>NZ_CP017269.1 GCF_001750685.1 Geosporobacter ferrireducens | reverse complement strand
TACCTAAGCCAGGCGTTGCATAAAAACCTTCAGCAGGAGCTAACATAACGGTTTCATTGTCTACGCTAAAGTCTTTTAACATCCAAATCACAAACTCTTCAGCATTTATAACTGGTAATTTTGCAATTACATAAAATGCACCTGTTGGTCTTTCACAAATAACACCGGGTATACTGCTTAGTCCTTCAAATACAATATCTCTTCTTTTTTGATATTCTACTAAAACCGCATTAAAATAGTCATCAGATACGTTGTACAGCTCTACTGCACCAATTTGTTCCAGTGTTGGGCAGCATAATCTGCCTTGGCAAAGCTTTAATATTTGCTTCATTAATTCCTTATTCTTACTTAAGACTGCACCAATTCTAGCACCACAAGCACTGAATCTTTTGGATACACTATCTACAATGATTACATGATCTTGAATTTCAGAAATATTTCCAAAGCTTGTATATTCTAGGTTATCATATACAAATTCTCTATATACTTCGTCAGCAATTACATAAAGATTGTATTCCTTTGCAATATCTGCAAGCATTTGAACTTCTTTTTTTGTATAAACAACAACCCTGTTGGATTTCCAGGATTTGATAAAAGAATAGCCCTTGATTTGCTATTGATTGCTTTTATGATCTCTTCTTTAGCAGGTAAATGGAAGCCTTTTGAAGCTTCTGTTGTGATAGGAACAACGTTTACCCCAACCGCGCTTCCAAAACCATTATAATTGGTGTAGAAAGGCTCTGGTACAATCACTTCATCACCATCATCTGCAATGGCTATCAGTGCAAATAATAAAGCTTCACTTCCGCCATTCATGATTAGGATCTCATCTTTTTCAAAGGCCATATTATATTTTTTGTAATACTTAATCATCGCATCGACCAGCTCAGGCATACCTTGTGAAAATGAATACTTTAATACTTTGTCATCAAATTTTCTAACAGCATTCATAAAGTTTTCAGGTGTTTCAATATCAGGTTGTCCGATATTTAGATGATACACCTTTTTTCCTTTTTTTTTGCATTTTCTGCAAATGGAACTAGTTTTCTAATTGGCGACTCTTGCATGTTCACTATTCGAGTAGATAATTTCATTAAATTACCCCTAAACTTTTATTTTATGTAAAATTTACACATCTATCATGCCACAAAATCATAAATTATGTGGTGAAATTGTATTTCACACTATTTTTTCTATTTATTACTTAACATTGAATCGCCTTTTTCGCAGATGCTAATAGTGTAGGTAAAATGAATATCATTCATGATCCATATTTTTATGAAGTTGATTTTTAGTTCTAAAAATATAAAAAAAATGAGTGATGCATATGAAGTATTACTTTCTTTATCATTATGTAAAAGATGAGAGGTATTTATACTTGGTTGCCCTCAATTCACATGTGGATATCGAAAAAGAATTTAATAAATATTTAGGAAAACCACATTCTGGTAGTATACTCATCACAGATTTAAATACAATAAAAGAATTTCGAGGAAGCCAGTATTAATATATACTGGCTTCCTCAAATTCTATTTCGAGGCAATAGTGCTTATTCAATCTTTTTCGCGAAATTTTGTTAAACTATTTAGATTATCTTCATGCAGCTTCTTTTTTTTCTTACATCTGATATAATATGGATTAGATTGCGGAAAAATACTAATAGGAATATGTTTTTTAGGAGGAATATGCTTTGAGTAAACGTGAAATTGTTAAAGTCTCTACCGAAGAACAACTTCGGCAGCAGATTTATATAAACGAGGTACGCCAGATTAATGATGAATTTTATTACGAAAAGGGTAATAAAAAGAAAGCTATGATTATTACCTATGGCTGTCAAATGAATGAACATGATTCAGAAAAGCTGGCCGGCATGCTTAATAATATGGGCTATACAGAAACAAACGAACAAGAAGAAGCTGATTTGATTATTTACAATACATGCTGTGTGCGGGAAAATGCAGAGCTAAAAGTATATGGAAATCTTGGACAATTAAAACCCCTTAAAAAAGAAAGACCGGATATGATTATTGCTGTTTGCGGTTGTATGATGCAACAAGCACATGTAGTTGATCAGATCAAAAAGAAATATAATCATGTGGACTTGGTTTTTGGAACACATAATCTGCATAATTTTCCAGAGTTGTTGGCCAACTGTAAAAAATCTGATCACATGATCGTAGAAGTATGGGATGAAGAAGGAACCGTAGTAGAGGGTATTCCTGTAGTCCGTAAATATGGACTAAAAGCCTTTGTAAATATCATGTATGGTTGTAATAATTTTTGCACCTACTGTATTGTACCCTATACCAGAGGTAGGGAAAGAAGCAGGAATCCTGAAGACATTGTAGAAGAAATCAAGCAATTGGTTGCTCAAGGAACAAAAGAAGTGACATTACTGGGGCAAAATGTAAATTCTTATGGCAAAACATTAGAAAATAAGATAGATTTTTCAGACTTACTGATTCAGATCAATGAAACTGAAGGCCTTGAAAGAATAAGATTTATGACTTCGCATCCAAAGGATCTATCTCCCCGATTGATCGAGGCAATGAGGGATTGTGATAAAATCTGTGAGCATATTCATCTTCCTGTTCAATCCGGCAGTACAAAGATTCTTAAAGAAATGAACCGTCACTACACGAAAGAGCAGTATCTAGATCTAGTGACGCAATTAAAGGCCAGCATTCCCAATATTGCTATTACAACAGATATCATTGTAGGCTTTCCGGGCGAAACAGAAGAAGATTTTTTAGAAACATTGGATCTCGTTAAACAAGTGGAATATGATTCTGCATTTACTTTTCTTTATTCTGTTCGGGAAGGAACGCCCGCTGCTAAATTAACAGAGCAGGTACCTGAAGACGTTAAGCATGAACGTTTTAACAGGCTTTTAAATACTTTAAATGAGATTATTGCAAGAAAAAATATGGATTATAAAGATGCTGTTGTTGAGGTTTTAGTAGAAGGAGAAAGTAAAAATGATGCCTCTAAATTAATGGGGCGTACCAGAAGCAGTAAACTCGTAAATCTTTCTGGCAGCAAGGATTTAATTGGACAATTAGCTCAAGTTAAGATTACCGAGGCCAGAACTTTTAGTTTAAATGGTATAGCAATTGATCATACTCTTTAAGGATAGTGCCGGGAATCTTCCTGGTTCTATCCTTAAAAATTACATATCCTTATGTTATAATAATGATAAGAAAACTGCAGTAGTGGGGGAAAAGGTATGGAACAACTAACACCAATGATGAAACAATACTTAGAGCAAAAGGATCAATACCCAGATTGTATTCTTTTCTTTCGACTAGGTGACTTTTACGAAATGTTCTTTGAGGATGCGGTATTAGCTGCCAAAGAACTTGAAATTGCATTAACCGGAAGAGATTGCGGTTTAGAAGAAAGAGCTCCTATGTGTGGAGTTCCTTATCATGCAGCGGAAAATTATATCTCAAAGCTAATTGATAAGGGATATAAGGTAGCAATTTGTGAGCAGGTAGAAGATCCCTCTGCAGCAAAGGGGATTGTGAAAAGGGAAGTAATTAAAGTCATTACTCCCGGTACGGTGATTGATCCGTCAATGCTGAAAGAAAAAGAAAATAATTATATCATGGCAGCGCTATTTCATGAGGAAGGTATCGGCATTTCCTATGCAGATATTTCTACTGGCGATCTGCGCGTAACGGAATTTACAGGCAAAAATGTTTTTTCTAATTTTTTAAATGAAGCTGTAAAAATAAATCCAAGAGAAATTATTATCAACCAAGATTCCTATGAAGATCTTGCGGTAGAAAGAGAAATCCGTGCAGTATGCAGTCAGACATATATTACGAAATTTGACAGCTGGGCCTATAAAATAGATTATGGTGTCAAAACTTTGAAAAATCATTTTCATTTGCTTAGTTTAGAAGGATTGGGACTTCAAGACCATTCCTTATGTACAGGCTCTGCAGGTGCTTTACTTACTTATCTTGAGCAAACTCATAAAAAATCCATTAACCATCTCTACAAAATACAATATTACCATACAGAAGACTATATGGTATTGGATAAGACTACAAGAAAGAATCTAGAGTTGACCGAAACCATGAGAGATCGGAGTAGAAAAGGCTCTTTATTATGGGTTTTAGATAAAACCAATACAGCAATGGGGGCTAGATTATTAAAGCAATGGATTGAGGAGCCTTTGACCAGATCCCGTGATATTCAACAAAGATTAGATGCTGTTGAAGCATTAAAAGTGGATTTACTGACACGAGAAGATCTTAAGGAATATCTTAGAGAGACATATGATCTCGAACGCCTTGTAGGAAGAATATCTTACGGCAATGCAAACGGAAGAGATTTAATATGGCTAAAATCCTCCTTATCTATGATTCCCAAAATTAAAATCCTATTGAATTCTTTTTCCTGTGATGCACTAATAGAAATTAATGACCGTATGAATACGCATCAGGAGGTCATTCAATGCATTGAAGATGCGATTGTAGATGATCCTCCCATTTCTTTGAAGGATGGAGGTATCATAAAAGAAACTTATCATCCGGAAATCTTCAATCTAAGGGAAGCGATCACAAAGGGCAAGTCTTGGATCGTGAATCTTGAAACTGAGGAAAAACAGAAAACAGGCATTAAGTCACTTAAAATAGGCTATAACAAAGTCTTTGGTTACTATATAGAAGTAACGAAATCAAATCTGGGTCTGGTACCCTCTCACTATATTAGAAAACAAACTCTGGCAAATGCAGAAAGATATATTACACCGGAATTAAAAGAAATAGAATCAAAAATATTAGGTGCTGAAGAACGGATTACTGAATTAGAATATCAAATTTTTACCGAGGTTCGAGAAAAGGTAAGTGCCCATACTGAAATGATCCAAAAAACAGCAAAGGCCATTGCTATATTGGACGTTTTAATTTCTTTTGCTGATATTAGTGACCGCCAAAATTATACAAAACCGGTTATAAACGAGGATCATCTTATCCATATACAAAATGGCAGGCACCCGGTAGTAGAAAAAATGATGTCAGAGAGCTACTTTATCCCTAACGATACGCTTTTAGACTGCAAGGACAACAGATTTACAATTTTAACAGGACCAAATATGGCAGGTAAATCTACCTATATGCGTCAGGTATCACTCATCGTACTCATGGCACAAATCGGTTGTTTCGTTCCTGCAGATGCAGCTGTGATCGGTATTGTAGATAGAATCTTTACACGTGTAGGCGCTTCTGACGATTTAGCTCAGGGTCAAAGTACCTTCATGGTAGAAATGAGCGAATTGGCAAATATCATTAATGCTGCAACACCGAAAAGCCTGATTCTTTTAGATGAAATCGGCCGTGGTACCAGCACCTATGATGGTTTGAGCATCGCCTGGGCAGTAGTAGAATATATCAGCAGCTTTGAGCACCTAGGTGCAAGAACACTGTTTGCTACCCACTATCATGAATTAACAGAACTAGAAGGAATTTTAGAGGGTGTAAAAAATTATTGTATAGCCGTTAAGGAAAAAGGGGATGATATTATTTTTCTTCGTAAAATCATCCGTGGCGGTGCCGACCAAAGTTATGGCATACAGGTAGCAAAACTGGCAGGTGTATCTGAAAAAATCGTAAATCGTGCGAAGCAAATATTATATCAGCTTGAAGCGAACGATATCAATAAGCGAAATCAAGGGCAGGATATCAAAGAATCAGAAATCGCACTAACAAAAGATGAGCAATTAGATCTCTTTCATTATCATACGGACCAAATTGTCTCAGAATTGCTGAAAATTGATGTTTTAAATACTACGCCGCTTGAAGCCATGAATCACTTGCATAGGCTTTTAAATATGGCAAAGGATTGCAGGTGATCTTCTGAATGAATAACCGAATTCATCTTCTAGATTCTTTTACTTCTAATAAAATCGCCGCCGGTGAAGTTGTGGACCGGCCAGCTTCTGTTATAAAAGAGCTTGTAGAAAATGCTATTGATGCACTAGCTACTATGATTGTTATAGAAGTACGTGATGCCGGAAAAGAATATATACGCATCTCAGACAATGGCTCCGGCATATACTCTTCTGACGTAGAGATTGCTTTTGAGCGACATGCAACCAGTAAGATTACACAAATTGAAGATCTTAGCAGCACTTTATCACTAGGCTTCCGAGGAGAAGCCTTGGCCAGTATTGCTTCTGTTTCGCAGGTTGAACTGATTACGAAGACAGAAGAAGCTCCAGCCGGTATCCATTTAGAGCTGCACGGCGGGAAAGTTATATTCAAAAAAGAAATCGGCTGCCCTACTGGCACAACAGTTATCGTAAAAAACCTATTTTACAATACGCCTGCAAGATTTAAATTTTTAAGAAACAATACTTCTGAATCTAGCCATATCATTGATTTAGTAAGTAAAATTGCATTGGCTCATCCAGATAAAGGCTTCAAACTTATTAATAATAATAGTATCGTTTTCGTAACTTCTGGAACGAATAATATTTTTCATACGATCACTAGTATTTATGGGAAAGAACTGGCTAAAAATATGCTGACTGCCCATAAAGCAGAAAATAATTATTTTGTAGAAGCTTATTTTTCTAAGACCGATATGTACCGGGGAAATCGTCAGCAACAGGCTGTTTTCGTAAATGGCAGGCTTATAAAAAGTAAGGTCGTTACAGAGGCTATTGATGAAGCTTATCGTACACTGCTGCCGATCAACAAATTTCCTATTTGCTTTCTTTATTTGAAAATTCCTCCGGAAGAAATTGATGTAAATATCCATCCTGCAAAAACTGAGATAAAGTTTAGTAATGAAAAGCTTATTAAATCTCTATTAATTAGCACACTCAAAGAGAACCTGCTCCAAGAAAAACTTATACCCGAAATAAAACTAACACCTAAAAATCAAGAGGAACTGAGACAGGAAACCTTCATAGATATTCCTGCTGTTTCTAATAAAAAAAATATTGAGAGCGTGCGGGAGGAACCCCTTGGCAGAGAGGATAAAAATGTCTATTTTACAAATAATAAGATGACAGAAGATAAGAAGCCTACTATACCTTTTGACAGAAATGAGCGCAAAGCCATAGACGAACCTGAAAAACCTACAGTAGAGAACATTATTTATCACCCGCATCTGATAAATATTCAAATTGTAGGACAAATCTTCTCGAGCTATTTAGTAGGGGATGACGGCCTTCAGATGTATCTAATCGATCAACATGCTGCGCATGAAAAAATACTTTATACACAATTGCTTAAACAATATAAGGAAAAAAAGGTGTATGCGCAAAAGCTCTTAACGCCCATTATTGTAGAGCTTTCACCGGCAGAATTTGAAAAATTGAAAAATGATTTAAAGGTTTTTGAAGATTTGGGTTTCGAAGTTGAACCTTTTGGCAGAAGTGCTTTTTTAATTCGTTCTGTTCCTCTTCAATTCGGTGAACCGGAAACAAAGAATTTCTTCATGGAAATTGTAGAAATTTACAGTACAGAGTCTGGAATTTCCGACTATCATCTAAAAATCGAAAAAATTATTTCTATGGCTTGTAAGGCTGCCGTAAAAGCAAACAATAAACTGCATAAAATCGAGATGCACGCACTCATGAAGCAGCTGGCAGCTTTAGAGAATCCTTATACTTGTCCCCATGGAAGGCCGGTTATCATCTCCATGTCAAAGCAAGAAATCGAAAAGAAATTTAAACGTACCTAGGGGGAGACATAGAATGAAAAAACCGCTGGTAATCATCGTAGGTCCTACAGGGGTAGGAAAGACGGATCTTTCCATTGAGATCGCAAAAAAAATGGATGGGGAAATCGTATCTGCAGACTCCATGCAGATTTATAAGCATATGGATATTGGCAGTGCAAAGCCCAGTATTGAAGAGCAAGATCATATTCCCCATTATCTAATGGACGAAATTGATCCAAGGGAAGAATTCTCTGTAGCGCAATATCAGAAAAAAGCGAAGGCATATATTGAAAAAATCCTTTTATCCGGTAAATTGCCGATTATTGTAGGTGGTACAGGACTATATGTCAATTCTATTATTTACAACATAGATTTTACTGCGACGATTTCGAATTGGAATTTAAGAAAACAATTGGAAGAAGAAGCGCATAAATATGGTAATAAATATATACATGATAAGCTTCGCAATATAGACTCGGAAGCAGCTGAACGTATTCACCCAAACAATCTAAAAAGAGTGATTCGTGCCTTAGAGGTCTATTATGAAGGAGGCGAAAAAATCAAGGATTTCCAAGAATCTCTTACTGAGAACCCTGCATATCAATATGCTATGATTGGTTTAATCCGTGACCGAAAGGAGCTTTATGAACGAATTAATCTTCGGGTTGATCTCATGATCCAACAGGGTTTAATTGAAGAGGTAAAAAACTTAATGGCTTCAGGCCTCGATACGGATGCGATCTCTATGAAGGGGCTGGGTTATAAGGAAATTATCCGATATCTAAAGGGAGACTATTCGTTAGAAGCTGCCGTTGAAATTATTAAAAGAGATACAAGGCGGTACGCAAAGCGACAAATCACTTGGTTTAAAAGGTATGATCAAATACAATGGTTCGATGTCGGCGCTTATGAAGAAAAAAAAGTATTCCTTCATGACATAACAAATTTTATTGAAGGAAAACTAAACTTATTATAGAATATTTTATAGAAGATCCAAATTGAATTGGGAGGGGTATTTATGAAAACAGTAATTAATCTGCAGGATGTTTTTTTAAATCAAGTACGAAAGGAACACATTCCTATCACAATATATTTGATTAATGGATTTCAACTAAAGGGTTCTGTGAAAGGCTTCGACAGTTATACCATCGTATTGGACAGTGATGGAAAACAACACTTAATCTATAAGCACGCAGTATCCACCATTACTCCGATGAGAGCGATTAACTTTTCTACACCCAATAAACGACAAGACGAAGAATAAAATTCCCACCGAGTTGACTGCCATGTCAACTCTTTTATTTTTTTTGAAACAATTTTGCCTATAACTGCATATGATGTTATAGTAACCATTTTTCGAGGTGATAAATTTGAAAAGAAATCCAATTGGCAGATCCTACGAGGATATTTTAAATATGTTTGAATATGGGAAGTTGACTACAGAAGAAACATTAAAAAAATTATCGGTTATTCGAAATGGAAAAGCTGTACAGCCGCTTCAAGCAGAACAACCAGAGGAGCACCTTGATGAAATTCTGGCCGAACTGGAAAGTTTAATTGGTCTAAACAATGTAAAAGGACTCGTCAAAGAAATACAAGCATATATCAATATTCAAAAGAAAAGAAGAGTGGAACAACTGGTAGCAGACTCCCTTGTATTACATATGATTTTCAGAGGTAATCCTGGTACGGGAAAAACAACAGTAGCTAGACTTTTGGGGAAAATTTTTCAAAAGATGGGGGTTCTGGAGAAGGGCCATTTGATTGAAGTTGAGCGGGCTGATTTGGTCGGAGAATATATTGGTCATACAGCCGTTAAGGTAAGGGATCAAATAAAAAGATCTATTGGTGGAATTATGTTCATTGATGAAGCATATTCTCTAGCAAGGGGAGGCGAGAAGGATTTTGGAAAAGAAGCAATCGATGCTCTTGTAAAAAGCATGGAGGATTATAAAGATAATCTTGTTTTGATTCTGGCTGGTTATAAAGATGAAATGGATACTTTTCTTCGTTCTAATCCGGGCTTAAAATCTAGATTTCCCATACACATCGACTTTCCTGACTATACCCTGGAAGAGTTAATTCTAATAGCCGAAAGAATGGTGGAAAAAAGGGATTATAAGCTCTCACTTTCCTCTAAAGCAAGATTGGCTAAGATTATATCTAAAAAAAGAATCGAGGATGGCATTAACAGCGGAAATGCCCGATTGGTCCGAAACATTATTGAAAGGGCAATCCGTAAGCAGGCTGTAAGACTGCAAAAAGGGGAGGACTTTTCAAGAGAAAATTTATTGATGTTAAATAGTGATGATATCACTGAGGAGGATTATACATGAAAAAGTGTCTGATTGTAGGGAAACCTAACGTAGGGAAGACACTGTTTATGCTGAACTTTGCCCAATTTCTTCACTTGGAAACAGTGAATATACAATTAATTTATCATAATGGGGTTATAGAAAACACAAGCTATAGCATTTCCCGTGCAAAGGAATTGTTATCCTCCGTCAGTCCATACAAAACCATATGCCTGCAGGTACTTGAAGCGGATATTCCAATGGGTAAGGGAAGGCAGAGGATTCAAGTTATTGACAGCAGCGGGTTGACTGATGGCATTCATATGAATGTGGAAACGAGAAGAGCTATGGCTCAAACTCTCACGGCTATTCGAGAGAGTGATATTATACTTCATATGTTTGATATCTCCAGTATGTTTTATGACCATCCCTCTCATTCAATTAGTAAAGTGGATTATCAGTTAGCCGAATTCGGACAGCTTAAGGATGGTTATGCAATTTTGGCTAACAAAGTGGACTTGGTACCGAATAAAGGTCCTGTAGTTCAGCTTCAAAAACAGTTCCCTGAACATTTAGTGATTCCAATATCAGCAAAAACCAGTTCAGGCTTTAGTGAGGTGAGGACTTTTGTCCGTCGGAGATTATAGCGTAATTTTTCAGTTGCTTACTTCCTTTTTAATTGGTATCGTTATCAAACTACTGGACGACTACATGGATGAAGAACTGCCTCAAAAATTGCTTTCTCTGGAATTTAAAAATGCAATCCTCCCCTATAGTTTAATTTTATTTTCTGTTGCTGCAGCGCTTGATACCATATATGCTGTCACATTGTTTAGTGCAGCTTATATATTGGGTATGTTTTTTCATATGCAGCAAAAACTACCCACAGGTTTTACAGCGCTCCAAGAAAGCCTTATTGTTCTTATGGTAAATCTTTTGATATTTTCTTTCCGTTCTATACTTACTTCACTGTTAGTTATTTTTTTTATACAGTGCATTGATGATCTAATGGATCGCCAATGGGATAAGCGAATGGGTCATCATAATTTAGCCAACAAGTTTGGTGTTGGTGAAGTCGCAATTTTTTCTGTAATTTTATCTATTATAATGATCATGTTGGATATGAGAAAATTCGTAATCGTATCTTTTTGTTTTCTCTTTATTAGCAGCGTCTATAAAAAATATTTGCCAAGCTGCCGTAAATTTAAAAATTAATCTTTCATCACAGAATCGAGTAGGGGGATTTATATGCTTTTTGGAAATGTCTTAATCAGTATATTGGCAATTTTCTTAACCGGTTATGCCCTTGGCAGGCGAATAGGTTCACGAGAGGGTTTTCAGCAGGGTTTAACTTATGGATCGCTGAAAATGCGAGAAGATACCTATTTATATGGCAAATGCCCCTTGTGTAGTAAAGAAAATTGAACTATACCTGCTTTTATGTTACAATACTAAAGAATTCAATATCGGAGGGTGATTTGACTACATGTATTTACATACAAAAGACTTATTACAAAATAGTTTTGGCATCAAAGAATCCATTATTGATTTGGGTGACCAAGTCGAAAAAGAAGTCCAAAATCAATTTCAGGTTATAGATGACCGCAAGCAGTATAATCAATATAAGGTTCTGAAAGTTCTACAGGATTGCAGAATCAGCGACATACATTTTAACTGGAATACAGGATATGGTTATAATGATATTGGCAGAGAGGCTGTTGAAAAGGTTTATTCCTCCCTGTTCCGTACAGAGGACGCCATTGTACGTCCAACGATTGTATCAGGCACCCATGCCTTAACCCTTTGTCTTACAGGAATACTTAGACCTGGTGATGAGCTGATTTCAGCAACGGGCAAGCCATATGACACCCTTGAAGAGGTTATTGGAATTAGGGGAGAACAGACGGGATCCTTAAAAGAGTACGACATTCTCTATAAGCAAATTGAACTAACTGAAAAAGGAGAAATTAATGTTGATTTGCTTATAAATAGTATATCCGCTAACACGAAGATGATTTTTATCCAGCGATCTACGGGATATGGCTGGCGAAAAGCCCTAACCATAGATGATATTAAGCAGGCAGTTGAAAGCATAAAGACTTTGCATCCAAATATCATCATTATGGTAGACAACTGCTACGGAGAATTTCTAGACATTCTAGAACCTACTGAGGTTGGCGTAGATGTCATGGCAGGTTCCTTAATTAAAAATCCCGGTGGAGGATTAGCACTCACGGGAGGCTATATTGTAGGCAGGAAGGAATTAATACGACTCATTTCTTATCGACTAACCTCTCCTGGAATTGGTAAAGAGTGTGGTTTAACCTTTGGTATGACCAGAAGTATTCTCCAAGGACTGTTCTTAGCACCCCACGTAGTATCAGAGGCTATTAAGGGCTCCATTTTCTGCGCCAGACTCTTTGAAAAATTGGGTTATGCAGTGTCACCAGCTTACACAGATCCTCGCAGTGATATCATTCAGTCTATCAAGCTTGGCAGCAAAGAAGCGGTAATCGCATTTTGCGAGGGCATACAGGCTGCAGCACCTGTTGATTCCTTTGTAAATCCAGTTCCATGGGATATGCCAGGTTATGACTGCCCCGTAATCATGGCTGCCGGAGCATTTGTACAAGGTTCATCCATCGAGTTAAGCGCGGATGCTCCGATAAAAGAACCCTATATTGTTTATTATCAAGGCGGGCTAACCTTTGAACATGCTAAATATGGTGTATTAAAAGCCTTACAAAGAATGGTTGAACAAGACTGTTTGTGTTTATGATATCTTCTATATAAAAGAGCTTGTGGATTTTCCACAAGCTCTTTACATTTTTCTAAAAACACCCTTTACCAATCCCAATATTGTAACCTCGGTGACACGAATAGGTTCCATAAAGGAATTTTCCGGCTGCAATCGGATATGATCTTTTTCTAGATAGAACCTTTTTACCGTAGCTTCTTCACCAATCAAAGCAACAACAATATCATTGTTTTTAGCCACCGGCTGTTGTTTTACCAGTACATAATCCCCATCTAAAATCCCAGAATTGATCATACTGTCGCCCTTTACCTTCAACATAAAATGGACGCTGTTGTCTAAAAAGTCCAGAGGAACAGGAAAAGAGTCCTCAATATTCTCTACAGCCAATATAGGTTGCCCGGCAGTAACTTTTCCAACGATAGGAATTTGCACTACTTCACTTTGATGGATCATGGATTGATCTGTTTCTCCCAATATTTCTATTGCTCTCGGTTTCGTAGGATCTCTTCGGATATATCCCAGCTTTTCAAGTTTTGCTAAATGCCCATGCACTGTAGAGGTAGATTTTAATCCCACCGCTTCACAAATCTCACGAACAGAAGGGGGATATCCCTTTTTGTTTACTTCATTTTTTATGTAATCAAATATTTTTTGCTGTTGTTCACTCATATCATAGATCACGGTTTCGCACCTCACAATGGTTTTCTTTCATTATAGCATAATTGACGGGTTATATCAAACGCCAGTTCGGTTATTAGAAAAAACTAAAAAATTTATAATAAAATGATTTACCCCGAACGTTTGTTCTGATATAATAACATTAAGAACATATGTTTGGAGGTCGGATAAATATGGAAAACCCTAGAAGATTGGTTGTTAATAAACTCCGGTTCATGAGATGTCTTGCACTCATCATACTCCTGCTTGTTGCAAGTACAGGATTACTTATGAAAATAAGCTCTGCAGAAAGTATAAGAAAAGAAAAAAATTATTTTGAAATGTACATAAAATCAGGAGATACCTTATGGGATTTAGCTAAAAGATATACTCCAAAGGGAAAGGATTTGCGAAAAACCATATACGAAATCAGTATCCTTAATGAATTAGACAGTACCGATATCTATCCAGGGCAAATCATCAAAATCCCTATTCAATAATTCTGAATAAAAATTCAAAATAGTACTTGCAGATTTTTGTATGAATATGTATAATGATAAATAACATCTGGAGATAATATTTACAATAAATTCTATTTGCTATGAAGAGGAGAGTAAATATGCTGTAAAGTTTTAGCGAGCCGGTGATGGTGAAAGTCCGGTACGGAGCACATATTGAAGAACACCTCTGAGCTTCTAACCGAAATCTTTCAGAAAGTAGGCTTAGACGGATTTCCCCCGTTATTTGGATAGTGTATCGGTTATTACCTGTACATGAAGGAGTGAACGTTTTTCGTTAATTAGGGTGGCACCACGGCAGCCCCGTCCCTTGTTTTATAGGGATGGGGCTTTTTTGCGTGGTTCAAATTATAAATTTTGATATAAGGAGGCATAATTATGGAAAGAACATATGTTAAAGATTTGAGCGGGCAAATAGGAAATCCCGTTCTACTTAGAGGCTGGGTTCATAAAATTAGAGATTTCGGCAAGCTGAAATTTATAATGCTCCGGGATAAAACTGGACTTGTTCAGCTGGTCATCTCTGATCAAACCCATGAGGGACTTAGAATAGAAACGCCTTTAGAGGTGCGCGGCATCCTCCAGAAGAATGATAAAGCTGTAAAAGGTCTGGAAGTACAAGTTGAGGCTTTAAGTATTCTCGCCGAACCTGAATATGACATACTGCCCATTGAAATCAATCGTGAAGACTTAAACAGCGCATTGGAAACCAATCTGAACTATCGTTCTTTGAGCTTAAGGAATGTAAAAAAGCGTGCTATCTTTAAAGTGCAAGAGGAAATCACCGAATGTTTCCGTACTTTTCTTAAAGGTGAAATGTTTTCTGAGATTCACACACCCAAACTGGTTTCTTCCGGTACAGAGGGCGGTTCTGAGGTATTTACAGTCAAATATTTTGATCGAAGAGCATTTTTGGCGCAGAGTCCTCAGTTTTACAAGCAGATGATGGTCGGTGCAGGTTTTGAAAGAGTTTTTGAAGTTGGGCATGCCTACCGTGCAGAACTGCATAATACTTGGAGACATCTTAACGAATATGTCAGTTTAGATGTGGAAATGGGTTTCATTAAAGATGAATTTGATTTGATGAATTTAGAAAATAGATTTATGAAATACTTGTTTGATCATCTCAAAGAAACCTGTGCCGAAGAGTTAGAAATGTATCATATTACATTGGAAGACATCGGTGAAATTCCTAAAATGACGCTGGAAGAAGTTCATGAGATTCTACTAGACCGGTATGATAAGAAATCTCCTGTTGGAAATATAGATGCAGAAGGTGAAATACTGATTTCCCAGTATGTAAAAGAGAAATATAATTCTGATTTTGTTTTCTTAACCAAATATCCCGTTAAAAAAAGACCTGTTTATGCAATGCCCGATGATGAGAATCCTGAATTGACTAAGAGCTTTGACTTGATCTATAAAGGATTAGAAATCACTACTGGAGGCCAGCGAATCCACAGTTATTCTCACTTAAAAAATAATATGATCAAATTTGGTTTAAATCCTGATGATTTTGATTTCTATGTAGATACTTTTAAATATGGTATGCCTCCTCATGGTGGATTTGCAATCGGATTAGAACGATTAACCATGAAGATCTTAGAACTAGACAATATCCGCGAGGCTACATTATTTCCAAGAGATATGAAGCGGTTAACACCTTAATACAAATATAGGATGGTGATAAGAAATGGCTTATGAAACAATTATTGGTTTAGAGGTACATGTTGAACTAGAAACAAACTCTAAGATTTTTTGTGGATGCTCTACAAGCTTTGGCGCTGATCCAAATACCCAATGCTGTCCTGTCTGCCTAGGGTTGCCCGGCTCCCTTCCAAAACTGAATACAAGGGTAATTGAGTTTGCTGCTAGAGCAGGTGCTGCTTTGAATTGTGAAATATCTGCATATAGTAAAATGGATAGAAAGCACTATTTTTATCCGGATATGACAAAAGCCTTCCAAACTTCGCAATATGATCTGCCTTTATGCAAAACGGGCCATATCTATTTAGAGAAATATGATAAAAAAGTGCGGATTAATAGAATCCATATTGAAGAAGATGCAGGCAAGCTGCTTCATATGGAAGAAGAAAGTAGTTCTCTTATTGATTATAATAGGGTAGGCGTTCCCTTGATAGAAATCGTTTCAGAACCGGACATGAGAAGTCCAGAAGAAGCAATTGAGTATCTTCGACAGTTAAAATCTGTATTGGAATATCTGGAAATATCCGATTGTAAAATGGAACAAGGCTCCCTTCGCTGTGATGCAAATATTTCCTTACGGGAAGTTGGAAAAAAAGAGCTGAATGCTAAAGTTGAGTTAAAAAATATCAACTCTTTTAAAGAGTTGCTGAAAGCATTACAAAAAGAAGAAAAAAGACAATTGGAATTATACGAATTTAATGAAAGCCATAAAGTAATTCAAGAAACGAGAAGATGGGACAGTGCAAAGGGCAGAACCATATCCATGAGAAGTAAAGAAAACGCTCATGACTATCGTTATTTCCCTGAGCCGGATTTACCTGGAGTCGTTATGGCAAAAGAAAAAGTTGATAACCTTCTCGCACATCTGCCTGAATTGCCACAGCAAAAGAAGGTACGTTTTATATCTGAATATCAGCTTAATGAAGTAGAAACAGATATTCTCATCAACGATAGAAAATTATCACTATTCTTTGAAGAAACTGCAAGTTATTATCCACAACCCAAGATTATTGCCAATTGGTTACTGGTGGAGCTAATGAAATATTTAAAGGAAGATACGATTTGCTTTGACAGCTTAAAATTAAAGCCACTATATTTAGCGGATATGCTCAAGATGATTGACGATCATACCATCAGCGGTAAAATCGCAAAGCAAGTTTTTGAAGAGATGGTTTTGAGTGGTAAGACACCTCAGGAGATCGTTAAAGAGAGCGGTATGGTTCAGATTACAGATACGGCAGAGCTGGAAAACATCGTCGAAAGAGTCCTTACTGAAAATTCAAAGTCAGTAGAAGACTACCGACAGGGAAAAGAACAAGCTCTAGGTTTCTTAATGGGTCAAGTAATGAAGCAAACAAAAGGAAAGGCCAATCCGCAAATCGCAAAGGAAACGCTGCTTAAAAAATTATAGCCCTATCTAGGGCTATTTTTTTTGTCATATTCATCTAACCATTCAAAGCTATTGACGATATCTCTTTTCACATTCTTTTTGTGAGCAGCATAAAGCTGTGTGGTTGTAACATTATCGTGATCTAAAAGGTTTTGTACATCATAGATGGAAAAACCATATTGAATTAATGAGGTAGCTGCTGTAGCTCTCAGTTTATGAGGACTATAGCCATTTTCTTTGTTTGTTCCCAGTGCAAGAGAAGTATATTTTTTTACCAACTCACGTATGGCTTTTTCCGTTAATCTGGTTTTCTGCAAAGAAAGAAATAGGGCGTCTCTATGTTCCTGAGATATCATCTGCTCTGGGGGTCTCTCTAAAGAAATATATTCCTTGATTACTTTTTCTACCGATTGGTTGAGCGGCATACTGACTTCCTTTCCTCTTTTTCGATATATCTTAAAGTCTCCGCGGCCAAAGTTAAAGGATGAAACATTCAACTGCTGCAGCTCTTTTAAGCGTAATCCGTAAGTCACAAAAACTGTCAATATGGCCTTGTCTCGCCGTTTTGTCTTCTCCCAATATACCAGTTCTTTCTCTGTGAATCCGGTACCATTCTCAACTACATCCAGCATTTTTGCAACCTCATCAATTTCCAATCTTTTGATCGCATCTGGCTGAGGTTTAGGTAAATGAATAGGATTTAAGCCTTCGGCAATATTTTCTTTTATCGCTTCATCTCTATATAAAAACTTAAAGAGTACTGCCAACGAAGATTTTTTTCGCGCCAGGGCCCGGTTATGGTTTTCCATAATCATAACCGATTCAGGTTTTTCGATCGTATATCGCGTACAATATTCTCCGAGAAAACGGTTAAGATCTCTGGCCTTGATCTTGTTGAATTCTTCAATCCTGATTTCTTTTATATCCGTGGCGGCAGTAAGCTGCGTTTCAGAAACCAGGTATCTGCAGAAGAAGAGGATGTCCTGCAAGTATGCAAGCCGCGTAGATATGGCGACACCATTTTTAAGATATATAAAAAAGTCCCTCATGAAGGAGGGGAGTTCAGACTCCATTTCTAGGCATTTTTCAATGATTAAATTTTCTTTTTCTACAATATTATCCGGTTTGTCTGATTTATTATGGATGCGTATTACTTTTTTTGCCATCATATTCACTCCTTCACTCGCGTAGCATAGAGAAAGATACTCTTTTTAAGAAAAAGTATACAAGGAATACTTGACACTGTCAAATTTTTCTTAAAATAAAACATAATAAAACAAAATGGTTTACGTAATATTTTTTCGTAAACCATTTTGAGGCGTTTCTATATTTTTTCCTTCTTATGTAACCAATAGATTATAATAAATCCAACAAAAATAAAAACAAAAGTTAAAATTGCTTGTACCCATAAGCTCATTTTAATTTACTCCCCGCATATTTTTTGTAAATGTGCTCACATTATTAGTATGATTAGAAATATATAATTTATCCTGAGGAAGAAATATGAAGGTACTTATTGAAGTATTTCTACAAACGATACTTGCTTTTTTTTCCATTTTCTTTATTACAAGAATTATCGGAAGACAGCAGGTCGCACAGTTAACGTTATTTGATTATATTAACGGTATTACCTTTGGCTCTATTGCTGCCACTTTAGCCACCGATTTAAATCAACGTACATGGCATCATATCTGGGGTCTATTTCTATTTGGTGCATTAACCTATCTTATGGCTTATATTCGTCTAAAGAATCGGCGCATATCAAAAATCATCCAAGGAGAGCCTGTTGTTGTTATCAAAGATGGCCGTATACTTGAAAAGAATCTAGACAGATTTAGTTATACCGTAGATGATCTAACGCATCTGCTGCGAAAAAAGGATGTATTTGATATACAAAGCATCGAGTATGGTATTCTTGAAACCACCGGCGAGATCAGCATACTAAAAAAAGCCCAAAACGAAACCGTTACAGCGGAAGATTTAAATCTAAAAACAAAGCAGGAAAAACTACCTACAGAGATCATTGTTATGGGAAATATTCTATATGAAAATTTAATGAAACGAAACATAACAGCAAAATGGCTGATAGATCAGCTTCGGATGATGAATATAAAGGATATCCGAGAAGTTTATTACGCGTCCATAGATGCAAATCTTCGCATTTATATTGATCAATTTGAGGATCACTTTCATAATAGCGAGGATATTACAGAAGAACAAAAATCTATTAAAAAAGATTAAAACGATTAAGGAATTATTTTTTTCTTTAGAGTCGCATTATTAAAAAATATATAGTTTTTTAAAATTACGAGGCTCTCTAAGTTTTTCTAGAGAGATTTTTTATTGTATAAATGGCATATTTCATTTCATTCTTAATATATTAGATAAAAAATGGACAAAGCAATCTCCATCTAGTCTTTTGTTAATAGGGTTCTTAATATTAAAGAGGGGGGAGAATCGCTTCATTAACGACATAAAATCAGTTGTTCAAATGTCTTATTTCTGTGGTAGGTATTCAGAAAATCCGTGATTAAGAGAGTGATTAAAGGAGGGAAATTTATGAGTAAAACAAAAGTTGCAGTAGTAAAATGTCTACCCCTTGCTGGGAACGCATCTTTTATGGGGGGAAAGTTTATCCGTGAAGAAGATGATGTTTCTAAAATAAAGGCTACTGTGGCAAAAGCAGTCGAATTAGCTATAGGATCTCTTGATGTAATTATTAAGCCTGGTCAAACTGTACTTATTAAACCTAATCTTGCTTTTCAAGCACCCGCTGAAAGTCATGCAGTAGTAGATCCTCGCGTAGTAGAAGCTGTTGTATCCTATGTGAAGGAGAATTCTCAAGCTAGTGAGGTTTGGATCGGTGATAATCCTTCTTTAGGTATGCATGTTGGACGTGCAAAACCTGCTTTTGCTGAATCTGGTATGGAAGATGCAGCTAGAAGAGGAGGCGTTGACAAAGTAATCTATTTTGATGAGACCGAAGTAGTAGAGGTTGAGATTCCTGAAGCAAAGGTATTTAAAAAAGCAGCTGTTTTTAAGCCTGTTATGGACGCTGATGTGGTAATAAATCTGCCAAAGTTAAAAGTGCATTTAGCAGGTACCGTTACCTTAGGTTTGAAGAACTGGAACGGAATTATCCCTAATATGCATCCAAGTGCACAACAACAGGGAGCCCATCGTATAGACTTAGGTCCAAAGTTCGCGGACTTGTATCGTGTACGCAAGGCAGATCTCACCATTGTAGATGCCATTATCGGCATGGAGGGACAAGGGCCACATGCAGGTACACCGGTAGAAATGAATCTCATCATAGCCGGAACTGATACCGTAGCTACAGACGCCGTTTCAGCATATATTATGGGATTTGACCCTATCGAAATACCAGCTATTCGCTGTACTGCCAATGAAGGATTAGGTGAAATGGATCTTGAGAAAATTGAGGTTGTTGGGGAGCCTGCGGATGCAGTTCGGAGGCATTTCGGCCGACCTAATGATAATCCGATCGGTATGTATAAAGGATTCACAGTTTATGCCCAGCAAACTTGTCCCGGCTGCTATGCAAATGTTAGGGGCGCATTAGACTCATTTAAAAATACTGGTATTAATATGACAGAATTTATTAGTAAAAAAGGCGAAGTAGTAGTTGCTGCAGGGGGATTGCCTGATTTTGACCCTGAATTTGCAAAGGATAAGAATCTATTTGTCGTTGGAGACTGCTGGGAATATTTCCCCACTTCTGATAATATTCGTCAAGCCATTAATGTTGCTAAATCTGTAACCTATTATCCTGGATGCGCTCCCGTATATATCTTTGCCCAGTTAAATGCAGACCTTCAAAAGATGGCAAAGGCAGAATAAAACCTCTAAGATTTAATGTGCAGGGTAAGCCTGGGTTGTAGATACTATTCTATACCCAGGTTTATTGCACTTATTTGTGTATTATTCTGCTATGATTGCCGATGATGCGTTTGTATAACTGATTTTTATCGAATGGGGGGAAAGCTTTGACAATCACAAGGCAGATAAAATGGCTGGACCTTAGTATCATAAACTATGAAAAGTCCTATAACATTCAAGAACACCTTCACCAGATGCGCAAAAACAGAGAAATCTCTGACGTAATCATCTTTCAGGAATGTCATCCCGTTATTACAATTGGCAAATCTGGTTCTGAGAAACACTTACTTGCCTCAAAGGAGGAGCTTTTCACAAAAGGGATTGATGTGCTTTATTCTAATAGAGGCGGGGATATTACTTATCACGGTCCTGGCCAGCTCATTATTTCTCCGATCTTATATCTCAAGGAATATACCAAAAGTGTGCTTCACTATCTACGGCTCCTTGAACAGGTAGTCATCAATCTACTGGAAAGATATTACATCATTGCAGACAGGATACAAGGGTTAAGTGGAGTATGGGTGGAAAATAAAAAGATTGCATCAGTTGGAATCGCCATAAAAAATGGAGTAACGATGCACGGAGTGGCAGTCAATGTGAATCCAGATCTTTCGCACTTTGATTTTATCATTCCTTGTGGTTTAAAAGATGCAGCAGTCACTTCGCTAAAAGACATAAGCAATACTATTCCAAGTCTACACCAGGTAAGAGACGATTTTTTAAGAGAATTTTCATTGATTTTTGATGTATTCATTGATAGAAAAGAAATAGAAAAGGAGGTTTATAAAAATGAATTATGGGCTCAAGATACCTAAGTTTGCGGAAGGTGCAACCATCATAAAAATTAAACAATGGCTGTGTCAACCAGGGGATAAGGTAAGTAAAGGAGAAGCTGTTGCAGAAGCTACAACGGACAAAATTGCGATTTACATAGAAAGTCCTTATGCAGGAACTATCCATAGCTTATTGGTAGCGGCAGGAGAAGAAGTACAGGTGGAACAACTTATCGCTTTGATTTCTACCGAAGGGGAAGCGGAGGAAACGCCATGATAAAAGGACTAGAGAATAAAAGCATCATTATTACAGGAGCTGGAAAGGGAATTGGAAGTACCGTTGCACAACATCTAGCTTCCCTAGGCTCAAAGGTATGTATCGCAGACATTGATCTGACAGCAGCGCAAGAAACTGTGGAAGAGATAAGAAAAACGAATGGAGCTGCAATGGCAGTATTTTGTGATATTACATCCCAGGAAGATATACAAAAGATGGTAAATAAAGTGCTTAATTTATACGGCGGCATTGATGTATTAATTAATAATGCCGGCCTCTTTCCTATCAAGACCTTTGATGCAATGACTCTCGAAGATTGGAGCAAAGTAATCAATATAAATCTTACCGGTACTTTCTGCGTAACGCAACCAGTATATCAACAGATGAAAAAGCAAGGCTACGGAAAAATCGTTAACGTTGCTTCCGCTGCAGGGAGAGTAGGAGGAATCGGATTTGTTCATTATTCAGCAGCTAAATCTGGCGTTATAGGATTTACCAGAGCTTTAGCACGTGAAGCTGCTTCATCTGGTATTCAAGTAAATGCCATTGCCCCCGGTTTGATCGAAACCAATACGGCTAAATCCGTATTTCCAAGCTATGCACTAAAAGAGTTTATTAGAAATGTTCCTATGGGAAGACTCGGCCGGGAAGAAGATATATCTGGAATCCTCTCATTTTTGTGTTCTGATGAAAGCAGCTATATTACTGGTCAGGTATTCGCCATTGACGGTGGATACACAATGATATAGCTATGCTTAGACCAAGGATTGTCATAACGGGATTGGGAGTGATCGCTTCCAATGGGATAGGCAAGAAAAACTTCACTGCAGCTTTGTCTAAGGGAGAATCCGGAGTAAAACGAATCGTTGATTTTGATCCATCAGAATTCAGCAGTCATATTGCCGGACAGGTGTTCCTTTTTGATCCTGAAAAATTTATCGACAAAAAAGATCTTCGACGTATGGAAAGATTCGTACAATTTGCTGTTGCAGCAGCAAAAATGGCTATTGCAGACTCTGGTTTAGACTTATCCATAGAAAACACTGAAAATATTGGTGTGATAATGGGTAGCGGGATGGGCAGCATGGAACGAACAGAAAAAGAGTTCCGTACACTTTTTCACCAAGGTTCTTCCAGAGTCAGTCCAACATACTTGGCTACGGCAATTCCCAATACTGCCGCTTCCCAGATATCCATTACCCTCGGTCTTAGAGGATATTCTGGTACTACTTTAGTGGCTTGTGCTGCAGGAACTCAGGCAGTAGGGGAAGCATATTATTATCTACAGCGAGGGGATGCACAAATTATGCTTGCCGGCGGTACGGAAGCAAATATCACTCCTTTGTATCTTGGAGCTTTCTGCAATATGAAAGCACTTTCTACCCAAAATAAAAACCCAACTGCTGCCTGCCGTCCCTTTGACAGAGACAGAGATGGTCTCGTACTAGCAGAGGGAGCTGGTGTTTTAGTATTAGAAACATTGGATCACGCCTTGAAAAGAGATGCTAGAATATATGGTGAAATAGCCGGGTTTGGGGCAAGTAGTGACGGCTATCATCTTACAGCACCCGATCCGAAGGCAAGAGGAATGCGGTACGCTATGCAGCGGGCGCTGGCAGATGCACAAATAAGTATTGATGGGGTAGACTATATCAATGCACATGGCACCAGTACACGGTTAAATGACGCTTTAGAGTCCTACGCGATTAAAAAGGTTTTTGGTAGCAGTGCTTATAATATTCCTATAAGCGCAACAAAATCTATGACAGGGCATGCCTTAGCTGCTGCTGGCGCTATAGAACTAATTGCTACGCTCATAGCTATGGAAGGTGATTTTATACCACCTACAATTAATTATCGACATGCCGACTCAGATTGTGATCTTGATTATGTTCCAAATGAAGCCCGTACAGCTAAAATAAGAACAGCATTATCAAATTCCTTCGGCTTCGGAGGACAAAATGCAAGTATTATCCTCCGAAAAATATGAATACTTAGTTAAAATAATAAAAAATAGTTGACTTTGTCAACTATTTTTTATTATAATATTCTTACACTATAATTATAGGAGGTATCCTTATGAATTCTAGATATGCACCTTTGATACATATCATTCGTAGATTTAACCGGTTCTACACGAATGTTTTAGGACTACTAGACCAGCATATGCTGGATAGTAAATTTTCACTTGCAGAAGCCCGTATTTTATACGATATCGGGCATACGGAAAAATGTACTGCTAAAGAGCTAATTGAGGGGTTAAGAATCGACTCAGGCTATCTAAGTAGGATTATAAAGCGCTTTGTGAAGGATGACCTTATATACAGAGTACAGTCTCCTGAAGACGGGCGTGTATATTACCTTTATCTTACTGAAAAAGGAAAAGATACCCTGTCAATACTCGACGAACTATCCAACGATCAAATCTATCAATTGATCAATGGTTTGTCAGAACAAGATAAAATAAGTGTTGTAGAAAGCATGAAAAGTATTGAAAATACGCTCACTGAAAAACCAGTGCTTACAGACGAAAGCGTTAAAATTCGCTGCGATTTAAGACCAGGAGATGTGGGTAATTTAATTCACCTACATGGTTGGATTTATGCTGAAGAATGCGGATATAATCATGTGTTTGAAGGCTATGTCTGCAAGACCCTCTATAATTTATTTGAAAACTACAGCCCAGAAAAGGACAGATTTTGGTTTGCAGAAGTGAATGGAAAAATGATCGGTGCCATTGCAATCATCGGACACTCAGAAATACAAGCTCAGTTGAGATGGTTTATTATACATCCTACATTCAGAAAAATCGGACTTGGAAGGAAGTTGATGAATGAAGCTATGAAATACTGTAAGGAGAAGGGCTATCAGCATGTATTTTTAGAGACTACAGAAGATCAAAAAACAGCTATACGAATGTACATGCAAGCAGGTTTTTGTAAAGTCTCAGAGCGTGAAAGCAGCTTATGGGGCAAAGATTTGGTTGAACAAACCTATGAGTTATATTTGCCATAAGTACATATTATTTTGTAAGATCATAGACCTAATTAGGCAAACAAGGAGGAGAGACATGAAAGGAAAATTAAAAATTATTACTGCTATGCTGATTTTTGGAAGCATAGGGGCTTTTGTAAAGAGAATTCATCTATCTTCAAGTGAGATTGCGTTTCTGAGAGGAATAATCGGAAGTCTATTCTTAGGCTGCGCCAGTTTTTTTGTTAAGCAAAAGCCTTCTTTTAAATCAATAAAAGAAAATATTACCCTTTTAATCTTGTCTGGCACTGCAATTGGCTTTAATTGGATTTTTTTATTTCAATCCTATAAATATACTACGGTATCCAATGCTACCTTAAGCTATTACTTTGCTCCTATATTTGTAATTATTTTAACCCCTTTTGTACTTAAAGAAAAACTAACCCCCGCCAAGGTAGGCTGTATCCTTACTGCTATGATTGGATTATTTCTGGTAGTTAATGTTGGTGACAGTGGCGCAGGCAACTCATATAATCACACAGTAGGCATACTATATGGCCTTTTAGCGGCAACCTTATATGCCAGTGTCATTTTAATGAACAAGTTTATAAAAAATCTGTCTGGATTTGAAACTACATTCGTTCAATTAGTAATAGCCGTTCTAGTGCTTTTGCCATATGTTTTTGTTAAAGATCGTATGAATTTCTCTGATCTAAATCTAGTTTCCATTATCTTTATCCTTATATTAGGCATTATTCATACTGGAATTGCATACTTTTTATATTTTACATCAATCAAGGAATTAAAGGGACAAACCATAGCTGTGTTAAGCTATATTGATCCAATTTCAGCGGTCATAATTGCAGCGATATTCCTAGGAGAGAGCATGGGTTTTATTCAATTAATTGGCGGCATGCTTATACTAGGCTCCACTTTTTTAAGTGAGAAACTGGAAATGAAGGTCGAAGAGTTAAATGAAGTTACATAATTGTGTGTTGGCATTTAGAAAATAATTTCTCCGAAACATGGAATTATCATAACAAAAATATAGTTCACAGCGATTAAAATGTCGATATATGTTGATGTAATACCCTATGTCTGGTAATATATCTATATATAAAAGAAAAAGGCAAACTTATCGAAAGGTAAGGACGCAAAGCTATGGGTCTAAGGAGTATAATTTCTATGATCGCCAAGTTGCCGGGTTCGACATTTCGCAAATTATAATCAAAATTGGCGAAGAATTTACTTTGAGATCCTCAGTAATTTGGCATTTATAGCATCTATACTCTGTGATAGATGCTTTTTTAATGCTCTAGATTAACACAACGGAGGAATCAAGATGCGGCTTGCAAAAATAGATGACAACATAATTGGAAAGCGTTTAGGATCAAGTATCAGCACGATTGATGGAAGAAAGCTTGTTAACGGACAAATAGAGATTACGGGCAAAGTAATACAACGGCTGCAGAGTTTTGGTATGAATGCCCTATACATAGAGGATAAAAACACGGATGTAGAATTAAAAGAAACAGTATCGGATGAGCAACGAGGTGTAATCTTAAAGCGATTAAATTTAGTCTATGAAAAAATTTCAAAGGAATCTTTTTGTGATGAATTTGAGATAGGGAAAATACTACGGCAAGAAATAATTCCATCTATTAATAATGAACCTGTATCTATTGCTGTAGGACAAAAAACAAAAGGATTTGACCTCGCACAACATTCCTTGAATCTATGTCTGCTGGTACTGGTTACAGGAATGAAATTTGGTTTAAGTATGGACAAGATAGAGATGCTGGGAAAAGCAGCTCTGTTTCACGATATAGGTAAACTAATAAAGAACGATTCAAATGAGGGACATGAACAAAAGGGATATACATTCCTTAAAAATAAAGCAAATTCTCCAATGCTATATAGTCTGGTGCGTTTCCATCATGAAACTATAGATGGAGGTGGCCCCCAAAAACTGCGGAATGAACATCAAACGGATTTAATTAAAATCTTAAGTTTGTGTGACTATTATGAAAGTCTGGTAAGTATAGATGGTCTGGTACCCTCAGAGTGCTATGAAAATATCCAGGCATTAGTAAATATAAAATTTGATCATCAGGTATATGAAGCATTTAGAAAATCAGTATACCTATATCCGGTAGGACTGCCTATAAAGCTCAATAATGGAGAAGAAGGGGTCGTGATTCGGCAAAATACAGCTTTTCCTCTAAGACCATTTGTGAGAACTGATTACAAAGAATATAATTTAATCGAACATCTTTCTTTATTTATCGATAAAGTGATCTTATAATGTAAATATTTACTAAGAAGATAAGGGATATAAACTCAAGATATAATCCTAAAATAGAATATTTTATATTGATACATATAAACGATATGTATTATCATTTAAGACGATTATGAAAAAACAGTTGAAAATACAGTAATGATAACAATTATAGATAGTTGAAAAATCTTATCAATGAATTCAAAAATGAATTGACGACAAAATTTATAGCACAAATCTTTATTAATCTGTTATTAATTCATGTATCAATAATTTTATTAAATATCTAAATTCCATTTATTAGAGTATATCAAAGTAATAGTTAATCATAGTAATAAAGGCTGGAATATAGGCAGGAATTTGGTTGTTCGAGAGCCCTTTAAGTAAAAAGCAACTAGTTTTTAAATGTGTATTTAGGGAATAGTTGATTTTATTGATATTTATTCTCATTTGTTTTACCATTTAATTGTCCAAGGACATCTACTTCTGTTGTTTTGCGACACAACTATGTTTTTTGAGGATATTATTTCTGAATTTGGGGCCCAAAGTAAAGTTATGTAGTTTGATTCATAAATTTCTATTTTATGGACACAAAGTTATGTTGATTCATACATATATTTACATTTTATAGACACAAAGTTACTTCTTTTCTTGCAAATTTTCAAATGCTTTTCTGAATATAGTACTACAAAACAAAAATTTATATCATAATAATTTTTTTATGAAAACCTTAAGGTTTTATTAATATAGGCTATTATCTATTTCCCATACTAATATAAAGGACTGCCATATGAAATACAATTCTTTCATAGAAAAAGTCCGTTATCCGGCTTTCCTTAGCTCATATCAAGCAGCATGTCCAGCATGTACTTTTTCAGCACCGGGTATACATAAAAGTTGGTAATCAAGCCTATTAGCTCATTGTTATGAACAGGAACATCAAAATTCCCACCGCAGGGAGCAGTAACAGCGGCAATAGAGCCAATACGCTATATTTGTTTTTATGCTTTAAAATGAAAAAACTGTGAAATACTACAGTGTAAAATCACAAATTTGCATATTCATTCTAAATTATAGGAACGATCACTGATCGTTCCTATAATTCTATTTATTGCTATGATAATTTTCTAGAACTGCTTTTAAGACGTGGCGTTCTACCTTGCGCACCAGGGTAGTCCACCAAAATTCTCTGCCTTCAAGTGGGACGACCAGTACAGTAAAAAGTCCTAATCGATTTCCACCCAGTACATCTGTGAAAAGCTGATCTCCAATGACCGCTGTGGTTTCAGGAGTGGTGCCCATTATTTTCATAGCTTTTCGAAAGGGATCCCTGCGCGGTTTTCTTGCTCTGTGGATGGCTGGCAGTTTTAACGCTTCATTAAAAACAACCACACGATCTTCTGTGTTATTTGATACAAGACAAATGGAGAAGCCTATTTCCTGAAGTTTCTGCAGCCAAGCCTTTACAGCATCACTGGCGTATTTTTTGTCCCATTCTACAAGGGTATTGTCAATGTCGATAATTAAGCCTTGTATTTGCTTTGCTTGCAACAGCTTTACATCCACTTGGAATACGGATTCTGCATAATGTTTTGGGGTTAACCGTGACAGCATTTTTTCACCTCAATATTTTTACGATTCTATTTACCATTATAACCCAGAATCAGCATGGGAAGTATATATTTTTAAATCCTTTTAGATATTGCCGTGGAAATAGTGTTATTTCAACATCTTACGGCAATATCCAAAAAGATTTGTCGAATAATAAAGCAGGCAAACACAAGGTCTGCCCATAAAACATATATTTTTAGCTAAGTTGTTTTAGTATCTTGTCTTCTATATGATGCTCATTTACATATTCATTAATCTGCTTGATTTCTTCTTCGCTCAATTCGAAGCTATGTACGATCAGTCCTTGGTCTATCAATTCCATATAATCCATTTCGATTTGTCCCTGGGTTGTATATACGATCTGTACCGTTGGATCTACCAGGTTCCACCGGATCATGGTTTCATCATCAAAAGCAACCCCCAGGTTTACATCTATGGATTTGCCTTGATAGGATATTTCTCTGATTCCATTGATTTTCAATTGACTTACCTCCTTTTTGGGATCATTAATTGAGAATGATATCTATAGTATACCCCAATTGGAGATAGAAAAAAGCAGCAAATGAGATGTACGCCCTTCTTCATTTGCTGCTTTTTAGGCTTAGTGAACTCCTTTGTCATTTAAAAATGCTTTATACTGCATATCACTTTTTAGAATATGTTGTTCAATCCAGTTAGATATAAAAATGATGATATCCATTGTAATTTTACTCTGTTTTTCATCAATATCCTCATTTTCCAGCTCTACGATTTTGTCTATGAAGCTGTTGTGTTCCTTAAGATGATCTTGCAGGCCTTGGAATCCATGCTTTTCTAAAAGTGCTTCCTCATAGTCGAAATGATAGATGGTGTAATCTTTTAACTCTACAAGTACGTCCATGATTTCGTCATAGTGATCTGCTCCGTCCTTTAAAGATACAATACTATATAGTTTTGATCCTAATTCAAACAGTTTTTTGTGCTGTTGGTCGATTGCCTCCACATTACAGCTGTAGGCATCTTTCCATTTGAATAACATCTTTGCTTCCCCCTTTTTGAAGTATACAGCTAAATTATATCATAGTTTTGAAGGAGAAAGATATGTAAAAATCAATCTCTTTATTAGGTAAGGAGGACATCTTAGAAGATTTTTAATAAGGCTTTATTCATCATCCTCTATAATGGGTTCTGTATTGCAGTTGAAAGCTTTACTCAATTTTTTGATGGCTCTTTTTTCGATTCGGGATACGTAGGAACGCGAAATTCCCAATAGCTTTGCAATCTCTCTTTGTGTCTTACTGGCTCCGTTTGCTAAACCGTATCGTAGTTCGATAACCGTTCGCTCTCTGCTTCTCAGTACTTTAGCCATTTTTTGATAGAGCTTCTTTACTTGAATCTTTAGTTCTACTTCTTCAAGAACCTCATCTGTTTCTGTACCAAGTATATCTATTAAAGAGATTTCATTCCCTTCAATAGGTTATCAACTTATTGATTGCCTTTTTATAAAAGAATATCCCTAGCATTAGGGATATTGAGGAGGGGAATCTTTATCTATTAAAGGAAGTTCTTCTAATATTGCCGGCTAGTAGATATAAAGAAAGCTTCTCTATCGGAACTACCTTTTCAAATAACCATTTATTGAGGTATGTTTTGATTAATCTCATCTTATGACAACCTCCCAAGTTTGAGTTAAATTTATATTAGCAAATATTGTCGTTTTATGTAAAGAGAGAATCTCGCCAAATAGTGTAATTAGTTCTATCTACCTATTAATAATAGAATTATAAACAGGAAAAAAGTACCCCTTTCGAAAAATAGGGTACTTTTCTATTACGGTTATCAATGATTGGTCTTATTAATCCATTTCATAAATAAAACTGTGGAAAATAAAATTGATAATAATATTAAAGATGCTCCCATTATTACCGGAATATAGGTACAACTAAAAATAAGTTCCTGTGATGTTGTCCATCCCGTTGCACCAGCCGGCCTCGATAAACTTACTGCTATATCATGTCCTTTATAAAATCCAACAAACATGATTGTGCTGCCGCCTAAAAACAAAGAAACAATAAAGATAATTGCTTTTCCCAGTTTTTGTACCATATACTTATCCTCCCATTTGTTTATATTATAAAACAGCTTTCCAATCGCTTTTTGATAAATGATGAAAACGAGTTGAACCAAGGGCTGGCAACCGGCTACTGAAAGCTATACTCCTTGCTGTCACAGTCTTTTATATTGATACCTTCAAGAATAAAATGCAAGGTTTCTTTCTTATGAAAACCTGGAACAGAGAAACAGCTATATAAGGGTAATCCATGTAAACCCTGGGGAACCGTTGCTTCTTTATTCTTTGCTGTAGCAAAAATGGCTGTGGCGCCGCATGCTCCGCCAATGATACCAATTGAAGAGGCTTCTGTAAGGCTAAACCTATCTTCTGAAGACGCTGTGTATTGAATGCTGCTATTAAACTGCAAGGAGTCTCCCTGAGGTAAAGCAGGCTCTATTTCATACATGGCCTGCATCGTGTAAAGGCTGTGTTTTCCGTCCCTGTCCATTGACATTTCTACAAGCTCTGCATTTTGGAAGTACAATGTATGCGTAACTCCGGTTTTAGGGTGTACAAAGCAAACCTCTTTTCGCTCTCCCTTGCCGGACATTTCAAAATGAATATCTAAAGGAGAAAACCATTGTACAGGACACGTAGACAGTTTTACACTGTTTATTCTGTTAAGCCGGAAAAAACGCAGTAATTTTTGCATTTTGGAGTCTGTTTCAGAATACGGCACGCAAAAACGCTGGCAAGCAAAACAGGCCGTATCCTTTAGAATGGAGGAATATGCGTTTTGCACAAGGGCCAGCCTATCGTCCTGCCGTGCCCAGGGTATGCTGACAGCACTGCTGGAAGAATATCCGCCTTCTGTTCGTTTCCCATTTATCCATATTTCTTTGATTGACATAGCCCGATAAGGATGTTCCTGCTCTGCACAACGCTGCTGCAATGGAGTCAGTGTTTCCCCGATGGCTTCATACTTTTCAAAAAATTCACGGAGCTTTACTTCATCCAAAAAGGTGATGACATCGAAAACGATGCCCTTTGAAAAGCGATAGATCACAGGAATGCAGTGCCTGGTCCCTGCGTATTTAAATTGCCAGTTTACTCTTTGGGGTACTCCGCAAAGGCCTTTTTCTTTGGCCCATAGACTGGCATTATAGTATATTTTCATCTATATCCCTACCTCCGATTTCGCTAATATAAGTAATTGAATTGCGGATACAAACCTATGCAACGCATCAGAAAGTCCGGTTTTGGAAAATCAAACCGGACTTTTTAAATAAATTTAAGCGGATTTTACACTAAGCACTAGAAGTTAAAGACTGCACTCCAGTCAAAGTCTCCAGAATCCTCCACATTTTTAGGCCAATGGGAACACCATTCCGGTACGGATGGATGCTCTACCCTATCAAGGCTGGGTGTGTAAGGTTTGATGTCTAGAACAGGGGTTCCGTTCTCGGCATCAATATAGGCTAAGCCAATGATGCCGTTTTGAGAATCGATATAAGTGACATAGCTGCAGCTTAGAGCGATAGGGTTTGGGCGCTCAGGAGAACGTGTTGCAAAAGTTCCTAACATCTCCGGGGAATTTTTATACGGGCTTTTTTCAATTAGTTTTGAGCGAGCGTCTGATTGGTCGCATTGGTCAAACCACCAGAGAACATTGATATAGCCGAACCCTTCAAGATTAGTAAGAGCAGGGATATACTCTTTGTCTAATTCCAGGCGTGTGCCATTGTCATCTACACAGACTTTTCCGATTGGTTTTACAGTAAATTGTTCCATAAATAAATCTCCTTTTTCGTTTTATTTACGGCGCCGTTATATTCAGTATACCAATGTGTTTTTATACTACAACCCTTTTTTAAAAAAATTTCCGGAGATAATATACTCATATACAAAGTGTTGTCTTACCATTACCGCAAGGGAGAACAGTGTTCTCCCGATATATAACACTAAAGAGCGCTATTTCATATGCGAAAAAGTAGAGGCAATGCTTGCAACGAAGCGCCATTGCCTTAACATATAAGTTCTCAATTCTGCCGTATTCTCTCGATAAGCGCTGAGCAGGGCGTGTTCATCCGGCATATGACTTTTTCTAGAAGTTTGCATAATGGCCTGAGCTGCGGCATGTCCACTTTCTAGTCCACTGGAAATGCCCTCGCCCATGGGATTCAGAAAACCTGCCGTTTCACCAGCGAATAAAACTCTGCCCTTGCAAAAATCAACCGGGCATCCGGGCATGATGTGCGGCATAATCCATTGTTCGGATTTTACCTGCTTCTCAATTTTCACATTGTGCTGTGTGTACATATAGGATATAAATTCAGAATGATAGTGTTCAAGGCGGCTTGTATCCTTCACTGCAACACCGAAGATTAAATCATCGTCTTTTACGTTGAACCATGCGTCATATTCAGAAAGCCGGGGCTGTAAATACGCATAAAAGTAGTGGGGATCCAAATCTATTGTGCCCTTGTTGAATGTCTGATAGGTAGTAATATAATTTCCCGGTGTACCCAATAATTTGCGCTTGATTGTACTGACTGCTCCGTCGCAGGCAATAACAAACTTTGCGGTTTCATAATATATTTTATCATTTTTAAATTGCACTACTATGCAATCATCCTTTTCTTCGCAGGAAATTGCAGTTGTCGATTGACGTACTTCCGCACCTGCTTCCTGTGCTTTTTCAGCAAGCCAATGGTCAAAGGAACTTCTCCAGATATTTAAACCCTCTTGCTCGAAGCGAAATTCTTCGCCCTTGTCATTTATAAATATCATGCCTCTATTGTCGGTCGGTGTGCATTGAACAAATTTAGGCGTTTCTTCTCCAAAATAATGCTGCACTAAATCCATTGATTTTTTTATTAAAATTCCTGAACAAGATTTTTCTCTTGGCATTTTCATCTTTTCAACTAATAAGACAGCATATCCATTACTGGCTAATTCTTTAGCAGCACTACTTCCTGCAGGACCGGCACCTATTACAATAACATCATACATATTATTCTCTCTCCTCTTTAGGTAAACGAATATACAAATTACCTATTTATTTTCAATTGAATTGATTAAAGCCTCAATAAAATTAAACTCAACTTTCATTCTCAATCTCCTAGTATATATAAAGATATAATATCAATTATCAGCTTTTTACAAATAAGTTATATTAAGCCATAATCCAATGGTACCACAATGGAAATTTTTATACAATAATAGGAAGATAAAGAAAAAGATCTAATAGTTCACGGCTATAGATCTTTTTCTTTATTGCAATTTGTAGTATTTATCTGACTTCGCTTAGAAATTCTTTTCTAAGTAAGCTGATAACAATTCTTATTAAACATTATGGATATCTTAATCTCTATATCAGATGTTCTAAAATCTTTTGTATCTGTTTATTGTTCGTATAACCCTTCATATTCCCCATTTTCAAATCTCTTTCTGCCCTTGTTGTATATTCTGTAATCCAATCTCTCTTTTCCTCAGAATTTGCTTTTGTTAAGCAAAGATTCGGCTTAATTGATTGAAGAGATTTACTAGGATCAAAAGTTAATAGCGCATGCTCAAACAAAGATATCTCACCGGATTGGTAGAGTGTAGTAGAAATTTCACTAAGTTCATCAAATGAAGCATTCCTTATATTATACTTTTCCGCTAGTTCTTTCCAGGCATCTCTGTTCATATTGTCTGGTTGCTTTTTAGTCTTCTCATCTTCTGTTAAAGAAAATTCTTTTACATTATTATGCTTGTTCAGTGCAATTTTTCTTCCAGTATAGGTTGTCTGTATACCATATTGTGCAGTAATATCCATAAATACTCTCCTTTCCCAATATATACAATATTGTTTTCGGAATTATTTCATGAATGCTTTAGAAAAATTGCATGATTTTTTGGATTTCTCCATTAATTCCATGATAATCTCCCACCCGGCCTGATGATAATCTTTTAAAATTCTGTCAATTTCCTCTTTGGATTTAGGAGCCGGTGCCACGATATGAACTGTGGTTCCCTCGATTTTATATGTTCTTGCGTACTCTTGCATCAGACCCCCCTCCTTCTGATACAATGTATGAAATATTCGGTTTGTACTATGCCCTATTGTTATAAATCACATATCCAATATGGATAGCTGATTATCAAGCAAATATAAGTTGAATGCGTAAAACAGCACCCATATAAAAACCGCCGTTACAACGGTACGTTGAATCGTACCAAAGGCAATGGCGGTTTAAATGCATAAACCTTAAGTAAATTATTTTGATCTAAATCATCAAGTCTACAATTTCATAGTTGCTGTTTTTAGATAGATCAATAAACTTATCATCTACCTTCACTAAGGGTTTGGTTGGTAGATACTTATTGATTGTTACAATCTTTCCGACTTCATTTGAGTTTAATTTGACAGAATTACCTATATACAGTGGAAAAATATTATCTAAGAAAACATTGCAAATATGAGAATCTAGTGCATGAAAAAGGCTATTATGCAGAATCTCTATTGCTTCAAAGGGAGATTTTCTAGATTTATAAGGTCTCTTAGAGATTATGGCATCAAAGGTGTCTACAACAGCAATAACTCTCGCATATTTGTGAATTTCAAAACCTTTTAAATTCAAAGGGTACCCGCTTCCATCCATACGTTCATGATGCTGGCGAATACCATCAAGTATATCCACGGATATACCTGGAGTCTTTTTTAAATAATTGTATCCATGGATCACATGAGCTTTAACCATTTTGAATTCTTCATCTGTCAGCTTATCTGGTTTGTTTAATATTTCAAAGGGTATCATAGATTTGCCAATATCATGCAAAATTCCTGCTAATGTTAGTTCTTTTAATTCATTTAAGGGAAAACCTAACCATTTTCCAGTGATTATAGCCAATACACCTACATTTATAGAATGGCTGTAGGTATACTGATCCAAAATATTTATTTTTCTTATTTTAGATAAAATATTATTATCTTTTATGAGTTCTTTAATAAAGGGTTCTATAGCCTGTTGGATTTTATCTAATTCTAACTTATTTCCGAGGCGAGCATTATGAAATACCGACTGAACAGCTAAAAGAGCTTTATGGTATTCTTTTTCCCATTGAAAATCTTTGCTTCGAATTTGCTCTTCCCTATCCTCCTCCAAAACACAAACATAAGGAATTTTTAGTTTTCTTATATTTTTGATATGTTTTTCTGTTAAAATTGCTTTACGGGCAATAAGCAGTATTCCATTTTTTCCTAATATGTCATTTTTTAGTATCATCCCCTCTTTAAGATCGCTACTTCTTATTATCATCCCCTTAAATCTCCCTCCTCTGTCCTTATCATTAAGCAATATTAAAAAAAGTATCTATGTTGCCATAGATACTTGAGAGCTTAAAAGATAAGGTACTCTAAACAATAACCTTTTTCTTAGACAAAATGCTTCGGTAGCCTGGCAACCATAGGAGAGTTCTCCCGTAGGCCCATAGCTTTGTGTCCTTATCTTTCGATAAGTTTACTAGTATCGGCAATTTGATTTTAAATCGATATAATCTTAAATATGTAGTTCTTAAGTCCTAGACATATTATATGCAAGAAGCATTGTCGAAGTAAGGGGAATTTAGTCGATTTTTTGAAAAAATAAATAAATTTTCTCGAACTGTTATATTTATTCTATACAGACTGCAATGAAGAAGCCTTAGAATATCGATTGACTTCGCTTCCTTATCTGTTTAACTCATTTTCTATCCAACGAACACCCTCTTCGTCAATACCTTCATATTTATTTGTAAAATAGGCCTGTATTTTCTCCTTTAATTTTTCTCCTTCTACCATGACCTCATTCTTTTCTTGCATATAGGTTAACAGTAAAGTCATATCTTCCTCATCTAAATATTTTCTTACATTTTCCGGGAGCATAGCATCGGTAAAGTGCAGGTTTTCTTTTTCTTCTTCGATAACCATCGTGGAGGATAAGATATCTCCAAGTCTAGATTCATCCTCTCTAAAGAGCATCATCAGAATTCCAATCATATAGTTGTCTAGAAATATTTTAAAGAGATTTCTTATTAGCGAATGTTTAATATCTATGGGCTGGCCGTTTTTCCTGATCGTCTTAAGTCCTAATAATTTCTTTCCAAAAGTTCTTCCATCCATAGTCATTTCTAGTAGCGTGAAATATCCATAATTGATGAATGACACAATGAGCAGTGCAATGGCTACCGTATAGGAGCTCTGTGATTCCAAATACGCTACAGGATCATGCATTCCTGCTAAGAGCAGCAAAATCAACAGATATAGGAGCCCCTGGATAAAATAATCTATAAATGCTGCCACAACACGGCTTCCAGGCCCCGCAGGCCTATAGGCGACCTCTATATTTTCCGGAGTGGTAATAACGACCCTTCTCATAAAAATTCCTCCTTTTTACTAATTAGAAAATTTGTTACAATAGTTTCGAGGTGATAATATTGAAAGAAAATGCATTCATCGAAATGAACAAAGCCTATTGGATTGAACTTGAAGAACACATTAACTTATTCCATAAAAACAACATCCAGCGTATAAGTTCCGATAAAGTCGATAGATTTCTTTATTTATTCAGGACAGCCAGTCATCATTTGGGCTATGTAAGGACCTACTATCCCGGGTCAAAGCTTGAAAAGTATTTAAACAACTTAGTGGGAAACGCCCACCATCATTTATATGCCGTTAGAAAAAATCCTTGGTATGATTTTAAGAATTTTATATGCTTTGGTTTTCCTCAACAAATCTATCGGTATCGCTTTTCTATATACTTAAGCTTTTTTGTATTTCTATTGGGTGGATTCATTAGTTTTTTTATGGTCATCCAGAATTCCTCCACCAGTTTATACTTTCTCCCTAAAAGCATATTAGAAACTATTGATTACAGTTTTACTCCAAAGCAATGGGATTATCCTCTGATGTCCAGTATCATCATGATTAACAATATTGGAGTAAGTTTGAAGGCCTTTGTCTTTGGAATATTCTTAGGCATAGGAACTCTATATATTTTATTTTTTAACGGTTGTATCTTAGGTGCTTTAACAGGGTTAGTATGGGGAAATGGTGATCTTGTTGCATATGCTTCCCTTATTCTACCCCATGGCATATTGGAATTAACGGCTATTTTTATTGCAGGTGGTGCAGGTCTGCTTTTGGGTAAAGGTCTACTGATACCTGGTAAATATAAAAGGCTGGATGTTGTGGTAAAAAACGGGAAAGAGGGCATAAAGCTTTTGCTGGGAGCTGCTATTTTCCTAATCATTGCCGGATTAATCGAGGGATTCTTTACCCCACTGGATGTTTCTCCTATGATAAAATTGGCATTTTCTGCATGTACGCTGGTTAGCATTTTATTATATCTGCAAACCGGTAAACAATAATACTACATAATTTCTCGATTCTTTGCTTTCATATACTCATTGACGGCTTTATATACAATATTCTCTCTATCACATTCAATGCAGGTAACACCCTTTTTATTTAATGATTTTATGATTTTTTTTCGTTCATCCATCATTTTATACGCTGTGCCTTTTAAAAAGACATCTTTTTTATCCTTCACATTTAGGTGGATCGCTCCATCCAGCTTCTCATCCTTTACCAAGAAAATAAGAAGATGGTGCTTTTTCGTAATGTATTCAATTCCTTTTTCTATGTAATATACCTCTTGCAGTGTATGGATATCTGTAAACAGACAAATCAAGCTTCTTCTCTTCTCCTGATGACTAAGATAAAATAAGACTTCGTCAAAATTCGATGTTAGCTTCGTCCCCTCCACATGATAAAGGCTTTCTAACATCTGGTTTCTGTGGAAATCTCCCTTCGAAGGCTTAATAAACCGGTCTACTTTTGTATTAAACACCAGCAGTCCAGACCGATCCTTGTTATAGCAAACCACGTCTGACAGAAAAACACATGCATTGATGGCCAAATCCAGTTTGCTGTATTCATTGACCCGATAACTCATGGTCCGGCCTGTATCTAATAAGATATAAATATGTTTGTTGTTCTCAGGCTCATACTGATTAACCATCAGTTTATTTTCCCGGGCACTCTTCACCCAGTTTATTTTCCTTACATCGTCTCCCTTTACATATCCTCTAAGACTCTCAAATTCTTTTCCATCGGATTTCTTTTTTGTAATATGATTCTCATTGCCTAAAAAATATTCTTTTCTGAGCATCATGTGGTACTTCTTTAGATTATTTAGACTTGGATATACTTTATATTCTGCATCGCACCTTAGCAGCACATCTTTCTGGATAAGCCCTAACCTTCCTCTCTGCCGTATATAGATATCTTCCAGCATAAAGGCCCCTCTCTTATTGGGCTTTATGGTCCATATAAACGCTTTACAAGAATAGGGCAAGATTTTATCCTTCAGCACTTCTTCTTCACATGCAAAAGCACTGGGTAGTTCTTGCATGACCTCTATGAATGCTTCATAGCCGCTTTTATTATATATTCTGACCTGAAGCTTTTCCTGCTCTAGTAAAGATAGCTTTCTATCCCCGATTCTTTCTACTTCAAAAGACTTCTTTGTAGGTGTAATCGTATAATCTGCTATAGTGAGGCATAGTAAAAGGATATTATAGAAAATAAATGTTTCGATAAATAAGCGAAAAAAAATACTGATGCCTATCACCAAGATGCCTAAAAGCAATGCAATCAAAAACAGCTTCGTAATCTTCACGCTTTCACCAACCTTAACGGGGAACCTTTACATTGGATAAAATCTCATGGATTACATCATCGGTCTTAACCCCTTCTACATAAGCCTCCGGTTTAAGAATGATGCGGTGTCTTAAAATAGGACAGGCCATTTCTTTTATATCTTCAGGAATAACAAAATCCCTTTCTTTTAACAATGCATTGGCTTTAGAAGCTTGAAGCAATGCAATAGAACCTCTAGGGCTGCTGCCTATCTCAATAAATGGGAACTCCCTGGTATTATTAATAATCTGTACCATGTATTCAATCAAGGAGTTTTCTACAATAACCTTTTCCACTTCTTGCTGACAGCCCAATAGATCTTCCTTGCTGCCAACCTGCTGGATACAGACATTTTCAAGGGTTTTATCAAATCCTTCATGGTATCTTTTGACAACAGTTACTTCTGCTGCCATGGAAGGATATGCTATATAAATCTTCATAAGAAATCGGTCTAGTAGAGCTTCTGGCAGTGGATAAGTTCCTTCATATTCTATGGGGTTCTGTGTGGCAAAGGCGACAAATGGCTGTGATAATTTATAGCTCTCTCCATCAATGGTTACCCGTCCTTCTTCCATGGCCTCCAGCAATCCTGCCTGGGTTTTTGGTGGCGTTCTATTGATTTCATCTCCTAACAGTAAATTAGTAAATACAGGACCCTTAATAAATTCGAACTCTTTTTCTTTGGTATTATAAATTCGGGCACCGGTTATATCAGATGGCATCAGATCCGGAGTAAACTGTACTCTTTTAAAGTCGATTCCAATGGTCTTTGCCAATGATTTAACAAGCAGTGTTTTTCCCAGACCCGGAACCCCTTCTAAAAGACCATGTCCCTTTGTGAGTATGCATATTAGCATCTGATCCATGACCTCTTCCTGTTCAACAATGACTTTTCTCAATTCTTGCTTGATGCTGTTTATAAATTCTTTTGCTTTAACTTCACCCAAAACTCTTCTCTCCTTTTTATCATTATTTGGGTAAGCAGATCCAGATCCTTTATCACACTAAACCCAGCTTTTCTGTTTTCTTTTTGGTGATCAAATACCCTCGCTGCTTCTTCCTTATGAGGGAGACCATGTCCCGTCCAGAGGTCAACCCAATCCTGAGGCAGGACAGCACGCTTAAAGGTTTTCTTAAATTCGTTCTCAAACTCTCTATGGAAAGCATCATAGACGATATCAATGCTCTCACACTTTTCGTAAAGATTTGCCGATGCATGTAGATATTCATTTTCGTCCCGTTCAATCTCATCGATGATTCTCTTGGGCTTTCCAAATCCCTTGCCTAAATAAAAAATTACTCCTATAAGTGTCAAAATCAACTGAAACAATATGAATTTAACATGTATAGGCAAGTTTCGATATAATGAGGGTGATTGTCCCCCTAAAAACCGATAATGCTCATTAAAATAAATATCTCCACCTAGAGACTCTATGCATTTGAAAACAAAATAAGCTCCTTCTCTATTTTTCAGGAGAGTGTTATTTGTCACTAGATCAATGTCACCAATCAGCAGTTTCCCTTCGCCAACGGCATATAAAGAGGCCTTATCTTCATGGGTTTCTACTCTATCAGCATAGGTGTACTGCTCATAAGCAGGGGTTAGATAAATCAACTTTCCTCCTGCCTTGATCCAATCCTCCGCTTCTTTTAGATCAAAGCTGATAGCTGCTCTATTTTCTGTAATGATATAGATATCTCCATCATTTTTTTTCAAAAGATTCCCCGCATCTACCTTTACCGAATAGCCTAAGTGTTTGAGCGTATCATAAAAAATAGATACTCCTTCTAGAGAAGTATTAAGAGGTAAGGACTCATTGTTTTGATTTGTTTTTCCAAAACTTTTTTCTATCAGGTGGTATCGGTTATTGAGCAATAAAAAAGCAATAATCAGCATAGCAAAGATGATTATTCGTTTATTCCTGAACATAATTTTTAACCTCCATAAAAAGGTCGTTTACTTTTTCCTTGTACCAAAGGAGTCTATCTTCATTTACTTCTTTATTGCCATACCAAATGTAATAAAAATAATCACCGATACATATAAAAATTGCTACACCTTTAAATGCTTTTCTTCTTAGCTCTTTGATAATTTCCATATTTGTCTTGGATTCATTTAAAAAACATAAGGATTTTTCATTCATGTACAACAAAATACTAATAAAATATAACCTTACTGCTTCCCGATAGTTGCCATCCTTTTCAAAGCCAATCGCCTTTTCAAAGAGGTATTCAGGGCTGGTATCTTCATGAATAACCTCTCCATAAAGTATTTTGTTCTTAATGCCTGTATCTTCCCTTGTCTTAGCCATATAGTAATAGAGCAGTATCAGCAAACCAATGACTATGATGATGAACCATATATTACCTGAAATTGGAGGACTTTCAGGCATAGGCTTATAGCTTCTATTGGACGGCCTATTGAACCATTTCCCTATTGCCTCTAAAACTTTGTCCCATACATTTCCTTCTGACCTCAGATGTATATATTTGGGGCTTTCTATCACTTGATCAACCGCTTTTTTGAATGCCTCCGGTTCTATAAAAAGGATATGTCTCACGGTGCTTCTCCTCTATTCGTAATGTATATCTAAATTTTCAGGAAGTTCTTCAGATTTTTTATGTTCAAGGGACTCGATCATGTTGTTTATTTTTAAACCCTCTTTTTTATACTTCATATTTATATAATAAACCGTCCATATGATGGGGCTTATAGGGTTTAGAAGAATCCCCACTACAAAATCTATAAAGGATCTTCCTTTTTGGCTGTATAGCATCATCTGTGTTACAATGGATTCTCCACCCTGGATTTTTCCAAATAAAAAGCTAAGCAATCCTACAGCACCTGCAATGGATGCATATACTGATACATTAACACCCCAATGAAACATAGATATACTCAATACGCGAAAGGCATTTTTCAAAACCTCTCCTTTTGCAAATTGCATACTCCTTTTAATGGAAGCAAAGCCCTTTTCTTTATCAAATACAGCAATATGCAGGGAGTAAAACAGAAAACTGCCTATGATTGCTGTAATAAAAGATAGAAAAAGTACATTAAATAAAAGGTAAGTTAATATACCAGAGACCATTTGCTGATGAAAGACGGTGACTGCAGTAGTAGTAACACCTGCCAATCCTAGGATGAACAAGATAGGAACAAGGCATATTGCTAAAGCTCCCACGATCCGAAAGATATACTTGAAGCTGGAAAAGGCCCTTCCCAAAGCTTCTGAAGCAGAGATATCTTCCCCGTTGATATAGCTGTGAGTCATATGGAAAATCCCCACATTGTTTAGACTCATCAAAGTTCCTATACCCATAATCAACAGCACTATGAATAATACGAATCCAGGGATACTGCCCAGATTTATCCAAAACAGCATGGGAAGAATCAATAGCCCTCCAGCCATCATCATTACAATTATTATAATGGCAAATAAAAATTGATAACCTATTAAGCTTTTGAATTTCTTCTTATATACCTCCATCGAGAGATCCAGTACTTTTGCATCCGTTATTTTTTCTTGAAACCATTCCTGCATATTTAGCCTCCTTCATTCGCTTTTATACTATTTTAACATATTTTCTATATATTGTAATTGTTTCTGTAAAAAACTAGGAGCCGGTTTGAACTGCCTCCATCTGGCTTCCTAAAAATTTTAGAACAAAGTGGATGGAATTAAATGTTGCCTTGAGAAAATATGGCAAAATCCCGATTAGGATTTTGCCTGCCGTATCCCCTTTGAAATCCTTTAAAAACCGTATTAGGCGCAAATATTTAACAATAAGTATCACTGCCTCTTCTACTATTTCGCTTTATCAACCATGTAGCGGACAATAAAAGAAGAGGATACCAGTTTGGGCAAATTCTTTTCTTACAGAAATATTTCTATCATTACTCCACAGATACAGAAAGCTCTTCTAATTCAGCAACTCCTGTTTTCTTCTCAACTACCTTATTTAAATACTTAAAGAACTCTTCTCTTAGATCTTCACGTCTTAAAGCAAACTCAACAGTGGCTTCCAGGAAACCTTGCTTATGCCCTACATCATATCTTCTGCCTTCAAAGTTATAGGCATACATAGCTTCTCTTTCAGCTAAGACCTTAAGTGCATCTGTTAGCTGAATTTCTCCACCATTACCTGGCTCTGTCTTCTCTAAGATTTCAAATATAGCTGGGTTAATAATATATCTACCTAGAATAGCCACATTTGATGGTGCCTCTTCTACAGCCGGCTTTTCAACTAATTCCTTAACCTTATATATCCTACCTTTTAGGTGTTCACCTTCAACAATACCGTATTTATTCACATCTTCTCTAGCTACTTTCTGTACTCCTAGTATAGAGGCTTTAAATTCATCATAGGCTTTTATCATTTGTTTTAGGCATGGGTTATTAGGGTTGTGCACGATATCATCTCCCAATAAAACTGAAAATGGTTCATCACCAATAAAGCTCTTGGCGCAGTAGATAGCATGACCTAGCCCCTTAGCTTCTTTTTGTCTTATATAGTATATATTTACCATATCTGATATCTTTCTAGCTTCTTCTAATAAGTCATGCTTCCCCCTTGATTCCAGCTCCAACTCCAATTCAACAGATTTGTCAAAATGGTCCTCAATGGACTTTTTGTTGCGACCTGTAATAACTAGAATTTCTTCAATACCGGATTCTACTGCTTCTTCAATAATATATTGTAATGTAGGCTTGTCTACAATTGGTAGCATTTCCTTAGGTTGTGCCTTTGTAGCTGGCAAAAATCTAGTTCCTAGGCCTGCTGCTGGTATGATTGCCTTGCGTACCTTCATAGTTATTCCCCCTTCTTTAATACCGTAAGCTTTGTCAAACCATTGCATGATTTTTTCCATTGCTAGCGCTAGCTTTGTTTCATCCTCTTCAATTATTGGGATATTTTAGCCCCTCCCCTTTTTCTACTCCCTTAACCTCATAATCTTTCTTTTTAAACTGCTACTTTCTTTTTTTCAACACTAGGTGTCATTCTTTTTTTAATATTTATAATATTAATTCCCCTTGTAGCCTGAACTAAATTGGATAATTTCCTTGTAGTTTTAGTTTTTTTGTATAGTCCCAGGAACTCCATTGTTGCACAATACTTATCTACCAAGCTTACAATAAAAGATTCTTTATACTTTGGAAACAAAAATGGTGTAGCTGGCCACATATGTTTTTTTATGATATCCTGTTCAAGCTCGGTTAAATGAAAATGAGTGTTTGCTTCTTTCAGTGCTAATTTACTATGGGTAAAAATGCTATAAATAAAAGACTTAATATCTTTTATTCTAAAATCATGGAGCAATGCGCCTCTTGCTGCAGCATTCTCATTTAAGCCCAATCGTTTGCATACGATATAGCTTATATAAGAGGTATACACCAAATGGTCTAATAAAGTTGCACTTTTTGAATGCTGCTCAAGTTTATCCATTGATTGAACGAGTGGACTGTCTAACAGATCTGCAATAGCCTTATTAAATTCATAAATATATTTCATTCTTATCATATCCCTTCGTGTCTTAAATTTAAGCTTTATATGACTTACCTTAGAACACTTACACATTACAAATTGGCTGTTATATTTAATACTGACTCAACCACTTTATCCATATCGCAATATTTGTAACTCCCCAATCTACCTCCAAAAATTACATTAACTTCTTTTTCAGCGAGGTATCTATATTTCTCATACAAGCCATTGTTGTATGTGTCGTTTATTGGATAATAAGGCTCTTTGTTAATATTCCATTCATCGCTGTACTCATAACTGATTACTGTTTTTTCTTGTTTACCAAACTCAAAATGTTTGTGTTCGATAATGCGCGTATAGGGTATATCTCTATGGGTAAAATTAATAACTGCATTACCTTGAAAATTATCTGTATTTAAAATCTTGTTCTCAAATCTAATACTTCTGTATTGTAATGGACCATAACAGTAATCAAAATATCTGTCTATGGTTCCAGTGTATACAACAGTTTTAGCCAAACTATCAAAATGCTCTTTTTGATCGAAATAATCTACAGAAAGTATTAGTTCTGTACCTGCTAACATTTTTTTACAGATTTGAGTATATCCACCGATAGGAATGCCTTGGTAGGTATCATTGAAATAATTGTTATCATATACAAACCTAACGGGTAATCTTTTAATAATAAATGCTGGCAGCTCTTTGCAATTTCTCCCCCATTGCTTCTCGGTATATCCTTCTATCAATTTTTCATATATATCTCTGCCAACAAGGGAAATCGTCATTTCTTCAAGATTTTTGGGAGGCTCCTTAATTTGACCCGACTGCTCTCTTATTTTTTCTTTTGCTTGATCTGGAGTAATTGCTCCCCACATTTTGTTAAATGTGTTCATATTAAAAGGGAGATTGTATATTTCGCCCTTATAATTAGCAAGCGGACTATTAATGTAGTGATTAAAGTCAGCAAACTGGTTGATATAATTCCATATTTTTTTATTTGATGTATGGAAAATATGCGCACCATATTTATGGACATTGATGTTTTCAATATTTTCACTATAGATGTTTCCGCCTATATGCTTTCGTTTTTCTATCACTAAGCACTTTTTACCTCTGCTTGTCATTTCATTAGCAAATACGCAGCCGAATAATCCTGCCCCTACTATTAAATAATCGAATTTATTCATATAACAAACTCCTTTTTCATTTTTTGCTTATAAATTTCCCGTTAATCAGAACAACCATCATTCCAATAAGCAAGATGAGATAAAAGCTTACACTTCTTGTAATAATCATTGAGGTAGTCAAATATTGTTCTGTAAATATACTTCCTAAAGCACTTATATATATGAGCTCTGTTATACCTTGAGCTCCCGGTATTGGCAACATATCTACTGCCACATAAATTACAGCCTGAATACAAAGTATGGTAAGAAGACTCGTATTTTTCAAAGACAATCCAAAATAAATAAAAACGGGAATAAACAAAAGCGATGATCTTTGAATAAATGTCAATAAAGTTAAAGCTCCCATTTTAAACTTGTTTTGAAACAAAAAATCCACCGAATCTTTATATCCTGCAATAAATAAGTCAATTTTTTCGCTACGACAGTGGTTCACTTTTAACAGCTTAAATCTTATCAGTAATTGCTCCAATTTATGGATAATGAATTTAGTTTTTTCAGGTATTATCATAAAAGCAAGTATCACAAAAAGAATTAAAATATTTAAAGTCAAACCTAAATAATACACCCATACATAAACATTCAGGTACTCTATAATGCCATTTGACCAAAAAAACAATAATGCTACCCCCATAAAGACCATAATTAGTTTGTAAAAAAGTGCCATGGATAAAAGGGCTACTGTACTTATAGCAGTGCTGTTTCCATCCTTTCTCATATAATAGAGCTGAAAGGGTTGTCCACCTGTGGCAGAGGGTGTTATTCCTGAATAAAAATATCCGATAAATGCATATTTTAAGCATCTAAAGATAGATAGTTTTTTATCTTTTTGTTTTAAAAGTATCCATAATATAAAGCTTTCAACAATTATAAATAACAACGCAGCTACAATACAAAGCAGAAGCCAAAATAAAGATATATTACGCATGTTATTTAATAGATCCGCTAAGCTATATCCATTAAATATGGTATAGCCTGTAAGAATGGCTATCGTTAAAAACAGTAGCCCATTCACAAATCGTTTATGTTTTTTAAAAAAAGTAAATATTTTCATTTAAATTCCCTCTAAGCGAACTTATACTTTCTCTTAGCAAAACGGTAACAAGAAATTGCTACTTTATCACATATAGGCTCTGGCAGTATCGTAATTGCATTTAATAAAAAGTACTTAACTTGCGTATACAACGATTTATCTATAGTTCTAAGTTCCATCCACAGTTTGTTCATTTCAAATTTGTACTCATTTGTATTTGACAAAGAGCATAAAGTAGAGGTTATTGATATTAAAATGGATATTTGTCGTATCATATACCTTGCAAGTTTTGGCGACATTTGTTTTATTTCTTTTATGTTATAACTGTTTAAAATTATTTTTGTCACCGTAAATTGTTGATCGATTCTCCTTATCATGGATTTTTCATTTACCGACTGGTCTTCTCTTCCGATAAAATACTGATAAAAATCTATATCGAGATACATCAGTTTTTTTACATAAGGCAAAGGTTGATATGCAAAAATATTATCAACATAAAATGTATGTTCAGGTAGCTTTACACCTGCCAACCTAATAACTTCTGTTCTGAATGTCAGTGAATGCATTATTAAATATTGTGATATGGTAAAATATTTCATATCATCCCATGTAGAAATCTTGTTGGAATCAAACACATTTCTATAATGAACTCCATGAAAAGTACCATTATCCAAGCGATTATACACATAGTTAGAAACAAATAAATCGATTGTTATATCACTTTCCACGATCTCTTTAATCTTGTTGAGTAGTGTTAAATAGCTGCCTTCCTCCACCCAATCATCAGAATCTACAACTTTAAAATAAATGCCCTTTGCCCGCTCTATTCCTACATTTACACCGGAGCCATGCCCCCCATTCTCTTTATGTACAGCCTTCACTATATTGGGATATAGATTTGCGTACATATCTGTTATTTTTCCAGTTTTGTCTGTAGAACCATCATTTACTATAATAATTTCTACATCTTCTCCACCCGGCAAAAGAGATTCAATACATCGCTCTAAATATGCCTCTGAATTATAGCTCGGTACTACAAATGTCAAATACTTCATGATTAAAGTCCTCTCTTTTCTTGAAATTAATGCTTTCCAAACTCTTAATATCATCATAATAAAAGGGATTTAAATATCTTTTATATAGTGTATAGAAGAAATATTAAGGGGCAAGAGGAAAAAAATTATGAAAAATTATCAGCAACAAAAAAAATCGGGTGAGTCCTTTTGGGCCCGCCCGATTTCATGTTATCTATCTTGAATTATAAAAAGGCCCTGACGGAACATCAATCCATACTGGAATATGGATGATGACAGAGAAGCCGCCTTGTATATTCATAGCCTTGATGTCACCGCCATGTGACTTAATAATCTGCGAGCAAATGGAGAGCCCTAAACCTGACATCTTTCTGCTCTTATCCGACGTGAAAAAAGGTTCAAAAATATGTGCAAGCTCAGGCTCCGGCACACCTTTTCCGTTATCGGATACTGTAATTTGCACATCATCCGCTATGTTCTCAAATGCGACGCGAATCTCCAGACCTTCAATTTCATTATGTCGCATGGAATTACCGATGAGATTGGCAAACACCCGCCGCATTTTCACAACGTCGATATTGACCGATGAACCGGGCAAGCACTGATTTTGAAGTTCCAAAACAACACCTTGATTCTCACAGATTTCTGAATATTCGTCCTTTAACGATTCGCATACGAAGGAAACGCTTAATTTTTGCAACGTATTGACGCTGTTCATGGAGAAACTCAGGTACTCGTCAAACTCATCTACGATTGCTTCAATGTTTTTGCTCTGCCTGTAAATGCTTTTCAGATATGTTGCTTGCTTATCTTTGTCCAAGTCCTTTTTTATCAAGCGTTCAGAAAATCCCATGATGGACGTAAGCGGCGTTTTAATGTCGTGGGAAATGGACGCGATGATGTGGCTTTGGTTTTCTTTTTCTGCCCGAAGCTCCTCTGTCATATGAAAAAAACTTCTTTCTAAGCTGCCGATTTCATCACTTCGTTCGGAGTTTTTGAGTGTCGTATCGGTTTTATGGAAACGCTCGATTTCACCAGCCAAGTGTTTCAAGGGTTTCACATAGAAACTGTGCATGATGCAGGCGACAATCACCAATGATGCAAAAAGTACAAAGCACTCTATAATCGCCAAACGTAATATAGTTCCATCCAGACTGTAAAAAAGATCGACATCGCTTCGTAGAAAAAGTGCATAGCTGCCCTCCGCCAAATCAACCGAGCGCATGGCGGAAAAATTCATGCCACCCCATCGTGGCTCCGAAACAAGTATTTGCTCCTTCGTTATAACGTTCTCAAGTACAAAAGAAAGCTGCCTGTCTTCGATCGTTTTCCTTGTCACAAACGCAATTGCTTCATCATAGGATTTATCCTCCAGGTATGCGGCAATTTCATCCACATCACGTACGGCTTGCTCTTGATAGATAGCAATGCCTTCCTGCAAATCCGGTACGGTATAAAAGAAAACAAATAAAAAGAGCAGCACGATATTAAGCACAAATACAATCATCAACATTATGGGTATTCTGTATTTCAGACTCATCATGCTTCACCCACAGGGCTTACCAACTTATACCCAACACCCCAAACGGTTTTGATGATTTTGCTCCCGTCCTCAATTTTATCACGCAGATTCTTGATTGTGACCGTGACCGTTCCAATATCTGAATAATCGATGCCCCACACTGCGTCAAAAATTTGTTCGCGCGTTAAAACCTTGCCGATATTGTCAAGCATATACAGCAAAAGCTGAAACTCTCTGGTGGATAGCTCTATGCGGTTTCCGGCTTTAGTGACTTCGTAGTTGTCGCGGTAAATCACTAAATCGCCTATCACAACTGCGTTATTATCCGGTATTTTGATATCGCTTCGCTTGTCTCTGCGAATATGCGCCTTGACCTTCGCAACCAACTCCTCCACAACGAAAGGTTTGGCAATATAATCATCACCGCCGATTTCAAGGCCAACAATGGTATCTATCGTTCTGTTTTTTGCCGTCACGAAAAGGATGGGAGCGTTTGTTTTGTTTCTGATTTCTCGGCAAACCTCAAGTCCGTCCATTTGTGGCATCATGATATCAAGCAAAATCAGTCGGAAATTCTCGCGGCTAACCGCATCCACAGCCGACAATCCGTCGTGGACAACCGCTGTGCTCAAGCCTTCATCTGCCAAGCTGTCGGAAATTAGTTCTGTAATATTCTTATCGTCGTCAGCGATTAAAACATCTGTCATGGTTGATCACCTCCCCGTATGCTACTATAACTCTTTAGCAAGGACAATTCAAGTGTGTCCAAATAGATTGGGCACTACTTATCAAATATATATCCTATGATTACAATTAAAAGAGAAATAACCGCGACAACGAATATGGCGGCCATACTCACCCATGAGGAAAGGGGGCGCCCCAGAAAATTAACGACGGAGCGTATGGCAACAAATTCAAAGGCAAATCCGCCGACCGCTATAATACCCGCTGTTAGATACCATTTATTAATCTTAGCGAGCTTCAATAGTAGAGATGCCGCCCATAGGATAAAGATTACAGTCGTACCCACAGGGAGACCAATTGGCAGAAACCAATTACTTGAGTCTATCGCCCGCTCAAGGAAATATAAAAACGGGAGGAACACAACCGAAAAAGCCAATAGGGAGAACCAATGTTTCTTCCCTTTTGCCATAAACAGCGGAAGTGCAACTACCCAAGCAAGCGGCACTGCGCAAAATACATAAGCCGACCATGTGATATTATCGTGGTTTGCAAAGTCAACAATATAACTCGCGCCGAGACTCACGACGCAAAACAGCGAGAATAACAGAAATATAGCCGTTCTTTTTTTATTCTTTGGGACAACTAAATCATTTGTAACTTCTCTGTTTTCCATTTCTATCTCCTCCTCATATCTAGCAGATCCACTTCGATATCATAGTCAATATCCTTCACAACAACTTCCTCTGCTTTAGCCTAAATTTCGTTATTCAATAAATGCGTTTTGGCAAGATTTATTGGCTTGTCTCCCATAATAGCGTTTGTTCTGGCATAATGAAACGCTGTGTTGTAAACTGCCGCCGTAATCTTAGAACTATGGGAAAAGTGTCAATGCCGCTCTTGAAACCAGGTCTGCTCACAATAGTCTTCACAGCCACTCTCAAAGCAGCTTTTACAGAAGTATTCATGGTAGGCTTCATAATTAGTCTCCTGATTTCATGTTTGGTGATGCATGCTATTTTTCAGCGCCTGTCCTCATAATAACATTAAAAAATTAAGATGAAAGAGGAGAAAAATTAAGAAAAATTAAGACGCCGATTATTTAGCAACGTCTTAATTTTTCTTAATGGTAAATCGACAAATGGCGCACAGAGTATTCCGAGGAGGTTTAGCATGAATGATGAGGAGAATTATTTCCGAATTTTCCATATCCAAGGATAAAACGGCAAGCAGGGGGTCTGGCGCGCCAAGGCTGCATATCGCCTTTGGCGCTTATAATACACTTCTATATATTCAAAAATAGCCTGTTGAGCAATTTCCCTATCCCTTTATTTATAAGGAGAACATTCTAGGACAGCTTTGAATCTCTTACTCATCATCTTCGATGATCGGTTCGGTAGTGCAGTTAAAAGCTTTGCTAAGCTTTTTAATCGCTCTTTTCTCAATCCTAGATACATAGGAGCGAGAAATACCTAATAGCTTTGCAATCTCCCTTTGTGTCTTGCTTCCTCCGTTTGCTAAACCATATCGCAACTCTATAACCGTTCTTTCTCTGCTTCTAAGTACCTTAGCCATTTTTTGATATAGCTTTTTCACTTGAATCTTTAGTTCTACCTCTTCAAGCACTTCATCTGTTTCTGTACCGAGTATATCGATCAAAGAGATTTCGTTGCCTTCCTTATCGACGCCAATAGGGTCTTGGAGTGATACTTCACTCTTTGTTTTTTTATTGGATCGGATTGTCATAAGGATTTCATTCCCGTTCTTGATAAAACTGCGACATTTTATAAAATTTTAAAGGGAATATAAAGAAAACAAAGAATGATTATTCTATAGGGTTAGGGGTAAAAACTAAAAAAAAATGTCAAGACTATAAAAAATATCGCGTTTTACCAAGGAGGACATAAATTGAAACCGACCAATATCATATTTTTTTTAATTGTGGTTACCAGTGTTTATTTTGGGCTCCATTATTATCTGTATACGAGCTTGACAAAGGATTTGCAGCTTGGCATTGGCATACGCCGCATGATTATAATTATGCTTTTTCTAGGTGGACTGTTGTACTACGCAGGTCAAATACTGGAGCGGATGTATGGACTGCACGGCTTTTCGTATGCAGGCAGTATTTGGCTTGGTTTTATCTCTATTGGTTTTTTCATTTTTATACTGAAGGATGTGTCTCTATTTTTCCCTGTTCCCCGACATACTGCTGCTTACGGTGCTTTGCTCTTGACACTCCTGCTGGGCGGGTTTTCTCTTTATCATGCTGCTAAGCCGCCAAATTTAGTAGAACATCAAATATCAGTGAGAAATTTCCCAAAGGGTCAATCGGGTTTTACAATCCTGCAGCTGTCAGATATTCATCTGGACGGATATAAATCTGAGGCTTGGCTTTCTGGAATCGTAGAACAGGTGAATCAGCAGCACCCGGATCTGATCGTGATGACTGGTGATATCGTTGATGCCGGCTATGAACGTGTAGATCGGTTTTTACCAATTTTGCAGCAGCTTGACAGTACCCACGGGGTCTATGCAGTTTCAGGAAATCACGAGTTTTATGCCGGTATAGAAGATTTCTACAGGTTGATGGAGCAGGCCGATATACGTGTGCTAAAAAATGAAAGGATGCCCGTAGGAGATATCCTTGAATTGGTGGGCATCCATGATGATACTTCGAAACGTTTTGGAATAGAAGCTGCAGATCTTGAAAACCTTCTGAAGGATACACATCCTGAAAAAAGTATTGTTTTATTATCCCATAAACCTGTGGATTTTGAAAAAGCAGCGGCCTTAGGTGTTGATTTACAGCTGTCCGGTCATACCCATGGAGGGCAGATTCCACCGATGAATTTATTGGTTAAACTTGCTTATCAATACGCTCATGGATTATATCAAAAGGATGAATCCTATATCTATACCTCTAGTGGTACCGGTTTTTGGGGACCACCAATGCGGCTGTTCACTTCGCCTGAAGTTGTAAAGCTGACCTTAGTGGGAAAAGCCAGTGATTAATCTTCTTTGACGGGGCGCCTGTAGGGCGCTTTTTTTTCTTCCATAGTATGTATGGAAATTCTTTTATTCAACTGTTTTTCTATAAGGTCTACAGTGTTTCTAAATGACTTTTCAGCCCGCCATAAACTGTCCTTTGCAGAAAAAAGATTATACGACTCCGGGTGTTCCAGTGCAGCAGGCAATGGAAGGATCTCGTATATCAGTTTTTTCCCTTTGCTATAGCGGTGAATCCATGTGGGTATGTATGTAACCCTTTCTATGGTTATGGGTTCATTTGAGCTGTTTCTGCGAAGCTGTACATTGACGATAATGCCGTCTTCTGTGTATCGATTTTTAAGAATTTCATACCGTTGGTTTGACAGAAAGTTGCCCATAGAGTAAACCACCAGGGTTTCTTTTCCAGAGCCTCGAATGTATTCAATAGATTGCAGCACGTGAGGATGGCTTCCGAAAATTATGTCTACACCCTGCTCTGCCAGATAATGGGCAATCTGTCGTTGGAAAACATTTGGTTCCTGTTCGTATTCATTCCCCCAGTGAAGATAAAAAATAATCACCTCGGCACCGGCTGCTTTCATATGCTGAATTCTTTCCTTCATTTTCTCAAGATCTTGCGGCAATGTTTCGTAACCAAAGGTATCAATCAATGCTTCTGCTTCTTTGGGGATTTTAATCGCGTTTAAGGTTTTGAATTCGCCCCAGGGAGGCGTTTCATAGGTGTAAGCGGTTAGACCGATTTTTATGCCATTTCGCTCAATGATTTGAAATGCCTCTTCATTGAGATTTTTTCTAGTTCCGAAAGTCTGCATTCCATTTTCCCTTAATACATCGATAGTGCGAAGCATCCCTTCTATTCCCGTATCTAGGGTGTGATTGTTGGCTGTACTGGTACCATCAAAACCCGCTGACATCAGCGCATGGGTCAGTGAATCCGGCGAGTTGAACATGGGAAAACTGGTGTATCCTCTCTCTTTTCCAGCAAAAGTGGTTTCTAGATTACATAAGGCTAGGTCAGCTTGTTGTATGTAGTTTTTCACAAATTGAAAATTGTTATGAAAATCATGAGATTTTGCTTGTTCATTCCACTGGGCTCTCAATTGGGGGCCATGAACCATGATGTCTCCTACAGCAGTAATCTGTAGGGTAATTGGTTTTTCTTCCTCTTCTTCCTTGTCTGGCTCATCTGATTCAGAAAATTCTTCAAATGTTGTGGTTGTTTGTTTAAAGGGATAAATGCCTATATAAAACAGTAAAAAGAATATAAGCAGTCCGATATATATTTCTTTGTTTTTCATCCGATCACCTTCCGTCAAAGAAATAGGCCTTGGTAATATTCGCCAGTTTTTTAGACTTCTTATATTTAATCACAAAAAAAGAGACGATGCAAGTGTGGATTGTATCGTCTCTTTTGATCGTAAATAATATATCTAGAAATTTATTTTATCCCTACGCATGCTGACATTCAGGATTAAGCCGATGCAAATCATGTTGGACAGCATGAAGGTTCCTCCATAACTTACAAAGGGTAAGGGTTTACCCGTTACAGGCATCAATCCTATAGTCATGGCAATGTTTGCAATGATGTGGAAAGCTAACATAAAAGTGGCTCCTGTAACTAAGTAGGTACCGAAATCATCCTTTGCCCTGCGGGCAATATTAACGCATTTAAACAATAAAATGCTATACATAATTAATAGAAAAAGTGCGCCTAGTAATCCTAGTTCCTCTGATAAAACAGAAAAGATAAAGTCTGTATGTTTTTCAGGAAGGAAACCCAGTTGGGTTTGCACCCCTTTGAACAAGCCTCTGCCAAAAAGTCTGCCTGATCCTATGGTCAGCTTTGATTGGATAACGTGATAGCCCTTTCCCATAGGGTCCATCTCAGGATTTAAAAATACCAGTATCCTGGTCTTCTGATAATCTTTTAGTCCCATCCAGGCAAAGGGCATGCTGAGTATACCGACTAGAGCGGTTACCAAGATATGCTTATAACGGAGTCCCGCCACAAAAAGAATCCCAAAGGTAAATGCTGCAAAGGTCAACGTGGTTCCCAGATCCGGCTGCGCCAGAATCAGTACCATTGGTACAGCTGCAAACCCTACTATTTTTATAAGCGTTGACAGTTCATGGATAGAGTCCTTTTTATCAGATACCAGCTTTGCCAAACAAATAATGATACCTATTTTTACGAAATCTGAAGGCTGGAACTGGACTCCTCCGATTCGGATCCATCGATTTGCACCCCAGGTGTCTTTTCCGGCACCAAATAAAAGTACTGCCATGAGCAGCGCATTGCAAAAGATATAGATGGGAATATAAAGCTTGGCAAAAAAATTATAGTCAATTAACAGTAGGATGATGATAGCAATGAATCCCATTACTATCGATATAATCTGGGTTCTTATATATCTTGTGCTTTCAAGGCTTTGCGTCGCACTGCCAATAACGATTACACCAAAAACGCAGATAATCAATAATACTGCAATTAAACCAAAGTCTAACTTTCGTATGAGTCTATTGTCAAATTTAAACATAATTCCTCCAAGTCTAGGGTATGTGTACGCCTATATATTTCAGTATGCCCTATGATTAGTTTATCTTAAACTCATTCAGGATTCAACACTTTGTTTTAATTACCAAGCTAATTAGAGATTTTACCATCTTTTGATGATACAGGTGTATAATAATATAGTACATCAAGTAGTTTATTTTGTAGTAAATTTTTGTTAAAATGAAGTATATGTTTCCATAACCTTAGGGAGGTGAAAGGATGGAAAAATTTGTTCCTGAAATAAAAACAGAACTACGAAAAAAAATTATTGAAGTGCCTCAATCGATTTATAAAGCCAGTGGTATCAAAATTCTGGGAAAAAGGATAAAGTCATTGTTGTTTTCCACAGATGTAGCAATCATTAAAAATACAAATGCAGACGCAATCATAGCAGTTTACCCTTTTACCCCACAACCCGCTATCACGCAAGCGATTATGGAGGTTGCTCCCGTACCCGTTTTTTGTGGTGTCGGCGGCGGACTAACCACTGGACAGCGTTCTATCAATGTGGCACTTCATGCAGAGTTTCAAGGGGCTATTGGTGTGGTACTAAACGCGCCTACCGCCAATGAAGTAATCTGTGAAATGAAGCAGCGCATAGACATTCCGATTGCAGTAACAGTTGTGTCGGATAATGAAGACATAGACGGAAGAATCAAGGCCGGGGCTTCTATTTTCAATGTGTCTGGGGGTGCAAGTACTGCCAAGATCGTAAGAATGATTCGAAGCAGCTATCCTGAATTTCCAATCATTGCAACCGGAGGCCCAACAGATAGCTCTATTCAGGAAACCATCGATGCAGGCGCAAATGCAATTACTTATACGCCACCGAGTACTGCAGATATATTTAGTGAGGTTATGGATCGATATAGAATAGAACTAAGCAAAAAATAGCAATATCATCTAGTTATGATCATAGTTAAGATCTAGGGGGGATCATCTTGAATCAGTTTGGTGGTTTTGACGGTTTTGATTTTATGTTTAATTTATTTCCAATTTTTTTCATTTTCGTTTTGGGAATGGTTGTATTTACCGCTGTCCGGGGAATTAAAGAATGGCATAACAACAACCAGCAGCCGGTACTTTCCGTACCTTCTGCAGTTGTTGCTAAACGATCTCATACCTCTCACAGTACACATAATCATGGAAATCATGCGCATCATAGTACGTCCACCTCCTACTATGCTACATTTGAGGTGGAAAGCGGTGACCGTATGGAATTTCGTGTATCTGCGCAGGAATATGGCATGCTGGCAGAGGGAGATGTGGGAAAGCTTACTTTCCAAGGTACCCGTTTTCATAGTTTTGATAGGAAAAAAGGATCTGAAGAGTAAAAATTCGGGAATTAGAACAAATTGATTTTTAAATGTTCTAATTCCTGTTTTGTTTTTCCGAAGGTTTCTCTGAACGTATCTTCCTCCAGCAGTTTAAAAAGAATTGCTGGAAGTTTCCCTTTATTCAAAGCCTCTAATAACTGCCTGTATTTTTCAGTTGTCCAATCCGTCATTAAGTCTTGTATTTTCTCTATATTTTCATTTCCTTGTATGGATACTTCTATGTGCTGAACCTGTTTGGGCATCCTGCCTCACCTTTTCATTCAGAAGATATTATATTCTTATGTTCACTGGAATTTGTCTTATGATATTTAATAATATTTCTGAGTTATATAGATATATATGATTATAAGGGGGGATGGCGTTGAGTATAGCAGGTATTTATAGTCGAAAATCTTTGTTTACAGGCAAAGGTGAATCCGTTAAGAATCAAATAGATGCATGTATGGAATACGCTGCTTCGAAGGGTTGGGACACGGTAGTATATTTTGATGAGGGTTTTTCAGGCCAAAACAAAAACAGACCGGGTTTTCAAAAACTATTAAAAGACATTGACCAGGGAAAAATACAGCACGTTATTTTCTATAAATTGGATCGCATTTCAAGGAAAATGCTGGACATAATGGAGTTTATAGAGAAAACAAACGGAAAAGGTATTGATTTTATCTCGATTACGGAAAATTTTGATACTACGACACCCTTAGGAAGAGCAATGGTACATATTGCTGCTACCTTTGCCCAGTTGGAAAGAGAAATGCTGCAGCAGCGGGTTAAGGACAACATGATACAGCTAGCTAAGACTGGCAGGTGGCTTGGCGGTATTACCCCTACCGGATATGCTTCAAAGGATGTCCGATATAAGGATGACCATGGAAAAGTAAAGACAAAGTACATTTTAGAAGGTATTCCTGAAGAGTTAGAGATCATTGAAAAAATATATAGTTATTATTTAAAGGAAAAATCCTTAAGTCAGGTTGAAAAATATCTGCTGATTCAAGGAATACGAACAAAAAACGACGCACGCTTCCAAAAGCAAACCATACGGTCGATTTTAACAAATCCTGTTTATGTTAAAGCAGACAGCAGAGTTTATGTTTATTTTAAGGATCTTCATGCAGATATTGCCTCTCCTCTGGAAGCCTTTGATGGGATTCGCGGACTACTCACCTATAATAAGAATAAGAAGATTGTCAGAAAAGAAGCAGGAACCAATAATCCTGAACATTGGATTGTGGCTGTAGGAGATCACGAAGGAATTATCGCAGCTTCGGATTGGCTTACGGTGCAAGCGTTGCTAAAAGATAGCAGCAAACCGGGTATCCCTTGGAAAAAAAGCAGCACTGCCCTTCTCTCCGGTTTACTTCGGTGTAAATACTGCTTATCGCCGATGATCATCAAATACGGACAAAAAAGTAAAAAAACAGGCGTTCGCTTCTATTACTACGTTTGTCAGCAAAAGGAGCTGTCTGGAGGATTTCACTGTAATAATAAAAATATTCGCGGAGATATTTTGGATCAAATGGTATTGGATTCATTGACCCAAATTGCTCCTGCTCCGGATAAGGTCAGCAAAGTGCTGGATGTGACAGGTAAAAAGTACTTGAAAAATAGAAACACGGCAACTCCTTTAGAGGAAACGCAGGTAAAACAGATTGAAAAGAATCGAAAAAAGATTCGACAGCTGTTGTTTAAATTGGAAAAAAGCATTTCCAATGCAGCTGCAAAGCATGTCAGCGAAAGAATTGAGGAGCTGGACCGTGAAATTATTGCTTTGGAAAAAGAACTGGAAAATAGATATATACACAAACAAATAGACAAATTTGAACTCTCGCCTGCCACATTGAAAGACATTAAAGAAAGTTTTTCTGATATTCATCATGTCGTCAATAGTTTAGAAGCTTTGGATGAAAAAAGAGAATTTGCAGAAAGCGTTATTGAGAAGATATTTTGGGAAAATGGATCTATAGAAATCATATTAAAAAAATAATGCTGCAGTGGTGTGAAAATCGGATTCTCAATGCACCTTGCAGCATAGGTTGCTAACCTGGTTCCTTTGTTTCTATCAAAGGTAATGATGGCCTTAATTAACCCAATGGTTCCAATAGAAATCAAATCATCTACTTCTTTACCCGTATTATGATATTTCTTTACAATATGGGCCACGAGCCGTAAATTTCGCTCTACCAGAATATTTTTTGCTTCTTCATCACCTTGCTCATATTTTTCTAGATAATGGTTTTCTTCTTCCTGTGTTAAAGGTTTTGGAAAAGAGGTATTGCTAGATACATAGGAAACTAGAGTGAATACCGGTTTGGCCAATACTGCTGAAAGTGTAAAAAAGGTCGTCCACATGAAGCTGTCCCCCTCCTTATTATTGGTCATCTTAAATAATATGCGGCGTATGACAAAAGTGTGCATGTCATAATCTCGTTAATTGCTTTCATTTTCCAAAATATTAATTCTACGGGCTATATTTTTAAAGGTTGGTGCAGCGATTCTGCCGCCAGATCCGCCGTCTTCTACAACCACTGTGATAGCGTACCTTGGATTTTTCGATGGGAAATAACCGGTAAACCAAGCATGGACGGTATTCTTTCTATCGGAGACCGCTTCTGCAGATCCTGTTTTTCCCGCGGCATCAATAGCAGCAGTCATATCACTATTTCTTGCAGTACCCTCAGCTACAACTTTCTGCATCATATGCTGAAGCTGCGTCGCAGTATCTGGGGATAACACGCGTTGTGCATTGGTTTTGCTGTAATCTTCAAGGATATTTCCATATTCATCGACAATATGGCGGATCAGGTGTACACCATTATCAACACCATCATTGGCAATTATGGCGGTTAGTCTGGCGATTTGCAAAGGGGTAACTTCTAATGTCCCTTGACCGATAGAGATATTTCCGATTCCGGCGCCTTTGATATAATCACCATCGGGTAAGGTTCCTGCAATCTCTTCGGGAAGTTCGATACCTGTTTTATGGCCCAAACCCATTTTTTCTGCCATGGACAGTATTTCTTTTCCACCTACCAGCCGTCCCAATTGGATAAAATAGGAATTGCAGGATAGAGAAAATGCATTTTCCAGATTGATTTGTCCGTGTCCGCCTCTCTCATAGCTGGAGCATCGGATGACGACATCTCCGATTTCTTCAGCACCACTGCAAAAAAAAGTATCACTTAAGGAGATTAAATGATTCTCTAAAGCTGCTGCAGCTACTACCATTTTAAAAACAGAGCCTGGTGGATAGGGAATCTGTATTGCACGGTTAAAGAGCTCCAGATTATTACTGTTAAGCGATGCTGCTACATCATCCTGATTGTAGTTCGGTCTGCTGACCATGGCAATTACATCACCGCTTTGAATATCTAATACAACAACGCTGCCCTTGTGATGAGAACGGTCAAATTCTTCTTCGGCGATCTGCTGTATGGCGGCATCTAAAGTAGTGACAATACTCTTCCGTTTATCTGGAGTGTTTTCTTGGATAATTTTATATCCTAATCCAGGAATCATTCTTTTTTGCGCATCTACGATGGCTCCAATTTTAAAGTCTTGGTTTTCTTTTAGAACTTCATCAAAGTTTTTTTCTAATCCCTGATGCCCCGTATTATCAATCTTATTAATATAGCCGATAATATGAGATGCCAAACCGGTTTCTGCATATCGATCCTCTGCTTCTACAGGATATACGCCTCTAATTCCCACGGCTTTTTTCAATAAGGATACCTGATCGTCGAGAACTTTCAATTGAACAGGACGTAAGCCAGTGATTTTCTCGTATCTTAGCATATAAGTTTTTACCCCTGTAAGTTTGGCTATAATCTCTAAATTTTGTTCTGTTTTTTGAAAAAGTTCAGGAAATATTACAAGATATTGTGTTTTTTGCTTATTTGTTAGAGGCTTCATATTACGGTCAAAAATTTTACCACGTGCTACGCCGATTGGGATTTCTTTAAACCATTGATTGGTGGCTTTTTGATAAAAATCATCTCTTCTAAGTACTTGGATATATGCCAAACGACTGATCAGCATGCTTAATATTAGTGTAATGATAATTCCCAAAGAGAATAGTCTTTTTCTGTTTTCATCTGCAATGATGACAGCTGCTCTTTCGTTTCTTTTTCTTTCTACTCTTGTTCTCAATAAAAAACACCTTCTCAAAATGGAATATTTTCATTATCTCCTATTCTGAAAAGGTGTATACATTATAGTATTTTTAGTTCTTTTCCGTTTTGCTTTTCATAAATAATCGAGCGTACTTTTGCCACCATGATGTCGATGGCTACTTTGTTATATCCTCCCTCTGGAATAATCACATCGGCATACCGCTTATAGGGTTCAATAAATTGAAGATGGGCTGGGCGTACAGTGTTAAAGTATTGCTCAATGACAGAATCCAAGGTTCTATTTCTTTCATGAATATCTCTTTTGATTCTTCGGACGATTCGCACATCTGCATCGGTATCTACAAAAATTTTGATGTCCATTAGGTCTCTCAGCCGTTCATCCTCCAAAATCATGATCCCTTCCAGGATAATAATATCCCTTGGGTGAACCAAAATCGTTTCTTTTTCCCTGGTATGTATGGAAAAATTATATTTTGGCTTATGAATTGGCAGAAAATTCAGCAGATCTTTTAGATGGGCCAACAGTAAATCCGTATCAAAAGCCAAAGGATGATCATAGTTGGTACAAATACGTTCTTCAAAGGTTAAATGACTTTGGTCCTTATAGTATGAGTCCTGCTCTATAATGGTAATATTTTTTTCAGGGAGGCTTTCAAAAATTGACTTTGCCACGGTGCTTTTACCAGAACCGGTTCCACCGGTAATACCGATTAATATTGGTTTACTCAACAGAATCATCCTTCCTATCTTTTCTTAATATATAATATTGGCCTACTGGCTGGGCCATCTGTACCTTGATGATCTGTTGAGGGTGAGGTGCAACTTCAATTTCTTCATCTTTATTATTCCAGAGCTTGTCTACTGTCTGCGTAAACATATCAATATCCGGCCCGATCACTTCAATGACGTCTCCTTGAAAGATACGATTGCGTTGCTCTATGGTGGCAATCCTGGTTTCAGGATCGTAATCGAGAACCAGTCCAACAAAGTCATATTCTCGAATATAGGAGCTGTTTTCGTAAACCTGCTCATTTTCATCAGGCTTGTTGAAGTAGAAACCAGTGGTAAAATCACGATGACTGGCTTTTTTTATTTCTTCCAGCCACTCAGGTTTATACACATAAGCATCTCCTATTTGATAGTATGTGTCAAGCGCACGACGATAGGCACCTACAATGGTTGCTACATAGTAGACACTTTTCATTCTTCCCTCAATCTTTAAACTGGAAAGTCCAGATTGAATCAATTCAGGTATATGTTCGATCATACAGAGGTCCTTAGAGTTATAAAAATAAGTTCCCTTTTCATCTTCTACGACCGGAAAATACTCTCCTGGTCTCTTTTCCTCCACTAAATAATACTTCCAGCGGCAGGGGTGCGCACACTCGCCGCGGTTTGCATCGCGATTGGCCATGTAGTTGCTGAGAAGACATCTTCCTGAATAGGAAATGCACATGGCGCCATGAACAAAGGCCTCAAGTTCTAGATCTTGAGGAATTTTATCATGAATCTCTTTTATTTCTTCTAAGGATAATTCCCTCGCCAATATGACGCGCTTGATACCCTGCTTATGCCAGAAAACTGCACTCATGTAATTGGTATTATTTGCCTGGGTACTCAAATGTATTTCCAGGTTTGGTGCGTGTTCCTGCACGTACATCAAGGTACCCGGATCAGACAAGATGAGGGCATCGATTTTCATCGCAGATAATTTCTGCAAATATGCTGGAAGTTCTTGAAGATCTTCATTATGAGGTATGATATTTAATGTTACATAAACTTTTTTCCCCCGTTCATGGGCGAATTCAATTCCCTTTTCCATATCTTCAAAAGAAAAGTTTCGCGCACTTGCCCGCAGTCCGAATTGCTGTCCGCCAATATATACTGCATCGGCACCATAGATGATTGCCATTTTTAATCTTTCAAGATCTCCTGCTGGTGCTAATAGTTCTACTTTATCCACGGTTAAGCCTCCTTGTTTTTATAACTGATTGCCACTCCGTCTCCAATAGGCAGCAGGCACGATACAAGTTTGGGATTTTCCATAATATAATCTAAATAGGTTCGCATTCTTTTGACAATGGTTTTCTTTCTTCGTATTACGTATTCATTGGATGCGACCATCCCTTTATAGAGTACATTGTCTGATATTAGGACGCCTCCTGGCTTCAGAAGATGAATACAAGAAGCAAGAAATTCCATATATTGACCCTTTGCTGCATCTAGAAAAATTAGATCATACGTACCCTCTAAGGATGGCAGGACTTCTTCTGCACTTCCCTGTAGGATATTAATGCTGCTGCTTAGACCTGCTGTGGCAATGTATGTTTGCGCTTTTTCAATCATGTCAGCCCGTCTTTCTATGGTGGTTACCTTTCCACCATCAGAAGACTGGCAGAAAATAATTGCCGAATAACCGATGGCTGTACCGACTTCCAGGATGTCTTTTGCTCCCTGAATTTTTGTAATTACCTCTAATAGCTTAGATACTTCCGGTTGAACGATGGGCACATGATTTTCTAAAGCGTATTCTTCCATTTCTTTTAGTAAGCCTTCATTCTTACAAATCGTGTTGCGTATATATTCCTCGATCAGAGGATTAACAATATTGCTCAAGCTTTACAACTCCTTTTTTGCTATGCTCACAAAAATGAATACGTGGTATTATGCTCCCACGTATTATGTTTCCCAATCCTTTAATTTCCATTCTTCGCATTTAAATGCTCTTTATAGGTTCTGCTGAAAGTATGCTCGCCGTTTTTGCTTACTACAAAATAGAGATAGTCTGTTTTTTCCGGATAGAGTGCAGCTTCGATAGACGGCTTACCCGGTGAAGCAATGGGTTTTGGCGGCAACCCCTGATATTTATAGGTGTTATAAGGAGAATCTGTTTCAATATCTTTCAATGTCAGGTTTTCTTTTCGCTCTCCCAGTATATATTGTACAGTAGCACAAGATTGAAGCAGCATACCGCTTTTTATACGATTATGAAAAACGCTGGAAACTAACGGCCTTTCATTATCTAACTTTGCTTCCCGCTCAATAACCGATGCCAAAGTGATCACCTCATTGACGGACATATTTAATTCTTTTGCTCTTTGGTAGTAGGACTCCTGGAAGACCTGATTGAAGCGATCCAACATTTTCTTGAGAATCTCTTCTTCGCTGGAACCTTTAGCCACCTGATAGGTGTCAGGAAAAAGAAAACCCTCAAGGCGATTCTCACCTTTTGGAATTCCTTCAAGAAATTTGTAATTGAAATCCCCGAAGTTTGCCAACTGCACAAATTTTTCTCTATCGATTAATTCATTGCCCGCCAACCGATTTGCAATCTGGTTGAATTCAAATCCCTCTGGAATTGTAAATTTGACAGCATCATGGGTTACATCTCCTGCTACCAATGCTTGAATAATGGACTTGGCATCCATATCATTGCGCAGTACATATTTTCCAGCTTGCATTTTTCCATCAGATTTTGAAAGTCTGCTTAAGATACGGAAGGCGAAGTCATTCTTGATTAAATTGTTGTCCTTTAACAACCTTGCTATTTTTGCTGTAGAAGCTCCACTAGGTATCTCTATGGAAATTGTACTATTGCTATATGCTTCCACTGGTTGGATCAGTTTTCCGAAGGAATAAAACAAGCCCAAGGGTGTAGCCAATATTGCTGCGATAAACAACAGAATATAGGTTTTATATTTTTTCTTCCGATGTTTCCTTGTAGAGGAATTCATAAAAGTACCCTCCATCTATTCATTTGAAAATCATTGTTATGATACTATTATACATTTATCAACAGTTATTTACAATATTTTAACCGGATTTTAAGAAATAGTGCAAAAACAAACGCCTCTCTATAGAGAGCAGTTAACATACGTGTCGTTATTTTAAAACAAAATTGCTGCTCTTAAAAGGAAAAGGTAGACATAATATATTTATGTCTACCTTTTCCTTTTAAGAAAACATGTCTTTCATGTCTACTGCTTCACCGATAATCTTATATACGTCTCCTATCAATTGGCTAAATCGAATCTCAGCATGTAAAAACTCTGCCGCCATAGGGTCTTTTGCAATGACTTCATAGAGTTTTTGAATTTGTTCTGTTTTTGATTGATCCAGGGTTTGGCCAGACAGCTGGGCAGCCTGCAGCTCTATTTGCCGTTTGTGAAAATCATCAATCATTTGTTTTAGTTGTGGTGTTTTTTGTACTTCTGCCTGTAGTCTTTTATACTGCCTGAATTCATCAGAATTTTTTAAGGCCTTTGCCAACTGATGTGCATAATCATGGATATTCATAGAAAAACCTCCTTTTATTTTTTAATGTAATGATATTAATAGGGGAACCAGTACTGGCACCAATGCAGATAAGGTCAGCCCGGTGATAAAAGAGATTACAGCTGTGTTTCCATTGGTTGCGTTAGAAATAACGGGTAGAGATGTATCCATGGCAGTAGCCCCTGCCGGTGCAATGCTTTCCAGCTTTCCAATATATTTTGCAATAAAAGGGATGGAGATGAGTGCAATGACTTCACGGCTAATGTTGGTAATAAAGGCCAAGGCACCGGTTTCGGCACTATATTTGGAAAGTTCTATAGCAGAGAGACTATACCATCCAAATCCAGCTCCGATTGCTCCTGCTTCATAAAAAGGAATTCCTAAAAGGAAACCGCCGGCTATGCTGCCTATAATACTACCCAGAGCAATCATCAATGGGACTAAAAAGATTTTAATGCCATTGGCCATGATCTTGGGAATAATATCCTTATTCCGTCCAATATCTATCCCTACAAAGAAAAGTAATGCACATAGACCGATATCTATAATGTGGCCAATTAAGCCCAAATATTGATCAGGGAAGAAAAATAGTCCAAATAAAACACCTAATAAAACTGAAAGCATAATTCTAACGGTCATGTTCACACTCCCCTTCTTCCTGTGTTGGGAATACTCTAGATATCAGTTTCACACCTAATATGCTGAATAGAATAGAAAACAGTGCTAAAATGATTCCCTGGTAACCAAGTTTAAAAAAGGTACGAACGATTTCTTTATTGACTCCGATATTGAGTCCCATAATAAATAAAAGTATCAGTAGGCACCCTGTTTGGATTTGTGAAAGCTTACTGATGATTTTGGAGGAGAACATATCTTTCGCACCAATGACTGCTCCCATTAGTATGATTGTAACATAGAGTAATATACGCAAGCTAAAGCCCCCTTATTTTGATTAATGATTATCCACTACCATTATACAATGATTCATGAGAAAGTGAAAAAAAATATGCTGCAATGCAGCATATTTTATACCTCCATGATGATCGGAAGAATCATTGGACTTCGCTTTGTTTTAGCATAAAGGAAGTCCCTTAAACTATCCTTGATCGCAGACTTTAATACTGCCCACTCTCTTATGTTATTGCCTTGACAGTTTTGCAGCGCATTTTTAACTACAGTCCTAGCTTCATCCATAAGATCTTCAGATTCTCTAACGTAAACGAAACCTCTGGAAATAATATCAGGGCCAGCTATTACTTGACCATTTTCTTTCGTAATCGTTACAACGACTACCATTAATCCATCCTCTGATAGGTGCTTCCTGTCTCTTAATACAATATTACCAACATCTCCTACGCCTAAGCCATCTACCAAGATATTCCCAGCTGTAACATTGCCAGATATTTTTGCACTTTCTTTAGAGATTTCTACCACTTGACCATTTTCTAATGTAAAAATATTTTCAGGAGGAGTTCCCATACTTTCCGCCAACTTTGCATGCTGTTTCAGATGTCGGTGTTCCCCATGAACAGGTATAAAATATTGAGGTCTAACCAAAGAATGAATCAGCTTCAACTCTTCTTGGCAGGCATGACCGGAAACATGAACATCTGCTAAGGCCTCATAAATAACATTAGCTCCCTTTTCAAAGAGTTGGTTAACGACTTTTGCTACTGTTTTTTCGTTTCCTGGTATAGGCGTTGCTGAGATAATCACCATATCTCCCGGTTGTATTTCCAGCTTTTTATGTTCAGATGCTGCAATTCTCGATAAGGCTGACATCGGCTCACCTTGACTGCCCGTTGTTACAACCACAATTTCATGATCCAAATATCTATCGATATCATTCATGTCGATTAGCATGTCGCTAGGTACATTTAGATATCCGAGCTCCATCGCTACATTTACAACATTCACCATGCTTCTGCCGGAAAAAGAGACTTTTCGATTAAATTTATAAGCTGCATTGATAATTTGTTGTACCCTATGAACATTTGATGCGAAGGTAGCAACGATAATTCTTTTTTGAGCATTTCTAAAAATATTTTCAAAGGTTGTGCCTACAGTACGCTCAGACATGGTATAACCAGGCCGTTCTACATTGGTACTGTCCGCCATTAGCAGAAGTACACCTTTTTGCCCCAGTTCTGCTAATCTATGAAGATCGATGGGTTCTCCGTCAATCGGTGTAAAATCAACCTTAAAGTCACCGGTATGCACGATTGTCCCTACAGTGGTGTGGATAGCCAAACACACTGCATCAGCAATGCTGTGGCTGGTCCGCATAAACTCTACCTTGAACTCTCCCAGTTTAGCGATGTCACCAGGTTTTACTACCTGCATGTGGACACTTCCTGATAGTTTATGCTCTTTTAATTTGTTTTCCACCAATCCAAGTGTTAGTTTCGTTCCATAGATTGGCAGGTTCAGTTTCTTCAAGACGTAAGGCAAGGCACCGATGTGATCCTCGTGTCCATGGGTAAGGACGATGCCTCTTACTTTATCCTTGTTCTTGATTAGATAGGTTATATCGGGAATCACAATATCAATTCCCAACATTTCATCCTCTGGAAAGCTCATTCCACAGTCAATCAACATGATATCCTCTTTATATTCAATGGCCATCATATTTTTGCCGATCTCATTCAATCCACCCAAAGGAATTAGTTTTAATTTTGCTGTTTTTTTTGCCACATTATCACTCTCCTAATATATACGATGTCAATCAATCCGAACCCGTTGCAATTTCTAAATTCAAGATAACCGTTCACCTTTTGCACAATTCATTATACAGTATTTAACAGTTGTTTACAATATGTAAACTAGCCTCTAATGAAATCACCTTTATGTGTTATTATTGCTATTTTTGATTTTTTCTATAAGTATAGTGAGGATGAAATTTAGATATGTTTATATAATTAAAAAAACCTGCAACTCTAAAGTTACAGGATTATTTACACTTGCTGCAATATCCGAAAAATTTAACCTTATGGTCGCTGATTTCAAAATCATAATTCTTTTCGATTTCGTCTTCTAGCGCGTCCATTAAATCAACCTCTACTTCAATAACATTTCCGCACTTTAAACAAATCAGATGGTGATGTTGATGATCATCTTGATGGGTATTAAGTTCATAGCGGCTGCATCCGTCGTCAAAATTGATTTTGGATATTACGTCTAATTCGTCCAGTAGCTGTAAAGTTCTGTAAACTGTAGCCAATCCGATTTCAGGGCACTTCTCTTTAACCATATCATAGATTTCTTCTGTGCTTAAGTGTTTGCCTTGATTTTCGATAATTGTGTCCAGTGTAGCTCGTCTTTGAGGTGTTAGTTTATAGCCCTTCTCTTTTAACTGATCCTTCAGACTCTCCATGATTTCTGTCACATCCACACCTTCTTTTCAATTAGTAATCTCTATCATGATTAGTTTAAAATGTATAGCTAGAAAAGTCAAGGGAAAATAAGAAGATTCTTTAAAAAATTTTATTTTCAATTGAAAATATTCACTTGGATTCAGTTTTACAATCCTTATACCCTAGGGAGCATCCTTTACAATCTCCGCATTTTGGAGGTTCTTTAAGAATACTGTAACATCTTGGACATCGTTTCGTATGGGTATCTTCTATTTGATTTCCACAGGTTTTACAAAGAAACTTCATAAGCGACGCATCCTTCCTTAATGTAGAAAATAATTCAATAATGATATTTATTATCAATTACAATGTATCACCTTCTGAAAAATAAATCAAGAAAAAAATATGGGAATTTCTTTGTAAATAAGAATCTCTTCTGGTGCAACTTTGCAAGTAAAAGCGTAAAATTCAACACCAGCTTGATAGGCTGCTTCTACCGCATCTGCAAAAAGCGGATCCATGGTTCGATTCGGTGTAAAGGCGATGGCATCTTCTCTCTGTACAATAAAATATACAGCGCCGCGCATTCCTTCACGCAGAACTTCAATAAGCTCTAATACATGCTTTCTTCCACGCTCTGTAGGTGCATCAGGAAAAGATGCCACTTGATCTTCTCTTACATATGTAACACATTTTGCTTCAATAAAGGCTGCATGACGATCCCGGTGTATGAAAAGATCAAACCTACTCTTGCCAAAGGTAACTTCTTTTTTGACTGCAGTATAATCACGAAAGGCATGTATGTGATTATTGAGAAAGGCTTTTTCCAGTAGTATATTGGGCAGCTTTGAATCGATTGAAACAAGGCTGTCTCCTTTATAAACCATTAGAAGGTCGTAGGCAGTCTTTCTTTTTTCATTCTCTACATGTCTGACGATAACTCTAGCATTCTCTGTCAAGAGTTCTTTCATTCTCCCTGTATTAGCAATATGTGTTTTGTGTATTTCGCCATCTACAGAAATTTCTCCAATAAAACGATTGATACGTTTAATAAATCTGGCTTTTTTTAGATTGCCTTCTATATTTATTTTCAAATTAAGTCCTCCAAGTCTATAGTTTGTTAAAATGATAGAAAAAAACTATGGCCTATTTGCAGGCCATAGCTTCTTATTCTTCTTCATCATATTCTTCTTCTTGCAATAAATCTTCATATGCAGCAGCAACCGCATTGAATTCTTCGTCACTTTCTACGCATTCTAAAGAATAGCCGCCATTTTCCTCTATCATTTTAAAAATAAAGGCTTCTTCGCTATCTCCATCTAAAGGAAGCAGAATTGCATATTCATTTTCATTTACCTCTAGTGTTGCAATCACTTCGAAGTCTGTTTCTTTGCCTTCTTCATCAAGAAGGGTTACAATATTATCGTTTTCCATTTTTTCACCCCTTTCCTTTGCAGCTGTCTAGATATCCCTGTAGAATATATGTAGCTGCTACCATATCGATCACAGTTTTTCTCTTTTCTCTTCGAACATCTGCTTGAATCAATGTTCTTTCAGCAGCAACCGTTGTAAGTCGTTCATCCCATAATATGATTTCCACTTTAAATCGATTTTTTAATCCTTCGACAAATTCAAGTACTTTCTCGCCTTGTGGGCCAATCGTACCATTCATATTCTTCGGCAGTCCAACCACAATTTTGCTGACTTCTTTTTCTTGAATAAGTTCACCGATTCTGGCGTAATCTGCTTTTTTACTTGTTCTTCGGATTGTTTCAATTCCTTGGGCTGTAAATCCCAATAAATCGCTCACTGCAATCCCTATCGTTTTATCTCCTACATCTAATCCCATGGCCCGCATATATTATTCCTCACTTTATACAATTTTGATACAAAAATTTGGACAATAGTTACTGCAATACCCACACAAAACACAAACCTTTGAATCAACTGTAAGGATATTGTTTTTTATTGACAATGCCTGATGGCTACAATTAGGGATACAAGAACCACATTTTTCACACCAGTCATCAATATGAAGCTTTCGCGGCTTTGTATTTATTTTCTTCTGTATTTCCATAGGAATCGGAAGCCCTTTGAAACGCATGGCATTTGCTTTTACTTCTTCTATTGTCTGCATTCCAACGGCAATTGCGTCTAAAAAGGATAAATTTAGCACAAACTGAAAGCATTGATCGGCCGTATGGATAAGATTTCCACCACCAAGAGGCTTCATGCCATAAATTCCTTTTCCTCTTTGATGGGCTTCTTCAAGTGCTGTTGCCATTTCTTCCATAGAACCATCCTGTATTCCTAAACCGCTAATATTTACGATAGGGTGAATGATATCAATATCATCCATTTTTGCAGCCGCTCTAACTCCGCTAATATGATGGGTAGAAATGCCTACCGCCCTTAAAATACCAGCTTCTTTCATTTTAATAAAATATTTCAGGGCCTCTAGATGTCCCCGAATTGTATATTCACTTTCTTGTTCGTGCAGCAAAAAAATATCAATTTGATCAAGATCCAGTTCTTTTCTTGCCTTTTCTAAACTTGCTGCTGCTGTCATTCTATCATAAGCATAAGATTTTGTTGCAATTACTAACTGCTGTCGATCAATATTTTTTATTGCCTGGCGAATGTGTGGATAGGTTTGATAAAGCTCTGCCGTATCAATAAAATTTATACCCTGTCGAAAGGCTTCTTGCAGAATTTCTGCTCCTTGGTCTACTGTCCTATTAGATTGCAAAGGTCCAATTGTCAAAGCACCGAAACACAGTCTGGACACCTTTATACCAGTATTGCCTAAGATTCTATATTCTAAGCTAGACACTTGTATGATTCTCCTTTGGTATAAAAAAAGTCAAATACAGCATGCTCATTGCCAAGAAAATAATTCCCGTAGCCGAAGCTACTACCCCAGAATCATTTACAAGGAATCCAACAACACATGCAGCAACAATGCCTGCCCATCCAACAGATAGGTTTGGATAAGCTTTAAAAAGCTTATTGATTGCACCTACCGGCCGATAAAACAGCACTGCAAGAATTAAAATAGTGCTAATGAGTACCTTGCTCCAAATAGTAACGCGAATTAATCTTAGATTCATAGACAGTTTACGATTGATGATCAGAAATATTGTTCCTGGCCCTTCATTAAACAGTTGTTCCACAGCGCCTGCCAAATGTGATTTTGCGCCCAATACATTCATATCGATAAATGCCATGAATGCTACTACAAAAAGAGTCGAGAAGCCGATGATTAGTATTTGTTTCAATCGAATCTTAATATTGAATAGACGTAAAGATGAAAAAGTAAATGCTGCGACTGCAGTTATGGTTCCGCCAACATTTGCGCCTAATCCAGGGAAGCCCACTATAAGTGTTGTACAGGCAAAGATAAACAGTGCCCAGTACTTCCCTTTTTTAAACCTATCTATCAAAGCAGTTGCAAATACGAGGGTAGAGCCAATCAATACACCCATGTATTCATTGCCAATACCATAGTAACGGGCACCGATAATGGGATCATACCCCAATAGAGAGGTTTTGATCAGCCTTCCCTGCGTAGCAATATCGACCAGTAATCCGATTGTGGTTAGTGCTGACAGAATGATCAAAGGGTCTAACCGATGCCGGCTTGCCTTTTTTGCAGCATAGGTTATCAGAATGGTTATGAGTATTGTCCATAAGTAAACCCCAAATAGGCTCTTCTTAGCGATTAATGAAAGAATCAATAGCACAAAAGGTACAGCCATTGTACTTAACAATAAATTCATAAAAGCATTTACCCAGTTGCTTTTTAAGCGGTCCTTTAATAGAATCAGTAATAACGCAGAAATAGAGATAAATATCTCAAAAATAGCAAAGGCTGCTAATACTGGATATCTAAATTCTGAAGTAGCAATCGTCTCCTGATTCGTATTCAAAAGCCAGTCCAGATTGTTCTGCCTTTCTATAGATCGTAGTGGCCTTCCTGTCATATTTTCACTTTGAACCCCTAGATATTCTGCTATACTGGGTGCCAGGTCTACATTTCCTACGATGCCCTCTCTCCTAGTCGTACTGGAAGTTAATATACCTGGGTGAATTCCCGCGCCTACGACAAGAATAGGCGTTAATCTGTCTCCCACTTTCATGTTTGCAGCAGAGGGGTATGGTGTCACGAGATAAAGTCTCGTGTTCGAAAAATCAATTACTTCTAAAAGCTGAGAAACAAAGGTATCCAACTCACTTAAAATCTTCATTCTATGATTCATATAAGCTTGGTCAGTCATATTGTCTCTGTAGCGTTCTAACCGATAGATATCACCAAAATCTATAGCGACTAAGCCAGCTTTTTCATAGGCTTCCTGAAAAGCCTCAATCATTCTAGGATAGTTGTTTTTTAAACCAAATGGATAAAGATCATCCTTAATCAAGGTTCCTTGACTAACATCACCATAATCAACAAGTCCTTGCTCATTCATCACGATCAAGGGAGCCAGCCGAACCGATACATCAGATGTATCGCTATTTCCAATCGCTGCCGTTTTGATGCCTTCTATATTTAGAGCTTGTCCCAAAGCCCCAGCGATAGCACCGTATTCGCCTGTAAGATTGAGTCTTTGCAGTCTTGGCATATCTTGATTTATGATCTCCTTATCGCCTGGATTTATACCCATTCTTCGTAAGTAGATGTCTTTGCTGTCTTCGTTATTATTAACAAAATGAATGGAATCAGCAGAAGCTTCTGCACGAACACCAGAACCCAGAGTTGCATAGGCTTTAAAAACATTAGCACTTCTGGAAGTCCGGTTATTCATCAATCCAATGGCGCCCTCATCTATTAGCCGCCCGATAGCGGGCAGCATGGATAGATCTTGGAAATTAACTTCACTTACAGTGATAACTATGGCTTTTTTTTCCCCATTGGGTTCCCCATAGGAGGTCATCCCGGATAAAGCAAGAAATACAATAATGATCCAGATGGTTTTATTCAATTTTGTATACAATAGAAATCTCTCCTACTTATTTTCTAAATAGCTTCTTAGAAGCTCTTCTAAAAGCTCATCTCTTTCTAGTTGACGAATTAAGCTTCTTGCATTGTTATGGCTTGTAATGTAGGTAGGATCACCTGAAAGAATGTAGCCCACCAGCTGGTTAATTGGATTATACCCTTTTTCTCTTAGTGACTTATATACATTTTTCAGTATTTCCTCTGCTTGATTTACCTTTTCTTTATCTACATTAAATTTCATTGTGCGATTAAATTTATCATTCACTTCCAGCACACTCCTTTCTTTTATATATTACAAATATTCGCTGTGATTATGCATAATCCTGTTCTTTTCTACTATTTTAACTGGGATTTAACCAACTCTTCTACCTTGGCTAAAGCTTCCTCTAATTTGGCAGGATCCTTTGCGCCTGCTTGTGCCATGTTTGGCCTTCCGCCGCCGCCGCCGCCGGCTATTTTAGCTACCTCTTTAATAATATTGCCCGCGTGTACACCTTGCTTCACTGCCTCATCAGTAGCCATAGCTACAAAATTTACTTTTTCTTGTTCAACAGTACCTAAAACAACTACTCCTGACCCAATACGGTCTCTAACTTTGTCGGCCAGATTTCTTAAACTGTCCATATCCAATCCTTCAAGTTTGTGCGCAACAATCTTCAGTTCATTGATTTTATAAGCCTTCTCAAGTATTTCATCAATAGAACTACTGGCTAGTTTTAGCTTTAAAGTTTCGATTTCTTTTTGTATTCCCTTCAATTCTTGTATCAAAGCTTCTGTTTTATGCACAAGTTCTTTTTCGTTTGTTTTTAAAAGCTTAGAAAGCTCATTTAATTTTGCTTCTTTTTCTTTGATATATTCATAGGCTTTTAAGCCTGTTACTGCTTCAATTCTTCTAATACCAGCAGCTACACCGCCCTCACTGACGATTTTAAACAGCCCAATCTGACCGATATTTTCAATATGGGTACCGCCACACAGTTCTATGCTGTAGCCATTGATTGATACAACTCTTACAGTGTTTCCATACTTTTCACCGAAAAGGGCTGTTGCACCTAGTCTTTTAGCTTCCTCTAATGACATATTTTGAGCTTTTACATCTAAGCCCATTAGAATTTTTTCGTTGATCAGCGCTTCAATACGGTCTAATTCTTCTGTAGTCAGCGCTTGGAAATGACTAAAATCAAAGCGCAGTCTATCCGGTGTAACGTAGGAACCAGCTTGTTCAACATGTTGTCCCACAATTTCTTTTAAAGCTTTATGCAATAAATGTGTTGCGGTGTGGTTTCTCGCTGTTGACTTGCGATGTTTTTCTTCTACAATAGCCTTTATTTGTGTATTCACTGAGAGTGTTCCCTCTAGAACTTTTCCATAGTGAAGTATTCTTTCATTATTTCCTTTTTTACAATCTGTTATTTGAACTTTTACAGTTTCGTTTTCCATAAATCCTTTATCGCCGATTTGCCCGCCTCCTTCTGGGTAGAAAGGTGTCCGGTCCAGAATAAGGATCAGTTCATCATTTTGTGTGGCCGTTTCTACTACTTCTCCGTTCTTCATAATAGTCAATATATTGCCTTCTGTTTGCGTATTCCCATAGCCTTCAAAGGCAGATCGGATATCTGCGCCAAGCTTTGAAAAAATATCTTCCTTCCAGCCTTCATCTTCTGTGTTTTGTCGAGCAGACCGTGCTCTTACACGCTGCTTTTCCATTTCTTCCTTAAAGCCTGTCTCATCAATTTCGAAGCCTTCTTCTTCAAGAATTTCTTTAGTCAGCTCGAGTGGAAAGCCATATGTGTCGTAGAGTTTAAATGCATTCTCGCCTGATAGACAGATACTCTGTGTCTTTCTTAGTTCTTCAACAAAACTCTTAAGAATTTCACTGCCTTGGTCGATGGTTTCACGGAATCGATCTTCCTCAACTGCAATTACTTTTTTAATATACTCTTGTTTCTCTACCAATTCAGGATAAGCTTGCCCGGATACTCCGATGACACGATCGACCAAGGTTGTAAGGAAGGTATCTTGAATGCCTAGCTGTTTACCATGTTTTGCTGCTCTACGGAGAAGTCTGCGCAGCACGTAGCCTCTGCCCTCATTGCTGGGCATAATTCCATCACTTACCATAAAGGTTACAGAGCGAATATGGTCTGTTATAATCCGAATAGAGATATCCATTTTGGGGTTTGCACCATATTTTTGTTTTGATAGCGTGGTAACCCCCTCTAATATTTGCTGCATGGTATCTATTTCAAAAATAGAGTCCACTCCTTGCATAATACAAGCAACTCTTTCTAGTCCCATTCCTGTATCAATATTGGGCTTTGGAAGTGGGTTATAATTGCCTTGTTCATCTCTGTCAAATTGGGTAAATACATGATTCCAAAACTCTACATATCGGTCACAGTCACAGCCGGGTTTACAATCAGCATGTCCACAACCATATTTTTCCCCGCGATCAAAATAGATCTCTGAGCACGGACCACAAGGGCCCAGGCCGATCTCCCAAAAGTTATCTGCCTTCCCTAAACGGACAATCTTCTCGGAAGGTACGCCGATTTTTTTATTCCATATTTCATAGGCATCATCATCTTGTTCATAAACGCTAACCCATAATTTTTCTACAGGCATCTTTAAATGCTCTGTAACATATTCCCATCCCCATTGGATGGATTCGATTTTAAAGTAGTCACCAAAGGAAAAGTTCCCCAGCATTTCAAAAAAAGTTCCGTGGCGAGCTGTCTTTCCTACATTTTCAATATCGCCGGTTCGAATACATTTTTGACAGGTAGCCATTCTTTTTTTTGGTGGGGTATCAATACCCATAAAAAATGGTTTTAAAGGAGCCATCCCGGAGTTAATCAACAACAGACTTTTATCGTTTTCAGGAACCAAAGAATAGCTTTTACCAACATAATGCTCTTTACTGGCGAAAAAATCTAAAAAGGATCTGCGAATGTCATTTAAACTCATTTTGTCCATAACTTTACCTCCATATCATCTTATGTTCATTTTACTTTTTCAAAAAATAAACTCTCGTTCCTACAATATAGGGACGAGAGTGTTCTCGCGGTACCACCCTACTTACCGAAATGGTCTCTCCAGTACAGTTCAATACCCGACAGATAACGGCTGTCTTCCGCTGATTCTTACTACAGGTTCAGAACCAAGACTCAAAAGCTGCTTCTAATAAGGGGTGTCAGAAATCTCTCAGCCTAAGGATTTCTTCTCTGAATACACACACTCATTGTACTCCTCTTTTTCATTGCCTTTAATTTATTTACTTGACTTGATTATAAAGGAATTAGCTATTTTTGTCAATTCATGAAAGTTGATTTGAGAAATCATTTTCACTAAGTTTCTTTTTAGGATCTGACAATTCTTTCTATGATATGATGACATATAATTTTTACACTGGCTGCTATGGGTACTGCAAATAACATTCCAATAATGCCATAAAGCATATTTCCAACGATTAATACAAGGATCACCATAATCGGATGAAGCCCTACACTTTCCCCGACAATTTTAGGTGAAATAATAGCACTTTCAATCTGTTGTATAATGGTAAAGGCAATAATTACCCAAATAGCCTTGGAGGGCTCATCCAATAAAGCAATAATGACACCAGGTATAGAGCCGATAATTGGTCCAAAGTAAGGAATAACATTGGATACGCCGGCAATAAAACCGATCAGGAAAGCAAATTCAATTCTTATCAGCAGCAGTGCAGCAATACTTAAGATTCCTACTGCTGCAGCAACAATCAGTTGACCTCTGATGAAACGACTGATGAGCAAATCTATATCCTTGGCTATCTCTATGACCGAAGAACGTCCAGATTTGGGCAGCAGAAGAATTATTTTTTTCTTAAAATAGGAAGCATCTTTTAAAAAATAGAAGGTAAATACCGGAATTAGCACCAATGTAATTAAATGAGTAAACACATTAAAAATGCTGGTAGTAATATTTTTTACAAAGCTCACTAGATATACTTGAATCCGGATTAAATTTTCTGTGATGGCTTCTTCTACTCCAATAAATTCAGGTGGTAAATACTCAATTTGATCAATCTTGCTGTAAATCCTATTCATCAACTCTCCAGCCTGTCTGGAGTAAATAGGAATCAGGTCGATTAAGCGTCCCATTTCTTTCGATATCTTTGGTGTCAATGTAAATAACATAAAGAAAATTATTGCTATAAGAAATGAATAAACAATTAGTACGGACCATATTCTCGGAATATTATATTTGCTTATTTGATTAACAATTGGATTTAGCAGATAGGCAAATAGAATCGACCATAATAAGGGAGGGAGTACTTGCCAAATAATATTACGAAAATTGTACAGAAAAATAAATAAAATAACACCAATAAATCCTATAGAAAAATAATAAAAGTGCTTTTTATTTATCTTTATTTCTTTTTGCTGGCCGATATAACGATTTCCGATATTTACTAAATAATAGATGCAAAAACCCAGTAAAAGAAGCAGTAGAATATTTATACCTGCGATAATCAACAGAAAAAAGTAAAAAACTGGCTTTGCCTCTATAAAGTTTAATAAATCAAGCCCCAAATTACCCATCAAAAATTCTCCCTAAAGCTTTTTTGAAAGCAGCTAAGATTGTCTTAGCTGCTTTTGTTGTCTACCTAAACATATCCATTGATTGTGTCATTCCTATCATATTAACTGCATTTTTAAGCATTTTATTGCCTCTTTTCATCATTCTTTTTCTCTGCCTAGGGCTCATTCTTGAGTATGCATATAGTCCGGCAGTTGCCCCAATGATTCCACCCGTAAGCATTCCTGACATAAATCTATCTCGCATATTCATCCTCCTTTTTCATTATTGCTAATCTTTTCATTAATTATTCCAATGCCAGTATTTTTTTCAATCCTCCGGTATGGTATTGAACTTCATTTTTCATTTCTGTTGGTACAATTACAGACAAGTCATTAAAGGAAATTTCTTGGGCCAAGGGCAATAAGGGTCTTCCTTCAGCCAAATCATGAAACAAGCCATCCGTGAGAATCAAGGCAATGATTTTGCCCTTTTGGATATCCAATAGTAAATCTTGAACCATTCCAATATTTTGTCCTTCCTCAGTAAGCACCTCTAAATCAAGGATATTGTGTCTGGTATGAAATTGAAATGGATTCTTGTAATGCATCGGAACATGTTCTATAAAGGAGCTTTTTTGAATCATTATTGCATCTTCACCAAAACAGGATATATTCTGATAATAGATGATCCTGCTGCTGTGCAGCAGTCCTCCCTCAGCCACAAGTACTGCAGTTAAAAGCATCCTTTCACTATCAAATAAGATGTCTTTTATTTCTCCTTTTTTATTGCCATTTTCCAAGCAAATTACTGGCAAACCAATAATGTCACTCCCTCTTTTCAACATTTTTTACACCACACTTTTTCATAAAAAAAGTAAGTGAAATGCCTACTATTTATCATTCCACTTACAAAAAGAAAAGATACTATTGTGCCTTTGCTACAATTATCTTACTTTGCTAGTTATTGTACCTCCACCTAATAATAAATCATCTTGGTAAAAAACAACAGCTTGTCCTGGCGTAATTGCTCTTTGCGGATTTTTAAATACTACCTTTATGCAATTCTTTTCTAATGGATATACAATGGCATCAGAGGCAACAGCATTATAGCGAATTTGCGCTTTGACATGAATCGATTTATTAAAATCTTGAGAATATAAAAAATTCACATCTTCCGCCATCAGTTCAATTCCAAAAACATCTTCATTTTCTCCTAAGACCACCTGATTGCTCTCTGGTCGTATTTCTGTTACATAGCTGCGCTTGCCTAAGGCAATTTCTAAGCCCTTGCGCTGTCCTATTGTATAATGAACAATCCCTCTGTGTCTTCCTAATATTCTTCCTGCTGTATCAACAAAGTCTCCTGGTTCTATCGCTTCTGGCTCATTTTTTTCTATAAAATTTCCATAGTCATTATTCTTTACAAAGCAAATTTCTTGACTGTCAGGCTTATATGCATTAATAAATCCCATTTCCGATGCAATTTTACGTACATCGTCTTTTGTTTCAAAATCACCTAAAGGCATAAGTGTGTGTGCTAACTGCTCTTGGGTAAAGTGATATAGTGCATAGGTTTGGTCTTTTCCGGCTGCTTTAGATTTTTTGATTCTATATTGATGGGTTTCTATATCATATATTATTTTAGCATAATGGCCAGTAGCAACATAATAGGCGCCTAATTGGTTGGCACGACGAAGCAATTCATCAAATTTTATAAACTTGTTGCAGGCAATACATGGGTTCGGCGTTCTTCCCCGTTTATAATCGTTGATAAAGTATTGAATTACCTTTTTTTCAAAAATATCCTTAAAGTTCATGACATAAAAAGGAATCTGTAACTGATCTGCTACTCTTCTTGCGTCGTCGACTGCCGAAAGACCACAGCATCCGCCTGAATTTTCATATTCTTCTTCTATATCTGGCCATACCTGCATGGTAACACCAATGACATTGTAGCCTTGCTTTTTTAAAATACAGGCGGCTACAGAGCTGTCTACACCACCGCTCATTCCAACAACTACTTTATTTTTGTCTAAGTTCATCTTTATCTCACCTATTTTATATTATTTTTATCCCTATTCCCATAAATTATAAGAACAAAAGCCCAGGCTACTCTGGGCTTTTGTTCTATTGTTCGTCTTCATCGTGGTGATCGTGGTGGTCTTCTGTAGGATCAAAATCTTCTAAGCCGGTAAGCTGCAGGTTGTTTTTTCTAGCGTAATCTAATAATGCGGATTTTACTGCTTGTTCTGCTAGTACAGAACAGTGGATTTTTTGTGCCGGAAGGCCATCTAAAGCTTCAACTACCGCCCTGTTTGTTAAGTGCAAGGCTTCTTCCACTGTTTTTCCCTTTATCATCTCTGTAGCGATACTAGAGGTGGCAATAGCAGATCCGCAGCCAAAAGTTTTAAATTTTACATCTACGATAACATCGCCTTCTATCTTAAGATACATTTTCATGATGTCTCCACATTTAGCATTGCCTACCTCACCAATACCATCTGCATTCTCTATTTCTCCAACATTTCTAGGATTCATAAAATGATCCATTACTTTTTCTGAATACATTATTTTTGTCCTCCCTTTACCTTCTCATATAATGGTGACATTTGCCTTAATCGATCAACAACTTTTGGTAATTCCTGTAGTACATAATCAATATCTTCTTCGGTTGTGAAATCCCCAATGGTTAGTCGCAATGAGCCATGAGCGATCTCGTGGGTCAAACCTAGAGACATTAAAACGTGGGAAGGATCTAGAGAACCAGATGTGCAGGCTGATCCACTGGACCCGGCAATCCCCAGCATGTCTAAGCTAAGCAATAAGGATTCGCCCTCAATAAATTCAAATGCAAAATTAACATTGCCAGGGAGTCTATATTCTGAATGTCCATTTAAACGTACATAGTTAACTTGTTCCATAATGCCTTTAATTAGCTTATCTCTCAAGGTTTTTACATGTTGAATATGTACCTCAAGATTTTCAGATGCGAGAGAAGCGGCTTTACCAAATCCAACAATTCCAGGTAAGTTTTCAGTACCAGCTCTTCTTCTTCTCTCTTGTGCACCACCATGAATCAAAGAATGAAGCTTAACACCTTTTCGAATATAAAGAGCACCAATTCCCTTTGGTCCATAAACCTTATGGGCAGATAATGACATTAAATCAATGTTTAAATCATTTACATCAATTTTTACGTTTCCAAAGGCTTGCACTGCATCTACATGAAAAATAATCTTTTTTTCTTTTGTAATTTGTCCAATTTCTTGTATTGGTTGTATTGTACCAATTTCATTATTGGCAAACATGATTGTAATTAAAATTGTTTGATCAGTAATTGCGTTTTTTAGATCATCTATTTTGATGTGACCAAAAGCATCCACATCCAAATAAGTAACTTCAAAACCATTCTTTTCTAAATATTCACAAGTATGCAGCACAGCATGATGTTCGATCTTGGTAGTAATAATGTGATTTCCTTTATCCCGATTGGCATAGGCAATTCCTTTAATTGCCCAATTATCTGCTTCCGAACCTCCACCTGTAAAAAATATCTCCTCGGCTTTAGCGCCAATTGCCTTTGCCAGGCGTTCCCTTGATAGATCGATAGCTTGTTTTGCTTCTCTGCCGAAGGAATGGATACTAGATGGATTACCAAACTTTTCTGTAAAGTAAGGCATCATTTCATCAAGCACTTCCTGCTTCATAGGTGTTGTTGCGGAATAATCTAAATAAATTCTCTTCTTCATGCAATCATCTCCCAAAAAGTTTAAATATAATACATATAGGTATCTTTGTTATTCATTCGTTTATAATCATCAATCATATTCTGTAGAGTTATTGAGTCGACAACTTCATTGATACTATCCCGAATTTTCTCCCATATAACTCTCGTCACACAGCAATCAGCTCGATCACACTCATTGTTATCATCATCAATAACACATTCAGCAGGAGCCAACGGTCCTTCAAGGGTTCTAATAATGTCACCTACTGTAATATCTTGAGGTTTTTCTGCTAGGGTATAACCACCCTGTGCACCACGAACACTTTTTACAAGCCCTGCTTTTCTTAAACTGGAAAATAACTGCTCCAAATAATGTACAGATATATTTTGTCGCTCCGCAATACTGTTTAAAGCGATTGGTCCCTCACCGTAACTTAATGCTAAGTCAAACATAGCTTTTACACCATATCTGCCCTTTGTTGACAGCCTCATTTCATCACTCCCTTCGAATCCCAAGTAATTTACTTGAAATTCAATCTTAGTATATTATACCCAACTAATTTTGTCAACATTCAATGATATAATTTTTTTTATTTGATTCTGTTAAAATTTCATATAAAACAAAGGAGGCATATATTAGGCATGCCCCCTTTACGTTACGGAACAACAGAATAATCGTCCCCTTATATTCAATTTTGAAAAAAATCCATATACCATTCGATAGTCTTTCTTAAGCCTTCTTCCATACTGTATTTAGGCTCCCAATTCAAGAGATTTCTTGCTTTTGCTGCTGAAAGATATTGATGCTTGATTTCGTGCTGTCCTTGATTCAATATAACTGGCTGAAGATTACTATCCATTAATGCCAAAATTCTATTGACAAGTTCTAAGACTGTTAATTGAATCTCATTACTAAAATTAAATGCCTCTCCGTAAATATTCCCTTCCTCCATCTTCTCTGCTAATAGGAGATAAGCAAGCACTGCATCTTCAACATAGAAATAATCTCGAATAAATGTGCCGTCACTGCGAATTTCTGGAGCTTTTCCGTGGATTATGGACTGAATCGTCTGGGGGATAATCCTGTTGAAGTTTAAATCTCCTCCTCCGTATAAATTGCCGCATCTCGTTATGCAAACCGGTAGATTATAGGTTTGATAATATGCCTGTGCCAATAGGTCTGTGCAGCTTTTTGATACATCATAGGGATGTTTTCCTTGTAGGGGCATCTTTTCATCATAAGGTAGTCTTTCCTGATCTCCATAGGCTTTGTCACTGGATGCTACAATAACTTGTTTGATCGTTGGACTTCTACGGCAAGCTTCCATTACATTCCAAGTTCCTTCGATATTTGCCTTAAAGGTCGAAATAGGGTTTCTGTTCGCAATACCGACAATCGCCTGGGCTGCAATATGAAAGACCGTTTCTATTTCGTATTCGCCTAGTACACGTTCCAACAGCTGCAGGTCTTCTATGGAGCCTCTGACTACATTGATTCTTTTATCATTGCCATCAGCAAATAGCTTTGAATCTGTAACGAAATCCCTTACTAAACCAGTTATATTGGCTCCTCTCTGTAACAGTTCTCGAACCAAATAGCTGCCTAAAAAGCCGGTACAACCAGTTACGAACACATTCCTATTTAACCAGTAATCTTTATTTATCATCTTACCACACCTTCCATGAGTTATTCTGCTGGTGCCATATTTGATTGGCTTCTTGAAGATCCTTATAGGTGTCCATTGCAATCCAGAGACCTCGATGCTGGTATACCGCCAATTCTCGATCTGCTACCAAATTTCGCATGGGCTCTTGTTCTAAAATGCAATGATCCTCTTCCCGAAGATAATGGAATACTCCTGGATTAAACACAAAAAAGCCACCATTGATTACCCCTTCAGTTTGTTCCTTTTCCTGAAAGGACTGTGCTACATCTTCTTGAATCGTTAAGGTCCCATACTGACTTTTTTTCGATATTCCTGTAACCGTTCCGATTTTTCCTTTCTCTTTGTGAAAAGTCAACAACGCATGTAAATCAATATCAGCCAGACCATCTCCATAGGTAAGCATAAAGGGGGCATCCCCAATGTATTGCTGAGCACGTTTAATTCTAGCACCTGTCATGGTGTTTAGGCCTGTATCTATAAAAGTGATTTTCCAATTTTCTACTTTTTGCAGTAGCTGAATGTCGTCAGCCCCACTGTCCATATCTAATATAAAATCATGATTTTTCCATGAATAATCCATAAAATATTCTTTAATCTTTTCACCCTTATATCCAAGCAGCAATACGAAATCATTGAACCCGTAATGTTGATAGATTTTCATAATATGCCAAAGGATAGGTTTTTCTCCTATTCGTACAAGGGGTTTAGGGAGATTTTCCGCTGCATCTCGCATCCTCGTACCTTTTCCTCCACATAGAATCACCACTTTCATTAAAATCTCCTCCTTGATGTGCTCCTATTAATGATTCTCTTATAATTCAAATTATGCAAACATGTCCAATTTGGTGAATAAAATTCATATATTAAAGAATACAGTTCTCCCTTATAAGACTAAATGTGATTGAGAATCTTGATTAATAAATTGCTGTATAAAAACTAAAAAAGCGATAGATAAACTATCACTTTTCTATTGATCTTTTTTTAAGTTGTAAAAGATGATTGTATTGTGTTAGAAGCTTTGTGACATAATTTTCCCAAGTGTAATGTTCTAGAATATAGTTTTTTAATAAGTCCGATTTTGGCATCTCTAAGGCTCTAAAAATACCGCTGCGAATACTTTCAAGATTATTTGGATGGCAGTAGTAAATCATATCTTTAAAGATTTCTTTAACAGAACCAATCTCTGTAGATACAATATTGCAACCCGCAACACCTGCCTCTAGACTGCTTAAGCCAGGATATTCCAACCAACTTGGCTGTACATAGGCATGGGCATTCTGATAAAGGCTGGCAAGCTGATGGTGATGCATATCGTGAATAAAGATCATATTCTCTTTTGCTTCAGCACGACAGCGCTTATAGTAGTCCTCATCATTAACCTTTCCAACAAAAACAACAGGAATAGAATTGTCCTTTAGTGCCCTTATCAAACTTAATTGGTTTTTCTGCCTGCAGATTCTTCCGACACACAATACGTAGTCCTTAAAGCCATAACGGTTATTTATATAGCTCGATGATTCTTTTTGAATAGGTGCTACACCATAAGGTATAATTTCAAAATCCTTTCTATAGTTAAAGTTACGCTTGATCAGATCAATTTCTCCCTGACAGTGGGGAATAGACAAATCAATGTGTTCGAAAATATATTTGCGTTTTCTTTCTCCGCTGTTCCATGCATTCAGCTTTATCGCTTGGTTGGTTTCTTTTAAATAATCGCTGAGGTCCCAATAAATAGGCGTCAAAACAACAGCCTTCTTTTCCAAAGGCAAAAGCTTTATCAGGTTATATAACTCAGTGGCACGAGATATATTAAACAAGTGAATTAAATCATAGCTGTGAATATTTACCCTATGATCTGTGCATAAATCTACTTTGATTCCATGTTTTCGAAAATGTTTTTTCAAAGCTTGAATAATGGTAGTATCTCCAGCAGGATTTTCTTGCAAATCCTTTCTTGTAAAGAATAATATTTTCATGGGATTCCCCTTTGCAGTTCTATAATATTTAGGGATGACTTTATAAAGAAACTTACTATTACACAATATTCGCTGACCTTGTAGATGATACAAAAAAGTTATATGCTACTTCAATGACTTTAGATCAGGATCCTCTATTGCCGGGGGAAAAAAGTCTTCCGGGAAAATTCTTTTTTCGAATTCCTCACATAACTCTAATTCTATTGCTTCATAAGGTTCTCCAGGGAGAGGCTCTTGGAGTGTTTTATATGCCGGCAGCTGCAGCTGCACCCTTCCGACAACACTAATAACCATAAAAATCCCTATAGGAATTATCATCTTTTCTCCTTCAGATTCAGGAAAATGAAGAAGTTCCGTTCGGGTTTCAGCTATAATTCTGTAATTGAACTCATTTCTTGATTCTGGAATGTACATTACCGTATCTTTTTTAATTTCCGGCAATACCCCATTCATATGTAACAGCTCACCACTAATTTTATCACGCAGTACTAATTGATAAGGAATTTGAATTTCAAATTGTACCCGTGAATGTCCTGGCCGTTTTGGCCCCAGTGGTGTGATTTTTAAGCTTTCTGCTATTAATTTGCCTTCTTGAAAAGTTATGTTAACAAAGTTCAATAAATCGCTAGTCTTTGGCACATTGACAGTAAACTTAGGAAAACAGCTCCGGATTTGATAACTGGAGTACACTTGATCTGTAATAATGCTTACCGGCTCCAGCATATCAACAAGATATTTGTTAAGGCTCTGTTTCTCCTGTTCTTGTGTACTTTTTCTAAGGCCTGCATAGGGCTCCGGCTCACTTAGCTTTCGATTAATCGGTTTTCCATATCCAGAATTGTCTTTCATCATGAAACTCCCCTCCTATTCTATCAACTGACTGCTATTAGATTCATCCGAATTAGACGTTACTATATTGTACTTTCTTTTGTTGCTTTTCAGCACCTTTTATTTTCAAAAATTATTCTATAAAGTGTCATAATTTTAAAAGACCAATGATAAATATATATTGGACAAAGTCTATCAAAAGGAGGTGTGTAAATGGCATATCACAATCAGAAACAATATATACATTATGATTCTCCTGGTTTTATATACCACTTTTCTCTATTAGAAAAAAATTTATGGGTACGTATGCTAAAAGAAAATATCGAATTTCATTCTATGAAATTGGAGGAAAAGGTTTTGGAGTTCTCCATTGGGATAGATTCTGCAGGAAAGTTCCATGTGGCTTCAATTTTAGAAACTGGACATTTAAAATATGGGATATATTTTAATGAGACCTGGGAATCTAAAAGTTTGATGACCTTTAATAGGAATCACAGCCGGTTGAAAAATATTACACTATTTGTTTTTGAAGAAAAGATTCATATATTGATGGCACAATCCTATGCAGAAAATAATGAGTTTTGGACAATTAAGCACTATTACTGGAATAAGCAGAATTGGGAAAACCAAAAAGTGTGTGAAATTTGTACCGGTCAATATGATATACCTTTTTATGCAGATATTGATGAAAAGAATAATATCCATCTGGTGTATAAATCCCGGATTGGAAGATATCATCAGATTTATTATGAAAAATTTCTTTTGCCTTATCGCTCTTGGGGTATACCAATAAAAATTAGCGAAGGACCCTGTGATCATACGACTCCTTTTATATTATGTGATAGGGAGGATACCTTGCATATAGCATGGTCAACCTTTGCGAACGGGCATTATCAAATAAACTATTTTGGAACAAAACTTCCCTTGTCCTATAAAAGTAATTTAAGAAAAGAAATCAATGTTTTTGCGAAAAACGGTACAGATTACACGCAGCCACATCTTATGCATTTTGATCGGAATATGATCATTCTTTGGAAGGAAGGAAGCCATTTTATTATACAAAAAAAATTGGAGAATGCTAAGCAGTGGTCAGATCCCAAAAGACTTGCCAATGCAGCTGAAAAGGAGCTCATAAAAGTCGGCATTATTGGACCTGCTTATAAAGATATGACACCCGTAAAAATTATAGATGCCTATGGGTATATTGACGATAAAATTACAATACTTGGAATCGATCCTTTAGAGTCTCCTATATTATTCAATGCCCTTCCAACATTGAAGGCAGATGATCATGAAAGCACATTGTCTGCTGAATCGATGCCTCAAATTTTTATAGGGGATCATGAACTGGTGGAATCCCAGGAAGATTTTCATGAGGGAGATGCTTTACTAGAAAAGCTTGAAGAAATTACTTTACAAAATCAAATACTTCAAAAAGATCTGCAATTTTTTATGGAACAGCACCAAGCATTTCAAACCAAAATATACGTACAGATTGACGAAGTGCAAAAAAAAATAGAAGATGTGGCTTCAAGCAAAAAAGGATTCTTCGATAAAGTACAGGCATTTTTTCAAAAAGATAATCCTTCATAGGGATGAGGGATTATCTTTTGCGCAGTATTTCCAGGCGTTCTTTGATACTTTTTTCACTGCCGTTTTCTGATGGATTATAATAGCTTCTTTTTTCCTTGTATAGGTTATCCGGCAAATACTGCTGTTTTACATAACCGCCAAAATCATGGGGGTACAGGTAATTATCTCCAATCCCCCTCTTTTTTGCCCCACTATAATGGGCATCCATGATATGGGCAGGAGGCGGATCGATACTTCGTGATCTGATATCCGCTGCTGCTTTTTCAATGGCTACAATGCTGCTATTGGATTTTGGCGAACAAGCCAATAAGAGAACAGCCTCCGCAAGGATAATCCTCGCTTCAGGAAAGCCAACCATTTGAGCCGCCTGAATGCAGGAAAGAACAATGGAAATAGCATTCGGTGAAGCCAATCCGATGTCTTCACTGGCGATTACCAGCAATCGCCTGCCGATTGTCTGGATATCTGCACCCCCTTCAATCAAATAAGCTAAATATAAAATAGATGCATCAGGATCACTGCCTCTAATGCTTTTTTGCAGTGCAGATAAATAATTGTATTTATCCTCTTCCCGGTCATAATAATTCACGCGTTGCTGCATTGCTTCAATAATTGTATCTTTTTCAATTTTTGCATCTTTTCCTAAGGATTTTACGATAAATTCCAAAGTGTTTAAAGCAATTCTTCCATCTCCATTACATAGATTGGCTATCAGATTTATGTTTTCCTGTGACATGCTAATATGATAATTTCCCAATCCATGGGGATCATTGATGGCACGGATTAAGACTTTGCTTAATTCTTCAATGCTTAGGCGTTTTAGTTCATATATTGCCCGAACACGGCTAAGCACGGCAGGATTCATTGCAAAATATGGGTTTTCAGTTGTACTGCCAATAAACTTTATGGTTCCTTCTTCTAAAGCTTTTAACAGTGCATCTTGCTGACTTTTATTCCAACGATGGCACTCATCGACATAAACATATGTAGGCTTATATCCAAGGGTATATTTTGTTTTCTTTGCGTAATCGATAATTTCTTTTAACTCTTTCGTTCCTGTGGTTGTAGCATTCAATTCATGAAAATTTGCATCAAGCTCTCCTACGATGATTCTAGCTAAAGTCGTTTTACCTGTTCCTGGTGGCCCAAAGAATATGGCGGAGTCAAAGGTCTGGTTTTTGATGGATTGATATAATAGAGATTTTTTATGTAAAATGTGAGCTTGTCCAATAAAATCATCTAGCGTGTTTGGTCTCATTCTGACTGATAATGGTTCCATAATTCCGCTCCTTTCTTTATCGATGTGTATCTTATTCATGATCAAATAAACCCTTCTTTACTATTATATAGCATTGGAGGAACTTATGGAAAACAGAATAAAGAAAAAAGAGGATGTGGTAATACACACCCCCCCTCCTTTTTCTTAACAGTCAATTCCAGGTCCGGAAATGAAATCATCCAACTGTGGTGGGAAGAACGCAGGTGGTAATTGCGCATTAAATACTTCACAAGGCTCTCCAAGCGGTGCACAAGGTGCAGGCGGCGGACAGAAGCCAAATGCAGGGATTACTAATTGAACGATGAGTTCGCACTTCACAACATTAAAAACTCCAACTGTGAAAACTGCGAAGCATACATCATCATATGGATCTAAAGTTTTTCCTTCGTTTCGCTCAATTTGAACGTCTAAAATCTCTGCTATAATCTCAAGTTTGATGATGTGGTCATCTTCGTCAGTTGATGGATGAATTGTACCGGATTGATCTACTCGGCTCTCACGGATAATTGTATCCGTATCTGGACAATACAATGGCCCTACTGTTTCAGTTCTGCGGAGTATTAATTCATTATCCTTTGAAATCGTACAATCATCAAATACAACGTCATATAGAATTCTCAACTGATATTTATAAGTGATTATCTTTCGATCTGGATCTCCTGGCACTGGCCGCTTCAAGATTACTTTAAATGATCCTGGTACAAGACCTACTACTCTGACATTAATGATACTCTCAACACTGCAGTCTACGCGTACACGCAAATCTGGATCAAAGACAATACCTTCATCTTCTTTATCATCATCGCAATAACCTTTTTTTCTCTTCTTATGTTTTTTTTGCTCTCCCACTAAACAAATTCTTAGCAGGCATGAATCATAAACCTTTGGAACCTGGACGCATACTAATTCAGCTGCATTTCCAAATTGCTCTCTCAGCTCTTCCGGGATAAATCCGGGTGTATATAAACTAATTCCATTTGCTGAGTTTGAATGTCTGTACATATCGTGTACCCCCTTCTTTATTGATCAATTAGATTGTAATCAATCTTAAGTATATTAACTGACTGTTCTAATTGTATATTATGATACTTATTAAAAATTGGTGAATAAATTGTTCGTTTCAAGTTATATAAATTATTAAACATATTGCAGAATCACTGTTAATATATTTCTAATAAGGTAGGTGATTAAATTGATGAATACAAATAAACTCGATACAAATTTGACTATTGGTGATATACACTATAGATTTTATTTAGATGATTCTCAATATCTTTACTGTATTGGCGGCGAAGATGCGGTTGATGAAGGACCCGTATACAGTCACCCGGTTAAGGAATATGCTGTTGATTATGATGTGAACGGAAAGATCGGTGCTGTACTTCTAGACTTTGAAGGACGATTTTATTATTATTTCTTCAATGGACAATCGTGGGATGCACAACTGCTATATCATTCTGCCATAGATGCAGAAATGATTGATTTTATTGATATTAAGTTTTCTGATCAAACCCCCTATATTGTTTTCTGCTGGCGTGATTTATCGGCACCTTATCTCATTTCTATTGTCAGCTATTTTGAGGAAGCTGACAGTTGGAAAAAGGAAATCATATGCCGGACTCATCTAAAAGATCCCTGTAAACCCTATTGTCTGACTAGGGATCATCAATATAATCTCTTTTTATCTTTTCTTACAAATAATAACTTGATTTATGATCTCAAATTATCTGTTTATAGAGTAGAATCTTCTCAGTGGGATGAGGATATTTATTTAGCAAGCTGTATTTATATTAAATACTTTTCTGTTGACATATTGCCTGATACAAATGGAGATTTGTACATCAGTTGGATCGATAAGAATAAGAATAATTACTGTATTAAATACCTTCGTCTTACTCTAGAAAATATGAAAAAAAATACTGGGATCGCAATAGAAAAAAAGTTTCCAATTACTTGGTTTTTTCAAAATATACATAAAAATATTCTCACAATAATCCATTGTATTGGTGAAGCAACCTATTTTTCCTATGCCCTATTAACACAAAAAGGAAGAACAATCTGGTCTAAGAAAGAAAAACCGTTTATGCTGGATTTGCAGCCTGTATTTACAAGAATACGAGAGGAAAATATTCACCAGTCCAATTATAGTGTATATTCTCCTCAAGCAAAAAACTCTCTTCTTGATCTCAGTGAACTTGTTTCCCATGAAGAAGCGCAACAGTTTTTAGAAGAAGATAAAATGAAAGACGCAAATTTGGAACCTATAAATGAAAATATTCTTTCCAGCAGGATGGCACATCAGCGATCAAATCCAACAGGAATGCTTCGAAAACACAATCTTAGTGGAAATAATACAACAGATGAAGTTAGTAGAAAGCAAATAGAATTAGCAGGAGCAGAAGAAAAAAATGTTATAAATTCATTAGCAGCTGAAATCCGCTATTTAAAAGAGGAAGTTAAAAAGCTAACAGAGTTGAACCGAAAGTACTTAAATCTCATTAATGAGGGAGGAGAAAAAATTACTCAATACAAAGAGAATATCCGCCTGCTAGAGACAGAAAAGGATACACTTCATCATAAAATAGCCGTTTTAGAAAAAAAATGTACAGAATTCGAAAGAGAGCGGAAAAAGCTTCACACTGATTTGCAATTGCTTCAGCAGCAAAAACAAGAACTTAATGAAGCTTTAGCGGAAAAAGATAATATGATTATACAAAGTCGAATCAATGAAAATGAAAAGGACATCGGGTTTTTTAAAAAGATATTTAAATGAAAAGTTCTCCTGTTATAGGAGAACTTTTTGATATTCTATCTTTTTATCATATCGATGGATTTCAAATACGGATTGGAATGGAACTTTTCCTTGCTTTATTAACTCCAGCGCTTTATGAAGATCCTTCTCTTTTGAAAGATAAATTGCCGAATTACAGGATCGCGCTATTGCCCTGGGAGCTTTTTTATAAATACTGTCAATATTGTGTCTTCTTAAAAGCTCCTCGATATAATAGGCATGATAGTTCGATGTAAAAACAATTATAAATTTACCTTCTCCATACTGCACAAGTATCATCTCCTGTCTAACTGTTTCATTACAGTATATTCAGGTAATGGATTTTGTGAGACAGATAAATGTAAACTTATTGCTGATTATATTATCCTTTTATAGACATACTCAGAAGTCATCAGTTGCAACAGTGCGCCGTATTCTATATTAAAGGATACCTCATCTCCAACAGCATATTCCTTTGATGAATCCGTAACGTCAATAATTAGGTGATCACTGCTGGCACCTAAGATCGATATTTTTTCATCCTTTGGGATAAGATTATTTACAGATACATCTTGTCTGCCTACCGCTAAAATTGCTCTTTTTCGAATGCCTCGATCCTCAAAAACCGGTTTGTTTCCAAAAGCATCCATACCGATTTCGCCAATAGGAACGGAAGGCTTTTCTTTTAGCTCGATAATTTCTGCAACCAAACGAAATGCATCTTGATAGGTTCCAGGTATTGCTTCACCGAAAGCAGTTTCTCTTCCAAGTACAATAGATTCTCCTAATCGCAAGTGGTTGATACTTTTTGGCATTTCCTCACGATCTAGCAAATATAGACTGCTAGAATTCCCACCAGATATGATTTCAAGTTGAATTTGGAATTTTTCTAGAATTTCCTTTGCAAAATCTGCGAGCAGTCCAAGATTATTTTTCGTAGGAATTACGCCTCCGTAGCAGGTTAAATTGGTGCCGACACCTATTAGTTTAATCCCATCTAGATTGACGATTTCTTCAATGGTTTCAATAACTTGATTATTCCAGATGCCCTCACGTAAATCTCCCAAATCAATCATTAAAATGATTTTGTGTATTTTTTTCTGTTTTAAAGATTCCTCAGAAAGCTTTTTTATGGTTGATAACTCAGAATTTAGGCTGATATCTACAAGAGAAACAACCTTTTCAACCTGGCTTATCATAGGCAGTCTTAAAAGAATTTTAGGAAGAGGAATATGTGCAATCTTATCGAAATTTTCCAGTCTGGAGTCTGCAAGCATTGCTATACCACCCTCTACGAGTGCTTCTGCAATTTGTGGTACGGCACAGAATCCTTTGGTAACGCCTGCCACTTGAATGCCTGCTTTCTTGCAGCGATCTGTTAATATTTTTGTGTTGGTTCGAATTTTGGAAAGATCTATTTCAATTCGCGGACAATTATTCATAATTTTTACCTCCTGTCCATTTCTATTGAAGGATAGCCGGGAATATTCTCCCGGCTATTTATTCTTCTTCAAGCTTTAGACTTTGCTTCATTAAATTCAACGCAGCTTCAGGATATCGCTTTGATAAAACCCCTAATGAGGCCATAATATAGTGGTTATCGATCAAAATCTGTGCTTCTGGTGTGGGCAACAAATAATCTCCTTTATTGCGCAGCGCAATTTCCTTTAGTATCTCTATCCTTTTTGGCAGGCGCGTCAATGCGCCGCCCGTTCCAATGATCCATTGTATATTGGTAAGATCTTTTCCCTCTGCGAGGGTTTTTTTACCGGTAGGACCATATAGATGGCGAAGTTTTCCGGAATGCCTGTTCATAGCTGTAAGAACTGCTTCTAAGGTTAATGTCTCAACAAATTGGATCGCCATGGGTGTATCCGGTATAGGTTTATGCGTCTCTATAAGCATTTCTAGGTCACCATCTAATTGTTTTTGCAAATCTTCTTTACCAATACGCTCTACGATGTTTTTCATGTTTACGTATACGCCAAGATCACCTTCAACAGTACGTTTAGCTAAGGGCTCAGGACTGATTAAGATCCGGTTAATCTCATCGCTGCCTTCTGTGACGGAATGTACATCCGTAGTGGCACCGCCTACATCTAGCGTAATAAGGTCTCCAATACTATCTCTCAGCAGCTTTGATGCTTCCATTACTGCCCCGGGTGTTGGAATGATCGGCCCAGTAACCAGTTCTCTAACCCTTGCCATCCCCGGTGCATGAATGATGTGCTCTTCAAAGGCTTCCTGAATTACGAACCGGGTAGGCTCAATATTTAGTTGGTCGATCTTTGGATAAACATTTTCTACGATATAGAGTTTATTGGCTTTATCTTTGAATATTTCTCGAATTTCTTCCTGATTTTCAACATTACCGGCATAGATAATGGGTACATCTATATCTAAATCTGCAATCAATTCTGCATTAAAAAGTGCAGTTTCTCTTTCACCATAATCAACACCTCCAGCGATGAGGATGAGATTCGGCTTAATATCTATAATACTTTTTAGATCTGTTTTTCTCAGCTTCCCGCCAGTCACTTTATGGATGATCGCACCTGCGCCTAAAGCAGCTTCTTTAGCAGCCCGTACAGTCATATCATAAACCAATCCGTGTACCGTCATTTTTAAGCCACCTGCAGCACTGCTGGTAGCTAACATCTCATCATAGGTAAAATCATCAACTTGTAGATTCTTTTTTAGATCTGCAATGGCACCCTGTAATCCAATATTCACATCTCCCTCTAGTACAGTGGTAGGGGCCTGACCTTGCCCCAGAAATCTGGGGCAGTCAGAATGGATATCGGCAAAGGCATTCACAACCGTTGTTGTACTACCTATTTCAGCAACAAGAATATTAATTTTCATCTTTCATTTCACTTCTTCTCTTCACTAAGAAAGTGGCTACATGAATTCCTTTTGTTCCTCTTCCAAATCCTGCATCAATTCCCTGTTTTACAGCCAACTCAGGGGTTACCTGAGTACCACCGCAGAGGATCATAATTTTATCACGAACACCTTTCTCAATACATAGTTCATGAATACGTTTCATGTTTCTATAGTGAATGTCATCATGGCTAATAATGGTGGATGCCAAAATTGCATCTGCATTTAATTCAATTGCAGCATCTACTAGTTTCTCAAGTGTAACGGATGTTCCAAGATAATGACACTCAATACCATATTTTTCGATACCGCCATGCTTAATATCAATGATTTCTCTTAGTCCAACAGAGTGCTCATCTTCTCCTACAGTACCTGCTACAATTTTCATAGGCTGCGCTTCAATTGCTTCTCGAACTTCCTGTTCAGACATAATTTCAGGCTCCGGAGGAATCACTAGATCTTTTGTGTCTATTGCAAAGGCTACTCTTCCCTTAAGCTGGATTCTTGTTCCCTCTGATGGATGCATGATTTCTTTATGAATCACTTCTACATCCTCAAGCCCCATTTTCTTGCCCATTTCTAGTGCTGCAAATTCTGCTACACGTTTGCTGGCTGGAAGGAATAAATCAAGCTGTACAATTCCATCCCCCATCCATTCAACTTCTGGAAGGATTTTTGAGGACTCACGCAGTTCCTTTGTTTCTTCCATTCTTACATTTACATTATCTGTATCGTCCAATTCATCGATATAAATAATCTTTTCAGGTGCCTCGAGGGTAGATCCGTTGATCAATTTTGAAGGCTGGTCTTCTGCCGTTTCATCATATTGTTTTACATTATTATAACCAAAGTGTGCGGTTACTGGTGCAAGGTAATCTGTATCTCTTTCATAAATTGCTCCTACCCCAATTCCGCCATCAATTTTTCTGGCAATGCCATCCCCGTTTCTTTCCGGATAGTGGCCTGAATCAACAAAGAAGCCTTGTTCAACAGCTTTGAAATATCCACCAGCTTCAATGATTTCTTCCATGAATAGTACAGCTCTTTCTTTTAATTCCCGTACTTTTTCAGGTAAATATCCTTCTTTTTTCAGCTCGATCATTTCCATTAAGCTGTCCATGCCTACAAGTGCTTGTTTTGCAGTGTCGCAGGCTTCCATATTGTAAATGTGCCAAGGTACATTTCTACCTTCATCCGGTGTAATGGTTGATTGGATATCCGCACTGGTCAATCTGGAAATCATAAGATTCAATACATGGGTTACAGTCGCTTCTCTTGTAGAAGACTCCATATACTTTGTGTTCATTTGTGCGCGCATGCGATACTCGGAGAATAGATCTCTTAAAGCAACCGCATAAGGAAGATCTAAATGCATAGATGGTGCTGGAGGTGCTGTTGGGGGAACTGTCGATAGACAAATATTCGTCTTCTTCATACCTACTTTTACAGAATATATGGAATTTAGCGCATGCTGAACCATCAACTCCGGCATAACCTTCCAAGCTTCTCTTGCAGTGGCATTTGCATTATGTGCACCATCGATCTGTGCCATATCTGCCCATGACATGATTTTTTTAGATTCGGCAGCGTCAACAAAAGAACGAATCATGTTGATGTTTCTATATAATACGTTATACTGCGGATCTTGATGGGCGCCATTAACACCTTCTTCTGCAAACATGACAGCGATATCCGGGCCAGCCACACCACTAACATAGGAATGATAATTAATCGGTCTGCCTACTTCTTCCTCAATTAGGTCCAATGCTTTTCTTTGTGCTCTTACTTGTTTCCTCGTAATTGGAATTCCACCAATACCTTGAGGGGTACCTTCAATTAAACCATCAAAGTGGGATTGGCCAGCCGTACGGATAACCATGATATGATCTGCACCATGCCATGCAGCCATTCTCATACGACGAATGTCATCTTCAAATCTGCCGGAAGCGATTTCCGTAGTAATCGTATAATCCGGTTGTGGATCAATATCTCCAAAATACTTGGCAGATGGAAGCGGTACACTGTTTTTAAGAGGTTTAGAGCAGTTTTTGTACGTAAAAGGCCCCATTTGAAGATTTTCCTCATTTTCTCTCCACGTCCAGCCTCTTCTCTTTGGTCTGTAGCTTTCTAAATCCTTCAAAATTTCTTTTACGTCAATTTTCTCATTGATTTTTAGCTCCATTATTTTGCACCTCCTTGAAACATAGCTGCAATTTCATCCCAGTACTTACCCTCTACTAGAGCTAATCCAGCTTCTCGGATTTGTAGATTCTTTTCCTTTGCTAACCTATATACAACGTGACCAGCACCTTTTCCCATTAAACCACGATCCATTACGCCTTCTACGATCGCCTTTGCTTCGAGACTGGAGAATCCCATTCGAAGCAGTACGGATCTCTCAATAGATGGGGTAGTATTCTTATAGGCCAGATCAATCATCGGATCAACAATTTTTTCTGCCAGCTGCCAAAATCTTTCCTTTAGCTGTTCATCGGTAAGATTGGCCAAATGGGTTCTACGCTGTTGAAAATCATCTGCTCTTTTCATTCTTTCTCCCTCCATTTTCATTTATTAAATAAAATGGGGATGGGGCATCATTGTTGATGCCGAGTCCCATTGTCACTTATTCTTCTATCTGAACATTTTTTTCCCGTAGCACTTGTTTTACAAAATCAACTGATACTTTAGCATCTTGTGACAAGAATTCTATATCTGTTTTAGATACGTATGCTATACCTGTTGTCTCGATACTATTGTGAATATAGGATCTTCTTATTTTATCCATATCGATATCCTTGGCTTGTATCAAGCCAGGATTCTCCGGTAAAATAATATTTGTTCCCGGGATTTCTTCCTTAGGATTTCCAAATTTGATTTCGATACCATTTTGCCGGGCAAAGGACAATTGTGCTTGAATATGTTTGCCCGCTCCTGTATATTCCGTTTCCTGAACTACAATGATTTGATCCTGATCTAATTCTTGTGCAATACTAAAGGCTGCCGCTAAAGAAGTATTTCCTGCTGGACCTCTTTCAAGGCCTTGCAGCTGTGCCAGAGCCTCTGTCATGTAGAATACTTCTCCTTGTGATACGGTTACATAGCGATCCATATATCTTAAAGGACGTGCTGCCGATCTCGGTACATCAGACCGGTCCGGCCATGTAGAAAAAGGAATTCCAAAGCCTGTATGCCCTGTAGTAAATGACTTCCGGTTAAATTGCTTGTCGCTGGCCATATGAAGCCCTTGGAGATTTACACTGGCACCTACCACCTGTACGCCTTCTGCCCCGGATTTTATAAGTCCTCTGGCAGTACCAGTCAAGTTGCCGCCTCCAGCATTGGTACAAACGACTACATCTGGATCTCGCCCCTCTTTTTCCCTAAATTGCACGGCCAGTTCGTAGCCTAAAGTCTCTACACCTGCAATACCAAAAGGGGTATAAAGAGATGCATTAAAATACTGTGTTTCTTCTAAAAGCTTTAGAAAAGTATAGAACAACTCAGGGCCAACTGATAACTGAACAACTTCAGCGCCATAAGCTTCACATTTTCTTGCCTTTTCAATGATTTCTGGCTGACCTACTCCTTTACTATCATAACATTCTTGAACGATGATGCATTTCAATCCCTGCATGGCTGCTTGGCTGGCTACTGCAGCACCATAGTTTCCACTTGTAGCAGCAATTACCCCTTTATAGCCTAATTTTTTAGCATGGTAAACGGCGTTGGCAGCCCGTCGTGCTTTAAAACTTCCCGATGGATTGGATGCCTCATCCTTTATAAAAATCCGAGCCCCCTTACCTTTTGGAGCGAACTTTCTTGCAAGCGCTGTAAGATTACGAAGCTCTAGCAAAGGCGTATTCCCTACACCCGTGGAACCTTGAATGCTTTGCATTTCTTCCAGTGTATACCCTGTTTCCCGCATCATGCGCTCATAATCAAATGCGATCGTTCCCGATTCAAATACACTGTAGTCTATACCAATTGCCTGTTTCATGATTTCATTTTTACGCGCCATGACTGCTTGATAGCTCATATCCTTATGCATTGTTTTCACCTCCCGCAAGCATTTCTTTAAGCTGAATGCCAATTTGCAGAAGCTCAGGTACAAATTCTCCAAAATTATGTCTATAAGAAGGATTAATCTCCACAAGTTTTCCGCTGACTTTTCTGCCTGTTATGGTTGTAATTATAACTTCCTCACCAATTACTGCATTTTTTTCAAGAAAACCTTTTACCCAAGATTCCAAAGGCACACATCTTGTATCTTCAGGTACCTGAGGAGCTCTTTCATCTGATGTTAGTACTGTATTGTGAATGATTACCCAATCGCCTTTTCTTGCTTCCATATTGATCGCCTACCTTTGAATTAAGTCTCTCATATCTCCCATAATCGCTCTTGGTACAGGTAAATCTAACATTGTCTTTAAGCCAGGTGCTGCATTGATTACATGTGGAATCATATTTACACACATTGCTATCGTTCCAAGACCGCCTTCAACTTCTGGCTTGTTTGCCATATTGATTTCAGGTGTTCCTTTTATGGTAATATAATCTCCTGTTTCTGTTCCTTCCATTTCTGGTTCAATTTGCTGAGGATGGATCATATCAATTTTTACTTCACCATCTACCCATGCTTGAGCCGTCATGTTTACTCCTGCAACATTTCCAGCAGCTGCAAATCCGTGAGGTGATTTTCTATCTACAGATGTCACAATCGGTTTCATTTGCTGTTCAACTTTTTCAACTTTCCATCCAATAGCATCTGCGATCATTCCAACAGATTCTGCAAATCCAACATGTCCTGCCAAGGTTCCTTCTTTAACACCCTTTTCAAACTCATCCACTGTAATTCCAACACCTTGTTCTTCCATAACTGCATGCCCAAATGGTGATAAACTGTTGACTCTCTTTGCTTCGATATGCTCTACGTCCACCATGCAGCCAGTTAAACATACAACCAATAGGTCCATCATAAGTCCTGGATTAATACCCGTTCCTAAGATAGATACCCCATTTTCTTTTGCAATTTTATCAAGTTCAGCGGCTAGCTCTGGATTTTGCGCTTGCGGATATGCCATCTCCTCTGCTGTTGAAACCACATTAATTTTTCTTTCAAGAACAAATTTTAATCGTGGGAAAGCACTTTTTGTAAAGGAATCTGTAGCACAAAGGCAAACATCGCAACTTCCCTCAGTTAATACTTCTTCAATATTTGGATTTATGACTACTTCAGGTCTCTCTCCTCTATCAACGCCAAGTATCTCATACATGCTCTTACCAACTCTTGATGCATTTCTATCGCATACCCCTACGATATCTACTCCCTTTTTCTTTAGAAGCATTTTAGCCATACCACTTCCCATTGCACCAAATCCCCAAATCGCAACCTTTACATTTTCCATATATAAGCACCTCCATGATATTTTTCATATTCAGAGTTATTATTTGCAATTTTCTTGCCAAAATCATTCTGTTTATTTAATTAATCTTTCAATAAATATGCATGTTTCCTTTATACTTTTAATAAATACTGCAACTTTATTCAATATTTCCTTCAATTTCAGCAAAATATCAAGATGGAAAAGCTCCAAAAAAATAAAGTGCAAATATATTTGCACTCCCATATGCAAATATATTTGCACCTATATCCTCGCTATATTATACTTCTTCATTTTGTGTTGGAGGGTTTGCCGCTTAATGCCCAACTGCTCTGCTGCTTTCGAAATGTTATCATCGCTTTCTCTCAGCGCTTTGATAATTAAATCCGATTCTATTTCTAACAGTGTATCTGTTAGATTTTTACGAAAAGTCAACTTTCTGGTTGGTATAGGTGCAAATAATTTTGCACTTATTTGGGGTGGAAAATGCTCCATTTTTAAAATAGTTTCATTTTCAATAATATTCATTGCAGCTTCTATGGTATTTTCTAATTCTCTTACATTACCCGGCCATCTGTAACTTTTAAATGCCTTTAAAACTTTTTCTTCAGCACCAATAATTTTTTTGTTCATTTTATGATTAATTTTCTCTATAAATCCATTCATCAGTACTTCAATATCGTCTTTTCGTTCACGTAAGGGTGGAAGATTAATGGGAATTACATTAATTCTGTAAAACAAGTCTTTTCTCAGAATACCCTTTTCAACAGCCTCATAGGGTTCCTCATTCGTACTTGCGATAATCCGCACATCTATGGGGATGTCTTTTATTCCACCGATTCTTCTTACGTAGCCTTCCTGTAAAACACGTAAAAGCTTTGATTGTAACAATAAACCCATGGAGTTTAACTCATCTAAAAAGATTGTTCCACCATTAGCCTGCTCAAACAATCCGGGACGATCTACAGCACCGGTAAAACCGCCCTTAACCGTACCAAATAATATTCCTTCTAATAAAGCCTCTGGAAGCGCCGCACAGTTTTGTGCTACAAATGCCTTGTTTTTCCTCATGCCGGCATAATGTATACTTTGAGCCACTAATTCTTTTCCGGTTCCTGTTTCTCCATAAATCAAGACACTAGAAGAAGAAAATGCAGCTTTTTTTGCAAATTCGATTGCCTTCAAAAAACCTTCATCTTTTCCAATAATGCTATCGAAGGTAAATTTTTTTTCTTTTGCTGCAACTCTATTTTGCGGCTTTGCCAACTGCAGCTGCAAGGTCATAATCTGATCAGAAAGTGCTTTTATTTTTGTAATGTTTTTTGCGATTTCTAGTGCTCCCACTTTTTCTTTGTCAAAATAGACTGGAACAGTGGTACTAATGGTAGTGATTTCTTTATGCTTGTTATTAAGATAAGTCTGAGGATGATCAATAAGGCTTTTTTCTGTTGATAATACCTTCAGCAAAGTACTATTATTCCAATCTAAACTCGGAAAAAGATCTAACAAAGGCTTATCCAAAACATCTTCCGGATTCATCCCTTCTAGCTCAGCCATAGCTTTATTGTAAATAATCGTTCTTCCTTCATTATCGATTACATGAACACCTTCATCGATTGATTGTAATACGATTTCCAAAATCTCATAAAAATAGGGTTTCAATTTATTCCTCCTTTCTCAACCTTCATAATTAATCAATTCGATGTGAAGATTTTATCTCCTTCTTTTAAAAAGCATGGTCCAAGGACCATGCTTTTCAGTTTATTCGTATAATGGATATTTGCGGTATAGCTTTTCTACCATTTCTTTTGCATCTTCATGATCTGTTGGATTTTCAACAACGATTTTAATAATTTCTGCAATGGTAACCATGTCTTCTTCTTTCATTCCCCTGGTCGTAACAGCTGGAGTTCCAATCCGTATACCACTGGTTACAAATGGGCTTTCTGGATCATAAGGAATTGTATTTTTATTTACGGTTACACCCATTTCATCCAACAATAGTTCTGCATCTTTGCCTGTTATATTTTTATTGCGCAAATCAACTAGCAATAGGTGATTATCAGTTCCGCCGGATACGATGCGGAAATCTCTTTTTATTAACTCTTCAGCTAATTTTGCAGCATTTTTTATGACTTGTTTCTGATATGTTTTAAACTCATCTGACAGCGCCTCTTTGAAGCTTACAGCCTTTGCTGCAATAACATGCATCAAAGGTCCGCCTTGAATGCCTGGAAAAATGGATTTATCAATGGCCTTACCGAATTCCTCTTTACATAAAATGGCACCACCTCTGGGGCCACGTAAGGTTTTGTGGGTTGTTGTGGTCACAAAATGAGCGTGTTCACATGGATTTGGATGAAGCCCTGCAGCTACCAATCCGGCGATATGAGCCATATCTACCATGAGATAAGCGTCTACTTCATCTGCTATTGTCCTAAAGGTTTTAAAATCTATAATTCTGGAATACGCACTAGCCCCTGCTACAATAAGCTTAGGTTTTACTTCTTTTGCGATACGCCGTACTTCTTCGTAATCTATTTTTTCATCTTCTTTAGATACACCATATTCTACAAAATTATAATATTTACCGGAAATATTTACGGGACTTCCATGAGTTAAATGTCCTCCGTGGGATAGATTCATACCCAAAACCGTGTCCCCAGGCTCTAGAATGGTAAAATAGACTCCCAGATTGGCATTGGCCCCGGAATGTGGTTGAACATTGACATACTCGGCGTTAAATAATTGCTTAAGTCGCTCTCTTGCTAAGTCTTCCACAATATCAACATATTCGCAGCCGCCATAATAACGTTTTCCCGGATAACCCTCTGCATACTTGTTTGTCAAGTGACTCCCCATGGCTTCCATAACAGCTTTACTGACAAAGTTCTCTGATGCAATCAGTTCAATTTTTGTCTGCTGCCTATCGATTTCTTTTTCAATAGCGTTGAATACATCGATATCAACCTGCATTAGATTGTCAAAATTCATTGTTCCGTTCTCCCTTCATATGTATTATGAATTGCTTAGATCTTCCATAAACTATTATAGATATAAACAATACAATTTACAAGTTTACTTTTATATATAATATATTTTTTATTATTTCTTATTTCCATTGAAAATAGACATGAATTGGCGTAATATATTACAAGGTAGTGCTACAATGATAAATTATTTTAACATAATTTCTTTAGAGGGGTGAAGTTCTTGAAAGATACACAGAAAAAAATACTTATTCTTGCCCTCTTTGCTGGCCAGATCATGTTAGAAAATGGTGCTGAAACCTATCGGGTGGAAGATACAATTATTAGAATTTGCAAAGCATATGGTGTTTCTCATGTAGAATCCTTTGTTACTCCCACTGGGATATTTGTTTCTATTTCTTCCGATCAAAAAGAAGCAGATGTCATTACTATGGTTAAGCGGATTCGTACACGATCTATTGATTTAAATAAAGTATCTAAAGTAAATGACTTTTCTAGAAAAGTAACCTTGGATAAAATATCTTTTCAAAAAGGTATGTCAAAACTGAAAGAAATAAACATGCTGCCTAAATATCCTCTGGTACTGCGCACTGTTTGTGCTGGAATGGCTTCAGCTTTCTTTGGCGTTTTACTGGGGGCAAATGCCAAAGATTTTATTAGCTCTTTTCTTATTGCCATATTCGTTTATAGCGGTGTTATAATGATTGGTAAAAAGAACGCTAATCTCTTTCTTGAAAACGCTGTAGGAGGAATCTTGGCATCTGCCTTAGCCATTTTGGCTGTTAACCTGAATATCGGCACGAACATTGATAAAATAATAATTAGTTCTATTATGATTCTTTTACCCGGGGTATCTATCACCAATGCAGTAAGAGACTCCATTGCCGGAGATTTGCTTTCAGGTCTGTCTCGGGCAGCAGAAGCCGTCATTATCGCAATATCCATTGCTGTAGGCGTTGGAATTGTAATTCATTTATGGTTTTATGAGATAGGGGTGAATTTTCTATGATTCAACACTTGCTCTTTGCTGCACTATCTATTATTGGTTTTAGTGTCTTGTTTAACATACCTAAAAATGCGATTTATAAGACTGCTTTTTCTGGAGCATTAGGATGGACCACCTATGTTTATTTTAGTAATCATTTGGGGCAATCTACAGTAATGGCATCTTTTTTTGCTGCTTCTGTAGTGGCACTATTTAGTGAATTTTTTGCGAGGCGATTCAAGGAAACGGTGACTGTTTTTGTGATCCCTGGTATCCTTCCCTTAGTTCCTGGCTCTGGCATGTACTATACAATGTTAGCCATTATTGAAAAAGATTTTAGCAAGGCTGCTCTGATTAGTACTGAAACCATGTTTATTGCAGGCAGTATTGCTGCTGCTATTTTTATTGTCTCTTCTGTCACACGATTGTTTTTTATAAAGAAAATATAACCTACTATAAAACTGAGAAGGCCCTACAAGTATACATAATATTATTATGTATACTTGTAGGGCCTTCTCAGTCAAAATTACTGTCTGCCTATGATTTTTGTTATTTCTGGAATATACTTTCGATTGGCTTTAAATTTCTTTTCAAACATACGAATGGTGATAAAGGATAACGTCATCAGTATAAACCCGATTACTGCTGAGTAAACCTCTATATTACCAATAAAACCGATCTTATTTAGCAGGAAGTTTCCACCAACAACACCTATAATCATAAAAAAGAGTGGGATAACATAAATAATAAATGCCGCTCCTAATACATCTTGAGTTTCCATATTTACTTCTACCATGTCTCCGACCTCTGCACCTACTTCATTGATTGCCGTAATGGTTAAGCTCATGTTTTCTTTTCCATGTTGACATGCGCCACAATCACCACAAGCAGCATGCTTGTTCATAAGAATTCCGGCTTTGTTCCCCTTTAAAATTTCTAATACTTTTCCTACTTGATGCATTCTATTCACCCCTACTATTAACATTGTTGTCAAAAATGAATATATTTTAATTATACCATTTTTTTATAGTCAATAATACGCTCATAAAAAAAGACTCCTACCCAGGGAGCCTCTTTTAGCTTATTTTACATAATTTACAATTTTTACAGTTGTCCAGCTTCATTGCTAAATCACTACATGCTCTTTTAGAAAAAACACAAGGGATATTCATGGTTTTTGATTGTTCTTTAATAATTTCAGTTAAATTGTGCTCTATATAATCTACTAATACAATGACCATGTCTATATTTGTAGGAATAGACTTTTTACGCATTCCTTTCTTTCTGCCAGGCCAGTGTATGTATTCCTGAATTCCCCTCTCTGTTAATACATCAGGTATGTTTCCTAATTTATCTCCGCCAACGATTAATGCAGTCATAGTTTTCCCCTCCTTAATTGATATTGATTATCATTATTATATAATAGTTTGACTTTTTTGTCAAATAAAAATAGAGTGTATGCACACTCTATTTTTGCATTATCCTCTTTATTCTTCCAGCGAGACTCTTATATGCAATTCTTTTAATTGTTTCTCATCTACTTCTGTGGGATCTTCCGTCATTGGTGAAGAAGCATTCTGTGTTTTCGGAAAAGCAATAACTTCTCGAATACTGTCATTACCAGTCAACAGCATAACAAAACGATCTAGGCCGTAAGCGATGCCTCCATGAGGCGGTGTTCCATATTTAAAGGCTTCTAGAAGGAATCCAAATTTATCCCATGCTTCTTCTTCACTAAATCCTAGTGCCTTAAACATTTTCTGCTGCAGCTCACTGCGATGAATTCGTATACTTCCTCCTCCGATTTCAATGCCATTTAATACGATATCATAAGCTTTGGCACGGGCCTTATCCGGTGCAGTTTCCAATAAATCTACATCTTCATCCATTGGGGATGTAAATGGATGATGCTTTGCTACATATCTATTTTCCTCTTCGTCATATTCGAACAATGGGAATTCAGTAACCCATAACAGCTTATATTCATTCTTATCCAAAAGCTTCAGTTGTTTTGCAACTTCTACACGGAGATGACCTAAAGCGTCGAATACAATACCTGATTTGTCGGCAACAAATAGCAGTAAATCCCCTTCAACTGCTTCAAATCTCGCTAAAATCATCTGTATTTCCACTTCAGTAAGGAATTTGGCAATAGGAGATTGGATTCCTTCACTGGTTAATTTTATCCAGGCCAAACCTTTTGCTCCATAAATCTTCGCGTAGTCTTCAATCTTTGTGATATCTTTTCTGCTAAATTGCTCGCCATATCCATTGATGTTTATTCCCCGTACATCACCTCCATTGGCAATAGCATCCTTAAACACCTTGAATCCGCAATCTTTAGCTATATCACTGATAGATTTTAACTCGAAGCCAAATCTTAAATCCGGCTTGTCAGAGCCGTAACGGTCCATGGCTTCAGCATAAGGCAGTCGCTGCAGTGGAAGTTGAATATCTATGTTCATCATTTCCTTAAAAATTCGCTGCAATAGTTTTTCATTCATTGAGAGTACATCATCAACCTCTACAAAAGACATTTCAATATCAATTTGCGTAAATTCCGGCTGTCTATCGGCTCTTAAATCTTCATCTCGGAAGCATTTTACAATCTGAAAATACCGATCCATTCCAGATACCATAAGTAGCTGCTTAAATAGCTGTGGTGACTGTGGAAGTGCATAGAATTTTCCTGGATTGACCCTGCTCGGGACAAGATAGTCTCTTGCACCCTCCGGTGTTGGCTTGCCTAATATGGGTGTCTCTATTTCTGCAAATGCATTTTCATCCAAATAATCTCTTACAACCTTTGCCATCTTATGCCGGAACATCATGTTCTTCTGCATTTTCGGTTTTCTCAAATCTAAGTATCTGTATTTTAATCGCAGATTCTCAGATACTTCATCATTATCATCAATATATATAGGGGGTGTTTGTGCTTCTGATAATATTTTTAGCTCTTCAGCAAAAATTTCGATTTCACCGGTTGGGAGGTTGTTATTAACAGCCTGTCTTCTTTTCACAATCCCACGAACCGCCAGTACATATTCTCCCCTGATCTTTTCAGCCTTCGTGAAGGCTTCTTCTGATATATCCTTATCAAAGATGATTTGCACAATGCCTGCACGGTCTCTCAGATCAGCAAAAATTAATCCGCCTAAATCACGTCTTTTTTGTACCCATCCCATAAGTGTTACTTCTTCGCTGACGTTAGTTAACCGCAGATCCCCGCACATATGGGTTCTTTTCATTTTTCCCAAAACTTCTGCCATAATAATTCCTCCCTTATTTTAATCTGTTTTTAAGCTCCTGTACAATATTGCTTAGTTTAATTTCTTCTTGATCTCCTGTATCCATGTTTTTCAGCCGGACGATATCTTTCTCCAATTCATGGTCTCCGATAACTATGGTATAGGCAGCCTGCTGCTTATCTGCATACTTAAATTGGGCTTTTAAGCTTCTATTCATGTGGTCCTTATCCGCTGAAACGCCTTCCAAACGAAGCTTATGGAGTAATTTTACAGCTTCTTTAGAAGGATTTTCTCCAATAGCAGCAATAAATATATCCAATCCCCGAGGTCTTGGTATCTCGATTTGATTATTTTGGAGTGTTAGCAGCAATCTCTCGATTCCCATGCCGAAGCCTACGCCTGGAGTGGAAGGTCCTCCCAGACATCCAATTAATCCATCATAACGTCCCCCACCGCAAACAGTTCCCTGTGCACCAATCTCTTTTGATACGATTTCAAAGGCAGTTTTTGTATAATAATCAAGGCCGCGAACAATAGTAGGATCTACCGTATAAGGGATTTCCATCAATGTCAAATTTTCTTTCAGTTCTTCAAAGTCTATTCTGCAGTCTTCGCATATATGGTCAAGCATATAAGGAACATCCTTTATTTCTTCCTTACATGTATCAGTTTTACAATCGATAATACGCATAGGATTTCGATCAAAACGGTCTTGACAGGTTTTGCATAGCTTATCTAATTTACTGCGTAAGTATTCTTTCAGCGTTTTGTTATATTTCTTTCTGCAATCAGGACAGCCTACACTGTTGATCCGCAGTTCTAGGTTGGTAATAGCTAGCTTTTTATAAAAAGCCATAGCTATGCCAATGACTTCTGCATCAACAGAAGGATTTGAGGTTCCAAAGGCTTCAACTCCAAATTGATGAAAAGCTCTTAGTCTTCCAGCCTGAGGTCGTTCGTATCGAAAACAAGGTGTTATGTAAAATAGCTTCATGGGCTGCGGCTCGGCATATAACTTATTCTCAATAAAGGATCTTACAACCGGTGCTGTTCCTTCTGGCTTTAAAGTAATTTCTCTGCCACCATTATCTTTGAAAGAATACATTTCTTTTTGTACAATATCCGTTGTCTCTCCCACACCTCTATGAAATAGCTCAGTATGTTCAAAAATAGGCGTTCTAATTTCCTTATATCCGAATTTTTCACAGATTTCCCTGAATAAACTTTCTACATAATTCCATTTGTACGTTTCTGATGGCAATACATCTCTTGTCCCTCTTGGGGCTTGAATGCTCATAATAACCCTCCCTAATCCTAAAATTGATAAAACAAAAAACCTCAACATCCCTATTGTTGACAGGGACGAGAAGTTTTATATCCCGCGGTACCACCCTAATTGGAAAATCCCACTTTTACCGTTAACGCCGGTATGCGTGCCGTCCTACTGTACATTCAGACAGCCTGCTTAAAGGTGTCTTCGAAATAGCCATCATTATCGGGCTCTCACCATTTCCCGAATCGCTGAAAATTGAACTATTCCTACTCTTCCTTCTCATTGCATTTCTTTACCTAATTTTCTTATATTATAATGTAGCCTATGTTATCTGTCAATATATGGCTTATGAATTCATCAATTCTTTTCTCTTTCTTTCGACCATTTCCTTCACTCTTTGTATATATTGATCAACATTTGTTAGATTCGGTACTCTTTCTAGCCGGTTTTCTTCAGGATATACAATTTTAGAAATTGCTCCCGCTCCCATCGCCAGTATGCTTTGTCTTTCTTCCATGATCTGAATATTGTAGATGCATTCATGGCCTGGTTTGCAATAACCTGTATTCTCTAAATTTCCCACCATGAATTTTTGTCTATATAAATAATAGGGGATCATTCCCATTTTATAGGTATACTCTTTTGTTATTTTTAACATATCTTTCGCTTGTTTTTCCATAGCCAACTGATAGTCATTCAGCTTCTCTCTTAGGTTAGATGCCCGCTTTATTGCAAGGGTATGGACAGTAATGTTTTCAGGAGATAATTCCTCTAAGGCCTTCATAGTATCTGCAACCTCTGTACAGCCTTCTCCCGGTAAACCAACAATAACGTCCATGTTTATTGTTTTGAAGCCTATTTCTTTTGCCAGCCAAAAAGCTTCAGTAATTTCTTTTGGTGAATGATCGCGGCCAATTTGCTGGAGTGTTTGCGTATTCATTGTTTGTGGATTGATGCTTATTCGGTTTACGCCATAGGATTTCAAAATCTCCAGCTTTTCTCGATCAATGGTATCAGGTCTGCCGGCTTCTACTGTAAACTCTTTTAATGTTGTAAGGTCTATGTTTTTACTGATGGTTGACATAATTTTATTTATGTTAACTGCATTCAGAGAGGTTGGTGTTCCGCCTCCAATGTATAGTGTTTCTATTTTCTTACCAAAGTCTTTTAATAATGCTGTTACTTCTACAATCTCATAGAGCAAAGCCTCCATGTACCGGGCGATAGGTTTATGCCCTTGGTTTAAAGGGTTAGATGGAAATGAGCAGTATACACATCGCGTTGGGCAAAAAGGAATGCTGATATATAGACTGACTTGATCACTTTTATTGTTAACAATAAAAGGTCTTTCAACAACTGCAACATCCAATAACAATTTACGCTTTTCTTCATTTATTTTATATCTATCTTTAAGGATATGATCAATCTCTATAGTTGTATGATTATGATCCATAAGCTCATGTACAATTTTCGTAGGTCTGATGCCTGTTAGGATTCCCCATTCCGAGAATTTTCCATATGTATAACTAATCACTTCATAAATGCTCAATTTTATAGATTTTTTAATCTCTCTATTTAGATTTATTGCATCGAGGTCTTTCTTTTCTATGCTTCTGATGTCTTGGCGCAGTATTTCATTATTTTTTCTTATGGTTGAGTGAATTTGGATTTGCCTTTCTTTTTCATACAGTTCATTTACTAACAAAAAGCTTTGGTAGTCTACCAAAGCTTCACAGTCAATAAAATCAATATCCGTAGGTTTCATAAAAATTTTCAGCAATTCCAATACCTCATATTGATAATCATGGCCCTGTAATAAAACTTTTATCATTTTAATCACCCTATACTAATAACGGATTGTCATTTCATTTTTTAGCTTCTTTACATAGTTTCCGCTGATTCCTAATTCTCTAGCAATTTCTTCATCTGCTAATCCCGATTGAACCATGTCGATAAAATCATGAAAGTCAATGTCCACAAATTGATTCATGTTTTTTCTGCCTAAATAGTATCCAATCTTTTTATCCATATGAAAATCAGCCCTCCTAAAGATATATCTTTTGTTATTTTGACCCGTTACAGAGAGGGCTATGCATTTTCCTACTGATTTACAAATGGATTTGTCAGTTTTTCGATACTTATCGTTGAAGCAGGTCCATGTCCGGGCATAACCTTTGTTTCATCAGGCAACACAAACAATTTTAATAGAATGGATTGGATAATACTCTTAAAAGAACCACCTTCCAAGTCTGTTCTGCCGATAGAGTTTGCAAACAAGGTGTCCCCGGTGAATACTACATCTTCAACAAAAACACATGTACTTCCAAGCGTATGTCCAGGTGTGTGAAGTACTTTTAATTTAAGATTCCCTAATTCGATAATCTCTTGATCCTCTAATAAACGATCTGCTTCTATTTCAATTTTTGGCCCGCTCATGAAACTAGATAGGTTTTTTTCTGCATCCTTTAAAAGATATGCATCTTCTCTATGAATCAAAACAGGTACCTTCTTTGCTGTAAGGATATCTGCAATCCCTCCGATATGATCCCCGTGCCCATGGGTAAGCAATATAAAAGAAAGTTCCAGTTGCTGCTCCTCAATAAATTTTAAAATATCTTTTGCATCCCCGCCCGGATCGATAATAGCGGCTTTGCCAGTTTCCTCACAGGTTATAACGTAACAATTTGCAGCATATATTCCTGCCGGTATCCGCTCAATCAACAATGATATCTCCTCCTAAAAATTTCTCTGGCTATCAACAAGCATAGTGACAGGACCATCATTACATAGGCTTACTTCCATATGGGCTTGAAAAACTCCAGTTTCTACCTTTATTCCCTTTGCCCTACACTGTTCAACAAAAAGCAGGTATAGCTGATTTGCCTGTTCAGGTCTAGCTGCGCTGCTAAAGCTTGGTCTTCTGCCCTTGCGACAATCCCCTAGCAATGTGAACTGGGAGACTACCAATAGCTCTCCCTGAATATCTATTAATGATAAATTCATCTTATCATTTTCATCCTCAAAAACTCTTAAATTTGTAATTTTATCTGTCATATACTCTACATCCTTGAGGTCGTCAGATTCTTCTACCCCAAGCAATACTAAAAAACCTTTTTGTATTTCTCCAACCCGTTTCCCATCCACTACAACAGCGGCTTGGGTAACTCTCTGCACAACTGCCCGCATCTTATTCCTCCTCGTGCTTGCTTAGGAAGTGACTCGATACACATCCATAACGCCCTGCATGGTTTTAATTTTATTCATTAGTCTATCTAACTGCGCTATATTCGTAATCTCAATGGTTAAATTGATAATAGCGATTCTCTCTTTGTTGGTTCTTGCATTGATCGCTGTAACCGTCAGCTTTGTTTCCGATAATACATTTGTTATTTCTGATAATAAACCCTTTCGGTCCGATGCGATGATCTGTATTTCAGTTTGATAAGAAATTTGACGGCCCTCATCCCACTCTACTTCAATGAAACGGTCTAAGGATTCGTAATCATCAGCCATATTGGGGCAGTCTTTTCTATGAATAGAAACACCACGGCCTCTTGTAATAAAACCAATAATTTCATCTCCAGGAACAGGATTGCAACATTTTGAAAAACGTACCAATATATTGTCAATTCCCTTAACCTTTACTCCCTGATTTCCTTTGTTTTCTTGTCGGGGTTTATACTGCTTTGAATGGGAACTGATGAGATCTTCCCCGGATTTCTCCTCTTTTTGAGCCAATTTATACATTTCTTTGAGCTTTGGTATAACTTGGTTCATCATAATGCCGCCATAACCAATGGCAGCATAAAGATCATCAATCGTATTTAAATTGAATTTTTTCGTTAATTGACTTAACCACTGAGGTTTTAGCAATGCTTGAACATCATAACCACTTCTCCGTGCCTCTTTCTCAAGCATTTCTTTTCCCTTTTCAGTATTTTCTTCTTTTCTTTCCTTTTTAAACCACTGACGAATCCTATTTTTAGCTTGTGTACTCTTTACGAACTTCAGCCAATCTCTGCTTGGACCATTACTATGACTTGAAGTTAAAACTTCGACGATATTGCCATTTTTAAGTTTATAATCTAAGGGTACAATTCGGCCGTCTACTTTGGCACCTATACAGCTATTTCCGATGGCAGAGTGAATTTTATAAGCAAAATCTACAGGTGTAGAGCCTGCAGGCAGGTCCACCACATCGCCCTTAGGTGTGAATACAAAAACCTCATTCGTAAATAAATCTATTTTTAAAGATTCCATAAACTCTCTAGGATCGCTAAGGTCTCTTTGCCACTCCAATAGCTGACGGAGCCAGTTAAGTTTGTCATCCATATCCTCTTCGGCACTGCGGCCTTCTTTGTATTTCCAATGGGCAGCAATACCATATTCTGCAATCCGATGCATTTCTCTTGTTCGAATCTGTATCTCAAAAGGTTCACCCTTAGGGCCGATTACTGTAGTATGAAGGGATTGATACATATTGGGTTTTGGCATTGCAATATAGTCTTTAAATCTTCCGGGAATCGGCTTCCACATAGTATGAACGATACCCAATACACCATAACAGTCCTTTATGCTATCTACAATAATCCGTATAGCTGTTAGGTCAAATATCTCTTCAAAGGATTTATGCTGGTAAACCATTTTTCGATAAATACTGTAAAAATGCTTAGGACGACCGCTAAGTTCAAATTCAATATTTACACTGTATAATGCTTCTTTTAATTGTTTTATTACTTGATTAATATAATCTTCCCGCTCACGTCTTTTTTTGGCTACTTTTTCTACTAATTCATAGTAGCCGTCAGGATCAATGTATCGAAGGGACAAGTCTTCCAATTCCCATTTTATTTTTGATATTCCCAAACGATGGGCAATAGGAGCATAAATCTCAATGGTTTCCATGGCTTTTTCTTTTTTCTTATTCTCGTTCATATATTTTAGGGTTCTCATGTTATGGAGACGGTCTGCAAGCTTTATGATAATTACACGTATATCCTTAGCCATGGCAATAAACATTTTTCGCAGGCTCTCAGCCTGCCTTTCTTCTTTTGTCTCATAGGTGAAGTTCCCCAGTTTGGTAACACCTTCTACAAGAACTGCTACTTCCTCACTAAATTCTTTTTTAATTTGGTCATAGCTGTATTTTGTATCTTCAATCACATCATGCAGCAGTCCTGCTACAATTGTAGAATCATCCATTTCCAGCTCAGTAAGAATCCTTGCCACCTCAACAGGGTGAACAAAGTATTTTTCACCTGATTTTCTAATCTGGCCTTCATGAGCACTTTCAGCGAAGTTGTATGCCTTTATTATCAGGCTCAAATCACTGTTTGGATTATATTGTTGTATTTGCGCCAGCAAGTTCTCTAACATATTATCACCCTATTATTACTACTTGATGTAAAATTATATAGTCTTAAAAATATTAAATATATTATATAACAAAAGAATTAAAAAAAACAGTATACAATACACATATTTGTCAAAATAGAAAGAATAAGTGGTTGGGTAACCAACCACTTTAATACTTTACCAATGACCTTACATCGTATCCTTCAAGGCGTTGTCTGCCTTCTAAGTATGTTAGCTCTATTAAAAAAAGAACACCTACGATAATTCCACCAAGTTCTTCAATTAATTTTATTGTTGAATAAATTGTTCCGCCAGTTGCCAATAGATCGTCTGCAATAATAACCTTTTGTCCGGGTTTTATCGCATCCCTATGTATTTCTAAAGAATCACTTCCGTACTCCAACTTATATTCATAACGTATGGTCTCACCAGGCAGCTTATTCGGTTTTCTCACGGGTACAAATCCTTTTTTCAATGCATAAGCTAACGGAGTCCCTACGATAAAACCTCTTGATTCTGGTCCAATAACCAGATCAAAATCCTTATCTTCAACTTCCTTTACAAACTGATCTATTGTATAATGAAAAGCTTCGCCATCATTTAATAAAGTCGTTATATCCTTAAATCGTATACCTTTCTCAGGAAAATCAGGTATCACTCTAATTTTATCTTTTAAATCCATTTATATTCCCTCCGTTTTCTACAAGTACCAAAAAAATCTCAGTACTTGACAAAATTATATTTTTTACTTATCCTTACCACAATGATTTTAAAATTATACAAAGCTTTTCTAAATATTATATATATGTCGAAATAGATACAATTCATTATATGACATATTTTCCATGTATTCAATAGTATGTATTAATTCTTCAAATTTTCTAATTATCCTGCAAGCTGGCTTTATTTATTCTTATTGATTTTACTGCGGTGTACATAGATGAAAAAGAGAATTACTAGCGTTAATGCTGCACTATATCCGATCAATCCAATTTGATTCATCTGTAAAATATAACGAAAACTTGAAGTGCTTGTAATGAGATGAGATGAAGAAAGCATTAACGCTGCGATTAATAGACTGATAGAGAGGCGATTTCCCGCTTCCTGCAGTGAGCATGCTAGTTTTTGTACACCAATCTGATCTACAATAATTTTAATTTCATTCCGCTCTAATTTGTGTAAAAGACTTTTTAAATATCTGGGAAAATTCTTCAAGGATGAAAATAAGTCATCAGCATAATCAATTCCCTCATAGAGAATCTTCTTTGGATTGAAGCGGTAAGCAGAAATCTCCCCAATAAATTGGCTTGCAATATTTGAAACACTAAAATCTGGATTTAGCATTTTAACGCAGCCCTCTAAGGTAATCACTGCTTTTGCCAGTATTGTAAACTGCAGCGGCAATTTCACCCTATTATGATATGCAATCTGCATAAGGGCCGAAACTGCTTCACTCATATTTAATCGTTTTAGCGGAGTGTTGTAATATAGATTTAGAACAAAAGAGATATCTTCCTTCAATCTTCTGATATTTGTGTCCTCAGTAAGTGCATCGATCTCTACTAATAGGGTAACAATTTTATCGATATCTTTTTTTGCTCCTGCAATGAACAAATCTGCTATAAAATTCATCGTCTCTTTATCTAGATAACCTACGATTCCAAAATCTATAAAAGCAATCTTCTTCTCATTTACTACAAATATATTTCCGGGATGTGGATCGCCATGGAACAATCCGTGAATAAAAACCTGTTTCATAAAGGAAGTAGCAATCAAATCTCCGATTTCTTTTATATCCCAGCCTTTCATTTTTAAGGTTTCAGTATCCGCCACTTTCACCCCATCGATCCTTTCAAGGGTAAGAATTGTTTTTGAAGTATATTCCCAATATACTTTAGGGATTAATACATTGGCATGACCTTGAAAGTTTTCTCTGAATTTTTCTGTATTTCTTGCTTCTATCGTGTAGTCAAGCTCACGATTGATGGAGTTGGAGAATTCATGAACGACTTCTACTACTTTGAAAGGCATTTCACCCGGATAAAATTCATCAAATAAAGTAGCCATCTGCAGTAAAATATCAATATCTTTAGCAATTACTCCTTTAATATTGGGTCTTTGAATTTTCAATACAACATCTTCCCCGGAATACAGCTTTGCACAGTGAACTTGTCCTATGGAAGCAGCTGCAGTTGGTTCAGAGGAAAAGTAGTGAAAATCCGCCGTTATATTCATTCCCAATCCGCTGCTTATAGACTTCTCAACTAGAGAAAAGGGGATTTTTGATGCGTGGTCTTGCAGCTTGGAAAGTTCAGAAATAACTTCTTCAGATACAATATCCGGCCGCGTACTTAGAATCTGTCCCAGCTTAACAAATGTAGGCCCTAATTCCTCTAAGGCCATTCGAAGCCGTTGTCCTGCAGTAAGCGAAGTATTAACACGCTTCATCTCTACGATCCAATTGGGCACCAGCCCTTTATGATATAGTCTTTCCACAAAGTAACCGAACCCATATTTAACCATAATGTCTGCTATTTTTTTATATCGTTTTAAATGTCGATAACCCGGTAAAATTTTTCTTTTCAATATAAACACCAACTCTGCAAAAAATAAAAGAAAATGGTAATACACTATTTAATAGTATTACCATTTTCTTACATGAAATATAAGCTTTAAAACATGTTACTTAAACAGCGTTATAGCGATTTCTTTTTTTCTCCCAATTCTTCCATAGTGTCCATACTGGACTAGCAATAAAAATAGATGAATAGGTACCTGTAGCGATACCCGCAATCAGGGGAAGAGCAAATTGGCGGATTGCATCTACACCCAGAATATAAAGCATGATAATTGATAATAAAGTAGTAAAAGAAGTGTTGATAGAACGTACAATCGTCTGATTAATACTTAAATCTGCAATTTCTTCAAAAGTAGCCTTTTTCATAAATTTTACATTTTCTCGGATTCTATCGAATACAACAATCGTATCATTGATGGAATATCCTACAATTGTTAGAATTGCTGCTACAAAAGAACTGTTTACAGGAATTCTAAAGATGGCATATACAGATAACACAATAAATATATCATGAAGCAATGCAATAATGGCAGCAACCCCGAATTTGAATTCGAAACGGAATGTGATATAAGCCAACATTCCTAAAGCAGCAATAGCAATAGATAATAGTGCTCTATTTCGAATCTCTTCCCCAATCGCCGGACCAAATTGCTCCGCTTGTAAAAAATCCTCATCCTCCAAATTATACCTTTCTTTAAAGGCATTGAAAATTTCTTGTCTTTGATCGTTATTAAGATCTGCTTTTGTCTTGATGATAATTTCATTTTTTGCCTGACCTGCATGGATGATATCTGCATCTAGGGCAAAATCTGCGATAACATCTTTGATTTCATCAACCTTTACTTCCTGTCCTAAATTGAACTGCATCATTGTTCCGCCAGTAAAGTCAATTCCCATATTAAGGCCGTTCATCATTCCCATTATTAAGCCAATTGCAATAATGGCAATAGAAAGGCCGAACCATAGCTTGGTTTTATTCATAATCATCATATACTATCGCTCCTTTCTATGCCCCATACAATTTCGTATTTTTAAAGATATTAATATTAATGAACAGCTTTAATAACATTTTTGTAATGACTACCGCTGTAAACATACTCACGCCTATACCGATCATCAAGGTTACTGCAAATCCTTTGATAGGACCGGAACCGAACTGAAACAATACAATACCTGCTATCATTGTGGTAATGTTGGCGTCGAGAATTGTTGTTAACGCTCTTGCGAAGCCTGAATCTACTGCGGCTCTCAAAGACTTCCCATTTCTAAGCTCTTCTTTCAGCCTTTCAAATATGATTACATTTGCATCTACTGCCATACCAATGGATAATATCAGACCTGCTACACCCGGCAATGTAAGGGTTGCACCAAATCCTATAAATACATATAAAACAATTAATATATACAACAATAACGCAATGCTTGCGATTAAACCAGGTACTCTATAATAGATCAACATGAATAGTAGCACCAAAGCAATACCAATTTTGGCTGCGTCAATACTCTTGTTTAGTGAATCCAGTCCTAACGTAGGACCTATCGCTGAGGTTTGCACCTCTGTGAGATTAACAGGCAGTGCTCCCCCTCTAATCAAAGCAGCCAGGTTAGATGCTTCGTCAATTGTAAAATTACCGGTGATGACAGCCCTGCCGTTTGGAATCTCTTCTCTAACCTCAGGGGCGGAAATGATTTGCTCATCTAAAATAATGGCTATAATTCTGTCATTGATATCTGTAGCAGCTGAAACTTCTTTTGTTGCAGCTTGAAATGCTCTCGCACCTTCACTATTAAATTCTAGAGATACTGAAGGAACATTTCCTTTATTGCTTTCAAATACAACTTCAGCATTTTTAACCTGATCTCCACTTAGAATAACATCTCCATTTGTTTTAACAAATTGAAGCTGAGCAGTTTTTCCAATCATATCAATAGCTTCTTGTGCATTCTTTGCTCCAGGAAGCTCTACTCTAATTCTTTTATCCCCTTCACGAACGATGTTGGGCTCAGTAAGACCCATGGCATTTACTCTTCTTTCGATTACTCCGAGAGTTTGTACCATGATTCTGTTTAATTCATCTCCTGTTGCATCAGTTTCTGCTTCCAATACAACAAATACACCGCCCTTTAGATCAAGACCCAGTTTCATCATATCGCGTACAGGACTGATTTGAGTGTCACCTATTTGAATTCCATTGATGCCGATAAAGGCTCCAGCACCTATTATTGCTACAATGAGTAAAAGAATGATTGCATTTTTTATCTTCATTGTTTCTGAACCTCCTTATTCTTTTCATAAAGCTATTATACCGTTAGCTGTAAAGTGCGTCAATCAAATATATATTCCAATATATATAAATACCTAGTCTAATTCACATATATCCTACCGCTTATGATTATTAGCCATTTCTACATAATTTAATGCTGAAGCCTTAAGCTTCTCTCGGTCTTCCTCAGTAAGCTCTCTAACGATCTTAGCAGGGGAACCCATAACAAGAGAGTTGGATGGAATTTTTTTGCCAGGAGGGACTAGGGAACCTGAGCCAATGATTACATGATCGCCAATTTCCGCACCATCCAGTACAATGGCCCCCATTCCTACTAAGACATAATTGCCGATATTGCAGGCATGGATAATTGCATTATGACCAACCGTTACATGGTCCCCAATATTCGTAGGCATGTTTGAATTAATGTGAACTGTACAGTTATCCTGGATGTTTGTATTTTCACCGATGGTTATATGGTTGCCATCACCGCGAACAACTGTTCCATACCAGACGCTGGCATTTTTTTTCATCGTTACACGGCCAATCACCGTCGCATTTTCTGATATATAACAACTTTCATCTATATTTGGCTTTATTCCCTGGTATTCAATAATCATTTAATTATCCTCCTCTGATAGTAATTTAGCTTGAATCATTAATGCACATTCTATTCTTTTCTTTTCCATTTCACAGCCGATTTCATAGGGGCGATTCACATCTTGATAGAAATTGTATGCATTGGCATGGCATCCGCCGCTACAATAAAATTTAGCCCAGCATTCTCTGCACTGTGGTTTATTATAAATGTGAGCATTTCCAAATTCTGTTTGCACTTCGCGGTTAAATTGCTCATCCAGTATGTTCCCCATTTTAAAATGCTCATTTCCAACAAACTGATGACAGGGGTAAATATCGCCCTCCGGTGTTATGGCTAAGTATTCAGAACCTGCACCACATCCAGATACGCGTTTAATAACACATGGACCTTGATTTAGGTCGATCATGAAGTGAAAAAAGTTAAATCCTCTATTGTTTTTCTTCCTTTCTACATATTCTTTAGCAAGTATTTCATATTGTCTAAAGATTTCCGGCAGATCTTCATGTCGAATCGCATAGGGTTTATCTGCTTCTGTTACTACGGGTTCTACAGAAGTGTTTTGAAAACCCAGTTCAGCCAAATGAAGCACATCTTTTGCAAAATCCAGGTGCTCTCTTGTAAATGTGCCTCTTACATAATAGTTCTTGTTTTTTCTCATCTCTGCCATCTTTTGAAGCTTGGGGAGTATGATATCGTAAGTACCGTCCCCCTTTAGGGTTTTTCTCATATTATCATTTACTTCTTTTCTTCCGTCTATGCTCAAAACCACATTTTCCATATGTTCATTGATGTAAGCCATATTCTCCTCATTCAATAGAATTCCGTTTGTGGTGAGGGTAAACCGGAAACGTTTATTGGCAGACTGTTCTTTGCTTCTTCCATAGTCAACAATCCGCTTTACAACCTCCAAATTCATCAAAGGTTCTCCACCGAAAAAATCTATTTCCAAATTTCTTCTGTTTCCAGAATGCTCTATGAGAAAGTCAATTGCCTTCATCCCTACAGTCTCATTCATAAGACTTCTAGTACCCTTGAAATCCCCTTGGGAAGCAAAACAATATTTACAGCTTATATTACAGTCATGGGCTATATGCAAACATAAAGCTTTTACTACCGGCCTTCTATTCTGAAAGGAAGGGTGTGCCTCATAGGAATCCTGTGTAAAGAGTAATCCGGCGGTCTCTAAAGCCTTTATTTCATCCAATGCATCTATTATTTCTTGCTGCTCATATTGATTTTTAAAAATTTGCAGCAGCGTATCCTTATCTTCTTTCTGATAAAAATCTAAAAGATTATATACAATCTCATCAATAATATGAACTGCACCACTATTTACATCTATTAAGATTCTCGTGCCATCCATTTCAAATTTATGAATCATTTAGTACCTCCTTTTTCTTATCTACAGCTATCTTTCTTCAAATTATGAATAAATACGCTAAAAAGCAGTAATATATTCATATTACTGCTTTTGGTATGTATTATTTATTTTCGCATTCTTGATTTGCTACCGTACATGAAGTCTTGCAAGCGGATTGACAGGAAGTTTGGCACTCTCCACATCCACCCTTTGCAGCACTATCTTTTAGTGTTGCATTCGTTAGCGTTTTTATATGTTTCATATAATACTACCTCCTCTAAGATTCGTTCAATGTAAATTATACCATAAACATTTTTTTTGTAAAAGCTTTATTTCATATTTACACCGATCATTCCGCCAATTCCACCGGAGACCAATGCGGTTATTGTTCTGTAAATAGTCCAACGATCCAATGAAAAACCTTCTACAAAAATCCAGCTCATTATAAAAAGAAGTAAAATATAAATTAATCCAGTGAGTGCACCATTTAGCCATCCTTTTCTTTTTAGCTTGATTCCAGTATAGGTGCCGCTAATAATAATGCTAATGACTAATACAATTGAAGTAAAAATCGGTAATATAGACTCAGAAATATTGGTATAGGTTATCATGAGTGCCATAATTAAAAATATAAGGATTGAAAAAAGATATGCAGCAATAATACCTTTTAGATATACCCATATTGGATTCAACCAACCTGTCTCAGGCGTTTTATTTGATTTCATTTTCTTCACCTCGCACAAACATTCTTTATAGCATATTTATGCGGCGGTTAAGGATTTATTACTGTATCCTGTATTTATTTCAATTGTTCCAAAGCAGCATAATGGGGATGTATGATTACATCCCCATGTGTTAATTGTTTATTCAATCGTTTCGTTCTTATTCAGGTTACCTACTGCCCATCTTGAAATTTGAAGTTTTGTCTTATCTGCGCCAACTTCAATTGTCAATACATCTTCCTTAATCTTTATAATCTTTCCGTGGATTCCACCAATTGTAACAATATGATCTCCAACTTTTATATTACTTCTCATTTCTTTAACCTGTTTATCCCGTTTTTGCTGCGGTCGGATAATTAAGAAATAAAATATACCAATAAATATGGCTGTCATGATAATTGGTGAATAAGCACCTGCATTCATTTATTCTCCCCCTCTCTATTGTTCTTGGTATATATTCAACATAAAATTCATAACTCCTTTTAAACCTTTAAAGAATTTGTTCAATAAACAATTAAACCTCGTATCCATACTTTTGGAAGAATTCCTTACGGAAATCTAATAGACGATCCTCCATTATCGCTTTTCTGATTTGTTTCATAAGATCTATTAAAAAATGAAGATTATGATAGGTTACCAGTCTTGCTGAGAGGATCTCTTGCGCTTTATACAAATGTCGCAAATAGGCTCTGGAATAATTTTTACAGGTATAGCATTCACAATTTGGATCCAGCGGAAGAAAATCTTCTGTGTATTGCGCATTTTTTATGACTACTTTGCCTACAGATGTCATAGCTGTACCATTTCTTGCAATTCTAGTAGGCAAAACACAATCAAACATATCTATACCGCGAATCACACCTTCAATAAGGCAGTCCGGTGTTCCTACACCCATGAGGTATCGTGGTTTATTTGCAGGCATCCAGGGTGTTGTGTATTCAAGGACTTCATACATCAAATGCTTAGGCTCTCCCACACTAAGTCCCCCTACTGCATAACCGGGAAAATCCAGTTCTATGATTTCATTTGCACTTTGTTCTCTCAGGTCTTTATACATTCCACCTTGAATAATACCAAATAGTGCCTGTTGATCTGGCTTTTGATGCGCTTCTTTACAGCGCTTGGCCCACCGGGTGGTTCTCTCTAAGGAATTTTTAACATAGGTATGTTCAGCGGGATAGGGTGCACATTCGTCAAAAGCCATAATGATATCAGAACCCAAAGCGTTCTGAATTTCAATGGCTTTTTCCGGGCTGATAAAATGTTTAGACCCATCCAAATGAGAACGGAATTCTACCCCTTCCTCTGTAATTTTTCTTAGATCTCCAAGACTAAAAACTTGAAATCCTCCACTATCTGTTAGAATTGCTCTATCCCAGTTCATAAACTTATGCAAGCCTCCAGCCTTCTCTATCAGTTTATGACCGGGTCTTAGATATAGATGATAGGTATTGCTGAGTATAATCTGAGCTTCTATTTCTTTTAATTCTTCTGTTGTCATTGCCTTTACTGTAGCCTGGGTACCAACAGGCATAAAAACAGGGGTATCAATCGTTCCATGGGGTGTATGCACTCGGCCTAACCTTGCACCGCTTTGCTTACACACTTTAATGTTTTCATATGTAACCGTCATTGGGGTTCAATCCTCCTAAAAACTAATAAATAAACATTGCATCTCCAAAGCTGAAAAATCTATATTGTTGTTGAACAGCTTCATTGTATGCATTTAAAATGATTTCTCTTGTACTAAGCGCGCTGACCAACATAATCAACGTAGATTCAGGCAAATGAAAATTCGTTATTAAACAGTCAACAACTTTAAAAGAATAACCAGGGTAAATGAAAATTTCCGTCCAGCCAGAGCAAGGCCTAATCGAACCATAATCATTGGCAATACTCTCTAATGTTCTTATAGAGGTTGTACCAACAGCGATGACTCTCCCGCCATTTTCCTTTGTTTTATTAATCTTCTCTGCAGTTTCTTCCGTCATGACATAATACTCTCCGTGCATCTTGTGATCTAAAATATTATCCGCCTTTACCGGGCGAAATGTTCCTAGTCCCACGTGCAGGGTAACAAAAGCAATCTCAACACCTTTTTCTTGAATAGCCTGCAATAGCTCCTGAGTAAAATGAAGGCCAGCTGTAGGTGCTGCCGCCGACCCCTCGTGCTTCGCATAAACGGTTTGATAACGTTCCTTATCCGCCAAACTTTCTTTTATATAGTGAGGCAACGGCATCGTACCCAATTGATCTAAAATTTCTTCAAAGATACCTGAATATTCGAATTCGACAACCCGTGCTCCTTCTTCCGCCAATGCGATGATCTTTGCCTTTAAAAGACCTTCACCGAAAATGATTGTGTCGCCAATTTTGGCTCTTTTTCCTGGTTTGACTAAGGTTTCCCATTGATTATCATGAATCCGTTTCAATAAAAGAAATTCAATTTGTGCTCCGCTATTTTCACGAACCCCGAAAAGTCTTGCAGGAATAACCCGTGTATTGTTTAATACAAGGCAATCCCCTGGATTTAAAAACTTTATAATCTCTTTAAAATGTCTATGTTCTATCTCCCCTGTACGTTTATTCAAGAGCATTAGCCTAGACGCATCCCTATTTTGAAGTGGTGTTTGTGCAATTAGTTCTGGGGGCAAATCAAAATAAAAATCTTTTTTCTGCATGTATATTACTCCTTATTCAACCTTTACACCAGTATAGTAGTAGGTTAAGATTTGTTCGTAGGTATATCCTTCTTCAGCCATTTTTTTCGCGCCATATTGACTCATCCCCAAGCCATGTCCCCAACCTTTCCCAGTAATCATAATGTCGTCAGATATTCCTGATTGGGCAGTTTTATACTCAGACCCATCAAAAATATAGGGTGTTTGGAGGGTACTGCTTTCTTTCAAGCCCTCGCCAGTCATCAAATAACTGTTCTTAATATTTACTTTCTGGGGTGGTAATGACAGATCCGCCAGTATATATGTCTCACCACCGCCTGCATTGATTGTAAAATAGGTACTTTTGATATTATTATAACCAAATATGGCTCGAATCTTATCCTTCTCTAAAATTTTCTTTCCTGAAGTTCCATTGATCTCTAACTTTATAGCCCTTCCATTTCTCGAGTATTCTGTAACACGCATATCTAAAAGGCCACCAACATCTAACCCTGCTGCCACCAATATGTCCTGGACTTGTTTTTTGGACATGGTATAAGTCCAACTATCGTTTGGCGCGCCAATGGAAAACGGATCCTCTATGCCGCGGATGTAGGCGATAGGATTGGTCCATATATTTTCACTGTCCTCCGTTCGGCCGCCACTATTGGAGTGATAATAGGCTTCAATCGGTTTTCCGTTAAAGGTAATCAATTTTCCTTTTGTATCATTTACTGCTTTTGTGCTGGTTGGATGTTCAATACTATAACCCCCATAGACTTGACAGTGGGTTCCAGCACATAGATCAAAACCATATTGTCCATGGACATTGATACGATTCACTGTATAATTTCTTGCTGCAACAGCTTGCGCTTTTTGTGCCTCTATAGGCCAAGAACCAGACACTTCTCTTGGGACTACTCCATAAAGATATTCCTCTAATCCCAAATTGTTGATAACTGTAAGATCACTGCCTGAAAGTCTCTTTATTATTATACTGCCTCTAAAGGTTTTCCCATCTAAACGTACGATATCTGCAACACCTTTATCCGGCACAGGGCGAAAATGAAATTCTGTGCTGCCAGGATTGTACATCGAAAGTACTTTTCCCGCTTTCGTTAACACTTGAATACGTCCACTATTTTGCTGTATTATTGAAAAATCTGTTTGTGGCACCTGATTCTTTAAAATTTCTATTCCATTCTGTGCGTTTGCTGTGGTTGTATATAAACCCTGCCAGACTTTCCATCCATTCTCATAGACAATATATAGATTTGCAATTTTCCCACTTAAGCTATTCAGAAACGTTTGTGCATCCTGCCTAGTGTTAAAATTCCCCCCCACTTGTATATGTATTGGACCTTGTATGTTGGCATTGCTCCCATCACGCTGTTCCTCAAAGCTATACTCAATAAAAGAACCATTCATATTCATAAAATAGCTGTCTTTTCGAACGATAATATCATCATTTTCTATAAAGCTGTCGATGGCATTAAATTGATTGCCTGTATAGAATCCTAATTCTAATCCACTCTGTGAATATAATAAAACCAAGGGGGCAGCCGTATCTTGAAAACGAATTCCGACTTTTATATCCTGTGGCAGCTTTGAGGAATCGGCTGCATCTACAGATAATGGTAGTACCAAGAGTATAATACAGAGGGCGGCAGATATTAAATGGCGGAACCTATTCATTTTCTTCTCTCCTTCTACATGAATATCTTTATATCATTTACTTTCGACAAGATTATGGAATATCCTGCATTTTATCCCCTGCTGTAATAAACTTGAAATATTCTTGAAATTATACTAATTCACACATAAAAAAACTGCCTCATCGGAGACAGCTATCTTCTAAATAACAAATTCAACAAAATGGTTAATACAATACTGGCAATAATACTTGTCATAACAGGAAAATAGAAGGTGAAATTTTCTTTTTTATAATAGATATCTCCAGGTAATCTTCCTAAGCCCAATTTAGATCCTAAAAACAGGATCGTCCCTGTCACTATAAGTAAAATTCCAATCATAATAATTGTTTTTCCCAAAGATTCCATAAAAAACTCCCCTCTCTATTCTTGGATGGTCAATCCCAAATGTTCATATCCAAGCTTCGTTACAACACGCCCTTTTGGTGTTCTCTGCAAAAATCCCATCTGCAGCAGAAAAGGTTCATACACATCTTCAATGGTGTTTCTCTCTTCTCCAGTTGATGCAGCAAGGGTATCTAATCCTACAGGGCCGCCATTAAATTTTTCTATGATCGTTAATAGAATGTTCCGGTCGACACTATCTAATCCCAATTCATCGATCTCCAATAATGCTAATGCATCTCGTGCAATATTGAGTGTAATAATGCCATTCCCTTTTACCTGGGCAAAATCTCTAACTCGCTTTAACAGCCGGTTGGCAATTCGCGGTGTTCCCCTTGACCGCCTGCCTATTTCTATTGCTGCTGGTTCCTCGATTTTTGCTCCTAAAATAGTTGCAGAGCGCATAACGATTTTGTTTAAATCTTCCGTATTATATAAATTTAGTTTGCAAATAACACCAAAACGATCTCTCAAGGGAGATGTTAAAAGTCCAGCTCTTGTAGTAGCTCCAATTAATGTAAATCGTGATAAATCTAATCGAATGGAGCGGGCACTAGGTCCCTTCCCGATAATAATATCCAGCGCATAATCCTCCATTGCGGGATACAATATTTCTTCAACGGTTCTGTTTAAGCGGTGGATTTCATCAATAAACAACACGTCGTTTTCCCCTAGGTTTGTAAGTATTGCTGCTAAATCTCCAGGTCTTTCGATGGCTGGTCCAGAGGTGATCCGGATTTGTACTCCCAATTCATTAGCGATAATGCTGGATAGTGTAGTTTTCCCTAAACCAGGAGGTCCATACAGCAGCACATGATCTAAGGATTCTTTTCTCATTTTAGCAGCATCAATAAAAATTTTTAGCTTTTCCTTTGCTTTATCCTGACCGACATATTCATCTAGTGTCTTTGGCCGAAGGGTTGTTTCCAGTTCAAAGTCTTCAGTTTTTACAGCATTTGTCATAAACCTGCTATCTTCAATTTCGTTAATCATTTTGTACCCCTCTTTCTACTTTACCTTGCCAAAATTCGTAGAGCATTTTTTATGAATTGCTCTAAACTGCTGCTGGATTCGGATACTTCTGCTATGGCTGCTATCGCTTCGTTTTTTCCATAGCCTAAAGAAACCAAAGCGTCAACTGCCTCATGCAGTAGGTCTCCACCTGATTTAGGCATAACAACAGACTTTCCTTCCATTGTTAAATCCTGTGCATGAATCTTTTCTTTTAACTCTAAAATAATCCGTTGCGCAGTCTTTTTACCAACGCCATGGGCTTTGGTAAGTCCAGTCACATCTTCAGAGAATATCATTTCTGCAAGTTTTTGATGTTGAATAGATGATAGAATACCTAACCCTACTTTCGCACCTACGCCTGAAACCGTCGTCAATAATTGAAACATTTTTAATTCTTCCCTTGAAGAAAAGCCGTATAGACTAATGTCATCCTCCCGTACTACCATTTGGGTATAAATGGTAACTTGCTCTTTATCTCCATTAATGTCAGACACCGTTGCCAAAGAAGTAAATATCTTATAGCCTATATCACGGTTTTCGAGTACGATAAAATCTTCACCAACATAATCCAATCTACCTTTTATAAAATGAAACAAATAGACCCCTCCAAATATTACTTTATTTTAAACATACTTCCAAAAACACCGGAATGGGCATGACATACCGCAACGGCCAGTGCATCTGCTACATCATCGGGTTTTGGAACCTTCTCTAAATTCAAAATTGTCTTCACCATAGTTTGCATCTGCTTTTTATCAGCACGTCCATAGCCAACAACTCCCTGTTTCACTTGTAATGGTGTATATTCATAAATATCTAATTTTGCTAAGGATGCTGCCAGAATTGCAACTCCTCTTGCCTGTGCCACCATAAAAGCTGTTTTCGTATTCTTATTAAAGAATAATTCCTCAATTGCCATGGCATCCGGCCGATATTTCTCTAATAGCTCTGTTAACGAATTATAGATGATTTCTAAACGGGTTGGCAAACTTTCACCAGCACTCGTAGTAACCGCTCCATGACTTATCACACGAAAATGATTGCCTTTATATTCTATGACTCCAAACCCAACGATCGCAATTCCTGGATCAATGCCAATAATTATCATAACATGCGCTCCTTTTATCATTTCCAAACATATATTCGATATGTACATAACGAAATCCTTCTTTATTCTATCACATCCTCCGTTCAATAAATATGCAAATAAAAAAAAGTGCAATTTTACATGCACTTTAACTGCTATAGTCTTCAATTATTTGATTTACACCATCCATGCCTTTTACCACAATGCCTTGCTTTAGTTTTTCCCTATCCACTTCTGTTAAAGCAGAGACAGGTATATTTGTCTGTTCTAATAAAATTGGATTCCCCTCTTCATCTACATTAAAAATAGCGATGAAGCCATTACTCTGCTTTACAATATAATGATTAGGTGAAATTGCATCCTTTATGCGGTAAAGTTCTACTAAATCCTTATTTAATTCACGAATATCCCATTCACTATAAGCATTTTGCAGATAGATACTGAATTCCTCTAAACTTTTCCCTATCATTTCACTTGGAATTTTGTTTTCTCTCGTGATGGTATCCCGTGTTTTTTCAAAATATGTTCTTAAAAGAAATCTTGTATTATTGGTGATAATATTGTCTTGATTTGCTACAGGTTCTTCTATCTCATAGGGCATTTCTACTTCTTCAGGTGGATAATCCGGCTCTTGTTTCTCTGTATTTTCTTTTGTGTCATTCGGAACTTCTGCTGACAAATTTAGTGGATCTACGTTTTCTTTACTTGGTTTATTGAGAATTTTTGTTTCATTACTGATATAGCCATATATGAAGCTTGCCAAGAGCAGAACAACGCAAGCCAAAACATATTTTCTTCTACGTCTTCTTCTTCTTAACATATGTATCCCTCCAATCTATCTAGCTGTTTATTATAACCATTTTCTAACAGCTTATACAGATCAGAAAAAAAACTCCCTAAAAAGGGAGCATTTGTCTACATTTGTAGTAAAACCTCATAATATACGGTATGGGTATAAGACTGTATTAAATCCACAAAGTTTTTGCTGTTAAAGGACACTTGTAGAAGATTATCAGCTAATAATTTTCTAGTCAATAAGCAATACTGCACCTGTTTTCCATTCGTCTGAAAAGTGCATTTCACCATATTATAATTTTGTATATCCGCTTCATTAAATTCATAAAGATCAAATAAAGCCTGCTCTATTATATGATGCTCTATTGAACTAACCACTGTTTCATCATGAAAGTACTTGCATAGCAGAAAGCCGCTAAATAATTTTAACAAATTTTTTTGATGGACTTCAGTGATATTTTTCTCATACTTTCGCAGCAAATTTCCATGGCTGCATAGGGCTTGGTTGTGCGCATCATAAAGAAACTCGATACACAGCATCCCTGCACTATGTAAAATATTTGACAGCAGCGCTCTTGTGCTGTTTTGTATTACAGCACTTTGTATTTTGTCTTCAATGCCATCAAACCAAGGCAGCTGACGATTGTATATACGGTTTTTTGTCGGTCCAATGCTAGGAGTAATCGGTGTACACATAGGATCACCTCAAAGATTTTATATAAATCATTATACTACATGTTTTGCATTCTTTCAAAAATTTTTCGAATATTGGAAATTATGGCCTTGTAAAATACGCTCAAATGTTTATCCTATTCCATAGGCAGGCATAATTCATTCGACATTTTCCGTATTTCTATCCAAAAATATTGACATGTTTTGTCATTTATAATAGAATGAACATGAAAACAATTCACTAATTACCCATATTATTTGTTTTTTTATTGTATTAGTCCTTTGGACTATTTTTTTTTGCTTTGATTTCTAATTAAAAATCAAAGGAACTTTTTTAATGTAATCCAGGTTCTAAGTTTACCTTCCCATTTTCCGCCATAATATTGCCTAAGGTAATATTAGCCGGGTGTTTAAAATGGATTTTGAAAAAAAGATCTGTTTTAAGAAACACTCCAAATAATCCTCCCATATGAATGAAGAGAATATTTTTGTGCTCTTTCATGTTTCCCTTCCGAATTTCATTTACAAGGACTATACATAGCCTTTCTTGTGTACAGAGGATCTAATATAATCCCTTCACATTTATCCTAAAAGAAAAGAGTAACTATTTATGCAACGTAAACATAATATATATTGTAGTTAAAATATTTTTCAAGGAGGAATATGCTTTGCTTTCAAGTATAGATTTCGTTCGTCAGTCATTAGAGGTACATCTTTTTTTTGCAAGAATTATGAAAGAACACTCATTTTTTCTTGAGGTGGGGTTTACACCAAGAGATGCAAATTTTACTCAACAAGCAGATGATTTTCGAAGAGAGTTTGACAGTCTTTTAGGAGAAGTTGTTTCACTTTCAAATGGTATTGTAAGTCCTAGTGTACTTCAATCAGGTGAAGTGATAACACCTTATACCCTTAATGCTGAAATGGCTTCATCATACTATACGGGAGTGCGTATAGCAACTGAATTGACTCAAGCGGAAGCTTTATTAATGGGTGGATGCTTAATGATAGCCAACCCAATGCTTGATCAAAGAGTATTTTTAATTAACCAAAGGGCTATGTGTTTGATCGCCGCATTAATACAGTTTAAGGCTACAATTTTATCCAATGTTCTATCCTGCAAAATGTTTACAGTCAATTATCCATTATTAATAGACCATATAATGCGAGAAGCCAAATTTTATTTGGGAATAGTTAAAAGACTTCAAAATAGGGAAAACATAAATATCGAAAAAGAAGCTATGGAGCAGGAATTATTCTGGAATAGAATTATGGCAGAACATTCAAAGTTTATTCGTGGATTACTTGATCCTACTGAGAATGAGTTGATTAATACAGCCAACAATTTTAGTAATGAGTTTGACCAATTGACAGCAGAAGCAATGGCAGCTATAGACATGACAATACCCTTGATGAAGGTCACGGAGGATAGCCTAAACGCTACGCAAAGAATTCGTGATTTTAAGGAACAAGGAACGCAAGGACTGGTAGAATGTAAAATTAAATCGATCATTATTCCGTTATTGGGCGATCATACATTACGTGAAGCAAATCACTATTTGAGACTTTTGAAGATATTTGAGAAATAGTTACTGCAAATGTAAGCATAAGTTTACTACAATAAAAAAAGCATGAGGCTACCACTACGGCAAGCTTATGCTTCACTTTACAAATATTTATATCCTTTTTGCATAGTCTATTGGCGGGAGTATGTGGGAATCGAACCCACCTGAGAAGCTCCTAACCCCTCAAACTGGTTTTGAAGACCAGAGGGCACACCAGCACCCATCTACTCCCATATGTTACTGATTGTTGACACTTGACCATTATAGCATACCTATTTTTATTGTTCAACTGAAATTATCTTGAAATTGTCGTCTTGTGTCGCCCTTCCGCCGCCGTAATAGGAATAGCTGACGAAATCTAACTAAAACTAATTAAAACTCTGACTCATCTCTATTGTTATAAAATCAATGTATTTATAGTAATTTCAACTATGGAAATTCCTTTGATTTTAAGTTGCATACATTTAGCATATCATCAGTCCTCCTTCTAACCTATTTGAAATATTCCTGTTTCTATTCTATTAGCTGCCTCTTCTTCAACCTCATTATAAACATGGGAATATAAGTCTAAAGTAATTCCAATAGATGAATGTCCTAATCTTGTGGATGCTACTTTGGCTGCTACACCATACTTTAGCAGTAAAGAAGCATGGGTGTGTCTTAGGTCATGAAATCGTATTTCTTTAAAGTCATGTTCTTGTAAGAAAATATTAAACCTATGTGACAGGGTGCCTGGTATGGTTGGACGTCCATCTTCTTCGCAGCATACTAAATCATTGTTTTCATAGGTAGCTCCTAGCATTAATCTATACAAGCCTTGCTCCTTTTTATGTTTCTTTAGGGTTTCTAAAATTGAATCCGAAACAACTAATGTCCTTTCACCAGCCGTACTTTTGGGAGACTTAAATATAAACTTTTTATCTACATATGCTAAGCTGGTTTGTACTTTTATTTTCTTGCCTTCAAAATCGATCGCTGACCACTTTAGCCCTAGTACTTCACCCCTTCTCAATCCTAATCCAACACCTAACACTACTGGTATTTCCAATTTAGTTCCCTTCACATATTTCAATAATTTCTTAACTTCCTCTTCATCATAAACAGTGGCTTTATAATCTTTTGCTTTAGGAATTGTTACTGCTTCGGCTGGGTTCCTCTCAATTACACCTAGCTTTACTGCCTGTTTTAAAGCTGACTTTAAATTTGCATGAATGTGTTCTATGGTTCTAGCTGAAAGAGGTTTGTTTGTTTTAGAATGATTTTCTTGAGAGAGTTTGTTATAGAATTTCTGTATGTCTAGAGCATTTAAGCTCTGAAGCGGTATATGCCCTAGATTTGGCACTATATGACCAAAAACATTTGCTTTATATCCTACTATTGTTGTAGGAGACAAGTTTGGCTCAACATATGTTTCCATCCATTCTTTTAAGAAATCTCCAAAACTGGTTTTGGTAGGCTCAATGTAAGTTCCATTGTTTAACTCATTTAAAATTTTCGTCATAATCTTTTGAGCCTCTTTCTTAGTTCCCTTAACTGACTTGTAAATTCTTTTTCTTTCCCCTTTTTCGTCCACTCCGTTTTCAATCACAATTTGCCAGGATACTCCACTTTTGTATTCTCGCTTTCTAATATGACCACTCGCCATTTTTGTACCTCCTTTTAATATTTCTAACTTGAATAGTTGCTGTTAGCAAGCCAGTATTGCTTTGCTGAAAACTAAAAAAGGTACAAAGACTAAATAGTCCCTGTACCTTTATTTTCTAAGCCTCTAAATTGATTACTTTACTCTCATCACTATGGAGCCATTCTACAAAACATTTTTTAGGCACTCTATAGACGTTGCCTATTTTAATATACTTCATATCACTATATTTGATAAGCTTTAGCGATTTTATATAGCCAATTCCTAAAATTTCAGCAATCATTTTAGCGTTTAATATCTCTGGATAATTTGAAAAAGCTTCTGCATAGTTAATATTCATACTAAGCACTCCTCTCGTATTAACATAATAATAATATATATTTCAAGCCTTAACGTTTACAAAAAGATAAGGGCTGGTATCCTTTAATAGCAGCCCTCATTATGGTACTTATGATTAATTTTATATCTCACCATCATTAATAATTTTAATTATTGCATAGGGGAAACCTTCAAATTCTCCGTAGGTTACATCATGGAAAGTAATGGAGGTTCTATTACTGTAATCTAAATTGAACTTTTTAGTGATCTCCATTACTAGTGGACCAGAATAGATTATGCTCTTTCCACCAGTTTTGCTGATTTTGAAATCATTGCATTTAAAAGGTAGCTTTACACCAATTATTATAGAATTGCTATTAGTGCCAATTTGTACTCTTTCAGGAAGTTTTAATTTAAGCATAAGATCTCTACAAAAAGATAATCTTTTGCCATTTTTCAATGAATTTATAATGGACATAATACCTGCACTACCAATGACTCTACTTATACTCTGACTATCAACAGAACTATATTCATCAAAGATTGGTATAGCATTTTCAAAAGCCTGATTTATAAGTGATACATCATCGTGATTCTGTTTAGTAATATCACCCGTAGTTAGGTAATTTCTCAACATTGGTTCTGCTATTTTATTTTGACTTAAATCAACTGTATCTTTATCATTTATAGCTTCTGTAGCCTCAACTTCATGCTCATCAAATATATCTATAATTGTATCATCCTCCTGATTGTCTACAGCATCTATCTCTAAATTCTCAATTACCTCCATACCTGCCTCAGCCTCCTTATCCTCAGTAATCTCAACTTCTAACTCTTCAAATATATCTGTGCTTGAATCATCCTCCTGATTATCTACAGCATCTATCTCTAAATTCTCAATTACCTCCATACCTGCCTCAGCCTCCTTATCCTCAGTAATCTCAACTTCTAACTCTTCAAATATATCTGTGCTTGAATCATCCTCCTGATTGTCTACTGTATCTGCCTCTAGATTCTCAATTGCCATCATATCTACCTCATCCCCCTTATCCTCACAAACCTCAACTTCTAACTCTTCGATTACCATGTCGATGTCCTCCTCAAATTTCACCACAGATTTTTTGTCACTTAATTTTTTTCTCATTATAATTGCTCCCCTCGTCTAAAGTTTGATATTGCCTCATTTAAATTGGTTTCGCCGTCTACATTGCCTCCAACAGTGTTAAAAGAATTGCTTAGCATATTAAAACCTCCTAATTATTACAATGTTTTAATCCTCTAATTCAAGCTTATTATCTAGATTAACAACTACAACTCGCTGCTCCACCCCCTTTTTAAACAGTTTTCGCTTCCTCGTAAATTTACCCTTATCAGCATCAATAACCTGATTCTCCCTCCACTCATAAAGAATTCCTTCTACATCAGTAAAGCCTCCACTTTGGAGAATTTTGTTTAGCTGTTCCCTTGGAATTAACACCTGTGACATCTTATCCCTCAACATTTCAATCCTACCCATTAGCTCACCAGCAGGAAGTAGTTTATCTTGATATGACCGTTTACTCATATCATAGGTTTCGACATCATCCTTAAAGACAAACTTATTGATATTCCTAGTAACTTCCGACTTGAAAAATTCATATGCTTTTAAATGCAGCTTCCTATCCTCAGATTGCTGCTTATCAGCCTCTATTAACAAATCCAGAATTTTTGAGTGGTCAAAATTAATATTAAGAGCCTTCCTAGCAACTTTAGCTGTCAAATAAACAACGGCAATTTTGTCTGCAATTCTGTCAGTGAAAGCATCTTTAGCTGTTATTCGCTCCAAAACTTGTTGCTTGCACTCCTTAAACAGCTTAATCAGAGATTCATCATCAATCTTGTTAAGATAACTAATGAAATTGACACCCACATGACTGTAATTTTCTAGTAAACCAGCTTTAAGCTTTTCTGCATTTTCAGCAGACTTGGTCCATTGGATGTGTCCAAGCTCTAAAAGCCTTACTCTTAAACCATTATTATGATTACTATTACCCAGAAGCGAATTCTCTGCTGTAGAAGCTACAGTACCTGACCACTCATCATTAGAATTACGTTTCTTCACAACACCGTTTTTATCCGCTCTAGCCTTCTCAATTCCATCAACTATCTGATAAATCATCTTTGTATATTCTGAGTTAACTTTTGAAGAAGCTTCATCAATTGCCAATGGCATACCATGTAGCCCCTTCATGAGACCAAGTAGAGCATTGTCTGTGGCTAGCCAAGTCCTAATAAGACCGTTATTATATTTACTCGGGTAACCAAAGGGTGCTGTAGCTAACATTAAAGCTGTAGTCTTACCAGTAGTTGAGTTGCCGTAAATATGAAAGAATAATACATCTAGTCCCAGTAATTTTCTGAGCCTTGACGCAACAGGTGAGGATAGCCCTAGTGCTAATGCTAGTTCTAAAGGGGGATGTCCTAAAACCTCTTGCTCAATAAGCTGGTTAAAGTTCTCCCTATTACCCTTCGGAGCTATGTTGAGTTGTCCTTTATAGGAGGAATTAAAGCCTCCTCCAATGACATTATGATGTAAATACACTAATTTACCATTAATATCAGTCCAGCCTAGATTTTCATGAATATTAAAATGCTCTGCCTCTTCTTCAGTACACAGTAGATACTCTAAAACTTTTGTCACATTAAAATCCGTTACGTCTAGCCCTTTGGCTGGAAGCACATTTAGCAGTTTACTTTTTACAAAAACCTCCCTTGGTAAGGTCATTGTCTTAATCTCTTGGTTGTGAACATATTCTAATTCAACCTGAACATCACCAGTTACGATGTTAGTTTCAACTCTTATGACCTTTAAGTAGCGACATAGATAGAGGTACTTCTTTGCTTCTTGATTGTAGAGAAATACTCCATTGTCCTTAATTTGATAATTCACATACCTATGGCAATTATGACCTTCAATTGACAGGCTCATCGTATCACCCCCTCTCTCTAAGATAATATTGAACTGAATACTAAGCCCTAATTAATTGGTCCATCAATATTTTTTCACTAATTCTGTGACACCTGTAGGCTATCAACTCTCCTTTCAATGTACTGACTACTATTTACTGGCTAGCAGCTTTACCTCCTTTCCCTAAGATGCTATTGAAGATAATCATATCTATACACTATAATTGTTTAATAGCTAACTTTTTCACTAATCTTGTGACACTTCATGACTATTACCTACTCTATAGCGGTTCTAACCACTCTTTACAGACTAACAGCCTTACCTTCTTACTTCAGATTGGTATTGGAATTAATGATATCTTCAATACTATATTGGTTACTAATTATTTTTTCACTAATTTTGTGACATGTATGATATGATTATCTTAGGAGAAAGGGGTGTTATACCTTGATTGAAAAGGAAATCATTGTTAATATCTTTGAATTGAGATTTATCGAGGGGTTATCTGTTCGAAAAATATCGAGTAAGTTAGGCAATGTTCACTACAACTCGGTTAATAAATATATTAAATTAATGGAAAATAATCTGAATGGGCTTAAGTCAAGCCTAATCCTTGAGGGAAAGTGTACCATTGAAGAATCAGATGAGTTTATTATATTAAACTGGCAAGATTACATTGACGAAATCACAGCTAATAACTCTACCAGAAAGAAAAGAGTTCTTACCGATGAAGTAATAGGTTATATTTTAGAAATCTCTAGATTGCTAAATACAACAAGCTCGACTGAAATCTATAACTATATACACAAAACCCCTCAATTGCGGAATTCTCCGCTAGGTGAGCTTAGTGCTTCATCTATTGGAAGGGCTTTAAAAAATAAATAACCTACAATCCCTATTATGGAGATTGTAGGTTATACTGTAGTTTAATTACACCGAAACTCTTAATCCAAGCAATTTTACTTGGTGATTTGATAGCCTAATACATTTAATATATGAAATAAATCATTTACTTTATATGGCTCACTATTCACTCTTTTGTTCTTCCTATAAGAGCAATCTTGATACGTTATATCATAATACATCAACTTTATGTTACCTGCTTTTTCAATGTATTTAGCCCATTGATCAATAATCGAAGCAATACTCACACCCTTAAGTATGTTGGTATTCTTAGGCAAGTTAAACTTGGATATAACGGTGAATTCCCCTATATGACCCACAGTTTCCTCTTCAATATCAAGATATCCTATGCCCTCTATATCTTTAACTTTATATCCAGCCTCTCTCATTTCATTTAAGTATTCTTCATCGCTTAAATGACTATAATGAAAGAATTCCTTAGCATCTACTCTAGCGCAGATAGCCTCAAAATATAAGTATTCCTGTCTCCCATCAATTTCATATGAATTATCAAAGTAAGCTTCTAATTCTTCATTTTTTTTAAAATGGAAGTTTCTTTGTATCTCATTATGATAACTTCTACGCTCTTCTAAATAGTCATTCAAAAACTGGTCTTCTTCTCTACATATGAATTTGTCTAAGTGAATCTTGTAAGGCTTGTTTTCGACCTTATATCCTAACACACTTAATAGATTAAATAAATCATTTACGTTATCATACAGTACGTTCTTAAGAGTAATTCTTCGAATATACTCTATAGAATAATCCTTCAGTATTAAATTGCAAGTATCTGCAATATATATCACCCATTGATTAACAATTTGATCAATATTTAGACCCTCCATTATCCCTATATCTTTTGGAATTAAAAATTCAGATATGACTGTATAATCAAATTTCTCTGCATCATCCTCAACAGATTCATCTTCAAAAAAAACATCTTTAAAAAAATCATCTTTAAGCACTTCCACAAAATCAATTTGCTGCAATCTTGCAATGGCTTCTTTATTTTTTTTGATAACCTCGACATTACTACTATATACTTCATTATCATCATCTTTAAAATACTCATAATATTCCACAAATCGCTTAGAATCAATGCCACAAAATGTAGCTTTTAAACATATATACTCTCTTTCTTCTAAATTTCCACTATTATCTCGCCAAAAGTTAAAATCATCATCTAAATACAATTCGTCATACTTCTTTCGTTCTTCAATAATATAATTTTTAAAATCAATATTTTTTTCTCTCCATGGAAATTCATACTTTGTCATTAAAAACTCCTCCTTAGATATTTAAGTTAATTTTAATTCATCAACTCCCTGCCTTTAAGACAGGCTACGCTCCTTTCTCCTAAGATTTCCTTGGTCTATCTTTATGAGCTTAGACTTGGTAGCCAAGAATTTTTATCTAGTTATGTGTTCGAACCTCAACTTTTCAACTAAATTGTGTACCACTTTATTTTTTGATATAATTTGATAAAACAGGTTTAAGGAGGTTTCTTGACATGCTATCTTATGAAGAAAGGAAACTGCTTTTTCATTTATGGTTTGGGAAGAATTCATCTCACCGAGAAATTTCAAAAAAAAGTGGATTCCATAGAAATACAGTAAAAAGATACCTTACCAGCTTTACTGAAAATTTATCTGTATTGGAAAGTAAAGGTATTCATGTGGATGACACAAATGTTGATTTGTATTTAGATGAGATTATCCTTTCTGATGACTACTCAGTAGTTAATCGAGGCAAGAGAAAACTATCGGACGTGGTCTTAAAGAGAATTAAGCACTATATACTTTCCAATGAACCATTAAATTCTAAGTTGTCTTACACAGATATGTACTATCAGTTTATAGAAGAATGTGACGAAGAGTTAGAAATTGATGGAGTTGTTAACCGCTTACCAGATGACTTTGACATTTGCTATACAACTTTTTGGTATGGTATCCAATTAATAAAATCAGGTTATACAACAAATCAAAATACTTAATCTATTGGCATTAGATTATGATAGTCTAATTTTGTTTTAAGCACTCCCTCCCCTTTCTCCGCCAAACTTCCCCTTGAGTGGGAGATTTTTCTTCTTTGTTTTCCGACATTTTGGACATGTTTCCCCCTTCCCCCCTTAGTTTTTCCTTTTGTTTTTTTATTTTTAGGACAAAAGAAGGGTATTCTATTATAGTTTTCTTTCTAAGGAAGGTGGGAGAAGGGAGGGCAAAGCTTTTTTGTTGGTTTACCAAGGGTTTCCCCTTCCCCCAAAAGGGGGTTCTTGTGGTTTTATGGTGGTCTGGTGGGAGAGTTTTTCTCCTTGCGATGCCCAAAAAAATCACCCCCAAAGAGGTGATTCCGTTAAGTCTTAAATTAGTATTAACTAATAATAATTAATACTAATTTATCTTTTGACCTTCCTAGACTTCCTAGAAGTCGAATAAATACTTACTCCAAGTGTAGCCCCTAGGGTAAAATATTCAATGGCTTTTACTGTTGCAATTGTTGCAAGAAAACTTATCACTGTCCTTCACCCTTTCTAATTTATGACTACTTCTTCAATCACTATTAAAACTGTTAAAGTGCATACAAATCCTAATACAAACCATTGCATTCCGTCTTCTCTCCTTTCGATACTAGCTAAATTAGATTATTTTCCTTAAAGCTGTAAAACTTACTGTTATCTCCTAGAATACAGTGGTCTAATATCTTAATCCCCATTATATTCCCTGCCTCAACTAATCTTTTGGTTATGCTTATATCCTCCTGACTTGGTGTTGGGTCACCACTGGGATGATTATGGAATAATAATATGCCTGAACTATTAGCATTTATCGCCACTTTAAACAATTCCCTTGGGTGGATTAAAGAGGCATTTAATGTACCTATACTTACAGTATGGATTGCAGTCGGTTCATTTTTTGTGTTAACAAAAACTGCCAGAAAACACTCCCGATCTTCTCCTTCTAAAAAATCCTTAACCAAGTCGACCCCATCAGATGGCGAATTGATTCTTCGCTTGGCATATAGTATGGAGCTTTCCTTAACCATTTTTATTTTAACGATATCCACTCTTTTAGCTTGCATTTGTTTTTTCATTTTTAGGAGGTTTGATGTACTCCTTACACCTCCCTTTTACCCTGCTGGTTATTGATGATACTGTCAATGATTCCTGATGTAATGGAATTAGCAACATTACTTAATTCCTTAACCTTTTTTAAAGCCTCAACAACTTCATTACTTTGGGGCTTTGATTGACTATTAATGGTATTTATTATGATTTTTATGATTGCTTCACTGGTTATCATGGAATGAATGATAGTATCAATTTGGTTTGCAAATTTCATATTTTTAAACTCTTCCTCAATGTAATTACTGTTTCTATCTGGTGTTCTCATTATCATGGAAAAACTTATGTCTTTCCCCTACACCTGCCTTCCTACTATGTTTTGGGTAAAATAATAACCCCAATCTATTTAAAGATTGAGGTTATTATCAGTTCATTATTTCTTTAAGTGTTATCTTACAATATTTTCAATGTCTTCGGGTTTTTGAATTAGGTTCCCTTCCTTATCAAAAACAAATTCTCCAGTTACATTGACGATAGCCCCTTTATTAGCATCTAATTTGGTGGCTATAGCGGTTACTACTATCTTACCTTCCTCTGTATGGGTGATGTAATGAGGGTAGTAATTATCAATTTCTTTATACTGCCATTTTACATTGTTTTGGGAATCTATGGCTGTGATAAAGTTTTTTCCGTCTTTTATGTAATATACTATATTAGCTTCAAAGTCTTTAATTGCTGGGGTGGTCTTTATAACTGAACTTCCTGTATTTATCATGGTATTTACCGATGCCATGGGCAAATTCATCGTCTGTCCATTTCCATTTATAAATTCTCCTAATCCAGATGAGTATCCCCAGAACACCATCCTATCCCCTGGAAGTATTCTTGAATCTTCCGTTCCTTTTGTGTACTGAATAATAATTGGGTTGGGATTTATTTGATTATTCCATCTCGTATTCATTTGAAGAACATAGTAATTGCCTTCTTCTTCAAGGATATGTCCCACTTCTGCTTTAAATGTAATGGGTTTATACTGCCATTGTTGGGGATTTCTTACTATGTCATCATAGGTGGGAGGTGTTTCCCCTTCATCAAAGTATCGTTCAACAAAATAGACCCTGTTATCATCTCTACCTAATCCCTCAAAGTAGATTAATTCCCCTTCTACAACTAAAGCATATTCTCCTATTTCATAGTCATCTGCTTTTACACCAATAATATCAGTGTCTTCCTCTGCCTCTATATCCAGTTCCTGTGATTGTTGTGTTTGGCTGTCATTGTTGGCTACCTCCTGGGTATCTTTACTGCAGCCTGTTACTGTCAATATCATTAAGGTAACTATCATTAGTATTATAAATTTTGTCTTATTCAAATTTTTCATCCTTTCTGTTATCTTATAGTTTAGCCAGTAGCTCTGACTTCTTGGATTGAAATTCTTCTTCCGTAAGTATTCCATTGTTTTTTAGATTAGCCAGTTTTTCAATTTGGGCTAAGATATCCTCCCCTTGACTTCTTCCTTCCTCTCTACTGGCAGCTACGGGAGCAGCTTTGCTTTTCCTTCTATATTCATTCACTACTTTAATGACTCGCTCTGCTTCAATTCTATTTAGGGTTTCAATTCTAAAGTTAGAACCTGCGACATAGATTTCTAGGTCACATTGTTTAAATGCTGTAGCAAGTAGATCTGTAAGTAATCCAGCATCTGTTGACTTGGCAGTTGAGATGGAGGTAATGTTCTCATATTCAAATTGCTTTATCTGCTCTGACAAGCCAAACATTTCTCGATTAATCAAAACTAATCTCTGGGTAGTACATACAACCCAATCCCTTGCAGTAATGGAATCCAATCCAAAGGCTAGATATAGGATATATTCATCTTCATAGAGGAAGCCTTTAATCCTGTTTAATAGCTTTGGTTCAATCTTTTCTTCCAGTACTGCTGAAATCTCCTGATTTGGGATATGGAAGTCTCCCTGATTCAATTTGTCTAAGTACTTCTTTAGGTTTAGTGCATCATAGGAGTTACTATCGGTATCTATGTAAAAGAATTGTTCATTGTTAAGGAAGAGGGCAGTTCCTTCCTTACTTAGCTCCTTTACCTTCATTGAATGAATCATGTTTATATCAATTTTTCCTTTGTAAGGGTGACTAATATTTTTTTCCTTCATTCTAAAGTAAATGTGTTTATCAGTAATGAGAAAGCCTTCCTTAATGAATCCTGCGTAGAGTACCAGTGGAGTTTCTTTTTCATCTAGGTCTGTTGCAAAGGAGCTTTTGACTTTAGTAATGGCTTTATCTGTTATGTATGGATGAAAGCTTAGTTTGGTGTATTCCCACTTTGTACCTGGCATACAAAGCTTTTCGTAGAACTCCTTTGTAAATTCGGTTAATTTCCCCTTTGGATACTTGGCGATTATTCCTTGTCCTCCATTAATGCTGTGTTCAAGCCTATCGATCTTTTCCGACAGAACAACCTGTGCCATTCTTTCTTGAGCTTCAAGTTCCTGTTTCTTCTCGGCTGACTGGAATTTTAATTTATCCAAGCCATTGTCTTTTAAATCCTGGATCTTATCTTGTCTATCCTTTACCACATCATCGTAGATTCCTTTAAATTCCTCTCCTGCTACAATTGCATCCTCACCAAAGGATTTCCTAACAGCCTCATATATGTTTTTATAGTTAACCTGCATGGAGGTAGCTGTATCTACAGCAACACTGATTTCTATGGTTGCCTTGGTGTTTTCTCCATCTAAGTCAACAAAGGAAATCTTTATATTTCCCCTTCCTCCTGCATTCATTGCTATTTTAGAATACTTGGCTTCTATTTGGTGATTATTATTTACTGAAATATTTTTAAAGGATTCCTTTTCTAGCTGACTAGGTAAATGATTCAGCCAGTATTCCTTCTTCCCTTTAACAATTAGAGTTTCCGTTTTGGATTTTGACAATTTAGAACTCACTTCATCTACTTTACTTTTAATCGTATCAGTAGCTCCCTTAGCCTTCTCCATGATATTAGCATCGTCTAGGGTTTTCTTAATATCTTCTGTTGCCTTTTTGAGTTTATTAAATAGACTCATTTTTCTGCCTCCTATCTTTTAGTTTTTTCTTCTGTTACAATCATTTTTCTAATCCATCGCTCTGAGTAGCTGTATTTCAAGGAAAGCTCTTTGATATTGCTACCGTTATATTCGATGGAAACTTGTCTCCTTACATACTCTGTACATAATAATCTTGTAGGGAATGTTATCTGTAGTCCTCTGTAGTGATTGAAAATCATCAGAGCTATATCTATCCCTAAATCATTTGCAATGTCTTTATATATACCATTTAGATGATGAGGTTTTAGTCCGTCCATTTCAACCACCCCTTTCCTAAGGAAAATTTTAACTGTTATCTTCTGATTAATCTTCTGTATTATTCATGGAATTATCTCTTGTAAAATACCATTTAGGTCTACACTTTAAAGATTAATAATAAATACGAAGCGAATGCATTTGAGGACACTCAGACAATTCCTAATGAATGGATTTATCATTAGAATGATTTCTTGGAATTGTCTTTGTGGCTGAAAATCTGCAGCAGCGTGTATTTTTTATTAAGCTTGTTAATTGAATATATAACAAAAGAACCTAGTCAAGATTGATTTCTTCACTAGGCTCTAATCCATCATATTTATTTCATCAAGTAATCTCTTTGGAGTAATGGCTACAGGCATGATTAATGATATGGCAAACTCATTATTTAGTATGATTAATGAGTTAGTATAGTCTTCTCCATCAGTCACCTTGATTAAATCAACATATTCAGCAATGACATCATCCATATCTATGTAAATATCTTTCAATTTTTCAAATTCATCTTTGTATTCTATCACCAAGATATAGCCTCCATCCCCACCATCTACGTCCCGATCTTCTCCGTATTCATTATCAAGGACCGTTGCAATATACTCAATTACTCCTACTACCTCCTGTGGTAAATTTAGACCTTCCGTTTCTTTCACATGTGCTATCTTTATCATATTCTTTTGCTCCTCTCGTTTAATTCATTTTATCCAAACCTCTTTTTATGGCTTTTTTCCCCTTTTGCTTGGTGCAGGCTTCCAAAGCTGTTTTCCTCGTTTTTTTCGGCTTGCCAGTCTTGTGTTCCCCTTCCTGTTCCACCAAACAGAAAAAGCCCAAGAAAGCGGTTTTAGCGGCTCTCTTGGGCTAGTTGTGTGATTCCTCTGGAGTTTTTTCTGATTCCAGTTGCAGTTTTTTCAGCTTCCAACTATGTCGAATTTGTGGGGCGAGGGGGTGGAAGCCTTCCCTCCCTTTGCTGTCCTGAATGGTGCAGAATTTATCTTTATATTCCATTAGCAGCTTTATTACTTGTTCCTGCCTTTCCTTTACCTTCTTATTATTTTCACCTACCTTCCCCCAGGCAATGATTATATTATCTACCTTAGTAGCGGATTTTAGAATTTGAGTATCATTTGTTTCATCTGCTAATTCTTCCACATCTCCTTTTGTAATGATTTTAGTATTTATCTTGGAAAAGATATTAACGATATCTACTGAACCAAAGCCAATCTTAGACAGATTATTGACTACGTACATGGTTGTATGATCTATCAGTAGTTCATCAGCCGAACTGGGGTTAATCATTATAACCATTGCTTTTTTCTTACCTTTATCCCATTCCTTTCTTAGCAGATATCTATGTTGTTTATCTTGGGAAAATATTACTTCTGTTTTCAATATACTTTTCTCTACTATTGACACATTTCTCCCTCCTAGAAAGTATTAGCCCAAGTGTTTTTGTATCACTTGGGCCAAAAGATGCTTTATTGCATATTCTTTATTATCTAATTTTGTTCAAAATCTTCTGGAAGCCAAAATCCATTGGTAACTCTCAGATCCCTTTGTTCATCAGTAAAAATTTTATCACTTTCATCAAGGAATACTTGCAATTTTTCTCTATCTCTAGTCATATTATTAAATCTAGTAACTATGGGATCAGGCGAGCCGATTTCCGAACCTATCCACCTTCTATTTAATAATTCAGCCGCAATATATGTCGTGCCACTCCCTCCAAATGGATCAAACACTATATCGCCTTCATTAGTTGCTAATGAGACAATTCTAAAGAGTAATTTGATTGGCAATTCATTTTCTTCTCTATTTTTATGTCCTTTATGCCTCACTGGATGAATGTCTTCCCAAATATCAGAGATTGTCTGTCCGTTTACATTCACATCTCTTTTCTTTCCACCATAGTCATGTATCTCTCCACCACAATGTCTGCAAGTTTTCATGGGAATTCGTTGAGTATTAAATACATTAGGTTTTTCACCTTTTATATAATAGAGTACCCCATAATGATTGACATTCAGTTTATTCGCAATAGGAGGTGTCACAGCTCTAAAATTAATGGAAATCCAATGTCTGAATAATAAATACTTATTCAAAATATTTGAAGTATACGTTAGCCACTTAGGTATATTATAAACAAATAAAGCTCCTCCTGGCTTTAAGATCCTTACGCATTCAGAAATCCATTTTTCTGTCCAAGCCAAATATTCTTCTTCTGATAAATTATCATCAATACCAGACCCATATGTTTTAGATAGGTTAAATGGCGGATCAGCAAAAATCATATCTATTGAATTTTCCTGCATAGCCTTCATCAATTCAATGCTATCTGCCTGATATAATTCACCGTATTGAGTTGTGAAGTTTGGTATCGGTAACTCTCCCAATGTGTTTATTGGAAGAGTATACTTATTTAGAATAATCTCTGGATTATCAGCTATCCATCTTATTATCTCATTATCTAGCATTCCCAGTCTTATCTTTAACTCAAGTTCTGTATAGCCTGTTACCTCTAAAATTCTATCAAGTACATGTCCATCTGGAAAAATCATATTATCATTATAATATTCCAATTGATCAACTTTGAGCTTTAACTTTTTAGCCACATTTCTCAAATCACTTCTTTCCTTGATATTCAGCACTTTATACAGTCTATTTAAATGAATCTTTTTTTCATTTTTCACATTCATCACTCCTCGTTAACAATAATATTTTATCATAATTTTGATTTCGATACATATAAATTTCCTATTGACTATGAGATCCATATGTAATATTATGGTATCAGGATCACATAACTTTATTTAGGAGGTATTTTATGAAAGTAAAAAGCATTAATACTATCATCAATATTAATAACACTCTTGAAAGGGAAGATCTAAGAACACTTTTAAATAAAGTCAAAGAATTAATAGAATCAATGGATCATCCTAGAGGCACAGGAAAGTTCACTCTATATGAAAAGGAAAAATCAAATGGTGTGAAACCAATAAAAGATAGTTTTTTTGAAGACTTGAAACATTATGGGTGGATACTAGAGCATCGCCTAGATGTGGGCGTAACACCTACTAAGCCAGGACCTATAGATGCTACCTATCCTCTTTCAGGAAAGCATATAGCTTTAGAATGGGAGACTGGAAATATTAGTTCCTCACATAGAGCTATTAATAAGATGGTATCTGGTTTATTAAAAGGCACCTTGATTTGTGGTATATTGGTAATGCCTTCTAGGGAAATGTATAGATATCTAACAGATAGAGTAGGAAATTTCAGAGAGCTAGAGCCTTATTTTCCTGTCTGGAAAAAAGCAAATTATAATATCAAAGAAGGTTGCTTGATTGTTATCGAAATTGAGCATGATGATTTATCCATGGATGTTCCGAAAATAGTAAAAGGCACAGATGGAAGAGCAAAGATATAAAAAGTCGAGCATTTGGATAATCCCTCATACAAAAGGTAGGAGTATGGTTATGTATACTCCTACCTTCTTATATCTTCATAGCTTTATCAATAATAAATTGTACTTCAGCAAATATCTCCCCGAACTTATCCTTACTAAGAAAATGATATTTATCTGTCAATTCTATAATGTTTCCTTCAAATTCTACACCATGAATATCTACACAGCTTAAAATCAACTGAGAATATTCAGGTTTATGATCCCTTATAAATTCGAGTATTTTTACACTATTTTTATCATCTTGTTCGTTTTGCAGAGGTGAATCTATAATTATTGGGCATTTGTAAGTAGAAGAATACTTCTCCATCACCAATAGAACACTGTAGGTATATGCTAACAATGCTCTTGATAGATCACTTCCATTTTCTTTAATAGAACTAGAAATCGATTTAAATGTCTCTTCCTTCAGCTTATTTACGTTTAACTTAAATAAGAATGATTTCATTAGCTTAAAATAGTATCCTTCTATCTCTTCTTGAAGTTCACCGCTAACATATTTTCTCATCTTTTTATTAATATTTTTAATTGTTCCATCAATATCTGCAATTCTATTTCGAAGAATACTTAGCTCATCTTTTAAAGCATCCACTAACTTGCTATTTCCTACGTTTTCGATGTAATCATTAAACTTTATCTCTTCTCTTTTTTGATTTAAGATTGCTTCTATTTCGTTTTTCTTATAAGAATACTCCTCGAGTTCTACATTTTCTTTAGATATCTTTGCTTCAATCTTTCCTTTTTCTTGATTAAGCTGCAATAACAGTTCATAGCATCTATTTTCATCTTGAGCAATAATATACCTCTGAGCAAATGTATTTGGATGCATCGCCCCACATGTAGGACATTCGATCGTTTCATTTAACTGCTCTGCAAAATCATAATCTTTATTTAATTCTTTTATAGTACTTTCTGCTAGCTTAATATGATGATCAATTATAGCCTTTTCATTATATAAGTCTAAAATCTTGGTCCTGTATTTATTCTCAATATCTTTGATTTCGTTCAGTTTAATAACCAGATGTTCAATGTCTTTTTCGAATTGCTTAACATCAATATTTACCTGTAAAACACTGTTATTCTTTTCAATCGCCTTTAAGTACACCCTTTCTAGTGCGTTTAGCTCAGAGGTTATTTCCTTTCCCAGTTCTGACATGAGAATTTTCTCAGCTTTTAATATATAGTATTCATTTGGTTTTATTCCTGTATGATATTCAATTAAATCTTTTCTCCAACCTTTGAATTCTGTCAATCTGTCAAAAGAGTTCCAATTCTTATTCCAGCCTACGTCCTGGTCAATATAGAATGGAAGAAAGTAATGTGAAGGTAAGGGGGTTTTTAGCTCTCCACTAGTAGAGTGAGTTAATTTCAATTTAAAATCAAAAAAGTCTTCATAGTAAGGAGAAAGTTCGTTTCCGATACTGGCAAATGTATTAATAATCTCATAGTTTTCATTGAATAATACGATGTAACTTCCATGCCTAAACATATTGTAAATAATATCATCCTTAGCGAACTTTAGTATCGTTATAGGCATAATTTGAGTCCATTCAGGATGTACCTGAGGAGGAGTAGCTCCTAATGCGTAGTAGATGCTTTTGATAAAGCTAGATTTACCAGTATCATTATCCCCAATAAATACATTAACATCTGCATCAAGATTTATTTTTCTCGCACTGCTCTCTACTAATGATATTATTATTAACTCTTTGAATCTTAATTTTTTCATTTTTCCCTAACCTCAAATTTCTAATTAATTTTTTATAATTTTCAATTTCATTATTTTTCATCATAAACAAAACTCCATTAGTATTATTGCTTTTATATAGTATTCATCATACAACACAGGAAATATCTCGTATCTCTTTGAATATTCAGTAAAAGTACTCTCCATAAGTATCTTATAATTTGAGTCATCCTCTATTGTTTCAAGAATGTCTATAATCCTCTCTCTTATCCCATTTAGTGTAGGATTGCTTTTAATACTAAGTCTTTCTATTTCATATGTCTTCCATTTATCTTTAATTGCCTTTATTTCTCTTAAGCCGCTTCCATTTGCTAAAAGATTAGGTTCAATGTTTTGCCAATCACAATAAACTTGGCTATGTCTTATCAAATCATTCAAGAACCCTGTAAATGTGCTCTTGCTTATCCCTTTATATGTTATGATATCTCCAAAAGACTGTATCTTCCATTCATAGTCATTTCTTTTTGCAATTTCATTGGATAGCATCCTGTATACAGCAGCAGGATTAACTTTTGTCCCTTTGTCTATAGCATCAAAAAACTCTGCTACTTTCCCCTTTGTATATGGCTCGCGTGAATGAATATCTAGTTCTGTAACACGCATATAAGTTATATCCTTAAATTGAGGCTCGTCCTTTAAAATAAACTCATCTTTTATTTTCTTGGTTATTTTTTTTAACGGTTCGTAATCTAATTGATTTAAACATATATCTCTATATCTTAAGCAAGCGTCCTCACTATTTTCATTTTTTAGTTTTAATTTGTAGTGAGCATTTGAGACAAAATTCAATTCTATATTATTCACAGGAAATATCATTTTATTATGATAAAGTTTTCCTAAATGGGAGTTCTTGCCTTTAGTGCTTGTGATTAAGCTATTTAATGTCCAATTTCCATTACTTTTTGTTTTCAGTTGAAAAAACTTTGCAATTTGAGGAGCTATATCTGAATCAATAATAAGAATGTCCTCATGAAAATCCATTATGAGCACATATTCTTCATCATTCATCTGCATTTCTAGCAATTTACATATAGCCCAATCTTTTTGGAATTGAAATCTATTAGCAGAGCTAGACCCACTTATTTCTCTTGGTTTATTTGCTACTAAAGCATCTTTCAAGCTCACTTTTATCCCTCAATCTAAGTATATTTTTTAGATATTACTAAAATAACTATTCAACATTTTCTGCCAGAAACCTCCTATTTTATTAAAATTCTTAGATTTTTTGCTATTGGTTGGTTTACATACTTACACATTTTGTATCAATAAGACCTAACGATCTAAAACAAAACTTCTGTTTTCTTTCTTTTTCAAGAAAACAGAAGTTTATCAATAGTCTACTGAAGAAGATCCAAGCCTCCTACACATGATTTAGGAAACTCTTTATCAAAAAACCGCAGTCATTTTGGTAAGGTTCACCGTTTCGCTTTAACTACTGTTTTCCTATTATATAGTAATCAATTAACAAAAATAATAGCCAACAGGACCATGCTGCTGACTATCATTATAATAAATTTATTTTTAACTATTTAGATGGTATTCTGCTCTTTTGTGATTACTAGAATTTTGCTGTATCTGTGTGTTAATTTTTGTCTTATTTACTTTATATAACCTAGCAAATCAAATTTTCATGTTACCTAATATGACTAATCCCCTCTGCAAATATTGATCAAACGGTACTTTACCAGTCATTTGACTAATTTCTACTTTTCTATCTATTTTACTATCTAATACAAAACCTAGTTCTTTCATTACTGAGTTTAATAAAGACTCTCTGCTTTCTTCATTTAGGTTCTCCTCGTTTTCATCCCTACCAATATACATTATTGTTTGTGTTAACATTATCTCTTTATCAGTGAATGTATTAAGATAATCCTCTAAATTTTTCAGGTTAGCATCATCTTTCACATTTTCAAGGATTCCCTCTAGACTATCCATATCAGAAGAGTCGATATCCATTGGTTGATTTTCAATATGTAACCTATTAATTCTGGCTAATTCGATAGCTTTTTCTAATTTAGGCATAAGTGTTTCTAAAGTCAAAGTCAAAATCATTGTCATCACCTCTCAGAGTTATAGTAAAACAATTTTATATTAATTTTAGCATTTATTCCCTTTATTGAGAATGGTATTTTCAATTATTTATTAAGAATGTTTTTCTCTTTTTTTCGTCTTTCCAGTCTTGTGTTCCCCTTCCTGTTCCCCCAAACAGAAAAAGCCCAAGAAAGCGGTTATAGCGGCTCTCTTGGGCTAGTTGTTTTGTTCTGCGGGGTTTTTTCTGGTTCCAGTTGCAGTTTTTTCAGCTTCAAACTGTGTTGGATTTGTGGGACAAGGGGAAATATTACTTCCTTGTCTTTGTTTTGCTGGTAGGGTTCTATTAGTTTGGGATTATTTTAGTTATTATATTTTAGTTATTATATTTAAAGTAGATTGGAATAGATCTTTACAATTAATTTTTCTCTATCCCTGCATAATTCCATATCAGTAAAGCAGCTTTTGCTAATTCTTCTCCTCTTTTTGAAATTTCTTTTAACCCCCATTTTTCATAATTACATAGCTTTTTAGTAATTTGTATATTTGAATAACTATATATCTTTGTTTTAGCTTGGAATGGATTATTTGAAGCACTAATATTAAGACCACTGCCCAATAAAGTTAGATTGCCTATTCTATTAACAAAAGATTTATGTTTAGTAGCATCTTCTCCTAGATAATACTCCCAATCTCCAAAGCTTTTCTTTGCATTGCCTGAATGAATTTCTACAGGCATTATGTGTTCGATATGTACATCTTGTCTATTGTTCATAGTTTTCTCATTAGTATTATTCGTAATAAAGTTTTCTATTGACTCAAGAATGTATTTTGTTTGGTCATCTCTTAAAAAATCTCTGTCTTTAAAACTTGAGAAAAATTCCTCATCACTAGGTGTTCTAGTTTTTAAATATTCGACAATATATTTTACAGGATTCTCTTGTGAAAATGAATGAATTGCTAAATGATTAAAAATTCTATCTAAATCCCTTGTAGTTGTATTACAAATGCTTCGCCTTAACGAGAATATTTCTATTGCCTTTAAAATACTACAAATAGTATCATCGGTCATGTTATGTTCACTAAAAAGCTTTAACAATAATGTATAAGATGTTGAAATTTCAATTCTATTTATTATTGCAATTTGATAATTAACATGCTTGCTACCAATAATTGAATTATATATTTTTCTGTATATTTCAGACTTCAAAAACATATCTTCTAAAAACCCAACTAAATCATCATTTTTTTCAATTAAATCTTGATACTTTGAATATAATTTAGGCTTACTTACAATTCCACTTTCTGTTGAAAAAAGATAGTGTCTAAAGAATTTTACCTTATCAATATTTTGACTACTTAAATTCTTTATCAAATTATCCCACAATTCTATGCCTCTATTTAGTAAGAAGTTATTATTTGATATTTTGCTTAGAATATCATTTTTAATTAAGTCTACAGCTGATAATTCAAGTCCCCTATTATTTAAAGTTTCAAATAACCTAAAAGCATCATAATACGAATTCGTTCCAATCAAAACGAGACTTACAGAGAATAACAGTTTATCGGTGATTTGTCTTAAATTTACTATTTGTGATTCTAATTTTGTTTTAAAGTAGGAATATGCTATGTATACTTTTCTATTTCTTAATTCAGATGGAATTGGTATCCTTTCCACGAGCATCTCAAAAATTGAGTTATCATTTCTGCCTAGTTGTAACTTAGATTTTTTACTATCAAAGTTTGAACTATAGATATAATTGTCGTTTATATACTTAGCATTGTTTTCATTGCCATTCTCTAAGTATAAGTCTCTTATTGCTATTAAAAATAACAATATTGAAGTTATTCTTTGTTGCCCATCAACTATTTCAAATCTGTTAAAACTTTTCTTATGTATATCGCTAACTACAACAATTGAACCTAAAAAATGAATATCTTCATCATCTGCTAAAGAAGAAATATCCTCCCATAAATCCTCTAACTGATCTTTTCCCCATTCATACGCCCGTTGATAAACCGGAATGCTATATATTTCATTTTTATTATTTAACAAATCGTGAATGCTAATTTCATCAGCAGTAATGCTTTTATTTTTCAACTTTATCCCCCCATTCATTAATTCTATAATAACCTTTGTCTTATAGCTTTTATATTTTTAATTTCTTCATAATTATCTATATTCCTTTATTTAATCAACAATCTTCTCCAAAATTTTTACGTCGATTATTCTACTATTACATTACACTTAAAACAGACACTTCAAATTTCACTATCAAAAAAGTCGAAAAAAGACCTTTAATAAGCCACTTATCTCAATGTTATTTCTAATAAACCACAGTAGTTTATGATAAGATTAACTCTATTAAAGCTAGTGTACTTCGCCGTCGACAATTCCGTCACCGCCGCCGCCTCACCGCCCAGTTATCTAAAAATATCAAAAAACAACGAAAGCCATTTAAAACTGGAATCGTCTTAAATGGCTAATATTCTTTATTTCCTAAACCTATTTAGCTTTTTCTAAAACTACCTAAAAACTACTTCACAAGATTTGAAGACCAGAGGCAACACCAGCCACCATCTACTCCCTTGAAATTGTTACGAGATACAATAGAAATTATACAATATAATGTCACCCAGCACAAGGCATTTATACAAAATATTTTAACTTACCGAATCAGATTGGAAGCACAATCTTCCAATCATTATTTTCATATATCAACTTCCAATACTCAACCAATTCGTCTTCAACACTGGAAATATTGGTCTTTTTTTTCTGATAGGTTATGACCAACACCATTTCTTTTGAATATTTTTGTGTTTGGTACCTTGCGATTTCGTAACCTTTTAATTCTCGCGCATAGTTTCCCATTATCAACCGGAATTTAACGAAATCAATTCGTTTTTTACTATCACTTTCTATCATTTCGTAAGCCGCATTATAATTCGTATTTTTCAAATGATCTAGAAAAAGGTTATAGGTTTCATAAGGTGTAAGGGCTTCTCTTTTTAGAAGCTCCTCATTACGGAAATAGGGCTGTTTTAAAGAGTAGTATTTTTCTATTACATCCACTTTATTCCCCTCTACCAATATTTGTACGCCCTGAATCTCATTGAGTTCTGTCAAGGAATTTACAATAGACCAAATCGTTATTGCCTCATTCATTTGTTGAGACCATCTATAGGTATTTAAGAATTCATTTGAAAGATTAACATAACAAATCCCATCAGTGGTGTTTACAGACAGGAGTTTTGTCTCCGGGGGAATGGATACTTTCAGTATTTTGTTTCTTGGCCCCTTTATTAACTCTTCCATAATTACTTTTTCTTCAGAAAGCTCTTCTGAAACAATTACCCGTTTTTCAATTACGAGCCGTTTGTAATCAGGGCTTCCAAAATAAAGATTTAGCTCATATTTTGTTTTGTCCGGTATGGGTGGTATCGGGGGCTGGTTTTTAGCTGGATCTACATCATTTCTTAAACTATAAAATCCATATCCAAATGTAACGATTATGAGTAATAAGAGTAATACTTTATAAAGTATTCTCAATCCTATTCCCTCCTCTAGTGACTGTATTAATTGCCCATTCCAATGCTTTTGGGGAGCTTGATATAGAATATCGTACCTTTTCCTAACTCACTGTCAACGCTAATACTGCCTTGATGGAGTCCAATAATTTGTTGTGATATTGATAAACCTAAACCTGTTCCGCCTGTGCTTCTTGCTCTTGCTTTATCTACACGATAAAACCGCTCAAAAATATGAGGCAAGCTTTCTTTAGGTATTCCAATGCCATTATCTTCAATTTTTATCACAACATCTTCGTACTCAGAGTATAAAAATATATCTACCTTGCCGCCCGCAGGAGTATATTTAATCCCATTGGATATGATATTGATCAACGCCTGCTGGATTTTGATTTGATCTAATTTAATCTGTATTTTTTCAGTTTCTGTGAAAGTAATCGATATGTTTTTCTTATCTGCCAAAGGCTTCAAATTTCGGATAAGGTTTTCTATGAGGTAATTAACATATGTTACTTGATAATCCAGTTCTAGGCTGTTCTTGCCCAAATCAACCAGCCGCAGAAGATTTTCTATAATTCGGTTTAATCGATCTACTTCCGAATCAATATCCTTGAGAAATTCTCTATAAATACTTACATCAGCTTGGTTCTGATGCAGTAGTGATTCAGACAAAATTTTAATTGCACTCAAAGGCGTTTTGAGTTCATGAGATACATTTGCTACAAAATCCTTTCGCTGTTGTTCTACCAGTGCAAGCTTTGTAGTCATTAAGTTAAAAGCATTTCCGAGATTACTAAGTTCGTCGTTGCCTGTGACTTCTACTTTTTGTTCTAAATTTCCTTGATGCATCTTATTAATCCTATCAGTAAGTTTTTCTATAGGAGAAGAAATAACTTTAGCAAATATAAAACTGATGAGTCCAGTAATGAAAATACTTAGCAGTGATAGCAAAGCAAATCTTTTCATTGTACGTGCAATATTTTGATGGATTTCCTCTACTGAGGAAGATATTAAAACTACCCCCTGGATTTCCCTTCCAAGAAAAACTGGTACTGCCACATAAATCGTTCTTCCATACTTTTTTAGATTGTGTAATCTGGCGTTGCTTTTACCTTGCAGGGCTTCTTGAACTTCCAAGTGATCTAATTTCTGCCCCGTTAATACATCATAAGAGTCACTGATTACAATTCCTTCTTTATTTAATAACATAACTCTCGATTTTATCTCTTTACTGAATCGCTTCATTAAATCAACTAAAGGCTCGTAATCATCATTCTCATTGAATTCCCGGATAGGACTGATAATGCGATCGGCTATAATATTTCCCTGCGCTAATAAATTCATCTTTTTTTCTGTCACATAGTTGATACGCATACTTTCGCTGATAAAAGAGTTGATCAATAATAGCGTCAGGATAATCAATAATAAATAGGTGGAAACCAGTTTCCAACTAATGCTAATAAATCTTCTATTTTGCCCGAAAATAGTAACCAACTCCCCACTTGGTAAGTATGTATTCCGGTTGGCTAGAATTTTTTTCAATCTTTTCTCTCAGTCTCCTAACATGAACATCTACCGTTCTTAAATCACCAAAATACTCATATCCCCATATAATCTCCAGAAGTTCTTCTCTACTGTATATTTTACCTGGGTTTGAAGTCAGCAAAAGCAGCAAATCAAACTCTTTAGCGGTAAGGTTGATTTCTTCATTCCGAAATATTACTTTTCTTCCTAGCGTATTAATAGTAAAATCCTCAATTTTTATAACACTAGTCGGTGAAACATGTTCTGTATTTTGTACCCTTCTAAAGATCGCTTTGATTCTTGCCTTCAACTCTAAAATATTAAATGGCTTCGTTAAATAATCATCAGCACCATACTCTAGCCCTAATATTTTACTGGTATCCTCTCCTTTGGCAGTGAGCATGATAATGGGTACCATGGATTGTTCTCTAATTTTTTTACAAACTTCCAGTCCATCTATCTCAGGAAGCATTAAGTCCAATATAATCAAATCAAAGATATCTTCCGTTGCCTTTTTTAGCGCCTCTTTGCCGTCCTCAGCAGTCTCGATCTGATAGGATTCTTGTTCAAGACTATATTTTAAACCTTTTAACAAAATTGGTTCATCATCAACGATTAATATTTTGTAGGTCATTTAATCACCTCTTAATATATATTATTCCTTTTTTGGAATAAAAAAGTCACCTTTAAAATGTATCCTCTTCAAACAAAAATTTTACAATTTGTAACAGTATTCGTTATTTTAATCATACTGTTTTTTCTTTTTTTTTGCAAGAAAAAAGCTGTAGTTCTTCTACAGCTAATATAATACCCTCTTTTCATCAATTCTTTTCGTTATTTTATTTTGATCGAAGTTTTCGATCAATGGCAGTGCATATTTTCTGGTAGTATGAATCAGGTCTCTGAATTCCGAAAGGGTTATTTGTCCATTTTCTTTTATAAACTGCTTTAACATTTCTTTTGCTTTCTCATAATTTTCTACATGCAATAGGATATCCTCATTGATTTTGATAAGTTGTTTCTTTTCAATAAGCGCTTCTAATACTTCTCTGTATTTTTGCTCATTTTTTTTACTATTTAGAAAATCTTCAGGTGCTGGTGTTTGAAATTCCCTTTCTAAGTACAATCGGTCTATTTCTTCTAAAATTACTAATTGTTCCGGTGAGTACTTAACCTCAAAATCAGCCAGAGCTGTGAAATTATTATGCAATCGAATGATTTGGTTGTTTTCAAAATGCTCTAGCAATTCATCATATAATTTTCCTTTTATTTTAATCTTTAGCTTATTTCTCAATTCTTCTTTACCCATGCCTATTTTTAATGGATTACTATTATGGTAATTTTGAAGTACTTTAATTATAGAATCTTCCAGCTTTGTAAGATAATCAATGTGGACTGGTACTGTACCGGAAAATTTTCTGATGATTCCTTTTTCTGTTAGTTTATCTACGATAGCCAGTATTGTATTTTCACTCAATCCAGTTTGTGTTGCATAAAAACCTATGTTTGCAAAGGCATCATTAAAACGTAAAATTACTTTCTCCAGGATTTGTTCGGGGCTGCCCTCTTCCTTTACTTTTAATTCTTCTAAGGTGTCTGCTTTGAACCGTTTATGTTTTATAGGATTTGGTTCTAAAATAACTCCGCCTCCAAGGGTCTCCATGGGAGAGTAAAAGCGAATTACAAAGTGGTCACCTCTCTTCGCTACAATGGATTCCTCTAATCTTAGCTGGGCATAACAACTTTCTCCAGGCTTAATTTCTTCGCGGTCCAGTAATACGACTCTACAAAGCACTTCAGCTGTACCATGATATAAACGGAGACGATCTCGATTGTCGATGATCCGCTCTGCATGTTTGAGCATATTTAGCTTGACATCAAGCATCATGGTTTCTTTCATGGAATTCTGTTCAGCAGCAACATTTCCTCTTAGTATATCTTCTTTTTTAACCCCTGATAGGTTAATCGCTACACGCTGTCCTGCATAGGCAGATTCTACTTTTTTACCGTGCACGTGAAGATTTCTTACTTTAGCTGTTAATTCTTGAGGATATATAGTCATTTGATCCCCCTCATGGACACTACCCTCAATGAGTGTTCCTGTTATCACCGTACCAAAACCAGACATTGTAAAAACTCTGTCAACCGGGAGTCGAAAAGGTATAGATGTATTTTTCTCCTCAGTTTCTTCTGTATAAAAATCGATTCTTTCAACCAGTTCTTTTAAACCCTGCCCTTGCGTTGAAGATACTGCAAGCATGGGAGCATCTCTTAAAAAGGTATCTTTTACTTTTTCACGAATTTCTTCTTGTACCAAACTTAACCATTCTGGGTCCACAAGATCTACCTTCGTTAGCACAATAATGCCTTTTTTAACTTCTAATATAGTTAAAATATCCAAATGTTCTTGGGTTTGCGGCATAAAGCCTTCATCTGCAGCGATAACCAAAAGTACAATATCGATTCCGCCAACCCCGGCCAACATGTTTTTTATGAATTTTTCATGACCTGGCACATCAATAATCCCTGCCCGCCTGCCGCTAGGCAGGTCAAAATGGGTAAAACCTAAATCAATGGTAATGCCTCGCTTCTTCTCTTCTAATAAACGGTCTGTATCTGTACCCGTAAGGGCTTTAATTAATGTTGTCTTACCATGGTCAATATGACCTGCAGTCCCTACAATTACATTCTTCATTTTGATCTCCCCTTTAAGTCCTCAAAATATCGGCAAAAGCTTCTAACACTATATCGAATTCCTCTCTCTTTATGGTTCGACAGTCAAATAGTAAATGATCATCACTGATTCTAGCTATAATAGGAATGCTCCTATTTCTCAATTCATTTTCTATTTGATTTACGGACTTATCTAAGGGCTTTAGAGCAATTAAAAGAGTAGGTAATTCTTCTAACGGCATAGCGCCACCCCCTACTTGAGATACCCCTCTTTCAATTCTTACATCATGTTTCAAGTCTAATTGCTTTATACTGTGCAGAAAGAGTTTCGCTTTTTCCTCAATTTCTTGAAATGGCATCGTTAACATATGCAGGGTTGGAATTTTCCTAATGGCACTTTTTTCATCCAGATAGAGTCTCAATGTTGCTTCTAAAGCTGCTAAAGTAAGCTTATCTACTCGCAAAGCCCTTGTCAGCGGATTTTTCTTCATAATATCTATATATTTCTTTTTACCAACAATGATTCCTGCCTGAGGTCCCCCTAATAGTTTATCCCCGCTAAAAGTAACAATATCTGCCCCCTCAGCAATACTCTCCTGAACGGTAGGTTCTTTCGCTAATCCATATTTAGAAAAATCAATCAAAGTACCGCTGCCGATATCTTCAACTACTGGTATGTTATATTTTTCTCCTAATGCAACCATATCTGATAATAAAACTTCCTGTGTAAAACCTAGTATTTTATAATTGCTCGTATGTACCTTTAGCAATGCTGCTGTTTCCTCATGAATGGCTCTCTCATAGTCTAACAGATGGGTTTTATTTGTGGTACCCACTTCTTTTAGACGGGCACCACTCTGTTCCATAACTTCCGGAATACGGAATGAGCCGCCGATTTCTACCAGTTGTCCTCTAGATACAATTACTTCTTTGTTTTTAGCTATAGCTCCTAGTACCAATAACACTGCAGCGGCATTGTTGTTAACGACCATGGCGGCTTCTGATCCGCAAAGCTTGGATAGAATTCCTTCCACATGTGTATAACGGGAACCGCGGGAACCTGTTTCTACATTAAATTCCAGAGTAGAATAGTTTACAGCTGTATTCCAAACCTCGTCCCTGATTTCATCACTCAGCAGAGAACGTCCTAAATTTGTATGTATGACTACACCCGTAGCATTGATCACCCTCTTTAAGTTCATACTGTATGCACTTTCAACCTGATGAGCGATTCGTTGAATCAGCCTGTCTTCATCAAGACAATAGCAATCTATTTCTTCATTATTTAATCCAATAATCTCTTGTCGTATCTCTTCAATACAAGCTCTGACTGTATCTACGATAATTGTCCTCGGAAATCTTTCAAATAGTAAATGTATTCTTCCTTCATTAAGCAATTCATCTACCTTCGGTATTAGACAGAATAAATCTTTCTTATGCAGCACACAAATCACTCCATATTCCTTATATTTTACTGTTCTCAAGTATTACCTATATTCGATAAAAATTATAACACAAAATCATATTTTGAAAAAAGTATGATTCCAAAGACAGGATTGAATAAATAAAGCACTGTTTTCAGTGCTTTATTTATCGTATGATAATATCCCATTGTTTTTTTGTAACAACCTCTCCAACAATCGCAAAAGGTAAATCTAGAGAATCCTTTAAAAGATCTGCTAAAGCCGATGCGTTTTCCTTGTCAACCGCGATTAATAAACCTCCAGAAGTTTGTGGATCATACAAAATATCTTCCATCACTTGAGATAGATTTTGGCTCATATGCACTTTTTCTTCGATATATTTTTTATTTGCATAGGTACCTGCGGGAATCAATCCCATTTCAGCGTATTGTACAGCTCCTTCCATAATGGGAATTTTCTCACTTTCTATAATTAAAGAAACAGCACTGGCTTTTGCCATTTCATAGGCGTGGCCAATGAATCCAAAACCGGTAATATCTGTGCATCCATTTGCGCCAACTCTTTGCATTGCTTTAGCGGCATGATTGTTCAGCGCAGCCATACTCTGCATTAGCGTACTTATTTGTTTGTCCGTCAGCATTTCAGCTTTTAAAGCTGTATTTAATATCCCTGTGCCTAAGGGCTTTGTTAAAAACAAGATATCCCCTGGCCTTGCACCGGCATTGCTTACTACCTTTAATGGGTGAACCAAACCTGTTACAGAAAGTCCATATTTTGGTTCATTATCATCTACACTGTGTCCGCCTACCAACAATGCCCCTGCTTCCGCTACCTTATCTGCACCGCCTTTAAGAATTTGTGTCAATATATCTAAAGGTAAACAAGTAGGAAAGCATACTATATTCATTGCCATAATCGGTTCTCCGCCCATTGCATAAACATCACTTAAGGAATTGGCAGCAGCAATCTGTCCATACATATAAGGATCGTCTACTACTGGGGTGAAAAAATCCAAAGTTTGTATAATTGCAGTTTCTTCATTTAGTCGATACACAGCCGCATCGTCTGAAGTATCAAGTCCGACGATCAGTTTTTCATTTTTAATTTTCGGTAAATGGCACAAAACTTGTGCCAAGGTCTCAGGACCTATTTTTGCAGCTCATCCTGATGTTCTCGACATTTCGGTTAATTTTTTATGTTGAATATTCATCATTTTACCATCACCTCCACACCATCATAACATAGTGCAAGAATCAATGTCATCTTTTTTCAATCAGCGTACTGAAATATAATCTTTTATTCCTTCAAATTTTTTATCACCAATTCCAGAAACATTTTTAATCTCATCAATGGTCTTAAATTTTCCCTTTTCATTTCTATATTGAAGAATTCTTTCAGCTAGTACCTTTCCAATACCGTTTAGAGCTTCTAACTCTGCTTGTGTCGCTGTATTAATATTGGTTTTTCCATTTTGTGCAGATAAATTTTCCTGCTGGACTTCTACATTAGCTGTATACTCAATTTCCCCGGCTTCAGGAATATATACTTGTTCTCCATCCTCAAGGATTCTTGCTAAATTAACTTGTCGTCTATCTGCTGTGGGCAATAAACCTCCTGCAATTTCTACTGCATCAATGATTCTGCCGCCTTCCTTTAATTTGACTACCCCTGGTTGTTGTACTGCACCGCATATATCTACTATGATAAACCGTTCCCGCTCCTGCTCCGGTTCATTTGCGTCTGTTTCTACAATATTGGAACCCTCAATTGCTTGATCTTGATAGAATTCGATGGTTGGTTTTTGAGATCTCAATAATATATGTTTTCCGATCATAAAGAAGATCATGCAGGCCGCTAAAGCACCAATGATAATGTATTCTCTTTTAGATAATCTTACCATATTTTTCACTCCTTTACCTTTCTTTACCAATTCTCCTTTTATTTCGGCATTCCTCTTTCTACTAAAATTTTTAATTTTAATTTTCTCTTAAATTTTTTGTAATTTTTTGTTATACTAATAAAAGCAGATATTATATCGACTACGAGGTGAATTCATGAAGAGAACAACACTTTTTTTATTTTTAGCGGTTATCTTTTTTATAAATACATTTGGTGTTCTGCCAAGTCATGCCACTGTTCTTTCACCAGAAATAACCGCTCCAAGTGGTATATTGATAGATGCAGCTACAGGGGATGTTCTCTATGAAAAGAACGCCCATGAAAAAATGTATCCAGCCAGTACAACAAAAATCATGACTGCAATTTTGGTATTAGAAAATAGCGATTTGCAGGATATCGTTATTATTGATAAAGATACGCCATTTACAGATGGCAGCAGAATATATGTATTAGAAGATGAAGAGTTTACTGTAGAACAGCTTTTATATGCATTATTGGTTCAATCTGCAAACGATGCTGCTGTTGCATTAGCCAAGCATGTGTCGGGAAGTGTTGAAGCTTTTACAGCCTTAATGAATCAAAGGGCTAAGGAATTAGGTGCAAAAAACACAAACTTTGTAAATCCTAACGGCTTGCCCAATGAGGCCCATATAAGCACTGCGTATGATCTGGCAATGATCGCAAAACACGGTATGACAATACCTGCTTTTCGTGAGTTTGTCAGCACTGTACGCTATGAAATTCCTCCTACCAATAAGCAGCAGGAAACACGGCATTTAAGAAGTTCAAACCGTTTTCTATGGGGTACTGGAGGAAATAACCGAATTAACTATCGGGGAAAGTGGATAAATATCAAATACGACATTGTAGATGGAATTAAAACAGGCTATACACTGCAAGCCCAACAATGCCTTGTTGCATCAGCGATCCAAAATGATCATCGTGTAATCAGCGTAGTCTTAAAAGCTCAGAACACAAATATCTATTTAGATTCCAGGACACTAATCGACTATGGATTTGAAAATTTTCATTTTGAAAAAGTTGTTGATGCAAATGAATTTATTGAGAAAATACCTATAAAAGGCGGCATAAAAAAAGAGGTTAATCTCATAGCTGAGAATGTTTTTTATAAAGCAGTTCCAAAAGGTGAGACGATTAACAGCATAACAAAGGATGTTGTGTTAAGAGAGGATCTTTCTGCCCCTATAGAAAAAGGCGAGCGATTAGGAAAAATCGTATATACCTCTGAAGATCAGATTATCGGAGAAGTAAATCTAATAGCGGAAGAATCTATCGCAAAAAAAGAAGGCCTCTATGCTGCTTTTCCTTCTGCTCAACGAAATAATATTCCTTTTTCTTATTTCATTGCCGTACCCCTTTTTGCCTATCTTCTATGGAGAAGCTTCGTAACCATTCAGCGCAGTAAGAAAAGGAAAAACAGAGGATTATCTGCAAAGAAAAATCGAAAAAAATCTTATGAAAATGACCTAACGGATATTAATTTTTACTATTACGACAAGCGAGATTAAATAAAAAAATGATGGTTGTTGCCATCATTTTTTTATTTTGTAATTTGAAAATTTTTCTATTTTTGTTCTCCAAATATTCTTTTTTGTATTTCTAAACCCGTAGGTGTAGCTGCTAAGCCACCTAGTGCTGTCTCTCTCAGTTCACAAGGCATCATTCTGCCCACGCGATACATTGCTTCTACTACCTCATCAAATGGAATGATGCTTTCTATTCCAGCTAGAGCTATATCCGCAGAGATAAGCGCATTTGCTGTACCAATCGCATTTCTTTTAACACAAGGTGCTTCTACCAATCCGGCGATTGGATCACACACGAGTCCCATGATATTCTTTATCGTTATCGCCGCCGCGTGAAATGCCTGTTCAGGGCTGCCCCCCATTAGCTCAACAGCAGCAGCTGCAGCCATAGCAGCTGCTGCGCCAGTCTCTGCCTGACAACCCCCTTCTGCGCCAGCAACCGTTGCGTTTCTTGTTATAATATATCCGATTGCAGAAGCTGTGATCAAGCCCCTTACTGTTTCCTCATCACTTAGTTCGAAGGACTCTGCTACAGTAATCAATACACCAGGTAAAATTCCACTTGATCCGGCTGTAGGGGCAGCTACAATTTGTCCCATAGCTGCATTTACTTCCAGCACCGCCATGGCACTGGCAACCGCTTTGTTCATTCTATATCCCGATAATGTTTTATGGTTTTCATATCTCTCTCTAAGTTTTTTCGCATCTCCACCCACTAAACCACTAACGGATTTTACATCCTCATATAAACCTTTCCTTACAGCATTTTTCATAATCTGCAAATTATCCATCATATAGTGGATGATTTCGTTCTTTTCTTTTCCTGTAATCGCGGCTTCTCTTTCTAACATAACTTCCCATATTTTTTTGTTGTTTTGATTGCATAGATCAATACATTCACGGCCATTGTTAAATTCGAAATCCATTCTTCCACTCCCTTTATAAAGCATCAATGAGGTATACGCTAATAAAGTCTTCGCCTAAAGCTTTTGTTTTGCCAATCACTTCTTCGTTTATGCTATTATCTGTTTCAATAATCATAAAGGCATCCTTGCCCTTACTTTGACGAAATACTCTCATAAAAGCTATATTAATATCATATTCACTTAATATCAGTGACACCTTTGCTATAGCTCCTGGTTTATCGATGTGTCTTATGAGAAGTGTTGGATATTCACCAGTAAATTCTACATCCAAGCCGTTGATCCGAAAAACTTTGATATTTCCACCACCTACTGAAGAACCTATCACTTCTGTAGTTTTCCCACTTATACCTTTCATAATAATTTTTACAGTATTGGGATGGACTTCTCCTAAATCAGCTTCAACAAATTCAAATTTAATTCCTTTTTCTAAAGCAATTTCCATGGCATTTCTCAAATTCTCATCGTTTGGCTCCATACCTTGTATTCCCGCTACTAAAGCGCGATCCGTACCATGACCTTTATATGTTTTCGCAAAGGATCCATGAAGATAGAAGGTTACTTCTGTAATCTCTTCTCCTCCAATTTTTCTTGCAACTTTACTCAACCTTGCTGCGCCCGCTGTATGCGAGCTGGATGGACCTATCATCCTTGGGCCGATAACATCAAACATGCTGTAATTTTTCATTTTCTCACCTTCTTTGGATAATATACTCCTATACATTATTTGCTTTTATTGCCATAATCCATTCATTAAAAAAGTGGTCATTTCACATGACCACCTTATCTTTATTTTATCACAGCTATAGCTTCAATTTCAATATTCGCATCTTTGGGCAATCTTGCCACTTCGACACAGGACCTTGCAGGTTTACCTCCTGGAAAATAATTTGCATATACTTCATTAATTTTTGAAAATTGATCCATGTCCTTAATAAATACGGTTAATTTTACAGCTTGCTCTAAAGAGGAACCAGCCGCCTCCAATATAGCCTTTACATTCTCGAGGCATTGTCTTGTTTCAGCCTGTATATCATCTGTAAGCAATTCTCCAGTTGCAGGGTCTACAGGCAGCTGACCTGATGTAAAAATTAAGTCTCCTACTCTTACCGCTTGGGCATAAGGTCCAATTGCTGCTGGCGCATTTTGGGTTTGTATCATTGTTTTATTCATATGAAACCTCCTACTTTGTATTTACTCTAATTTCATCTAAATAGTTATAGATGGTATATCTTGAAACACATAAAACCTTCGCAACGTAATCTATAGCCCCTTTTATTAAGAAAGCTCCCTGGTCATCTAATTTTTTTACAATCGTAACTTTTTCGTCTTTATTCATATACGCTACAGGTTTACCGATATCCTCCAACGTCGTTGCCACAATATTAGACAGTACATCATTAACGCTGTTGGAAACATTTTCACGCAACTTTGTATCTTCCTTATCTTCCGTCTGCGTAATCTCTTGAATGGCATTTTGAGCTACAATTAGTTCAGACATATCAAAGTTAATACAAAGGCAACCAATCACATTTTCGTTTTCGTCCTTTATAAACATCGTACTAGATTTTAACGCTCTACCATCGGTGCTTTTTCCAGTATAATTAATAATATTATCTTCAGTATGCCCTTTTCTTATTGCTTGTAGTCCTACTTCAGTCATTGGACTACCTATGCTTCTACCCGTAACATGACCATTTTCGATCGCAATAATAGAACTTTGAAAATTATTAAAATCATGAAGTACGACTTCACAATTTTTCCCAAAAGTTTTTGAAATGCCCTCCACTATCGGCATTATACTCCTTAAAATTGGATGTATTTCATTAGTCATTTCCCCACCCCTTTATCTTATTATTCAAATGTTTTTGTCTTATTGGAATTTTATATACAGTAATTATTTGATACATCCATAATAATTTTTGTATAATTTAAAATAACATGAGCTTTTCTAAAAAACTTTTTCGTGCTTTTCATAAAAAAAGTACCCTGATCAGTTCTAGTCCCATCAACGAGACGAGATATCTCTCGTGGTACTATATTCAATAGGACATTTTTATTGCCCTAAATCTACATCCCGGCTAAAAGAATCTACAAATCGCTTATAGCTTGTCTCTAAATTTGAAGGTTCAATATTATTTTGAAATGTACTAATATTTTAACAATTCACCAATTAATAATTATTATAATTAGTTAATTTCTATATGTCAATACCTAATTGTGTGGCATCTCTCCAAACTCTCTCAATACTGTAAAAACTCCGTTGCTCCTCAATAAAAATGTGTACAATTACAGTGTTATAGTCCATGAGAATCCAAGTACCAGAATCATAACCTTCTTTATGGTTCAACTCAAAACCCTTGTCCTTCATTTGATCTTCTATTTCATCTGCTATTGCCTTTACATGTCTTGTAGAAGTACCGCTTGCAATTACAAAATAATCAGCGAAGCTTGAAATCTGTCTTATATCCAATATAACGATATCTTGACCTTTTTTAGCATCAGCAATTTTTCCAATTTCAATAGCCATGTTTTTTGTTTCTCCTATCATGAACACCCTCCTGCATCTTTTGTATTTAAAAGGTTATATAATACAACATAAACAAATAACTAATATAGATCGAAAACAGCAAAAAGCCATGCATTCTGTCAATCATTCTCTTATATGAGCCACAAAGTACTAGAATCAACATCAACAGCAAGGATACGGGTATATCTAATACGAGGGTTTGTGGTACATTAACCAAAACATGGTCTAAAATGTGCATATCTCGTGATGATATCATAAGCCCCTTGCCAGAAAGTAGAGAAGACGCTCCCAGTACCATAGTTAGATTTAGAATGTTGGCACCGATAATATTTCCTATAGAAATACCCATATGTCCTTTGACCACTGCTGTAATAGATGTAATTAATTCTGGCAGTGAAGTACCCAAGGCTATCAATGTCAGACTTATAATTTGCTCTGGTATATTAAAAATATTCGCAATCGTCACACCGTTATCTACCAGCAGTCTAGCTCCCAGTATAATCATCCCTGCTCCCAAAATAAAGTTAAAAATATTCTTTATGACTAAAGGTATCGTTACGCTTTCTTCTGATTGATCAATAGCTGAAGCATTCCCCTTCAGTTCTAAGATATTTACTATTATATATAGAATTAAAATCATTAGCAACATATATCCTTCAAATTCATCAACAATAAAGTCACTGGCAAAATAGTAAAAGATCACCAATACAGCTACCATGAGTAATCCTTTAAAGCTGAAAAATTTTCTTCTAATAGCAACTGGAGAAATGATTGCACAGGTACCAAGAATAAGTCCCATATTGCATATCGTAGAACCAATCGCATTTCCAATAGCCATTTCTGTATAGCCCTTAGCAGATGCAATGGTTGAAACAAAGAATTCCGGTAAAGTAGTAGCTAGACTGACTAAAGTGGCCCCAATTATAATTGTTGGGATTCCAGTAACAATGGCCATCCATATAGCGGATTCTACGAACAAATCTCCACCTTTTATTATTATAATCAAACCTAAAAAAAACATCACAAATACTATTATATTGCCCATAGAATCCTCCTTTAAAACTTTATCAATAATATATATACAGGTTGCCTACTGAATATACTAGTTTTGTAAGTATAGGATTTACGGGCTTTTCCAGATTCAAATATAAAAACCACTGGCATCAGCCAATGGTTATTTTTTATAATCGCTGCCTACTATAATCGTAATGTCAGCCTCCGCCTGAAGATATATATCTTTTTCAACATCTTTTATGTCTAGTATTTTTGCTATTTTCTTAGCCTCTGCCATTTTATTCTTTCTGTCGTAGATGTGGGTTTGGCTGTATTTGATGCCTTTTATCGTATCTACATTGACGATATTATACCCTTCGGCTTTTAATTTATTCGATACATCCGTAGCTACACCGCTGATTCCTGAGCCATTTAATACTTCAATGGTAACATCACTTTTAAATTCACTGAGATCTTCAACTTTGTTTACCGGCTGGGTATTTTCTAAAGTATTCTGGAATAAATCCGTCATGATTGTTTTAATTTTATTGGTGTCAGGGATATAATAGGATACTCCGCTAACCATTTTAGGTGCTCCGGGAATTGTAAGCATTTCAATGTTATCCATACTTACCCCATTCGCTTTTAATGCATAGGCAGTTATGGTGGATACTGGCATATCTGTCGCTACATAGGTGCTGAAAGTTTTCGCGATTTTAGGCAGTTTAATAATGGTCTGGGGTTCCAACAGCTTGTCTGCCAAAGCCCTCATAAAGGTTTGCTGCGCTTTGATTCTACCCAAGTCTTGATCCGCATATCCTTTTCTAAAGCGTACAAACTGCATCGCTTTATCCCCATTTAAAACCTGTACACCCTTTTTTAAATCGATTTTTAAAGGTGGATCTGCTGTTGGATCACTATATTTCATATTCATAGGAACATCTACTTCCACGCCGCCTAAATCGTCTACAATCTTTCCTAATGCCTTATAATCCACCCGTACATAATAATGGATCGGAACCTCAAGTAAATCCTTAACGGCTTTTATTGCTAAATCTGGGCCACCATAAGCATGCGCATGGTTAATTTTATCCATTCCCTTTTGTCCTCGGATTACCACTCTCGTATCCCTTGGGATAGAAATCACATTAACTTTTTTGGATTTAGGATCAAAGGTAGCCAACATAATTGTATCGGATCTTGCACCCTGACTATTTTTCACATCCTTGGCATCGACACCTAGAATTAATACATTAACGGGTTCGTCCTTTTCCGGTAAATCTTCTCCTGTTTCTCTAGGGGTATTTAGGTCGTTTCCTGCACTGAGGCTATTGAGAAAAATATATGCACCTGCACTAAAAACGATTACAAAACAAAAAAAGGATATCAGTAGAACCTTAAAAAACTTTTTCACTCTCTCACTCCTGTTCAAGTCCATCTTGCCTCAATAGAAGGAAATTTCTTGCATGAATCGTATCCACATGCAATAATTTACTCTTTTTGATCACATAATAGATCGTATGTTCTAATGCCATTAAAGTAGCTCTATCCAGATTGGATGAAGCCATCGCACGCAGCTGATCCACTCCATCGAAATTTCTTGAGGGTTCAATAAAATCAGCTAAATAAATGATCTTATCTAACATTGTCATATTGCTTCTACCCGTCGTGTGGTATCTAACGGCATCAATGATTTCCTCGTCATGAATACTAAACAAGCTTTTCGCCAAAGCTGCTCCAACTGCCCCATGTAACAGCTCAGGATGGAATTTTGTAAGATCATCAATTATTATATCAAATTGTGCAGCATGTTTCAATAACTGCTCAATAGATAGATCTTTGGCGCAGTCATGAATTAAAGCTGCAATACTTGCTTTTTCAATAGACGCCCCATATTGCTTGGCTAGCTGGATCGCAGTTTTTTGGACGCCTAAGGAGTGTTGGTATCTTTTTTCTGTAAGCATTTCTTTGATATGATTCTCAATATATGACAAATCTTTCATTATATCTCCTCCTAGCGGTAAAGACCGTGTTTATAGATATAATACTCTACAGATTCCGGTAAAAGATACTTAATAGATTGTCCTTCTCTAACACGGCACCTTATATCTGTCGATGATATTGCTAATGCGGGTACATCCATTTTTCGAATGGATGAGTTATACTTATGTTGTAATTGCTGTATCTTTTCTTCTAAGTTCGGAGACTCTAATCCCGGGCGCGTTGCAGCAATAAAATCACACATAGTTACAAGAACCTCTACATCCTTCCAATTTTCTATATCACATATTGCATCAGCTCCTGTAATAAAAAACAACTGCACATCTTCTGAAAATATCTTCTTTAATTTTGTTAATGTATGAATCGTATAAGATATTTCGTCTTCTTCCATTTCGATTTTTGAAACTTCAAAAAACGGATTTGTTACTGTAGCCAGTAATGTCATAAAATATCTATGCTTGCTATTGCTAACGTCTGCATCTAGTTTATGCGGTGGATTTCCAGCGGGAACAAAAATAATTTTATCTAATTGATACTCACAGCGAATTTGTTCTGCTATCACTAAATGACCATAATGAATGGGATCAAAGGTGCCACCCATAATTCCTACTTTTTTAAAATCGCGATTTTCACGTTGAATAATGTCAAGTGAACTGATCGAAGTCATATTTATTCCTCCAAGGTAAATTATCTGATCTTTATTGTAATTATATTATATATAATTGTATGGTTTTGACAACAAAAAAACAAATATTCCTTTTTTTACGATAAACGGATTCCTTTTGTATATTTATTTTTCTTCATTAAAAGGAATTTAATTACTTTTCTAGAATAGTTTATATATCAGGAGGTTGGTGATATGGTGAGACAATCAAAAGCATATTGCGAAAGAAAATATCTTGTTGATCTAAATCCTTTGTCAAAAACTATTCATGATCTGGAAAATAAAAAACAAAGCTGTAATATAGAAAAGATTATAGATCCCTACATAAAGATGTATGACACAAAATCTCAAGTCATCTTTCATATATTAATGTATCCCGAATTTCAGTTTTGCAAATGCTGTATGCGGGACGATTATAATAAAATTCATACGAAATAAAAAGCTCAGTTGATATCCTGAGCTTTTTATTTTGTGTTATATATTTAAGACCTCGGCACCTCTATTTTAGGATTTTCCTTAGACTTCCTATATAGAACAAATTTACTTCCAATAGCCTGTACAAACTCTGCATTTGTCAACTGTGCAGCTTCATTTGCAGCTTCCTTTGAATCCAGAAGACTGTTCTCTAATACATGTACTTTAACAAGCTCTCTTGCCTCTAAAGCACTATCTAATTGTGCAATAAAACTATCAGTAATACCGCTTTTACCAATTTGAGTAATCGGAGTTATTGTATTCGCAAGTCCTTTTAAATAGCTTCTTTGTTTTCCAGTTAGCAATTGTATCCTCCTCTATTAAACCTCAATCTCTTTTCTGAGTTTTCTTCTATGAATTTCGTAGTTTTTGCTTCCTTTTTTCCATCCACCCCTAATTTTATCCTCTAAAGCCTGTGAATTTTGGGATTCATTAATGACAAAATCATTTTTTTCTAAACAGAAATATGCAGGTGATCCTTGTTTGCAGTTTTGGCAGTTAAAACAGCTCATATGAAATCTTTGACCTCCATCTCATCATTAATCATAATATTCAAATTCAAAATCATAAATTTTCACTGTATCGCCATCATGAATACCTAAGGCTTTCAGTTCATCCACAATACCCCTCTTTCTAAGAAAGTTTTGAAAATATCTTAATGAATCCATATCACTTAAATTGGTGGAATACATCAGTTTTTCTACTGGTTTTCCTTCTACAACATAATAATCGTTTTCCCTTCTAACGATGATCTGATTTTTCTCTTGTTCATCTAGCTTATAATATTTAAAGGTCTCTTCTTCTTCATATATAGGTTCCTCTTGTATTTCATCCAATCTATTCGCCACATAACGAAGCAACTGTTCAATGCCTTCTTTCGTTGCAGCAGAAAGAGGGAAAACTTCATATCCTTGTTCTTCTATTGCTTTTTTAAATTTATCAAAATTCTCTGTATCAGATAATAAATCTATTTTATTGGCAGCCACAATCTGAGGTTTTTTAGCTAGTCTTTGATCATAGTGTCTTAATTCGTCATTGATCTTATTAAAATCTTCTAGTGGGTCTCGCCCTTCTATGCCTGATACATCAACAACATGAATCAATAGTTTTGTTCGCTCAACATGTCTTAAAAATTCTAATCCCAATCCAATACCTTCGTGGGCCCCCTCAATTAAACCCGGTATATCTGCCAATACAAAGCTCTTTTTATCGATTTCTACGACTCCTAGATTAGGTGTAATGGTAGTAAAATGGTAATTGGCAATTTTAGGCTTAGCACTAGTAGCGATTGACAAAATTGTGGATTTACCAACGTTTGGGAATCCAACAAGTCCAACATCAGCCAATAATTTTAACTCTAAGATTACCCATCTTTCTTCAGGATGTCCTCCACTCTCTGCAAAATTCGGTGCTTGTCTTGTAGCAGTGGTAAAGTGTACGTTTCCCTTACCCCCTTTACCACCCTTTGCAATTATAGCACGCTGCCCAGAATCCGTCAGATCAGCAATAATAAGATTGGTCTTTTCATCACGCACGATTGTTCCTGGTGGAACCCGCAGGATTAAATCTTTGGCATCTTTACCAAACATTTTTTTCCCTTTACCGTTTTCTCCATCTTCCGCGATGTATGTTCTCTTGTAGCGGAAGTCCATTAGTGTCCTTAAGCCTGCGTCCACTTCAAAGATCAAATCTCCTCCGTCACCACCGTCGCCACCATCCGGGCCTCCTGCAGGAACATATTTTTCTTTTCTGAAAGAAGCAGAACCATCTCCGCCTTTCCCTGCCTTTACAAATATCCTTGCCTTGTCTACAAACATTATATATCACCCTTAACTATGTATTCAATATATTTTTATTCTCCAAAAAACAACAAGTTTCATGTCATCAAGCAGTTTAACTTACTTCATTTTCTAATAAATTTATTATATCAACTGCATATGGGCTGTCAACAGCTTTATTTTATATTTACTTATGCTTTTATATGTATATATTCAACCTATCAGCAGGAAATTATTCTATATCCATAATAAGATTGATGAACCCAATAAAAAATCCACGCTTTAATTGCGTGGATTTTTTATTATTTAGCAACTGCTTCTTCTTTTTCGTATACGCTTACTTGTTTCTTATCTTTACCTTTTCTTTCGAACTTTACAACACCTTCTACCATAGCAAATAGGGTGTCGTCTCCGCCCTTACCTACATTATTTCCAGGGTGAATTTTGGTTCCACGCTGTCTTACCAATATACTTCCGGCAGTTACCAATTGTCCGTCAGCTCTTTTTACGCCAAGTCTTTTAGCTTCACTGTCACGACCGTTCTTGGAGCTACCTACCCCTTTTTTACTTGCAAATAGCTGTAGATCTATATGAAATAGCAACATTCTCTACACCTCCTCATCACGAAGATCAATATATCTTCCATACATCCCTTGTGTCCCTTTAATGCCGATGTACAGCGTATCTAGTATAATACGCGCCTTTTCTCTCTGATCGGAGGAAAGGTCATCGGGCAGCTTGCAGAACACATGGCCGTCATTCACTTCATACATTATGTCAATTTCAGCAATTTCATGCAGCGCTAAAATCGCAGTTTGTGCTAGTATGGATATACTTGCACAAACGATATCTTCACCACGCTCCGCGTAATCTGCATGTCCTTTTACTAAATAACTAATGATGTTTTTTTCTTGATCTCTTGTAACTCTAATAATAATCATAGGACTTCACAAGCCTTATCCATTGATTTGTTCGATTTTCACCTTTGTATACGGTTGTCTGTGTCCTTGTTTCTTTCTATAATCTTTCTTTGCCTTGTACTTGAAAACTATAACTTTCGGTCCTTTACCATTTTCAACTACAGTTGCAGAAACCTTAGCGCCACCTACAACCGGTGTTCCAAGAACTAATTGGCCATCTTTGGAAACAGCTAGAACTTTATCAAATTCTACTGTGTCACCTTGGCTTGCTTCTAATTTCTCAATGAAAAGCGTGTCTCCTTCTTGGACTCTATATTGCTTACCACCAGTTTCAATAATTGCGTACATCGTTACACCTCCTCTAACCAGTCTCGCCAAATCCCAGGTACGTTTCCGTTTGCAACCCGATTTGTGCGGCTACCTACGAATATAAATAATATCATAACAGTTGTTAAATGTCAACGTTTTACTGTCAATTGTTCCCTATATAATAAACTATTAATCTTCTCTATACTCCCCATGGATCGGATAACTAATTCTTCTGGGGCATTATCCTCTACACTCTTAATAAATATTTTTATACCAATCTCATTTTCTAATATTTGAATATGCTGTTCTTCTTGTTTTAAAGCATTATACACAAAAGGATTTACCTCTACCAGCATTGCTTCTGCATTTGTATGCTTAGAAATCCTTTTTGCTTCTCTCTCTAATTGATGAATCCAGTTATGTTCTGAAAGAACTCTTCCTGAACCATCACAATAGGGACACTTTTTTTGAAGTACAGAGCTGATTCGTTGTCTTACTTTTTTTCTTGTCATCTCCAAGAGTCCCAGCTGCGTTATGCCTAATACATTTGTTTTGGTCCTATCATTTGCCAATGCCTGCTGCAGTACTTCCAAAACTGATTTTTCTCCATCAGGATGACTCATGTCAATAAAGTCAATGATAATAATCCCGCCAATATCTCTTAATCGCAGTTGTTTGGCGATTTCTTTTGCAGCCTCTTTATTGATCTTCAAAACTGTATCTTCTAAATCTACGCTTCCTACATATTTACCGGTATTTACATCAATAGCAGTCAATGCTTCAGTTTGATCGATTACAATATACCCCCCGCTTTTTAACCAAACTTTTTTGGAAAGTGCATTTTTAATCATAACCTCAATGTTATAAGTATCATATAAATCTGTTTCTGCCGCGAAAAATTCTACCCTGCTTTTTAATTGAGGAGCAATCCATTCTACCAGTTCTAAGATGGTATCATATTTTTCTTTACTATTAATAACAAACCGGTCAATATCGTTTGTAAACATATCGCGAACCGTTCTTTGCAATAAATCAAGGTCCTTATAGATAGTTTTTGGCGCAAAACCTAAGTATTTTTCTTTTTCAATTCGCTGCCATAGTTTAATCAAGAACTTCAAGTCTTCTTTCAAGTCCTTCTGCTCTTTTCCTTCTGCAGCAGTTCTTACGATAACGCCCATATTATTGGGTATAATTTCTTCCATTACTTTCTTGATACGTTCTCTTTCATTTTCATCTTTGATACGCCTAGAGACGCCAATGTAATTTACATAAGGCATTAAGACAAGATATCTGCCTGGAAAAGTTAGATGGGTTGTAACTCTTGCCCCTTTTGTTCCAATAGGTTCTTTAGTCACTTGTACAATAATCTCTTGTCCATTTTTCACAACATCTTTAATAGATACTTCTCTCGTAGATTTACTGTCGCTTTCGGTATAATCACTGGGAATCGCATCTTTTACATAAAGAAATGCATTTTTTTCTAACCCGATATCTACGAAAGCAGCCTGCATACCAGGCAAAACATTTGTTATTCTCCCTTTGTAGATGTTCCCTACCATTCTTCTATTACTTTCCCGTTCAATATAAATCTCTACCAAATCGCCATCTTCTAGCAAAGCAACTCTAGTCTGATTTAGACTGGCATCAACGACTATTTCCTTCATTCCACCAATCCCCCTAGGCATTAATTATGGCTTACACTATAGGTGTCACCATCTTTCCATCTACCATTGCATAAAGATCCAATCGATGAATTCTTGTTTTTTCTATCTCTAAAGGGATTTGTTCATCTACTGCTAATTTTTGTATAACAACTTCAGGCTTTAAGTTCCCTCTGCTTCCTGTTGCCAATACCATTTTCAGCATCAGCTCATCTTTTTCAATAGAAAATAATTCCAACTGATTAATGTATGTTCTTATGTTTATTTCTTTCTTATTATCATTATTCCTTTTACCTGGTTTCTTAAGCACTAAAATTTCCTCTAAGGATAAAAAATGGTTGATGCTATTTTTAATCTGTTCTATTTCAGCACTTTCTTTTAATCTTACATTTACCAGATAAGACGCATATTCAATCACTGCCATTATGGATTCAGATTTTTGCTCCATATATTTACATTGAAGTATTCTCATTCCTTCTGGGAGTACTTGATTTACTTTTGATTTAAATACATCCAGATCAATAAAGCTTTTGATCTCTACATCCAAGTATTCTCCCTCACTGGAAACACCTACGGATAAGGCTGTCGCAAAAGTAAGCTTTGGATGAGGATTGAAGCCTTGAGAATAGACCATAGGAATTTCTGCCCTTCTAAAAGCTCTTTGCATTAGTCTCACAAGATCCAAGTGAGAGATAAATTTCATCATATCTGTTTTTGTGTATCGTGCTCTAATTTTATACATTAGCAAACACCGCCTATCAAGCCTTGATTAATTCCGCATCCTGTACAATTCATTCTGCAATCCTGCGTTAAGATCCCTTCTTTGGCTTTTTCAGATTCGTTGATTAAAAATTGTTTTCGAATACCTGTCTGTATATGATCCCAAGGTAATCGTTCTTCATATTCTCTTCTTCTAGATGTATAAAAGTTTGGATCAAGTTCCGATTGTATAAAAGCATTCATCCATTGTTCGTAATTAAAAAAATCATTCCATCCGTCAAATTTACACCCCAGCTCCCAAGCTTTAATTATAGCTTGTCCTACTCGTCTGTCGCCCCTTGCAAAAACTCCTTCTAAATAACTGGTCTCTGCTTGATGATAACTATATTTTATATTCTTATGCCTTAATTTGTTTTTTAAGTAATTTTGTTTCTCTTTTATATCCTCTAGGCTGTTCTGCACTTCCCATTGGAAAGGGGTAAAAGCCTTTGGAACAAAGGAAGATGTACTGATGGTAACTGTCAAACCCTTATTTCTTTTTTCCTTAGGGACCTTATAGTAGGTTTCTACAACACGGTGGGCAAGGGCTGCAATACCATCTAGATCTTCGTAGGTCTCTGTAGGAAGTCCAATCATAAAATAAAGCTTTATATTGCTCCATCCCATTGAAAATGCCTTTTCGACAGTACTAATCAAATCTTCTTCTGTTACACCCTTATTGATCACATCTCTCAAGCGCTGGGTTCCCGCTTCCGGAGCAAAGGTTAATCCGGTTTTTCTTACCTTTTGTATTTCTTTGATTAATTCCATTGAAAAAGAATCCAATCGCAAGGATGGTAGCGATATGCCAACCTTTTCTTCTCCATATTCATCAATAAGATGTCGTACCAATGTTTCCAATTGGGAGTAATCGCTTGTACTGAGAGATGCCAACGATAATTCTTCATATCCTGTATTCTTGATTAATTCATCTGCCATTTTTTTTACTTTATCTAGAGATCTTTCTCTTAGTGGACGATAAATCATTCCTGCTTGACAAAATCTGCATCCCCTTGTACATCCTCGGAAGATTTCTACCATAGCACGATCATGAACAATATCCATAAACGGAACAATCACCTTTTCCGGATAATAGATTTCATCCAAGTTTTCAATAATTCTTTTTGTGATTTCCCTGGGATATTCTTCGGAAAGTGGAAAAAAATCCGTTAGCTTACCTTCTCCATCATACATTGCTTGATAGAAAGCTGGAATATATACGCCCGGTATCTTTACAATATGTTCTAAGAAACTATGGCGACTCTTGCCCTTCTGTTTCCACAGTTTGTATTCTTCGACGATCTCAAGAATTACCTCTTCAGCTTCTCCGATCACAAAAATATCTACGATCTCTGCCAATGGTTCAGGATTATATGAGCATGGCCCACCTGCAATGACAAAAGGATCATCCTCCCCCCGCTCGAAACTTCTTAGCGGTATATGTCCCAAATCCAGCATGTTAATAATATTCGTATAACTCAACTCATATTGCAAAGTAAATCCTAAAAAGTCCAACGCTTTTATTGAACTATGGGTTTCTAGTGTGAAAAGAGGAATTTTATTATCTCTCAATTGCTTTTCCATGTCTGTCCAAGGCGCAAAAACACGTTCACAATAAACATCCTCTTGCTGATTCAGCAGATTATAAAGAATATGCATTCCGAGATGCGACATGCCAACCTCATAGATGTCCGGAAAAGCAAATCCAAACCGAACTGAAATTTGATCCATTTGTTTTACTATACTATTAATTTCTTTTCCTATGTAACGGGATGGTTTTTCAACATTGTACAGCAATTCCTCTAAAACAGCTTTATTCATCATTTGTCCTCCTAATCAAAAACAATCTTATTCCTATTATTTGTATCCTTTTGTAGTTAAATGCAACAATACTAAGATTATATGAAGCATAACTATTTTATCATTTTACACTTATCTTAACAACTTATCCAGGGTAACATTTGCACCATACTGTATCATACCCTCAAGCATCTGATTTTCTGTAAGTGTTCCTACAATATTACATCTCGTGTCCATTACTGTAATAATATGATATTTTCTAGGAAGAAACTGATTCATTACCTCCTTTACAGAAGAATTCTGAACTGCAACGAGGTGCTTTGTTTTTAGAACGCCTTTAGAAAGAAGATATTGCTTTTTTTCAGTAATATCCTTCATAAATACAAAAGCTGCCATATTATATTCTCTTTGGGCTGCAACATAAATAAAAAGAGCTGCACAAGATAATATGATATTAATAGGATTATATTTCATTATATAGAAACCGAATGCAGCTAGCACCACACAAAGGATTTTAGAGATCCATAGACTAATTTTTGTAGCTCGTTTAAAGCCAACAAAGTATGCAAGGTATGCACGTAAGATTCTTCCACCATCCAGTGGAATGACCGGCAATAAATTAAAAAAACCGATTACTAAATTTGCCATGATAAAAAAGGTTATCAAATCATTTGTCATCGAACAAAGTACAGAAAATTGATAGCCTATCAAAGCTAATAAAAAACTAGTAAAGGGTCCAGCAGCAGCTATGATAATCTCCTGCCATGGATCTACGCCTATATTCTCTGTGAGTTTTGCTACACCTCCAAATGGGAAGATTTCAATATATTCTACATGATATCCGAAAAGATAAGCTGCTATTGTATGTCCCCACTCATGCAAGAAAACTAAAAGGAAAGAAATGATGGCATTTTCAACATATCCAAAGAAAAAAAAGAAAATAAACCCAATGCATAGCAGTAGGTTCAAACGAATTTCGATGTCATAAAGTTTTAATAACCGCATCGAATAAACCACCTTTGTTAAAGTGTTATTCTATCAAATTGTATATATTGGGTTGGATCCACTACATCTCCATCTATCCAGAGCTCAAAATGGAAATATTTTTCTTGTTCACTTTCCCCAACATTGATAATACCAATTTTCTCACCCTTTTCTAATTTGTCGCCTCGCTGAACAGCAATCTCGGAACAATTTGCATATAGCGAAATGATATTGTTACTATGTTGAATCTGAATATACTTTCCTAATGTGCTGCTTTCTCCAATTTCTATCACTTCACCATGTCCAATTGCAATAATATTTTGTCGTTGGTTTGGCTCTATATCGATTCCTCTTTGAAAGGTTTTTATATTTAGTACTGCATCATAGCTTTCTCCATAACTTGACATGATTTTTCCTTGAATAGGTGGAACGAAGGAAATATTCTCTTGAATAGGCTTTTCGCCATTCCGAAAAACTGCAACCGCTTTTTCAGGAAAATTAGGAATTTCCTTCGCATAGCGAATCGCTTTATTAAAAGAACCTCTAAAATCCATGCTTTCGATTAAAGATGTTTTAATGGCTTCCGTTGCTTTATTCGTTATCGGTAAATTAATTGTCTTTAGTAAAATTGCTAAAAGTACGAGTATAATGCAAATAACTACCTGGCTTAATAACTTTTTATATAAAGTCTTTCCCCTATTTTGTGTTCCCGGATAACTGTGTGTATAGTTTGGATAAGATGTTAGCCTTGGTTTATTTACATTTATTCTTCCATAGAATCTGTTCATAATTACCCTCCCTTTGTATTCTATGATAATAATATATTTTGTCTGGAAAGTAATTATTACAAAAGGACTAAAACTGTAGATAGCTTTAGTCCTTTTCCTTTTATAAGATTACTATTTCACTCTGATTGCCATTTCATCTATAAGTTTATCTAATATGATCACATTCGGGTGGTTCGGCAGATGTCTTAGCGTCTGCCTTGCTTTATGATAATATTTTCTCTCAAATTCTTGCGTATATTTTATGCCTCCAGCCTCTTTTACGAAGCTTATAATCTCGTAGATATCTTTATGCTCTAAGTTTCCCTTATCTAATAAGTCTAAGGTTTTCTTCCTAAACAAATTGTTTTTTAGCGTATACAATAAAGGCATTGTGTAGACTCCTTCTAGAATATCACTGCCAACTGGTTTTCCTGTAGTCTTTACATCGCCCGTAAGATCAATCAAATCATCCTTTAGTTGAAAAGCCGTTCCTATAGACATTCCATACCTTCGCAAACTCCGAATCATTTTTGGACTGCAGTTTGCCGTTTCAGCCCCTACCTGGCAACAAAGAGCAAACAGGAGAGCTGTCTTATACTTAATTCTCTTCAGATAGGTCACTACAGAACCGGAGCTATTGTATTTTGCAGCATGCTGCTCGATTTCCCCTTCACATATAGACTTAATAAACCTAGATAGATGAGTAACCTTTTGCCCTCCATCTATATGGGATACTAGTAAAAATGCTTTACTAAACAAATAATCTCCCGTGTATACGGCAATATCTTTCCCATACTTTGACTGCGCCGTTTCAACGCCTCTTCGTACACTCGCATTGTCAATAATATCATCATGAATCAAAGTCGCTGTATGAAATAATTCTAAAGCAGCTGCTAGGGTAGTCACTTTGTCACTTTCGTACTGCCCGAATTGAGCGGATATAATTGTTAGGGCAGGGCGGATTCGCTTTCCTCCTGCTTGAATTAAGTCCATAGAAGCATCTTGTACAATTTTTCTTCTACTTTTTACTGTATCTGTCAAGATTTCTTCTACTTTATCCATCTCTGTTTGAATATGAGGATATTTACTCCAGTAGCTCATCGTTTCACCTTCTTTGTACAAAATGCTTAGTTCGCCAGATAAAATGTGTCGTTAGAGATCTTTAATTTTCCCTCCATGCCAGAGGATAAATAAACACCTTTGTCCTCTGTTATGATGATACATTCCACATCATTAATATTTTCTATTAATTCCATTCCTTTTTCAAGTCCTAGAACGTATATACCTGTAGATAATGCATCTGCATCAATGGAAGAATTACTTATAATTACAGTACTAATCACTCCATTTTCTGCAGGGTATCCTGTTTTAGGGTCAATAATGTGGTGGTATCGTATATCCCCTTTCATGAAATATCTTTCATAATTACCAGAAGATACAACCGTCATATTATTTATCTCCACAATACCCATATGGGTACCTGTTGGTTCATAAGGATTCTGAATCCCCACCTTCCAATCATCCCCATCGATTTTGTTGCCTAATGCGTATACATTACCCCCTAAATTAACCATAGCATGTTGAATGCCTCTTTTTCTCAAAATATTTGCAACTTCATCAGCCGCATACCCTTTGGCGATACCACCTAAATCGATAAACATTCCTCTATCTGCAAGTTTAATCTTGTTTTCATCTTGAATTTGAATAGCGTTATAATTTACGTATTTGAGGGCTTCATCAATTTCATTTTTTTCAGGCACCCTCTCATGATCCGTTTCAATGCCCCACAATTTTACTAAAGGCCCTATGGAGGGGTCGTAAGCACCTTTTGTTAAAGCAGCATATTCTTTTGCTTTTCCTAATACAAAGGCAGTGTCATTGCTTACTGCAACTTGTTCTATGCCTGCATTCTTATTGATTTTAGTCACTTCACTGTCTTCGATATTGACACTCATATTTTGTTCAATTTCCTGTATTCTGCGAAAGCACTCCGCAATGACCTCTTTTCCTTTTTGTTGATCCTCTGTCCAAATGCTAATTTGCAGATAAGTACCTAACATATAAGCTGAATCTGTTATCAACGTTTTCTCTTTTGTACATCCTGTAAGTAACATTGACAAAGTTAAAATTATTATAAAGATTTTTTTGAACATCTACTTCCTCCATTCGTCAATGATTGTCTTTATCGATAAGAATTATAAACCCCAATACAAAATGCATTGGGACTCTATTCAGAAGTTTATATTTGTTTCATTCCATTTTAATAATATATCCTAAATAAAAAACTGTCAAATGTAAAAAAATAAATTTCCTCTGAATTCGTCCATAAATTTCTTAATAAATCAAAATCTGTAGATACTCTAAGTTTTCCCCTATATAATCTTATTTTCTATTATTTTTATCATTATACTTGGATTGACATTTCTGATATAATAAACTTGTATAATTTATATCAATACTATCCATTAATATTATTTATTACTTAAGGGGGGTTTTATGTGAAAAGAGTAATCGTTCTGGGTGCTGGATATGCAGGCGTAGAAGCAGCTCTAACGCTACATAAAAAGCTTAAAAAAGAACCAGTAAAGATCTCGATTATCGATGTTCATGAAAGACACACTTTATTAACAGAACTCCATGAAGTAGCTGGAAATAGAGTAGATGAAGAAAGTGTAAAAGTATATTTAAAGGATATTTTTAAATATACTAATGTGGAGATTATTCAAGATAAGATTACATCCATTGATTTTGATAATCAAAATCTTTTATCCGAATCAAGTCAATATGAATACGATTATTTGATAATCGGATGCGGTAGTGAACCAGCTTATTTTGGTATCGATGGTATGGAAGAAAATGCCTTTACACTCTGGTCATTAGAGGATGCTAAAAAGATCAATCAGCATATCCGTACCATGTTTCAATTGGCCTCTAAAGAAATGGATCCTGGAAAACGTAAATCCTATCTAACTTTTGTAGTGGGCGGCGGTGGTTTTACAGGCATTGAAATGATTGGTGAATTAATTCAATGGACGCCGGTTCTCTGCAAAGAACACAATATATCAAAAAGTGAAGTACAATTGATTGTTGTAGAAGCTATGGATAAAATCTTACCGGTTCTTGATCAAAGCTTAATAGAAAAAGCTATGAATTATTTGGGAAAAAATAATATTAAAGTTATGACGAATTCGCCGATTTCAAAAGTTTCAGCTGATGAAATCCAAATGAATAACGGTACTTCTATTCCTACACATACACTAATTTGGACCGGTGGTATCAAAGTAAATCGATTTATTGATACACTAGGATTTCCTGCTGCAGCAAGAGGCCGGGGCCGAATTGAGGTGAATGAATATACTCAATCCACCAAAAATCCAAATGTATTTTTTGTAGGTGATAACTCTTATTTTGTTGAAGAAAAAGGTTCTGCACTTCCACCTTTAGTAGAATCTGCATTGCATACTGGAAAAAGTGCTGCACTCAATATTGCCAATATGATTCATGGCAAGCCTTTGGAAAAATGCAAACCTAAATTACATGGCGTGATGGTTTCTATCGGTCGCAAGTATGCAGTTGCAGACACGATGGGTATGAAGACCTCAGGCATCTTTGCCATGTTTATTAAGCATATGGTAAATGTCCACTATCAATTTGGCATCGGTGGTTTTGAACAAGTAATCCGCTACTTGAAGCATCAATTCACTCATCAACGTAAGGACGACAATATCATTAAAAAGCATCTCACTACAGAAACATTTTCTTTCTGGATGGTTATTATGCGTGTTTATTTAGGATATATGTGGTTGATGCAAGGCATTCATAAGTATAGCGATGGATGGTTTTCAAAAGTATCTATTTATGCACAAAAAGTGGCTGCGGGTGCTGCTGATGTTACTGCTGCTGCTTCCCAAGCCGTAGAAGCCACAACTTCTGCCTCTCAAGCTGTCGAAGCTGTCGCCTCTGCTTCTCAGGTTGTTGATACTGCCACAGGTGCTGTTTTGCAAGGGATGAATCTGATCGGACAAAATACTCCGGAATGGTATGCTTGGATATGTGAGAACATTATTGTTCCTAATGCCATGTTGTTTCAACGGCTCATTGTTATCACAGAATTAGGATTGGGTATCGCTTTTATTACTGGAACCTTTACATTTATTGCAGCAATTGTATCTATTGGTATGAATATCAATTTCTTACTCTCTACAGGATTGTGGGATTACTGGTATCTGGTTACTTCTATTGCATGCCTTGGTGGAGCAGGACGTTCCTTTGGTGTTGATCATTACCTAATGCCATGGTTAATGAGACAATGGAGATATTTAGTAAGAAATAAAGGCGTAAAGATTAATATATAAATAAGCTATGAAAAAGGTATCACCCAATAGTGGGCGATACCTTTTTTATTTAATAATTTCTCTCCATTGGAAATCTCCTTTTTCCATGGCTCGTAATAATATTTCAGCAGTAGCAATATTGGTTGCAACTGGAATCTTGTGTACATCACATAATCTTAGTAATGCTAATATGTCCGGCTCGTGGGGTTGTGCAGTAAGGGGATCTCTAAAAAAAATCACCATATCCACACTATTATTGGCGATTTCAGCACCAATTTGTTGATCTCCTCCCAATGGACCTGATAAGTACCTCTTAATCTCTAAATCCGTTGCCTCCTGCACCATCCTTCCCGTAGTTCCTGTAGCTACCAGCTGGCATTGAGATAGAATATGCTTGTAGGCAATAGCGAAGTTCACCATATCTTCCTTTTTTCTATCATGGGCGATCAATGCGATATTCATTGTTTTTATCTCCTCTCTAAATTAAATTTTCATTCTACTCTTTCCTGCATTTAAAACAATCGTATACACAGCCATAGCACAGCCTCTATAACTAAAGTAAGGTTGTCCAGCATAACATCTGAAATTTTAAAATATTTACAAAGTAAACAAGGCTTTATTTTCTATTACAATCAATTTCCGGTACAATTATATCATATGGACCTGAATTTTCTCAATCTTTATTATTAAATGATTTTATCATTTCCTTTTCATGGCTGCAATTTTTACTAAGTTTGAAAATTGCACGCTCGTAGACAATAAAAAACCGACATCGTCGGTTTTTACCTCGTTTTCATTTTTTTAATCGGAATATTTGCTATCAAAGCAGGTACCATAGCTTCATCAGCAGTCCGCTTTGTTTTAGTAATTTTGATATCTGTACCTTCTTCATCAATTTCCATATAATCAGAGATTACTTTTAACAAATCTCCTTTAATCATTTCCAGGAAATCCGAGGAGCAGTTTGTCCGGTCATGGACTAAAACTAGTTTTAATCTTTCTTTTGCCACATTCTTGCTTGAAGTATCTTCTCTACTGAATAATTTAAAAAAATCCATTGTTACAACGCTCCCTTCAAAACTATTTGCCTACACCAAATAGCTTCCTAAGTTTTGACATAAAAGTTTCTTCTCCTTCTAGCTGTAAAAAAGGTACTTCCTCGCCCATAATTCTTTTTGTGATATTTCGATAGGCTCTTCCAGCCATTGACTTTTCTTCTATAACGGCAGGTTCACCTCGATTGGTTGATATAACGATTGATTCATCATCTGGTACAATCCCTAATAAGTCAATCGCTAGAATATCGATCATATCTTCGATATTCATCATATCTCCTCTTTTTACCATTTCAATTCGTATACGATTAATCACTAGCAACGGATTTCTTAATTCTGCTGCTTCTAATAAACCGATAATTCTATCGGCATCTCTTACAGCTGAAATTTCCGGTGTGGTTACAACAATAGCCCGGTCTGCCCCTGCGATTGCATTTTTAAAACCTTGCTCAATGCCAGCCGGACAATCTATTATAACATAATCAAAGGACTCCTTTAGTTCGCTGCACAATTCCTGCATTTGCTGTGGATTTACCGCATTTTTATCTTTAGTCTGAGCTGCGGGTAGAAGATAAAGACCTTCGAAGCGCTTATCTTTGATAAGGGCTTGTCTCAATCTGCATACGCCTTCTACAACATCTACAATATCATAAACGATTCTATTTTCCAATCCCATCACGACATCTAAATTTCTCAATCCGATATCAGCGTCTACAACTACTACTTTTTTTCCGTTTAACGCTAATCCGGCACCGATGTTGGCAGTTGTAGTTGTTTTTCCTACGCCGCCTTTTCCGGAAGTTATGACAATTACTTCACCCATTTTCATTCCCTCCATTGTCAATATTTCATATTTACAAATTTACTTATTGGGGAGATATGGCTCTATCACCACAGTATGATCCTTTATTATAGCTAATTCTGGTACGATTGGTTTAATCGTATCATGATCAGGGGATCTAGCAATTATTTCCGCGATTCGCAGTTGCGTTGGTTGAAGACAATATGCTGCAACAAAAGCCCTTTCGTTCCCTGATGAGCCTGCATGGGCAAAACCTCTCATTGCACCCATGACCAGTATATTTCCCTCTGCAACCACTTCCGCACCAGGATTTACATCTCCAATAATCACTACATTGCCTGGATAGTTGATTTTTTGCCCAGATCTGACAGTTGCTCTTAAAAATTTTGTATTACCTTCTTCAATTCCTTCAAATGCCTTTTTTTCAGTAAGTCTAATTGGATTCTCCTCTTTCTTCTCAAGGATTACCATACCGTATGAGTTATGTATGATTTCTTTTATTTCATTTTTTTCATCTTCTGTTAAAACTCTCCCAATAAAGTCAACAACTCTTGCACCATTGAAGAAGTGCTTACCTGCTTCAATTTTGCAGATAAGTTGCGTCTTTAAATTGTTAAAATCAACACTTCCATCAAAATGTATAATAATACCTTCTTTACTTCCTTTGAACTCTACACAACTATTTCTAGACATACTACTACGACCTCCAGAAAACTCATAAATCTACATCACTATATATTCTTCAAAACAGTAGCAATTCCTCTTTTTTTAGCAAAAAAGTCATATTGGAAAAAGTAGTAATAAAAAAACACACTTACACAGTAATTACTGTGTAAGTGTGTTTTTTAGATTAATCTTCTCTCCAGTGTTGTTTAGTCCAAAATACTCAGCCATAATTTCTCTTGCGATCGGCGCTGCGTATCCTCCAGAACCACCTTGGAATATCATAGAAACCACAACGATTTGAGGGTCGTCATAGGGGGCAAAAGAGACAAACCACGCGAAGTTATCATAATTATCCTTAAACTCGTCCATTTTTGCATCTGTTACCCGATTATTCGTAAGTTCTTTGATCGCTTGTCGCATAGCTAAACCTAGATCTTTATACTGGTCTCTATTTTCTCTCATGATCTCTTTCGCTTTTGCTTCAACCTGTTCTATTTTTAAACCTGGTGCGATCCATCTTAAATACTTTCGAAGATATTCGCCTTCATCTTTTGGCTGTATCTTTCCAGCTCTTTGCGCTGTACCAGTTTTTGCAGTTACTTCAAGGGGAAATTTTGCAAATACACTCCTTGAGGTTCCTTCTTCTCCCTGTGCCGCATCAGCCATTCCCCGTTTAATGTGATTTAAGTTGTTATAATCTTTTAAAGGTATTCTATTTTCCTCGTTTTGAAAATCTTCTTCAAAGGAGAAATCATTTCCTACTTTTTTTACTACACTTACCTTGTTTTTATAGCCTCCATTTGAAATCGCAGCGATATAATTGGCCATTTGCAATGGTGTATAGGCATGTTCCCCCTGACCAATTGAAAGGTTGAATGTATCTCCCTTTGTCCATTTCGCTTGATTAAAATAGCTGAACTTTGCAGTATCTGCAAGGGTTTCAACTTTTTCCTTTTTTACCCCTAGTTGACTGACTCTGTTGATTAGTTCGCCTCTTCCAGGGTTTTCCTCAGCCCAATTCACAATGGTTTCTATTTGTTTTTCCAGAAGTGCTCTGTCTGCAATTACTTCTGGTGTAAAATATTCCTTTGCATTTGCATTAATATGCCTTCGCAACATCGCCTTAATACTGGCAGTTTTTTTCTGCGGATTTGGTGCGCCATATGCAGCTTCCGATATTTCTATTCCCGTTGCTTCACCTAACCCAAACATTCTTGTATAATCCAAAAGCTTGTTTACATTCATACCTCCCGGTAAAGGTTGATTTTTGTAATGATCCCATCCTGTAGCCACATTATAGAAGTAATAATTACAGGATACCTCCAAGGCCCTGTACAAATCTACCCATCCGTGCTTTGCCTTGCTTCGGTTCCACAACCAGCATCCGAAACTCCTGGAACCAAGCTGTATAAAACCATTATCATACATTTTATGAGTTGGACTTAATCCCTGCTCTATAGCAGCTAACCCTGTTATCATCTTAAAGGTTGAACCTGGCTGAATAGCTGCTCTTGTAGCGATATTATATAATGGCAGCGGCGAAATGGGGTCTCTTGGATTCTGATCCTGCAATGCTTTCCAATCTACTGAAGAAATACCTGTAGAAAAAAGATTGGGATTGAAGGAAGGATAATTAGCAAGCGCCAAGACCTCTCCGGTTTTTGCATCTAAAGCCACTACAGCACCTGAAGTGGCATTTTTATATACTTTGCTGTATTTATAGTTTCCCCATTGGCTTTCAAAGGTTCCACCTACTTGGATCTGTTTTAAAGCGTATTCTAAGGCATCTTCTGCAATCTTTTGCAGCTCAGCATCTATTGTTAAATAAACATTCTCACCTTTAACAGGATTCTCTTCTCTTAACACATTAATCAATCTTCCGTATACATCTACTTCAACGTATTTAGCGCCATCTTTTCCTTTTAAGTTTTGTTCATAAACTTTTTCGATACCATCTTTTCCAATTAAGTCACTTGGCTTATAGTTTAATTCATTAATAAATTTTTCCTTTTCATTATCAGAAATTTTACTCAGATACCCAATAACATGAGATGCAAGAAAATCATATGGATAATGTCGAATAGGTTCCATTTCAACATTTACACCAGGGAGCTCCATATTCATTTCTTCAATAGCCGCTACTGTATTGTTAGATACATTAAGAGCAATTTTTACTGGTTGATATTGTCTATATCCCTGCTCTCTCAACTCGTGTCTGAGAATTAATATTTTTCTAGCATCGCCATAGTTATAGGTATCCGGAATGTTAAATCTCTTTTTTAATGCAATAAAACTTTCTTCGGCAGTCAAGGTTGTATCTAAGTTATATTTCTGCAAAAAGTTTTCTTTTTGCATTTCCTGCAAAAACTTCATTGTCTTAACAGAGATTGGCGGAAATATACCGTGATATTGCTGCATTTCCGCTTGTGCTTCAAAAACATCTGCTTTGGGGTCAATTTCTAATCTTTCTCTTAAAATGTTAAAAACTTCCTGTGCATCTTTTGTTTCGTAAATTCCTTGCTCTTCCAGCCAATCCTCAATTTCATTATCATAAGTAAAAATATATTTTCCATTTTCCAAAACGATAGGAAAATTGTCAATTGATTTTTCACCATTCTTTTCTAAAATATTTAAAAGCTTGATAGCAATTTCGTTTGTTTGCTCATCAATAAGTTCGTTCTTCATAATTTGAACAGTAAAACTTGGTTTGTTTCCAGCTAATAATCTACCATATCGATCACGAATTTCACCCCTCGGTGCAGTAATCGGTATCTTTTTAATGCGAATATTATCAGCCATTTCTTGATATTTTTCACCTTCAACAATCGTAAGTGTAAATATCCTAATAAACAGTATTATAATAAATACCGCAAAAAAGAGAATAACTTGATTATATCGATCCTTCAATTTTTCTAACATATTGATCACCTTGTTTTAACCTTAATATAAGGTAATTTAATAAACTCGTATAGCCGCTTGTAAATAAAAGGAGAAAGTAATCCATTATAGACTGCCTCTATAAGAATAACGTTTCTTAAAAGAGGTAAGAAGTCTGTTCGTATCTGGTAAATATACATGAGCGAAAAAAGAAAGAGATGATAAATTGCTGTTGATAATACTGTAAACAGCACCGGTGTTAATGGATTATCTTTAAATATAGCCTTTTCCAGCATTCCGATATTATATCCTAACAGCATATAAATTAATGCATTTACACCAAAGACATTCCCCAAAAAAATATCCTGCAAAAGCCCTGCAAAAAACCCGATCAATGCGCCTCTATTCTTTCCCCATAAAATAGAAAAATGAACGACAAGGATGAGTGCTGTATTTGGAAGGATGCCAAAAACTCTAAAATGCTGGAGAAGCGTTGACTGTAATAAAAAGTTCGTTATTAGAATCATAGATACTGCAAAAATTCTCATGCACAATACTCCTTTTTTTGCTATTCCCCTTGGGATATTAATACCATAACTTTATCGATCTTTTTGAAATTTACAGCCGGTTCTACAGTGATTGTTTTTAACAGCTCATCTTCTTTCTTTGAAACTTCCTTGATCTCTCCGATCACGATACCCTTTGGGTATATACTCAAACCAGATGTAATTAATTTATCTCCAACAACTACTTCGGCTTGCGGATCAATGAGATATCCTGTAAGACTTGCTTTAACACTTCCTCTGATGACACCAATGTATTCATTCTGTCTTAATATTTCAAAGCTTACAGAGCTTTTGTTATCAATGATGGTGATAACTTTCGCCCAGTTTTCTCCAACTTCATATACTCTTCCGACCAACCCATTGCCATTTACGACTGGACTGTCTTTTTTTATTCCATCTCTCGTTCCTACATCAATGGTAAAAATATTAAACCAATTTCCCGTATCTTTCCCTGTCACACTGGCAGAAACATGATGGAATCGATCTTCTTCCTGTACATAGTTTAAGGCTTTCGACAGATTTCTTAATTCCTCCAATTCACTTTGCGCTAATTGAAGTTCGACAAGCTGTTTTGTTAGCTGTTCATTTTCTTCACTTAACTTCTTATTTTCCCTATCAATGCGTCTAAAAGCGAAGATAGGCCTAATAGTATTTTCTACAAATTGTCCGCCGCTGTAAAGGAAACGCTGCACCGGGGTAAACATACTGCCAAAAACATTTTCAGGACCGCTGATTTTTACTCTTCCACCTATAGACATTCCCATTATAATAATGAGAATGATAGTAACAGCTGTTACTATCATTAATGCACCTCTTTTTAAAAGCACCTTCATCCCAATTCACCACTTTATCCCAATTTCTTTGGAGAAATGAGAACTCTTCTAAGAGTTTCTATTTCCTCAATGGTTTTACCTGTACCCAACGCTACACAATCTAAAGGTTCTTCTGCAATTTTAACCGGCATACCTGTTTCTCTTCGCACTAATCGATCTAATCCATCCAATAATGCACCACCGCCAGTAAGCATAATACCGAATTCCATAATATCAGAAGCCAGTTCTGGAGGTGTTTTTTCCAAAGTATACTTAATTGCATCTACAATTGCATTTACTGGCTCATGCAATGCCTCCATTATTTCTGTAGATGATATTTCTAAAGTTTTCGGTAATCCTGAAACCAAATCTCTTCCGCGAATGGCTAGTTTGTCTTCTTTTCCTTTAGGATAGGCAGAACCAATTTTTAGTTTTATTTCTTCGGCAGTTCTTTCACCAATCATAAGGCTGTATTCTTTTTTAATATATTGAACAATTGCCTCATCTAACTCGTCGCCGCCAATTCTTATGGATTTACTCGTAACAATACCACCAAGAGAAATAATTGCGATTTCTGTTGTTCCACCGCCAACATCCACCACCATGCTTCCTGTTGGTTCTTCTACAGGCAATCCTGCACCAATTGCTGCTGCCATGGGCTCTTCAATTAAATAAGCTTCCTTTGCACCAGCCTGCAGGGCTGCTTCTTCGACAGCTCTTTTTTCAACCTCCGTTACTCCAGATGGAACGCCTACAACGACTCTAGGCTGAAAAAATAAAGATTTTTTGGGATATGCTCTTCTGATGAAATATTTCAGCATACTTTGTGTTACATCAAAATCGGCTATAACACCGTCTTTAAGCGGTCTTATAGCAATTATATTTCCAGGGGTTCTACCAATCATTTGTTTCGCTTCCTGACCAACTGCAAGAACCTGTCTCGTATCTTCTTGGATTGCCACAACGGAGGGTTCCCGAACAACAATTCCTCTTCCTCTTACATAAACCAGTGTATTAGCAGTTCCTAAATCTATTCCCATATCTTTTGAAAAAAATTGAAACACTCCCATGAATTCTGCTCCTTCCTAATTGTACATTCGTGATCTTATATAATGGAAAGCTCTTTTAAACTTTTGTAACAACCATCTCCAATAATAATATGATCTAATACATCTATACCAATAATATTACCAGCCTCTATTAATCTTTTGGTGATCGATATATCCTCTTGGCTAGGTTGAGGATTCCCACTCGGGTGATTGTGCAACAGTATAATTGAAGCAGCGCTTTTTTTAATCGCTTTTACAAATACTTCTCGAGGATGCACCAAGGAGGCATTGAGATTTCCAATAGAAATAATTTCTGTAGCGATAATGCTGTTTTTGGTATTCAACAAAAGAATCTTAAAATATTCTTTTTTATGATATCTCATTTCCTCCATAAACATATCGGCTACATCTTTTGGAGATGTAATCTGATTGCTTTGAGTAGGTGTTATTTTTGCTATTCTGCGTCCTATCTCAATGGCTGAAACGATTTGACAAGCCTTAGATGGGCCAATTCCTTTTATCTCACTGAGTTCTTGGACGGTACAATCGGCAAGATATTTCACTCCCTCATGATCCATAGCCAAAATACGATGAGCTAGTTCTATAGCAGAAACATCCTTTGTACCTGTTCTTATCAGTATTGCCAACAGTTCTGCATTAGACAAAGAGGAAACGCCATTCTTTACAAGTTTTTCTCTAGGCCTCTCATTTTCAGCCATCCTTTTGATTAAGACACGTTGGTTTGGATTTATCACTACCTACCACCTACCTCAATAAAGCACAAAATTGACCATCGTCAATTACTTTTTTTAAGGTTTGCCTTATAAGAAAGATCCGTATCCGGACTCCTTTTTATCCAGCATCCCGTTTTACTCACATGAGTTCAATCTTAAAATACTTCCTTAAGATGTCATCAAGTTTTGATATAGGGAGACCTACTACATTAAAATAATCACCCTTAATCCAATCAACCAGTAGAGAGCCTTTTCCCTGAATTGCATAAGAACCTGCTTTATCCCAAACTTCTCCAGATTCAATATATTTCTGAATTCTTTCATGCTCCAGTTTTTTTAGCTTAACCTTTGTACTTTCAAAATCAACAATTTTGATATCAGTCGATTTTTGCATAACAGCAATGCCAGAAATTACAACATGTATATCGTTTTGCAATAGATTTAACATGCGATAAGCATCTTCATAATTCAATGGTTTGCCAAAGATCTCATTTTTGTATACTACTGTATCTGCTGCAATAACAATATCATCTGCCTCGCAATACTGTAAGACATTTAATGCTTTCTCGAAAGCCAAAGCCATTGCTATTTGTTTAGCTTCCTCTCCTTCATGAATACTTTCTTCAACATTTGCAGGTATTATGTCAAAGGGAACTTGAAAATTCTCTAGAATTTCCTTTCGTCGTGGAGAAGCAGAAGCCAAAATTAATTTATTCAAATCTGTCACCTACATTCTTGAAAATATAAATAGAGCTATTATTAGGCCAATGACACCCGCGAGATTTAAATGAAGCATAAATCCAAAAGTAAGCTTTATGACACTGAGATCCAATGTAAAGGGCTGCAGACCTACTGATTTGCCATAGTTCAATATAGGTACAGTTTGCTTAAATACTTCTCCTAAAACACCACCTATAACTGCTCCTACTGTTAACAATACAATAAGAATAAGTGGATTTGCACTTTTTACTTTCATAACAAGTCAAGCCTCCTATTGTAGATTGTTCTCTTGAAACGAATCATTTTGATTCGCAACAATATTTTTTAGATGTTTTGTTGCATATATCGAAGCAAGGCCAACAAAATATCCTGTAAAAAGGCTGACTAGTATCATAATCGGCAAATAGGTGAAAATTAAAGGATTATGGATCATTATACTTGCAACAGTAAGCTGTGCAATGTTATGGGCCATAGAGCCAAATATACTCACACCAATCAGGCTAAAAAAACGTGAAAAATGTTTAAATACAACCCACATAACCACTGTACTAAAAAGGGCTCCTGAAATACTATAGAAAAAGCCAGTTACAGCACCTGTTCCCAATGCAGCAACAATACATCTTGTGACAGCTACAAAAATCGCATATTTAAACCCAAATAATACAAGTGTAATTAGATTTACAATATTAGCTAGTCCTAGCTTCGCACCCGGCACGATAAAAGGAACCGGGATAGATGATTCAATGATATGAAGACATATTCCAGTTGCAACAATTAAAGATAAAAATAAAATATTTCGTATTTTCATATCGGCCCCCTCTAATAGCTAATAATGTCTATATCATTTGTTTCTCCACCAATCAGCTTGACAGAAACTCTATTTGGAAGACAAACACTTATCTGATTTGACCTAGAGAGCCACCCCATTTTAACACACAATTGATCTTTACAATCGGCTTCTTTGATCCTTACCCGATTCCCTTCTACCTCAATGACATTTCTTCCGGCAGCAGTTTCTACTGTAATTATTTGATTTGCTTGGGCCCCGCCTAAAGAAATTGTCTTATAAGGTTTTCCATCTACTTCAATAGCTAAATAAAGATTGGCCTTATTTGTAGATATGGATTTAACATAGAACATTCCAAGTACACTAGAACAAATAACCATAATTATCAATATCTTATCCCATTTTGTCAAGCTTATCATCTCACTATGTCTTATTTATAATTTTACCAAATTCTTCATGAAATATAACTTTTGTTCAATAGTCTTTATGGCTTAAAATGCTGTTTCTATCAATTCTAAACCCAGTTTAAGTTTAACATTTTGAAATTCTCATTACAAGTAGTATTTTTTTCTTATGATTTCCATATTTAAAACAAAAAGGAACATATCCTTTCGGAACCGTTCCTTTTTGTTTGCATATATTAAGACATCTTAATCGTTTTCTTAGGACATTTCTTTTCACAAACTCCACAGCCAATACATTTTTCGGCATTAACTGTGTGTACCTGTTTTAATTCTCCTTCAATAGCATCAACCGGACATTGCTTTTTACATATTGTACATCCAATACAGTTTTCCGCAATGATTTCAGCTTTTCTTCTTTTTTCAAAATTTGCATAGATTGCCTTTGTCGGACATTTTTCTGCACAGATCATACAATTGGTACATTTTTCATAATTAATCTTTGCAAGATTGTTTGAGAATTCCATGGCATCAAATGGACATGCTTTCACACAAATCTGACATGCAATACAACCCACATTACATTTTTGTCTGACCAGCTTTCCCGTCTCTTCATTATTACAATCTACGACAACGTCCTGTTCATAAGGGGTAAAGTGAATTACTTGTTTTGGACAAACTTCTATACATTTACCACAAGCAGTACATCTTTCAGGAATAATTCTCGCAACTTTTCCATCTGTGATCTCAATGGCATCAAATTGGCAAGCCTTTACACAAGTTCCCAAGCCAAGACAACCATAGCCGCAGCTCTTGCTGCCTCCTGCGATCATAGAAGCTGCTTTACAATCTTGTATTCCAAAATAGTCAAACTTCTCTTTACAGTTGCTGCTATCTCCTTTACAAATCACTCTAGCTACTTTTTTCGCCGTATCCCCTGCATCCACACCCATAATTTCAGCAAGTTTTTTTGCACACTCAGGTCCTCCAACAGGACATCCATTTACTGGCGCATTGCCTGCTACTACTCCATTGGCAAAACCATCACAGCCAGGGTAGCCACAGCCCCCACAGTTAGCACCTGGGAGCGCATCTCTTACTGCCACTACCCTAGGATCTACCTCTACTGCAAACTTCTGAGAGGCGAAGGCTAGGCCGGCTCCAAATAAAAGTCCCATTCCTCCCAAGCTTACAATTGGAAGGACAATTGCTGATATATCCATATCATCTTACCTCCTTCTAAACGAGTCCTGCAAAGCCCAGGAATGCTATCGACATTAATCCCGCAGTAATCAGTGCAATTGGAAATCCTTTAAAAATCTGTGGTACATCTGCAATTTCAAGCCTTTCCCGAATACCTGCAAACAGTACAATCGCTAGTGAAAAACCAATTGATGCACCAATAGCGTTTACGATTGTCTCTATCAGATTATATTCAAATTGAATATTTAGTAAAGTTAAGCCCAATACCGCACAATTTGTCGTTATCAGTGGAAGATATACTCCCAATGCTTGATATAGCGTAGGGCTAACCTTCTGAATAACCATTTCAACAAACTGTACTAAGGATGCAATAACTAAAATGAAAGCAATGGTTTGCAAATAAGCCAGGCCCATGAGATCCAATACAAAAACCTGTACAATATAAGTGATAATGGATGCTAAGGTCATTACGAAAGTTACGGCCATCCCCATACCTAAGGCAGTTTCAACTTGCCTTGAAACGCCCAGAAAAGGACAAATTCCAAGAAATCTAGACAAAACATAATTGTTTACCAGTATAGCACTTACCAGTATAACGAAAAGTCCTCCAACTGACATTGTTTACCCCCCTTAATATTGATTCGCTTTCTTTGATGAAGCCCAGTTATACAGTGCTAATAACAATCCTAGTGCAAGAAAAGCTCCCGGCGGAAGAATCATGATTAAAGCCGGCTGGTAAGAAGCACCTAGAAGACTGAATCCAAAAATAGAACCTGCTCCAAGCAACTCTCGCACAGATCCCAGCACTGTGAGGGATAATGTAAAACCAAGACCCATTCCAATACCATCCACGGCAGATTGATGTATAGAATTCTTTGAAGCAAATGCCTCTGCTCTTGCTAGGATTATACAGTTAACAACAATTAAAGGAATAAATAATCCCAAGGCCTTATCTAAGGCAGGTACGAATGCCTTCATTAATAATCCGACAACTGTTACAAAGGTCGCGATAACTACGATAAAGGCAGGTATACGAATTTTACTCGGTATAAATTTTCTGAGTAAAGAAATTACAACATTTGAACCTAATAATACTGCAGTCGTTGCAAGTCCCATTCCAACTCCGTTAACTGCTGAAGTTGTAACAGCTAATGTTGGACACATGCCTAATACTTGAATAAAAATTGGATTCTCATATAAAATACCTTTTATAAAAGTTTTTCCCAAGTTCACAAGCCCACCTCCTATTTCAATTTCTCATTGAATAAACGGACTGCCATATTGACACTGTTGGTAACAGCGCGAGAGCTAATCGTAGCACCTGCTATAGATTGAATTTCATTGTCTTTAGGAACCCCTGATTTGATAACCACTAGCTCAGCGTCTGTTGATTTACCGGTATACTGTCCCTTGAAGGAGTCCTCTGCAGCTTTTGCACCTAGACCTGGAGTTTCTGTATGATTACCCACACTTACGCCATGAACAATGCCATCCAAGCCAATACCTATCATAACTTCGATGGGGCCACCATATCCGTTGGAATTGGCTTTAATCGTATAACCTATAGACGTACCGTTTTGTAAACCCTTATAGACTTCAAGAATGTTATCATAACCATTAAATATTTCGGTTTCAAGAGCCTCAAATTCTTCAGCATCCGGCAAAACACTTTGTCGTGCTAATACGTTAGCCTGCATGATTTGATTTTCTATTGGAGTTTTTGTTACTTCATTGGTAAATCCTAATACTGCAGCAGCAACTGTTGTAATGATTAATAAAATAAGCCCTAACTTCAAAATCTCACGCATGCTATTTCACCTCCCCGAATACCCTTGGTCTGGAATACTTGTCAATTAACGGAGCAGCTACATTCATGAATAAAATTGAATAGGAAACCCCTTCCGGATAGCCCCCATAAAGTCGTATAATACTTGTAAAGAAACCACAGCCTAATGCGAAAATTACTTGACCTCTTGGCGTGACCGGTGAAGATGAATAATCTGTTGCCATATAAATAGCACCTAACATCAATCCTCCAGCTAATACCTGGTAACTCATAAAATAAAAATTAAATCCTCCCAGCAAGAAGGTCAATACTGCAACGGTAGCAATATAAATCACCGGAATGCGTGGTGTAATAACACCTCTATAGATTAGATATACGCCTCCTAGAATTAAAAGGATCGCAGACGTCTCTCCGATACATCCTCCTACATTTCCTATGAGCAAATTAAACAGCGAAGGAAGATTTTGGCCTGCTCCTTCCATTCCTCCGATCAGTGCAAGCGGTGTTGCGGTGCTTACAGCATCGGGTCCCGGCTTTATAAAATTTGTCATCTGTACAGGCCATGATGCTAGAAGCATTGCACGCGCCGCTAAAGCCGGATTCATAAAGTTATGGCCTAGTCCTCCAAAGGCATGCTTTACGATTGCTATAGCAAATACCGAACCTACAGCCGGCATCCACCATGGTGCAGTTGCAGGAATGTTAAAAGCTAGTAGTAATCCGGTTACAACTGCACTCCAATCATTGATGCTAATAGGTTGATTTCTCAATTTTTGCACTGCCGCTTCTGTAGCAACCGCTGCAATCACAGCAGAAAGAATTACCTTAACTGCTCCCATTCCAAAGAAGTAGATCCCCGCCATTGTTGCAGGCAGTAATGCAATTACTACATCACGCATGATTACATTTATAGCTTCATCTGAACGCAGATGAGGTGATGATGATACGATTAACCGATTCTGCATTGTGTTCCCTCCCCCTTACTTCACCTTTCTTTTCTTAGCGATGATTTCACGCTTCGTTACCCTAATTGACTGTAGTAAAGGCCTTTTTGAAGGACAAATAAAGGAACAGGAACCACATTCAATACAATCCAGGGCATTATACTTTTCTGCTGTTTCATGCATATTCTGTAATGCGTAGGCACTAATAAATAACGGTTGAATAAATGCGGGGCAAATCTCTACACACTTACCACATCGTATACATGGCTTTGGTTCAGGAAGCTTCGCTTCTTCTGGTGTTAATACCAGTATTCCAGATGTACCTTTTATGACTGGAATTTCATCTGTATACTGCGCTAGTCCCATCATCGGCCCTCCCATAATCAGCTTTCCAGGAGTACCACTGTATCCACCACATTGTTCTATTAATTCTTTAAATGAAACACCAATCTTAATCAGTAGGTTTTTAGGTTCTTTTATTCCTTTTCCTGTTATGGTTGCAATTCTTTCTATCAGCGGCATACCAGTTTTTAATGCATTGCTAATTGCAGCTGCTGTGCCCACATTATTCACAACGACACCAACATCCATCGGTAAGCCACCTGAAGGTACTTCCCTTTTCGTACATGCATAAATCAATTGCTTTTCTGCCCCTTGGGGATACTTCGTATGCAGTCCAACAATCTGAATCTGATCATTCTTTTCAACTGCTTTTTTCATAGATTCAATAGCATCTTTTTTGTTATCTTCAATACCGATGAATGCTTTATTTACATCTAGCACCTTCATCATAGCCTTCAATCCATAAATAACTTCCTCAGGGTTTTCTAACATTAATCTGTGATCTGCAGTTAAAAACGGTTCACATTCTGCACCATTTAATATAATTGTATCTATTTTCTTTTCTGGAGGCGGCGATAGTTTTACCTGGGTTGGAAATGCAGCTCCGCCCAAGCCTACAATTCCTGCTTCCTTGATAATGTTAAGAATTTCTTTGCCAGAAAGGTCCTCTATCTTGCCCTTTGGTATAACGCTTTCATGTACTGTATTCAGACCATCATTCTCTATAACAATACATACTGCCTCACCCGTTGGCGTCAACATTCTAGCAACTTGTTTTACTTCACCGGAAACACTGCTGTGAACTGGAGAGGACACAAAACCATTTGCTTCCCCAATCTTTTCCCCTACTTTCACCCTATCTCCTGGTTTAACCAAAGGTTCACAGGGGGCACCAATATGCTGTTGTAGCGGTATGGTTACAACTTTAGGTTCTGCTGCCCTTTCAACTCCCTTTCTTGCCGTTGCTTCCTTAAAGTGTGGTGGATGTACACCACCTCGAAAGGAAAGGAAACTCATTGACATTCACCCCTTATTCTTTAAAGTATAGTAAAAGGAAACACTCATTTTTCTTTGCAATACTAATATTAATTATAAAGTAAAACGTTTTTCATGTATACAGTATTATCCAACAAAAATGAAAATTTCTTATACTTATTCTACTATTCACTTAATTGATAAGTATAAGAATTTTTTTTGAAAGTTTATAAATATTCTTACTATATAATAGTATCTGCAATGTCGTTAAATGTCAATTGTTTGACTTTTTAACCATACTTGCATTTTATACAAAAGCAAAGAAAAATGAATTGACAAAAATCACATTTTTCATGATTTACTGTACAATTCATTTAATCCCTCTTGAATATAATCCTTTATCCAAGTTATGACTTCAACAGCAATAATAGGTAATTCTCCAGTGATTTTTTTTATTTCTTTTGTATCAAAAGTAAATATCTCTTTATTATAGATGTGCTTATAATAATATTCTATATATTCATTACCATGAATACAAGTAGCAATTGTTTCTGCCATATTTCCTAATGGCGCCCGATCTATATGACTTCTTTGAAAAACTGCTAATACAGTTGTTCCTTCTCCTTTGACAGACTCTATAGAGAAAGAACCATTACATCTTTCGGCAGCCGCTTTGAATAGAGATATTCCTAGACCTACTCTACGACTTTTTCTTGTAGTTATAAAAGGATCGGTTACCTTTTCCAGCATCTCTCGATCCATACCAATACCATCATCCGTTATCTTTATAGAAAACTTGTCCATTGAATCGTCCTCTTCAATGATTATTTTAATCAAGGAGGCATTGGCCGAAATACTATTTTGAATAATATCTAAAATATGGAGAGATAATTCTTTCATCCCCTCACCTCACTGTATTGTTATTCTGGGAAAGTACAGAAAAAATCTCATCTATCGCTAGTTCACCCACTTCCAAGTAATGTTCTCTTTCAGAAATTTCCCATAGATAATGAGCATCTGAATCTTGTATAATATTATAATTTTTAAGATTAGGGTGTTTTGTTTGGAAAGATTGTATATCTGTTTTTTTAGTTAGCTCTATGGTATTAATTGGAAGATGTTCTGGAATGAATCCCAGGTTAGTGATAATACTATAGGCACCTTTATTAATGTGTGCCGGAACTGCAATACCACCCAAGTTGCTTATTTTTTCTACTGCTTCTTCCAGCGTAATAGCTGCAGAAGTAATTAATAGCCGATGATTTTCTCCAACAATACAATCTTGTTCATCAAAGATCAGTTGTCTTCCAAAAAAATCTGGCAAATTTTCTTGAGTACCTAATTTACCGAGAATAATTTCATGAAAATTTTCTAACATTGAAAGATTTTTAAATAGGCATAATAAGTGGATTTCTTCCTTGGTCTGCAACTCCATTGCCGGTATGACCAAAATTCCATTTTTTTCACCTACTCGAATACAAGCACGACAATTATCTATACTGTTGTGATCTGTGATTGCAATAACGTTTAAACCTTTAATCACACTCATGTTGATAATATTATTCGGTGTCATATCCTTATCTCCACAGGGAGAAAGAGCAGTATGAATGTGTAAATCATAATATGCTTTTATCATTACCTCAGACCTTGTTCATATAGCCGTTTAAATATTTCAAAACTGCTCAAATGTGTTGCTAAGATTGCAATGTCCTCATCTACTGCTTTATCTACAGTGGCATTATCAATTTCTGCATCCTCAGGTATAATGATACATCCTAAATCAAGCAGACTGGCAATAGCTACCACATTCACATGAGTCTGAACAGTAATCCAAGCATCGCCTTGTTTTGCATGGGACATAACCCAGCTAAGCAAATCACAACAGTATAATCCGGTAAGTTCTTTTTCTAAAGCTGTTTTACCAGCTATATGCCGAAAGCCTACTTTCTCAACTAAATCTTTAACGCGCATTTTGATTTTCCTCCTTAATGATTAACCATTTATATAGATGATCATTGTAACAATAGTCGCTTCGCCTTTTTTTGAATGAATGCTAAATTCATTACTGCATCTTTTCATATTCGGCAGTCCCATACCTGCACCAAATCCCAGTTCTCTTACCTTATTGGAAGCGGTTGAATAACCTTCTTGCATAGCAAGTTCTATATTCTCAATACCTGGCCCAAAGTCTTCTGCTGTGATTTGAATATGATCCGGGTTAATTAGCACCTTTATCCTTCCCCCTTCGGAATGGATTACAATATTCATTTCTGCTTCATAGGTTACAATTGCGGTTCTTCGTATAACCGTATCATCAATTCCTAATTGTCTCAAGACTTTCTTTACATTACTGGAGGCTTCCCCTGCTCTAGAAAAATCATCTTTAATAATCTCATACTGTAATTTGATTCCGTTAATGTTGCTTTCTTTGTCCATTTTCTTTATTCAACTCCTCTAATAGGGACTCCTTTTAAACCATTTTTGAATAAAATGCCACATGCATTATACATAATATGTTTTGTTGATAAAAGAACAATGTTATTTTCAACAGCTAAATCTAAGACTTCCTTACTCGGTTTTTTTCCTCTTACGAAAACAATAACATGTATATCTAACATCTCTGCAGTCCGAATTACTTGAGGGTTTGTTAATCCAGTAAGCAACAGCGTCCTTCCACTGGTAAAAGCTAATACATCACTCATTAGATCACAGCCGAAGGCCATATCTACCTCCTCATCCATACATTCTTCCCCGATCAAACAATCAGCTTCTAATAATCTTTTTATCTCTTCAATTTTCAATTCAATCCCTCCATCAGTATGCATCACTAGTCGCAAAACTATAATATTGGTAAAGACTGCTTGTGAATGTATTTTGCAATCTAATAAAAGCATTTTGATCTTTTAAAATCAAAGATTCTTCAAGTCCAACAATCATTTGATCCAGCATTGCTATATAAGCAGCGTTCAACTTGCCCAATTCTGCTGTAGGTGCACTTTTTTCTATCTCTTCTTTAATTTCTTTTACCTGTTGTATCTGTTGGGAAATTTTCTCCAAGTCTTTTATATTTTGATTAATATAGTCCTCAGAGATTTGTTTTGAAAGTTGTTGATAAATTTCAATTAACTTTCTATTTTCGTTTGAAAGTAATAACGTATATTTTGCATCATCCTTATTATACTTCACTGCACGCACAGGTATGTTCGTTGTGACTACAAAAGCATTTTCATCAAAAGCTTTGACTTTTGGAAGTACTTTGTCCACTTCGTTTCTATCCATTAGTGCGATAGAAATCACTTTAAAACCATCCTTCTGCCATAGATAGACTCCAAAGTTTTCTTTTCTCAAAGTATCCATTAAAACTTGGGCATTGTCGGTAGTTGAAAAACTGCCTAGTTGAATACCGTGAATGGTAAAACCTTGAATCTCAAAGGTACTGGCATAAGCCTCCTGTGTTGTCTCTGCATTTGTATTTGCGCTCTCTTGCGGTGAAGGCTGTTCTCGGTTTTCCTGTACCATTTCTTTTTTCTGAGAAAGCTCTTGCTTTGATAAAATATTTGGAATAACAATATATTTGGTACCTATATATCCCAGCGAAATGGCTATGACTGGAAGAAGCAATGCAAAGGCAATAATAATCCCAATATTTCTTCCCTTATATTCCCTGCTTGTTTTCAATCTGGTTTGTCTCATTCCCATTCCCCCTTTATAACATATGATCAAAGTTTAGTTGCATTTGCATAGGTTCATTAGGATGTAGAATATTTGAAACCTGTATCCCAACAAGCCGCAGCTTTTTATCTCTAGATATTTTTTTTACCAGTACATTTTCAGATGCTTCTCTTAACAGCTTTAGATCACTTGTATATCCGCTGAATGAAACCGTTCTTGAGATCTGAGTAAAGTCCTCATATTTTACTTTTACTGTAAGCGTTCTAACAAGCAAATTACCTTCTTGCAGTTTTTTAACAATTGCCTCACATTGCTGATAAATCTGCTCTTTGAGTAGTGTAAGATCATCAGTATCCTTAGCAAAAGTGCATTCTTCTCCCAATGATTTTCTTTTGTATTTATTTTCTACAGGTCTATCATCTTTTCCTCTTGCATAGTTTAACAATTCTATACCTTTTTTCCCGAATTTACCTACTAGAATTCTTTCATCATATTTCAACAAGTCATGTACTTGATAAATCCCAATACGATTTAATTCTTTTTCTGTCTTCGGTCCAACACCCCAAAGTTTTCCAACTGGTAATCGATTTAAAAATTTTTGAATATTTTTCTCTTCAATGACTGTAAAACCATCTGGTTTTTGATATCCGGAGGCTAATTTTGCTAAAAATTTATTGACGGATATCCCTACAGATGCAGTTAAATCTAATTCTTGTTTAATTTTATGCTTGATTTCCAATCCAATCTCTATAGAATCACTTCCACAAACATCCAAGAAAGCTTCATCTAGAGAAAGAGGCTCGATCAAGTCCGTATATTGTGCAAATATCTCATGAATTTGATTTGATATTTCTATGTAACGCTCCATGCGGACAGGAATAATTAGTAACTCTGGACAAAGCTTTTTTGCCTTCACTGTCGGCATCGCAGAATGGATGCCATATTTCCTTGCTTCATAAGATGCAGTACAGACAACCCCTCGCTCCTCTGGATTCCCGCCTACAACAATTGGTTTATTCCTGAGATTTGGATAATCTTTTTGTTCTACAGAAGCGTAAAAAGCATCCATATCAATGTGCACAATGGATCTATGCACATTTTCACCCCCAATGATCTTAACATGATCTGATAATTGAATAAAAAAATAACTTTTTCTTCATTATATCATAAAGATTTTTGGAAATTTGTCCGATATTGTTATTGTGATATTTTTCTTCCAATTATTTTATACTGAGAAAGGAGTGGATTCACATACATAATAAAGTTATTCAGTCAATTTTCCAACAAAAACTTCAAGATATACAAAGCCGTCTTCCAAGTCAGGTGAAATTTCTTAAAAACGAGCAGACGACTGACTTCGAAGACATCTTACAGTCTGCTTTAGAAAGCTCTAAGTTGGATACTGGCCAGTCATCCACAGATTATGACAGTATGATCCAAGCAGCTGCAGACAAATATAAAATCGACTTCAATTTGATTAAAGCCGTCATGAGCACGGAATCCAGCTTCAACCCCAAAGCACTCTCTTCAGCCGGCGCACAGGGTCTAATGCAATTAATGCCACAAACTGCAAAAGGACTCGGGGTTAAAAACCCTTGGGACCCAAAGCAAAACATCGATGGGGGCGTTCGTTATTTAAGAAGTATGCTTGATCGGTATAGTGGCAATATTAACCTGGCTTTAGCAGCCTACAACGCTGGTCCTGCAAACGTTGATAAGTATAAAGGAATTCCGCCCTTCCAAGAAACCATTCGATATGTAGATAAAGTTCTGGCAAAAAAGTCTTCCTATGATACAAACAATCAAGAAGCATAAAACCCTACTACAAAATCTGTAGTAGGGTTTATTTTCTTAGTTAAATATTCTTCTTGCAGTAACAAACCGATCTTTATAGTAACCTTCATTGAGTTCTGAAATAACTACCTTTTTTGCGCTACTCCCAGAGGACGCATGTATGAACTTGCCATCACCGATATACATCCCAACATGTGTTATTTTTCCATCAATCTTGCCTACTGTATCAAAGAATACTAAATCACCTAAGCTTAAATCTTTCTTCAATACCTTTTCTCCTGCAGTAGCTTGATCCTTAGAGCTTCTTGGCAAAACAACACCAAAGTTTTTAAATATATAGGAAGTGAAGCCTGAACAATCAAAACTTTTTGGTCCACTGGTTCCATATTTATAGGGTGTTCCTAAAAATCCTTTTGCATACTCACCTAATTTTGCAAGGCCTGCAAATCGGCTAGCCGATCTGGAAACCGGAGTTGAAGCATCGCTATTATCCAGTACAATAGCTATAAAATCCTGGTGAATCCAACCTTCCCTGTCACTGCCGTCTATAACGCTATACCAACCCTCTTGAAAGCCTTTTACTGCAACATAGGTATCTTGATTTAACTTTATAAGCACTTTTGCATCCATAGATGGATTTGCTCTTAAGTTTACATTACTGCCCGTCACTCTTCCTGTTGAATAGTTAGGCTTCGTTGAAACATAATCACTATGAACCCATCCTTTTAGATCGTCCTGTAGAATGATGTGAAACCACCCATCCATTTCATCTACGATCGTTACTTGCGTATCTTTTCCTATCGTTTTTACAACTTCAGCATTCATATCCGGGCTTTTTCGTACATTCAGATTCTCCCCGGTAATTAAACCTTTTTTAATTAAATCTTTCTTTTCTTCAACGGGGATAATTAAATCGTTGTACACCCATCCAGTACTTCCGTTTGATAACTCAACCAAATACCAATCATCCTCATTGTCCTTTATATTCACATATTCACCGAGTTTTAGGGTCGTCATTACATCAGATGTCTGTTCAGGTTCTTTTCTGACATTTACTTCATTTGCTACTGTGATTCCTTTATTGGCTTCTTCCCCATAAGCTGCTGCAGACATTACCATTATACATAGAATACTGAACATTACAATAACCCGTAATTTAAAACCTTTTGTCATTTGAAACAACCCCCTAAACAGTTTAACATCCTCTATCTACGCTTGATTAAAATAAAGTCCTTACTATTTGATAGACTTCAGTCAACTATAGATATCCTTCTCCATACACTCTATCTCAGTACAATATATTGAAAATTCAGACAAAGTTTCACGATTTGTCCAACTTTATCCAAAGATAATAATTCTATGAAGAATGTCAAATTCCTTCAAAAAATACGAAAAAAATAATATTATACAAAAAAACAAAATGTATTGTAGTATATTTCCCGATTATCCGACTCTTTCACGGGTAGGAGATTGTCCTAAAAAACAGTATATACTTCATCTTTTCTAAAGCATCATACTCTAAGCCTTTCGGAAAACTTTGTTTTCAATAGTATGATCGCCTCTTCCAATCTTTTTTGATTTACTTCATCCAGCTTTTTATAAATGCTTTTTAACTCTTCAATTTCCTCATTGAATCTATCTTGTCTCTCTATCATGGCAGTCTCTCCTTTTTCGAGGTTTTCTGCATATTATATTCTATATCTTAAAGGGATTTCCTGCCTATTGTGTGTATTTTTTGAAAATTCTTTAATTATCAGGAACTTAACCAAAGTTCTTATAAATATACATTCCAGTTTATTTTGTGCCTTATTCTTATTCTATTAGAATTAAATGATCCATAATTTTTTCATAAAAAAAGAGTCTAAAATGACTCTTTAAGTAACTTTAACTCTTTTATAAATTGCGGGTTAATATTTGTGCCAGTAGTATTCAATTTTGTCTGCTACTTTTTGAGCTGTTGTTTCATCAAATAACTTATTCAATAAGTACAGGCCTACATCTATCCCTGAAGAAACACCTGCACCTGTAATGATTTTTCCATCTTGTACTACCTTTGATGACTTAACAATTACCCCCATTTCAGAAAGCTCATCAAAAGCGGTATGATAAGTAGTGGCTAATTTATCTTTCAAAAGCCCTGTAGCAGCAATTATCAATGCACCTGTACACACAGAAGATAAATATTTTAATTCAGCATATCTATTTCTTATGAAACTAAGAATTTTTTCATTTTCCATAGCCAATTTTCTTCCTTGACCACCGGGAACTACTAATACATCTAATTGTGGACAATTATCAATAGTATAATCTGAGAAAAAACGTAGTCCGTTATATCCTCGAATCGATTGTTCTTCATCACTTACAAGCCACACATTAGTGCTTTCAGGCTTTATTTTATTTACGTATGACAAAACTTCAAAAGGTCCAATAAAATCTAGTTCCTCAATTTTTTCAAAAACTAGTATTCCAATATTAATCAACGAATCCACTCTCCAATCATGCTTATTAATTAATAATAACTTCGTTAGCATATTCTTTTACGTTATCATAAAATACATTTGTATTGAATATCACTCGTTTATAATATTCAAGCCAAATAGACTTGCTGCGCCTCTATGACATTTTTGCCAGAAGATAAAGTTATTCCACTTTTCTCATACAGTCTAACTACATCGCTCATATTTTTATGTGTCATTATTGCATCTTCGATTACAGTAACTTTATAACCACGATTTAGAGCACCTATGGACGTGTAGTATACACAATACACTGCATCAAGTCCGGTAATATAGACCTCGTCTACTTGCTTATCAATTAAAAACTTGTTTAAATCTATATTAGAAAAAGCATCTGATATTTTTTTTGTAAAATCATTTTTATTTATTACATTGATTCTTGAATCAACTTCAATTCCTGGCTGTCCATTAATCAATCTACTACGTGTCAAAGTTCTGTTAATAAAGTTGTCTTTAAACCCGTGTCTAATATAAGCTACTTCCATACCTGAATCAGAAGCATACTGAATTATTTTGTTTATCATTACAATTTTTTCTTCTGTATCTTTGTAAGGTTTGACAGCCCCTGGACCGGTCAAATCTTCTTGTACATCAACCACCAAAAGGGCTTTGCATGGTTTTTCATATTTCTTTATTTTTTCACCTTGAGTAGGTGTGTACATCTTCTTATTAATATTTCTTAATAACAAAACAGCCGCAATCACTATAACTATCAAAAAAATTAAAACATAACTACTAAAAAACATAATTTTTCCCTCCTTAAATAACCTTATTAAATATATATAAGCCGCTGCAGATAAATGCCATCGATTTTATCTAATGATATATTACCGAACAGACAAGTTCACTTTTTGTACCTAATTTAATGAGACTTGTGAATGGAGGCACAAGGATATCTAATATACTTGAATTATTACAATAATTAACATTATTTAGATTTTCGAGATATAATTAAATTCTCCTCCTGTTTTCTACAAAATAGTATAGGAATAAAATTTTAGTCTAAAAACAAAAAAAGCCAGAGAACTAAACCCCGGCAATTGTTTTCTGTATATCTGTTGTGAAGTTCTATTCCAGTACCTATACCTTGCAATGATAGATGCTTGGTCTCTCTTGCAATCTATGCAGTGCTTACGACCTTCCGTTCAAAATAGAGATAGTAATTTAAAGCTCCAATTTAAAAGAGCCCTTCATGGGCTCATTACGAATAGAATTCTATTGTCCTTTTTTATTACTCAAAGTGTTATCTTCGCTTGGTATCCACTGCTGTTGTTTCAAATACTCTCCTACTAATTCTTGAGTGTCTTGTGTATTTTGAGTATTCGTGTTTTGACCAGGTTTCCCTACTTTATCTGCTAGCTTCTCTTTTCCACTAGGCACTAATCCAAATTCTTCAAGAAATTCTTTGCTAAGTTCATTGCTCTTAGGTGTACTTCTTGTGTTTTTACTTCTCATATAATCACCTCATCATTAGTATGTGATGCCGCGATTAATATATGCAAATAAAAAAGCTCAAAAGAGTCTCAATTTTTTTTTGTTATTTTATAGAATTTTATATTATTTTTTCTCTTCCGTTTGCATGCTGCTAGCAAATCACATTTTGTTTAGAAACAAAGTAAAAATAAAAAAAGGGCATCATGCCCTAAATTTACAATGGTGCGGATGGCGGGATTCGAACCCGCACAGTCGGTTGACCGCTACCCCCTCAAGATAGTGTGTCTGCCAGTTCCACCACATCCGCAAAAAGTATTAAATTCTTAGTTAGTAACTTTTACCTAGTAAAATAGTTACTTATATAGTATAAATTCATTCTTTATAAATGTCAAGATTACTTTTTAATAATCTTATTGTAATTTTCTGGAAGTCTATTCTTCCATGTCTTCAAGAATCCAATTTTCAATATTATAATAAATGTTGAACGGCTTCGGACTAACATCTCCTCCAACATAATCTCTTATGACCACAGAACTGTTTTTAAAGAATAAACCAAAATAAGGCAATTCTTCTGTGATTTTCCCCTGTATTGCACTATATATTTCCTTCTTCTTTTGGGCATCCGTAGTCACAGCAGCAGTAACTAACAAATTATCCATTTCCGGATTACTGAATCCAATAAAATTATTTGTAGTACCGCTGGCAGAATATAGTGCAAAGCTTAAATCTGGGATTATTGAAAGCTGCCATCCTCCTAAAACCATATCAAAATTATTTGAATAAAGCCTACTCAAATATTCTTCCCAGCTTACTTTATCAATTATTATTTCTATTCCAACATCTTTTAAATGATTTTTTATCATTTCAGCAGTTCTTACTCTTAAATTGTTTTCACTGTTTACCAATAGATGCAGGCTTAACTTCTGACCCGCTTCATTTTCAAAGTAGGGATTAGGATATTTGATTTGCCAGTTGTTTTCCACCAGGCTGTTTTTAGCCCGGGTAAGGTCATACCCATATTTTTTTTCATTCTCATCATAGAGCCATGAATCTGGGTTTATTGGAACATCGGATACGGTCGCATGCCCTAAATAAATGTCATTTATCAGTGCTTGCCGATCAACTCCATAGGCAATAGCCTGTCGAACATTTTTATTCTGCATTAGTTCTCTTTTAAAGTTAAAGCCTAGAAACTCGAATTCTTGGGTCATATGTTCATAAATTTTTAAAGTTTGGTCTTCGCTATACTTTTCCCAGTCAAAATCATTAGACTTTGCTAAAGCAACTTCATTTGCTTCTAATGAGGTTAAAGCGGTTTCTTTATCTGGTACAATTTTTGCGAAAATTGTTTTAATATTTGGCTGTTTTCCCCAATAATCAGAGTTTGCTACTAATTTAATATACCTTGACTTATGGTATTCATTAACCTTGTAAAGCCCGGTTCCAACAGGCGTTAGGTTTTTTGCCGTATATACTTCCTGGACACTTTTAAATTTATGCTTTGGCAAAATAGGAAAAGTAAACAGCTCTGGAAAAGCATTTGCCCCACTGTCAAAGACAATACTTACTTTATTCCCTTGCAAAACCTTCACTTCTTTGATACGGTCCGTATAAAAACCATAAATAGATGATTCTTTTCCCCCTTTACTTAAACGTAATACATCAATGGTAAATTTTACATCCTCGGCTGTAAACGGACTATCATCATGCCATTTCACATTATTTCGCAAAGTAAAAGTCCATGTATTGGCATCTGTCGAAACTTCCCATCCAGTAGCGAGGGCAGATTGCGGCTGCTGATTGCCGTCTAGCTTCAATAAGCCCTCATAGATTAACATATTCAAGTGATAAATACTATTATCCGTATTCATGATTGGATTTAGTGTCTCAAATTTTGTTACAGGTATCAGCAATTCATTGTTATGATTGATTTTCCTGCGACTATTAACGTTCTCTTCTATGTTTTGTATATCTTCGACATCTTCACACCCAGCTGCAAGCACGATGATAAATATCAAGCAAATACAGAATAAAAATCCTCTTTTTTTCACTGATATACCTCCGTATAATCACTGCCTCCATTACCATTCATAATATTTTTCATTACTTCATTTTCTTAAGCTTTGGATTATCGATCAATCCTGGTAGTCTGCCTCTTTTAGCTACAGCTTCACCATTTACCTCTTTAATGTCCATAGTCATATCAATAGCCGATGCACCAGATATATAACTTCCAACGCCAAAAGAATCAGCACCGGCAGCAGATAGTGCTCGAATCTTATCGGGAGACAATCCTCCAGAGACAAAAATCTTCACATATTGAAAACCTGCATGGTCCAGCTTGCTTCTTAATTCTCTTACTAAATGAGGGGTTACACCGCCTCGTTCGCTTGGCGTGTCTAAGCGTATACCAAATAATCGTTCTTTTAACTCACTGGCGATACGAATGCTTTCTTCAACTTCATCTTTAAAAGTATCTACTAGAACAATCCGTTTATGATCTTCTGGCATAACTTGGTCATAGACTTTGGCAATCTTCAATGTATCTCCGGCAATCAACATTGCAGCATGCGGGAGTGTACCGGAGGCACCAATGTGCATCATCTTTGCAGCAAGAACACAACTGGCGCCGTTTGCTCCGCCAATTAATGCAGCACGCTCCATCACAGGAGCGACAGCTGGATGCACATGCCGGGCTCCAAAGCAGAGAAAGGATTTTTCCCCACACGCCTCTTTGATTTCCCTGGAAGCTGTTGCCCAACCGCTGGCACTTGCTAGAGAACCCAGAATAATGGTTTCGTAGGCTCCAAAATTGCTATAGGGCCCTTTAATTCTTACCAATGTCTCCTTTTCCTCAAAAGTTTCCCCTTCGTCTACGGACCATACCTCCACATCTTTATCCCGTAAAATATTTTTCACTTCTTCAATCCCACAGAACACGCCCGGTCTTCTCGCAAAAATCTCCGCAGTTACGATACTTTTATCCAGATCCATCTTTTTTAACAAATCCATTGTTCTTAAAAAATAAACATCGGTTGTTGCTGCACTTAATATTTCTTCGTGAGTTGCAGAATGCAGCAAACGGCCTTCTTCTATCTTAAGCTTTTCTATATCTTCTAAACTTGTCATTGGTTTCATTTCATCACATTCCTTTCTGAATATACAATGGTACAAATACATTGCCGAGAAACAAAGATATCCATTGTCTCATTAAATTATAATGGACTTTTTTTTAATGTTCAACAAAATACTTGCTGCATTATATAAATATATAGATAACAGCATATATCTGTTATCTATATATCATGTTATATATTTTATAGCTTTTCAATACTTTATCGACATATGCTTTTGTCTCCAGAAAAGGTATATGATCTAAAGTCATCCCATCACTGCTATATCGGGGATCATTCAGCCACTTTCTTACATTTCCGCTGCCGCCATTATACGCAGCCAGCATTAACGGAAGATTATTTTTGAATTCCATACGCAACCTGTCTAAATACCAGCAGCCTATCATGATATTTAAATCTGGAATAAAAAGCATTTCTTCATCATAATCTTTTACACTCAATTCTTTAGAAGCCCACTCCCCTGTAATCGGTGCAATCTGCATCAAACCTCTTGCATTTTTACCCGATTGCGCTTTCTCATAAAATTTACTTTCCGTGCGTATAATCGCAGCAACTAAATACGGATCTAAATTATAGTTTTCAGCATACTTAAAGATTAACTCTTTATAGTGCAGCGGATATATCATCTTCATTACCCACCGGGAGCCGTTTACAGTCAGACCAAGTAACATTACGATAAGCACTGCTAAAATCCAAAAACGATATTTTTTTAAATCGATTAAAATCAATGCTATCCCTCCGAAAAATTGCCGGTTAACCCATCTAGCCGTTTCTGAATCTGTGTGTACAAATAATCAATTCCATTATTATTATCTATTACTACATCTGCAAAGTTCACTTTTTCTTCCATGGACATTTGTGCATTAATCCTATTCTCAGCTTCTGCAAAAGAAAATCCATCCCGATCCATCAACCGTCTTCGCTGTGTTTCTTTGTCTACTTTTACAAGCCATACTTCATCAACTAATTGTCTCATATTCATTTCAATTAGTAAAGCCGCATCCACAAATACAATAGAATTTTTTTTACTTTCCCTATATAGTTCTATTCTATTAATAATTCTGCTTATTATTCTTGGATGGGTAATCTCATTTAACTTTTTTAATAGCTTGTCATTTGAAAACACAATTTCTCCTAAGGCTTTACGGTTTAAGCTTCTATCTGCATTTAGAATTTTGCTGCCAAAGTTTAAGCAAATCTCTTCTAAGGCAGGTTGTCCTATATTAACGATTTCTCTAGCTATTTGATCGGCATCGATTACAGGAATATCTTTAGATTTTAAATAGTTAGATACTGTACTTTTGCCCGATGCAATCCCGCCTGTGAGTCCTATAACTTTCATACTCTCTTCTCCTTGCTATTTTGTATCATACCAGCTCTTTCCCAAATGGATATCCACTTTTAATGGAACTGTCAGCTGAATAGCCTCTTCCATTTCTTTTTTTACAATTTGTTTCACTTCTTCGATCTCCTCTTGATGTATTTCAACGATCAGTTCGTCGTGCACTTGAAGAATTAGCTTTGATCTCAGATTTCTTCTTTTCAACTCATCATATACACGGAGCATAGCTACTTTTATAATATCTGCTGCACTTCCTTGTATGGGGGTATTCATTGCCGTTCTTTCTCCAAAAGAACGGATATTATAATTACTGGACAGCAATTCTGGTATATATCTTCTTCGATTAAGGATCGTTGTTACATATCCATTTTTCTTACCTTCCTCAACCGCCTGATTCATATAGGATTTAACGCCTCTATATTTATCAAAATACTCATCAATATATTTTTGTGCTTCTTTCTTGGTAATGCCTAAATTTTCTGCTAAACCAAAATCGCTAATTCCGTAGACAATTCCAAAATTAACTGCTTTTGCACTGCTGCGTTGTTGAGAAGTTACCTGATCAAATGGAACATCAAAAACCTTCGAGGCCGTCATAGTATGTACATCCTGCTCTTTTTCAAAAGCTTCCATCAGGCCTGGATCCTGAGAAATGTGTGCAAGCACTCTCAGCTCAATTTGCGAATAATCTGCATCCAACAGCAGATAATTGTCATCAGTTGGAATAAAAACTTTTCTTATTTCTCTCCCCAGCTCCAATCGAATAGGAATGTTTTGAAGGTTTGGTTCCGTACTACTGATTCTACCAGTAGCAGTAACTGTTTGGTTAAAACTGGAGTGAATCTTTTTTGTCTTTTCGTTGATTACATCAATCAACCCATCAATATAGGTGGACTTAAGCTTAACATATTGTCTATATTCTATAATTTTTGCAATGATTGGATGTTTTTTGCTAAGCTTTTCCAGTACTTCTATATTCGTAGAGTAACCCGTCTTTGTTTTCTTTATTGCAGGCAGCTTAAGTTTCTCAAATAATATATCCCCAAGCTGTTTTGTTGAATTGATATTAAACTGTTCTCCTGCCATATCATAGATTTCAGATACTAATTGTTCTATCTTGCCATTTAACTCTTTTCCTAGACTGCTTAACATCTGGTGGTCTACCCTAAATCCTTCATATTCCATATCTGCAAGGACCTTTATCAGCGGTATTTCTACCTCTTGGAAAAGTTTTTTTAATTCTAAATTTTCCAGCTCAACTGCAAGAATCTTCTTTAATTCTTTTACTGCAGTACAAACTTGATGACCATATTTTACAAGCATATCTCGATCTATGTCTAGAAAAGTGATTCTATTCTTTCCTTTTCCTATTAGTGTTTCTTCACTATTCATATTTTTTCCTAGATACGTATTATATATCTCATGTATTTCATAGGAAGTCCGAGTAGGCTCCAGCAAATATACTGCTATGCTGGTATCAAAGTCTACACCAGTCAAGGATATACCGTATTTTTGTAATAATAGGATTTCATTTTTAATATTATGACCTGATTTTAGTATATTCTCGTTTTCAAAGATAGCTTTAAGCACATCTAGTGACTGCCCTATTTTCTCAAATTCCAAATAATAACTATGTCCATCATCTATTAGGATACTAATGCCCACAATTTTACGGTTTCTTACGTTTTCACCCGTACCAAATATCTTAATATAACAGTGAGCCGCTCGCTCTATGGCTTCTGCCATATCTGATACATCTTCTAAATTTTCAATTGTTTGAATTTTTGTCATATCTGTATCAAGTTCTGTCGTCTCTTCGTTCGTTTTCATTTTTTGAATAAAACTGTGAAACTCCAGGCGGCGAAATACTTCCATTAACTTTTCTTGATTAGGCGATTCTCTTTTCAAAGCCTCTAGAGACAGTTCAATTGGAACATCTGTCTTTATGGTAGCCAGCCGTTTACTAAATATTGCCTGTTCTATGTTAGATTCTATTTTTTCTCTCAATTTTTGATTTTGAATCTCTTTTGTATTCTGAATCATTTTCTCAATGCTTCCAAACTGCTTTAATAGTTTTATTGCCGTTTTCTCTCCAACTCCCGGTACGCCTGGAATATTGTCTGATGGATCACCCATTAATCCCTTTAGATCTATAAATTGACTAGGTGTAACCTCATATCTTTCTATAATGCTATCAGGAGTATATATCTCAAGGTCGGTCATTCCCTTTTTTGTAATGAGTATTCTTGTCTTATCCGAAGCCAGCTGCAAAGCATCCCGATCCCCGGTCACGACCAGCGACTCCAGATTTTTTTCTTCGCAATATCTTACCAGCGTTCCAATCAGATCATCAGCTTCAAAACCATCAATTTCCATCCGATGGATATTCATCACGTCTAAAAGTTCTTTTAAAATTGGAAGCTGTTGTCCTAATTCTTCAGGCATTCTTTTTCTTCCGGCTTTATATGCTTCATATTCTACATGTCTAAACGTGGGGGCTTTTCTATCGAAGGCCACGCTTATGTACTGTGGTCGATAATCTTCATATATTTTATACAGCATGTTTACAAAGCCATAAACTGCATTTGTATAGATACCGTCCTTTGTTGTTAGAGGCGGAAGCCCATAAAAAGCTCTATTGATCAAACTATTTCCATCAATTATAATTATTTTCTCCTGCATCATTCATCTACTCCTTTATCTATGGCACTTTAAATCTACCTATATCCTACCCAAAAAGCAAGTATATATTTAGATGCCTGTTCATACTTATATTCTCATAAATTTTGAAAAATCCTTCTACAATAAATTTCATATGCAGATTAAAAATGACCTCAAAATGAGGTCATTTATTTATCTGCTAATTTTTCTTTTTCTTTAATGCTTTTGCGATAAACCATGCAGATGGTGCTATCACGAGTCCTGCTAAGAGTACTATTGGAAGTATGCTAACAAATCCAATAAGCAGTCTTTCCCCAACTTCTACAATTTGGTTTATTGTTTTGATGAAGCCTTTTTTTGCCTTATCCCACACATGCTCACTGGGTGGTTGAATCCTCTGGTCTTTTGGCGAAATTTCATTTAATGATACCTGTACCGTAGAAAGACTGACAAGGTCATCCCAACGCTTGATCTCGCCTGTTAACCGGTTGATCTCACCACGAATCCGGCTTAATTCTCTCTCTACTTCCAGAATATCCTTTACCGTATTTGCTTTACCCATGATTTCCCGCAAGCGTGCTTCCTGTATTTTTAAGTTTTCTACTTCATTGGCAGTATCTCTGTATTGCAGCGTGATATCACTGCCATTGATACCATAATTTGTAACACTCCCTAGTGTTTTGATCTGTTCTAGAATATTTTCCATCTGATTTTCCGGTACACGTATCAGCATATCTCCAACTTTTAGGGACTCTTCAGGATTATTGACATTATAATATTTATACTGAGTATTTGAATTCTCGATATATCCTCCATAGGCTATAGCAGTGTTCATGATTTGATTAAACTTTTCGTCGTAATTAACAACATCTATATGGATGTTGGCATTTTTTATCACTTTTCTTCCATCCTGTTGTGCTGACTTAATCAGATTTTGCTTTTCCTTCATAGCCACATCCATTTGCTCATTTTCTGTTGACGAGGTTCCATATTCTTCTATGCTAAATTCTGCTCCATTGAGATCGCCTCTTCTGGCACTGTCTTGAGCAATTTGGGGAGACATGGGGGCACTTCCCGTCTGAAACATCTGCGGCTGCTCTGCAGTATTCTCCGTAGGCATTCCTTTACTTTGTCTACTCTTCATTGGCTGGTTGATAACAGAAACAGAAACAATAAAAACAATGAACACAGCAGCAATAGACGTAAGCACCTTCCAGTTGATTTTTCTCTTTTTACTTCTTACATCTGTTAGGTTTAGGATTTCTTCTTTTCCATCACGAACTTCCGTGCTGGCTGCAACCAGTTTTTCATGCAGGGAAGTCTCAAAATCTTCCGGTAATTCTGTCATAGGCAATTGTCTGCATTGGTCTAGGATACTCTTTAACTCCTGATATGCACTTTTACAAGCACTGCATTCTTGAATATGCTTATTTATTATCTCGTTTGTATGTTCATCCAACATATTATCTATATAAAGAGACATTAACTCGTTTAAATCTGTACAGTTCATTATGATCCCTCCTTTCTATATTTTGACGTAATGATTTTTATAAAGTTCCGTATTTTTTTTCAGGGTCTCCTTTAGGGCAATTCTGGCTCTACTTATTCTTGACTTAATGGTTCCTTGTGAACAATCAAGAATCTCTGCAATTTGATCATAGCTAAAACCCTTTATATCCCGTAAAACAATAACCACTCTGTGTTGTTCCGGCAATGCATTAATCGCTTGTGCCAGATCTTGTATGTGTTCTTTTCTTTCAACGAGTTCCTCGGGCATATTGCGGGTATCTGGAATCTCCCTTTCCAAAGCGCCTTCTTCCGTCTCAATATTTTTGTCATAGGATAGAAGGTTATCCTTTTTTTTCTTTCTTAACGCATCCAAACAAGTATTTGTAACAATCCTATAAAGCCATGTAGAAAAATTTGAATTTCCTTTAAAACTAGAAATTGACTTATACACCTTTATCATTGCATCCTGGGTCGCATCTGCTGCATCTTCTGTATTTCCTAACATTCTAAAGGCAATATTAAAAGCAAGCTTTTGATAATTCTTAATCAACAGCTCAAAGCTTTCAATATCTCCCTGCTGACTTTTTTCCACTAATTGTCTTTCCAAATCCGTCACATTTTTCACTCCCTTCTAAAAAAAATCCCCTGTTTGTTAGACGGCAAAAAATAAAAAAGGTTCCCAAATTCCTCCTATTTTTATCATTTTATATATATCATATACCATTCATTTATCTTCGTAAACAAAAGAGATAGTCTTAGAGGACTATCTCATAAAATATTATTGAACAATTGAAGCTGCTTCATCCGTTTCCACGTCTACTTTTTCCTGTGGTTTTGGTGACAGTCGGATATTAAGCTTATACTTATCATATAGGATATCATATTTCATTTCCAGGTCATTTAGTTCTATCCACTGATCCTTCACCACTAGGTTATTCATTTCCAAATCCGCTAAGTTAATTAAAACCCGGCCTTCTTCATATTTAGCAGGTAAAGTCTTGTCGCCAAAATAAAGGACCGGATTTTTAAGCAATTCTATTTGCTTATTATATGAATAGAAGTTATATTCTATTTGAAAAAAATCCTGCAGCTCTACTAAATCCATGTAAGGAATCTTATTGATCCATTGCAGCTTACCCATCTTACCAAGTTCATGCCCCAATACCTCAGACAATACTTTTACTGGAACCACCGGATTATGGGCAGCAACTCCACTTTGATTACTCTCTAAAAACACACCATTTAACTTCAGGAAAGATACATCATACCACAAATTTTTAAGTATGTTATTTTTCTCAAGGTGTCCGCCTACCATGGTTTTTATATCTTCTATAGAAATGTAGTTCTTTTCTTCTGCAGATTTCACTTCTACATCTTTTCCAAGTATTTTTACTTTACCATCTGCGTCCTTTTCAGCTACGATGCCAAAATACTCTTTTAGGGCACCCTCACTGATATAGGTCAATTGATTATCGGTAATGATATCTGTAATCATATCATGGCCATTTACGAGTAGTACCCATTGTTTCGAAAGCGCTACGGGTCTGTTTTTTGAAAATTTTACTGCCTCTTGAATTTTTGTCTCTTCAATGTCATCTTTCATTTTTTCTTCAATTAATTTATTGACAATTGCTTTTTTAAGATCCTTTTCTTTTTTATAGACATCGGGGTAAACCATAAGAACAGTTGGCTTTTCTCCAGTTCCCTGATATGTATGAAAAAGGCTGTATATGACATCTACCTTAGTATTCACTACAACACGCTCAAATAACTCTTTTACATCATAGTTGTACATGCGAACACATCCTGCTGAAGCAGTGGTGCCGATGGATTTTGGATCACTGTTCCCATGAATACCATAATTCGCTCTAAATCCTAACCACCTTATCCCTAAAGGATTTGAAGGGCTTCCGCCTGGAATTTTCAATTTACTGTAGTAGGGATTAATGATCTTGTTTAAGATTCTGTAGTTTCCCGTAGGTGTTTGTGTTGATTTTGATGGTTTGCCAACAGCAACCGGATAGATTTTCTCAACACGATCTCCGTTAAAGAGTGTTAGCGTCCTTGAAGCTATGTTAATAACAATTCTTTTATCTGCTGTAGACTGCTGTCCAAAGCCAAAGCTTAATCCTGTACTTGCAGTAATAAATGCTAAAATGAATAAAATGCTCAGACACTTTTTGACCAATCGATCCCACCCCTCCAATTTTTGATACTTATAATGTTTATGGAGTAAGAAGGGTAATTATGCAAACGAAATAAATTCAATTGTTTTAGGAAGTGGAAGCATTTATCTATAAAAAGAGCGTCTACGACGCTTTCGCTAGGGAATCCTAGGTTCCCTTCGACGACTGCTTTCGCAGTCTGAGCACCCTCCTTAGTACGGCAGGGGATTTCATCCCCTATTTTTTATATAATAGAAAAGTAGAACTTTTCTAATTATATAAGAAAACTACTGTCTCCAGTAGTTTTCTTAGTCTGTTTCTGTAACAGGAATATTCTTTTTTATGGAATAAGGATGAAAAAAAGATTCTACAATGTTTTTTTCCTTATCATAAATGGCAGTTGCATGGTGCATAAAGTTATTTCTCAGATAATATCTCAAATCAATCGATTTTAAGATAATCTTTCCCATTTCCTCAAAATGCATTACATGATAGATTGGTGTGAAATCACGGAAATACCTGCCAATATTTGTTTCTTCAAAGAGTTCCACAATTTCATTTTCTGGCTTCTTGAACTTTTTTCTTTCTTTCAATCCTTTTGTTGCTAAATTCACTTGCCCTACGATATGATGGCTACTTGTATTCACGATATAATCCCATTTATGGAAGACTGTCAGGGATGGCAGTACATTTACATCCATCAACTTATATCCATGTTGATAGTATTGCGTGACAATAATCTTTGCACAATACTTCATGTACAGTCGAAAAGCTAAATATAAACTAAAACTGATAAGTATTACGCCATAAAACAAATAGTTTTTTTGATGTACAAAAATAAGCAGGAAGCATAATATAGTAATCATCGGATCATATAGCATTAGAATACCAACTGTATGTTTCTTACGGGTAAAAGGCATAAATAATTTGGCTCCATAGGAGTTTAGAATATCAAAGAAGGTATGGGACAGGCAACCTATAAAAGTCCAAATAAATACCTGTAAAAAACTAAATTCCTGAAAAAACGGAGATAATCCTACTGTAATAACAGCCGCCAACCCTAAAAGCATCGGTATAGAATGTGAAGTTCCCCTATGATGCTTTAGATATACATAATCTCCCCAAATCCTTGTTACAATATCAATGTCCGGTGACATTGCTCCGATTGCACACCCTAAACTGACAGGATTGGTCAGGGTAACCGGATTGCCGCTAAAAGCTGAAATGGCCAAGCCGATAACCCCATGGGTAACTGGATCCATGTTTTCACCACCAATTATTATTTTGAACGCAATTTTAGTTTACCATAATCGTAGTTGTGTTTCAACTTTTTCTATATTTTTCATAAAAAAAAACCTTGCCATAATATTAATTCTATGCTAATATTATATTTGTAGCGCGCCGAAGTGGTGGAATGGCAGACGCACCGGACTCAAAATCCGGCGGTAGCAATACCGTGAGGGTTCAAGTCCCTCCTTCGGCACCAGTGAAATCAAGAACAATATTGTTCTTGATTTTTTTATTACATAAAAGTAATTGTAAAATATGTATGGCTCAAAGCTGCTTATGCATAGAATATGGTAATTAGCGTTCAATTCCAAAACACTCACACAACCAATGATAAAATATGATTAGATATTGCTACAGAGGTTTAAAAGGGGGTATTGGGATGCAAACAAGCAAAAAAATGGATTTGGTTTACAAGGTTCTAAAGCAATCACCTGAACTAACACCGATTGACCTGGTTTATTTATTTGGTCTCAATGATTCTGCACAAGAACTATTAGAAATCTACGAAAACTTATCTAATGAAAACCAAAGATTTTTGATCGGATATGCAAGGAAGTTTTTGGAGACAGAAAAGAGTGAAGCAACTTCATAAACAAAATAACCCTTTGGCCATAGGCCAAAGGGTTATTTTGTTTATATATACTCACGTTCTATCAATACTAAGAAATCAAGAGTTTTACAGTCTCCTTCATAGCAGTTTAGGGATTAACTCCTTGTGGGGTGCAGCGATGACGGTTGCACTAACGATTTGCCCCGTCTCCTTCAAATGATTCTCACAGGCCTGTACAGCGGATTTTACAGAAGAAATTTCACCCGTTATTACTACAAAACCTTTTCCGCCCAATCCTCTTGCTAAACGTATTTCCATTAATTCAATATTTGCTGCTTTTACAGCTATATCTCCGGCCATGACAGATGCTACAGCCGATATCGTTTCAACAACGCCCAATGAAGTTATCTTCTTCACATCTGCGGTGGCCGTTAGTGCCGGAAATACTTGAGGATGCACATTGGGGATTATAAAATCCTCTACAGTAAATATCCCTCCTGTATCCCTTCCAATTTTCACTGCGGTTTTCACTGCCCCTACATCTCCACGAATCAGGCTGATATATTTTCCAGGGCATAAAGGTGTTGACAAAATCAACTCAACATTTGCAGCTTTTAGCATTTTATCTGTTGCCTCGATTCCCTTTGCTATACTTTTATATTCAACCAATCCTAATGATTTTTTCATCATCTCACCTCGTCTCTATGGCATTCATCCCTTTGATCACAATATAGTAGTCATCAATCTTTTCAATTACCCCTGAGATCGACGCATGGATCCTTGCTCCCAACTTCCCCTCTCCAATCGTTCCTATTTCCTGCCCTTTCTGCACCCTTTCCCCAAGGCTTACGATTGGGTCGGCTTTGATGCCAATATGCTGTTTCAGGGGAATTTTCACTTGATTAAATTCTTCGCTGTTTCCTTCTCTCAAAGGAGCTTTAACGTCGTATTTCTCAAGTCCTAGTCTTGCAATTAATTTTGTAACCGGAAATTGCTTGTATTGTCTATAGGGATGTACTGCTTGAGGTTTGCATTTATGCGGATTTTTCATACCCATTGTATGCATTTGGGATTTTAGTAAAATATGGAGCTTCCATGGCTGCAAATCCATTACACAAGCATATTCACAGAGTGCACATTCACAGCATAAAAAAGCTTCTGTAACAGATGTTTCCTTTTCGCAGGTACTGCTATAGCTGGCTAAGCGGATCAGCTTATCCGGGTGAAGCCTGTGCCCCAGCAGGTTTCTGGGACATACCTCAGTACATAGGGAACAGTGCATACAAGCTGTTTTTGCCATACGCAGCATCGTATTCATGTTTTTTTCCTTAGAACGCAGTAAAGGGTGTCCTTCCGGAAGTATAATCAATCCTTTTGTTGTTTTCGATACCGTTTTTTGTATGTCATCAACAATTTTCCCCATCATAGGACCGCCGTCAATTACTTTGTAGTTTTGTACCGTTGCACCGCCTGCCAACTCAATTGCTTCAGCAATGCTGATCCCGACCGGTACCTTTAATGTCAGGGGGTTTTTTACAGCCCCAGTTACGGTTAAGTATTTTTCTGTAACTGGGGCTCCCTTTATTGCGTTGTAAACATTTAGAAGGGTTTCCACGTTGATGACAATTACGCCAACATCCAATGGAATTCCACCTTCCGGCACGATTCGGTTCAAGACCTCGTAAACGGTCACTTGTTCATCGCCAGCAGGATAAAAGTTCCCCAGCTGAAAGATCTCCATGTTATTAAAGGCCGTAATGGCCTCCTCTAAAGAAGTAACCGCTTCATGATATTTTTTCTTGAGTGCAATATATCCTTTCTGTGCACAGGTATTCTTTATAACAGCATCTAATGCGGATAAAATTTCAAAGGATTTTTCAGCCATTAACTGTTGATCTACACGCAATAAAGGTTCACATTCAGCGCCGTTTACAATGATATATTCCACTTTTGCATTCATCTTTACATGGGTTGGAAATCCTGCTCCCCCGGCGCCAACGATACCCGCATGTTCAATTAGGCTGATCAAGTTTTTTCCCATGGCTGCCACCCCTATTCTATTTTATAGAAAACCCGCCAACAAGAACGCATCTTCTTTTTCTTGTAAAGGTTCTTGCTGAAGTCAGGCCTTCTCCTGTCGGGCCTGCAATGGTAAATGTGGTATAGCCTTCGCCCCCAACACCAATTCCTGCATAAGAAGGACCATTCTTAACAAAAATAGTTGTTTGTATTTCTTTTGCTAAGGCGGTTAGATGATCAACATTCTTAGAATGCATAATTGCAGTATGCTTAAACCCATGCTCAACCTCAACGGCTACTTGAACCGCCTCATGGATATCCTTGACCCGGACAATTGGCAGTACCGGCATCATTAGTTCCTTTTGTACAAATGGGTGGTTTTTGGATACCTCTACAATGATTGCCCTGATCTCAGGGGCACAATCTATACCCATTTTTTTTAGAATATAGTCGGCATTTTTTCCAATAAAATCTTTGTGCGGATATCCTTTCTCATTTAATATAAGTTTTTCGAGCTTTTCAATGAGACTTGGGTCCTTAATCTCAAAAGCATTATTTTTCTTCATATTAAATATTAAGTAGTCTGCTACAGCATCTACTACGATAACTTCCTTTTCGGCAATACAAGGTAAATTGTTATCAAAGCTTCCTCCATCAATGATATCTTTGGCAGCTTTTTCTATATCTGCGGTCTCATCTACCACAGCTGGCGGATTTCCTGCCCCTGCACCAATAGCTTTCTTTCCGGAAGAAAGGACAGCTTTTACAACCCCTGGCCCGCCAGTAGCTACCAGCATATTTACTTTTTTATGCTTCATCATGATTTCAGCATTTTCCAAGGTCGGATTCTTTACGGTGGTGACGAGATTGCCGGGGCCGCCAGCAATAATGATCGCTTTATTAATAATTTGCACTGTCTGCAGGGATGTTTTCCTGGCACTGGGATGTGGACTGAAAACCACAGCATTTCCTGCTGCAATCATACCAATGGCATTGCAAATAACCGTTTCTGAAGGATTGGTTGTAGGGGTTATCGCTCCGATAACACCGTAGGGAGATGATTCAATTAAAGTTAAACCATCATCTCCAGAAAAAACCTCAGATTTTAAATCCTCAACACCGGGGGTTTTGTTGATGACTAAAAGATTTTTCTTTATTTTATCTTCATATCGACCCATTCCGGTTTCTTCATAAGCCATTCTAGATAATAATTCTACATTTTCACTACATGCCTTTCGTATTTCTGCGATAAACTTACTCCGTGTGTCCAAATTAAACTTAATGAGCTCTTTTTGTGCCAGCCATGCGGCTTCAATAGCATCCTCCATCTCGTTATAAATGCCATAATCATCCAAGACTTTTTCTTGTTTTGAAATAATTTCATCCATAACCCGCTTCACAATTTGCTCAATCTGTTGAGCTTCTGTCTTCAAGGCCTATTCTCCCCTTTCCAGTTCAAATATTCTTAGCGCATGCATTGCTATGGCCATATCTTGTTCTACTGAACCTCCGCTAACTCCGATTGCACCTACGATGCGATGATGTACTTTTAAGGGATATCCTCCGCCAAATGTTATGATTCTATTTCCATTGGTCCACTGTAAACCATATAATTCAGTACCAGGTTGGACTAAAGGTGCAACTTCATGGGTGGGAATTTTTAAGAATGCTGAAGTATATGCTTTGTTTATGGATATATCGATACTAACAAGGAGTGCGTCGTCCATGCGATGATACAGCATTAAATTACCGCCCGCATCGACAACAGAAAAAATAATCGGTACGCCTATCTGATATGCCTTTTCCTCTGCCGCTTTAGCCATCTTTTTTACAATTTCTAAATTTAAATACTCTTCTTTGTTTTGAACTTTCAGTTTTTCCAGTACCTTATTTTTTATTTCTTCAATAAAACTCCATTGTTCTTCCATACGCGCAAGCATAAACAAGGTATCTGAAAGACGATTGATATATTGAAGAATTTCCTCTCTAATTTTTTTATTTTTGTTAAGTGAAATTATATTTCTTTCCGCTCTCCGGATAATAGTCCTGGCAACATGCAGAAGGGCAGACCCTGTTGATTTTCCCGGAATAATAAATTCTCTCTGTTCACCCACGATTTGCTGGTAATGATCAATTTTTTCTTCCAGCCACTGAACTTCGTGCTGGTTAATTAGCTGCTTTAAACTGGATCTTCCCTGTGCATCACTTGCCAGCTCAGCACCTACTAAAAAAAGCTGTTGTTGTATTTGATGCAGAATTTCACGAATATCAGTGTTTTTTATGAGAGAGTAAGCAGTTCCAATCATCGCATTTGCCTCATCTAAAGTTCCATAGCAGGAAACACGCAGATCGTCTTTTTCGATTCTACTGCCCCCAAGCAGGCCCGTTTCTCCCTTATCTCCCTTTTTTGTATAGATCTTTCCCATCGTTTCACATCCTCTACTCACTAACCTCTATGGTATCAATAATACCTACAATAGCAGCATCTATAGGAGAATTTGGATTCCCAAAAATTTGCCTAGCCGGACTTCCCTTTGAAACCAGAACATATTCTCCTACACCTGCACCGACTGAATCTATTGCAACCTCCGGATTTCCCACTGGATCTTCCTTAGGGTTTACAGGTTGAACAATGAGTAATTTTTTTCCTACTAAGGTTTCATCTTTTCGTGTGGCCACTACCATGCCAACAACTTTTCCTAAATACATCTCGTCACCACCCTACCCTTCTTGTATGCAGAATTTTATACCAAGTTCTTTTGCAGCATCTCTAGCAAGTGATGTAATGATCGTTTGCGGGGAAATGATTATATGATCTCCGCCTGCGGCTGCATCTATTATATCCGCCCTGGATATTACTTTTTTATGTACTTGAGAGATCTTAGAAATACTATTTGTTGCAGTAGTAGAGCCTGTAAAAAGATTTAAGTCTTTTGCATGGCAATGTAAATCCCCTGCGTCCACCAGCTTTATTCCATAGGAAGATAAAGCTTTCAGATGTCCGGTCATTTTATCTAAGTAGGCTATTGGACTTTTATTCATTCCTAATTGTTTTCGTACAGGATTTTCTAAATCACAAGCATCCTTCGCTGCCAAAATTGGAATGCCTTCCATGATTGCATGGGCAGCAATATTTGTTACCAGTGTATCTGCAATTCCAATGGAAATCTTAACTGCTGTATTCAACGTCATTGTAGCTATAATGATTAATTCAATATCTGAGTAAAGAAATTTCATACTTGTGATCTCTCGTTCAAGATATACTTCCTGCACGCCCAACTCTTTATTGACAAGTTCCGGTGTTAGAACATATTCAGCACTATTAGATAGTAGGACTTTAAATTTCCATCTTTCTTCTTTTAAGCATTTTAATTGTTTTATAGCATCAGGAAAACCAATGGATGCTCCGGTAAACAAAATCAGTGCGCTTCTCGGTCTATTTTGAAGTTTTTTAACTACCTCATTTACAATCTCATCAAGAATTGCATTTATGTCCAACTCATTTCACCTCACTTCTGACAGTTCAGTGCAATACCTAAAGGCGTGACGAGAAGGGGCCTATGGGGTTTTATGGTTTCAATGCCAATTTCCTTTATAAAAACATTCTCAAATTCTGTAAAGCAGCAGGCCCCTCCTACCACATAAATATTTTCTACACCGTAACCAGCTATATGTTTTTTAACGATAGACGCCATCTTTTCTACTACTGGTCTAATAACTGGGAATATTTCCCGTTGTCTGTTCGGATCTTTTTTTAGTACTTCTGCTTCCTCGAAGGAAATCTTATAGTTGCCGGCTACAACTAGACTCATATGGGTTCCACCGGTTGGTTCATCCGCAGTATAAATGACCTCTCCTCCCTTGAGAATACTAATCCCTGTGGTACCACCTCCAACATCTACAACTGCTCCATCTCTTATATTTAGCACTGAAGCCGCAGCTGTAGGTTCATCTACTATATTGATAACCTCCATGTCAGAGGATTCCACTACATTTGCGATCGCTTTGGCGTTTCCTCCCACCGTGCCCGGCGGAACTGCGGTTGCAGCCTGCATTAATTTCTTTCCAAGGATATCTTCCACTTCCTGCCTCAAGTTCCGTACAATGCGAACTGCACCTACATAATCTAACACCAAGCCATCTTTTACTACCGAGGCAGGATACAATGCTCCGGCAATCGGGTTTCCAATACTGTCTACCACCGATATTACAATATTCGCCGTACCCAAATCTACGCCCACTCTTAAGTCGCCTTCATAAGGATTGACACATTTTTTTTCTACAAGTCTTGCAAAAGTTTCTATATATTCGTTAGCTCTTGTTAGATCCATAGACTATAATCCCCTTTAATCCTTTAAAATTTTAACACGATTTCCGGTTTTTAATCCCCCAGCGTTAGCTTCATCAGTATCTACATGCATTTCTAAAGCATATTGATCCGATACTCTAACCAGAACATTATAAAATACAATCTTCCGCAAACCCTCTGTGACTACATTTACAAAATTCTTGTCTTTTAAATCATGCTTTATTGCATAATCTTTTGGAACATGGATATGTCTTAATGCAGCAATGACCCCTTGATCTTTTTGTACTTCTCCTTTCGGCCCAATAATTTTAATACTAGGGGTTCCGCCAATTTTCCCAGATTCTCTTACAGGAGGCTCAAGGCCAAGAATATATCCATCTGAAAAAGAGATTTCTAATTGGGTTAGGTCTCTAACAGGGCCAAGTATTCTAACATTATCAAAAGATCCCTTTTTTCCGACTACCTTTACTGTCTCAACAGCAGCATATTGCCCAGGTTGCTTTAAATCTTTCAGTTTTGTCAATTGATATCCTTGACCAAATAAAGTATTCAGATCTTCCTTACTCAAATGAATATGTCGGTTAGAAACACCTATTGGGATACTATCCTCATTGATAATTTCGTCTATCCGTTTTAAAACTTCTCTTACAATTTTCTCAACGAACTGCTTATCCTGTTGAATCATTTGAAAGCTCCCTTCAATACCCAAGCCCTTATTCTACAGTTCCTTTTGGCAATAACTTTTCAGTATCTATATGAGGTCTTGCGATTACATGAACAGAGACAATCTCTCCAACTTTTGCTGCCGCAGCAGCTCCTGCATCTGTTGCAGCCTTTACTGCACCTACATCTCCTCTTACCATAACCGTAATTAATCCCGAGCCAATTTTCTCATAACCAATTAATGCAACATTTGCCGCTTTTGTCATTGCATCAGCAGCCTCAATAGCGCCTACCAGTCCTTTTGTTTCTATCATTCCCAATGCGTCACTCATCTGTTATTCCTCCTCTCCCTTTTCATCATAATGGATACATAAGGTTTTTAAATCTCCTTTTCTTCTTGGACATTTGGGATCCTTGCATAAATTACATATTTCTGTTGAAACTAGAATCTCTAATTCATCCTCTAAAGGAACTTCTTCTAATTGTAGGCTTTTTTCTTCTTCCCCCTCCAATATTACTTCTTCCGCTTTCTCTTCTATTGCTTTTTCTTCACTCGAGACCGGTTGAGTATCTCCTGCAAGCCCAACAGTTTCCTCCGTTCTAATCAGCTTATCTATTTCTTCATGGGGTCTTGGAATAACTTGTTTACTCCATACCTTATTGATTCTTTCAGCTGCAGCACAGCCTGCCTCTACAGCAGCCTTTACTGCACCTACATCTCCTTCAAATTTGATGGTTACCATTCCTCCACCTTTTGACAATTCGTAACCTATGAGGATTACATTGGCTGACTTTACTGCTGCATCTGCAGCCTCAACTGCTGCTGCCAAACCAACTGTTTCAATAATTCCTAAGGCAAGTTTAGACAATCCTTACACCTCCTTAAGCTTTTATTCTTTTCTTTAACTCCTCTAAAACCTTTACAATAATACTTTCAACATCCATTTCTGTACATTCTGGATCTGGTACCCCTATATCCCTTATAGAATCTACCGATTTAAAAGGTATCCCTTTCACTAACCTAGCAGCATTTGCACCTACAGCCCGCATAACACTTACACTGCTTGTGTGAGGTATTTGGAAAAGGGGCATTTCAAAAGGAAGCTTTCCATAGTGAAGAATAATCAAACCGTCACTGCCGATTCCCAGCCCAACGCTGAGGCTGGATGATTCTGCAGCCATATAACTCAGTTTTAATGAAGTATTTTCTGGCTGCGGCATCATTCGATAAGGAAGTCCTTCTTCTTCAATTCCCCAAATCAAATGATGAAATGCAGATAAATCATCTATACAGCTGCTATAGTACACATAGATAGAAGGTTTTTCTTTTCCATAGGCAATTTTCATAAGCTACGGCCCCACCTTCATCGCCAGAATTAGGCCCGTGGCCACTGCATTTCTAGGCCCTTCAGAGCCTCGAATGTTCCCTCTGCCTGCTACTACACCGTATTGTGATAAAGCATCGGTTACTAACTGCGGAACCTCAAAATCTAAAGCTGAGCCACCAACCAATACTACAAATTCAATATCTCTTATATTTCCGGTAGGACATACCATACTCAAAGCTCTTACTGCGTTGGTAACAAACACCTTTTCCTTTGCAGTCCGTCGAATCAGTTTAATCTTTTCTACTGAATTATGCTCTGGTATAGGAATCATGTTATCATCTTTTAAAATCACTACCTTCGCAAATACGTTAGGATCTAAAGATTTTTCAAAGAATTGGACAGTTCCATCTTCATGACGTATATGAAATAAGCTTTCTACCTTCGCCAATGGGTATTTTTTTATATCTTCAGCTATTTCCAGATCCTCCAGGCCCAATTCAGAGCGTATTAATAAGGTTACCATATTCCCTGCACCAGCTAAATGAATTGATTTGATTTCTCCATTTTTATTCATAATGGAAGCATCCGTAGATCCAGCACCCATATCCAATATTGCAAGAGGGGTACTACTGCCCGGTGTTGTGAGGGCTCCTCTGATTGCCATATCCGCTTCAACACCACCAACCTCTACTGTCACTGCCATCTCAGACTTTAATTCTTCTGCAATCATATCCATTTGCAGTTTATCTGCTTTTACCATAGCTGCTATACCCACAGCATTTTCCATAGAAAACTCTTCAGCTAACCCCCCTTTAACCTTTTGCGGAACAAAAGTATCTACTGCCAGCAAATCCTGAATTTTAATGGAATTAGGATGTTGCTTCGTAAGTTCAGACATCACCTGCCGAACTTTCTCTAACATCCCGCCTGCATTGGTTCCCGGTTCGCCTTTTACATCTTCAATAGGAGCTGCTATTTTTAAAATCTTCATGATTCTTTCAGCACCGTCATCCACATCAACAGTAGCCCTTCGCTTTTCACCGATTATATGAATTTGCCCTGCTGGAATCCTTCTTTCCTGTACATCCCCCTTTGGAGTTTTTATGACTACAGCTGATCGATTGCCTATTAATGCTCTTGCAATCGGTACGATTTGCTTTGTTTCTTCTGAAGTCAATCCAAAAACAGTGGCTATCCCATAGGGATTCGATAATATCTCTACTACACCGCCGGGACTAGCTACCTCTATTGCAGCCTTCATATGAACAGGAACCTTTTCTAGGAGTATCACTTCATCAACAATGGGAATCGGCTTTTTTAATCGATTGTTGATCAAAACACCATCATCCCGTTGAGCAACAGCCCCTGCGATCTGTATCCCGCACTCCATAAATCGATTGATCGTCTCCGCAGCATTCATAAAGTCTACCCATTTCGGAATTAAGACAATCACAGGTTCTCCATGATTACAGTTATCTAATTTATCAATATTGATTGTAATTCCTACTCCTAAGCCAATCCCTCCTGGCGTGGAAGGGTTGTGGCCAATCATGGTCGACTCGGTTATAATCGTTTCCGTAATCGTTTCCATGGCCACATCCCCAATTACAGGAGCAGCTTCATTTATTCTTATTAGATTTAAATCTTCTATTTTATGATTTATTTTATCTAAAGCTTGCTTAAGAGAGGCAAAGACACCATGAATGTTTTGTCTCGTTCCTTTTATCCCTGTAGTATTTACAATGCCGCTGGATAAAAAAATGGTTTCGTTTCGATCGTTGATTTGAGCTACAGCAACTTCTGTAGTGGCATTTCCTATATCTACTCCTGCTACAAGTTTCATATCTTTACCTCCTGGATTTTATCCCGGATTCTAGTCTTGTCTCAATCTATTCCTTTGCTCATATACTTCCGCCGCTTCTCTTACAAAGCTGGCGTTGATTTTAGCATTATATTTCCCCTCTAATTCATCGGCTATTTCTAATAGTTCTTGTTTTGTAGAACGATAAGGCCTTAGTGCATTGTAGATTTCGAGTATCCTATCATCTGGCACAGCAATTAATTCTGCTGCTCTTCTTAGGTTTCTTGCAAAAGCAGATCTTCCAACAGATTCAGCAACCTGTGCTTGCAGCTCCAGGGTTTCTGGGGATATTCTAACATCTGCGGGTGTAACCTCTCCGTTTAAAACACCTTTCAATGTAATTTCATCTAGGCTTTTTCCTGTAGGTGTTTTCACCCATTCAGGTCTGTTGGTCGCCAATGGATAATCAGTTTTAGGATTTATTTGACAAGCATTGGTTTCTTTTGCTAGACCAGCCTCCGCCTTTCCACTTCCCATGCTTAGCATGACTTCTCTTACAATTTGTTCAATTAGTTGTTGTTGATTCATCAATTTCACCTCCGTTTAATAAAAGCTAGCTTCCAGCTCAACAGGTTTCGCACCAGGTACTACATGCTCCGTTTCTTTTATATGAAGCAGTGCAGCCTTTGCTTGGAATTTTGGTCTTGCCATTTGGTCATTTCGTGTAGGAACAGGCTTTGGAGATTCTCCTTTTGCATATTTTGCGGCGTTTTTTCCGATTGCTCTAAAGGTTTCCAAATCAAGCAATGGTGCTTGTGGGAAAAGCTCCAGGTTATTTAGCGGTAATAGGTCTTTTTGATGAATAACGGTAGTACCTTTTGATTGGATTCCGATTCCAATCCCAGAACCACTCAGCTTTGCTGCATCATGGGCAGTAAAAGCTACATCAGATGTTCTGAGTACTCTAACAACTCTAGCCTTTAATCCTTCTTCCTCTATACCTGCAATTACTTCTCTTAAAACATCCATATGAGGAATGTCCGTGATCGTCTTTGTCTGAAACTTGCCGAATGCAGGTGCTAACGCTACTACAACCTCATCTTTTCTTACACCTACAGCAGCAGCACCTTTTTCATTCAATTCTAAGCCCTTTGCTGAGCTTGCCACCCTCGTTTCAACGCTTGTATCTTCAAGATTAAAGCCTTTTAAGACTTCCTCGATTACTTCTCGGATTAACTTTTCACTGACTGCCATCAGCTTTACACCCCTTTCTTTGCTTCCTTTTATTGAATATCTTCCGGTCTGATTGCATTTGGAATGTTCTTGATTTCATTCCATCTGGCTTCACTTAATTGATATCCAGTTCCAGGGCCCATGTAGTCATTGCAGTTATTGACTGCACTGATTACATTAAAGTCCTTATCGATAATCGCAGAGGTATGTAGGTAATCGCCTGAGATCCTTTGCTTTAACATATTTAATACATTTTGCGCCACGTCATCAAAGCCATGCTTGCTTAATGCTCTTACAATATCTAAGCCTGTTACAGCTCTCTTCATCATATCTTCAGCAGCCTTTAAATCTTCGACTACATTTCTGTCCGGCATATCTTTACTGCCATGGGCATATGTTGCTGCGTCTACCTCTTCATCTGTAATTGCGGGAAGTCCTATTTCTGCAAATACGGCCTGTAATGCTCTTGCAGCTTTATTTCTAATGGCAATTACCTCATCTTCAGATACTGGCCTTAATCCTCCATCTACCTTAAGGTCTCTTTGAATGGCATTAAAGTCATCAAAGTCCTCAGCATCTACGTTAGACCCTGCAAACATATTGTCATAGTTCGGAACTGCACTATATCCTGAAGTAATAAAATCAGTACCAGGAAGCATTTGCATCAATAATCTTGCCGTTCTTCTCATATCAGAATGAGAGAATGTCTGATCATTACCAGAGGCAACTTCCATATCTAACATCGTAGTAATTAAGTTTTCAGCAAGTACTGCCCTAATGCCAGAAGGCACGCCCCCAGGAACACCAATACAACTAATAGATCCGTTTTGTAATCCCTGAACTCCGGCACCCTTTGTAATGTAGATACATCTTGCTTCAAGGTAAAGCATTGATTTTCCTTCAGCATAGCCCATTTGTACTTCTGATCCGGTACCAGACGTAAATCTCATTTTTAGACCTCTAGAGGCATACGCAGAGGCTAAAAAAGATTTTGACCATGGCGTGTCATCCCCGTCGATAAACACAGGCTCTGTCCCGTATACAGATACAGTTTCAGCGTAACAAGTTAATCCTCTCATGCCTAAAAGCAGCTCAGTAGCTTCCTCAATGGCACATTGTGTTAATACACCACCTCGTCCTACCTGAGAACCTACTAGTAAAGACAATGCGTTGAAAGGTGCATACCGCACAATCCCTACTGTAGTCTCATGCTCATCGAATCCCCTTAATGCCGCTTCTGCCGAGTCAGCAGCGATTTGTACTGGATGATCCTTCACATTGGTAACGTGACATTGGTTTGAAGGTGTTTTCCTAGCTCTCATTTTTTGAAGTGCCATCATCATTTCTACAACGTTCATATAGCCCACAACTTCTACAATTTTTGCAGGTGTCATTGCGGTTGTTAACGCTACGATTCTTTCTCTTGGCACATTTACATCCACCAGCATCTTTGCCAACTCTTGAGAATTCATTCCCATAACTTCATTAGCCTTATCTAGGTTGATCGCATAATCAGCAACAAAACGGTCAATCATATCAAAATCTTCTCTTTTTTTACTATCCAGCTCAACTACTTTTCCATTTTCAATCTTAATGCTTGGCTTTGGATCATTAGGGCTATTCATGGCAATCAAACCAACTTCTGCCCATTCCCCTACGAATCCATCTTGATTAACAGGACGCTGTGCTAATGCTTGAAAGCGTTTTGATTTCATCCGTTTTCCCTCCTTTATTAACTGCCTGTTCTTATATATATGGTACCGTTACTGGATTTGCTTCGCCTGCAAGTGTTCCGAGAAGCTTTATGCCAACTTCTCGTGCTGCAATGATCGCTTGTCGTACTGCACCAGAATCACCACTAATAAATAGGATCACTTCGTTTGAGTAGCTTGTTCCACCTGCTGGAGATGCATAACCAACTACATCTACGTTGGCAGCCTTTACAGCTGTATCTGCGATCATAACGCCGATAGCTGCCGGAGCACCTACAATTAATCCGAAAGCTTTTCCTAATGGCGCATTAAAAGCTTTATTACAAGCATAGCTTGCTCTAGCTGTATATTGGAACTCTAAGTGTCCTGCATCGTTGGCATATACATCACCAAAGGTTCTATCCAATTCTTTTAATGCAACCTCAACCGCTCTTCTGGCATCAGATACATCTTCCGCACCAAACAGGATTAGGCATCCATGACCTGCGCCGCCCTTTGTATCTCTTGCTAATTCTATTTTAATTATTTCAGTATTTGTAGCTTTAACTGCTTCATCTGCCGCCATGATATGAGGACCTGCCCCTGTACGAGCTCCCAGGATTCCGATGGAGCGGTATTTCTTATCTAAACCCATAATTTCATGTAATTGATTATCTACATTGGCAATTACTAGTCCGATTGAATCACCAATCGCTGTTCCTACAAATTCAGTTAACCCGCAAGCCTTAGGTCCCTTTACTTCTTCGGCTTTAGGCGTTTCTACTTTCTTCATAACCTCTTCCATGATTTTTTCGATTAATTGTTCTTTCATTTTTTACACCTCCATAAATTTACAATTTAACTATCTCGGCAATATTTTCTCAACATCTGTATGAGGTCTTGGAATTACATGCACGGATACTACTTCTCCAACTTTTTCTGCAGCTGCTGCACCTGCGTCCGTAGCAGCTTTTACGGCGCCTACGTCCCCCCTTACCATGACTGTCACTAATCCTGAGCCTATTTTTTCGTAACCTACAAGTGCGACATTTGCTGCTTTAACCATTGCATCTGCGGCTTCTATTGCGCCTACTAACCCTTTTGTTTCAACCATGCCTAACGCTTCCTTGGTCATGCTTAATTCCTCCTTTAATTTTGGGTTTATATTTTGTTTCTAACAAAGACTTTTTCTGTAATAGATTTGATTTCTTTCTTCGCTTTTTACTGAAATCCTATGAAAATGTTTTTTAGCTGCTAGAATTTAAATGAATGATGTAACCAGCCCTCCTTCTTTTGAAATGTAAGTAGATTTCCAAATATATTTGTGTAACTAATTCGAATTTTTCATAAATTAACCTTGCGATAAAATTGGTCTATAGGTGCAAATTATTGTTCAGAATATTTTGTAAAATTTATAGATTGGGTAAATTGTAGTTTCTTAATGATATTTTTTTGTTATTCAACTGTGTTTTTTTGCTATTAGCCTATAACCCATATAAAAAGAGCGTCTCCGACGCTTTCGCTAGGGAACCCTAGGTTCCCTTCGACGACTGCTATTGCAGTCTGAGCACCCTCCTTAGTACGGCAGGGGATTTCATCCCCTACAACCCCTTTTTTTGTATAATAGAAAAATAGAACTTTCCTATTTATACAAAAAAACAATCAAGTTATTATTAATAACCTGATTGTTTTAAATCTTTCCTATTTGATCTCTATATTGAGAAGGTGTTATTCCCTCAACTTTTTTAAAAACCTTACTGAAATAATTTGGCTCATGAAATCCTAATTCAAGAGCAATATTTATTACTGGCATATTGGTATGTATGAGTAAGTCTTTAGCTTTTTCTATTTTCTTTTTTGTGACGTATTCAATAAAGTTTATACCAACTTGTTTTTTAAACAATTTACTTAAATAGAAGGGGCTTAATCCAACATGCTTTGCAACATCTTCTAGCGTTATACCCTTATGATAATTTTTTTCTATGTAATTTAGAATGATTTCTAATTCCTTATTCAAATTCATTTCTTTTTCTCTAAAGACCACATCATAGAGTTTTTCCATCAATCCATTAAACCATTGAATCATAGCTTCTATATTTTTTTGCGCGCCCAACTCATAGGTTGAATAAAATTGAAGATTAATTAACTTTTCTTGTTTATGACTGAGCCCATGGGATATTTTAAATATTTCGGCTATCCACTGGATCAATCTGCTTCTAAAAGAATCAACATCGTGTTTTTCAGCAGCAGCGATTTCCGGTATAATATCGTTTAATGCTTTTTTAAACCTATAATAGTCACCTTTTTTTAATAAGCCAAACATTTCTATTTCTTTCTCAGTAATATCATTCATTTTTATCATTTTAGCAGTATGTCTGTACTTGTTAATTACAGCCAAAATCTCCTGAGGTCTTGCCGGTTTTAAAATATAATCATCGGCACCAGCTTTGATTGCTTTTTGTGCAAGGGAAAACTCATCATATGCCGTTATAATAATAATAACTACATGGGGATTTTCTTTTTTTATTATTTCTGTTGCTTGTATGCCATCAATACCTGGCATTTTTATATCCATAAAAATAATATATGGTTTTAGCGTAGCATGCAAAGCAACAGCTTCTCTTCCTGAAGAAGCTTCTCCTACAATTTCTACATCCTGCATCCCTTCATGTATAATAATTTTAAGCGCCTCTCTTTCCAGATACTCATCATCTGCTAAAAGTACCGTTGTACACATAAATTAATCTCCTCATTTACTGCCTTGGTATTCTTAACTGTACCTTCGTCCCTTCATTAAGCTGGCTTTCTATGCATACACCATAATCAGGCCCATAATAATGAATTAATCTTTGATGTACATTGCTAATTCCAATTCCTGTAGTATTTTTTCCCGAAAAACTACTGTTTTTATCCTTCATAATCAATGCAAGTTTATTGGGAGAAATTCCTATACCATCATCGTAAATGTGAATGATTACATCTGTCTCTGATACAATTCCATCTACTTTTATTGTTCCTCCAGATTCCTTTGTCTCTAAACCGTGATTGATTGCATTCTCTATAAAAGGCTGTAATGTCATGAAAGGGATTCTTATATCTTTAGCATCATCAGGAATATTGATATTAAATTTTATTCTGCTGCCAAAGCGAATGCTTTGAATCTTCAAGTATCTTTCGATATGTAGTACTTCATCTTCCAATGAAACCATTTGACTGACTTTTTTCAAGGTATACCTGAGCATTTCTGCTAATAGAAAAACTGTCTCTTGCGTCCTGTCCGCTTTTTCAATCAATGCCAGTCTTCCAATGGTATTTAACGCATTAAAAAGAAAATGTGGATTGATTTGAGACTGTAAAGTTTTGAGTTCTGAGTCCTTCAATGCTTTCTCAAGTTCTATCCTTGCTTTCATTTCCTCCATCAGTTTAATATTCTTGTTGTGAAGCTCTTGCTGGACAATGTTAATAATTCCCTTTTCGACAATATAGTTCGAAACTAGAAACATCATTTCTGCTCCTGCTATAATTTTATCAAAGGGAATCACAGGGATTTCATTATATGCGTCTAAAATTTCTTGATTTTGTTCCCAACCTGCAACTGTTTTAACGATGTTATCCAATGTAAGCAATTTACTTTCCTCAACCAGTACTTGGCCGGCCATAATAGAACCTAGAAATTGTCCTTGTACGATGATCGGTACTGCAAAGTCTACCAAACCTGTGTGACAGCGGTATATGGATGGATTCCCTGTCCTTGCAGCTTCTAAACCGCCGTGAGCATCAGATTGTTCACATAATTCTCTACAACGATTATTTAGACGTATTAACTTGCAGAATGTGGAAAAATTACTATAGTTTGTAACCGGCTTTCCCTGATAGTCAACCGTTACCGCTGCAAATCCAGTAGCTTCGGCAAACTTGTCCTGAATTTCTTGTAGTATTTCTACATCAATAACATCCCTTAGATGAAATATGCCCTGCATACGTTTTCCTCCTAGAGATATTGAAATTTTCTATATTTTCATAATTCGATTCATTTCATTAAATTCCTTCACCTATTTTAAACTAATTAGAAAAATATTCTTAATGAAATAGTAGTTGATGGGTATAATAGTTTAATAGTAGATGTTTTCTTAAAGTAATTTTCATATGAAAGGAAATAGACATATGGATGAAACACAAAGATATCAAATAGGCAGAAGAACGTCATGGATGAATATTATTGGAAATGTTCTATTAACAGCGCTAAAAGCTGTGGTAGGATATATTGCAGGCAGTACGGCCATGGTTGCTGATGCTTTTCATTCAGGCTCTGATATTTTGGCAACAACCATCGTCCTTCATGGCCTTAAGATCTCTCATCAACCGCCAGACGAAGGACATCATTATGGCCATGGAAAAGCAGAATCCATTGTTTCTAAACTAATTGCAATATTACTGGTTATCACAGCATTGGGGATTGGGCTTTCTGCTTATAACTCCCTTAGAGATCCAGCATTAGAACCGCCAAATAAAATTGCTGTATGGACAGCCCTTATTTCCATATTGTTTAAAGAATGGATGTACCGTTACACAGTTGGAATAGGAAAAAAAATAAAAAGCCAAGCACTCATTGCTGACGCCTGGCATCATAGAACAGATGCTTTTTCATCTGTTGCAGCACTCATCGGGATTAGTGGCGCAATTTATGGCTATCCTATATTAGATCCTATTGCGGGGATTGTTGTAGCAGCTATGATTATCAAAGCAGCTGTTTCCATTTACTTAGAGGCTATTCATCAATTAATGGATACCGCCCCCGCTAAAGAAGTTATGGAGGATATTAAACAAACTTCATTGTCCGTAGATGGCGTTCGCTCTGTCCATGATGTAAAGGCAAGAAAATATGGAGCAGAGATTTTGGTAGATATGAAAATATGTGTAGATCCACTTATCACGGTTGAAGAAGGACATCATTTGGCAGGTCAAGCTAAGCATCTGGTTCTAGAAAAAATTCCTGATGTAAAAGATGTATTAATTCATGTAAATCCCTGTTCAGAAAAGGATTATGAAAAATGCAACCCCTGCGAGCACTATAAAAAAGGATAATTTACTTATCCTTTTTTTTAATTTGATTGATGCCGGGCAGTATTATTTTAAATAGATTTCTTTTTTCTAGGTTTATAATTCTTACCCCGCCAGTATTTGAGAATAACCTATTGATCCTGTGCAAATTCATCCCTTTATGCAAAATTCGATGATTGGCATCTAAAACCATCAGTCGACTATATAACCACTTGTTTCTTATCGAATGATTGTGATCTCTCAGTACGGACTGCATCGTATTCCCTTTAGCCAGGGCTCCGGGATTGCTGATTTCAATCTTATAATCACTAATAACAACGACTATATCTCTCGCAATATCAAAATAATCTCTATGAATCACTGCATTTACAATGCATTCATAAATACTCGCCGCAGGATATTCGTGTTCTGAAAAAAATGCTGAAATCCACGTGTTGCTTTTTTCTAATAATTCGATGAGATTTCCTGAGATGATATGCGTAGCTTTATCCCCGTCCCTGAAAATTACAAAACGAAGTGTACAGTGTGGAAGATAATTTTGGGGATGATTGCAAAATAGAAGCAAGCCTCCAACGGTAGGATATACCTTTCCGGTTTCACTATCTATATGTATAATTCCCATATTGTTCCATACTTCTTTTTCTAAGGATTCTTCAACTACCATTCCAATTTTATGCAAATATTGATTAATGTTTTTCTTGTCCAGATCTTTTATATCACTATGGTAGACTGGAATTAATTCATTATTTATGAGTCCTGCTTCCTGGAACATGCTTGCAATCTCATCTCTTCTTGCAAAATCTGTTGTAGATCCTCTGCGCAAATAAAAAGCACCGGTTTGTCTCATTTGATGCGGTCTCTGTCCACTCTTAAATATAGTTATAACACCAATAAAATTACCTTCATACATTACATGCTCTACTCGGATATTTATTGGTGGATCGCATCGATAACTAATAATCTGTTGAATTCTTTCCTCTTCAAATTCATCGGATTTAATGCCAACAATTTTCTTGCTTTTGTCCTCAACACCAATAATAATATAGCCTCTACCTCCCAAACTGTTGGCAATCGCTATGATGTCTTTAGCAAATTCCTTTTTGCCAGATTCAGTGTCCAGATTTAAACTCTCTTTAAAATCCAGCTTTGTTCCCTCACGCTGTTTCAACAGAATTTTCAGTCTTTGCAGATCCATAGCATCATCCTTTCGTAGTGATTGTTCTAATTATTATTATGCATATTCAAAGTAAAATATTTAAGACTCCCTATAACAGGTTGTAGCTCCATCGATACAATCAATTTGCACAGTTCTCCCTTTCGTTCCTTTTTTCAGTTTGATATAAATAGTACAACATGATAAGATTATTTTATGAAAAAAGGTATTGGAGTGATTTTATGGATTTTCGGCAACTTGAGACCTTTGTAGCAATAGCAAAGTTTAAAAGCTTTTCAAAAGCAGCAGATTACCTATTTTTAACGCAGCCTACCATTAGTAATCATATACAAAATTTAGAAAATCAATTAGGCACCATTTTGATTAATCGTACTAATAAAAAAGTTACTTTGACAAAAGCAGGAGAAATACTGTACTCTCACGCGTTGGACATACTGAATAAACGAGAGTTAGCATTATTCAACCTGGAGCAGTTTAAAGGCAAGATAGAGGGCACCCTCGAAATCGCTACCAGTACTACTCCTGAACAATATATTCTTCCTCAATTCTTAAATTCCTTTCATAGAATTTATCCTGATGTTAAATATCATCTGCTGCATTTTGATTCACTTCAGGTTGTAGATTCTATTATCAATGGAGAAATTGATTTTGGAATTGTTGGTGCAAGAGAAGATAACAAAAGACTGAATTATATAAACCTTATGGCAGACCGTTTAGTAGTTATAGCGCCTAATACAGCACCTTACCGGGATATGAATTCCATCTCTATTGATTTTTTGAAGAGTAGTAAAATGATTCTGCGGGAAGAAGGCTCGGGTACGAGAAAGATTTTTGAACAGGCACTCCATCAGCAAAACATTTCTATTGATGGTTTTAATGTCGTTGCTTATATAGAAAATACAGAGACAATAAAACAATGTGTAAGGCTTGGATTAGGATTATCTATTGTTTCAGAACTTTCCATCGCAGACGAAGTAAACTTCAATTTTCTTAAAAAAATTGAAATCGAAGGTTTGGATCTGTGCCGCAATTTCTATTTTACTTATCATCGATATCGTACATTATCTCCCTTGGCAGAAACCTTTAAAAACTATGTAATTGAGCATAGTCACCCGGCACCTATTAAACAAAAAGTATAATAACCGGCAATATCCGGTTATTATACTTTAAAAAAGGCATGATAAGCTTTGTAAGTCATATATACATCTACTTTGCTAACAATCTCTAAGGGTGCATGCATACTTAATACGGGCACGCCACAATCAACTACCTCGGCACCATAATTTGCTAAAATATATGCGATTGTACCGCCGCCGCCCTGATCAACCTTACCTAATTCTCCTACTTGCCACAAAACCTCATTATCATTAAAAATATTCCGAATCTCTGCTAAAAACTCTGCATTGGCATCGTTGGAGCCACTTTTTCCTCTGACACCAGTATATTTTACTAATATAACACCCTTCCCCAAATACGCTGCATTTCTTTTATCTAATACATCTGGAAAATTCGGATCAAAAGCTGCTCCTACGTCGCCGGAGAGCACTTTGGAATTTGCCATGGACCGTCTGATTAATAACTCAATCGGTCCTTGATTTTGAATAGCAATGAGCTCAGCCACCACATTCTCAAAAAACCTTGACTCCATTCCTGTATTACCCATACTGCCTACTTCTTCCTTATCAACAAATAATGCAACAGCCGTCTTATTTGGAGTTTCAATATCTAATACTGCTTTTAGCGCTGTAAATGCACAAACCCGGTCATCATGGCCATGAGCACCTACCATACTTTTGTCAAAACCAACATCCTTGGCCTTACCAGCAGGAACTGCTTCTACTTCTGCGACAAAAAAGTCATCCTCATATATTCCATACTTTTCATTGAGAATTCTCATGATATTTAATTTGACTCTTTCTTTTATTTCCTGATCTTTGAAGGGGATGCTGCCAATTAAAATATTCAATCCCTCTCCTGTAATCCCTTCACTCAACTTTTTTTCTGCTTGATCCTTTGCGAGGTGAGGCAATAAATCTGTTATAAAAAACACAGGATCTTTTTCATCCTCTCCAATAACGATATTTAGTTTTTCACCGTTTTTCTTTATCACAACACCATGGAGTGCCAAGGGGATTGCTGTCCATTGATATTTCTTAATTCCTCCGTAATAATGGGTTTTAAAAAATGCCATTCCACCATCCTCATAGAGTGGATTTGGCTTTAGATCTAGTCGCGGCACATCTACATGGGCACCGACGATATGCATCCCTTTTTCTAAAGGTTCACTTCCAATCACAAGCATCACAGCAGCTTTGTCTCTATTGTTTGCATAAATCTTTGTTCCAGGCTCTAGCTTGACTTCTCCCGCTATCACCTCTTTAATGGAAACATATCCATGCTCTTTAGCTGTTTCTATAATCTCCCGGATACATTCTCTTTCTGTTTTTCCCCGGTCCAGAAAAGATTTATATTCCTCATTTAATTCTAATAGTACTTTGTTTTCCCTTTCTGTAAGCAAATCCCATCCAGTTTTGAATTCATAAATAACTTTCTTTCTTAGTTCTTTCCCTATTAAGTTATCAGACATAATGATCGCCTCCATGTACAAATATTACTATATGTATGATTATTTTTTTGAATTTATGTGTATTCTCATTTTATAATAAGTTTTCCGTTTTTACCATCATTAATCAATAAAAATTTTTCCAACAAAAAAAGATCTAATTTCTAGATCTTTTTAATATTATGTTTATATGCATAAATTGCTGCCTGTGTTCTGTCATTTACATCAATTTTCTTAAAGATATTGGACACATGATTTTTTACAGTTTTTTCACTTATAAAAAGACTCTCGGCTATTTCTTTATTATTTTGCCCTTCAGCAATTAGTATAAGTACTTCATATTCTCTTCTTGTCAATCGCTCTCTTTTAAATTCTTCATCCGTTGACCCTCTTTTGTTAAATTCACGAACCAGAGAAGACGCCAGAGAAGGATGAATATAGGAATCACCAGCATACACATCTCGTATTGCCTTTGTTAAGCTAGAGGATTCAGCATCTTTTAAAACATATCCTGAAGCACCAATATTAATCGTTTCAAATAAATATTCTTTATCTTCATGAATCGTTAACATAATGATTCGGGCATCAACACCCATATCTTTTAATCTTCTTAGTGCCTGTATCCCATTCATTTGCGGCATATTGATATCCAGTAGCACGATATGGGGTTTTAACTGTTGTGTTTTTTTTATGGTTTCCTCCCCATTTATAGCCAAGCCAACTACTTCAATATCGTCTTCCAGCTCCAATATTTGCTTCAATCCTTGTCTCATAAGTGCATGGTCATCTGCTATCAGCACCTTTATTTTACTTTTTATCATACAATTCCTCCTCTTCTCCTAAAGGAATACTTACTCTAATTCTTGTACCTTTACCAACATCACTGGTAATTTCAATATTCCCTTTTAAAAGTTCTACCCTTTCCCTCATAATAAATAATCCATAGCTACATTCTTCCTTGGTCGATGTAAATGCTTTCTCAACATTAAATCCGATACCATCGTCAATTATGAGCATATTTATGTTTTTGTGCATTACCTCCAGTTTTATTACAACCATACTTGCCTTAGCGTGCTTATTAACATTATGTAAAGCTTCCTGTATAATACGAAAAACAGATAACTGAATAATTGAATCTATGGTAAGTCCCTTTGCCATTACTGAAAAATTAACATTGATCTTTGTCTCATCTTCAAAGTTAATAATAAACCTTTGTATTGTAGGCACCAATCCTAAATCATCTAGAGACATGGGACGTAAATCGTATATAATTTTCCTTAGATCTTTTAGTGCATCCCTAACAAAGTTTTTCAACTGATTCAACTCATACTTTGTTTGTTCAGTATCTCGATTAATTAGCTTTTCACAAATCTCAGCTTTTATGACCACATTTGCCATTGATTGGGCTGGACCATCATGGATATCTCTGGCAACACGCTGCCTTTCTTCTTCCTGTGCTTTAATAATTTTTATTCCCAGTTCTTGCTTTTGCTGGATATCCTCAAGCTGTTCAAAAACATCTCTTAGATTTCCACTTAAATAACCCATTGCCACCCCTACCTGTGAAACGAGCCTCTCTGCTTTTTTTACCACTTCATAGGCATGTTTAAGCCTACGCTCCAACTCAGTTCTTTGTTTAATGAGCTCTCTTTCTTCTTGCCTTTTAAGTGTCATCTTAATCTGTAAGTCTTTAGCTTCTTCATAAGCAGATTTAATATCCTGTTCTGTGAATTTTTTAAAATCCTTGCTCACTAGTACAAGCTTCTGTCTGCTTTTCTTTTCCAGTGCAATTAGCATATCCACTTCTTCAATCAAAAGAGATGCGGCTTTTTTTATGGATTCCAGATCTTGCTCAGCGCTTCTGCACTCATTTCGAGCACTCTCAGCAATATCAAATATCTCATTTTTCCCCTTTTCTAAGGAATCAATGGTTTTTTTTACGATATCATTTAGTTTTTTTACATCTAACGAAGGTTTGTACATACCTGCACCTCTGGCATATTTAATATTCTTACTCCGACAAAATATCTATTTCACTAACTACGATGTATGTAAATTCTGCATGAATATTACATAATCCTTCTGTTTTCTATCATAATTTATTTACGATTTCATGAAAATAGTACTATCTATCTATATATGAAATATTTCTCTTTCTCTACTACTTTCTCAATCGTTTACTTTAATATCTAACAAGAATCGTTTTCACTTTCCTGTTATCAAATTTATATCCTTCTGCCAACAATAAACAAGGCTGCAGAATCTGCAGCCTTTTATTGTGTGATACTGTAATCACTTAATTTCCATACACCTTTATCTTTTAACAAAACAACCTTATATTTTATTTCTTCTAGATAATGTCCTTCTAATCCCTGCATTTTCCATAAAATTGTTACGGTAGCTCGCATATTCGTCTTGCCATAGGATAAATTCTCGATTTTAATTACTTCAACTTTCAACACCTTATCCATATCCGTAGGATCGCTTATCAGGGACTCGAAAGCATCCGTATCAAAAGAAAGTAACGGTTCTGCAACAATTTGGCTTAATCTATTCTTAAACTGCTCGTGATTTTTGTTGGCCTCATACAAATCATTCCAGAGTTCTGTTCTTTGCTTAAATAGGCCCTCAATTAAGGTCATTTCACTTTCATTATTCATTACAGGATATTGATCTTGTACTATGTTATCGTCGGCGAAAATAAATTTTCCATGAATGAATATTGCAATAAGCAGCAAAAACACTAATAGCGCTTTTTTCATTGATTGCACCCCCATATGTTGTATATATGGATAAATTATATACTACTTATAGAGGTGAAATTTCAGTTAACCTGCTGTCAAAGACAATATTTTCATTTACATATTACTTTCTTTTTCTTCGCTTTCGTTTAATTATAGAAGAAAAAAAACAAAAAAAGACGGTTTAATAGAAGTTTCTTTACATATTCTGAATTTTTTCTTTTTCATCTTCTGATAAAATATATTCTAAATCTAATAGCAAGATAATCCTGTCTGCAAGTTTTCCTACACCAATAATATACTTTTTCTCAATACCAGCTACCAGCTCAGGTGCAGGTTCAATATCTTCTTCGGTAATTCTAAGAACCTGTGAAGCTTCATCAACAATAAATCCTACTTGACGATTGTTAATATTAATAACAATAATTCTCGTATCAGAATTCACATCCCCTTCTGGCAGATTAAATCGCTTCTTCAGATTAATAATCGGTGTAATATCTCCTCTTAAATTAATAATTCCATCTACAAATCTCGGCGTATTCGGTACTTTTACACTTTCCTTATATTCACAAATTTCTTTTACATTTACAATTTCAACCCCATATTCTTCTTTTCCTAATCTAAAAATCACATATTGTTTTTCAGACATGAATATCCCTCCCCCATCTTTATGTACATATTGTTTAAAAATCTCTTATATTCTAAATAATATATTCTAGATATTCGACATTTTTCCTCTAATTATACCAGGACTTATACAAATATTTTTTATAAGCCCTTTCTCGAAATATATATCTTCTCCATTATGCTGCGATACAATAAAAGGGAAGAATAAAGTCATTCTTCCCTACTGTTCATCTTTATCGACTATTTTTATAGACTCCAATTGCTTTCTAAAATTCTCTCTAAAATTTTGTAAATATTCTTCTCGAAGTTTTTTTTGTTCTAGTTTTTCTGCCTCTGTAAGTCCTTCTTTTTTAGATTTATTGGCTAGAACGTTAATACGATCGATTTTTTCTTTAAATTCCACTCTTTTTCACTCCCTCTTTTTTCTATCTTATCGCACAAATTATATCGAATGAAATCCCCTCTGTCAAATCATTCAGCACATCTAATAAAAAAAGGGGGACTATGCCCCCGTGTTTCTACAATAATCTTCCTATCGCTTTTTCTACTGCTTCAACAACACGATGACTGGATACTAGTTCTGCACATTTCTGAATATCTATATACATTACCCGGTCCTCATGAAGTGTACTTACTTCCTTCCGGACTATGTCGTATGCAGCCTTTGTTCCCTTTCCAAGATGCTCTGCCTCTTTAAAGTCAATTGCTTGAGCTGCTGCCATCAGTTCTATGCCCAATACATTCATGGTATTAAAAAGTATATCTTTCGCCTTCCTGGCTGCAATGGTTCCCATACTAACATGATCCTCTTGATTTGCTGATGAGGGGATAGAATCTACACTGGCAGGATGTGCCAATACTTTGTTTTCTGATACCAAGGCAGCTGCCGCATACTGTGCAATCATAAAACCGGAATGAAGCCCGCCCTTTTCAGTTAAGAAGGCAGGAAGTCCGCTCAACTGCGGATTTACCAATCTCTCAATTCTTCTTTCAGATACATTGGCTAACTCAGCTATTGCGATACCTAGAAAGTCAAAAGCTAAAGCCAGCGGTTGCCCATGAAAATTGCCGCCAGAGATTACTTCTTTATCTTCTGCAAAAATTAATGGATTATCCGTTGCAGCATTGATCTCAATAAGTACTTTATTTTTCACATAGTCAATGGCATCTCTGCTGGCTCCATGAATCTGAGGTATACATCTAAGGGTATAAGGATCTTGTACGCGGATCTGTCCTTGTCGGGTAGTAGCCTTACTTCCATTTGTCAAATCTCTAATATTTGCAGCGGTGCTCAGCTGACCTCTATGTGGTCGTACTTCATGGACTCTATTGTCAAAAGCATCCGTTATCCCGTTTAATGCCTCTAAAGTCATGGCAGATGCGATATCTGAAAGCTTCATGGTCATTTCCGCATCATAAACAGTTAATGCACCTATTGCCGTCATAACCTGTGTACCATTTATTAATGCCAAACCTTCTTTAGAGGTTAAATGAATGCTATCTATTCCGGCTGCCTCCATTGCATCTTTACCCGATAAACGTGCGCCTTTATAGTAGGCTTCTCCTTCCCCCAGCATAACTAAAACCATATGGGATAAGGGTGCTAAATCACCACTAGCACCTAAAGAGCCTTTCTCCGGAATAATCGGATGAACACCTTTATTCAGCATTTCTATCAAAGTATTTAATGTATTTAAACGAATACCAGAAAAACCTTTTGATAAAGCATTCGCTCTTAGGAGCATGATTCCTCTTACAATTTCTTCAGATAGAGGATTGCCTACACCACAAGCATGACTGATAATTAGATTTCGCTGTAAATCCCTTGTCTCTTCTTTTGTAATTACTATATCACTAAATTTTCCAAATCCTGTAGTAATACCATAGACTACTTTTTCTTCTTCAATAAATTCATCAACAACTTTTCTTGCTTGATTTACCTTCTCTATCGCTTCCTCTTTTAATTCAACAGTATACCTATTTCTTGCAACATTGATCACATCTTCTATCGTAAGACTGTTACCGTCAATATACACCGTTTTCATCAACATCTCTCCTTTTATCATATAGTCTGTCTTGTTATATTATTCTTTATGATTTTAATTTTCCCTTCTGAATTTCAAAATATTTTTTAATGCTTCAAATTATTTTAGCAATTTATAATTGTATTATAATAAAGTGCTAATTGGATATAAAAACAGCCTAGATTATTCTTAGGCTGTCTTACTATTACTTTTTTTTACTTCTATTTTTATTTTTACTATTATTTCGATTTCTATCTTTACCTTTTTTCTTTTGATGCTTATCTGCTTTTACTTCTTCACGATCTTTTCCTAATGGCTTTATTAGTGCTTTTGATCCAAAACCAATCAAATCTTTTCTTCCGGCCAACATCAATGCCCTTTTAACCAATTCGTAATTTTTAGGATTTTTGAATTGTAATAGAGCTCGCTGCATTGCCTTTTCATTTCTATCTTTCGGTACATATACAGGCTTCATCGTTCTTGGATCAAGGCCTGTATAGAACATACAAGTAGATAGCGTTCCCGGTGTTGGGTAGAAATCTTGGACCTGCTCCGGATAGTAGCGTATATCTCTTAGATATTCTGCCATTTCAACTGCTGCCTTTAAATCACTTCCAGGATGGCTTGACATTAAATAAGGTACAATATATTGTTCTTTTCCTAGTTCCTTGTTAATCTTATAATATTTGTCTACAAATTTATCATAGATCTCTCTTCTTGGTTTGCCCATCAAATCCAGTACCTTAGGTGATATATGCTCTGGAGCAACCTTTAATTGCCCACTAATATGATGCTCACTTAGCTCTTTCAAAAAAGTATCTTTGGGATCTGCCATAATGTAATCATAGCGCAGCCCTGACCGAACAAAAACCTTTTTTACTCCCTTTATTTTTCTCAATTTTCTGAGTAGATCTAGATATTCACCATGATCAACCTTCAGATTACTACAGGGATTTGGATAGAGGCACTGCTTGTTTTTACAAGTACCTTCTTTTTTTTGTTTTTCACAAGCAATATTCCTGAAGTTTGCTGTTGGCCCTCCCACATCATGAATATATCCTTTAAAATCATCACTTCCAACGATTTTTTCCGCTTCATCAAGTATAGATGTGTGACTTCGGCTTTGGATTACCCTTCCCTGATGGAATGTTAATGCACAGAAAGAACAACTTCCAAAACATCCTCTTGAGCTGATAATGCTGTGCTTCACTTCTTCAATTGCAGGCACCCCTCCATCTTTCCGGTATGTCGGATGAACTTTTCTACTATAGGGCAAACCATAAATTCGGTCTAATTCTATTTCCGATAAAGCCATAGCAGGAGGATTTTGAACAATATAACTGTTTCCATGTGGTTGAACCAGCACTTTTCCTCTGATTGCATCTTGTTCTTCATATTGTACTTTAAAGGCCTTAGCGTAGGCAATTTTATCCTTTGCAATCGTTTCATAGCTTGGCAGCTCAATAAAATGATATAGATTTTCTTTACTTTCTATTTTATAACAAGTTCCTGCAATATGATGCATGTATTTAATATCCAATCCATTTTTTAAGCTGTCTGCGATCTCAAGAATTTGATGTTCTCCCATTCCAAATACTAATAGATCTGCTTCGCTGTCGAATAAAATTGATCTTCTAACCTTATCGCTCCAATAATCATAATGGGCAAACCGTCTTAAACTTGCCTCAATACCGCCAATAATAAGAGGTACACCTTTATATGCCTGCTTTGCCATATTACAATAAACGATGGTGGCACGATCCGGCCGTAAATTCATTTTACCTCCTGGTGAGTAATAATCTTTTTCCCGCCTGCGCTTACTCACTGTATAATGATTTACCATAGAATCAATATTGCCAGCAGTAATTAAAAATCCATATTTAGGTCTCCCCAATTTTTTAAAATCTTGTACATTTCTCCAATCCGGCTGAGCAATGATGCCTACTTTATACCCTGCTGCCTCTAAAGTTCTAGAAATCACAGCTGCTCCAAAGCTTGGATGATCAATATAAGCATCTCCGGTAATCACAATAAAATCAGCTCGTTCCCATCCCCGCTCTTTCATCTCTCTCATCGTAATAGGTAAAAATTCATTGTGTTCCATTCTTTTCACTCACTCTCATCTATAGAAACTATTCGTGTAACACGATTAATGTCTCAATCACATTATTCTCTTTTTCATTATAGGCTATCCCTATCGTAAAAACTACGAAAATCTTCAACAAAAAAGATCTCCTTAGGAGATCTTTTTAGCTAAGCCTATTTTTTATCTGCTTATAAACATCCTCTACATCCATACCCCTAGCATTAATTACAGGAGCCTTTGTACTTGTGTCATGAATACCCATAAAATTGCCATCCTGACCAGAAACTACTACAGCATCAAATCCATCTAAATTATTTTTTGCAGTGTCTAAATCAGTAACAGCAAATCCCTTTTCCTGAAGATAATTTCTTACATTTCCAAGAGATTTCTCTACAGCTACTTTTTTCATTTTTTCATACCTCCTATCAGTACAATCGTGCAATCTTATTATTCGTACTACAGGAGTAAAATATACTTATTATGCCTACTTACTACTATCTCTCAACACAAGTTCATGCGGTAGTATAACAACTTTGTCCTGAATTTCCTGTCCATTGATCAGTTTTATAATCATTCTCATCGCTACCGCACCAATATCATAGATTGGCTGCCGAATCGTAGTCAAGTTTGGTCGGTAAATAGAAGCAAGCTTAATATCATTAAATCCTACTACCGAAACATCCCCGGGAACTTTGTATCCATGATCTAATAAACAATTAATCGCCCCTATAGCCATTACGTCACTGGTCGCAAAAATGGCCGATGGCAACACTTTATCATCAATGAAACCTTTAACAATATCATAGGCTTTATCCAGCATAAAATTACCATATTGGACTAGCCTTTCATCAATGTTAATTCCACATTCATCCATTGCCTGCTTATATCCTTTATATTGGTCTAAACCAAAAGCATCACTATCCAGATTATTTCGAATCAATGCAATGGATCGATGTCCAGCATCTATAAGGTACTTAGTCATCTCATAGGCACCTTTATAGTTATCGATGGAAACAGATGGAATCTCTAATTGGCTGGTATTTCTATTGATCAAAACAATAGGGATCTCTTGATCAGCCAAATATTGTGTTAGTTTATCATTCAATCGCCAAGTCATGAAGACAATACCTTCAACTTGCTTCGCTCTTAATAGCTTTAAATACCGGAGTTCTTGTTCTAAATCTCCATAAGTATTACATAGTAAAATATCATAGCCGTACATCTTTCCTATTTCTTCAATACCATTTAGTATTTCTCCAATAAAGAAATTGGATATATCCGGAATAATTACACCGATTAATTGACTCTTTTTCATAACTAAACTTCTTGCAACAGGATTCGGCGTATACCCCGTCTCTTCAATAATCTGCAATACTTTTTGTCTTATTTCACTGCTTACTGGTTTAGAGTTATTAATAACTCTAGAAACCGTCGATATAGAAACCCCTGCCTTTTTTGCAACATCTTTAATCGTAACGTTCATGCACTCCACCTCTTTTTTATTAGTTCTCTTTCTAAGATATTAGGTTTATCGGTATTTTTTTCAGAATCTACAGTATTTTACTTACTTTAAATGATTCTATTATAAAATAGCTCCTATAATACTTGTGATAGCATTTACATAGTTAAACGTATTTGAATCAAATTCTCTTTCTTTTATCGATACACTCAGATATAGAATTCCTTTGTTTTTTCCATTGTTTATAATCGGTAAAAACATAACTGATTGCCAGTCTGGAGTCCCCGTAAAATCATCTATGCTAGGTATTGTTTCCCAATCTATAAAAAAATCTCCTGTATTAGATGCTATAATCTCTAACATCTTCATTTCATTTATTTCTATTTTCTCCAACCACTCATCTTTATACCTTTCTCTTGCATAACTTTTTTCTACTTGTTCATTTCGTGTAATAAATAAAGCTCCTTTTTTCGAATCCGTTATCTCTATGATTCTTCCAAGCAATTCATAAACCTTCTTATCTGTATCCCAATCGGTTTTTAGCAATTCAATAATCTCTACTACTACCTCTACTCTTCTATGATCTTGTGCCATATTTCCTGATATAATGCCAGCCAGTTTATCTACTTTCCTCCTAATATTGGCAATATTTTTATCCCATATTACGGTTCTATTTCTTCCTATTTCTTTTGCATGATACAAAGCCTGATCTGCTTTTTCGATTAATTCCTCCTCAAAATAACCGTGTTCAGGAAAAGTAGAAATTCCGCAACTGATCGTAACCGGATGCTTTTCACTCAACAAGTCTGTATTTTCTATCATTCTTCGGACTTTCTCCAATACAGATTTTGCATCTATTTTATTGGTGTTAGGCAAAAGAATAATGAATTCCTCTCCCCCATATCTACCTACTAAATCAATACTTCTAAGATTCTCCTTTATAATACACCCAATTCTTGATAATACTTCATCTCCTTTTCTATGTCCATATAAATCATTCACGGATTTAAATTTATCAATATCACACATAATCAAAGAAAACTCTGATTTATTCCCTCTAGCTTGCAATATTTCTTCCTTGAATTTTTGTTCGAAGTATTTTCGCATATATACATTTGTCAGTTTGTCAATAGAGGCCGTCATTTTTAAATGATAATTTTCAATGGAGAGACTCAGTAGGTTCGTTACCATACTGCACATTTTAAATGCATTCCTATCAAATTTGTTAAAAATTTTATCTGTATCTAAATAGATATATCCGTGTATTATTTTTTCTGGAAGTATTTCTTGATTCTTTCGTTTTTCTTCTGTGACTGGATAGCGATTTTCTTCATTTTTAAAAATCGGAATACATATTGCTGCTTGTGCATCACTTGGTAAAAAATCAAAGGTTTGATCAGCGCGATTATCAAATCTCGTCTTTATAAGAATACCATCCTGCTTTAATTTTACTCGATCCACCAGTGGATAAATATCTGGTAATTTTTGTGACGAATCAAGACTGACAATATTGCCGATACAATTATCTTGATCTACAATGATTACAAAACCTCTTTTTGCAAGTGTAATTTGAACACAATAGCTTAATATTGCTTGTATATTTTCAATATCATTCAAGGTAAGTATTTGAATCAGATCATGAATACTGGAAATCTTCTTTGAAAACAGTTCTTGATATTCCATCATGGCAGATTGTAAAAATTTTGTGTTGCTAAATAAACTTTGTAAATCTGAAAAATCAAAATAACTTTTTAAATCTTGTATATTACGCCAATCATCTGTATTTGCTGAATACTGCTTTCCATGATCCTCTGTTTCAATGATTCTACGTATGTTGTCTATCTGTTTTCTAAGCAGGAGCTTTTTCTTATCTTGATTTAAGTAAGACAGTTGGAAAGAGTGTGGCACCTTATTCGTTAATCTCCGTATGATGTCCAGACCGTTGATATAGCAATTGACAGCATTGTAGTACTCAAATAACCTAAAATATTCGTTTCCTAAAGACTGATAAACTCTCCACTTTATTTCCATAAATTCATCTGAGGAAATCTGTTTTAGTAAATTTTCGAAATATAAAACTTTATCTTTTTGAAAATAGCCCATCAAATAATGCCTTTTTATGCTTAGCATATTTGTATCGAACTGCAGCATAAATGTTTCATCCTTCTGAAGCAGTTCTCTAGCTTCTTCAAATTGTTCTACTTCTATATGATGCATTGCTTCTTCTAAAAGAATTGTTCGAATTTCCTTTGTAAGATTTTTATCTTGAAACTGCTCTGCATGTTTATGTACCCAGGAAGTATGACGGTTTATATTTTGATGTTTATACGTATTCAGTTGATAATCATAATATCCCGTTAGAAATTTAGTTATTTTATCTGCATTCTCTATAAATCCTTCAATACAGCCGATTTCACTTTTAGCAAGATTCATTTCACCAACTGCTGCATACCAGTTCGTCTTAAGTAACCTCAACTGAATCAAATCCTTGTGGCTTACATGCTCGTTATCATATTCACTTTCTGCCTTGAGTAAATAGTTATATGCCTTTGCATACTCAGTCATTTTTAGATTTACTTCTGATAGGTAGAGATAAATCCAGAATAATTCAGTGCAATCTTCGGTTTCTTCTGAAATCTGCAATGCTTTTACAAAATGGTTTTCAGCTTTCTTTAGACAATCTTCTATTAAATAGGTTTCTCCTATATTAAAATGATAGATGTTCGTTCCTACAATATAGTTATACTTTTGAGCCATTTGCAAAGCTTTCTTGTAGTATTTCCTTGCGAGTTTAGTATCTCGAACATTTTCAATGATTAAAACACCCATATTATTAATTGGCTTTATTGCATCCATGACATTATCTGATTTCATAAAATTTTCCATGCTTTGTATGAAATACATCATTGCATCATCATAAGCACCGTATAAATGATACAATTTACCTTTTTGATTTAAAAAATGTCCAATATAATGATCATTCTTATATTCATAACTTTTTACCAGAGATGACTCTACAATTTTTTTAAATTCAGACATATTTTTTTCAATAAAATAAATATTGCTTAAGATATAATATGCTTCTAATGAGCCTTCACTGTATTGAATTTCTTCAGCAATCTGCATCGCATGAGTGATTGTTGTTTTACTTTCATAAATCATTTTCTTATTTAGGTAGACTTCTGAGATTTTATTTTTAGCATCAACAATAGATTGCATTAATTTAAAGGATTTTGCAGACTGTATTGTTTGCTCATAAATTCTCAGAGCTTTTTCACTCTCGCCCATATAGAGATAGATATCTCCCATGGACAATAATACTTTTGTTTTTCTATAATCATCATCACATAAATTATATAATCCTAAAACCTTATTATAAAATTCGAGAGCTTGTGAATGGATACTCAAATCAACCATTTTTTGTGCAGATTGTATACAATAATCAATAGCTTTTTGTATATTTCCACACTTTGTAAGATGATGAATTAATTCATCCTTATTTTCTCTGCTCTCTTTGATATAATTATCTTCTAGAATTTTTGCTGCTTGTCTATGAAAAAAAATGCGTTTTTCGTCAGGAATTCTACTATAAACATAATTTTTTAACTGTCGATTATAGTAATCATAGGTAAAACCCCAGTCTTCCAACTTTTCACTTAGAATCTTCATTTCTACTAAATCAGTCAATAACAACTGAAGCGTGCTATCGTACAGAGGAAGCATATTCGAAATAATAGAAGAAGAAATAGAGGTATTGAATATAGAGATACATTTTAATACTTCTATCATATTATGATCAAAAGCATCCATCTGATGAATCAGGGCTTCATCAATGTTCGCAGGCAGCTGTAGGTCATATAAGTCGTCCACATTGGCTACCCAAAGGTCGTTTTGATTCACAGAAATAAGTCGTTGAATAAATAGATTCTTAACTACTTCTTCAATATATCGGGGATTTCCATCTGTTACATGCATAATACGGGTAGCTAACTGGATTGGTTTCCATGCCATGCCCAGAATGTTTTGGATAATAGATGCGGTTTCTTCTAAATTAAACTTTGTAAGTTGAATCTCTTCCGTCTTGATCATGGAGCGCCATCGGTAAATATGATTCAGTACATCACCATTATCTTCTTTTCTATAGGTTAGTATAAATAATAAAGGGATTGTTTTTTTTTGTTTCAGAAAAAAATCCACTAACTCCATTGTATTTATATCTGCATAATGAAAATTGTCGATCACAATCACAGTAGGGCGCGTTGCTGCACAATCGTTTATAAAATTACAGATACGATCATAAAGTCTGAGCTTCTCCTTTTCGCCTGCCAGAGAAGCTGAAGGTTTTATATCCCAGACACTGCTCATGCTGGGTATAATTTTTACCAATTCAGTACCGTATTTCTGTATGATCTCTTTATTGGCATGCTTCAGCATCTGCTTAATAATCTCTATAAAAGGCTTATACGGAGTTTTGCAAGGCTCTACAAATACGGAAGAATACGTATTGATATTCTTTAATCCTAACCTATAAATGATCTCCTTAATAAATCTACTTTTACCAATTCCATATTCTCCTTGAATCAAAATACATTCTTTCTTCAAAGAACTATATCGGAGCGTATCTACATTATTAAGAACAGCTTGAAGCTCATTTTCTCGATTTACTAACATTGTCTTAAAATTTAGCTTCTCATAATTATTCTTGTCATTTTTAAAATTTTCGGATATTATCGCTTCGAGATTAAGTTCCAGAAGAATCTCTGCAATACTTTTCGGCCTATCTACTTTCTCATAAGCGGTCATTTTTTTAATAATCTGCATGATCATATCTTCTGATTCCAGTTGTTCATTTTCGCTAACTCTGTTCCGGTTAAACTCTGAATCTGTATAGCTTAAACCACAATAAAAATAATATAATAGAACACCTAGAGAATAGATATCACTCGTTGCATCTATACTTGCTCCAAGCTGATATTCTGGTGATAAAAATTTATGATGGCACCCATCTATTCTTGTCCTAGTATATTCAATCTGCGTTATATGTGCTAAATCTGTAAGCTTTACGGCTAATTCGTTTTCGCTGCGATATATTTTAATATTCTCAGGGTTCAAATGTTTATAGGTAATACCACGGAAATGTAAATATTTTAGTACTTTACAAATCTTATAAATACATTCTAATCTTTCTTCTTTAGATAATTGGATATAGGGGAGTGTGATCGATCCAATATATTCTGTGGTATAGAAATATTGGCGCAAAGAAACTTCCTTATTATCAATGGTATGCATAAGACCAAAAGAATAATTTTGCATCATATGTCCATGTTCCAGTGAAGTTAAAAAAATAAACTGTTCTATATAGTATTTTATCCAAGAGCTTTCTGCATACTCAGGTTCAAATAGTCTTAGACATAGCGGCGATTTATTTTTTACAATGTCTGAAACGATATAATAACTAGAGCAGAAATCTCGCTGTAAGTCTTTTATAATTTTATATCTGCCATTGATAAGTTTCATATTCGATTCATCCTCGTCGATAATTATTCTTTTATAATGAACTCACATTCTGAACCTGTTCTTTGATGAATTGTATTTAATGCTTCAATGAGGATTTGTTTGTTCTCTGTGTTTAAATCATATAAAACTTCTTGCAAGTAAGCCCTTCTCGCATCTAATACTTCATCAATCAACTTATGCCCTTTTTCCAACACACGTATTCTGACAACTCGTCGATCTTTGATATCTTTTACTCGTTCCACCAATAAATTTTTTTCCATTCTATCCACTAAATCTGTAATCGTACTGCACGCAAGAAACATCTTTGTACTCAGTTCACTGATTGTTAATTCTCCATCTTTGATCATATGCAATAGTGCTTCAAATTGTGGAGGTGTAATCTCAAAGTCCGATAAAATTTCCCTACCCTTACGCTTTATTGATGTACTTACCCACCTCAATAGTCGCTCTAATTCTACTATTTCTACAGTAAAAGTCTCATTATACATATAAGCCTCCTGAATATTTTTCCATTTAGTCTAATTTATGCTATAATAGTAAAAGTGTAATTTATAATTTTCTTATGATTATTTATACTAATTATATAATTATTTGTATGGGAGGTAAACCTATGTCAAAAAAACTATCTTTCAATCTAAATGCTGTTGAAATTATGCACTTTTACTGGATTTCTGTGGCATCTAGAGAAAAGTTAAATGAAAAATTCATAACAGATATTGCATCTTCAGACGCTTTTCAACTAACTTTTAACGAAAATTTTACAAAAGAATCTGTTCGAAGATGCTTAAGTGCGATCTCTAATCGAGAACCCTTTACCGGAAATCCTACTGAAAGCAGATTCTATACCAGAAATCTCATGATCTTAGAATACTACGATACCCTTGAGGCAAAAATTAATGGTTTTAAGTCACTCAGTCTCAGTAATTTCTCTGAAGACACTATTGAAAACTTTGAAAAGTCAGACCTACTTAATCATGAGATTCTCGTTGTTCCAAATCCCTTTGACACAATGATAAAAGCAGATAACAAATTGATCATCAACTTTTTTAAATTTAATATGATTGATGACACCTTATCAGCAGAAGGTAAAAGCATTGAACAGTGGATTGTAGAAGGTATCAACCTATAAAAAGAGCGTCGACGACAGCAAAGCTGTCTGAGCACCTTCCTGAAGGCGGCAGGGGATTTCATCCCCTACAACCCCTTTTTTTATATAATAGAAAAGTAGAACTTTCCTAACTTATATAAAAAAAGGGAAACCTATGTTTCCCTTTTTTTAACATAGACATAAACTTTTTTACTTTAATCCTTTAAAGCTTCTACAAAAAATTGTTTTTTCCTGCCATTTTCTTTCAAATTATTCTTCTGAAAAAATATTTTTTCCAGTTTCTAAAAGGATTTTGGGAAATTATGTAGAAAATTTTTATTAAATGAATTGTTTTACTGGAGGTATTCCTCATATGAATTTATATAGAAAATTAAAAGATCTTCACAAAGAGTATATGACCTTTATGATTGTTCCACATAGCGGCAGTAATATTAAGCAATTTCATCTAAAGAAAACATTCTACTATTTATTCCTATCTATTTCAGCTGTCCTATGCACGTCGATCATCATTCTGACTGTCTCACTTATCCAATTAAATCACCGATTAGATGTTAATCTGAATAATCTTAAAAAGCTTCAGGCAATAAACAAGGATCAATCTTTAGAAATTGCTGATTTAAAAAATAAAACCAGCTTTGTTAACGAAAAACTGTCCATTCTAAATGATTTAGAAAACCAGGTACGTAGTTTAGTAGGATTAAAAGCTGCGGACAGTCAAAGTACAAAAAAGCCAATATCACGCTCAGCTCTACGATATGCTACAGGAGTTTATGAAGAAATAGAAGTCTCTGATGATCTATCTATGAATGAAAGTTTAGACATCCTTGCAACAGAGATGGATCAAAAAATGGAGAATTTAAGTGATCTTATTGATGACGTGAGTGACCAGTTAAAGGTTTTAGCTGCAACACCTGATAAAATGCCAACAGAAGGCCGTATTACTTCAAAGTTTGGTTATAGAAAATCCCCTCTTAATGGACGCCGGGAATTTCATTCTGGCCTAGATATTGCGAATAAACAAGGAACAGAGATTCTGGCAGCAGGAAACGGTATTATCACTTTTTCAGGATGGAATGCAGGATATGGCAATACAGTGATTATATCGCACGGCCACGGCTATCGGAGTGTATACGCCCACAATAAAGAAAATTTGGTAGAAGTCGGACAGCGTATACAGAAGGGTGATGTTATTGCAAAGATGGGAAGTACAGGGCGAAGTACCGGTTCACACCTGCATTTTGAAATACACTATAATGGTGAGCAGATAAATCCTGAGAAGGTTCTTAAACCATAAAATATAAGTTAAGGAGGTACAAAAATGTTTAAAAAAAATGATGTGATTCCATCAGAAAAAATCGATACGTTCGTAGGTAAGAACTCCAGCTTTGAAGGTGTTCTTCAGGCAGAAGGTACCATTCGGATTGATGGTGCTTTTAAAGGGGATCTACAAATCAAAGGAAATGTAATTATCGGAGAAGAAGGTAAAATAGTTGGAAATATTGATGCCCATAATATTATCCTCGCTGGAAGCGTAGAAGGAAATATCACGGCTTCTCATCAATTGAAAATTAATACAACTGGCAAGTTATACGGTGATATTCAAGTTTCTAGCTTTGTAGTAGAAGAAAAGGCTATTTTTGAAGGGACTTGTAAAATGAAGGATAGCCCTGTCCAAGATAAAAACATAATATCAATTAAAAACAATAAAACAGCCAAAGCATAAGCTAAATTATACTTTGGCTGTTTCATTGCTTTTAGATATGAATATACAATTTTAATCAATAGCCTTTTCTAAAGGCGTATATATCAATCCATAGTTTTCAGCTGCCTTTTTATTAATCAGCAGACCTTTATAAAAAATCAGACCTTTTCTAAATCCCAAATCACGCATTAGTACATTTTTTAAACCTTTTTGCGCAATTCTTTCTACATAAGGCAAAGTTACAGCAGTTAGTGAAGCAGTCGCAGTTTTCGGTACAATTCCGGGCAGATTCGGTATAGCACAATGGATTACATCCTCTATAACATAAGCTGCATGATCATGAGTGGTCGGTTTAGAGGTCTCGATGGTTCCACCTTGGTCACAAGCAACATCTATAATTACACTGCCCTTTTTCATTTTTCGAATCATATCGTTAGTGATAAGGTGATTTTTCTTATCTCCCATTAAGTCTATTGTATTAATGATTAAATCTGCGCGGAGGACTGCTGACATTAATGATTCTTCTGTTAATAAAAGATAAACAATTCGGTCACCATAAATATTTCTTACTTCTCTGAGCCGCCCTATTCCCCTGTTTAGCATCGTCACCCGGCATCCAATTCCTGCAGCAACTTCAGCTGCACCTACAGCAGCATTGCCTGCCCCCAAAATAAGAACCTCAACCGGAGGAATTCCAGGCATAGACGCTAATAAGGCCCCTACTCCGCCATTGACTGATTGCATCAGTTTTGCACCCATAAACACTGCCATCTTACCTGCAATCTCACTCATGGGCATCAATAAAGTTTTTTTTCCTTGTTGGTCTTCTACTGCCTCATAACCTAATGCGGTGACTTTCTTTTCCATGAACATTTTTGTAAGCAATTCATGTCGCTCCGGTAAAATATATGAAAATATAATATGATTAGGAGCTAGATATTCTAACTCCTCTTGTCCAGGGGGTTTTACCTTAACAACTAAATCTGAATGTACATACAAATCCTCTAAGTTATTCAATAAGACAGCTCCAGCCTTCTCATACATCTCATCTGTGATCCCACTGATCAAGCCTGCATTCCGTTGAACGTAGACTTTTTTTCCATAATAAACCAATCTTCTTACACCAACATCTGTCATTCCTACTCTGCCTTCTCCTGAAGCAGTCTCTTTCGGTACACCAATAATCATCTATCCTTCCCTCCATCTCTTCTAAACTGATATATTTTTATTAAACAGATAGAGGGAATATGTCACGAACCTCTTCTTCAGATTCCTCTAGAGTAGTGGTGTATATACACTTGTGGAATTCTTTCTACTTTCTTTTTTTTCTATATATTCTCTTATGGCTTCTGACAATGCGATCATCCCTGGTTCAATTTGCTCTGGGTATACGGCAGCAGTGCTCAGTCGAAAACAATTGGAGTCTTTTTGGCCAACAAAAAAGACTGCACCAGGAACCATAAGGATATTCTTTTTGGCTGCAATATTATATAATTGATTTGTTGAAAAATTTTCATTCAGGCATAGCCAAAAACTCAAACCTCCTAAAGGCGGGTTATATGTTACGCCATATGGCAAGATGTGCTTTCGTATGGCTAGATCCATAATTTCAAACCGTTCTTTATAGATGTGCTCCATAAAATGAATGTGTCTTTTCCAGATACCTTTTCGAAGATATAAATCAAAGGCTCTTTGTATAAGTCCAGAGGTGGAAATATCTGAAGCATGTTTCGCTGCCAAAATACGGTGATAGGTTTTTTCAGGCAATACAAGAAAACCTAACCTTAATCCTGGCATAAATATTTTAGAAAAGCTCTTTATATAAATAACTTGATCATGTTGATCAATGCTTTTCAATGTGATATTCTCTGTATTATAAAAACTCAGATCACTGAGATAGTCGTCTTCAACAATCTGCAAATCATATTGGTATGCTAATTCTAATATCTTATGTTTTTTCCCATCACTATAAGAATAACCTGTTGGATTTTGAAAGTTTGGCATCATATAAATCAGTTTTGGCTTATGTTTTTGAATTACAGTTTCCAATTTTTCTATGTCCATTCCATCTTTATATATCTCTATATCGATAATCTTTGCTCCTCTTGATTTAAATGTAGCAATAGCTCCAGTATAAGTAGGCTTCTCCACAATAACAACATCCCCAGGATTCACAAATGCCTTGGCAATTACATCAATTCCCTGTTGTGCACCAGAAATAATCTGAATATTTTCTGGCTTTGTGTTTATTTCATACTGTTTCATATAAGCCACTAAGGACTCTCTAAGCGGATAATATCCTTGACTTTCTTGATAGCCGAAGGCGTTGCCTTTATCTCGATTAAGTATTTCGTTTAACAAATCTTGAAAATCATCAACCGGAAATAAATCAGGAGTTGGTGTAGCACTTGCAAAGCTAATCATATGCTCTTGAATTTGTATTTGTCCTCTATTCATTAAACTCAGGTCTTCATCTAGCGGAAACTTATCTGGTGCAGTTGAACCCATTTTGGAACGGATGTCAGGAGATACAAATGTGCCGCTGCCAATTCGCTTGTAAATGTATCCTTCCTTCTCTAACAGTTCATAGGCTTTTACCACTGTAGCATTATTGACTCCCAATACTTCTGCAAGCTGCCTTATAGGTGGTAGTTTTTCATCTGCCACAATTAAGCCTTCCAGAATGAAGTTTTTTATTGCTTCAAATAGCTGTACATATAGATGCTGTTCATTTTGTTTACTTAACTGTATTTGTTCATAATACTTCATAAAACGAACCTACCTTTATCAATGTAGAATACTTCCATAGTATATCATCATTATACATAATAATCATTCCTTTCGCCAACAATCAATATGAATCTTTCTTAAATCTTATAAAATTTAAAAATCATTTTATATGAAAACAAGGTGCGATAACCGCACCCTGCTAATGCTTTTCGTATTTATCTATCATCGCCTGGAGTTCTCTTGCCTGCATACCACATTCCTCTGCAAATCTCTTGAACAAATCAGCTACTTCATCATCATCTACCTGCTTAGAAAACATTTCATAATCTCTTACATTTTCCTGTGCATCTAACAGTTTTTTTACAATTGTATCTCTCGTATTCATTTCCATACATTAACACCTCCTCATAGACTCAAATTTATTTTTATCTTTCTGTCTGTATATTATGTATCAAAAAATGCAAATCCATTAGACCATTCTTCCCTGGCTCTCCGTTGTAGCAAATAGCGTTGTTGCCTCAGAACAAATTTGATCAATTTTTTTATTGTATAGCCTTAATAACTCCATCGCTATGTCCTGATCCATCTTTCCATGAAGTGTCTCTGTTTCAAAGAAACGCTTCGGAAATGCTATTTTTTTATAATCAAAGCCTAATGTTTTTTTAACCTGTATTTTAAGGTAAAATATTTTTTTTCCAAGTTTTTTTAATTCATCTTCTTTCCAGCTGATACCGATTGTTTCCAGTGCTTTTATTACAGTACCTAAGTCATAAATATTTCTGGCAAATAAGCAAATGACTAAACAGTTTAAGATGTTTCTTGTTATTTCCTCTTCAATTAACTTATCTACTATTTGATCTTGATCTGCTGGATCTGTTGCTTGATCAATGGAATAACCTGCATTGTCTAAGTGGGAATGTCTAGCCCCCACTGCCATCCCTAATAGATTGCCATAACCCGTATGATATCCTGCGATTTCATGACCGCCAAGCACAGCTGCGAAATCCTCTCCGCCATATTTTTTTGAAGCATATCCTGTTCCAAATGCTAAATCTTTATAAAAACTATTTTTTTCGTTAACAATGTTTTCAATGATCTGTATGTACGCACTTTCATTTCCGAAATCTACCTGTAGATCTAAATCTTTTTCAGTTATGATACCGCTCTTATACGCTTCCGTTATCCATCCCAATAGTACTCCCGTTGTAATACAATCTAATCCAAGCTTCTCGATGCAGTCAATAATTGCTAAAATTTTATTTTTATCTTTTATACCAATAAATGTTCCTACTGCAAAAACCAATTCATGATCGTAGGCAACCGGGGAATATTCATATTCCATTGGTTCTTGAAATTGATTTCTGTAAAGTCCAATATGTATACACCCTATTGGACAACCCGTGCATGCAATTTTTCTAATAAGTTTTTCTTTAGCAAATGCTTCACCACTAACTTCATCTGCAGCTTCAAAATAACTTTGCTTTAAATTTCTTGTAGGCAGTCCATTCATATCATTTAATGGAATTACATTGACCGTTGTTCCTAAGCCATGATATTTTTCCATCACATCGGTTTCCGTAACTTTTTTATAAATTTCAGCATACGTTTTTTGATATTCTTTTTTACCTTCTATCGGTACTGTACTATCCCCTGTAATCACCATTCCTTTTAAATTCTTACTTCCGAATAAAGACCCTAAACCCAATCTTCCGAAATGTCTATAGGTATCTACATTAACTCCAGCATACCTTATTCCTCTTTCTCCTCCTTGACCAATTCGCAGAATTGAACGTAAACCACTGCCTGACTCCATTTCTCTCAGCAATCTTCCGCTTTCTTCTGTATCTAAACCCCATAGTGGTTGTGCTTTTTTTAATTCTACACTTTGACTGTTAATACTAAGATATATTGGCCCTTTCGCTTTACCAGTTATCAGGATCGCATCGTATCCAGCGAAACGAATGGCCATTCCCAATCTTAATCCAGCATAACTTTCTCCTAGTTCCCCAGTTAAGGGAGATCGAAAAACAGCAACAGTTTTCGTTACCACAGGATAAATCGTTTCCAAAGGTCCAATAGAAAAAATGATTGGTTGTTTTTCATGAAAAACGTCTAAATCTGGTTGTTTATACTCATCAAATAACTTGATCGCAACACCTACACCCCCTAAGTAATCTTTCAAATCTTGCCGTTCTATTTTTTCAACTTCTTCCGTAGTCAAGTCTATATATAAAATTCGAATTCCTTCCTTATTTAACATTGATTTCGTTCCTCCATTGACAGAACCTGATGCGGACAAGATTTTACACATATTCCGCACTGTATGCACAGGATTGGTCTCCTACTGCTCTCATCAAAACCAATGGCATGTACTTCACAAGCTTCTATACAGCGTTTACAGCCGATACACTTTTCGCTGTTATATTTCAAGCCTCCCCCTGCCCTAGTCATCAATGACTGTGTTGGACAAACTGGAACACAAGAAGGTTCCTGACACCCCCTGCAGATATCTGCAACAAACTTTCCCTGCAAGCCCCCACTGCTTCTGATTTTTATAGCACTTTTCCCGGGAGAGTAATCCTGATAAACAGTTCTTGCACAGGCCAGCATACATGAAATACAACCTAAACACCGATTCATTTTTTTAGCTTTCAATATTTTTGAGCGCTTCTCCTCTGACATTTACTCACCTGCTTTTTTCATCTATCTCCAGTATTGCCTCTCACCTTTTTTTTATGCCTGCACTGATTGTTAGCATGATCAAAAAAACAAAAAAAAAGAAAGAGGTGAAATCTCCACCTCTTTCAAAACTATCTTACGATACCGACAAATACAAGTAATGCTCCAAATAGTACTCCACCGAATCCTAATACCAATAAGCCTCTGAAAAGCTTGTCTGTATCCTCTGTTTCATGGGCAGAAGCCATTGCTAATGCACCCAACGTAGATATTGGAGAATTTGTAACGAAGTGAGCTCCTAGAATAATCGCAGAGATTAATGTCTCACCTCTCATTGCACCGCCCATAGTCTCAACAATACCCGGTACAGTTGGAATTAATGTTGGCATAACTACTCCAGATGCAGAAGATACCGCGGACATTAAACCAGCAACGATTGTTAATATTGGTGCTGCTGTTTTAGTACCCATAAAAGCAGTCAATGTATCTGTTAAATATTGAATACCGCCTGCTTTGTCAACTACGTTAACCAATACACCAACACCGCAAACAAGAATCAATGTTCCCCAAGGCATAGCAGCAATTGTTTTCTTTTCATCAGCTGCATTCATAAGAAGCAGTACTGCACCGCCAAGGAATGCTACCATACCGATGTGTAGCTTTAAAAGAATAATTGCAGCTACAACCAATGCGATTACAACAAGGGTTTGAATCTGTACACCTGCAAATGCTCCTGGCTTTTCTTTTACTCCACCGGCATCTGATTTTAACTTCAATCCACCTAACACAATATAGCATGCTACAGCAATAACAACTTGAGCAATCAACATATTGATAAATACATGCATTGCAGTATTAAATCCTATTTTTTCCGCTAACTGTGTTCCAATGATTCCTGTTGGCGCGATTGGCGAAAGACCACCAGCATTTGAGCCGGCAATAACCATCGCAGCCATTAATAACGAACTGATTTTTTCTTCATGGGCAACTGCCATTGCAATTGGAAGAATAAGGGCACAAACAGCGATGTTTCCTGGTCCGATAGCAGCTAAAATTGTTGCAAATATGAAGAATAAGATCGGGATTAATTTTTTGTTCCCACCTGCCATATATGCTGCTTTTCGAGCCATTAATTCCAGTGTTCCGTTTACTTTTGCAATACTAAATAAGAAAGTCATACCTACTAGTGTGAAGAATAGGGATGTATTCCAACCAGCAACTAAGGCTGTACCTTTAGCATCGGCTGAAGACATTGATACCATTTTTGCTACTGCTGGGTCTTTAGAGATGTTGATCATTACAAAGAATCCAAGTAAGAATGCAAATGCAATACTTACAAGACCTGTGTTAACGCCTCTCTTAAAACCAATGAAAATTGCTACTACCAAGACTAATAAAGATATAAGTCCCATGTTCATTGTTTTTTTCCTCCTTTATTATTATAATTATTAGTTGTCATTGAAGGCTGAAAAACGTTTTCTTTTTCAGCTCCAATAAACTTGGGTGTAAACATATATAGCAAGTACCATGCCAATTTTTTATCAAAGCTTAATTCTGCATTTTACATTGTTTTCTTGCTAGAATATTGTTTAAAAAATAAAAATAGTGGTAAAATTATTACCACTATGATCAAAAGTTACCAGTTTTCCTTTATTTGGTAATGCTGTACTTTTCAATTTTACGCCTCAAGGTAAGCCTGGATATTCCTAACTCTAACGCCGTTTTGGTAATATTCCAATCATTCTGCTTCAAGGCTCTGTTTACAGTCTCCATTTCCACTGATTCAAGGTTCGCATTCGTAGATACAGCAGTGTCTGCAATACTCTTATCTGCAGTAATGTTTGGAGGCAGGTCTTCAACATCAATCCATTCATTTTCCTGAAAGATCATAATCCGCTCTATTGCATTTTTTAATTCCCTCACATTTCCTTTCCATTCATAAGCCTTGCAAATTGCCAATGCCTTCTCTGTAAAACCTCTAATATTTTTATTCAGCTCTTGATTATAGTAATCTATAAAAGATCTGATTAAAACAACAATATCTTCACTTCGATTTCTTAAAGGTGTTGTATAGATCGGAATAACATTTAGCCGATAGTAAAGATCTTCTCGAAAATTTCCTAGTTTTATTTCTTCTAATAGATTTTTATTGGTTGCAGCAACGATCGTTGCATCAAAAGCAATTTCCTTGACGCCACCAAGCCTTCTAAATCTCTTTTCTTGAAGAACACGCAACAGCTTAGCCTGTAATAGAATATCCATATCCCCGATTTCATCAAAGAATAGGGTTCCTCCATGAGCTTCTTCTATTAATCCTTTTTTAGCTGTTTTAGCATCTGAGAAAGCGCCTTTTTCGTAACCAAACAATTCACTTTCCTGAAGATTTTGGGGAATTGCTGCACAATTTAATGCAACATAGGGCTTATTATTTCTCACACCATTATAGTGAATGGCCTTGGCGATAATTTCTTTACCAGTACCACTTTCCCCTTGTATCAAAATAAAAGTATTGTAAGGCATTTGGCTGACTTTATTTGCGATTTCACGAACTTCCTCAATCTGTTTGCTCACACCAATAATTTCCGAATAGTTCTCATCTTTTTCCTTACACAATTCTTTCTTCATTTTTATATAGTGCACATGATTTTCAATAGAATCTTTTATTTCTTCAATATTAAAAGGTTTCGTAAAGTAATCATGGGCTCCTAATTTCATTGCTTCGACTGCAAGTCTTACTTCACTGATGTAAGTGATCATCAAGATGATGCAAGTTTTATTATCCTTTCGAATTCGTCTAAGAACTTCTATTCCGTCAATTCCCGGAAGTTTAATGTCGATAATCGCAATATCAGGCTTTGTTTGCTCAAATAGGGCAAGTCCTTCCTCACCAGATGCAGCAGTAAATATTTCTACACCTAATTTTTTTAGTCCTACCTGAAGAGATAATCGAATACTCTTTTCATCATCTATAATTAATAGTTTCATCTAATATCTCTCCTTCAAAACATATTATAAACTCTGTATATTCTCCCAATTCACTCCGTACAGAAATCGTTCCATGATTATCCCGGATAATCTTATGGACGATTGATAGGCCCAGTCCCGTTCCATCTTCTTTTGTCGTAAAAAATGGATTGAAGATTTGTTCAACTTTTTCAGGTATAATTCCAATTCCAGTATCTAGAACTGAAATAGATAATATTTTCTGCGAATCCTCTTGTATATTTTTTACTTCAATGATCATTCTACCATTATCCTCCATCGCTTGAATGCTATTTTTAAATATGTTTACAAAAGCTTGTCTTACGGCAGATGGATCAATTGTTACCAGCGGGACTTTATTGGGGTACTTTTTTTCCACATAAATATTTTTATTACTAATCTCGGAACTTAAAATGTTTAAAGCACTGTTAATGATGCCTAAAATGTTTGTAGCTACAGGTTTATTTTTATGGGTTCTTGTAAAATCCAGGAAGTTAATTACGATATTATTTAGCATATTTACTTCTTCTCTCAAGGCTGAATGGAGTTCCTCCCGTAAATCTTTTTCGTCAAAATTATCTTTTAGTACTTCCAGCAGATTGGTCATTCCTGCCAAAGGATTTCCAATTTCATGAATGATTGAGGAAGATAATTCTCCTATAGTTTTTAGACGATCTTCGCGGCGCAGTTGCTCTTCTAACGCTTTTATTCTGGTTAAATCCTTAATCAGGCACACTGTACTGATTACTTTTCCGTCATCATTATATACGGGAGATAGAGATATACTAATAGGAACAATAGTACCATCACTTTTCTTAATACTACATTCTCGTTCTGTCACTGTATTCCCTTCACCATTTATATAGTTTTTAAATATTTCCTTAGGTAGATCCGTATGTGAGGAAAGAAGGTCCAAGTTCTTATTAATAAAGAATTGACTTCGGTAACCAGTAATTTCTTCCGCAGCCGTATTAAAAATAGAGATTCTGTTTTCAAAATCAATAACAATGATGCCGCTGGCAGCACTTTTCAAAATGTTGTTGAGGTATTTTTTTATATCATATTCTCTTTTATGCAGATTTCTTAAAGCTTCCATCTTTAGTCGGAGTTCTTTGCTCATGTTATTGAATGCAAGTTCTAATTCTCCGATTTCATCCTTATTAGATATTTCCACTTCCTGAGTACTGCTATCAAAATTACTGCTCAAGCCTCTTACTAATTCAACTAATTTCTCTACCGGTCTAGTAATGGTATACGCAAAATACATACTTAAAATTAAAACTGCAATCATAACGAATATTACACCAGAAAGAAATCTATATTTTAAAGGGCCGATTTGTCCGGTAATATATTTTTCATTTTGTTCAATAATTACCATTCCACGATAATTTGGGATTTTTTTGAAAGACACATAAATATTTTCAAGATTTTCACTATATTCTCCAACACCATGATCATAATCTTGCAACATGTTTTGCAAGTCTATATTTCTATTATTTACAATTAGGTTTCTGGTTAAGGGCATTCCTTCTTCCTCATGATCTTGATTTGGGCTCACTAATATGGTTCCATCGATATCAACAACGTAAATTTTTCCGGTAAAAGATTCTTGTGTCTTTTCTACAATTTCTTTAATTTTTTCTAAAGGCACGCCTCCCCCGATAATTCCTTTTAGTTCACCGGTTTTTTCATCCATAATGGGTGCTACAATAATAATATGTGGCAAATCGAGTATACTGCTGATAAAAACCTTGCTAATATAAGTTTTCTTATGCTGAATCATGTACTGATAGTATTCTCGCTCTACATAGTCTCTTCTAAAAATAATATCATTGTGAGGATTGCTGTAAGTGATTCTTCCATCTGGTGTCATAAAAAACATCAAATCCATCCAGTTATAGTTGCTATATAAGCGATCAATACTCTCCTTAATTGCATCCATATCATTATGGGAAGCATACTTCGCTACATATTCTACAGTATCCTGAGCCGAAGAAAGATAGAGGCTCACCTGATCAGAGATCATATCTGTAATAATTAAATTCTGATTCAATATTTGATCCTTAATGTCATCTGTAAAAATCTTATAGGACATATAACTGGTACCAGCAATTGTAATAACTACTAACATGATAATTAGTGCAGGTATTCTTACCTTTAAGCTTTTTGTATTTATCATAATTACCTCCAAAGGTGGATAGGGCATTTTTTCTGTTGATTAGATATTCATCATCGCTTTAAATCTATTGGCATTGCTCCTGCTTACAGGGATTTTATCCTTTACATAGCCCTTCATCGTAACTTGATAAGTACCATTAAACCAATTATCAATTTCCAATATCTCATTAATATTAATTAAATAACTGCGGTGACATCTGAAGAATTGATTTGATTTAAGTTTTTCTTCCAACTCTACCAAAGTAAGATTAGAAGAAAAAACTCCTTTTTTTGATTTTATGCAAGAGTTTCTTCCGTCTACGCCAATATATATAATCTCCTCAGGATCTAAGGGGATATGCTTGCCATTGTTGTAAACACAGATTTTTTGAGATATTTTGGGTTGTGCCAAATAGCGGAGCAGTTGTTCGATATTGTCTTCAGTTTTATGTTGTTGCTGCAGTAAACTATATACCCGTGAAATTGTGTTTGACAGCCTAGATGCAGATATAGGCTTTAGTATATAATCTACTGCATTGATTTCGAATGCTTTAATGGCATATTGGTCAAAGGCTGTAATAAAAACGATGAAAGGACTGTTATCAAGCTGCACCACTTCATTCGCAAGGTCAAAACCATTCATTCCTCTCATTTGTATATCTAATAGCACCAAATCCGGCTTTTGTGTCTTTATGATTTCATAAGCAGTCTTTCCATCTCCGGCCTCTCCAATGATTTCAATATCATATCCCTTGATATTGTCTAATAAATATTTGATTTCTTCCCTGGCTGGGGCTTCATCATCTACGATGATACAGCGCATGGCAGTTCCTCCTTATACTTTTCATTTTTTGGAACCTTTGCCCTTACCATAGTTCCCTTCCCGAGTGTACTTATAATATCTAATCCATAATCTGATCCATATTTGACTTTTAGCCGCCGATCTACATTCATTAATCCAATATGATCCTGTTGATCCTTTACGTTCAGCAAATTACTTAGCCTTGTCGGGTCAATTCCCACCCCATCATCCTCGACAGTTAGTTCGATCCATGTATCCTTCTCTCTTGCAGATATCTTTACAATACCCCCTTCTTCTTTATTGAATATTCCATGTTTTACTGCATTTTCGACAATCGGTTGCAGGATTAAAGAAGGGATTACACATTTTATGGTTTGAGGTATATCGTACTGAATTTGAAGTTTGTCTCCAAAACGTGCCAATTCAATAGCTAGATAAGATTCAATATTCTTGATCTCTTCCATAAGGTCTACTTCCTCGCTATTAAATTGTAGATTTTGCCTAAAGTAATCAGCCAGATGAATGATCAGTTCTCTAGCATTTTCTGGCTTTGTCCGAATAAATGAAACGATTGTATTTAGCGCATTGAATAAAAAGTGCGGGTTAATCTGGGCCTGTAGTGCTTTAAGTTCTGCATTTGCTAAAAGTTTTTGATGATATTCAAGCTTACTTAGTTCAATCTGAGTAGAAAAAAGTTGTACCAAACCCAAGGCTAATTGAATATCCATGCTTGTAATACCCATCTTATCTGATTTGTATAATTTTAAAGTTCCTACAACTTTTTTTCCTTCTAATAATGGGACAATCACAACAGAGCGGAGTCTACAAGTTTTAGAGTAACATCCAATTTCTTCTGCCGTACGTGCAATTCTATATTCACCGGTCTGCACCACTTCTTTTGTTAGATTGGTCATTAATTCTTTTCCTTGAAAATGATGATCATTTCCCTCTCCAACATGTGCAAGTATTTTCTCATTATCTGTGATTGCGACAGCTGCCAAATTTGTCATTTCATAAATAATTCTGGCTGTTTTTTCTACGGACTCTACATTGAAACCTGTTCTCAAATAAGGCAAGGTTTTATTAGCAATGTTTAGTGCTAATTGTGCCTGTGCTGCGCCGACTCTTTCCTGTTCAATAAAAATACTCTGAGTCAGTGCAACAAAAATTGCAATTCCAATAGAGTTTACAAATACCATTGGAAACCAGATGATTCTTACCAGGCCTAAAGCTGCTTGAAAGGGTTGTACCAGTCCTAAAATAATAATCATCTGAACCATTTCGCTGACTGCACCTGTTACAAGCGCTCCTAACCAACTGATTTTTACATCTTTTACCAACTTGCTTCCAAACCCGCCAATGAGACCCTCGACAACTGTAGATACAGCACATGCTATTGCGGTGAATCCTCCAATGTCTATTACCCACCGGTGCCCTCCTGCGATGATCCCACTTAGTAATCCTACAAGCGGCCCCCCGAGCCATCCGCCAACAAATACGCCAATGACTCTTGAATTTGCAATAGCTCCGTTTACAGGAATTCCTGAGTAAGTACCGATGATTCCAAAGACTCCAAATACAATAGACATTAGAATTTTTTCGAATAAACTGGTATCTCTTTTTAACACCAGTTTTTTATACAGGGAATTTTTTGATAATAAAAATGCCAGAATAATAATGATGCCTGCACGATTTAGCAGGCTGCTAAATAAATCAAGTACCATATGCTATGCCTTCCTAACTTTAAAATATTGGAGGAAATAGTTTTCTTACTCTTTATTATACAAAATTGTATCCAAAATCTCAAATATAGGCCTACAATAAAGATTTTTATTTTAAAATGCACACGTCATACTCTGCTTTCCACAAATGAAAAAGCAGGTGAAATCATCCACCTACTTTTTTAATTAAAACAATTTAATGTCTAATGTTTTTTTCAATTTCCTCAATCAACATGTTTTCTTCTATGCCATAACGACGGGCAGCGTATCCTACGCTCTTATTTAAAACGCCGCCTCAACCAAAGCATCGAATTCCAAAGTTATTCAATACAGCTTCAGTTTCCGGATGCTTTGATAAAAGTTCACGAATAATCGTATCACTATTAATCATATAAACACCTCCTGTTTATAGCATAGGTAACTATCTTATTTTCATACAAATAAAAATTTATATTTTTTTACTTATTATACCTGTGTAATAGTTCTTCTTCAATTTCATCAATCGTAATATCTTTTTCTGCCATTAATACCAGGGTATGATAGATCAAATCAGAAATTTCATAAATAGATTCTTTTTTGTCCGTATTTTTTGCACTAATAATAACTTCCCCTGCTTCTTCTGCGATTTTTTTTAAAATCTTATCTATTCCTTTTTCAAAAAGATAATTAGTATAACTACCCTCTATTGGAGATTTTTTTCGCTCTCTAATTCTTTGATCAAGCAATCGAATAATCTCTTTTTTTTCTTCTGTATCTTTATCTTTAAAAATCTCCTGGAAAAAGCATGTTCTCTTGCCTGTATGACAGGCATTTCCTGCTGGAATAACTTCTATTAACAATGTATCTCCATCACAATCGTAGAAAATCTTTTTGACAGTTTGATAATTTCCAGAAGTTTCACCTTTATTCCAAAGTTTTTGCCGACTTCTGCTATAAAACCAAGTTCTTTTAGTTTTCAAAGTTTTTTCAAGGGCTTCCCGATTCATATATGCCATCATTAATACTTCTTTACTTGCTGTATCTTGTATAATTGCTGGTATAAGTCCTTTTTCATCAAAACTAAGTTTATCTATTATTTCCATTTATTCTACCCTCCTCACAGGTAATCCATTAGAAGCTAAATAATCCTTAAGATCACAAATTTTTATTTCTCCATAATGGAATACCGAAGCGGCAAGGGCTGCATCTGCCCTACCTTCTGTCAACACCTTTAAGAAATCCTCTTTTTTTCCAGCACCACCGGAAGCCACAACAGGGATCGTAACAGCATCCGAAATAGCTCTTGTCAGCTCTGTTTCATATCCATCTTTAATTCCATCCGTGTCAATACTATTGACAACAATCTCTCCTGCGCCTAATGATTCCCCTTTAATCGCCCAGGTTAACGCATCCAGCTTTGTATCCAGTCTTCCGCCATTAATATAAACCGTCCATTGGCCTTGCTGATTTTTCTTTGCATCGATAGAAAGCACCACACATTGACGGCCATACTTAAGTGCCGCTTCCATTATAATTTCAGGCTTAAGCACAGCTGCCGAGTTAACAGACACTTTATCAGCACCGGCACGCAAAACTGCATGAAAATCTTGTATTCCCCGAATACCTCCACCAACAGTGAATGGAATGTTCACTTCCTCAGCCGTTTGCTCTACTACGTTTAAAAAAATATTTCTCCCATCATTCGATGCAGTTATATCATAAAAAACCAACTCGTCCGCGCCCTCAGCGCTGTAGTATTTAGCCAATTTCACAGGGTCATCTACGTCCGTTAAGTTTTCAAATTTTTTCCCTTTTACAACCCTTCCTTGATTTACATCTAAGCATGGAATGATCCGTTTTGTAAGCATGATTACACCCCCTTATAAATCTTCTAATCGAATATCTCCTGTATATAATGCCTTTCCAATAATCGCTCCATAAAAATCCATCTTCTCAAGCTGTGATACATCCTCCCTGCTGCTAATTCCACCAGAAGCAATTAAATTGATCTCTAGATTTTTTTTCATTTCTACTAATTCTGAATAATTAGGACCTGAAAGCATCCCGTCTTTAGAAATATCTGTATAGATGATTGTTTTTAAACCTATATCCTGTAAAGTTTTTGCATAATCAAGGGCCTTTAAGTCAGTTACTGTTTTCCAGCCATCGACAGCAATCCACCCATTTTTTGCATCAATAGATACGGCAATTCTTTCACCAAATAACTGTATTGCTTGTTCTACAAAATCTTTTTTTAATACTGCCGATGTACCTAAAATAATTCTGGAAACCCCAGTTTCTAGCACTTTTTGAATATCTTCCAGCGTTCTTATTCCTCCGCCAACTTGAATTGGAATCGGAAGTTTTTCTGAGACCTCTTTTATCAAAGCCAAGTGTACCGGTCTTCCTTCTAATGCCCCATCCAAGTCTACAATATGAAGATATTGTGCTCCTTTTTCTAACCATTGTGATGCGATCTCCACCGGATTTTCTCCAAATATACTCTCCCGGTCAAATTCTCCCTGCTGCAGTCGTACACACTTTCCTTTTCTTATATCAATCGCCGGAAAAATAATCATCCTATCATCTCCCCAAAGTTTTTCAATAATTGTATTCCTGTTTTTCCACTCTTTTCAGGATGAAATTGCATTCCGATGATATTATCTCTTCTTACTATAGCAGGAAAATCCGTTCCATAATTGCACCAATAGACCACATCTTTGGGTTGGCAGGTTTTTAAGTAATAGGAATGTACAAAGTATACATACTCCTCGTCAGTCAATCCTCTCCCAATGGGATCATCTATATTCTTTTTAAGATGATTCCATCCCATATGTGGAACTTTTAGTCCTTCTTCAAATCGGTGAATTTCACCCTTTAAAAAGCCCAATCCTTGAAACTCTCCATCTTCAAAACTTTTGTCAAAGAGCAGCTGCATGCCCAGGCAAATTCCCAGCACGGGTTTTCCAGCCGCCACTGACTTCGTTAAACCCTTGATCAAACCGCTGTCGGATAACTGGATTATAGCATCCTTAAATGCACCGACACCTGGTAAAATAACTGCTGCACTGTTATGAATCTCTTGATTTGTAGTAGCTATAACTGCTTGAAGTCCTAAATTGTTCAACGCTTTATAGACACTTTTTAAATTTCCTACACCATAATCAATGATTGCAATCATCAATCAACCCTCCTCTTTCTAAAATCCTTTTATACCTTAAAGCAATCCTTTTGTAGACAAAACACCGTCAATTCGGTTTTGTAGGGCAGTAGCTTGATCTAGTGCTCTCCCCAGCCCTTTGAAAATGGCTTCTATTTTATGATGATTGTTTTTTCCATAAAGTACTTGTATGTGCAGGGTCACTTCTGCATGGGTAGAAAATGCTCTCATAAATTCTTCAACCAGCTCCGTATCAAAATCCCCTAATCTTGGTACATCGAGAACTGCATCAAAATGCAAAAATGCTCTGCCGCTAATGTCTAGAGCCACCAAAGCAAGGGATTCATCCATGGGTGTCAGCACAGTACCATATCTGGCTATTTTGCTTTTGTCTCCCAATGCTTCTTTAAATGCTTTTCCTAATACAATCCCTATATCTTCAACAGTGTGATGTCCATCAACTGCAAGATCACCTATACAATTTAAAGTCATATCCATAAATCCGTGCTTGCACAATAAGATCAACATATGATCAAAGAAACCAATGCCTGTTTGTATTTGTGCATCGCCACTTCCATCTACTGATAAAATAAGATCAATGTCTGTTTCTGCGGTTTTCCTTTTTATCTGGGCTTTACGGGTCATTGGCGCATCACTTCCTGAATCATATTTGTGATAATTTCATTCTCATTCTTTGTACCTATGGTTATACGCAAACAATCTTTTAAAATGCCTTCTTTCCCATAGCTGCGAATTCCCACTTTTCTACTTACGCACTTTTCTTGAAAAGCATCAGATTTCGTCGTTTTAATTAGAATAAAGTTCGACTTAGAAGGAAATACCTTTAATTCATCAAATCCCTTCAACTGCATGAATAACCTCTCCCGTGCTTCACAAATTTCTTGGATATAGCCTCGAAGGATCGTAATATTTTCTAAGAATAATTCACCTAATGCTTGTGAGTAAACATTTAGATTATAAGGAGGCTTTACTTTATAGATATAATCAATCACTTGTTTCTGAGCAAGCAAATAACCGACGCGCGCACCCGCTAAAGCCATTCCCTTTGAAAGTGTACGCAAAACAATAATTCTCTCTTCTTTCTTAATCCAGTCTGCCATGGTTTCCCCATGAAATTCATAATATGCCTCGTCCACTACGAGCATGGCCTTTGTTTCTTTTACCAACCGCAAAATTTCATTTTGAGGTATAACTGTTCCTGTAGGATTGTTCGGATTACATAGAAAAATTATCTTGGCTTGATTCTTATTTGCAGCTGTGATCATCCCTTCAATATTTATATTAAAGTCTTCGTCAGCGTCAATTTCAATAAAATTTCCTCCTGCGATTGCGGTAAATATTTTATACATCGAAAAGCTAGGTCTATGGCTGATGACAACATCTCCAGCCTCAACAAAAGTCTGTATGATGTTTTGTATCATTTCATCGGACCCATTCCCACAAAGGATGTTATCTGCTGAAAATCCTACATACTTGCCAATAGCTTTTCTAAGGGAAGTGCTATCTGTATCTGGATATCGATTCAAGTCGATTTCTTTCAATCTTTCTGCCAAGGTTTTGTAAAATAGGCTTCCGATGTTATAGGGATTTTCATTGGCATCCAGTCTTATAGAGATTTCTTCCTTTGGAACCTGATAGGCCTCTATCTCTGCGATACTTTTTCTAACTAATTCTATCATGGCAAAAACCTCACTTTTATGGAATTTGCATGAGCGTCTAAGCCCTCATGCAAAGCAAAGCTTTCTATTTGATTTTTTACTTTTCCTAATGCAGCTTTGCTATAATAAATCACACTGCTTTTTTTGATAAAATCCTCTACACCTAAAGGGGATGAAAATTTAGCAGTTCCACTCGTTGGCAACGTATGATTGGGGCCAGCAAAATAATCACCTAAAGGCTCCGGTGAGAAATGTCCTAAGAAAATAGCACCGGCATTTTTTATTTTGGGCAGCATTTCAAAGGGGTTATCTGTCATAATTTCTAAATGCTCTGGCGCAATATCATTCACCATCTCTATTGCAGTAGCCATATCCTCTACAATAAAAATTGCACTATTATTTCTTATTGCTTGTTCTGCTATTTGAGCGCGATCTAGAGAAACCATTTGCTGATTTACTGCAGCCTTTACTTTTTCAGCAAAACCATCCGATAAAGTAAGCAAAATAGAGGATGCCATCTCGTCGTGCTCAGCCTGCGATAAAAGATCCGCAGCAGCAAAGGCCGGATTTGCAGTTTCATCTGCTAGAATACATATTTCACTTGGTCCTGCAATCATATCTATATCCACGACGCCGTAAACCTTCTTTTTTGCACGGGCTACATAAATGTTTCCAGGCCCAACAATTTTATTTACAGGTACAATCGTCTCTGTTCCATATGCCAAGGCTGCGATTGATTGTGCTCCACCTGCCTTGTAGATCTCATCTACACCTACTGCTTTTGCAGCTGACAATATATATGGATTTACTTTTCCATCTTTCCCTGGCGGTGTTACCATTACAAGACGCTGTACTCCTGCAATCTTCGCCGGTATTGCATTCATTAGAACAGTAGACGGATATGCAGCCTTCCCGCCAGGCACATACATCCCAATACTTTCGATAGGCGTAACTTTTTGTCCCAGAATAATATCTTCATTGTAGTCAATCCATGAATTTTGAAACTGCTTTTCGTGGTAGGACCATATGTTATTTTTCGCCGCATCTATGATATCCTTGAATTCTTTTGAAACTGCATCCCATGCCTCTTGGATTTCTTTTTCCTCTACCTTGACCTTATTTAAAACAACTTTGTCAAACGTATAGGTGTAGTCTAACAAAGCCTTGTCTCCATATTTTCTAATATCCAGGATGACCCTTTCAACAGTTTCATCAATATCTGCTATATTTTCTTCTACCCGCTGCTTGAGCAATTCTTTTAAGTGTATTTTATAGTTATCTTTATTAACAGATATAATACGCAAAATTTTTATCCCCCTTCTATTCAGCACCCCGCTTTAATCCCTCAATAATGCGGGTAATATGATTCATTTTTGTTTTAAAGCTTACTTTATTTGCTACCAGTCTAGCGCTTACCTTACAGATTTCATTTATAACTACCAAACCGTTTTCTTCTAAGGTCTTTCCTGTTTCTACAATATCTACAATCACATCAGCTAAGCCGATAATAGGTGCTAATTCTACAGAACCATTTAATTTGATTACTTCTATCGGCCTTCCTAGTTCGTTGAAATATTTCTTTGATACGTTGGGAAATTTAGAAGCTACCCTGATTTTCTTTCCAGGCAGATCTACATAGTCTCTTAAAGCCGCTACAGCAAATTTACAACTCCCAAATCCTAAATCCATAACCTCATATAAATCTGCTTCGCTTTCCATTAAAATATCTTTACCCAATACACCTAAGTCTGCAGCCCCTTTTTCTACGTATATTGCCACATCACTGGGTTTTACAAAAATGATACGAATTTTTTCAAAATCATTCTCAAAAATCAGTTTTCTGCTGTTTGTGTGATAATCGGGAAATGTAATTCCCTGGTTATTCATCATTTTTATTGTTTTTTCTGCTAATCGTCCTTTAGCCAATGCAATATTAACAAATTCCACTTTCTGACCTCCCTAATGAATTGAAAAAACTGCTCCACTATTTTCTATATTTTTTAGAAATTGTGCCAAAGAGTTTTTTCTTATTTCATTATTTCTGATATTAATAATCTTCAAATTTTCTTCTAGCAATTGGACAATTTCCTTTATATTACGGAATTCAGCATTTTCAATCTGGTTTTTAATATCTTGTTCATAGAGATCAGATTCTACAATAAAACCTTTATTTCTTAATGTTTCTGCCAAAGCAATAGCTTTTTCCCTTGTTTTTTTTGTATAAAGAATTAAAAAATCAGTAAAGCATGTTGATCCTTTAAGCATATTGTTCATTTCCATAACCTCCATTAACTCATCAATATTTAAACCGAATCCTGTAGCAGGCAAAGCAGTACCATACTTTTTTGTAAGATTATCGTAACGTCCTCCGCTCAAAAGCGGTTTTCCATAATTTTGAACATATCCTTTAAAAATGACTCCGGTATAGTAATCCATATGATTTACTAGTCCTAAATCCACGGTTATATATTGCTCATAACCATAATCTTTGAGAATTTCATATACTTCTTCTAAATACTTTATTGCTTTTTCCATTTCTATATTTAAAGCTATTCTTCTCGCCTCCACAATCACTTCTGCTGCTTTACCATATAAATAAGGTATCTTTAATATCGTTTCTTTAACCCGGCTGGGGATATTGAGCGGTTTTAAAAAATGAGCTAACTCTGAAGTGTTCTTTTGCTCAATTAATTTCCGAATTTGGTCTTTAATTGGTCTTTCTACTGCCACCTCCATCATCAATCCTTTAAAAAATGCCGCTTGACCCAGGTCAAATTGGAAATTCTTTATACCACAATCAAGTATTATTTTAATCCCCACCGCAACCACTTCTGCATCTGCGTCAGCTTTTTCATTTCCTAGATATTCAATGCCTGCTTGCATAAACTCTCTTTTGTTTCCACATTGTTCTTCGCTCACACGAAATACATTGGACACATAGGAAAATTTTAAATATCCTTTGGATGCTTCAAAGCCATTCGCTGCCATTCTAGCAATGGGTATCGTTACATCAGGTCTTAATACTAGGATTTTGCCATTTCCATCTATAAACTTAAACATTTCATCTCGATGGATCGTCCCGTCAATACCAGCAAACAAATCATAATATTCAAAAGTTGGGGTCATGATTTGTCGGTATCCAAAATTTTTAAAATGCTTTTTAATTTGCCCCATGATCCTATCTTTTGTCTCATATTCATCCCAATGTGTATCCGCTACCCCTTCAGGAACATAGTTTTTATACTGCAGCATGATTTACACGAACCCCCTTTATTGATTTATCACTTTACTACACTAAACTATTAATAGTTTAATATTTTTTATTAAGTTCGTCAATAAAGATTTAGAATATTTTTCATAAAAAAAAGAATGTTCATTTTCGAACATCCTTTTATATAAAAACTCTATCAATTGATACTCTTTTATCGCTATTACAATGGCTACAATAAAATAAATGCATACATTGATCATGTGGTACTCCATCAATTCTCTGAGTGAGTTCCATTGGCAGATAGGTGCTATAATCATCAAAATAATCTTGGATTGCCCCGGTATTTTCCATAGAATGGTTACATTTCGGACACTTCAGCAAATAGCTTATCATCGCATTACATAAAGGGCATACCAATTCCATATCCAACGCCTCCATTCATTTCTTAATTCCATTATTATTCTTGGTAGTGTTGAAAAAAACATTCCTCTTAATATTTGGCAATATTGTATTATTTTCTGCTCAAGGCTTTAAAATATCAAACTTGGCAATAAACTTTTTTTCAGGTTGAATATCCGGGTACCAAAGTTCGAGCGCTTCGATTCGTTCATGGTATTTGAAAGTAAGGGTGCTTACCTCCAGCCAAGCTCTTTGACTCTCTTCCCTGCTCCAGCTTCTTCCATAAATGCCTGCTATACTCATGTGAAATACCATTTCATTAGGATGGAATGCTCTTACACGAATGCCTCTATTCTTCATCCCTTCATGTATTGTCGTATATATTTCCTTTAACTCTTTCGTTTTAATTACATGTATTGTAAGGCAGTTATAAGGCTCCGGAATATAACTAAAACCATTGGTTATTATCTCAAAAGGGTATAGTTCTTTGCTGATTTCCATCAGTGCATTTTTTATTTGATGAATATCCTCCATATTTTCATAATAAAAAGCATCAAGGGTTAGATGTAATTGCGGCAAATAGTCTTCTAACAGGTTATATTTCTCCCATAAAGTCCTTTGAATTATACTTCCATTATAATAAATTTCACCGGTGGGTATCGCTACCAAATATGCTAGTTTTTCCATACAATCTCCTCCTTGATCAAATTCTTGTTTGAAGAACAATATTATCCCTAAAGATAAAAGCTAGGTTTTCCCTAGCTTTATTGTATGCATAATCGATTAATTACTTCCAAGACCTCTTCCGGTTTCATATTAGAAGCATTCATAGTTAGAACATACTTTGCTCCGTACTGTCTCATCTCATATGTAAAGATCGTCTCCCAGACTTCATCCACTCCCGTGAAAACGATTGCTGCCACTTCACCGTCCAGTTTGTGGGATGGAATCACTTCATAGCCATTATCTATAAGCAGCTTTTTTACATCGATGAGTTCCTCTTCAACAGATACTTTTATCTTTTTGGGTTTATGATCATGAGTCAATACATCTGGATTCTCCGGTACTGCGGCCACTTGACCAGCTAGTTCGTTTTTCTCTCCTATTTTCTGTATTACTTCTAAAATCTCATTTTTTGTCAATTTAGATGCATTAATCGTCAGAAAAAATTTATTGTCATCATAATGCATCCACTCTAAAGAGCGTAATTGCTCCCAATCTTCATCAATATTTGAAATAATAAAGATAGAAATATCATGACTTACCTCATGGGATGTAATTACATCATGGCCCAGTCCTTTTAGATCTTCGATCAGCTCTTTCAGGTCACTCTGTACGGATATTTTTAGTTTTTTTTCCATTCATACCCCTCCTTTAACATGACGATAAATTTTTGATATACATTCATTGTAATTGCACGGAACTCCTTTTACCAGATGTTTTTTATCTGGACATCATGAATTATATTTATAGACATAATGATTTATTATGTCATCAATATTGACGCTTATCCTCCGCTCAATGATTTATGTTAATATATACCCCTTTAAAAAAAGAAATCACATTTTTATTCTTACGGTATTTTCTAACAACTTCCTCAAAGTAATAGAACAAGATTAGATCGAATATTAATTATATAGTAAATTCCTATGAAGAGGGTGTTGTTTTGAAAAAAAATTCCTTTCTTTACGGTACTTTGGTCTTGATTTTCGTGAATTTTGTTGTTCGATTTCTAGGTTTTGCATATAGAATTATCTTATCTAGAATGATCGGACCTGAAGCCATCGGCATATTCCATCTGGTATTTCCTATTCTTATGGTTATGATTACATTTACATCTGCAGGAATACCCGTTGCCGTATCCAAATTAGTTGCCCATTTTTCATCCTTGGACAACAAAGCTGGCTGCAAAAAGGTATTAGGCATATCTATGGTTATTGGATTAGCTATAAGTGCTGTTTTATCTATTCTTTTATATTTTAATGCTCAATTTATCGCTGAAAAACTCATTAAAAATATAGATATACAGCCTAGCCTTATGGCGCTAATTCCCGCAATTACCTTAATCACGCTTTCTTCCATCATGAGAGGGTATTATTACGGAATTAAGAGCGTAGGGCCTCCAGGTACTTCCCAAATATTAGAACAAATTTTCCGCATCGCTTTCGTCATTGGTATTCTGTTGATCCTTCCCCCATTGGTACCCAAATATGCTTCTGTTATTGCAATATTAGGAATCTCAGTAGGAGAATTTACGGGATTGCTTTGGCTGCTCATGCGATTCGGTGATTTTAAAACTTCTTATATAAAAAGAACTTATTTACAGTTCAAAAACCCTAGTAGTGATATTTTGTCTAAAATTATATATATATCTATTCCTATTACCATCACTCGGATGATTAGTGTGGTTATGCAATCTATTAATGCTGCACTTATTCCGCAAAGACTTATGCATGCAGGTTTTTCTATGCAGGAAGCAGTTGCTATTTTCGGTAAGCTTTCAGGTATGGCGATGCCTTTACTTTTTCTTCCTTTTATTGTCACTTCTGCATTGGTAGTCAATATCATTCCATCTGTAGCAGAGGAAGTAGCATTAAAAAATTGGCATCAACTTAGCTTAAAGTCAAACATCGCCATTCGAATGACCTTATTGGTAGCAATCCCCATAACAGCTCTGTTAATTTTCTTTGCTTCCCCCATATGCAATTTCTTATATCAACATGCGGATGTAGGCGAATATCTATCACTACTCGGATATGCAACGGTATTTTTAAGTCTCCAACATGTATTATCAGGTATTCTCCATGGAATGGGGAAACAAGTTATTACAACCGTTAATTATCTCTGCGGAATGCTGCTGCAAATTTTATGTACCTACTATTTAGTACCTCACCCAAGTTTTGGCGTGAAGGGTTTTATTATAGGTTTCATTTTATCTACTGTTACTATATCCTTACTTAACTACATCGCTCTTAATCATTATATTAAGCTGAAGCCCAAAATAGTCAACGACATAGGAAAGCCTGTTTTTTCAACGGCAATCATGATTTTGATACTACTCAATCTTTATGAGCTTCTTTTAAAATTTGCTATTTCACCGAATGCTGCACTCATCCTAAGTGTTCTGTCCGGCATATTGGCGTATATGATTTCTATTTTTTCTACAGGTTGCATCAATCATAGAACACTGCAATTTATCATTCGAAAAAAATAGAATGCTTATAAGCAAGAAATTCTTCAATTCGCTGCGAAGCGCTTATTTGTATTTACTCGATTAGACAATAAAAAAACTATCCCAGTGAATAATCAGGATAGTCATCAACACGAATATATCATTTTACTAATTGCCCTCAAGCAAATACTAAGTTAGCATCTACTTGAGGGCAATTAATCTTCCCAGAATGCCGTCTGCCTATAAATTCACACCCGCGGCTCACCTAGGTGGGTGCCCTATCCCTTGCTTTTGAAGTCCACTCTCCGGAGGCATTTCATACACGAGGGAACGCGAACTCCCGGATGTTATCTGTAGGTTGAATTTTAAGGTTTTAACGTACACCCCAGGTACTAATATATGACTATTATACACTATTCTCCTTCTTTTTAAAAGCTTTGTTATGGCCCGTGAATACGGTTTAAATTTAATTATCCACTATTACTGTATTATACTACTACTTTACGCAATTATAGTTAGGAAATCGCTTTTAGGAAATATTTACAGCATTCTAAATTGAATTATATTGCTTCTTCATCGGGCATTTTATAAGCGATGATTTCTAAAATTTCTCTATCTAGCTCTTTGAATTGTTTTAACCAATCAATTCTTTCCTTTCTTAGCTTCTCAACTAATCTCTGATATACTTCTGTATTATATATATAAGTATATATGACAATTATTTCATCGGGTTGTCTGTTATTATTTCGCAATATTCTATTTTATGATATACATATTATTTTTAAAAACAATAAAATACCAATAGCCCTCTCACCGGAGAGTTCTATTGGTTTGTAAAATACTCTATTGTACCTTTCAATATCCCCTTAACCAAACGGGCTTGATACGTTGGATCACTTAATAAGTCATCCTCCTGTGGGTTTGACATGTAACCGCATTCGATCAATACCACCGGAACCACAGACCAATTAAATCCTGTAATATCCGCTCTTGCTTTTATTCCTCTATTTTCAGCCTGGGTATTTGCTATCAGACCATCTAGTATATAGGTTGCTGCCAAACGGCTTTTACCAGCAATCTTTTCAGTGTGCTTATTATGCTGAGATGGGTATAGTATGGATATTCCCCGAATCTTCTCATCTGCAGCACCATCTGCATGAATTTTGATAACCAAATCAACATTCAAGTCGTTTCCAATTAATGCCCTCTCTTTATTGGATATATTTACATCATGGTCTTCTCTGATCATAAACACTTCTGCACCCATAGCTGCAAAGGATTCCTTCAACTTCAACCCCATTTCCAGTGTAAATACATATTCAGGAATTCCTGTCGCCACTCCGGTTGTACCATAAGTTACTTTCGTTTTCATTACAGTAGATCCTGGTGCAATGGGTTCCTTTTCTAAATTTCCTTTACCCTGATGACCTGCGTCTATCAAGATTTTCTTTCCAGCTAACGGCATTATTGAATTAGCTGCTGCCATATTGGTTAGGGTTTCATGCACTATCATTGCAGGCTTTAAATAGGATCCGATTTCAACAATACTTCCGATTATGATCAAAAGAAACAACAGAATATAGTATTTTCTCATATTATCACTCCTCTCTAAAAACATAAAAGCAGCTAGACAGCTGCTTTTACTTCATCTACTATTAATACATTTAAATCTTCCTCATTTAACGTTTCTTTATCTAACAATAGCTCTGTTATTTTCACAAGAAGCTCCATATGCACCTGTAACAGCTGTTTCGTTTCCATGTATAATTCTTCCATAATTCTTCTACACTCTGATACTACTTCGGTATCTGCTCCTGCGTTTCTACCACCATACAATACATCATAATTAATCATTCCAGCCTTTTTATTCATACCAAAATGCTTTACCATAGAGGCAATAATCTCTGTTGCCTTCTCTATATCGTTGCTTGCACCCGTCGTAATATTTTCTTCTCCGTATATGATTTCCTCTGCAATTCTACCTGCAAGTGCAATTTGTATATTTTGAATCATTTCCTTCTTGCTCCGGTACATTCTATCTGGAGGAATATTCATACTAAAACCGCCTGCACCTTTCGTGCTTGGAATAATCGTCACTTTTGTTACCTTATTCTCTGGAGCAATCAACTTTGTCATCAATGCGTGTCCCGCTTCATGATATGCAGTTATTTCTCTATCCTTGTTAGAAATCATACTCCTGTCCTTTTTCTCTTCTCCTGCAATGACAGTATAAAAAGCTTTGTCAATATGATGAATATCAATGTGCTGTGCATTCTGCTTAGCTGCTAAAATCGCCGCTTCATTCAGTAAGCTTTCCAGCTCTGCTCCACTGAAATATACGGTTTGATGCGCTAATTTTCCTAAATCAATACTCTGAGCAAGAGGTTTTTGTTGGCTGTGGACTTTTAGAATTTGATGTCTTGCTTTTACATCAGGCAGCCCCACCTCTATTTGCCGATCAAATCTACCAGGACGAAGAAGCGCATCATCTAACGTGTCCAAACGGTTTGTAGCGGCAATAACAATAATTCCTTCATTTTCGTTAAATCCTGACATTTCTGTTAGTAATGCATTTAGCGTTCGATCAGATTCATCATTTCCATTCAATCCATCTCTTTTCTTACCCAATGCATCAATTTCATCTATAAAGATTACACATTTTCCCTTTTCTCTAGCCTTCTTAAACAAGCTTCTTATCCTACCCGCGCCTAAACCGGCATAGATCTGGATAAAGTCAGAACCTGATACCGCATAAAATGGTACTCCAGCTTCTCCTGCAAGCGCTTTTGCAAGCAGAGTTTTCCCAGTTCCCGGCGGGCCATACAATATTACCCCACGTGGTATCCTAGCACCGTACTTTCCATACTTTTCCGGATTTCTCAAAAAATCTACCAAGTCTAAGATGCTTTCCTTTGCCTCTTCATTTCCCGCGACCTGCGAAAAAGTTATCTTTATCTCTCCTTGGGGAATGGCCTCAAAGTTTGACATTCTAGAAAATTCCCTTGATGTCTGTTTTGAAGATTGTTTAGTTAGATACACTCCCAGTGCACTAATAAGCAGAATCACACCAAAGGTACTCAGCACATTCATTATAGCAGAATTCGCTTTATGCTCTTCAACTTTTATATGATTTTTTAATAGAATCTCTTTAAAATTTTCGGTTCTAGGATTATCTGTTATAAACGCTGTGCCATTGCTAAACTCACCTTTTATCTTTGCTTCATCTACTAAGTAGACTGTACTTACTTGGCCGCCTTGTACAGCAGCTAAAAACTCATTATAGCTTACTTCTTTAACATCACTATTTGTATTTGTTTGAAAATACAAGCCAAATCCAATAGCACCTGCTGTTACAATCAGAAGTAGAGCAATGATCAATTTTTTATTTATCTTCATAACAATACCTCCTTCTATTTGTTATGCAGGTCAAGGTCAAGTTAACATAATGTCAATTATTATAACATAAAATCAAAAAATTGAAAAGCCATTTATAGCTGCCTATAAATGGCTTTAAATATATGCACGAAACGTGTTTTTGTTCTTTAGTTGCTATTGCCTTCAAATTCAACAATCTCCGTATAGATAAATGTGTCTATTTGTATTTCCTCAACCTCAGGATGGTTCTTGCTTAAAATCCCGTACACTATGGAAACTAGTTCTTTTGTCATATATTTATAGCTCTGGTGGACATTTAATATTACATGAATAATCCCTTGATCAATATGATTAAATAGCTGTTTTCTCGCCTCTTCATCTGGAATCTCACTATTAATATATCCCTTCCACAGGGGTTGCTCCATTAACATTCTTTTATTGTTCTCCGGAGATATATAATGAATGTGGGCTTCACAAATCCCTTCCTGAGTCCTTGGGTTGCTAAAAATCCACGATTGTGATGTATCTGTTAGGAAATGTGCATTCATCAATACAATGGTATCTTTTATTTGAGTGATATTTTGTTTATCAATATCTAAAAATCGAATCATTATTTCCTCCCCTTACCTTTCGCTTATTCTTCGAACATTTTTAATTATGATATCTACCGTTCCATCTCCTTGTGGCAGCATTTCAAATTTCATTTTGTCATCAAAGTCTTCAAATCCTGCTTTGATTTCTATTCCTGTATCTGTTTTTAGGATTCTTCGCTTCATTCTCTTTTCTACCCAAGCCTTATCAATATCAAATTGCGGATGGGTGAGTCCTTCCTGTGACAACTGTTGAATAAAATTTTGCTGTAGATCAATATCCTTACCGAGGACATCAATAGCAAATTTTTCTATATCAATTTCGATTTCATTTTTTAAAGATGCAGCAACTTCTTCTCTTACTTCTTGTGCTTTTTGAATATCATCTTTTAGATTTTTTCTTGTCCATTTTTCTGTAATTTGCCTAAAAAGTTTTGTTTTATCTCTGCTATCTACTAGAATTTCGCAGTTTAAAAAATGACTAGAAAAAAATTGTGCCACCTCACCTTCTTCATCTCCTTTAAATATCTGTTTATCTAACAAAATCAAATCAAAATCTTCCGTATTGTCTATTTCTTTAATGAAAGCGCATTTTTGCAAGCGCTGTCCCATATTTGGCAATCCAATCGCCTGAGGCATAATAGAAATTTTTAATTTTTCATCAAAAAATTCTACGTTATGTATAAAAGACTTTTTGTAATCCATCTTCAAGATGCCAATGTAATTATGCTCCTGTGCCTCATATAAACAAACAACTAAATCCGCTGAAGATACTTGATTATTTTGTTTCATCGCTTTAAATAATTGGTTGGCAATAAGCTTTGATGCTTCAACAAACTGCTCTTCATTTTCAAAAATACTTTTACAGGCATCTTTTACTACAGTTGTTCCTGCTCGAAATTTTGCTTTTCTATTATCCTCATCTTCTAACGCCTTTATAATATGCTTCTCTAAGAATTCATGAATATCCTCTATAATTTCTTGCTCATAGTCTGTAAAAATGGGTGCATCAGCATTTTTATCCAACACATGGATAATTGCCTTTCGGACAATCACTGCATCAATATTTCTCATGATGGGTTCTCCTTCCTAGATATTGTAAGAAACATCAACATAAATTATACTATATATAGTACCAGTTTCAAAATAGAACTATTTTTTTATTTTATTCTGCCGAAACATTAAGTAATAAAATATATAATATTATTGGAGTGACATTCAGATGAGTATAAAAGTAACTGATCTAAATAAACAAAACCCAGCCAGCCGTACTTTTTCTAGAGAAACAGTTAAAAGCGAAAAGGATTTTTCTGATAATTTCGCTGTGCGATTTAGAGAGTTAAAGGGTGATTCTACTACCGAAAAACTAACCAATCTATTATCAGAAATTGATAAACAAACAGAGAAGTTAGATAAGAATATGTATTTAGGAGACTTAGTAAAGTATAAAAAATTAGTGAAAGATTTTTTAGATGTTGCAGTGCGCAACTCCCATAAATTTCAGAAGGAAAATTTTCTCGATCGAAGGGGGCGCCACCGTGTCTTTTCTATTATTCGACAGGTGGATGAAGAGTTGGAAGATTTAACCCAGAAGTTTCTTCAAGATGAAAAAGATCGTATTCATATTCTAAAAAAACTTGATGATATTCGTGGTTTATTAATAGATATATTTATGTAAAAAATTAGTGTCCCTCGGGATGCTTTTTTATTTTTAAATACTTATATTTTTTTTGAATCATGCCACAATAGTAAAAACAAATAAATTATAGGAGATGATTATATGACAGCTTTTAGATGGCTGCTGTTGCTTTTTCTATCACTCATACAAAGTATTATCGGTATTATGGTAGCTAGGCGAAGAAATTTACCATCAGTGCTTGGGGGTACTATAGGATTTTTATTTATACCAATTTTTTTAAAATTATTGCCCAATATTGCGGGAGCAACCTCTCGCAATACTAATAATAGTGATAAATAACCCTTTTCGGTATAAAAAATTAAAGAATGGAAAAATGCCTTTTTCATTCATTGGCACCTTCCATTCTTTTTTCCTATTATTGTTTATACTGCGGTTCCTGTTGTCCCGTATGCTGCTGTTTATTTTTCAATGTTTGAATTGCATTTTCAAGCATTTGTGCAGCTTTCAGAAACTCTTGTTTCGCCTTCGGATCTGCTGTCTCCAACGCAAAAATTTTCAACGCTGCAGCGGCACTTTGGCCTCCTGCTATAGCTTGTTGAATTTGTGTTTCTATTGTCACTATAAACCATCTCCTCTGATCTATCCTTTTGGTTTAAAAACCAAAGCTGCGATAAAACCAAAAATGATTGCAGAAGAAATACCTGCACTGGTTACCTCAAAAATACCTGTTAACAGGCCAACAAGCCCGTTGCGCTTTGCTTCAGCCAATGCGCCCTTAACAAGGGAATTGCCAAAGCTCATAATCGGTACAGATGCTCCTCCTCCTGCAAATTTTATCAAAGGTTCATATAAACCAAGTCCTCCTAATATAGCTCCCACCACCACCATGCTAGTCGTAACATGAGCAGGGGTTAACTTAAAAACATCCAGCATAATTTGTCCAATAACACAAATTCCTCCTCCCACTACAAAGGCCCAGAAGAATTTCTCCATTATTTTACACCTCTCTTTTATATTTCTATAGATACAGCATGGGCAATACAGGGAATGCTTTCCTTTTGCTGATAGGATATAGGTGACATTAACGCACCTGTAGCTATAATTAAAATTCGTTTTAATTTACCGCCCCTCATTTGATTCATAAAATGTCCATATGTAACGGTTGCAGAGCATGCACAGCCGCTACCACCTGCAATAACCGGCTGTTCCGGCTTATAGATTAGCAGTCCGCAGTCTGTAAGAATATTCTCTGGAATCTTCAATCCATGATCCGTTAATAAATCTGATGCTATTCTATGCCCTACCTTGCCAAGATCCCCTGTAGCAATGATATCGTAATAAGTAGGATCAATATTCATATCTCTAAAATGTGCCTCAATCGTATCTACTGCTGCAGGTGCCATGGCTGCCCCCATATTAAAGGGATCTGAAATACCCATGTCTATTACGCGTCCGATCGTAGCCGTAGTTACTCTAGGCCCATTGCCTTCTTTTCCAAGTAGTGCAGCTCCCGCACCGGTTACTGTCCATTGAGCCGTGGGAGGCTTTTGAGAGCCGTATTCCGTTGGATATCGAAACTGCTTTTCAGCTGCGCCGTTATGACTGGATGCTGCTGCCAACACATAATTTGCAGCTTTGCTATCTACAATCAAACTTCCCAAAGCTAAGCCTTCCATTGAACTGGAGCAGGCCCCAAAAACACCTAGATAAGGCATTCCTAATGTTCTGGCTGCGAAACTGCTCGATATGATTTGATTCATCAAATCACCGCTTAGAAAAAATTGTACATCTTCTTTTTTTAATCCTGCCTTATCTATTGCTTTTTGAGCAGCCTCCTCTAAAAGTACTTTCTCTGCTTTTTCAAAACTATCTTGCCCTAGCCATATGTCTTGATGTAAAATATCAAAATCCTCAGACAGTGCTCCAGCTGCCTCAAAGGGTCCTCCTACCGCAGCTGATGCTAAAATAACTGGTTTAGATTGAAAAATCCATGTCCGATGCCCTTTAAGCATTTATATCCCACCTAACCCTTGAATGATTATTTTAATAATCGCTACAACAAAAGCCGAAAAAACCCCGAATGTAATTACTGGACCAGATATTTTAAACATATTTCCTCCGACACCAAGCACATACCCTTCACTTCGATGCTCTATCGCTGCTGATGCCATGGTATTGGCAAATCCAGTTACAGGTATGATGGTTCCCGCGCCTGCCCATTGTGCCATATGATCATATACTCCAAAACCAGTCAGCAACACCGAGATAATAATCATAACTGCGACTGTAGGATTACTTGCAGTCACCTCTGTAAAATCAAAATACGTAGTAAATATCCACTGTACACCTTGACCGATTGTACAGATTGCCCCTCCAGCAATGAATGCCTTACTACAATTATATAGAACAGATCGCTTTGGCTCCCTCTCTTTGGCAAAAGCTTGATATTGTTGTTGTGTTGGTGTCAATTTTTTCTTCATTTTATTTGACATCTCTTCACCCTCTATCTCAGTAAGTATGGTTCAAGTTTTTTCCGAACTGCTTCTAGTTTTAATGCATCTTGCTCATACATGCTTTTAGCCAGTTGATTTTTTGTTTCTAGGGAATAGTTAAGAAGATCTGAATGGCTCTTTTCTAAATTCGCATAGAGCAACTCTTTTACTGTTGGCTGTGGGAGTTGAACCGTATCATCAAAAGTGTCTATATATAGCTCACCAGTAGAATCCGCTTGGCCAATAAATACATTTTCTAATGCAACACCTGCTTGCTCTAACTGTTGATACAGCCATTTTTCATTGAAGGCTAGATTCATTAAGCCTTCATGAATAATATTTCCATCTAAAATGACCGTTTGTGGCTCATGTGCAGGAGCAATTTTTTGACCCATGGCTTTAGATGTAATAGGCAATTTATCAGATTTTAATAACACATTGATTTCCCCGTTGGCCTCCATAATTGCAAATTCGACATCAGCCATAAAAAAGGCATTTTTTGACCGAAGTTCACTCAATAATTCTTCTCCAGTCATTCTTGCCTGTTTTAACTTATCTTCCATAACCTTTCCCTGTTTTATTAATACTTTCTCCTTTCCATATAGTAAATCGTGGATTCCCTTACTTCTTAAGGATAAGTATTCAAATCCCAGGGGAAACAGTATCCATACACCTAATACTAGCAGTCCTAATGAAATATTTTTTATCACATCTGCCGAAAGCAACGCTGTCACAATGGCTATTATGATATAGCTGACTAGGCGAAAAGAAGAAATCTTTGATATCGTGTTATTTCCAATAATTTTTATGGTAGCAAATACAACAATAAATAGTCCAACTGTTCTCAATAAAACTTCTATCCATTCTTTCATAAATTTACCTCACCTAATTCCCTTTATATTGTGGTTCTTGAAATTCTATTGTTTTTAATCTTTCTTCCAGATCCTTAATAACCTCTTTTGTAGTAGCCAGTGCTTCCTGATATACTTTTTTTTCTTCCAGATTCTGTGATTGAACTGCATAAGTGAGAAGTGTACTATGACAATTCTTTAAACCTGCTAAAGTTTGCTTTACTTGAGAACTAACAGTCATCTAATCAACCTCCTCATAAATTATCACTTTTCATATAACGCTATTATTATTTTTCCAAGTATAAACAAAATTATTGCATCTTAAAGAATTGGTTGACATACCATTTTTTCTCTGATAATATTATTTTTGCCGAGTAACTTATTTTTATAAATATAAAAAAGTCTTCCTCTACTAGATAAAGGAAGACTTTTTTATATTTACATTATTAAATAAATTTCATTTGATATATAATTCTATCATTCTCTACTGACTTTCCAACTACTTGATATAGTAGTCCAAAGCAACTATAAATATCTCCTTCCTCTGCCTCCTGCGGTAATCGAATTTCCTCTGCAGGAATCGGTTCCATACTAAAAAAAGAGTAAAAAGCTTTCACCCTGCAATCACCTCGCTTATAGCTGTTCATCCATTACTTTTTCGATATAAGCAGGGTATTTCCTACTGCTTATCTGAAAAATCGTTCCCCATTATTCTCCAATATTTATAAAATACATTAAGATACAAGTCAAAACAAGAAGAATATTGGTGTATTTTGTTGTTTAAGATCAAAAAATTGTATATATTGTAATAATTATCTATCTAATAAGCCTTTTCTAAAACCTTTAGAACATCTGCCTCTAAAACTGGTTTTGGATTATTGTATACCGATCTTCCCTGAAAAGTCAACTCTACCAATTTAGAAAAATCCTCTTTTTCAACGCCGATCATCCTCAATTTTTCAGGAATGCCTATCTGAATATTTAGCTGTCTAATTCTGCTAATAACTGATTCTGCCTTTTCATAGGTTGATATATTTTCCCGTCTCGAATCTGTAAAACAATATAACTCTGCGATTTTTTCAAAGGCAACATCTTTGTTAAACTCTAATATATAAGGCAGCAACACCGCATTTGAAATTCCATGTGTAACGGTATAAATACTTCCTAATGCAGGGCTAATCCCATGACACAATCCTAGACCGACATTTCCGAAGGAAATACCGGCAATTAAACTTCCTAAAGCCATATTTTCTCTGGCCTCAATATTAGAACCATTTCGTACAGCTGCCTCTAGGCTATTAAAGATTAAAGCGATTGCTTTATATGACAAAGCTTCTGATAGAGGATTTGCCTTAATTGACAAATATGATTCTAATGCATGGGTAAAAGCATCCATTCCCGCCTCTGCTGTAACTTTTGGTGGTGCGGTTATTGTCAATTCAGGATCAACAATCGCAATCTTTGCAAACATGTTATCGGCATAAATACTCTGTTTCAATCCATTTTTCCTATTTTTAATAACAGCATTCCTTGTTACCTCACTGGCAGTCCCAGCCGTGGTAGGAATTGCAATGAATGGAAGTCCATTTTGGGATAATAGTTTTTGATTGGCTTGTGCGCCAAAATAATCCTGCGCAGAACCTCCATGAACAGCAATCATAGCCATTGTTTTTGCCACATCTAGAGCACTACCGCCTCCAAGGCCTATGACCATATCACAGTTTTCCTCTTTGATCAATGCCACGCCACGATCTACCATAAATACGTCTGGTTCTCCATCTACCTCACTATACAAAACTATAGATATATCTTCAGATGATAAACTCGTCATTAAACTCTCCAATGCTTTTGACTGTTTAGCAGAACTTTTACCAGTCACAACAACTGCTTTGCGTCCAAGATTTTTGCACAATTTACCAGTTTCCTTTATTTTTCCCTGTCCAAAAATAATCTTTACAGGAACCAAGTGTTGGAATTCCATGTTCGATCCTCCTAGCACTTTTTACTTTCCTAGTCTATTCTATCATATTTTAGAAATATTTACTATTTTCAAAAGAAATGAAAAGGACTATCTTCAAGCTTTTTTTGAAAATAGTCCTTTTCTTCTAATTTACTTTATATTTAATTTATTTCTTAATTTTCCAAGCATATCTTGAGTCATTGCAGCGAGATCATATTTTGGTTTCCAACCCCATTCTGTTCTTGCAGCCTGGTCATCCAGAGAATTCGGCCAAGAATCTGCAATCTTTTGACGTATAGGATCTACTTGATAATCTATTGTAAATTGTGGTATATGCTTTCTGATCTCTTCATTAATTTCCTTTGGGGAAAAACTCATAGCAGTTACATTGAAAGCATTTCTATGAACCAGTTTTGAAGGATCAGCTTCTGCCAATTGGATAATGGCTTGGAGTGCATCCGGCATGTACATCATATCCATGTAAGTATCTTCTTTTAAATAGCAGGTATATTTTCCAGTTTTCAAGGCCTCATAATAGATATGTACTGCATAATCTGTTGTTCCTCCACCAGGCAATGTTTCGTAAGAGATCAAACCAGGAAAACGAACTCCCCTAGTATCAACGCCAAATTTTTCATAATAATAATCACATAGGAGTTCTCCCGATACCTTTGTCACACCATACATGGTATTTGGCCGCTGCAGCGTATCTTGAGGCGTATTGTCTTTGGGTGTAGAAGGACCGAATGCTGCAATAGAACTAGGCGTAAATACGGCAACATTCTTTTCACGTGCAATTTCTAATGCGTTGAATAACCCTTCAACATTGATTTTCCAAGCTAAAGCTGGATTTGCCTCTCCTACTGCAGAAAGAATCGCAGCCAGATGGATGATCGTATCTACCTTATGCTTGCTAACTGCGTCAGCGATCTGTTTTGGTTCTAATACGTCTACCAGTTCAAATGGACCAGATTCTATTACTTTTGGATTGTCCTCCATGCTTCTACTACTTGCTACGATATTCTGATCCCCATATATTTTTCGCATTTCTAAAACCAATTCAGAACCAATCTGTCCCAAAGCACCTGTTATAAGAACTTTTTTCATAATTTCACTCCTTCTCTATATAATATTTCTATATTTATTCTACCCAATATAAGTTTAAAATGTCACCTCGATTAATACAATATACTTATTAAAAATTTTTTATAAAAAATCAAATTTTTTTATAGAACTCTTCTGAATTATAAAATAATATGAAACGATTTTGAAAGGGAATAATACTATAAATATAACCTTGTAATATTATGATTGAAATGAGGAATTTATATGCTAGGACTATTTGATATTATGATACGTCTAGGCCTATCTTGCCTACTAGGAGGTCTAATCGGCATGGAACGTGAAAGTATTAACCGGCCAGCTGGTTTTAGAACTCATATATTAGTCTGTATAGGCTCAACTTTAATCATGCTGTCAGGCCTTTTTTTATTCTATGAGTTCATATCATATACAAATATGGATCCAGCCCGTCTAGGGGCTCAAGTAATTAGTGGTATAGGCTTTCTAGGTGCAGGAACAATTATAAGGGATGGTTCTTCTGTAAAAGGATTAACCACTGCAGCCAGTTTATGGGCAGTGGCAGGTATTGGCATTGCCACAGGAATTGGCTTCTATACTGGTGCCATTGCTGCCACTGCTTTTATGCTCATGATATTAATTATTTTTTCAAAATTCGAAAGATATCTAAACAAAAAAAATAATGGAGTTGTAATACGCACTACAATCGTCAATAAACCTGGACAATTGGGAAAAGTAACTACTGAATTAGGAAATCACAACATTTCTATAACCAATATTTCCATGCTGCCGGCTGACGAACACCATGTTACCGTTGAATTCACAATGGTTATTCCTAGGCGATTATCCAGAATTGATCTAATGGATAAACTTTTACAGCTAGATACCGTACAATCTGTAGAAATTATCCATTAATATCAGAGAGTTTTTTGAAAGTTAAAGGATTTTTCTATTCTACACTACTTTGCTTTATATTTGCGATAGAAACAAAAAAGTAAGTTCTTTCTGGGAGGGATTATTATTGTTTGTCAATCAACTCAAAAAAAAATTAAAGGCTGGTGAGACAGCCTTTGGTACTTTCGTCGTTATCCATTCTCCAGACATTGTTTAAATCGCAGCATTGTCAGATTTTGACTTTGTATTGCTTTCAAAAATATATAAATCAGAAATCCATAAATTATCGGAGGGTTCTATTTAACATAAATGAAATCATAATCTCTTCATACTAACTACATCCTCAAAATATTTTTTTGAATAGCTGACACTGACCAATGCAGTTTGTTGAAATGCTTTTGCGCAATTGACTTTCTTAACAACTCCTTCACATATTTCCTGCCCCTGCCGGTTTACCATTACAACCTTTTTTCCTGGTTCAGGAAGCGGCGTATATTCAAAGGGAAAGGTTATGAGTGCTGTTTCCTCGGAATAGGTATAGTCCTTTATATATATGGCAAGGCCCGGACAGGCGGCAACACATATTCCGCATCCAGAGCATCTGTCAAAATCTATTCTCGGTAGATTGGTAATCGGTTTTCCGATAGTAATCGTCCTTTTCGGACAGGAAGTCTCACATGGGTTGCAAGGTATTTCTTCTATACATTCTATTACAGCAATGGGCCCCTTAAAGTAATCTTTTTCCCCTGGGAAGGCAGAAGATTGTCTCAACTCCTCTAGTGAAGGGGCCCCCATTCTTTTCAATCCAGTGTGCATCATCCAATTACCTCCTTCCCAACAGATATCATTCTATCCTTGGCTGTTTTTCGTTTCTGTCCAAAGTATCCGCATCGTAAAGCATCTAGCCTCTCCCAAACTTCCATGGAATATCTTTCCTTCTCCTCCTGATTGTAGAAACCTAACGATGCTGCTGCATTAATTCCAGCCAGCATCCCTTCCTCCATCGCGGTACTTGCCTCCTCAATACCTGTGATATCTCCAGCCACATAAATCCCTTCTGCTGAAGTTTCCATATACCGGTTATGAACGGGAAGATGGCCTCCAAGTTCTGGGATATAGTTGAATTGACATCCTGCAATCCATGCCAGTTCAGTTAATGGAGACAGACCAGCTGCTAAACAAATCGCATCCGCTTCCAATATTTTCTCTGTTCCCTTTATTGGTTTCCAGTTTTCATCTAATGCAATAATTTCAACCGCTTCTACTCTTTCTGTGCCGATTGCTCTAGAAATGGAATGTGAGGTATAAAAAGGCACTCCAGCTCTACATACCTTAGCTGTATGCACACCATATCCCCCTAATGCAGGTGAAGCCTCCACAATAGCACTTACTTCTGCTCCTGCCTGTAGAAGCTGATAAGATACAATTACACCCACATTCCCAGAACCTAACATCAGAATCTTTTTCCCAGGCAATACTCTATGAATATTGATCATAGTTTGTGCTGCACCTGCACCCATAACCCCCGGCAGCGTCCAACCAGGAAAGGAAACTGCATTCTCAGTTGCACCGGTTGCAAGAATAATTCTCTCTGCCTGAATATGAACTGTTTGTTTGCCATTCCTAACCGCCCAAATATTTCTCTCGCCATCAATTCCACAAACTTCGGTATTTAACCACACATCAATATGGAGTGCCTTCGCTTCTTTTAAAAGCTGTTCACCAATTTCATAGCCCCGTGTACCTGCTTTATGCTCTTTGGAACCAAAAAATTTATGTATTTGTTTAAATAATTGTCCTCCAGGCTTCATGTTTTCATCTAAAACCAATACTTTCGCCCCTGCTTTTGCTGCTTCGATAGCAGCACAAAGACCTGCAGGACCAGCTCCTATAATGACAACAGCAGTTTTATGCATTATCATTCCCCCGTTTCCATGCCCCTGTACCATATTGAGTTTCAATTCTCATTCCCTCTTGTACAGGCGTTACGCAGGTTCTTACATTAGGAACTCCGTCCACAATCATAATGCAATCTGTACATCTCCCAATCCCACAATATATCCCTCTAGGTGCATGATGTTTTGTAAAACGGAAAGTTTGAATGCCATTTGCCATTAAAGCTGCTGCAATCATCTCTCCTTCCAATGCTGTATAGGTTTTTCCATCAACCGAGATGCTTATTTTTTTAGATTCTCCTATTTCTCCTAAAATAGGATGTTCTATTATTCTTCCCACGCTCATCATCCTTCCTGTATTAAACTAAGTTGAATTCTCTCAGCGTCCTTTGAATCTCTGCTTTTATTGCTGGTTGAGCAGCTGTTAGTGGAAGTCTAGGATCTCCCACTTTGATTCCAATCATATTTAGAGCAGCTTTTACAGGAATTGGATTTGCTGTAATGAATAGATTATGAAATACATTTAGCAGCTTCAAGTGAATTTGTGCAGCCTGATCAACCGCTCCGTCTAAGTATGCATCTATCATTTTTTTCATTTCTTTTCCCACAACTTGCGCCGCTACGCTCACCACTCCATAGGCTCCAACTGAAAGACTTGGTAGTGTCAGTGCATCATCTCCTGTATACACTAAAAAATCATCTGAAGTTTTCTGTATCATATCAGAAAGTTGAGCTATATTTCCACTGGCTTCTTTTAACGCCACGATATTTTCAAGTTTGGAAAGCTTTCCGACAGTTTCTGGAAGCATATTCATACCTGTTCTTCCTGGAACATTATACAACATCAAAGGAGCCTCCACTGCTCTTGAAATTGCTTCAAAATGTGCATACAGTGATTCTTGATTTGGCTTATTATAGTAAGGAACAACAACGAGCAGTCCATCTACACCACATCTTAATGCCTTTTTACAATTCTCAATTGTTGAAGCTGTTGAATTTGTTCCAACGCCCGCTATAATCGGTACTTCAACTTTTTCCTTTAAAGTCTTAAATAACATTATTTTTTCTTCATCAAGCAAGGTTGGTCCTTCTCCTGTGGTTCCTGCAACAACTAAGGCCGTTGTGCCTTCCGCAATCAATTTTTTTGCCAATTCAACAGCCTTTATATAATCTACCTCCATATTATCATCAAAGGGTGTAACCATTGCTGTAATCAATCGTCCCCAGTCTATCATTTCTATTCCCCCTTTAGATTTATAAATACCTACCCTTTTTTAAAATTTTATTCTATTGTTTTTATTTCATTGCACAATAGTTCCATCTTAATAGGTCTTACAGGCTGTCTATAGGTTGAAGGCTTTACTTCTGCCGGGTGGATATTCATTCTTTCTGCCAGTAGTCTTTCTATTAATCTCCTGCAGGTTCTCCCCTGGCATAAACCCATTCCCGCTCTCGTCCATCTTTTTATTTCATTCACTGTAGTAGCACCTTCAAGGATCGCCCTTTCCACTTCTTCTATTGTAATTTCTTCACATCTGCAGATGATTTCATTCTTCATTATCCATCCCCCTAAAGTCCTCTTCATAGACATGATCATTATTTTCGTCCCAATATACAGTTACATCATGAATCAGATTTTCCATATGCTCCATCATACTTTTTTCTGCTGCTTCTTCATCATGATTCTTAATGGCATTGAATATATCCCGATGCGAAACCATGTAAGGAGATTTTACCTGGGTTCTGATTTTTTCAAACAATCTGGACTGTTGTCCGTATGTGGAAATAATAGAGTACAAGGAATCTAATACACTATTTCTCGACGCCTTTGCAATGGCTTTATGAAAACTAATATCATCTTCTGCAACACTCTGCTTGTTTTTGTAACGCTCCTCTTGTCTTAACAGTATCCCATCCAGTTGCTGTATTTCCTGCTCAGTAATATTTTGTGCTGCAAGGCGGGCTGTTTCCCTCTCAATGGCCTTTCTTGCCTGCAATACCATGATATAGTCCTCTAAGACTTTAGTACTGATCATTTTGTCCAGTTCACTTTTATGATAGTTTATTTTTTCAATTGTACGTGCTTTTTCTAAAGCCTCAATTCCCTGTGTTGTAATAATTCTTCCTTTAAATTTCTCCTTTTCCACGTAACCCAATTTCTCTAGGTGATTTAATATACGTCCAATCGTTGCGGAACTAATATTTATATCACGCTCTTCCAGTTTTTCTACGAGATACCAAGATCCTATAGGGCTTTGAGATGATGCAATACATTCTAGCACAATAATTTCTTTTTCATCTAAAATTTGTTTCATATTCTCTCCTCCAACCCAGTCTTTTGCATCGTATATAGCGGTACTTACATTTTAAGAGGATACGACAGGCATAGTTATACCCTTAATTTATGCCTGTCATATCTATTTTTATCAATGCTTTAAATCGTTTGTTTCTCTTCACTTGACCCTTTTGTCATACTGGATACTAATAGGATCAATACAGCTGAAATAACCAGGGCAACCAATACTCGATTCGGTCCGAGGGCAGGAATTTGTGTCAAAATAGAACCTGTCACAATCCCTACTCTTGCCCCCCAAGGTGTTACTTTACTATTTTTCTTACCCATTTCAAATTCTTCATTTGCTCGCTCTTTCCATAACAACCCTACCAGAAGCAATGGTACTAATCCTCCACCTGCCATGGCATACGCTTTTGAAAAGAGCCCTAGAATTGAACTAGCGTAAATAGCAGCTAATCCAGCGAATAGACCAATCACAATGGTTAATACTTTTGCATATTTTACAAGATCTGCATCCGTGGTATCTTCTTTAAATGGTTTAATCAGGTCATTTACAACCAAGATTGATGCCGAGTTCAAATTGGAATCTGCAGAAGACATGCCTGCTGCTAGGATGAGTGCAAAGATCATTGCTGAAATACCTACTGGAACATAATTCATCATAAACCAAGGCATTGCATCATCCGGATTCAAACCTTGATTCATCGTTAAAATAACCATTCCTACCAATGCAGTTAACATAACCATAATAATTGCAATAATACCACTATACAGTAACCCGTTTCTTGCAGTTTTACTGTCTTTAGCTGAAAAACATCTTTGCCAATAAATCTGAGCTACCAATATTCCCACACACCCGGTAACAAACTTTGTTAATAATTCTATATTATTGGTATTGCCAAAGGTCCATAACTCAGCTTTTCCAACCTCTGCTAACCGAGTTCCCAATTCAGCCATACTCCAATTAACCGGTGAAAAAGCATAGATATAAAAGGTAGTTCCAAAAATAACTACTAAGATTCCTTGCAGTAGGTCAGTCCAGACCACAGAATATATACCGCCCAATGTAGTATAAAGAATAAAGACTGCTGTAAACATTAAAATAATTGGAATTGGATCTGCGCCTGTAACAATGTTGAAAATATTACCAAATGCTTTTCCCTGTCCTCCTACCCATGCGATCATAATCATAGATGCCAATAATCCAGCTAAGGCTCTTGTAACTCTATCCCTTGCAATTAAGTCATCTATCATCTCTGGAAAGGTATTATAAGTGAATTTACCTGCCAGACCTGCAAAAAATAGGGCAAAAATGATTTTTGAACCCTGTTCTCCAAGAATAAATGCCATCCAAGGTAATCCTACCTTATATCCGCTTCCTGCATGACCGACAAAGTTGCCAACCCCCATGATTGTAGCAAATTGGGTAAAGAAGATCAAATACATGGGGAAGGACTTGCCACCGATAGCGTAGTTTGAAAAGCTTGATTGTGCAGCATCTTTAAATTTCCATGAAATATACAGAAACGCGCCACACATAAGAATTGTGATCATCCATAACGATGCTCCTAAACTCATTCAAAATCCCCCTTTTTATTTATTTTGAAAAGAGCTTTAGACCAACTTTCTGCTCACCTCCATTTCTTGTCTAAATCTCTTCAAATTCAGCTCACGAAGATCTACATGGCTTTCTTTTTGCTCAATCATTTCCGCAATCACTTTCCCTGTAATAGGCGCAAGGGCAATACCATCTCCCTCATGACCTGCTGCAATATAAAAACCTTTTTTATGTGGTACTTCTCCTATGATTGGCTTTCCATCAGCAGTAGCTGGCCTTAAACCTGAAAAACATCGAATCATATGAACATTTTTTAATACCGGAAAAAAATCTACTGCTTGCTTAATCATCATATTGATTGCTTTGAAGGTGGTTCCTTTATCAAATCCCACATCTTCTCGAGTACTGCCAATAAGATAATTCCCATCTGTTGCTTGTGTAAAAGCAAATCCAATACCCATTTTCCGGTATTCGTCATGAATATTATCTATCATTTCCGGCTTTAATTTAGAGGCAATATAAGCAGCGCTCCATACATTTGCTTGCCCCACTTGAGGTATTTGCTCTGTTACCACTATTTGCCCTTTCTTTGGCTTGACAGGAATCTCTAAATCAATCATCGTTCCAATTTCAGCTGCCCAAGCCCCAGCTGCATTAATCACATACTCAGCTTCTACCTGCATTCCATCATCTAGAGATATTTTCCAGTAGTCCTTTTTTTGATCAATGCTTGTGATTGTGGATCTTCTTATAACCTGTAATCCATTTGATATCCCTTTTCCAAGAAACCCTCGCATTACTTTTAGCGGATTCACCTGCGCATCTTTGCTGCTATATGTAGACGCAATAACCGTATCCTTCACATAGGGTTGTTTTTTCACAACTGCCTTTCTATCTATTACCTCTACCTCTAGACCAGATTTTCTTTGCTGCGCTACAAAAGCCTCCATAACTTCAAGCTGTTGCTGTGTTTCTATTAAAATCATACCGCCTCTGCTTTCAAATTCTAAATCCAGATTCAGTTCCTTTGATAAGGAACGATACATTTCTAAACTCTCCATAGCTAAGGCTAGAGAAATTCCAGGTTTTTTTGACTGCAATAAAATCATGTCGTCACAGGCACCGGATGCACCAGACCCTATTTCATTCTTTTCTATCAATAACACCCGTTTTCCCGTTTTTGTTAGATAATATGCGGAAGATAAACCAATGATTCCTCCCCCAATTACAACAACATCATAAGCTCTCTTCATTTTTCTTGTCCCCCTGCCATTATATACTACTCATCACATGATGAGTAGCTTAATATAATGATAACGGTTGCTTTTAAAACTGTCAATTACTTTTTTGAATTTTCTAATTATTATTAATTATGTTTAAATCCTATTCTTTATTATCAGTTTTTTTATTGAACATTACTGTATGGATGAGAGATTTTAAAAGCAAAACTTTATTTTTCAGAATTTTTTGTTTTTGTGTTGACTTGCAAACCATAAGCACATTATAATAAAAATATACTGCTCATCACTTGATGAGTAGCTAATAAAAGGGGGTATTTATATGCAGAAGTATACCATTGCAGTTGTAGGCGCTATGGGTGCCGTGGGCCGGGAAATGCTGAAAACATTAGAGCAGCGTAATTTTCCCGTAAAAAAAATCAAACCACTAGATATTCCATCAAATGCAGGAAAAAAAATAACTTTCCAAGAGGAGCCTATAGCTGTAGAAGCAGCCGTATCAGGCGCTTTTAAGGACGTAGATATTGCATTATTTTCAGCCGGTGCTGATGCAAGTAAAGTATTGGCACCTACAGCAGTTACCGAAGGTGCTGTCGTGATTGATAATAGTAGTGCCTGGCGGATGGACGAAAATGTCCCTCTCGTTATTCCAGAAGTTAATCCGGAAGACTTATCCTGGCATAAAGGACTTATTGCTAATCCTAATTGTTCTACAATACAGATGCTTGTTGCTTTAAAGCCACTTCACGATCGATACAATATAAAAAGAATTGTGGTTTCTACTTACCAAGCAGTCTCCGGCACAGGACAAAAAGCGATTGTAGAACTGAATCAGCAGGTTCAAGACTATGTAACCGGACAACCAATAAAAAGCAATGTTTATCCTTATCAAATTGCATTTAATGCCTTGCCTCATATTGATGTATTTCTTGAGAATGGTTATTCAAAAGAAGAAATGAAAATGGTGTTTGAGACAAAAAAAATTATGGATAAAAATATATCCGTTTCTGCAACCACTGTACGAATCCCTGTTTTTCGTTCACACTCGGAATCAATAAATATTGAAACAGAAAAGCCATTCAAGATTGATGAGGTTGTTACAACGCTTAATGAAGCACCCGGGATAATCGTAGTAGACAACCTAACCGCTGCTAATTATCCTCTTGCTATTGATGCAGAAGGTAAAGATGAAGTGTTTGTTGGCAGAATCAGAAGAGACTTCTCTATTGATAATGGCCTAAACCTATGGGTAGTAGCAGATAATCTGCGAAAAGGTGCAGCTTTAAATGCAATACAGATTGCAGAAACCTTAGTTCAAAAAGCACTTATATAGGGAGGTGGGTCGATGGGACTCGTAGTGCAAAAATTTGGTGGTACCTCAGTTGAAACCATTGAAGGTTGGAAAGCAATCTTAAACCATGTATGCGATTGTCGTGCAGCAGGAAACGATGTTGTCGTCGTCGTGTCTGCCATGGGCCGTAAAGGTGCTCCTTATGCAACGGATACATTGATCCATCTTTTAGAGGAAATTGATCCCCATATCGATCTAATGAAGAAGGATTTTCTCATTTCATGTGGAGAGATTATATCTGCTGCAATTTTATCCCATTACTTTGAAGTACACAAACTGGATGCCATCCCTATGACAGGCTTCCAGGCAGGAATTCTTACCAATAGTAAATTTAACGATGCGGATATTTTAAATATAGACACACAAGCTATAAAAAAGCGGCTTGAAGAGGGCAAGATTATCGTAATTGCAGGCTTTCAGGGGATCACCGCGAATGGATTGATTACAACACTTGGCCGAGGCGGAAGTGACACTACTGCAGTTGAACTGGGTGCTTATTTACAGGCAGATCGTGTAGATATTTTTACAGATGTTCCCGGGGTTGCAGTCACAGACCCTAGAATCGTCAGCAATGTTTCTTATCTATCACATATATCTTATGAAAACATGTATAAGCTTGCATCAAATGGTACTAAAGTAATTCATCCCAGAGCAGTAAAAGCAGCACAAAAATCCCAAATACCTGTTTTCGTTCGTTCTACTTTTAGTGATAATCCCGGTACACGCATCACCAATAGTGCTGAATGTAGTGAGCAAAGCATCGTTGGAATCTCTTACGATAAAGACTTTTCTTATATTAGAGTAAAAGCCAGCGATAAAATTTTGTATGATCAACTAAAGACCTTCTCCCTTTTCATAAAAGAAACAGATCAGCATATTGAAGCATATTATAAAGTAGGTTCACGCATAGACGGGAATCCTCACTCAAATCTATCGATGGTTCATGCTAGAGAAAATCTCTCTAAAGTCACTATTTTTTATGGTGAAAAAAATAGTGACTACATACATAATGAAATCCTCCATTATCTAAAGCAATCCACGTTTCCCATTCTTGATTCTTTTTCCTTCAATGATCATGTGGCGATTATGCTTCCTGATATACATCTGGAAAAGTGTATTCAAGAAATATACTCGCATCTGGACACAATCAGCCAAAACTTGGCTACACTTTCTTAAGGGCTGCGCAAGATAAACGCAGCCTTTAAAGGTATTTCTAAAATAAAACGGTTATTTCATATTTTGTATTTCCTCTCTTAAATAAGGAGGAAGAAATGTATTTTTTATTTTTCATTCCCTCTAAATAGCGAAGGATTTTATTTGTCTTGTCCGTATATATTTAAAAATACATCTTTTGCTTTTTGGATTTCTGAATCAGGTAAAAGTACTGGGGTGCCAATGCTTTTGGCTAAATGATATACCTTAGCTGCATCTTCCAGCATCACTGCTGCAACGAGTGCATGCCTTACAGAGGGGCCCACTGCCATAACTCCATGATTTGCAAGAAGACAGGCTCTTTTGTCTCCTATGGTCTCTACCACCGTGGGACCAATATCCCCTGAAGCCACCGGCGCATATTTGGCTAATGGCACAGTTCCTCCTACCTCATTGGCTAGAGTAGTACTTGCACAGGGAATTTCTTGGTTTAATACGGCAAAACAACTGGCGTATGTAGAGTGGGTATGAATAATGCTCTGTACCTCTGGTTTATGTTTATATATGTATAGATGATCCGATGTATCTACGGAAGGTTTCCACTTCGCTTCTACGGTATTTCCTTCTATATCAATGATGACAATATCTTCTGGTAAAAGTTTTTCATAGTCCATTCCACTTGGAGTAATAGCGATGTATCCTGTTTCAATGTCTCTACCGCTTACATTTCCCCCTGTAAGTGTAATTAATTTATATTTCATAAGATTTAAAGCTGCATCTAAAACCTCTTCCCTTAACTTTCTTAAAATCATTTATTGCATCTCCTTTGCGTCTTTTTTAGAATTATTCCCCAGTCCTATAGGACTGGGGAATAATTCTTGTGTTATCGAATTTTATTTAATTTTCTGCTTTTACATCTTGGGCTTTTCTAATTTTTTGATTAAGAAATGCCATTCCTACTACTATGGCACATAAAATGGCTGCTCCAATCATCTTAAATTTCGAAATCTGGAGAAGTACCCACGTTAACGGATTTGCTCCATCACAAATTGAAGCAATCTGTGTTGCTCCTTCTGGCATCTGAAAGTTTGCATTAATGGCTAATTGTGTATGCAGCGGAGCCATATTTGTAGCTATCAATAATCCGGAGGCAACCATTAGGAATCCTATTATAAAGGTTCTAAAAACGTTTCCTTTCGTTACAGGGATAACCATACATAACATAAATGGCAGCACAGCTAGATCTGCAAATGGAAGAACTTTATTTCCAGGTATAACTGCAGCCAATAAGATTGTAACTGGAACCAAAACCAAAGAGGCTGACATACAAGCAGGATGTCCAATAGCTACCGCCGAGTCCAGTCCAATATACACTTTCCCTGCGTTTTTAAATCTTTTTTCAATGAATTCCTGTGCAGCATCTGATATAGGTAATAAACCTTCCATTAACATCGCTGCCATTTTAGGGATTAATATCAGAACGGCACCCATTGTCACACCAAGATTTAATATAGCTTTAAAGTCATAACCTGCAAATGCACCTATAGCAAGCCCTAAAATTGATCCAATTATCATAGGTTCTTCAAAAATACCAAATCTTTTTTGTAACGTTTCTGGATCCGCTTTAATATTCTTTATACCCGGTATCATGTCAATTAGTTTATTAATAACCAGTGCTATTGGTACATAAGCTGCTGAGAACCCGTGTGGCAATGACACTCCAGGTAATCCATTGTACTCTTCTACACCAGGAGCAGTCCAATCTGCTAGATACATAACAATAACCATATTTATTGCTGAAGCAAAAACACCCCATGCTATACTATTGGTAGCCGCAGCAACCAATGCACCAGTAAATGCAAAATGCCAAAAATTCCAAATATCAATATTTACAGTTCGTGTTTGCTTTGTAATTAGCATCAAAATATTAATCCCTAATCCAATAGGTATCATAATTGCACCTACAACAGAAGCAAAGGATATGGCCGCTGCTGCTGGCCAACCTACATCAATTACAGTTAAGCTTAATCCTAGCCGTTCGACCATTTTTTGGGATGCTGGCCCCAGATTATTCATCAATAATCCGATAACCAGATTCAACCCAATAAATCCTATACCTACTGTAAGCCCCGATCTAATTGCTTTGCTGAACTTTGCTCCCAATAGTAATCCAAAAAGTGTGATAATTATGGGCATCATAACACTTGCACCAAGACTAACAATATAATCTAATATTGCCATAGTACCTTCCCCCTTAAAGCTTATATTTTCAAGATACTAAGTATTTCATCTACAACCTTGTCGATTCCTACACCTGTCAAAAAAGCTGTTCCTTGTACAATAGGAGTATTTATTTTTGCAGAAACTGTGGTTGTCGCAATTACTAAATCATAATCATTTCCCTTTGCTGCTAGTTCAGCAACCTTGCACTGATCAATTTTGAATAGACTTAGCTTTCCTCTTTTTTCTAATGCAGTTTTAAACTTATTGACTGCCATTGTCGAAGTACATATTCCAGTGCCACAAGCTACTAAAACTCTTTTTTCGTTTGCCATTTCTTCACCTCCTTTCTTTTAAATTTCAAATCATAAATTCTCAATAGAAAATATTTGCTCAAACTCTTCTATATCACTGACATCTATAAGATGTTTAAGCCTCTCTTCGTTTTGAAAAAGTTCCATTAATTTTTGTAATAAGCTAAGTTGTTTCTTAGGATCTTGTATAGCAAGGGCAAATATGACATCAACTTTCACAGTTCCACCTATAGAACCCATTGTTTCAAATACTATAGGTTTATTTAAAACCATTACAACAATTGCAGGATTTATAACATGATCTGCATCCGTATGAGGTATTGCAACATTTATATTTCCCATATCCAACCCAGTAGGAAAAACTCTTTCTCTTTCTAACAGTGCATAGATGAAGCTTTCCTTAACAAAGCCCTTTTTAAATAAGTAATTTCCAATATACTCTAATACTTCTTTTCTAGTATTGAATTCCATACCTTTTATGAGACATCTTGTTACATTATTTGTTGCAATGTTTCTCGTTAATGGCATCTAATAATACCTCCTTAAACTTCTCTGTTGAATCTGATCTTAGTAGCCGGTGAATGTATGTCGAATGATTTAGTAAATCCACTAATCCATGTAATGCTTCTATACAGTTCTCGTTTATTGCTAATATAAAAACTAATTGCACCTTATTTTTTCCCCACTTTATAGCTTGTTTCAATGTTGCTACAGCAATAGCTGGTTCTCTCGTAAATCTAGCATCCGCATGGGGTATAGCTACCATATTCCCAATTGCTGTTGAACCAATTTGTTCTCTGTTTGTAACTTCTTCATAAAAACCTTCTGATACTTTCCCTTTTTGAAAAAGTAAATTACTTAAATGTAAAATTACTTGATTTTGATTTTTTAGATCTAGGTTTATATTTATTAGTTCGGTTAATAACAAGTTTTTCAAAGGGTAATTTGAGCTCTTTTTCACTTGTGAATCTTCCTCCGTTATTTTAAATATTTTTCTAAGATTGGGAATTATATTTTCATTTAATAGGTCGTTTGTGGAGAAAAAAGGTATTTCTTGATCGAATATATTGAATGAACCAATGGAAGCCTTAATCTCATACTTCTGTCGCAATCTATGAATTTCATCACCTAAATTTTTTTCATTAATTAATCCCAATGTTATAATCTCGCACTTTTTTTCAATTCCCGAAACGAGAGACATAACAATATCTTTTATTTTAATTGCAGTGCCTTCACCTGTAACACACACTGCTACGATCGCAGGCTTCTTTTTAGTCATTTTTACTAGAAACTCATTATCATTCTTCAGTTCAACTCTCTCATCTACAATAAATCTGTAAATGTTATCCAATGTCTCTCCAGGAAGCACAGCACGCCTAATCGCCTCAATCACGGTTACCGTATCTGTTCTACTTATTGTCTTTATAGGAATTCCTGTATTTTCCATAATGATATCCCCAAAGCTGATCAACGATCCCATATCCACTAATAACAGTACGCCTTTTCCCTCATTTACCTCTTTGGCAGCTTCCGTTGCTTTCTCCAGTATTGATTCAGGGTGTTCGTTCATTGACATTTCGATGGCTACTCCATATTCTACACCCAGTAGCTTTCTTGCTACATCAAGCATATTTGATGCGACATGTCCATGGCTAATTAATACAACACCAATTCTTTCGTGCTTTTCATATGTACTTCTGTCATTCATCATCAGATAAATTGCTAAAAATCCTAATTCATCCTCTGGCAGACTAATATTATAAACGGATTCTATACTTTTACTGATCTTTGCTGCTAGGTTAAACTCGCTTTTATATTCTTTTTTTATTGTATCTAGTTGTGGATTATAAATTGTTTTACCTTGCTTTAATCTTTCAATTGTTGAATGCAGATGCATTGCTAAGCAGAAAAAGAATTTCTTATCATAACTTCGCTGTTGCTCCTCTTCAGCAATGTGTATAATAGATTCTGTTATTTGAGTGATTTTTGTACCTACTAAATTTTTTAGTGATTCTAAATCTAAGTCATTAATATTTTTCTCTACAGTCTTCATCAACTCTTCTATATAAGATTCTATTTCTTCGCCAATAACCTGATTTACTACATCATCGGGCAGTTCGTGCTTTGACAAGTCCTTATAACGATTTTCTATATACTGATAAATCTCATTTAACGTATTATTCATCCCTTTTTTAGTAAAATAGCTACTGGACTTATTATCATAACTAATTTTTATGTTTCCTTTTACCAGCAGCTCCATCTCTTTTCTACTATTTTTTAATTTCAATAGACCTTTTCGTGCATTTATTGGAATATCTGAAATGCTAATCTCCATATTCTTATTTTTTGAGATCATATAGCTTAAAAATGCTCTTGCACAGGAAACCTGTATGTCAGATTTTAATTGGCCAATATTGCCCTTACAATCATATATAAGCAATGCCCATAAAACTTCCATATGGATTATAATATCTGCTTTCGTTCGATTGGCCTCTTCAATAAAAAATAATTGTATAAGCTCTAATCGCTCATTTAAAGTTCGGGATTCTAAACTAGGCAATGAAATAACCATAGGAATCCTTCTTCTAAACGTATGCAGTAATCTTGATTCAACATCTTCTGTTGTTGCAGCAATGATCATCGTGCTTACAGTTCTTTGTGCTTCTGTTTCACCTAATCTCCTATAGGATCCTCGATCAATTACATTGAACAATATTTCCTGTCCTTCTGCAGAAAGTCTATGAACTTCATCTAAAAAAAGAATGCTTTCGTTTGCTTGATCAATTAAGCCTGTTTTTTCTTCAGTTGCCCCTGTAAATGCACCCTTTATATATCCAAATAATTGTGCTAACAGTAATTGGGGGTTTTCTGCATAATCTGCGCAATTAAAGCTCACAAAGGTTTTATCAGCAGATATTCTTTTTATATCTATTGCGTAATAATACATTGCCTCAGCTAACTGACTTTTTCCTACTCCCGTATCTCCTACAATTAATGTATGCAATCCCATTGGCGGGTACATAACTGCTGCTTTAGCCTGCATAATTTGAGTTTTTAAACTTTTGTCATATCCTACAATCTTTTTAAAAACGTTTTCATCATCTCCAATTCCGGCCTTGGTATAGTTTGGTAGAGAAATTTCATTCTGCGCATTAATTAAAAGATTATTTACTGTAAATCTGGAGATATTAAATCCCTTTGCTTTTAATTTTATTGTAATTTCACGTTGTGATATTTTGGAATTCTCTTTTAGTAATTTTATTAGTTCCTTATTTAGGCGCTCTCTCTTTCTTTCCCTTGAATTGCTTATCGAATATTCCTTTCTAGTTGTCAGTACAATATCTCTATTAATGCTTAATAATTCTGCAATTTGTTCATCTGTATAAGGATTATTTGGGTCCTCTTCATGAATCGTACTCACAATTTTTTCTTTCATGTTATCCTCATTCCCCGTCAGGCCTTCTACTAATTTTTTTCTCATTGAATTATTACACCTCCATATATAAGCAATTTTTTTGCCAACATTTCCGTTGGCTCCTCTATTCCTTGAAAATGCTGTAAATGTATTAATCATTTTCTTATTCCTCAACTTTTTATACCACAAAAAATCCCCTGTATAAATTAACTCCTTACTAGAAAATGTTTGATATACTTTATACTATCAATGCGATAAAGCGTTGAAAAGTGGATTGTAGTATTTATTTTTATGATATGTTTTTATCTATAAGCGCTTAGTATTTTCTACCACAATTTCTACCATTTATTAAAATTATTACTTCGTTATTTAATTCATTTAGCATCTATAGTAAAGTACTTTTTATATAAAATATTTCAAAAAAAATCCTGTGCACGTTGTTTCCAACATACTCAGGATTTTTTAATCAGTTTACAAATTGCCCTGATGCATACATACAGGAAGTGAGTTTTGTAGATTTATTATAGCAGAAGTTCATGTTTACCATATAACTCAGGTACTGTCTTTAAGAATTCTTTTTTAATAAAATCTAAATCAGTTTCGCTATCTGCCTCAAAACGAATTGTAATGCAGGGTTCTGTAACCGATTGACGTATAAGGGCCCATCCATTAGGAAACTGGACTCTTATTCCATCCAATTTTGTTATTTCGTATTGTTGATTTAAACTTTCAACCTTTTCCAGAAGTTCCAGCTGACAGTCTTTAGGATAAGGAATCCGTAAATCTGGAGTCATAACAGTTTTTTCTATTCTATCCGTATAATAAGATAATTTTTTATTGTTTTTTGTAAGTATTTCTGCCATTTTTAACGCTGCAAAAATACCATCATCATACCCTAGTTCTCTAAAAAAGAAATGGCCACTAATTTCTCCTGCCAATACTGCATGATTCTCCAAGAATGTTTTCTTAATGAAGGCATGGCCTGATCGTTCCATTATTGGCTTTCCATGATATTTTTCCACTTCTTTTTCAACAATACTCGAGGATTTTATGTCGTAAATCACAGGAGACGGTTTGTCCTTCAAATATTCTTGTATGAACACAGTAAAACTCTCTTCACTTGCAGATATTCTACCTTTTTCATCTACAAAAACCACCCTGTCTCCGTCACCATCAAAAGCAATGCCAAGATCTGCACCTTCCTCTAAAACCTTGCTCTGCAGCTTGCTTAAATTACTATAGATTGCTGGATTTGGTTCCCTGTATGGGAAGCTTCCATCGTATTCACAAAACAAAGGTATAACCGTATAACCTAGATTGCGAAAGAGCTGAGGCGCTATAATAGATGTAGTGCCATTTCCAGCGTCAATAACAACCTTTAAAGAACGATATACTTTCACTAGCCCCTTTATATATTCTTTATATGCATCATTTACTTCTATGCTTTGATAACTGCCTACTGCATCCCTATAGGCATGCCGGTCTACGATTTTTTTTATGTTTTGAATATCTTCTGTTTGAATGGGCATATCGCTTAGAATGATCTTGAATCCGTTGTATTTGGCGGGATTGTGTGATGCCGTTACAGCAACACCGCCATCTGCCTTTAAATAACCCTTTGCAAAATAAAATACCGGTGTAGGTACAGTTCCAATGTCTATAATTTTTGCACCACTGTCCATCAAACCATCTATCAGTTTTTCTTTTAGCAAGGGAGTTGAAATTCTAACATCCCCTCCAACTACAAGTGTCTTATTCTGCATAATTGTCCCTATGCTTCTTCCAATGTGATATGCCGTTTCTCCCTCTAAGTCCTCATTAAAAATTCCCCGTATATCACAATCTTTATAGATACTCAACAGTCTTCCCCCCTTCAATTAGGATATGATTTTCACATCCTCCCGTGAGACTTTTCAATCAATTCTGTAGTACTGAGCATTCTGCCACTGTAACAGGAATGGATATATAAATCGATTTTCATGGTTAGATGTACCCTCTTTGATGGCACTCTTCTAGAAAAATCCTGTACTTTTCATTATATTTTTTTACTTTATGGGGTTGGGGGTATATTGTTTCACCGATACGGACCATAGATTTTGCTGCTTCTGTAATGTCAGTAAACATAGTCTGAGAAGCCGCAATAATCGCACTGCCCATTGCCGGTTCAGCAATTTCTGGTTTTAGCAACGTTTTATTCATTACATTGGCCCTTATTTGAGACCATTCTTTAGATTTTACAGCTCCCCCTGTAATAAATAACCGATCTTTTATCTCACAACCAAGCGCTGCAAGCAAATCATAGGAAAGTCTTTCGGTGTAAGCAACCCCTTCCATTAAAGCCGCATAAAGTTCTTTATCATTTCTACTGTTTCCTATCATAAACGCCTCTGCATCAGGCTGTACAAAAGGAAATCTTTCTCCTTTCCCTACCAAAGGGTAAACCACTATATCTGTAGGTGTCTTCTGCTCAACATGTTGATTATATGCATCAAATAGAACTGGATCAAACCGTGCATTTAAGCATTTACCGCCTGTGTTTGAGGCGCCTCCAGGCATCCAGTAACCTTCTGGATGCAGATGACAATATACTCTTCCTTTTTCATCTTTGATTAGATGATTCACAACACCTTTAATTGTAAGCGTCGTTCCAATAGAAGTATTAAAGTCTCCGGGTTCTACTGCACCAGAAGCAATAGCTGAAGCATAGCCATCCGTTGCACCGGCGATTACCTTCGTTCTTATACTTAACCCTGTGGATTTTGCTGCCTCATCTGATATGTATCCAATTTTAGTACCAGGAGATAAGACCGTTGGAAGTTTTTTCAATTCTATCTCTAGATCCTTTTCAATAAAATCAGGCCATTTCTGTTCAATAAGATCATATCCCGTTTTTAATGCATTTGAGTAATCTGAGAAATGATAGCATCCTGTAAGCCGTCCTACAATATAGTCAGACTGATGTACAATTAGATGGATTTTATCATAGATATCTGGTCTGTGTTTTTTTATCCATAGAATTTTGGGCAAGGCATAGGATGAATTAAATCTATATCCAAGCTTTAGGGCTATTTCAAAGCCCTTTTCCTGAACGATAACTGCCTCTTCCGCTGATCGTCCATCATTATACATCAACCCATTGCAAAGGGGACTGTATAGATGATTTAGAGGCACAATAGTTCCCGACGTTCCATCTAATGCAATAGCTATGATTGCTTCTGGATCGATATTTTTTTTAATTAACCCATTTACAATTTCATTGATCGTGTTTAATGTTGCCTCCCACCAGATATGAGCATCCTGCTCTTTATGATTTTCTATTGTGGAAATGTTCATCTCTGCAAAAGGTGTACTATGTCCTGCAATTACGCACCCATATTTATCGACTGCCAATCCTCGAACACCCTGTGTGCCGATATCAATTCCTAATACATACACGTTATTATCCTCCTTTAAAACTCGTTTAAACCATCCCGGTTAATTCCTACAATAACGCTGTTATTCTAAATCTCCCCCGCCTTTATTTCTAGCTCTTTTCTTTGTATCTACAAATAAAAAGGACAGAATCTGTCCTTATCAATTAGGCTTCACCCATTTTTGATTGAATTAATCCAACCAGGTCCGTTACTGCGGCCTCTTCATCTTCACCCTCTGCTGAAATAGTAATTTCTGTTCCTTTAGAAATACCAAGGGATAAAACAGAGATAATTGATTTCGCATTAGCTGATTTTCCTTCCTTCGAGATAGTAATGTCGGATTTATATTTCAAAGAGGTTTGTGTAAAAACAGATGCAGGTCTTGCATGTAAGCCTGCTTCATTTTCTAAAACAACACTTTCCCAATACATTCTTCTCCCTCCTAGATTTTAAAATAGAAGTTTCTCATAAAAGGGAAATTTCTTTATTGAACCTATGCATACTTTCCAAACCCTATTATTTTTCTTTAATCTCTATTCCAAAAAAATTTTTTGATGTATTCTTCTGTTTATCCTCTTTCGGTTTAAAAATGATCCATATAAACCCACCAATCACAACAATGGTATTAAGAATGTTTTGATTAGCAATATAATAATCAATCAAAGCTCTTAGATATTTTCCGGCCATTAAGCGCATAAATTCGTAGATCATAAGAAATTTCCCCCTTAATTAAGGAATGATAGCATATTTAATCCCTTCTTGTCTTCCTATACTTTCTAAAGCATCAATTGTCTTTTCTAGTGGGTACTCTCCAGTAATAAACAATTTACCGTCTACTTGCCTAGTGGTCAATAACTCCAAAGCTTTTTTTACATAGTATGGCGTATGATGGAAAACTGCTTTAATAGTTATTTCTGAGTAGTGAAACAATTGGCAGTCAATTGTGAAAGTGGTTCCTTTTTTTGTTCCGCCAAAAAGATTTACAAGCCCTCCTGGTCGAACCATATTGATTGCTTGCTCCCACACTTCTGGAAAACCTGTTGCTTCAATCACTACATCGGGTCCCTTTCCTAACTCAGTAAGTGTTTTAACTGCAGATACTGAATCTTTTTTAGAAGGATTTACTGTCATTGCAGCTCCAAATTTTTTAGATTCTTCCAGTCTATAATCAGATAGATCAATACTTATAACTCTTGCTCCTTTTAAAGCAGCAAGCTTGATAAACATCAAACCAATGGGTCCAGCACCAATTACAGCCACTACATCGCCTACCCTTACAGGGGTTCTTTCAATACCATGTAACGCGCAGGCAAGCGGTTCTACCAAAGAAGCTTCTCTATAATCTAAGCCTTCCGGAATCTTATGATAATTATATTTTACAATCTGTTTTGGAACGGCTACATATTCGGAATAAGCTCCATTTAAAAACTCTAGATTCTCACATAAACTGTACATTCCTTGATTGCAATAATAGCAATGGAAACAAGGTGCTGAGTTTCCTCCTACTACGCGATCGCCGATTTTGAAATTATCTACATCCTTACCAACTTCTACGACTTCACCAGCAAATTCGTGTCCAAAGGTTGAAGGTACAGATTTGATAATTGATGGGTGCCCTCTTCGGTAGGTTTTCAAATCAGTACCACAAGTGGTAGCAGCTTTAACCTTCACAAGAATTTCGCCGTCCTTTGGCCTCGGGATATCCGTTTCTTCGAAACGAACATCTCCTGGGGCATAAAACATCATCGCTCTCATTTTACCGTCCATTTAACATCCTCCTCAGCAGAATCTAAAGTAATGTTTCAAAGTATTTTAATCACCTCATACGATGTGCTATGACACTTGTTTGAGAGCCTTTAAATAAAAATTAAAGGCTCTCATCATTCTAGGTTAAAAAATCAATTCTATTACTTTATAAATAATATATGGCACTAAGTGTGCGCCTCCATCGAGAGAAGAGATTTCTGCTGTTCCTTCTGGGAATGCAAATCCTACGCTCTTTGCCATTACTGTCGACACACCTGAGATTGCAGTACCGATATATAAAATACCGATCATGAAAATTGTTCCTGTAATGATTCCTCTAAAAACATTTCCTCTAGATGGAGCTACCGCCCAGATCATAAAGAATGGTAAAATTGCCAGATCTGTAAATGGCAGCAATCTGTTTCCAGGCAAAACGGCAGCTAATAGAAGTGTAATTGGGATCATTACCAAACCTGTAGAAATTACAGCTGGATGACCAATAGCAATTGCAGCATCCAATCCAATATATACTTCCTTACCCGGAAATTTTTTACTAATAAAATCACGGGCACTTTCCGAAAGAGGAATCAAACCTTCCATTAGGATGCGCACCATTCTCGGCATCAAGAACATAACGGCTGCCATATTTACCCCTAATTGAATAATGCCTCTTAGATCATAGCTAGCTACACCACCAATAATTGCTCCAAGGAATAATCCCATCAACATTGGCTCTCCGAAAATGCCAAATCGTTTTTGAATCATATCTGTATCTAATTCAATCTTATTAATTCCGGGTATTTTCTCAAGTATTTTATTAATCGCAATACCTACGGGTGCCCATGAAACGGTTTCCGTATGGGGAAGAGAGACCCCGTCTAATCCAAAGAAATCTTGCACTAAAGGTGAAGTCCAGTCTGCAAGTTTCAATATGATGATAATCGTTAGTGCTGCGGCAACCAAACCTAAAGCAAGGCTGTCAGTTGCAAACATAACCAGTGCCCCTGTAAAAATAAAGTGCCAGTAGTTCCAAAGATCAACGTTCATAGTTTTTGTCCAGTTCATTGCAAGCATAATGATGTTAATGACAAAGCCAATTATAAATACCGCGGGTACGATGGTGGTACCAAAACTTATCGCTGCAGAAATAGGCCAACCTACATCCATTACATCAAGCGATAATCCCCAGTTATTTACCATTGCTTGCGTTGCAGGAGAAAGATTGTTTACCAGCAAACCGATGACCAGGTTAATCCCTGCAAAACCAATACCAATTGTAAGACCTGCTCTAAAAGCTTTGGCAAATTTTTGTCTAAAAAGCAGTCCAAGAAGTGTAATAATAACAGGCATCATAACGGTTGGTCCTAAGTCGAGAATAAATTGAATAACTCTCATTGATAGTCCCCCTCTTCTTTTATATGTTAAGATGCAAACATAATCCTACTCTAGACTTTTTAGATATCCAGCAATTTCATCAGCCAGTTTATCCATACCTATTCCAGTAAGAAATTGGAGCCCTCTAAACATCTTAATTCCAGCTGCTGCACTTTCGCTTACTGGTGTCGTATGAATGATTACATCAGGGTTAAAAACCTGAACCTTTGATGCAACTTCTGAAGCTTTCGCCTCTACTACCTCTACATTCAAACCCCGTGTTTTTAACATTTCTTTTGTTTTTTCAGCTGCTACTGTAGATGTGGCAATACCAGTTCCACATACCGTTAGAACCTTATACCTTCTCATTTCCTCACCTCCTTTTCTATCATTTAAAAAGTAACCACATGATTTAATATCTCAAGAAGTTCTTTTTCATTTCTAGTTTTATAGATTTTCTTTAAAAGCATTGTGTCTTGTATGACATTCATTAAATTTGAAAGTAGTTGTAATTGACTACTGCTATTTTTCATTGCCAGCATGAAAACAATTCCCACTTCTGTCTTTTCTTCAGGATTACCCATGACGCTAAAGTTCACAGGTTTCTCCAGTGTAGCAACAGCAATCATAGGTTTGTTTACATGATGGGGGTCTGTATGCGGAATGGCAACCCCATAGCTTTCTATAGGCAGTCCTGTAGGAAAGATATCTTCTCTTTGTATGATTGCATCAATAAAACTATCCTCCACGTAACCCGCTTGGTAAAGCAGTGTAGCCATCTGCCTCAACACCTCTTTATCAGAACCGGCTTGTAACCTTGCTTTAACTGTTCTTTTATCAAATGAAAATTTAGCCATTTGTCAGTAACACCTCCATAAGCATGTCAGCAGTTTTACACTTCTTGATCTTGCTTAAAACCCTTTCATTATTGAAAATTGTATATAACTTTCTAAATTCTTTTTTGTAATACTGATTCAGTCCAAGCATAAAAACACAATCAACTGCATGTTCACCATCCCAAATAATTGGAGCAGCCAGTGTCATAATTGAAATTGCAGGCTGAATGATTTCTTCAGGACTACCATGTGGAAGTGCTACCATATTTTTAAAAACTGTAGGCATCATAATTTCTCTTTCATGAATGGATAGAACATATCTTTCTGTTACATGGCCATACTCAACCATTCTATTGGCCATTCTATTCAAAACTTCATTCTTATTACGCGCGCTTACATTTATATACATTAATTCGGGATTGAATAGATGTTGAAAAGATAATTCTTGAATTCCCTTTTTAAGCCTATCGGGAGGATTGTCAAAAATATCTATTAGGTTATGTAATCGATTAATGCCATCCCCTTTCAAAATTTCTTTGGCGGAAATATATGGAATACCTGGAACCTTTGGATCTATTGTACCTACAATTGATAGTATATTTTTTTTACTGGAAATGCTTTGAATGCTTTCGTCTAAGTTGCCATCCGTTAATGCACCTAGCGTGATAATTTCTACCTTTTCCTTGATGCGATTTTTTTCTTTAATAACCTTTCCTAACATTTCTGCTGCACCTTTTCCGGTTAGACAAACACTAAGAATTACATTCACAATCTTTTTAACTGATTTCAGTGGGGTTTGATTTTTGGGTAGAAAACGTTCATTTTCTAGAAAATCTGCAATATCATTAAGCTCACATTCTGCAGTTAACGCTTTCCTCACCGCTTCAATTACCATTGTTGTATCTACACGAGTAATCGTTCTCGTCCTTATACCAGTTCTTTCTGTAATGATATTCCCAAATCCAGAAAGCGACCCCATATCCACCAAAATCAATACACCTTTTCCCTGATCCATCATTGTAACTGATTCGATAGCTTTTTCTAAGACAATACTTGGTGATTCGTCTAAAGACATCTCAATAGCGCGTGCATGCTCTACTCCCAAAAGCCTATTTGCTACATAAACCATTCCTTCTGCTACATGTCCGTGAGATAATACTAAAACTGCTACATGATTTTCATTTAATATGTTTCTTGTAGAATAAGTTTTTAAATACATAGCAATAAAAGCAATTTCATCTTCAGGCAAATCGATTTCAAGATAATAGCTTGCTATCTTGCTCATCTCTTCTGCAATCTTGTATTCAGCCGGATATTCCATGCAAATCCTGCTCAATTGCGGATTTCCAGTAAACTTATTTTGAAGAATTCGCTCATAGGCGGCAGATAAGTGTGTTGCAAGGCAATAGAATAAGCTTTCATCGGTATCTGGTATATTTTTAATTGCTTTTTTCATCATTTCTTCAACTGCTAATATGATTTTTTCTCCAACAATTTTCTCTAAATCCTTTTTGATCAAATTATGTTTATTATATTGAAATTGTTTAATTAGCTGTCTAATCTTCATTTCCAGCTCATCAGCTAAGATTCGGTTGATAATTGCTGCATCGACTCCTTGGAATTCCATCTTCTGGTACTTATCCTCGATCTCTTTGTAGATTTCCTTCGGGAAAATATATCCGGATTCTTTAGCTGCTTCAAGTGCACTTTTCTGTAATATACTTTCGTCTTCAGGATAAATTTCTAAATTGCTGTTAATTATTTTTTCTATTGTCTTTCTATTTGTGTTGATTTTCAATAAACCCTTTACTACAGGACTAGGAAGATCAGTAATTTCAATATTGATGTTGTTTTGTTTCTTTACCATATAATTCAAAAAACCTCTGGCGCAAACTACTTGTATATCTGAGCGCAATTGTCCTATATTTCCATTCGTTTCATATAACAATAGGGCTATAATTACATCATAGTTAATATTAATACTTACATTCATTCGAGTTGCTTCTTGTCTGAAAAAGTTTCTTACAATTTCAAATTTTTCTTCAAGAGGTCTCTGGGATAAAGAAGGGATTTCAATCATCATTGGGATTCTACGTCTGAATGTTGCCAAAAGAGAAGACTCAAAATCTTCGGTTGTAGCAGCGATAATCATCAGTTTTACTTCTCTTATGATATTCGTTTCCCCTAATCGTCTGAACTTTCCTTTATCAATTAGGAAAAAAAGGATTTCCTGTCCCTCAGGGGGCAGCCTGTGCACCTCGTCTAAAAACAAGATCCCATTATTTGCTTTTTCTACTAACCCCTCTTTATTGGTTTCTGCGCCAGTATAGGCTCCCTTTGCATATCCAAACAATTGTGCCAATAATAATTGAGGATTTTCTGCATAATCAGCGCAGTTAAAAACGATAAATGGTGCATCCTGCGGTTTTACATTTGCTTCTATTGCGAATTTATACATACTTTCCGCCAATTCACTTTTCCCAACGCCTGTTCCACCGTAAATCAATGTATGCAAGCCATCAACAGGATATAGTACAGCCGCTTTTGCTAATTCAATTTGTGGTTTTAGACTGCCATCCGCACCAATGATTTTGTCAAAGGCTCCACGACTTTGTTTCTGAAATACCAATTCTTTATTATTACAATCTTGTTCTTTTCGCTTTGATAGTTTTAGAAACTTCGACACTACATTTCTTGATAGTTTAAAACCTATTGTATTTAATTCCTCAGTAAGTCCTCTTTCAGATATATCCGGTGCACTCTCAAGAATCTTCCGAATTTCTTCTTCCAGTAACTCCTTTCTCCGTTCTCGAGAATCTCCGATATTCAGCGTATGTCTTAAATTTACTACATCGCTTCTGTTAATCCCTAATGCCTTTGCAATTTCTTCATCTGTAAGCGGATTCTTTTTATCCTCTGTTTGAATTAAATCTAATAATCTTTTCATCTACTTCACCTATCCTTTATATTAGCAATATCTGTGCCAGCAAGCGGCACTTTTTGTAATTACATATTTCCTATTCTGCTAGAACGGATGTATATAGCTAAAAACCTCAAACACTCTTTTGTTTTATTTTTGATACTTTGTAAATTACTTAAAATGTAACAAAAGTTCTATAACATAATATGCCACCATCGTATTTTTCAGAATATATTTCATTCCAACTTGTCCCAGCATCAACGCCTACCCTATGAAATCGCTTAATTTCAATAATTACACTAAAGTCCTTTTAAACAAATCATGCCATCTGTAGTTATTTGCACTAAAATTTGCATGTACTCATCGTACTTTGCTGAAATTAAAAAAAGCCTAAGGTTTCCCTCAGGCTTTTAGCTCATTACCTCAATGTACATTTAATGATTCTATTTGATAAACCGATGATTAAAAATCTATTTATAGTATCCCGTGCAGTTTTGCAAAAGTCTCATAACTGTTTGATAGGCAGGAGCATTATTATATAATATATTATATAGCCCTTCTAATAAAGGCATTTGGTCTATGGATAGTTTCTGATCTTGCTCCAGTTGTTTTGCTAAATAATAGCCAAATTTGATCGCAGGATATCCTTCCACAGTAATTCCTTCCTGTTTCATTTTTTCGATTGCTTTACTTGCTGGCAACCCGCCTCCGATAACCTCTCCCAGCATTCTATTTCTTCCCGCTTCTCCAGTTACTTCTAAATCGCCAATTCCCGGCAATCCTATTACGCTTTCTAAGGAGCCTCCCATTGCCTTTGTTAAAATCCCCATTTCAGCTGTCGCAAAGGCGAAAAGTGCAGCCTTTGTGTTATTGTGAAGGAATCCTTGTTTCGTTTTAAAACCTTCCGCTAAGCCTAAACCTACAGAATAGGCATTTTTCATAGCCGCACATACTTCTGTTCCTATTACATCTGTTGTAACTTCAACACGATATACTTCAGTCATTAACAAGCTTTGCATAAATTTTGCCGCTTCAATATTTTTACTGCTATAGGTCACCGCTGTAGGAGATCTCCAAACCACCTCAACTGCCTTACAAGGACCCCCTACTACTATCAATGAAATATCCGGACACAGTGTTTTCGGCAATAGTGCTTCTAATATTTCTGGGAGAATCACAATTTGTCCGTTCTTGCTATAATCAAATCCTTTAGAAACACTCCCTACGATCATCCCTTTTTTTAAATAGGGTACAACTCTCTCGAAAATGATTCCCAATGCATCTGAGGTAATTGCCATGATCACAAGTTCTGCATCTTTTGTTGCTTCTGACAACTCATCTGCTTGATAAGTTTCAATTTGAGGCGGTAAATGGTGCTTATGCTTTGGATGTGGCAACCCTTTTCTTAATTTTTCAATAATACCACTATCCAATTCTGTACCCCATAGTCTCACTTGATGCCCATTCTCAGTTAGTGGTACAGTTAATGCACTTCCCATGGCACCTGCCCCTATGATTGTTACTTTTGCCATTTCCGATCCCCTTCTCCCTCATCAATCAGTGAGACCGTTTCACCAAAAACAGAAAATCTATTATTTCTTAGGAACGGTCTCCCAATCCTTTAAAAATTTATCAATACCGATATCTGTAAGCGGGTGCTTTGTCATATCCACAATAACTTTATAAGGTACTGTTGCAATATGTGCTCCTAAAGTTGCAGCCTGTACGATGTGGATTGGATTTCTTACACTCGCTGCAATAATTTCTGTCTTAATGTTATGTAGTGCAAAAATCTTTACAATTTCTTCGATTAGTACAGTGCTGCTATTCCCAATATCATCTACTCTTCCTAAAAATGGACTAACGTAAGTGGCTCCTGCTCTGGCTGCCAACAATGCCTGTGGAGCTGAAAAAATCAGTGTAACATTTGTTTTAATCCCTTTCTCTGTAAGTATCTTCACCGCCTTTAACCCTTCTACAGTCATAGGAATTTTGATAACAATATTTTTGTGCATTTGTGCCAAAGGAATAGCTTCCACTACCATTTCTTCCGCTTTCAGGCTAATTACTTCTGCACTGATTGGTCCATCTACGATTGCGGTAATCTCTTGAATAACCTCTTTGAAGTCCCTGCCTTCCTTGGCAATCAGAGAAGGATTTGTTGTTACACCACAAATAACCCCCATATCATTTGCCTTCCGAATCTCTTCCACATTTGCAGTATCAATAAACAGCTTCATTTCAGATACCCTCCTATCAATTTTCTTTAATTAACAGCTATATTCATTATACAATTTTTTGTAAATTTTGGCTATTTATATCATACTGGTACAATAGCGCTCTTAAAAATTCATATAAATTATTTTTTTTGCCCATAGGTTTTAAATTTCTCCAACATTAGTTCCATTTCACCTTCCGACAAAATTACAGGGGCTCCAATACTCTTTGTGCGATAATATATTTCTGCACAGAACTCAATTTCTTCAGCGATATTAAATGCTTGATGCAAATTGGCAGCACCAGCCAGCAAACCGTGATTCGCCAACAGCACAGCGTAACGATCTTCCATTCCTTTATAGGCATTTTCAGCTAGTTCTTTTGTTCCAAAGGTTGCATACTCTGCACATCGAACATTTTTTCCCGCAAAAGCAACCAGATAGTGTACAGCTGGCAGCTCCCAATTTAAGCTTGCGATAGTTGTGCTGTAAGTAGAATGTGCATGTACCACCGCATCAATATCGGATCTATTTCTATAGAAAATACTGTGCATCTCCAATTCACTAGAAGGCTTCCTATATCCCTCTATAATATTCCCTTCTAGATCCAATATCACAATATCTTCTGGCTTTGTAAGAAAATAATCTAATCCACTTGGGCTGATCGCCATTAGGTTCTTCTTTCGATTACAGATGCTGATATTTCCACCCGTTCCCTTTGTTAATCCACTGGTAATTAATTTTTTACCATATGCTACGATCAATTCACGTTCTTCCGTCAATAACATTACAATTCCTCCAATTCTTTTAAAATTTTCCTATTATATTATAGGATTCTTTAAAGCAAATAAAACATATTTCTCTCGCTAATAACTATGCAATTTCATTGCCAAAGAATGGCACTATTTGTTTCAACTACATAAATTCAGGAGTTTTCTTTCTTCTCTTTAATTTTCAAACAACCCTTTTTATTAATTCCTTGATGGGCAAGTCTGGTAGATGACTGTATCATCCTAATCCTTTTGAACAATAATATAGATAACTATATTATTCTGGGATGTGATTCAGATGAAAAAACTAAAAACTCTATTTTTATTACTTTCATTATCTACTGCAATATTATCCTGTAAGCCTGAAGTTGAAAACAATACCCCACAAATTCCAATAGAACAAGGCATGGAACAAACTGACTTTCAAAAGGCAGAGAGTCCTGAAGGTTTAAACCGTACATTTTTCATAGTTGAGGAAATAAATGCTGAAGAATTTTTAGATTCCTACGAAAGAACACTTCATAGTGAAGGCTGGGTCACTACAGATAGTAATAAGCCTGTTTCTATTACTGTAACAAAGGATTCACGTATTTTAATCGTAGTTGCTAAACCTATTGCAGGTACAGATAGGTTTGAAGTTGTTATTTTCTCGAATTGAGTTATACATCTTTATTACCCTGCACTCCTATAAAGATAATCTAGGACATTCTAAAATAAATATGACGCTAGATACTTATTCTCATGCACTTCCTACAACGCAAAAGGAAGCTGCAGAGAAAATCAGAAACATATTTACTAACATATAAAAACATGGTATAATTTTTTATGTTAGAAGTTGCATAAATTTTAAGCTTTCGTTAGAAAATAAAAGCAACCCAATAACAGTAATATTCATAACTTGGGAGATTAACTCAACTGGCAGAGTGCCACCTTGACGTGGTGGAAGTTGTAGGTTCGAGTCCTATATCCCCCACCAGTAAAGGATTGCCATAGGCAATCCTTTTATCATTTTATTATTTGCTTAATGCAGTCCGAATAGCTTTTGCAATTTCTTCGGCAGACAACTCTGACATTTTATGATCTTTTTTCTCTTGAATATCAGCTATTTCTTCTTTTGTATTTTTTACCGGAGCAATATTTTTCTTTTTTTTACTAAACAGTGACCCTAGCATAAAAAACGCACCCCTTCACAATTTGTATTTACTCGTCTAAAAAAAATATATTACAACTAAATTATAACAAACCGATAGGAGGTTATAAAGCCATGAAGAAGGTAAATAAAAAACCAAAAAGAATTGTTCTTGGCACCATAAAGGCAGTAGATCTACTAAAAAACTCAAGTAATAAATTAGGTACCCATGTAGCTACAGTTAGAACAGGTACTGGCGCCCATCAAAACAAAAAAACATATACGCGAAAAAATGAAAAATCAGTCATCGAAAAAGCCTTCAAGGATCATTTTGATGACTGATTTGTTTATATGTTCTTATAAAGTAGCTATTTATTCCATTTCCCAGTTGTGCCACACTTCTTGCACATCATCGTCTTCTTCAAGCATATCCACTAATCGATTCATCATTTTTAGCTCTTCTTCTGTAGTCAGCTTGGTAGTTGTCTGTGGAATCATGGTTACTTCCGAAGACACAAACTTGTAGCCCTTTTCTTTTAGGGCATCTCTAACCGCTGAAAAATCCTCTGGCGAGGTCACAATCTCATAACCCTCTTCATCTGGAATAAAGTCCTCGGCACCAGCTTCTAATGCAGCTTCCATTAATTCATCTTCACTGACATTCGGCGCTGCTTCGATAATGATTTGACCCTTCTTGTCGAACATATAGCCTACACAGCCTGTGGTTCCAAGGTTTCCTTTATTTTTATCAAAATAGTACCGCATATTTGCACCGGTTCTATTTCGGTTATCGGTCAAGGTCTCTACAATTACTGCAACACCATTAGGTCCATAGCCTTCGTATACAATGGTCTCAAAGTTATCTCCTTCACTGTTGGCTTCACCTTTTTTAACAGCCCTTTCAATATTATCATTAGGCATATTTAATGATTTTGCCTTATCAATAATATTTTTCAAGGTTGGGTTATATTCAACATCTGATCCGCCTTGACTTGCCGCAACTGCAATTGCCTTGGCATATTTAGTAAAAATCTTTGCTTTCTTTGCATCCTGTTTTTCTTTTCTATTTGCAATTGTACCATGTCTACCCATTTTTTCACTCCTTACATTGCTTAAACCATGAATTTTAACCATAGTCATTCTATCATAAAATAAAAATGAAGTAAATAAAGGGATAATAACGGATTCCTTAATAAAACATCATTTCATATTTGATATGGCAGGGATGTTGTGGAGATCATCTGCCTTCTGTATTCCTCTAATGATAGCCTCTTCCACTGCCTTTACAGCCAGAATTCCTACTACATTAACATCTGCTTCTTCTCTGCCGGTAGCCATTACAAATACAGTATCTCCATCTACCATCGTATGGGCTGGCCGAATGGTTCTTGCATATCCGTTATGTGCGATGGATGCAATTTTGTTCGCCTGTGCCTTGGTAAGTTTTGCATTTGTTATTACTGCGCCTATAGTCGTGTTTCCATGAAATAGATTTTTCTGTTCCCGATAATTATGTATCATCATTTCTTCAGTATTGCCTAGCCCACTCTTATCTTCATTTAAAATACCTGCTATAATCTTTCCAGTTTTCGGATCGATCACATCCCCCATGCAGTTCACCGCTACTACTGCTCCTATCTGGAGAGATCCTACTTGCATACAATAGATACCAATGCCACCCTTCATGGCATACTCCATGCCTAAATATTTTCCAATGGTTGCACCTGTGCCGGCACCTATAGTTCCTTCACTATAGGCTTGGTCATAAGCATTTTGACAAGCTTTATATCCCATTGCTTTATCCGGTCTTATTCCATAATCTCCTATCATCAAATCAAAGAGAACTGCGCCCGTTACAATCGGTACTCTCGTTACACCTACATCAAAGCCAATTTTCTTTTCCTCTAGAAACTGCATAATTCCTGCTGCTGCATCGAGTCCAAAGGCGCTACCGCCACTTAATAATACAGCATGTATTTTTTCAATCAAATTCATAGGATCTAATAGATCTGTTTCCCTTGTTCCAGGTGCACCGCCTCTAACATCAACTCCTGCCACAGCACCCTCCTCGCATAGAATTACAGTACATCCAGTGGCTCCATCTCTATCTTGTTCATGTCCAATCTTTACGCCTTCGATATCTGTGAGTTTAATCTCTCGCATATTCATCTCTCCAAATTATTATAATTGTTTTGGATAGCAACTACCAAGTTGGTAAGCACTTTATTGATAGGTGTATCTATTCCTGCTCCTTTTCCTGCCTTCACTACTACTCCATTTATGGTCTGAATTTCAGTAATTCTCTTATGTAGTACGTCCTGCAGCATAGAAGATTGATTGTTAGCAGTTGCTTTACATACATTTTTAACGTATTCAATAGGGTTGTCCAAGGTTATATAAATTCCATTGGCCCTTGCAACCGCTAAAGCTTCCTTAACCGCTGCTTCTAATAGTTCTTCTGTTTCAAGATACTCCAAAATCTGTCCATTTTTTAAGCCAGTAATAGCTGTAATACTATTGATTCCTACATTGACCATCAGCTTTTCCCAGAGCAGAATTTCAATTTGATCTGTAACGATCGTTTCTATTCCTGCATTGCAGAACAATGCAGCAATCTTTTTAACTCTCGAGGAATGCTCTCCGGTTAATTCTCCAATATAGGTTTTACCTGCACCTGCATGGTTAATGATACCCGGCGCTATGACTGTTGAACCATGAGAAGTGACTCCTGCAATAATCTTTCCTTCATCTATAACCTCATTTATATTTTCGATATTCCCCAAGCCATTCTGCAGTGTAAGAAGGATTGTATTATCTTGAAATAGCTCTAGATTTTCTTTCAATGCTTTTTGAGATGCATAAGATTTAACTAATAAAATTACCAACTCAACCGGCCCTATTTCTTCAGCAGATACAGCCGCTTGAATGCCTGTAATAATCCTCTTTGCTCCGTATTTTTGTACAATCAAACCATTCTTTTTTATAACTTCAAGATGCTCTTTCCAAAGATCTAGAAACCATACCTCATTTCCCCCTTCTGCCAATAACCCGCCATACAAACTGCCAATGGCTCCTGCGCCCAGAATAGCGATCTTCATATAGTACCTCCTCAATATTGTAACTTTTTCGAATCGGCTGCACAATAGTCTCTCTAATTTTTCAGCATTCTGATTCTACACTGTTAATATTTTCCCTATTGGTAAATCAGAATATTATAATAAACTTGACATAAAAGAAAAAATCGAATCTCTTAAAGATACGATTTTTATCAATTTTCTTCTGCTATGGCAAGTTTATTCTGTTTTTCATGTCTTTTATTATAGTACATATTCGCATCTGCCTGATTGATCAACTGTTCGAGAATCATGTCTGCATCACAACTATAAGCAGCCATTCCAATACTTATAGACAATTTGTACGGCAATATAGACTTTTGATTGAACTCATTTAAATGATCTATAACTCTTTTTCTTACAAGATCAGCTTGCTCTAATGAACAACCTGGTAAAATCATAAGAAATTCATCTCCACCCATCCTACATAGAATATCTGATTCTCTTAAATTTTCCTTTAATATGCTACAAGCTGCAATAATTAACGCATCTCCAGCACTATGTCCGTAGGTATCGTTAACAATTTTCAAGTCATTTATATCCAAATAACTAACTGTCAAATCTGTCCTATCTCGCTTTGCAATTTTTATCTGCTGATCTAAAAAAGATAGTCCGAAACTTCTATTATAAATTCCGGTCATTCCATCAATAGTACCATATATTTTTTGCTGGTCTATATGCTTTTTATATTCTTGATTTTCCTCTAATAAAAATATTTTTTCGAGTTCTAGCTCAATAATCTTTTTTTTGATTTGATTTATTTTAAAAATCAATGCGCCTGAAAGTACCAACAGTATTATATAGCCAATAAACAAAAATACCGTTCTCCTTCTCTCATCATCTTTGAAAAAGAAATCCCAGTCCCTTATATTCAGGAATATAAATATTATTATTGCTATGCTGTAGCAAAATACAATAAATAACTGGTATAAAGATGACGTATTTTTATTCTCTCTCTTCATTTCTTTAAATCCCTCAATCATACAGCACAATCCTTTCTGAACTTCTACCACTGATTGTTGCCGATTCTCTAAAATCTATACATCTTCTTGGTACTAATTGGAGCTTATTTAGATACCACTTCAGTACCATTGCCTTATTGGTGCTTGTCTTACGTAACAATATATGATGGATCTAAAAGAAATATGTTTAACGCTACAGCATACTTCTGTATTTCATTATAAAAAAACAGCTGTATCTATTCGTCAGATACAGCTGCTCATACAAAAAATTCTATTCGATTTCAAATAAATACTTAATTTCGTTTTCAGTCAAAGTGGAAAGCATCGTTTCTCCTGGCTGAATAACCGCATCAATTAATCCTTTTTTTCGTTGTTGTAAGTCAAATATTTTTTCCTCAATAGTCCCTTTAGTAATAAACTTTAAAACCTGTACCATATTTTTTTGGCCAATCCGGTGTGCCCTGTCTGTAGCCTGTTCTTCTACTGCCGGATTCCACCATGGATCAAAATGTATTACCATATCTGCCCCTGTAAGATTTAGACCGGTTCCACCTGCCTTCAGTGATATTAAAAAAATATCATTTTCACCCTGTTGGAAAGCGTGAACCATATTCCTTCGCTCTTCTGATGCGATGGATCCATCTAAATAAAAATAACTGATTTCTTTGCTGTCCAGCAGTCTTTTGATGATCTCTAACATACTCGTAAATTGAGAAAAAAGCAATATACGATGTCCACCAGATAGGGCATCCTCCAATATTTCTTCCAAAAGCTGCATCTTGCAGCTCTCTCCTTCATAATTCTCTATAAATAGAGACGGATGACAGCAAATCTGTCTAAGTCTAGTCAGAACAGCAAGAATCTTTAGGCGGCTTTTATCAAAACCTTGTGTAGAAAGGTCATTTTTTATTTCTCCCCGAACCTCATGCAGATAGGCCATGTAAATTTTCTTTTGCTCTGGCGTTAACTCTGTCATCATTTTGCTTTCTACCTTATCCGGTAATTCCTTCAGGACGTCCTTTTTCATTCTACGTAATACAAATGGCCGAATTTGTTTTGTTAACTGTTCCAATACAGCCTTATCATCACCTTTAATAATAGGTCTCTCAATTTTTTTGATAAATTTACTATGGTTATACAGATAGCCCGGCATGATAAAATCAAATATAGACCATAATTCTGTCAGTGAGTTTTCTATAGGCGTTCCTGTTAAAGCAAAATATCCCTCAGCTTTTATTTCTTTTACTGATTTTGCATTCATGGAATTTGGATTCTTAATATGTTGCGCTTCATCAATCACACAATAGGCAAAGGTAGTATTTTTATATAGCTCTACGTCCCTTCTTAACAAGGGGTATGAAGTAATTACTAAGTCCGCACTAGCAATCTCTTCCATAAGCTCATATCGTTCCTTTGGCATACCCGATATGACAACCGTTTTTAAATCCGGTAAAAACTTACCTGCCTCATCTTGCCAGTTATAAATCAGAGATGTTGGTGCTACCACGAGAGAAGGTCTTCCTATTCGTTCAACCTCAGAACTTATAAAAGCAAGTAGTTGAAGTGTTTTTCCTAATCCCATATCATCTGCCAAAATACCGCCCATTTCATAAGCAGCCAATGTTTTTAGCCACTTGAACCCTGTTTTTTGGTAATCTCTTAAAACAGTCTTTAAGTGACTAGGAACTGCATAATCCATATCCTTTGGTTCTTTAATATTCTGAACAAGCTGCTTAAAGGCTTGATTTCGCTCTACATTGAAGAGTGGTGTTTCTCTTAAAATCTCATCTAAATAAAGTGCACGATACTTTGGAATCTCGATACTTTTTTTATTCAGATCTTTTTGTGTTAGATCCAGGTACTCTATAAGATTATTCAGATATTTAATGTCTGTATTTTCCAGTGGAAGAAATGCTCCGTTTTTCAAACGGTAATATTTTTTTCGCTCTTTAAATGCTTCCAAAAGACACGTTAGTTCTTCCGGAGGTATATCCTCGTGCTCGAAGGAAAATTCAAACATAGAGGATTTGTCATTCATACGAACAGATACAGAAAACTGTACGGTTTCTTTTATAACCATACTCTTAAAGTCATCAGAATAATATATCTCAGCTAATTCTTGAAGTTTCTTAAGATTATCTTGTAAGAATCGAAATATTCTTTCCTCATCCTTCAAAATCACTTTATCGACGGAAACTATAAACTCTGATTTCTCTAATATGTTTAAAACACTTCTTTCCTCCTCAACATTCCTCACGATAATTTTCTTTGTACGAGCACTTAAATCTTTTGAGCTAAAAGGATTAATCATTTCTTCTCCATAATGAAACTCTATTCTAGATGCAATACCACCATCAATTTTATCGAGAAACATTTTAGTCATTAGTTTTTCTTCATATATATTTTCAGCAACTTCTGAAGAAATAGTGACTTTTCCGATAGCTTGAATTTGAGGTAAGATTTCAGATACAAACCGTTCTTTTTCTCCTTGGGTGAAGGTGATATCTTTTCGCTTTTGTTTTATCAATATATGGTAAAAAGGGAGAAAATACTTTTTCTGTTTCTCTGATGGACTATATAATACACCTTTATAAAAAAAATAATCGCCCTTTTTATTCAGTGGAATTAGATTATCATTCCAATTCAGCTGCAGCAGCAAGTCATCTTCCTTTGATTTTAAATCAAAATGAAAAGGGATGTCTTGATGTGCTATTCGAATATTAGTATATTCCCTTCCCAAAATCCTAGCTGAAAAGCTTTTGAACTGTAAAATATCCAAGACCCTTTTTACCAGCGGTGATGAAAGATAAACTTTCTTTCCCTTTAACAAACTATCTTGACGATAATTGTTATAGGATAAATTTCCTACTACCTTTTCATTTTCATAGATCTCTAATAAAAGCTCTATAATTTCCTTATCTACTGAAGAAAATCTATGTCTTTTGGGATCATAAGTGAAGCTCTTTCCAAATTGAATTTTCTCTCCCCGTTCTATATTTTCTAAAAAATCCGCCATATTTCTAACCACATATAAACGAGACTCACCAATCTTCAATTCAATAGAGGAAATCACTCCCTTATAGATATGTTCTAATTCAAAAGTTATTCCAAGCTCTACCTCTGCTTTTCCTGACTCCTCGTGGAATTCTTCAAAGTATGCAAAAATTTCATGGGCACTATTTTTCTGTTTCTCAATAGAAATTCTCTGTGACTGAAATTCCTTCTGAACTAATTTCAAAAGCGCTATGATATGCTTGCAGGCACCATCATAATTCATGTAAGCTGGGCAACTGCACTCCCAGTGGCCCATATTTCCATTCTTTTGAAAGGCAGCCTCCACTTTATATGGTTTCTCCCCAACGACAATCGCATGTGCAGTTAAAGTGTCTTCGTCAAAAGAAAATTTCTGTACCCTTCCATCTAAATAATATCCAATACCCCGGATTAATGTGGATGAATTACTGGCTGCATTTCGAATCATTGCATCATTTATAGATAATGGCAAGCTACTCACCTCTTTAATTAAAAATTCGTATTTTACCCAAGTCCGCCATCTCTGCAGCATTTATCAGATTGCTATCCTGCTCACTGTCTAGTAAATCATCCACTCATTAATATATGCATCATTGGTTTCTTCAATACCGTTTCTGCCACCTGGTATATATCCTCTGCATGAATCTTTTCCATAGCTGCCAGATCATCCACAAACCCATCAATTTTCTTCCCTGCCAGCTTCTGATGCACTACATAATTAGCTAGTTCCGAAGAATCTTCCAGCATTGAGGCTACAGCAGTCTTGATTACTCTTTTCATAAGCTGTATATTTTTTTCATCCAGGCAAATTTCCCTTGTTTTAATCTTATGAATACACCCTTCTATAATGGACTTGGCCTCAAAAACATCTTCTTCCCCTACGGATGTATAGATCGTAAGCACCTTGATATACTCAGTAGCATCCATTTCCGAATATACATCATAGGCAATTCCTTTTTCCTCCCGCAGCGCTCGAAACAGAATTGAGTTGGCACTTTCTCCAAGTTTGTGGTTTAGAATTTCCAGCGCCAGTTCTTCCATACGGCTAAGTCCATGGAAAGTATAAAGATATATCAACGTACTTTGTTCAATATGTTTCTTATAGGTAGTTTTTTGCAATGACAAATGCTTCTCTATGACTATATCTGCAAGATCTATGGCCCCCTGCTTCCAATCTCCAAAGTACTGTTTAATCATAGCTTCTATTGTCTCGTGCTCCATAGGGGAAACAATACTGATTACACATCGGTTAGGGATATAATGCTTTTGATAGAACTGCTTCAACTGTTCTTTGGTAAATGCTTTAATATTATCTTCCGTTCCAATCACATCATATCGCAGCGGACTCTTATTAAAAGCCAGCTCATGGGCTTTTTGAAAGCTATATTGTTCTACATCATCCATGCTGGTTTTATATTCTGCTAAAATGACACCTCTTTCTCTTTCAATTTCATCCTCTGGAAAAGTAGCGCGCATCATCATATCTGCAATTATTTCAGTAGAAGCTTCGAGCTCTTCAGCTAACGCAGTTACAGTAAACACCGTTGAGGTATAATCTGTATAAGCATTATAAGATCCCGCCCGTTCCTCCAATTGCTGATTGATTTGGTTATTGTCTCTATTTTTCGTTCCTTTAAAAAGCATATGCTCGATAAAGTGGCAAATTCCCTTTTCATTGAGCTTTTCCCACAGGGCACCCATTTTGATTCCTACATGGATAGACGCAAGTTTAGAATCTTTTTTTATTGTAACAAGCTGTATTCCATTTTCTAATAAAACTTCCTTCATATCAAAATATTGTCTGGTCATTATATTACTCCTACTCATGATTTCTAACATAGTATAACAAACACATAAGACTATTATAGATGATTTTTTATGAAATAAAAAGCCGCATAAATAACAAAGGAACCAAACTAAATTCGCATGATTCCTTTGTCTAAATTATTTTCTAATAAAGTTCGTATACGCTTATTCCACATTCTCTACAAAGTACGTCCCTTGCAATAACCCTTAATCAGGTGCCGTTCTATCTTGCCGAATATTAATAAATTGTGCCAATCCCGCTAATGTCTTTATGTAAATCTTCACGATAGTTTTCATGCATTGGATTTAGACTATTTACAAGTACCAATCCTTCTCTTCCGGTCGCATGTACATAATTGTCTTCTCCAATATACATTGCTACATGACCCGGAAAAAATAACAAATCTCCAGCTTTGATTTCCTCTAGTGGTATTGATCTCATATATTCCTCTTTGAGTACAGCATCCCGATAAATCATTACACCATTTAGCATATATGCCATGGAGCATAATCCGGAGCAATCAATTCCCAGAGAACTCTTTCCTCCCCAACGATATTGAGTACCCAAGTAGGATAGAGCTGTATTCACTAGCTTTACTCGAAAGCTTTCTTCATCTGCTTTCAGATCTCCTTGTGCTTTCTTTTGCAATAAGCCTTTTCTTACCCATCCAAATCGGTTATCCGGTAAACACACTTGTATCCAATCGTTCTCCTCCACAGTTGCTTGAATCAGGGCCCCTCTTGTCAATAAAATCATCGGACAGCTAGCATATTTGGGTTCACTCATCACATCAACAAAGTTATGTGTAACCACAGAATCAGCTCTTTCTTTCCACTGCAAAGCTTTTTCTGTATCGATTAGAATATTCTCCTTATATATATATCCACAATAACCATAATGGGTTTCTACGTAATACCACTGCTCATCCACTGCTTCAATAATCTTAACCACCATTCCAAACAACACCTCATCAACGAGGTCACTTTTTACATTTGGTTCTTTTGTCAATGAAGCAACTGTTCCTGTTACAATTGCCCATAATTCTATTTCTTTTTTCATAGCCTATCCCTCCAAGATCATATTTACAGATAGTATGTATATACTAATTTTGAGATTTCCCCAATGATTTGTTGTGCTGCCAAATTGCTTTGGGCCTCGGTCACAAACACACCCAATAAATAGGTCTGCTGCGGTAAGTAAAAAATACCTATATCATGATTTAGATTCGCCAGATCTCCTGTTTTATGGGCAATTACCGTATCTTCTGGGATATATCTTTTCAACATTATTTTATCTTTCTGCCGCTTTAGTATATCGATGGCGTGATTGCACAGCTTTTCATTCAAAATTTCTCTATTAAATATCTTCTCCATCAACATGGCCATATCTATTGCTGTGGTTATGTTTTGTCTTCCCATTTGAGCAGCTTCAAAATCCATCATCTTACGCTTCAGTTGAGTATTTTTCAGCCCAATTTTTGTAGCCATCTCATTAATAGCATCAAAACCTAACAGGTCGATCAAAACGTTGGTCGCTGTATTATCACTGACGATAATCATTAAAGTAATCAGATCCTGAAATGTATAGAAGTCTGTCGTTAAATCACTAATAATACTATAAGGAACCTTCTCTTCTTCCATTATAGAAACTTTCTCTTCTAGCTGATATTTTCCTTGCTGTATTTGATTTAAAGCCTCTGTCATTATCAGAATCTTAATCGTACTGGCAGATGGAATAACCATTTTTTCTTCTTTTTGAAAAATCCATATATCATTTCTTAAGTCTTTTAATACCACGGATGTTTTTGCAGATGTACTTTCAAGTGCTCTTATAATCTCTTTTTCTAACAAATTTACCCCTCCGCTTTATTTTCTTTAAAAAACTTGTACTACTTATACTAGGTATTTCCATGTTATTTTTAATTTTCCTCTTCTTGATTTCCATTTACAGAAATTTTTTTAATATTTTTCATTTAAATTCATACAAAAAAAATATTTTGTGGTATCATAAATATAGACGAAAATTGGCAATCAATGTAAATCTCATCTTAATATTTCGTTTACATATGTATACATTGTACATATGGCTTATATTCCCTACTCCATACATTCTAAATTATTATAAAGGGGGTTATACTATGGCAAAAAATATGAAGACTATGGATGGCAACACCGCTGCTTCTTATATTTCCTATGCGTTTACGGATGTTGCAGCAATTTATCCAATTACACCGTCTTCAACCATGGCAGAAAATGTTGATGAATGGGCTGCCCATGGACAAAAAAACATTTTTGGACAAGAGGTTAAAGTTGTTGAAATGCAGTCAGAAGCTGGCGCTGCAGGTGCTGTACATGGTTCCTTAGCCGCGGGTGCTTTGACCACTACTTTTACTGCATCACAGGGATTGTTGTTAATGATTCCCAATATGTATAAGATTGCAGGCGAATTGCTTCCAGGTGTATTTCACGTCTCAGCCCGGGCAGTAGCAGGCCATGCGCTTTCTATCTTTGGCGATCACTCTGATGTAATGGCTACAAGACAAACAGGCTTTGCACTCTTAGCTTCCAGTTCTGTACAAGAAGTCATGGATCTTGCCGGCGTAGCACACTTGTCTGCTATCAAGTCCAGAGTACCATTTTTACATTTCTTCGACGGATTTAGAACTTCCCATGAGGTGCAAAAAATTGAAGTGATTGATTATGATGACCTTGCAAAACTTGTTGACTATGATGCAATTAAAAGTTTCAGAGATCGTTCATTAAATCCTGAGCATCCTGTTACAAGAGGTACTGCACAGAATCCAGACATTTTTTTCCAGGCTAAAGAAGCATCAAATACATACTATCAGCAAGTACCAGAAATCGTTGCTGATTATATGACTGAGATTAATAAAATTACAGGTCGAGCGTATAAGCCATTTACATATTATGGCGCACCAGATGCTGAAAATATTATTATCGCAATGGGTTCTGTTACAGAAACGATTGAAGAAACGATTGATTATTTAATTACAAAGGGAGAAAAGGTTGGTTTGCTCAAAGTACATCTTTACAGACCTTTCTCTGCAAAATATTTCTTTGACGTATTCCCTGCAACAGTAAAAAGAATTTCTGTTCTGGATAGAACCAAAGAACCCGGAGCATTAGGTGAACCGTTATACCAAGATATCCGTACATTATTCTATAATAAAGAAAACGCACCTCTAATCATAGGCGGGCGTTATGGATTAGGCTCTAAAGATACAACTCCGGCTCAAATTATTGCAGTCTTTGATAATTTAAAACAGCCACAGCCTAAAGATGCATTTACGATTGGAATTAATGACGATGTTACACATACTTCTTTAGAAGTTAAAGAAGAAATCAATACAGCGCCGGAGGGAACCATCCGTTGCAAGTTCTGGGGATTGGGCTCTGATGGTACTGTTGGTGCAAATAAAAATGCCATCAAAATTATTGGTGATGAAACCGATCAGTATGCACAAGGCTATTTCTCCTATGATTCAAAAAAATCCGGTGGTGTTACAATCTCTCACTTACGCTTTGGTAGAAAGCCTATTAAGTCTACTTATCTTATTAATGAAGCAGATTTTGTTGCTTGCCATAATCAATCCTATGTCTATCAGTATGATTTATTGAAAGGATTGAAAAACGGCGGTACTTTTGTATTAAACTGTCAATGGACACCTGCTGAATTAGATGAAAAGCTTCCTGCTTCTATTAAAAAATATATTGCTGATAACAACATCGAATTTTACACAATTAATGCTACAGATATCGCTAATGAAATCGGCTTAGGGAACAGGATCAATATGATTATGCAATCTGCCTTCTTTAAGTTAGCAAAGGTGATTTCATTGGAAGATGCTGTTAAGTACCTAAAGGAAGCAATCGACCACTCTTACGGCAATAAGGGAGACGCTATCGTAAATATGAACTATATTGCTGTAGACCGTGGTATCACAGCACTTGTAAAGATTGATGTACCAAGCAGCTGGAGCACTGCCTTGGAAGAAGCTGCTGCAACCAGTGAGGTTCCTGACTTCATTAAAAATGTACTGATTCCAATGAATAGACAAGAAGGCGATACCTTGCCTGTTAGTACATTCGTCGGAGCAGAAGACGGCACTTTCCCTATGGGCACTTCTGCTTATGAAAAACGAGGTATAGCTGTAAACGTACCGGAATGGCAAATTGATAAATGTATCCAATGTAATCAATGTTCTTTTGTTTGTCCCCATGCTGCAATTAGACCTGTACTAATGTCTCCAGAAGAAACGAGCAAAGCACCGGCATCCTTTGAAGCAAAGAAAGCAATGGGTAAAGGCCTTGAGGACCTCTCCTATAGGATTCAGGTAAGTACAATGGATTGTACGGGATGTGGAAATTGTGCAGATATTTGTCCGGCCAAAGAAAAAGCTTTGATCATGAAGCCTTTAGAATCTCAATTTGAAGTTCAAATTCCTAACTGGAACTATGCAACGACGGTTTCAATCAAAGATGATTTAATGCCTTTGACATCAATAAAAGGCAGCCAATTCGCTCAGCCACTACTCGAATTTTCAGGTGCTTGTGCCGGCTGCGGAGAAACTCCTTATGCTAAGGTCATCACACAATTATATGGAGATCGCATGATTATTGCCAACGCCACTGGATGTTCTTCTATATGGGGCGCTTCTGCACCTGCTACACCTTATTGCAAAAATGCTGAAGGCAAAGGACCTGCATGGGCAAACTCATTATTTGAAGACAATGCAGAATATGGGTTCGGTATGGCTGTTGCAGTTAGACAGATTAGAGACCGACTTACTTTGATTATGCAAGAAGCTTTAAGTCTTGATATTCCTGTAAACTACAAGGAAGCCCTAAAGGCATGGTTAGATGGCAAAGAAGACGCAGATGCCAGCAAAGCAGCAACTGCTAAGCTGATGCCGCTATTTAATGCTTCGGATGTTGACGGAAAAGCCAAGGAAATATTTGCTGAGATTGCAGATAAAAAAGACTATCTCATCAAAAAGTCCGTTTGGATTGTTGGTGGAGATGGGTGGGCCTATGACATTGGCTATGGCGGGCTAGATCATGTACTGGCTTCCGGAGAAAATGTAAATGTACTTGTTTTCGATACTGAGGTGTATTCCAATACAGGCGGCCAATCTTCAAAAGCTACACCAGTCGGTGCTGTTGCTAAGTTTGCTGCTTCAGGTAAGAAAATGAAGAAAAAGGACCTTGGCATGATTGCCGCTACTTATGGTTATGTATATGTTGCACAGGTTGCCATGGGTGCCGATAAAAATCAGTTCTTGAAAGCAATTATTGAGGCAGAAAAACATGATGGTCCTTCCCTTATCATCGCTTATGCCCCATGCATCAACCACGGCCTAAAAGAAGGAATGGGACGTACACAAGCCAACTCACAGCAAGCTGTTGAAGCTGGATACTGGCATCTTTATAGATATAACCCGGTTCTTAAAGAGGAAGGTAAAAATCCTTTCATTTTAGATTCTAAGGAGCCTAAAGCCAGCTTTAGAGATTTCTTAATGGGACAGGTACGTTATACCTCCCTGATGAATTCCTTCCCGGAAGTTGCTGAGGAACTCTTTACGAAAGCTGAAAAAGATGCAAATGAAAAATATGAAAGCTATAAAAAGATGGCACAATAATATAAATATACAAAGAACCCAAGCTTAGGCTCGGGTTCTTTGTCATTATCAACTACAAATTCTTTTAAATCTTCGTTATACTTTATTAAGCTAATCTAAATCCTGTATATTCATTTTTTTAATTTCATCATTATTCCAGCCTTTCACAGGCTTCCTCATCGGCTATTGTAGTAATATCAGGATGAAGCTGTAGTATGCTGGCCGGCCACCTTGGGTCTACTTCCTTCCGGGTCATCTTTCTTAAGGCTTCGCTCTTTTCTCTGCCGTTGGCTAAGAGTATGATTTTTTTGGCCTCCATAATCTTCTTGATTCCCAGTGTTATGGCCTGCTGCGGCATAGCCTCCCTGGAAGAAAAGGCAGATGCATTGTCCTCTATTGTGGTTTCATCCAAATCCGTCAGGTGGGTATTCAGCTCCAACACAGGCTTTGGCTCATTGAAGCCTATATGGCCGTTGCGCCCTATTCCCAAAAGCTGCAGGTCAATCCCCCCCACGGCCTCGATTTTTTTATCATAGCTTTTGCACTCCTCCAGAGGATCTGTAGTACTGCCGTCGGGTATGTGAATATTCTCCGTGTTAATATCTGTATGCCTGAAGAGATGCTCCATCATATACTGATAATAGCTGGAGGGATTCTCCCTGGTTATGGGATAGTACTCATCGAGATTAAAGGTTATGACATCCCTGAAGCTGATATCCTTATTTTTATAATGCTCTATCAGTCGTTCATAGACGCCCACCATTGTTCGTCCGGTAGCCAATCCCAGCACGCTGTCCTTCTTTTCCCGGACCTGGAGCTTCATATATTCCCCGGCTCTTTCAATCATTTCATTATAATCCTTCACTCGAATCAAGTTCATAGAGTTCACCATCTTGTCTACTATATTTAAATTTCTTTTTCTCTTAAGCCTTTTTCTTTGTTGAGAAGTCGATCCATACGGCTAATAACAAAATTGCTCCCTTTATTATATACTGATACATGATGTTTACATTCATCAAGCTCATTCCGTTGTCTATACTGGCCATAACTAGGGCTCCTATGATAGCCCCGAATACGGTTCCCACGCCTCCCAGGGTGCTGGTGCCTCCGATAAAGCAGGCCGCAATCGCATCCAGCTCAAATAGGGAGCCTGCTGAGGTGGTGGCTGCATTCAGCCTTGCGGCAAATACAATGGCTGCCACCGAGGTTAAAAATCCCATTAGAACGAAGATAAAGAAGTTCACCTGCTTTGTATTGATACCCGAAAGCCTGGTAGCCTCCTTATTCCCTCCGAAAGCATAAATATATCTGCCAAACTTCGTCTTCTGGGAGACAAAGGATAATATGATGACGATACCCGTCAAGAGCAGTATGGCATAGGGTATACCCCTGTAGCTTATCATAATAGAGCAAAACATGGCGATGACGAGAGAAATGAGTATGATTTTCAATATCTGAAGAGGCATGGGAAGCACCTCAAAATCATATTTCTGTCTTGATTTTCTCTTTTTCATGTCAAAGACTATGTAAAGTATAATGGCTGCGGCACCGATTAGAATGCTGGTATCATGAAATGCCGCATCCTGAAAGAACAGTCTCGGTACATAACCCTGTCCAATGGATTTGAACAGCAGCGGGAATTCACCAATGGTGGCTCCCCTTGTTATTGCCAGAGTAAGGCCCTTGAAGGCACTCATGCTTGCCAGAGTCACGATAAAGGCCGGTACGCCCCTGTAGGCTATCCAGAAGCCGTGCCAGCATCCAATCAGAATGCCTCCAAGAAGTGTTAGCAGAATAGCAGGTATGGGTCCTAATCCAACTTTGACCATAAGGGCCGCAGCCAGGGCACCCAGGGTTCCGGCTACGGAGCCTACGGATAAATCGATGTGGGTCGCCACAATGACGAACACCATACCGGAAGCCAGGATGCCGATGGTGACCATCTGGAGAAACAGGTTGGATAGGTTTCTGGGTGTCAGGAAGATTCCATCTGTCAGGACGGTGAAGATGATCCATATGACGATGAGAGAAATAATCATTGTATACTGTCTGATGTTTTCTCTTACAGACTTTATCAAAAACTCCCTGTAAGAGGCTTTGTGTTCATCTGATTCTTGGGGCAGAACGGTTCCGGCGCTGTCCTTCATTTTACATCCCTCCTGTTGCATAGTAAATAATCTTCTCTTGCGTGGCATCCTTGCAGGAAAGCTCACCCTTTATCGCACCTTCGTGCATAACCAATATCCTATGACTCATGCCCAGCACCTCCGGAAGCTCAGAAGAAATCATGATGATGCAAACCCCTTCCTCCAAAAGCCGATTCATGACATTGTAGATTTCAAACTTCGCCCCCACATCGATACCCCTGGTAGGTTCATCGAGTATCAGGATCTTGGGCTCTGTCATCAGCCATTTTCCCAGTACAACCTTTTGCTGGTTTCCCCCGCTGAGATTGCCCACAAGCTGCTCGATAGAGGGTGTCTTGATATTCAGGGCGGAAACATAGCCCTCTGCTTTAATAATCTCCGCATTTTCATCGATGACTGTTTTATTTGAAATACTGTCCAGGCTCGCCAAGGAAATGTTTTTCATAATATCCTGGCCCAGTATGAGACCGTTTCCCTTCCTGTCCTCGGATAAATAGCTGATTCCCTTCCTGATAAGGTCCTTTGAATCACGGGACTCCAGCCTTTCGCCCTCAATCCAGAGCTCTCCCGATATATTGGAGCCGTAATAGCCCATAAGACTCATGAAAAGCTCCGTTCTTCCGGCTCCCATCAGGCCCGCTATTCCCAGTATTTCTCCCTTTCTAACGGTAAAGCTCACATCGTCGATGATTTTTTTCTCCGGCAGAAGGGGATCGTAGACCGTCCAGTTCCTCACTTCCATGGTGACTTCCCCTAATTGGGGTTCAATCCTCGGAAACCTCTGAGTCAGCTCCCTGCCCACCATGAGAGTAATAAGCTTATTTTCGTTAAGATCCCTGGCCTCCTGAGTGGTGATGGACATCCCATCCCGTAGGACAGTGATTCTATCAGCTATCTCAAATATCTCCTTGAGCTTGTGGGAAATGTAGATGCAGGTAATCCCCTTGCTTTTGAATTTTTTTAACAGCTCCAGAAGATTGGCTGTCTCTGCCTCCGTCAGGGCAGAGGTTGGCTCGTCAAGTATGAGGAGATCGGTTTTCTTGGCAATCGCCTTGGCTATCTCAATCAGCTGCTGCTGCCCGATACCCAAGTTCATCACCGCAGTGGCTGGACTCAGATTTAAGCCTACCTCCTGAAGGATTTTTTTTGTTTCTATAAAGGCCAATTCCCAGTCTATGATGCCCCTACGGGCCATCTCATTGCCAAGGAATATATTTTCACAAATATTCATTTGCTTGACCATGGTCAGCTCCTGATAAATGATGGCGATTCCCGCCTGCTCGCTGTCCTTGATCCCGTTGAATTTTTGAATGTTGTCATTGATTATAATATCTCCGCTATAGGTTCCATAGGGGTAAACACCGCTCAATATCTTCATAAGAGTCGACTTTCCGGCCCCATTTTCACCCACCAGAGCATGGATTTCTCCTCGTCTCACTTCAAGGTTCACATTATCCAGAGCTTTGACTCCGGGAAATTCCTTGGTTATGCTTTTCATTTTCAGTATATAATCACTCATAATGCTGCCACCCTTTATTAAATTATCAGAACAGTGAAGGACACTGTTCTGATAATTTATGATTTATTATTTAGGGGAAAACTCAGTTATTTTAAAGCCTCTTCCTTTATAAAACCACTTTCGATAAGAATTTTCTTGTAGTTGTCCTTATCCACAATTACAGGTGCTATTTCTATGGAAGGTACATCATATTTTCCGTTGTTGTTCACCTTGTCTGCTCCGGGATCCTCCCCATGGTAAAGCTTGATGGCTGAAACGATGGCTGCTCTTCCCAGATCTCGTATATCGTTGAAGATAGTCATTCCCTGGGTTCCTTCAATGATTCTCTTAATAGCGTCCACCTCGGCATCCTGTCCTGTTACAGGAACCTTTCCGTCCAGTCCCTGGGCAGCCAGAGCCTGAATAGCAGCACCGGCGGTTCCGTCATTGGGTGCAACGATACCCTGAATGTCGTTTTTGTTTACGGTCAATGCATTTTCTATATGTTTAAGGGCTTCGACGGGCTGCCAGTCCTTGCATTCCTGGTCAAGCACGAGCTTGATATCTCCGCTGTCTACCTTCGGCTTCAGCACATTTAGGGCGCCCTGTCTGTAAAGGACTGCACAGCTGTCTCCCGGGTCCCCGGCCAGCAGTGCGATGTTTCCCTTCGGTGCTCTTTCCAGCATCCATTTTGCCTGCATTTCTCCTACCACCAAGCTGTCAAAGGTAAGATACAGATCCACATCGGCATTCATGACCAGCCTGTCATAGGATACCACCTTTATTCCTGAATCATGGCACATGGTTACAATGTTGGCTGCAGCTGTTCCATCATGGGGTGCAATGATAAGTACATTGATTCCATTGGCTATCATATTTTCTACCTGGGACTGCTGCTTTGCTGCGTCGTTGTCCGCTACCTGGATAAGCACCTCTACCCCAAGCTCCTTGGCTACCTTTTCAAAGTTATCCTTATCCAGAACCCATCTTTCTTCTCTCTGGGTAGGCAGGGATATTCCTATCTTAACAGGCTTCTTTTCCTCCGTTCCCGGTGTGGCAACCGGTTCCGCCTGTTTTGGGGCACACCCAGCAAGCAGCCCTATAACCAATACCATCACCAGTAGGTAAGCAGTGATACTTGATAATCTTTTCATTTTAATCCCCCTTCTCATTCTTATCCTTTTCTAATTTTTTGCTGATTCCTTCCTCTTGCTCTGTGCTGTCTTCCATTCCGGACAGCACATTATAAACACAACCAAACGCTCCTCCTTCCCCCCCCAGCTTAGATAATCGGATTTTTGTCGGAAACATTGTAAGCTTTTTTACATAGCTCTTTATAGGGTCCAGAATACATTCCATGGATTCTGACACTCCGCCCCCTATGATAACATACTCTGGATTGAGTATATTAACCAGATTGGAGATGACGAGGGAAAGGTTTTTTATAAAGGAGTCGATGATTTCCTGAGCTGCGCTGTTTCCCTTATTGTATTCTACAAACAGCTCCCTCGCCGTCAGTCCAATCTGCCTTGCTTTTTCATCCAGTGCAAAGCCGGAGATTTTTCTTTCCAGATTTCCATACTGATCCCAGTCACTGTCGATGCCTTTTTTAATATCGTCACTGTCGGTTATATATCCAAACTCCCCTGCCGAATAGGTCGAGCCCTCCACCAGAGAACCGTTGGCTATAATGGCGCCTCCTACCCCTGTTCCAAGGGAGATATAGACCATATGACTGCTGTTTTCTCCGTTTCCCAGCCATTTTTCTCCTAATGCCGCACAATTTACATCGTTTTTGATAAAGACAGGAAAGGAAAAGCGCCGACTTATGTATGCCTTTATGTTTAAATCCTTCCAGCCAAGCTGAACGGAATTTTTTACGATTCCCTCCAGGCTGTCCACATGACCCGGTATGCCCACCGTCATGCCCATTATTTGATGATGGGCTATGGAAGCTTCTTTCAGAGCAGCGTTGATTATTTCACAGATTCTTTCTAGATCCCCTGTTGATTCCACCCTTTTCTTGAAGAGCACTCTTCCCGATTGGTCTGTTATTAGAATCAGTATTTTGGTGCCACCTATGTCAACACCCACCGCATAGAGTTTTGTTGTCCTGTTAGAATGCACATTCTTCCCTCATTTCTAAATAAACCTTAATAGGTGATAATTTTATCCAATATATGATCCAGAGACAAGGCAAAGCCTCCATATATGACCTCATCCTGATTCAGTGAGGCATACTCCGTCTTAACTTCTATCAGGGTGTTTTTTTTGATAATTTCATCCAGATCCTTTTTAATGTCGTATCCCATATCAATGGTTTTAGAACTTATAATAATCAATTCATTATCAAGAAAGACACTGATATTATATAAAACAAATCCCAATCTCTCAGAAACATCCTTCATTACTCCCAGTATATAAGGATCCTTCTCTATAACAGCTTTTTTCACTTCTGCAAAGTTGAGAATTCTTTTGTTGTTAATCAGAAAACGTTCCAGTCTATTTTCAATATTCTTCTCCATATCCCTTACTATACGATTCGTAATCCCTCGAATAGATATTTCATCTTCAAGTGTGGTATTTGATCCCATGTTGGTTTTAAAAAAAGCAATCTCACCAGAGGCAAACCGACTTCCTTCATATAAACAACCATCAATTATTATACCTGCTCCCACCCCCATATCCAGGCTGACATAGATCAAGTTCTTATAGCCTCTGCCTACACCATACCTCATCTCTCCAATGGCAGCAAGATTCATATCATTTTTTACTATTACATTGACAGCAGGAAATTCTTCATTAATTAACCTTTTTATGTTAACGCCTTCCCAAATATCTAGCCAGACAGGAAGCATATATGTTTGTCCGGTAATATTGTTAATGGAGCCTGGAAAGCCAACCGCAATGGAGAAAAGCTTTTCCTGAGCAATACTGTTTGCTTTCATTAGTGTTTTTAGTGATTCTATGCCTTTGTTAATAAGATCATTTCCATTCTTGAAGTCTCGCATATTGATATCTTCCCTGGCAATAATCTTTAATCCCAGATTTGCCAAGGCTAGTCTTAGGTACTCTCCCTTGAGGTCAACGCTTGCTATGTAGCCTAGATCATAGTTAAAGCTGAAGAGCATTGGCCTTCGTCCGCCTAAAGAATCTCCTTCCCCTGTTTCCTTAATAATGTTGTGATCGATTAATTGAGAAATGTTTTTATAAATACTCGGTAAACTCAGTTTGAAAATTCTAGATAATTCTGAGATTGCTGTAGGACTGTGTTCAAATAAATAGTGGGCTAAAACCTTTTGATTGTTTTCTCGAATCGTCTTTGGATTTCCGGCTTTTTTTTCCATGATTGTCGTCCATTCCTTTAACTTACTTATTTAACTTTATTAAGTAAGTATATTTTATATGATAATAATTAATCTGTCAATATTTTTTATTTATTCTGACAATAGATTGATTTTCGACTTGTGTCATAGCATATGTTATATTGAGGTCAACTTATGTGTGCACGTTAGAAATTTAAGTAAAATTAGTTGGTTTATTTATATAAAAGAGAACGCCAGCTAATTAACCGACATTCTCTTATAATTTCCCAGTCTTAAATTTGCTTCACACTGCGTAATATGGACATGCCTAAACACTCTAATCCACGCATGCATTAAACATATCTACACACTCCATGTCCAATACAACGGAAACATCAATTTTATATCTCAGCACCTTATTCCTGAAATCATCGCCATCTCTTGTAAAAGTAGTATATCGCACAAAGTGCTGAAAACTCAGGATTTCTACGTATCTTTCCTTTGCATTCCTATTACGCACTCCACGTGCCTTGAGTAGACAAAAATGATGTCGGCTAAGCCTGATAAGGCCTTAGCGGGAGGCTATTTTTCACGAAAACTGTTAATCTTAAACCTCGTTTTTGAATTTCGCCTCCGCACTTTCACATCGGTAACCTTCATTTCTGTCAGGCACTTTGAAGTGCTGCTACAACTTACCAATAAGTAAAATTTGTGCGCAATAAAACTTTCAAACATGACCTATGGGTTTATCCGACTGGCGGACAGATAAATCAGTAATTTCATAGGAGTTATTGATTTGCCTGCCGACGAGGAAATTTTTTGTAACAGCAATCAGCCCTGCATCCGAAAGCTGTTTGATAGCTTTGCTGACAGAGCTTACCGCAATTCCACAGACCGATGCGATGGTTTGCTTGCTTGGATAGCATCCGCTTTTTTTGTTTCTGCATTTGCATAGATAGCAATACACATAAAATGCAATCGGTGATAGTTTAAAATCAAAAATCTGATTTTGTACGACAAAAAAGTTACCTCGTTTCATGTTTGCGAACACTCCTTTCGAACGAGAAAGAGAAGGTATAAAACTGCCCCTCACTTCTTTTAAGGAAAAAGTGAGAAGCTGCACAACCCATAAAGTTGAGATTTATTCTCTTGATTTTATTCGTTTTTGCGTATACACTAAAAGTTATATATGCACAATGGAGGAATGCAAATGCTTAATTATATATCTGTACAGCAGGCTGCTGATAAATGGGGGATTTCTAAGCGGAGGATACAGAAGCTCTGTGAGGAAAACAGGATTACTGGAGCCATTCGCTTTGGTCATGCATGGGCGATACCAAAGGATGCAGAAAAACCTTTAGATGCAAGAAAGAAAAAAGCATTTTAATGTAATATTATTTGTTTAGCAAAGGAGAGATGAAAATGGAACAACATATTCTGCTGGTAGACGATGAAACTGGAATTTTAGATATGCTCGAGATCGTTTTGAGAAAAGAAGGCTTCCAGAATATCAAAAAAGCACAGTCTGGCAAGGAAGCACTACAGATGATTCAGGAATTTACACCCAGACTGATTGTATTAGACATCATGCTTCCAGATATCAGTGGGCTGGAGCTTTGTATGGAACTACGCAAGAATACAGATGTGCCCGTACTTTTTCTGACGGCTAAAACATCGGACTATGACAAATTAGCAGGGTTCGCCATGGGCGGAGATGATTATATTACAAAGCCTTTTAATCCAATGGAGCTTGCTGCGCGGATTAAGGTTCAACTCAGGCATCAGCAGATATATTTACACAAAGAACAGAAGCATATTTTAGAATTTGAAGATTTCAGTATCAACAAAGACTCGTGCGAGGTGAAACAAAATGAAATAATTTTGGAGTTCACTGCTTTAGAATATTCCCTTCTCCTTTTTTTCGCAGAACATCCCAACCGTATTTTTACGGTTGCGCAATTGTATGAAAGCGTATGGGGGCAAGCTAATTTCGGCGATGAAAAGACAGTTGTGATACATATTTCTAAAATTCGCAAAAAGATTGAACCAAGCAGCGAAAAACCAAAATATATCCAGAATATCCGTGGATTGGGATATAAATTTATCCCACATAAAAAGGAGAATTGAGGTTATGAAAACTTCTTTAAAAATGGGGATGCGAATTCTTGTTTTGATTGTTCTACTGTTGCTGGCTTATATACTTTGTTTTGGTATCATTATGATTTTATTTATTATGGTACGAAATGTATTTCCTTTCCTTAGAAATGTGAATGTGGGGATTTTCCGATCTACTGTGCTGCTTGTTTTAGGAATACTTACAGCATATCTGTTCATTTGGATAAGCATAAGACCCATTCTCCATATAATCCATTGGATTCAGTCGCTGGCGCAGGGAACCCTTCAGGAGCCTGTTATGAGCGGCTTTTTATCGCACAGGGATTCCTTTTTTTACAAATGTACACAGTTCCTATATAAAGAGCTTCTGATGCAGATGCAAATGTTGACCGATAAATTAATACAAAGCGAAACAGATCGAAGAATGTTAGAGAAAAACCGCAGGGAATGGCTTGCAGGAATAACACACGATTTGAAAACACCGCTTTCCTATATTCAAGGGTACGCTTCCATGATTTCTGCCGATCAATATAAGTGGTCTGACATTGAATTAAAAGATTTCGGCATAAAAATTGAGGGAAAATCCACACATATTAAAAACCTTATAGATGATTTAAATGTTTCATTCCAATCTGAGGATGGAAAAGTCACTCTTCAAAAGACGCAGACGGAAATGATAGAATTTCTGCGGAAGATCGTACTGGATATCGCCAATTCACCCCGTTGTGTTGAGTATGCTTTTTCTTATGAGTCGGATTTGGAAACCTGTTTTCTGGACGTAGATACCATCCTATTGCAGAGAGCGCTGCAAAATGTTCTCATCAATGCGGTAGTTCACAACCCGCCGGAGACAGAAATACGAGTATCTATAAAAAAGCAACAGAATACTTTTTGCATACAGATTACAGACAACGGCAACGGAATGAGCGAGGAAACCAGAAGCAATTTATTTAAAAATTATTACAGGGGAACATCAACAGACCGCCCACCCCAAGGCTCGGGGCTTGGCATGGCGATTGCCAAGCAATTTGTTGAGCTACATAATGGTACAATCCGTGTAGAAAGCGCACCCAGAAAAGGGACTACCATCCTGATCGAATTATCCATTCTATAATACGATTTTACTTACATTTTACTTTCGTTTACCTGAGAATAAGATTCATGATCTATAATCCTGTTATAAAGAAAAACAGGAGGAAAAATCATGTCTGAATATATTATTGAAACCAGCGGCCTGACACGGCGTTTTGGTGAACACGTTTCGGTGGATCATATTGATTTACGAGTTCCGGAAGGAAAAATTTACGGTTTTTTAGGAGCAAACGGTGCGGGAAAAACCACAACCATCCGTATGCTACTCAGCTTGATTCATTCAGATGAAGGGTCCATTCAAATCATGGGGCGCTCACTGAGGCGCGACCGGGAAGCAATTTTAAGAAATGTAGGTTCTCTTGTAGAATCACCCTCTTATTATAGACATTTATCGGCGTATAAAAACCTTAAAATCATATCGGAGCTTATGGGTTTACCAGAAAGGAACATTAGTGAAGTCCTTGATACCGTTCGGCTGACCCCATATGCACAGCAAACCGTAAAAGGGTATTCTCTCGGTATGAAACAGCGTTTAGGAATCGCTCAGGCATTAATCCGCAAGCCACGAATTTTAATACTGGACGAACCTATCAACGGCCTTGATCCAGCCGGTATTCAGGAAATTCGCAATTTGATGTTGTCCCTGTCTCACGAACAGGGGATAACCATTTTTTTGTCCAGCCATATTTTGAGTGAAATTCAATCAATTTCTGATTATGTGGGCATCATCCAGAACGGCAAGCTTATCTTTCAAGACCGTATTGAGGAACTTAAAAAGAACAGCCAAACACGACTATCTATTATTACCGATCATCCGGATGAAGCATACCGTGCGCTTTCTGCTCATGGAGCAGAGGTTGAACTAAAAAACAATGAACTGCTGATTCCTATAACAGAGGGAATGAGTCAGGCAGAAATATTCAAACTGCTTCAGCCGTATTCGGTGCAGCATGTCAGCGAACATACCGCATCTTTGGAAGATATCTTTTTACAGTTGACTGGAAAAGGAGAAAGCTTATGATGAAAAGGGTACTTTCTTCTGAGTACATTAAAATAAGGCGAATTTGCTTATGGATTCCGGCCATCAGTGCGGCCATTCTGCTTTTATTCACTTGTATTGAATGGTACTTGTATTTCCGTCAGGGTGAATCCGGCGTCTATGCAGGGCTGAATGTCATGTACATGTTTTTGTCTTTTACCGTGTTGCTGACGGGTTCCTTGCTGTGTAGTATCATGGCTGAAACCGAACATCAATCGCAGGGATTGAAATTGATATTTTCCATGCCGGTGAGCCGAACAACATTCTACTTCACCAAGGCAATTTGGATAGGTATTTTGATGTTGGGATGCAGCCTGTTGATTATTGGAGGGTCATCGGTGATTTGGCTTGTATATACTGACCAGCCTCTGCCATTCTATTTCTTAGTCAAGCAGGTTTTGGGCTGCCTTGCCGCATCTCTCCCAGTGCTTGCGATTCAACAATTTTTATCGCTTCGTTTTCACAACCAAACGCTTCCGTTGGCGGTGGGTGTGATTGGCGCTATCTCAAGCTTGTTTCTTGGAAGATTCGGAGTGAAAATCCTATATATCCTGCCGTGGGCATACCCCTCTATGGCCAGTCCTTTTATTAAAGGGTATATTAATTGGATTGTTTTGGGGGCAGTACTGGGAATGTTTTTGCTCTGGGCAGGAGCCATGCGCTTTCGTGCCCTGGAAATCAAATAGGAGGAATCTGATATGGGAAAATTATTTGTTTCAGAATGCAAGAAAGTCAGATGGCTTTTGGTTTTTCTTCTGATTTTTATGGATATAGCGGCTAGTTTTGTGCTCGCCGCAGGAAATGTAAAATCTTTGACTAATTACTTTGCCCCTAATTGGAACACACTGTATTTTCAGGCCGTCTCTTTTCATGGAATGTTTTTTCTTCCGCTCTTTGCCGGAATATTTGCAGCGTTTCTATGTTTTTACGAACACAAAAACGGGGCATGGAAGCAGCTCCTGACGCTGCCATTTCCACGCTGGAAAATATATCTGTCCAAATTTTTAGTGTTAATTTTTCTTTTGGCTATCGTACAAATCATGTTTTTAGCTGGCTATTTGATAACAGGGAATCTTATTCACGTAGAAGGGCTCATTCCATGGAAAACGGTATTGACCGGTATTGTCGGCGGATGGTTTGCTTGTCTTCCATTGGCAATGCTCCAGCTTGGCTTATCAACCCGGTTCAAGTCTTTTGGTACAGCACTTTTATTCAGTATCTCTATGGTGATACCCAATATAGTTATCACTGGATTCAATTCTTATATAGGGGCATGGTTTCCTTTTGCTCCGCCCTATTACGCCATGTTTCCGCAAGGACTGAATCTTTCTCCAAGGCTGGAGCCGATTCCATTTATATTGATTCTTACAGTCACTTTTATTATTTATTTTATCACTGGCTTTCGGTCTTTTGTTCGCAAGGATTGGATGTAACTAAGAAATAACAGCCTAACAGTCAGCTTACGCTTTACGGCAGCAATAAGTTTCAACAAATGCATCATGCATTTGCTTTAAGGTATCTTTAGCGTAGCTGTCATCTGCAGAATTGTAGGACTCATCAAGTTTTGCAAAATCCACAGTCGGAAGCATTTTGTTTAGGCACTCAATATAGGCTTCTTGAAGATTTCTATTTTACACTCCTTTTTTGTCATGAATTACCGCTTTACATCTCGCCCATGGTCATACCCATACGCTCAGTTTCACTTCCTTCCATCACTTCATCAATTAAGATAAAGTCGTGATAGCTAATTGTTATAGGCCACGATTCACGTCAGTAAAAGTTCAATTTTAAGCCTCTTTTTTGACAGTTGCTCCATTAAAAAAGCAAAAAAGAGATATACGTTTCACATACATCTCAAGTGATGATAAAATAAATCAAAAAAACTTGTACAAGTACATATTATCATTACTATCAACATTTTTAAATACTCCCAAGGAAGATTTTTATTGTGGGGTTAAGGAATATCCTCGAAATCTATTACAAGATACTTTGGTTTAATATATAAATTTCATTAAGCCATCGCCACATTTCATAATATGCGGCGATGGCTTATTTACTATAAGATGTGCTTTTACGGTGTATCGAGTTTTTATTTCAAAATTTTGTTATGACTACTTCTTTTAAGCTATCTGAAATATTTCGAATAAAATTGTGAGGTGAAATTGCTTTATCAGTTATCCTTTTAATTATTCAATAATTGTTATATTAATTAACATAAAAACTTACCACAAGTTTTTCGCATCTTGGGCTAATAACAGCAAAGCACAGAGGAAACACTTAACTTGCAAAGATGAATACCTTTAAAATCAAAGCATCCATCTTTATTTATATATCTATTACGTATTGGGGTCTCGCCAACATTTCCGACTTTGTTGGCAAGACCCTAATTAGGTAAAAACAAGCAATAAAGGGATTATGATTTTGGGAAAAATTAAGGAACACACAACCATTAGATTTCGAACACAAATCTAAGTTTAATGAATAGGTACCAATAACGACCTTTAAAGGACATGCAAATAGAAGGGGAAAAAGTATTTATAATATAGCTGTTTTCTAGTCCCAATAATTTTCCTAAAATATTACTTCCACTTTTGTATTGAAAGTTTCTAAAAGTATACCTTTAGGGACAAACCCTGTTTTTCATTACTTTTTATCTTGTATAAATTTTATTTTTTAGGATATATAATAAAATAGAAGTACTGCATTAACAGCACCAGTATCAACTGTTTGAGATTTAGTGGTACTTTTATAGTGACAAATGTTACTCATAGGGGTGGGGGGAGCATCCGGGGGCAAAGTAACTTCCAGTTAAATGTAATTAATTACTTTAATCAAGTATTAATGTAGATTTCAATTAACTTAATACAAAATTTAGCGCTTGCCTTAATTTATCGTCAAAGTCATCAGGTGCTCTATGGCCTACTCCATTGTTAATGTAATATGCATAACAAAGACCCGCCTCATCAAATTCTCTCAACATTTCTTCTTCACATTCTATTGGCAGTTCCAACTCACCTTCCATAAATATCCCCTTTACTCCCCTTGCAGCAGCCAGCTCCACATTCTCCTTAGAAAAAGTTTCCGGCTTTTCATGTGGGCAGAGGCAGATAAATCCTTTTATCGGGAGGACATTTGACATTATAAAATCAATAGTGGCTATAGCCCCACCGGAAAAACCTCCTATAAAGATCGTGCTTTCATTTACAGAATAGCTCTTAACTATTGAGTCATAACATTCTTTTATGTCACGTCTTGCATTTACTAAGTCTTTAAGCCATCCATATCCATTGTGACATATAGCCTGCGAGGACTGAATATAAACAAATATAAAGTTATTAGCTAAAAAAACATCTGGTTTCCAATATTGGCTAAACTCTTTTATATTACATACACCATCTCCATGTAAAGCTATAAAAATTGGATATTTCTTTTCCGGATCATACTTTTCCGGAAGATGTACTTCATATTCAGCCTTTGCTCTTGAATTAATTTCTGCAAACAATCTATTGTTCTGTTCAAGTAAATTTTTATATCCATGTTTTTGTTGTAGTGGTTTATAGCGTTCAAAGTGTAAAGGAAATGCATAACCTTGATTTATGACTTGCTTAATGGTTTCAAAGCACTCGTCATATTTCTTACACATAGTGAGTAAAACTGTTTTAACCCTCATTATCATAAAATAGTTATCGTTAAACTCTTGTTCAGGTAAGGTAACAACCCCCTTATAAAATAATTCCAATGCTTCTTCGTATTTTTTTGATCGTATAGATTATCAATATCCCTATCGAATTCTATAAACTTATTATATTGCATTATTATGCCTCCTTTTTAATTCATTTAAGATGTAGTTTGGATAGGTTACTCTTGATAATTCAGTTAATTCCTTTATTCTAATAAATTTTTAACTGCACACTCCATAATATTATCATCAACGCTCTGTAGATTTCAATTTGTCTAGTTCTAAATTTAATTCCAAATTTTCATATGCTTCCTTTGCGCCCGTTTTCTCATATAAAATTAGTATCGGTGGCGATGCCAAGACCATATGTGATGATGGCGAATTTGTAAACATAACAAAAATAACTGTTAATAAATATGGCTTGACTTCATTTAACTAAACATAAAAAATAATAGGAGATGATATGGGAATGGATGACTTTATATCGGGAAAACCATCACAAAAGTCCTCAGATAATTTAAGCCCACAAGTGTGGAATTTTGTTTCGGCTCCAGCCTTGCATCCCATGAAGGTCACTTTAAATGTGAATAAACCTGGAACAGCTCCCGGCTTAATATTCGTTGCGCCATATACTGCGTATGGGTCAACGATGATCGGGCAAACAGGCGCATTGATCATGGATCAGACCGGTAACCCGGTCTGGTTTAGACCACTCGATAGTAGATATATACAAAATACCGACTTTAGAGTACAATTCTACGAAGGAGAACCAGTTCTTGCCATGTGGCAGGGAACGATATCAGGTACTCAGTCTGCGAATCCTAATCTCCCAGCTGAGGATCCTGAGCCTGGTGCTTATTTTCAAATCATGAATCAGAATTATAAAGTTATAAAAAGACTCACTGCCAAAAAAGGGTTCACTTCCGATGTTCACGAGTTTATTATTACAAAACGAAATACAGCCTTGTTTACAGCTGTCAAACAAGTGCCCGCAGATTTAACACCGTATGGAGGTCCAGCAGATGGATATTTTGACAATTACTCCATTCAGGAAGTCGATCTCAAGACAGGCCAGCTTCTTTTCTTTTGGGATGTGCTAGCTCATGTTGATCCGGCCGACTCGATGATACCCGCCTCATCTGCAACAAGCTCCAATAATATTTGGGACTGTTACCACGTGAATTCAGTTGAAGAGGGGCCGAACAATACACTCTTGATTAGCATGCGTAACATGTGGGCTATTTATAATATTGATAAAAAAACGGGAAATATAATATGGCAGCTTGGCGGAAAACAAAGTGATTTTACTTTTGGTCCAAACGCTACATTTTCCTGGCAGCATGATGCGCGTCATAGACCAGGGAATAGGATAAGTTTGTTTGATGATGCTTGTTGTGCTTGTCCAAGTTGTCCGCCTGAGGGTCCAGCACGTGGTTTAATCCTCCAGCTTGATTTCCAGAACATGACTGCAAATCTAGACCGGACATATTACCATGATCCGACACTATATGTTCCAAGTCAGGGAAATGTACAAAAACTGCCGAATGGAAATCAATTTGTTGGATGGGGACAGGAACCATATGTTTCTGAATATACAAATGCCGGTAATAATGAAGAAGATCCTTCATTGAATTTTTTATATGATATGCAGTTTCCTGGTCAAAATCTTTCTTACAGGGCGTTTAAGAATAAATGGGTAGGTTTGCCGCTTTATCCACCCAGTATCGCTGCAGAGCTGTTTTGTAAAGCTGCGGTTGTTTATGCATCATGGAACGGTTCAACTGAAACTGCCGCCTGGCAGGTGCTGGCTGGTCCAACACCTTATAGATTATCAGTAGTGATAACTAGCACCCCTCGCACCGGGTTTGAAACAAAAATTGATGTTAATTCAGATGGACCGTATTTTCAGGTAAATGCATTGAATTCATATGGCCAAGTGATTGGTACGTCACGGATTATTCGTGCACGACAATTTCATTAAGTAAAAAAATAGAAAAATGTTCTTGATTAACTCGGTTACGTGGGATACATGTATTACACACTATATAAAGTACAACTGATTAATCTCTTTTTAGCCATAGAAAAATCTCCAGGGTGATATTATTTTATATCGCTCCGGAGGTATACATAAAACTATTCACACTCTCAGGTAAACTTCCTATCTTTAAACCAAGCCCAAAGAGTAGCTGTTACAGATTCAGGTCCTATCTTGGTCCGTATGTCCAAGATTGTGCTGCCAGCGCCCCCCGTATAATTGCCTGCTCAAGTACTACTGCTGCGGCTGTTCCCACCAACGTAACGAGTTCGTCACCCGTCAGGTTACTGGTGTATGAACCCAGGGCGAGGCAGAAAATCGTGTCACCGTCCCACTGAGTGTGATCGGGGGAGATGGCCCGAGCCATTCCATCTTCAGCGAGTGTTGCCACCCTGTTGGCCTCTGTCTTGGTTATCCGCGCTGTGGTAGCCACTACGGCGATTGTGGTGTTCATGGTCTGGCTATACGGTGAAGGCACACCGGCCAGCATCGCTCGGGTCTGATTGACGAAGGTTCCATCAGGACTTAGTGCTCCCACGACAATACGGCCCCCACACCATACGTCTCCGACGGGATTGACCACCGCCAGGGCCGCTACCACAGGGCCGCCGGGAATGTGCAGGGAGGCAGTGCCCAGTCCAGACTTCATCGGCTTCCCGTAGATTTTTCCCGCTGTCGCTCCCGCTCCAGCACCCACATTTCCTTCCTGCACGGGGCCTGCATTGGCAACTCGGCAGGCGGCATAGGCCAGGGCTGCATCAGGTGGAGGTGAGCCTTTGGCGAAGGGGAGGTCGTAGATGACCGCCGCAGGTACGAGAGGTAATTCATCGATCCCTTGTTCAACAAGCCAGCGCATCACACCGCCCGACGCCGGTAACCCAAAGTAACTGCCACCGGTGAGGAGGATACCATGTACAGGAGATTCTGCAGTACCTGGCCGGATCCTATCGGTATTCTGGGTACCGGGGCTACCTCCACTTACGTCTACGCCGGTAACCGCTCCATCTGGGCAGAGAATCACTGTGCATCCCGTACGGCCACCTTTGTCCTCGGCGTTTCCCACCAGGATGCCGGGAATATCAGTAAGTCCTCCCATATTAGTTATTTTCATTTCTCGATAATTTCCTTTGATCAAATATCTCACCTTCATCATTAAAGAATGTGGGAATCCGTTGAAGTAGTTGTTAAACGCCTCTCGGACTGCGTCATATTATGGGCACCTGGTAAAACGATACATCCAGTTAGAATTCCTTTTTGGGGACATACAAACAACTCTTCCTATCCCAGATTAATATATTACATAATATTAAAAATATATAAATTATGTGAATAAAGTTTTATGACCTAGCGAGGCAGTAGCTAGGGTACCAAGGCAGGCTACGGTTTATTTCTACCACCAAGCTTGGTCATACATTTTGCTCTGAGGCACCTGTAGTACGTCCAAAGGAGCAGCCTCAGGCATATCCAATATAATCTTGAAGATGCCCAGGTCCTTTTAGAAAATCTACTGCACAAACTTAGAACTACAGATGAACGATATCGCTGCTTAAAAGAATATCTCAGACGAAATCCTATAGAAATAGAATAAGCCCTGGCATTCCAGAGCTTAAATTTTATTTAGATGCTATTAAAAGTCTATTTTATATTAGCTTTATCGATCCATCAAAGATTACAAAAGACACAATCGATGTTACTAATAATGTCAATACATATCCCTTTTCAAAGATGTTTCCAAGTTTAGTACCTGTACTAATGAGTGGCACGCTAAGCCTAATACTTAAAACCTGGTGCAGCAAACTATACAACTTAAATTTTCTTAACCGCTTATGCAATCCTATCTTTTCTAAGATTCTTGGCAGCACCGATAGGGGGACCCCTTCCTTGGTAAAAATATCTGTAAAGTATAGATGGCTGATATACCCAATCATAAAGGCATATCTAAATTCCGGATAGCCTATCCTATTGGTTAAATAAGATACTGCAGCTGTAAAGATTAAAAATCCTTCTATGGAATGAAAAAAGCTTCTGTGGGGGAAAATTGCTACAGCAATAAATAAAGCTCCAACCAAATACAAGTATGGATCCTTTCCATGGGACGCGTTATATCCTATGATCCATAGTCCTGCACCCCCATAAATTATAATCATCATCATTCTTTTTAGTAACGCGCTTCCTCTATTTATTCCTGTAGTAATACTGGTGTAGATATTTCCTATCAGTGGCAACTTTGTGAGTACTCGTGTTCCCTTTCTTCCGCATACCCCTAATATCAAAAAGAATGCTGCAGCTCCATAGGTAATTCCCTCGGCATAGGGCTTTATATTATTAAAATACCAAAGCATTTTAATAATATCCCCTCGAAAAAACAAAATACCTGCCCCGATCCCAAGGGTAAATATTATAGATAATAGTTTTTTTAGTATGTCTTCCCCTGTATCCACTAATTTATTGGCGCTTCCTACTACGGGATTCATTTGATTAATCTTACTATGTTGACTGTCCACATCTGCCATCAACGCTGCTGCCCCGGCGATACACGCAGCGGCTATATTGATCTCTCCTCTCCCTCCTCCGATCACTGGTAAATTTGCTATATGTGGCACTGTACTGGCCAATACATAGCTTAGTATCCCCACTTGAAAATGGGTTCTTCCCATCATTTGTTCCACCTCCTTAGCTATTATATCAGGATATGTATCAATTTCAATCCTATTCTAGCAGTTTGAATTAATAGGTTAGCGCATTTTCTAGATAAAACAAAAAAACCTTTCTGGAATTTTGCTAACCTTTCCAGAAAGGAGTTTCTTACTTTACTCACCAACAAACTATTATATAAATTCAAGCCTAAGTTGGCTCTTTATTATACTATTTGTTTAATAAATTGAAAATAACTTGTGCACCTTCTGCACGATTTGTAATTCCTTTTGGAGCAAATTGATCTTCTGCTCTACCTTTCATTAATCCAACAGCTACTACTTTGTTTACATTTTCTTTAGCCCATGCACTGATTTGCTCTTCATCAGCAAAAGTAGCTTCTTCAGCATCTTCCACTTTTTCACCTATTTTTAGTTCATATGCTTGAAGGATCATTGTAGCCATTTCTTCACGCGTAATATTTTTATTTGGTGCAAAATGTGTTTCACTCATTCCTTTTACAATTCCTGCTTCATAAGCCGCTTGTACCGTATTCGCATACCAAGCATTTTCAGAAATATCAACAAATCTTGAACTTCCTGTTGCTTCTAATCCTAATGTATTTACTAATAAGGTAACAAACTCAGCTCTTGTCATTTGTTTTGCAGGAGCAAATTCAGTTTCACTCATTCCCTTAACAATGTCTTTATCTCTTAATTCATGAATCACATCAAATGCCCAGTGATTTTCTGGTACGTCAGTAAATAATTTTCTTTCCGGTGTTTCTTCATCGATTTCTTCTTCATCTACTTCTTCTTCGTCTACTTCTTCTTCGTCTACCTCTTCTTCATCTACTTCTTCTTCGTCTACTTCTTCTTCGTCTACCTCTTCTTCATCTACTTCTTCATCTACTTCTTCTTCGTCTACCTCTTCTTCGTCTATTTCTTCTTCATCTACCTCTTCTTCGTTCACTTCTTCTTCATTGGTTGAATCTGTTGTCTCTGTTTCTTCAGCAGTCACTTCTTCTGCAATTTCTGCATAAACCATATTTGGTGTAATAAACATAAAAACCATACTTAGTGTAATTAGTGAAACCAGTAAAGTTCTTATTTTTTTCTTCATTTGAGTATTCATGTACTTTCCCCTTTCTTGTTTTGTCAGATAACCGTTCTCTTTAAACATTTGTTATCCTTTTATTAAGTTACACTATTCTCCTGTTAAGTGCAATACATTCAGCCAAATTACAAGAAAGAGGAAATGTGTCCAGTTTTTAGAACAAACAAAAAGCTTAGGCTCCTAACCTAAGCTTAGTATCATGGTTTCATCTCAGTTGCAGTCAATTTTTCTGATTCCTTCTTGTCCTAACTTTTCTACTATACTTCGGATATTTTGATCAAATATCCTTATATCCTTGGCAATTTCATACAAGGGAATCATTACAAAGGAACGCTCGCACATTCTGGGGTGCGGTATTGTAAGTTCTTCCTCCTGAGATAGGTAATTTTCATAGAGAAGTATATCCACATCCAACGTTCGTGGACCCCATCTTATTTCTCTTTTCCTTTTTAACTCATTTTCTATTTCATTACAACAGGACAACAGTTGTTTTGGTTGTAAACTTGTTTCAATTCCAACGACAATATTTATAAAACAATCTTGTTCTAAGTATCCTACTGGGTCTGTCTCATAGTAAGAAGAGACATCTGTTATCTGAATATCCTTATAAGCTTCAAGAATTTTTAAAGCTTTTTCAATGTTTTCTTTTCTATTTCCAATATTGCTTCCCAATCCCAAATACGCTTTAGCCATTTCTACTTCTCCTTAATTCTATGCCGAAGTAATCATATATTCCTGGAACGGGTGCTTCTGGTTTACGTATGATTACGGAAATCTCAGCAACCCGCTCAAATTTTTGCAGGATGATACCAGTAATATTTTCACCTAAAGCTTCTATCAGCTGAAACTTCTTGTTTTCAACAATATCTTTTACGAGTTCATATACTTCTGCATAGTTCACTGTATCCGCAACCGAATCAGTGATCCCTGCTGTTTTAAGATCTAAAAACAGTTCTATATCTAAGAAAAATTTTTGACCTAATTTGTTCTCTTCTCCTAGAACCCCATGATATCCATAAAAACCTAGATTTTTCATTATTATTTTATCCATGTTGTCGTTCCTCTCACAATCGCATCGGTAACCTGAGCCGCTCGTAAATTTTCTTTGACATCATGAACCCGTAGTATATCAGCTCCCTGGATAATCCCCATCACCGAAGTAGCTACGGTGCCTTCAACACGCTCTGCAGGGGGTAAATCTAAAATTTTTCCAAGCATAGATTTCCTTGAAGTTCCCAATAGCCAGGGGTATCCTAGATCATTCAATTCTCCTAATCTGGCCATGACCTGTACATTTTGTTCCGGCATTTTTCCAAATCCAATACCCGGATCTAATATAATATGTTCACGCTTTATACCAGCCTGCAGCGCAATATCAATTGACTTCATTAAAAATCGCTTGATCTCTTCCATAATATCTATTTGATACGCTGAACCCTGTTGATTATGCATAATAATCACTGGAACATCGTACTTCGCTATGACGCCGGCAATATCGGGATCCCGCTGAAGGCCCCATACATCATTGATTATGTGCGCACCTGCCTTTAATACCTGCTCTGCTACTTCAGCTTTGTAAGTATCTACAGAAATAGGCACCTTCACTGCTTTGATTAATTCTTTCACCACCGGCAGAACCCTGTTCAATTCTTCTTCGGCTGATACCTCTGCAGCGCCTGGCCTAGTGGATTCACCACCTACATCAATGATATGCGCTCCTTGTTCAACCATATTGGCAGCATGCAAGATTGCATTTTCAATCTCTGTAAAACTACCACCATCAGAAAAAGAATCGGGCGTAACATTTAATATTCCCATAATATACGTGCGCGCACCGAATTGAAATACATCATTCCCACACTTTATCCTTATATCCCGGTTAAAACTCCTTTGAATTCCTCTCATTTCTCATCACTCCCATGGTTAGCTGCCAAAATTTATTAGAGCCATAGCTTCTGCTCTAGCTTTTGCATCGTCTTGAAAAATTCCCCTTACTGCGGAGGTGAGTGTTTTGGAGCCAGGTTTTTTAATTCCGCGCATAGTCATACACATGTGTTCAGCCTCTACCACTACAATCACTCCGTGAGGATGCAATTTCTCCACTATAGTGTCTGCAATGGTTGCTGTCAAACGTTCTTGCAACTGAGGTCTTTTTGATACTGTATCCAGTACCCTCGCTAACTTACTTAGACCAGTCAGTTTACCTCCTTTAGGTATATATCCAATGTGTGCTTTCCCGTAAAACGGTACCAAGTGATGTTCGCAAACAGAGAAAAAGGGTATATCTTTAACCAACACCAACTCTTCATGTTTCTCTTCTTCAAAATAGATTTCTAGATGATCTTTGGGATCAGCTTTCAAACCTGCAAAAATTTCTTCATACATACGCGCAATACGCTTTGGTGTATCCCTTAGCCCCTCTCTATCAGGATTCTCACCTATTGCTTCTAATATATCTCTAACTGCCCTTTCAATCTTTGCCTTATCCATTTCGCCCCTTCTTCCTTGGTAAGTATTTTATAAAAGCTATATTTTACATGCTTTTTCTATCATTTCCAAATAAGCCTTTGAAAGCATAGATGTTATCTTATTTTTGCCAATATCTAATTTTTGATTTTCAATCTGAGACACAGGCATAATCTCTAATATTGAATTTGTAATAAAGATTTCATCTGCTGCTATTAGTTCTTCCATTGAAAACTCTCCAAGACTTAATTGCATTCCCAATTCCTTCCCTAATGCCAGTACTTTTTCCCGTAGAATACCTGGAAGCAGTCCACAGGAAATACTGGGTGTACAGAGCACACTATCTTTAATAAAAAAGATATTCGAAAGGGAACCTTCACTGATTTTTTCATAAATGTTCAAAAACACCGCTTCATCAAAACCCCGTTTTGCAGCCTTCTGCTTTTCCAATAAATTTTCCAAATAGTTGGCAGACTTAATATAAGTTAACATAGCATAAGGATTTCTTTTCGCCTCTGCAAAACAAATTCTAAATCCTCGATCATAGTTTTCCTTCTTATAACTATTTTGTCGTGTTGAAATAATAATATCAGTGTTATCTTTACTTTTTCCAAATAGTATTTTAATAACGCCTGACAACATCTCGTTAGCGTCTATCAAATCATTACAATGTTTTCTCAATTCATCTGAAGAAAATGAAGTAGATAGACTAAGCTTTTTACATCCACTTTGAAGTCTTTGCAGATGTTCTTCAAAAAAGAGTATTTTTCCTTCAACTACTTTAATGGTCTCAAAGATACCATATCCAAAATTATAGCCTTCACTGGCTACCATAACAGAAGCCTTTTCACTTTCTATCCGTAAACCATTTTGTATAATATACATAGCTATTCCTCGTTTATATTAGCTGCTCAGGGCTTTAAACAAGGCCCTGCCTTTGTGCAGCGTCTCTTCGTACTCCATCTCTGCATCTGAATCCCACACAATCCCACCACCTACTTGAAAATAGGCTTTTCCATCCTTACATACGATTGTTCGAATAACGATGTTTAAATCCGTATCGCCGTTGAAACCGATGTAACCAATTGATCCGGTATAAATATTCCTTTGAGTGGGCTCTAGCTCATCAATAATTTCCATTGCTCGAATTTTCGGTGCTCCAGTAATGGATCCCCCTGGAAAGGTAGCTTTTATACAATCTACAACATCGCAATCCTCTTTCATTTCTCCTACAATTGTCGATACAAGATGGTACACAGTCGCATACTCTTCTAAGTGAAAGAGTTCTGTGACTTTTACGGTCCCAGTTTTAGAAACTCTTCCTAAATCATTTCTTTCTAGATCAACAATCATCAGTAATTCAGCCTGATCTTTTTCGCTGGTTAGCAAGTCATGCCGATTTTGTTGATCCTCTTCGGGTGTCTTGCCTCTTGGGCGTGTGCCTTTTATCGGGCGAGTCTCTATGATTCTATCTTTAATCTGAATGAATCTTTCTGGAGAGCTGCTCGCAATCATTCCCTCTCCAAAATTTATTAGGCTTGCAAATGGAGCAGGATTGATGGCTCTTAGCTTGGCATATAAATCGTAGGGCGTATTTTCAAGGGTACATTCAAATCTCTGTGTAAAGTTCGCCTGATAAATATCTCCTGCTCGAATATATTCTCTGATCTTCTGAATAGCATTCAGATATACTTCCTTTGACATATTGGCTTTGAAATCTACCTCTTTTGGATTCATTTCAATCCGGACGGAAACCCCTGTTTGTTCAGCTGCAACAATCATTTCTTCAATGCGATTAACACGCCGGTCTGCAGATGATTTGATTCCTAGGGCTGCAATATAGACCGTATTTTCCCGGTGATCTACAATGATCACCCCATCATAGATGCCAAAATAGCAATCGGGAATTTGCACATCGTCCACAGCCATCCGGGGCAGTCTTTCGATATAGTGGCATAAATCATAGGACAAATATCCTACCAGTCCGCCTACAAAGGGAATCTCTGTTTTATAATCCATTTTGTACTGAGCTAAAATTTCCTTTAGCTTGTCCAATGGATTTCCATAATAAGTATTGGTTTGTTTCCCTTCAGTAATATCAATTTTGTCATCTTTACTCTTAAATACTAATAAGGGATCAAATCCAATAAAAGAAAATTTTCCTAATTTTTCATGATCCATACCACTATCAAGAAAGAAGCTATAGGCATAGTCTTTAAATATAGTATAGAGTTGAAAACTGTCTAATTTCGTATCAATTTTTCGAATAATCATCGTTTCACCTGCTTTTCTTGATCTTTAACCTGTTGTAGAAAGTTATCCAGCAACTCCATTCCCATTTCTGTTAGAATGGCCTCAGGGTGAAACTGTACTCCTTCAATCATATATTCTTTATGCCGAATGCCCATGATTTCTCCTTCACCCGTCTCAGCAGTAATTTCAAAACAAACAGGCAGACTCTCTCTTTCAATAACAAGAGAGTGGTACCGCGTAACCTTTAGCGGATTTTTTAAACCTTTAAACACGCCTTGATTATTATGTGAAATCGGATGTACTTTTCCATGGACTGGTTCTAATGCTTTTACTATTTTACCTCCAAAGACTTGTCCAATAGTTTGATGCCCTAAGCAGATTCCTAGAATAGGTATTTTTCCTTTAAAACTTTTTACAACATCTATACAGATCCCAGCCTCATTCGGTGTACATGGACCGGGAGATAAAACGATCATATTGGGATTAATTTTTTTAATTTCTTCAAGATCAATATGATTATTTCTATAAACAAGCACCTCTTCCTGCAAGCAGGACAAATACTGTTTCAGATTGTATGTAAACGAATCATAATTATCAATCATTAAGATCAATTTAGGCACCTCTCTACTGATTATACTTGGAAATATTATCTATTATTTTCTACAAAATAACAATTTTTTCACAATATATTATACCCTTTTTCATTGTTTTCCGTCAAATCAAAATCCTCCATTCTATTATGTAACAACTATACCTAAACTGTTTAATATATTAATTTCGGTTTATCTCCTTTTGAAAATCTATTACAGTCTTCAATTTCATTGCATTCTAAACAGAGTCTAGATACCTTATCGCTTCTGAATATGATCACGCTAAGGGGCGTATCTCTTCTACCGTTCTTTCGATGATTTCGTATAGCATCTAAAATCAAATCAATTTCTGCTCTCTCAAACTCACTATCTACTAGAATCTCCTCTGCTAAGTCTGCGCTAGCCTTTGCATGACTAATTCCATCCACGTATTCTTTCCATCGTCCAATATCATGAAGTAATCCAGTTGCATAGATCACATCTTTTCTTATTGGAAGACCTTCTTCTAAAGCCATAACATATGCCACTCTAGCAACATCTATGCTATGCTGCAAATTGTGCCGGCAATATACACGATCTGTTTCAGCTATATAATTACGCTGCATATACTCTACAAACAAAGGATGATTTAATATACTGGTTACACGTTCCATCAGTTTCTCCTCCTATAATTGCGCCTCTACACCAACACCTGTTGTGGTAGTATATTTTCTAGGGGCCTTTTAAATTTATACAATAAATTGCATTTGCTGTGAAAACTGCATTCATAATTTGTTCCCTCCATAGTGTTTATTCTATATTAATTTCTGTTTATTTTTCATACTTCCTTCTCTAAATATAAAAAAAGCGTCTACGACGCTTTCGACCCATATTTTTAAAATAGTAACTATATGGAGTCATATTAATATAATACTGATCCAGTCAAAAGACTGGCAAATTGTCTAAATTATCACTTTGAATATCATTTGGATTGCTCCTTAGATATTCCCTTCCATTTTTAGCTTGTCCTACATTGATACCCTCAATCTTATGATCCTTTGCCAATGCAACCGCATCATTAACGGAATAAACATTTCCATCATTTAACATAACATCTGTAATATCTCCCTGAGCATTTTTACGTACTTTAATAATCTTTGCCTTATCATTCATTAGAATTCCCTCCTTGGCATTAGTATGGAGCAGATTCCATGGAATATGCAGCAATTCTTATTTTTCAAAAATTCTCTTAAAGGCTCCATATCCTTCACGTTCCAAATCCTCCTTTGCTGAAAGAGCCTTCTCATGGTAAAAAACATTATAAGAACAGCAGTGCCACACCGATTACTGTAATAAAGGCACCCAGCATTTCTTTCCTCGTCACCCGTTCTTTAAATATAAGGATAGCAGCAGGAATTATCAAAACCGGGGTAATCGACATAATGGTAGAGGCGATTCCTGTAGTAGTGTACTGAATCGCGAAAAGGGACAGGGATACTCCGATAAAAGGTCCAAAGGCCGCGCCAATGGCAATCACCGACATTGCTTTTCGGTCCTTAGTAGAAGTAAAAAGATTTTCCCAACCCTGTCTAAGTGTAACCACGATGATAAAACCTATTATTCCTGCGATAATCCGAATCTGCGTTGCTGCAAAAGGACTATAATTTCCCATGCCAAATTTACTCAAAATTAAACCCAGTGCTTGTCCTAATGCTCCAATAAATGCATAAATCAATCCTTTTAAAGGTTTAGATAATTCTACCTTGTCCTCACCCGTATTTTTTACGAGTATTACTAAAGCAATACCGCTGATGGTAATCATCATTCCCAGTAGATTCATTACTGAAATCCGCTCTCCAAGAATAATAAATCCCAGCAGTGCCGTAATGGGTGGTACAGTAGACATGATTAACATGGAAATGCGAGAACCAACCTCTACATAGGCTTGGAAAAGAAACAGATCGCCTAGTACAAAACCAATTAATCCAGATAAGACTAACCAAAACCACATTGTCCTAGTAGCATCTAAGGGCAGAAACATCCCTCTTGTAAAAAAAGTAAATACTCCTAACAGAAAAAAAGCCATAACTAAACGAATCAGATTTACAGATAACGATCCTACTCTTCTCCCTGCGGTCTCAAAGGCTACTGCTGTTACTGTCCAGCAAATCGCTGTTGCAAATGCCGCTATTTCTCCATAATGTGCTTGTAGCATATACTTCCCCCTATATGTAAATATTTCTACTATTAGAATCTATTTGCGCTAACATTATATCACTTTTTTCAAATACCCGATATGAATTTTTTTCAATGCTTATGTATATTTACTCTATGTTTTAGAGGGCTATCGTATAGAAATTTCTATACGATAGCCCTCTAAGTTTTTGGTTATTTTAATTTTGCGGATAGGTAACCTTCACTTCTTGAATATTGCCATTCCAATCCACCTTGCACCCAAGGTTCTCTACAATAAAACGAAGTGGTACCATAGTTCTCCCTGGTGGTATAATAATAGGCTTTACATCTTTATTATCCGGATCTATAAGCATCCTTTTTCCATCTACCCGTGCAGTATTCCTGTCAATCCATAACTCGATCACTTTTTTATTTTGAGTGACCGTAACTTTCTTCTCAGTGTTTGACCATGCTACTTTTGCACCAATTGCTTCTGCCACATATTTTATCGGTAACAATGTTCTTCCTTCTCGAATAATTGGTGCAGCGTCCATTTCTTTTAGCTCATCCTCTACATAATAGACAGTATTCCCAATATATAGTCGAATTTGTATCTGATCTGAATCTATCGGTATATTTGCACTGCTCACATTGGAGTATCCTGAATTTCCTGCACTATTGTAGGCTCTTATCCGGTAGGTATAGGTTACATTAGAGGATAGTCCTGTATCTGTATAGCCTGTTTTATTTGCTCCCACTGTGGCTATTTCCTCATAACTTCCGCTTCCTGTCTTTCTCTCAATCTTAAATCCTGTTTCATTGTTGGACCGGTCCGTCCAGCTTAATTCGATTCTTGAGTTTGAGGTCACACTGGCCGATAGATTGGTTGGTGTACTTGGGACATTTCCTGTCTTCCCGCTGACTTCATTAGAATACCCCGAGTTTCCTGCACTATTGTAGGCTCTTATCCGGTAGGTATAGGTTACATTAGAGGATAGTCCTGTATCTGTATAGCCTGTTTTATTTGCTCCCACTGTGGCTATTTCCTCATAACTTCCGCTTCCTGTCTTTCTCTCAATCTTAAATCCTGTTTCATTGTTGGACCGGTCCGTCCAGCTTAATTCGATTCTTGAGTTTGAGGTCACACTGGCTGATAGATTGGTTGGTGTACTTGGGACATTTCCTGTCTTCCCGCTGACTTCATTAGAGTATCCTGAGTTTCCTGCACTATTGTAGGCTCTTATCCGGTAGGTATAGGTTGCATTAGAGGATAGTCCTGTATCTGTATAGCCTGTTTTATTTGCTCCCACTGTGGCTATTTCCTCATAACTTCCGCTTCCTGTCTTTCTCTCAATCTTAAATCCTGTTTCATTGTTGGACCGGTCCGTCCAGCTTAATTCGATTCTTGAGTTTGAGGTCACACTGGCCGATAGATTGGTTGGTGTACTTGGGACATTTCCTGTCTTCCCGCTGACTTCATTAGAGTATCCTGAGTTTCCTGCACTATTGTAGGCTCTTATCCGGTAGGTATAGGTTGCATTAGAGGATAGTCCTGTATCTGTATAGCCTGTTTTATTTGCTCCCACTGTGGCTATTTCCTCATAACTTCCGCTTCCTGTCTTTCTCTCAATCTTAAATCCTGTTTCATTGTTGGACCGGTCCGTCCAGCTTAATTCGATTCTTGAGTTTGAGATCACACTGGCCGATAGATTGGTTGGTGCACTTGGAGCTATTTCAGTTTTAACACTGACTTCATTGGAATATCCAGAGTTTCCACCCCCATTATAAGCACTTACCCGATAACTATAACTCGCGTTTGGAGAAAGGCCTAAATCACTATAAGACGTGGTATTAGCTCCAAGAATCATGATTTCTACGTAGTTTCCGTTCCCAACCTTCCTTTCTATTTTAAAACCCGACTCATCATTTGCATTGTCGTTCCAGGTTAGATTAATTCTATCATTTGCAGGAACAACCGCTGTCAGGTTAGAAGGTTTTGCAGGTGCATTGACAACAATACTCGGTGTCGTTGCGGTGGCTTCGTTGGAAAATGGCGAATATCCTCCACTATTATGGGAACGGATTCTATAATAATAGGTAGCACCCGGTGCTAATCCAGAATCAGTGTAGGTTGTGGTATTTCCATTTAGATTTCCAATAATTTCATAATTTCCGCCTATTTTTTTCCTCTCTATTTCATATCCATCTTCTCTACCCGTTTTCGTCCATGACAGATTGATTTGTGCACTTGACACTGCTGCAGCAGTCAAGTTTGTTGGCCGTGAGGGCGGATCTACGGCTTCTGGCGGTGTTGTAGCTGATACAGTGTTTGAATAAGCTGATTCTCCCGCATCGGAGTCATAAACAGCCTTAACTTGATAGATATAAGTGGTATTGGGTGCAAGGCCTGAGTCTGTATATACGTTCGTTCCCCCAGAAATTACAGCAATTACCTCAAAAGTCCCTCCTCCTGATTTTCTTTCAATATAAATATTGGCAAGTTCAGAGTTGATAAAATTCCAATTCAGTAAAACTTGTGTCGGAGTTTTTATCTCCGCAGTAAGATTTGTAGGTGCTGCGAGTAGTACAGTATCTGGATTCGCATATATATACATTCCTGGAACTATTCCACTAAAAATTATACCTACACAGACCAGCATTGTAAGGAACAATTTTATCGTCTTCATACATAATCTCTCCCTTAATTGATTGTTGTTATATTTTATTTTTGTAAATACCAATTAGACGTTATATTAGATGGTTTTGTTTCATATTTGTGGTTTTTTTTCTACATTTATCCAAAGAATTTTAAAGAAAATACTGTATGCATTGGTAATTGTTGCAGAAGGTTGACATAATACCTATTTTTTTTATATAATAGGCACTATGTTAACACATTACATTTGCTGAATCCCGGATTTTTCCGGGTACGGAGGAACCAATTTAGGGGTTAATCCATGAACTGCATGGTAGGGATCCTTCTATCCCGAACCCGACAGCTAACTTCGGAGGCAATCAAGGAAGGAGTGTATTGTGCATGAAATTGCATAAAAAATCTATCGTTGCTCTGCTTATGGTGTTTTTGATCCTATCAGTACCTATAACCAGTGCCTTTGCTAATGAGGGACAGAGCACAACCTATGTTACATTGAAGTTTGGCAGCAGAGGATCCGCTGTCACACGCCTTCAGCAGGCTTTAATTAACCAAGGATATTTAAAGGGCTCTGCTGATGGAATTTATGGATTAAAGACAGAAAAAGCTGTTATTGATTTTCAGATTGCTAAGAAGCTAAGAATTGATGGAATCGCTGGCAGAGAAACACAAACAGCATTATTCGCTCAGCCAGTTTCACGAGGAACGGCGCTTCGTGATGATGATTTATATTGGCTCGCGCGTATTATTCACGCAGAGTCGGAAGCTGAACCTTATCGAGGTAAAGTTGCTGTTGGAAGCGTCGTCGTAAACAGAGTACATTCAAAATCATTTCCAAATACAGTCAAAGGTGTAATCTTTGAGTATTTCGAGGGAATCCCACAGTTCAGCCCAGTTGCAGAAGGTACCATCTATAATACACCCAATCAAGATAGTATTAACGCAGCCCGTGATGCCCTAAATGGTGTAAAACCTGTTGGCAATGCAGAGTACTTTTTTAATCCTGATAAAGCAGCAGGACGATGGATCGTACAAAATAAGACCTATGTAACGAGAATAGGCGACCATGTATTCTATAGATAGATAGAGGTGCGGACCAAATCCGCACCTCTTCTTTGTACTTATATAAAAATATCTATTATATTATAAACACTATGGATAATTTATACATGAGTACACCATGCTAATCATAGCATATTTTTTAGGAGGAGATATTCTATGGGTGTTGTAGATAAAACGTGGCATGAGGTTCTTAAAAAAGCAGGTTTTAATGGTCCTATAGCTGAATCTTTGATTGGATTTATTTCTTGGGAGGAGGATAAAATCTACCCAAGATTAGGCCATGAGATGAATGATGTGCTAAATAATTACGAAGGAAAATTAGTTGCGCATGATGTTCATAGTAGTAAATACCATCATCAGGGTATTCTATTTCTTAATAAAAGACTGCCTGAAGAAATATCTAATAAAATTTTAGATGCTATTCTAGACTACGAGTATGATGAAGTTTATAATCTGAAACAGCCACTATACTAACAAATCCAAAAATGCAAAAGAAATCCCTCACTCCTGAGGGATTTCTCATTCTTCGTCGTAAAAATCTAAATAGGAATAATGTTGTCCATCTTTTTCCCAACCTAAAATAGCATTCATATTAACATTTTGCGCTGCATTAAAAATGGATTTATCTACATCCTTAAAATTCTTCTTTAATTCCTGTATCAGACTCTTTATCTCATAACGCTTATTGCCTGTTTTCTTTGCAGCTACCATGCAGGCACAATTCAGTGGCCAGATACCACTTTCTTGTGTAAACTGCTCAATATGTCTCTCTTCGATATAATACATGGGGCGAATTAGCTCCAACCCTTTATGATTTGATGAATGTAATTTCGGCAACATCGTTTTAAAGCTTCCCGTATAAAGCATATTGAGCATTGTCGTTTCAATTACATCATTAAAGTGATGTCCTAATGCTAGTTTGTTACAGCCTAAAGCCTGAGCTCTTTTGTATAAAGCTCCCCGGCGCATCTTCGCACACATGTAGCAAGGATAATCCTTCGCAATATTATCAACAATATGAAAAATTCCTGAATCAAAAATGTGGATTGGAATATTTAAATATTGGCAGTTATCCATCATTAGTCTCTTAATATCAGAATGGTAACCTGGATCCATCACAATAAACTCCAGTGAAAAATTATCTTTTCCATGCCGTTTTAGTTCCTGAAATAGCTTTGCCATCAACATGCTATCCTTGCCTCCGGAGATAGCTACAGCGATTTTATCTCCATCTGCGATTAATTCATAATCCTTTAATGCCTTTATGAATTTTGACCAGATATGTTTTCTATACTTAGTAATAATGATTCGTTCAATCTGATCTAAAGGTTTTCGTTCTTCAAAAGGCACAAGGATGTCACAACCTTGACCCGAAATATTGTCCAAATTCATCACCTCTCATTCCGGTAATTATTATAACATTGATTCAGATAAAAAACTATAATGATTGAAATGGAAAGTACTTCTGTAACTCTACAAGCTTAGGATCTCTATCGTCACCTGTTATGATGAACCGTAATGATTGAATCTGGTTTTTAAACAATAAATGCTTTATACAATCATAGGAAAAGTTATCCATCCAATGAAAATTGGATATACAAAATAGTAAATCTATCTCCTTGCTAAGAATACGGATCAATGCATTGAAAGCAGCAGATATTCTTATTTTTTCAGCATCAGCAGATAGATAATCCCCAACTGTACGGTCACCGGTCTTCATTAATATCTTTCCTTGAATTCTGTATAGATCCCGCCAACACCAAGAAGGAACTTCACTAAGAATTTCTTCATCAACCTGGTTCAGAATCTCTTCAATAAGATTTGAAATCCAGTAATATTTCATGCTGCTTAGAGGTAAACAATCTGTTTTTATTTTCTTCAAAGTCTTATGTTCATTTACTTTCGCTATACTGTTCTTCATGTTTTGCTCTTCAACATAGAAAATCCTTATTTCATATTTGTCATAACGAATGTCTCTTGCATCATCCTTCTCCTTTAAATTTAGCCCACCATTATACCGCTGTATCTGTTGATATACTTTTTTAATACTTTCCGTCGGTCCAATATTTAATTCTTCCCGTAAAACCTTACAGCATTTTTTATATTGATTCAACGCTGCATTTCTATCTCCTTTTGCTAAGAATATTTCAATCGCTTCCAAGTACAATTCCTCTTGTAGTGGATTTAATTTTAACATTTCTTCCAAGATATCAATTGCTTTTGTATACTGGGAAAGTTTCTTGTAATAATAGATCAATTGGTATAGTACATCAAAGTACTTTCTTTGTAGTCTTTCCCGCTCATAAAAAATCCAATCATTTAATTCCGGGCAATTCTTAATATAACAACCTTCCAAGAATTCTCCCCGATAAACTTTTTTTGCCTGTTCTAGCTGGGAAATATATGCGTAATCATCCTTTTCATGTACTGACCCAGCTAAATCTTCGAAATCTAAAACATCTACATACATATTCTGGGAGACGTGAAAACAGCAAGATTCTTTTTGCGATATAATGATTTCCTGTTCTCGATCTTTTACCCTTAGAGCCTTCCTAAGCATCCATAAATTATAGCGTAGATTATATCTAGCAGTTTCCATATTGTCAGAATCCCAAAATAATGATGCTAGTTTTTCTCTTGACAACACTTTTCCCTTATTTGAAGCAAGATAACAAAGAAGTACAATCGCCTTGCTACTTAAATTCCCTAGTTTAGATTGACCATTAATCACAATATCCATATGTCCAAAGGTATATAGTTTTTTTTCATACATTTTTAATCACACCTTTACACTTGAAACAATATTTTCCCTTCCTTTACAGTTGCTTTAACTTGTATATCCTTTATCCGTTGTGCTTCTATCTCTAGTGGATTATCCTCGATTATGACCAAATCACCATATTTTCCTATTTCTATAGATCCTTTCTGACGTTCTTCAAATACTGCCCTTGCACCGTTAATTGTAAACATTTTTAATGCATCTATCCGATCTAAAGAAAATTCTTTTTTGGGATGATTAACAGCTGCATGCACTCCTAATAATGGATTCATCGGCGTAACATCACTATCGGATCCACCAGCTATACATATTCCCTTTTCAACGATCTTTTTGAGAGGATTAGTATTTTTTCCTCTCTCTTCACCTAATCTAATCTCATACATTCCGCCTTCATATCCCCAATATAACTCATAGGCTGGCTGCATAGACAAAATTAATCCTAATTGACGGGCTCTTTCTATATGTTCATCACTTGGAAGCTCAAAGTGCTCAATTCTGTGACGGCTATCTCCTCTAGGATGTAGTCGTTGAGCATTTTCATAGGCATTTAAAACTTGATCAATGGCTCTCGTACCAATGGCATGCAGCGTTATTTGAAGATTATTCTTATGGGCTGACAGAACAAAATCATTTAAATCATCTTGCTCAAAATATAACTCTCCTAGCGTATCATTTTTATCCGTGTAGGCTCTACTCAAAGCAGCCGTTCTGGAACCAAAGGAACCGTCTACAAATATACAGCCCCCGATCCTTTTCAAATTATTCTGCAGCACTTTTTCTATATCAACGGTCTGGTAGAAAAGGGTTATATCGATTGGAAAAATATTCTGATTTTTTAAAATGAAGGCTGCATCCATGTCGTGGAAAGTAAATCCGCCTTCCATCGCATTCAGAGATGTAATACCCTTCCTAACAGCATTTTCCAACACTTTCATGGCGCCTTTTTTTCTGGTATTATCTAATGTTTTCTGAAATATGCTGTTACGTACCCACGCATTGGCTTTGCCCATTAGTACCCCATTGGGTACGCCTCTCTCATCTCGACAGATTCCTTCAAGGTTATAGGGTAAATTCAATTTATGTAGAGCTAACGAGTTCACAATACTGGTATGATATTCAATTCGGTTAATCCAAAGAGGATGATTTGGTGCACAATAGTCTAGCTCGTGTCTAATAGGCAATCTGCCTTCTTTTATTTTACTTTCATCAAATCCAATCCCACGAATAAATTCACTGGCAGGCGTATTCTGCACCTTTCTTCGGATAAGATTAAATAGCTGATCCAAACTTGAGACACTGCTCAAATCTAAATCTAGTGCATTGAGACCTGTTTGCACCAAATGAACATGGCTATCATAAAATCCCGGCAAAACAATTTTTCCTTTTAGGTTTATTCCCTCTTTCGCTACTTTAATAAAATTGTTATTGGGAAGCCCTTGGCCTAGAGCAATAATTCTTCCCCCACCAATAGCGACCCAGTTGGCAATGGTATTTTTTCCATCCATAGTAAGTATCTTGCCATTATAAAGGATCAAATCTATCGTATTCACAAATATCTTCCTTTCATAGGCTATTCTAAGCTTTTTTCTACTTTGATCATAGCATAGAATTCAAAGAACGTACATTTTCCTTAATAAATCGGCTGTCGTTTTCACGACAGCCAATTATTAAAAAGCATATGCTTCCTACCTATATTTGTCTAGCAATCCGTTAACGTTTGGAGTAAAAAGTTGAAGATCACTTTTGCTGTTGTAACAGCGCTGTCAATACTTACATATTCATCAGGCCCATGGTAGTTTTCTCCACTGGGTCCAAAAACAAATGTAGGAATCTTTAGTCTTGTAGCAATATAATTAAAATCTCCTATACTGGAAAAATACTGAATATTTCCACTCAAGCCCGTTGTATTGCGAATACTCTCCAATATTTTTTTTGTATATAGATGCTCCACTGGCACAATATATGGATCAAATCCGGCATTTTTTTCATGGGGAGCATCTCGAAATGACATCCTTGCAGTTCCATAAATATTTGCTCTCCGAACTGCATCTTCAAATTCCTTTTTAATATATTCCTGATCCTCGCCCCTTACTACATGCCGAAACACAGTAAAGGATGCACTGTCTGCAACGCTGCAGGCAGCGCCTCCTCCGTTCAAACTCAAAATGCAAATGGAGCCTTTTCCAAGTTTTTCATCTATACCCAATGAGGCCTTTTCAAGTTCTAAAATTATTTTTGAAGCTTCAACCACTGCGTTGATTCCCTGCTCGGGATTGGCTGCATGGGCAGATTTTCCTTGTACCTCTACAGTATAATTCCATCCTCCTCTTGCACCTAGACAAAGGCTTGGGAATGGCACCTTGCAAAATCCACTGCTTGGTTCAGGCACAATAGCCACATCTGCATCACTCACCTTCTCATCTACAATCAGTGCATCTGTACCGAGGCCAAAGGGGCCCTCTTCATCTGAAACGAATGTATAGATAACTTCACCAGAAAAGTCTTTCACAAGTTTTTGAAAAGCATCTACAGCTAATAATATCGCTGCTGCACCGGATTTCATATCGAGAGCACCTAAACCGTATAATCTATCTCCTTCAACCTGTGCAGCAAGAGGATTTCTATTCCAGCCTTCACAGATTTGAACTGTATCCAGATGGCCATTTAATAGGATTTTGGTTCCTCTTCGATTTCCTTTTAATCGGCCGATTACATTGGCCCCTTGGAAATCTGTTATTTTTTCTTCATGATACAAATGATATTCTGCAGGCAACCCATTACTTAATAACCAGTGATAGACAAAGTCCATTATTTCCTTTTCTTGAAAATAGGGGCTGGGTATCTCTACCAATGCAGTCAACAGTTGCACCATTCTTTTTTCATTTATATATTGTTCGATATTTTCCATCACCGTCTCTATTCCCTCCCGTCAGAATCAGCAACATTTATATAGATTTTACAGCTTCCTTTTCATCATCATGGTAGGTTTTAACAGAAGATATATCTCCCTCTTTGAAAATAAACTTTCCAGTTATCCCATAAACAATTGCAATGAGTGGCGTAAAATAAGCTAAAAATACATAAGGCAAATAAGTCAATGTCCCAACGCCTAAAACACCTGTAAAATAGACACCACACAATCCCCACGGCACTAAAGGTGATGTAACCGTAGCAGAGTCTTCACTAGTTCTCGAACACACTTGCGGTAGAATTCTTAGTTTTTTGTATGCGGGTACCAACATCCTACCCGGAATAATAATAGCCATATATTGGCTGGCAGAAAAAAGATTTACTAGGATACTTGATAAAACGTGGGTAATAATCAAACCCTTAACATTGCTGACAATCCCTGCAATCTTCTCTAAAAGTACTTCCAACATCCGTGTTTTTTCTAAGATTCCGCCCATGCTTAGCGCAATAAATCCTAAGGATATTGTCCACATCATGCTTTGTAAGCCACCTCTGCTTAGCAGTTGATCGATGGCTTCAATCCCTGTCGTAGAAGTGAATCCATAATTCATAAAACTCATTACTTCCCCTAATCCATAGCCTTGCAGCGCCATAGCAAATACACCGCCTATTAGTGATGCAATGATCATAACTGCTAACCCAGACACCTTTTTCACCGCAAGAATAACTACAATAATAGGAGGAATCAATGTAATTGGGCTAATTAAATAGTTCTCTTGCAATCCAGTTAGGATTATATCAATTTGTTGCGTATCGATAGTTCCACTGCCATAACGCATGCCGATAATTCCATAAAGCAATAATGATAATAAAATGGCAGGGCCAGTAGTATAGATCATACTTCTTATATGATCAAATAAATCAGCTTCTCCCACTCCGGCGGCTAAGTTTGTTGAATCCGATAAGGGAGACATCTTGTCTCCAAAAATTGCTCCTGAAATGACCGCACCTGCAGTTATCGGAGCTGGTATTCCTAATCCATAGCCAATGCCCATAAAGGCTACTCCAAATGTTGCTCCCGTTGTCCATGAGCTTCCTGTTGCTAAAGATGCAACAGAACATACGAAACACACCGTAACCAAAAACACTGAAGGTGAAAGAATTTTAAGCCCATAATAAATTAATGTCGGTATTGTACCCGCCGGAATCCAAGAGGCAATCAAAACCCCTACCAGCATGAGAATTAACATGGGAAGCATTGCAATTTTGCAACCATATAATATACCTTCCTGAATATCATCCCATGTAAACCCTGAAATCATTGCGACAACAGCAGCCACTACACTCGCTATGATAAGTGTAATATGGGTTACCCAATCTTCATGTATTACAAAAATTTGCACATACATAGCCACACATAAAAAAAGAATCACAAAGAGTGCACCAATAAAACTAGGTCTTTTTTCATTGCCCTTTCTCATAAAAACACTTCCTTTCACTAATTGTTGGTTTATTGTAACATCTCTATGTAGTAAACCTCGTTTTAAATAGTGTTTATTTTACACATTCGTCAAAATATTTTAAATTTTTAAAGGATCATACTAGAAAAGTATGATCCTTTAAATTTTCAACTCATGCTAAGAAATTCATCTTAGCCGGCAATCAGAGATTCTTTTTTCATACGTATACGCTGTAATAAAATTACCAATCCAACCAGTACAAATCCTATTATATTTGTCATCATATTCGGGTCTACTAATAATATGCCTCCTCCCATGAGGAGAATTCGTTCCCATCCTTTCGAATTGGTTTGCAAATAACCGCTAACGCCTCCACCAATGGCGTACATACCTATTAATGCGGTGGCAAGCGCACCGATTAATTTTCCTGCATTTGTATCTACTAACACTAATTCCGGATTGGTAGCAAAGATAAACGGAACCAAATAAGCAGAGAAAGCAAGTTTAGAAGCTTCAACCCCAGTCTTAAATGGATTGGATCCTGCAATCCCCGAACCTGCAAAGGCAGCCAGCGCAACAGGCGGGGTAATATCTGCAACAATACCAAAATAAAAAACAAATAAGTGTGCAGCTATGATCGGTACACCTAGTTCTACCAATACTGGTGCTGCAATAGTAGCCTGGACGATATAGTTGGCCGTAGTAGGCATTCCCATTCCTAAAATAATGGAGGCAAACATGGTAAATAACATGGCTAAGTATTTATTGCCTCCAGAAAGAACAAGAATTCCAGTAGAAAATTTGACACCTAAGCCGGTTAGCGTAACTACTCCTACAATAATTCCTGCACAGGCACATGCCATTACTACTGGCAGTGCAGAACGTGCACCTTCATCTAATCCTAAAACGATATCTCTTAAGCTCATTCTTGTATCCTTGCGAATAAATGAAACTAGGATCGCTGCAATGATCGCAAACAATGCAGCTCTCATGGGTGTTCTTCCCGCTACTAATAGCCATACTATTGCAACAATTGGCGTTGCTAAAAACCATTTTTCTTTTATTAACTTGATTGGATTAGGAAGCTCATTTCTGCTTAGGCCTCGTAATCCTTGTTTTTTCGCTTCTAAATGCACCATAACAAAAATTCCCGTAAAATATAGAAATGCCGGAATTGTCGCTGCTAGCGCAATGCTAACATACGGTAGATTTGTAAACTCCGTCATGATAAAAGCTGCCGCACCCATAACAGGAGGCATCAACTGTCCACCGGTAGAAGCAGCGGCTTCTACTGCAGCAGCAAATTCACTTCGATATCCTATACTTTTCATTAAAGGTATGGTAACAGAGCCTGTACCAACTGTATTCGCCACAGAACTTCCTGATATCGTTCCCTGGGTAGCACTGGCAATAACAGCAGCTTTGGCTGGACCGCCTGTCGCTCCACCAGCGATTCCCATGGCCAAATCTGTCAACCAGTCTCCAATACCTGTTTTCTTTAAATAGGTTGCAAAAAGAAGAAATAGAAAAATAAAAGTTGAAGATACCATTATTGGAATGCCTAATATTGATTCTGTTGACATCCATCCGTAGGTAGCAATCCGATAAATACTGTAACCTCTATGGGATAAAAATCCTGGAAACATAGGACCTAGATACGCATAGAGAATAAAAATTGAAGCAACTGTAACAAGAACCGGACCTGCAATTCTTCTCGTTGCCTCCAGTACCAGTATTACTGCAATGATACTTATAAAAATATCTGTATTTGTATATGCCCCTGCACGATGTATGATCTCCTTATAAAAGACAAGGTGATATCCGGAGACCATAATCGATAAAAGTGCGAGTATCCCGTCATACCAAGGAATTTTGTTGCTTTTACTCTTTTTTCTGACCGGATATAATGTATAGATTAAAAACATGGCAAAACCAAGATGCTGGCCTCTCTGTATAGTGGAAGGAAACACGCCAAAGGCAGCGGTGTAAAGTTGAATCAATGACCAACAGATTGCTACTAGCATAAGGCCCTTACCCATAAATCCGCTTGGTTTACGATATGCAAACTCTCGATCATATTTTGCCATAATCTCTTCTTGCTTTTTCTCATCAATTTGTGGAGTTACATGAATGTCGCTTTTCGCCATAGTCCGATTCCTCCAATGATCATTTTTATAATAGTTGCTTTACGTATCTGTATGTATACCAGTCCCCCTGGTCTACTAATATCTTTCAATGGCAGTTCTTTCTGCTTGTAAATGAGTGTATGGTTCGCGATTACTTGTCCTATTCGAACTGGAACTCTGTCAAAAACAAGATCATAATTATATACACGAAAATATCCGTCTTTGATTTCCCACTTCGTTCCGCCCTCCGGACCGGCAGGCAAGTTAGGACCGTTTTCATTAAAAATCATTTCTAAAATGCCTATATGCAAATCTTCATGGATTTGATAGGTTTCCGTAACAGGCTGTTTACTAACAGAGTGAATCCATTGAATAGAAAACTGATCTAATGGTTTTGTTATTGTCTGGTATAGTACTCTGTTTTCCTGCCCATCTATAACTTCTAATACATAAACAGGCAAAAACATAATAATCAAAAATGCAGCAAATAAATAAAAACTTATTTTTGTTTTCATCATATTTTTACAATAAAGCCGGGTACTGAATACCCGGCTCTATGTATTAGTTCCACATACCTTTCTCTTGGTAATATTTGATTGCACCCGGATGAAACTCAGTAGTAATACCGTTTTTAGCATTTTCTAGCAAAATCTGATTTCCAGTAGCATGTGATTTAGCAATCTCAGCATTTTTTTCATACATAAATTTTACTAGATTATATACTAATTCTTCATCCATATCGTCTCTTACATATAAAACAGCTTGCAATGCAATCGTATGAATGTCTGGATAAGGTGTTCCTTTATAGTTATAAGTTCCCGCGGGAATTACATGCGGTGCTACTAATGGAAACTGAGCTTGTAATTCTTCAAGTTCCTGCCCTTTGATTTCTAAAAATGCAAGCTCCTTGTTTGTTAGAAGGTCTACAATCGCAGAGGCTGGAGCAGCTAATACATTCCATGCAGCATCCAAATGACCATCTTTCATTTTTTCTACAGCGTCGCCGAATGTATCGTTAACAACTGTCATATCACTTGCTTCTAAACCATATGCTTTAAATATGTGAGGCGTGGTAGCTGCAGTTCCGCTGCCTGGAGGCCCCCCAGCTACTCTTTTTCCTTTTTGGTCTGCAATGGTTCTTACATTGCTCTCAACCAAGCCTACACCTTGAATGATCTCAGGATAAACAACACCGACCGCTTTAAAACCCTTTACTTCTTTGCCTTCAAAGGAACCTTTCCCTTGCCATGCATCTTCCGCAATATTATTCATTGCCATAACAATATCTGCATCTCTTGAATCTAATAAACGTAGATTCTCTACAGATGCTCCAGAAGGTTGAATTGTTACATTAATCCCTTCAATATTAGCATTCCACACACCAGCGATGGCCCCACCAAGGGGATAATATGTCCCTGCAGTACCGCCGGTAGCAAATAACAACTCTTGTGTTTTCGCCGGAGCGGGAGCAGGCGTTGTTCCACTTTCCTGTGGCTTTGTACAACCTGTAAATACAAGACTTACTATCATCAATAGTACAATACAAAGTACAAAAACTTTTCTTTTCATAAATATCCTCCTTATTTACCCCATATGAATATATTGCATGAAAATACCAGACTATTCAAATAGTCTTTCAAGAGACTAAGTACAACGTACAAGCAATATTGGGATTTTCATGCCCTTATAAAGATTATAAAAAAATATATTCATGGGATTTGTAATAGAATGCATACATACGCAGTAAAAATTGAAGCATCTGTTTTTGGATTATTTCAATAGACAAGAATCAAATCTTATTGGATCCATTAGAAAAGAATTGAAAGGTACATTTCATATGTAATAATCGAATAATTGGAGAATTCTTATTGGAGATAATTTTAGATCTATGCTTTATAAATAGCTTCTTACTTTTAAATTCATTTTTGTTGCCGCTTAATATCTTCTATTAGCTCTGTCATTAATAATCCGGACAATCTAAACAATAAAACTTGGCGGAATTGTCTAATTATTTTAAATCCGTTAACCTCCTTCCCAATTCGTTGACTAAAAAAGCACTCTGTTTTACAACATTTTATTTTAGTTTAGGACTAGTGTCAAGAAATTTCTGATAATTACTTATCGACGAATTTTGAGTATTTTTTGTATTATGACATAAATAAACCTGCAATTTTCTCATATTTATCAAATACTAAACAGTCATAGTGCAAATTTAAAAGGTTGTATTGTGCCAGCACAATACAACCTTTTAAATTTTATCTATAAACCTCTCACGAAGCCTCACCTAGCCTACAATAGCTTCCCCAGCTTTTCTTCAACCAGCTCAATCAGTTTCCCTGTATGAATTAAATCCTTTAGCGTATTGATGTGAGGATATAGAAATATATCCTCATCCGTAATGGGTACTGCTCTCGCAATTTCTTCCAACACTGCTTGTGTAGCCCTTCCTGCCGAAAATTTTTCCCCAATAAACTGATGCGCCTGGTAAACAGATAACAACTCTATGGCTAATATGTATTCAAGCTTTTCTGCTGCTTGCCGCGCTTTTTTTGATGCATTGTAGCCCATTGCCACGTAATCTTCTTGATTTCCACAAGTGGGAATCCCATCTGCTGTAGCCGGATGAGAAAGTATTTTCATATCATTAAGCAGTCCCGCCTGTGTATATTGGGGAATCATTAATCCCGAATTCAAGCCAGGTTTCTTAATTAAAAACCATGGATATTCTGACAGATTCCCATCTATGAGGCGATTGTTTCTTCTTTCGGACATTTTTCCCAGCATGGTTGCTGCAATACATGCGGAATCCATCTCTATCCCTACATAGGATGAATCAGGATTCCCTCCTGATATGGCTTCCCCGTCATCATCTTCCGAATATATGATTGGATTATCAGAGCAGCCATTCATCTCTATCTCAATGGTCTTTAGCGCATCGAACAATGTCTTCTTTGCCGCACCATGAAGTTGTGGTATACATCGAATAGATAATGCATCTTGAAGACGATAATGTTCATGATTTATTGCAATCTGCGAGTCCTGCAATAATTTTCTTACATTTTCTGCTGTACTTCTCTGCTCTTCATGTGGTCGCACAGACATCAGTCTTTCATCGAAAGCCCTTATAGTTCCTTTTGTCACTTCTAGTGTCATTGCGCCAATGATATCTGCACATTTAGAGGCTTTTAGCATATCATATAACGTCAATGCACCTAATGCGGTGGCACTTGTTGTACCGTTTGTTAGTACAAGCCCCTCCTTAGAAGCCAATGAAATAGGTTTTAATCCTACTCGCTCGAGTGCATCTTTTGAAGGCAGTAGTTCTCCATTTAGAAATGCTTTTCCCTCTCCTATCAACACCAGCGCCATATGCGCCTCTGGACAGAGATATCCTACAGATCCTTCTCTCGGCGCAAAGGGAGTAAGGCCTAGATTTAAAAACTGTCGGTACATTTCTATGGTTTCTAACCTTGCTCCGCTAAATCCTTGTCCAACATTCTGAAGAATCATCAACATCGTTGCACGCACTTCTTCTACAGATAGTGGTTCTCCTACAGATACTGAATGGGATAGGACGATGTTTCTCTGAAGCTGTTCCGTTTCCTCTAATGAAATCACCTGTGTGCATAATGCACCAAATCCAGTAGTGATGCCATACATAACACGGTTTTCCTCAACCCATCTTTCCACCAGCGATCTTGCTTTTCTTACCTTATTACAGTAGCTGTCTGAGAATTCAACCTTTACACCGAAACGTACAATCGCTATAAACTCTTCAATATTTAGCTTTCCACCCAATACAACTTTCTCGATTTGTTTTGCATCCTTCGCTTTGTCAAACACAATCATCACCTCCTAATAAATTAAATGGTACAATCACAAAATTCATTTCTCGTGAAGGTCTCATACTGTGCAGTTTCTAGTTTTTTCGTCACACTGTGAATCAATTTTATATTGCAGATTACTAACCTAGCTCTATAACAGCACTATTTTTCTTTAAGAATACATTGCAAATTAAATGCCAAGTTGATTTGTTTTTCTGTATATTGTCAACTTTTTCAAAGCTTGATTTTCCATGGGTTTCTACTAAATATTAATACATACATACTTATCTTCCTTTCGATTTTTATACAAAAGCAATGGAACAAATGAATGATTTTTTTGCACTACTGCCACAATCAACTCTAAATTAAGTATTTTTCAAACAAAACAGGTGCCAATTGAATTGGCACCACTGCAAATTTTTTTTGCTCTATTCTACAGAAAGTCCTGTCTTTTTCATTCGATATTGAAGACTTTGCCTGCTAATTCCCAATGATTTTGCACTCTTTGTAATGTTCCCTCCATGTTTCTGGAGTTGCTGATATATGATCTCTTTTTCAAAAAAAGCCAACTGTGTTTCCAGCGTATTATTTTCATTGAAGAAATCTTTGGAACTTTTGATATCCCGCATACTCGTATGGTCCAGTGCTGATGGGGATAATAGATAGTCAGGCAAGTGGCTGATATCTACTTCTTCTATATCCTCTGAGGCACAATTGAATACATACTCAATTACATGTTGTAACTCTCTCACATTTCCTGGCCAGTTGTATTCAAGAAACACATCTAGCACTTGATTGGAGATAACCATTTGAGGCCTATTGTATTGATTACACAACTCAATTAGAAAATAGCGCGCTAAAATTGGAATATCTTCTTTTCGTTCATTTAAGGATGGGATCTCTATTTTAATCGCTGAAATCCTGTAATAAAAGTCCTTTCGAATTTTTTGCTGCTCCATCAGTTCATGTAAATCCTCATTCGCAGCAGCTATTATCCGTACATCACATCTTAGATACTTTTCTCCTCCAATTCTCTGAAACCGCTTTTCTTGAAGAACTCTTAACAGCTTCGCTTGCATTTCTATACTAATCGAATTAACTTCGTCTAAGAAAATCGTTCCCCCATCTGCCATCTCAAAAAAGCCTTTTTTTGCAATACTTCCTGTAAACGCGCCTTTCTCTGTCCCAAAAAACATGCTTTCAAAAAGATTGCTGGGAACAGCGCTGCAGTTTATATCAATAAACGGCTTGTCTCTTCTTGGGCTAAAAGAATGTATACTCTGAGCCATTAGTTCCTTTCCCGTTCCAGTAGCTCCAACAATAATCACAGAAGAATCCGTTAGCGATACTTTTTTGGCGAAGTGAATCATATTTTTCATCTTGTCCGACACATGGATGATGTCATCAAAAGCATATAATTGTTCCTGTGTGGCAGGTTGTCTGCCTTCCACATAAGCTTCCAGATTTATGGTACGGTTCTTGATCCTTTTTAATGCCGATAAATCACTTTCAAAAACAACTGCACCATAAAGAATATCATCTATTTTCAATGGGTACCCGTTATTGATCGTCGTCAAAGCTTTTCCTGTTTTCATTTTAAAACGATCACATCGGTTAATTACAGGCTTTTGTGTTCTTAATACCGTTAGGATGGTACTATACTCTTCTTTTAGATCGTAAAGGTCTAGTATATGTTTTCCCTTAAAGTCCTCATTTTTATAAAATTCCAAATCCTCACTGGCAGGATTGGCATATAAAAAGTATCCATTTCGATCATAGATCTGTATCCCTTCAGCTACATGCCGAATCGTTTGTTCATATAGATCCATTAATACGCCTTCACGGCTTAAATAAACAGTATTTTCATCTATATCATTAATCCATTGGTATTTAAAGAATTTGTTTTGTATTTCAACAATCCCACCTTCAGGCTTAATAGAGTCCCCCAAAACATATTCTATTTTTTGTCCTATCATTGCTTCTAAATGGTCATCTTGAAACCATTTTTTTGACTCTCCGATAAAAACAATTTCCTTCAGCCTCAATGCTGTATCAATTTTTAAAATTAGATCAAAGATAGCCATATGACACCTCTCATCCTAAGCTATTATTAGACTTGATTATACCATAAAAATATTATTTCTCAATTATTTGTTGTATAGATCCAAGGACAGAGTTTTTTCAGTTGTATCTAAAAGCTGAAAGAGAAAAAATCCAAGAACGCTTAGTACCAATATTCCGGAGAACATATCCAGATAATCCACCATCGTCCAAACATTCATAATATATTTTCATATATTTCATCGGCACTAACCCCTCTTGCCTTTAATCCTAATGTAATATTATTCCAGGTCGTCTTCCATGGCAGCTATCCATAATCTTGAAGCATAGCACCGGTTTTATCTCAATTTCAAATAATGCCCCTATATGGTTGTATACAGGCAGATCATAATAATCCATTATTCATATTTATACATCCTCTAATACTTATTATAAAATTATACTGGATTTTATATCGGATTGATTGCATATTTATTATCTATAATTATTTTTTTATACATCATTTCACTCTTGACATACCTTAATTTATTTTTGTATAATTGTATGCAATTATACTTTTATAGAGATAGGAGTTGAATTATTTGGGTAAGAGTTTGGTTTATAAAATATTGGAAAGAAATTTACTTTCGGGCAATCTGACAGATGGTTCCGAAATCTCCGTGAAGGTTAATCAAACCTTAACACAGGATTCTACTGGTACAATGGTTTATCTGCAGCTAGCCGCTATGGACATACAAGAAATACAGACAGAGCTTTCTGTAGCTTATATCGACCACAATACACTCCAAGCAGGATTTGAAAATGCAGATGATCACGAATTCATCAAAACTTGTGCAGCCAAATATGGAATCATCTATTCAAAACCCGGAAACGGAATCTGTCATCAACTGCATTTAGAAAGATTTGCAAAGCCCGGCCAAGTACTTATCGGATCTGACAGTCATACTCCAACCTGTGGTGGAATAGGCACCCTCAGCATAGGTGCAGGCGGTTTGGATGTAGCAGTAGCTATGGCAAAAGGCTATTATTTCTTTAAGATGCCTAAGGTAATGAATATTGAACTTGTTGGCAGTCTTCAGTCATGGGTTTCTGCAAAGGATGTTATCTTATATATATTAAAACGGTTAAGTGTTAAAGGTGGTGTTGGCTTCATAATTGAATATTCCGGAGAAGGTATCCGGAACCTGTCTGCAACAGATCGTGCAACGATCACTAATATGGGAGCAGAGCTTGGTGCCACTACTTCCATTTTTCCAAGCGATGAAATCACAAAGGATTTTCTGACAAAACAAGGACGAAGCCAAGATTTTGTTCCTTTGACAGCAGATTCAGATGCTCATTATGATGAAAAAATGCAAATTAACCTTGATGAAATAACATCTATGTGCGCTATGCCTCACAGCCCTGATCATGTAAAAGCTATCAGAGATATTGAAGTTACAAAAATTGATCAGGTAGCCATTGGCAGTTGTACAAATTCATCTTATACGGATTTGATGAAGGTTGCTAGAATATTAGAAGGAAAGAAAGTGCATCCGGATGTTAGCTTGGTAGTTTCACCCGGATCAAGCAGTATACTAAAAATGATGTCGGATAACGGTGCTCTTGGAACACTCATCCATGCAGGTGCAAGAATTCTTGAAGCAGCTTGCGGTCCTTGTATCGGTATGGGGCAAGCACCTAAATCAAAAGCTATATCCTTGAGAACTTTTAACCGAAACTTTGAAGGCAGATGTGGCACAAAGGATGCCAGTGTTTTTCTTGTAAGTCCTGAAACTGCTGCCTGCTCTGCCATAACAGGCTTTATAACGGATCCTTCCCTTTATGGCGAAAAACCTGTCATTGAGATTCCAAAACAATATCATGTTTCTAATCACTACTTTATATATCCCAGTGAACATCGAGCCGACCATGAAATTGTTATGGGCCCCAATATTAAGCCTTTCCCGGTAAATGAGCCCTTAGCATCTACAATGACAGGAAAGATATTGTTAAAGACAAAAGATAATGTGACTACCGATGATATTATACCTTCTCATGCAGCACTGCTTCCATTTAGATCGAATATACCAGAGCTTTCAAAACACTGTTTCGGGACTATCGCTAATGACTTTCATATTGTTGCCAAGAAATACAATGGCGGTTTCATCATCGGCGGAGAAAATTATGGTCAAGGCTCCAGCCGTGAACATGCAGCTTTAGTACCGCTTTATCTTGGAATAAAAGTTGTCATTGCCAAATCCTTTGCACGAATTCATAAAGCAAATCTAATTAATGCAGGTATATTGCCCCTTACTTTTGTAAATAAAAAAGATTATTTATGCCTTGATGAATTAGACGATTTACGAATTAGTGAAGTCCTTAGCGGTCTAAAAAATCATAAAGGCATAACGTTATATAACAAAACAAAAGAAATTCTTATTCCTCTGCAATTTACCGGTTCTGAAAGAGATGCAGCAATTCTTGCTGCTGGAGGATATTTAAACTACGCAAAACAATCAAATTTTTAAAGGAAGGTGATTTTATGTATAAACTTACACTTATACCAGGAGATGGTATTGGCCCAGAAATCGTTGATGCCGCAAAAAATGTTATAGCGGCCACATCTGTCCCCGTTAATTGGGAGATTGTTAATGCAGGATTAGAAGTATATGAGCAGGAAGGTACACTCATCCCTGAAAACGTGTTTGAAAGTCTTGAAAAAAATAAAATTGCTTTAAAGGGTCCTATCACAACGCCTATCGGCAAAGGATTCCAGAGCATTAATGTACACTTTCGGAAGAAATATGATTTATATGCAAATATTCGCCCTGTGAAAACACTTCCTGGAATAAAGGTTCCCTTTTCAAATATTGATCTTGTCATCTTCCGTGAAAATACAGAAGATTTATATATCGGTATTGAAAAAATGACAACACCAACTACTGCCGAAGCTACAAAACAGATATCAGAAAAAGGTTCCAGAAGGATTATCAAAGCTGCCTTTGAGTATGCAAAAACAAATAACAAATCAAAAGTTGCCGTGGTCCATAAAGCCAACATTATGAAACTGACCGACGGACTATTTCTAGCCTGTGCTAGGGAGGTTTCAAAAGAGTATCCGCAGATTCAACTCCAAGAGGTAATTGTTGACAATATGTGCATGCAGCTGGTCATGAATCCGGCACAATTTGAAGTAATTGTAACGACAAACCTGTATGGCGATATTCTATCCGATCTATGTGCGGGTCTAGTTGGTGGTTTAGGATTAGTTCCAGGTGCAAATGTAGGAAATAACATGGCCATATTTGAAGCGGTTCATGGCAGTGCGCCTGACATTGCCGGAAAAAACATAGCCAACCCTACGGCAATTATTCTATCTGGTGCAATGATGTTGGAATACCTGGGAGAAAAAAACAAATCCGATTTGATCTGTAAAGCTGTAAAGGAAGTCATCGGGCAAAGAAAATATATCACAAAGGATCTAGGTGGAAATGCTACAACAACAGAAATGTCCAATGCTATTATCGATCACATGTTGACAATAAAAAATCATATCAATGCATAGGAGGCTTGTACAATGACCAGTTTATTTCATGATCGCGCTTATTCCCGATTAGCCGAATTGGCCGAAAAAAACAATTTTATTCATCCAGATTTGTACAAACAACATAATGTAAAGAGGGGCCTCCGCAATGAGAATGGAACCGGTGTCATTGTCGGGCTTACTAGTGTAGGCAACGTTCAGGGCTATGAACTGGTAAATCAGGTAAAGGTTCCTGCAGCAGGAAAGCTTTATTACAGAGGTATCAATCTCGAAGACTTCGTTTCAGGATTTCAAAATGAAAAAAGAAGAGGTTTTGAAGAGTGTATTTATTTACTCTTATTCGGCGTGCTGCCCTCCAAGCTGGAATTAGAGGAATTTAACCGGATTTTAGATGAAGAACGGGAGTTGCCTGGCAGCTTTACAGAAAATATGATTTTAAAAATCCCCAGCAAAGATATCATGAATAAATTGCAAAGAAGTATCCTGGTACTCTATTCACAGGATGAAAATCCAGACGATACCAGCATTTCAAATGTACTAAGACAATGCATTCAGCTAATTGCTCGTTTTCCAACGATAATATCTTATGGTTATCAGGCAAAGGCACATTATTTCAACAAAAAGAGTTTATTCATCCATTCACCGCAAAAAGGGATCGGTACTGCTGAAAATATTTTATTTATGATTCGTCCGAATAATAAATACTCTTCTACAGAAGCAGAAATTCTGGATTTATCCTTTGTCATTCACGCAGAACATGGGGGTGGAAATAATTCTGCTTTTGCAACCCACGTAGTATCCTCATCAGGAACAGACACTTATTCTGCCATCACTGCAGCTGTCGGTTCCCTAAAAGGGCCTAAACACGGTGGTGCTAATATTAGGGTTCGTGAAATGATTGAAGATATTAAGGCTAATGTGTCCGATACTGGCAATCGGGATCAATTAAAGGATTATTTATGGAAGATTATTAGAAAAGAAGCCTTTAGTGGAGAAGGCTTGATCTATGGTATGGGTCACGCTATCTATACAAAATCAGATCCCAGAGCAGTATTGCTAAAAAGTAAAGCTTTGGAATTGGCAATAGAAAAGGATCGTGTTGAAGAATTTAATTTATACAAAAATATCGAAGAGTTATCACTAGAATTATTTAAAGAACTCAAGGGAGAAGATTTTACCATCTGTGCTAACGTAGATTTATATTCCGGCTTTGTTTATGAGCTGTTGAATATTCCGCCTGAATTATATACACCGCTGTTTGCAGCCGCACGAATTTCAGGTTGGTGTGCGCACCGGATTGAGCAGCTGGTATGTGATAATAAAATCATTCGTCCTGCTTACGCCAACACCGGTCCAAACATTGCCTATACCCTTTTAGCAGAGAGAAAGAAATAATCCGTTTACTATAAAACAGCGCCCTTTTGGACGCTGTTTTATGCTTTAACTAGAACATTGAAGAAAACTCTTCTAATGGATTTTGTCCATTTTTCCAGCGGTATGTAAAAAATGCAGATATATCTTCTTCTGCTACATCTGACAGAGTCTTCGGCTTCCATCTGGGCATTCTATCCTTATCTACTAATACAGCTCTAACGCCCTCATAGAAATCGTGGCTCTTCATAAAATTCATGCTCATCTCTAATTCCATCATAAAACAATCGAACAAATTCTTTTTTTCACCTTTTATAAGCTGCTGAAGGGTCACTTTTAAAGAAGTAGGCGATTTTTCCAGCAGTATATCTAAAGTCTCCTTTGCCCAAAGATCTCCATTTTCTGCGGATGCTTCTAATCTGGAAATAATATCCTCAATTCTTTCAAGGGCAAAATGCTCTGTTATTTTTTCTTCAGTCAAAGCTAAGGTAGATTCATTTAATAAATTCATCTGAAAATTTTTAGAGGATATCACTTGCTGGGATACAGCAAGCAAAACATTTAACTGCAGCTCTGCAGAATCCTTAATCCAAGTCATTCCTTCGATTACAGCCTTAACATCACCCCATGCACGGCTATCGATAAAATAGTCTGCAGCACCTGCATATAAAACATCAACTGGCCCAATCGTAACAGAAGTTAATGCCAAATAACGACCAACATAACCTGGCATTCTCGTTAAAAAATAACTGCCCCCTACATCAGGATATAGACCAATGTTCATCTCTGGCATTGCCCATTTCGTTTTCTCTGTAATGATTCTGTGGCTTGCTCCCATGGAAACACCTACGCCCCCACCCATGACAATGCCATTTATATAAGCCAGTATGGGTTTTGGATAGGTATGCATGGTCATATTCATACGATATTCCATAGAAAAAAACTTTAGGGCATATTCTTCAACATTAGAATCTCTTAAGTCATATAATGCTCTTACATCCCCTCCTGCACAAAAAGCCTTGTCGCCTTCCCCTTCGATACAAATAATGGCTACGCAGTCATCATTTTTCCATTTCTGCAAAACTTTATACAGGCTCTCAATCATCTCAAAGGAAAGTGCATTTAACGCATGGGAGCGATTAAATTTGATCCAACCGACACCCTTGCTTACATGATATAAAATTTCAGAATTACCCGTCATAAATTGTACCGCCTTTAATTAATATTTATCTTCATCATTTTATACAATAGTTAAGACGCTGTATGTACATATAATCTTATTATAATCAACTCTAATTAAATCATCCACTCATAAATAGGAAAGCAGAGAAATATTACTAACCTCCCTGCTTTCTGCTGACTTGACAACACTACTTTACTAAGCCTTGTTGACTACAGGTAATGTTGATCCGCCATAAGGCATCACCAAAACCTTTGCATCTTCTCCTAAAATACTGTAGGCACTTTTCAATGCAGTTTCTACCTCTTTATAAGGTTCAAGGAATATCTTCCTTACAAAATCATCCTCTAAATCGGAAACCAGGAATATCCTTGCCCGCTGATGCACCATGGCAATTGCAGCTGCCTTATGCCCCCCCAATTCAAATTTTTTTTGTATATTAACAATCATTTCTTCCGGAGAGTTTGAGGTAGTCATCCAACGTTCAAAGGTGTGTTCTCCTAGCCCTTCCTTACAGGATGCTACCAATATAATAATTCCTCCATCCCTAACAGCGTGTTGGGCATTATCCAATGCTTTTTGTGCTTGGTACACATTTATATCTTTTGGAAAACCTCCAGGTGAAACAACTACAATATCTGCTGGCTGCTCCATGTAGATTTTATATAACTGGTCTAGGAATTTACAGCCTTCTCTATGGGCTTCCAAATAATGTCCTGCTACAGATTTGATAATATTCTTTTTCTCATCAAGGACTACATTGAGTATAAAATCAATTGATAAAAAGTTTGATATTTCATCAATATCTCTTCTGAGAGGATTGTCCTCTAAAGTTCCTGCTTTTGCATCTTTTCTTACCATCATACTGTGGTTGGCTTGAATAGCTTCTCTGGTGGCAACACCAGGCATGATTGCCTTTGCCCCGCCGCTGTATCCTGCAAAATAATGATATTCTATATTGCCTAAGCAGATTCTTCTGTCTGCTTCTGCCACAGGCTTAAAGATATTTACAGGTGTACCCAGGGAAGTTTGTCCAAGATTTATGCAATTTTCTACATCAGAATCAATACATTCAATTCTTTCATAAATAGCTTCCCCTACAAGGTACTTCTTTTCCTCTTCTGTATGCTTTCTGTGACTTCCAAGAGCAAATACGATTTTGATATCTTTGTCAGAAATATTAGCTTCATAAAGTTCCTCTAAAAGTATCGGCAAAACAACTTTGCTCGGCATCGGCCTTGTAATATCACTCGTAATAATAACAACTTTTTCTCCTGTTTTTAAAATCTCCTTTAGTCTAGGTGATCCGATCGGCTCAAGCAGAGACCTTTTAACCTCTGCAACGCCGCTGCTTTCTATGTTGATCTTATTTGGCTCTAATACAGTCATTAAATTATTTTGATCAATCTTAAATGTCATGGTTTTCTTATCGAACCCCAATATAAATTCCATTCTAATCCTTCCTTCTGAAATTAATTTTGAATCCTGATCTGCTAGATCCGACTAACCTTTGTGTCTATTGCTGCTTGTGCTACAGCTTTCGCGATTTTGTCAGCCACTCTCAGGTCGAATGCATCAGGTATAATATATTCTTCATGAAGGTCTTCCTCAGCAATTAACGCTGCAATCGCTTGCGCTGCAGCTAATTTCATCTCTTCATTGATTTCTTTTGCCCTAACATCTAATGCACCTCTAAATACACCAGGGAAAGCAAGAACATTATTTACTTGATTTGGAAAATCAGATCTTCCGGTTCCTACTACTCTGGCACCAGCTCTCTTTGCCAAGTCAGGCATAATCTCCGGAACAGGATTAGCCATTGCAAAAACAATTGCATCACGATTCATTCTCTTAACCATTTCCTCTGTTACCGTATTTGCTGCGGAAACTCCGATAAATACATCGGCTCCTTCCATGGCATCTTTTAATAATCCTTGTTTTTTGTTCTTATTTGTTATCTTTGCCATGTCTTCCTTGTGCGGATCATTATCAGGAGCTCCAGGATAAAGTATTCCCTGTCTGTCGCATAATAAGATGTCTTTTACACCTAAATTGATCAACATATTTGTGATCGCAGTTCCTGCAGCCCCTGCTCCATTTACAACAACCGCTATATCCTCCACATCTTTCTTCACTAGCCTTAATGCATTGATAACCCCTGCAATTACCACAATTGCTGTTCCGTGTTGATCATCATGAAACACAGGAATATTTAATTCTTTTTTAAGTCTTTCCTCAATTTCAAAACATCTTGGCGCACCAATATCTTCTAAATTTATTCCACCAAAGGTTGGAGAAATTAGCTTTACTGTTTCAATAATTTTTTCTGTATCCTTTGTATCAATAAGGATTGGGAATGCATCCACATCAGCAAAGGTTTTAAATAACACACATTTTCCTTCCATTACCGGCATAGCCGCTTCTGGACCAATATCTCCTAATCCTAAAACTGCTGTTCCGTCTGTGACAACAGCAACGAGGTTCCATTTTCTCGTATATTCATAAGCTAGGTTTCTGTCCTTTTCTATTTCGAGACAAGGTTCTGCTACACCGGGAGTATAAGCTAAAGACAGATCCTGCTTATTTCCAAGGGGAACAGTACTAACAACTTCTATTTTTCCTTTCCACTCTCCATGCTTTTTTATTGCTTCTTTTTTAATATCCATTTTACATCCTCCACATCATCATTTAATTTTATAATAAAGGTTTATGACCTTCTTTTTTAATTGCTTCTTGATTCTTCCAGATAAAATATAAATTCTCCTGTATGAATAATACCTATAATATGTTCTGAACTTAACTGCATCTATACGTTTCCAGTTCTGTAATATTTTTTATCCAACAGTCTGTAGCCCTGTTGGGCAGTCAAAATTTTTTTTACAATTATCATCCTCATATACAACCCCCTTCCTTATATAATAATATAACTATAATTTTTATGCAAAATTTGGATAACGATTAGGAACCTTGCGGTAAAATATTTGCAGCAAAAATTGACTATATAAATTCTTTATTAAAGATTTTGCGCAATCATTTGGATTTATACACGCAATATATATGCCAACATATTCTAAAGTAATATGCTTGCTTTATTAAGAAGAAACAATAAAACGAACGTTAACTAAGTTGACGTTCGTTTTATTGTTCGTTTATTTTCTTAACATTTTATATTCCTTTAGCTTTTTCCACATTGTGGTACGACTCATTCCCAGCATTTCAGCTGTAACTGTCATATTTTCTCCATATTCTATATAAGTTTTTAAAATAATTTCCTTTTCCATCTCTCTTAACGTATCTTTTTTTATGTTGAAAGTATCTTTCAAACACATTTTTTGATCATCACTGTTATAATTAATTTGCTTATCAACAAAATCAAATAAAATGTTTTCAGAGTCCTCTTCGTCTCCCAGCAAAACCAATCTTTCAACAAAGCTTTGCAATTCCCTTACATTTCCAGGCCAATGATATTCTGTTAGTTTACTGATAAAATCAGAATTAATTTGAATAAATTTCTGATCAGCATAGTTCTCTATAAAATATTCCAACAATTCACGAATGTCTTCTTTTCTCTCTCGAAGGGGTACGGTTTGCAGCTTCAAAACATTCAGCCTATAATAAAGATCTCTCCTAAATAAATCTTTTTCCACCTCTTTAAGCAAATCTCTATTCGTTGCAGCAATAACGCGTACATCAATTTGAACAACTCTATTGGAGCCAACGCGCCAAACTTCTTTTTCTTGCAAAACCCTGAGCAAGCTTCCTTGCAAGTTCTTTGACATAGAGCCTATTTCATCTAAAAAAATAGTACCTTTATGTGCCAATTCAAAAAGTCCCATCTTTCCACCTTTTTTGGCACCGGTAAAAGCACCTTCATCATACCCAAAAAGTTCACTTTCTAATAGATGCTCCGGTATTGCAGAACAATTCACTGCAACAAAAGGATAGTTCTTTCTTTTGCTCTCATTATGAATGCCTTGAGCCAAAATTTCTTTTCCAGTGCCGGATTCACCATGAATCAGGACCGTAGAATCTGAAGCAGCATACTTTTTAGCTTTTGATAGCAATTTTTTTACAGATTCACTCTTTCCTACAAAATGTTCTAAAGTATATTTAGCAACCAGGCCCTTTTTGTATATTTCCGAACGAATTTTCATTTCAATATCCTGAATTTCACTTATATCTTTAAAAGTAGCTACGGCGCCTTGCACCTTATCTTTTATAATAATCGGTATTCTATTCGCTATAATCGTACTATTATTATGTTTTTGAATCTCTCCAACCTGACTTTCTCCTGTATGTAATACCTTGATCAAACCCGTAGTAGGAATAAATTGATCTGCTCTATTACCTATTATATCCGACGCCTTAATATCCATAATTTTTTCTGCTGCAGGATTAAATACTGTAACCATTCCTTCTGGATCAGTAACAATGATCCCTTCATGCGCAAAGTGGATGATTTGCTTTACTCTCTCCGCCTCTAGCATTTGCTGTCTTGCAATGTGAATGATTTCCACTGCATTTTGTATTACTTGCCTTACAGTCTCCTGTGCAGTTTTAAGTAGTACTCCCTGACGTCCTAATGATTCCACATGCTGTTTTGTCAGAATTCCGCCTATGATTACCTCAGCGCCTGCTTCTACTGCTTTTTCTACTAAGGTAATTGCTTCTGTACTTTTTTCATAGGAAGTCATGTATAATAAGTCCACATGGAATATCTCCGATAATAGTTGTGCGTTAAAAGCCACGGATTCAGATAGAATAAGGCCTATTGTTTTTGATAACTTCCTGGCTTCCTCAACTGCATACAATATATCAAAAGAGGTTATTGCACAATTTAAAACAGGCACCTTAACGCTTTTTGATATCAGAGAATAGGTTGCACCACGACTAATCATAATATCATATCCTTCTTTCTCAAGGACCGTTGCTATTTTAACACCAGCTTCAAAAGCGCCTTCAAAAACATCCAAGTCTATTTCCATTTGTTGAGAGGTTTCTTTTACTAAGTCAGCTAACTCCTCATATGGTGCTATAAATGCTATTTTCATCACATCAATCTCCTCTTATCAAACGTTCTTTAGATATCCTTCTATATTAAAATTGAGTTTCTCCTCCTTACAAGTAATTTTATCAGATTTTAGGGGGCTTATCCCATAATTCGTCTAAATTCCCTAGGTTTTAAATATGAAGGTTTATTTTAGATAATCTTCCGTAAAATCCTATAAATAAAAAATGCTGTATCTTTATAATAAAGAATACAGCATTTTTTATTTACGATTTCTTTCCTCGATGGTGGGTCTTGCTTTTAGTCATTCCCAGGCTTTTTCCTTTTGCGGTTTTATTATCGGGTCTCCGATTACCATCTTTTGCTTTGCCACTACGCGCACTTCTCTTATCTGAGGTTTTATTTCCTCCAAATCCTTTATCGCGGGCGCTATTTAATGGTTTTTTCTTACCATAGCCTCTTGTTTCAACATCTCTAAGTTTACTCTCTCTACGGTCGACTTCCTTAGCAATTTTCTTCCTTTCTATCTGCATGTCAATCCCTTTTTCAATCAAACTTAGCGCTTCACGGTCTCTAGGTGTTACAAAAGTAATTGCAACACCACTCTGTCCCGCCCGTCCCGTACGTCCGATGCGATGGATATAGCTTTCTGCATCTTGCGGAATATCATAGTTAAATATATGGGTCATTCCTTCTATATCCAGTCCACGGGCCGCTACATCCGTTGCTACCAGAAGCTGTATTTGGATTTTACGAAAAGCATTCATTACCTTTTCCCGTTTTGCTTGTGTCAGATCACCGTGCAGTTCATCAGAATTATATCCAAGCTGCTGCAATGCCTCATTAAGAGCAGTGACACGCCGTTTTGTCCGACAGAAAATGATTGCCATAAAAGGCTTATACTCGTCAATAGCTTTACAAAGCGCATCTTGCTTACCCCTATCAGTTGTTTCAATGACAATTTGTTTGATTTCATCCAGAGTTATATTCTTACTCTGTGCACGAATATGAATAGATTCTTTCATGTAGCGTGAGGCAATTGCCCGAATTCCTTTTGGCATTGTTGCAGAGAATAACATAGTATGACGGTTTTTCGGTGTCTGGCGTAAAATATCTTCAACCTCTTTTAAGAATCCCATATGCAGCATTTGATCTGCTTCATCTAATACAAGCATTTCAAGCTGCGCAAGGCTTATGCTTTTTCTCCTAAGGTGATCCAAGAGACGTCCTGGGGTGCCAATTACCAAATGTATATTTCCTTTAAGTTTTCTGATTTGTTGCTCTACATCTTGTCCACCATAGGCTGCCAGTATGTTTACTTTTTTTTCAGCGGCAAGCTTCTTCGTCTCTGCCGTAATCTGTATCGCTAATTCTCTGGTTGGTGTAATAATCAATGCTTGTACATTCGTTTTATTTACATCTATTTTTTCCATCATTGGTAAAATAAAAGCTAGAGTTTTCCCCGTTCCAGTCTGCGCTTGAGCAATAATATCTTTTCCCATTAAAAGCATGGGAATTGCCTGCATCTGGATTGATGTCGGTTCGGTTATACCATTTTCCTTTAATAAATCTACTATTTCCGTACTAATTCCAAGTGAATAAAAATTATTCTTCATATTCATTACCTTTCTTTTTTAAAATTATTATGATCCTATATGGTTGAATAAATTCAAAATTGTTAACATAACATATAACAGTAAAATACTTGTCCTATCTTACTAGATAAGACAAGTATTTCATGCAAGCTTTTTAAGAGGCTATCCCGACCTTCTATATGTTCAACTTAAACTACAATATAGCTTTATCTGCCATATAAGAGCTCCGAACCAAAGGTGCAGATGCCACATGATAAAAACCCATTTCTTCCCCGATTTGTTTATACTGATCAAATATTTCTGGATGTACATATTCAGAAACAGGATGATGATTTTTAGAGGGTGCTAGATATTGTCCTACAGTAAGCATATCACATCTATTCATTCTCAAATCTCTAAAAACCTCTATAACTTCATCTTGCTCCTCACCTAATCCTACCATTATACCTGATTTCGTTAATATAGATTGATCCATCTCTTTAACATTTTTCAACAGCTCTAGTGATCTGCTATAGACAGCCATTGGACGAACTGATGGGTAAAGTCTAGATACGGTTTCAATATTATGATTGATAATGTCGGGTTTTGCAGAGATAACCTGTCTGAGCGAATCTAAAGCTCCGAGAAAATCTGGTATCAAAACCTCAATAGCAACATGTCTATCGATGGATCTTATCTCTCTTATTACGTTCGCAAAGTGCTCTGCACCGCCGTCGGGTAAATCATCCCTTGTTACAGAGGTGATAACAACATGCTTTAAGCCTAATTCTTTTACCGCTTTTGCTATGTTCAAGGGTTCATCTGGATCTATTGGTAATGTAGAACCTTTCATAACATTGCAAAATGTGCATTTTCGTGTACACACATTCCCTAGAATCATAAAAGTGGCTGTTTTTTTACAAAAACACTCCATGAGATTTGGACAATTTGCCTCTTCACATACAGTATGTAAGGATAATCTGTTGAGAATCTCTTCGACCTGCTTCCTGTTTTCTCCACCTGTAACTTTTATTTTCAACCAGTCTGGCTTGGTCTTATGCATCACTCTAATCCTCCTGTTATTTGCCGAATCCATTCTTTATCCTTAAAGATAGCTGAACAATCAAAAACTTGACAGAGATGATGAACCACTTGTAGATTGACCTTTTCTAAGTCCAGGGATCTTCCTAGAAGCTTTTCTAATGAAGTTACCCCTTTATCAGTTATTCCACAAGGGTTAATCCAATGATAGTGTTCAAGATTCGTATTTACATTAAAAGCAAACCCATGCATCGTAACCCAACGTTTCACAGCGATACCAATAGCAGTTATTTTCTTTTCATTTACCCATACCCCTGTATATTTTTTATCCTTTATATAGGCTTCAATATCATATTCATTTTTTAGAAGACTAATAATAACCTGCTCAATTCTTATAACAAAACTTTTTATATCTCGATCATAATTATTAAGATCGAAAATAGGATATCCAACAAGTTGTCCAGGACCATGATAAGTTACATCTCCTCCTCTGTTCACTTCGTATATGTATATTCCTTGTTTCTCAAGAACTTCTTTCGAAACAACAATATTTGTATGCTCACCTCTTCTTCCCAAGGTTAAAACCGGAGGATGCTCCACAAGAATAAGTGTATCAATAATTTTTTCCTGTTGTCTCATAAGTAGGAGTCTTTCCTGTATTACAAGGGTTTCTTGATAATCCTTTTTACCCAAGTATACAACATTGATATTCATAACCTACCTCCATATATTTGATCCCAAATTAACATTTGCATTTATTTCCATACTGTTATGTAACCCTATATTTATCCTCATAATTAAAACAAGTATATCTTGTTTAATATATTGATGTAAAGAAATATCTACTACTTTAAACAACTTTTTCATGCTACGTAGATTTAAAAAGAAGTGACGGCCTTATTCGTCACTTCTTTTTAAATATAAACGCTTCTAAAATGGAACATACTTGTAGAGAACAGCCCCTGTTGTTCCGAAAAACGGGCAGACACAAGGCCTGCCCCTACAAAAATACATTTGGTTGTAATGGCGTTAATCTATGATATATAAACTATTTTTAAAACTTCTTAACCTCTCATTGCGTCATCAAAGGCAATATTAGAGGAAGTAAAATTGATTTTTTTCACAAATTCGAGGGCCTCTTTTGCACCAAACATTCTATCTAAACCACTATCTTCCCACTCTACAGAGAGGGGACCTTTATAATTCATTGCATTCAGTTCACGAATGATTTCAGGGAATTGAACATCTCCATGTCCTAAGGAACGGAAATTCCATCCCCTGCGCAGATCTCCAAAGCTCATGTGCGAACCTAATATCCCGGCTTTACCGTCTAATCTAACCGCTACATCCTTCATATGCACATGATAAATATGGGTTTTAAAATCTCGCAGGAATATAACTGGACTCACACCTTGCCAAAGAAGATGACTGGGATCAAAATTAAAACCAAGACTTGGATGCAAGTTGAACTTTTCCAACAGTTTTTCAGCCGTATAATAATCAAAAGCGATTTCAGTGGGATGTACTTCTAGTGCAAATTTAACATTGCATGCTTTGAATACATCTAATATAGGTGTCCAAACCTTTACGATCGTATCAAATCCTTGCTCCACCATTTCCTCTGTAGTCTGAGGAAATGAATACCAGTACTTCCAAATAGGCGAACCCATAAAACCAGTAACCACATAGCATCCCATATTTTGAGCGGCTTGTGCTGTATATTCCATCTCCTTGATTGCCCATTCGCCAATAGCTTCAGGCTTTCCATTGAGCTCATCTGGTACAAAATTATCCAGTCTTACATCATAAGCATATGCATCTCCAACACATTGTCCTGCTAGATGTCCTGAGATCGCCCAGCACTTCAGATTATATTTTTTTAAAATATCCAACCTTTCTTTGCAGTAAGCTTCATCAAGGACTGCTCTCCGAACATTCATATGGTCTCCCCAGCAGGCAATCTCAAGCCCATCATAACCCATTTCACTTGCAATTTTGCATACCTCTTCAAAAGATAGATCTGCAAACTGTCCTGTACATAAAGTAACTGGTCTGCTCATAAATCTCCTCCTTTAGTTTTTATTGATTTTTAATTTATGAATCTTCTATATAAACTACTCTACCTTAACCCATTGACCGATTTGTACACTCTCCATGATCTTTTCACAGAGTATCATTCCTCTAAGTCCATCCTCAAAGATCGCAAAATCCCTCAATGATCTATTCCCTTCAATAGATTGGTAAATCTGTGCAAAGCATTGTTTGAATGTATCTGGGAAACCCTCTACGTGTCCACCGGGATAACTGATGATTGTCTTTGTACCTTCATGTACTATCGAAGGATCTTTTACGATTATTTGGTTATAGCCATCACGTCTACCTAAAAATAACTCGTTGAGGTTTTCCGAATCCCACTCAGCAGATTGTTTGGATCCAGAGATAAAAAGGGATATTTTATTTTTTCTGCCCGCACACATTTGAGATATTGTAGCATTTCCCTTTGCACCATTATTAAAACGGAAAAGCAAGAATGCAATATCTTCTGTATCAATAGGAACTTCTTCGTAATCAGCAGATGCTGCCTGACTACGTTTAAATGTTTCAATGGGTCTTAACAATTTCTTTCTTGTCTTATGATAGGTTGTAAACTCTGCAAAAACTTCTACAATTTTAAGTCCCGTAACATTTTCCACAGTATCCATCCAATGGGAGCCAATATCAGCTACTGCTCTGGTCTTTCCAGACTCCTCAGAATTTATTCTCCAATTATAATCCGTATCATAAAGAAGCCAATCTTGTACGTAGCCCCCATGTATTGAAAAAACTTCTCCCAATTCTTCATTTTGAATCATCTTTTTAAGCTGATAAATCATTGGATTAAACCGATTGTGGAAGTTAACGGCATTTATAAGCCCCTTTTCTTTTGCAATCGCCACAAGCTCTTGTGCTTCTTTTACTGTAGTCGTAAAAGGCTTCTCGCATACAACATGTATTCCTTTTTGCAGCACATACATGGCAATTTCGTAATGGGTGTGATTCGGCGTACAGATATGAACTACGTCTAAATCTACCGTATCCAGCATTTCTCTATAATCGTCAAACCACTTGGGCACACACAACATTTTTGCCTTTTCCGCTGCATCGTTCGGGTTTACAATAGCTACTACTTCAATATTCCCAATCCTGCGTAATGCTTCAACATGCGCTACGCCAATGAACCCAATTCCGATTACTCCTGCTTTGAACTTTCTCATTCCTATTTCCCCCTTCATTCATTGCTTTTTTCTCAACAAACCTGCTTTTACCTGATCCCTGGTGCTAAGATCGGTACAACACCTGGATTTGCAGCACTTCCTGCACCACAGGTATCAATAACAGTTGTTAGGAGAATTACTTTTTCTTACTTTGGAATAATACTGCCAGAATAATAATAATTCCTTTTACCAAACCCTCAAGAAATGGTGGTATATTTGCGATCACCAGTATATTATTAATCATTTGGAGCATAATAGCCCCTAGGAAAGTTCCTGCAATTTTACCCCTACCACCAGACATGGCTGTCCCACCAATTGCAACAGAGGCGATGGCGTCTAGCTCAAATCCCATACCTGCGTTAGGTGCAGTGATTGATGTGAGTCGGGAAGCCAGTAAAAATGCAGAAATTCCAGAAAGAAAACCCGTTATTACAAAGGTCATGGTTTTAATAAAATCCACATTAATCCCCGTTAGCTTTGCTGCATGCTCGTTGCTGCCAACTGCATAAACATATCTCCCAAACTTCGTTTGATTCATAACTATAGTTATCGCTGCAGTAATCAGTACAAAAATAATTGCTAGGTTTGGAATCAAGAAAGTCTCTCCCGCTGCGATAATACGAAAACTATCAAATTTCTCCCTAGCAACACTAAAGGGGCCACCCTGACCCAACTGAACAATAATTGACCGATAAGCAGACATAGTAGCCAATGTTACAATAAAGGCAGCAATTCTTCCCTTTGTAACTAACAAGCCATTAAATAAACCCAAAAAAGTCCCTAAAATCATTGAAAATATCAACATCAAAAATATACTACCCGTATGATTGAGCACAAGTACACCTAACCCAGCAGTTAAAGCTACCATAGACCCAACAGATAAATCTATCATCCCTGCAATAATAACAAGATTCATCCCTAATGCTACTATCCCAATGATTGCAGCCTGTTTTAGCAAAGTAGATAAGTTGGTATAGGTTAAAAATCTCGGATTAATGGCGGTTGCAATGATAAATAGAACTGCAAAAGAAACCAAATAACTATAATTGCTGTAGAATTTTTGTAGTTTGGTCTTATAATCCTCAATATTCATTTTTGCACCTCCAAATTTGAGCCAGTAGCATAGAACATAACATTTTCTTCACTCAACTGCTCTCTTGATAAGATTGTATTTATTCCACCCTTATACATAACAATACAGCGATCTGCAATCTTCCATATCTCGGGGAATTCAGAACTAAAAACGACCAATCCTTTTCCTTTTTTTGCAAGATTACTTATTAACTTATAGATTTCAAATTTTGCGCCCACATCAATTCCTTGTGTTGGATTATCTAATATATACACATCTGAATCTAGTTCCAGCCATCTAGAAATAATAACTTTTTGTTGATTGCCTCCACTTAAGGAGGTAATCAAGTTCTGCGGATCTCCAGCTTTTATCCCCACAGCTTCTTTGTTCTTTGTGTATCGTCTGATCTCATCTGCTCTTTTTATAAATAAATTTTTATGACTATTTACAAAAAAAGCGATAGACAAATTGTCTAATATATTCATATCTTTAATAATTGCTCGCTCTTTCCTATTTCTAGGAACCATAGCAATACCACTGTTCATTACATTCTTAATACTCCTGGTGCCTACCACTTTTCCATGCAAGGATATAGTACCTGAATCAACCTTGCGTGCCCCAAACAAAGCCTCAGCCAATTCTCTTCTCCCATCTCCGTGCAAACCAGTGATAGCCAATACCTCGCCGCATCGCAGCTTAAAGGATATATCTTTAAAAACTGAACAGGTCAAACCTTCTACGGACAATAGTTCTTCATCAGAAATCGTCCTTTCTTCAATCTCTAAATCTATAATTTTTCTCCCAACCAGCAACTCTGTTACCTTTTTCTCATTAATATCCTTGAATTTTCCTGAGTCAATAAACTTACCATCTCTAAGAACCGTATATTCATCACAGATCTCGAAAAGCTCCGGCATTTTATGCGAGATATAGATAATGCTTACACCTTCTTTTTTTAGGATTCTCATAATATCAAATAAGGATTGGATCTCCTTATTAGTTAACGCAGTAGTAGGCTCGTCCATAATAATTAATTTTGATTCAAAAAGAAGTGCTTTAGCAATTTCAACCAGCTGCTTTCTTGAAGTTTCAAGATATTCCACCATTTCTTCCGGATCGATTTCCACCTTCATACGTTCAAAAACCTTAGCTGATCTTTTAATCATTGTCTTTTTATCTAAAAAACCATACTTATTTTTTATTTCTTCTCCAAGAAATAGGTTTTCATAAACCTTTAAATCATTAACAAGATTCAACTCTTGATGGATAAATCGAATTCCCAAGGCTGTAGATTTTCGCGTAGTCATCTCTTTGATTTCTTCTCCATTGAAATAAATCTGTCCACTCGAAGGCGGAAAAGCACCCGCTAAAATATTCATTAATGTAGTCTTTCCGGCTCCATTTTCACCCAGCAAACCATGGATCTCCGAATCTCGTACCGTAAAACTAACATCAGACAAAGCCTTTACCGGACCAAAATATTTAGATATATTTTTCATTTCTAATATCATTTTTTCACAGCCTATCTTTGAAAGTTTTAAGATAAAACACATATACACACTTATGAAGTACTTGTATAATTGGTATCGACCGATAAAAATTTATCGGTCGATACTCAGAATAGCTCTTCATTTTATCAATATCTACTGGATACTATATCTAATTTTATATGTTTCTGAGCTACGGAATGCCTCTTCATTGGATCTATCAACTTCCTCCGTAGGAATCAGATAGTCTTTTTGAAGTGTTTTTCCTTCCAAAACTTCTAAGCCCAATTTAACAGCCTGACGGACGTATGCAGGCGAAAAAGCATATGTAACCTGATCTACTTGCAGTGTTTCATATGTAGGTTTGAATGTATCAAGATTCTCTCTTCTTGCCCCAACACCAGATACTAGCTTTATATTCAACTTAGTAGGTCCCTTGTATCCACTGATCGCATCTAAAACTCCCAAGACAACCTCATCATCATGGGTAAAAACAGCTTTAATTTTCTCAATATCTTCCGGCTTACTTGTATTCAATAAGTTTTCCATTTGATCCTGAGCCTTTGCCCGCTGCCAATCCGTACTGAAAGATTGAACAATTTTAAAGTTTTTGTCTGCGGTTTTCAAAAATCCATCATGCCTCTGCTGTGGTACTGTTGAATTATCCCCCTTAAATTCTAAAATTTGTACTTCACCAGCCTTTAGTTCTTCAGCAAAATAGTTGTTAAAATACTTTCCAGTTAGTTCCCCAATGCTTACATTATCGCCCATAATGGTGGCCGTTGGCGTAAATCCATTGATTAAGCGGTCATAGATGATTAACGGTATTCCTGCATCCATAACAGATTGTGCAGCAGATCTTAACTCATCTCCATTGTGAGGCCATAGCACAATGGCATCAACCTTTTCATTTATAAGGGTATCGATCTGATTGTTTTGCTCAGAGGACTCTTTTGATGTAAGAAACTTGTAGTCAAAACCATTCGCTTCTGCAAGAGCTTTTACTTCTGCTTCAGCATGCTTAATACTTTCCCCGAGAAAGCCATGTGTTGCATTGGGCATAACAACACCTAATACTTTCTTGGCAGTTTGTTCATCGGAAGTATCCCCGCCTGTCGGTTGTTTAGGCGCACATGCAGCCAGTGTGAAAACCATTACAAGAACAAGTAAAAGGCTAACCAGCTTTTTCATTTTTCTCCCCCTTTTTTATGATTGTTTTATTCTTAAATCCACACTTATTCCGTGAATAACTGTGAATGATTTCTGTCATTTTTCTCAACCTATTGATCTTTGAAAAAAACTATAAAACAAACAAATATCTTCTGATGAATACGATTTCCCCGCGTTGATAAATTATTTTCCCATCAAGTAGATTCTCTGATAATTAAGTTATAATCTAGAATTAGATTATCAATTTTTGTATCTATATTATCTATTCTTTTTAAAAGCATTTTGGTTGCTTCACAACCGATTTGATACATGGGTTGGGCTATTGTGGTTAATGAAGGCGTACTCATATTGGCGAATTCTATATTATCAAAACCAATTACGGCAATATCTTCGGGAACACGCAGCTTCGCCTCATGGATTTCTTTAATAGCACCAATTGCCAGTATGTCTGATACGGCAAAAATAGCGGTTGGTGGTTTTTCTAATTTTAACAGTCTTTTCACCATGCGCCTTCCATTATCAAAACCTAATCCTACCTGCCCCATAAACTCTTCTCTAATACTTATCCCAGATTCTTTTAATGCTTCAATATACCCTTCCTTCCGGCGTCGTGCATATAGAAATTCTTCATCTGAGTTTATGAGCGCAATATCTTTATGCCCTAATTTAATCAAAAATTTAATCGCATCATAAGACGCCTTTTTATTGTCTATAGAGATAAATGGTATGTCAACTTCTTCACTATACTCACTACATTGAATAATCGCATATTTTTTAGCCAATGTATTGATAAATTCCGGTTCTTGAAGTGTATTCATCAGGATAACACCATCAATCAGCTTTTGCTTTAGAAGATTAAAATACAGGTTTTCTTTATCCATATTAGAATCTGTTCCACTGATTAATACGGTGTAGTTATTTTTAGTTGCAATGTCTTCAATTCCTTCTACGATTTGTGAATAAAATGGATTTGAAATACTTGGCATTAAAGCCAAGATCATTCCACTTTTTGATCTTCTAAGATTTCGCCCTAACATGTTCGGCTCATAATTTAGTTTCTCAATTGCATTTTCCACAACTAATTTCGTTTTCAGGGAAATATTATCATGTTTATTTAAAACTCTCGAAACCGTAGCCACGGACACTCTTGCCTCTCTTGCTACATCTTTTATAGTCGCCATCTTTTTGCCTCCATTTTGTAATCCGTTACATTAATATTTTAAAAAAAATATCAAGATTTGTTATATGATGTTTGTTACTGCTATTTATTCATCACTTTTTACTACTTCTTATACACTAATATGAAAAAACATATAAATTTAGAATAAAAAAATGTAACGGTTTTCATGTTTTGATTATAGCATTATGGAATTATGCTTACAATATTATTTTTATAATTTTCAGATTATTTTTTCGGTACGATTTGAAGAAATAGTAAAAATCAATGGGCACAATGTATAGTGATTCCCTTCTAAAAAACTCTTTAACCAAATCGGATGAAACAACAAAAGCCGCACATTGTGCAGCTTGAGCTTGCTTTAGTATTTATTTATAGCCGATTTTATACTGCTAATTATTATAATACAGGCTATCGGTAGGATACTCAGGGTCACAGGTTATATCTATACCAAGTTTTCTAAAGGTCTGTTCATCATTTCTACTTAAAATTGTTGTAGAATGGGCTTGACATCCTTTGAGAAGCGCTAACTTTTCCATAGCTACCTGGGCCGTTGGATTTGTGGCAGCAGATATACTCAGCGCAATTAATATTTCTTCACAATCCAGTGCTGTATTTTTATCTCCTAATGTCTTCGTTTTTAAATTTATGATAGGTTCCAAAATTACTGGAGAAATAAGATGGATTTCATCAGAGATATTTGCAAAATACTTAACAGCATTTAAAATGACTGCCGATGCTGCATTCATCACTGCAGAACCTTTTCCCGTCAATATGGTACCATCATTAAGCTCTATCGCAACAGCAGGACACACTTCATTCTTGTTCGCCTCTTCTTTTAGCCTAGATGAACGATTTCTTGCAGGTAAAACTACCTTTCTGTCCTCCTGTTTTAATACGAGTTCTTCCATAATCAGCTTTACTCTATCAAAGGTTTCCTTGTCGACATAACCTTTTTTATATTCGCAGCCTGTTTTGAAATATCTTCTAATGATTTCCTGTTTTGATGCCTCTTTCACTACCTCGTCATCAATGATGCCAAAGCCTACCCGATTGACTCCCATATCTGTGGGTGATTTATATATGGACTCTTCTCCTGTTATTTTTTCAATAATTCTTCTTAATACAGGAAATGTTTCAATATCACGGTTATAGTTTACTGCGATCTGATTATATGCATCAAAATGGAACGAGTCAATCATATTTACATCTTTAAGGTCTACAGTTGCAGCTTCATAAGCTATATTTAAGGGATGCTTTAAAGGCACATTCCATACCGGGAATGTTTCAAACTTCGAATAGCCGGCTACTTTTCCCTGCTTATGCTCATGGTACAACTGGCTAAGACAAGTTGCCAATTTGCCGCTTCCTGGGCCAGGTGCCGTTACTACTACGATTGGTTTTGATGTCTCTATATATGGATTTTTCCCGTATCCTTCATCACTAACAATGGTATCTACATCGCTTGGATACCCCTTTGTTGCTCTATGGGTATATACCTTTATTCCCCTACGCTCTAATTTATTAATAAAGACTGTAGTTGCCGGTTGTCCATCATATCTTGTTATGACAACACTATTTACATCGAGTTCATTTGCTCTCAAATCGTCAATTAATCGTAAAGCATCCATATCGTAGGTGATTCCAAAATCTCCTCTAATCTTGTTTCTTTCAATATCTCCTGCATATACACAAATGATCACTTCTACTTTTTCTTTCAACTTATGTAGAAGTTTAATTTTTGCATTTTCATCAAAGCCAGGTAAAACTCTCTTAGCATGAAGATCAAACAGCAGCTTGCCGCCAAACTCAAGATACAGCTTATCATAGTGATTAACTCTTTCCAAAATATACTTGGATTGCTCTTCTAAATACTTTTTGTGGTCAAATCCTATTTTCATTGGTTTCTCCTCACTTTATGAATTCATTATCAAATGCATATCCTTAAGCATCAAGTAAACATAACACTATCCATAGTTCACAACATTTTATTATCACATATTTAGGCAGTAAAGTAAATAAAAATCGTACAAATCTCTCCAAATAATCTCTTGGCTTTTTTATTACTATATAGACAGAACAAGTTTTCTGTAAGCAAAAGTAGCTTTTATTCTAGCAATAATTTCAATTTCTCCGCTGACTATTGGCGTTGCAGCGATTGGCGCTAAGAATTCATCTCTTTCTCGGACTATTCCCATATCGACACTTTCCTCTTGTATGGTGCTTGGTGTTTTATCAACAATAATTCTTAGTGTTTGCTCAATTGTACTGGCTTTATAAATTGCATCAATAATTGCTTGAGATAGCGCCCTTCTATAAGCATTAGACGGATCCGCTATTGTAAAATTAACACTATATACTATGTTGGCACCACTTGTTACAGCTGCATCGATAATCTCCCCCACTCTATTTATATCTCGTACAGTTATTTTCAGGTTATTTGTTACTCTGTATCCCCGGAATACCTGCGTGCCTTCCAAATAGTCATACTGAGGTACAACTGAATAAGATTCTGTTTCTATGCCCCTTTCTTCAATACCCATCCTAATCAAGGTATCGATAATTCTCCGTATCTTTTCGGCATTCTCCTGTTGTGTGCTTCTTAATTCCATACCTTCCGTCACTACACCTAGGATTACAACAGCAATATCTGGCTGTACTTTTATGATTCCAGTGCCATTTAGTGTCATTGTACCATTCTCAATTTTAATATCTCTGTTGAAAAATCCAGAATCATTCTTACCGAACATGTATGGATAATGATTATGATACGTGTAGGTACTGTGATACGGATAGTCGTTAATAGAAGACATAGCCATGCTCCCCTCCATAATAAAAATCTTTCTTCATTATTATATGAAAAAATAAAGGAAGAGGACCTCTTTGCTAAATTTAAATAGAAAAGAAGACATTATCGATTGCCTTCTAAGAACATTTCAAACGTAATTAGACAAGTGATTCACGGCTATACTAATAAATGCATCAATAAAGAGGAAATTAAAAAAACATGCAGAATTTGTTTCATGTATCGCTGTGTTCAATTTAATAAGCCACAAGGCAGGGAGGGTTTAATTATGCAGTATTATATGCTGGATGAACAGAAGGCTATGGACTATGTAACAGAAACAGGTTTGTTTTCGAAAAAAAACAACTTAAGCTGCAGAGAAATAGGAGATGGAAATCTTAATTTAGTTTTTATTATTAAAGATGATGTAACTGAAAAATCAATGGTTTTAAAACAAGCCTTGCCCTATGTAAGGGTAGTTGGGGAAAGTTGGCCATTAAGTGTTAACCGCACAAGAATAGAAGCAAATGCTTTAGAAGTTCAAAATAAATTAGTACCTGGTTTGGTCCCAAAACTATACCATCGAAATGATGATATGGCTTTGATTATTATGGAAGACTTGTCTCATCTCAGCCTTATGCGTTATGGCATGGTACAGATGAAAAAATTCCCAAAGTTCTCCGATCATATTTCAACCTTTCTAGCAAATATGCTCTTTTATACCTCTGATTTATATGTGGATTCAGAAGCTAAGAAACATCTGGTACAAAAATTTGTTAATCCTGAACTTTGCAAAATCACAGAAGATCTGATCTTTACAGATCCCTATTACGACGCAGAAAGAAATAACATTAACCCTGCCTTAAGAATCTATCTTGAGGAAACATTCTGGAAGAAAGAAGCACTTTGGCTGGAGGTATCTAAACTAAAATATAAATTTTTAACTGAAGCCCAAAGCCTCCTCCATGGCGATCTGCATACAGGCTCTATTTTCGCAAATGCCAACGAAACTCGCGTTTTTGATACTGAGTTTGCCTTTGTAGGCCCCTCTGCCTTTGATGTAGGAAAAATCATTGGAAATCTTCTGATCAATTATATTTCCTGGAGCGGAAAAGACATGAACCCAACTGATATAAAGGACTATAGAGTCTATTTATTAGATACCGTCAATGACTTATACCAGCAATTCGAACAAAAATTCAAGAACAATTGGGATAGGGACCTTCGGGATATCTCTGCAAAAGTAACAGGATATCAAGAATTTTACATGAGAAATATTTTCGTAGACGCCGTTGGTTATGCAGGAGCAGTAATGATTCGAAGAATGCATGGATTAGCCCATAACATAGATGTAGATGGTATTGAAGATCTTGAAAAAAGAAAATCTGTTCAAATATTAATATTGGAGTTAGCAGAAACTTTAATCATAAATAGAGCAAATTTCAATACCATTGAAGATATAACCATGCTCGTTCGCAACAGAATATATTAAGGAGGATTGACTATAGTGGAATTTATACAACCTATTTTGTGGAAAGATGATAGCCTCTACATTTTAAATCAACTAAAACTCCCTGAAACAACAGAATATAATTCCAAAAAAACTATTCAAGAAGTCTTTCATGCCATAAAAGACATGGAACTACGAGGAGCTCCTCTTATCGGTATCACAGCAGCATATGGCATGTATATCGGAATCAAGGATGCATCTGCCAATAATCATCGGAGCTTTATGGAATTAGTAAGGGAAAACGCAGAATATCTGCGTCAATCAAGGCCTACAGCAGTTAATCTGTTTTGGGCGATAGACCGTATGGTCAAAAGAGCCGCAGAATTAGAAGATAAATCATTGGATGAGAAAAAATATCTACTGCTGGAAGAGGCGATTGAGATCCAGAAAGAAGATGAATCTATCAATCGATCTATCGGGGAAAATTTTATGCCATTACTAAGAGATGGCATACGCATTCTTACCCACTGTAATGCAGGTAGTCTAGCTACAGCAAAATATGGTACCGCAACCGCTCCCATGTATATCGCTAAAGAAAAAGGATGGGCAATGAAGGTTTTTGCAGATGAAACAAGACCTTATCTACAGGGTGCAAGATTAACATCCTATGAACTTCATCAAGCTGAAATCGATGTAACTCTAATTTGTGATAACATGGCCGGATTTCTAATGTCACAAGGAAAAGTTGATGTTGTGATTGTAGGTGCAGATAGAGTGGCAGCCAATGGCGATACTGCTAACAAAATCGGCACCATGTCCTTGGCTGTATTGGCAAATCATTTTAAAATCCCTTTCTATGTTGCCGTCCCTACGCCATCAATAGACCTGGCTACGCCTACAGGAAAAGAAATTCCGATTGAGGAAAGAAGTCCCCTAGAGGTCACCAGCTGGTATGGGAAACAGATTGCACCTGAAGGAATCAACGTGTATAATCCCGCCTTCGATATTACGCCCCATGCGTTGATTACCGCTTTCGTTACGGAGAAAGGGATCGTGTTGCCAGATTATCAGATAAATTTACAAAAATTATTGGTTAAGTAATTGTTCCTCTAACACCTGCCTCCATATTTCTCTGGTTCGCATGGTACAATCTTACAAGTACCTTCTTTTCAGCAGCTATTGCACTATTTATGGCATATTCGGTGTTATAGGCATAGTAAAATCTATGCTAAAAGATATGATCATCCGTCACTGGATGATCATATCAAAAATTTTCTTTAAAATAATTATTTATTCTAAATCCTCTTTACTATATCGGGGTACCTTTTCGGCAAACTCTTTATAAATTTGCTTTCTTAGTTCCTTGTCTTTAAAAATATCTAATCCGGTCATGGCTAATGCTTTTGCACCCTTTATCATCTGTCCATGGGCTCTTTCTGTTGCCGATGCTTTTGTAAAATCCATTGAGTGGCTGTTTATTCCTCTATCTGCAATTTGCAGATAAGCATGAATAGCCGGTATGATCAAGCTCACATTTCCTATATCAGAAGATCCATATTTCATATTTGGTTCTGGATATTCCATTATCTCTCCAAAATGTGCTATGTTTTCCTTTAATTTTTCATCGATGCATCGGTTTGAATATCGTTCTGCATAAATTAAGGATTTGCTTACCTTTGCCTTTGCCCCGGTCAGTTTTTCTACAGATTCTACGATACGTTCCATATAAGCTACCACTTCTTTCAAATCTCTAACAGTATCTGCCCTAACACTGAATTTACATGCAGCGTAGTCAGGAATCACATTAGATGCCTTTCCTCCTTCTAAAATAATGCCGTTAATATTGGATTTGAGAGGCAGCAGTGCTCTCAAATGATCAATGCCGTTGAAAGTTTGTATAACTGCCTGCAGCGCATTAATCCCATCTTCAGGCGATGCAGAGTGTGCAGCTTTCCCAAAATATTCTATCTTGACCCCCCTGGTTGCCAATCCCCCTCTGCAGATCAAATTCCTTGTACTGGGATGGATCATTAATCCATAGTCAATATCTTCAAAGCAGCCCTTTTCAACCATCACTACCTTACCACCTCCACCTTCCTCTCCAGGGGTCCCCATCACTACGATTTTCCCATCTATTTTATCTCCCAGCTTACTTAAACCGATGGCAGCCCCTACAGACATTGCTGCAATCAAATTGTGTCCACATCCATGTCCTATTTCCGGCAGCGCATCATATTCTGCTATATACGCGATCGTAGGACCTTTGCCGCTTCCGCTGTATTCTGCTCTAAAGGCTGTTTCCAGTCCTGCTATTCCCTTTTCAATGTGAAAACCGTGTTTGTTTAGTAGAGAAATTATATTTTCTGCTGCTTCAAATTCATGAAAAGCCAGTTCTGGTTTACTATGAATTTTTTTACTCAACACGATAAGCTCATCTTTAAAACCTTCTATTTGCTGAATGATTATATTCTTTAAGTCCATAATGTCTCCCCTTTGACGTTTAATAAAGATGACACAAAACAAAATGATCCTTTTCTATCTCTTTCTCATCAGGCATTTCCTCTCTGCAAACAGGTTTTGCATATGGGCATCTTTCGTGAAAAAAGCATCCTGCCGGCAGATTGATCGGACTCGGTATCTCACCCTCTATTTCTTTGGAATTCATTAAATTTCTGCCCGTCAGCTTGGGAACTGCAGCAAATAAAGCTTTTGTATACGGATGCATTGGATTATTGAATATATGCTGTTTACTTCCTTTTTCAACGATTTTTCCCAGATACATGATACCCAAGTTATTACTTATATGTTTTACAACCGATAAATCGTGGGCAATAAAAAGGTAGGAAAAATTAAATTCTTCCTTTAGTTCGATAAGTAAATTTAGTATTTGTGCCTGTATGGATACATCCAGGGCTGAAACTGGCTCGTCCGCTATAATAAACTCAGGCTCAACGGCTAGGGCTCTGGCTATTCCGATTCTTTGTCTTTGTCCTCCACTGAATTGGTGGGGATACCTGGCAGCCTGTTCAGGTCGTATCCCTACTTTTTCTAAGATCTCCAGAGCCCGCTCTTTTGCCTCTTTTAGGTTATGTACAACTTTATGAAACAACATAGGCTCTGCAAGTATATCTATAATCTGTTGTCTTGGATTTAGAGAGGCAAAGGGATCTTGAAAGATCATCTGTATTTTTTTGCGGTACTGCAGCATTTCAACTGACGAAAACTGTGTGATATCATTTCCCTTAAACTTGATGATTCCGCCTTTTGGCTCAATGAGCTTTATAACTGTTCTGGCAGTCGTTGATTTGCCACATCCCGATTCCCCCACCAAACTAAAAACTTCTCCCCTATCTATATCAAAACTTATATCATTTACCGCCTTAACAATACGTTCTTCTTTTACAAGTTTGCCATTTCTGAGCTTTAATTTATCTAATATCCCCTTATTCAGATCAAATCTTTGCTCTAAATGCTTAACTTCCAGCATCTTTTCCATTTATCTTGCCTCCTTTCTTAACGGAAAGTGGCATGAAACAAAGTGCCTTTCTCCCACATGAACAAGTTCCGGTTCTTTTTCCAGGCAGATATCCTGACAATACTGACATCTTGGAGAAAAGTTACAGCCTTTAGGTAAGTCAAACATATTTGGCACAATGCCTGGTATTGTTTTCAGTCGCTCCTTCTCCTGATCTATATCGGGAATAGAGTCTAGGAGCCCTTCAGTATACGGATGAATATGTTCTTGAATGATATCTTCTGTATATCCACTTTCTACAATTTTTCCACAATACATAACATTTACTCTATCTGCCATTTCAGATACCACAGCCAGATCATGGGTAATCAACATCAAAGCACACCCTTGTTCTTTTACAAGTTGTTTCATAAGTTTCAGGATCTGTGCCTGAATAGTAACATCCAGGGCAGTTGTAGGCTCATCGGCTATGATCAGCTTAGGTTTTGCAGCAAGGGCAATTGCAATCACTACTCTTTGTCTCATCCCTCCACTAAATTGGTGCGGATAGTTCTTCAACCTGCTTTCAGGATTTGAAATGCCTACATCTTTCAGAAGCTGTATGCATCTTTCCCTTCTTTGTTGTTTTGATAAATTCTCGTGGAGCAGCAGCATTTCTTCTAATTGCTCTCCGATTGTATACACGGGATTTAAAGAAGTCATCGGATCCTGAAATACCATAGATATCTCTTTCCCCCTGATCAAATTCATTTGACTTTCAGATAGCTTCATTAAGTCCTGATCCTGGAAAAGAATTTCTCCACTCTCTATTTTGCCCGGTTCATCAATAAGTCCTATTACCGAAAATCCTGTAATTGACTTTCCTCCGCCAGATTCTCCGACAACGCCTAAAATTTCCCCTTCATGTATATCGAAGCTTACATTGTCAACAGCCTTTACAATCCCTTTGAATGTATGAAAATAGGTTCTTAAGCCTTTTACTTCCAACAATTTTTTCTGCATATCACCCACCCCCTCTACTTTAACTTCGGATTCAATTCATCTCGTAAAAAATCACCCAATAAATTAATACCAAACACAATCATCACAATGTATAAACCTGGGAAAATAGATACCCACCACAATCCACTGTAGAGTACCTTAAAACCATTGTCACACAACATCCCCAAAGAAGGTCTTGTAACAGGCACCCCTAGTCCTAAAAAACTTAAGGTTGCCTCCGTCAGTATAAACGTGCCTACTTGTATCGTCGATAATACAAGGATTGAGGTAAATACATTGGGGAGTACATGCTTAAAAAGAATCATAAAATTAGGTAGTCCAATGACCCTGGTTGCCTCAATATATTCTTTCTTCTTTACAGACAACGTCTCGCCCCGGACCGTTCTTGCATAACTTACCCAGCCAACCAGGCAAAGCGCAATTAAAATATTTCTAATCCCCCTGCCGAAAAAGGACATAAGAAATAAAGCAATCAACATAGTAGGAAAGGATAGTTGGATGTCTGCCAGCCGCATGATAAAAGCATCCACTTTTCCCCCGAAATAACCCGATGCGAGACCGAGTGTCACTCCTACTATGCTGGCAAATAGAGCTCCTACAAGACCGATAAGAAGCGATACCCTGCTGCCATATACAATGGCACTAAGGATATCTCTTCCCTGTTGATCTGTACCTAAAGGAAATCTTAGCTCTCCTCCCTGGATCCAGGCCGGAGGTTTATACGCATCGCTTAAATCAATGTTTGTCATATCATATGGGTTTTGAACAGTAAAAAAGGGGCCGAATATAGCTATCAAAAGAACAGAAATTGTAATAATCGAACCTATAATTGCGGTGGCAGATCTTTTATATTTGAAGAAAAACTCTGATCTTGCAAAAGACTGCCAGCCGGAAGGTTCCTTTAACGTTTGAGCTGCCTTTACTGTTTGAACTTGTCCCTGCATCCTATCACCTACTTTTTATTATTATAAATCAATCCGTGGATCTACAATTGTATAAAGTATATCTACAATAAAATTGATAAACACAAACATAACCGCCACGAATAAAATATATGCAGAAATAATAGGCCTGTCTGCGCTATTAATCGCGTCAATAAGAAGCTTACCCATCCCCGGCCATGCAAATATGGTTTCTGTAATTGTAGTAAACGCAATTAAGGTTCCTAGTTGCAATCCAAATATTGTAATTACCGGAATTAATGTGTTTTTAAGTGCATGCCCAAACAATACCTTTCTCCTTGACACACCTTTTGCCCTCGCAAATTTTACATAATCCTGTTTCATATTCTCCTGCATACCTGCACGGGTTAAGCGAAGTATCGTTGCCATATTCCCTAAAGCCAGAGTTATAGATGGCAAAATAATATGTTTCCACCCGCTTACTGTGGCAAGACTTGTTTTGATCCCTAAAAGGGTCCCTACCTCTCCTCTACCTGATACAGGTAATATTCCCAAGTAAAGACTAAACAAAAAAATCATTACCATACCTACCCAGAAAGAAGGCAATGATATCCCTGCGATGGATAGAGACATAATCGCTTTACTTAAAAATTTTTTAGGATAGGCTCCTGCAAACACTCCTAGTGGAATTGCTAAAAATGCCGATAACAACATCGCAACAATTACAATTTCTAATGTAGCAGGAAACCGCTCTGCGATAATCTTTAATGCCGGAAGGTGATAAACATAAGATTTTCCAAAGTCCCCCCTAAGTGCATTTTTGATAAAGATTACATACTGTACCGGCAAGGGCTTGTCTAAACCTAAATAAGCTACTGCAGCATCTATCTCTTCTTGTGTAGCATTTTCCCTAACCATCAAATATATTGGATTTCCCATAATGCTGGTCAATGCAAACACTAAAATAGACACTGCAATAAGAACAATTATTAATTGTGCTATTCTTGATGTAAAATATCGTAACACAGCCTCACCTCCATCTTAAATAAAGGGAAGGATTCAATTCCTTCCCCTTAACCCTTATTGTATAAACTCTATATCCCACGCAAACACATAATTATCATTTCTCGGATGATACTTAATCTTATTATTATGGGCATAAATATCTTTTTGGAAATGCAGCGGAATATAAGATATATCATCGGCAGCGATTTGCCATACTTGCTGCATGATCTTATCTCTTTCAGTTGGTTCTGCGGTAGCCATCGCCTGATTGATGAGTCCATCTACCTCCAGATTTTGATAATATCCGCGATTTACGGCACCGTAACCGGTTTTAATATATCCGTCTTGAGACATGCTGTATAACAAGTCCAGTGCCATTAGAGCGCTCTCTCCACCGCTATCTGCCCAACCTGTCATACAGAGATGTGTATTGTCTCCTTCCTTGTTTACTGCACCAATGTAGGTAAAGAATATGGTTCTTGACATCAGATTTAGATTTACTTTTATGCCTACCTTTTCAAAGTAAGAAGCAACTGCCGTTGCAATTTCTCCGTCCTTTACATATCTGTCATTTGACGCATCCAATGTAATTTCAAATCTGTAACCATCGGCCTGTCTCGGATAACCTGCTTCGTCCAGCAATTTTTCTGCCAGCTGGGGATCAAAGTCATACCGTTTAATATTGCCGTTATACCCGTTAAATCCCTCTGGAATATATGTAGCAGCAGGAACTGCAAATCCATTCATGATCTTTTCCACAATTTCTTGCTCATTGATTGCACGGTACAGTGCTTCTCTAACTTTGATGTTTTTGAACGGATTTGTGCCATCAGGCGATTTCATAGGCATCTTTGCATCTTTACTAGGCTTGTCAGTCCATCCGGCTAAGTTGAGATAGATTACCCGTAAACTCGGCTGCGAAACCAGTTCTGTATTTTCTTTTGCTTTTATGATTTCAACATCCCGCACCGGAACATCAACGATTAAATCTACTGCTCCGGAGATAATATTTGCTGTACGTGTGCCTTCATTGGTAATTGGTTTAAAAGTTACTTTTGTCGCCTCTGGAAGCTCTCCCCAAAAACTATCATTTCTTTCAAAAACAATTCTATCCCCTCTTACATGTTCAACGAGCTTATATCTGCCTGTCCCGTTAGGATTTAGTGCAATCCATTCATCGGTTTGCCCTTCACAGGTTTCTTTATCTAATATCATAAGATCCTTAATATGGGCCAATAACAGTGAATTTGGCTCTTTTGTGATGATTTCAACGGTATAATCATCAATTTTCTTATAACTTTCTACAGTTGCTACCGTATACTTAAATGCAGACAGATCCACCTTTGCTCTTTCTAAGGAATACAATACATCCTCTGCGGTAAATGGATTTCCGTTATGGAATTTAACGTCTTTTCTTAAGTGAAAAGTCCAAACTTTAGCATCCTCAGATATCTCCCAGGATTCTGCCAGAGCCGGTACTGGTTGTAAATTACTATCTGGTGCCACCAGCGTGTCGAACAAGTGCAGATTGATTGCATTGGTTATCGTTTCATTTAATGGGTATGGATCTAGTGAATATGCATCACCGGCTAATCCGATAACCACTTCTTTCGAAACATTGGCTGCACCTCCTTCGTTGGTATTGTTTTCTCCTCCTGTTGTACTCGTTCCTCCGCCACAGCCAGCCAATAGCGAAACCGTTAACGCAAGTACCAGCAGCAACGCAAATACTCTTCTTTTCATAAACATCCCCCTTATTTTATATTTTTCCTGAATAGACTTATCCATTCAGTTATTCATTGTAGATATCTTTTATCAAAGAATCTTGCACTTCTTCCAATGTCTCTAAGTTTTCCATAATCCGATCTTTCATATTAAAGGAAAGTACAATTAGAACCTGTTCAACCAAGGATATCGTTGCTGAAATAAAGTTATAAAATACTAAGGATTCATTATAACTCTTCAGTATGATTTTTGCATTCTTAGCCAATGGTGATTTTTCATTATCTGTAAGTACTATAAAATTAAGATTCTTTTCAGTCAAATATCTTGAAAGATTAATAATGAGGGGTGAATAACTTGGAAACGATATTAAAAAGAAGCAGTCTTCATCAGTAGCTCTTGCAAGCTCCGCACTAGCGGATACCATATCCCCTATATCCAGAATCCTGCTGTCAATATTAATCAGTTTTAACCGGCTATTTAGGTAATCTGCAACTACTTTTGATATACCTAACCCGCATATATATACAGTTCTAGCCTTCTCTATGTTTTTGCCTACTGCGTAAAGCGTATCAATACTATTTTGCTGAATAATCCTCTCAAAGTTCAATTTTTGTATTTGAACAGTATTGCTGAAAGCATCATTTAAATTGTCCAACGCTTGTAAAGAGGATTCAATCTTTGTTGGAACGTGAAGCTCTTTTTTGACTAACTCTTGAAATTCTTTTCTCATCTCCGTAAAAGAATCTATTCCAATGCATTTACAGAAGTTGAGTATCGTTACCTCCGTTACATTAATTTCTTCACTCAATTCTTTCAAAGTCATAAATCCAATTTTGTCTTTGTTTTGCATAAGATATCTTGCAATTACTTTCTGCTTATTACTTAATTGATCCATCGCCATCGAAATATTTTTTAGAATTTTCAAAATTGATCACCTCATTTTTTAGATTTTACTATAATATTTTATATTTTGTCAACAGTATATTAATATTTTTAAAGTAAATACAATATTTTTTAAATATTAAAAATTTTTTAGTACTCCTATAGAGTCTTATTGACATCACTTATGCGAATGATTTTTTAATTGTATTAATCATTTTAATTTATTCTATTTTGTAACAGCCGCCCTCACCAGGCGGGCGAGATCACTGCAAAAACGGACTATGGAAAATCCATAGTCCGTTTTTTGGCAATAGAGACATATTCTGCGTAGTTTTCTATTTCAGGGCAGTCTCCTAAAAAGTCTCACCTAGATATTCACTTACCATCTTATACGCACAAAATTTTCCGCACATTGTACAGCACTCTTCGTTTTCCTCATTCTTTTCTTTTCGGATTTTTGATGCTTTTTCAGGATCAATAGAAAGCTCTATTTGTTTCTGCCAATCTAACTGCTTTCGGGCTTTTGCCATCTCTAAATCCCATTCCCAAGCCCCTTTCACACCTTTCACAAGATCCGCAGCATGAGCTGCAATCCTTGTTGCAATCACCCCTTCTTTAACATCTTCAACGGTCGGTAGGCCCAGATGTTCTGCAGGAGTTACATAACAGAGAAAATCTGCACCACTAGAAGCAGCTAAAGTGCCACCTATAGCAGAAGTGATATGATCATATCCCGGTGCAATATCCGTAACAAGAGGACCTAAAACATAAAAAGGAGCATTGTGGCAAAGAGTTTTTTCAAGCTTCATATTCGCTTCTATCTGGTCAAAAGGAACATGCCCCGGCCCTTCTACCATGACTTGTACATCTGCTTCTCTCGCTCTTTTCACCAATCCTCCCAGTACAATTAATTCTTTAATTTGAGGCGAATCTGTAGCATCTGCTAAACATCCCGGTCTTAAGCCATCCCCTAAGCTTAGTGTCACATCGTATTTCCTAGCTATTTCCAAGAGTCTGTCATATTGTTCAAATAGTGGATTTTGTTTTTTATGGTGGAGCATCCACGCCGTAATAAAAGAGCCGCCTCTCGAAACAATATCCATAACCCTGCCTCTTTCTTTTAGTTCTTCTATAACTTCCAAAGTTACGCCACAGTGTACGGTAATAAAGTCGGCACCATCTTTACAATGTTTTTCTATTCCACTAAAGATGTCGTCAGCAGTCATTTCTACTATACCCTTACCATTTTTTTGAGTTTCAACTAATACTTGATAAAGGGGTACAGTTCCTACCATAACTGGACTGGTCTCGATAATGCTTTTTCTAACTTTATCAATATCTCCACCCGTGCTTAAATCCATTATAGAGTGAGCACCTGCTTTGATAGCTACATGCAATTTTTCCAGCTCTTTGTCTAATTCTGGATATGCATCTGAGGTACCGATATTCGCATTCACTTTAGTAGATAATCCTTTACCTACAGCTATGGGCTTTATCCCTTTGTGGTTAATGTTGCAGGGCAAAACGACCTCTCCTAAAGCAATTTTACCCCTCAGTTCTTCAGCTGTTATGCCTTCTAATTGTGCGGCTTGTTCCATTTCTTCTGTTACAATACCTTTTTTTGCCTCAGCTAATTGTGTCATCCAATCACGCCTTTCATTATTTTAATTTGAAAATAAAAAACACAAATCCAAATTGTAAGGATTTGTGCCCAATAGTTAAATGATTTAACTAACACGCTGCAACTTCCCTACGCTGGTATTATCCAGATCAGGTTAAAGGGTCAAAGAATTAATAGGTCCTTTATCTCAGCCGGCCTTTCCGGCACCCCCAGTTTATTTATACATTTATATTTTATATCATATTACGCTTAATCCAAATTTACAAGTATAAAATAATATTTTACTTTTAAAAATTTAAGAAACATCCCTTTTTATAAGAATATTATAAATATAAGGCTGTCTTATCAATGTCAAAAGAACAGAATACACGTAATCACAAGAGGAGGTTGATATACATGCAACAGTCCCTGATGATACCACCGGGACAACACCAGCTACCGCCCTTACCCTATGCACATAATGCCCTTGAACCGGTTATCAGCCCTAAAACATTACAAATCTATAGATTTGATAAAAAATTCCAAATCAATTATCGATGCTTTTCGGGCTAAAAACATCCTGATTTCATTTTGTTTATTCTAAAGGATTTATCGTCAATGGCCCTTTGAACGGCCAGTATTCCATCGAGATGGTCATATTCATGCTGTATTAGTTCCGATAAATCTCCTTCAAGGTCCAAAACACAGTCATTCCACTCTAAATCTTTATAATATATTTTACATTTTTTATATCTGTATAACTTTACTTCCAATCCCGGATAACTCATGCAGTCGTCCCACATCTCAAACTTTTCCTCATCTACAAACACTAATCTCGGATTTATGAATACAGTGGAGTCATTATCGATATTTAAATAAATTATTCTAAAAGGCTCATTTATTTGAGGGGCAGCTATCGCCCGGCCAAACCCATATTTTTCTCTGAAGTTTATTATTGTATCGTGTAAATCTTCAACAATCTGCTTTGCTTTCGCCATTTCATCTTTTGAAATTTCTTTACAGACCTTATACAAATTCTCATTTCCTAATAATAGTATTTCTCTTATAGCCATTGACTTTTCCTCCTATTCTTTGTTTTCCAGCTTTATTATAGCCGGCCCGGCCACTACACCATAGCAGCCGGTAAAATCTTCACTTTAATTTTTAATAGCTAGGAATGGAAGTAAATATATGGTTTATATCTTTTGAATCGTAAACAAGTTCCGCACTATACCCTTTCTGGGCTTTATCGTATACATAGTTTACCAATTTAAAATTCGCTCCGGTATCTGTAATCACTGTTATTGTAGGTAGTGGCTCATTATCATAATAAGATACATTAAAATATACTTGACCCAATTGAACATACTCATCCAGTAAGGAATAATACAAATCTCCGTCTTGTACTACTAAAAGCCATTTTTGCCCGTCGTCCCAAACCATTTCTCCATTTTTATTTCTTTCAGCTGCTGTATGTAACTCAATTTTTTCCTCTTCACCGTCTAAATCCAGATCTACAGCAAACTCACTTAGTTTTGTTGCCATACTATTCTGTCTCGGGTCCTTTTCAGTAGCTTGAATGATGGTATCCTTTGTTTTCTCATTCAATGGCTGTTGATTCATTGGATTCTTTTTTATAGGTTGACAGGCAATTAAACTTGTTACTGCGATCATAAGTAATATTACTCTAAAAATACCTGGTTTCAATAAAATCACCCCTCTATGTGTTTATATAAGTTTCCTCATTTATTCATTCTATATCTTCTTTATTATTTCCTGCCAAAATTGAATGGTAAAATTTGAAGCCGCACAGTGTGCGGCTTTCAGTCTTTGGATAAAGTTATTAAATGCTCCCTTTTATACCGGATAGTTCTTATTTTCAAAATCTGCATAATCACTATCTATCTTATATTTTTTAGCCTGCCTGAACTTAAAGAATTCCATTGCAACAGGGGGAAACAATGCATAGGATAAAGCATCTTCTTCCTGCTCCAGATACGCTTTCATCTCATTTCGAACATCCTCCAGCTGCGGTGCAATCAAATCAGCAGGTCTACAGTCAATGACTTCTTCATTGCCAATAATTTTTCTTTGAATGCTTTCAGAAATCGCAACGGCGGGTTTTCCGTATTCACCTCTTACATACGCTTTTATTTCCTTAGGTACCATCTTATATCGTTCTCCAAGAACAACGTTAAATACTGCCTGGGTTCCGACCATTTGGCTCAGTGGGGTCACAAGAGGTGGATAGCCTAGGTCTTCTCTTACCCGCGGCACTTCTTTCAGCACTTCATCATATTTATCGAGTGCGTTTTGCATCTTTAACTGGGAAACCAAATTAGATAACATTCCCCCGGGGACTTGATAAATAAGCGCATTTACATCAACCCCCAGCACTTTTGGATCCAACAATCCCTTTTCCATGTATCGATCGCGAATAGGTCTAAAATGCTCTGCTACCTGGTTTAAAACTTCAAGTTTTAAACCTGTGTCATATCCCGTTCCCTGAAGGGTAGCCACCAGCGGCTCTGTAGGCGGCTGGGATGTACCTAAAGCCATCGGCGAAATTGCGCAATCCACAACATCAATACCAGCCTCTATAGCTTTTAGATATGTCATGGAAGCTACTCCGCTTGTATAATGGGTATGCAGCTGAATTGGAATCTTTATAGCTTCTTTTAGCTTTGAAGTAAGTTCAAAAGCACTATAGGGAGTAAGAATCCCGGACATATCCTTAATGCAGATAGAATCTGCACCCATGCCTTCCATTTGCTTTGCTAGTTTTATATAATATTCTGTATTGTGTACGGGACTAATTGTATAAGAAATAGCTGTTTGGACATGCCCTTTTTCTTTTTTGGTTGTACGCAATGCAGTTTCAAGGTTTCTTACATCATTTAAAGCATCAAAAATTCTAATAATGTCAATGCCGTTGGCAATCGATTTTTTTACGAATTCAGAAACCACATCATCGGCATAATGCTTGTATCCCAAGAGATTTTGACCCCTTAAAAGCATTTGCAGCTTTGTATTTTTTACTGACTTTCTAATCAGCCTCAGTCTTTCCCACGGATCTTCATTTAAAAATCTTAAGCAGGCATCAAAGGTTGCACCACCCCATACCTCAAGGGAGTGATATCCAACTTGATCAAGGGTTTCTAAAATAGGAATCATCTCTTCCGTTTTCATTCTTGTTGCAATTAAAGACTGATGTGCGTCTCTTAAAACCGTCTCAGTTATTTTTATCTGTTTCATCAAATTCTCCCCTTTTATATTTATATATAATTTCTTTTTTCTGATTTTTAGTGGTGAAATTGCCATTCTAAGCAGAACAGCCTGTAACGAAAATGTATCCAATTATAATTGTATAGAGTGTAATCGTATATGTACATTCGTTATATTAATTGTTAAAATTAATATATCTTAATAAATAAAAAAAATAGAGAATATTTCTTTATTTTTTAAGGGGGTTTTCATATGGATAGTACCGATTACAGAATTATTGACATATTGCAAAGGAATGGAAGGATCTCTATGAAAGACTTGGGTAAAGCTGTAAATATGACTTCACCAGCAGTCACGGAAAGGGTAAGAAAATTAGAAGAAAATGGTGTTATTTTAGGATATAAAGCAATTATCGCTCCGGGAAAATTAAACAAAAATATTATGGCATTTATTAACGTTGGACTTTCACCAGAGAATTATCAGCCTTTCATTCGATACGCAGAAGAAAATGAAAAAATAATTGAGTGCCATCATGTAACTGGCGGTTTTAGTGTGATCATAAAAGTTATTACAGAAAATATGGGAGAACTGAAAAGTCTGATTGATGATATTAAAAAAAGAGGCCATACCCAAACCTCGGTTATTCTTTCCAGTCCCATTGAATCTAAGCTTCTATCAAAATAAATATACGTAAACTTTTTCAGAAAATATAAAAGCCGCACGGTGTACGGCCTTCCTCTAGTATTATTTGGTATTAGAATTTTACAGGTCAAATTTTCACACACTAAAGCAGTCCTTTTCCTTTAATCCTCAAATGCCAGCATTTACGTACAGCGCCGGTAAAATGTTTATTGGAGAATTTTCCAGCTAGTTTCCGTTGCTAAATATCCTTAATAATTCATTGTTCTTATCCAGGTAGATTATGGTATCACTGTCAATGCTATTTTCATAGGCTTTTAGTGTTCGTAAGAACTCATAAAACCCGGGATCTTTGCTAAAAGCTTCCGAGTAGATTTTTAGTGCCTCAGCATCTGCCTCTCCTCTGATTCCTTCGCTTTCCTCGATCGCTGCACCTAGCAGTTCCTTTTTTTCACGATCGGTATCAGCCACCACCTTATCATATTCCTCATCACCCTCACTCCTTATTTGCTGCGCTATCGCTTGGCGTTCCTTAATCATCTTATCATATGTGGATGCAATGTTCGCCGGAGGTAAAAGGGTTCTATGAATCTCTATATCATCAACTTCTATTCCATATAGTGCAATTTTCTCATTTAATTCCTTTTTACTTTCTTCTAATTCGCTGTATAATCTTTCCTTGTTTGTTAGAAACTCTTCACTTGGCAATTTATTTATCTTTTTAATAATTACTGGATAAATCAAGTTATCCAGCGTAGAATTAGCCTTAGAAAAGCCCCCCATACTTACTTCAAATAACCCAGGATGTGTGACTTTATATTGGGCGAAAAATTTAACCATGTACTGTCTTTTATCACCTGTTGTAACCAGTTCCTCTGTTGATTCATAAGTAATTAATTTACTCGTATAGCGATTTATGTCTTGTATAAAAGGCATCTTAAAAAACAATCCTTTATCTTTTACAATTTTCAGGTCTTTAAAATCCGGTCTTAAAGCGTTTTGAATGTCGACTGTTGCATTATCCTTGCTTACAATTACTTTATTCATGTTACCCAGGGTTTTTACTACAACTGTAGTAGATTCATCTACTGTAAAGGTGCTCAAATTAAATAAAAAGATCAACCCTACTAGGAATAAGACCATGCTTAATGCTTTTTTGTCAAATCGAAAATGGTTTGGGATTTGACTGAAATTGATATGCATATCTCCTAGTTTAGAATTTCTCATCGCACTTCCTCCTTGTTTTTCTTGATACAGAAGGGTATTTGGTATCTCATCATTGCATGCAGCTTCTTCTCCTTCTACTTCGTTCTTTTCATTAGAACTTTCAATCGAACGATTGATTCTTTTTAAAAATATTCCTTTCATCTTTTTTCGGTTTTGTATTGCGAGTATGAGTATTGTTATGATCAAAGAATTTTTCAACCCGAAAATTATTGTTGCAAAAACAAATAAAAGTGGCAAATAACTTGGAATAAACTTTGGGAATTTAAAACTAGTCCTGTTTCCCTTTAACACAGAATCTCCCCCCTACTGACCTATTGGAATGTATTTGATGGCACCGTCTTGGATGTCAACAATGTATTTATTTTTGGCATTCTTCAAGACCTTTTCCATTGTTTCTAAGTACAATCGTTTCTTTGTTCCAGTAGGAGCAACTTTATACTGTTCATAAACCTGTAAAAAGCTTGCAACATCTCCTTTTGCCTGACCCAATTTTTCCGATTTATATCCTTTTGCCTCCTCTACCATTTTATACGCTTCCGCTCTTGCTTCAGGGATTATAGAATTCTTATATTTGTTGGCTTCTTCTAATCTTCCACTTTTTTCGTTTTTGGCGTTATTCACATCATCATATGCCGATTTAACTTCACTCGGGACGCTGATGTTTTGAATTTCAACATTTACTACTTCTATGCCCAGCGCATATTCATTGACTTTCTTTCTGATCTCCGGCAAAATCTCAGCTGATATTACTTCTTTATTTAATAAAGCATCATCGAGACTCTTGTTTTGGACATTCCGTCTAATTACACTTTCGAGTGCAAGCCGCAATGTTCCTATTTTATCGTCTACTTTATAATGATAATCATAAATATTTCCGATCTTATACTGTAGAATCAGCTCACCGTTTACGATATAACTTCCTTTCGTAAGCAATAAGGATTCTGCTTGATTATCCGTATACCCCAATTTCACAGCTCGGTTGTCTTTGCCATTGCCTTCTTGATGAGATATGAATCCATATTCTAACTGATGCAATTCATCGGTATTATACTTGACAATACGGTCTATAAAGGGTATCTTAAATTTTAGTCCCGTTGTGGTTTCTATATGTACATTTTCCCCAAATCTGACTACCAGGACTTTTTCTCCTGTCTTTACAATATACCAGCTGTTTGAAACGAGAATGATTCCTAAAATGAGGTAGAGTATTATTTTAGACCGTTTTTGCATATGGCTTCCCCCTTTTGTAAGTCACGCTTCATTATGAACAACATTATTAACATTTGCCCCCTTACTTTTGAACAACATACATTTCTCAGCGATTGCATTCTTATAACCCTCCTAAAAGATCATATCCATAATAAATATTTCCACATTTGTATCTATATACCTTCTAAAAGAATCAGCAGCAGCTGGAAATGATTTTTTTGTCTATGTAAAAAGCCGCACAAATTGCGGCTTTTGAATAGCTTAAATAAAATGAATATTCAGCTTACCCCCATCATATTTCGCGTATGCTACTTCTTTAGACTGAAGCTTTGTTGGCAGTACAAAACTTCTTCTCTCATTTTTGATTGATATCGTCAGCTCATCACCCTTTTGAGTGAGCTTTAGTTCTCTTTTATCTACAAAAGGCATATTGATTGCAAGATTGTATCCTTCAGCTTCCTTTTCTATGGTAAATATTTTATCCTGAAAAAGGATATCTTCCGGACGAATATTTCCATAAATTTTATCCCCGACTTTTTGAAGCATTTCATATTTTCTAAGTTCGTCGCCCATTAATTCTAATTTAAAAATCGGGATTCCTTTAAAACCAGCGTGGATATCATCAATGCACTCTTTCTGAATGTCTTCCCATCTTTCAAAATACCCCTTTAGAGAGTCTTTTGAAAAAATCTTATTGATGATAATGCCATCCACATTATAATCGAATAAATGAAGATAGGAAAAGCTTCTTTTGGCTTCCTTCACTACAATCTTTTCTGGTGTTGTGACAATCCTTATACTAGCAATATCCTTATCAAGCATAAGACTGTGCAGTTCATCAATTTTAGCATACAATTTTTCAATATCATCGAAGATGTCATCTGTAGGCATAGGTATTTTCATAGCAGCTTCGACGATCGGCTTTGCAATCTTCGCTCCTTTTCTTTTAATAGGAAAAAGCTTTTCCATCCACCATTTAAATAAATCCGGAAATTTAAGCAATGACATCGTCTCTCCTGTAGGTGCACAGTCCACGATTAAAACATCATATTTTCCCTCATCGTATATATCTTTAATCTTAAGCAAGGCTAACAATTCTTCAAAACCTGGGAATACTAATAATTCTTCAGCTTCTATGCTTTTATCTGATTGTAATAGTATTAGCTTTTCAAAATAGTTCTTTATATTTGCCCAAGCATGCTCATTCTCTAAAACAGAATCTATTTCCATCCCATAGAGGTTATGACTTATTCTTAGAGGATCACTGGAAAGCTTCATGTCAAATGAATCCCCTAAGCTATGGGCCTGATCTGTACTCACAACCAATACACGTTTATCTTGATTAGCTATTCTGCAAGCTGTAGCAGCTGCTATACTGGTTTTTCCTACTCCACCTTTTCCTGTATATAATATAATTCTCATACTTTCCCCTCCCATCTACGAAGAAAAATCCACATCAACTTTTTTGACTGCCTTCTTACTTTTTTCTTCCTTTATATCCTCTTTCATCAGTTCAAATGCAACATCTTTAAATAGCTCAAATGCATCTTTCTCAAACTCTTCTACTCTTTTTCTGAGATGGGTAGGCAATATTTCCTTTATTGCTTCATATTTATATTTTTCAGCTTTAATGATTTTCTTAATAAACTCCTTATTCATCCAAAGCACCCTCCTCTCTTATTCAAAATAGATACTCAGTACTTCCTCATTTAGCTTAGCTGAAGCTATCGAGTATTTTCTAATGACATTCGGTATAGGTATGTTTCTTTTGAAATTTCCAATTTTCACTATAATATCTGTTCCGGATTCGAAAATTTCAAAATCTTTTTTATTGGTAAAAGGTATATAAACATCAAGTCGATAGCCATTCTCTGTTTTTGCAAATGTTTCATTAACTGTTGTTTTTAAAACTTTGAATAGATTTGCATCCTGTAAGGAATCTTCCATCACTCGCTCTAATCCGCTAACTCCATTTATATCTACTTCATACCACTTTATTTTATAGATTGGGATATTAGAAAATATTGAGTGAATTTCGTCTAAATATTTTTTTTGTATCTGCTTCCATTGATCAAAAAAGCTATTATCTATATCTGCCGGCATGATCCTGTTAATATAGAGTCCATCCACGTTAAAATTATATAAATTTAAATACATGTAGCTTCTCTTGCTTTCCTCTAGTACCATTTTTTCCGGTATGGTAACAAGCCGTATACTGCAAATTTCCCTATCCTTTAAAAGACTTTGCAGCATCCCCAGCTTAATATAGAGTTTTTCAATATCATTCATTGCATTTTCATTCGGCATATCCAGTTTAAAAGCCACCTTGGAAATGGGCCTTAATACTTTCATTGCTACCTTTCCAATAGGAAATAACTTTTCCATATACCAGGAAAAAAGCTCTGGAAATTTTAATAAGGAAAGTGTTTCACCCGTTGGTGCACAATCTACTATGATTAAGTCATAAATATTTTGATTATATAATTCTTGTATCTTTAATAGTGAAAATAACTCTTCAATACCTGGAAATACAACAATATCTTCCATTATCTCCTCATCTTTTGCATTTTTGAAGGAGATCATATTTTTAAAAGCTTCTGAAATACTTCCGTAATGTCTATTCATCTCATAATTTGAATCTATTTCCAATGCAAAAAGATTATCGAATATTTCCGCAGGTTCTTCTTTTATTTCTTTCATGAATAAATCACTTAAGTTATGCGCCATATCCGTGCTTACAATTAAAGTTCTCATCCCTTCTTTTGCAGCTTTGACTGCATGTGCTGCTGCAGTAGTAGTTTTTCCTACTCCGCCTTTTCCTGTAAAAATTATTATTCTCCCCATACGATACCTCCTATAATTCTTTTCTAGAATAGTTCTTTTATCGAAGTATTTTGCCAAAAAATAACTTAGTATCCTAAGCTATTCAATAATTATTCTTTTAACCTTCTTAGCTGTCTGATTTTCTTCTTTCTCTTTATTTCTTCCTTGTTTTAGTATAGAAATAATTTTATTAAATATATTCATAGCCGCAAGCTTTTCTTCATCCGTTAGGACTTTATATACTTCCCTAAAATAATATTCAATGATCTTTTTTTCTTGGTCTATGAATGCTTCAGCCTTTTCTGTCAAAACAATATTTACCACTCTTCTGTCTTCATCATCTCTTTTTCTTTCCACCATTAATTTTTTTTCCAGTCTGCTAATAACTCCCGTAGTTGTGTTCAAAGGCGCATTGATATAGTCTGAAATCTCAGTCATATTCGCACGCTTGTTTCTATAGAGAAACAAAAGAGCGAGGATTTCATTTTTCGAATAATCTAAGAATGCACTGCTCCACTGGTCCGGGAAAAACAAGATTTTTAATTCGTCAATATAACTAAAAATTATCGGCTCAAAACCAAATCCTTCATTGGGTGACATTAAGCATTCTCCTTGAAATAGTTCTTTAATCGAAGTATATTTTAATTCTACATTAGAAGTATTTATATGTCAATAGAAAGCAACAACAATACCTTATGTAATTGGATAAAAACTTAATTCTATTTACTTAGATTTTGCATCTATATACATTTCGTTGCAAATAAGTTATTTATGCTTGTTGCAGATTTTTTAACATTCACTTTACTTTATATCAACCGATTAAAATATTAACTATTTTTCAATGGCCGGGACTACCTTTTGTTCCTCTCCTTGAGCTGTTACAGGTGCCTGAAGCTAGCTTGGCTTCTCGAACATTGGTCGTAGGATTTGCGGATATGTTCCTTCCTTCAGTGATTGGAAGCCGAATCGAGAGTGAATTGACACGTTTTATCATTGCATGTATTTCTGTTACGCAATTAATATATATATCATCGACTTTGACAACAGCTCTGACACGATTACTTTTTATTTAAAATAAAAAACATATAATAGGTGCAATTTGAAATCAAATTGCACCTATTATATGTTACATATATGCATTTTAAACAACGAAATAGCGGTCTCTTAATTTTAAGCTGTATACTGCAAATATTGTACTCACAACCTTATCCTTTTTATTCTCTTTACTGTCCTCTTAGCAGCAATGTTAAAAAATGTTCATCTTCTCCTTTGTTCTGCTAAATTCATTCTGAATCTCTTTAACAAGATTGGGACTATGGACAAGGTCAAACGCTGTTCCTGCCAGTATTTTTGCCGCAATAATTACGGCCTTATGTGCCCTTTCCGTTTTTCCCTCATGAATAAAATCATATGAGTGCGAAGATACATTTTCATCGACGAAAGCCACTCGAATACAGGCACCCGGCAATATATACGTTACATTGCCAAAATCAGTGGACCCTGTTTTTTCTCTTGCTGGTTTTCTAACAGGCGCATCAACCAGTTCTGCATTATTCATCAATAATTCGTTCAGTTTATAAACTGGTATCTTGCTTTCAAGCGTTTTTTCTGTTTCAATCTCATAAGTTGTATCTGTCATTAAGGCTGCACCTTCAACAATTCTTTCAAATCGTCTTGTTACTTCCTTTAAATATATTGAATTATAAGAACGTAACATAAAAGAACCTACTGTTTTCCCTGGAACTACATTACAAGGTCCTCCAGCGTCCGATACTGTATAATGCATTCTCGTATCTTCAAGAACATGTTCTCTTAAAAACTCAACACCCTGAAATGTAAGTAATAACGCATCAAGTGCACTCCTACCAAGTTCCGGCTTTAGTGCCGCATGTGCACTTTTCCCATGAAATGTAACATTTATGCTTGATGCTGCCAATGACTTAACATCTGTTTGGGTAGCCGGACCGCCATGCATCATAAGTGCAAGGTCTATATCAGAGAGGTACCCTTCTCTTAACATGATGATCTTGCCACCACCGCCCTCTTCCCCTGGTGTACCATAAACTACCAACTTAAAGGGTTTTTCTTTTATACATTCTTTTATTGCAACAGCAGCCCCTAGAATACTCGGTCCTTGCATATGATGCGCACAACCATGACCTAATCCTTCAAGTGCGTCATATTCGCACAAAAGTCCTATTGTAGGCCCCCCTGTTCCATTTTCATACACTGCACGAAATGCAGTATCTAAAGAGCCTAATCCGCATTCTACATAAAATCCATTTCTTTCTAAGTATTGGGTTAAACTTTTCACCGCTTTAATTTCTTTAAATGCCAGCTCCGGATTATCAAAAATGTAATCCGACATATCTATCAATTCTGGTCTCATACGATCAATTTCTAGAAATAATTTATTTTTCATGTAACCCTCCCATTTTTACATCGGTCCTAAATGAATCATTTGTGCTGTAAATACTAAAACACATCCAGTTAACACCCATACCAAATACATCTTCCACATAAATTTCATCCATCTGTCATAGGGAATATTTGTGACCCCTAAAATCCCCATAAGCGCTGTAGACGTTGGCAAGATATAATTACTAAAGCCATCTCCAAAGTTAAATGCTAATACAGATGTTTGCCTAGTAATTCCCACTATGTCTGAGAGTGGAATAATAATAGGCATCGTAGCTGAAGCCTGTCCGCTTCCAGATGTAATAAATGCATTAATAAAATTATTTGCAATATACATTGCAATTCCTTGGGCAAATCTTGGAACAGTTCCTAAAATTATTCCTAACCCATTCACAATCGTGTCTATGATTTTGCCTGAAGTTAGTACTTCTGGTACAGCTCTTGCCAAACCAATAATCATAGCTGCTGAAACCATCTTCTTTGCCCCATCAATAAAACAGGAAGCAATTTTACTTGGACCATACCCTGCGGCTATTCCTGCGACAATTCCTAACCATATAAATGCTGCAGAGCTTTCACTTAGCCCCCAATCTAATTTTACACCCCCGTAGACGATTACTGCCAAGGTTCCCGCTAGAGAAAGCATGACAAACCAATTTCTGGCGTTCATATCTCCAAATGTGTCTAAATCCCTGCCTACTATGGATTGATCCATAATATCTAAGTCATACATAGAACTTGATTGTGGATTTTTTCTAACTGATTTCGCATAACGAACTAAGAATATATTCGTAACAGCCATATATACTAAAAAACTCAGAATACGAAATTCTATTCCCGAATAAAGCGGCAAGTCTGCTAGCTTCTGTGCAATTATTGTGGTATTCGGATTAAGGGTTCCTGTGGAGAACCCTACTGCCCCACCTAATAATATAATGCCAGCCCCTACTATTGAATCAAATCCCATCGCTCTAACGATCATAACGATAACTGGAGCAAATCCAATAAATATGTTAACCCCTTGTGTAGTGCAGATTAATCCAAATAGAAGCGTTAATATCGGAATAAATATTGATTCTTTCGTTGAAAATTTTTTGGCAACTTTGCCCACAGCAGCTTGTAATGCACCACTACTGGTAATTACATTAAATGCACCGCCTGATAATATAATCAAGAAAAATAAATCGGCGGACTTTATAAATCCATTAATAATATATAAAGGTATGCTGAATAAACTTACATGTGAAGAATCAATGTATTTAAATGTTGTTGGGTTTACTACTGTTATTCCTAAATCATTTTTAGTTCTCTCAAATTCTCCGGCTGGTATTATCCAAGTAAAGGCCACGGCAAATATTATGATGAAAAGGATAATAACAAATGAATGCGGAACTTTGAACATCTTCTTACTGTTCTCTTTTTGCACTGTTTCTACTTTGTCTTGCCTTTCTTTACTGAATGTTGACATAATTTACTCCTCCCCCTGTTATCTCACTCTCACATGGAATCATTTTATGTGAGCTATTATGCATATTTTATTACAAAACAAAAAACTACAGAAATATCAATATTTTATTGCTTACCCATAGAAATTTTCTATGGCTTATTCTTTTTATTTTTATCATCCATTCCCTTATCTCATTAAAATATTATTAATAGTACAAACTTGTTCAGCGTCTAACATTGTAGTATAATAATTAGAAAAATTAGAACATTACCTTTATTTGATCTCTTAATGATTATTTGATTGTATAAGAGGGGACTTATATGGATTCGATGGACTGGATTATACTTAAAACTATTGATGCTGAAAAAAGCCTATGCAAAACTGCAGAACGCCTTTATATTTCTCAACCTTCTCTTACTTATCGTCTTAATAAATTAGAAAAGGAGTTTGGGATAAAAATATTAAATCGTCACTCCAACGGAGTTTCCTTTACAACAAAAGGTGAATCTCTGTTAGCATACGCTAGAGAAATGTTAGAAAAATTTGAACTACTGAAAAATCATCTTCAGAATGCAAATGATCCAATAAAAGGTACAATACGGCTAGGTATTAGTACTGTCTTTGCAAAATACAAAATTGCACCCCTTCTCAAAACATTTCAAAATCGATTTCCTAATGTAGAAGTAGTTTTAAGGACAGGATCGAGCACGCTTCAGCTTCCTAATATGCTGCAGCAAGATGACGTTGACGTAATCATTCGTAGAGGCGATATGGGGTGGGCAGAAAAAAAACATGTTATTAGCGAAGAACCCTACGGTATTATATCTTCAATTCCTATTGAGTTCAAACAATTGCCTTCTATCCCTTGGATCCAAGATGATACAACAACAATTACACAATTAGATAAAGAATTTTATGATTGGTGGATGGATCATTTTTTCACTCCGCCACCCTCCAACATTATACGGGTAAACTCAATAGAAGCTAGCATTCAAATGGTTTCTCACGGTTTTGGATGGACGATTTTACCTAAAATGCATATCAGAAACCAACGTTCAATTCTCTTTTATCCTTTGATTTGGCTGGATGGACAACCTATGCTGAGAAAAACCGTTATGCTTTATAAAAATAAATCTGCAGAACAACCGGCAATTAAAGTTTTTACAGATTTTATAATAAATGAGTTTTGATCTTGTTTTAATCGTGGGCAAATCTCTCTGAATTGGGATAATTAAATCTGTAAAACCGCATTTATAAAAATAAAAAGAAAGCTCTCTAAGCGGCAGAGAGCTTTCTTTTTATTTTTAAATTCCGAATTGCATAAATTCACATTGAGCGCTAAAGTCTACAAAACAAAGGACAATAAAAGAAACAGTAATAAAGAAGCATATATAAACCGCTGCCGACATGAACAGTTTTGAAAAGAATCTGAAACTGCCAAACTATACCTGTTCCTTTTCTACGCTTTTCTCTTGACGTCCACCCAAAACATTGACTACCAAACCAGTCATCACCAATAATGCTCCGATCATCTGCCACAGAGAGAATGTCTCTTTCAAAAATACAGCTGCACTGCTCATGCCTATTACCGGTACCAATAGTGCAAATGGAGAAACCATCGCTGCAGGATAACGGGACAGCAGCTTCCCCCACAAGCCATAACCAGCAAGCGAAGCAAAGTAAGCCAAGTAAATTATCGAAAGGATTGTAATCCGATTGACGGAATGCCATGCAGCTTGCCATGCCGAGGGTCCTTCAAAGCATAAAGATAAGAATGCTAAAGGTAGTATAGCTACTGCCCCTGCCCAGACGACTAAAGATAACATAGAAAAGGGAGGAACGCCCTGCGTAGCACGACGCATAATTACATTGCCCGCACCCCAGCTGGCAGATGCTGTCAGGGTGAGCCAGAAGCCGGCTGCTGTCATACTGCTTCCTTGCTGCGATCCTACAACAACCATACCACCAGCAGCTATTATAAGACCTACTACATGATTCCAATGCCACCGCTCTCCTATCAACGCGGCCGCAATCACCAATGTAAAAAACGCCTGGGATTGATGTACAAGAGAAGATAGCCCTGCGGGCATCCCCAGTTTAACGCCCATGAAAAGAAAAGCAAACTGCCCCACGTTGAGGGTCAAACCCAGAGCAATGAGCCAAGGCCAAGCTACCGGTGGCTTTGGCAAGAAAAAGATTGCCGGCAGACATACAACAATAAAACGGACAGCTGCCAACAGCAATGGAGGCATATTTGCCAAACCCAGTTTAATGGCAATAAAGTTAAGCCCCCATAAAATCACTACAATTAATCCTATTCCGATATCACGTCTGTTCAAGATATCCTCCCCCTAAATATATTAAAGTTTAAGACTACTGCTTCTAAGCTTGATTATGCCATATTTGCTGCTAAAAAATGCTCTTAAATTCAATATTATCAATAAACCTGTTAATTGCTTCCTTGTCACCAGAATTATATCCACGCATTAATTGTATCCGTTTATTGAACATCCTTTCTCCTAGTGTAATATAAGCGATATAGGTACATAGGGTAAAATTCTCTATTGTTTTATCTCCAAAATAAAAGAGTATCGGTTCTATTTTACCAGCCTCTTTGTCGAAATCACTTGATACAAAGTTATATGAATTTTTTACGACTGTAACCTTATCACAGTAAGGTATTTTCCGGTCAATTACCTTATCAGACAGTTCGATTCCTAGTTTTAGATAGTAGGCCTTTACTTCTTTATTTATCCTATAATCGGTTTCCCAATCTTGATCATTTTCTTCCTTACTCTGCAGTCCCCACCGTTTACAGGCTATTGGCGCCACCTTATGAATTAAACATCTTTTGTTATTATCCAAAAAAGGGCAGCCTAACGTTGGATCAATCAGGCCATAAAAGAATTCTAGCATTGCGTTCTTCGTGATTTGCTTCTTTTGTATATCACGCAGTTCTCCATTGCGCAAATAATCTATAACATATAGTAATTCCGGATAGGTGATGACAGGAGAATCTGTACAACACACCCCGCAACCTGCACATGTAGTTTCTGGAAATTTCTTATAAATTCTGTCCAATTTTTCTTTATATCCTTTGCTTATAAACACCTTCAGATCTCTATCAATTGTCTTTCGACTCATCATCAGAATATCCCCCCTATAAATATTTATTCAATAGATTCAATCACTTTTACCATTATGCCATATTTTAAAGTATTTACAACTGATTATAACGAATATCCTATATTTTCTTTTATAAATTGTACAAGAAAACCACCTGCTATTTAAATAAGATTCACTATGAAACTAAGTTTCCTCTAGCATAATTTATTTTTTTTATGAATAATTGAATTTATATAGGGTAATATCTTTAATATCAAATGTACAGAGTTTGAGTATGTATTTTGCAAACATTTACAGAATGCATACTCAAAGTACATAAATAGTAGAAAGGAGAATTCAATAATGGAAAAGGTTAAATTAGCAGTTATATATTATAGTTCCACAGGAACGAACTACCAATTGGCAAAATGGGCGGAAGAGGCTGCAATAGAAGCTGGAGCTGATGTAAAGGTCGTCAAAGTACAGGAACTTGCTCCTGATGCAGCAATTGACTCTAATCCTGCTTGGAGAGCACATGTAAATCAAACGAAAGACGTACCTACAGCTACTCATGAAGACCTCGATTGGGCAGATGCTTATATTTTTAGTATGCCTACTAGATTTGGAAATGTTCCCTCTCAAATAAAGCAATTTATCGATACCGCAGGTGGTCTCTGGGCCCAAGGCAAACTTGTAAATAAGGTTGTCAGTGCTATGTCTTCAGCGCAAAATTCCCATGGTGGGCAAGAAGAAACCATTAAAAGCTTATATACATCCATGATGCACTGGGGTACAATTATAGTTCCTCCCGGGTATACAGATCCATCGATCTTTGCTGCAGGCGGCAATCCATACGGAACAAGTGTGACAGTAGATCAAGAGGGAAAAATGCTGGAAGATGTTAAAGAAGCTGTTAAACATCAGGCTAGAAGGACAATAACTGTTGCAGAGTGGGTTAAAAAAGGCCGCTAGAAGTAAATTTGCTTATCTTAAAAGGCTTTAGAAAATGATTATGCAAATGCACCTGCCCAAATACAATTAGATTTCTTAATAAAGCCAGACATTGCTGCATAGTAAAACCCCTTGGTTTAAACCAGGGGGTTAGTTATTTTCTAAAATTGTATTTAAGGAATAGTTTTTTTAACCTTGCCTAGCCAAAGTAAAAATTGAATTTTCGTCAGGGTTCAATTTGTCTAATTCCTTAGCTAGCAATTCTAGTGTTTTTATAGCTTTCTTAGCAGCACTTTCTAAGTCAATAAATTTTTTCATTTGTTCTTCTATATTATGGAAATTTATCTATATAAACACTAACAAAAGAGTCTCCTAAATTTCTAGCTGCATAATCAAATATGTATGCTTCAATAGCTAAAGAAAAAAATATAACTGTACTTAGATAATTCTCCTGAATCTCCTCCTGTATACCCATTGTCTCTGCTTCTTATATATGAATAGCGATCATAATCTATTTCTGACCAATCTGTTGTCTCTATTTCCAACTGCTCTATAATCTTTTTTAATTCAATTTCTTTGTTTATGGCTTTTTGTAAATTTTCTTTAGCCATTTTACTATAGACTACATGAATTACCCAACGGGCAAACCCTTTATCTTTTTTTCATTACACATTTTCTAGTTCCTCCTTCATAATTTTTAAGGAACATACTGACAATATATTTTTATAAATTCAATCCTATGTAAGCATCGTTGATCTCATCCTGGGTGATTCCTAAGTACCTTTTGGTTACCGATAAGCTGCTGTGGTTTAGTACCTCCATTATGATCGGCAGTGGCACACCACTCTTCCAAGCCCAATAGCCCCAGGTCTTCCTAAGGGTATGGGTACCTACATTTTCTTTTACCCCTAAAGCTGCACAAGCATTCTTTAAAATAGTCCATGTCATTTTTCGTCCTAGAGCGCAATTATCACCCTTTCTCGAGAAAAAAATATAGTGGGCAAAGGTTTACCTCTAATTCTAAAAGCCGTTTTAGGGCATCCTGAGCGCTCTGGTTGATAGGGAGTTTTTTCTCTTTACCGGTCTTACCTTCCCGTATATAAGTATGCTCCTTAAACTTCTTTTTTCTCTAAGGGTACTTTCTTTTTTCTTTAAATCTATTGCTGCAAAGGCAATAGATTTTTTTATGTAACTGCACAGGTTGATTCTGAATAGGTAATCATTAAACTTTTTGTTGAGGCTTTCTATGGATGTCTGATTCTTCAATAGGATGCCATTAATGTATAGATCCCTATTTTCTGTATCTTCTTCTAGAAAGCTTCTTGCCAGGTGATCCATCTTATCCCCTCCTTAAGTAAACCTCGATACATCCTTTTCCAATAGTAAAAAGCTTAAATTTGAAAGTAATTAAATTCCCCTACTATATAAGACAGATTTTATAAGATTTAATCATCCATTTTTTGTAAAAAAAAACTACAAGTTCTAAAAATAGGAATATATTCCCATATTATTACAGAGATAGAAATAATTATAACATATTTATAGAACGTATGTTCGATAAAATAAGTAAAAAAATATAGCTTTTCTAACTCAAAAATTTGCCTCACTTTATATAAAACGGAGAAAGAGATAAATAAATCAACCACTTTTGAAAAAAAGTTTTTAAAAAATATTTTTGGAATATGGTTGATTTATTTATCCTTTTTTTCTTCTTATCTAATGTAGGGCAAAACGAACTGGCCAGAGAGTGGAAGCCTAGAAAAATATAAAAAACAAAAGGGAGAGGATTTTATGCCATTGCAAGTTATAGGAAATGTTAGCTACAAAAATTATACGCCTGCTCAAGCTTTTCAATTTGCTGTAATGGAGCTTGGAACAAGTGCTAAAGATTTATTTGCACTTATTGCGGAGATAGGAATAACAGCTTATGCTTCAGCTGCTTTGAAAGGAATTGCTAAAACGGCTTTCCAAACAGCAGCTGATCCAGTAATGACAGAGCTTGAAATTTTTAAAGCTATTGAAGCTGCTGGTTTAACATCTAGTTTAAAAACAGTTGCAGATACAATGGTCAAGAAAGAACAGGCTGGTTTAAACCCAGGATATATGATCATTAAGTGGGCGGATTGCCAATGGGTTTCAAGCAATGGAAACCAATATTCTGGTGTATTTTATGGACCTGCATCAATTTTCTGGTCTGCTACCAAATACTAAAATAAAAAAGAAGAGGAATTTAGTATTCCTCAGACCATCGAAAAAGTGCTAAATCTGCGAAATTAATAAAGAAACCCCTTGAAAATTAAGACTTCGCGTAATGCAATTTCTTAAATCAAGGGGTTTTTCGATAACCTCAGGAATTTAGTATTCCTCTTCTTTTTTATTTTTTCTGTTAATATAAAATATTGAAATTGCTACTAGACAGGACAGAGCAACCATTGCTACTCTTAATAAAATATACTGATTTTTTATATTTAATAAAACCTCATTACTAGTATTTTCTTTAATAGAATTTAAATTTGATAATGTTCTTGCAAATTCTACTATTTCAATTCGGTGTATTATTTTATTTAAGAGAAATAGATATACAACAATACATACTATTGATAAAGTTACTCTTTTCTCTTTGCTAAAAGTTTTATTATCCACTTTGCACCTCCATAAAATATATGATAACCAAAAACTTAATATAAAAAGCAGTTTATTTTTTATTATATCATGTTATTGCTCTAAAGTTTCCTTTTGTAGATAGCACCATAGACTAGTATTTAAAGAACAATTTAGGGATTAGTTGCTACACTATTCAAATAGGTCGTTTACAATTGGGATAATATTAATTAGTGGTTCTTCATAAGAACGGCATTTTTAACGTGTTCTCTTTTACACCTTATTTCAACTTTGCATTCTTCACCTTCACATACTTTATCAACCTCACCATTAAATGGACTTGAGCCTTCTAAAGGTCTCCAATATCCCCTCACGTTTGTTATAGAAATAACGTTATCATAATCTCCAATCTTACAAGCGTTGACTTTATTGAGCTCATCTCTTAACTTTAATATATATTCTTCTGGAACATATATTTCTATTTTTACTTCTTTAAATTCCATAATCATAATCTCCTTTTTTCTTATGTTCTCTTATAAAGTATTATAAATTCAATCCCGGTTACCTTAATAGTAAAAGGAAAAATGATATCATCAAAGAATATGATCTTACTGCATCAGCGCTTGATAAATAGATCAAGCAGTCTGAAACGACTGGTTCCTTCCGTGAAAAAGACACTACTATGAGATAGAAAATCTAAAATAACTCTTAGTCTCTGAACTCTGAATATAACAGATTACATAACCAATAAAACCAACGAAAGCCACATTATTTGTGGATTTTAAAATGTTCTTTTTCTTTCCAATACAATAAATTCAAAAACAAGTTTATAAGCTTTGCTTGTTCCTTTAGTTCTTCTTCAGGTACTACTCCAAAATATTTTCCTTTCATATCTCTAGATTCCAGTGTCCACAAAAATGCCTTGAATTTAGGAAATTGTTCTATATGTTCCTGCATATAAAAAATCAAATCACTTATTTTTTTATATGCCATACTATTAGCATTTTTGTTTTGCATATATGCATCCGGATTTTTTAAGAGTTCTATAGATTTTGCAATTTTGTAGCGATATTCATCATGTCCTACACCATTTTCATATTGAGAAATATAATTTTCATAGCTCATGCAAAAAATCCTATACATTATATCGCTCCTTAAAATAGGGTAATTTCTCTATGAATGCCTCCCGCTTAGATGGATAAATATCCTCTCGCTGTAATACCTCTTCAATAATCTGTAAAATTAAATTCTTATCACTTTGCTTTATTAACAGAGCTATATCTTCAATATCTTTTGACTCCATCCTAATAATCTTGCTGACAATGATATCTTCTTTAGCTAAGACATATATTTGCAAATACTTAAACTCGGTTAATTGTTTAGCTCTTGTTTTATATGTAGGTGCAAGGATTGTGCTCTCATACTCTAACATATCAAAATCGCCTAAGTATCGGAACACTTTTCCCAGTTTAGCTGAATAACCAAGATCAACAAAATCAAAATCTCTTGTTGCTCTGTCGGTATATCTCCCTAATATGCAGGCAGAACCTCCCAAAAAATAAATTGAAAATGATTCCACCTCCAAAGCAACTGCAACTTTCTCCATATTTTTAAGATCTTCCACCATCGAATCATAGTTATTCATTAGTCTTCACCTCTTTATCCAAAATATCTTTTTTAGTATCTTGCTTTATATCGGTTATTATATCATAATTCTATTATTCTGTTATTAAGGTTTTGCCCACAAGATGAATCATTCTGACCGGATTTTATCTTGTATATGGTTTACAAAGGAAATTTATGGGATACAATATAAATCAATCATATTATGATGTAAGGCGGAGATAGAATGGATGATTATTTTGATAATCTAGATGTTATTGAAAAGAACCTTAAATATTTCATTGAAAATCATGGCGAGATCTATGATGCTTACGAAAACTTTGGAAGATTAGTTCATGTAGAAGGCGGCCCCCTAGATGAAAAAACCCGTTGGCTTATTAAAGTAGCTCTGTCTACAAGTTCTCAGTATGAGTATGCCTTAAGAACGCATATTTTAAAAGCTTTAAAAAGCGGATGCACAGAAGAAGAGATAGAACACACTATACTCCTTGTGGCACCTACCTGTGGATTTCCTAGGATGATGCAAGGCTTACTCATCCTGAGGCATATTCTAAAGCTGCAGAAATAACTTTCTCTCTTAATGTTTATTACCCAATCAAACGAGTGAAAGGAGCTCTGAACACAGAGCTCCTTTCACTCGTTTGGATGCTTCGTTTACTTCAATTATATACCGGCAGCTTCAGCTTTTGAAATTGCTTCACTGTTTTTAACCACACGCTGTTCTTCTTTAGGAAGAATAATATTCAACACTAGGGCAATCATACAGGAAACCACCATACCAGAACCTGAGAAAATAAGATTTACTGATTCAGGTAAATACTGCAGCGCTTCCGGAACTGATCCTAATCCCAATCCCAACCCTAAAGCCACCGCAACGATCAATAAATTTCTCTGATTTAATTCATCTTTCGTAACCAATACAATGCCAGAAGTTGCAATCATGGCAAACATTACAACAGCCGCTCCCCCTAGGACACTTTGCGGCATTACAGCAAGTACTGCTCCCAATTTAGGGATTAGACCCGCTAGAATCAAGAAAAAAGCACCCACGCTAACAACATATCTGCTCATAATTCCAGTCAGGGATACGATTCCAACATTCTGACTAAAAGAAGTATTAGGAAATGCATTAAAGAGCGCGGCAAAACTGCTGGCTAAACCATCTGCAATAACCCCACCGGAAAGTTCCCGGTCTGTTGCTTCTCTTCCAGCACCTCCAACGGTAATACCTGAAATATCACCAACTGTTTCAACTGTTGTTACTACGTATAAGATAAACATTGCGATAATAGCAGGTCCATGAAAGGTCATCCCATAAGCCATCGGTGTTGGAATAGAAAACCAAGCAGCATCCATCACAGAAGTAAAGTCAACTTTACCCATGAAAATAGCAGCTACATAACCTACCGTGATACCTATTAAAATGGCAGCCATTCTTAAAATTCCTTGAAAATATTGATTAAAGAATATAATAGTTACTAATACCAAGCTTCCTAGCGCTAGATTCTGCAAAGAACCAAAATCTGATGCACCGGCACCGCCAGCGAAATATTTAATGCCAGTAGGCAGTAATGATAGACCAATGGTCAGCAATACGGTCCCCGTAACAATCGGAGGAAAGAACTTACGCAGGGGTTTTAAAAAATAACCTAAAATCGCTTCGAAAAAACCCCCGACAAAAGCAGCACCTAATATACCAGATAAACCAAACTGTTTGCCAATCGCTATAGAAGTTGGAACAAAACCAAAGCTGGTCCCCATAACAATCGGCAAGTTGGCACCTACCGGACCAATGCGATTCGTCTGAATAAGCGTGGTAATCCCTGCTACAAACATAGCACACTGAATTAGAAATGTTTTTTCACCTACTGTTAGCCCAAGGGCACCAGCAATGATTAATGGTACTGTCACATTACCGGCAAACATAGCCAGCACGTGTTGCAAACCAAGAGGAACTGCTTCTTTTAAAGGTGGCTTACCATCTACATCATACTTTGAAGTAGCATTTGGATTATTGTTCTGGATATCTGACATTTTAGTTGCCTCCATTTTTTAGTTTATATTTTTAGGATAGATATACTCTAGATTTTCTTCATTGCTAAGAATACTTTTTCAGGAGTTATTGGAAGATCCGTCAATCGAATCCCTACTGCATTGTAAACGGCATCCAGTATTGCAGGTGCCGGTGTATTGATAACAACTTCTCCTATTGACTTTGCTCCAAAGGGACCTGTTGGCTCAAAACTTTCTTCAAAGACTACCCTAATGTTTCCAATATCTTTTCTGGTTGGAATTTTATATTGCATAAAGCTGTTGGTAGTCATCCTCCCGCCTTCGTCATATCTCACATCTTCATACATTGCTAAACCAATTCCTTGAACAATGCCCCCTTCAGCCTGAATCGTTGCTAAATTTGGATTAATTACTGTACCGCAGTCGATCACTGCTACATAGTCTATTAGCTTTATCTTGCCTGTTTCTTTGTCAACTTCCACCTCTGCAAATCCAGCTATGAAGGGCGGCGGAGATACTGGACTACCGTGGGTTGCAGTGCCAACCAGTTGACGATTACCTCCAAAAGCTAAAACCTGCAATTCTGCAATTTTCTTAAGGCTGATTTCTTTATTTCCACTAAAAGTACTTACCTTTTGTCCGTCAAACTCCACTTCATCTGGGGAAACTTCTAATAGTCTTGCACCACTCTCCAAAATTTGCTTTTTTAAATCTTCAGCAGCTTTTACAACCGCCATCCCTGTCACATAGGTTGTACTAGAAGCATAGGAGCCAGGATCATAAGGAGATATATCCGTATCTGCAGCATGGACAATGATATGTTCTACAGAAGTTTCCAAAACTTCAGCAGCCATTTGACTGAGTATAGTATCACTGCCTGTTCCCATATCGGTAGATCCTATTAGCAGCGTAAAGTTTCCATCATCATTTAACCGAATCTCAGCCGAGGCTGTATCTATATTGGCAATTCCTGAACCCTGCATGGTTACGGCCATTCCCAAGGCCCTTACCTTATTATCACCGATCTCTTGTTTCGGGTACTTATCTTTCCATCCGATCATTTCCCGACCTCTTGCGATGCATTCATGCAAAGTTGAGCTCCCCAGTTTTTTCCCATGATACAAGAGAGATGTTTCACCTTCTCTAATTAGGTTTTTTAATCGAAGTTCTGTAGGATCCATATTTAACTTCTCAGCCAGTTTGTTCACTGCTGTTTCTAATGCAAATGTCCCCTGCGTAGCGCCGTAACCTCGAAAAGCCCCTGCTGGCATCTTGTTGGTATAAACCACATTTCCCATAAATCGAACAGCTTTTGTCTTGTTATAAAGGGGGAGGGTTTTCTCACCTACAACTCCAAAAGTAGTAGAGGCGTGTTCCCCATAAGCTCCTGTATCTGATAAACCCTGAATATCTACTACTCTAATGCAGCCTTCCTTATCCGCCCCTAATCTAACCTTTAAACGCATTGCATGACGGCTATTGGTTGCAGTAAAAGTTTCTTTTCTATCATAGATAATTTTAGCGGGTTTTCCAGTGTTCAAGGTGACCATTGCTGCAAATACTTCCACTGCTCCCGTCTGCTTCCCCCCAAAACCTCCACCGATTCTAGGCTTAATCACCCTTATTTTACTGGCGGGTACCTTTAAAGCTCTCGATAATTGCCTTCGCACATGGAAAGGAATCTGCGTAGAGCTAACAACCACAAGTCTGCCTGTATGATCTAGATAGCTGAAAGCACGATAGGTCTCCATCATACTATGAGATTGAGCTTGAGTATAACAAGTCTCTTCCACTACTACATCGCACTTTTCCAGCTCTTCTTCCACATCTCCAACCTCCACCTTTTGGGTAGAGACGATATTCCTTTCCTTCTCCATACCTATATCAAAGTTACAGTGCAAATCTGTTTCCGGATGGATAATAGAAGGATGATCTATGGCTTTTTCAAAATCTAAAACCGGTTCAAATACTTCATAATCAACCTTTATGAGTTTCATAGCTTTCTCAGCGGTTGCTTCATCTGCAGCAGCAACGATTGCCACTTCATCTCCGACGTACCTTACAATTTCATCCAAAATTAAGCGATCATAGGGTGAAGGTTCTGGATAAGACTGCCCTGCTAGAGTAAATCTACTATCCGGTACATCTTTATAAGTAAAGATGCACGCCACATTCTCTAAGCTTTTAGCTTTTGTGGTATCTATAGATCGAATTCTAGCAAAGGCATGGGGACTTCTGAGCAGTTTTACAACCAGCGCATTTGGAGGTGCCATGTCTTCTGTATAAACAGGTTTACCTGTAGCAATGGCCATCCCATCTATCTTCGGTATGCTCTTACCAATAAAATTCATGCTAGACCACCCCCAAATATTTCTTTATTGCCCTTAGTTGTCCTAAGTAACCGGTACATCTACACAAGTTTCCAGTCAAATAGTGAACAATCTCTTCCTCATTAGGGTTTTTGAGTTCTCTTTTCATGGCTAATACGGTCATAATAAAGCCCGGACTGCAAAAACCACACTGTTCTGAGCCCTCTGCTACGAGAACCTGTGCAAATTCTTCTGCTTCCTCTTGAAGACCTTCCATCGTAGTAATATTTTTACCATTGGCCCGAATAGAAAGCATAGCACAGGACAAAACTGGTTTTTCTTCAATCCATATGGTACAAAGTCCACAACATGTGGTATCACAGCCTTTTCTTACACTGAAAACACCATGGTTTCTTAAGGTATCCGCTAGGAATTCATCATTTTTCACATTTAAAGCTACCTTTTTACCATTTAAGATTATCTCTATTTGCATTGTAAGACCTCCATAATCGCTCTTTTCACCAATACGCCGCACATGGCTTTCCGGTACTCTGCCGTGCCTCTCTCATTGCTTCCAAAATTCAATTCTTCAGCAGCAAGGTCTGCATAATATTCCAAGTTCTCAATACTTAGATGATTAGAGAGTGCAGCTGAGGCCTTCCTGGCCATAGCAGCCTTTTGTGGCCTGGCCCCTACTGTGATCCTCCACTGATTATTAAGACTTGAAACTGCAACGTTTAATATAGGGTAATCACTTACGGAATTTCTCAAATGCTGGTAGGATGCTTGTCTCTGATTTTTCTTTATATATACACATATTAAAATATCTTTCTCATAGGGTCTTTTCAAAAAGTCATCTAAGGACATTCTGCCTGCTTTATATAGTTCTACCTCTGTATCTAAGGCGAGCAGCGCTGTTAATAAGTCGGAAAACCCATATTTTGAAAAAACCGATGCACCCACTGTAACAATATTCCTAAATTGAACACCAATAATATTCTTTACTGAATTGGAAATGACACCATTAAAATGATCTATTAACAATGAACTGGTTTCAATTTCCCTAAAGGTTGTATATGCCCCAATTTCAATATAACCATCTTCATCTTTTATATAATTTAGTCTAAGGTTGGCTAAATCTACTGCCGTCCCAATTTTCTTTGAACCCAATCTCAAAAAAGCACTGCCACCAATTATAGTATTATTCCTTCTATCTACAATCGTGTTATACGCTTCTTCGATTGTTTTTGGTTGTACGAATTCATTTACCGTAAACATACTACTCCCCCCATAATCTAACAATAGATTCTTAATAAAAAAGCGTGTTAGGTTCTACTCGAGCAAAGAGTAAAACCTAACACGCCTGGAATATTTTCCTATTGTGTAGGTTAAAACGGTACACCTAAGATGAATCCTTCGGTGTTCGCTTGCTCATAGTCAGACCATTTACGGTAGTCCGGTAGAAACTTGCAGACCATATCTCTGCGATTATATGAACCCTATTTATTTTTAGATGTAAATACATTTTACGACAAACCCAGATAATCAGTCAACCCATTTCGTACATTTTTTTATGAATAATATTTATCGTTCGGATAATTCTATTTTGTTTTCGCATATTCTTACCGTAAAATTGAGATAATTTCAAACAATCATTTTTTATTTAAACTTGATCTTTCGAATGACTGCCTTTTCTACGAAAACCCTGCCATCCTGTTTAAATATCTTTGGCTCATACATCAATACACTTTTACTGTCGCTACTCCAGAAAGCCATAGGCATTCCGGGATACTCTATATCTTGTGATATCTGCATTTTATTTTCTAATGCATTGTCAACAATCTTTGCTGCATATACATTCCAAAGTCCTTTCTTTTCAGCATCTGTTGAATAGGTTGCATAGATTATTTTTTTATAATTTATCAACAAAAAAAGCCGCATAAAATGCGACTTTTAAATTATGGTGATCAAATTGATTAAGTTCATATATCGTGATGTTCTCCGGTAAATAACTGTATTGAAAGTATTCTTGCCAATTGAAACATTTCTTTACCAAAGGGCTGTCTCTTTGAAAGACCTTCAACAGGCTGCTTCTCCCACAGGCCTATTTATTTCCAAGCTCTTCCTACAGAATCAAACATTTGCATTTTTTCTGCTATCACTTGCTTCATAGCCTGTTTACTTGGTCCTAAAATCATTCTTGGATCATATTCATCGGGATTATTATGGATAAATTCTTTTACTGCCTTATGAAAAGCCATGCGTATATCCGTATCGATATTAATCTTATTAATCCCTAGCCCTATGGCTCTTTTAATACTTGCTTCAGGAACACCTGACGATCCATGTAAAACCAATGGAATATTTAGTTTTTCTTTGATCACCTTTATCCTGTCGAAATCCAGCTTTGGTTCTCCCTTGTAAGGTCCATGGGCAGTGCCAACTGCGATTGCCAAGCAATCGACGCCTGTCTCCTTAACGAATCTTTCTGCTTCATCTGGATCTGTATAAGTTGCATCTTTTTCATCAACGGTTATATCGTCTTCTGTTCCTCCAATTTTCCCCAGTTCCGCTTCTACAGAAACACCCACGGCATGGGCAGCTTCAACAATATACTTAGTTATCTCAATATTTTTTTCTAGGGAGTGCTTTGAAGCATCCACCATGACAGAAGTAAATCCATTCCTTATGCATAACATGATTTGCTTAAAGTTCGTACCATGATCCAAGTGGATGGCAACAGGCACTGAGGCTTTTTGTGCAGCAACTTTTGCCATTTCTGCAATATATTCAACACCTGCATATTTCAAGCCCCCTTGACTTGCTTGAATAATCACTGGAGACTCCATCGCTTCTGCAGCTTCAATAATCGCCTGGACTTGTTCCATATTGTTTACATTAAAGGCTCCAACGGCATATCCGTTTTCATGAGCATGCTGTAGTATTTGTTTACCGCTTACCAACATTCTTTTTCCCCCTCAAATATGCTGTTTTTCTTTGCTATAAAATTTTTTCACCGTTTATGCCTGTGGATGTTTTTATCCTGCTTGATTGAATTTTTCTATATAGGTTTCTATTTCATCGGCAGTTCCCATGGACAATACTTCATCGGCAAGCTTCTTCATCACATCATAATGCAATGATTGAATAAGTGCCCTGGCAGGTAAAATAGATGTCGGACTCATGCTAAATTCATCCAGTCCCATTCCCAGTAAAATGGGAATTATCTTCTTATCTCCTGCCATTTCACCACACATCCCAACCCATATGCCTTCCTTATGTCCATTATCAATGACCATTTTAATCAGTCTCAATACACCGGGATTGAAGGGTTGGTAGAGATGATGGATTTTTTCATTCATTCTATCTACAGCACAGGTATACTGGATCAAATCATTGGTTCCTATACTAAAAAAATCTACATGTTTTGCAAAAATATCACTCATTATTGCGGCAGAAGGAATCTCAATCATCATTCCTATTTCAATGTTATCAGCATAGCCTATACTCTCTTGATTCAATTCTTCTTTCACTTTATTGAATATTTTCTTTGCTTCCAAAAGTTCTTCCAAGCTAGAAATCATCGGGAACATGATCTTTAGATTTCCATATACGCTTGCTCTCAATAATGCTCTTAATTGCGTCTTAAAGATTTCTTGTTCATGCAGACACAGACGGATTGCCCTATATCCTAAAAATGGATTCATTTCTTCGCCAATCTCAAGATATGAAAGTTTTTTGTCCCCTCCAATATCCAAGGTTCTTATCACCGCTGGCTTTGGATTTAGTGCCTCCAGTACTTCCTTATACGCGCAAAATTGTTCTTCCTCACTAGGAAGCGTGTCTCTGTTCATATAGATAAATTCAGTTCTAAAAAGCCCTACACCTTCTGCATCATTCCTTTGAAGGCCGCCGATATCTTGTGGTGTACCTATATTTCCTGCAAGCTCTACCTTTCTGCCGTCTATCGTTACACTTTCTTTCCCTTTTACTGCTTCTAAAGCCGCTCTTTCTTTTTCATAGGCCGCTTTCAATTCTTTGTAATGCTGGATTTCTTTTTCAGATGGATTGATAATGATTTCTCCTGCTTCCCCATTAAAGATAACAAAATCATTAGCTGCCAACTTCTCTGTAACATCCTTTAGACCAACTACGGCTGGTATTTCAAGGGTTCTGGCCATAATCGCCGTATGAGATGTTCTGCCCCCGATATTTGTCAGAAAACCTAGCACCTTTTCCTTGTTCATCGTAGCTGTATCTGAAGGCGTTAAGTCATGGGCTATTAAAATTACATCTTCTTCAAGCATCGACAAGTCAGTGATCTTTTGTCCGGTAATATTCCTTAAAATACGGTCTGATACATCTCGGATATCCGCTGCTCTTTCTCTCATATATTCATTATCCATTGCCTCAAAAATAGTAATATATTCTTCAGCAACTTGTTTTAAAGCGTACTCGGCATTTAGTTTTTCTTGATCTATTTTCTTTATAACATTTCCGATTAATTCCGGATCTTCCAAAATCATATTGTGTGCATCAAAAATAGCCGCCTTTTCTTCTCCAAGTTCCTTAGATACCTTATCTCTAAGCTTGGATATCTCGACCTTGGAAATTTCCAAAGCTTCCAAAAATTTTTGCTTTGCATCCTCCACACATGTAATTTCTTTTTTTTCAATCCTTAACGGCTCATTCTTTATAATTAATACTTTCCCTAGTGCAATACCTGGAGAGGCACCTGTTCCTATGATCATATCTGAAACCTCCTTATTATTCACCGAATTTTGAATGAATAAGATCTACTAATGCTTCAACCGCTTTTTCTTCATCTACGCCTTTTGCTATAACCTTTATTTCATCTCCTTTTTTCAATCCCGCACTTAAAATACTCATGATCGATTTTGCATTAAATTCATTATCCTTAAACGCAATTGTTATATCAGAAGAAAAGGGTGTTGCTGCTTTTACTAATAGAGATGCAGGTCTTGCATGTAATCCTGTTTCATTTAATATCTTCACAATCTTTTCCATTTTCATTTCCTCCTTGAATTACCTTAGAATTTTTATGAATGAAGACACCACCCGAGTCTTTCACAATCAGCTATTATAAACTCGGGAAGTGTCTAATTTTTTCGTATAATCAAAAGCTATTGAATCGTTATTCTATTTTTTTCTCCGTGCTTTACTTGAATTCCAGCTTCAAAAGATACCCTTTGATCTTCTGAAAGGTTCGTAAAGATAACAGGTGTAATAAGGGACTTTGCTTGTCTTTTCACTGTGCTTAAGTTTACACGCAGTAACGGCTGTCCTATCTTAACCCTATCACCTTGCTGAACCAAGGCTTCAAATCCTTCTCCCTTAAGATTAACCGTATCGATTCCAAAGTGAATTAAGATTTCCAGACCATTTTCTGCCACAATACCTACTGCATGCTTTGTTGGAAATAAAGTCATCACCTTCCCATTTACAGGAGAAACAACTTCTCCGTCGGCTGGCTCAATCGCAAAACCCTCGCCCATCATTTTCTTTGAAAAAACCTCATCTGGTACTTCTTCCAGCTGTAATAATTTTCCCTTTAAGGGCATTGCTATATCATCTTTTCCTGTTATTTCATTTTTTTGCGGTGCATCAATTACGGTTGAAGGCGTCTTACCATTTATGATTTCTTTGATCTGTGTTTTCAATTGATCTGACTTTGGCCCAAAGATAGCCTGAATATTATCACCAACTTCCAGCACACCTGAAGCTCCCAGATTCTTGATGCGTGATTTATCGACTTTTTTAATGTCTTTTACAATCACACGAAGACGGGTAATGCATGCATCTAGATTTCGAATGTTCTCTTTTCCTCCTAGAGCCTCTAAAACATTCATTGCAAGTTCCCCTGCAATTACACCGCCAGCATTTGCATCTGCATCATTGTCTTCACGGCCAGGTGTTTTAATATCCCATTTTCTGATGGCAAAACGGAATCCAAAATAATAAATCACGGAGAATAACAATCCTACCGGAATCACCAACCACCATGCTGTCCGGTTTGGCAGTACTCCGAACAGTAGATAGTCAATCACACCCCCAGAGAATGTCATACCGATTTTCACATTTAAAATATGCATGGTCATAAATGATAATCCTGCAAACACAGCATGTACTGCGAATAAAGCAGGTGCCACGAATAAGAAAGTAAACTCTATCGGCTCGGTAATCCCTGTTAGGAAGGATGTCAATGCAGCTGACATCATAATCCCTGCGATATACTTCTTCTTGTCTTCTCGTGCTTCATGGTACATCGCCAGTGCTGCTGCCGGTAAACCAAACATCATGAATGGGAATTTACCAGTCATAAACGTACCGGCAGTAAATGAAACATTATCTTTTAACTGTGCAAAGAAAATGCTTTGATCTCCACGAACCAACTCTCCTGTTTTACTTACATACTCACCAAACTCGTACCAGAAAGGATTATAGAAGATATGGTGTAACCCGAATGGAATTAATGAACGTTCAATAATACCAAATATCAATGCTGATAAAGTTTTGTTTGCATCAATCATTCCATAAGAAAATGCATTTAACCCGCTTTGGATAACTGGCCAAACAAAAGTCATTGCAATCCCTAATCCCAAGGAAGCAGCAGCGGTAATGATCGGAACAAACCGCTTTCCGGCAAAGAAACCTAAATAGGGCGGCAGTTCGATATTATAATACTTCTGGTATAAAGACGAAGCCAGTATCCCAACAATAATACCTCCAAATACACCAGTTTGAAGTGTAGGGATACCTAATGCACTGGTATAAGCCGGACTTGTACCCAATAAATCTGGAGTAACGTTGGCAATAATCCCCATTGTTACATTCATTACCAAATATCCCACAATAGCAGCCAATCCTGCTACTCCCTCTCCTCCGGCTAATCCTACTGCTACACCCACTGCAAACAATAGGGGAAGATTTGCAAAGACAATTCCGCCGGATTGCTCCATCACTCTTGCTACCATTTGAAACCATTCAACACTTAAGGATGGTATTTTGTCCAACAGCGCAGGATTCTGAAAAGCATTTCCAAAGGCTAGCAATAACCCTGCAGCAGGTAATATCGCTACAGGCAACATCAGTGCTTTACCAACTTGTTGTAAAACTCCAAATGCTTTTTTAAACATATTGATCGCTCCTTTTCTTTTTCAATACTACGCAAAAAGGCATGAGCAAAAGAGGGTTGAAATAGAGATTTACACTATCTCAACAAATCTTTCACTCATGCCTGATCGAATCAGTAACACGTAGTATTTTATTTTTAGTAATTTATCATTATATTAGCATAAAACGTTTTCACATTCAACAACTTTCTTTATTTTTCTACTTTTTTCTACAAGTATATCTGCCTTATTCTTATCATCTCTTATAAAAGCTGCTTAAAATATTTATAAGCATATTTCCAATAATTCTTCTTTTGCCTGGATTTTTCCTTCCTTTAATACCCTTATCCCCCTAAAATCGTCACTATTTATAATAATAATCGGTGTTACAATAGATTTTGCTTTTGCTTCAATAAATGTACGATCAAATGTTATTAGGCGATCGCCGATTCTTACCCTGTCTTCCTGGGCCACCATTACCTGAAATCCTTCTCCATCCATTTTAACCGTATCAATTCCGATATGAATTAATATCTCCAAACCCTCTTCTGATAATATTCCTATTGCATGATTTGTTCGAAACAATTGAATAATTTTGCCGTTTACAGGAGAGTAGACCTCATTATCTGAGGGGTAAATGGCGATTCCGTCTCCAAGAATTTTATCTGCAAACAGATCATCAGGCACATCTTCTAGCTTCATAATTTCACCAGATATAGGTGCATAAACGAGAACATAATGACATTCTCCTGCTTCACGCTCCACGCTGCTTATTATTCGATTCATTTCAGACCCTTTTGCTATTTCATTATACTGGGATTTCGTTATCATATTCTTAATTTGGTCCCTTAACATGTCAGCTTCTGTACCAAATATTATTTGAAAACTTCCACTTCCTGCATGAACGATCCCTGCTGCTCCCAATTGCTTTAATCTTTTTTGATCCACCTTGTCAAAATCATAGACTGTAACTCTCAATCTGGTAATGCAAGCATCTATATGCTGTATGTTTTTTTCATCACCCAATGCTTTTAATACCTCAACAGCCTTTTGAGAAGAAGGGGTTGTAATAATTTCTTGCGGTTCCCCGGCTTCTCTGCCAAGGGTCTTTATATCCTGTAGGCCAATCAACCAATAAAATACCGTAAAATAAAGAATCGCTATAATTGGCCCGATCACTAAAAATAAATAGATACTATTTTCCTGATTATAGAATCCCAATACATAGTCAATCAAAGATGCAGAAAAAGTATATCCCAAACGGATATTAAAATAATTCGTTAGTATGCCCGCTAGAAAGGCCGCACCTACATGAAAGACATATAAGAGGGGGCCAACAAAAATAAATGCAAATTCTATGGGTTCAGTAATTCCTGTAATCATTGAAGTCAACGCAGCAGAAAGCATGATTCCTGTGACTGTTCTTCTTTCGCTTTTCTCTGCTCTTAGAACCATAGCAAGGGCTGCAGCTGGGAGTCCGAACAGCATAATAGGGAATTCTGAAGCCATAAATTTTCCCGCTGTAGGATCTCCGGCAAAATATCTTGGACTTTCACCATGCAGTACTTGTCCTGTACTTGTAGTAAACTCACCAAAATCAAAAAGAAAGGAAGGATAGTAAACATGGTGCAGCCCCACAGGAATCAACAGCCTCTTTCCTGCAGCATAGAAAGCAGGCCCTAAAGGTGAACTTGTTATGTATGTACCGAATTCTCTTATCATCCCTTGGATTAGAGGCCATATAAACCCAAAGCATATCCCTAGCCCAATCCCTACCATAGCCGTAATGATTGGTACCAACCTTTTGCCTGAGAAGAATCCAAATATCGGATGAAATTTTGTTTCAAAATATTTATTGTAAAGCCTGGCAGTTGCAAGTCCGATTACAATCCCACCAAAAACACCGGTATTCATTTCAAAACCTATCTGACGAATTTCTCCTAGAATACGTATTACATTTACCATGGTAAAATACCCCACAGCAGATGCCAAACCGGCTACACCTGCACCACTGGTAAATCCGATGGCTACACCTATTGCAAAGATAACTGGCAATTGTTCGAAGATGGCTAGCCCACCGCTATACAGGATTTGACTCAGAGCAAAAAACAAACTGCTTGGCGGTTCACCTGCTGCATGCATGATATTTTGAATCATTCTACCTAATGCCACAAGTAATCCTGCCGCAGGCAAGACAGTTACTGGAATCATTAAGGACTGGCCTATCTTCTGAAGAATTGAAAAATAATGGCCGCTTCCTTTCTTCATACGGTTCCTCCTCATTGACTGTATATTAACCTTGTCCGATGCATTCTACATACACCATTAGTGTTTGTAGCTATTTAACTTATGCAAATGGAGAGCAATATAACCCACTTCACTTTCCGGCACTTTAAGCTTTAGTGTTTTTTCCATTATTTTTGATATATCATAAGCTACCTTAAACTCGTATCTTAGCTCATCTTTCAATTTTGATACAAAGTTTTTTTCTATGCACTGATTTTTTTCCACTCTATTTATCACACCTCTTAAGTGCATAATCAATCTTTGACAATCAAAAGGATACTTATCCATATCTATCTCTAATTTCTTTCCTATATGACTTAAAATCCGATTCATCATCTTAGAATGCTTTAGAGCCTCTTCTTTGTCATTATTTCCTCTTCCCCCGTAAAGATGTAAAGCTAAAAAACCAATCTCTGCCTCTGGAATATTGATCTGCAAATTTTCTTTTAATATGAATACCGCTTTTTCAGCTAGTTCATATTCTACTGGATACAACAGCCTTGTTTCAAATAAAAATGGATTTACAATTTCAATCCCTTCCCTTAGCCTTTTAATCGCTAAGTTCACGTGATCAATCAATCCAGCGTGAATTTTGGGATTTAGGTTTTCACCTAATTCAAGAGATACCATTTCAATAATTCTATTACATAACTCTATAATCTTCGGGTCTACAGTTTCTAGAAAATGTTCATACTCAACATCATTTAACCCTTCCAATGATATGAACTTCTCTTCAATTTCCTTTAAATCTTCTAAAAAAACTCCCTTTTTTTTCCCAAAACCTATACCCTTTCCAACAAGCACATAGTTTTTTTGATTTTTTTCAACAAGGACTACGTTATTACTTAGTATTTTCTTTATCAGATATTCCTTCACGACAGACCTCCAAAATATCAGAATATTATTGTTGGAAAATTCGATTTAACATTACGAAAATTGTATTACATTCCCATATATCTGTCAATGCAGTCATGCTTCCTACTGCTTCAATTATCTAGGCTCCTTGATATACTTTCCTTTCATCTATTTTCTTATCCCGTCATGTAATCTTTATCCTATATCAATGCTCTTTAAAGTATTATTTATTCTTTTGTAAACCTTTATAAGAATCATCACTGCGCCGTTCAGAAAAAATTAGGAACAAATATTTTTAGCATCCGTAAACCCTTCCCCTGATAATTACTTCATTGACTGTTCTAAATCTTCCAGTAAGTCTTCTATGGACTCTATTCCTACGGATAATCGCAGAAGTTTTTCAGTAACTCCCAGCCTTTCTTTCATCTCTTGAGGGATTTCTGCATGGGTTTGTTGAAATGGATAGGTAATTAGACTTTCTACACCTCCCAAACTTTCTGCAAAAGCAATTAATCGAACTCTCTCAAGAATTTGTCCAACCAAACCTGCCTCGGTGACTGAAAAAGAGATCATTCCCCCAAATCCTGAGGCCTGCTTGCAAGACAAATCATAGGATTCATGCTCAGTTAGTCCCGTATAGTATACTTTTTCAACCTTAGGATGATTATTTAACCATTGAGCAACCTCAAGTGCATTTTTTTGTTGCTTTTCCAATCGAATACCCAAAGTTTTTATGCCTCTCAATATCAACCAACTATCAAAGGGGGACAGATTTGCTCCAATGGATTTTTGAATATATTGTATTTTTTCTTTCCAATGATCTTCACGAATCACAATTAAGCCTGCCAGCGTATCATTATGTCCACCTAGATATTTGGTCCCACTATGTATAGCGATATCTGCTCCTAGTGCAAGAGGACGCTGAAAATATGGCGTTAAAAATGTATTATCTACTATGGTTATCAACTCTGATTTTTGGGCGATATCAACGATTCCTGCGATGTCTGCAACCTTCATCAAGGGATTAGAGGGCGTTTCAATAAAAATTCCTTTCGTATTTGATTTTATATGTCTTTTTATATTTTCCAGATCTCCCGTTTCAGTAAAAGTAAATTCCAGGCCATGTTTTCGATAAATTTCCTGACAGATTCTATAGGTTCCTCCATAGAGATCGTCGGACAATATTAAATGATCTCCTGTAGAAAATAATTCCAAAATAGCATGTATAGCTGCCATCCCTGAAGAAAAAGCAAAACCACTGCTTCCTTCTTCCAGTATAGCGATTGTTTTTTCCAATTCTTCCCGTGTGGGATTCTGTACGCGAGAGTAATCATATCCTGTAGATTGGTTTAATGCTGGATGTCTGAAGGTAGCACTTTGATAAATCGGAAAGCTGATTGCTCCTGTATGGGGATCGCCTCCCTGACTACCGTGGACTACCTTTGTCTCAATACTTACATTTCTTTTTGTCATTTTGTCATCCTCCTAATTGGTTCATTTAATTATTCTTGTATGCTAAATAATAATTTCATATAGAACACTATCAAAAACATAGTTTTAAAAATCTAAGAACTTATTTTCTGCAATAAAAAAACACCACTTAACAATGAAAGAGGTGTTTTAATCATAAAATCAATTTCCTCTCTCATCTATCACTAGGCAATTGATATGCTAGTGCTGGAGTTAGCACCTTTTCAAATAATAAATTTGAAGGTTGCTGAAACTTCTTCGGGCCAGTCCCTCTGTTTCTCTTGATGAGATCTTCTATTCAGTTTTATATCACGAATCGGTAATCATATGAAAAAATATTAAACTAATCTTAATCTATTTTGTACAATTTGTCAATTAATCTTATTCTATATACAAAACTTTTTGATCTGATAGCTTTACAGTTCTGTGACTGAGAATCCTAATTTATTTAATTTACATTGTAGGGGCATATCTATATGTCTTTCCGCTTATTTTAGATTCGTCACACATCTATAAAAAGAATTTTCTTTAAGAATATTTAGTCATTCAGACAATCGAAAATAGAGATATAATAGCAGTTGATGCGCAATTTTAAATCGTTCCATCCTTGATATTTAGAACATAGATGCCTCCATATCAAGCAATTGCTTTTTTAGTTTGAGTCCACCACGATAGCCTGTAAGTGATCCACTGGTACCGATCACACGATGACAGGGAATAAATATGGGAATAGGATTGCGGTGGTTAGCAAGGCCGACAGCTCGGGCAGCATTTGGTGAACCTATTTTCACGGCAATCTCTTTGTAGGATACTGTTTCACCATAGGGTATTTCATATAGACATGCCCAAACCCGCTTCATGAAGTCTGTCCCAAAAGGGGTCAACGGTATTGAAAATACTTGAAGTTCACCTGAAAGATAACTTCTAAGCTGTCCTGCGGCTTCTTTCAATATAGGTGTTTCACAGGTTTCTATATCTTGTGGTAGTTCATCATTTTCAAAATACAAATTGGTGACACTTCCATCTTTTTCAGCAATACCAATTCTGCCGATAGGTGTTTTATAAATATAAATGGGCATTATCAATCACCTCTTCCTTTTTTATACGCATTCGGGGTACACCGGGTCAGCGCTTTAAAGCATTTATAAAAATTAGATAAACTTTTAAAGCCCGTCATGTATGCAATATCAATAATTTTTTCATCTGACAGTCCAAGCAGTTCTATCGCTTTATCTACTCTTACCTTTGCCAAATATTCCGTAATGGTAAAGCCCGTATGTTGCTTAAACAGTCTTGCTAAATGATTTATACTGACCCCTAGTTCTTTTATGATGTATTTTGAGTCTATTGACTGATTATAATTTGTATCCAGAAATTCTTTAGCTTTTTTTACCAGATCTAAATCCGGTTGAAAAACAACTTGATCCGGGCGGCATTTTTTACAGGGTCGAAATCCTGCCTTGATCGCCGCTGCTGGGCGATCAAAGAATACTGTATTTTCACGAATAGGAGGTTTTGCTCTACATGAAGGACGGCAGAAAATCCCCGTTGTTTTTACACCATAGAAAAACAGTCCATCATAGCTGTCAATACAGCTAATCACCGCTTGCCATTTTTCATTTTCAGAAATTTCTTTAGAATCTTTCATTGATTTTCTCCTCATTGGTGCGTATCTAGATCATCGATGCACAACCTGGTGCATAACCTTGTTTCATGATTACCTCTCACGGCACTACTATCCTATATAACCTATTTTATAAAAAATACAGCGATAAATCTTCCTAAATTTCATCAAGTAATTTTAACTTAATAGAAATCTATCTATTGAAAAATGTATTGGCAAAATTTAATCTTATAAAAGAAGGATTTTAGCACATTTAATAAAATAGTATAAGTAATGCATCATTGCGTACAGGTGCTAATTATTTAAAAAGAGGTGAGAACTACATGAAAAAAAATATAAAATGTATGAAAGATATGGATTTGTTTCAACCCCTTAATGATATGGAAAAGCAAAAGATTCTTAAGCTTGCACAAGGAAAAAATTACTTAAAAGATGAAATAGTGTTTTCCGAGGGCGAAAAATCCGATACCATATATCTCATACGTTCTGGCCGTATACTTCTTTTTAAAGTTTCTGAGGACGGTAAGAAAATTATCCTAGACATTCTAGAGGAAGGCGATATCATCGGAGAAAATACAATTTTTGATGACCTGTGTCATACATTTAGCGCGAAGGCCATAGAAGATGCCTTTGTCTGCAGATGTTTTAAAAGTGATTTCTCTAACCTTCTTTCAAACCCTGATATTTCAATCAAAATCATCAAATCGCTAACAGATAAGTTAAATAATTATACCGATACAATGGTTACTATGGCATTCTGTGATGTAAAGAATAGAGTTTTAACTATGCTTATGCGTTTAGGTAAAAAATATGGCAGTAATACTCCAGAAGGTATCAAATTAGATATATACTTAAGTCATGAGGATATTGCACATCTTACAAATGCATCCAGGGTAATGGTAACCAATACTATAAAGGCATTGAAAGCGGAAGGTAAAATCCTTGTTCATAAAAGACATTATATTATTAAAGATGAATCTTTGGTTAAATGGAACATTACAAATTTATAAAAAAATTATTATTTTGTAAAATACTTTACAGAAACCAAAATTGGTATGTGTTAACATGTACATAAATAAATTGAAAGGAAGTGGCTATTTATGAATGTACGTGAAACGATTAAATCTCAGATTATTGGGGCATTAAAAGATGCTTGTTTTCCAATCAGTTCTCCAGAAGCGCTGCTGGCAGCATTTCCATTAGGCGCAGATACAACATGTCAGGCAGGCGACTTAAAAGTCACAGCCGGTGATGCTGGCAAACTCCTTAAAGCAGATGATTTTCCATTTCAAAGTGCCGAGAATGTAGCTGAAACGATTGTAAGCCGTGCAGGACTTTAAGAAATTAAGCAGGAGGCGGTAATTATTTTATCTGCCTCCTGCTTGAAACTTTTATTTCTTTTTTTTAAGCTTCTTTTCTGCTTCAGTTTTATTTTCAGCAACTCTAAATCTAACTATTTCCTTTATTAATTCATCAGGCAGCGGTTCATCTAAAGGAAATTGAACGGCTCCTTTTGATCCTTTATACTGCGATAATTTATCTTTGAAAGCATCAATTCCACTAGCGCCAGGATAAAAACCTATATGTTTTTTATGCGCTGCAAAGTGCACCAAATTTCCATGGAAAACAAAAGTTGGCATTTGCCAGCTAATTTTTTCTTCTGCATCAGGTGCCGATTCTTTTATAAGTTTTCTTAACCCATTGAGTTTCTCCTGAACTGCAGGTGAAAACTGAAGAATGTATTCATCGATTGATCTAAATACCTGTTTATTTCCTTCCATGACTTCTCCTTTCAATCAAAAGCAAAGGCTCCTGTTTTACTTTCGAATCAATTTAGGGTAATGCCTTTATTTTTTAATATCGCAATAAGTGCATTGTAAAATGATTCTCCTGAATCCGACGGATCGATTTCTATTTTCATGATCTTTCCATTATTACTTACTATCTCAATAATATCACCATTGGTTTTATCAAATCTGTGTTTAACGTCTACAACATCCTTTAACGCAATGGCAGTTGACTGTCCATTTTTATGGTATATCACTCTTTCATCGGTAAGAATCGCCGCTTCAGTTCCATCTAAGGTAAAGGTAGCATCATAGTAAGCTATAATTTCCTCCGTACCATTTAGTATATCATGTTTTTCAATATACTCTAGTGCATAATCTTCCATTTCGTTAGCCATTCTCACACCGCTTTCTCCCAATCCTCCTATCCAAATTAAAAGGCAAATTACAATCACAGCCATGATTAGGACAATGACACCGCATCCAATTGCAGAAGGTCTGCAGCCAGTATTTTTTTCTGTCATTTGGTAATCCATCTTCTGTCTCCCTTCAATTTATTAACATACATTTACTATTTTACAGTAAATTATATATATATTTGGTATATTTGTCCATCATTCGTAACAAATGGCCGGGCGGCAAATCGTATGGCAACACATCCGTTTTCCCTATGAATGCAGTGTATTGAACTTAAGTACTTCTTTTCTTCATTTTTTATATACCGCAAGATACCTCCAGTAAACAAGTCTTCGAATCCTCACCTTTTCCCCTAGATACCTGCAATAAATTCGCTTTATATCTTTTATCGTCATATATTTATCAAGACGGCTATGTTCATTCCATGCGTCAATTTCTTCACGGTTGATTCTTCTTGAACTATTCATGATTCTTTTTATTATAAGGTTTGTTGGAACTGCAATAACATCAAGCAATAAATCTAATATGCCCCTTCTCTCGTACAAATCAAGAACGATGAGAATCCCGCCCGGTTTTAACATCCCTTTGATCTTAGGCAGGGCAGTATCTAATGACAAATGATGAAAGGTCGCAATACTTACGATGCAGTCATATTGTAGATGATCATCTAGGTTATCAAAATCTTGCAGCACATATTTTATATTTTCAGCGGGATGTCTTTTTTGTGCTTCTATTATCATTTGGGGAGCGATGTCTATCCCAACAACTTCCTTAGCCCTTATTGCTATTTTTTTAGTAAATTCTCCTGTTCCACAGCCTATATCCAAAACCTTTTCTAGTCCGGCGCCAATCTCTTTCAATAAAAGTTTTGAATACCTCTGGTTATGATCCCACTTGTCTTCAAGCAAGGCTATTCTGTTAAAACTTTCGATCATCCTGTCTTTCATAACTGCCTCCAATTTAAAATACTAAGTTTTACTCTATCTTTGCCAATAATACAAGACGATGCATTTTTGATGCCTAAGGGCCGTAATTTGCCTTTTGTACCCAAAGGAAAGGTATTTAGGTTTAGATAAGCAGCGTAAAAGAGAGTCAAAGGATTCTAGAAAATCCATGTAAAAAACTTTATAATGTTCAGCTTAAGTTACCGCGAATCCTATTCAAATAAAGAAATCAAGCAAGAGCATCTCCATTTGAATAGGATTCGCTTCTAGGGAAAAATCAGGCCTTTTCCATCTCGAATAACCATGGTACTGTTATAGCCTTCTGAATATTTTTGCAGGCGTTTGAGTATTCGTTCCCCATCCGCATCGTCTACCGGAGTAGGCTGACAGTCTATTATCTTGACAGGAATGAGGGTAGCCTCCTGCCACTGCCCTTTGCTTATCTTTACACGAAGCATAACCGTTTCATCCGTTCCATAGGGTACCTGTCGATCAAAGACAAAATTACCTAGACTGTAAAAAATTAGTTTTCCCTGGTATTGCTCTATCCCCTGCAGGAGATGAGGATGATGTCCTAAGATCAGGTCTGCTCCGCTATCCACCGCAAGGCGGGCTAATGTTCTTTGAAGTTCACTGGGATAGAAATCATATTCTTTACCCCAATGAAAAGAAACCACTAAAAAGTCGCAACTTTCTTTGGCTTTACTGATTTCTGCCGGCATAAGCTTTGGATCTATTCGCGCCACTTCCGGCCTATCAGAAAAATGCAAATAGCCTTCTGGAGGAAACTGTGAATATCCTAAGAAACCAATGGTGACACCTTTGATATTTGTAAAGACAGGCTGCCTGGCTTCCTGCGCGTTAAGTCCGGCTCCCAGAGTCCGTATTCCATTTTCCTTTAATATCTGTAATGTATCCATTAAGCCCTCCGGACCATAATCTAGAGTATGGTTATTGGCTAAATTCAATATGTTAAATCCTGCATTTTTTAAAAAACTGCCATTTTCAATATCTCCTTTGAAGATTAATGCCCTGTCCTTTAATACAGCACTACCTCCTGAGGTCAAGGGACTCTCTAAATTGGCAAAAGAGAGATCCCCTTTTTGAAAGTATTCCTGCACGCTGAGATAAGGATAATTGTAGCCATATTTCTCCATACACCTCCTTACGCCTCTATCCATCAGAATATCTCCAGCAGCTACAAGTGTTATGTCCTGGTTGTTATTCCATCTAATCAACGATAAGGCTGATACACTCAAGCAAAAACAGAAGATCATTAGAATTTTCTTCATCACCTTGCCTATTAGCATCCGGAACTAAAAGGATTCGCTGGTAATGGAATGTCTTTCTCTGCTCCATTTATAAAGCTTCTCAACCAACCAGGCTGACCAGGAGCCTTATTTTCTTTTAGCATCTTCTGCCACTGTTCATCATTGAATCGCTCTGTGGCATCAAATTCATAATAGCTAAATACCGCTCCGCGCGTCAACTGCAGTTCTTCCCCAATAGGAACTACCACATAAATTTCATGAGCAGGTCCTACAGCCACATGAAAGTAACCTCCAGGACTAAAAGCATTCGGAGCAATCGTATGGATATCGGCAATAACCGCCATGTTTTTATCTGTATCAGAAGTAATTTCAAACCACCGCATTCCATCATCACCGGCAAAGGAGCTGGTTAGATATTCCAGCATGCCTCCATAGGTTAACAGCTGATAATATTCATCTGCAGCCAATTCTTCATTACGCAGCTGTTTTATCGAACAATTAATAAGAAACTGCAATAGATCCTCAAACCGCTGCATTTTACTTTCTAAACTACCCGTTAAAATATTCCTTTCCTGCAAGTTAGCCCTAGAATACCGGGTCAGCCATAAAAGTTTCTCATAAACTTCAATATTAGGCTCTACATAACCTCTCACTTGGGGCGGTTCCTCCCCACCTCCGCACTCTGCACCGCTTTGTTTGCCGTAAAGGATCGTATCATGCCGAAGCTCTGCCCAGCTGCTCAATGCTGTACTTAGGGATTTATCTGCCCAGGCTTGGTTGGTCATAAAGGAAGGATATCCTTGATCAAAGGGTTTTAAGAGACTTTTAACAACCCACAGCCATCCGTAATACATATTGGAGCGCCAGGTTTTGTCTGGTAAACGTGAAAATTCTTCTTTATACTTTTTGTAGGCTTTTTCATAACCCGGCCACTTTTCAATAGCTTCCAGCTCCTTAACGGCCAGATCATAAGCCCGCTGTGACCCTAACACTGCCATAACGTCCAATCCTGAGGGAATAGGCCTTTCTATAGGCTCAGTCAGTTCCTGTATAGCTTCCGAATCAGGGATGTATCTTTGGCCCATTAAGCGAAATTGTTTGCCCACGGGAGTAGTTACGGAGGTGTATTTAGCCTTTATTTTAGGCTCTGGCAGTTTTTGAGCTTCTTGATACACCGCATCCAGTTTTTCAGGATGGTTCAGCTCATTTAAATCAAAATCTTTACCATATATCTTCAGAATTAAATCTAAATAATGATAAATATTTAAATCATCTGTATTCCCTACATAAAACACTGTAGGATCATAGATATTTTCCCATCTCGTTACATCTGGTGTCCCTCCATTCTCCATAAAGAGGCTATAGGTAAGCAACAGCGCTTGTAGAGTCTGTTCAACATTTCTGTCGGTTCCCTCTGCATCTTTATATAAGGGAAAGGGTGCCTGACCATACCACATCATTGTTCTAAAAAACCTTTCAAGATCTTTACTGCGTGTGTAATGCCCCCGGGGCTTATACTGACTATAATCCAAATCATAAGGGAAAATTGCAGACAGAGCATATCCCTGCTCCCCTTGAATCAGTTGATATTCCTCTACTGCTATTTTTCTAGCTTGAGCTGGCAGATCAACAGGCAGAGGTTTTTCCAGTGTCTGCAGTCCAACAGCAAAAAAAGCCATGTTTTTTATAAGGACATTCTTGAGTTCTTGGTCCGTAACCTCGCCGTAAAGCATCAGCGACTTTTTGTACATACTTTCTGTTAGTTCTTCTAAAATTCCTAACAGTTTTTCACTTTCCAATGTTCGGAGGGAATAATCAAAAAATACATGATAGACCTGCAGAACTGAATCGGTAGTAATAAAAGAAGGGAGCTTCTTATATTCATTATTTTCATATATATAAAACAACTGCTCTTCTTTGGAAGGCACAACTACGAAACCATTTTTGGCAATTAACTGCTGCTGTTCTGGAGTAAATTCCCCAAACTGGTTCAGATTTACGATATTAGACAGATCTTCTTTTACCTGATAGGGTTTCACCTGTGTCGTAAATTTTACCGGTTCATAGGGCACATCAACCGTTCTACGGTTTCTTTCCCCGGTAAAAGCTGTTATAGATTCCTTTTGTAAGGGATTCTCTATAGCCTCTTTCTGATAGCTGCCTTCCTTTTCCTTGCTGCAGCCCATTATAGATCCTAATATCATAATAACTAATAAAAAACTTAATATCCTTAAGGAACCTTTTCGGTTAAAACTCATTTATTTTCCCTCCCCGTTTTCTTTCAAAATTTCTATCTTTTCTTCTTTTAAACAGAAAGAATACCACTTTTCTTCGTCTCTTTCCTTAACCAAGGCATAAAGCTTCCCGTTATTATCTGCTTCTGATTTTTTGATTTCTTTTATATCCGCATAATTTGAAGATTCCCCTATACCCTCGAAGCCAAAGCCTTTCCATTTATAGGCATGGAGAACTTTTTCCCCATTTTCCAAAATTTCAATAGCAATTAATTCGTCACTGCCGCTTCCGTCCATATCTGAAAAAATATAATCGGTAAAAGGCCTGGATAATCTGGAACCCCTCCATTTTGGAACCAGCATACCCTCCTGCCATTCATAGATAAATGGTCTTTTAGCCATCACCGGATGCAATTGAGTTTCCTTATAAACGCCTAAAGAAATTTCCTTTTCATCATCTCCATCTACATTGCAGGTTTGAACCTTCCATGGATTAAGGACTTGAAAGGATTGATTGTGCACTTCTTTGATTGTTCCTCCATCAAAACTTAGGATAATCAATGTATCCCCAAATTCTGCACCTTTTTCACCGGCAACCAAGAATATATTGTCATAACCATCATTCTTTAGATCATCTATGTAACTGCTAATAATATTCCGATTTTCCCCTACAAGCTGGTAACTTTCCAGAATCTCACCCTTTGATGATAATATAAAAAGTTTCTTTTCCTTGAAATAGACAATAAATCTTTGCTCTTTTAATTTTAATGTCTTCAGATCTACTTTTCTGTTCAAGGAAATATCCAGTATTTGATGCCTCCCGCCTGATGCTGCACCCACAATATGGAATGGAAATAATTTGAGCATAAAAAAAGATCCGTCATCAATTGTAGTTACAGCGGGAAAATTTACTTTCATTGTCATGAGACAAAGGGAGCAAGAAGCTATTATGAAAACCATTATGAATACTAGAGTCTTTCTATGAATACAACCACCCTCTCTACATAAGCATACTTCATCTCTATTATGTTTTTTATAAAGCAATCATCCATAATTTTTTACGAAGTAATTTAATTTTGTTAATTGCAAACAAATTCTAATGATTTCCAGTATTCGAGAGTAAACAACCATATCCTTTAAGTTTTTATCGCATTATTCGACATTTCTTACACTCAAAAAAGAATCAGGTGCTTGTAATGAGTGAGGCAAATATTTTTTTCTTTCGAATAAAATTAAAATCGAGGGACATTAGAACCTCCCCCCAAAATTCAGCGCTGTACCTCTCATTAAAATAATAGGATTTTGTAACCCCTTTGTAACGATTTATCCTTTAATACGCTATAAAATGGATAATATAGAATTGATGCCGGGGAGGAAGCATGTAATGCGCAGTGGCAAGATCTCAAAAACAATTGCTGCATTTTTGGTGGCCGGTGCTTTTGCACTGGGAACATCCGGTTTAATGCAGGTCCAGGCATATGAAGGTGCATACCCGATTGAAAATAAACTTTCAAATGTAAATCTGGGCACTCCTGAAAACACTTGCATTATTAATTATCCATCCGCAGATATTACACGAGACAACACAGCCGGTCACACCCTTTTGCGTGGCGGCAAGCTTAACGGCCAAAATAATATTACAGGTATGTTGAAGCAGAAAAATAACTATAGTACAATCATCGACGGAAAATATATGGATGGATTTTTGGCAGAGATAGAGTTTATCAGTTTAGGCAAAACGGTCTATTTGGATTTAAGTTCAAACAAAGATTCATATATCGGCTTAGGCATTTATGATAAAGATGGAAAGCTATTATCAAAAACAACACCCTATATTATGCCCATTTCAAGGCTAAAGCCTATGGATTATAATGGAGACAGTACTTATGAAATTCACGGTTATCAGCAAATTATCGGCTCCTGCAATGGGAACACTATTACTGAGATGGATTCTCTATGGAAATATGAAGATGGAGAATGGCATATGATAAGACTTCAATACTCAACTTTCATGGTAAAATAAAAAAATCTAAGAAGGGTTTATTTTCTCCTTCTTAGATTTTTTTATTGCATTTATATTGTTGTACTGCTGATGAAATAAATCCTGAATCTGTCATTTAAAAGCTCTTTTATCACATAGCTCCGGTTTATTTGCCGAAGTATCCTTCATGCTTTAATTTAACCCTTGTTCAACCTCCAATCGATTCATTTTGGGTTTGAGCCTTAATATTTTTCTTATTTTATTTGCTATCTTGTCAAAATAAATATAAAGCAGCGGCACGAAGAACAAGGTAAGAAATGTCGATGCGGTCAGTCCACCTGCAATAACCAAGCCCATACTCTTCAGCATTTCGCTGTTTGAACCATTAGAAAGTATGATCGGGAACTGTCCCAAGATCGTAGTCATTGCCGTCATAAGGATCGGACGAAGTCTTGTAGGACAAGCCTTCAGGGCAGCTTCCTCCAGACCGTATCCGTCTCTTTCCCGCAAGGTATTGATATAGTCTACAAGCACAATCCCATTGTTTACAACAATCCCTACCAATACCAGGCAACCGATCAAGGCCATCATGCTGAGCGACTGTCCCGTTATAAAGAGCAGCAGGATGGCACCCGTAAAGGCCAAAGGTATGGTAAACATGATGATAAATGGATTTATCAACGACTCAAACTGCGCCGCCATAACCAGGTATACCAGTATTACCGCCAGAATGATCACAAGAAAAAGGGAACTAAAGGTTTCATTCATCATTTCATTGGTTCCGCCAAGGCCTACCGAATATCCGTCGGGGAAGGTCATTTGATTGATTCGATTCTGTATTTCATTTCCTACGGTACCGGATGGGCGGCCAAAAACATCGCAAGTAACCGTTACATAACGGGTCTGGTCAGACCTGCTGATAGAGGATGGTACTTCATCCATCATGATCTCCGCAACGGATGAAAGGGGAATATATGTTCCTGTGCCTGTGCTGATTGTGATATCGCCAAGATTCGTCAGCGTTGTCACAAATTTTTCCGGGTAGACAATCTTTATATCCATTTCTGATCCGTCTACCTTTAAAGTGGTTGCAGTATATCCGGAAATAATTTGCTTGACTTGTGAAGCTACCTGTGAGCCGGTAAGTCCATACTGCCGGATCTTGTCCTTGTCTATTTTAAGGGCAACCTGCTGATCCTGTTCCTTCAGAGAGCTTGTTATCTGTCTTACGCCTTCTATATCGGTCATCTGGCGCTCAATTTCATCACTGATTTCCTTCATCGTATCCAGATCTTCACCCTTGATTTCTACGGTGACGCCGCCCCCTGCCATCGAGCCCATGTTTGAAGAAGCAGAAACTGTAATTTTTGCCCCTGCAATACCCTTTGTAAGATTTCTGATCTCTTCCATAATTTGTTCCACACTCTTGCTTCTTTCTGTTTTATCCACCAGTTTAACACTGATTGAACTCTTTTCACTTCCCCCTCCCATCAATGCACCCATACCGCCTGATGCGCCAGAGATGGAAACGGTCATTGTTTTCATTTCCGGTATCTTCTCCAGTATTTCTTCAGCCTTCAGGGAAAGTTCATTTACAGCCTCCAGCTTACTCCCCTTTGGCGCCTCCACCGTAACTGTAAAAGTTCCTTCATCGGAAGCAGGCATTAGTTCCATGCCAATAAAAGGCATCAGGAAAAGGGAAGCTACAAAAATACCGACAATTGCCAGCAAGGTCTTCTTTTTATGACTCAAGGCCCATCTGAGGGATTTTTGGTATAAATGATCCAATTTCTTGATGAATCTATCAAATAAATCCAGTAGTTTATTTATAAAATTAAGGGGTTTCGGCGCCCTATTCCTATGTATGTTATTTACATAATTTGCGCTCAACATAGGAACAACTGTAACAGCAACCCCTAGGGACATCACGAGGGAGAAAACTACTGCCAGGGCAAGATCCATCATCATCTCCAATACCAAACCGCTTGTAAAGATAAAGGGTATAAAAACGGCTATTGTTGTAAGGGTTGATGCCGCTACCGCCAGTGCAACTTCTTTTGTCCCTCTGTAGGTTCCCGTTATTTTATTAAAACCTTCTGCAGTCCTGTACCTGTATATGTTTTCCAGTACTACAACCGAGTTGTCTACAAGCATGCCGACCCCGATTGAAAGACCTCCCAGAGAAATCATATTCAGTGTTGTTCCAGAAAAGTAAAGTAAAACAAAGGTACCAATGATGGACAACGGCATAGAAACGGCAATAATTCCTGTTAAACCCACATTTTTCAAGAAAATGAAAAGTGTCGCAATAGAAAGTATTGCACCAATAATAATATTGCTTATTACATTGTTTATAGAGTTTTCAATATCACTTCCCGACTCATTTACAATATCTATATGAATATTACTGTATGCTTTTGATATTTTTTCGACTTCTTTTTTAACTGCATTTACTGTGGTAACCGTATTTCCGTCACTGGCCTTTGTTACCGAAAGATTGATACTCTCCTCCCCATTATACCGGCTGATGGACTCAATTTTTTTATTCGTTTCTGTTATTCTGGCAATATCCTGCAGTCGAAGGACCGTGCCGCTGGAAAGCTTGATGGGCGTCGCTTTTACATCCTCAATACTTTCCATTTTCAATTTGCTGCTTACGGTAAGGGAATTCTCACCATATTCTATCGTTCCTCCCGATTGGTTTGTATTCTCTGCAGCAAGTATTTGTCCAATGTTCGCTATGGTAAGTCCGAGTCCTTCCAACCTTTCAGGATCAATTTCAATTCTGATTTCTTTTTCATAGCCGCCGGTGACATCTACAGAAGCAACTCCAGGCTGTCTTTCAATACGGGGCTGTATTGTATCTTCTGCAAATGCTTTTAATGCCTCTTTATCCATACTGTCTGATGAAATAACGATCTCTGCCACAGGTCTTGAGTTCATATCCATTTTCAAGATTGTAGGCGAGCTGGCTCCATCCGGAAGCATTCTATCTACCATGCCCAATTTGTCACGAATGGCGTTTATGGCATTATCCAGATCTACTCCATAGTTGAATCTAGCGATTACTATCGATACTCCCTCTGAAGATGTGGATGAAATCGTATCTATATTTTCTACATTTGCCACCGCTCCTTCAATAATTTCCGTAACGAGGTTTTCTATCTCCTCCGGACCTGCCCCTGAATATTCTGTCATAATAAGTGCAACAGGGAAATCTACGTCAGGCGTCAATGCCATCTGCATTTTGCTTATGGAAACAACACCCAAAATCAGCACAATCATCATCACTACAAATACTGTTACGGGCCTTTTGATCGAAATTTTTGTGAAATCCATTTTGCATCAGTCCTTTCTATCTATTAAGAATTTCAATTTCTGGCCGTAACATTCACAGTACTTCCATCAGAAATAAAAGTTTGGCCCTTCACAACTACCCGTTCACCATTTTTAACGCCCGTTACGATTTCTATATTGACATCATTTTTAATTCCTGTTTCAACAATTTTTTTATGTGCAATATTACTTTCATCAACGATATAAACAAACTTCTCATTGCCTCTTTCAATTACGGCGTTCAATGGAACGGAAACGGTATTTTCTCTTTTATCTACAACGAGCTTCAGCGATGCAAACATACCCGACTTTATGTTATTATCCCTATTATCAATATAGATTTCTACCGGATACAGCATTGTCGTGCTGTCTGCTGCCGGAGAAATATAAGTAACAGTGCCTTCATAAGGTGTCTCCGATGCTGCTGATATTGTAATATATACCTTTGAGCCGATAGAAACCTTGTTTATGTAATCATCTGCAATATTAAAGGAAAACTTCAGCTTATCAGTATTTACAATGGTCATGGCTGGACTTTGGGTGGAAACAGTGGCCCCTACCGTTACATTGTTTGCACTAATTACTCCGCCAATTTCTGCTTTCACCTTGGTGTATGCCAATTGGGTCTGTGCACTTTCCAGTGATACCTGCGCCTGGGCGATAGATGCCTGCCCGGATTTTTTTGTTGCCTGCACAGTCTTTTCTTGAATCAGCCTCAAATTCTCCCTTGCAGTGTCAAGCTGCAGCTTCATTTTATCTGTACTAGACTGCAAATTATCAAGTGTCTGCTTTGATACTGCCCCATGCTCATATAAGACTTTGGTATTTTCAAGGTCCTTCAACAGATCTCTATATTGGATTTCATATGAATCGACGGAAGCTTGCTGCTGTATGATCTGATTCTCGAGACTTACGTCTGCATTTATAGCATAACTGGCTTGGGCTGCAGAAAGAGCAGCTTCTGCCTGCTCTACCTGGAGACGCAGATTCGTATCATCTATTTCAAACAGAACATCGCCCGCCTTTACCGTATCCCCAAGATTAACATATACCTTTTTTACCGTACCGCTTACTTTAGGCATCACAGTTATTTCATTATTTGCAGTCACCTTTGAAGACACATTAACGTATTGTTCAATCGCTTCGGGACTGATTTCCTTAGCTTCAACACTGACAGAGAGTTCTGCACTTTCTATATTCCCCGCCTCGAGTTTTTTATTTTTTGCAGCACCTAATAGAACAATTGCAACTACAACAATGGCTGCAATAATCAAAAAAATAGACCTCTTGTTTTTAATAGCTTTCATAACTAATCCTCCTATAAATATATTCATGCATTGTTGTCTTGTAAAAAATACTTCATTTTAATTTAATGCATTATTGTTTACCTTTATCTTCTTTTCAGGTTTCATAGATCAATGGATCGCCACAGTTATGCGCTTCCCCTCCTTGATTGAAATTGTTCATTCATTTATATTAAGTGAATAACCTTAATCTTTCCTTAAAAAAATAATAAAAAATTTGTTAAAACTTATTAAGCTATTCTTAAGGTTGGCAATGTATAATGAAATTATGGAATAAGGAAAGCGGTGAAAAAATGAGAATATTGCTTGTTGAAGATGAAGTGCGTCTTTCGGAAGCCCTAGTATATACTTTGAAAAAAAATAATTATATTGTTGATGCTGCTTTTGACGGAGTAACAGGCCTGGAAATGGCTGAAACGGGAATTTACAATGTTATTATCCTTGATCGGATGCTGCCCGGTGCTGAAGGACTTGATGTTCTAAAAGCATTAAGAAAGCAAGGGATTACAACACCGGTCCTTATATTAACTGCAAAGGATACAATCAAAGACCGGGTTGAAGGGTTGGATAGCGGCGCGGACGATTATTTGATAAAGCCTTTCTCAAAGAATGAATTGCTGGCAAGAATAAGGGCTTTAGGAAGGCGGCAAACAGAAACCATCGTAAACGAGGTAATAAAAATCGGAAATATAGTCTTCAATTCCTTAAAAGGCGAAATACATATGAACGGCAAGATCACAAAACTCTCATCAAAAGAGTCACAGATATTTGAAATACTTGCTAAAAATAAAAACAGGGTGGTTGCAAAGGAACAAATATTGGAGAGAATTTGGGGCTTTCAATCGGATGTAGAGCTGAATAACATTGAAGTATATCTCTCTTATCTTAGAAAGAAACTTGTATTATCAGGCTGCAGCCTCGTTATTGAAACGATCCGGGGAAGCGGCTATTGCATCAAGGAGGTCTATTCCCATGTTTCAGAAGCTTAAAATCAGACTGATCATGATCAATGTCATTGCGTTAACCATTATCTTGCTCATGATTTTTTCCGGGATATACCTCTTGATGAAGCAAGGCATGCAGAAGCAAGCATATATGTTGATGAGTACCATCGCAGAGGAAGAGCGTGTGCTGCCGCCGTTTGGTGCACCCGATGCACGCAGGATACTTTTAGGAAGCTTTTTTATCAAGATAAATGCATCTGGAGAAATTATCACCTATTCTTCAGAGCTTCGTGTTCCAAAAGAAGACGTTGGAGAATTGAAAGAAATTGTACTAAATAAAGGAATTTCTACGGGTACTATAGCAACTAACAATTATCGGTTGCATTTCCTAAAGGTTTCGAAGGAATATGGATCTATTGTAGTATTTCTTGATAATAGCGGGGAAGAAAATGTTTTTAGATGGCTTCTTACTATTTCTATATGTATTGGGTTAATCAGTTTGACACTGGTTTTCTTTATAAGTCTTTTTCTTGCCAATAAAGCGATAAAACCGGTTAAAATTTCATGGGAACGGCAGAATACCTTTGTAGCAGATGCCTCCCACGAACTCCGGACTCCTCTTGCAGTTGTAACTTCCAATTTGGAAATAATAATGGAAAACGAAACCGAAACCGTGGGCAGTCAACATAAATGGCTTACCAACGTTCAAAGCGAGTTGGATCGCCTAAAGCAGCTGGTCAACGATTTATTGTTTTTAGCAAGATCCGATGCTGAGGGAGAGGAACTGTCTAAAGAACCTTTTGATTTAAGCAGCTTGCTATATAAAACAAGTGATACATTTATGCCACTTGCTCAAAAAAAAGGTATCCGTTTAGTTTTACATAATCAGGATGATGTTACGCTACTTGGGAATGAGTTTCGAATAAAGCAGCTTATAACCATATTATTAGATAATGCAATAAAGTATACGAGCAGCGGAGGGAAAATCGAATTACAATTGGAAGTTGGTATGAACACATTCCAATTGTCAATCAAAGATTCCGGTGAAGGAATTCCCAGGGAACATCTCAACAGAATTTTTGACAGGTTCTATCGGGTGGATCAATCTCGCTCAAGGAGCCATGGCGGTTCAGGGCTGGGGTTGGCGATTGCCAAATGTATCGTGGATGAACATAAGGGAAGCATCCACGTTATGAGTGAAGTAGACAAAGGAACAGAGTTTACAGTAGTTTTTCCTATAGAAAGCAGATGTCTTAGTTGATTCTCCAAGCACCGCGTAAAGCCAATAATACTTTTCATTTTCGTAAATATACTAAAAAAATAAAATTATTCATAACAGCATTCAACAGATATAACACTGATTTTGACAATGCAAAAACCACGGCATTTCTGTCGTGGTTTTTAATAGTGGCGGCGAAACAGTCATTCTATCCCCCGTCATTGCCTCAATCAGCAAATTGTTGCAATCCCTTCAGTCCAGCAGAGATTCTTGCTAGATAACCTTTTCCTGCAGCTTATCATATTGATCCCTTAACTCCTCTAAGGTAGCTATTAATATCTTCTGGGAGGCTTCCAATTCTTCATTTGCCGCTTGAATTTTTGCTTGTGACTCCAGATGTTTTACTTCTTTCAGTCCCATTTCACCTAAAATTTCTGCAAAGCTGCAAAGATAATTCATAATATGCTCCAATCGGTCTTCCTCTATTATGGGGACTTCCAACACAGCTTTTAAATAATCGGATTCATCAAAGCCGAATTCTCTAGCCTGTTTTATAAAAAAATCCAGATTGGGCTTATGAAATAATATCTGCCCTGTAAATACATTGGCCACATGTTTTCCTTGAAGAAACACAGGGGCTACAGCGTCAACCAATCCATTTTTACACTTATAAATAGTATATTTATTTCCATTTCGTAGCAGATGATTAATTTTTGTGTCACTTTCAATACAACTGCTTTTTGATTTTATATTCACCCGGTGAAATTTAGTGCAAACTGCTCTCCAACCTGATGCCGTCAAAATATTTCCTTCAAGATCCAGTATTGCAGTGAGAATCCCTGTTGCTTTATAGAAAAGATTTGTTAGTTCCTGAATTTTAGCAATATCTACGAGATCAACAAACTTATGTTCCATGTAAAACCTCCTCTACATAGAAGTATTATAAATAATTGCCTATTCCAGCTATCCTATGCCTTTATGCTACTGGCTCCTCTTTTCATTATTCTCCACAACAGTTAAATTTCCTGCCCATAATTCAATAAAGAAATATTAACACAAAGGCTTTATCCGGTTATTTGCTCTCTTTAATATAATGAAAAATAGAACTCCAGCACTGATAATTCATCATACCTGCTGAAGTTCTATTTTTAAAAACATAGAATCTTTCTGTCGTTTTCTTTTTTTCCGTATATTTATTATTGTGATACGTATTTGCCACAAAGTCTACTTGGGCAAATGAATGGCGTTATTATGCACAGCGTGACCTGCCTCATGAAGAGATTCTCCAACGGTAGGATGTGCGTGTATCGTTGTTATAATCTCATCAACGGTAGCCTCTAATCTCAAAGCCAATGCTCCTTCCACAATTAACTCCGTTGCTCTCGGTCCCGCCATATGCAGACCCAGCACTTCATCTGTTTTTCCGTCTACTACATACTTCACCATCCCATTGGGTTCTCCCATAATAAGGGATTTTCCATTTGCATATAGGGGAAATTTACCTGTCTTAACTTGATAACCTTGCTGTTTTGCCTGTTCCTCAGTCATTCCAACTGACGCCAGTTCAGGTTTTGTATACACTGCATAGGGAATGGTTCTAAAATCAATTTTTGATGTTTTCCCCATTATAGCTTCTACTGCAACAATGCCTTCAGCAGAAGCCACATGGGCCAGCATGATTTTTCCTCTGCAATCTCCTACCGCATAGATGTTGTGCATACTTGTTTGGAATTTTTTATTGGTTACAATTCTTTCCCCTTCCAGCTTGACGCCGATTTTCTCTAATCCCAAGCCTTTGGTGACCGGTTTTCTTCCTACCGATAAGAGCACCTTTTCTACTTCAAATGATTTCTTTCCTTCTTTTGACAGGGTGTTTACCTTCAGCCCCGCTTTTGTTTTTTCAATGCTTTCTACTTTCGTATCTGTATATATGTCTACGCCGGAATGTTTTAATTCTTCCACGAGGTAACCTGTCACCTCCGGGTCCATTGTAGCAACGATATGGGGAAGGGCCTCGACCATTGTAACCTTTGCTCCCATACTACTATAGACGCTGGCAAATTCACTTCCGATTACCCCACCGCCTATAATCAGCATACGCTCGGGAATTTCATCAAGTGAAAGGGCTTCATCGCTTGTTATAACGCCATCATGCTCCACACCAGGTATTGGAACAATCAGTGGTGTGGAGCCTGTAGCCACAATTGCATACTCAAAGTCTATGGTTATCTCTTTACCCGCTTTCGCTTTCACACGGATTTGATTTGCATTCACAAAGAATGCTTCACCCATTACAACTTTTATTTTGTTGGATTGCAGGAGCATATTCACGCCACCAACCAATTGATTCACCACTGCCTTTTTCCTGTTTTGAACTTTTGCCCACTCGATACTGAGCTTTTCAATTTTCATTCCCAGTCCTTCTGATTCATTTTGCAGCATACGGTATAATTCTGCAGTATGCAGCAGTACTTTTGTAGGTATGCAGCCAACGTTTAAACAAGTCCCACCAATATATTTTTTTTCCACAAGGGTTACATCTGCTCCCAATTGTGCCGCTCTGATGGCTGCTACATATCCTCCGGGACCTCCTCCTATGACGAGAACTCTCATTTTTGTACCTCCCATAAACGGTTTTATAAAAACAACATCGCCGGCTTTTCTACACAGGCTTTTACTTTTGCCAAGAACTGTGCAGCTACTGCACCGTCAACGACCCTGTGATCTGCTGTAAGGCTTAAATTCATCAGTGGCTTAATCATAATTTCCCCATTTTCCACAACAGGTGTTTCCGTAACTGCATTGACTCCCAGTATAGCGACTTCCGGTTGATTAATAATGGGTGAGAAGGATTCTATACCATACATTCCAAGATTGGTTATGGTAAAGGTTCCTCCCGTCACATCATCCTGACTTAATTCATTATCTCTCGCTTTTTGTGCCAGTGTTTTTACCTCTTCAGAAATTTGTTTTAATCCTTTTGTATTGGCATATTTTACAACAGGTACCACAAGCCCACCCTCTAGGGCAACGGCAACACCTATATTGGCATAGTTGCGTATACATATTTCATTATTATCAATGCGGCTATTGATATAAGGAAATTCTAACAAGGCAGTTGCAATGATTTTAATCAATAAATCTGTAAAGGTAACTTTGCATATATCCTTTAACTGATTTCTTATTTCATTCAGTCTTGTAACATCTACTTTTATGTCATAAGTCACAACGGGAGAAATGCTCCAGCTATCGGACATTCTGCCGGCAATTACCTGTCTCATCTGACTCATTGGAACTCTTCTTTCACCCGGTTCTTCCGAAGCTGTTACCGCTTTGTCCTTTAAATAATGATATACATCTTCTTTCATGATTCTCGAATCTTTTTTTATCTCCTTTAAATCCACATTTAAAGCATCTGCAATTTTCGCTGCCATGGGTGAAGCTTTGGGTTCCTTTGATAGATTTTTCATGTAATTTTCCACATCTTCCAGTGTAATTCTTCCATTAGGCCCTGTTGCCCTTACAAGGCTTAGATCAATATTGTTTTCCTCAGCCATTTTTTTTGCTACAGGAGAGACTTTTATTCGGCCCCCATCTTTAGGCTTATCTGCCGTAATCTTTTCCATCACTCCATCGTTATTCACCCTTTTATTATTCTCATTGGCTTTTTGATCCGAATCCCCTAACAAATGGGTAATATCTTCATCTGCCCCAGCGATAATGGCTACGGGCTTTAAGCATTCTATAACCTCCCACTCTGCTGCCAATACTTTTCTTAATATCCCGCTTTCAACTGCTTGCACTTCATTGGTAAGTTTATCGGTCGCAACATCAAATAGCGCTTCTCCTGCATTGACCGGATCTCCTTCCTTCTTATGCCATTTGGTTAATTTCCCTTCTTTCATCGTTAAACCTAATTTCGGCATTGTTACAACATGTGCCATTTCAAGTCCTCCTTCATACAATAACTACTTCCGCATTCATGAAAATCAATCTATATTTTATCGCTTAAAGAATCCGCCTGCTTGTGCATCTTCCAAAGCCTTTCTGATGTTTACACGGAAAGGTCCGCCCCTGGTAATTTTAAAGCTTATTTGATCATTTTTTTCAAAAGGTATTTCTCTTTCACCGTCAACAGCAATGATTCCACCTGATTTTGTTATACAGGCATATTCCTGGTTGAGCGTTAGAATTTCATGTTCACCCATATGAATTTCCTTTATTAGCCCTGCTGCCACTGGAGCTATAATGGTATACTGCTCTTCTGTCAAATCGACGGATGCACCAAAATCATCTTCGTCCCTTATGATTGTTTTGCATCCTACAATAGCAGAAAATCCTATGGTTGCAGGATGGGCTTTGGATACAATGATTTTCATAATATCTTCTATATTCCATATTGCTTTAGATCCGACGAACAGATTCTTGGATATTACTGCATCAATTAATGCAATATCCATAAACCCTTGATTCTTATAGATCTCTATTTTCTTATCCCTTTTACAGATGTCCCCTTTAGCATATTTTCCTGAAGCAGTTACTGCAGCAGCCATACCCGCCACAGTACCTTCCAGCATCTCCGGATAAACATTGTTTGTTCCTGTTGATATACTGATCAACGGTGTACTCGTTATTGTTTTTGCAACAGCCCTGTTGGTACCGTCACCACCAAGTACAACCATACAACCGACCTTCATTTCCTCCATCATTTTTGCAGCATATACGGTATCATGCAAATTTGCATTAAGCTTCATGGGCAAAATTTCCACCTTGCTTGTCAATTCCTTTGAATAGCACAAATTATCTATGGCCCTATAGCCTATGTTAAAGGTATCCGGCATGATGTATATGCTTTGCACTCCACACTGCTGGGCTCCCAAAATAATCCGCTCAACGATATTTACTTTTTCATGATTATCAATAACGGTTGCGTGGGAAACCAGTCTCCGTATGTCTTTACCGGATGCTGGATTGGCAATGATTCCTATGCTTGACATTTTATCACCCTTTTAAAGGGATAACCTCTTTGGCTACCCCTTTTAAATTAAACTGCACAATTTGATGTAACCGTAATACTCTTTACACCATTCACAATATCTACATAATTAGGAAGCACATAGTTCTCAAGGCAAGCAGTAAAGGGTATCGGGGTATTTAGTGCTCCAATTCTAACAACAGGAGCATCTAGATAGTCAAAGCATTTTTCTGCAATCAAAGCTGCAATTTCCCCGGCATAGCCGCCCCGCTTGTTCTCTTCTGTAGCTATTACTACCTTATTTGTTTTTTCAATGGAACTAAAAATAGTCTCCTGATCCAGTGGATATAATGTTCTTGGATCTACTACTTCAACTTCTATTCCTTCTTTCGCAAGCGCTTCTGCAGCTTTTAAAGCTTCGTGAAGCATTTTTCCATAGGCAATTACGGTGACATCAGAACCTTCTCTTTTTATATCCGCTACGCCAAAAGGAATAGGCGCTGCGTTTTCCTCTACTTCACCTTTTAAAGCATACATTGCCTTATGCTCTATATACATAACCGGATTGTCATCTTTAATAGCAGTTAACATAAGTCCCAATGCATCTTGAGGCGTGGAGGGATACACAACTTTTAATCCGGGAACATGGGTCAGCCATGCCTCAAGGGATTGAGAGTGTTGTGCTGCTGCCTGAACACCGCCGCCAGCCGGCAGCCTTACAACCATCGGCACAGTAATTTTTCCGCCAAACATATATCTCATCTTTGCCGCCTGATTTACGATTTGATCCATTCCCACGGTTAGAAAATCAATAAACATTAGCTCCGCTATAGGCCGAAGGCCAGTAGCAGCAGCTCCCACTGCACCCCCAATAATAACACCTTCGGATATAGGTGTATCCCTTATTCTTTTTTCTCCAAACTCTTCATAGAGTCCCGCAGTTACACCAAAACAACCGCCAAAGGCACCTACGTCTTCTCCCATGATGAACACATTTGGATCTTCTTTCATGGCAATTCTCATACCTTCTCTAATGGCTTCTCCATATGTCATTGTTCTCATCTGGCTCGAACCTCCTCTACGATATCGGTATAAATATCTTCAACTGCTGATTCCAGCGAAGGATAAGGACTCTTATTGGCAAATTCTACTGCATCTGCAATTTGTTGATCCACTTCCCTTTTTAACGTCTCCAATTCTTCTGCAGTCACAGTCTTATGGTCCAGCATATATTTCTCTAATCTGCTAATGGGGTCTTTTTTTAACCATTCTTCCAATTCATCATTAGATCTGTAACCGGTAGCATCCCCTTCAAAATGTCCCCGATGCCTGTAGGTTTTGCACTCTATCAGCGTTGGCCCTTGTCCGCTTCTTGCCCTCTTTATGGCTTCATTTGCTGCTTCATAGACAGCAAAAACATCATTACCGTCAACAGTAATACCAGGCATATTATAGGCAGCCGCTCTGTCAGATATATCTTGTATGGCTTGATGCCTGGATTGGCTCATGGAAATTCCGTACAGGTTGTTTTCGCAAACAAAAACCACTGGAAGCTTCCAGATGCTTGCTAGGTTTAATGCTTCATGGAAAGTGCTCTGATTGGTTGAAGCATCACCAAAAAAGCAAGCACAAACTTGATCCGTTCCCTTGTATTGCGCTGTTATCCCCGCACCTACTGCGATATTATGGCCTGCACCTACGATTCCGTTTGCACCTAGGATGCCTTTCGTTGCATCCGCTATATGCATGGATCCACCTTTTCCCTTGCAATAACCGGTTTCTTTTCCAAAAAGCTCTGCCATCATTTCTTTTAAATCTCCGCCTTTTGCAAGAATATGACCGTGGCCCCTATGGGTACTGGTAATATAATCTTCATCGGATAAATTTGCACAGACTCCCGTTGCAACGGCTTCCTCTCCAATATACAAGTGTACGAATCCCGGAATTTGCCCCTCAGCAAAAAGCCGCATAGCCTTTTCTTCAAACTTTCTTATTTTGAGCATTTGAATAAGCATTTCCCTAATCTTTCCATTAGATAAACTCACATGATTCCCTCCCTATTATTTCATGATAAAAAAGGTTTTTAATCTAATACGGATACTTCTACACATGCGTTTGCCACCACAATACTGTCTTTCAGATCTCCAAAGTCCTTTACATACAGTCCCGGTACCTCCATCCCCCCTTCCCGCACTTCTATGGACTTCTTCCCAATAGGCAGCACCTTCATAACCTTTTCCTGATTCACCAGGTTAGGATGCGGTGTGGCGACCGTTATGTGCACCCTCACTTCATTCAGGTCTTTCATTTCAAGAATCTCCCTTAAGCCACAAAGGCAGCTTCTTGAAATGGCATCCTTCACTGCTCTTTCTGCAGCCTTCGTCACATCTTGTCCATGAAGATCCGCCCCCCACCCCAGTTCAATGATATATCTCTTCCACATAACGCCACGTCTCCTTTACCAGTGCTTATGCCTTGCATCCTATTTATTAGCAATAAGCATGCCATAATACAAAAAACTGAAAGTGCCTCTTCCTCATGTAGAATCCTGTTGGTTTATTTAATCTTTCAGGATATCTTCTCCAGCTATTTGTTCGCTTTTCTAACACTTTTTCTGTTTTTGGAACTGTGAACCTCTAAATATGGTACTTCATTGCTCTTACTGTTAGAATATCTAACACTCATCAATTTCAGGACAATAAAAAAAGCATCTGAATTTCAGACGCCTAGTTTTTGATTTGATATTTTTTTATCTTTTCATAAAGTGTATTTCTAGCAATTCCTAGCGCTTGTGCGACTTTCGTAATATTTCCATTGTATTTTTTCATCGCTTTTATAATTGCATTGCATTCCAATACTGCCAAGCTCATAATATTATCTTCGCTTTCTATCCTAAGTTCTTCTTTTTTCAGATAAACAGGAAGACTTTCTTCTTTGATAATATTGTCATCAATCATGTTAATTGCATACTCTAGAACATTCTCCAATTCCCGAATATTGCCCGGCCAATAATAGCTATTTAAAATGTCTGTCACCAGTGAATCTATCTTGGGAATCTCCTTTCCTAATTTCAGCGACATCTTTTTAAGAAAATATTCCACAAGAAGGCTAATATCCCCTTTTCGCTCTCTTAAAGGTGGAATTCCAATGCTTACAACGTTGAGACGGTAAAATAAATCCTTTCGAAAGGTTCCTTTCTCAACTTCAATGCTTAAATTTTTATTTGTAGCCGCTATTACCCGAACATCGACCGGGGTGGGTTTATCCCCTCCAACCCTTATAACAGTTTTCTCCTGCAAAACCCTTAGTAGGTTTACTTGCATATCTAAGGGCATATCCCCTATCTCATCTAATAATAAGGTGCCTCCGTCGGCTAATTCAAATTTACCGGGTCTGCCACCCCGTTTGGCACCGGTAAAAGCACCATCACAATAGCCAAATAACTCGCTTTGAATTAACTCCCTAGGCATGGCCGCACAGTTTACAGCGATAAACGGGCCCTCTCTGCGTTCACTTCCATTATGAATCGCTTGTGCAAAAACTTCCTTACCCGTACCGCTTTCTCCCAGCAGTAATACGGTAGAAAGGCTTTGGGCAGCTATCTTTGCCCGCTTTATAACCTCTTGGATTATATTGCTCTCTCCAATAATATCTTTAAACTGGAACCTTGCTTGAGTAGCTGCCATTTTATTTACAATTTGATGAACTTGTTTAATTTCCCTTAATGTTATAACCGCACCAACCACCTGCATAAATTCATCTTTTATGGGAGCAGCTTTTGAGGTGCAATGAATTTGTTGCTTTGGCAGATTTACAACAATTTCTTCTTCCAAACAGCTTTCTCCCGTTTCCAGAACTTTGTAGATACGGTGACAGTCTCCTAAAATATGATGAATATCTTTCCCAACAATATCACTTGGAGGCATGCAAATAATTTTGGCAAGGGCTGAATTGACATGGGTAATCATAGCGTTCTTGTCAATGGATATGATTCCTTCGGAAATTGTACTTAATACCGTTGTCAAATGTTTATGGGCTGCAAATAATTTTTCTTGTGTTTCCTGCTTATGTAGTTGATTCTCAATGGCTCTTACTGCAGCAACTACCATTCCCAAGTCATTTGAATGATTACGTTCAATGAGTCCGGACATATCTAAACACCCTATAACATTTCCTGCAGCATCATGTATGGGTGCTGCCGAACAAGTCCAAGCATGATGCTTGCTGCAATAATGCTCAGGACCGGCTACTTGTATCGGACTATTTAAAACCAGTGCGGTACCGATGGCATTTGTACCGACGTACTCTTCCGACCAATTTGCACCTGGTAAAAAATTAATGGTTTTACTCATCTCCAATACATCGGGATCTCCTATAGACTCAAGAACAATACCATCTTTATTTACCAGTACCACAATAAAACTCGATCCCTGAACACATTTAAACAAGGTTTTCATAATAGGCTTTGCAATATAAATAAGCTGTTTTTTTTCTTTGATAAGTCCTTGAATCTCTTCACTTGACAGTAAATCTTGCTCATGACCGGCCAAGTAGTTAACCTCTGAACGATGACATCGAATCCATGATTCAATGATAGCATGCCGTACAATGCCTTCTTCAATTTTGCCTGATAAAACAAACTTATTCCACGCTTGTTTTATATTTTGTCTATTAGAATTACCTGTTTTACTTATCATTTCCTTCTTCTCCCTTCAAAATAGTGGAGGTTTATTTTCAACAAGAATTCCAGAATGAACAGAAGATATTTTCAGAGGATAAGTCCTATATATAAGTATAGTGATTTAAATTTATCATAACATAGATCGATCTCATTTAATGCTTAAATTTAGTAATTTCTTCTGTAAACTCACTGTCTATTATGAAAGTTTAGTCATTTTCATAGACCTATTATATGAAAAATCAGCACCGACGGCTAAACCATCGGTGCTGATCAATATACTATTAAACAAAAACTTTGTTATGATTTATAGATGTAACGTAGTTTCCAATGGAGTCTATTTTATAAAAATCAGCATATTGTAACGAGAATATATCCTCATATGGAAAATCAATTACAATCTTTTCTTTAATGAGATGACTCCAAAATCCGATTCTAGAAATATCCCCCTGAAAAATCAGGCCATAAATTACATTGTTTTTGTGAATAATCTTTTTGTATACATCTGTATCCCCAAAAACTTCCACACGATATGTTTCATCCGGCGGATCTATTAATCCAAGTGAAATGGTTTTTAGCCCCCAAACATTGAGGGCATTCTTTTCAGTAAAATAGTCCTCGTAGTATTTTTCTACGCCGGCCATATTGCTTGCGGCCACTATCCCTTGCTTTACTGCGGCAGGCCATATGGCCGATTTTCCAGTTACATCTCCAGCGGCATAAATATTGGGAATTGTTGTTTCCATTTTTTCATTTACACGGATTCCCTTTTCTACTTTAAGCTCTTCGGAATCTATAAACGCTTTATTGGGTTTGACCCCTGCTGCAACAATAATCATATCGCATTGTATCGCCGTATCATTATTTAATTTTACGGTATTGCGCTTTTCTCTACGCTCTACCTCTACCACAGAGACGCCTTTACATACAACAGCCCCTTTTTCCTCAAGAAGTTCCTTATACCTATGAGAGGCTATGCAGTCCAATTGAAGTGGCAGAATTCTATTGGCCATTTCTACGATGGTTACCGATATGTTTTTTTCAAGCAGAGCCATGGACGCATCTATACCGATTAGTCCTCCACCAATCACTACTGCAGATTTACCTGCATCTATGGCAGAAATAATTTTACGCACGTCCTTAAGGTTTCGCAAGGTGAAGATATTGTTTCCATCTTTCAGGCCTCTGACAGGCGGCAGGATTGCTTCTGCTCCGGAAGCAATTAGCAACTTGTCATATGAAATCCTATTACCATCATCCAATATGATTTCCTGAGACGAAACGGATACTTCAGCCACGGTAGTACCCTTTAGCCATTTTACATTATACCTTTGAACCCAGTCTTCCTCCACAAAGGCCAATGCTTTTTCATCGCGCTTGCCTGAAATAGCATGATGCAGCATACATCTAGAAATAATTTTTTCATCCTGGGATACCACTGTAATTTGTCCGTCTCTATCAAGGTTTCTAAGGGTTTTTGCTGCATGAATCCCGGCAGCACTGGCTCCAATAATTACATATTTCATTGTGACTTCACCTCCATCACATGAAGCGCCTTATTCGGACAATTTTCCACACAAGCCGGTGTACTCCTGTCACCGCAAAAATCACATTTAATCACGAACTCGCCCTTTGCATCATCAGGCTTTAATACTCCATAGGGACAGGACATTACACACATGAAACAAGAGGCACATTGTTGAGGATCATAGGACACAAGCCCTGTGCTATCGTCTTTTGCCATTGCACCGCTCATGCAGGCTAGAACACATTCTGGTTCATCACAGTGCCTGCAAAATATCGGTGTTGGTTTTCTTTTATAATCCAGTGTAATAAAGTGCCGTCCTTCATTTTCCTTATTCGTCAAGTCTAAATCATGTATGGACTTTCCATAAGGATTATGTTCTACCATACAGGCGAACGTACAACTCAAACAGCCATTACATTTCTCCTTTTCTATCATGATTCTTTGCATAAACTCATCCCCCCTGGCCTTAAAGACCTAAGCCTTTTCTTTTTTCAATGACAATTTGTTCCAGCTTATCTGCTGCCAGGATAATGTCATCTTCTAAAATCAATTGTCCCCCGGTAAGATTTTTCATATCCTCCGTCAGCACTTGGGTAACTAGCTTGCTGCCTGTAGAAAAAGGTGGAATTGCCAAGTGCAAGGGTAATCCCAATGCTAATCCAAAGGACCCATCTGCCAATGCTTGTTCTTCCAGCCACTGGGGTGCTGATAAAACTAAGGGCAATTGAGGTAAATCTACATTTAAAGTTTCTGCTATTTCTGCTGCAACCAGTTCTAATCTTCCAATTGCCAAACATGGACCAAAATTCAATACCGGTGGAATCCCAAGGCTTTCACATACTGCCCTTAACTGTTCTCCTGCAAATACAGAGGCCTTTGGAGACATTAGTCCAACATTTTCTAACCCTCCACTGGAACATCCTGCTGATAATACGATAATATCCCTTTTAATAAGTTCTTTGGTTAATTCCACTGTAAACACGTCATGTCCCTTTGCTGTAAGGTTAGAACATCCTACAATTCCCGCAATCCCCTTTATTTTACCTGCAACAATTAAATCAATTAATGGTTTCCAATTCCCTCCTAAGAAGTTCTTTAAAGAAACTTCACTAATACCTGTAAGTACATCATCATCACCGTGATTTCTTGGTATATGGATGGTTACATTTTTTCTTCTTTCTTTATAGCTTGCGATAGACGCTTTTATAATTTGTTCGCAGATGTCGCGATCATCCTCAAAATCATAAGGCAGCATTTCAGCATTTACTTTCTTCGCCATATCATCCAGACAATACATTTTAACCATAAATTCATTTGCTAATGGTTCAATGCCTGGAAGACTGCAGTTAAACTCAGACACAATAAGGTCAATGGCACCCGTCGTTATAACAGATTCACTAATAAAGTTGTTACCTGCATGACCTGAGAAAACCTTTTTGTTATGTTCTCCACGAAGTTGCATATCTTGACCAACACAGGTACATCCGATTAAACGAATCCCCTTTGCACCTGCCTCCATAGCTTTCGAAATAACATCTGCCTCTGCCAAGCGTTCTTCTAAGATAGCAAATAGAGAATGCTGATGTCCTGTAGCCATAATATTAATATAATCCTCATCGATAACCCTTAAACCGACAGCTACTTTCCTCAATAAAGGTTCCCCTAACATTACATCATTTAATAAATTTGTTAAGGTTAATCCATAGATACCTGTAGAGATTCCTAGCCTTAGACAGTGCAACAACATATTTACAGGATCACTATTTAAGTTGGTGGAGGTCTTCACTACACCATCAAATACTTCCGACTTAGCGCCTCCAGGTAAAATATTTAATTTTTCCCAAGCTTCCAGCCGAGGGCCATAAGCTAGATCTTTTATTAATTCCATTTTTTCATAGCTGGGTTTATAAAGATCTTTCAGTACAGCCTCCCCAATTTGATAAGCAATCTTATGGGGATCTTCCTCTTTAATATGAAAAATATCTGCCAATCTATTTAGCGTTTGAATACTTTTAATTGGAAGTTTCTTTTCTCCAATATTCTTTAGATTTCTGGCAGCGTTTTCAATAATATGAATATAGCAGCCTGATCCTGCAGAAACAGCCCTTAAAAAATTTCTTGCGACGATTGTATCTGCATCGGCACCACAAACTCCTTTCTGGCTTTCTGGTGTAATTCTGCAGGGACCATTAGAGCATAATCTGCAACAGACACCCTGTTGGCCAAACCCGCATTTAAGTTTCTGTTTCTCTACTCTGTGATGGGAGGTTTCATAGGCCATAGTTCCAATAAAATCCCCTAGAATCCTATCTGCAGTTTGACAGGTCATGCAATGTTTTGTAATTGTCATAAAATTACCCCCTTTAAACTATACTATTTTGGTATACTTTTATTTTTAAATTTATCGGGAATGCTATTCCCGATAAATTTGTCACTCAATATCTTGTTCCATAATTTTTTTGAAGGTAATACTTTCTAATTCTGATATAAGATTTTTTTGAACTTTATCCAGCGCTTTATGAACATCACAGGTATTGGTTCTGTTTAGGTTACAATAAGCGCTGTCATATAGACACCTATTGACGTAAATAGTTCCCTCTATAGCTTCAATCACTTGTTTTAAAGTAATACTCTGTGATTCGTGGGCTATCGTATATCCACCACCTACGCCTCTAAAAGACTTTACAATGTTTGCATGTACCAACTTCCTTAGTAGCTTCAATAAAAAACGAACAGGAATATTTTCATGCCTAGCAATAGTTTTAGCCTCCGTCTTCTCCTCCATACCTAATTTGCATAGATAAAGTACTACCCTCAATGCATAATCTGCTTCTTGAGTCAGTCTCATATTCACCTCAAAGTATACTTATTTGGTATATTTTAACTATATACTTTTGATAATCATTTGTCAATATATGTTTTTACAATTTTCTAATAGAAATTCCGAAACCTATTATACATTCATCATTAGGATCTTTTGAAATTTACTTCTTCCTGATGCCCTATGAATATTTCTGTTTTACTGGGAGCCGTCCTAGACAACACTCTGCCTTTTCTAATAGAATACAAAACAGGTACCTGTCGCCTTATTGCATCATATGGACTCTCTGCCGGTAAAATAATTAGATTTCCTGGCTTGCCTATTTCTAGGCCATACTCACTCTCTATGTTTAACGTCCTAGCACTATTATGCGTCAGTAAATCTATGGATTCGTTAATTTGACTATAGCCCATCAGTTGACATACATGCAGCCCCATGTGCAGCACTTGAAGCATATTTCCTGTGCCCAAAGGATACCAAGGATCAAATATATCATCATGGCCAAAACAAACATTGATGCCTGCTTCAAGCAATTCTTTAACCCGTGTGATTCCCCTTCGTTTCGGATGGGTATCAAATCTACCCTGTAGATGGATGTTTACCAAAGGATTGGCCACGAAATTAATTCCCGAAAGCTTCAGTAATCTAAAAAGTTTATACGTATAGGCATTATTATAAGAATGCATTGCAGTTGTATGGCTTGCCGTAACCCGATGACCTATGCTGTACGCATGGGCCTTGGCTGCCACTACTTCAATAAACCTGGATTGTTCATCATCAATCTCATCACAATGAACATCTATTAGCCTTTGATATTTTTCTGCAAGCCTGAAAGCTTTTTCTATAGATTCTACTCCATATTCCCTAGTAAATTCATAGTGGGGAATAGCTCCAATCACATCTGCCCCTAGCTTTACAGCTTCCTCTAAAAGCTCATATCCTTGAGGATATGAAAGAATTCCCTCTTGAGGAAAGGCTACTATTTGCAATGTAACATAATCTCTTAATTCATCCCTTAATTCAAGCATTGCCTTAAGTGCAATCAGATTATTGTCAGTTACATCAACATGGGTACGTATATATTGAATTCCATTGGCAATCTGCCACTGGATCGTTTCCTTGGCTCTTTTTTTTACGTCTTCCCTGGTCAATAAAGCCTTTCTTTCTCCCCATCTCTCAATTCCTTCAAACAATGTTCCGCTTTCATTCCAGCTAGGTTCCCCTGCTGTCAGGGTAGTATCCAAATGAATGTGAGGTTCTACAAAGGGTGGTATTACTAAATTCCCCTTAGCATCAATTATTTCTACTGATGCTTTACTAGTTGCTTCACCTATTTCTGCAATCATACCCTCTTCTATCAAAATATTTGTTAGATTTTCTGCATTCCTAAGTCTTGCATTTTTGATTAATATAGTATCGTTCTTATGCATTTATACTCACATCCTTTTTCTTGTCTGCGGCTGCTGGTGTCAATTTATGAAGCAATACATAGCATGCCAATGATGTTAGCACCGCATTTAATGGAGCAATACCCGGCAGAAACCTGGCTGCTACTACCCCAATCACCCATGTGGCAATTGCCTTATAGTTAATGCTTTCAAAACTTTTTTCTTTAATATCCTCATATTCACCCTTGTTGATTAAGTAGTAGTCTGCAATAATAATCCCACCTATGGCTGGTATAAAGGAACTTAAGAAATTTAACCATCCGACAAAGTTATTATATAAAAACATTGCGCCTGCAGTCCCTATGATACCGTTGAAAATTACGAGCTTGTTTTTGGGGAGCTTTGTTATATTAGAAAACCCTAACCCGGAGGCATAAAGAGCATTGTCATTGGTCGTCCATATGTTAAAGCCTAATATAATAATAGCTGGAAGAATTAACCCTTGCAGAAACATTACTTCTGAAATATCCGCCTGTCCTGTTACGGCAGCACCTACTGCTCCAAATATAAACATTAGGGAATTTCCAATAAAGAACGCAATTAGCGTAGTGCATACGCTTATTTTTTTGTTCTTGGAAAATCTTGCAAAATCAGGAGTTAAAGTTCCCCCGCTGATAAAGGAACCTACACACATCGTTAGCGCAGTGCCTAATGCAATTGTTTCTTTAGGTTCTATGGCCAGTAATCCTGAAATTCCGCCTACGGTTTCAACCGCCTTTAGCACTGAAAATCCTCCTAGGATTGATATAGAGGGTACCGCAATAATACTCAAGATGGTTAATGTTTTGATTCCAAAATAAGCAGTCGATGTCATTAGTATCCCAGAAACAAAGATTAATGTATATACGTTTATTCCTGTGATTTTTTGAACCGGAATTGCAAACATTGCTACTCCTACCCCGAACCAACCTACCTGGGTAATTCCCAGTATTCCGGATGCTAAGTAAGAACCTTTTTCTCCAAAAGCATATCTGGCAAGCAGGTGAGTTGAAAGGCCGGTCTTAGAAGCAGCATATGCCAATAAGCTTGCATACACCCCTAGAATTAGATTTCCTAGCAGTACTGTTATAATAAAGTCTTTAATATGTAAACCCGTTCCCAATGTTCCCCCGGTCCACATACTGGCTGAAAAAAAGGTGAATCCAAGCATAACTGCCAGCATAGATAAAAATCCTTTTCTATAATCCTTAGGTACTGCTTGCAAAGAAAAGTCATGATCGTGAGTTTGATTAGTCATTTTAAATCCTCCTATGTTTTCTTATTTATTAGTACCTATAAGCAAAAAAGGCTTCTTGTCAATAAACTGACAAGAAGCCTTTTTTATATGACATAATAGAGTATTCAATCATAGATATCATTAGCGCTCCTATTGTAGTCATATAATCCGTACACCTTGCCAGCCTCTCTGGACTGATTTAAAGGTACTAATATTTATTTAGTAACCATTATTACATATCTCCCTACGAATGTCAATGGAGTTCCACGATCCTTCTTTTGCTGCAATTATTATCATTTGATATAAAAAGCCATAATGCCCCCAGCAACATAACATTTCTATAAATGAAAGGATCCATCTCTAAATATAGCACATATGATATTATAAGTCTGCGAAAGGAATGAGTAATATGTATACTGTTTATGAACCATATCCATACCCTTACTGTATGAACACACCAATGTATCACTTACACAATATGTATAGAACCTATCCATATCCTTACTGGGTTAACACACCAATGCATAACTCAGATTTTTCTAAACCCTTTACGAAACCAAAGGATTATGGACCAAAACCCTTTGTAGTTAATATAGAAGAAGCGACTAAACAAAACAATACTTTTCGTACTGCTTTATGGACAGGAAGCCATTTGCAACTTACCTTGATGAGTATCAACGTTGGGGAAGACATAGGTTTAGAGATTCATCCCAACCTGGATCAATTTATACGTATTGAAGAAGGCCAGGGACTTGTTAAAATGGGTGATAGAAAAGATAGGCTGGATTTTCAGGAAAAAGTCTACGATGACTTTGCGATCATTATACCTGCCGGAAAATGGCACAATCTAATCAATACAGGCTGTAAACCACTTAAATTATACTCTATTTATGCGCCGCCGCAGCATCCGCATGGTACAGTTCACGAAACCAAAGCAATTGCAGAAACTGCTGAAGGGCATCACAACCACTAAATATCAAAAGGTTTATTTTTTAAGTGATTTGAAAATGTCTACAAATTTGTGCAACCTTTATTGGACAAAATATTGTTAATGTAAAAATTACTACAGGGAATTCCTTTCTGTAGTAATTTTTTTATTTATATCTGAATACATAGTCAATAAAAGGAATGGCTGTTAATGTTTAAATCATCAGCGCTTTCTTACCTTTCTTCCAAAGGTACTTCCACAGTGCCCATAAATGCTAACCGATCCTGTTACAGAACAGTCCCCTGTTATTGGCGAATTCTATATTAACCTTTGCCTGCATAGATTTTTAATCCTTTTTCCAATAAAGGCTGGAACTTATGCATCATATCAGGAGTAAACCCAGAGTCAGTGAGTATAATGTGATTGGATTCAACAGGAGCCACTGTAATCAAGGATTCTTCCGAGAACTTACTGTTGTCTGCCATGAAAAAGACTTTTCTGGCCGCTTTAATCATGGCCTCCTTGACAGGAGCTTCCTCAATTAAATCGGTTCCGATGCCCTTTGTAGGCGATAAAGTACATGCACCGATAAAGGCTTTGTCCACATATAGTTTTTGAATAGCCTGTATAGTGTCATAACTTACAGCATTGGAGCTTGGCTGGTGCACCAGGCCGCCGACAACAAACAGCTTCATATTTCCGGGTGTTTGCATAATATCATGGGCAATGTTGATGGAATTTGTAATAACCGTAAGATTTTTGAATTCGAATAAAAATGGTACCAATCCGGATACTGTAGTAGAGCCATCTAGCAATATGGCATCACCATCCTCAATAAATGCAGCCGCTAATCGGGTGATTTCACATTTTTCCTTTTTGTGCAGCATTGTTCTTGTGGTATAAGATGCAAAGGCTGCTGCTTTATTGGGTAAAATAGCACCGCCATGGGTTCTGGATATTAGCCCTTTCTTCTCCATAATGCGCAAATCTCTGCGTATGGTATCTTGAGATACTTGGAATAATTCACTTAATGAAAGGACTTCCACCCGTTCATTTTCCCTAATCATCCCCAAAATTTTTTTATGCCGCTCTTCTGTAAACACTTATATACCTCCTTGATAGCAAAAAAATCCTAAATCGTTCCGAAATTTTAATGATTGTTAATGTTTTTTCACGAATATATTTGATGTTTCCGATAACCGTGTTATAATTATTATACAATCTTCTATCGATTATGTACACAATTCCATATTGCAGTCTGCTTAAGAAGTATGCCGCTAACCGAAAATCTTTGACTTTGATCGTTTCAAAGAACTCAACCAGCAAACAGTAGGGGGAATTCGCATGAAAATAGATTTGCATATTCATTCAAACTATAGCGATGATGGTGAATTTACTGTAAAAGAAATCCTCGAGTTAAGTAAAAAAAACCATATAGAAATAATCTCATTAACTGATCATAATTCAGTCAGAGGAATTGAAGAAGCTATAACTTACGGAAAGGAAAATCATATAGAAGTTATACCAGGCATAGAAATTGATTGTATTTATAATGGTTTAAATCTTCATTTACTTGGATATGGATTTGATTTTACTCATGAAGACTATAAAATATTAGAGGAAAATGTTTATCAGCAAGAAATGAAATTTGCTTATGAGAAGATTGAAAAAATCAGCAATCATACAGATTTAATAGTTGATAAAGATAAAATTCTAAAACAGGCAAATGGGAGAATCATTACTGGTGAGCTGATTGCAGAAGTAATAATAAATAACCCGGAAAATCATAAAAAAAGTATTTTACTGCCCTACTTAGAAGGTGGGAGTAGAAGCGACATGCCCAATGTTAATTTTTATTGGGATTTTTTCTCACAAGGCAAAATAGCATATATACCTATTGAATATATTTCCTTGAAAGAAGCAATAGACTTAATCGAAGGAACAGGCGGCATCCCCGTCATTGCGCATCCCGGCAATAATCTTAGAAATAAAGAAAATTTAATTTATAAGCTAATACATGAAGGAATAAAGGGAATGGAAGTATACAGCAGTTATCATAGCGATGAGCAAATTGATTACTTTTTATCTGTTGCTAAAGAAAAAGGATTATTCATTACTTGTGGTACAGATTTTCACGGAAAAAATAAACCAAATATCCAGTTGGGATATTTTAAGCAGTCAATAGATTTTCAAGAAATTATAAGAAAATTAAAGGGTTAGCGCAGAATAAATCTTCCGTTCTTCTAACCCTTTGATTTCCTACTTCTTTTCTGTCCTCTCAGCACACCTCTTTCTTTTGCTTCACTGCCCGCCTACCCTGTATATAGTATCACATAATCGCTTCAAAAGGCTAGTCTCATGGCTGACCACAATCACCCCTATATCTCTGCTTTTACAGATGCTGAGAAATGCATTCCAGATTTTTGCCTGTGTTATTGCATCCAACATAGTCGTCATTTCGTCGGCAATAATATATTTTGTGTTCGGATTCAATGCCCGTACAATGCAAAACCGCTGCTGCTCTCCGCCGGAAAGCTCAATGGGCCAGCGGTTCATCCACTCCTCCCGTATTTCAAAAGCATCCAGAATGTCCTGGGAAGGCATATAGGATTCTGTTAAAACCTCCCGCATGCGCCATTTGGGATTAACCGCTTTCTCCGGGTGCTGGTAGATCAATTGCACCGGACGGAAAGCCCGCCGTTCCATAGGTTTTTGATCTACCGTCACACGGCCTGCCTTTGGTAAGATATATCCAGCTAAAAGTCTGGCCAGTGTTGTTTTTCCGCATCCGCTGTATCCGGATAAACCAAGCACTTCACCAGGCCCTACAGAAATGTTTACATTTTTAAAAATCCAACGGTCTTTTTGATAATAGTGGCCCAGATTCTCTCCCGTCAAAGACATTGCATACCCACATCCTTTCTCTGAAATTCCAGATCAAAATCATTTTGTGGCAGAGCTCTCCACAATCTTTGGGTATATTCGTCTTTCAGACGCTCACCCTTACCCTCGAAAGCCGCTGCTTCAGCGATTTCCACCGTCCGCCCATCTTTAATGACCGCCACCCGGTCTGCGATTTCCAAAGCTGACATAATATCGTGGGTAATGAGCATGACGCCGGCTCCTTTTTTTGAAAATTGCGCTAGCTGCTTTAATATCTCAGAAAGAATTTCCGGATGAATTCCAGGGGTTGGCTCATCGGCAATTACCAATCGGCCCCCCTCTCGAACGCTGGTGGCAAACAACACTCTACGGAGCATTCCTCCGGAAAGCTCGTGGGGATATAATTTACCATCACTTTCTTTCAATCCATACTGCTGGAACAATTCTTTTTGTATTCCTTGCGCTACACTTTTCTCCAGTCCGATCTGAACCTGCTTGCCTACCTGCATCAATGGGTCCAGATAATTCACCGATTGAGGGATAAAAGAGATTTCTCCGCCCCGCAGTTGGGCTTTGCGTTCTTCTGTCAGAATTTCACCACGGTACAGCATCCGCCCCTCCCACATAGCATTGCCTGGCAATATTCCAAGCACGGCATGTGCCAGCAAGCTTTTGCCCGAACCACTGGCTCCTACCACCGCCACGATTTCCCCTTCGCCGATTTCCACATGCAAGTCAACGATAGGTCGAATCACGCGTTTTTGTGTTCCCTTAAAATATTGAGAAAAACTAATTGACAGGTTTTCCACCTGCAGCAACGGTTTTTTGGATGTGTTATTCATAATGGCCCCCCTATTCATTGGAGCTGGCAGGCTCCATCAAAATACGAAGCTGCTCCCCAATATTATCAAAGCTTTTAATAACTACGACTAACAGCAGTCCTGGAAAAACCACCAGCCACCATTTTCCGGTGGAAATATGGCTCATAGCTTCTGAAAGAATAATACCGATTGCCGGAGTTTGCGGAGAAAGTCCGAAGCCCAAAAAGGTAAGAGCCGCCTCATGTAAAATCACATGGGGAAATAGTAGCAAAAACCCAATCATAATTTGAGGGAAAATGGAAGGCAAGATATGTTTTTTTGCAATATACCAGGAGGATTTTCCATAGCTTTTGGATATCTGAATATATTCCGCATTTTTTATTTGCAGTACCTCAGAGCGAACCACCCTTGCCAATGAAGTCCAGTGAGTCAGCGAAACAGCCAGTACAACCCCATGTATTCCCCCACCTACAATAAAACATATCAGTACCATGAAAACAAGATGAGGCATACCGATAAATAAATCAATGAGCCACGAGATAACCGCATCTACCGTTTTTCCAAAAGCCGCCGCACAAATTCCCATTACGGTTGCGACAAATACGCTTATGACAGAGGCAAAGGCCCCTACTGCCAATGACAGGCGCAGCCCCTTGATTGTCCGTGTAAACATATCCCGTCCAAGCCAATCGGTACCAAAGAAATTTTCAGGGCTTGGAGGAAGATTTTTTCTTACGGCACTGATACGAAGATTTTCATTGCTCAGAAAAAAACTGAGAATCAGGATTGCCAGTAAAAGAACAACGGAAAACGTAAGCAGCCAGATCATTTTTTCCCGTACGTTCAGCTTTTCCTGTTTTTTCTGCATCTTATACAGCTCCTTTCATACGGGGATCTACAACCGTATTTAAAATATCCGCAATAAAATTCCCTGTAAAAACAAACAAGGAGCTAATTAGGATAATTCCCATCAGCAGAGGCAGGTCACCCTTTAGTCCGGCAGTGGTCAATGTAGTGCCCAGCCCCGGATAGGCAAATACTTGCTCTGCCAGAACAGAACCCCCGAAGAGTTCGCCAAAATATGCAAATTGCAGAGAAATTGCCGGAATGATAGAGTTTCTAAATCCATGGTTTTTGAAAATCTGCCACATGGTTTCGCCCCTTGCCCTTGCAAAAATAATATATTCCGTATTTAGAATATCAATCATTTTTTCACGGGTATGCATTGCTACATTGGCAACGCCCAAAATACTCAGAGTCAGAGCGGGCAACACAAAATGGCGTACCCTGTCGGCAAACTGCACATCCTTCTCCAGCACTCCGGCCGGCACCGCCAAACCTACAGGAAACCACTTGAGCCATACCGCAAAAACAATCAGAAGAATGAGTCCCATCCAGAAGATAGGGGTGGAAACCAGTGTGTAACTGTACCATTTGATAATTTTATCAATGATTTTACCCCGGTTCATGGCGGCAACAACTCCCAGAAGATATCCTAAAACTCCTGATAAAAGCCATGCCATACCCATTAATGCAAAGGACGTAGCCGCACGGCTTTTAATAATATCAATAACCGGGCTGCGATAAAGCTTTGACATGCCAAAGTTGCCTTGCAGCAGCGCCCCTGCCCAGGAAAAATATTGTTCTACCGTACCCTTATCCACGCCCCAGTATTCTTTGATTTTTTCAATTTGCTCCGGTGATACTGAGCCGTCTCCCCCAATATATGCGTTTACAGGATCCATCGGAGATACATAGATCAGAGAAAAGGTCAAAATCGATAATCCAATCAACAGGGTCACAGCCCGAACCAGGCGAATAACGATTCTTTTTGTCATTACAAATCCTCCTTTCCACATAGAAAGAGGAGTTTTCAGAAGGAGCAAACCTTCACATAAAACTCCCTTTCCTCAGTAATATTCACCGAACTAGTTGCTCCATGTCCATTCTGTGATATTGCCGAACAATGCCCATTCATGACCATGAGAATGAATCGGCTGTCTTCCTAAATCAAGCTTCTCATTTGCCAGGTATAGATGATCTACACGGGCCAGCCAGATAATTGGCATATCCCCAAGCGTGCTGAAACCTGTTGTGCCATCCCATTGAGCAAGCTTCCAGTATTTGTTTGCTTCTTCTTGTGTAGCGGCATGCATCGCACGATCCAAATATTTGTCTACGGCCGGATTTATATAGACCGTCATGTTGTTATATCCCTGGTCAATTACCTTTGAAGAATACATGGTATACAACTGATGGGGATGATGACGTCCGCCACCCCACAACACCGCATTGGCCTTACCCTCGATATAGATTTCATCCCAGGTTTTTCCAATGGCATTGATCTTAATGCCAAATTCCTTGGCCATATCTGCAACGGTAAGGGAAAGATCACTGCGTAGCTGATCGCTGGAACTGAAGAGTAAATTAAACTCTGCTTTCATTCCATCCTTTTCAACAATTCCGTCATTGTTCGTATCTATCCAGCCGCCATCTGCAAGAATCTTTTTGGCTTCCCCAATATTTCCGTCTTCTATAGCGGTTTCCTCATTAAACCAAGGTAAATAGTCGCAAAGAGAGAAGGCTTTTTGTCCATAGCCGTCCAAAGCAACATCAATAAGCCCTTGACGGTCAAGGCCTACGCTTAATGCTTTCCGGATAGCTAAATCTGAAGTAACATCGTTTCCGACTGCAACGTCGTTATTATTAATTTTTCCTTTTCCACCGCTTTTTTGTGTGGGCATGGTAATACCCCGTGAATCAATGCTTTCAAACTTTCGCAGGGTCATTCCCTCCACCTTTTGATTTGCGAATGTCGGTGGAACATAAACAATGTCCGCTGTTCCGGCCTTTGCAGCCGCAAGTGCTGCATCCTCTTCTAACAGCAAAAAAATAAGTTTTTTGAACTGGGGTTCCGTTCCGTACCAATAAGGATTGTATTCCATAATGATTTGCTGCCCATCATTGTACTGAACCACCTTGTAAGGACCAGAGCCAATGGGATTTTGGGAATAATTATCATCATAATGAGCCTTGGGGACAATTCCAATTTCTGTGAGTTGACTTACAAAAGTGGAACGGGGCTCATTAAGTGTAAAAACAATTGTATTGCTGTCAACTACTTCTACCGACTTGACGAAGGACAAATCAAATTTGATACCGTCCTCCTTGAGCATTTCATATGTAAACTTGACATCCTCTGCTGTGACCGGCTCGCCACTGGAGAATTTTACATCATTACGCAGCGGGAAGGTCCATGTCAGGGCATCCTTGCTGACTTCATAATATTTTGCAAGATCCCCGATAAAATTGAGATCAGAATCAATGGTCAACAGTGAGCTATGGGTCAGACGAATCTGTGCGTGAGTCCCCCAGCCCTTTTTGGGATCAAAAAGACCTGTGTCCGTTTTTCCTACGGCAAGTACCAATTCCTCTTTTGTTTCAGGCGTTTTTGCCTCTTCTGAGTTCATTGCCGGATTCGTGCTGCATCCAGTAAAAGCAAAAACGAAGGCGCATAACAGTGCTAGAAATGATACGCTTACCTTACTAATCTTCATAACATTTACCCCTTTCACTAACTTTTATATACGAGCGGCTTTGCGTACGCAAATGATAATGCATATCATTTGCGTATATAGCCAATTATATCAATCCTCTCCCTAAATTGTCAATTCTTTCTAATGATCAATTTACAGCCTTTCCGGTTTCCCAGCGGCATATCAGCAAGAACTCCTCTTTTACAGCAGCGGGACCACGTAGGATGTGCACCCAACTTCTCTTTTAATCAATAGAGGTTTTATCTATTGAACCTATTTATTTATTTTCTTTTCATCTGGGCAGACCGAATCAGCAGATCTGTATAGGGATGTTTGGGATAATTGATAATATCATCAGGAGTTCCCTCTTCCACGATATTTCCTTCTTTCATGACAGCTACCCGATCACTGATATTGCTTACAAGAGCAATATCGTGGGAGATAAATAAATAAGATAAGTGTAACTCTTGCTTTAATCGCAGCAACAACCGTAAAATTTGCGCCTGTACGGAAACATCTAAGGCACTGGTAACCTCGTCACAAATCAGCAGTTTGGGTTCGTTGACGATGGCCCTGGCAATGGCTGCCCGTTGACACTCGCCGCCGCTCAGTTCTCCACAAAACCGGTTTGCGTATTCCCTCTTTAATCCTACCATTTCCATAGTTTCATATGCTTTTTGAACCATATCATTGCGGCTCATTTTTCTGCGGTAACGCAATCCTTCACAGATGGAATACAATAGGGTCATTTTAGGACTAAAAGAAGACAGGGGATTTTGAAAAACCATCTGCATATGCTTCCGTAGCTGAAAACCTTTTCGGCAGGATTTATTGGGAAGGATTTTTTTATCAAATATAACTTCACCTTCCGTAATATCCAGTAGGCCGGCAATCATATTTGCAGCGGTGGATTTGCCGCTTCCGCTTTCACCGATCAAACCAAGGCATTCGCCGGGAGAAATGTTGAAGTTGATATTGCTAACAGCTACAATCTTAGAATTTCCTTGCGGAAAAACCTTTTTAAGCTGCCTGATTTCTAACAAATATTCCTCTGTCATTATGAACCTCTTTTCATCCCAATAATGCCCAATGGGTTTGGGAAAAATATTTTCTCTCATTGCGGCCTTCTGCTACAGGAGTCATTTCAAATTTAAAACCGGCTTTTCCATGATTTTCACAAAGTACAGATGCTTCAACCATTTCTTTTCCCAATTTTGGAACTGCTTTCAACAAAATTTGTGTATAAGGGTGCCGGGCATGATATAAAACTTCGTCTTTTGTTCCCCATTCCACAAGGCGTCCGCAATACATGACACCCACTATATCTGCTATTTTCTCCACAATGGCCATATTGTGCGTTACAAATAATAAGGAAGTACCATATTGACGATGCATCTGCAGCATTAAATGAATAATTTCAGCCTGTACGGTTACATCCAATGCACTGGTAGGTTCATCCGCCATCATTAACTTTGGCCGGTTGGCCATAGCAAAAGCGATGGCTAACCGCTGGCACATCCCACCACTTAGTTCAAAGGGGTAGGAGCCTAAAACGCGCGCCGGATCACCAAACTGCAGCTCTGTCAGCAATGCAAGGACCTGCTTTCTAGCTTCCGCTTTTGTAATATCCTGATGCATCTTCATGAATTCATAAAACTGTTTTTCAATACGCATAGTGGGATCAAAAAAGGACTCCGGATTTTGGAAAACCATAGCAATATCATATCCCCGTATTTTTCGGAACGCTTCGTAGGACAAATTTCGCAGATTCCATTGATTAAACATAATCTCTCCTGAAGCGATGGTTCCGTTTTCTCCTAAAAGCCCAATGATACTGCGCAGCAAAGTACTTTTCCCGCTGCCGCTTTCCCCAACAATCACGACAATTTGCTTTTCCTTTACCTGCATGCTAATCTGCTTCACTACTGGTTTTCCACTATAGTTAACACTCAAATCATTAATCTGCAGCAAAGCAGCTCCCCCTTTATGCTCTTTATTTTGCCTCCACACTGCTGTCCAGGATATAAAACTCGGAAGGCTGCGTATGGTAATAAGCTACAGTGTCTGTATTGTAAGCACAAGTAAATTTTTTATGGGCGAAAAATATAAACGGTACATCGTCTAAGATATGCTGTGTAATGCTTCTGATAATCTGGTTTTTCTCCTCTTCATCCGCAGTTTCACGTAGTTTTCTAGCCAACATATCTACCTCGGCGTTGGAATATTTGCCGAAATTATTTGAACCGCCAGTTGTAAACATAAAATCAATAAATCCTTGAGGATTGCCTGTACCACCCATAGAATAGGACTCATAGCTTAAGTCAAATTGACCGCTTCTTCTGGCATCGCTTATATTTTCCATCGTTTCTACCTTTAACGTAATCCCAATCTCCGAAAGCTGGCTTTGTAATACCTGGCTTAATTCTAAAATGTCTTTTTGCGTGCTTAAACCAATCATTTTAAAAGAGAGCTCTCTTCCATCTTTCTCTAAGATGCCGTCCCCGTTGGTATCCATATATCCGGCGTTTACCAAAATCTGCTTTGCTTTTTCCGGATCAAAACGTTCGACAGCAGAATCGATGCCTTTTATCCCGCCATAGGGCAGGTATTCCGGAAAAACACCATAGGAAGCTGCTGTCGTATTCCCGCAGATAACCTGTGCATAGCTCTCCCTATCAATACAATAACTGATGGCATTACGCACAGCCGCATCCTGAAAGACCGGTGAATTCATATTAAATCGAATGAACTGGACGCGCATGGAGATTTTTCCGTCAATGGTCAGCCTGCTATCCCTTTGGATAATCGGCATACTGGTTTCAGGAACCGGCACAAGGATATCAATTTCGCCATTTTGAAAAGCCATGGTTAATGCATCCACATCGGTGATTGTTTTGAAAATCGCTTTATCCAGTTTAGGCGTATCTCCCCAGTATTGTTCATTTTTCACCACAGTAAGCTCTATATTTGGGTTAAATTCCGTTGGTATGTAGGGCCCTGTAAAATATGTTTTTTGGGCAAAATCCGTAGACCCTTCCGCATCATACACCGTCCATAAAGGATCGCATAAATCGTTGGGGAGAGTGGTATTTAGCTCTTTTAACTTTATTGTCAATATCTGGCCTTCAGCTTCCAGTCTTTCGACAGGCAATACCTCCGCTGCCCGTCCATTAACCTTTAGTGTGCGTTCAAAGCATTTTTTAACCGCATCTGCTGTCATTTTTGCGCCATTGTGAAAAAGGACATCCTCACGCAGTCTCAATTTCCAGGTCTTGTTATCTCCGGTACTGTAGGATTCAACCAGCCAAGGCTGAGCCTCAAAGGCATCATTTAACCGAAACAGGCATTCACTTACGCCATAAGACCCAATGTACCAGCCCTCCCAACCTGATGCAGTATCCCAAGCTTCATTGCAAAAATAACCTACCGATCCAAATACCAATGTTTTTTCACCACTTGCATCCTTTATACTTTCTTTCTCCATGTTTGAACAGCCGGTAAACATTCCAGCAGACACTATGACAATCAATAGCAGGATAAGTAATCTTTGCTTCACGTCAAAACCTCCTAAATCACTTTTTTAATTTCCCGTAACTCTTCTATCCAAAAATTCCCGGAGCTTGTCCCCTAACAAATTAAAGCTAACTACTACAAGGAATAGTACCATTCCGGGAGCTGCAACTGTCCATGGAGCCGTTTGCAGGTAGTTTCTTCCCTCACTCATCATGGCTCCCCATTCAGCCGTTGGCCGTTGTGCGCCCAATCCTAAAAAAGATAATCCGGCCATGCTTAAAATAACTGCACTGATGTCCAGTATAGCCGTTACCAAAATAGGGGAGGCAATATTAGGTATCATATATTTAAATATAATATGGTAGCTTTTAGCTCCACACAGTTTAGCCGCCTTTATATAGTTTTCATTTTTTATTCCTAAAACCAAGCTTCTTCCCAATCGGGCATAAGTCGTCCAAAATACAACGATTAATGAAAGTATTCCATTTACCAGACCTATGCCGAGCATGCCAGCCACAGCAACCGCTAATAGAAAATAGGGAAATGCTTGAAAAATCATAGTAATCCGCATAATGATTGCGTCACCAATTCCGCCCATATAACCGGATATAACACCAATGAATGTGCCCAGCGTCGCAACAATAAAAACCACAGCCAATGCAGAAAAAATAGATAATGGCGCTGCCGACAATATACGTGAAAGCACACACCGTCCCAAATGATCCGTTCCAAAAGGAAATTCCCTGCATGGAGAAAGCAATGCCTGGGCTAAATTTGTTTTATATGGATCATGAGGCGTAATACGGGCAGCAAAAAGCGCAATGACTATAATGATGAACACAAGCAGGCTGTTGACTGCAAGACGCACTCTCATTTTTTTTAGTTCCGCCAGCATCATCACCCCCTAGCTTTTTATCATCTTTGGATTTAATCGTGTATACAGCAACTCAATACTGGAATTTACCAAGAAATAAATGAATGCCATCCATGCAACATATCCCTGTATAATGGGATAATCCCGGTGTTTTATAGCTTCTACCGCCAGTTTGCCAATACCAGGCCAGTTGAATATACTTTCAACAATAATCGTACCTCCTAACAGAACACCCAGGGACATACCTGTTAGCGTAACAATAGGCGTCAGGGCATTTTTCAAAATATGGACCCAAAAAATATTGCGTTCGGTTACCCCTCTGGCCCACAATCCCACAACATAATCGTTTTTCATTTCCCGAAGTACCACCGCTCGGATTTGCCTCACATATACAACAATCATATTAAAGGATAAAGCCAGCGATGGCATGATAAGTCCTTTCATGCTGCCTCCGCTGATAGCCGGTAACATTTTCAGCTTCAACGACAATATGTACATCAGAATCAGGGAAGTAAAAAATATGGGAAATGATAAAAGCACATAAGCAGTCATCTGGACAACCCGATCAAAGCGGCTGTTCTGATATTTGGCACAGGCAATCCCCAAAGGGATTGCTATTAAAATTGTTAGCAGCATCGATGCGATAGTCAGCATAAGCGTATAGGGCAGCGCCTTAAAGAGTTCATAGCTGACGGGACGATTGGATTTTATCGATATTCCCATATCTCCTTTAAAGAAATTGACAAGCCAAGTTGCATACTGCACATAAATTGGCCGATTCAATCCTAACTCTTCTCTAGTTTTTTCCAGTAATGCTTCAGAAGGGGCGATACCATTCTCCGTAAGCAAAATCTCTGCCGGATCACTTGGCGAGAGATATGCCAGCGCAAAAGACAACATTGTGATGCCAACCAAAGTAATTAGAAACAGTACCACTGATTTTACAAAGGATTGAATCATGAATATATCCCCTCTCTGAAAAACAGCCTTCATAATTTAGCAAGTCTTATTTCATAGGCGCAGTAAAGCGGTAGATGTATGCTTCCTGATACTCATACTGCATTCTGTCAGCTATAGAATGAAACCATGGATCCTCCGGATTGATGGAAATATATCCTTTAGGCGGCATTCTCCGCATTTCTACAGAAAAACCTTCCTGAAAAAATGCCTCTGCAATGTCATTTAAGGAATGTAATTGCATCGGGATTGTTCCTTGCCTATCAATTTGTTTTTTGTAATGCAGCAGGCTCGGATTTTTACTATAGTCGGTATAAGTGCAGTAGTACACGCCCCCCGGTTTTAATGCTTTTTTGATTTTCCACGCGTGTTCTTTTAAGTTCTGTATTAAATAAATAACAGAAATGCTGAAGGCCAAATCAAAGACATGATTAAACTTTTCTACGTTAGCAGTTGCTTCATAGGTAAGAAGTAAATCTTTTTTTCTTTTATTGGCTACTTCAATGGATTTTCTGGCCAGGTCAATACCAATTCCTTTTGAAAAAGGTTTTTGACGATATAAAAACCTTAAAAAACCTCCTTGATTGCAGCCAAAATCCAAAACAGTACAGTCTTGAATATTTTGTTCCTCAATCATATCCAGCACTTTATGCCAATGGGCTTGATGATTATCCTCCATCGACTGCTCTCCATTGGCATCGTCATTCCACCACACATCGTACAGTTGTTGGTCAGACATTAAATCTCCTCCCTCTCGATTTTTATTATTTATGATTGCATATGAAATTACGGATAACCATAGCGTAACGAAATTTGGCTGTAAACCGTTTTAGTCATAGAATACGTGGCTTATGACCTTAATCATTATATCTGTTGATCACCAGGCCAGTTCTCCATAGGCCACCAGTTCGGTTCCTTGCGGAGCAGAAAGGGAAGCACATTGATATAACACAACACCGTCAAATTCTGCAAAATAGGTATCAAGAACTTGACCGAAAAAATCAGTCATATCTCCCAGTTTGTCGCCCTTCCTGATTTTCTGCCCGGCAGTAACCACAGGCAACCAGCAGCCTTTCTGCTTTGCTTCTATATAACAAACATTTGTTAGTTCAATGGGTGCTTGATCAGCATAAACAAGATGATCGTCCGAAAGGATATTCAGCTTTCTGAGCACACGTTTTACATCAAGTATGTATTTTTTTACATCGGCTTCTAGACAAAGACCGTTGCCGCCTCTTTCCACCAGGATGCTCGGTATTCCCCGCATAGCGGCACAGCCAAAGGCACCTACCGTTTCCATACAATTTACCATGTAAGGCAAATCCAAGACCGCTCCCATGTCTCTAGAGGCCCGCACAACTTCCGGGTGGCAATTGCCTGAAAAATAAGCATAAGGTGTGAGTGATTCATGTAAGTCGCCCCCATGTAAATCCATATAATAATCAGCAATCTCAAAAAAACTATTGTTTATGAGGTAAGCTATTTTTTCTGCAATGCTGCCGTTTTTACTGCCAGGAAACACACGATTTATATTTTTTCCATCTTCCGGCACAACGGCGGCGCACCGGGCTGAAAAGGCCTGAAGATTCACTGGGTGGATGAGAATGATTTGACCGGAAATGTATTTTGGATCAAGCTCTCCTGCTAACCGGATTGCTGTAAGAATACCAGGATATTCACTGCCGTGTATCCCCGCTGTTATGAGCATGATTTTTCCTTGCTTTTCTCCATTAATCAGTGTAACCGGCATCATTGTTTTCGTACCCAAAACCGTGACAAAGCCCTGGGCTTTGTCGCCGCGCTCCGCACTAATTCCGCATATAGACAATACAGGTTTCATTCTAAATTCTCCAATCTCAATAATAAAATCTTTTTTGCAGTAATTGAAAAGACCTCTCAACGGCGAACAGTCAAGAGGTCATATTAACCAATGCAAATAACTTACGTGCACAATGCACCTCCCTATCGCTCGTAGAGTTTAATGGTGATAAAACAGGCAGGTCTTCTGGCTCAAGCATCATCATCCTTACAGTCTTCCCAGTTTCCCAGTGGCATTTTGTAAGGACTTCTCTTTCACAGCGGCGGGACCGCGTGGGATTTCAACCCACTTTCCTTTTCACCGATTCATAATTTTGTTCATCAAAATCATAAGCGGCACCTGTTTTTTGATATTCAATAATGATTTATTATATATTCTTCCTGCCTCCTTTCCCTCATAAGATCTCTCAAATTTTTCCCTTTACTTATATCTTTCTTCTATATATGTTGATACAACTGTCCTTCTCCGCAGACAACATTACTTAACCGTATATTCTATATTGCTTTAAATAATTTATTGATAATACAACTCATTTGCAAATACATCATAACACTAACCGGATTTTTTGTCAATAATTTCTATCATCTCTTTGCCCTTTTTAAAAGCTCCTCCAAAGTTGCTCAACATCGCCGTCACCATTCCCAGTCCCAGGGCTACTATGCCGGTTCCTCTGGCCGTTCCACTGTTTTCCCTGAGCCAACCGCCTAGTATTACAATTCTAAACCAGCTTATATCAATATGCTTTATCCTAAAGTTTATAGCATATAATAATCCTTCGCCGCTTATCTCTATATAAGATATTCTATCAGCTTAAGCTCACCCATATCTTCGATAAGTGTTTTGATTTTATTTATATCTCCACATTTAAAAATTTCTTTGTATTCATCCTTTAAAAATTTTATATGTGCTTGAATAGACTCATCATTAATATCATCGTCCCAGCTCACTACTGATGTCCCTAGTTGAATAAACAAAAACTCATCAAAATCATTAGCCCAGAGATCCATATCTCCGGTATCATGTCCGTACACAGCAACCCTTGGCTCATCCTTACCCTCTTCATACCAAAAACAGTACAAATCCCCGGAACCCATTTGTGCAAAAGGAATAAACCTGTATTTAGGATTAATTTTTACCTTTCCGTTTTTATAATCCTCATCATAGGCCAGCATTTCTTCAAAATGTTTTATGGTTTCTTGTATTTCGGGAAATACAACTGGCTCACAATCGCCTCCAACCCTATAAAAAAAGGATTCTGCGTTCGCTTCAACTGTTTTCCTATTTTCACGAAGCCAAATATATGAATGTTTTAACCATTCCATTGCTCCTGAGTTATAAATATCATGAAAAGTTCTTGGAAATTTTATCTCAAGCATACTTTCTAATTTTTCTAAGGTAACAACCGTATTCATAAATACCTCCTATTATCCTAGTACTGCCTGCGCAATCATTATATAAATATTAATAAAGCTCTAATTATCTTTCACCTATTCTAAATCCTGTATTTCTTAGGCCATGATAAAAATTTCCCCGCACTGCCGTAAAACATAATACCGTATAATCAGGATCATCTACTCCAAGTGGGTAATAAATTTCACACCCATCATTCCATAGCATTTCCTTTGATTCCCTATCCTGTAATATCTCAATAGTACCAACCAACATAAGTCCTTTAAAGTTATTTTCATCAACAAAATATAAATTTGCTTTGTTATTGTTTTTTAAAAGTTCTACGCGCTTTGTAGAAGTATTTGTACTTAGCCAAAACTTTGATAAGCCATCATGCTTTAATCTCATCATTGCTTTTGTATACGGATATCCATCCTCTCCATTATTAGACAACATAACAATTTTAGAATTTTCCACCAATTCCAAACCGCTTAAATACGCTCTTTCCACTCCCATAAAGCCCTCCCCTTTCGATAATAAAACATTTCAGTTTTATAGCCTGTTCTAATGGAAACGGTAACAGGTTTGCCGTCCCACCATTCCTCATTTACCAGATTATTGTGTGTATAAAGATACTCCGAATATAGAATTTTTTTTATGTATTTCCCTATATTATTGTAAATCCCTTCAAATTTCGTACACTTTATTTCGACAACAAAGAATTATCAAAATTCATCTGTACAAAAACTAAATAACATTTTATATTCATTGATCATTTTCATTGGTGGAGTCACTCTCATAACGAAAAAAAGCCGCATAAAATGCGACTTTCATTAATTATTCTCCAAAAGAAAATTTATGCTCAAATGATTATCAATGCGCAAGCTCCAGTAGTTATTTCTGTTTTGTATCTTCCTCCGACCGCTCAGGTATAAACTCTTCTGAAAACTCCATATGCGTTTGTGGCGTAAGCCTTTTTAAACGGCTGGCAGGTATTTCTTCAATGCCCTTTCCGCTGCTGTCAACATACCGCTTAGACAATATCTTCTTTATGCGGTATATTCATAACTAAGATTATTCCTGCCAGTAAACCGTATCTTTGACCAGGAACTAAAGGCATGCTGATAGCCCTTTGTAATTTTTTTCCATCATCACACCTTCTCAATACTATCTTTTCAAATAGTATTTACGAATTACGGTTAAGCTACTCAACAGTCTATATTCCCTTCAATATCCTGAGCTTGTCACTCTTCCTCATCCTTATTTTGCCGATACTTTATGATGCCAACAATGCCAGCGATAACCAAACCTACAACTGATGTTATAAACAATAGCGACCCGCCTCCGTCATTGGTGGCTCCTGTAACAGCAATCCCTCTGCCTCTTATTAAAGTGATAGTAAATACAGATATTGCTACAGCCGTAATTAATGTAATCAAAGTTTTTATTGCCGGGCTATGCCTTCTACTAGTTGGAGTTCCTACATATGCATTATTCATTATTAACCTTATAACATAGCTTCCTGTAATAACCGATAGAATTAACACCACGTTTATAGGATAGCTCGCCCATTGAAAACCAAAGCCATATAAACCAACATCTAACAGCAGTAGATACATAAGCATCAAAAAGGACTGATTTCCAATCTTATTTCTAAGCTGTAGCTGCATTTCATCAAGATTGCTCTTATTCATTTTCATCATCCTCCCAAAAAATATCGTTTAGCGTCTTTCCCAATAGCTTGCAAATTGCAATGCATAAATTAATTGATGGGTTATAGTCTCCATTTTCAATTGCATTTATCGTTTGCCTGGTCACACCTACAGCATCAGCAATATCCTTCTGAGACATATCTTTCGCAGCCCGTGCTGCCTTAAGTCTTAAGTTCTTTCCCAATATACCACCTCTTATTCTTCACTTCTTAATTATATAGTAATATATATAAGATAATTTGTCAAATATATATTACATTTATTCATATATTTTTTACATTTGTAAATAATACAGTTAATACAACGGTGAATTGTAACGCGAACTTCCCGTTTGTAGAGCGAGAATCCCATTTTGAAAACGAGTTTCTCATTTTGTAAGCGAAAGTCCCATTTTGAAAATGAAAATACCGTTTAGGAGTATGATTTTTGAACGAAATTGGCAATAATGACGTTGGTTAGACATAAAAAAGCGTACAAAAACCGGAGGTAGATTTACGGGCGACTTTTTTGTAATCGGAAAATCCACCCCTGAAGCGGCTATTAAGCTATAAAGGTTGCTGGCAGCGTACATTTTTTTATGTGCTACTTTTTGAGAAGTTTTGGCTTCAGTATGATGTCCTCAGCGGCAACTGGGGAACACCCAAGCTGATGTAGTAGATCTTCTCCATAGTAAAAGCTAAACGTCTGGTATGGGCTTCGGTTGTTTAGCTTTTTTCTTTTGTAGGAGTTTACATGATTCATAACCAGGGATATATCCCCCTGTGTTAGTAAATCAAATGATGTTCCTTTGGGCAGTATCCTGCGGATTAACTCGTGGTTGACCTCAATGGCACCTTTTTGATGAGGAGAACTCGGGTCGCAGTAAAATATTTTGATCTGCAGCAGGCCATCTGAGCCATATTCTATAGCCTTTGGATTGGAAAATTCACTTCCATTATCTGTAAGGATAACGGGAAATAGCTTTTTGAAATTCTCCTTTCCTAAGGTCTTACTGATACCGCTAAAGATATCAATAACCGATTGTGATGTGTTAGCATCCCGCAGATAAGCCAGCATAAGGGAGGTTTCGACAAAATGAATAGTTAATAGCACTTTGCCGCCCCTACTTCCGATGACTGAGTCCATCTGCACAATAGGCAGGTCAGGATATTTCTCAACAAATGCCTGGAAGTCGTTGTAATTGCGGCCAATACGGCAGCCTTTATCTACCTTGAACTCAGGTTTTTTATATCGGGGACGATATTTTACTTTACGTGGAAGGTCTATATTTCTCACATCGAAAAGACAGGCATCTATGTAGTTGTAAATGGTCTTTTCACTGCACATGAGCTCATTCACATGGCTTGCATAAATCTGGTGAACCGATTGTCCGTTTTTGATCAGGGGTGATATTAAGGTATTCAACCGAGATAACTCTGATTCACTAGAGAGGATACCGCTTCTGGCTTCAGAGATGTTTTTGGAAAAAGCTATATGTGCATCTCCGGCATCGTAAATCGTTTTTTTCAGGGTACACTTGCTATACTGCGTGCATCCATTGCAGACATAAGGGGGCTTGAACCGGTAAGAACAGACTTCCTCTTCGAAGTCGGGACAAAGATCATTACAATAACTGCATAGTTTGCAGTAGGCTGTAGCTGGCCGTCTGCATTGGTCTTTAGCACAAACAGCTTTTAACTTACAGCCACTGCGGTGTCTGCATGCATTGTAAGGCCACCCACTATAGCCGGATTTCCTTTCATTAGAATGCTTTTTAATTTCCTTTGCTATTGTAGTACGGTCCTTACCAATTTGTCGGCCGATCTCTCCAAAGGAAAGGTTTTGTTTTAGGCCCGCTTCAATTTCGAGGCGTTCTTCGTAGGTTAAATATTTAGACATGGTAGTTCCTCCTTATCTGCCACCAGCATCTAAAGGATAGACACCTTGTTGAATATTGAACCATTGGGGCGCTGCCCCATACCCCGGCGCTCATTGCCGCGCGGCTAGACCTACAAAATACATGACAAAAAAAGAAGACCAAACATGAGTGGTAGTTAGTCTTCTAAAACTAGGTTTGTAAAGGGAAAATCCATACTCCCTTTAACAATGAATAATTTCAAATTTTGATTTTATGTGAACCAATTAGTATGGAATTTTATTTTACAATTGAGGCAGTTAATACAACTCCCTATTGTAAAGACATAGCCTTGGGCTGAAATCTTCCCTCTCACATAGAGAAAATCAACAAAAAACTGCAACCTTTTTGTTGCAGTCTTCTTGATTTAAAAACTATATACAGCTTTTCATAAACCCAATTGGAGACAGTCCTTAAAACTCCATACCCAATAAAACATATTCCTCATTGAAGCCACATTTTTTATAAAAACACTGTGCCTCCTTGTTAGTAATCTCTGTCCCTACTTCAAGTTCATCCATTCCTCTTTTTATTGCCTCTTCTTTAGCACTTTCAATTAATAATTTACCTATACCTTTTCCCCTGTAACTACTACGAATAATTAGCTCATTGATTAGTGCTGTACCGCCTTTATGAAAAAGAGTCTTATAGAAAATAATCGAAATAAAACCTACTATCTTTTCATCAATCTCAGCAACGAGGTTTAAATAGATTTCAGGTTTCATTTTCAATTCCTCAAATATCTTCACCAAATCCCCCACTGGAAAGTCATTATCTATATTGGCTACAGTTTTTAGTTCATGCAACAACCCTATAACTGCTTTAATATCTTTATCTTCACAATCTCTTATCGCTACACAAGACACATCTATCCCCCCTCATAAAAAGCTTTTAAACATGTGACCAGGAGCAGTCACACCAATAGTATAACTGCCATATAACATGTAAGAAGAAAATGAATGATTTTATATCAATATTGTGTGTCATAGGGGCGGTTTAACACGCTTATTTTTCTAACTGCCCCTCTATTTATTCCTGCCATCTCTGCTACTCTGCGTAATGACAGGCTACTTTTTTTAATCAATTCTTTAACTATAGTTTCTGCTCTGTCCGATACTCCTTTTGATTTAAATGCTCAAATCCAATTCTTTTCTTGTCAAGATAGCAAGTGCTTTCTCTTTGCTTGACTTTTCCTTATTCTCCTTCATTCCATAAAATATCATGATCTTCCTTGTTAGTAAATTCTCTAAAAAGTATCATTGCCCTGTTCTTATCTTCAGAAAATATACTTAATATTTCATCATATTCTAGTAGCTTTCTGCACAATAGACATAGAAATTACCTCTTTGGATGAACTATATCATATTGCCCATTTTATGTCAAAAGGACTGTCCCCTTGATACATAGATATTCATTTATTCAAATGGCTCCGATTTATTATTATAATAATCTGAAATCTTATTAACTACTTTAGTTGTAAACAACTCAACCCCTACTCTATAACTCCATGTAGCTTCTATATTGAATTTGTTAAAACCATGATTACAAACATCATCTAGAGATAAAAAAAGTAAAAACTCTGATTCATCTCTATCCTTTGCATTACTCCATGTACTTATTATTTGCTCTTTAGTAACATTTACTACTGCTGTAGAAAATAGCTCTGGATGGCAATAAACTGGGTCATAGGCTAGTCCGATAAAATTAAAATATAGAAATTCATTTGCACCTAATTCTTCATTAACTTCCCTTAATGCTTCATTCATTAAATTAATGCTATTTTTTTCGTCAAATTTTGGTTCTGCATACCCCCCACAGAAATATAATTTGTTTGGATTTTGCTCCATTTTCCCAGATCTTTTAGTAATAACTATATTTCTATCTGATGTAATTGGAATTATAGTCATACCAATAGGATTCGCTCTGATCCCTGTTAAACATCTTTCTTTAAAAACTGGATCCCTTGTTCCAATATAATGTGAATAATATGTTATCCCTGTATACAATTCCAAAATCTCATCTTCCTTATTCCAAGAACTAAGTCTTAAAAGTTTACTATCATAATACTTCACTCTTTTTTTGCAATATTCAGACCAAATATCCTTTATGTATATTTTTGTTTTTTCATCATTCTCAACTAAAGCATTGTCAAATATGATATTTACTTCATCATTCTCCCATGGGCCATATGCTAAAATATCATTATTATTCATAAAATACCTCACATTTTATATTTATATTTTTGAATTCAATAATAATATCTTATTATAAAGGGATAAGGAGACAGATTGTTCATCGTCTGCCCTTGTGGCAATGCGTTGTTCTTCGATGGATGGTGCATCCTCAAACTCTCGTGAATGCTAAGAAAATCTTTAAGGTTATTTCATAACCTAACCCCCGCAGGACAGCAGAACTAATGCATCATCTTTCGCAGAATGGTTTTGTTGTTGCCGATGTTTATCAGCTCTGTAACTCCTGACTACAACAACCTGTTATCTGATTTTGCATACGGAAATTACAGATAGCCATTATTTCAACCAATAATATAACAAATCCTTTTATTTTCCTTTTTGTGATACATAATTAAATGCTCTATTGATATCATCTGCAATCATGCTACGCTTTGACTTTTCAATTAAATAATTTTTTCCCGTTTGTAAATATGATGGAAATATCCTTATGTCCCCAAACATAAATTCCTCATTTCGTATTTTATAGGTAGAGTTGTTTGGGATAACTCTTTTCCCAATTTGCCTTCGTGCAATATTATTTATTGCACTTATAGCAACATCACCCATTAACATATAGACCTTGGCATTCTGATAGAGTTTCAGCTCACTTTCTAATAATTCGCTACATATCTTGATAGTACTGCTAGGGATACTATAATCTATTTTAGGACACTTTATCGCGGTTGTTATTTGAAACCCAAGAGATATAATATCTTGAAGACTCTTTACATTTAATCCTGCATCATTAAATGCTTGAATCGTAGTAATCATATAGTCGGTTTTATCCTCGGAAAAATATGCTGATGATTCCATAGGAGGTGCTTCTGAAATCATAATAATTTTCACTTTATTACAATCTATATCCCATTTTGGTGTAAGAAAACCACTCTTTTCAATACCCGAACAACTACTATTATTACATACCATAAACTCACCTACCCCTTTATAATATATTTATTATCTATAATATCATTAATAATATGACAACTACATGTCATGTTTTTTAACTAGTACGCAATGCCAGATAACATTTCATTACCGAAACTAAGTTCGCTTTTTATGACATATTAGTGGGATTTGCAAACTTTTAATATTATAATATCGTTTTGGCGCGAATTGTCGTACTCATAAAATGATATAAATCCAATTGCATCAATTGCTTCTAATATCTGCTCATAGCTTCCTGTATACAGACATTCTCTAAGATGCTTTAATGCAGGTATTCCTACCTTGCAAATAGTCCTTGATATTATATCTCTCGGGAGTGGATAATTATTCTTATCAAATGGTTTATCCGGCAATTCTTTGTATTGGTTTTTGCCAACTTTGCCTAAATACTCAATAGTCTCCCCAATCCACAGCGAACTTGAGTATTTTGTTAATAGAAGTCCCGTCACCTCAAAACCTTTAAGTTTCTACAGACGCTAATACTCTCCATTAATAATGTGAAACTATTCAATGAGCTTTTTTTTAGAAAGCCCTACTGTACCTATCTTTTCTGTAATCTTATAGTATTGTCCTGGAGCATAAATTAATGGTTTTAAGTTAATCATATCTATTTTCCCATATCCGATATCTTCTATTACTCCATCAACCAATATATTTTTTATTTCTCCTATATAAATGTATCCGTCACCCTTTTCAATAATATCAATAAGCGAACATTCATATATCCATGGTGATTCCTTCAATACAGGAACATTCAGGGCAGGGCCCTTTGAATATTCAGCTTGAATATCTTCACATTTATTCTTCTCATAACCTGATGTATTTCCAAAGTAATCTGCCATGAACATCATATTTGTTGTTACAAGATTTGCAGAAAACATTCCATTCTTTTCAACAAGTTCACGTGTTAATTTTTTTCCCCTTGATGCAAACATCATCATTGGAGGATTCACTGAGCAAAATGTTATCCACGTTATTAAAGCAAAATTCGGATTTCCATCATCTTTATATGTTCCTATCAAATAAACTGGTTGAGGAAAAAAACCTCTTTGTGGTAGAATCGAATGTTTTACCATGAAATATATCCTCCTAATTATTTTTATCTTAATAATTTATAATAAAAAGTTTTTTGTCACTTTCTTTTTTACTTCTCAGGGATTTCCACTAACGTTCCGCGTGTTCCCGAAATCTGGTTATTACATGCATATTATACCAGATTTTAGGAACATGTTGTTATATGCAGCGCCACAGCTTCTTGTTCAGAAGCCGCCATGAATGGTGTCCCCTTAAACCATCTGCCGGACTAACTACAAAGATCCTAATACCAAATTGCCTCATACTAATCCTTAACAAATTCTTTTCCATTCCATTTATAAAGGTCTTCAGAATTCTTCTCCTTTATATTATCATAATACTCTATATTAAACGTGACATTGTCTATTTTCGTAAGCTTTGTAGAGTAATAGCCTGTCACTTTGCTTATGAACAGTGAGGAATAATCTCTAATAGGCAATACCTCTATTTTTCCGTCCTCTCTTACAGTAAAAAGCTTATAGTCCCTACCATTATTTGATGTATACTGACCTATTGTAAAGTCCAAATCACCATCATCATTATAATCATCAAATTGAAACTCAAATGAAGAATTAAAAATTAATGGCTCTTTGTATATTGTACTCAAATCAGTTTTAGCAATAGTATTACCAAATTCATCAGCTAATTCAATAATGAAATACCCCTCCAAAAGTGTTCCCTGGTATGCTCCTGGATTCCACTCCTCATAATATTTACCTTTGGACATTCTTAGTCTTAAATATTGATGCTTTCCATTAACAGGGAACAAATCATTATTGGATACCGTCATAGGTGATTGGACAAGAATATCTGAGTAGTTTTCTTTATTCGCATCAGTTTTGTTAGAAAAAACTGTTTTCTGGGAAGAGCAAGATGAAAGAAACAAAATTAACACAAGAGCTGAAACCACTATACAAGTTATTTTTTTCAAAAAGATAACCCCTTCCTCTATTAATTGGTACTTCATACCAATATGAAATCGCTACAAAGCCTTTCCTCAGCAAAATCCGCGCAAGATGTACGGCCTTTTTGTGACATTGCATGTAACGTTCCGCGTCTCCGACATCCGCCAGGCCTAGATAACTCCTATCTTAGCCTGGCGGATGTCGGAGACGCATTGTTACTTGTCAAAAAAATCTTTTGCTAGTTTAACAAATTCATCTTTATTAGATAGTAGTGCAGGATGTCTACCTTGATCAAATATGTGCATTGATGCATTACACAATTTTCCAATAAGTTTGGAGTAGGTTTCTATGTAAAAATCTGGATGGACTAACTTAACATACTCATCTTCTTTGCTACCTGTAAGCAACATTTTTGTTTGCAATCCATTTAATGGCTTATGAAAGAATTTTCCTATGGTCTTCGCATGTTTGTAAATAGCATTTGTGTCGTTATCAACAACATTTTCCCAATCCTCTCCGTGCATTTCATAATAAAACCTCTTCCCTTCCTTATCTTTTTTTGACATTTCTCGTTCTTCTACTACATTTTGAACAAATTCTTGCAATGGAACTTCGCCCTCAAAGCTGTCAGCGATAACTTTATCCACTAAATCAGAGCGTTCTAAAGCTACATTTATAGCTACTAATGCACCACCGCTACTACCAATTAAATTTGCTTTTTTATAATGTGCTTGTTCTAAAAATGCTATTACTTGCAATGCTTCATCAAACCATAAATCTGTTTCAAGTTTTTCTACTCTGTCTGATTTACCATGTCCAAGAAAATCTATGAGGACAACTTTATAATGCTTTGCAAATGGCTCTACCACATTACAAAACATTTTTGAAGAAGCAGTATTTCCATGCAGAAAAAGCAAAGGTATACCATCTCCATGTTCTTCGTAATAACATGACTTTTCATTATATTTAAAATATGGCATTTATATCCTCCATTCAATTTTTTATTATTACAGAATGTCTAACATTCTCATTTTCATTACCTTCTGTTATATGAATAGCCTTTAACTCGCAGTTTCAATTTGGTGTACAATAATCAAATCTCCAAAGTCTTTCTTTCATGATCGGCCCAAGGATACACCGTTTTTATAGCCTACGTCATGTAACGTTTCATTACAGAAACTAGGTTCGCTTTTTATGACATATTCGTGAGATTTGCCAATATGGTTTTATGGGTAGATCTCTTGAGAACAAGCTCCTTTCTCATTTCTTGTTCAATTTTAACAAAATTAATTGATAGAGTTACAGCACTTTCATCGATTCATTCAATATCTTTAATTTAGCTCGGCTCTACACTCTGAAGTATTTGGAAAAACCCAATGTCTTTTATTTGAACTCCATCTTATCTCCTCATTCGCATATAAGCCTAGTCATAATCTAAAAGTCATTAATAATTCATTATTCTGTGCTTTTTTTTAATTTCCTCCCAATTATTGGATAATTATAGAAAATTATATGGAAATAAACAGTAATATATAAAAGTAATTGAAAATTTACAAATAATCCTATTAAAGTCCTTAATTCTCTTTGCTAGTGGAACTACCCTCACCTGACAAAACTCATATACGCAAAAAAGCCACATAAAATGTGACTTCTAAATTATCGCGGACTTGAATAGCGGAGATGATGCACAATAAGCAAAATTACACAGACTTATTCCAGAGTCATTCGGAACCGTCCCCTCCAGCTCATGTGCCTTCGAAATCTAGAGAACGCACAGATGTATCCACTTCAAACACCTCTTTTACCATTTCTCATATTTTAATTTTGGATAACTACAATTTATCCAGTGTAGAGAGCCTATCAGTGTTTTTTCATCACCTTCAATATCTGTTTCTTTTCCTGAAACTAAATTTTTCACCTTAACACCCACTGAAGTTACTTCCTCGACATGATCAAAAGCATGATAAACTTGATACTCATATTCTCCATTTATAAATGTAAGATAACTCAAGTTAAGTCCAGCATTTTCTGCCCCTCCAGAACGGTGATAATCTGAAAAAACAAATTGACTCCATGAATTATTTATATCCTCTGGAAATTCAAGTTCTATTTTATCTTTAGTTCCAAAGCGATAAACAATATAATCATCTGATCCTTCAGATGTGCAAAAAGAAAGGGTTTTCCCATTTTTAACTTTGAAACTAATAATTACCTTTTCATCACTTTTACTAAGATTTTCATCAACTATTTCTTTTTTCTCTTGCGTAGAACCTGCTAAAATTGGTGTTGACTCACCGGTATTACCTGATTGATTAGTATGAGTAGTAATGATGTTTTTGTTTTTATCAGTTTTCTTTTTGTCAGCACTACATCCCAAAAGTGATAGTATAATCATCATCATCATTATAAACAGAGCAAAACGCTTAATTTTCATATCTATCTCCTCAAAAGTAATTGATTTAAATTCGATTGCTGCAAGGCGCGGCAACTAATGCACGCGATTTTATATAGCGTTCCGCATCTGCGGCGTCTCAAACAACCCTAAAGGAATACCTCTTGGCGGTACCGCATGACGGTAATTGTTCCAGCGCTTACATAAAAAATAATAATCTACTTAAATTTCAAATATTATACTTTGAGTTCCATTTTTAAATCTGACTCTATGTACTTATTATTCACAATAGGAACTTCTTTAAAGCCAAATTTCTTGTACAACTCTATGGCTGAAATTAATATATAATTTGTAAAAAGGATTACTTTTTTAGCATTTTTTTGTTTTGCAACATACAAACATTTTTCTATTAGCATTTTCCCTATCTTTAATCCTTGATACTTTTCAGTTACAGCAAGTTTTGCTAATTCAAAGATATCTTCATCAACTTTTATTAATGATGCTGTTCCTACTATCTCCTCATTATACTTAGCAAAAAATATAAACCCACCTTTACTTAAAATGACTTCTTTGGGATTGTTTAAAATTTTTTCATCTTCTGGTTCTACTGATACATATTTTTCAAGCCACTCATAAGAAAGTCTTTTAAAATCACTATGGTATTTTTCTTCATACTCAACAATCTTTATTTCCTTCATAGTATGTTCATCCTCTCTTTTGAACTGAACTAACACAATAAGATTGTATTTTCTTCATAATATCTAATTGATATTGAGTAACATCATACAAGTCAAATTATTCTTACTTACATGAGTTTGAACTACTCCCACCCTTAGAGGTGGGGGATTCCTACGAACGCCGTTCCATCGAACAGATATTTAGTAGGCTATCCCCGTAGTCCCTACGGTTAGAAGTCTTATCGCTTCCTTTTTTAAGAGTATGCTTAAAAATCAATATCCACCACCGTTTGTCAGACAAAGTAAAATTTGGAGCTTTTATATTTTCTTTTAACTTTTTATTTTCCTTCTTTGATAAATACGTATTTATTCTCATTTGAAAGATCCTCTCCAAAAACATAATTAAGCCTGTTGAATTTTTTAATTTCTTCTACACTCTTAATTTGTTTTTCTGCCATGAAACGCACCATCTCTCCCCTGGCCATTTTCACCTGGGTCCCCTTTTCAACAACCTTTTCTCCTATCTTTTCGCCGAATACACAAGTAATAAACCGTATACTGCTGTCTAAATAATCTGAGATGCATCTACTGTATTCTTTGGAAGCCAAATTTACGATACAGCTGCTCTCAGAAAAAAGTTGTTCAGCAAGCTTTCTATTCCAAAATTTATAGAGTGAGTTTAGCTCACTGCCCTGCAGCTTTGCCTGCATTTCCAGCCTGTAAGGAACGACTCCGTCAAAAGGTCTAAGGATTCCGTAAAAACCGGACATAATGCGCAAATGTGTTTCGATGTAAGAAAATTCCTCAATTTTAAATATTCTAGGTGCTATATACTGGTATTGGATTCCTTCATATGAAAGGATCGCAGGTGTCAAATTGCGGTATAAATCCATTTTCTGAATACGTTCATAATTCAGTGCAGCTATCTCATCATTGCATTTCCATATGGCTTTTGCTTCTCCATAGGTTAAATTTTTTAGATATGACAGGAGGATTTCCGTCTCCTTTATTTGCTGGGGAAGATGATAATAGTCTAATAAATCTGTATCTGTTTTCATCTTCTTCGCTGGTGATATAATGATTCTCATATTTTTCCCTTTCTACTGTGATAAATCGAGAAGGTTTGGAGTATCTCTATTTGCACATAAATTCAAAATCAAGGACTTTGCAATGTAATAAAATCTTCGTTCTTATTTAGTGGAGGCGATGCACAATAAGTAAAACCACACAGAGTCATTTGAAACCGTCTCTGAAGTACATTACTTAAGTTTATATTATAATTGATCTAATGCCTTTTTTAAATCGGATATGATATCTTCAGGATTCTCCAGACCCACGGATATTCTGACTAACCCTTCCGAAATATCACATTCTGTCCTTTCCTCCGGTGAATAGGGTGAATGGGTCATAGAAGCAGGATGTTGAATTAAGGTTTCAGTGTCTCCTAAGCTGACTGCTAATGTACACAATTCCACTGTATTCATCAGCTTTTTACCAGCTTCTAAACCGCCTTTCACTTCAAATGCGATCATGGCCCCTGGCAATTTCATCTGTTTTTTAGCCAATTCATATTGTGGAAAGCTCTTTAATCCCGGATATGCAATGCTTTCTACTGCAGGATGTGACGCTAAGAATTCAGCAACAATTTGCGCATTTGCACAATGTCTCTCCATTCTAAGATCTAAAGTCTTCATTCCTCTGTTAACTAAGTATGCATCAAAAGGACTGAGAGATGCTCCAGTCATATCTTTTATACCTACCAGTCTTACCTGATTAATAAATTCCAGCTTTCCTACAGCAAATCCGGCTATTACATCTCCGTGTCCATTTAAATATTTCGTAGCTGAGTGAACCACCACATCCGCACCCAAATCAATTGGTCTTTGAAGATAAGGAGTGCAGTAGGTATTATCTACTACAACCATACACCCTTCTACTTCATGCGCAATTTTTGAAACTGCTTCTATATCTGACATAGCCATATTGGGATTTGCAGGGCTTTCAAGGTATACAACCTTCGTATTATCTCTCATTGCCTTTCTAACATTTTCAGGATATGCTGTATCTACAAAGGTGACTTCAACGCCAAATTTTGTTAATCCATGATTTAAGAATGCAAAGGTACATCCATATAAGGTTTTAGCTGCAACGATGTGGTCTCCGCCCTTTACAGCAGTCCATAAAACAGAAGCGATGGCGCCTATTCCTGATGCCATTGATACAGCTGCTTCAGCATTTTCCAAATTAGCAAGTTTTTCTTCAACTTGTGTATTGGTTGGATTTCCTAATCTGGAATAGATATATCCGCCTTCCTCCAATGCAAACCTTCTTCCCCCCTGCTCTGCTGAATCAAATATGAATGTAGAGGTTTGATATATTGGGGTTGCTAATGCACCAAATTCATTTTTTTGATATCCAGCATGTACTGCCCTCGTTGAAAAACCCATTTTACTTAAGCTTTCTTTGTTCATCTTAAATCCCCCTAATTTTTTCATTTTATGAAGGTATAGTCCCAACTAATCTTTAAGGTATTCCTTACATATGTCATACTTCTTCATTCTATTAATTAATAAAGTATGGGTAACCTTAAGACCTCTAGCTGCTTCTCTGATACTTTTAGTTGATTTCAAGCTATCGGTTATCATTTTCTTTTCCAGATTTTCTAAACACCCTTTAAGAGAGTTTTCTACAAATGTATCTTCCGTTATTAAATTATAATTAAGGATTATATCCCTAGCTGAAATTGTTTTTGTAGTAGACAGTGCAGCTGCTCTTTCCAATACATTTTGAAATTCTCTTACATTCCCTGGCCAATTATAATATATCAGCTTTTGCATCGCCTCTTGTTCAATTCCAGTGATGGTTTTGTTATATCTTTCAGAATGTATCTTTGAAAAATATTCAAATAATATGGGAATTTCCTCTTTTCTGTCCCTAAGAGGAGGTATATTGATATTGAATATATTGATTCTAAATAGTAAATCTAATCTAAATTCTTTATTTTTTACCATTTCATCCAGGTTTTGATTGGTCGCCGATATCAATCTGGCATCGATGGGCATTTCTTTATGTCCGCCTACTCTTCTTACTTTTCTTTCCTGCAGCACTCTTAGCAGCTTTGCCTGTATATGAGGTGCCATCTCTCCTATTTCATCGAGAAAAACAGTTCCCCCACTGGCAACTTCAAAGATTCCTGCTTTTCCTTCCTTCGTTCCTCCTGTAAAGGTTCCAGGTTCATAGCCAAACAACTCACTTTCTAATAACTGATCTGGAATAGCAGCGCAATTAATCGCAATAAATGGCTTATTTTTCCTGACACTGTGATTATGGATTGCCCTTGCAAATAACTCTTTCCCAGTACCGCTTTCTCCTGTAATAAGCACCGGCGAATCCGATTTAGCGTATTGTTTCCCTTCACTTATTATAGCAGTCATTCTTTCACTTTCACCTATAATATCATCAAATGTAATGGGGTTATCATAACGATTGAATACACTTGATTTATCTATATCGTAAAATGATATTAAGTACCCAGTTAAGATGTCTTCCTCATTCTTAATAAGCTGCAGGTTTACTTGATATAATTGATTTCCTATCCCCAGCCTTTCAGTTACTATGCTTTTCTTGCCTTTTACATTTGCTAAAGAAGATATAAGCCTATCATAATCAATGTATTTTCTAATATTTGCTTCAGTAATACCCTTACTATCACATTTGAGTATTTTCTCTGCCGCATAGTTATTGATATATTTTATATCTCCTTTTTTATTTACGAGAGTTACTCCATGGGGAATGAGATCTAATACATTTTTCATTTGAGTATCCTTTTCTTCAAAAGGAAACAGTTCTATTTCTTCGATACTCTCCCATTCACTAAGATCTTCAAACTCTTTTTTAATAAGTTCCCAAATGCGTTCTTCCACCGGCATCATCTTGATATATACAACATATGGATAAACCTCCATCCACATTAGTCCTACTCCATATTTGTATAGTACGGACAAAGCTTTGTAGGTTAGATGCGATCTATCCTCAACCGCTGTTAGTTTGATTTTCTTGGTTTCCATATTTTCACCCTCTTATATTGATTTAATGCAAATATTGCGCCAATTTTAATACTACTCAAATCCAGATAAATCCTACTATAAAAAACTCCTCGTCTAAATAATGGAACATTTTTATTCCATATATAAAGTTTTTCAGTCGATAGCATATAGCAAATGGTTTAATCTTAATCCAATTGGATTGAGATTAAACCATTTGCTATATTGAGTCAGTTTGTTGTTCTCTTAAAGAATTCTTGCTAGCATGAAAGAAATGGCCAGATTTATCGTTCTATGATCTTCTAATTTCACAAAATATAGGTTATACGCTCAGTCTAACATTCTTTTATGTAGTTCCATATATTGTTACAAACTCCTTCATTTTCTGTTCGCTATATTTCGACAACAGAAGATTGCTGCAAAAGATCTAAATAGCACCTTTCGTTTACCCATTGGCGGAGGAGATGTGTAACAAGCAAAACCACTATTATTAATTTGGAACTGGGACAAGGCACCTGTTCCCTCGTCCCTTTTAGCTATCTGCAGGACATCAGCAACTTTCCATATTCGCTTTTTGGGTGGTCAAATATTTCCAGACAACTGCCGTTCTCTACAATTTTTCCTTCGTGCATAATATATACTTGGTCTGCAATCTTTCGCGCCAGCAAAATATCATGGGTAATCTCTCCATGGATAGTGACTCTTCAAATCCCACTAAATCACTTTTAATAATTAAATATATTATAATACTGGAATCCCTAAACAGAGAATAAGGACTTATCGGTTTACTATATTCGCTTCTAAAAATGTCAATATTCTGTCGCAATACTCCGTATCTTGCTCAATATCTAAAAAGTTTTTATCTTTTATGATAAAATGTCCACTTGAGTCTGAATTTCTTAACCAGCTCTTGCTATGGTCAGGAGCTTTATTCAAAAGACGCTCCATGTTTTCAGGGGGAACTTCTGTATCAAGTTTACTTGCAACAAATAATGCGGGGCGCTCACCGATGTTTTCAACTTGCTTAATTGGTGTAATTTCATTCACCTTATTTCCAAACACGAATTGCAACCATAACCGCACTAAATACTTTTCAATTTCACGTACGAATCTGGGAATATTATAGTTGCCCATGGTATCACAAACGACATCCTCAAAACTTGAATAGGCTGACATTGCAATCAGTCCGTCTATTTCTTTGATTTGTCCGAAGGAATTTATCGCAATAGCCCCCCCCATAGAAACACCATGAAGCACAATTGGTACCTTCTTGTATTTTTCCTGTCCTTTTATATAATCCACTACGGCCATAACATCAGATACTTCTTCATACCCCAAGCACACTCTATCTCCATCACTGTTTCCATGGCCACGTACTTCTAAAAGAAACGAAGCATATCCGTTATTTCTCATCCATTTGGCATGACCATAAAAATAAGTAACAGATGGTTGTCTTATTCCAGACAAGTAAATAATTACTGCTTTTGGTTGTTCAGTCAATACCTCTGAAACCCATAGTTCATAGCCATCCTCTGTAAGAAGAGTTATTTCATTTGCCTCTAAATTAAAATCTGAAGCAGTATATATGTCTTGTAACGGATAATCAGCCGTTGCATAGCCTTTATAGTCAACACGGTTCTGTGTAGCTTGAAATACGATGATAGACGGCACGATGAGTAAAAACAATATTATAAAACACACAATACTAATACATATTCTTTTTACTACCCTTTTCCATTGTTTTGTTTCTACCTTATTCATTTGATTCAAATTATCCGTCCTTCTTTCTTCTTGGCTATATATACATATACCGAAGTTTTCTTAGAAAATCATATATTTACAATTTTGAAGTCATAAATCTAGTTGCTAATTATGAACATGATGATTAACTCTGATTTATTTTATTCCATGCAATTTGCCCTGAATGTCCTGAACTTCTAATTTTATACATGTTGTGTTAAAAACTAATGTAGTGAAAAACTTCAACGTATAACTTGCTCAATCTGTGCTAGAGCAGTACAATCTTTTTTGACCAATTTTACTTAACGTCTCGCATTTGCGACGCCTTCGAACTGGACCCATAGGAATACCCTTTAGCGGAGCTTCGCTCCCGGAGAAGGGATGTGGTGCACTGACCTTACCCTTGACACTTGCCCCAGCACCTCCTGTAAACACGCTGTTATCTGCAGTCCGGTTAACGAAAAAACATCTACACCCACCAATCAATTCCTTTTATTCACTGATGCCACATTAAAAAGATAATAGGAAACATATACAACTTTTTGTTTTTTCATAATAAGTAAGAAGAATAATGCGTCTTAAATACAAATGTAGAAACCTCATTAACATTTAAATGTCCTCTAACATCCACGTGTTGATCGTGACGGGTCTGGACAGCGGGTATTCACTTTCATCGCCAGCTGAACCACGATGGTTAGCTGGCCGGCTTCTTGAATTTACTAATCATTTATTTTATAAAATACATTTAATTTGTTCTTAAAAATACTAGATAGGTATGCGCAACATGAAAAATCGAAAATACGATGCATGGCAATATATAATGCCACTTAGAATATTTAAAATTAAAATAATATGAATCAGCCATAAGACTTATACCTATTAGCCATATAATAGGTAAATATGCAGGTGCTGCAAAACCAAATACACTATTACTCAATAGAGAATTCGGAGCATACATATGTAATAGCCAAGAAGCAAAATATAAAACTGTGCCAAAAATGTAAATAATCAGCCCTTGTTTTCCTTGTGTAGTAGCGATATTAGTTTTAAATAATAACGGAAAAACAAATATTATTATTCTAAACAAATTCTCTCCAATAAGAAGAAATGCTGGAATGTGGCTATTAAAGCTTTTTGGATCGTATGCAGGTGGCAATTTTGAAACAAAAATAATATTCCATGCAAAAATAGGTATCAGTGGGATATAGCCATTTGTAAGAATTGCTTTAATTAGACTCATATAAAAATTCCCCCTTATCTATTAAGTTGTATCTCACTTACTTTAGGTATGCATTCAAAATAGACTACTTTGTGCTTTCACATGTTTTTAAGGGAGTGCCCACGGAAGGGCCGACCTAGCGACCCGTCATGTCACATAACGGTTTGTATTCACGACGGCCCCCAGCTCCCACGATACTTGAAGAATAGTGCAACCTTGAAGTTTGCTATACATTCTCGTAAACCACGGCTGGGGGCTGTGCGTAGCGAATGGGAATATCTTGTTAAGTGGAGTGCGCATAGTACAGACTTGAAAATACCTCAAACTAATTATTTAGACTAACGGCATCTCCACGATTGCAATTCAGGCGTTAAAGCCAAGCGCAAAACCGAAACATCAATTCCGTTATATTTTCCAATAAACTCTTCAACTGTTCTAAAGCCATGCTCAAAATATAACTTTGTTGCTGCAATATTATTCTTTGCAACTAAAAGCCATGCCTTTTCACCAACTTCAGATAGAATTCGAGTTAGCAATTCAGTTCCTATCCCCTTTTGATAGTAACTTGGATCTACAAAAAGAAATGAAATCAATGAATTGCTTTCATATCCTACATAACCAACAACCTTCCCCTCATGCTCTGCAATAATGATTGTACTATTCCAAAATGATCTAAGAAGATTTTCATCTTTATCCAAAGGGACAATATCCTCTATACCACAAGAACCTCTCATTTCATCTGGCTTCGCTCTCAAAAAAATATTCAAAATGACTTCCCAGTCTTCTTCTCTATATTTTCTTAATGTATACATGGCACACCTCATAAAATCCTCCAAAATAAAAAACTCCAGTTTAGCACTCACCCTGGGGCGCATTTCACTTAACGTCTTGAGTGCATTGTTATGTGATCGTGCTCTATTACTTTTTTATATGTTTTTCAATTGTTTTATCAAATTTCTTTAAACCAAAATCTTTCCCATGTCCTGGATAATACTTTATACAATTATTTTCTCTTAATTTTTTCCAACTCTCTATTAATTTTTCTTCATCATTTGCAAATGGAGGATAAACCGAGTTAGGAAACATATTAAATAATGTATCTCCTGTTAAACAAAACTTTTCTTCTATTATAATTGAAACTGACCCTTCTGTATGTCCAGGTGTGTGAAGAATTCTACCATCTACTCCGTAATCCAATAAATCAAATTCATCTTTTATAATAATATCAACTTCAACTGGTATAAATTGATCTTGAGAAAAAAATACATTGTTTGCAAGACTAGAGATCATCCTTGAGAAAAACATAGTCCCATCAGGAAATTTGTTATATCCCTTTTCTAAAATATTCTTTTCTTTTTCATGTACTAAAACTGACGCATTTGATTTTCTCTTAATATCATATAGACTACCAACATGATCGTTATGTACATGAGTAATTATAATAAGTTTAATATCATTTAATTCAGCATCATACTCGCGTAAAACTTTTATTACTCTTTCAGTTTTACCAGGCATACCTGCATCAACTAGTATAAATCCATCCTTTGCCTTAATTAAATATGAATTTGATTTCCCCATAGCTACTCTAATAATTTCAGCTTTCATACAAATTTACTCCTCTAAAATTTTTAATTTACTTAATGCTCCCGTTGAGGCATGTCACATAACGTCTTGTGAATTCCCGAAGTCTGTTTATTACTTGCATATTATCTCAGATTTTGGAAATTCACTGTTATCTGACGTTGGTCGGCCCGCAAAGCCCAGGTCGCCACGGACGGCGGCCCCCCAGAAAAACGGTCTATAACATCAATTCTATTTGTTTTATCGCTTTCTTATCAAGCAATTCACCTGTAAGTGCTTGATAAATGTACGTATCAATTTCTTCTGAAGTATTATGTTTTTTAATTAACACAAGAATATTTAGAATATCAACTAATATTAACTTTCTCATTGTTGGTTTAATATTCATAATATCAATGGATATAAGTTCACTTGCAACTTTATTATGTAAATCTATTCTATAAGCAACTATTTTCTTTAATGACTGTATACACTGGCGTACCGTAATCGGCTTTTCATCATCTAGAATTCTTAAATAGTCATCAATTGTTATTTTAATTTTGTTTTCTCTATCCCATTTTACATTCGCAGCAATGAGCATTACCCCAATACTTCTCTGATAGGAATTGGTACTTCTTAATTTTTCACAAAAAATATCCCAAAAAGGATACACATCATTATATTCCTCTGAACGATGTTCTAATAATAGTAATGAATGATATCTCAATTTATCATCTTTTACAGTTAACCATTCCACCAGCTGAGATATGTCTTCTGCCTTTAGGGTTTTACTGAATTCAAGCAAATTCTCTTTTTCTATTGTAAATAGTCTCTCAAGATTAATCATACCTTCTATACCCCTTTCAAATAAAAATCTGACACAAAAATTAATCCTATATCCCGCACAGGACGTACGGGCAAATCAACTAATGTCAGATAACGTCCGGCGTCTACGATGCCTTGCAAGCTTAGTGACACTTTGACTTAGCTTGTAAGGTGTGGGCAGAATGACCTGATGTCGCATGCCCCACGTAGCCAGAATCGCCATGGACGGCCGATCCTCCAGCAAGTATCTGCAGCAACCACTGTGTCGTAAAAACAAAGAATATTATTAACAATAAATGTAAGTATTTATTTAAGTTCAACTTTATATTCACTATCACCAATAGCACTAGCCAAATCTCCAAAATGAAGACAAAACAACTCATGCTGTCCATTATTAATACTTCCCATCATAAGAAAAATCTGAATTATCTAATCTGTTATGCGATTAATAACATACTCATTTAAAAAATTAAATTCTTTAGGCAACTCCCCAACAGTCGGTAAAACAGCTAAATAGTACTTTTCTTCCGGAAGCATTTCTTCATTAAATTTTACATCCTTATATCCTAAATTGGTAATAACACTTTTTACAAATTCATAATGATTTATAACTTCATTGCTACCAAGATGAAATATTCCTTTTAAATCATTTTCAATTATATAGCATATTTGTTTTGCTAACATTTCATCTGTATTATTATTAAGATATAGATTTGTGTAAACATCAACTTCTTCATTATTTTTTAATGCGGTTAGAATACTATTTAATCTTGGTGAGTCTTTACCCCATATCATTGGCAGTCTAAAAATTATGCCATTGTCACTTAAGCCTTTTATTAATATTTTTTCGCACTCTATCTTAAACTTGCCATAATCACTTTCAGCAATTGGTTCATGATTTTTAAAATGAGGTTTAGTTATATCCCCATCAAAAACATTTCCAGTAGAACAAAAATAAAGTTTTCCATTGATGGGCATTAAATATTTTACAAGCTCATTAAGAAGCTCTATTTGAGCATCAAAATCTCCCCTTAAACAGTACACTATTCTTGCAGGTTTAACATTATTAAGAATATCAACCATCTCATATACTTTGCTTATATCATAGTAAATTGAATTTATCGAAACTATTTTATTGCTACTATATGTACCATAAACATCATATTTCTTATTCAATTCCTTTGATAAAGCTTTTCCTACTAATCCACTTGCTCCAAGTATTAAAACTCTTTCCATTTCAAACTCCTTTCCTTTCAAGCTCATAATTTTTTACAACTATGAATTAGCACAGCTTTTAAAGCGTTCTTCCCCAATCCACAGCAGGACGCCGCGGCCTTTGCGTATGGTTTCGGAGAACTTCTCGAGTGTTCACGACGTTCATCAGCTCTCACAAAGCCAGGCCCGAAATGCTGATGAATGTTGGGAACACTCTGTTAAGTGACGTAATTAACGGAAACCTACCGTTCACTTATTAATTGTTTTACAAATTATTACTTTGGATACTATTTATATTGGATAACTTCTAATTTTAATCTCTCATTTCATTGATTCCTCCTATGATTCTAATACTAAAATCATAGGTCAATTGAAAGAAAAAATATACAGAAAAATAATTGTTCGCTTGGAAAAATTAGTTATGCGAAATATGAGATATAACAAATGGTTTAATCTTAATTCAATTGGATTGAGATTAAACCATTTGCTATATTGAGTCAGTTTGTTGTTCTCTTAAAGAATTCTTGCTACCATGAAAGAAATGGCCAGATTTATCGTTCTAGGATCTTCTAATTTCACAAAATATAGGTTATACTCCCAGTCTAACATTCTTTTATGTAGTTCCATATATTGTTACAAACTCCTTCAATTTCTGTTCGCTATATTTCGACAACAGAAGATTGCTGCAAAAGATCTAAATAGCATCTTTCGTTTCCCCATTGGCGGAGGAGATGTGTAACAAGCAAAACCACTATTATTCATTTGGAACTGGGAGAAGGTACCTGTCCCCTCGTCCCATACATGTTTCCATAACAAAACCTCCATGATTAGATTTTGCATCTAATTATGGAGGTTTTGTGGCTATCTTTGAATAAAGTTAATATATTATCTTTTATTCTGCTATCTGATAGATTCTGCTATCTTAATCAATTGCGCCTTTGTTATATGCCCTCTACCCGATAGATTGTAAAGTACATCATTGGCCTCCCAATCTATGCTCCTGCCATCGGAGAGGATTCCGTCGAAGCCGTTTATTTTGATTTGCTCAATTTTGCCATCGGTTCCTATTTCATAGGCCGTTTCTTCATCGGCAAATCGCTGCTGCATATACAGATATTTATCGGGTTTTCCATTGGTAAAGTATAGGCTGATATATTTGTTGCTTACTTCACCCTTTTCATCTTTAAAAAATTCTGCTTTATCAAAGGAGTAGCCTTCTGGTAAATAGGAGGGGAGAATCACTTCAAAGCAGGTATAGTTGTTTAACTTATCAGGTTCGGTGACTATAAGACGGTTTTCTTTGCCTTCATCGGCTGTTATAATTTTCTCACCATTAAAACCAACAATTTCTTTTCCTTCAGCCGTATAAAGCTTTTCACCAGCCTCTGCCATTTCCTTGGTAATCTTCTCTATGGGGTTCCCATCTTTGTCAAAGGCTTTACCCTGTAGACCTGCTGGTAAGACAGTGGCCTCCCACTGGTGTGGTTCTACTTGAACAGCACTAATTCGTCCCGCAGTTAGGGTTTTAATTACTTTGTGTACCAAGTCCTGAGCAAAGGAGGGCTGCGTTAGGTTGAGGGTTACTGTGCCTACAAATAGGAGTGCCAAAGCTGCCGCAGCAAGGGTGGATTTCTTAAATTTCCTCTTCTTCATACTACTTCTCTCCTTATTTTCACAAATATTTTTCAGGGTCTTTTGATATACTGTATTTTTATCGGTGCTTTGACTAAAATCTCTGTCTGCCAAGGCCTTTCCCAAGGTCAGAAGTTCCTTATATACCTGTGGCTCCGAGGAATGACTTTCTTCCCCTCTTAAATAAGCTTCGATATCCTGGGAAAATTGATTTTCTATTGTTTCTTTTCTCATATCTTTTCCCCACCTTCTATTATCATTTTTAATTTTTTCATAGTGCGATAGAGTATAACCCCTACATTGCTCTCCGTAAGCTTTAGTATTTTTGCAATCTCACTATTCTTTAGATTGGCTCCAAATTTAAGAGCCACAATATTCTTTTCTTTTTGATTTAGCCCCTGTAAAGCCTTCATCAATTGATCATTACTTTCTGCCATCAAAACTGCATCTTCTGGCGTTCTGTCTCTGGATACCAATTCTTCTACTATACTAAAGGAAAAGATTTTACCCTTTTTTAAGTTTCTAAAATGATCATGCACCACGTTTTTGGCTATGGCAAATAGCCAGACCTCAAAGGGTGATTTATCTTGATGATACTGCTCAATTTTATACATCATCTTTTCAAAAACCTGGCTGGTCAAATCCTCTGCTATGTCCTGGGAATGTACCCGGTAGTAGATGTAATTGTAAACCCTTTTGTAGTAGGCATCAAAAAAATAGGCAAAGGCTTCTTTTTTATTCAAGTATTGATCAGTTTTTTCATTGGAGTTGCTCATCGAAAGAATTTGCTCCACTTTTTATCAACCCCCCTTCCATGATTTTTACTTAGCTAAGTAATTTCATAGGTAAATACGCAGAATCTATCATTTCATTACATCTATTTTCTATATTTCTTGAAAATCCTTTACAGTTAAAATCAATTTCTTAAAAAAGCTCTTAGATTATAAGAAGCATAGATTATAAGAAGCATAGCTTATAATCTAAGAGCTTTTTTATCTTACTGCGTTGTCATATGAAATCAGCCTCCATCAAAATATGATTATTTCATCTTAGTTAAGAAGTACTTAAGATGTCAGTATTTTTTATGAAATTAAAAAGACCCATTATATGTTATTTAGCAGCTTTTCATATTTTTAGTTCGTTACACAAAGCAGGGATTGCAGAATCTGCAACCCCTGCCAAAAATACAAAACCATAGGAAGGAACAGCATATCTTAATAGGAATATGTTTCAATTGTTTTAGACAATATAAGCAGGATAAGATAAAATAAATTAAGTCATGTAAATTTATATAGGGAGGATTATACGATGCGTGAAATTGGTAAATTATTTATGGAGAAAACAAGGTATGCGCACCTGGAAGAGTCTGATCAGGAAAAAGGTATGGTACAGCCACCCTTAGAAAAATCATATGATCCCGACAGCGCCCTAATAGCACTGCCTTCCGTTGATGAACTTGATATGGATTCCATTCAGTTAAAGGAGTTAATAGAAAATCGAAAAAGCCTAAGAAAGTATCATCAGGAAGCTTTGGATATAAAAGAGCTCTCCTATCTATTGTGGTCTACCCAAGGTGTAAAAAAAGTATTGGTTAGTCAAGGAGAGCAGGGTCCTATTTCAAAAACCCTGCGAACGGTCCCGTCGGCAGGGGGTAGGCATCCCTTTGAAACCTATATTCTTATCAATCGGGTGAGGGGAATTCGAGCTGGATTATATCGTTATGTTGCTACCAAGCATAGCCTGCTGCCTATAGAAGCTGAAGAAGATATAGGAGATAAGATAACCGATGCTTGTTTGAATCAGGTCTTTGTTAAGACTAGTGCTGTTACCTTTATATGGGCAGCTGATGCCTATAGAACCACTTGGAGATATGGTGAAAGGGGTTATCGCTACATCCATCTAGATGCAGGTCATGTTTGCCAGAACCTATACCTGGCAGCAGAATCCATTGACTGCGGCGTCTGTGCCATCGCCGCCTTTGATGACGAAGTTTTAAATGAAGTCATGGGCTTAGATGGCGAAAACGAATTTGTAGTCTATATTGGAACTGCAGGGAAGAAAATAAAATAATTAATTTGAATAGATATTCATTAAACATGATTCAAAATAAACAAATCTGTATTATCCTATACAGATCTTAGATAGGTTTTTAGCATCTGAAGAATAATCTTTATATTTCCTTGAAATAAAAGTGCAAACTCCACTGCAAACAAATAGCCCCAGTCTTTACATAGGGCCTGGACTTGAATGCTAATCATACTTTTCCCTCTTGTAGTTCCTTGGCACTGTTTATCTGGTATTTGTACTTGCTGATAATACTTTGTTGATTTCCTGAAGTTTTTTAAAATTGATACAAGTAGGGATGCCCTTATCATGCCAGTGTTTTTTGCATCCGCAATAATCCAATGGCACACATTGAGCAGGAATACCCATATCTTTTAACATCCATCCCCCGGAAATTAGATTGAGTATACAGGCCACACCAATAACCCCTGTGTGACTGTCAAATAAAGTATCTTTTCTATTATAAGCAGAAATAGAGGATTCATGGAGAACCACCATCACACGAAAGTTCAAACCTTTTTCTAATTTGGTTAATTGATTGACCATACATTCTTTAGAACAGGCTTTACATTTGAAATCTTTTCCAAATCCCTCTGACTGACATTTTAAGTACCGGGGAGAAGTCATGCATATAGGCAATAATAGAATCCTTTTATGAGTTTTTAAAAAATCTTCCCTAAAAACTCTGTTCATTATCTCTGCTCCAACCATATTTAGATGGTATTCTACTCTTCTTCGGTTACAGAATATAATATCCTCTCGCCGATTATATTTGTTTTTTGACTTGTGTAGATATTGATTGACATAGGCCGTGTATTGTCCCAGTATTTCTTCACTGCGACGCTCAAACCACCGGGCAAAAGAAAGAATTGTTTCAAGCATAATCAAAGTATCCTTATAGGGTAGCGTTTTAAGATATCTTTCCCACGCTTTTAATCTTTTTACTTCGCTGCCAAACTCTCCAGTAGCCTCCAGCCAACGAATAAGTTTATGAAGCTGTGACATATTTTGAATGGGGGTCATGTTGCTAAGCTCTGTATGGTAGGATAAAAATTGCTTGGATAGAATCCCTTTTAGATAACTCATTGCTGGTTTTAACTGCTTATACTTCTGCCGCATTTCAGTAACCCACTTTAACATACGATACTGCATTCCATTGATATTAAGGGCTTCTTTAAGATATACATCACTCAGCGTTCCCAAAATAAGCAGTTCTAATATTGTTTCCACTTGTGAATTATTTTCTTGATCTTGATGGTTATGGGCGATTTGAATTATTGGAGTAAGTCTATTCCTTGCCTCTGTTAATACCTCATCGGTAAAAGTCGATATACAATCATAATATTGATCCGAGTAAATCTGACACTGCTCTCTTAGAGAATAAGTAATACGCTCCATAACAATTCCCCCCATTTTCTGAATGCCTAAAATAATTAGGGCTTTCTATATCATTATACGGAATTTTTGTTAAAACTTCTAATCGTTACATATTTTTTCCGCCGGAACGAGGAACAGATCCGTCGTCCCAACATTACCTGCTTGTCAAATTATTTTGTACATATAGATACTCAAAGTATTGAATTCCTTTTACGTATTTCCTTATATTATTATAAATTTCTCCACTGTTTGTCTTAACTCGACAAACAGTGGAGAAACACCATTTTTTAGTCATTAACTTCATTTTGTGGAGCTAACCTCACCCAACTAGACCTATACATGCAAAAACCGCATTAAATGCGGTTGAGATCATCGAAAAAAGGATCTAGTTCGTACAACCACCTGAGGCCTCATTTCTTTAACCAAAGATTAACTCCTTTTGAGGCTCGCTACAGTGCATAAAAATATTAGACGACAGTGTTGCAATTTTACTTGACCAGAACAAAGGAAATCAGCAGCCACCGGGATTAGCAGTTTAGTTCTATAAGAAATTGCGCCGCATCCTAATTACACTTATGAGTTAAGTATTCATTTTCTTAAACCGATTATAGACGCAATCATCAAATTTATTTTCTCGGCTTGTTCCATTCTCTTCCCAAAGCCAATTCGATAGCCTTATTTACAAAGCCCTCACTGTCTTTTAAATATTTTCGTACTTCAGCAATACTACAGCCAGTCTCCCATAGTACTATGGCTTCTTTCACATTCCAATCCGTCTTTTCTAATATAGAAATCGCTTCATCTTCATCATTGTTTTGGGTTACTTCCTTTAATATTCTAATAGCCCTTTGTTTAAGCTTATGATTACTAGTCTGAAGATCAATCATTAGATTTTTATAGGTCTTTCCCAACTTTATCATGGTTGTTGTGCTAAGAATATTGAGTATCATTTTCTGGGCTGTACCTGATTTGAGCCTAGTTGAACCAGATATTACCTCAGGCCCAACGATTACTTCTATCATTACATCTGAATATTCTCTCATTTTCGATTGGGGATTACATGATATTCCAACAGCTTTTGCACCAATCTCTTTAGCATATTTTAAAGCACCTATTACATAGGGGGTTCTACCACTAGCAGCAATACCAATTACTACATCGTTTTGATTTAAATCTTCTCTCTTTAAATCCTTTATTGCGTCTTCTTCATTATCCTCAATTCCCTCTACTGCTTTTCGTAGAGCTATATCTCCCCCTGCAATGATTCCTTTCACTAATTCCGGATCTGTATTAAAAGTAGGTGGACATTCTGATGCATCCAGCACCCCAAGTCTTCCACTAGTTCCAGCTCCAACAAATATCATTCTTCCGCCTCTTTTTAATGCTAAAACTGTAAGCTCTACTGCATTAACAATTTGTGGAATTACTTTTTCCACTGCATAAGCAACAGTTTTATCTTCATTATTGATACAGGTAACAATTTCTGTAATACTCATGTTATCAATATCCACTGTATTTCTATTTATCTGTTCCGTTATCATGCCCATTACTTCATTTACCATGTTCATATCTCCCTCGTAGGTAAAATAAGAAAATCTGAAAATTTTTACCTAATTTGTTTATAAAGACTACAAACAGCTTTTGTAACAGAAATATCCTCTTTAATTATTATAAAATCTGACATATACTCACTCAATCGATTTTCAAAACTCTCCTTTACATAGCAGCTACTATGAAATATGCCTCCCTTAATTCCAATTTGTACTTGTTCATTGAAGTTTAGCCTATTATACACAATACCAGTAATATCCGCTAGAGATTTACCTGCTTCAATCAGAAGTTTTTCAGCTTCTGAACTTCCCTTTTGAGACATATTTAGGATGATAGGAAACAATCCAGCAATTTCATTTTTTTGTGAATTGTATATAAAGTGTTTGATACCTGATGGGTCCTGCATATCTATTTCTTTTAGCAGCGCTCTGCTAAGTTCATCCAATGGAATTTCACGATCCCATAGATAGATCATTTTTTTAAATGCCTCAAGAACAATATGGTATCCGCTACCTTCATCTCCCAGTAAATGCCCCCATCCCCCTGCCATAGCTTCTCTATCATTTCTTCGTCCATAACTACTAGAGCCAGTGCCGGCAATCGTCATAATTCCATTTCCACTTCCCAAATAGGCTTGATAACTCATTAAAATATCGTTTAAAACAATGGTGGGTATATTAAATTTATCATTAAAATAGCTTTTAATAAATTCTTTGCTATTACCCATTTGAGCTCCCGCAAGACCTATTGCAATCAATTTGCAGTTTCTAATATCTAACGCTTTCAATACCTGTTTTATCAATAGTTCAAGGTTCTTTAGAGTTTTCTCTTGATTGACCGCTGGATTCCCAAATCCCCCATTTTTTTTAAATATAGGTTTATTTTCCATATCATAAGCGATCAATTCTGATTTGGTGCCACCTGCATCAATACCAATTAAATAGTCCATATTTACTCCTTCTTATCATTACTGAATGGCACTAAGTGCCACATTATGAATATTCCTTCTCAGATCAATTAGTTTTGTATTTTTTCTGGTTGGATGAACTCTATTGGTTAGCAGAACAAAGCTCTTTTTATTATCTAGATCAATGATGATAGAAGTGCCCGTAAATCCCGTATGATAAAGTGTTCTTTCTCCAGTTACATCACAAAAAGTATTGGTTTTTCCTTTTAGCATCCAACCCAATCCCCTCTCTGAATTCATATATGGAGTATAGGAATTTGACATCAAAGAAATGGTGGATTGGTTAAGTACAATTTGATCGTCAAAAGCTCCATTATTTAGATACATCTTTAAGAAATTTACAATGTCTCCTATGGTAGAAAAAAGTCCAGCATGACCTGCAATACCCCCTAAAAGATAGGCTTTTTCATCATGAACAACACCTTTTATTATTTTTTTTCTCATTTGGCAGAGTTCAGTAGCCGCACATCTCTCTATATAGGCTTCCCTTGGATTAAAGAACGTCTCCTTCATGCTTAATGGTTTAAATAGGTTTTTATGTGCAAATTCTTCAAAGGAACCTGTTATCTGCTCGATTACTAGACCGAGAAGTATAAAGCCTATGTCTGAATAAACTACTTCCTTTTCGAATCGACTAGGTTTTATAGGTGAATTGTATGCTGTATGAAGAAGCTGTTCTTTATTCATGTTATTCCAATCTATATCTGCATCTAAGCCAGATGTATGAGATAATAAATGCTTTATACAAATACCCCTTTGCCTATATAAGGGTAGAACCTTACAAATCTCTGTATCCAGTGTTATATATCCCCTCTCAATTAAAAGCATAATGCAGCTAGTGGTAGCAACCACTTTGGTTAAGGATGCTAAATCATAGAGGGTATCTTCTTTCACGGAGGCAGGCTCCGGTACTATTTGAGCTTTACCTAAAAAGCCTATGTAGCTATCTTCTTGGTCCAATAAGGCAAAGGATGCGCCTGGAAAGACATCTTCCTTAATCAGTTTTTGCAAGTAATCCTCTAAGTATCGAATTCTTTCTTCTATTATCATCCTATCTCCTCACTATTCTTTCAATCCACCAATAAGAAAGCCTTTGTAGATTTTATCTTGAAATAACATATATATAAGAATCGTTGGTATCGTGGCTACGATCACTGCAGCAAATAACACTGTCCAGGAGGCATTATATTGCTGCTGCACCTGTAAGGTTCGAAGACCTACAGCCACGGTTTGCACTTTAGGGTTTGTTAAAACAATTGAAGGAATAAAATAGTCATTCCAAATATTTATTGCTGTTATAATCCCTACTGCAATAGAGGCTTCCCTTGCCATGGGAAACATAATTTTCCAAAAGACAGTAAAATCTCCTGCTCCATCCATAAAAGCTGCTTCTGCATAACTCCAAGAAATCTTTTTAAAGAAGGAATAATAAATGAGCATGTTCGTTCCCATTCCCACTGCATACATGATGAGGAGTCCGTACAAATTAAACAGACCTGTCTTTTTAAGGAAAACATACAAAGGGGCTAATGTCCCTGTGATCGGTAATAAAAATCCGATTATGGTCAGGGCATAAATAAATCGATTTCCTCTAAACTCGTATTTTGCTAGTATATAGGCTGTCATTGCAGAGAAGATAAGCTGCGTTCCTGTACCTATGATGGTTATTATCGCACTAAGTCCAAAATAGGACAGTATTTTGGTTTCCTTCATAGCACGAGCATAATTTGTCAGACTAAAAGATTCTGGTAGGGACCATATATTTTTATAAAATTCAGCTATGCTTTTGAAAGAATTAATAAACACCCATACATAAGGAAATACCAGAGAAATTGCATAAAACAGTAACAGTACCTCTGCTATGAGTAAAACTTGGCGACTAAATTTATTTTCCACCCTCTCTCACCTTCCCATCCTTTTTCAAATCAACTCCACTTTTTTTCCATCCTATCAAGATAAGCTTTAATCATATAGACTACTATGAAACCAAAAATGGCCATAGTGATTCCCGCTGCCGATGCAAGCCCGTAGTTGCCTTCTCCTAAAACTTCATCCACTACTTTAAGGGCAATATTAGAGGTTCCATATTCTCCATTGGTAAGTAACTTGGGATGTAGAAAAACTCTAAAAGCAGCCGTTGCACCTATAATGGTTATCGTCGAAATAGTTGGCCACACATTTGGAATGATAATATGTACAAACTCTTGCCAATGGGAAACACCATCTAACTGTGCCGACTCGAGTATTTCTTTCGGAATTTTTGCAATAGCTCCACCTAAAATAAGATTATTCCATCCTATTCCTGCCCAAACACAGTATAAAAATACCACGCCTAATGCCGTTCTGTGATCTCCCAACCATATTCGTTTATATTGCACCATTCCTAATAAATCTAACAATCCATTAACAATTCCTTGATTGGGTGCCCACATAAAGGACCAAACCATGGTTAATATTACAATTGAAATGATATTTGGGATAAATAGTATCGTATTAAAGAATCTATAGAAAGGTATTTTCTTAGAAAGGATGTAGGCCACCACCAAAGATATGGGAACAATTACCAGTACGTTGAGGCCTAACCACAAAAACGTATTTCTAAAGGCCACACCATAAGAGGCAGTATTATCAGATATTTTTTGAAATAACTCCATGTAATTTTCTAAACCAGAAAATCTCATTTTACCGGTAAACTTATTTAACCTTTGAAAAGAATAAAGAAAAGTCTGTATATTCATATAGAAAATGAATATACACCAATTTAATAAGGGCCATCCTAACATGGAAATGATAAAAAAAATCTTTTTCCAATTTATCCTTTTTTGCTTTTTTCCTTTTGGTATTATAACTTCAGCTTGATATCCCGTATTACTTTTCGTAGTTTCCATTGGTTTCTTTCCCCCCTTTCAATTTCTATTAATTTTATCTTCCATCAACTAGAATCCTATGGACATAGACCCTATAGAATTAATTCTTGATTTTTGGGGTCCACATCCATAGATATCACATTCTTTCTGTCAATTAATTTCCTAAATCTTTTTTCACCTTCTCAAATTCGGTAGCAGCATCTTTCTTAAAGGCCTCAGCAACCTGCTTAGGTGTCATTTCTCCTGTAGCTATCTTCGTTAAATAATCATTTCCTAATGTCTTATACATGAATGGATTACTGCTGGCATCTGTAAACTGATAGTAATTAGGATTTCGTATAATATCTTGACAACTCTTTGTAAACTCGGAGACCTCTACATTATCTAAATCATATTTAAAAGGTCTTAATCCTCCTGCAAGTTTTGCAAAAGCCTCACAAGATTCTGGGCTTAAAGAGAATAGCAAAAATTCTTTTGCTGCTTCCGGATAAGCGGTTTTACTGTAGATAGAAATATAGTCAGGCATATTTATGAAAGAAACTGGGGTATCAATTTTTCCATCCTGAGGAATAGGTGCCATCACGATCTCATACTCTTCTGGCCAAGCCTCTGACATTTCCTGCTCTAACCAATAACCATTCAATATCATAGCAACTTTATTATTGATGAATTCCATCTGTACTTGGGTATGATCCAGGGCTGTTGTTCCTTCCATAATCCAACCTTTTTTGAATAAATTATCAAATTTTTCCCAAGCTGTTAAAAGAGCTGGATCTCCATATATCTCAGGATCTGATGGATTTTTAAATTCATTGACAAATCTTTCAGGTCCTAATTCTTGTATTTGCCAGCTTCTCATAAAGGGTTTTACATAGTTTGGATATTTTCCTGGATAGGTTAGTGGAGCGATTCCCTCAGCTTTTATGGTCTCGCATAAAGCTTCGAATTCAGGCCAAGTCTTAGGATACTCCAACCCCTTTTCCTTAAACAGCTTCCCATTATAAACAACACTCATAGGTCCTGCTGACCAGGGCACTGCATATTTTTTGATGCCTCCGTTATTTTTACCTAAGTCAAAGAAAAATTTATCCTTTGCAGCATCCGATATGTAATCCTTTAGTACTAAATCCGTACCTGGTACCTTTTCATCATAAAACTCTGTTAAATCCATTACCAATCCTTGAGGGCCCCACTCTTCCCATTTACTACCATTGGTCATAAATATGTCCGGCGCATCTACACCACTCTCAATAATAGGTGTAATTGTCTCCATCAACTTTGCATCTCCCACAAGCTGGATCGTTATATTCTCGTGGTTTTTTTCGAACTCTTCCTTCAACCATTTTTGCCATCCATCCCCAAAACCTGCTTGAAAGAACATTACTTTTAATGTAATTTTTTTATCAGCAGATGTGCTAGACTCAGCTGTTGGTGTGGTCCCCTTTTCACCGCAGCCAGATAGTGCCATAGATAGCACGAGTAGAATAAGTACCACTGATAGCATTTTGTTGAATTTTTTCATCTCTTTTCCCCCTTTTATTTTTATAAATGACTTTTTGAAATCAAATTACACAATTTATGAAAAATTATGAAATATTGTTTTATATATATTATAATACTATAAAATATTTTTTCAATATAAGAATAGAACTTTATTTCGCTTTTTACTTATAAAAAAGACGTCCTTATGGACGCCATTTATAATCTGAACCGATAGGTTATTCCTTTCCATTTTTGAGTTGCATTTTTTCATATGACAAAGGATCATGAGCAAAAGATTTCATGATTCTGTACTTCCATTTTCTTAATTTTTTTAGCTTCTCTACGATTTTCTCGTCTACTAACTTTATAATTAAGTTTATTAATGTCACGAATATTTTTTTAATATATTATTTAAGCTTTAGACTAGATATGATATGGTCGGTTTCTCGTACATAATCTGGAATGCTCTGGTAGCGTTTTTTCATTAAGCACATAAATAAAATATCTATCACTGTTAATTGAGCGATTCTTGAAGAAATCGCCCCTACGCGGAGCTGCTGTTCCACTTCTATGGTATTGATGTTGATATCAGAAATAGCACTAATTGGATTTCGCCCTAATCTGGTTATAGAAATCGTTTTTGCGCCTCTTTCCTTACAGAGTTTTAACGCATTATACACTTCCTGTGTCTTACCACTATTAGAAATACCAATAGCAACATCATCTATATTAATGTTTGACGCAGCAACCAATTGCAAATGGTAATCGCTATGTAAACTGGTCAACATGTTGATTCGCACTAATTTGTATTGGAAATCCAAGGCTACGATATAAGAACTTCCTATACCGAAGAGATGAATACACTTTGCTTTAAGGATTTCATTTACACTCTCCTCTATTAGATGAGTTTTTATGATAGCAGCGGTATTCTTTATAGCGTCGATATTGCCCAAGGCTATTTTTGAAATGATATCTTCAGTGGAATCATTTACAGTAATTGCCTCATATAGATTCTCAGTGTTGATAGTATCCTTAGAAGTATCCTTGGCAATGGCAATCTGTAGGGCTTTAAATCCACTATATCCTAGCTTTTTAGCAAGACGAACCAATGTAGCAGGACTCGTATCTGTGGCATCTGCAATTTCATAGGTAGTCATATTACATATTTCATTATAATTCTGCATTATATACTCAGCGAGTACTTTCTCCGCCTCTGTGAAATCATGCTTCATGTTATTGAAGATTACCATATTGCTCATTACCCTTCTCCTTCCACTTGCCTACATTTATTATATAAACTGAATGCTACTATTCATCCCAATAAATAGCTTTGGAGATAGAATTAGCCGCATCAATATATTCAGCTGCTTTTTTAGCTGTTCCAATTATTGAATTTGAACGATTGATTTTACTATCATCACAATCCACATTTGTTACGAGAGCGGAGATGCCTGCTGCCAGCATTCCTGCCATACTAATTTTTTGTGCTTCATAATATTTAAGTCAATATTATCAAATGCAGCTGACGTAATAACGTAGGTTAAGATTCCAATTTTAAAATGGGTTTTACCAATCATTTGTATCAACTCCTTTTAAAATACAAAGATAGGTGTTCCTTTCAACGCTATCATCTTTAGCTATTATATCAAGGTTTATATTAATTTCAAAGTGTTGACATAACCTTTTCTTTTTATTTGAATCTATTCAAAAGTAGGCTTTGGCATAACATTTAGCATTTGGTTTTCTGATTTCCTTATTATATTGCAAATTCCCCCATCTTTTTTGCCTTACCTCGGCAAACAGTGAAGAACTACCATAAATTCGTCTATATATATAGAAATACCATTTTTTACTCATTAACTTCATCTGATGGAGCTACCCTTACCTAACTAAACCCATACATGCAAAGAAACCGCATTAAATGCAGTTTCCAAACTATCTTTTAAAAATCAGTTTAAGACAGCTCCTTTTAATGATTTTCTATAATTCTTTTTAAATAGGTTCCCACTATGTCAGAAAATTTCTCTATATTTCTAGTGTATACAAAATCTTTCCCATAAATTAGTTTTTCCGCCTCAAGTTCCTCTTCTTTTCCTGTAAATACACCAAAAAGTAAAATTCCATTTTTTCTAGCCTTTCTTACTTCAAGTGCAGTATCTTTTATTGCAGTCATTCCTTTATAGAATGCTTCTCCTCTTATGGTTCTTATACTATCATTTAAAATTTTTACATCATTGGGCTTTCCATCGCTTAAAACAATTAATATTTTATTTTCTTCACTTCTATTTAACAGACCTTGGCATACGGCTTGAATGGCAAGACCATCCCTATTGTTTCCAGCAGAAAAGTATTCAAATATATTTTCATTTGCACTTCGTGGACAGTTATAATCTCTAAATCTTCTAAGAATGGTATAGTCTAAAAAATTGCAAAAGCTCATTACTCTATTTGGGATTCCTGCAAGGGTTAATGCCTCAGATATGATATACCCCTGAGTAGCCACTTTTCCCTGTCGTACTTGTTGAGAACCGCTGGCATCTAGTAAAATATCTACTACATATCCACCTTTTTGATTGTCTATTACTTTTGTAAATAATTTTTGGTTATTACTTCTTCCAACTCTCCAAAGCTTATTTACAGCCAATAGTCCACTATCAGAAGGAACTATTGAATTTTCTTGCTCTGCCGTTAGTGTTTTTAAGATCACTTCTTTTAGTTTTACAATATTTCTTTTGTGGACCTTTATATTATCTCTAAAACCAGACAAATTTTTCTCCTTTTGCCTTGTCACATACTTTTTTTGAAATACATTATCGCAAGGAGCTCGTAAAACCCCTTCTGTAAAATGAACTCTACACCCTTCATGTACATTTCTACAGACCTTTTTTTCAATCTTTTTTAGTTCTTCTTTTGTAATACAGGATTTACCATAATAGTGTTCTATTTTTTTATAAATTTTCTCTACCATTTCTTCATCAATAGATATAACTCTGTTTTCATTTGGATTGGTAGAAATCTCCTGCTTTAATTCTCCTATAAACTCAACTAAAAGAGAAGATTGCATTCCATCTACTACCTCTGAAATGGCGGCATCTTCTTTATATAACTCTTCATACATAAAAGAAGTAAAGCTTTGATCTTTTGTATATTCTACTTCTCTATACTCTTCTTTTGCATTATTCTCTTCTTCCATTTCATATAGAAAAGTTGGATTCTCTATCATCTCTTTAAAATGAACAAGATATAAAGCATCTATATTTTCTAACAGGGCTAGAGTATTCTCTACATCTTTACACTTTTTTATATCTGAGAGTAATTTTTTTACTTTAGAATCAAAACTTGCATGTTTTCCCATTTGTTCTAGTACATAGGCATACTTTACTTTTTCCATAAAAGTGTTTAGTTTTATTCTAAAATATCGCTCCAGTAAATCTTCTAGTCCTTTTTTCCTTATATCTTCTATTCCAGGTCTTTCCTTGATAAGCTTTTCCTCAACCATTGCATCAGCACACATCTCCACAAGGGGAACAATCAGGTCTTGATCTGCGCCATTTTGTATTCTGTGATTTAAATACTTTTTTATCAGGTTCCAGTCTATGTATTTTCTTCTCGCCCCTGCCTTAGCAGCATAATACACGGCTAGATCTTTAGAGGTTTTTGTAAACTTTTCTAATTCATCTAATTCCTGATCATAATCTCCGCATACGGTCCACATGAGATTTGTAAGCCTATTTTCAAAATCGTATTCTCCATATATCCACTTCATAGTACTCCTCCGTTAACTAGATGGAAAAATATCCTTTGCTTCCCACTTTTCCGGTATTCTAGTTCTTATTACATCTTCTACAATTTCTTTTTCAAATTGATCAAAGGTTTTCCCTGTTACTCCCATATTTATTGCAAGTCTAGGTTTAAGCCCTCTCTTTATGGTTTTAATACTGGCTATTATTCCTCTTAAATCAACAGCTTTTGTAGATATTTCGGAGTTTTGTGCTTTTGTTTGAAGGTCTAAAAATATTCCCGCAAACTGGTCTAATTTATCTTCATGAGCATCTTCAAATTCTAATTTTAGTATAGTCATTAATTTTTCTTCTTCTATTTGTGGTATATCTATCACCATAAACCTGGAAACCAATGCTTCATTTAATTCTTTTGTTCCTGCATACTCATAATTCATTGTTCCAATAAATCTTGTTGCTTCATGAAGTTTAATTTTTTCATAGCCTGGAACATCTATAATCTTTCTATAATCTAGCGCCGAGTGCAGTACAACAATGGCATCATTCTTTGCCATATTAATTTCATCAAATACTCCAAATCCCCCATAGGTTGCACATTCATAAACTGCCCCCCTTCTTAACCTTACCGCATTGTCTATGAAAGTGTCGGTTCCTATAAGGCTTGAACTGTCTGTATTGACATGAAAAGATACATTCCATTGAGGTCTTGCAAATATAGCACATAAATTGTCTGAAAGGACATTTTTTCCTGTTGCTTTTGGTCCTGAGAGCAAAATGTTTTCTCCTTCTAAAATTGCAGCAATACACATAGACCATATTTCTTTTCCAAAAAAGAAATTTTTAGGATCGGGAATTCTATCCTTTACCGCTTCGTCTATCTGATAATACTTTCTAAAATAAAGCACATCCTGTATCAACTTTTCTTCTATACCTTGTTTTCTTAAAAAATCAAATACGTCCATAATATTCCACCCTCTATATTTATTAATTTTTTGATTATCTCGAGTATTTTAAAAACCACGAGTGCAGTCATTGTTTTAGTTTCTCGTCTCCGGCAGCGCCCAATGACAGGCTATGCTTTTGACCAGTCCCAATTTATCCGCGGTTGAGTCGAGACACCCTCAGCACAGTTCCCTACTAAGTTGACGTCCTGGGTCCAAGCCGTAGGCAAGCTCATCTGGTTTTTGTGAAAACAATGAGTGGCTATACTCAATTTTAAGGTAGCCATTCTGTTTGTATACTCCAATATATCCACTTATCTCCTGAATTCAATACACTTAATCAACACCTTATAGAAAATAATTATTTAAATAGTTTTACTCTATTTTTAGTAATATTCGATGTACGTATATACTATCCTTTTAATGCCGAAAGAATTATTTTCTAATCTTAGATAAATATTCATATAAAAAACGGACTATGGAATTTTCATTGTCCGTTTGATTAATTGGAAAGTTAGGTCAAAAAAGATGTTGATATTAAGCAAGCAGGGGGTCCTTGCTTGCTTAATTATCATTGTTTTACCTATTCATTCTAAAGATCTTTCAAATACTTACTTTCTAGAATAACTCTAGAATTTATGATATGGTCTTTTTTATCACCTTGAATGCGATTTTTGCATAGTTCGCTATCAAGTGAGCTATAGAGGCAAGGAAATACAGTCCTCACTTGCCTTTGTATACGAGGGTCAGGTTCCCGTCTTTCATACCCCATACTTCATCCGCAACAGAAGATACCTTTTTGGAATGGGTAACGATTATTACGCATTTACCTTCATTATGGGCCAGAGAAGTTAATATAGATAAAATGCTCTCTTCCGTATCAGTATCTAAGTTACCAGTGGGTTCATCGGCAATGATAATGTCAGGATTATGGGATAAAGCTCTTGCAATACCAACTCGCTGTTGTTCGCCGCCGGAAAGCTTGAGGATTTTACGATTAGCGGTTTCCTTATTAATTCCAACTTTTTCAAGCAGCTTATATGCAACTTTTTTCTTATTGTTTTCCTTTGTTTTGCTAATGCACATCGACAGCACAATATTTTCAACAGCGGTAGCGTTTGTTAAAAGATTATAACCCTGAAAAATAACGCCAATACTTTCAGCTCTGTATTTATCACGGTCAATCTGAGAAAGTGGATTGCCGTCAAAATTTATTGCGCCGTCGGTACAATTATCAAGCCCTGAAATCAAAGATAAGAGAGTAGTCTTTCCTGAACCTGACTTGCCCATAATCACGTAGAGCTTACCACTTTTAAACTCCGCCGAAACTTTTTTTAATACGGTTTTCGTTGTGCCGCTGTATTTATAGGATACATTTTCCATTGTTAATAGACTCATGATATTCACCTTAGTTCCTTTCTGAGAGTATTTTTATCGGTTCATATTTTGTGATATACATGATACCTGCAACGCTTGATATACCTGCGAGAACAAGAGAGATTAAAATAATCTGTGTAATGGCGTTCGCACTTAAATTTACCTGAAGCTCTGAAAGTGGTTTAGCCTCTGATGAAAATGTTGGAGCTCCAAGTCCTGTTCTGCCCGACGTTGGCACGCCGCCATTTGTATTATTGTTTTCAGCAGCAAGTTCAATTTGATTTGTAAGCAGGCTATCCGCTACAGGTTGCGATGCCGCTAATCCTACGCCTAAACCAAGCATCAAACATAGCACTGTGATAACCAGCATTTCTGTAAGCAGTCCAAAAACGACCTTAACTTTTTTCATACCCATTGCACGAAGGACACCGATCTCGTATTTACGTTCACGGATCGCAAGGGTTGATAAAAGAATAAGAACCATTGAACCGAGTATCAAAACAACAATCAAGAAGGTATTTGTTACCCTGGCAAGCCCTTCAACAGGCCCTACAACTTTTTTATATCCGGCTTCATCGGTGACAACCTTGTAATAATCAGCCAATCCCTTTTCCCTCAGTTCTTTTTCATAAGCAGGAAGCAGTGTGGGTTCTTTCAAGAAATATTGCGCCGAAACACGCCCGTGTCCAGTAAACATTTCCATATTAAGGGCCGTATCAAAACCGGTAAGAATCTCGTTATTTCTATTTTCCATCGAAGATATTACTTCAGGATTTGAGCCAAGCATAGTATTATCCATATAAATACCTGTAATGGTCAAGCTATGCGTCATTGGGTCATTTTTGTAATAACTGTCCACATCAATGGTGTCACCAACAGATAAGTTGTTAAGGTCTGCGTACTGTTGGCTGACAATACATTCGTTGAGATTTTTATACATTTCACCGCTGATAATTTTACGTGTTCCATTTTTGAAATCATTGCCTACTTCCGGGTTGTCCGTCGCAATGATTTTGCCTTTTACTGGAACTGTTTCAGGGTTTTTTGTACCATCCGCCCTTGTCGCACCGCTAAGAAAATTAGAAATAAAATGATCCATTTCGCTTTCACTTAGTGAAGACAGCTTTCTTGGTGAAATGTCAATTGTTGCCGAAAGGTTTACGCTTTGCAGCAAATCAGACTTTCCAAATTCTATTTGCTGCTGAGGTGTGAGTTCTTTGTAGCTCTCAGCCACTTTTTTGTTTTGAAGCATTTCGAAATCTGTTTCAATCGAAACCTCCGCACCAAATCTCGACTTATAATCTGTAATGATCGCCGATGTTGTTGTGTTAATGATAATAGACACGGCGGTCGTGAGAATGATGGCAAAAATGATGATTGCCATTAAAATGTTTCTGCCCTTATTTCTGCCGATGTTCTTAACGGCATTTGCAATAATGTACATTGTTTGGTCTCTCCTTTAATCAGTATTTGTTTGTTGACATAACATAGTATAGCATATGGATTGTTAGGTTTTCGTTAGTTTACAAAGAGACGGACAACTTTATTGTCCGTCTCTTTGTCAGTGCTTCCGCCTGTCTGGCAGATCATGGTTGGGTCATTTATTGTATTTACATATGAACTTGAAATTCGCTGTCAGGCCTTCTTGATTTTAAGCAAAAACCTGATGTAATTGCCCCTTGTTTACACGCATTTTTACATTCACCGCAACGAATGCATTCCGGCGAGTTAATGTTTTTTGTGATTTCTACATCCATGTTACACTTTCTTTCACAAATCTTACAGCCATTACATCTTTCTTTATCAACACTCATTTGATAAAAACTGAAGCTGTTGAAAAGCGAGTAGATTGCCCCTAAAGAACATATATATTTGCAAAATGGGCGATAAGTAAACACTGAAGCAAGCATGATAAAAACCAGCAGTCCCAGCTTCCAATTAAAGAGAAATCCTAACATGCTCCTTAAGCCTTCATTTTTCAATATCAACGGGACACCGCCTTCCAAGGTTCCTGCTGGGCATATCCATTGGCAGAAATACGGCGGTGCAATGCCAAACTGATTGGTCAAGAATATCGGTAGCGCAATTACAGCCACTAACAATACGATGTATTTTAACCACCGCATAGGGACGTCGATTTTGGGAGGGATTTTTAATTTGGGTACCTTAATCTTATATAACAAGTCTTGCATAAACCCGAATAGACACAGAAAACCGCAAATAAAACGCCCGAGTATAACTCCAAAGAAAATAATTATTCCGATGACATAGAATGAAAAGTTGTGCTTATTTCCTCCAATTACTGCTTGCAGTGCCCCTATGGGGCAAGAGCCGATGGCGCCGGGGCAGGAGTAACAGTTAAGCCCTGGAACGCACACAAGTTTACTTTTCCCTTTCCAAATCTTTCCTGTAAAAAAACCTTGAATATTGGCGTTGGCAATAATTGCAGCTAATGCTTGAATAAAGGGACGACTCTTTATGAAATTTATAATTCCCATAGATTCACCCCAATCCAATACACTCAAAGCAAATGTTTATGGCTTTCTTCAGTACAACCCAATGCTCCTGGCGCAAAACGCCAAATGTAATAAATAGTATTGAAGTGATAAATAATCCATATTTGCTATAAAGATTTATACGCTCTCTCATTTGCCAGTCGCTCCCGTCTCGGCACCTACGTCTCCCAATCGTTCTTCGATCATTTTTAAATAATTTTCAGCAGGATTTTTACCGGGAACCCCAAGTTCTGAGTCACCTACAAGATTTCCATTTCGGTCAAAAAATACGGTTGTAGGGTATCCGGTAACTTCTTTGAGAAGCGATTGCTCTAACTGTTCGTTTGGGTAGAGCGTTTGGAATGTGCAGCCTAATTCTTCTATAATTTTTTTTGCAAGCTCCGATTCTTCATTGGCATCAGCGCAAATCGTAATCATATTGACGTTATCAGGTAACATCTCATAAAGTTTTTGCAGATCAGGCATTTCATTTACACAAGGGCCGCACCATGTTGTCCAAACATTAACCATAGTAAGGTCATATTCAGCAAGGTTATCTTGTGTAAAGACGTCGCCGTTAAGGGTTTTTGTGCTAAAGCTATTCATATTTACATCTGAAGACAGCTTTTCTATTTCAGCAGGGAACAGGCAGATGCTGTTTTTAAGAGATTCACGGGCGGATAGCAGTTTCTCGATATTGGATTTATCGGCATTTGTTGGTGTAATGACAGAATAATCATCATTATACGCGAAATAATAGGTATCTTTACCGAGTGTGGTAATAGGATCTACATGGGAAAACAAATTATTAATCCTCTCCAATTCCATCTCAGCATTTTCATCATTGGCAGGAATCCGCAAAATAATAAAGCATTGAAAAATACCGTTTTTTAGAGCTTCCATTTGTTCTTCCTCACTGACGTTGGAATTCTCCGCTTCTGAAATCTTCTCAGAAAGATACATAAAATAAATGGAATACTGTGAACCTACATAATTAAAACTTCCGCTGTCACTTAAGTCCTTCATGATTTGCGGAAGAGTGAATCCAAATCCCAACTTGTTAAGCACTATACCATTGGCGTAATCGAAATTGCTGTTGCTGATGGTCTTCATTCCAGAATCACCATATTGCTTGTTGGCAAAAACTGTGTCCTTGTTATCCTTACATGCAGTAAGGAAAGTCAGCATTACTAAAGACGCAATCACCAGAGCGATGCCCTTGTTGAACATACTTTTTTGTTTCATATTTTCTTCTCCTTTATCATTTTATTTGTGAGCCTGTACTCAGTATAAAGGAATGATTGTTAGATTAACGTTAGGGAATAGCATAAGGCGCAAAAAAGACGGCCAACTTCCTTCGTTGACCGTCTTGTAATTTGCGTGGAAATGCTGTGAAAATTATTGAGGAAGCTGTATTGAGATTTTTGTACCTTTCACATTTTCACTCGAAGCGCTGATTGTTCCTCCGTGCCTTTCTATGATGGTTTTTACAATGGATAAGCCGAGTCCTGAGCCTGCAATTTTCCGAGAGCGTGAGCTGTCCACCCGATAGAAAGCATCAAATATAAAGGGTAAATGCTCGGCTGGAATTCCTATCCCGATATCTTCAATATCAATTCTAACGCACTTATTTATTTTGCTTCCACGAACTGCAATACTTCCTTTATCCCGGTTATATTTATATGAGTTTTCGATCAGGTTAAAAAAAGCTCTGTAAAGAAGCGCCGCGTTTCCATAGAATGATATAGCGTCACATTCGATATTATAAGTGATTCCGCAATGTTCATATATCGGCGACAACTCATCAAATATTGTCTCAAACATGGCATCTAGATAAACTTCTTCCTTTAATTCATCCGCCTCCTCATTTGGAGAAGCCAGAATTAATAAATCGTTTACTATTTGCGCCAGCCTGTCAACGCTTGCTTCCATTATATGCGCATTTTCCTTATATTCGTCCAATGTGGTGGATTTGTCTATTCTAAGCACCTGAATTCCCGCTTTCATTGTGGCAAGGGGTGTTTTTAGCTCATGTGCGGCACTTGCCGAGAAACGTTTTTGCCTGTTAAATGCTTCTTCTAATCGCTCAAGGGCTTGATTGAAACTCTTTGTCAGGCTACTCACTTCGTCATGTGATAAACTTTCAGTTAATCTTTGAGATAAGTCCCGTTCGTCAATTTCAGTCACCTGTTTGCTCAAATCTTTGAGAGGCCGCAGGGCTTTCCCGGAAACAAAATATACAAGCCCTGTTCCGACAGTAGTTAGCGCAAGAAAAAACATTATGCTTTTCAAATCAAAATCTCTCTTGGCTGTTCTTAAAGGCGTAACACCATTTTCTATTCTGTTATCGTCCATACCTTGAATCACCAGATCGCCCGAATTATCATCCGCTTTGGTTATGCTGATTGAACCGTTTATTAAAGGTATAAGAGTTCTTTGCGCGTTTAATATGGAGAATGCGGTCAATGCCGCGGAGCATATTATCAACACGATGGCTGTGAGTATTGTAATCCGCCATTGCAAAGTTAGTTTCATAAATAACTTCATTCTTGCGCCTCCTCTATGATATAACCTTGACCACGGATTGTTTTTATTACTTCTTCATTGCTGAAGTCAGACAGCTTCTTTTTTAGTGTATGAATATGGTAACGCAGGGTATTTGAAAAAGGATCGAACTCACTATCCCATATATGTTCCACTAATTGTTCCGCACTGATAATTTTATTCTTGTTCAAAATAAGGTACTCAAAAATACTATATTCTTTTCGTGTCAAATTCAATACATTGTTATCACAGATTACCCTTTTAGCATTTGTGTCAATGATAAAATTATCTAGCATAATTGTTGTCGGAGTCCCTGAAAAATTTCGGCGCAGTAAATTTCTGATTCTTGCTTCTAATTCTCCAAAATCGAAAGGCTTAATAAGATAATCGTTTGCACCTTCATCCAGTCCAAGAATTCTCTCATCAACTTTCGTTCTTGCAGATAGAATTAATATCTTTGTATCTGTATCTTTTTTACGAATTGTCCGCAATACGTTCAAGCCATCTATTTTCGGGATATTCAAGTCTAAAATGATAATATCGTACTCATGGATTTCGTAATATTCTAAGGCTTCTTCGCCATCAAATACCGTATCAACCGCATAGCCTACCTTACGCAGTCCCTTCGCTATAATAGCTGAAAGCATTTCTTCATCTTCAACAAGCAATATTTTCATAAAAACACCTCTGTATATTATTCATTTTTTATATTATATCAAAAGGAATGTTAGTTTTTCGTTTGTTTTCTTTTATATTTCATTCATCTACGATGAATCACTTAACATTCGTTAGATTTCCGTCTTTCATACCCCATACCTCATCAGCGACAGAAGAAACTTTCTTTGAGTGGGTGACTATGATAACGCATTTACATATATGAGGTACTTCGTCAACTTCATTTTTCTTTTCTTTTAAACAAAATTTCGAGGTAATCGCACCTCCTTTGCATACGCCTTTGCAGTCGTTACAACGAATACATTCTAACGAATTGATGTTTTTTGTAATTTCCACGTTCATTTTACATTTTTTTTCGCAAATCATACAGCCGTTACACTTTGACTTGTCAACGTGCATTTGGTAAAAGCTGAACCGATTAAATAATGAATAAACAGCACCTAATGGACAAATATATTTGCAGAACGGGCGATATGTGAGAATTGATGCAACTACTATGAAAGTGAGTATACTCATCTTCCAACTCCACAGAAAGCCTAACATATTACGCAAGCTCTCATTTTTTATAACAAGCGGTATGCCTCCTTGAAGCGTTCCAGCCGGACAAATCCATTGACAAAAGTACGGTGAGGCTATTCCAAACTGATTTGTCAGAAGAATCGGCAATGTAATCACCGGCACTATCAGAACTATATATTTAAATCCGCGCAGTGGTCTATCCATCCTTTGGGGAATTTTGAATTTAGGTACTGGAATTCTATACAGTAAATCCTGAATAAAACCGAACAGGCATAAAAACCCGCAAATCAAGCGTCCAAACACAACGCCAAATAGTATGAGTATTCCGATAACATAGAAAGAGAAATTATGCTTGTTTCCACCTAATACTGCTTGTAATGCCCCTATGGGGCACGCCCCCAGTGCGCCTGGGCAGGAGTAGCAGTTTAACCCCGGCACACACACGATTTTGCTGTTGCCTTTCCAAATCTTTCCTGTTAAGAAACCTCCGATATTCGCGTTCGTAACGACAGAGGCTATTGCCTGAATAAAAGGGCGACTTTTAAGGAAATCTATTATTTTCATATATTCAACCCACCCCTATACATTCAAGGCATATCTTGACCGCTTTTTTCAACACAACAAGATGTTCTTCCCGGAGTAATCCTGCGGCAATGAATGAAACAGAAATGGCCAGTAGTGCGTATTTGCCATAGGACGTCATTATCTGCACAAACTTTTTCATTGACCATTCACCACCATACGCAAGCGTTCGTTAATCAATTTCAAATACGCATCTGCTACTTTTCCATCAGCCGATGGCGCGCCCATTTGTGGGTCACCGACAATATTCCCTTCGCTGTCAACAAAAATTGTTGTGGGAAAAGCTTGCACTTCATTAAGTAAGGATTTTTGAAGTTTTTCATCAGGAACGAGTGTTTTAAAAGTACATTCTATCCTCTCCATAATTTTCCTCGAAAGCTCAGGTTCCTCCTTCGCATCACCGCAAATCGTTATTAAGTTTACATTGTCGGGCAACATATCGGAATATAGTTTCTGCAAGTCAGGCATTTCTTCTATACAATAAGTACACCATGTTGTCCAAATATTTACCATTGTAAGGTCGTATTTTGCTAAGTCATCGTTGGTAAAGATGCTGCCGTCCAGTGTTGCTGCACTAAAATCATTCATGTTGATATCACTCGAAATAGTCGGTGGCTCGTAGCCTCCAAAATCATCCTTACCAAGAGGAAACATACAAATACTATTTTTCAGTGCATCGAATTGTGCAGCAAGTAAATCCACATCAGCCTTATCCGTTTCATTTAGCGCAAAGCTGGAAAAATCATCGTTGTATGCAAAATAATAGGTATCATTTCCTCGGACTGTGATAATGTCTACATGGGAATAAGTGTCTTTAACCTCCTGCAATATTTCAGCGGCCATGTCGTCCTTTGAGGGAATACGCATAATGGAATATAAAGCAGGGGCGTTTTCCGACACGATTTTTTGCATTTCCTCCGGGGTTGGAGCATCATCTTTAAGCTGTGCTTCTCTTATCAGCTCTGATAAATTGTTAGGATTAAAGCGAAGCGTAATTCCATACCCGGGCATAACGCCGAAAGAAGTTTTTCCAGCTTTGTTCAATTCTGAGATTTCAGGTGTCAACTGCAATCCAAATCCCGCCGATTTGAGCATCATACTGTTTTCAAAATCGACGGCTGTTTTGTTGATTGTCAACATATCTGTTTCAGAGAATTCCTTGTTGACAAAAATGCCGCTGCCTTGCCCACAGGCCGTAAGCAGACTTAATGTCATGCAAATAGTGATGAGGAGTATGAGGGGACTCCTTTTCTTTTTTAAGTTGTTCATATTATTCGCTCCTTCATTTTTTATTTACTTCTACTAAAGAATAACACCCATCTCTAACACCGATCTAACAAACACAGTTTATTTTTAAAAAAGATACCGGCAGTTTTTCTGCCGGTAATTGTTGATTATAATTCTTGACGGCTACAAAATCAAATCCATCCAAAACACAACATCATCGCCGTTGTTCTCAATCGCAAAAGGTATTTTCATGGAATCCAATGATTTCTTTACAATCGTTAATCCCAATCCGCTGCGACTTTGACCTCTATTCCTAGTCTTGTCTATACGATAAAAGGGCTCGTATAACTTTGGAAGACTCTTTTCATCTACATGTGCGTTCGAGTTTAGTATATACAGCCGTATAGTCTGGTTATCCTGTTCTTCACACCATATGCGGATATGCCCTTGTTCCGGTGTATTCTGAACAGCGTTTATAAGGATATTGGATAATGCTCGGCTGAATAAATTTTGATCAAGAATACATGTAAGTGTATCGGGGACAGAAACCGTAATTATTTGCATCTTTGTATCGGCCAACGGTTCATGAACCGACAGAACAGATTGAATGACAGCTTTCAGATTAACATCTTCAAGTTTAGGATCTATTTTTTTATCGTCCAACCGGACGATTTCCAATATTTCTGATATTAATTTTCTTTGCAAGGCCATCATATTTAGACATTTCTTTAAATATTCAGGGTATTCCGAGGGCTTTACCACATTCGCTAACATACCTTCTAATATACTGCTGGCGGCGGCAATTGGTGTTTTTAACTCATGGGAAACTGCAGAAAAGAAATATCTTTGGTTTTCTTCCATTTCCTTTTCCCGCTCTATTTCTAATTTTAATGTTTCATACATTTTATAAACATCACCTGCAAGTTGACCGATTTCGTCATGACGGGTCGCAGGCGGAGCTACAAACTCTAATTTTGACATTTTTGTGGTATCTGCCGCTAATTTTTTGATAGGAGCTGCCATGCTGCGTGCGAAGAGTGCCGCTGCAAAAACGCTGAAAATTAATAAAATAGTAATTGCTATAATCGTTTTAGTGACAAAGTCCGCATACAGATCTGATATATCCTTTGCAGGCTCAAATGCTTTTCCATCTATTAAGCGCGGAACGTCAATTTGATCATTTTGGTCTAATAACGACCTTTCAAGTAAATATGTTTGACTTCTTTCTATTATCAGATTTGTTTGCCCTCCAAAAAATAAAACGAGAGTGGTAATAATCAATACAAGAAGAAGCAGAGTATAAATGAAAATCTTTCCGAATATTCCAAGTCCATTTTCTCTTTTCACTTTTCATTTTCCTCCAAACAATATCCTACACCTTTAACCGTCTTAATCATATTAACCGGAAGTTTATCCCGTAACCGTTTCATACTGGCATGAATAATTCCTTCATTGCCGTCAAAATCGTAGCCCCATATTTTTGTTATCAACGTTTCATGGGGGATTATATCCCCTTTGTTCTGTGTCAATAAAAATAAAATATCAAATTCTTTCGGCGTAAGCCCTAAATCCCTTCCGTTATACTCAGCCTTATATGATAACGGATATAACGTAAGTTTTCCCATGCTAATTTCTTTTTTAAGCGATCCGCTGCGGCGCAAGAGCGCCTCTACTCGCTTCATCAGAATTTGCATAGTAAAAGGTTTAGTGACGTAATCATCAGCCTCATTATTAAAAGCTCGTATTTGGTTATCAGCATCGTCTAAAGCGGTCATCATCAAAACTGGAATATCATGAATTTTACGAAGCTCCTTCAAGAGTTCTTGTCCATTTGTACCGGGCAGCATAATATCAAGGATTACAAGCTGATAATTTTTTTTGTAAAGTTGTTCCAACGCTTCATCTCCGTCGAAGCAAGTGTCCACACTGTAGCCCTCTGCCACCAGAAACTTTTTAACCATATCATTGATACTTTCATCGTCTTCAACGACTAATATTTGAATATCCATAAAATCACCTCAATATTAAAATACATTACCAATCTAACATCAATCTAACAGTCATTTATTTAACCTGAGTCGTGCACCTTTGGGTTTTTCGGGATAGTCCGAACCTTGTCGAATCGAACTATTCCGTCTATATGGCCTTCCTCTCACAGTTTTTGGATGCAGCGTTCGGAGTGCCCACTTCACGGAAGCCTCCTTCGGTGTAATATAGTCCACTGTTTTCCCTCTTAAAGAACAATCTTTCATTTATTATATACGTCATGACAAATAATATAAAGTCAAGAAGCCGCAGTTCACAAAGAATTTACAAAGCAGAAAAAGCCCCACTGCCTTCAGGAGCAAACTGGCTGGCAGTGGGGGATATTGCAAGGAGGTGCGCGTAACGAACACGAAAATGATGCAAAAAAACGCCGTGAAAACGCCTCCGGATGCAGAAGGATTTTATCTATAAAAAGCAAAAAAAGCCCAGTATCACTGGACTTTTCGGCTCGTCAGCATTGTTTAAATATTGACGTTTTCATTTGGTGGAGGCGAGAAACCCTCAGCGCACTTCCCTACTAAGTTCTGGTTCCAAGCCGTAGGCAGTCTGGGCAGGATGAGCAGCTATATTAAGCTGCTAAAGGGTAATTTTCATTTGCGTATATTTACCAATTAAACACAGATTCTATCTTCACTAGAAAGTTCATTTTTCACCTTTTATTTTACAACATACGAACATGCACACTCTTCTGGATTTGTTACTGTAGTCTAGTCATGACAAACAAATCCATGATTCTACTTTGTATTAGCGAAGTAACCTGTTTTATTATCTTTGCTATTTATGGTTCAAAGAGTAATCATCTAATATATGCTTTATCTCTTCTTTAATACCTGATAGTTCTTTTTCTATAACATTCCAAACAATTTTCAGATCTACTCCAAAATAATCATGAATTAATATATCCCTTAACCCTGCCATCTCTCGCCATGGCACAAGTGGATAACTATCTCTCAAATCAGGAGTTATCTTTTTTGTTGCTTCTCCAATAATTTCTAGATTCCTTATAGCTGCATCTTGAATCAATCGTGAATACATAAATTCTTCTTTACCTTGTTTAGTATAATCCTCAATATTTGTTATGCATTCAAGAATATGTAGCAGGTATGTTTTATCATCTCTCATATCTCTACAACCTCTCTCATTACCTGTTCTCTTATATTCCAGTGCAAGGCATTCTCTGTTACAACATCAACTGGTCTTTCTAGTAAGTCCTCAAGATCATTCTTCAAAGCTATTAAATCAAACAGACTTCTCTCTTCTTCAAAGCTAACCAAGAAATCTATATCACTTTTATCATTGTCTTCACCTCTAGCTACTGATCCAAAAATTCGTATTGTTTTTGCTCCACGATTTAAGGCTAATCTAATAATATCTTTTCTTTTTTCTTCGATTAACTTATTTTTCATCATATTTATCACCCTAGTATTATTATACCTGCACTATAATAATAAAAAAAGATTATTCTTAAAAATTTAAAATCTTATAAAAGATTTATGTGAATGTCTGTAAGTCGGTACAGATCTGTGGTTTTCCCCACATATCCATTGGCATTGCCGTCGTTTTAACGTTACGGTTTCATCCGTCAAGCCAGATTTTCACTTACAATTCACACTTCAAGGCGACTCTTTTGGGTCGAGACACCCCCTTGGTATTTCCCTGGTGTCAAAGTGTGTCAAGGGGACGGGGTTTCCGTCACGCTACAATCTTTGAATAATGCCTCTATTAATTCCTGTGAATCTTTCAATTTGTCTAACTGATAGGCCATACCCTTCCTTTAATTCTTTTATATATGTATTTCTTTTATCTACATCAACCATTTGTAAATCTGACCCCCGCTCAACCTTACAAAGATTCTTAATTATTTTTATAGCATCATTATCCGTTATTTGACGGTTTTCTTTTATTTCTAGACATTTATCATCGTTATCTTTATCAATAAAATCGACAAATTTCCTTACAGCTTGTGCTCTATCTACATTTAAAATATTAAGGCCCAAGTCCGTATCCGTCTGATATTTACTTCTAATATAATCTGTATAATTCGTCCATGGATAGTCTTCGACTTTAGTCACTATGCCAGCTTTTACAGGATTTTGAAGAATATATCTCAGGACTGTTAAAAAGTATGCATCGTCCTCTACGGGCTCATTTTTGAATCGATCCTGAAATAACGGCCCTATTCTTCCATATTTTTTGTTATACCATAAAACATAGCTACCGCATATTCTTCGCATCACAGTCTCCAATGGATCCTTGTCTTCCATTAGCAGTAAATGAAGATGGTTACCCATTAAACAATAGGCATATAGTTTATATTCACTGATTTCCCTGTATTTTTGCAAGGTTTGAATGAACTTATGACAATCTTCCTCATCTTCAAATATAATTTGACGATTTATTCCTCTCATAATAATATGGTATATTCCACTTTTACTTTTTATCCTTGGCACACAAATCACCTCTATAAATAAGTTATATCATGGATGTATTTTGCGTGTCAACAACTCCGTCCCTATGTCACCTTTAGGGATTGGTACCATGTCCGGAACCATTGGAACTTTTGACCGGAACTGGTGGGCAATCAGCTTCGGATTATTCAATTATATGCGGTATGGCGAATAATATCTAGTCAAGAAGCCGCCGTTCACAAAGAATTTGCAAAGCAGAAAAAGCCCCACTGCCTTCAGGAGCAAACTGGCTGGCAGTGGGGGATATTGCAAGGCGGTGCGCGTAACGAACACGAGAATGCTGCAAAAAACGCTGTGAAAACGCCTCTAGAAGTAGATGGATTTTATCTATACAAAACAAAAAAGCCCAGTATCACTGGACTTTTTTGCTTGTCAACATTGTATCAATATTGATGTTTTCATTTGGTGGAGGCGAGGGGACACTTTGTTCCATTGTTTCCAATGGCGCTGACTATATCTTGAACTCCTTATGAAGTCCTCCGGCGTATTATGAAAGCTATAACGTAAGGGGTCACACCCCTATTGGGAGTATTCCTCTTCTGTTGGGGAATGTCCCCAATCAAAACTTCCATCCTAGTACATCCTTTTTGGATGCCTATAAGTCGATACAGAGCTGTTGGGTTTCCCCACATACCCCTCGGTATTGCCATCGTCTTAACGTTACGGTTTCACCGATCAAGCCGGATTTTCACTTGCAATTCACACTGCAAGGCGACTCTTTTGAATCGAACCCCTGTCCGAAAGCACTTTACCAGCAGCTTCTCCGAGTGCAGTCATTGTTTTAGTTTCTCGTCTCCGGCAGCGCCCAATGACAGGCTATGCTTTTGACCAGTCCCAATTTATCCGCGGTTGAGTCGAGACACCCTCAGCGCAGTTCCCTACTAATTTGACGCCCTGGGTCCAAGCCGTAGGCAGCTTGGGCAGGACGAGCAGCTATATTAAGCTGCTAAAGCGTAATTTTCGTTTGCGTTTATCTTTAATTCCCCAGTTTTTTAAGGCGGACCCCAAGGAAAAACCTCCACTCGCTACTCCTGACTCCATACCCCCGTCGAAACCAGTACGCCCCCATGATCTATAGCAAAAGTCTTTAAGACCTTTGTCTCTCTCTGAGTTCTTTCTGGATACGTCTTTGGGCATCTTTCTGGGCGATGTCCTCCCGTTTATCATACATCTTTTTACCCTTTGCTACGGCCAGTTCCATCTTGACCAATCCCTTTTCATTGATATATACTTTAAGGGGTACCAGGGTAAGACCTTTTTGTGTGGTATAACCCAAGAGCTTACTGATCTCTCTTCTGTGCAACAAGAGCTTTCTCTTTCGCACTGGGTCTACATTAAATATATTGCCCTTCTCGTAGGGACTGATATGCATATTATGAATGAAGATCTCACCATGATCTACTTCAGCATAGCTGTCCTTGAGATTCAATCTACCCATGCGGATTGATTTTACCTCTGTTCCTGTTAACACAATTCCTGTTTCATAAGTTTCTTCGATAAAGTAATCGTGTCTTGCCTTTTTATTATTGGCAACTACCTTTGTTTCTCTCATGTACTCACCTACTTCAAAGGGTAATCTTTATAAGGTCTGTTGATTATAATACCATGAAATTAATATTATGTCAAGCACCTATATGGTCACTGATCTGTTCCAAAATCAGTGCTTTAATATTTTCTAGCTGCCCGTAGACTACTACTTTATCTCCTTGTTGAAATACAAATTTGCTGTTGGGAAAATGGATGATATGAGACCCTCTATCGATATTAAGCACTTGAATATATCTTCTTTTTAAATCAGACTCCTCTAGAACAGTTCCAACTAATCCACTGCTATCTTCAATAATAAACTCGGCCACCCCATATTCGCCGTTTAGCTTTAATACTTCTTCCACAGTACGCCTTTTATTATTTCGATCCATTTTCTTTTTTAACTGCTTTTCGATGTAACGTTCTATACGCCTTAGAATCCAACGGTTTCTAGATAAGAATAGTATCAGTAAAATCACGCTTGCTACTCCAAAAACTAGATATAGAAACCCTTCACCCCTAGATAAAATGTTAAGGATATTCAAAATAAAAGCAATAAGGGTGGCCGTTCCAACATAACTAATCAGCATTAATATCTGCGCAATTCGCCTTCTTGTAGGGTGTTGGGTGATCAGCTCCGATTCCCTGGTTGTAAATCCAGTATTGGTAATGATCGATATGACCTGGAATCTAGCCTTATCCATATCCAGTCCAGTGACTTTTAAAGCAATCGCTAATATTTCTACGATCAGCAAAAGAAATAAAATGATGGTCAGTCCATATAATATACCCAAGTCTCTCTCCTCCCTTTCAAAAGGCTATATTCATATATACGCCTAATAGGAGAATAAAAAAACAAACTATAATACAAATTTTTTTATAGCTGCTGCAACCCCATCTTCATCATTGGTTAGCGTAACATAGTTCGCACGTTCTTTTACAATTTCATCGGCATTCCCCATGGCAACGCCTAGCCCTGCATATTCTAACATACTAATGTCATTTTCATTATCTCCAAAACAGATCACTTCTTCCTGCTTCACACCCAACGATTCTGCCAAGCTTTTAACTGCTATGCCTTTAGAAACCCCTTTATTCATCATCTCTATGTTATTATGCCACGATTTGCTGACAGAAATCGTTTCTATGTTTTCAAGTGCTTCTCTCGCTTGAGTCAAAATATTCATATCGTCACTAACGACCTGAAATTTGTATACACGGTCTGCTTTGTTTTTTATAGTTTCATAGGTATCTTCTATAATACGAATATCAATTCGATCTTCTTCCTTTAAGGTTTTGTTCCACTCCGAATATTTTAAGGAACCTCTATCTAACTTTTCTGTATAGAAGGTTTCTTGAGAATAAAAGTGATAGTACAAATCATATTTTCGGCAGATATCCACTATTCTCAAGCAATCTTCTGTCGACAAGTGATTTTCATAAATTATGCGATTATCTTTTAAATCTTTTACAATCGCGCCATTGCAGGCGATGATAGGGGTTTTAATGCCCAAATATCTTGCAAAAACCCTAGCAGAGGTATAGATTCTCCCTGTAGCTACTGCCACATGAATTCCTTTATCGTGAAGTACTTTAAAGATTCTTTGGTTTTCTTCCGAAACCTTTCCTTCACCATTTAATAATGTACCGTCCATATCTGTTACCACGAGTCTATAGCTCATATAAATCCCTCCTCTTTCTCCTTTTCCATTATACACCATTTAGACTAAAGGACAAAATACTTCAAAAAAGTTTTCTGCATAAGAATAGACACACCAGGGTGTGCCTATTCTTATGGTGTTACATTAGCATAAAGTCTATTTCCTTTTGCGACACATCTGCTTTTATGACTTTCACGCGAACTTCATCACCGATCCGATAGGTTTTCTTTGTTCTTTCTCCCCTAAATAGTAAATTTTCTTGATCGTAGATATAATAGTCATCTACCAAAGAACTGATGCGAACCAATCCCTCGATGGTATTGTCCAATTCTACAAACATACCGAAGGACACTACGCTGCTAATGATACCTTCAAATTCTTCTTCAAGGTGATAGGTCATATATTCTGCTTTTTTCAGATCGTCGGTTTCACGCTCTGCCTCTACTGCAACCCGCTCTCTTTCAGAGGATTGATCTGCTGCATTTTGGACGATCTTCTTAAGTTTATCAATTCTTTTTCCCGTTAGCTTTCCTTGCAGTGTTTCTTTGATGATCCGGTGAATTTGCAGGTCTGGATATCTTCGGATCGGTGATGTAAAATGGCAATAATATTGTGCTGCCAAGCCAAAGTGACCTGCATTTTCCGGAGAATATTTTGCTTGTTTTAGTGATCTCAACATCAATGTGTTGATGATTCGCTCTTCTTTCTTACCTTCTACATTATGCAATAGATCTTGTAGTGCTTTTGGATGCACTTCGTGACCAAGACCCTTGAGGTGATAGCCAAAATTATGAATAAATTTATTAAAAGCCTCGATTTTTTCTGAATCAGGGTCCTCATGAATCCGATATACAAAAGGTGTATTCGACCAGTAATAATGCTCGGCAACGGTTTCATTGCAAATCAACATAAATTCCTCGATGATTCTATTGGCAATGCGTCTCTCTGCTTTTTTGATTTCTATAGGTTTACCGCTTTCGTCCAGTATAATTTTTGACTCATCGAAATCAAAGTCTATGCTTCCTCTACTGTCTCTTCTTTTTCTAAGCATTTTACTTAGCTCTTCCATTAAGTAAAAGTCGTCTAATAAGTAATCATATCGTTTTTTTAGTTCTTGATCATCTTTTTCTAATATATCCGATACATCGGTATAGGTCATGCGCTCAGCTGTTTTGATCACACTTTCAAAAACCTCATGATTTACCACGTTTCCTCGATGATCAATTTCCATAGATACAGATAAAGTAAGGCGGTCTACCTTTGGATTTAAGCTGCAGACCCCATTGGACAGCTTTCTTGGCAGCATGGGAATTACACGGTCTACTAGATATACACTGGTAGCACGTTTTAAGGCTTCCTTGTCTAACGGCTTGCCTTCTTTTACATAGTGTGTTACATCTGCGATATGTACTCCTAACATATAGTTGCCGTTTGGGAGCTTTTTCACCGATACCGCATCATCCAAGTCTTTTGCATCGGCACCGTCTATGGTTACAATTCTGTCATTACGTAAATCTCTCCGCCGAGCAATCTCTTCTTCCGGCACGATTTCCGGAATAGCAGCGGCTTCGTCTTCAACCTTCTTAGGAAACTCTTCTGGCAGCTTATATTTTCGGATAATGGATACAATATCGGTACCCACATCATCCTTATGTCCTAGCACTTCAATTACTTTTCCCTCAGGATTCCTACGAGGTTCAGGCCAGCGTGTAAGCTGCGCGACTACTTTATATCCGTCTTTTGCTCCATTAAACTCACTTTTGGGAATATATATATCCATATTGATTCTTGCATCATCCGGTACAACAAATCCAAAGTTTTTACTGCTTTCAAAAGTTCCAACAATTTCATTGTTTGCTCTGGAAATAATTCTAATAATTTCCCCCTCAGACTTTTTCCCATCATTGCTTTTTTTCGTAATTCTTGCAATAACACGGTCGTTGTGCATAGCACCATTGATATCACTAGCAGGGATAAAGACATCAGGATATCCTTGCAATTCAGATAACACAAAGCCAAAGCCTTTTCCATGCTGCTGCAATTTTCCTACTGCTAAATTCATTCTTTCAGGAGCTGCATATCGATTCTTCTTTGTTTTGATGATTTGGCCTACTTTCTCCATTTCATCCAGTATAGAATAAAATTCTCCAATTTCACTTTGTTGAATATTTAATGCCAGAGCTAGCTCACTTTCTAACATGGGACTATAAGCTTTTTCCCTCATAAATTCCAGGATTTTTTCTTTATGATCCAAAATAACTCCTCCGATCCTATTTTACTCCTGATAATACAACCTCATATTCTATTTTACCCCTTAAATAGATAAATATTTAATTATTTTAAATAGAAAACATAGATATATAGAAGAAGGCAGCCTATATTCATTATAAACAAGAATGGTATGCCGATTGTAAAGGATTTATGCAGAGTTTTATGTCGAATAACCTTCATTCCCATCAATACTCCAGCGGCACCTCCCATTAGGGAAACGATAAAGAAGAACTTTTCTGCAATTCTCCATCGATGTGTTTTCGCATAATACTTATCTAAAGCAGTAATGATAAATCCCGCCGTGTTTATGAATAGAATATATAATCCTATATAAACTTCCTTGGTCTTGAATAGCTCATAAATAGACATCGCTATTGCCTCCTTGCCTCATAATCATGCAACTGTATTATATCATAATTACAGATTAAGTAAGTATTTATTAAAAAATAAACACTCCCTGATTCATTCAGGGAGTGTAATGTTTTTTACAGTAATCCTCCAAACTTTAGGAACAATGGAGCAAATACAAGGGCTACGATTGTCATCAGCTTGATTAGGATGTTAATAGAAGGGCCGGAAGTATCCTTGAACGGATCTCCAACTGTATCTCCAACAACAGCAGCCTTGTGTGGCTCGCTGCCTTTTCCACCGTGGAATCCTGACTCGATATATTTCTTTGCATTATCCCAAGCTCCGCCTGCATTGGCCATCATGATTGCCAACAATACCCCGGAAACAAGGGCGCCGGCTAATAATCCGCCTAAAGCCTCAGGTCCGAGAATAAACCCAGTTGCAACAGGTGCCGCAACCGCCATGATACCAGGGATAAGCATTTCTTTCAATGCTGCGGCTGTACTGATATCAACGCATCTAGCATAATCAGGCTTTGCTTTTCCTTCCATGATGCCTGGTATTTCTCTAAACTGTCTTCTTACTTCTTCGATCATTTGGAAAGCTGCTTTTCCTACGGACTCCATCGTCATCGCAGAGAATAGGAACGGCAGCATACCACCAATTAATAAGCCGATAACTACCAAAGGATCTAATATATCTATTTTTTCAAGCTGTACAACCTGTGAATAAGACGCAAACAATGCCAACGCAGTTAACGCTGCAGAACCGATAGCAAAACCTTTTCCAATTGCTGCAGTTGTATTTCCTACTGCGTCTAGTTTATCTGTAATTGCACGAACAGTCTTTGGAAGTTCTGACATTTCTGCAATACCACCTGCGTTATCTGCAATGGGACCATAAGCATCAACGGCTACAGTGATACCTGCTGTGGAAAGCATACCTACTGCCGCAAGGGCAATACCATATAAACCAAAGAATTTGAAAGCGATCAAAATACCCGCTGAGATAAATAGGATTGGTAAAGCTGTTGAGTACATTCCTACAGCCAAACCGCTAATAATAGTAGTCGCAGGACCAGTCTCTGATTGCTGTGCAATTTTCTTTACATGTTTATAGTCACCAGATGTGTAAATTTCTGTCAAGGATCCGATAATTATACCTACAATTAATCCAGAAGCAATTGCTGCAAAGGCTTTTAAATCACCAAATAACGCTCTACTCAAGAAGAAAGCACCTACAATTACAATCACGCCACTTACATAGGTACCAAATTTTAATGCTTTTTGTGGATTTGTGTTTTCATCACCCTTTACAAATAGGGAACCGACGATAGAAGCAATAATTCCAAGAGATGCTAAGGCCAATGGGAACATTGCACCATTAACAGGATCGATATTTGGAATGACAACCCCTAAGGTAATGGCTGAAATGATAGAACCCACATAAGACTCAAATAAGTCAGCACCCATTCCGGCAACATCCCCTACGTTATCTCCTACATTGTCAGCGATAACAGCAGGATTTCTAGGATCATCCTCAGGTATTCCGGCTTCTACTTTACCTACCAGGTCAGCACCAACGTCTGCAGCTTTTGTATAAATACCTCCGCCAACACGACCGAAAAGTGCGATAGAAGAAGCACCTAGTCCAAATCCAGTAATGATTTCAGGTTGTCCAATGAGTAAATAAAGTCCACCAACACCAATAAGTCCTAATCCAACTACGGACATCCCCATTACAGCACCACCATTAAATGCTACGCCTAGTGCTTTATTCATACCACCCTCTCTTGCTGCATTTGCAGTTCTTACATTTGCCTTTGTAGCAACCTGCATACCAAAGAATCCGGCAAGTGCAGAGAAAAGTGCACCGATCAAGAAGCAAACTGCTGTCAATAGATTAATGCCAAAAGCCAATACTACAAATAAAATACCTGCAAAAATAGTAAGCGACTTATACTCTCTTGTTAAGAAGGCCATTGATCCTTCATGAATATATGAAGAAATCTCCTTCATTCGATCCGTACCTACCTCAACCTTATCAATCTTCGTTGCAAGCATATAAGCAAATACAAGTGCAATTACACCGACTATCGGTGCAATAACTGAAAAATCCATCTATTTTGCCTCCTTTTATTTCCTAGATCCATTACAACTGACTCTAGTGTTTCCTAAATACAATTACTGTTGTAAATACACAAGTATGAGAGAACAAATAATAAAAGCTGCTGCCCCTATTGTCGTCACTCTACTTAATAAATCTTCATACCCTCTGCCTTTTTGCTTTCCCCAAAGCTGCTCAGCTCCACCAGCAATTGAACCGGATAAACCAGCACTTTTTCCAGATTGCAAAAGAATGCTAACAATTAATACAAGACTCGCAATTACTTGTATAATCATAAATGCTATTCTCATTATTCCACCTCCTCCGTGTAATTAACATACATATTTTAACATAGCTACTTTTCAAAATCAATAAATATTATTTTATCACACTTTAAAATTCCTTATAAAATAATATAAGGGTAGATTTCTCTACCCTTATATTATTGCTAAATATTTCTAAGGCTATACTCTTCTTACTTTAAATTATAGAATGCACTCATTCCCGCATACTTAGAAGTGAAATCCAGCATTTCTTCAATTCTTAACAATTGATTGTATTTTGCAACCCTATCTGTTCTCTGTGGCGCTCCTGTTTTAATCTGTCCTGCATTTACAGCTACTACTAAATCTGCAATCGTAGCATCTTCAGTTTCTCCGGATCTATGGGATACAACTGCAGTAAAGCCTGCTCGTTTTGCCATTTCGATCGTATCCAGGGTTTCTGTGATGGTTCCGATTTGGTTTAATTTAATTAGAATAGAATTTGCAGCCTTTGTTTCAATTCCTTTAGATAATCTTTCTGTATTGGTTACAAAAATATCATCTCCAACGATTTGAATCTTCTTACCTAATCTTTCATTCATCAATCTCCAGCCATCCCAATCTTCTTCATCTAATCCATCTTCAATAGAGATAATTGGATAACGATTTACAAGGTCTTCATAGAAAGCTACCATCTCTTCAGATGTTTTTACAACACCTTCTCCTGCTAAATCATATTTTTTCTCTGCTTGGTTATAGAAAGAAGACGCAGCAGCATCAATTGCCAGCATTACATCTTTTCCTGGCTCATAGCCAGCCTTTTTAATCGCTTCAATGATTACCTGCAGTGCTTCTTCGTTAGAAGTTAGGTTTGGTGCAAAACCACCTTCGTCGCCAACTCCGGTATTTAAGCCTTTATCCTTTAAAACCTTCTTTAAGTTGTGAAGGATTTCAGTTCCCATTCTCAATGCTTCTCTAAAGTTTGGCGCACCTACTGGCATTACCATGAACTCTTGAATATCTACATTATTATCTGCATGCTGTCCACCATTTAATATGTTCATCATTGGTACAGGCAATGTTTTGGCATTAACACCGCCAAGATATTGAAACAATGGTAATCCTAATGATTCTGCAGCTGCTCTTGCTACAGCCATAGATACACCTAAGATTGCATTTGCACCTAATTTACCTTTATTCGGTGTTCCGTCCAATTCGATCATGGTCATATCAACGGCCACTTGATCCAATGCATCCATATCCATGATTTCCGGGGCAATAATGTTGTTTACATTATCAACCGCATCAAGTACACCTTTACCTAAGTATCTTCCCTTGTCGCCATCTCTTAATTCAACTGCTTCGAAAGCTCCTGTAGATGCTCCTGAAGGAACAATGGCTCTTCCCATGGATCCATCTTCTAAATATACCTCCACCTCAACAGTAGGATTCCCTCTTGAATCTAATACTTCCCGTGCATATACATCGATAATTGTCGTTGACATTTGTATCTTCTCCTTTCAATTTGCATATTTAAAAGTTTACTAACGCTACATAATCATCTGGCTTGAGGCTAGCGCCGCCTACCAGTGCTCCGTCAATATCTTCTTGATTCATGATTTCTTCAATATTATCCGGCTTCACACTGCCACCATATTGGATTCTGATTTCTGTATAGACTTCTTCGCCGTATAGCTCTCGTATCACTTCCCGTATATTATAAATGGCTTCATTTGCCTGCTCAGATGTAGCTGTTTTTCCGGTTCCGATGGCCCATATCGGCTCATAAGCAATTACGATTTCCGCAACACGGTCTCCTGGAACCCCTTCAAAGGCCTTTACAACTTGATTCTTTACTAAGGTATTTGTTTGCCCGCTCTCACGCTGCTCTAAAGTTTCACCTACACATATAATGGGCTTTATATTGTGCTTTAGTGCTGCATGGACTTTTTTATTTACGGTTTCATCAGTTTCATTGAAGTATAGCCTTCTCTCTGAATGTCCAATGATACAATACTCTACACCCAGTTCCTTTAACATCAGCGGTGATACTTCGCCAGTATATGCCCCTTGATCTTCCCAGTGCATATTTTGTGCAGACAGCTTGATATTCGTACCTTTAATAGCTTCTTTTACAGGATATAAAAGTGTATACGGCGTGCATAAGACCACCTCTACATCAGTACCCTTTACCTGCTCTTTAATACGCTCAACAAACTGAACAGCTTCAGAAGCTGTTTTGTGCATTTTCCAGTTTCCTGCAATAATGGGTATTCTCATTTTTTCCCCTCCTTGAAACTATTTATCTTGAATCACTGCGATTCCGGGCAGTTCAATTCCCTCTAGAAATTCAAGGGATGCGCCGCCCCCGGTAGAAATATGTGTCATTTTATCGGCATAGCCCAATTGTTCTACTGCGGCAGCGCTATCTCCACCACCAATAATGGTTGTTCCTTTACTTTCAGATACAGCCTTGGCCACATCTTCTGTACCCACTGCAAAAGCCGGCATCTCAAATACGCCCATGGGTCCGTTCCAAATTACTGTTTGTGCTTCTTTAATCACTTTAGCAAAATAATCTACTGTCTTTGGACCAATATCCAGACCCATCATATCTGCAGGAATTTCTGCTACATCTACTGTCTTATGATCTGCATCCGCCTTAAATTCAGCAGCCACCACTACGTCCACTGGCAACAACAGTTTCACGCCTTTTGCAGCAGCCTTTTCCATTAGCTCTCTTGCTAATTCCAGCTTATCCTCTTCCAGCAATGACTTCCCGATTTCATTTCCCATTGCTTTCAGGAAGGTAAAGGCCATACCTCCGCCCACAATGAGTGTATCTACTTTTTCAAGTAAATTTGTAATGACGCCGATTTTATCGGAAACCTTAGCACCGCCTAAAATCGCAACGAAAGGTCTATTCGGATTATGTAACGCCATTCCCATGATTTCAATTTCTTTTTGGATCAGATAACCAGAAACACAAGGAAGATAATCAGCAATCCCTGCAGTAGAGGAGTGCGCTCTATGGGCTGTTCCAAAGGCATCGTTTACAAAGATTTCACCTAGGCTGGCCAATTCCTTAGAAAAATCCGGATTGTTCTTCTCTTCTTCTTTTCTAAATCGAACATTTTCCAGTAGTACAACTTCTCCATCCTTCATTTCTGCAACAGCTTTTTTTGCACTTTCTCCAACTACAATATCATCTGCTGCAAAAACAACTTCTTGATTTAGTAGTTCTGCCAATCGTTTCGCAACAGGCTCCAGCGAATATTTTTTATTTGCTTCACCTTTAGGTCTTCCTAAGTGAGACATTAATATTACGCGGGCGCCATTATTCACTAAATACTTGACCGTCGGCAGTGCACCACGAATTCTGATATCATCCGTAATGTTTTTATCTGCATCCATTGGTACATTAAAGTCACAACGTACCAGTATTTTTTTGCCCCGTACGGCTACATCTTCAATGTTTTTTTTATTTATCATGTTTTCACCTCTCCTCAATCGATAGGGGTTTCCGGTTTAAATCAATGTTCTCCTACTTAAGGGGAATATTGTACATCGTTATCCTTATAATTCAAAAGGAAGTCCAATCTTGTTTTTCTAAGATTGGACCCCATTGGTGCCTATAATCCTTTTTTCACCATGAAGCTGATTAGGTCTACTATTCTTGCAGAGTATCCCCACTCGTTATCATACCATGATACGATTTTTGCAAGGTTCCCATCGATTACCATAGTAGATAATCCATCAACGATAGAGGAGCGCGGATCCTGTCTGTAATCAATCGATACTAGCGGCTCATCGCTAAAGCCCATGATTCCTTTCAACTCACTATCCGCTGCTGCTTTTAACGCTTCATTGATTTCTTCAGCAGTTGTATTTTTATCTAATTCGCACACTAAATCTACTACAGAAACTGTAGGCGTAGGTACTCTCATGGCAAATCCATTTAATTTTCCTTTTAATTGCGGCAATACAAGCGCAACTGCTTTTGCTGCACCTGTTGTAGTAGGAATAATAGATTCAGCAGCAGCTCTGGCTCTTCGTAAATCTTTGTGTGGAAGATCTAAGATTCTTTGGTCATTTGTATAAGCATGAACGGTTGTCATTAATCCTTTTTTGATTCCGAATTTCTCATCGATTACTTTTGCAAAAGGTGCTAAGCAGTTTGTAGTACAAGAAGCATTAGAAATAATATGATGGTTTGCAGGATCATACTTGTCTTGATTTACACCCATTACGATTGTAATATCTTCATCTTTTGCTGGAGCAGAAATGATAACCTTTTTTGCACCCGCCTTAACATGCTTCATTGCTTTATCTTTTTGAGTGAAGACACCTGTTGATTCAACAACAATATCAACACCCAATTGTCCCCACGGAATATTTTCAGGATCTTTTTCTGCAAAGATTTTTACTTCTTTTCCATTAACGATTAATGCATTTTCTTTTACTTCTACTGTACCATTAAATTTACCAAAGCAGCTGTCATACTTCAATAAATGTGCTAAAGTTTCTGCATCAGTCAAATCATTAATTGCTACGATCTCAAAATCATTTTGCTGACCTTCAAAGGCAATCTTGAATGCATTTCTTCCTATTCTTCCAAATCCGTTAATACCAACTTTTACACTCATAAATCTTCCTCCTTTAAATTAATCTATTTCAAAATTTCTATAGCTAACCCTTCATCAATCACCAAAACCATATTGGGATTCAATTTACTGATGGCCATCACAGCCTCTGCCTTTTCTACACCCGTAGCAGCGCCGATGATATGTTTCAACTCTTTATAATGATTTAAGCTGACCCCAATCGTATTAATTTCTTCTACAATTTCACCATTTTTGTTAAAATAGTAGCCAAAGGCTTCTGCCACAGCGCTGTGTTGAATCAATTCTTCAATTTTATCCTGGGACAATCCCCTTCTAGAGGCCATCTTATCCGCTCTTCCAATACCAAAAAGTAATACTTCAATTTTTTGAACAAAATCCATGGCATCCCTTATATGCGGGTCTTCGTATAAGCTAGTCAAAATGTCTTTGGATATATGATCCGGCATATATAAAAGCTTATAGGAACCTCCCAGCTTTTTTGCAAGGCTTGCTGCGATCGTATTGGCTTGTTTCTCTACATCTTTTCCCAGGCCTCCTCTGGCTGGAATCACGGTTATATTCATTTTCTTAGTAGTGTCCTCAACCATTTCTTCAGCAATTGTAGCCATTGTACGGCCTCCGGTAACACCGACCACTGTATTGGGTCGTAGTAGAGATTTCAGATAAGCAGAAGTTACCTTTCCAATTTCTCTTAATACCATAGGATCTTCATTTGCATTGCCTGGTACAATAATTGCCTTCTTAATATTTAATCTTTTTTCAATTTGATCTTCAATGCTTGTCAATCCTTTGAACCTATGGATAAAGTGTTTTAGCGTCTCCAGAGTATTCTCTCCAAGTTCTGTTGTATTCATTCCTTCTGCTTTGATTTCGATGAACCCTTGTTCCTTTAAAAAATTAACTTCTCCACGAATTACTCTTTCCCCCATGCCAAGAGCTGCGGAAAGATTCCTCCGTCCAATGGGCTGGTGGAAATAGATCAGTCTCAGTATATTATATCTTTCAATCAATGTGTTAATCAGCTCTGGGATAATTTTCTTCTGAAGATCAAACAATTTTTCTAAATCAAAATCTTCTCTCATACTGGACTTTTCGCCACCCCTCCAATCTGCTATACTTTTCAGTATAGCCCTTATGTACGGGACTTTATTCGTCCCTATAGTCATTTTTAGTCCCTATTGAAACAAAAAAATATCCTAACCATATTTTAGTATATATTTCTATAAAAAGCAATAGCTGAAAAAAGCATTTTGCTTGAAAATGTCCAGAAAACGTTTTTAACATAAAAAAGAGCGTAAAATTTACGCCCTTAATACCGTTTTCTCTTAGATGAAGATAGAATATTCATTTCATCTCTATACTTTGCCACTGTTCTTCGTGAAATGTTAATGCCTTTTTCCTGCAACATTTCTGCGATGATTTGATCACTCAAAGGTTTTTGGTGATTCTCTTCCTCAATCATTTCCCTAATCATACTCTTAATACTTTGTGAAGCAACGCCTTCGCCTTCTTGATTAGATACGCCACTAGTAAAAAAGAATTTAATCTCAAAAGTCCCTCTTGGCGTCTGCATATACTTTCCATTAACTGCGCGGCTAACCGTTGACTCATGAACGCCTACTTCTTCTGCAATCTGTTTCAGCGTTAAAGGTTTTAGGCTTCTTTTTCCATTTTCAAAAAATTCTAGCTGATATTCTACAATCGCCTTAACAACTTTGTAAATCGTTTGCCTTCTCTGTTCAATGCTTTTAATCAGCCACATAGCCGAGTTCAGCTTATCTGTAAGAAATTTAGAAGTATTGGAGTCTTTCTCTTCATGCATCAATAATCGTTTATAGTAGCTACTAATCGATAATCTTGGTGCAGTTGAGTCATTTACAATAACGATATATTCTCCGTCAATTTTCTCTACAGATACATCCGGTGTTATATATTTAATATCGTCATCGGAACTAAAGAGCCTTCCGGGCTTAGGTTCCAGCGTTTTGATAAAATCTGCAATTTCCTGTACTTCCTTTGGAGATATATTGAGATCCTTAGAGATATTCGCCAGCCTGTTTTCTGCTAAATCATCTAAATGGGTCGTGACGATCTCAAATATTTTAGGGTTCTCTACTCCCTTTTGTTTTAACTGAATGAGCAGACATTCCTTTAAGTTCCTGGCTGCAATGCCTGGAGGGTCAAAAGTTTGTACAATAGACAATATATTTTCAATAATTTGATTGCTCACTTGAAAATAAGCTGCAATCTCTCCTATATCCATAGTTAGATAGCCATTTCTATCTAAGCTCTCTATAATAAATTTTGCTACATTCTTATATTGACTTTTTAAAATGGAAAACTGTAGCTGAAAGAGTAAATGATCCGTTAGTGAAGTATCCGTTGAAACGAATTGTTCGAAAGAAATATCTTCTTTTTGTTCTCTCGATGATGTTTGGCGATAGCTAATATCATCATATTCTCTAAAATATTCCTTCCAGTCGATTTCATCCTTCTCTATTTTTTCCGGTTTTTCCGTTTTCTGAACGGTATCACTCTCTGCAGTAGGAGATATATCTAATACAGGGTTTGTCAACAGTTGTTCATCGATAAACTGATTTAATTCCTGAGTATTATATTGTAAAATTTGTATTGCTTGTTTTAATTCAGGTGTCATTACAAGCTTCTGGATCTGTTCAATGTTTAAATGAAACCCTATTTTCATCGTTTATCTCCCTCCTCTACACACTGCTTTGCTTGTTATATTCTATAGTCACATACAAGAATCATACCTATTTACGTAATATTATACCATTAAATTATTGTTAAATAAAGCTTGTTCCACAATTTGCTCGAAAGACGGAAAATAGGCAGGAACTTCTCCTGCCTACTGATCGCCTTTTTCATAGGGAATACCATCTGCCGCCGGTGCCACTGCTTTCCCAACAAAACCCATCAACACAATCAATGTAATAATGTAGGGAATCATTGAAAGTAAATTTGTAGATACCTGCAGTCCTACTTGCGGACTTCCCAAATAAATTTGGATGCCTGTTGTAGCGCCAAATAACAGGCACGCCAGCATAGCCCCATGGGGCTTCCATTTACCGAAAATCATTGCTGCCATTGCAATAAACCCCTGACCGGATATCAGCGTTGGCCTAAAGGAAGCTACAATAGCCATACTCAGGGAAGCACCACCCCATCCTGCCAAAATACCTGATAATATTACTGAAAAATACCGTATTCGCTGTACATTTACACCAAGGGTATCCGCTGCCTTTGGATGCTCCCCTACGGCACGAATCCGTAACCCAAGCTTGGTTTTGTATAGTACATACCAAGATATAAGTACTAATATAAAAGCAATATAGACTGAAGCATATTGATTAAATATAATTCCAGGAATACTCCCTGCCTCAAAAAATTGGTTCAAAGGTCTTGGAAGCTTTGCATCTAAAGGAATCGGCGGTGTCGTCGTAGCATTTTGGAACAGCCTTCTGGATAGAAATAAAGCAAACCCTGGTGCTAGGAAATTAATTGCAATCCCAGAAACTGTTTGGTCCGCATGAAAACTAACCGAAGCAATCGCATGAAGAAGACCAAACAGTCCACCTGCCAAGCCTCCTATCAAAAACCCAATCCATGGCACCCACCATAAATGTCCATAGGTTTGTGCAAGGATATAAGTGGATGCAGCTCCTGAAAAAGCACCGATAGTCATCATGCCTTCAATTCCAATATTGACTACACCTGAATTTTCTGAGAACACAGCTCCTAAAGCTCCATAGATCAGGGGTGTTGAATACATGAGTGTAGTTGCCAAAATAAAAGCCAAATCTCTCATCGTCTATTGAACCTCCTTTTGGAGTTTTTTTCGATTGAATAGGATTAGGACATGCCTAAAAATCCTATAGGTAGCAATAAAGAAAATAATGGATCCGATTACAATATTGATAACTTCCGTCGGTACTCCAATGGTTTGCATTTTGCTTCCCCCATAAGTTAATCCTCCAAAAAGGAATGCCGATAACACCACACCAAAAGGATTGTTATTTCCAATCAATGCAACAGCAATGCCGTTAAACCCGTTTCCTTCCATGGCCGCCAAAATAGAGACTCGAAAGGACACTCCCATAACATGTATAGCACCTGCTGCCCCTGACAATGCTCCTGCAATGGCCATGGAGAGTATAATACTTCTATTTACATTGATGCCGCCATACTTAGCGGCGTCCTTATTGAAACCTACAGCCCGCAATTCATATCCGATGGTAGTTTTAAACAATAGGTAAAAAATAAGGCCAGTAATCACCAGAGCGATGATAATTCCCCAATTCACCTTCGTGGCAGGGCCAAGCAGATCTCTCATCCAAGCGATAGAAATACGTGCGCTTTCATGAATATCATAAGACGCCTCTGTATTTGGTCTTTTAAATCCTGGTTGTTCAATGGTAAAATTCATCGTATAGAGGGCAATCCAGTTGAGCATAATGGTTGCGATTACTTCATGAATACCAAATCTTGCTTTTAAAAATCCGGCAATACTTCCCCAAAGCGCCGCTGCTAATACTGCACCGAAAAAAACAATAGGGATATGTATTATGGAAGGGAGCTTTAAAAAGTATCCTAGTAACGCAGCTGTTAATGCACCTATGATAAATTGACCCTCTGCACCGATATTAAATAAACCCGTACGAAATGCAAAAGCAACAGACAGACCCGTCAAGATCAGTGGTGTCGCTCGAATCACAGTCCAAGCAATATATCTAGGCTGTGAAAATATTCCTTCTAACATCAAACGGTAAGCCGCTAAAGGACTATATCCCGACAGAAAAATAATAAGTGCACCTACTAAAAGTCCCATAATGATAGACAGTAGGGTTAAAACCAAAGTCTCATTGATCACAAAGCTCTTTAGTTTTTCTTTTCTGCTATTTGCTTCCATTAGCGTTCACCCCCTGCCATCATCAATCCCAATTGATTCTCATTTGTCTCTTTCGCATTAACTTTTCCAACGATCGTTCCTTCATAAATCACAGCTATATTATCTGAAACACTCATAACTTCATCCAACTCAAAAGAAACCAATAAAACTGCCTTATTTTTATCTCGTTGATCTACCAGGAAACGGTGTACAAATTCGATTGCACCTACGTCGAGCCCCCTAGTCGGTTGAGCTGCAATCAGCAGATCTGGATCATTGGTAATCTCTCTTGCAATAATTACTTTTTGTTGATTGCCGCCAGATAATGATCGGGCTTTTAACGCTTTATTGCGGGGCCTCACATCAAACTTTTCCATTAAGTTCTCTGCAAAGGCATAAATTTCCGAAAAGTTAAGTCTTATCCCTTTAGAAAATGGCTCTTTTCGATAATTCTCCAGCACCATGTTTTCTGCAATCGTAAAATCCAATACTAAGCCATGTTTTTGCCGATCCTCTGGAATATTACAAACCCCCGCTTCAAATACTTCCCTTGGCGTTCTGTTTGTAATATCTTTTCCATTAATCAATACTCTTCCACTTTTAATTTTTCTCAGTCCTGTAATTGCCTCAATAAGTTCTGTCTGCCCATTTCCGTCTACGCCGGCAATACCTAAAATCTCGCCCGAACGAACTTCCAGATTCAATCCTTTTACTGCTTCTTGGCCTCGGTTATCTTCTACTACAAGATTTTCGATCTTAAGCACGACCTCTTCAGCTTCTCTTTCTTCTTTATCAACCTCAAAGCTGACTTCTCTTCCAACCATCATTGAAGCCAACTCATTTTCACTGGTTGTATCTACGTCCACCGTTTCAATATATTTCCCTCTGCGAATGATGGTGCAATAATCAGCTGCCGCCTTGATTTCCTTTAATTTATGCGTAATTAAAATAATAGATTTTCCTTGTTCCGTTAGATTATGCATAATTGCAACAAGTTCTTTAATTTCTTGCGGTGTTAAGACAGCTGTAGGTTCGTCCAAAATTAAAATATCGGCACCTCGATAAAGGGCTTTTAAAATCTCTACCCGCTGTTGCATCCCAACGGTAATATCCTCGATTTTTGCTTCCAGATCTACTTGTAAGCCGTATTTTTCAGATATACTTCGTACATCTTCAATGGCTTTTTTCATATTCACACGATTGAATCCTAGAGTTGGTTCCATCCCTAATATGATGTTTTCTGCTACTGTAAAGGGTTTTACCAACATAAAATGCTGATGAACCATCCCCACACCATGGGCAATAGAAACATTAGGATTTTTCACTTCTACCTTCTTTCCCTTAATCCATATTTCTCCACTGGTAGGTGTATATAAGCCGTAGAGGATATTCATCAATGTAGACTTACCGGCACCGTTCTCCCCAAGCAAAGCATGAACTTCTCCCTTATGTACCTTAAGTTGAACATGGTCATTTGCAACAAAGTCACCAAATTTCTTCACAATATCCTTCATTTCAATGACTGGGGTATTAAAATCGATATGTTTTTTATGGGTATTCAAAAGGATACCTCCTAACTACTGAAAAATAATGATTTGCATTTATTATTATACTAAAATTGTCAATTCATAACAACAGCTTATTGAAAGGTTACAAAATCTACTCATTTTCACGCTGAAAATTCAAGCCCAGAACGTATGTCCTGGGCTTGAATTTTTTTATTACTGTGCTTCAAATTCTTCTTTGCTTTGCGGAACTTTGATTTCTCCGCTAACAATTTTTCCTTTTAGGCTCTCAACTTCGGCTAGTATTTCAGCTGGTACATGCTTGTCAGAAGTAGGAGCGATATCAACGCCACCTTCAGCCAAACCGTAAACCACTGTTGTTCCACCAGGGAAGTTTCCGTCTTTTAACTCTTCAGCAATATTAAACATTGCATTGTCAACACGCTTCATCGCTGAGGTGATTACATGGTCTGGTGCATCTGCATTTTGATCCTTATCAACACCGATTGCAAATTTATTTTGCTCTCTGGCTACTTCAATCATACCATTACCTGTATCTCCAGCAGCATGGAATATGATATCTGCGCCTTGTTGATACATACCTTCTGCAATACTTCTACCAATTGCCGGCTTATCAAACGCTCCAGCATATTGCTCTAAAACTTCTGCATCTGGGTTTGCAAATTTAACACCAGCTTTGAAACCATAGTGGAATCTGTGAATTACATCAAAGTCCATTCCACCGATAAAGCCTACTTTATTTGTCTTTGTCATCTTGCCTGCAATATATCCTACTAAGAAGGATGCCTCTTGTTCTTTAAATACAACGCCAACTAAGTTTGCAGGTGTATTTTCATATGCATAGTCAATGATAGCAAATTTTTGGTCTGGATAATTTTGAGCAGCGTCTTCAATTGTATTGCCCATTAAGAAACCGATACCCCATACTAAGTCATTTCCTTGGTCTACTAATGTCTCAATATTTGTTTCATAGTCTGCTTCTTGTCTTGACTCTAAGTAATTAGCTTCAACACCTAATTCACTTTTTGCTCTTTGTAAGCCTTCCCAAGCAGATTGGTTAAAGGAACGGTCATTTACACCGCCTACGTCGGTTACCATGGCAATCTTTACAGCTTGTTCAGCAGGTGCTGGTGTTTCTCCTTGTGGTGCTGGTGCTTTTGGTGCACAGCCGGCAAGTAAACCTAAAACAAGCACCATTGCTAAGAATACTGACATTCTTTTTCTTAACATCTAAGATTCCTCCTCTAATTTTTTTGTCTTCCCCTAGACATTAGCCTTATAATATTCTATATTCTTTTGTTAAAATCCTGCTATCCTTCTATTTTTTTCTAATTAATTTTAGATATTCATATCCAGAAAAAGGAAAATCTCCAGCCTAAGCTGGAGCTTCCTATATACATTAGCAAATACCGCCTTCTTGGGCTACAAATCCAGCCTTAGCCAAGACGCGCATCGCCTCTTGCAATTTGTCTTCGGCAATCATAACAATAGGTCCTGTGCATCCCATACCGCTCTCTGCATAGATGCCAGCCTTCCACAGCGCCTTTACTGCATCTTCTAAATCCATGATGTCAATTCCTGAAATTGAGCCAGTAACTACTTCTTTTGGTGGCGCTGTGATCTCTCCTTCATCTTCCTGGGCAGCTTTTTTTGTATCCTTGGACAGCCCTTTTAGGATTTCATCCAGCTTTGCTTCCCTTGCCTTTTTAAACTCTCTTGCTGCTACTTCTACCAGGTCGCCTTTTGCCAGTCCTGCTGCATATTTGATTGCATTGGCTACCACGGGTACGCCAGAGGCTCTGGATAGAATAAGGATTACCCGTTTGTAATCTTCTCCTACCCCAGGTCCATAGCCATAGCCTAAGGCTTCATAGCTTCCCCCTGTAGTATAGGAAGAAAATACTTTCATCATGATATTTCCGGTTAGGGTATCGCTTACCATCACGTCTACGGTTCCTGCCAGCAGGTCATTGCCTCTCATGACTGCTCCACCGTCGGATCTCATGGATTCTGAGAAGTTTACGGGGTATCCATTGGCGTTTAGTTCTTTTAATGCTTTCTCGGTTTGTCTTGCACCATCTAAGTTCAGAATTCCTACTGTTGGATTTTCAATCCCCATTGCTTTCGCAGTAATGATACCATAGATCGCATTTTTTACCATGGCCTCTACTCTATGGGCAGATGAGGTGCCCGTAGTGGTAGCTAAGAACATTTCCCGGCCCATACCCGGTGTAATTACTTTTCCAACGGTGGATACACCAATCGGAAAGTTGTAGTGCATGGTAACGCAGGCTTTGATATAGCCGCTGTCTAAAAGTTCTTCCATCTTTTTGTGCATTTCTTCTTCGTTATTGACTTCTACTATTTCTAAGGGGGTATCTACCTTTGGACCAATGAGGACAATGTCAAAGTCTGTACTTGTTTTTGCTGCCAGCTCCGCACCTTTTACCAGGTTATCTACCCCATGCTCGCTGCCTAGGGTAGTAAGACCGACCTTTATTTTTGCACCAAATTGCCCTGTTTCAATGGCATCGGCGATATCTATAAATACTTTTCCTATCATCTGTTTTACAGATTTGTTTTCGGTCATTGTCATCACTCCTATTCTCCTAAAAGATGTGATGCAAAGTCTCTCATTGCTTCTGCAATAAAGCTCTTAACCTGCTCTTGGGATACAGCAGCGTCCTTTGTCTCTACTTTTCCATTATTTCTTTCCATTACAATGGATACGCCATCAAATTGGTTGGTCATGCGTCCTAAGAACAGGCTTCCTTTTCCTACAATCATAGCTCTGTTTAAGCTTCCTTCTGTCAAATCTTCTCTGGCAAAGCCAACGTAAGGTACTCCTGAAGGAATATGTCCCTGTGTTGGTGCCCATCCTGGCATACCGTGTTTTTCAACGAAACCGGCTAAGTCTTTTCGATCTAACTCATTTCGCTTTACTCCTAGGGCTGCAATCATTTTATAGTTCGCTTCCGGTACATCTCCTGCACCGGCAGGTTTTGTAACATCAGGATTTTGCATTTCTACAGAATATTTATCAATATCTGTAATCTTCAGTCCACCCTTGTCCAGCGGTGCAGTAATTAGAGCGGTAATCACTGCCTGTGGTGAAGATCCGGTTCCTACGGTATGTCTTCCTACAAGGTCTGTACGAAGTACCGGGTTCACGCCATCATTCTTACTGACTAAGATAGCAAAACCACCTAAGGTATCCTCTAGAATCGGCATACCTTTCTTTACATGGTCTTTTCCGTTCATCCCCAGCTTCGCTGTAGCCCCGCCAGCTACCAATACTACGTTATTATATACACCGGATTGTACCAAGGCTGCCGCCTGAATCAGGGCATGGGTTGGTGCTGCACAAAAACCTCTTGTATCAGAGCCTGTAGCATTGGCTGCACCGACTACTTCAGCAATGGCTTTTGCAAAGTTTCCGCCGCCCCTTTGGTTCATATCCCCGCAGGCCTCTTCTGAACATTCGATGACATAGTCAATGTCCTTAATATCAATATTATTCTTTTCAATTAAGTGTTTAAAAGCTAGAACACCGGAAGCTTTAACTACAAGATTTTCAAAGAGAACATGGGCATTCAGGTTAGAATCAATATCATGAGCTCTTTTTACGCAGCCCACTAGCTTGTTTTCATGATAAAGCGCCTCTGCATGCTGCTCGTGAATAAACTTTTCAATCTCTGAAAGGTCTTCCCCTTCTTTTAAGGCGGCTAATTCTGCTTCTGTAAACAATGGATGCTTCGCCAATTTCTCTTTCACTGATGTTATGAAAGCTTTGTCCAGCTTTACTAAATCAAATGCATCGGACATCTTCATCATACCAATGAATTCATCCTGGGGCATGATTTCGCCAAACCTGCCGAAACGGTCTGCATTTGCTACATCCCTATCATACCAAGGCATTTCATAGCTTCTTAGCTCCTCCGGCGTTAGGTTTCCGATATACACCTGATTGGGTGCATAATTGATTACCTGTTCAAAGGATCTTGTATTCTCAGGCACCTTCTTAAGATATTCTGAATCAGGATTGGCAAGTCTTTCAGTAGTTTGTGTTGTACCATTATGAAGAATCATATCAGGGGTATACACTAAAACGTAACCAGCACCCCTTACAACGGCATAACTCATAGCCTTCACCTCCGCTTAATATAAAAAGATTATTTTGCTGTAAGCATATCCTTGCAGCTCGCAGCTGCAGACCATATAAAAAGTGTTGATAATCCTATTAGATCTTAATGAATGTTTTAAATAAATGGGTGATGAAAGTATCACCCATTTATTTGCTAGTCTTAGCAGCTGCCAGCTGCAGAAACAGCTGGCCTATCATTAATTTTCGAATACTGTTTGTCCTTCTACTTCTGTTTCTAAAGCCTTAAGTGCCTTCTCAACAATCTTTCTTCTTAGCTTTTTCTCCTCTGCTGGCTCTAAAGCTGGATTGCCAAGTGGGTGAGGTATTGCAATAGCTGGTACAATTCTGTTTGCCCCAACTGTTAGAGAAATCGGCACTACTGTACAGATATGCACAACAGGAATTCCTGCTCTTTCTATTTCTTTTACCATTGTTGCACCGCAACGTGTACAAGTACCTCAGGTGGAGGTTAGGATAACCGCATCCACACCATCTGCCACCAGTTCCTTGGAGAATTCAGCTGCAAATTGTTTAGAGTTTGCAACAGAGGTACCGTTTCCTACGGTTGTATAGAAGTATTTGTGCAGTTCTCCAATAACACCTTCTTTTTCCAAGTCACGAAGTACATCTACTGGCAGTACTCTATCAGCATCTGCATTTGCATATACTGGGTCATATCCACCATGAGCCGTTTCATGAGATGCCTCTGTAAGATCCCCAAACTGTGCAATATCATACTTGCCATATTTTGAGGCACTTGAGGACTCAATATGATTTGGGTTGCCTTTTGGAACAATACCACCAGATGTAACAAGTGCAATCTTAGCCTTAACCATATCCTTTACAGCTGGATTTGGCGTTACATTATCAAAATCCGGCATTGGATACTCTGTTATAAATTCCTGCCCCTTAAGTTTTTTCATCATCATATCTACTGCTCTTTTGGAACCTCTATCTTCTGTGAAAATGTTCTTACGAACACCTCTTGGAATATAACCGTCAACATTTGGTGCTTTAATTTCTTCTCCTTTAGCTAACTTCAGAGCAAGTTTTGCTAAGGCAGGTGCAGCTGTTCTCATTGCAGCAGCAGAGTTTCCTGTTTCTACAATGTATAAATCCTTTTTATACATATCTGCACCAGGATTTTCAATATACATTGCTGTAGCTACCGGAATATTCAATTCCTCTTTAACGATTTTAGAAATAGAACCGCAAGCTACACCATATCTTCCTGCATTAAATGCCGGTCCTGCAATGAACAAATCAGGATTGTATTTTTTTACCATTTCTAGAATTTCTGTCTTAGCATCTTCAAGGTTTTCGTTATAATAGGAATCTCCACAAATAACCGTAGCCACGATTTCAGCTTCGCCTCCAAAGGCTGCTTTTAATGCGGCTCCGGGCCCAACTACACCGTCCCGTACCTCTGGCTTAATATCTGCCTTTTCTTCTCCGCCGATTCCGGCAAAGAACTGGTTTATATAATGAACAACTCTAATTTTGCTCATAGTTTCCCCCCTCTCTTATTTTTACAATGGGAAATTGTTTTTTCGTTACAGAATTGTTCTTTTTAATATTTTGTAAATTGCTCTCTGATTGAAGTCATTTCAGCAACGATAGAATCTACATCTAACACCATTTCCATCATTCCGATTTGTTCATCATATACATCAGCGTCTACATTATCTTTAAACTCCGGTTCTACTGCATGGTATACTCTGAGTCCTAACTGGACTCCTGCCAATGAACCTGCATACGTTGGGTCTCCGTTTGTTACGGTTTCAGCAGCTAAGCCTGCAGCTTCCGCTTCCGCCGCACCAAGAAGTACGATAATATTTTCAGCACCATACTTCTCCGTCAAATTTTTAACCCTATTTTGATTCTCCAGGTCCATTGCGCCAGCAGCCGTTCAGACAAAGCACTCCGTTGCAGAAAACACAACTTCTGCGCCTGTGTTCTTTAGGCACTCTTCCATAGCAGGACCCGGTATGCCATCTCTGTCGCCAATGATGATGACCTTTTTACCATCATACATACTCATGGATACCATCCTCTCATTATTTTATTGTTCTATTTTTAGAAGCTTGTTGCAGAAATTTTATTGAATCCTAGTTCATTGGTAGCTCCTGTAATTACTTGAATCTCAGCAACAATGCTGCCGTCTTCCTTTAAGCTGCCATCAAAACCGCCAGCAATTTTATCCGTATAATCCAACATACCAATAATTTTTTTCATCGGTGGCAATTCAATTACCTCGTTGGCATTTCCGCCGGTTACAACTGCATCTGCCTTTGGATCTGCATCTGCAAGGGATTGTGATGCACCGTCACGACCAGCATATTCATCGGTAACGATGACCGTTTTGATTCCTTCATTTTCTATCTTTCTAGTGTTCATGATCAGGTCCGTATCTGGATTTCCGAAACCTTCCTGAGAAATGATCGCACCATCTAGACCTAGGAACTTACAAAGTTTTGCAGTCCAGTTAGATGATCTTTCTTTATCTGCCAGGTAAACGTTTTCATTTGTGATGATTACACCCACAAAGTTTAATTCCTTGCCATGTTTCTCAAAGAGATCATGGATGATTGGATTATTTTGATGATGGTAAGTTGTGTTTTTGTCGCAGGCAGAAACGCAATTTCCACTTAAGATCGCCCCATCCATTACCTCCGTTGGATAAAGAATCGTTGGCACAATTTTCTTTGCATCTACCCCATAAACATAGGTATCATGAAGAAGTCCTTGTGTTTGGAGCATGTATACATAGCCAATCTTTGGCAGATTTGGGTATTGAGCGATGCTTTCCAGCAACGTCTTGGTTTCAAACACTTCTACTTCATCCGGTTGCACGTTTAATCCTGCTTTTCCGATGAAAGATGCAGCTTTTAATCCAGCCATTCGTGCAGCCGCTTCATACTCATGCTGCTTTAATCCTTCTACCGGTTCAATGACTAAGCAAACATTATAGGTCTTTGAGAATGGCGTGTATTCCGCCCCTGGTCCAGTCATGTCGATAATGCCTTCCTGGAAACCTACGATTTTGCCGCAAGTAACTACTGCAGCACCGCTTAGTACATGTGTGCGACCTGTTCCCACAGTTGTAACCTTATTAATCACGCCTGGGAAAATTCCTCCTGGTCCTTCTACCTTAACTCTTGGTTCGATTACGTCCTTAACCGGTGTAATTCTTGTTTCTTCACCCGGTTTTGCAAGATCAACATCTACGCTCTTTATGTGCTCATCTTCCATAATGAGATTGATGATCTCTTGCTTGTTCACATAGAGTGTTCCATTTTCTACTTTCGTTGTGTCACCAAATTGAACATCTTTAATCTTAATTTTTCCTAATTCAAGGCGCACATAATTCACCTCCCTTTATATTTATAGCCTACAACTGGCGCGGCTATACACGCCAGTGCATGCTACGTACTAACCAATATTTCTCTCTAACATTGCTTCAATATTAGCTTTTGTTGCATCTTCTTTTGTCACTTCATCAATTTTTTGTCCATCTTTATAAAGTGAGATCGTTGGAAGTCCTAAAACTTTTTGAGATATAGCTAATCTTCTTGCTTGTGTTGTATTTAGCTTTACAAATTTTATCTTGCCTTCATATTTTTCTGACAAACCTTCTACATCAGGCATTAAAGCAATACAAGGCTCACAGCCGTCACTCCAAAAGTCCACAAGTACTAGGCCTTGTGCTTCTAAAACTTCAGCTTGAAAAGTATCTTTATCTACAGATAACATGTTTTCACCTCCTTTAATAAACATTTGGTTTTCCATAGACTATTCTTCAAAATTATGCTCGATATATTTTTCTGCTTGAACAGCAGCAATAGCACCGTCAGCTACAGCCGTTACTACTTGTCTCAATGATTTAACACGAATGTCTCCAGCTGCAAATACACCGGCTATATTTGTCTTCATATTATCATCGGTAGGAATATAGCCTACAGAATCTAGGGTGATTTGTCCTTGATATAAGTCGCTTAGCGGCTTATATCCAACGAAAACAAAGATTCCAAAAGTGCCATCCTCTTCACTTGCATTGTATTCATTCACTTCATTGGTTACGAGGTTTTTGAACACTACTGATTCAACTACACCATCTCCCTTGATTTCAGTGATGGTAGTATTCCAGAGAAAATCTATTTTAGGATTTTTGAATGCTTTTTCTTGAATGGATTTTGCTGCTCTTAGTTCATCTCTTCGGTGAACAATCGTTACTTTTCTTGCAAATTTTGTTAGATAAATCGCTTCTTCAACAGCTGAATCTCCTCCACCTACTACGAAGACTTCTAAATCTGTAAAGAAATCTGCATCGCAAGTTGCACAGTAGGATACACCTTTACCAGTAAGTTCAATCTCACCGGGACAGCCAATCGGCTTTGGCTCTGCACCGCCGGCTATAATTACAGCTTTTGCTTGATATTCTCCTTGTTCTCCCTTAATTACTTTGATTTTTTCAGAAAAATCAACAGATTTGATTGTATCTTTTTTTCTTTCTGCGCCAAATTCTTCTACCTGCTCTACCATTCTAGCTGTCAAACTTGGGCCTGTAGCATTTGGGATAGATCCCGGATAGTTGGCCACCTCATTGGTAGTTGAAATCTGACCACCTACCTTGTTTTTCTCCAAAATCAAAGTCTTCATCTTCGCCCTCGCTGCATATAGTCCTGCAGATAATCCGGCTGGTCCTGAACCAATTATGACCACATCATATAGATTCTCCACTTCTATTCCTCCTTACATTTAAATTAATAAGTTAATACACCATTATGAAAATTGATCCATGCTTTCTACTGCACTTCTAATGAGATAATAGTCTATCAGTTCAAAATCCTGCAGTATTTTTTCAGTCCATCGCGGTGTGTTTTTTCCCTCAATAAACTTTTTTGCCGTTTCTATACTTGACTCGATGATTGAGAGTGAATCAAAGTCCAGCTCTCCTTTATCATTGCTAATGGCAACCGATTTATAAGGGGTTTCATTAGGTTTTACACTTCCAGATAATGGATGCGTTAACAATCGATGTCCTTCATGGATTTTGTCTCTTGCAATACCTAATATATCTAGATAGGTATAGTTATTCGAATAAATTATGTCCAATTTATCCTTATAATTTGCATGAACCAATGAATTATTTGTAACCAGTATTTTTTTCAACTACTTCACCCCAAGATAAAGTTCTTTTCAGGAAAACGTTTTATTGATTAGTTTTTTAAAAATATATCGAATGTATACTTCTACACAAAACAAAACAGAGAAGCATGGCAAAGAAACCTCTGCCATATCTCCTCTGTATAATAACCTGAGAGTTTCTTCTAAAAACTAGAATTGCCCCTTCGGTGCTTTTTAAAAAGCTTTCCAGAGTTCTGTCAAAATACGGTCCCTTTGCCTGAGAATTTCGCGGTGTGACAGGCAGGCCAGCACCACTTTTTCCTTCGGCGGTTCATTACGAACTCTCTCCCGCATTCATCGACCAGATCTATAGATATTCTATATGTATTTTAAAATTACCATAATTTCTTTCTATAACCATTATATTATAAATGTGAAATTCCTGACAACATTTTTCTCACATTTTTACGATGAATTTTTCGTAATGTCCCTTTGCTTTGTATGATTTATTCAATTCTTACTATTCTATCTCTATCAATTTATACTGATTTTTTCCTAAACCGAGTTTTTCACTATACTCTAGAATATACTCCGAATGAACATCTTGATAGAGCCCTTGGAACTTATCCTCTCCTTCTCCATAGTTGCAGGTTAGCGCATTTTGATATTGAACGTAAATTGATAAAATATACTTTACTACTCAATTGTATACCCCTTTCTGACAACCATAATCGAATTTGTGTTTTATGAAAATTTTCTAATTTCCTCTTAAATAAAATACAGCCAATAACCCAGGTCCTGTATGAGTACCGATAGTGCAGCCGATTTCTGTTGAAACCAACTCTTGCGGCGCAAATTCTTTAATGACTTCCTGCTTTAAAACCTCGAAATCTTCCGAATTCATACCATGGGCAATGCCCATTCGCTCGCATTCTCTTTCTATTCCTCTTTCTTTAGCGAGCTCAATCATACGGGGTATGATCTTTTTGCTGCCTCGCACCTTATCTAGCGGTTCTACTTTACCATCCTGGATCGTTAAAATAGGTTTTACATTAAGGATTGTTCCAATTGCCGCCTTCGTTGCACTAAGTCGCCCGCCTCTTTTTAAAAATTCCAGGGTTTCAACGGAAAATAAATGATCTACGCGCTTTTTCATATTTTCAATTCTATGCAATATTTCCTCTTTAGATTTGCCTTCCTTGGCCATTCTTGCAGCTTCTACTACAATCATTCCACAAGAATAGGACAAAGCCAACGTATCAATCACAGTAATTTGCGTTGAAGCTAATTGCTTAGCCGCCATAAGGGCTGATTGATGCGTTCCGCTTACACCCGAGGACCCATTAATTACAATAACCTCATATCCGGCTTTTAATGCCTTCTCCATCTCTCTCATAAATTCGTTGGGGGGAACTTGAGAAGTATTCGGCAATTGCTCGGACTGCTTCAATTTTTCAAAAAACTGCCCTGTAGTTATATCCTCTCTATCCTTATATTCTTGACTTCCAAAACGAATGGTTAAGGGCATAACAGAAATTTCATATTGCCTCACAAGGGATAAGGGTATGTCCGACAAACTATCGGTAATGATTTTAATCGGTTTCATGCCTATTGCCTCCTCTTATTTATCAGAGTGTCTTTCATCCAAAAAATAGATTGCTACTGCACCTGGCCCTGCATGAGTTCCTACAACACAACCGGTTTGCGATAATATTATTTCCTTTGGCGCGAAATGTTCTTCGATTTCTCCAATCAACTCCAATGCATATTCCTCATCATTAGAATGATTGATCCCAATGGTTTGATTACGAATATCGATATCATTGTTTTGAATCCAATCAATAACCCACTTTATCGCCCTTCTTCTGCCTCTTACCTTATCTTCTAAGATCAATTTCCCTTCTTCCATCTTTAGGATCGGTTTAATGTTAAGAATTTTTCCTACTATAGCCCCGACCGCACTAAGACGCCCTCCCTTATAGAGATTGTCGAGCGTATCTACAATAAATTTGTATTCCATTTTTCCAATCATATACTGTATACGCTTTACAATATCTTCTTTAGGATGCCCTTCTTTTGCCATTCTAGCCGCTTCAATTACTAAAAGTCCATATCCCAAGGTTACCCCTTTGGAATCAATTACTTCGATATCCCTATTTTTAAGCATTTCTTTTGCGGTAAGTGCTGAATTATATGTACCACTTAATGCAGAGGACATAAGAATTGCAATCACAGTATCCCCTGAACTTGTCAATTCGTCAAAAGCCTTTAAGAATTCTCCAGGAGATACCTGGGATGTAGTAGGAAGATTTTCATTTTCAGCCATTAGTTGAAAGAAGTCTTCTGGAGTTAAGTCTATGCCATCCTTATAATACTGTTCTCCAATATGCACCACCAAGGGCATCACTTTAATATTTAGCTCTTCACATAATTCTACAGGTATGTCGGAAACGCTGTCTGTTATAATTCGAATCATTTCTATCACCTCTTGTTTTGTTGGCGCTAATTATATTTTATTATCATTGGCATTATTTTACAACCTTATTTTCTTTTTCCAAATCATCTGTAAAAAGGCTTATCTCCCTCCTTAAGAGAGAAATAAGCCTTTTTTAATACTTTTCTGTTGCATCAATTACTGCAAATGCAATCTTTGCTGCATGATCACCGATTCTTTCCAGATTGCTGATTATATCCAGGAAGATCACACCTGCACCGGCACTGCATTGTTGCTTATTCAAACGCGCAATATGGCTGGCACGGAGGGATTTTTCCATATGATCGATTTCCCCTTCTCTTTCAATAACCCGCTTTGCAATATTTGTGTCACCTGTCTTCAGTGCCAAGATTGCTTGATCATAAGATTTCAATACGCGGTCATGCATCATCACCAGTTCTTTGATCGCTTGATCACTGAATTGAAGCTTATTTTCGATGCGATAAACAGCTAGTTCTGCCAAATTATCTGCATGATCCCCTACTCTTTCAATATCATTGATCGTATTAAACAAACCATCTACAATTTCATGCTGCGATGCAGAGACTGAAGTGTTAGATAGTTTTATTAAATAGGCAGCAATATCTCTTTCTAAATGGTTAATTCCACTTTCCAGTTTAAATACTTCGTGGGCGATCTTTTCTTCCATTTTGAAAAAAGCTTCCATTGATTTTTGATAGGATTCCTGTGCTAACCGCCCCATATGAAGAACTTCTTTGATTGCCTGTCCTAATGCTATAGAAGGCGTCTCTAAAATCCTGTCATCCAAATATTTGGCCCCCACATGAATTTCTTTTTCTTCGGTTTTCTCCGGAATTAGCTTTTTTGCAACATATACCAGTATACCGGCAAAAGGAAGCTGAATGATCATATTTGTAATGTTAAACAATGTATGGGCATTGGCAATCTGTCTTGCAGCATCCCCAGGCGTTAAGCTTGTTACTATATGCAGAACCGGCTGCTTTAATATAAACACAAAAATAACTGTACCTATAATATTAAAAAGCAGATGGATAAAGGCGGCTCTTTTTGCTGTCTTATTGGCACTTATACTCGATAATAATGCAGTAACACAAGTACCGATATTATCTCCAAATAAAATAGGCAATGCTGCTTCAATAGGCAGCAGACCTTGGCTTGCAAGTGCAATTAAAATGCCAATGGAAGCACTGCTGCTTTGAATAATCGCAGTCAGGCCAAAGCCAGCCAAAATGCCTAACAGTGTATCTAACAGCGTATTCTCCCCAAAACTCATCAACAAAGCTTTAAACCCTTCATATTCCCGCAGCGGCTTCATGGCATCGGACATCATCTCCATACCGATAAACAAGACACCAAAACCGATCAAAGCTTCTGCAATATTTTTTGTACGTTTATTATTGGAGAATAACCAAATTCCTACTCCAATAGCAACGGCAATCGGCGCATAATCTATTAACTTAAAAGATACCAGCTGAGCGGTTATCGTAGTACCAATATTGGCACCCATGATTACACCAACAGCCTGTGTTAGACTCATGATGCCTGCATTCACAAATCCAATTACCATCACGGTAGTAGCACTGCTGCTTTGAATCACCATTGTTACAATGGTGCCAACGAACACACCCATTACCCGGTTGTTGGTCAATATTTCAATTAGACGCTTCAACCGGTCTCCAGCTACCTTTTCTAAACCATCACCCATGATTTTCATGCCATATAGAAAAAGTCCTAAGCCACCCATCAATCCAAAAACAATTTTCATGCAAGGTCCCCCTCTAAATTAATCACAGCCCCACACATTTTTTTGTATCATTTATCGTAATGCTGCCGCACCAAATTGAGACGGCCACCCCCTCTATTCATTCATACCCTGTATATCATACGATATTTTTTTCATATTATTGTTAATTTTGTGTTAATTTTATTAACTTTTTGCTTTTAGAACATATTAAAGGAGGATTTCATTAATGAAATCCTCCTTTAATATGGTTTTATTTTTTTGTAGTATCTAAAACAGCTAGTGCAATATTGGAAGCATGATCTCCAATTCTTTCCAAATTACTAATAATATCTAAAAAGATCACGCCCGCCTCGGCTGAACAGGATTGCCTATTTAGTCTTGCAATGTGATTGGCTCTTAGGGTTTTTTCCATTAAGTCAATTTCCCCTTCCCTTTCTGCAACTTTTTTTGCAATCCTCATATCTCCAGTCTTTAAAGCAAGTATAGACTGATTGTAAGATTTTACTACCCGTTCATGCATATGATTCAATTCCTGCATGGCCTTTTCTGAAAATTCTATATTATGCTCTATTGTATACATGGCTAGCTCTGCAAGGTTGTCACTATGATCTCCCACTCGCTCAATGTCATTGATCGTATTGATTAACCCGTCTACCATTTCATGCTGTTCTGCAGAAAGAGATGTATTTGAAAGCTTAACCAAGTATTCGGCAATGGATCGCTCCATACTGTTAACAATTTTTTCCAATTTAAAAACCTCATGTACTATTTTTTCATCCTTCTTAAAAAAAGCTTCCATTGATTTCTGATAGCTTTCTAGGGCTATATCCCCCATGTTCAGTGTTTCTTTAATTACTTGAACCATAGCAATGGATGGGGTTTCAAGAATCCGGTCGTCCAGATATCTTATTCCCTTCAGTTCGTGATCTTCATAGTCTTTCTTTGGAATTACTCGATTGGCGAAACGAACTAATAAACCTGCAAAGGGCAGTAACAATAGCGTATTGGTTATATTAAACAGCGTATGAGCATTAGCCAGCTGTCTTGCTGCACTGTCCGGTGAAATACTCTTGACTAAATTAATAGTAACTCCTCTGAAAAAGATCATAAATATAATCGTTCCGATGATATTGAATAAGAAATGTATAAATGCGGCTCGTTTTGCTGTTCGATTGGCCCCGATACTAGATAGCATGGCCGTAACACATGTACCAATATTCGTTCCAAAAACAATGGGCATTGCTGCTTCAATCGGCAGTAAGCCTTCACTGGCTAAAGCGATCAAAAGTCCGGTAGAGGCACTGCTGCTCTGTACAATTGCGGTAATGGCAAAACCTGCCAGTACAGCCAATATGGAATCAATAATCGTTGGCTTTCCAAAGCTTAGCAGCATATGTGTAAATCCTTCATATTCTCTTAAAGGCTTTACAGCCTCTTTCATAAAATCCATACCGATAAATAAGATTCCAAAGCCGATGAAAATTTCAGCAGCATTTTTCGTCTTTTTATTATCGGAAAACATCCAAATTGCCACAGAAATTCCTACAGCAATTGGTGCAATAGCACTGATATTTAAAGAAGCGATTTGTGCTGTAATCGTTGTACCTATATTGGCTCCCATAATAATTCCCGTAGCTTGCGTTAAGGTCATAATCCCTGCATTTACAAATCCTACCACCATAACCGTGGTAGCACTGCTGCTCTGAATAATCATGGTAACTAATGCGCCGACAATTACCGCAATAATCCGGTTATTTGTCAATACTTCAATGATTTTCTTCATTTTGTCTCCGGCTGTTTTTTCTAGTCCGTCACCCATAATGGTCATGCCGTAGAGAAATAGCCCTAAACCGCCTAGTAATTCAAATAGAATTTTCATCATTTCCCTCCAAGTTTGTCTATTTCATTTTCTCCCTTGTATATCATACACTATTTATTACGTTTTTTGTTAAATGCATGTTAAATTTTTTAATGCAAATTTTACTTTTTTATATCTTATTTTGTTATTATACTCCTCTAAATTACAGTATCTCCAGATTTTATACAAAATAAAAAAGCCTTTCCTTAAGCGTTTCAAAGAAAGACCTTTTTGAACTGTACTACCTGCATAATAAAACAGTTCCATAGATTATAAAATTCATAATCTCATTTGCATCAAAAAGAGATTATCTGCATGCTCTAGATGAGATTTTGAAATCCGTTTTGTCGTAGGGCTTCATATAGAATAATATTCACTGAGTTTGAAAGATTTAATGACCGTGCCTTTTCATTTTCTACCATAGGAATTCGTATACACTGCTCCTCATGGGCTTTGAGAGTTTCTGACGGAAGTCCTGCAGTTTCCCTGCCAAACATGATAAAACACTCATCCTCAAATTGTACCTCTGTATAAAACTTTTTTCCTTTTGTTGTCGCAAAGAAAAATTTAGCGTCTCTATGTTTTTGAAATAGCTCTTCCATATCCTCATAGACTGTTAGATCCAGCAGATCCCAATAATCTAATCCTGCACGTTTTACATGCTTATCGTCTATGGAAAAACCAAGAGGCTTAACCAAATGAAGCCTCGTACCCGTAGCCGCACAACTTCTTGCAATATTTCCCGTATTCGGCGGGATTTCGGGTTGAAACAAAACAATATTCAATGCCATGATTTCTACTCCTTTACTGCAATTTCAATTTCAATAACACCCATACTACTGACGAGTGGTATACATAAGGTTTTTAAATGGCCATTAGACACCGATAGATTTTCTCCTGTCAAAAGCGTAGGTGGTGTTATATCAATTGACACGCCCTCATTATATAACAAGGTCGCTGTATTCCCCATGATCATGTTTCCGAGCTCTGAAATGGCACTTTTGGCAATTTCATCAAAACTTTCAACCGGCATGCCACCCATCATTCCTGAAGCAACTTTTTTTGCAATCTCTTCATCCATGCTAATGATCGCTTGACCTTTCAATCCTCCCGTTAATCCGATCAAAATGGCGACATTTTGCGCCATAAAAGGTGATTCCTTTAAATAGATCTTGCCAAGCTCGCATGGAATCATTGCCATTTGCATCAAAATGTCTTTACTTGCCTTTATAAAAGGATTTATGAGTTCCGCCTTCATATACAAGATCCCCCTTGCTGGTCATTTTTGCTCTACATAATGTATTAAGCTATTATATCATAAATAATTGCAAAGTACATGCAAACTGTCGTTAATTGTCTTATTTAAAAATATAAAACAATCACTGATTCCCATGTATGTTTTTAATTCCATTTTTATCTAATATAATTTCTTGCTGATAAGCTGCTTTACTAAATATCCTTTCTGCTTCTTCTAATGATATACCTCGTAAATTCATTTTTTCGGGTTCAGCAACGCCAAATCCCTGCTGGTACAAACTATACAGATAATGGATTGCTTGCGGTAAAAACCCCAGTAGACGTGCTGCGATGGTATCTGTTGCTACCGGATCTGTCCCTGCTAGGATCAACGAGGGGGTATCTACTGCCTTTCCATCAGAGGGACCTGTTCCAATCATTGTTTTATCAGCACTTACAATTGTGATGTCTATTGGAATCTTCTTTGTAATGGCAGTAATAAAACCATGTAAGTCCTCATGGATTCCTAAAGATTTTTTCGGAAATCCATGAATCTCTGCCGGCGGCCAACTTAGGGCTATATTTTTGATACCTGCACTCATGGTTGCCTCTTCATGATGTTTCAGCTGTGTAAAGGAAATTAAAACATCAATTTCTTCTAATAATTGATTTATTTTTGTCGTACTCGGCCGAGGATGCTCTAGCGATAAATCAACATAGGGACCATAATTGAGGTCTACAAAAACTACCTCCTCATCTTGAATGACACGGTCATATCCTGCAAAAGCCATAACTTTCGGTGTTGGATCACCGCCCGAGCCTGTAGCAATATAGATCTTCGCAGGTTTTTTCTTTTTAAGATATCTTATAAGAGACTGCAGGGTTTCAGGACCTACTACAGTTCCGGTATAAGCTGGCTTGGCTTTTACCCAATTCGGTGTTATCGCGATAATATCTCCTTCTCTTAACAACTCATCCATCGGCAGCATTTCCAATGCTTCTTGAATGGATTCTTTCTCTTTGCTTCCTTTAGTAATGGCCACAATGGGCTTTTCTATTCTTCTCGTCTCTCGCATATTTTCACCTCGATATTTATTGATAAATCTATAAAGGCAGAGATTTACGCTAAATCCCTGCCTTTAGTATTCAAATAAAATAGTCAAAATATGCTCTATAATTTTTCATGCCAATCATCTCTGTTCTTACCATTTGACGATTTTATCTAACAACCATGGTCGGTGTATTTGTACTGCCTTCTTTGGACATAGCTCCTGGCAGCAGAAGCAGCGTATGCAGTGATTTAAATCTGCTACAGGCCGATTCTTTTCCATCTTGATAATTTTGGGAGGACAGCTCTCTTCACAATCCCTGCATCCAATACACAGGTCATGAAGAAAAACAGGCTTTGGCTGCAATAGCCGGTTAATAGGTCTCTCAATAAGCTTAGGCATTTTCCCTTTGAGAAAGCTTACGCTTCTTATACTAGGCACCTTGAAATCCCGCTTTATAAAAGCCTCTATAGAAGTGCCCAAAATTTCAATATCTGCCAAGGTCCCTCTGCAGATATTGCGTTCTATAGATCTTGCAATCGTAGGAACTTCACTAGGTGTTAAGCCAATTAAAGCGGCTCCTACAACATCTAAATGATAGGGACTTGGCGAAGCCAGCACTACACCAATCTCCCGTGGAATCCCTGCGGAAGGGCCATCCCCTTCCATTCCTACAATCCCATCCATAAAAGATAAAATCGGATTTGCATATTGACAAATGTCTAACAATGCATCTGAGAAATCTTTAATTTCAGGCATTTTAAAATGATACTCTGCCTTTAGCAATCCTGGAATCACACCAAACATATTCTTTACGGCTCCTGTATATAAGGCCATTCCATGGGTTTTTAATTTTGATACTGAAATGACTTTATCCACTTCTTCCAAAACATTGATAACCGTTAAATTTTTAAGTAGTTTTAGATTTTCGCCCTTTACTTCTATATGACTTATGTCATAATTTAAAACTGCACCACTTGCCTTAGCAGCTTCTTCCATACCACAAACTTTATAAACACCCTTCAAATGTTTTTCGCTAAAGGGGCCCCCTGGACTATCTCCAATGATTACAGTTGCACCATGCTGCACCAATATTTCTGCTAAAGCCTGCACAATTGCAGGATGCGTTGTGGCTGCTTCTTCAGGATTTTTTTTCATTAGCAAATTTGCCTTAAGCAGTACTTTATCTCCTGGCTGTATATATTGTTCCACGCCGCCTAATTGTACAAAGGCATCACGAATTGCTTTCCGTACAAATTCTATCTCATATGTACTGCAGGAAATCAACGCAACTTTTTCCAATTTGTCCACCTGCACTTTCCCTATGTATTCAATCTTACTTCAATGTACATATATGATACGCTATATTCTTTTTTGTTTCAAGTCCTTGTAATACCTAGGATTAAAGTATATCAAAAAGCTTTTTAAATTATTATAATGATTATTATTAAATTCTTTCAAATTTTTAAGATTGTGATATTTTTTTAAACAATATTTTATAAATATTTGAAATTTTTAGCTCAATTTTTCCCCATTAATTGACAAACGAATAACAATTATATATAATCAAAACAACAGATAGCAGTCAATGAAACCAGGGGGCGATTTTTTGAAAGATTTTACTCAAACCTTAAGAAGTTTGGAAATGAAGGTAACACCGCAGCGATTGGCGATCTATGATGTTTTAAAGAACTCGAAGGAGCATCCCAGTGCTGAGACTATTTATAAAAGGCTATCTCCAATCTATCCTACCATGAGTCTAGCCACAGTATATAAATCCTTGGAAGCCTTTAAGCGGGCTGATTTAGTGCAAGAATTGAATGTTGGAGAATACAGCTTCCGCTACGACGCATCGGTATCTCCTCATCCTCATATTATTTGTACGGAATGCCATAAGGTAGAAGATCTCGAAGAACACATCTTTTCTGACCTAACAGAAAAGGTTTTACAATATACTAATTATTCTATCTCTAAACAGCAATTATATTTTTATGGAAAATGCCCTCAGTGCAGAGAGAGCGTAGAAGCAGTTTAAAACTGTTTTCTACGCTTTCTTATTTCGATTTTTGTATAAATCCCCTGCTAAGTATTTGTGAAACCAGTATTTAGGAATGCCTAAGTACTTTTTAACTGCTTCTTCGAGTTCCCTATACCCTTTTTGGATTTGCTCTTCCTCCTCTGCACTCGCCCCTTCAAAACAGTAAAGTCCTTTTTCAACACGCTCGATCAGTTTTGGCTCTAAAAGCATGGGGCATATTGTATTTCCAAGCAACGCCAATACTTCTCTTGGTGTGCAGCCCTGTGTAGATATGTCATCGATATGTCTGCACAGCATTATAATTCTTCGATAATACTGCAGCACCTTTGACTGCTCAGAAATCATATTGGTCATTTTTTTATTATCATAAGCACAATAGCTGATTCTTAAAAGCAACAGTATCAGCAGCATAAACAAGCCCCTATTACCGTATTTAAACGCTTTCGCCTCTATGGAAACAGCTCCGTTCACAGGAACATATTTATCTTCTTCTCTTTTATTTATTAAATGTCTTGGCGTATTATTTTCCATCCCTTGTTCCACTTCATTTAGTTGGATTTCATATACAGCCTGTCTTGCTTCATTTTCCCGATATGCTTCTGCCGTCGCAAATGCTGGTGTTGGCTCATAGGCTATCCATCCTTGTCCTTCTATATAAGCTTCTACCCATGCATGGGCACTGCTGGCAGCCACTTCATAAATTCCTTTTTCATTTCTTTCTTTAGGTAGTACAAAACCTTCCACATATCGGGTAGGAATTCCGATGCACCTGCCTAAAACAGCTAAGGCAGAGGCATAATAGCTGCAATAGCCTTTCTTTGTTTCAAACAGGAAATAATCGACAAAATCCTTTCCTATAGGCAATACTGCACCATCCAATGTATAAGCATGATTCTCTCTCAGATAACCCTCTATATTTTTCATTTTATTGTAGTCGCCTTCTGCTGTGGCAGTTAATTTCTTTGCCAATTCTTTAACACGCATTGGAAGTTCATCCGGTATAGCCATATAGTGTTGTGGCACATTAGAGGATTGATGCATTTGTAGTTTTAGATCCTTTATTTGCAGTCGTGGAATCTCACTATATATGGTATAAGACTGAATCCTTTTGCTAAATAGAGAACCTCTGAGATATAATTCATAATCCTCATTGTAGTAAACATTGCCTGACGGCAGTAATACTTGAATGGGTCGGTACGGAGCATAAAGTACTTTTGCTTTCGAACCTACTAGTTCTATATCAACTTTCTGCTTCACAGAGGGGGTATCATCGGGAAACAGATTCGGTATTATGCCATCCTCTCCTATTTCTTTATACTCATGCCTGCTGCCCTTCCATCCTGTGCCCGTATAAATATCTTTGATATTTCCGCGAAGATATAAGGGGTACTCCGCCTTGACCAACATGACAATGCTTTCATCCCTTAAAATCGGTCCTCCCAATTGTTCTTTAAATATCGAGTTTTTGCTCTCCCCCAGTATAAATTCTTCTATTTCATTTTCTTCACTGCGCCAGTCCATTATATATGGAAGGCTTTCAGAAATCTTTTCTGCTAATCCATGAACTTGAACCGCCTTATATTGTAGTGGAATTAGATTTGCTAAACCTATGATACTGAAACAAACGAACAGACTATACAGCAGCCAACCTCTAATCGAGAAAATTCGTTCCTCCTTTCCATAAATCTTTTCTGCTAATCCACTTTGCCCATAATTATCAATAATTTCCAGCAGCATCAGAGAAAATAAATAAAGTTGTATATAAATAAAAGCCTGATCAACGTATCGGTACCATTGAAGGATAAAGTATATTCCCGGTATCAGCCGGATCCACTTTCTTTTTATAAATAGCATATAAGTAAGAACGAAATAATTCACTGTTCCAAACAATAACAGTGTTAGATAAGAAGCATATTTAATATGCATCTCCAACGGACTCCCTAAAATATAGAAAAGACTCCATTTCAAAAAATCGTATCCAATCTCCCATAGGACAATCTTTTTATATAAAATCATCCAAATGATTATGCCTCCGGATAAGAGGATTATTTGTGTCTTCTGTTTATTTTTTTTATATAAGTATATTACAGCCCACAAAGTCCCATGGTAGAAGAATATAGATTCAGCAGGCAAATCAAATTGGAGCGATCGAACAATTAAAAGGTTAATACTCCAGCTTAATAAAAATCCTGCTAAATATTTGACGCACCTTATTTTGCTGATGTCCATAGAGATCCCTCCAGTTTGCCCGGTAGTTCTTCCTGAAGTCCTATCTGTATTACATCAATCCTGTTTCTTTTTAAAAAGATTGTTTTCTTTTCAATGTCTTCTGACAGCTGATTAGAGATCAGCACCACAATTAGTTTAAGTCTTTTCTCCTTTAATCTTACCAGTTTATATACCAAGGTTTCTGTCAATTGAACGATCATCATCATCAAAGTAGATCCTTCAGACAACATTCGGCACTCGGTGCCAATAAAATCTTCTATGGTTATTCTTCCATTTGGCTGAAATCGCATTAGTTCTTTTAAGAAATATGGAAGCTTCTCAATCCCCCTACCCTCTATATAGGTTCGCTCCTGCCATTGAATATGAAGTGCAGTAGCAAGATCTTTTTTTAGCACATAAGCAATAACAGATGCTGCGGTTTCCACCAATTTTTCCTCAATCATTCTACCTGTATCTCCGCTAAAGCTGTTTCTTTCACCGTCTAAAAAGATATGTACCCTTGTATTACCGGAAAGTTCATAATTTTTTACATACAATTGATCCATTTTTGCAGACAGCTTCCAGTGTACTTTTTTAATACTATCCCCCTGCACATATTTCTGTAAACTCTCCAAGCTTGTATAGTCCTCATAGGTTAGATGGGGTACAGCTACAGTACCAAAGTATTCTGTAGCAGGAAAGTTCATTGATTGGACTTCTACTACACGCGGATAGATTTCCAGCATCATAATATGATCAAAGTCTACAGTTTTTTCAAAAATGTGAAATAAATCCCTTACATAAAGAACCAAATTTCCAATGTCATAAAACCCTCGATGACAACAGATCATTGATTTTTTGATGTTTAGGATTTGAAAGGGCTTGATAAAACAAAGTTCTCTAGGGATGTTGCCACTGCTCACTTGATTTGCGCCCTTAAATTCTATCTCTACATAAGCAATAGGCAGTATTCCTGTATTGTTCAACTTATATCCGATTTCTATTTCATCTCCTACACTAAAAGCTTTTTTATTGGTCCAGAAAAAGCTGCTAATGTGTCTTGTATAACCATAAACACTATAATAACTAAATAGTAATATAGTTATAAAAACTGTAAAAATAAAATAAGGCAGTCTTCCCCCTGCAAAAACAGCCCACAGCATAAGAAGCAAAAACAGTAATGCAAAATTCCTTCTATTTTTATTCATAACTTCTCACCAAGGGCACATTGACCTTTTTTATAATACTTTCAATAACATCTATGCTTTTATATCCTTTGAATTTAGCTTCCGGGGTCATAATTAATCGATGGGTTAAGGCCGAATAAATAATATTTTTTACATCGTCAGGCAATAAATAGCTTCTCTTTTTTATGTATGCATAGGCTTTTGCAGCATGATAAAGCCCAGCTGCCGCTCTTGGACTTGCTCCCAGAAGGATATGCTCATCTTCTCTCGTAGCACGTATAAGCTTAACTATATATTCCTCTATGCTGCCATCCACATAGATACCCTCTACAGCTTCCCGTGCTGCGCTAATTTCTATCGGTGAGACTACAGGCTCTAATTGATGAAATTTTTCCGGATCCTGTTTTCGCTGAATAACCTTTATCTCTTCCTGTAAAGAGGGATATCCCAAGGTGATTTTGAATAAAAATCTATCCAACTGCGCTTCCGGCAGTGGAAAGGTCCCCTCATATTCAATAGGATTTTGTGTTGCAATGACCATAAATGGATCTGAAATTTTATAGGTAGTGCCGTCAACAGTAATCTGTTGTTCCTGCATCACCTCTAATAGGCTGGATTGTGTTTTTGGGGATGTTCGATTGATTTCATCTGCTAATATAATTTGGCTGTGTATGGGGCCCTTTATGAACTGAAATACGCCCTCCTTTTGATTGTATATCGATACACCAAGCAAATCAGAGGGAATCAAATCCGGTGTAAACTGAATCCTGCTGAAGGAACAATCAATCGATCTGGCAAGTGCTTGAGCAAGGGTCGTTTTCCCAACTCCTGGAACATCTTCTATGAGAATATGTCCTCTGCATAACAATGCTATAACTATCTTTTCAATAGCTTCTTGCTTACCTACAACTACAGTTTCCATATTTTTCATGAGTTTGTCAATCAACGGTCCCACCCCATATATCAGAATTTTAAAAATTGTATGTATTTTAATTATACATAAATTTTATTCAAACTGTTTGTGGATAAAGGATTAACTTTTCGTAATAACAAAAAACTCACCATTAGGTGAGTTTCGCTATTTGCCACAGCATTTTTTAAACTTTTTACCGCTACCGCAGGTACATGGCTCATTCCGTCCGATGCTTTCCCCTTTTACAACGGTTTTAGAGCGCTTCTGCTCTTTTTCGATTTCTTTTCTTCTTTCAGGGCTAAGAATTTGGTCCCATTGCGGCAATGTATATAGATAATCTGCTTTTGCTGCCAACATGTTATAATACAATTTTTCCAGATCTATCTCTAGACGAATCCTGCTCTCTTCTGTCAGGTTTTCTAAAGTTAGAGAGGTTTTTAAACTGTCATTGATGCCATCCAAAAATCCCATAAAAAACACATGTGATGTTTCAAAGCTTTCTGCAAGCTCCTTAAGTTGACCCTCTACCGCATCATAAGGTTTGTCTAAAATCCTATCATAGATGTCTTTCTCCGTATTACAAAATTCTTTCCAAAAATTTGCTTCCGTCTCTTGATCTGCGTGCTTAAAAGCGGTTTCTCTCCATGTTTCAAATAAGCTCATTTATACTCTCCTTTTTATTTGTTGTTTTGCATCAGTGTGCGCTTTTAAATTAAATGTAGTTCTGCTGCAGGGACAGGCTTCGCGTCTGCCCGCTGTCCTTTTGGAGCAACAGAGTCGTTATCTTCTACATTTATATTCGGCTTTAAATGCATTTATCTGTACTAGAATTCCTTATATAATTCTCTTTAATGCCTCATAGCTCTGCTCAATGGTATAGTTTATGTCTGCTTTGCTATGGGACGCAGAAACAAAGGATGCTTCAAATTGTGAAGGGGCCAGATAAACGCCACGCTTCAGCATCTCCTCAAAGTATAGCGCAAATTTACTGGTATCACTGCTGGTAGCAGACTGATAATTCACTACCTCTTGATCCGTAAAAAACATGCATAACATAGATCCAACACGGTTAAAGCTTGCTTTTAACCCTAACTTTCTTACATTATCCTTCAAGCCTTCATCCAACAGCTTTGATTTTTCTTCCAGCTCTGTATAAATGGATGGGTTGTCCTTTAATATTTTAAGCGTCGTCAAACCGGCAGCCATGGCTAGTGGATTACCGGATAGTGTCCCTGCTTGGTATATGGGACCTGCCGGAGACATCATAGACATAATCTCTCTTTTCCCCCCATAGGCTCCTACCGGCAGTCCTCCCCCTATAATCTTTCCGAAGCAGGTTATATCCGGTTGTATCTTATATAAGCTCTGGGCGCCATGATAGGCTACACGGAAACCGGTCATCACTTCGTCAAAGATTAATAGTGCTCCATACTCTGCAGTAATGGCTCTCAGAAATTCCATAAATTCCTGTGCAGCTGGCACTACCCCCATATTTCCCGCTATCGGCTCAATGATTACGGCAGCTATATTTTCACCACGTTTTTGGAAAATCTCCTTCATTCCAGAAATATCGTTAAAGTTAGCCGTGATTGTGTTTTGCGCTATATCCGCAGGTACGCCCGGACTATCCGGCACACCATGGGTCAAGGCACCAGAACCTGCTCTGATTAACAAGCTATCTGAATGGCCATGATAATTCCCCTCAAATTTTACAATCATATTTCTACCCGTATATCCTCTCGCAAGTCGCAAAGCACTCATGGTAGCTTCCGTTCCTGAGTTAACCATTCTTACCATTTCAACTGAAGGTACCGCTTCACAAACCATTCTCGCTAATTCTGTTTCAATTTCCGTAGGTGCACCATAGCTGGTTCCTTTATCTATTGCTTCCTTTAATGCCCTTACAACCTCAGGATGCGTATGTCCTAGGATAAGGGGCCCCCAAGATCCTACATAATCGATATATGTATTCCCATCTACATCAAAAATCCTACTGCCTTTTCCTTCTCTAATAAAAGGTGGGTTTATCGACACAGATCGAAAAGCTCTTACAGGACTGTTCACACCCCCTGGAATTACTTGCTTCGCATCTTCAAATAACTGTCTTGATCTTTCTAGATTCATTATTTCGTCTCCCCCCTTAACCATCGGACAGCATCCTTTGCATAATAAGTTATAATGATTTCTGCACCTGCTCTTTTTATCGCTGTCAGCATCTCTAGTGCCGTTGCCTTTTCATCAATATAACCCTTTTCTGCGGCTGCTTTTAACATGGCATATTCACCACTTACATTATAAGCAGCTAATGGAATATTAAAACGGTCTTTTGCCCTGCGGATGATATCCAGATAAGCAAGGGCAGGTTTTACCATAATCATATCAGCGCCTTCTTGAAGATCCAGATCAATTTCTCTTAATGCCTCGTCGCTATTTGCAGGATCCATCTGATAGGTTTTTCGATCGCCAAATTGCGGTGCCGAATTGGCAGCTGCACGGAATGGCCCGTAAAAAGCAGAAGCGTATTTTGCACTATAAGACATAATGGATACTTCTGTATAGCCATTGTTATCTAAAATATCTCTTATAGCAGCAATTCTTCCATCCATCATGTCCGACGGCGCCACGATGTCCGCACCAGCCTTTGCATGTGATAAAGCTATTTTAGCAATAACTTGCGCAGAAGCATCGTTTACAACATAATTATTTTCAACAATACCACAATGGCCATGATCCGTGTATTGGCACATACAAACATCTGTAATGACTAAAAGCTCCGGGTTGATTTCTTTGATTTTTTTTATAGCTTTTTGCACAATTCCCTGCTCATGATATGCCTGACTAGCGCAATGATCCTTATGTTCCGGTAAACCAAACAGCAGAACCGCCTTGATTCCAAGCTCACTAATTTCTTGAATCTCCTGTTCCAGCTGATCTACAGAATAATGATAGTTACCAGGCATGCTGGATATTTCATTTTTTAAATTTTCACCTTCAACTACAAAAAGGGGATACACAAAATCATCCACATGTAAAACTGTCTCTCTTACAAGACTTCTAATTGCCCCATTTGCCCGTAATCTTCTTGGCCTGTTTACCAAGGTCATCATTCCCACCCCTTATCTTTGATAATATTTTCTGATTGATCCAACGAGCCCGTCAATCGTATATTCTTCAGCTCTGATATCTATCTTTAATCCTAATGACTTTGCAGTTTCCTCAGTGATTGGTCCAATAACAGCTAATTTTTTAGTGTCCAACAGCTTTTTGTTTTCTTCCCCAAGGATTTGTATAAAATTTCGAACCGTGGAAGAGCTGGTAAAAGTAATAATATCTACGCCTTCATTTTCGAGCAATTCTAACAATAGTCCTCTATTTTGCTCTGGGATAATGGTTCGATAGACATGGACATTGTCCACATTCGCCCCTAATCGTTCTAATTCTGTAACCAACAATTCTCTGGCAATATCCGCACGGGGCAGTAATACCTGATCCCCTTCTTTGATCTTTTCCTCCAGGCCTTCAATAATACCCTCGGCTTTGTATTCCTCCGGGATATATTCAATCGTAAAGCCCATATCTTCCAATGCTTTTGCAGTAGCTGGACCGATCGCACATAGTTTTGCACCATGAAGCAGCCGAATATCAAAATGAAGCTTTTTCATTCTGTCAAAAAAGGCTTGAACCCCATTTACGCTGGTAAATATAATCCATTGATACTTTTCTATTTCTCCTATCGCTTTATCGATCTCATCATAGTGTTCAGGTCTTTCAATCTTAATGGTAGGGAACTCAATGGCTTCTCCACCCAAATCTTCAATACGTTTAGAGAGAGAACTGGCCTGCTCTCTCGTTCTGGTAACAAGAACCCGCTTTCCGAACAAAGGCTTATTTTCAAACCATTGAAGCATAGAAGAAAGAGAGACTACTTCTCCAACAATAATAATGGATGGGTTGCTGATCCCTTTGAAAGCTACTTTTTCTTCAATGTCCGTCAGGGTACCTATTGCCATCTTTTGATACTGGGTCGTTCCCCGCATAATTACTGCCACAGGTCTGTTAGGATCTTGTCCAAATGCTAAAAGATTCTTGCGAATTTTTCCCAGATTATTTACACCCATGAGAAAAATCAACGTACCTTCTACCTTTGCCAAGGCCTCATAATCGATAACATTTTCTTCTTTTGTTGGATCTTCGTGCCCTGTAATCACATGAAAAGAAGAGCTTACATTTCTATGGGTTACCGGAATCCCTGCATAAGCCGGCACAGCAATAGCTGATGTAATTCCAGGTACCACTTCAAACTCTATTTGATTTTTAATCAGCTCCAGGATTTCCTCTCCACCTCTTCCGAAAACAAAAGGATCTCCGCCCTTTAGTCTGGCTACAGTTTTACCTTCTAAAGCTTTTTCTGCCAGCAGCTGATTAATCTCTTCCTGGCTATAGGCATGATTTGTAGGGGCTTTTCCTACAAAAATCAATTCTGCATCTTCTCTTGCGAAACAAAGTAATTTCTCACTGGCCAACCGGTCATAAAGTATCACATCGGCTTCCTTGATACACTCTAATCCCTTTACAGTAATAAGCTTATAATCTCCAGGCCCCGCACCGATTAGAAAAACCTTTCCCCCTGCCATACTATTCACCTACCTCAATATTCTTCAGTATTTTTTCTGCACCCTTTTCCATACTTTCTTTTGCTGCCTTGTTCCCTAGCTCCGTATATTCTTTTTCAGGAGCATCCATACTCAATCGTATGACTTCTCTTCCATCTGGGGATGCTACCACCGTATCCATATGAAGCATGCCCTCAGAAAAAACAGCATAAGCTCCGATCGGCACATGACAGCCACCTTTCAGTGCAGCCATAAAGCTTCTTTCAGCCTTAACAGCTACCTCCACCTCAGAATTATTTAATACTTGAACCAGTGAAGCAATAAAAGAATCTTCTTGACGAATTTGTATTCCTAAGGCTCCCTGACCCACCGCAGGTGTGCATATTTCCGTGGAAATATACTCTGTAACCTGATTTTTCCAACCCATTCTCAGTACGCCAGCTGCAGCTAAAATCACACCATCCAAATGAAGACTTTCAATCTTTCCAATTCTTGTAGCGATATTTCCGCGGATCGGTTCGACATGTAAATCAGGACGAAAAGCTAATAATTGTGCCGCCCTGCGTAAACTGCTAGTTCCAATTTTTGCACCAGCTGGGAGATTTCTCAGACTTACTCCATTTCTACTAATGAGAACATCCCTAACATCTTCCCGATCAGATATGGCACCAATCGTTAATTCTGGTGTCATTTCTGTGGGAACATCCTTCATACTATGTACTGCCATATCAATTTCTTTTTGTAGTAAGGCTGTCTCTATTTCTTTTACGAATAATCCCTTTCCTCCAATTTTATCCAATGTCTTATCTAATATTTTATCCCCAATTGTCTTTATTTCTACTACCTCAAAGGTAATATGGGGAAATTTTTCCTTAAGCCGTCTTATTACCCAATGGGTTTGGGTCAATGCTAACTCGCTGGCCCTAGAACCTACAATCACTTTCCTTCTATCCATAAACTTCACCTTTTCCCTATATGATCACGACTTACATCTAGCACATACTTTTATAAATACTTTCTATTTTCTCTCTCAAGTCCTGTTTGTATTCTATTGGATCTTGTTTCAGCAAATCACCATATACAACTGCTTCAAAAATTTCTCTTCTTTTTTGGGCATCCTCTACTTCATCTAAAACCTTTTCTCTCAGTTCTCCTAAAAGGCGAACAAACTCCGTGTAATCTTCCCCATATAGCTTTTCTAATTCTTCCCGGATCTTTCGGGATAACATAGGACTCTTGCCATTCGTAGATACCATAATGGATAAATCCCCCCGTTGTAAAGAAGCAGGAACAATAAAATCACATAAGTGTGGGGTATCCACTACATTAATGGGAATTTTCCATTGTTGTGCTTCTTCATAACACAGGCGATTTACTTCGGGATCATTGGTTGCTACATATACCAGATAACTATTCTCCAAGTCTCCCCGCTGATATTGCCGTGGAACCCAAAGAATTTGTTTTTCTGTTACTAAGGCCTTCAGGGAATTTGTCAGCACCGGACTTACGATTTTGACCTTAGGTCCGTAGGCCAGCAGTGAAATCACTTTCCTTTCTGCTACTTTTCCGCCGCCGACAACCGTACAATTTTTTCCTGTTAAGTCAACCATGATCGGATAATACTTTTTCATAGAATTCACTCACCTTACAAATCAAATCTTCTTTGCTTTCGAAAATATTCTGATAATCAACAGCAGGGCGTTTCACCAGGATCACTTTGCATCCGCACTGTTTGGCAGCCTCAAGCTTATTCAGCGTCCCGCCAATATCTCCACTGTCTTTGGTAACCAGAATATCTATATCATACATTTTAATGATTTCTATATTCATATTTTTAGGAAACGGTCCTTGCATGGCAATGATATTTCCTACATTTAATCCTAGTGCCTCGCACTTTTTTAAAACCTCTGCCGTAGGCAGCACCCGTGGATAAAGTCTTTGCTTTGAAAGTTTCCTTGTGAAAATATCCAAAGATTTGCTCCCAGTTGTTAGCAGAATGTTTCCTTCAGCAGTGGTAAGGTATTTTGCTGCAGCTTCCATACTATCCACGGTAACGAGCATATCATTATATTTTTCATAAGCACTTTCATTTCGTTGATATCGCAAATAGGGAATATTCCTGTTCCGACTGGCAAGCATGGCATTTTTTGATACATCTACTGCATAGGGATGTGTAGCATCTACTACGATCCGGATTGCTTTCTCTTGAATAATGGTCTCCATATCCTGTACAGTCATTCTTTTTATCAGAACATCACATCCGCTGTTATCGGGAATGAGACTTCCGCCATATTCCGTTGCCGTTGTTACCAGCAAAGGATATCTTTTTTCTGAAATCAGCGCAATGATTTCCCGGGCATCCTTTGTCCCCCCAAGGAGCATGATCATATTCTATAGCCCCTTGGGGTAATCATTTTTCCATCCTTTATATAAGTATTGCTATTCCCGACAATAACAACGGTCAGCATGTCAATCTCGTGGTTTAGCATATTTTCTAAATCCGTAAGGATAATTTCCTCATCTTTTCGCTTTGCATTTTTTACAATTCCCACAGGGGTGGTTTTAGCTTTATGTTTTAAAAAGATCTCTCTCGCTTCCTCTATTTGGTGCACACGTCCCATACTTTTAGGATTATATAAGGCAATAATGAAATCCCCAACAGCAGCACACTCTAGCCGCTTGCGTATTAATTCCCAGTCCGTTAGCAAATCACTAAGAGAGATTACAGTAAAATCGTGCATCATGGGTGCTCCAAGGGCCGCCGAAGCAGCACTGGCTGCTGTAATTCCAGGTACCACTTCAATTTCTATATCGCTCATTCTTTCATATTTTACTTCCAGCATGATGCCTGCCATTCCGTAAACTCCAGCGTCGCCGCTGCTGATAATAGCTACCTGATGCCCTTCCATAGCCTTATCCAGTGTTAAATTACATCGCTCTACTTCCTTTTTCATGCCGGAATCGATGACTTCTTTCCCAGCAACCAAATCCCTTATCAAATCAATATAGGTCTTATAGCCGATAATCACATCTGCCTTTTGAATAGCCTCTATGGCACGTACACTCATGTGCTCGCGGTTACCCGGTCCAATTCCTACTACATATATTTTACCCTTCGTCTTCATTTTTTTCCCCCTATCTTTTCTTACAGCTATAGCCGTTGATTCCAAATAACTCACTGGCAACTCGGGCATACAGTTCACCCTGCTGATCTTCTCCCGCTCTTTTCAAATTCAAAATTGGCTTCTTAATAATCTTTTTCATTAAGCTTCTCATGACGATTTCAATTAATTCCTTATCCTTCTTACTGGCAGTTTCCAACCTCTTCGTCAGACTCTCAAACTCTTCTGCCAAAATGGTCTCCCCATAAGTCTTGAGTCCTTCAATGGCAGGAAAAACCGGCAAACAGTGATACCAATTTTCAAACTTTATGCATTCTTCTATAATAATTTCTACTGCAACCTTAGCTGCTTCCATTCTTGATTCCATGTTTTCCAACGAAACTTTCTTCAAAGCATCCAATTCATACAAAGATACTCCTTTTAATGAACTAATTTCTGGGTCCACATCCCTTGGAACCGCAATATCTACGATACAAACCTTATTATCCTTGTTATAATACTTTTCGAATTCTTCTTTTTTAAGCACATAATGGGGTGCACTGGTAGAAGTAATAATGATGTCAATCTGCGGAATCATTTTGTAACGATCATGAAAATCTATCACGCCAACCTCAGGATACCGCTTGGATAGATCAATGGCATGACCCTTTGTCCGATTGGTTACATAAATCTCCTCTACACCCTTTGCCATAAGGTTTTCAATGGCAATCCTACTCATCTTTCCTACTCCGATCACCAATACCTTCTTATTATTCAAATCCTCAAAGATCTGCTCTATGAATTTTACTGCAATGGAACTAATGGAAAGAGAGTTTTCAGAAATTGCAGTTTCTCGTTTTATTCTTTTTGCTGTTGTAACGGCTTCGCGATACAGCTTGTTTAGAATCGCCTCTGTTCTGCCTTGTTCATGGGCAAAACGATGGGCATCCCGCACCTGCCCCAGGATCTGGTCTTCTCCTAGAACTAAAGATTCTAACCCAGCAGCAAGATGGAATACGTGCTTTACAGCTTCATCCGATGTATTTAAAAAAAAGTAATCTTCCAGTACATTCTCTTCAAGTGAAAAAAAACGATAATAAAAATTTTTCAAAGCTTGAACACCTTTTTCTACTTCTGTAACAACAGCTGTGATCTCGCTGCGGTTACAGGTAGATAAGATAACAAGTTCCTTTATATAGTGGTTATTTGCCAATTGCACATAGGCTCGCTCCAAGTCACTCTTAGAAAAAGCAACTTTTTCGCGGATTTGCAGGGGGGTATTTTTGTAATTAATCCCCACAACAACGATTTCCATAAACTTGTTCACCCTCTTTAACTACCGCGATTGTTATGCCTTGACAGGCTTTTTTTTCGATGATTATCGAACCCTTCTCACTGCTAATTAACGCTACCGGTTCACACACTGAACCTACACCAATGGCCTCTTTAACAAAAGAGGAAGCGGCAAACCGATCTTCTATTTTTAAAATCTCTTCGCGACTTACGATACGAAGCGGAACTTGAAGAAACTTTGCAGCCTCTATAATCCCTTGTTCCTCTTTTTTTACATCCACTGTTGCCAGTTGTTTAATACTGTTCATAGAAAGGCCTGCTTGACAAAATACATCAGCAATAGCCGCTAGAATTTCGTCCTTTCCCTTGTCCTTTCTACATCCCACTCCCACAATCAAATTCTTGGGTCTTAAAACTACCTTATCACAAGGCAGCAAATGCTGAATCTCTTTTTCAGTGATATATATTAACCCTCTTAAACTTTCATGATGCAGATCTGATTCTTGTATGAGCTTGACATTTGGAGGTAATGGCAAATCAATAGAAATCTCTGATCGTATACCTACCGCCTCGCCATTGACAATATGAGCAGTAATCTTTGTTGCTTCTTTAAAATCTTCTATTTTGCAGTTATAGCACATTGCCAATGTATCTACAGCAATACGGTCATTTACATCGGATGCTGTGGTAATCACAGGTGCCGCACCAAGAAAATCAGCAATTTTATGGGTAAGCTCGTTGGCACCTCCAATATGTCCTGACAATAAGCTGATTGCATACTGCCCCTTTTCATCAATAACAACAACACCAGGATCCACTTTTTTATCCCTTAAATGCGGTGCAATAGTCCGCACGACAATTCCAGAAGCCATAATAAAAACAATATACCGGTATTGAAAAAAAATTTTCTCTACAAATGCTGAAAAAGTACCCTCAATGCATCTATCGGTTTTTTCATCCGTAAAAAATTTTGGATGTACGTATAAATCAGACTCCACAAAGCAATTTACAAGCTTTCTGCCCAGTGCCGCCCCGCCTGCTGTCAGGGTAACAATGGCTGTTTTCATTCTTTCGCACTCCTAAATTCGTGGCTAAAATGCTTGTCGTAAAGCTTTGATTTTTCATAGTTATTTCCTAAAAAATCCCCTACTAATATCTGTGCTGTCTTACCAATGTCCGCATTTTTTACTTTTTCAGCGATATCTTCTAAGGTGCCCAGTACAATTTTTTCATCCTCCCATGTTGCCTTTTGAATAACCGCAATAGGTGTTGTCACCGGATAATGGGTAGATAAACGACGTACAACCTCATCAATCATATGTACGGATAGAAAAATACACATGGAAGCTTGATGTTGAGCTAAGCTTTCTAAGCTTTCTTTTTCCGGTACCTCTGTTCTACCTTCCATCCTCGTAAGGATAACTGTTTGCGTAACGCCCGGCAGCGTAAATTCTTTTTTTATCGCTGCAGCAGCACCTACAAAAGAACTCACCCCTGGAATTACTTCATAGGCTATCCCCTTCTCATCTAAAATATCCATCTGTTCACGGATTGCTCCATAAATGCTGGGATCTCCTGTATGCACTCTAGCCACTAACTTCCCTGCTCTTTCTCCATCATACAGTACCTCTATCACTTCTTCTAATGTCATAGATGCACTGTTATATACCGCTGCCGTTTCTTTTCTACAATCAATAATTCCTTTGTTTACTAACGATCCGGCATAAACGATAACATCTGCCTGCTTTACAATATTTTGGCCTTTAACCGTTATTAACTCCGGATCTCCCGGTCCTGCCCCAATAAAGTATATCATTCCTGCATCCCCCTCTTTTTAGCAATAATCATAGACAAATAATCAATTTTTTCATTCACCAGCTGCTTTAAATCGTAGGTTATACGCTCATCTGCATGGCCGCATTTTGAAATCATAACTGTATTATTTAATCGTTGATGTTTATTTAACTTTTCAACGGTATCTTCGAAACCTCTAGAAGGCTTCATTAAAATTATATTATCGGCATAAGTCAATAGCTCATCCATATGTTCGCATTTATATGCGGCTGGAATAATGGCAATCGTCTCTTCTCCTTCTGAAAGCGGTATTCCTAACCGGCTGGCGGCCGCACAAAAGGAAGGTATCCCCGGTACGGTCTCTACTTCGATTCCCTGTGCCTTGATACGGCGCATGACATATATATAGGTACTGTAAATCATCGGGTCCCCTAAAGTAATAAATGCAACATCCTTACCTTGATTTAAGTACAGCATAATCTCTTCCATGTTTTGATTCCAACTGCTGTCTAAAGCATCTGCATCATAGGTCATGGGAAATACTTGAAATTTGACCTTTTCCTGCTGGTGTACATGCCCTTTGATAATCTCATAAGCAACACTGCCTTTACCGCTGACAGTCTCTGGAGCAATGATAATATCTGCTTTATTTAAAATGTTCACAGCCTTTATTGTAACTAATTCCGGATCTCCCGGTCCTATCCCTAATCCATAAAATTTTCCATTCATCTTTCTTCCTCCTGTACCAGCCCTTGCCCCTTGCTGCCGGATATAATATAAATGGGGTTTAGCGCTTCCATTAGCGTATATTTTCTCAATTGTTTTCCTCTTGCTGTCTGGAGCGATATCACTTCTACATCTTGATATCCACATTCTCTCATAAATTGCGTAGCCTCATAAAGGGTTTCAATCGTAACGGCATTCACTACTACAATGCCTTCGTCCCTTAGTTTTTGATGACACAGCGTTAATATTTCCTTTAATTCTCCGCCACTGCCTCCAACGACCACACGGTCAAAGCTATCTATTGTTTCAAGCAGTTCAGCTCCGTTGCCATGGCGAATATCTAATTCTACTTGAAAACGATGACAATTTTGTTGAATTAACTGAATTCCTTCTATATTTCTCTCGATGGCAATGACTTTTCCCTGTCTGCATATATGAGCAGCTTCAATGGCAATAGATCCTGTGCCAGCACCTATATCCAACACTACTGAGTCTTCCTGCAGTCTCAGCTTGGAAATCGTTACTGCCCTTACTTCTTCTTTTGTCATAGGCACCTTTCCTCGAACAAATAATCTGTCCGGAATTCCAGGTGTTTTATAATTCCATTGGATTTTCTCCATCTTTTATCACCACCACTGACATATTAAAATCCTGCATTCCTAAAATTTCTTTCGGCATTCCCTGAAGAATCTGTTCATCTTCATAAGACAAATTTGATCCGACAACCATAGTCTTATTTTCAAATCCATGGGTTATCAGCATACTGGCAATTTTTTTAGGTGAGTTTACCGTATCTGTCAGTAGAACAACCTTTTCATGAGAAGCTACTATTTGTATTAAATCAAAGCTTCTGCCATGAAGACTCCCTATAAAAGCATCCTGCCAAGGCTCCCCGATCCGTGCCATCAAATATTGAAAAGAGCTAATTCCTGGTATCACAATCATTTCCGAAGCCAGAAAATGCTGCTTTAGTGTCTTGAGCATACTATAAAAACCTGTATCTCCCGATAATAGAAATGCGACCTTTTTCTCTTTACATTGTTCCTTTGCATAGGTGATCACGCCCTCTAAATCAGCACCTATATAAATTTTCTCTTTGTCCATCTCCTCAAAGTACTGAAGATTTCTTCTGCCTCCGATTAAAACATCACTTTCAAGAATTTTCTCTGTAGTAATGGGTAAAATGTATTCTTTGCTTCCAGGTCCCATTCCCAGCACATAAATTTTATGCATACGCGAACGCCTCCAGCAACTTTTTTCCATTCGGTCCTATACCTAAAATTCTTTTATCCATGGAGAACATAATAATTCCAACTTCCATGCTCTCATACACATGCTGCATACACTTCTGTTCTGCCTTTGTACACAGCATTGCATAAAGGGATTCATATCCATTTTCTTCTATTAACGTCAGGGCTGCCTCCGTGGTTACACAGTTAAAAAGCTCTTTTATCAAAGACTGTGGTGCACCTAACAATGCTAAATTCCCTGCTAGTATTTCAATCCTGCTATCGGCAACCTTACTGTGAGTATGAAAAATCCCTCCAGCTAGTTTGACAAACTTACCAATATGACCAATCATCAAAACTTTTTTAATTCCGTATTCAGTACATTTTTCTAACATAAAACCAACAAAATTACTGGTTTTTATCACTTTGTCCTTTGAAAAACCATAATGCTCGTAGGCCAAATCCCTCCCATGGTTTCCTGGTACCAAGATCACCTGATCCAGTCCCTCTTGCACTGCCATTTTTAATTCCAAGGCCAGGGATTCTTTAAAAGCTTCCTCTGACATGGGTTCTACGATACCTGTAGTTCCAAGAATAGAAATTCCTCCAAGGATTCCTAATCTAGGATTAAAGGTTTTTTTCGCAATAGCTTCCCCTTCTGGGACAAAAATAGTTATTATGGCACCTTTTCCTTCCGGTAAAACCTCTAAAACCTCTTTTTGGATCATTGCCCTCGGAACTGGGTTGATTGCCGGTTCGCCAGGAGGAACCTGAAGTCCAGGCTTCGTGACGATACCTACACCTTTTCCCCCTTTTAACAACACTCCAGGAGAATCTGTCAATTCTACTGCTGCCCCAACTAAAATTCCATGGGTATTATCCGGATCATCTCCACCGTCTTTTTTAATTGTACAACATGCAGTAGTTCCTTCAATTTTCCATGTTTCTATCTTAAGCGCTAGATTCCAACCCTTTGGCGTATTAATTTCGATATCCTTGATCGGTTTGCCCATTAACGCCATAATAGCAGCAGCCTTAGCGGCTGCTGCTGCACAGGATCCAGTCGTATATCCGTATCGCATTCTTTTTCCATCTTTTACAATATATTGTTCTAACATATACATACCTTCTTTTCGGGTATTCGATTCATTATTGCTTCAATTTAATTTACAGCATATAAAGCAGCGCATTGATAATCGCAGCCCCAACTGTACTGCCGCCTTTTCTTCCTCTGGTAATAATATAGGGCACATTAAGATGCTTAAATTCTTCTTTCGATTCTGCTGCGCCTACAAAGCCTACAGGTACACCGACTACTAAAGCCGGTTGAATTTTCTTTTCCTCAATAAAACGTTTTAGTTCAAATAGCGCAGTAGGTGCATTTCCAATTACAAATATTTGGTTTTTTTCGTTTTCTATTGCTTTTTCCATAGAAACCATTGCCCTTGTAATGCCTTTTTCTTTAGCCCTTTTTGCCACATCCACATCGCTGATATAGCAATGAACATCTCCACCCAGTTCGCCAAGTTTTGTTTTATTGATCCCAGCTTTGGCCATTTGCGTATCGGTTACAATATTGACGCCTCTACGCAGCGCCTCCTTAGCACTTTCAACTGCATCAGGAGAGATCACCAAAATATCTGCATATTGAAAATCTGCCGTTGTATGTATTACCCGTTTGATGATCCTCCCGATTTCTTCAGGAAAAGTTTTATTACCCAATTCCTCTGTAATAATCTCGAAACTCTTTTCTTCAATGAGATGAGGTACCTTAATATAATCCATTAACCTTCAATAGCCTCCTTTGCTCTATCATCAATAATTGCAGCAATTCTTGCATCCGCTCCGATATGCTTTGCCATCACAAACACGGTCTGGGGATATTTGTCTCTTAATTTTTCCAATTCTTCTGGAATATCAAACTTAACATGATTACCCAAGAATATAAACATAGGTACAATCACAATTTTCTCAGCACCTTGTTGAATGAGTACCTCAATCCCCTCTTCAAAGCTGGGTTTTGAGATCTGTAAAGACCCCATGCCAACCAATTCAAAACTGCTGATTTTTTTTATCTGCTCTACGATTTGAAAAAATATTTCATCTGCCTCTTGGGCTTGACTGCCATGTCCTAAAACGAATAATGCACTTTTCATAAGTTTATCCTCCTATTTGCTTTCTATTATTTTTGCGCCGCCTTCTACAATCCTCGTTATAAAATTACGATGATAGCTGTCAAAAACGCCCATGCTAGAAAATCTTCTCTTAACAACCTCCACATCGACTACTTCCTTGTCATATAAGATTCCAATGACCGTCCCACTATGTGCCACATTAACGCCATAGCATCCCAAGGCCAGGACACTGTCAATGATTTCTTCCAATTTGTCCTTTGGCAAAATACTTTGATTTGTCAAGGAACTCAAGGTTGCTGCTTTTCCAAGGCCAGTGATATCTTTCACACTGCAGCTTTCTTGAAAGATCCGATAGGCTTCTTCCACCTTGTTTTGGTTCTCCAATCTTTCCCTTGTATAATCATTTTTCCTAAAATCCTGTGTATCTAATATCTTCTCTGATTCCAAAACAAGAACATTTAGCCTTGGAATCCAATCATAGCTCTCAATCCGTATACCCTTCAAGTGATCAAATAACGTCAAAGTAGGAAAGATGGTGCTGTCAGTAGGCTCAATGGCAACACATAATTTTCCTAATTCATCGTTGTTGATCTCCTTGCCTAACAGGGTTGCAGTAGCCATAATAGAAGCAGCAATATCGGCAGTACTGCTGGCCATCCCCTTGGCAACCGGAATTTGTGAAACTACCTCTACTGAAAAGGTGTCCCCTATGCATCGAGGCATTCCAAAGTGTTCAAGGGTTTTATACATCCCTTCTACTGCTTTTTTTCGATTGATAGGTCTAATCGGATTTTTTGATTCTTCTATTGTTACCGCTGCATACATATCAACAGGATATGAAATTAACTTTTCACTTGTACCAATCACTCCCTGCAGCAGTTCTCCACAGGAAGCTGGACATATGGCTTTAATCTTCATAAATTACCTCTTTCAATGCTTGGATCAATTTTTCATTCGAAGCTCTATCTTTAATCGCAACACGATAAAATCGATCGGTTAAATTCTTGTAGTTGCCACAGCTCCTAATGAGTATTTTTTTTGAAAGTAGTACTTCCTTCAAGCAATTATCACTTTTACCATAACTGAAAAAAATGTAATTCGCTTCCGGCTTATATGCTTTAATGCCTTCAATGGCATTCAATGCCTTGAAGAGATTATCTTTTTCTTCACCTATCCAATTCTTAGTAGCTTGGATATAGGTTTTATCCTTTAGTACAATTTCTCCGGCCAAAGCTGCTAGGCTATTGATACTCCAAGGTTCCCTATTATCACGTATTCGCCCGAGGATGTTCTCATTGGAAGTAACAGCATAACCTAACCGAAGCCCAGGAATCGCGAAAAATTTTGTTAGAGCCCGAATCACGTAGAGGTGATTATATTCATGCATACAAGCAATCATGGTTTCCATTTCCCCTCCTTCAACAAAGTCTATAAAGGCTTCATCCACCACAAGGCGAATACCATGTTCCCTGCAATGTTGAAGAATCTCCATCATCTGTTGACGCTTTAGAAACTGTCCCGTAGGATTATTGGGATTGCAAAGTACCAAGAGGTCTATTTCTGGGTTGAGCATCTTCTTGAAGCCCTCATCTATTTGAAAACCATTATCTTCTTTTAAATAGTAATAATGCACTTCACTTTTTGCTTTCAAAAGCGCTCTTTCATATTCGGAAAAAGTAGGTGCCAGAATGAGGCTGTTTTTAGAATTTAAACTGGCTGCCAATGCAAAAATCAGTTCAGTAGCGCCGTTTCCTACAGCGATCCACTGCTGGTCTACTCCGTGATAATCTGCTATCGCCTTTACCAATTCCTTATATTCAGGATCGGGATAACGTTCAATGATATGTATATTATCCATTATAGCCTCTTTCAACGAGTCAGGAATCCCAAGGGGATTAATGTTCGCACTAAAATCAAGAATTTCTTCCATTTCAATGCCTCTCTCTAAAGCAACTTCATAAATATTTCCACCATGTTTTGCTACTTTCATCATCTGATCCCCCATTGTATATTTGCCATCCATCGTATAATAGAAAAAAAGAGCACGCCTATTGCCGATGCACCATACATTATTCTTATCGTTCGAAGAAGATCTTCCTTATCTAACTCCTTCAACTTATCACCTATGGTTGGTTTTTCCATCATTTGTCCAAAGTAAGAATTGGTTCCCCCGATTTGTATATTCAGTGCTCCTGCCACAGCAGCTTCAGGATAGCCGCTATTTGGACTCTTATGATTTCTTCTGTCTCGCTTTAATATTTTAAAACTGTTTAGCCAATCATATCTAAGCAACCCCGCAGATATAACGATGAAAAAAGCAGTCAATCTTGCAGGGATTATATTTGCCAAATCATCTAGCTTCGCGGATGCCCAGCCAAAATGAAGATATTTTTCATTTTTGTACCCTACCATGGAATCCAAGGTGTTCACAGCTTTATAAGCCATTCCTAAAGGCGCTCCCCCAATAAAAATATACATTAATGGTCCGATAATACCGTCGGAAATGTTTTCTGCAACGGTCTCAACAGCACCTCGTACGATTTCCTTTTCATCTAAATGGGTCGTATCCCTTCCTACAATATAGGATAGATACTTACGCGCCTCAAGGATATTGCCATGCTTTAATTGTGTATATACCTTTCTGCTCTCTATATCTAAACTTTTTGTTGCTAATATCTGAAAGATTAAAAAGGTTTCCACTATAAACCGAATGGTTGGATGAAGTTTTTGTGCAAACCACAGCAATAAAAATGTTAGCAAATAGCTGCTGCTTACAACAGCAACAAACAATAGGATTCCCCCAATCTTTTCCTGGGTCGCTCCTTTGAAAAATTTCCGGAGTTTTCGTTCCGTACTGCTAATTCCATTCCCAATAAATCTAATGGGATGGGGAAGCCAGTAGGGGTCTCCAAATACAAGATCACAAATATATCCAATAAAGATTTTGATCATCACTGTTCTCCGTTTAAGATACCATAGATCTTCTCCATGTCTATATTCTCACGCACAATTTGCGCCAGTTTATTATATTCAGCTTCTTTAAAAGCATGGAAACTTTCTGTAGTGCTCTCTTTTTCGTCTAGTCCCTTTGATTTTCGTATATTGTTCAACACTTTTCTAGTAAATGGAATGTTGTCGAAAATCCCGTGAATGTAGGTTCCCATCACGTTACCTTCTACATTGACACATCCATCCTTCAAGTCTACGGATTCACCTAGGCTGTTTGTGATTTGATTCATTACAATGCAATCGCTTCCAAGGGTTGTTTTGCCCATATGAATTTCATAGCCGGAAACGATCATTCCCTGTGTTCCCTCCAATACGCCAGGGAGTTGTGGTATAATCCTTGCGTCTACCTGCGTTGTCACTTTTTCAAGTTCAAAGACGGTTTCAACATCTAAGAGCCCTAGTCCGTTCATTTCTTCAATGGCACTTTCCGTACCATAAGGATCGTGGAGTTGTTTCCCAAGCATTTGATATCCTCCGCAAATCCCTACAATAAGCTTGCCGTCACGGTGAAGCTTGAGAATTTGCTCTTCTAATCCGGTTTCTTTCAAATATAGCAGGTCTTCGATGGTATTCTTTGAACCCGGTATAATTAAGATATCAGGATCTCCAATTTTCTCTCCCCGCATTACATATCTAAGCTGTACATCCTCTTGAGTTTCAAATACATTAAAATCAGTGAAATTAGATACATGAGGCAGATACAATACTTCTACCTTGATTTGACCTTCTTGCCTTTTTTGCGTATAAAAGCGTTCTGCTAAACTGTCCTCATCTTCAATCTGAACGTTATAATATGGAATTACACCTAATACTGGAATCTTTACGATATCTTCCAGCATCTGAATGCCAGGCTTTAAAATCTCTACATCTCCGCGAAACTTATTAATAATAATCCCCTTCACACGGCACCGTTCCTCTTCCGTCAGCAACATCATTGTACCAGCCAGAGATGCGAACACACCCCCTCGGTCGATATCTCCAATTAGAATAACGGGGGCATCAGCCATTTCTGCCATACCCATATTTACAAGATCATTCTCTCGTAAATTGATCTCTGCAGGACTTCCAGCACCTTCCAATACAATAATATCATGATCAGCCGCCAGGCTATCAAAGGTTTCTTTTATCATCTGTGCAAGCTCTGGCTTGAACGCATGATATTCCATGGCAGTCATGTTTTTATATACTTTTCCGTTTAAAACTACCTGACATTTTTTATCGCTGGTAGGCTTAAGCAGTACGGGATTCATTCGTACATCCGCTTCTACACAAGCAGCTTCTGCTTGAACTACTTGAGCTCTGCCCATTTCTAAACCTGCTCTTGTGATATATGAATTTAATGCCATATTTTGAGACTTAAAGGGCGCTACCCGGTGGCCGTCTTGCTGGAATATTCTACAGAAGGCCGCTGTTAAAAGACTTTTTCCAACTGATGAAGCTGTCCCTTGAAACATCAATTTCTTATTTTTCATGATGATCACCTCTCCCATCCATAAAATTTCTGCAGTTTTCAATGAAGTCTTTGGCAAGTTCTTTGTGGTTGTAAAAATGAATATGTGCATAACCTGCTAGTACATTCTGTTTTAGCAATCCACAATGCCATGAATTCACTGGTTCTCCACTTCTTTTTTTCACTACTTGATACCCATAATCTGCGTTTTGGGGAGAAGTAATAATCGATCGATGGAACTCATGACCTTTCACTCGGACAGGTATATGACTAATCACACAAGGTTTTTCGATGTTCACCTCTACATAACCAAATCGCTGCAGACGGTTGGTCATAGTCGTTTCCGCCTCAAAGATTCCCACCATTTCATGCCGCTTACCTTCCAATGTCGTTATGGCCTCTGTTAAATACATCAATCCGCCGCACTCCGCATAGGTTGGTATTCCCAAATCCACTAAATTTTTTATGTCCTGCCTCATGGTAAAATTTTTCTCTAATTGATCTGCAAATACCTCTGGAAATCCACCCCCAAAATATAAACCATGGATATTTTCCGGTAATTTTTCATCCTCTAAAGGACTAAAATAAATTAATTTTGCACCCAATTCTTCTAATAAATCCAGATTATCTTTATAATAAAAGTTAAATGCCTTATCTAAAGCTACACCAATATGTACCTGATCTATTGCTGCATTTTCTTTAGAAAAATATTGCACCGATTGAAGCGACTTTGTGTTTTTACTGGTTTCCATCAGCCGGTCAAGATCGATGGTTTCTCCTACCATGTCTCCAATTTCATCAATTTTCTTTCGCAGATCTTCTACCTCAACACTGGGAATTAGACCAAGATGTCTGCTTTTCAATTGAATAGCACTGTTATTTTTCATATATCCCAAACAAGGTATTCCTGTATACCTTTCTATAGCAGCTTTTAGCAGTTCATAATGCTTTTCGCCGGAAAGGTTGTTGATAATTACACCCTGAATGTTTACGTCAGGATCAAAGGCTTTATATCCCAATACCTGAGCAGCAGCACTGGCAGACATACCGTTTCCGTTAATAATAAGGATTACAGGAGCATTGAGTATTTTAGAGATATGGGCTGTACTTCCCTGATCCTTTTCAATCCCAAAGCCATCATATAAACCCATCACACCTTCTATCACTGCGATATCTTTTCCATAGGCATTTTTTACAAACAATTCCCTAACTACAGCTTCCTCCAGCATCCAACCATCCAGGTTACGAGAAGCATTTCCGGTAACAAAACTATGGAATGCAGGATCAATATAATCCGGTCCTACTTTGAAGGCTTGTACCCTATAGCCTTTTTTCTTTAATGCTGCCATGATACCGATGGAAATCGTTGTTTTGCCCACACCGCTTTGTGTACCTGCTAAAACAAATCTGGGGTAATTCATACGTACCCTTCCCTTCTTCAAGTAACATAAAAACCCTAACCAATTCGGTCAGGGTATGAACACACTATTGTATATTCTACTTTTTCCTTCCCGCCGAAGGTCATACAGCAGATCAAAACAGGCAGGTCTCCTGACTCGTGAATCTACTTACTTTCGGCGCCTTCCTTGTATATAACAAGTGGCTATTTGCCAATTTCATCCTCACTCACAGTAGCGGGGGCTGTGTCGGTCTTACACCGAACTTCCCTATTAAGTACTTCGACACCTGTTTGTATCATATTTACTTGTTATCATGGTATCAAATTTTTTGTCAATTATCAATAGATTTCTTAATATTTTCCTGGTTTTCTACAATATAGACATGTTTTTATGCAATTTATGCATTTTATGATAAATACTACCTTACTGGTTTAAGGCAGAAAGTACAGTATAATTGTCTAAAATTTCTATTTTCGCAATACCACAGTGCTCAATCTTATACCGCCAATAGTCCTGGATTCCTCTTCCTATGTAATGGGCTAGTATTGCTCTTATGCAGCCTGCATGAGATACAATAAGGATTCGCTTGCCCGTATTGCAGTTCACGATCTCTTCTATATACTGAATAATACGTTCATACATAAACTGCAGGCTTTCACCTTCTGGTACTGGATACTCCAACCAGTCCTTTCCCCAAGTAGCAGCTTCTGCCGGATACTGTTTTTGTATCTCTGTATAGGTTAAACCTTCCCACAAGCCAAAATTCATTTCTCGAAGATTTTTTGACGGCTTTATCTCCAGCTGATGATGGCGGTTAATCTGTTCTGCCGTCTGCATCGTCCTACTCAAATCACTGCAAAATATTTGATGAATCGGCTGATGTTTTAGCTTATCGCCAGCAGCCTTTGCTTGTAAGAGCCCTTCTGCTGTCAGATCTGGATTTGACCAGCCACAAAATTTTTTTTCATAATTTAATTGTGTTTCGCCATGTCTTACTAATATTAACTCCATAGATTCCTCACCAAATTAAATTTAATACAACTAAAAAATAAAAAAGATAAACCAGCTCCATAAGCTCACATAATGCACCTAGCGTATCTCCTGTCATTCCATCTATCTTTCCGGTAATATGGTGAATATACAGAAGGCTGAAAAGACAGCCAATAACCATAAAGGGTATGGACCAAAGATTTATTAAGCAGCATCCCAAGGTTATGACACCTGCGATCTGCAACTGTCGATTGGTGACTTTCCCAATATACAAATTTCCCATGCCATTCGGCCGCGCGTATTTGGCATATCTGCTGGAAAATACTAAGATGAACCTTGAAAATACAGGCATGAGCAAAAGAATTGCAGCTGCACGGGGTGGATCAATATTAGCGATGAAGGCAATCTTTAAAAGCAGTGTAATCAATATGGCTAAAGCTGCATTTGTTCCTAAACGACTATCCTTCATAATCTCTAGTATTCTGTCTTTTGGACGATTACTGTATATGCCGTCGAAGGTATCTCCTAGGCCATCTAAATGCAGTCCCCCTGTGATAAAGACTTCAATAGCTACAGCCATTACTGCTGCTAGGAAAGATCCCCCTAACCAAAGCCCCAGGTGGTAAAAAGACAAAACAAACATACCAATAATCAAGCCTACCAGAGGAAAATAAATAACCCCATCTAAGAAGTCCCTCTCCTCAACTTCTAATTGAACTTGTATGGGAATTCGGGTTAAGAACTGGATCATTAGAATCAGCCTTTTCATTATTGCTCAATTCCTTCCCTGGCATGAATCCCTTTTTGAAAAGGATGTTTAATCATTTTTATTTCAGATACATAATCTGCAAGTTCTACAATTTCCTGAGGTACATTCCTTCCAGTCAATATCAGCTCCATATGATCAGGCTTTTCCCGAATCAGCTGACAAATCTGTTCTATTGAAAGCAGCTTATTAGATAACACACCCATAATTTCGTCCAGAATCAACACATTACAGTGCTCTTCTTTGACCACTTTGACGGCAAAATCAAAAGCCTCATCAATTCTTTTCTTTAAATCTGCTTTTTCTTCTTCATTCAGCGTCCAAAAGAATTTCTTTATTTTATCAAAACGAAAAATTTGAAAATCTGGCGATAGCCGCTCTACACTATGTAATTCTCCTGAGTCTCCACCTTTCAAGAACTGTATCATATATACCTTATACCCGCGTCCTACGGTTCTTAAGGCTTGTCCTAATGCAGCCGTTGTTTTTCCCTTTCCATCTCCTGTATAAACCTGTATAAGTCCTTTATCTAACTTTTTCTCCATTTTGCATTTACTCCTTTACTTTATTTTCATGGGTATCCCAGAGACTGTAAAATAAACTTCATCCGCTTCTTGTGCGATTAATTGGTTTATCCTTCCGGCCATATCCCTAAATATTCGCGCTAACCGATTTTCCGGAACGATCCCCATACCTACCTCATTGGTTACCAAAATCAGCCAAAGTCCATATTCTTGACAGGATTTTAGCAATCCTACAAATTGTTGCTTAATACGGTCTTCCATCCTATCTATTTCCTCATGCTGCACGATTTCCCAATCTAGATTTTCATATTCAAACATTAGATTTGTTGTCATAACAGTAACACAATCCAATAAAATCGTGTCATGGGATTGTGCAATTTCCGGCACTAGGTTATATAGATCCTTATATGCTTCGTAAGTAGTCCATTGCTGGGGTCTACTCTCCCGATGCTTCTTAATTCTATCCTTCATCCCTTGATCAAAGGCGATTGCTGTTGCCAGATATGCCACGGGCCCCAAAGATTGCTTCGCTAAGTTCTCTGCGTAAGAACTCTTTCCACTCCTGGCACCGCCGGTAACCAATGTAATTTTCCCCTTCAAAATATCACCTCAAAATTCAGTAGTGTATAGGATTTAAATATATGCAAAAAATATGTCCCTGCTGCTTGAGGGACATTCTTTATATTATAACTAAACTATACCAGATTTTTAAATATTATGCAATTTCTTTCCCATGCCTATATTGATACGCGATAACTCTTCCCAGCTACCACCTGCTTATTTTTGATTCTACTGGTTTTTCCATCACTGTCCATGATTAGAAGGCTTACTGCACCGCTTTCTTTTGCATAAAAATCAATATAATAAGAAGCAGGATTATGATTGGTAAGCATAATCCACTGCAGTCCAGATTGAAAACGCTGTTGATATAATCCATTCCGTCTTTCCATACCGGAATATACTGTGTGAACCCCTTGATTTGTCAGGGTCTTTACCATAACATCGCCACTGCCCTCCACCAATATGCTCAAATGCCTTTCTATACGATCCTCTTGCTCACTAAATGCCACATCCTCTGGAACTCCCAGTTTTTTTCGAAGAACGAAGCTGCATTTTTTTAACATGTCTGTATGACTTCCATGAAAAATATAGGTATCTCCCTCAATCGCCAATACACTTTTCAGCATAACTGTACCGTCGCCCTCTACAGACTTGTAGGCTTCCAGAACTTTGCCATCTGCCCATCTTCCAATATCGTCTCTATAGTTTCTGTCCACATGCAGATATTGATTGGTTTCTATGCCTTTTGCTCCAAGCAAGGTTACTTTGATCCCTCTGCGAGATAGGATTCCTTCATCTTCATTCAGTGCATCTATAAAAGCATTTTGTTGTTGCATACTTGCATAAGGTACAAAGTTCATCCGTCCCATTTGATCTATTCTGTATAGATAGTGATTATATTTTTTCCCAGGAAGCAGGTCTCTTGCACCCAATAAGTAACGATGGATTGTTTCCATATCGTTTTCAGTACCATATACACGCTCAAGTATCCATAGATATCCTTCCATCAAGGTTCTGAAGATATTTTGCTCATAAGGAAGCTCTCCGCCGGACCAAAAATAATAAGCATCTACTGCGCCTGCATTGGGGGTTGCAATAATGATTAGATTATCAATGTCATTTTCATAGGCCTTGCCTTGCGCATAAGCTCTCGCAGCGAGACCGCCCATACTATGGCAGATTACATCAACTTGATCACTCCTTGTTACTTTTTTTGCATGATCGATAACCTTTTTCAAAAAATGTGTTGAGATATAATTGCAATCCTTTCTCCAATCGTAAAAGGCTATAAATAAATCCTTATTTCGAACATATCCTAATTCTTCAATACTTTTGATAAAAGGTTCATACACAGAGGAAGCCATTCCAAAGTTCCAGGCACCTGTTCCCGGTATAATCTCGTCACCCATCGAACCAAATAAGCCAGGAATAAATACAACGGGCTTTCTCTTCGATGTACGTGCTCTATTTTTCATCATTCGCAACAATCCCAGCACCATCATTGTTTTATACAAAGTACCCCCTCCTCACGCAGGATAATCAAATCAAAAAATAAAGCTGCTACATATTCGTAACAGCTTTTCCTTCGTGAATGGTAACGCCTTCAAGGGATAACAGCTTTCTCTTGAAATCTAAGCCTCCGCCATAACCGACCAAACTCCCGTTTGCACCAATAATCCGGTGGCAAGGTATAATGATGGGAATATTATTTTTATTATTTGCCATGCCAACAGCCCGAAAACCTTTAGGCGTTCCAATTTTTACAGCAATATCCTTATAACTGCAAACAGTACCATAAGGTACAGAAACCAATGCCTGCCATACCTTCTTCTGAAAAGGCGTTCCGACCAAATGAAATTTTGTATGGAACTCCTTTATATTTCCTTTTGCGTAGGATTTCAACTGATTTATTATATGCTCATTTTTATCATAGTTTTCTTCAACAAGATTAAATTTTTCATGCAGCCACTTAAAAAAGCTGCTTTCTTCTTCACATTCCAGCGTAAGTTTGCATAAACCTATATCGCTGGTTGCTACATAGAACTTACCCAAGACAGTAGCTGCCTTAGCATAGTACACGGTCGTCATTTATACCACCCGCACATCGTTTTTTAGTTTTTTAAATTCTTCCTTAGCAAGCCGCCATTGTTCTCTCGCTTGTGCTTCCAGTTTCTTATTTCTTTTAATCAAAGGATTCTCTACTGCCTTATTAAACCAGTCAATAGATTCCTCATATTTTCCTAGCCTCCGATTTAATTCTCCGATGAGATAGGTTAGAGATACTTCATCAAGATTGCCTATAGGCAGCGATTCATGTAAAAATGCCTCCTCAAAGCAGGTTTGTGCATGATGCAGGAACTCCCGTTCTCTTTCATTATTGATAAATCGATGAAACCAAGCCAATTTTAAACAAATATTTCCTAAAGCACCTTTTTTGTGATTTAGAACCTGCCCGCAAATTAATGCCAGCTTATGGGCTTCAATGGCATCATAAACGCTCCTTTCTTCTCCAAAACTTCGCTGTACCCACCTTTTTGTTATGGCAGTCTCGATCACTTTCTTTCCTTGCGGAGTTATATCCTTAAATACACTTTCCATGGCAGCATAACCGCACATGGGACATACATGGGCGCCATAAAACATTGGATTTGTGCTACTGTAAACAACACAAAAATCTGTATCCCGTTTTTCAATTCTACATGCTGAACTCTTTACTCTCTTCGTATGAAAAATATTTTTACACACAGGACATTGTATTTCTCTGTCAAATAAATCCTGATTCATCTGATCACCTCAAACATCATTAAGACTTCTACTATAAATATCGTTTTATAAAAATCGCAGCAGCATGATCACTTAGAAAAGGTATTACTGGGCTGGTTCAATATTGTTTTGCACTGTATTTGCGGACTCCTGTTTACTGTTCTTTACAGGTTGAGGTTTTTTTGTCCCTTTAACAATAATTTGTTTTTGAGGTCTGTAATAGTCTTTGGAAACTACATTTCTCTCAACTTCTACACCATTCTCATATAAAACCTTGTAAGTAGTTATTTTGTACCCGTCTCTCCCTTCTTGTTCAACACGCTGCATGCCTTGTAATAGGTTTGCATCATACTTTATCTCTGAACCTCGTTTTACAACTTCTGTTTCTTTCGTTTCAATTTTTATCAACCTGTTATCGGTCTTTAAACCATAAATTCTTATCGTCAATTGATTTCCATGGACGCTCGATTCAATATAAATAGGTTGAGAAAATGTATTTTGGAACTTAAAATCTAACACACCATAGGAAACTGTTGCATCTAAACCTTTTGGTACATAGGTAGAGGGAATACTATGATTTACACGTTCTACAATTTTTAGGTTGCTCATCAGAACCGAATTATAGATGGTGCTTGAAACTTGGCATACCCCGCCCCCTAAGCCTTCTACCAATTCACCTTTAAAAATAACAGGAGCATCCTGATAGCCTCGTTCCCTACTTCGGGGACCCACTCTCTCATTAAAGGAAAAAACATCATTTGGCATTAATACAGTTCCATTAATTGCATTCGAGGATAAAATGATATTTTGACTGCGGTTCTTATTTCCCGCATTGAACTGTGTAGTATAGACACCCAGCAAATCATTAATATAGCTAAGACTCTCTGAGGTAATTCTAGGAGATTGAACTTCTACCGGAAGCTCGATCGTAGTCTCAGAAGAATTTTTCCTATCCAATATAGCCTCTATGATAGAATGATTTGCTCTTTCTATATCCATTTGAAGGCCTGTGATTTCAGGTGTTATGGCAAATTTTCCGTTTGTTCGGGTTATAATTGCATTTTTTGCCGGTTTATCAATACTTTTTTTGATGGCAGATAATTGCTTTTCAATCTTTTCTTGATCATAAACAGGTGTCAGCATTATATTTTCAGGCCTGCGATAGAGAGAGATGATTTTTTGCAACCTCTCAAAATAGTTGCCTTCCCGCCCGATATTGTATGCTTCATTGACTGCTTTTGTAAAGTTGAGATCATATCCGATATCCTCACCAGTAAAGCTCCATACTTTATCTCCATATTTCAGTAGAATCTTTTTTTGAGTAACACTATCCTCAAAACGTTCTTCTGCCTTTTTTCTAGCCTCAGCAATAGATAGGCCGCCCATATCCATGTTTTCTATGGTTACACCATTATAGATTGTATCACGATGAATCAGAAAAAAAGTTATTCCTGTAGTAGAAACTAAAAAACTCAATAATACGATGATAATTCCTGCAACAAAGTTCTTTCGTTTTGTGCTGCTTGTAGCTTTTGCATCCATCTTTTTTTCCTCCCTTCCTGCGTTTTGAATTCTAATTTAGCGAGATCTGTTTGTTTTTATATTATTACATTTGACACACCTATATTACTAATATACATTATATTTGCTTGATTGAACATAATGTAATACAAATTTAATGCCCAACTTAAAGCTTTTCCGTTGTGGGATCTTGTCACCTATTCTTTGTACATGCATAATATGTAGTGGACATAGGTCCACGCGTAAATTTTTCCCCTTTCATGATGGAGGGAGATTTCTCCCTCCCCCTTTTCTATAAGTTTCGAACTTCTAAAAACCCATGTATAATCTTTAGTCTGTGTACATATACTATAATAGTAGAAATTTACCGACGCGGAGTAGAGCAATGGTAGCTCGTCGGGCTCATAACCCGGAGGCTGTAGGTTCGAATCCTGCCTCCGCAACCAAAAATAACTAGAGGATCGCTCCTCTAGTTTCTTTAAATTTATATTAGAGCTGATCGCCTATTCCCAATAAATTTCTATTCGATCTCCGGCTTGTATCAGATCTGTATAATTTGCTCTTTGATCATTCAGTTTTAAAATGAGAATTCCTTGGACTTTTGTACGATCAAAATCTATATAATTGAAAACATCTACAAAAATATAGGGAGTTTTCTTTGCAGCATTCAGTAAAATTGGTTCATTGTTTACATAAATCAGTATTTCATGATTTTCATCATCTTTCGGCTGATCTATGGTATTTTCCATTTTATACTCAGTATCAGCGCCGCAATGTATTATATCTTTTTCTTGCTCCGCTTCTATTTCTTCAATCCTTATTTGATCTTTATCTTTCAACAAATAGTCGCTTTGGACTTCCTCCCCATTTACAAATACCCTGCATAGCTCCATCTTTTTTTGGAATCGCAACAGTAATTCATCCATATGCTGAATCTCTCGGTAAGTAATCTGATCGCCTTCCTGAATAATGTAATTCAACGCTGCTGGCTTTCCATTTATAAGCGGTTCACCCATTAGTTTAAAATCCAAGCCATTGAATTGAACAGTTTTAGCTTCCATGAACAATTCATTTAAAGAGATTCTCACATCCTTACCATCGAAAGCAGGTTCTATTACGATATTGTCTCGATTTTTTATTTTCGTATCGAGACTTCCAAGAGCACCATTTATAAAGATTTTTGCTGCCTCACCCGGCTCTCCGGCAATAACTTTTTGGACACCATTCACAAAATAGTTTAATCCTTTCCCTCTTCGGCCGATTAGCTTTCTTGCATTATATCCAATTCGGATAAGGGCATCGGAAACATACATTTGTTTCGTATTCAACAGCTTGATAGCTGTTTCATTTACGTGAATATGGATAAAATCTTGTTCACGATCCTTCAAAGCAATCAAACCGATACCAATGGGCGTGATGAATTCGGGTCCTTCTAATTTTTCACACTGAAAAACTATATTTTCAATTATTTCCGTTCCTCTGACAACCACTCTTTCTTTTTGTAGTCCAAGCTTATTCGCCAGATGCTGTGTAAAGGTTGGAATCTGACTTCCGCCACCGATGCAAAAGACAGCGCTAGGTGCCTTTCCATTATAGTTAATGATCTTTTCAGCAATCTCTGCTGCCAAACCTTCAATAACATCAGAAATACGTTCAATAATTTCACTTGTAGTCATTTCATAGGGTATTCCTACAATATCACTAAAGTGGTGCTTTTCTTTTTTATTTAATGTTATTTTTAATTTTTCTGCGCTGTCAAAGTCTAGCAAGAAGGTCTTTGCAATTGCTTCTGTAATTTCGTCACCCGCTACTGAGGCCATAGCATAAGCCACCACAGTACCGTCCTGTGTTATTGCAATGTCAGAAGTTCCTGCACCGATATCTATTAGCACCAGATTTAACAAACGTAATTTCGGAGGAATCGCAACATGAATCGCAGCAATAGGCTCTAAGGTAAGATTCATTACATCTAACCCAATTCTTTCCATAACCCCATAAAGACTGTCTACTACTACATGAGGAAGAAATGTGGCCAGAATATCTGCGCCGATCTTGTCTCCTCTATGTCCTTTTAATGTGGTCATAATACCATCATTCAAATAATACGTGATCACGGTATAACCTACGCAATAATATTTCGTGTCTTTATCTGCTGATTCATGTTCCAGAGCTTGCTGCGCTTTTTGAATGCCTTCTATTTCTAAACTATCTATCACACGTTTATCGATGGTTTTTGTAATATCCAGTTCTCTGCTTACATGAACCTGATAGGTTTTTAATGCTCTACCCGCTGCAGCAATGGCTACTTGACGCAAGGAAAAACCTAATCTGCCTTCAAGATTATTTTTAACACACTCTGCTACTGCAGCAACCTTATCAATATCATGAATTTGTCCATCATACATAGATCTGCTTGGATGTTCTATGACTTCTACATCAATCACGGTAAATTGATCTTCTTCCCATCTGCCTACTACACCTACTACGTTTCTGGTTCCAATGTCCAGCGAAAACATCACTTCATGGGGACTGATTCTTTGTCCTCCAGCTTCCGCCATGAGCCACACCTCTTTTCGTCTTTAGATCCTTATTTATTATTCGTCATATTTTTACATTTTCCTTTTCTATTCTAAAGAAAAGAAGAACGAGATCGAATCTAGTTCTTCTTGGTTAATTCCTCATAATATAAACATTCTTCACTTATAGGACATTTTTCACATAACGGTTTCCTTGCTTTACAGATTCTACGGCCATGGTAGATCAACCAGTGGTGTGCATCAGACCACTGATCCTCCGGTATATTTTTCATTAATTGCTGTTCCGTATCTTCTACGTTATCACTATGAGCTAATCCAATCCTATTGGATACTCTAAAAACATGGGTATCCACTGCAATAGCCGGTTTCCCAAAAGCATTACTAATCACAACATTGGCTGTCTTTCTGCCTACCCCGGGAAGCTCCATCAACGCTTCCCTTGTTTGCGGCACTTCTCCTCCATACTTTTCCATAAGAATACGACAGGTACTTAATATGTTTTTTGATTTACTTCTATAAAAGCCACAACTGTGGATCCACTCTCCCAATTCTTCTTCTGTAAGGGCAAGCAGTGCTTGCGGTGTATTATAATGTTGATATAGCTTTTTCGTTACCTGATTCACCCGCACATCCGTACATTGGGCTGCCAGTATTGTCGAAATCAATAATTCAAAAGGTGTCCGATAATCCAACTCTGATACAGCATCAGGATACGTCGCTTCTAATTTCTCTAGTACTTGATGGATTTGTTTCTTATTTAAGACCTTATCTGCTTTCTTCTTCAAAATATCCTCACCTTTCTGTTTATTCCTTTGTTATCAATGGATATAGAAAATAAATACTATAATATTTCAATATGTAACTGTACAATCTCTACCCTATTATCCCCCTCAATAAACTTAATTATATTATCAATCATCTGATTTGCATGCTTTGTAGTGGTTGTTACACAGGCAACACCAATCACCGCACTCTTCCACTTCTCCTGTAGATCTATCTCTGCTATGGAAGCATTAAATCTAGACTGAAGTCTTCCAATCAGACTTTTTATGATATGTCTTTTTTCCTTTAGGGAATTTGGTTCAAACATCACTAATTCTACAGTACATGTCCCGATAATCATTCCCATCACCTCAATGTAGATTTAGATATTATATAAATTGCAATAAAGCTATTACAACTTATATATTATTATACAACAAGCTTTAAGAATCATGTGAATGAATAAATTTACTACGATAAAAAAATGACCGAAAATCATCCGGTCACTTTTTATACTCATTTTATATTAAATTCATTTCTTTTCCAACTTTTTCAAAAGCAGCAATGGCACGATCTAATTGTTCTTCCGTATGTCCAGCCGTTACCATGCATCGAACTCTTCCCGTTCCCTTTTGAACTGTAGGAAATACAATTCCCGAAGCGAATACACCATTATCAAGCAAGGTTCTGGAAAACTCCATCGTCTTTGCTTCGTCCCCAATAATTACTGGAGTAATAGGTGTTTGACTGTGACCAGTATTAAAGCCTAATTTCCCTAACTTCTCTTTGAAGTACCTGGCGTTTTTCCACAGCTTATCCGTATACTCGGTGGTTTCCATCAACATTTTCACTGCTTCCATAATCGCACCCACGGCAGCAGGCGGGAGAGCCGTACTGAAGAGGATAGGTCTTCCTCTATGGTTTAGCCATTCCTGAGCAGTTTTACTTCCTGCTACATATCCACCAATGACACCGATGGCCTTCGACAGAGTTCCAATGCTAAAATCAATCCTACCGTGCAGATGGAAATGATCTACTGTTCCTCGGCCACTTTCTCCTAATACACCAGAGCCATGGGCATCATCAACATAGGTCATGGCATTATACTTCTCCGCCAGAGTAGCAATAGAAGGTAAATCTGCAATGTCTCCATCCATACTGAACACACCGTCGGTAATGATCAGTATGTTTCTATATTTATCTCTACTTTCTTTTAATACTTTTTCAAGATGATTCATGTCATTATGTTTATAAACTGTCTTATCCGCTTTGCTTAATCTTGCTCCATCAATGATGCTCGCGTGATTCAGTTCATCTGAGATAATAATATCTCCGGCCTCTGTTACTGCTTGTATGGTTCCGGCATTGCAATTAAAACCGGATTGGAAAGTCATTACAGCCTCTTCCCGTTTAAATGTTGCTAAAAGGGTCTCCATTTCTTCATGAATATCCATATTTCCAATAATTGTCCTCACGGCACCTGCACCTACACCATATTTTTCTACTGCCTCGATAGATGCTTTTTTTAATCTTGGGTGATTGGCAAATCCCAGGTAATTGTTAGAAGAAAGATTAATCACTCTTTTTCCGTTAAGTACAATCTCAGATTCATTCGCCCCTTCTAAGATGGGCAGTCTTCGATATACTCCTTGATCTTTTAGTTCCTGAATCTTTTCTTGTAAAAAAGGTAATTCATGTATGCTGCTCATATTTATTTACCTCCTTGATTCTATAATAGCTTTCATTACATTTCATACTAACTATTGTTATATTTTATCTTTTTTCATTTTTTTATCCTACTTTCAATGCAGAAAACTTTGTCCTTTTAAAATATACCATATCCGATTGAGAAATTCCTCCATTTTATGAAGTCTTTACATAATTTTAATTATTAATAACTTGCTAATGATATAATATAAGCAGAAAAAGAGCGAATCCGCTCTATTTCCTAAAACCGCCATTATTTCCTCTTTAAGTTTTTTCCTGAAGCAGTGGATTGATTGTCTGAGTCAGCATATTTATGCAATTTCCCTTTAATACGCTCATATATATCAAGATACGATTTATCCGTTAGTATCTCTATTCCTTCTTCAATGCTGGATACAGGATAGATATGGAAAATTCCTTTTTGTACTGCACGAATCACCTCGTCCTTTAAAACCAGATCCTCAATATTTTGATAAGGAATCATGACTCCCTGATCACCTGTAAGACCAAAGTGGTTGCAAATATCGAAAAATCCTTCTATTTTTTCCGTTACCCCCCCAACTGGTTGAATCTCGCCTTTTTGGTTCACCGAACCGGTTACCGCAATGTATTGTTTGAGCGGTACATCTCCCAGACTCGATAACAGTGCATATAGTTCTGTACTGGAAGCACTATCTCCATCGATCCCGCCATAAGATTGTTCAAAGCATATCTTCCCTGTAAGGGAGAGTGGCACATCTTGAGCAAACTTTTCGCTTAAATAGCCCTCCAGAATCATTACCCCTTTATCATGGATACTACCACTCATTTCGACTTCCCGCTCAATATTAATAACTCCTTTGTGGCCAATAAAAGTCGTAGCTGTAATGACTGATGGTTTCCCAAACACATGATCACCCAGATTCATAACAGATAATCCATTAATTCGGCCTATTTTTCTTTCCTTAATATCGATAATGACTTTTCTTGTTTTGTACATCTCCAGCATTTTCTCTTCTATCATATTGTTTCGATAAATCTTTTCATCATAGGCTTTTTTGATATGTTTATCACGGATATACGGTTCCTTATCTACTTCTGCCCAAGCATCCGCTTCTATTAGCAATTCTGCAATTTTACTAAAGCGTGTTGATAACTTATTTTGATTTTCTGCGATTCTGCTGCAATATTCTATAACCTTAGCAACACCGGTTGCATCCAAATGCTTAATGTTTTTTCTTTTGCAGTAATAGCTAATGAATTGAGCAATTTTAAGCTCATTTTCCTTTCCAGTATCCATCTTATCATCAAAGTCTACCTTCACTTTAAAAAGCTTTTCAAATTCATCGTCCACTGCATAAAGCAGTCTCCACATTCAGTATTTAGATTTTTGATTGCATTCCATTTTTTAAACAGGATCTCGAAATTTATAGTGTATCTCAATGATCCTCCCTTGCTTATCCTTACTTTCAAAAACAATAATTTCTTTTATCAGTTTATCAATAAATCCATTCGTAGGTTTTTTAAAAGTAAATAGTTCCTTGATTCTTTCCCGAAGCCCTTCCCTCCATTGATCCATATCATGATTTACACTTGTCAGCTGCTCTTGCAAGAGGTCTTTTTTCTTTAATAACATTTTCCGTTTTTCTTCAATTTCTTTTGAAAAATTTAGGAACAACTCTTTTGATATATGTTCTTCCAATCGATCCTCATATAATTTTTTAAGCTTCCCTTCAATTCTTTTTAATTGATCTTCTGTCTCCGTCAAACGCACCTGTATGCCTTCTTTTTTCTTATTTACCGAAAAATCCATCCGGTGCACAGTCTTTTCAATTTTCAGTTTCTCGCTATAAGATTGAATATCTTCTTTAATTTTCAACAGCAAAAAATCCTCTTTAATGCTATGGGATGTACAACGGTTTCCACCTCGTTGGCCATTTATGCACCGATATCCCTGGTACTTTTTTTGATACCCCATTGCACCGCCACAATCTCCACATATAATTTTATGGCTAAATAAATAGGCTTTTTCTTGTTTTTTTATACCTGAGCTCCTTCTGTTCTCCATTTCCTCTTGAACCTTTAAAAATACATCTTTAGATACAATACCTTGAAATTCTCCACTATAAATCCAGTTCTCCTGAGGCAGCTTTACTGTTTTTTTAAGCTTATAACTGATTTTCTTATACTGTCCCTGGACCATGATTCCACCATATTTTGGATTGGTTAGGATTGATTTCACACCATTTTCATTCCAACGATACCATTTTGACAACGGAAAACCAATGCGTGAAGCTGGGGAAGGTATTTCTCTGTCATTTAGCTGATTTGCAATTCTCGTATACCCCCATCCTTTTAAATACAACTGAAATATTTCCTTCACCACTACTGTGGTTTCATCCTCGGCAGGTACTAGTTTAATGGTTTTTTGCCCATTTTCTTCTATGATCATTTTCATATATCCGTAAGGCGGCTTAGAACCAATATAGCTTCCGCGGATCATTCTCTGCTTTAGTCCATCCCGACTCCTTCTTGAACAATCTTTGATATACATTTCATTCAAAACATTTTTGAACGGAACAATATCATTGATCTCATCAACTGTATCTACATGATCTAATACTGAAACAAATCTTATATTGTTTATTTTAAAATAGTCTTCCAGATAGTAGCCAGCCAATATATAATTTCTCCCTAAACGAGATAAATCTCTGGTCAACACCATATTTATTTTACCTTGCTCAATATATTTTTTCATTTCATCGAAATCATCTCTCTCAAAGGTAGCACCGGATATTCCGTGATCTTGAAAAGTTTTCACAACCTCATATCTCTCTAAGTTCCCTTGATTGCTCTTACGAATCCATTCTTGCAAACTCTGAATTTGTGTTTGTATGGAGTCTTTTTGCTCGTCTTTCGTAGTAGAAACCCTTGCATAAATACCCACATACCAAATTTTCATTTTTATTCATAATCCTCCGTCGATTGATTTTCGCCTTTGGCAAGTTCCTCCATTACTATAGCTGTAAGAATCGCTTCCAGCTCTTCATCTCCATACTGGCGCAAGATTTTCGTTTTTTTGATATTCTCCATAACAGATTCCTCCTTCCTAATTTAAATTTATGTAGTCTAGTAGCTCAGTAGTATTCTGATTCATCTAAATTATTGTTTTTTTGAATAATTTTTCTTTGATTATGTCAATAATATAAAACGTATCAGTTCCTCAAAATACGCTTATGATTAGCAATTTATTCATGATTCATCTGTTCAGCAGAACATTTTTCCATCATGAAATGTTACAAAAATGAAAAAAGCTTATTGATTCTTTTCAAAAAAAGTAGTATTATTAACTTAATATTTTTTAGTAATTTTATAAAAATTTTAACAACTATGGAGGTGGAGTTAATGGCTCAATTGGTAGACTCACTAAACGGTATTTTGTGGAGTCAAGCACTTATTTATCTATGTTTAGGAGTGGGTTTATACTTCTCAGTGGCAACCCGATTCCTGCAAGTCCGTCACATCAAGGACATGGTAAAACTCCTGTTTGGAGGCCAGAGTTCAGAGCAAGGTGTATCTTCATTCCAAGCTTTCTCTCTTGCTGTTTCCGGTCGTGTAGGTACAGGTAATATTGCCGGTGTTGCTACGGCTATCGCAATGGGTGGTCCTGGAGCAGTATTCTGGATGTGGGCAATCGCTTTCCTAGGTGCAGGTTCAGCCTTCGTTGAATCTGTATTGGCACAGATTTACAAAGAAGAAGTTGATGGTGAGTATCGCGGAGGTCCTCAATACTATATCGAAAAAGGTATGGGTATGAAGTGGTATGCTTTGATATTCGCTGTTTCTACAGTAATCGCAATGGGTTTCTTCTTACCGGGTGTACAATCCAACAGTATCGCTGCTGGTGTTCAAAACGCATTTGGTATAAGTCCTGTTGTTACAGGCGGTATTATCGTAGCTTTACTCGCTTTAATCATCTTCGGTGGTGTTAAGCGTATCGGTAGAGCTGCTGAGTTAATCGTGCCATTCATGGCTACTGGTTATATCTTAGTATCTTTGATAATCATCTTATTAAATATTGGACAGCTTCCTGCAGTAATCGGCTTAATATTTAAGAGCGCATTTGCCATCGAGCCAGCTTTCGCCGGTATCATCGGTATGGCAGTATCCTGGGGCGTTAAGCGTGGTATCTACTCTAACGAAGCTGGTCAAGGTACTGGTCCAATGGCTGCAGCTGCAGCAGAAGTATCTCACCCAACAAAGCAAGGTCTTGTTCAAGCCTTCTCTGTATATGTAGATACACTATTTGTATGCTCCGCTACAGCTTTCATGATCTTAATTACAGGCTCCTATAATATCAATAATCCTGCAGGCGGTTTCTTAGTAGAAAAACTTCCTGGCGTAAATGTTGGACCTGCATTCACACAAAAAGCTGTTGAAACATTAATGCCAAGATTTGGTGCTCCATTTGTTGCGATTGCATTGTTCTTCTTTGCATTTACAACATTGATGGCATATTATTACTATGCAGAAACAAATATTGCCTACCTATTTAAAAAAGGTAACAACAGAAAGATCGCAATCAACATATTAAGAATCTTATTACTTGTATCTATCTACTACGGCGCTATTAGAACTGCTGAATTAGCATGGGGCCTAGGTGACATCGGGGTAGGATTAATGGCTTGGTTAAACATCATTGCTATCGTTATCCTTAGAAAGCCTGCATTTGATGCACTTAAAGACTATGAAGAGCAAAGAGCACAAGGAAAAGATCCAGTATTCGATCCAGCTAAACTTGGAATTAAAAATGCTGATTTCTGGACAGCTAGAAATAAGCAGGCTGGCAAAAGATAAGATAATCACTTAAAACCTCCCATACTGCGTAGGAGGTTTTTTTACATTTATAAAAATTGACCTATACACTGAATGTAGCAGTCGATACAAATATGGGTTACCAATCATGATCACCTTTATATTCACAGGTATCGGCTCTGGCTTTAGAGATGCAATATCTACAATACCTAATTGACTCCTGATGCTTTCTACGCTAATCTCTCCTGTTTCCAAAGTTCTTTTTAAAGTATCCCAGGATTGGAAATTTGATAATATTTGATTTGCCTGGAGAATCAGATAACCACCGTTAGCCCTATGGATTGCGCCAGGCTTTACCATTAAGAAATCCGTCTTCAAAGTACCCTGCTCGTTCTCGTACTCTATCCTTCCAACTAAATTATTGTAGTTTGGATTACTTTCTATAATAACAGGAGCACCTTCTGCATTGCTGTTGTCAACAAAAATGTTTACCTTGTACTTTTTTACGAAACTATTTTCAGATTTTCTTGTTAGTACCTCTGTTTGCTCATCCTCGGATAAATCAAAATCATCAATGTTCTCTATCACATCGTTTTGCACATTTTTTAAATACTCGAGAATCCTGCTATGTGCCTTATATTTATCATATAATTCATCTAACAAGGGCTCTACTACAAAAAGTCCTATTCTGCTTTCCAATTCCCGAATTTGCCTTTTGGCATCTCTTTCTAAAGCCTTCATTTTCCTTAAAATTTCGACTGCTTTTAATTGCACATATTCAGCCTTCTTTTCAATCATCTCTTTCTGTTCTTCTGCTAAGTCTTCAAATTCCTTATCGCCTACTACTTCCCCATCCAACATAGGTGCTAGCATAAATCCAGTACTTGTATTTTTAATCATAAAATCATTTTCTCTACTATACTCCGTTAATTGTTCTAATAACTGATTTCTTTCCTCTTGATATTTTTTAACGATTTCTGTTTTCTGCCGCTCATAATCATCTCCAGAAAATGCTTTAGGAATCTCTGTCAATAAATCCTGTACAAGTAAATTCATGTCTTCACAGAGTATTTTCCCCATTCCGGACGGCATACTTAAAGCAATTGGATGGCTCGGTTCTTGAAAATTATATACATAGCACCAATCATCCGGTGTATTTTCCTGGTGTGCCTTTTGCTCTACGACCTTTTGTACATAGCTTTTTTTCCCGGTTCCCTTTATGCCTACAACGAAAATGTTATATCTCAAGTTTTTAACCTGCAAACCAAATGCCATTGCCTGTACCGCTCTGTTTTGACCAATGATTCCTTCCAATGGGATTAGTTCTTCTGTGGTTTTAAAAGAAAACTGCTTGGGATTACACACCTTTTTTAATTTTGTATAAGGTAGTTCCCTGTATTTCGCCAAATTAACTCCCCCTCTGCGTAGACTTTCATGCTTTAATCTATTTTATTCACCTTCTTTGTCCTTTTCTCCATTAATTTATCGGGAAATAAAAAAAGAATCCTTCTGTTAGAATGATTCTAAAATAAAACAAATTCGCAGCGCAAGGTCTCCTCCAGATATAATAATATAAATGAATATTTTTTCTCTCTTCTTTTTACTGTTGGAGATCCTGGATTCAATAACAATATACCTGACTTTGTCTGCAATAAAGGTTGATGGCTATGTCCAAAAATAACAATGTCCACATTCTCATGTATGAAGCTGTTAAAAGCACGGTCAACGGTTCTGCCTTTCTCCCCATGTCCATGAAAAATACCTATCCTATACCCATTTAATTCTACGATGCACTTTTCTGGCAAATTCGTAACCATATCTCCGGAATCTCCATTTCCTTTTACTGCATATACAGGTGCAAAACCTTCTAATTCACTTAATACGTCTTGATGTTGAATATCTCCGCAGTGGAAGATGACATCTACATTTATTAGTCTTTGATACAAAAGTCTTGGCAGAGGTTTCTTCATACTCTTTAAATGAGTATCTGCTATTACAGCAACTTTAATGGGAATCATCTCCTAGGAATTCTTCTATGATTTCTCTTATTTCTTCATCCTTCTCATTCTCCAAATGCGCCTTTATGATGCTTCTTGCCAATTCAGCATCCAATTTTATAATCGCCCAAATTGCATATTTACGAATCATATTGCTTTCATCAAACAACAGCTTTTTTAAGTGTGGTATTGCTAAAGGGTCCTTCCTATTGGCAAGGGCTATAATTGCATTTCTGCGGATATTGTTCTTTCCCCGCCACCCGGCAGCAGTTTTTCCATACCTTACTTTAAAGGTTTTATTATCCATATGCAGAATCTCGATCAAATCTGGTCTATCGGAATAAGCTTCAGGAGAAAATTCTTGATGTTTTGTTTCTTCTACCGTATGATTATGAGGGCATACACATTGACAGGTATCGCATCCATAAAGTCTATTTCCCATTTTTTGACGCACCTCAGGAGTAATGTCTTCTTTTGTTTGCGTAATAAAAGACAAACATTTTTTCCCCTGAAGTTTGTAGCCTTCTTCCAATGCTTCAGCAGGACATGCCTGAATACAGGCGTTACAGCCAGCACATTGATCAGGCATGGGCTGATCCGGTTCTACCTCAAAATTCACAATCGCATATCCCAAAAACACCCAAGAACCATACTTTTTCGTAATTAACATATTGTTTTTTCCAAACCATCCCAAGCCTGCCCGCCATGCAACGGCACGATCTGATAAAGATCCTGTATCTACATATATTTTATATTGGAATGGCCCAATCAGTTTTTCTATATTTTGCATCAGCAACAGCAGCTTGTCCCTAAGAACCTCATGATAATCCCTTCCCCAAGCAGATCGTGCAATGGCACCTAAGGGCCGTTCCTTACCCTCTAGCAAGCGTGGTTTTTCTACATAATAGTTTATTGCAATTGCAATAATTGTCCGGGCATCAGGCATGATTTGTTTCGGATCAATACGTTTTCCAATGTCTTGTTCCTCAAATCCTGATAAATATCCTTTTTCCTTCCGCTCCATAAGAATTTCCTTGATTTCATTAAAGGGAGCAGCCGAAGTAAAACCAATTAAATCGATTCCGATGTCTTTTGCACAGATTTTTATCTTTTCCTTTAATCGGTTTACCACAAACTCACCACCAGCCGGTCCAATAATTATACAATTGATTATAGCACAAAAAGCACACTTCGTGTGCTTTAGGTTGAGTCTATTGGCTTGAAAATGCCGTCATAGCCTCTACAGGCCATATCCTATATTCAGCTCTTCCCTTAATTGATTTTATTGATACATATCCAAAGCATCTGCTATCGTTACTATCGTTTCTATTATCCCCTAATACAAATACCATCCCTTTTGGAACAACTCCTGCAGTAATAGGATAATCCCGGTCATCATATTCTTCAAAAGTTATATAATTTTCTTTTATAGTCTCTCCATTGATGTATATTTTTCCATCAATAATTTCAAATGAATCCCCTTCAACTGCAACCACTCTTTTAATAAACAATTCTTTTTTCCTGTCTTTTATTGGCGGTGCAAATATAACAATATCTCCCGGATGAGGATCATGTAACCGGTATTCTAATTTATTAATGAAAAGCTTGTCTTGATTATTTAAGGTAGGATACATAGATAACCCCTGTACAACGGTAAAACCAAAAATGAATTTTTCAAAGAAAAGTCCCAGCAAAATAGCGATTAAAAATATTCTTATCAACCGTATTAAATCATTAAGCATCGCATCACGTCCTAATCTATGTCTCCTCTGTATTGTCTCCAAAGAATAAGCCTTTTATAATGCTGATTCTTCATAGTCAAAATTTTTGCCTGATTTATTATATGAAGGATGTGATGTGATTTATTGCTAAAATGATAATTAATTTGTATATATAACTTTTTTAGCATCCAAAGCTTTCTATTTCATAATATAATATTCAATCAAAAGCATTACAATAAAGCCTGCAATGACGCCAAAGGTAGCTTTAACCTGGTTGCCATGACAATGACTCTCTGGAATCAGCTCATGAGATACGACATAATACATGGCACCTGCGGCAAAGGATAATGTAAAAGGCATATAGGGTTGGATTACACTTCCTGCCAATATCCCTACTGCAGCGGCAATAGGCTCTCCAATTCCCGCAAAAAAAGCAAATAAGATCGCCTTGCCTTTAGAATAACCTTTTTCTATGAGTGGTGCTGAAACTACTAGGCCCTCTGGGGCATTTTGTATACCCATAGCCATTGCAAGAATGATGCCTCGATCTTGACTGCCAGAAGCATAACCTACCCCTATCGCAAAGCCTTCCGGTATATTATGAATTGCAATGGCAGCAATCATCATAATTGTTTTTGCCAAGACTTTATTTTCAAAGTTTGTATTGCGTACCTGCCCCATGTTGATATTGGGAATGATTTTTTCTATTAGGCCGATCAGTATTGCCCCAGAAATTAAGCCAGAAATCACTTGAAAAATTGCATCTTCTTCCAAAGCAGGAAGTATCAAACTAAAGGATGCAGCAAACAGCATGATTCCTGCTGCAAATCCCAACAAGAAGTCTTCAAATACCTTTGAGATTTTGCTTACGAAAATTAACGGCAACGCACCAATTCCAGTACACATCCCTGCAAGTATGCTGGCAACATATCCGTTCATGTTTCTCACTTCCTACAATGTAGTTTACGTATTTGCTACGGCATATGATTCACTATAATATGTTTTGCAGTTTTTTTGTGAAGCATACTGGAAGGTAATATTTTCATGAGTCATAAAAAAAGATAGCAATCGCTATCCTTCGTAATGAGATTTCAATAATTTGATTTCTGATGCATAACCTTCTACCTCATTGGGTGTTTCCAATAAGACCGGTTTTCCTGAGACTGCTGGATGTTTAATAAATCTCACAAGTGCATCGAGACCAATAGTACCTTCTCCAATCTTTGCATGTCTATCTTTCTTACTGCCTAAGGCCATCATACTATCATTTAGATGAATTGCCTTTAATCGGTCTAACCCTATAATTCGATCAAAGCATAAAAATACATCCTCTAAAGAATTTACAATATCATAACCGGCACTGTAGAGATGGCAAGTGTCCAAGCATACCCCTATTCTATCAGAGTATTTCACTTTTTCTATGATTTGAACCAGTTCTTCAAACGTACCGCCTACTTCTGTTCCTTTTCCTGACATCCCTTCCAGTAGAATCATTGTATTTTCTTCTCCGGTTAATACATCATTCAAACCCTCTGCAATCCGATGAATCCCATAGTCTACACTACGGTTAACATAACTTCCCGGATGCAGGATTATGTATTGGCAGCTTTTAAAATGCTGCAACCTATCTAAATCATCTCGAAGCAGTGTCTTTGCCAAAACCCAAGTATCCTCTTTTTCTGATGCAAAATTATAGGTATAAGGTGCATGAGCTAATAAAGATAAAAAACTCTGTTTTTCACAAATCTGATCAAGATTTTCTATATCTTCCAAATCTAACGCCTTCGCCTTTGCACCCCTTGGATTTCTAGTAAAAAACTGAAAGGTATTTGCACCGATAGAAAGTGCTTCTTTAGCAGCTCTCTCATATCCCTTTGATATAGTTAAATGTGCACCAATATTCAACATGATTTCTTCCCTCCTTTAAAATGCTTATTCTATATATTTCCCGTTATTCTTCATAGAAAAACATCTTTTTACATTGTTATTAGATGCCACTTATCGCTGAGGCACCCATAAAAATAAAAAAGCAGTGAATACTCACTGCCTATCTAGACTATTTCTTTTTTCTAATTCGAGGGATAATAAGGGCTGATACTGAATAAGCCTTTGTATTTTCCCTAGTCTTATCCTTTTTGTCTTTGACAAAGTTTTCAATGGTTTCATTCAAAAGCATCTTAAATTCTTCGGTTTCCTCTACAGTTAGATAATAATCGTTGAAATGCAGCATTTGCTTGGGATGTTCCTTTTCATTAGCATTTTCCAATGCCTTATAAAAATCATTGCTGATATTTTCAAAAATCGACATAGACGCTTGATTGAGAGACTCTATAACACCCTTGTCTCCTGAATTCATGATACTTTTGTCAATTACAAAGGTCCTTGCCGCAGGCAAATAGTATTTCTCAATAATTCCAGATTTGACACGTTCATCTACCAATTCTAGAATTCCAACTTTTTGCAAGGTCTTAATATGATAGTTAATTTTCGCATGAGGTTCACCTAGCTTATCTGCTATTTGTTTTGCTGTAGCTGCCTGATCTTCTTCAAAACACTCAAGTATTTCAATCCGATAAGGATGTGAAATCGCTTTAATTTGCTCTAGCTCTCGTAATACCAAGACATCTTTCATGTCGCTTACCTCTCATCCTATTATTTTTCCGTTCTAAAAAACTATTGCGTACTTCACCCGTTTAAGTTTGCTCATTTTTATCAAAATTACTTTTATATGAAGTTTCGTATATTAATGCAAAAATATATATCTAATATTATAGTATGACTTGTTCAAATTGTCAAAAAACACTTTTCTATTTTTATAAAAATAATCTTCTCGCCTATGCTTCCATAATAAAATAGGTTATGTCATCTTCATTGGGAATATCTTTTGTTTTTATTCTAATTTCATCTAAAAGTACTTTATTTAAAGTTTCCAACGAATGATCCCGATTCTCTATGAGGATTTGCTGTAAATCTTCCAATGCTACAGGCACATGGTCTCTATAATCTTCTGTCAATCCATCTGTATAGAAAAGAACGCGGTCGCCTTTTTCCAGACACACCTCAGCTTTCTGAAAGTCCGGTTCAAACAAATCTCCAAATTTACAAATAGGAAATCCTATACTCTTGTCTAAAATATCTATTTCTCCATTTTTTCTTACTAGTATCGGCAGTGAATTCATTCCGCCTGAACAATAGGTAAGCACTTTTGTATTTTTATTATAGATTGCATAGAACATTACAATATGCATTTCGTTTGGAAAATCTGATTTATTAAATTCCATATAAATATGTTTGATCATTTTATTGGGTGATGGATTATTAACGAACCTACTTGGTATTTTAGATGGTTTCATTACACGATCTGCAAACAATGTCATCATGGCAGCGGAAATTCCATGGCCTGCCACATCTGCAATAAACATTCCGATGTTTTCCTCATCGACCGCATGAATATGATAAAAATCTCCACTAAGTTTTTCACAAGGTATATATTGGGAAACAAATTGTGTGCCATAAATATTCAGTTCCTTTGGCGGTAATAAAGACTGTTGAATTCGTTTTGCATATTCCAACTCCTCCATCATCTTTTCATTGACTCGTTGAACTTCTGCAGTTCTACGCTCAACAATCTTTTCCAAGTTTTTTGCATATAATTTTATCTGTTCTCTAGCTTTTTCCAGCTCAATATATGGATCATCCAAATTGTAGATAAAAATTGCCCGGAACAAAAGAAAAGAGCTAAGAATTTTATAAATATGACCTAACAAATTATAAGTGTCATAGACACTCTTGTAGATGGTAAACGCTGCTTCTGTAAAGATACCTACGATTAATCCTGTGGCAAATATGATAAAAATTTTATTATGGGTAATCCTGTAATCCTGTACATAGAAGAAAACTGTTATACCGAATACTGTCATAACCACATATTCAAGCAGAATTTTTAAATTTGTTAATCCCTGCCCTTCAATAAACAAAGGTGGAAACCATTCTGTTTGGTATGTAACAATATAAAAAAATCCCCACACAGCTACTATACTGGCAATTAAAAAATATCTGCGCGGCAGATAGGACTTAAGATTATATGGAACCATTCCAGATATCAATAATCCAAAGCCTAAGATCAGCCTAGACAACATCCAAAAAGTAGTTGCTTTTGGAATAGAGCTTTCTGTGAAAAAAATGGGCATTCCGTTATAACTCATCGTATGAAAAAAGTCTAAACAGCCCGTGACAAAGAAAACTGTAAAAAAAACCAGCAATCTTGCCCTATGATTTTTGTTATACGTATAATAGGTTATGGTAAATAAAATGAAAGATATAACAATACTGCTAAACTCTAAGAGGGTATGATATCCCAAAAACAAATCTGTTCCTAGAATTTTATAGATGATTATATCCAATAGCCCTACGATCTTAAAAACGACTAAGGAACTCACAGCTGTAAAAAAGAGATATATATAATTAAAGTCAAGTTTTCTTTTATTCTCTTTTATGCTTAACAAAGGATTCAACTCCTTTTGACAAAGATTTAGGATATATAAAAAATTTCTACATATCATCCTAGATTCCCTCTTTATTTTTCAGAAAATCTTAATTAAAATTGAATCTTTTAAACCAATTTTCCTTCTTCTCGATCACCTTACGAAAATAAAAAAATAGTGCTTTATTTAAAAGCACCATTCATTGAAAAAATGCTAAGAACTTCATAGCTTTCTGGAATACGATATTTTTTTTCTAGCCCTTTCACACTGGCACTCCATTTTCCATCCATTTCTTTTTGATGTGCCATAGCCTCCACATAAAACATTATGATTCCTCCATCAATTCTGCTTCGATTTAGACCATCTCGTTTTTCTTTCGTTACAGATAAAATCAATGTATTATCATCAATAATAAATTGCCATGGCTGTTGATTTGCCCATGAAGGCGCATACCGTACCCTCTCCAAAATGCATGCCAGGGGATGATTATCAACCGTTTGCTCCTTATTATTCCACTCTCCCCAATGCACTATCTCTTGAAGGTTGTTTCTCGCAGACTTTCCGTCTATAATGTTTTTCACCAATTTTTCGCTAATACCTATTCTTGAATATCCGATAGGCGTAAGAGCTAGCAGCAACTTGTTCTCGTCAAAGATATTTAACACTTCCTTTGCTTTATGCTGTTGATGGAGTACTTCAATCCAACAGGTGCCTAAACCTTCTTGATATGCCAGCACCATCAACTGCTCCATTCGATATCCCAGGTTCTCTAAACATCCTTCCTTATTTTCTGTTATGGCCGCGATATAATGAGGTCCTTCGATCGTCTTTCCAAAATATCCTGCATAACCAGCCATTTTCTTGGAGGCCTCATGTCCGTTCTCTATCAGTAAAAAATTAAGATCAATATCTTCATATAGCGGTTTAGTGCTTTTCGCTCCAGTGATGATTTTATTCAACAACAATGGATCAATTTTTCTTTTTTCATAGCTTCTAACAGAAGATCGATTATCCAATACCTGAATCAGGTCCATAGGCTCACCCTTTTTCATACATTAACAAATAAATTTATCAATATTAAAACATACTTAAAGAAAGCTCTTTAGAAATGTCCTGTAGTATTTTCAACCCACCCATGCTGTTACCCTTAGCATCCAATGCCGGTCCTACTACACCAATACCCATTCTGTTGGGAACTGCACACATAATTCCACCGCCTACGCCACTCTTCGCCGGCACTCCAACATTGATGGCAAATTCTCCAGATGCATCATACATCCCACAGGTTACCATAAAGGTTTTAGCGATTTGTGTAATCTCTTTTGGTACCACTTGCTCTCCCGTACCCAACATAACTCCTTGATTAGCAAGCAAGGCGCCGATTCTAGCAATATCCTCACAATCAACCTCAATAGAACACTGTTTAAAGTATAAATCTAAAATGCTTTCTACATCTCCTTCCAGGATACCCACATCTCTTAAAAAATAAGCCATGGAACGGTTTCGATCACCGGTTCGCTTTTCAGATAGATATACACTTTCATTTATTTTAAGATTAGGATTACAAGATAATTTGCGAAACAGCTCCAAAATCCTCTGAAACTTTTCCTCATAGCTGTCTCCTTGAATCAAGGAGGTAACTGCAATGGCACCGGCATTAATCATAGGGTTTAATGGTTTGGAAGGATTGATGGTTTCCAGCTTCCGCATGGAATTAAATGCATCTCCAGAGGGTTCCATACCAACCCTTTCGAAAACAAATTCTGCTCCTCTGTCCATTAGGGCCAACATTAGCGTAATTGGCTTTGATACACTTTGCATCGTGAATTTTTCTTCATAATCTCCTGCTTTGTAAACATTCCCTTCAATATCAACTACAGTGATCCCAAGAGCATTGGAATTAGCATTCATTAACTCTGGTATATAGGCCGCTACTTTCCCGAAATGGGTCCACTTCCTGTTTTTCTCTAATAATTCTGTTAGCAAAAGCTGCATGTCGCTCCCTACCCTTCTCTTATCTATTGCAACTTCTACTTTAAGACAAAGCATATCATTCGTCAATGCTTTTGTATGATAATCTTCTTAATATTTTCTAATATAGTATAATTAGAAAATAGTGTTAATCTTCATTATGAAAACAGCTTCCACCAATAAATTCTCGAATGATGGAGGTCTGTGGTATTACAGTCTCATCGTCAATGGACAGAAAATAACTTAAGAACTTGAGTAATCGCTTTGCTTCTGAAAATTCCTTCGCACTTTTATGAATCTCATTTAAAAGGGGTTCCGCATATTTTTTTAAAACAGCCAGCTCGTAGGTTAGCGCTGAATTAAACATTACATCGGCATCTTCTTGATAAGGAAAGATATTCTTTTCTTCACCCCTTCGTACTGAATTCCATCGACCAAGTGTATTAAGTGCCGAATGCCCTCTGTATTTGCTGTCTCGAACAATACGTCGCAGCAGTCGGGAATCTGTAGTTGGAATTCGATTATGATCATCAATATTCAGTTGGGTTAATGCGCTGATGTAGATCTTAAATTTCTTGTCATGGGGAATATCTTGTGTTAGCCGTTCATTTAATCCATGAATTCCCTCAATGATAATTGGATGATCTTCAGAAATCTTCATAATATTTCCGCGATATTCACGCAACCCTGTATGAAAATTGAAATAGGGAATTTCTACCTCATACCCATTAATTAGCTTCGACATATGATCATTAAACAGCTCAATATCTACAGCTTCCAAGGCTTCAAAATCATATTCTCCATATTCGTCTTTCGGTGTATGTTCTCGATCTACAAAATAATCATCTGTGGAAAGTGAGACCGGCTTTAGCCCGTTCACCCTTAACTGGATGGCTAACCGCTGGGCAAAGGTTGTTTTACCTGAAGAGGAAGGACCCGCAATGAGAATAATTCTTTTCTTCTTCTCTGTAATCATATCAGCAATTTGCGCAATTTTCTTTTCATGAAGGGCTTCTGCAACGCGAACCAATTCATCATAACTTCTATTCTCAATACGCTCATTTAAGTTGGCTACATAGCCAACATCCATGATTTTTCCCCATTTTTCAGCTTCTCTAAAAATACTGGCCAGTTTGCTTTGCTCTTGGAAATCAGGTATTTGCGTAGGATTACTTTTTTCAGGATATTGAATAATTACACCAGGATCATAATATTTTAATTTAAATATTTTAAGAAATCCTGTACTTGGTACCATATAACCGTAAAAATAGTCCTTTAGCCATCCACAACTGTAAATATTAATTTCCGGCTTTTCCCTATAGTTTAGCAGCTTTGTTTTTGCATCAAATCCCAGTTCATTAAAGATTCTTTTTGCATCCTCAATAGGGATACTATCTTTAATAAACAGAACATCTTCCTCAATAATTTCTTGCATTCTCGACTCTATTTTTACTATATCTTCTTCCACGATGGGTCTCTTGTAATGAAGTTCACAATAAAGTCCCTTACTCAAAGAATGCTCTACAGTTACTTTGCAGCCTGAAAAAATTTCCATCGAAGCACGTATAAAAACAAAGGCTAGACTCCTTTGGTAGATTCGGATGCCATCAGAATTTGTTAAATCTAAAAATTCCACATCACTGTCTTTATGTAAAACATACTCGAGTTCTCTCAATCGGTTATTCACTTTCGCAGCCACAATAATAGAAGGATGATCCTTTTCAACCTGTCTGCTGACCTCTAAAAGTGTTGTTCCCTCAGGTACTTCTATCTCCTTCTGATTTCCTATCTGTAACTTTATAAGCTTGGCATCTTTCATGATTCATTCATCGTCCCCTTTCTCAGCTTTATTATCAGATTATGTAAGGTTAAAAAATTATATACCCTTTATCAAGGTATAATACTTAATTCTAGAAAAGATTGAAAGTTCCTGTATTTCTACAAGAACTTTCAGTCAAACTACATTTGTGGTCTGCTTGGCTTAGAAATATCGCTTAAGGCATCTCCGGCTTCATTTACATATATATTCTGTGTAGCTAGATCTCCAATTGCCAAAATCCCCACCAGCTTTCCATTCTCCACAACCGGCAGTCTTCGAATTTGATGTTTGGCCATTAAATCAGCTGCTTCATGGGCATCCATTTCCGGCGAGGCATAAACAAGATTTTCAGACATTACATCCTGAGCATTTGCACTGGTATTTCCATGAGATACACTACGAATAACAATATCCCGGTCGGTCACGATTCCCAATGCATGTTTCTTGTCATCACAAACAGGAATGCATCCTACATCTAATTGTTCCATCTGTTTAGCAACTTGGCTGATGGGTGTATTGGGAGTAGCAAAAGATACATTTGTTGTCATTAATTCTCTAACTTTCATGATAAAACCCTCCTTTATCTTTATCTTTATTTATCATGTACAATTCTTTTAAAAAATACTCAGAATATAACAAAGAAAAGCTCAGACATTTCTGTCTGAGCAATCATTGAACTTTTCCAATTTTTGTAAAAGGGTAAAGTCTCACGAATACCTTTCCTCTAACGGTTTCGATTTCTACCGGCCCAACACGGTCATCACGGCTATCCATACTGTTTTCACGATTATCTCCCATAACAAAAATCATACCATCAGGTACAACCGTATCTACCTCTCCTGGTGTATATAGACTATTTGTGTAAGGCTCATGCTGCAGTTCTTCGTTTACAAACACTTTTCCATCCACTACCTCCACGTGATCGCCTGGCAGGGCAATCACTCTTTTGATCAAATCTTTTTCTTTTCCTTCAAAGGTTTTTAGATGGGATTTAAAAACTACGATATCGCCACGCTCCGGTGCATGCAGCATATATGGAATCTTGTTAATTATCAAGTAATCATATTGATCCAGTGTCGGGTACATTGAATAGCCTTTAACTAAAGTTGGCCGTACAAAAGTAGTAATCACTAGCGCAATTAATACGGACAATGCAATTGTTTTAATCCATTCCATGATCTCTTTCTTCATCTAAACATCTCCTCTTTCAGACTTACTATTCACTATTTTACCACTAAACCTTACTTTCTACAATCATCTTCATCTTTAACCTTGTCTTTTCTACACAGATTTAAAGGGCAGCCATAGAAGCTTGCCCTTCTTTATCTAGAATAAATTCATTTCAATCTTTCTGAAAATCTCCGGTAAGGGACATAAGAATTCTTTTCCTTCAAGATACTGCATTCCTCCAATCGTCTTTTCAAAAACAATTTTATAGGCATGAAGCAGTTGGCTGCTAAGTCCAAACTTCTCACGAAATTCCCTGTTTGTCTTAATGTCACCATACTTTCCATCGCCTACAATGGGATGACCAATGGAAGACAAATGCAAGCGTATTTGGTGACTTCTACCGGTAATAATTTCTACTTCCACCAAACTAAAATCTCTATTACTTTTGAGCGGCTTTAGCTTGGTACGGATTTCTTTTGCGCCCGCTCTGTTACGATTTACAATTTGAACTTGGTTTGCTTTTTCATCTTTCCATAGGAATCCGGAGAGTTCTGATGATTCTTCTACAGTGCCTTTAATAATCGTTTGGTAATATTTATGGATATGATTTTTATGTCGCATCATCTCATTTAAGTTTTGTACAGCCTCGTAGTTTTTCCCAAATACTACGATCCCGCTGGTATTTCGATCAATACGGTTGATACTTGCAGGTACAAAGGTTTTTTCTAAATCTGGATTATATTCCTTTTTAAGATATAGATATTTGATCACTTGGTTGACCAACGTATTTTTGCTTTCCTTTATATCCTCGTGAACCAGTAATCCTGCAGGCTTATTTACAAGAAGAATATTTTTATCCTCATAAACGATGTGAAAATCTATATCAACCTCTTTAATTTGTTTTTGTTCTTGAAAACCGGTAAGGGTGTCATCACTCAAGTACAATTGAATCAAATCTCCTGCTCTCAGAAGGTATTGAGGTTCTACCCTGCCATTATTCACTTTAATATTCTTTTTACGCAGCATTTTATATAAAAATCCCAAGGAGGCTTTGGGAAGATATTTTTTCAGAAATTTATCTATACGCTGATTTTCTTCATTTTTACCGATCATCATTTCTTTCAATGCAATCATCTCCAAATACTTTGTTATAATTTTCAGCTATATCGTTATCGATTTTTATATTGTATCACAGTTTATACTATTATGTACAAAATCTACTTTCATCAACCAAATTTCCCCAAATTCTACCTTGTTTTTAATAATTCTTGAAAACCTATGTAACATTATGTTATCCTTAATAAAGGAATATCTATAGGGAAGGTGTGTTTAGATGTTTGAGAAATTAAAGGATTTTTTATACGAAACCAGTGATATAATATTAGCCTTGGTTATTATTCTCATCATGTCAACGGTAATTACCTGGAAGGTAACAGATTCTCTTGCTTACAACAAAGAAAAAGGCTCTATATTTACTGAAATTGAACAGCAAAGCAATGAACAACAGCCTGATGAAAGTATTGATGCAGCAGATGATCAAGATCTAGTGATAATCAGCTCCACACCTGAAGAAAATTCACAAGCAGAGACGGAAACTCCTCCAGCAGATTCCGAACAAGAGTCAACGGAAGGTCAAGCGCTGACAGATCCTCCACCGGCAACTACAGAACCAACAAACCCTACATCTCCAACAGCCGCTGTTATACGTGTTGAAATCCCTAGCGGTACCTCCGGGTCAGGTATTGCTAAAATATTAAAGGATAAAGGATTAATTGATAATACTGCTAAATTCATTGCCCGTGTGGAAGAATTGAAGCTAGCTTCGAAATTAAAATCTGACACCTTTGACATTCCTTCAGGAACCTCCCTGGATGATATTATTTACACTATAACCGGTACAAAACGATAACCTACATATATGCTAAACAAAATGGATAACCTTTTTCGGTTATCCATTTTTTATTCCAAATCATCCACTGCCGAATTTTTATGAATATACTTCATCACATAATCTAATCTTTTTTTCTGCTCATCATTCATAAAAAACCTCATCTGCTCAAGCATGTTCAGCTGGTTTTGATAACTTTGGGAATCTTGGCTGATCATCATGTTCAACAGCACCAATTCATCCATTATATTCTCCTCGGTCTTTCCTCTATATAATTCTGACAGTTCTTCTAGCATATGCAAATGTTCATCTCTTAGTTTGTCTCCACCCATGAATTCCATCAATGATCTTATTTGATCCATGTTCATTTCTTTCATAATACCCCCCCTGTTCTTTCAGCAAAACTTCATATTAATCTATGTGAGCCTTTTGTTGTTTATTCATAAATTCATGCTTCTCATAGTAACACTATTCTGTGCTTTTGCATATGCTGAAACAAAGGCCTATCATCCGATAGAATAATTGGGAGGCGTATTATGAACGATTTTCTTCCGATCCCGTATGAAGATTTGACACTATCTGAACAAGAAATGAGTATTGCTCAATGGAATAATCCTGGAAATAAAAGAATTCTTTTATTTCTTTTACCCGTGTTTTTTCTCTGGTTTATGAAAAACAGAGGCTTACAGCCTTTTTCTCAAGAAATCGAAAAACCGCCTTTACGCTCTCGTCCTCCGGCTCTACCAAGACCGCAGATAGAACCTGCTGCATCTCAGGGGCTTGACCCTGCATTGCTAGATAGATTAACCCTTATGCTGGACAGTATAAAAAAAGTAAACAGTATCAGTGGAATTATGAAAAACATGCCCCGTGCCGGTGATTCACCTAATAAACTAAATCTAGGCATCATCAAAGAGTTTGTGGATGTTTTCAGCAATCACTTAGGTGAAGAGCAAAAAACACAATTTAAAAACATCGCGAATATAATGACGATGGTGGAAAAGGTTAAAGAAGTAAAGTCAAAGATGGATGAACAAAAGAAACTTTCAGCAGATCAGGGTGGTGATTATACTGATCAAATCGCAAACCTATTAGAGGTGATCAAACCAATTCTTCCAGATGAACAAGCAAAAAATATTGATAACATACAGAAAATGGCACAAATGATGAAGATTATGAACGTATTTGATGCACATCAATCGGAAGAAAATGACGCTGAGAAAGAAGATGTTAAAGAAAATGATTTTGAGGAAGATGAAGCCTAACAAAAGATCAGCTTCCTACATAATCCTTGGAAGTTGTTTAGATGAATCGTTGAAATACAAAAACTAAAGGGTGGAGAATAATCTTCACCCTTTATCGTGTTCTTAAAATTTCCAGTTCTTCAGCTGTAAGTTCACGAAAATCTCCTAATTCTAAACTTTCGTCTAACTTCAAATTACCCATGGAGATTCGCTTTAAATATGTAACTGTTTTTCCAACTGCTAGAAACATTCTCTTTACCTGATGGAATTTACCTTCGTATATTGTTAATTCAATCTCGGACTGTTCTCCACTTTTCAAAATACGCAGTTGTCCCGGCAATGTTTTATATCCATCCTCCAAAACGACCCCTTCACTAAAAAGTGCCACATCCTTTTCGTCTACGTTCCCATCAATCATTGCAAAATAGGTTTTAGGTATATGTTTTTTAGGAGACAGCAGTTCATGAGAGAGTTTTCCATCGTTGCTAAGCAACAGCAGTCCTTCTGTATCTTTATCCAATCGTCCAATGGGAAAAGGTTCATATACCTGATATTCATCTGGAAGCAGGTCCACAACCGTTTTGACACGAGGATCAAAACTGGCAGAAATGACCCCTTGAGGCTTATTCATCATGACATATATATACTCCCGGTACACGAGTTCTTCTCCATTGACCATAATTTTATCCTGACTCGGATCCACATGTTGGCTACTGTCCTTAACTACCTGTTGATTAACCAGTACCCATCCTTTTTTAACAACACTTTTAATTTCTTTTCTCGTGCCATACCCCATATTGCTTAAAAGTTTATCCAATCTCAGTGTCTTTGCCATAGGAACCTCCTAATCCAATCGTCTCCAGGCTGCAGGATATTCATTTTTTAACAGGTTTTCTGTTTGCTTTGCCCATCCCAGTGGAAATCCATCTACACAAACCAATGTCCACCCTTTTTCACCATCTATATGGAGCGTCTCCCCTTTTAAATATTTTATAACCTCTTGAGATCTACTGGAAAAATCAACCGTTCTTTGTGCATCTTGTTTTTTTAATGCCATTGCCATCGCTTGGCTAGGTTCAAATCTGTTTTTCTTTAGTGTCCCCAACAAAAGCCCCGAGCGCAATACTTTTAATCCTCTTAATGAAGGTACCCCCTTAGGAACCTGATATAACTGGTCTCCATGAATTTCATAAGGACCTTCAAAAGAAATCACTAAATTTTTCTCCATAAATTCAATAAATTCTCTAGGTGCTGAAATTCCTTGATTGTTTTCTGCTCTTGCTATAAATTCTTTTTCAAGTCTATTTTTTTCAAGGCAAGCTGCAAAATGTCCTTCTCCGCTGATCTTATGCGGCCATAGTCGCATGGTATTGATTTGGATATCGCTGTGGTTTGCCACTGGTGCGGTGATCCCAAAAGCATTTTTAAAATGTTCTATTGGTTTTAATTGAAAGGCTTTGTGCCTCTCTAAGAAATCTTCAATAACAGCCTCGTTTTCCTCTCTAGAAAAGGTGCATGTAGAGTAAACCGCTTGTCCTCCTGACTTTAACATCCTACTCATGTAAGACAGAATCTCTGCTTGTATAGAGATATAATAATCTGGCCCTTGTTTTTCCCAACTCTTAACCATAGCTTCATCCTTACGAAACATGCCTTCTCCAGAACAAGGCGCATCCACTAGAATCCTATCGAAAAAGCCTTCAAAATAATTTACAAGTTTTTCGGCAGATACATTGGTAACAATTGCATTGTGTATTCCAAATAATTCTATGTTTCGAATTAAGGCTTTCACACGATTAAGATTAATCTCATTGGAAACCAAGAGACCCGTTCCCTTCATTTCATTGGCCAATTGAACAGTTTTTCCACCAGGAGCAGCACAAACATCAAGAATTCGTTCTCCTGATTGAGCACCTAATATCTCCACTGGTATCATCGCGCTTGGTTCTTGAATATAATACAGCCCTGCATGATAATAAGGGTGTTTTCCCGGTCTGTCTTCCTCTCGATAATAAAAACCCTCTTTACACCAAGGAACAGGCTCTAGGGTAAAAGGTGATATTTTCAAAAAGTCTTCAACAGATATTTTTAATGTATTAATGCGTAGACCTTGTACTCTCGGCTGTTCATAAGAAGCTAGAAATGCTTCATATTCATCCTGTAAAAATTCCTTCATTTTATTTAAAAATTGCTCTGGAAGGCGCATTTCAAATCTCCTCTTTCCTTTTTGTTACTCAGTATCTTTTCCGAATGTAAGGCATAATTATACCCACCGTTCGGTGGGTATGCAGGTTATCTTTTCTTTAATTTAATCCGCTTAGACACCATGGCATAAGACAAGAATAGCATAGATACCAACATAAAAGGCATACTGGTAGTAAATCTCGTAGAATACAATGACATCAATGCTACAATACCACCGCAGAGCGTTATAGGAATTCCCATATAAACGCCTTCAAACTCGGAAATATTGTACCGTGCTAATCGAGAAGCACCACAGACAGCAAATAAAACCGTCGCACCAATCCCTAATGCACCTGTTTCCATTAAGTTCAAATGCCACATGAGTATGGCAGGTGCTACACCAAAAGAGATCAAATCACAGAGCGAATCTAACTCTTTACCGAACTCACTCTCTACATTTAACTTTCTCGCCAACTGTCCATCTAGACGATCCAACACACCTGCAGTAATAATTAAAAATGCTGAAGTTCCATATTGATCATAAAAAACAGAAATGATTGCCAAAATTCCCATTGCTAGGTTTAATAATGTAAATAGATTCGGGATCTGACTTCTATATTTCATACTTAACCACCCCTATCGTTGTTAATCCCGCCTGAACGCGATCGCCTTTTGTTACCACTATGTCTACCTGCTTCTTTGGAAGGATCATCTCATAACATGCTCCATATTTATTATGTCCAGATATTTCTCCCTGTTGGACACTATGTCCATTCCAAATCCAAGAAAAAATTCTTTTTCCAAAAAAGCCTGACATCTGATGGACTAGTAATCGGATCTTCTCTCCTTGTATCCCTATGGTGTACTTTTCTCTCTGTTTCTGATTTGTGCTTGCATCCGTAAGAAAAACATTTCCCTTACGATAACTAGCGTTGGTAACCTCTCCGCTGATAGGAATCCTTGTTACATGTACATCGGTAATAGAAGAAGTGATGCAAACCTTTACTCCTTCACCCTCAATGTACGCGTCCTCAGAAATATCAGTGATATCGGTTATAACACCATCAGCTACAGATAAGATGATATTCTGACTCGGTGCAACTTGTCTTTTTGGACTTCTATAAAAGAATAAAACAGACAGCAAAAGTAGAAAACTAACTATAGCAACCGGTTTTAAATCTAACGTACCTAGGGTAACAATAGAAAATATAATCACATATTTGATTGCTCTAGGAAAAATCCAAAAATGCTTCATAGGTTACCTGCACTTTCTAGATGTCTTTTTAGACTATTAAACCACATCTTCTTTATATTATATTTTACAGCATAAATCACATTCTTCATAGTAATTTTTTGTAGTATTTTTTATTTTGTTGTTATATAATTACAATTGAATATGAATGTAAATTCATTCCAACTCTGATTTTATTATGATTAATATATTTCAAAAATATATTCTTAATAATTCTAAAGCATAGAGGAGGACTTAAAATGCCATTAGTAACATCAACAAAAATGTTTCAGGATGCTTATGCCGGCGGATATGCCATAGGCGCATTCAATGTCAACAACATGGAAATTATTCAAGGAATTGTAGACGCAGCAAAGGAAGAAAAATCTCCCCTCATCCTTCAAGTATCTGCGGGAGCAAGAAAATATGCCAGTCCTATCTATTTAAGAAAACTGGTTGAAGCGGCCGTTGAAGACAGTGGATTAAATATCGTACTTCATTTGGATCATGGCGAAGACTTTGAAATCTGTAAAATGTGTATTGATGACGGTTTCACTTCCGTAATGATTGATGGTTCAAAGCATCCATTTGAAGAAAATATTGCACTAACCAAGAAGGTTGTTGAATATGCCCATGCGAAAGGTGTTGTGGTAGAGGCAGAACTTGGAAAATTAGCAGGAATTGAAGACGATGTAAATGTCAGTGAAAAGGATGCCGCCTTCACAGATCCTGATCAAGCAGCTGAATTTGTAGAAAGAACCGGTGTTGATTCTTTAGCCATCGCCATCGGCACAAGTCACGGAGCATATAAATTCAAAGGCGAACCAAGATTAGATTTCCAAAGACTTGAAACCATCACAAAGCTACTTCCAAATACACCATTGGTACTTCACGGTGCATCCACTGTATTGCCTGAATTTGTAGAGCTTTGTAATAAATATGGCGGCAATATTCCTGGTGCTCAGGGTGTCCCTGAGGATATGATCCGCCAAGCAGCCCAGCTAGGAGTTTGCAAGGTAAATATTGATACGGACCTAAGACTTGCAATGACAGCTGCTATTCGAAAAGTATTTATGGAAAGTCCTTCTGAATTTGATCCTCGAAAATACTTAGGACCAGGAAGAACGGCTATTAAAAAAATGGTACAGCATAAAATCCGCAACGTTTTAGGATCTAGCAATAGATTGTAAAATTCATAAGTATCTTCACATTATAAAATGAACGTAAATGGTCGGGGTTTTACTTAACCCCGACCATTTTATTTTAATTCTAGTAATCTCCAACCTTCACGTCTATAACGGATTACCATCAATACGGCTTCCAACATGAACTGAAGTGCCGTAGCCAGCCAAACAAAAACAATATTCAGCCGGAATACAAAAACAATTAAAAAAATCAAAGGCAGTCTTACACCTAAGTTTGTGGCTAAAGAAATCTTGAACGGCCCTTGCGTATCTCCAGCTCCTTTCAGTGCACCGGATATTACCATAGCAATGGCAATAGGCACCTGTTCTAAAGCTCCCACACGTATACATTTAGCTGCCAGCGCAACCGTATCTGCATCCGTTGTAAAGAAACTCATGATAAAGTAAGGTACTGTTAAAAATATAAATGCTACTGATGCCATTAAAACTACTGCATATTTAGCAGCTTGCGCAACACTTTCCTTGGCACGGTCTATATTTTTTGCCCCTAGATTTTGTCCCATTAGGGTAGTAGCCGCTATGGCAAAGCCATAACCCGGCATAAAGGAAAGTGATTCAGCTGCTACAGCCACTGAATTGGCTGCAAACTGAACCGTCCCCAGTTGAGCGATCCAAATAGCCGTAAGCAACCTGCTACCATCATTCATTGTCAATTCAAAAGCAGCGGGAATGCTCAGATTCACTAATTTTTTGAGAATATCCTTATCTATAGTGAATAAATCTTTAAAATAGATCTCAATACCACTCTTTCCTGAGAAAAGATAATATAATGAAGTCAGAGCACCCAATATCTGTGCTATACCAGTGGCAAGGGCGGCGCCCTTAACCCCTAAGGCTGGAAAACTCCATTTTCCAAATATCAAAACATAATCCCCTATAATGTTAAAGCTATTGGCTAATAATACGGCTCTTAAGGTATAATTTGTTTTCCCTGCCCCGCGTAGAATCGAATTGCTCACACCAAAAGGAATCAGAAAAAAACCTCCGATCAGCACATGCCTCAGGTAAGTCTCTCCTAGCTCAACAACTGCGACATCCTTCACTGCAAGACGAAAAATATCTTCTGCAAATATCATTCCTACAATTGTTACACCCACACTGATGAAAATTCCTATAGAGAGAGCTTGTGCCCCAATCTTTCCTGCTCTCCGGCAGTCACCCGCACCTATATTCCTTGCTACTAGGGCTGTTGCGCCTACACCTACTGCCCCCAAAATCATCATTGTAATGAACATGATCTGGGCTCCTAGACTCACTGCAGAAATAGAAGCAGGATTGAGCCTCCCGACCATAGCCGTATCTACCGTCCACACCAGTGTATGCAATGTCATTTCCAGAATGGCCGGCCAAGCAATTTTTATAATGTCTTTACGTACCTCAACAGTTTCCATTGATTTCCCCAATAAATTTCCCTTACGCATTAAAAAATCTCCTTTTAAAGCCCTATATATCTTTTTTCCAGCAACAGTGAAAAGGAGATAGGTTTATTCCCATCTCCTACAGCTTCTCCGGCTCCGGATATACCTGACCGAATAGATTTACCGTTACATGCTTCATTCTCTGATCCTCTACAGGCTTATCATTAAAGTTTCTCTTAACGCCTGCAATCCGATCAATTTCTTCCAGTCCTTCGATAACTTTACCAAAGGCTGCATACTGTCCATCTAGATGAGGTGATGTTTCATGCATCAGAAAGAACTGAGATCCAGCAGAGTCCGGATGTCCAGCTCTTGCCATAGAGATTACCCCACGGGTATGCTTCAGATCGTTTTTGAACCCATTTCCATTAAATTCTCCTTTGATATGATATCCCGGACCCCCGGTGCCAGCACCTTGTGGACATCCACCTTGGATCATGAATCCCGGTATAACCCTATGAAAAATCAGACCATTGTAGAATCCTTTCTCCACCAGGGAGATAAAATTATGTACAGTATTTGGAGCAACCTCCGGATATAATTCAACCTTTATTTCATTTCCATTTTCCATTTCAATCGTTACAACTGGATTTTGCAATATTCTCATCCTCTCTCTGTTTTCTTCTACTATTTATTTTTACTATATTCTTTGCCAAATTACAATACTCATTTAAATCTTTTTTGTCCTGCGGACAACGCTTTTCCCCATTCGGAATGTAGTTTTCCCTGCCAATATCAGAGCTTTGCCTAAAATTCTCCCTGTACTTGCAACAAACCGCTTAGCTGTCTCTTTGCTAATTGCAATGTCTTCATCGATGATCTCGTAGGAAAGACCGTGTTCAATCAATAAAAGATTTGCCTTCTCTTCTTCACTCATGTGCAGCACTTTTTTAAGTACAGTTAAAATAATGATTAAATCATCAACCTGACCCAGTACAGGTATGATACCCGGTACCACCTCGATTGGTGAAATCATATATCCCAAGGCACTATACAAAAGAATTTTTTGCTTTTTTGTCATAACAGGATCTTTATATAGCCGATAGAGCAGCTTTGTATAGGCTGGTAACCGTTTAATGGTCTGTAGGATCTCTGTTTTGTTTTGGTTATACATGCTTACACCCTTTTCTATTTCTTTTATATATATTATACCCAATCATTATCGGCTGATGCTTTATTTTAATGGAGCTTTTCCATATAAAAGAGCCCTGATTATTAAAGCAGAGCTCTTTTGCAAATTCTTTAAGCAGTTTCCTCTATTTTCATAATACGTAATGCATTTAATATTGCAAGCAGTGCTACCCCCACATCAGCAAAAACAGCCTCCCACATTGTAGCCAAACCGCCAGCACCTAAGATTAATACGATTCCCTTTACCCCTAGTGCAAAAATAATATTTTGATATACAATCTTTCTTGTTTTTTTTGCAATCTTTATTGCCTGAATCAGTTTAGAAGGTGCGTCATCCATAATTACAATATCTGAAGCCTCAATAGCCGCATCAGAGCCTAAACCACCCATAGCTGCGCCAATATCTGCTCTCGCAAGTACTGGTGCATCGTTGATACCATCTCCAAGAAACAGTATTTTTCCTTTTCCTTGTTTTTCACGCTCAAGTCCTTCTAAAGCCGCTACCTTTTCATGGGGCAGCAGTTCTGCATAGATTTCAGTTATACCTAAAGAAGATCCTACAGATTCCGCAACCGTTTTGTGGTCTCCTGTAAGCATAACCAGTCGTTTAATTCCTAATTGATTAAGTCCTTGTATTAGAAGCGAAGCATCTTTCTTTAATTCGTCATCGATTAAAATATATCCTGCATAGACTTTTTGGAAAGCAATATAAACTGCTGTTCCGGCTGCTTCTATTCTTTCAAAAACAATTCCTTCACGCTCCATAAGCTTTCCGCTTCCAACCAGTATTTCCTTGTCTTCTAAAACTGTTCTTGTTCCAAATCCTGGAATTTCTTCAAAGTGCTGAATTTTAACTCTCTCTATTTCCTTACCATAAGCCTGTAAAATAGATTTTCCGATTGGATGATTGGCATAACTTTCCCCGCAAGCTGCATATTCTAAAAGCTTTTCTTGATCCAATAAGCCTGTAGAATAGATTTGCTTTACTTTAAAAATCCCTTTGGTCAGCGTTCCAGTTTTATCAAATACAATCGTATCTACATCATTTAATGCTTCTAGGTAATTGCCGCCTTTTACCAATATGCCATTTCGCGATGCGCCACCGATCCCACCGAAAAAGCCTAATGGAATGGATACAACCAGTGCGCAAGGACAAGATACCACTAAAAATATTAATGCTCTGTAAATCCAGTCGGCGAACAGTGCTTCCGAAAGCAGCAGCGGTGGTAATATAGCAATTCCCAATGCGGTAAACACAACAATAGGCGTATAATACTTAGCAAATTTTGTGATGAAATTTTCTGTAGGAGCTTTTTTAGCCGTTGCATTTTGAACCAATTCTAATATTTTCGATACCGTTGATTCTCCGAAGGTTTTCTCTACAACCATGGTCAGCAGCCCATTGATATTTATCATACCACTCAAAGCCTGATCCCCAGGCTTTAAATTCCTAGGTACTGATTCTCCCGTTAAAGCAGAAGTATCCACCATGGATATTCCCTCTATTATTTTTCCATCTAACGGAATCTTCTCTCCTGGCCTCACGACAATAATCTCGCCAATCTTTACAGATTGTGGTTTTACCTTTTGTATTTCTTCTCCAATTTTTAGGTTCGCGGAATCCGGTCGGATATCCAGCAATGCCTTGATGGATTTTTTAGAACGGTTTACTGCATAATCTTGAAACAGCTCACCAACCTGATAAAACAGCATTACTGCTACTGCTTCGGTATATTCTCCAATGACAAAGGCTCCTAAAGTAGCCACACTCATTAGAAAATTCTCATCAAAGACCTGCCCTTTGCCAATATTTCGTACGGCTCTCCAAAGCACTTCTCCACCAATTAGTAAATAACTTGATATATATATAATCACTTCAAAATAAAATGAGAACTTACCGATTATCCCTACTAGAAATAATAAAATCCCTATTCCTAAAGGAACATGTTCTTTCCAATTATGATCTTCTTCCATAACAGGGTCATCGACTACATTTTCATTGCCAATCGCTTTAATAATCACATGTGGTTCTAAGCTGTGTACAATCGAATCTATTTCATCACAAATCCTATCCATTTCCTCATTGTTATCTGTTTCAAAAGTTAGGGTATTGGTAATAAAGTTCAAAGAAGCAGATAATACACCTTCGATATTATTGATTCGCTCTTCAATTTTCATTGCACAGCTAGCACAATCTAATCCCTCTAAAAGAACCTCTTTTTTTACACTGCTTAACATCCTTTTGTCCCCCCTCTTCTACTTACTTATGCAAGATATGGATGAAGCCCTGATCAAATATATGCTTGATATGATCGTCATCTAGTGAATAATATACAACCTTCCCATCTCTTCTGTATTTCACGAGCCTTGCCTGCTTAAGTACTCTTAATTGATGGGATATTGCCGACTGATTCATGCCCAGCAGTATAGCAATATCGCAAACACACATTTCCGCTTCAAATAAAGCACACAGTATTTTAATCCTAGTGGTATCTCCAAAAACCTTAAATAACTCTGCCAAATCATATAAGGTTTCTTCCGCAGGCATTTTTTCCTTTACCATTTCAACAACATCATTATGGATAACCGTGCAACTGCAACGGTCTTCATGATTATTTGTCATAATCCCGTCTCCTTCATCTTTATATATGAACATATATTCATATGTTCTGTTATCATTATAGACCTTTACCTATAAAATGACAATAGGTTTTGTCGAATTTTAAATAAAATTTAACAGTTTTTTTATTTTTCAAAAAATAGTATATGGTATGCTTATACATAATAGATAGATTTTCCTCATATATAAAAATAGGTACGATCATCTTTATCTTGACAATTTCATATAGAAAAATCTTATCGATAAGGAGGATTTTGCATGATCGATGGCATGAAAATTCGCAACCTGCGTACAGAGAAAGGTTATACTTCTTTAGATTTGGCAGTTCGCAGCAATATATCGAAAAGCTATATTGAGGAAATTGAGAGAGGAGATAAAATAAACCCAAGCTTTAAGACCGTCGAAAAACTGGCCGATGCATTGAACGTTCTCATTGACGATCTAAGACGGCCCATTAGTAAAACTGCGTCCATAGAAAATATATAGATAAAAATTGAGCAGCCAAAACATTCGTCTTGGCCGCTTTTATTTTAGTAGCTTTTTATCTTTCCGGATCTGAGCATTTTATATGCCGCTGCCGATAAAACTAATTGTATTCCCAGAAACCAGCTAAATATTTTTGTGCTGATTTCAATAAAAAACTCTAAAGGTACCATCTGAATTAATACTTCCTTCTCTGGATCCAGCAACCAAAGGTCATTGTCAAAAAATATTTCATGGAAATGGGTAAAGTATTTATTAAAATCAATCTGCATCAATATCAGTAGAATAAGAGCAAAAATAAGAGGCACCAGTCCAGACCACAACACGCTCTTATAAATATCACGCAGGGGATCATTCGATAAGCGGTAGATTGCCATAAGTGCTATTGCGATCAGAAGGAATCCAAGCTTTCTCAGGGCGAAAGCTTTAAGAAACAGCTGTTTAACATCAATCATATGCAGCTTTTCCCGTTCTCCGAATACCTCCCGCATTTCTCCCCTTATGGTCGCCTGTATATCCAAATTTTCTTCCCGATCCTTTAGATAGTCCATTAGTTTTATGGTAACACGCTCCAAATCCCTCATACCCATACCCGTTGACTCTTGAACATTATTTTTTTCATAGGTAGACAGATAAAAGTCTATATTAAAGGTATAGAACTGCAGAATCGTCATAAGCAGAATGAAAGGTAAAAAAACAGTAAGCAATAATCTGCTAATCTGAAGCACTGTCCTGTTTTCCTTTTTCATAGAAGCATGCCCCCTTTCTTTATGCAGCGCTTGCACAACTTTTTAGAAATCTTTATCAACTTTTCTAAAAAAGCATAAAATATACTAGAATCATAGGGAGGAGAATTGAAAAATGGCTAATGTAAGCAATGAAATAACCAGTATCCTAGCTTCTGAAACCTTTACCAGCCTATTATCATCCAGTAACATACAAATTGTCCAGTTACAAGCTGCTATTGCACTGCTGATTAAAGCCGGTATTCCCTTCGATGTAGCCTATAGTCCTGGCAGCAGACGGCTAGCTCCTTCTGCAGAGCTTACCATATTTATCAACCCTACCACACAAATAAATTTTGTCCTCAGCTTTGCTCCTGGAACTACTTTATTTGGTGGTGGTGTTGTAACATAAATTTTGATTTATGTCTCTATATCCTATACTCAGCTCCATAAAATTCTTATAACCCACCCCACACGGGGCGTTTATTTTGTTAAAACAGCCTATTTAATTTTAAAATAATTCAATATGCTTTTCAAGTATTATCGTATGGAATAGGACAAAAATTACACTTTTCTACTTCTTATTATTGTATATTATCCTGCATTCATTCAAAGCTTACATATTTGGTGGAAAAAGGAGGGAATGTTTTAAACTTCCATCACTCTTTATTACTGCATTACATAGTTCTAAACGCACCTTTTGCTCTACAAGTTAAAGACCTGTGATCTTTTTGGCGCAAATAAAAGAGTCTGTATGTTATAACAGACCCTTAATGCACAAATGTATAAACTTGACTAGTGATTTTCTATAAACCAGTCAATTAATTTTGAGGCAATACTGATTTTGCTGGGTCTTGGCGGTATATTCTGTGCTGTAAACCACCCAGCATCTAATAACTCATTTTCATCTATTTTAATCTCTCCCGATTCATATTCTGCCGTAAATGCTATCATCAATGAATTAGGAAATGGCCATGGTTGGCTGCCGAAATAGGATATGTTTTTTATTTTTATACCCACTTCTTCCATTACTTCTCTAGCCACACATTCTTCAAGTGTTTCCCCTGGTTCTGCAAAGCCTGCCAAGACACTATATATGGCGGCCGTAAACCTCTTACCCCTAGCCAATAAAAGCTGTTTATCCTTAACTACTGCCACAATAATCGCTGGGGAGATCCTAGGATAATTAATAAATTTACAAGAGGTACATACTTTAGCATGTTCATTTTTTATTGTTTCCGTAGGAGATCCACATTTTCCGCAAAACTGAAAGGTTCTATCCCAATCCATGATTTGAAAGGCTTTTCCTGCCATCCAAAAGATTTCCTCGTCTACCAAGCCCATCAATTGTCTCAAGTCTAAAAGCTTCAGTTGAGGCGGGACATCTTCTTCTGAGTTTACTTCAGCACAAAAACAATGGATACCTCCAAGTTTACCGATATACTGATTTCTCACAAGTTCTAATTGCAATTCAGATATATCTTCTGTAACCGGTATACTGGCTTTATCTTCCTTAAGACTTACCATTAACTTGTTACCGCAAAATAGAAACCATAGTGATTTTGTGTTTTTATCAGTTGGGTCTAGGTTTAGAGCCTCTGTGTACATGTATATTTCCTTCTTTCCAATGCGAATAGGCTGCCTTTAGTCTGTTACAATATCTGAGCCTGCTTGCAGATATTGTATCATCATTATACTATAAAATTGCAAAAAACTCACTTTTTTCTGCGTAATTCCTTATGCTTGCATATGGAATAGACCTCCCAAAACGAAAACTCCCCCAAACTTGTATAGTCTGGGGGAATATCAAACATACTTCAATATTTACTTGAAAAGTTCTGACGTATTTAAACATTTCTTCCATATGCTTTTCTTTCAGAAGTCTTTGAAGATGCAAAGCAGTTAACTGCCTCAACATAGATAAATACAAAGACTTTTCTTATTCCATTCCTGCTTTTAGCGCTTCACTCATGGAAACTTCGTTCACTCTCTTTGAACACAGCAGCTTGCTTAGCTGATAGGTTAACATGATGACCACGAAGCATACAGCCACATAAAGGGGACTAATAATGGTTGGCAGCACTAAATTAATCATATTGCCAAGATAGCCGTACATTGTGCCCATCGACGCAGCCATAATAGGAATGCTGATCATAAATCCGGCTACTATGACAAAGGTGGAGCTGTTTAGTATCATGGACTTGATCTCCCGACGGCGGTAGCCAAATACCTTGAAAAGCGATATGGTGTTCCTATTTTCCTCAATAATCAACGAAGTTACAAGATAGAGGATAATCAAGGCCACGATACTGGAAACAATAGTCATCAATGCTACCATGGAAATCATCTGCCCAAAAAATTCATCCATGGCATCTGATGCCTCCCTTAGAGACTTGGTTCCTGAAAGCGCTTCATCAGGAATATCAAGCTTATTCATGCTAAAAAGCCCCATATAGCTATTTTCTGGAAGTCCCAGCTTTATGTTAAACGCATCTATTGGCATGAAGATAAATTGCTCGATCTTGGAGTCGGCGACTGCGTCAATATGAAAGGCGTAGGCTTTCCCATCCTCTTTGTTTATGAGGGTTACGGTGTCTCCGGCCTTAATTCCTAGTCGGTTAGCCAAAGGCTTCGTAATATTTGTTTGATTATTCGGAAGGAGATTCCCCTTGCTATCCTTCAGCGTCACAATCGTTGAATCTGGTTCTATCCCGGTTATATAAAACTCAATTCCCTCGTTGTTCTCAGGATAAAACTTTCCTGCATTGAAGGTCTCAGCCCCTTCCGGTGCCTCACCGTATTGTAGATCCCTGAATGCATATTCATATTCAAACTGGACGTCAGAAGCGGTGTTAAATACATGGTTAAAAGAGTTCATAAGAGTGAAACCAAAGAGCATAAGGACAGAGGCACTGGTAACACCCAAGAAGAGAAACACAAGCCGTGAGATACTTCTAAACTGCTCCCGCAGCTTGAATTTGGTGCTGAATTTAAACCTTTCCAGTTTAAAGGCCCGCTCCAGGGCGTTAACCTTGGTTTTTTGCTTGTCCCCCTTCATAAGCTCCGCCGGAGAGCGCTTCAGTTCCGAGCGTATTACCAGATAACTGCTGAGGCCCAAAAATAGCGTCGGAGTCAGTATTCCAATCAACACATTCAAAACACTCAATTTAATTCCAATGACGGGAAAATTATAATATGAAACCATAGCTATAACTATTGGCTCGATAAAGGGTAGTGCCAACAAGCTTCCGATCACTCCACCTCCAAAAGCCAGCAGTAGAGGAAGGGTCATATAATGGCGCATTAATTCACGCCTGCGGTAGCCTTGGGCGTAGAGGGTCCCAATAATCACCGATTCATAGCGAATCATACGCCAGATCATGATGCCGATAATTAAGCAGCACAGTAGAAACATGGCCGCCGGCAACGGTACGCTCATGGTTTTCATACCGGTTATGGAAGCCCAAACCATTCTTGCCCGTTTGTTGTTCATAATGTCAATCCAGTCGGATACCGTTATCCCTTCTGCCCGTAAACCTTCCCGTAATTCCACCACCTGTCTATTAAGGCTCTGGGTTCTGTCATGAAACCTGACGGAATAGACGCTGGCAGCATTATCTATATCCGCAAATTCCTCTCGATTTATGACCGCCACACCGAAGTCATGGGGTGAATACAGTATATCATACACGTTCTTTAGGGGATAGATATAATGGGGCAGAGACACAAAGCCCACCACAGCGAAGGTTTTATCTGCCGCTTCTATTTGACTGCCTATAGGGTAGCCGTTCGCTTCGGCAAAGGCAGGGTCAAGTAGAATCTCCCCTGAACCTAAAAGCCCTCGTCCCTCTATAACAGCCGGAATGTTCAGCTTTTCCGTTTCACTGAGGAGCCGCAGGGTAAGGGTGTCGGACAGTTCAGCATCAAAGCTCATATACTCCTCGATGATAGCCTCAAACTCTTTCTCTAATCCTGCCCTATCAGAAATAGCTCTATCGGTTGAAAAGGACAGATCTTCCTGCTTATGCTCCTCTGTAAAGGTTGTGACGAGGTTAGCAAGATTCTGAGAAAGCCCCGCCGCCACAACAAACGTATAGCTTCCAAGGATAATCAGCATAAGAACGCCAATATATCGCAGCAGGTTTCCTTTCAACATCCGAAATACTCTCTTGTTTAAGGCCATTACCACTCAATCCTTTCCGCTGGAACAGTCACCTGATTCACCATTGCTTCTACGATTTCTCCGCTTCGCACCTTAAATACTCTGTTGGCCATAGCGGCAATCGCAGCATTGTGGGTGATCATCAAAAGGGTTGTTCCGTATTTTTTGTTCACCTGCTGGAGAAGCTGTAGGATGCTTCGAGAAGTTAAAAAGTCAAGGGCCCCGGTTGGCTCGTCGCAAAGCAGCAGCTTTGGATTCTTGACAATCGCCCTGGCAATGGAGACTCTTTGCTGCTCTCCACCGCTGAGTTCTCTTGGAAAGCGGTGTTTTTTATCTAACATCCCCACTGCTTCTAAAACCTCGTCAATGTTGAGAGGTGATTTGCTGATATTGGAAACGACTTCAATATTTTCTCCGACTGTAAGGTTGGGAACCAGGTTATAGAACTGGAATACGAAACCGATCTCCTCACGTCTATACTCCGTCAACTGATCATCATTTAGATTATTTATCTCAACTCCATCAACCATGACCTTGCCGCTGTCGCCACGGTCAATCCCCCCAAGAATATTCATCAGTGTGGATTTTCCTGAACCGGAGGGTCCCAGGATAACACCGATTTCTCCCTTTCCTAAATTCATTGCGATGCCCTTCAAAACTTCAGTTTTAACCACTCCAGTTGTGTAGCTTTTCTTTAAACTTGAGACATCAATAAACATATCAAATCCTCCTCAGCATTTTTATTTATAAAGCAACTTGCGAAGCAGTTCCACATATTCTTCAAATTCCTTCATTAACTTGTCTAAATTAGCGTTATAGTTTTCCAAGTCATCCCCATATGCCAGTAAACTGTCAGAAAAGCCCTTCATTGTCCACAAAGCAACATTTTGAGCCTTATCTCTATCAATATCATCCCTAAAAAATGACCTATCCGATTTTTTAAGGATTTCCTGTAAAAGTCCTTCGTTAGAGTTAGGTATATCCTTAGGCAACCCCTCCGGAAAAATCTCATTAAGAACAAAAACCGCCTTCCCTATAAATCCATAAATGAGTGGATACTGTAATGTCATTTCCATTGCAAGCTTAGATACCTCCCAAACATTTTCCAGAAAATCCCTACTACTTAGAATTACCTTAGCATATTCGTTGTTAATAATTTCAGCAGAATACTTCAGTAAAAATAGAAACAGTCCTCTTTTTGAGCCAAAATAGTGAAAAATTAACCCCTTAGATATGCCTGCTTCTTTGATGATTTCATCTATATTGGCTGAATGGTATCCTTTATTGAATTCCTTCAAAGCTGCTGCAATAACCCGTTCACGCTTCTCTTCTTCCATTGTCATAATTTTATGGTCTTTGATTTCATATTCACAAATAAATTCAGCATCTTTACTCTTTCGCACCATACACTTTTACCTCCTGTTTTATGACCATTGACTTTATAGTCAATGGTGTATTCATAGTATAAACTTAATTGACTTTAAAGTCAACGGGGTTCGTTTAAGTTTTAAGAATATCTTTTCAATTAACAGTTATTGTAGCCTAAAAGCTTAGTGGCATTCACATGCAGATTCCCCGATTCAAACCACTTTTTCAGTTCTCAACTAGACCTTTAGAGACCAACCGCCTCTATGCTGAGAAATTTCGTCCCCTCTAAAAAAACAAATTCCCTCAAACCTATGCGATCTGAGGGAACATAAAATACACTCTATATTCACTTAAGATTCTTCAAAACCCTTGATTCCAATCTATTGTACTCCTTCTCTACCCCTACTGCAGTCTCCGTTGCTATGACACCTCTAAACTGCATCTGGGGAATCCCGCTTTGAGAAGAGTAAATTATTCCGGCATTTACAAAAAATGAAAAATTAATTTATTTTATACGCTGTCCTTAAATTTCATCAGCTTTTCAATTTTATGCTCCATTTTTCTGAAAAGCATATTTATTTTTACCTGTTCTTCATGTTCTTCTCTTTGAATATACCAATCATCTAATCCGCAATGTATTTGCCAGCAATTTGCCCAGTCTTCTTTTAGCAATGGAATTAATTCATCCAAGTCCTCAAAATTTTCTTTTATGCAAATATCTAAATTCTTACTCATAATTTTTAAGTAGCTATAAAATCTTGGAAATGGTCCTTTATTTTCAGTCTCTATTATTTTAATTAGGTTATTAATAGAGCTTTTCAATTCTATACATCTATCTTTATCATTAAGATTACTAATCCGATTATTTTCCAAATAAATATTCTCCATACATTCATTACATATATAATCCCCCCATGGATTACAATTATCTGTTTCTTCCCCACACAAACAACAATTCATTATCTCACCTACCTGATTATATAAACTACTATCGCTTGGCTTTATAAAACCCAGGTACATTGGCAGTTCGTAGCATATGAATTGCTCCTTCATGCTCTTCCTTCATTATATAACATATAACATCAAGAAACATTCATTAATTGAAACATCTCCATAATTATCCTATCATTCTAAACTATTTTTTTGAATATCTATCTTTTTCGTTAAAAAATGTCATATCTGCATATCCAGCAAAAATCTTACCAAAGTGCTTAACACCTGACGGGATATAATACCTGTCTCCTTTCACAAAAGTATTCTTTACACCATCAATCGTTAATTCGATTTTACCTTCAAGAACTATACCATATTGGCTTTCATGTTCGTGCTCCGGCAAATCAACATCTTTTTCAAATTCCATAAATATAATCTGGTGCTGATCTCCTTGGGATAAAAATGCAGTGATTCCATCTAGCGGGATATCCGCTTCTGGTAGATTTTTAATTACTTCCGGAAAAATCTTAGACATATTATACATCTCCTTCAACAATGATTTATTTTGTCCTACAATATATAAGATGCAAAAAATAAGCCCAAGTTGCGCTTTACATTAATTTTTATAAAAATTTTCTATTACTTCTAAAACCTCTTCATACCATTCTACGCTTGGTTTATGATCTGGCATTTTTGCGTAAAGATATCTCAATTTGTTTCTTATTTCCGAATTATTAAAACACATAGTCTCACGCTTACGCCTTAAACTATTCCTCCTATTATTTGACACTCTTGTTTTTAATTTGTTTCTATGGTCCGAAAATTCTGCCCAAGCCTGACAGTTACATGGATTCTCCACCAAAACTAAACTGCAGTTTTCTCCGAAGAATTTATCCAATTTCAATCTGGCCCTATAAAGCAAAGCCTTTACTGCAGACTCTGATAAATCTATAACTTTTGCTGATTCTTCAATTGTTAAACCAAACATATCTACAAGTGAAAATACTATTCGTTGATTATCTGATAGCCTATGTACCATTGTTAGGAAACAACCATTTTGAATATCTTTTATTGCCTCATCTACAATGACTTCATCCTCAGGGGTTGGCAATGAATTATCAATAGTTATCAAATCTCCATCTTTATGAAGTTGCTCAAGTTCATCATAGGACATTTCTTTAATATTTTTTTGTTTTCTAATAGTCATTAAATGTATATTAAAACAAATACTCCTTAACCAGTATTTCATTGAATCATACGATCGCAGTTGACTCAGCTTTTCATAAGCTTTTAAAAAAGTTTCTTGTGTTAAGTCCTCGGCTTTTTCCTTATTCTTTGTTAATTTGTATGCATAAGCATATATATAGTTATTGTAATCTTTAAATAATCTCCCCAAATCCATATAGTAAGTCCCCCTAAAAATCATTGAAGTATCATTTAAACTGTTTTCCAGAATGATCACCCATTTATTTTCTCTAGTACTTTTAGGTTCCGAGTCCATTAGCTGAAACAACTGTATTCCTTTCAAACATGTCTTACTCTCTAAATTACTGTGACATTATCCAGATTTGCTTTGCTGCCTTTTAAAACAGCATAGGTTAACTTTATCCATTACAGCACTATCAAAAGTAGCCTTCTTTACATCAGAATATTTAAAAGATACATTTCTTAAAACGGCATTTTTAAAAGATGTTCCTTTCAATGATTTCTTTTATATCTCCTATGGAATGTCATATTATAAGCAGCTTCTTCATCATAGCCCTGAGCTTTAAAATCACTGAGCCTCTCCTTCAAATCTACAGATAGTTCTTCCTTTAACTCTCTCACCGCACGCTCGTCCTCATAGGCTGAAAATACTCCATCTAAATATTTCATTCATTTTAATTTCCACCTTTCCTTTATAATAATTCTTCTAGAATGTGCTTTACGTTTTCCCAGTTTTTTTTGTTTTCAAAGTAAGTCTCTTTTCCTTTTTCTGTAATCCTATAGTACTTCCTTCTTCCACCCTGACTCTCATCACCTCAGTATGAAATTACACAGTCGTCATTTTCAGCCAGATTTAAAAAGCAGCAATCCAGGGAATTATTTTACTCTGATTGCCACTTTTTAATATAGCATATTATCCTAATAATCATAAGAAGTGTTATCCCTTTAGTATATATATCCAACTTCAAGGCTATTATAGATTCACTGCTCTCTTACTTATTATATTTTAACTATCTGTGACACAACCTCCACATGCGTTGTTTATATAATACGGATGTATTTAATCCCTAATTTTTTTAACTAGGGATTCTTTTCATTCAAGGTTGTTTTCATAACCTTATTCTCTAAATACCTTGGATGCACGCGACTTAACACATAAAACAATTTAGATAAGCCTGGATATATATCGTATTTGTCTTTTATCAAGCTTTTCCATGCGATTTCAATCAGCTCTTCCGGTTTCATCTTCAGAACATTCGGATTGATTTGTGCCGTTAAGGGGGTTTCGACAATGGGAGGCACAATATCGAACACCTTAATGGATGTACCTCTAAGCTGCATTCTGAGTGATTTTGAAAAGGAACGCATTGCAGCCTTAGTTGCAGAATACACAGGAACACCCGGTTTGGGACTGATGCCAAAGTAGGATGAAATATTGATAATAGCCGCGTTTTTTTTTTTGCAAAAAGCTCCGGAATAAACTTTTCGGCCAGCATAACAGGTGCAACAAAATTGGTATCAATTTCATTCCTTAAAAGAGAAAAATCCTCAATGCCATTTCTAAAGCTGCACTCATGGTGAACTCCCGCATTATTTACCAGAATATTGACATCCTTGTATTTTGCTACAAGCTTGGCTATAGAATACTCTTCGGTTATATCTGCAGCTTCCGTGATGATTTGAGGAAATTGCGCTTTTACAGAAGCCAGCTTCTGTTCCGATCTACTTACGATGATTACTTTATTTTCTTCACTTGAAAATTTTTTTGCGAGAGCAAGACCTATCCCTGAGCTTCCGCCTGTGATTAAAACAACATTTTGCTTTGTATTCATTATAATCCCTCCTAACAGTATATCAAAAGCATACTGCCGGAAGCCTTGAATATCATTAACATAGGTTAAGATTCTCGTATTTTTTTACGGATTCGACTTAGGGAAACTGGCAAAATACCTAAATAAGAGGCAATATGATGCTGTTTTAATCTATTATACAACCCCGGATACTGATCTATGAAATGAAGGTATCGACTTTGGGCGTCCTCTAAAAGCAACTGACTTTCGCGGATCTGCTTTATCACATAGATCTTTTCCATCACCTTGCGTGCAACAACATTCCAGCAAGACGTACTGTCCAAAAGCTTCTTCCATTCCGAATAATGAATGTACAGCAGAGTGGTATCTTCCAATGCTTCAATCGAAAAGGCAGAAGGCTGATTAAGTAGCATACTTCCATAAGATACGGCAAAATCATTCTCTGCGGCAAAAGCCTTAGTACTCTCCGCTCCATTCCGGTCAATATAAAAGTAGCGAAGCAGACCGGATAATATAAAACCAATGGTATGAGTCATATTACCGCTTCTGACAAATAATTCTCCTTTTTTCAATTTACATGAATAAAAGAGGCCTTTTATTCTGTCTAATTCCTCATTTGGAATATCGCAGTAGCTTTTTAGTACATGAAATAATTGATCAAAATTCGTCATATTCTTGCGGTTTCCTTCCTTAAAAAGTCTTGAATCAAATTTTTTCAGCTAAAACTGAATCAGTTTACGTAGTTTGGTCTCCGTATCTTCTTCTTCAAGCGGAATATAGACCATCATGTTTAACTGAGGATAATCAGGGAAGGATAATGTCGTCGTATAAAAAGCCAGTTTGCCCGCGTCAGGGTGAATGATCAGCTTGCGTTTGGCGTGTGGAATCATGATATCATATTCCTTCCACCAGACGTTAAAATGCGGGCTAGCATGTTTCAGATCATCAATCAAATTCCTCAGTTCCGGCATTGTGATATATTGTTGTGTGCTTGCGCGAAATGCGGCAAGGCATCGTTTGGCCTCGTTATCCCAATCAACAAGCATTTTCTTTTGAGCTGGGGAAGTAAACAAAATCCAAATCAAGTTGTTGTAGGACTGAGAGGAATCTACATACTCAGCAAATACGGAAGAAGCACTTTTATTCCAGCCCACGATATTCCAGCAAGAATCAAGGATATAGGCGGGACACCTTTCAAAGGCGTCCAGTACCTGCTGTAGCTCCGGTGGCAATTCACATACAGGCAAGACGCTGCCTTTTTTGTGTGGCAGATGCTCCTTTGTCAGTAAGAAAAAATGTCTCCGCTCAGCCCAATCCAACCGAAATACACGAGCAAGACTTTCTATGACCTGTTCAGATACGCTGATGGGGCGTCCCTGCTCAAGCCATGTATACCAGGAAACGCTCACCCCAGCCAACTGGGCAACCTCCTCGCGTCTTAGTCCGGGAACACGCCGTTTTTTTGTGAGAGGAAGCCCACATTCTTCCGGCTGCAGACGTGCTCTACGGCTTTTCAAAAAGTCAGACAGTTCCTGACGGCGAATTTCATCTGCTGTTTTTTCTTGTATAGTATGAGTTTTTGTCATAGGATAAACTCCATTCTATTCATAGGATATATATGATGTTACAATAATAGCATACTCACACAGATTATACAATAAACAGGAAGGAGCGGTACTGCCAATGAGAACACAAACAGCACTGATCACAGGTGCCTCCAGCGGAATCGGATTTGAGCTTTCAAAGCTATTTGCCCGAAATGGATATAACTTAATCATGATTTCCCAAAACAAGGCCAGGCTGCATACGGCAGCAAATGGGCTACAACAGCAATATCCGAACATAAAAATCCACTGTTTACCGATGGATTTGTCACAGCCATCAAGCCCACAGGAAATCTATACTTATTCTAAAGAAAATGCGATCACTGTCGACATTCTAGTCAACAATGCAGGAATACAGGTATATGGAAATTTTCACGAAGTAGTGTTGGCCGATTACATGCGTCTTATGTCTGTAAATATGAATGCAATGGTGGTCCTGACAGGACTTTTTGTTAAGGATATGTGCGCGCGTAAAAGCGGAAGAATTCTGAATATAGGCTCTACAGGATCATTCAGCCCTTGCCCGCTCAATGCGATATACTGTGCCTCTAAAGCTTTTGTCCTGCATTTTTCAGAGGCCATTGCGGAAGAACTAAAAGGCACCGGCGTCACAGTTACCACACTGTGTCCCGGTGCAACAAAAACGAACTTCGCCCAAAGAGCGGGCATTGAGCACATCAGAATGTTTAGTGGCTTAACAATGAAGGCCGATCGGGTAGCAGCGATCGGATATCAGGCGCTCATTCGCGGCAAGCCAGTTGTGGTCGCAGGGTTTCACAACAAACTGCTGGTTAGTTCCATACGTGTTTCACCGCGCAAATTAGTGGTGAAAATGGGCGGAAGTTTGATGCGAATAAAAAAATAAATGCAAAAGACAGTTATGGTCACAGCCCCGGCGGTGTGGGCGCTGTCACCGACAGTTCAAAAGAAACCTGTGCCCTTGGGTAAATAGTGGAGCCGCTGCTTGAACCACCTCCGTAATTATCATAGGAGCTACTTTCTGAATGATTGCTGTCCGAGTTGCTGGCATTGGGATTGCTGCCGAATACTTTCTGCAAGCTTCGGCAGTATACTCACGCACTTGCCTGCAATACATTCACAGACATCATTCACTTTCAGTTTGTTCATTGCCGTATGCAGAAACATGTCCACTCCTATTCTCCTACATTCGCCTCCCTTCAAAGGTCAAAAAGCGTAAGCTGCTCCCTTCTCCCCAATCGATCCAAAACAATTGGATCATGGTCCTTAAAATACACATGCTTGATTTCCTTCTCATAGGTCATAATACTGGTCTGCCCATTGGCAGCCTCCCTCAGACGGCAGCTGTAGACCACCGGAAAATATTCTCTGATAAAGGATCCTTCTGCATGGGCAGTTAGAGCGATCATCTGAAAGCCCAACTGTTCTGCGATATAAAATACTGGGTTTAAAACATGGTCGCTGGATGCGTGTCCGAAGGGGTTATCCATAATCACTGTACGGGTCCGTCCTACTCCCAGGTTGATGTGCTGTCTTTTTTCTGCCATATAGTTCATGAGACCTAAGAAGAGAGTCATGTTTTTGCTCCATTTCTCGCCCCCTGACCATTGGTTGGATTCTTCCCAGGAGGAAAAGCCGCTACTGACCTTGTTGTCATTGGTTACTTTTCGGCATTTGATTTTGACCATATTGCCTTTCATGATCATCTGCATGAGCTGCTTTGTCTGCAGGGATTTTTCTGTGAACTTTTTGATCTCCGTGTACTGTTCTCCCCCGTCCTCATCTCGGAATTTCGGATCTTTTTCCAACTGCTCCAGCATCCATTCGATATGCTTTCGCAGCTGCTCCTTGGCCTCGGATTCGATCCACTCCGGTACTGTGAACTGGTAGATCTCCTTGCTGCCCTCTTCTGTTCGGATCCTGGTTTTGTGGGGGATCATCCGGATCTCCTGACCGATATAGTCCAGATGCACATACAGGTGGTTGATGAACTGATTCATCTCATCATCATGCTGCTTGATATCATCCATCGCGATCTTTTTGGTTCGCACGATCCGGTTGGCGATATTATTCCGGCTTTGGAGGAGCTCCTGATAGTCTGTCTTGGTCAAGATGCTGGATATGGTCATCTGCCGCAGTCGTATATCATGGATCTCCTGGGTACAAAAGGCTGCAAATACTTCCTTCTCACGACTCACTTTTCCCTGCTGCTCCACTACTGCCTGATAGGTACTCTCCAGCCCTTTTTTCAATCTTTCTACGGTCTCCAGCCTTTTGTAGTAGTAGTCTGTTCCTTGGATGTCCCCGGCTTTTATAGATTCGTGAATGAATTTATGCTCCCCATTGATGATCTCCAGCTCCCGTATGGCTTGCTCCATCTTGCCCTGTTCCTTGGAAAGCTTAGCATGGGTCTCCATGATATGCTGCTGTTCTTTTTGCAGTTCTTTTCTTTCTAGATCCAGGGCCTCCTGTGCCTTTGAAAGCTCCACATCAAAGGCATAGATCTCTGGATAGGCTTTATAAAAGCTGCTCTTCTTCTCCTGATAGACCGCCTCCTGTCCGTCATATCTGCTTCGGGCTCCCGAAGCCTCGCCGGATCGATCATTCATTTCTTCTTTTAACAGCTGGATTTGTTCGATCAGCCGCTCCCGTTCCTCCATCCTAAATGCAGAAGCTGTGATGGTTGGATCGATGGGGTAGGCCGCTCCTCTGATCTCCAGACTGTATTCTTTTTCATATCTCTGTCGTCTTTTTTGACATTCTTCCAGATCTCTTTCAATATTGCTGCGGTTTTTTTGTTTCTTTTGCAGCTCATCCCGGAGATTTTTTCTTTCTTCCTCCAGAGCTGCCTTGGTTTTGGATGTATAGTGGGGATCTAAGTCTTTGACTTCCAGGTACAAGGATAGGTTCAGTATCTCGGTCTTGTTTCTCTCCTGCTCCTGAACCTCGTAGTTCAGATCCTGGAGGGTTGATTGTATACGGTCCATCTCTCTTTTGTGCTTGGTAAGAACTCTCTCCTGGGTCTCTCTCGCAGCTTGGACCTGCTTCAGCTTTTCTTCGTCTTTTTGTTTTTGTGTTTTCAAAGACATATACTTGTTTCCTGCCGATATTTTGTGAGAGATCATATCCAGCTCCATAGAAACCTCTTTTTCCTTGTCTCCATACAGCTTTCGATCCTGATGAATCTGCCGGATTTTGTTCTCGCAGTCCTGCACCCAGTGCCTCAGAGCTTCTGCCTGCTGGGCGAGGTTGGCGCACTGTTCCTCCAAGGTTGTATAGCCTTCATACGGATATTCCTCCAGAAATGTGTATACCCGGTCTTGGATAGTCTGTATATGGCTCAGTTGCCGCTCTTTTTCGACTCTCTCTCTTTCGATTTTTTCTCCCTCAATGGCTACCTTCTTCTTCCACTCTTCAAAGGTGTCTTGATGAATATGCTCATTCCAAAATCCCGGTATGACCGTATCTTTTATCTTCTCTTCTTTCCCGTTGACAAGAGCGGCTGCTTCCTGGTCTGAGAGGAGGAAGACGGGCTGATTGATTTTGTGGGATTCTGCTGCAAGCTTATTAAACAACTGCTCATATTTGCTTTCTAATACAACAATAGAAGTTGCCCATAGGGGGTACTTTTCATTCAATACCTTTTCCGATGTGTGAAGGGCTGCCGCCGCCTCCTGTACATATTCCGTACCGGTCTTCAGATAGCCGAACTGACTTCTGAGCCGGTTCACTATATTCAGTATGTTGGCATCTCCAGTGAAGATTTGATTGTCCCTATAGTCATCGGAAAAGCGCTTGGCAATCCGCTCTCGCAGTAACAGTTCTTCTTTTTCTGCCCGCAGTTTTTCCATTTCTCTGCTCAGCTGTCCTTTGACCAGGGTCTCTTTCAGATAGATATTGTCTACGGTATACATCTGGGGAAATGTTTTCCTTAGAGATCGAAGAATATTCTCCTGCTTCTGCTGCAGGGATTCCATCCGGTTCTGCATGACTTTGTATTGGGCGAGAACCTTGTTCTGTTCCTCCCGTTTTTTACGCAAGGGTTCCTCCAGCGCTGTTTCTCTCTCCTCCAATAAGGTTATTTCTTCCTGGTACCCTATGAGGAGCTTTTGCAGTTCTGTGACCCGCTCCTTCCACTCCGGCAGTTTTATATCGATTTTTTCCGTTTTGGGATTGGATAGAAGCTCTTTCTCATGGGCTTCCATCTCCTGTTCCTTGCTGTGGATTGCCCCTTGTATCTGCCCTGTTTCATAGGTGAGTTTGGATACCTTGTTTTCCAACTCTTGGATCGTCTGTTTGTACTCTCTCAGATCCTTTTCGTAGGTACTCTTTTGTATCCTAACCTGCTGCAGCCGTTTGTCCAATTCCTCGATCTGCCCCAGATAGAACCCTTTCAACCTCCGGCCGTTTTGCAGCAGCTTTTCCTGGAGTTCCTCCACATCCGTGTCTTGATCCAGGCCGGCCAGCAGCTCTTGGATCAGTTCCTGCCGCTCTTCTTCCTCCCGTATCTTTTCCCGCAAATCTGACAGCTTGATATTTTGACTGAGTGCTGCTTTTTCATCATACCGTTTCTGGATCTGATCCATTTCCTGCTGTTTTTCTTGGTAGATCTGCTTTAGCCTTTGGGTTTCCTCTTCCTGTAGGAGCAAGTGGAGTGAGTCTTCCTTCCATTTTCGGATTTGGATTTTTTCATTGCATTGCTGCTCTTGCTCCTGGAGCTTTCTAAGTTCTGCTTCATTCTGATCCCGTTCTTCACAGGCCATATGATAGAGACCTTTCCCTTCTTGCTTTTGCAGGGTATATTCATGCTCCGCATCGTGGAGTTTTTCATACACCGAGATATACCGCTGCATCTTTTCCTCGATCAGGGTACACTCTTCGATCTGCTTTTTGAGCCGCTTGTATTCTTTGAAATGCTCTCGCTGTTTTTCAAAAGTATCGGCAAAATCTTTGTCCCCGGATCCGGACATGACTTCTTCGATCGAGGGGATGATCAGGTTATCTACCAGCTGCCCCGTAGTAACACAGTCTGCAAAGAACTTGTCCACGCCCCCTTCTGCTTTGTTGATTACGGCAATACTCCGCCATTCTGCCGGTATGATCTTAAACTTTTCTTCGATATATTGTTCAAAAGAAGAGATGGTCGGAAAGGTTTGGGCATTGATGCTCCTGCTTTTCATGCTTTGGTAGTATTCATTCATCTCCTCTTTGGCTGACGGACGTTTTTTCCCGGACTCTGAGATTCGTGTGAAGGGAATGTTCTCGATAGAGTGCGGGTCTCCTGCCCCATATTCATGGACAAACCGCAGGGAGTCTACCCCCTTGGGTGTCATAAACAAAGTGACGGCTGTTAGGGCATATCTTCTGGGCCGCTCATGGAGAATCCATTCGATGGCCACATGGGCACAGCTGCCTTCCAGCTGATAGGTTTCCTTCACCTTTCTTCCCGCTACCTCCGAGTGGGGGATGATGGCCTGCAGAGCCGTTTGTACAAATACGGTCTTTCCCCCTCCGTTTTCCAGCACAAATGCACCGTTGCAGCCGTCAAAATAGAAGATATCATCGTTATAACGTTTACTTCCTTTGTCATAGATAATGTTGGTAAATCGTATTTTAGAGATCGACGGCATCCTATGCATCCCCTTTCTTTTCATTTTCAAAGCTGTAGATAAAATTCAGTATTCCTCTGTTATATTCTTCCTCCATATAGTACTTCTGGACGATGATCTTGGCCTTTTCCGTCAGTTCGATCTCTTGGTTCCCGATCTCTCGGATCAAATCCTGAACGATCAGGAAGTTTTTGTACGTATTGAGAAACGCCAGTCTGCTCACCGTTCTGGCATCCTGGGTCTTAGAGCTCTCACTGATGTCGTTGACAGCGTTCCACTTTTCGATGATGGAAATCCAGTTGTACTTGTACGCTGCCTCATAGGCTTTGAGCTCCTCCTGATCCATACTGTCAATAACAGCCAGCCGCTCCGACAGGCTGTCTAGCCATTCGTCCATGGAAATAAAGTCTCTGGTACATTCGATGGTCTGATAGCTGTCATAGAATTCCCCAAAAAGAACAATGATCGCAATATAGAGGAGATAGATGTCCCCGTTGTCCGCCCTGGCAGGCAGCCAGTTTTTCTTGATGGTTTCATTGGTCACATGAAAAAAGTTATTCTGGGCTTTTGGAAGGAAGTACAGCTTGTCCCCGGCTGTAAACACGGTACAACCCACAGCCTCTGCAAACTGATCCACCAGCCCCCGTATTTCATCATCGGCCATATAGGTCCGACAGTCTTCTTTATCAGCGATCCCGTTCATACTGAGTTTTGCATAGATTTGAAAGGCTTTCATAATCTGTTCATTGTCATAGACCATCGTTCTCTCTCCTTAGGGTAATCACCATATTTTGTATACTATATCGCCCACAGCCTTGTATGTCTTCCATCCCTTCCTCCACCAGCAGTTCCTTATAGATGGGATACAACTCTTCCACAACTCCCTCCAGCACGGTTCCTTTGGATTTTTCTCTTTGGATGCCTACTTCCATGGGTGATCTTTGATGGAGAAGAAGAAAGAAGTCGTAGAAGGAGCGATGGACAAGCATCTCCGAGTTTTCTTTTTTGCACCGTTCAACCACTGTCTTGATATCAAACCGATCCCCCTCACAGTTGTCCAGTATATATCGCATGATATAGGCAAAATTCCTGTTTTGTATGCCGATCTCTATCTTTTGTTTTTCCTCACCGGAAAGCTCTGCAAACTCCTGGGAGACCTGCTCCCGTTCTCTGTTTTCGATCCTTTGCTGTCCGAATACGGTCAGGGGAGACCAGGTATTGACTTGCTCCAGAAATAAAAGAGGGTTCACAAGGGTTCTGGAGGCTTCCAGGGGAAGAGGAGCAGATATCACCCTGGATGTGATTTCCTGATTGAAGTTGAAGGAGTTAATCCCTGCATAATACAGGGATTCTCTGGCTGCCTGCAGGGCGGATGTTTTCAATACGATGCTCTCGTTTAATAGCTTGCTGTGCTCATGGTGAACCTCTTGGAGCTCCCGGTCGATCTTCATGATATATTCATAGGATTTTTGATCTTTTGCAGAGGTGATCTCATAACTGAGCCGCGCCCGCATATCCCGGACAAAAATCAGAAGCTCATTGAACTCATCATGCTCTCGATTGAGTCGGCGGTTGATATCCTCCACCATGGTTTTATACCGTTCATAGGTCTCATCGGAGATGATATTCCGGTGGATCTCATGCTTGATCTTGACGATCCGTTGGTATAGGGTATCTACATCGATACGCATCTCGTCAATCTGCCGCAGGGCACCGGCGAACTCCCCTTTCTCCAGTTGTTTTCGCAGGAGCAGCTGGTTCATAGACAGCTGAAACTCCGAAAAATACTCCTTAGTGGCAAAAATAAGCTCCAGCCCGTCTTCATCCAATACATAGTATTGGGCATTGGTAGCAGCATCATAGGTATTGGCTTTGAGTATGGAGTACTGCACCTGGTCACTTTTTCTGGTCTCCCAGTTGTAAAACGTCCGGCTGTTCCGTTTGCCTCCTGGCGGGCGGAAGGTTTCGATCACAATCTTTGCCGCCTTCAGGTAGTCTTCTTCCTGCAGATCCATTTCCCCTTCATTGAGCTCCTGATAAAACGCGGCCAGCTCATTGACCCCCGTTTTCTTATTTCGCAGCAGCATATTTTCAAAGAAGAATAGCAGAGCAAGAAGTCCCAGGTTAAAATAATCGATCTCCTGGCCCTTTCGATCCTTCTGCTTTTTGTTCTGCAGGCTATAGAGCACATCAAACAAAGCCAGCCGCTGCATCCGGTCTCGATAATTTTCTACAACTGCTGCCATTTTTATTTCCATATTGCACTCCTCCCGATTTCTTGTAGGATGTCTTTTGTAAGGGTTTCCTGAGGATAGTAACCACCGTTTTCCAAGGTTTCTTGTATCTTGTTTTGATCTTCTTCTTGGAAAAAAGCAAGAAACTGCTCCAATGCCTGCAGATTTTTTCGCTGATTGGTTTTCCCTTCCGCCCGGTTGGTCCGCAGCAGTGCCTCATAAAAAGGCAGAGCCGGCTTAGCATTTACGGCTTCATATACATGGAGCCATATGGACATCCCCTCATAGTCCAGATCTCCAAAGTAATCGTATGTATGGGTTTGCTCTTCCATAGACAACTGCTTGGGAAGCATCTGCACACTACCGGCGATCTTCCACCCACAGCCATATACCAGGGTTGTAAAAGGAGTGTTTCGGATAGCATCACTGAGTCCGTAAAATGTGGCCTTATTTTCTACGATCAGATGCCTGTGTACTTTACTGCCCAGCATGGCTGGGTTTAGGGCATACATGAGAGGATCAGGGGTTGTGGAGATCTTCAGGGCCTCCCAGACCTTGAGTCTCTCCAAGAGCTTTCTTCCCCCCTTTTCATCGATCCATTTTTCATCGGCAACCAGCTGAAAGGATCGCTCTGGAGACAGTGCTTCTTCTAGCTGGAATCCTTTTTCCGTCAAAAACCTGTCTACTTTTAATATATATGGTAGATCTTCTGTAATCCGCTCCTGGCTTAATCCATAGTAGGCACTTAGGGATATGCCCTTATGTACCTTCAACTGCAGAGACTGGATCTGCTCCATCAGCTCCTTGTTCAAAAGATACTTGTCCACCCGATAGAAATAAAAAAGAGAGGGATTGCTATAATTCCTCCCTCTGGTCTTTATTGGTATCAGTATATTTTCTGCGCATAACTCTTCTATATAGGAGGCAAACTCTTCATAAGTGGTATCCCCGGCAAAAAGAGCACTTAGCTCCTCCAAGGAGACAGTTTTGTTTTTTAGAGATATCAAATACTCTTTTATCACTTGATTCACGATAATCCTCCGTATTTTTTAGTATCTATAATTTTCTATAGTATACCATAGATATGGATTAAGCTCTACATCTGGTTAATATGGCTACTCTATTTAAATCGTCTTTTTTAGTCCATTCTTAAAGTTGTGATAAAAAGCCCCTCTCTGATCTCATAGACTTCCATCCGCCCTATTTATAACTGTACTTTAGAAAAACCTATTCAGTTCTCCCAACTGAAACAAAAACGAATAAAGCACTTCATAGCTTCCGTAAGATACTTATTTTTGTGATACACAAGTTTAAACCGGCGCTTTAAAAAAAGTCCATTTATCTTCACACTATGGAGAATTCCTGATTCAATTTCTCTGCAAACAGCCCGTTCTGAAATAACAGAAACACCAAGCCCTTCAGCAACCGCCATTTTGATTGTATCCGCATTACTGCATGTCCAAGTTGATGTCCATGTCAGTGCATTTTCAGACATGGCATCCTCAAATGTCTTTCTGGTCCCGCTTCCTTCTTCCCTTAAGATAAAGTTTTCTCCTTCCAGCTCCTGAGGTTCAATAAATACACGTCTTGAAAAGGGATGATTTTTTCCACAGATCAATACCAGCGTATCCTCTGAAAAGGGTTTGCTGATAATATCAGGTAATGTAACTTCTCCTTCTACAAGCCCCAAATCAAGCTTATCACATATGATAAGCTGCTCAATCTGTGCTGTATTCCCCTCTGTCACTTCTACAGCTACGCTTGTAATCTCACCCTTAAATGATCTTATTAGCTTAGGCAAAACACAAGCTCCGATTGTGACACTTGCACCGATTCTTATGGAACCATTTTTGCTTAAAGCCCGCATTTCACCTTCTGCATCCCTATTCATCCGGATTATATGCCGTGCATAACCCAAAAGTTTTTCACCCGCCTGTGTAAGATATAATTTCCTTGATAACCTCTCGAAAAGCCGAACATCATAGTGTGCTTCAAGTTCAGATATTGCTTGGCTGACAGCAGGCTGAGACATAAAAAGAGTGTTTGCAGCCGCAGTCATATTCATCGCATCGCAAACAGTTACAAATATTTGAAAATGTCTTAATGTCAAGACAGCATCTCCTCTCATAAATAAGTAATAGCTTATCATAATAATAAAATAATAATATTTTACTTATATATTACTAAGGTATATACTATTTGTCAAAAGGGGTGATTATAATGAAAAAAGTACTGAATACACTGCCTGGAATTGCACTTACTGCTATAATAGCAGCCCCGGCATGGCTGCTTGGTCATCTTTTCCCCATTATCGGAAGCCCGGTGCTTGGGATCCTATTTGGAATGATTCTCGCTTTTTGGAAAAGACCGGCTCTAGTCGAAAGCGGAATTAAATATACTTCTCGAAAGCTGCTGCAATATTCCATTATATTGCTGGGCTTTGGCATGAACCTTTATAATGTTTTTAAAGTAGGCAGTCAAACGCTCGTCCTCATGATCTTTACGCTTACCGCTGCTTTCCTCACTGCTTATATAGTAGGTAAACGCTTAAAGCTGGAGAGTAAAACGAATATTTTGATTGGTGTAGGAACAGCCATTTGCGGCGGTTCAGCGATTGCTGCCACAGCACCTGTCATTCATGCCGATGATGCGGACGTAGCTTCCTCTATTTCTACAATCTTTCTGTTTAATGTTGTCGCAGCTTTTCTGTTTCCGATCCTTGGGCATCTGCTGCATATGACTGACTACAACTTTGGTCTTTGGGTCGGTACCGCAGTAAATGATACCTCTTCTGTGGTTGCAGCAGGATACACCTTCAGTAATGCGGCAGGCAATCTGGCAGTAATTGTGAAGCTAACAAGAACCCTAATGATCGTACCCATAACACTTGTACTTGCACTTTATATTTCAAAAAAGGAAATACAAAACAGCAAATCCGGATATAAGTTTTCAAAAATATTCCCTTGGTTTGTTTTAGGCTTTATAGCAGCTTCGCTTATTAACACATTCTTGCCGATATCTGCAGGAACAGGAGGTTTGTTCGTGCAAGTCGGAAAGTTTGTGATTGTTATGGCTATGGCAGCTATTGGTTTAAATACGAATATTGCCAAGCTTATAAAAAACGGCTGGAAGCCGATTTTACTTGGTTTTAGTTGTTGGACTGTTCTATCTATTACTTCACTTATTGTACAATATACGATTTTAAAGATATAAAAACAACACCAGGGAAGGAATGTCCAGGGGGATGTTCAGTATCGCATGTTACATATAGCGATATTGAACATCCCCCTTATATCAATAATTTATTTTTTATCATGATGAAAGTTCAGAACTTAACAGCCGCCGTTTTACTTATTTAGGTTATTTTGGATTTGTGATATTTTTTATTCTAATAACGAAATATGTTCATGGTTAAATCGAAAGGATGAACTCGTAGCAGCTATCGCTATAGGTTACCCTAACGAATCTCCATATGTACGTCCACGTAAACTATGGAATGAAGTTACAGAATGGATGTACTAGAAAGAACAATAAACCTTCAGCCTGATTCAGATGCAAATGGGTCATTGTCAGTTTCATTAAAAGCTACCCACGAAACAAGACAACACTCTCTTATATGCTCATGCAGCCATGAAGAAAGCAAAGTACTTTTCCCAAAGCCCACAGGAGCCGTAACGACTGCAAGCCTGAATTTGAACACATCATCCAGCCTATGAAACAGTGCCTTACGCTCCAGCAGTTTATTTTTTACTTTTGGCAGCTTTAATTTTTATAAATCCTAATTCCATTACAATCGTCCTTGTCAATAATTTTAAATATTCAAACACCTAAACTAAGCAATATGCTATTGGACTGCCTTTTAAAATTTGTTGTAAAGCAGTTTGAAGTTGTTTTTATAAAAATCAATCAATCCGTCTTTTCTCATTTTGGAAAGCTCTCTAGACAGGGCGCTGCGATCAACGTTCAGATATTCTGCCATAGCACATCTATCAAATGGAAGGGTTATAGTACAACTCCCTTGTGCTTTTGCCAGCCCTGTCAAATAGGTTAATACCTTTTCCCTTACAGACGGTTTTATCAAGCAATCATTTCGGTCATGCAGAATTAATGCCTTTTCTGCGATACCGTCCAAGACATTGCGTAGTAAGCGGTCATGCCTTGCACAGGCTTTAGTGCATCGTTTCAGCACATTCTCCATGGGAATAAACAGTACTGAAAGATGACCCAATGCCTGTACCGACACAGGACTTCTGCGTTCCCGGCTGGCAGCTAATAAAACACCGATTAGACTGCCTTTTTCTAAAAGAGTAACAATTACGGTTTTACCGGATATATCCTCTTTTATAGAGCGCCCATGTCCTGAAAGCACAATGCCGATATCGTTTACTTTGTCACCCTCCCACAGTAACATTTCGTTCTTTTCGTACTCCATGCTTCGTGCATTAAGACAACCCATCATTGCTTCAATATCATTCGATTCAATGCCGGCAAAAAGATCTGTTTGTTCTAATATCTCTCCATACTGAATCATCTCACATTATGTTGCATACGCAACATACCTCCCATGCAAATTATATTATAATCAATATAATAAAGCAAGAAATTCAGGCCGTTGATGGAGGGGGAGATTAAACATGGAGATTGTATTTACCGGATGCCTGTACGGAATTATGGGAATTTTACTGATCCTGTCATTTATAAAAAGTAAAGCTAAAACCTCGCTGGCATTAAAAAAGGCATGGAAGATGTTTTTATCCGTACTCCCGCAATTTCTTGCCGTATTGATTTTTGTGGGACTTATGCTTGCTGTTGTACAGAGGGAAACAATACAAGCCGTTATTGGCTCAGAATCAGGAGGAAAAGGCGTATGCTTATCTGCATTGCTTGGCTCTGCGGCTGCTATTCCGGCTTTGATTGCTTTTCCTATTGCTTCCGAATTACTGAAAAGTGGTGCAGGCCTAATACAGATTAATGTATTCATCTTTACGCTGACTACCGTTAGCCTTGTAACAATGCCGCTTGAAATAAAGTATTTAGGCAGGAAGATAACCCTGCTGCGAAACCTGTTAGCCCTCATATTCTCCTTTATTGCAGCTTTTATCATAGGAGGGATTTTTCAATGAATAAATTTATCAAAAAACATGTTTTTTTTCTATCCGTTATAACCGTCAACCTTTTTATCCTTATTTTCTTTCCACAGACTGGGAAAAAATCATTTGTGTTTACCGGAAAGATTTTTTCAAACTTCTTATTAATGCTAACTCCTATTTTCATCTGCACTGGTTTGCTGGATGTATGGGTGGAAAAGGAGGCTATGCATAAAATCATGGGCGAAGAATCAGGTATGGGGGGTATTCTGGTTTCTTTTCTTTTGGGGATGGTTACTGCAGTTCCTTTATATGCCTTACTGCCGATGGCAGGTATGCTGCTGAAGAAGGGCAGCAAGCTTTTAAATGTCTTGATCTTTATTTGTTCCTGCACTAGCATCAGAATACCTCTGCTGTTGTTTGAAGCTTCGTCTATGGGTTGGAAACTCACCATAACAAGGTTTATTGCCAATATTTTTATTGTTCTCATTATTGCCTTTGTAACTGATTTTGTATTAACGAAGGAAGATAAAAAAGAACTTTACGACAGTGTCAGTAATTTATAATCACATAGTTGCGTAGTGACATTTCACCTTGCTGCTTGTTTCGGCCCGTATAATGCGAACCTGCGCTTTTGTCATATTTACCTGCATTTCAATAACTCCTTCGAGAGAAAACGATCTTTCGTCATTGATTTCCATAGACGGTGTGAATGTTCTTATTCCTACTTTCTTTTTTATGTTCTATTATAATTAGAGTTTTTTCTGTTCAACAAGGATAATACTAACAAAGCTAGAGGAATGATAATTTGAAAGGGTATTGAATAAATTGGCCATATTTCCATTGTAACAGTGATCTGTTCTATGACACTACCACGAACCATCATTGACAAGGATACAGCAAAAGCAGTTAGAGGCAAAACCAGAATTCTATAATTTAAAAGGCCAAAAACCTCGATGATGAGTCTAGCTGATGCATAGAGACATATACAGGTTTTCACTACTCCTGCTATAATCAGATTGATATCTAAAAGCGGTGCAACATCTATTACTGGTATAAGTCTAAATACAATATGGGAAGGGAAGATGTCTCTTGCCAACATATCTGCTCCCAACACCAAAAGGTTTCTACAGACTATAGTAAATAATATACACCCTCCTATTAGGTAGGCTAAAAGGGATGTTTTCTTAAAATTATCTTGATGATTGAGATTAGGTAAAATCATTAAGAATATGAAAAACTCACCAAAAGGCAAAGTCATTGTAGTAAATCCAGCTTTTAATGGCGGAAGAAATCCTTGAGACAATACAGGCTGAAAATTTCTAATATCCATAGAAGATAAGGAAGCAGAGAAGGTAAAAATAATAACCAGAATAATAAAAGGTACAAAAACTTCACTCATCCTGCCTACGGTTTCAATCCCTACCTTCAGTGCATAGATTACCACCAAAGAATAGGAGACAGAAAAAAAAAGCAGCGGTGTTTCAGGATAACTTACAGTTGTTGCATAGTTGGCGTAGGTGCGAATTACTTCTGCTGCAAGATGTATGAAATACCATCCATACGCTAGGGCTATTAATTTTCCCCAAAATCTTCCAAAACAATCTATCAATATTCCTACTAAGGACTTTTTAGGATGCAACTCTGCAATTTTTATTGCAAGCCATAGCAAAACAAGCCCCCCAATCCAAGCAAATAAAAAGGCAAACCAGGCATCCTGCTTTGCTGCGACAGCAGGATTTATCACTAAAGCACTGCCCATAAAAAAGGAAATTATTATCATTCCCAGCTGATAAGAAGATATTTTTTCTCCTGTCATTTCAATTTTCCTCCATTTTGGTATAGTTTAAAAAGTAAGTTGGAATTTAGAGTTGTATAACTATATTTTCTCAATGATATTTTTTAACATTAACAGAGGACCTGGAAGATCTTCTACTAAAATCTGTAAAATGCTAATCAATAGCCCAAGAAACAGTAGCGTAAAGTAGATGGCTATATATTTCTTTTTGCTGTCTTGCTTGGACAGTTTAGGAAAATCAATGACGGTAATAATTAGAAACACAATGAGTATCGCAATGATTTTCATTTTCTCACTCCCTTATGTTAGAAAATGCAGGCTCCTTGATAAGGCCTGAAGTATTAAGGCTAAATTTTACGTCAATTTCTATTGGTGTGTTTGAAAAAATATTCTCCCAATTATCCTCAAGTTTTAACCAATCTTCATATTGTTTTCTATAAAGCACTCCACCAAAGCCAAATATGTCACTTTGATATTCCTGCTGTGCCTTTTTCACCGCTTCGCTTATCTCCTTCTTTATGCTTTCTTCAAGATCCTTTTGTAATGTATTTAATAAATCAAACTCTACTAGACTTTTTTCTCCTATAATTTCTCCAAGATTTCCCATAGCTTCTACTTTGATTTTTAGTTTAAGTTGTTTTTTTTCAAGTTTTGCTTCTACATTCCCTTTACTATTAAGAACTTCTACAGCAAATAGCTTTTCCGGCACTAATGGATTAGGAACAGTAAGAATGGTGCTCTGAATCTTGTCAGTAGCAAATAGAAAGCCTCTGGTTTCTGATGGAGAAAGGAAGCCTATCAATCTGCCATATTTGAAAACGCTGGCTCCTTGAAACTCCATATCCTCAATATAAGCCGCTTCAGAAGCGCTGCCAGGAGATACTGTCCCTATGATAACAGAACGTCCCGGCTCATGAATTTGCTGAATAATATCAAAGAGGGTAATCTTTCGAATTTTTCCTATAGCATTGCTGGCTTCCAGACTTTTCATAAGGTGAATAGAAGTTAAATTTTCTATTTGCGTCTGAGTTTTAAGTATCTCTTTAGCAGTTATTCCTTTTGCTATAAGAAAATCTGCCTTTCTTCTAGTTTCATGATCCCGTTCCCAAAAATCTATGATTTCCCCTAACCCATCCCTCGCAAGGGATTCTCCAATGATGACTACTTGAATGTGGGAAAAAAACATTTTTCTACTTGAATGGCCTATTAAATTTCTGGCAGCAGCAAAAATTGTAGCGCCAGATGCAGATACTTCAATACTTGACGGGGAGTTTCCACGGCTACCTCCTCCACCCTCTTCACCTTGTATTGCTGAAGGATTTACCAGTTCAATAGTAAGTTCAATTTCTCCTGAATCTGTCTTGTCCAGGCCAACACCAACTGCTATAGCAATATCAGTTATATCTCTGTTATTCCAGCAAGCAGTGGTCAAAGATAAGACGATCAGAATAGATACTAAAAAATTTATTTTACATATTTTTTTATTCACTGATCAATCAACATCCTGTCTAAATAATCTGAACTACAAATGAGATATTAAGTCTTTCTGAAAAAGGACCTAGGCTTAAGTAATAGCGCCCATATGGGATAACGAATAAAGCTGTCTTTTAAATCACTTGTTTCAAGTGGTGTTATTGGAGATAAATAAGGTACATTAAAGGATTTTAGACTGCACATATGGATAAATAGTACCAGTGTTCCAATGATTATTCCAAATATCCCCACTACATTTGCTGCAATAAGCAATAATAGTCGTATAATCAATAATCCACCAGCAATCTGAGGAACGATGAAACTGCTAATTGCAGTAATAGCAATTACCACAACCATAGGAATACTTACAAGACCAGCTCTAACTGCAGCATCTCCAATAACTAGAGCCCCCACAATACTAATGGCCTGCCCAATTGGTCTTGGCATGCGAACACCTGCTTCTCTTAATAACTCAAAGGTAAAAATCATCATCAATGCTTCGGAAAATGCTGAAAAAGGAATGCCTTCCCTTGAAGCTGACATCGTTAACAGTAATTTGAATGGAATTACATCCTGATGAAAACTTATTAAGGCTACATAATAGGCTGGGATCATGGTGGTTATCCAAAAAGCCATTAACCGTACAAACCGTACCAATAAAGAATAAATCCACCTTGAATAGTAATCTTCACCATCCTGCAATACTTCTATAAAAAGATGGGGAACCGTTAACACAAAAGGTGTCCCGTCGCAAAGTATTGCAATTCTGCCTTCTAGAATTTTAGATGCCACGATATCAGGTTTTTCACTATTGCCTATAGTCGGAAATAGTGAAAAGGGAGCATCCTCAATATACTCTTCAATATTACCTGACTCCAGAATACTGTCAGCTTTAATTCTATTTAATCTTCTTTTTACTTCAGCAATGATTTCTTGATTTGCGATGCCTTTAATATAGCATACAATGATTTCAGTTTTGGTTTGTTTGCCAATTGTTAATGACTCAAACCTAAGGAAAGGGTTTTTAATTTTTCTTCTTAGCAGGGAAGTATTGGTCAGTATTGACTCCGTAAAGCCCTCTCTGGGCCCCCGCACAACAGATTCTGTTAATGGCTCTTCAACACTTCGCTTATCCCCTCCCTGCACACTTACCTTTAAAGCTTTCCCAATACCATGCACATATACGAGGGCGTTGCCCGCTAGAATTTCATCTATACTTTCGTTAAAATCCTTTATTTCACCAATGTCACAGTTGAGAATAAGACTTTCTTTTAAGAAATCAAGAAAGTCCTCATTCATTGGTAAGGTATTAAAATTTAATGAAATATTCTCCTGCATAAGAGGCTTTATTATATCACTATTGATTAATTTTTTATCTATTATTCCATCTATAAAAACAACTAATACTGGGATAGAGAGATTTCTGCCTAAGGATATTTTTCTAGTAATTAAATCTTTGCTATTTTCGAAGGTATTCTTCAATAGATTTTCAACATTTTTTATATCTTTTGGAATTTTTTCTGCTGGCTCATCCATTTTTTCCGTTTGAATCATAGTGTTATTTTTGCTTCTCTTTAAATATTTTAAGGACTTTTTAATGTTTTTTAACATAATTTCCTCCAAAATACTAATGATAAGATTAGTATTATCATGTCAAACAAAATAATATATTATGCTAGCAGCAATAGCATATTGATATATCTTTCTAAAAAGTGATTGACTGCCGCTCTCCTTAGTTAAAAGATTGTATGGATTGTCAAATTGAATTTTCCAATATTTTTAAACCTATTTCATTAGATATATTTTTCAGGATTGCTAAGGCCCTAAGTGTTCCAGCCTATAAGTTTTTGGATTTTGAATAAACGCAAAATACCCCTCTACTAACTATAGTAGAGGGGATTTTTTATTCTATTTTTTAGGTTTTTGATTTTTATTCTCATCCAAAAAATTTATTGATAATATTTTGCACGTACTGCTCATTTAACTGTGAAAGACTGGATTTATCTATAATATTTTGCACGCGCTGCTCGTTTTCATCAAAGTCTTTAACAATTTCTGCTCTCCATTTCTCACCGTTTTTATGCAATGCTTTAAGAAAATCTTCTAATTTGACACGGTCATTGAAGATCTCTTTGAAACTTGTATCCCCATATTTCTCAGCCAACGCACTTGCAGAGATATAACCCTCAGGAGCAGTTGGCATTGTATATGCTTTAAAAGGTTTCATATCTGAGTTATCAAAGACCACATATCCCTTTTCACGCAAAACGTCATTTTCAGCATATTTGTTAATTTCAGACAAGAACTCATTCGCTTCATCATCATTATCAAAATAATTTTGTGCAATATGCTCCGCAAGTTTTAAAGCAGTTTTCCTATTCATCGCACGTTCTTCAATAGTGGCATTTGGATTGCTAACAGTACCTCTGATTTTTTCAGCAATTTCATTTGCAATCAACGAAGCATTTTTTGTTTTGCCTTCTAGTTTTTCGGTAAGAAAGTGTTCAAGAGTTCCTGCCTGAAATATATATTTTACTCCGAGAATTTGAAATTCATTTTCCAAAGGATCAATGTCTTGTTTTTCTGAGATGCTCTTAGCGAAGTCCAATTTCCTTTGTTCATAATAGTCCTTGTTTAAAAACTGTTCATCAAACTTTAAGGGACTATCGGAATCATATCCTTTGAGAGCTAGACACATTTTTATTGACTCATCACTAATGAAAAGTTCATCGTTATGAATATTGTTTGAACCGTTTTCTTTGACCGTGTTTATCTTACTGTCAGTAAGATTAGATATTGAGTAATTAGATGTGGTAGTATAAAAAGTAATCCTGCTCATTTAAAATTTCCTCCTCACTCTCTTTTTTCATCGAACCATCAGACAAATCAGTGTATCCTTCGATGCTATGTCCAGCTGCTATTGAAATGCTACCTGAAATAAACGCAGCTTTACTGTAGCCCGAATTGCTCGAAACGGTAAATATAAATGGTTATCACGCACAGTACTCACTGAGCGCAGATTAAGCAGCATCAACGGACTAAATTAATTGCTTTAGCAGCATTTTCGTCAGCTTCATAAGAAGCGGTGTTCGTATTAATACCAATATGAAGTTTGAAAGACTGGCTTATGCTAGAGCCTATATAAAACTGAACAAAAACAGCATAGGTCTTGTTGCTGTCCTTTTCACAACTGGGTTTGAGGTCAACTCATCTTCTCCTAACACCTTTGTTTTTCATCATGAAACATCTTCCTTTCATTGAATACATATTATATATCGGATTTATTTGGAAAAAGTTGATATATCTTCCTTAACTAAATTACAAATATTTACTCTTTTGTTTTTTATTTTCGCATGGATAAATCTATCACATATGTGTATTGCTCTTGGTATATTGACATAGATTTTACCATCAGCTCACCGTTTCAGATCTCGACAGAAGAATGAAGGCTTCTGACCTTTTCTCTGAGTATTCATATTGTAGGGTAAAATTAAAGGGAGTATTGCAAAACTACCGTAAAAAGTAGCTAGCAACACTCCCTTACTTTTAGATTGGAAATTAATTTATAAGCTTACAGCTTTATTTAAGTCCTGCATCAATTGGTCTACATCAATACCATGAGCCATCGCTCCCTGTTCAATATTCTCAAATCTTGCGGCCATGCATCCAAAACAATGCATTCCATGATTTAAGAAAACCTCAACGGTTTCAGGATATTTTTCGACAATATCCAGTATTGATCTGTTTTTCGTTATCATTTTTTCACCTCCTCCGTATATGTCTAATCTCTGAACCGCCTATTCAACCATTTCACATACTTTTCGCTCCAGTCAATTGAAATTTCCTATTGCATCTGCCTGCCTACTTCAACAAGGTGCTTTGCTGGGCAAATCTAACGCCCATCTCAAAAGCTTTTTTGCAATCCTCCGGGAATACTGCTTTCCTTCTCTTTGCCTTTTCCACTTCATTGAGACCGGACGTCTCATATTTGGAGTAATCATCAAACTGATATGTATCCGTAACAAATAATGATTCCGATGCGCCAAAAATCCTCTTCATTGCCATTTCCGTTCCTCTGAGATTCTGCTCGTATCCCAATTCCCCTATACGGCTCTGATTTACATTCATTGTGTAAATAAACCCTGTCTGTATTTTTCTTTTGAAGAGACTTGTATAGTTTGCATCATACACCAGATACTGAAACATCAAACGCTCCAGGAAGGACCTTATCTCGCCAGTAGTCATTCCAAAGTATATTGGCGAGCCTAAAATAATAGCATCAACTTCTTCAACTTTTTTAAGAATTGATTTCAAATCATCGTTTACAGCACACTTACCATAGTTTTTAGCACCTTTCAACTTACAGGCAAAGCAACTTATACAGCCTTTATAATTGTAATCATAAAGATGGATAAGCTCTGTCTCTGCTCCTTGTGAGGCCGCACCTTCAAGGGTATGATTCAGCAGTGTTGCAGTATTCCAATTTTTCCTTGGACTTCCGTTAAAAGCAATGACTTTCATAAAACATCCTCCCTTGATTTTTTGTTCAATAGTTCAATTATTATTGAACTATTTAAACATATCATAGAATGTGGTATAATTCAAGAGTAAATTTAGCAATATAAAAATATGTTCAGGAGGTAAAAGCATTGCGAGAATTATTCCATCCCAATATTGATCAACTGAATTTACCAACAATACTTAAGGCTTTGGGTGACCCCATTCGACTTAATATTATAAAAAATCTTGCTAATAACTATGAAACTACTTGTGCTTGTTGCAATATCGATTTGCCGAAATCCGCTCTTTCTCACCATTTTAGAGTACTGCGGGAATCAGGACTGATTAAAGTAAGAATCGAAGGAAAACAGCGATTTTTATCAATTCGATATGAAGAATTGGAGAAACGATTCCCGGGATTATTGGATTTAATCATAAAAAACATATAATTGGTACGATTTAAGTTGTCAAGAAGACGGTTCTTGAAGGGTTCAATCGGAAGTTTTGCCCCTAAAATAAGACCTAAACATTGATTAATCTCTAGTGTTTAGGTCTTCATATTTCCTTTAGACAAATGTGCGAAATTTTTGATTGCCCTAGCAGAAGAAAGTCGCGGTGATTAGTGCAAGTCACGGGAACGTTTTGTTTGGCATGTGGAAATAGCCCTATCCCTATGCGTTAGCATTATGAAATATTTAGTAATACATTTGAAATTTCCTCAAATCTTTCATCAGTGATACCAAGTTTTTTCTTAAATCTTTCATCTTCCATTCTTGTAATAATTATCTTGTTAGGAGATATTTCCTTAATAATATTTTTTATCTTTTGAATGGATTCTTCATCATCGTTATAACCCTTAATGATAGTAATTTCAAATATAAATTTCCCTTTATATTGTTTATTAAAGGAAACCATGTTTGAAATATATTCTTCTAACGTATAGCCTTCAATTGGTCTTTGAACTTTACGAAAATCTTCTTCTGTTATTACTTTTATCTCCCCAACAACCTCATCACATTTATTAGCAATTTTTATATACTCATCTCTACCTAGTAAATATCCATTAGAAAGTAGTCTTACATGTAAGCCTTTCCCTTTGATAAAGTCAATAATTTCACCAATTTTATCATTTACAAATGCTTCTCCTTTTGAGTTAATAAAGATTAATTCTGCTTTTGTATTTTCTATCATCTTTGCGAGTTCAATCAATGAGCTCTCATATTCATCAAATGCCTTTTGGGTATCCACCTTATTTTCAGATCTTCCAATAGGACAAAATATACAGTCAAAGTTACAATATTTTTCTGGAAGTATATTAACTTCAAGTACCCTTTTTCCATCTTCAACATAAACATCTTTATAACTGAAACCACCCATCACTTTATCCTCCTCAAATTATTTTATTGATACTTCTTTATTATTAACATCAAGAATTGATATTTTATATGTTCCACCTAAATTATCCTCAACTAGTCTTGCCAATTCATTTAATGCATTTTCAAAATCAACAATTTTGTTTTCATCAACTAATTCAATACATAAAAAAGCGTTCGTTGTATTTTCAGTGAGCATTGTTCTTACCGATTCCCGCCAATTCCAGCACCTGCAAATGGCTCCTTCTTTATCTTTATATACGATTTCTCCTTCATAGGGTGATTCGCTTTTATCCGTTCCCAATGTAACAAAGCTTTCATCCCCAACGGCTTTAGTTAATCTTATATCACCAGCAAATCTATCAATATCCTCACCCCCACAAGGCAATGCATATTTTAGCGAAATAGAATTATAAATATCAACCAGCGGATTAATCGTGCCTATATGATCTCCCTTATGCACCCGTTTGAGTAAAGCTTCGATGGATGACCTTGCGCCCTTTTTTGTTTTAAACTTTTGGAATGCTTCTCTCCATACTTTTATCACTTCGTTATTGCTAAATTCTTCATTTTTCAAATATTTTAAGGCTTCCTTTTCTGAGTTGTAAATCATATCCTTATACCTGCCCTTATCTTTTATAGTGTTATCTATGCTGTGGCAAGCAACAACACCAATCCTTGCTTTAGGAAATAAGTTCCAAAAGTCATCTTCAACAATAAATTTTTTCATAAAATATACCTCCTCGTATAATATGTTTAAAGCAAATTTTTATATGATTTCCAGCTGTTATTTGACATCTGAAATGTATTAATAAATATAAAAAATCCATAGAAATATTATTGAATATCTCCAAGATTTTATCCTTTAGTATAAGCAGACAACTGTGTGTTTTCTCTCTGGAGAGAAAGATGGGTTAAATAGGTCAAAATAGTTACAGATAGCTCTGTTACCATAAAAGATGCCCAAATCCCATAGATCTCAAAGAAGAAACTCATAATCAATGTGGTAGGTATCAAAATAACACTACTTCTTAATATAGATATCGCCATTGCATTGACAGTATTTGATGCTGCACTTAAAAATGATATTATAACGATGTTTATTCCTGCAAAGATATACCCAGTAAAATATATCTTTAACCCAACTCCTGCTATCGTTGCAAGAGTTTCATTATTTTCGCCATTAAATACTGAAACAATGTTGTTTGAAAAGGCTAAGATTACAAAATAAATAGTTGCCGATAATACCAACGACGTTATTAAGCTATATTTTAATATAGTTCTTAATCCGTCTTTGTCAGAACTGGCAAAATAATTACTTACCAGCGGCTGTATCCCTTGTGCTAATCCTGTAAATAGTGCAGTCGCGATTATTGCAACATTGGCAATGACACCGTAAGCGGCAACTCCAATATTCCCTGCTATTCTCAAAATCACTATATTAAAGGTAAATAGAGTAATTGATGATGCAAGCTCAGTTACAAATGAGGGAAATCCAAGAGTTATTATTTTCATTAATCTCTTTAGTTCCATCTTGCACCTGCACAGATGGAAACCAACACTATTACTTCTAAAATGAAATATTAAAATGCTTAAGCTAATTATTGGAGATAATCCTGTGGCAAATGCTGCTCCGAAAATCCCCATTGATAATGGAAACATAAAAACATAATCCAATATGATATTAGAAAAGCTACTTACAACCATGGCTGTCATGGCCAGTCTCGGGTTTTTATCATTTCGAACAAATGCTAATACTATATTGTTTAGAATAAAAAAGGGAGAAAATCCTAATATTGTAGTTAAGTAAGTCTCTGTCGGAGGCAGTGTCAACTCATCCGCACCAAGAAATAACGATACTTGAGTTGAAAAGAAAACTCCTAATAAAAGAAAAATTACAGCAAACAGTAATCCGATAAGCAGAGCGTTCATAAAAGATTCATTACCTGAATTACTTCTTTCATAGTTTCTGATACTAAAATCTATAGCACCACCTATTCCTATCATGAGGCCTACACCTTGTATTAGTGTGAATATGACAATACTAAAATTTAGTGCCGCAAGCCCTATTGCCCCGAGCGCTTTCGAGATAAAATAAGTGTCCGCTAGTATATAAATCGATACTCCCACCATAGATAAAATATTAAGTGATATATATTTTAAAAAATCCAATTTAAATTTTTTCATGATTCCTCCTTAATAAAAAAAAAGTGCCAAAAGTACTTCTTCTAAGACCTAATGAAGTACTCTTGACACTTTTATACTTACCCGGTGGCAAGCATACGTGCGAAAATATTTTTTCACTATCATACATTAATATTTAGCTTATGTCAAGTCTTTATGAATTATTTTTAGTAGTCGTTTTAAAAAAATAATCATCTTCTTCCAACTTTTCTATTTCAAGCCTTACTTCTTGCTCTAACAAATTCCTTGTATGCTCAACCAGGTACAAAAACAGCCCTTTTTTATTTTTAAAATAGTAAAAGAGTAAACTTTTGGATATTTCTGCCCTTTGGGTTATCCTATCGGTAGAAGCTTTATCATACCCTTTTTCCACAAACTCTTCCATGCTTACCCGTAAAATCAAATCACGTTTTTCATCTGGGAGTTTTTCGAGACTTTTGTACATTATACATTACTCCTTTTTCTGCCGTAAGGTGATTTATGCCATGTAAATATTATAGCTGCTGAGCCTACTGTTATTGCATATAGCTGCCATAAACCTTTCTTTATCCTTCATCCCTTCCAAAAAATTCTCTTTCTGAAATGCAGTATCCGCCATACATCTTAACGCAATAAAAAAGCGAACTCCAAAGAGCCCACCTCTGGTATAATGAAGTCACCACAACACCATTAAACCAAGGAGAGTATACCGCAAATATGAAAACTTTTCAACCACTTTTACCAATAAATTTAGATGTATTAATTGCCAGTAATGATTCTGTACGATTACTCGACCATATGAATTCTATCACATATACAAAATCAACAATAATTATACCTCATTGGCAATTTATATCATAACCTTTCTAAGTCCATGCACATGCTGACCTTAATTCTTTCCTTCTGAGTTTCACTTGCTTTTTTCATTTTATTCTTGCTCCTTTATATTATCCTCATGAATAATTGATAACAACTGAACAATCTCTGTATTACCATTGAACTCATAATCTTCAAGGAGATATTGTTCTATCATCTCATGATCTCCTAGTTTCCAGTTTTCACTTTCCTTAACAACCTCGTGTTTATGAGCAAAGCCTTCTAATAGCAAAAGTTTCAACCTCAATTCATGATCACAAAGACAGAGTGTATAGCTTGCTTTGAGTTCATAGCCTTTGGGTAAAAACACAAAAGTATTTATGTTTGGATTGTCAATGGCGGCGACGATTCAAAAAACTAAATTTTTGTCCAAACTATTGATATAGGTCCATATCCCTATTATATACTTTTTTTACATGGACAAATATAATTAATTGTTCCTTCTATTGCTTCGAAGGATAAGTCCTTGGGATATGCCTCTGCACTCCAACCATATGAATAATCCGGTTCATAACCAGCTTTGCGGATTCCTTCAATTGTCATCTCATGGGAATGTGCAAACACTTCTCCATTAGCAAAACTACCGTTTATTGTACCTAAACCTATTTGACAAACTGGAATATCTCTGTAAGAAAAACCATCTGGAACCTTGTTTCCACTGGGCATCAGATATCCTGCAATATATGTGAATGTACCGTTTTCGGGATTGTATTCACCCATCCATCCAATAAATAAATCCAACAGAGCCTGTTCTGAATGCAAAACATTCAGTTTGTTTTGACTAAATATCTGTTCCCAGAGGGCAGGCACAGGATTATCCCCTCCTCCATTGACTACCTCTATTCCAACTATTCTTGATGCTGGAAGTTCAACAAAGTCTATATTTCCAAGTATTTCCATACTATCTCCTCTCTTTACCATAAAATCATGGGAGGAAAAACTTAGTTTGCTTTGAACCTTAAAAACTGCTGATTTACTATGTGCTTCTGTAGGTATAATGCCATGAAACTCTTTAAATGCTCTGGTAAAAGCAACTTGTGATTCATATCCATACTTTACAGCTATATCGACTATTCTGTTATTGCATTGTTGAATTTCAAACGCACATACAGTAAGCCTGCGCCTACGTAAATACTCCGAAAGCGACATACCGGTAAGAAAAGATCCGACCAAACTGTTCCCGTGGACAACCAATAATTCTTGATATGTCCAAAGCAGATATGTCAGCTGTCAAATCCGATTCGATATATTCAATAAGCGCATTCATGTTTTCAAAAGCATTCATAATATCGGACTTCCTCCCTGATATAAGTATAGCAGAAAATGTTAAGCTTTCCTTTGCAGCAAGCACTCGACAAATACAAATTCGTAATGATATTATCTCTCAATAAGTATTCTCCTAACAACTTAATTCGTATATATAGCAAAGCTTAAATTCACTGCATTTCTCAGATCTAAACTTCATTGAATCAATAATATCTTTGTTGCAATAGAAGTATGGTCTCTACATGGTTTTTGATAGGATGATGATATTATCTTGCTAAATAAGAAATGGGGCCCCCTAGGTCTATTTTACACAAAGGAATCCCTTATTCTATAGTGAACTATTATAAGTCATTGATAAAGTGCTTTTTATCTTTGGCTAGTCTACGGATATTGATTGAATTCAAATACCTTGTGATTAAGTATACTAGCCCTGATGCCACAATAATGCTCCCACCTTTTACTTCTGTGGTATATGTCTTATCATTCATTAAGAATATAATAAAAGTTAGTAAGATAAATAACAAAATTGAGATTAATGATTGTAAGTTTTTTTTGGGTCCCTTTTCAGTACTAAATAGTGGCGCTATAATCCCCTCTGTTATAAATGTTATTAACACAGCTCCAAGGTAGTAAAGATATATAATTGGATTTGCATCCCATGACAGGCCCCCGTAGGCTCCAATGGCTAATAATGTAAACCAAGCAAAAAAGTATCCTGATAGCTTAAGAAAAAAGTTAAGTACAATCTCCCTCTTGCACGGGCCGCCGCTATTCTTAATGATTTCATGAGTAAACCCTTTCACATCATCCCCTATGACCTCTTGTAAGCTGGAATCCCTCAACTTCAGTTCATGCGCCATTCCTATCAAATCCCTTTGAATCACTTGTGCATCATATGAATTAACCTTAAACATACTCATACTTTTCATGATATCCTTAATAACTTGCTGGTCATCTTCTCTTAAGTTTTTTGATTGTGTTTCATTTTCTGTTTTTAGTAGGGTTACTTCATTTACAAACATACGCTCATTCTCCCTTCATTATTCTATCTACAGAATTTTTCACATTATTCCATACAATTTCAAACTCTCTTAAAAATTCTTTTCCCATATCAGTTAAAAAATAATATTTCCTCTTTGGTCCAAGGGGAGACTCTTTGTAAATAGAAGATATTATTTTCTTTTTCTCAAGTCGTACTAGAATAGGATAAGTTGAACCTTCCCCTACGTCTTCAAATCCATAAGTTCTTAGCCGAGATACTATTTCATAACCATATGTTTCTTCTTCACTTATGATCTTAACTATACACCCTTCTAACGTCCCACGCATTAATTGGGAACGATCTACCATACCTTTCACCTACCTTGCACCGCATAATAGTTTGGCTATATTGTACTGCATAGTAGTATAGTTGTCAATATAAGGAAAGAGTCTTTTTCATAATAAAGCATTAAATTGGTAATAACGCTCTACTCCTCCATAGTATTCCTTGCGTTTTACGTAAAAGTTAGACCCCCTAAAGCAAAATTCCCCAAACTTATAGTCTGAGGGAACATAAAACACACATCCATATTTACCTGAAATCCTTTAAAGCCTTTGATATCAACTTATTTCTTCTCTATCAATACTACGCCCTTCACGTGCCTTAAGTTGATGGCATTAATGTCTTTAGTCAGTTTTTGAAGCCGTGGTATGCGGAAACATATCATCATTAGAAATGAAACTCATGCCTAATAATCTCTATGTTGTCTTTTAGATTAGAGACAATAATAAAGGTAGGTGCATGATATAGGAAGTCAGCCTTCTCGTCTTGCGCTTTTTCAATCAGGCTCACAGCATAAGGATGAGTTTCCGACACAACAGGAATAGAGAAAAGGGTTTTACGGATAACCTCATTAATTATGTTAATACCGAGCCCTGCTTTAGACACCATTATAGATTATCTGAATATACCACTAAACCATGGTTAATACAATAAACATATAGTTTGCCACCATTAGTTATCGGGAACCTACAAGTTGGACTTTGTTCTGGATACAAACGATTCAAAAATACTCTGTCGCTTTTAACATAAGCAACAAAAGAAATATAATGTTCTTTGGTCATAGGATGGTCAAAGGTGACAAAGTAATCAGTATCTATTTCCTTTACTGTGATTTTGGGTACAATAGATGTATCCGTAAGTAAGATATATTCTAATTTTCTTCCGCAACAGAAAATAGAGGCACTTCCTGTGCTAACCAGAATATTTCCACAGGAAGGACAGACATAAAACCGGACTTTGTCAATATTGCCGCGGTCTGGCTTGTTTGGTGTAATTTCACCCTCCATCATCGGTTTCATATCAACGCCCAAAATAGCAGACAGTTCTGGCCACAGCGATAAATCAGGACACCCTAAGCCGGATTCCCATAGTTAGAGATACCACACTACAACTCACGCTTACCTTGCCTGTGCCAATACAGCCCGAAGGGCTGATAACAAGAAAAGGCGATATGCACCCCGCGCAGAGGGGCAGCGTATCGCCTTTTCTTGTGGGGGAATCCAAAGGGGGCAACGCCCCTTTTGGCACACAACTTTGCGAAGCAAAGTGTAGTGTGTTATACGCTCTGTCAGCGTTGCCGCGAAAATGCCGCTGCCACCATAGATGGCAAGGGTGTTTGAAGCGGCAGGAAAGCGGGCGGGAATTTGCGGCAGAAAAAGCCGCAAAGACAGTCCGCTTTCATCAGCGGACAGGGCGTATATGGAACCCCCGGCTATCGCTCGCACTTCGGGCCAACTTGTCTCGAAGTGCGGCAGAACTTCATATACTTTGTGGGATTATGTTTCTAATCTATATCTTTCTTTTTGTATCCCGCCGATATAACTCCGCATGTTTCTGGTCTAATATATAACTCTTGTATGTCATTATGTAAGAACACTCTTATTTCGTTTATCGCTCTTGCTTTTTTTTTGTTCTTTGAGTCTCCCGAAGTTCCGGTACTCTCTTTTGCCACATCTGGTTCTAATGTTGCAGTTACTTCCCCAGTATCATCGAAAATTAATATGCATTTTTTTACAGGAGGATTAAGTGTTTGCATTGTCATTTTAAACTTGTCGCTACTATAATCAGACAGCATATCATAAACCTTTTTCTTTAATGCGGTATCTGTATTCATTCTGTATAATACATCTTCAGGAATATGGCACTCCACTTTCCCGCTCATAGCACCAACATTAATATTAAACCTATTAAAAATATCTTCTTTTATGCTGTCAATCTGTTTTTCCCTTAACGCCTTGCCAAAATTCTTTTCTACCTTTAAATCATTTTGAACACTTTCCGTGTTCTGATTTTTTGAGATTATAGGCAAATTGCTTCGTATTTCTAATGATTGCATGTCCATGTTTCCACCCACCTTCTCTGTAAAACTAACACTCCTCAGTTCCTTTTTACTGATTTACCATTACTTCTGCCTCATCCGCAATACCCTGGCCTAATTGTTTTGTTTCGGTATCATCAACCGCTTGCTCATTCGGGAATTCAGTCGGCTTAGAAATTTCCATGCTCATGGTAGTTTCCATACCACCAATATTCATTGTCACTACCAAAACCCTTGAACCATCCGGTTTTACAATTATATTTGTACTTGTTTCACTCTCTTGGCTTTCCGTTAATGCATTATATTCCTCTAACATTTTTTCATACTTTGTGTAGCCAGAAAGATTAGTTACATTATACTGGGTTTCCTTTGAATTTCTTACGGCATCGAAATAATACTTTTTAGAATTAGATATGCTATCATAAGACGTAAGAGTTGTTTTTGAAATACTTTTTTCCCCTTCACCTTTTGTGGCAAATATATTCTCAAAACTGGTACTAGTCATTTTCTCCCTTACGTTACGCTTCTGGTATGCACTACCTATGAAATCTGAATTACTTCTACTCGCAGTTACAAAAGACAACATTACACCTATCCCTCCTGCTTTTATTGTTTCTCGCCTAACTCTATATTTATCGGCAAATTTTTCAAAAAACCTTAGTGAACACCACTTTACAAGTAATCAAAAACTAACTGGATAAAAACAACAAAATCAGACGCCTGAATCCTAGGAATACTAATTTTGCAGAACCAACACCCTAGGAGGCGCCTGATATGTTATAACTAATGAAAAGCTAATATTCTCTTAGTATAATATAGATAATTATGCGCATTGTTAACTCTAATCTTCCTCGGCTTTATTTAATAAATTCTAAATACTTATTTATAACTGATTCAGCCAAACATCTTGTGAATCAATAATATCAAGCGAATTCGGAGTTTTATTTAATAATACATTTAAATCGGTACTTTAAATAATTATTGACAAAGAAAAATCTATTCTGTATAATAATAGATAAATAAAGTCTATAATATCTTTTGGAGGAAACACCATGAAGTATACTAAAGCAACAAATTATGCCTTGCATATCATGGCCTATTTTGTTAAACAAGAAGGCAAGGACAATTTAAGCCTACAACCACTGGCTAATCACATGAATATATCACCTACCTACTTATCCAAGATTCTTACCCAGTTGGTCAAGGCGGACCTCATTCAGTCTACCCCTGGCGTTAATGGAGGCTATAGTCTTAGAAAACCGAAGGACGAAATAAGCTTTTATGATGTCATTCAAGCCATTGAAGGCAGCGGGGCACTTTTCACATGTGAATTGGATGAAAGTCATGCTTGTCATATTGAAAGGGTCATGAGAGAAGCCGAAGAGAAAATGGTGACCTACCTTAAAGAAAAACGCGTTTATGACATTGTTTAATTCATGAGCAAGTTAATTTAAGCAGTAAAGATGCTGCTTATTTTTTAATACAATTATAGATATTTATAGTCTTTAATATACTTAATAGGAGGTTCTTTATGGATCAAAAATTTCTAAACAAAATAGCCTTTTTAGACAGTAAGCAAAGAGAAAAACTTATACCACCTGAAGTGCTTATTGGTCAAATGCCCATTCAAAAAGACCATGCTTTACTCGATGTAGGCGCCGGTTCAGGTTTTTTTACAATTCCCATGGCAGAGAGCACATCCAACAAAGTGTACGCCCTGGATCCTGATAGGCGTATGCTCAGCGTCATTGAAACAAAGGCAAAAGAAAAAGGACTCAATAACATTGAATTGATTCAAGATTATCTTGAAGACTTAAGCCTTCAAAATGAAAGTGTTGATTTTGCTATGGCGTCCTTAATACTCCATGAAGTGGGCTCGCTCTCAAAAGCTCTCTCAACGATATATGAGGTACTTAAAACAGAAGGCCACTTGTTATGTCTAGAGTATGAAAAGGACGACAAGGTAATAGAAGGACCACCGATGGCCATTCGTATTGGCTCAGATGAACTTGAAAGAGCATTGGCATTCATTGGGTTTAATATTGTGAAGAAGACTCAAATTAACGATGCTATATATACCATTTTAGCTATTAAAAAGGAGAAATAGATTATGGAAACCAATAAAGACACACTCATCACAATGCCAGTCGGTAGACTTTTACTCAAATTTTCACTTCCTGCCATTGGTGGTATGATTGTAAATTCTCTATATAATCTAGTGGACAGAATATTTGTTGGCAGAATTGGCGGTCTTGCCATGACTGGTATAGGGCTGAGCTTACCGTTTATGATGCTCCTATCCGCGGTAAGTTCGTTGGTAGGCATAGGCGCCTCAGCACTCATTTCTATAAAGCTTGGAGAAAATAAAAAAGATGAAGCTCAAAGGTTACTTGGCAATGCCATAACCTTGCTCACTGGCTTAATGCTCTTAATGACACTTTTAGGACTTATATTTAAGGCCCCTATGCTAAAAGCCTTTGGCGCCAGTGATTCGACTATGCCTTATGCGTTGGATTATATGACAGTCATCCTTTATGGTGCTATTTTCCAAGGTATAGGAGTAGGACTAGTGAATGTGGTAAGGGCAACAGGGCATCCAGTCAAGTCAATGATGATTGTGATTGTAGGAACGCTTGTAAATATCATCTTAGACCCAATACTCATTTTCACACTTGATATGGGTATTTCCGGTGCTGCATGGGCAACCATTATGGCTCAACTGGTAACAACAATCATGGTGATCGGACATTTTCTAAGTGAAAAGAGTCAAATAAAAATTGAAAAGCAAAAACTAAAGCTCCACTTAGTAACTATTAAGTCGATTCTAAGCATTGGATTTGCTGCATTTGCTATGCAGTTAGCTTCAGTGGTCGTCAGCATTATATCCAACAATGCACTCAAAACATACGGTGGAGATGTTGCAATAGGGGCAATGACTATTATCAACTCTGTCATGGTCCTATTCCTCATGTCAGCTATGGGAATTACTCAAGGGGCTGCGCCAATCATAGGCTTTAATTATGGCGCAAAACGATTTGACAGGGTCAAAAAAGTATTAAAGCTAGAGCTCACTGCAGTCGCATCGATCTGTACAATGACTTTTATATTCGTTCAAGCCTTTCCTGTAATGCTTTCGAGTATCTTTACCAGTGAATTAGATCTTATTGAGAAAGCAAGTAATGGCATGCGCTTATTTTTATTAATACTCCCTCTTATAAGTGCTCAAATAGTAGGAGCCAGCTATTTTCAAGCTATTGGTGAAGCTAAGAAGGCGACCTTTTTAGGACTTTTGAGACAAGTGCTTTTACTCATACCTCTGTTACTCATTTTGCCTCATTTCTTTGGGTTAAACGGTGTATGGGGAGCTGCTACACTGTCTGATCTCATTTCCAGCCTCATTGCCATAGTTTCTTTAAAATTAGCTTTTAAGCACCTAGATACCCTCGATAAAGAATACAGACCATTAGAAACAAAACCCTTGGTCGAAATTGTAGAATGAGTAGTAACCTTCCTCAGTATGTAATTTCGGTATCAAGTTCTAATCTAATATTATTTATGCTACAATAGAATATCCTCATATATTCAGAAAGAGGCTAAGTTAAGTCGTCGTGTTATTAACCAAACTTAGCCTCTTTTTTTATGCCGCTTTCTTGTTTCAACCGATGTCACCTATATTTTCACTCTTTTTTCGGGGTCAAAAAACGTCATTTTCGAGCCCATATTTCGCCTCAAAATCGGCCTCAAACCACAGTATTTTGTAGTAAATCTCTACTTTTTCTCGTCTAAACCACATTTCGTCATCAATACTACCGTCTCCACGTGACCTGGTAAGGACAATATTACCATATTTTTAATACCACAAACACTGTGGCAAGCCTTTCCTCTACACCCCAACTATTATTAATCATCTTAAGCCATCTTAGATTCATTACTACTAGAACCTCAAATCATCGATTTATGCTCTTGTCTTATTGTATTAATTATCAGTTCAATCTCTTTGACAATTTTTGTACTGTGTTCTTGTAGGATCGAAATATGATTAGAGCCGTTAATTATCTCCAATTTACTATGTCTTGATAATTCTAACAAGTTATTCTGTGATTTTTCCCATCCTGGGAGGTTTTTCATAGAATGGTCTGATGCAAGTAAAATCAAAGGTATATCATTAAGACTCAATACTTTATACATTTTTTCTGCAACTTCTTTTAATGAGTCTCCTTCCTTAATGATCATTTTATTAGAAATATTTCTATATATCATTGCTTTTTCAACTGGTCCTATGTCTTTAGGCATAGCACTTAATCTCCTATTTAGTAAAGGGATTAGTTTTAATTCCGATACAATTCTAATAAGTCCTAAATTATTAATAACTCTCAGCAAATACAAGAATACTATAGGAATTGAGCTTTCCGGATAGTTTATGTGTTTATATGGACTTGTACCATCAATGATTACGATACCAGCTACTTCCTCCGGATATTTGTGTGTATATAGTATAGCCTCCATAGCACCTAATGAATGAGCTACTAATATATAAGGTGGTTTTTCTTGAGCTTTTTCAAGAAGTCTATGGAGATCCTCCACAATTTGCTCAGTATGTCTTGGAGTTGAAGCAGGCTCACTCCATCCGTAACCGGGCCTTTCATATATGCATGTCCGTGTTATTTTTGAAAGCTGGGGTTCAATATTACAGTACTCAGTATATGCAGAAGGCGCTCCACTGCCACAAGTCATGATAACCACCGGTGTTCCCTCACCATTACCGGTAATATGCATTTTATGCCCATCAATCTCAAATAATTTCCCTGCGGGCTTATATTTCTTGGCCTCAACCTTTAGCATAAACAAGTGATATATTGCACTTAAGAAAACTAGCAATATTACAGCAATCAGAAATATCATTAAAGCCCCTCCCCTTATGTTTGTTATTCTCAACTCCGCGTCATATTCCTTGAGCTTTAAAATCAAATCTTCTTGTATGAACCCAAGCACGACTAATTTTACTTATTGCACATCACTGTTACCGTTTCACTTTGAACTTTGATAACTAAATATAATAGTATAAAAATGACTAAATATAGAGTAGAGATATTTATGGAGGAGTCATATGTATACTAATGACTGGGTACTAAATGAATTTAACGATGCCCCTTTTGCAGATAATAGACTTAATTCGTTTGAAGAATAGTAGAAGGGGATTCACCCCCCTTCTACACCACCTTACATACAGTTCGTATATATTGGTCCATGTACTTAAAATCCTGCATTAAATGTCTTTAAGACATATTTAATGGGATTAAAAAAACTTTGGGTCTCACTGGCGGCAAAAAGCAATCCCACCGCTCTTCCAAAGCTGTCCAACACAAGAGAACCACTGTCACCGGGACAGCTAATCCTTTCGGTGATAATCTGATCATCAAACAAAGCTGTTCTAGTTTCGTCTAGACGGGATCTTACTACTAGAAAAGCGTGTATCTGACTTATATAGCCTTCAGTAACTCCGGTTGACGCCCCACTTTTAAAAACACGCATTCCTATAACAGCATCTGTTACACCCAGAACTGGGCCCAGGCCTAATATCATCTCTGTAACGAGAAAGGGCTTTAAAGGGATGGCCAAAGCCGCATCTATCAGGTTTATGGGAACTCCAGGCCCATATTTTTCTAAAGGAATCCATAAAATTGGCGAAAACGCTGCCAGCCTAGCGATTACTTCATTATCTCTACCGCCGTAAAGCCATCCTGGTTGTAAAATAATATCACCAATAGCGGCGCGGGTATCCAATCCATTGGTGTTATTGGCAATCACATGATTGTTGCTTAAAATGGCTATACCACCGGGAAAAAAGCCCTTCACAACAGCTCCAAATGTTCCGGAGCCCACTCGGAAGTGGCTAATGCTTACTCCCGGAGGGGCCGGACGGACTTTTGATTTACGAATATCGGTTACTTCCGCGCCAGGAGACTGTTCCTCGATGACCCTCTTATTTGCGTTTCCTAAAATTATTTTACCTATCTCAACCACATCGGTAGGAATATTATCCAGGTAATCAGGAATCATTTCCTCCTGATCAACCTCAGGCCTAGTTAATTTTTTTTCAACGCCCACCACTATAGCCAGTTGGTTGGTATATTTTTTATTCACAGACTTATAACCTATCCCCACGGAAACCACGCCTGGAATGCTAATCAATTGGAATTTATACTTTTCCTTAACAGATAATAATACATGCATAGTTTTTAACTCCTTTTGGTCACTCATTAATATGGAACTATTTGGTGTTAGATATATATTATTCATCTATTATTAGTAAGTGACTAAGTTTTCCATGGGAAACTCTAAGAGATCTAATGGGCATCTGTTTAGAATGAAAATAGACAATGAGACAAGTTTATCTTTTCAATACCTTTAATTATAAAAGTAAAACACACTTCAATTTTCACTTAAAATCCTTTAAAGGATTTGATATCAGCTTACTTCCTCTCTATCAACACCACACACTCCACATGTTTTGAGAGGAGGGGATAGCTGTCAAGAATTAGCAGCCTGTATTTTTTAGACTGAAATTCTCTCCGAGGGAACATATCGACTAAGGGTGTACGTATGTGGGAACAAATCAACTATAGACTTTCGTGTGAGTTTATTGTAAAAACCTAATTCACCGAAAAGAAATGTGGCGCATCTCGGTTTTCAAACTTACACTAACTATAAGAACTTATCAAGAATATAGTCAATTATAAAAAGAAATCAGGTAGTTAATTGTGCCATTTTCGACAAGAATATAAATTCCTAACCCGATAAAGATAACGGGCACAATAATACGCCCATAGCGTTCGATAATTCCACCAATCATTGGGATAGTAGCAAATCTTTTAGCTAACTGGCATAGAAGGAATATGCCAATAATAAAGACTGCAAGAACTATAACAATCTGACCAACATTCATTCCTGTAAAATATGGAATATAAATCCCAAGATTATCTCCTCCCATAGCTAAAGTCAGACCTGTAATAGCAAAAATTTGGGATTGATTGTTTTTAATTTGATTTCCAATGGAATCTTCATCCACATCCTCATCAACAAATATCGAACGAATCCCCAAACCCAAAGGAATCAAACCTAGAAACCCAATCATCCAATCCTGAGGAATATAATTGAGGAAATAGGCAGCAATGAGGCTTACCCCGACTAATATACCAGTCCCTAAATATTGCCCGATATAAATAGATTTTATCCCTCGGGTTCCTTGGTTGGCAAAAAGAATTATTAAAACAACTAAATAGTCAATCGATGTAGAAATGAATACAAGTAACGCTGAAATAAGTGTTTGCATAATTTTCTCCTTATACTATAGATTTTTAACATTCAGTTGAAATTATTCCATTTTTAAGCCTTTATCGATAGCTTCCTGAATAATCTTATGACAACAAACCCCCAACGGATTGTTTTCTTTACAATTAGGATTTTTCATTGCTCCTGTTATGGCATTTATTTCTTTTACGGTTTTCGCACCATGCTTTACAACTGCTTCAATTACCTGACCTTCTGTGACTTCGCTACAATAACAAGCATACTTAGGATCTGCATCTTTCTTAAACCAGACAGGAACTTTAACTTGTTCTTTTAAGAATCTTACCCCATTATCAACGTTATAGTAGACAACACTACAATCTCCATTCATGCAAATCTTATATTGCTCCCCATCTACTAACTTGAGATAATCGTCTGTTACTAAGTGCTCAACTGTCACTTTACTAACGGAAATACCTTCTGTATTGCATACTGGACAATGAACCTTAGTTTGTTCTATTTTTTGTGTATTGTGCCCATGGCAACATTCATTAATAGTGCTCATTATATAACCTCCTCGTTTTTGCTTCTCGTTAAAGACAATATACTCTACTTGCTATTAAAATTCGCCGATTAAGATAAATTCTACTCCCAATCGGCGATAAAAAATTATATTTTCGTAATGCTACAGATTTTTAACATTAAGTGCCCTAAAAGCATTTAATACTGCGATAATAGTTACACCTACATCTGCAAATATAGCTGCCCACATAGTAGCTATTCCAAAAGCACTCAAAATAAGAACAATTATTTTTATTCCAATTGAAAATACTGTGTTTTGACGAGCAATTCTTAATGTTTTCTTAGAAACTTTTATTGCTGTGGCAATTTTTGAAGGTTCGTCGGTCATAATTACAACATCCGCAGCTTCAATTGCGGCATCAGAACCTAAACCACCCATTGCTATACCAATATCTGCACGGGCTAAAACAGGAGCATCATTGATTCCGTCACCTACAAAGGCAAGCTTACCCTTTGCAGATTTCTGTGCTAATAATTCCTCTACCTTTTCAACCTTATCTCCTGGTAGTAACTCGGAGTATACCTTATCTAATCCAAGCTGCTTGGCAACCTTTGATGCAACATTTTTTGTATCACCTGTTAGCATAACAGTTTGCTTAATTTTAGCTTCCTTAAGTTCCTTAATTGCCCGAGCTGAATCTTCTTTAACTTCATCTGCAATAACGATGTAACCTGCATACTTGTCATCAATTCCTACGTGTACAACAGTTCCAACAGCTTCACCTTCATAGCAAGGTATATTTAACTTTTTCATAAGTTTTATATTTCCTGCTGCAACCTTTTTCCCATCAACCGCTGCAATAACGCCATGACCTGAAATCTCTTCTACATCCGAAATGCGTCCATTGTCAATTTCCTTGCCATATGCTTGTTTTAAGGAATTAGAAATTGGATGGTTTGAGTAACTTTCTGCATATGAAGTTAACTCTAATAACTCTTCCTTAGTAATTCCTTCTGGATGAATTTCCTGTACATTAAATACACCCTTTGTAAGTGTTCCCGTTTTGTCAAATACGATTATTTCAGCTTCTGCTAATGCCTCTAAATAATTACTACCTTTGACTAAAATACCTTTTCTAGATGCTCCACCTATTCCACCGAAGAAACTTAAAGGAATAGAGACTACAAGAGCACATGGACAAGAAACTACTAGGAATGTTAATGCTCTGTATATCCAGTCGCTAAAGGTTGCCCCATCTATAACAAGAGGCGGAATAGTAGCAAGGAAAACTGCAATAATTACAACAATTGGAGTATAATATCTTGCAAATTTCGTAATGAATTGTTCTGACTGAGATTTTTTACTACTTGCATTTTCAACTAAATCAAGAATCTTACTTACAGTAGATTCTCCATATTCCTTTGTAACTTCTGCAGTAATAACTCCATTAATGTTGATGCATCCACTTAGAATTTCATGCCCTACTTCTACCTCACGCGGAACAGACTCACCTGTAAGTGCTGATGTATCAACCGTTGAATTTCCCTCAATTACTTTACCATCAAGAGGAACTCTTTCTCCTGGTTTAATTACAATTATATCACCTATTTGTACTTCATCAGGGTCAACTTTTATAACTTCATCGTTCTTTTTAACATTGGCATAATCTGGCCGTATATCCATAGCCTCGGCAATTGATCTTCTTGACTTATCAACTGCGTAACTTTGAAATAGTTCACCAACTTGATAAAACAGCATAACTGCAATACCTTCTGGATACTCACCGATTAACATTGCACCAATCGTAGCAATAGACATTAAAAAGTTTTCGTCAAAAACTTTACCTCTAAAAATATTTTTAACTGCTTTCATAACTATATCTCCACCTACAATTATGTAGCTGATTAGATATAAAGCAATATTTAACCATTCAATATTTACATCAATTACTATGGCCACAATAAATAATATTGCACCAATGATTATTCTCCAAAGACGTTTATTCATTTTCACACTCCCTTTAAGCTTTTTTCATAACAGTGCCAGGTTCAATTTTCTTTACGATTTTTTCTGCCTCTTGCATAATTGTAGGCATCTTCTCATCTTCACCCTCAATAACAAGCTTTTGAGTCATAAAGTTAACTGTTGCTTCCTTCACACCATCAAGCTTATTTACTGCATGTTCAATTTTTGCTGCACAATCTGCACAATCTAATCCTTCTAATATAAATTTCTTTTTCATAACACTCATCCTCCTATATTATTTGTGTATTATCATTAAATATTCTTAGACTATTTATCTTCAACATGAACACTTGAATATATATTCATCTTGATTATTAAAAAATATAGTTTTAATTATATTTTTTTAAATTTAGATTTATATAAAGTTAATCTTTAGTTTAAAAGTCATTTATGCCTTTTTCATAACAGTATCAGGTTCAATATTCCTTACGATTTTTTCTGCCTCTTGTACAATTGTAGACATCTTCTCATCTTCGCCCTCAATAACAAGCTTTTGAGTCATAAAGTTAACTGTAGCTTCCTTTACACCATCAAGCTTATTAATAGCTCTCTCCATTTTTGCTGCACAATCTGCACAATCTAATCCTTTTAATATAAATTTCTTTTTCATAACATCCATCCTCCTAAATATTATTTATTATATATTCCAAGTTTTTTCTTGGAGTATTTTCTGCCAATTTTCGAATATTTAATTATATGTTCATATATTCATATATAGTCAAATAAACATTCAATTCTATTTTAACTGGTTTATTTCATTACTCATTGATATGAATTAAACCTTGGTCAAATATTTGTCTTACATGTTCATCAACTAAGGAATAATATACTACCTTACCTTCTTTTCTGTTTTTTACTAAGTTAGCCTGCTTTAAGACTCTCAGCTGATGGGAAATTGCTGATTGTGTCATGTTAAGTAATACAGCAATATCACAAACACACATTTCAGCTTCATCAAGAGCCCATAGTATCTTGATTCGCGTTGAATCTCCAAATACTTTAAATATTTCTGCTAAGTCATAGAGAGTTTCTTCTTCAGGCATTTTTTCTCGGACTTGATTTACAGTCTCCTCATGTATTACTTCACAGTCGCATTTTTCAACTGGTTGGATTTTACGTGCCATATTATCACCTCGTTTTTTACTTATTGGATACTTGTTCAAGTGTTCATATGTATATTGTAATACCTTATCGATAAGATGTCAATAGACACTTGAACAATTATTCAAGTGAATTCTTTCTAAAAAACTTATTCAAATAAACGAGTAGCATATTGATTATTAATACCTACCATAGGTTTTCATGTGGAAAAACCGCCAAACGGGTAATAGCTCCCTTGATTGGATGCCAACTCTATATCTTATATTTCTACGTCAATCTCCATCCCAGACTTAAACTCAATAGTTAGCTTCTAATCAAAGACTCTTACTTTCTCGACAAGCCGCCTTGCAAGCTGCTCATCATGAATATTACATAGCAGAAGGACGATATTTAATGGAAATAAAAATTTTCGATGAGGTTTTTGAAAGATTAGTGGATTCGGGCCTAGATGCTTTTGATTCCTTTGTTCTAATCACTAAACTTTTAGAAGAACATTTAGAAAATAAAATGATGTACTCCACATTCAAGCACTGAGATTGAGAAGAAGCCTCAACCGCCCATACCCATCAAAAAACCCATGACTCCTTTATCAGTGGAATCACGGGTTTTTCTCATTCAACTTCAATTTCAATGCCAGATTTAAAGCCTATTACAAAGTGGTCTTCATACACAGTAACGTTTTGGATAATCTTCCTTACAAGCGTGTCATCATATCTTAGGGTACAATATTTGTTGTCACGAACAAATTCTATCAGCTCGTTGATTCTCTCATTCTCACCACTCAAGGATGCATCTTCAATAAGGAGTGTCTGACGTTTTTCACGCAGCTCATCAATCTCATCTGCAAGGGATTCATAGTCTTTTCCCTTATTGGCTAGGCTGATTAGTTCTTTCTGATTTTCTTCAAGCAAGCTGTTAAGTTCTGAAATTTGATACTCTGTAGTGTCACCGATTACTGCATGAATATTTTCTTCCAGTGTTCTAATCATGTTATCTCCACCTGCAAGTAGCCTATTAGTCGCAGTCATTACAGCACCATAGAGTTCATCTTCTTTTACCGTTCTATTCTTACAGACCTCAGGTCCTTGCTCGATTCTAGTCACGCATCGCCAGACAAATTCTTTTCTGCCGTGAATATTCCAATATGTTCTCCTGTAAATATCCCCACAATCTCCACAGAAGGTGATGGCACTTAAAGCGTATTTGCTGCTATAAATTCGTTTGTTCTTGTCTGCTCCTGTGTAGATGTTCCTTCTTCGATGAATTTCCTCCTGCACCTGCAAGAATAAGTCTTTGGGAATAATCGCTTCATGGCTATTTTCAACATAGTACTGCGGAACATGGCCTTCGTTCTTAACTCGCTTCTTGGTAAGAAAATCTACTGTGACGGTCTTTTGCAGAAGAGCGTCTCCGATGTATTTTTCGTTTTGAAGGATCTTCTTAACTGATTCTGGTCGCCATCTTGGTTTTCCTGCTGCTGTTAAAATACCATCCTTTTCAAGACCTTGACCAATGCCTACCAAACTCTGACCTTCAAGGTATTTTCGGTAGATGCGTTTGATAATCTCAGCTTCTTCGGGGACAATGATTAAATTTCCATCTTCATCTTTGCTGTAGCCCATAAACCGTTTATGGTTGACCTGTACCTTTCCTTGTTGATATCGGTACTGTAGTCCAAGCTTAACGTTTTGTGAAAGGCTCTGGCTTTCCTGCTGTGCCAAAGATGCCATAATAGTCAGCAAAACCTCACCCTTGGCATCCATTGTGTTTATGTTCTCTTTTTCAAAATAGACAGATATGTTTTTATCCTTGAGCTGTCTAATGTATTGAAGGCAGTCTAGGGTGTTACGCGCAAATCGGCTGATGGATTTTGTAATAACCATGTCAATATTACCGTCCATGCACTCTGCAATCATACGATTAAACTCTTCACGCTTTTTAGTGTTCGTACCGGAGATACCATCATCTGCAAAGATGCCGGCAAACTCCCACTCCGTATTCTTTTTTATAAACTCTGTATAGTGTGCGACCTGAACCTCATAGCTAGAATTTTGTTCTTCTGTTTCTGTAGAAACACGGCAATAGGCAGCAACACGAAGTTTCTTTATCTTTTCTTTTGCGGCTGTACTTCCTACTCTTTTACGAGCAGGAATAACCATTATATTTTTCTCTGTCACTTTATTCCTCGCTTTCTATCAGACTATATAAGTATTCTGCTCGTTCAAAAGGATCAACTGGCATCTTATTATCTGCCTTTCTCATTTTAAATCGTTCTTTGGGAGGGGGAGAGGTGAAAGCGGCAAGCTCTACCACTCGTCCTAAATCCTTTGCACGCTTATCTCTAACTTCTTCAGCTTTATCAAATATCTCTTTATCAATGATTGCTGGATACGTATCATTTCCAAGGTAGTTGACGTTTTTCAAAATGCGTCCCATCACAGAGTGTGTCTTATCAATACCTGCCTGTTCGCCAGCCACTGTAAGGGATAGTCCTGATATGTATTTCTCAAAGAATACCTTTACTTGACCTGCTGCCTTTTCATCGACAGTAACCTCTCCATCTTGAATTTTGTATCCATATGGAATATATGCCATTTATCTCACCACCTTTTCTTTCAGGGAAAGACCGCATTTCAAATTGAATGTCAGCTCATCCCTGGAATTTACAATGATGTTTTCTACAAATTCTTCGAATAATTCTTCTGTGTACTCACCATTAAAATTATCTGCTGACACGTAATCAATGAGGTCCTTTATATCGTTTGCTCGTAAAACCCCACTCGTAGAGTTCGTTACCAGGTTTGTTTTTTCAGTTGTAAGATTTTTTATCTCACTATCCAAGACTTTACGTTCCTGATTAAAAAGAGCTGGCTCAAGGAAACCTTTGGCCATCAGTGTAATAAGGGTGTTGCGTTCTTCCATGAGTTGCTCCATTCGCTTATCAATAGCATCCATTCTTTCACGGTCGCTTTCTTCATCAATTTGGCTAATTGATTTGAATAGCGGTTCTAAGATTAGCTTATGACTGAAAGCAAGCTTATTCATCATGGTTGTCAATGTGGCTTTTATTTCTCCATCTCGCAAGAACAACATGGAGCAACTCTCTTTGTCTTCGATATGACCGATGCAACTCCAAGCAATGTAACTCCTACCAGCTGAGTAGTTTGTCTTTCTCCTAAAATTGCGACCACACTCTCCACAGACAATCTTGCCACTTAAAGCATATCGATTAAGATAAACGTTCTTTTTCACGCCCTTACACTTCATCTTGGCTCTTTCATCAATGAGATCTTGTGCCTTAGCAAAGTCTTCTCTACTTATAATAGGTTCATGATTATCCTTGTAGTAGTATTGGTCTTTTTCCCCTGTGTTTGGATGGCGGTTGTAGTTACTATCGGTGTAAGTCTTTTGTAACAAAACATCTCCCATGTATTTTTCGTTTCGGAGCATGTCTATCACCGTGCCTGCACTCCAGTGATTACCTCTTCTTGCTGGGATTTTGTCTTTGTTCAAACCTCTTGCTATAGTACCTCCACCTTTCCCTGAAAGGCACTCCGAAAAAATACGTTTGATGATTTCAGCTTCTTCTGGGACGATTACCATTTCACCATCTATATTGGTATAGCCATAAGGCGGAGTACCAATATAGCTGCCATTTTGAAATCTCTTTTGAATGGACCACTTGCTGTTTTGTGAAATGGATGCAGACTCTTCTGCAGCAAACCCTGAAAGAATAGAAAGCATCAGTTCACTTTCCATATCACCCGTATTTAGATTCTCTTTTTCAAAATAAATATAAACACCGATATCAATCAGTTTTCTTACTAACTCTAGACAATCTACTGTATTACGAGCAAAGCGGCTGATTGATTTGGTGATAATAAAATCAATCCGACCTTGCTTACAATCTCGTATCATACGGAGCAGTTCAGTCCGTTTCTCCATCTTGGTGCCGGAGATCCCTTCGTCATAATAAAGACCAGCAAATACCCATTCTGGATTAGACTTAATATAGCGCTCATAGTGTTCACGCTGTGCTTTAAGGCTTTCAAGCTGTTCATCACTATCGGTTGAGACCCTGGCATAGGCGGCAACCCTAAGTTTCGTATTAGGTAGTTGTCCCTGGGGCAGTTCATCTATTTTTGTTATCTTTTTCATCATCTCACCTCGCTTTCGCCCATTACATACATCACTCTAAAAGCTATTAATAGCAAGCTTTTTAGGACATAATCTCGGCTAAACGGGGAGAGAATTTCTGCCTGTTCAAGGCTGATATTTTGTGTAATTCATCCGCTGTGATTTTGCCCTCTTTATATAGGTTTGCGACAATGCTCTCCGCTATGTGAAAATCATATTCCTTTTGTAATTCTTCCTCTGTCATCTGCTCGGTCTTACCCTTTAACGGACAACCATCTTTTACTTCATAAATGTTCATAGAAAAACACCTCCTACCTAGTAGCCATGGCAGGAGGTGAAATCTGATGATTTCATTAATCTTTTTGATAAAATTCACATTCATAGCCATCGGCATCAAGGAGCAGCCCTTTTGCCCAAGGTGGCACTTGACTCATCTGTTTACATACTTCAGTAACAGATATTTGAGTATTGGCTTCAATAATGACTTCATCATGGACATGAGCCACAATACGATAAGTACTAAGCATCTTCATTGAATACATCAAAATATCACGGGATATAGCTTGAACAATATTCTCTACAAACTTAGGACCGTAACTTTCAAGACGCTCCCATTTCTTTGTTCCACCTACTCCTTCATAGGTAACAGACTCACCACCAAACTGATTCTCGCCGATTCGAGGTTTTACATAGGCAAGCCGTCTACCTGAGGGAAGAATGATAAAAAGCATGCCACTAAGACAATGAAACTCGATGCCATGGGTTTCTTGTGATTTATTTTCCTTTACGCATTGTTTAGCCGCCCGATCTACATCCCACCAGAACTGTGTGATGTTGGGATTAGACATTCTCCAGGCATTCACAAGCGGTTTTAATTCTTCCTCTTCAAGCCCCATCTCTAATGCGCCCATGGCTTTTAATGCACCAACAGAACCACCATAGCCAAGTGCCAATTCAGCAATTTTACCCTTCTGTCTCAAGTGACCGTTCACACCATGCTTTTCAACGGAAACACCAAACATCTGTGAGGCAGATGCACAGTAGATATCACCACCACTAGCAAATACATCCGTTCGCCATGTCTCACCTGCAAGCCATGAAAGCACACGAGCCTCAATGGCTGAAAAGTCAGCCACAATAAACTTATGACCTTCTTTTGGTACAAAGGCTGTACGAATTAGTTGTGAGAGTGTATCGGGTATATCTTCATAGAGCAGTTCTAGTGTTTCAACATCACCATTTCTGACAATAGTTCGCGCCTCTTTTAAATCTGGCATATGGTTCTGAGGGAGATTTTGCAATTGCACAAGCCTTCCGGCAAAGCGGCCGGTTCTGTTGGCTCCATAAAACTGAAACATACCTCTGGCTCTTGAATCACTACAGACCGCATTTTCCATTGCTGTATATTTCTTTACCGAGGATTTTGCCAGTTGCTGACGTAGCGAAAGAACTTCATTTAGTTCACCATCGGTTTCCTTAAGTTTCTCTGCAACCGCCTTTTTGCCGAGGGTCTCCATCTCTAGACCGTTTTCGGAAAGCCAGCTTTTCATCTGTTGTACAGAGTTTGGGTTATCGAGATTTGTTATCTGCTGCATGGCGGTTAGTAGTTTTTCATGAGAGATGTCATCCATAGCGATGGCCTGCTTAACAAAATCCATATCAACCTTTATGCCTCGATCGTTAATTTCTTGGTCGAGATGATACTCATCCCAGATGTCCTCTGGCACTGGAAACTTGATCAATCTTTGTTGTATCTGGATTTCTGCCTCCACATCACGCTTGTTATATGCTTTGAACTTTTGCCACTTATCGATTTCATCAGTGGGTAGGTTACGGGTCCTACCACCATTTGTTTTAGTCGGAGTACATGGAACACAAAAGTATCGTATCAGGTCTTTACCCTCCGTCAGCTTTTGCTTCTCAAGTCCTAGCACTGCACCTACACCTTCTAAAGAAAGAGGAAGTCCCATATAGGCAGACCAAACCATGGAACATTTCCATGAGGAAGGATTTAGATAAGTCCCAGTGGGATATCCCAAATAACGTGAAAGGCATACTCGCTCAAACTGAGCATTAAATGCCCACTTCGTAATGGCTTCATCGGTTAAGGCATCTAGGATTTCTTTTGGAATCTTTTCTCCATCCATCAAATCGATGACCTTAACTTCATCACCGTCAACCGCATAACCAAACAGCATCACCTCAAAATCATCTGTTTCTACGTAACGATAAACACCACTTTTTTGTAGATTGGTAGATGAATAGGTTTCGATATCAATTTCTAAGTTCTTCATAGCTACCACCTTTCCTAAATCAAAAAAGGTGGTAGAGGGAAGACCTCCACCACCGTCAAGTTTATTGTTTCTATTAGGCAAGGAAGTCATCATCGACAAGAGTCGTAAAATCATCTACTGCAGAAGTCTTACCGCCTAGAGGTTCTCCGTCTCTAATTTTTTGAATGTTACCAAGTCCACAAGCTACACCTTTATTACCATTTGAGTTGAAAGCATAGAAGTTAAGAGAAACCCTTCCATAACAACCGCTGTATACCTCGCTACGATCCAGTATCGGCTTAACACTTTTGTCTACAATCTGTGGCGCTGTCTTGCTATTCGCATTGATGAAGTAATGGCCTTTATAAGCCTCATCATCACGCTCTACATCACCATCACGCAGCGGTATTTTAATGGCTGCCTTATTTGGTTTCTTACCACCAAATTTTGCGATACCTTCCTCAATGGCAGCATCAACTGCTGCATGGATAGCATTAATGGTTTCCTTGTCATCCTTTGGAATAAGGACGGATACGCTGTACTTTTCTGCACCACCATTAATAGATACAGGCTCCCATCCGTGGAAGTAAGAAAATCTTGAGTTTACACCTGTGATAACTTTTGTTTTGTTTTGCATATTTGCCATAATATTTAATCCTCCATAATTTCGTTAAATTCGTTTTTAGCATTTACTACGTTAATCGCCGGTCTTTTATCTGAGTTTGGAACAAGAGTCGGCTTACCCGGTGGTTTGAAAACGAGATCACCAAGGAGTTCCTCAAACTTGGCTTTACCCATCAGTTTTTGCATCTCTGTCATCGGAATAAGGCTCTTTCTGTAAATATCCTTATATCCACCTGCTACAGCTTTTTCTGCGATGGCTTCTTCATCTTTATACTTACGAACCGAGCGACCTTCCACAACTTTAAAACCATTCCACTCTTTACCGTGATTGACTGCTGCATCAGTGGCATAGGCAGTTATTTCATTTGCCCATTTGGTAAGGTCGGGAAGAACAAGTAAGATTTCTTCTATTTCAGCATCCGTCAGAAGAGGTGGTATCTTGAATTCTTTCTCAGCAAGTTTTAGTTTTTCTTCGGCTCTAGCCCTACATTTGTTTGCCGCTTTACAGAAGGTACACCATGGACCGGGGATGTATTCACCCTCACCGTTGAAGGCTTTGTCAGCTCTGGGCTTTAGTTCCTCTTCCGCCCAGCATTTTAGTTCTTCCACCGGTATTGTCCAGGTGCTGACATTTTCTCTTCTAGGCTGAAAGATCGTCATGGACACTTCTTTAATGTCGTACAGGTGATCATAGATTCCAAGTGCTCCTAGGGCATACAGTTTCATCTGTGGATTGTCCACTGCATCAACTAGCACACCCTGTCCATATTTAAAGTCTACGATGTGAAGTCTGTCATCTGAAATGATTACACAGTCTCCTGTCCCAAAACCATCTGGAACATAACAAGAGAAATCAAGACGTTGTTCAATAAGAACGATAGGATCTGTGCAAGACTTTCTTGCAAGTTCTACCTGCTCCATGATGAAGTCAACGTAGGCATCCGTGCATTCTTCCATTTCATCTGAATCATACTCTGATGTAGGCCTCTTACTCCTGATGCGAAGTGCCTTTTTTAGCTTGTGTTCAGAGAGGGCATGGGCTGCTGTACCTTCTTTTGCTGCTTCTCCATTTGTGTTTTCAAACTCAAGTTCAAGCCTTGCAGATGGTAAACAATGAAGCCATCTGTGTGATGAAGATGCAGATAATATTGCATGATTACCCATTCCCAAGAACCTCCGCATCTTTCAAGATATCAGCATAATAAGCCTTATCAACAGCACTTAACTTGTCAGCACCATACTTCCCAATGATGCCCCGCACTTCAGCGGTAAAGCCAAGCTGACTTTTTTCGGCAAGTACCATTCTCACTTTTTCCAGCGAAATATCCGGCTCATTTGCTTTTTCTGTCTTTGTGGTAGGTGTTTCTTTTGGAGCAGAATCGCTATCTGCCATTGCATCACAAACCGCTTGTATGCTATCAGCAAGCCTTCGCATATCATTTACCACATCAAGCAGTAACTTTATTTTGCTCAAGGTCATTTCCTCCTTTCGTCATCTCACAGATAGAGAGTTCCTCGATGCTGTCTCCGGGGATTACAATCGTTACACGCTGTTTTCCCCCAAGAAGGAATCGAAGGATGCGCTCCCTCACGGAAAAGTTACGGTAAGTAACAATCCCACCTGTCTGTGGTTTCTTTGAAACACTAATTTTTAGATTGTGCTTCATATCCATCACCTCTTTCTAAAGGGCGCTTTTATTTGTTGCCCTCTACCTGGTAGCCTCAGGAGATACATAAATCTGACGGTTTAATAAAAAAAATGCCCAAGGAAGTTTTAAACCTCCAAGGGCATCATGCTTAGTTAGGGATTTTCAGTTTTTGACCGGCATAGATAATCGTTGATTTCAAATTGTTCAGTTTAACAATCTCTGTGTATCTTGTGCCGCTACCGAGTAGCTTGGCTGCAATTGCCCAGAGAGAATCACCTTTAACTACCGTATACTCTTTGTAAGTTGGTGAAGAGGTGCTACCGGTGGTATATACAATCATACCCTCGTTGTTGAAAACATAATAACCTGGGTTTTTATCAACCTGTGATTTTGCATTGGAAAGGATACGATATGCACCAAGCTGTGATTTCGCATCTGCCCAAGTTTTTCTAACGCGGTAATAGCCTGTAGTCAGCTTTTCAGGATAGGTTGTATTTTCAGAGCCCCCAGCAGGTGGTTCACCTGCTGAAAGTAACTTTTTAACCTCTGTTCTAAAAGTGTCCATGCTCTTACCATATCTTGAAAACCAATGTCTTGGATCAGCATGATTGGATGCAATCCCTCGTTGATACCCCTCATAGTGGCCGATAATCGTACCGGCAGCCATCGGGTCGAGTTTATACTCCTTACAAAGGTATGCACATAGCTCCACCGCTTCTTTATAGACCGCATTAAAATACGAGGCGTCGGTCAAACCGTCCTCGCAGATTTCAAAGCCAATATGTGTATTATTCGCATCGCCTCCAGCATGCCAACCTCTATGATTCCATGGTAGGGTTTGATAAGTTGCAATGGAGCCATCTTTAAGTTTCCCTATAAAGGCATGGACACAAACCTGTCTTCCATCTGGTCTGTCTTGATTCCAATGATTATTATATTGATTTACTCCTAACAGACCATCATCCGGTCCAACATATCTGCGTAAATTTGGATTGTTCGCTCCGGTGCTATGAACCATGATGCCTTTTGGTGTAATCTTTCTTCCTGCCTTGTAGCAGGCATTCTCTGTAAATATAAGCTTTCTGAGATTCATTATTGCTCTCCTCCTTTGTTATGCAGCTGAGCAAGAATATCCTTTAATTTTTCTGGTATCGGTAATCCTAAGCGCCCTGCATTTTCCAACATGGAAACCCCTTCATTGGAGCAATAGAAAAAGATGATGGCGGTTCGGAGCATGCTACCGTCTCCTATAAGGTTCGTGTCGATAATATGACCTATTCCAACCATTACAAAAATAAGCACCTTCTTAAAAATGCCTCGAAAACCGACCACGCTGGATAGCTTTTTATCAACGATGGCGCACATGACACCAGTGATATAATCAGCCACCATCAATGTAACTAATGCATATAAAAACCCATCAAACCCTCCTAAAAACCATCCCAAGAATCCGCCTAATGCAGTTAGTGCCACTTGTACCCAGTTCCAAATTTCCTTCATGACTTTTACCTCCTTCATGATTTTGAATATATAAAAAGAGTGCCTGCATCTTCGCAAACACTCTTGGATCGTTATAATTGATTCGTTTATATTTGTTTAGGCAGTGCCTCCCATAATCTCATGTCCTCCTGTCCTAAAGACCAAATGGCAATTCCTCTAAGCTTCCATCGATATGCCGCTTCATTTGCCCAATAAACAAGGCTGTCTACGTCCTGGTAATAAAGAATTGAAAAACCATCAGCATCTCCAAGAAATAGGCGAGAGATCCAAACATTGATATCCTTAGGCACGACTTTTACTGAATAATCATTTCCGCATACAAGTGGCAAGACTCCTGAGTGAAAGAAATCATAATCCATGGAGATGTCTTGGCTTCTTGTTGAAGACTCCTCCACATCAATATTTACAGCGAATACCTGAAACTCATTATCCCAAGTCACACCAGTCCTTGAAAGCCTTCCATACTCTACGGTCGTTCCTCCTGGAAATATCACATCAAACCTTTCATACGGTTCATAGACCCAAGCATCTCCCAACCTTAATAGTTCACAAAGAATGCGACCATCAGAACGAACCCCTGCATAACCTCCTGAAAACCCATTAAGGGTTGCATTAAATCGAAGAGTATTACTTGCCCCTGAATAGACCCTTACCGAGTTACCTCTAATCCTTATTTCAATAGTGTACATTCTCGGATTGGAACGAAGATTTGCCTCAGTTGTTTTTATAATCCCAGTGGCAGTACTACCTAGCAGGGAAGACCCCTTATAGAGTTCGATGCGTTGCGTATTGAAATTCAGACAGCAAAATACGTCCCCACAAAACACCCCTGCTCGCCCATTTCCTTCCGGTGTAAAAGCTATTCTTGCTCGTAAATGAACATCTGAAAACCCTTGATAATTCCATGCCAACTCTCCTGAGCCATCAAGCTGTGAGTAGGGACGACTAGTTGTTTGATTAGGATTTCTCCACACCTGCCACTGTCCACTTAAAGCTGTCCAATAACTAGATGGTAAGGGGTTGTCATCCCTAAAGTCTTCATACCAAACTAGTGCAGAGTCTGCTTTTCGACGAAGTACCTCTGTTGTTAGTTTAAATCCTCGATCCGGTTCAGCCATCACTCCGTTAACATCTTTAAACATTCGTGGTGATAACATAAATTCTGCCTCTCCTGCAGAAGGACTCTCAGAGAAATTAGAGCATACACGAAATCCATAAAACTGTACACCTGGTACTAGCGCACTGACGCTGATCGTATGCATGCCAGCTGAAAGATATACACCCGAAGACAAGGAAAGCCAGCAAGTTGTGCGCCAATATGGCCACCATAGTCTATTCTCACTAAAAGTAGAACTTACACCATCCAAAGCAACATGAATACCATTCTTATCCCAAAAGGGAAAAGAGATACGGAATGCAACATCATAAACACCGGCAGTAGCTATTTCAAATTCATATTCTGCTTCGCCTCCTTCTCCAAGGGTTACCATTTGAGTAGAAACGGACACGTTCCCAGTATGGCTATCTGGACTTCCTCCAGTCCGGTCTACATAGATTGTGCCAAACTCAGTTCTTTGCTGTTTACTATAAGCTGTCAAATATCTGCGCCTGTTATAGGTTTCTCCAATTAACGGATACGTTCTTGAAACCGCATCCCACCCTTCCATGTAGTCATACACCTGCGGTAAAGCCCAAGGAACCTTATCGTAATCATCCCAATACGCAATGATAGGAATACGAGGTTGGGGAGGAGCATCATTTGTGAAGTTATAGACTCCAGTCATCCAGTTTTGGGCTGCATAATAGGTGTTGGAAATTCCTCGGTAGGTAATGCCTAGATTCGCAGGAGAATCGTGTATCCTCCAGTTCCAACCATAAGCAGGCAGTCCAAAGAACACTTTTTCAGGAGTCATTACGCGAGCCGCATAATCATAGGTCCCTTCCAGCCAATTCCTAGGGGATACAGGTCCCGGTGCAGAACCCGCCCAAGCCATGCCATAACTCATGATTGCTGCTGTATCGCAGTAGGGATCTAAATCTTCATAAACACACCAGTTTTCACCACCAACGGAGCCTTGTACCCCTGTCATGCCGGGTAAGCAAATATTCACGAGTTTAGATGGATTGTATGCTTTAACCGTATTATAGATATCTTGAAAGAGAGCATTGGCCGCATCCTTATTTTCATAGCCACCACCACGCTCTAAGTCTATATCCACTCCAGCGCACCAAGGGTATTTATTCATAATACGAATAATCTCAGTAAGGAATTTATCCTTCGCACCATTAGTATTATTTCTAAGGGCTGTAAAAATGGATGCTGTACCATGATTCATGATTGTAAGCAGCCACTTGATATGTGGCCATCGGTTGATGTAAGTAAGCATGCTGGAGATGCTTGTACCTGTTTCTGTTATTGTTCCGGTAATATCTACTTCAAAGGTAAAAATCCCTACGGTATCCAAGCGATCACCATAATCACGTAAGGCTTGGTACATACGAGCATTGCCCATGAAACTCCAAACCATGCACCGCTTTCCTTTTAAATAATCTCTCATGGGCGTTCACTTCCTTCCTGCATTTCTTGAAACTCGAATAATACCCTGGCAGATTTTCTATCTTCTAACTTCACCACATGCTTACTATCACTAGCTGCGGTGTATTGAAAAAAGCCCTCTTTTTCAGAAGGGCTCCCATTTTTCAAACACTGCCTGGTAGAGGCTAAAAGAGAAAGTGTGTCTCCTGGGTTTATGGAATCTTTAAACTTAACCTTATGTGCTCCAGCTCCTTGAGATAACTCAATACCTCCTGCTTGCATACCCTGTATCGGGTAAATGTGACAATCAAGACCAGCTGAGGTTTTACCGAGATTAAAGAGAATGATTGTTTCACTACTACGAACCACTCCGTTATAAAAACGAACAGGCACAATGCTATTATTCTGCCTAAATTTCTGGAGCATGGTTTCTGTATTGATTGTGTAACCCGTCAAGCGGTCTCCTTCTTGCGCTTGAATGTCGGTAAAATAAACCGTACCAGTGCAGTCTTCTAAAAGTAGTTCCACCGTTATGCTAACAACACGCTTTTCTTCTTTGCAATGAATGGTCTCTGCAAATCTAGTAAAAGAAACTGACAATATCACCACCTACCCATCTAGTGTCCATTTAATTTCTGATACATGGGGAGTCCAGCCTGTAGCAATAGAGCCTCCTTGCAAAAGCATATCAGTAAAGAATACTGCGCCTGTGCAATCAGAAACATATATACGAATGGTTAGAGCCTTTATCTTGCTAAACCCTCGCGGTGAGATAACATGAGCTGTATGGAAAAAATAAGCCATAGCACCACTCCTTCCTAAAAGAGATCAATAAACCTTGTTTCGGTTGTACCATCCTCGTATTCAATCATAACTTCAATGCCGACTTGCCCATTAGGGCCTTTTTGAAGATTCTCTGATGCAATCTGAGCTGAGAATGTGTAACTCCTCCTACTTGCTGGATAGATAGTTTGGGATAGACTTTTTGTCATGCCTAAAACCCCATCAGCTTTAAAGGAAGCATCTCCTGAGACACCATTGTTTGGATCAACATCAAACCCTGAATTGAGCCAGTAGGTGATCCCGTCATCGGCTCTTGAATTTCTCAGATGGTTAAAGGGAACTAAATCTTTTACTTCCTGCCTGTCAAGGACATCGGCTGAGGATAAAATATCGGCAGCTTTATCCCACCCAGCAGATGCATCCCCTAATTCTCTTAAGGTGGTGGATAGCTCCAGTACTGTTTTCCATGGCTCTTGTAGATTGTACTGCCTGCGCACCACACGAGTTTTTACTGACAAATTTAAGTCTTTATCATCCACGGTAACGATATCACCTAAATTCCAAGCTTCATGTTCATATCCCGTCAGCACAGATAAATCCATAGCTGAAAGAACATAGGAAATTCTAGGCCTTGAATACTGTGCTAATCGCATATTAGCAAACTCGAGCATCTGATAAGGATTGCTAAAGGATGAGGCATCAAGGGTTGCCACTCTTACTTCTGATGAGTAACTGTAGTCCTCCACATATTCTTTATTTCCATTAATAGAGGCAAATGTCATCCCATCTTTTCCATATGCATAAAGTCGAGTGATTAAGCTTCTTGTATCTACTACCCTTTGTATGCTTTTCATGTTTTTTCTATAGCAAAACAAGGCTCCACTGTCTGTACCACCAAATGTCAAAAGATGCACCAACCTATTGGCACTATCAAATATTAAATCTCCACCATGAATGTTCTGTGTGGCTCGAAGAATTGATAGCGCGTTTTTCTCCGTAGATTGCCATGTTCTCCTTGTACTTACCGTTACGTTCCCTAAAGCCCACCCTGTACCAAGCAAGGCATAATGTATAGGAGCCTCTGGTGTTTCAGCGACAAAATCCATCGGCTCTTTTGCCGCGCTGAATGAAAGATCATAAAAGGCAGCTTCCGCATACACTTGTGTAATCACTCGTCCATCAGAAGTTTTCTCATCTGTCGTGGTTCGAATTCGGTACACATCATTTACAATCTGCACCTGTTTCTCATTATCTAGGGACTCTCGCTTGGAATCATGAAATGGCAACTTAAACTCCAAGATATCGGCGCCATTTACCTCACTGGTTACAATGATGTCAAAGGCATTTTCTAACACCGCTTCCCACGCACCGTTGGTATCCAAAACAACGGGTCTTGCAAATCCGAGCCTCTCATAAGGTGGTTTCGGAATATCATGAAGCTGTATTTCTATAAGCTTAGGTGTTCTTGTTGTATCTTGAGTGGTCAAAGTAATTCGATAACGAATATAAGCTCTATTCGGTGACTGAAGTTCTCCGCTGGGTCCCACTGACTGCCACTGTGTCCAACTGACTAAATCATCAGAGGTAGAGGTTTCAACAAGGGAGATAGCAGTTACCCCTGCTGTGTATTCGCTGGTTACGGATACTCGTCCTGTTCCTGCAAGACCACAGGCAGCTGCGGTTGTATAAAGCTGACCATTTTGAGCATAAACACCACTTGTTGCCTTCAGCATAACAGTACCCGGCTCCGTTAGAGCATCTACATCAGCGGTACTGTCACCACCGTTTGCCAAGATAGAAGATTTGAAGTAGGAAATAAGCTCCTCCATGGTAAGCTCAGAATTCTTTTCATAAAACCAATCATCAAATCCGCCCGCATAATAATAAGTATCAGCCAGCATTCCCATGACAATATTGGCAACACAATTTTGATTCAAATCTCCTGTAAAAGTTCTAAGGGGCGATTGCCAAACAGCACCATCACTTCGGTCACAGACCAAATTTTGTACTCTTTTGCTATTTACTTCAATAATGGACGCTATAAAATACCAACCATTATTCCTAAGCGTAATACTTGGTGTTTCCGTTTGATCATAAATCAGCGAACCCGATGCATTATAAAGCATTAATCTTAATCTTCCTTGGTATAAGGAGACATAGAAAATCGGTTGTCCTGGTCCATGTCTGGTATTAAAAATGGGAATAAAATTTTGACCAATAGAATAAGTTGTCGGGTTAATCCATCCACCCACTACGATTTTTTCTCCTAAATCACTAAAAAAGCTACCGTCATTGGTAGCCACTAAATGGGTTCTTTCACTTGTAGGATTGACAATGTTTTGCCTGAAAAATCTCCCGAGTCTACCTAAGACCAAACTAGCTGAAGTTCCTGACCATCCGGAAACAAAGAAGTTTCTGTTATTGCCTGACGCATCTAAAAGCATGGTGTTTCCATCTGGCGCTGATTCATTAAATCTCCAAAGTCCAACGGTCTGATCACTTACTGGATACTCGCCTGTAAAATCTGTTTGCACTGTTAAAATCGACTTAATGGCCACCTTATCACCTCCATCTGCTCTTAGCCAGAATCCTTAATTCAGAAAATGTTGCTCCCGCCACAGTGATTGTTATTTCATTATCTCCCTTATGAAGAACAGGAAAATTCAGCTCATCCAAGCCTGGCAAACCATTTCTCAATGTGTTTCCGTTTATATCCGTTATTTTGGCTGTCACTAGTCCACTGTCAATGACAAGAACTTCATCTGCTGTCAAAGCTCCAACAACTCGTAATTCTTCACCATTTGTTGTAATCGAGATATAGGTAGAGGATGAACTGTTAATTGTCCCCTTAAGTTGATAGACGGGTTCTGAGTCAGCATTTCCGGTTAATCTTTCAATCTCATGGTTGCCTTCACTGGAAATTGTAAATTGCTCATCAGTCAAAGCATAAGCATGAGGATCTGGGCATATAAACTTAAGATCAAATGCCCCTGCCGTTCTAAGTAGCCTCTCACAATCCACCTGCTCAGTAAGACGGGCATAAAAGTAACGATCTGGAATATCATCCAATACAAGTTGTTTCAAACCATTCATGGGGTTTAACCATTCAGCTAACCCATCCAATACATCTACTAGATCAGCAAAACTTTTTTGTGGGTATACATTACAATTAACGATAATAATTCGCTCTGAGCTGTCACAGCCAAAATCGGCAACACCCGCTTTACCCGGCACCATTTCATAAGAGTTTCTAAGAGCGGGCGATGCCTGCCAGCTTGTGAGTCTTGCTTTGATCTTCATGTTCTTTGAACTAATGCCATTATAAATAAATCCCATACATCGCCCTCCTTTACGTCGTTATAAAGCGCCCCTGTGCTCGAGAACCGGTCTGCATTAAATTGTAGAGTTCTTGTGATATCTTTCTAATATCATCTTCACTTCGTACAATCATCTGCTGAATGGTAATTAAAGAGCCACCAAGCATTCCATATCCGCCACCTGCACCACCATTTACATTTACATCGGAGTCTAAATTAAAATCTGTGGGGATGACCTTTTGCATATCTTCACTAACATCATCCATGGCCTTCTCAAATCCTACACCGATACCTTCACCCATGTTTTCACCAATACCTGCGAAAACTTGAGATGGAGATCGGATGCCTAAAAGTCCCTTAACTCCTTTGACAATTCCACCAACCATGTCACTGACTTTGTTTTTAAGCCAAGTCACCATGGAGGCAATACCATCCCAGAGTCCTCTGGCGATGTTTTTACCCACATCAATAATGGCCGGTATGGCTTTTCCTAAACCAGTCACTATTGCTGTAATAATCTGAGGAATTTGTGCCACTAACTGAGGAATAGCCCGAATTAATCCTGCCGCAAGCTGAATAGTCAGCTGAACACCCATCTCAATAATCTTAGGTAGATTTGTGGTTATAAAAGTAATAATGCTACTAATAATTTGTGGTAAAGCCTCAATTAAGGTAGGCAGTGCATTTAAGATACCTTGTGCCAAACCACTGATAATTTGGAAAGCCGCTTCTAGGACCAAATCAAGATTATTAATCAATGTTTCTACAATCAAAATCACGGCTTCTACGATGGACGGAATTAGTTCCGGCAGTGCTTCACCAATGCCAGTGGCAAGGGTAACAATCATCACAAGTGCCGCCTCAACAAGGGCAGGGAGATTGGCAATGATTCCATCCACTAAAGTTAGTACCAATTGAAGCGCCCCTTGAGTTATCTGTGGCAATGCCTCAATAAGACCGCCCACTATGGTCATAATAATATTTGTCGCTGCATCAATCAGTGTTGGTAAATTATCCAAAATACCGTTAACAAGAGCAATGACTAGCTCAGGAGCAACTTCTGCAATGGCAGCTATCAGTCCAGTGACCACTTCTAAGATTTGAGGAAGAATTACTGCTATCTGGTCAACTGTTTCTTTGGCTCCAGCTTTTAACTGTTCCGCTGCACCTTCTTGCCCTGTGATTAGACCTGTAAGACCATCAAGGATCATGGTAAAGCCGGGGAGGAGTTGGGAAGTGATATTGTTTTTCACACCAGTAAAAGAACGGGTAAGATTATCCATGGCATCGGTATACTCGACTGCAGCATCGATGGATTTATCACTCATCACCAGCCCTAGCTCGCTGGCTTTGTTCTTCAAGTCTTCTGTGCTTTCTGCAGTTTGGTTTAAAAGGGCTGCTAGTTCCACGGATGAGTTTCCAAGGAGATCATTGGCAATGGCCGCTTTTTCTCCTTCATCAGCAATACCCTGCAGCCCTCTCACAGTCATCTCAAAGATTTCTTCTCTTGATTTCCCTTGGAGATCTTCCATTGAGATTCCTAATCGCCTGAATTTATCAGTGGCAGAAGTACTACCATTGATGGCATCATCAACCGTGTTATTTAGTTTTTTCATGCCATTTTCTAAAGTAGATATGCTTGCACCATTTTGCGAAAGCACATAGTCCCACTCTTGATAGCCTTTTCTGGAAAGTCCTATGCGTTGACTTGCTTTATCAATCTCATCTCCAGCTGCAGCCGCATCATTAGCCATGTCATAAAGCTTTTTACCGGCGGCAACTGCAGCAGTTCCAATGGCGGCCATAGCCGCTCCGATTGCCACACCGATTCCTTTGACAATACTGCCTAGTTTCTCAAATTTTCCTCCCGCATCATCTGCAACGTTGGCACTCTTTTTTATCTCATCACCAAAATCGTCCGCTTCATTTCCCGCTCCATCAAAACCTTCACTGGCTTCATTTAGTGCTTTGTTATTTTCACCAAGCTCCCGTTCCATCTTATTTAAATCAGCGTTGGCATTATTAAGCTGGATTTGCCAAGCCTGCGTTCTCTTATCATTTTCACCAAAGGATTCAGCGGCATTTTTAAGGGCAGCTTCCAAAGTACCGATTTTATTCTTTTGTGCATCTATTTCCTTATTTAAAACTTCATTTCTTGCCGTTAAGGCCTGTACAGATTTATCCTGCTTATCAAACTGCGAGGATACCAGTTTCATCTCAGATCCCAGAACCTTAAATGTCTGATTGATGTCACGAAGTGCACTTTTAAATTCCTTCTCGCCCTCAACACCAATTTTGAGCCCAAAGTTATCTGCCAAAATCACCGCCTCCTTCCTTTAAAAATCAGATACCATAGGGAATAACATCATCTATGGAAATCTCCCTTTTTTGCTTGCTCAGTCCAAGGAACTGTTTGTGACATTCCCATAAATCCATCAAAAGCCCAAGAGGTGTTAGCCATGTTTCCTCTTCAGTACGATTTAAATGGACTGTTCCGTAATATAAAAGCCGGGTAAAGAGCTCCTCCTCATTTACCCGGTTTGTGCGTTTTTTGAGTCATCTTCCGATGCAATATTTCGTTTCGTCCCTTTAAACATCGCTTCCATCAGTGCGTTTTTATATGTGGCAAGCTCCAAAGGTGAAGTAAGAAGTTCAATCTCATCTTGCGTGAGAAGATTCTTCTTATCATTCGGATTTCGCAGGTTATAAATAAGCAAACTTTGATTGGCCATCAATGTAATCAACCACACAATTTCGTCCAGTGCCATCTCGAAGTTTTCTGATTTCATAAGCTTTTCACCCAGGTTTTCAAGCCCACCATATCTTCCTGCAATTTCTTTTGTAGCCTTAGTCGTTAAAATAAGTTCATACTCCTGACCACTGATAGTAATCTTTGCGCTGCGTTCGTTATCCATGGAACATCCTCCTATTCTTCAGTGCCACCAGATGCGGCAAATGTAGGTTCATATACTTCGTTGTACCATTCGGTAATAATTGATTGTGTGACTCCTTCATCACCCTCGTTAACTTCTGCTTTCCAAGGATGTCTGCCCTGACCATCCAATTTGTTCCTGCGTAGCACTGTCCCTTCAATGGTTGGAGTTGAGAAGGTAATGCTATCGCCTTTGGTAGCCAGATTAGTGGCTGGGATACCAAACTTCACACGATACAGCCAAAAATAACGATACTTTCCGTTTGCTTTTTTAGCCCTAAAGCCTACCGCAACAGGGTCACCGCCGTCTTCACTGGTTGAAATGAGCACATGATTGTCATCAATGGTTGCTCCTGTAAGATCTCCTGCGGCAGTCACTCCAATATCATCAATACCAAGTGCTAATGTGCCACTTCTGAACTCTTTAATAATTTCAGCTGCACCATCATCGGCATAAAGCGTTGCCTCAGCAAGCTCTACCGACAGTTCTGCACTTATGGCTTTTGCCAAGGGCACCGGGGTTTCATAGGTTTCATCACCGCTTGCATCCTCGGTGATTTTTGCATAATAAAGTCTATCAAGACCAATTGTAGCCATGTTTTATTCCTCCATTTCTAATTTAAATTCATAGGGTTTTGCCACATCAATGGCATAGTGGTGATAGCCGGTATCATCTTCATGCCCGATATACCTACGGTCTGTTATTGTAAAATCCGCACCCAAAAGAGTGCGGACTAAATTATTTTTAATGCCTATATAGTTACCTTTTACAAATAGGGAAAGTCTAACTTCCTGCACTTCATATTCAGGCTTGTTATCAGCATGAACCTCAAACAAATCGACAAGAGGTGTGATTACAAGATAAACATCAGGAGGCACACCAGAAAAAACACCTGTCTCTACTGGAATGCTACACATATCTGCTATGAGATTTAATTCTTTTAAGATGCTCATATTTTACCCACCTCTTCATCAAATCGCTGTTTCATTGCTTCTATACAGGCTTTTCTTGAAGTCCTTCTTGCTGGCTTTAAAAATGGTTTAGGCGGTTGACCGGATTTCCCATACTCTATGATATTGGCTATCTTGGCATTGCTTTCACCATTTCTTCTTGGTTCTTTAAAACCTACCTTTACATTGAAATTACCGTTTCGATCAAGCTTAGCAGGGGAGACACCAAGGGAATCGACTAGTTCACCCGTAGACCGGCTTTTTTCTTTTGTTCCACTACCAATAGTCCCTTGTAAATTTGACTTTACTGTTTCTACAACTACTTCCCCTCCTGACTCCAGCACCTTCGGTATAATTTCATCTGTCTTATCACCCAGCTTTGAAAGTTTTAGAAGAAAATCATCCGGCATTTTAACATCTGCTTTAGCCACTTGATGCCACCACCTTTTTCGCCAAAGCTTCAATATACATACCTTTTCCTTTTACATCCTCCACACTTGTGATTTCGTATCGTCCATCACTGCACGCAATGACCATCTTAGTAGACACCAGAATATCCGGTATCTTACGAAAGCAAAACAGTGCGGTGGCTTCAGAGAATGTTGCTCTATTGGCCCATTTTTCATTCCCGTGACGGTCTTCCTTATAGGCACGAACAGACGCAACAATGGTATCAGTGGGTTTACTAAAACCCTCACTGTCTTTTACTGTTTCAACAGAAATAATATCTATAAAGATATTCATTTTTCCAAAGCTCATACGCTACACCTTCCAATCCCGATCAAGCCTGAGCAGTAAATTTACCGTATTCCAAACCTGCTGGCCCGCCTGCACATTGTCAGCAAAAAAGCCACCCGTACTGCCATCTCGACTTTCATAGAAGTGGGATGACAGCATGATAATGGCTTGCTCCGTAGTTGGCGGCATTGCATTTTTGCTATAATGACCTTCCGGAAGATGCTGGTAACTCTCGGCATAGGAGGTTGCAGTAGTGATGTATGTCTGAAGAAGTTCATCATCACGATCATGCTCAAGAATTAGATTTGCCTTTACCTTTTCAAACATTGTCATCACCGTCACCTTCCTTTCTCTACGGAGTATCCTCTACCATTAGTCCAGTAGCTTTTAACTTGGTTAAAAGGGCATTAAAGTCCGCCACCAAGTCCTCTACAGTAGCCGCAGTGCTTGCTGGTTGACTCTCAAGAACAGGGAGGCCGGTTACTTTGGCTTCCTCTTCTATGACAAGCTCACCACCGATTACGGTCTTTTCTCCACCTTGCTCTGTATAATTCTTCGTGTTATAACTCATCATTTGCACCTCCCATTAAGCCTTTTGCTGTAGGATTTTAACAGCCTCAGGAAGGATCAGTTTACCGTCTACACGTTGACTTGCAAGGAAACCAACTTGACCAGTGGTTGCAAATAGCTCATTTAAACGCTTGAAAGAACGTCCTTGTCTGTCCGCAATCCAGTAGTAACCAAAGTCACCAAATGCGATGGTCTTTGCCCCAGCCTCAATAATTGGCGCATAGGCTGAAGTATATACTGGACGGTTTAGCAATGTATCTGGAGTACCCGCAGTCAGCGAAGGCTGCCATAGATATTGGCCCTGTCCGTCTTTTAGTTTACGGATTGCTTTCACCGTTGCATCATTCATTAAGAACACTGCATTTTTTCTGTATGGTGCTTTTAATGAGTAGACAAGATCGATAATCTCATCTGCTGTAATAGCTGTAGCCGAACCTGCAGTAATCCCAAGTTGTGCTCCACCAGTAGCATTAAAGATGCCTGTGGGTTTTCCGTCAGCATCTCCAACAAGAAATGCTTCCTCTTCCTTTGCTCCAATTCTTCTGGCAAACTCAGTGGAAATATAGCTTTCAAGATTAAATACACTATCGTTTAAGAGCTCATCAGAGACTTTAATCATCGTACCTAACTTATATGCACCAATGGAAGTCTGACCAAATACAGAATCACTCTCATCAAATTCCTCGCCTTCATCAAGCCAAGCCGCAGTTCCTTTGGTCACTACAACAGGAATTTTTCTGTCACCGCTTGAAGTCTGAATAATCTTTGCCAGCTTACGGAACACATTTTCTTCCTCAAGGGTTTGAATTAGGGTACGTTCAAATTCATCTGGAACAAGATATCCACCCTCAGAATCAGTTCCTACAGAGAGGGAATTGAGTACATCATGTCTAGGATTTTTGCTTCGCATGACATTCCAGAATGCCTTCTTATAATCATCACTTGCTCTTCCAGTCTTTGTTTCCATCCCTGGAATATTTGGTTTTCCAGTAAGAGGCATATTCACAGGTTTGTTAAGTTCTGCTTCAAGTGCCTCTTGGCGTTCCAGTCTTGCGATTTCCTTACCAAGATTAACAATGTCCTCTTCCATTCTGTCGTAGGTTACCGCATCCTCCGCAGAAACAAGCCCGTCACTGCCACGTTTTGAATCAAGAAATGTCTTTGCCGCTTCCCATGCTTTTGCGCGTTTTTCACGCAGTTCAAGAATTTTACTCATTTTGATTTCCTCCTAATATTTTAATAAATTAAGCCGCTCATAAAGCGGCTCGGTTGATTGTTTAACAACTGGTTTTTTAAGCTTATCCATTAATGAATTGGTCACTGCTCTTCGGCTAAACACAAAACTATCTTGCACAGTACTTTCTCCAGTTCTAAACATGATGTCATCAGCAAAACCAAGCTCAATCGCTTTATTGGCATTAAGCCATGTTTCTGCATCCATAAGATGGGATAGCCTTGTTCGTGATAAACCGGTTTTCAGTTCATAAGCATTGATGATACTTTCCTTTACTTCATCTAACATTTGCACTGCCTTTTGCATCTCCTCACTATCACCAATGGCTATAGTGAATGGGTTATGGATCATTATGAGTGAGGTAGGTGACATCAAGACTTCTGTTCCTGCCATTGCAATGACCGATGCGGCTGATGCTGCAATACCGTCAATTTTTACAGTGACATTGCCTTTGTAATCCATCAGCATGTTGTAAATCTGTGATGCTGCGATACAATCACCACCGGGAGAGTTGATCCAAACAACAATGTCTCCTTCGCCACTCATTAGTTCTGCTTTGAATGCCGCAGGAGTAACATCATCTTCAAACCAACTTTCCTCTGCAATTGCACCGTTAAGGTAGAGGGTTCGTGTTTGTGTATCTGAATCACGCACCCAGTTCCAAAACTTTTTCATTTGGCTGTTTCCTCCAATCCTTCTTTATATGCAAATATGCCCGCATCCGCAAGTTTGGTCATATTGCCGTTAATTAGGTATAAATCTCCTCCAAGCTCAGGTGGAATTCGGTCTAGGTTCTCAAGCTCCCTAATATCATTGGCGCTCATCCATCCGTTTTGTCTGGCGGTTGCATAACCGCTCATTCGAGAAACATAATCTCCACGAAGTAAACCATCCACGTTAAACTTGGAAAAATACTGCTTCTTTTCATCTGATCTTAAAAGCGCCCTGCTAATGGCCTGCTCCCACCGAATTACCCAAGGGTCCAAGGTGTATTTCACAAACTCCAGTGATTGTTGTTCAATATTAGAAAAGCTCGACTTTTCCAAGTCTCCAACCATATGTGGAGGTACACGGAAAATTCGAGCGATTTCATTGATTTGAAATTTCCTTGTTTCTAAAAACTGAGCTTGCTCCGGCGAGATGCCAATTGGCTGGTATTTCATGCCTTCTTCAAGTACTGCTACGCGATGAGAGTTGCTACTCCCTTGATAGGCTGCATTCCAACTTTCCCTTACTTTCTGAGGGTCTTTAATGGTGCCAGGATGTTCAAGTACCCCTCCTGGTGCTGCCCCATTCGCAAAGAACTTAGCTCCATATTCCTCACATGCTATTGCCATACCTATAGCATTCTTAGCCATAGCAATCGGCGAGTAACCCACAAGACCATCAAAGCCTAAACCTGGAATATGAAGTACATCGCTTGGTCTTAATGTAACCGCCACACCGTTCATCGTTGGTGCATCATCGGAATACCTGGTGTAAGAATAATAGAGATTGCCACTGGAATCTCGATCCACAGACATTCGATTTGGCATTAGTGGATACAGTGCTATGACTTCACCTTTGCCATTTCGAATGATCTGTGCATAGGCATTGCCCCATAATAAAAGATGAGTCATCATCGTCTCGCGGAAAACGAAAGAACTCATCTCTGGATTTGGCTCATCATGTAATAAAAAATATAGCGGATGAGAAAGTGCTTTCTCCTTACCGCCGCTATCAGTGTATTTATATAGGTGAAGGGGAAGCCCTGCCACAGCCTCTGCTAATATCCTCACGCAGGAATACACTGCGGTCATTTGCATGGCTGTATGCTCATTAACAGGCTTGCCGCTTGTCGAGCCGCCAAAAAGGAAACTATAGTTGCTCCCTGCAGTTCGATTTTGTGCTTTGTCACGTGCTTTAAAAACATTTGTAAATAGCCCCATCTGCATCACTCTCCTCTCCTAAAACACGAGTAATCCCCGACCGTCATAAACCGAAGCACTCGTATCATTGCCACAGCGAATTGCTCTATCTAGAGCCATAATAGTGGCTACAGCACCATCTATTTTTTCTGTTGACTTCTCTTTATCCGGTTTAATGTTGCCCGCCGGATCAGTACGAATAAAAATATTATCCATCATCCATCTAAGAACGGGATGTCCACCATGTGCGACCTTTTCCTCCAAGGTCAGTTTCATAAGTTCCTTGGTTGGTGGACTCATATCTTTAAATCCCTGTCCAAATGGAACAACGGTAAATCCCATGCCCTCAAGGTTTTGTACCATCTGTACTGCACCCCATCGGTCAAAGGCAATTTCTCGAATATTATATTTCTCACCAAGACTTTCAATAAACTTCTCAATGAAACCATAATGCACAACATTGCCTTCAGTTGTTTTAAGATAACCTTGCTTTTCCCATACATCGTAGGGGACATGGTCACGATTGACTCTGAGATTAAGGGTTTCTTCCGGTAACCAAAAATAGGGAAGAACAACATATTTGTCATCTTCATCTTCCGGTGGAAACACGAGTACAAAGGCTGTTATATCTATGGAACTTGAAAGGTCTAGACCGCCATAGCAAACTCTTCCAAGTAAGTCTTCCTCGTTTACTGCAAAAGCACATTTATCCCACCTATCCATTGGCATCCATCTAACTGCTTGTTTGACCCATTGATTAAGTCTTAACTGCCTAAATGTATTCTCTTCTGCAGGATTTTGCTTTGCAGATTCACAAGCGGCTTTTACCTTGTCGATTCCCACGGTAATCCCTAGGCTTGGATTTGCTTTTTTCCATACTTTTGGATCAGTCCAATCATCAGATTCGTCTGCTCCATAAATAACTGGATAAAATGTAGGGTCAACCTTTCGCCCTTCCAAGAGGTCTTTTGCTTTTTGATGTGTCTCATAGCAGATAGATTTGGTGTCTGACCCTGCAGTGGTAATAAGAAAATACAGCGGTTGGGTTCTTGCATCACCAGAACCCTTGGTCATAACATCAAAGAGTTTTCTATTGGGTTGGGTATGAAGTTCATCAAAAACAACACCGTGTATATTAAAACCATGCTTTGAATAGGCCTCAGCTGAAAGCACTTGATAAAAACTATTTGTCGGCTGAAAAACAATACGCTTTGTTGCCGACAGGATCTTAACTCGTTTACTAAGTGCTGGGCTCATACGCACCATATCAGCTGCAACTTCAAATACTATCGATGCTTGCTGACGATCTGCAGCACAACCATAAACCTCCGCTCTTTCTTCACCATCACCACAACAAAGAAGTAGGGCAACAGCAGCCGCAAGTTCTGATTTACCCATTTTCTTTGGTATCTCAATATAAGCTGTATTAAACTGTCTATATCCATTTGGTTTAAGTGTTCCAAAAATATCTCTGATAATTTGCTCTTGCCAATCTATGAGTTCAAAAGGCTTTCCTGACCATTTACCTTTGGTATGGCTTAAGCACTCAATAAAGTTGACCGCATAGTCTGCAGCATCTTTATCGTAATAAGAGTCCTTTGCCATAAAAGCTGTCGGTTTATATTTCTTCAACTTTCTAATATGCGGTCACCTCCCAACAAGCATAAAAATAGACCTGCATCAAGCAAGCCTTATCATTCTATCCATACGAGAAACAGAGCCAACTTTGGCACTGTCCTCTTTTACTATTTAGTTGTGTTCTAGCAATAGGATTGCAAGCGCAATTTCTGCATCCTCATCCACAGGTTCAATGTCCCAGCCCCGGTCATAATTTGCAATAATCTTTCCGTTACGTTTAAGCATCAGCTTAGAGATGCGTCCTTCGTCAATTCCAAATTCCGAGCCTTTCTCATAGCACTTTACCCAATAATGGATGATACTGTCATGAACTTTGATGCTACCTTCTTTCCACATGGCTTTATTCCTCCTTATCGGTCAGAATGAACCTGGAATAAGCCCCGATGTTATCTGCAAGGTAAAGAAGTAACTCGTCATATCCTTCCCTTAGAGCGATTTCCTGTACTTTTCGTACATCAAACATATTGGTTTCACCTGTGTCACGAATAGCAAGAATCTGTTGTTTTATCTTATCTGTCATCGTGAATCCTCCTGCACAGGTCTTCGCCAAAAGCTACTGAGAGGCTGGAGCCTGAATCCCAACGCACCATAATAGAACCAATATCGTCAACTCCTACAACTGTTCCTTTTGTACCAATCCTTGGAGCTTGAATATCATCCATCTTTAATAGTTCTACTCGACATCCAGCAGGGTACTTCTCACGAAGGTTTAGCAGTTGTTCTTTACTGATTATCCTCATTTTTTACTCCTCCTTTGAATGCCGCAGAACCGGTTAGATTTCTGAGCAATATTTTTCGTTCTTCTTTATACTCTTTTCCAATAAATCCAAGGCGGAGTAAAAAGCATCTAAATGCGTATTTTTCATTTGGGATTTCCTTTTCTTTTGCAGTAATGCGTTTCTGGTTTCTTGCCATCTCGCAAAGCGCAGAAATAAAATGGTTGTAAGCCTTAACCTCTTCTGGTGTTGGTATTTCTTTAAACCATGGGAATGAAACTTCATCTTCAGAAATTTCAATCTGTAAGTCTTCTGCCTCAAGTGCATGACGGATAAGATCCCCTTTTGCCTCAACAATCGCTTTTAGGTTTTCAAGTGCCTTTTCTGTAAAGCTACTCTTTGGCATTGATACGCAAAGGCTTAAGGCCTCACTGTCTGCGGTTTGTTTGCCCTCAGTGGCGTCAATTTGCTCCTCTGCGATAAAACCCTCCCTTGCCAAACACTGGGCCACCTTTTCGATTTCTTCGCTGTCTGCCTTATCACTAAATTCAAGGCTCCCATTTTTGTCGATGATAAAGGAATCCACCTCGTAAGCCATGCTGGGCATTCCAAGGTACTTTGCTTTAACACCTGTGATGTCGCTAAGTGCTGTCACTAACCTCTTTCGCTCTGACCCTGTTACGTTATAATTAATGATCATGTACAAAACCTCCTTTGTTTTGGTATGTACATATATCACTCTAAAACACTTATTTATCAAGCTTTTTATCGCTAATTCAGAATAGAAATATGGATTAAGTATTTCCTTCTAATTGTGTATACCAGACAATGCCTGACAGCACAAAACATACATTGGGAAGGGCTACTCCGTTGCCCCACATCTTATATTCAGCAGAATCAGAATGCGGATTCTTTAGCCACTTAGATATTTGCTTTAGTGTCTTTGCTTTTGTATAACCGCCGGTCACTTTACGGTGTGTTTCAAATATGTCATACCAGGTGCGAAGGTCATCCATCGTTGGGTTTTCTATCCCTAAATCACTACACCACCAATCGGGGAAACCCTGCAACCTTGCACACTCTGTTGGTGTCAGCCTTCTGACTGTGTATTCTATACCGTCATTACCATTAATAAGCGGTGGATCTTTGTAATCTGTGGCAACTAAAGTATTAGCAAGTTCTTTCTCGGCATTTGTAAAAAATGATGCCTTACTTGATGAGTAGGTAGGGGTTGCCACTGCACTAGGACCCTGTGCATTCAGTGTTGAACTTATCCCATCTTCTGTAATTCCAAGATTTCTAGCATAATTTTGACCACAGTTGAAAGACTCCCTATCAATCGCATAAACGACAGCATGTTTATCTACAGTATTTAAAGTAAAGCTGACTTCCTCATTAACACCATCACCTCGTGGTCCATTCTTGTCATCTCTGCCTATCATAGAGCCTTGCAAGGCATAACTTTCTACCACAGCAATACCACCTTGATTGCTATCCGGAGCATTGCCAGACGTATCAATGGTTCTTGCTGTATCACTTTCATAGACATTTGAACGTGCATTGATTGTTCCTTCTGAGGTAAATCGCACATCGTAGGTCTTAGGATTTTCCACAACAAATGGCTGATTGTTGCCGCCTGTTCCATAAGTAGCAGAAATAGTTGGTGCAACATCAATCGGCCCACTAAAACGAGTATCCTTTCCGTGATTATCAAAAACAGCCGAGTCCATAACACAAGGTGGATGATTTGACTTAGCACGTAGGGTACAAGTGATATCCTTTGTCACATCCATACGATTACCGCCCTGGTCATTTAAGCAGATTGTGCCTGCCTCTCCAGTGCTGTCTGCAATATAGCTGGCAGTACCTTGCCACGAGCGGATGCTCTCCTTAGAATACCCAGACAAGCCTTCTGACTTAAATAGTATTTCTCCGGCACCCCCACCTGCAAAATCTGCGACAAGGAAGATTCGTTTTCTTCGTTGGGGAACTCCCCAGTATTGAGCATCCAGCACTCGCCAGGCAAGGGAGAAATGATCTCCCACGATACTTCCTGCTTGTTTCCATTTATCAGTTTTAGGAATTGATATGGTTTCATTTTCGATGTGGCAGATGCCTTCAAGGACACATCTGAAATCTTCTCCTTTGTTTGATGAGAACGCTCCAGGCACGTTTTCCCAGACAATATATCTTGGCTTTTTGCCATCTGTAGCACACCTCATTTCTTTTACGATTCGGATGGCTTCATAAAAAAGACTTGAACGTTTCCCATCCAAGCCATCACGCTTACCTGCTATGGATAAATCTTGGCAAGGGGAGCCAAAGGTAATGATATCTACTGGCTCTATCTTGCTGCCATCCATGCAAGAAATATCTCCATAATGTTTGTTAAAAGGCAGCCTTTTGGTTGTCACCCTAATAGGAAACGGTTCAATTTCCGATGCCCATACTGGGGTAATACCGGAAATTAAACCGCCTAAAGGAAAACCGCCCGAGCCGTCAAAAAGACTGCCTAGGGTCAGTTTATTCATTGGCTACCTCCAATTCATCGTATTTATAAGTGAGTCCGTCCCTTTGAACACTTACTTCTTTTGAAGTTCCGACTTGCTCAATATAGCGTTTTACAATAACATCACAGAATTTCTCATCCAGTTCCACTGTGTAGCAAACACGCTCTGACTGCTCACAAGCAATTAATGTACTTCCACTTCCTCCAAAGGGATCGAGTACAATTGTGTTACTCATAGAGGAATTCAAAATAGGATAGGCAAGAAGAGGAATCGGCTTCATCGTAGGATGATCACCATTTCTCTTTGGCTTATCAAATTCCCATATGGTAGTTTCTTTTCTTCCCGTATACCATTGATGTCTTCCTTTTTTCTTCCAGCCATAAAGCACTGGTTCGTGTTGCCATTGATATGGTGAACGCCCAAGTACAAGGGAGTCCTTTTTCCATATACAGCACCCGGATAAATAAAAACCGGCATCCGAGAAGGCTTTTCTAAAATTAAACCCTTCGGTGTCGGCATGAAATACATAGATGGATGCATCGTCTGCTAATGCTTCTTCAATATTGATAAAGGCATCTAAGAGGAATTGATAAAAGGCATCATTTGTCATATGATCATTTTTGATTTTCCCTGCAGAGCCTTCATAATTTACGTTGTAGGGAGGGTCTGTTACACACAAATTTGCCTTGTTTTTATTCATCAGCAGATCATAGGTTTCTTTTTTTGTGGAGTCACCACATACCAGCCTGTGCCTACCTAATGTCCATATGTCACCAAACTTGCTGATTGAGGGCTTTTTTAATTCTTCATCCACATCAAAGTCATCATCGTGAATTCCATCCTTAATGGTATCTTTAAATAAGTCATCCAGTTCTTTAGGATCAAATCCAGTAAGCGAGACATCAAAATCTGCACCTTGTAAATCAGCAATCAAGAGGGCAAGCTTATCCTTATCCCAATCACCGCTAATTTTATTTAGAGCGATATTGAGGGCTTTTTCCTTTTCCTCATCCATCTCAACGATGACGCATTCAACTTCTGATATACCCATATCAATGAGTACTTTAAGTCTTTGATGGCCACCTACTACATTGCCTGTCACCTTATTCCAGATAACCGGCTCCACATATCCAAACTGCTCAATCGAGCGTTTCAGCTTTTCATACTCTGCATCACCTGGCTTTAAATCTTTACGAGGATTGTATTTAGCAGGAAGCAGGTCTTTTGTATTCTTTTTTTCAATCAACATACCTTTTTACCGCCTCCCTTAGTTCTTTATAGCAATCTAAAAACTCCCAAGTATGCAATCCATATCTGAAATGACCGTAGGCAGCAGTATCCGCATAAATGACATCGGTCAGCCTTAACTTTTCGATAATTGCCGCAGGTCTAAGATTAAATACTTCTTGAACCGCACTACAAAGGATACTTTCAGCAACTTTGCCTGTTCCAAATGTATCAATCTCCACAGCAACCGGATCTGCTTTTCCAATCGCATAAGAAATGGCAACCTGGCATCGTTCTGCATACCCACACCAAATAATGTTCTTTGCGATGGCTCTTGCCATATAAGCACCACTGCGATCCACTTTTGTCGGGTCTTTACCAGAAAAAGCACCACCACCGTGGGATGCAATGCCGCCGTATGTGTCCACCATTATTTTTCTTCCGGTTAACCCCGTATCAGCGGCAGGTCCACCTTCCACAAAGCGCCCGCTTGGATTAATGAGTATCTCCGTTTCATCATCAAATGGATATTTTTCAAAGACAGGCCAAAGCACCTGAGAGATGATTTCATTCCTTAAATCATTTAAGTCTTTATCAGCACCGTGCTGAACGGAAACAACAATGGTCTTGATCCGCTTTGGCTTATCATCTTTATACTCTACTGTAACTTGTGCCTTTCCATCTGGACCGATGTTTTTAATAACACCACTCTTCATAACTTTATCCAGTTTTTCACAGATAGCGTGAGATAAAACAAGGGGTAACGGCAACTTCTCACTTGTTTCATTGGTGGCATAACCATAAACTGTGCCTTGATCTCCTGCACCTAGCATGGAATACCAGGAGGTATCGCCTTCACGGGATTCCATGGCTCTATCAACACCACCAGCGATATCTTTGCTTTGCTGATGTACATGGACAAACACGAGAAACTTTCTTGGATTGTAGCCGACATCAGTTAGAACATTACGAACTACTCGTTTGATATCAATTTTCTTTGAACAGGTAATCTCACCGGCAACAATGATACGTCCTTTGGTTGCCATCACCTCGCAGGCCACACGAGAGGATTTATCATTTCTCAAACACGCATCTAAGATGCTGTCAGAGATTAGGTCACACAATTTATCGGGATGACCTTTACATACACTTTCACAAGTTCTATATTTTTTCATTATCATTTTCCTTTCCTAGCAGATAGTAACCGCTCCATTAAATCATCTTGTGGACTTCTGCCACCAAACTCTACAGAGCAGTTTTCTTTTACAATCTGGTATATCTGATACCAACACTGATTTACTTGTTTCATGTATTCACGGCTCATAGCAACATACGGTGATGCTATGGCTGCTGATGTAGTAGGATGCTTTGCAAGAAATCCATATTCTGAAATACACTCCTCGCACTGAATCCAACGAGAAACGCTCATGGCATATTGCTCGATCAGCTGGTTGTTTACTAACATTTCGCAGCTACGATCTTTTAACCATTTATAGGTTTCTATATAAATATCTTCTGCACAGAGGTCTTTACCGTTTTTCTGAGCCGCCTTTAGATAATCTTTTACTGGAGGAACATCGGTGCCTTCCATTTCTGCTGGCTCTGGCAGTACCCCCGCCCCTTTTAATCTGCCATCAGCAATTTTATCTGTTAGAGCTTTTGATTTTCTTCCTGCGCCAACACGCTGGCCACCTCTTGCTGTACCGTCCTTTGCCATTTTTCCACCTCACTTTTCTAAAAGTCTTTAATACCCCCTTTGATTTCTGATTTTTACACGCAAGACCCCAGGCCGTTGTCCGCTATAAAAGGTGTAGAGATTTGACCCGCCCCTGGCTCACTTACGAATCTGTCTATCACCAAGTTCTAAATGTATCTTGTTGTGGCAGGACTTACATAAAGACATCAAATTACTTTTGTCATGCGTACCGCCTAAAGAAATGGGGAGGATGTGATGTACTTCTTCAGCTGAGGTAAGCCGTCCGTTTTCCTCGCACATCTCACACAAAGGATGTTCCCTGGCATATCTGTCACGGATTCTCTTCCAGGCTCTACCGTACTTTTTATTGACATCCGGTGAACGTTCAAATTTATCGTAGCGCCTGCGCTCTACTACTCTATGTTCCTCACAGTACCTTCCATCGGTTAGGTTAGGACAACCTGGGGTACTGCACGGTCGCTTTGGTCTTTTGGGCATCATTTCACCTCGCTTTCCGGGCATAGAAAAAGCCCTGCGAGGAATTCCCACAAGGCTTGGTAAATATTCTATTTTGCTGATTATATACTAACACAAATGCAATAGTGGTATCTTGTTGCAAAGTGTTGCAAGTTGTGCAAGCTATATTTTAATAGGATCTTTAGGAAGAGTTACATGGTTAAGAGCTGCATTATGCCATCTGTAGACTGTTGTTCTATCGGCATTAAGTTCATCGCCAATTTGCTCCCAGGTTAGGTTATGAACATACCGATACCGTAATACCATGCGCTCATCAGTGTCTGGAACTTCGTTTATAACACGCCTTATCTGCTCCTTGAGTGCTACAAGATTATCTACTTCCGTGTTTATTTTTCTTTCCAAATCCATAATCCGCTCCAAACACCTTACAAACCTGGCATCGGCATTTTGTGAGGTTTGAACTTTTTCATCCCAACTTGGTGATGATACACTTGTTGCCATTTCTCTTAAGGATTCCATTTCTTCGATGTCTGATTGTATTCTTTTATCAAGCCTGTAAGCTTGGTGTAAATATTCCTTTACTTTCATATCTCTCTTACCTCCGATTTTAATTTTTTGATTAGGATGTTCCCATCAACAGAGGTAAGTTCTCTATACCAATCAGAGCGGAAGAACCTCTCCACCTCGTTTTTCATTATTTTAGCCGGCTCATAGTTTGGACGCTTTTTAAGTTTCTTTAACGCAGACCTATAATCCTTAACTGCCATTAAAATGATAGCATTGGCTAAGTTTTCATAAGGTGTGGTCATCGCATCACCTCCAACTTTGCCTTTACAGCATCAATAAGAGAGGCTTGTGTTTCTTCTTTTTTTGTAAGAGCAGTCATTACATCTTCATCAATAGTACCCTTGGTAATTATGTGATGGATAATAACCGTCTCGTTTTGACCTTGCCTATAAAGTCTGGCATTGGTTTGTTGATATAATTCTAAAGACCAGGTGAGTCCAAACCAAATAAGTGTCGAACCACCGCTTTGAAGATTAAGACCATGTCCTGCACTTGCTGGATGGATCACAGCGATAGGGATATTGCCCTCATTCCAATCTTCAATATCCTTCGATGCTTTTATTTGCCTCACCGAAAATCTATTCTTAATTCTCTCTAAATCATGTTTGAACCAATATGCAACAAGGACAGGTTTGCCATTTGCACCTTCAATTAAATCTTCCAGTGCATCAAGTTTTTTGTCATGGATGATATGTGTCTTGTTTTCACTATCATAGACAGCACCGTTCGCCATCTGTAGAAGTTTTCCTGAAAGCACAGCAGCATTAACTGCATCAATCTCCTCATCACCTAATTTCGTGACCATATCATCTTTAAATTTAGAATATATGTTCCATTCCTTTTCATTCAGAGAAACAGCCACTTCATTTACAATGCATTCAGGCATTTTAAGATAGTCTATGGATTTCATGGAAATCGTAATATCAGATATCTGCTTATAAATTTTGTCCTCAGCACCAGGCAGTGGTTTATATGAAAATATGATTTGTGCATTACGTTTATCTGGAGTGAAGTAAGTATTACGGTAGTGAGTGATATATCTTCCAAGTCTTTGACCTAAGTCTAGAATGCGAAACTCTGCCCATAAGTCCATTAATCCATTACTCGATGGAGTTCCCGTAAGACCTACAATTCTATTAACAGATGGCCTTACTTTTAGTAGACTTTTAAACCGCTTTGCACCATAGGATTTAAAGGATGACAACTCATCAATGACCACCATATCAAAATCAAAAGGAATGCCACTCTTGTTAACAAGCCAATCCACATTTTCACGATTGATGATATATATTGTTGATCTTGTCATAAGAGCATCGATTCTTTCTTTTTCTGTTCCAACCGCTACAGAATAGGATAGACCTTTCAAATGCTCCCACTTTTTAATTTCAGAAGGCCAAGTATCTCTTGCTACTCGAAGTGGCGCAATGACCAAGACCTTTCTTATTTCGAATTTATCAAGGCATAAATCAAACAATGCTGTGAGAGTAATTGCTGTTTTTCCTAACCTAAGCCCATATCAAGGAATATTGCAGATATTGGCTTGCTCTCAATAAAATCAATTGCATACTGCTGATAATCATGTGGTATGAACTTCATTCGGCATCACCTCCTTCCCAAAATGCACGATCCCTTAAGTGTAGTTTTGCGTGTTCTGACTGTGAGGGCAAAATAATCAAATTACACTCATCGTTGTTACGTTTGTTTCCATCAATATGATGAACAACTTCTTCCATACGGAGGGATCTCCCTAATATTTTTTCTGCAACGACTCGATGTTCATGTACTCCGTAGTATTTTGAATAAGTAACTCCGTTCCCACAGTTTAAACGGGCATTTCTAAGCTTTTGTCTTGTTTCATTAGTCATCCTTGTAGGGTTAAGTTTCTTATTTATTTCAATCATGTTTTTTGACATCGATTCATAATTTTTCAATTTTGAGTATCCATTAGGATTCTTATTTTTGTTGCTAAAGTCAGCCAAGCACTTACGGCTACAGAAGTTATGCTTTTTTATTTGTGATGGGTATCTTGAAATTTCTTTTTCACACCAATCACATTTTATTTTTGATTTCATCAAGCACCCCTCCAATCTGCTCTACACTGTCTAAGCAATAGACCGAAAAACCTAATGCCTCCAGTTGTTTCTTTCTTTTTTCTTGTATAGGACGCATCTTTTTTCCCGTTGCTTTACATTCAACAAATGCCATTTTCCCCATAGGAAGTAGTACAATGCGGTCTGGCACACCATCAACTCCAGGACTTACAAATTTCAGTGCAATACCTCCCATGTCTTTAACTGCTGCTACAAGTTTTTTCTCTATATATTTTTCTTGCATAATATCCTCCCATCTGACACAAGAAACACAAAATCACAACCATTCCCCTATATTTACTAACGCGCGTATACGCTCACAGTTATTTTCTATCTACTTTTAAGAAAAAGCATTTTGAATATAAGGGAAAAAGTTGTGTTGTGTCGCATTCTTGTGTTCTCTATCCGCCATAATGATATAGTCGCTGTCTACCATAAATCGGCAAACGCTTAATACTGCTGGTTCGTTCCCAACCGGCAATCTGAGACATAAGTGCTGCAATCTGATAACTGTCGGTAGTCTTTAATTCTGGGAGACTACGATTAAAGCATTCACACCAAATTTCCGCATTGCTTACAGATGTTCGTGCAACAGTACCTGTATGCTTGGCTCCACCAAATTCGCTACCGCTTAGGTAATTCCTACGGGCAAATAAGTCCATACTATCCCAATCATCTGGAAGTAGAGTATTTAGGTATTCTTCAACCATACCAACACGCTCATCAGCCTCCATCGCACCTTTCTGTGCTTTTTCAGCCTCCTCTAAAATATCACCCTCTAGGTACAGTTTTTCACCCGATTTCCATATTTCTTTAGCTTCGGCCCAGAACTGCTGCCTATATTCCTCTGTAAAATTCCAGGTCTTCTTCTGCTTTTTCTGATGTACCTTAATAATCCAAAAGCGGCGGTTTCCTGTGATGTCACGTAAATATCCTCGCTCTCCATTTACCGTTGCAATGACAATGCATTGTCTGGGATGGCTTTCAACAACTCTGCCATAGGATGGTCTATATTTATCATCTGAGGTAGAGAGGAACGCTTTCACTTTTTCAATGTCAGCTTTTTTCATTCCAGCAAGTTCTCCAATTTCAACCACCCAGAATCCCTGCAGTTTTTCAGCACCAGATTTATCATCCATATCGGTAAGGGATAGAGTTTCAGAATAGAAATCTGCTGTTACAAGGTCTTTAATGATGGTGCTTTTCCCAATACCCTGATCACCATCAAGCACAGGAACACAGTCAAACTTAATTCCAGGAACATATATCCGTGCAACAGCCGCTGCAAAGGTCTTCCTAGTCACTGTGCGTATATACTCGGTATCATCTGCCTGGAGATATTTGATAAAAATATCCTCCACACGCTTTACTCCATCCCAGGCAGGAAGGGAATCAAGGTAATCCCTTATAGGATGGAATCTTCTATCATCAGCAACCTTAGTAAATGCAACATCGTGGTTTCTGCTTGAAAACGGAAGGTAGCGAATATCCATAATGGACTTAAGCTGGGCTGTGTCGGCATCTCTCCAAAACACGTTACCTTCTGGCCTTTCCCACGGAAGAGGCCCTGTGACCTGGATACGGTTCGATAGCTCGTTATATGCAAAGTTCTTGAAATCAGGGTCATGATTAAGAATAAGGTTTAAGTTGTATACACTGTTTTCAAGTAAACTTGATCTAGGCTGATACCTAAGTCTTGATTTCCAATCATCTCCACTATCAGTAAAATCCACTTCAGCTTCTGCAAGTTTTTCATTGGTAGCAAAGACTTTTACCTCATCAATTTTCATGACAAAATCACACATATTCTTAAAGGACTTCTTATCATCCTCATCACCAAATTTATGGATACGAACGATATCAAAGGCATTACATAATTTAAGGTATGCCGGGTCCTTTGCATGATGGCTGTAGACGAACTTGCCACCATCTTTAATTTCAACACCCGCCATACTGCTTGACTCTATAAAATGGTAGCGGTCCTCATTTTCTGTAGGCTCGTAGACGTCTGATAAAAACCCATCGATTGCCTTTGTGATAGGAAAGTAAACTCTATTAAAAAGGCCCACAACACCCTCCTTCGCAATAGGGTCCTGTACCTTCTCATGCGAAACTGTATTTGCCTTGCTCTCCCTAGATGAAGTCGGAAGTCTTGTAGGATCAGTCCATTCGGGATGGGCTATTAAAATATCATCTGGATTAAGCCAAGTTTTGTCTACTTCCTTATATACAAATTTTCCGTTAGATGGAGTGCTTGGCCAGTACATCAGCTGGTTTGGTAGATAGGAGCATTCATCGAAATAATCCATGCCAAGCATCTGTGCTAAATATCTTGAAACTGCTACAAATTCCTCTGAGGTTACATCTCTTGTTAGGGGAAAAATAAGACGCACCCGTGGATTTTCTTCTGTGCTACTATGGGTTGAATAAAGAACAGAGGTATATGCAGCTTTCGATTCATAGTTTTCAAGAAATTCTTTATTAATTTTGTCACCATCTAAAGCAATCATTGATCGAAGTTCCACAGTATCGTTTTTTCTGCGACCACCTTTTAATACACCTGCAACAAAGCCACCATGGTCTTTTGCAATATCCTTTTGACCTTTACTGAACTTGGCATATTCTTCAGCTGATTCCGTGGTCCTAATTGGAGTCTTCAATCTATCTTTTAGCGCATCAAAAGTGATTTCTTTGTTGACCCACTTCTTTGCCTGTCGGCTATTCCCATAAGCAATGGCTAATTTTCTCAACTTAAAGACCTCCTTTCAAACGAGGTCTTTGTCCATGTTCAAATCTTGCCTGTATTGCCTTTATTTTTTTCATAAAGCCTCTACCTCCTCAAAATCCTTATTGAAATATCTGACCGGTTGTCTACGTTTCTTTGCCTTTTCAATTTCAATACTCATGCCTTTTGAGATGACATCACCGAGCACCCAGACTTCCTGGCACTTGCCCATAAGGATGATGTCCATGAAAATAGCAAGATCACGTTCTTTCTCATTACTGTCATCCATGAAAGGGAATAGAAGGTGCGGAGTCAGCGGGATACATCCACGATCGAAAGCAAATTCTGCAAACTGAGTGGCTTTTAATACATTTTCCTTAACAGCTCCGTGAAAAGGGGCACATATATAAACCAAAGGACGGAAGGCAGGTTTTGACGCTGCCTTTTCCTTTTTTACTATATTAGTTAGTGCTTCATGCGGAGTAGGGTCATAGTATCCTTCAGCATTGAATTTATTTATGTTCATCACAGCTACCTCCGGCTCTAATTTTTTTACTACATTCGCTACAATATATTGCAGTACCAAATAAATCACTTTCACCATCACCTAGGATTTCTGCAATATCCACCATTACTTCAACAGCACACATCGGGCAGCGGCAAAAAACATTTTCATCTGTTATTTCAATGGATATCTCCATGGAATCATTCAATCTTTCTTTCACATAAAACATAGTAAGAGCCCTCCTTAATTCTTCTCTATTTTGGTTTTGTACCATTCCAGGTAACGCTTGCGCTGCCCATAATCTGGGACAGCAACTAACAAACCAACATCTACTTTTTGTAATGTGTCTAGCATCGTAATCTGCTCATCAGATAAGTAAGGTCGAATGCTTTTTCCTTTTGCAATTCCATTTGCTAATCTAAACTGCTTTGCCGTCATTCCAATAACGATGCGATTTAACATATCGCATTCATTACTGAAGTGATATGGCTTTGGATTTTCATGAAGTAACTTAATGTTGTCTGTCAGTAAAGGGAACTCCTTACGAGCCGAAACAAGAGTTTTAATGAACTGCTCCATTTCATTAAAGCGTTTGATGTATAACTCTTTGAACTTCATTGCTTTCTGCCCTGTATATCCCATAACCAACATAGTGAATCCATCACGAGTCATGGCATAAGCCTTTTGCTTTCTGTTCCAACCATCCGTGTATGAGGTCGGCTCAAAATTGAGCTGAGCAAATTCTGTGCTTAACCCAGATTTGGGGTCAGTGATTTTAGCAATGTCACGCAGAACATTTTTATGTTCCTTCTCAAAGAACTCTGCTACAAACAAACTATCCACTCTTGCCGTATCTTTGGTGTCGGCAAACACACCATATTGATCTTTAGGTATTAATTCTCTCATCAGAATTACCTCCTTAAATTTTTTTGGAGGTCTTGACCTCCTACCTGGTAGCCTTGGGAGAAGGTCAAATCTGACGATTTTTATATTCTTGTTCCAATTTTTTTGTTGCTCGTTTTAACTTCTGAGTAATGTTGTTTTCATCAGCACCTATGGAGCTGGCATATTCGCGGATTGACATACCGTCTATGCGAACTGCGATAAACATATCCGCCCAATCTTCTTTTTTACCGAGTACCTTGCGTATCCATTTACAAACATCCTCGTACTCGTATTGGTTAGAACGCTCTATTTCTTGAGAGTTATCTGCAAATGTATCCATAACATCTGTTTCATCTTCAGCCTGATCATCTTTACGATAAGGTGTCTTCGGATTGCCAAGATGCCTATGATAGCGGCGCCAGTGGTTGTATTCTTTGGAATTCATTAGTTCGAACATTTCCTGTAAAGTCTCACAACGCTTAACTTCTGCTTTCTTTTCAGGCTTTGCCTCTGCAAGACGTTGCTCATAGTCAATGTCCAGCATAACGCTGTAATCTCCATCTGGAATTTCAATTGTGGTGTAGTTCTTGTGACCATTTTTGATGTTGTCTTCATATAAAACTCGAATCTTCATAAAGTATTCCTTTCCGTCCTGGCATCAGGCGGCGGAATACAAAAAGAGCCTGTGATGAAGATGACCACAGACTCCGCTTGTCCTAAATAAGGGCACACGAAATTACGGTGGGTGCATCTTCATTCCAAACACAGTCTTTATCACTGTGTTCTGAACTCTTATGCATCCCGCCGTCCGTATGCGCACTAGGACTTTGAGATTTATTTTGGTTGAGCGATAAATGCTCTTTACTGATTACTACCTTTGAGGAAGATAGGCAGGCTGATTATTCAAATCTGTCTCTGCCTATCACTGAAACTATTTCTTTTTGCTTAGTCTCGTTTGACTTAAAGCACTGCCAGCAACTGATTTAGAATTTTTGCTGTAACGTCCATCGTTGAGAATTTTACTTGCCTTTGAAGCAACTTTCTTGGATGTTTGGCGTGTATTACGTTTTGCCATTTCTTTTCCCTCCTTCCTTTTCCTCGATATACCTTTGATGAAAATCGGGCATATGATATTTTTCATAGTTGGTAAGCTATCAGACTTTTCCATTTACAGATGTCTTTCCTAGAAATCAGCTTGTCTTACCATCTATTTAAATTTTAATAGCTAGAGTTCCTAAAATCCTCAGCTGAGACTCCTCTGACACTCCGCTGAGACTCCTCAAATATTTACCTAATCCTCAAAACAAGATAAAACTAAGTATTTATAAAGTTCTAGTAAGCGTTTTTAGATATATGATTGTAATTCGCTTAGTAAATTGCTATAATAGTAAAGACACGTCTTGGTTACCATCCAATTGTGCTTGGAGGCGATTTAAAATGGCTTTTAGTTATAACAAATTATGGAAGCTCTTAATTGATAAAAAAATGATGAAAAAAGATTTAATGGCGAAAACAAATTTAACGTCGACTACGTTAGCAAAAATGAGCAAAGATTTGCCAGTAAGTATGGATGTGCTAGGAAGAATATGTAAAGCTCTTAATGTCAACATTGGCGACATTGTCGATTACGTGGACGATGATACTTCCAACTAATTAAATCTATTGAGAGGAGACGCATGTATGAAAAAGCTATGCTTTGGTACTTTGGCAACAATTTTAAAAAATTGCAAAACAAAGAGCATTACACAAAAGTGGTTGTGCGGTACCTTGCTGCTTTCTGTTGCGTCTACTTATGATGTTCGTAGCGATGATGGAACTACTTCTGACTTAGTAAAGGGCAAGAAAAATCTTTCACGTATTGTAACTGATGCTGCTTTATCAGCCGACCCTCAGGATGTTTCAGAGTTCTTTAAGCAGAATATCCTTCAAATGTTGGACAGCAACAAAAGGAGCTTAATCGTTCTTGCCTTGAAAGACATCATTGCATCAGATAATGCAATTGAACCTGACACAATCATTGAAAAAGTTAACGGTATGACAAAAGAAACCATATCGAGTCGTGATGCATTTGTCTTGGAAGATTTTCTCGCTGGAATATTTCTTTACACTGTGCAAAATGTTGAAAACAGGAATTGTGAAGATAGCGTAAAGGAAGTTACTGATGAGTACATACAGTCCTTTAATGATGAAAAAGACAAGATAAGTTTCATTTCAACATATAGTAATTTCTCTTATGAAACCGCAAACGAAATTTCAATTAACACTCGCGCTTTAGTTCTCTTAACTGAAACTGGGGGCAAATGTCAAAAATGCAGTAGAGTTTTAGGCATAAAAAAAGAAGGCAACGATGTTAATTATGCTAAGATCGTCCGCCTTTCTGAAACTGATGAAGTTGTTCTTTGTGTTGACTGTGAACGGGAAATACAAAATGCCTCTCTGGAAGAAAAAATAGCTCTAATATCTGAAAAGCATGATTTAGAAACTCTTGTAGTCGCGAGAGAAGCGACATCAAGATATACAATAGAAAAGCAAATTGAACAGGTGCTCCGTGAAGTCGATTTGATGGATGTTACAGATGGCACACAACTAAAAATACAGCCTGTGAAAGTTGAGAAAAAAATCGTTGAGAAACGTTTGAAAGAAAGGGTGCTTTTTGATGTTCGGCGGTTGTATCAAGGAGTTAACGATGCACTAGATCGGTTGGCAGGAGAAAACAAGCTAAACGTCGATAAGTTTGCAAAAAACGTCAAACGAATGTACGAAGATGCAAACGAATCACAATTATCCCAAAGTGCTATTTATAATCTACTTGTTGAGACATTATTCGAAAAGACCGGACGAAAATATAGAGAAGCTTGTGAGATCATAATCTCCTACTTCGTACAAAGGTGTGAGGTGTTCGATGAGATTACCAAATAAAGTAACACCCTATGCAAAAAGCATTATTGCTCTTTTCCCTGACATTCTTGAGGAATTGGCACAGCAGGATATGTCACCTAAAGAGCTATTCGAAAAAACCAAGTCAAGAAAATATGACATGGCTGATTTTCTAAGTGCATTAGATTGCTTATTTGCATTAGGAGAAATTGAATTAATTGAGGAAGGGAGGCTACTTCGCTATGTTGAAAGAGATTAAATGCGATAAGTTTGCTCCAGACCATCATACTATTTATTTCAACTCAGGCCTGAATACAGTTCTAGGAAGTACAGGTGGAAGCAATGCAATTGGAAAATCTACATTTCTATGGATTATAGATTATGTATTCGGCGGTGAAAGCTATTGCTCCCTGACTGGAGATATAAAGAAAGAAATAGGCTCTCATACAATTTACTTCAAATTTGAGTTTGATGGTCAACCATACTATTTTTATAGAAGCACTGATGATCCTAAAAATGTTTATCAAAGTGATAAAGAGCATCATTTTATAGCAAAATTGTCCCTTGAAGATTACCGAAGGTTTTTATTTCAGGAATATAAAATAAGCCTTCCAGCTCTTTCGTTTTCAGATATTACAGAGCGTTTTTTCCGTATTTACGGGCGCGAAAACACTCTTGAAAAATATCCATTGTTAGTGAAGCCTCGTGAACAAGATGAAAAGGCTGTAGATTTTCTATTAAAACTTTTTGGGCATTACAAAATTCTTATAGCTATCAAAAGTATGGAAGAAGAACTTGGAATTAAAGCTTCACAACTAAAAAATCGTCAGCGCCAGAAAGTGGACATTGAAAAAATAGAAAGTAATAAAAAGGCAATTGAGTCATTAAAAAAGAGGCTTCAAAAGCTGATGAAAAACAGTGAGGAAGCTCAATTGGCAATGTTTGGTTTTGACACACAAACATTTGAAAGGGTATCAGCAGTTCAAAAAGATTTGAATAGTTTTATTCGCAAGCGCAATCGCCTGCAATCAGAACTCAATGCTATTTTGAGCAATATCCCTGATAGCAAGGCCAATACTGAAAGTGAATTTAATTCCTTAGCTAACTTCTTTCCAAATGCTAATATAAAAGCATTTGCAGAGATAGAGCATTTTCATGTAAGAATTAGAGAAATTTTAGGTGAAGAAATGGATCAGGAAATAAACCGACTGCAACCACTAATCCAAGAGTACGATAAGGAAATAAATCGTCTAAATAAGAAAATTGAAGAGTCCGGCATAGCAAAGGAAATGTCTGAGAGAGTGCTTTCCCAGTGCGTTAATGTATCTAAGAGCATTGATAGACTCGAAGAAGAAACATCAGAGTTGGTTCATCAAAAAGAGCTACAAGATGCTCGAGCTGAAGCAGAACAAAAATTAGAAAAGCTACTGTTGCAACAATCTGAAAAAATAGGTGAGATTCAAGACGATATTAATTCTAGGATGGAATTAATTAATAGGGTAGTAACTGAAAAGCAAGAAACTGCTCCTCTTTTATATATCTCTCCTCAAAAAGATATTATTTTTGAGACTCCTGGCAACACAAGTGAAGGAACTGCCTTCAAAAGTCTAGTTGTTTATGATTTGAGTATTCTTGAATTACGTCCAGTTCCTGCTATCATCCACGACTCAAACATTCTCAAACGTATTGAAGATGTTCACTTGGAACATATATTGGAACGTTATCAGTCTACCAAACGCCAAGTTTTTATTGCTTTTGATAAAGCTGATTCTACAACCGAGAATGCACATAGAATTTTAGAAGAAACTGCAATATTACGTTTATCTGACGGAAATGAACTTTTTGGTCGTTCGTGGAGTAAGTACGAATCGAACGATTAAATATAGGAGGATTTTAAAAAATGGCTGCAATTGATGATTTATTGCGTCAAATTCCGGACACTTCCTTGCGTAACCGCTTGGAACAGGAATTTACACGTATTTCAAAAAATAAAAAATTTGGACTTGTATTTGAGGACCATATCCCAGAATGTACTCCTCTTTACGACGTTCCTATCAAACGCGGTTCGACAGTTGCGTTAAAAACTGGTCACATTAATGATGTATATACAGTAATAAAATTAGAGGGTAATTCTGCAATTTGCCGTAACAAAACAACAGGAGATATATTGAACTCCCCGCTTATGGAGTTAGTTTCAGTTGCTCAGTTTGGAGAACCGATATTTCCTACTCTTCAGCCAATTGATTCTGTAGAAAATGCTCCTGATAATGATTCATGGCATTCAATCATTGAAGCAGATAATTACCATGCCCTTCAGTTACTGGAATATCTCTACCCTAAGAAGGTCGATTGTATTTATATTGATCCACCATACAACACAGGTGCACGGGATTGGAAATACAATAATGATTACGTAGATTCTAGTGATAACTGGCGCCATAGCAAATGGCTTTCAATGATGCAAAAAAGATTAAAAATCGCTAGAAGAATATTAAACCCTGATACAGGTATATTGATTGTTACTATCGATGAACACGAAGTTCATCATCTTCGCACTTTACTTGAGGAGCTTTTCCCTGAAGCTCATATTCAAATGGTAACCGACGTAATTAATTATAAGGGCGTATCACAAGGACATTTCGCTCGAGTTGAAGAGTATATCATTTATGTTTTTATGCCACTGGCGAATATTTCAAGTTGGTTCGATAGAATGCTTGGAGAAAACGATGCTTTTTCAAAAAAGGTAACATGGGCATCTTTGCTTAGACGAGGCAGTGATTCATATAGGCAAGATTCACCTAATTTATACTATCCAATATTAATTGATGAAGAAAATAACCGGGTTGTCAAGGCTGGGGATGTTTTACCATTAGGAGAACATCCTGATTACGATGCTACTATAGATGGATATAAAGCCGCATGGCCCGTTCGAACTGATTTATCGGAAGGCCGATGGTCAATGAGCAATGACACTTTAAATAAGATGATAGAGCTTGGATATGTTTCTGTTGGGAAATTCGATGCTAAGCGAAAAACATGGCCTATTAAATATTTGTTTAAAAAACAACGCGAACAGATCGAACGTGGAGAGATAATCATAACTGGACGCAACAATGTTACTGGAGCCGTTGAGGTGGAATATGCTGGTGAGACAAATCAACTCGTTCGGACCGTTTGGTACCGAAATTCTCATAATGCGGGAACATATGGAACTGACATGATTACAAGTATACTCAATAAGCCTAATACATTTTCTTTCCCTAAATCACTTTATGCGGTCCATGATGCGCTTGGTGTGGTAATTAAAGATAACCCTAATGCTCTCATTGTTGATTTCTTTGCTGGAAGTGGTACGACTCTCCACGCTGTTAATCTTTTGAATGCTGAAGACAGCGGTCACAGGCGATGCATACTAGTTACCAACAATGAAGTTTCAGTTGATGAGGCTCGAAATTTACAAAGAAGCGGCTATCAGCCAGGTGATCCTGATTGGGAAAAACAAGGAATTTGCCGAGCAGTAACTTGGCCGAGGACAAAATATAGCATCCTTGGCAAGCGTGACGATGGTACGATTTTGACAGGTGATTACATTACAACCCTGACTGAAACAAAGGAAGTTGAACGTTCATTCTATCAACTTAGCTTTGCTGAAGACTTTGAAGTTCTAACGAAAACTACCAAAAAGCAGCTTGTTTCTTTGCTTCGCAGCAAAGAAGGAAAAACACAACTACCACAAACGTTGGTAAAATCGGATAGTAAATTCATTGTTTCTGATAAACATACAGCATCGATTCTTTTTGATGCAAATGCTGTTGATGAATGGTTGGATGCTCTGGAAGGCCAAGACCATATCATAGACTTTTACATTATTGAAAAAGAAGCAGCAGTATTCAAGAGCATTAAATCGAAGGTTTCAGACTTGCTCGGCCTCATAAATATAACATCACAAATTAAGCGTCCAATGAACGAAGGCTTTCCTGCCAATGCAGAATACTTCAAACTAGATTTCCTAGATAAAAATAGTGTTTCATTAGGACAACAGTTTAGCGAAATATTGCCGTTATTATGGCTTAAGTCTGGTGCAATTGGAAAAAGACCTGAAATAAATAATAATGAAGTGCCAGACATGCTAATTTTACCTCAAAATGGTTTTGCTATCCTGGTTGATGAGACAAAATTTGCTGAGTTTACCGAAAAGCTCTCTGAAGAGAATAACATCCAAGTGGTGTACTTCGTTACTAACTCCGAGGAAGCTTTCCGTGAAATGACAGCTGGAGTAAAAATAAATAACACACACCAACTTTATCGTGATTATATCGATAACTTTGTGTTGGGAAGCAGGAGGGATTCATAAATGAGAGATATATTATTTCCTTTTCAGGAAACGGCCCTTACAGAGCTACACGACAAAATCAATAAAGCACACTTAATGTGGAGTGAACGTGACCCACAGATTATATCCTTTTCCGCTCCCACAGGTTCAGGAAAAACCATTATTATGACAACACTCTTTGAAGATTTATTATATGGTAGTGCCGACAGCATTGGAGATCCAGATTCCGTTTTTATTTGGCTCTCAGATTCACCCGAACTCAATGAACAAACTAGACTGAAGATCGAAAGTAAGTCGGACAAAATCCGTGTTCGAGATCTGGTAACTATTGATTCAACCTTTAATGCTGAATATTTTGAAGGTGGCTGCATTTACTTTTTAAATACTCAGAAACTTGGTTCTGATAAACTGCTTACAGGAACTTCAGATATACGACAATATTCAATATGGGAAACACTTACTAATACTGCGAAGCGTAGTCCTAAAAAGTTTTATGTAGTTATTGATGAGGCTCATAGAGGCACCTATACATCTGTTCAAGCTGAAAACAAGGCACAATCTATAATGCAAAAATTTATTAAAGGCAGTAAAGAAGACGGACTTTGCATTATGCCTTTAGTAATCGGTGTAACAGCAACACCACAGAGGTTTGATAATTTGATTGCTGGAACAACATCAACGGTCCAGAAAGTCATCGTCCCACCCGAGCAAGTGCGCGAATCCGGTCTCTTGAAAGATAGAATTATCATACACTATCCTGATATTCAATTAAGTGCCGATATGACAATGTTCAAAGGAGCAGTAGAAAATTGGCGAAAGAAATGTGTTCATTGGAAATCCTATTGTGAGAGTGAAGACGAGAAAATGGTAAATCCTATTCTTGTTATTCAGGTTGAGGATGGCAATGAGCGTGAAGCAACTCATACAGACTTAGGAACTTGTATTGATTTATTAGAAGAGTCTATAGGACGAAAATTACAACCTGGCGAGGTTGTTCATACATTTAATGACCGCGGTACACTTAAAGTGCGCGACATTGAAATACAACAAATAGAAGCATCTAGAATAAATGACGAAGAAAACGTAATGGTTGTATTCTTTAAAATGAACCTCTCTACAGGATGGGACTGTCCACGTGCCGAAACAATGATGTCATTCAGGAGTGCACAGGATTATACTTACATTGCTCAATTATTAGGGAGAGTTATTCGTACTCCTTTAGCTAGAAGGATATCTTCCGATGCTGAACTTAACAGCGTCAGCTTATTCCTTCCATACTTTGATGAAAAAACGGTTGAAAATGTTGTCAAGGCTCTACGTGATAGTGAAGCTATTATGCCAACTGAAACTGGGACCAACAAAGAACTTGTAACATTAGGGAGAAACTTGGCTTATACAGACGTATTTGATGCGATGGATAATCTTATCACTTACAGGATAGATTCAACTCGTAAGCAAGCACCTTTAAAATTATTGATACAGATTTCTCGTGCTCTAACTATGGATGGTATCGATTTAGAATCTCAGAAGACTGTAAAAAACGCAGTGTTATTAAAAATGCAGGAAGAAATCACAAAGCTCAAAGAAAGTGGTCTTTTTGAAAACCGAGTAGCTGCAATCACTGGCTTTTCGCTTGGAACGCTGACATTTGACTATGGTGACAACGCCTATTCTTTTGATGAGTCCTCACAGACTATGACAGTGTCAGATTTTGATATTTCCCGTCATTTTGAACAGTCCGGAAAGATTTTAGGTGAAGGGTTGCACAAAGAATACTGGATTAAGAATAGTAGTAGAGATCATATTGATGTAAAAGTTGAAATCATAGTTCTTACTAACGATACAGATGCAATGGAAAGAATAAATGATTTGGCTGAGAAAGAGTTTATCAAACTGTATGAACATAACAAACGCTCTATTGCAAAATTGAATGAAGCTCGTAAAACAAGCTACGAAAGATTAATCAACGCTTCAGTACAACCTATTTCTGTTCCATGGATAATGCCAGATTCAATCGATTTTTATCTGCCAGAAGATAGTGTAAAGTTTGAACAACACCTCTACTGTAATGAAGATGGTACATTCCAAACAACACTAAATAAATGGGAAAGTGGATTGCTTGATGAAGAGCTTAAAAATGGAGCTATCTGCTGGTTGCGTAATCTTGATCGTAAAAAGTGGTCCCTTGAAATTCCATATGAAGTTAACGGTGTCACCACTTCCATGTTCCCAGATTTGGTAGTAGTAAGAGTTGATACAGACGGTTACATTTTTGATATTCTTGAACCACATGACCCTAGTCGTAAAGACAATTACCCTAAAGCAGTTGGTTTAGCAAAGTTTGCAGAAAAACACTGGGATAAATTTGGTAGGATTCAGCTCATTAGGCTAAAAAAAGGTGTTGATGGTCGCGAGCATTTCTATCGACTTGATATGGAAAAAACAACCATTAGAAAGAAGGTTAGGGGTATTACCTCAAATGAAGAGCTTGATAGAATTTTCGATGAGGATGCTGTGAGAGAGGATTAATCTCTTCATATATCATGTCAGCTTCACATCATTGATTTCATAGTAGTTGATAAGTCCCCACGAAAAAAAATAAGGGTTTCCTGGTATTAGCATCATGGTAAAAACAATGACACTAAAGATGCAATGTCAGGAACCCTTTATTTTATTATTATCATTCTTAGGAGAGTTACTTCGAATTCTTTTCACCAACGACACCTATGCTGATTTCGTTAGTCATCTTATCAACTCACCACGTCTTTGCCAGCAATCGTGTCAACTCACCACATCAATATCCATATCATCTTCTTAATCATCTAGCCTGCCTATCTTGGATAAGTTCCCGCAAAACAAATATCCGTGATTATCCTGCCGGCTTGAAACCAGATCTCAAATCACGGAAACCCTTTATTTATAAAGTTTTTTATCCCTAAAACATCGTATTTACCTTCACCCTTGACATCAATACTACCGTCTCAACATGCGATGTATGCGGGAACATATCCATACACTTCACCTTCTCCACACGGTACCCTGCCTGCTGCATATCTTTCAAATTTTCTGCTAAAGTCTTAGGATTACAAGAAACATAAATGATTTCCGCTGCTTTATAATCTAATATCTTTTTTAATGCCTTCGGATGAATCCCGGCCCGTGGCGGATCTAATATAATAATATCCGGTTTTTCCTTTAATTCATCAATCTTTTTCAATACATCTCCTGCAATAAAAACACAATTATCCAATCCGTTTAACCTTGCATTTCGATTTGCTGCAGCCACTGCTTCTTCCACAATCTCAATACCAATAACCTTTTTGGCTTTTTTTGCTGCAATTTGCCCAATAGTACCTGTTCCGCAGTACAAATCAAATACTGTTTTATCTGCTGCTGCTCCCATAAAATCCATTACCAGACTATACAATTTTTCTGCGCCTATAGAATTCGTCTGGAAAAAAGAGAAAGCAGAAATCTGGAAACACAATCCAAGTATTTCTTCAGTAAAATAATCTTGTCCCCAAAGAGTATCGGTTCGATCACTGATAACTACATCAGAAACCCCATCATTAAAGGTATGTAAAAAGCCTACAAGCCTTCCCTCATAATTCTGCTGCTTAAGCAGTTCCACTAGCTCTGTCATATCTACCTGCTGCTGTGTAGACGTTACCAGGTTGACCAATATCTCTTTTGTCTTCTTCGCCTTTCGGACTACCAGATGTCGCAGATAGCCTATATGTGTCTTATTATTATAAAGAGGTATTTTTTTCTCACGAAAATAATGAAGAATCGTGCGCAAAATCAGATTAAAATCCTCATCAGCAATGCGGCACCGATCAACAGTCACTACATCATGAAACTTCCCTTTTTTGTGCATTCCCAGTGTGATCTCTCCACCCTTTTCCTCATCCCCAAAAGAATATTCCATCTTGTTTCGATAAGCAAATGTCTCTGGACTTCCCTCGATGCCTAAGAATTGATAATCCCTGATCCCTGCATCCTCTAGAAGCCTATACACCAAATTTGCTTTCATTTCTAACTGCGCTTCGTAGGGCAATGTTTGATGAGCACATCCTCCACAGCTTCCAAAATGCTCACAGAAAGATTCTACCTCCTGTGGCGATCTTTCTAATACCTCTATCAATTTTCCTTCCGCATAATCATCCTTCACCTTACTGATATTTACGCGAACCAATTGGCCGGGTACTGTATTTTTTACGAATAGCTTTTTCCCATCAATTCGTGCAATTCCTTTGGATGGAAATTCTAAATCTTCAATTTTCGCCTCAACAATATCTCTTTTCTTTACCATAGCTCCATCCCTCCTCATGATTTTTCTTCTTAATCTAATCTTATCGTAAGCTGCTTTTTTCTACCACCGAAGACCTTTCGGGTAATGGTTCTTCAAAACAGATTGTACCAGTTTACCCCATCCAATCGAATAACCCTCCACACATATGAGATTCCAGCCATCTATTCCGCTTGTTTCTATAGTCTCACCCTTTAGATATGAAAGGATTTCTTCTGATACTGCTGAAAAAGATATGACATTCTGTGCTTCAAAGCTTTTCAAACTCAAGGCTAGGGCATGAGAGGGCTCAAACCTGCTTTTTTTCAATGTTCCCAAATGCCAACCGGGCCGAAGGACTCTTAACTGTTCTAAAGAAACCTCTATTTCCGGCAAGCAGTAGAGATTTTCACCAAATTGGATAAAATCTCCCTGCGGTACCTCCTTTAAGTAGTTTTTTCCGAAATCAAAATAATCCTTCATACTATTTTTATCCAAAGGTTTTAATTTTGTCTTGACTTTCTTTGGCAAGTCTCCATCCTCTTTTTTTAGTATTGCAAGAAAGTGCCCTTCTCCCCGCAATCGGTGGGGCCATAGCCGTAATGCCTTTTGAAGTGTTCGGGTTCTATGGGTTGTCCATTCAACCCTTCCAGGCTTAAAGCCTTCAAAAATACTGGCTTCTATTAGCGAGAATTCCTTATGCTCACACAAAAATTGCTCTAGTACTCTTTCATTTTCTTCTGGAGAAAAAGTACATGTAGAGTATACAAGCTTACCTTGTGGTTTGAGCATTGCTGCAGCACAATTTAGAATCTCAAGCTGTCTTACAGCACAAAGCGCCACATTTTCCAAACTCCATTCCTGACAAGCTTCGGGATCTTTGCGAAACATCCCTTCTCCAGAGCAAGGAGCATCTACGAGTATCTTGTCAAAGTAACTTAAAAATTTTTGTTTTAATCGTGGCGGTTCTTCATTGGTAACAATACAATTTCGAATCCCCATTCGCTCTACATTTTGAGACAGAATCTTCGCCCGTGCAGGATGGATTTCGTTGGATACCAGAAGTCCTTCTCCCTGCAGCATCGCAGCGATATGCGTTGATTTCCCTCCTGGCGCAGCACACAGGTCCAATACCCGCTCCCCTGGCTGGGGATCGAGCAGTGCTCCTGCTGCCATGGCACTAGGCTCTTGTATGTAGTATAAGCCCGCTTCATGAAAAGGATGTTTTCCAGGTCTGTCTCCTTCCTGATAGTAGAAACCCTCTATACACCAAGAAACTGATTCCAGATGAAAGGGACTAATCTTTAAAAAATCATCCTTATCAATTTTTAAAGTATTTATGCGAAGTCCTTGTACCTTTCCCTCATTATAACTCGCTTCCAGTTCTTCATACTCTTCGCCCATCAACCTTTTCATTTTTGTTATGAAATCTTCCGGTAGTTGTATCATGACATCACCTCGTCTACGAAGCTGCTTCTTATAACTCTATTGTTTCCATAAAGGGTAAAATTGACTATCATTGACCCTTTTTTCTTTATACTTTTTAGACAAAAAATCAAGCCGAGTAATGCTACCCGACCTGCACAATTTCCTCAAAGCTTTCAATATATTGATCTGCCAGGGATCGAATCTCTTCCGCATAGGCTAGTGAAGTTGCATCAGCGATTGCAATGACTCTCATGCCCGCACGCTTTGCAGCCAAAACCCCTGCATAGGTATCTTCGAAAACCAAACAAGCTTCCGGCTTAACTTTTAAATCTTCTGCCACCTTAAGAAAAATATCCGGATGCGGCTTTCCTTTTTCTACCTCACAGGAAGTTCTTATAGAATGAAAAAATGGTAGCAAATTGTGTTTTCCTATGACCGCTTGTGCTAAATCTTTAGCATTGCTTGTACCGATGCCCATCTTAATATTCTTTTGCTGAAGCGATGAAAGGAAGGTCCATGCGCCATTCTTTAGAGGAATTTGATTTGCATAAAAATCCTCCGCCATTTCCATCCACTCTTTTTTTATATCTTCAAGATTTTCAGAGAGTTGAAACCGATCCTTAAAGTACTTAGCTGTTTCTGTAAAGCTCATGCCCTCAATAGTTTTTTGTAAATCCTCTGGCAATGGTATTCCTCTCTTCTCGAGATAATCAATATCAATCTGCTTCCAGATCCACATCGAATCCACTAAGGTTCCATCCAGATCAAAAATGACTGCTTCAATATCTTTAATCATGGTTCATCTCCAATCTAATTTTCCATTCATCTCACTTGAATTATAGATTACCATAATCAACTTATTCTTTCAATCGATTTGATAAATATTTCAATGAGAAAGAATTGTATATCCTCTAAAAAAGTGACTTCTCAAAGAAGTCACTTTTTTAAAAATCCATATTCTTTAATTTTTCTGCCCGTGACATTGTACGTTCCAACAAGGCATTCTTGTTTACAATGATTCTTTCATGGGTTCCCCTTCCTATCATACCGATCTCATCATAGGCGATCATATCAAATACAATTTTGGCACCGTCAAAGTCTTTCACTTCTACTTTTACACTCACAGTAGCACCAATACCGGTGGGCTTTTCATGCACAATTTCCATTTTCCTGCCTACCGTAATCATTCCTTCCGGCAGCCTATGATCTACCGCATTGACAGCGGCTTCGATCATCAATGCTACCAGGGAAGGTGTTGCCAATAGGGTTTCTAACTTTCCGCTTCCGTAATTTAGGGCTGTATCTTCCTCTACAATCTTTTTTTGAATCGTTACCGATGTACCCACATCAATCATAGGAATTTCTATCATACCATCGCCCCCTTTGTTTTTATATTATATATGTACCGTATATTTATTTAAATATTCAAAATTTTTAAAATATGTTATACAAGCAATAGGTAAGCATACAAAAATATAATTATTCAGCGGTTCAGCTAAATTCATATTTTCTAATATTTCTATCGTTTGACCTACGATTGCCTCGGCTTAAAGAATTCTCTCATTAATCTCCATATTTTCATAGTTAAACTCTCTAAACTAAAATAACATCCTATAGGGATGTCATTCATGTTTTTTCTTATAATACGGCTTCTCTTTTGTTATCATTATCAAACCATTCAAAAACATAGTTATCCTGCATAATAACTTCTATCGCCGAATTCATATTCTGTTTCTTCTGCAACACCTGGTTTCAAGGATCCTTAATATCTTTTTGATTATTTCCAAGTCTCTTTTATCCATATACTCAACCCCTTTCCATTATTTTTTTCGACATATAATAAAAAATTCCTACATAAATCGTTCGACAAATAGGTATTTAGTCCCAAAATTATATTCATTTCTGGATACCCGTAACTTCTGTATAGCTGTAAATAGGTGTGCTAGATGCTCATAATAATCATCCAGCACACCTATTTCTGCAAATATAAAAAGAGCGTCTACGACGCTGAGATCATCGAAAAAAGGACCTATTCTTGAAAAATTTCGAGAATCTGGTCCTTTTTTCGATGATCTCAAACAAGGCAGAACCTTGTTTTTTTGCATACATAAAAAATTCAACGCCATATGTTGGTGAGAACAAAAATTTGTGATATTTTTCTGCCTTTATCTACGTCTTCAATAGTCACACAAAAGCTAATTAAGGTACTTAGTAATAGTATCGGTAATCTCTTTCTTTATTCTTTGAGTACTCCTACCCATTTTATTCTTGGATTTCAAATGATGGTGAAAATGACTTGACCTTGTGTTTAGAATGTATGCATAAACTATCGCTATATCTTCTCTATAAAGAACAATACGGTAATTGCTCTTTTTATACTTAGTTGATTCCGAGTATTTTTTGTATTATATTCTTCGACTTAATAATTTTTTCATCTACCTTCTATTGCCAGAGAATCTCTCAGCTATTCTTTATTTAAGATTCCCAACGGATGGGCAATTTCAACCAATTAGATATTCCGGTGACCGTGCGTAATGTAAAAAACTGCCCTCCTTAGTCCTTTCTGGCATGAATATCATCTGCTATCTAGGTTAAACCAATATCTTCTAATACTTCTATTGCTTGCTTTATCTATTATCTCTGATTCGAAAATTCCTCCGTTTGTTTCGATAATCTTCATTGAAGCAAAATTATCAGATTGGCAGGTAATCAATACATGTGAAATATTCATTTGTGCAGCCTTTTCTAAGCCTAATTTCAATATGAGTTTACCATATCCCTTTCCTCGATATGAAGGAGATATATCATAACCAATATGTCCACCTATTTTCCTTAAGAAATCTGAACCTAATTCTTTTCGAACTCTAATGCCACCCAAAATTCTATTATCTTCATCTGCTAACCATAAAGCCGTATATGCTCCCCATTCTTTTGGTAATCCTATACCTTTCTCTCTACGCTGAAGCTTTTCTACATATTTATCGAAATCATCCAGAGCCTCTTTATACATAACAAAATACTCTCTTTCACCATATTTTTCATAATCTAATATCATTTTCTTTAATCCACTGGAATATTTTGTTGAAAGCTCAACTAAAGATAATCTCCCCATAAATAATCCCTTCTTTTCCTTTTTTTATTCAATAGACACAACATTATATTACCATGTCCTTCCAAAATCATAAATAGTATTTCTTATTATGAAACAATTTTCTACTATGAACTTTTTAAAAAAGAATAAACAAACCACCGTAACCTTTTCAACTTTTTTGGCTACAATATCAATTTCATTCAATATCTCTACAAAACTATCACTTGCTCTATTGACGATTTGCACACCCACTTCAACCTCATTATTATTTTGATCCATAGCATTTACCGCATGTTTTACCTGTCCCTGTATATCTGAAATCAGCATTGCAATCTGCTTAGATGATTCAGATGATTGCTCCGCCAGTTTTCTTACCTCATCGGCAACGACTGCAAATCCTTTTCCGGCGTCGCCGGCTCTAGCCACATCCGCAATTGTTGTAGCTACTTCTTCTGAAGCTACAGCTGATTCTTGTGAGGACGCAGAAAGTTGTTGTGATGTTGCTGCAACTTGATCAGCCACCTGAGAAATTTGACCAATAATGTTTCTTAGGTTAGCTATCATTTTATTAAATGAGTCAGCCAACATACTAATTTCATCCTTTCCAATCACCAGTAATTTCTGCTATTTCCCGCTCATTGGAATCATAAACAAAAAAACCGCCGCCAATGGTTAATATGTTTCCCTTAAAGTATCCAATAGAGTTTCCATCGTTATTGTAAACAAATACTTTTGACCGTAGAAAACTTAACGGTTTCTGGATATAAAATACCAAACTCTGATTTTCAGTATCATAGACATTGATACGATTTGGTAAGAGTAATGTTCCCTATTTTAAAACTGCCTTTTTTAACTAAAATCATGAGAAATACTTAAATTTTTCATGATTTGTTCATATTTTATTCATAATCTTGTTTTAAAATATGTTTATGAGGCCCCCCTCTTTTTATATAGAGTTCTCGCGATTTGCGAGGGCTCGTCTTAATTTTTGATATAAATTATCTAACTTGATATATTTCATTCTCCCCCAACCACCTATAAACATCGGCTTGCTTATCAGCTGCATAAAAAAGACACTCTGTGCAGAGTGCCTATCTCCTAAAGTGAGATATCAACATTTCCACCAATATGTGGTGTTACAGAATTCTCCATAATGCTTTTGTTTACATTTACCATATCCTGCATAAGGGTGCCTACCGTAGTACTGTCCATATGCATTGTCTTCTGGAGCATTGCCATGCTCACAGCACGCTGGACACTGTATAAACCTTGTGCGGCATAGCTGCTTATATCCATATAATCATCCCTCCTTGTTCATTCTCTTAATACTATCATTCTTCATATATCTACAAATACCTTCGTAGAATATTTTAAACCATAAAAAATAGTAAATTTATCCTATTCTCTATGTTAATCAGCAAACAAACAGCTTTACGTCAAAAAGTTTTAGTTTCTTGAAAAAGACAAAGTTTGAGGCACTCATTGCTGAATGCCTCACCTTTACATAGCAGTAGATAGATATTTGTGAGATATGCTCCCTGCTTGTTACCTGCTATTTATCATTTTCCGAGAAATTTTTATGTAAAAATTTCTAATTCAATGTAAACTTATTTTCATGGGTACGTATTTCCTGCTTCACCCGAGTATATATTCTTTCATCTGGATTGCTTAAGTCTCTGCTTATCTCATTCCTCTCCAAAATATAGAAATCATCCATTTGTGGATGCTTCTATAAACCCATATTTATTCCATTGGAGTTTCCGGGTTATGATATTTATTGACTTTAGCCTTACGTCCTCTTTCCGCCTTTGGCATAGGCGTTTTGGCCATATCATATATCATTGCTGTTACAAGGCTGCCCATGTTATATAGTTTATCTTTCTCAATCTTATCTAACGAATCCTGGTCTGTATGATAATATGGGTCTGGACCATAATTTAAGAATACTACCGGTACACCATATGATTCAAATGGCGCATGGTCACTAGCACTGGATGTGCCCCGGTTATAGCGGTGTCCAAACTTTTTAATATAAACTTCAGCTAAATCTGCTATAAAGGATTTTGCATTCTCACTTACGGTCATGACACCCATTGTATTTCCGACTCCGACCATATCCATATTCAGCATGGCAACAATATTTCCAAGTTCCTTTTCACTTAATGATTCTACATATTCCCAAGATCCAACCAATCCTACTTCTTCTGCACCAAAGGCTATAAATTTAATATCGTAGGCAAGTTTTTGTTTGGATAATACTCTTGCAATTTCTAGCATGGTGGCTGTTCCAGATGCATTATCATTTGCGGCAGGAACATCAACGCCATCATAGTGCGCACCGATTACAATTGTTTGAGCATCTTTATTTCCTCTATTGGCTTTCAAGGTTGCAATAATATTTTGAGAAAAGCTGTCTTCTAACTCTGTCATAGCTTTTATTGTTGCTTCCAGAACTTCAGAGTTATTCAGCAGCTTTACAAGCTCCTCACCATCTTCTTGGGTTAAGGCTACAACTGGAATATCAGTAGGGCTCCCCAATGTCCCACTAATTATCCCTGTGCTGTTATTAAATATAATCGCTCCGACAGCTCCTGCTGCTGCTGCATTTTGGGTTTTATCATAAAACGTATAAGTGCCCCGTTTTATCAGCGCAATCTTCCCTCTTACATCAATTTTTTCGAAGTCTTCTTGTGATCCCAGATTAGCATAAACAAGCTCAGCGGATACACCTTCTTCCGCTGTAGGAGGTGTAAATGTAAATGATTTAGACTCATACACTGTACCACTGACGCTTACCTCAGTTCCATGACTTAAGAAGGCTAGAATTGGAAACTCCTGCCTTTCAACTTCTAAGCCATAGCTTTTGAACTGCTCTTCAATATAATCTGCAGCCATGTGCTCTCCAGGGAACCCTGTAACTCTAGCATTATCAACACCATTGGGATTGTCTTCATCTGCTCTTACCAGGGCTTTAATATGATCGAAAATTGCATCTTTTGATACTTCATTAAAGAGATCCTTCTGTACCGGTTCTGCAAAAACAAGAGATGATGAAATCAGAATAAAGATTAAAACAAGTGCAAGGCATTTAAACTTTTTGTTTCTCAACATTTTTTCTCCTCCTCATATTTTTTTTGCAAGATAGACTTGCTTAGAAAAATTATAAAGGACAAGAAAAAATTTTTTTGTAACATCATGTTGTTGAATATGTAAAATTTTCCATCCCATTACGACAACTTGTTCAACTGAACGACAAATAACCTGATTGTAAATTTTCTGAGGGTCTTATCTTTGATATTGCAAATATTTGGTTCGCTATCTCTATGTAATTTTTACGTCCGCATTTTCTAGATTTGATTTCTAATAATAAGCTTTTTCCCTTTCTGCATTATTTCTTTACTTCTTCTCCACACCGTGGACAAATATAGCATCATCCTTGTGGAACCATAGGTGTTCCGCACTCTGGGCACTTCATCTTTAGTCACTCCTCTTCTGTTAGCTCATCCCCCGTTTATTGGATCAGGCATTTGATACTTTTCCTTATACCCCGTTTCTATCCTCTGCCTTCAAAATTCTTAATAAACAGTTTTCCATATAATCATTGCAAATTACATGGGAATTGAAATATGTTATAAATTAGAAAATGGCAACGCTGAAATGTCCATTTTATCAAGAAAAGGTCAAGCCTGCATTATTTAGTTTTAAACCGGTTTGTTTGTTCCCTGAGAATCTTTGAAATATTACTCATTTCCTCGATACTTGCACCAATCTCTTCAAATGTGCCGACTTGTTCTTGAATACTTGAAGTAATTTGTTGTGAAGCTGCTGCACTCTGTTGAGTTGAGCTTGAGATTTCATCCATAGCCCTTGCCATGTCACTTGCAATCTCAGATTGCTGTTTGGCTGTTTGTGAAATAATTGAGATTTTTTCCGTTGTCTGTTCAATTAAACGAAGTATACGCTTAAACTCCAAGTCTGTTTCATTTACTTTTTTCACACTTGTAGTAACCATTGACTGCTCTTCGTTCGTAAAACTATAGGCACTTTTAATCTTATTTTCAATTCCTTTAATCAGCGTGGTAATGTCATCGGCTGAATGTTTGCTTTCTTCTGCAAGTTTTCTTACTTCATCCGCCACTACAGCAAATCCTTTACCGCTTTCTCCAGCTCTGGCCGCTTCAATGGCTGCATTTAAGGCTAATAAATTTGTTTGCTCTGATATTCCTGTTATTAGAGAAGCAATTTCACTTATTCTATTAGAAGATTCTTTTAACTCTCCAATCACTGTAGACATATTGTTTGAAGAATGCTGAACACCATCAATCGCTTTTACCACTTCCGCCAACTTCTCGGCACCATGCTTTGCAGCAGTTAGTACTACTTGACTATTTTTTACAGCATCCTCAGCCTCCTGCGATACAATCAGCGCACCACTAGCCATTTCCTGTATACTTGCAGTTGCTTCTTCAACGATACTTGCATTGTTTTGTAATCCATCTGTTATGGTTGTAATCTCTTTTGCTATACTATCGATTCCCTGATTGGCTTGTTCCGTAGCAGCAGCCAGTTCCTCAGAAGATTCTGCAATCGTATTGGCATTGCTTTGTACAAGGGCTACGATTTCTTTTATTTTATTTGTAAATAGGTTAAACCACATTGCCAGAGTGCCCAATTCATCCTTGGTTTCAACAGATAACTGCTTAGTTAGATCTCCTTCTCCTTCAGCAATATCATGGAGCATATGATTTGCTGCATAAATAGGTTTAGTAATAAACCTCGCTATGAAAAAACTAAATATCACTGCGACAATCAATATGACAAGAGATAAAGTTACCGTGATTTTACGTATATTTTCAACCTTCTTATTCGTCATTCCTGAAATATCGTTGTAAGTATCATTGAGCAATGGCTCTAGCCTATGTATCGCTTTTCGATATTCACCTTTTAAACCTTCATCATCTGTCAATCCGATTTCTTTTTCAATAGCTGCAACCTTATTGAATTTTTCACGATATTCCTCTAAAAGCTTGACTTCTTGGGTATGTCCCGAAGATTGCAGAGAGAGTTTAAGGTCTGCTGCAATTTCATCTAATCTTACAATATAGTTTGGATCCCGCCTTAGAAAATAGTCTTTTTCTGCTCTTCGAGCCTGAAGCATTAGAATAAGATGTCCCGGTTGTGAAATGCTCTTTTCTATACCATGAACGGCACTTCTTAGTTCCCCTTCAAGTCCATAATCCTGAAAACCTCTTTCTTTTGTCTTGTCTACAACCTTTAGAAAACTGTCATGATAAACCTTTGCATCATTAAGAATTTGATCCAATTTCTCAACCAATCCTGCATTGTTTGCAACATCCTTATTCGCTTTGATAAGCATTACATTTTTATTGATTATTTCATAGTTTTTTTCAAAACTATCAAGATATGGACTTTTCCCTTCTTTGAAATAATTTAGATTTGAAGTTTCTCTTATCAGAAAGTCCTTCTCATCTTTTCTCATTTTCAGCATCGCTTTATTAACTTCTTCATTGGCCAATAGTAGAGGCACCATATTGTCATTAATGTCTGCGATAGCAAGGTAAGATTGTCCTACTACGAATAAAAATAAGAGTACCAGTGTCATAAATCCGGCAAAAATCTTTGTTCTTATTTTCCAATCTCTAATTTTAAAACTCATTAATAAATTCCTCCTGTCTATACGATTATTAGCAGCGTCTGCAGTATTTAGCTGTGCTAAATATCATTCGACATATTTCGTCAAATTCCTCCATTTTTCACGTATCGTTCTAAATAAGTCAAGGTGTCTCAGCCACATATCTATAAAATAAATTACAAATAAAGAGCCGGGTTTTCCCGGCTCCTGGTGGCGTATGATATTTTTTCTTTGAAAGTTCTATAGCAACTTATAAGATATGTATTCTAATCCCATTTAGGTTGCTTTTCCGGCCCTTTAATAAAATCAACTATCTTTCCCTCTGACGGTGTCTCATATAAAACTGTAATACTGTCTTTCATATCAATAGGAAAAAATCTTCCAACTGCTTCCCTTCGATTGTAACCAATGGGGATTTGATTATCAGCTTGGTAACTTATAATAATCTTTATTTGATAAAGCCTTCCTCTATCACCATATCTTATTATACATTCTTCTGGGAAATCTTTCAGATCATCTACCGTTACAATATCAATAAAGCCTTTATAATCACTCATTGGATATTTTACAAAATCTATAATATAATACTTTTCATCCTGTTTTATATAATTGATTATATGGCCTCCTTGCCCGCTATCTGCTGAAAAGAATACAAAGCCTACCTCATCATAATCATCTTTTAATATATAATTCGCTAAGTTGGAAGTAGCACCACAGTTACCTTCATTTACTTTTATTGTACTTAAAGCTGGTCTATTAAAACTCCAGTTATAAACTTTTCCTTCTATATGTGTATCACCGCTCACGCTTCTATAGCCTGCAGATTCCATATATTGAATGAAATCATATACTGTTGAAATTTTTTCTTGAATTATTTGTGGATCTGCTCCAACAAGTTCATTAATTTCTTCTTTTGATAATTTAGGCATGCCTAATTCAGGCGGCAGGTTAAATCTAAGTATACTGCTATTTTTTGCAGTTGTTATAAAAACTGTTTGGGCACTTGAATCCCATTTTACCTCTCCGCCATAACTCTCCATTACTTTTCTAATAGGAAGGTAGGTTCTGCCATCTTTAATTCTCGCCGCTGTGTCAATTTCGATTTGCGTATAATTTTTTGTTATATAATTCTTCCCTATTGGTATCTCTACTCTAACTCCGTCTTTTTGTGTTATTACTGTCCTGTTTTGATCGTCCCAAACAACAAATATACCACAGCTTTCAAGAACAGCAGACACAGGAACTTGAATACGACCGTTTTCGTCTATATAAGGAAATCCTGTGTTCTGATCAAATTGAACCTGAAATCCATCGATCATTATTTTTATTTCTGAATCTGCGAATCCCAAATTAGGTATTAAGATCAATAAAACTGCAATCAGTAATAAATATCTTTTTTTCATGTTATGCCCTCCTGTAAGTATTAGATAATTTATTTCTACATTCATCAACAAATTCCTCTAACAATTATAGGTTAGGGATTTTCTACATTTTTTCAGAAGATCTTCAACTACTGCACACAGCTTTTCACCTATAGTTCATTTTCCACTTATTGGATCAGACATTTGATATTTTATATATCCCCTATTTCTTTCTCCTGTGCTCAAGATTATATTTAGTGTATATTACTTTTCATTGTTTTCCATATGATTCCATAGTATGATTATCTTAGTAATTTATATAAGGGAGGATCTATATGAATGAATTGTTAAAGACCGTACGCGCCCTTTTAGTAGCATTATCATATTTTCTCAGCGGCTTCAGTGCATATTCCTGGGCATCAGGCTTACGATTCAAGGGCTCTGAACTTTTACCTATACTAATGTCAACAGTTCTTAATTTACTCTGCTTTATTATTTATAAGATGTTACCATTGAATTCTTTAACAACAGTAAGAATCTCCGAAAATAAAATATATAGATTTCTTCCCTTAATAGGATTTTATATAAATTTCGTTTTTATTGGATTATGTATAATAGTTATTGTAGGCTTTAGCATTATTCCTTAGCAAACTGTAAATTTAACGCAATATTCTTAAAATGCAACATAAAAATACCGTATAACTCATTTCTGAATAATACGGTATTTTTACTAATTCTTCAGTTCCTATATCCCCTACGATAAAGTATGGATATTATTTTATTTTTGTTGCTAATTTCCTATTCTTTCTCTTACAAGTTCAACATTTCTGACATTGTTTTAAATACCAAGAATATCTTGAATTACATTTTGTACATGTCCATTTCTCTTTTTGCAACTCAAGCCATTTTTCCTTGCCAATGTCTTTTAACAAATTAAGATTGCTTATTGATTCGGCATGATGTGGTTTTCCGTCGTTATTAAATTCTTTTAATATCTTGCATGGGAAATCATCACACAAGCTACAATATTCTATCTCTCTATCTCTGGCACAATCTCTTATGCTACAATCTCCACATTGATTTTCTAATCGGCATCCGTGACAAAACTCAAGTGGTTCATTCTTTAAACGGTCATAATACGCTGGCATACGTATTATATGTTCTCGATTATTCTCCTCAAAAGCGACTTTAAAGCTACATGCGCCACAATAAAGACCACAATACGCTATAAGTTCATTCGGCATAAACCCAATCCCCCTCAATTTTTAATTTACTACATAACCGCTTATAATTTAGCCTCACTTTTAAGGAAATTATAGCATATTCTTTATATTTACTATCATTTATTTTACATAATATAGTAAATATTTTACTATCAAATACCGTATTATTCAGTTTGCACGGTTCAATACTACTTAATCAAGAACTAAAACATAATTTAGTTCACTCTTTTCCTTAATGAAAATGAATGCATCGATGCAGAGGTTAAGCAAGCCAGCTTAAATATAATCTGGAGGAAATGTATTGTGGAAAATGAAAAAATAAATTTTTTTAAGAAAGTTATCAAAAGTATTTCTAATTTTGAGTTCTATAATACAGTTTGCCTGGGACGCCTCGTGCCGCTCCGAATAAAATAAGATTTTTCAGCCACACATCTATAAAACAAATCATAAATAAAGAGCCGGGTTTTCCCGGCTTTTAGAATTGCTTTTTCCTTATATCATACTCTTCTACATTACGTAACGCTTCTCCAAATCTTTGGAAATGAACAACTTCACGTTCTCTTAAGAAACGAAGGCCATCTTTAAGCAATGGATCGTCCGTCAAAGTTAATAAATGCTCATATACAGCTCTTGCTTTTTGTTCTGCTGCCAAATCCTCATGGAGATCTGCGACTACATCTCCTATAGATTGGATATATGCAGCAGTCCATGGATTGCCTACAGAATCAGCGGGATAGATTGCCTTATCTCGAATGGCATAGTATCCACCCATATCAGCTTCTTTGATTTCCTCTATCGTTGCCTTTTTTGTCAACATTAAAATCATAGTTTGAATCATTTCCACGTGAGCCATCTCTTCTGTACCAATGTCAGTTAACAGTGCTTTTGCCATTTTTGTTGGCATTGTAAATCTCTGATTTAGATATCGAATTGCTGCAGATAATTCTCCATCCGGACCTCCGGGCTGCAATAGGGTATGATATTGGGACTTGGACGAATAAATGGTTTTTTATTAAGCTTCATATATACAAAATATCCACTTTTCTGCTTCGGTCATTCCTTGTATTAAAAAATGTAATGTTTCCTTATAATAGCAAATTTAGGCAACGTCAACATAAAGGCTGGAAATTAACCCAGCCATCATTTATGGACTTTGATGTTATATCACTTTTACTTAACCATATTTATCTCAACAACATCTAACTCAATGTCTAAAGCTCCACCTTGCAAAAGTGCAACAATTTCACTGGCTTCTTTAATCGTAAAATCTCCAGTTATCACGGCTTTTCCACCTTCGATTGGCTCGCTGATAACAGGTGCAGATATTATCTCTTCATCAATAAATATAAAGAGGGTCCTGTTCTCCACTTCTTTTTCTTTTGACAGTCTATTTGTAGCCTCTGAAAAAACATTTTTCCCTTCTTCATCAAATTCTATAGCTATAGCAGGTTTTTGATTAGCATTGTTCTCAAAAACAACTTGAGCTTCTTTTATATTTTTACCTGTTAAAATTACATCTCCTTGAAATTCAACAAAATTTAATTTCCCCGGTTTTGCAATTAATTGGGCCAGAGATTCTAACTCCTCATACTCAATATCATAGATCTTTAACTTAATATGATTTTCACTGAAACTCACTTTTGTTTCACTATAGCCAGCTATTTCTGCCCTTTTAACCAAGTCTTCAGCTGCATCTTTTAAGGTGGTGTCTGTAAATTCTTCCGACTTTACTGCATAAACAATTTCCCCATATTCTGGTTTTAGAATACAGCCACCTAGGAGTAAGAGAGCACTTGTGAGCGAAAGCAGCAAAATAAATAATCTTTTGAACACCCTTATTCCCTCCATTCTTTCTGTATGTAATAATAATACCATTTTTTTCTAGTTAGGTACAATGCAGTATTTTATTGAGTCTTCCCATATCGTTTAGGCTGTCTGTATTAGAAATTTACGACTTATGAATTTCCTGCTTTACCATCCTTACTATAGTTTTAATACCTTTCCGTAATTTTCACATCCCGGTTCCTGTTTCAGCTCCTCCAGGATCAGATCAATCTCCTCCATCTGTACTTTTGTATGTTCCTTTAAATCCATGAATTTTTTAATCTGAAAGACAATGTTTATCATCTCATCCTGCACCCTGCTGCCGCTAGGCATACCGGTATAATTGATCGCGCCGGGCAGTGAAGGGGCACCCTCCCACTTCAAACGCACGATCTCTCTGTCAATCTGCTCTAAACTGTACTTCAAATTCTTATAATGCCACAGAACTTCGTACTGCTGCTATGGCCTCAAACTCAGTATGTCCATCTTCCACAAGATCTTCAACTATTACCCGCAGTTTCTCCCCCATAGTTCAGCCCGCGTTTATTGGATCAGACATTTGATATTTTGTTTATACCCTATTTCTTTCTCCTGTGCGCAAGATTATATTTCGTTTATACTCTTCTATGTTATAATGGAAATACATTACAATTAGGAGTTGATAATTTTGTCTGTTCTATATTCAGGACTTATTGGCGCATTATCTTTCTTACTGCTTTCTTTACTAAATAAACAGTTTAATTTTAGAAGTGTTCTTCTTAAAAAAGTTAAGTTCAATTTTTTTCATGGCGCACTATTAGGAGCTCTATCTGCAATGATATTTGATTTCCTTAATGTAGGTCTGAATATATCCATGGGCCCAATTTTAGGACTCTGTTGCTTTTTAGCGGCAGAAAGACAGCATCATCCGCGTTAAATATTTATTTAATTCAGTTTCATTCCATCTTTTCCAATATCGTGTATAAATAGAGATACAGTATTCGAGAGGAGCCGACTACTTTGAGTCATGTACCTGATATATTAAAAACCCTCTTGGGTAGTAGCTTATCCGTCATAACCCTATATCTCATTGATAAGAAAACTAAATTATTAGAAAAAATAGAGTTTTTATTACTTTTTTTCATATTTCTTACACTTGGAATACCTTTTATTCTTTATCATAATCCCGGAATGGTTATTGATAGATATTTAAAATTAGGTTTTCTGATAGGTTTTTTTAGTTATTTATTTTCTAATAAACTTCGCTAAATACAACTTTCACGCTATATATTTATGGCAATGCTTATGTTGTTCTGTTATAATTGTCCTATAATCATTTCGAAAAGGACTGTGTTTACATGAATTTAGCATTTTTATTTTTACCTGCATCTATCTTGGTTTTCGTGCTTTATCTATTAAACATAGCATTTAATTATAAAGCTAAATTAATTAATCTCTTTGGCCGTGTTAAGTATCAGGGAATGCTCATAACCATGATGCTGCTTACAAGCTACACTTTGATAATCAAATATGATATCAATCCTTTTAGGAACCCTCTTGGTATATCAATATTTTGGTCCTACCTTTATTTAGTTAGTGTCCCTAGTAAACTTCGCTAAATAAAGCTTTTATCTTGATCATGTCACATAATCACCAAAATACTCTACTCCGTCAGCAGTCTCCTGATCTCTTCCTTCGCCGCTCTCACTCTATCTTCCGGTGATTTAACCGATGTACGAATGAGGCACTTCATGGATAAATTTTTCTTTCCTACATAGGGTCCGCCGTATGCATCCGTTCTACCACGAGAGTAGTGTTTCGCATTTGTATAACCCTTTCGTTATGTATTTGTGTAACTGTTTCGTATCTACGAAACCCTTATGTTCATACCATACAGTGGTGTCTTCCCCGGCTGGTAGTTTTTCTACAGTATGATGTTTTTCTCAATCAACAGCTTTAGTTGGGTCGACACATAGCTTCTTCTTCCACAGGCCTCAGCAAAATCATTTAGTGAAATCCGGTCGTTCATTTCCAGTTCACCTCCTTCTGAGCTTGTCAGGCATATATCTAAAAAACATATCCCAAATACGGGATGATATATAAAACCATTTGCCCATTCTGCGATGAGCTTTCTATGCTGCATGATAATTTCTTCTAGTATGTAGTACTAGTCTTTAGCATTTCGGGTTTTTCCTGTTCTTTCTCTGTGTCTTCCGGCACGTATCCCAGTGAAAGCATAAACTTGTCTTTCAATGCAGAGGCAATCTTCTTCTGTTCTTCTTCAGGCAAGCTGCTGATCAATGTTCTTTCCCCATCTCTTACAATATAGGATTTTACAATTAGTTCCTTGCGTGCCATAATCATCACCTCAATATATTCTATTTTCCATGAAATAGAATAGTTCTCATTTTAATAGCTTTTTTAGAAATTCATCTATTCTCTTCTCCCTATCCATTGATGTAAAATGCGACATGTAGCCTTTACCTACTCTGCTCCCCTGTATCGATAATTGCAATCTCTTTAGAATGCAAAATCTAGAATGATGTAGTTTTAAATCTTAACCCTTAGAGCATAGTCGACCTTTCAAATTTTCATCTTATATTACGCTCTATAGATTGAAACTCAGAGCATGTGATTCTATTTTTTTGCAGCAAATTTAAATTTTCATTTTCAGTTTTTTCAAAAATGCTTATATTTTTCTGCCCCTGGGCTGGAGCATGAGCCTCCAACTAAGCTACCTTTCTTTCTAGCCCCTCCACACGCTGCTCCATAGTTTTATCCATTATTCTCCCAGCTCCACCTCAAACCGTCTGCAAATGCGTGCCATCAAATCGGGCCCGGGAGAGAACTTCTGATTCTCCAGCTTGGACAGATACTCCCGGGTGATTCCCAGTTGCTCCGCCAGCTCCTCCTGGTTCAAGTCGTGGTACTCTCGATACTTTTGGATGTTGTTTTGAATGGTTGCTTGCTTTGCCATTGGAATCAGCTCCTATCGATAGTAATTCAGGCTGATAATTCACAACACTCTTCGTGTAGTCTTTTCTAAAAAAAGAGCATCGATATTTATATGTGGAAATTCATTTTTCAATCTCTTGATGAAATTGTAGCTAGGATGTATCACATACTAATAGCATTCATAAAATTTACATATGTAAAATGAAGCAGGTATCTAGTTTGCGACCTGGAGATATCTTGGTTATCTATAGAACAAAAGATAATAAAGGTCCTGCTGAGTATCGTTCAGTAGTTACATCTGTGTGCGTCGTTGAAGAGATGAAACCTAAAAACCATTTCAACAACTTCAAGCACTTTTATGATTATTGTAGAAATTATAGTATTTTCTCACAAGCCGAGCTCAGTCAGTGGTATAATCATAGTGAGAACATATATACTATAAAAATGACATACAATGCTGCACTAAATAAAAGGCTGACTAGGGGCAAGCTTATTGAAGAAATAGGTATAGAGAGGAACGCGTATGCCGGTTTTATGAAGCTTACAGATGATCAGTTTAGGCAAATTTGTAGGAAAGGTGGTATAAATGAAAGTCTTATTATCGATTAAACCAGAATATGTTGAAAAGATTTTTAACGGCGAGAAGAGATACGAATATAGAAAATCCATCTTTAAGAAAAACATTGATACTATCGTAATCTATTCCACTAAACCAGAGGGGAAAATTGTAGGGGAGTTTAAGATCGAAGATGTATTACATGATAATGTTGATGCCATATGGGATAAAACCAATGAGTACTCTGGTATTAATTATACTTTCTTTAAGGACTATTTTAAAAATAGAGACAATGCATATGCAATAAAAATCGGCAAAATAAAATTATATGATACCCCACTTGATCCCAAAGATTTCAGTAATGTATTTCGAATACCTCAATCATTTTGCTACATTGATAGAGTCCTTTAGGCAAACAGCAACAGTTTTAGTTTATTATGGGCTTTAAAGTGATTTGGATTCTGGTTCCCAAAATCAAAGTCGCTTTAAGGCCTTTAATTCTCCTGATTCAGGATTACACAATAAAGGAATTCGAATAATGAAACTAGAAAGATCAAACGTTGATTATCCGTTATGGAGAAAAAAAGGTTGATTCTTCTCTTTTTAACTACAAAGGAACCGCGCTTCCTACCTGGACATGCAACATGTGGAATATACAATCATACTTTTTTCATTGTAATTCTAAAAAAGACCCTAATTCTCATGTTAAAATTGTTTTTGGAAAATTAGAATATGATGGCTGGGTGACCGTCGCCAAAAACAAAAGAACCACACCAGCCTATAGACTATGGTTTTCTAATGATCTTCTTGGCCGAATAAAGGATGTCTATTTGATGAGTTATATGAGGAACTTAGAAGCACGATTGAGAAATGAAAAACCAAAGAAAATTGAAGACGAAATCCCCTTCTGGGAGTTTTTTGATATAGAATATGACTCAGAGAATAAAACATTCTACTTTACAGTCTATTACACTCAAAAACCTAGCTTTCCTGAATTATTTAAAAGAATGGTTGGTTCCCCTATTCTGCACAAGATTGACGACGAGCTAAATAATAAAGATACTTTCCGGATACATAAACAGGATTGGAAACCAAGATCTGAATTTGAAGCTGAAATCGGTGCCTATAATGTTATCTATACTTTGATTGATACGGAAAACAAGCTTATTTATGTATGTGAAGCTAAAGATATGGTAAAGAAGTTTAAACAAGGTCATCCATCTATATCTCATTGGAATTATTATAGATATAATGTTCTACCTAGCGAAATTGAAAAGCATTGAAAAGCATCGAAAGACTTTTGAAAGAATGGTCATCAGGGATTATACTACGCTGTTAGAAAATAAAAAGAGTATTGATACGATTGCTATCTCAGATTATCAACTAGCTAACGATAAAATAGATAAGTAGCTACAAACATATGCTTTAGAGTTCCAGTATTTCTGGAACTCTTTCTCGTTTTCCATTATATTATCGTAATGATTTTTCTTTTCTATTATATTAAAAATTTCTATCTGCTTCATCCTTTTTCTACTTTTATGGCCAGGAAATCTATGGTAAGATATTTTTCCGAACATATATTCTGTTCAGGAGGTAGTGTTTTGATTGAGACAGACAAACTTGAAAATATCATTGCCAAGTGCCGTATTATCAAGGAATTCATTCCCCTGCCCGAAAAGGTTCTCGGCTATTACTACTATGATGGCAGCTATTATATAATATTTATCAATGAGCGCATCAGGGGTAATGAGCGGTTATACCGGACTGTCCTGACAGAAGAGATCGGACACTACAGGACTACGATTGGAGATATCACACTAAGGAAATACATGTGTTATGCAGACAGGTAAGTGATTGCTAAAAAGGAGCTTGCTGCCCTCAGATGGGCTGCTGATTTTTTGATCCATAAGGCTATGCTACAAGCATGATTAAACGAAAAATAGTTGAAACCTTATATGGTCTGGCAGACTATTTCATGGTGACAGAGGAGTTTGCAAGGCAGAAACTTGAATTCATGGCTAAGCAGGAGATGTTCTGGAAGCTTGATGAGGCAAGAAGCTTATGCTTAACGGGCCTTCCTTCTGTATTTATCCATGAGAACTGTTAGGCTTTATTTAATGTGCTTTTTCTATAGTAAAGGGGGAATGCGATGTACTGATTAACTTTCTTCTTTCATATCATTAACTAAATCAAGGAATACATAAAGAAGGTGATATCATGAAAACAGCCGCCTTATATATCCGGGTCAGTACAGATGAGCAGGTAGAATACAGCCCAGACGCACAGAAAAAGGCGTTGTTTGACTATGCAAAGAGAAATAGGATACTAGTGCCTTCTGAGTATATTTTTGTTGATGAAGGAATCTCCGGCCGCAAGGCAGAAAAAAGACCGGCCTTTATGGAAATGGTCCGGCTGGCTAAGAAAAAACCAAAGCCCTTCGATATAATTTTGGTCCACAAGTTCGACCGCTTTTCCCGTTCACGTGAAGATAGTGTGATATATAAATCGCTGCTGAGAAAAGACTGTGGGATCAAGGTGGTCAGCATCACAGAGCAGCTGGAAGATGATAAGTTTTCTATCATTCTGGAGTCAATGCTGGAAGCTATGGCAGAGTATTATTCTCTCAACCTGGCCGATGAAGTAAAAAAAGGAATGACAGAGAAAGCTAAACGGGGCGGATTGCAGACCAGCGCATCCTATGGATATGAAGTAAAAGAGCAAGGAACGCTTACAGTTGTAGAACATGAAGCAAAGATCGTTCGGTACATATTTGACCAGTACCTGAATCATGATGAGAGTTTTTATAGGATCACAAAGCGGGTAAATGAGATGGGTGCCTTGACGAAGAAGAACAAGTCCTTTGATAATAGAGGGATTGAATATATTCTTAGGAATCCGGTATATATCGGAAAGCTTCGTTGGACCCCTACCGGTAGATTTAAAAGGGATTTTGATAGTGAGGAAATCATGATCGCAGACGGAAAACATGAACCCATCGTATCTGTAGATGTATTTGAAGCAGTTCAAGAAAAGATAAGAACCCGTAAGAAAATATATAAGCCCAAACAAAGACCCATTGATGAGTGCAAGCATTGGTTGTCAGGGTTGGTCCGGTGCAGCAGCTGCAGCTCGACTTTGGTCTACACTGCCACAAAAGCTCCCAGCTTTCAGTGCAGGGGTTATGCCGGAGGACGATGCAAGGTTTCTCACTCTATTACTGTCAAAAAAATCGAGAGAGCCATCCTCAGTGAATTTTCGAAGTTTATATCCGGCAAAGAAACGAAAAGTTATAATATCAGGACTACCAGCAGCGTGGATCTGGAGATAGAAGCTCTAGTCAAACAGTTAGACAAGATTTATACTAAGCTTGAAAGGGCTAAAGAAGCTTTTCTGGCCGGCATTGATACGCTTATGGAGTATAAGTCTAATAAGGAGTTGCTGCAACAAGAAGAATCCAGCCTGAGGGCAAGGATCGATGAGCTGAAAAGCAAGGAAGATAAGTGTAATATGGATGCCTTTAGGGAAAGGATCAATGTGGTATATGATATGCTGGTAAATGACAATGTGCCGATGATCGAAAAGCAAAAATCTATTCGCTCTATTGTTTCGGAAATCAGGTTCAATAAGACTAATGATACCTTGGAACTAGATTATTACTTGTGATAATATATCCTATAACCAATATCTACTCAATTACTAATTTTTTTCTACAAAAAATGATAAATTGTTCATAGTTTATTCACAATCTTGGTTTACACTGTATTTATGAGGTTACCCCCCTCTTTATAATATAGAGCTCTCAGCAGTTATGAAGGCTCGTCCTATTTTTTGTGACGACAAAGCCCTTTTTTGCATTATACTTAACCCATATATTCTTTCTGATAACGAAGAAGTCTAGTTTCTAATGTACCTGTATGAAGTTCAAATAGATGATTGTCATAATCATAAAAATATATTGAATTACCCTCTTCTATAACTCTTTTCCTTCCACTTTTTATTTCCAGGCCAAGTTTTTCTATTCTCTCAAGATACATTTCATAGTCTGATTCATTTATTTTAAAAGCTATATGATTATAGCTTTTTTCAATTTTTTCTCCCTCCATAACTGCAATCCAAAGATTATTTATCAAAAAGAACTTTTCTTTAGATATAGAAAAGGTTTTATCTCCACTAGAATACACTTCTTTAGCCTCGAATATCTCTTCAAAAAAAGTCGCTGCCTTGTCTAAATCTTTAACAATAAAGGTAATATGACTAATTCCTAATATCAAGCTCATCACTCCCCAAATATAATCAACCCCTACTGCACATAATTCTTATTATGGACAATATTACTCTAATAAAGTTTTATATTCATCCGCATCATCAAATATTGCCGGAAAAACTGTTGGAGTAGCACTAATATTTTTCATTTTAATTTGGTTTCCATCATTTAGTTTATTTATAATTATCTCAAAAGAGTTATCATTATTTAGGGTAATTTTAAAATTTTGCTTATCACTTTTCATTTTATATACATTATCATCTAATTTTTCATAGGATCCTCTATCAACTTCTCTGTTATCAATATATTCAACAAAACTATTATCTTTTTGGAGAATAGATATCTGAACAAAATATCCATTCACGTCTTTTTCTGTTTGATAAAGACCTTTTAAAGTAGGTTTTGCACATCCTCCTAATATCAAAATAATTCCTAACGACAAGACAGTAAGCATTATTTTTCTCATAATAATATTCCCCTAAATTTTTTTTGATTAATGAATATAACTTTTCCTATTATAGATTATTTATAAAAATACCGTAAAATACATCATCTGAATAATACGGTGTTTTGCTGATTATCTGTATTTTGGGTTATTACGTTTATAAAAAAATATGCAACATCACTCAGTTACATTTTTGTCTGGTACGAATTTAGAAAAAAACAGGCTTACTCCACTATAAGCAATTATCCATATTGTTAGGTCTATTACAAGGTTTATCAAATTAAACCCTTCAGTAAATACATTATAAGAAAAGCCAATTTTAAAGTTAATTACTTTTACAATACAATAAGCTATTAGAAATTTTATAATTCTACTATTTCTCAATACAATCATCCCCATTAATATTTGTCATTTCTAAGAAAAATGCATATTAAACACAACTGATCATTATGTTCATTTTGCGCAGCTTGCGGAACTTATAAAATCATTCCTTATCATCATCTTCAGTTGCATCATTTATGCTTTGTGTTGCTTGAGGAATGACTCTAATAAGCCCTTCATTGGCATTCCATATCAGTTTCTCTTTATTGTTGTCTTTAAAATAAACATTTTCAATACTTGTGGCATCTACTGATATTGTTATATCAAAATCACCCCAACGGTTAATAAAGCCCAACAATGTATTATGCTTTACACCTATATAAAGGTTACTACCCTCTATCTTATAAATATGCCCCACATAAGCTGGTGCGCTGCTTCCTATTCCTCCTTGTATGCGAACTGAATCATTCTCAACAGAAACAGTTTCAGCGTAAAGCGAACTTGGAGAATCGCACATAGAAAATCCAAATATCCTCCATCCATACCTCGACAAAACAAATATGAATGCAATTACAACAAAGCTTATTGCAGCAGCTTTTAAAAATTTCTTCACTTTATCTTCCCCCTCTACTAAATGTAAATAATCTATATATGACAATAACCTGCTGTTATCACACTTTCATCATACTGTGCCAAGAATGTTATCTTCCAGAGCCTAAATCTCCTTTATTAGTAAACCTTTTTTCATATTTATCAAGTACATACTTTAGGCTATCCTCTAGATTAGTTTCGGTTTGATTTGCAATACCTCAATACTACAAACTTAGTGATTTTCCAACGCCTAAGCATAAATATTGTTAACCGCATACACTTTTTTTCTTTTTTTTGAATACTATATGGAACTATTTCGGAACACGTATGGTAAATGTGGATTCTTTTATATGTTATTAGGCGCTGTCAAAGGAAGTGTTATTTTACATTTCTTTTTCTTTGTGATATCAATAAGGTACTTTACTGAAAAGGCTGGATTTTCCGATTCATTCTACGGTCCATTGCTCTCATCGGGAAAGAAAAAACCATATCCCGATAAATATAGCTATGGTGATAATCGTACTAAGCCATCCTTGTTTTGTTAAATTATTTAAGTCACCTATCTTTGAACGGTTTATTGAATCTGCAAAATTTATCATTGGTTTTTTTTTATACTCTTCTATTTTGCGTTGCTCTTCCTTATCTTGATAATCTCTTTTATTCATAATTTCTCCTTCCTATTATATAATCAGTATGTCTGCAAATAGTCTAAAATAACGATTCTAGGCTTAGGTAAAATCAAGAGCCAAGGCTTTTCTCAATACCTTCCAATCTATCAAAAACACCCTTTACCCATGCCTCATCTTCCCACAAATCGGGATTATTTATCTCTCTTTCCGCCGGATGACCTGTGGCAGAGGTATCTACGCCGTCCTTAGTTCCAAAGTACAGATCAGCAAGCTTTAAGGACTTGTCTTCAACAGTTATGAGTATTTTGCATGTCTGCCCTGAGCCTTCAAATTGAAAGGGGAGCTCAATATAGTAAAGGTTATCTTGTATTTGCTGTATCTCAGCTTGTCCAAACTCATTTTTCAGTCCGTAATTTACAGCACTGCCGCCTTGCAGCTTCCGTTTCTGTGTTAACTCCAACATTTTATCTGTAAATTCTCGTAGATTTTTGTTTGAAATATATTTTTCAAAGGATACTTTCTTTTGATCTCCAACTGCACCGTTATACAAGTTTACAAAGGCCTTCCCAAAGGCTGTGATTGTTTCCTCATCTGCATCAGATAGCTTTTCTCCCGGAATGAAAAATTCCTGGCTTGCAAGTTGGTTTAGTACATCCTCTGTTGATTGAGTTGAAGCTGCTTCACTATACTCTGCCGAATCTGGTTGATTTTCCCTATTTAGTGTATTGTCCTTTATATCATAGGTTTGCCTGCATCCCGGAAATACCACAAGGGAAAATATCATAAAAATCAATACTGCCTTTTTCATATCACTACCTCCTGTACAAATCAATGGACGGTTTCAATAAATTATATACATCCTTGAATGATCAATTTAATGTACAATATTCTATCAATATGAAAAAACATTGTACTATTTTATCTCATATAGTATATTTTTTGTATCATGACTAACTTCTACATAAAAGCATGAAACTCCTTTAAATCCATCTTTAAGGAAGATAGAAAGATGGTTTCAATACCTGCTGTATCTCTCTGATCCCCCATTTATACTTCACAATCCTTTCCGGACTCCCAAGGCCAAGGCTGTTCCATTCCCTGGAAGTAGATTATTACTTGTGATGACGTATCATATCCTATTGCAATCCGGACCACCTAGTTGGGTCATAATATATTTTGCCATTCTTGGATCAGTACAAGATACTTTCACTGGATATTCAAGCTTTTTTTCATAGATCCACATACATTTCCCCCCCTTAGTACTCAATTTCCCATGGCCACGGATCTTCAATCCAAGCCCATGGATACTGACTTTGAGCATACCCAAAATTAGTCATAGGTCCATAGATGCTCTCATATTGCTTTTTTAGCATCATCAGTTGATAGGTATAGCTGTTGTAATCCATTAGTGCTCTTTTATCTGTGGGATGGGTATCCAAGTACAAATTCAAATCAATACAGGCAAACTCTACTTCCTGTATTCTTCTGAGCATTTCTACTCTTTCTTTTTCCATAAATTTTCCCCCTTAATATCAAAACTAACTTCCAGCCACAGGGTCATAGTAGAAAGGTGGCCATGGTTTTACAAGTTCCGGGAACAAAGTCCCTACCTCAAGTGCTTCCGGTAATGGATATTTTATAAAATAGCATTGATAGGGTACATAGGCTCTGGCAAGAATAACTCTCAACTGCCCTATATATTCATTTAGAGCCTCATCTTCGCACATAGGATCATAGTGTTTCAAGCGGACTTCCCCCTTTTATATTATTTTCTTGCACTATCATAGTATTCAGTTTATAGAAATTGGAAACTCAATTCCCTAAATTAAAGGTTTTTCAGATTAAAAAACAGCCCTTTTTTTATAAAGGCTGTTATCTTTTATCTAAATCGTCATATAGAGGAAGATTCATGGTCTCATAAGTTCGTTTTGATTCCTCCGCATATTCATCCAACTTTCTTAAATTGACCATCCAGAGGTAGATTACAAAGGGTATAAACAAAACCATCAATATTGGTATTTGCGCCATTAAAATAAAGTTAAAGGTCCCATGAAGAATCATTGGTATAATTAAAGATCTTCGTAAATATACTTTTCGAAACTCTTCATTGCGTACAAACCGTGACAAGGATAAATAATATCCCATGGTCACGCCAAAAAGCATATGGGCCGGTACAGATAAAATTCCTCTAAATAGACCGACTTGTGGGTTTGCAGTAAATCTAAAGACTACGTACATAATATTTTCAATCGTGGCAAAGCCTAGCGCTGAAAAAACCGCATATACAATTCCATCCAGTTTCTCATTGAAAGCGCGATGATAATAGGCTGTTTTGAGTACTACGGCTCTTTTAAAGTACTCTTCCGTAAAGCCAGCCACAATAAAGGCTGTATAGGCAGCTCCTAAAACCCCAGTAAAAATATTAAAAGACAGTAAAAATCTTTCTACGATAGCAGTGGGGATTACTGACAAGCATCCAAATACAAAAACCTTTACCAATAAATGTATTGGTTCCCGATCATATCGATCTGTCAGATACATTGCCAAAGCCAAAGCAATTCCCGGTGCAACGGCAATGATAAACAATCTTGTCATTCATTCTACATCCTTTCATTGAAAGCAGTATATGTAGTATTTGTCAATCATGGATAATTTACAAAAGGTATTTTTTTCAATCTGCTCCATTGATCCACTCTCTTTGAAGAATTGCCATTTTTACCGTATCTGTATATTCCCCATGGATAAAAAAATCATCTCTCAATATACCTTCGACCTTAAATCCACATTGTTCATAACAATGAATTCCTCTCTTATTATAGGCGCGAACGGTTAATTCAATCTTATTCAACCCTAAACGATTAAATCCGTATTCCTGAAGCAGTCTTATGGCTTCTTTGCCATAGCCTTTATTCTGGTTCTCTTCTTTACCTACAATAATTCCCATAACTGCCTTTCGGTTTTTCCAATCAATTTGAAACAAATCAATCTGTCCAATATATTCTTCTGTGTCCTTATCGGCAATCACAAAACCACAAGTTTCTTTATTGCTTCCGGCAAGCATCATATCCAAAAATGCTTCTGTATTTTTTTCTGTATGTGGAAAAAGAAATATATCTGAAAGCATATCTGTAATGTTAGCATTGTTTACCCATTGTCGAATAAAAGGCAAATCCTCTTTTCGGTATTCCCGTAAAACAATTCGTTGACCATAAACTTTGGGCATTTTATTCGCCTCCTTATAAATTTCTTCTTATGTTCCGCTCTTCCATTCTTACTCTTATTCATTATTTCCACCTCTATATATAAAATCCTGCTTCAGAGATTAATTCTTATTGTAAAAGCAAATACTAAAATATATTGCTAAAGGAGGCTCAAATTTATGGATATTCGTAATAAAAATAACACCGATGTAAACGGTTATCTTAGTGAGTTGATCCGTAGTGATAAAAAGAATCCTACAACCAAAAACCCAAAGCTAGACAATGTCAGAGCTAGATTTTGCAGTGATTGTGTCAATGACGCTATAGGTAAATTAGACATAACCGTATAAAAAATCAATAGAGGCCCCATAGGTTATTTCCTGTTTTGAAAATACCATGGGGCCTTTTATAGTGCTTAATATTTTTCATTGATGTAGTTATCAATGACAGATTTTTTCTTTCCTTCTAAAAAAACGCCCTCTTCCTGCAATCGTTCCAAAAGCCAAGTATTTTTTGAATGAAAAATAACATTTTCATAATCCTTTAATACAATCTCAAATAACTTATCTTTCAAACCAGGAGATTTTACTTTTACAAAATACGCCTCTACATTCTTAAATTCTAAAAATTCCAGCAATTTAAGAGTAGATTTATCCTTTTGATAATAGTAATAGTTAGAGTCCTCTAGAAACTTTTCTGCAAGTCTTGGATGTTTTTGCTGCAGCTTAATATCCTTTGATTTCATATAACAATATTTTGCCAGCATATTAAAGTATTGATAATTGTACAAGCCTTTTTCAAAAGAATCAATTCTTCTTTGAAAGGGTTTTAAGTTTAGTTGTTGAATAAAGTTATAATGTTCTTCTAAAAATTCCCGTTTAGATATATCCCCTTTTTTAAACTGACGAATCAGGGATTCTCTATGTTTGAAGAACTTATCAAAGACATTTTCCTGCACCCTGTAGACCATTTTTAGCACCTAATTTCGCTCTTAGTAAATATCTTTAAATGATATTTTCAGTTCGTTGCAAAATAAAATCTTTTTATCATTATACTATTCATATTATGTATACTGCAAACAATATTATTAATTTTTTGAGGCATGCTAAAAGTGTTTACCATTTTCATAATATCTACGCTTCTCCAATGGCTGAAAGAAAATATCAACTTGGTCACAGCCTGCCTGCTGCAGATACTTGGTGATAGCCTTTGCAGTCTGGTCTTGAACAGACTGTCCGCGATCAAACCAAACAACTTCTACAAAAGGATATCCTTGAATAATCTCTTCATCCTGTATAAAGGTTGAAGCAATATGTTCAATGGTAAAATAATCTCTTGGACACTGTATGATTTTTGTTAATTCATCAATCATACTGCGACTAAACCTACAAATTTTCTCAATCTCCACGCCTCTAAATTTAATTTGGGGCATTATCATCACCTTCCTTAACACATTTATAGTTTGTCCTGTTTAAAGGAATTTTACAAAAGGAGGAATCAAATATGCAAGATTTTTCAGGTAAAGTTGTCCTCGTAACTGGCGGAGGTCAGGGCATCGGTATGGCTATTTCACGCTTTTATGCACAAGCCGGTACGCATCTTGTAATTGATGGGGGCATGACCGTAAAGATGATTTATGAGCCATAGTCCCTCATAGGCTTTTATCTGCATTAAAACGATGGAGTATATTGTTGCACCGAGCTCTTTCTTTGCTGTCATATTCCACCAAAAGCCTTACCTCTGGAATTTGCAGCAATGTTTCCCAGCCCATAAATACGCCCTTAACAAAGGCATCTCTAAGGTCATGAATGCGATCAAGTAGAGGGCATTGATGGATCTGCTCTTTTTCTATTACCATGGACAGTATTCCCTTCTCTAAATGGGGCTCAAAGGGATAGGACCTGCACTGAATCGGACGCAGCTCTCGAAAGCAGCCCTGTTCCTTGTCGCAGTGGAAATAATATAAAAACTTGACCCCTGGTGGGATATAATAGACCTTGCTGCTGTGCTTTTCTACCTTTAGCCGCTGCTCTAATTCAGTTCCTTGATAAACACTTTCGAACTCATGGGGCATCAGGTAGATTCCAATCTTTTCTCCGATTTCTGTTTTGTTTCTGCAGCAATGGCTGTTGCAAAGCTTTCCGCAATCTTCCTCAAGTACTTTCTCCCCCATATATTGATAAGCTTGCAAATAAATTTTTTGATAGTCCACAGTCTTGTCCTCCTAGTAAGAGCTCATATATAGATTATATACAAAAACTCCTGTTTGCACAGGAGTTAATAGGTTTGAATATCATATTTTTCAAATATTTCCCGAATATTTTTCATCTGCTCCTCTGTAGGTGGCTCTACATGCTCCAATTCATAATCAAGGCCCATCTCTTTCCATTTGCTAACACCCATTTTATGATAGGGAAGCAATTCTACCCGCTCGATGTTGTTTAAGGTTTTTAAAAATCGGCATAATTCTTCAATATCCTTTGGATCATCAGAATACCCGGGTACTACCACATATCGAATCCACATAGCAATCTTTCGCGCTGACAAGTCTTTCGCAAAAGCAAGTGTTTTTTTATTGCTAACTCCGGTAAGGATTCTATGCTTCTCCTCATTGATCTGCTTGATGTCTAATAGAACCAGATCTGTATAGGGTAAAAACTTTTCAGCATTCTCTAGATCGCAATATCCTGAGGTGTCTAAGCAAGTGTGGATGCCCTCCAGCTTACATTGTCTAAATAACTCCTCTAATACTGGCCATTGCAAAGTGGGTTCTCCGCCAGAAACCGTGATCCCGCCCTTTGAAAATTTAAAATAGGGCTTATACTTAATCACATCTGCCATAATTTCATCGATCGTCATAACTTCTCCGATATCCTTTTTCCATGTATCACAATTATGGCAGTATTTGCAGCGCAGAGGACATCCGGCTAGAAACAAAATATATCTGATTCCCGGCCCGTCTACTGTACCACAGGTTTCTATTGAATGAACCCTTGCTTTGCTTGGCATGATCATCACTCCGTAGGTATTACATATTTTCGTGGAAAGTACGATGAATTACATCTAATTGTTGTTCTTTCGTCAATTTAATAAAGTTTACCGCATATCCGGAAACACGAACCGTTAACTGCGGATATTTCTCAGGATGTTCCATTGCATCTAATAGTGTCTCTTTATCAAATACATTTACATTAATGTGATGTCCTTCTTGACTAAAATATCCATCTAATAAGCCCACCATGTTGTCTACTTGTCCTTCTCCATCTTTCCCTAGGGCTTTCGGCACAATTGAGAAGGTATATGAGATGCCATCCTGGCTGTGCTCGTAAGGTAATTTAGCTACGGAATTCATTGATGCAATGGCACCTTTTTTATCCCGTTTATGCATTGGATTGGCGCCTGGTGCAAAGGGCTCTCCAGCTTTTCTACCATCCGGTGTATTTCCTGTTTTCTTACCGTAAACTACATTAGAGGTAATCGTCAGTACGCTCATAGTTGCCACAGAATTTCTATAAGTCGGACACTTTCTTAATTTATCCATAAATCGCTTTACGATATCCTTAGCGATTTCATCTGCCCTAGGATCATCATTTCCATAGGCTGGATACTCCCCTTCAACAATATAATCAACTGCCAAGCCTGCATCATTACGAACTACTTTCACTTTTGCATGCTTGATCGCAGATAATGCATCGGTTACAACTGATAATCCCGCAATTCCGCAAGCCATGGTTCTTAATACATCTCTATCATGAAGGGCCATTTCAATTCTCTCATACGCATACTTATCATGCATATAGTGGATAACATTTAAAGTATTCACATACAGCTTGGATAACCAGTCCATTAGAACTTCAAATTTCTCCATCACTTCCTCATAATTTAAATACTCCGAAGTAATCGGTTCAAATTTGGGACCCACTTGCACTCCCAACTTTTCATCAACGCCGCCGTTGATGGCATAAAGCAATGCTTTTGCTAAGTTGGCTCTTGCTCCGAAGAACTGCATTTGCTTTCCAATGCGCATTGCAGATACACAGCAGGCGATTCCATAGTCATCTCCCCAGTATTCTCTCATCAGATCGTCATTTTCATACTGAATAGAGGAGGTTTTAATAGATGCCTTGCCGCAATACTTTTTGAATGCCTCTGGCAGGTTTACAGACCATAATATCGTAAGATTTGGCTCTGGAGCAGGCCCTAAATTGTATAATGTATGCAGCATTCTAAATGAATTTTTGGTTATTAAAGTTCTTCCGTCAATCCCCATACCTGCGATACACTCTGTTACCCAAGTAGGATCTCCGCTGAATAATTCATTGTAGTCAGGTGTTCTTAAAAATCTAACCATTCTAAGCTTCATCACGAAATGGTCCATCATTTCCTGAATTTCAGCCTCTGAATAAACACCATTCTTCAAATCCCTTTCCATATAGATATCCAAGAAAGTAGATATTCTTCCGATACTCATGGCTGCTCCATTTTGTTCTTTTACCGCTGCAAGATATCCGAAGTAAAGCCACTGAATCGCTTCTTTTGTATCTTTCGCAGGTTTTGAAATATCAAAACCGTAATCTTTCGCCATTTGAGCCAGTTCACCAAGAGATTTGATTTGTTCTGTAATTTCTTCTCTCAAACGGATTACTTCTTCAGTCATCGCGTCCATTTCTAAAGAAGCCTTCTGCGCTTTTTTATCTTCAACTAAGCGGTTGATTCCATATAAAGCTACTCTTCGATAATCTCCGATAATTCTTCCTCTTCCATATGCATCTGGCAATCCAGTGATAACCCCTGTTTTTCGGGCCATTTTCATCTCCGGTGTATATACATCAAATACCCCTTGGTTATGGGTTTTTCTATATTTCGTGAAAATTTCCTCGACTTGTGAATCTAGTGTATAGCCATAAGCATCGCAAGCATCCTTTACCATTTTAAATCCACCATAGGGCATCAGGGCTCTCTTTAAAGGAGCATCCGTTTGTAATCCAACAATTGTTTCCAACTCTTTATCAATATATCCTGGTCCGTGAGAAACAATAGACGCAATTGTATTTGCATCCACATCTAGCGTTCCATTTTTCTTTCTTTCTGCTTCAAACAGTCTAAGTACTTGTTCCCATAGTTTCAAAGTTTTTTCTGTGGGTACTTCCAAAAAGCTTTCATCCCCTTCATAGGGCGTATAATTACTTTGTATAAAATCTCGTACATTAATCTCTTCTTGCCATTTCCCAGCTTTAAACCCATTCCAAACCATGATCAGTCACTCCTTATATAATCATTTTTCTTCGTTGAGAAGTTTTATTAACATTATTATAATAAAAAAACGCCTGCTGAATTATGATAGCAACCACACTAATTGAAATTATTTCTCAATGTATACAGTATACTATCATAGGATAATATTACATGATCCATTCATAAAAATCAATAGGCTAGTTCATTTTCATATTATTTTTACATTTGTTTTCCATGTCCGCAATTTTCTTTTTTTAATAAAAAAAGTACCGGGTAATTTCCCGGTATAAAATCGATCACTATTTATGGCGGATGTGCATTTTTGCTTTGTCCACTATATCTACTTTCTTTAGTTGATTTTTCGCACTTTCTATCTCTGCCTCCAACTTACTTCTGCAGGAAGGACAAAATTTATGATGGGCTGATAAAAGAAGGCATCCACATCCTTTACATTCAATATGTACATAATCATTTGGAATTTCTACCAAACGTCCCTCCCTAACAAAATTACTAATTATATGATGCGGAATTCCTAACTCTTGTTCCATTTCAAAGGAAGTCGCTCCAGGATACTGCGCTAAATAATCTCTAATCTTTGTAAAAACTTCATCAATTCTTTTAAAGCACTTTGGACAATAGTCGTACAGTGCATTTTCAGGAATTGCTTCTCTGCATTTTCTGCAAGTTCTGATCGTAATTTCTTTTTGGGATGGATAGCGCTGCTTCATAATTCACCTCAACATAATTTAGATTTCTAATTTGGCTAATTCTTTATAAATATATCGTCAAATCTATCGCGCTTCTATACATACATTTTATTCCACTAATCATAGATCTTTAACGGCTTAAAATTCAAATAGTCACAGGAAGTTAACTGATATTCAACTCCTCTATACCTCCCCTGCAGCGCTCCGCAAAACCCATCGGTTCCATGAAGATGTCCATACACTACCTTTTCTACACCATAATCTTCATAGATTTTCGTAAACTCTGACGGCTCCATTTTATCATTGGTCGGCGGATAATGGGTCATCACAATGATTTTTTTATTTCCTTGCTTCGCACCTGTTTCTAAAGAGAGCTTTAATCGTTGTAATTCACGGTTGTATATTTTCTCATCTTGTAGATCAAATTTATATGAATTTGGACAAATCCATCCTCTGGTACCACAAATTACATAGGCTTCAAAATTCTTCGAATTATTCTGTAAAAAAAACATATTTGGAAAGAGGGTATTTAACTTCCTAACAGACCCCCACCAGTAGTCATGATTTCCACGCAATAATATCTTTTTTCCTGGAAGCTGGTCAATCCATCTTAAATCAACCATTGCTTCCTCTAAACGCATGGCCCAGGATATATCTCCTGGTATTAGAACCATATCATCCTCATGGACGCATTCTCTCCAGTGATATTCTATTTTTTCATGATGATTTGCCCATTGGTTACCGAAGATGTCCATGGGTTTTTGTACACTGCCGCTTAAATGTAAATCTGCGATTACGTATATGGCCATTGTTTCACCTGCTTGCATTTTTCAAATTTCTGAATCCTTATATGTATTTTTTCCGATTTAAGATACAATAGTATAGAAAGATCAAAATTGTTATAGGAGTGGTAGTTTTGGCAAAATTAACTTGGAAACCGGGAACTATGGTCTATCCTATTCCTGCAGTTTTAGTAACCTGTGGTGATTGTGAAGAAAACTATAATATTATTACGATTGCTTGGACAGGTACCGTATGTTCAGATCCTGCAATGACTTATATTTCAGTAAGACCTGAAAGACATTCCTATGAAATCATTGAGAGGACAAAGGAATTTGTTATTAATCTAACCACAGAGGCTTTGGTAAAAGCTACAGATTACTGTGGTGTCAAATCCGGCAGAGACGTTAACAAGTTCTTAGAAATGAACCTAACACCGTCACCTGCCAGTAAAGTAAAAGCACCTCTCATTCAAGAGAGTCCGGTAAACATTGAATGTCAGGTTGAAAAGATACTAAAACTGGGTTCCCATGACATGTTCTTAGCAAAAGTTTTAGCTGTAAATGTAGATGATACATACATGGATCACAAAAACAAGTTCCATCTAGATGCATCTAATCCTATTTGCTATTCTCATGGTCAATATTACGGCCTCAAAAAGTCCTTGGGAGGCTTTGGCTTTTCCGTTGCAAAAAAGAAAAAAGGGTCCAGAAAATAAGGAGGTGGAATATTTCCATCTCCTTTACTCTAATCCTCAACTCCTGGCGGAAAAGCTTTTGGAATCTTTACTTTTGCCACTTCACCCCGATCTACTACATTAATGATCAGTTCCTGAATTACTTCTGGATGATCTACAGAAAAATCACTAAAAACGATTTCTCTTTCTTCTCCGACCTTTAACCGTTCCATCGTATCCATTTTTGTTACAGTGATCTTCGGCTGCGATTTAGGATAGTTTGCATAACTGGTTTCAAGTCTTGCAATGGTTTTTATATCTAAGATATCCTCTTCTGTATTGTTTTTTATCTTTACAGCAGCACTAAATTTACCATAAATTTTCCCCTCCGGTTCACCTTCTTTATACATTTCATCAGAAATCAACCGAATTTCCTTGATGGACAAATCATATTTCGTTTCAATTGCCATAAGCTCTTCATGGAGGCGATTGATGGTCTCTTCCTTTTCGCTAAGATCCTCCTGAAGCTTGTTTTTTTCCTGTATAACCTCTTCTTTTTCCTGTGTCAGTTGTATTAGCTGATCATTCAATTGATCGACCTTAGCACTGTTGCATCCTGACAGCGTCATCGTCATAAGCCCGCAGATTAAAACTGCAACTACTTTTTTCATTTGTTTTCCCCCTACACCCAGTTCAGATTCAATTAGTCAAAGGCTTGAAATCTTGCTACCACATACTTAATCGTATGCAGCAACTCTTTTAAATCTCCAACATTTCCTTTTTCCCATAGGGCTTCAAATTTTTCTTGAAATTCCCGTGCCTCGCCTTTTCTTCCGATAAGATTTAGTAGTTGGATATTATTTACAATGCTGGAAACCGTATTGGATTTTACCTCAAATAGTTTTTGTGCATTGATTACTTCATCCCGAATCTCCCACATCTCTTCATCCAATCGATGGGCCGCCTCTGCTGCCTTTTTCAGACGCTCCCTGATCCTCTCAGGAATATTCTCCTTATATTTATAATGCAGAGAATGCTCTATGGTTGCCCAAAAATTCATCGCTAAGGTTCTGATCTGTATTTCTGCAAGAATTTTCTTCTGCCCATAGGCTGTTTGAACCGGGTATTCAATAATCACATGATAGCTTCTATAGCCGCTTTCTTTCTCATTATGTAGATAGTCTTTCTCATATAAGACTTTTAGATCCTTTTCATCTCTCTGACGAATCAGTTCAATCACACTATAAATATCATCAACAAATTGACACATAATCCGAATTCCAGCAATATCTTCAATTTTTTCTTCGATCTGATCATCCGGCACATTATATTTTTTTGCTTTTTCCAAAATACTAGATACCGTTTTTACTCTTCCAGTTACAAATTCTATAGGGGAATATTCGTTAATTTCTCTTAATTCGGTTCGAATCCCTTTGAACTTTACTTTTAATTCTTCGACAGCCTGCTCATAGGGAATTAATATTTTGTTCCATTGGCGGATTTGCATTTTGATCCCCTCCTCCTCCATATTCCAACTACTATTTTACCATTTTTTTTTGTAATTGATAACCAGTTTTGGAACAAAAGCTATTCTGGATATAAATAAAACTTCCTAAAAGAATGAATTTAGGAAGTTTTATTATTCTTTGCTATAGCTTATAGAGAGGTCTATTCTATATATTTTAAACCGTTTATCTTACGATGCCCAGGTATACAATCAAAGCCCCAAACAAGCTTCCTCCAAAACCTAAAATCAGTAAATCTCTAAATAATCTTCCTTTATCCACATCATCTCCTGCAGAAGCCATTGCCAAAGCACCTAGGGTTGACAGCGGTGAATTGGTTACAACATGTGCCCCCAGAATAATCGCTGAGACCAAAGTAGTAGGTGAAATATTTGCTCCTAATCTCTCGATCAATCCAGGTACTGCGGGAATTAATGTTGGCATTACTACACCGGAAGCCGATGAAACTGCAGACATCAGTCCACCAATAATCGTCATGATGGGTGCTGCGGTTCTAGCTGTCATAAAAGTAGATAGTGCATCTGTCAATGTAGTGATCCCACCAGCTATGCTAACAACGTTTACCAAAACACCAACACCACAAACCAACAATAGTGTGGACCATGGTACATTGTAAATCGAATCTTTTTCTTCTGCCGCATGCAGCAATAATAATATCGTAGCACCTACAAAGCCTGCAAATCCTAAATGTGCCTTGAAAACAATTACGGCTACAACCACTAATACAATAATAGCAATGGTCAACATTTGCTTATTATTAAAAGGTTCTATGGCAGCCTTCGCTCCCTCTGTTTTTGAAGTAAGCTTGTACCCACCCAAAATAATATATAAGACTAATGCAATGATCAACTGTGCAAAGACCATATTATAGAAAATACTCATTCCTACATTTTCCAGTCCAATACCCGCGGAAAGGGTTCCTGCAATGATTCCGGTAGGTGCCAAAGGAGATAATCCGCCTGCATTGGATCCTGCAATAACCATTCCTGCCATCAACAGATGACTAATATGTTCTTCTGATGCAATACTCATAGCGATGGGAAGTAATAATGCACAAACTGCTATATTCCCCGGTCCTATGGCTGCAATAATTGTGGCCAATGCAAAAAATATAATTGGAATCAGTTTCTTATTTCCTCCAGATAATCTGGCACTTTTTCTAGCCAATAAAGACAGTGTGCCGTTCACCTTAGCAACACTGAAAAGCAGCGTAACACCTAGCAATATAAAGAATAAGGAATTGGGCCATCCATTTACCAGCGTCGTAAACTTACCCGCCGGATCTGAAAGCGGAACAGTCTGTTGTGTTTTTTCGTTTAATTGCGTAACGAAGAATCCTAGAATATAAGCACCAGTTATACTGACTAGCCCTGTATTGATGCCCCTTTTAAATCCGATAAATATCGCAATAATTAATGCGAGCAATGATACAATTGCTATCATTTTTATTCCTCTCTTTCCTTTGTTATTTCGTTTTTTAATTTTATAAACACTTATTTTCAATAAAGCTGCATTGAGTTATAGAGTTATTCCGCTATGGTGAATCCTTCATTTTTTGGATACTGGTATTATTTTAAACCTATTTTATTGAAAGTATGTACATGAACTTTTGCCTTTATAAGTTTCTTTAAAGATCGTTTTTTAGGATTCATGACAAAAAAAATTCTTCATGTTTGTATGAAGAATTTTTTTACGCTTATTCAACCTTAGGAATACACAATTTTTGCCCAACTAAAAGTCCATAGGGGTTGATTCTCGGATTTGCCTCCGCTAACCTTTCAACAGTAATACTATATCTGCTCGCAATCCTATAAAAGGTATCTCCACTTTCAACAGTATACTGGGTAGTATTCGGTGGACACTGCACTGGAGGAGTAGCCAATGGAATACATATAATTTGCCCAATTGATAAACGATCCGGATCAATTGCAGGATTTGCTTCTATTAGATCATCCAGTGAAACATTATAAAAAAGCGCAATGGCAGATAATGTATCCCCTTGCTTTATTGTATAGTAGTTTCCTTCTGGACAGGCAGGATAAATGGGCTGTCTAGGTATACAAATTCTTTGACCAATCATTAGCAGATTAGGATTCACAAAAGGGTTTGCAGAAATAAGAGCCGGGATACTCGTGTTATATCTCTGGGCAAGGTTATAATAAGTATCTCCTACACGAATGATATAAGGCATTGTTCCTGGAGGACATTGTATTGTATTTGTATTATACATTTTTTCCACCTCACAAATTCCATTTACTATAAATATATTCCAAAGATAGGGATATGTTCTTAAAGCTTCACGATAAATAAACCTGAATGATTTAATCATTCAGATTTATTTATCAACTCATGGTTTGCTTAAGTTGTATAGATATCTCTTAGTGTGAATATAATAATATTTCTTAGAATCCCGCGTATCTGTCCTGGTGGGATACGATATGCCCGCAAATCGCTGATAAGATTTAAATTAGATTTCTCCAGCAATCTATAAATTTCATCAGCCCTTCTACGAATATTTCTCGGCGGTTCATCCACAGTACTATTTCTTAATGTAAATAATACTACCGCTCTTACAATCGAATTTGCTATACTGGCAGTTACACCATAACGATCCAGTTCTGCGAAAACAGTAGTTTGTTCTCTGATTTGATTTGTTATTCTAACAGACCTTTGGTCGATTGACTCTGGTGGCCGTACAGGCCCTGCCATTCTGGTCAATACATATTCAATCAGTGTCGTGAGCAACTTCGTGATCTGCTGCATCGGTATACCGAAGTTTCTCATCATCATGATGATCCATGAATGTTGGTTCCCAAGGTCTCTATACAAAGCTGCTGCTTTTTGTGCAACGGTACCACTATACTTCTCCGCATTATTTACTGTAAAAGATACTACGAAACGAACCAAAAACTCGGCTGTGCTTCTATCGATTCCGAAACCTTCCAGTTCACGATAAAAGCTCATAAGCTCTGTCCTTGCTTGCATAGTAAGATGATTAACCTGATATTCGCTTCTGGCTTCTTCAGATTGCCATTCTGCAATATTCGTCTCTCCATTGGGAAGTACAGGGGCCTGTGGATATATATAACCGGGCGTGTATCCTCTATAGTAAGTATAAGGATACGTATTGTAGCCATAAGGATAATAATTCATCGAAACACCTCCTTTTTCTATTCACTTCTATAATATGAAGTTGAATAGAAAAAGGTACATCTCCTTGATTGCTCTATGACAATATATTCATTGCATCCACCTTTGCCGCGAATACAAAGTCACTCTCTGACAATCCATCGATTTTATGTGTATACACTACTAATTTTACTTTTCCCCAGCTCAGATAAATATCCGGATGGTGACCTTCCTCTTCGGCTAATGCTCCAATTTGATTAGTAAAATTCAGCGCCTGCCGGAAATTTTTAAAATAGAATTCTCTCTCTATATGATGCTCATCAATGACCTTCCAAAGAGGATCTAATTGCTGGTGGAAGTCCTCCAATTCCTTTCCGTTTAGGGGTGGTGTGCCAATTGTACATGGAATGCATTGTTTTGAAGCCAATTCACTCATCTAAATACCTCCTTTTACGTTCTTTTGTTCTATTTCTTCAATAACCCTAAAGCGGATTCAACCACGGCCTCTACAGTAAAACCATACTTTTTCATTATCAATTCTCCTGGTGCCGAGGCGCCGAATTCATTAATACCAATAACCTTGCCTTGATCACCAACATATCGTTCCCATCCCATTGGCAGTGCTGCTTCTACTGCAAGTCTTGCTTTCACATCTGGTGGCAGCACTTGATCAATATATGCCTGTTCCTGTTGTTGAAAAATTTCTAGGCTGGGCATGCTGATAACTCTTGCGTGAATACCCTGATTTTCTAAAACCCCATGCGCATCAATCAATAAACTTACTTCCGAACCTGAAGCCATTAATAGTATGTCGGGTTTATCTTCTTTCTCTCCTTTTAGTATATAACCACCTTTTCTACACGCTGATCCTGTTTGTTCTAGCACAGGAAGATTCTGGCGTGACAAAATCAGCGCTGTAGGACCCTCATTATTCTCTAACGCCTGCTGCCATGCACTAACAGTTTCCTTTGCATCAGCCGGTCGTATTACAGTTAGGTCCGGTATGGCTCTGAGGGCAGCTAACTGCTCTATTGGCTGATGGGTAGGCCCATCTTCCCCTACTGAAATACTGTCATGGGTAAATACATAAATAACTGGCAGTTTCATCAGGGCAGATAGTCGAATTGCCGGCCTTAGATAGTCAGAGAATATTAAGAAGGTTGCTCCATAAGGACGTATGCCGCCATGAAGCACTAAGCCGTTTAGGATGGCCCCCATTGCGTGCTCGCGAACCCCAAAACGAATATTTCTACCCACTCGATTCGTAGCGCTAAAATCTCCTAGTCCTTTTAAATATGTCTTATTTGATGGACTTAAATCTGCAGAACCACCGATCAGATTTTCAATTACTCCTGCAAGCCTATTTAAAACTTCACCCGATGCATTTCTCGTTGCAACAGGTTTATCTCCAAAGCTCCATAGGTCATCCATATGAAGTGTTTCCTCATCCAGTTTCTTCTGATGCCACTGCTTCCATTTTTTTGCTAAGTCTGGATATTTTTCTTCGTATTCCTCCCATTTCTCCTGCCAAGCAGCCTCCAATTTTTCACCTTGCTCTGCTTGCTTTAGAAAATGTTCTCTTACATCTTCCGGTACATAGAAAGCAGGCTCTATCGGCCAATGGAGATATGCCTTCGCTAATTTTAATTCTTCCGTTCCTAAAGGCTCTCCGTGAACACCTGCAGTCCCAGCCTTATTGGGACTTCCATAGCCTATCTGGTTTCTCACCCTAATCAGTGAGGGTTGATGGGTCTTAGACTTTGCCATTTTAATAGCCTCATGGATTTTTCCTAAATCATTGCCATCTTCCACCTTTTGCACATGCCATCCATAGGCCTCAAATCTTTTTCCGACATCTTCTCCAAAAGCTAACTCTGTAGATCCATCGATCGATATTTTGTTATCATCATAAAGACAGATCAGCTTTCCCAGCTGTAGATGGCCTGCCAGGGATGCAGCTTCAGAGGCAATCCCTTCCATCATATCCCCATCTCCTGCAATTACATAGGTGAAGTGGTCTATAAGGGTAATATCCTCTGTATTAAAATGTGCAGCCAGGATAGCTTCTGCCATTGCCATACCTACCCCATTGGAAAAGCCTTGTCCGAGAGGCCCTGTGGTAGTTTCAACCCCTGGTGTATGATGTACTTCCGGATGTCCTGGTGTCTTGCTGCCCCACTGCCGAAAGTTTTTAATATCGTCTAGGCTTATGTCATAACCATAGAGGTGTAAAAGACTGTATAACAGCATAGAGCCATGGCCTGCTGACAAAATAAATCGGTCACGGTCATGCCATTTTGGATTCGTTGGGCTATGTTTTAGAAAATCTCTCCATAATATATAAGCCATTGGCGCTGCTCCCATGGGCATTCCTGGATGCCCTGATTTTGCTTTTTCAACTGCATCGACAGCCAAAAAACGCATGGTATTAATTGCCTTTTCCTCAATAGCATTCATACATCCAACTCCTTTTAATATTAAATTTTTTATATGTTTATGGATATGACTTTCAAGTAATTCTATGCTTTTAAAATACCCTTTGTCTTCTTCCATAAACATTTCCAAGCTGATAAACAACAAAGCTGCCCTAATCCTAGAGCAGCTTCATATGGTTATGATTTTAGGTTTTTTATGCCTCTTATTATCAATAATACTACCCGTGAATATATCTGATAAAACCCTTGATCACTAAAGGCAGCACGGTTATAACACTAATCAGACGAATCAAATGAAGCACTGCTACTTTACTGGTATCAGCACCGTAGGCTTCTGAGGTTAAGATCATTTCTGTCAACCCTCCCGGTGCACTACTGAAAAGAGATGTTAATAAATCCATACCTGTTGTCTTAGAAATTACAAAACCTAACAAAATACTTAATACAATCAGACCCAATATCATTACCAATGCAGGAATAAGCATTTGTTTTAATCCATAGAGGGTATCCATCGTAAAATTTAATCCCAGCATCCCTCCTACCAAAACTTGTGCAGCAATTTTAAAATTCTCCGGGATAAATCCTTTTGAACTCCAAATATTATAGACAGCTACAAATATCATAGCGCCTATCATGGCTCCGGCAGGAATCTTCAATTTCACACCCACAAGTCCACCTAAACTAGCTATGATCAGCGTAATAAATATTCTTTCCAATGATACATCCTCCTATAAATATTCTTTATCAGTAAAAATACGGAAAAATTCATGGTAATTCTCTAGATTAGCAAATAGGTGGTCTGGTTCATGTTTTCTTAGTTCTTCTAGCCCATGACTCCCTGTAGCCACAGCAATGGTTTTTACGCCCAAAGTCTTCCCACATCCGATGTCTAAGGGTGTATCCCCAATAACATATATATCCTCTGGCTGGAATATCACTTTATAGTGTTCATTGCTTCTTTTAACAGCTTGTTCGATAATTTGCCAGCGCTCTAGCGCAGCATCACCATACCCTCCTACAGGAAAGTATCGGTTCAAATCCTGAGGTGCTAGTTTAATCCTTGCTCCCCGCTCAATATTGCCTGTTCCCAGCGCATGATATATGTTAGAAAGATCTTTTATATACTGGAGAAGTTCTTGAATCCCTTGAATAGGTACCGATGCTTCGGCATCCTTCATTTCCAGTTGAAGCAATTCACAATAAGCATCAAAGAACACAGCTAAATTCTTCTCCTGTATGTTATGCATTATCAATGCATCTCGGACAATCCAGGCATCCAATCTACCGGACATTTGTATTTGTTGAAAAGCATTTTTTATACCAAATAGTTTATAAAATGTCTGTTCCATGGCTCTTCTCCCACAGCCTTTGCTATGAATCAAAGTACCATCGATATCCCAAACAAGCAAAATATTGCGCAAAAGAAACCCTCCTTCAAGCTTTCCTATTTGTATGTCATAGACTATTATACCATTTGTCAAATGATTGTTCTGAATTATTTTTATAGGAGGGAATAATAAAAAAATGCTTTAAGGGCGCATATGATGCGCCCTTAAAAATACACTTAAATGATTTTATTATCAAGTTCACTTTTAAGCCTTCCCTTTGCAGTTCTCTATAAAGGCTGTAAAAATTGCCATGTATTCAGGATACCGTTCAATCATCATTTCTGGATGCCATTGAAGACCGATAACGAATCGCTCTCCAGAAAGCTCCATTCCCTCAATCAATCCGTCCGGTGCCAGCATCGTTGCCTTGAAATCCTTTCCTAATTCCTTTACCGCCTGATGATTAAATCCATTGATTCCCATCCGCTCCTTACCAAAAATTTCATAGAGTTTGCTTCCAATTTGTATATCCACGTGATGGGTCGGATGATATTTAGGTGCAATTTTCAGGGTATGATTAAAGCCTTCCGGCCGCTGACTTTTTAGATCTTGATAAAGGGTTCCTCCCGATGCTACGGCAAGCAGCTGAATTCCTCTGCAAATTCCTAAGATTGGAAAATCTTTTTCATATAATACTTTCTTCGCCAAGGCAACTTCTTGAGCGTCTCGGACAGGATTAATATTTCCTAATCCATAGCGGGGCAACTCATCGTAGTACTGTGGGTCAATATCTGAACCACCGGAAAATATAATACCATCAATCCTCTCCAAGATGGGTTCTAAGGTCTGTTGATGCTCTACGATCGGAATGATGATAGGGATCCCTCCTGCCAGTTCTACGGCACGGATATAATCACCGGCAAGCAACTGCCAGTCCTGGCCTTCAAACCCCAGCTCCGTCATTATTCCAATGTTTTCATTCGTTGAATAGTTGGTACAAATGCCAATAATAGGCTTCATACTGTTTCCCCCTTTGTGCCTGTATTTTTTGTGTATCTTCTGTATTCTGTCTAAACCATCGTACTCCTGCTTCTATCTTTTTTCCGGAACAAAATGCTTTACAGCTTTTCCATTTAGATAATTAAACTTTTTTCCCTGATAGCTGTCAGTGTGTTCCATTTTTTCATCAATCATATCTTTGATCTTCCACCAGCTGGTTCCCCAATTGCAGAAAAGCGTATTTTCTTCCGGTGCCCTTCCGATAATCCGCTGTAAAACAATATTGGGGTCCAAATATTCTAAGAAAGTAATGACACGGTCTACATATTCTTCGAGACTGATCAATTTTATCTGTCCATTTTCATACTGCCTTCCCATCTCAGTTCCTTTGACAATATAAAGAGAATGAAGCTTGACTTGTTCAACACCTAAGGCAGATAGAATCTTTGCCCCTTCGATCACATCTGCCTCATGATCCCATGGCAGATTTAATATGAGGTGCACACAGCTGCTAAAACCGAACTTTTTTATCTTCAGCATTGCGTCAATAAATTCTGCCAGGGTATGTCCACGATTGATTTTTTGCAGTGTATAATAATTCACACTTTGCAGGCCCAGCTCTATGGATATGTTTTTACCTGTTCTATATTGCAAATCCTTCAAGTATTCTAAATAATCATCATGGATACAATCCGGTCGTGTAGAAACTGCTATTTCCACCACATTATCTTGAAGCACTTCTCCCATATACCCTTTGAAATCGGATAAAGGTAAATATGTATTTGTGAAATTTTGAAAAAAAGCAATGAATTTTCCCGCTTTATACTTTTCCTGAATATATTTTATATTTTGATCTAATTGCTCACTGACGGATATCTTATTGCATAGACTTTCAAAGCCAGTTCCTTCTTCTCCACAAAATATACAGCCATTCCTGCCCAGTATCCCATCCCTATTAGGACAAGTCACTGGAAGGTTCAACGGAATCTTATATACTTTCTCTCCATATTTTTCTCTTAAATACTGAGAATAGGTTCTATATCTGCTCTTCGTTTCCATAGCCGCTACTCCTTTTTCAAAACAATATTGAAATTGCTTCTATCAGCTTCCCCAGCTTTTAGATGGATTATTTCATTTTATTAAATGAGATAGCATTATTTTATCTCTTTTCTAATGAATTGAACAGAAAAAAAATAAGTGCACCCCTGAAAGGATGCACAAAAAGTTATACAACTTTTCTCTTCATTTTTACCGGAACAATCTCAAAACCAACATCATCTCGCAAACGTTTTCCCAGCTTGCTTACAATATTATTTTCTTCACTATCCTCTTGGGATTCTCCCAATACAATTAGATCAATATCATGCTTTTCTGCCAAGTCCTTTAAGGTTTCCAATACATCATGGGATCGAACAACGGTTAAATTGGCACCGTAGGATTTTGACTTTTGAAATAAATATTCTAAGGCATCACCCTCTTTTGTTTTTCCCAGGAAATTCCATCCCTCTTTTGCTACGTGTATGACAAATAACTCTCCGTCATACGCATCCCTTAACTCGGCACCTCTTCTAATTAGTCTTTCACAGGTCTTTTGTTGTGTTACACACACCATAATATTTCTTGGACTCTTCATTTTGAGGCCCCTTTCACCTATATTCATCATCTTTATACCCAGATTTTCTTATTATATTCTTGAATTTTTATGGCCTAGGGTCAATTCCATTATACTACAAACCTATACGCCATGCTACTGAATTAGCATAGTATACAGAATACTTCTGCTTAGATAAAACCTATAAACATTTCTATAATTTTATAAAAATATGCTATACTAACTAGTGAGGATGTCTAAGGAGGTAGATTATGAAACGCTATACAAAGATCGTTGAAATGATGGGGTATTATTTTACGAGAGAGTTGGAGAAAAAAAAGCATCATAAAAATAAGATCCGTGAAATGAAAGAGGAGACCGTGGCCAAGTTCTTTCTTGAAGGGGATACAGAGATATTAGTATATTTAGAGGAAAGCGGGCGAGAGATTTTAATAACGCCCGAAAGTGATCCTCAAGATATAAAAAAATATTTAGGTGATAAATTTCTAGAAAAATAGGCTGACGGATCAGCCTATTTTTTAAAGCCCAAAAATAGTTTTTCAAAATTTCTGCTGCTTTGGGCAGTTTCATACATATCTACATTGGTTATTTGCCAACCTTCCTCATTGTCTAAGTGATTCTTAGAAAATAATAAGACTTCTACCAGCTCTACCAGCTTCTCTCCGTTAATTTGCTGCTGATACTGGGCAATCATCCGAAGCTGGGCGTGCATGGTATGCTCTTCTTCATCAAAAGCCATGCCGATATCTTTAATTTCAAGAATCTTTACCTCCGATGTAATTTTTTGCTGCTCTACTTGTTGAACATTTTCATCATAGTTATTAAAAATATAAGCCAATCTAAAATTAAGATCAAAGGCCAATCCCAACCGGGTAGGATCATAGTTGGTGTAATGAAAACTCTGCCAGTTTTCAAATACCCATACCAATGTATCCGACATATCTGCCTTTAGGTCCTCGATATCTTCATCCTGATTATGCCCTATTGAATTTTCAAGAAGTTCACCGGTGAAAGCATTTAGAATATACACCTGCTTCACTTTACTACCCTTCTCAGCAATAACTATTTCCCAAATCGGCTCTTCCTCTGTGGGTTCGTGAATTTCTTTAATTTCTATCTCTTTCCCTGCTTCTACGATCGCCTTAATTTGTGGCAAAGTCATCAGGCGGTCCAGCGCTTCCTCTTGTGTAAGCATTTCATTGTTGTTGTCAAACTGTATCATTTCTTGATCTAAATCTGTTTTATTGCTGCATGCAGTTATGGAAATGCTCCATATCAAGATACAAACAATCCACCATCTTCGTTTCATCGTCGCCTCCTTACACTATCCATTATGTACATCCATTTTTGCTGTGTATCCATATATTCTATAATCGTTTTGTTCTAATCATTTTTAAATCCAATCTCTTCTATTTCTTGATTGGCGAAGTTTTCGCTTTACAGCCTTTTTTTCTATTCCAAAGCAATGCAAACAGCCGTTTATTTCGCCCTCTTTTATTTCTATCACATTTCGAATCAAATTTCTATCAAAAAATCCTCGAATCCAGCAAGTACCAATTCCTATTTCTGTCATTTTTAATGCGGCATCCTCGTAAATTCTATCCATGTTCGTTCTCTATATTTACTTCTACGGCACCCTCTAAGATTCCTTTAATAAAATATAAAAGCCTCTACGCTAATCTTTGTAGAGACTTTTGGTATTTTATAATCTTGTTACATTAGTAGCTTGAGGTCCACGATCACCTTTTGTAACTTCAAACTGAACTCTTTGACCCTCTTCCAAGCTCTTAAAGCCTTCTCCGGTTATAGCTGTATAATGCACAAATACATCCGGCTCACCGGGCACTTCGATAAAACCAAAACCTTTTTCGTTATTAAACCATTTCACAGTTCCTTCCTTCATTGCCTAAATGCCTCCTATACCTTTTCAAAATAAATGATGGTTAACAAGTTTTACTTGAACTTAGTATAACCGAGTTCATTAAATTTAAACCTACTCTATAAAATGTTTCATTGATTTTATGTAAGAATTTTAAAGTTTTTTATTTTTTTCTAATAAAAATTCAACAGCATCTTCTGCATCTTTTACGTTAATAATCATTTCAGCGTAATTGACTTCAAAGTTCATAATATGAGAATATAAATCAATGTTTCTTAAAAAGTGAATTGTAGCACTGCCATTCTTCTCTTTTTTACAATATCGAATAAGTATTCCACGAACCTGTGGCAACTGTATTCTTGAAATTCCTAAAGATTCAATAGAACACAGTTTTAAATTGATGCTTCGATTAGATAAATCAATAAACAAATCAACATCTGCAGTTTGTGGATCCTCCCGGAGGATTCGAATAGGATAATCGCTGTCGATCTGTAAAACGTCTTCCCTGTTATTCACTGTTCTTTTTCATCCTTCCATTGTCATTATTATTAGATGTATATAGTGAAAAAACAGGGCATTATAGCCCTATTTTATACTACCATATATTCTTTCAATTTTTGCGGTAAATTAACAGGCTCACAGTGGAGAGAGACAACTAAATCTATTGTATGATTTTGGGAAAGCGTTTCGATTTGATCGATAATTTCAGACACATTATCCATAGCAATATTCGCAATTTTTAAAAGTCCGTCAATAAAAATGACCTCAATATCATGATCCGCTGCAAGCACTCCGCATAAAAATCCTAGAAAACTTTTTTCGTCATTCACAGGATATTCATGCAAGCTGATAAAACGGATCGTGTGTTTGAGGTCATACATGTGGCGATTATCATCATCCAGGAAAACTACATTTCCTTTGCCGTTGTTCGCCAACTGATTTGCCATGTCAATCATTTTCTTCGTCTTGCCTGTACCTTTTCCTCCGGTAATTAACTTAACCATTTTAATCTCCTCCTTTGGAATTGTTGAGCACGAATATAACTTTTATTTAATTCAAAATATTCTTTCGTTACAATATTATTCGCCAACTTTTTTGAAATTCCTTCTCGTTTCATAATATTCTATGAACTAAATTTGCTCACCATTCCAAAAGATTTTTAACACTCTTTCTGTTCCTTTAAATATCTTCGCCTAAGTTGACCGCAGGCTGCATTGATATCACTCCCTAATTCTCTGCGGATGGTTGCCTCAATTCCTTTTTGCTTTAATATTTGTTGGAATCGCTTGACTCGTTCAGCATTGGGCGCTTCATATTTTCTTTCGTTGACTTTATTCAGCGGAATAAGGTTTATATGACAGAGCAAAGCTTTCAATAACGCAACTAACTCTTTAGCATGATACTCTGTATCATTAACCTCATGAATCAAGGCATATTCAAAAGTAATTCGCTTGTTGGTTTTTTCAATATAATATCGGCAGGCTTTCATAAGGGTTTGTAAAGGGTAGGACTTGTTCACCGGCATCATTTGACTTCTCAATTGATCGTTTGATGCATGGAGAGATATAGCTAAGGTAACTTGTGGCTTCTCGTCTGCCAGCTCCATGATCTGAGGTACAAGACCACAAGTTGAAATTGTAATATTTCTTAAACTGATATTCACTCCTTCTGGATGATTGATAATTTCTAAGAATCTTTTTACCTCTTGAAAATTATCCAGCGGTTCTCCACTTCCCATTAATACAACATTCGAAATCCGCTCACCCAAATCTTTTTGCACCGTTAAAACCTGATCTAACATTTCTCCGGCGCTGAGGTTACGAATAACTCCTTCCAGCGTAGACGCGCAAAAACTGCAACCCATCCTACAGCCTACTTGACAAGATATGCAGAGCGTATTTCCATAATCATAACGCATGAGCACACATTCTATAATGTTTTGATCTTCCAGCTGCATAAGGTATTTTCGCGTACCATCCACAGTTGAAACCAATTTGTCCACTATAATTAAATGATTCAAACAGGCTTTTTCCTCTAGTTTGTTTCTTAGCGTTTTAGGTAGATTCGTCATTCCTTCAAAAGATTGGACCCCTTTATGTATCCACTGATAAACTTGCTTAGCCCGATAGGAGGGTTCTCCAATCTCTTTGAAAAAAAACTCCAACTCCTCTAGTGAACAGCCTTTTAATTCTTTTGGTTGCTCCATTTAAAAAACTCCTTTTGTTGATTGATTAAATAAAAGCCCTAGCGGTATCCCTCTAAGGCTTTATTCATATTCCTCTTTCTTATCTTGAATCCCCTCATAAGTACTGTTTAATTCTGTTTTATGAATTGTTATAATCCTTTCTAACAGATTCTCCATTCCTTCTTGTGAATCAGTAAAAGGAAAAGTGATCTCCCAAACAGGATTAAACTCTTCTTCTACTTCATTAATAGAAAGAATAATCTGTCCAAAAACCTCTGTGTCATAATAATCAAATACAGCTGCATATTCCCAATCTTCTAAATCTCGATCCGTTGTCAGGCGGAGATGTACGACCTTTTCAATAAGGTAGATGGCATCGATATAGGCCCCCCCCTCCATCACCCTATAACTACCAATTTCCTTGATAAGATACCCTGTGCCCTGCTCTTTTTCCATTAGCATGACCACCATTGGCTCCATTGCAGTTCCCCCTATTCAATGTCAAAATAGGAATCATATTCCTCTAAAACTCTTTCAAATTCATCATCATCTTCAACTACTACATATTCTTCTTTTCCATCCATTTCTACAATTTTGTATACATAGGCGTCATCTTCTTCTCCTATAGGCGCTAGCAGTGCATATTTATTATCTTCCATCTCAATAATCTCTACCAGTTCAAATTCTATCTTTTGCCCATCTTCATCATAAAAACTGATAATCTGTTTATCTGCCATTTCTATTCCTCTTTTCTACTGCCAAAGCAGTGTAATATAGTTTTCTTTTAAAGTATTTCAAAATTTCTCTCTTTTTATAAGCCGTCTAAGGAAGAACTGTTTTTTCCATATCCATAGGGCTTTTTAAAACTGTATTATTTACCACTTGAGACATATGCTATTCTATTATACCTCATTGTTTCTTGTTGTGTTCAATAATTTTTATTTATCCGCTCTGCTTCAGAGATTCATCAGATATGCTTTTCATTCGAGAGTTCAAATAAACTCCGCTAATGATAATTGCTGCACTTAATAGTTTAAAACCTGTTACTTTCTCATGAAGAATCGTAGCAGAAAGAATGATCGAAAATACAGGTACCAGATTAATAAAGGCTGCTGTCTTGCTGGCTCCAATTTCCTTAATAGACATCTGCTGTACCAGATATCCAATTACAGAGGCAAAGATTGACATATACAATACGGAACTCCAACCCTTCCAACTAACCTCTGGCAAGTAACTTAAGGGTTTCTCCCAAACTACAAAGGGCAGCAGCAGTATCAAGCATACTAAAAAGCTGTAGGAGGTCAAGATTAAAGGTGAGTAACGGTGCATCACTTTTCTACTAATAACAGAGTATATTGCCCAGCACAGCACAGCTAGCAGCATTAAGAGATCTCCTCTATTGAAATTAAAAGCTTTCAGCACAGAAATATCCCCATTTGTTAAGGTAAGAACCACACCGGAGAAAGCCATCAGCACAGTTCCTAACCGTTTAATTCCAAAACTTTCATTAAGGAAAAAGGCCGCCAGTATACTGGTAATCAGTGGATTGGTAGCTCCAATCATTGAAGAATTCACTGCTGAAGTATATTGCAACGCAGAAAAGAAAAGTACATGATAGCCGAACATCCCAATAAACCCTAGCAGAATAACGGGTCCCCAATCTTTACCACTTAAACGCCAATCCTTTTTTTCATACCGGATCATTATACCAAAAATTATAAAGGTAGCAAAAAAGAAACGAAAAAATGCCAATGAAAAAGGAGGAAATTCGCTAACGCCAATTTTCCCAGCTATAAAAGCTCCTGCCCAAAATATGGTGGACATCACCATTAAAAAATAAGTTTTTTTATGATCTCCTTCCACTTCAAAATCCCCCCTATCGGATCGTAATTGATTCTGCACTGAAACACCTGCAAAAAAAGTTCCTATTCCATAGGAACTTTATAATTTTTAGGATCTATAATTGGTAAATTGCAACTCTACGCCGAAGTCTTTTGATTTTAGCATTTGGATAACTTCTTGAAGAATATCTTTGTCCTTTCCTGTAACCCTTACCTGATCATCCATGATTTGTGCTTGTACTTTCAATTTAGAATTTTTTATAGCGGCAACGATGTCCTTACCTTTTTCTTTGGATATTCCTCTTTGCACTGTAATGATTTGTCTTGCCATACTGCCGCCTGCAGGTTCAATCTTTCCGTAATCCAGTGATTTGAGAGGAACATTTCGCTTGACCAACTTGGTTTGTAGAATATCTACAATATTTTTAATACGAAAATCATCCTCAGCAGTTATTTTGATTTCATCCTTATCTAAGTCTATTGTAGCTTTACTGCCCTTAAAATCATATCTTTGCGCCAGTTCCTTTTTCGCTTGGTTTACTGCATTGTCTACTTCTTGAAAATTCACCTCTGAAACTACATCAAAAGAACAATTGCTTGCCATAATATGCCTCCTTACTATAGAGCTTTTCCTGATCTGTAACATTCATCTATTATTGTAATAAATATTTCCAGAAAATACAATCCTTATCCAGTCTTTGAAAGCAAATAAAAAACTTTTATCAGACATTTTGGTAAGTAGCATTTTTATAAACTTTCATTGAATGATGCATGAAAACAGTTTTTGATGTCTTTGCATCCTTCCAGTTTATAAAGTTCTGCTCTTAAAATGCTAATAAAAGTTTTTGGCATAAACATATATAGAACTTGTTTCTACTAAAAGAAGGTATGTAGATATTCATTCTCCAAAGCGTCCATTCTCTCTTCAACTGCCTGGTTGTCAATTTCGGTTCTCAGCTCTAGATAAATCCGATCGCCTACTTTCGCCCCTTGGGGAATCATCTCCGCAGGAACAACCACTCTGTAGTTTCGATCAGTAAGAATTATAGCCGTGTTATCCTCCATTTGTTGCAATACAGCTAACATAGTTATTTCTCCTTTCCTGAATCTTTTTTTTATTTTACCCCAGAAGAGAAAAAACATGTAGCCTGAAGAATGAAACGCAAAAAAAAAGGCATCACATGTTCTATAAGCAACATAGATTTCATATGCCTATAATCCGATAGCATTGCGAAATTCCTTTACAAAGGTTCTACTGACAGGAATTTCATCTTCACAGTTTCTCATTCGAACAACAAAGGTATTATTGAACCACAAATTGATTTCATCAATATTTTCAAGATTTACAATAAAAGCACGGTGCGTTCTAAAAAATTTCTCCTTTGGGAGTCTTACTTCCAGTTCTTTTAGGTTTAGATGTACTAAATACCGCCCAAATTCAGTAACAATAATGCTCTGTCTTCCTTCTACCGTTACATATAAAATATCTTGAAAATCAATAATCTTAATTTTTTCCTGATCCCATACGGCAATTTTATCTGTCAGCTTCAGATTCACAATACAGTCTAATATTTTTTCCTGTGTCTTACTATTATTCATTGCTTGTTGACTGCAACTTTTACGCAGTCTTTGTATCGTTATATCTATTCGTTCCTCGTTAAAGGGCTTTAATATGTAGTCTACAGCATTCAATTCAAAAGCTTGCACTGCATATTCATCATAGCCTGTTGCAAAAACTAAAAGCGGTTGACTATTTTTTTCAATGAACTGATAGGCGGCAGTAATGCCATCCAAGTTCGTCATATGTATATCTAAAAAAACAACATCTGGTTTTAGCGATTCTATCAAGTCCACCACTTCTTCACCATCATAGCCTTCTCCTACGATTTCAATATCCTCATATTTTTCCAATAGATATCGCAGTTCACTTAAAGCAGGAATTTCATCATCAATAATGACAACTCTCATCGGCAATCCTCCCTTAAAGTTCTTTAGGTATACGAACCGTCACCCTTGTTCCCTTTTGAGGTTCACTTTCAACGATTAAACCCGATCCTTCTCCATAGATTCCTCTCAGTCTTTTATCTACGTTCCTCATTCCGATACTTTGATGGCTTTCTCGGTCATGAAATAGTGACTTTATTTTATCCAGTGTCATACCAACGCCATCATCTGTGATTGTAATCAATGTCCCTGATTCCTCCATCCTTGCTGCAATGGTAATCGTCCCTCCGATTTTCTTCGGTAATAAACCATGCTTTACGGCATTTTCAACAATTGGCTGAATAATTAAGGGGGGCAGCTGACAGCTTATGTTGTCTTCTATATGATAGCTTACCTTCATCTTATGACCAAAGCGTGCTTCTTCAATTGCCAGATAGGACTGAATGTTTTTAATTTCCGTGTGAAGATCAATAAAATCCTCAACTTTTTGCAAACTGTTGCGAAAATAATTACCTAGATGAATGAGTAGCTTTCTCGCAATATCTGCATCTGTCCTTGTAAAGGAAACTATCGTATTCAGTGCATTAAATAGAAAATGAGGATTAATTTGTGCTTGCAGTGCTCTTAATTCTGCCTTTTCTAAAAGCCTTTCCTTATTATCCGCCTCGCTGATTTCCAACTGCGTAGAAAAAAGCTGCGCAAGCCCCAAAGCTAGCTGTATATCTACAGATGTAATACTATTCTCTGTATTCTTATACAATACCAGTGTACCAATTATTTTTTCATTCATCTTAAGGGGAATGGTGATCGCAGCCATTAGTTGACAATTTACAATGCGACAGCCAATTTTTTCCCTTGTTTGAGAAATTGTATATTCACCAGTCCGCAATACCCGTTTGGTGCTGCGATTCATAATCTTATCTCTCGGACAATGATGATCCACACCAGTACCTATATGGGATAAGATCAATTCTCCTCTCGTTATTGCTACGGCAGAAACATGATCCACCATATTATAAATGATTTCCACAGCTTTTTGAGCATTTTCAAAATCTAACCCATGTCTTAAATATGGAAGTGTTTTATTGGCAATATCAAGTGCAAGCTGAGCTGTAAAGGCCCCGACCTTATCCTGCTCTTTAAAAATATTATCCAGTATAGAAATAAAAATAGCTACACCGAAAGAATTTACTGCGATCATTGGAAAAGCTATAATTCCAACAAGCTCTCTAGCTGCCTCAAAAGGTTTTGCTAAAAGAAGGATCATTAAAAATAAAAATATTTGACAGACGAGTGCAACCACAAAGCCATAGACCCCTTTATTTCTCACTTTTAAAAAATGAGGGTTAAGCATTCCGCTTAAAGTTCCCGCGGCTATCGTCGTCAACGCACTGGCGGGAGCTACATATCCTCCCATGTACAGACGGTAGAGAGCTACCAGCAAACTCGTTCCAATACCCACCTCCGCCCCTCCCAATAATCCGCCTGCTACAACCCCGGTAATGCTGCTGTTTGCAATAGCATTCTTAATGGGAATACCATAATAGGTTCCGATTATACCAAATATTGAAAAAATTAAAATCAAAAAAAACTTATCCTGTGTACTAAGGCTTTTTTTCAACAACACGTTTTTAAAAATCGGAATCTTAGAAAGCAAAAAAGCAATCACCAAAATGACTGAAACCTTATTGGTCAGTTGCACCACAATGTCTAAAGCCAACGCTCTCCCCCCTCTATTATCTTCATTTTATCATATCTAATGCTTAGGGGATACGAGAATTATGCTTCTTTACAAGGGTTTATACGGATTACTCAAAAATTAATTTAAGAGAATTTGATATGTATCGGGCGAGTGCAGGTCGTCCCTACGGAAAATCTAGTTTTCCTGAAGACCTCTGTTCTGTATTAAACTTTTGCAAATAAAAAGAGAAGGATCATTTAAAATTGATCCTTCTCTTTTTATTTGTATTATACTAATTGATCCTCATGAATGACAATCGGGTAATGTTCCCTTAATTGGTTTGCATGCTCTACTACTTTTTTATTTTGTAGGTTTTTTTCCAGATAACTAATAATTTGACCTTTAACTTGCTCAAAAGGGACAACCGTAGCTTCCTTTTTATCTTCTAATTTAATAATATGATAACCAAACTGTGTCTTTACTAAATCACTTACCTGGCCTACCTCTAATTCAAAAGCTGCCTTTTCAAACTCCGGAACCATTTTGCCCTTTTCGAAATATCCTAAATCTCCACCTTGTGCTCTTGACGGACATTCAGATAATTCAGCAGCAGCCTCCTCAAAGGATTTCCCGCTTTTCAATTCTTCAAGGGCACCTTTTGCAGTTTCTTCTTCATGAATCAAGATGTGCCTTGCTCTTACAGACTCTCCTTGTTGAAATTGGTTTGGATGAGATGTATAATATTCTCTTGCCTCTTTTTCTTCCACTACAACACTTTTTAATAACTGATTAATCGCATGTTGCTTTAATAGATTTTCTTTGAGTGCTTCTAATTCTTTTTGATAAGCTGCATCTTTATCTAATCCCTTATCTTTTGCTTCAAGGTATATTAATTCCTGCATAATCATTTCATTTAACAAATACTTTTTTCCCTCAAGGGTATTAAATTGAGCAGCTTGCTCTCTAGGCGCATATTTTAAAGCGATGTTTAAATCCTCCTGTGTAATCTCCTTTTCCCCTACTTTTGCTAAAATCTTGTTCTCCATTATAAATCTCCTTTAGTAAAATATTTTTCCTAATCATACCACAACTTCCATATGAAGTCTATGTTGCCTCTATTCATGCCAATATGTATATATCTTCTTTTAGAAAATTTATTTTAAAAGAAAGTTTCGTTTTTGTAAAAATTCCTTCATGTGGGATCTTGTTTCTGCCTGCATCTTTTCAGCCATTTGCTCGGTCCATGTATCTGATCGCTTGCCCTTTGTACGACGGGTATAATAATCACTGATAATCTTGTCATATTCTAAGATTCTTTCTTTGTCTCCTGAATCATCATACCGTTCCTCTTTATAAACTACATTCATGGGCAGTCTTGGCTTTTGCTCTGGATCTTGAGCCGGATAACCCAATGCAATTCCAAAAACAGGATATACATACTTAGGCAATGTCAGCAATTCACTTACTATTTGCGGTTGGTTTCGAATTCCTCCGATATACACACCACCAAGTCCCAAAGATTCCGCTGCAATCATAGCATTTTGTGCGGCTAATGCAGCGTCGACGGTTGCCATGATGAAAGACTCTGTATACTCTCCAATCATTGCTGTATTATGGATGCTGCAAGCATGTTCCAATCGATGCAAATCTGCACAAAATACTAAAAAAACGGGGCAACTCTCTATATAAGGCTGTTCTCCACATAGGGCTGCTAATCTTTTTTTTGTCTCTATTTCTCTGATACCAATAATACTGTAGGCTTGTACAAAAGTAGAACTAGATGCCCATTGAGCTGCTTCAACGATCTCTTTTAGATGCTCCTGTGAAATATCTTGCGTGGTAAATTTTCGAATGGAACGATGTGCTCTTAACAATTTAATTACTTCATTCATTATATTCCTCCTCGTATTTTTCATACTGTGATTAGGCTTATTATACCCTAAAAATAGCACCTATGAAAAATAGTTTTATTTAATGCAGCTTTTTTCTTTGTTCTTTTTTCATATCATCATAAAAAGTCAGCATGCATCCGGCTGTTGTTCTTGCTGCTAATGGGAGTATACATTTTGTTGTTCTATAATAGCGAAGTTCTGTATCCGGTATAATCTTAAACTTTTTATAAATTTTCAACGCGATTCTGGCATTGAAGCGAATATATTCATCAATAGTATTCAGCCGGTATGCACCACTTTCAACTTTAAAATCATCACAATATTGATAAGTCCTTTTCACAAAATTTTCGTACTGCCTATGATTATCCAATAGTCTTATATTTGCGTGCTGTGGAATTGTCATGTCCTGTATGATATGCAAAGCAGCACCAAGATAAAAAAGAGACTTCTCCGGCTCCTTCAATCCCCAAAGATCAAGAGATTTTTGATAATAGGCTCTTCCCAGATTCATAGCATTTTGTGCACCATACATGCCCTTCTTCTTATGAGGATTATAGAAGTGTCCACTACTTTTGAAGTCTTGATCTGCCCAAACAGCTCCATCATTTAATGCCATAATATATTTGCCGAAAAATTCGTATGCACTAGTATGGTTATCATTTTTTAATATCTTCAATGCTTGTATGTTAATATACTTATGAACCTTGCATTGTGTTTTTATTACAGCTTTTTTGAATGGATTTAAAACCAAAAAAGACATTCTCAATAGATTTCCATAGGTCAACTCTAATGCTTTCATTCACTCACCCTCTGCTACATTTATTTTTATTTAGTATTTGTTATTTTCTCAAGAATAGACAAAAACTTCTAGGATCGCTCTAGAAGTTTTTGTCTATTCTTAAAACTATATTTTCTGCAAAACATCACTTTTATTTTGTTATATCTACTTTCAACGCATTATTAAAGCGGTTAAAATAGTTAAACACTCCTATAACGCAGGCAATTTCAATAATTTCACCTTCATCAAAATGTTCTTTTAGCCGATTCCATAAATCCTCATCCACGTTATTGGAATCCACGGTCATTCGTTCTGCAAATTCCAAGGCAGCTTTTTCCCGCGCTGTAAATAATTCCGGATTATCTTCCTTATCTGCCATCGCATAAATCGCTTCTTCCGATACACCGAACTGTTTTGCCAAAACAGTATGCGATGCTAGTCAGTAGGCGCATTGATTCATTTGAGATACACGGACACCTACCATTTCTTTTAACCGGATGTCTACAGTTCCTGTATTTAGGATCGTAGAAAAATGCTTATATGCAGTTTTGAGTAACTCTGGCCGATGCGCCAATGTTCTAAACATATTGGGGATATTTCCCCGCTGTTTCAAAAAAGCTTCAAATATTTGCTGACTATCCTGATCCACCGCTTCAGGTGCCAGCGGCTTTATTCTCGTCATTTTGACTCCTCCTTTATTTTATAAATATATAGTTATTGTATAAACAATTTGAGTTTACGATCAGAAAGAAATACAATATAATAAATGATGTCAACTACTTTTGCAGGAGGTCTTTATGCTTCAGACAAAGCAGCTGTTGCTGGTACTTTTATTAGCTTTCACTTTATTATTTTGCGCTATTCAATGGAAAATTATCGCTGCACCTTTTCGGGAGAAGCCAGTACCCTCTGATACTTTGATCGTATTAGGTGCCCATCTTTGGGGCGACCAGCCAAGCCCCTTACTTCGATACCGTCTGGATAAAGCCATCGAGCTTTATCATTTGGGATATGGGCAAAAGATCATTGTCAGCGGAGCCCAAGGACATGATGAGATTACAACAGAAGCCAAGGCCATGGCCGCTTATCTCGTCCGGAACGGAATTCCTCAAGAAGATATATTTTTAGAAGAAAACTCTTACAATACCTTTCAAAATCTAAAGTTTAGCAAGGAAATCATGGAAAAAGAAGAACTCCGCCACGCTGTAGTAGTTACCAATACCTTTCATTTGTATCGGGCACTCCGCATCGCAAAATATCTCGACATAGAAATCAGCGGCAGTGCAGCAAAGATGCACCCCTTTATCGGTACAAAGGTTAAATATTATACAAGAGAGTTTTTTAGTGTTATAAAGTTTCTGCTGCTGCGAAGTTAAATCTGATAGAAAAGGATGCTGCATCAAGCATCCTTTATATTTTTTTCCCTTTCTCCAAAAGAAAGTTTTTTAGTTTCTCTACGGATGCATTTATTACCAGTTCTTCAGGCATATTGATTCTGCGGAAAATTTCTAAAACTGTATCGAATTTGCCTACATCATAGCTAATATGTGCATCACTGCCTACCACAACCCTACAGCCCAGCTCCTTTGCTTTTAATGCAATGGCAGTACAATTGTCTTTACTGCCTTGTCTTACGTGGAAAGAACTGTTGTTTACTTCAATTAATACGTTTTTTTCCTTTGCAGCGCGAACCATGCGGTCAATGTCTATAGGATAACGCGGATTACCAGGGTGTCCAATGATATGAACATACGGATTCGACATTGCTCCAATCAGCGCATTGGTGTTTTCTTCTATGGTTCCCGGTTCAATACAAGCATCATGGAGGCTGGCTATGACTAAATCAAGCCTTGTTAGAATATCTTCGTCTAAGTCAATCGTTCCTTGGTCATCAAGTATATTAACCTCTACGCCTCTAAGAATCTCCACCCCATGGATGATTCGGGGAATCACTTTTAAGTTCCAGAAATGATAAATGTGGCAGGCTCCAGGAAGCTTAGGTGCATGGTCTGTCACAGCCATTAGTTTTAATCCTTTATTTTTTGCACCTTCAGCCATTTCCTGTATGGTACTGTAAGCATGCCCGCTGGATATACTGTGAGTATGCGTGTCTAGGATTAGTTTCAAATAAAACACCCCCGATCCTTTATTTTGAGAGTCGTTTCTCTAAACCTTCCCGTAGCGATTCAAATCCTGGCTTTCCTAACAATGCAAACATATTTTTCTTATATTCCTCAACACCCGGCTGATCAAAAGGGTTCACTCCTAATAGATATCCGCTCATGCCGCAGGCCTTTTCAAAGAAATAAACCAACCTTCCAAAGTTATATGCATCTGCTTCAGGAATGCGAATAATCAGATTGGGTACCTGCCCGTCCGTATGTGCAAGCAGTGTTCCCTCAAAGGCTTTTTGATTGACAAAATCCATCGTTTTGCCGCTGATAAAGTTTAAACCGTCTAAATTATCAGGATCTTTTAAAATACATACCTCCTCTTTTGGCTGCTCTACCCAAAGCACTGTTTCAAAAAGATTCCTTGTTCCATCCTGCAAAAATTGTCCCATGGAATGAAGATCCGTAGAAAACTCTACAGAAGCAGGGAAAATGCCCTTCCCGTCTTTTCCTTCGCTTTCACCAAAAAGCTGCTTCCACCATTCTGCAAAATAACGTAAGGCAGGCTCATAAGCAGCCAGCACCTCTATCCCTTTTCCTTTCCTATATAAAATGCTTCTCAGTGCAGCATATTGATAGCATGGATTCTCCATTAGATGCGCATTATTATACTCTTCATAGGCATCTCGTGCACCTTCCATGATCCTTCTGATATCAATACCCGCTGCAGCAATTGGCAGGAGTCCTACCGGTGTCAAAACCGAATATCTTCCCCCTACATCGTCAGGGATTACAAAGGTCTTATAGCCCTTTTCTTCTGCCAGCTTTCTCAAGGCACCCTTGCTTTTATCTGTAATGGCATAAATTCTTTTGCCTGACTCTTCTCCATATTTTTCTTCCATAAAAGCTCTCAACAATCTAAAAGCAATGGCTGGCTCTGTGGTGGTACCTGATTTGGATATGACCAGCAGGCTTACATCCTTGTCCTGGATAAGTTCCATGAGTTGGCGATGATATGCACTGCTGATATTCTGTCCTGCAAAGAATATTTGCGGCGCCTGCCGTTGGTTCTCCGGCAGTAGATTGTAAAAGGAATGGGTTAACATTTCAATTGCAGCTCTAGCACCAAGATAAGAGCCTCCAATCCCGATTACGATTAGCACCTGTGAATCTTTTTGGATCTTTTCCGCGGCTCTGATGACTTCTTCAAACTCCTCTTTATCATAACATATGGGATAGTCCACCCATCCTAAGTAATCCCTGCCGGCTCCTGTTTTTTCATGAAGCAGTCGATGCATCTGTGCCACAGGCTCCTGTAAATAATCCAGTTCATGCTCCCGTATTGCTGCCTTAGAAAAATTAAATAGAATTTTATCCATGGTTAATCCCTCCTGAATATATTTTTCGTAATAACCTTACTGACTCCGCTCTATAACACTACAGACTTTCACCTAAAAAGGCGGCTCCGATAATCCCAGCATCGTTACCCAATTGAGCCAATGTAATATCTCCATAGATTACACCTTTGCAAAATGCTAGTTTTGCTACAGCCTCTCTCAGCGGCTCTAAGAGGGCATCTCCTGCCTTGGATACGCCACCGCCAATCGTTATTCGGTCTGGGTCCAGCATATTATGGATATTTGCAATACCGATAGAAAGGTACTTGATCATTCTTTCTACTACTTCTGTTGCTAATTGATCTCCTTTTTGGGCGCTATCGAAAATCACTTTTGCAGTAATATTCTCTATATTTCCTTCAGCTATATTCAAGATTTCCGTATCAACAACACCTTCCCGAATACGCTTTTGGGCATACCGAATCATTGCTGTAGCAGAAGTGAAGGTCTCTAGGCAACCATTTCTTCCACAGTTGCATTCATAAAAATTTTCTCCCACAATCATGTGCCCGATTTCTGAACCTGCGCCATGGCTTCCGCTGTAAGCCTTGTGGTTAATAATGATTCCGCCGCCCACACCCGTACCAAGCGTGAGGAATACAGAGTTGGCCAGGCCCTTTGTTGATCCGGATACACTCTCTGCCAGTGCCGCTACGGTTGCGTCATTTTCTATATAAACAGGTTTATTGAAATGCGTTCTGATCATTTCTCCCATTGGCACATCATACCATGACAGATTTGTACAGTAAATCACATTTCCAGTTTGAAGTTCTGCAATTCCCGGAATTCCGATACCAATAGACTTGATATCCTCTACGGTTCCATTTAATTGTGACACACACCCTTCGATTTGCTCGATGATATCCTGGATGATCAACGGATATGGCCTGCTGGGATTTGTTGTTCGGCTATTTTGATATAAAATCTGTCCTTCCTGGTTAACAATGCCTACCTTGATATTCGTGCCGCCTAGATCTACGCCTATCAGCATTTCTGTACCCCCTTAATATGTAAATTATCACCATTATTATAGCACATCGTCATAAAGCGATAAAGCATTCATTGCTATTGAAATCCACATAGAAAGGAGCAGATGGTTACTGCTCCCTAAGAACCCTTATCCCTAGTATCCCTTCTTTAGATCCACTACATTTATTAAAAGCTCTCCTTTTTGAAAACGGGATAAATTCTCATAAATAGTTCTAAATCTTCGTTCATTACGCATTTCAGAAATCCATGAATTATGGGGTGTAATAATCGCATTGTCTAAACTCCACAGGAGGTTCCCGAGAGGCAGCGGCTCTTCCTCAAATACATCCAAAGCAGCAGCCTGAATCTTTCCATCTTGTAATGCCTCGACCAGTGCTTCTTGATCCACGATGCTTCCCCTGGAAACATTAACAAAGTAAACGCCCCTCTGCATGGCTTCGATCCTCTTTTTGTTGATCAAGTGATGGGTGTTTTCCGTATAGGGTATCGCCAGGACTACAACATCACATTTTCCAAGGGCTTCATCTAAGGCTTTCATCGGATAGCACCTTTGGAAATACCCGCTGTTTCTTCCTGTTGTATTTACACCTACAATCGTGACACCAAAGCCTTGCAACCGCTTTGCTGCTTCATGGGCAATAGTTCCTGTTCCGATAAAGCCAACGGTTTTTCCGTATAACTCCAATAAACCCGTATCAATCTCCCACTGCTTTTTTTGCTGCTGTGCATACAGCTCCTTGCTATGCTTTAACATCTCCAAGATTTTCATAACAATCCATTCGCCCATAGGGATACTATATCCGCCACGATTGTTCGATAGAATGATATTCCTACCCTGAATATATTCTAAAGGTACCTGATCTATACCAACGCTTGAAAGCTGAATAAGCTTCAGCTGTTTCATCCGGCGAAGATCTAAACGTGAAAAGGGATTATAACACACAAGGATATCTGCATCCTCCGTAACAGCATCCATTAGGACTTCATTTTCATGAACATAGATCAATTCATAACCTAACTGTCGGATACGATCCATTTTCTCCTGCCCATAATCATAAGTAAATAATACCTTCATGTCTATCATCCTCCCCCTAAGCGTCATCTATGCTCAAAAACTTATAAGCGCAGTTTATTTCGATGCTCTTCCCGTCTCCTGTTTCTTTGAATAATCTCTTGTACCGGTACAACCTTTCCTCCAATAATATCAACAGGTTTTACTTGAATATTCAGCAGCTTCATCATCTTGTAGAGAACGAATTTTTCCCGATCTCTAACAATATTTATTACACTGCCTACCTTGTACATTCTCCCTGTACGACCAGCCCGATGCAAATAATCCACTTTATTGAGGGGTAAGTCCATATTGAAAATATGGGTAACATTTTGAAAATCCATTCCCCTCGTAAATAAATCAGTGGTAACTAATATTTTTATCTTCCCACTGTTAAAGGAGCTTACCAGATGCTGCCGATCCTGATTTTTTGTTCTTGTCTGAATTCCACCTACAGAAAACCCTTTGGATTTTAGTCCCTTTACAAAACGGTCTACATTTTCATTTTTATTGATAAAGACCAATGATTTTTGAGGCTTTATCACTTGAAGCAACTCTTCTAAGGTTTCGATCTTCATCGGCGTTTTACTAATAATGTATTGATGCTCAATCTCTGTAGGAACTGGCTTCGCATGATCTAGGTTAATAAAATCAGGCTCCTGCATTAACTGCAATAAGGTCTTCTTTGCTTCCTCTGATAAGGTTGCAGAAAAACTCACTAACTGCCGGTCCTTTAATGTTGTTTTTACAATAGCCAGCACCTTTTCTTGCAGACCCTGCTCCAATATTTGATCCACTTCATCAAAGGCAATGCCGCAAACGCCGTGCATTTTGATCTTATTCATTCCAATAATATGCACCAGTCTTCCTGGTGTAGCTATGATTAATTGCGGTTTCTGTTTCAACTTATCCAACTGCCTGTTGATATCCATTCCTTCCAGAACTGTATCCACGAGAATCTCTGTACTTTTCGTAATTCGTTTTGCTTCTCGCTGAATTTGAAGGCAGAGTTCCCGACTCGGTGCTAAAACCAAGATTTGCAGTTCTTTTTTTTCCGGATTGATCTTTTCAATCAAAGGTACCAAATAAGCAAAAGTTTTTCCTGTCCCGGTTTTCGCTTTTCCAATGACATCTCTTCCCTGCAGTATAAGTGGAATGGTCTCCTTCTGAATCTCTGTGGGTTCATGGATTCCCTCCGCTGACAGGTTATCCAGAATAAAAGATTTTAATTGAAATGCTTCAAAATTATTTTTCACGTTAAACTACTCCTTTTTGATTAATAGGTATAGTATACCCATTATAACTTGATCTCATCTTTAGCGTTCGAGTCTTAACAGAAGCTATAAAGATAAGGATAGCCCGAAGCATAAGCTGTGGGCTATAAAAATTGACTTTCTATAGTATAGATCCTGCCATGTAAGTCATCGCAGCACGAGCCAGATATGCTTCTTGAATATCCTTTGCCTGGTAAAGAACTTTATTGGGTGCTGTCATTTCTGTACCTGGCATGATCGATGCAACCTCTGCCATGCCGCTATGTATAAAAGTAACCTCTAATGAAACTGGACCTTCTATCCTACAGGGTTTCAATAAATCTTCTCTCTGAATGATTTGCTTCACTGCATCCTTTATCCTACCGTGTACAATGCAAGGTTGAATGCTTCTAGCAGCATATCTGCTTTGTGCATATTTAACTACAACTGTTTCAATTTGATCATTAACAGCCTTTACTTCCTCTGCTAATATATTATCTCCAGACACAAGCATTACCGGCACATGATAGTGCCCTGCTAAAAATGCATTAAATGCAAACTCTCCTACTTCCATCCCGTTTATAGAAATGTTTGTGATTACACGCCCATGATAAGAATGACTAAGTACACCGGGTTGATTCATTCTTGCGTGATAACCGATAAACATTACACTGTCAAAATCGCTCTGAATGCCTTCCATCATCCCCAAGCGCTTTGGGGTACCGGTGATTAGGGAGGCTGCAGGATGTAAGTTCTCAATGAGAATATTTGTCATTGGCCCATGTGAATCATTTACTACAACCTCTTTTACACCGGCTTCTATTGCGCCTTCTATTGCTGCATTTACTTCGTTGGTCATCAGTGTTCTGGCGCGAAAATAATCCTGGCCTTCCGCGCTGACATGACATTGATTTACCACACCGCTAATTCCCTCAATATCTGCAGAAATATAAAGTCTCATTTTTTATTCCCCCTTGAATTTAGATTAACAATGCATCAAATCAGGACTCTTCCTCTAGAATTTTTTTGCCTTTATTATAAAAATCCTCCATGTGGTCCAGGGGTACAAAAATTCCTCCTGTTGCCCAAGCAATATGTGTTGCCTGCCTTCCTGTCCACTTAGGTTTTTCCTGATCTTCTGCAAACAATCGTACAGGTCCTAAAAATGCAGCTGATGCAGATGGTTCTATTTGTATATCTTCCTGATCTTTCAAAAGTGCAAGGATAGGATACAGTTCTTCATCATCAACAGTATATATCCCTTCAATCCATCGCCCTACCACCTTAGCTGCTAAAGCTGAAGGGGCACCTACTGCTAGTCCATCGGCATCAGTAATATTGTCGATACCAAATTCCTGAACCTTAATGCCTTCATTTTTCCCGGTCATTAGTCCCATGAGCATACAGGGAGAATGGGTGGGTTCCGCAAAATAGCAATGAACATGCTCACCAAAGATTAATTTCAGTCCAAAAGCTATACCACCGGGAGCACCGCCTACACCGCATGGAAGATATACTATGAGAGGATTTGATTCATTCACTGATATGTTTTGTTGCTCCAGCTGTTCTTTTAAACGATAAGCAGCCACACTATATCCTAAAAACAATTCCTTTGACTGTTCATCATCCACAAAATAACTTTTGGGATCTCCTTCTGACTGCTTCCGTCCCAATTCCACTGCTTTGCTGTAATCTGATGCATATTCAATAACGGTTACTCCTTTTTCCCGCAGCAGCTTTTTTTTCCACGTTTTTGCATCCGCTGACATATGTACGGTAACACGAAAACCCAAAGCTGCACCGATAATACCGATACTAAGTCCCAGATTTCCTGTTGAACCAACAGCAATGGCATATTGGCTGTAGAAATCTTTAAATGATTTAGAGGCCATCCGACAATAATCTTCTTCTTCTGACAGCAGGTTATTTTCTATGGCCAGCTGCTCTGCATGCTTTAGTACTTCATAGATCCCTCCCCTAGCCTTGATGGAACCTGCTATAGGCAATTGATTGTCACATTTTATGTATAATTTTCCCGGTATTGAAAATCCCCAATGCCGCTCCATCACCCTTTTCATTTTTTCGATTTCCAAGAGCGGAGATTCGATTAAACCATTACTGGAAGCAGTTTCCGGAAACAGTACTGTAAGCAATGGTGCAAATCGCTGCCAGCGCTTTTCTGCTTCCATGACATCCTTTTCGGATAACGTTAAAGTGGGTAATACCTCTTCTACTGGAGTCAGCGCAGGATTTAACCAGACTAGCTTTTCATATCGCTTGAGGCGCTTTAGGAGTGGGTATTCACGTTCCCAAGTTTCCATTGCTTTTCCCAGAATTATATTCTTCCTCATGACAAGCTCCTTCCTTCATTTTCAATTACAGTGCATATTTCCGTCCATCAATATTACTCTTTTCTTTCTTCGATTTCTTCAACATATAAATCGATATTCTTTCCTAGTATGTTCGCTAAACCAATAAATTCACATCCAATTTGATATCCTTGATTAATCTTCTTGCATCTGACAATCTTTAATACACAATAAAAGGTTTTTTCTTCATCTATTTTTATTTTTGCATTAAAGTAATGGTCGAGCGGCAATGAACTACTACATAAGAAACCAATTCCTCTTTTTGATATGTTAGTAACCGTAATCTCTTCACTGATACTGATTTTTTCTGTTTCACCAGATTTATATAAAGATTCTATCGTTAAATGCATATGGACTGGAACTCTTTTGTTCATTCTTTTTTCGTCCATTCTCATTTCCTCCATTTCTTTTCCAGTTTTGTGATAGAACCAAGCTTCTTTATAGTAATTTTATTCTATACAACTTTCAAAGCTCCTTTATTCTTTTATATTTTATACCGAAAATCGTCAATTATTTAGTACCTTTTCTCTATCATGCGAATAAATTAATAGTATCAGCATTGAAAAGAGGTGAGTTCTATGTCATTCTCAGATCGAGAACTATTAGCAAGAATCATTAAGTGCGAAGCTGGTGGTGAAGGTGAAAATGGAATGAAAGCTGTTGCCACCGTTGTTATGAATAGAGTTAGAATCGATTTTGGCGAGTATCATCGGGTGTGTCAGGGCGACATCCGAAAAGTAATCTATCAGCAAGGACAATTTGACTGCGTACGCAGTGTCCTCCGAGGTATTCCCAACCCTCAAACCATCTGGGCCAGTCCACCAGAGCAGATTCATTATGATATTGCCGATTGGGCTTTAGCAGGTAACAGATTATTTACAGTAGGGTGGTCTTTATGGTATTTTAATCCTTTCCAGCCTATATGTCCTGATATATTTCCCAGAAACGGCGTAGGCACCTACCAAGTGCGTGTCGGGGATCACTGTTTTTATAATATGACTGAGCTGTATGCACAGACATAAAAGATCCCGAACGAAGTTATTAATGTATTTCTTTTTTGTAATTTTAAAAATTTAGGTTGTTTTAATTCCATATCATTACCATTAAATTCATTGTTATGAGGAGGAGTATTATGTATTGTAATGATTATGCTAATGCTTATTTGGGCGGGGCAATGCAGCCTGGTGTCCCCAAAATGCCTATGATGCCGACTACCCCGTCGCTGCCTTGGATGCCAACAATGCCTGCAACGCCAGCAGTCCCTACTATGCCCAATATCCCAATGGGGCCCGGTATGCCCACAACCCCTTACATGCCATCCACGCCCATGATGCCTGAAATGCCAACGACACCTATGATGCCCATTCCGCCAGAAAGGCCTTTAGAGGATACATCCCCATCTCCTACGATGCCCATGGGGCCCGATTTTATCATTCAACCTGGACCACCTGTACAAGAAGATATCAACTACAACCAAGGTTTCTTAAAGACACTAATCGGCAGATACGTGAAAGTGGACTTTCTCATCGGTACCAATATGTTTATTGACCGAGAAGGTACACTCGTTGCTGTTGGGATCAGCTACATTGTGTTAAGGGAGCCACAAACCAATCGATTGGTGATGTGTGACATTTATTCTATTAAGTTTGTAAATATTTTGAATTAGTGCCATAAAGTTTCTATTGTAAATTAACGTTAATGAATACTTGTTGTATGATGCGACCTAAGGATTCTTCACTCCATTTAGGATGATAATTCATCCTACGGACGACCACAGGTCGCCCCTACTATTTATCTTTAACCCCTCAGCACCGTAGGGGCGACCTGTGGTCGTCCGCGACCCTGTTGTGACGCATCATTTATCTATTATGTATTTAAGAGTCTACAAATAAAAAATAGTAGAAAAATCTGCCACACTCAACAATAAAGCTTTATCATAAAAACACTTCAAAGCCGCGTGAACTCTATGTTTTCTCGGCTTTTTGCATTTTTACGCCGGCGTTTTCTTCCGCCGCTTTCTTTGTCAAGGTACAAAAAGCAAGGTGAAAGTCTTACCGTCTGCGGAAGAGTTACTATGGGATTGTTACCGTGTTTATCTCGATTTTTATCAGTTTCTTCTTCCAATGTAATAAAATCCATTGGATTTATTACCATTCATAGTTGTAAAGGTCAAATGCTGATACTGGAGAGTGGTAAAGCCAGTTAAAAGATTATAAATCCAATCTTCGGAGTGGTGACGGCATGTAGCACCCTCTGGCAATTCAAAGATGCCATAAGTCCCATATTTTTCTTGAAATTCTTGATAGCGTTTTATATTCCTTTCATCTGAATTTAGAAGAAAGTCATTCACATATAAAATGCCATTTGGTTTTAATACTCGTTCTATTTCATGGATAAGAAATTGCTGCTCATTATTATCATATATGCAAGTCAAAACCGCAAACAGAATAACCGCGTCAATGCTGCTATCTTGCAGGTCAATCCTTTGTTCTTTTTTTACACGTAAATCAAGATAAGGGAATTGTTCCTGTCCTCGTTCTATCATGCCGTCTGAAAAATCAATTCCAATCAAGCTATGATAACCAAGTTGGTATAATTCATTAAGTGTTCGCCCATAACCACACCCAACATCAAGGACAGTATTACCTGTTCCGACATATTTGGCAAATTCTTCTGCGTGAAACGGGGTCGTAAATTCCTTTTTAGTTGATACTTTGTTCCAATAGTCTTGTTGTTTCATGTTAATATCCAACCTCCTTTTCTTGCATTATACAATAACCTGCGATAATCTGTTATGAGAAATCTCATGCTATTTACAGAAAGGGTGGCTACATTGATAACGATAAAAGAACACGGAACCTTAGAAGATTACTACAACCATTTTCCTCTGACAGATTATTTTAGTTTTGATATATGCCCTTACACATCTATTGTAAAATTTGAAAGTAACGAAGAAATATTATGCGAAGGTGAAAAGCCCGATTATTTGTATTATTTAATTGATGGACGGGCAAAACTGTTTATTTCTCAAGGAAACGGACGCATTTCTCTAATCAATTTCATAAATGCTCCCTGCTTTGTAGGGGAAATGGAATTGATTGGCGCTCAAGATACAGCGAATGGCATAATGGCTATTACACCTTGTACTTGTTATGCTATTCGTATAGAAAAATGCAAAGACAGAATATTAAATGACACAAAATTCCTTCGTTATCTTTGTCTATTTTTAAGTCAAAAGGCAATCAGAAACACCTATAATTATTCAAAAAATCAAGCCTACCCTTTAGAGATTCGTCTGGCAAAATTTATTTTAATGACTTCTTGCAATCGCTTGTATAGAGAAAATCATACAGAGGTGTCGGAATTTTTAGGTGTAACATACCGTCACTTACTGTATGTATTGGCTGATTTTGTAAAACGAGGTTTGTTAGCAAAAACAAAGCAAGGATATTTTATTCAAGATATAAGCACCTTGCGTAATATAGCCGAAATAAAATAATTATACCAAAAAAAGTATAATTTCTTAGACAATAAAAAATAGGCTCTTTTTTGTTTCCAAGAATTAGCCCAATACCCTATCGGAAATCTTTATATGTGATTTTATCTGCTTTATTTTGTAACCTCTGTCACGGGGCTAACATATTTATATTTTATATATAGAATGAAAGGATGGAACACCATGTATTATCCGCACTACCAATATGTTTATAGCATTCCTGTAACTTCTGCTTATGTCAGAATATTGCATGCTTCTCCTGATGCCCCAGCAGTAGATATATATGCAAACAATGTTCTGATTGCGCAAAACCTGGCCTATCGAGGTTTTACACAATACCTATCCTTGGCACCCGCAACATATAGAATCCTTGTCTATCCTACTGGAACAAGAACAACACCGGTTATTGACACACAAGTAAATATCGCTCCCAATGGCATGTATACCATAGCTGCTGCAGGGCTTCTGCAAAATATTGAGGCCGTAGTCGTACCGGATACGGCAGCTATTCTCCCCCCCAATCGTACCCAATTAAAATTTGTACATTTATCCCCTAATGCACCTGCCGTAGATATTACACTTCCTAATGGCACTGTTCTTTTTCCAAACATCAGCTTTGGGCAAATCAGCAACAACATTACCGTTGTACCTGCTAACTACACACTACAGGCTCGAATTGCAGGAACAAATCAAATTGTCCTAACGGTACCCAACACATTGATTCGCGGTAATCGATATTATACCGTTTATGCTGTGGGTTTGGTTGATGCCAATCCACCTCTGCAAGCGTTAATTGCCCTTGATAAAGCATCTTATTAACAAATTTAGAAACAGTGAAATGATTGCTCATTTTCTACTGTTTCTTTTCTTTTATTCATTTCTATAGTGCACATACTATATTTATGAAGTATATCTATACAAAGCCTTTCTTTCCCATTATAATTACTAATGGATACATTATCCTGATAAATATTGGAGGATATATATGATAAAGCACTTGCGTAATATCTTTATAACCGGATTATTTGTTTTAGTACCAATCTTTGTTACTTTAAGTATCGTGATTTGGCTATTTAACCGTATAGATGCTGTATTTCGCGAGCCACTAGAACTTTTCTTAGGCTTTCCGCTTGTAGGCATTGGTGTCATTCTCACAATCCTGATTATTTTGATCACAGGTTTTATTTCTACTAATCTTCTAGGTAAAAAAATTATTTTATTTACAGAAGCTGTTTTTAAAAAAATTCCATTAGTCAATACAGTCTATATTTCTATGAAGCAGTTGACAGACACCCTTTTTACCAGTCAAAAAAATGCCTTTAAGTCAGCTGTTTTGGTTGAATATCCATCAAAAGGTATTTATGTCATTGGCTTTATCACCGCAGATGCGGCAGAAGAAATTAATCTGAAAACGCAGAGCGACTTGAAAAGTGTTTTTATCCCTACAACACCTAATCCAACCTCCGGCATGCTCGTAATGATCCCGGAAGAAGATATCCAATTCCTGGATCTTTCTATAGAAGCAGCTATTAAGCTCATTGTTTCAGGAGGCATTTTACTGCCTGAAAATCAAAAAAAATTAGAAGACTAAAACAAAACCTGGTATCCTATAGGAAGCCAGGTTTTGTTTTAGTTTTTATAAAATCGTTACCTTATATTTTTTTAACCATGTATTCATTTGAATAAGATAAGCGAACATCTGCGGTCCTGTCATGAGCTGCCCAAACCACGGTCTGTCAAACTTGATTTCGCCTTTTTGTATCATTGATTCCATGCCCTTCCCATCAACCAACTGATGGATCGGTTCATTGGGACTTGAAAGAATCTCTAAAAGAATCTTTTTTACAGCCTCAAGATAATTCGGATTATGGGTTTTAGGATAAGGACTTTTTCTTCGGTATAACACTTCCTCAGGCAATATTCCCTTTAAAGCACGTCTCAGAATCCCTTTCTCAATATTATCACAATACTTCATTTCCCAGGGAATGTTCCATACATATTCCATTAAGCGGTGGTCACAGAAGGGTACTCTTACCTCTAATCCTGTAGCCATACTCATTCGATCCTTTCGATCTAATAGGGTAGTCATAAACCAAGTTATATTTAGGTAAAATATTTCTCTTCTTCTAGCATCTTCTGGGCTTTCCCCCGGCAATCTGGGTACTTCTTGTATCGTCTCTTCATATCTTCTTGCAAGATAAGCTTCTCCATTAATCATGTCTTTTATTTCTGGTCTTAAATACTTAAGCCGATCCTGTAAATTTCTCGCCCAAGGAAAGGTATTGTTTTCAAGGCCTTCTTTGCTTCTAAACCATGGGTAGCCTCCAAACATTTCGTCTGCACATTCTCCTGAAAGTGCAACAGTAGCTTCCTTTTTAATTTCTTTACAGAATAAATACAATGAAGAATCTATATCTGCCATTCCAGGCAAATCTCTAGCCTCTGTAGCTTTTTCCAACGCTTCAACCAATTGTGGCGTATCCACATAAATGTTATGGTGAATTGTATCCAAATACCTTGAAACCAATTGTATATAATCGGCATCCGAATTCGGCTGAAATTCACTGGCCTTGAAATGGCGGTCATTATCTACATAGTCAATCGAATAGGTATGCAATTGACCTACCCCACTTTCCTTAAATGCCGAAGCTGCGTAGGCTGAGATAGCGCTGGAGTCAACACCGCCTGATAAAAAGGTACATACAGGTACATCGGCAACTAACTGCCGTATAACTGTATCCTTCAACAGTTCTTGAATTCTATCAACGGTAGTATCAAAATCATCCTGATGCGGTTCACTTTTTAAACTCCAAAATTTCCAAACCTTCGGTCCATTCCGATCAAATAGCATACAATGTCCAGGCCTTAGTTCTTTCATTCCTTTATAAACACCATGACCTGGGGTTCGAGCCGGCCCTAATACAAATACTTCTGCAATACCTTCCTGATCTATTTCCGCTCTAACGGAAGGATGGGCCAATATCGATTTTGGTTCGGAGGCAAATAAAAGCCTGTCACCTTGATGCATATAGAACAAAGGTTTTACCCCTAACCGGTCACGGGCTAAAAACACCCTTTGATCTCTTTCACTCCATATAGCAAAAGCAAATATTCCGTTGAATCTTTCAACACAACCAGGTCCCCATTCCATATAAGCAGTTAACAGCACCTCTGTGTCGCTGTTAGACTGAAATGAATACCCAAGTTCCTCCAAATTCTGTCTCAATTCAAGGGTATTATATAATTCACCGTTGTAAATAATTACATAAGGATACTCTCCACCGTATCGGACCATTGGCTGACCGCCCCCCGTTGGATCTACTACAGCCAATCGCCTGTGCCCTAAGGCCGCATGTTGTGCTATCCATGTGCCTTCGGTGTCAGGACCTCTATAGGAAAGCAAATCCGTCATTTTCTTAAGTGCACCATACTGTTGTGAGCAGTCTCCTTCCCAGCTAATCCATCCTGTTAATCCACACATAACGCTTCCTCCCTGCTCTTATAAAGTTGTCACAATTCACCATGCTAGAATTTATATTGATCCAAACCATACTGCATCATATTATTTTAAGAAACCTTTCGTGCTTGTTTCATGTATAAAAACAAAAAACCCCCTGTTAAAAGTACTGCTCCCTTTACAGAGGGTTTTTTGAGGACTTTATTTGTAAAGCAATTGGATGCGATAAAGATAATATTTTTCTTCTCGTATCATATGATCCGGCATCAGTGGGCCAAATATGCCTGTTGCCTGCACGACACACTGTTCTCTTGCTGTCTTGACTTCTTCCAGATAACAGATAAATGCGTCTATTTCCTTTGCAACCTCTTCATTGAAATATCCTAAGGATCCATCTTGCAACCCTGTTCTCTCAAATATCTGGTACATCTCTACGGCTTTCTTGAAAAGCTTATCAAAGGTTTTTACAAAATACTCTGCCTTTTTGATTAGTTTTGTTTCTACAGGGTCTAATTCAGCGCCAACTGCAGAAGCATGGCCCGACGCATCCGGAAGCCATATGTTGTGCAATCTGATGTTTTCTAATGCGATATTCATAGGCATTGTGCCTTGAGCCATACAAAGCACTCTATAATATTCCATGGCTTCATTAATCATATGATTGATAAAGGAAGGCGGCAGACCTATTTCTATGCTACAGGTCATCAAACGATAGACGATTGATCTTTTAAATTGAATAAAATTTAACAAAGCCGTCATGTTCTTTTGAATTAGATTTGCTTCATCAGCCGGTGTAGATTTATCCTTATATCCTTTTGCTTCTTGATTTAAGCTTTCAAAAAGCTGCATGTAATACTGCGCTTGTCCTATGTACTCCACTTCCCTCGGTGACAGTGTAGTATACTGAAATTCACTATGATCTCGCATTATTTCTGTCCAAAAAATAATTTCTTCCCTTAAATTCAACATAAAATTCCCCCTCTAAGTGACATTGGTATAGTTGGTATATTATATGTTGGATGTCTTGTCTATCTTGACCAAAACTTTGCCTCCCCTTCAATAAATTTTTATTGGATTGTATAAAGGCTGTTTTCTTTTTTGTTAATTTTTATACATTTTAGGTATATAAGCCTATTTTTTGTCGTTTACAGTAAAATACTGTATTTTCTTGTAGAAATTTGGTTGACAATCCAATCCCTTTCCTTATATAGTAATTATGATTAAATAAATCTAAATACTTAGATTTCATCACTCTGTCAAGAATCTGCATTGTCAAATCCACTAGAAAACACGAAAAAGATGCAGCTCATTCGACAAGGCAAACTTATTGAAAAATAAGGACGCAAAGCCACGGGTCTAACGTAGCCATACTATGATCGTCGAGCTGTCAAAACTCCTTATATTCTTTTCTTATTTGTCCAACTATCGATCTGAGCAAAATCAATAAAAAAGGAGAGAATAGTATGCTAAACCGGATTACACTACGTACAAAAATCATCCTACTGCTTATTGTATTAACTGTATCCTCCGTATCCACTGTAGGATATATGTCTGCAAAAAGCCAGATGAACAGCCTTCAGGATAGCCTTACCAGCACTGCAACAGGTCTAGCGGACAACCTTAGCCATGAAATCAATTTGTTTTTAACCCAGAATGTTACGGTTCTTGAGGGAATCGCCTCACTTCCTCATGTGCGGGCTTTTGATCCTAATGATCAGAAAAACATTTTAGAAGCATTAATTAAAGAGCATACCAGCTTTGCAGTAATTTTCGCCTCAGATACTACAGGCATGCAGGTAGCCCGTTCTGATGGCAGGGATCAGTTTGACGATCTAAGTGAACGGGATTATATGAAAGCTGTATTAGCTAGTAAAAAAACTACGATTAGTGACGTGCTTATATCTAGAACCACAGGAAAGCCTTCAGTCGTTATTGTAACACCGATTTTAGGTCTTAATGGAGAATTTACCGGAACCATCGGCGGAACCTTAGACCTTTCTGTTATAGAAGAAATGCGCAAAAGAATCATTTTAGGCGAAACAGGTTATGCCTTTATCACCGATAATCAAGGGCAGATATTAGCGCATCCGGATACCGCAATGGTAGACGCTCAGGAAAATGTGGCAGATATTCCTGCTGTAGCAAAGGCTCTGCAGGGACAAAGGGGCAATGAAGACTACATATATAAAGATGCACATATCTTTGGCGCTTATACAACAGTTCCTCTTGTAGGATGGCCCGTCGTTGTAAGACAACCTTATGCAGAAGCCTATGCCCCAGTACAGACCGCCAAGCAAGAAACCATCGTAATAATAGGAATTGTTCTCCTTATCTCTATTTTGATCGGGTATGCATTTTCTCTTTATCTGCTTAAACCAATTACCGTATTGGTAGAAGCATCTAGTGAATTTGCCAAGGGTAACCTCGCTTATGATTTTTCAATCCATACCCAGGATGAAATTGGCAATCTTGCAAACTCCTTTCACAACATGCGAGACAATCTTAAGGATTTAATTAAGAAAATACTCCTTGCTTCTGAACAAATCGGTACCACTTCAACAACCGTGTTGGAATCCTCACAACAAACCAATATCGTTGCAACACAAATTGCAGAAGCCATTAGTCAACTGGCTTTAGGAAGTGATGAACAGGCAAAAAGTGTTCAAACAAGTTCTGAATCCGTTCGCAGCATCGTAGACTCTATTGACTATATCACAAAAATTAGTATGGAATCCTTTGAATCTGCTTTCGACGCAGAAAGTTTCATCACTCACGGTGTAAAAACGGTTGAAGAGCAGGAACAAAAAATGAAAGAAAGCAGTATTACTGTGCGTCATGTTGCAGACACCATTCTATCTTTGAATGAAAAATCTCTGCAAATTGGTGAGATTGTTGAGGTAATTCAAGGTATTTCTTCCCAAACAAATCTTCTTGCCCTTAACGCTGCCATTGAAGCAGCCAGAGCAGGAGAACACGGGAAAGGTTTTGCAGTAGTTGCCGATGAAGTAAGAAAGCTGGCAGAAGAATCACAAAAGTCTACAGAAAAAATTCAGCAATTAATCAAAGATATACAAAGTGCCATTAATGCAGCAGTGCGTGAATCAGATTCAGCAACAGAAACCATCGTTGAGCAAGAAAAGAATACCAGAAATACTACAGAAGTTTTTAGAAAGATCATGGACAATGTACAACGCATTACACTGCAAGTAAAAGACATCACTACAGCTACACAATCTGCAACGGCTGAAGGTAAGTCCATTGCTTCCGAGATCGACAGCATTTCAGCGATCTCTCAAGAGACCGCTGCAAGCACAGAAGAAGTAGCTGCATCCACTGAAGAACAAACTGCTTCTTTAGAATATATCAATACCTCCATCGAGGAATTGCATGAATTAGCCAAACAATTAAAAGTATCTGTAAACAACTTTAAATTATAAAAATTTATTATAAAAGACGCGTATCCAAGATACGCGTCTTTTATAGCCTTTTATAATAATACATCTTTAATAACTCTTAGTCCATTTTTATAACATATCTTTTCGATCTCATCCTCATTGAACTTATTTTTCTTCAATTCTATAACTAATTTTCCCAACTCACTTATATCTGCAATCTCCAGTTCAGGACTGGTGCCGTCAAAATCAGAACCAATAGCAATGACATCTATGCCCCCTACATTTCTAATATGCCGGATATGGCGCACCATATCTTCTACTCGACTTTGCAGCGGATTACCTAAAAATTCCTTTTCAAAGTTGATCCCCATTACACCGCCCTTTTCTGCTAGAATCCGAATCATCTCATCTGTCAGATTGCGGCTGTGATTTGTGACCCCTCTGGCATTAGAATGAGAGGCAATAAAAGGTCTCTTCGAAAGCCTTGCTACATCATAAAACCCTTGATCGGACAAGTGGGATACATCAATCAGCATGCCTAAATGATTCATCTCTTTCACCACTTCTTCGCCGAAGCCTGTGAGGCCTAAATTTTTAAACTCCGGATGACAGTTTGGATATCCGATCTCATTTGGGTAATTCCAGGTTAATGTAATCAACCTTACCCCTAAACGGTAAAAATTTCTTAAATGATAAAGTTCACCCTTCAGCGCTCCACCTTCCTCTATGGTCAAAAATGCTGAAATTTTCCCTTGTTTATCATTTGCCATCACTTCATTATAATTTCTTGCTAAACTTATTTCTCTTTCATTTTCTGCTAGTTCTTCAAAAAACTTATCTGCCATCTCCAGACAAGTCTCCAACGGATCTTTTTCGCCCCGGTAGTTGATATATAATGCAAAAAACTGAGCCATTGAATTGCTGCGACGGAGCTTCTCAATATCTACACAAAATCTGTTGCTGTTTAGATGCAGCGCTTTCCGCTCCGTCATCAACTGCAATATTGTATCACAATGAAAATCAATAAATCGCATGATCTCCCCCTCACTCTCTTAATGCTCTATCTACTATAAAAACAGAATACCTTATAATATTCTGTCTCTATTTATAATATCCTTTTGTTTTTATTCATTTAATAGACTAAAAATGTTTCTTCATGATAATTATGTATGAGAAATTTTTCGAAATCTTCTGCGGGTATAGGCGGACTAATTAAATAGCCTTGAATTTGATCACACTGATGGTTTTTAAGGTACAGCATCTGGTCTATGGTTTCCACACCTTCTGCCACTACTTTTATACCTAGATTTCGGGACATAGCGATAATCGCCGAAACAATAGCTTGATTGTCCTTATCCGAAGTAATATCTTTAATAAAGGATTTGTCAATCTTCAGCTTATCTAGTGGCAGCTGATTCAGCAATCCCAATGAAGAATAACCCGTACCAAAATCATCAATCGACAACTGGATACCCAGCCTTTTAAATTCTTTTAATACTTTTATCGTTAACTGTGGATTCTGAATAGCACTGCTTTCCGTAATCTCCAGTTCGAGATAGCACGGATCCAATCCAACTTCAGACAGGCAATTCGTAACCTTATGCAATAAGTTTTTCTGCTGAAATTGAACGGCAGATAAATTCACTGAAATGCATATTTTCTTCACCCCACTATCTTGCCATCGTTTATTTTGTAAACAGGCAGTCCGAAGTACAAAATCCCCTAGGGGTTTTATCAGGCCTGTTTCTTCTGCCAGAGGAATAAATTCAACAGGGGATAGAAAGCCTAGCTGAGGATGCTTCCATCTTACCAATGCCTCCGCACCAACCACTCTGCCAGAGCTTAAATCTAGCTTTGGCTGATAATATATCAGAAATTCTTCTCTTTCTAAAGCTTTTCGCAACTCATTCTCCATGGCCAATCGTTGCAATGCCTTGTCGTTCATTTTGGGTGTATAAAGCCTGTGTTGGTTTCTACCACCCTGCTTTGCTTGAAACATGGCAGTATCTGCATGTTTCAACAGCGTATCTACATCCTGTCCATCAGCTGGATATAAGCTAATGCCAATACTGGTACTTATATGTAAATCATGGGCTTTAATGCGTACAGGCTTATCCATCTTACGCAGAATTTTTTGCGCTACTTTGATCACACTTTCTACACTATGTATATCTTCTAGAATCACAGCAAATTCGTCACCCCCAAGCCTTGATACCGTATCCCCTTCGCGAAGACAATTTACTAATCGCCTTCCTACTTCCTGGAGTAAAATATCTCCAACAGGATGTCCCAAAGTATCATTAATGCGCTTAAAACGATCTAGATCCAGCATCATAACAGCGATCATCTTACCGCTCCTATGTGCATGGGCTATTGCAATAGAAAGACGATCATATAGTAAAGACCGATTTGGGAGACCTGTCAGGGCATCATGGTATGCTTGATATTTAATGTGTTCTTCTCGCTTAATTCGTTCTGTAATATCATTAAAAACAGATACGTATTGAATCGTTTTTCCAGACTCATCCTTAATAGCAGATATGGTAAGCCATTCTGGATAAGTTTCTCCATTTTTTCTCCTATTCCAAATTTCCCCTTGCCATTGCCCCTTTCTTTTTAAATCCTTCCACATCTCTCTATAAAATTTATCATCATGTCTTTGAGACTTTAAAATCCTAGGATTTTTTCCTATTGCTTCTGATTCACTATAGCCGGTGATTTTGCTGAACGCAGGGTTTACCCACTGAATTGTTCCCTCAATGTCTGTAACCACAACCCCTTCAATGGTGTTTTCAAATACCTTTGCTGCCATTCGCAATTGTTCATCATTGCGCTTTGACTCTGTTATGTCAATCAATGTGCCAATGACAGCAGGAGATCCCTTATAGAGTATTTTGCTGCCTAATACCTTGATATAAATAATACTTTTATCTTTTTTGACACCTTTAAATTGATATTGTATACTTTCAATTTCCCCTTCGATTCTTTTTCGAATGTTTTCCCATACCAGTCCATAGTCTTCTGGGGATACGATTTCTCGAACAGCCTTAAAAAGCATCTCTTCTTTTGTATATCCGAATATATCTGCCATCTGAACATTCACGTATGAAAATAAACCATTCTGTATAATATAAATCCCTACAAAGGACCCATCTACAATGCTTCTATATTTTGCTTCTGCTTCCTTTAGGGCAATTTCCGCATTTTTACGCGCTGTTATATCTACTAAATATTCTTCACAATGACAGGTACTTTCATCTTTCTCTTTAACGATTACTGTTAAACTATGTATCCACCGAATCTCTCCTGCAGCTGTACAAATTCGGTATTCCTGCTGAAGATAGTCTTGGTTAGACAGCATAAACTGCTGCTGATTCCTTTGAACCCTGTCTAAATCATCGGGATGAATAATACTGCAAAAGGTAATACGCTCTTGAATTATGTCTTCCGATCGATATCCGTACTGCATCATATTGGGAGATATATAAGCTATAGTCTTAGTTTTCCCTGGCTTCCATTTCAAAACAGTTATAGGTCCTTTATCAAAATCGCCCATTCTCTCATCCATATAATAATCTCCTTGTATATTGATACCTGCGATGATGTTATCAACAGATCTTAATCTACAAAATTCTACAATATTTTCTTTTTTCCTGCTATTATTTACCCAAAAACTGGAGAATTAAAAGATAACTTTGTGTATGTAAAAAAAATCAGCCCATCAGGCTGATTTCCTTTTTTATATACGTTCAATTTTAATACCGGTTTCATGCTCGTTTAGATCTTGCTTTTCTAAGTCCATGTCCGTTACTTCTTCAACAGAAACAGCTAGGGTTTCATGCATGATATATTCTTTATGTCCTTGGACCGCTTTGCTTACTTCTTTGTCACCATTGAAGCAGATTTTAATTTGATCCATCATTTCATAGCCATTGTTTTTACGCATTTGCTGTACCTTTGAAATAAACTCCCGGGCAAAGCCCTCATCGATCAATTCCTCTGTCAAGGTTGTATCTAGAATTACAAATAGATTATTTTCCATCTCTACTGTAAAGCCTTCCTTTGCAGAAATGGAAATCAATACATAATCCTTTAAAATCTCAGTATCTTCTCCGTTGAGCTTTAACATTATACGTTCTCCGGCTTCCAGTTTCGGTGCTACCTCAGCAGCATCTAACTGTGCAAGAACCTTTCCCAATTCCTTAATCTTAGGGCCTAAGATGGACCCGGCAACCTTGAAGTTTGGCTTTAAGCTGAAATTCATATATTCTTGAAGATTTTTCTCAAATACTACATCCTTAACGTTGAGTTCCTCTTCAATTAATTCTACTAAGTCTGAAATAAGCGACTCATATTTGCCGTCAATGAGAATCTTTTGAATCGGCTGCCGCACCTTGATTTTCGCCTGTGCCCGAGCCGCACGGCCAAGTCCCACGAGGTCTCTTACTAAGTCCATTCTCTCTTCTACTGCATCATCAATCATTTCAGTATTTCCTACCGGATAATTCGCTAAATGTACTGAAAGTTCTCCTGTTAAATTTTGATACATTTCATCGGATAAGAACGGAGCAAAGGGTGCTACCAATTTAGAGATACCAATAAGAATCTCATAGGTTGTATTATAAACTGCTTTTTTGTCGTCATTTAATTCTGTTGCCCAGAAACGGCGTCTCGCTCTTCGAATATACCAATTAGATAAATCTTCGTTTACAAACTCTTGAATTTTACGGACAGCTTTTGTTAAATCAAAGATCGCTAGCTCTCCCTCTACTGCTTTCAGCAAACTGTTATATTTTGACAATATCCAACGATCCAATTCTGGTCTATCTGCATAAGCCACAAAGAATTCATTCGGATCAATTTCATCTGTATTGGCATATAAGGTAAAGAAGTTGTATACATTTCGAATGGTACCAAAGAACTTGCTTTGTACCTCCTTCAGTCCATCTATATCAAAACGGGTCGGCGTCCATGCCGGGGACACATACAACAGATACCATCGCAGTACATCGGCTCCATATTGGTCAAACAGCTGGAATGGATCAACTGTATTTCCTTTGGACTTGGACATCTTTCTTCCTTCTTTATCCAGAATAAGATCATTTACCAATACATTTTTATAAGGAGATACACCCTTTACAAAGGTGGAAATGGCCAACAGCGAATAGAACCATCCACGGGTTTGATCGATCCCTTCACAAATAAAGTCTGCTGGAAATAATTCATTAAAGTTTTCACTGTTTTCAAAAGGATAGTGATGTTGTGCAAATGGCATAGCACCGCTGTCAAACCAGCAGTCAATTACTTCTGTTACACGGGTTGCTGTTCCTGCACACTTGTCACATCGAAGATGAATATCATCCACGTATGGCCTATGCAATTCCACACTTTCATCAATAGTTTCCACCGCTTTCTCAATTAATTCTGCGCGAGAGCCTACTGACTGTATATGACCGCATTCGCAACGCCAAATGTTTAGTGGAGTACCCCAATAACGATTTCTGGATAAGGCCCAATCATTTAAGTTTTCGAGCCAATTTCCAAAACGCTTTTCCCCTACATAGTCTGGATACCAAGATACAGATTTATTATTGGCAATCAGTTGTTCCTTCATTTTTGTAACTTCAATGTACCAGCTAGGCTTTGCATAGTATAAAAGTGGCGTAGAACATCTCCAACAGTGTGGATAGTTGTGATCCATCTTTTCCTTCTTAAATAGCTTTCCTTCACCATGAAGCCATTTAATAATGTCTACATCACAGTCCATAACAAATCTGCCTTCCCATGGTGTTGTGATATATTTGCCCTCTTCATTTACCGGCTGTAATACCGGAAGGTCATATTTTCGTCCAATTTGATAGTCATCTTCTCCAAATGCTGGGGCAATATGAACGATTCCCGTACCATCTTCTGTTGTTACAAAATCACCTACTGTAACAAAAAATGCTTTCTTCTCTGCCTTTACAAAGGGCATTAATTGCTCGTATTCTATATATTCTAATGCTTTCCCAGGCATTTCTTCCAAGACTTCATATTCTCCGCCGATTACCTTTGGCGCCAAGTTTTTTTCTACATAGTAAACTTTATCATTGAATCTCACCTTCACATAGGTATGTTCCGGATGTACTGCCAATGCTACGTTGGAAGCAAGGGTCCAAGGTGTTGTGGTCCATACGAGAAAATATTCATCTGCATCCTTTCTTTTAAAAGTTGCAATTACCGTATTAGACTTAATTTCCTTATATCCCTGAGATACCTCATGGGAAGCCAGGCCGGTTCCGCACCTTGGACAGTAAGGAAGAATTTTGTGACCTTCATAGATATATCCTTCTTTAAAATATTTATCTAAGATCCACCATATGGACTCAATATAGTCATTATTCAGTGTAATATAAGGATGATCCAAATCAATGGAGTAACCCATCCTTCTGGTCATTTCACGCCATTGCTTTTCATAAGAAAAGACAGACTCCCGGCATTTTTCATTAAAAGCTGCAATCCCATAATCCTCTATATCCTGCTTACTGGAGAGTTTCAGCTGCTTTTCTACTTCAATTTCCACAGGGAGACCATGGGTATCCCATCCAGCCTTACGTTTTACCTGATGTCCTGTCATTGTCTTATATCGACATACCGAATCCTTCAGCGTTCGAGAAATAACGTGATGGATTCCTGGTTTACCGTTGGCAGTAGGTGGTCCTTCAAAAAATACAAAGGATTTTTTTCCCTCACGGTTTTGAATACTTTTTTCTAAAATATCAATTTCGTCCCAAAAATCTGAAATCTGATTTTCCCGTTGGGCTACAGGCAGTTCTGATAAAGGTTTGAACTTTTTCATTCAATTCATCCTTTCGTTACATATTAATTAAAATGTAAAAGTCCCTAAGTCAATGACTTAGGGACGAATTAACCGCGGTACCACCCTGATTATAAGATAGTTCACCTATCCTATCACTTCATGCATATAACGTATGCCTACGGGATTCCCTACTGTCATTCAGGCATCCAGCTCTGAGGTGATCTTCACAAAAGGCCGTGTTGATAATCTTCCACCCTAGGATTATCTCTCTGTAAACCGTCTCTTTTATTACTCTCCTCTTCATCGCATTTCATAAATACTATTTTACATAATATAGTATACGTTATATCTTTAAAATGTCAAGGAAATTTCATCAATTTAATTGTTTTTCTTCTAATTTTTGCATATTTTTAAAAATTTGCAAGAAATTTTTGTGACATTCCTTGAAAATTCTTGAGAATCTATATCTAAATTCTCAAAATAATTTTTGATTAAGGCAGTAGATTCAGTTGCTGGATTTCTGACAACTTCTTATATACCTTATCAATAATTCCTCCACCAAGACATGCCTCCCCATGATAAAATACTACCGCCTGCCCTGGCGTCACAGCTTTTTGCGGTTTTTTAAATATTACCTCCGCTCGGCTCCCCTGCTTCATATAAACAGTAACCTCCTGATCCGGTTGGCGATAGCGAAATTTTGCAGTACATTCAAAAACCGGCGGCGTCTGCTTTTCTGTTACCCAATGAAGCTGCGTTGCTTCAAGGCCATATGAAAATAGCAAGGGATGGTTTTCCCCTTGAACCACATACAAAATATTATTGCCTAAATCCTTTTCCGCCACAAACCAAGGCTCTCCGGTTCCAGCACCGCCAATCCCTAAACCTTTTCTTTGTCCAAGGGTATAATACATTAACCCTTCATGATTTCCTTTGTATTCTCCTGAAATGGTCCTAATCTCTCCCGGCTGAGCCGGTATATAATTACTTAAAAACTCCTTAAAATCTCTTTCTCCAATGAAACAAATTCCCGTACTGTCCTTTTTCTTAGCCGTTTCTAGTCCTGCTTTTTCTGCGATTTCACGAACCTCAGTCTTTTCAAGATGACCTATGGGAAACATGGTTTTAGACAACTGCTTCTGCCCTAAGGTGCAAAGAAAGTAGGTCTGATCCTTGTTTCCATCCTTGCCCCGAAGAAGATGATATTCATCCTCCCAGAAACCAATTTGTGCATAATGTCCAGTGGCTAAATAATCCGCACCGATCTTTAAAGCGTATTCTAAAAAAGCCTTAAACTTGATTTCTTTATTGCACATCACATCTGGATTCGGTGTGCGGCCTCTTTTATATTCCTCTAAAAAGTATGTAAATACTCTATCCCAATATTCTTTCACAAAATTAATGGTATAATAGGGAATATGGATTTGATCACATACTTTTCGCACATCCGCATAATCCTCTTCCGATGTACAAAAGCCTTCATCATCTTTTTCTTCCCAATTCTTCATAAAAACACCGATTACATCATATCCTTCTTTCTTCAGTATATAGGCAGCTACAGATGAGTCTACACCGCCGGACATGCCGATAACTACTTTGGTATCCTTTGGAGCCTTATTCATTTTTCTAATCTCATCCTCTCTGAAATTTTTATGGGTCTACTCTATAATCTTGCTGCATGCACCCTCGTGTTTAAATCACGCCTATTAGAATTTGCTTTACTAAAAGTAATATCTTTTTTAAGATACCCACAGCTATCAAAGATATACCTAGCGATATAATCTTTGATTAAAGTAGTAGTTTTGAATAAAATAGATGAAGATTTCATCATACTATCCTTGTAGATAATGATTCATTTTTGGGTGTCACGCTAGAGCAAGGAGGATGATTATATAATGAATACTGACAATAGCATTTTCATTTACAGCGAAATTGGACAGTTAAAAAGTGTTCTGCTCCATTGTCCAGGAGAAGAGATAGAAAATATTGTACCGGATTATTTGAGGAGATTGCTTTTCGATGAAATCGCATATCTAAAACAAGCAATAAAAGAACATAATCAATTCGCACAATTATTGCGCAACGAGGGTGTAGAGGTAGTCTATTTGACTGATTTAATGAAAGAAGTACTTCAGTCAGAGGAAGTCAAAAAACAATTCTTATTGGACTTTATTAAGGAAGGCAGAATCGATACTGAGGGATTGACAGAAGCCTTAGTGGAATATTTCAGCCACTTTTCAAATAATGAATTAATTCATAAATGTATCTCCGGTGTGCGAAAGGAAGATTTACATCATATTAAAAGAAAATCTTTAGGTGATATGGTAAAGAATGCATATCCTTTTTACCTTGATCCCATCCCAAATCTATATTTTCAACGGGATCCCTTTGCCTCCATTGGAAGCGGTATTACTTTAAATGTAATGTCTGCCAATACACGTAACCGTGAGACTCTTTTTGCTAAGTATATATTCGATCATCATCCTCGATTTAAAAATATACGTCGATGGTATGATAGAGACACTACCCATGCAATTGAGGGCGGAGATATCTTAGTTCTATCTGAAAAAGTAGTGGCTATTGGAATTAGTCTACGTACAGAAGCAGAGGCAATTGAAAAAACTGCAAGAAATCTATTTGAATCCAACGAATCTTTTGAAACAGTTCTTGCTTTTGATATTCCTAAAACACGGGCTTATATGCATCTAGATACGGTCTTTACAATGGTAGACTACGATCAATTTACTATTTTTCCGCAAATTGAATCCCCCTTGGATGTGTACAGTATCAGAAAAGGAATTGGCGATCATTTACAAATATCATCTGAAGCTGATGAACTATCAGCCATCCTAAAAAAATACCTAGACCTACCAGCAGTAAATTTAATTCCCTGTGGCAATGGAGACCCAATTGCTGCGGGTAGGGAGCAGTGGAATGATGGAAGCAATACACTGGCAATCTCACCGGGTAAAGTCGTATGTTATAATCGAAACTATGTTACCAACGAGGCATTACGCCAACATAATATTGAAGTATTGGAATTTGAATCTTATGAATTATCAAGAGGGCGTGGTGGTCCACGCTGCATGAGTATGCCCCTGGTTCGAGACATTCTTCATTAGAATTTAACAAATTTTTGTAACCTGCCTTCTTTTACTTGCATATTTTATAATATCGGAAGATAAAACATAAAAGTAAATCTTTTTATTAAGTAAAAGGAGGTAGTGATAGATGAGTGATAAAGCTGCAGTAAAACCTGGTTATGGTTTGTTTGGTAGCGATACTAGTTTACTTTTCTTCTTCTTGCTTTTGGTTGTATTATTTGGTGGAGGACTATTTGGACCAGGATGCGCACCAGGCGGTTTCTTAAACAACCCTAGCTTGTTATTCTTCTTCTTGTTGCTAGTTATATTGTTTTGTGGACCCGTTTTAGGGATCGGCACCGGCCCTCTTTGCTAAGCATACACCACAATAGAATTGAGAACCTTATTCTCAATTCTATTACATAAATCTGCAGCTGCAATTTATGTATATAATCACCTTCTTAAATGTAAATGCAGCAACCGGGATCTCTCCCGGTTGTTGCATTTACTGCTTATCAATTAATTGCCTTTCTCCTATCTCCACCAACTTCTTGGTCATTTGTCCTCCAATAGTCCCGCCATAAAATCCAATAATCCTGGATGGCAAATTTCCTTTGTCGATGGATATTTCACTTTCATTTCCAAACTCTTCCTTCATCTTATTTGCTGCTTCTATTGCCTTTGAATTGATCTTCATATGCTCCATTCGACTTCACCTCACTTTTCCAGAGTTAACACTCATTATTATTATTCTGCAAAGCTTTTTTGTCATACCCGGTAATTATCGCCGAATAATATTTATAATTCCATTTTATATACAGGGAAAGAAAATCAAAACCATTGCGGATCCCTTCGTCTGCAATGGCTGGTCCATAACAATATATTTTTGATCTTCTGTTTTCTAATCATCCACCTTTTCTCTAATCTAAACTTATGATAATCCTATGCTTTAACTGCTTTGTTCTTTTAACACATTCTTTTGCTTATTATTAGAAGATTCTAACCGTTGTTCCAACAGGCACAAAATTAAACAGTTCATTTACATCCCTATTATGCAACCGAATACATCCGTTAGATGCCATCGTGCCGATGGAAGCCGGATTGCTGGTGCCATGGATCCCATAACTTGGTTTTGACAAGCCTATCCACCGTGTACCGAAGGGTCCACCTGGATTTACCTGTTTATTTACTGTGCTAAATGTCCCCTCAGGGGTAGGTGTACTGGGTTTACCGATTGCAACAGGATAGGTCTTTACTACATTTTCGTTATGATACAAAGTAAGTGTAAAGGCAGCCTTATTAATCTCAATACGAACCGGTGACGGTGCAACAGGTATGCAGATTGCCTGACCTACTATGATATAATTGGGATTGATATTGGGATTTAACTGCTGAAGTTCACTGATGGATACATTGAAGTATTGTGCAATACCATAGAAAGTATCTCCGGGCATAATTACGTAATAATTATCTTGAGGGCATCGTACATGTACTGGTGGTTCCACTGCTGGTATACAGATCCGCTGTCCAACTTGAATCCAATTAAGATCTACTTGCGGGTTGATATTTATAATTGCCTGTACCGTCGTATTATATTGTTGTGCAATTGTACCCAGTGTATCTCCTGCTTTAATTACGTAAGGTATGGAGCCTGCCGGACAATTCACCGCTAAATTTTGCGGTATGCAAATTTGCTGCCCGATAAAAAGCCTATAGGGATCTATACCCGGGTTTGAACTGATTATTGCCTGTACCGTCGTATTATATTGCTGTGCAATTCTATTCAGTGTATCTCCGGTTTTAATCGTATACACCACTGTCCCCTCAGGGCACTGAACAAGAGAAACGTAACTATGCATTAAATCACCTTCACCATTAAAATATTTTTATAATTGTTTCTACGGGTACCAGATTAAAGAACTGCTCAATGTCCTCATTGGCCATAACAATATTTCCATTTGTAGCTTCAGTCCCTATTAAATGGATATGACTTGTACCATGGATAATATAATTAGGTACCGATAATCCCAACAATCGAAGACCAAATTTTTCTTCTGGCGTTACTTCCTTATATAGAATCTTATAGGTGCCTTTAGGGGTTTGTGCATTTGCTCTTCCTACGCCAACGGGATATGTCTTAAATATGCTGTCACCATGGTATAGTATAAGCATTTTCGTACTTGTATTTACTTCAATTCGAACTACCGGCGGCGCAACAGGTATGCAAAGATACATATTTACATATAAGTCTTCAGGTCCAATTCCCAGGTTCGTTTGTAAAATTTCTTCCACAGTCATATTAAAATACGTTGCAATAGATTCCAGTGTATCGCCCGCCTGAATAACATAATAATTTGTAGTCGGGCAGGAAGGGTACTCCTGCTGTCTTGCAGGAATACAAATCTGCTGTCCGATTTGAAGCATATATGGATTAATTCCGGGATTCACACGGATAATTGCCTGTATTGTTGTCCCGTATCTCGGGGCAATGCTGCTCAATGTATCCCAAGGCTGGATTACATAGGGCATCGTTCTCTTTGGGCATTGGTGAGAAGGCGTATAATCAAACATTAAAATCACCTCCTAAAAAGTTTATTAATATATCATACGCAAATGCTGTTTGTGGTGTAACCTTTAGGAGTTATTTCCGTTCCACCATCCTTACTTTCACAGTGATCTTACATGAGTAGATCTTATCCCCGGCAGTCTTTCCTTGTTTATTTGTAATGGAACCATTTGATCTTTTGGTAATATTATATCTAGTAAGAAACCAAATAAGTGTGGTGGTGATATTATGGAAACTTTATTTTTAGGTTCAAGAGGCCCTAATGTAAAGCTTATACAAAGTCTTTTGGCTAGAATCGGCTATAACCCTGGCCCTGTGGATGGTGTGTTTGGTACGCAGACCCGACAAGCAGTTATAGCATTTCAGAGAAACAATGGCCTTGTACCTGACGGTATAGTTGGTCCCGCAACCTGGAGGCTTTTTGAGAGATTTTTAAGCGGATATGACACTTACGTAATCCGTGCTGGGGATACCTTATACAACATAGCTCTCAGATACTATACTACGGTGGATGCCATACTCACAGCCAACCCAGGAATAAACCCCCTGCTGCTTAGAGTGGGGCAAACGATTACAGTACCGTACGGAATTGATGTAGTCTTTACAGACATAGATTATACTTATGATATAATGGAGCGAGATATACAAGGACTTAAGGCAATATACCCTTTTATTGAAGTAGGTGTAGCCGGTCAAAGTGTTCTTGGCAGAAACTTATATTATATCCGCCTAGGTACAGGTCCTAACGAAGTACATTATAATGGATCTCACCATTCCCTTGAATGGATTACGACTCCACTCTTAATGAAATTTATAGAAAATTTTTCCCGAGCCTATTCAACTGGTGCCAGTATACGGGGTTATAATATCCGAGATATTTGGAATAGGAGCAGTATCTATATCATTCCCATGGTAAATCCTGATGGCGTAAATCTTGTACTTGAAGGTTTAAGACCAGACAATCCATATTATCAACAACTTCTCCAGTGGAACACCAGTGGTCTACCTTTTTCTCAAGTATGGCAAGCAAATATAAGAGGGGTAGATCTAAACCGCAATTATCCAGCGAGTTGGGAAGAGGGCAAAGCACAAGAAGCAATTTTGGGCATAACGGGCCCAGGCCCAACCAGATACGGAGGACCTTCTCCACTTTCGGAACCGGAGACACAAGCACTGGTTGATTTTACAAGGCAGCATAATTTTAGAATGGTGTTAGCATATCATTCTCAAGGAAGGGTTATATTTTGGCTTTACAAGGATATATTTGTTCCCCGTGCACAGGAAATTGGTCAGGTTTTTGCGAGGGCAAGCGGCTATACCCTTGCTTACACACCTTACGAAGCAGCCTTTGCAGGATATAAGGATTGGTTTATTGAAGAATTCAGAAGGCCCGGATACACCATAGAAGTAGGATTAGGCAGAAATCCGCTGCCGATTACACAGTTTGACACAATATATAGGGAAAATGAAGAAATACTGCTGTTAGCGCCAATTATATAGTTGAGACAAGTAAAAAATCCGTATTTATTGTCCTAAGAAATTAAAAATTTCGGCAGAAACTTTTCTGCCGAAATTTTTAATTTCTGGAGCTCGCGGGGGGATTCGAACCCCCGACCTATTGATTACGAATCAATTGCTCTACCGACTGAGCTACGCCAGCATCTACCCTTTGATTACTATTATATTCCAATTTCTTTCCCTGTCAACAAATATTGTGTCCAAATCCATCTAATATTCATCCGTTTCTTCCTCTAACGATTTGCTAAATATAATTTTTTTCCAACTTTAGCTATAGTTTTGACACCTTAATCTCCTCTGCTGCATATCTTATATCGAAAAAAGGGGCAAGCTTCATACAAAATATGCCTTTCAAATAAGCTTTTATCTTTCTTACAAAAGATCATACAATACACGAGTGACAACTACTATCGTTTCCCCCTTAAAAAGATAAGGATCTGTTTCTTTATTGAACAGATTCTTATCTTTTTCTATCCATTATATTATCTATTTTAATTTGGAAATCTTTTTAAATCTCTGCTATAAAAAGTCCATTCCGGTGTTTGCAAAGGACCTTCAAAGTCTGCTGTGTACCAAGGGCTAATCTCCTCATCCATAGGATTTTTTAAAATCTGAATTTCCTGAGCAGGCATATAGCTTTGAGCCAGCAAAAATATTCTCCTACCGGTTTCATTATGCTCAGCCATATCTACAACGATCACAGCATGTCCAGGACTTCCACCCTGAATAAAAACATCTCCAATCTGCATTTCACTGAGCGTAATCGGTTCTAACTCCTTTGACAATGAAAGGGTTCCTGCATAAGCAAAAACTAAGTTCAAATATTTCCGAAAATCCTGATAGGAATCAGAAGCGTTTGTCTTTTTTACCCAATAGGTTCGATTGCCGTCTAGGGCAATTCTATACCCGTTCCTCCATTTTTGATAATCAACAGGAAAACCATTGGTCAGATGGAACAATATTTCGTCGTAACGCCCTTGTCCATACAAATATTCCGCCCGTAATCGCATAATTGCATCGGCACACTGCTGTAAATCTCTTTCTCCAATATCCATGTCCACTACAGCATCATACACATTGCTTCTTCTCTTTATCGTCCCATCATAATAGTGTACGAAAGAGCCATGGGGTTTCAAAGGTAATTCCCTTAAATAAGACTCAAAAGAATCATCGGGTATCACGGTCCTCTTATAACTTCCCGGTGGCACAAAACGTTCCTGTATCCTTTCCCCTTCCGGCAGAATTAAAATATCTTTTTCCATAGTAGAAGCATTACTATCAGAAGCTATAATTTCTGCCGGCATATCGTTTATCTCAATTTCTGGCGTGTTCCATTTTTGATATGCAATCATACTTATGAGGCACAAGACAGGTATAAGCACGATGGATAGTCTTCTTTTCATTTGCCGGGTACCTTTTTAAAGGCCATCTTGGGTTGATTACAGGTTGGACACCGCCACGTATCCGGAAGCTTTTCAAAGGGAGTGTCGGCTGGAATTTCATGAGTCCAATCTCCACGCTCCGGCTTATAAACATAACCACAAACAGTACATCGATAATGTTCCATGGGAAATCCTCCTTTATTTAATAATCTTGGATTCGATATTCTTTCCTTCCCCATAAGCAATTAGCAGATTTTTCGCTTTTTCAATCCACTGTTCCATTGAATCATCCCAATCGAAAGAAACAATATACAGCAGGATTTCCTTGGTATCCATAGTTACCATAGCACGCTCTGAATCCGAAGTCGTACTGCCAAACTTACCTAAAGTATCCTCAAAAACTGGGATATGCTCAATAGAGATCAATCCCCTTCCTATACCGCTATAGGCTTCCCCGGCATCCCCCACAGTCAAGGAAAGGGGGAAGGCGATTTTTTTTAAATCATAGGTGCATACCGGATGATAGGACTGCAGTGAAATGAGGTTATTTATGTCTACGATATTGTTGATCTGATAAAGTCCCTTATCTTTTATCACCCTCCGCAGCAGCGCCTCTGAAGATACTCTATAGCGTGTGGGGTCTTGTCCTAATTTTCTATATGCGGTTCTTGCAGCCTTAACGGCTTTAAGCTTTGCAATATCCTCAGAAACCATTGTATCATTCAGCTGCTTACAGGTTGCTGAGATCTCCTGCCAAAGCTGAGGTTCATGAGGCTTCATTACTATGTTTGCTTGAATACAGCCTAGCGTTAAGGACGGGCAGGCCTCCCGCAATTTTTCTGAGATACTTATTTCGATCATGATAATTCTACTCCTTTAATCTATACTTTGTTTATCATTTTATATCAAGTAAATTTATTTTTCTATAGCTTCTCCAACATTTGGTAAAGTTATTTTCTTTTCTGCTTTCTACCCATTACTGGCCTGTGATTCCCGTCTCACTGCTTTCTGTTTGCAACTTCTTTCCCAGAGCAATTTGCAGCGCAGAAAGAAGGATTTTTGCGGTTTATACATAATTATATACTTATATAAAAAAGCACTTTACTGTTTTTTCTAAGGTATTGCTGGAAAAAGATAAGGAGAGGATAAATCATATGCTAAAGGAAATGATTGAAAAAGGTTTTGGAAAAGATAAGGATTTAAACTGTGCTGAAAAAATACTATATGGGGCGAATGAAGCTTACGATCTGGGACTAGACAGTAACAGCCTGAAGCTGGCAGCTGGCTTTGGCGGCGGTATGGCTATTGAGAGTACTTGCGGTGCTTTGACCGCTGCTGTAATGGTACTTAGTAAATTGTTTGTTGAAGACACGGCACATAAAAACAGCAAGATAAAAACCCTAACAAAAGAACTTTTTGATGACTATGAAAAAGCTATGGGAAACATCGACTGTAAGCCGCTGAAAAAAGATTACCGTACATCGCTTTCCGGGTGTGATAAAGTGATTATAAAGGCAGCCGAAATCCTGGATAAAATCGTAAGCCGGGAATTAGAAATGAATTAACCGGCTGTTCTAAACAAAGCTTGCCTCTTTAAAAAACCCTGCTTCTTTAGCTGAAAACTCCCGCATTTGAAGTGCAGGAGTTTTTTAGTAGATCTAAGCCAGAAAGCTAAATGTGCCTATTCCAATAATGATTCCCAAAACTGCTCCGAAAATAATGTCCAATGGATAATGTACGCCTACCATAATCCTTGATATTCCTGTAATCGAAGCCAATAGCAATATACCATACCCAGGCACCGGGTAAATGCATAAGACAGAAGTTGCGATCACAAAAGCAGACAGGGCATGTTTACTTGGCAGTGAACTGCTTTCTTCATGATCAATTAGGCTCTGTACTTTCAAGCGGGTAAACGGGCGGGGCCGGTAATAAAAAAAACGGATAATATATACGGTGCCTAATCCCAGGGCTGGCCCCAGGACCAGCGGTATGAGCAGTGTATTTCCTTGCCGGACAACACACACAATACTGCTAAGATAAATTACCGCAAAAACCTTCGATGACCATTCGGTTATAAAGACCATCCACCGTCCAATCCACTGAAACTGACCCGTTATCCCAAACAAGAACTTAAAAATCCTTTCATCTATGGCAAACATTCCTAGCAATCACCGCCCTCTATTCATGATGTTATTCAGAGACTTCATCTATCCCTTGATCACACAAAGGGTTTTCAGCTTTTTCACAGGACGGGCTAAATCCAGCTCTTGAGAAATTACAAAATCAATATCCTTATAAGCCCATCTGCACTCATCACTAACATCAGACTTTTTTGTTTTACCTAGTACAATGCCTTGCTGATTTAAATCCAGTATTGTTTTTTCTACGGAATAAAGTTGTTTAGCTTTTGACCGGGACATTTTTCTTCCTGCACCATGGGAACAACTGTTAAATGCTTCTTGATTGCCTAATCCTTCAACAATATATGAAAAACTCCCCATAGCGCCGGGAATGATTCCCAATTCTCCTTTTAATGTACGGATAGCACCTTTGCGATGAATCCAAACCTGTTCTCCATAATGCTCCTCTAATGCCGCATAATTATGATGGGCATTCACTTCATTATTAAAGACAATATGGGAAAGCCGCTTCTGAAGCTTATTTTGTACTACCATGAGCATTTTTTGCCGATTTTCTCTTGCAAATTCCAGTGCTAAATTCATCCACTGAATATATGCTTTTCCCTCTGCAGTATTCGTTGGAAGATAAGACAGATCATAGAATTTTGGTATAGGAGATTTCCATTTTTCATTTAAATCCTTTGCCACTTGATTAAAGTAATTGGCAATCTTTAATCCAAAATTACGACTGCCTGAATGAATCATAATTCCCAGAACCCCTTGCACATCCTCTTGAATCTCAATAAAGTGATTTCCACCGCCTAAAGTTCCAATCTGATAATATGCTCTCTCGATTTCATCAACCAATTCCCTAGGATATGCATCAAGACACTTCAGCGCTTCATCCAGTATCGTACTAGACTGTTTGGCCTTATGATGTGCAAAACCCGTAGGAATATCTCGCATTATATCTCCCACCAGCTGTTTATATTCATTTTCACTGAACTCTGATTTATGAATATTTGTCGCAACAAATGCCATGCCGCAGCCAATATCCACACCCACTGCATTAGGGATAATCATATCTTTAAGCGCAATTACTCCTCCGATGGGCATGCCGAAACCTTCATGGGTATCAGGCATCAAGCATACCCATTGATGTAGAAATGGCAGTTGTGAGAGATTTATTGCTTGCTTTAGACAGCCTTCCTCTACCTGCGTTTGATCCTGCAGCCATACTTTAATCGTTTTATACTGCTTCTCTTTAGGTTCTATTACAAACATAATTCACCCCTTATTTCAGTAATCTACATATAAAATTTATGTAGAACATGAACTTTAACTTGAACCTTAAGAATATGCCACTACGCTTTATTATACCTGATTCATCAATAGGATAAAAATAGATGAAGCTTTCTTATTTTTATCATTCTTCTGCAAATAAAGGATATGGTCTAAAAAAAACTTAACTGTTCTGCCTCATCAGAACTTTCATAGTTTTTCACCATTTCCATATTGTAAACAACATCATATTCTCTACACAATTCCCGAAAACGGCCGTACAATTCCTTAATCTTTTTAGCATTACAGCCATAGCTGTCTCCATAAGTATCTTCATACTGCTTTTTTATACCAGGAAAATGTTTATCTAATTGATTATAAAAATATATACGCTGACGGTCTCTCAAAGATACACCAAACCAAGGGATAATAAATTGAGCTCCACATTCTTTTGCTCTTTTAACAACGGTTTCAATATTTTTCCACGAGTCTTGAAGAAAGGGAAGTACCGGCATTAGAAGTACCCCTGTATAGATTCCTTGATCAGATAGTTTTCTCATTGCCTTAAGTCGATCAGTAGGCTTTGGGGCGAAGGGTTCAATTTTTTTTGCAAGCATATCATCATAAGTAGTAACGGTCACTGCAACCGAAAGAAAAGCTCTATTAATCGACTTTAATAGATCTATATCTCTCAGAATCAAATCACTTTTGGTATTGATATGCAGTGGAAAACCATAATCAGCAATAACCTTTAAAGATTTTCGAGTCATTTCATATTCTTTTTCAATAGGGGTATAGGGATCACTCATCGCTCCAGTTCCAATAAGGGCTTTTTTTCGCTTGTTTCTAAGTTCCTTTTCCAAAAGCTCGACAGCGTTGGTCTTGATCTGCACGCTTTCAAAATCTTCGATACCGTAACACTCACTTCTCGAATCACAATAAATACAACCATGCTCACATCCTCTATATATGTTCATATTGTATGTTACACCAAACCACTTCTTTGGTTCTTTTACCCGTGATAATATAGCTTTTGCACGAATCTCTCTAGTCAATCTTTCACCCCTTAACCGATTCATATCAAAAGCCGGGGGTCTCCCGGCTCAGATTGTTGATAAAAGAATATTTTCCGATCTATTAGCTCATTTTTTCTACCCGGATCAGATTGGCTAACTTTACAACTTCAGAAATATTGACAATGTCCTTTATAGCCATTTGTACGTTCTGCTCTGTAGTCTCGTGGGTAACAAATACTAGAGACACCGAAGGCTCTTCCCTTCCCTTTTGAATGACAGAGGATAAACTTACTCCATGCCGTCCGAACTCTGTTGCCACTTTCCCAAACACTCCCGGAACATCCTTTACCAACAGGCGGACATAGTATTCTGACTGATTTTCCTCCATACGGATAACCCGCTTACTATTTTGATCAAATCCATTTTCATAGAGACGCTTTTGCAAATCCTTTTTCTTGATAATATTAATCAGATCACCCAGGACTGCACTGCCCGTTGGAAGATCTCCTGCCCCTCTGCCATAGAACATTAGATCTCCTACCGCATTTCCTTTTACAAACACCGCATTAAAAGCATCTCCCACTGCAGCCAAAGGATGCTGTTGCGGCACAAATGTCGGATGTACGCGTAAAGCAATCTTTCCCTCTTCTTCCTTTGCTATTGCCAGCAACTTTATCACATAGCCCAATTCCTTAGCATACTCGATATCAATAGGCGTGATTTTTGTAATTCCCTCCCGGTATACATCTTCAAAATGAACATAGCTTCCAAAAGCCAATCTAGCTAGAATCGTCAGCTTATAAACTGCATCGTGTCCCTCTACATCACTGGTAGGATCTGCTTCTGCATATCCCTTTCCTTGTGCTTCTTTTAAGGCTGTCTCAAAGTCCATATTTTCTGCAGTCATTTTGGACAGAATATAGTTGGTAGTTCCATTTAAAATACCCATGATATTATAGATTCTATTAGCAGACAGGCTTTCTTTTATAGCATGTATGATCGGTATCCCGCCTGCAACACTAGCTTCATAGCATAACTCAACCTGAGCCTTTTTGGCAGCATGAATCAGTTGATCTCCGTGAGTTGCAATAAGCGCTTTATTGGCTGTAACAATATGTTTTCTATTCTCGATGGCCTTTAGAATATATTCCCTTGCAGGCTCAATACCACCCATCACTTCAATCACAATCTCAATTGCGGGATCCTCTAAAATATCTTTTGGATTATCTGTAAATATGTCTTTTTGCTCTATACCATCTCTTTTTTTCGTCATATCTTGCACGAGTATTTTTGAGACTTCTACTTCATATCCACAGTTTTTTCCAATAATTTTTTTGTTTTCCTGAAGAATTTTCCATACACCACTCCCTACAGTTCCAAATCCCAATAATCCGATTTTTATCTTTTGCATTTTTTCATCCCTCCGATTGCAACACTTCTATCTATTTTCTCCAAATTCTGAAAAGATTTATTTATCATTGTATATCTTTTTGAACTACTTTGCAATCAAAATGATGAAATTTATATGATTTTTGTAAATTATATGAATACAAATGTATTTGTATCGAGGACAAATGTATGAAATGTCTTTTTTGGGCAGATATTTTGCCGGAAGGCTATCTCCTAAACAAATACGAAGCTGGTGCACGTTTGCTGGATAACACGAGACTGGTAGGTACAACCTATGATCATCCATTAATGGTATGTATCGGGCGATCACAGATCGCCCCTACACAAATTCCTGTATATTTATGGGCCGCACAGTGTGCATCCAGCCCAACCCTATTGTAAAATAATACCCTTTCCACACTATCTTGATTCAACTAATGGGAATGCAATCCGGGTCTGGAGTTCATCTTCCGGTGTTTCAGCCGGGTCATTCAAGTAGAATTCATAGGCGACACCTGTAGCTGTATGTCCATTGCTTTCCATCCACTGTATTAAAGCATTATAAGGTTCTTCCATTTGTTGATAGGAACCTACATAAAGACAAGTTGCCTGCTTTCCCCCTGGAATCATTCCTGCTTGAATCTCTCCTCTTCCATCCAGTTCTTTCGAAACAGGAAAACCAATTTCCAAATCTAGATCCTCCATATCCATGTTATAGTAGGCTACAAAAGGTGCCCCTGCTAGATATTCCCCTATTTCAGTAACATACTGATAAATCTTGCCATAATTTTCTCCAAGTATCTTTGGCAAATCTCCTACCGCTGCTCTCGTACGAACAGATAAAACCGGTTGTGCACTTTGTTCTACCAATTCACATTTGTAACTCATTTTATTAACCTCCCTGTTTTTTCCTAATCGTAACATAAAAAACATGACAACTGTCTGTCATGTTTTTTGAAAAAATTAACTTTTATTGTATTTAATCTTCTATTGAAGATAAAGCGATTAAATTCGCTCTCTTTCTTCAAAGTGAGTATGCAGCAATCGATGGGCTGTTTCTCCAAAGGGTTCTCCCAGATATGTTTTGTATAGCTCTAATATCTCAGGATTTTCATGAGATTTCCTTAGCTTTTTATTTCTATCCTCCTGATAAATTGCCTCTTGCCGTTTTTTTACAATCTCATAGTTTCCATGATGATAGGGTTGCCCTCCTCCGGCAATACAGCCTCCGGGACAAGCCATAATTTCAATTGCGTCATACGTGCCTTTTCCCTCTCGAATCTCTTCAAGAAGTTCCCTAGCATTTCCTAAACCACTGGCAATTCCAATTTTTAATTCTTTGTCGCCTACCTTCACGGTTGCCCGTTTAAAGCCATCCATTCCCCTCAATTGCTGAAACTCAACATTTTCGAGTTCTTCTCCTGTCATCCATTCATAAGCTGTACGAATTGCAGCCTCGATTACACCACCAGTTGTTCCAAATATGACAGATGCTCCAGTTGTTTCCCCTAATGGTCTGTCATATTCACTTTCTGGAAGGTTTTCAAATTCTATCCCTGCTTCTTTTATCATTGCACCCAATTCACGGGTAGTTACTACAATATCCACGTTGTTGTGCTCATCCTTTGTAAGTTCAGGTCGTTTGGCTTCTGCTTTTTTTGCAATGCAAGGCATAATCGAAACCACAACGATATTATCAGGATCCAATCCATTTTTTTCAGCATAGTAGGTTTTTGCAATGGTTCCAAACATGATGTGAGGAGATTTACAGGTTGATGGCACGTCTAGCAGTTCTGGAAACTGATGCTCAATAAATTTTACCCATGCCGGGCAGCAGCTGGTCAAAATAGGCAATGTCTTATTGTTCTGAATACGGTAAATTAACTCTGAAGCCTCTTCCATGATCGTTAAATCTGCGCCAAAATCCGTATCAAATACAGCATTAAAACCCATACGTTTTAATGCTGTTACCATTTTCCCTGTCACAATGGTTCCTGCCTCCATGCCAAAAAGTTCGCCCAATGCTACGCGTATTGCGGGTGCAGTCTGCACAATCACATGTTTGTCAGGATCATTTAATGCTTCCCAAACTTTATCTACATGGTAGGCTTCTGTAAGGGCAGCTGTAGGACATACTTGAACACATTGTCCACAATAGGTACATGAAGATTCCACCATAGGTATGTTAAATGCAGGCCCTACAAACGCATCAAATCCACGGCCTATTCCAGAGAGAATCCCGCAAGTTTGAACCTCATTGCACATGGTTTCACAACGTCTGCAATAGATGCATTTATTCGAATCCTTAACGATGGCATCACTGGATAAATCTTTTGGATAATCCATCCGCTCTCCTTCCCACCGAATTTCCCGTACATTCAACTCCTCTGCTAAAGATTGCAGTTCACATTCTAGGTTTCTGGGACAGGTAAAACACTCATTTGGATGGTTGGATAAAAGCAATTCTACCGCCATTCTTCTTGCAGTTATGGCCCGAATGGTATCGGTTCGTATAGCCATCCCTTCATGGGCTTTTGTTACACAGGCAGGTACAAGCCTATTTCTGTTTCCTCTTGCATCTACCAATTCCACCATACAAACTCTGCAAGAAGCAGTTTGATTTACCATTTTTATGTCATGCAAATCTAAATGGCATAATGTTGGGATTTTTACACCAGCTTCATGAGCCGCCTCCACTACAGAAATTCCCTCTGGAACCGTTAAATCCTGATCATTTATTTTAATATGAATCATTTTTTTATCCTTATGTCGTTTCTCATTTTCAGTCATATTTTCACCTCGCTCCTCCTTAAGATTTCATTCCGATCTTATTTTTAGGCGTATATCTTCCTTCTCCTTGAGGATGGTCCTCATCCTTTATAAAGGCCATATACTCATCCCAGAAATGCTTCATTGTGCTGATAATCGGATTCGGTGCTGTTTGGCATAGTCCACATAGAGAACTGTCTTTTACCATATAAGCCAGCTGTTTTAAAGCATCTATGTCTGCCATGGTTGCTTTTCCACTGGTTATTTTGTTTAACATTTCATAAAGCCTCTTCGTTCCAATACGTCCTGTACCACAACGTCCACAGGCTTCATCCATAGTAAATTCAAGATAGAATTTCGCAATGTTTACCATATTATCATCTTCGTCCATAACAATCATTCCTCCTGAGCCCATCATAGAGCCCCGTTCCAGAAGACTGTCATAATCAATGGGTGTATCCAGTCCTTCCTCAGTAATCACACCGCCGGAAGGACCCCCAGTCTGTACTGCTTTAAATTTCTTTCCTTTTGGAATTCCTCCGCCAATATCAAAAATAATCTCCCGAAAACTAATGCCCATAGGCACCTCTACCAAACCTACATTGTTAATTTTTCCTGCTAAGGCAAAAACCTTTGTTCCCTTGCTTTTTTCTGTTCCCATAGAAGCAAACCACTCTGCTCCTTTCATCATGATGGGAGGAATATTTGCAAAGGTTTCTACATTATTTACACAGGTTGGGTGTCCCCAATACCCTTCCTCAGCCGGATAAGGAGGTTTATAATTCGGTTCCCCACGCTTCCCTTCACAAGAATTGATCAGCGCAGTTTCCTCTCCGCATACGAATGCTCCGGCACCATACTTTAAATCAATGTCAAAGCTAAAATCTGTTCCAAAAATATTCTTTCCTAATAACCCCAGCTCTCTTGCTTGTTTCAATGCAGTATTCAGCCTAGATATCGCAAGTGGATATTCGGCACGTATATAAATAATGCCTTTATCTGCTCCAATGGCATATGCACCAATCGCCATTGCTTCAAGTACGCTATGAGGATCTCCTTCTAGAATACTCCGGTCCATAAAGGCTCCCGGGTCTCCTTCATCTGCATTGCAGATAATAAACTTTACATTGCTTTCATTTTTCTTAGTAATCTCCCACTTTAATCCTGTAGGAAATCCACCCCCACCCCGTCCTCTAAGTCCTGATTGTTTTACCACTTCTATCACTTGATCCCTAGTCATCTCTGTGATCGCTTTGCCTAATGCCTCGTATCCGCCAAGGGCGATATATTCATAAATATCTTCAGGATTGATTAAACCACAATTTCTTAGTGCGACACGTACCTGTTTCTTATAGAAAGGCATGTCCTCTTGTTTTTTTATTTTTTCCTTTTCTACAGGTTCCTCATATAATAAACGATCAACTTTTCTTCCTTTTACGATATGTTCATCGACGATATCTTTAGCATCCTTTGGCCCAACCTTTACATAAAACACATCATCCGGTTCAATTTTTACGATAGGACCTTGTTCACAGAATCCAAAGCATCCAGTTCTAATGACCTGTACTTCATCTGCATATCCCCGGGCTTTAAGAATTACTTCCAGATTTTTCATAACTTTGTCGCTCTCAGTAGCTAAACAGCCTGTACCACCACAGACCATAATATTTGTACGTGCTCTTGCCATGACTAACCTCCTTTACTAAATTAAGCTTCCGGTTGAGATTGAACTTATTAGGCAGCCTTTTTATTGCAAATCACAACACTTTTTAGTTTGATTAAGCCCTTTCAAAATCAATATGTAATACCAAACTTTCTACTGGTGTTCCACCTTTTATATGCTTTTCAATAATCTCATGTACTTTATTTGCTTTTACTTTTCCATACAATACCGGTTTATGACCTGGAGCATTCACCTGTACTGTAGGTTCTGAATGACAGTAGCCGATACAACCTACCGGCACTACTCTTACATTATCTATCTTTTCTTTTGCTAGTTCCTCTACAAAGGTATTTAGCGTTTCTCTTGCGCCTGATGAAATTCCACAGGTTGCCATACCAATCAAAATTTCTATTTTGTCCCCTGTTACTTCTCCATAATCTCGTAAACTCACCTTATCCTGATGGGCTTCCCTGATTTTCCTTAATTCCTCTAAAGATTTTACCTTCACCTTCATACCTCCTAACTACGATAAGCTTTAATAATATCGTCTAAATCCTCTTCCTTTACACGTCCATATACTTTATCTCCAACTGTCACTACCGGTGCTAGGCCACAGGCTCCGATACATCGAACATCTTTCAATGTAAAAAGACCATCCCTTGTGATTTCATTGGATTCAACCCCCAGCTTCTCTTTAAGCTTCTCAATAACTTTATCTGCGCCCCTAACAAAACATGCTGTTCCCATACAAACGCTCATCGTATGTTTTCCTCCCGGTTTCGTTGTAAAATAGGAGTAAAAACTTACAACACCATAAACCTCTGCGCCTGGAATGCCTAGTTTTCTTGCTACATAAAGCTGAACATCCCGAGGGAGATATCCAAAAATCTCCTGCGCCTTATGTAGGATTTCAATTAAAGCTCCTTTTGTGGTTTCCATATTATCGATAAATGCTTCTAATTCGTCGAATTTTTCTGTCGGCAAATCTTCTACGATCGGTTTTGTTACACTAATCGTTTGTGGTTTTGTCATGCTTTTCACCATCCCTTCTATTCAATGAAGCAATTTATATCCCTCTTAATATTTCCTATTCATAAAGGATTTAAAACAGTTTCTTTCTATTATTTTAAAGATACGATAAAAGAAAAAAACTGTAACAATTTTACTTATTACAGTTTTTTATCATCGTATTTAATTTAAATGGGCATATCTTACCTCTCACGAATTAAAAGCTAAAGGGTCAAAACAAATAAAATATATAAAACTATGCTAAATACAGTACTTACAACAACCACATTATTTGCTAGTTCTTCATGTTCTTTTGTACTATAGGTACCCATAAAAATAGGTAAAGAAAGCGGTGGTGGCAGGATCAAAAAAGTAAAATATGCATAATTGAATATTGGGTCCGGCGACATAATCCGGTCAATTATCAACATTTTAAAAGCATATCCAATAACAAAACCTAGTATCATCCGTATGAAAAGAAAATAAACACTCTCTTTCATATATCTTTTATCAAATTTCAACCCATATCCTATAATTATCAAAATGAGCGGTGTCGCCAAGCTCGATAAATATTGCAGTGTGATATAAAAACCTTTTGAAAAGGGGTTTTCTTGAATGAATGTACCAAGACCCGTAATGTTAAAAAGTATCCCTAGAGCGATACTTATGATTAAGGGTGATTTTATAATATCTTTCATCACAACAAATGATATTTTCTCTTCCCTAAATTTTACCCGCAGAATTGTAATAAATACAAGCCATATAAAAAATTCATGCCCAACGCCAAGAATAGATAGTTTGCCCACATTCTCTGCGCCAAACACCGTTGTAAACAAGGGGATTCCCAATAACCCAAAGGAGTTTCCTGTAACGATAAAGGGAATGAGCGGATGATTCATTCCCTTTATTTTACTTACCATAAATCCGCTAAAAAACAATACGTTTAATAGAATGAAAACAATAACAAAAACCATGAAATATTCTGCCTTTAATTCCATGTTTATAAATGCAATAAAAAGAACTGCGGAGAGAGCAACATTTGTTATAAAATGTTTTATCTCGTCGATAGTACTTTGCTGAAATGTGTTTTTATACTGAAAATACTGACCTATAGAAATAAGTAAAAGTATTGGTATTATCCTTGCAAAAATATCAGCCATAAATTCTTTACCTTCCTTTGCCCCGTCCTTTTTCTAATATTTCAGTATTATATCCCCTATTCTTTCTGTTGTCAAATAATTACTATTTTAGGTCTTTCAGTTCAATTGAATTCGCATCACTAAACAGTTGATTTTCTCCAGCCATTGCCCATAGAAAAGAGTAGTTTTTAGTCCCAACGCCGCTGTGGATGGACCAGTATGGTGAGATAACAGCTTGCTCGTTTTTGACCAGGATATGTCTTGTCTGTGTTGGCTTTCCCATAAAATGAAATACGACCTCTTGCTCCGGTAGGTCAAAATACAGGTAAACCTCACTCCGATTGCTATGGGCATGCGGTGGTATACTGTTCCATACACTGCCAGGTTTTAAGGTGGTCATACCCATCAGAAGCTGGCAGCTTTTTATACTGTCAGGGTGTATATATTTATATAGGATTCTTTGATTTGAGGATTCCTGTGTTCCAAGTTCCATTGCATCCACATCACTGTGATTTATTTTGCTCGTTTCATAAGCACAGTGAGCAGTCGTACTTATAAAATAAAATTTAGACAGATTTTCGGCGTCTACACTGACAAAAGTAATCTCCTTCGTTCCCATTCCAATATAAAGTCCATCTTTGTTATCCATTGTATATTCAATACCATCAGCAATAATGATGCCTGGTCCTCCAATGTTTATTACGCCCATTTCTCTTCTTTCAAGAAAAATTTCACTTTTCAACACTTCTATTAATGTAAGATTTAAGCTAGTTTTAGGGTATGCACCACCGATGATCATTCGGTCTCCATAGCTGTAAACAGTCTTAATTTCATCTATCACAAATAGATTTTCAACCAAATATTCTTCTCTTATCCGATCCGTATTGTATTGCTGTGCATCTTTCGGATGGGTCATATTTCTTTCTTCCATTCTGTAAACCTCCTATCGTAGTATTTTGTTCTATGCAACTTTTCTCATACCTTATGCTAATGTGAGAAAAAGCTGCACTTGCCTGAATAATATTTAGACAAGGACAGCTCTTCTCATGGGTGGGGAAGAAAATCGAGAAAAAATCCTCTATATAAAATCCTAATGTCCTTTTACTATATAATTATCTAAAATCTTGACCTCCATTAATTTGAATAACTTCTCCAACTAAATAAGAGGCTTGCTCAGAGGTCAAAAAGTAGATAACGTTAGCTACTTCTTCCGCTGTTCCAAAACGCTTTGCTGGTATTCCTTGTTTCCAGCTTTCCATAAGTTCTTTATTGGTTTGACTATGGAATTCTGTATCAATCACCCCTGGGGATACTGCATTTACTCTTATATTAAGCGGCATCAATTCCTTAGCTGTAGACCTTGTAAATGCCAGTATTCCTGCTTTTGCTACTGCATATGCTGCAATCCCGGGACCTCCGCCATTATAAGCTGCGATGGAAGTAATGTTGATAATACTTCCTCCTGTGTTCTTCATGTATGGTGTAACTGCCCGTGTACAATAAAATGGATTGTGAAGATTTAAATCCAATACTTTATTCCAAAAAGCTGTATTCATTTCTTCTACAGGGTATCTCCCGAGAAGTCCTCCTGCATTATTTACAAGTACATCGATTCTGCCATATTTTTCTGCAACTGCCTTTACCATTTTATTTACTTGTTCTTCCTTTGTAACATCTGCCAAGAAAAAACTTGCTTCATAACCTTGGCTTTCAAGCTGAGCAATAGCCTCTTTTCCAGCATGCTCATCAATACCGTTTATAGCGAGTACATATCCCTCTTTCGCAAATCTGATAGCCGTTGTAAGACCGATTCCTCTTGTAGCACCTGTGATTAATAGAACTTTTTTATTTTGCATAAAATTATCCTCCTCAAAATTTTTTATTATAATCTTATTGCCAAGCGGTTTAACAACTCTCAACAAATAAGCTTCAGCATCTATTTTAGACTAAAACACACTCAGCTTTTCGCATGCCCTCTACGATTTTTAACGATCCAACAGAAGATGCCCTGTCCGTTATATCGTCTGTAAGCAATGTTATCGTAGTGTTTTTTAGTCCCTTATTTTCCAACACAATCTTAAATATATCTTTTAACGGAGAGGATCCTCCTATGATAATTTGTTTATATCCACCTTCGTTAATATCCAACATAATTTTAGGCCCTATGTCGTTAGAAACCAATGCCCCAGCCAAAAAGTTTGCCCTCTGATTCGGTGTAGTGTTCATAGAAATATCCATCAATCTAGCAGCAAAGGCTGCCTTTGTAACCCCATTTTTTCTTTCAAAGTCTATGCCTCGTACAACATATTCTTCATCTACATTGGATACCAAATTGGATGGAATAGAATTCGAAAGAATTGTGGATTTTGAAAGTGCATGCAAAAATTCACCTAGCATTGTTGTTGAACATTTTTCAATCTCATTTTTCTTGCCGATATATACAAACTTTGTATGTGATCCTGGGAGTATCATTAGAGCAGGGCCTTCTATTTTGCATAATTCCATAATTCCAAAAGCCTCTACTTCCTCTCCTCTCATCACATCTATCTGATCCAAACGATCCATACAGGGCACTTCTACACCATTCTTAACACCTGGAATAAAATAAAAGGGGATATTCTTTATCCATTCAAATTCCTTTTTAACAATGCCCTTCGTCAAGTCATCCATGGATACAGGGCTGATTCTGTGGGGTATCTCAACTAACCCTAAGTTTGACGTAATCATACCTGATGCAACAAAAAATTCAACCTCGTCTATTTCTCTTTTAGCATTTAAAAGGCCTTGATAAATGATTTTTGACAATGCCGACTCCAATATTTCCTTACTGCCTGTTATAGCCACATCTTTAATGCCTACTTCAGATTTAACCATAGACAGTATTTCTCCATCTTCTATAACTCTTATACGACTGTTTGTTGTTCCTACATCTACCGTTACTGCAAGCATTTACTCTCATCCTTTTTTTCTTTAATTTTAGATCTTATGTTTTTTATGATCGGCATAAATAGTGTTATAGTAGCAATGATCAGAAGTGTCGCACTAATAGGTCTGGTAAATAATACACTTATTTGTCCTCCAGACATGATAAGTGCTTTCCGAAGTTCTCTTTCAGCCATCGGACCCAATATTAAAGCAAGCACAACCGGAGAAGCCGGGAATTCAAGCTTTTCCATTAAATAGCCAATAATCCCGCTTATGAACATAACCTTCACATCGAAGAAATTATTGTTGATCGCATAAGAACCTACAATACAGAGTACAAATATTACCGGTGTCAGTATATAGGAAGGTATCGCTATTATCTTCGTAAAAAACCGGATACCTACCAATCCTAAAATTAGCATAAATACGTTAGCCATTAAGAATCCTGCAAATATTGTATAGACTAAAGGCCCGTGATCTCTGAATAACAAAGGTCCTGGCTGAAGTCCTTGCATGATCAGGGCGCCTAGCATGATTGCTGCAACAGCATCTCCCGGAATTCCCAAAGTAAGCAGCGGTACCATAGCTCCTCCTGTAACCCCATTATTTCCTGCTTCTGGAGCTGCAATGGCTTCTGGTATCCCTGTACCAAATTTTTCTGGATGTTTAGAAAATCTTTTTGCTTCATTGTAGGATACAAAAGCTCCAATATCGCCTCCAGCTCCTGGGATGATCCCTATAAAAGTTCCGATGATACCAGATCGTAAGACAGAGGGCAAAATTGCCTTTAGATCACTAAGTGTAGGAAGCACCCTTTCTACAGACTGTTTAATATCTACTTTTTTAAGCATATTTTCAATGCTGGAAAATGCCTGGGATAATGCAAATAAGCCTATCATAACGGGAATAAAAGATAGTCCGTTAAATAAGTTAATATTACCGAAAGTAAACCTTGGATAACCGGTAACAAGGTCAATACCAATAGTTGACACGATTAAGCCTACAACTCCGGCAATAAGACCCTTTAACAGCGATTTTCCAGAAATACTTGCAATGATACTAAGTCCAAACATAGCGAGGCCAAAATACTCCGGCGCACTAAATTTTAGAGCCACCTTTGCAAGTTGAGGAGAAATAAGTATCAGCAGAATAACACTAATAAATCCTCCACCGAAAGAAGAAACCGTGGAGATCCCTAGTGCTCTTCCAGCTTCACCTCTCTTCGCCATTTCAAATCCATCCATTGCTGTAGCGGCTGCAGCCGGTGTTCCAGGGGTTTTAAGCAATATCGCCGAGATGGATCCCCCATATATAGCACCTGCATAAATTCCTAGCAGCAGTAATATTCCTGAAACAGGATCCATACCAAAGGTCAGTGGTAATAAGAGAGCTACACCCATGGTTGCAGTTAATCCGGGAAGTGCACCTATGGCAATACCGGCAGCAACGCCACATACAATCATTAACAACACTTTAAAATTTAGAACTGTTATAAAGCCATGTGCAAGTAAAGAAAACATGTTTTACCTCCTATCCAAATAAAATTCCCATTGGTAATGGTACTGCCAGCAGCACTTTAAATACCCCATAGATAATAGCCGTTGCAAGAACAGACGATGCTGCAATTTTAACGTAATTTTCCATTCCATAGAACCGGATAAGACCAAATAGGAATACAGGTGTAGCAATAGCAAAGCCTACTATATTGATAGCAACCAAATAAAGTATTAAAGCTGCCATCGTTATATAAGCCTTTATTGCACTTTTTTCTAGCAACCCAACTTGCCTATCTTCCTTGTTTAAAACAGTAGAAACAAAGAGCAGTATACTAAGAGCGATTAAAATTCCTGACAATACCTTTGGAAAAAAATCCGGTCCAGTAACTTGGTCTCCTCCTGGATTAGGAAATTTATTCGATAGCATAGTGACATATATACCAAGTATAATAAACAAACAAGCGGAAATTAAATTCCCCTTCTTCAACGCTATCACCTCCAATTTTTTATTAATAAGTAGTAATAAGCAGGGATGTTTCCTGCTTATTACTAAGTGGATCATACTTGTTAAAAATCATTACTTTATTTGATCGATTAGTTCCTTAAACAGTTTATTATCATTTTCAATTTTCTCTGTATACTGGGCACTATCAAGAACAGCAATCGTTAACCCATTTGTCTCCATAAATGACTTAAATGCATCCTCATTAACTGCTTTTGTAAATCCTTCGCTTAAGATTTTCACGATGTCGTCCGGCGTATCTTTAGGAACTGCTAACCCTCTCCAAGTACCCACTGCAACATCATATCCCTTTTCCTTTAGCGTTGGCACATCCGGGAAGTTCTTAGATCTTTCATCTGCTACTACACCAAGAATTTTTAGTTGGCCGCCTTTAACCTGTGAAGCAACTTCAGCAGGACTTACTGTTACCGCATCAATATGTCCGCCAAGAAGCGCTGCAATCGCAGGTGCTGCACCTTCATAGGGTATATGATTGAATTTAGCCCCTGTTTTTGTTTCGATCGCAGCTGCCGCCAGATGCCATATCGCTCCAACTCCTGAGTTACCTACTTTAACCTGCCCTTCGTTTTCCTTTGAATAGGCTAAAAATTCTTCAACGGTGTTCCAAGGTGCATCTGCCTTTACTGTGATCGCAGCAGGCTCCGCATTGATCTGCATAATCGGTTTAAAGTCTGCATTGGTAAATGGTGCAAGACCCTGAGGCGGAAGCGTTGTAAGTTCTACCGTTATCATTGTTACAGTATATCCATCAGCCTTGGCGTTGGCCCCTTCACCCATACCAACAGCTCCACCGGCACCAGTCTTATTTACAACAACTACTGGCTGTGGAAAATGATTCTTAGAAGCGTCTGCAACAGCTCTTGCAACTACATCGGTCCCGCCACCGGCTGCATAAGGAACGATGACCTGTATTGTCTTTTCCGGAAAGCTAGCTTTTTCTGTAGCACCACATGCCCCTAAAGCAAAGCTTAGAGCAAGTACCAATACTACCGATAATACTTTTTTAATTGCTGGACTCATTTCTATACCTCCATTTTTTTAAAGTTTAGTTACCTTAGTAACTTAATTTATTTTAAGACATTATTCGTCTTAAAACCTAGCCGATAGCCTCTAGAAACTCTTTGAAACGTACTTTTAACAGATCATATCTTCCTTCTTTAACCAGGTTGGTTGGTACTAAAGCAGACCCTAAACCAACTGCGTCTGCACCCGCCTTAAAGAACTCATGGATGTTGTTTAATCCTATGCCACCAACCGCCATTATCCTTATATTATCCAATGGAGCTTTTACTTGCTTGATATAGTCACTTCCTAAAGAAACAGCAGGAAACAATTTAACAACTTCACATCCTAGTTCATAGGCTTTTACAATTTCAGTAGGTGTAAAAACCCCAGGCGCGATCAATACATTTTTTTCCACAGCAACAGCTACACTGCCCTTAGAAAGATTGGGTGTAATTAAAAACTGTGCTCCAGAATTGATCGCTGCTAAAGCATCCTCTGCATTTTTTACTGTTCCTGCACCAATAAATCCATCCTTTTGATATCTTTTTGATGCCTCTTCAATAATTTTTAATGCTCCTTTTGTATTTAGCGTTACTTCAAAATTAGTAATACCTCCATGCAGCAAGGATTCCATTACCTTGAAATTTTCCTCATACTCGAGGCCCCGTAGTATTGCGACAATTTTTTTATCCAATATACTTTGCAGAACTTTTTCTTTCATATTTGTTTCATTCTCCTTTCAAAGGTATTTACCATACCTTTTCAATCAACTGACAAGTCGTTTCACATTATGATACGTCGTTCCCGTTTTTCGAGAATAGATTAGAAATAGCTTTGCTATTTCCCTTAAATATAGATGTTGTTTCATATTGCGAAACACCGTTCCCGTATTTTCGGTTTAAAAAAGAAATAAAAAATTATTTCTTAAAAGCATGATCGTATATCTATGAAAACGTTTTGCCTAATAATACTATTCTACCTTTTTTTCTAAAATCCTTCTTAATATTTAAATTTTTTTTAATTTTATCACAAACTATAACTTCCAATACGATTTTTATAAATTACAATCAACCTTTAGTTGACATAACCTAACTGATAGGAGATATCCTTTGCCGTTTTAGTAATTTGTTCAATAAGTTCCGGTAGCCGTTCCTTTGTTATATAAATGGTCGGTCCAGCGATACTTATAGACGCGATCACTTTGCTGTGTCTATCATAAATGGGTGCCGCCACACACCTTATGCCTTCTTCGTGCTCAATTTCATCAAATCCATAACCTCGTTCTCTTATTCTGTTTAATTCTATTTCAAAATCCTTGTAGTTGTCTATGGTATTAGGAGTGTACTTGGTCATATCTTCCTCTTTTACAAGTTCTTTAACTCGTCTAAAGTCCATGTCGCATAATAATGCCTTTCCAACTCCCGTACAGTGAAGTGGTACTCTTTTACCTATTTGGGAATACATTCTTATACTATAATTCCTTCCACTTTCAACCTTATCTATATAAACTGCCTCTTCACCATCTAATATAGCCAAATGAACAATCTCATTTGTTTTATTCGCAAGTTCTTGTATATAAGGCCTGGCAATTGTTCTTAAATCCAGTGTATCTAATAATGCACCCGCTAATAGAAGCAGTTTTGTACCTAATCTATAATTATCCGTCCCAATGTCTTTTTTTACATATCCTCTAAGCATTAAAGTGGTAAGCAGTCTATGGGTAGTACTCTTGTGAAGCCCTACTATGTTGGCCAGGGTCGTTACGCCACAACCATTTTTGAATTTCGCCAATTCCTCTAATATGGTTATCGTACGGTCGACAGATTGAACTGTACCTTCATTATTCTCCTTCATTTTCAGTCTCCCTTTCAAATGATTTCATCTACTGATTTCATTATATAGTTTGATACTCTATAGCGTCAAGACGAAGGAACATCTTTCTATACGGATCAATCTATCTTCTCCTCTCAGAAAACCCGGAAAAATTGTTCACTAAAACACATTATCATCATATTATTGTAATAAATTAACAGATGGTATCATATACATGTTTTGTTATGCTATTTTCGTTACCACAGGAGGTTGTACAATGAGAGGACGCAGGAGCATTATTATAAGTATCCTAGGAATTAGTCTATTGGAACTGATCCTTCAGTTTAAAAAGTAACTGGCGAGATTATTCTAGTCTATTCCCTATGAGATCTTAGAAATAAACAAACACATCTATTATTGAAAAAGAGACTGCTTCATTTTAGGCAGCCTCTTTTTCGTCACACTTTATTAAATTATACTACTGAGTGATTCCTTATAACTTCATTCTAATTCAGGATCTAAATTCTCCATGCTTTCTATCACTGTCTGAAAATGTCCATGCATTGCCTTTGCTGCTCTTTCTGGGTCCTTTGCAATAATTGCAGCGCAGATTTCCTGATGCTGCTGCAGCAATAAATTCCTTTCCTTTTGCCAATTGATAATTCTGACTCTTGCCTCTTTTATAAAAGATTCCATCAGCGTAGAAATAGCATTTAACACGCTTAGAATAAGATAGTTTCCTGTAATTTCTGCGATTTTATAATGTATCTCTTTATCAATGATCACACTTTCATTCTCATTCTTTGCATCTGCAAGTGCTTGTATCAATTGCTCTAAAATTACCATATCTTCTTTTTCAATTCTCCGGGCTGCCAATTTGACAGCTTCCGTTTCAATAATAATTCTAAGCTCTAAAATATCTTGAGAACTACCGTGATTGAGTTTAAACATCACTGATAAAGGTTCAAAAAGGCTTCGCTCCATACTGGTTGAAATAAAATTCCCTTCACCCTGTCTGCTTTCTATGGTCCCAATAATTTCCAATGCTCTTAATGCTTCTCTTACTGATGTTCTACTCACGCCTAATGTTTCTGCTAATTCTCTCTCTGCCGGCAATTGATCCCCCTTCTTTAAGGTTCCATCCATGACCATCTGTTGTATCTGTTCGATCACATGCTGATAAACTTTTTTATTTTTTATAGGTGTAAACATTCAAGTCACCTCTTTCGCTGTATATAAAATTACTTTTGAACACTTTGAACTGGTTTATATTTTATACTCTGGATTTGAGAAACTGAATTAACGGGGTGAAAAAACCCATAGGGTATATGCAGTAATCCCATAAGCAAATCCTATTGCCATTGAATCTCTCATCTTCTCATTATCATTCACCGTCTTATCACTCCATATCAGGGAATATAACAAATTTTTATTATGATTATACCATTTATTGTGAATAAAAATAAGACCCAATCCAAGATAGCTGCAAACAGTTTTGCTTTCTGTCATGCTATAGGCGAATTTTCACCAAAAGATTTTAAAAAGCAAAAAAGAACACCGAAATTTATGTCGATGTTCTCCCCTATGATTTCATGGGCTTCTGGTTATTGTCATGCTTGCGAACCGAATACAGATACAACCTGTTGAATTTGTGTAAACTGTCTTTTATCCCATTTTAATGTAGTTTCAACGTTTCCCAGAGAATCTGCATTATACCGGCCTGCAATTCTCTGATATGCAAGCAGCTCATAGACACCGTTCGAATCAAAATCTACTGGATAAAGTCCACTCAAGGGATTTACAAATCCTCTTATAGGCTGCTTCAATCTGCCATTCCTATTATAGATTTCACTCAAATATTCCCTACCCCGTTGAGAAATATCAATGATATATTTCTGCTGATTCGTACGGTCTATTACTTCTACTTTGTAATAATCTCTATAGATCACATCATACTGGTAGGTTTCGTTAAACACATTGTAATCAAATATCAGTTGCGGCTTGTTCATCATATAAGAATAGATATAATAATACATCATTCCTCCGCTTCCTCCAGAGGCAATACTGATCATTATATCCTGTACACCGTTACCCGTGAAATCTCCCAAAAATAGTGTCGGATTGTATCCCGCATCAGATGATAAAGGAATACGGGCAAACTGCCCTGTCCTACCATCTTGAATCACCAGTGTAATATTTTGTATAAATGGACTGTCCGGTGTCCTTATCCCCGTGAGATATACATTATCAGGGATTTTATCTCCATTTACATCGCCTCTAGCAGCGTATACGATTAATGGATTTGTCTGATTTAGATTATAATATAAATGATCCATTCCATTTCCCCCCTTAATCACCTTTAATCACCCTTAACGCTATAATATTATGATATGAGGGGGACGCTACTATTGTTACGCTTCCTATGCACTTTCGTTCTTTTACTCTGCTCTTGCGCCTGTAGCGCCTTGACTTTTCATTATTTTCTCCATACCATCTGTTGCCTCTACCGTTCCATCAGGCATAACCCATATAGCTTCAATGCCATCAAAACTGTCTACAAGCTTTCTACTCTGTTCATAAGGCAGTAAAAATACTTCTGTTGAAAAAAAATCCGCAAGACCTGAGTCCTCGGCTACTACCGTTACAGCACGATAATATTCTCCCGGCATAAGTGTCTGAGGGTCTATAAGATGGTGCACTGCTTTACCATCTACAATATAGTACCGCTGATAATCCCCACTGCTTACAACGGAGGCATTATTGATAAATATAGTATCCAGCATATTCTCTTCATCTGATACAATTAATTTATCGGGGTTTTGTATACCGATTCCCCAACGTTCGCGGACACCGTCGAGGGGTTTTCCAAGCACCCGTATATTGCCACCGGCACTAATGATCCCAGAGGTAAAACCCTCTGCCACAATCTCCTTTGCTACAATTTCTGTTGCATACCCCTTTGCAATCGCACCAACATTTAACCGCATCCGTTGATCTGCTAAAAATACGGTATTGTTTTCCGTATCCACAATAATTTTGTCTATGTCTGTGTGATTTGCAGCATCCTGCAGCACTTCCATAGGCGGCAGTTTGGCATTTTGAGGCTCGTCCATTCCCGCTTCCCGGTACTCATGCCATATTTCCAATACGGCACCCATAGCAATATTGGTCTTGCCATCCGTTCGTTTATACCACTCTTTGGCAAAGAGAATAAGGTCTATAATCTCCTGATCCACGTGAACTGGTTTGACTCCTGCATTGTCATTGATTGTTTTTACATTGTTGAGGCCTTCATAGGTATTATAGATGTCATAGTATCTATGGAGTTCTTGAAAACGAACACGGATTTTTTCAACATAGGTTTTAAACTCCTGCTCACTTTTAGTATATCCCACCACTTGGGTCAGCGTATCGAAGGTATCATAAAAACTCTCATTAAATTTGCTATATTCATCTTTTTGCGCGGTCTGGCAACCAGATAAAAATAACATCATCAGAAGGATTATCAAAAACTTGGTTGTGTTTTGTCTCATTTTCATCACCTTTATCTATCATAACAAAAGACCTATACATATACAAGAATTCTGTTTATATAAAACTCCCCCACCTTTGGTGGGGGAGCGCATAAACATTCTGCTTATTTTTACCTATTTTGCGTTATCAAAAGCCTCAGCAACTGCCTCAATGTAGTGTTCAACACTTACTGTTACAAGAGATGTAAGTTCAGGAACATCTGGTACTGCCGGATGTGAAGCATCCTTTTCTACAGTTTTCATGGCCTTGATCTCATCTACAGATTTACCTACCATCCACTTGCTTAATTCAGCAATCTGTTGGTACCACTCCTTTTTAATGCTGGAAGCATTGATCATGCCGTATGCATCGCCAAGCTCAACCTTTGTTTTGAACTCGCCTTTTCTATCAGTCGTTACTTTACCTTCTTTGTCAAAGTTTACCTTCGTTTGTGCATTGTCAATCAAAGTACCAACTACTTTTCCATCCTTATCGAATGCAGTAGCTGTCATTACTGTATCAACCTGTGCAAGCGGCAAAACTTCTTGACCATCTTTTGCACTATAACCTTTAGATTTGTCAATTGCTATGTTGTGTCCAAGACCTAGGCTTACAGCACCCGGTTGAACCTCAACAGCAGTTTTGAATGCTTCTTCAACAGCTGCAATATAGCCCTCAACACTTACTGTTACAAGAGATGTGAGTTCAGGAACATCTGGTACTGCCGGATGTGAAGCGTCCTTTTCTACCGTTTTCATTGCTTTGATTTCATCTACAGTCTTGCCGATCATCCATTTTTCAAGCTCAGCAATCTGTTGGTACCACTCTTTTTTAATGCTGGAAGCATTGATCATGCCGTATGCATCGCCAAGCTCAACCTTTGTTTTGTACTCAGCTTTTAAATCCGAAGTAACTTGAAGGTCTTTGTCAAAGTTTACCTTCGTCTGTGCGTTGTCAATAGTCACTTTAACTACTTTTCCATCTTTATCGAAAGCTACAGCAGCAATGATGGTATCTACCTGTCCTAACGGCAGAACATCTTTGCCATCTTTGTCTACGCCAAGATCTTTAGACTTATCAATTGTTGTGATATGTCCTAATCCAATCTTTACAATGCCAGTATCATCTGAAGGTGCTTCTGGTGCAGGTGCCGGCTCCGGCGTAGTTGCAGGTGCACTCGGTGAAGAACAACCCGCTAATAAAGCAAACGTTAACATAAGTACTAGAACTACTGATAAAGTTTTTTTCATGTTTCCCCCTCCATTTTTTGTTGAGATATAATCTAACCATTTATAGAATATCATATTGTCCATTAATTGACAATATTACAGGAAAAAAAATGCTATCCTAGTATTTATTGTAGATAATATACATTATCCACTATGTATTCTGTCTTTATTTGTTATAAAAAACACATAAAAGAAGTTCTTTACGTGCTTTCGCTGATCTAATTCCATCTCTATCAACCTTCATATAATTAAACCTAAATCCATACAATTTATCATTGTTCAGAATGATTTATTGCCAGTTCTGCCATTTTCGTCACACCTTTTAGGGTTTTGGCTACTGCGATAAATCTTTCTGTATGGCAAAACACTGCACCCCTAACCCCCGTAACTGCTGCAAGCTCTTTTTCTGTCTTGCCTGCCCAAGATTCAGGTAAAAGCTTTTTTTCTTTTCCACCTTTTCCTCTAACAGCTTGAAGGGCATAATTTTCTTTGTCAGGATAAATAACAAAGACTACCTCCTGTTTTTTATCTACAAGTTCTAATGCTTCTTCCCATGCACAATAGGTATCCAACGCTAAAATTTCCGCTGCATATCTGTCCTTATAGGCTTTCGATATAATCTCTTTTGACTTTAATACTGAAAAACTGTGTTCTATCGTATTCTTTAAAATAATTGATGCAATATTTACTGCCTCATCAAATGCTTTCTCCTCTGATTTTTCCGAATACCAAGGAGGATTAAATCCTGAAATGATTGATGCGATATTCATTACGGATATGCTTTTATTATTTATTCTAACGCCGTTATCAAGGGCATCAATCCCCTTGATTAAGAGGCTATCTACGCGATTGAAGCTATACTGAATTTCATCCTCGTCCAGCATTGGACAGATAAACCGGATCACATCTCTTCCGAATCTTCGCCATATCAATCCGCTGGCTGCGAAAGGGATCCCATCCTCCCTATACACTTTGTCAATCCCATGATGGTCAAACTCTCCGCCGCCTACATCATAGACAATGTCTAGCGTGTCGAGCACTTCTTGATCTCGTGTTCTAATCAATTGTATTTCAAAAATTTCCTTTAGAATCGCGGTTGCCATTACTTCGTCCGCATGAAATCTTCCGTGATGCGTGCCTACCTTTTTAAAAGGTTTCTGCATATTGATTATAGCACCCCCATTAAAAATAATTTTTTGAATATTCTTAAAGGCAGATGGTCATTTTCTTATACCAAATAGCCACAAAATTATTTATCTAATATAGTATCACTATTACTTTAATAGTATACTTATTACAGATACTTGAATTATTCTAGGAGGTCTGTTGATGAAACAGGTAGACGAAAGAGATACGATGTTTTCTAGGAGATATTTGGGCACCGACTGTGGCATGTGCATTTCCAGCTGTCCATTTAGTCAAAATATGGAGACTATAAAAAATATTGATACCTTTGCGGGTAATGAGTCTCTAATTGCCGCCGTACTTGGCGAGTTTAGGAAAAAGTATGGAAAAAGACCTTTCGTACCAGGAAATCCTGATTGGCTTCGTTAGGTTTTAAGATAAACAAAAAGGGGGAAGTTCAAATGAGATTATTTATTTGTGCAGACATTGAGGGAACAACGGGCATAGCCCATTGGGATGAGACGGATAAACCAAAATCCGATTATTATCCATTTGCCGACCAAATGACAAAAGAAGTAAATGCTGCCTGTGAAGGTGCACTGGATGCAGGTTTTGAGAAAATCACTGTTAAAGATGCCCATGATTCCGCAAGAAACATAGACTTCACTCAGCTTCCAGAAAAGGTTAGATTGATTCGTGACTGGACTAAAAATCCATTGAGTATGATGGCCGGAATTGACGAAGGCTTTGATGCCTGTGTATTTACCGGATTTCATGTTGGTGCCCATTCAAGCGGTAATCCACTGGCGCATACGATGAACACCACTATCTATTCAGTGAAAATTAATGGAATAGAAGCCAGCGAATTACATTTAAACGCCTATGCTGCAGCATATTACGGAGTTCCATTAGTGTGTGTTACAGGTGATGAAGCGGTATGTGAAGAAGCCAAACAATTAAACCCAAATATAAAAACGGTTCCTGTATTTGAAGGTATGGGGGACGCTACAAAATCTATTCATCCAAATCTAGCTCTCCGGAAAATAAGAGAGACTGTTACTGCTGCTTTGAAAGAAGATTTGAGCAAATACGTGATTCCCCTGCCTGAAAGCTTTGAGATTGAAATAAGCTTTAAACAGCATCACTTGGCTTATCATGCATCCTACTATCCAGGTGTTGAGAGAATCAATGCAACAACGGTAAAATATACAGCAAAGGACTATTATGAAGTGCTAAGAACCTTTTATTTTATTCATTAGGTCCAGCCTCCTTTCAACACCTATATCCTTATCTTTTTTTCTAAAGGTACATATCGGCTATCCGTTAAAAAAGTAGGGGAGTATCCTTTCAAATCCCCTACTTTTTAACAAGACAATCCTATCGCCTAAAGATTTGCCTTCAAATCCTTTAATCTCTCCAGTATCTCATGATACTCTTTATCCAGTGCAGCAGGATCATCCTTCTTAGATGACATGGAGAGTTTACCCAGGACTTCAGAGAGGCGGTTTTCCAGCAGGAAGACCTGTTTTTCAATATCCCCTCTGCCTTGATCCACACTCCTGTTTCTTTTTTCCAAATATTCTTCGTAGGTCCCCTCAAACATTTTTATTTGCTGATTTTCGATTGTCATAATATGATCTGCAATGGCACTTACAAATCTCCTGTCATGGGAAACAAACAACAAAGTTCTATCATACTCCCTGAGGGCTTCCTCAACAACTTCAAGTGCATCTATATCCATATAATTCGTCGGCTCATCCAATATTAAAAGATTAAAGTCCTGCAGTAATATTTTAGCGAAAGACACCTTGACCCGCTCTCCTCCGCTCAATATGCCGACTTTTTTTAATATATCCTCTCTTTTAAACAGAAGTCTTGCCAATAAAATCCTTGCAAAGGTTTCAGCATATATGCTGCTTTCCATAACGTTTTCTATAATGCTTTTGTTTTCATTCAATATGCGCATATCCTGGGTAAAATATCCAATTTTTGCACCTCGAGCGATTTTTATCCGATCGTCAAGCTCCATGATCATTTTGACCAACGTACTTTTTCCACATCCATTAGGTCCTATCAGTGCGACCTTGGAACCATTATAAATACTAAAAGAAGCATCTCGGAATATCATCTTCCGGTCAAATGCTTTATGAATATTGTCCCCTTCTATAATAATTTTGCTGTAGAGCTTATTGGAAGCTGTGACTTCCAGTTTTATACCCTCCGGTTCTTTAGGTCTTTCTTTCACCTCAAGATGCATAACCCTGGATTCAATACTTTTCACTGCCCTATCGAGGTTCGCCTTCGCCTTCTGGTTTCCCATCTTGTGCAGTCTGGCCTCGGAATTCCCCATGCGTTTAGGGGTTTTTCTCATGGTTTTTACCTTTTCTCTTGTCGCCTCCATCGCTGCTTCCAGCCGTTTCTTTTCCTTTATATATTGCTCATACTCAAATAATGCACGTTCCTTTTCTTTCGCCTTCTGCATACGATAATCGCTGTAGTTTCCATTATATATTTTTATCTTACCCTGCTCGATTTCCATAATCTTATTGCACAGCTTATCTAAGAAATTTCTATCATGGGATATAACAAGCAGTGCCCCTTTATAATCATCAAACATCTTTTCCATGAGCTCAATACCTTCCATATCTACATTGCTGGTAGGCTCATCAGCAAATATTATAGGACTGTTCTCGTCAAAGCTTTCCGCTAGTTTAAATCTAGTTTTCTCACCGCCGCTCATATTAACATTCCAAATACTTGGAATCCCAAATTTAGAAGCCATCTCACTGCTAATCTTTCTATTCTTTGAATCTTCCAGCTGTGTTATATATGCATATTTGCTATATAGCTCAATCCAACCTTCATCTGGTTCTGTCCTTTTACTTAAAATATTCATTAAAGTCGTTTTACCTACCCCATTCACACCCACAATGCCAATTCTATCTTCAGAGTAGACTTTTAAGTCTTCCACCTCTAGGATCATCCGATCACCGAAATATTTTTTAATCTTGCTGCATTCAATTAATAACATAAAAAAACCCCTCCTTGTAACCCGGAGAGGATAGCATCATAACCATATCGTAACCTTAATCCATTTTTACATAATCATCATATGAGACAAAAATATCCCAAACGCACAATGACATGAAATCGGCAATTAAAGTTAAAATATACCTTATCTACAAGCTATCAACAGTTACAAAAATACTATCCACTCGCAAGTTTAGATAAAATGCACGACAATAAAGCCTTTAGTCAGACTTTATTCAAATGCTCATTTTACATAAATTCTTGAAGTAAATTATATTTTCATTTCTACCAATACCTTGCCCTTTCATAATAATAAATTAATGCACATACAACATTATTATATTCGTTATGCATCCTGCTGTCAACTTAAGAATAATTATTCTCTTTTAATGACAGGATTATACTTGCTGCCGGTGATTCTTCCTCTTCCACCTTACGGGGACCTCCCTCTCTTTCTTTCAGCCTTTTAAGTAAATTCATGATAAATGCTGATTTCGCTATTTTGGAGATTTTCCTGGTTTGCTTTCGGTTCCTCCACCTTTCCGCATCGTGATACAGCAAATAAGCTTATCAATAGAAGTATGATGAGTCTTTTTATCATGACTTTTTTCTTCATTCATCATTACTAAAGAAAATCCGGCTTTTTTCTGGAGCAGATACTCCCTTTTCCGGTAAATATCGAATCAGACTCTACTATATATTCGTTTTCATTCCAACAGCAAAAACTTTTAATCCAAAATGTTCATAATAGGGTACCAATTTTTCTTCGCAAAATAGCTGCGGATGCAATTTGTTTTCTTCACATTTTTCTAATAGCCTGCGGGTTATTTCTCTCCCGATTCCCTGGCTTCTATAGGATGGATGGACACCTAATCCGCACAAATAGCCATTGATTACCCCATCTGAAATAACCCTGCCGGTACCAATCAGCATCCCGTCTAGATAGGCATATACTACATAAAAACTTTGCTTCATGGCTTTATTCAATTCATAGCTGCTTAATTGAAGATAATGATTCCACCCTGATATCTCATATAATTCATATAAATCTTCATTATGTAATAATTCAGTAGTATATTTAATGTTCATGAAAACTCCCACCCCTAAACTTTTTATTCATGTATAATCATCTTACCATATTGTCCGTCTGCTGTGATACTGGAAAATCGTTAGAAGAATCAATGCTAATTTGGTTAAACGTTGAAAAATTATTGATTTTTTTTAAAAACAGTATTTAAATAGTACTTATAGGAGAAATTTGTAATTGTTTCTTTTGATAATTTCACTCTACATTAATGAAGAAAATTATTTATCATTTTCCCAAAACCGATAGATTTATAAATTTTCTTTAGAGAAGCATTATCTTGAGATTTGATTTCTCTTTTGAGGTTACCAACCTTTATGGTCTTAATTCTGTTTACATGATATATTTCATCATACTACTTTTTATTTGTAGGAGGGATGTTCATGAAAATTACTCTTGGAAAGGGTGCTTTTTTCAGTTTTATTATATTTTTCATAATAGCATATTTTTTCATTTCTATCTTGCTTAAAACACCAGTAATTTTGCTAAAGTTGAGCAGTCATAGCGGCTTGATGAATTTTGCAATAAATATGTTTTGTTTTATGTTATTCACTTTTATAATATGCTACATCTTTTCTCTGTTTATTAATGGCAAAGAAAAATTTTTAAAAGAGTGTATTTGGGGTATATTGATTGCAGTCATTTTGTCGTACTTATTAGTGACTATAATTTTAGTCAAACAGTATAGATTGGTAAATCCTAAACATGTAATATAACCTGAATAAATTGCAAAATGATTAGGAAGTTATCTACTGTCAGATTTGTGATTAAAGAAATAACATATAAATTAATCAAAACTACCCGCGCAGCGGGTAGTTTGTTCAGCCCTAAAAGGGCATGTTACTCGCTTGAGCCTTAATTGAACGGGTTCGCCAACCGCTTTAATTTACAGGCTGCTGCTAAAGCAGCTTTTTATTTTACTAGAAACTAATGTTTGACCAATCTACAGGAATAGTGCGATCTAAAAATACTGTTACTATATCCCCATGATATAATTTTCCAACTATGGAGGTACTTGTCGACGGTTCAGATCTAAACTTCAGTTTTCTATTTTTATTTTCTAGACTTCTACTCCCTGGCCAGTTCGTTTTGCCCTACACTAGATAAGAAGAAAAAAAAGAAGAATCCACATGAATAATATCATAATGATTCTTCTCTTTTTTGAATATAAAATTTTGCTATCATTGGAATATCGGCTCTTCAGTAGCCTTACCTGTCCCCTTGTCTTAAATTTTTCTGGCGATATAATCAATAAATCCCTGGCGAATTCTGTTACCCTCATAGATTCTTTCTAAAACACGGTCTTCCTTGTATAATACCTCCATATCCGCAAAGAAAAAATCTGTCTCATGTTCTTCAAAGTATGAATGGATTACAGGAATATCATCGTCCATTTGCTCATATTCGTTTTGGCCGACAGTTTTGCCTTCTCCACACCGGAAATCTTTTGTAGTAAGAAAGTTGATGAATAATAGTCCATTTGGTTTTAAAACACGCTTCATTTCATGGATCGATTTGCGTACATCTGCCTTTTTCATATGAAAAACAGAGTTATAGGAATACACATAGCTGATTGAAGCACTATCTAAATCTAAATATCGCATATCCCCTTGAACAATGTTTAAATCCAGGCCTTTTTCCTTTCCATATTGATTTGCTTTTTCGACCTGCTGCATATCATATTCTATGCCTAAGGTTCTATATCCATATTCGGCAAATAATCCTAAAGGAGGCTGATCTCCTCCTGCGCCGCAGTCTAAAACCACCTTTTCTAAGTTTTCATTATTGCAAAACATTAGAAACCTATACAGTGATATTTGTCTAAATATCTCCTTCACAAAACCCTCTCCCCTTAACTTGTTTTTTACGTACAGCTTGTATAGATTTTATTTACAAGAAAGGATTCGATAAATTCTATTGGATTCCTTCTTAACGCCATCACCGCACAGAAATATACGGGCAGACACAAGGCCTGCCCCTAAGATTCCAGATGGATAAATAAGCTTTCCCAATCACATCTATAAAGAAATTTATATAAGCATTACTCTTCCATTGATTAAGAAGCTTTAACTCATTTTAATATATTTTTATGAAACGGACAGGCAAACAGAATTCTTTGCGGCAAGCATGGATTCAACCAAATCAATCAGGCTCTTCAATACCGCTAGATTCTCCGCCAGACTTAATCCATCAACGGTTAAGGTTCTTTTCTTGGTACATCCGTCTACAGCGCCTGATTGAACAATGCTTTTTAAGAGAGCCCTTTCCGTATTTAGGTCATGCAGCAGCATTCTTTGTGCCTCCAGAGAAAGGGCTGCGGCCAATGCATGACCACCCCAGTTGGACACGCCAGCGATGATCAGAATATCCGTTTCAAATGCAGCGCATATTTGATCCCCCTTGTGTACCGCATCTACTATATAGGGACGTATTTTTCCCATACCAATTTCATTTCCCCCATCCCCCACGGCAATCGTTATAATTCCTTGTTTCTTTGATTCTTCAAATAAAATATCTGTATTTGGAACCAAATCACTTAAGTCTTCCCCCCGCATCGAATAGATTCTTCCATCTATTGCTCTTCCAGGCCTTTCTATCGCAACTACATGGGAAGGGCGGTATTTTTCTATGAGTTTTTTAGAAAGTTCCAATTCTTTTTCATGATATATGATTTCTACAAGGGTGTTCATTCCTTTTGTCTTTAAACCCCGGTACAATAGATCGCCTGAATATTGGTCCGTAACCAGCACTACTTCTTTACCCATTTGTTCCAATGCACTGGCTAAAGAGATGGCACCGATGGGCCCATCAGTTTCCCCTGTAAGGGTCTGTTTTATCACAAACCCTGTAACAATGAAGATTCTATTCCCGTGGAAAAGTTCTCTCACTGCTTTTTCGAGCTGTCCATCCAGCTTTATTTTATCCATGCCTCTACGTTCTAAGTTTTTTCCTATAATATTTTCTATCTGTTGAAAGTACGTAGTTTCCATTTTGCCGCTCCTTGTCTGTATGATTTTTATCCGCGCTTTTCACTTCAAGTGGATATATAAGCCGCCACCCTACTCTGCTAATTGATGATTCCTTATATCGGTTATAAACATATGACCTGGAGAATGGGTGATGATTATTTCAGGTTTTGTTTTCATTGCTACAGCCTGTGGTGTAACCCCACATGCCCAAAATACCGGTACTTCATTTGGCCTGATCTCTACAGGATCTCCAAAGTCAGGCTTATGGATATCTTTTATTCCTATATCGCCGGGATTTCCTATGTGAATCGGGGCCCCATGAACGCTGGGATATTTCGATGTAATCTGTACAGCCTGAACGATTTTATCGTTCGAAATGGGTCTCATGCTTACTACTGTTGGCCCGGCAAATACGCCTGCCGGCCTGCACGCTATATTTGTGATATACATCGGAACATTGCTACCGGCTTGTATATGACGCACCTCAATTCCAGCTTCCATCAATGCAGATTCAAAAGTAAAACTACAGCCTAATAAGAAAGAAACAAAATCTTCCCTCCAAAAAGATTGAATCTCCCTGTACTCCCCTAAGAGCTCTCCTTTCTTATATACTCTATATTTTGGGATGTCCTTTGCAATATCAGATCCGGGGGCAACCTGTCTAAATTCTCTATCCCCCATGTCCGTAACTTCAAGTACCGGACATGCTTTTCTATTCCGATAGGTAAACAGCAAGAAATCATATGCCAGATTCTTAGGTAAAATAACCAGGTTGCCTTGTGCATATCCCCTGCACATTCCTGCTGTAGGTCTTTCCAGTTCGCCCTTTCTGATCATTTGTCTCACTTCATGCGGCTTCGTATAAGATAAGTCTTTCATACTACTTCTCTCCCTTCCTTTTGTTCGTATTAAGTTATAGCTATAGTGCATAAATTGAATACCTGTCGCTGCCAAAAACAAAAAAACCCAGCATAACAAATCGTTATCTGGGTCTTATTTACAGTTGTACGTAGAGGCAAATCCACATACGAGCAAACAAAACATGTATGTAATTTTTCACTGTCCCTAATCTTAGTATAAATGGTTACTCAGTTTTTTTCAATTACTTTTTTAGCATCATATATTTATTGCGGGCATCTTTTACTGCAGCAATTACTGCCTTTTGCGCAATTCCATGAAACCGGTCCTTAATTTCTTCAACAATTTGATCAATATCCTCAAGGAGATTATAGTCAATCAGCATAGATTTAATAAAATCCGCTGTTACAGCTCTGACCATATTGCATGTTAGATCAACAATTTTCCCACTATCTCTTTCTAAGATAATACCAATAAAAAACATATCAAACATAGCAGAGATCGGGTCATTGCTGCTGATTTTTGCTGTTCCTATCACATAAATCGTATTTTTAGGATAAATCAATCAAATTCCTCCTCTTCGATCATTTAGACTAACACAGCGTATTCGTTATTTAGGATCATATTTAACACGATTTCTCCTGTTTCAACCTGCAATTCTTCATTTATTGGCACAAATCCCATTTTCTCATAGAACGCTCTTGCGTTTATATTTTTAACATATACACCGACCGTCAGAACCCCTTTCTCAGTTTTTGCCATTTCTATCAAAGCGGTTCCAATACCATTTCCTTGGTATTGCAGGTTTATAAACAACCCTCCAACATAATGATCGATCAGTGAAATAAATCCGCATATTATTTTATTTTCCTCTGCTACCCAAGTTTCAGCAATTGGCAGATATTTATTCCGTATTTCCTTTTGCTGTTCCACAAGCATTTCCTCTGAAATAAATGAATGGGCTATTTTACTGGCATCATACCACACTTTTAAGATTTCTTCTGTATCTTTACAATCTGCTTTTCTTATAATCATATATTTATTCCCCCCTGTATCATAAACCAGATGATGGCAGACAAGAGAGAAAAATCCTGCTGCCCTATCCAAAATTCAAATATACACGCCTTTAGTACATCCCATTTAGATAAATAAGGTCTGCATGTGCATATAATTCATTCTAACATATTTTCCCAACCATTTGCCATTCTAAAATTACTCCGTAAAATACCCGATAGGAAACCCCCTCGTCGAGGGGGTCTTGAAATCCGTCATGTTATTCAAATTTTTTATATTACATCACTAATACTGAATAGATTACACCAGCGATGCCAATTGCACCTAATAGATATACAATCTTAGCAGGCATTTTTCCATCATTTTCAACGGCCTTACCAAACATACCAAAAACAAATGGGTGTATCAGGAAAGGCATTGCAAATATGAAGGCAATCATGTCAGCGGCTTGTGTTCCAAACATCCCACCTTGTACAGCTGCAAACAGCCCGAAGTGTGAAATGGCTGATGAAGTAGCCATAGCTGCATCGTTTATGGGCATGCCTCCCATACTCAACAGTAAAAAGCTTCCAAATACTGCAACCAACTGCCATCCAAAAGAAAACTGCATTAACCCTTTTACTTCAGCAGCTTCCTTCCCTTTTGCATTTCTTAGGGTTTTTAAGGCCCATAGAGTTAGTCCCATACCAATCAAAACAATCGGCAGCGCCCATCCAGTCATCAAAGAACCACGGGCAGCACTGGCTGCCAGTATAGAAAACACGAATACATGTCCAAAGAATGGAATATTGATCATAATCGGCGCTCTAGAGGCGGCATCAGAACCTAAGTCCCCTGCTGTACAAGCACCTGTCAATCCGGAGTGAGACAATGCCCCTGCCATTCCTGGTGCCAGATTTCTTACATGATTGGATGAACCGAATAATATCAATAGGGATAACCCGCCAAACATCCAAAACACTTGTCCAAAAAGACCATAGGTCATAACGGCTTTCATTTCCGTCAGCTTAAATGCTTCAAGAATTCTTGATCCTCCTACCATAAAATTCGCTGCCAAAACAACTGGAATCCCAGCAAACAACAAGGCTCTAACCGTTGGACCAAACTTCCATTCTGACAGCAATCCACCTAAAGCCGCAGATATAATCATAGCAAAGAAAATTTGAGGAAGTCCGATAATCGGCTTGATCCATTGTGCAATGTTCGCTGAGACAACGGATATTAGTAAAATGACAACGATTTCAAACAGACCTCGTCTGAGGTACTGGGGCTTATCCTTAATCGTTGCCTTGTGGTCGATTAAAATCAAGGCTCCAACAATTCCCAGATAAGCAATAATAGGATAAAACTTGCCAAGGGGGTCTCCTGATGGAAATCCTAAAACCAAGCGCTTAACCCCTTCAATACCAATTAATATAAAGAAAGATCTAATGATAAAAACAAGCTGTGTCCGCTTCGTTCCGAGGATGATTTCCTCCTCTGATGGCACAATTAAGTCTTCACTTTCCAGTTTCTGCCGCATGAGTATTTTTTTAATTTCCTGTCCTCCAACAAAGAAGGATACAATTAATGCCGTTACTGTTACTTTACTCATTAAATCGATAATTGGAAATTCAGGTAAACCTGGTGTAGCCACACTACTTTTTACGAGGATCAAGCCCATTGCCAATCCAAAGATTACAATGATCAGAATAGGTGAATATCTCGTTCCCGCTACAACTGTACGGGCAATTAGAATAATTGGAATGAGTAATAATAGCGTTAACCAAAACTGGTTCAATATTTGTACATTTGCTATTTGATCAATTAACTGTTCCATGGCGCCTCCTTTAAATAGAATTGTTGATATTTCCCGAGCAATATAAAAGTGCTTATAGAATTGGCTTTCCCTGCAAAAAATTCTTCTGGTACTACTGCCTTCTTTTTTGCAATAGTACTAATCATAATATCACAAAAAATGATTTTTGTCTAATTTTGTCGATATTTGTCTTTGCGTCAAGTGGAAATGCGGCTGCGCCAGTCTGGAATAAAGAATATATCCGATGTAAAAACTGCAACCATAGAGCCTAATGGACAACTGGGTTATGAGCTTATTGAAGATGCACAACCCCTTACCGTAGGCCAGTTTAGAAATATGATCAATGAATTGGCATGGTTGAATGTAAATAAGGTTAGCAGTGCCGACGAAAACAAACCCTCTGTGCAGGTCAGCGAGACAGATAATCTGTTTTCAGAGGTTGTAAATAACCAGCATCAGACTGAAATCCCCAAACAACTGCAAACATATAAATGGGCAGACACAAGGCCTGCCCCTAAAAAAGAAAATCTATTCTATTTTCATATATCTATATAATAAACAATCAAAATTTCTGCGTTCTCTATTTTCTAAATATTATACGGTTCCAACGTTCTAATATATTCTGCCGGTTCAAACCAGCCCACTCGTGATCGTATTCAACTACATTTAATTCTGAAAGCGGGAAGGCCTCTGCCGGAGAAACGGCTTCCCGATTGGTTAGCAAATGATAGTTTCCTACTTGTTTTCCTAACTCTTGTGCCTGCTTTGTCAATATCCAGTCGATAAATTTTTGAGCCTCTTCTGTTTCAGGCCCATTATGAATCATAGCTACGGCTCCGATTTCATAACCAGTTCCTTCTTTTGGAAATGAAATTACAATTTGATTAAAGCCTTCCTTAAAAAATTTCACAGCATCTTGGGCAAATAAAATAGCAACACCCATATCGCCCGCTCCTACCAATCGTCCAGATGTACTTCCGGAAGTGGTATACCAGCCAATCTGTTCATGTAGTTTTCTGAAATAATCAAAAGCCTCTTCTTCACCATAAAGCTGGATTAAAGTAGCTAAAATGGTATAACCTGTTCCTGAGGTGTTTGGATTTGGCATAGCAATCATCCATTTAAACTCAGACTGAAGCAGTTCTTCCCACGACTTTGGAACAGATAATCCATTTTGCTGTAACCACAATCGATTGCTTACAATTGCAAGAGGTCCTGCATAAATCCCTGTCCAATAACCCTCTTCATCTTTGAACATGTCATCAATTTTTTGTCGGTTTGGAGATAGATAGGGTGTCAACAATCCTTCTTGTTTTGCTTGGATAAATGTGTCTACAGGTCCGCCAAACCAAATACTTGCCCGGGGATTATCTTTTTCTTTTTGCAATCGCTGCAATATTTCACCTGCAGATAATCTCACATATTTTACTTTAATCCCTGTTTCTTTCTCAAATGCCTCTATGGCTTTAATAGCATGATCTTCATATAAACCTGCATAAATGTGAAGAACTTTGGATTCTTCTACAGAAGAACAGCCATTGATAGAACTAGTCATTAGCAAAACTGCGAAAACAATCAGGATATATTGTCTGCCCATCTCGTCTCCCCCCTTTTAATTCTATTCTAACGATTTTTTAAAATTATTCAAGAAATAAACCGCAAGAGCAATCGTCCATTTCACCTGCTCTTCATAAAGATAGAACTAAAAGCATCATTTGCTTTTATACACTATAGGCGATTCTGTCATCATTCCATATTACCTGTTCTACTCCATTAATCTTATTTATATCTTCAAAAAAATCATTTTTTCTAAAATCATTGCATAATTTAACAGCGAAATGTATCTCAATTAAATTTGCTGTATCAATTATATCCAGCAGTTCATCCTTTTCGCAATCATCGTCATCTGTATTTCTTAATATCTGAATATCTTTAATGATAATATTATATCTCCCAAATACCTGACCTATATCTCCAATCAAACCAAATCTTTCTTTGCATTGTACAACCAGCACTTTGTGTTTTTTAATAAATATTTTCTTCTCAAATACGCCAAGGCTCATTAAAGAGAAAAGAACGATTGCTGCAGTCGTTAGGCCTCCTACATAATATCCGCCGCCAATCGCAAGACCGATCCCACCGCATACCCATATACTTGCTGCCGTTGTTAATCCTCTGATACTATTCCCTGTTCTTAAAATTGTGCCGGCACCTAAAAAGCCAATTCCACTGACAACCTGTGCTGCCAATCGGGCAGGGTCACCTGTCGATGCTAAATTGTTAAATCCATGGGTTGATATTAGCATGATTAGAGCTGAGCCCAACGTTACCAATATGTGTGTCCGAAGTCCCGCTGGTCTGTTATTGGCTTCTCTTTCGATTCCAATCAATCCACCAATAATTGCTGAAAGTACTAATCTTAATATAAGTTCATAAGTACTGATCATCTCAAGCTCCCCCTTTCCCATACGCCCATATTCCAGTTTCATAATTTTTAAAAGTAAATTGAATGCAGCTAATTTCCTTATATGTCTTAATCCTCTCTAGGCAAAGCTCAATGAATAGCTCACATCTTTATTAAAGGATATGCAGCGCACGTTCCTCAAATCCGATCCCCATTTGCTCACCAATTCTATAGATGGTCTTACCTGTCGGATTGTTCTCGCTGATCTCTATATTCGTTCCAAAAAAGTCTACCCCATATTCATGGTTTTGCCCCATAAACACGCTTTTTTCAACTTTTACAGTAAAATCCTGCTTTCCTACAATAACCCCCTCCGGTCTGATCACCACATGAACCTTTTGGCCAGTTTCAAATCTTCTATTGGCTTTTGCCCTATACTTCACATCGTAAATATTTACTATAACATCACTTCCATCAAAACTTTCTATCTGACCATCCAATATATTTGCTCTTCCTATAAAATTAGCTACAAATTCATTAATCGGCCGTTGGTAAATTTCTTGAGGCGTTCCTTGCTGTTCAATCACGCCGTTATTCATAATAATTACCTTGTCAGACATGGCCATAGCTTCCTCTTGATCATGGGTAACATAAATAGAAGTAATTCCTACATTCTGCTGAATTTTTCGTATTTCATCTCTCATGTGAATTCTAAGTTTTGCATCTAGATTAGATAATGGTTCATCGAAAAGCAATACACCCGGCTCCATGACTAAGGCTCTTGCCAATGAAACCCGCTGCTGCTGTCCTCCAGACATTTGAGCAGGTACCCGTTCTGAGAAATCTTCCATTTTCATCATCTTTAGTATTCGTTCTACCCGTTCCTTGATCTCTGTTTTCGGCCGTTTAAGTATTTTTAGACCATAAGCAATATTGTCAAATACATTCATATGAGGGAACAGGGCATAATTTTGAAAAACCATGGCCGTATCTCTTTTATCTGGTGTTTTATTTGCAACATTTTCTTCTCCAATGAAAACATTGCCTTTGGTTGGCATTTCAAAACCTGCAATCATTCTCAAGGTAGTGGTTTTACCACAACCGGAAGGCCCCAGCATTGTCGCGAATTCACCGGGTTCAATTTTTAAATTAATATCATTCACAGCAACAACTTTATCCTTACCAGCGGTTATAAATGTCTTGTTTAAATCTTCAAGATAAACTTTCTTTGGTGATTTCATTCGATCATCTCCTATCCTTCTATATCACTCGTATCAATGCCTAGTTTAGATAATATAAACTGCATTGTCCATACAACAACTGCCACAATCAAGATCAGGATTGTTGAGTAAGCCGAAGCAACGCCGATTTTCCCTACATCGATTTGATTCATGATTGCAGCTGTCAACAGATTATACCTTGCTGAGACAAGGAAAATAACAGTACTGACCAATGTCATACTTCTGACAAAGGTATATACAAGACCGCTGAAAAATGCGGGTCGAATCATAGGTATTGTAACAGAAGTAAAAACTTTAGAACTGGATGCCCCTAGTACATTTGCTGCTTCTTCTATCGATGGGTCAATCTGCTGCAAAGCAGCAATCCCTGCCCGGATACCAATTGGCATACTTCTCATAACAAAAGCAATAATTAGAATTGTAGCTGTACCTGTTAACACTAATGGTTTTGTATTATATGAAAGTACATAGCCTAAACCTATAACTGTTCCGGGAATAGCCAATGCAAGCATAGTAGTCATCTCGACAAAGCTTTTTCCAATGAATTTTTTTCTCACAATTAAAAAAGCAATAATCATCGCTAAAATACCGCTTATTGGCGTTGCAATCATTGATAAGAACGTAGTATCTTTTATAGGTTTCATACCTAAATTGATGACATATTTAAAATGGTTGAGAGAGAAAGAATAATCTGCTCCCCATAATTTAATAAAGGCACCAATAGGTACTAAGATGTACATTAACCCTACAAAGACACTTAAAGCAAGTACAATTAAATAGATTGGTCTTGTTATCTCAGGACTATCAATCAGCTCTCTGCTACGAGAGGCTTTACCCGTAACAGTAATATAAGATTTCTTACCCACATAATATTTTTGTATCATAAATAGGGTTGTAGAGATCATCAACAAAATGATTGCTAGTGCTGTTCCGCCACCCATATCATAATTACCAATTCCCTGTAGGTAAATCTGTACTGCCAGCGTGGTATAATTCCCTCCAATAACCATCGGGTTACTAAAATCTGCGATGGATTGAATAAATACCAATAAGAAGGCATTAGCCAGGCCCGGTACCATTAATGGCAGCGTAATGGACCTAAAAACTTCGCCACGGGAAGCACCTAGATCTCTTGCGGCCTCTTCGACAGAAGGATCAATGCTTTTCAATAAACCTACTAAAAGAAGATAAGCTACCGGAAAAAAGGTCAATGTCTGAACCAAAATTAGACCATTCAGCCCATATACATTCGCTTCTCGCATACCCAAAATACCTCTTGTAATAAATCCATTCCGTCCAAACAACAGAATAGTAGATAGTGCAATCACAAAGGGTGGAGATACCATAGGCAAGATGGCTATCGCATTAAATATTTTTTTACTGCGTATTTTTAGATAGGCTGATGCATAAGCAAACAAAAATCCGATTGCTGTAGAAATAACACTAACAATAAATCCAAGATAAATGGTATTCCACAGAATTTCTTTGGTAGACGATAATCTGAATATCTCTTTATAATGATATAGAGATAATACGTTTTTATAATATAGACTTTCCTTTAATATGATGATTAAAGGATATAGAATAAATAAAAATACGATAGCTATAATCCCTAAAATTGTTATCATTAAAACAGGATCTCGCATGTTCTTTTTTATATTGTCAACTTCGGTTTTTATCTTCAGTTTATTATTGGATGTCTTTAAAACCATCTCTATCCTCCTTCTTCTATTCCGCTTGATTATTAAAGAATCCATGCAGAAACTACATGGATTCTTTAATACTTAATAGACGCATCTGTCCTATATTATTCTGTAGGTGGTTGTGTTTTCGTTATTTCATTGAATTTTTCAACTAACTCTTTTCTGTTTTTACCTGCCCAATCAAAATCATAATCAATCAATTTCGTATCTTTTAAGATCATTGCCTCTTCTGGCAGCACTGCATCTGGATTTGTTAAGAACTGGAATGAACCAACCGTACTTCCCAACTCTTGTGCTTCTTTTGTCAGTGCCCAATCTACAAACATTTGTGCTGCTTCTTGATCTGGGCCATTTGCCAATATAGCAACGCCACCAATCTCATAACCGGTACCTTCAGATGGGGCCGAAATCACGATATCTTTAAAGCCTTCCAGTCGATATTTAATTGCATCATGTAAGAAAGTAATCCCAATTGGAATCTCTTTTAATCCAACCATTCTGCCAGGTGCTGTACCAGACTTTGTATATTGACGAATTTGGCCATTCAGTTTTTGCATATACTCAAAACCGGCTTCTTCGCCCTTTAATTGCGTAATGGTTGCTAACATGGTATAAGCAGTTCCAGAAGAACCTGGATGCGCCGTTACGATTTGTCCTTTGAATTCCGGTTTTAATAAATCATCCCAAGATGTTGGGATCTCATAACCCTTTTCTTCAAACCATTCTTTATCACAAACAAACCCAAGATATCCGGAATAAATACCTGTCCAGTAGCCATCTGGATCTTTATACTTGTCAGGGAATTTTTCAGCATTCGGTGATTTATACGGTACAAGCAGACCTTCTTCCATCGAAGCGATATAGGCATCCACTGGACCACCAAACCATACACTGGCTGTCATGTTATCTTTCTCTGCACGAATTCTCGCCAGTGTTTCGCCGCTACTCATACGAACAAATTCTGTCTTTACTCCTGTTTGTTTTTCAAATTCTTTTGTTGCCATTATTGCATGGTCTTCCATTAAGCCTGCATAAATTGTTAATTTTAAATCTTTCTTTTCAGGAGCAGCACCGGTAGGATCAGCTGGGGGTTTAGCAGGACTGCATGCTGCCAGCATTAAAGTAATCACCAAAATGATTGAAAGTACCATGCTCATCTTTCTTGACATTTTCATTCCTCCTTGTTTTCTTACCATTCTTAATACTTGCTTAGGTTTTTTAATAATAACAACATTTTGCATTTTTATCTGCTTTAACATCATTCTACTTGAAGAAGTGTAAAAATACGATACCATCTATTTGCCACTTTAAACGGCAAAAAAAGAGTACCTCTTTATTCAAGAGATACTTGACTTGTTTCATATTTATAAAGTAAGGAAAAAGTTCAATATCCATTTCGTGAAAAAGCCCATAATTGCAAAATCAGAATCTCCAAAAGTTGCCCTCACATATCCTAGCCCCGATAGAATAGGGACTAAAAAATATGGTAAAAAAGTAATAACAAATCCATGAACAAAACAAGCTGTAACCAGTCCTCTTTTTCTCCCAATTCTATAGGCTATAACACCTGCTGCACCCCCTGAAAAAAAGTGGGTCACAATTCCTGGAATAATAATTGTATATTGATTCGACCGCATAATGAATAAAAGCATAGCGGCTACTCCGCCCATTAAACTAAATAGAAATCCAAAAATGGATGCAATGGGTGCATAGGGAAATAAGATAGGACAATCTAATGCAGGAATTCCATTAGGAACAATCTTCTCACTAATCCCTTGAAAGGCCGGTACAATCTCCGAAAGCAACATTCTTACCCCCATTAATATCACATAGGCTCCCGCTGCAAACCAAACTGCCTGCATAACAGCGATCACGATAGGAGGCCGGGAGAAAAACAGTTCTTCCATCGTTTCACGGCCTACAAAAAATCCGGCTAATAAAAATAATATAAACATAAAAAGTGTAGTGGATAAAATATGATCTTGAAAGAGTACTTGGAATCTCCTAAAGCCTGGAAGTGGTGTCTCCTTTTCCTCTTTGTGTTCAGATTTAAAACAGGATGCGATTAAACCTGCAATAACAAAGCCAATGCTATTAAAATGTCCTACAGCTATGGTATTATTGTTCGTTATCTTTCGTACAAAAGGTTGTATGACAGCAGGTCCAACGGACATAGCCATAGCTAGGAGTACAGCACCTAGAAGTATTACCTTCCATTTACTTAGAGATGATACTGCCAATACTGCTGCCAGCATTGAAGCCATAAACAGCATGTGATGCCCTGTCAAAAATACATATTTTAACGGACTCCATCTGGCAATCAGCAGATGTATAACCATTCCAAACAACATAATCCATGCAATATAATTTCCATAATTGATTTGTGCTAAAGCTACAATGATTTCATTGTGAGGAATGATCCCAATTACCTGAAAACCTCTTTGTATTAATAAGGATAAGTTTCCTAACGCTACTCCTGCAGCAGATGCGCCAATTTGAATTAAAATATATCCTAGAATTGTCTTTATTGTTCCTTGAATCACTCTCTCCATAGCTTCTTTTTGGACGATAAGACCTATACAAGCAATGATGCCGAGCACAAAAGCGGGCTCACCCAGCACACCTCTGCTTATTCCATCTAAAAAATTCATCGTATCCCCTCTTTTTCTACTAACCAGCTTTGCACCGTTGCACTGCTAAATAGCTGTTGCCTTATATACTGGCGGTTCACAATATCTTCTAATGGAATTACTTCAATGTGATCTTGTTCAGCTAAACATTCAATCACCTGTTTTGCTCCTAAAATCAAATCTGCTTCTATAAAACTTGCAGAACCAATATCCGTATGTTCCACCTTTACATTTAAATTATTTTCCTTTATGAATTTTTCCACATATAATCTCATGGCTAGGCTTGTTCCTAAACCACTTGTGCATACTACGAGTATCTTTTTCATAATCATAGTAACGATCCCTCTCTTTTTTCAAACCAGTCATAAATCTCCCCGGCATAATGTGCATTCTTTAGCAGGTTTAAAAAAGATTCATCATTCAAAGCATCAATCAATAATCCTAATGCATCTATATGTTTTTCATGATCTTCTGCTGCAAGCGTTATCATTAGCCAAATAGGCACCCCTACTTCCTTCAGCATAACAGATTGATTGAAGGTCATCAGGCTGAAGCCCGTACCCCATACCCCTGTTTCATTTGAAGCATGGGGAAAAACAACACCCGGTGTAATAACAAAATGATGATTGGGCTTTTCTATCATCTGGATAAGCTTATCTTCATATTCAATACCAATAATCCCCCTCTTTTTAAGCGGCGCTGTTCCTAATTGAATCATCTCTTTTATCGTCTTCGGGGTATCTAATTGCAGTTCAATGGAATCCTTGGGCAACAGCTGGGACAGATTCCATTTGTCAGGACTGCTGCAGGCGGATAAATGAGTACCTTTGAAGAATTGTACCAGTTCCTTTGTCAATTCCGTGCGGTCATGGATATTCGCATTTTTCTCTACAAGCTTAATAACTTCTTTTACAGTACGGCTCACATGCCATTCCTTGCCTTGGTTATGCTCTGTTAAACCCAGCAATGTAATGATTCGTTTCTCATCCTCTTGCGTCAAAAGTGGCGATACTTTGATCCAGGGTATGGGTAGATTAAAGTAAATGTCAATTGTAGAAATAATCAAATCTACATCTTCAACGGTTAGATCCTTTAGATCCTTATAAGAACATTTTTTTACAAGCTCTATCTGTGGGTAAATGTCCAAAAGTCTTCTTTGCAAAATATTAACAGTACCTAATCCTGAACTGCAGACGATAACCACACGTTTTTTTATTGATGCAGACAACTGTTGTTCTATCCCTGCACCAATATGCATGGCAATATAGCTGGCTTCCTGTTCATCAAACTGGATTCCTTTGGGTGATAAAATAGCATTGGTAATATTAATAATTGTCTCCAGCAATAGGCTATACTTTTTTTGCAATTCAGAAAACAACGGATTATAAATCTTAATGCCGTACTTTGAACGATATATCGCCGGTTTTAAATGCATTGCAAGACTTTCTATGATTTGTGCACTGGCTAAAAGCGGTTTTTCAAGGGTCTTTTCCGCTTCTATAACAATTTGTTTTGCAAGCTCTAAACATTCCTCGTCTTCCTTATCTTTTTGATACTCCTTTTGGGCAGTCAGAATATGCTGGGTGATATAGCCGATCTCTGATAAAGGAAGATGAATCTGAAAATAAGGTTCTATTCTTACCCTAACGATTCTTTCTGCTGTTTTAAACTCTTCTGTTTGCTGAAGTTCCTTTAGAAGACCTTCATCCATTGCAACAAAATGCGCTTTCCTTAATCTTTCCATAGACAAATACATATGCAAAATGAGCGCTACATAACCATTATCTGAGAAGGTAATTGACAAAGTCTGTTCCAGCTCTGAAACCACTTCAAATAAGTAATGCATATCCTTAGGTTGAAACCATTCTTTCCACTGCAATATATTCATTATTTTTGATTCTTCATTTAGGAGATAGTCTAATATTTTTTCTCCTGTTGCCTCTTCCTTCAGTAAATATAAGTATGCCTTTCTTTTATAAAGCTCTCTACCTAAAATCTTCACTTTACCTTTTTCCCGTAGAAGCTTCAAATGCTGCATGCCAAACCAAAGTTTTAATTCATTTAGATCTCCGGTCAATGTCTTATTACTTATCTTAAATATCTCTAAAAGTTCATCGAATTTAGTTTCTGACTTTTCCAGCAGTACCTTTGCAATCTCCTTGGAACGATTTTGCGGCGATAGATACTCTGCCTTTTGATATAAGAAATCTTGTAACTGCTGCCATTGGCAACTATCTAAGTCTATCTTCAAACCATATTTTCGGTGGCGTGTAAAAGTGATTTCTCTTCTCTTGAGGCTGGATTCAAGCATCAAAATATCATGGCGAATGGTTCTATGGGAAAGGTTATACTGTTTGGCCAATTGTTCAACGGTTATAAAATCCTGATACTGTACCAACTGTTCGAGGATTTTTTTTTGTCTGCTGGAAATCATATATACCACTCCTGTTAGAAAATTCATATTATAATTATAACACACTATTTCTTTATTCCTTTCTACTATTTATTTGCATGAAAAGACCGCCATCCTGCGGATGCCGGTTTTATTCGCCTCCTTGGTCTTTGTCTATCTGTTTAGTATCCATAAAGAAATGTTTAAGACAGCAGCAAATACCACCCAAAGAATATAGGGAATCATTAACCCTGCTCCAACCCAATCAATCCGCTTGAATTTTCGAGTTGTAAGGATTATAAATAAGAGTAGAAGAATAATTTCTATAAAAGCCAAAAATCTCATTTGAAATCTAAAGAACAATACGGGCCACCAGAAGTTTAGAATTAATTGTATTGTATAAAAGAACAAAGCATTATTAATTTGTATCCTGCTTTTTCTGGCTTTCCATATCTGATAAGACGCAATCCCCATCAGAATATATAAAATCGTCCATATTGGCCCAAATATCCAGTTTGGCGGTGCAAATACAGGTTTCACTAAATCTTTGTATATACTGATGGACTCTTCGATGAGTAATAAACTCAAGAAACCTATTCCGAGGGGTATTGCGAGGCTTATGATTAGCTCTACCATGGTTCTCTTTAACTTTTTCATAATAAGGCCCCCTTCAAATATTTGCTATATGTCTATTCTAAAGGAATTAGATATATACTATATATTCAAATTTGACGGGGAATAATCATTAATTGCTTCTTTCTGAAGAGAGTCCTACGAGACTGCCAATAAACCCCAAGCTTATACTCAATGTGATAACCAGCAGTGCCAATTTCCCTACAATCGTTTCAAGGGGAGGCAGTGGAATGAATGGCAGCGGCCCTGTCATTTGGGCATATACTTCTTTTAATGCAAAGTCTGACATCATGGATGCCAGCAGACCTCCACCTAAAGTTAATGTCATGCCTACCAGCATGAATGGACATGCAATAAAAATTTCAGGCGCACCTAATAATCTCAAGGTATTGATCTGTTCTCTATTATGATAAATCCCAAGCCTGATCATGTGAGATATGATCACAAGGGTAGAAATACCTACAGCCATTGCAGCTAAATATCCTACAAGCTTTAATATCCTCACAACACTGTGCAGCCGATCTAAAATCTCCCTGTTATCCCGAACATGTTCGATTCCTTTCATCGGGAGTATTTTTTCCAAAACAGGGTTCATTTGCTCAAGGTGAATTTTTACTTCAATGAAAGAGCTAAAAGGATTGTCATCAAAAAACTCTAAAACACGGGCTTCTTCTCCAAGGATTTCTACCATCCTGCTGTAAGCTTCCCCCTGATCAACAATTCGTGCCTCTCGTACTCCCTCAATACCTTTTATCGCTTTAACCAGATGCAAAACATCCATCGGGTTAAGACTTTCGTCAAAATAGACGCTAACCTCTGCCTCTTCCTGAATTACCTCAATTACTTCGCTACTGACCCACCATCCCGAAATTACCATAGCCAAAATAAAAAAAATAAGACCCGTACTAAGAAGAGATAATATATTTGTCAGCAAATTCAATCGAATGACCGTTTTTGCCTCTCTAAAGAAATATCCTATATTGCTAGAAATACTTGTCATTTTATGCTCTTCCCAGCCTTTCCCAGCGAATTCTTCCTGCTTCCATTTGAATTAGCTTACCCTCTGCACTGCTGTCAATCAGATGGGTTGCATGAGTAGTAATAACGATCGCTGTTTTTTTATCCGTTAGCGAAGTCAAGAGTTCTAGTATATTCAGTGCATTGCTTGTATCCAGGTTTCCTGTGGGTTCATCTGCCAGTATTAGTTCCGGTTTTCTGGCTACTGCTCTTGCAATAGCGACTCGCTGAGTTTCCCCCCATGACAGATTTTCAACCAATGAAAAAGACTTGTGTTCTAACCCCACTCTTTCCAATGCTTCACTGGCATTTTTCCTGATCTGCCCTATAGGGAAACCAAGAAATCGCATACCTAGCATAACATTTTCCATAGCAGTTCTTCCTTTTATTAATTTAAACTCTTGAAAAACCGGACCAACACGCATCCTCATTTTCCTGATTTTTGCAGTCTGCGCCCTCTCTATAGACTGTCCCAGTACCTGCAAAGAGCCGGCAGTAGGATATTCTACACCCATCAAAAGTTTTAATAGGCTAGTCTTTCCAGATCCGCTGGGCCCCGTCATATACACTAGTTCACCAGGCTCTATCTTCAAGTCAATACCTTCCAAAGCCCTTGTGCCGTCAAGATAGGTCAAGCAGACATCTTTTGCCTCAATCATTATTCGTCGCCTCCACGGTAATGTACTAAAATAAATTAGGTATAATTTTTAATTCTAAATATCCATCGAAAACTTCTATAGACTGTATAATATTTTTACCTACCAGCGGTTTCAAGTCTAATACCAGGTGGCTTTCCCGAAACAACCCTTCTATGGTTCCCTTTTCCAGAGGCATTCCATAGAAAGCACCTTCTTCCACCTGAAACTTCAGAGTTTTTCCATCGAGAATCACAAAATCCCCTATCAAAGTCAGATTTTTTTGCGGTATGCTCATCTCAATTTTTCCCGGTTGAAAACTGAATATCATTTCCGGAAGTCTAGGATTTTCTTTAATGATATTGTTAAAGGTTTTCTCCTCTATAGAACCCTTTATATGATATAACGTAATGCTTGTTTTCAGAGTATCAGACGGTAAATTCCCCTCCTCAATAATTCTGGAAAACTCTCCTGCAACTTCTGTAAAAAAAGTGCCCAGTTCATCCAATAGGTTTTGGAGACTGGTCAGATATTCTTGATAAAAAACTCTTTCCCCTGCTAGAGATGCAAGATACGCTTCTTGTGCCTCTACTAGTTGCAGCTTATTCACGAGGGATTCTCTTAACTCCTCTTGTTTCTCTTCTATCAGCACAAGCTTCTCAGTTAATTTTTTCTTTTCTTTTGATAACTTTTCTCTGCTATCCTCCAACAATAACAAAAGCTCTCCAGTGTTACGGGTGAGGTCCCGGAACGTATTTATCCGTCGCAGGAAAGTAGCCAGATTGTCTGAACTCAGTATGATTTCTAGATACGATCCTGCCCCTCTACGCTGGTAGCTTCTTAGGATCTGCCTGAGAACATCAAGTTTATTCTCATAGTCCATTTCCTCTAATGCAATGGCATTTTCTAAATACTTGACCTCCTGGTTTACGCTTTCTATCTCCTGCTCAATTTCCGCCTCCGCTCTCTCCATATCTTCTACCTCCCGTGCCAAGACAAAGAGTTTTTTGAGGATTTCCCTTTCTTCAATAGAAATTCCAGCAAGCTTTTCTTGTATTTCTGCAAAAGGGTCGCCTTCTCCCGTCACCATGATTGAGGAAAAAAGTATCAAAATGAAGGTAGCAGTAAAGCAGAAAATCAGAAGTCTTTTTATTTCTCTCATTTTCACCATTTAATCTTTCTCTCCTTGGCATCCATACGAAATATTTATGTATAGCAAATATTAAAATTTGAGTCACATTTATTCCTTTAATCCCCTTTCAGCAGCCGCCTGCTCAACTGCAAACAGTATAGGCTCATTTTTTATATATCCATTATAACGCTATTTGCTGTACCTTGTAATTAGATTTGTTAATAATTTCTATAATTATAGCAATGCAAATCTATACTAAAAGTACCTTCATCTGTCTTAACCTTATATTGAAATAAGCATAGGAAAACCGCTATTCTGTTTGATGTGTATAAGTTCATAGGAATTTTTCTTGAATTTTCCCTGGAAAATTTCTGCTTTAATAGAAAGGCAATTGACAGGGGAACAATAGAAGGATAAAATCTAGAAGGTTATACTTTAATTTTCAGGAGATAATTAATCAATAATTTATAATAAAGGAAGAGGAAAAAATGTCAAATGAAATGTTAAGCTTTATGGATGAAGTTCGAAGAAGAAGAACCTTTGCAATCATTTCCCATCCCGATGCGGGTAAAACAACGCTAACAGAAAAACTATTATTATACGGTGGCGCAATTCGTTTGGCTGGATCTGTTAAATCAAGAAGAGCGCAAAACCATGCAGTATCTGACTGGATGGAAATCGAAAAACAAAGAGGAATTTCTGTTACTTCCAGTGTGCTTCAATTTGACTATAATGGATTTTGTATTAACATTCTTGATACACCAGGTCACCAGGATTTCAGTGAAGACACCTACCGAACCTTGATGGCCGCTGATAGTGCTGTCATGGTGATCGACTGCTCAAAGGGGGTTGAAGATCAAACCAAGAAATTATTTCATGTTTGTAAAATGAGAGGAATTCCAATCTTCACCTTCATTAATAAGCTAGATCGTGCAGGAAAAGATCCATTTGAGCTTCTGGAAGACATTGAACAAGTTCTCGGGATTCGTTCTTATCCAATGAACTGGCCGATTGGCAGCGATAGAAACTTTAAAGGCGTTTTCAATCGCTATAAAAAGCAAATCGAACTTTTTAATGATGGCAACCATGGCCAAACTGTGGCAAAAGCAATTATAGGAGATATATCCGATGAAAAGTTTAGAGATTTACTAGGGGATGATCTTCACACCCATCTAATAAATGATATTAGTTTATTAGATATGGCAGGAGATGATTATGATCTAAATCAGATACTAAATGGCGAACTAACACCTGTCTTCTTTGGAAGTGCCTTGACGAACTTTGGTGTAGAGCCATTTCTAGAATCTTTTTTAAATATTACCACACCGCCAAAACCCCGCTCTAGTAATTTAGGCGAAATCAATCCTGAAACAGCAAACTTTTCAGGCTTTATCTTTAAGATTCAAGCAAACATGAATCCAACCCATAGAGATCGAATCGCTTTTTTAAGGATTTGTTCCGGAAAGTTTGAAAAAGGAATGACAGTGAATCATGTCCAAGAAAATAAAAAGGTAAGATTAGCGCAGCCACAGCAGTTTTTAGCACAAGAACGTGTTGTGGTAGAAACTGCTTATCCTGGAGACATTATCGGAATTCATGATCCAGGAATATTTAAAATTGGTGATACTTTATGTCAGGATCAATCTAAACTGCAATATGAAGGTATCCCAGTATTTGCACCTGAGCATTTTGCTAAAGTTTTTACGAAGAATTCCCTTAAGCGTAAACAGTTTATAAAAGGAATTACCCAGTTGGCAGAGGAAGGCACCATACAGGTCTACAAGCGGCCGAATATTGGTGTAGAGGAATTGATTGTGGGTGTAGTTGGAGCCCTTCAATTTGAGGTGTTAGAATATCGCCTTAAAAATGAATATGGTGTAGATGTAATTATGGAAAGACTTCCTTATCGTTATATTCGTTGGGTTGAACTGGATCATTTTGATCAAAATACCTTCAGTATCACAATGGATACCATGATTGTTGAGGATGAAGATAACCATCCTGTATTATTGTTTCAAAATGAATGGTCTATTAATCAGGTCAAAGATCGTAATAAGACTGCTATATTAAAGGAAATTTCCCTTAGAAAGTAAGTCCACCATGCAATAGCCTCTTAATAAAATTTACAGAAGGTTTTAAATGGTAAAAATTCCATCTCAATGAAATCTGTTCATTGTGATGGGATTTTTTATTTGGACAATATGTTAAGTTGCTAATATTCTGTGTAAAAATTACTAGTACGGAGTCATTTAGAGTCTTAATCCTTTCTTATTTTTCAAGTATAAACCCACCTGTTTCCTCAAATACACATTTAGCCACAATAAAAAGGAGAATAATCCTATCCCTTTGTTTTTAAGATTTCACAAAATAGATTTATCACTTCATCAAGTTCCTGACTTATGATTAATATTTTAGGATCTTTAAGTTCCGGGTCTTTAATGATTAGTTCATTCATAGCAGCTCTTAGGTTTTCAATTTTGCAGGAGATTTTCTCTAAATTATCCACAGTACACCCCCTCTGCCTCATAGAATTAAAAATATAATTGCTAGTAGTATTATATACCTGCTGTATTTTTGTTTCAATCACAAATCTACAAATTATTAGTCTAATTAACATTTTTTTCTAATAGAGGATAATTGCTCCTCGTATAGAATTAAAAACTTATAGCGAAGTATATTTATTAGCGTAGCGTATGGGTTTATTACCAAAATATTCTACAGAGATAGGAGTGGATACATGAGTATAAACATATTTAGTGTAGAAGATGATTTAAGACTACTCTGTATTCAAATGATTGAACTTCTTACAAAGATGAAGGACAATGGTATTTTAAGCGAAGATGAATATCAAGAACATATTAGATTAAAAAAAATGTTTATCGATGACCATTATAAAATATGTGTCTAAGAAATAAGGGTAGAATTTAATTCTGCCCTTATTTCTTTATGAAGTTTAGGTAATGTCGAGTAAAATATAAGCATAATTGATTAGATATAAAGCTTAAAGTCATGTTATAATCAAATATACATGCAATACAAAGGGGTAAAATCTTCTTTAGGAATTTAATGGAGGTGCAGCTTTATGAAAGCAGTTATATACCGCATTTTTAGATTGTTTATAGGACTTATATTTTATGCCGTCGGAATCGTAATGACAATTAACGCCAATCTTGGACTTGCACCCTGGGATGTTTTCCATCAAGGGCTTTCAAAAACAATGAATATTTCGATGGGGCAGGCTAGTATCGGTGTAGGATTGATGTTAATTATTAGCAATAGTTTTTTGGGAGAAAGATTAGGTTGGGGAACTATCTGTAATATGTTTTTCATTGGATTCTTTATGGACATATTGATGTTTAATCACTTAATTCCCATATTTGATAATTGGATCCTTCAACTCATGATGCTGTTATTAGGAATGTTCTTAATTGGAATCGCCAGCATCTTCTACATTGGTGCAAGCTTAGGTGCCGGACCGAGGGATGGGCTGATGATTGCTTTAACGAAAAAAACCGGTAAATCGGTACGGTTTATCCGTAATTCCATCGAACTCAGTGTCTTAAGTTTAGGATATATATTAGGCGGTTTTATAGGCGTAGGTACACTGATTACTGCATTAGCAATAGGCTATATTGTACAGTTTACATTTAAGCTATTCCATTTTGAAGTAAATAAAATCCAGCATCGATTTATAGATGATGATATAAAATTCTTAGGTAGAATGATTTCCAAAAAAGAAGACCATTCAGAAGTAGAATAAAAACAGATAAGAGTACCTATCCTCAGGATCGGTACTCTTATCTGTTTGCGCCAAAGCTATTTGCCCGTTATCTTTGGCATCTCAAAATATTTTACAACTGCATCGGCGATATTCTTAGCTAACCCCGTTTGCTCATTTTCATCAATTAACCACTCAAACTCATTAGGATTTGGAACAAACCCACTTTCAATCAATATAGAGGGCGTCCAGGTTCCTCTGGTAACATAAAAGTTTTTATTGTGTATCCCTTTGCTATTCCGGCCCAAATTGTCTATGACATGCTTAGATACTATTTCTGCAGGCAATTGCGCAAATTTTTCCCGATAAAATACTGAAAAACCATCCACCTTTGATATGTCTACATTATCGGCCATGCTATTGGCGTGAATGGATATAAACATATCCGGCCTTGCCTTTCTTGAAGCTGCAAGACGTGCTTCAAGGGATACATTCATATCGGTCGTTCTGGTCATCAGAACTGTGGCGCCAAGGTGTTCCAGCTCTGCTTGCAGTTTAAGCGCAGTATTTAGATTGATCGTTTTTTCAGAATTATCTAAGCCCAGGGGGCCAAGGGCTCCCGAATCACTCCCCCCATGTCCCGGGTCTAACATGATAACAATTCCGGAAAGCGGTTCATTGCCGTCCGCCGCAGCAATAGGCTTTTTAGTATTTAACACCAGTCCGTCAGGTGTTTTTTCAACAAAGTAACCCTCTATAGAATGATCATTCTTTAAAGCGAAAATATATTGCACATTTTGAGCGTTTTGTAAAATAGAAACAGAAGCAAATACTGAGTCCGGCGGTAAAACGGGTAAGACCCCTTTGGCAGCATTTGAAATCTCAAGTTTTACTACATTTCCGTCAAAGGATGAAAATGCAGGCACAGGAGAGGATAGTTCAAGCTGCAAGGTTTCCCACTTTTCTCCAATGTTATACTCAGCTTTTTTAATCGTTGCCTGTAATTGGGACCGGGTAGTATAGATATTAATTCCTTTTTTGTTTACCCATTGTCCCGAGGATATTCGGGCATAGTTTCCCGTCATTCCGGTCACATAATCTGTCATTCCTTTGTAGATCTCGTAAGCTGCACCATTGCTTGAGACGGGTGTCGCATAGGTATCTATCGTCTCCTCTATCACTTCTGCATAAAAAGGCGCATTTTTCATAATTATACCGATCTTAGCCGGTGCTTTGCTTGTTTTCACAAGACCGTTGTAATCCATTTTGTATTCCGGCACCCCTAAATCGACAACCCGGGGTGTTCCACTATGGTCTGGAACAGTATATACATAAGTGAATGTATCTGCGAGGATATCTTCTCCGCTAGCCGTCAAGCCAGATGCTTTCATCGTATAGCTTTTTCCGCCAATGCTTACAGTTACCTTTGATCCAGCAGGTGCCTGACAGGAAAGGGTAATTTTTTCACCTGGCATTCGATATTCCTGATCTTGTGGAAATACAGAAGCTATAGGAATTTCAGCTGTACTCATTTTCTTTCCTGCAGCAGAAGCTGGCTCTCTATAAATTATACGGGTAACAACGGAGTTTGCTTGAGAGAAAGTAAACAGGTTTTCCCCTTCTTCAATAGGCATGAGAATACCGAAGTATCCCCTTGGCGACCGGTTTTCCACCAGCTGCCCATTCAAATATAATGGCTTGTTAGGATCAGAGACTCCGTTAAAATAAAACTGATTTAAGCTCGTTTTCATATTGTCTGCAGGTCTCGAAACACTAATGGGTATATTTATATTAACCTCATTCTGCTGTTTATAAAATCCTTGAATCTCTTTACTTAGGGCCGGGTTTTTGTCGAAAGAATTGTAGCTGAAAAAAATACTTCCTTTTACCTCTGAATTTTTTAGATTCAGTTCAAGTTGTTTTTTTATTTCTGATACACCATGCCAAGGACTTTGGGGATCAGAATTTCCTGCACGATAGGCAGCCTGTCCAATATACAAATCAACACCGGTACCGTGTACAGTATCTGACCACCAGGACAGCAGTTTACTATAATCGGCTACCGCGAATCCTATATTCCAGTAGATCTGTGGCGCAATATAATCCAGCCATCCTTCTTTTACCCATTTTCTCGAATCAGCAAATTGGTCATAGTATGCCTGCATTCCCCGGGTGTCACTTCCGAGGGGATTTGTATTGTTATTTGCCCATATTCCTACAGGACTAATTCCAAACCGTACATCTTTGGAAGCAGCCTTGATCGCTTTGGACAAATCACGGATAAGCAGGTTTACATTTTCCCTACGCCAATCATTAATATTTGCAAAACCTTTCCCGTATTTCTCATAAGTAGCCTTATCATTAAAATCTTTTCCCGGATAGAAATAATCATCAAAATGAATACCGTCTACACCATAATTCTCGATAATCTCTAAAACTCCGTCAATCACTAGCTGCCGTACTTCTGGAAGTCCCGGATCATAGTATAGATTTCCGTCCGTATGTTTCACCATCCAGTTAGGATTCACTTTGGCCGGATTGGATGCATGTAGGGAGGCAAAATCGTGATTCGGCTCTGCTGCGGTTTTTTTCGTACCTCTATAGGGATTAATCCATGCATGCAGTTCAATGCCACGTTTGTGTGCTTCCTCAACCCAAAATTTCAAAGGATCAAAATCATCCTTTGGCGCCTGCCCCTGACTGCCCGTTAAATATTTCGACCAGGGAAAATATCGCGATTTATAGATTGCGTCTGAGGCAGGACGCACCTGCAGAAACACAGCATTTAATCCCATATCCGCAGCATGCTCTAAGATTCTTACCGCTTCAGCCTTCTGTATTTCCGGTTCTGTTGTTGGTTTTGACGGATAGTCAATGTTTAAAACTGTAGCTACCCACAACCCACGAAGCTCCTCTTTATGCTTAGCATCAGAGGAGGCATTGGGTGTCAGCATATGTAGGATTAGAGCAAATAAGACAATAGTAATACCAATTCTTGATATCTTTTTCATAGTCCACCCCTTAAAGTTATTTTACGAGCCAATTCTTATTAAAATAACACTTCTACACCCCTATGGAAAAGCCCTGCCCTTTTACTAATATTTAATAATAATGTAATATTTTATCTTTTTTTAGCAATCATTGCGTTTAGATAAGATTATCTACCAGGATCAAAAGGGAAAAGACAGCTAGCATAAATCTAGCTGTCCTTCCCCTTATAGGTCCCTTTTATCCAAAGATATATATCATCATAGATTTTTCGTACAAGGCCAATATTGCTTTTATTCGCATTCAATATGGATTTCGTGCCCATATAGTAGGCTTTTGTTGTCTTTTCATCTAAACCTAACTCTGAAGCTTTATCTAACTGTTGATAAAATAAATCATAATAGAAACGGTTATATAATGCTTTATCGTCAATTTCCAGTTCAACACCTAAATGGTGCTTTCTTGCCAGTGCTGCTACATTGTCCATTCTTTCTTTGGGTGGATCTTCCTTTGCATAAAAGTTGGGTTGTAGTAAAACATAATCAAATCCATAGTCCTTCCAATCTTCATATCCTTTAGAACCGAAAAAAGGAATCCAATAAAACTTGTGTCCTTTCCCACGAACAAGCTCAGCGGCATAACGGACGAGCTTGTCCTCATCCGGTACTGTTAAATCCATCGTTTCCTTATACCAATAAATCCCAGCTAGATCAATAGCTTCAAACTGGGCAGCCTCCCACGTTGACATCAATTGGTTAAGGTACCTTTCCACTGCTTCCTGACGATTTGACAAGGCCTTCTTACGGTCTACCTTCTCGGCTGAAAAAGATATATTTTCAGCAAACTCTTCCTGCTTTGAATCTGGATACGGGATCGTTAGAATCACCTTAGGACGTATATTAAGATCCGGATGCGTCTGTTGAATTTTTTTGCTTATCTGATTCAGGGCATCCAGCTGTTCTCCTTTTTTAAATAAATCCTGCAAATAGTGGGACCATGCCTCTTGGGTACTCTTCATCTCTGGAAAAGGCAAAAACAAGAAAGTATCAAACAACCGGTCTTTCACCTTGCCTTCTTGATCTACATAACTGACTAAGGGCAGAAAATCTTCCGCCTTCCAAACCCCCAGATCTCCATGATCACCGGAATAGATCAGTAAAATATCATCTATTTCCGGAATTTTCAAATATTTTTCCTGTGAATCTCTAAGTGATTCTGCGTGAGCCAGAATTGTAGGCTGCTGCTCTGTTACATTCTCATTGTCCTCTTTTATGGTCAGGTGTCTGGCAAAAACCCAAACATCTACCGGAAAACTTAATTTTACATATCGTGCTTCTACTGGCTTGAAGGATAGCTGCAGCTTACGGGTCTGTACATCTGTATCTGCTGCAGGCACAAGATGACCTGCTCTCCCCAACTGGTTCCATTGTTCTCCATCCAGAGACATAGCTGCTTCCATAAATTTAGGCAATACGATCCCTGATCCTTTGTTTTGTTGGAACTCTAGGGATATTTCTTTAATCCGTTTTCTTTCCCCTAAATCAATTGTAATGTCCCGGCCATCTTGCCGAAAGAAACCTACCCATGACTCGCTTTTAGATAATAAACCTTCTACGGCCCCAGGATAGGATTTATACTCCAATCTCTGAAATGCCGCATCCGGTGCATGCTGTTCAATCTTATAGCTGATTGGTTCTCCATAGCCTATGGTTGGTATTAATAAAACAAGAATCATAGCAAATAAAAGCTTATGTCTTATCCTCATCTCTGAATTTCCCCCTATTGATAAACGGTGACTACAACGTCATGATGTTTATTGCCAAGATTTACTGTAATCAGTCCTTTTCCCGGTTTAACAGCTGTAAAGATACCCTCCTGCGATATAGTACCAATCTCAGGGTTATCCAATCCAAATACGGGAGTATAGGCCAGCAGCTCTTTTTGACTTAAAAGTTTGATTTCTTTTTGTTCTCCTACTTTGATTTCTATAGTAGCTGGAGAGACTCCCCAGAAATAATCCCCTGCGAGATTTCCTCTTTCATAAAGCTTATGGGCTATAACAGCCGTCTCTGCTCTCGTCAAGGCGTTTTGTGGTAAAAACATGTTATTATTTCCCGTCATAAATCCTTTTTCAGTTACAAAATTTACCGCATCCTTCGCATAAGTAGAAATTCTCATTGAATCTTGATATGTGTGAACCTTGGAACTTACGTAGCTGTCATTGGCCAAAGCACGATATAGAACTACCGCAGTATCCTGACGCGTAATGAGATTTTCTCCCAAGAATTTTGATTCCCCGCCTCCGGCTAGAATCCCTAACTGAGCCAGTGCCTCCACATAACCATATTCCGGTTGTGATGCATCCAGATCTATAAAAGTAGGCGTTTCAGGAAATACAGGCTGAATACCTAAAGTTTTTGCTATCACAACAGCAAAATGGTTACGTTTGATCGCTTGTCCCGGTGCAAAGCGGTCAGCCGAAACCCCTTTCATAATTCCCTTTTCATAAAGCTTTACGATAACTGTCTTTGCATAGGAAGTGTCAATGTCAGAAAATCGTGGTTGCTCTGCAAAAACAACTGTAGAACTGGAAAGAACAGCAAAAGCCAGACAACCGGCTAGCCATTTCGATTTAATCAATGGTATAACCCTCCTCTTGATATGTCTCCATATCTTTTCAATATTCATTCCTTCGCTTACATTTTATGAAATTCGACAAAAATCTGGTAATCCCTCTGAAAAAAGTGTTACAAATTATGGAATTCAAAAAAAAATGATGAGTCTCAGATACAATCTATTCCTCATCATACTTGCCTTAACCTTTTTTGTGTGCAATCTGTTTACATTGATACGCTTATATCTAATGCCCTTAAAGCGCCATTTACAATTGCCTCTGCATTCAATCCGAATTTATCTTTCAAATAATCTTGGGTGCCTACTTCACCAAAATGGTCCTGTATAGCAACTCTTATTAGAGGGGCCTTGATAGGATTCTCAGCCAATACTTCTGCAACTGCAGATCCCAATCCCCCTATTTTGCTGTGATTTTCAGCTGTAATAACAACCTTTTTTCCTTTTGAAACAGTCTTCACCAAATCTTCATCCAACGGTTTTACCGTAAACATATCTATTACCGCAGTAGAAAGTCCATAGACTTTTAATATTTCTCTTGCCTTAATGGCTTCAGCAATCATTTCACCGATAGCAAAAATGGCAATATCTGATCCTTCATAAAGTACATTCCCTCTTCCGATCTCGAATACCGAAGCATCGCTATAGATATCCGGAACAGCTTTTCGTGCACAACGGAAATAATACATACCATACCAATTTACTGTATTGTTTAAAACCCATTTAAATTGAACTGCATCTGCCGGAGCTATTACTGTCAATTGAGGTATCGCTCTGGTTAAAGCCAAATCTTCAACCGAAGTATGGGTGCCTCCATTGTGTAATGCCCAAAACCCGGGGTCTGAGCCAAATATTCTTATGTTGGCTTGTTGATACCCCCCTGACAAATACAACTGGTCAAAGGCGCGGCGGGTAGCAAAAGGTGCAAAAGTATGGACAAACGGTATTTTCCCTGTTAATGACATACCGCAGCTTGCCCCAATCATATTGGCTTCGCTGATCCCCATATTGATGCACCGGTCAGGGTATGTTTCAAACAGCTTTGTAGTTCCGGAAGCATTTACTAAATCTGCGTCGCATACAACGACATTCACGTTCTCTTTCATCAGTTCCATTAGTGTTTCCTGATAAACTGCTCTAAGCTCTTTGGGTTGTTGTTTTTCAGCTAAAATAAATTGCATAATCTACCCTCGCTTTCTAGTTCCTGTTTCAGCTTTTCGATGGCTAAGTCAAGCTGGAATTCACTTTCACCGGAAAATCGTATATGATGGTTATCAGCAAGTGTTTCAAAATACTCAATTCCTTGCCCTTTAACGGTATCGAGAATAATGCAGCAAGCTTTGTCCTGCACTTCAAACATTTCAAGGACAGCTTTTTTTATCTCCGATTCATCATTCCCTTTTACTCTTTTAACTACAAAACCAAAAGCTTCTAATTTCTCTTTTATATCAAATGGATTTACAATATCCTTTGTTGGTCCATCCAGTTGTTTGTGGTTTTCATCAATAAAAATGATTAAATTTGACAGTCTATGATGGGCTGCAAATTGAAATGCTTCCCAAACCTGTCCTTCATTGCACTCTCCATCACCTACAATGCTGTACACCCGATTTGATTTTTGACTCATCCGAAAGGATTTTGCTATACCCACAGCCAATGAAATCCCTTGCCCTAGGGAACCTGTGGTTACATCAACTCCAGGAGTCTTCAGCCGGTCGGGATGGGAAGGAATCCTTGTGCTGTTATCGTTTAAAGTATTTAGCATTTCAACCGGAAAATATTCTTTAACTGCTAATGTGGCGTATAAAGCCGGACCCGCATGACCCTTAGATAGAACAAACCAGTCTCTTCCTTCCCAATTTGGATTTAGTGGGTTTATTTTCATCACATCACCATATAATACGGATAATGTTTCCACAATGGACAAAGAACCTCCCAAATGCCCAAATCCTCTATGCTTCAGCATCTTACAAACTTCTAACCGGATTTTTGCAGACAGTTTTTTCAAATCACCCATAATTGAATACACCTCCAATCAAAAGGTGCTATCCATTAGATAACACCTTTCTCCTTTAAGAATACACTGAGCTTTTCTTCAAGTTCGGGTAAGGAAATGATATTGGTAAGGGCAATGCAGGGACCAAATTTAGAAAGAACATCATACATATCCTTTCCACATACAAATAAATCGGCGCTTCCTTTAAATACATCGGTAGCTGCGCTATGTTCTACTTCAATATCTTTTACGCCCAATTTATTAAGCACCTTTTTAACATTCATCTCTACAAGGAATGAAGACCCTAAACCGCTTCCACATGCACACATTATTTTTTTTACAACCATGTTTTCCCTCCTTATGATATGGTTTTATTAGATTTTTAAATTTCAAAGTTGATCCTAAAATTAAAATAAAAGGAAGGGTGTTTTAAGCACCCTTATTTGCTGCTGAATTATCCGCTTTTAGAGGAGAAACAATATTATAAACAATTGGAATGAGCGGCAAGATAATGCATATAGCCAGCAGTCCATAACCTTGTATTGCTCTGGCAATATTTCCTAAGACGATTCCTACGGCCGTAAAATCAGCATCTGAAAAAGTTGTATTGGCAAACCCGAGGGACCCGAGCACTGGCATCAGAAATGCAGGCAGGAAAGTGATCAAAAGCCCATGGCCAAAAGCTCCAATAATCGCTCCTTTTCGTCCTCCGGTAGCATTTCCAAAAACACCTGCTGTTGCACCACAGAAGAAATGAGGAATTACACCGGGAAGAATCAGCGCCAAGGAACCACCAAGCAATATTAAAATGCTCAGTCCAACGAGACCGCCGGCAAAAGATACCAAGAAACCTAACAATACAGCATTTTCAGCAAATGGGAAAACAATCGGACAATCCAGCGCGGGCTTCGCGTCTGGTACAATTTTTTCAGAAATACCTTTAAATGCCGGTACGATTTCTGCAATTAATAAACGCACACCTGCTAATACGATATATACGCCGCCTGCAAAGGTTAACGATTGAATGATTGAGAATAAAAACCAGTTGTTTCCGCCAATCATTGCGGGGTCAAAATCAGCATGAGTAGTTGCTAAAAATGTAACAACCAAGAAAAATAAAAACATTGTCAAAGCAATCGCTACAGACGTATCTCTCATAAAAGATAACCTTTTCGGAAACTTGATATCTTCAGTAGATTTTGATTTATTTCCAAGTTTACTGCCTAACCAAGCTGAAAAAACATAGCCTAAGGTTCCGAAATGGGCGAATGCGATGGAATCATCCCCTGTAATCTTTTGCATTGTCTTTTGAGCAAGAGCCGGAAAAAACACCATGGTAAATCCTAAAACAGAAGATCCAGCTAATATAAGCTGCCATCCTTCAAGCCCTCCAACCGTTAGTACCACTGCAATTAGAGCTGCCATATACAAGGTGTGGTGACCTGTTAAGAAAATATACTTTAACCTGGAAAAACGTGCGATGATAATGTTTGCAAACATACCAAAGGCCATAATTAATGCGGTGGAAGAAGCATAATCATTTAAGGCCAAAGATACAATTGCCTCATTGTTCGGTACAACGCCTTGAACACCGAAAGCAAAATTAAATAATTCGCCAAAGTAATTCAACGCTCCCACAAGTATTCCAGCCCCTGAACCGACAACAATAAATCCAAGAATTGTCTTAATCGTACCTTTGATGACCTCTTCAATGGCTTTACCTTGGGATATTAATCCAATAAGTGCAATCGCTCCAACTAGCAAAGATGGTGTGGAAAGAATCTGCTGCATGAAATTTAAAATGTCTCCCATAAAACAACCTACCCCCTTTTTTTATTTTCTGAGCACAACGAAGCTGGTGCTCAATAGGATCAGATCTGGAAGAGATGATAGATCTCTTCTTCATTCTGCGCGCTGATTATTTTACTGACATAATCATCATTCTCTAGTAATCCTGACAAACTGCGAAGCGCTTCCAGATGTGATTCACTGTCAGTTGCAGCTAATGTAATAATAAGGCGGACCTCATACCCATCTTCTGAGAATTTAACGGGCTGCCGAAGTAGTAGGATTCCAATCTGTTTTTGGAGAACGCCTTGCTCAGGTCTGGCATGGGGCATAGCGATATTAGGGGCAAGTACATAATAGGGTCCATATTTTATCGTATTATCAATAATTCCTTGTATATATCGCTCCTCTACATAAGCGTTTGTAACCAATGGACGTACTGCTTTTTCGATTGCCTCACACCAATCCTTCACCCTGTCTACAATAACGATATTCTCGAGAGAAATTAAATCGTGCACGTTTAGTCCTCCGTTTCATTGTTTTTTCTTTGTCTTAGAAGGACGTTCTATTACTTTTATTTTAAGTAAAGTGCCCTTCATTGTGAAGAACAATGTTTACACTACAATATGTGCAAAAAAATACTATCGCTCTTCTTGTCGAATATCTGAAAATTTGATGTCAACAATGTTCTGTCATTGTCGAACATAATCCCCTTAATCTTCGTAAGGAATGATTACTTCTTCTTTGATACGGTCTTTTATAAAGGTTAAAATCTTATCTGGATCCTTTATTTTCAGCAATTGATTAATGTTTTCTTCATCACTGAATAACGTCATCATATCTCTCATAATTCCTAAATGACTGCTTTTATCTACAGGTGCCAAAATGAAAATAATATAAACAGGTATATGAAAAAATGATACGGGTTCCTCCAGACACAGCAAGGATAATCCCAGGGAGTTTACCCCATCTTGAGGTAATGCATGGCCTAGCGCCAACTTTGGAGCAATCACGATATAGGGACCATACTTCTCTACATTGGCGATCATGGCTTCAATATAATCCGGCTCAATTACCCCCTCAGTCAGTAAGGGATTAGATGCTTCCCTTATGGCCTCTTTCCAATCCTGCATTGTCTTCTTATATTGAATGCGGCTAGCCAGCGTAACATCCATTAACCGGATAGAGGCGGTTGTCTTTGCAGGCTGCAGTGGAACATTCTGAAATGCCTTGTACAAATCACTGCTTAATTTTTCATGGTCTCTCGGATGGACATATTCTCTTACAATCCTAAAAACTTTTTCTAATGTAATATTGTTATGGACATTTCTTGATATTTTTTGCACTACTTTAGAAAGAATCCGTACCCGGTCCTCTTCTGATATCACCGGATTTACTTTTATCACAGGAATCGGGCAATCCATATCCACCGTAGTAATAACAAGATCACTTTTTTCATAATAAGTCTCTATGTCCTTAACAGGTATCATTGCAGTGATTTCTATATCAGGGTGTAAGCTCTCTATTTCTCCCCTGAGCATATTTGCAGTAGATATTCCATTCGGACACACGATTAGTATTTTACATCTTGCATTTCCATAATTTTTTTTGCTCAAAAATCCGCCAAAATGCATGGTGATGTAAGCAATTTCACTGTCAGGAATAGGTGTTCCCAAGCTATGCCTTAACCCCTTGCATGCTTTACGCGTAATATCAAACAAATCCGGATAGCTGGATTGAATTTCACTCATTAGCGGATTTCCAATCTGTATTCCGTAGCGATACCTATATATAGACATATTTAAATGCTGTGACAACAAACTGATCAGCTGGTTCCTGTCTTCAAAGGCTACGCAGGCAAGTCTTTCAAAATCAAGTACTAATTCTTTAGCCAGATTGACGGTATCAATAGCTTGAGGCTTGGCAGTGGGTACCTGTACCCGGGACCCCAGCAAGTGTATTGCAACATATATCTGTTCTATTCGGGGCAGATCCTTCAAATACTGCGTGACAAATTGGAACTCCTTAGTAGATACGACTTCGTCCACTCCAATTTCTTCAAATGCAATATGGTCTTGTCTCATCAATAGGACATGAATCAAAACAGCTAAGGATAACAGCATCCCCTCCACATATGTAGTATTTAATTTTGATTCGATAACCTTTAACTTTTTAAGATATTCTTTTACAATCATCTCGTTATAAAATGACAGTTCATGAATACCGGAGATTTGTTTGTTTGTAATCAGGTCAATTAAAGGTTGGAAATAATATAAAAATAAAGCTCTCTGTTTAATCAGTGAACCTTCTACTTTATAACCTACATGGGGTTCAAAATTTAACTGTAATCCATATCGCTCCATTTTTTGACGAACGGCCTTCAAGTCATTGAAGGCCGTATTGCGGCTTATGTCACAGATCAGACATAATTGCTCAATAAACAGAGGCTTGGATGATCCCAACAGTGAGCATATCATCAAACGGGTTCTTTCTCTCGGCGACAATGTGTAGTACGATGATTGGCCTACATCATTGATTAATCCCCTGATTTTTTGACGTGTTATAGATGTGAGATAGATTCCTTTATTCCTTTCAATTTGTATTTCCGTTATATGCTGCATATTTAACCAGTCATTAATCTTATTCAAATCATAATAAACACTTCGTTTAGATATATTTAATATTTTCCCAATTTCCTGAATGGAAATATAGCCTTCCCGGCTTATTAATAATTCTAAAATCGTTTTACACCTTGTGTCCAATTGCCACTGAATCATACGTATCCCCCCTCAGTTTCATTTTATCAAAAACAGAAATGAAACAGCAGCGTAATCTTTGTAAGTAAACCGTGCAAATATTAAACTGAATGCCCTTTTGGCATTAGCAGGAAATAAGCACAGTCTTTCTATAGTAGTATGTAAGGAAAAATCTGTTGTCAAAATGAATCTGCTGAATAGGAAATTAGTTACCCAGATAATCATGATAATAATAAAAAAGATCTTTTTATTTTGTTTAAAAAGATCTTTTTTCTCATGCTATCGTTATGAAGACAATGACTTTTTAGCCCATCAGTTAAATAGAGCTTTCAATGAACAATCCTGGTAATAGTTGTTATAAAAAACTTTCCATTGTATTTACCATTGCCTGCTGTACAGCCTCCATTAGGGTTTCTAGCCGCACATCTACACCTGCTTTTTCTTCTAGTAATTCCCGGATTCTTCTTCCTCCAGTCAGTGCGATTTCTGTATTTACATTAATTTTGACAACTGCAATTTCAACGGCTTTTGAAATCTGTTCTTGATCTATTCCCGAACAGCCATGAAGCACGATGGGTACCCCTGCCTCCTGATATATTGCTTTAAGTCGCTCCAAATCAAGAACAGGTTTTTTAATATATACTCCATGAGCATTTCCAATAGCTACAGCTAAGGTATCTACCTTCGTCTGTTCGATATAAATCTTCGCCTGAAATGGACTGGTATATGTTTCTACTAGTATCCCTTCTGCTTCGCTTCCATCTTCGGGATTCATATATCCTAGTTCTCCTTCAACGCCAATTCCTCTATCGTGCGCATAGTTCACAACTTCTTTTGTGGTTTTGATATTCTCTTCAAACGTAAGATGAGAACCATCATACATCACCGAAGTAAAGCCTGCCTCAATAGCCATCTTAATATTATGAAAGCTTTTGCAGTGATCCAGATGCAATACAACGGGATACGGGTGGCTCATGTCTAAGGCTTTAACCATCGCTACAATTATTTCAAATGGAGTATACTTTAAATAGCCTTCTCCAAATGCCAATATTAAAGGTAATTGCTTATTTTTACTGGCAATAAAAGCAGCTTGAATGGTTTCTAAGTTATATACATTAAATGCAACAACCCTTTTTTTATTCTTCCTTGCCTCTTTTAGTAACTCGATACTGTTTATAAGCATTTTCTATCCCCCTTAGCCCATTAAGCTTTCAACGGTTTCCCTCAGGGTGCTTACTTCTCCTACATTTCCTGGGAAAATAATATAAGGCATACCAGGAAATTTACTCTCTTCACCAGTCATCCAAACGGGTATTCCCGGTTGGATTTGACCCATTACCAATGCTCTCTTTACTCTGAGTGCCTTTGTACCTACATCACTGGAAGTAATTCCTCCTTTTGCAATAATAAATCGAGGTTGTACTGTCAGATCTTCCACTACCCGTGTGATCGCTTCTGAAATTTCCACAGAAATCTTCAGTTGCTTATCTTTATCATCTGTGTCAAGATCAAGACGCTCACGCCTTGTATATACAGTTACTGTCCTACCATTGATAATCTCAGCTTCTGCTAAAGCGATTACCCTTTTTACTTCTTTCTCAAGTCCTCCAAGCTGCAATGCTAGATGTTGATTGAACTCAATAAACGCAATGGGATAGCTGCAATTTCTAAGCTCTTCCATCTGAAGCGTTGTTTTATTTACATAGGAACCAACAATGATTAAACCACCTCTATCGTAACCTTCAACTACTAGCTCCTCTTTTTTGAGGAGCGGCTTATCCAAAATACCTCCTAAAACCTTAGTAATGGCGGCAGCACCTCTAAATATGAATTCCTTTCCTCTCAAGACCGCTGATGCCCAAGCAATAGCAAAAACTTTTACATCGATATAATCCACCGCATTCACTATAATCTTATTAAAATTAGTAGCCTTGACTAATTTTTCAGTTATTTCATCAATTCTTACATCCCTTAGTTCTTCCAAAGTAATATAAATACAGTCCTGTCGTTTATATTGACCTTGGGTTTTTTCCTCTACAAAATCTCCTAAATGAGAACTGTAATAACCAAAGGATTTATCCTTTGCAAATTCTGTTTGCCCAGTCGGCACAAGTCTATCTCCTTCTTTTACATAGTGAATATTATCAATTGTAAATCTTCCTCCTTCTTTAAAGAAGGGAATGATAATCTCTCCATCATATACTTTTCCTGTAGCCACTGTAACTTCATCCCTTAGTATCTGTGTTTCCAACGGATAGTGTCCTCTTAATGTAGAATCCCCTCTACTGATAATAAGAAAGTCCTTCTCCATTTTTTTTGCTCCAAGGGATATATTTTGTGCAATTTCTCTATGGACTTTTGTGGTTTCGTCAATCGTAAAAGCTCTTGAGTTCGTTAAAATGAAAAACATTCTATTTTGCTCACCTAATCCTTGACATATTGTTTCAAAAGTCCAATCCGTATAAACTGAGATTCCATGTACTGTCTGTATTCCTGTAGGATCATCGTCTAAAACAATAATTTTTTTATCAATTTTATTTAGTTGGCTTTCAAGCATACTATGAATAAATGTCTCATCTATTATCTTAAAACAATCTAGTACCTTCAGACCAATTGGCATCATCTTTTCCATACTTATTCTCCTTATATAGATATGGTTGAACTTACTGACCTTACCTATCCTTGAAACAATGATTTATACTCAAGGAACATATCTCTTTGCTTAAATAATCTTTCTTTTGCTTCAGATAGATTTAATAAGTACGGAACTTGATCATAGGCCTTCTTAATTTCATCTGCATATTCAGGTTTTTCAGATACATTCTTAATAGCTTGGCTTAACTTTTCGATAATCGCTTGATCTGTTCCCTTAGGTAAAAACATGTTATACTCTAATCCAATAGTTATGTCAATTCCCTGTTCTACACAAGTTGGAATATCTGGATAAGCATCACTTCTTTGGTCAGAAGTTACAGCTAGGATTTTAAAGTCGCCTGATTCTACATATGGCATAACCGTCTGAACAGTATTTACGATGACATCCACATGTCCACCCTTTAATGCTGCAATACGATCATTTACGCCTCCTGCATCTACAATATTAAATTTACCGCCTAAATCATTTAGTCTGATAGCAAAATAATGCATGATTCCACCTGTTACAGAGGTAATTCGATATTTACCAGGGTTATCTTGAGATAACTTAATTAACTCTGGTACAGTATTTACAGGTAAATCAGAACGAACCACTATCGCTTCTCCAGCACTCTTTGCTACGATTCCTACTGTCTCAAACGCATCATCAAAAGTATAGTCGGAGATCCCTGTTATTTCATTTAATAAAAAGCCTGTATTCCCAAAGAATATCTTATATCCATCAGCCTTAGAGGTTTTTACTGATTCAGCAGCTAAAGATCCTCCGGCTCCCTCTGTATTAATTACGACAACAGTTTGACCTAATTCCTGCTCTAGATACTTTCCATAGGTTCTTGCATTAAAATCTGTATCTCCTCCGGCTTTAAATGGAACTACTATCTCAACAGTCTTAGTAGGCCAATTACTACCTGCCTGATTTTTTCCACCCTCAGGGGTTTCTGTGCTTACTCCACACGCAGCTAAAAACAAAACAAATACCAATAATAAGCATGTTAAAGCTATTCTTTTTTTCATAAATATTCCTCCCTTTATAGTTTAATTAATATGTATACTTTTCTAGCTTCTGCTTTTTTAATTTCCGCACAGAAAGCAACAATGATAACACAGTCAACAATATGAATATCAGAGATATAGGTTGTCTAAAAAATTCTAAAAAATCTCCATTAGAATACATAAGCCCTCTCCTTAAATTGATTTCCATCGTTCTTCCAAGAATGAAACCCAAAATAAGCGGCGGAAGTGGAAATCCAAATTTTAACAGAAGATAACCAATGATTCCAAAAATAAGTGTTGCCCATATATCAAATACACGACTGTTTAAACCAAATGCACCTACTGCACACAGAACAAAAATCAATGGCAGCAAAATATGCTTAGGCACGCGCAATATCTTAACAAAAATTCTTAATCCTAAAAACTCAGTGATTAGCATTGCAATACTAGCAACAATCATAGCTGCAAAAATTGCGTACACCATTTGTCCATTTTGTTGGAAAATCAATGGACCGGGAGTGATTCCATGGATGATAAGTCCGCCTAACATCATGGCTGTTACAGAGTCTCCTGGAATTCCCAAAGTTAAAAGAGGGATAATAGCTCCACCAACTGTAGCATTGTTTGCAGCTTCGGAGGCAACTACTCCATCCATAATCCCTGTCCCAAATTTTTCTGGTTCCCTAGACTGGTTTTTAGCCGCCGTATAGGCAAGTATGTTTGATGTCCCGCCTCCTATCCCGGGAAGAATCCCGATGGCTATCCCAATGGCAGTAGAACGGATCAAATTAACTATTTGACCTGTAAATTCTTTCATGGAAAAACCAAAACCTTTAATTTTGACATTCGATTCAATCTGCGAACGATTGAGAACAGTAGTATTGTTAGCGTTTTCAAAAATCTCAGATATGGCATATAAGCCCACCAGTACAGTCAAAATATCAAAGCCTGATTTGAATTGAATTATTCCAAAAGTATATCTGGCTACATTATCCACTGGGGCCAACCCCACTGTCGAAAGCATGATTCCAAATACGCCCATCATAAGCCCTTTTACAAGGGATTTTCCTGTTAATGTGATAATTAAAGATAGTGCAAAGATCGTAACAGAAAAATATTCAAAGGGTCCAAACTTAATTGCCATTTCCGCTAATGGTGGTGCAATGGTAACCAATGCAAAAATACTGATAATCGTTCCAAGAAATGAAAACACAATTCCCGTTCCTAATGCTTTTCCTGCCTCCCCTTTTAGTGCCATGGGACGACCGTCAAAGCAGGTAGCAATTGAGGAAGGGGTTCCCGGCATATTTAGAAGTATTGCTGATATTAAACCTCCCGAAATTCCGCCAATATACAGCCCTATCATTGCAGCAATCCCATTTATGCTACTCATACCATAAGTAATGGGCAGGCACATTGCAATAGCCATAGTAGCCGATAATCCAGGAATTGCTCCGAAAATAATGCCGATTACTACGGTACCAAAAATGATTGCCAAGGTAGCTGGTTGTGACAATATCATTAAAAATCCATCTGCTAACATTTAATTACCTCCTATCCTAAGATTCCCCGGGGTAAAATGAGTGTCAATACCTGAACAAACAGAAAATACACTACTATGGAAAAAATTGTTGATATTTCAAGCGCCAATAGATATTTTTTGTTATCAGGGGGCATAAGCAGGATAATTTGAAAGAATAAATATACTGCAGTCATGATTAAGAAACCAACAACAGGCATAAGCGCAACATATAATACAATGAACGCTACCGTAAGAATAACTTTTATGCTAATAATTTTTTCGGCCACTCTATCTCCTTCATATATTCTAACAAGTTTGATACCCTTTACGATCTGTATGGTACTTAAAATCATCAGGAAAATTCCCAACAGCTGTGGTAAAAAACGCGAGTCTACACCTGAATCGCCATAACTTTGATATATCTTAATATTAAAGCTTGCAGCATAATATGCAGCTGCGATAATGAAAAATACAATTCCATAAATGGCTTCTCTATACCTATTTAGCAATTCAAACCCTCCTTTTCTTAATCTATCGGTTCAAAGAATCTAGCTAACTGAGCTTAATTATAAAATACTTTCTTATTCTTCAACTTTTGCTTTTATATTGGGAAACCTTTTCCTTTCGGTGCTAGTATCACTCCTTTTGGGAGTAATACTATGCTTTCTTTCGCTCTATTCTCTATAGGTTTTTAACTTAGAAAATAGTCTTATTTATTCCATCTAGGATGGTCATAAACTTCCTTATTTGCTACATGGGGCCACTTTTCACCACGAATTACCGCTAAGGTTCCTTCAACTGTCAGTTGGGATGTCCTAGAAGCACTTTCCTTTGTTAATGCCGCCATATGGGGTGTAGCAATGAAGTTTTTCAATGTGAAAAGTTTATTGTTTGGATCCATGGGCTCTGCTTCCATCACATCCACAGCAGCACCTGCAACTTTTCCATTTGCCAAAGCTTCGTAAAGCGCATCCTCATCAACAATATCTCCTCGAGCACAATTTACGATGAATATACCTTCCTTCATAGCGTGAAATTCTTTGTTCCCAAACATTTTTTTTGTCTCAGGTGTAGATGGCATGTGCAATGAGATTACATCACAAATGGCTAAAATATCATGTAGATTCTGTATATAGGTATATCCTAAGGCTTCAGCTGTTTCCTTCTTCACAAAAGGATCGTAAATATAGACTTCCATTCCGTTCATGCTGCAAAGCTTAGCTGTTTCCTTGCCAATATTTCCAAAGCCAATGATGCCCATTTTATGTTCTGCCAGTTCAATGGCCATATATTTATTTCTAATAGGAAAATTTCCATTTTTTGTTTCTTCATGACTTTCTACTACATTTTTTGTAATTGTATACATCAAAGCTATAGCATGTTCAGCCACTGAACGTAGATTCGCACCTGGAGCAATGACTACTGGAATCCCTAGGGCTGTGGCTGCATCGACGTCTACAGTATCTACCCCTACTCCAGGCCTCGAAATTACCTTTAGATTAGGACATTCTTCCATAATTTCTCTATCGATTCTTCCTACTCTTAAAATCAAACCATCTGCTTTCTTTAAATCTTCAATGATTGCTCTCATATTACTGTTATTAGCAATAATTATATCAATACCTTTTTTCAAAATTTCCATTCCATCTTTATAAAGTTCATGGGACAATAAAACTGTAGCCATAGTGTTCTCCTCCATTTAAAACTACATATATTCTTTAAGTTCTTCAATTTTAGCATCAATTCTTCTTTCTTCATCTACGGTAATAGGCTCCGTTGGTCTGATTACTCTTTTAGCAAGGAAGCCTAATTTGCTAATTGCGTATTTTGTTGATGCTGTCTGACTTTTTGCCATAGGATATATTTTACAAATGTCGTCAACAATTGCTCCCCATTTTTTGACAGCTTCAATATCTCCTGATTTTCCAGCCTCATAAAGTTTAATGTGCGGCATTGGAAAAAGTGGTGCAAGTGATGGGATATAACCATCCGCTCCTAGAAGCATACTTGCCATTGCAAGATTTGTAGCGCCCTGATGAAGAATGAAATCTGTCCCCTCAAAATATCTTAAGCATTTGATGAACTCAGGAAGTTGACCTGATGTATCTTTATATCCTATAACTTTATCAATTTCAGCTATCTTGAAAATGGTTTCAGCCTTAAGTGTTTGTCCTGTAAATGGTGGAATATTATAGATCATTAAATCTGCCTCTGTTGCATTTGCTATTGCCTCAAAATGTTTAACTGACTCATCCTGTGTAGCGTGTCTTGCATAAAAAACAGGCGTTACAACTGCTGTTTTTCCACCCATGTCTTCAAATCTTTTGATGTTTTCAATAACTCTTATTGTGCTTGAATCCATAACTCCTGCGATTACAGGAACTCTTCCGGCTACTTCGTCAAGAGTAATTTTGATCGCTCTGTCCCTTTCCTTCTGTGTAAGAGCTAAACATTCTCCATTTGAGCCCGCAACGAATATTCCATGAATTCCATTTTTGATACAATGATTTATAAGAAGTCTAAGTGCTTTTTCATCCACTTTTTCATTTTCATCTACTGGTGTAATAATTGGCGGTATAACTCCGATAATTTTTTTTACCATAATTTCATTCTCCTTATCTAATGTATTCTAGAGAGAGTTACTTCTCCGATCTATTTATTTTGTAGCATTTCCTCTGGTCTGATATTATCCACCTGACCATAAATGAACATAATATCCACATAACCATCTTCTTCATACTCAAATACATGCCATTCAAGCTCATCAAAATGCAATACAGTTCCTTTTTTCAATATAAATCTTTCGTCTAATTTATCTTTCGAAGGGCCTCTGCGCACCCAACCCTTTTCACAATCTAAAATTACCACTGTTTCCTCTGCATGGTTATGTGGATCCATAGGGCCACTTTCAACAGAATAGGTAGCGAATCCTACGGTCATCTTCTCACTAGATATAGCGGACGCCTTTCCAACAGCATTTTGAATAATTCTTCCCGGCAACTTTACCCTGGGTAAATCTGCTCTATTAACCAGTTCCATATTCTTCCTCCTTTATAATTGATTTTGGTTATTGTTAATACCCTCTCAAATATTCCTATTCTGCCTAGTTCAAAGTTTCTGGCAAAGTAGAAGTTTATATTGTTAGATGAATACAAACCTTTTTACAAATCTAGAAATAACCTAAGGGTATAACGTAACTCCATTATAATTTAATATACTTTTAATGTATTTGCGCAAATAATGGCTTTATTTGCATTTTTTTAAGAATTTCCACAAAAAAAAAAGCATATTAGAAATATGCCTAAGACTGATTACAAACCCCTCACAAGATCCTCCCAACTCCATGACAAGACCACTTTTATTGAATAAAACTGTTGAAAAAAGTGGCATTAGTCAAGTCACGAATTGGAAGCTTATGAGGGGTTTGTTCAAAAATATGACTTTGTTAACAAGCTGAAGCATGCTGGAAATAAGCCTTTCTTGTTTACTTATTTTATGATTCTTTATAATTAATTACTTTTATAGGAATTTCATACTGCCCTGCTGGAGTAAATGTACTATCTTTTATTACATTAATGCTCATATTGATATTTGTTCTCTTGTGATAAGTTATGGGTGGCATTCCCACTATCTTTTTGAATACCTTGCTGAAATAGTGGACACTTTCAAAACCCAAAGCCTCTGATACCTGGGTAACATTTAAATTTGTGGACATCATCATAGTTTTTGCTAATTCTACCTTTTTTAGGTTGATGTATCTGCTAGGTGTACATCCCACACATTCTCTAAAATAAGTTGAAAAATAGCTTCCGCTATAGCCGCATAAATTCGCCAAATCGGTAATCTTAATAGGCTGCGTTATATTATTTTCGATGTAGTTGATGATTTCTCTCATTTTACCTATAGTTTTGTTATTGTTATCACCTAAAAAATTATCTATGAATTGTTTATTTGATGTCATATGAATACCTTCTTTATTGCGTCTCATAATTCGAAAAACTAATTCAAGAATTCTAATATTAATAATATCTTCAAATAAAGGATCAGAACATACCGCTTCATCAAAGACATCTTTAATAAGCTTGTCCTCATAATCACTAACTTCATTTATGCAATAACCTATTTTACTTAGCTTTTCTGTCAATATGCTGTCACAGGAAAACTTAATATCAAAACTAGAAAAATCATCAATTCCATATATTGCGTGTTCTGTGCCTGGAGGAATCATAATAAGGCTGTACTTTTGGGCGAGTACTGATTGTGAATCGATGATGATCTTTCCTGTTCCACCAAGTCCATAAATATAGTGAAAAAATTTATGAGAATGTTTTTCAATATATTCATTGGCACCTTTCTTTTGTTTAACGATACGATGGACCTTTATACTGTATTGCATGTAATAATCCCCCTCTTAAATATAATCATAATACTTAATTTCACCCATATTTTATAAAGGAAATTCTTCTTTTGAGCTATATTTATGGATACAGCTTATTCCTTTTTTACAAATGAATATTTTAATTATGACTATAGTTTAAAATAAGTTCATTCCTACGATAATATATCTTATTTAACTATACTTTTTTTAGCTGACTATGACAACTATATTAATTCAGAAAATTATTGTAATTTCTAGCAAATATAGAGTAACTACTATAAACATATAAGCATATTCGGCATCTTCTTCCTTTTTTAAGTTAAAGCATATATACTGTAAAAGTCCTGAAGTTTAAAAAGAAAACTGTATAGTAACATTTTTTGTAAACAAATGAACCTACCTTCCAAGACTAGTATACTTATTACATTCTACACAACCTAACCAATTCTGTTTTGTCTTCTGTATAAATTTAAAAATGTTTTTGGTAAATTATGTATTTACCAAAAGCTTGAGGCGACCCCAAAGGGCCGCCTCTCAAATTAAATATACAATACAGAATCATTTATTTACTGCTGCTTTATTCATTTGCTCATTGTCCATACACTTTCATCCCTTAGTATCTGCCATCTTCTTTGGCCCTTTAAAGGTTTTGGCTTTCAGCAAGTCTGCTATTGGACAATTCTCCTGTACTGTCCCTTTGTAATCAAGTAAAATACCCCGTATACCACCGCATAGGCACCATACATAACCGCTGAAAAAGCCAGCACTGTAAAATAAGAATTGTCAACAGGTATCATATTGGAAAATACCATGGTATCCGCCGCTTTCATGGCAAACATGCTATGGATAATGCCCAATATAAGGGGAATCAGGAAAACCGGAAGCAATCGCTTTGAAATGATCCTTCTTTCAACTTGGCTATCCATCCCGATCTTTCTAAGCATCCTATACTGGTGCCGCTCCTCCTCTGCTGCCATTATCTGCTTAAAGTATAGCAGACTTGCTGTCATCAACATAAATACACCACTCATAAAGAAGCCGATAAAGCATACCAAACCAAAGGTCTCTAAAGACTCAATATAATGATTATATGCAGTTCTGTAGCTTCCTACATTGCCTGAGAGTATTTGCACCAGATCACGATTTAGCTCCCCTGATTGCAAGGCATTTTCATAGTTGAATACCGTTACTTTGTCATAAGGTACCCCGCTTTCATCTATCCCTAAGATATCTCCCTTTTGCAAAAGAGCATTAAAATCATTGTCATTCAAAACAAGTGTATGAAGTGCCCCAAAGGATAGAATACCTGATCTTAAGATAGAGGTTATCCGAATCGTCTGATTCGGAAAAGTGAGTAGTTGGCCAATAATGGCCGTTTCTGCGTCTCCGCGCAGGTATGAATGCATGTACATTGCTTCACCAGGATGAATACGGACAGGCTTTAAATCGGCTTTGGATAGGGATATGAGTTGATTATATACAGATTGGGAATACACCCTGAAATAATCCTGCCCGCCAGATATATACTCCCTGTCACCAACCTTGACGGTGTTCATCTGTGGAACCGATTTATACCGCTCCGCTGTATAGCTTTCTATTCTTCTTGTATGATGTTTTTCAAAGGCGTCATGTACCTTATCCAGCAATTCTTCCTGCCCACCATAAAAATACATATCGTAACCAATGATATCATAAGTGTTGTTTTCTATATTCCTATAAAGTGTAAATCCTGTGGCAATGGCCGTTGTAGCAACTGCAGACAACACCGCAATGGTAGCCATAACGGAGCCTATAGACTTCATCCTGTGAGAGAAGGCTGATACTGATATTAAATTAACCCCTTTATAATAGTTGTTCTTGTTTCTTTTTATTATATTTAAAACCTTAGGCAGCCCTCCCCAGAAAAACAGATAGGTTCCAAGAATTACAAGAATTAACACGGGGATGGCGGCAGCAACGACCCTCTGCGGCTCTTTACTTGCAGCCAGATAGTATCCGCTTCCCATTAACATAAGTGATACGATTAGGGTGATTATTGATCCTTTAGACCTTCCTTCCGATACTTTATCCGCCTTAAACAAATCTACCAACTCAAATTTGCCGATAACCCTTAAGCCCGATAACCCCATAATGCCAAATATGGATAGGAATAGGACAGCGGTTATATAAACAGACTTTGGGTCTATGGTGAAGGCAATATTGCCGGTAAAAGATGCCAATGAAATATCCAATAAAATCATTGCCGTCAGTTTGGAAAAGAATATCCCGAAACCTATGCCGATAACAAGCGCCGCAAAACCAACAATCATGGTTTCCAGAAAAAGCAATTTACCGATCTTCCTGTTTGTCATACCAAACAAGGCATAGGTGGAAATTTCTTTCTTCCTTGCTTTTATGAAGCTGTTATTGGAGCTGATTAAAAAGAACATCACAAATACCATGATGATAACGCCAAATGTCATCAGCATCGACCGATAGCGCGCATCATAGGTAAAGGCCATTATTACATATTCATTTTGCATAAGGGCCAGAAATGAATAGGCGGTGAAAACACTGAAACTTAAAGAGAAAAAATACATGATATACTTGGAGAAATTCTGTTTGATGTTACGAAGGGCCAGTGTGGTAAGCTTCATTTTTCACCACCTCCAAGCACACTCATAACCTCTATAATGGAGTCAAAAAATTTCTTTTTACTGTCACCGGCATATAACTCATTGTATATCTCCCCGTCACGGATAAACATTATTTTCTGGCAGTGGCTTGCCGCAAATACATCATGGGTTACCATTAAAATGGTTGCTTTATATTCTTTGTTGATGAAGGTTAAAAGATCCAGCAGATCCTTCCCTGATTTTGAATCAAGGTTGCCTGTAGGTTCATCGGCAAGGATCATTTTGGGATTCGTAATGAGTGCACGGCATGCGGCTGCCCGCTGCTGCTGGCCTCCGGAAACTTCATAGGGGTATTTATCAAGAATTTCTACAATATTTAAATCCTTTGCAATATGAAAAAGCTTGTCCTCCATAACCCTTGCCTTCTCTCCTCTTAAGGCTAAGGGCAGTAGGATATTTTCCTGCAGTGTCATGGTTTCCAGCAGGTTATAATCCTGAAAAATAAACCCGATATTGTTGATTCTGTGTTCAGCAAGCTCATTTTTATTCAGTGCTGCAATGTCCCTGCCGTTCATAATATATCTGCCTGTTGTAGGTTTATCAATGCTGCCTAGTATATTGAGAAGTGTCGTCTTCCCTGAACCTGATGCACCCATGACACCGATAAATTCCCCCTCCTTTACTTCAAAGCTAATCTTCTTCAGTGCCATATACTGCTTGGAGCCTTTTTTGCTTCCGTATGTTTTACTAATATTTTCTACTTTTAGTATCTGCATTGGTTTTCCCTCCATATAATTATTCTTAGATAATTATATTCTGATTACAGAATTGGCAAAATCGAATTAGCTTACATTATTAAATCTTTATCTTACATTTTTGTCACATGGTGCATGGTCCGGTTTTCAATAAAGGTTAAATGAAACACAGCGTATTCGCCATGTTTAGATTCAGCCGTCAGCCGGTGTCCCAGCATGTCACTTAGTTTTTTGGAAAGATATAATCCATAACCGGTGGCCTTCATGCCGTTTCTATTCTCAGAGGATGTATAGCCCTTATGAAAAATTTGTCCAATATCCTTTTGTAAAATTCCTTTTCCACTGTTTTTAACAGATATAGTAGTTTCATCCCCTTGTTTTTTGGTGCCTATGATGATGCTGCCTTCGGCAGGTGTATGTTTTACAGCATTGGATAGGATTTGAGACAATATATATCCACTCCATTTTTCGTCTGTTAAAACATTGTAATCCTCACCAGAGAGGGAGATTTTGATCTTTTTATAGCTAAAAAAGTTTGAGTACCCTTTGAGGGTTTGTGCAATTAATCGTTTCGTACTTACTGTTGTTATTTTATAATCTTCAGAAAGACTGTTGGATTTCATCTCATATAAAATTCTTTGCACCGACTCCTCTATTGCAAATATCTCTTTATCAATGCTTTGATAAAAACTGCCTGGAATATCATTTTCATGGTTTTCTAAAATCAGTCTCGCAGCCGCAATCGGCACCTTGACATCGTGTACCCATTTGGTGATAAACTCCAATTCCTCTGCAGATTTGGCATAGATGTCGGCTTTGTATTTTTCATATGCTGCTGCTATGTTATATACCAACTGGGCATACTCTTTATCTACAGGATAAGTAAATTGATCCGTATCTTCCGAAGAAGCATTCAATCTGCAATATTTTTTAAACTTTTCTACACGATAATTGAAAATTCCATAATCAACGGCTGCAAAAATAGCAAACAGCAGCAGCCATCCCGCCACCACATAACTGGCATTTGACGGGCTTATATTAAAGCTTTTATCTAATTGATATACTGCAGCGGAAAACAGAAAAGCAGCTGCAATAAATACGTAAGTTAACCATCTTTCCTTTACATATTCTACAAACTTCATAGCAACCGGTACCCTTCCCCTTTGATTGTTTTAACGTACCCTTCCAATCCAATGGTTTCTAATTTCCTGCGCAGGCGGTTCACATTAACGGTGAGGGTATTATCATCTACAAAACTCTCATCATCCCATAATGCTTTCATCAGCCGTGCCCGGTTTACAACCTTGTCATGATTTCTAATCAGCATAGATAGGATCTTACACTCATTCCGCGTAAGCTCTATTTCCTTCTCGCCGCAAAGAACATGCAGGTGCTCTATATCTAATACCATATCCCTGTGCTGCAATATATTTAATGTCTGATCGCTGTAGGAATAGGCCCTGCGCAATATGGCCTGTACTTTTGCAGTAAGCAGATCCATTGAAAAGGGTTTTTCTATATAATCGTCCCCCCCTTGTGTTATGGCCCGTATTTTATCGCCCTCCGTATCTCTTGAAGATATAAATATAATGGGAATATGAGACAGTTGGCGAATTTTAGCACACCAATAAAAACCGTCATAATAGGGCAAGTTAATGTCCATAAGTACCAGATGGGGCTCGAAGGAAATATAGCTTGAAAGTATATCGCTAAAGTCTGAAACCCTTGAAGTCTTATATTCCCATTTGCCTAGTCTTTCTTCAATAATTGAAGCTATTGTATGATCGTCTTCTACAATTAATATTTTATACATGTATCCTCACTCCTCGCTGAAGTTTTGACGCTATATAAATTGCAATAAGTATGCTACTTCCGCTACGCCATGGGGCCAGTTCCTCAAGCACATAAAAAAACATATGTACCTGACGAACCGTCCCTATGACTCCACGTAATCCTATTATAATACAATTGACAAAAAAGTTGAAAATTAACGCTGCAACATGCTCTATTTCCCAAAGAAATAAGAAACAGATTTTATGGGAAATCCCTATAAAATCTGCTCTGCTTTTCATCTGCCTGTGAATTTGATTTCATATATATCGCTGGGGCGTCCTAAATTTCCAGTGACTTTCTTCCCCACTATTCTTGCAATCCGGGAATCTTCCAATTTTCGCAGCATTCTGCTGGCACTTCTTTGAGACACATTTAGTTTTTGAGATAGCTCCAAAGAAGTAAAAGTATTCTTTTTATACTTCTCTATTAAAACATATATTTTATATATTACAGATTGTGATACCCCGCTTTCTCTTGACAGCTCCAGAAAAACTTTGTCTTCAATATCCATTTCATTTTCCTTTTTATCGATTACTAAAAAATCTAAAGGTCCAACCACCGAGTTTGTACTGGGTACAATATAGGTAATATTCTTATCATTTATATCTGCTTTTTCAATGGCCAGATTCGCATTAAACTTTGCTTCACTTGGATTAAAGCCGTAGCCGATACCGATATTGACATCACAATTCGTATTATTGTATATTGAATTCAATAAATAAAAGTCCTGCAGGCTATTGGTGTATTCAATTAAATCCTTCTTGTTCATCAAAATCACAAACTTATCGATGGATTCATTTACTACAGCAGCATTTGTATTTTTCGCAAAATAATATACTTCCTCAGCCACCTTAATCTTTTCATGCATGTATAAATATTCATCTTTTCTAATGTAAGAATATTCTTTTTTCGGTATGATTTTGATAATGATAATGGCGATGTTTCTAGTTTTTCCCATGTTTATATGATATTGTTCTTCAATATAATGGATCGTCTTCCTGATTACATCGGTTGTAGGCTTTGCATAAACACAGGGAATATTGTCTTTTAACAGTTGTTCATATACAGGAAATATAGCAGTAATGCAACCCTTTACCTCCTTATTGAAATACATTTTTTTATGTTGCTGGTATAGATTTTCTGAATATGTTTTGTCAAAATTTCTTCTTTCTATAATTTTAATATGGCAATTATCATTTTGCACCCCTAAATCTTTCATTAAATTACTAATTAATGAAGAGGAGTAGCTGTCAATGCTAACATTTGTAAACGCTATACCTTTTAGTGTGATGCTCAGAAAAGAATTCTGCAAAGACGACCAGTCTTTTCTAATATAGTCACATGGAATATCGGGAAAAAAGATATTGTTATAAAAATGGTATTGTAATTCGCCTGCAAATATAAAACCATTCATATCTTTTTTCAATTCCTTTAATTTTGCCTCTGTATCTATATTATAGAAATCCTTCCCATCCACAATATATACGGGCTCAATATCTGTGAAAAAAGTATTTACAACTTTTTTTATGAGATCTAATCTAATTTCTGTGCCTAAAAATCCTATTTTCATTCGATCACCTATTTCAGACATTTTTTAGTCAATATTCAGACAATTGCATATTTGTTATAATCATACACAAGTTAGTAATCATACGCAAGTAAATCTTAAATTGAAGAGGGGGTTTTTTATGAGTGAACTTGTTAAAGCCAGAAAAAAATTTCAGATTCCGGACACCTATGTATTACTGGTCTACTTTATTTTATTTGCTGCAATTTTGACCTATATACTGCCTGCAGGTGTTTATGACAAATTTCCGGATTCAACAGTAATTGATCCAAATTCCTTTCATTTTGTGGACAATACACCGGTCAATCTTTACAAAGCGATTATGGCCATTTCAAAGGGCATGATCCAAGGTGCGTCCATTATATTTTCTGTTTTCATCGTTTCAGGCGCATTTAAAATTATAAACGACACCGGGGCTATTGAAAGATCTATCGATTTTTTATCTCTTCGGCTAAAAGGTAAGATTATATTATTAATCCCTATCATCATGATCGTAATGTCTATTCTAGGGTACTTGGAGATTATTGTGAACCAAACAATCGTATTTATTCCTATCGGTCTAATTATAGCACGAAAATTAAAAATGGACCCGATCGTTGGGTTGTCTATGATGTATTTGGCCACATATGCAGGATTTATTGGTTCTGGCATGGGACCATTTACAGTGGTAGTTGCTCAAACTATCGCTGGTGTTCCAGTATTATCAGGAATAGTGTTTAGAACCATCGTGTATATTTTCTTATTGGTAGCTTCGATTTTATATTTGATGAGATATGCAAAAAAAGTATTGGATAATCCAGCTGATTCTGTTTTAGGAACTGGGAATTATGATTGGGCAGTTGATGTATCTGAGGATGCAAATAACGAGTTTACCAATGGACATAAATTAATCCTACTGTCTATATTTGTTACATTTGGTATTTATATTTATGGCGCATTAAAGTTTAAATGGGGCATGAATGAGCTAAATACCGTATGCATACTGTTAGCAATTGTGAGCGGTTTCATTAGAAAAATGTCCCCTGACAAAATGAGCAAATCCTTCGTTGAAGGATGTAAAATGGCTGTATACTCAGCAATACTCATAGGCTTTGCAACAGCAATATCTGTAGTTTTAACTGAAGGAAATATCATCTCTACAATCATCTACTATTCTGCACTTCCTTTAGATAAAGTTCCATCTGTTTTATCCGCCGTATTCATGTTTATATTTAACTGGGTATTTAATTTCTTTGTTCCTTCGGGAAGCGGTCAAGCAGCTGTTGTTATGCCTATCCTGGCTCCATTAAGCGATGTTATAGGTTTGTCAAAACAAGTCGTGGTTTCAGCCTATAAATATGGTGATGGGATTACGAACTTAATTATTCCTACTTCTGGCACCTTAATGGGTTTCATCGGATTAGCCAAAGTTCCATATGATAAATGGTTGAAGTTTATTATGCCTCTCATATGGATATGGACTGCCATTTCAATCATAGCGATCGTTGTCGGTGTACTGATTGGATGGTAATCAGAAATTATATGCGTAAAGGAGAATGAAAAATGCGTATAGATCGTATTGATGTTATTCGGGTAAAAAATCCCTTTCTACATCCCTTTGAAACAAGTTTTGCCCGATTCGTCGAAAGAGATGCTCTCATTGTAAAAATCTATTCTGAAGGTCTAGTTGGCTATGGGGAATGCAAAGCGTTCCATGCACCCTTATACAATGCCGAAGATAATGTTACCTGCCATCATATTATTAAAGACTTACTGGTTCCTATCCTCTTGCATAAAGACATCGAAGGCCCAGAGGAATTTATGAGGAAAATATCCTTCATCCGGGGCAACCGACTGGCCATTGCCAGTGTAGAAAACGCCCTATGGGACTTGAAAACGCAGCGAGAAGGAAAATCTCTAAAAACATTAATCGGTGGAACCTATAATGAAATCAAGGTGGGTGTCAGTCTAGGGATTGAGCCCACCATTACAGCCTTACTACAAAAGATTGAAAAATATCTATTAGAAGGGTATCACCGAACAAAGATCAAAATTAAGCCCGGCTGGGACATCGAAGTATTGAAGGAAGTGCGAAAAAACTTTCCAGACATCACATTAACCATAGATGCCAATTCAGCCTATAGTCTTGATGATATAGAGCTTTTCAAAGCAATGGATGATTTTAACCTTTCGTATATCGAACAGCCTCTGGCAGAAAATGATATTGTTGACCACGCAGTGTTGCAAAAAGCAATAAAAACCCCTATTTGCCTCGATGAAAGCATCACCTCCGTTGAAGATGCCAGAAGAGCCATCGCTTTGGGAAGCTGTAAGATTATCAACATTAAGTCCAGTCGTGTGGGAGGCATTTATGAATCCGTCAAAATTCATGACCTTTGTATGAAGCACGATATTCCTGTTTGGTGCGGCGGGATGCTTGAACTCGGTATTGGACGAGTACAAAATATCTCTTTAGCAAGTCTTCCAAACTTCACCCTTGCTCATGACATTGCTGCCAGTAAGCGCTACTATACTGAAGATGTTACGATTCCATATGTTGATATTACCAAAGACTGCACCATTATCGTTCCTGATGAAACAAATGGCGTCTGTTACACTGTTGATGAGGCGTCCCTCGATCGGCTCATGGTCAGCAGAGATGTATTTAAGTAAATTTTGTAGCGATTCAAAAATTATCGTCTAGGAGAGGATTAAAATGAAAATCGAAAAAATTGTTTTGCGTAAAATGAAAATGACATTTAAAACCCCTTTTCAAGTCAGCTTTGCTACGATGAGGGAAAAACATTTTATCGCAGCCGAGATCCATACAAAAGATCATATAGGATATGGTGATTGCTCTGCCTTTGACCATCCTTATTATAACGAAGAAACAACGACTACCGCTTGGCATATCCTGCAGGACTTTCTGATCCCTTTACTTTTCAGCAAGGATGAAATTTCCCACCCTGAGGAGCTCTATTCACTGTTCTCCCACATCCGCCGCAATAAAATGGCAAAATCCGCCTTGGATTGTGCTGTTTGGGATTTATATGCAAAGGAAAGAAATATTCCATTATCCAAAGCATTAGGCGGAACAAGAAGCAAAATTGAAACCGGAGTCAGTATTGGGATTCAAAATAGTCCCGATGATCTGCTGCGGGTCGTTGAAAAGTATATGGAAGAAGGCTACCGTCGCGTCAAAATAAAAATAAAGCCTGGCAAAGACATAAAGTATCTAGAAGCGATACGTAAGCGTTTCGGCGATATTATGCTTATGGCTGACGCTAACTCCGCCTATACGCTGAAGGATATTGAACTTTTCAAGGAGATGGATCCGCTAAACCTCATCATGATTGAACAGCCTTTAGCCCATGATGACATTGTGGATCATGCAAAGCTGCAGGCTGTTCTAAAAACAAGAATATGTCTGGATGAAAGCATCCATTCTGTGGAGGATGCGAGAAAAGCAATTGAACTGGGAAGTACAAAAACCATTAACATCAAGGTAGCACGGGTCGGTGGATTAACTGCAGCCAAAAAGATTCATGACCTTTGCCAAGCTCATGATATCCCTGTTTGGTGCGGCGGAATGCTGGATACAGGGATTGCACGGGCCCATAATGTGGCTATCGCTTCTCTGCCGAACTACAGATTTCCTGGTGATATTCCTGCTTCAAACCGTTATTGGAACCAGGACGTTATTTCACCAGAGGTTACGATCGACGAAAAAGCCATGGTTGCAGTTCCCGAAAAAGCAGGTATTGGTTTCGAGCCGATACCGGAATTAATGGAGCGCTTTACCTATGAGAAAAAACAGATTTTGAGATAATACATAAAAGATATTGCCTATGTAAGGGCTTTTACCTGTTATATAAATATTACTGTTCATGCAAAAAAATTTGCTGGAATTAAACTCAAAGGGGAGACGAAAAATGAACCAGAGGATATTAGATGCAATGGAAAGTTGTGGGATCAACCAGGCTGCCATCATCGAAACATGGAAACAAATGGTGGAAATAGAGAGCTATACCCATAACCCGGAAGGCGTATACAATATTTGCAGATATATTAAAGATAAATTGGAAGAACTGGGTTTAAAAACAACAATATGTGATTTTGAAGGTGTAGGCCCCTCATTGATCGGTACGTGCGGCGAAGGAGACATTGGTGAAGGCATTATTCTAGCCGGGCATATGGACACTGTTTTTAAAGACGGTTTTGCATTGCATAATCCTTTCAGAATTGAAAAGAACCTGGTCTTCGGACCAGGTGTACTGGATATGAAGGGTGGCATCAACTTAATATTCTATATCCTAAAGGTTTTAAAAGCACTGGATTATAACAAGCCTATAAAGGTAATCATCAGCGGAGACGAAGAGCATGGTCATGCAAAATCCCGTTGTGGTGACTTTATCACACGAGAAGCAAAAGGCTATAAAGCTGCTTTCAATATGGAAACAGGCCTTATAGACAATGGAATTGTAACCGCAAGAAAAGGAATGATTTTCTGTACCATAAAAACAAAAGGGTTGTCTGCTCACGCTGGCAATAATTTTTCCGAAGGGATTAGCGCAATTTATGAAATCGCAAATAAAATCCTCGAGATTCAAAAGCTTAATGAAAAATATGAGAATACCACCTTCAATGTAGGTCTGATCCATGGAGGAACTATGGTTAATGCAGTTCCAGAATATGCAGAGCTGAAGCTGGATATTCGATTCGTTGATGATAAAATCATAGAAGCTGTAAAGACAGATTTAAATAAAATTGCCGCATCCAATAGGATTGAAGGGGCCACATCTGAATTAGTTATCGAAAACATTTTTCCTGCCTTTGGAAATCAGTACAATAAAGAATTTTATGAACTTGTTAAATCCATTTCAATAAACAATGGACTTGGAGAGCCTAAATGCGTTTTATTGGGAGGCGCTTCAGATGCCGCCTATATTTCAAAAGCCGGGGTACCTTGTCTTTGTGGTATGGGCGTTAAGGGTAAATGGAATCACACAGATAGAGAATATGCTATCATTGACTCTGTTATGGAAAGAATCCTATTGATTGTAAATAGTATACTGGAATTGGAAAACAGAGAATTGATAAGTATCGGGAAGAATTAATAAATCAAAAACAAACAGACCAGCAGGAGCCATTCCCTGTTGGTCTGTCCGCTTTTGCCTGCTGGTGTCATTTTATGTGCATTATGTACCGAACGTTGCGGTTGTTGAATCCCCTATATCCAAGGTTTCCTTACAACACAATCAGGTCTTTGGAGGCTTTTGTTAATATTTCTGCTCCAAGGTCATTCACAACCACGGTATCTTCGATTCTCACACCCCCCCAATCGGGTATGTAAATTCCCGGTTCCACAGTAACTACACAACCGGTTTGAAGCACATCCTTACTTTGTATTCCCATAAATGGTGCTTCATGAATATCCAGTCCGACGCCGTGTCCCAGTCCGGGATAATAGTAATCTAAATATCCGGCTTGACAAATCACCTCCCGTACCTCCTGGTCCGGAATATTTCCACAGACTTCATTTTTCAACGCATGAACACCTCTATACTGTGCTTCCTTTATAACCTCATATACTTTTTTCTGTTCCTCATCTACCTTTCCCACCGCAATAGTTCTTGTCATATCTGACCGGTATCCCTTATACAAGCCTCCAAAATCCATAGTGATAAAATCTCCATATTCAATCTTTTTCTCAGATGGAATACCATGGGGCATAGAGGTTTTTTTACCAGAAATCAGTATGGTTTGAAATCCAACCCCTTCTGAACCTGCCTTTTTTAGATAATATTCAAGTTCAAGAACGATTTCATTTTCACTAAGGCCGGGCTTTATAATTCCAAGTATTTTTTCAAATGCAGTATCGGCAAAGGATGCAGCTTTTCTTATACAATCGATCTCCTCTTCCCTTTTAATATATCTAAAGGATTCAATTATATTTTGCGTAGGAATAAGTTCCACAGATGGCATTTCATTCGTAAGCCTGTCATAAAGATCATAGCTTATATAATTTCTTTCAAAGCCCAGCTTCCCAATCCCCAGTTTATTCACTGCACCTGCAATAAAGGCTTCCAGTGGCTCCACTGTTTTTTTCCACTCTAAAACAGCAAAATCTTTACATTCCATTTGAGCCTGCTCCGTATAGCGGGCATCGGTTATAAATGTTTTTTGATCCGGTGTTATTAAAACATAGGCATCTGAACCTGTATAACCACTAATATACCGGATATTAGAATCATTGATTAAAAGCAGTCCGTCTATTCCAAATTCCTTCATTTTTTCAAGAACTTTAAAAGCAACCATTCTCTACTATCCTCCTGTTTATATTTTTACCACTGCATCTATTCTTAGGGTGCTATACTCCGGATTTAAAGAACAATGATATTTTTTTCAAAACAATTCATTACTTCTGGTCCATCTTCCCCCACCACAATAATATCTTCAACTCTAATTCCAAATTTCCCGGGCAAATATATGCCTGGTTCGATGCTAAATGCCATTCCCTTTTTTATTATTTGAGAATTACCTTCCCTTATGTAGGGTGCCTCATGAACACTGAATCCAATACCATGCCCCACTCTGTTAAAAAAGTAATCTCCATACCCTGCCTTATGAATAATATTCCTCGCCTGCCGATCGATGTACGCTGCAGTTACCCCTTCTTTTACCGCCTCTTTTCCTGCCTGATTTGCCTCTAGGACAATCTGGTAAATCTGCTTCTCTTCTTCCGTAGCTTCCCCAATAAAAAAGGTCCTGCTAATATCCGAACAACAGCCCTTGTACCTGCACCCTAAATCTAATATAATCACATCCTTTTCCTGTATCCTTCGATCATCCTGATTATAGTGAGGCTTAGAACTGTTAGGACCTGAAGCGACAATAGGTTCAAAAGCTATTTCACTCCCTTTTTCTAAAAATAATTCAATGATTTTTTTCTTGATATCCTTTTCTTTCATACCCGGCTTTATAAAAGAAGTAAGTACTTCCATCACTTCATCTGCCATCTGACCAGCTTTTTTGAGATGGGCAATCTCTTCCTTGGTTTTTATAATGCGGGAATCCTCTATGATCTGTACACCATTCATAAATTCTCCGCTGAATATTTTTGTCATATCCAAAAGATCGGTGCCTCTTATGCCCGAATTAACAGCGATCTTCTTTTTTGATAAATCATTTTCTGCCAGCGCATATTTTACAATACTTTCAAATCCTTCCTCATCACCCCAAGCGTATATCTTCGTATTTTTTCCGAGTATGTGCTCCATTTCTTCTGCATTCAGTTTGGGGGAGATATAAAAATACCGTCCGTCCCTTAGTATAAAAAGACCCTGAAAGCGCTCATCTTCCTGTGACAAAAAACCGGTTACATACGCTAAATCTTTTGAAGGTCCGATAAGAATTGCATCGATGCCAAGCTGGTCTATCTCTTTTGACAATCTTTCCAAGTATTTTTCATTCACCATTTTCTACACCTTCCTTAAATATTAATAGAGGAGGCACGCAACATAATGCCGGTCCGATATCTCTTTTAAAACCGGCCTGCTCTCAAAGCATGCCGGCTTCGCATATTTGCACCGTTCTACGAACTTGCAGCAATCAGGAGGATTCACCGGACTGGGAACATCCCCTTCAATGATTATCCTTCTTCTAGATGCCTGCAGATTCGGATCTGCAATAGGAATTGAAGAAAGCAGCGCTTTTGTATAGGGATGGACCGGATTTCTATATAGTTCTGAGGAATCCGTATATTCTACGATACTTCCCAGATACATAACAGCGATATGATGAGAGACATATTTTACCATGCTTAGATCATGGGCAATAAACAAATAGGTAAGACCCATATCTCTTTGAAACCTCAGCAGCATATTGACAACCTGTGCTTGAATAGAAACATCCAAGGCTGAAATAGGTTCATCACAAACGATAAATTCCGGTTTTACCGACAATGCACGGGCAATACCGATCCTTTGCCTTTGTCCGCCGCTAAACTCATGGGGAAACCGGTTTACATGCTCCTTATTCAATCCAACCAATTCCAGCAGGCTATAGACCTGCTCCTTTAGTTCTTTGTCAGATATTGTATGATGTTCCTTGATCCCCTCTCCTATGATCTCCGATATGGTCATCCGTGGATTCAGAGAAGCATAGGGATTTTGAAAAATCATCTGCACCTTTTTACAAAATTTGCTTTTATCTTTTTTGTCAAAAAGACGAATGTCGTTTCCTTCCAGAAAAATTTTTCCATCTGTTGGTTCATAGAGCTTCACCAGACATCTTCCCGTTGTCGACTTACCGCACCCGCTTTCACCCACAAGGCCTACGGTTTCTCCCTTATTGATAATAAAAGAAACATCGTCCACTGCTTTAAGGGTTTCTTTTCTGGACAACTTAAAATATTTTTTTAGGTTTTTCACTTCTATATAAGGCTTTTCTGCACGCATATTCTACACCCCTTTAAGATCTTTTCCATCCTCTACACGCTCTCACCCATAATAGCTGCCCTCGTTTCTTCCCATAAGACTTTAGGCGCATAAGGATGCTGAAGCCAGCACACTGCACTATGCTTATCATTTATCCCATATTCCGGCGGCAGTTCTTCATAACAAATTTCCATTGCGTGCTCGCAGCGGGCCGCAAAGGGACATCCTTTAGGCGGTGAAAATAAGTCTGGAGGTGTTCCATCTATGGGTATCAATTGTTCACTTTTGTCCATATTCAAAGTAGGCACTGATTTAAGGAGCCCCCAAGTATATGGATGCTTTGGGTTATAGAATATCTCGTGTAGATTGCCCTGTTCAACGACCATTCCCCCATACATGACGATAATTCTGTGGCACAAGTTGGCAATCACACCTAAATCATGGGTGATCATAATAATTGAGGTATTCATTTTTGATTGCAATTCTTTCATTAAGTCAAGAATTTGCGCTTCAATCGTAACATCTAACGATGTAGTCGGCTCATCTGCAATCAAAAGACTGGGGTTACACGCCATGGCGATGGCGATCATGGCCCTTTGCTTCATTCCTCCGCTGAATTCATGAGGATACTGAGAATATCGCTTCCCGGCATCGGATATCCCTACCAATTTAAGCATTTCAATAGCCCTTCTCCTTGCTTCTGTCCTGGAAACAGACATATTGTTCATTACGGATTCTTCAATTTGCTTGCCTATTTTCATTGTCGGGTTTAACGAAGTCATAGGGTCCTGAAAGATCATGCCGATTTCTGAACCACGAAGCCTTTTTATCCCTTGTTTTGACAGCTTCGTTATTTCTATTCCCTTATATTGAATGGATCCCTGTTTGAAATAACCTGGCGGTTCCGGATTCAGTCTCATAATACATTGGGCAGTAACACTTTTCCCACAGCCCGATTCTCCGACAATGCCTATAATTTCCCCTTCATTTACATAAAAGGATACCCCTCTTACGGCTTTCACTTCTCCTCCATAGGTCTTGAAGGAAAAGTGAAGATTTTCTACTTCTAAAAGTCTTTTCATTTTTATTCACCTCAACTTTTCCCCAATTACTTTTCCTGCCCTCGCAGCTTCGGATCCAGCGCATCCCTCAATCCATCACCGAGCAGATTCAGGGCCAACATCGTTGTAGATACAAAAAAAGCAGGAATAAACAATTGGTATGGATAAAGCCTAAAGGATTGCGCACCGATCTTTGCCAATGATCCCCAGCTGCAATCGGGGGGTTGGATACCCAAACCGATGTAGCTTAAAAAAGCTTCTGAGAAAATATAACCGGGAACAGCCATAGTCAAAGTAGTAATCATTAAACCGACGACATTGGGAATCATATGCCTATAAATAATTTTAAATTCCGACACTCCTAACAATTTTGCAGCAAGAACAAAGTCCTGCTCCTTCAGCCTTAACACTTCTCCCCTGATAAATCTAGCCATTCCAATCCAGCCCACGATAACCATGGCAATAATTAGTGCTTTCATACCGGAACCTAAAACCATCATAACCAATATAGCTACAATGATGTAGGGAATGCCATATAATACATCAATCATCCGCATGATCAGCATGTCGACAATCCCTCCATAATAACCGGATATCCCTCCAATCAAAACACCAATAAAACCGTTGATAATAGCTGCGGTAAATCCGATTGTCAGAGAAACCCTCGCCCCCATCCATACTCTAACCCACATATCTCTTCCCAATTTATCTGTACCAAACCAATGCTTGGAGGACATCCCCAGATTTGTAGCTGATGCATTGGTCGTTGTATAGTCATAGGCAACCATTTTAGGTCCAACAATTGCAAGAACAATATACATGCCAATAATAATCAACCCTGCAAAAGCAACTCTGTTTTGCTTTAGCCGCCTCCACCCGTCTTGCCAGTAGTTCAGACTAGGCCTGGAAATAACCTCCATCTTTTCTTTGTTTTTTCCCACATGTTTGAATTTCTCTTTCGCAACATCCGTATATATACTCTCCACCTGAAACACCTCTACTTTTTATAGACTCTTATTCTGGGATCAATGATACCATAGGCTATGTCTACCACCGTATTTGCAATGACCAGCAAAACCCCATAAAAGATGGTAGACCCCAGTATCAAGGTATAGTCCAAGGTCTGAACACCGGAAACATAATATTTACCCATTCCCGGTATGGTATAAATAGACTCTATTACAAAGGTTCCTGTCAGAATTGCAGCGATGATTGGGCCTAGTACAGTAATTACAGGTAAGATTGCATTTCTTATCTGATGACCAAATATAACTTGTATTTGTGACAATCCTTTAGAATTGGCTGTTTTAATATAGTCCTGATTCACCACTTCCAGCATGCTGGCTCTCATAACTCTGGATACATATGCCAATGTATAGAAGCCCAATGCAACAGAAGGCAGAATCGTATACTTAAAGCCTTGCCATTGGGCCACTGGCAGAAGCTTTAGTTTTACACCAAATACATATTGTAATAATGAACCGATAATAAAATCCGGAACGGAGCAGCCTATGATCGCTATGATAATACAAAAATAATCCAAAAATCTGCTTCTGTTTAAAGCAGCAACGATTCCTAGGAACAACCCGGTAAGGACTGCAAATAGTAAAGCCCGCACGCCCAAATCAGCTGAATAAGGGAATGAATCTTTTAGTATTCTCGTAACGGTTAAATTTTTATAATTTAAGGAGTATCCCAAATCACCGCGAAGCAAATTTTTCAAATAAGTTATATATTGCGTGATTAGTGGTTTATCAAATCCATAGTATCGCATTATATTTTCTTTTATTTCCGGCGATAGCTTATCACTAGTGAAAGGATCTCCCGGTAAAAGCCTTACAAGAATCCAAACCGCAGTAATCAACACAAGTATTGTTAACGTAGATATGAACAATCTTCTTAGCAGGTATTTAGCCATAAATATCACCCTTTCGTATTAAGGAAGGCAGCAAAAAACTGCCTTCCCTATAGTACTTCCATAATTAAATTTTAATGGCTATTCTTCAATATCTGCATAAATATAATCTTCTCTCGGTCCTACATATGACTTAACCAATCCTTTAACCTTTGGATGCATCAGCCAAGCTACTCTTCTCATCTGCAACGGTACAATCGCCCCATCCTCTAATAGTACTTTTTCTGCTGCAAATAAAGCATCCATGCGTTCCCTTGGATCTCTGCATGTAGAAGAGAAATCCAGCAATTCATCATATTTTGCATTGCTATAGGATATCTGATTGTATGGGGAATGGGTAGTCCATAGACATAGGTATGTATGCGGGTCATCATAATCCGGTGCCCAACCGCTGAAAACCATTTGGAATTCCCGATTGGTTTCCATTTGCAGTCTTTGTTTATAGGGTACTTGCTTGATATTCACAATGATCCCAAGATTTCTTTGAATCTGGTCCTGTAGAACTTCTGCTTGTATTCTTGAAACATCCGTATCGGTAGTCAATAATTCCAGCTTGATTTCTTGCGGATTACTAACACCAAGCTCTTTTATCGCTTTATCCAAATAATCCTTCGCAGTATTTGTATCAGCCTTTAATGGGAAGGCTTCATAGGGATATTCTTCACCATACTTCTTATCTACCCCTGCGACAACAGGAAGGACATATCTCGTCCCTGCATCAAATAATCCACTTGTTGTAATATTAATATAATCCTCTCTATCAATTGCATAGTTTACAGCTAATCTTAAGTTTTTATTTTTAAGAGGATTCTTGCCATCCATATTTAGTTTTAGAAAATCATCGGCACCATTATAGTAAAGCTGTGCTTTATCTAAGTATTGCTCTACTAAATTTGGAGGCACATCAACAAAATCCAGATCTCCGTTTTCAAACATGCTCAATGCTGTATTCGGGTCTGGAACCACGATTACATTTACCTTATCCAGATTTACTTTGTCTTTATCCCAATAGCTCTGATTTTTCACAAGCATTAACCGGTCTTCATGCTTCCACTCTTCTAATACAAAGGGGCCGCTATAGACATTTTTATCCGGGTCAGCGGCAAAATCCTGTCCGAATTTTTCTACCAGGTCCTTTCTGACTCCGTGAAAGTGCGGCATGTTCAGTATTCCTAAAAAATAGGGCGCCGGTATTTCTAAAGTGATTTCCAGTGTCTTTTCATCCAGTGCCTTCACACCGGTCTCTTCTACTCCCAACTCACCAGCATTCACCTTCATCGCATTTTTAATAGGCTCTGCAATAAAAGAATAAGGACTGGCAGTGGCAGGATCAACTAACCGCTTTACGGCGTACTCGAAATCATAGGCCGTGATATTCACACCATCACTCCATTTTACATCTCTAAGGTGGAATGTATATACCAAACCATCTTCAGATACTTCCCATTCCTTTGCAATTCCAGGAATTACTTTGCCGTCATGGAGTCTTACTAATCCTTCCTGTATTTGGCTTATCAGTGTCATGGAATCCGCAGAGTTCGCCAGTGATTGATCCAATGTGGGCATATCAATCAAAACGGAATATGTTAGAATCTTTTCTGTTGAGGTAGTTTCATCTTGATCTGAGTTATCAGCAGGTGTCTGGCTGCCCCCACATCCTATAAGTGATAGAATCATCATAACGACCAATAATAACACAAGCACAGTTTTTCTTTTCATTTTAACTCCCCCTTAAAAACTTTGGTAATACAGCATTTCCAATTCTAACAAGTCTTTGCACTGCTTACTTATCGCCTACATCCAAGTCCTCCCTTCATTTTATTTTTTGTGTATCGTCGTAGAGATCATGATATGTACATTTACTGCTGAAAAATTCAAGAAGTTATCTATATAAGTCACACTAAGTGCATTACATCCGCTTCGCCAGGGGGACAGTTCCATCGTCTTCCCTCCGGACCTTCGCTATGCTTCGGTGACGCTCGAGACGTCCCCCTGACTCCGCTACTTTGTGACTGACTGTAATATACTTTAGTGTTATTTATCTAGGTTTTTTGATTTCAAAAATCTTTGGCGTATTTACAGAAAGTATTTTAACTACTTTATTTGTGAAATTCGCCCAATTGTGTGGAACTGAAGAATCTATATGCAAACTGTCTCCTGGATATAAATCATACTTCTCATTCTCCAGATAAAGAGTTAAGATTCCCTCCAGCACATAAATAAATTCTTCTCCCTCATGAGCGTAAGGAATCACTTGATCCTGTCCCCGTTCCGGATAGATGGTAACTAAAAACGGTGTCAGTGCCTTTCCTTCTGCATCGTTTGCTAAATTATAGTATATAAACTTAGAGTTCTCTATATGGAATATCTCCTGCTCATAGCTTCTGATTACTCTCTTTGAATTTTCAAAGGGAGGAGCAAAAAAGTATGAGATGTCTACTTCCAATGCTTCTGCTATATTTTTCAGAGACATGATAGCGGCAGAAGTCAAGCCTCTTTCTAGCTGTGACAGAAAAGCAATGGACAGACGTGTTTTTTTACTTAAATCCTTTAAAGTTATTTTTTTTGAAACTCTCAGTTCCTTAATTTTTTGTCCGATATTCTCTTCCATTTTTAGCACCTCATCAATGATTATTTGATTAAACTGAAATAGTTTTGATATTTGTAAATATTATTCTACATATACTTAAATTATCCTTCGGATTTTTTTAAATGTTTTAAAATATTTTAAATAGTTTAAACTTTTTGATTTTTATCATAATAAAGGACTCTCTGTAACACAGAGAGTCCCCAGGCCTACTTGTATTCTGATTTATTATTTCACATCTCATCAAAAGCGTCTAAAGCAATTGGAAGTCCTTTAACAACCTTGTTTCCAACTGCCGGCAGCCCTATCAGAATAGCACTTTTAATCTCTTCCCTTGTAGCACCTAATTCTTTTGCCCTTTTCACATGAAATGGTATACCGCTTTCCAGTCCAACGGCAGCAAGAACTGCAACATATGCTATTTCTCCTGTTTTTTCATCCAGATTATTTGCTGCATCAAGTTTTTGAACTAACTCCATCCATGCTTTTGAATATGCCGGTGCTTCTTTCATAAACACCTGAAACGAATTGCTTACATTTTTGTTATTCATACCCTTCACCACCACTCTATTTTATTTAATATTGACGTACCAAACCCTCTATATTCCTTTCCATGCTGGGAGCTTCGCCATCATTCCCTTTGCGGCATGCTGCGCTGCTTCTTCATCTAAGCCCTGTGTCTTAACAATGAATCCAGTCATAGATTTTAGCTTTTCCTCATAGGACTGCATGGACCCGTCAGGTCTTGCACAATGAATGCAATAATCTTTGTTCTCATCCCCCATGGCAAAATCCGCTTGAGTTTCCATTGGCATTCCGCAAGCAATACACCTTTTCATCTTAATGATCCCCCTCCTTTATTTTAATTAGATTTATATAGTGTTCTATCCATTGCACCCCATATCTTTTCAAAACCGACTCTCCAGGCGCGAACAAATCCCTATTGACCAAATAGTAATGAATTAACCCAACCCATGTATTAAATAACAGCTCAACAGGTATGGACCGAACTTTGCAATCCTCTATCTCACGTTCTGCAACCTGAATAATATGATATGAAACAGCCGATTGAATCATAACAAAAGCATTCCGAGCGCTTTCGTGTAATAAATGCCCTTCTGAAGCCAATCGCGTGTAAAAGTCCTCATATTCACTAATTCCCTTTAGATGAGCCTCTAGCACTTCTTTCATATCACCATGGTTATTAACCAATTCGTGAAGCCGACGGGTAATGCGGGTACCAAACTCTTCGATCACTGCATCCAAGAGAATCTCCCGCGTTGGAAAATGTGCAAATACCGTACCATGAGATACCTTCGCCGCACTTGCGATATCGGAGGTCCGCGTTGTCATGAGTCCGTCTTTTGCAAATTGATCCAAGGCTCTATCAATAAGATGCTTCCTTGTTTGTATCTTTTGATTCTGTCTCTGTGACTTAGACATTTTATTGACTCCTAACTCATTGATTTTAAACTCATTATATAGTATTTTTCATCTGATCGCAACTATAACTTTATATAAATTTCCAAAACCTATATAAAAAGTAAGCCGAGAGAGTTCAATGCACACCTTCCTCTCTCGGCTTACTTTTTGTTTTATTCAATTTTCCATTGTACTTTAAATCCATTAAAAAACTATACTCTGTTGTGCATGATATTTTCCATAATTATCTGAAACTCGTATTCAAAGCGCTTAACAAAGTGCGAATATCATAATGATGGGGTGTGACAGGACAGATTTTCTTATCCAAGCCCATCAGTGTATACACTGCAGTCCGTGCGGCACGAACCGAGTATTCTTCTGTGAATACCATGTCTTCCGGAATTTCAACAAACTGGCTGATCATTGCAAAATTTGTTGACCCTTCAGGTACAACCTTCGGTCTGTCTTTCATTGCCCTCGGTTGAAACTGTGCATCAATGTACGGCATCATACACGGGATAACATTGATCACATCCTTCATGATTTCATCGATATCTTCTTCAAAATGGAGATGATGCAGCAACTCAATGAGCATTTCTTTACCAGTGCAATCACACATAGGCTTCTTTACATAATCACCAATATTGTCAGTATATAGGCCGTATCCCCAGAATATGGTTTCCCCGGCACTTTGTGCCTTAAAGTGTGGCTGTGCTGCCACAACAATGGACATCAGCCAGCTTGAATCCTTAAAGGTCATCAGTGCGCCGCTGCCGGGAACATTGCGGGAATATTTCTCAATCTTTTTGAGCAGTTTGTTTCCCTTCATGGTTACAGTAAAGGATTCCCAATTAGTTTCTTTCGTATTTTCAAAAAAAGGTTTTGGGTTTCCCAGGCCCTCTTTCTTTCTCGCGATATTCGCCCACAGGTCTCCGGAAACTGGATGCTCAGGCTTAAAGGGGGCCGGAGTATTTAAATCGCCCAATGTTGCACAGTCGGTCATGCAGCCGTTTGTGACAATACAAAGGTCTTCTTCGTGAAGTTGAATGATGCCATCACCTTTTTCACTCTTATAATGGATAGCGGTCACAGTGATATCATCGCTTTCTTCAAAGTCAAGATCCGTTACTGTGCATTTAATCGTAAAATCAACACCATGATCTTCCAAATATGCTTTCAATGGCAGAATAACAGAATCATATTGGTTATATGGTGTTCTGGTAACGCCTTCTAAAGTTTGAATACGTGAAAATTCGAACATCATACGGAACATATAACGTCGGAACTCAAACAAACTGGACCATTTCTGGAATGCAAAGGTAGTTTGCCACATATACCAAAAATTAGTGTCAAAGAAATGGGGACCGAACCAATCGGATATTTTCAAGTAATCCAATTTTTCTTCCGGTGTTATAAGCAATTTTCCCATTGCCATACGGTCAGCATTGTCAAAGCCCATGCTCATAACATCCAGAACTTCACCGGCTTTATTGATAAGTCTGGCGTTAGAATGAGTAGGATGGGCATGGTCAAAAGCAAGTATTTCATCGGTTACACTCATAGCCTCGTGTTCAATGGAAGGAATTGAAGAGAAAAGCTCCCAGAAATTTTCATAGGTTTCCTCATTCAGCATCCGTCCGCCACGGCATATGAAGCCTTCTTTCGGCGTACCAATTCCGTCATTTGAGCCACCCAAAATATGCATGCTTTCCAATACGTGAATATTTTCACCTTTAAAGTCACAGTCGAGAACGAGGTAGGCTGCTCCCGCCAATGAAGCAAGTCCGCCTCCTATGAAATAAACTTGTTTACTGCCATAATCTTTCTTCATAGTTATTCCCTCCGATTCAATTATTTTTTAAAGTTTTTTCCTCGTGTTCCTATTGTAATCCATGATCAAAAAAACAACTATAGACAATAAAGGCACAGTGTTGAAAATTTCAACACTGTGCCTTTATTGTAAAAATTTTTGACATTTGAAGTTATTTGTCTAGAATTATTTCAGTAAAAATCTATATTTTTATTGTTCATATTTAAGCAGCGCCCTATGAATATCTCCGGTTATCAGTTTGCTTAGCTTATCGATAATATCCTCCGGACGCTCCTTCATGCCCGTTCGAATCCACTCTAACATCAGTCCTACAAAGGCATACTTATAAAAATCAGCAATAAACTGCTTATCTTCTTCAGCCACATGCAATCCTTCTGCTTTCTCATTTACTACATCCATCAGTAGTTTTTGTGCCACGCTGTATAAATACCGGTCTAGATGCTCACGACCGATGGAATGATATGCGTTGACCACCAGTGTTTTATTTTGTTCCACATATAAAAATGCCTGCAAATAACCCTGCTGCCATGTATCATAGGTTTTATTGTTTGCAATAACTTTCGCAGCTTCGGTTAAGAATATCCATTCCAGCAGGGCATAGACGTCCTGAAAATGATAATAAAAGGTCTGACGGTTTACCTCACAGTCGTTCGCAATATCTTTGACCGTAATTTTATCGAGCGTTGTTTTTTCTAAAAGCTTTTTAAGGGATGCTGCCAGCGCCTTTTTTGTTGTTTGTGCCACTGTTACGCACCTCCAATTTTACATTTGGCGTATGCATCTTCAGTTTATTCCATATCAGACCTCCTGTCAACGGCTCATGCAAGTTTTGACTCCATTTGCAAAGAGCATCATAGAACCTAAATTAAATTTCCCCATCACACATCTATATCTGAAACACCTCATAAAAAAATAGCATAAATCTATTGACATTGACGTAACGTAAAGGTGTATAGTTAATTTATCAGGAGGTGAAACCATGGAGTATACAGTGCAAAAGCTCGGTCAGATAGCTGGTGTCAGTACCAGGACATTGAGATATTACGACGAAATTGGCATTCTTAAGCCGGCAAGAATCAATTCGTCGGGGTATCGGATTTATGGCCAAAAAGAAGTAGACCGGTTGCAACAGATCCTCTTTTATAGAGAACTGGGTGTCAGCTTAGAAAATATTAAAGAAATCATAACTGCACCATCTTTTGATAGAGAGGTGGCATTGAAAGAACACCGGGAAAAGCTTCTTGAAAAAAGAAAACAGCTGGATTTATTGATTGAAAATATTGATAAAACGATAGCTGAAACTGAGGGGAGGATTACAATGAGTGATAAGGAAAAATTCGAAGGCTTTAAACAGAAGTTAATTGATGATAATGAAAAGAAATATGGTAAGGAAATCCGTGAAAAATATGGGAATGACGCTGTAAGCAGGTCAAATAAAAAGTTGAAAAATATGACACAAGAGCAATATGAGGAAATTACTAATTTAGGTAATGAGGTTCTTGAAACACTTCATGAGGCATTTCAAACAGGGGATCCTGCAGGAGAACTCGCCCAAAAAACAGCGGATCTGCACCGCCAGTGGCTGAGCTTTTACTGGGATGACTATTCAAAGGAAGCCCATGCAGGAGTTGCCCAGATGTATGTGGATGATGAAAGATTCAGAGCATATTATGATAAGAAACAGCCTGGAACAGCTGAATTCTTAAGGGATGCCATCCTAATTTATACAGGGATGAAGAAGTAAACTAGGATAAAAATTAAATATAATAAGTTGCAATAAAGCTATTACAACTCTGTGTGAGATAGCGGAGTCATGGGGACAGTTCGTCAGGCACATATGTTTTTTATGTGCCTGACGAACTGTCCCCGTGGCGTAGCGAATGTATAAAACTACAGCATAGGGATTGTCAATAGCTATGAAAATTTGCTATCTCTTACCTCATTATAAGGATTGCTGAACGAACTCTTTGCTACTAATAACAGAGAGATAAAGCACAGTCAATATTTAGACTGTGCCGACTGAAGCATATTTTTATTTCTCTAATTATCTATTTAATACTTGATCTTGTTCTTACATAAGTAATCATATCTTCATTTATTTCATTAGCCGCAACAGTCACAGCATTTTCAGAACTGCAATCAGTAAGCTTATGGGCGCCGTCTATCAACTGTCTTGCTCTTTTACCCGTGACAATACATAGTGTAAATCTGCTATTCACTTTTTCCAATAACGAATTTACTGACGGATCTGTCATCATATTCCTTCTCGTATAGCCCTTATTCCCTTTTGTAAGTAGTTCATGTTTTCTAATATCAAACACCCCCTGAATATTTTTTACATAAATTCCAATATTATACTTTTAAGAGTAATATAAAAGTGGCTCTCAAATATAGTCCACTTCTATCGCTGTCTTATCTCGTTTCTCTGTTCTATTTCCTGCACCGTATTAATAATCTACTGATTATTCTCTGTCTTATTAAAAAAGGAGAGTCCATACTCTCCTACTTAATTACCACTTATTTCCGCCACCAAAACCTTTATTTCCGTTTCTATTTCCTCTTTGCTGCTGCTTTCTGGCCGCTCTGCAACTTGGACATCTTTGTGGTTCGTTTTCGAACCCTTTCTCTTTGTAAAATGCCTGTTCGCTTTCATTAAAAATAAAAGTTGAATCACAATCCTTGCACGTAATCGTTTTATCTGCCATATCCATATACCTCCTTAAATTATTTGGATTTAAAAATTCCTGAGGAAAGCTCACTCCAAATTAATCAAAGAGAGTTTTATCAAAAATAAATTAACCCGTTAGTAATATATTATTAGCTTATTAAGCTTAACACATTCCTTCTCAATATACAAGGTCAGAATCAGAATATTTCTTAATATTGTCATTATAGCATTTCAATTGACTCTGACCGTTATATCCGGACTTATAATTTGCTTCTCTAAATTAGGGTTGTAATTCTTCATTCCATTTTGCTAGCTCTGACCGATCCCCACTAACATTCTTGATCGTAAGCAGATTTTTAAATTTAGTCAATTCTTCTCTGACAACGCTTGACATTTTTAAAACATCTTTATTTTTTGTTTTAGTTGTTCCCCTAATTTGCTCCTTTAAAGCCGCATCATTCACAATAATGATGATCTCTGTTCCAATATATTGTTCTAATTCCTTTAGAAGTGTTAGCAGCGCAACTTGACCTACAATTGCCGGTTTTCTATATGCTTGAAAAACTGATTTTTTAGATATTAAAGATTGATTCTCATAAATATGATATCTAATTTCTATGTCTTCACCCTCATAATGCGTTGAAATTCCTGCTAAATATGCTCTAATCATTATGCTCCTCCATATCTATTTTCTTATTTATCCGATGTTCCGCCCCGCTTCATCGTTTTAAAGGCTTTCTGATGTCTTCCTATGATTTTGTTCGGTCTTTCTTCAGCAAATCCTTGTTTCGAGGCTGTTTTCTTTTTTTCTTCCAGTAATTTTTTCATTCGTTCAATATTATTGTTTGACATAAGCTGCACTCCTCTAAAATTCCTTATTTTATTTTTACAGTGTCATATAATGTCCAAGCCTCATTAAAAGCTCTTGTCTTTTCTTATAATCTGGCAGAATGCTCCCAACACGTCTCCAAAATGACCTGTCATGATTCATGTGAATCAGGTGGCATAATTCATGAACAATTACATAGTCAATCACTTCTACTGGAGCCATGGATAACCTATAATTAAAAGTTATTTTTTTATTTGAATTACAGCTACCCCACTGGGTTTTAGATTCTACTACTTCAATGGCTTTGGGTTTTACGCCCAGCTGCTGTTCATAGTTCTTGATTCGCTCTCCCACAATCTGTTTGCATCTGGAAATATAGAATTTCTTTAAACTATTTTTTAATTCTTCCTCTCCTAAATTATTCGTCTCTATTAATTCATGAAGAGAATACTCTTTCCCAAGATATAAAAATTTCTCCTGATCATGATATTCCTTTGCCTTAGGCATTTTTCGCAACTCTGATATTGTATATAATTTTTCTAAAATCCATTTGCTATTTTGCTCTACAGCTCTTATGACAGTGTCTTCCGTTGTTTTTTTTGGTGCTTTAACCGTAACAAGTCCTGTTGAATCTATCTGAATGGACAATTTTTCACGATTTCCATATTGAACATCAAATACGATTATGTTATTCCCAATTTCAACTTTCATATTCACCATCATTTCTTTCAATTGTTTATTTCTAATTCACCTGAAGCGCCCCAATGATTATTTTAGCATAAATTTAATACTTTGTATCTTATCCAGCCGTCAATCAAAAGAAAATAATCTGTCATTGGCTAGATATACACCACAAAAAAAATCCTATCGTCATAGGATTTTTTTGTATTCTATATTATAACAATAGCATTTTTGCTGCTTCACATTCCTTTAGCATATCCTGTGGCCATATAGAGGCCTGAACTTCACCGATATGTGCCTTTTGAAGGAAAAACATGCAAATTCTTGATTGGCCGATTCCTCCGCCTACTGTATATGGCAGTTTCTTATCCAGTAACATCCTATGAAAGGTAAATTCTTTTCTATCCTCGCAGTTTGCCAGTTTGAGCTGTCTCTCTAATGCATCCTCATCTACACGAATCCCCATAGAGGATAATTCTAAAGCTATTTCCAAAACAGGATACCAGAATATAATGTCTCCGTTTAACGCCCAGTCATCATAGTCTGGAGCTCTACCATCGTGCCTCATTCCTGACGCTAATTCACCACCGATTTGCATAATAAATACAGCACCCTTTTCCTTAGCAATGGCATCTTCTCTTTCCTTCGGAGAAAGTAATGGAAATCGATCCTCGAGCTCTTGTGTTGTAATAAAAGTAATCTCTTCCGGCAAAAACTTTTTAAAGCTTGGATACAGTTTACTAACATAGTTTTCTGTTTCTTTAAATACTTTATAAATTTTGTTTACAATCTCCTTTAATGTATCTACGGTTCGTTCTTCCTTTAAAAGTACACGCTCCCAATCCCATTGATCTACATAAATAGAGTGCAGATTATCTAAATCTTCATCTCTGCGGATGGCATTCATATCTGTATAAAGACCTTCTCCATGACCAAAACCATATCGGTGGAGAGCCATACGCTTCCACTTGGCTAGGGAATGAACAATTTCCACTTCTTTTCCCCCAACACCTTTTACATCAAAGGCTACAGGTCTCTCAACACCGTTTAAATTATCATTGGTACCCGTTTCCGGCTGTACAAATAGGGGAGCAGAAACTCTCGTCAATTTCAGTTCTCTCGCTAAAGATGCTTCAAAGAAATCCTTTAACTGTTTAATGGCAATTTCTGTTTCACGAATGCCAAGAACTGGCTTATAATCTCTAGGTATCATCAATGTCTTTTTAAAGTTTGTCATATTATTTCCTCCCAAAATTTGTTTTAAGCTTTACGATTTATACCATGGCCATGGAGTTTTCTTACGTAACAGCTGTTTAAAAATAAATATAAAAAAACCTTTCATCCCTATAGCAAGGGACGAAAGGTTTAACTTCCGCGGTACCACCCAAATTAGTATCATACTCACTTTAATCCGTACAGAAGCATACTTGCACTTCGATACTTACCAATGTATAACGGTTTGGTTCCGTCTAAGTCTACTCTCCTCACAGGATTTCGGTTAGCAACTCCGAGATGTTCTTCAAAATAGGCTTCGTGCTGGTCTCTCACTATCACCAACTCGCTGAAACTACATCCTAAATCTACTCTTCTCTTCTTCGTCTTTTATATCATATTTATTTGATGTTGTTAATTATATGATACACTGCTAAAGATGTCAATACCTTATTTATCATTTTACAGGTTCATAAGGCATTTACTTAAGAAGCAACTAACACTAAAGCATAGGAGTTATTTTTATCAAATTCACTTCCTTTGAAATCTCCATATAGCTGAACTTTATTATATCCCGCATTACTTAATAGTGCTACAATATTATCGGCTAATATAGGGTATAATGGAATTTCATTCTCTATTACATTTCCGCCAACTTCGAGAATAGTTTTAAAAAATATTTTATTTATCGCAGGGTCATGGCGATAAATACGCTTAAATTTTAAGCCTATCTCTTCATTCTCTATCGTAGGCAAGGAACGGACATTATTTGCCAGCACTCTATCGTAATTAATGACTTGAATGACCAGACTGCCTTCTGTATTTAGTGAACTTTTCATTTCTTTTAAAAATATTTCTATTTCTTTTTCTTCATCAAGGTGGACCAGAGAATTTCCTATACAAAAGGCCAAATCATATTTGGTATTTAACTGATTGCTTAGTTCCAGCATATTTCCTTGCAGCGCATTTATAGTTAGGCTATGCGATAAAATCTTAGTTCTCAACGCCTCAATCATTTTAGAATCTAAATCAATCGCTGTCACAGCATAACCTTGCTTTGCAAATTCTATAGCATATCCTCCGGTCCCGCAGGCAACATCCAATAGAGCCTTTGGTGGTTTTCCAACAACTTTCATAATAAAATTAACCTGTTCTTTTCCGACAGGAAAAATATAATCATAGTATTTAGAAATTTCCTCATAAAAACCCATAGGAACACGCTCCTCCATATTTCTCTGAACTGTATATAATAAATCCCTATTTAGACTATACCCTTTGACGTTTTTTTCAATCTTTCCTCCTACATATTCTACCCATCTCTGCAGTCCTTAAAAGCGAATAAACATCTTAATTCTTATGACAGACTTGTTTATCTTTTATGAATTATTATCATAATAATATCATATCATACTGCACGTATCCTAAAGAAGGTTTCCAGTGCATTCGTCTAATCTGCTCGCATATATTTTTAAGGGTGATAAAATGAGAAAAAAAAGATATTTTCAAAAGCTCTATAAGTATGACGAATTAAAGAAAACCTACTTAATTGAAGTGTCTCTTGATAATTATGATGATGTCTATGATGATTGGGATGCTTCTCCTTTCAAAAAAAGAGATATTGAAGACGAATTTAATGATTTTGTTTTAAACTCCTCACAGGATATTCCCTTAAATTACGATATCAGCATTGTTCTCTATTTGCCTGCATCTAAAAAGGATTATCAGAAGGAAGCAACTTTAGTATCTGCTTATCTAAATTACTACGGCTATGCAATAGAAAGACTTAATAAAGTTAAATCAAACTTACATCAAAAAATTATATCTTATCTGTTGCTCTCTACTTTTCTCCTAAGTATCGGTTACTTTTTCTTTAGAGGCGATCAGAACATATTTACCAATGTTCTTCATGAAGGTATCTTCATAGGCGGATGGGTATTTTTATGGGAATTTTTCACCAGTATTTTTATTACAAAAAGAGAATTACAAGAGGAATACAGATTGTATAGAAGATTATATCAATCTGAAGTTAAGTTCATCTATTATGATGAATGATTTTGATGTCTATCGATTCATTTGTCCTGTTTCACTTTTTATTAAAGGGCTCTTCTTCCAATATTTGTAAGAAGAGCCCTTTGTGTCATACTACCTAGAAAGGTCCGTAATTCATCATAACAGCTATCATTAAAAGTATTATTGCAACACCCCATGCAAGCACCATAAACGGCATGATAAACTTTAACCATTTATTAAAAGAAACTTTTGAATACATTAAGAACGCTACCAGGCCCCCAACAGTAGGATAGCAAAGATTAGACAACCCATCCCCAAATTGATATGCCAAGATAGCAATCTGTCTGTTTAATCCAATAATATCGGCAGCTGGAATCATTATCGGCAGTGTTACCATAGCTTGACCGCTTCCAGATGGAATGAAAAAGTTGATAATGGTCTGAACCATAAACATGGCAACTGAGGTAATATACGCAGGAAGACCCTTTAGTGGATAGGATATGCCGTACACGATCGTATCAGCAATATTGCCTTGTTCCATGACAACTTGTATTGCTCTGGCTAAACCAACCGCCATTGCCCCAATAAATATTGCTTTACCACCCTCTAACAGTTCATCAGCAATTTTACCACTGTCGTATCCAGCTATAATTCCTGCTATAATCGCACCTATAATATATGTGGCAGACATATGCGGTATTCCCCATTTCCATTGAATGGTTCCATATACAATAAATCCAATCGTTGTGGCAAGCGTAATCAATATGAGTTTATGTCTTGATGTAAACTCCATATCCTCTTGTTCGATATTAACCAGATGGTCCGTGTTCATTCCATAAACAACACTTGCGGAAGGATCTTTTCTAATCTTTGAAGCATAGCGTAGTACATAACCAATGGACACTGCCATTAATATGACAAAAATGAAAAGTCTAAAGCCTAGTCCTGAGAACATAGGTAGTTCACTTATACTTTGACCGATTCCCACGTTCCATGGATTGGACGGCCCAGCAGTCCAACCCATAACAATAGCGATCAACGCAATGGATATACCCACAAGAGCATCATAACCCAACGCTAGTGCGATTCCTATACATAAAGGGGCAAATGGGATCGCAGCTTCCAGCATTCCTGGAAAAGCTCCCAAACATCCAAAGAATAGCATAATTGCAGCCAATACCCAGTGACTTCTTTCTTCTCCGATTATTTTTGTTAATCTGAATATAGCCGCTTTAATAGCCCCTGTTCCATCAAAGACTCTAATAGCGCCTCCTATTAATAAGATCATAATAATGAGTGCAGAAGCTGCTTGTATCCCTTGGGGGATAGCCATAAAGATGTCAAAAACTCCTACTGGCGTTGGATCAATATAATGAAAGCTCGTTGCATCTACCACTTGTCTTCCATTCACGTCGATACGGTCAAATGCTCCAGCGGGTATAATATACGTTAAAATTCCTACTATCGCAATGATACTAAAGAGTAAAACAAATGCATGGGGAAACTTCATTTTCTTTTTCTCTTTTTTCTTCACAGACACTGAATTGTTCATCATAACATGCCTCCTCTTTTTATAGTATGAAATACTAAAATGGTAAAATCTTTTCACCTCCTAGAAGCATAGAAGTTTGTATTACTGAATATACAGAGATTTCATAATATAATAATAGATAAAAAAAATGACACAGTAAGACATCAACTGTGTCATTTTAGTGACAAATAGGAAGATATAATGTAAAAGTGCTTCCCTCGCCGGGTTCCGATTCAACGATAATTTTACCCCCATGGGCCTCCATAATAACTTTTGATATTGCCAACCCTAATCCATACCCTTTTATATCAATTTCTTTCCCTCTATAAAACATATCAAATATCTTATCCATTTCCTCTTTCTCTATACCAATGCCTTCATCCTTCATAGAACAGATTAAGTATTTTTCACTTTGTCTAATGAAAACAGTAATCTTACTATATGTCTCAGAGTATTTAATCGCATTGCTTATAACATTATTCCATACTCGGACAATTTTTATCTCATCTATATGGATCATTCCGCCTTCGATAAAGATTTGCCCCTCAAAAACTCTTTCTGAAGATTCAACTTGCTGTTTTGCACAATCATATAACAGGAATGCCAGTTCTTGCAAAACAAAATACTCTTTTTTTAAGATAAGTGATTTTTTTATTTCATAAGCACAATCTAATATATCGGCAGAGATATTTTCTATCTGTTCAGCTCTCAAAACAATACCATCTACATATTCTTTCATTTTATCAGGATCTCTAACAATACCAAGCTGTATTCCCCTAGCGTATCCTTTGATTAGGGTTAGCGGAGTTCTAATATCATGGGACAGTACGGATATAAAATCCAACATCCCATCAGATATTTCCTCAATAGATTGAGTTAGTTTTCTGGAATGTTGATGCAGCAGATCACTTTCGTTTTTTATTTGTTGAAGCATTTCGCTAAGGTTTTTTCTCATTTTGTTTAATGCAATACTCAAAGCATTCAGCTCATCACGCGTTTTAATATGAATTTCCTGCGTAAGATCGCCTTCTGCTAGTTTTAGTATCCCTTCAATCATTTCTTCGATAGGTTTTGATACACGCATACCCAGCTTATATCCTAAAGGAATCATGAACAAAAGCAATATCGCAAAGATAACAAGCAAGTACATCAATAGCGTTCTGGCTGGTCCTTGAAATTCTGATTGAGGAGCAAATAAAAGCAACTCCCAACCATAAGACGGAACAGGTGCATATACCAGCAAATACTTTTCACCTTGGAGCAGAACTGTTTCTACCCCATTTTTTCCACTTTCAACCTTATGAATAATATCTTTGTAGCCGGAAGAAAATATCTGCTCGATTGGCTGCAGTATATACTCTGGTCTTGGATGACTGATGATTCTCCCCATCTGGTCAACCAAAACGCCGTAGCCGGTTTTTCCATATTTTATTTCCTTAACCTGGTTTAATATTTTATCTATAGGAATGTTTCCTGCCAATACGCCAGAAATTTCTTTTACTTTAATAGGAATAGCGATAGAAGTAACCATTGTATTCATATTTGTATCAATATATACCGGAGTAAAAACAGCTTTTTCTGCCTCTTTCGCTGCTGTAAACCATGGCCGCTGACGAGCATCATAGGTCTCACCGGGTCTCCAACCCTTCCCATCAATAAATCTACCGTCATCTAAAGCAATAAATACACTAAAAAACGAGGAATCTGCTTCCGCTGCCGCCAAAAGCATTTGTTCTATCTCTTCATTATTTACACGACTAAGGTTAGCAATATGTATACCTGTTCGTTCCAAAGATGCGACCTTTTCTTTTCCCCATACCTCTACTCTTTCCGCATTGTATTTGGCAGATTCTAATCCAAGTTCCCCTCCTTGGGCATTCATAATCTTTATGGCTATATAGTAAGTAGTTAAGCTCATAAGAGATGCTGTTACGATGGTTATTAATAGTAAAATAGACGTTATTTTTGTCCGCAATCTGATTAATCCCATTTTATCGTAAACCTTTTCCAACACTTAGTTTTTGCTTTCCCTCAAATACGTAACCAACGCCCCAAACCGTTTTTATAAGAGAAGGCTCTTCTGGATTATCTTCTATCTTTTTTCTCAGTCTCTTAATATTTGTTGTAACCACATTATAATCATAGATGCTATTTCCCCAAACCTGGTCTAATATCTGTTCTCTGCTTAATACAATAAATGGATTTCTTACCATATACATCAATAATTCAAATTCTTTGTTGGTAAGCTGCAGCTCCTGGTTATTCTTTAATACACGGTGTTGTTTCGGATAAATAACCACATTTTCCAATGTTATACTATCATGCTCTTGGCGTTCACTTGCAAAACAATAAGTATTATATCTGCGAATATTTGCCTGTACACGAGCGACTAATTCGATGGGATCAAAAGGTTTTACGATATAGTCATCAGCGCCAATTCCAAGTCCCAGTATCTTATCTGCTTGAGAAACTCTTGCTGTTAAGAATAGAATGGGCACATGGCTCATATCTCTTATCTTTTTACATACTTCAATTCCAGATAATCCATCCATATTAATATCCAATATGACCAATTTAATTGTACTGTCAAATTCTTCTAGTGCTTCTATACCGTTGGTTGCTCCCACTACTTCTATATCATAGATTTGCATAAAATCCTTTATCATGTAAATAATATCTTTTTCATCATCTACCACTAAAATTCTATTCACTAGAATCTCTCCCTTTCAAGCATGGTATAACATCAAACTATATTTTAAACGATCGTATTCCTTTTTCTAATCGATCGGCAATATTATTAATTTGTTCTGCAATGGCGTACACTTCCTCCGTACCTGCAATTTTTTTCGTTCTGTTTTCCTCCATTTCCGTTTCTTGCAAATAACTCTGTTTAGCCGCTATTTGTTCTTTCGTCATTGTATTAGCTGGGCCTGCCTTATCCTTCTCCATCATATTAACATCTGACCCTTCACCGCTTTTATACTGTTCATCATGCCTTTCTTCTATGGACCTTAGTAGACTGCCTGTTTTTCTGAAAAGCAGTATACTTTCATTCTGAATATCTTGCAGCATAGCTTTCATATTTTTACGCATTTGATTTAGTTCATCGCTTAGTAGACCAAATTCATCTTTAGACCCTATTTCAATATTGTTTCTCAGATCTCCGTTTGCCAATTTAGCAACCTCTGCTATAATGCGTTCTAGAGGCTTTGCCATGGATCTGCCTATAACCACTCCAAAACCAATCATCAACAGCAAACAGATTCCCAGGGTAATCATGAGATACTTCAACATCTGCTTTGTAGGATCCTGAAACTCTAGCAAAGGTGCAATTAACAAGAGCTCCCAACTGCATGTTTTTATAGGAACACGTACTACCAAATTCTTTATTTCATCTATAATTACTGTTTCTACGATGATATTATCTCTATAGGTCTTATCTAAATGAATTACTTCATAATTGCCAAAAACATCTGCAATATTATGCATTATATAGGATTGGCTGGGGTGGCTTATAATCAGTCCGTGCTTATCTGCAAGGATTCCGTAACCTGTTTTTCCGTAGATTATTTCACCAGCCCTGCCCAATATATAATCTATAGGTATATTGGCTGCCAGTACTCCGTTTACTCCCTGAATGACTATAGGCACTGCAATAGATGCAACCATATTTTTTTTATTTTGATCAATATATAAATGGGTAATAACCAGGCCTTTTTCTTCTTGTGCAGCTTTATACCAGGGTCTGAGAGAAGCATTATATGTCTCGGGCGGAACCCAGCCTTTTCCGTCTATCAGACTTCCATCTTCAAACCCTATAAAAACACTATAAAATGAATCGTCCGCTTCAGCTGCATCTTTGAGCATCGTAGAAATCATTCTTTCATCAAAGTAATCCAGTCTTTCTATATGTGTTGCAGTCCTCTGAAAAGAAGCAATCTTTTCTTTAAACCATGTCTCTATAATCTCAGCATTGTATTGTGCAGAAACAATTCCCGATGCGGCTGCCTGTTCCTTTACAATTCCTGAAACGGTTGTATAGCTAATTAGGATTGTAGTGATAGCTAAAACGCAAGATATTCCCAATAATGGAATTATGAATTTCATACTAATTTTTTTCATAAAATCTACCATTCCCTCTCACTGGAAAATGCCTGTATTTGCTTGCTTAAATCCATAAATTCTATCTTGCTTTTGTGTATCCTATATTTTTATCCTGCTTGAACTGCCACTATATAAAAGTTCAATTCAACATACCTCAATTCCTCTTTTCGTTAATATTTCTTTCGACAAATAAATCTATTAAATGACAAAAACATCCTATTGGATGCCTTTGCTATTTATAACGGTTTATTGTGCTTAATATTGAAATGGCTCTATTCCTAAAGGATTACTTCTACCTTGTTTTTTCCACCCTTCTTGGCTTTGTATAGTGCTTTGTCTGCTATATCATATATTTCTCTTACGGATTTAGTATTATTATTGATTTGGGCAACTCCTAGGCTTATTGTAATATTGATATCCCTGTCCTCTTCAATTTTAACCGGCTTCATACATACATTGGTTCTGATTTTTTCAGCAACCTTTACTGCATTCTCTAAAGGTGTTCCTGGCAATACTAATGAAAACTCTTCTCCTCCATATCTTCCGAATATATCTGTTGACCTTAATACTTCGTTGCATCTTGAAACCACTTCAATAATCACACTATCTCCTATCGCATGTCCATAGGTATCATTAATTCTCTTGAAATTATCAATATCCAACATAATAATAGAAAAAACCTTATTTTCTTTTCTATGTTCATGGAAAATCAGTTCAGCAAGCTCAAACATATACTTTCTGTTGAAAATACCGGTTAATGGATCTATTGCAGACTGCTTCACTGCGTTTTTCATTGTTATGAGTGTTTTAATCCTTGCCAAAAGTTCCTGTTTTTCAAAGGGTTTTATGATATAATCATTGGTACCGCATTCAAAGCCAAGGCAAATATTATTTAACTGACTATTTGCCGTAAGCATCAACACAGGCAATTCTATCAAAGAGTATTTTTCTCTAATTTTCTTACAAACTTCGTAACCAGACATCTTTGGCATCATCACATCAAGAATAACCAAGTCAAAATCTACTTCATCAATAAGCCTAAGCGCCTCTTCTCCGCTGAGCGCTGTTACAATGTAATAATTACATAAGGTCAATTGTTTTATGAGAACCTTAATATTTATTGACTCGTCATCAACAATAAGGATTTTGTGCTTGTTCTTATCATCTTGGCAGTCTAAGCTAATGGCGGCCTCATCCAATAAGAATTCCCGTTTCAATACTGCTTTTACCCCAGCACCTTCTTTTACCGGCTGAATACTCACCGGTAAAGTAAAAATAAATTTCGAACCTTTCCCCAATGTAGATTCACAGCTGATGCTGCCTCCATGAAGTTCTACAAGTTTTTTTGTTATACTTAATCCTAAACCAGTCCCACTATATTGTCTTGCGGCTGAAGTGTCTATTTGCTCAAAGGATTGAAATATTTTCTCAAGCCTGTCTTCCGGAATACCAATCCCTGTGTCTTCTACAGTTATTTGTATAAAATGCTGTTTTGTCAGGGCTTTTACAGTAATTCTACCCCTTTCGGTAAATTTAATGGCATTACCGATTAAATTATAAAATATTTGTTGTAAACGACCTTCATCTGCGTAAACATTTTGCATGTTTTCTGGAATTTCATTTATGAGTAAAATAGTTTCTTCTTTTTTTGTCATTTCAAAGACGGTCATAATGCTGTCTACAAGGGCATACAGACTTATGGGTTTAAGGATTAGCTGGATCTCACTATGCTTCAGCTTGGAATAATCCAGTATATCATTTACAAGATTACTCAATCGCTTTCCGCTGGCCGAAATAATCGAAAGATTTTCCCTCACCTCGCAGGATAGTTCTCCTGCAGCCCCTTCTATCAGTGACTCTGTTATGCCTATTAATCCATTTAATGGTGTTCTCAGTTCATGGGAGGTGTTTGCCAAAAACTCGTCCTTTAATTTATCTAATGATAAAAGCTTTTTAGAAAGATTATCCACGGACATAAATGCATCCGCAAACATCTTTGAAAGGATTAATGCCAGTATGAAAGCTAAGGACATGATGGCAAGGGTACTGGTCCCATAAAAAGGCATGAATGAATTCATGTTATTAACATATAATATATCATTCATCAGCGCCATGAGTGCAAATACCATACCGATTAACATAATCACGGCGCCTTCTTTTTTCATTCTTGCGGCTTTTAGCAAAACATAGGCACAATAAACAGAAGTCATCAATATTAGAATATTTGAAACATTCTTAAAGAAACCGAATATATTGTAAGGAAGCAATATAAAAACAATAAACTGTATTAAAGAATATCCCTTTATCAGTTTCAAAATTTTCTTCGAAAATTCATCTGGAAAAAGTGAATGAAAAAAATTACTTAAATAGATTACACCAAAAACAGATCCTATATAGTTAATATGTTGATACAAGTTAAAACTTATATTCATGAAGCTGCCTATAACGATAGAATTTACAACAACAGTTCTTGCTGCAACAACAACACATAAAAGGCCAAAAAATAACGCATATTTTTTCTGCGGTAAAAAAAGATAGAGCATCGTATGATAGATTCCTAAAATCATCAACCCACTAAAAAGAAACATATCCCGCAAAAGATTATTTGTATTTTTATCTAATAAGCTGTAATAGTCTCCCAAATATATAGGATAATTCGTTTGATGGTATTCTTGATTAGATACATTTAAAATAATTTCAAATTCATCTGACATAGGGCCTATATGCAGAACCTTGTTTTTAATCCCCTCGGACCTATTTTTCAATTTGACAAATTCCCCATTCTCACTTATGATTTTATTATTTATACTGAGTCTATGAGAAGTTAGTGTATAGGGAATAAAGATACCTAGATCTAAATCACGGATATTTTCTGATCTAACAATCAGCCGGTAAGTGCTATAGCCTTCGCCCTTCAGAGATTGAATCGGATAATCTTTTTTCTCGCCTGGAATTTTAAAATAACCTGTCATTTTAAAATCACTGGATGCTTTTTTGAAATCCTCACTGCTTATCAATTGACCGGAGTAATACTCCCATTCGCCTTTTATGTTGACAGAACCCTGTTGTTTATGATCCCAATTGTCCAAATCAAGGACACCTTTTTCAGCGGCGAATGTGTCTGCATCGCTGTTTATAGCTTCTATTTTAGTAAACATCATAATCAGTCCGGTAAAGCAAAGAATTAATGCCAAATAAGCGATAGGTTTACCGTATACGTCATATAATTGATCCCATTTGCCTTTTATGCTCAACATCTTCACCTTCTAAATTGATCAAAATATTAAAATTGCAATCTCCCCAGTTTCTGCAAGTTAGGAGAATTTTCAAGATCCCTTGGTGTAACACATGCTGAGGCCGGATCTGCAGGCAGTCCATCCACTGTATATTCCTCCTCTTTGAGTCTGCTCCATGCGTCAATAAATTTTTGTTTTGAATCCATTAGCGCTTTGTCCAATTCCATATCTGCTTCACTGGAATTTGATATACTCAGGAAATCCCGCGCTAAGTTATCTTTCAAACTTTGCAAGGTCAATCCTTCAATACTTAACTGATATTTTTTTCCCGGATCAGCTTCGTCAAAGCATCTATATACCAGTTCTGAGCATACCATAGGTATTGTACCCTTATCTAATAACCTAAAACTATATGCAGCAGCATTATCCAGAATGCTCCTGATTATTTTTTTACTTGTACTATCCAATGGTATTTCCCTGGTAATACCTAAAATTGCAAGAAGTACCAAGTGATCAAAAGCATATTTTGTTTTTTCATCTACATACTGCTGCCCCACGTTGATTACAGATTTATAAGGATACCCATCATCTCCAAGCTTATGATTATTTTTATTGAATCTAAAAGCATCTGCAAAGATTTCGCAGCTTAGTACTTCTAATGGCATCTTCAACATGCCTTTTCGAGTTGCATGAATAATGCAGTGCGTACCCTCTTCTTTTCCTGCATAGATTGCTGCATGGCTATAGGTTCCTCCATCAAAAAGAACGATTAAGTCGGATAACCATCCTTCACCTCTGCACAGCAGCACATCTCCAGGAATTAAACCGTCAAAGTTTATAGCTTTCATTTCGATTCCCTCCTTTTTTAGAAGCTATTTTATCTGCCACTAACGAACAGGTCCGATAGATTTTTAAATTTTAAAAATCTATCATATATTCGGAATATATCGCTTTGTTACTTTCAACACAATTTCTTTTTTTCCTCCCAAAAACTAAAATCTTTGCTAATAATCCAATGTATTTTTCGACAATTTAGTGGCGATAGATTTATTTAACCGACCTTAGCATATTATGAAAAAATGGATTAAACCAATAGACTTGACACAAAAACTAAAAATTTAAGTTATTTTAAGTTATAATGAATTATGATATAGATGTGTGACTGAGAAGCCTATTAGAATTTTTCAACTTTCATAAGGAGGATTATCCTATGTATGCAACATTCCATGTTTCTGTCGGTGAAGATAGCCTACATTTAAAAAGCTCTATTGTAAGGACGCAAGATGGCATTAATATTTATGTTGGCGGAGGCGGAAAAACACATATCGGTACTACTGTTATTAGCCAGCCTAGACCTAGTTTAACAGGAGATGGCAGTAGAAGCTGTACGACCTCTGTATTCAACATTTTAGGACACAAAGATGATGAAATTGCGGTTCCAATAGCAGAAGAGATCTGTAAGCATTTCAATGAAGTAACAGTAGTCACAGCAGGGATACATATAGAAAAAGCTACTGTGATAGACATAGAAAAACTAAAAGGGTATGGGATTCAGATGATTTCTCTAATCATAGCAGCCATTGAAAGATAAATACAGTATAATTCCTGTCTCTGCCGTTATAAATTCCTAAACACCTTCTTCTAGTAATCATTAGAAAAAAAGCATCTATCAAAGGATAGGTGCTTTTTTTACAGGCCGTTCCAGCGCTTCAGTGTATCTAGTTCTATATGAAAATTATCCAATATCCGTCCTACTGTCTGATTGATTAGATCATCCAGTGAGTTGGGTTTTGTATAGAAAGCGGGTACTGGTGGAGCAATAATTACACCCATATTGCACAGTTTCAACATGTTTTCTAAATGAATCGCATTCAGTGGTGTTTCGCGCACCATTAATATTAGTTTTCTCTTTTCTTTTATCGTTACATCTGCTGCACGAATAATTAAATCCTCTGTATAACCATTAGCTATGCCAGCTAATGTTTTCATTGTGCATGGCGCCACGATCATTCCATCACATTTAAAAGAACCACTTGATATGGCAGCAGCAAGATTGTCCTCACTGTAATAGCAATCAGCCATTAGGATTAAGCTATCTACAGTGTACGTTGTTTCAGTTTCTATCGTTACTTTTCCCCATTTACTTATAATTAGGTGGGTTTCAATCTCTTTTTTGTCCTTTAAAGCCTCTAAAATTCTTATACCAAAAATTGCGCCTGTTGCACCAGTTATCGCTATAATTAATTTCATAAATAGGATCTCCTTTAGTTTAACTTTCAACATTAATAAAAATCATCTATTCTCGGTGACTAGAAACATATTTATCCTGTGCTGCTTAGAAATATTTTTTTCTATACAAGAATACACTACCGCTTATACAATTTGAAGAAATATTAATCCGCAAAAATAAATCACTAAAAATCCAAAAGCGAAGTAATCTGCTGAAGAGAAGGAAATACTGCTCAGGAAAGTACGGGCAGAAAAACGGTTGTATCCCTTTAACTCCATGGATAGAGCTATTTCCTGTGACCTTTTTAGTGATCGTAGAATTAATGGAAGTATGATTGGCACTAAACCCTTGGCCTTCTGCCAGGTAGTTTCCAGCTCTAAGCCTCTTGCCTGCTGACTTTCATAAATCATCTGCAAATCTTTTTCCATAATGGGCAAAAAGTGTAGTGCTAACCCAAGCAAAACCGCATATTTTTGCGGCAATCCTAACTTTACGCATAATAGGGTAAGCTCATTGGGAGAGGTCCACATCACAAATTGAAGAAATAATAAAACCAATGTTATTAAAAGCGCGATCCCTTGTATACCGATTAAAACGCCGCCAAGGTAGAAATTTAAGTTCCCCAACTGAAATAAAATTACACCTTCAGGTCTTAGTAGTCCCTGAAATAAAATAAACTGTATGCCTATAATCGACATTACTTTTACCAAGGGTAAAAAAACAGTTAAGGATATCCCCGCCAGGATCGTCGTTATTAAAACCAATCCCAGGCTTGGAATTAATACTGTCAATTCTTGAAAGGATAGGATTAATATTAAATTGCCTATCAGCCATAGCAGCTTAACCCGAGGGTCTAATTTATGAATATAGGAGCTGTTTTCACTATACTCCAGCAATAGCTTCATATCGCATTTCTCCTTCAGCATATACTTCCCTTATATCAAGGCCTAACCCGCGCAGCTTTTCTTCATGATTAAAGCAATGAGCAGTTGGAATGTCCAGTGTTATTTGACCTTGATTCATAATGATCATTCTGCTGGTGAAATTGAGTGCTAGATTTAAATCATGGGAAATCATTATTACGGTAACACCACTGCGGTTGTATTGGGAAATTAACTCCATTGTCTCCCAACTCTGAGCAGCACTCATTTGTGAGGTAGGCTCATCAACGATTAATATCTGAGGTTCGTTTATTAGGCAAGAAGCAAGTGCAAGCCTTTGCACATCGCTTTTTGCTAGTTTGTAAGGGTGCTCCTGTGCAAATTTGATTAGTCCCATTTTATCCATAAGTTGAGAAACCTTCCCTTCAATTTCTCTTTTAGGTATTTTTTTTGCCTTTAAAGCAAAGGCCACTTCTGCCTGAACAGAATGGGTGCAAATTTGTATTTGAGGATTTTGAAATAAATACCCCACTTGGCTCGCCAGCTGAGCCGTTGAATATTCTTTTGTATTCATATGATTGATGACCACATCTCCACTTCCAGGTTTATGTAGTCCATTAAAATGCTTGGCTAAGGTTGTTTTACCCGCCCCATTTCTGCCCATAAGGGCTACAAATTCTCCTGGATAAATATCTAAGGAAATATTTTTTAACGCAAATTTTCTATTGGGATATTGAAAAGTTAGATGATTGACAGATATCCTTGGTCTCTCCTTATCAGCAGCATTGTCTACAGGTACCTTTTCAGGAAAATTCCAAGGCTTTTTAACATCGAAAAGTACTTCTTTCTTGGGATATCCATCATAGAGAACAGTTCCCTGATCTAAACAGATTAACCGATGTGCCAAATACAAATATTGATAGGCTTTCTCCTCTACGATAATCACTATTTTCTTTTCTTGTTGGGCAAGTGTGTGCAATTTCTCGTAAATTTCTCTTCTGCTTTGAGGATCGAGCTGCGTAACAGCTCCGTCTAAAATAATGACTTTCGGCTCTAGGGTTAACATAGAAGCAAGGGCTATCCGCTGAGCTTCCCCTCCCGAAAGAGTTTCAGGCTTTCGATTTTCAAAGCCCTCTAATCCTACAAAATGAAGGGCTTTTTTAATTTTCCGCTTTACTTCCTCCGGCTCTAGCAAGAGATTACAGGGCCCAAAGGCCAGATCCTCTTCAACAGTTGTACAAAATAACTGATTTTGAGGTTCATCCCTAACTAAGCCGATTTTTCCTGTTACCTCAGGAAGGGGTTTACCTATGATATTTTCACCCTCAAAGTTGATTTCACCCCTCAAAACGCCCTCTTTAAAAGAAGGAATAACGCCAGCTAAAGCTTGGCACAAGGAGGATTTGCCAGAACGTGGAGGGCCGGCTAAGAAAATGAACTGACCAGGCCGAAAACTAAGAGAAATATCTTTCAACACCGGATTCATCTGTTCCGGATAATAAAGACCCTCAATCCTTGCAGTAAACAGCTGTTTCATGGCAATTCCTCCTTGTTTTTTACAACTTCATCCTTCTTAAGATTTCTTGGGCTTTTTTCTTCGCCTCAGGGTGAAAGGCAATACTGCTGGCAAAATTCCCAAGTGGTTTTGTCGCATTAATACCCATTTTGGCACTTCTGCTTAATTCATCTGTAGAAGGATCTAAAGTACAGCCCATTCCCATATGCTGTGGAATGATATGAACATCCCGGTCTGCTTGGACTCTGGTGGCAATTGCCCATAATACCTGACTTTCATCAAAGACGTCCACGTCTTCGTCTACTACGACTACGTGTTTTAAGTTATGGTCTACCGAAAGGGCTGTCAGGATTGCCTGCATCGGCTGTCCCTCGGCTATTTTCTTCATAGAAATATAACAGTGGAAAAGTCCGCAGGCAGATAACGGCGCGTGAACAGCTATAATATTCGGTAGGTTCTCCTTTAGCGCTTTCAACACGTCTCCTTCACGCTGGACCGCCACAATGGTGTTGTGTTCTGCACACATTCCCGGTGTAATGCACTGGTAGATGGCATTGGTACGATAGTAAATGGCCTTAGGAATGAAAATATTCTCCGTACTTCTATAGCATGCATAATTGGTAAATTCAGCAAAGGGACCTTCGGGCTCTCGTTCTCCTGTCAAAATCTCACCTTCAATAACAATTTCTGCCCAAGCCGGAACTTCAACATCAACGGTGGTACAGCGTGCAATTTGTAAAGGTTCACCGATTAGACCCCCCATACGGGCAAACTTGCCCTGATCATAGGGAACTAATGCCATCGAGCCTAAAGAAATAGCTGGATGTACCCCTAGCACTACCGCTGCCTCTAAATTCTTCCCAATTGCTTCAGCTCTACGGTGGTATTCCCAAAGCCGCTGCCGTGAATGCAGGCTTACGCCCAGCTTATTGGTTCCTTTGAGCTGCATCCTGTGATAGCCACAGGTGTCGGCACCGGAGATTGGATCCTTAGCGGTGACCAATCCAGCCGTAACATAGGGCCCTGCATCAATTGGAAAATGTGTCAAAATCGGCAATTTGGTCAGGTCTAAATCAGGACCTGATAAACAGTTTTCTTTAAATTCTGGTTTTTCAACTACTTCAGGTTCAATTGCCCGCTTAACGCGCTCCGCATAAGCGGTAGGCAAATCCCTTTCGCTAACACCAATGGCCATGGCCATACGCTGACGAGTGGCAATTGTATTGGCTACAACACTAAAGGCTGATCCGGAAATTTTCTCGAAGTGAACAAGCGGATAACGCCTTTGACGCTCTAACTCCATAATGATTGCAGTGGGTTCATAGGCTCTGTCTAGTTCCTCTTTAATCCGCAAAACTTCTCTAGGAAACTGTTCCTCAAAACAATGTAAAAAAACTCTCCAGTCCTGATTCATAAAATAACACTCCTTATCTTAATACACCAGATTTTACAATATTGTCGTAGATTACTTTCGTAAGGATCGTTCCGCCAACAACACCTGCCAGGGTAGTAATGCCAGAAGCCACTATGATTACGGGTATAGGTAGTTTCAGAATCACATACAGTCCGATTGAAACACAGATGTTGCCAAGCACATTTGTCACAATTTGAGCCAATAGGTGGTGTGACCACTTATCCATTGACAATTTCCAAGAAACCAGGGAGTAGGCTAAAGAACCCAAACCATTCGCCGGTATAAAGAAGGGAGCTAAAGGTGAAAGGCCTGTAGCTAAAGCAATAAAAGCTTGAATTTCAGCTGTAATGATTCCGGCAGGCTGCCTAAAAAGCAGCACAACCAAACCTGTAAACGTGGCCCAGGTAACACCACCAACAATTACAGAAGCAGGGTTAATCACTGCATCAATGCGGTGCGCTATTTGCTGTACCAGAACAAAAACAACACCTAAGAGAACCGCACCCACCAATGCTTTTGTATCAAACCGGGTAATTTTTTTACTCATTTCCAGCTCTACATCTTTACACATTGTATCTTGACTCATAATCAATCCCCCTATATTTTTTTGTTTCATTCCAATCAATCCCTTTAGTGGTTAGTACCACACCATATTCCTTTAAAGCACTCTCTCGGCTTATATATCCATTCTTATAGTCTTCGTAAACCAGTTGTGGGTTTCTTTTAAAAGGATTTCCCCAGCCACCGCCACCTGAAGAGAAGAGGGTTAAGATATCGCCTGGCTGCAAACTACGAGGTGCTGTCTTGCTTTTAAGCCATTCATTCCCACTTTCTTTTGTAAACAATTGATTTCTGTTCAGGCTGCCTTCCTTACCTCCCCCTAAGCCATAAGGTGCTATTTTCATCCCATCACCAAACATAACAATGCTCGGATCAGGACCATAAAATTGAACCTGGTATTTTATCCCGGGGGCTCCCCTGTACTCACCTGCTCCCGCTGTATCCACCTCTAAGTGATGGTTTAATGTGAGCAGGGGATATTGAACCTCATTCGCTTCATTATTCGGAGCACGAACGCCACCATAGTTTGAGATAGGTGCCATATAAGGAAATCCATCTTGCTCTTTTTTCCCTCCCCCTGAACCTAAGCAGCAAAAAGCAAAGCCTACATAAAATTTTTGATTTCTCGGATCTATACCATAAAAGGAAGGCCCGCAATAACGGCCAAATCCTGCTGGTATCTTTTCAGGTACTGCTTTAGCGCAGGCTTTAAAAATAGCAGAAATGATTTCACTGGCACAATGGAGCGTAGACAAAGTCACCGGTGCAGATTCAGCTGGGTTTACTACTGTTCCTGGTGGCGCAATAATTTTAATCGGCCTAAATGCTCCGCTGTTCCTAGGAATCTCTGGCGACAACGTCCACAATAGTGCTATGTAAGCTGCACTTTTAGTCGTCACAAGGGAGCTGTTGACAAATCCGGTTACTTGTTTATCACTCCCTGTAAAATCAATAGTCACTTGGTTAACTTCATAGGTAACTTCAGCTTTTATTTTTACGGGCGTTTCTTGAAAACCGTCATCATCCAGCCATTCCTCACCGGTATAACTACCTGCAGGAAATTTAGAGATTTCTGCCTTGGTTAAATCTTCTGCCTGCTGAAGCAGTTGTATTATCGATTCCTTTACTTTTTTTAATCCATATTTATCCAGCAGTGTCCTTAATCTGTCCTGACCAATTTTATTGGCTCCTATTTGAGCATAGAGATCACTTTTTAGCATCTGTGGATTTCTGGTGTTATAGGTTATCAGATCAAGCACTTCATCGATGATGCTGTTCTTGACCGCTAACTTAATAGGCGGAATTCTAATCCCCTCCTGAAATATTTCAGTAGCTCTTGTGTTATAGCTGCCTGCCACAGAACCTCCGATATCTCCGTGATGAGCACGACTTACTGTAAAAAATACTAATTCACCTTGATGAAAAACAGGCGTTATGATACCAATGTCAGGCAGATGATTTCCACCTCTGTAAGGATCATTGACAATGAATACGTCACCCTCCTGAATATTGCCTGTATACTTCTCTAGCACAGCCTGAACGCTAAAAGAGCCAGCAGCAGCTAGAATGGGAATGCCATTCAACTGCGAAACGAGTTCTCCTTTATGGTCGCAGACACCACAGGCAAAATCACAGGCTTCTGCAAAAATAGGAGAGCGTGATGACCGCTCAAGTGCAGCACCCATCTCTTGAGCAATTGTGTCTAAGCGATGGGCAATCACAGATTGAAGAATAATCTGGTCTACATTCAATTCGAATTCACCTCCTTTTTCGTCAGGATAATATTCAAGTTGCTGTCGATATGGGCCTTGAAGTTAGGAGTAACAAAGATTGTAGTATACGCTTTTTCAATGAGTGCCGGGCCTATAATCTCAGATCCTGATTTTATGTTTAAAGACTGATACACAGGAACTTCCTTAAAGGTTAAATTACGATTCCAGCAGATTTTCCGGTGCTCTATTGGCGTAGATGCCAGTTTAATTGCTGCACTACTATTCACCCAAAAAAAGGAAGACAATTCCTTTTCCCAAGCTTCCAGACGTATATTAATGAGAGAACATTCTTGGCTTGGCTCAGCATATCCATAATGTTTTTCATGAAGCAGATGGAACTTACATATTAGATAGTCAATACTTTTTCTATCAAGTTCCCCACCTGTAAAAGAAACGGATAACTGATGATGTTGATCGGTATATCTCATTTCAAAGGAAAATCTATAGTCGATGTTTTCTGAAGTTACTCCCTGTTTGATCAGTTGTTCTTGTGCATGATAGGTTAGTTGCTTTAAAACTTCATTGATTTCATAAATATCCACATTCGTTAGACTGCATAAATAGCTTTGTACCATGTCTAATTTAAGGCGAGATTGCAGCATTCCCTGTGCACAGAATACTTCACCATAGGCAGGAATGACTACTTTCTTCACCCCTAGGTCTTGGGCTATTTTAGCAGCGAAAAGAGGGGATGCACCTCCAGCTGCCCCGAGTACAAATTCTCTAGGATCATATCCTTTTTGTACAGTCATTAAATGTACTGCATCTGCCATTTTGGCCTCAGCAATCTGATAAATGGCAAGAGCTGCTTCTTCAACACGAATATTAAGCGGAACGGCTACTTTCTCCTTAATTGCCTGAAAAGCAATTTCTCTCTTCAATTCCATACTTCCGCCACCGAAACGATTTGGCTTAATAAATCCTAGTATCAGAGCAGCATCGGTAATGGTTGGTTCTTTCCCACCCCTATCATAGCAAGCTGGCCCAGGAAATGCTTCAGCTGAATCAGGTCCAACGCCCAGTCTTCCGCTGGCATCTACAGAAGCAATACTGCCGCCGCCAATCCCTACTGAGTTGATATCTATAAGTGGCAGGTTGACTGGATAACCAGACACCTCTGCCTCAGGGATCACTTTGATCCTATGGTCTTTAATTAAACTTACATCAAAGCTCGTCCCCCCCATATCTACTAAAACTAAATTAGGCTCACTTAATTCTCTCGCTAAAGCTTGGGCACCGCTGCTCCCTGCTGCCGGCCCTGATAAAAGACCCTTAACACCAAACTGTTTCGCTACAGAACTATCTGTTAAACCACCGCTATTTTGTACTAGCTGGATATTGCAGAATAGTCCTTTCGCTTGAAGAATTAATTTTAGCTCACTCAAATAATCTGATACAAGAGGCGTAAGATATGCATTGAGTACAGTCGTCGAGGCTCTCTCATATTCTCCAAGCTTTGGTGCTACTTCACTGGAAAGAGACACAAATACGTGAGGCAAACTCTTTTCTATGAAAGCTTTTACAAATTTTTCATGGGCATCATTTAAAAAGGAGAATAGCAAGCAAACAGCCACGGATTCTACCTTTTCAGTATGCAGCGCAGCTACTATTTCTTCCAGATTGTTTTGATCCAGTTCCTGAATGATCTTGCCGCTATAATCAACTCTTTCCTTTAAGTTATAGCGCAGGTAGCGAGGAACCAGCACAGGGGGAATTGGGGCAAAAAAATCCCATTGGTTGTCTAATTTAGAACGCCTTATTTCTAAAGCATCACGAAATCCATCGGTAGCAATAAGTGCTGTTTTTACTCCTTCCCTTTGAATAAGGGCATTAATGGCTACTGTATTGCCATGAACAAAACGGTTTATTTGGGGCAAAAACTCCTCTAAAGTTAAATCATAACTGTCTGCAATCTGCTTTAACCCATTGATCACCGTAACAATGGGCCGTTTCTTATCCGATGGAATTTTGACTGTTCTAACATCTCCTTCATGGGTAACAATAAAATCGGTAAATGTACCTCCCATATCTATCCCTATCTGAAACACACCACCACTCCTTTGCAATTTAATAGAGTAGAGATTACACCATTTAAAGACAAATAAAAAAGTCCTCAGCCTTAATAGACTGAGAACTTTGCCATCATTCTCAAATGATTACTCTTTCCTAGAGAGTCAACAATCTGTACCAACAAGCAGGTTTCCTGACTCGCGGATCAATGCTCCTTATCTCCTTCCCATCTTCTTATTCCTCCAAGAACAGAAAACAGTGGTTAAATGATAAGTCGCTCCTCGCTTACAGTGGCGGGACCGTTCAGGAATTACACCCGATTCCCTATTATCCTCAAAAGTAGAGGCACTTATTGGAAATATTCACTTAACATGATTATAATTGGATGGATTAGAAAAATCAAGCACAATTTATGAAATGCGTAATCTGCAGCAAAAGTCGTTTATCACAAGGATGCACTTTAGTCTGCCTCCTTTTACAGCGATTATTTCATATATATCATTGCTTTAAATACCTTTGTTCCTTGTTCAATCCATTCTTTAAAAGCTTGTTCTGCTTCGCTAAAATTTGCTCTATGTGTTATAAACTTTTCAGGTTTAATTTTTTTATCTTCAATACATTTTAATACATATTGAAAGTCTTCATAAGTAGCTGCTCTACTGCCTAAAAGTTCAGTTTCTCTTTTGTGGAAAGCCACATCATCTATCTGCAGACTCCCTTTGTAAATCCCTACATAAACCATTCTACCACCAAAAGCCAACATATGAATATTATTTTCCATAGAATGATTATTTCCTGATGTATCAATAATCCGTCTAAAATACTGTCCTTTTGTTAAATCTTTTATCTGCTCGCGGTAATCTTCACTCATTGGATTTAGAGTATGTTCATATTCAAAGTTTTCCCTTACAAAACATAGTCTATCTTCACTTGTATCCGCTATTACCACCTCTGCACCGTATGTTTTTGCTATTTCAGCAACACCTAAACCTATAGGTCCTGCTCCTGCTACTAGAATCTTATCCCCATAGCCGATTTGTGCTCTTTTTACAGCATGTGCACTAATGGCAAAAGGCTCAATCAAAGCAGCTGTCTCTGCATCTATTTTTTCAGGTACTTTAAGAATATAGTCTTTTGGCACAGATAAATATTCAGCCAATCCGCCTTCTATGTGTACTCCATATACGCGAAGATTTTCGCAGCAATTGCCTTTGCCGTGTCTGCAGGCTGCACATTCACGACATGATAAATATGGCATTACAATAACTTTATCCCCTTTTGAAAAGGTGTTCGTTTTATCAGCCGCTACTTTGGCACATATTTCATGGCCAGGTATTTTAGGATAGGTATACAGCGCCTGTTTTCCTAAATAAGCATGAATATCCGAGCCACAAATACTTATTGTTTCAATTTCCAGTAATACATCATTTTTTTCCATTACAGGCGTTGGTACTTCTTTACAAACCAACCGGAAAGGTTTTTCTAAAACCAGAGCTTTCATCCTATTAGTATCCATAACATAACGCCCCTCCATCTACTGCAAAATCTTGTCCAGTAATGTACTTTCCTGCGTTGCTTACGAGGTATAGCACCATGGTTCCAATGTCTTCCGGCTCTCCAAATTTATGAAGCGCCATTCTACTAAGAATTTTTTCTTTTCTGTTATCATCCATAACGCCGATACTCATTTGCGAAGGAATCCAGCCGGGAGCTACTGAGTTCACTAAAATGTTGTCATTTACCCACTCCACTGCCAATCCACGTGTAATGCCTAGTACACCTGCTTTCGTCGAACAATAGGGTACAACTTCTTCAAAACCTAAATGTGCTGCCATTGACGAAATATTAACAATGCGTCCGATATATGAAGATTTTTTTAAATAAGGATACGAAAATTGGCTCATATGGAAAACAGCATCCAAATTCAGGTTATGTATTTTATCCCAATATTCTTTGCTTACATCTCCTGCGCGCCACCGTTTTGTGATCCCTGCATTATTAATTAAAAAATCCAGGCCTTCTTTTTCGCCTATCTCATCTACGATCTTTTTAACCCTTTCATTATCTGTAATATCTACGGGTATTCTTACTATATTAGTGTGCTCTATATCACCTTTCCCTCTTCGGCTCAAATCATAAACTTTAGCTCCGGCATTTGCCAAAACTTGTGCTATACCTTCTCCAATGCCGCTTGAGGCTCCTGTAACAATACCTACCCTTCTTTCCAGTGAAAATAATCTTTCTAATGTATTTGCTGTAGTATTTCTCATTACTTCACCTCATTTAAAAACTCTTCTTTAAATTTAAAACCCCAACCATTTCCTCCTCTCAGATATGCATAGCCGTTTTCGATAATCATGCGATTATCAATGATTTCATCGATCCAGTCAAAGGATTCTGCTCCATAGGCATTAGAAATCGTTGCAAGCAATGGCACATCATAATCCTTATAATAGTGTGGAAGAACCGGAATATTGTTAAGAATGGCTAGTGCAGCAGAATTTCTCCATTCTTCAACACCACCTATTCGTATGATGTCTGGCTGCCATAAGTCTATGGCATTTCTTCGAATAAGCTCTTTTAAGGCTGTACAGTCATATTCTCTTTCTCCCATGGCAAGTGCAACACTTGTTTTGTTTCGGATAATTTCGTAACCCGCAAAATCATCATGAGCAATAGGCTCTTCAAACCAATGAATACCCATATCCGTTGCCCACCTAGAAAGTTTAATGGCAGAAGGTATATCCATTCCTTGATTAGCATCCATCATGATCTTAACATTTGTTCCTACTGCTTCTCTTACTTTCGAAATACGTTGTATATCTCTTTCGATATCTTTTGATCCTACTTTTATCTTCACTGCTTTAAACCCACGCTGTTTATAATCTAATACTTCATTTAGTAATTCTTCATCTGTGTAAGACAACCATCCGCCACTTCCGTATACAGGTATTTTAGTATTGCTCCCCCCAATAATCTTCCATATAGGTTGATTCAGTTCATGTCCCCAAGCATCCCACATTGCAACGTTAAAAGTTGCTGCTGCCCATCTTTGGAGTCCGATGTTTCCAAAGTATTCTGTTTCAATCTCGTAGTTTTGTTTCATCTTTACCGTTTCGTAAATATGATATTGTCTTTCTAACATAAAAGCCTTCAAGTCTTTTAGGGCACCTTCTATCGCCTTAGGAGAATAGTGAAAAGATAGTAAATATCCTTGCCCTTTGATGTCTTTATTGGTTATGAGCTCTACTATATAAAAAGAAATTTCAGAAATATTATGTGTTGCATCTGCGATCGCCCTTGATATCTGAGAAGTTGCCTTATAGATTTTTACATCTTTGATTCTTGTCATATCGAACACCACTTTCCTTTTTCATTTAATAATTTACTTTTATTTGTAAGCTACATTCCTAACAGGCCCGGCAGCATAAGCACAATTTCCGGTACAAAGGTAATAATCATTAATACGATAGATAAAACGATAATGTAGGGCCATATAGCCTTTACAATCTTTTCAAAGGGTACATTGGATACGGCTGAAAGCACATAAAGCACCATCCCTACAGGTGGAGTAAGCAATCCTATCATTAAGTTAAGGATCATAATAATTCCAAAGTGTATGGGATCTATTCCGAATGTTATAACAACAGGCAATAAAACAGGTGTTAATATGGTAATTGCAGATATGGTTTCCATAAACATTCCTACCATTAACAGTAATAAATTGATAAATAACAGTGCTACCACTTGGTTATCAATATTATTAATAAATAAATATGTAATTTTCTGAGGTACTTGCTCAATCGTCAAAATCCATCCAAAAATAGAAGCCCCTGCAACGATAAGCATAACTGATACCGTATTATTTCCCGTTTCTTTTAAAAGTCTTGGAATGTCTTTTAATTTTATTTCCTTGTAAACAAAGCTAAGGACCAACGCATAGGCTACAGCTATAACTGCAGCTTCTGTTGGCGTAAACATTCCTCCTAACATACCCCCAATAATAATTGCTGGTGTAAGAATCGCAAAGAAGGATTTTCTAAATGCCTGTAATATCTCTTTTACCCTAGCTCTTTCAGTCTTTTTATAACCCTTTCTTTTACTTTGAATATACACAAACGCTGACATCATGAGACCCATAAAAAGGCCTGGTACGATTCCTGCTATAAATAATTTACCTACAGATACTCCTGCAATAACTCCAAATAATACAGCAGGTACACTTGGTGGAATAATGGGCCCTATAATAGAGGAAGCCCCTGTTACAGCCAAACTGAAATCTTCGTCATATCCGGCATCCTTCATCGCTTTAAGTTCTATCGCCCCTAGTCCTCCTGTATCGGCAATAGCTGTACCGGACATTCCTGAGAATATGATACTTGCTAATATATTCGCGTGCCCTAGTCCCCCGGTAATATGTCCTACTAATTTATTTGCAAAGCCAAATATTCTTTCAGTAATGCCTCCGCTGTTCATAATACAGCCAGCTAATACAAACAATGGTACCGATAATAGAGTAAATGAATCTCCTATGCTCATTGCAACTCTCTGTATTGCAATAATTGGAGATATGTCATTTATGGTAAGGTAAAACAGTGAACTTATAACCAAACAAAAGGAAACTGGCATACCAGCAACTAACATCAGTGCAAATGAACCTAATAATTCAAGCATTATGCCTCTACTCCCCTCATTTTGCGAAAACTTCTAATATCATTGATAATCATCAATATCATTCTCAAACATCCTATAGAGAAACCTACCGGAACAGCTATAAATACATATCCCATAGGAATAGCCATAGCTGATGATACTACTGCTTGCTGTTGAATCGTTAATTCAATTCCTGAAGGTATCAAATACATAAAAGCTCCGCAGGCTATTATGTTCATGAATATATTCAATATGTCTTTCATTTTTTTAGGCAGCTTGTTTTGAACAATTTCCATGCGAATATGACAATTTTGACGTATGCCATATCCCATTCCAATGAAAGAAACCCACACAAAGGTATATCTTGCTAATTCTTCACTCCATATAAAAGGATAATTAAATATATAGCGCATGAAAACTTGTAATAATAAAATAATGGCAATCAATGCTAAACCACTTATGATAACAAAATCTTCTATCCTATTTAATATTTTTGTCACAACCCATCTCCTCACTTTATTCTATAGATTGAAGGTCATGGCTCCGGTGGAAAGCGATGTGCTCCCATTTTCAACAACCATGACCAGAATTAAATACAAAGATAAATATAAACTGCTTAAAAAGTTACATTATAGAATCAATGCACTTTTTAAAAACTTCTACTGCTGTCTTATTGTCTATAATAAAATACTTCATATTTTTGTAAAATTCTAATTTTCATTATATTGTCCTACTTAGCCAGTTGCATTTTTTCATAGAGTCCTGGAGTCCAATCTTTCTCCAAAACTTCTATAGCTTGCTTAGCTTTTTCTCTAAAACTTTGTATGTCTGACTTTATTATTTTTACGCCGCTGGATTCCATTTCCAATAATTTCTCCTCTTCATATTTAAGTGTGATTTCATCTATCATTGGTAAAATTTCTTTTACCGTATCAATTAAAACCGTTTGATATTCTTCTGGTAATGAACTTAACATCTTCTCTGAAGTAATAAGCGGTGTAAAGCATACAATATGACCTGTCAGATTGATGTATTGCTGCACTTCGTAGAATTTCTGACTATAGATTGTACTTACCGGATTTTCTTGTCCATCCACAACCCCCTGCTGAAGGCCCAAGTAAACTTCTGAAAGTGCCATAGGCGTAGGACGCGCACCTAGCGCTTTAAAGGTTTCTACATAGAGAGGCATGTCAGGAGTTCTCAATTTTTTACCGGTTAAATCACTTGGCGTATTAACTGGAAAGTTGGAAGTAACGTGCCGTGTTCCATAATAGCTTGCTCCAAGTACTCTAATCCCTGTTTCTTTGGATAGTTCATCCCATACTTCTTCTCCAACCTTACCATTAATTACTCTCTTCCCATGTTCATAACCATCAAATAAGAAAGGTGCGTCAAAAACGGAAACAGGTGAATAACGTTTACCCAATTCTCCGGGTCCAACAAAAGCTAAATGGACAAGGCCATTAACAACTGCATCCCCTAGATCTTTTTCATTTCCTAGCTGACCTGCAGGGAAAACCTGGATTTCAAAGTTACCATTTGTTTTTTCGCTGATTCTTTTTGCTAATTCATCAGCACCTATAGCAAAAGGGTGCTCCGGCGATAGTGTATGTCCTAATTTCCATACCACTTTCTGATTGCTTGCCTTTGTACCTTGATCATCAGTTTGCGTATCCGCCGGCGCCTTGGAAGAGCATCCAACAATATTCATAAGCATTATACTCATCAAAGTGACCGCCATTCCCCGCATTATCTTTTGTCTCCATTTTTTTGTTTTCACAGAAATGCCTCCTCTTTATTTATTATTTAAATACATCATTTTCTTCTCTTTTGAATATCCGATTGAAAAGCGAAACCTATCCTTCCAATTTCCTATATGATGCACATTGTCTTTCGATCAGTTCCCAATCTAGTTCTCCACCAACCCCCGGTTTTTCAGGAACCGTAATCATTCCCTGTTCATCAATGGGCAGCTTCCCCTTCATAGGAAGTTGAAAATTAGATTCTGGAACAAAGTATTCAAAATACTCGCAATTTCTGATGGCACATGAGACATGCAAATTCACTAGATCCATATAATTCATGGTGGTAGTATGTATCTCGCATCTTAATCCAAACGCTTCGGCAAGGTGGGCAATTTTCAATGTTCCGGTAATGCCATTTTTCCATGATACATCGGCTCTTACAATATCTGCAGCATTTTGGGCAATAGACTGAGCTACACCCCAATGGCAGCCTCTTGTGGTTTCAGTAGCTGCGATAGGAATATCCACTGCCCTGCACAACTCTTTGTATTTATATAATTCGAAATCTCTAAAGGGCTCTTCCAGCCATAGATAATCTAGCCTCTCAAGCTGTCTTGCTATTTTTATTGCCTCATCTAAACTGTACTCTGCCACTGGATCACTCAGCAAAATATAATCATCCCCTACTGCATCCCGTAATGCTTGGTGCACCTCCATATCCCTTCTCATTGGTCCAGGCGGATGCGCTTTATACGCTCTAATTCCTTTAGATTTATAATATAGTGCTTCCTTTACATATTCTTCTATAGTGTCATGAAAAAGACCACTCGCATACACAGGCAGCTGGTTCCTGTAGGCTCCCAGATACTTATACAATGGCAATCCTGCCGCTTTTGCGGCGATATCCCACAATGCCACATCTACAGGCCCTGTCAGGTATACAGGAAAAAAGCATAGATGCCTATCGATATTCCAAAGTTCCTGCCAAATGGCTTCCCGCTCATAAGGATCTCTTCCTATCAAGATAGGTGCAATATTGTCTTGTAAATATCCCTCGGTTACTACTCCTGACCTGGCAGCTAAAGCTGTAGCGATTCCCTCTATTCCATTATCTGTAGTAATCTTTATAACAACAATATCCCACGGCATTTTACTCCTACCTTGCCGTTTTTCATCAAAAAAACATTGCTCTCTTTTTACCCACCAGGTTTCAAATTTAACGATTCTCATATGTGCCTCCTACAAGATTCCGTATTTTTTAAATGCCTCAGTGCTGGACATGCCATTTTCAATTTCTTTTCTTACCAGCTTTTCGCCTCTCACCTTTTCTAACGCCAATGTAATGACCTCTTCTTCCAATTCCTTTGGAATCACAAGTACCCCATCTAAATCACCGAAAACGATATCTCCAGGATATATCCATACATTTCCTATTTCAATGGGGCATCTATAATTTATAACCTGCGTCCTTACAGAGGAATCCTGCGCGTATCTTCCTATTGAAAAAACCGGCCAGCCTTGTTCTAAAACCATGGGTGTATCCCTATGAAACCCATTAATAACTGCACCTGTCGCTCCTCTCTTTTTTGCAGTAGCAGTTAAAATTTCTCCCCAGTAAGCACAGCGCATTGTTCCACCAGACGCTACATAAATTTCTCCTGGCTGAAGTTGATCTAATGCTTCTGTCAATAACCCAAAAGGTTTCTCTTGTTCACCATACACATCCACCATTAAGGCAGGCATTGCCCTCCCAACAACTACCATATTTTCCTGTATGGGCTGAATCGGTTGAGGCAAAAACCTGTGATATAGCCCCTTCCGATCTAATATATCTCCTACTACCGGTGTATACAGTTCACGCTTCATTAATTCAAAAAGGTCTCTCTCATTTTTCCATTCAATCACTGCTAAACATCCCCTCCTTTAATAATAATCAAACAATTTCTAAATTTTCAAGAGCTGTTATCCTTTTAAAAAGCCGTTTGAAGGATATTAATGCTTTGCAAGAAACACAAGAAATGTTGGCGTGCAGTACTGCAAATCTTGATTCCGTTTACAACACTATACACAAAACTCAAATTGCAGTAAATTAACAATTTTTAACTTAAATTTATTTTAATTTTTTATTAATTTACATAAAAAAAGTGATGAAATAACCGGTTTTATATGTATAAGTTATTTCATCACTTTTTCACCTTTTTATTGCTGCTAATGAAATTAATATATCACCTTACTAATTTCATCCATTATAATTTTTTTATATTCTTCTTGTATACTATCCCAAAACCCTTCATTAATAAGAAGTGTTGTATCCCCCAAAATAACATGTGTTACATCTGCATCGTCGGTGCTTGTTTTTAACAATCCCATTTCTATTGTACCTTTTTCGATTCCCTGTATACAGGTTAAATCTCCTCCTAATTTTTCACTCTCAAATACTTCTACTCTTATAGTCCACTTACTTTTTTTCTCTACTTGAGGTATGAACTTATTTGTTAATCGCATATAGATGTCATCTACTCTAGATGCTGAAACAGCTATTTTCAAGACCAGAGGTTGATTTACCGTTATTTCCTGCCTATCAGTAACATATTTTGTACTGCCAGGCTCAAATTTGCTATTTTTATTGCTTTCAAAATTTATGATTGCAAAACTTGTGATTACAATTACACATAATCCCACTAAATGAATCAGTATCTTATATTTCTTTTCTTCCATAATTTATCATTCCTCTATGCATTTTTATCTCTATACTGTGTAGGCGTTAAATTATTAAATTTCTTAAATGTTCTAAAGAAGCTTTGCATATTATTATAGCCAACTCTAAAACCAATTTCTTTCACAGTCAGTTCTGTATTATCTAACAATTCTCTTGCTTTATCTATCCTTAGTTTATTAATATAGTCTACGTAGCCTACTTTAGTATATTCTTTAAAAATTCTGCTTACATAAGCAAAAGATAAATCCATATAATCAGCTAAGTCATTTAATGAAATGTCTTTGTGAAAATTCTCTTCAATGTATTTTAACATCTGCTCCATCCGTTTTTGTTGTTTTTCAGCTACCCCACTTAAATTATATACTATAATATTATTACATATCTTGGTAACAAGCTGAACCAAATACCGTTTACCTTCCTTTTTTAACAACCTATTTACATCAACAGATTCAAATCCTCCCTCAACCACTTGTGCTGGATCCATTTCACTCTCGATGGCGGTCTGTTCCAGTTCTGTAAAGAGCTTTATAAACATAGGAGCTACTTCTTCATCCTCATATTCATCTTTATTAAAATTTGCCTCTAGTACTTGCAGTAATGTATTAACCTTATTTTGTTCATTGTTGTTTACTTCTTCAATAATTTTGTCAATAATGGAAAGCTCAAACAAATATAATGATTCTTTATTTTCCACCTTATGTTCTCTATCTTTTTCGTAAACCTTACGCTTTAGAGACTTTTTAGCATCTTTATACGACTCTTTAACATCAATAATATTTTTATAGATATTTCCAACGCCTATTGCTATTTTAAACTCAAATTCGGTTAACCCATATTTTATGATATACTCGCAAATATTAATAATATTCTCATTAAACTTCGTTTCTGCTACCAGATGTTCGATACTAATGATAAGGGTATAGGTATCTTCAGCAACCTCAATACACACATTTTGATATCCTAAATTATAGAGTATCTTTTCATTACATTTTATAAATTTATCTTTTATGATATTTTTATCATGCTCCTGTAGTTTATCAAAGTCATCTTTTTTTTCCAAAACAGATAATATAATAACTCCATATGCCTCCTTATAAAAGTCAAGTCCAATTAATTGCAAATTCTCTTTAATCTCTTTTTCAGTATTAATTTTTCCATTTAAAAGACTTAAAAAAAGACTTTCTTTGATAAGCGGTTTTTGCCTTTCCAATGTATCTGTGATGTAGCTATTTTCTTCCATTAGGGCGTCGTAAATTTCATTAAGAAGTTTATAATCATCTTTTTCATATTGTCTATCCCTATCACCGCTAGTCCTTTGTAAAACCATATTTATAAGCTCTTTGATCGGCTTATAGATATGGTTAGTTATAAAAATAGCTATTATAAAACTTATACTTATGCCTAGCAATGTGACAATAATAATGTTATCTCCCAATACAAAATTACTTTGCATAAAACTTTTAAGTGGAATTACCCATACATAATGCCAGTTGTTATATATGGATTTTTTATAAATATATTTTTGATTTCCTCCTTTGTAGCTTTCTGTCAGCGTTCCTTTCCCTCCTTTTAGTATGGTTTCTATAATTGTCTCATTTCCAATAGGTTTATATAAATCATTTCTATTTCCTAAAATAATTGTTCCTTTATTATCTATTACATAAAGTCTGCCGGTTTTATCATTATGTAATTTGCTTACCTTTTCATATAATTTATTCGCATCTATATTGACGATTAATCTTCCTAGATTACTCCAAGATCCATATAGTAAATTGTTCATAAGCGTAATACTATTTGCTTGATTATTGTAACCGTCCCTGACAAAGCGTGTTTCTAGAATCCTTGTTCCTAATAAGATACCCTGACTCTTATCCAGCCAGCTTTTATCATAAAAATCCTCTAAATTGTAAACTCCCCCTACCGACGTAATGACCTTATTTATATGTGTATTATAAATGTAAATAGAAGTAATATGCCCCCTTGATTCCGCAATTGCCTTGAGTTCATTAATAATATCAAAGATATGGTTTTCATTTTTTGTATCAGGATTGATTATCCATTCCACAACCAGCTTATTTGTTGAAAGTTGTTTCATAATTTCCTTTGTATCCTGCAAAATTAAATTATTAATATAGTCTGACTGATTAATCATATTCTCAATCACTTCTGCATTTTGTTTATCATTAATTTGTGTGTATCTATAATATATAAAGTAATTTGCCATTACCATTGGAATTATTGCAAGTGCTGTTATCATTAAGAAAATACGGAAAAATTTTTTGCCAAATCTTTTTTTAAATTTATCTCTCATCCTAAGCATCTTTACTCCTCTCTTCTGCTTCCGTTTCCTTTACATTTGGCTGCTCTACACGAATATTTAAAAACGTTTTCCCATTCTTTAAACGCTTCATTTTAATAAGGTTAGCAGCATGTTATTTTAAGGAATATGTATCCTGCTGTACTCCCTCTCATTTTAACTTTTTGATTTAACCTGTGATTCATCATCTAAAAATATCGCCTCTATATAGATTCAATAATTTCAGAAAATTTCCTTCTTCTGTTCATGTTTTATGAGTTTTCCGTCACCACAAAGATGAGTAGGAGGACAAAGATATTTATGTAATTCTCCTTTTTTTCTCTCGTAAAAAAATCCTCGGCCTTAATAGACTGAGGACTTTGCCATCATTCTTCAATGATTACCCTTTTCCAGAGTGTCAACAAGCTGATTTTATAACAAAACTTACAAGTTTGCTGCATTGTTGAGAATTTTATTAAAACCATATTGGAATTCTGGTATTTAACAGCTCAATAATGTTTTTATTGATAAAAGACTCATCATAGGCATTTTTACATATAAACCTCAGCTGTTCAATAGACATCTCAATTTCTTCTTCAATAACTTCTTCCAATTCGTCTACAGTATTTTCCAAAATAAACGCAACAATTTCCTCACTTTTTTCAAACACTTTAACAAATAATTTTTTCTCAGGTTCCTGATCCCAGGCAGAATTGAACCCATTGCAAAAGGCTTTCAATTTCAGCATTTTTTCAGTCTCATTATATTTCCACATGCTATTTAAATCTTGATAGGCTATCTCCATTTTTATAGCATCACTCTCAATATTCTTGATCTCTTCTTTTTCCATAGATTTTAAGACTTCATCTTTAAGTATATGAAAGGGCGAGAGCGGAATATAAAATCCATCGCTTTCCCGATCGATCCATGTATAGAAGACGGTCGGTAAAAACACATGCTGCAAGAACCCCAGTGCTGTATTTACATCTCCATGGCTGCTCCATCCCGAGCGCAGAAGACCTTTTGGGGTATCCAATATCCCTAGATAGATAATCACAGATTTTCTTGTCAGTCTCTTTTTATCTAAGTTTCCAAACAAAACATCATCTGCATTTCTAATTTTTCTCTCCCAAAAATAGAAATTATTTTTATATTGCCCTTGCATTTTGATCTCCTTAAAAATAACGAATAGTCTAAGTGTTTACAAAGACTATTCGTATAGTTTATTTATTTGACAGCAATCCTTTTTTAAAGATTAGCATCTGCTGCAGCATGCTCCATTATATAACTTTTGAATAGAACTCCACAACAAGGTGGTCGTCTATTTGTATTGGAATCTCTTCTCGATTCGGCAGTCTTTCCAACTTACCTGAAAATTCGGCTTCATTCTTGCTTAGATAAGGCAATGAAGCTGTTGAATTGCTAAGAAAGTTATCTCTAAACATTTCATTATTTCTGGATTTTTCTCTCAGTGAAAGTACATCCCCTACAGAAACCGCATAGGAAGGTATGTCTATTTTCTTTCCATTTACCAAAATATGTCCGTGTACTACCATTTGCCGGGCCTGCCTGATTGAATTGGCAAAGTTTAATCGGTATACCAGATTATCCAGCCTGCATTCAAGCCTGTTAATCAGCGCAGTACCTGTCATTTCATGATCATTGATAGCAGCCTTTACATATCTTCTGAATTGTCTTTCCATCACTTCATAGTAGGCTCTGAGCCTCTGCTTTTCTAAAAGTTGTCTGCCATAAGAAGAAAGCTTTCTTGCCGCTCTTGATTGCCCGCTTCCTTCCCGTTTCATAGCATTAGGATGTCCGCACACGTTCAATCCTAATCTCCTGCATTTCTTAAACCTGGGCCCTCTGATTCTAGCCACGCAAATCATCTCCATAACATAAATTTTTGCCGCGGCAATTTATGCCATTTACATATACTCATTGTACCAGAAATATTTTCAATTGTAAATGATTATCATTATCTTAATGCTGTTAATTTTTCTTCCTCTTTCTTCATCCTTATATCATGAAGCAGAGATATTGTATATGAACTTCTCTATACCTCCTAGTCTACTGTCTTATTAGAAGTACAGAATAACTTCTTCCAATATTAGGCCATTTAGCAATACTAAAGCCTGTTCTTTGTGCTAACATCACCGTATCGCGGAAATCTTTTTCAGTGACATGTCCCTTTGGCTCCGCAATCATCAGTTTGCCTCCAGGCTTCAATACGCCAATGATCTCCGTGAAAAGCCGCTCCTTATCTTTTACCTCGTGAATAACTGCAAAGGCCAGTGCAAAATCCACTGCTCCTTTCATGTCATCTATCCCTAGTGAATCAGGACTACAGGTGCGTGCTTCTATCCTATGATACACGCCTGACTTCTTTGCCTTTTTTACCAAGTTCTCAATCATTCTATCCTGTAAATCTACACAAATCACCCTACCTTGATCGCCTACAAGTCTAGCCATCGGTAAACTGAAAAAGCCCATTGCACATCCAATATCCAGAACCTTCATATTCTGCGATACATACGCATTCAATATTTTATCAGGATCTTGGGTTATCTTCCTAAGGGGGTTCGCCAGCATATATCCCATCCACCATGGGCAAAGCTTATTACTCATTTTTCTTCACCTCCAATCAATCATTCAATATGTTCCTTATACTCAGTGTTATATATTCAATCAATATTTTTTATAGAAAGAAAGCTCAGTCACATATCTATAGTGTACTGGATAATTTTAAAAACTCTTTAAAAGATTTTTAAAAATTATATAAAATTTCACTAATACAAATACAATCTTATGTAATACACCTGGATAAAACAACAGGGAATCTCATAAATAAATATTGGAAACATACCGGCGTCTTGACTTACCCTATCAACCATCTCATAGGCTCCATCCTTCAGCATTTTCCCGGATACTCAAAAATCTCTTATAAAGGCCATCCTGCTTTATTAATTCCTCATGATATCCTCGCTGTACAATACGCCCCCGGTCTACTACAAGGATCTGATCCGCATTCTGAATCGTAGCGAGACGGTGTGCAACGATGATGATCGTTTTTCCATGGACCAAAGCGCTGATGGCCTGCTGTATTGCATGCTCATTTTCCGGATCTACGCTGGCAGTGGCTTCATCCAAAAGGACTACGGGAGCATTTTTCAGCATGGCTCTTGCTATGGATATACGCTGTTTTTCACCGCCGGAAAGGGTGGACCCGCCATCTCCGATCACCGTTTCGTATCCATCGGGGAGACCCATAATAAAATCATGGCAGCAGGCTTTCTTTGCTGCTTCTACCACCTCTTCAAAGCTGGCATCCGGCTTTCCGAACCGGATATTATTAAGAACCGTATCATGGAACAAATACACCTTTTGGAATACCATGCTGATATTTTTCAGAAGGCTGTCGCAGGTCAACGCTTTTACATTGACACCTCCTACGGATACACTGCCCTTATCTGCATCATAGAATCTTGCAATCAGACTGCATATGGTGGATTTGCCGCTCCCCGAAGGGCCAACGATTGCGGTGGTCGTATGCTCAGGAATCGTAAAGGAGACGTTGCTCAATACATTCCTTTTTTCATAGGCAAAGGTAACATCCTTAAACTGGATATCATAAGTGGAAATTTCCATATTCTTACCGTCTTTATCAATGAATTCTGCCTTTTCTATATCCTCTAATTTATCCATGGTGGCATCGATGATTTTCAAAACATGGGTTGCACCATTTTTTATATGCCCTGCGGATTCCCTCTATGGAAACACCCTCCTGCTTAAAGGCCTTCACCACAGGCATTCCCCTTATATACTCAATAGTAGCTGCGATCATGCTATCCTGCGCCTTCTGGTGTACCGGTGCATTTTCCTTGCTCTTGCTGCCCAGCAATTTCAGGGATAAGACAGAGAATAGGATACCTGCCGCTGCAATGAGGGCAACCGGACCATTATAAAAGGCCAGACAAAGCACCATGGTAAATGCACTGATATATCCGTTTACCACCACATCGACCATCTTCATTCCAAACATCTCAATAAAGGACAGGTCTGTGGTTACTGCCGAGGCAATCTCTCCGGCATTCCTCTTGCTAAAAAAGCCTAAGGGCACCCGTTTTAGGATGTCTCCCATCATAATTCTTTGTTCCGCCGTTACTTCATAGCCAATGCTTTCCTGGGCAGTGGCGCGAAGATAAGCAAACAAGAACCTGCCTGCCACCGTAAAAACCATAAATCCTAACATATAAAATACCCAATCCATGGTTAGGGTGATATTTCCCTTCATATCCTCCAGGATAAGATTCAGTCCATATGCAGCTCCCATAATGGGCATTGCAGCAAACATGGTGTGGAAGAAAGAATATGCAAAGCCTATATACAACCGCTTTCTCCTCTCTCCCGACCACTGAATGATCCTCTTTATGGTTCTAAGCATATTGCTTCACCGCTCCTTTCTCGCTGCCGGCCGCCCATTGTTTTGCTCCAATATGGGCCTCCCACATATCTTTATAAAGACTGCACCCCTTAAGCAGCTCTTTATGGGTACCTGTCTTTGCAATACGTCCTTTTTCCATCACGATAATCCGGTCCGCATTTTTGATGGTTGACAGCCTGTGGGCAATCACCAATAGAGTCTTTCCTTTCGTGAGGGAGGCAATGGATTTTTGAAGCTTATCTTCATTTTCCGGATCCGTAAAAGCCGTTGCTTCATCCAGTATGACAATAGGCGCGTTTTTCAAAATCGCCCTTGCAATGGCAATCCTTTGCTTTTCTCCTCCCGATAATTTTCCTCCGGCTTCTCCGGCGGTGGTGTTGTAGCCGTTGTCAAGATTTCTGATGAATTCGTCACAACAAGCTGCTTTTGCTGCTTTTATCACTTCTTCATCAGAGGCCTTTGGATTGCCAAGCCGGATATTTTCCATCAATGAGCAGTTAAACAGGAAATTATCCTGGGTTACGAAGCTCACCATATCGGCAAGCTGTGCCAGGGGCAGCTTTTTAATATTGACTCCGCCGATTTTGATTTTTCCCCTGCCTACATCCCAAAACCGTGCAATCAGCCTTGCCACCGTGGATTTGCCGCTTCCCGAGGGGCCAACCAGGGCTGCAAAGGTCCCTTGGGAAAGCTTTAGATTAACATCACACAATGCGCTGTTTTCTTTGTAATTAGGACTATCAGCTTTATCAGCATCATAGGAAAAGGATACATTATCAAATTCAATATCAAATCGATGCAAAGTTATCTGTTCTGATTGGTTTTCAAGCTCTTTCAGATTTAGAAAATCGTCTGCATCCTTTACTGCATATTCTATAGCCTTAACATCATTCACAAATACCGTGAAGCTGGTTAGCGGTGCTACGATCCCTAAGGACAATATCAAACACATGGTAAGCTCTGCCACACTTAAGGATCCGTTTATATACAGAACCATGCCCATAGGCATCGTGCCAAGCAAGGTTGACGGTAAAACCGCCCCGTTGAAGTTCATGAGTTTCCAGGTGCTTCTAAACCAATGTAGGGTATAATCTTTAAAGGACGCTATAGCTTTTTGAAATTTCTCATAAGAGGTGGTGGACTGGTTAAATGCCTTGATAACTTCAATTCCCTCTACGTACTCCACAATCACGCTGTTTACATAGTTGCTGGACTCCATATATTCTGCATATTTCTTGTTGAAGGTCCTCATTCCAAACGCCATCATAACTGCGGATACCGGTACCGTAACCACTGCCGCCAGGGCCATGCGCCAGTCGATGAACATGAGATAAGCAAATACACCTATGGGCAAAAGCAGGTTTGAGATGCCCTCGGGGATCAGATGGGCCAGTGGAAGTTCAATGGTTTCCACCCGGTCTACAATCACGCTTTTCAGCTTTCCTACCGGCTGGTCCAGCACGGTGCCAAGGGGAGCCTTCATGAGTCTGTCGGCCATCCTGTTCCTCATATTTTCCAATATGCTGTATGCGGAAAAATGGGCCAGCATCGTGGATATGGCATAAAAGACGAGCTTCGTTATATACCCGGCAAGGCATATGAAAGCCCAAAATAATATGGAAGCCCGGAATACTATGCCGTTTGTCATCGGCTTTCCATCAAGAAACAAAATGATCACCTGATACACGCCTATATAGGGCACGATTCCACCTGCAACACTGATCATGGCACATATTACTGAAAGGATCATTTTCATCCTGCACTCCGATGCGAAGGAAAGGACTGTTCTCAACCATTTTTTTTCTTTCATACTGTTCTTTCTCCTCTCTCCAGTCTTTTAGAACAATGATAGGGATGGGTTAGCATCATCTAACCCATCCCTATTTTAATCCTTCTGAAATATCCCTGCTACTCCGTAAGGGTCGAACCTGCTCCGATTAGACATCCAATTAAATGCATTGGACATCATAATGATTTGCCTGTTCTTGATGGTTCCTGATAAAAAATGACAGGAGCTTCTTTTCCCCTTTGTCATTCAGGGGATAATTGTCTATCACACTGCCTTTTTCAAAATGTAAAACATGTGTGCAGCTGGCCAGTATCAGTTCAAGGTCATGAGAAATGACAAATAAAGTTTTCCCCATTTGCTGAAGCTGTTCCAGATTATGGGCTACTTCTCTCATATGCCGTAAATCAAGACCGCTGGTGGGTTCGTCGAATAATATGATTTCTTTCTCCGAGGCTATGGCACTTGCAATTGCCACCCGCTGCTTTTGCCCGCCGGATAAGGACATGGGATGCAGGTCTTTCAAAGGTAAAAGGTCAAGGCTGTTCAAAATGCTTTCTGCCTTTGCCGGGTCGCCTTCATCCATGCTTAGTAAAATTTCATCCAGAACGCTTTCGGTAAACAGCTGGTGATTGACATCCTGCATGACCATACAGCATCGCTTCAGGCGTTCCCTTCCCTTATATGTCACGTCCCCAAAGGACAAGGTCCCCGTGCAGTTCTTTTCCAAACCGCAGAGACATCTGGCAAAAGTTGATTTTCCGGCTCCATTGTGTCCAATAACAGCAACAATACTACCCTTCGGCGCTGTCAACGAATCTATCCTGATAGCCGAAGATTTATGCTTATAGGAAAACACAAAATCAGACAGCCACAAATCTTCCGGCTTCAGCGGGATCGTTTTTGGATCCCTTTTCAGTCCTTCCAAAAACAGCGGCCTCAGACCCATGGTTGACAGCTTTGCTAAATTCATGGCTTTTATCTGTTCCGAATGAAATTCTTTTTCTATTTTACCGTTTTTCATATACAAAACGCGATCCACAAGCTCACGCATAAAATACAGCCGGTGTTCCGCAATGATAATGGTTTTTCCTTTGCTTTTCCACAGCCCCATAAGTCGTCGCAGCTCCTCAATCGATGCTGTATCCAGGTTGGAGGACGGCTCGTCAAGAACAAAGATATCCGGGTGGGTTGTTGAAACAGAAGCACAAGCAATTTTTTGCTTTTCTCCACCGGAAAGCTGAAAAATACTTCTCCCCATAAGTCCTTCCATCTTAAAATCAGAGACCGCTTCTCCTATCCGTTCCCTTATTTCTTCTTCGGGCAGCCCCCTGTTCTCACAGCCAAATGCCAGTTCACTTGTGGTATCCACATTAAAAAACTGTGATCGGGGATTTTGAAAAACAGAGCCTACCATTTTTGCCGTCTCGTAGAGGGGCAGTTTATTGACCGGTCGGCCGTTGATCCGCACCTCACCTGCAAGGGAACCTTCATAATAGTTAGGTATCAGCCCGTTTATCAACCGTGTCAAGGTGGTCTTCCCGCAGCCGGATTCTCCGCATAGCAGGACAACCTCACCCCGTTGAATTGTTACGTTTATATCGTAGAGTCCATTCTCTTTCTGACCCTGGGAATATGAAAAAGAGACGTTTTTCAGTTCAATCATTGGTATCAGCCCCTCCTTTTCAATGTAATAAAAACCCTATGAACGCAGCAACAGCGGCGGTTGACAAGACGATATCCTGAATGCCGAATCCGATTTTGCATATGTTCGTTCTCTTAACAGGACTGCCTAAGCCCCGAGTTAATGCAGCAGCCGAAAGCTCCTCTCCAATTTTAACCGTTGACATCAGCAGGGGAACCAAGCGGTATTCAAGCATCGCCATTGGATTTTTGAAAAAGCTGCCTGAGCCAAAGCTGACTCTCCGCATCCGCATGGCATCATTGATAGCCCGGGCCTCTTCTCCAATGGTGGGAAAAAAACGAAACATCACCGACATGGGAATGATAATTTTCTGCGACACATGCATCCGCTCCATTGACGCTACGAATTCACTGACCGTTGTGGTGGTTACCAGGTAATACCCCATGATAATTCCCGGCATGATCCGGTACAGCATGCCGGACAACATGACAACGAAAATATTCAGAATCCCATGGGTAACAGGAATAAGAAACTCATGGGATAAGGCAGCGATTGTATAGGCAAGAGCACAATATAAAGCCGGCTTTGTTTTTTTGCTTGCCAATAAAAGAAACAGGGGAATCGCCGCCATCGTCAGCATGATATGCACCGCACTGCCGCCAAAAATCGTAGCATTGATCATTATCATAAGCAGTAGTTTTGTCCTTGGATCCAGTTTAAAGTATGTATTGGCTCCGGCACTTTTCAAAAGCTCCCTTTGCATCATAGGATTCCCGCCCGCTGAAAATGTTTTTTTAAGACCGCTTTTCCAAAGAAAGCTCCCACGATACCAGCAGCAAAGGCTGCACCTATCACTACAAATGCAACCCAGTCCGGAGTCAGGGCAAGCACTGCATTTGTGTATTCATCACCCATACTATTCCGAATATAGGCAATATAACTATCCCGCATGATCCATAGGGGAAGCATTGCTCCCATTATCCAAATGCTGAATATTCCATATCCGATTACCGAATGCTTAAGGCTTTGGTATTTCCCTGCTTTGAAAATCAAATCCGCTAAAATCCCACATATGGCCCCTGTCATGATCGGCACCCAGGTGTGACCGGTTGCAAACATGATCAAGCCTAAAAGCAAAGACATTATGGTTACCATGCCGAATTTTTTCACCTTGGTTAAGAAGAGCATAAACGGGATTCCGGTGATAATGGGCATATACAATGGAATCAGGATAAACAGAACCGGAATATAGCCAAGCATTGCGCCTGCAAACATAATAACGTAATAAAGTGCCGTAAAGATACCAACGTTAATCAAATCTTTAGCCTGTAATTTATTATCCATAATTGCTCCCCCTGAAAATATAATGGATTTAACACTCTAGTTTAACTGTCTAACAAATATGCTTTTCGGCTTCTTATCCATGCCAATGATTTCAACTTGCATTATAGCAAAAATAATGGGTACCTTCCGCTCCATCCAGCCCAACTATGCTCCCTTCAGACAGAATACTTCTGATATTTTGCAGGAGGCATGCCCATTATTTTTTTGAAGGCAGCGGCAAATTTACTTGGATTATTATAGCCTACCTTCCCGGCAACGGTGATAATATTCTCGTTGGTTTTCCGCAGCATAGAGGCAGCTGCATGCATACGATAGGAGCGCATGTACGCATAGATGGATGTACCATAGACACCTTTGAAACAAAGCTTCAATGAGGTAAGGGGTATATCAAACCTCGACGATAATTCGTTCAAGGTGATGTGCCTATCTATGTTTTCCGTTATATATTCCATGACTGCCTTTACCGCTTCAACCTGCTTCTTAGGGAAGTACGACCATGCTTCGCCATTTATAGGGACATCCGCTGCACTTAAAAATAAAAGCATCTCTAAAACCTTAATCTTAAAATAGTTTTTTCTAATCTTACGGGGTACCGTATAGAGTTCGGAAAAGATATACTGTATCGAATCCTCTGCCCTCATGATAAAAGGGCTTTTACCTGTACAGAATTTTTCCCGGATGCCATGCAGGTCAATGGAAAACCCATCCAATATAGTGGATAACGTGTTTAGGGCTTCCTCAATATACACGGCAACAGTGATCCCATGATAATGACGTAGTGGAAATCCAAATCCATTGGTATGGTGCTCTTTCGTATCGATCTGCAGGTCTCCCTCTTTCAAGTACATATAGGTGCCGTTCTTAAGCTCCCATTCAATGCGCCCCTCCCGGCAATAATCGATCCCAATCATATCAACCTTTGGCCGGAACTCGGAAAAACAGCTTTGCATGTGAAAATCATTGTACAACAGATCAATACCGGGAAACACATTATAGCAGGTCATGGTACCCTCTCCGGTCACATCCTTCATTTTATATACGGTACAGTCCTCATCTCTTCTTATCACAGTGATCTTGTTGCCGTAAAACACCTTCTCTTCCAATGTACCTTTCATTTTCCCTCACCCCCTGGATGCCGGATGAAATATCTCATTTCATTGTACAGCAAGGTTCTTAGCCTCTCTTTCCTGCCTAAGAATGCGAAACTCTTTTTTCATCAGTAGAAAAACCCAAATGGTTATGAGTACATCAATGAAGAAGGTGCCATAATAGACCCATTGGATACCAAACAGCTTTGGAAGTATCAGCATTACCGGTACATAAAAAATTAATTGTCGTGCAATCCCTATCACCGCTGCCGGTTTTCCTTTATTAATAGCAGGATAAAATGTCATTGCCATAAAGATAATGGGTAAAATCGGCAAAAGTGCCATATAGATTCTAAAGTACAATAAGCTGGCAGCATCAAATATTCGATCGGGAAACATTAAGCCTAATGCAGCATCAGGCATAACCATGATCACCAGCCAAAAAGGCAGCATCATGAGGGTACTGGCTGCTGCAAATATTTTAAAGCTGCTAATGACACGAAGGTTGTTTTTTGCACCGTAATTAATACCGATAACAGGCTGCAGTGCCCTCATCAGTCCAAATATAGGTGTCAGCAGTAAAGTGAAGAGTCTGTATATGGCGCCGTAAAGGGCCAAATCATAAGTGGTTCCATATCTGGATAAAGCGTTGAAGACCACGATCGCCTGCACAAGACTCATAATGGTCATGATCAACGATGGCATCCCCATGGAAAAGATATCCCTTATAATTTTTTTATCTCTGCGAATCTTAAAAGGATGTGCTTCGAAGGACGCCATTCCTTTTGCAAAATACACGAGACCTGCAACAGTATAAACAAGCATACCCAGATTCGTTCCCCAAGCCGCTCCTGCTACCCCCATATCCATCCCTACGATCAAGATATAATTGGCAATTATATTCACCACCAGTCCAAGGCCCATCATAACCGCCGCTGATTTCATTTTCCCCTCGGCACGAACGATCATATTTCCAGCTAGACCATAGATCCAGAACAATGAGCCTATAACCGTTATTTGAAAATATATCCTGCCTATTTCCAATGTATCTCCTGTACCTCCCATTACTTTCACCAGCGGTTCTGCCAATAACCATGCAAGTATGGTGTAGACAATCGTCATAAGGATGGTCAGATAATTGACATTTCCCAATATTTTTTTCTGCCTCTCCCGGTCTTTCGAACCCAAGGCAATACTAAGGGCAGATCCTGCGCCAACGCCCACTAGAGAACCTAACCCAAGGGTTATTTGAGACAAGGGATAGGCTAGGGAAACTCCTGCCAATGCAGTTTCTCCGACAAATAATCCTACAAAAATCGCATCAAATACCGAATTCAGCCCATATAGCACCATGGCAACTACAGCCGGCCATGAAATGCTAACCATGACCTTCCATAAATTTTCTGTAAGAATCATCTGCTTCTGTTTGTCTTTTTCACTTAGTTTTGTTTCCAATGGTATCACTCCCCGTTATTAAAGAAATCAATTGGTAATAGATTCATCTCCTTTGAAAATTCATACCAGCTTAAAATAGGTGCTATGTCAAAAATATTTAAGGAACAGAGGAACATGCCTTCACCGTTCCTTAAATAAATCGTGTTCTTCCGGAATATGAGAAATATGCTATTTCCCTGATCCTATTTATGATGCTTTCATGCTCCAGCCTGACGATTGCTGCTGCAGGCTCCATAGATGCTGATACAGGCCTTCCTTTGCCAACAGCTCTTCATGAACCCCTTGCTCTACCACTTTTCCATTCTCTAAAACGATAATCTTGTCTGCTCCCTTTATGGTCTTTAGACGGTGTGCAATGATCACCACGGTCTTATTGCTGACCAAGGCATTAATGGCGCGCTGTACCTGGATTTCATTTTCCGGGTCAAGGGATGCAGTGGCTTCGTCAAGGAGCACAATAGGCGCATCCTTTAAAAGTGCCCGGGCAATGGATAACCGCTGCTTTTCGCCGCCTGAAAGGGTGCAGCCCCCTTCCCCCACAGGTGTGTCATAGCCCTGGGGCAGCTTCATGATAAAGTTATGGCAGCAGGCTTTCTTCGCCGCCCACTGGATTTCCTCCTGGGAAGCGTTCATTTTTCCAACCCTGATGTTGTTGCCGATGGTATCCTTAAAAAGGTACACATCCTGAAAGACCATGGAAACGCGGGACAGCAGCTTTTCCGGGTCCATATCTTTTATGTCTCTGCCGTCAATCAGTATCCTGCCCCCCTGCACATCCCAAAACCTTGCCATAAGCCGTGTTATTGTGCTCTTGCCGCTGCCGGAGGGTCCTACCAGGGCAGTGATGCTTTTGGGCGAGATAGAAAAAGATACATTTTTCAGCACGTTAGTGTTCTCATAGGCAAAGGTAACATTCTGGAATTCAATATGGTTTCCCGCTGGAGCATCATCTTTACCGGGCAATGGTCTTTCATGGCGGATTTCCATGATACGCTCCGCACTCAGAACGGAATAACGAATTTCCGCATAGTTGACAAGCACCATAGTCATGGGATCAAATACACGGGTACCCAGCAGTAAGAATGCAAGGAAAACAGGAAGGGTCAGCTGGCCCCCCATCAGGAGAAAGGTCCCCGCATAAACCATCAGTGTAAGTCCCGACCGCATCAGTGCAATAGCCACCATCATTACGGGACCGATCAACCCTTCTATCCGGATGGACTCTCTCATCAGGCGGGCAAAAGCTTCCTGAAGTCTTTGAAAACGCTGACCGCTCAGATTATGGGATTTAATTTCCCGCATACCCAGCAGGTATTCCTGCAAACGGCTGGCGCTGTCCACCTTTGCTTTCACATGGCTTTTACCGAGACGCAATTGAAGTCCGTTTGAAAGCCAAACGATGATAAGGGAAAAGGGCAGCGCCACAAACATGGCGGCGGCCATTTGCCAATTGATAAATATCAAAGCAATAAATATAATGATTGGAAAGGCCGTTGCACTAACCAATTGCGGAACATAGTGGGAGATGGTTGTTTCTACAGAAGCATAGTCACTCAACATCATGGTGGTCAGGTCCCCCGGGTCACGGCTGCCCAAAAATCCTAAGGACAGCTTGCGCAGGTGCTCGGCAAGGGCGGTTCGGCCATTGGCAGAGGCATCATAAGCTGCTGTAAAGGTTTTGCTGTAAGCAAAGCCGGAGGTCAGGTACTGTACAATCATCCACCCTATGAGCATGGCCCATGTTCTCCATAATCTTCCGGTGTTTAACGGTATTCCTGGGTTTGCAAAGGATAAATAAACCGTATTGAATACATCAAAGACGAGAGCTGCAGGAACAATTTTGCAAATACCCTCTAAAAAGGAAGCAACGCATGGCATAACAAGGGTCTTGGGATTGCCGCTTGAGATATTGTAGAAGAAATTTTTCATGATGCATTCACCACCTTTGTTTTTTGATCTTTAGAAAGAGCCCATGCTCCTGCATCCATATGGGCCTCCCACATGCGGTGGTACAACCCCTTTTGTTTGACCAAATCCTCGCACTTGCCGGTTTCCACAATCTGCCCGCCATCCACCACGAGGATTTGGTCAGCCTCACGGATGGTAGAAAGCCTGTGAGCAATAATGATGACTGTCTTTCCTCTGATGAGAGTTCTTAGCCCTTCTTGTATCTTTGCTTCATTTTCCGGATCGGCAAAGGCAGTAGCTTCATCCAGCACCAATATGGGGGAATTTTTGAGAATCGCCCTTGCAATGGCAACACGCTGTGCTTCTCCTCCCGAAAGATAGGTGCCGCCTTCTCCGATTTTCGTTTGATACCCCTGGGGCAGCCGCTCAATAAATTCATGGCAGCAGGCCGCTTTTGCCGCCTCAATGACCTGGGCAGCGGTAGCATCTCTACGGCCCATGCGGATATTTTCCTCAATGGTGTCATAGAACAGATGCACATCCTGAAACACAAAAGATACAATCTCCATCAGCTTCTCCGTACCCATCTCCCGAATATCCACTCCGCCGATGCGGATGCTGCCTGATGTAACATCCCAAAACCGCGGGATCAGATTGGCTATGGTGGATTTCCCACTGCCGGAGGGTCCCACCAAGGCGGTCATTTCCTTCTCTTTTGCGGAAAAAGCTACACAGGTCAGCGCTTCGCTGCGGGTGGCAGCATCCTGGTTGTCATAGGAAAAACTTACATGATCAAATTCTATGCTATAACTTTTTGGTGTTTTAGGGACTTCCGGTTCAACAACGGGTTTTTGAGCGAATATATTGTCGATCCGTTCCACACCCTCAGAAATAAGCCGCATATTTCCTCCTAAATACATTAACTTCATCATAGGGACGGATAAACCGGGTGCCAGTACGAGAAAAAGCATGAATGTTAAAGCAAATGCCTGGTTGTCCGGCTGCCTGCTCAACAGCAGGATCCCCACGGGAAGAATAAAGGACAAAATAGATGTCAGGATGGTCATAAAGATGATATAAGGTCGTTTGCAAAATTTTGTATATTCTACTGCCCAATCCCGAAAATCGGTAATGGCGTGGTGAAAGCTCAAAAATGTTTTTGCCGTAAGGCCAAATACCTTCACCGCAGGCATCCCCCGCACATACTCGACCCCAGCGGCATTCATCTGTTCCAGCGCGTCATGGTGCTGCTTCATGGCTGCCTTTCCTTTCTCACCATAAAAGACGATGGATTGCAGCAAATACGCAGCAATGATAGGAACAGCGCAAGCCAGCGCCATGGACCTGTCAAGGGTAAACATGGTACCCAGCATAATCACCGGCAGTGCCACAGCTCCTATAAGGTCAGGCAACTGATGGGCAATAAAGCCTTCGATTTTCTCCACGCTCAACTCCAGCGTTTTCTTTATGGCTCCCGAAGACTGCCGCGTATGATAGCCCATGGGCAGCTTAGCCAAGTGCTGGGCTAAGCGTATTCTAAGACTGTACAGGATACGAAAGGCTGCGATATGGGAGGCCATGGTGCCGCCGTATAAAAATATAAGGGAGCCTAAGAGAGAGAGGATCGCCCATAGCCCCCATTGACGAATAAGGGCCATATCGCTTAATGCCGGATTGGCTGCATTTTTTAACAACTCCGCCACAATAAAGTATACAGCCGCAAAGGGAACAAACATCAGTATCGTGCTTATAACGGACAGTATCCCTGAAAGGATCAGCAATCCCCGTTTTTCCCCTGCAATCTCCAGCAGACGGGAAATACCTGTCTTTTTCTTTGTTTCAGCAGTGTTGTTCAATATTTTCACCTTCTTCATAGATATTGATTTTCATTATCATTTAATATATCAATAATACCTCACTTTTATCTCTTTCTTCTACGCCAAATGGGATAAGTTTTATGCCAAAAAGTATTTCAGGAACAGCGAAGTCCTTTCTTCGCTGTTCCTGAAAAGTAGTATTTCTATAGGTTTTTCGTGTATTCTGACGGATTAATGCCATATTTTTTTCTGAACTTTTCAGCAAAATGACTGGCATCACTGTAGCCTACCAGCAGGGCCGCTTCCGTCACCCTCAGCTTTTTGTCCTCCATTAAAAACCGTGCCCGCTCCAGCCTTTTATCAATAATATAGGCATGGACAGGCATTCCAAACAATTCCTTGAAGCCTGCTTTAAGCTTATATTCATTTAAACATACCATCCTTGCAAGTTTCCCTATGGTTGGTGGGGAAGCCATATTTTCATCAACAACCTTTCGGGCTTTATGAAGTGACAGGACATCTGCTGAAGAAAGCTTCACAGAAGAATACAGTGCTCCATTTTCACAAATGATTTCGTCTATATAAACAGCAACCAGTTCCAATATTTTCCCTTCCAGATATATTCTTTTTACATGATCCCCATAGCGGCAGTTCATCATATCATTTAGAATCAACTTAATGGCAGGTGAAAATTTTCTCTTATAAAAAAGACTGTTTCCATAGGATAGCCCATGGCAAAAGTGCTCTTTTCCCATATGATGAACAAAATTTGCTATGGTTTCAGCGTCCAACTGTACACTAACTCCCCAAAAACGCTGTCCCGGATTATAGCTGCATATACTGTTTCCTTGGTTTCCATCGAATATATAGCTCTCCCCACATTCCAGAACATATTCCTTTTTATTCTCTTCAACACTCCACTGAAGTGCTTCTCCCAAACAAAAAGCAAGACAATATTGAGGATTTCTCAGACTTTCCTTCATTGTTATCCTTTCATAAAAAGTCACATCAGAGATATTGATTTCCATTGATGGCTTGACAATAGTTCTCCGGCAATAGCCTTTCCCAGCTTCTTCAGGTATATCCATCTCTTTTTGAAAAGAATCTGAGCCGTAAATACTGTTGAACACCGCGCATACAGAACAATTTCTATTTTGGGGATTAAATATCCTATATTTTTGAACTTCTTTTTTCATTACAAACAACAACCTTCCAGCACTGATGATCATTATTGAAATATAAATACAATCAAATTACACTTCCTAATTAAGGAAAATTTATAAAGTGTTTGATTTTAATTCTCATTCTCAATTAAATATTACCAATTCTATTTACAGGCTGTCAAGTCAATATATCCCTTTTTCCTTTGATTTGTCTTTATCAAATTCCCATAAATTTCTTTTAATTTGCTTATGATGACCCTTTTTCCGTTCCCTATTAAGTTATTTCTTTTGTTCTTTAATAAAAACACCTATTCCGCTTGCACTGTCATTTGCCTTTGCCGCTTCAAGCAGTCCTGCCAGCTCACCACTTTCAATATCAGCGGGTGTAACACCGCTTATCATGATAAGCATCCCGTCATTTTCTGCATACAGCCCATACTGATCGAAATAACAATCATTTTCTGCAAAAGCTTTATGGGCATCCGTTAACACTTTTGCAATACCTTCTATGGAATGATCGGCTAAATCAAGCTGAAGTGTGACTTCTGCACGGATCGGCAGGGTCTTATCAAACTTCATATCTAATTCTACAATATCACCTGGATTTTCGTAGATTTCCTTATGAACCATCACCATGGTCTTATTGTTTAGATATCCTAATTCTTTTGCTATGATATTTTTCGCAACAGCAGAATATTCCTCCGAAAACCGCTGCAGTGTATTAAACATTCCTAGAACATAGCTTTCGTAATCATCCCGCTGAACCTTGCCATCCCGATAATACACAGCAAATTTCGTATCAATGCTTGTCTTGGACTTTACCCTGGCCATATAGGCACCATCTTTAAAATTATAACTTGCTTTTTCTATTTCTAAATCCAACGAGGAATAGTTCTGATCCACATATTGCTTTATAACCTTGTTTGCCAGCATTGCCGATATTGGATTGCCGACAAAGGAATTGGTAATAAAAAGCATACCGGCAATAAGTACTGCGGCTGCAAATCCTGCAAGTATTCTTAATATAGGCTTTTTTCTATTTTCCATTTTTTCAACCTTCTTTCTTAAATGCAAATCTCAAAAGCATCGCAATGACGAGCCCAATGCCAACCAAGACGGTATAGATAATGCTGTAATATAATCCACTATACAGGACAATCCAGCTGAATTCACCTGACAAAATTCCCTCTACAGCTTGCCATAGATAGGTGAGCATAAAAATTACAAGCGGAGCCAAATACCATTTCCCTTTAAGTACGAAGAGTGAAACACCGCCAATGGCTGGCATAATCATAAAGTTATAAAACATGCCCATAGAATTTGAGAGGGCAACGCCGATAATAGCACCTGCCATAAGAATAATCAATTGGGTTATTAAAATACTCCGCTTAATTGCAAAGATTATCTTTTCATCTTTCACACGGATGGGGTCTATAGGCATAAAGGTTTTAAATGCCTCTCTACAACTTTCACAATTTTGGATATGCGCATTAACGATAGCGGCGCTGTCTTCACTTGCAACACCGTCTTTTACCAGTGGTATCAAGTCAGATACTACATCGCAAGATATATTCAACGCAATCCCTCCTTTTCCAAGATTTCCTTCATCCACTTTTTCGCCCGGAAATCTATAACCCTTGCCGAACTTTCCGACATATTTACCTCATGCGCAATTTCAGCAAAACTGTAACCCGCTATACGCATGCTTATGATTTTCTGCGTACGTTCGTCTTTTCCCAATATTAAACCTGCGATTCTTTCCGCGGTTTCTTTTGTGATCAGCCTTTCATCCATACTGTCTGATACATACAATTCTAAAAGATCATTATATTCAACTGTATATTTTTCTTTTCTCATTCTTTGAAGCCACAGATTTCTGGCAATAGAAAAGAGCCATGTTTTCACGGAGGACTGTCCTTTAAAATTCCCAATAGCAGATATGGCATTGACAAAGGTTTCTGATAATAGATCTTCTGAAAGGCTGGAATTATGTGTCAAAGAAAGCAAATACATATAAACATCCTTTTTATAAAGTATATATAACTGCTCTATTTGCTTCACTAAAATCCCCCTTTCATATAATTAGTCGCATTTTTTGCTAAAACGTTACACATCTTTGAAAAAAATATTGTCTGTGCAATTAAGTATATCAATCTTTGACCTTGGGAAACAAGGCATTCAAAAGGTCCTTCGCCTCCGTTTTACTCTCCTCAGGATTATGTTTCAGCAAAGATGTTACAAAACCGACAGATATGAATAACATCAATAAAGCAACAGCTAGAACGGTCCAATGCATCTCAACCCTTTCCAGGACAATTCCATATACCAATGCACCCAGAGGTATTCCTCCCCGGGAGATCATGCTCACCAATGAAAAAACCCGCGACATATATTCGTTGGGCGTTTCCCGCTGAATATATGTCTGTACCGGAACGGAGATAAATATATTTGCAGCACTGAACAGACTAAGAACGCCTGCCAATAAAGCAAAATATAGGATCGTATCATTTCCTAACAGCAATAAGCTTCTGGGAAATATCAAAACCGAAAATGCCAGCATGGTGCTTAAGAGCAAAGTGCTGCCAACTACAAGAGACTTTGAGACTTTCCCCTCTTTTCCAAACAAAAATCCCACCGAAACGCTTCCTAGTAAAGCCCCTAATATAATAATCGTTTGCAAATAACCATAATATACATCGGAATATTGTAAATGGGTCTTAAAAAACAGCGGGATAATCACGCTAAAAATTGGTTGTATTATAAAGTAAATGACTAAAAAGAAATAGCATAGATTACGAATAATATTGTTTGTCAAAATAAATTTAATACCCTCCAATAAATCATTGAAAATTCCTGATATACCCCCTGCTGCTTGACGTTTTACATGAGTATATCTGATCATCATCTCACTCGTTCCCGACAACAAGAATGAAATCCCATTAACAAAGAATACCATCGTAATTCCAAAGCCAGCATATAAGGCTGCACTAATAACCGGACCTAACAGAAGCGCCGCAGTCCTTGTTGAGGAGACAATGGAGTTACTGCGTGCCAACGCATCTTTATCCACAAGTTGAGGCAGCATTCCCCTTGTAGCTGGTTCAAACAAACCGTTTAACAAGGATATGATTACCTGAACGATTAACAATAAGGAAATCCTCATCATACCCAAATATGAAAGGATGCCTAAGGCTACAATTACACCAGCACTCATAAAATCCGTTATCACCATTATCGTTTTTCTGTTCAACCGATCCCCTAGAACCCCTGCAAAAGGGTAGACCAGCAGGGCTGGCAGTAGAGAAAAGAAAGAATACACTCCAATTGTTGCAGCGGAACCGCCAGCATCTATAATATATAATGGCATAATCATCATTTGAATACTCGTCCCTGTGTCAGATACTACCCTGCCAAGCAAAAACAATATAAAATTTGTATTGAATGTCCTCTCTTCTCTTTTCATATTCATTGCTAATCCCCCTGTGTTTAAGGGACCCAACAGGGTCCCTATTTCTGCACTTTTTATTCTGCTTTTTATCCTGTTAAATCAAGTGTTACAATATTTCCACATATCCTTCTGTACCATTTACCCGGATTCTCTGCCCATCCCGGATTAGCTTTGTTGCATTTTCTACACCTACCACTCCAGGTATGCCATATTCCCGGGTAATAACAGCCCCATGGGTCATGAGACCGCCGACTTCAGTTACTAAGCCTTTCACAGATACAAATAGTGGAGTCCAGCTAGGGTCCGTAAATGTTGTTACCAATATATCTCCCTCTTCAATTATGGCATCCTCCGCCTTCAAAACTACCCTTGCCCTGCCTTCTATAACCCCTGATGAAACCGGCACACCCGCTAAAGCACCCTCTGGAACATTACCGGTATTGTATTCACCTGATATGATTTCACCCTCTGAGGTCATCACTCTAGGTGGTGTTAATTTTTCATAGAAGGCATAATCCTCTTTCCTTTTTGTTATGATGCTGTAATCCAGCTTTTTTGTTCTAACAACATCGTGAAGTTCCTCATAGTACAAATAAAAGATATCCTCTTTTTCCTTGATGATACCTTTTTGTACGAGAAGATCAGCTTCCTTTAAAAGAGCATTTTTATAAATTTGGAAGCGTTTAATAAAGGAATATTTAGGGTATTCTCTAAAACCAATTACATTTCGTAGAATACTGATCATCCGCTTCGCCTTTTTTGCTTTCCGCTTTCCGCCGGGCAGCTCCTCTAACCGCTTCAAAAACTCCCTTTCCTTCTCCTCTGCTTCCAATCTGCCCTGTTCAAATTTAGCACTGCTTGAGTTCCTTTCAGCACTTTTGATATTGCTGAGAATAATCGGGATGAGTGCTGTAGGCTTTTCAATCCAACGAGGTTTTGTAATGTCAATTTCACCGGGGCAGCGCATTCCATATTTTTCTAAAAAACTTTCCATCGCCTCCCATACCTCATTACCGCCTTTTAGCTTGTTTAAATCACTTATAAAGGTTTCATGATTAGCATGGCTAAAATATTCTACCACTGCCGGATACTTACGTACTATATTCGCTACATCGAGAAGTTCAAGACCCATCTCTGATGTGATATTATTTAATACTGACTTCGAAAGGATGTCTACAGCACCCTTTTCACCCAACCACTTTTCCATTTTTTTATTAACCCAGTTGCTTGCATAGCCTCCTACCACCATCAAGCTCATATTTTGCGGTCCAGTTAGGATTGATTTTAATTCCCCAGTATCCTTTACAATAAACGCCAACAGCTCCTCGCCCGATAATTTTTCTATTCTTTGTTCCATATCTTTTATCTGATCTTCATTAAAGTCAATGACCTTTTCAATACCCCTTATATCATTTTTTCGATATACTTTATAAGCTGGAATGATCCATCCTAAGGCTCCTGAACTGGCATTGATGGACCCCTTCCCTTTAGGTAAGCTCTTTACAAAATTCTTGCGGGTCATTAAATTTAATATAGCATTCTTCATTAAAATGTCGGCATGGCCTGTACTGGTGAGTAAGATCTTCCTTCCTATAGGTGAGGCAAGATCATAGCTTCCATCTATAAAGAGTCTGCCGCCGGCCGGTGTTAGATTTTGACCAAACCAAAATGATAGCATTTGGCAGAAGGACATCCCTAGAGGCTTTATATCATCGGTCATCATCTGTAGATGCCCTAAGGATACATATACACGGTTTTTTCCGTCGTTTTCCGGTATAGGGTATAAGGTGGTAATAGGGCGGCTTTGAACGATATAAAATCTTCCCTCAAACAGGCACCATTCTATATCTTGGGGTCTTGAGAAGTATGCCTCAATCCTCCTGCCTATATCTGCAAGCTGTAGAATCTGCTCATCTGTCAGCGTTTGCACATTTTGCTTTTGCTTGTCGACTTCCCGTTCTTCAGTCCCACCATTTTTCAGTCCATAGATGGCCATTGCTTTTGTCGTGATCTTTTTTTCAAGTATCCTTCCATCACGGACTTTATAGATGTCAGCATTTACTAAACCAGAGACCAAGGCCTCCCCCAATCCGAAGCTGGCATCGATAGATAACACCTTTCTGTTTGCGGTGACAGGATCAGCCGTAAACATTATCCCAGAAGCTTGAGGAAAGATCATTCTCTGAACGACAACTGACAAATATACCTTTCGGTGGTCAAAATTATTTTGAATACGATAAGTGACAGCACGATCGGTAAATAAGGATACCCAACATTTTCTTACATGCTGAAGGATTGCATCCTTACCCACTACATTCAAGTAGGTATCCTGTTGGCCCGCGAAGGAGGCTGTGGGCAAGTCTTCGGCAGTGGCACTGGAACGCACTGCATAAGCATGTTTTTCACCTAGCTTTAATATATTTTTGCTAATAGATTCCTCTATTTCCTTTGCAATCTCTGTTTCCTCGATGTTCTTACGAATCTTTTTGCTCAATTCTCCAATTTTTTCTCTATCTTGCACCTTTAGATGGGATAATTGTTCTAAAAGTGACTTATAGGCTTCGTTATCCTCTATTGTTCTTTTGTAGGCCTCTGTGGTGACACAAAAGCCCTCCGGTACCTGCAACCCATCGATCTTAGATAACTCTCCTAAATTAGCACCTTTACCTCCCACTTCCGGGAGCTTCCTATTGTCAATCTCATTAAATAATAATACATATTCACTCATATCAAATCACCTCTTTGTATATTTTGAACTAAAATAATTTATTAATTTCATAATACACCATATTGAATAGCCTCGCAATAATATTTTGAAATTATTTTATTGATATTATTCAAAAAATATAGTAATCTATTAATGAGGTGAATTTACAATGGATGGCTTTGAAAAACGCACAGAAAGAAAAAAAGAAAATATCCGTCAAGCGGCCTTTGAATTGTTTTCTGCCCATGGTGTACAAAGAGTTAGTGTTGCTGAAATAGCCAAGAAAGCCAAAGTGTCCCAGGTTACAATCTACAACTACTTTGGTAGTAAGGACGAGCTTTTAAGAGATGTAATTTTATCACTTCTAAATAAACGGCTGTATGAGGATATGGAAGTGATTGAAAGCAATCTGCCATTCCCTGAAAAAATTGAAACATATGTCTCGGAAAGAACCAGTGAATTATCAGCGATGGACCCTGATTTTCTTAAATCGCTGAAGTCAGAAGATCCTGTTATTAGACAGATTGCTGAAGATTTTACTAAGAATAAATATATTCCCTTAATGTTAAGATTAATTGAAAAGGGCCGAAAAGAAGGTTATATTCAACACAGTATTTCTAACGAAGCTATTTTGATATATATTAATATGTTTAGAGAAGGCAAACGCTCCGATGCATTGCTTAATTTTGAAGAAAGCAGAAAATATTTTAAAGAGTTGGTTACATTGTTTTTCTATGGTATTTTAGGTAAACCTCTGGATAAATAATAAAAGTATATTATAAAATGTACTTCATAGAGTAGACAATAAAAAATCTACCCTATGAGATACATTTTATAATCCGCATATCCTTCCAGTTCGTTCAATATGGCTTGTTTGATAATATCTAGTTCCTACTTCTTCATACGGAGTTCCCCTTTCTATTTCATCATAAATTTGATATCTTCTTATTTACTATTTAATAGCTTCTAACCACCTTGCCTAAAAACTTCATTAAGTTTTAAATATAATGACCTCCTTGAAATAAAGGCGGCCAGGTTTTAGTAATCAATCTGAAATTAAATCAATTTTATAACGAATGTTTTCAATTACAGCATTTATATCTGCATATTATAATTGTATAACATAAATACCTGAAATATTTAATTACTCTCATAGACTGGAATCTTCCTGTCATTGTATCGAAACAGAACACTGTATCATTTTAGAACAGCTATTTTCTTGGTTTGTGTTCCGTTTTAGAACGTATCCTGCAGTGCTTTCCATAACTACTAGATTTTACAGAAGGAAAACGTTATATTTTAACTCTTTTATTTTATAAGAATCCTCTATAATAATTGGCATAATATTTGCTTCGTGTATCAGTATACAGAAATTTCTAATAAAAGAATAAAAATTATTTAGAGGAGGTAATTTTGTGAACAAATTTATAAGAGTAGATATGACGACAAAACAAGTTACGGTTGATGAAGTTCCAGCTAAATATGCAGGATTGGGTGGACGCGCCCTCACTTCCAATTTTGTTGCCGATGAAGTAAAGCCTACCTGTCATGCTTTAGGCAAAAACAACAAAATCATCTTTGCTCCCGGTTTACTCAGCGGTACAACAGCACCTAATTCCGGACGTATTTCTGTTGGTGCAAAGAGTCCCTTAACCGGTACGATCAAAGAAAGTAATTCCGGCGGCTCCTTTTCACAAAAAATGGCTAAAGCTGGTATCAAAGCTTTAGTAATTGAAGGAATGCCTACTGACGATAAGTTTTATGTAATAAAAATGGATATAAATGGCGTAACAATCGACGAAGCTCCGGCTGAAATCCTTGGGGGATGTGGAAATTATAAGGCTATCGAAATATTAAGTGCAAAATACGGCGAGAAAGTCGGTATCGCTTTAGCTGGTCCAGCTGGCGAACATCGTCTCCCTTCTGCAAATATTTCTTTCAAAGATCCTGAGGGCAACATGCGTAGTGCAGGCCGTGGTGGTTTAGGTGCAGTATTGGGCTCTAAAAAGGTAAAAGCTGTGATTATCGATGATACAGGTGCTGGTGCAGTTCCAATTGCAGATCCTGAAAAATTCAGGGCAGCCTCAAAAGTATTTGCTAAAGCCCTCTTAGACCACCCTGTAGCAGGTCAGGGTTTAGCAGCTTACGGTACTGACGTATTGGTTAACATCTTAAATGAAGCAGGCGGTCTTCCAGCCAAAAACTTTACAGCTGGCCGCATTGACCATAACGATAACATTTCTGGTGAAACATTAAATGCTACTATCACAGAACGCGGCGGCGAGGGAAAAGTATCTCATGGCTGTCATCCTGGTTGTATCATCAGATGTTCCCAGTGGTATCCGGATAAAGATGGAAAATACATCACCAGCGGTTTTGAATATGAAACCATTTGGGGCCTTGGCGCAGATGCCGGAATCCAAGATTTAGATGACATTGCCTATATTGACCGTGAAATGGACGATATAGGCATAGATAGTATCGAAACTGCCGTTGCAGTAGCTACTGCGATGGAAGGTGGTTTATTACCTTGGGGTGATGGTAAAGCTGTATTAGATGCTGTCAAGCAAATCGCCGTTCCAACGCCGTTAGGAAGAATTCTGGGCGGCGGTACAGCTGTTGTAGGTAAGGTCTGCGGTCTTTTCAGAACGCCGGTAGTAAAAGATCAAGCAATACCAGCTTACGATCCGCGTCCTATCAAAGGTATCGGCTTAACTTATGCGACTACGCCTATGGGTGCTGACCACACTGCCGGATATTGTATCTCCGGTAATATCTTAAAGGTAGGGGCAGATATTGACCCGCTGAAGAAGGAGGGTCAAATCGAATATGCCCGTGCAATGCAAATCGGAACTGCCGCTGTAGATAGTACCGGCATGTGTCTATTCGTATATTTCGGTATTGCTGACAATCCTGGCGGATATCAGGCACTGATCGATATGATTAACGCACAATACGGTATAGAATTAACTGCTGCTGACGTTGACAAACTAGGTGAATCTGTCCTTAAGGTTGAACGTGCCTTTAATAAGGCAGCCGGTTTCACCAACGCCCACGATCGTCTTCCTGAATTCTTCGAGTATGAGCCATGTTCTCCGCACAATGTAGTTTGGGACTTTTCGCCTGAAGAAATCGACGAAGTTTACAACTTCTAATTGAATTTCCACTCTTGGCCATCTTGGCTTTAGGGAGAAAAAATATTCTAGAAAAAATAAGCCGGACTTTGTTCCGGCTTCAATTTTAATATTTATCCAAAACCTTTCATTAGCTGTTTTAAGACAGCATATTCATATGATGAACGATCGAAAGAATATTTCAAGCATATGAAATTAAAGCATTTGGAGGGAGTAGGTACTATGTCAGAGCAAAGCAAACAAATGATCGAGGTGAGGGGTTTTCTGCATTTGGATGCGGCTTTTCGAAAAAAATACGGTAAAATTCCTGTAATCATGAACCTCGACAAACCTATAACAGGTGCTGAATTAGCTGAAGAGTTTGAAATTCCGTTGGATGAAATTGAAGTAATTTTCGTAAATGGCTTTGTCCAAGCTTTAGATTATGTGATCCATCCAGGAGATCGTGTGGCTTTTCTGCCTCCTGGCTGTCCCGGTCCATATCGGATAGCTCTAGGGTTTTATGGTAAAAACCAAGATAATGAAGCAAACTTTAAAATTAAAAAGAAGTAAGAATTAACGTTATTGGAGGAACGTGGATGAAAAGACTAAATAATGAACTGGGAACAGGACTCTTCGCTGTTGGTAAAAAAATTGTAATTGCCAAAGATGGGAAAATACAACTCCCAATGTCTCTGGAGAAAGAGCAGGAAGTTATATTTGTTTCAACAGAGGGCGGATATCGATTGATCCCCCTGCTGCCTGATGTGAAACGGATCTATATAGAAGTCACTACAGAATGCAATTTCTCCTGTATAACCTGTATCCGCAGTTCATGGCAGGATAAGTTACTCCATATGGATTGGGAAACCTTTGAAAATATAATAAAGAACCTTAAAGAGCTACCTAATCTGAAATCTGTCCATTTTGGCGGCTTTGGAGAGCCTATGACCCATCCAAGGATTTTTGATATGCTGGGTGCCGTAAAGAATCTTGGCCTAAAGGTCGAAATGATTACAAATGGTTCCTTCTTGCAAAAGGAAAACATTCAAAAACTGATCGACTTAGAGTTGGATGTACTCTTCACCTCTCTAGATAGTCCAGATGAGGATGAATACAATGAAATTCGTCAAGGCGCAGACTTTCAAAGCGTCACACAAAATGTTGTTAACTTGCAGGCTGCGAAGCAGGAAAGAAAGACTAAAAAACCGGAGCTGGGAATAGAGTTTGTAGCTATGAAGAAGAATTATGCCAATCTGCCGAAGCTGATCCGTTTGGCATGCGATCTCAAAGCCAGTCAGATCATTATCAGTAATTTATTGCCCTATCACGAATCCATGAAGGATGAAATTGTATATGATATCGATGATACAGGGCGTATGTTCGGTAAAGAATCCTTACGAACTACTATTTTTGCCCAGATGTCCAATATGAAATTACGTACTGAGCGCAGTTGTAAGTTTGTGAAGGATAAGTCCCTATCCATTAACTATCAAGGCAACATCAGCCCTTGTTATGCACTCATGCATACCTACCAGTGCTATATCTATGGTAGAAAGAAACAAATGTATCCCTGTTACTTGGGGAATGTCAATGAAAAAAGCCTTCTGGATATTTGGATGGATTCTGGATATGTCAACTTTAGACGTGTTGTTGATGAAAATCTTTTTCCTTCCTGTACCGATTGCAAATCTCAGGATGGCTGCAATTATACAGAAAGCAATGAGATGGATTGCTGGGGCAACAGTCCATCCTGTGCCGAGTGTCTTTGGTCTAGAAGAATTATTGCTTGCCCATAGAAGTTTTTAATAAAGCGATTTTAAGAACGAGTCATATTCATACGAATCATCACCACTGAATTTACAGCATGCACCCCTTGGTAGTTCATTCTATTTACAGTATAATGAAGACGGGAGGTGAGGATGGTGCAGATAAAAGTAAAGCTATTTGCAACCCTTAGAAATAATCGCGAGAAAGAAATGATGATGGATTTAGCAGAAGGCGCTACTCCTAAAGATATCATTGAACGTCTGAATATCTCAGAAGAAGAAGCAACTATTATCATGATTAACGGAAGAGGTGCTAAACTTGATACAGCCATAGCTGACAATGATACAGTATCTATCTTTCCACCCGTAGGGGGAGGTTAAAAAGTTTCCTCTGCATCACCCATAGACATAGATTTTTTTGTGATCATTCACTACAAATAGAAAGCTGATAGGAATAGCAAAATCCTGTCAGCTTTGCTTCATTTCTCTTATTTCGTTACCGCTGACGCTGCTTTAGTTATTTTCCAGCGGTTCATCAGTATAAACTGTACTTTGAAAACTATCGGCCGCTGTAGAAATCCTCAAATCCTTCTCACTGACAATTACGGCCAAAATCGTCCACCCTAGAATATATGCAGCCCAGACGATACTTTTAGGCCAACACATATAGCTACCAGCATAAAGGGGATGAAATAAAGAAAATGCCACACCCATATCACAGATAAACATGAGACTGCCCGAAAGCGCAATTAACGAAGCTATTCGGGGATTAAAATAGCCTCTAAAAATCGTACAAACCGCCGTCCAAGTCATATAGCATAATACCACTCCGAAAATTAATGTTTCTATAAACATGAACCCTTTGACATAGGGTCGAAGCGATACAAATACATATAAAAAGATGCTCGCAACAGGTATAACCGTGATGGCTTCCGCCTTACCTACCTTGAAATTTTTATGATAAGCAGCAATCAGGCTGAGGTATGCAAAAAGAAAACCTGCTATTCCAAAAAGTGAAAAATCTGCCTTGATCCCATTTACAGTGGTGGAAAAAACCAGAAAGAAGTCGGCAATTACCATGAAAAGAAAGGACAGCGCCATAAGCTTTTGTTCCCAGAATTTTTTTCGCACGACAGTGACAGAAAAACAAAGGGTAATCATAATGGTATATTTTAGATGCTGAACCATGGCCTCATTAGAGTAAATATTATCAAAAATGACTATTAGAAGCGTAATAGGAATATAAATTGCAAATAAAGTTCTTTGTGTATTATTCATCTCTATCTCCTATTTTATTTGATATTTACAAATAGTTTTCCATAATAAGCCTGAAATATCCCCATCCTATTCTACTGAATATAAAAAGCCTAAGATTCACAACCTTAGGCTTTTTATTGTATACAATAAAAGCTGTTAGGAAGAATCTTCCCGGCAGCTTTATCGTATTTAACTACACTGTTATAAATTTTACTGAATCACACCCTATGTCATGGTATATTTTTACCACATAGGTCTTATTTTTTATTATCACCTAAAACAGTTACTTTTTTAATCACTACATCCTCCTTTGGAACAGATACTTCTCCAGAATAAGGATTAAGACTTACAGGCATAGCTGCTATATCCTCTAGGGTATCTTCTCCTTCTATGAGCTTACCAAAAGCTGCATATTTTCCATCCAGGAAATTTGCATCTTCATGTACGATGAAAAACTGACTGCTTGCAGAGTCAGGATCATTGCTTCTGGCCATAGAGATTGTTCCTTTCACATGTTTCAAAGTATTCTGCGAAAACCCGTTTTCAGCAAATTCACCTTTGATATTCTTTCCAGATCCTCCTGTTCCATCGCCTTGCGGGTCGCCCCCCTGGATCATAAAGCCTTGAACAATTCTATGAAAGGTTAATCCATCGTAAAATCCAGACCCAGAAAGACGGATAAAGTTTTCTACGGTTTCAGGTGCAAATTCAGGATATAGTTCCAATACCATTTTACCACCATCTTCCATCTCTATCTCCACCCGCGGATTTTCTCCATTACGAATATCTTGAGGATTTTCACTTGTGTTTTTACCATTGCAGCCGGTAAATAATATAGCCATTGCAAATACAATCATCACAACCGCGGCAGCTCTTTTTCTATGAATAGTTATCATCATTCTCCCTCCGTTTTCCTTATGCAAGTAAAGCACAGCCCAGCTTGTGCACCCGTTCTAAAAAGTCTTCAGCCATTCTACTTATTCCAACATCACAACCATACTAAGGCAAATAATATACAGCATAAATATTTAGATATATTTATCGATATTTCTATTTTTTACAGATATTGCTTATTTATTGCAATCTCTTTATTAATCATTCTCGAAAAGTCCAGTATTTTTATTACTCATACCATCAAGGTTAACAATCAGTTTCATTACCTTTCCGCCATTGACCGTTGCATTGCCAATAGCTACTCCATTATCATCCGTCAGAATTGCCTTACCATTCTTATCTGCGGTTCCCGTAGCAATCGCGATGCCTTCAGCATCCTTTACAGTGACAACTCCTTTTCCAACAACTTCTGTAATGTATTTTACCATCCTGGCACCTTTGCTTATTCCAATTCTAACACCCGGTTCTGCTTTTTCAGCTAATATTTCTGTGGTATACACCCTAACCCCTTTCCCTTGAAACTCTTTAGGTATATTCAGTTGCAGTGTCCTGATAATCTCTCCACTGCCATCCGTCAGAATAGCATTCCCATCACTGTCTATGGTAGTCGTGCTAACGATATTCCCACCTTCATCTTTTACTGTAATCATTCCCTTTTCATCAAGGATGAAATTAAACTTACCGCTGTCTGTTTGAATCACTCCATATATGTGGAGGGCTTTGGTCACAGTACCTTCGGCAAATACAAGGGTTGCCCCCACAACAAATATAAGGGCTAGCACCAAACTAAACAAGGAGGTTTTTTTAAACTTCATAATGGATACAATTCTTTCTTCAGTAGCATTTTTACTAAAGCTGCTGTAAAAAGGAGTCAGCCTTGACCTGCATTCCGCCATTTGGATTAAAGACAAAGCATACTGTGATTTTGTGTCCTCACCCAATACTTTGATTACTTTTTCATCACAGGCAATCTCCAAATCTCTGTTCATGAACACATACAGTATCCATACCATCGGGTTAAACCAATGGAGGCACAGGGCAGTTACCAGCAGGAGTTTCCACAGGGCATCAAGCCGTTTGATATGTATCAATTCATGGGTGAGAATATATCTTAGTTGTATTTCATTACTACAATCCATGACCTTTGGCAGTATGATCTTGGGCTTTATTATGCCGCAAGTTAATGGCGTTGTGACTTGATCCGATACTAAAATACTTATCGGCCGGTTTACCTTTTGTTCACGCAGCCAATTTTCAATTAAAGCATTTCCTTTCATTGGCAGTGCTGTTCTAATTTCGCTGTAGCTTTTATAAAAGGATCCTGCAAAGAATACCGTAAGAAAAACTGCTCCCGCAATCCAAAGTATCATCATAGCTTCTATCTGTAACGGCTTATATGCCGCTTCCATATGATAAATCAAAACCCTGGCTTCATTACTATTTGCAGCTCCGGCTTTTCGTACAAGTTGTTCACCCATACGGTTGATTAAATGATAGATACTAAATTTTGAAGGAATGGAAAAAGGAATGATCAGCCGAAATAAAGCAATTCCCCAAAGCACAATAAAGGTTGTTTTAGGCAGTTTGTTCATGGCCAGCATTCTTATAATAACAATGACAAAAATGAGGATGCCGGCTGAAACACTCATTTGAAGCACGTTCATTACAGCCACCTCACTTCAGCTTATCAACAATCTGTTTGAGTTTGTCAATTTGTTTTTTCGTCAGGTTCTTTTCATTAATATAGGTTGCAAAGAACCTTTCAGGCGAACCTTCAAACATCTTGTTAATGAGTTCCGTAGTTTCCTGCTCCTGAACTTCTTCCTTAGAAATTAAAGCCTTACAGATAAAATTCGGTTCTAAGCGTTCAATGGCCCCTTTGTCAATGCACTTTTTGATAACCGTATAGGTGGTGTTCCTGTTCCAACCGGTTTCCTCTTTTAAAATAAGGGCAAGCTGACCTGCCGTCAAATTCCCTTCTCTCCATAGTACTTCCATCACCTTCAGCTCGGAGTCGAATAGTTTAATTTTCATACGCATCTCTCCTTACGTGACTATTTCAATAGTTAATTACAAATTTATACTATCGCAACAGGCATGATCTGTCAATGAGTATTTTTAATCGTTAAGTATATCATTTCCTATACGCTATAAAAAAGAAACTGAGAAGAGACTGGATTTTATGACCAGACTTTCTTCAGTTCCTTTTTTCAACGCTCTATAACGATGGCCGTATGTAGTTTCTATTCCCAAAAGTACTTATCTTCTGATAAGATCATCCATGTCATTAATATTTATTGATTTGTCTTCATGTTCGTTACCTGCCGCCTATTTTAACTGCTTTCATAACAGCCTCAGCCTGCTCCTGTGTAATTACTCCCTGTTCCACCAAAGCATTTAACGCATTTGGGGTAAGCATGATCCCTGAAGGCCCGCTAAAAGCATCAAATATTTTTTCTGCCTGTTCCTGGGTTATGGTGCCATTATCTACAAAACTCTGGATTTTATTCTTCAGTCCCTCTCTCTGCTGCTCAGGGGTTCGAGTGTTTGCTCCCTCAGGCGGTACAGACATCTTGCCGCTATCCTGTCCTGTACTTATCACCACTGTTCTTGTACTACCCTCCCAACTGACCTCAGCTCCCATAGCTTCACTCACAAATCTCAAAGGCACCATTGTCCGGCCATTTAGTATTTGCGCCGGCACGTCTAATATAATGTCCTTACCGTTTACCTTTGCGGTATCATCACCAATTTTGATAACAATTTTAATATCTTCTTTTACAGCAGTTACAGTACTTGTAGTTCCATCCCAATCAATAGTCACCCCTAGTGTTTCAAATATTTTCCTCATGGGCACCAAGGTTCTGCCGTCAATAATTATTGGATCCTGGTCTTCAAATACAAGACTAATGTTATCTACTTTTACATTGATTTTATCGTAAGCATCAACAGGCATAATAAAACCCATTAAACTTAGAAGACTAACCATAAAAAATGAAATAAGTTTTTTACCAAACATATACATCCTCCTCATTATGATTGTTTTACAAGTTATAAAACCGTTTTAGTCAAATACGAATTGCTTGAATTCCCTATGTAATAAGCCTAATCTTCTTCATATGTTATGTACTGTCTCAAATAAACGATCAGTTCTATTGAAAAGGTATTACACTCTATTGTTTTTTCGAATTTGACATGGCATTCATAACAGCATCAGCCTGCTCCTGTGTAATAACTCCCTGTTCAACCAAAGCAGCAAACGGACTTTGCGTAAATCTCATGCCTGAACCCTCCTGTCTCCCTGCAGAAAAGATGGCATCAACAATTTTTTCCGCCTGTTCTTTAGTTATGGTGCCATTATCTACCAAACCCTGGAGGGTATTGTTCATCCCTTCCCTCATTTGTTCAGGGGTTCGAGTGTTTGCTCCCTCAGGCGGTATAACTGTTTTATCGCCTTCTTCTGTACTACTACTTGGTTTGTCCTTCGATACCTCAGCGGCATTATTTGCTTTTACAGGAGTATTTGTATTGCTATTGTTATTTTGAACTGGAGCCGTTTGCTGCGGTGCAGTTTTTGGGCTTTGTCCAACTACTACCGGTGCTGAAGCAGCATTCTCATCTTGCACGGCTTCTTCAGATGCCGGACTCGAACTTTCTTCTGTCTCTATGTTATTTACGGCATTATTTTCTATACTATCCTGTTGATCCTTTTCAACTGCCTTTTGCTGTCCGCATCCTACAAATAGAAGCAATATAACAATCATTGCAAGGATGCCTAGAATATTTTTTTTGTGTGTGCGGCAATTCATTAAAAAAACACCTCTTTCATTTATTTTCTTTACTTGATAAGCCTTATTGCAGTTATCCATTAGAATATATTACGGCGGAATGAATTTTTTCATCCAGAAAATCACTATTCCCATACGCAAAGGGGGCATCGCAGGGGAATGAGGGCCTATACCATCCATATTATATTGAATCATATTTTTTATAGACACTCCCCTGCATTCATCATTTATTAAAAAATTAATCATAAAACTCCCCTCTATCAAAACCAAAGTCTTCTTGAATATAAATAGCCCCTCAACAGGCATAACCTGCCTACAGCTGTTTATATTTTAGCTATCATGTATTTTTTAAGTACAGGATAAACGTAAAAGTTCGTAATCAAACCCGTCATACTCATTGTTATAAGAAAAAATAACAAAATTCCCCCTGTCGGGAATAGCAATAAGGGTAAACTCGTCAATATAAAACACAGAGAGAATATTCCTAGATTCGGAAAAAATTTAATAATAGAAAATATGAAAGCATTTTTATAGATTTGTTTGACTGAAAGCCTAAATGTAATCATCATCGGATAAATATACATATGCATCATCATATAAAGAAGAAAGGACATTATAATAAAAGCAGTTATCCCAGTAGAAAATATATTTTTATCATTTATTTTCAAATAAAAGTTAATATCCAGTCCAACGGTTACTGTAACAAACAGATCGATCAAACATACAAAGATGCTCTGTCTAGCGTTACTGAAAGCCTGCTCCTTAAAATCTTCCCAAAGAAAAGCGTGCTCTTCTCCGGCAAAATTCCTCAGCACATAAGTGAATCCAGCCTGTGCAGGGCCTACCGTTAAAACAGGTATACATACCAAAACAGCACCGGCGGCAAAGTAAAATTCCAGTTCATAGATACTATTTGAAATAGGTCCACTGTTAATCACCCGCTGTAAAAAAAGATGAGAAATAAAAGACATTACAACAATCGCCGGCAGATTAAAGACAAGAAACAACAGGTTTAGTTTAACAAGGTGCCAGAATTTTCGGAAGAATATTTCAAAGAAAACGATGCTACGGGGTTTTGGCGGAGGGTTTTTGGGGATGCCCGGTCCCGGTTTTGTGTAGTCAAACAAGCCGAAAATACCTGCCATAAGAGATTCATTCCTTTCCAGTTGGACTCAGCGTTACATCCGCTTAATAATTACAGACTTATTTCTGCATCCGGCTATGATAAATAATCAGTTAATTTGTTATTGTCTTTTCTGTTTCCTTATCAAAAATATGGACTTTATCAGCATCCAAAGCCAGTTTAATGACATCTCCAGCCTTCACCTGTTTTTTTGGATTCACTCTTGCAACAAAGTCAGTACCCTCAATCTTTACATGCAGCAGCGTTTCCGAGCCAAGCATTTCAACAACTTCTACTCCTGCTTCTACAACACAAGCTGTATGGGGATCAGGGCAAGTCTGCCCGTCCAATATGTTTTCAGGCCGGATTCCCACGACTACTTCCTTTCCCATATAACCCAGCGCCTCTAGTTTCCTTGCCTTTTCACAGGGTAACTTTATACTGTTTTTGCCGAATTTTAGGTATACTTCCTCTCCGAATTTATCTACCGATACTTCCCTGAAGTTCATCTGGGGACTTCCAATGAATCCGGCCACAAACAAATTATCCGGCTTTTCATAAAGGGTCTGGGGAGTGTCCACCTGTTGGATATACCCGTCCTTCATGACAACAATCCTCGTTCCCATTGTCATGGCCTCTATCTGGTCATGGGTAACATAGATAAAGGTGGTTTGCAGATCCTGGTGAAGCTTGATGATTTTGGTCCTCATCTGGCCCCTTAATTTTGCATCCAGGTTTGACAACGGTTCATCCATGAGAAATACCTTAGGTTGCCGTACCATCGCCCGGCCAAGTGCCACCCTCTGCCGCTGGCCTCCTGATAACGCCTTCGGTTTTCTGTCGAGAAGATACTCGATCTCTAACATTTTAGCAGCTTCATACACGCTTGCTTTTATTTCATTTTTAGGGATTTTCTTTAACTTCAAGCTGTAGGCCATATTTTCAAAAACTGTCATATGAGGGTACAAAGCATAATTTTGAAAAACCATGGCGATATCTCTGTCTTTAGGCTGTACATCATTCACCAGCCTTCCATCTATGTATATTTCTCCTTCCGTTATCTCTTCCAGCCCCGCAATCATCCTGAGGGTAGTGGTCTTTCCGCAGCCGGAGGGCCCGACAAAAATGATGAATTCCTTATCTTCTATATCCAGATTAAAGTCCGCCACAGCAACAACTTTGCCCTCATATTTTTTGGTCACATGCTTTAAATTTACGCCTGCCACAATCATCGCTCCTATCTTGCTTCTGTTAATCACCCATACCGGGAACTTAAGCCCATCAGGCTGTTGAAAACCGCATATTTTCAGATAAACTCCTCATAAACTTCCTAACCGCAAAAGGCTTTGACGAGGTCACCTTTTTCAACTGTATTATTCAGTAAAGGTGACCTTGTCACGAAGCCGTGAGGATCTTATGAGGGGTTTATCAACAATCTCTCAAGGATTCCTACTCTTTCAGATAGGTATTTACCCTATCTTGTATTAGCTTTGTTGTCTCTTCCACGGATTTACTTCCGGAGAAAAAGTTTCTTGTTTCATCCTGTACAATGCTGCTGATATTTGCATCTTCATTGGCGTAGGTATTCAAACCTGCTATAAATTTATTAATACCGTCGATATCCGCTTGGGACATTGGTGCAGAGCTTAGGGTTATACTGCTGTTCCCACTTTTCATCATTATTCTCATAGCCCCGCTTTGAGATGCATCTATCGCTTGTTGCGCCTTCATCTGTTGTGCCGTCTTGTTAATTGAAAAACCTCCCAGCGCTTTCATAGACTGACCCTGCACAGCTCCTCCCTGCATGCTTTGGGATTGAATTTCATCCGATAATAGGATTTTTAAGAATTCCCAGCTTTGATCCTTGTATTTAGAATTCCTATTGATTGCATACATTGAATTTGACGTAAAGGTTCCGCCGTTACCTCCTGATGAAGGCATATTGTAAAGGGCTAGTTGTTCTTTAAAGGCAGATTTCATAAAACCGTACATGTTATAGTCCGTAATGCTAAGAGGATAAAATACGATTGCCTCTCTGCCTGCTGCCTCCAGTACAGAAGCCATGTCGTTTTTGACATTGCTGTCGGTAAGGTTGCCTTCACCAAAGGCTTTAACCGTATTCAACAGGTCGGTGAAGCCTTGTGAAATAAAGTCAGCCTTTTTCAAACCGGCATCAATATAATTACTGTAGCTGTCGTTGGTAAAGAGACTCAGAAGATCCATCGGGCTGACAGAAGGCATAGCCGCCCTATTTCCTTTACTTACTTTCTCCGCAACTGATTTAAAGTCATTCCATGACCATTTGCCGTCATCTATCGTTATCGATTCCTGATCAAGGATCTCCTGATTTGCCATTAAAATATTGAAGGTGAAGTTTGTGGGCATTACATAGAGCTTGTCGTTATATTTCAAAGCATCCAGAATATTGGTGTAGTAGTTGTTTATGTCAAAGCGATTGTCCTTGGCCATCATTTCGCTTAGATCTGCCAGGATATTCTTTGAAATATAGTTTTCATAGGGCAGCCCGGCAACGGATATGATATCCGGACCCTTTCCAGACAATATCTGGGTATTCAGATTTTTAACATAGGTTTCATAATCCTGGCTCGGATATTCCTGTATCTCTATTCTATATCCCGGGTTATCTTTTTGGAACTTACTTGCTGCTACTTCAATGGCCCTGTTAGATGCCGGAACGGAAACCGTGATCACTTCCTGTTTTTGAGCTGTTGTATCTCCGCTTTGCATTGAGTATTTATACAGTTCATACTTAATAAATTCAGAAGGCGAAGCTGCGTCAGCACCAGGAGCTCCTTTTATCACCGGCTCTGACGGGCTATTGCTGTCTGGCGTTTTTGCACCGCTTCCTTCAGATGCCGGCTTGCTATTCACCGCTCCTGCAGGTACTGATGTAGTGGAAACATAAATGTTGCCTTCAGCATCTATAGCCATCTCGGAAATATTGTACCCACTGGCCAGAATTCCATAGGATTTAAAGTCAATAATGGTTCCGATCAGCTTTCCAGTGGAATCATATTTCGTGATATTCTGGGTGGTCATATGGTAAATACTTTTATCTGCTTTAGAATACCTAACGCTGTTTGCCCCCATCATATTCACTGTACCTGAACCTTGTGCCGTTATATCCGTGGCCCAGATGCTTTTTCCTGTTGAAGTATCAAGCTTTTCAACAACTCTCTTCCCCATCGTGGAATTTACTGCAATAAGGTTATCCTCGGCATCGATATCGATACTTACATACCCTTGAGAACCGAGGGTTGCTATCTGCTGTCCTTCCTTATCCAGCACCTGGATATTCTTAGAAGGACTTGTGATATATATATTTCCTTTAGAATCTACGGCAATATCCGCAACACCCATATCCACTAATCCAGTATTTGCGGTACCTGAAAAAGTGCCAAGATCCACAGTCTTTAAGACTTCTCCTTGAGGATTGACGACTGAAAGTTTTTGGGAATTATTGGATTCTGCAGTCACCACATAGATATTGTCTGCTTCATCAAGGGTAAATGCTTTAACATTTCCTGCAAAGTCCACCTTTGACCCTCCAACCGGTATGCCATCCTGATTCAAAGTTACAAATCCTGAATCTGCTCCATAACCCCTATCGAAAACCACAAGCTGGTTTTTGGAATTCACCCGGCTGTCCCCGGGCCATTTAAGTCCCGAATGGATTCCGATCTCAGTTTCTATGTAAGCGATAGTGCCCGCCTCTTGCTGCTGAGAAGCATTTTTATTACCGCCGCCGCAGGCTGAAAGACTCACCATAAGCATCACTGCCAATAATAGACTAATTATTTTTTTAAACATTTTGAATATCACTTTCCTTTCCTTTGGTAATAGATAAGATATTTAAGAATATAAAAACCCACGCGATTAGAATGCCTTTTAAATCCAACACGAAGGGCAGTTTTATCATATAAGCTGCCGCAGCCACAATAGCCAGAGAGAGAACAAAGAAGATGCCAAATGTTCGTGTAAGTTTGTTTGAATCCATGTTTAATGCTTTCATCTCACGAAAGCCTGTGTATAAAAGCAGGAATCCCAAAACAACGGCAGTATAGAAAAGTAGATACAAAAGCATATTGGCGACATTAACAATTAACTCAGCTTGGTCTGGGATATAGCCCATATTTCTTATACTGCCTTGAATCCCATTTTTGATGATGTCTAAGTAATAGGAGATATTGATGATCTCATCGGGAATATACCTTGGCGGAATATAAGGTCTGAAGCTTATTTCCCTCCAGATCAGCAGGATTCCTAAAGCTGCCAGAACGATTTCAAGAATATGGATTCCTATTACTGCCTTGTTGTCTTTCATCACATTTGAAAAATAATCTGTCTTGCACCCATTCCTGATTAAAAAATAGGCTGTTTTTATACGTTTTTTTGCATACGTCAGCAATATCATCATGGATACTGCTCCAAGGATGAATACAAATAGCAGCGGCCACTGTTTCATGAATGCATATTTCAAATTATAATCAATAATATTGTAATTTGAAGGATCTTTGCCGATTTGCCTCAAAGCGTTGGATACATTGTTTTTATTCTGATCCAATGTACCGGCATCGACTGTCTTTATCTGCAGGGCCGTAACACCTGCCGTAGTATCCATTTCCATCATTACTTCAGCAGGTATATATACCTTTGGCAGACCATCATCGGTTAATTTCCCAATAAGTGAATTGTCTTTTTTTACAATTCCTGTGATCTGGAAAGTCTTATCGAAGATATCGATTGTTTTACCGGTTGCGTGCACTGTTCTAAATAGTTCCCAGGCAAGTTCCTCGTCAATTACTGCAACCATCGCCCCCTCTTCTTCCTGTTTTTGTGTAATAAAGCTCCCATCCTTCAGCATCAGGCTGTTGAAAACCGGATAGGTATGATCTACACCGGTCAATCTGGCCGGTAACGCTGTACCGGCGCTGGAAACCGAGATATTCACTAGACCAGATTGAGCAGTATAGCTTATTGCCTCTGTTGAAAGCTCTTTTTTAAGTCTCTCTATATCCTCCATTGAAAAAGAATTTTTCCCCTGCCGGTCTATCTGATTTTTAACGGACACCAGCACCTTTTGCATGGAATAGTCACCATTCAGCCTGTTGCATTCTTCAACCAGTGCGTTGCCGAGGATGAGGAATGAAAGCATCAGTAAAATTCCTGAAAACGTTACAATCCATACTGCTTTTCCTTTATTCATGCTATCCCACTCCTCAATTGGCCAGCATTACGCGGGATCCGTCGGATAAGGGCTTATCGCTGTCTGAAACCACCTTATCATTCGTACTTATTCCGCTTAAAACTGCGGTTTTTAAGTTATCAGAATCACCGGTGCTGACAGATACTTTTTCCACATAGAATTCATTTCCCAGAGGGCCTTTTCTATCCTTAAGTACATACACAAAGTATCCGGAGCCGTCCTGCCCCACTGCAGAATTGGATACCAGCACATTATAGGAACCGATATTCTTTTTGATATTGGCTGTACCAACTTCTCCACCAACCAGCCCATCCGTAGGTATCTCAATGATGACATCCTTTTTCACACCAATCTGCTGCGGATTGTCTTTGATTTGATTTACTTTCCCCTGTATTGCCCTGCCATTTAGTGCACTTATGGATATTTCAGCTGGATCGCCTAATTCTAGATATTCGGCTGCAGTTATATTAACCGTAGCTACAAACTGGAATCCTCCACCGGTGTCGGCAATTTTGTATAGCGGTTGAGCGGTATTGGCTGTCATGCCTGCTGAATAATACAAATCCGTTACAATCCCATCACAGGGAGCTGTCACTGTCTTCATGTTCAGTTCTTTGGTTAATTCTGCGATCTTTCTCTCTGCCATAGCTATGTCGAGTTTTGTGCTTTCTATATCCCTTATATTGTTTTCAATCTCCCGGCTATTGTCTCTTGCTGCTTTATCCCTGTTATTCCTCGCAATCTCATAATCCATCTCGGCGCTGTCAAGATTCATTTTTGCATCAGCCAAGGCATTTGCAGATATTCCGCCTACTTCATAAAGTACTTTACTGCTGTCATAATTTCTCTGGGCTTTATCCAAATTCTGTTGAGCTGTTTGAACCGTTTTGTCCAGGCTCAGCAGATTTTCCGGCGAATTGGCTTCTTTCAGCTTTTCACCCGCTTGTTTCAATTTTTCAAGATACAGTTTTCTTTGGGCCACCTTATCCTGCTCATCTTTCAATTGATTTTCTATATCGGTTATGTCGAGGGTTAACAGCGCCTGTCCCTGCTTTACCGGGTCTCCTACCTCTACCATGACGCCTGTCACTTTCATACTGGTACGGACATACAGGTCATGGACCGCCTTTGCCTGTACATTTCCGGTACCTGTGGCTTCTTTGATTAATGCACCGTTGGCAGGCCTTTCATATGTTATCTTCGGTAATGTAAAGTTGTTTATGGTTTTTGAAAAAAAGGTTAAAAAAAGCATTACTGCAAGGAATATTACCGTTGCCTTTCCTGTTATCCTGTTTCGACTAATCATTGCACCCTCATCTAATGCCTTCATCGTCTTTGTCCTACCTCCCATTCTATTTTCAATCCTCTTCATCCGATGTCTAAGAAACAACCGATATCAACCTTTAAGTCCTGAGAGCTGAATACCCTGCACCAGATAATTCTCTCCATAAAGGAAAACCAACAGCATCGGCAGCATATAGATCGTCGATGCTGCAAAAGCGATCCCCATCTCTCCTTTGTTAATGCTTGACAGGTAAATAGACAACGGGTGCATATTCACATCCTGAAGGAATATTAATGGCTGCTCCACCATATTCCAGTTATCTATAAAAACCAGAATGGAAAGTGCAGCAAGTGCTGTTTTTGCCATGGGCAGAATAATGCCGAAAAAAATTCTAAGTTGTCCGGCCCCATCTACCTTTGCAGATTCTACATATGCGTCCGGAATATAGATCATAAACTGTCTCATTAAAAAAACGCCAAAGGTGCCGAATATGCCGGGCAGTATAATGGATGAATAGCTTCCTACCAGTCCAAGCCTGCTGGCCATGATATAATTCGGTACCAGTGTGACCTGAAAAGGCATCATCATGATAATGATATATGCGAAGAACAGCTTATCCCGAAAAATAAAGTTTATTTTCGCAAAGGCGTATGCTGCCATCGACGATACAATAATCTGTCCGAATATAATCGGGATAACGATGATCGCCGAATTCCAAAATTTTACAAGGAACTGTGTCCTTTTAATCAGTGCCGTATAGTACTGTTTGATGGTCACCCTATCCGGTATTAGTTTTATTCCGGCATATTTGCCGTAGAAAGCATTGTTTTGTTGCTCTGAATTGTCTGAGGTTACCATACTGTAGCTGTTTTCTATCTCCTGCTCACTCATAAAGGAATTTGCAATGGTGAAGATGAGGGGAAACAGGAATATTCCAGCCATGGCGAAGAGCATAACTGTAAGTACTGCCCTTCCTAATTTTTTCTTTATATGTTGGCTCATCTGCATAAACTTTATCATCCTCCGATCGTACTGCCGACTTTTCTTTGAATTTTAAATAAAAACAGTACAAGAATGTAAATGAAAACAGCCATGATAAAAGCGGCAGCGGTTAACATCTGGTAGTCTAGGGATGCGAACTTGTTGTTCATATAATGCTGCAGCATGTAGATACTGTCATGGGGATATGCACCGGAAATCAAATATACCTCTCTGAATACCTTGAAAGAATTTATTATGGACATTATAAATACAAAGAAAGTAGTAGGGGTAAGATAAACCAACGTGATGTTGGTAAATTTATGCCAATTGCCTGCTCCGTCGATATCGGCAGCTTCATAATATTCCGGAGGTATATTCTGAAGGCCTGCCAGGAATAGCACCATATTGTATCCAATGTTCTTCCACAGGTAGACGATTACAACCACAATTCTGGCATATTCTGTTTTCATCCAGTCTATGGGCGAGAATCCTATGGTTGATAGAATTGCATTGATGGAACCATTCATGTCAAATAATATCTGCCATACCAAAACCACCGATGCCACCGGCACCGCCAGAGGTATAATAAACCCCATGCGCATAATATTCCTTCCGTAAATCTTCCTATTTAGCAAAAGGGCAAGACCAAGGGAAAGCAGCATGTTGAGCGGAACACAAATCCCTGTAAAAATCAGGGTATTATATGCTGCTTTTTGAAAAACGGGATTCCTCATAAGCTCTATATAGTTTGCCAGTCCAACGAACCTGCCACCGACCGGACTGTCTACAAATGAATAATAAAGTCCACCCATAAAAGGTATGAAGAAGAAAATCAAAAAACCGATCAGGCTTGGTGCGAGAAAGAATAGTGCCGTTTTGTTGTCATATTTTTTTCCTGCCTTGAATAATACTGACATTATCCACCCTCCTGTGGTATCATTCACCTTGAAGTCATATACCTTATTTTTTAGCAGTGCATATGTACGTTTCTTTATATGACTATTCAAATAGTCATGTCGTAGATAATACTATCAGAATAGTCACCACTTGTCAATGACTATTCTGATAGTTAATGAAAATTAATCATTCCTTCCTGTATGGCATCCCTTTCATTTATAGTTGCCCTTGTCGCCATTTCTGTCAGTCATGGACACTACGATTAAGGTTTCACTGTTTCATCAAAATCAGGTTTCCATCATAGATTCCCCAGACCTCATCCGCAATGGATGTGACCTTCTTGGAGTGAGTGACGATAATGACGCATTTACCCTCATCTTGAGCAAGGGAGGTTAAAATCTTTAGAACATCAGCTTCCGTATCCCTGTCCAAATTCCCTGTCGGTTCGTCGGCAATGATAACATCCGGATCATGGGACAATGCACGGGCGATACCCACGCGCTGCTGTTCCCCGCCGGAAAGCTTCAATATTTTTCGATCTGCAGTCTCCCTGTCTATGCCCACCCGCTCTAAAAGTGCATAAGCACGGGCCTTTTTATCCTTTTCTTTGCTTCCGCTGATATTCATGGATAGAACTATATTTTCTACCGCAGTCGCGTTTGTAAGCAAATTAAAACTTTGAAAAATAACGCCTATGCTTTTCGCCCTGTAATCGTCACGATCGAGGTTTTTAAGGCTGGCGCCGTCATACAATATCTCTCCATTTGCACAGATGTCGAGTCCGGAGATCAGAGACAGCAAGGTAGATTTTCCCGCGCCGGATTTTCCGATAATGGTATACACTTTTCCCCTTTCAAACGCCGCACTTACGTCTTTCAAAACAGATTTTTTTGTTCCTTCATATCGATACGATACGTTATTTAATATTAAAACACTCATCATCAGTACCTCCTTAGTTTCTTTCCATCAGTATTTTGATAGGCTCATATTTGGTGATTTTACTGATCGACACAAGACCTGCAAGGGACGCAAGCAGCAGTGCAATACCTATAATTTGGAGCATGGTGTTAATACCGAGGGTAATATTTATATTTGCAAGGGGCTGTGCATCAGAATCAGCTGAAAATGCATTATTGCCGCCCATCCCCATCATCATGCCTCCAGAATAGGACGGCTGAGAAGGCGCTGCTTCTGCTGCCTCAATCTGATAGTCGAGCAATAAGTTGGTTACAGGCTGCGCAGCCAATGTACCAACTGCAATACCGATCACCAGACACAAGCATGTAATAATCAGAATTTCAGCCCATAACCCAAAGGCTACTTTATGCTTTTTCATGCCCATGGCACGCAGCACGCCGATTTCATATTTACGCTCCCGGATGGCAATGGAAGAAAGCAGGGCGATGATAACTCCGCCAAAGATGAGAACAATAATCATAAAGGTGACGGATATGCTTTTCAATCCTTCTACCGGGCCAATAATCTTGTTATAGCTGGCTTCATCGGTTTTGACGTCGAATATGGGGTCAAGTCCTTTTGCGTACACTTCTTCCGCAAAGGCGTCAAGGAATTCGGGAGCTTGCAAATAGTAGGTGGCCGATATCGTTATTCCGCTGTAATCCGGCACGAATGGGGCAACCACTGTGTCGTATCCTGTCAGTAGCTCGTTGCGGCGGTTGGTGTAGGCATTTTGCCGCCCGCCTTCCGCGTATTCGCCGGTCACGTCGTAGTAAATACCCACCACCGTCAGCTCATACTGAGTTTCCATCGTTTCAGCGTCCGCAAATGTGCTGCCCTTTTTTGTAATTTCGGATGTACCGGACAGGATGTCGCCTACCGAAATGCTGTTCTGTTCCGCAAGGTCACTGCTGATGATACACTCGTTCAGGCTCTCCGGCATACGCCCCTCGGCGAGGTCGCGGTAGCCCGTCTCGAAATCCTCAAACTTGTTGCCTTGCAAACTGAAATAGAAGCTGGTCGGTTCAGACACCTCCCCGCCCGTATACATGGTTCCCTGCAAGGCTTGGCCTCCGCGTTCGGCGTCAATTGCCGTCAAGTCCTCAAAATTTATAGCAGTGGAAGCCGTATAAACCGCGTCATAGAGGTACTCCGAATTTCCAAACTCCACATACTGCTCGGCGGGGATAACAGGGGGAGCAATCCTCATGCGGCCGCCATTGCTGTTTTTCATAGCTTCTTCCCGCAACCTGTCCATGTTGGCCGACAAAATAACCTCAGCCCCAAAACGGCTTTTATAATCATCTATAATGCCGCTTGCCGTGTTGCTAATCATGAGCGCTACTACAGAGGCTATGATGATCACAAAAATGATTGCTCCAATCAGAATATTACGGCCTCGGTTACGCAGGATATTCCGAAATGCGTTTTCAACGATATACATACATGTCCTCTCCTTTGTCTTTTGATTTTAAAGCTTCTGCATTCATAAAGTATAACAAAGCAAGCTTTAGCGAACCTTTAATGGGTTTTCTCCGGTATTTGGCAATAAATACAATATGAATCTGTGGCTCAAAAGTCCTCCTGAAAATATAGCCGGCAGACACAAGGCCTGCCCCTACGAAAATCGGGTATCTCGGACGGCCCCGTGTCGTCCCGGTAAAATCAAATTTCTTAGTCACACCTCCATATAGTACATGTAATATCATAGTATTTCAAAGGGATTGAAGTATTCATAGGATGAACCGAATAAAAGAAGCGATCGCAGTTAAGCTGCGATCGCTTCTTTTATTCTATATATAATCGACTAATCATGATACGGGTTCATTACAAGCCAAGCGTAAAACTAAAAGTCGTGTATTCATTTTCTACACTGGCAACATGTATCTCGCCGCCCAACCCATCTATAATTGTTTTCGCAATAGATAACCCTAGACCATAACCGCCGTTTTCATGTGTTCTAGAGGGGTCTGCTCTATAAAACCGGTCAAAAACCTTCGGCAAATCTTGTTTTGCAATTCCTTTTCCACTATTTTTTATAGAATATATAACTTGCCGCTTTGATTTTATTAAGGATATATCAATTTGTCCATTTTCATTTGAATATTTTATAGCATTATCGAATAAAATCGTGATAACCTGTTTAACTTTTTCCAAGTCGCTTTTAACAATGATGTCCGCCTCTATCGAATGGGAGAGCTGAATGCCTTTTTCAATCGCTACGGCTTCCATAGACGATAACACATCATGAACAGCATTGCTGATATTAAACGGCATTTTTTGCATCTCAAAGTTTACATCCTCTATCTTAGCCAAAGACAAAAGGTCGTTTATAAGCTTTGTCATTCTATCAGTTCCGATTTTTATATAGTCAAGCCATTTTAACTGACTTTTAATGGTTTCTTCCTGGTTTGCCAACAGTGCATCGTAATTGGCATTTATAATTGAAAGCGGTGTTTTCAGTTCATGGGAAGCATCGGCAATAAATTGCTTCTGTTTTTCCCATGTTTCGGCGATTGGTTTAATCGACCGGTTGGCAAAGTAAAGGCTGATGATAAAAATAACAAAAAGCATAATCAATCCTACAAAAAGTAATGTAATTAACAGTTCAAACAGTGTTCTATTGGATTCTGTAATATCTAAAAATGTAATCTGATACTTGTTGTCCATAAGGGAGTATTGTTGTCCATTCTTCAGAATAACGCGCCTGCCCATTTGAGTGATAAGATATTGCCATTGTTTGCCTTCTAAGGTTATTGTAGAATTATTTCTTTTACTGCTCCAAGCAGCCGCTACAGCTTTATAATATACTTCCTCAGGCATATCAATGAAAGAATAAATTTTTAAAATCCTGCCATTCGGGTCTACCTCTACATTAAAAGAAAGAAGATCCTCCAAAGAAAATCTTCGGACAATGGATACTCCTTTTTCCATATCATCAAGCAGATTGATTCCTGCTGTTCTTATTTGCGTTTCGGACCGTGCTTTCAATTTATTTTGAATTTCCGAATGTATGTTGCTGTAGGTAATGAAATAAATGACAGCAAACGCAGTAATCATCACCATTGAAGTAATTGACATATTAAGAATGAGAAATTTGTTGCGCAGCTTTGTAAACATTTTATTCCCCATCCTTTGCCGTTTTTAAAATATATCCCGCACCCCGTATCGTATGAATGGAAACGTCAGATGCCAAACTATTTAATTTTTTTCGTAAAAGGGATACATGTATTTCTACACGGTTATCTTCGGCATCGCTATCATAACCCCATAGTTTTTCAATAATGATCTCTTTTGAAATAATCATGCTGTTTCTTTTTATTAATAATTCCAATAATTGGGATTCTTTCAAAGTCAGTTTTATCTCCTTGTTTCCGCAGCGAAGCATAAGTGCCAGCGGGTTCAACGCGATATCACCGTATTTAAGAATGCCGTCATTAATCAATTCCGTTTTTCTGCGCCCTAATGCACGCAAACGGGCTAACAGTTCGTCAGTGTGAAATGGTTTTGCCAGATAATCATCAGCGCCGCTGTCAAGACCCCGCACCTTGTCTTCTGTTTCACCTCTTGCCGTTAACAGAATAACAGGTGTTTCAATGCCGTTTCTGCGCAGTTCCCTCAATATGTCTATCCCATTCATCTTAGGAAGCATGATGTCGAGAATTATAATATCATAAATACCGGAAAGTCCGAAATCCAGTCCCTCTTCTCCATTATCCACCAAATCAACGCTATAGTTATTTTTCTTTAGGACCTGAACGATGGCCTCAGCCATATACTTTTCATCTTCAACCATCAAAACTCTCATCTGCATGCCCCCTCATCCTTTTTGCTATACCATAAAAGTATCCCCAAAAAAGAAGCTTTTAACAGCTCCTTTATTGTGGATACCTTTTTCTTAATGGACTTCACAACCATTACAACTTTGGAAGAATATTTATTTTTTCTTTATGTTCATACCCCCTGGGACATTCTCGTTCCAGCCGTCGGGAGCATCCTCGCTCCACGTTTCTCCTCCGTCTGTGGAATAGAGCTTGATTCCATTCTCTACCTTCACCATATAACCTGCACCACCGTCAGGTCCCATACCTCTCATTCTCATTACGTTTCCTTCTTTGCCATTGAATTCCGGCATACCCTCCGGAACATCCTCACTCCATGTTTCTCCTCCGTCTGCGGAGTAAAGCTTGGTTCCATTCTCTACCTTCACCATATAACCTGCACCACCGTCAGGTCCCATACCTCTCATTCTCATTACGTTTCCTTCTTTGCCATTGAATTCCGACATACCCTCCGGAACATCCTCACTCCATGTTTCTCCTCCGTCTGTGGAGTAGAGCTTGGTTCCATTTTCTATCTTCACCATATAACCTGCACCGTCTTTGGTCTTAACCATATAACCTGCCCCATTGGTTTCCATGCCTCTCATGACAGTTCCTTCTCTGCCATTGAACACCGGCATATCCGCGGGTACATTCTCACTCCATGTCTGACCGCCATCTGTAGAATAGGCTCTAACACCATTTTCAATTTTACTTAGGATGGAAGTTTCGGGATTTGCTGCAAAAGCTGTTCCGGCACCGATTGTAGCCACAAGGGCTCCGCAAAGAAGTGCAGCACCCGCTTTCTTTTTTGTAGTGTTCATCGTTGATAAAATTTTGTTCTTCATGTTCACAATACCTCCAAATTTTTTTTGTAAGCAGCTGTCTTACATTTACTATCATAAACACTCTACCTTTAGTGAACCTTTAATAAAAAATAAAATAAAAAAATTTTTGAGGCAAACAGGGCAGTAATTCATATATTTATTATTGTAAAGTCTAGAAAATCCAGCCTTTAGAAAAATCTTGACTGGATTAAAATAATATTTTATATGGGTATTGTCTTCTTCAAAACAAACAGATCAATATTTTATCGTATACCTTATCATTGTCTCTTTATTTTTCCTGCTCTTCTACAAGCTGCTCACTTTGCTCTCTTAGGATAAATAAAGCAAATATAACGATCAGTATTCCACTTATTTTAAATATCGTAATAGGTTCGCTGAATACGGTTATACCGATCACCGTTGCAACAATGGGTTCCAATGTAGCAATAATCGAAGCCTTGCTTGTTTCAAGATAGGATAAGCCTTTTGTATATAATAAAAAAGGCAATACGGTAGCAAATAAGCCCAATGAGATGGCATAATACAGGGCAGCTGTATTTGAAAATAAGCTAATCATGCCCCTTATGTTACTTATCGCAATGAGTCCAATACTTGCAAATACAAAAGTATATAAAGTAACCGTTATGGAATCATATTTTTTCAACGCATATCTTCCGAAAATGCTGTAAAGTGCATATCCTAGCCCCGCACCCAATCCTGCTAAAATACCGGTTAATGAAATATTTTGGCCTGCATTTCCGGCAAAAGCTGTGACAAGAATACACCCAATAAAAGTTAAAAATAAAGAAACCAGTTTTCTCTTTGTCATCTTTTCCTTGAATAATATTGCCGAAAAAATCATTACCATCGTAGGAGCCGTATATAAAAGAATCGCAGCAACAGACAAGGAAGTTTTATTTATGGCAATAAAATAACACCAATTAAAAAACACAAAACTGAATATTCCAGTGCCGACAAAGTATAGAGAATCACGAAAGTCAATTTTAAAAAGTTCTTTATTTTTAAACAATAAAAATATACTTATAGCAATTGAAGCAATAATAGCTCTGATGGATACAATTTGAAGGGTATCAAATCCAAAGGCACTTAACTTTTTTGCAAAAATTCCAATGGTTCCCCATAATACTGCTGCCATAATAACGAAAAGATATGCTGTTTTTTTCATTCATCGTTCCTCTCTGTCCCATAATTTAATTAAGTTTGTCATAACAGCTGTTGCCATCCACCCTATAACACAAATAGTTATCATAAATACAGAAAAACAGAAACCTATCATTATCCCACTAAACAACAGGCTAAAATTTTCCTTTTCCCTTTCATGTCTAGGTATATTCCCCACCTCTCAACATCATTTTATTTCATAGTTTCTATCCTGTCAATTGCAGCAGACAAAGCCCGTTCCGGCTTGCCGATTGAAAAAAAAAGTGTTATATTATACAATTGAATTAAAAATTCCCCTTGTTGCAGCAAAGCTGCTGACAGCTGGTACATAGATCTTTTATCAAAATCCGGATATGACGATAGAAATGAATAACTGAAAGGAGTCAATGTTACAGATGGAAAACAGAACACTTGGTGATAGAGCGGCAGACGAATTAATGCGCCTAATTCGAGAGCGTGGATATCGTGCAGGAGAAAAGCTGCCAAATGAATATGAACTTTCGGCGCAGCTCGGCGTAAGCCGGAATACCGTACGTGAGGCCCTGCGTGCACTTGCTTCACGAAACATTCTATATATCCGTCAAGGCGCGGGTACCTTTATTTCAGAGAAAAAAGGGGTTGCAGACGACCCACTTGGATTTTCTCTTATGGAGGATCGCCAGAAGCTGGCGGAGGATCTGCTGCAGATTCGATACATCGTTGAACCGCAGATTGCGGCACTGGCGGCACAAAATGCAACACCGGAGGATATTGCGATCTTGGGCGATCTATGCGATGAAGTGGAAGCACTCATTCATAAACGCCAGGATTTTACACAAAAAGATGTGGACTTTCATACTCAGCTTGCCGCCTGCAGTAAAAATATGGTAATGTCTAACCTGATTCCCGTCATCTGCGAAGGTATCACCGTATTTGCCGCTATGGTAGTGGAGCAGGAATTTGACCAAACGGTAAAGTCCCATCGGGAAATTTTCGAATCCGTGCGTGACGGGCGCGCAGCAGACGCACAACAGGCTATGCTGTTTCATTTGCTTTACAACCGCAATCGGTTTATTGAAGGAAAAGACCTTTGACTGTAAAACAGATAACCCATATACCCTAAATTCAACAAGGGATATGGGTTTTATTTTAGAAAATTCGTAGGATGATTATCTGCATTTCATTTCATATTTTTTCTGTTTTTAAGGGAAAATATCTAATTTATAGCATAAAACTATTGTTGCATTTGAAGTTTGGTGTTATAATCTTGATATAATCATTGGATGATTTCAAGGAGGAAAAGCATATGAAACAAGTATACGACGTGCTGATTGTCGGTGCGGGCGTGGTTGGTAGCGCGGTTGCCCGTGAGATGGCAAGATATGAGCTGAAAATCGGCGTTTTAGAAAAAAACCGCGATGTCTGTTTCGAAACAAGCGGTAGAAACTCCGCTGTAATCCATGGCGGTTTTGCCTACGATATTGGTACCCGCAAAGCAGAATGTTGTGTAGAAGGATGTTTAGAGTTTGATCAGGTTGCCAAAGAACTGGATATTCCTTTCAAACGCACCGGTAAGGTTCTGGTAGGAAATACTCCGGAAGATTATGAAAGCCTTCTAAAGACAATTGAAATTGGTAAAATTAATGGCAGCGTGGGTCTTGAAATAATAGATGAAGAACGGCTGCATGCGTTAGTACCCGCCGCAGTTGGCAAATTTGCTATGTTTTCTCCCCTCAGCGGTATCGTAGACCCATTCCATTATACGATTGCACTGGCAGAAAACGCCAAGATGAATGGAGTTGATTTCCATTTTGACCATGAGGTAATCGGTATCCACCGTGATGGGAAAGGTATCTACACGGTTAAAACCGTACAGGGTAATTTTAATACCCGCTGGATCGTCAATTGTGCCGGACTGGGCAGTGTCAAAATCTCAGAAATGTTAGGCATCCACGGTTACCGTTTCGCCGGCACCAAAGGAGATTATCTCATTTTGGACAAAAGGGTGGGTCCTTTACTTCCTATGCCCGTCTATCCTGTTCCTAGCACTACCTATATGGGCATCCATGTAACACCCACTGTCGATGGCAATGTAACTGTTGGTCCGAATGCCGATTATGTAGAAGACTTTACCAATTACGGCGTACCACAGAAGAATATGGATTACCTTGCAGAGGACGCCTCAAATCTATGGCCTCATATTCATAAGTCCGATTATATCCGTAACTACTCCGGTATCCAGCCAAAATGGCTGGATGGTGAAGGTGCTGTAAAAGATTTTGTCATTGAAGCGCGGGAAGAAGCTCCAAACACCGTCAACCTTATCGGTATTGAATCGCCGGGACTGACCTCTGCACTTCCGATTGCACGTCGTGCGGTCAAACTGTTGGTAGAACGCGAAATGCCTAGCCTCAATAAAACCTTTAACCCGAATCGCAAAGGTATCGTCCGCTTTTCTGAACAGAGCGATGAGGAAAAAGCCCGCTTAATTGCAGAAAACTCTGATTACGGCGAAATTATCTGCCGCTGCGAAACCGTTACCAAAGCCGAAATCCTGCAGGCGATACACAACCCGCTAGGAGTTGACACCATGGTTGGAATCAAATACCGTACCCGGTCAATGATGGGGCGCTGCCAGGGCGGCTACTGCCAGATGCGCATTGCCCAAATGATCCAGGAAGAGCTTGATAAGGATGTCACGAATGTGCTTTATGCGCGCAACGGCTCCAATATGTTTACAGGGAAGGTGAGAGAATGAATATCGTAAATAAAGATGTAATCATTATTGGCGGCGGACCTGCGGGACTTGCCGCAGCTGTGTCGCTTCATAAAAAAGGCATTCGGGATATTCTCATTATTGAACGGGAAAAAACTTTGGGCGGCATCCTGCGCCAGTGTATCCACGACGGTTTTGGACTTACACGCTTCAAAGAGACACTGAGCGGTCCGGAATATGCACAACGGTTTATCGACGAGGCAGAAGAACTAAACATTGAATATGTTACGGATACTACCGTTTTGTCGGTCACAAAAGACAAAAAGATCACAGCAGCTTCTAAAAAAGGTCTGATGACTTGGCAAGCCAAGGCAGTCATTTTGACGATGGGCTGCCGCGAACGTACCCGTGGTGCATTAGCAATTCCTGGCGAACGTCCCACCGGTGTATTCACTGCAGGCGTGGCGCAGTCCTATATAAACCTTCAAAACACTATGGTAGGCAAGAACGTCATTATCCTTGGTTCCGGCGACATCGGGCTGATTATGGCACGCCGCATGACCTTGGAGGGAGCAAAGGTAAAAGCCGTATTTGAAATTCTCCCCTATCCAAGCGGTCTGCCACGTAATATCGAGCAATGTCTAAAGGACTATGACATTCCACTCTACCTCAGCCACACTGTTACAAATATCCACGGCGGCTCCAGGCTGACAGGTGTTACTGTATCTGCAGTAGATGAGCATCTCAAGCCTATACCCGGCACTGAAAAAGAGTATGCCTGTGACACCCTGATTCTTTCAGTAGGACTTATCCCCGAAAACGAGCTCTCACTTTCGGCTGGAGTCAAGTTAGACGGGCGTACAAAAGGTGCCATTGTTGATGAAAATTACCAGACATGTGTTGACGGCGTATTTGCTGCCGGAAATGTACTGCATGTGCACGATCTTGTAGATTTTGTTTCCCTTGAAGCAGAGCGTCTTGCGGAAGCAGTTACCGAATATGTGCAGGATCATAGCCTGTCACCGTGCGGCATCAAAATTTCTACCAGCCCGGAAATCGGCTACACAATTCCACAGCAGGTAAGCGGTACAAAAGATTTTAATCTTTCCATGCGCGTAAGAAAGCCTTTCCGAGACTGCCAAATTGAGGTGGTACAAGAAGGTTCAATAATAAAATCCGTTGCCTTTAAAAAAGTAATTCCGGCAGAGATGATTAATATACCAATCAGCCATAAACTGCTGCAATCCGATAAGGACTTGGAGGTGCGCGTAAAATGCTAAAGGAATATACTTGTATCATTTGTCCGACAGGATGTGAGATTACAGCGGAAATTAGAGACGGAAAAATTCTTTCCATAGAAGGCGCTGCCTGCAAACGGGGACGTGAATATGTAAACCAGGAACTGACCAATCCTCACCGCAATATTGCCTCCTCGATCCTATTGGAAGGCGGCGAATTGCCTTTGGTAAGTGTGCGGCTTTCCAAGCCTATTCCTAAAGAAAGAATTTTCGATGTAATGGAAGTTATCAAAAAAACACGTTTAACCGCACCGGTTTCCGTGGGACAAGTAGTGGTTACAAACGTACTTGGCCTGGACAGCGATGTGATCGTAACAAAGAACGTTGCTGCAAGATAAATGCCTTATTTTCTGCTGCTATGCCCCTGTGATCCGTATAACTATAAAATTTTAATGGCATGATATAGAGACAGGATGAATCACAACTGAAGGAGGCATATAAACCATGCAGCAAAACCAACAAGCCCAACAGGCAGCCCAGCAGGCACAGCAGTCTATCCAGCAAGCATTGCAGGCAATTCAACAAGCAACACAGGTAGCAAATCCTCAAGCTGTTCAACAGGCGCAACAACATTTACAGCAGGCTGTACAACAGCTAACGCAAGCTCAAACCAGCGCTCAGCCAGCTCAAAAACAACAATTTCAACTGGTTCACCAACAACTGCAGCAAGCCATGCAGCAGCTACAACAAGCGCAGCAACTGGAGAACTAATAATAAGGCACCTGCGGGATTGATTCTCCAATAGGTGCCTTATTCACAATTTCATTATTCAATTATAAGGTGCTTAAACGGTGGCGTCATTAGATAGCACTGATTTTACGGCCTCTTCAATTTCTTGATATCCTGTACAACGGCAAATATTTGATTCTAAACAGTCCTTTATCTGCGTATCATCGGCATTTGGATATTTTTTAGTTAAGGAGCTGCCATTCATAATAAAACCAGGGGTACAATAGCCACATTGGAAGGCAGACTTTTTAATGAATTCCGTTTGAAGCGGTAGGTTTTCAAGCCCTTCCACTGTAGTAATTTTCTTGCCCACAGCCTCTACAGCGAGCATCAAACATGATTTCATTGATTCACCATCTACATCAATGGTACAAGCGCCACAATCCCCATTTAAACAACCGGGTTTAGCCCCTGTTAATCCCAACTCCTCACGAAGAACATATAATAAGGTATCTGCATGACGTACATAGGCTGATCGCTCTTCACCATTTACATTTAAGGTAATTTCTGATTTATACATTTTCGACTCCCTCCATCGTATCTAGAACATCTAGCAATGTATTCTTCAACACAAACCTTCGATAATCTGCAGAACCCTGAACATCATCTATAACAGGTGCAGGAATATGCTGCATTGCCTCTTCAATTCTTTCTTCTCTGGACAATTGTTGATTATTTAAGCTTTCTTCCATTTTTTCATTGCGAAAGGGGTACGCGCATAAACCACTAAAGGCAAACCGGATCTGTTCATTTTTTTTCAGGGCTGCAGTTGTAATCAGTGGATAGCCAACATCCCAGTTTCTTCGCTTTTTGATACAAAGAAAGGGCAATTGAACCGCCTTATCTTCTGTAATGACTTGAACAAGCAGTTCTCCCCTTTGCAGTTTTAGGATCTGATCAAACAGCTCATTTATCGATAGCTGTCTTATACCGGAAGGACCCGTAACGATGATTTGACTATCTGTTAATAGAAGCGGCAAGATCGTTTCCCTGTATATAATATTTGCGCAAATATTCCCGCCTAATGTTATTTTATTCCGTGCTGTATGGTCCGCAATTTCGACTATTGCTTTGCTTAAAAATGGAAAATATTGTGTTTCCCGAATCTTCGTTAATGCTTGTGCCGCCCCTAAAGTAAGCTTATTGACTTCTTTTTTTAGCACAAGACATTCAGGGATCCCTTTAATATCAATGACAGCACCTGTTTTAATTCTATTTACTCTTCCTAAAGTAATAACTTCTGTGCCACCTGAAAAATAGACTGGTTCCTTCCCCTGTTGATCCAATGATTGAAACAATGATACAGCTTCCTCAACAGAGGATGGTTTATAATACTCAAAATCATATGTAATCAACTTTGACCCGCACCTTTCTTTTCTCTCCAAATTAATTCAGGTGTAAGAGGGAGTTTCTTTAACTCTATTCCAGCTGCGGTTGACAAGCTATTTGCCAATGCCGCAGGCATACCTAGCAACCCATGCTCTCCAACGCCGCGGGCCCCATACGGACCGTCGATATGAGGTGTTTCAACAAAGTGAACAATATATTCCGGATGATCACCATACCGGAAAGAAATATAGGAACGCAGGCGAGGATTAAGCACTTTTCCCTCCGCACTAAATATAAAGGTTTCACTGCTTCCGAAATTTAACCCCATGTCCATGGCCCCCATCACCTGGCCTTGCGCTAATTTCATATTTAGTACTTTCCCCACATCAATAACTGAGTAGGCCTTAAGTACTTTATAGGTATAATCCCTTGTATCGAACTCTATTTCTACGCCTTGGACACCCACTGTATACTCCGGGCCAGGCCTGCCTACACCCGTCTCATGATCAATATGTGTTAAGTGCCTTAACGAATATTGACCTCTCCCAATTACCTGTCCGCCAATTGAATAGCCACTTGGGTATTTGTATCCAAAACAAATATCTTTAACTTTTATAAAAATATCCGGTTCATCACGCACATACACCATTTCATTTCCTACCTCCAGGTCATCAGGCGAACACATTAATATCCGGGAAGCAATATCCTTTAATTGCATCATTGCGTCATCCACCGCTTTCAATAATGCCCTGCCAGCCATCAGTGTACCTCTACTGGCTACAGTTTTCCAATGCTCGGGTGTTGTTTGCGTATTGACTTCCATCTTAACATGTATTTTATTGATATCCATTTTTAGTTTTTCTGCCAGCAACTGGGTGAGTATGGTCTTCGTGCCCATACCAATTTCAACAACACCAGACTCAATGTTTACGCTTCCATCTCTGTTAAAAAATAATATAATCCCTGAGCCAGCCTGGCTATCGATTGTTGAAGTCTTCCAAATACAGCTAATTCCCTTTGCGCGAACTTTCCGGTCACTTATCCGAATGACTTGTCCTTCATTCCAGTTCATTAGTTGTTTCAGATTTTCAATGCAATCAGGTAAATTTCCCACTGTACTTTTATTAAGGAGAATTTGAGTAGGCGTTGTATGTCCAGGTAAAACTGCATTTTTCATCCGAAGCGCAAGGGGATCCATTTCTAATTTCTTCGCCAGCATATCCATTGCTCTTTCAAAAACGAATAAAAGTTCCGAATGACCAAAGCCTCTGTAAGCCGTTACATATGGATGATTTGTATAGACACACAGGGAATCGCACGAAATATTCTCAATGTGGTAAGGTCCGGTACAAGTGACTGCAGCTGCCCGGCTTATCGTCGTCCCCTTGTCGGAATACGCCCCCGAATCAAACATATATAAAACTTCTGCTGCAGTTAACTTCCCGTCTTTTGTTGATCCCAGCTTAATACACGCATCCAGGCCTATATGTACTGGAGATGTAATCATATCTTCTTCTCTGGTATTTAACAGCTTTACCGGTCTTCCTCCAACAGCAAGTGTTGCCATATATGCGATCAATTCTAATTGAACGGCTACTTTTCCGCCGTATCCGCCTCCAACCAGGGGCGTATTGACTATGATCTTTCCTTCTTCAAGGTTAAAGTAATTATTCATTAATTTTTTGATGATATATGGAGACTGCGTAGCAGATGTAAACACAACACAGCCGTCTGGACGGATTTCTGCTATGACACATCTTGTTTCCATGGCAATATGGTCAGATTGGGAAAAGGAAAAATCGGCCTCTATCGTTACCTCACTCTGCTTCCAGCCTTCTTCCATATTTCCCTTTCGGATTTTCGTACGATCAGCAATATTCGTATTGGCCTCCGGGTAAACATGCTCTATTCTTTCATATGCAGCTAAATTTTCATGGACTAAAGCAGCGCCCGCAAGGAGGGCATCTTTTGGAGAATTCACGACGGGCAGCGGTTCGTATGTAATTTCTATCAACTCAGCAGCCCGTTTCGCCTGAAGAGCGGTATCTGCCACTACAGCAGCTACCGGTTCCCCGTGATAACGTACTTTATCATAGGCAATTGGCGGCCGGTCCTTAATCTCCTCCCCTGTTAACGGAAGCGGCTGACCAAGAATAATCCCCCGGACCCCAGGCATTTCCAGTGCTTTTGTGGTATCAATTGCTTTTATTCTTGCATGTGCATAAGAACTTACAACCAACTTTATATGTAACATGTCTTTACTTGAATAATCATCTGTATATTTAGCTGCGCCTGTTACCTTTTCCAATCCGTCTTTCCGGTAAATACTTTTTCCAATACTCCAACTCATGAAATTTGAACCACCTTTAGAAAAATATTGAAATTTATATCCGCCTATACCCATCTATTATTCGCCTGGGCAACTGCTTTTATTCCCTATAAAGTTAGCGTGTTAACACGGAATCCCAAAGAATAACTCTTTGTATAAAAAATTTATGTTTAACGAATTATATTAGTGTGTGCTCAAAAATCAGGAAATAAAGCGTTTTCAAAACTATATAAGTTGCAATAAAGCTATTACAACTCTGTGTGAGATAGCGGAGTCATGGGGACGGTTCGTCTGGCACAGATGTTTTTTATGTGCCTGAGGAACTGTCCCCGTGGCGTAGCGGATGTAACCTATTTATTGCAACTTATATAGTCTTCCCAGATTTTTGAATAGGCACTGCTTTCAAAATGGTCTATAAGGGGTTTTTAAAATGCCAAACAATAACAATGGTATTTCACCTGAAATGTTAATTCTTATTATTACAGCCACCTTTATTGGAACATTCAGCCGAATTCTATCCATTAAACTGGATTACAGACAATATCCCAATTACCCAAACGGCTATTTAATTCACGCTGTAACGGGAGGGCTTGCCGCTGCATTAGGCGCTTTTATCATTCCGTCTTTAATGGCAAAGGAATTTACAGCCGTTACCTTCCTGGCTTTAGGAATACAACATTTCCGGGATGTGCGTAAAATAGAAAGAGAGAGTCTTTTAGATCTCGAAGGACAAGAGTATACAAGGCGCGGAGAAGCTTATATTGACGGAATTGCAAAAATATTTGAAGCACGCAACTACATCGCATTACTGGTTTCCTTTGCTACAGCCCTTACGATTCAGCTGCTTCAAAAACTGATGAATGTTCCTGCATGGGTTGAAGTTGTATGTGGTTCCATAGTGGGACTTACCTTATTTTATATGCTTAAGAGACACACAGAACGGCAAAAAGTACAAGATATTGCTGCGATAACTGAAGGTAAGATTGAAATTAAGGGTTCCGACCTATATGTGGATGATATGCTGGTTTCCAATTTGATGGGCAGAGAGGAAGCAAAAGAATGGTTTCTCAAGGATGGACTTGCTGCGGTGATTCATCCGAATCATGAGCATTACCAAATCCCTCTTCTAAATAGCGGACAGCGGCAGGCCATTTTATTTGAAGTAACACGGAGAATGGGCCAGAGGAAGATCTATAGTGTTCAAAATCCAAGCAACGGGAAAATTATCATAGCATTCGTCCCTATTATTAAAAACTTTAATTTATTAAAAGAAACCATTTCATTAACGCCTTTGCTAGAAACGGTGAAAAAAAATCCTGAATTATTAAATATAAAAAAAGGTGGTTAATAATGAAAAAAAACGAAGGTCAAAGCAATAGTATCCTGGCATATATTACAACGGATAAAAATCGCTATTTAGGTGGTGCACCCTTGACATTACTGGCAAAAGACAAGGAAGAATTAGTTGCAATATCTGATGCCATTGCAGAAGCTTTTTTAGCAGATATTCTCCAGCTTATAAATGGAGATCACTTAATTGTTAAAAAATAGCAAATCCGCTTTTAGGATATTAAGTCTGCCAATCGAAGTCTAATATGAGAATTGAAAGCATCAATGAAGTAAAAGAAAAAGCCCAAGGAATATTTCATGCCTTAAGCTTTTCATTCAAAATCAGTCTACTGCTGATTGATATCCGCTATGTTCTTGCTTTCCGGCGTGCTTCTGGTCCAGATGTATATGGAAACAATACTTGCAATGGTCAGAAGCATCAGCCTCAAAAAGATTTTATCGATAACAAATAAAACAGAAAAGCCTATGGTTATCCAAATCAAAAAGATTGCCCTTTTTTTGGCTTTTATCGGAATACCTTTACCATCAACATAGTCCTTTACATAGGGACCCAAGTATTTATTAGAAAGCACAAAATCATACAGTTTTCTGCTGCTTCTCATATAGCAGGCAAGGGAGATCAATAAAAAGGGGGTGGTTGGAAGTACCGGCAGAACAACGCCGATCATTCCTAATCCTAAGCTAATGCTTCCTATAACCATCAATAAGATTTTCATCATCCTAAACTCCAATCTTTTTACTTTTTAGAGTCGATTTCCTTCACGATTCTATCAATAAGGCCTTGCACCTCAAATCCGCCTCTTTCACTGATCATTTCCATGGTCGCTATGGAAGACATTGTTTTAAAGAGAACTGGGTTTTTCAATTTGCTAAATTTAGGGGACAAATTGAATAAGAATTCTTTTATAAAGGGATATTCTTTAACCAAATCTCCAATAACCGTTTCCTTAGAGATTCCATATTCATTTTTAATTTCCCTGTGGTTTTCCTCTTCTTTTCTAGCATCTTGTTTTTTGTCATTCCAAGACAGAAGTCTCTGGCTTCCTTCCAGGCTCCTGATTCTGGTTACATCTTGCATCATCTCCAGTACGCCTCTAAAATTGCCATCTTCGTCTCTTACTGCGTTATAAATGATATAGATAAATCTCCCACCAATTTCCAGCCAAAATTCCGCCTCATCCTGTTCTCCGGCCCGAAAGGCCCTGATAATTTCTTCAACTGTATCTACACTTTCCCTTGGATGGCAGTTTTGAACCTTTCTCCCAATCACCCCTGCACTTCTCGGGAACACTCTGTGCTTCGTATCACTATAGAATTTCACAATTTCATTTTCATCTACAAAGGATAAATCTACCTGTAGATGTTTGAAGATAAGATTAATCTGTTCAAGGGTTAACTTTCCCTGGCTCACGTCTAAGACTTCATGATTTGACGCTGTAGGAAGCATACCATGTTTTTGCAGCAGGTTTTCCAGATCTTTCAGAAGCTCATTTTTTGAGGAAATATCTATATTTTCTCCTGCTCTGTTTCCATAGGGCAGCGGTGGTTCAATCAGGCAATAACCAATCTCATCGTCCCCTTTTCTCATCTCAACAAAATCTTCATCGGAAAGTAAATCCATTGAAGTGGGATAGAGAATCTCCTCTTCTTTTACCATCATATCCTCCACCATTTCAATTACTTCATCTTGAAGGCTCAAAAATGCATCATCTTGATCCGCTTCCAGATATCCCTTCGCTTTTTTAATGATGTCTCTAATATGGTTCTCTAGTGTCCACATCACTTTTGACGGTTTGTCAAAGCCTTTGATTTCCAGTGCCGGGAACAATTGATTCTGCTTTCTGGAAAAATGAATATTGATTTCTCCTAATTGATCATACAGTTCAGCCCATTGATTCTTGATAAACTTCTTCTGCAGCAGGTCTCTCATTTGGTTGAGTATCTTCCTGATGGCCTCAACTTCGTCTAAGTAAGTCCTAATGGGGTGTCCTGAGGGGAGATTTAATTTGTTGCTCACCAGGATTCCATCGAAGATTTCCAGTATCTCATCCATTCTTTCCGCTAACACATCGTCCGTAATCCCATACTGCTGAAGATATTGTTCACATATGGCAAATTCTTGAGCCGTTACCTTTTCAAAGGATGCTTTCATTTCCATTTTTGCTGCTTCTAAAGAGATATTCCCTCTTAGATAATTCAATTTGATATTCATGATTTTTTCTATTTTGTTATCATCGAGGTTTAGATATTCTCCCATCTTAATTTTTTCAAACCCCGTCTTTGGTGTAAAGTAAACATGAAATTCTTCATCGCTTATTTTTTCTATATATCTGTCAAAACCCTTATCTTCCATCATTTTATACATGGGAAATGGCTCAAAGTCCTTGATGACATGTATTCCTTCATTTACTTTCAAATCCTGAACTGCTTTGGTAACACAATCTCTAAAGGACTCATGCTCCCCACGCCCGTCAATAGTAATGTACTTGATTTCTTTTTTCATATCCCGCTCATCCCTTCTTTCTAATTTTTTAAACAAGCTATAAGATATAGCTTGTTTAAAGCAGTAACTTTATTTCATTTAATATCATTGTCCAATTGATAATTCTTATCATATATAAAATATACCATTTTTTATAAACCTACTCTGTGACCCTAGTCACATACTAATAAAAATTTTTGGATAACCTTATCCATGAGATGGCAAAGCCTCTAAAAAATTATAAATATAAAAATATCAAAGCTGCAAAATAATATTTCATACCGCATCCGTATATATTCTTTCATCAACGTCTCAGTTGTTCATTGTTCTGCAAGTCTTCCTTACATTTGAGGGATTGTATAAGTATAACGACATTTCTGTCGCCTTCCTTACTTAAATCAACCGTCTTGCTCAGACCCTTTACTGTTACTTCAAAATCATCCATGAACTCATTGATACCGGTATCAATACCCTTTATCCTGTTTTGAGCGTTAAATATGGTTGCTATGTTCTTTTCAACTTCCTTCGCTACGCAGTTGATTGCCATAACTATTTCAGTGTTTGTCTTTGATAAATTGTCGCACTGATTGTTTACGGTATCCATGCCCATCAGTGAATCCTCCAGAAGGTTCTTTGTATGGATATTGCCGACCACTTTGAGCTGGCCACAAACAGGTTTCTGCCCGCCTGACTTCTTCATATCTATTTCATAGGTTAAATTTTTATTGTACAGAGCATCCGCATAATTGGAAATTTCATTGATGGGTTTGATAAACCGGGAATAATTTCTAACGATCACTACAACCGTTATAACAACCCCTGCGGTAAGGAACGAAAATACCAGCTTTATCGTCATAAGGGTGTCGGAAATACCTATGAACCTGCCTGAAAAGAATCCAAACAGGACAGCCATCCCCAGTACCATTATTAATGACTGTGCAATATATCCCGGCATCGAAACAAGACTCTTTTGATACACATTCTTGTTTTCCAACAATAATCACATCCCCCTTGGTTTATTCTCTGTTTTACAATATTTACAGCCTATTTTTATGCATTTTTCATACATAAAAACTCTGCCATGATATAAACATAGCAGAGTTTTTATGTTTTTCATATTATCTCATAAGATACTTTTTGACAAAAAATCAGATTTATTTTACTATTTCCACTGTTTTTGTCGATGGAAACCAATTGACATGGGCACCCAGCATTTCCGATACGTATCGCAGAGGTACCAGGGTACGGCCATTTATTATGATGGCCGGTACCTCTAATCCCGCTTCCGGTTTGGCCTCTCCTATGACCAGGCTTATTTCATTCCCCTCCAGGGTGATTTTAACGGTCTGGGTCTCCCCTTGCCAATCCACCTTTGCACCCATGCTTTCGGCAATGAATCTTACCGGCACCAGGGTACGTCCGCTTATAAGGGCAGGCGGTACATCTATGGACACCGCTTTTTCATTAACGGTGGCAGTGCTGCTGCCGATGGTGAGCTGGATATTCAGCAATTGTTTTGTTTCCTTCGCCTGCATCACAGTATACAGGCTGAATTTGTCTGTATAGAAGGTGAAGGTCCTGATGGCCGGGTCGTATTTCCCCCCCAGGCTCACCGGCACGAGGTTGCCGTATTTGTCTTTTTCCAGCCGCGTACCTGTTAGTTGGCTGATTTGCTCCGGACTCAGATGGCCCAGGTGGGACAGGTCTATGGTGACAGCTACAGGCTGACCGAATTTTTCTATTCTCGTTGTATCTTCTCCATTCTTGATCAGTGCGGTGAGATCGAATATCTGTCCGCCTATTTCAAACAGTCCGGTCCTCTGTCCCTCAGCTGTTCTTGCCAATATGCCTTCCTTTTCTTCTTCGCTTACTTCCCTGACTCCCAATTCTACTACAGTTTTGCCGGAGGTGCCGGTCAGCTGTTCACCATTTAGGAAACCATGGACAAATTCCAGCTGCACGCCTGTATTTTCTACAAAAAAGGATTGTTTGTGTTCTGCCAATCTATTAATGACGGCAGCGGATATTTCGGTGAAGTTATTGACGCTGCCCGCCATGGAAATCATTGCTTTGCCTTTGTCTATCAAAGCTTTATCCATTGACTTATCTCCAGCAGTTTCCATCACATCGGTGATAATGGATGTTTTCGGGGCAGAAACACTTCCACGGCCCCCTCCATCTCCGCCGTTAGACTGAGTTCGGGTGGTAAAGCTAAATTCATAGGTCGAGGCCAGCCTGCTGCTGTCCGTGCCCTCTATGGCTCCGTCAGGAATGATTACGGTGTAAACAGTGCTGTAGGCCAGACTAGCCTGTAGTATCAGAGTGCTGCCGCTGATGCTTTTATTTACGGAGACCTCACTCCCTTGTCCATAGGTGATACTTATATTTTCGTACTGCGGTCCAGCCTGAATGTTTTTATTGAAAACAACCGTAACGGTTTTGCCTATGGCTATGCCGGTGGCATTTCCCACCGGGTCGGTGGCAGAGATCGCCAAGGGCACCTCAGCCACGGTGATGCTATATGGGGTCAGGTACGCCTCTGTTACACCGTTCACCTCTACCTTGACCTGGTAGTCCCCAGAGGATACACTCCCGCCTATGTTAATGCTGAATGATACTGCATTACCATTGGTAGTACCGCTATTGCTTATAGCCGGATTCAGCTCTCTGCCTTGGCTGTCCACGAGGGAAGCCGTCACGGGAGTATCATCCGCCACATCACGGGTAACCACGTTCACCTGTACAGTCTGCGCTTTTCCGGCCACGTGGGTGGCGGGACTCAGTGTCACGCTATTGATGGCAGGCTGGAGTACGGTCACGATATCCACCGTAAAGATCGCTGTCTTGCCTTCATACGTCACGATTATTTCCTGGCCTGCTACTGCCCTGCTGCTGTCAAACCCGCTTATGTCATCCATGATGATGTTGAGCACTGCACTGGAACCATCGCTGTACGTACCGGTTACAACCAAACCTGTTAGGTCAAAGGCTTCCCCTACATAATAAATTGTCTTGTCCGGAGGAGCCGTTACGTCTATGCTTTCCAGTGTCACAGCTGCGGCATTTACAGTTAATGTGCCTGTACCAATACTGTCAATATATCCGGTATCCCCTGCAAATTGGGCGGTTATAGGATAGCTGCCTTCACTTTCTGTGATTGTATAACTGATTGCAGCTATTCCACCAGCATCTGTGATTGCAGCGCCTATATCGGTTCCGCCTACACTAAATGTAATGCTTTTACCTGTTAATGCTTGATCATTACAATCCGTTAGAAGTGCGGTTATAGGAATTGTCTGGCCATTATCCCCGGTTGCATCGTCAACCGTCAACCCTGTCGGGGTTTTGTTAATGGTGATTTCAGTTGAAAATTGCTGATCATCAACCGTTGCCGTGATATTAGCTATATCTGGATTGCTTGCAGTGAAATCAGATGTTGCCTGGCCATTAACCATGATGCCTGACAATGGGTCAATGTTGCCGGGAGCCTCTGAATTAGTGATATTAAATGTTATGGGTATTCCATCCGGAACATGCCCGTTTGCCGGAGCATGATAGCTACCATTCTGGTCATGCAATAAGTCTGCTGTTACTGTTGATGTCTCGTTAATATCAATAGTGGTTGGATCTGCTTTCACTGTTAAAAGCAACCATGTGGTTGGAGTCACCACAGTGCCTGATATTTTTCCAGTCGCTCCGCCGTTATCTCCCCACCAGTTATTGTTAATATTCACGGTTCCTCCTTGACGGCGTATTTGATTATTATTAGGTGTATTCCCAATAATTCTGTTGAAATAAATTTCTGCATTGCCGGAATTAATATATACGGCTCCACCATTAGTATTTGCGCTGTTCGTAATGAAGTTACTGCTTGTAACCGTTAATCTATTGGAACTGCCGGTACTGTAAATCGCTCCGCCATTACGGTTCGTACCGGTATTAGCAGTTCGGTTACTGGTAAAGCTACAGCTTCTTACCGTTAATCTACTGGAATTACCGGTACTGTAAACCGCTCCGCCGCTAGCTGTTGCACTGTTACCCGTGAAGGTGCTGTCATCCACAGTCGAATCAGCAGCATTGTAAATCGCTCCGCCGCTAGTTGTTGCGCTGTTATTGGTGAAGGTGCCGCCATCAACAATCAAAGTATCATCATTATAAATGCCTCCACCATTACGTGTCGCGCGGTTGTCGGTGAAGTCAGAATTATTTACGGTTATCGGGCCTCCATAATTATAAATAGCTCCACCATCACGATTAGCGCTGTTACTGGCAAAGTTGCAGTTGTCTATAATTAAATCTACATCTCCATAATTCCAAATAGCACCACCACCATAACCTGCATTCGTTGCTCTATTATTGGTAAAAGTACTGTTGTTAATAGTATCCGGATCACCAAAACCTCCGTTGTAAATGGCTCCGCCGCCCACCGTTGCAGCAGTATTACCTGTAAAAATACTGTCATGGACAGTTAAATTATAATCGTTGTAAATGGCTCCACCACCATAACCGGCAGTATTATTTTCGAAAGTACTGCTATGCACAGTCAAAGTACTATAATATGCATTTTTGATAGCACCAGCATATTCTGCACTGTTGCCTACGAAGCTGCAGTTATTTACCAAAGCACTATTTCCACTATAGATAGCGCCGCCCTCCACTTCTGCAGCATTGCCTGTGAAAGTACTGTCCTGGACAGTTAAAATACTCTCATGTGAATTTTCGTAGATAGCACCACCATATTCTGCATCATTATTTGTGAAACTACTGCCATGGACAGTCAAAATACCAAAGTCATTTTGGATAGCACCACCCAAAAATCCAGAACTGTTACCTGTAAAAGTACTGCCATCGACCGTTAAAGTACCTTCATCATTATAAATAGCTCCACCCCAATTTTCAGCGGTATTGCCTGCAAAAGCACTGTCATAGACAGTTAAAGTACCTCCATTAAGAATAGCCCCACCAGCATAAGAATCATCATCATAATAATAAATTTTCTGTCCCTGTCCGTTCATAAATGTCAGATTCCCTATAATAACGTTTCTGCCATATTCAATAGTGAATATTCTGCTTGATTGTTGAGCATCAATAATCGTACCTTCTTGGCTTTTTCCAACGATAGTAAGGTTTTTATCAATCGTTATATCTCTGTTATTTGTTCCGGTATAAGGCCCATCTCCATCTGCAATATATACTGTCCTGCCACTTTGAACACCGGCAACACCGTCTTTAATCGTGGTGTAGGCTCCTGACTGATGCCCGTCAATAACAGTCCCATCAGGGAAGGTGATAACTTCATCCATGTCGTCTGTCCATCCATTATAAACATATACATCCCCCTCTGAGACGGTGAACATGGATTCCAGTAAGCTAAATACCGTTGGCTGTGGATCATTTAGATCCTCTTCTCCATATACCGTCTCCGTTACAGTCGTCCCCCCCTCCTGTCGCCCATCACCGGTATCGCCCTCCGCCTCTGCGGTTATAGGCATTCCAGTCATCAGCACACCTGCCAGCATACAGACCACCATGAGCCATACCGTTATTTTATTAAAGCCTCTTTTCCTCATTTTCTAACCTCCTGTTTTAATTGTCCTGAAACATTTTAAATTCCTGCTAAAAGCTTTCTCATGGGTATTCATAAATAGTCCGGAATACTCCGCTGTGCTTCAGAATGACATGGGCTGACGCTTATCATCTTCATTTTATTCCCTTTAGCGCGAAATTCGCATTGACGATTTTGCTGTTTGTAAAAAAATCATCTCTCAATCATGTTGATAATCTCGTCAATGGTTATCTGGCACAGGTTATCCCACACAAGGGTTTTTTCATGTTCCACCTTGACCTCCTTAAACCTGTTTAAATCCGCAAGTCCGCAGAAACGGGCGGCCTGCAGCCTGGGCCTCATATCATAAATAATCTTATGCCGGTTATCAAGCTCTATCAGCAAAGTGTAGTCGTCATTTGGTTTAACGCTTACAATGTTGGACACCCTTAATCTCCCCCTCCATAAACAAATAAAAACTCCACCATAAAACGAATATAGCAGAGTTTTCCTATTTTTCATATTATCGTATGAGATACTTTTTGCAAGAAATCAAATTTAAGATAAGAATTAGTTTTTGTTCCTTATGAATCAATCTTCATAAAATACTTTAAATTTTCTAATTTCTAAAGTACAGTATAAATCATCATTATCAAATTCTTCAATTACAACGGTATAATCTCCTGCTTCCAGATATATCTTGATAAAGGAATAGATGCCGTTATAATCATCGTTATACATTATTTCATTTCCCTCTCCATCCAGTAAATAAAGCACCGTATCACTGTCTTCCTCAAAGAAAGAAGTTTCAATTTCAAAGATACCTTCATCATTTTCAGCTACTGTGAAATTAAAATAGTAAGGTTGTTCATTCCAGGCTAATTCAATATTCTCTGTATAGAATACTTCCATCTCAATCCGGGGTACTTCAAAATTGAATACAAGTTCTGCAGTCTGAGTGGACAGGATAGTTGCATATTTTACTTCATGTTGATACTCCATCTTAAATGGATCATAGTAGGAAAGCACTACCTTGTATTCCCCAGGCTTAAGATAATGGAAGGTATGGCCTCCCTCTTTCCCCGTCGTGCCATAGCTCACCAGGTTCTCATCTGTGTCAAATACGCTGAGAACTCCATAACCCACTCCGATAATTGACTCTATTTGCTTAATATTGGTTTTTACTTTTAAAGTACCGTCATCAACGGGCTGAATTTCTCCCAGCATAGCCTCCATGTCGATGACACCGTATCCCAGTTCTTCTGTAAAACCATTGCCTTGAGCGGTTTTTTCCAGCTGGTTTTTCACCTGGGCAGGGGTCAGTTCAGGATATTCCGATAACAGCAATGCTGCCGCTCCAGCCACATATGGAGATGCCATAGATGTACCATTGAGGAACTCATAGGTATGCCCGGATAAAAAATCATGGTATGTTGAGTAAATCTTAGTCCCTGGTGCTGCCACGGAAGTCCATGAACCGATACTTGAAAAATCTGCTCTTGTATTCTCAGGTGTAGAGGCTGCCACAGCAATAACTCCGTTATATGAGGTAGGATAACTTGGTACTCTTTTAGAGTCGTTGCCTGCAGCGTTTACAAACACCACCCCATTTTCCAAAGCCTTATCAATGGCATCTTTAAAAGCAAAGTTATAGCCTCTGTTCCCTATACTCATATTAATTACCACACGTTTGTCAGGATTATTTTCCGCATATTCAGCTGCATAGTATACTGCTTCAATCAAATAAGAAGTCAAAATGTTTCTATAACTATCCTGTACTCTTATAGGCATAATAGGAGAATCCCATGCTACTCCGGCAATTTCTCCGTTTCTGCCGTTATCTCCGGCAATCCCTGCCACGTGGGTACCATGACCATTAAGATCTATATTTGGTCTTCCCTCTCCTGTAGCATCATAGGGGTCAACAAAACTCTTATCACTGAACTCAGGATGATCTGTTTGTACACCGGTATCTATTATCGCTAAAATTACTTTTTCTGATCCGGTGGTTTTCTGCCAGGCTTTTTCTGCATTAATATTCTTTAATCCCCATAATTTATCCACTGCCACTTCCGGCCCCATCATAGTATTTGCAGAAACAGATTCAGCCATGGTCAGCAGTTTTTGACTATCATCTGCTTTAACAGGCTCAGGATTGTCAATCAGGTAGTCTGGCTGAGCAATAACAACATTGGGATCTTTAAGAAGCTGGAAAATAAAGCTTTTAACATCTTTACCCTGTGGTACTTTTACCATACTCCATCCGGTCTCATCCCATTCTTTAAGGCTTTCACTGCCTAAAATATCAAGGGTTTTTACCAAGCCTGCCATGTTATTGGCTTTCACCAGCACATGTTCCTTATTAAACTGACTGTTTTTAAAATCCAGAAAATCGATTTGAGATGTATTGTCAGTTCCTTGATTATCAATGGTTGTAGTAAACATGTTTTCCCCATTTGAGGAACCGGTTTGTCCATCTTTAGCATAAGAAACTGAAACAGAATATCCGTCATTATTATCTTCATGAACTGCCCTATAGTAACTTTCTATAATGTCCCATGAGTAAATACCGCCCGGTTCCAGGTACAGGTCAGAAGGCATATATTTGAATTTGTTTTCATCGTCAGATATATTATCGCTTTCATCTAAATATCGTTCCAATATTTTATAATTTGTTGCATCAAATAGCTGAATGGTATGCTCTTGATCTAAATCTATTTTCTTGTATTTTTGCTGATAATCCTCAAAGCTGCCGCCTATTGTTTGAACATGCCATGAAAACGTTGGTGAGAGCTTAACACCGGTTTCCCCGTTCTTTGGACTATCAAGTATTACATTAAAACCCGGTAAAGGAACCCCATAGCGAATGAATGCACCCTCGTCGTTTTCCCCTTTGCTGTTGTAGGGCACAACTTTATAATAGGTTTTCTTTCCAATAGCCAGGCCATAACTGGTATCCTCAAATGTATTATAGAAACTAAAAGAACTCACGTATTTTTTATCCTTTACTGTACCTATTTGTTTATAATTCACCCCGTCAAAGCTGCGGTACACCTTATAGCCATCAGCTCCCGTTGCGGAATCCCAGCTTAATCTATTACGGATAGTAACATCGTCAGGAATAGAAGTAGTATTCAGCATATTATTCTGGTCATCTTTGTCCATAGTATTAATTTGATCTACCGGTATTGAATATAAGCCCCAATTCACTCCATAGGTCTCAGTAGATAAACTTAAATAGTTAATTTTTCCTGGCGGCTCATGCTGTCCGGGATTAACATCATTTTTTACAGTTATAGGCAGAACATATAAAACCGAGTTTTCGTTATAATCATAGGCCAGTATTTTTATATAGGTTGATCCGTTTGGATAAGTGGTTGTATCAATTGATACATTTGCAGAATTCTCGTCCCACTTTCCTAAACCAAGGTCTTCATTAGGATATCGTTGTTCTCCGCCCAGGTAGACGTAATAAACATAGATGCCTGATTCAGATTGGAAGGACAAATCAAATTCAATAATTCCCGATAATGTGTCTCCGGGAGTAATTCCTTCCAGTTGTATACTTGGAGGTGTCTTTTCCCAGGAGGGGTTAAACAAATCTCTGACTGGGACTTCATAAATGTAATCCAATTGATTCCATCCATAGACGTATTCGGTGACACTGCTTCCACTGTCACCATATACGTAGCTGGATACACTTTCCTCTCCATATACATAACCGGTGACGCTCTTCCAGTATACATTCTGGATTCTGGCGGCAGCATATTCATCGATGGAAACCAATATATCTCCCGGTTTTTCGAAAATATCCACCGGGTAGCTTATGGTGGCCCCGGGAATTCCCGCACCTCCACGGTTATGGGTAACATAACCTTCTATTATTTTGGTCTTATCCTCATTCTCTATCTTAAAATACCCCTGGGAGTCTGTTTCCGGTTCCTTGGTTGTGAATTTCCATAAGGGTCCAGTAGTCTGACCGCCCTTATCATCTTTTGCTGTTATTCTCCAGTAATAGGTTGTTAGACTGTCCAGCTTGCCCGGCAGGTATGTAGCGCTATTATATCCTGTTTTCTTTTTAACTGATGGGTCCAGGTTTTCTACCAGAGCTTTGTCAGTTCCTAAATAAATATCATAGGTTAATACATCTCCATCCGGATCGCTGCAGCTCCAGCTTAAAACCGGTAACAATTTTACTTTTTCTGCTCCGTTAGCCGGTGCCGGTTTTCCAGGCTGGTTTGGATTTTTATTGGGGGTCTTATTTGACGGACTGCCTCCGCCTCCTCCGCCTCCGGTTGACGTACTATAATATTCAGTTTTATTTTGAATAATACCTGTGCCTTTCACCGCTGCTTTCGAATACAATATTAAATCTTTAACCTTGGCACCTTCGTTTATATTTAAGGTAATGCCGGAAAGATTTTTACCCACTGTCATGGTGCCAATACTGGTATCACCCTGGGTGCTGATAACTACATTGCTTCCTGCAATAAATATGCTATTAAATTCACCATTAAGTATTACTTCATTTCCTGCAGCTTCTTCTGCAACAACTATATCTACTGCTTTTCCATCCGGGCCTTTAACAGCCTTTGCCACAATTCGTACTTTTCCATCTACATTTTGAATGATGATATTTTTATACTGTCCCCCATCAATAATAATACTGTCAGGACCACCGCCCCTTACAAAGGTGTTTCCTTCCACTATTACATTGTTTAAGGTAACCGTACCCTTACCTACTTCTTCAGCAATGATTAAGTCACCATAAATCTTTTGATTCTGCAGTGTTACTCCATCGGCTTTAATGATTACGTCTGTATTCACATCTTCTATAGCATTTTCAGGTCCGTAAACACCTGCTTTATCAAATACCAGCCGATTATCTTTCCTTTCTGAACCTTTAGTAATTGACATAGCCCTATCCAGTGCTGATACAGCCTCTGCACGAGTAACCGTATTTTGAGCTTTAAAGGAACCGTCAGGATAACCTTTCATATAACCTGCTTTAGTTACTGCACCAATAACACCTCTTGACCAATCAGGAATATTTGCTGCATCGGTAAAAACAGAGCTGCCATCAGGGTCATTTTCTAATTTTTTAATTTTTGTAATAATAGCTGCCATTTCCTGTCGGCTTACAGCCGCATCAGGCTTGATCGTACCGTCTGGATAGCCTGTAATATATCCTGCTGTCAGTGCTTTTGCCACAACTCCTTCATACCAGGCATCTTTAGGTACATCTATGTAATTAAAATCTTTAGTTTCATTATACCCAAATGCTTTGTTTATCATGGTCATAAATTCTGTTCGTGAAACAGGTTTATCAGGCTTAAATGTACCATCCGGATAGCCTCTGATTAAACCTTGATCAATCCATCTCGAAATAACATCATTAGCCCAATGGGTATCAATATCTGAGTGTATTGCTGAGTAGCCTGTTAAAGGCATTGATGTTATGATAAGTATCATGCATAACATCATCAATAAAATTCTAAAGCCTTTCTTTTGTGAAACCATTTTTTGCCCCCCTTTTAAGTTTAATTTATGAGTTCATTATTTAAAACATTTTACAACTCCTTTCCTGTTTAAGTTATTTGTTTATAATAAAGAGAGTAATTTGTCCCTCTACTATTCAGTATTTATTATAAGTCTGCAGTATTGCCCGTGAAAGTACTGTTATAGACACCCCATGTCCAGTAAATTAAAACCCACAATTTCCTAGAGATAAATATAAACATAGCAGAGTTTTTATTTTTTTCATATTATCGCATGAGATACTTTTCGTTCAAAAAATTAAACAAATTCTAGCTCAATAGCTTTTTTTACAGCTGCTGCCCGTCCACTTACGCCTAATTTTCGATAGATTGATGTGATGGTTTTTCTGACAGTAACCTCTGCAATATAAAGCTGAGAGGCTATCTCCCTGTTGATTTTGCCTTCTACAATCAGCTGCAATATTTCTCTTTCACGCTCCGAAAGTAGAGTAAAAGACGATTTTTCGCTGTCTATATTTTTTAGGTTGTGACAGTAGGCTGCTGTTTTTGCCACAAGCCTGTCCAAATATTCATCCATGATTGTTTCTTTTTGCAGGGCTTTCAATATGTCCAAAACATATATACCGTATTCAGCAAAGGACAGTAGAATATTATCTCCTCTACCTATTTCCAAGGCTGGTAAAATAGCCTCTTTTGCTTTTTCCATACCGTAGAGATTGTATTTTGCGACAGCGTCTAATATATGGGTATGTACATAACCAAGAAGATTATTAAATATTGAGAAAAGTGGATACATTCCTTCGCAGAGCACCTCTAATTTTATATAGTTTTTCTCCAACAGTACTGCTTTAGCGTGAACGATATAATTAAATGCCATTCCCTGGTATAGGATATCGCTTTGCTCCATATCCCCAGATTTAAGCCATTCCGGAAAATTATGAGGCTCCTGCATGATGCCTCCTACGTACCCGCTGCACAGATCAAAGGTGCAATTGAGTACGGGATTATTATACCGGGATACCTTGGAGTTTAAGTCATTCATGATTTCCTTTGCTTTGTCAAATTCACCCTGTGCCATGGACAGTCTTGCAAGGATCAAATTTGCGCATATGATAAGACTAATCTGATCCATGGTCTCTGCTTTGTAGATAGCCTTATACCCATAAAGCTCCGCCTGCGTATAATCACCGGTTTCCAGACAGTATTCCGCCCTTACTGTATATTCAAAGCCTGTGCCTAAACCGTTTGCCGCCTCCCTAAAATAAGGAAAGATAGTATCCAAATATTCCACAGTCCACAGCATTTCACCCTTTTCCCTGTAGTAAAGATAAAGGCTGTGGGGGGACCCAAAGGTAAAAATCATATCTTTATTCATTATTGAAGAACTGCCGTCAAGCAGTTTATGAGCCTTCAATTGATGTTCATGCATTTTGCGTAAATCATTAAAACAACACAGGCTTCTTATAAGTTCAATTTCACCGGATATACGTCTTTTCAGTGCAGGAGGCGTCATATCATCCTTTTGGTAATACTGTTCTATTTCTGCCAGGAGCTTGGCACCTTCTTCCATATTCACACTGGTAAGATGAAATTCCACATAGACTAGATAGCCTATGGGATGACGGTATTTCACCTCAATCGGGATCTGTTCAAACAGCTCCATGATAGGCTGGGGGCCTCTGTCTATCACTTTGGTCATTCCAGCTTTTTCAAATTGAGCTAAAATGAGGTCGTATTCCTCCGCCTTCAAAAGAAATTTCAAACCTAAAAGCACATCACCGCTTTCAATGTACCACTCACCTGAACGCTTATATAAATTTCTACTTTCAATACCGCTGCACTGCTCTTCAAGCAGCTTTTTTAAATAATTGCTGAAAATATTGTGCATTTTATAGTTTTCTGTCCGCTCATCATAACGGATAAAGGAATTACTGTCACTTAGCTTTTGAAGAATTCCTGCCACTGCCATGTCCTTCGTCACATATACCGCCTGCTGTAACATAAAGCTTTCAAGGATAGAGAGTGACATCAGTATCTGTGCTTCTTCCTTCGTATATCGTGACATTACCGCCGTTTCAATAAGACTTTCGATACTTCTTCCCGGCTCCAATTTGCCAATTTCACAGTACCTCTGAGTAATAAGGTAAACAGCCGTTATCCAGCCTTCAGAAGTCTCGTGCACCTGCCTTGCGGTATCAAGAGAAACGTCATGGCCATAAAGCTTAAAATATTCCTTTATTTCATCCTTCGACAACTCAAACAAATCATTTTTTAACAGGTGGCAGTATCCTTTAAGCATTAGCTCGTCAATATTCATTTCAGGCCTCGTCCTTGAAAGGATGAGAACATGCAGTCCGCTTATATTGGTCCAAACAATTCTTTCAATCAGCCTGTCCAATTCCGGAGAATGAGCAAAGTGATAATCATCGATTACCAGCACCGTGTTGGTCATATACACATGGTCTTCGATTATTTTCAGTATCCTGTCTCTTTGGGATGCATCCATAGGAAACCCTAAAGCGTTAAGCTGATTTCCAAGTTCCGGCTCTGTTTTGGCAAGCTGTCTGGTAAGGGAATCCCATATATATTGGGCAGAGGTTTCATCCCTATCCACAGACAGCCACACATAGTTCGCCTTCACCTCATCAAGAAAATCTCTTACCGACGTAGTTTTACCATAACCCATGGCAGCCACCACCACCGTCAGCGGATAGTCAAATAGATTATTAAGTTGTGTGCTAATACGCTCACGCTTCAAAATCCGATGTTTCATTTGCATAAACCCACCCTCTTGATTCATCAAATTATTCCTAATTTTTTATTTTATCATTGTCAACCCGGCCAATTAAGACACTTCTTGCCCGCTTCTCCCGTATTTCCAACAGGTTATCCTTGTACTCCAGCATCATCCCATCTCCTTTTCTCAGTAGTTTATATAAAGTGCCATGTATTCGAGTGCAGAGGAAAGGGAAGCTTCCTGACATTGCACCTGAGAAGCCAGGATTTCATCTTCTGCCTGATACATCTTACGAAACTGAGAGGGCGTGCACCGGTAGTTCAATTTAAAATGTTTTATAAGGTATTTCGGATCGGAAAAACCACATTCAGCGGAAACTTCGCGTATATGTTTATTGGTACTTAAGATCATCCTTGCTGCATGTTCACACTTACTGTAATACAGTAATTCCTGAAATGTATAGCCGAATTTTTCCTTGATATCGTGAGACATGTGGTGCAAAGTGATACCGGTCACTTCCGCAAGTTCCTTGAGCCCCTGTTTTCCAGTGGGAGACTTAAGGATATGCTTGTACATTTTCCTGAGTCTTTCCGCCTGCTTTTCTTCAAAGGCTTTGATTCCAGGTCCGAAACGCAGGTAATCAAAGCTGTATATCATATGCGAAAGTATTTTTTCCAGACAGTCCTTTATATCTTTTTTATGATTTTTGCAAGGCTTCTGGTTTAATTGATATACCAGACGGGCGATATGACCTTTCAGTTCATTGTACTTTTCCGGTGCTTCTGCTTCGTGATATAAGGAACAGCAGTAGATGAAGGCATATTTATAATCCGGATTGACCCTTTCACAGAAAGCTGAATCCATTTGGATCACTAACAGCTTGCTATCTTCGCTGCTTTTATGAATACGGTGCAATTCATCAGTATTGATGATTACTATATTGTTTTTTTCTAAAAGATGGTTCTCACTACCCATACCGACAAATGCCAAGCCCTCCAGTACATATATGATTTCCAGTGCATTGTGCCAGTGGTAAGGATACCCGGCGACATTCAGAACAAATGCCCTGACCGGTATATCATCTGGAAACGCTATTGCTTCCGGACGCATTTAATCAACTCCTTTCTGCATTGTATTTATTTTATTTCCTTTCAAAGAGTAATGCATTGACAATTTTGCGGTTTTCCAAAAAAAGAAAAAAACTTTAAATTATTTTTAAAGTTTTTTATAAGCTTTTAGATATTTATTTGCCTCGGAAAGAGAATAATCATGGTACTGTACCTGGGAAGCCAAGTTTTTGTCATTTGCCCGGTGCATTTTTCGAAACTCCGAAGGAGTATATTGAAAGTTCTGCTTAAAGTGTTTGATGAGGTATTTCGGATCGGAAAATCCACATTCCATGGCAATGTCTACAATCCGTTCACCGGTACTTAAAAGCAGCTTTGCCGCATGTTCTATCCTGCTGTAATATAATAATTCCTGAAAGGTATATCCAAACTTGTTTTTAATGTCATGGGATAAATGATGCAGACTGACATCAACTTCTACTGCCAGGTCTTTAAGCCCTGGATTAACGTTATGATCATTGTTTATATGCTCTGCTATTTGTTTGAGCCTTTCCACATGTTTTTCGTCAAATGCTACCGTCCCAGGCCCCCAACGCAGAAAATCAAAGTTGTCCGTGATATAGGCGAGCGTCGTTATCAAAGTATTTTCTATATTTTTATTATAATCCGTGCGGGACTGTTCATTTAACGCCCATACTAGCTGGACAACCTGCTCCTTCAGTTTATCATACTTTTCAGGCGCCTCTGCTTCATGGTAGGCCGAACAACAGTATATAAACAAATACCTGTTATCCGTCAGGATGTTGCGGTAGAAGCTGGAATCAATTTGAATAAACAGTATTTTATTGTCCTGCTCACTTTTGATGATGCGGTGTATCTCACCTATGTTTATGACTGCTATATCATTTTCATGCAGCAGAAGGTCATCGTTACCAAGGCTGATATTAACCGTTCCCTTGAGCACCTGCACAATTTCCAGCGTGTCGTGCCAGTGATAAGGATATCGCTCCACAGACCTTACAAATGCTCTAACCGGCATTTTATTTAAAAATTCAATTTTTTCAGGGCGCATCTCTTTATCACCTGCTTTCCCATTATTATCCCCGTGTTACATCACTAAGATTCAGCATAACAATTCCTGCAATAATCATCACGATTGCAGCAATTTTAACAGGGTTCATCTGCTCTTTAAATAAAATATATCCGATAATCGCAATAGATGCCGTACCAATCCCCGACCAGACTGCATATGCCACACTGACGTTGATCTTCTTTAGTGCCAGAGTAAAAAAAGGCAGGGTCAATATGTAAAATACCACTACAAGAATTGACGGGATAAGCTTTGTAAAACCGTTAGAAATTTTCATAAGAGTGGTTCCCAAAACCTCACATCCTATGGCAAGCAGCAAATATATCCAATACAATAGCATCTTAACACCATCCAATCAGTGCAGGACATTTTTATATGATGGATTTTATTCGACAAATCATGGTGTAAAACTACTTAATAATACTAAATTATATCATAAAATCCGTAAAATAGAATGCTTCAATTATGACATCCTTTGCATTCTAAAATTAAGTAGAAGTAAGAACAGCCTCACCCATTCACCATAGTGAGGCTGTTCTACTTTATTGAAGTTTCCTCGCATTATCGTCTTTCGCTCTGCTTTTACAAGCTGCTCTTTTATATCCTTACTGCTTTTTTAATAACCCTTGAAGTATTATATCCATACTAGGAGTAGGGTCTATATCTTCTAAACTCTTTTATATCTGTTTCGTATAGCTCTGATGAATTGTACCTATATAGCCAAAACAGCGGTTTCAATATCTAAACCTTTCCTGAATTCTCCATTTTTTATGCCCTCCTTTATTATTTTCAATCTATTCCCCTTCAATCATTTCTTCCTTTTTTCTTCCAAGCTTGTTTTTAACAGCTGTTGAAAAATCATCTACTAAAGTATACACGGTCGGTATCAACACCAAAGTTAAAACCGTTGATAAGAGTAATCCTGCAATAACGACGATACCCATTGGCGCCTGCGCCTCGGCTCCTTCTCCTATCCCTATCGCTACGGGCAGCAGGCCTAAAACAGTTGTCGATGTCGTCATTAGAATCGGCCTAAGTCTTATAGGACCTGCTGTAGTAATGGCATCCTTTCGGTCTTTTCCGGAGGCTCTTAAGGTGTTAATATAGTCCACCAATACAATGGCATTATTCACAACGATCCCCGCCAGCATAACAATCCCGATCATAGCTGTAAGCCCTAATGCTTTCCCTGTTATGAGTAATCCCAGCAGTCCCCCTGCCAAGGCTGTAGGTACGGATAACATAATGGTAAAGGGATGCATCCATGATTCAAATTGTGCGGTCATTACCAGATACACCAATCCAATCGCCACCACCAATGCAAAGATCAAGGCAGCCATGGTATCGTCCATTTGCTCGCTTTAGCCTCCTATTTCATAGGTGTAACCCTGTGGCAACGGGTATTCTTTTAATGCTCCATCAATATCCCGCATAATACTTTTCAAATCTCTATTGCCAATTTGACCGGTAACGGTTACAGCTCTCTGCGGCTCGCTTCTGTCAATTTGAAAAGGGCTTCTTTCGATGGAGACATTGGCTACCTGGTTCAAAGGAATATTATCACCGGCAGCAGTTGGTATACTTATTTGCTGCAGGTTGGCCAGACTTTCCGTTATACTATCCTCTGCCTTCAGCACCACATCAATTTCATCTCCATCTAATTTATACCTTGTGGCTATGATCCCTGAGACAGCATTTCTCATACTGTTGGCTACCTGTGAAGTTGTTAATCCGTAGGTGGCAGCACTGTATTTATTAATGTGCACTTGAACCTCAGACATTCTTTCACTAAAGCTGGTGGTTATTTCTTTAGTACCTTCTACAGCTTCGATCATCCTTTTAAAATCCTGTGAAATTTTTTCGAGATCTTCCAGACTATCTCCCTTTATCCGAATGCTGATGGGAGCTCCTGCTATTCCTGCGAAACCACCTGCTGTTGATACACTGATTTCTGCTCCGGGAATGTCTTTAACCAAGCCTCTGATTTCATCCGCTACTTCCGCTGTAGTTCTATTTCGTTCTTTTTGATCAGAAAGCCTAGCCATAATACTGCCCTGGGTACCTCCTGTGAATACTGATATTATTGCTCCCATTGCTCCACCGCCGCCGACGGAGGCAACCACCGTATCAATTTCTTCTATGGAAGCAATATTCTCTTCTACCTCTAAAAGCACTTCGTCGATTTGATGGATTTCTGCCCCCCTTGGTAAGGATACACTGATATTGACCATCCCTTCATCGGATGCAGGGAAAAGCTCTACTCCTACAAGGAATATAGAGGACAGGCTTCCCAGAAATACCATCACCGCCAACAATATTGTGTTTTTTCTATGTGCCAAGCTCCAGGTTAATAGTTTTTTATAGGCCTTTTCTATGCTGCCGAAGGCCCGGTCAAAGGCATCGTAGATCCGCTTAAAGCCTTTTCTGATTCCCTTCCTTTCTTTTTCATCAGTGTTCTCTACCTTTAACAGTTGAGAAGATAGCATGGGAATCAAGGTCAGTGATACCACCAGTGAGGCCATGAGGGAAAAGACCACCGCCAAAGCCATTTCTCCAAAATAAATACTTACCATCATGTCTTCCACAAAAAGAATGGGCAGAAACACAGCGATTGTTGTCAGGGTGGAGGCAACAACCGCCTGGGCCACTTCCAATGTTCCTTTCACAGCAGCTTCTGTTCTGGAATAGCCCTCCACTCTAAATCGATAAATATTTTCCAGCACAACAATGGAGTTATCCACCAGCATCCCAACCCCTAAGGCTAATCCCCCCAGTGATATTAGATTTAATGAGATACCGCTGAAATACATGAGCCCGAAGGTGGCAATGACAGAAATAGGGATCGATGTTCCGATGATTAAGGTGGTTCGAATATTTCTTAGAAATAAATACAGTATCATAATGGCAAAAATTCCGCCTAAAATAACGTTTTGTGTTAAGTTGTTAATGGAATTGGTAATATTAAACTTCTCAGTCACACATCTATAAAAGCTTAAACAAATTATATGCTGTTCAATAAACAATTACAAGCCAGATTTGCAGCCCATAGCCAGCACTTGCAGAAAATCATTTTTTACAATAAAATTATCGCCCCTGGTGTCTTTAATATCTTTTATGCCAGCTTTAAAGATTTTCTTTTTTTATAGACATTATTCCAATATCTGCACGATTCCCTGTCCACCGTCAACAAGCACCTTATCTCCCGTCTTTAGTCTTGCAGTCGCATTTGTACATCCTACTACAGCAGGTATGCCAATCTCCCTGGCAACGATAGCAGCATGAGACAGCGGCGCTCCTATGTCGGTAATGATTGCTGCGGCTTTAGGGAAAAGCGGCGTCCAGCCTATATTGGTAGTCACCGCAACCAATATTTCTCCCGGCTGAAGTTTTTCTCCCTCTTCAGGACTTGCCAGTATGCGTACAATCCCTTCTATCCTGCCTGCAGCTCCGGCACAGCCCTTGAGGGTTTCCGAATCGGGCAATGCTGCAGCCGGCATGGTTGCATCATAGTAGTCAAGCCTTCTGTTGGAGTCCTTTGCCCATTCAACCGGGTTGAAGCGGCCCCTGATAATTGACGGAAAGGGTGGCATTGCTTTATATCTCTCGAAATTCTCTTTTCTTGCAGAAATAAACTTAACCTTCGAAGCTGTTTCAGAAAGAAGGTCTTCCACTTCATCGGCATAAAGGAAAAATATATCGTTACCTATTCCTGCAAGCTCTCCCGCTTTAAGTGCAAAAGCACGGACTACCCTGTACACCCTTACAAACTCCGAACGCCCTTCTTCTCTGCGCTGAGCCCCTTCTGCCGCTTTTGCCAATTGATTTTCAAGCCATTTTATCTTATCGGGAAAACGCTCCTTAAACCTATTCTTTGCAGCTTCATATTGGACATGCTGCTTTCTTAGGAGTTCTTCTACATCTATACTTAATTGTTTATATTCCTCTATCTGTTTTTCCAGCCAGTCTGTATCTTCCATAGGATCAGGTATGGACAATTCATACTCATGTGCTCCCCTATGTCCATATTTTGTCAGATATTCCCCACGGTTCATTTCTCCATGGATGATCTTGGAAATCCCCATAACAGGTCCGAGACTTTCAAGTCCGGACCCTCCCCTAAGATTAGAAAGAAGTGTGTTGGCATCTTCCGTTCCAACTAATTCTGTAAGCTTTTTATCCAATGCCGTAACATTCGTAAGCTTAATCGCCGCAGCTCCCGCACTTAACCATGCTCTTATAAGGTAGGGCTGAATCTCTTCCTTCCATAAAGATAGTAGTTCTTCTTTTGATCTTGCTTTTTTAATCCGTTCCCGCATATTTATACACCAACCGGGTGTATTCCTGAAAAATTGACCCAAATTCTTAGAAGCCTTTTGCGAATTCTTTGAAAAACGTATTATCAGTGGAAACATCACCTTAAGCAATTCAAAACGTGAAAATGGATGAATGGGCATTTGCATCCCTTCAGGCAGTTCTCCATATAAGTCGTAGATCATTTTCAATGCTCCTTTTGAATACTTGCCAAGTACAGACGATATCACCGATACCCTTCTGCTGATATTCATGTAGGGTCTTCCGCAGATATTCCCTGAAAATACATAGTATCCGGGAATGAAATTCAACGCTTCATCCAGCTGCTTTCCTATGCTCCAGGTAAATGGAGCGAGCACATCCGGTATGGCTTCCGCCACATTGGTATTGATCCATATTTCATCGCCCGTTAAAGAATAATTGATATCATAAGTGTCAATGTTGCCTGCTGTCAAAGTGGTTATCGGCCTTGACTGCAGCAGATAGAGTTTTCCCTTTGCCACGGCCCATTCAATATCCTGGGGATGCTCCAGCTCCTTCTCCAGCTTCGCTGCATATTGATAAAGCATTGAAGCATATTTTGCAAACTCATCAGGTCCTTCGTATCTCCCTTTAGGTCTTACCAGTTTAAAATCATAGGCATTAGCTTCTCCGGATACAAGCTGTTCGCCCAATCCGTGCACATAATTGCCTATCATGTTCTTATAGCTTCCTGTAATGGGATCAGCCGTAAACAATACTCCAGATATTTCGGACTGTACCATCAATTGGACTACCACAGCAATCTGGTGAACCTGTTCCATCCCTTGAACCGAGCTGTATGCCTTTACCCTTTCCGACACTCTTGATTCAAAAACGGTGTAGATTCCTTTCTGAATTTCTTCATCTGTTTTCAGGTTGAGAACTGTTTCAAATTCTCCTGCAAAGGAGGCTTGGGCTGAATCTTCACTGAGCGCAGAGGATCTTACTGCAAACCGTACCTCTTCATTGCGCTCTCTTATTTCATCCAAAGCGGCTTTTATCGCATTCCAGGCTTCTTTATTGAGGGTTTCCCCCTGAAAGGCTGAGGGTAAAACAACGAAGCCCTCCGGCACAGGATATCCCCTCTGGTACATTCGGCCCAACATCCCTCCTTTTCCCCCGGCAAGAGACTGGAACTCAGGTGTCAACGCGTTAAAGCTTCTTACCATGTTTTCCATACATAACACTCCTTACTCAATGCGGTTTTATATATTCCTTTAGGTCCAAGAATAATTTTCCTGCTTTCTGCTTCCCCCATACATTATCCAAATATGCCAATATGCTCATTTTCAATTCCCAAGGCTCTCACCATTATAGCTTCAAGAGAGGTTTTATACTGTTCTGATTTCGTTTTATCCTCTATATATTCACTAAAGAATACACTCTGTGGAAGGGAAGTTACTGTTCTTAACAATATGTCCGCCGTTTCACGGGGAAATTTGACTTTAAAAATCCCTTCTTCCACTCCTTGCTCTATAATTTGTGCAAGAGGTTCAACATACTTTTGAGTAATCGTAAGATTGTACTTATAGAAAGTGAAATCTGACTTCATTAGCATAGCCAGGTACTTGATTAATTCCCTTTTTGACTTTTGGGAAGCATTCTTCTTTTCCATAAACCGTTTCAGCTTTTCCAGGGCATTGAGTTCCCGGTCTTCAATGATAGGCTCAAGCTCTTGCAGCAGACTGTCTGCAAAATGATTAATACTTTCTGCCAGTACTTCATCTTTTGATTTAAAGTAATGATAAAAGCCGCCCTTTGAAAGTCCTGAGGCCTTTAAAATGTCTTCAATGCTTGTTTCCTCATAACCTTTTTCCAGAAATAATTTTTCAGCAATCCCTACGAGTTCATTTTTTTTCGTGTTATGGTTTCTTGCTGTTTTTGCCATATTCGTACCTCCACATAAATATACCGACGTCGGTTTGTTTTTACTATACACCCTTCTCTCAAATTTGTCAAGGTACTTAATAGTTAACATGTTTTTATCTTCAATCCAACCCAACGTTTCACTAAACTGCTAAGCACCCAATGGCATTTACACACTCGTATCTTGAGATAATTTTTTTTAATGGATTCATCTCCTTTTTAGCATAGATATTATTTATGGTTATCTTCTTTTATCCATAATAAAACAGCCTCCTATGATTTTTTTATTTTATCATAGAAAGCTGTTTTTTCAGACTTCTCTCATAGACTCGCAGAAAAACCAGAGTATGCTTCAACTCTATTTCTGCCATTTTGTTTTGCTTGGTATAATGCACGGTCAGAATAATCTATTAACCTTTCCGCACATCTTTCATTTATAATTTTTACCGAAGCAACACCAAAGCTAGCCGTAACATACATATAAAAATCACTTTCCGGTAAAGGTATTGCCAGATTTTCCATCGTACGCCTTATTCTCTCTGCGATTATATATGCCTGTTCCATCGTTGTTTTCGGAAGACAGAGAATAAATTCTTCTCCACCATATCGCCCAACAAAATCATCGGCTCTACACCCTTTTTTTAGGGCTGTTGAAAATTGTTGCAGTACGATGTCTCCCATCCTATGACCATGTGTATCATTGATTCTTTTAAAATGATCAATATCTACCATAATAACGGACATACAAGCATCTGTTTTCAGCATCCGGCTTGATTCCTCAAATAGCCGGTTCATGAAAGCGCCCCGGTTATATAAACCGGTAAGATAATCAGTTTGTGCAAGCTTTTCTGCTTGAGCACGGGCTTGGTCTGCATCCAGTTTTGCTTGTCTTAATTCTTCTTGTGCTTCCTTGCTCAACGTTATATCTTGAATCTGTGCAATGCCATAAAAAGGTTTTCCTAAAGAATCTTTTACTACAGAGACATTGAGAAGCACCCAGACGATATTTCCTTTTTTATGAATATATCTCTTTTCAATCTGAAAATTCTTGATTTCTCCGTTTACCAGCTGCCGTACGTTATCATCACTCAATTTTATGTCGTCAGGATGGGTGAAGTCATGATAAGTCATATTTCCAAACTCTTCAGCAGTATATCCTACCATATGGATTAATGAATTGTTGACCATAAAATAATGTCCATCCAAAGAAATAAGCGCCATTCCAGAAGCCGCATTTTCAAAAACACTTCGAAAACGCTCTTCACTTTCCCTGAAGGCTTCCTGAATTCTTTTACTCTCTGTAATATCTTGAGAAAACGCGGCAATTTTTGTAACTTTGTTTTGCGAATTAATAACAGGAAACAACCGGTGCTGTAGAATAGATCCATTCCAGACATCCTCAAAGTTTATAGGCATTTTCCCTTTTATAAGAGCGCAAATTTTATCTCGCCAGTTACTCGCTATTTCTGGAGGCATCCCATCAAAAATATGATAACCGGCCGCGGCATTGGCATTCTTGCCAAACTTTACAGCAAACGCATGGTTTGCGGTAAGTACTTTGCCTTCGATATCCATGAGGGTCATAATTTCTGTAATCCCATTGATTAAGGATTTTACAGTTTGTTCGTTTTCTATATATTTCTGCTCATTAACCTTGCTCAGTGTAATATCATAAAAACCTGCTAACGCGCCGACAATGTAATGATTATCATCCAATAGAGGGCAGCTTGAGACGGATATAAACCGCTCCTTCCCATTTGAAAACTTTACAAAGATTTCTTCATTTCTATATATCGTACCATCTATTAAGGTACGATAAAGAGGAAGTTGCTCAAAGGGAATTTCCTCTCCCTTCATATTCAATAAAGTATAGCCCATCTCTGAGGGGTCTTTCGTACCCGGCTTTATATCTCTAAAAATAGAGCAGGCCTCATGATTGGCATATATAATTTTGCCCTCTGTATTGGCTATGACAACACCCGTAGGTAAAACATCAACAAGGATCTGAACAAGCTTACTATTCAAAATATTATTTGAACTATTTATAAGATCAATAATATTTTGATATATCTTTGTCATCTTTTATGCACCTCATGGATTCAGTTTTTGTAAATAAACATCCCATTTGTCAATAATCACTCCAATTTTTATTTCTTCCTTTTACTGGACATCCTAACCCATCTTTGGGTTCATGAAGCAGCTTTGTATCCTTGGTATGTTGCTAGCAAAGAAGCCTTTCAATCATAATTCCTTCTATTTAGTAATCGAATCCTCTATTTTATGGATACTTCCTTTACTACGATATAAGTAATAAAAAGTCATCTCTTAAACACGTGTGTCCTATGTATTGGATTCGCAAGCGCGAAAAATGTCGAATTAATATTGATTATATATATTTACCTGAAAACTATCAAGTATTTTTTGACTATTTTCATTTTTATACGTTTATACAGAAAAAACTATAATTTATAAAGCTAAAAGCAGATAGGTGAATTTTGATTTCACAAAATCCCTTCTGCTTTTGATCGTCATTCTATTTTATTGTATCAGTATTTTCCTGCTGCTTTAATATAACTAAGGTTATTATGGATTTACCTTCTTCCACAGTAAAAGCAACTTGGATTTTATTTAAAAAATCACTTCAATATAGAAAATCTAAATCATCATTTTACCATCTTTCAAAACTAATAAATCATCTAAGTACAAGGTGGGGTTTATGATTACACCATCCAGATGACAATCCGCTTTATTTACACCTCCAAAGGAGGTATTTGTTCCAAAGGCAATATGTACAGTACCATATATTTTTTCATCCTCCAGGATAACGCCTGTAAGCCTTGCCGCGTGGTTCGTTCCAATTCCTAATTCCCCTAGCGTACCATTTCTTTCATTATCAAAAAGTACCTCTATTTTTTCCCGATCTTTTCCTCTTACCTCCACTAACCGGCCATCCACAATTTTCATGTATAAAGGGATCTCTAATATACCAACCCCTACCATACTTCCGTCTACCAGCATCTCCCCATGGGCGCTTCCTTCAACTGGAGCAATATAAGCCTCCCCAGAAGGCAGATTTCCTGATTCTCCCGGATTTTTGTATATTCCAGTGCTGGCAATTCCTTTTCTGCCCGCCAGTGACATTTCAAGGCTATAGCTACCCTTAATAACCTTTGCGGTTTTAGCATGAGATAAAATCTCCGTAAGTCTTAATGTAAGTTCCTCCACCTTCTTATAATCAGCCGTTATTGCTCCTTCATGAAACATCTCCTCAGTAATGCCTGGCATACTAGCCAATCTAGCTCCAGCATCGACTGCATTCATTTTGGCATTTGTATGCGTGATAGAAGTAGACGTAGGACAAAGGATTACGTCAAAAGCCTTCATCGCTTCAGCAACTGCCTCTGGTGGCTCCTCACCGCTTACCTTCCTGGGCTCCATTACCATGAGTACTGCTTCTTTGGCAAATATTTTAGCTTCTTCATATAGAGATTTGCCTATGGATGTCTTGTTATCATCGGTTAGTATTAGCACTGTTTCATCTTTTTTCACCTCTAAACAATCTTCTATCACTACCCTGTAACCTGATTTTTTACACACGATCTCCACCTCTTTATGCGTTTAGTATCTCCCCAAGAACTCTTGCAACTATCGTTCTAGCTAAAACTACCGGTTTTCCGGTTCCTTCAGATACTCTTTTCTTCATGGACTGGTTATACCCTATACAGTCCATTGCGATTATGTCAATGTCCTTATCCCTTAACTCTAATATAGCACCAGATAATTCATCTTCTTTTGTATAGGGTGATGCAGGAACTACAATCACTTCAGCCCCGGTTTGACTCCATTTTTCATGACTTTGCCGTACCTGGTCCTTATCAGGAGTAATAACAGCCAGCTTTCCTTTATAAACCAGCTGAGGTGTAATGCCATGTAGAATTTTTTGAGGATACAAGATTGGTTTTTGAGATCTAAAGATATCAGGAAAAACTCCGGTACAAATAAACAGAATTACATCTGCTCCCTCCCGCTCCAGTCTATCAATACATTCCTGAAGTCTTGGCAATATGTATTTTTCAGCAAACTTTACACTTCTTCCATCCTTAAGCTTTGAAACCAATACATAGTCATCTTCTTCAGGTTTAAACTCCAAAATTTCTTCGTAGGTAAGTCCGTCCAATGCTCCTGCTTCAATAACTTCTACATTGTTTCCCAAAAACGCTGCCATCTCCGGTATTACGTCAACCCTTGGTGATTGTCCAATCGTAATCGCTCCCAACTTTCTTTTCATATTGCCCTCCTATTTACCAAGCGTTTGGATATGATGCATCGTACCGTACTTTTTCGTTATTATTTCAAACTCCGTCTCGTCATAGAACTTGCAGTTTCCTCTACCATAGGCCTTTGCAACCTCCAAAGTAAACCTAGCTGCTAATTCCATGTCTTGTGGATGACTGGCACCGGTTGCACAGCCGGGAACAGGAACCTCTGTCGTTATAGCAACTCCCACCACAGGTGCTGAGGTAGCAGTAGAAGGCTGTAATATGCTATTGATATGATAGATGTCGTTTCCATAGGGTGTAATATCCTGGGTTGTTACAGGAAAAACCTTTGGCAGTTTGCCAGTCGTAATCTGCATGATATCCAATAAATCATCACTTGTTTTCAAAATATAGCCTTCTTTAATCGTTGGAGATATTGCGAATCCTCTAGTATTGATCACTCTATTGCCCTTTGTGGTATCAATGGATAATATCGCATCCAATTCTCCATCTACCTCTTCTCTATTTACAGTGGCCATATCAACAGGAGATCCCATAAAAGGCACTGGTTTATGGGGTTGAGTAGGCGCATTCGGACAAATATGTGTAGATACAACCACATCTCCATCCAAAAAATCCCCCTTATTTTGCATGTCCAAAAGCTTTGCCGCTACTGCTAATGCCACTACTGCTCCATCGGCATCAGAAACCATTCCAATCATTTCAGGCCGGGCACCTACCCCGCCAAGTCTGCCTAATACGCCGATGGTAGGTGCATCCATACCTTTAGACTTCCCTTTTAACCCTGGTATTCTAATTCTGATAAAATCAGTTTTGCCTCTAGCACCGGTTATATTCTTGACTTCTACATCCTTGGCTCCATAGGATTCCAAAAACTCCTTTATTTCCTGCCCGTTTGCAGTAGCCCTATCAATGTATTCATATACTTCCAGCACCTGTTTTAATAACATAAAGTTTCCTCCTATTAGATGTATTTTAAGACTTCTCTATTCACTATTGGTTCGATCTCTTTCAATAATTTATGGTCAAACATACCGCTGCCGAGCTTAAGGTTCTCCTTCTTCGTAGCTATTATCACAATTTGCTGATCCTTCTTAATCTCTGCAGTGGTCAGAGGCAGGCCTGAAGCCTTATCAAAAGACATAATTAAATCCGGAAAAGTAAAAAGCCTGTTTCTATTAACTTCAAGGGTCATATATTCATTCCAAAAGGTCATTTCGATTCCGCTTACTACAACTCTGCCTACATCAAATCCTCCATCAGTAACCAATTCAAATTCTGATACTGCTCCCTCAACAACGATTTCACCCTTTAAGAAGGCAGCAACTTCTTTTATCGCCTCACAGGGGGATATTTCAAGTCCCTCATAGAATTTTTTCCCTGTTTCTATAGCATGGCTTATTCCATGGATCGCTCCATTTTTTTTGACATATTCAGCCTCAACAACATTCCTGGCAACTGCTACCAAGCCACCGGCCCGAACAGCCGATTGTCTTATCAGTGCAGCTGTTTTAGAAATATCTCCCTTGAAAAATCCCTCTATTCTATTCCCTAACTCAGGATTTCCGCCGGCAAAGGCTTGATAGGATATAAAGTTTGGCACATTATTCAAACCCATACTTCCCATGGTTCCGGTAGGATGGGCCCTTCCATTGCATGGAGCATCTATTAAGGGAATGTTTAAAATAGCGGCTTGAATCCATCCATTAATGGTGGCAGCACCACCATTTTCATTGGTAATGATTCCTCCAAGCCTAAAACCAGTATTCTCCTGTAATATTTCAACTGCTCTTACATAATCCCTAGGTTTCACATACTTGTCAATTGCAGCCGGCGCACCAACAGCTGAAGCTGTAACAATTAATGCATCCTCTTCAATTTCATCTATATCTACCAATTCTAATTCGCCATAGTCCAGAGCGATATTACCCGAAGTCTCTCCAAGCGCCATAGAACCACCTCCACCCCCACCAAGGATGGTTCCTCCTATTAATGCATATTTTAACATCTCCTTATTTAACTTTATTCTGCCTTTCATACCATCACCTCAATATAAGCCTTTGTTATTCAGCATTTCTTCCCATACATTCATAATAAACAATCGAGCCTTCGCCAATAACGGGGTCTATAGCAGGAATTCCGCGGCAGTCTAAAGTTCTTTTACTATTTCAATAGTAGACATTCCCGTACAGGCTAAAGTTTATATTAACGCTTTTATCACTGCACTAAAGAATCCATAAAGTCCATCCCCGGCTATCAGTCCAGCATCTCTTATTTCCATAAACTTGGTACCAAATATTAAACGAACAATAACTGCTAAAACAACACCAACACCATAAATTGGATTGTTGATTAATAAGCCCGTTGCAAACAATACGCCTACCATTCTAGACGGTCCGCCAGCTATCTGCAGTAGTACTCCAGGTACCGCCCAAATTAAAAGAGTTCTTAGCAGTGAAGGGTCTGCAGAAGCTGCAACTGTAGAAGCAAATACTCTGCTGATGGGTGGAAGTAAATCTGTTGCAAAGTACATATTCATGGTTAATAAAACAACAACAATACCGATAAATCCGCCTACTGCCTCTAAAATAACTTGCTGCTTCCTTCCATATAGTTCATATTCCTTGTCTTCTCCTTCTCCTCTCAATATCCAACCAGCTTTCAGGTCATAGCCCATATCCGCAAAGCATGGACCTACAGAACTAACATAACCCGTCAACAATGCAAGAGGAATGATTGGAAATCCAAAAAATATCCCTATTGTCATAAATATTGTAGTAATTGCGAAAGCCGGGAACCAGCCTGAGTGCATAGCAGCCATGCCCACTAACAGCATCGCTGAAGTAGCAGAAAACGTAGCCCATAATAACCAAAGTACTAATTTGCCAACCCCTAGTTGAGATGTAACACCTGAAACAAGAGCTAATACAAAAGCACCCCCTAAAAATAACAGAACGCCCTGAAGTAAATTCTTTTTCGTTTTTTCGTCTGATTGCGTATAACTGATCTTTTCCGACTTTTCGTCTTTATTGCCCCTAAGTATAATTTTTATCGATTGAATCAATGCCATCATTCCGGCACCAATCATAATGCCATGGGGTATATAAGTACTGCCTAGATTCAATCCATTAAAAATTGTTGTTGAATATCCTCTAATTAGTAGACCTATCCCTAATGCAGTCATGGAAAAAATATTAGCAATAAAGACTATACCGATACCGGCAGCCGGTAATTTAAAATAGCTTGCAATACCGCCTATAATTAAACCTTGCAACAGTCTTTTGCCTTTTTCTCCGCCTTCATCGCCTGCTTTAATCGCTTGAGCTGTAGCTACCCCTGGAGGCCATGCGGCTTCAGCGGGAAAAATACTACTGTCAAATATATTCCCAACTACATTGATTGAAATGATTAAACCAATCAATGACCCTGCAGCCATAGGCAGAATAAATCCGGTTTCTCCTAGAACAAAAAAGATAGCTACCGTAAGAAAACCACAGTTAGCAGCGGAAAATCCTGCACCAGATACTGCTGTTTGCAGCAAGTTTTGTCTTTCCAGTGATCTGAACTTAAGAAAAGATTTCAGAGGTATTCTGGCAATTACCATGGCTACAATCGCCCCAATGAGGGAGGTATTCGGCGTTACTCCCACCTTTCCAATAATCTGCATACAGATTATTGCAGATAATATGGACAATACTACGCCTAGCAGAAACGTGGGAACCTCAAATGCACCCACTCTTTCTTTTAATTGTTTATCGTGTGTTGCTTTTTCCGGCATGCTATATCCTCCTTTACAATTATTTAGGGAATATTATATCAAGTCAGAATATATAGAACAATTCTACTAAAGCATAAAAATAAGGCCTATACTTTTATGACTTCCCATAAGCATAGGCCTTATTACTATTTTATTTTTATCAGATTCTTTAATTTTAACCCCATTTGCAAAGCAAATATTCCCTCTGTCTCATTTATTGAATACCCTGTAATTTCCTCTATACGGCTTAATCTATATCTTAGCGTCTCCACATGAATGAACAATTTATCAGCCGCTGTCTTTTTATTCAAATTATATCTAAAATAACACTCCATGGTCTCCATCAAATTAGTACCATGCGCTTCATCGTATTTTTCTATTTTTTTAATCGTCCTATTATAATATTCATGAATCTCATTATCATCCTTCAAAGGATAGAGTAGTTTTATTGTGTCAAGTGAACTAAAATAAATACTGTCATGGTGACTAAACAATGCAGCTAAATAGGATTCATCATACATCTTTTCTATGCTTTTAATACTGTTATAGGTATTTGATACACCCAATGACACCAGGTAAATATCCTCATAAGCTTTCAGCCCCTCCAGTATTTCAGAGATTATTTCTTCCAGATAATAGGGAATATCTATCTTTAAAAATACAAAGACTTCACTTTTCTTATCTTTAGATAAATAATTACTCGTTCCTAAAATGTTATTTAAAACACTATAAACACTGTTTTTACAGCTATCCATATCAATATTTTTTTTCACATGAATCTTGATGCATAACCCAACAATAGAACCCTCCGCATTCCAGCCAAGATCTTTTTCAACATTTTCGTAAAACTCCTCAGGGAGTTCTTTATTGTTTAACATAATTTCCACCAAAGTTTTATTAAGACCAGCTTGGCTAAAACTTCTAGCATGATTTATGTCAAGCTTCATAGTGAGAATGGATATCCCATACTCTATGGAACTTTGAGCAAGCTTATCGAGAGCAGTATTATTTACGATATACATATATGCGATTGGCCTGTTTCCACGCATTATTGGATAAACACTTATATAAGCACCATTCGCTTCCTGATTCACACAATAGTTCTTAATGTCTTTTATAACAGGTGCACTCTTCTTATTAAAAGGAGACTTATAGGATAATTTATTATAGCTTGAAGCGTCAATGATATTATAAGTAATTTGGTTTAGATATCTATCAAATAAGAATACATTGGCGTTGGATAAATTTGATAAAGAATTTATTATCCCATCAATATCCTTGTTTTCAAAGGAAAGATCCAGTAACTTTTCATAAATATTATTGAGGCTAAGAATATATTCATTCTTTCTATAAAATAGCATATCGTAGAAACTAGATATTGTTTCAGTATAAACAACATTATAGGGAATTTCTATAAGAGGTATTCCATATTTATTGGCATCTTCTATCAGTTTCACACTGATCTCTCCAAAGTATCTATCCTTTTTAACAGCAACAGCGGATACACCTCTCCTATATGCATCTAAAATCATACTCTTTTTTTTATCCTCCCTATCTTTGAAAGCATATCCAGCTGTTAGTAAAAACTCTCCGCCAGTCAGCCAGCCAATCCCCTCAGGAGTTTCTAAAATAGTTATATGCTTGCAACGGTTTTGCAGGCCCGACCTCCCGCCTAAAATCTTACATCCATTAAACGCTGCCAAATTTAACGCTTCCTCTACAGTTAAACTGTGCTGATCCTGTACGGATGTAGTTCTTCTCATTTCATTTATAATATTTGACATATAACTATTCATTGTAATCACTCCTTTTGCGTATCTTCATATAAATAGATTCTATCACATATCTGCTAAATATAATTATAGAAAAAAACAAGGTTAAAATTTGTTGTTTCAATAACAAATTTTAACCTTGTTCCGTCTATACAAGGGTGTTGGACACATTAGCCCTGCCCTCAGGTTTCACTTCCTCCAGATTTTTAATACCGTTATAAAACCAAATACCCGTTAGCAAGGCTGAGAAGAAATCTGCGAAGGGTGCCGCATGCAGCAGACCACTGATACCCCAGAATTTTGGAAATATGATCAGTGCCGGGATAAGCAGTATTATCTGTCTTGAAAGGATTAAAAACATAGAGGATTTAGGTCTGCCAATAGCTTGAAAAAAGTTCGCAGAAATAATCTGAAAACCAATAACAGGCAAGCATAAGAACCAGTGTACCAGCGCATAACTTCCAAATTCCAACAAATCCGTTTCTTGGTTGAACATTGCTATCATCTGTTCAGGGAACAATCTTGTAATAATATAACCACACAACACAATCATCGTAGCCACCTTAATCGCAAGCTTTATGGCAGTTTTTACCCTGTTATATTTTCCGGCGCCATAATTAAAGCTGATGATTGGCTGAACCCCCTGGTTTAACCCGGTTATAGGCATTAAAAGTATCGTTTGAATACTATTTATTACACCCATTCCTGATACGGCTATGTCCCCGCCGTAAATAAGTAAACTCTTATTAAGTACCATGTTTAAGAGGCTGTTGGCAAGCTGCATCGAAAATCCCGGAAGCCCCAAAGTAGTTATTTTAATTACAATATCATATTTTAGTTTCATATATTTAGGTCTGAGCTTATTTCTGCTGCGTTTACCTATGAAGTATGTTACTACCCAAGTAGCTGAAATTGCCTGTGCCAAAATGGTAGCAAGCGCTGCACCGGTCATACCCATTCTGAAAACATAAATAAATAACGGGTCCAACAATGTATTTATACCTGCACCTAAAAACATGGTCATCATTGCTATTTTAGGGTTACCGTCGGCACGTATAAAATTATTCATCCCCATACTCACTACCTGAAAAACTGCCCCAAAGAAAATCACTCTCATGTATTCCATGGAATAAGGCAGCACAGCTTCACTGGCCCCGAACAATGATAATATAGGCTTTAAAAAAATCTGCCCTAGCAGCATGAACATAAAACCTGCTATAACCAATAGAACAAAGGCATTGCCCATGACGTTTTCTGCGCTTTCCTGCTGTTTTTCGCCTAGGCGTATGGAGAATAAAGTTGCTCCACCTACACCGAATAAAATACCAATTGCCAAAAGTATGATCATAATTGGAAAAGCTATAGTGATTCCTGCTAAACCATATGAACCTAAATCGCTGCTATTCCCGATAAAAATCCTATCCACGATATTATATAAAGCATTGACCATCATCCCCACAATGGCAGGCACCGAAAATTTCACCAAGAGCTTTGATATTTTTTCTTCTCCCAATGGATTTACATATTCCATATCTCAACTACTCCATTCCTTTTTTAAAATTGGTACAGGCAACTTTATTCACCATTTTTTCAAGCACGGATAAAACCATCTCAACAGTTTCTCCATCTAAGTCCTCTGTCAGGAATTCGCTCCATGTCCAGACCCTTTCCCTTATCTCATCCTTAAAAAGCTTCGCCTTATCCGAGAGATAAACTCTATTAAATCGTTTATCCGCATCATCCTTATCCCTGATCACATAGCCCTTCTGCTCCAGTGATTTTACCGCTCGGGCTATCGCCGATTTGTCTATATATAAATAGACAGACAAATCGTCTTGGGTTATTCCATCTTTTCTATATAGATAAAGCAGTAAGGAATACTCCGCCGAGGTGATGTCAAATTCCTTTAAAATATAGTTAAAGTATATCTGTGATTGCCGGTACAAGATTGATACAAACCGTCCAATTGACTTTTCCAAAGTTCTCCCCTCCTTAGTTGACTTATCAACTATTATAAACAATTTTAGTTGATAAGTCAACTATTACTAGAATACTGCCCATAAACCAGGCTAACTTATTATAGCTCATTTTGCCACACAAAAAAACACCTTCAAAAGTGAAAGTGCTTTAAATATATAGAATTATAAGTTTTCTACAAATTGTACTCTGACTCCATTAGGATCTTTCACGAAGAAAAATTTGACATGTGGATTCGGCTGGAAAGGCCCGCTTTCTAGGTCAAGTCCTTTTTCCTTTATAAACTTGATCCTTTCATCAACTGAATTTACTTCAAACCCTATGGAAATATCGTGTCCGATATTTACCGATTCATTTCCTTCATTATGTATAAGTTCTATCTTTGTTTCTCCATCTCCTAAAAACGCAATCTCACTTCCCGGTCCTGTCATAAATCTTCTATTGATGGAAAGTCCTACAATTTCCTGGTAAAACTTTAAAGACTCTTCCATATTCCTAACAGCAATTGTACACCAGCAAAATTTCATATTATCACTCCTTATTTAGATGTGTGATTGAGAAATCTAATGAACCTGCTTTTCCTTTAATTTAAGAATACTACAATTAAAGGAAATTGCATAGTTATGAAATTTGCACAGCATTAAAATAATGGTTTTTTTATGATAAAACAAGCATTTTCAATCCTCTCCCCCTTTAAACTAACTTAACAAACTCGCAAAATCTGCTAAGGATAATCTATGAACGATTTCAAAACCATTTCCCTGCCCCCGCGGATTGACAACAACTGTTCCCATGTTTGGAATTTGACCCAAACCAATTCCATCTGGAAAACTGTGCGCAATAATAACCCGATTACTTCCCAGAGGCAGTTTGATTTCTAACCTTGACCGAAAAATATCCAATATTCTTCTTTGTTCTCCACCGGATAAATATCCACTTAACCGATAAATTTCAATCCAAAAGGGATCGATTTGGACATTTTCTCTTCCGAAGGCTAGTTGTGCTGTTTCTATAGTTCTGCAAAAAGGACTGGTTAGGATGGGATAACCAATAGGAATCCGTAAATTACGCAGAATTTCCCCATAGTAAATTGCTTGTCTTCTTCCCAATTCAGAAAGATTCCTTTGCGTAAAACAGTACTGAAAATTTAAATAGGGTTGATCTACCCCCACTGTTGCTTCTCCATGTCTAACATACAGTATATACCCACCTCCTCTAAGTAAATCCAGTAACGAACTATTCAATTTCATTTCTCCCTCCACATATATTTTCCAAGATTATTAATACTATATGATACTTACCTCGAATTGTTCATTCATTTTCACATAACCAACAAGGAGGAGACATGAAATATACTATCAAATTATGGTCAATGCCTTCGTTTATATTTGCATAATCATTACAGCTTATCTCCATATTACGATATAATATTTATGAATATCTAACCGTCCATTTCAAATCCAACACCATGCAAAACCGGCACCAATAATGTCGGGTATATCTGCTTTATTTTTGGTACAATTCAGATGAAAGGAGGTCGTAGGTATGGATACACTGAAACAGATGAATCTTGCAATGAACTATATTGAGGCAAATTTAGCCGGAGAAATTGACTTTCAAAAAGTAGCGAGGATTGCCTGTTGCTCAGAATATCATTTTAAGAGAATGTTTTCATTCCTATCCGGCTTTACGCTTGGTGAATATATTCGTCGTAGAAGACTTACATTGGCGGCTATGGAACTTCAAAACCACAATGTTAAAGTCATTGATCTTGCCTTTAAATACGGATATGATTCACCAGATTCATTCACAAGAGCATTTCAAGCATTACACGGTGTTACTCCAACGGCAGCCAGGAAGAGGGATGTTGTTTTAAAAGCATTCCCGGCAATGACTTTCCAATTGATTATTAAAGGAGGAAATGAAATGGAATATCGTATTGTGGAAAAGGAAGCTTTTCAAATTGTCGGCATTAAGAAACAAATTACACTGATTTATGAAGATGTAAATTCCCAAATGGATGATATGTGGGCCAGTCTGACTGAAAAAGATTTCGTAGAACTGAAACAGCTTTCCAACGTAGAGCCAACAGGTATATTGTGTGTATCCGCCAATTTCACGGAAGGCAGGGCAGAAGGAACACTACTGGATCAGTACATTGGTGTTGCTACTTCTAAGCCGGTCTCCGAACGATGGAAGGTTTTACCTGTTGATGCAGGTACCTGGGCAGTATTTACAGCAATCGGGGAGTTTCCTAAAGCGCTGCAGGATGTCTGGGCAAGAATTTATTCCGAATGGTTTCCTACATCCGGCTATGAGTTAACCGGCGGACCTGAAATATTGTGGAACGAGGGTAAAGATACCAGCCTTCCCAACTACAAAAGTGAAATTTGGATTCCTGTTATAAAGAAATAAACGTGTTGATAGCTTTCGAATTTAATAATTCCTGTAACAGGTTATTAAAATACCACCCTCTAAATAATGAAGGTGGTATTTCTCTTGTCAAAATAATTAATTTCTAAATATTTATAGTAGTATTTTTCTTTCTAATTACCTTCTTTTTCATCCAATTTCTAAAGTCATCAAGTAGTGTATATATAACTGGTATAAACACCAAGGTCAATAATGTAGAGAAGCTTAAGCCTCCGATAACTGTTATGGCCATTGGAGCCTGCTGTTCTGCACCCTCACCTATACCCAGTGCCAGGGGTATCAGACCAAGTACTGTAGTAAGGGTGGTCATCAGGATAGGTCTTAATCTAACTGGACCAGCTTTACAAATTGCTTCGGCCCTATCCATCCCCCTTTTCCTTAGGGTATTAATATAGTCTACCAGTACAATACCATTATTTACAACGATACCTGCCAGCATAATAACCCCTGTAAAGGCTGGTACACTAAAGGGCTTTCTTGCAACCGCCATTGCAATTGATATTCCGATAAAAGCTAGGGGCACAGTAAACATAATGATAAATGGATGTAGTAATGATTCAAATTGTGATGCCATAATTATGTATACCAGTAATACAGCCAATAACAGAGCCAGGCCAAAGGCCTTCGCCGCCTCAATCATATCTTCGTTCTCTCCGCCTAATTTCACTTGATAGCCACTTGGAATACTCATTTCATTTATTTTATTCTGGATATCAACAAATATACTACGCTGATCCCTTCCACTTATATCACCTGTAACAGTAACCTGTCTTATCTGATCACTCCTATGAATACTTGCAGGTGAATTGCCATAGGTTATGTATGCAATTTCATACAGGGGTATCTGCTGCCCCATAGGAGAAGTAATTGTTATGTAGTCCAAATCTCTTAAATCATTTCTCCATCCTTCATGGAGTCTTACCCTAACATCTATTTCTTCTCCATTTACTTTGTATCTTGTTACTGTCTGTCCCATGATTGCAGTTTGTACCGTATCAGCCAAGGAGTATGTAGATATACCATATTGGGATGCTTTTTCTCTATTAATACTAACCTGTGCTTCGGGTACAGTCTCTGCTATAGAAGATGTAACCTCCCTTGTACCTGGAATCAGGCTTATCTCCTCTACGACATTGGCTGCTAAATCTTCCAATGTATCTAAATCATCCCCTGTAATATTAATAGTTATAGGTTTTCCACCTGCACCCATGGACATCATAGAGAATTTTTCTACGCTTATTTTAGCACCGGCAATACCCTGAAGCTTAATGCGGACCTCATCAAGTAATTGATCAATTCCTTTTTCCCTATCTAATTTTGAACCAAAGGAGGCATATATTATCGCTGTACTTAGTTCACCTTCATCACCTTCTATAACAAAAATATATTCTAATTCATCAAATTCCTGAATCCTTTGACCTACTTCCGTAGCAATTTTCGATGTTTCCTCAAGGGAATATCCCTTTGGTAATTCTACCTTAGCAGTAAACATTCCCTCATCTGTATTTGGGAAAAATTCTGCACCTATAAACAATGCTGTAATTACAACGCTTAGTACAAGCAATATTAGTATCCCAAATATTACTGTTTTTCTACGTCTTAAGGACCAATTAAGGAGCTTTTCATATCTAAGCTCAACACTTTTCATGATCTTATCGAATTTTCGACCTACAATAGCCGCAGGAGTTTTCTTTTTCGATTCCACATTACGGTCAATCTTCAATATCTTTGATGCCAGCATTGGTACCAAAGTTAAGGAAATTATCAGGGAAGCCAGCAATGAATATGCAACAGTCAAGGCAAGTTCTCGAAACATTTCAATAGCTATATTATCCCTAATAAAAGCAATTGGTAAAAATACTGCTACCGTTGTTAATGTGGATGCAATTACCGCCATTGCAACCTCGCTGCTTCCTTCTCTGGCAGCCTCAATTCTACTATATCCCTCTTCGCGATACCTATATATACTTTCAAGCACCACTATGGCACTGTCTACCAGCATACCTATACCCAATGCCAGCCCACCAAGGGACATCATATTTAAGGTGATACCACTGAAATATATAAGTATAAAGGTTGTTATTATTGAGATGGGAATTGCTACACCAACAATAAAAGTTGTTCTAATATTCTTCAGGAATATAAAAAGCACAAGAATAGCAAGAATACCACCTACTATAGCATTTTTGGCTACACTACCTAAAGATTCCTTAACGAAATCTGCCTGATCGAATATTGTCTTGAACTCAACGGCATCCAGTTCTTCTATAATTTTATTCAATTCTGCATTTATACTGTTAGAGACCCTTACTGTATTGAAGCCCGACTGCTTTCTTATTTGTAATAGAACCGTTGGCTCACCATTCATATATGCATTAACATAGGCGTCCTTATAGCCCTGACTGATTTCTGCAATATCCTCCAATCTTATTATGCCTACAGCCGTTGTAATGGGTAAATTGTGGATTTCATCTATACTTTTAAACTCTCCTGTGGTTCTTATGGTATATTGGTACTTACCCTCTGTAAGCAAGCCCCCTGGAGAATTAAGATTCTCCATCCTTAAAGCCTGGGATACCTGGGTTAGTGACAAGTTATAGCCCTGTAGTTTATGGGGAATGATATTAATTTTGATTTCATCCTCTAGCCCCCCATAAATATCTACTGCCGCGACCCCCTTGATTCGCTCCAGACGATCCTTTACCTTATCTTCCGCCAATAATTTCAGACCAGCCAGGTCATCTCCATAGGACATACCCAGTTGTATTATTGGCATCATACTCATATTGTACTGAAAAATCATTGGATTGGTTACCTCATCAGGCCACATACCCCTAACCATATCTACTTTTTCTCTCATTTGTAAAGCTGCATAATCCATATTAGTTCCCTGGGTGAATTCTACCATTAGCATGGATTGACCATTTGCAGATGTTGATGATACTGTCTTAAAATTGTCTACAGTACCCATAACCTGTTCTAGGGGTTTTGTAATTATGGCTTCTATTTCCTGGGGACCTACTCCATCATAATTTGTAATAACAACTGCCATAGGAAATGCTATGTCTGGAAAAAAGTCTAAATTAAGACCCATTAAAGACACTGTACCTAGTACAATAATCATTATAACCATCATCATTACTGTGACTGGCCTTCCTATGGCTAAATGCGATAGTCTCATTATTGTACACCCCCCACAGGCTGTACCCTCTCACCATCCACAATAAAGTGTTGACCCTTTACTACAACCAAGTCACCATCCTTAAGTCCATCAATAATTTCTAAATTGTTCTTATCCCTGTATCCAACCTCTACCGTCTGCTTAATAACAGTATCGTCCACTAATACATATACATAGCTTTCGTTATTGCTTGCAAGAACTGCTTCCATTGGAATTACTAAAACCCTATCTTTTCTATCCATTATAAATGAGATTTCAGCAAACATACCAGGCTTAATCTCGTGGTTAGGGTTGTCAATTATTATCTTGACTGGATAGCCTACTCTTTGTCCGGACACAGCTGGGCTTAAGGTATCTACAACACCTTTGAATTCCTTTCCATTCAGTGCATTAATAGAAACAACCAGCTCCTGACCTATGAAAATATTGTTTATCATTCTTTCAGTTACTTCTGTTTCTACCTCTACCCTATCTATATCTACTATGATAAAGGCTGGGATCTGTTGAGAAACCATCTCACCTGCCTCAATATTCCTAAGGGTAACTATGCCTGAGATAGGGGATTTTACCTCTGAATCGTTGATCATTTGAACTATTGCTTCCCTTTGGGTTTCGATTATGGATTTAGTATCCTGGGTAAGCCTTGAATTGTCCTCTGCTATTCCCAGCAGAGTTTTGTTCTGTAATAAATAATAGTTATCCTGTGCATTTGTATACTGTAATTCTGCTAACTCAAATGCCTTTTTATATGCCTCAAGCATTTGCTGTGAAATTGCTTGAGCCATAAATAAAACCTCATTCTTTTCATAATCTTCCTTTGCACTATAATATTGAATTTCTGCCTGCCTCATGGCAGCCTCAGCCTGCATTAACTGCTGATGTAGCTGAGCATCCAGTTGAGCAAGCTGTTGATATAAATTGGTTTTATCCAAAGTAAACAATACATCATCCTTATTTACCCTGTCTCCCATTCCCTTCATTACATTTTCAACTATACCAGCCATCTTAGGTACAATTGAGACCTCTCTTAGGGGCTTTATACTTCCGAATACATTATAATTTAACTCTACATCGCCCGTTTTTACATTATAAACCTCCACTGGAGTCAATTGTACAGCTACTTGCTCCTCATTACTTCCACAACCTACAAAAACTGTTGCTGATAGTAATATCAACAAAATGATTGCTATTACTTTTTTAATTTTCAACATACTTCCCTCCATTAATTTCTTTTAAAGATGTTTTTGCTCTTTTTATATGCAGGAAGAAAATAAAAGTCTGCTAAATTATGAAATCTTATAATACCTCCTTTTTTTAGTACTATTGTATTTAAATTCTAACTACTTAGAATTATATGACAATATTTATCATTATTAAAGTTAATTTTGCTCAAAATATGGTAAATTGACCATTATTTTCTTATCTTTTGAGTAGCACAATAATACTATTGTTAGTGTTGAAAGCTGTGTTTTCAATAAGGTATATATCAGGTTTGAGGCCGCAATGATTTTCACTGCGGCCTCAAAGGAAACGAGTATTAAAACTTTTTTCTATTCCATTCCTGCTTTTAAGGCTTCACTCATAGAAACCGCATTGACTTTTTTCCTGCACAGTAGCTTCGACAACTCATATGTCAACATCACAACGATAAACCCAATCAGAAGGTATGACGGATTGATCTTCAGGGGTGGCAGCGTCATGCCAACGCTGTTTTCCAAGGATTGAACTAATACCCCTATTCCTTTAAACGTCAGGGGAATGCCAATGATATATCCAATCACAACAACGATGGTCGAGCTATTCAGAATCAATGAATTAATTTCCTTCTTACGGTAACCGAAGACCTTCATAAGGGAAATGGTACCCTTGTTCTCCTCGACGATCATCGAGGTCACCAGATAGATAACAATCATTCCGATGATAAACGCTATCGCCGCCATAACACTTATCATTGACTTGGTAGGCCCAATAGCCTCTTCAACTGCAGCTTTCTTCTCCTCCAAAGACACTACGCTGTAGGACTGGTTTTCAGGAATATCCAGCAGCACATTACTAAAAGCTCCTACATAGCTTCCTTCTGGTATTTCGAATTTCTGATTAAAATCCGCCAGAGGCATGAAGACAAATTTGCCCTCATAGGTATCAGCAATTTTATCTATCTTAATTGAAAACACTCTACTATCTGTCTTCCTGACGATGTCGACTGTGTCACCCTCATTAGCATTTAGTAGTCTGGCCATTGGCTTCGTTACAATCACCTGATTCGTACTCAATCGGGTGCTGGATTCATCTACAAGGGTAACCAGTTCAGAGTCCGGCAGGATGCCGGTAACGTAAAAATCATTTTTAGCATCAGGCTCTGGAAGGAATAACAATGCTTGGAAGGGTTCGGCCCCCGCCGGCAAGGGCTCATGTTGCGGCTTGTCGAACTTATACTCGTACTCGAAATTGTAGACACTGCCTCCTGAAAGCATGTCATCAAAACCGCTTTTGAGGACAAAACCCCAAAGCAAGAGCATTGTCGCTACGGAAACACCAAAGAGCAGGAAAGCCAGACGAGATAGACTTCTCAGCTGTTCCCTGATTTTGAATCTTGTAGCAAATCTGAATTTTTCAAGTTTGAGTCCTCTCTCCAAGAAATTGACTTTGTTCTTTTCTTTCTTGCCCCTCATCAGTTCCACGGGCGAATGCTTCAGCTCTTTTCGTATGACAAAGTAACAGCCGCAACCGAGAAAGAGTATGGGCAGGAGAAGGCTGATGGTCATACTGATCAGACTGAACTCGATTCCAGTCATCGGCATAATGAAGGCAGTAGTGAAAAACGATAACAGTGGACGTACCGGGAATATGCCAAGAATGGTCCCGATAATGCCTCCTATAATAGCTATCAGTAATGGGAATCTCAAATAATGCCGATATATTTCCTTTCTTCTATATCCTAAGGCATATAATGCACCAATGATTGTTGATTCGCGATGAATCATTCGTCCAATAACGTTGCTGATTAAAATTATGGCCAACAACAAAATCCCCGTCGGTATAGCCTTACTCACAAGTTTTTGGATTTGAACTTGCGCATCGACTATATTGACCCGCTTGTTATCTTCTATGTCTGTCCATTTTAGAATATCAATGTTGCGACTATTCAACAGCTCTCTAAATTCAAATGACTGGACACGGGAGTTTTGAACTGATTCATTAAACTTCACCGCGTAGAAACTGCTTCCTTGATTCAATGCGGCAAAATCCTCCTTGCTAATGACTGCGATACCAAAGCCTGGCAGCGGCATCATCATTTCTTCTGATTGCAGCGGATAGATATAATTCGGCAGCGCTGCAAATCCGACAATTGTAAAGGTTTTATCCAATATATTTAGTTCATCGCCGATTTTGTAGTTGTGTGTATCAGCAAAAACCGGACTGATGAGTATATCGCCGCTGCCGCTTAGTTCTTTACCGTCGAGGATTGCCGGGAGGTTAACCCTGTTATTTTGGCTGAAGATTCGCAGGGTTTTGCCTTCTGAAAGGGTATAATCCAAGGTTAACCCCTCTTCAATCATGGCGTTTGCAGCAGACTCTAGCTCCTGTAAATTTTCAATTTCTTTGCTTGTGGTGAAGGAAGCATCTTCCTGCACATATCCCTCTTGAAATTCATTTGCCAGTCGCTCAAAATTCATACCAAACTGGCTCGTATAATTGAATATAAAGCTGCTTAAAATGATTAGTATAATGGATCCTATATATTGTGCTTTATTTTCCAACAAAACACGCTTGATTCTTTTATTAATCACCATTACCATTCAATCCTTTCTGCTGGAACAATCACCTGATTCACCGCCGCTTCTACGATTTCTCCGCTTCGCACCTTAAATACTCTGTTGGCCATAGCGGCAATCGCAGCATTGTGGGTGATCATCAAAATGGTTGTACCGTATTTTTTGTTTACCTGCTGCAGAAGCTGTAGTATAGCACGAGAAGTTACAAAGTCAAGGGCACCGGTTGGCTCGTCACAAAGTAAGAGCTTTGGATTCTTGACAATCGCTCTGGCAATAGAGACCCGTTGCTGCTCACCCCCGCTTAACTCCCTGGGAAAGCGGCCTTTTTTATCCTTCATTTCCACCGCCGCTAAAACTTCGTCAATATTTAGAGGTGATTTGCTAATATTGGAAACGACTTCAATGTTTTCTCCTACTGTAAGGTTGGGAACGAGGTTATAGAACTGGAAGACGAAACCGATGTCTCCACGTCTATAATCTGTCATCTTGTCGTCCTTCAAATTGTTTATCTCGACCCCGTCAACAATGATCCTACCGCTGTCACCGCGGTCAATGCCCCCGATGATATTCATCAGCGTTGATTTTCCTGAACCGGATGGACCGAGAATAACACCGATTTCCCCCTTGTCCAGCTTCATCCCGATTCCCTTCAAAACCTCCGTTTTAACCACGCCCGTTGTATAGCTTTTCTTCAAGTTTGAAATATCAATAAACATATTATTGTTCCTCCTTTTTATAAAAACAACGTTTCATAATGTCAAAATAATCATCCCATTCTTTCAACGCTTCCATAGGGATATCTTCAAAGGAATTTACCTTATCCCTTTGCTGCTCTGCAAAGCTTAATATCGTCCAAGTAATAATATTCATGGTTTTTTGAATATCAATATCATCACGGAATTTTGAGAAATCTATATTTTTATAGCCTTTTTCCAAACCACTAGCAATGACATGCTTACCTAATTTATCTATTTCGGATTTCACTTCAGCTGCATCCTCATTCCCAACAGTCTTAAGAAAATTAAATGCTTGTGGAAATTTTTTCATGATTTTTAACTTAATTAATCCTATTTCTCTCATTCTTTTAAAAAGATCTGTTTCATTCCAATCCACTTCATCGTAAATTTCTTCAATAACCTCAACTACATAATCAAGCAGAAAAAAATACAAATCTTTCTTACTGTTAAAATAGTTGAATAATGATCCCTTTGAAATCTGGGCTTCTTTTATAATCTCGTTTGTAGAGGCCTTTTCGTAACCATTTCGTGCAAACTCTTTAAGCGCTGCATTAATAATACGTTCTCGTTTCTCTGGTTCTAAACTATAAAATTTCGGATAAATGACAACCACCTCATTTTTTTAATGATATAAACAATCCAATGACCACCTTGGTCATATATTATTATACAATAAATGACCATACTGGTCAAGGTCACTTTTTTTAAAAAAAATTTTAAAAGTAATGTGAGATAAAAAGAAAACCGCAATTTGCTTGTTACAAATTGCGGTTTTCCGTGCGCAAGCAGACCAGCTAACTGATGTCAAGAGTAAATTTAAAATAACGATTTACTGATAAGGGGCATAGGAATCAGCCCTTTTATTCTGCCGAACTTTTTAAAAGAGCTAAAGTAAAATATTCAGTTTAGCTAATACATTTCTCTAGGCTACTATCTTCACATTAGACCGATGCATTTTCACTTGCTCTTCAGGCGTGATTAAGACAAATGGATTCTCATTTTTAAGTACAGAAAATATGATCCTTACGAGTTTGTTCATCACTGCTCCTAAAGCTTGTTTTTTAGCTTTGATCTGTATCTTTTTGTGATAGTAGTCATAAATAACTTTGTTGACGTACTGCCCGTTAGGGTTTTGTCTAATGGCTACTGTGGCTGCAATATAGAGTGCCTTGCGAATAAATCTAGATCCTCCCTTTGTAAATTTATTCTTTGTCCCAATGAAGTTACCTGATTGTTTAACGGATGGGTCAATGCCACAATAGGCTACAAGCTGCTTAGAACTTTGAAACCTTGCAATGCTTCCAATCTCTCCAGCTATGATAGGAGCTAGATTTTTACCTATACCAGGAATACTACGAAGTAGCTGAATTGCAGGTATGTTGATTGCTAAAGCCTCTATCTTTTTATCTATCAAATCAAGTTGTTCATTAATATGCTTTAAATGATTTGCATAGACAATGATGATTTGTTCATAGGCAGTTAATAGAATTCCAGTCTCCTTCCCTTCCTGTGCACTCTTCAGAATGAGTTCATATTTTTTCGTAGCATAGGCCATAGATGTTCTCGAGGTAGTTCTGACGATTTGAACAATATCATCTTTGGTTCCTTCTAGAAAAGATGTTGGAGACGGATAACGAACTAATAATTCTAGGGATGTTTTACAGGAAATACTTTTAAAAACCTTTGTAAATCCGGGCATAACCTGTTCGATAGCAGCTTTTAACTGATTCATTACACTAACTCTTTGCTCTGAAAGATGATAATGGGTACGGGTTAATATCTTTAGGTTCTCAAGGTACTCATCCTGCATTTGATGTTCTTTTAAGTTCATAAAGAAGTACATCTTTGCAAGTTCCTCAGCGTCTACCTTATCTGTTTTGACTTTCCTAACCGTGGAATTTTTGATAGAATGAGATAGGAGAGGGTTAATTAAATATACCTTCAAGTTATGGCGTGTGAAGAAGTGGACGAGGCGATTTGAATAGTGACCAGTGGATTCTAAGACGATTACTGGTTTCCTATTAAAGGCTTTCTCCACTTTTTCTATTTGGTTGATGACTGAAGCTAGTCCTTCTCCTGTGTTTAAAGCCTTAAATGGTTTGAGATAAGTTTCACCTGTTGGAGAAAGCGCAGCATAGTAGCAAAAGTCTTTTGCCACATCAGCCCCTATTACTGGAAATTCTCCTTTCATATGAAATTCCTCCTTAGTATAGTTTTGAAGGATTATCCATTCCATTCCCTAGAGATTACAGCCTTGCGCGTTAAACGGGAATAAGTGATCCCAACCAGCCAAAACGTATATGCTTTTGAAATGGAATAATAGTCTGAATGTCGGGTATAGAAAATTCTTCCCTGGGACGGTTACATTTATATCCTTCAAAATGCATATACCCTTTTTGATGATTGTTCGGACTTTTAAAATCTTAAAATGAATAATCCTTCTAACTACATATTACAAGGGACGGTTCTTGACTTGCCCTATTTTCAAACCGTCCCCACTTGCCTATTTGATTATTTCAATATATGCACGATTCCCTGTCCACCGTCAACCAGAACCCGGTCCCCTGTCTTAAGTCTTCTGGTAGCGTTACCGCATCCAACAACAGCAGGAATTCCAAGCTCTCTAGCAACGATAGCTGCATGGGACAGCGGTGCGCCTACGTCAGTTATTACCGCAGCGGCTCTTGGGAAAAGGGGTGTCCATCCCACATTGGTGGTTGTGGCGACCAAGATTTCACCCGAATGAAAATTTTCTCCTTCTTCGGGCGTAGTTAGAATACGTACAATTCCTTCTACCCTGCCTGCTGCTCCGGCAAAACCTTTTAGCGTTTCAGAATCAGGTGCAATGGCAATTGGCATCGTTGAATCATAGAAGTCCATTCTTCTATTGGGATCCTTCTCCCATTCGAAAGGATTGAACCGTCCCCGGATAACGGATGGGAATGGCGGCAGCGCTTTATATTTTTCATAGTTTTCTTTTCTTGCCGGAATATACTTTATTTTCACATCTCTATCAGACAAGAGGTCTTCCACTTCATTCATGTAGAGGAAAAATACATCTTCCCCTATTCCTGTCAGTTCTCCCGCTTTCAGTGCAAAGGCCCGGATAACCCTAAATACCCTTACAAACTCTGAACGGGCTGCTTCTCTAGCACGAGCACTTTCTGATGCTTTTGCTATTTGCTTTTCAAGCCATTTTACTTTATTCGGGAAACGCTCCTGAAATCGCTTCCAAGCAGCCTCATATTGGGCATGCTGCTTTTTTAGGAGTTCTTCCACATCCGTATCCGACGCTTTAAATTCCTCAATCTGTCTTTCCAGCCAAGTATCATCCTCTGCAGGATCCGGTATGGATAACTCAAACTCATGAGGACCCCGATGACCATTCTGCTTAAGGTACTCCTCACGACTCATTTCTCCTTTGAGAACCTTGGAGATGCCCACGACCGGCCCAAGACTTGCCAGCTCTGAATCTCCCCTTAGATTGGATAAAAGGGTGTTAGCATCTTCTGTTCCCACCAGCTTTGTAAGCTTCTTTCTCAATGTTAAAGCAACGACAGCATTCGTGCCGCCAGCTAACAGCCCCCACCATGCCTTAGTGTTATAGGGCTCAAGCTCATGCCTCCATAAGGTCAGCAGTTCTTCCTTCGTATTTATTTTTTTAATTGCTTCCCTCGTCCTTCTGCACCAATCCGGTGTCTTTTGAATATGCTGCGGCATGCTTTTTGAAATTTCCCGATACTTTTTAAGGTAATATCTGACTCTCGGTAACATCGCTTTTATTACATCCATTCTTGAAAATGGATAGACTGGAATCGTCAACCCCTCTGGCATCTGACCAAATATTTCACTGAGAATTTTTAAACCTATTTTGGCATTTCCATACATTGCGATAATGGCAGATAATCTTTGGCCGATATTTGAATATATTCTTCCACAAATATTACCGGACCATAAATAATACCCTGGTATAGTACTAGATTCAATATCCAGGTCCCTTACGATACTCCATGTAAGGGGTGTAACCACATCGGGGATTGCCTCTCCCACGTTCGTATTTACCCAAATGGTATCACTAGCTAAGCTTTCGTTTATTTCATAGGTATCCAAATTTCCCGAAGTCAATGTGGTTATCGGTCTTGCCTGTAAAAGATACAATTTTCCCTTTGCCACAGCCCATTCAATATCCTGAGGACTTCCCAATTCCTTCTCAAGCTTTGCTGCATATTGATACAGGTTATCGGCATATTTCTTAAACGCATCAGGACCATCATATTTTCCCTTCGGTCTATATAATTTAAAGCCATGTGCATTGGCTTCTCCAGAAACAAGCTGTTCTCCCAATCCGTATACATAGTTGCCTATCATGCTTGAATAACTGCCTGTTATAGGATCAGCAGTAAACAATACCCCTGAAATTTCAGAAGGCACCATCAACTGAACAACTACAGCAATTTGATGAGATTGATCAATACCTTGAACAGAGCTGTATACTTTGACTCTCTCCGACTGTCTTGATCTAAAAACTGTATAAATGGCTTCCTGTATCTCTTTGTCCATTCCTACATTGAGAACTGTTTCAAATTCTCCTGCAAAGGAGGCTTGGGCTGAATCTTCGCTTAAAGCAGAAGACCTTACTGCAAACAGTGCTCCTTCGTTATTTTTTCTTATTGTATTCAAAAGGACCAGTATCTCGTTCCAGGCCTCTTTATTTAGCTTTTCCCCCTGAAAAGCAGATGGTAAAACAACAAAACCATTCGGTACAGGATACCCATTTTGATACATTCTGGCTAACATGCCGCCCTTTCCACCTGCAGAGGATAGAAGCTCAGGCGTCAACTGACTAAAACCTTTGACCATATTTGCCATATAAGTTCCCCTCCTTTACTTTTCTATTCCATAACAGATCATATTCAGAAAACTGTTTCGCTCATCAAGAAAGCTTTGGAGGTATGTTTCATCCAGAGCTTTTTCATCTGTTAATTCTCCAAAATACTTATTTTCAAAATAATCCAATGTGAGCATGATCAGCTCAAAGGCCTGCTCACGGTCTACACCTTCCCTTAGAGGAACATTTTGAAACAAACGTTTCAACATCTTGTCTTTATCGGCAATTAACTTTCCATACTTCTCTGCAATCTCCCGCTTCAATTCATTTGGTGTCGCATAAAAGGCCTCTTTCACCAACTTGTATACGTCGGAATTTTTACGATAGTAATCGAATTTGATGATACTAAATTTTTCTTTGGCTTCGAAAAAATCCTGGTGTTCCGGTACTTCGCCAAAACCCATTTCAATGCTTCCTTTTTCGAAGCATCTATCCAACACACTGAGATACAGCTCTTTCTTGCTCTTAAAATGATGAAATATCAGTGCCTTGGATATACCGGCCGCCTCTGCCAACATGGCAGTCGATGTATTTGCATATCCGTAACGGGCAAATACTGCCAGGCAGGCATCCAAGATTTGTTCTTTTTCATAAAGTTGTAAAGGCAAGTTTATTACCACCTTTCTTTTATACTAACCATCTGGTTAATATGATTATAATATATGCTAACCACTCGGTCAATATTATTTGTATTATTTTTTATTTATATACCTCCCTCAAAATAAATTGTATAATATACTTCAAATATAAAAAGAGCGTCGACGACTGCTATCGCAGTCTGAGCACCCTCCTTAGTACGGCAGGGGATTTCATCCTCTACAACCCCTATTTTTTATATAATAGAAAAGTAGAACTTTTCTATTATATAAAAAGAGAATGCTAGCTAAAGCCTAACATTCTCTTAATCATTTCATCATGGGGGCAAAATACCACAGGTAATGCAGGTAAATAATTTAAATATTTTATCTATAGCCTTCCATTGGACTCCGTCATAGACCAGATAGAGCGGGACAGCTCTGTACCACTATTTTCAAATTTATGGGGAACAGAGCTCTTAAAACAAATGCTATCCCCTGCTTTTAGATGATATTTTTTATCCTCTAAATATACCGAAAGTTCTCCTGAGATAACAAAACCGCATTCTTCACCCTTATGAGAAATAAAATCTCTCTCCTCCCGAATCCCTGGCTCAATCTCAATCAGCAAAAGTTCTATAGCGCCTGAACGATTAGGGGAGAGTAACTGATATCTGACTTTTGAGCAAGTAGCTCGAAAGCTAATGGTTTCCCGTTCATTGGCTCGTACAACCAAGCTCAATTCTTCCGGCTTGAAAAAGCTATTAATCGATACTTCAAGGCCCTGACACAATTTCCAAAAATTATTTACCGTAGGATCCACTAACCCCCGCTCGATTTGAGAAATTAGACTGACACTCAGTCCCGTCTTTTCCGCTAAATCTATCAGTGTTAAACCTTTCTCTTTTCGAATTTCCCGAAGCTTTTCCCATTGAAGTTTCATTGACGATATCTACTCCTTTTTGACAGAGTATTTTTTATATTGGCAGAGGCAGACCTATGTATCTGCCAATTGTATTTCGAGACGACGTACAGGTCGTCTCCTACACTACACCGTTGGCTATATCCGGTACAGAAGCAATGAGTTTCTTGGTATAAGGATGATTAGGGGCTGTAAAGATATTTCTTTCACTCTCTATTTCAACCATATCTCCTTTATATAAAACCCCCACCCGGTCACTCATATATCTAACAACCGCCATATTGTGGGATATAAAAAGATAGGTTAGATTTCTCTTTTTCTGAAGATCTTTCAATAGATTGAGCACCTGTGCTTGAACCGATACATCCAATGCAGAGGTAGGCTCATCCAACAGCAGTATATCCGGACTCGTAATCAATGCCCTGGCAATGGCGATCCGCTGCCGCTGGCCCCCTGAAAACTCGTGGGGATACCGCTCCAGATGTTGCTCCTGAAGTCCTACGCTTTGAAGGAGCGCACATAAATTTTCATGGGAGCTTTTCTCCTTTCGGATAGATTCTGGTAGAGGAATAAGGGGTTCCGTGACAATTTGCCGTATATTCATTCTCGGATCCAAAGAAGACTGAGGATCTTGAAAAACAATCTGAATGTTTCCCGGTGTTTTGTAGCAGTATCTATCTTTTTCCCAAAACGCCTGATCCCTCAAAAATATATTTCCCTCTGTTGGAGGATGAATTCCAATGATGATGTTAGCCAGTGTGGATTTACCAGACCCCGATTCTCCTACAAGACCAAAGGTCTCTCCTTCATACAACTCAAATGAAACCCCCTTCAAAGCTGAAAATAAACCAAATTTCTTGCTGACCTGATCGATTCTTAAAATAGCATTCATGAATGCACCTCCCAGCAATAGACATGATGCGCTTCCGACACTTGCATACAGGCTGGTGCCTTTTCAGTACATGTAGATTTACCCTCTGAACATCGTGAATAGAAAATACAGCCCTCGGGGCGATTCTTCAGATCAGGGATCTCTCCTGTTATTTCCTGTAATCGTTCACTTCTATCCACATGATTGGGCAGTGCAGAAAGCAATGCCTTCGTATAGGGGTGTCTTGGAGATTCGAAGATTTGATCCACACTTCCAGATTCCATGATATTCCCGCCATACATGACGCAAACCCTATCCCCTACTTCCTTTACAACTCCCAAATCATGGGTAATCAACAGAACTGCCGTGTTATGTTTCTGAACCAGCTCCTTGATGAGATTGAGTATCTCTGCTTGGATGGTTACATCCAAGGCCGTGGTGGGTTCATCGGCAATCAATAGTTCTGGCTGTCCAGACATGGCCAAGGCAATTACAATTCTCTGGCGCATCCCTCCTGACAGCTGATGGGGATACTTTTTAGCAATATCTTCAGGATTGTCAAAATGTACATCCTTTAACATATCTAGCATAATAGGATAGGCATCTTTTTTAGAGAGCTTTCGATGACGCTTGATAACATTCACCAGCTGATCCCCTATGCGCATGGTTGGATGAAGGGCACTCATAGGCTCTTGAAAAACCATACCAATCCGTTTTCCTCTATATTTCTGTATTTTATTGGGAGACAGCTTTGTCAGGTCCTCTTCATCAAAATAAATATGTCCATTAGAAATCTCTGCATTTTTATCTAATAATCCTAGGATAGAATAGGCTGTAACCGACTTACCAGAACCGGATTCTCCAACAATAGCCAATATCTCTCTTCTATTCACCGATAGTGAGACCTTATCAAGTACATGTACTTTCCCATGAAAGGTACTAAAAGTGATGGATAGTTCTTCAATGTTTATCAACATAGTCTATGCCTCCTATCTAGCAGACTTAGGATCGAGTATATCTCTTAATCCGTCTCCGATGAGATTAAATCCAGAGGATGCTATAAAGACAGCTAACCCTGGAAATGTAGCATACCACCATTGCTCCAGCATATGCTTAAAACCTGTACTGATCATCGTCCCCCACTCTGGGGCTGGAGGCCGTGCACCCAATCCAAGAAAGCCCAGCGTTGCAACCAACAGGATTGTATCCCCTAAATCCAAGGTGATTTGAATGATAACCGGTGTAATGGTATTGGGAATAATGTGCCGTATAATAATGTAGAAATCATTCACACGAAAGGTTTTGGCAGCCACCACATATAATTTCTTCTTGATGGATAAAGCTTCTCCCCGGGCCAGTCGTACATAAACAGGAATCTTTACAATGGAAATGGCCAGCATGGCATTGATCAAGTTCGGTCCCAGGGTAGCCGCCAGTACCATGGCTAAAACCAAGGTAGGAAAAGCCAATAACATATCCATGATTCTCATAATGATTTGATCCACCCAATTTCCAAAGTATCCTGCAATGGCACCGATAACAGATCCTATTAATCCTGCAACAACCACAATCGTTATACTAGCCCCAAGGGATAACCGAGCTCCATAGATAACTCTGGTAAAAATATCCCGCCCGACTTCATCGGTGCCAAACCAGTGAGAAGCACTGGGAGGTTGAAACCTCTCCGCCATATTGATCTTGATCGGATCATAGGAGGTTATCCATGGGGCAAATAGAGCAAGGGCTGCAAGTATAAATATCAACGAAAACCCTAGAATGGTCATGGGATTTTTTTTGATTTTATACCACAACAAGCTCTTTTGTTTTTTGCCAGCTAATGACTCAGCTTTTATTTCAAGTTGTGCGTCCATGTATCTTTCCTCCTTATTCTCGAATTTGTGGATCGAGGGCCATATAGAGTAAATCTACCATTAGATTAATCAGCATGTAGCCCACTACAACGATCAAAGTAAAACCCATAATTGCTGGAAAATCTAGAAAAGAGATGGAATCCACCACATACTTGCCCATTCCTGGCCAGGCAAAAACAGTCTCTGTTACCACCGCTCCACCCAATAATGCACCAAAGGAAAGTCCCACTACTGTAACCGTAGGAATCAAAGCATTTCTCAAACCATAAAAAATGATAAGGTACCATTCTGCTATGCCATTGGCCCGCGCCGTCCGTATGTATTCCTGATTCAAAACCTCCAGCATACTGGATCGGACCTGTCTTGTAATCGTAGCCAACTGAGCATAAGATAAAACCGTTGCCGGTAGAATGAGATGCCGGATAGTGTCTGCGAAAACCTTAAAATTTCCAGTAAGCAAACTATCGATTGTATATAAGCCTGTAATCCTCGTACTTATATCCAAACCGATAGAAAGACGGCCAGATGCAGGCAGCCAGTTTAGTTTTGAATAAAATATCAAAATACAGACAATACCACTCCAAAAGACTGGAATAGATACGCCGCCAATCGAAAAAATGCGACTTACATGATCCACCCATGTGTTCTGCTTGATGCTGGCCAGAACCCCTAAAGGAATGCCAATGCCTAATGCAATTAAAAATGCAAAGATAGCCAGCTCAAAGGTTGCTGGAAAAAAAGCAATTAAATCGGATATTACTGGCTGCTGGGTGCGGATGGATATGCCCATATCACCCCTTAAGAGACCCTTCATATAGATAAGATATTGAACCCAGACTGGTTTGTCTAGGCCCAAATTCTCACGTACTCTTTGGAGGGTTTCTTCAGAAGCTCTCTGTCCCACCAGCATTCTAGCAGGGTCACCAGGAATTACATGAGACATGGTGAAGGTGATAAATGTGACACCTAATAGAACAATGATTAATAGATATAGTCTCTTGATAATCACTTGCTTCATATTTACCCTCCCTTTGCTTATTTTGACATTTCAGCTAAGTTATAAATACCTTCCAACATTGGATTATATACAAAACCTTTTAACCCCTTACTTATTGGTAAAACAAAGTCTCTCTGATATAAGTAAATATAGGGTGCTTCTTCAACAACAATAGACTGGGCTTTATTGTATAATTCTATCCGCTTTGCCTGCTCACTAATGGTAGCCGCTTCACGGACTAAATTATCCACTTCCTTGTTCAAATAAAATGCACGATTTCCTGCTAAACCATGATTGTTTGAATCAAACCAGTAGTTCATAAACATAAAGGGATCGGCATAGTCTGGACTCCAAACCCCCATAGCCAAGTCAAAATCGCCCTTATCCAGCATTTCTCTCATGGTAGCATAGGCCACTTTGTTTAAGTTAAGGGTTATACCAATATCTGCAAGGTTTGCTTGCATGATCAGTGCTTCCTGTTCCCAGTTAGGGAATCTGTCTGAATAAAGTAGGGTTAAGTCTAATTTGTCGACACCAGCCTCTTGTAGAAGCGCCTTGGCCTTTTCCACATTATATTCATATTGGAATACGGAAGGATCGTGACCCCATAATCCATCAGGAATAGGTCCTCTCATTTGGGTAGCATATCCCTGCATAACCTGTTCAACGATAACCTTATAATCCACTGCATAGCTGATAGCTTGACGAACCTTTGGATTGGTTAGGGCAGTATTTCCTTTTGTACTGTTTACATAAACATAATCAACAAATAAACTTGGTTCTTGAATAACTGTGATATTCTCTTTTCCCTTCAATTGCTCTATCTGATCAATCTGGATGCCTTCTGCAATATCGATATCTCCCTTTTCAAGCTGTAATCTGGCACCAGAAGCATCGGCAACCAATTTAAAATATACCGTTTCAAAAGCTGGCTTTGTTTTAACGTTTGGATTCAAGCTTAATTTGATATATTGGCCCTTTTTCCATTCTTCCAGCTGATAAACGCCGCTTCCTGCCGTATTGCCGGCTAAATAGTTTTGCGCTAGATCACCATTTTCTTCCTTCTCCATAACCTTTGGATTTACAATTCCCCCATAATTTGCCGCTAAAGTGGAAAGGAAAGGAGGAAATGGATTTTGCAGTTTAAAGATTACAGTATAGGTATCCTCCACAACGACTTCACCAATCACATTATAGGTGTCGGAAGGTCCTTGTCCTAGGGATAAAACACGTTCAAAGCTGAATTTTACTGCCTCTGCATTTACTTCTGTACCATCAGCGAATTTATGACCTTCTTCTAAATAAAATGTCCAGGTTAAACCATCCTCGCTAACCTTCCATTCCTTTGCCACTCCGGGCTTTACTTCAGTAGAAGCCCCATCAAAATCAACCAATCGCTCATAGGTAGGATAGGTGATCTTCCAAGCCATGTTATCCATAGTAACACCTGGATCAAGGGTTCCCATATCGGCATTGATGGCAATCGTAATAGTTTTTGGATTGCTGTTACCATTTGCTTCAGCTGGAGCCTCTGGAGTTTCCTGCTGAACTGGTTTTGGTGCACATCCTGAAAAACTAAGTAAAAGACCTAATACTAGTAGTAATGACATCACTTTTTTAAACATTTGTCCTCTCCTCCTCAAATCCATAATTTTTTTAAGTATTGTAAAAAATTCCCACAAGACATGGCTTCAATTTCTTTTTGGGAATACCCCCTTTCCTGAAGAAGATAAATAAGATCGGGAATGCAAGCAGCAGATTCAAGACCTACTGTTGCTCTTAATTTGGGATCCTGAGTGTATATATCAATATAGTTGGTAAAATCAAAACCGAAGGCCACATGTTCCACCCCCATTAGGTTTACCATATAGTCAATATGATCCACCAAACGGTGAATACTTGGGTATTCTGAATCGATAAACTCCCAATAAGCATTTATACCTACCAAGCCACCACAGGCTGCAATAGCCTTTAGCTGGTCTTCGGTTAAATTTCTAGGATGATTACAAAGTTTTCTGGCATTGGAATGGCTGCAGATTACTGGTACAGAAACCTCATTCATAACATCCCAAAAAGATGTATCGTCGATGTGAGATAGATCGATGATGTAGCCATCTGTTTGCAGTCTTTTCACCACTTTCTTGCCAAAATTACTTAACCCTAGGGGAGCCCTTGCCTTTGCACCAGTTCCCGACGCAATTTTATTGATCTCATACCATGCTAAAATAGCATGTTTGATATGAAAGGGGTGAAAAAAGGAAAAAATTTGATGAATCTGCTCCTCATCATCCTCCGATGTATAAGGCCATTGTTCAAGGAAGCCCATCCCCTCCAAACCCAATATAACAGCAATTTTATCATCAGTCCTATGTTCCAGATCTTCTCTGCCTCGAATCAATGTAAAATGATTGCTATCCATAATTTCTGCCTGGAATCCACAAAGGAGTTGTATGAAGCGCTGAAATGCACGCTTTTGCTGATATTCTCTTTCCACCCATAGAGGCATGATTAAGCAGCTCACACCAGCTTCCTTTAATATGGGATAATGATAATTATCCAAAACCTGTTTTTTCCCTTCTGCTCTTTCCTTTACAATATGATAAATAATGTCTGAATGAATGTCTGCAATCTCCATGCTACACCTCGTCCTAATTCCTATTAATTTTAATAAAATGTAATTATATATTATATATTTTCAATATATTGAAAATAAGAATAAAAAAAAGCCACTTTTCCTCGTCCCAGATTAAATCATAATGAAATATTAACACACGTTCAATCAATTGTAAATTAATTTCGAAATTTATAATTATTCAAAAACGTTTTCCTTTTAAAATTTTTTTGCTTTTTTTCAATAGAACGAGGATGTATAATTATTATAATCAGGAATACGTTTCCACATATTATTATTCAGAATGTTATGAAAAAAGAAATACCATTTGTTGATTTTTCTAACTTATTCAAATAGCTATATCGCCGACCTTATAAGTTATGCACAGCGAAATCTCTTTGTTCAAAACGTGGGCCTCTCCGAAGGAGCAGGATTGTATTCCCATTTAGGATTCACCGAAAACTTGGAAAAGCCTGTAGGCAGTTCGTTTAATGCTGGCAAATCCTTTGAACTATGGGCAATAAACCGCAAAATTAAAGAAATTATTCAACTGGATGACCAATGGTTGGTAGTGGTTGAACCCCAGCTGAAAGGTTATCGAACAGTGAAAATCAATTATAATGATACGGATATAAAGACAGACGAAACAGCAGCATTCAGGAGCGTACTGTCGGAATTCTTCCTGTACAATAATGCGTGCAAGAAACTGTCCCTTTGACTTAAGAAGAGTAAAAAAGAAAACCCGGAGGAAATCAGCAAAATTCTTTTGCTTGCATTCTCCGAGCTTCACAAAATAAAAATATCTTTAACGCAATAGCTGCCTTCATTTACCAACTGATGATAATCAGATTGTGACTGTAATTCAGGTGTACTTATTTGAAAAATTTTTTATATTCGGAGACAACCCTAACGCTTTCCCGCCTTTCCTGATTTGAATGTAATGGCAAAAGAACCCTCCCTTTGACACCTGGTTATACAATGTATATTGATGTATCTTGTAAAGTATCTATATATCGATTGCCTATCCTGATCAAAGGTTTTGATACGTGTTGAGGATTTATAAATATGATTTCTGCTTCTTCTCCGGTATTTAAATATACTTTATCCCCTATATAATAATTTGCAATATTTTTCAAAAATACGGATAAATAGTTTGGTGCGAACAGGCCAAAGCTTTCTTTCTCAAAGGTTTCCAGCACTTTAAAAGGCGATTCCTTTTCCTTTCCTATCTTACTTGTTACCAATAAGTCATAGGTATCTACAATAGCAATGATTTTTGCAAATCCGTGGATCTTATTATGCTCCAATCCAAAAGGATATCCTGATCCATCTTCTCTTTCATGATGCATGAGTACTCCTTGGAGGACATCCTCATCCATTTTAGCTATTTTCTTTATTATTTTATATCCAATAGCAGGATGAACTTTCTCATCTTCAGGTTCCTTCTTATCTCCTACCAATTCCCTGGTTTTTCCAATATCGTGCAGCAATCCTGCACAAATCAGTTTTTGTATTTTACTTTTCTCCATGTCAAGCCACTTTCCCATTAGGAAACAAAGCAGGGCTACATTGACGCAATGGGTATATAAATGATTATCCGCATTTCGAAAATAATCGATAGCTTGTAAAATTTCTTTATTACTATCAAACTGCTTCATCAATATGTCTAGTGCACGGGTCATCGTATCTACACTAACTAGTTCGCCTCTCTCCATATCAGCGATTATGTTCTCCACAACCTTTTTGTTCTGTGTATAAATTTCTACTTTTGGCAGAACCGCTTCATTCTCTTTGCTTTTTACTTTTTCAGGTCCTTCGGTGTTGATCTGCCCTTCCTCAGGTTCTTCATCATTCTCACAATATACCCATACTTCAGCAGTTTTCATTTCTTTTAATTTCTTTATAGTACGTTTATTTAGTAAGGTCCCAGCTGATAGTATCAGTACTCCGTTGTCATTCACTATTCCGGTAGCAAGGACCATATCTTCTGTAAGATCCTGAACCCTCGTCTTTATTTTCTTGTATATCTCACTCACCTTTGCTCCTCCACCTTGTATAATATAATTCATAAAAATGTTATTATTCCCGGCCTTTTCAATCTCAACCGGAACATTATCCGTCTTATGCAAAAGGCTGTCCTATCAATTTTATACAGAAATTTTTTGCACGTGGCTTCTAATAACGTTTTCTAATGTTTCCTTTTGAAATGGCTTGTGAATAAAATCTGATGCTCCGCTCTTGATAGCTTGCTTAATGATATCCTGGTTATGCATTGCAGTGACCATAATAATTATGGAGCTTGGGCTGACTTCCAATATTTCTGGAATAACATCCAAGCCGTTAATTTTAGGGATAGTTATATCCAGTGTGATTATATCCGGTTTAAGCAGTATTGCCTTTTCTATTGTCTCAAAACCATCTGCAGCAAAAAATAAGCTATTGTATCCCATGCCTTTAATGGTCATCCCTATAACGGTTCTCATGTATTTGCTATCCTCCGCAACTAAAATGACAGGATCTTTCATAAGAATGCTCCCTTCTAAGTTATTGGATCTCCCATAATAATTTCATTATTCTATTTTATTCAATCCCTTTTTACGAATCCTCTTGATTCATATTTACCCCTTATTAACATTACTCTCCTATAATAAACCTTCAGGCTGTCATAAAAAGACAACCTGAAAGTTCATATCCCTCATAATTATTCTATATAGGTAAATCCATCGGTCAGCGTTACTGATTGTCCATCCGGGTTGACGATCGTTATGTCTACAGTACCTTCAACATCAGATTTTGGTGTAGTGACACGAACTCTGGTACCGCTGACATAATAAAACCAATTTGCTTGTGTGGAACCAAAATATACTTTAGAACCACTTTTAAAGCCTGTTCCATAGATATCTACAGTCGCAGTCGTGTTTATCTTTCCTGTGTTAGGTGTAACTGAAGTTATGGTTGGTGCAGGTTCCTTTGGCTTTTCAGTATAAGTAAAGCCGTCTGCTAATGTAACTGATTGTCCGTCTGCAGTTACAACAGTTACATCTACAGCTCCGGCCACACTAGATTTTGGATATAGCACACGAATCCTTGTACTGTTATAGTAAAAGAAACCAACACACTGTGTTGAACCGATAAATACTTTGGAACTAGAAGTGAAATTAGTTCCATAGATGTCCACGCTAAGGCTGGTATCTACTTCTCCGCTATTTGGTGTGATAGAAGTAATCGTAGGCTCTGGCGGCTTTGGCGGTTCTGTATAAGTAAATCCTGCATCCAGCGTTCCAGACTCTCCATCCGGATTGGTTACTTTTACATCTACAGGTCCTATATTGCCCTCCGGCACGGTTACGCGAACCCTCGTACTGCTGTAATAATAAATTATAGGAGCCGTTTTTTGTCCAAAGGTCACTGTCGAATTTGTTTTGAAATTTGTTCCATTTATGTTTACTTGATATCCCCCAGTATACAAACCATTATCTGGACTAATGGAAGTCACTGTAGGTGCAACTGAAGTGTAGGTAAAGCCATTAGGCGCTACTGCTTCCATGTTGTCGGTACTCACTATTCTAATATCTACAGGTCCTGCACTCTCCACAGCCGGAGAAATTACTCTTATCTTGTTGGACCCAAAATAATAATTCATAGGTACTTGTGTTGTACCAAAATATACTTTTGCATTGGACTGTATGTTTGAACCCTCAATAACGACATGTGTTCCACCGGTTGCAGGTCCATTATTAGGCGTAATCGATGTAATCGTGGGAACAACCTTAGGTGGTTCTGTATAAGTAAATCCTCCAGCCAATACAGCTTCCTGTCCATCAGGATTGATGATCTTTATATCTGTAGCACCGGCGGCTCCTGCCGGAACGGTAACCCGTACCTTGTTCTTGCTAAAATAGAAAGTAATGGGTGCTTTTGCATTTCCAAAGTAAATACTTGCATTACTCTTTATATTGTCTCCGGTAATTTCTGCATTGTACCCGCCAGCTACCAGTCCGCTATCTGGGGTCACCGACGTAATCACCGGAGCAGGTTCACCGGGTAGCGGTGTATAGGTAAATCCGCCTGCTAGTACACCAGATTGATTGTTTCCATTAACTACCTTCACATCTACTGGTCCTGGTGCTTCGACAGCGGGAGACAGTACACGGATTTTTGTGCTATTGAAATAATAGAATCCATTGGCTTGCTTATCACCAAAAAATACTTTTGCAGAAGGCTCAAAATTGGTACCATTGATCTCTACAAATATTCCACCAGAAACTAGTCCAGTATTTGGTGATACAGCGGTCACAGTTACTTCAGGAGGAGTCTCATATGTATAACCTCCTGCTGCTACAACCTTTGTCCCGTCCGGATTTATCAATTCTACATCTACCGGACCCGCCGATGTAGCTGCTGGTGTAGTTGCATTTACAGAAGCGTTGCTATTAAATACATTTACATTGGAAGCCAACTGGTCTCCAAACTTCACCTGCATGCCCGGCATAAAATATTGTCCATCTATTCTTACCTGTGTTCCTCCGGCCATTGGTCCTTTTTGAGGATTGATCTTGGTAATAACAGGATCTGCCCAATAACTATATCTAGCTGTGGCAAACTGTCCATCAGGATTGGTCAATTTAACAGTAACTTCGCCCTGCCTGCCAGTTGGAGCCTTTACGGTAACTTTTGTCTTATCAATAAATTCTACGCCAGTAGCCCTATTGTTGCCAAAATCCACTACCAAGCCAGTTCTAAAGTTATCCCCATGAATTGTAACGGTTTCTCCTCCAGCTATATTTCCTTTATTGCTTTCTAAAGAAGTGATCACAGGAGGATATTGATTTACCATGATTTTAGGTATTGAAATATTGGTATTCATTCGAGCCCCAGTATAGTCTAAATAGCTGATGACTGAGCTAGTGGCTACATTGAGATTTCCGGTTTTTGCATCTTCTTTGTGCCGAATCTTATAAGTAAAAACAAGCTCCTCGTCTTTTAACTCTTGGAAATCCCAAGTTAATGTATTCCCTTCAACGGAAGGTTTTGGAATATTATTATTATAGGAATCTGCTACGATTTCAAATTCTGGTGCTACTGTATCTGTTACCCTCACATTATAAGCACTGGCTCTACCAATTTCTTGAACAATTCTTGCGTAGATTTCTGCCAGTCCTACAGAGCCCAATACAAAATGATGGTGCTGTGCAGTAGTTGCCATCTCCTTTAATAAAATATTAGGTCCACTCGTTTCCGGATCTGTTCCCTCTGTAAGTAAGGCAATAGTATAGAAAACAATTCCCGCCTCTTTTGCTACGGCTGCTGCTTCCTTTGCATAAATATATGGTGTTTCCTTATCCTGAGAATTGTTTTGTGGTAGGGTAGCATCTCCATCGGTTAAAATAACAATAACCGGCTGGGCATCCGCGCGCTTCTCCTGAAGCAAATTAACTGCCGCATAGATTGCATCTCCGGTTGCAGTAGCCCCGTCAGCTTTAATGGTGTCAATATAGCTTTTAGCACTATTGGCATTGGAAGTTAAATTAAATGTTCCTATTTTACTTATATCACTATAATCTACAATGCCAACACGATGTTTAGTAAAATCCATTAAATCAATAAATCCCTTTGCAGCTTCTTTTGCATAGGCCATTTTGTCTTCCCCATTGTTTCCTGCATAGGTTGGCTTCATGCTTCCGGACTTGTCTATTATTAAAATTACATCATTCGGCATGATGATATTTGCTGGCGGCGTTCCCTTGATGGACAAAGTTACTTCTGCTTCTTGACCAGCATAAATTGATGTAGGGTCTACACGCTTTGCTGTTGTAATATAGCTTGTAGAAGCAAATGATACTGTTCCAGAGAATAAGGAAATAAATAATAAAATAAAGGAAAGTAACATGCTTAATCCCTTTTTGCTTCTTTTCACTTTAAAAAACCACCTTTCTTTTTATTTTTTATATGTACAATACCTGCATCTTCACTGAAAATAACGACCAAATGAGTATATCTTCTATACTCTTAGGGTACATTTCATAACCATATATTTCGGAAATCAAAATACATAGAACAAAAGAGGATGCACATTACATCCTCCTTTGTTCGCACAATTATCTTAATAATTGAAGCACTGATTGAGGTGCTTGATTTCCCTGTGCTAACATCGCGGTTGAAGCTTGAATTAATATATTGTTTTTTGTAAATGCCATCATTTCTTTGGCCATATCAGCATCTCTGATTCTTGACTCTGCTGCCTGTAAGTTCTCTGCAGCATTGTCTAAGTTGTTAATCGTGTGTTCTAATCTATTTTGAATTGCACCCAATCCGGATCTTACCATTGAAACTTGCTCAATTGCGTTATCAATAGATGTAATTGCAGCTGTTGCATTGGCATAACTACTTACGTCCACAGCACCTAAACCTAAACTGGTACTATCCAGCTGAGAAAAAGTGATAATCAATCCGTTTGCATCCGGGTCAGCATTTGCACCTATTTGTAAACGTAAATCACTTATAGAACCATCTAGTAATTTTTTCTTATTGAATTCTGTAGCCTTTGAAATTCTATCCATTTCTACTGTAAGAGAAGAAATTTCCTGCGCTATCGCTGTTCTATCTTCTGTTTCGTTCGTATCATTAGCTGCTTGCACTGATAATTCTCTCATTCTTTGAAGAATAGAATGAACCTCGTTTAAGTTTCCTTCAACCGTTTGGATTAATGAAATACCATCCTGTGCGTTTCGAGATGCTTGTGTTAACCCTCTGATTTGTCCTCTCATTTTTTCTGAGATAGATAAACCTGCTGCATCATCTCCAGCCCTGTTGATTCTGTAGCCAGATGATAATTTCTCCAAGCTCTTGCCTTGTAATCCTGTGTTGATCGTTAATTGTCTGTGTGCATTCATTGACATTAAATTGTTGTTAATTCTCATAATTTTTCCCTCCTGGATTTTTTGTGTGAACTTCCATTTTCATCATAATTTGTTTGCATGTATTGTATTTTATATGTAATAAGCCTTATGGCCACTCGGCTTATTAATATGAAATGAATAATAAGAAGATTTGTTTAAAATAAAAATGAGCTAACTGATCTTTCTCCCCCGCATCCTGCGGGGAAATTGAAAGATATTAACTCATCCCTGAATATTCAAATATATGATTATAATACTATTTACATGAGTAAGAAGTTTTGCTGTTTAGCAATTCTCCTCTTACTACCGGTATTTCTTTAGGCGCCTCAATGGATAGCCTTAAATCCCCTTCCTTACTTTTTATTACTTGCACCTTTATATCATTTCCAATCATAACATATTCACCTGGTTTTCTTCCTAATACCAACATTTTTATTCCTCCTTATTTTAAAACAGTTAATTTTACACAAAAAGGATGAGCTATACACCTTCGCCGGTTCGTTTCCTACGGACCAGCGAAGATAAAATTAGCTCATCCTTGACCTAAATTTATCCTTTATTCTGTTTTTATTGGCATATTTTCTGTTTGGATTTTTTCGATTTTTTCTTACACTATCTTTTTCGAAATTCTATTATCTTATTTGTATAGGTCTTTGGTAATATTTGTTACTTAAATACATATTCTTATATTTATAAAAAAAAATGAGCTATCCATCTTCATCGGGTTTATTTTCAGTAAACCTGTGAAGATAAAGTTAGCTCATCCTTGACCTAAGTTTCTCTTTTGCCATTTATTTTTACATAACGTTTATCGGAATCCTATTATTTCATTTTTATAGGTCTTTGGTATCATATCCTTTATTTACATCTTATTATCTATATTCATATAATACTGACGCTTTATTGCATTCTATTCTTCCTCTGATCTACTCTACCCAGCATTTCTTCTCTTTAAAATTAGGCAGCCTATTTTTCTCTATACATTCTCCCCTTTTTATGGGTAAATGCTTTGGAGCATCAATCGCCAACCTTATATCGCGCTTTTTATTTTTGACTATATGAATTCTAATATTATCTCCGATCATTGCACATTCACCATCTTTTATCTCTGTTATCAACACGTCCTATCTCCTCCTTGAGCCTATTTATCAGGTTACAATTTAGAAGTAAGTTTAATCACCGCATTCCTATTCGTAATTTTTTAAAATTCTTCAATTTCAGTATGAATTTTTATACAATGAAACTTTGGATAAATTATATATCAAAACTTTTCAATTTTACCAAAATTATACCTATATTTATTATTTTTTAGTTTTAAAAGGTTTTTTTTGTGTTTGAAAGTACTTAATAAGGTCGATATTATTTCTGATATACAGATTAAATTCTTTAATCTTAGAAGATCATTCTCTTATAGATTTAAAAGCACTTACAAAAGATAAGTATTTCTTAAGCCAGTTCCGCAGATTTTCTTGTGGGTTAAGCTGACGTGAATACTTGGGCTGAAATGTTGCTAGTGCTGGCCTATCTCACTACCTACTGCAAGTTTTATACATTATATACAGTCGTAGAAGGCATCTCTGATGGATTTTTCTCTTGGGTCGCTGAACATTTCTCCACCCATTTTGTTCATCACATATGAATAGGCAACCTCCGTTTCCGGGTCTGCAAATCCACATGAACCCCCAGCTCCCCAAAAACCATATGCGCTGCTGCTGGAGCCGAAGGGTAAAGCCTTACAGGGTTTCATAAAGCCCAGAGAGAAAGGTATTTCAAGATGAAGCACTAAATCTTTTGTATCAATTCTAGGTAATACCGGCTTTTCTTCTAACGCCTGCAACACACTTTGTGAAATATTTAAATTTTTGCCTCCTGTAACAAATTCATTATAAAGTTTTGCAATACTTCTTGCATTACCAATACCATTTCCGGAACCGATTTCTAATTTTTGATATTTCCTATCATTCAAATTATGATGGTTAAGCAGAAATTTTGGATTTCCCATGGCTCTTGATACGATTGATTTGGGATTAAAAAAAGATAGTACCAATCCTAATGGCATTTTAATTGGCATTAATGCTTTGCTAAAGGATTTTAATGTAGCAATCTTTTCGGCATCTATGTTATCCGGAAGCCCTATATAAAAATCCAAACCTAAAACATCAGCAATTTCTTGTTTAAAATACCGGCCTAACGTCCTTTTTTGCGGATCACTTTTCCTTATAAGTTCACTTTGATACCATCCTAAATTCCAACAATGATATCCCTGTTTATCTCCGGGGGTCCACTCGGGCTTCTGTACTGCCAGCAAATCCGATAAAATTTCTGCGTTCTCAATAATTTTTTCATCAATCATTCTATCCAATGCACATAAGCCTGCCTGATGGGATAGTAATTGGCGAATCGTTATATCTTCTTTTCCATTTTGGGCAAATGCCTTCCAGACATCTGCCACCTTATCATCATAGCTGAAATATTTATTTGAAACAGCATGGGCAATTGCAAGTGAAGAAATTCCTTTTGTTGTTGAAAATACAGGTACAATTGTATCCTCCAACCAAGGTATTCTTGCCTTGAAATCCGAATACCCTCCCCATAAATCAACTACCTTTTTTCCTTTGTAGTAAATAGTACACGCCGCACCATATTCTAAATTTAATCTAAAATTATTTTCAAAGGCTGTTCTAACTTTCTCGAAACCCTCATCAACATAACCGTGGATTGAACTATCCATCATTTACCTCCTGCCATAAGTATTGAATTTAAAATATTTGTACCAATGTCTCTAATTTTTTTTAAAGTTCAATAAAGGATGATTTTCTACCTCATACGTGTCAAAATAATCATTAATTAAAGAAATACCTTCAACCAATACATCAAACTTTTCATTCGAAAATAATTCTAATCTTTTTTTTATATCATCCATTATTTCTTGACTCAAAGCATCATGGATCATACATATATTCTTTCCTTTTTTAGTGATATGAAAGATTTTTTTGTTTGCTTTACTTTTTTGCCTTGTTAAGAATCCTTTTTCGCATAGAATTTTAATTTTTTGAGAGACAGCTCCTTTTGTTACACCCAAATTTCCCGCTAATTCAACCACCCCTATTTCCGGGTTATGATAAATTTCTGTTAACACATGCATTTCTACTGGAAAAAGTTTTTCTTCTCCAATCATGTAAACTCTGTTCTCAAGTCCTTTTATGCTATTGCTTAAACGTATTAATTGTTCCCATAAGATATAAAATTTATTTTCATTTTCCATGCCGCAAGTTTAGCACCTAAACACCATTTTGTCAAGCCCTACTTATTGCTTCCTTTTATATAGATATACTCCTATAAAAAAAGTTATATTGATTTATTTTTTTCAAATTATTACCTTACAATTATAATCTGTAAATGAATTCCTGAATGCGACCATCTTCTTCTGGACGCCATTGAAATCTTTTTTGATATAGGTATAACTTCCTTCCTGATTTTGATTTGAAGCATAATAAGAAAAGCCGACACGATTGTGACAGCTTGCGCTTATGGTATAATAATTTATCAGTAAACTTATTTGATTTGTGCTGACTCCTAAAAAGGGCATTAACGATCAAGCCAAATGTGTTGCTCATATGCTATTCTGTTTGCAAGGAGGTGCTTAAATATGCACGCATGGGAACAAATACAAATAACCGTAGACTATATTGAGGAACATATTTCAGAAGAAATAAAAATTGAAAACCTGGCTAAGCTTGCTTCACTGTCACAGTTTTATTATCAGAGACTATTCAGTCGATTGGTCAAAAAGCCTGTAAACGAGTATGTTAAGCTGCGTCGCCTTGCAAAAGCATCTGATGCTTTACTGGATACAAGCAAAAGAATACTGGATATCGCTTTGGATTTAGGATTTTCCTCTCATGAGACTCTTACACGAACATTTAAGGATGCGTTTGGAATAACACCGGAGGAGTATCGCGCAAATCCCGTCAGACTAAACAACTTTGTGAAACCGCAATTGCTTTTAAATTACACACTTGTTGATGAAAATGTACCCCTGATTGCTGATGATATCGTGCTGGAGATTACAAGACAGCAAGTTTCATCACCCCAATTTTTCATAGGACTTACAGCAGAAGAACTCATTAATCAGATGTCGAGAGGCTATAAAACCGGTGTAGATACCCTGGGAAAATTGTGGGATGCTTTCCACGAAAGCAAATCCGCTATTTCGGAATTAAAAGCAGACGGCGCTGAACTCGGGGTTGCCTATCCCGGCACAAAGGAAGGCTACTATCGATACTTTGCAGGCGCCGAAGCCGTGGCAAACAAACCGCCTGAAGGTTATTCTTCTTGGGAATTACCTGAAGGCGAATATATCGTCTGCTCCTTTGAGGCGGAGGATTTTGAGCATCTTGTTATGGATGCGGTATACAAGGCTCACAAATACCTGTTTGAAAGATGGCTTCCCAATCATAAACTACATGTCAAACCCTTTGCAGCAGAACGCTATGCCAGCCATAGCTCCGATACAACCTGCATGGAAATATGGGTATTGCCTGAGGTCATGGAATAGGCATTATAAAATTTTTTTGCGGAGGCGAAACTCATATGGAATGGAATATACTTTACGATCCAAACAGTCCTCCTACATTGGACGATATCAGCAAATATGTGGGCAGTGAGCTATGGGGAAACCTGAATGCCTTTTTGGAAGGCGGTTATAAGATTCAACCCAAATTTTCTTATAGCCGATGCTCCATGCAGCCCGGCTGGAATGTAAAATACAAAAAAAGCGGGAAGTCCCTGTGTACGCTTTACCCGATGGAAGGTTTTTTTATTGCCCTTGTAGTGATCGGTAACAAAGAAAGTTTTGAAGCCGAACTGATGTTGCCTTCATTTAGTAAATATACTCAAAGTTTGTATCACAATACCGCTTTTTCTGCTGGAGGTCGTTGGCTAATGATAAATGTTACAGAGCCAGCGATTCTGGAGGATGTAATCAGTTTGGTTCAAATAAGAGCAAAATCAAAATAACATACAGCTAAACGCTAGAGGTGAGAAAAAGAAGCAGCGACGAATCGCTGTTTCTTTTCTATATCTGCAAAACTGTTATTTCATCGCCTATAATTTATATGTCGGATATTCACGCAATGCTGAAGGTGTTGCCGCATATGAAGCGGCCTGTATTGAATTTTATAATGTTTGGAGCTATCATGTCGAAGAATTCTTGGATGCGGACATCTTCTTGCGGAGTAGAATGAGGTTTTGTTTTTTTTTGCATAGAGCTTTTTCCTTTCTAATTTGATTTGAAGCATAAGAAAAACCGCCACAGTTGTGATAGCCTTAGGGATAACAGTTCAATTTTGCAATAATTTATGTTATAATCATAAATCAAGCAGGCTAATAGTGAGGAGGTAAAAAACATGGTAAAGCAATCATTAAAAGCAGCCATTGGTGTCAGTGCAGGTATAACAATAGGTGGAGTTATTATTCCGAGGATATTTTTGTTTCCGAATTTGTATAACGAAACATTTCCTCCCGTATTAGTACATAGCCTTATGTATTTTGCCGGTTCATATATTGTCAGCTTTTTAGTTTTTTTGTTCATTGAATGGCTTAAATCAAAGCTTAAATGAAATTGACCAATTTCTGTCAAGGGGATGGTTCTTGAAGGGTTCAATCGGATAAATTACTCCCACTTAAAAAACTTGATAGAAACACTTATACAGATTGCAGCAAGAACAACCATTATACCAATTGGCAGTAAAACACTATCCATCGGCAATCCAAGGGAAGCTGCTTTTAGAAGTTTAATGCCTTGTGTCAGTGGCAAAATATCAGCTATTTTTTGAAGTGGCGCAGGCATAACCTCATACGGTAATGTTGCACCTGAAAAAATGAGCATGGGGAAATACAGCACGCTTGCAACTATACTTGCCGTTTTTGTATTAGGTGCAATGCCACCTACCATCATTCCAATGCTAAACATGGACATCATTACCAAAAAGTAACCACTCCAAAATTGAAGCCAGGAACCGCCTAATTGATAATTGAAAAAAATTGTTGCCGTAATATAAATAAGCACCAGTGATACAAGTGCATATATGCCATAGATAACCACCTGCACCACTAAAATCATGGCTGGAGTGACCGGAGTTACTTTAAAGCGTTTCAGTATTTTTTTACTGCGATAGTCTGATATGACCAAAGGAAGACCCATTACACCACCGGCACAGATTGCGATTGTTACAAGGGCACCGAAGGATTGCTGCAAAAAAGTATATCCTGCACCCTCAAAAGCAGGCTTGCTTCCATAAATAATACCTAAAATGATTAATACCACAAGGGGCATACAGATTGCAAAAATAAACATATCCATTCCCCTTAAAGATAGTTTCAGCTCTGTTTTAAGCATTGTCCGAAATGTTCCCATTATCTTTATCCTCCTCGTCCGTGTACCAAAGATAAGCGTCTTCAAATTTGTCGAAAGGGCTTGAAGCAATTGCTTCATTCACTGTGCCATAAAATACGGTCTGGCCATTTTTTAATATGCAAACACTGTCACATAGGGCTTCAACCTCGTCCATAAAATGCGAGGTTAACAGAATCGTCAGACCCTTTGATTTTAAATCTGAAAGGCTCTTCCAAACATCCCGCCTTGCTTTTGCATCAAGTCCCGTTGTTAATTCATCCAAAAAAACGACCTCGGGATTTGGAATGAGTGCTAGTAGAATGAACAACCTTTGCCGTTGACCTCCAGAAAGCTCACTGACAAGACTTTTAAGTTTATCGGAAATTCCGAATTGCTTTAATAAATCCCGATAATTTGCCGTTGTCTTGTAAAGGGATTGTGTGACTTCGCATAGCTCTCCTACGGTTATTTTGTCTTGATAATTTGCTTCCTGAAACTGGACACCCACTCTTTCAAATAGATTTTTTCGTGCCGTTAGTGGATTCATCCCTAAAATGGACACGGTTCCGCTATCGGGCTTCTTAGTGCCTAAAATACACTCAATCGTTGTGCTTTTTCCTGCACCATTCGCACCAAGCAAACCAAATACCATCCCCCGTTTCACAGATATGTTCACATTTTCTACTGCGGGCAGCCCGTTATAAGACTTAAATAGCTGCTCTACATTAATTACTTCCTCCATGTGTCTGTCCTCCTTATTTTTTACATGATTTTTTACACATTAAAAGAATAACACCAACGAAAGGGTTGGTGTTAAAGTGTAGGGTTTATTAAAATTTGGTTTTCATATATTGCAGCCGACTTATCACTATCTTTGCATTGCTTTCGGCTTCCTTTAGTGAGCTTATCAATTTATCACATACAGATATAATATTCTCATTTTTTTTAGGCGTGTTAAGCGCTTCTTTTATATTGATATTTGGATTAGAGGATAATTCATTTAACATACGCAAAATCGCTTCAAGTGAATAATTTGCACATCGGAGTGACCGGATAATTTTCAACCGCCTGATGTCCTCATCCCTATACATCCGATAACCATTTTCTTTGCGTTTAACGGACAATAAACCGTTCATTTCCCAATTTCTAAGAGTATCCGTAGATATTTTCAGATATTCTGAAGCTTCTTTTCTCTTAAGTGATAGAATGTCTTTTTGCGGTTTGCTGGATAAAAGTTGCTTTACTATTTCGATTGCTTCTTCTGCGTTATTTCGTTCTTGCTGTACTTGTAATAGATATTCATTTGTAAGATTAAGTGCTTTATCAAAATCGCCGGTTGCAGATATCTTTACCATTTCAACAATCTTTTTTCGTAAACCATTTTGCAGCACTTCTATTTGAAAGGCAATGCGCGCAAGTCTGAATTGTTCTATATGAAAATCCGTAAAAACACGATACCCATTTACTTGACGTTCAGGTTTAGGAATAAGACCCAATTCTTCATAAAGGCGAACCGTGTTTGGATGTATTCCAATTATCCTTGCAACTTCTGCTGTTTTATAAATATTCATTCTTAACTCACCTCCATTCTCATGATATAATAACATTCAATAAAAGTCTGGTGTTATAATGGAGAGTTTGAGCATATCAAAAAAATGTAAACTCATCAAGCAACCCACCATGTTTTGCTGCAAATATTTTGATGTATTCACTCTCAGACAAACAAACTATTTCCACATGCATTGAAATATTGTTTCTCAGCCTTTTCTAAATTTTGGATATTTATTAGAAAATTATTACAAATGGATACCGATTTTTCTGCATTCCTTCGTATTTATCTTTAAAGACAAGGAGGAAAGGGTTTATATCAACAGTCCCTATAAGGCATATAACAAAACAAATTTCACATGGACAATAAATCTGGTCGTATGGATAAAAACTTCCAGTACTAGTATATTGGTGCTAATGATATAATTAAGGTGCATTTTGAAAGGGACAGCAATGTTAGATATCAGAAAATAAAGAAGCTTTTCAAATCCTACAAACTCCTGTGCTCAATATTATAGAGATATAATGGAGGTGATAGTATTGCAGCATCTAGGAAAAGTTCTAGTTGTAGACGATGATCCAAATATATTGGAACTAGTAAAGTTATATGGTGAAAAGGAAGGTTTTGAAATTGTAGGAATCAGTAATGGAGACTTGGTATTATCTGCCTTTACCAGGGAAAATCCGGATGTAATAATACTGGATATTATGCTTCCAGGAAAAGATGGCCTTACGCTATGTCGACATTTAAGGGAGATCCGTATGGTTCCCATTATTATGCTGACCGCTAAAGGAGAAGAAGCAGACCGGGTATTAGGACTGGAAATGGGTGCGGATGACTACGTGTCCAAGCCTTTTAGCCCCAGGGAGTTGGTAGCCAGGATCAAAGCTGTGTTGCGTCGGACAAAAACGCCTGAAATATTAACAAATTGGAATTTAAAATACCCTGGACTGACGATTATGGCTGATATTAGAAAAGTATTCGTAGCCGACAAGGAAATTGAGGTCACACCGAAGGAGTTCGAGCTGCTTCTTTATCTTGCACAAAATCCCCTGCGTGTTTTTTCAAGGGAAAATCTTTTATCTGCTGTATGGGGATATGATTACTTCGGTGATCAGCGTACAGTGGATGTGCATATACGTAGATTAAGAAAAAAACTTGCTCCTTTAAACCACGAATATTTAACAACGATTTGGGGTGTAGGCTATCAATTTACGGCTCCCTCAAAAGAGAGGGAAGAAACTTATGAATAGGTATGTACAGCAAGGAAAAGTACTGGCTCGAAAGCTAATTCGAACACTTGTAAAGTTCGGGCTTTTCCTCAGACAATTTTTACTAAAGCAGTTTAATAAAAATATTTATACTAGAATATTATTTATGAATGTATTATGTTTTGTTATATGCTTTGTTGCATTAATTACAGCTTTTGATTTTACGGTAAAACAGGTAACCTACAATCAAATTCAACAAGATACGCTGCGGAAAGCAAAGCGCGTAAACTTCGCTTTACTCCAGCAAAATAATTTGAAATGGCTGGGGGCATTTGCAGACGAGCAGAATAATGGTACCTACAATCAACAGGAAGTACTCACATCTTTATCTGATGTTTTTAACGCAAAGATTACAGTTTTTGATAGGGAGGGGAATATTGTAACTACTTCTGCCAAGCAAGACATCGTGCCGGGCAGCCAAGTAGAAAAAAACTTTATTAAAATCATCTCCACTGGAGAAATCATAACTGCAAGAATTATTGACAATGAAACCGGTGAACTAGTATTTATTGCTGCTATCCCCATGGGAGACAGCAAAGACACGATTGAAAACGGTATTTTACTGGAGATGAAATCGCCTAAAATTGATCCTGATATAAACAAGATGCGGTTATATCTGATCACAGGAGGAATTTTTATACTTCTCATGGTTATTTTTATCTCTGTATATCAAGCAATGCATATTTCCAAGCCGATTTCCCGATTAGCTACTTCTATAGCTGGGCTGGACAGCAAAAATTACGTTATACAAGAAGATGAGCCTGCTTTAGATGAAATCAAAACACTGACAAGCCAGCTTAATAAATTAAACGAAAAAATGCAAAAAATACAGGAAGAAAATCAAAAGGGAGAAGAAGAACGAACACGGCTTTTTGCTGAAATTTCCCATGAGCTCCGCACTCCTTTGACTTCTGTTCAAGGTTTTGTAGAAGCTATTCAGGATGGCATCGTTCAAGACAAAGATTTACTGGATAGATATCTGGAAATTATTTATACCCAGACTATGCATATAAACAGATTGGTAGACGACATATTACAACTAAGCCGTTTAGAAAGCGGTAGCATAAGTCTCGAAAAAACTCCTTTAGATTTAGTAACCCTGACACAAGGAGTCGTTGTGTCCATTGGAGCGATGGCGCAAGCTAGGAATACATCAGTTTTATTTGAGAAGAATACAGAAAGGGCAATGATACTGGGGGATATCGATCGAATTGAACAGGTGATTCGAAATTTATTACAAAACGCCATCAGTGCGACAAAAGATGGAGAAATCACAGTTAGAGTAGAAATTTTACAGCATGAGGTGATCCTCACGATTAAAGATAATGGCATTGGTATATCCAGTGAAGAGCTGCCTCGTATTTGGGATAGGTTTTATCGAAGCAAAAACCAGAGAGGCAATGGTAAACTGCAACAAAGCAGCGGTTTAGGTCTAGTCATAGTGAAACAATTGGTAAAGCTGCATCATGGGAAAATAGATGTAGAAAGCCAGTTAGGCAAAGGGACCGTTTTCTATGTGCGATTTCCAGCTGCTCATACCAATTCCTAAGCCGTGTGTCGGAGGGCAGAATCCTTAGCGTATCATGAAAAGCTCCCTATTTTCCTTGATTTTCAAGGAAAATAGGGAGCTTTGTTCGTACAGTATAAAAATTGTCTAAAACAATCGTCTTGCTCCCAAGTGTCGTTCGCTCCAATACTCGTGATATTTTAAGTTTCTTTCTTTTACCCCTGTACTTGTAAGTATGATAAAGGAACCTTCCCCTACGTATATACCCGTCATCGATGGTATATCTTTGGATAGATCGCTTCTAAAAAATATAAGATCCCCTTCTTCCAGTGCAGCAGATAAAATTGCTTGACCTAAATTCCATTGCTCATAGGCAGTAGAGGGTAATTGTAAATCAATATCCGGTGCTTCATCGAATACCTTTTGTACAAATTGTGCGGTTGTGTAGCCTTCAAATGAAACATCCATGTATTCTTTAGCTATAATAACGGCAGAATGGTTATTTGGGATTTTTTCATATCGTCTTGCCCCAACATATCGTTGACTCCAATAACTATCTGAGATATTCAGATCACGAATTGCTACACCTTCAGATTCTGTTACGATCATAAACTGCCCATTTCCAATATATAATCCCGGTAGTAGTATATTGCTGGATCCTTCGAAGAATAGCGCATCTCCGATATTTAAATCTTCCCTTTCTATTTCTTTTCCTAAAGCCCATTGTTGAGATGAATATCTTGGCAGATCAATATCTAAACCTACCTTCATAACGTATTGTAAAAACCCGGAGTAATCAAAGCCTTCTATGGTATTTCCTCCTGCCGAGTAACGAACTCCCAGGGTTTTATATGCTTCTTCAAGTACTTTAGAATCCAGTCTCAAACTAAGGGAGTCAAAGCGCTTTACGACTGCATAGCGATCCATCCAATATTGTCCTAAATAGCTGATTGTAACCGTGCCTTCATCACCAGACGCATGAACGATATAATTATTTCCGAGATAAATTGCAGCATGTGATATTCCTTCCCGCCATTTTCCTGAAAAATAAATCACGTCTCCAGGGCGCTTATTTTCAAAATCGATGGTTTCACCTACTTCACATTGTTTATAAGTTATGCGAGGCAAATAAATGTTTTTAGCATCTCTAAAGACTGTCTGAACTAAATAAGAACAGTCAAAACCATCCATGGTCTCGCCGCCTAATAAATAAGGAGTTCCTATATATTTCATTGCTTCCCGAATAACTGCATTCTCATGTTCCCTATAATTTTCAGGCTGAGAATAATATATATCTGATTCGGTTAGTCGTTTTGCACCTACATATATATTTGACCAATACTCACTTTCAATATCTCTTTCCGCAACCCCTTCTGTTATCGTCTGAACGATAAATATACCATTTCCTCTATAGATACCAGGTATAAGACTGCTTCCCTGGAAAAACACTAAGTCTCCCGCTTGAAGCTCTTCTTTAGAAATGGATTCGCCTACTTCATAGATCCTATCGGAAAAAACAGATAGTTGTATGCCGAGGGTATCTTTAAAAACATAACGTACAAAATTAGTGGTATTAAAGCCTTCAGTCGGCAATTGCCCATCCGGGTTATAGGGTGTCCCAAGCAAGTCCATAGCCTTTTCTACAATAGGATTGCTTACGACGGATTCATCAATCATATTGTTCGTAAACCGTCTTGCTCCCAGCAGCCTGGATTTCCAATAATCACTTGTTTCAAGATCTACTACCGCAACCCCATTCGTTGTAACAATAACAAAAATACCATTGTCTATGTAAATTCCCGGTAGTCGTACACTGCTGCCTTGAAAGAATAGTACATCACCGGATTCAATATCAACTATATCTGCTTCCATACCTACTCGCCATTGTTCGTTCGATGTTCTTGGAAAATTCAGATTGTTTACTTCACTAAAAATGTATTGCACAAAGCCTGAATGATCAAAACCATTTGGATCATTCCCTCCAGGCTCATAAGGAGAACCTACTAATTCAAGGGCTTTTACAGCTGTAGGATGTAATTCATTGGCTATATTTGTGTAGCGCCTTGTACCTTTATACCGATCCCTCCAATAGGAATCTTCTTCTATATTTCGTTTTACTACACCTTCATTGGTCGTTACAACGATAATGATATTATCACCTTTATATATTGCCGGTATTAGGTTGTTGCTTCCAGTAAAGAAAAGAACATCTCCAGGTTGTATTTCACTACGTTCTATAGGTTTACCCAGTTTCCATAATTGTGAAGGCGATTTGGGAAGAACTATATTTTCTCCCGCTCTAAAAACATACTGAATAAACCCAGTACTATTAAATCCTTCCTCTGGTGAATTTCCCCCTTGGGTAAAAGGTTTGCCTATTAAACTTTCTGCAAGTAAAGCTGTTTGGATTTCTGTCTCATTATTATCACCATAGGATGGGACTATAACTGTCAACAGAATCAATAGGACTAACCATATGACATTTCGTTTTTTCAATGTGTTCATTTTAACATCCTCTTTATTGATTAATTTTGATAAATATCGACATCACAAGCACATAATATTATAATAGAAACATATACATTTATCGAAAAGTGAGTTGATAAGTATGATTTTAAAGAGCGTATGCAGTTTTTTAAGTTCTATACGACTTATTGTTTGTTGTTGTCTGATCATTTGGATATTTGCTCAACCAACTACTGCAGCTTCGGTTGACATTTACCACAATTTCAAAGAATTACGCTCAAATACAGTAGAAAATGTGGACTATAAAATTGAAACGAACGTGACAGATTCTGATGTTATCATTATTGCCATTCATGGAGGGAAAATTGAAAGGGGTACTACCGAATTGGCTTATGCCCTATCTTCCCACAATGATTATAATTATTATTCATATATAGGTTTAAGAAGGAAAGGGAACTCGGCATTACATATTACTTCAGAAAAATTTGATGAACCAACTGCATCGGAAATGGTTTCAAAATCTAAAACAACCTTATCCATCCACGGTTGTTCCGGTTCAGAAGAATTCACCTATATAGGAGGCCTGGACACTGAATTGGGAAACAAAATAAAAGAATCTCTGACGAAGTATGGTTTTACTGTGTTAGATACTCCAAAGAATATGGCCGGCATATCACCCAACAACATAGTGAATAAGAATATGAGCGGCTTGGGAGTACAGTTCGAAATATCCAAGGGTTTGAGGACACAGTTTTTATCCGGTAATAATGATAAATTAAAAGACTATGTTTTAGCAATAAGTGAGGCAGTCAACAGTATTCAAATAGAAGCTACCCCATAAAAATAATACGAAAAGGTATAACATAAAAAGGCTTAAAGCTACCTTTTCGTAGTTTGTCGGCCTTTTTATGTTATACAAACAGTACTTTTTCAGATTACTCTTTTGTATTTTCAATTAATTCTTTGGGCGTTTTTGCACCTTTTTTTAATATATGCTCTATTTTCTTATCAAAGTTGCGCTTTGAAGGATTAAACTTATTTAGAATCCCTTCAGATTTAGTAATTTTCTTCAAGTGGGGAACTATTTTGGGCCAGCTTGCGCTTAGGGCTTCATTGATAGAGCCTGAATAATCATTTAATATACTGGAATCTGTTACGAGCTTATCTCTTAAACCTTTTGAAATAGCTATCTGCACGCCGCCAATCTGATAACTGTCATTAAACAATTTATTCTTATTCACGATATTGCTGTTCATAGTCCCGGCAATGCGATCGGGAATACTTAAAGTTTTTACATTATATCCTTTGGCAGTAAGATGTAACTTGATCAATTCTGCCAATATTTTATTTTGACCGCCAATATATGTAGTCTCATCATTGCCGGCAGCTCCGATAACAGAAACTGTATAATCTGAATTTTTTACTAAACGGACAGCTGCCGGTTCATCAAAGTTGATAGCCTTTAAAAAAAGACTTCCATTATCAGTGGCTTTAAGTCCTTCAAATAAATACGTGTTATATTTACCGTATCCTTTCAATGCTTCAACTAACTCTGAAGTACCTCTTTCAATACCGCCTCCGTGTAGCGCTAAAATGGTTGTATCTCTCCCGGTATCAGTAGTTTTAATTGTATAGTCGGCAGCATCTTCAGATGCATATAGTTCCGCAAAACTACTATATCCTGAAGTGATTGCATATGCAGTTGTACCCATACCAAATGCAAACAATACCATAAAAGTTAGAATTTTGACAAACTCTTTTTTCATCCTTATCTTCTCCCTTCTTAAATAATCATAGTAAATAATAATCTGCAGCAATAATCACTAGAGTTAATCCCATTAGTACAAGTGCTTGATGGCTGGTATTTCTCTTGCTGATCTTAATCAGATACAGACATTTTTCTTTCAATGTTAGAGCATTAAAAACCGCAAGCGCTTCATTCTGACTGTTTTTTCTGTCGGCTTTCGATGTGTTCTTGTACTGTTTGTTATGTATTAACCCATATAAAGTGTTCATTTTCCCCCTCCTTTCTTATATATTGATATGTAACAGTATTGTACTCCCATAAGTCACTGCAATCAACAATCCAGTACTTAAAAATGTTGTTGCTAAACCTTGACGCTGAATTGTGTTTGCTAATAATCCAGGTAGAACAATACCAACTGCCGTCAACCCAGAGACAGTACTATAATCGAATGGTAATATTGCATGTATCATAAACTGTAATACGATTGCTACTGCTATCATAGCTGTAAATTTTCTTTTGCCGTATAGGATTGTGACTTTACTTACTCCAAAATAGACGATTAAGTACGTTAAAATGCTGATAAAGAATGTTAAGAATATAGCCTGAGGGTGTTTCATAAGTAAAGTTAAATATCCGGGTACAACCAGGCCGGCGGGTAAAACGCCTGTAATTTCTGTAAATAGCAAGCTGAAAATTACACCCAAAACGATGACTGTGGTAATATCTGTAGTTTGCAATTTTTTACCTCCTTAATAATAGAATATCTACTGAAATTCTTTTATTTCAAATTTAAGGTTCTATGCTGATTGCAGCATTTGATCCGCTTCTAGCTGAAATTCTTCGTGAATGATGAGTTCAACCAATTCTTCCCCACCACCATGAATGTTTCCCACGCCAAAGATGGTTCTGTTTATAAGATAATCCTTAATTAATTCATAAACCTCATGAGGAGACAAGCCATCAGCATTTATATATTTCTGTGGAGATATTTTTTTAGCATTAACGCCTTCGGTAATTGACTTCACTGACTCACCCATTGCAACGAGAATATCAATCTTCATATTTGGTAAAACATCTTCTGCCATCTGTAATGTTCTGTCAACTCTATCCGGTCTGCAATTTACAATTACCATGGGGTTTTCCGTTGGATATCCCATAGCGGTTATATGATTCCAGATCATTAGTGTGGAATTTGGATCATTGGCAGCAAATGCATTGACAAAATATGTTGGGTTTTCCTCGTCTAATGGATGTATCATTAAGGCTCCCGGATCAGGATTAGCGTTTAACATTCCACTCAGTGCAATATCCTTGTCAATGTTTAGAGCTTTAGCCACAGCTAGGGCGATAGCAATGTTTTCCGGGAAAATTACATATCTAAACTTTTCCAGATAACCATCCGGGATTTCTTTTTCATTTGCAATAATTATCCGGCTGTTTCTTTTCTTTGCCTCTTGCGTAAAATAATCATTATAACTGCTATTGGCAACAATAAGGGTTCCATTTTGGGGAATTGTAGCTGTAAAGGACTCTGCAATAAAGTCCAAAGTCGGACCACACAAATCCATATGGTCTTCACGAACATTAACAATAACTCCTATATTTGCTTTAACAAGCTTCTCCTGAAACGTAATCTGGTAATCAGGATTTACAGCCATACACTCTGTTACAAATGCAGATGCACCAAGCTTGGCCACTTTTTTAATAACCTTTTTTTGTTCTATAATATTGGGACCCAGACGGCCTCGTTTGATGGGTTCTTCTTCTTCCTTATTCCAATAAATAATTCTAGCACTGGTTCCTGTCGTTTTCCCAACAACCTTAGCCCCTGCTTCCTTTAAGATACCTGTAATGAGTCTTGTGGCAGTGGATTTACCCCTGGTGCCGTTTACATTAATTCTAAGATTGATACAGTTTAAGTTTTTATTATGTTTTATTTGTTCATAAATACCTAAGCTAAAGACAAAAATAATAAGTACTATAGCAAACTGCAAATTTATCCACTCCTTTCTTTAAAGAAAATCAATTACGTTTGTTTCCACGCTTTGTGTTCTAACTTTTTAGGCAATCTGTCAAATATTAATTCATAAAGAAAAGCGTGTCCACTTTTGAATGAATATAATAAAATATGTCTAGTCTATGCACCCCCCTGTAGATAATTATATAGACTAAATATGAACAAATTTTTTTCAAAATTAGAATGTTTGTTTCAGAATTGTTAATAATTGTTAAATCCAAATGGAAATGATCATAATTTCCCAGCCCGACCGCTTGCCTCCTGCAAACAGCTATATTGTATCTTGCTTACCTTGGATAGAATTCAAACATTTTTCGTTCCATAGCTATGAGAATAACAATTAAGGTCAGACACATTCAAAACTGACTCTTGATAAAATTAAAGCCACAAGGTTTTGACCTTGTGACTTATTGTTTTCTGCTGGAGATAAACGGGATCGAACCGCTGAACCGCTTGAATGCCATTCAAGCGCTCTCCCAGTTGAATTCCCCCCACAAAATACCCAAACGACTTTCTGGAGAACAATAAAGAATTCAGATATTGAATTGATAGTTTTAAACTCATTACCCATCATTTTCACAATAAAATTTTAGGGCTTCTCCGATAAATTTAGATGCGCCATTGCCGTATTTCTTATCGGTTACTTTTATATATGCAGGGTTGGATAAATAAAGCTCTGACATTAAACCCCAATAGTTGTCTCCCATACCAATATTTACAGTCTCATTGGCCTCATTGACCGCATTTACAAGTTCATCAACAATTTGCTGGATCTCTTTTGAAGAGGTATCTTTATTTAAGTCAGATGTAAGCTTTTTCATTATTTCATTTGATTTACGCAAATAACCATCTTCATTATCTTTTAATGCATTGAGTGATTCCATTGTATCCTGAAAATTACTGAGATTTTTCTTCATGGCTTCGGTATACTTTTCTATACTGCCATATTGTTTTACAGCTATTTGGGCTATCTTGGATTCCTTTGATTTGAAATCTTCGGTCATTTTATCAAACTCACCCACACTACCCCAACACTTAATTATTTCATCAGTGTGGTTTTCTTTAAACGCTTCTAATGCATTAAAATATTCACTCATATCAAACTCTTTAAAACTTATACACTTTTCTCCTTTTATAAGTTTGTCTAATAAATTCAATAAACCATCAAGTCTATCACGTTTAGCCTGAATCAATTTTTTCTGATTTTTCAATGCCTTGTTTTTATCAAACTTAGGATTTTGCATTACCAGCTTTATATCTTTCAAAGAAAAATTCAATTCCTTGAAAAACAGTATTTGCTGTAACACTTCCAGGGCATCATCATCATACATTCTATAACCTGATTCCGTAACTTTACTCGGCTTGAATAAACCTATTTCATCATAGTATTGTAAAGCACGGACACTTACACCAGTTAGCTCAGAAACTTGTTTTACAGTCCTCATAGTCATTTCTCTCCCAAGTTTATTTTAGAGATATCAATACTGTCAAAAACTCTGCCAGCTACGAGTCTTTTGTCAATAAAGTTAACTCTATTTTCACAATACACTATCACGGTACGTGAGAGTCAATACTATTTTTAAATTTTTTTATCCTAAAATGCATAATCACAATGTAGCAATGCGTTTAAACAAAGGCAGTTCTTATGAAATAATAGAAAGCAGATGTTTTTTGACTAAGTAAACCCCCTGATTTTGTGCATAAAGAAATCGTCAGCCCTCAAGCTAACGATATAAGAGAAAGGCAATATTTTACTTTTCTTTACACTTCTGTAAATCCAGAAAAAGTATAAGCGCACAGCTTTACCAGCCCATAAAAGCGGCTGCTTTTTTAAAAAACAAGATCTAGCAAATTTATTTTAAAAATGTATTTGTTGCTTTAAATATAAAATTATTATCATGGGACAGCAAAAAAGCCTATGTCGACCAATTCATCCTATTTTTCCATAACCGGTATCCAAATCTCAGTCTCATATTCCTCAGAGTAGATATCTCCCTCGGTATAAAGCTCAATATCGTACTCCTGAATAAAGCTATACTGAGCCTGCGGAAGCCACTCCGTATAAATACGTTTCCACATATTTTGAATAGCATCTGGCATGGGTCCCTTGCAGGAAAAGATCACCCATGTATATTCCGGTATCTCATAGATTTTAAAACCTTTAGGAATATGATTCGTTAAATCGATATGACATCCTATTCCATATGTAAACATACCGTTTGATGACTGATCAAAAATACGAACGCCCATTTGGGGACAAACGACCTCCTCTTTATTTCTGCTATTATACGCTAACCACTTGTCCGGAATCTCAACCTCACAAGTGCTGGCTTCAAACACCTCCGGATAAAGCACGACATTAAATGCAGGTTTCTTTTCAATTCGGTACTGAATGATGCACCCGCCCTCAATGGCAATTTTAATAATTATTCGATTGAAGGACTTAAGTGTAGCCCCAGTCCTTTTAGCTTGACTTGGCTTTATACCGTGAAAGCGCTCAAATGCTTTCGAAAAGCTTTCAGCGGTTTCATAGCCGTATTCGAGAGCCGTGTCGAGAACCTTTGCCCCCTTTTGCGTCAGTGCTTGTCCAGCAAGGGATAATCGTCTGTTTCGTATATATTCACCGACACTCATCCCTGTAATCATGCTAAAGGCTCTCTGAAAATGATAAGTGGAAATATGTACATCATCTGCCACATCATTGACCGTAATGTTTTCGAGAAGGTGTACTTCCATATACTCAACAGCCGCATTTAAAATCTGTATCCATTCCATATTTTACCCCAATCCTTCTGTAGCATAATCAGAAGACAGTACTCCTTGCATCTTTCGCTCAAATTAAATAAGGATTTCTATTCTAATAGAAATCCTCTTGATACATTCTATAACCATTATACCTTATATTTTACTTAAGCGGAACTTGAGCAAAAAAGTCCTCTGCAGGTGCTCTATCGTCAAATTCGATTTCACGAGATGTACAGATTTCATATACTTCCGGAAGGTCATTCTTTATAGAATAACGCTCCCATCCGTTTTGCTCATAACCGCCCCAGCAGATATAAAAGGACAAATCATTTAAATCCATCACCACACTTTTAATCGTGCCGAAGAACGCGCTAAAATAATGGCAATTCATACCATCTGGATATGGCATCAGCAGGAATGACTTGAGGTCTTCAATGCTCTTTTTTTCCGGTCTGCTTAGAAACGCATCGATTTTTTCATATCTCACAATGGAATTTTTCATGGCAAAGGGCTCCATTGTCATCATGGGTTCAAAATGCGAATGATTGGTGGCATGAAGATATTTAGTACCTATCGCATCTTCGGATGAAATTTCCCCATATACTGCGTTCCCATCCAAGGTTTCATAAAGCACAGCGCTTCCCGATGCATCCGCCATCATCAGATTGATGTTATAAGGTACAGGCATTTCCTTGACCCTGGAAAGCGCTTCCTCTACTGTCTTACAATTTTCAAGCAACGTTCTGACCACTGCCCAAAACTGCAATCCCTTAAATGCAGGTTTCCTCATAGTCTCCATATTACTTACCGGAAAACCACATGAAGTCATGCTGATCCCAAGTCCATGCTCATTTAGCCCCTCACTTCTTCCGAATTCCGCCACAGAGCCTCCAATATAAGCATATTTACCGGTAGGAACGACTCTGTAAAGTCTAAAATCTTCGTACTGTGGAGCAAACTCGTAACTGCGCGCCAGTAAGACATGGTCATTCTGTGTTTTTTCAGGAAGCAGAACCATCTCACTACAGTTCGGTCTGAGATAAGTCATGGAAGTAAAAATGAGTCGGTTAAGCGCCACCCCCTTTGCATCAGCATATCCTCTGAGTTCATCCGTAAGCCCTGGGCAAAACTGGTCATACAGCTTTAATGCTTCCTCCAGCAAATCCTTTGATAACGCCTCTGCTTCTCCGCAGATCCCTATATTACCGCTGAGCTGTTTGCCCATCTGCCATCCAATATCATAATGATTTCCCTTAAGTGCCAGAAACTGTGTAATGGTTTTTTTCATTTTAAAAGACCTCCCAATAAGTATTTGCTATACTCATTATAGATCTCTTTATTTAGAAATTCTTGTTCAAACGTGCGCCGATTTGTTGGATTTTATTTGACCGAACTGATGAAGCATTTAAAATCCTTTATAGGAAGTTCTATAATTCGGTTTGAAAATTTGAGATTCAGCTTCTAATGCTCATTTGCCAAATTTTTTATTTATATTGTTACAAGCATGGCACAGGAACGGTTTGCTTTAATTCAGTTTATAAAGTGCCTTCGATTTCAACAAGCTGATACTCCATTTTCCCCAATCCGATTTTTTCAGCATGTTGAAGGGAGGCTCTTCCTTTTTCGAACAGCAGCTTCTTGCTGTTTCTCTGTACCAAATCTAAACAGGCGGTGTCTAAGGCAACTGGATCTTTAGACGTAAGAATACCAATATTTTCTGCAATTGGTTCCATTGCTTTTCCCATACAGTCGCAATCCTTAGTAATGTTGTGTACAAAAGTAATGTAGATAATATCTTTGTCTTTTGATGCCCCATAGGCATATTCTGAAAGCTTCTCCAGAAAATTTGAACCTCCCCAGGTGTTTCTTATTGCCCCTTTAGGACAGACTGCAATACAACCAGCACAGCCAACACATTTGGCTTCGTCAATCACAGCGGTGTCGGTTCTGTATATGGCATCAAAATCGCATTTGCCTACACAAAGATCACAACCAATACATTTTTCAGCCGTTACGATAGGGGCTATCCCAGAGTGCTGTTCCAGCTTTCCCCCCCGGGCAGCAAAACCCATACTAAGCTGTTTAAGGGCTCCGCCAAATCCTGCTTCGATATGTCCTTTAAAATGACTCATGACAATAAATTGCTTATATTTTCCAAAACCCTTCCCTATTCTGCATTTCCTTATGTATTCTTTGTTGATTTCAATCTCATCGTAATCTGTACCCAATTCCCCATCTGCGATTATAATAGGAATTTGGGTAAAGCCATGTTTTTTTGCTGTTTGAATATGATTATCCGAAGTCGTCCTTGATCCCCTATACAATACATTTGTTTCAATATAGGATGGGGATACCCCTATTTCCTTCAAATAATTAATAATCTCATCATAGCATTTCGCAGGGATGAAGGTGGTGTTACCTTTTTCCCCAAAGTGAACCTTTATAGGTACCTCCTGCTCAAATTGATGTCCAGTTTCTGCTGTGATTGTTTTTAATAGCTTTAATGCATCCTTTCCTAATTGGTCATAATCCGTCCCTGAATTTCTAATGCAATACACTTTGCTCATTATATCTCTCCTTTATATAGGTTTATTAAACGCTGCAATCTCCATTTATCCATGCACCGATTTATATAAAAACCCTTCTACATCACATTCTAACCTATTGCCCTCTATCAGCACAACATACTCCACATGCCTTGAGTGTACAAAAATAATACCGCTTGAAGCTGGTTGGGCTTGACGGCATTGCCTTCACTTTCCGCAGCACTTTTTGTATTTCTTGCCACTGCCGCAAGGGCAAGGATCATTACGGCCGACCTTGATACGGGCTTGCAGATCAATAACCTTTGAATCTGCATTGATCATATAACCTTCGCATTTCCCAGTGCTTTTATCCGAGCTGATTCTGTTTTCTTATCAATTCTATCATCAAGATCCCTCTTTCAAAATGGCAGCTCTTCCCTTAATTTCTATATTGATCATATTATTGCCAATAGTTCAATTTAACGATACTCTTTAGAATCTTTGCCCCTTCTTCCAGTTCTTCTTCTGTTAAGATTTGTTCCGTTTTTACCGGAACAATCCCCAAACATTCCAACTCATATAGCAATACTTCCAGTCTAGGATACTCCCAGATATTTTCTTTAATATAGCTCAATAAGTTGCAAAGCTTTACATATTTTTCACTACGCCGCCGAGCATGTTCTTCATGCTTCACCGGATCACACAGAAGATCCATATATTCAACATACGTATATCTTATATCTGTTTTTTTTAATGAATTTACTACATTGGGATAACTTTCAACAAATATCCTATACATGAAATGTACCCCTCATTTCTTTACAATTTTTAATGAAATTATTTCTGGCAGATTCAATAAAATCTTTTCTTTCTTCAACCTCACGTATGATCAAAAGCAAGAGGTTCTTGTCACAATCTCTAATCAAATATTTTATGTCTTCCTTATCTTTTTCAGCATAACGGGATAATTTGCTAACAATAATATCTTCTCTCGACAGTACGTAAATATTGAGATAATCAAACTCTTCCAGCTTGACGGCCCGTTCTTTGAAGGTAGGAGATAATGGACAAAATTCATATTCTAGGATATCAATATCTCCAAGAACGTTAAAAATACGTCCATGCACCGGTGTATACCCTATATTTATAAAATCATAATCCAGTGTACGTCTTTCTATATAATTCCCAAGTATACAGGCACTTCCACCCATAAAATAAATATCAAAGGGTTCAATTTCCTCAATTTGGGCTAGCTTCTCCATCATTTTTACTCTATATTTAAAAGAATCTTTGTAAGTATCCATATATCTTCAACTCCTTTAAACTTTATGGGATAAGCTATCCATGATTAAATTATATCCTAATCGTGTATATAATAAAAGACGATGGTGAGAGAATCTTAGCAATCTATTTTACATCGGTAAATTAAAGAGACTGTCTTATGTTACCTATTCAGTAATGGAATCCATACAAAATAACAAACTATGTCTGTTATTTTGTATAAGCTATATAATATCTCCGTATACACTGACAATTAGAAGATTATATCATTGAACCATTTGTAGGTATACGCTTCTAGAACAGAATGTATTTTCTTCTGTAGGGAGCGGCCCCTGTGCCGTTCCACAAAGATTAATTCCACTTTATTGGCATATACTTGATTGACTTGCCAAGTACCTCGCCTCCTTGTTTCTAAACCTATCGAATTCGGTATCACAGCCTTAATATAATTGTCAACTAGCGAAAAATTTTTTATGAATTCGTCAGCTTTACATCTTTTTTATCTCCTCAAGGGTGTCACATAACTCGATTGGAATAAATGCGCCCAAAATATTTTATTGTATAACATTTGTGACGTTCATTAGTTTATTCTTTGATCTGTGCTTCTGAATATTTGTATAACCATTTAGACCATGAACCCATAAATTTATGAAGCATGGGTATTATCGTAATAATCAAAACACTTCCCAACAAGCAAGCTAACAGAATTGTTCCTGCTCCATAATATAATATTTTTTCTGCCGCATACAAAAACCAAATGCTAGGAAGTAAAAAAATAACCGATGTGATGACTCCCGGCACATAGTTTTTAAACCAAACGCACATTACCATATGGATAAAAACCATATGTAAAATCAGCCCTAAGAAAGCACCATACCAAAGAAAATAACTTTGAAAGATTACAGAAAACAAACTAATAAGTGAAAAAAGCAAAAATTCGACTCCTACTCCGATGGAAAAGGTTGGTGTCTGGCAGTTATGTATATAATTCAAACCAAACGGCTGCTTTTTGGGCCAAACTGTGTTGATTTCCTGTCTATATCGTTTGCCCCATACTTCCGCCATAATGATCTCTTCGAAATCATGAATCATAAAAATGACTGGCAGCATCCAGACGATAAAACTCATTGTATTCATAAAATATTCCTCCTTCTATTGTCACAGTTGTGTCGATTAACAATATCTATTATAATTTAGGTAAAGAAATACAGTCAATCATTCTGGCACAAAAGCTACAGATTGGAAAATATGTGACGATGTAGGAGGAGTATTCATGTCAGATAAAAATAAAGGAAACCCTAAATCTAATCAGTCAAAATTGTGGATGGAGGATGCTCTGTTAAAACTGATGCATACAGAAAATTATCAAGAAATTACGATACAGGAGATTACAGATCATGCCGGACTTTCCAGACGGACTTTTTACCGGAACTATTCCTCAAAGGATGAAATTTTGGAAGGCTATTTTTATAAAATCTGGCTGGAATATAGATCACTTATCTCACAACAAACAAACTTATCCTTGTCTAATATTGCTAAAGTCTTTTTTACACAGATGCAAAAACATAAAGACTTTTTATCACTCGTCAATCGTCATCAATTGCTTCCGCTTTTTCTTGCAAAGGTTGATGAGCTTTTACCTCCGGCTTTTGATGAAGTAAAAGGGAAAGCAACACCCTTTTCAAAGGAAAGCATTCAATATGCTTTAGCATTTAGTACCGGCGGATTTATGCGTATCCTTATCTGGTGGCTGAACGACAGTGTGCAGAAATCGCCGGAAGAAATGGGGACAATCGTAGAAGATTTTATTTCAATTTGTAATTATCCGAATTCCACGAAAAAGTGATTTTCTATATTTTTAAAACCCACTTGATAACACGTGGAACCGACTAATTAAGATTATAAATTAGACTTGTGCAGTAAAATCCTATACTTCCTCATAACGTCGTATTAGAGATTGTGAACAATCCACAATAACCTTTGCTTTCATCAAGAAACAAAGGGCTTGTTCAAGCTTTTGATTTCAACTCCACTTCCAAAGCCAAATACCTATAAATCATATCTTTCATCACTGGTTCGTAATTTCTTATGCTGCTTTTCCTCATACAAATGGCGGTCCGCTTTTTGGAATGCTGTTTGTAAATCTGCCAAATCATCAAAGGCAGCTGCACCCATACTGACATGGATTTCATCATCCCTTACATCATGAAGCAGGATCACAAACTCATCTCCACCATACCGGAAAGCAATGTCTTTTGCCCGTATGGATTCTTCAATGGAATCGGCCACGATCTTGATCATCCTGTCTCCTACAGTATGTCCAGCCCTGTCATTTGCTTCTTTCAAGTTATCGATATCAACGATTACCAAAGTATTTAATCGGTAACTTGATTCTTCCCATTTGTTCTTTATTAGAACATGATTTTACAATAAATGTCATATGATAAAAATGTTCTAATAAAACACAAAGGTGATTGGTATGAAAATCATAATAGATAGTAAAAATAAGAATATGATTGGCCCACAGGTCAAAAAAGCAAGAGTTAAAAACAGCCTCACACAAGAGCAGCTTTCAGTAAGACTTGAAACCATGGCCATATATATAGATAGGGCGAGTATTTCTAAACTAGAGCAGCAAAAAAGAATCGTTACAGATTATGAGTTGATAGCTTTAAGTAAAATACTGAAAGTCAGCGTATCTTGGCTCCTTGGTATAGAAGAATAGTTTGATATAATGTTCTTTATTAGAACATTATATCATGAAACCATTTATTTTCAATAGTTTTCATGCGTATATTTTGAATAATAAATAAAAAAATCCTGATATATTCACATATATCAGGATTTTTATCAATTAATACCACATAAGTTTTGAGTCATGCAAAAATTCTTACTACAGCATAAAAAGCATTCATGTTAAATAGTTTTGTTTTTACTCTCTCTTTACTTTAAAACCTCAAGAAGCATTATTCTCTTTTCAAAGCCACCTCTTTCAGTTCGTTTTCGCTCCTGAATCATACTTACCTGTTCATTCGTAACACCCTTAGCAGCAAGAATCGCATCGATCACCTCTAAAATATCTGCGATCTCTTCGATACTGTCACTTTCAGTAAACTCTTGTACTTCTTCATGTAGCTTTACAATAAGTGCTTTGTAATACTCATCCTTCTCCAGGACGGCCGTAACCGTCCTTTTTCCTTCTGCTTCTATTATATCTGGTATTTTATCTCTGACTAATTTGTTGTAGATAGGCATATCACAATCCCTCCTTCTACCTTTTATGAATAAATTTCTTTATCAATGTCATCATAGTCCTTGGTTTGGCTTTAAAGCTATCTAATTTGAATTCTTTGTAACTTTGATTTTTAAAAACTTTAATAGGAAAACCCCTCCTCATCGTCTCTATGTATTCTACAAAACGAAAAAGGCTTTACAATTCTAAAGGCAATACCATCTTCAAGAATCTGGAATACTGGATTTTCCGTACTTTTCAAGCACTCAACCTGATTAAGCAAATAATTCCAAAGATCTTCTCCATTATTTATAGGTAGATCAGTTTTATAATAGCATTCTTTTAAAGCATTATAATTCCAGCACAAGGCTCTTTTATTAATTATTACATTTTTTAATGTAAGAAAATCAACTATTGGGTAATGCACACCAAAATGCTCGTTCTTTAACTCTTTATATCCATTAAAAAAATGATGATTTACCAGAATAAACGCTGCGATCTTCTTGCTTTTAATTTCGAATTTCAGAACATCTTCAATATACTTTCTTCGTTCCTCATCATTAAGTATAATATTAATTCTTTCATTTAATTGAGATTGTGCACTTAGCATTGTATCTCTCAAATAGTTATAACTTTCAACTACAGAATCAGGTTTGATGGTAGCCTTAGCTTCAAATAAAAACACATAATCATCTAAGCAAAATACTCCATCAATTTCTGGTATGTTTTGTTTTCTATTCCTTTGAACTCTTCCAAATTTAGTATTCTGATTTCTAAAGAACCCCTCAATACTATCCTCAAATACTAGTCCTTTTTTTTCATTCTCTTTAAAAATAACCGTTACTTCGTTTGATAGTATCTTATCTACTACTTTTTCTCTTGATAAATACTGGATATGTGAAGGTATGATGTAAAATATCGGACCCTTTTTTAGTAAAGGTTTGCAATGGATAAGATAGTATTTATCTCTGTTAATATCAAAATCATAAGACAGTAAGTCTAATAATGGAAGCATTTCATTATTATTAATCCCAATGACCCTTAACAGTTGTTTTTTTCCATATTGTTTTATTAAAGAATGGTTATTCGTAAAATCCTTTTCATCATTCCTTCCCCTTTCTTTTTCTGTAAAAGCATAAAGTTTCTCATATATAGTTATCAGGTCATTTATTAAATATTCTTTTCCGTTATATTGGAAAGCTGTATCAGTATCTCTATAAACTGGATACAAATGTTTATAACTTTGATAAAATGTCTCCTTTGCACTATAGTAATATATTTTTGAAAAATCAAATTTTGCAATTTCGTTATCACCATATATTTCTAAAAGCTCTACGTTCTTCATCAATTGAACTGCCTCATGAGAACCTATATCAAATTGTAATTGATAATTATAGTTCAGATCTCTATATCTTTCTAAATCAGTCCAATATTCAAGACCGTGATAGATTATCCATATTTTCCCGTTGAATGTAGGTACATTAAGCCTGACTAACATTGCATCTAAAAATTGCGCAATCGATTTTTGATGTCCACTCACTCCATACATTTCATTGCAAGATTTATTTATTCTAGAAGCTACATTTTGTGAGAATGGAATATTAAGTTCACAGATCATTTTTATAACAACATCAAAACTGTCACAGATATGATCCTTTTGTGAACTTCCCGTTTCCCAGCTCGTTACAGGCATATTAAGGAATAGTTCCCCGTTCCTTCTAAAGTTTTCATTTAGAAACTCAAAAAACAGTAGTAAATCCTCTGCGTATAATTTTCCTCTTGAATTTTTAATTATTTTTCTTTGTATATTTTGATATAATTCATATCTTCGCCTACAATGCTTTATAAATTCAAAATCCATAAAAATCCTTTTTTTATCATCGTTATTTATAAATGTCAAATTTTTAAATAAGTCATCTATAATATCAATATCAAGGTTTAATACGGCCCTGCTTCTTAAGAATACCTCATGGAAATTTAGACCCTCATCTTTATATCCATTAGTTAGAATCTCTAATATTTTTTCTTTGTTTATTTCATAATCTTTCGGTTTACCAAGCTTTTTCAAAAACTTTTTAACAAGCTCTTGCTCAATAGCTATCATCTAATCATCTCCTTTTGTTCTAACATTAGAGAGGCATGACAAGTTGATATTGTAATTTCTTTTTTCATCTCCAGTATATACCATATTCAATTTCTAACAAACTTCAGTAGAATCAGATATATAAGCTTTACTATTTAAAATTAGGATGTAATTATCTATATCCCAATTATGGGCATTTCTGGTTTTATCCCTATTATCCTCTTCCATATTTTATTTTTCCTCGTTAACTTATCAAACATAGCTCTAAGGTTTTCTACTTCCATTATAAAGCTTTAATCTCTATGTTTACTTCATAACTTTTCACAAAAGACCGTCTAGTATAGATTCGTATATTAATACATAGCATAATACCACACTTTTTTCTTGTATTACTTATATAATCTTTCCTTGCATTTTTTGCTGAATTTCGCCTGGTATATTTATAACACAAGCTATGAACATCACTATATTTTTTAATATTCTTGACACGCAATAGTCCCTAAAAACATTTCACTATTATATTTTAATATCGGAAATGATAATACAGTGTCAAATCCTGTCGTTAATAACAAAAAAATACCCAAGGTATATACTCTTTATGTTCACTACATTTTTAGTAGAATATTATTAAAATTAAAGGGCAAAGTTTAAAATACGTATAAAATAATAAATCGAAATACCATCTAATTTAAAACGCAAATTAAAATAAAGAAAGGAGGCATTCTTTTGGCAGATGTATTTACAAAAGAAAAAAGAAGTGAAGTAATGTCAAAAATCCGCAGTAAAGATACTAAAATAGAAGTCTTAGTCAGAAAATGGCTTTTTGCCCACGGATTCAGATTCCGCAAAAACGATAATAGATATCCGGGTAAACCCGATATTGTATTACCGAAATACAAAACGGTCATCTTTGTCCACGGATGTTTTTGGCATGGACATGAAAACTGTAAAGTAGCTAATATACCCAAAACAAGGACAGATTTCTGGCTTTCTAAAATAAACAGGAACAAGGAAAAGGATGTGCTTAATACCGAAGCTTTGAGAAAAGAAGGCTGGAATGTAATTATTATATGGGAATGCGAGTTGAAAAAGAATCCGGAACAAAGACTTGCCAATTTAAGAGAAGAATTATTCCGTATTGAAAAAAACTTTTAATACCAAAAGACCTCCCTTACTTACAGATCCTTTGTATCTAGCTCATTAATGCAGAACCCATATGGTAAAAATCAAGAAGTGCCTCTATGGTATCCGCTATCCTCCCTTGCTGATACAAAACATCAAATCCTTCTTAATTTATAGAATTAAGACAAGGGTCAACATAAATTGACTCCTTAGCCTTCAGTGGCAGTCTTCACCTACAGCTCCCATGACATATCCTGTAAGGCATAATTCCTTTGTTTTAATATTACTCTTATTTTTTATCTAAGTTTTACAGAATAATCGAAAACCCTCCAGCGATTATTTAAATTACAGGAGGATTTTCGATTTATATTCGATACTTTTTTATGGGATTTCACTTGCAACTTTTATAACATGTAGTTAAAATGCCCTGTTTAAAATATCCCGGCACAGGAGTTCTTTCCAGGTTATATAGGTAAATCTCTCTTATATCATCTTTCAGAATCCCATGCCTGTCCATAGATAATCCACTCACCACAACATCCCCTTCTTGCCTACCCAATACTAATAACAATGTTCCATTTCCTAATATTCTCTTTTCTTTTACTATGCCATGGCAATCAGCCGGCCATTTATCCGAGTCCTGTTTATGTTCCCAATACATGGCACACCCTGGCCAATAGTAACAGTATTTGCAATTCTGTGGGGATGGATATGCTATTTCGTCAATATAATTGATACCTGAAATTTTTTGTTTAATCGCTTCTAGTCTTATTACTGCATCATTTAATAATTCCATACATTCGTCCCTGTGGAATGGAATGTCATGTTCTTTCTGGCTTAGTTCTACGATTGTCAAGCAGGTAGGCCACTTTCCCCTATTCATATAATACATGGCTGCATAAAGTTTTAATTGTTTCTGATATTCAAACTTTATTACTTTTCCTTCCTGATTTTTATCAAAAACCTTTCCTGTCTTGTAATCTATAAGCTGAATATCATTTCCCAATTGTTTAATAGCATCAATTTTTCCTCCTACTTTTCCGTCCGGAGTCTCCAGCCAAATTTCAGCTTCATACTTCTGTCCCTTTCCACTTGCTTTTTCTGTATTAGTGAAAAAATTTTGTGCAAGTAGAATGCATTTTTGTTTTTTTACCTCATAGTTCCAGGCATTTCTTGCAAGTGGTACAAGATGCTTTTCCATCCAATTCTCATGCATCTCTAATTCGAATTTTTTTATCCCATCTTTCCAGATTTCATCAATATCCTGATGGTTTCGTATTCTTCCCTTTATAGTTAGTTCCAAAATTCTATGGGCAATAATACCAACTCTGACAGTAGGGATAACTGGCAACAATTCATTGATATGATTTGCTGCCCATGCTTCCCTCAGAATACAAGGATCTACTGCGAAGTACTTACTGGGTGATATTCTTTTTAGCGGCTTTATTGGCATGTCAGGTATCACATGTGGGTTCAAGGCTACCACCTCGTTTGGGAGATATGGCACCATCCCGGTCTTCTAAGCAGGTTAAAAGTATCCATATATCTTGGTTCGGTACCTGCCACCAGCTCAGCCTCTGCCACAGCTCTTGCTAGAATGCCTTGTGGTTTTTTTGTATCCCAAAGCGGATGTACAATAATAAAGCACTGGTTTCCAGCCTTAAATCCTGGCAAACCTGCCCATGTACTCGGAGAATAGTTAATAAAATATGAAATGAAATTATCCCTCAGTTTCGTAGCTGTCTCAAGCCAATTCTCCAATTCAGGCTGTTCAAAGTTTCCATCTAATCCAACCAAATAATTCGAATCCAACAAGATGCGTAAATACGCTAATGCCAACCGCCAATCCAGTAATCCATGGTAAGGCATATTTCGATAAACCTTAAGGCAATGGTAGCAGGCAGAATCACATTCATTTCGATGTTGAGGCGTTAGAATGGAACCTGCGAAACTATCCTTATCCGGTCTCGCATTACAGATTTCACGCAAAATCTTCTCATAATTATTATAAAAATATCTGACAAACCCTGAACCGTTTAAAAGTCTGTCACACATAACAATATCTGCAACACTTGACTCGTCCAAATCACTTTTTACTGAATAGTTTGCAATTTCTATTTCATCCGGATCAATATCCAACTCAACAGCCAATACGCTTCTTAGTAAAAATGCTGCAGAATAAACCGCCCCTTTTGCTGCGCTTCCTTGTTTTCTCGGGTCAATATTCAATCCTAATGGTACTGTGGTTGGACAGATTCTCAAAATTTCTGTTGTTTTTCCTGCCGCCAAAGCTATATCTTCATTTGCAACTCTACCACGCTCTGCAGATATCCACTGGTTCTTTAGTCTTGGTTTATCCGTTTCCATAATAGCACCCTGGAACAGTCTTCCTGCATTATCATTGATGCGCCAGGCATGGCCTTCAGGCGATAATGAAATACTGCTATTAATTCCATTCTTAGGCTTTGGATGCATTTGATTTGTTTCAGCAAGAAGGGATGGTACTCCAACAAAAACATCCGTATCTTCTTTTGCGTCCTCTCCATGGGACAAATCGGTCCTAAACGCTTGAGGTATGGCGATCTGGAACTGGACAAACCCTTTTCCATCTTCAGGATAACCACAATAGGAACAGAAATTATCATCCGACTTTTCATCACTGGTTTTAACATTGTTACATATTCTGCAACGCTGCATCCATTTCTTTGAAAGAGGATTACCCGGTGCTGGCTCCCAGCTATTTCCCCTGTTCAGTAGAGGTGTAGTGAACCCTATGGCCGTGTGAATTGCTTTGTCTTTTGTCTTTTGTGCACCAGGAGCAAATTCGGTTATCGCTAATTCCAGGTCCCGGTCAATAGTCTTAACAGCATTCCTACTGACATGATGGTATAGCAACCTTGTTCTGGATGGCATTCCATACATTGGCAAAATGGCAGCCTCAGCAAGCCTTTCGGCTAAACCTTCTCCTGTAAGTTCTGGATTTATAACTGCTTTATCTATTTGTAATGGAAGTTCATGAGAAGCCCATTCTAACAGTTGCTGGTCATCTTTATTAGTAACAGCAGATATTATCTCCTTTTCTTCATCCTTATGTGTATTCAGCCAAGAAATAACCTTATCTTTGTTTTCCTTCCATCCAGGCTTATCTCCATCACTGACCACTAATCCAAATTCTCCATGACTGTCTGGCGGGGTTGGACTATGCCACCATCTTATTCCAGCAGCCTTGAAGGCTCTACGTAGACACTCCTTGGCTATAAGTCGTTTTGTAATTCTTTCCTGATCCATAGTAATAAACGGGACTGGTGGTGGATCCCCAGTTATTTTCCCTGGATTGGCAAAATAGTATTCGTCGTGGCTGCGCCCCCTGCATAATGTCAATACATATGCAAATGCCTGATTCCTTCTTCCTGCACGTCCAACACGCTGTTGGTAGTTAAATCTCATTGGAGGCATATTGGCAAGCATTGTAGCTTGAAGCCCACCGATGTCAACACCTACTTCCATTGTAGTTGTAACATTTAAGACGTCAATTTCATCGACTAGAGGATCATATTGTCTTTGTTGACTGTCTAGATCGATGATCATTCCCCTAAAATGTCGCTGTCTTTCCGCTTGATCATCAGATTGGGCTGTAAGCTCTTCACAATGTAAACGGATTGGTGTACGTTTGTCAAGAACTGGCTTAGCAATATAGCTTTCTTTCCAAACCTCTCCACAGATAGTTTCTGGATCTGGATCAAGCACTGCATTACAATTTGTACAGATGCCTGCAGACAAATGAAGATGTTGCCTTCTACAAGCAGGGCATATCCAAACTGGATCATTATATGTTGATACTTTAACATTAAGTAATCTTATATTTACTTTTGCATTTGTATGTCCACCTGAACGCAACGCATCAAAAACTAGATTTCCAAGCTTTTCTTCATCCAATGAGTATTTTTCAGCAATTTTGCACAAGTATTTTTTAAATGTTGCACTTAAAGACTCATAATCTGGATAGTCCATGGGATCGTCATAGTCTGGGTTGTAAGGAATACATCGATATTTGTCTCCCAATATTCTAACAAAAGAGTCGCATATTTGTTCAAATACATCTTCCGGTACACCAGCATCTGATGCATACTTTGACAACATGGAATCTTCCAAAGATATCTTTGGCCATCCCAGTCCCGAAGATTCCAATCCAAAGTATAACCTACCGAAAAATAGTTCTCCTATTGCTATTAATAATTTGTCATGAATTCTATCTTTTCCACCTTGAGCTGTCTGGGGTAGATTTGGCTTCCAATTAAAATTTTGTAGATCAAATAATTCTGTCCAATGATGCCACTGATTATCCCATTTAAACCACTGCAGTTTTAGCTCATTTCCTGAAGGATTTACTCCTAGTTCCAATAATCTTTTAATAAGTATTCCACATGACGAAATATCATTGGCAGGAGGAAGTATCAACGAAACTGGTATTATTCGTTTTTTGCCTATTTTTTCTATTTTTATTATTTCTTCTTTAGCTGCTTGGGCAGCATCCTCTAATAGTTTTCGATGTCTTGGACTAGTTTCCGGGAGAATATTTGTATTTACATCTTCTATAAGTTCTCGTAATTCTGTATCCATTTCGGGATTTCTTTTTAGGTATTCTAGTGCTAATTCCCTATATGAAACACGATTATCGATTATATCTTCTAATAACTGAGGTTGTCCAAATGCTTGTATTTGAAGCTCGTCTACCACTACTTCCCTTACTAGATCAGAATAATGGGATCTTTCAACGCCATTGGAAATCTGGGCAGCATCTTCCCGGCTATCAGAAAACACCACCAGCTTTCTTTGAGAAGACTCAGATAGTTGATAAAACAATTCTTTAGTAAAAATTTGGCTAAGCCTAGAAAAACCAGTTCGGAACCCCCTTATGGGTGACTTCCTTTTTCTTTTTGTATGATTAGCGCCACATGACGGACATAAACAAGGTAACGCACTATGAAATTCTTCTGTGCCCTTTTCCTCGATACAAAAAACATATCCGTTTACCCATTGTTCTTTATTTTCTTCATTTCCAATAATTTTACCATACTTAACACGTCCAGTCCTATTGTTAAGACTTGCTTCAGCCCATAACGCTTCAGAGCTATGCCGTTTTCCTTTATTACTGGACATACCAATCTTAGGTTGTTTCCAACTTACTGATTCGCTATTTAATTCTTGTTTTTCAGTAACAGGCCAAAACACAGCGTAATCTTTATATGTTCTTCGTTCAACAAACCGGGCCGGACTTTTGTCTGGTATTCCTTCAATTTCCGGATCTGTTGTAAGCATTTCGATTTCTCCATGATCAAGTTGGAGCCTGCTTCCTCCATATAATACTGTACCACAATGCTCGCAATATAGTAATTCCAGTACACGACAATCTTCTTCACATATGATTCGGGAAAATGGATACAATTTTCCAACAGTACGTCCATCACCTGTTCCTTTCATGGTCTTTGTGGAAGCCCACAGTCCCTCTATATTTCTGAAAAAGTAATGAAACCGGAATGATGGCAACTGATTTTTAATGGATTTTTCCTCAAATATACCACGGATTATCATCAGTCCTTGAACCGCTTTATGCAAATCTTTTGCATTGATATCTCCAAAAATTCCTTTACCAAAATCGTATATGGATACTGCCTTGGACACATTCTCAACTTCACATGCTTGTACCATACGTTTACCAAGGCACATTTCATCGGATTCCAATGTTTGTATCAATTCCTCATATATATTTCCTCCAGTATATGGAGACCCTAACTGCTTTAAGAATTCAACCATCACATCCTCATTTATACTTTCTGAATGCTCCGCCACCATTTTAAAAGGTTTGGAAGGAAGATAGCCATCACTAACAATCTCATTAACGGGGGCTGGATGACCTTCAATGATATTAAAACCAGTACATCCAAAGAAATCTTGTAAAAATTTATGGCTATCTTCATTGTCAGATTGCAATGAAGCACTGGAAGCCAATATTCTGAGCTGGGGATGGTTTGGATGAAGGCCAAGCCGAAGCAGCAATAATCTCAATAAGCTTGCAACTTCAGCTCCTGCAGTTCCTCTGTATAGATGCAGTTCGTCCACAATCAGGTGGAATACACGGTCTTTCTTCGCATTTTCCCTCTCCCTTTCCGGTAAATCCTCACATGTAAGCCACGCCCTTGTTCTTTCAAAAATATTTTCATCCGCATCCCTCATCATCATTATGCTGAGCATCGAGAAGTTGGTTATCAATATATCCGGTGGTGAATCCTGCATATCCCACCTGCATCTCATTTCTGCTCCATCCATTTTAGGAAAGAAGTGTATTATTTCGGATTTTTCAGGATCGTCCTTACTTTGGTCGTCGGCATATTTCCTGGCTCTTTCTGCAGTTTCATCCATTTCATTTATCTTTTTAATGAGTTCATTAATTTTTTCAGTATTCGGATTTCCATTAGGTCTCAGTTCATGACCAGGTACAGGTGTCGCACTGTTATACCGTCCGAGGTAAATCCTATTACCATTTAAGTTATTACTCATCCAAAGCCTTGCATTTTCAGAGTCCAGGGCCTTCCTTAGCCTGGTCATTTGGTCCTCTACCAGAGCATTCATGGGATATAGTATTAATGCCCTCACTGCTGATACCCTTTCTTCATGTTCCCTTTGCGGAATACGATAAGACCTTTTCAGATTTTTACTAGGTGGTTTACAGAGATTCATCCAATCCTTGCTTTTCCACCAATCGTTAAGATGGGGGTTAGGAGAGCCAGATTCCGGCCATGCATCCAATTCTTTAATAATTTGGGCAAATAAGGGCAATAGGAAGGATTCTGTCTTACCAGATCCAGTACCCGATGTAATTACACAGTTTTTTCCCTCCAAAGCACATTTGAGCATGTCTGCTTGATGTTTATAAAGAGGATGTTCACCAAATAATCCGCATTTCACCAATTCCTTGAAAAGAACTCTTTCCTTTCCGTCAAGTCCCGGTAATTCATCAGCTGTCAAATCATCTATGGTCTTTCCACTACTTTTATATCTTGGTAACGGTTCAATCCAAGGATCTTGATATAAAGCCTTTTCCTTATTTGATAATTCTCCGTGTCCTTCACTTAATAGTTTTTCCCTTTCTTCCTCAATGCTTGGGAAACGCGTACCGAATGCAGTTTTCACATAAAGAATCACATTATCCCTTATACTATCAAAAGTCTTAATAGGATCATTCATGCCATTTCACCCTTTCCTCCACAATGTAGCCTGGTTTGTATCAATTTTTGCCCCACTTTATTTGCGATAATTTTTACAATAGTTAAATCAACTCCAATGTATATATCCATCTGTAATTTATCAGGCAATTCACCGATTTGCTGATTAAGCTTTATTTTTTCCGGAGCCATACCTGAACACAGCGTTGCAGCTCTAGCCAATAATTTGGGCAATGAAATATATGTTGGCACACCAAGTATTTGGTTTATTTCATCATATAGTAATATGCTTTTCTCCATTCTATTTAAGATGTAGTATCTTCCCCAGTCCCTATCAACCTGTGTTATCCCATCCTCTGTGGCAAGCATATATTTTTTTTGATGGGATATAGGATTTGTATACTCATCAAGATATGGTACTTCAAAGTTATTAGTATTTTTCCTAAAGAATAAATTTTCTGGATCAAATGTCCTTCTTGGCCAATTAACATTGAAAGATGGCAAATAGTCGAACTTCAACTGAAATTCTTCCATATTTCCAGATTCATACGCTATTATCCAAGCTGTGGGTGTTTCTGTATTCATTCCGATTGCCAACCGATCAGCCAGTTTATTCAATATACTTCCATAAAGAGTTTCAAAAATAATTACATCTGGTAATTCCATTTCACCCCTTTCTTGTTTCAATATGCTAACCGTTAACTCATCCTTAAACTCATCTTTTAGTCTTTGAATCTTGTCTATTAAAATTTTATCACGCCCTCCAGCAAGCACTGCCCTCATGCAGCCTCTCCCTGGAAGTAATACTATCATTGGTTTACATATGAAGACTTTTCTATTTTCAAAATCAAATTCACAATGTCCCAAGCTATCTAGATAATACAGCATTTGAAGATATGCAGTTTTTATCTTCCCTTCGTCTTCATAGAATTCAGGATATAAGCTGTAAAATATACCCTTGTAGTCTTCAATCGTCATTTCACCTCTTGTTGACATGATTTCTAACAGTAAGGATCTCAAACTGATTTCGCCCCCCTTTTATATTCCATCCAGAGTTGTCTAATTCTCTTTATATTTGAAGGCTCAACATACATGTTAATAAAAACTTTCTTCCACTTTTTCCATTTTGGATTTGTCCTGTTTTGTTCACTTATACTGCATTGTTCAATATCCTTGCCAACAAAAAATGCTTTCCATTTGTCACGGCCTACCTTATAAACCGCCCAAACAGCCTCCCAATCATTTGGCAGCCTATCTTTGGGCCATTCGGCAATCTGCCCGGCATGCCTTCCCAAGAAGATGATTGTGTGGGAAAGATATGTTGGTAATTGTCCCACAAATAGTTTCTCGATTTTGGGTGAAATGTTCCTGATATTCACGCCAGAAATTGAAAATTCATTATCCGTCATATATTTATTATTAATGATACCAAACTTGTCTCTATATGGTGCCATGAATTGATGATGGATACGGGGTTCTTCCAGTATTATTGTACGTGTCGCAATACACATGTTTTCTGCAATTAGTTCAATCTTAAAAGTATTATCTGCTTCAAAAGTGTTCGTAATAAGGTACAAGTTCTCTTCATTTCTTTCAATTATGGTTCCATTGATTCTAATTATTTCATTACCTACGGCACCATCAATGCATATTTTAGGAGCTGCAAACCTGAAATAGCGGTTCCCACGCCCTGATTTAATTCCATCCTTTAGGCCTAGCGTACAACCTGACGAAAACTTTAATTCTTCAAAATCAGGATGGGATTTGAGTATTTCCCTTGCTTTTAAAATAATCCATCCATTTGGCAACCCCGAAACCGATAATACTTTATAATCTGCACAGGATTTTTTAGCCCATGCAAGAATTCTAGAATCACAAGTCTCATGATAAAGGATTAAATATTCTTTATTCGGCTCTACCTTGTTCGCTTCAATCCATCCATTGATCCTTTCCAACGCTCCCGACTCGAATACACGTACTAATGATGGTTTTAACTTCAATTTCCATCTAAATTCCATATCAATAAACTCTTCTCCACCTTTCCAATCAAGAATACTTGCATCATCAGACTTTTTCCCAAAACTCCCCATAATTGGCCTGCTCCATGACCGTGATGATTCTTTACATGTCCACATAACACCATTTCTCTTGCTAACAAATTGCAATTCTTCTTCAGGAAATTCATACTTTGCTTTAAATCTTGCAGTGAACTTTATAATCATGGCTAAATTATCTATTTCAATACATAACCGTAGAAAATTATTGATCCAGCTTTCTCTATCACTATTGAACTTTTCTCCATCATCACATGATAATCCGTTCCATTCCTTAAGCTCTTCCTGAATGAAATCAAGTAAAGCATTTCTTAGATGTTTATGTTCTTTTTTGTTGCTTTCGATAAGCTTCTTGGTTCTATTCTTGAAAATATTTGATTTGCATATGGCATTTGACAAGATAATACTTGATGGGGGTGATGATGAATCGAAAGCATATTCTGCAAAAAATACCGATAATTTTACCCGTTCTTCAGATGTCAGCAATGTTTGTGAAAGCGGAAGCCCCACATGGCACCAACGTCCAAGTGGTTTTATTGTAAACCGTCCTAATTCTTCTTTTTTGATCTTCATACTCCACTCTTGCAAGTCATACCATAGCTTTTCAATAAGGTGAAATCTAGATGGAGCATTTTTTCGTTCAAAATCGCCAAGACGTGTGTTTAATTTAGGATAATATGCAATTTCTGAAAAATCTCCTTCCGTGTCGACTGCCAGGACAAAAAAAGCAAGATATGCTAAATATAGAGGATATTTATCTCTACAATAGTCCCTTACACTTCGTTCTAATGCATGGTTTGCTTTTAAGCAAAGTTCTTTTTCATAGGCCCAACTTGGCCCGGATTTAACAGCTTCAATAAAGTCTTCTACATCAGCCCTATGTCCTTTTCCAAGTTCATTGATTAATTCATCAGTAACATACAGTACTACCTCTCGCCCAGCATTGGAGTTATTAAAAAAATGTTGTGCAATTAACTCATTCCACTCAATATAATCCATACTACATCCCCCAGAAATTTCAACGTTTTTATATACTTCTATAAAATTTTCTACACTCCAGACGTATATCCTTTGTCGCCGTTTGGCTTATTTTGTCGAATTTGGTTTTATTTTTCTACTATCAACAGCAAGTTCATTGTAGAATATTTTAAGTCTGGGATGTACATAAATGCAGTTCTAATTGTCATTAACTATAGCAATAAACTTTAATGAAACAATATACCCGCCTTCTTGTAATTCTATGGGATTATAAGAAAGCCGCGCCAGTTAAAAATATTGCTTTCATACTCAAAATAATTATGATACAATATTTAATTTTACATTGCACATAGAGCCAGATTTTAATATAATTTCTATTGAAAGAAAGGTGGTCAAAATGGAAGATCTACTAAAAAACAAACTAAAATTACTATCATTTTTCTCTGGTGCCGGCTTTCTTGACTTGGGTTTTGAAAAAAGTGGTTACGAAATTTTATATGTGAATGAATATCATAAACCATTTTTGGAGGCATATAAGTATTCACGGGAAAAATTGAAAATACAAGAACCTAAATATGGACATCATCAGGTAGATATATGTGAGATTCTTGATTCAAAATCGAAAGGTATTATAAAAGAATTAATTAAAAAAGAACATAGTAACTCGAATTTTGTCGGCTTCATAGGTGGACCGCCTTGCCCAGACTTCTCCGTAGGCGGAAAAAATAGGGGGCGTCATGGTGATAAGGGTAAACTTTCCGGTACATATATCGATTTAATATGTCGGACATTGCCTGATTTTTTTGTATTTGAAAATGTGAAAGGTTTGTGGAAAACAAAAAAACACCGGGAGTTTTTTGAAGAATTAAAATATAAAGCCCAATCTTACGGTTATGTAACAACAGAACGTTTAATCAGTTCAATTGAATATGGAGTTCCTCAAGATAGAGATAGGATAATTTTTATCGGCTTCAAAAAGAATTTCCTTCTTGAATTAGGAAAGGAACTTACTGAAGAAACTGTAACTATTAAAAATTTCCCTTGGGAGCATGATATTGCTTTTTCAAAAGAAAATATAGCACAGCTGGAATGGCCTGATATAACCCCTTTTTATGAGAATTCTGACTTGCCTTTATTAAATAAAAATATTCCTGTTATTCTAACTGTAAATCATTGGTTTGAAAAAAATGATGTAAATAACCATCAAAATTCTGAAGATTTCTTTCAACCCAAGGCTTTGAAACGGTTTCATTCAATTAGTGAAGGAGATTCATCCCGGAAGTCTTTTAAAAGGTTACATAGATGGCGGTATTCCCCCACAGCTGCATACGGAAACAATGAAGTTCATTTACATCCATACAAGGCAAGACGAATATCTGTAGCTGAAGCTTTGGCAATACAATCATTGCCTCGAGACTTTGTTTTACCTGAAAATATGACACTTACGAACAAATTTAAGACTATCGGAAATGGGGTCCCTTACCTTGCTTCTAAAGCAATTGCTAATACTATTAAACAATACTTACAAGGAAATAACGTAAACTATTGAAAACTATTTGACCTGCTCCAACTTTGCAAATAGCTTGCATTTCGTTAGGCAGGTCAATCTATCACTACGCTTTACTTAAAATGATCGGTAAAAATGATGTAATATAGCAAGTTATATATCAAATTCAACAAGCATCCTATCTTCTAATCAAATCTTAATAAACAAAATGTTCCACATGACTCTACTAAGATTTTCAGCAACTAATTTCATTCGACTTATTTAGTAACAGCCGCAAGAGATTCTTGTTCAATTATAATTTTACCATTATCTAGATGAATTTTTATGTTAAGATCAGGATTATAAATCCCCCTCGATAGAATTTCGTTAATCTTAAATCTTTTCGGTCTATCTTTTTCATCGTAGATATCTGCTTTTTCTTCATTACTTAAATAATACCAATCTATCTTTTTTGAAATAATTGTTTTATTAAGAATCTTTGTAATCTTAATTTCTTCTTCAAATATCCGGTTATTATTATGTATTATTATATAAGGAAAAGTAATTTTCAAACCCGTTATTATATCATTTTCCACTATCTTCTCAATTCTGATATTTGCTAATTTATCTTCATACGGTTTGTTGTTTTCTATAGAAATTATATCTTCACACAACTCAAATGAGATATTAAAGTCGTCTTTTATCTCATCAACTATTTCTCTAATATTAACCAGCATTTGTAATTTGCTGAGTTTTTTATTTTTCTCTCTATCATTTGTTTTTACAATGTAAGCATCTATATCAATTGATTTACTGTACATATTTCCCGGATAGCCGTATTGTAATTTTTTTATTGGAAATTTAATGGTATTGGTTATAGGAATCGTATTAATCCCGGCTCTACTGCGATAATCCCAATAATTTTTTGTAATTAACTCTTTAAACTTACCTCTTAATCTGCATATCCTTTTAAGTGGAAAAATAATTACGCCTTGTTTATCTGTATATTCAAAAACTGAAATATCGTTTGAATAGATTAGATCATAAGGAATACTATTATCTTTAAAATAGTTGCTAATATCAATAGTACTAATTAATACTTCTTGTAATTTATTATAATAAGAATTCCATATCGGCGGTAATAATCTTGAAACTTGCTTATCTAAATCATTAACAATGTTTAGCATACATGTACCATCCGCATTATATGCACAAGTATCTACAACTGCAAAATCTGCACTTACGCGTTGCTTTGTATTTATTTTTAATGATCCAACCTCATCATTATCTAAACTTCGAAAATATTGAAAAACCAGCTCTTGTTGGTCAACTTTTTCATTAATTATATCTTTATTAGCCTCTCCAATAATAAACTCTGCACTTTTTACTTTTCTTGATAGTTTTTTTCCTCTTATGACAGAATCACAATCTTGTCCAACTAATATTAAATATTTTCCTTTAAATTCGGGTGTATCTCCTACATATTGAAAGATATCGCCTGGCGAAGGGGGTAAATGTTGGCTATTAACAGTGTAATCAAATATTTCAAAAGTATTTAGATACTGCATATCTTCTTCTAGGTCAATACTCACTTGCTTGTCCATATCATTTAAAAATTCTTCATTAAGAAAATAAGTTAGACCCACTAAAAAACTAAAATCTACACGGTTATTCTTACTAATCAAGGTTTCTGTTAAAGACTCTTCTTTTACTAGATCAAACCATTTACTCACCGCCTCAAAAGCAGTTATCCCTTCTTCGTGAGCCATATTTGCAATATAATTCATGTTTTTCCGTCTTGCTAATGCTAATTTGAATGCATCATTTATCGACTTAGAATGTATTTCACTTAATTTTTCAAAAAGTGTAACGTATGCACAAAATGCTAGTCCTTCAGTTAATTCATTAATAGTATTTTCGCCTTCTTTGTCTATTTGTATTGTAAAATAGTCATATAACTTTGTCGGTTCTTTTTTTTCTCGATAACTTGTATATAAAACACTAACTATATTACATTTACGTCTTAGATCATAAAGGCAATTTTTGATAAAATCTTCTCCCGATTGCTGTAATCCTAAGCGTTTATCTACAATACAAAGGCAGAATTCTGATTTCTTTGTTACTCTTGTTATTTCTGTCTCAATATTGTCCCATTCATCAATTGGTGCTTCTTTGTAAATTCTCAATGATTTTCTTGGAGTAACTTTCTTAAGTTCTTCAAAAAAGGCACTATAGACACTTAGCTGATTCACTGCTCCATATTTCAAGAAGATGTCTGTTAAAGCAGCCTCCTTTTCATTTATTAAATTAATTTCATCAATAATTTCTTTTGCAAGTTTTTTTAGTTTTATGTACAATTCATGCTTATTTTCCATTTTATCCAAGTATTTGGTTATTTTTCCTGTTTCTACTATTTTTTCTTTTAGGTCAACTTCATGCTCTACAGATTTGAATATTTGCAGGAACTCTTCTAATGAAACGGTAAGTTTAGCATACCCATTATCACTAGTTTCTGACAGCAATGATTTTATATCTTCTTGGTTAACATCCACTAAGTAGCTTAATATTTCCTCAGGATCAGCCAATGGAGTAAAATCATTTTCTACAAATACAACTAGATTAACATTCAAATTTTCAATTAACGATATGAACTTAGTCGTTGTTTTCATCTGCCTCACCTTCATCATTAATATTTTCATCTTCAATTCTATTTTTGCTTTCTAAATAAATGGCAAACATATATCGGTTTCCATATTTATTCTTTTCTTGTAAAAGTTCAATATCTGCTCCAAAAGATCTTAAAAACTGTCTAACGATATATAACCCCATCCCTCTTCCGTTTTTATCTTTACCGGTAACGAGGGCATTAAATAAAATATGTTGATATAAGGGAATGACACCCGTTCCAGAATCACTAAAAATAATTGTATTGGCATCTTTTTTGCTAATTTTTATATAGTCTCCTGTATTTGTCTCATACGTCTTATCATAAATCGCTAATTTTCTTCTCTTTTCAATCCAGTACAATGAATTGTCAATTAAATTGTAGAAAATATGTACTAATGCACCTTTCGGAACTGCCCATTTCATATCAATTGATGAGAAATCAACTGCTATTTTACTCTTTGATAACCTTTTTGACATTCTTAAAGCAAGATTCTCCAGAAATTCATGCACATTTTCTGAAATGAAGTCTTCTATTGTCCCTTTGTAAAGAAATGTTTTTTCTAAAAACTGATAAAAATCCTTCAATTCCAGCATCCTTGAAGTAAGACCTACAAAATTACTATTAAGAGGTTTAAAGTGATCTTTATATATGTCAAATTGATCTGACTCCAGTAAATAGTCTCCTATTAATTTAAAATGTTCTTTATAACTATCAGTACTGTTAGTGTTTAATAGTATTGAATGAAGTTCATGGGTAACCACTTCTGTTATTAACCCGTTTGCCATTAGTTTATAGTTATTATATGTGTCTATTTCAATTATTTTTTTCTCCCTTTCAATTTGTTTTAATAACTCACCTGATTTTGTAACTGTTTCAATTGTTTTATCAATATTCTTATTAAAATTATCAATAGTATTTAAAATAAGCCCAAAAGCATTTTGTACATTATTTATTTTTTCAGGTGTGCTAAGATCAATATTATTTTTCATCTGTATAAAAGCTTCGCTAAAAACTTTTAAACTTTCCTTACTTTCAACAATTACTTTGTTTGTATCATCTATGTTTTCTTTTAAATCATCTGTAGTAACGTTTGGCAACAATTGTTCATTTTTGATTATCTCACGTACAATGTAATATGCAGATTGGCTAAACTGATAGAAAAAGCCATGAAATATAATTTTCAAGAGCTCCTTAAAAGCTACAGAATGATCATTTTGGAATAAATCCAAGCGGGAGCTAATTTCCTTTAGGTATTGCTGGGCTGGGTCATTCACTTTAACATATCCAATAACATTGCCCAGTTCAAATCTAAAAAACTGCTGTCCTTTTGTTCTCGCTTGCTGTAATTGGAGCCAATCACTGTCTTTGTCACCCAGAGTTGCAATACGATATTTTCCCCTATATAATTTAATTCCATTGTGATAATCTAAAAAATTGTCAAATTTCTCAACTTTAAAATCCTTATTAATAATATTGTTTTCTTTTGCTGATTCTAAAGCCATATCAGATAACTTTTTTAACCTTTTAAAAGTAAATACTTTTCCTTCAATTGGAGCTATATCTCTAAGTAATTCTGTGAAATTTGGTATTTTTTCATCAATCTTAGTTTTAAAGCTATCTTCACTTAATACGACGTTTAATGATTCATCAAATTTACGCTTATATTTTCTAAGCAGTTTTGCATAAAAGGCGTGTTCTCTTCTAAAGTCCTTAAAGAGACTTTCACCAACTAATCTACGATGTATTCTTTCAATATACCACGGCTGAATTTTCATGCTTAACATTAAAGTAAATTTATTATCATTTTCTTGCAATTTAAAGGAATATTCGTTTTCAGCTAATTTAATAGCTTCATTATGAAAATCTGATTTCACATCATGATTATCCATTAATAATTTAATCTCAAAATTATCTTTATGCTCTTCAAATGGGGATAATAGAAAACTAATCGCCGATTGCAGACCTTCTTTAAGAAAAATAGTATCTTCTTTTTTTATTATTTCATTGTGGCCTTTTTCAAATAGTTCATTAAAACTTAATTGTTTAAATTTAGGGTTATTATCAATTAGAAAATTGTCAAAATCGACGTTTAAGTCAACAAACCAAAGTCTCGTATATGAATCTTTCTTTTTAGGAAACTCCCATACTTCTATGTCTATCTGTTCAAGATTTTTATAATTGGTAAGAAAATCACTCCAATATACTTTAACTAAAAACGTTACGTTCGAATTTTTACTGGTAGTCTCAATAAATAGTATATTACTTAATCTTTGTGCAGCAAGACGACCAATGCCTTTCTCCCCTAATGGAAGTCTCCTTTCATTAGCTTTCCCGTTACTTTTACTGCTCTTTTGTCTTTTTTTAATATCTGTTCCGATAGTAAAAAAACCTTCTTTTAATTCGTTGGAATCCATTCCACTTCCATCATCTTCAATTAGTATTATTTTTTTATGGTGTGCAACTTGGGATATATGTGAGTATATTTCTTCGTTAGTTGGATTTAATAGTCTATTCTTATCTAAAATGTTACTGTCTGTAAGAAAGTGGATTTTCACACAGTTTGCCCCTGCATCATATGAATTTTTTATTAGTTCTGTAAAAGCAAGCTCATCGCTTGTAATTAGCTGCTTACCTAGTTGCTCCAGAACTCTTGAATTAATTGAGAACTTCATATTATATCCCCCTCGTATAAAAAACCGTAGTTATAGAACACGATACGTATATAAGTGTAGTATTAATATAGACAATTATTGATTGTATTCTACACAAAAAAAGAAAACCCCTTTGTCAAAAAATGAGTTTTTTTGTCGTTTTGTCCTTTTTCTATTCTTTCAATTCAATTTACACTTTTAAAGATCTATTTAATTTTTACGGGAAAACGAGTTTTTCGATCCTTACAAAAGAAAATATATTTTATTCTATATAAAATATTTATGAAGGTAGTAGGCACAGCTCATCAATTTTTCAACATATCTCCATCATCTTCCGAATAACCATTTCATTAAATGGAGGTGATTTGTTTGAAAAAAGTTATTATCCTCATTTCTTCGCAGAAACTTAAAATGGGCGTGATTTTTTGTACGTTTCTTATGCTCTTCATCATACTCGGCATCGTTCTGACTTTTAAAGACTCAAATCATTTTACTGCCTTTACTACTTTGCCTGATGATCATACAGAAGGGTTGAAAGATGAGAATGAAAGATTGAGGGGTGCTTTAGAAAGCGTATTGCCTAATGTGGAAAAGCCTCTATTTGAAAATGATTGTGGCGGTAAGAGCAAATGACATACTTCCTAAAGAAATAGATTCTCAAAATTTTCTATTTCAATTATCCACCCCAACGGAATATGAAATGGACTATCTGTATGGCAGCTATGGTCGGAGTGACTATTTGAAAAAAATAGAGCCCATTTCAGCTTCTGGCTTTGCCCATGTCCAAAATGATCTATCTTCCAATGAATTAGATAAGGAAAATGCATTGTTACGAAGAGAATTGCCTTATTATGTACCCTTGGAAAATGAGATGAGAATCATGGAGGAAGAATGTCCGGATCGTTTATTTGATATGATTTCAAAACAGAAAGATATCCCAAAGGATGTTCAAAAGGAGAAAGTATATAATAGCCCCTTTGTGGAAATTATTTAAACACAAAATTATCTACAAGTTTTTTTCATATCTATATAGTTAACTTCTTCAACTATTATTTTATAATGAACCTTGTATGCTATAGATTCTGTGGTTATTAATCATGACCGTTCTTTTTGGTGTAAAGTTTGAGTGAATATAAGGGAAATCTAACATATCTGGATAGGTTTATAGTTGTTATAACCATGTGAACTACATCGCCATTGAAATGGCGAGCTTCGGATTCTAGGTGAAAGAGCAGTTATTCCACTGATACATCACTGGATTATCCAACCCCACTACTGCCGGATGAATCGGAACATTTTAATCTTTCCAAATGCCCATTTATGCAGCTTTTGATTGCTTACTTTTCCAAGATTGTTATCTTCTCTGATATTTGTAATATCGCCGATGATTACCTTGGTAACTTCCTCTTTTTTGTATGCATAAGGGTTATATAGTTTATCCAAGTCCATCGAAGCCTTTATCTATCAGCCTTTCAGCCTCACAATGCCTCATCATATAAGGCTCATACAATTTAACAATACATTTTGCTTATAAACCACCAAAAATATATGGCAAACAAAATTGAATTAAAGGAGCAATAGTTAATGCAACTATCAAAGAAAGAAGCAATTGTATTTTGTCCCTGTATAACAATACTGTTGCAATGACTAAACAAAGTACTTCTGCAAAATAAGAAACATCTATATACCACACTCCAAAAGAAAATGCTTGTGTAAAAAAGAACCCAATGATTATTCCCGATAACGTAACTGCTAACCAACCATGTCCTTTTGCATACCAAGTTAAGAAAGCAAATATGGGTGTGAATAATGTTATTATCGACCATGCAATCATATATGTTTTAGGGAAAAAGCCTGATACTGTTATTGTAATTGTATAATAGCCCATAAGCATTCCAATAAAAAAACCAAAAACATTCACGCTTGCCCTAAATGGACGTTTACTGAAAACTGCAATACCAACTGCAAACAAAGCCCAAATGGAAAGCCTTGAAAAAATATTTGCTAAATCAACTATACCAAGTATCCTTTGCCACAAAATATCATTATTCAATGACATATTGTCCAATAGTTTTGATAACACACCAAACAAAATTCCCAATATACTAATTAAAATAGTGTTTATTATTTCAGATTTCAAAATTTTTTCAGAAGTGATTGACCGACACTTAGACAAAAGCTCTTTCACAGAGCATCCCCCCCTATTATATAAATAATCCCATTTCAATCTTTTACTAAACAATTTAAACTTATCGGCAAAACAAAACAACGTTCGAAACACTATTTCTAGTTTACCAGTAATGGTATCCAATACAAATACCTCCCACCATTCACCATTTCCAATAATAGGACATTTTTCATATTGGAAAAGTTCAGCCTAAAGGCGTTTTTCTTTTCTCCATTTGAAAGAAAGGATCATTTCACAAATTTGATTTTTTATCTGCATATAGACCGGAACATCGCTGCTCCTGTTTATTTGAATGTTCAACCTAAACGGCATAGAAAAAGACACTCAAATCGGAGTGCCTTGCTGAAGTTATTTTTATTCTGAAATTTTTCTTGACATTCGTTAGCTGGTCTTTTTCATAATTGAAAGGGTAATGACCGCATAATAACCATAATAGGAAGTAAGCAGAAACTTAAAATTCCTGAACCCATCTATTATTAATTTTGCCAAAACGGCATCCATAACCCGCATAAAAATATGCAAGAATTGTCGGGTCAATGATGCATGCATCATTAAAGCTGCAAATGCAATTATTATCTGCTTGATTGACATATTCATCAGATTCATCCCCAACAAAAAAACGCCAACCGCAGTCCGGAAAATTTTTAGAAGGTTCTTCCCTGTACATATAACCGATTTGATCTCTTTCAAGCGCGGCTTTAGTAATGATGCACCCCGGATTGCTTCCAAGAAGATCGACCCACTCTCGGTTCTGTGGCACATACCACTGGGATCTCTGCCATGCACCACCTTCCATGAATAAATGCTGAACAAGATTGAAATTTATCTGAAAGAAATTATCTAGATCAGGTTCACCAAGATACATAAAATAAACAGCACCGCACAGACAACTCACAGCATATTCCTGATAAGAATGATAAAACACCTGTGCTAGCCGCACCCAAGGGTCTGTTAACTGCCAAAATTCTTTATCAGACAGAATGCCACATGCAACGGCCTTCCGGCATAGCCCAATCTTTTCATTGATATCCCATGCATAATATCCTTTTTCATTTAGAATAGGATAAAACTGTTCCGAAACTTTTTTGCATTCCTCAAACCTTTTTCTTCCTTCTGATGTTAATTCCTCTATATCAAACAACGGAGCTTTAACCCAAAAGGTCATAAACTGCTCATATTGTTTGTGCACAGAATATTCTCTTTCGCAAAATTCCAATAACGATTCGGTATTCTGAATGCCATACACCTTCCATAAATGTTCGCGTACCATCTCCTCATCTTTTTTGCTCTCACAGTGATACAGTGTTTCATATCCCATATGTACCGGAATTCCCGGTGCTTTCCTACATGTAGAGATACCGCTTAACAGTAGAGTGAATTCCTCTCTGTTTACTTTCTTTGCCTCCCTATTCTCAGAGAGTTTATTTAGTTCTCTTTGATATAAGGAAATTTTTTTTGCTATGTTTTTTACAGTATTCATTTTTCGTTTTCTCCTATTTAACTATTTGACTACATCCCGGACGTGACGTGGGGACGGGGTTATCGTCACACTACACTCTCTGAATTATCCCCCTTCCAATTTCTATTAATCTCTCAATCTGTCTGATTGATAAATCGCCTCCATCTTTCAGGTCTTTTATGCAGGAATTTCCTTTTTATGTACGTCAAATCTTCGTATATCTATGGTATGGTCAACTCTACAATGATATTATAATCATAATTCAAAGAAGCCTAGTTGTTGAGGACTACTTTGATATATTATATAAGAATATTATATAACAAACTTAGCTTTCTAAAAGTAAAATCTTATTTCTTTCCAAATCAAAGAATAGTAGTTCTTTCCCCCTATACCGCTATTGTTGGCAATTCTAAACTAACACCTTTTCCTTTCAGTTTAACATATGTTTTATCAAGATCATCACAAGAGAATACAAAATTGACTTTTCCTCGCTTGACTTCCCCATTTATTTTCATTCCTTTCTGTTAATTAAGTCAAGCTGGGACGGTCTGCTTTCCTTAACTTTGGTTTAGTATATTTGCTTATTAAGTATTGAATTTATATGATATCAGACATTCCTTACTCTTATCTTTGCCTAATAGCGGCAAGCAAGATCCGTCCCCGTTTTCCTTCATCTGTCGGTAAACTTTGAGTATAATTTTTTACTGGCATAGAAAAAACTATTGACAATCTTATTCTACCGGAGTAGAATAAGATTGCATGCATTCTACTAGAGTAGACTACAAAACAAAACGAGGGGTGAGAAAATGAAAATTAAGCTGTTCGATGCAGAGATAAAGATTATGGATGTTCTCTGGAAAAATGGCGATACCACCGCTAAACGAATTGCAGAAATCTTAAAAGAACAGGTTGGATGGAGCAAGACTACCACCTACACGCTTATCAAAAGGTGTATTGACAAGGGTGCAATTGAGCGGATTGAGCCGAATTTTGTATGTCATCCGCTTGTGACCGTTGAACAGGCAAGGGAATTAGAAACCACGGAGCTTATCAACAAAATGTATGACGGCGCTGCCGATCAGCTTGTGGCTTCGATTCTGGGATGGAAAAGTTTATCGTCCGAAGAAATCAAAAGGCTGAAAAAGCTTGTCATCAACTTGGAATGAGGGGATGACTATGGAGATATTAAACATGAGTCTTTCAGCTGCTGTGCTCATTCTAACGATTGTGATAATCCGTAGGCTTGCACTTCACAGGCTGCCGAAAAAGACCTTCCTTGCACTTTGGGCCGTAGCCTTGTACCGCCTGTTGATTCCCTTTTCTGTTTCATCACGGTTCAGTATCTATACGTTGGCAGACATGCTTAAAAATAGGTTTTGGACAGCAAACAAGCCCTCTATAGATACGGTTACCCCTAATACCCGAATAATCACCGAAAAGCTTACACCCATATTGGCAGAAGTAACCCCCGTAAGCATATCACCTGTCATGGTAATGTGGTTGATCGGGCTGTCAATTTGCGCCTTGTTTTTCCTTGTAACGCATCTTCGCTGTCGCAGGGAATACAAAACCGCATTGCCGATTTCTAACGAGTTTGTGAAGGGTTGGCAGCAGGATCATCCGATAAGGCGAAGGGTGGAAATCCGGCAGTCAGATAAGATAGTCGTTCCGCTGACCTATGGAGTATTCCTGCCCGTAATACTCCTGCCCAAGACAACGGACTGGACTGATGAAACAAAGCTGCACTATATCCTTACTCATGAATTGGTCCATATCCGGCGTTTTGATACGTTAACAAAGTGGCTGCTTGCCGCTGCCCTGTGCACCCATTGGTTCAATCCCTTTGTATGGGTTATGTATGTGCTGGCAAATCGTGATATAGAACTTTCATGTGACGAATCGGTGGTTCGGATATTTGGGGAAAGGATGAAGTCCGCTTACGCCTTGACCCTTATCGGGCTGGAGGAAAAGAAAAGCCAACTTAACCCTCTTGCGAGCAATTTCAACAAAAACGCTATTGAAGAAAGGATTGTGTCAATTATGAAGATGAAAAAAAACTCTCTTATGGGAATATTTCTTGCTTTTACTTTGGTCATTGGTATGACAACTATATTCGCTACAAATGCTGCTTCTGCAGTTGATAAAGAGCAGAAGAACAAAGTATATAACGTTACCATTGCAGAAGAAACAGCATACATAGAAACGCCAGCAAGCAAGGCTGAAGCATTTGCCATCTATGAGCTATATGGACTTACCTACAATAAAAGCACAGACCAGCTATTCTACAATGGAGAATTAGTCAGATGGTTTGAGGATTATTACCCGGTTGGCGAAGGTGGCAGCACAGGGAGAGACTACTTTAATGCGAATGGAACAATAGATGTTCATGGAGTAAGAGACTTATCGCAATTAACCCGTAATCCCGATGGTTCCACTGATCCGAGCGGTAAACTTGTAGGAGTTGAGCCCTACAGTCAAGCAGCGTTTGACGCAAGGGATATTGATCAATTGAAAAATCCGCCTATGTCCGTAACAGCGGTTGAAAATTCTTCTGAGGAGCAGGAAGCGTCACAAGGAAGCACCTCGACGATAGTTTATAGTTCGGAGGGCGGCATGATGACACCGGAAGAACGCGCAAAAATCTACGCCGTTTACGAGCCCTTCGGCCTGATTTATGATAAAAAGCAAGATTGCTTTTACTATAACGGCAAGCTTGTCCGCTCGTTTATCGATATCTTATCATCAAACGGCGAAGCTTTGAGCAGTGGAAAATTCAAGGGTTCTATGCGGCAGATAAACAATCCTGATGGAAAAGGGGAAGTTGATATAAAGGCTGTGCGCGACTATACGAAGCCTAACGCCGGGGGAGAAGGCAAACTGATTGGAGTTGAAGTTGTAAATTAAAAGCCGTTGTTTCAACCACAGGATAGAAACGAATGATTGATAAAGGAATTGCCACAAAATAGCTTGCTTATTTGATGTTATACAATGTAGATTGTAAAATCAACATAAATTAAAGGTGGGAACAGTGGAAAAAAAGAATAATGGTCTTACAAAGGTTTATCATCAAAAGATGCTGCTGGTAGCGGGAATTACTTTTGGCAGTATTGGAGTCTTAGGAAATTTTGTGTTGTGGGCGCTGTCCAAAAAGCTACCGGTTCATATTGCAATCTCTAAAGGTCAATATGTTATCGGCAATATTTTGCGTTATGATTTTTATACTTTCATATCCGAGTATCGCCTTGGAGCAATTTGGGGCATGCTTTTAGTTTTTCTTTTAGTGGGGATTATTTTGCTTGTTATACGGTTTAGGAATATAGTAAAAATCAAAAGAAATTCTCTCGATGAAAATGAGTGAACGTCATACACACTATCAGACTATGGAAAACTAAATTATTTATTTTTTAAAGCCGTCACAATCGTGTCGGCTTTTCTTATAAAATTAGAAAGGAATGAGACCCTATCCATCTCTACAAAAAATAAGGGAATGCTTTTCAAAAAAACATCCCCATAATAAAATTCTCTGATTTGACTTCATTTAGTTTCTAACTCCATCCATTCCTTTATTTTTCATATTTTTTTAGCCACTTAACTACTTTGTTTCTTTCCTGTGTCAGAATAGTTCTCAGCATGCACTTATATATTAACGATTGTTTGCCATCTTGCCTGTATACTATTATAGCTGCTCAGTTTATAATCACTCCACTTTATAGAGTATTTTTATTTCACTAATAACAAAGACAATTGTGGAACAAAGGTAATGACCATCAGATCAAAAATAAGTAATGCAATAAATGGAACCGATCCTTTGATTACATCGGATATGGAAATATTGCCTATGCCCGAGGCAACAAAAAGATTCAGCCCAAAGGGCGGCGTCAACATGCCAATGGCTAGGTTTACAATCATAATTACACCAAAGTGAATTGGATTAACACCGATATTTGTTACGATCGGAAGAAACAGGGGCGTTAAAATAAGCACCGCAGCACTTGAATCCATAATCATGCCTACAAACAGAAGAATTACATTAATCACCAGCAGAATTACAAAAGGTGAACTTTCAAGAGCCAAAACGACGTCTGCAACTTTAAGGGGTACTTGCCGGAAAGTAAGATACCAGCTGAACAATTTTGAAGTTGCAATTACGAACATAATCATCGCCGAAGTAATAACAGATTTTTTTGCAATAATCAGGACATCGCCCGGCTTAATTTCCTTGTAAATAAACAGCGATATGATGAGACTGTAAATAATAGCAACCGCTGCTGCTTCTGTCGGTGTTGCAAAACCGAGGTAAATCCCCCCTAGAATGATGACGGGCATCATAATGCTGAAAAAAGCATCTTTAAAGGATATAAGCACTTCCTTGAAGGTAGGAAAAGGTACTTTTTCATGTTTCGAAATACGGGCATAAATATAACTGTAAATCATAAGTGTTAGGCCTATAAATATTCCCGGGATAACTGCTGCAATAAAAAGACGGCTGATAGACTGCTCAGATACGACACCGTAAGACATCATAGTAATGCTTGGTGGAATAATAATACCAAGAGAGCCCGCAGCACACAGTAGTCCCACTGTGAACTTTTTAGGATAGTTCTTCTCTATAAGATTGGGAATCATAACGCCACCCACACCGGCCACAGTTGCCGGACTGGAACCTGATAAAGCCGCAAAAAACATGGATGAAATAATTGCCGTAATCGGAAGACCGCCTGTGATCCATCCGAATAATTTATTGGCAAAATCAATCAGCCGTTTGGAAGCTCCGCCCTTTAGCATGATATCTCCTGAAAAAACAAAAAAAGGAATGGCCATAAGGCTAAAAGAATCTACACCTGAAAACATTCTCTGTACTGCAGTTGTCAAGCCAAGGTTATCAGTAGACATGGCAATGATTGTAGCAAGTCCAGTGGTGATTGCAATCGGTACGCCCAAGGCCAGCAGTACGACAAAAGATAGAAATAAAATCATGTTTACGCCCCCTCCGCTTTCTTGCTTCCATTGACTAAAGTTATAATTTTTTCTTTAAATCTTATAATATAATGCAGACACATCAGAAATACACCTACGGGAACTGATGCATAAGGTATATAAAGGGGGACATTTATGGCTGTTGCTGTAGACCCTAAAGCAACAACATCTTGTAACATTCTTATACCTGCATATACGATAATGACACAAAAAATAATATTTATCATATCAGTAAGAATTCCCACCACCATCTTGATCTTCTCTGGCAGAACGATAAGTAAAGCATCCATGCTTACATGTGCATTTTCCTTGACTGCCATACTGCTTCCCAAAAAGATGAACCATGCGATCATCATTCTGGCCAATTCTTCTGCCCATGACAGAGAATAATTAAACTGGTATCTTAATACAAGCTGAGCAAATATAAGGGCAGAGGTTAATATCAATAATATAGAAGCAATATATTCCTCCATATTGTCTATAAATCTCATGACAGTTCTCATAAAACACATCCTGTTCGTTTTAGATTTTCAATTGTTGTTTTCTGTATCAGGAACAAAGTCAAAGCTTTATTCCTGATACAGTTTTAGTTCTTCAATATCTGCCGTTTCCCTTATTTTACATATTTCTTAACAGTTTCTAATAGCTCTGCTCCGTTTTCCCTTTTGCTGAATTCGTCATACGCAGGTTTTGTTGCTTCTTTGAACGCTGCTTTTTCCTTATCTGTAAATGCATCAATGACCATACCTGCATCTTTAATTTCCTGCAGATACTCTATCTCTTTTTCAGCTGTTTTTTTCCACTCCCATTCTGTTGCTTCTTTCGCAGCTTCTTTTACCATTGCTTGAAGATCTTCCGGCATAGAGTAAAATTTATTCTTGTTCATGATGAAAGCATAACCCATAAAACCATGATCACTGATGGTCATATATTTTTGTACTTCGTAAAACTTTTTACTCGCAATATTGGCATATGGATTTTCCTGTCCATCTACTGTTTTCGTTTGAAGAGCTGAATAAAGTTCACTGAACGGAACTGAAATCCCACCTGCATTGATGGCTCTAAACTGGGATACAAGGATAGGACTCTGGCTTACTCTGATTTTTAGCCCGCTTAAATCTTCCACGCTCTTCACTGGCCGAACAGAGTTTGTAATTTGTTTAAATCCACCAGTCCAGTACCCTAAACCGATAAGGCCTTTTTGTTCTAACGCCGCATTAAATTTCTCTCCAACGTCTCCATTTAATGCATTGAATGCTTCCTCACTACTAGTAAATAAATAGGGCAAATCGAAAAGTTCAAATTCGCTTACAAAAGACGTCAAAGTAGATAATAAGGGGGTGTTCATATCTAGGGCTCCAGATAAGATTTGCTCGTTGATCTCCTGATCCGTTCCCATTTGTGAGTCTGGATAGATGGATACCGTGATTCTTCCATTGCTCTTTTCTTCAATACTTCTTTTAAACTCTTCCGCTGCAGCTCCTTTTGGTGTTGTAGGCCTTACTACATGGGCAAGCTTTAATTCATATACCGTATCATCTGCTGTTATATCGGTGTTTTTATTTGATCCTGAACATGCCGCAAGGGATAAAACCATGGAGAATGCTAGAAGAACCGTCAATATTTTTCGTAAACCTATTCTTTTCATTATAAATTCGCCTCCATTTTTTAAGTTTATTTTTTAAAGATTTTATTTTCCCTAAAATCAGACCATACATTTTCAAACCATGAATCATACTCTGGAATAGGTCGGACATCTACCCAGGTATTGTCAAACCCAATGCCTCCCTGTCCTTTTTCTATATAGGTTTCACAGATTCTGTCCTTAGAGTCCCGTTCAATGGAAAATTTAAAAGTCATATCCGCCCCTTTGATTTCATGACTTCCATGATCATCTGCAATCAGATAGGAACCCCTGCTGTCACCGTGCTGCTCTATATACTCAAGCATGGCACTGAGGCATGCAATTTGGGTAATAAGCATATCATATACCCGGAAAACAGCTGGCAATTCTTTTATATCTTTGATATGGATGCATTGGTGAAGGGTGCTGTAGGTCTTCTTGAATTCTTCCAATGTTTCCAGTATACTCCTTTTGTTTCTTATAAAAGCCCCTGCTTTTGACATTTTCTTTTGCAGTTCCTGCTGGAATGACAACACGTTGGAAGGTTTTTCCCTGTCTATTTTGATGGCTTTTATGAATGCGACACGCTTTTCAACATCGGGTATAACGTTTTCTTTAAATGCAGACATTGGTATCGGTGGGTCTGCATACTGATTTTTAATATACTCCGCTGCCCGGTAGCTTCCAACTTGCGTAGAATTGAGGGCTGTACCGCCCGGGCGGTAAATGCCCAGGGTACCATTTACCTCTCCTACAGGGAAGAAATGCTTGATATTGCTCTCCCACCAGACATTGCCGACTAATCCGCCATTTTGGTGTTGGGCACAGACATCAATTTCCAACCATTCCTTCTCTAAATCAATATTGTTATCTCTATAAAGATCAATGGCTAAAGGATTCATTTTTTTCAAACGGGCAATAGGTGTGGGCAAAAGGGCATCTGAATTTTTCAGATATCCATAAGCTTCTTCGCCTAATTGCTGAAAGTCCAGACTTCCATCCACATCCGCACAGCTTGGATTTCTCAGAAAATCCATGAATACCCGTCTTCCTTTGATTTGGGTTTCGATATAGATCAGGAGATCTACGATGGAAGATCCATTATTCCTAAGCTTCTTGGCGTCGAAGGGCCATTGATATCCTTTTAGGAAAACTGCATTGAGCAGTTCCGTAGGATTTTTAAAATAATCTTCTAAAAACTCTCTTTCATCACCCATATTCTCGTCGGTGGAAATATATCTCGGGATGACCTGCTGGTATGTTCCCGATAGATTCCATCTAAATTTGGTGGAGGCAATGCCATACTGCCATTCGGTCAGGTTGTTCGCCCGAGCTCCTGCTTCGAGGGCAATCCCTGTGGCTCCAGACTGGCTCTTTGGGTAGACGGAGCGATAATAAATGCTTGCCGGACCCCCGGTGCCGTAAATAATGTTTCGGCAGTTAAACAAGGTAAGACCGTAATTCTGTTCATTAATCCGTTTAACATCTAAAGCTAAGATGCCAATGGCTTCATCCTTGTTTTTTTCTTTTAGGATTCCAATTACCATAAAGGAATCAAAGATATCTGTCCCATTGTTTTTGACCTGATCTTCTAATTTTTCTGTCATCAGCTTGGATGTCAGCGGGCCGACAGAGCTTGCTCTGCTGTTTTCATCATGGTCTGTCTTGTATCCAACATACTGTCCAAAGGTATCGTGAGGGAACGGGACACCAATTTCTACAAGATTGTAAAAACTCTTGAGGGAAAGGGCAGCTTCCACCAGGGCAATATCTCCATGCATGGCCCCTCCGTTAAAGAGAGTCTGAGCCATCTTCAGCGGACTGTCAGCATCCTTGATGGATGTAGACTGTTTGTAGTAAGTCTGTTTATCAGAGCCTGTATTTCTGGATGTACCTCGATTCATGCCGTCTGTAATCAATGCGATATCCTTTTGCCCCAGCTTATATAAAGAAGCTGCTGCATTCAAGCCCGCTGCCCCTGAGCCTACAATAACAGTATTGTAGGCATAGACATTTACCGGTATATCATGAATTATAAGTTGTTCTTTATATGGTTTCACTATAACCTCCTTATATGATAGCCGCCATCGACATTAATCGCATCTCCGGTTGAATAAGTCATCTTGGGGGAGCACAGCAGGCTCACAACGCCAGCTATATCTTCCGGTGTTCCCCATCGCTTGATAGGAAGCAGTCCGCCTTCAATTGCTTGGTCATACTTTTCACTTACTTTTGCTGTCATGTCCGTTTTAATGATGCCAGGCCTGATTTCATAAACAAAGATGCCATAGCTGGACAGCTTGTCTGCAAAAAGGGTGGTGATCATACTGATACCAGCCTTTGAAATACAATATTCTCCTCTGCTTACAGAAGAGGTATAGGCGGACATTGAAGATATGTTGATGATTTTGGGCGGAAAATATTGATTATCTTGCTGAATCATTACATTTGCAACTTTTTGAGTCATAAAAAAGGTGCCCTTTAGATTGGTATCTATTAAAAAATCAAAGCTTTCAGGAGTTGTTTCCAAAAGGTCTTTACGCTCCTTGGGTGCAACCCCGGCATTGTTTACCAAAATATCAATACGTCCAAAGGCATCGGTCACTGCATCTACAGATTGTTCAATCTGATTGATCGAACTAATGTCTGAAGGAATGAACTTTATCCTTCCATCGGAGCTTTCAATCAACTTTTCTATATTTTCATTTAAGCTTCTGCCAAGGCATGCGACTAAAAAGCCTTGCTCAAAAAGCTCTTTTACGATGCCAAATCCAATCCCTCTGGTTCCTCCAGTTACAACTGCAACTTTTCCCATTCATTACACCCCCGAAGCTTTCATTTCTTTATAGATCGGCAGATAAACCGCTGCATCCCGTATGACACAGCCACAAGTTCCAATTTTTGATTTCATCTCACTGCATTTGCTGCAGGAAATACAGACACTGCTGCGTTTCATTTCTTGATTTTCCAGGATATCTCTGGCGAAATCAGGATAGGCAATAGATTCCCTGCCGAACCCGATAATCTTGCAAAGGCCATGTTTTAGACTGCCTGCCCCCACGTAAGGAGCCAGATCCCTAAACCAGCTGTACCCCAGGCCTACAAAGACAGTTTCAGGAAAGCTTTTTTGCATATTTCCAACCTCACGGATCAGTCTGTTACAACTGTGGAGAGCGTTTTCCGGCGGAATATAATTTCCTAAATCAAAAGGCTTGTTGATATGGGGAAAAGCATAAGGATTACCCATGGTAAGACTGATTAATTGAACACCTTTGCATATTAAACTTTTAACCAGTTTTTTGGGTTCAGTTAAATCTACTTCCAAGCCTTTTCCTTCTGATACACCCCAGCCCTGTGGATATGGAAGTCCGTCATAAATATTGAGTCTGGATGAAATCACCAAACCTTCACATGCTGCATCTTTTTTGATCGCTTCAACAATATCCATCATGAGACGGGTACGATTTTCAAAACTGCCCCCATATTTTCCTTTTCTTTCATAGGCAGAAAGCAGTTCTGACAGCAAATAACCATGACACGCTTTAATATCTACACCATCAAATCCAGCTTTTTTGCTGAGTCTTGCGGCTTGTACATACTTTTCTTTCAGACTGTCCAGGTATTCGTCTGTTACCACTGGATAACTTTCGTCAATTCCCAATCTTTCATCCAGGTTTTTCTTATGGGTAGCAATAATCGGACTTGGCTTTCCTTTTACTTTACAGTAACGTCCTGCATGATTGATCTGGATAATTGTCATCGGATGATAGTCTTCTCCGAATTCTTCCTTTGCAGATTTTTTGATGATATCATTTAATGCTTTGAAATCTCTCCAATTATCCTCGGTAATCCAAAGCTGTTTATCATTGGATCGGCCATCTTTGCATATGCTGACTGCTTCCACCCAAATGAGACCAGCTCCGCCCTTTGCTATTCTTTTGTACTTTCTAAAGGTCATGTCTGTAGGACTGCCTTTTTCGTCGGCGTCCCCGCCTTCCATGGGATGGCTGGCAATGGCATTTGGTATTACATGATGTCCTATTTTAACTTCTTCTCTATAAAGGGATAGATCTTCAGAGAATTTAATATCAAACTGCATCTCTTGAATATCCTTTTCCAGTTCTGCCAGGCTTTTATAATTGAATTTTCTGTCATTTGAATGTATGGAATTTGACAACACACAGCCTCCTTGTTTGTTTTGATAGTGCACTATCTATTTTTAAAATTTTATGTCATACTAAGTATAATATGGTTAAATAAATATCGATATTGACAAGTTGCCAAAAAATTGATAAAAGTTGCGATTGTAAAAAAAGGAGCCTTATGGATTATAAAAATATTGATATGAATTATAAGACAATGACTTTTCAAAGTGAAAAGTTAAAGGAACATTTTCATATAGGTTACGAAATCATTCTTGTTACCCAGGGTGAGTCGGTTTTTAAAATAAATGATGCGTTATGCCATTTTGAAAAGTATAGTATTGTTTTTATCAATAATTTAGAAAAGCACGAAATGCAGACCCTTAAACTCCCCTATTCCAGATATATGGCTATCATCGATGCAGATTTTTTTGATAACATCATCAAAGACCCCGTACTTTTATCCATCTTTAAAATAAGGCCAAAAGGCTTTAAAAATGGTTTTAAACTAAAAAAAGAGCATGTGGATAGTATAGAAGAGATCTTTTATCAGCTAAGCCTTATCCACAGCAAAAAACAGGAATTTTGGCAGATAGAGTTTAATGCCCTTCTGTCTAAACTCATCGTGCTGATCTATCGCAATTACAAAGAGCACTTTCCAATTCAAAATATCGATAAAGCAGAAAAAAGAATTTTTGATATCCAGAGTTTTATCGATGAAAATTTTAAGAAAGAACTCTCTCTTGAATCTTTATCTGCTCAATTTTATCTGAATCGATATTACCTTGCACATCTGTTTAAAGAAGTAACAGGCTTTACTGTTAAACAGTATATCTTGCTGAAAAGAATTGCTTTTTCTAAGAACGAACTTTATTTTACAGATAAGAGTATTACGGAAATTGCCTTTGATTCAGGATTTAATAGTCAAAGTAATTTCATACGGATTTTTCAAAAAAAGGAAGGAATCACTCCTTTACAATTCAGAATGTATTACCGTAAAAACTATTTAGGATGACAAAGAATGATAACTATTGATATTGGGAATCCTCATAGACTGGAGACAAAATATAAAAATAGCGTAAGGCGGGAGATTCAAACAAATTGGCTCAAGAAGATTGTATTGTTCGTCTAAATACAGGTTTTAAATTATCGAGCACGCCGAATCCGTAAGGAGTCAGCCTCCTCTTGTCATGTCCAATCAATACTTGCATAAAGGTAGTAAAAAAAAATACGACATATGGTTTTGATTATACTAATACATGTAGCTGCTGCTAATTCGCTTAACAACTTTAGACAAAGGCTCTTCCATTTCTCTAATAGGTAAATGAATATGGTTATTTATCAAGCAATATCCATATAATTGATAATTGCTAATAGTTTTGTAATATCCAACCGTCTGAATAAACCGATATCGATCCTCATCTTTTTCAAATAGATTTTGCCTATTAATCCCCTTATTATCAAATAATATATCCCACTACTACTTTTCTTTCGAGCTTGCCTTGGTATTTTCATCCCTCCCAGATAAATATCTCAGTTTCTTAACAGAGGGACAAGGTACCTGTCCCTATTCATCTTTTTCTACAACCTCACTTTTATAACGTTCCTGAAATAGATGTCCACATCGGTCATACTTTTGATTGATGCAACAGTTCACAATGCAATGGCTGTAGTTAAAACCTTTCTAGAATAAATAGTTGATTTCAAGCAAGGTCACAAGCGTTATGGATTTAATAGAAAAGTGAAACTTAAGGACTATAACTCCTGGTGGAATAGTCCTATTTCAGTGGGAAAAACTTGAAATAAATAGAGTGATTGTATAAAATTCCATACATGAACTTATTGAATACAAAATACAATAAGTGTAAGTGAAATTACAGTCAAAGGAGAAATGTTATGAAAAACAAAATAACAGATGTTGAAGGAGCTAAATCCCTAGCTAAACAAGGATTTTATGCATCAATGGTAATCAGTGGTATGACAACATTAATGATCATTTTAGGAGTGGCTGGGTTACAATTATTTGATATTGGTCTTTCTGGATTTATTGACGTTGCAGCCTTTTTAGCCATTGGATTTGGCATTCGCAAGATGTCAAGAATAGCTTCTGTGTTGGGTTTTAGCCTCTATATCATTGAGAAAATCATTATGATGATAGATTACGGCCCCAAGGTTGACTTTATGATGATTGTATTTTGTACAGCTTTTATAAATAGCATTCGAGGAACCTTTGCCTATCATAAACTCAAAAAGCTACCAGAGGATGTAGGCATTGAAATGTAGAGATGTTTGAAAGGTTACCTGAATAATTATGAAAACAAATTGATTACAAAAGCCCCTTCTAAAAATAGAAGGGGTTATTTTCGTAAAAAATAATAAGAATAGATTGATCTATTTTGAAGCTTCTAATAAAATTTAAAAGCTACAAGAGAAATAAAAACATTAGGAATTTAGATCTACAAAGCCAATTCAGCAGTATTTTATTCTAAAATTCTCCTTAATTCTTAAAACGTTGATTTTTAGATAAAAAGCTGATAAACTACAGGTAATTTAACAGTTCCCTTAAGCTGCGCTATAATATATACGTGGTTATTCCCTGGATAAGGGTAACTACAAAGGAGAGAGAAGCAAATGAAGAAGTTAACCTTTGCAATGGAGAACTATCTGGAAGCAATCTATGAACTTTCAAAAGATGGAGCTGGAGTCAGGCTATCGGATATTGCAGAGCGATTAGGGGTAACCAAAGCCAGTACCAATCGTGCTATGGCAACCCTTTCTGAAAAGGGATTAATCATCAATGAAAAGTATAAAGAAATATTTCTTACACCAGCAGGGTTAAGTTTGGCAGAATTTACTTCAAAAAAACATCAGGTTATTCATGATTTTTTTATAGAAATTTTAAATATTGATCCAGCTACTGCAGACAAAGATGCCTGTGCTATTGAGCATGTAATTAGCAGTGATTCTATCTATGCAATGGAGAAGTTTTTACATTTAAATAAAAAATTTCAGGCTGATTAAAGAGGTTCCCTCTTAATCAGCCTATTTATTATAGAAAATCCTTATTCATCTTTTTAGTTCACAATATCCACCCTATGAAGTGATGGGTGCCAAAGCACATTGGCCTCTAAAGCTTCCACCACATATCGGAGTGGTACTAAAGTACGCCCATCTTGTACAATAGCAGGAACATCAAGACCTGGACCAGTCTTTCCCAGCACCAGCTCTATCTTTTTCCCATCTTTTGTAATTTCTACACTGCGAGTGGCTTCCTTCCACTCAACATGAGCCTGTAGGGTTTCCGCTATAAATCGTAGAGGTACCATCGTACGGTCGTTCATGATGACAGCTGGTACGTCCAAGGTTTTCTGAGCACCATTAACCGTAACCGAAGGTTCGCCGATACTTAGGCTAATATATATCAGGTTGTCAGCTTTCAATACCCCATAATAGCTAAAGCTATCAGTATAGAAACTAAATTCTTTGGTCTGCGGATCATAGGAACCACCTAATTTCACCAGTGTCACATTGCCAGCAGCATCGGTGACATATCGAACAGCTGTGAGCTTTGTTACGTCTACTTGATTCATATTGACCGAAGACAAATCTATAGCAATTTTCACTGGCTCGCTAAAGCTGCTGATTTTGGTACGTGTAATGTTATCTGCACCATCAATGCTAACAATTTCTGCAGTCAGTTCAAATACTAAGCCCCCAATCTCAAAGATGCCAGTGGATTCACCTAGATTGGCTTTGGATAGTAACTCTTTCTGTTTCGCGTCATCAAGGGATTTCATAACAATATCTACATGAGTATCTACACCCGGTGCTGACTTGAGAAGATCGTCACTGAATAAGGATTTTTTAGGGAATTCCACGCGAACACCTGCACCTTCCATAATAATTGAATTTGTACTGTTAATGTCTTGAAGCGTTTCGGCAGTAAGTGTTGCCTGACCGATTTCCAATTTTATCCTTGCTTCTCCTGTTTTTTCCAAAGCTTCTTTGAGAGCACTGTCCGCATCCTTTGTCGGTTCTGAAGCTGTACCCTCAGAAGTATTTGAACTTGAGCCGCGGGAACCTCCGGAACTGCCAGAACCATTATCTGGGTCATTAGAACCCTTTGCAAATACAACCAAATCAAGAGCTTGATCATATACCCATGATTTCAATGCAATATCATCCGGTAATACATTCGTCACATTTTCATCGGTCATATTTTGATTGAGTACAGCAGCAAATTCTGCACTCTTCAAATAATTTTTCATTTTTCCCTCTACGCTCACTGCTGTAACCAGTCCCGTACTTGAAGATGGAACATAAACCCCTACCCCTGGCGTTGGCTTGAGAAGGGTATTTCCAGAGTAATGGATTGCATCGGTATTGTAATACGCATAGTAAGTTGTAGCTATCCCCGTATGTCTGCCTGCGTAACCACCCACGTCTGTAGCGGAAAGCACACTCTTCACATTCCCTAATGCATAGCAATTTCTCACATAACCTGCTTGGAATCCTGCTATACCGCCTGTTGATGTCTTGTTAACGTTAACCGTACTGTCTGAGGCAGCATCACCCAGTGTATAGCAGTTAATGATATACGTACGATTATTCAACCCGGATATTCCGCCAAGATAAACCCAAGAGCTGTCGGATATGCCGGTAATGTCTACATTTGTATAGCAGTTGATAACGTAACCTACAGCGCTATCCGTGCCAGATGTAAAACTCACAAGCCCGCCTGTGTAACACTGATTTTTCGAACGATTGGTTAGTATACCCTGTGCAGAACAATTAGCAATATAGGTACCGTTTTCTACTGCCCCAGCAAGCACACCAGCATAAGCACGACCATTCCCTTTATAATAATTATTGATATAAGCATTGGTTAGATTTACATTTTTTATCTGTGCACGATTTCCATACCCAAAGAGCCCAACATACTGGTATGTCATTGGTTCCCCTTCACTGCCGATGGTCATATCGCTGATGGTGTGCCCTGCACCATCAAAGCTTCCTCGGAATGGGTAAGCTGCATTACCACTTCCGGTAGGAATCCAGTCGATCCCTTTTAAGGAAATGTCCTTCGTCAGCACAATATAAGCACCCTCATATCCTTCATCAACATTAATAGATGCTGCAAAGGCTATTAGCTCCTGAACTGAAGAAATTTGATAAGGATTTGTTTCTTTGCCAGTACCTCCTGCGAAAATAGCTGGATCTACTTTCCCATAACCCGTTGTATCTCCCACTTCAGCTTTCTTGAGCGCAGCATCAATAGCCTTAAGCATTGCAGTCAATGAGCTGTTGTTTGTGTCGTAATGAATCTTTGTGCCTTGTTCTAGAAGTACTGCATCAATTAGGTCTTCAGTATCAAAACTATCCCCTTCATTGTGCTTTGTAACTTCAATCGTTTCAATCTCATCCTCTGTAACCGCAATTCTTACGATAATCTCGCGGCCTTCATTGTAGGCCCGTCCAAAGTAATTGCCTGGCTTATAGGTGACATCGCCCTCTGCCTCAATAACCACAGGAACATAGGTAGTCACAGCATCATCAGAAGTAAGTGTTACAAGATTTTTTGAGTTATCATAGGCCCATGTTTTCAACGTTGTCCCTGTAGGCAGCCATTCGGAAAGCTCAACGGGGAAGGATTCAAAATTGCTATTCAAAAGCAATGCAAAATCATTAGATTTCATTTCTGCAAGCGTATAACCCTTTAATCCATAGTTGAAACCACTATAGGTAATACCGTCTTCGGTCATGTTAATGGTAGTTCCTACCGCCACAAAGGGATTCGGCACCTGTTGATCGATTGTTTGAACTGCTTCCTTATTGTAATAAGACAAATATCCTTTACCAATACCAGTAGTCATACCAGAAATAGCACCTACATAATATGAATAGGAATCAGATATTGTATCCCCTAATACATAGCAGTTTATAATTGTACCCGCCTGGCATGCGACCAGATTACTGACATAAGCCATACCTTCCGCTGCTCTAACCGCATCTCCTGAAGCATTGCCCAATGTATAGCAGTTGGCTATTAACCCCCGGTTATTAAGAGAAACTAAGCCGCCTGCCTCTGACAGATGCTGGCCTACTGCCTCTGAACGCACATCCACATCGGCCCAGCTGTTGATGATATAGCCTTTATACTGATTGGCAACTAAACCGCCGACAAAATTATTGCCTTTGACTGTAGTTTTGCTGCTTATCATACCTGTTGCATAACAATTATCAATGCCACCGCCTTCAAGGTATCCTGCAATAGCAGCTGAATTTACAGAATTTTTCCCAGCATTATAAATACTAACATCAACCAGTCCCAGATTCTTAACGAATCCATTCGTGCCTATAACTCCGAAAAGCGCTACATAGATATCATTGGTAGCATCCTTTGCATTCTCTTCACTACCGTATTTAAGGCCTTTGATCTTATATCCGTCCCCGTCAAAGGTTCCTCGGAAAGCATACTTACCCTGTCCGATAGGAATCCAGTCCTCACCGTTCACATCAATATCTCCTGCGAGTTTGATATATATACCCGAATAATCAACTGCTTCGTTTAAGGATACTGCAAAGGTTCGCAGCTGCTCTTCTGTCTCGATGATATAAGGATTTTTTACAGTTCCGTTGCCCCCTGCAAAAATGCCGCTGTCAATTTCATCATTAATATAGATTTTATCACTTAAAGTCACCTTTCCGCCAGAAAGCTCCCATGCATGCATGGAAACACCGCTAGGGAGAATGATATTGCTTTGGTTTAACAGCTTTAATCCATTATTTAGTGCATCTACTAAGGTTTCTGATATCATGCTGCTTCCTGCTAAACCATAAAGACTTGTAGGTTCTGTATTGCTTGCACCTATTCCAACAGCTGGAATTGGATTATACACTGCATTGTTTACGGTCACAGCAGTATCTACACTATAAAACATTCGGTCCATGATTCCATTACCGGTAACTTGTCCTGCCAATGCTCCAGCCAAGCTATACTTAGGCGTTTGGTATACAGCTTCGGTTACATTATTCGCTGTAACCGAGCTTAGTGAATAGCAGTTATAAGACTTCCCACTCTGCATTCCAAACAATCCACCGACGATCGCACCATTCGTTAGATTTGCACTGGTGGCAGTGATTTCTCCCAATGTATAGCAATTTGCAACCGTTATATTGTTTCCAGCAAGAGAAGTCAGTCCACCGGCATAAGCAGACATAGTAGAACCCGATTTTGCCTCTACTGAAATATCTGTCCAGCAGTTGGTGATATTACTGTAAGAGCCTAAGGAGCCAACCAAGCCCCCTGCAAAAGCAATTGTATTCGCTGTTGTTTCAGAAGAAACACGGCTCCCAGTTACATAACAATTATCTATGATGGTTCCTCCAGCAGTGGAACCACTACTGGTTCTTGCAGCTAAACCACCGGCATAAGCAGCAGCACTATTGGATATGTAAATAGCAACATTACTAATTCCTAAATTTTTAACCACTGCAGTTGCTGAAAGCGTTCCAAACAGTCCCCCGTTGACAGAATCTGCAGGAGTTGATGAAGTTCCAATGGTTAATCCGCTAATTACATGACTTGCACCATCAAAAGTCCCAGCAAAGTTGTTAATGGGTATCCATTCTCTTCCACTGATATCAATATTACTAACTAGCCTGATATATTGATTAGCGTAAGCCTGTCCTTGATTTACAGTATTGCGGAATTCTTGTAGCTGCTCTAAGCTTGCAATAATAAATGGAGATTTTTCAGTTCCATAACCAGAATCAAAAATGCTTGAATAGGCCTTTTCAAGTGCAGAATCTACAGCTTCAAGAATTGCCCTACTACTCTTTGTTGCACCAGAAATTGCATCTACGTCGGTACTTTGCGTATTAATAATATCATCAATTACCGCTTTTGCTTGTGCTAAATAACTGGGCGTTTCATTATTCGCTCCGACCTCAATGTTGGAAATTTTTCCAGATTCAACGGTAACCAATACCGATAGCGCCCCTCCATGGCCGCTACCACTACCGTTATACACGCCGTCTTTATAGGTATAACCAGATGTAGTAGCCATTGATGGCATAGTAAAGCAAGAAAACATTAAGAACATAGCTAATAACAAAGCCATGCCTCGTTTCCCTTTTCTTACAGGTTTTTGCATATATGACCTCCTCCTTTATTTTAAATGTTAGATTGAACTAACTTTTTTATTTTAAAAAATGTTAGCAAAATCTAACTTTTTCTCTTGATGGAATGTTAGATTGATCTAACATTCATATTTTACCATAATTTAGCTGCTTGTCAATCTCTTCCTTTTTTATTTTTATTTATATTTAGTTTTATAGCTTGAAAACGGAAATATATGGGCAGGTTCTAATTGTGCTATAGCCACCTTTGAAGATGAAATATTAAATGAAATGCTCCTCCTTACAATAAACAGTTTTTATTGTTCAAACTGCCTACCATAAGGGGAGCATCTCACTTTCTCACTTCATTTAGTTCAGTTTTGTCAGTATGTTACAGATAATCACTGCTGCCTCTGCTCTTGTAGCTGTTCCTTTCGGATTCAGTGTACCATCTCCGTTTCCATTGATGATACCTGCTCGAATTAATGCAGCTACTGCATTCTGGGCATAAGAAGCGACCTGTGATGCATCTTTAAAACCTTCCAGCTCTTTAGTCGAATCTGCAATCTGCAGCTTTCCGCTCTTTTCTAGGGCTCTGGCTGCCATGACCATCAGATCCTGCCTTGTGATCTCTGCTTTTGGATAGAATAGGTTTTCACCCATTCCCGATACAATTCCCTGTTCCTTTGCAGCTCCTAACGCTTCGTAGTAATAGGCGTCACTGACTACATCCCGGAAATTCGTATGTGCAGCAGACGGCGTTTCGATCTCTAAGGCTCTTATCAGCAATACAATGAAATCCGCTCGAATGATATTCTTGCCCGGTTCAAAAGAATCCTCTGAGGTTCCCTTGATAATCCCCTTGGCAGCTAATTGCTCGATAGCACTCTTTGCCCAGTCATGGTTTCCAAGGTCTTGGAACTGCTTAATCGGGACGGACTGTATGGGTGTTTCTGCTGGTTTCTGTCCATCGTCGATTTTTGTATCTATTTTATTCTCTTCCTTCTTTTCTTCCAGCGGCTCAGGAGTTTTGACCGGTTCCTGATTCCCAGTGTTTTGGTTACCGCTTCCGCCGCCACTACTTGCACTATCGGTTCTGGCAGATACTATACCGGAGAATGGAGACTCTCCTTTTGCATTGACAGCAGATACTTTATAATAGTATCGGGTTCCTGATGAAAGCCCGGTGTTGCTATAGGAAGTCGTATTTTCAGATAGACTATGGAGCAAGGTATATGTGCCGTTTTCAGCAGCAGAGCGATATATGTTGTATCCTTCTGCACCTTCTACCTGATCCCAGGTAATGGTTACAGAGTATCGGCCATTGGAAACTGCACGTACATTGGCAGGTGCTCCAGGGACAATAGCATCCTCCTCTTCTGCCTCAATCAGACTACTGATGGCTGTTTGTACCTTTACGACTGCCACATTTACTGCTTCTTGGGTTGCCGCATCGTCATCCATAAGAGCGATGACTTCTAACAGAATACGTTCCAGTTCCTTCCAGCTTTCTGCTGTGTAATCTTCTGCCTTCAGCTTTTGGGCAATTTGGATCACTTCTGCAAGTGCAGACTTATCTACTACTACTTCTTCTTGTTCTTCTTCAATCGGTACGATGAACTCCATATCCCAATATACGTCCGAACTGCTTGGACGATCTTGATGTACCTCCGCTGCCAGTACATTGGCACCCTCTACCAGATGAGACAGAGCTGCTTCATTCAAATAAAATGTCTCATATCTATTTTCCGGTGTATCACTGAATCCGGGATATTCATTCACGTATTTGTTGTATGGGATTTCTCCTGCTGGCAGGTTATATCTGCCGATTTCATGTCCATTGAGATAAAGGATCACACTGTCATCTATACCGAATTCTATCAAACCTGACTTTCCAATAGCAGATAGATCCTCTACCGTAAATTCTGTCCTAAAATAACTGGTGGCATATTTGTTATTGGCATTATTTCCATAGCTGATAAGTGTTTTGATGCTTCCAAAGGTAGGCCGGGTTTCATCCAGGGGATATCCCAGTGGTGCCTGACCGCTTTTCCATGAACCATCGTCAAAATCTACCGCTCTCCATGCAGTTCCTTGATCTGATCCATCATCCAAGTACTTCCACACACTGCCTCTCTTGAATAGAATCTCATCTGTTACCAGTTTTATCTCTACAAATACCGAATTACTGGTTATGGTTCGTTGTTCTTTGGTGACTTCTGCCCAGATCTTTGCTGTCATACTCTTTTCCGGTTTTGTCTTTACAAGGATATTTCCGTTTTGTGATATTTCGATGATTTCTTCACAGTCTGTCTTATATACGATGTCGGACGCAGATAGATCCAGCGTATATCCATCCTTGTTCTTCGCTGTCAAGCTCAGTTTGATATCTTTATAGAATACGGATGGCTCAGCTGGCATGGTTGTTCCATCGGCTGCAAGAATTACTTCTTCTATTGTCTGATCGATTTCTTCACTGGTTTTTCTGATTGTATAGGTATCTGTCACTTCCATGGTATCCACTCTATAGGTAGTAATGGTAAAACTCTGGTCGTCTATGGATACATGAGAGAAAGTCGGTACGCGAAACTGTTCTCTAACAGCCGCATAGGCCTCCGGTATGGACTGCAGGTTGTAGTATTTGCTGCCGCTGGCAGAGTTTGCAGTAATGTATAGTGTCCCCGTAGGATTGATGACTGCTCCATCCTCACCGATCATCTGATCTTTCTGCGGTATATCCCCTTTCATCTGATAAGATCTGGTATAGGAATGGTCGTGGCCGCTTAAGACAACGTCAATCCCTAACTCATCAAAAACCGGGAATAGCTGTGCTCTCAAGTTTGTAATTGCAGAAGAAGTCGAATGACTGGCAGAGCTGTATATAGAGTGATGGTACATCACAATCTTCCACTGCACATTTGGATTGGCTGCTATCGCCTCCTCCATAAAGGCTTTGTGGGTGGCCCCGCTGGTATTGTTAGAGTTTAGTATCATATACAGGGCATTTCCATGAGTAAAGTAATAATCTCCACCGGCATTAGTAACCCCGTATTGCGCCGATTCATTGGGGCGATTAAAGTGATATTTGTAGTTGACTGCATTGTCATGGTTTCCGGCGGTTGTTGCCACAGGAAGGCTTTTTAGCTCTTCTGGGGTAAAATAACCGGTATAATGGGTTTCGTTGGTGGCAGTTTCCACCTGATCTCCTGCCGACATCATAAAGCTTATATCTGAAAAAGCACTGACTGCTTTAGACATGGTATTCACCCAGCCGGCTGTATCATTGGCTACATTACTGGAGCCGATCTGCGGATCTCCAACCAGCAGGAAGCTATAAGCATCAGTTTTTCGTGTCGTATACCTATATACAGGCCCCCAGTTTTCTCCATCACCCACACGATATACATACTCGGTAGACTCTTCAAGTCCTGTGACGGTTACTTTATTGGTTAAATGCCCTGTGACTGCACTTGAAATCGTACCTGTAAATATAACTGCTTTTGAATCTGGAAAGTCCGTACCTGTCATATCTGATTTTTTTGCAATCTGTACTGCATTTGCAGTAAATCCTTCTTCTATATACCAGGCAAAGTTAAGCTCTGTGGCATTGGCTCCCGGATTGAGTGCGATTCCTGTAGGATTATAATCCTTAGGTTCTTCTGGCTGCTCATTGTCATATACGGTTATATCCAGTGTATTGCTTACTCGCTGATTATCGTAGGTTATCACCGTAACGATTAATTTGGTATTGCCTACAGATACACCGGTTAAATATCCATCATTATTGACCACTGCAATACTAGGATCTTGAATCGCTACCTCAACTCCCGTGGGGAATGGGTAAGGCGGAATGCCTCCAGGAACATATACAGCAGTGGCAGGATTGAAAATAATATCTTCTTCTCTGTATCTGACAGTCTCTCCTACTTTAACCTTGGTCTTCAGCCCTTCTTTGAAGCCAATGGCATCCAATTTTTTTGTTATGTTTAGCTCAACTTTACCTTCTGCGCCGCCGATGGTTTTAACAATGATATAGGCTTGGGTTATGCTTTGTCCTATGACATTGACGGTATCTTTTGTTGCTCCAGGAATAACTGCTGCAATCTTTGTATTGCTGGAGGACCATCCTTGGATTTGGTCATCCCCTTGATCAAAATAGACTGGAGTAACTATGTTTGCTGTATAAACAATAGGCTTTTGGGTAGGGTCTGGAAGTAAAGACATAATATCCACATAGTCTTTTTCCACTGGTTTCCCATTTTTTTGGATCTCTATTACTACATCTTTATATACTTTGCCATAATAAAATCCTTCGAAAGTGATCCCACCAACATTGGCCTGTGCTCGAATGGTATATTGGTCTGCCGCATTTCTGTCAGCAGTCACAACGCCATCGGTACTGATCCGAATACCGTTCCCTTCTACGACTGTCCATACAATAGGAGTCTCTACTATCTCATTTCCTTTCTTCGCTTGCAGTGAGATTGAGGATCGTTTTCGAAGATGCAAAGTAGGCGGAGAATCTATAGTCGTCTCTATTTTCAGAACCGGCTCTTTGATGGTTAGATACTGGTGCTCCGCAGTACTAACCCACTCAGCAGCTCCGTCACTTTTTACTCTAGCATTGACCAGCATATGACTTACCGGACTGAGGGCCGTCAGAACTCCATTCAGGTCAATTTTCACATGATCGTTGTTTGCTTCTCCATAAACAAACTCATATACAGTAGCAGTTGCATCGTTTGGAGTTATGCTGAGGTAGTCTTTTAGATGCAGCTGTTCTCCCACATAGATCTCCTCAGGTATATTGGCTATCCATTCTAGGCCATCTGCCGGTTTGGCACCATAGACGACGCTTACAACTGTCTCCGCTTTGACTCCGTTTAATTCTGCCGTAATCTTTGTACTGCCATTTTCCTTTGCAGTTACTATTTTGCCGTTGACTGCAGCAATACTAGGATCTGCTGTTGTCAACTGAATGGACCCTAGACCATCTTCTGCATCCATATACTGAGGATCTGTCGCAGAAGAAACTCTATATTCTTTGCTATCTCCCTTTACCATTGTATATGCAGCAGGCTCTATGATCAGATTCAGATCATTTACTTTTACCTCATAGACGGCTGTGCCCCCATAAGGAGAACTTACTTCTACTTTCGCCGTACCTGCTTTCGTATCATTGCTTGTACCTCTAATGACCTCCAGTGTAACAGAAGCTCCTGTTTCTGCCGATAATCTTAACCCTGCGTTATTCTCGATGAATCTCCATTGAAATCCTGCAAATCCTGCAGGAGCAATATCTGAATGGGCAGTCAATGATACAGCTTCCCGCCCTTCTTTCTTTACATGAAGAGGCTCTTGAGTATCTGCTATGATTTCAAGACTTTCCGATTCTATCTTTAGAATGGTGTAGCTGTCTGTCAACGCCATGTTGTCCGTTCGATAAGTAGAGATCGAGAAACAATTCTCATCGACCGTGATATGAGAGAATGTAGGTACCCGAAGCTGCTCTCTTACAGCCGCATATTCTTCTGGTGCCGCCTGCAGATTGTAATATTTGCTTCCGCTTCCGGAGTTGGCAGTGATATACAATGTTCCTGTAGGATTGATCACATCTCCATACTCATTTACCTGCTGATCCTTCTGAGGAATATCTCCCATCATCTGATAGGTTCTCGTATAAGAGTGATCATGGCCCATCAATACTACATCGATTTCAAACTCATCAAAAATAGGAAATAATTGCTGTCTTAAAGAAGTAATACTAGACGATACAGAGTGATTGGCCGAACTGTAGATGGATTGATGGAACATGACGATTTTCCACTTCGCAGTTGGATTGGCTTCAATGGCCTCCTGCATAAAAGCTTTGTGGGTTGCTCCGCTGGAATTATTGGTATTGAGTACCATGAACAAAGTATCTCCATGGGTGAAATAATAATCTCCACCGGCAGCAGTTATTCCATATTCAGAGGACTCATTAGGAACATGGAAGTGATAAGCGTAATGAATGGAGTTATCATGATTTCCGATTGTTGTTACAACCGGCAAGCTCTTTAACTGATCCGGTGCAAAATATCCTGTATACTCAGTTTCACTACTGGAGGTATTGACTTGATCTCCCGCTGAGAGCATAAAACTTATACCTGGAAATGCAGTAAGTGCTTTGCTCATGGTATCTACCCAACCAGCGGTGTCGCTTGTTACGTTGCTGGAACCAATCTGAGGGTCCCCTACCAGCAGGAAGCTGTATGCATCTGTTGCTTTCGTTGCATAATCATAGATAGGACTCCAGTTTTCATCACTGCCGTCTCCCAAACGGTATACATAAGCAGTATTTTCTTTCAGTCCGGTCACCGTGACTTTGTTAGAAAAATACCCTTCTGATGCCGGTGCTACATTACCTATAAATGTATGTGCCGTATGCACCGGAAACGCTGTACCAACCGCATCAGACTTCTGGGCGACCTGAACTACACTTTTTGTCGCAGTCATGTTGGTATACCACGCAATGTTCAACTGAGTAGCATCCTTTCCCGGAGTAAGGGCTATCCCTGAAATCTCATAGCTGATATCACCGGTTGTTAATGTAGTCATACTTTGATTCTTTTCATCTGTATTAGCGAAAACAATTTGTGCTGTCATTGGATTTAAGAATCCAGACAACATAATCATCACAGCAATAAAGAGCGAAAGAATCCTTGTTAATCGTTTTTCTTTTCCTTGTGCTGTAAACATATCTGCCCCCCTATTCATTTTTTTCTTCCTTTGTTCACAATCAAACTCCTTTAATCCTTGCCCACCTACGGAACGGATTTATTATACTGGAAATCTTTGAAAAGAACATAAACACGCTGTTACGTTCTTGTTAACAATTGGTAAATACATGTATTGTTTATTAATTTACATGAAATTAACATTGTCTATAGCAGGTTATTAACATTCATGGTATATGTTAGAAATAATTTATTAGAATAGATTGGAGACTGGATATGAAAAAGTGGAAGTCATCAAAGTTCTCTTTATGGATACTCCTACTGCTGCTGTTTATCTTCTTTTTATACAACTTCAACCAAGGGACTCAGATTTCTTTTCGGCAGCAAGGCGGAATTTCCTATATACGGTATGAAAAAGCAAAGATACTCAGCATTATTAGCGAATCTCTGGAAAAAGACGAGACTATCAGCGGCTTATATAGGGGGTCTCAGGAGCTTGAAGTAGAAATCCTCTCAGGAGAGCATAAGGGAGAAGTCCATGTTATCAAAAACTATTTGAGCAATCTTTTCAATGTGTATGGAAAACCGGGAATGAATATCATCGTATGTGTAGATACGGCTAATCCCGAAATGTACCTGGTAACAGTATATAACTACAATCGATCTCCCGTATTATATGGATTCATCCTTCTTTTCCTGGGTGCCTTATGGGGTATTGGCGGTAAAAAAGGCTTTCAATCGATGGTTGGTATTATATTTACATGTGTGTGCATCATCTTCTTACTGATTCCGATGCTCTACAAAGGATATTCTCCAATTTTTGCAACTATATTCGTTGTAGGTATAACAACCTTTATCACTTTGTTTTTGCTAAATGGATGGAGTTCTAAAACCATGTCCGCCATTCTGGGAACCATTCTTGGTGCAGGAATTGCAGGCATCGTTTCCCGAATAGCCGGCAACCTGGCCCGAATCTCCGGGTTCCACACAGAAGAAGCGGAGATCCTCATTGTCATCGCAAGAGATTATGGGATGCGAATCGGCGACTTGCTATTTGCAGGAATTTTGATTGCCTCCCTCGGAGCTGTTATGGACATTTCCATGTCAATCGCCTCTTCTGTATATGAAGTATATCGAGCCAACCCCAGGTATAGCAAAACAGAACTTTTCCGAGCAGGGCTTCATGTTGGACGGGATATGATGGGTACCATGTCCAATACATTGATTCTCGCATTTGCCGGTACTTCTTTAAATACTATGCTATTGATTTATTCCTACAATGTACCCTACAACCAATTAATCAATATGAATATGCTAGGCATTGAGGTAGTCCAAGGATTATCCGGCAGTCTCGCTGTAATTTTAACAGTTCCCATCATTGCATTTATTTCCTCAAGACTCATTCCTCGCTTTGAGAAATAATCTGAAGTACATCCAAGATGCCAGATACAATTTCGGATGTACTTTTTTATGGCTCTTTAGTGTGGGAGGCCTTTTTATGAAAAGCATCAAAACACGAATACCAAAATTCTTAGGTTATGCACCTGTAACAGGTACAGGATGGTCTATTGCTGTGACTCTTCCCAAGTCAGAAGTATTTGCAGATCTGAAAAGATTGACAGCCACTATTACTATCATTACGCTATTGCTAATACTCCTAAGCATCGGCACAGCCTTCATACTTGCTTGCCGCATATCCAGACCTCTTAGACTATCAGCGGAACACTTGGAGGTAGTTGCCTCAGGAGACTTTACAAAAGAGGTTTCTCCTATATATTTGAATATGAAGGATGAAATAGGTATGTTGGCAAAGTCCATCAATAAAATGCAGACATCCTTCACCCTATTGATAAAATGTGTAGCAGATGCCTCCACTAAAATGGTAAATCTGATATCACATGCGGACGATAACATGCCCTAAGGAGACAAAAAAGATGCCGTTTTAACCTGGTGGGGCCTTGGCGGCAGGATATCATTCTGAAAAATTGCCCCAAAACCCTCTAAAAATAAAAATCACCTTTTAAATAAAATTTGATCGGAGACTTCCTGGATATGAACCCAAAAGTTTCTAAAAGGGAACTGATCAGAAAAATATGATTCAACTTTAGTCTCATAACTGCCATTTATTACTTTTTCAATATAGAAATCAGGCCATTGTGCTAAATAACGTCGTTCCTCTTTCGAAAAGGTTTTGTCCGGTAGAGCCAGATGTAAAATAAGCATAGCAAGTATAAATATGAAGGGAAGCATACCCAACACATTCTTTATAATAGCATAGTTTTTTTTATCATATATTCCCATAGCCACCTCCTGGTTAAAATCGAAAATATATAAATGGGTTGTAGGTTGAAGCAACCATATATGCCATTGAAAAAAACATAAGTGCACAATAGTATACATTAGCTGCTATTCCGTAAAAATTACTATGAATTCTTTTAAAAAATAATGCCAGCTTCTTCGGCCAAGGTGTAGCTGAAAGGATACAAACAATATAAAGAAAGGCATTGGCTTTTAACCTTATAATTCCCTGGTTATCAATTAAGGCATTATCCCCTGCTCCAAACATAGCCCGCAAAAAATTCAACATATCATTCAGATTGGTAAATTCAAAAAATACCCAGCCTATAACAACAAACAGCAACAAATATATATGCCGGACAGCCTTTGGCCATCTTTGCATACTTTTCTGTAAATATAATTTTTCGTTCAATAATAAAGTTCCAAAATAAAGCCCCCATAAAGCAAAATTCCAGCTGGCACCATGCCAAAAGCCTGTAAGAAGCCATACGATGAACAGGTTTCGTATCAATTTCCAATTACCTACACGGCTCCCTCCAAGAGGAATATATACATATTCCTTAAACCATGAGCCGAGGGATATATGCCACCTCCGCCAAAATTCCGAGATGCTTTGAGAAATATATGGATATTTGAAGTTTTCCTTGAATCGAAATCCAAACATTTTTCCCAATCCGATGGCCATATCTGAATAACCGCTAAAATCGAAGTAAATCTGCAATGAAAAGGCTATAATCCCGGCCCATGCCATGAGTACTGAAATTTCATTATTGGGCATAGCTTTTACTTCGGACCATAGCAGGCCTATGTGATTGGCAAGCAGCACTTTTTTTGCCAGTCCCTGCAGAAATCTCCTAAGCCCGGAGTTAAATTTTTTGAAGGTTATGCTCCTTTCTGCCAACTGTGATTCAATGTCTACATAGTTCACAATAGGGCCAGCCACCAGCTGAGGGAACATAGTTATATATAGAGCGCATAGAATGAGGCTTTTCTGGGGCTTTATTTTTCCTCTATATACATCAATCACATAGGATAGTATCTGAAAGGTATAGAAGGAAATTCCTATGGGAAGTGCCGGTGTTCGCACATTCAAGCCCCAACCGCCGATGGATGCTATTGTACTTATGATCATGCCGAAGTATTTGAAATAAGCGAGACAGCCTAAATTGAACACCAGGCTTATTATAAAAAAAAGCTTCCTTTTTCGTCTGCTGGTATCATCTCTACCTAAGAGAGTGCCTACACAGTAATTAATGATTATGGAACCGCACATCAATAACACATAGATAGGTTCTCCCCATGCATAGAAAAACAGGCTTGCAGTAAGCAGGACAATATTCTTGAAACGCTTGCCCAACAAATAATACAACATTACTATTACCGGTAAAAAAGCAAATGTGAAGAACAAGCTGCTGAATACCATATGACCTCCTTCGCTACATTAATTTAGAAAGCTTCTGCAGCCACAGCTGATAAAACTCCTTTTTGAAATGAATACCATCTTCAGCATATAAATCCGGGTTTTCCTGTGCCAATGTACCTATGTCTACATAATTAACTGACAATTCATCGGCTAATTCCTTCAAAACCTCGTTATATTCCTCTATTCCCTTATAACGAGGCTCCGCTTTTAACGCATCCTGCATTACAGGTGTAATAGACTGGAGGTATATTTTACTGTCCGGCAGCTCTCCCTTAATCTTGTTTACTAGCTTCGTTAAATCATTTCTGAATAACTCCTTGGGGTCATCCACCGGCATGAGAAGGTCGCATGATCCCAACATGATAAAGACCTTATCCGGTTTCTTTTCAACCAAAGCATCCATGTCATCATAGGAAAAACCGGCTGTTGCTCCTGCCCCGGCTATTACAGCTTCTCTCGGCAGGATTTCATTGAAAACAAAGCCTTCAGTAATGGAATCTCCCATAAATACACTGCTTTGGAACTCAACTTTAACATCCTTTTCTGCCGTTTTATTTCCGCAGGCAGTTACACTAACCAACATTAAGCCTATCAGAAAGCTAATCACTAATTTTTTCATAAAAAATACCTCTTTTCTTTATTTGATACACAGATATTACAGCAGCAAAATGCAGACGAGGTGCAGATGAGATAAAGTTCGGATATTATTTTCGTTCTAATTTTTTGCAAAATAAAAGCCATGAAGAATCCTTCATAGCTGTGAAAATATATCCAATGCTTTATGGTTGTACTGGTAGTGAAAAGAAAAAGCGGACGCCATCTTTTGTATTTTCTACACCATAAATTGCATGATGAAGCTCCAGTATTTCCTTGGAAATGGCAAGGCCAAGGCCTGTACCTGCTTTGGAGTTCCGTGCCTCCACACGATAGAATTGGTTCCATATCTTTTTTCTGTCTTCCTCTGATATCTGGTCCCCTTGATTTTCAATACTAACCTCCACCGTCTGTCCATTGGCGCTTACTGTAATTGAGATTTCATGGCCTTTCTCAGTATGCCGGATTGCATTACTGAGAAAATTAGTAATTACTCGACTAATCAGACCTTTATGTCCTATCACCAACTGTGAAGAGAGTCTTAATGTGAGGGTAAGATTTTTCTTCCGTATTTCCTCAGCCAGCGACCTGCATACTTCAGTAATGACTTTATCTATTTCAAAAGGCGCCATTTCAGGCTTATAGGTGCCAGATTCAAACTTAGCCAAATCCAGCATATTAACAACCAGCAAGTCCGTCCGCTGTATCTCGTCTTCCATTGCCTGAAAGTAATGTTCTCGTTTTTCAGCTGCGATCCCATCTTTTAAAATAGACAGACAGCTTTTCATAACAGCAAGAGGCGTTTTCAGCTCATGTGATACCCCTGCAATAAATTCCTTTCGTATGGTTTCCAATTTTCTCTCTTTATCCAGGTCCTGTTTTAGCTGACCAATATATGTTTCCATCTGGTTGGACAGGTTATTAATATTTTGGGATAGCTGTCCAATTTCATCATCTGAATGCACCGGCAGCTTTTCCGTAAAATCCAAGTTTGCTATTTTCCCGGTGATATTGTTGATGGATAACAGCGGCTTCGCCAGCCACTTTGAAAAAATAAAGGCTAAAAATATAACACAGAGAAGGGTAAAGCCAAAAAAATAAGGATAGAATTGCCGTATAACCGATATTGCTTCATCTATCGGCTGAAGGGAGGTCATGGCAAAAATATATCCCCTTACCCCATTTTCGACAACCGGTTCAATGATTATTTTATATTGAGCAAAATTTGCCGTTATACTAAGCTCTTCTGTACGCTGAAGATGCTTTGCATTATCAGCCAGCAGACTAAATTGAAATTCTTTTACCTGTTCCAAAAAATAACCTTCCTGATAAGGAAACGAAATATACTCCCTTCGCTCCGGAAATACGGCTTTTGTTATCCTTCCCCTCAGCAGGCCGGTGCTAATGTGACTATAAGCTTCATCTGCATTAGGACCGTGCAGCTTGTTTGCAATGTTTAGATTCACAACTCCTGTTGAACCGGTCTGTATTAGATATGGTATCCTTTCATCTGCTATATTTACTACATCAATGATCACCTCATCGCCGACCCTTAATGAAGAAAGTACATCAGATGAAAATTGTCCTTCAAAGGAGTACATTGGAATTCGTAAATCCCTCTGAGCATCATTTTTCAATAGCACTTCGATATAATAATCATTGACATCGCAGATACGTCCATATTCATCCAGCTTTGTAATCCAGATATGGTTATTCTTATATAGTTTTCCCGATGCCGTTTCCGCTCCTACTTTCTCTGCTAAGCTTAAGTACTCATTCATATAGGTTTTGAGCGTATCCGATTTTTTATCAATATAATATTTCTCGAAAAAGTAATTTTGTGTAATTCCAATGAATAAAAACATCGTAGAAAACAACAGAGCTGTCAGCACAAACCATTTAAAAACAATACTTTTTTTCATAGCTTTTCCTCTTCAAATTTATATCCCGTACGAATAACCGTAACAATACAGCTGCCTTTTCGGCCCAGCTTGGCACGCAGATTTCTGATATGGCTGTTCACTGTCTTTTCATCACCATAAAAATCATAACCCCATATTTTAGCGATTAATTGTTCTCTGGTAATTACAATCCCTTTATTTTGCATTAAGCAAGAGAGAATTTCAAATTCTGTATGAGTCAAATTTATAGTATTGCCATCTACAGTAACAAGTCTTGATCCCATATTTAATGCAATACCACCAGATGATATCAGCATTCCGTCCATTGTACCTGAGTATTTTTCAAGAAATCGTTTCACCTTTATCATTAGAACCCGGGGACTATATGGTTTAATCAGATAATCATCCGCTCCCAGCTCATATCCCAGGAGAGAATCATCCTCATCTGAACGGGCAGTCAAAATAATGATAGGGATACTGGAACTTTTTCGTATCCTGCGGCATACTGACCAGCCGTCAACCTTTGGCAGAACAATATCTAGTATAACCAAATCAACAGAATTGGCTTGAAACAGCTCCAAAGCCTTTTCTCCATCTGCAGCCTCTAACACCTGATATCCATCTTCAATCAGATAATCTATTATTACTTCGCGTAATATATCTTCATCTTCAACGACCAGTATTTTATTCATCTCATCCCTCCTTCTGTGTCCTTACAAACTCAATTAGCGTTAACAGTGGTAAACTATCATCATAAATAGCAATATCAAAGTTTTCTACTTCCATTTCATCGAAGCGCAGGGACGGTTCCACGCTTCCATTATGCTTTAAATATCAGATTAGGTGAAATCCCTAAAATCCTTGCAGCCTGTCTCTGCGAAATTCCTTCTATTCTTTTTACCTTTCTGATTAGTTCATCCCTTTTTAACTTCGGAAAGCTCTTTAATTGAGCCATTTCCATTTTCCCAATTATTTTGCCTATTTCTTCCCTCGCCTCTTCATCTGATAATCTTACTTTCTCATCACTAGTGTTATCCAGGCAGCTATCATTGTTTATTTGTTCATTAAACTTTCGAAATTTAGCTATTGCTATGCCTTTATCTTCTGAAAACATGTCCAAAATTAATTTACTATCTAGCAATCCTTCTGGGTATATAGCTTTCCCATAATATCCAAGACAACTACTCCACTTCCATTCCTCAATTTTCTTCACTTTTTCTGATTTTACAGGATTTTGATGTATATATCTAATTACAGTTAAAAGATATTCGTCTGTTTCTACATTTTCACTTTTGTACCTATCTTGATACAGATGCCCTGTTGTTTTGTATTTATTGTTGTAATACCATACATAGCTTACTCCTATGCGTTTCATAGTTATTGCAAGTTCCTCGGTACCTTCACTCAATAGTAGGTGTATGTGATTATCCATAAGGCACCAGCCTAACGCTTTTATCTTTGCTTTAATCTTAAATCTATTAAGGATCTCTAAAAATCTTGACCGATCTTCTTCATCATGAAAAATCTCTTGTCTATTAGCACCCCTAATCATTATATGATATACTCCACTCTTACTTTTTTCTCTTGCTTGACGTGGCATATTTGATCCCCACCTATATTTTTTCTATATTTTAACATAAAGTAAAGAAGCAAGAGAACCGTCCCTTAGCTTTACTTGGGCTCTGAAGAAAACTTTGAGTCACTTTTTGCTTCTTTCAGGTTTTCTATTTCCTTATGTCAGGTATATTTTGATCCACTTGTTGTGGGAGTGGAGCAGTATAATATTGTCTGGACAACTTTTGACTCTATAGGTTCATTCCACCAGATACTTCTATTCGCTGCGCAGTAATCCAGCGGGCGTCTTCCGTGCAAAGAAATGCGACCACTCCTCCAATATCATCCGGCTCTCCTACGCGTCCAAGTGCCGTAGCTGCTTTTATATTAGCATTATACTGAGCATTGTCTCTGATAATACCACCTGCAAAATCGGTGGCAATGGGCCCTGGAGCCACGGTATTTACTTTAATACCTCTTGAACTTAGTTCTTTAGCTTGGTATCGTGTAAGCGTTTCAATAGCCCCTTTCATGGACGCATATGCGGAATATCCCGGCATACTGGCTTGTGCTAATCTGCTTGAAATATTGATAATGCCTCCGCCATCATTGAGGTAGTTTAATGCTTTTTGTGTAAAGAAATAAACGCCCTTGAATTGGACATTCATCAGCTGGTTAAACTGTTCTTCAGTGGTGTCTATAAAAGGAATATTCATACCAATGCCCGCGTTGTTAATTAAATAATCAAAACAGTCCGTGTTAAAGACTACTTTTAATACTTCAGCAACCTGCTCAAAGAAAGGGCCGAAAGACCTTACATCGCCTATATTTAATTGCAAAGCGGCTGCCTCGCCACCGGCTTTTTTGATTTCTTCTACCACCTGTGAAGCTTCATCTTTTTTAGTATGGTAGGTAATAATTACATCCAATCCTTTCAAAGCAAGTTTAATAGCCGTATTCTTGCCTAATCCACGGCTTCCGCCAGTTACTAAAGCTATTTTCTTCTTCATCTTTTCTCATCTCCTTAAAGTATTCATTCATACCGGATGGAGAAACAAAAAAACGTACTCTCCGACCCAGTAGGTTAGATAGTACGTTGGCTGACGTGAACGCTTACGTTATATAATTAATTCTATTTGAAATCATTATATACTTTTTTAAGTTTAAAATCAATCATAAAAATCTTTGTAAATGGGCTTTAGACCGATTGAACAAATCTAAACATATTGCTTCTTGAATTTTCCCGATGTGAAATTCTAAAAAACTAATCTTTAGCTATTTGACAACATTATGAAATTGACTCATGTAATTACTTTTTTCCCTCTAGGAAAGCGACCCTGATTGGGCAGCCTTCCTAGCTTATGATTTCTATTTAGCTCTCCAGGAGAAAGACAACATCTTCCCCGTTATAGGATTTCTACATAGCCTTCCGTTCCGTTAACCCGGATTCTCTGTCCATCCTTAATCAGCTTGGTAGCATTTTCTACTCCGACAACTGCTGCTAAACCATATTCCCGAGCGATCACTGCTCCATGAGTCATCAGTCCACCAACTTCTGTGACCAGGCCTTTTATGGATACAAATAACGGTGTCCAGCTAGGGTCAGTAAAGGAGGTGACCAATATATCTCCATCTTTCAGATCAGCATCTTCCATGTTTAGGATGACACGTGCACGTCCCTCTATCACTCCAGAAGAAACAGGCAGACCTGCAATCGCTTCAGCCGGAAGATTTTCTAAGTTGTACTTACCTGCAATAATTTCACCATCAGAGGTGATAACACGTGGGGGATTTAGCTTTTCATATAATTTGTATTCATCTTTTCGCCTGCTGATGATCTGGTCATGCACTTTATTGGAGCGTACGGCTTCACGAAGTTCTTCAAAAGTGAGATAGTATATATCTTCTTTTTCATGAATAATGTTGGCCTGTACCAGTTGCTGGGCTTCTTTCAGTAAAGCCTGTTTATAAACGAAGTAGCGACTGACGATGACGTATTTCGGATATTCACGATAGCCGGCGAAATTCCGGATTAGATCGATCATTTGTTTTGTCTCTTCGGCTTTTTCTTCGCCATCCGGTAATTGCTTTAGTCGTTCTAATAACTCTTGCTCTTTTTTAGAAGCTGCCTGCAGCCCTTGCTGAAATTTCTGCTTGCCGGCATTAGGCTCAAAGTTTTTTACATTACTGAGAATCAAGGGAACAAGTGAAGTTGGTTTTTCGCTCCAACGAGGTTTCGTAATATCAATTTCCCCACTACACCGCATTCCGTATTTGTTGAGATAAGACAAAATTGCGTCTTGGGTTTCCTGTCCACCATCAAACCTAACCAGTTCATCCAAAAAGTTATCACCTTTTGCATGTTGTAAATACTCAATGACTTCTGGATAAGGACGAATCACATCTGCGACATCCAATAACGCCAGACCCATTTCCGAAGTAATATTGTTTGGTACAGATTGAGAAAGGATATCTGCTACGTTTTTTTCACCTAACCACTCCTTCATCTTTTCATTGATCCATGATGAAGCATTCATGGCAGCCATAATCACACCCATGTTTTGTGGATCAAATAAGCTCTTTTTTGATTGCTGGATATCTTCCAGGATAAAATCAAATAAATCTGATCCTGATCTCGCTTGGATGTTTTGCTTTAACGCTTCGATTGATGTTTGACTGCGCTTAATCAAACCAGAAACGATTGTGGGATCGTTTCCTACCTGTGCCTGAATATCAGCAGACGACATGCCTTTATTGCTTTTACCGGGACTCTGTTCTTTCTGATCATCCGGTAACGGTTTTATAAAATCCCCCCGCTCGATGATGGTTATCAATGCATCTTTTATGAGGGGATCGTGTTGTCCCATGTTATTTAATAATATTTCTCTGCTGTCAGGTGAAGGCAACATATGGGCAACATCAACAAACAACCTTCCACCCGCTTTAAACATGGGTCCGGCTGCTTGTAACTGCCATAAAGACAATCCCAATGGTTTCATAGGGTCGGTCATCATTTGTTGATGACCGACAGATATATAAACGTGATATTCATGGTCATTCGCTTCAGGGATGGGATATAGCGTAGTGATTGGCCGGCTCTGGACAATATAAAATGTATTATCAGCCAAACACCATTCGATGTCCTGGGGGTAGCCGAAATGTTCTTCGATCTTTCTGCCCATATGCGCAAGCTGCAAAATCTGCTCATCCGTCAGCGTTTGCCCATTTTGCTGCCCAGGCTCAATCTCCTGTTCTTTTGTACCGCCATCTTTTAAAACATAAATCGCACGCTTCTTGGTGGATATCTTTTTATCGACTACCTTTCCGTTACACACTTTATAGATATCCGCATTCACCAGGCCGGAGACCAAGGCCTCACCAAGTCCGAAGCTGGCATCAACAGATAATACCTTCCTGTTGGAAGTGACGGGATCTGCAGTAAACAAAATCCCTGCCGCCTGGGGAAAGACCATCTTCTGAATAACCACAGACAGCTGGACTTTACGGTGGTCGAAGCCCTTTTGAAGGCGATAAATTACTGCCCTCTCGGTAAACAGCGATGCCCAGCACTTGCTGATGTGCTCTAGGATTGCCTCTCTCCCAATAATGTTCAAATACGTATCCTGCTGACCAGCGAAGGAGGCCATCGGTAAATCCTCTGCGGTTGCGCTGGATCGTACTGCATAGGCATTTTTTTCTCCAAGTCTGGAGAGGCGGCGGGTGATCTCTTCAATAATGTCTTCAGGGATATCTAGCCCTGCGATGACCCTGCGAATCTTACCGCTAAGTTCACCGATTTTATCCCGTTCTTCCACCTTTAGATGCGATAACTGATCCAGTAATTCATTAATCAACGACGTTTCCCCAATGATTCTTTTAAAGGCTTCCGTAGAAATGCAAAAGCCGTCCGGGACGTGTATTCCTTCAATCTTGGAAAGCTCCCCCAGATTGGCGCCTTTACCCCCAACAACCATGAGTTTTGTTTTGTCAATCTCCTGAAAACCAAGCGCATAGGAACTCATATATTTCCCTCCTTTGGCAATTCCTTCTTTGATAATTTAGGTAACATCCTTTCCATAATAATCCTCTCCAGCAAATCTCATTAATATACTATTGCATTATAGCACTAGCAAATGAGAACAAATAGTCTATATTTGCAATTTTCTATATGTTATAATTAAAATGGGAAGAGTTCTATTTTCAAAGAAGTACCATCATGCTCCTTAAGTGTATGCAAAAAGGCACCTCCCCTTTCACGTCACACCTTTATTTTCTGTTGATATTCATTGAAATTTATGATGCCAGGCACAACACTTAAGCAGTTATTGCATAAAAAATCCTCTACTGAGAAATTTCAATAGAGGATTTTAAACTTCTTACTTACTCCCTAACAACCAACGCTATAGCCTCACAGTTCCTTGTGGCTGCACGGATTCAAATATACTTTGTTTTTCGTTATTTACTGGAAACTTGGTTATTCCTGTTATACATACTCTTATTTATTTTTTCGGCAAAAGTGTGTAAATTTCGACATTCCCTGTATATGTTTTACGGATGCATTTTATTTATATCGCCGATTATTAGATTAAATAGTCTTTCAACAAATATTAAAAATTCCCGGCACTCCTTGGTTTTATATCGTTTATTATTATATTCGGATATCAATCATATTACCCTTGCGTAAATCTACTGTATTACCATACTTAACGTGCCAGGCACCTACTGTTCCGAAATATGTTCTTCGATATAATCTATCAAAAACATATGATCTGCATATTATTATCCATGAGTATTACCTCCTTAGTAAAAGGATAGCTGTTTCTACATCTACTTTTTTCATAATTCTTGCTATCTTCGAAGAAAGCTGGATCTTGATCATCCTATACAGAAAGCATGAAAGCAGGTTATGGTCTACACCAATATCAATCCTTTTTATTGATTTCTTTCCAATTTTCTTTGAAATAGGGAAGCTTTTCAACAGCCTTTTGTATAAAGCACTTAATTTCCCCTTCATTAATACTGTCAAGTCTGTCATATTCAATCTTTCTTAAGAATTTGCTGGTACCGGCAATCAATTTATTTTTCTCGTCGCACAATAACCCACCAAAATGAAATACTAACGAAACCTTGTTCTTTAAAATCTGGATCGCACATATCCAGTGATGAAAATCATTATTAATAGCAAAAGTTGGTTTTCCCCATTTTATTGCTGCCTCCATACCTTGATGGCTGAGAATTATTTCCATAAGTCTGGCAGCTATTTTTTGAAGATCCTCCGGTTTTTGATCAAAATATGCATTGATTTCTTTTCTGACATCTACATTCATTGTTTTTTTATCCTTTCTGTTTCCATGCCGGAAACGGTATTCCAATTGCCATTTCCTGCAATGATATATGGATAATTCCTTTCCTCTAAATAACTCAGATACGCCTTCGGAGTGATAGTTGATACCAAAATTATAACTTCCTTTAAATATCCAAGATTTCTTAAACAGTGAAGATTTCTCAGTATTCCTCTGCTGTCAGGGATGACCCCTATTGGTCTGAGATCATCCGGGCTTATTACTGGCTTCGCAAAATCGGCCTCTGTTTCGTCAGGATATTCTTCAAATGCAGTAAAAACAGTATTGGAACCAAACAGCACCGCATCTGAATGAATTCCACCGGCAACTTGATAATATACCTCCGGGTTGTCAAAGCCCTTAATGCGGCCATCAAGGCTGATCTGTGAGTGCATAATTACCTTAGGTTTCATAATTGTGAATCCTCCTTTTTAAAAAAGAATATCACACTACACTGACAGCTGTATGTCAGTAGGAAAATTAAAACTTTACATATCAAGAAAATATGTAACATGTTAATAGCTTACTTTAAATTAGATTAAAACAATGTTCTGTAATTTGAGCCAAATACTTACGGATAATGCACTTTAATCTATCCGGATTAACTATTTCAATCCCTGATTGGTATTCAATCAACTGCTTGGCCAATATCTCAAGAGAATCTGTTTGCAATGTTATTTCCTTTTTGCTTCCGATGTCGATTTCCTCAAGGAAGCCGAGAACATATCTACTTTTAATAGCATTGTATATTTCGCCTTTTTCAACTCTTAGTATCACTCTATGTAGTTGCTTATAAGAGAGCATCTGTTGCAGTATTTGTTCCAACGTACCGTGAGGTTTTTCACAAGCTTCTTTTTCTTCAAGGCTTATATTTTTTATACGATCCACACGAAAATTCCTATATTCATTTCTAAGGCGGTAATAAGCAATCAAATACCAATTTTGCTCATAGAAGCCTAAAGAAATGGGTTCTACCGTTCTGCAGGTTGGCTTTGAATAACCCTGAGCAAGATATTGTATAGATATTGCTTTTTTGATACAAATAGCAGTTTGAGCGGGCCAAAAATGCACTTTTCTGGCCCGATTTTTGCTCATTTTTTGCTCTAAAACCACTGCATATAGCAGTTGACCCACCTTATTTCCCCCTCAAACCACTATTCGTCATCTAAACGATACACTCCACATGCCTTGAGTGTATAAAAATAATGCCGTTTGAAGCTAGTTGAGCCTTGGCGGCATGAATATATTTCTAAAAGATCTGATTTCTCTGTCAATAAATTTGGAAGCAGTATTCTGCTATCCAGCTATCATATACATCGTGCTTCTAACCATCCTATTTTAATAATAATTTTTTCAAATACACATGTTTGTTTTTATAAGGTGGATATTTCATCGATAAATCAAAAGCATAGCCTTTTTCTAAAATCGATTTCCTGTGTGAAAACGCATCAAAGCTGTATTTTCCGTGATAATTCCCGATTCCGCTGTTGCCTATGCCGCCAAACGGTAGGTGCTGATTCTGAAGATGACTCAGTGTATCATTGACACAACCACCACCAAAAGGAATGTTAAGAATCAATTGTTCAGCTATTTTTTTATCATTTGAAAATATATAGAATCCCAGAGGATTCGGATTGAGTCTAATGATTCTTTTAACCTCCTCTAAACCGGAATATGAGACAACCGGCAAGATCGGACCAAATATCTCTTCCTGCATCATTGGCGAATTCATATCGGATACCTCTATGATTGTAGGCGCTATATAAAGTTCGCTTTCATTCAATTGTCCGCCTATAATTATTTTCCCTTCTTTCACATAGTTTTTTAGCCTTATGAAGTGGCTTTTATTAATAATCCTTGAAAAGTCTGGGCTATTTTCAGGATGCTCGGTAAAAAAAACACTTAACCATTTTTTGAATGAATCGTAAAGGGCCTCCTTGATTTCATTATTTACAAGCAAATAATCCGGAGCGACACAGGTTTGACCTGCATTGAAAAACTTACCCCACAGTATTCTTTTGGCAGCAATATCAATATCAATCTTCTTATCGACGATACATGGACTTTTGCCTCCAAGTTCGAGCGTGATAGGAATCAATTTTCTTGCAGCCTTTTCCATTACAATTTTCCCAACACTTGGGCTTCCTGTAAAAAATATTTTGTCAAAATTTTGTTCTAAAAGGCATTCACTAACTTCAATGCCGCCTTCAACTACAGTAATATAAGGCATATCAAAAGCTTCATAGATTATCTTCCTTATAACACCAGCCGATTCTCTTGATAACTCTGAAGGTTTAACAACGCAGCAGTTCCCTGCAGCAATGGCACCAATTAATGGTACCATTGTCAGTTGAAAAGGATAATTCCATGGTCCGATAATCAATGCTACTCCATAGGGCTCCTTAATAATATAGCTCCTAGATGGAAAAAGATTTAACGGGGACTTGACGCTTTCACGTCTTGCCCACTTATTTAAGTTCTTCATTGAATAATTGATTTCGCTGATGATGAATCCAATTTCAGATGTATAGCTCTCAAGACGGGGCTTTTTCAAATCTTTCTCCAATGCTTCCACTATTGCCTGTTCATTCTTGATAATTGTGTCTTTTAGTTTTTTTAGTGAATTCAGTCTAAACCTCAAGTCCCTGCTCTTACCGGAAAAGAAAAATTCCTTTTGTTTTGTTACAATTCCCATAATCTTGCTTTCTTTCATAATATCAACCACCTCTTTTTTATTCATTCTTATTCTACCTGTATATTAAGGTGGTTTCATTGATCTATGTTAAGTTTAATTTAGATTTTATTCTACTTAAGCTTTCAGGCGCAATTCCGAGGTATGAAGCGATGTTTTTTTGATTGATCCTTCCTTGGAGGTTAGGGTTTTCCTTTATGAATTGAACATACCTATCTTGAGCAGTTTCTTTCAAAAAACTACCTTCACGCAACTCCTTTATGATGTACATTTTTTCTGCATACTTTCTTGCAATATTTTGCCAGAAAGTACTGCTTTCAACTCCCCTTATGTAGTCGCTGTACTGAATGACAAGCAATTCAGAACCTTCGAGGGCCTCTATATAGTATAAAGATGGCTTACGCATTATAAAGCTTGCATATGACGCAACAAAGTCATTTTCCTTTGTGAAGTGTTTAATGCACTCATCGCCATTTCTATCTATATAATAATATTTATATAATCCTGACACTACAAAACCTATACTCTCCGGGATATCCCCTTCGCAAGCAAATTTATCCCCTTTCCTCTGCTTAACTGAAGCAAAAACATTTCTAATATTTTTAATTTCCACCTCAGGAATTCTATATATTTTATTTAATTCCTCACATAATTTTTGATATCCGTTCAATTCCATATAACCTACTCCCTTCAATGTCCTGAAGAATCTTTCGGTACGTATATTCTCAAGGGCTTGTCCCTTTCCATCCATAGAAGCTCTTACTCCAGTTTCATCCAAAAACTTCAGGTTGTCTGCATTTTTAAATACTTCTGATGCGCTCTCGAGGAATTCCTGTTTTCATCAGCTCAGCACGACCGGACTGATTTCATATTTGTCTGCAATCTCATTAAGAGTTGCCGCTTCGGATAGAATCTCCAGTATAATTTTTGTTTTAAATTCGGCTATGTAATGATTTCTCTTTCTCATAGTTCTAGTATACGATAATCCGTTAAGCATAGGGACGGTTTCACGCTTCCATTATGCTTTAAATATCAGATTAGGTGAAATCCCTAAAATCCTTGCAGCCTGTCTCTGCGAAATTCCTTCTATTCTTTTTACCTTTCTGATTAGTTCATCCCTTTTTAACTTCGGAAAGCTCTTTAATTGAGCCATTTCCATTTTCCCAATTATTTTGCCTATTTCTTCCCTCGCCTCTTCATCTGATAATCTTACTTTCTCATCACTAGTGTTATCCAGGCAGCTATCATTGTTTATTTGTTCATTAAACTTTCGAAATTTAGCTATTGCTATGCCTTTATCTTCTGAAAACATGTCCAAAATTAATTTACTATCTAGCAATCCTTCTGGGTATATAGCTTTCCCATAATATCCAAGACAACTACTCCACTTCCATTCTTCAATTTTCTTCACTTTTTCTGATTTTACAGGATTTTGATGTATATATCTAATTACAGTTAAAAGATATTCGTCTGTTTCTACATTTTCACTTTTGTACCTGTCTTGATACAAATGCCCTGTTGTTTTGTATTTATTGTTGTAATACCATACATAGCTTACTCCTATGCGTTTCATCGTTATTGCAAGTTCCTCGGTACCTTCACTCAATAGTAGGTGTATGTGATTATCCATAAGACACCAGCCAAACACTTTTATCTTTGCCTTAATCTTATATTTATTAAGGAGCTCTAAAAATCTTGACCGATCTTCTTCATCATGAAAAATCTCTTGCCTATTAGCACCCCTAATCATTATATGATATACTCCACTCTTACTTTTTTCTCTTGCTTGACGTGGCATATTTGATCTCCACCTATACTTTTTCTATATTTTAAAATAAAGTAAAGAAGCAAGAGAACCGTCCCTTAGCTTCTATAAGTTGGTGGTTAGTATACTTTCATGCTAAGTATCTGCTGGATCGTTGTCATTGGTGTTCCTCATGGAGTAAGAATCAAAACAAGGCTGCCTACTTAGAATTGAGCGTTGTATCTTACACCTTTACATCAAGCGACGTGTATGATGTCTTACTCTCAGTACTTTTTGCAGCATTATCCCATGCTTTGTTATATACACTTAAAAATTCTAATTCACGGGCATTTTCTGCTTTTGTTCCGTAAAATGTCCAACCGCCATTTGAATAGGTTGCAATATGTTCACCATTACTGTCTGTAAACTCTGCATATGTTAAATCTACTTCTTTTTCGTAAGTGATTTTCCCCCATAGAAGAAGGTCTACGTAGTTAATATTCTTTGTTTTCGCTTGATTATTTTTAAAAATATTTGTTAAAGCTTCGGTAATAAGTCCCATTCTATCGGGTGAGGCCACAGACACATAACTTTTTAGTAAATTCTTATATGCCGTTGATTGAGTTTGAAATTTTCCTGCTGCCTGATCTTTTTTTGCTTGTTCAATGATAGCTTCCTTGAATTTATCATCACTCATCGAGGAAGTTGTTTTCGTATTAAAATGGAAATCATTAAAATCAGGTAAAGAGACATTACCGATTTTTTTTGCACCAGAAAACATACGTCTTATCGCATAACCATTATATTGTTCTATACGCACTATTAAGGCACTCCTTTCCTTTACATATTTTTATATGGGCTAGCCTAATAACAATATCGTCAAAATATGGAAATTTTTACAGTACAACTTTATATAATGATGATATATTTACTTTAGACTGCTTTCAAGCTCCTGCCGACACTATATTCGGCTTTCTTCTGAAAAAATCAAGGAATGACACAGTATACCCCCTCTGATTAGTTTGATTCATTATTTTTTCATGTATCTATAAAGATAAATTTCTATGCTTAATTCTTCCATGCGCATGAATTGCGTTTTTTGCTTTGGTAACTTGTTGTATGCACTATCTTCTTTCAATTTTTCAAAGAGTGCGACAGGACATCGCCCCCTTAAACATATCACTTAACCTATACTAAAGAAAATATACAGAATGCATAAAAAAAGACCTTAGCTTTATAGTAATTTTCTTAAAATTCAATCCTTTATATAATCAGATGCTTTTTTATGTTCAGATGGATTGATATGCTTTGAGTTATATAGTTGGACAACTTTTTCAATACCATCTGTAGACATATATTGGAGGTATGGCTCAATATAGCCCCAATTTCCTGTTTTCTGCATGATATCTAAAGCTTTTGTGTCTGCTTCATTTTTTGAAATATCGGATGGAACCTCTATGGTTTTGTAGTTATTACCGCCATTCATAGTTAAATTTACAGAACCGTCTTCACTGTTCCACTCAACTTTGAATTGCATATATTCTAGCAGTTCTCTCATTGGCATATATAATTGACCATCAGAACTTCCATCTTTCACAATTGTAACTAAAGGGTTTTCTAATAATATTTCATTTCCGTAAAAATAAACCTTAGAGTTGCTATAAGTTGCTGATTTAATTCCTCCCGCTGCAAAAACAGTTGTAACTCCTAACGTGCCAATTATTACGCCGAAAATTAAACTTTTAATATCAAGCTTTTTCATCTTTCTCCACTCCCTTATTAGTTTTAGTTGAATATATCAATACTATTTACAAATGCATAATATAAAAAGTTTCTTGTTGCTGCACAATATCAAACTAATAGGACTATCACTTTTTACACTTATTTCTTCTTTCAACATCAAGTCAACTATTAACTCAACATTATGCTAAGGATTGCAGGTAACGGTTCGAGGCTTAGCAATGTCAGACTTTCTCTTTAAAAAACTCTTCCCGATGTCTACTAAGCCTCTGTTATAGGTTGTCCCGTTACTTCTAATATTTCTATTGCCACTAATTTATTAGCTTTTATAACGTCTAGAAAAGATGATATGATATGAATTTTATTCTAACTTCATCACATAGCCAAAACGAATAATGACCAAGCAGAAATCGGATACCTATGGAGTCATTAATTTTTCCAGCTATAGCAAAGCTTATTTATTGGATAGAACACGTAATGATTCATACAAATCTTGCAAAAATTCTATATCGAATTCATTTCTTGAAACCTTATAACTTGAGTAATTCCCATTTTTATCTATAATTGAAAGATATCTGTCACCTCTTATAGTTGCTCTTAAAACCTCATTTTCGTTATTTATTATTTTTACACTGTAACTTTCCATATCATCCAACTTACGATAACTAACATTAGTTCTCTGATACTTATAAGATTGTAAAAAATCTAATATATCTTTAGCATGTTTTTGGCTGTAAGCTTCAACTACATCACCACTTTCAATAATAGCGTTGCGATGTATTACTCTTAAATGAGCATCTGAATCTATAATTGGCTCTTCTCCTATGATTTGAACAAGGGGTCGAGGATAAAACATAATAATACTGAATACAGTTAATACAATAAGTATACTTGCAAATTTTTTCATATCTAGAATTCCTCCGGTCTTACTTTTGCCGTACTTTCCATCCAGTATGTCTTTTAAAAATAATTTGTATTAATATTGCTTTATATATTCGGCTATTTTATCCACAGGGATTTTCCCGTCACCCTCGCCAAACTCCATAGTTACGTTGATATGCGTATCAGCATTTTTGTGGGAAAGAAGAATTACTGTCTCAACGTGCCTTGAGGAGATAAAAAAGATGCCGTTTGAGCATAGTGGGGGTTTGGCGGAGAGGTTAGAGTCTGTCCCGGAAGCGTAACTGTTCTGTTTATGAAATTCCGATGCTCAGTAGACATCTTGTTGATCAATCAATTCGCCGTATAATTCAGCCTTATAGAATTTAAGCACACGCAATACCCGGAGCGTATTCCAGCGGCTGTCGCAGCCCGTCTGTTCCTTATCGAAGTGAATCATTCCGGAATATTTCTACTGAACCGGCCAATGATTGTTCTTCCGTTTCTTCTGGATGATAAGTACCAGGCATTGTGCAGCAGGCAATTTTCTAAGTAAGTAACACCCTGAACACCATACTAACGGATGGCAGGGTGTATATTGATAAACAATACTGCTCATAAATATATATATATCAATTATTTCGGCACCGAAAATATTTTTGATACTATTCTCCATTCATCCTCTAATCTATATAAGAGCATATAGTCTATTGAGAAGTGTATTTCACCTTTATAAACATCAGTTTTCACAACAGCCGTATTGTCAGTATTATCTAATATACATAATTCGTAATCCGTTGAGTTTTGCCATAACTCAGGAGATTTTTCCTTCATTCCTTCTATTATGTCCAACTATTTGTCAATATCCACTTTTTCAATTTGACCGTTATTCAAAACAATCATTTCAAATTCCTTATGAAATCCCTTTAGCGCCAGGTTTTTATCTTGTTTCCGATGGATTCCCTCTATATAGCCTTCTTTCCCTACAAACACTTTTTTTGATTTGTGTTGTTCGAATTCAGCTTATTGTTATAAAATTCAATCTTGTTTGCTAGGAAATCCATAGAGGTTTGCAGCCTTTTCAGTTCTTCTGCAAGCCTATCTTTATAGCTGCTCAAAAGCTCTATTCTTTTGGGTATACTGTCGTCACCGCTATAATACAGTTCAGCATATATAATAATGTCATTGAGCGGCATTCCTGTGTTTCTCAGGCTTAGCAAAAATTTAATCCATTTGATATCATCATCTGTGTATTTTCTATCACCTTTGTCATCCCTGCATATATTTCTTATCAGCCCAATATTCTCGTAAGATGCTGTCAAGTAGGGACTATTAATTTTTTGTGCATTCTTGATATTTATAAATGTTGAGCAGAAAGGCTACTGCGTTTTTCCATTTGTTCTCAATACTCAAAATTTAATCTGCACAACAAATTGGAATTTGTCAGCTTCGCATTATGCTCATGATCCATTTCCTATCTTTGAAATGTTTTCTTCCGTCAAGTCCATATACTGGATTTGAATTTCAGAAGCGTCTCCAATGTGAGCGTTGACCCACTCATTGTATTCGGATGCATCTACCGGGTGGGTATTGTCATATCGTCCATCTTTCATAATATAGTAAACAAATCCCGTCCCGCTTTTATCTATATCACTTGGAAACGGATTATTTTGATTGTCTGTTCCTGGGTAGTTTTTGTCCCATGCGTCCACCATGCCAACTAATACATAGCTGTCCGAATCCGGCGCATATTGATATAGGCTATAGGGCCAAAAGTCACCAGCAAGTCCTTGATTATGGGACCATCCTGCTTTGATGATTCCGTTATCATAAAACGTCAGCAAAGTGAATTCACAAAGTTCCGTTTGCAGTTTTTTTGTCTCTGCATCGTAATCAAGCACGTATCCTGCCCAGCCACCTGAATATGTAGTGGTGTATATAAGGAGTAGTTCTTCTTTCCCGTCGCTATCCACATCGTAAACAGCGAATTTGTTTTCAGCCATATCACATAATTGTTCCCCGCCGTCGATGCCGTCGGGAAGTATATGGTTTTGGATCAGGTTTTCCAGTGCAGTAAAATATGCATTATACATATCATCAAGATTATCGACGGGTTTATTAGGTTCTGCCAGTGTGTCTGTCCCCGTTGCCGAGGCAGGAAGAGGCGAATTTTTACTATTATCATCTATATTTACTGCCTGATTGTTGTTGCAAGCGGCAAGTGTAACACATAAAGCCATAGAAAAAATAAGTATCAGTATTTTTTTCATTTAGCAGATTCTCCTTTTATTAGCTCAACGTGTGTACCAATCTGTGAAAGTCGACCATTATCTATGACAAGAATCTGATCGGCGTTCTCAATCGTCGCCAGACGATGAGCAATCGTGACGATGCTTTTTCCCTGTACCAGTTCACTAATTGCTTGCTGAATTAAATGTTCATTTTCTGGATCAATACTTGCAGTTGCTTCATCAAGAATGACGATGGGAGCGTCTTTCAACATTGCGCGAGCGATTGAAATACGCTGTTTTTCACCGCCTGATAGATTAGAGCCACCTTCGCCGACATTCCGATGTTGAAGCTGTTCAATTTTCAATTCCCGGACAATCTGTGCAACACGATTTTCAATTTCCTGCGGAGGAAATTCCTCATTTTCCAGTCCAAATGAGATTTCGCTATCAGAATCCAGATTAAAAAACTGCGACTTTGGATTTTGAAAGACAGAGCCTACTACTTTAGCAAGTTCATACATTTGGGTATTGGCAACGACACAACCCTCAACACACACATTACCTGTTAAATTTTCACCAGATGTGAAATGAGGGATCAGACCGTTGATTAGCTTCGTTATTGTAGTCTTTCCGCAACCGCTTTCTCCGCAAAGCAAAAGACACTCTCCCTGTGGAATTGTCAGGTTAATATTGTTCAAAACTTTTTTTGTTCTACGTAAGAAAAATTTACGTTCCTAATTTCCACCATAATCTTGCCTCCCTATTATAGATATGTAATAAAGAAATGCTTATTAGATACGGCTTAATGCCTTACCTAACTTTTCCTTCTTCAGTCTCTACCTTATTCACAAAGTCCATATTGTAACGCACAGCACCGTGGTCTTTAATTACCGTGCCTCTTGTGATGCGGATTGCCAAAATAATGCAGTTTTCATTCTGTTCATTGTTTGCGTGGTCGTACCATTTGGCAAATGCTTTACGAAGTTTAGTCCTTAGCTCAGCGTTTTTCGGATCTAAAACCCATCCGAGGTTTTCGCCAATTCCATTTCCGGAAAACCACTCGAAGCAAACAGCAAATGCAACCTCTTTGTTTTGAGCTATCTGCTGCATTTTAGTTGATTTCGCCCAAGTAGTAACATAAAACACGCCGTCTTCATAATAAGCGTCCACATCACGGACATAAGGACGGGGTTTTCCGTCAGCGTTCGGTTCCATTGCGATGGTTGAGAGAGAGATGATATTATCTTTTCCGTTGCCGCATCTTTCCTCGATTAATTTTATTCCTTCTTCGTACCTGCTCATTTTTAACTCCTCCTACTAAATTTTTCATCATTATAGCATGACAAATTAGACAACAACGTGTCATATTTGAAAATATAATTTTTTTATGTTATCGTTAAAGCGCAAAGCTGCTACACATAACGATTATACATCACTTTTGCAAGTTAGATAATCTCAATACTCACGTTATAGAGCCGTTTGATATCGTACACGGTATCGTGCTTATTTGTTATGATTCAAATTACATTACAGCTTTAGCCACAAAGCGGGACGGACACCGCCTGTACATTTGCCATCACTGATGTTGCCTTTCAATATATTGTTGCCTTGGATACCTATATTACCGTCACCGTGGATGTACACGGCTTTTACATTAACGCGGCCGGGCGACCGAAGCCACCACCACCAAATACCCCCTTTATTAGCCTCAAGTCTTGCTATTCGCTTACTGTTGTTTTCATCTTTTCTTTCAAACCAATATTTTTGATTTTTTCCACGGTTTTGCAGTTTTGAACTGCTATCACCGAAATATTGGCACACTACTTCCTCAATGCTTAATATAAATATGCTGTCTTGCGTATCTGCTCCGCCTTTTGAACCATACCACTGATTGTCAGGATTTTTATTTATTACCGGAATTATTCTTGATTTATCAGTTGCGTTGAATTTGTTATAAAATTCACCGTTAAGATATTTTCTTAACGAGCTGTCAGCCCATGTTATATCTTTATAAGCATCATGGTAAGCACGCTGTTCTATAATACATTCGGTTATAATCAAAGCCGTATTGTTTTGTATGTCAAGCACTCGCCAATCGTAACTGCCAAATGATATTTTATCTCCTACTTGCATATTTACCTCCCATACCTAATATAAATTTTCTGCTCTTTACATTACCGACAAATGTTTATCTGTATTATAACATAACTAATCTATAAAGCCATCAACATACAGAATGTCGGCAGCCTGAAGCCTGACATATGTTGTCAGGCTTTCTATTTTATAATAGATATATATAAGGAGGATGTGTTTCTATGAAATCAAAACTATTCACTAAAAATTTTACTTTTCTCATATTGGAACAGGCCATTTCCATGTTTGGCACCAACATACTGAAATTTTCTATTTCACTCTATATTCTTGATTTGACGGGATCAGCAGCACTGTTTGGAATCATCATAGCAGTCAGTTGTATTCCTCCTGTTTTTCTCTCACCCTTTGGTGGAATTTTAGCGGACAGAAGGAATAAGAAAAACCTGATGGCTTCCCTTGACTTTGGGTATTCAATCATCGCTGTCTTACTAGGGATTGTATTGTTAAGGCAGAATTCTCTTATCATGATAAGCGGTCTGATGATTCTTCTATCTGTAATTTCCTCATTTGAAACACCTGTTGTCCAATCAAGCATACCACTTGTGATGTCGGAAAATAATTTGGTAAAAGCCAATGCCGCTGTAAATCAGGTATCGATGCTGTCGGGATTGCTTGGCCCGCTTTTGGCCGGAATTTTAATTTCTAGCCCCATGACTGCTATTCTTATAGTATTGAGTCCAGATTTATCCCGGGTAAAGGTTTTATCTAACCCCCGGATTTGCAATAGCATTCTGCTTGCCATAACTGACCTCCAAAATTGTGAAAAATCTATTTAAAAGTCTTGCCATAAATGTTTTAAATGGCACCCTATGGTTTGATCCTTCAAATCCCCTGAAATACCCAAATACAATGTATTTAACCTTTTACACTAAATTTATAGGGGCAGACCCGCTTCAAGATGTTCCAAACCAGCATCGAGTAACTTGTAAAACCTCTCTATAAACCCTTCTGATAAATCTTCTCCTGTACTCATCCATGCAGCAAGCCATACCCCGGCAATTGCACCGGAGAGGTTACATACTGCAAAGTCATCCTGGCTACGTCCAACCCGTTCTGCCATCATTTCGTTGATTAATCGAATTTTCCCCGTAAAATGGTTCAGCGTAGCAGTACGCAGCTCAGGGACCGAACGCAATAACAGGTGACGCTCTTTTATCTGTTCGCTCTCCTCAATCTGACTTTCCATGAACAATTTGTAAAGCGCATTTCGCAAGGCCTGAATTGGACTCATTTCTGAAGGCGCCGACAGAGTAGCCTCCTTAACCGTATTATCAATAAAGTCAATATCACAAAGAACCACGTCGGCCTTCGTCGCAAAATATCGGAAGAAAGTTATACGTGAAATTTCCGAGGCTTCTGCTATCTGTTCTATTGTTGTCTCATTATACCCTTGCTCTTTGAACAGTCTCAATGCTTCACGCTGAATAGCGGCTCTTGTTTTCGCCTTCTTCTTGTTATGCCAGCCTAAAGCTGGCTGAATGTCACCATGCAAACCTTTTTTTTTCATCCGTCTATACTCCCTTCCTATTGGTAATTCCTTTAGCTTTTAGCATAATCCATTTGCTAGACGGAGGCAGATCATACTCCTGAATAAACATGATCTGCCCCCTTTTCACGATTTATACTTTATACATCTGTTCCGAATAAGTCTTTGGACTGGAGCGAATTCTGGAACCTAATCCAAATAAGTAAATGGAACTTTAATAGGCAAATATTTCCTCAGATCTGTTGTACCTGTTTCACGTTGAGCCGCCATATCGAAATGTTGGTGCATCATATTATGTTCCAAATCTGCTGCTAAGATCCTTTTCCAAGGACGTTTCGTAATCTGGCTCGCCATATACCGGCATCCGCGCGGTCGTTTCATCATCTCTCGCGCCAGTTCCCATGCTCTGTCAATCAACTTTTCTCTGGGCAGTACTTCATTCACCAACCCGAGTTCCTTCGCCGTCTCAGCATCGATGTTTTCACCCGTATACATATAGTACGCAGCCCGCTTCAGCCCAAGGAGTTCTTGCATGATGAGATACATCCCATCGCCGGGCGCAACGCCGAAAATGAAATGATTTTCGAAGAAATAGGCATCAGTAGCACATAACGTCAAGTCACAGGCCAATGTGAATTCCGTATGTGAGCCGGGGCCGTTGACGACTGCTATTGTTGGGATGTCCATTTGAAAAACCAGATTCTCAAGATTTTTGTAGGACTCCTTGTATTGGCGCATCATAAGGTCAGGCGACCATTCTCTGAAAGGAAGGCTTTCCCAGTTTCCTGATGATTTCCGCTTTTCAGGATTGGTCGAATAGGGGATCGTGTAAAATTTGTCTCCCGTGCCGGTAATAATCAGCACTTCATTTTCCGGATCATTGGCAATATCATGCCATGCCTGGCTCCACGCAGAATGCCCCGCCCAAGTATGCTGGAAAGGGCCGCCATCTGTATGCATTCTCGCCTCAATGATCCCGTTTTCTCTTTTCATAACAAAAAATTCTTTGTACTTTTCGGAGTATTGCTCAAAATTTAAGGGTCTAACTTCACCTGCAAAATGATCTGCCATAATTATTCTCTCTCCCTATAATGATATTAGTATCATTTGATACTAATATCATTATAGGGGTTTTTTTATTAAATTGTCAAGCTTCATAAAATTATTTTCATTTATGTATTTTTTGTTTGTACTATATTTTGTCTATATGACTGTGAATTCTCCCTGTAAAGTTTGGCATCATTGCTTAATTAGGATATTCTGAGTATAAAAGAATATACGCACAATTAGGTAAATTGAGCAATGCTCTAGCAGATTTGCTCGTGAAAAAGAGGCTTTAATGCAAAAGCCCTCGTCTCTTTGGCTGGTGTGGGTAATCATACGGGAAATATAATTGAGGGCTTCTTCAATGTTCTTTTTTTACTACAGAAACGGTGACATATTTATCCTGCACGATGCTGTTAGTTAGCTCCGGTGGCTTTATCCATGAGCATCTGGTTATGCTCCCTGCGATACTCTTCCAGCGTCTCATCTTTTATCGGGACAAGGTACCTGTCCCTATGCCTTCATCAGACAAATATAAGGATTGTAAAAATAATGGGAAGTAACAGAAAAAATACTTGAAACACAAGCGTTTTTTCTGTTACTTCCCATTAACTCAACGTCTCATTACTGCAATGTGCTCAGGATTCGACATTCTCTCATTATTGCCAAGTCTCAAATTTACCTCACACTGCGTAATATCGACAGGTCAGAACAATCTACTTAAAGCACTGTGTAAACATATCTACACACTCCATGTCCAACACAACCGATACATCAATTTTATCTTTCAACACCTTATTCCTGAAATCATCGCCATCAGTCGTAAAAGTCATATATCTCGCAAAGTGCTGAAACCTCAGGATTTCTACGTATCTTTCCTTTGCATTCATATTACGCACTCCACATGCATGGTATGTTGCAGCTAGCATGTGTATAACTTCTTTGAAAAAAAATGTGCCAAGGAAGTGTCTCCTGTCACACCCTGTCTCATTTTTATTAAAACTCGTTTTCATACCTTTTGAAAAATTCATAATATGTACGCACATTTTCCAACTCAGTCCATTCATTTTTTCACATTTACTGATAGTTGAAGATACAACTCGTAGCGCATCTACCAATTCTTCTCTTATATATTGGTCCATAGTATTTCATCTCAAATTAGAATTTATTACGCTAAATCTTTTTATTAAACATTCTTCATTAATTCAATTTGGATTTTTCTTTCTTTTCTTACTTCCTCTAAATTTTTAAGATACATTAAGTTTATTAAAGTTATTGCATAATCAGAAGCAATTAAAGCATGTCTCTTCACATGGAGAATGAGAGCAACTTGCTCCATAACTCTCAAGACTTTAGCTTTCACTGGGTCTTTCTCTGTGCGTACTAAGTCGGGTGTCATAGCAGCCGCCTGTCTAGTCTCTTTGTAAGTGGCTTTTCCTGCTTGCCACTTTGTGCAAATTTGAAAACTGTGTTTTATTTGGAAAAAATAATTCAAACTTTTTATAAAAAGGCTTGACAAATTTCTACTACATATGTAGTATTTGAATATAAACTATGGTTGTAGTTAATTTATTATGGAGGCATAATATGGAAAACAAAGCATTTGAAATCAGCGAGGCAGAATTAGAGGTTATCAAAGTCCTTTGGAAAACCGATAAACCAATGACAGCTCAGGAAGTATGTGACACCGTTGTTAATAAGGAGTGGAAATACACAACTGCTTCTACTTTGCTTAGTCGATTGGTGGAAAAGGGTGCAGTTGCATACAAAAAAAAGGGAAAGTCATATCTCTATTATCCAATTATCAAAAAGGAAGATTACAAGCAATCGCAGACAAAAAACCTTGTATCAAAGTTGTATGACGGCTCTGTAAAGAATTTAGCTGTTTCCCTGTTCAAAGCAGGAGAGATGTCCGCAGATGACATTGAAGAAATCAAAAAGATGTTTAATCTTTAGAGGGGAGACGGATTTATGTTATTACAGATTTTCAAAGCAATACTTATAACGTCGACAGTAGGAAGTGTTTTAGCGGCATTGTTGCTGTTGTTAAAGCCTATAACAAAGAGGTATTTTGGCTCTGCATGGCAATATTACGCATGGGCAATTGTACTTATTGTTATGATGTTGCCTGTCACTATACGTCTACCGCAGGTCACCACTAATATAGCACCCGATGTTTCGCTAAACATGCAACAGACTTTCACAGACGCAACAGTACAAACGGAATCAGAAAATGTACAACAAATACCAATTCCAGCAGTTGACACGAAACCGCTCGGACAAAGCACAGTAAATGTATTAAAGGATATTTCATTTGGAATAACAGATATGATGTGTTATGCGTGGCTGGTCGGATTGATGTTGATGTTGGGAATAAACCTTATTAGATATTTGATATTTTTGCGGGCAATCCACAAAAACTCCGTCATTATTTCCTGCCCAGGAATAGATGCAGATAAAATTATAACCCGAAAAACAAGCATGATTGACGCACCGCTTATGGTGGGGATTTTCAGTCCCTTGTTACTCCTTCCCGATATAGAAATGTCGGAGGAAAATCTAAACTATATACTGTTGCATGAGCTTACCCATTACAGGCGGCATGACCTTTGGTATAAATGGTTTGCAATGCTTGTAAATACTGTGCATTGGTTTAATCCTTTCGCCTATATCGTGTCGAGGCAGATTGATCAGGAGTGCGAAATCTCCTGCGATCTATCTGTTGTGGCAAATTTGGACGAAAATGAACAAAAAGGCTATATGAACACAATATTAACACTTGTTTCACGAACAGGCACAACTACTAAACTGTTTACAACGGCAATGGCAAGCAATAAAAATCAGATTAAAAGGAGATTTACCATGATTAAAAATGCAACAAAAAAAGTAAAATAACAATTCTTTTTTCAGTAATTACGGCTTGCATAATACTTGGTGCTTCTGTTTTTGCAAGCGGAGTTTTGAGTGATAAAACCCAATCACAAGATTTACATAAACCTCAGGAGATTGAGAGCGTGACTGAAAATCAGACGAATATACTATTAATCGGCGTTGACGGTAGTGAGCAAATGCGTACAGATACTTTAATGTTGCTCTCACTTAATAAAACTAATAACAGTCTTGCGGTGTTGTCGATTCCGCGAAACACCCTTATTACATCAGATAAGCAAGATAATAAAATATCTAATTTAATGACTGATGGTGATGCCCAAAAAATAATTGACGCCGTTACTAATCATCTTGAAATACCTGTTAATTATTACGCAAGGATAAATTTTGAAGGTTTTAGAAATATTATAGATATTTTAGGTGGCGTGGAGTTTAATGTGCCTGTTGATATGCTTTATGATGACCCTGCGCAGAACTTATATATATCTTTGAAAAAAGGATTGCAAATATTGGATGGTGAAAAAGCGGAACACTTAGTCCGTTATCGCGCGGGTTATCCCGAAGGCGACATTGCAAGAGTACGAATGCAACAAAATTTTATTACGGAACTAATAAAGCAAAAATTTGACACTAAATATTTCGCAGAAATAAGTGGACTGTATAACGAATTATCAAAAAACGTTGTAACAAATTATCCTTCTGTGAAAATTGCCGAAGATATGAAGGCTTTGAATAAAATAAACATCAACGAAATTGAGACTTTTATTTTACCCGGCACAACAGAATTACGTCAAACAACATTATATTTTGTAGTTAATGATGCAGAATTAAAAAACCTAATAGAGCAAAAATTTGCGTTGAAATAAAATAGATTGAGTGAAGACTATGGAACAAAGAGGAATGGTTATTTTACCATGTATTTAAATCAAAATATGAATAAATTACGGCAGGACACAACACTTTTGAATTTCCCGTTTCTATTCAAAATGCAAACAACAAGCATTATGGAGCTATGTTAAATGTGAACATAATTTCTTATTTCATGCTGCCCAATGGCATGTAAAAAATCGTTGTTATAGCTGTTAGATATTGGAGTGCTTAAACAAAGCACAAAAGCCTAACGGCGGTTTTGAAATAACAATCAAAACCGTCTTTAGGCTTTTTTAAAAATGGATCGTCAGTGGGTGTGTTAAAGTCAGGCTTTTTTTAGGGTACGGCTGTATCTTAGGAGGTATCGCTGTGTCTATTTTTCTTTTATACGCTCATCTTAATTTTCAATCATCAAAAAAAGTTATATCCACTATCGTTGAATCCTGTCTTTATATATGAATTCACACATCATCTGATTAGATATGAGTATTGCCATGCCTGACTGAGGTGTTTTCAGTCGGGAATTTTTGTGTATATTAGGTTTCGTTGCCGTTCACTACCTTTGTCCTTTTGATTTTAGCAATTCCTCAAAAATCGACAAGCAAGGACGGCAGACTGTGTAATAATGCTAAAATATTCTCAGCTAAGCCCTGTTTTTGAGTGTTTGTATAACAGCTCGGACCAGTAACCCATAAGCTTATACAGCACTTGGAAGAAGATATACATTAAAACAACTCCCAATAGACAAGCTAACAATATCGTCCCTATTCGATAATTTAAAATCATATTTGCCTCACGCAAAATCCAGATGCTGGGGATTAGGAATATAGCCGATGTGATGACTCCGGGTACATATCCTTTAAATCTAATGCAAAGTAATATATGAATCAATACATAATGTAAGATTAACCCTAAAAAAGCTCCATACCAAATAAAAAAACTATTGAAAACTATAGAAAATAAACTAATTAATGAAAGACCTAAGAATTCTACGCCCACTGCTATAGAAAAAGTTGGTGTCTGAAAATTATGTATATAATTTAACCCAAATGGCTTCCATTTAACCCAAACCAAGTTTATTTTTCCTTTTTTGCGTATACTCCATACTTTATGCTTTGCCTGCCTGATTCGGCGGCGAACCAAGAATCCGAACGATTATATTCGTAAGCGCTTGTTTCTTTTCCGATTTAACGTTTGAAGCGCCAGCTATATCAAAGAACCCGCTAGACCCGCGCAAAATGAACAGAGCTGTTTCTTCGGGGTACTCACAGTTCCACGAGCCATCGGAGTTTCCTTGCTTTATGAGCGACAGCAGCGTGGGCATTGCGGACACGGTCATTTTATTGGAACAGTATTCAATAATGGCGGCATCGCTTGCAATACTCGGTATCAGTTTGCCAAAACCATCCGAATCCAGCTTGACGCTTAGCAGAGTAATAAGCCTTTGAAGCGCCGTGCTTTCTGTACCATTCAGGGCTGTTTCCATCGCCTTCTGTTTTTCATCGGCCATTGCATCAATGACTGCGTACAACATTTCTGTTTTCGACTTGAAGTAGTGGTACACAAGTCCTTGTGCCACGTTCATTCTTTTTGCAATATCGGATATCTGTGTTTTGTCAAACCCATTTTCAGTGAACAGTACCCTCGCGGTATCAATAATTTCTTGACGACGCTCGGGAACTGTTTTCGTTACCCTCACCATACAAAGCTCCTTTCACGAAATTTGAACATAGTATATCACATTGAATGAATTCAGTCAAAAATTTTTTAATTAGTTAATCCACAATTTTAAATTTTCTTTTGTCTATATATTTGTTCATACATTTGTATAAAAAAGCCGCCAACTAAGAGATAGGTCCCTCGATTGGCGGTCAACTCAATATCTTATATTTCAACGTTAAGCTCAACTCCTGATTTGAACTCAACAATTACTTTATCATCAAAAACTGTAACCTTCTCGATTAGTCTCCTTACCAGCTGCTCATCATATTCTGTGATATCACATAACTGCTCATTTAGAAAGGCTGTCATTTCTGCGATCCGTTGCCTTTTTCCTTCACGTTCTGCATTTTCAACCAGTGCATTTTGCTTCAGTTCCCGCAAGCGGTAAATCTCTTCCGTCACTTCGTTATAATCAGCTTTGGAGTTTGCCGGCCTGAGAAGCTCGTTTTGCAGTTCATCCAATTTGGCATCAATATTATCAGTGATTTTGTCATGTTCTTCATTTAAGACCGTTGCAATGTTGGCCTGCAAGGTGGAAAGAAAAGTGTCCTTGCTAGCAAGTACCTCATTGATTACTTTTACAACCGCTACCTGAAGCACCTCTTCATTTATCGTCGGGGAAGTGCAGTCAGAACCCTTTTTCTCCAGGCGGCTAACGCATCTTCACACGATAGATCTGCATCCTCGATTGTTCCAGTGCACCCGTCTGTAAATTTGGTGACATTCGCCGCAATATACAATGCTGAATAATGCGTATCGACTACTATAAAGTAACTGTACTTAGTATACAGATAGGTTATAATTTCTTATAAATCCTCATTGCAAATATATACGCAACAACTATTATTGCTATACACCAAGCCAAAGCAGTCCATATCTCATTTCCTACTGGCTGATTTGCTAATAAGTTACGAATAGCTTCTACGATGGGAGTTACAGGTTGATTTTCTGCAAAAACACGTACTACTGAAGGCATCGTATCTGTTGGTACAAAGGCAGAACTGATAAATGGTAAGAAGATGATTGGGTAAGAGAATGCCCCTGCGCCATCTGGTGTTTTAGCAGAAAGTCCTGCAATTACAGCAATCCAAGTCAATGCAAGTGTAAATATTCCTAGAATTCCAAATACAGCTAACCACTCTAAAATTCCTGCTGAAGAACGTAAGCCCATTAATAATGCAACAAGTATAATCACTACTACAGAAATTCCATTAGAAATTAATGAAGTTAATACATGTCCCCATAATACTGTAGAACGAGCGATAGGCATAGAGTGAAAACGTTCAAAGATACCACGTTCTTTATCTGTAAACAAACGGTAGGCTACATATGCAATCCCACTACCAATAGTCATTAACAATATACCTGGTAAAAGATAATCAATATAATTTTCTGTACCTGTTTCGATTGCACCACCAAATACATAAACGAATAATAACATAATCGCAATTGGTGTGATACTAACTGTAATAATTGTATCCATACTTCTAAAAATATGACGCATAGAACGTCCAAACATAACACTCATATCTTTGAAAAAATATTTATTGGTAGATTCCATTTATTTTTCCCCCTTTTTACTAATTATTGTTAAAAATATTTCTTCCAATGTCGGTTGTTTTTCTACATATTCTACTTTTGCAGGTGGGAATAATTTTTTCAATCCTTCTAATGTATCTAGAGCAATGATTTTTCCCCCATGAAGAATAGCAATTTTATCTGCAAGTTGTTCTGCTTCTTCTAAGTATTGAGTGGTTAAGAATACGGTAGTTCCTGCAGCTGATAGCTCTTTTATGATCTTCCAAACTTTTAAACGTGCTTCTGGATCAAGGCCTGTAGTTGGCTCATCTAAGAAAATAATCTTTGGATTTCCCACAAGGCTCATTGCAATATCAATTCTTCTTTTCATACCTCCAGAATAAGTACCTACCCTGCGGTCTGCAGCCTCTGACATACCAAAACGATTAATTAACGCATCTGCTACTGCATTTGGATTTTTAAAATGTCTTAGTTTTGCTATCATTTGAAGATTTTCACGTCCAGTCAAAATTTCATCAATAGCAGCAAACTGACCAGTAAGACTGATAGAACCTCTAATATCCCCTGGATTTTTTTCAATATCAAAACCATTGATCACAACACTTCCAGCATCTGCTTTAAGTAAAGTAGCCATGATTCTAATCATCGTTGTTTTTCCAGCTCCATTTGAACCTAGCAATGCAAAAATACCCCCCTGCTCTACTTCAAAATCTACTCCTTTGAGTACTTCTACATCTTTGTAAGATTTCTTTGCCCCTTTAATTTGTATGATACTTTTTTTCATTTTTTTTCCTCCTCTACAATATAGTTTGGGTAGTTGTAATAAAGAAAGAGCCGACAACTGTGATTTCACTCACGGTTATCGGCTCTGCGTCTTAGCGTCTGGCTCTTTGATAACTGATATATTCAGTTGTTTTACATTGATTATCGTTTCATTTTTACACATGGGACAAAATAGTGGGAAGTTTTCAAGCACCGTATCATCACGTATCTTGACCCTTGTTTTGTTGCCACAGACCGGGCATAATATCCACTCGTATTTACACACTCTACCATCCCTTTAGTTGATGTTTTTGTTGACCACTATCATTTTAATGCCTGCAAACATTAATCTGCTTTTCAATGTACTCCATCTATGCGGGAGGCGCAGACCTTACACTTCAATTGCTTTTTCAGTCCCGATATCTCCCTTTTACTTTGTTTTATCCGTAACCTTTTTCATGGCCTTATTAACTTCTTGGTCAACAGATTCTTGATAGATGTCAGCGTAAGTTTTTGAATCTTTGATTAGATCGTCGCAGAAAGCCGCTACGTCACTGCCCGTCACTTCGAGCACGCCTTTCCCCAAGGCCGCGCCCTCTTCAAAAAGATCGATAATCCCCGAGAGTAGACCTATCCCGTCGGTTAGCTCAACAGGGCCGACCTTAAAGAGATATTTTTGAATCTCTTTATAAACAATCTGATAATCTTTCGGGAGCGCTTTGACACGCGCCACGTGCGCTCGCCACTCTTTTTTGCCTTCGATGATATCTTGTATTCTCATTTTATCCTCCTATTTACCTAATTTTTTAGCGATATTATTGTTGAGTTGCTCGCGCCACTTGTCGCGAAAAGACTTTGCCCCTTCTTCACCAGCCAGCGCTGAACAGAAGCCTTTGATATCGTCACCCAAAACCTCTTGGACACTCTGACCGTCCGCCGCCGCTTCTTCGAGCAGGCCAAGCACACCGTCAAGAATTGGCATGAGGTTGCGACCGGTGAAATCTGAGTGCGGCCAAAGATTGGCATTAATTTTTTCCCATGCCGCTTGATAATCAGCCGGCAGCTTTTTGGCTCGTGATTCAAAATTTTTCAATTCTTTAGTCATGTCGCTTCCTGTAATTTTTTCCCATAAATTCATTGTTTTTTCTCCTTTAACTCGTTAATTTTTGATGATACGAATTCCCATCTTTCCCAGAACCTCCGCAGCTCCTCACGCCCCGCGTCGTTGAGCGTGAAAAACTTTCGCGGAGGTCCCATATCGGATGGTTTTTTTTCTATGTCCACGAGTTTATTCTTCTCAAGCCGCACCAAAATGGTGTAAACTGTCCCATCCACAACGTCCGAAAATCCGAGGGCATTCAGCCTCCGCGTGATCTCGTAACCGTAGATTTCCTCGTGGTTGATGATTTCAAGAACGCAGCCTTCCAGTACACCCTTTAACATTTCCGTAATATTTTCCAAAAAATCACCTCTTCACTATCTAGTGATACATGTATTTAGTATTACTTACTACTACTATATAGTATCACGCAGTAGTGGCAGTGTCAATATGATATGTTTATTTTTTTGCGTTTATTTTTACCAGCGAGATCTAAAAAATACTAAGGATGATAACAATCACCTTATAATAGTACCTGTAGAAGTTAAGCTCAAATATAAGTTCCTTTTTACTTGATAAGCCCACTGTCATCACTAAATATGACGAGCAACTGGTAAGGTAGTTGATTGAAAAGATGATAGTATTTCATGATAAATTTATTGTAGAATTTAAATCTGGTGTTACAGTAGATATAAGTGAATAGAGCTAAAAACAAATAAGACACTCTACGCTGTTTAGTTATAGCATAGGGTGCCTTGAAAACAGAAAAAGAAGAATCCCCACCACTAGATATTTGGCATTTAACTCACTCTATCTCTATATTTAACGTTTGACTGTATTCAAATTCTATATAAGGGGGGTCGTTTTCCTCTATCAACACAAACAAATACGCAAAACCCAAACCTTAACGCAAAGATCCTTAGTTCTGCGTAAAATTTAGACCCCCTAAGTAAAAATTCCCCCAAACTAATCAGTCTGAGGGAACATAAAACACACTTCAATATTTAGTTAATAACCTCTAAAGCCTTTGATACCAGCCTATTTCTTCTCTATCTTCACAACTACCTCAACATGACTGGTGTGTTGCAGTTAGCATATTCTCTTCAATTTTCCAATAGATTATATAAAATAAAGAACACACAACGCTATTCGCTTTATGTGTTCTTTATTTTTAGTGACCTTTTTTCTTTTGTTTCTTTTTTTCCTGTCTTATAGCAAACCTTTTTTCTTTTTCAAAATCTTTTTTCTCTTTTAACTCAATTTTTCTCTCAAGTTTATTTGTTTCTCTTTCAAGTCGGATTGCCTCTTGCGCTTTTGTAGAAATCCCTTGATTTTGCAAAGCTTTTTTAATTTTTCTTTGTAATCTCTTTGGGTTAATTCTTTTAGAACTATCTTCTTTAACTGCTAAAGGTCTACTAAATTTTAATTGACTATAGTGCTTTAAAATAAAATCGTACACTTCATAATCTTTAGGTTCTGTTCCAAAAATGACTCTACATGTCTCTAAATGACCACTTTCAATGCGCTCAAACACGCCAATCCAAAATGGATCGTCAAAATAAACCGTTAACTGACTCATATTTATTTCCTCCTGTAAAGTTTGCTTTTTAAAGAGAATGGACAACCCCAGGAGGGCAGGTTACTGACAGATTAGCATCTGCATTCGGACTACCAACCGAATCGTGTTTTTATCTCATAGCTTTAATTTAATATTATAGTAACATACACATCAATAATTGGAAAGTATTTACTAATGGAATAATATATTTGTTCATTAATTAGTTTTTTTCAATTTTTGCAACTATCTCAAGATGTGTTTTGATAAAAAGATGACACTAATACGCATTAATATTTATAATGCGCACTTATTTTTTGTCTTCATTGCCTAACAGTTTCATTTCCATGTCCTCAAGTGCCTTAATATAATCTTTTTCCACCTTAGAAATCTCTTCAATTTTCAAAGCTTTATATTTCTTATACTCTTCCTTTGCTTTAAGTTCAACAGTCTTTGCACTTATCTTCCCTACATGCGTAAGTATTTCATGCTTGGACAATTTCAGAAATCCATCTAATGTTTCAATCCAATCTGACATATACATCGGGATTCTTCTTCTCGCCTGCATTTCAGCAAATTCAAGATACGCAGATACAACACTGTTCAAAGCAGCTAACTCATCTTCTGTGCAATAATTTTTTGCTACTATGTTTCATAAAAATATTCCCAGTATTATACTAAAAAGAGGCTAAGTTTATGCGCCATTTTATTGACTCACACTTAGCCTCTAATATTATAATATTTTATTAAAAACTCCTATCTATATGAATCAATCTAAATATTTATATTAATTCGACTTTCCGAGCTATCTTATCTACTGGGATTTTCCCTTCACCCTCGCCAAACTTCACATTTACGTTGATATATGTGTCTGCTTTTTTGTGGGAAAGAAGTACAACCGTCTCTACGTGCGTTGAGGAGACAAAAGAGATGCCGTTTGAGGCTGATAGCTCCTTGGCGGAAGGAGTATTATTGCAATACTCTTCAATAAAAATGCTACTGTATGTATGTTGCCTAATGGTCATCACTTGAGCTGCTCAATAACCAACTTTGAAAGTACCTTTATCCCAAAATCAATTTCATCCAATGAAGCATTCGAATATGAAATCCTGATATTCTGGTTAGAATGATACTCATACAAATCTCCAGGGTGAATAAGTATTTTATTTTTTAAGGCTTTTATAAACAGCTGGTGCATTGATATTGCATTATTTAGCCTGAGCCAGATGAAATATCCACCTGCCGGTGTGTTCCACGAAGCTATCCCTTTGAAATATCTATTAAGCGCGGCAAGTGCAGCATCCCTTCTTTTCCTGACGTTTTTTCTCATCATTTTATTATGTTCAGTGTATAATCCGCTGGCAAGCATTTCTGCAGCCACATATTGTGAGAGCGAACTAGATCCGTAATCGGTTTGCATTTTTATATCCGCCAATCTTGCAATAACCTGTTCAGACCCAACAATCCACCCTATCCTGAGTCCCGGACTCATATTCTTAGACATGCCGCCAATATAAAGAACAAGGCCGTTTTTATCGAATGCTTTTAAAGGCATCGGAGGCTGTTCATCAAACCATATCTCCCTGTAAACGTCATCCTCTATAACAGGCAGTCTTTCCAGCCCACATTTGTCTATGAGAATTTTGCGTCTTTCCGGTGACATTACATTTCCTGTGGGATTATGAAAAGTAGGTATTGAAAACAGCATTGCTCCTCTTTTTCGTCTGTGCCGTGCAAACAATTCCTGTATATTGATGCCTTCTTCATCAAGAGGTATTCCCGACAGCTGCATGCCAAAGGATTGAAAGGTTCTAAGCGAATAAAGATATGAAGGCTTTTCAAGGTATACAACCGAATTTGAATGCAGCAGGCCAAGAGAAATAAGCTGCAAGGCCTGCAAGGCACCTGAAGTAATCAGTACGGAAGAAGGTTCTGCCGCTATCCCCAATGTAGAAAGATATTTGCACAACTCTTTTCTTAAATGAAGTGTTCCCCTTGGTTCTTCATAGCCAAGGGACTTTCCCGAGAGAGTCATCTTCTTCAATATTTTCTGTATCATTCCGCAAGGAACTAATGCATCGGATGGTTCGCATGAACCCAGTCTTATGATTCCCGGATCAAATTCAGCCTGGTTGATCTGCTGCACTATGGTCTGATTGGTCTGATGAACCCCTGAAGAGATATAGTTATTCCAGTTGTAGGTACGCTCCATGGGACACAAAGTCCAGGTATTGTTAATTATTACTGTACCGCCTCCTGAATTTCCCTCTATAACCCCTTCAGCAGCCAGCTCTTCCATTGCAGCTACAATGGTGCTCCTGTTTACACCAAAAACCTCCGAGAGTGTCCTCTGACTTGGCAGTTTTGTACCAACAAGCCATTCTCCACAGGCAATTTTGTTTTTAATATACCCGGCAATCTGCAAATACAATTGTGTCGGGCTGTTTCTGTCCGGTTTCCAATCAATATTCAGCATGACATTACCTCCACACATTACTGATATTACTGTATCACTTGGTTGGCTAAAAAGCAACCAAACAATGGTTGGAGACTTTTCAACAAACTTTATTTATAATTGCATTGACACGAAGAACTTATATATAATCCGTTGAGATACTAAAGTGCGATGAAATTTCAATGTTCAATCCAAGAAGAACTTGATAAAATAACAAATGATATCGGAGATCTTGGAAATTGCAAGTGGCTTCAAAGAATAGACTCACTTGATTTCATTGCCGTAGATAATGCCGCAAAAGCCCTTGAGGAAACAGATACCGTAATAACCACAACACCTTCCCGTAAGGCATACATATCAAATGAATGGGTCATGCCTGGAACTCATTTCAGCTGTATTGGGGCAGATATGTCGGGCAAGCAGGAGATAGATGAAAAAATCTTTGGAGGGGCCAGGGTTTTTGTCGATGTAGTACAGGCATCGCCCTGCAGGATCTTTCCGTTTCAAATTTTCTGATTAAAAAAGCTGAAGAATTGAATATCTGTACAACCGTTTACATTTAAATGTCACCCCAATTTACGAGGAGGAATGAATATGAAAGTGAAAGCGTATACAATAAACTCATTTGCCAAAACCGCTGAAGGAGGTAATGCTGCAGGAGTAGTCCCAAATGCTGATTTTCTGTCAGATGTGGAAATACAAAAAATAGCTGCCACCCTCGGATTCAGTGAAACTGCCTTTGTTATGCAATCAAATCCGGCAGATTTCAGGGTAAGGTTCTTTACCCCGAACGAAGAAGTCGATCTATGCGGACATGCTACGATAGGAACCTTCTATACTCTGGCAACACTAGGATATATAAAGCCGGGCAGCTATCTGCAGGAAACCAAAGCAGGAATTTTGGGAGTTGAAATAAAGGAAGACCTGTCCGTTATGATGTGTCAGCCGCTCCCGTCTTTTTTTGAAATAGTCGAAAAGAACGAAATCGCCGATTCATTAAACATAGAAATAACCAGCATTCATGAAGATTTACCGGTTCAAATAGTATCAACAGGTTTGAGGGATATAATAGTGCCCATAAAAAGCGTAGATATTTTAAACTCCATAAAACCGGATTTTGAAAAAATAAATGAAATCAGTAGGAAGTACAATGTAGTCGGTTATCATGTATTCACACTTGAATCAATCAATCGTTCAACCGCCTGTTGCAGAAACTTTGCCCCCTTATTTGCGATCCCGGAAGAATCCGCTACAGGTACATCGAACGGTGCTCTTGGCTGTTACCTTTATAAATATGGCAAGCTCGATTCTAATCAAGCTTCACATATTATCATTGAACAGGGCTATTCTATGAAAAAACCGTCGGAAATACTGGTTTCCCTGGCTGTCGAAGGGAAGGAAATCAAAGGAGTCAAAGTTGGCGGGAAAGCATTAAGTTTATCTTCAATTATAGTTGACATAGAATAACTTAATCTTACCAAGACTCACAGTCTTTTCTCCCTAAAACGGTTCAATTCTAGCATTCACTTTTTTCGACAGATTGCCACGCATTCTACATGCCTTGAGGATACAAAAAAAAGATGCCGCTTAAAGCTGGTAATCCCTTGGCGGCAGGGTATATAACGATAGATCTTCACCTCATACACAACTTGCCTTGCTATAAATACAGATGAATTTTAAATATAAATGCTGTTATTTACCTTCTAATTTTTTAATTGTATCCATACTGATCTCCTGAATTGCTTCTAATTGTAGTATGGCTAATTAATCCATTTTTGCGGCGACAGTTTAAAAGCATTATATCCGGCTTCTTTTCTAAACCTATCGAATTCGATAGGTTTAAAATCAGGATTATACATCAGGGTTATACACCAGAATTACACCCATCCGGTTGTGTCTCCCGTTTGGGCGGTCATAATAATCGCCCGTACAAGGCATCCCTCTAAAAAAGCCAGACATTCAAATTCCATAAAGCGTGAAGCATTTTTATCGAACAAAATCTGAACGTCACATGGAAATTCATCATCTCCCTCATTATAAACAATCTGGAGGGGGATTTTCGGTAATATATTCAGAAGCCATGAATAGCCGCCCGATTTCAACTTTCCGTTAAAAAAACCGTCTAATTTGCACATAGTTTCGCTGAATGCTACATAATTTCCACTGAATATTTTACCGAGCGGATCGGTCATCCATTTTATATTTGAACTGAATATTATTCCTATGCCGGCAAAATAAGAAATCTGTACATATGAAAATACAGGCTCACCCATGCCTTTGGACAAGGTATAGTAAGCCAGAACATTGCGGTTGTTGATATTAACCGGCTTACCATCTGTCGGATTAACACCTCGGGAACTAATCTCGTATTCTCGGCCAAGAAAATTTACAGACAAGGTCCCATCTGGCTGAAGTGAAAGACCAAGCCGTTCGGCAACTTCTAAAAAATCACACTTGCTCAATTTAGGTATAAGGCTTTCATAAATTTGTTCATAACCTCTACTCATAAGATATTCCTTTCATTTTACGCCCCAGATGCCCAATACATATATTTTTAGCAGTATATATGTACATTTTAGTTTATATATCACCAGTTTACAAGTTTAATTAAGCAATCTTCTTCCCGTACAAGTAGCATTTAACAGATTCAATTATGGCGGAATATATTTTACTATTTTCGAGGGAAGATACGAAACCATTTAAAATTAATTCTCTGTAGATCTGGCTTGCTATTTCACGCTTTATTGCTTGGGGACTTTCAAATTGCCATGCTTTTAGCCTCTCATCTAAAAATAGTAGCACACAAACAAGGGTAAATCCAATAGCCAAAAGATTGACGTATCTTTCAATGGCAAGTTTGTTACGTACCATATAGTTGCTAAATCCCCAAAAGAATTTTTGCTGATAGAATATGACTTCGATGTTCCATCGAATTCCGTAGGCGCGAAGCATTAGATTCTCTGATCCTTTGAACCTGTTATTACTTTCTTCCTGCTCATGTTCTTTAAATAGTTCAATCCCTTCTGGATTCAATGTAGAGATATAGACTCTTACGGAAGTAAGTTCTTCGGGATTGGTAGTCGTTACTGTAACATATACAGGTTGGTCAAAGAGTCGTGTTATTGCTTTCTTCGTAGCAACATAGTAATCCCCTAGTTTTTCAAAGGAAAAGGTAGCTTCATCAAGCCTATCTCCATGTATTCTAGGTCTACCTCTTTTCCCTGTAGGGGCTGGAGGCAAGTCAAACAAAGCAGTGCCCCTTAAGATAGGTGTTTCCTGTTTTATTTGCATGATCAAAGTGCTGGAAGTAGCAGTCAAAATGATCTCCGAATTTTGCTTGCAGCGTATCGTCAATAGTTAGAAAAATAGTAGTATTCTTCAAGGCATCAGGAATTAACGCAATTGCAATACCTACGGTAATCTTTATTAGCTCTTCCACAGGAAAATGAACATAAGATAAAAGGTAGTATAGAGAGTTTAAAGCTTTTTTTCCATATTTCTTAATGAAGTTTTCATGTAGAAACCGAATAGATCGAACTTCCTCAACAGAGATAATGGCGAGCATGAGCCAGAAGAAAATATCTAAACTACGCTTTTTAAAAAGCAGACGATATTTCAATAAATATTGTTCTAAAGCTTGAATAAACGAATCCTTGGATATACTAATCATATCAGGCACCTCCTAGGGTGTTGGTTCTGCAAAATTAGTATTCCTAGGATTCAGGCGTCTGATTTTGTCATTTTTATCCAGTTAGTTTTTGATTACTTGTAAAGTGGTGTTTATATATTGTACTGGGCTCCTAAAAAAATATTATGCTAAAGTAAGTAATAGCATCGGGGCTATTATTGTATTTAATACCACATCATTTAACTATATATTTTGTGATAAAGATTTTACAAGCAAAATATTTCCTCTTTATTCTTATCTCGTGTAAACCTGTGTTAATTATCAGTTAGAGACATCTCTTTGCAGATCATCTGCGCAAGATCCCGTATCTTTTCATTTTCATTACTGCATGCCCCCATGATATATTGCTTATAGCTTTCCTGATAATTATTCCGCATGAAATTCAATACATTTACTTTCCATTTCCATAATTCATCCGGAGAAAGGTAAAAGAATTTAGGCTGTATGTTATGCTTATAAAATTCTTCTTCCATTTTCATAATGTTTTCTGGTGTGAGGCAAAGCGATATTTCCGAAACACCGGGGAATTCATCCTTCTCCGTCCATTTGCCACTGTTCATCGGACATGCATCCTGACAGGCGTCGCACCCGTAGATCCAGGTTCCAAAACTCTTGCCGAGAGGATCGTTTGACAAATCACGGCCGCCAAAAGTGGTAAGAAAGGAGACACAGCTGACTGGATTCATCGTATAAGGCGATGAAAGAGAGCAGGTGGGGCAGGCTTTGATACAATTGGAGCAGCCTTCAGGACAAATCGGTAAATTGGTTGATTCAACTAGTTCCATATCCCTGTCGGTTATCCACGCTTCTAATTCTACCCAGGAACCGGATTCCGTATAAAAGAAATTGTTTCTGCGTATGACCCCAAGCCCGGCCTTCATGGCCGCCCAGCGTAATCCGACGATACCAAAATTCCGGTTTGAGGCTGTTTTGAGTCCCAGATCCTGCAGAAATTGTTCCATCGCAACGCTTCTCTTAAATTCTTGAGATTCCGTATTGACACGTCCGTCAAATATATAGTGTTTACCGATATGGCCTTTTAATTGCCCAGGTACTTCATAATGTCCATAATGAGAAACAGCCACGATAACGGATTTTGTCCATGGGTACCGCTCCGGCAGATGCGTCAAACGGCTTTGGTTCTGATAGAACATCTTTGATGCGGGGACTTTATCAATACGTTCCATTAGACATTTATCATAACCCTCTAAATCCTGAATACGGACAATTCCGCATTTTTCATAACCGAATTCATAAGCTTTATTCTGAATTAATTTCTCTATACTCATGACTTTGATCTCCTTATAAATATAGTGCATATACACGAATAGGGCTAATTAAGATCCCATTCTCTCAATAATGGAAAGGAGAGATGTCAATTTTTCAATATTTTCTTTCCCGAGTTTCTGCTCAATGAAATTCTGCACATCGTTCCACAGGTATTCCGCCTCAATGCATTTCTCAATCCCTTTTTCGGTTAATTGAAGCTGACGATTTCGGGTGCCTTTTTGAGAAACGTCAATAATTAAGGAAGCAGTTTCAAGAGGTTTTAAACTACGGACCAAAGTCGTCCTGTCCAACCTGATTTTTATGGCCAGATCACTGACACTGACGGGACCAAAAAGCTTCAGATGCTTCAAAATCGAATATTGGCTGACCGTCAATCCGCTTGGGGCCAGCTTTTCATCATATATTTTTGTGATCGCTGCAGAAGCCCTACGTAAATTCAGACAATTGCAAATTGACGGCTTCTTTTCATTGTTTTTCATATAGGAAGTCACCTCAATATAGTGTATATACACTATATATGATACTTTAAGATTATTATTTTGTCAACATCACATTATTTCACAATCAGGGCAAAAGCATGAACCCATTCCTGCATAAGCTGATTCCTAGTATCCTGTAATATCTGTTTATGCTTTATTTTAAATTTATAGCTACGTAACTTTTGTACAAAGATCTAGTGTTAGATTGGATAACTTATCCATCAGGATATATCCAAAAAATAACTAAAGGTAATACCGTATGCCTATCGAAGTAGTATTTTTCCCACAAAGACTCTACGAAAGGCGGTATTACCTTATGAATAAGATAACATTTCACCAGAGTAATTGCAAGAAAGAAACTGCTTCAGCATGGTTGCTTTCATTACTCAAGTTTGCATGCGAAACTGAGTATTTTAAAGACTTACAGGACTTTAAACTTCCAATGATTAAAAAGGATTACACCATTTACCAGAAGTTAATGACCTTGATTAGTTCTATAGCCGTAGGCTGTGAGTCTACAAACGATATTAATGAGAGACTTCATCCTGAGAAAGTGGCTGCCAATATTCTAGGAATGGAAAGATTTCCAGACCAGTCTCAAATTAATCGTTTGCTGCAAGCTATGGATGAAGAAAATATTCAACAGCTTAGGCAGATACATCATCAAATCTTTATGAAACATAGCGATAGCATCTCCTCAGCCGAAGAGATGGTAGTCGATTTTGATCAAACGGGGCTAGTCGCCAATGGAAAAAGATGGACTTAGGGTTTTGTATTAGTTCAGATATTAACCAAGCATGGGGAACTAGTGTATACCCATCTGATTACCAACATTCCGAAGGAAAGAATGTCAGATGTAGAACTCTTTCATTTCTACAACCAGCGTCAGACCATAGAATCTTTCTTTAAGATGGCAAAGAACGTATATGGTATTAAGAATTTAAGAACAAGAAAATTCTATGGGATCTATGCATTTCTATGGTTAGCCTTTATGACCCATAATTTTATTGTAAATGCAAAGAAACTATTATTTGCTGAAACGACGCTAGTCGATACTGGAATGAAGGTATTGGTAAAACATGTTGGAAATATTAAAGCCCTTGTAGAACGAAGCATGGAGGGAATAAGGGTTATTATTCCTACATTTACGAAGTTGGCAAAGCAGCTGGCTAATGCCTTGGCAGAACCAAAGTACGTGCAGATAAGTCTGTTTGACCGTCAGAGATTCTGACGCATTAGTCAGGTAAATATATTCCATTAATGGTAATGATCCTGCTACCATTAGCTTTCATGACTTTTTTAAATATGGAATATTCTTCATGCTAAAAAGTCAGCCAACATAGGGAAATAATGGAATATAACACCTGATTTTTACTGGAAATTCAGTTCCAATTATATCTATTCACTTTGTACAAAATTTAGGTAATTACCAAACCTATAGTTGGAACACCAATTAATATAAGTAAAATACATAAAGTGGAAATTGGCATTTCCTTTGGCATATCTTTTAAATTAAATAAAAAATTGAAAGCAAAATAGCCTAGACTTAAAACCCTAATAACTAGACGAAAACCTATAAATAAATAATTGGCTCTTACCGTTTTTAAATGTTTCCCCATATTCTCCCCCAATAGCCTGTAATTAGCAAATCTTTTTCCATCTGACTTTTTACGACTTAAAAATCCCCATTAATTTAATATGGGGAATCAGTAGGAACGGTTCTTTCCGGTTGTTTATTTGAAATACTTTAAATCATTAGGAATCGTTCCCAGTGATTTAAATGTGGAAATGTGAACTGACAGGCACCAATACTTTTTATTTCTGTATTACTGGGATATTATATGTACTTTGAGCTTTTTGAAAAACATCATCTCTATTACCTTTCCCATCAAATCTCATTTTCTTTTTATCCACATCAAAAATCAGAGATTTCTTACCTGATGGAGGATAATGAAAAACAACATAATTATTTTCTGTTCTTCCGGCACCATGGCCTAATGAATGACGATCCACAGATATCCCCTCTACTTTTTGGGTATCTATTAAAATATAATACGTAACATCTTTTTGTAGTATAAAACGTTTACCAAATAATACTCTTAGCATATTATTATAAAATCTATACGTATACATATTATGATTTCCATTCTCCAACATATCTCTTGCAAAAGCCAATCTATCTTCTTCGGTCTCTAATGTTTCATCTATCTCTTTTCTTAGCTCCTTCATAAGTTTCTTCACAAGTCTTGATTTACTAAATACAAACATCAGGATCAATGCATTGAATGCAAACAATCCTACTCCAATGCCTACATGCATGGTCAGTATCTGTTTTACCGGTGCTTCTACCATGATTCCAATGCCTACCAGCATCCCTACAATAACCACAAACATTATTGGCAAATATACATGATAAAATCTTTTGCTGACCTTGACGGCTTGCTCCATGATTCTCTTCTTCTCTGTTTGTTCCCACTCTTCCAACAATGAAGTTATACTATTTTCATTCATAAGTTTCCTCCACAAATTTTGCTGGTAGTATATAGGTTTGCACTACCATTTTATTTTAGCTATAATTCATACTAGTAACTACAGGCATACAGTTATTCATTCTAAATAGAGAGCACACTGGTCTATATTGAAAAAGGATTGTAAAACTTACTACAATAACTGCATATCTGTAAATTTAAAATATTTTTCTTTGATGACTTATTGCCAATATTCGTATTGTACTTTATAAATTCCAAAAAATACATAGGTATTCGGAACTATTAGAAATCATTTGAATTTCAAACCATTAATCTCCTTTATACTGTATTGTAGCATAAGAACAAGCTACTCTTTCACTGAATCCTGATTCGAAGGTCAAATAAAAGTTGTTCTATCAACTCCCATGTATTTTCTAATATACATCTATACTGATAGAACTTACGAGCATCTTCATTCATTTAAAAATTCTTATGATATCTACTATATGTATTTAAGAATTCCTGATAATGTAGCTTATCAACTAAGCACATCAGGTCAGCCTCTTAAAGTTGCTTTTTTCATTGAGTACTCCTTTCTGAAATAAAATATATTGAGCAGGCTGCACACCTGCTCAATCGTTAAGTCACCATGTTTTTTCCAACGTCGTATTCCAGTCAACGGCATAAGGATTGTTACTGCCGGACTTAAGTTTTTCATATATTTTCCGGCGTTTAAATGCCTCTGTTGAGGGGTCCTTGGGGTCTTTTCCTGACCAATAAGCATATCCTGTCAAATAACTCTCTACCATTTCGTCCCATGAAGTGTAAAACGTTTGAAGCTCTTTGGCAATATCTAAAGCCTTATCAAGGGCTTCTTCTTCGGTATAGTAGCCGGCAAGATAATAGTCAGCCAACAAGTTAAGCGCACGCGTATAGTCCCATGCATCGATTGCACTTGCTCCATGCGTTTCATAGGCATCGATTGCCGCAATGTAAGATTCCACTGTTCCATTATCAAGTTCCAGACTTTTCAAATATTCGCGGGCCTCTTGGCGAGAAACGTCAAATACTCCATCCTTCTTAAGCAGCGTCATTTCTTCAACATATCCTGTTCTATGACCTTCTTTCATTAGAAACTCTATCATTTTGTCTGCTGAAGCACGGTCAGCTACTCCCCACCACTCTTCCAATAATACTTTCGCATTAGCGCTATTGGTTTCATTTTTAGGGAACCCGCCAAACAAATTAACATCTCCACCATTGGTCTCAGTAAGTATCGCATGGGTTGTGTTGATCCATTTCACAGTATCTGAAGGTTGTCTCTTACTGTCACAAGCAGTAAATATATTCACTAACAACACACTGGCGAGCAGACACAAAATAAATTTTTTCATCCTTTTTTCCCCTTTGTTTTCATTTTTTTCCTCTAATTTACATGAACTTTTTTAATATAACATATAATTTGGCAAAGAACAACATATATCAAATTCTGTATCAGCAGACGCTTTTTTAAAAGAAAAGCCGCAGAACCGGAAAACTCCCGCGGCGAATTTAAAAACTGAAACTATCTTTGTTAGATAGGATTCAATGTCCGAGCCCAATCGTCTGTTTGGTTCCATACCGGTTAATTTTCCTTCTTCGTTGACAACGGCAAGACATCTGTCATCAAAACAAAAAAAACAAGGAGCTTTATGATTTCCCTGTTTTATCTTATTTTTGATTCTTCACCCAATTAGAAACTTCACTTACGTATACTACTTTGTTTTTTCTTTCTGGGTGTCCAATTCTCAAAACATTTATTTGAGAACTTTCTATAGTTCCCGTAAACTCCCACCATGGCATTTTTTTCTTTCCAATAGCTACGTTTTCACTCTTAATGCTAATCATTTCATCAAAAATACTAGTGAAGTACTCATCATATTCCCAGGATGTTAAAAATACAATGTTCGTAGGTTTCAAGAGTTTTATTTCTTCTTTAATGATCTGCATTCTTGATATACAGTTGTCTTTCATTAAATTAGAAGTTGTATCGACTGTATCTGAGTTATTGCATTTCATTATATTGGTATAAGCAATGTAATCTCCCGAATCAGAACCATATAGCTCATCTGAAATAGATCTTGTATAACTCCAGTATGGCCATGAGACCTCCCATAATTCATCAGCTCTACCTCTTGAGTCTAAATATGAGTTTCTAGCCACACCTGGATTTCCCCTAGCATTTTTACCGATGAATAATAGTTTATATTTACTGAAACAATACTTATCGCCAACAAACCAAAAAGAAACTGGTCTTGAAAGGTTTTGAGTAGTGTTTCTGCAATTTAGACATGCGTCATCGTTTCCTATACCTAATTTCTCATACATATTAAAAATTTTATCTTCCAGACTTTCATCATGTCTAATCACCCAAAACCTTCTCCTCTATCTAACTAAGTTTAGAAACTTTTCTCCAAAGCAAAAAACAAGCACCCATTATAACTAAAAAAATCAACATCCAAATGTATTTAAAAGCAAACAATTCATTGGTTGCAATGAAAACCGCAGTTGGACCATCGGCTCCTCCAATAATTCCTATGGATGATGCCCCTTCTACCTCAACATCTGCTTTAAGCATTAATTTTATAAGCTGTTTTATAATGAAATCACTCAAAGCAAGCATGATTGTAAGTGCTCCACTCACAAACATTCCAACCTTCAGCAATCTAATCTTTGTTGCTTTTTTCATCACAAATTAACCTCATTCCACTATTAATTTCTCTTTTTAAAATATCACATATTACAAATCCTTACAATATCTATATTTTCGTCTGAAAACAAGGGCAAAAAAGTGGCATTTTTCACCCCCGTTTTCGCCCTTGTTTGCCTCTCAAACCACAACATTTTGTGGTCAATTCGTCTTATTCGTCCTTTTGACCACAATTCGTCATCAGAATTATACACTCCACATGCCTTGAGTAGACAATAATGATGTCGTGAAGACCTAGTGGTGCCTTGGTGGTAGTGTAAATTTGGCAAAAACCTTTTTTAATGCAACTTCTATTAAAGATAGTTAGTATCATAACTGTCTACGGCTATGATTAGCCTAGCCAATTACCTATACTAAGAATACTTTCATTTACAAGATTTCTACACTCCAACGCTTTCTCAATACGCAGGTACTTGGTATGAGCAGGTGGCTTTCAATAACCTGAATCCCATCCTAAATAATTCTAGTGATTTCTGCGAAGTATAAAGTGTGGTAATCCTCATTGCTATAAATATTATTAAGGATATCACTTCTTAAATTTGAAGATGTAACAATCTGCTTATATACGATATTACATTCTAGCACCGTTTTACATCCAGTGATGTATATTGCACCAGAATCTGTTGAAGCTGTTTTGAAATTGCATTTCTCAAATTTGTCTACTTTACGACCACTTGCTTTACCACATATTTCTAACTCCCTTAGCATTTCAAATTTCTTTGGGATGTTTATAGTAAAAACATCTGAACTCTCAAGCAATTCTTTCGTATGCCGTGTGTCTCTGACAAGTACCATTGCCATAGGCATTTGCCACATGTATCCAATCAGTGCACAGCCTATGGTCATTACATTTATCTCCTTTTCATTATTGCTAACAAGGAAGCAACCTTCATGAAGCTGAGATACTAAATCATTAACCTTATTTTGATAATTACTATTAGTCTTCATTTAATTTTCCTCAAGTATTCTGTAGAACTCATAACATCTGAAAAACCGCGACTCAGTGCAGCCATAAAAGTGGATTGAACTATATTTGCAGCTATAGTTTCGCCACTAAAAACCAGGTCTTTCGTTGCACAGCAATCATAAAGAAGTATATTGGAATATCCTAAATCATAAGCTGCTCTAACTGTTGTATCTACGCAATGCTGTGTCATCATACCTACAATCACTAATTCTTTAATTTTCTGTAATCGTAAAAACTGATGTAGTTCCGTATCTCTGAAACTATTCGGAGTGTGTTTGATAATAACCGTTTCTCCTTCAATTGGCTCAATTGCTTTATAAATCTCTGAACCGAGTGTTTCAGGCTTAAAAAATGTAGCACTCTCTTTCATGTTAATATGCTTAATGAATACGACTAAATCTCCTTCTGCTCTAAACTTGCCCAGCACACCCTGAATGTTTTTCGCTGCCATGTTAGCATTAGATAACGGATAAGCCCCATTATCAAAATAATCATTCTGAACATCAATAATTAGTAATGCCTTTTTCATAACTGTCCTCCTTTAATTAAGCATCTATATTGAACGTAATAGAGAATTTACATCGACAGATAATATTTATATTCACGTTCAATATGCAAATTTCGTGCTTGATTATACTGCTTATGTTGAAAGAACATTGGCACGAAACATATAGTATGTATCACAAATAAATTGTAGCAAGTATTCATTCATTTTTGAAGTACCTACTTTTTTGTTAGTATCAAATTCACGGACTTAGATTTTCATTCCATTTTCGTTCATGTACTCTTTTCCTATAGATTGCAATATATTGATAGCTTCAATAATTTTTTGTCCTCTTTCCGCTGTAAGACTATATTCAACTTTTAACGGGTAACCTTCATATTTTATTTTATTAACTACCTGAAACTCAATTAAATCAGCTAAATCTTGTATCAGCATTTTCTGATTAATCCCTACAATGCACTTTTCAAGTTCAGTTAAAGATTTAGGTCCGTGTTTTAGTTGATATAATATGATCGTCTTCCATTTTCCTCTAAGAAAATCATGTACTATTTCAAGTGGGCATGTGTATCGTCGTCGAATTTTCATAAATAAACCTCCTCTTGATTATCCTTTACCGACCAGAGGGATGCCACCCATCTTCAAAATACGCCCATTCTTTCTGCTTGATGCCAGTATCTGTTGATACAGGACTCTACTCCTTCAACACTTGTTTCACCAATCTTCATTTTATGTTAACCCAAAAAGAATGATACTCGACCCTTATTATTGCCCGGTCGAGGAAAATACAAAAAATTGTTTACATGCCCGTCTTAGTGACAAGGGGACGGGGTTACCGTCACACTACGCTTTTGAATAATGCCTCTACTAACTCCTGTCAATCTTTCAATTTGTCTAATTGATAGGCCATACCCTTCCTTTAATTCTTTTATGTATCTATCTTTTTTATCTGTATCAACCATCTGTAAATCTAAGCCCTGCTTAACCTTACAATGAGCCTTGATTATTTTTATAGCATCATTATCCTTTATCTGTCGGCTTTCTTTTATTTCTAGACATTTACCATCGTTATCTTTATCAATATACTCAATAAATTTCCTAACAGCTTTTTCTCTATCTACATTTAAAATATCAAAGGCAAGTCTATATCCGTCTGATATTTTTCTCCAGTATAATCTGTATAATTCGTCCATAAATAGTCTTCAACTTTAGCTACTATACCAGCTTTTACAGGATTCTGAAGAATATACCTTAGAACTGTTAGGAAATATGCACCCTCCTCTACATGCTCGCTTTTAAATCGATCTTGTAACAAATATCCTACTCTTCCTCCTTGTTATACCATAAAACATAGCTACAGCATATCCTTCGCATAACAGTCTCTAATGGATCTTTATCCTCCATTAGTAGCAGATGAAGATGATTACTCATCAAGCAATAGGTATATAATTTGTATCCACTAATCTCACTGTACTTTTGTAAGGTTTGAAATAAACCTATGATAATCTTCCCCATCTCCAAACACAGTTTGACGATTTATTCCTCTCATAATGCTATGATATATTCCACTTTTGCTTTTTATTCTTGGCACGAAAATCACCTCTATGGTAAGTTATATCATAGAGGTATTATCTGTGTCAACAACCCCGTCCCCTTGTCAGTCTTGAAGGTTTCTCAGTCTCGTTCTCTTTTATTTCCTGAACTAAAATTATGAGTTTATCCTTATATTGTTCAATTCCAGTTCCCCTCATTTTTGCACTGTCACAAAATCCATTTACGACATTTACATAATCCTCAGTACAATAGAAAAGCTGAAAATATTTCAAATCTTTAAGCCAAGACTTGAGTATTCTGTCTATTCGTGCTTTACATTTCTTATAATATTCGACGACAAAATTTTTACTTTTAGGAAAAGTAGATCCAATTTCCTGTTCGATTTTTATAGCTGTCTGTTCAATTTTTATTTTTTCATAGTCATAAGCTTCCGGGTTAAGATAATTATTGAAGTACTCCATAACATACTTAATGATAGTTGTCATGTTTTCAGCATGGTTTTTGAAATTAAATTCATCCAGCTTGTCCTTCTTTTTCATCTGCGATATGTACTACTCTATCGTAAGCATCCATCTCTTCCCTCTTTTTACCAAGCCTATAATATATTGTTTATTTCAGCAAATACCTTATCCTTTCCAATACAGATTTAAATATAAGATACTTGCTATCCCATGTATTCTTCAAGCTTTTGAGCAAGATGTAATGGTAAAGGCATTCTCAATGTTTCTCTATATTGATGAGCTGCTTTTCGAAGTACATGTGTCAAATATACCCAGTCAGCAGGATCGTCTCCTTCTTTCAAGTGTATAGGATAAATCTCAATCATGGCTGGTCTTTTACACTCTTTAGTAGGATGAGTCACTTTTGATATAGCGTATCTAGTGTTTTGAAACAATTTGTCATTGGGCGCTGGCGCAATGCTCCAAAATATATCTTTATACTGATATATTCCTGTAAGACTCTTCGTATTTCCATCTTCTTTTTCTTCAGTAAGGTAATCTGGCACCTCTTCATTATTTCTTACTCTAATAATTCTAATACCATTCTCTTTTCTGTCGAGAAAGACATCATTATTACTATCTAAGTTATCGAAACATAGCCTTTTCAGCGTGTACTTATTTAACCTTTCTACTTTTGATAGTTCAGTATCAGATACAAACTTCCATATTTGTCGACTAGTACCATCGGATTTTATTAATACTAATATTGGCTTTTTATGAGTGTTAATCAATTCAAGCATTTTTGACTTTATTGACGAGAACATTGCTTTTTTTATATCATCTTTTGCTTCTTTCTTCCCTGGCATTTTTTGAAATTCGAGGCATGCTTCCCAATAAAGCAAATTAGGTCGTGTAAAGAAACCACAATCCACTCTAATTTGTCCTTTTTCAAAATCTGTCTTAACAAAACCGGGAAACCGTTCTGTATTCCCATAGATGGTTTTTTTGTAATTCACAATCCAAATCCCCATTGCAGGTACTGACAAGTTAGCTTCGTTTAACCTCTTTTTATTTTTTAAAGGATATAAGTAACCTAGTTGCCGATACAAATCATATATAGCAGACGTTATCCTACTCTCCTCACTTTTTTCTGACTCTTCCTCATTCTCATCACCATCAATTCCCGGTTGTATAAATTGAGTAAGTCTTCCAGTTTACGAGTACAAAAAACTTCAGCATGGTATTTCAGCTCAAACATTAACCTTCTAATTGATTCAAACCACTGCTTCTTCCTGTATACATCCATGTTCATTCACAAATTCTATGAACTTATCACTGTCCAGTGACCTACTGAAATAAAACCCTTGGAAATACTGACATCCAAGTTCATGTAGTATTTCTACCTGCTCCTTTGTTTCCACACCTTCCGCCACAGCCTTGACGTTCAGTTGTCCGCAAAGTGAAAGAATGGATTTTACAATCTGTTGACGCTGCCTATCGCTGGTAATAGTACGAACCAAGGAAGCATCTATCTTAACAATATTTGCATAGAAGTCACAGATATATAACAAAGAACTATGCCCCATTCCGAAATCATCAATGGAGAGATTTATGCCCAGACCCTTTATTTGCTCCAGCTTACTTCGCGTGGAGTCACTCGGATCGATTGCAGCATTTTCAGTAAGCTCCAGTTCCATATATCTGGACTCAATAGCGAACCAGCCAATGTAGGACCGCACAGTTTGAACCAGTGATTCGTCCTCCTGCAGCTGCCGTGGACTTAAATTCACAGAAAGTGACAATGTATTGTATCCTTCTTTATGCCAACGCTGCAAATCGCTAAATGCCCGATGCATAACCCACCTCCCCAATTCATTGGTAATGTTGGCTTCATCACAGAGGTTTAGTATGACTAATGGCGATACGTATCCATAAACAGGATGAATCCAACGCAAGAGAGCCTCCGCTCCTATGACTTCGCCTTTGTGATTTACTTTAGGCTGATATTCCAAATGCAGGATTTGTGTATGATTCCTAAAACCATCTTTAATCTCAGCCACTAAAGCGCGGGCGAGAGAACCTGTTTCGTCGTCGCGGTTAAGAATGGTTTTCTGCTGTCTCTCCTGAACATATTGAATCTCATTTGCTAGATTTTTAAAGACTGTAATAAGAGTATGCTGCTGGTGCCTTTCCTGTAACCGGACGAAAGGAATATAAATCAATATGGACAGGATCAGATTCACTGCCTGCATCACAATCCCGGCAACTGATCCTGTACCGAGATAGCCGGATAAAAAAATAGGGGTTGTCCATTCTACTGCCTGCGTTACTGGAGGCACCCATCCTATGCGTACTGACACCCAAGCGATAAAACTGAGAATAACAGGTGACAGCAGAAACGGAACAAAATAATAAGGGTTGAATATAATTGGCAACCCATATATCATGATTTCGTTTATGTTAAAGATTCCAGGCAACACAGAAACCTTGGCCAACCGGTTTTCGTTGCTCTTTTTCCTGACCAGCATCAGGGCAATCAGCAGCCCCAGCGTTGACCCTGCTCCGCCTAAATAGACGTAGGTATCAAAAAATTCTTTGGTTAAGATGCTGACATCTGCCACAGACGTCACAGAAGTAGCAACCGGCGTTGCACCTGATATCGCATCCATAATTACATTGCCGCCGTGTACACCAAAAAACCATAAAATATGGGTTGTGAGAATGATGAATAACGCTGAAAAATAGTTATGTCCCGTCATCCAAGTTTCATTTATTATTCTTGTGAACATCAATCGGGCATTGTCCGATCCGGTGAAATCAAGCATCCTTCTTGCTGCGCTGAAAATGAAAATGGTGAGCAGAGCAGGTATAACTGCGCGAAAAGAGGCTCGGATCAGAGCACCTCCATTATAAGAAAATAGAGCTGAAGGCCAAATACGGTCACGGCATCTGTAAAAAAAGCAAAACAGATTGCAGGCCATTACAGCTACAACCAGCGCTCGAAACATACCTGCAGAACCTGCATGCTCTGCACTTATAATCATATTTGTGTTATTTATGAATGCAATAAAAGAGGCCAACGCCGTTATTACGACAATGGTTGAATTTACCTCACCGGATTTCACAAGATCCTTTTCCTTTGAAACGGCATAGCTGACCGTAATCAATGTCGTAAGTGCCATGATTTGAAGCGTACCTTTATGTATCGACAGCCCAATCTCCCGCCAGTCTTCTCCTAAAACATTCAGCATGAAATCCTGAAAGGCCGGGATGGGGAGATTGAGCAATACAAGAATAATTGAGCCAATGATAATCAGCGGCATCTGATATATAAAACCTCTTCGGACTGCCCGGATTGTTTGTTGGTTTGCCAGTTTAGATACAATTTTATCGAATTTTTCTATCATTTTTATTAATTCCTCCTCTTGAGTAATCCTCTCAAGTAAACAAAGGCCGCAAAACAAAGGATTCCGGTTGATATGATCTCTATTATATAAAAATATAATATTTTACCTGAATTTTGTTGTATAATGTATTCAATTGATGTTTTTTTGTTCCCAATATTAAATATAAGTTCATTGACGCACTACTTCTTCTTTTTGACAGCAACCCCAATTTTTATCTTCTGTAAAATAAAAAAACCTACCTTCTGCGGCCAGGTTGCCATTCCTCCAGCCGGAAGATTAGGTCCTATTGCTTTGCGTCCCAGTGTTTTCACCGGGTTGCCAGTATCGTGACAAGTCATCTTGCAGTCTTCATGATACCTCTTAACTGTATCTGCGACTGTAATTCAACCTATTGCAGTTCTTGCTTTTTCCGTGTTTTGTATGCATACATCTTCTGATCGGCCAGTGCCAGTATATCTACAACGTTGGAGGCTGGATTGGAGCAGAAGGATGCGATCCCATAACTGAAGGACAATGTATAGGGTTTTGGATTTTTACTGTCTAATTTTTTCAGTTCTTTATACATTCTTGCAATGATTTTTCCAGCAACTTCTTCCGTACAGTTTTTGAAGATGATCAGAAATTCATCACCGCCATACCGGCAGACTATATCCGAGTCACGAATTGAGGATAGAAGTACCTTCGCAATACTCTTTATCGTATTATCGCCTTCATTGTGACCGTAAGTGTCATTTATGGTTTTCAAACCATCGATATCGATGAAGGCAACGCAGTGTTTTTTTGATGTGTCTACATGGAACAAAATCTTCTCCAGTTCCTCCAACCCTACTTTGCGGTTATAGGTACCGGTCATCTCATCCATCGTTGCCGAGAGCACAAGCTGATATTCACTTTTTTTCCAGTCACTGATATCTTCAATCATATGCAGATAAAATACCTGCCCATTGGGAAGCGAAAACCTGTCTGACATAATTCGATACCATATACCGCTGCTGTCCTCATAGACTTCCCGAAAGACCGGAAAGGCATTATCCGCTTTACTAAATTTTGCGATAAGCTCCAGCAGCACATTGCTTTCTATTTGCTCCGAAGGTATATATTCTATACTTCCCAATATTTCTTTTGCCAGGCGGTTAGCGTACACCACACGTCCGCTGCTGTCCACCTCCAGTACCAAGATATGAAGCAGATTGAGCGCCTGGAGAATCTGATGGTAACGCCAGCTGTTAACTGGTGCGGGCACATTGGAGGCAGAATTATTTGTTCCCCGCACAGAAACCAATGCCACCTGGTCAATCAGTCCGTTAAATATCTCAAACAGTTCACCGGTATGCTCCAGTTTACTCACCACCTGACCCGACTGCAGCTGCCTTCCGCTCCACGCTAAAATAGACAGTTGAGAGTGGAGCTGCTTCAGCACGCCGGCCATGTAGTTATGCCGGGAAGGTGTGGGACCGTCCAGCTTGCCTTTTGAAAGGTCAAAGGCCAGACGGTTTATTTCATTTAAGTGTTGAATCAATTGATTCAACTGCTCGACAACTTTCTGCAATTCGGGTACAGGTGAGCAGCATTCAATCGTACCGCACTGCTTCCCAGATAGCAGTATTTTCAATGCAGACTGCACTGCCATAAGCGTTTTTTTACTTTCATCCTCCATCTTTCATCACCTCCGTTTCTCGAAAATTCCTATATGCACGTTAAATTAGCGGCTGATACAGGCTACAGCCAATTTCTTCATCACATTCTCGGGCCCGAATATTCTTTAGCATACATAGAAACAACCGGTATACAAGTACCGGCGTACCTGGCCCCAGATTTTTTATGCCATCGTCAACATCTCCAAAGCCCTCCCAGCTGAGCCTAGATGACTTGTTCTCGTGTTACATGTAACCGCCTCCCTGTCCATATCACTGGCTAGCAGCAGTAAACCGGCAGGTCCTATCTCCACTTGCCCAGCAATCGATCTCCTTGACTGTAAAAGGATGCCCACTGTACGTTTCAAGAATGCCTGCAATAAATCCCTCATCATAGTCACATACCGTTTCGCCTGAAACAGGCAAACCTGAACAATCCAAATCTTCTGAAACCGTCAGGGTAAAAGAAAGCGAATATAGATCAGCTTTCTCAATACGCAGAATTCCGATTTTAAGCTCTTTGAGCTTATTGGTCAGGTTTGCGATAAAAAAATCAAAGTCTCCGGAAAGATCCAGTACGTTTTTTGCCAGCTCAGTACCAGCCAAATGTCCGGCAGCTCGATACAGGCGGCAGGCAGTTTCTTCATCATATTCTCGGGCTAAAATATCCTTTAAGGTATATTGGAACAATCGGTAAACAAGCACCGGCATATCCGGGCCCAAATTTTTTCTGCCTGCACTGATATCTCCAAGTCCCTCCCAGGTGAACTTTGATAACTTGTTTTGGTGTTTCATAGGTATCTCCTCCTTTAACTATTGCATTAAACTGAGTACATGTCCGTGCCCTTATGAGTACAAGTATAAAATTGCTAAAGGATGTTGTATTTTACCATGTACTTAATTTGCTCTTTTTTGCTCCCAATAAATGATGTGTTTGCCTTGTGTCGGAAAGAACTTATTCTACGTAAAGCTGTTCCATCTCCGTATGCACCATGCCACTCCATTTCGTTCTATTCCTTTTGGAAAACAAAAGCAATTTTCCTTTTAACTGCAGTTGATGAATTTTTGATTTCAACACTCGATTTTTTATCCTCTATATTCAGCAGCTTCTTTTATGCCACTGAGTTCTTCCATTCCAAAATGATGCAAAAGCATCATCAGCATATGGGAATTATATCTGTCTCTTAATGTTTATGTATGATGCTTGTATTCAATTGGCATTTTATTGTTCCCAATAATGAAAAGCTGTGATAAATAGCATTTCATATTACAGGCAGGCGGCTGCGATAGCTAGTACGCGGATAAATCCGGCAGTCCAATGGCCGACAATGCTGACTGCCGACAAATCAGCCATCATCAGAATGTTCCTTGTGGAATAATAAATTTATTCGGAACAATAAAAGCCCATTGATGACAAAACCATTTTGTTATAGGTTTTATCCTTAATGAGCGTTTTTGTCATCAATAACAATTAAGCTAAAAAAAGAATGGTTTATAACATATTGCAAAAAAATCTGATCCACTAAAAAATGTATTCCATAAGCTTATTGTATTAAATAAACAGAGAGAGCAATGAAAAAAGCCGCGAACACGGTGATTGTGTCATGACATTTGCGGCTTAAATCTGAATAAAATTGATATTTCGTCTTTGCATCTTAGATAGAATTGATACGCAAAAAAGTAAATCGTGACAGCAAATATTTTTTTTATTGACTCCAGTTTAATTAATTGTCTTGATTTTCAATTTAATTACACCTTAAAAAATGTATAATTTCAGTATTTTATGGTATAGTGCGTCTATTTTCCTGCTTTTATGTAAAAAACCATGGAACCGATACATCCCATGGTTGAAGTTTTACATATTTACTTTTAGTTTTTCACAGCACTTTTACGATCAACGCTTTACATCGTTTATGAAGGTTTTTCCTGTGAAGCTTGTGGAATATGGAGTTTGATGGTGAACACCCTTTTATCCTGATCCGCGTCTATCCATACCAAACCGCCCATGCTTTCAATAATATCCTTGATGATATTCAGCCCCAATCCATGAAAATCCTTATTCTTCTTAGTCGTTTTCAATTCTTCGCCTGCGAGAATCACTTCACCATTAAAAGAATTTGCCACCTCAATCATTGTCCAATCCTGATTGCCGCTGCTTGTGATTTCAATAAACCGCTCCAGAGCGGGAACCTTACAGCACGCCTCGATAGCATTGTTAAGCACATTGGCAAAAATACGGATAATATGAAGCTCGGAAAGAATCATATCTAACGGAAGATAGATAAACGATGAAAATCTGATGTGGTTTTCTTCACATGTGTTGGCTGCATCCTGCAGTACAGCATCCAGTAAAACATTGTTGGAATACGTTTTATGAACCAGCACACTTTTTTGCATGGTATCGTGTATATCGTCGATCAGCTTGACAGCCTTTTCATTTTCATGATTTTTAATCAGCGTCTTAACCGACGCCATCATGTCTTTATAGTCATGCTTAAATGCCCGGAAGCTCTCCGTATATCTTTGATATGATTTGTAATGCCTTATTTGCCTTTCAAGTTGTTCCTGCAGCTGACGGGTATGCAGTTCATACTCCATCAGCACCGAAACCCTGATCGTATGATTCAAGACAAACAGCAATCCCAACTTACCCATGGTGAATGAAATAAGGTATAGTGTAGAAAACCATAGGGGCCTTATCCCCCAAAAGCGGCCGTCATTGACCAGCAAAAGATAAATAATCAGCAGGAAAAGATAAATGACAGCGAACTTTAGCTGTTCTCTGTTGCATAGCAGTTGCTTCATTTTATCCAGCGGCACTATCGTTTTTCTTATAAGAGTGAAAATCAGCATTGAATAAAGTACTGCCAATACGATTATCGTATAATAATAGACCTCATTTCTAAGTACTCCGGCAATGCTATTTTTTAAAATGATGGCATAGAGGGAAACAATGATACCCCTGCTGCTATATAAGGAGAACATATACATGCCGCCTGTGCACAAAACCTGCAAGCCCTTCATACGAAAAAGCAGCTTAAAGATAAGCAGAGTAGAACCTAAAATAAGAAAAACACCGATTTGGTGCAAGTCCCAGATATCCGATATCAAAAAAGCGCCGATGTTGAGAGCAATCGCAGCTGCATAATAAAGCCAGTGCTCCCGTTTAAGCGGGAACAGTCTTTTCAAATAGAAAAAAATAAAAATATTATACGCAACCAGTGATACAATTGCGATCACCATCATGTGCTCAACCGCCCTTTCATTTGAAGCTGTGGATGTTGGATCGGGATATATAGTCGGAGAAAAGCTGCTTAACCTGCTTCAAATAAGTCACACCGATGGGGATATTTTCTCCTGTTTTTAACAGCAGGCTTTGCTGCTGAAATTTTGCAATATAGGGCAGGTGGACCAGATACGAACGGTGAACACGGACAAAATCCTTATCCCGGAGCTGTCTCTCCAGCTGCTCCAGAGTTCCGTAAAATTCAATGGTTTCCTTGCCGTTGTGGTGAACAGTTACAACCCGCTTCCAGATTTCAAAAAAGGAAATTTCCTTGATCGGGATTATTTTCTGCGTGTTGCCCGATTCGCACAAAAACATATCCGTCGCTTTCTTTTCTGCCAGGTCTACGGCACGCAGGAACACCTGCTCGAACTTATCCTCCCCAGTGGCATCTTTCAGCAAATATTGCACCGGTGTAATGTCGAATGCGTCATAGACATAATCCTCACTGGTGGTAAGAAAAATGATTTCAGCCTTACACCCATAGGCCCGGAGCTGCCTTGCGGTATCCATCCCGTTCAACGTTCCCATGAGGATATCTAGGTAGATAATATCTGCTTGGTCCGGAGAATCAGACAGATGAAACAGCAGTTCTTCTCCACTGTTAAAAGCGGAGAGGGTCATCTCTATATGATGTTTTTGGGTGATTTTAGCAATCAGACGGCTGTAGTGCTCTATAGTTTTCTGATTGTCATCACAAAGAAAAACTGTCACCATATCCTGTTTCACCCTCCTTTATGCATGCTTCTATACGTGATATTCAAACCTTTTTTCTTTTTATTATTACATTTTTGCTATTATAGTATAAATCATAAAATGATACAAGTATATCACTTCCAAACTATTTCTGGAAGAAAACAGCTATGATTGACAATATAAAAAGGTCGTCCTTTGCTCAAAAATTATAGACAGCGTTTGTGTGATGCCTTGATGATCTTATTAGAGAAAATAGAGATAACAAAATAGATACCTTGTCAAAAAAGAGTATGTAAAAGTATTAACATTTTTTGCATACTCTTTTATTTTATAGCTACCATAATACTATCAATTGTTCACCCTTTAACTTGCATTTCCCAATTGTCAATTCTTGTAACGGCTATCCTGGGTAATATTTCTTAATATACATTATAACAATGGCCTACTTGAAGTTTTGCCATATAATTTCAAAAATGCCTGTTTCACCTTGTTGGTATAGGTTCCGCCGACAGGTATTTCCTCTCCGGTTTTTAAAACAAGAAACTGCGGATGAAAGGTGGTAATATAAAAGAGATTTACCATATAAGAGCGGTGTGTCCGTATAAAGTTTTTATCCTGCAATTGTTTTTCCAGTTTTTCCAGACTGCTGTAAAACCGAAACTCTCTTCCTTTATGATGTACGTTAATCAGACGCTTTTTAATTTTTATATATGCAATGTCTTCTATCGGAATCATGACTTTGCTATTGCCAAACTTACAGGCAAGAAATTTCGTTTTTTTCTGTCTGGCCAGCTCAACTGCCCGCAAAAATACCTTCTCAAATTTCTCTTCAAAAGTTGAACCTTTAACCAGGTACTGCACCGGTTTGATGTCAAACACATCAAATACATGCTCCACACTGTTGGAAAGAAAAATGATACCGGCTTGACAGCCGCGCAATCTCAGTTCTCTGGCGGTTTCAATGCCGCCCAGTTCCTCCATAAATATGTCCATGTATATAATGTCTGCTTCATGGGGGTGATTCATTGTGTGCAGCAAAAGCGTTTCTCCATTGGAAAATCTGGTTATGTTGACATCAATGTTGTGCTTCCTTGAAATCTTTGTCAGCATTTCTCTGTATTTTTTGGCGGTCATTACATTGTTTTCACAAATGCAGACACAGATCATATACATCCTCCTTTTAGCTTTTTTCTTTATATCTCTGTTTACATCGATTCTTTCAAATTTAAAATATTGATATTTGTTAGTATATCAAGCACCACCCTTTTTTCAGGCTGATTTGTATCTAATTATCCGTTTCCTGTTCTCAATAAAAAACGAGCAATTAGAACAAACAGGATGTCAAAGATGGATACCGGGAACAGAGAAATAGAAAAGAAAGCAGCCGGGATCACTTAAAAAAGTAATCCCGGCTGCAAAAACTATTTACGTTTTTGTAGCAGCACGCCTATGACTGCGATACTAGTATTTCTTCAACTCTGCCGTTTTACTGCTGCTGACAGGAGTCGACTCGTTAATCGTGGTAACCCGGTGCTTTTTTTTGGCAGACAATCCTTTCAGCTGAAACTGTTTGATGAGTTCTTCCAGAGTTTGAGCCTGTCCGGAAAGTTCCTCGCTGGCGGCGGCACTTTCCTCTGCACTTGCAGAATTGTTCTGGACAACCGCAGAAATCTGATCAAACCCTATGGTCATCTGACTGATTGCTGCAGCCTGCGCATCGGAAGCATCTGCAATTTCATTCACCAACTTTGAAACAACCCTTGCTTTCTCGACAATAGCATTAAGTGACTTTTCCGTTTCTTCTACCATTTGTGTGCCATTGCCAATCGCACGTATGGTGTTCTCGATAAGCATGGTGGTGTCCTTGACAGCCTCAGCGCAATTCGTTGCAAGTTTACGTATTTCGTCTGCAACCACTGCGAAACCCCTTCCGGCATCACCAGCCCTTGCTGCCTCCACTGCGGCATTCAGCGCAAGAAGGTTGGTCTGGGTGGCAATGTCATCGATGGTTTTAACGATCTTGCTGATCTGGTCAGAGGTATTTGAGATATTCTCCATTGCTGTTACCAGCTGCTTCATCTGACGGCTTTCGTTTTCAATTTCTGCAGCAGTTTCAGAAACCATGACATTGGTCTGTTGTGCATTTTCCGCGTTGTGTTTTACACGATCAGAAATGTCCGTGATGGTAGCCGATAATTCCTCAATGGTACTGGCCTGTTCCACAGCTCCCTCGGCAAGCATCTGGGCACTGGAAGATACTTGTTCAGAACTAGAAGCCACCTGTTCAGAGGTCTGGCTAATCTGTAACAGCGTGCTGTTCAAAGATGAAAGGATGTGCTCCATGGATACCTTGATAGGTATAAAATCCTTCTGATACTCCATCGTAATCGCTGCCGTCATATCCCCTTCCGCCATTTTGCCAAGTACTTCGGAAATATTGTGGATATATTGATTAAAACTATCGATTAAAGCACGGACACTGTCTGCCAGAGAACCAAGCTCGTCCTGAGACTGATATGTAATAACGACATTCAAATCTCCGGCAGCAAGCTGCCCGGTCGCCAGCTCGATTTCTTTAAGGGGTTTTGTAATGCTGCGGACAATATAAACGCTAAAAAGGATGATGGCAATAAGAGAAATGAATGCTAACACTACAATCCTAATATATGTGTTCCGTCCAGCAGCTTGACCCTTGTTATAGAAATCTTCTGCTACTTCCTCGGTACTTTCTCCCAGGGTATTGACCAACCCTCTTACATTTGTAAAAATAGGGCTGACATTTGCCTTATATAGGGCAGCCGCTTCTTCATTTTGGTTGTTTGTTGACAAGGTTACAATTCTGTCCTGATTATTCTTATTTGACTCCAGAATAGTTCGTATCTCCTTCAACAGCCCCTGCTCTTCTGGCAAAATCAGGTTTTTTTCCAGAATTGAAAAGCTGTTATCTACGGCAGCCATTGTAGCTTCAAACTCCCGAACATATTGCTGGGTTTCATTGATGCTTTCTGTGCTACACATCAAAATCAGATACTTTTCCATTTCCATCAATCCCCGTCGCATATCCATGGCGACGGTACTGGTCGTAGCGGGGCCCTTATGGTAAGTCGTGAAATTCGAGGACAGCGTCCGCACACCCAATACAGCGCTTATAACTGTAATCATAAAAAGAATGACTACAATACCGAATGTGATGCTGAGTTTTTTACCGATTTTCAAGTTTTTCATTTAAAATCTCCTCCTGTATGTCTGTTAGTGTAATCGAAAGAAGATTTGTTACACCAACCAGAAAAACATCCTGATCGTTCAATCTGGCCATACCGTCTAAAAAACGACGTTCCGGTTTTTCTGCCAAACTGGTTGATACCTCCATTTTTTCCAGGATATCAGTCACCTCGATCACCTCGTCTACAAGATATCCTTGCAGTTCTTGTCCGATACTTAAGACAATAATACTGTTGTGTTCTGACAATGCTGTATTTTCAGAGCGTAAGCAAAAGAGGAGGTCAATAACGGGAATTACAGTATCATTCGAAATGATGGTGCCCTTGATGTGGTCGGGACAGTCAACCAGAGGAATAATATCCTCCTGCACTATAACTTTAAGCACAGGAGGGATGGGTAGGCCATAAAGCTGGCTGCCCGTTTTAAACATGAGATATTTGCTGGTGGTTGTTTTTTCAAAATTCAGTGCCATATTTATTCTCCTTCCTTTTATTTTAAAGAGGCATTAATGTGATCAACCTATACCAGAATATTTTATTTCAGTGTGTAATGTTGTTTTTTGTCTTCAATTGGCTTTTTTTTGTTCCCAATAAGGGCAATTTTTGCCGGCTTATTGGGACTTTATGTTATTGAGGACATAAATAGTCTAAGCCCGATCCTGATAAGACTACCAACCATTGGTTACTCAATAACCCAATACTTCCTCCAACTGCTTTGATCAACAAGATAATAACTCTTAGGATAAAGAGAGGGATAATGCCCCATAAAACTGGGCCACCAAAAGATACCTGCTCCATATACATTGGCTCCATCAACGATTGCCTTATTGATGCCTTGTACAGCTCCATAAATATTTTCAATATATGGATCATGATAGATAACCAGTGTTTCCTCTATAAACCGGCGTTCATAAGCAGGTACCCACGGCATCAGCCTGGCTGGTTGTCCATTTGGTCCAATATCGCCAATCGCCTCACTGTATCTCATTATTTCAGAACAAATTAACTCCTGATAAACCTGAGGATTATCAATTGGAGAATCCCAACCCATTAAATCATATAACATTGGATTGATCTGATTCACTACAGAGGCAACTTGTTTAATAAACGAAGCATCCCAGTTCTTAAGGTCTGAATAGTTTATAGGGGCCGCAATTGAGAAATGATTGTTTTCCTTCAGTGCATTTTTTCTTAAATAAGCTAAAGTATTTAACAGTAATTTATCGTCCGGAATAAAAGGTTCAAAATCAATGTGTATACCATCTGCCTTATAATACTCATTTTCATAGAGAACCCCTTTATTCAATAACAAATCAACAATATCATTTAGATTTTGATTAAAACGCTTTGTCCCAAATAGCGGGTTCCTGCTTGCTTCATCTCCAAAATCATTCAGCAAAACTCTCTGATTGTAATTGACAACAAGGATAATTTCCTGTTCAGCATCGATTTGACGGGAATGATAAATCCAGTGACCTAATCCGGCATAATTCTTGGGCTCCAGCGTTCCATCGCCGTATAATACTCCAATATCCGCAAATTGATATCGAATTCGCTGTTCTTTCAACTCTTTAACGTAATCAGCAATGTCGTCAGGTGCCTGAACCGTATTGAACCAATCCTGCGGCAAAAAAGCCCCATTGTTTATTTGGGGCTTCAAGATATAATCCTCTAAAACAAGGCTTAGATTATCAAAATACACCTCTCCGCCTTCTAAAAGCTCTACGACATACAGATAGACCGACAGTTGAGCGGTACCAGATACTGTAGTAAAAGAAACAGATTGTTTTTCAAAGGATGTCTTCGAAAAAGCAACAATAAATTTACCATCCTTTATCTTATTTCCTTCACTATCCAGGCAGTCAACTCCCAATATTCCTACCTGTCCGATTTTATTTACCTTCCCATATCCAGACAGCGTATAAGTTTGACCCGGCTCAATACCTGATATAATTTTGCTGCCGGCTCCGCCTTCTGCCTGACTGACAACAGCACTATATTTGCCTTCATAGACTTGGCCACTGGCAGAAGTATAAGAGAATCCACCCCAATTCTCCCAGTCTGCACGCCTTTCAAAATTCGGATTCGTTATTAAACCTGTTTGCACGTTATTTTTATTGGTCGAAAAAAAAACAATAAATATCGCGGCAAAAACAACCAAAACAATTATGATATTTATTCTTTTTGTCATAGATATTTTCTCCAATTCATGGTTTGAGAATGAGTAAATTATTTTTACTATATTCGTAATCAACTATTTCCATACCCGCTTAAGTCTAAAAAGCTCCTGAAAATATCCCCAGACAGATATTGGACTCATCAATAACTGATAGGTCAATGTATACACAATAAAACCCAAAATATTTTTTCTGATACGCAACTCTAAGGTTTTAAAGACATTCTTTTGATAACGATATAAAATATAATTCACGATCATAGCCAGTGGCAGTACGAACAGTGTGGCAGGACCTACAATCCAATAACAGCCAAAAAAGGCTAAAATCAAGCCAGGAATCCAGCAGAAAGTATAAATGATATCTAAATATGGAAAAATAAGATTGACACCTGTTAAGTATCTGACGAAAACAAAGGGGTGCTGCCAAGGCTTAATTACTTTTAATGCCTCTATCATACCCCTGGCCCAACGGCTGCGCTGCCGGAAAAAGTGCTTGAGCGTCTCCGGAACATCCGTAAAGGCAACGGCTAAAGGCTCAAAATATACCCGGCCCTTCTTTGATAATAAACGCCATGTCAGAACAATATCTTCTCCAATTGCATCGGGCCAGCCGCCTATTTCTTTCACTGCTTCTGTTTTATATAAGGAAAAAGCACCCTGGGCAACCAAGGTGCCTTGGAATAAGCCTTGAAGTCTCTTAATACTTGAAATCCCTAAAAAATAATCCCATTCCTGTATTTTTGCCATTAATTTTTTACGGCTGTTACGAACCAGGACCGTACCGGCAACCGCACATACATCCGAAGGCGAGGTCATCATGCGTCCTACAATATAACGAACTGCCGATTTATGCATCAACGTATCCGCATCTAAAGTGATCAGCAGTTTAGTGTCAACATATTTTAGTGCAGCGTTCAATGCATTGTTTTTACCCGGTACCGGTTCATGAAGGACCATAACATTCAGATGAAATTTTTCACCTGCTGCTCTGGCTGCATCAGCCGTACGGTCACTGGAATTATTGTCAATAACGATTGTCTTTAACTTTCCATCGTACTCCTGTGCTGCTACATACCGCAATGTATTTTCGATGCTTTTTTCTTCATTGTAACAGGCAATCAAAATCGTTATTTCTTCTGTAGGATTCAACACTTTAACAGGAGGCTGCCTGTCAAATAATAAGCTTGAAACCATAAATGCATTCATATAGCCCGGTATATAAGCAATACCTGCAATAACCATAACTGCAACCGGTATTGTAATCAATTCTCCAAGCTCCTTAATCCATTGCATAGAAGCAAAAATTGAAATGAGCATCCATGCTAAAGCGATAATATGGCTATATATAAACTTTTGTATTACAGGAATGTAGCGCTTGGCAAAGGCTCTACGGGTTGGAAATACTTTACTTTTGCATCTAATTTCGGTTTTCATCATGCCAATTTTCCTTTGAATGTAAGAATTGCGTTAATTAAAAATGCTTGTACCTGCTTGTCTCTGATTTTTAAATGTATCAAGCCTAAATTCATTTTTATAAATTCTCCTTCATTATACTGGATTGCAAATATTGCTTTACTCAATATTTGCAATTAAAATAACATGCATCGGCCTGATTTTGGGTAAACTTGTCACCAATCATCGTATTTTCGTATTAAATACAATTCGACTCAAAAATATCCCTATTAGGAACAATCAGATACCTGTTATTGACCAAAAAAGATATACTTAAATATATTTCGTTAGTAAATAGTTCATCTATGCATCAGCTGTTTACTTCTTTAAGGGTACATTCTTATGCTGGTAAAAAAGTGGGAGGTGTTTTAAATCTCAAAGGTATATACTACGAAGGATGTGATGACTGCAGCAAGAGAACGAATTGACTTAGTTTTTACTGATTTTGATTTCATATATCTCTGTGTTTCCGGAGGCAAGGACAGTTCTGTTATGCTCCAGCTATGCGCTGATGGCGCACGGCGAAAGGGTAAAAAATTCAGCGTCTTATATATCGATTTGGAAAGTCAGTATCAAGCTACTATCAGGCATATCGAAGAACTACGGCAAATCACGGCTGATGTAGTAGATCAGTTTTATTGGTGTTGCCTGCCGCTCTCCTTGCGAAATGCGGTATCTGTCATCCAGCCCACCTGGATTTGCTGGGATCAAAATGAACGGGATAAATGGGTCCGGGATATGCCGGCTTACGATTGCGTCATTCATGAAAAGAATCTCCCGGAAGAGTGGATCTGGTTCAAAAAGGGGATGGAGTTTGAAGAATTTACATACCAATTCAGCCAATGGTTCCAAAGAAAAGCTAAAGGGCCTGCGGCGGGTGGCGCGGGCCATCGAGAAAAATGATTTTTGGTTAAAGCGTCTCAGTTTTGCTCCCACAAAGACAGATGTGATGCTTTTGCAGCATCTTAGAAAACAATACCGGAACTTATTTCATTTGGAGAATGCACAGGACAGATATATGCGGAAAGCACTTCTCTCCATGGAGGTTGAAGATGGTAATGAATAAGATTTCATGTTTCGAAGGGGCTTATGACAAAGCGCTTTTCTATTCCAAAATGGGCCGGTTCTTTGCGGAAGAAAAATATATCCAGCAGATGCCTTATTTGCGCAATGAGACGGACCGTGTCTGGTTTACGATAGAAGAGAATAACCAGATCATCGCCTTTTCGTCCTTGTTGAGCCGCCAGGCTTCTGGCAAAACTCATATACAAACTCTTTCCCGTTGCGGCAAATCAATCCGTAATCCGTGGACTGCACACCATCTTCCTTCATTTTTGCTTCACCGTATCTGCTAAAATCCAGAAGCTTAAAGGCGGCATCATCGGACGGGAACTTAGATGCTTCCAGCAGTGCCTGCCGTCCATAGTCTGCCGGTGAGGATAATTCGGGATAAAAATCATAGCAGTCAAGGTTTTGCGCAATGTCAATGGCAAAGTCCAGGTCGGTACAATACTCATATTGGAGGGCGGCTTTGTACTTAGCACCCATATTGCTGTCCAGGATTTTTGAAATGGCATTGCTTAAGGTATTCAACATTTCCATGTCCTCACTTTCTGAGAACACACTGTCAAAGCAGGGCATGATGCTTTGATAGTGTGTAAAAACACAGTCATCAAGGAAAGCTGCGCCCAGTTCCGACAGGGCTGATGCAATTTCAACCTCCGATGCGGGAAGGTACAGCCATGTCTTTTGGGGATTTTCTGTTGGCGAGTCCTTTCGCCTGACTTCCAGCTTCAGTATATAATCGCTGGTGTAATCATAATCGGGAAACATTTTGCCATCGTATACTTCTTCGATAGGAAGCCTATTGCAAAACACCACACCATAAGGAGTTATCTTACTATCACCGCTGCTTAAAAGATTCCTGCTCATTGTTTCAAAATCGAGCTTTTCAATTTCATTTGAAGGACACCCGATGTTCTTATCCATGTAGTGTTTACATCCGATGTTTTTAAGGTTCGAGAAATCTGTGACGACCGTATAGTTGTGAAGGTTGAAAGTCAGATTGATAAGATCTTTCATAGTGCAGATACCCGCTCTTGCAATTGCACCTTGGAACTTGGCAAGCTCATAATTATCGAAGCTGTCTATCCGTCTGGCCAGATAGTTCAGCTCATCCGCATTGATGCAGTTGTTTTCAAGTACGCAAAGAGCAGGAACCTCGCCGCTTATCTTCACTATATGACAGCTCACAATGTTGCTGTCGCTGATGCCTATCTCACCGAGCTTTTCCACCATGGCTTCCTCCTCAATAGGGAATGTGAGGTCGATGAGTTGGCTGTGCGAGTATGCACCGTTTTGGATGGTGGCAGTGATCATTTTCGTATCAATCCTTTCCTTATAAAATTAAGCAATAAAAAAAGCGGATACATTTTCTTTGGCTAAAAATGTATCCGCTTTTTAGGCTTTTGAGTTTTTAATGTTGTTTTAACTAACACCAAGCAATGCATATTTTATAAGCTTTTCTGCGCTTTTTAGTATAATATTATAGTTGTAATAATACTATTGCCTTAAGTCCTTCATGATTTCACTTCTCTTCCATACTGATTATTTCCTCACAGTACTCCGTATAGGGTCTGAGCTTTTCATAATTCCTTGAAAACCTAAGCTGTGGGTTGATTTGTCTTATCAATGTATCTGTAGAATTTTCATTCAACTTTTTACAAATCACTCTTGTATCAAGTCCTAATATTTTACATGCTTCTAAAGTTGGACAGAAGTTCTTGGAATGAAAAACGATCTTCCTCTCTGATTTCTCCACAATTGGCGCTTCGTCTTCTGTAATGTTGAACCTGTTAAGTAATAGTTTATAGCCCGAATCCAATATATTATCATTTATAAATTCGAATCTTTCACGATTTTCATAAAACCATTTGACTCTTCTATTTATTGAATCAGTATTTAATTCATTAAGTATTTGATCATTTGCATTTCGCAATTTTTCAATTTCTATTCTTACATCTTTTCTGTATAGAATCGAGCATTCACGGCTTAATATGTTCTCATGAATTTTTATGTTAGCACTTGCTCTTTTAAACAGTTCACAACAGGTTAATTCTATTCGCTTTCTTCCCTGCTTTATTGCTTCCTTGATTGAATATCCATAAGCAATTTCAGATATGCCTGACCACACTACTGCTGTAGCACACATAGGGCATGGCTCATGCGTCGATACTAAAATGCATCCTGTAAGCTTTTTTCCTAATTTTTTTGATGCTTCTTTTATTGCATTAATTTCTGCATGTGAAGTGGAATCGTCGTCAGTATCTTCAGTATCATGTGCAGAAGAAATTATTTGTTCATCCTTAATAATAACCGCACCAAATCCGTTGTTACCTTCACGCAAACTAATTTTTGCTTCTTCTAGGGCTAGTTTCATATATTTATTTAGTTCCAATCAAATCCCTCCACCAAATACAATAAAAACTAAATATCATTGTATATTACCACAAACCCTAAAAAAAATCATTAATAAAATTTCGACAAATAACAACATCAGCATTGATTTCTAAAAATTCAATGCCAATCTTTTCCCTGCTTATGGAGTTTTTTTGAGTGAAAATTAAAGTACATTTATGGATAAGCCATTTTAAACGGTTAAAATAACCCTTTTCTTAAACCGCCAGAAAATCAATATATAGTGTCTAACCGCTTGAAAAATCACTATATGTTGTAATGTTTACCTCTTTCCATTAAAGTACATCTGAGCAACCACTTCAACGTGCGTTGTATATGTTTTACAGATGTATTTTTTATGATACAAATAGTCAGGTGTTACTCTTCATCATTCTTAATGCTATTTGTTAATCTGTCAAAATCAGACTGAAAGAGTCTGTCCTGAATGATACGGTATTTTTCAAACTCACTCTCTGCAAATTCCTTTGCAATAGCAGCCGTCACTTTTCCTGCGTTCTCTAATATATCCTTTTCATTGAATTGCAGGAATGCGTTTAGCTTCTTAGCCCAGTCTTCCATTGTCATAGGGATGTTTCTTTCAGCCTGGCTTTCTGCATAATCAAGGTACATCGTCACAAATCGATCTAAAGACTTTAGTTCTTTTTCTGTGAGATAGTTTTTTGCAACAGAAACATCACTTTTTACAATTTTTCCGTGCGGTGCATTTTTCCAAGTCGTTAGCCCCATATGCTCTTTGGTACTGTCAGCTCTATTATAAACCACCTCTGCCGCAGTACTGCCGTGGATTGCAAAATGCAACTTGTTTTGAACAGTCTTAAAGAAATCCTTTGTTATTTTTGTCTGTGGATTATAATCTAAGGCAGTTGCATAAATATCGGTGATCTTCTGATAGAACCTTCTTTCACTTGCCCGAATCTCTCTGATTTCTTCAAGCAAATGATCAAAATATTCCTCGTTTAAGAAAGTACCGTTTTTTAGCCGCTCTTTATCCAGCACATATCCCCGAATCGCAAAATTTCGCAGCACTCCTGTTGCCCATTGTCTAAACTGCGTTGCTCTCAATGAATTCACACGGTAGCCAACGGATATGATGGCATCAAGATTATAAAAAAGAACATCTCTGTTTACTTCTCTGATTCCCTCTTTTTGAACTATCCGGTTTTTCCGGATAGTTGCTTCTTCTGTTAATTCACCTTCAGCATAGATATTTTTAAGGTGCTCATTTACCGTTCTTACATCCACACCAAAAAGCTCGGCAATCAACTTCTGTGTAAGCCAAACCGTTTCATCTTCAACACGAACCTCTATTGTATTCTCGTTGGCTTGTGAAGTAAATATTAAAAACTCAGCCGTGCTATTCCTTATCTGTAAAGAATTCTTCTTTTTTTTATCATTTTCTTTCATGCAGGATACCTCCATTCTTTCCAATTTTTCAAAACCAGTTATCGTGTCACCTCATTTATGACAATTATGCTTTGATTGTAATTTATAATAGCATAATTTCCAATCCAAGAGTATTTACTCGCAGTCCCACATATCCCGATATGCATTAACATATCCTACTGTAGCAGCCGGGTCTATTTGATAATAATAACGACATAGTTTACGATACAAAAGTAAAATTTGTTCATTAAAACAATAATCAAGCAGTCTATCTAAAAGCTCTTCAATTTTCTGTTTATCACAACATCTTGACTCAATAATCTCGTGAACTTCAGGCTCAAAATACTCTAAAGCCCGACTTGCCAAGATATTCCTTGTTTCTACCATTTCCATAATCTCTCTTGATAATATATCAACCACATATTGATAAGTGCTTTCATCTACATTTTTCGTCATGGTATTCATCTCTTTCATACATACTGCTATTAATACTATTATCTTTATACATCAAACATTTGAATTATCCAGTTTTTCCGGATAGTTGCTTTTTTCTCAAGATTCCCTTTATGTATATAATTCCTGTATCATATTTTCCAATCTATAAGGCTGCAACATAGGCATGTTCTTTTAGGATAAGTTCACACCATATTCCAGCTTACTCTTGAGCCCATCATAATTCTTATCGCACAGCAGTTCATTAGGAGACTGCCATGCAACGGAAGGTATGAGATAAACATCCGGTAATCTTCCATCTTCAAAAATGAGCAATATTAGGTATATGCTCGGGTCTGAAATATCCCACTTGTCTTTTTGCATATACACATAGTTGGATTGTCGCACTGCTTTGACTTGCAGTTCATGAAATTTACCGTTTTTTCCCTTTACAACAAAATCTATGCCATGATCATCGACTTCCGATGTATAGACCTCAAAGCCATAAGATGTAAACTCCATCTTTGCATAGTATTCTGCATATCTACCAAATTGTAATTTATTCAGCTTTGACCAGTTAGTATCCGGCATACAACCCCTCCATAAGGCTCTTCCATAACTTTTGAGTAGCTTTCCTACAAAAAGTTCTCAACATCAAAATAATTGACTGTTTCCTCAATAGTAACAGGTATAATTATTTCATCTCTTGTCTCATATTCCTCACATATAATTGACACCTTAATTTCATAATTGCCTGCTTTCTTCGGCACGATTATAAAATCTTCATCATCAAAGTTTATCTCATTGGTATGAAGTAAATCATCAATATTAATTTCAATTGTATTATCTTCCTCAGACGTTGATAACGAATGATGAATATTAAAGTTACCGAGCGTACTGCCTGCTAATTCACTTAAAGTTAATCTGCTGCTAAGCTGGTTTCCTGTAATAAATGGTGAGCTAAAAGCATTAACTATTTTGCTAAGATTCGTTACAGATTTAAAAGCAGGACTCTGCTTAAACATCTCTTCTTTCCGTCTCTTTTTAGCCAAATCATATAGATGCTCAGGTAGTCCCTCTGGTTCTTCAATTTCATCTAAATTTAAATTAGCATCTTTCATAATTACAAGTTCATCAGGAAATTCAATTACTATATCAATATCGTTAGCTTTTCCGGTGCCATTATTAATAACAGTGATTACAGGCTTATTGTGGTTGTCTTTTAAATATTTGACTGAACTGATTTCATCATTGTAATCATCTAATCCATAAATCTTGCTCAAGTGAGCATTATATTCATTTACCTCATTAATCTCTAAATATTTGGAAACTTCTTCAGGTAAATCTTCAAGTTTAACTGGCTTGTATAATTTGTAGTCAGTTCTTTTAGTGATCACAAATTTCAAGTCACTGCTTCCATTTATTTGGACATCAATTTTAGGGCTTCGAGCCTTAATCATATTTTCAAGACGCTTAACTTCATCTCTAAGAGTACGATTTTCTTTACTAAGTCGAACAAGTTCATCTGACATTGCACTAATGTCCGCTTTATCTGCCCTTATCCAGCCTATACCTTTCTTAGAGTTCATAGCCTTGAATAAGGATAACAGAACTTTACTCTCCAAGTCTGAAATATCATTCCAAAAATCAACCATCTTGCCAATCTTAGCTTCTTCCCTAAAAGCCTTTAATTTTAGAGTTAAATCAGGGTCTTCGTCTCTCTCATCAGGCTTTGTTGCTACATTGTCATTTCTTATAAATATATGTATTGGAATTCCTTTTTCTTTTGCATACCTATATTCTTTTTCAGTATAACTGATGCCTTCATTCGTTAAGCTGCCGTATCTATGCCCGATAATAAGCACATAATAATCCGATACATCAATGGTTTTCCTGATTACTTCCCATTGTTCCTCATCCCCTGCATTAAACATTTCCATTCCTATAGGAATATGATACGAACTTAAAATAGCCTTCGTAATTTTTTCACGTGCTTCTTTCAAATCTATATAAGTCGAACTTATGAATACTTGATATTTTACATCCATACAATCCCCTCATTTATCAATAATACTCAATCTCTTTATTTTTCTTTCTCTCCAACTTTTCTATCCTTTTCATCTCTTTTTCTCGTTTGCGTTCGGCCCAGTATTGCTTTCTCTGTAAATAATTTCTTCCTGTTAACAGTATTAAAGCATGTCCAATTATTGTAACTACTAATGCGATAACAAATAAAATAATAAATGCTTGCTTAACTTGTTCTTGTAACACAGCAAATATCTCCGTGTAATAAGCTGACGCATATCGAGAAGCATCAGGACTATCTATAATCATATCGGTTATAAATCCCCACAGGGGTATTGTGATCAGAAAATTCAAGAAGAAGTATCTACCAATCCAACCTAAAATCCCTTTCCTTATCCCATTCTTATAGTAATAAAGTAATATCAATGCAAGCATAACCCCTATAAAAATTAGATTCATATATAAATACTGGGTTTGCGAAGTATTCGTTAAAGCTTTCTCAAAAAAAGCTTGAATTTCAGCTTCAGTCTTAACCTCAGTCCCAAAAGATGTTGCAAGCATATCAGGCTTTATAAAAAAAATAACCGGCAATAACACTAAAGATGAGTATGATTTTATTATAGGCTCAAGAAAAGGTCCTATCGTCATTCCCAAGAATTGTGTTATTAATCCTAAAACCAAAAATGGAAGAAGAATTACAAAGAGCGCTAATATTAAAAACCCCTCACCACTTATCGCTGGAATAAAAAATATACTTACCTTTTTCTTAGTCATCAAAATCCATCCTCTTTCATCACTTTTTAGTGATCCTAATATTAAAAGCACTCTCAGATACAAAAAGAGTGCCTCATAGCAGTTTAAACCTTATCGATGTTCGCCTCAAACTAAATTGTATCTTTAATCTCTTATATAAACTCCGCCAAATTAGCCCCGCTCCAATCCATAGAATGTGACCATTTTTCAATAATCCTCATGTCGTTGAGGACATATACATGCCCTTCTTTAATGCTTTTTAAGTTAAAGAAAAAACCACTTAATAATTATATCATTAAATTTTGAATATTTCCATGACTATCCATATTTTATGAATGCTTTATGCTTCCTTTATGTTATATTAAATTCTCTTTCTCTATCATGAAAACCGTCGATTACTAAATAAACTGAATAAAGCCCTCAGCCAATAATGCTAAGAGTTTTATTCAGCTTGCTTACTTTTTAAATTATCGGTGCCTGCTTCGCATCAAACGCAGGCACCGATTTTCTCAGATTCCTTATTTTTCTTCGGTCGTCCGCAGCCCTGATATTTCTTTCGCACCTCCACGGATTGCTCCAATTCTATACCGGATTTAAAGACGATAATTATCTTATCTTCGGACATGATTTTGACGGTTTGTATCAACTATCTGACCAGAATATTATCAAATTCTGTCATAGTGTGGTTTTTATCTTCAAGGAATTTTTGCATCTCATTTACCCTGTGGCTCCCTGCAGATTCCCATTTGGAATTCATTTTAATTTCCTTCGTACTAAATGCTCCACCTGTACCTGATAGTTCTATTGCTGTTCTTCCAGTTCTGTACTGTCCTGGCAAATTCTCAAAGAGGTTATTTCTCTTTCTGCTATGTGAAGCTTTTCCGCATCCTCAATCCCCAGCTTGTTTTATAAGCACATTTGAATGAGGATAACAACATCTGTGATCCCATTCATAGCTGTAATCATAATTGTCGTTCATGGTTATAGCCCCTGACAGCCGTGTGCTTTTTTATGAGTTCAGCTATCGTTTCTTCAACCAATTTATCATTACCTGCACAACGTCTGATTCTATCTTTATCAGTCTGGGTAAGCGGCATGCCTTCCATTGACATTGAGCCGTTAACTTCATCAATTAGTTTTTCCAAATCTCTCATATGAACACCACCTTATCTATATATTATACTATATTGTCATTGAGAATTCAAAACTGTCCATCAGCTATCTAACTCCTTTATATTCAAGTCCTAGGACAGCTCCCGATATACTACATCTTTTTTGTATATACAAGGGTTATTTAGTTTGCCCAAGTCCCTTAAGCCCTCTATCCATCAGCCTTTCATCCTCTCAACCCTCGCGACGGCCTCGCAATGCGTTGTAGCAGTGGTGCAGATGCACTTTAGCGAGATTATTTACTTTTCATATTTTTATTGTTTCGGTACCAATCTCTATATTTTCTTCTACTTCCAATCCAATATGTTGTATTTAAGCAATAATTCCTTTGCTAATTTCATCCCCTCTTCTGTAATTGCTACAGACTTGGATCGATGGCTGCCCTGCCGGATATAATCTTCCTTATCCAGTTCATTAATAATATCAAAATCATATCCCTTCCAAGCCATATCTAAGTTCGAGCTAAAACGGTCTCTTTCATTAAATCTTGTTAAATACATCAGCAGTATAGTCAATTCTTTAATTGCTTTCTCCGGGTTAGCTTTATCCATTTCAAATCTCTCCTTTATGCAGCGGAATAACCATCTATTCGTTTATTCCTCGTTTAATTGCTCAAATTCTGCTTTAAATGCTCTTTTTCTGGGATGTATTTTTTTATAATGTTCTATCGTAACCATTCTTCCATGTAACTTCCCATTTGACTCCAATGTTTCACCTAATGCTGTTATCAGTATAGCTGCCTTATAATAGCTTTTCCGGTGATTTCCCCCTACAACAGCCTCAGTCCTTTTATCTACTTCTTCTTTCAGCCATGCAATATACTTTTCATATTGTTCATTTCTTAGAACTACTTTTTCTTTCCAGCCTAAAAATTGATCCTTGAAGCTTTTTGTATGATCTTCAGTAAATCCCAGTCTGTATTCTATTTCATCTATCAATCGTTGACCAGCTTTTGTAACCTTTTTATTCTTGTCTAATAACAAAATAAAAAGTGGTACAACAGTTCCTTTAAAATTGCTGCTCCAACCTAATGTAGTTCCATCTTTTTTACAATCTTCATAAATATAATCAAATTCTCCATTAAAAAACCGGAGAAGCTTTTTATGTTCCTTTGAAAGACTATTCACCATCATCTGTTTATTTTTATGATATCCTTCCCACATAGAATTCTCAGGTAGTGTTTTTGCATGCTGCACCGCTCTATCCGCTATATTCCGGTAATCCGAAAGCTCAAATAACCGTAAATAGTGATACAGCGTTGATTCAGAATAAAAAGCGGCTTCATAGCATTGATTAATTATATCAGTGTTTTCCAACTCTACAGCAGCTTTTGCAGCTAGATCTGTAATGCTTCCTCGAATAATCAGCTTTTCAGGCAATATACTGATAGCCTCCATTCCCAACTTCACACACTCAAACTCCTTTTTTTCATTTAGCAGATACTTACAAGCATGTTGATATAAAACCGGATGTCTCGCCCATACTTCTCTGGCTGCTTCACATAGACGGCTGATACCCCCCTGGTATATACATGCCTCCGACAGCAAACCTCCCGCCAGGTCGCCCTCTGTATTTTTAAGAAAAGAAATCCAATCCTCCATAAACCTGTCTATCCCTTTAAGCTCTTCCGGTCCTATAGTAAACATTTCTTCTACTTTTATGTTCTTACACATGTCCCATGAAAGATACCGGTACAGTGCAGCTGCTCTTTCTTCTCCTTCAGTAACCTGATATTTTGCATACATCATATTTAAAGCGATACGCTTTAAATCCAGAATTACCAGTTTTTCTTCTACAAGCTCCTCCAGCTCCAGCTCACTCCACTCTTCAATATCGCTATCCAATGCCGAAAAAGTTATACTGCAAAGTAAATCATATACTGCTGCCGCCTGCTGGTATTCTTTTTGGAATAACAAGCCTTCCGCAATCTGAAATGCTTTAGAAAGCTCTTTTCCTATTCCAAAAATATCAGAATACTCATAAGTATATTCGCTATCCCAATAGCCTTCTCCATACTCTTCATAACCACTGCACTCGAAATAGATTTCTGCATCTTCTATTTTTCTACACCAATCTTCTAGTTCTTTTATCTCCTTTTTTATAGGAATATCCGTACAATGATCTTGTTTTTTTGCTAAGGAGTTTAAAAATATAATTCTCTGATTTTCATTTGTAGTACGGGCCATATTATGTATCCATTCAGTTTTTTCCACTTCAGACATAGCGGATAGTTTTTCATCAACTGCTTTCATAAATTCATTATAATTCATTGCTTTTCTCATCTCTCTTCTTTCAAGCCCCATTGTCAACTAACAAAGCTTGATATTTTTTAAAAAGCTTCTCAAAGAAGATGGTAAGATCATGATAATAATTATTTTTCTATACTCTTTATCAACTCATTTGCAATATTAGGACTTTCAAGTCTCATGATGCTTTCTTCTGCACTACCAAAACTTAGTAGATTGATACTACCATACCATATGATTCTTTGATCAATAACTGCGAATTTCTGGTGTATATTTGTCCTAAAAACCATAATAACTCCAGCATCTTGCAACAATCTTATCGTAGCTTTCAGAGCAGTCGTATTTTTGTCTCTAAATTCATCAGGTGGTCTGGTGACTACGATAACTTTCACCTTGCTTCCTAATGCTCCCAGGTATTGTAGCATCTGTAAAGTTCGCTTCTTCGTGATAAATGGACTTACTATCAAAACTTCTCTCGATGCATTCACAATATCATTTGCATATACTGGTAAAAAGTTGCTTTTGTCAAAAATAATATCTACTGATTCTGCTGCAATACTTTCGCCTTTTGCTTTGTATCCAATGGACGCATATCCGTTAAGTCGTTTATTGTACATTTTTTCCAGCATCCTAATATGAATATCCACATAATCATATATTCGCACTTCATTTTTATTTTCAAATAGTCTGTGAAGCCGTCCTGCATATTGCTGCAAAGTGCCCTTCCACGATATAGGCATAGCTAAGAACAAAGTATCAAGACGTGGTTCGTCAAAACCTTCCCCTATATATTTACCCGTAGCCACTAAAGTCAACTGCCTATCTATAGGTGTATCTGTTATTCGCTCTAGAATTTCCCTGGTATTCTTCGCACTCATTCCACCCATAAGGGATATTACGTCAGGAATTCTCTCATTCAGTTTCTTTGTAAGTAATTTGACATGTGCAGTTCTTTCTGTAAGAACAACACAGTTCCTACCATTCTCATAACTTTTTACTACATCATCTATAATCTGCTGATTGCGCATTTCGTTCATAACGATTTCGGCATATAGCTCCTGGATAGAGATATCTTTCTCATCTTTACCCACGGGAACTCGTAGAGATGTAAATCTTGGTATAACATAATGTTCAAAAGGTCTTTTCTCGGCCTGTTTTTTCGCATCATCTCTATACCGTATTGGACCGCACTACATAAAAATAATAGGATGGTGTCCATCCTTCCTTGTTGGTGTTGCGGTTAGTCCATAAATATATCTCGCATTTATACTTTTTAGTATCTTTTCAAAGCTAAATGCTGAAACATGATGACATTCATCAACAATAACCATACCATAATTTTTTACGCAATCCTTTACTTCACCCATTCTATTTAACGATTGCATTACAGCTATATCAATGATCCCACTTAAGTTGTCTTTTCCTGCTCCCAATTGCCCTATAATGCTTTTGACCTTTTTTCTTCCTCTCTTTTTTCCGGCATCTGTATCTGGCAAAGTTTCATTTATAGTAAGAAACTCCATTAGTCTTTTTTTCCATTGTGAGACCAGATTGATTTTGTCAACGATAATAAGCGTATTTACCTTTCTTTCAGCAATCAGGTTTATTGCCACAACTGTTTTACCAAAAGCCGTTGTTCCAGAAAGTATTCCGTTATCATATTTCAATAGCTTGTCCATTGCCAGAAACTGCTCATCTCTCAGAGTCCCATTGAATTCAATGTCAATGCTTTTGCCATAGTTCGCGTTTTATCTATAAAATGAGCATCTATATTCAGTTCTTTAAATACATCTTTTAAATCCGTTTCACATCCTCTTTGCAGGCATAGATATTCTGTCGTTTCGTCAGAACATGAGATAATTCTTGGTAGCTTTTTTACTGATAATCTCATGGCTTGTGCTTTGTAAAATTCGGGATTTTTAAAGGCTGCTAAACGTTTAAAATAATTTAGCGCTCTTTGAGAAATACCTGCTCTCGGAATAAAAATCATATTGGCTTTTACAATTTCAACAGTCTTGGGGAAATCATTTTTCAATAATTTAGTTTTGCTTATTTCCCATGGTTTTTGGTCTTCTTCATCTTTTATTAATACGCCAAGTTCGTTTCCATGACATAGTTTTGATATCAGTATTTCAATATTATCTTCTGAGAGTTTTGGAATAGCTCCTAAAAATGCCCATTGATCACGATATGGTTGATAATTTTCATCGATGAATTCACTGTTATGATTCTCTCTTGCAGCTTTTTGCAAAGGCAAAGCAATTAAGTTCCCTAAACCACCCTTTGGCATAGTATCCTGGTTAGGAAATAACCTGTCATATGATTTAAATTTTATCTCATGCCTTTTGTTCATGGAGCAAGTAAGCAGTGCACTTCCAAATTTTCTTGCTAAAGCAGCAGGTATGGGACTCTTAAAGAAAAACCAGCCGTGGGCTCCTTTGCCTGAGCGTGAGCGTTCAACTGCTAATGGAATATCAAATTTAACACACACTTCTCTCAGTACTGAAATATCCTTTTGCCATTCTTCTCCATCAAAGTCTATAACTAAAAAATGGCAGGTTTCATCAAGGCACAAGGGATATATTCCTGCGACAGAATTTTTATATCCTCGTAAATGGTCATCAATAACCTTTTCATTTAGTACAGCATATACCTTATTAGTACAATTGGTACAAGTGCCCGTTGGTTTTCGGCATAATCCAGGTTTCCATTCATTCAAACAGTACGGTGAATACCCCGCTGTCCCTTTTTTTGGATTTTCCGACCTTTAAATAGTGACATAAACAGCTTGATTTTTTCCATTGGGTCTGACATGTTATCAATTTCCGAAGTGAAAACTTGATCAACTGATTCTTGTTCCAACGTTTCAGAGTCAGATTTATACTCAAAAATTTCATCAGAATCAGCCAGTAATTCTTCAGTGCCAAGTTGGGCTTTTAATCTTTTTATTTCTTCCTTTAAATTGTTATTTTCAACCAGCAATGTTTGATATTTTTCAAGCAACTCTTCAAAGTTCATTATGCCATCCCTCATCCCAATATTCCGATAAATATTGATATATATTTCTTTAACTCTGCAATACCAAGCTTTTTCATTATTCTATAACACTTAACGTCTCCATCTTCCCGGCCATAGTAATCTAATATTAATGCTACCCAAAGGTATTCTAGAAGTCTCCAAAATACCATGACTCTTCTCTGCTCAACTCGGACATAAATTCATTCCAAGGGGGAACAAATTTACCTTTTTTAAATTTATGATCTAAAAGCTTACTATGATCCACAATTTACCTCCATTGCCCCTTAAATTCTTAACAATAAAACCTATAAAAACAGTACTCCAGCTATATTAACCCTCGAGCCGTTTAATGGTGTCCATATTTATTTTCTGTATCGACTCAAGCTGATGAATGGCTAGCTTATTCAAAAGCTGTAGCCTCTCCGGTTGCAATTTGCTCTGCTCTATTAAAATCGCATTATAGCTTTCCATATTAGCCAACACCAGTAATTGATTTAAGGTAGCATAATCTCTAATGTTTCCATTCTTATCTGGATTTTTTTCGCGCCACTGCTTAGCGGTTATGCCAAACAGTGCGACATTAAGCACATCGGCCTCGCTGGCATAGGTTATGGATATTTGATATTGTGTCAGTTCTGGCGGAATTAAATTTTCTTTGATAGCGTCAGTGTGAATTCTGTAATTCAATTTTGAAATCTCACGATTGAGATTCCATCCCAAGGAAAGCCGACTGCTTTCATCGTTTTTTAGCCTTTTATAGTCTTTTATTATATAGAGCTTAAACTCCGCCGAAATCCAAGAAGCAAATTCAAAAGCAATATCAGAATGAGCAAAGGTACCACCATTTCTGCCTGATTTGGAAACAATACCGATTGCATTCGTACTATCAATCCATTTTTGAGGTGACAATGTAAAAGCGTTTGAACCTGCTTGATTTCTAAAGGAGTCGAATTCGACCCCTTTAAATTTATCATTATGTAATTGTTCCCAGAGACCTAAAAATTCAATTGTGTCCTTACTTCTCATCCAATTTTTAATGACATCTTTGGGTTCATCACTTTTATAGCGTGCAATATCTGTAAGTGAAATAAATTCGTTCTGAAAATCTTCAGTATAGATAGCAATATCTATACCTTTGGCTTGAATTGTTTCTTTTACAGGTTTCTTTGCCATTGGATCATCCTCTTTCTTGGTGCCTTAATCTCTGAATAATCGATACAATTATTCTTATTATACTATATTTTACCAATATTCGCATTATTAGAATATAAACTTTTCGCCATCTATCTTTCTAGAAAAATATCTTAGCCTGTTCTTCATTTTTATAACAAATTATACTATACGAATTAAATATCTGAATTATATCAACTTTATCCCTGATTACACTTTCATCATAAGCGCCATTTTCACATACCGTTTCGCCAAGTACTTTCTTAATCCACTCCTCATCCAACGTAGGCGAATTGGCACATGCGTCTTTCCCTTTTTCTATCCTTGTCTCACATCTCCAAACCACCTTACCCCTTTCCGTTCTTCTCCGATGAGATGCACCACAATCGCCACAAATAAGCAAATTTCCTAAAAGATATTTACCGTTATATTTGCATCCCTTTATCATCTATGTAAAATAGACAAGCCTATTTATTCTACAAAATAAAAGACGTGAAAGTCATCCTCTCACGCCAAAACATGTTTTCATCTGCGATTCTACAAGGCTTTGAAATATCAGCTTTTCCCCTTCTGCAACAGGGCTATGGATTCAACGTGCATGGTGTGTTGCAGTTAGCATATGTAGGAAGAATGTACCAAAGCGTATTGCCCTCACCTTTATATTAAAACGGAATACCTTCATCATGTTCTATCAAATCCTCTTCTTCTGCTATATTCTCAAAATAATAGTATGTTTCATCATACAATTGAATACGTTTCTCCTTCGCTTTTCTGCGTTGATTGGCTTTATCAATTTCCAATTGTTTTTCTCTGCTCACCACATCTGTATCGAAGATAACTCCTAAACTAATTAATTCTTGAGCAGCACAAAGTCTTGATACCCCAAACCATTTTGCATATCGTTTAATGATATTTTTCATTGGAGAATTCTCCTGTATCCATTGGGCTGCATGAATAAGTCGTTCGTTCTTTTTATACCTTTTTCTACGTGGCGTACTTTGAGCTTTTGCCATTTCACCACCTTCATAAAAATTTTGAAATATATTATACTGTTGAATATTTCTTCTTCTCTAACATGGTCATATAATTAATTGAGTCAATCCGTCTGTAACGCAGAATTTCTTGCTAAATTTGAATATCATTCAAACAAGGATTTTCACCCTGAATCAATACAGATTTCATTTAAGGTTATCTATCTGTTTCTTTGTATATTGAATCAGCGTGTTTACCTCGCTGCTTACTTCCCGCAGCACTTCTTATACTTTTTCCCGCTTCCACATGGACATAGGTCGTTGCGACCTATTTTGGGCGGTTTTGTTATCGTTTGAGCGCTCTTGAAGTTTTGCCTAGCATTCATTCTTTGCTTATAAGTTTCCTCAAAGCAAGCCCACCATTCCAATTCAGCTATGGTATCTTCAATAAATTCCATGTGTGTATTGTTTCTAGAACTCTCTAGAACATAGTCTTTTCCCTGCCGCATCGCGTCATCAACGCTTTCCATACCAATTATAGATTCATCTACCAAAGCCTCATCATAGCAGTTTTTTATATCCTCATACAGTTCTTCTGGATAGATATCACAGCATGCAATCACTAATAATCCCAGCAATAGAGGCTTATTCATTATCGCAGGCTCATTGATTAGTTTCTTATAATATGCAATGACTTGGTCTCGTTCTAGCACATTATGCAATGCCAAAATTGCCAATGCCTCTATAGCCTGTCCACGCATATATTCATCTGCCTCTTCATTTTCTGCCAATGCTTTTATCAGACTTGCATCTGACCCCCATACAGTAGCAAGCATTCGACTGCCAGCTTCCAATATTGAATCACCAAACAAATCATATGGCAAATCGTCTGGCAAGCTTAAAATATCGATTAATATTGGATAAGCCTCTTTGACACGAAATTGTGCCAAAAGGTAAGCTGCATAAATATGAGCAAAATAGCCATATTCATCCCGATACTGTTCGGGATTGTCTCTTATCTCTTTCAAGATATCCAACAGAAACGGGATTGCCTCTTCCTTTTTGCATATAATTTCTTCTATCTCCTCCTTCGGGAAATGTCCGGTGTTGTAGGCAACTTGATCAAGCAATTCTTCAACGCTATGTTCAGCTTTATCCAATGCAGTATCATTATGATCCAGTACCAGCTCTCGTCCTAAACTGTTTAAGCGTTCTTCATATTCTTCCTCATTAAATTTCTTATTCTCCTTTAAGATAAAATACATCTGTTCTACCAGAATTGCAGCAATCATTTCTTTAGCTTCCTGCTTTGTATAACCTTTTTCTACAAGTCGTTGTAAGGTAATATTCACACACTTTGGATCGTTCATCCTTATTTGATTTTCTACGGCTTGTAACATTTGACTTTTGAGTATCTTGTTTGACATATTTATACACTTCTCCTTTTCTATATTAAAACTTCGTATAGCAGAATTAGCCCATTCCATTCGTATTAGCTGTGCAACGTATTCACCCTGATATGTATGTTAGCATATCTTAACTACAGCTTTTTTCGCTTATACTGATAGTGAACTAATTTGATGTGTTAAAAACGATAAATATCAGAGCTCTTAATGTATATCCTGCTATAAAGAAAGGATAGCATCTATAAATTGCCATCCTTGAATTTAATATTCTTTATCATATCTTCTAATTGTATTTTTACATTAGGAATATCCTCTACCAGCGTAATCCATACGTCGCCCATCTTCAAAATTTGATATTTCTTGAAGAAGCTTATTGATAATTTGATAGTCTCTAGTGTTCATAGATATCAACAACCTTATCGATCTTTATCAACGAATTCTCCTCACTTGGAGCATGAATCAAATCTACCTCTTTATTTAATTTAGACTCAATTTCATATCTGATATGGTTAAAAGTGAAACATTAGGTGATAAAAACTCCACAAGCATATCAACATCACTATCTTCTTTTCCGGTCCCATTGGCATAAAAACTAAATAAAGATAATTTTTAAATAGGGTATTTTGCTAAGATATCTGCAATAGCGTTTTTAATATCATCCAGAGTTAGTATTTTGACTTCACCACCATAATTCATTGAATTCTTAGCTCAATTATACCATATTATTTGTTTATTAATCATTATTTATGGATGCTGTCTAACAATTAATGAGACGACCTCAACGTGGATGGTGTGTTGCAGTTAGCATATATCTAAATCGCTTGAAATATATCGTGTCACGGAACCGTCCGAAACCACTGAAAAAGTACCCCTTTTTATGGATACAAAAATATCTGAGTCCTGATTTTTTATGCTTCATCGGATATTTTCTCGCCTGAATATTAAAAATGAAATTTAAAGAGGATTGCAGTGCTGCAATCCTCTTTAAATTTACTGCCAATGCCGTTAGTTTTGCTTGTATGGACATGCTCCGCAGACCATACCCTTTGGCACGGTTTAGTCCATGAAATCTCTTCATCTCTCCATTTTTCCACTCCTGTGATGCACGTTGTTTGTATTTATCAAGGAATTCTTGGGTCTTGGCTCATTGGCTATACTCGTAGAACTCCGGAGTATTGATACTAATATCAAGTATTTTCACTTTTGCCCTGGCATGAAGACATTCTTCTCTATAGGGACAATCTCTACAGTTTTGTTTGTCAAATTTGTACTTGTAGAATTCTCTACCATCTTTCTTTTTAAACCGTTTCTTTTCTATGGTATAGTTTCCAAAATCACAAACCCATTGATCAGAATCTTTGTTGTAGCTGTACCGGCTCTCATCAATCCGATACACTGACTCGCTTACCGGAATATATGCTTGCGCTTGATTTTCTGATATCGTATCTAGTATCTGTTTTCTAAAGTAAGTCTTATCCCCATATACTTCTTGTGGAATCATTCCTGTTTTATTGGACAGATCCATGAGTTCTTCAAAACCATTGCCATCCACATAGGCACCATCATAGGATTTTACAGCAGTAATAATTCTTTCTTTTGTTGTGATGAGGTATTCGGTTTTGTAGCCAAAAAAACTTTCTGTCTTCGACTTGTATCCCACCCTAGCATCTTGATCCACTAAGGATCGTAGGCCTCTTTGTTGGATGAACTTAGGATCGGATAAGATCATCTTTGCATTTTCAATGGTGGCTTGAGTTTTAGGATGATCTTCTAATTTGATATTTTCTTTAACTTTTTCTATGACTTCCTCCAAATATTGTTTCATCGTTTCTTTTGCTTGTTTATGATCCTCAATTTCTTTGTATTGGGGAATAGTTGTGTTTAAGCCTTCTAAGATTTGTCCATTTTCTTCCTCTAGATTTTTGAAAATCTTTTTAGCAAGGTATTTCATGACCCTTTCTGGAACGGCTTTAAAGGTATTGGCATGGGTATGGGTACAGTCTACGCTGAGGGAAGTATCTTTTAAAATGCCTTTATTAATGCATTGTTTTACAACTTGTATAAGGATCTCATCCATGGTTGATTCCTTTAATCGATGAACTCTAAATTTAGCTAAAAGGCTTGGGTGAGGCAAATCTTAATCATCAGCTCAGGTTCTTTAGCAGGGCGTCCATAGTATTTACAGTATGACTTCTCTAAAAGCTTGTTGATAAAGCTAAAGTCTACAGCATGATTTACAAGCTTTAGTATATGATTATCTGGAATTTTATTGTATAATATTGAATAGATGCTTAACTGCATATCTTTGTTTTTAAGCATGGAAAAACCCCCGTATTTATGATATTGTCTCGACAACTCTATCATATCAAATCAGGGGTTTTTTCTCTATAGTATTAGCTTGCCTTGAACAAATTTCCCAATATTTAGGATGTGTTTTTCAGTGGTTTCACCCCGTCCCCTTGTCATCCCGTTGAACAATTTTTGTAATTGATCAATTTGTATTTATCTTTCAAAACACTACTAATAATATCAGACAACCACCCTGCAGCTATCTATACATAGATACCCACATTGGCGGTTGCATTTGTCATAATACTACTTTAGAATGCCCCAGCAAGTCCTCTTTCATTAAGAAACGTTTCCGAGTCAGAAATTGCTTTATTCACAACTTCCGTATTGACTTTATTAGGTTCTGTTTCATTACCGGATGCCAAAACGAGCTGAACTTTTCCCATATTGAAAAGAAGATTTACAAGCAACGCTGTGTTTTCAGTAATAAGTTTTTCTTCTGCAGTGAAAGTATCCCAATCTGTCTTTTTCAAAACTTCAACTACATTACTTAGCCTATCCATGTGATCCATGTAAACTCTGTTAACTTTAGTAATCGCATCATCAAACTTAGTCGCAACACCGTTCAAATCTTTCATATAGGAACAAATAGCGTCAATTTCTCTTTCTGCTTTTTTCATTTGAGACCAAGCTTCATCAGCTTTATCTGAAAGAGAAGATCCAGTTATGCTAAAAATAACCCCACCAACTAATAGGCCAACCCTCGTGGTTTTAGTCCTTTTGCTTCTATCATTCTTAATTGTTAAAGAAATGGATCGACACCTGATCATAGCACCATCTATAAAAATAGCGTTATTAAAAAGGGTAACAATATGAAAACCATTCCTGCCATTGCTACAAACAAAACTAACGGGATTTTTCTGCCTGCAAAACTATTAGTTAATGCCCCTTTCTTTGGACAAACAACAATGCATTTTTGGCAGTTAAAACATTCAGCCGATATTACCTTCTTCATTTTATGCACCTCTAGATTTGAGGGACATTTCTTTGTACATAACGTGCAATTGATGCACTTATCTTCGCACCGGACGATACCACTGGGGCTAAACCGACCTGCAACTCCGGCGACAGCACCCTGTACGCAGATATATTTGCAGAAGAATCTATCAATAAAGAATGAGCCAATAATTGTTACAAATATCAACATAATACTTATCCAGGCTAATCCAGTCAATATTATGTCATATTGCTCAAACACATCGTCAACACTGACTTGTAGCAGTAACTTGCCGCTTGCAATGGATAATACTGCAAAACCTATAAGTATGATGTATTTCGCTGCTCTAAGATATTTATCGAGTGTTGCAGGAACTGTGACCCTTTTTTTTAAAACCTTGAATCCTATATATCCAACAACCCTTTGCAGCGCCCCCACCAAGCACAAAAAACCGCAAAAGCTTCTTTTAAAGATAATGGCAAACAAAATAAATATTATTGGAGCTGCTATAATGCTAAGTTGAACTGCATTTTCGAAAGTCGCCTCAATAAGGGATTGAAAAACAAACGGGAATATTGTTAGAAAAAAAGGAATGGCTGTTTTTGCTAATTTCTTAGTATTAAGAATGTCTGTTTTTTCTAATTTCTTAGTATTAATATTCATTACATACCTCCGTATATTTGGTTTGGTTTACATCTACCGATTTCAGTATAGTTGTTGCAAATTAATGTTACATAATAAAATGATACTTTCAACCCTGTCTTTCCATAGTCTACATATTGCATCACCGCTAGGGCAGCTTTTAATCCCTCTTTCTTATCTACCTTTTGCTCTAAAGCCAATTTATCTGTTTTGCGATATGAATGAGCATTGCCTGATAGTTAGATTTAGTACAGACGTCACCCCCCCATTTATTGCAGGATAATACCAATCTGTTGTAATTAAAATCTTGACAAAAATACCTCCTGTTTATTTATGTGATAATAATATCAAATCACATTAAACAAACAGGAGGTATAAAATTAAACAAATCCTAAACTCTCTTTTTTTCAATTTAATTAATAATTATAATTTGCTACTCTAACAAGCATTTCGAGCTTTTACTGCTATCTTCCTTATTTTTTTCCAAGAGGACACTTATCGAAGCCTCTATCTTCCATTGAATAACCTGATAACCATATGATTTTATCTTATCTATTCAACCGGTATCCCGCGCGCCATACTGTCTCTAAGATTTTTGGGTTTTTAGGGTCATCCTCAATTTTTTCACGAATACGATTAATATGCACCATAACCGTCGCACTATCCCCAACATAATCATATCCCCATATTTTCTCAAACAATTGTTCCTTCGAGAAAACGATATTAGGATTTTCAGCCATAAATTTTAATAGTTCAAATTCTCGGTTAGGAAAACGAATTTCTTGCTCACCCTTATAGACCTTCCATCCATGCAGAAGAACTCGAATATTACCTATTAGTATCTCATCGCCCTTCTCATCCAACTCTATCTGATTGGCTTCTTTTAATCGACTATACTGTCTTATATTTGCATTTACTCTTGCTACAAGCTCAGCGGGATCAAAAGGTTTAGTAATATAATCATCTGCACCAAGTCCCAGACCACAAATTTTATCAACAGATTCCGTCCTTGCCGTTACCATGAGAATTGGAATATTAAGTTCACCTCTTATCTCTTTGCATATCTTATAACCATTCTTCCCAGGAAGCATAAGATCCAGTAGTATTAAGTCAAAATTTTCCACATGCAGAAGTGGAAGTACTTTATCTCCATCACTTACAATGAATGTTTCAAACCCACTAGCTTCCAGATAAGCCTGTTCTATCATACTGATATCATCATCGTCTTCGACAATTAGAATTCTATATTTTGCATTCATCTAAATCACCTCATTCATCCAAGATTGGTAGTCTTATTCGAATAGTAAGACCGTTGCTGTTTTCTGCATCTACTGAGCCTCCCATAGCATTCACTAGATATTTTACAATATAAAGACCTAGACCATTCCCTTCTTTTATATTCCTTGACTCATCACCTCGAAAAAATTGTTCAAAAATATGGGGAATCTTATCTTCTGAAACTCCACAGCCATTATCAGAGATCTCAAGTACGACATATGCATGTTCTTCAAAAATATTAATGGTAATTTCAAGCTTATTTGTTTCTGCATATTTTTTACTGTTTTCCAGTATATTATCAAGTATTCGTTTCATTTGTTCTCGGTCAACATTTGAAAACAAGCCTTTTTTTACATCTTTCATTTTAATTTTTATAGATTCATTCTCTATCAATAATTCGTATCTTTTCACATAGGCTTCCAGATACTCACTCCACTCTGTCTTTTCAAAAAACAGTGGCATATTACCTGTTTCAAGTTTTGAGAAATAAAATAACCTTTCCAAAAGCCGATCCATTTCTATTGTTCGTCTATAAGCTGTATCAAGAAATTTTTCTCTTAATTCAGGTGTTGTAGCAACCCCATCCTTGAGACCTTTTATTGTTCCTCTAATTGCCGTTAATGGAGTCCTTAAGTCATGAGAAATTCCCGCCACCATTTCAACTCTCACCTTTTCATAAGACTCCTTTTCCGCATTAGCTTCCATTATATGTTCCTGCATTTTATTAAATGCCTCACAGACATATTCAAATTCAATATCTCCCTTGTATTTAACAGGTTCAGAAAAATTTCCTTCTTTCATTCTTTTTGCTCCTTCTGACAATGCATCTAAAGGATTTGTGATATGTTCTATAAGTCTCTTAGTAAAAATCTGACTAATAATGAGTAATGCACCTATGCAAAATATACCATCAATCAGCAATAGTATAAGTATAGTAGTCAAATTATTTTTTTGAGACCAGAATCCATGATATTCTCCTGCAATTGCATACACTTTCATTTTCTCATTCATATCATATTGTGTTAGTACAGTCATATAGTCTTGTACATAAACATGTACCTTTCCATCTGTTTCAAAATAATCTCCAATATAATTTATAAGCTCACTCACAGGAAAATCAGTATTTGAGTAAATCACTTCACTATCGATTTCAACGCAAATAGAAAATCCATACCTATTCAGTTTTGTTGCAAGATTGTTTATCGCCTCTTCTTTTGGGGATGGATTCCAATCTGTCAGGATATTTCTTATTTGTTCGGTATTATCTGCTAACTCAGACGAACCAATCATGCTGTTTTTATATGTGCTCTCATATAAATTTACTACAAACATATTAACGAAAAGAAATAGACTTAAAGTTACAAGTACCATTCTGGTATTAGAAATAAAAATTCTGCGTTTCACCGTCTGCTTTTCCTTATTCATCGTCCTCCTCCTCGTAATAAGTGTCACAGAGAAAATCGTCAATGTTTCTTCTCTGTGACACACACTCTTTTAACTTTCTTCTTTTTCGCCTATCAAAGAATTTCCACATTACTACAGGATTTTGAACCAGCATTAACAGTTGTGTTACAGGTACAGGTACTACAAATTTTGTAAAAAGGATTTCCACGGTTTTGACATTATTTCGCATCCTTTTTCTTTATATGACCACATGCCTTACATGTTCCTTTAACTATTGAGTATAGATACAATACAATATAGAAATCATATGATTCATGCTGACTTCGGCTTCCATTATCTTGCTCCATCTGTTTCTGATATTCTTCTAATTGCAGTTCCTGTTGCTTTTGTAAAGAATCTTTTACTGTTGGAAACCTGTTATTAAAATTATTATACAACAAGATTCTGATATAACATTAAAAATAAATCCCGTTATCAAAACTCCATACTTTCTGTCAAGGGGACGTCTGTCAAGGGGACGGGGTTATCGTCACGCTACAATCTTTGAATAATACCTCTATTAATTCCTGTCAATCTTTCAATTTGTCTAATTGATAGTCCATATTCATTCTTCAATTCTTTTATATATGAATTTCTTTTGTCTACATCAATCATTTGTAAATCTAACCCCCGCTCAACGTTACAATGATCCTTGATTATTTTTATAGCATCATTATCCGTTATCTGTCGGCTTTCCTTTATTTCTAGACATTTATCATCGTTATCTTTATCAATAAACTCAATAAATTTCATTACGGCTTGTTCTCTATCTACATTTAAAATATCAAGGGCAAAGTCCGTATCAGTCTGATATTTTCCTTCAATATAGTCAGTGTAGTTCGTCCATAAATAGTCTTCAACTTTAGTCACTATACCAGCTTTTACAGGATTCCGAAGAATATACCTAAGGACTGTTAGGAAATATGCATCGTCCTCTACAGGCTCACTTTTAAATCGATCCTGAAACAAATACCCTATTCTTCCATATTTTTTGTTATACCATAAAACATAACTACCGCATATCCTTCGCATAACAGTCTCTAAGGGCTCCTTATCTTCCATTAGTAGCAAATGAAGATGATTACCCATTAAACAATAGGCATATAATTTGTACTCACTAATCTCCTTGTATTTTTGCAAGTTTTGAATAAACTTATGACAATCTTCCTCATCTTCAAATACAATTTGACGATTTATACCTCTCATAACAATATGGTATATTCCGCTTTTGCTTTTTATCCTTGGCATCCTTGGCACGCAAATCACCTCTATGATAAGTTATATCATAGAGGTATTTTCTGTGTCAATAACCCCGTCCCTCTGTCACTGAAATAACCCCGTCCCTCTGTCACTGAGGATAGCTGACGACCTTCAGCGGGAAAAAGATACGCATTGTTTCGTTTGCCATTTTGATCTCCTCCATTTCTTTTTGCGCCACATCGGGCAATAAAAAAGAGGCTATGCTTCTCAAAAAAGAAAAACATAGCCTCATGTGCTTCTGCCTATTGGCAGCAATTATTAAACTGTTTTGGGGTTATATAAAAACAAAGACCAGAGTTATGTGACTCCGCTATCTTTGAATTTATCCTTGCTTAGTGGAGGAACAAATAATATATCCTGATGATACTTTGGTCAGTTGACCTTTATAAACGTACCTACCAGGGCTATAATTAGGATATATAAATTAAAATCAGTAATGGAGGTGGTGTCCATGAGTACAATTTTAGATAGAATTCTGGTGCAAATTGGCGATCAAAAAATAATAGATAAACTTCTTTCTCTTTCAAAGGCAGACTTAAATTCGCTGTTGTTAGAACTGTTTGAAAAGCAAACGGATAAGTTTACCCCTGTGGATGTCTTAAAGGCGTATCAAGTTAACCGTTTCTCTACCCCCAGTGATATTGACCCTGCCAAATTCCATGCTCTAGAAACACAGCTATTGACCGCGGCACAGAAAATGGATATGCAAACTGTTCTGCTTTCGCCCTCTGCGCCCTTTGGCAGTTGTAGCGTTTTTGGTTGCGTAGACCAATACAATGTTGTAAGCGCATTGCGCGGTACGGAAACACTGTCCGACCCCTCTAATATGATGGCTATCATTATTGCTGACAGACTAAAGCGTAAGACGGAGAGTAATACGCCCCCTTTGCATTATGCTACAACCGCAAGAGCTGTTCGGGCACAAGCGCTTTCAGGTAAAGGTTTTTTTGCCCATTTCGGTCTTTTTTGCATGGTGTCTTCGGGGAAAGATATAGGGTCTTATGCCTGTGAGAAAGAGCTACTCAAGAAGCACTTGAATTTTTACAAAGAGTTGCTTCAAGAGCACTTCAATGCAAAGCTATCCATTGTTTTACGGAAAAGAGGCGGATACACAGACGGCGATGGCTTTTTTGACAAAATGACTACGGTTGTACAAACAGCATTTCCTGATACGCCGCTTTCCTTTGATTATGACGATGTAGACAACAAGTATTATCAAGGCATCAATTTTCAGATATACATGGAAACTGAGCATGAAAAAATGATGATTGGTGATGGCGGATTTGTTGATTGGATTTGCCAAATGCTCGGAAGCAAAAAAGAACGATGTTTGATAAGCGGAATCGGCTTAGATCGGCTTCTTTTGTTTAGTGAATGAGAGAGGAGGAGGACGATGGAATTAAAAAAATGGTCTTACAATTATGTCAGTGATTTGATCAGATTCGCCAATAACAAAAAAATCGCAGACAACCTGCGTGATATTTTCCCGCACCCCTATACAGAAGAAAATGCACGGCAATTTATAGAGTTTTGTATGAATACCCCAGAGAATAAGCAAATTAACCGTGCCATCTTTTATGAGAATCAAGCTATTGGTGGTATCGGCCTAACATTGGGAGAAGATGTTTACGCAAAGAGCGCAGAAATCGGCTATTGGTTAGCCGAAGAGTATTGGGGCAAAGGGATTGTCACCGATGCCGTCAAAGAAATGTGCCGCTTCGCATATGAAGAACTCAATCTTGCGAGAGTATATGCGGCAGTTTACGCTTATAATAAAGGCTCCTGCAAAGTCTTAGAAAAATGCGGTTTTGTAATGGAAGGCGTGTTGAGAAAATCTGTATTTAAGAACGGACAGTTTTTTGATGCCTGTATGTACAGCTTGATCAACTAACATCAGATGCTAAAGCAAACCACCCAATAAATCCATGCACCCAGGAATGGACTTATTGGGTGGTTTGGCATTTAACGTAGATATATTTGTAATTTTGTTGTGTCCAAGATTATTAGTTCTTGATTTTTATAAGACAATATCCCTTGCCTATCACACTCCGCTATCGCCCGATTGATACTTCTCATTGGAGCTTTAGTTTCCTTTGTTATCTGCTCCTTGGTGAGCTTGTCTATATCTCCCCGGCGATAGTGGGTAGCCACACAGCGCATCAGTCGCTCCTTGACTGTTAAAAGCGAAACTTCCTCGATGTATTCACTATTTATGATTAGCTTATATGCAATTTCCTTTATTATAAACTTTGTAACTTCAAAGTCTTTTTTCATCCAGTCAAAGAAGTCCTCCCTGTGAAGCGCATACGCAACACAGGGCGTCATAGCAGAAATCTCAACTGGCTTCCTACCAACATAGAATTGTTCCAACTCGCCAAAAAAACTTCCAGGTTCATAAAGATGTATAGTTGCAGAGGAGCCTTGCAGATTCGGTACATAGGCTTCGGCTTTTCCCTCAATCAAAAAATAAACATAATTGTTTTCGTTCTCTGCGAAAAGAATCGTTTCGTTTTCATTATACGTTTTCCGGTGCAATTTTTTCTTTACTTCATCGGGCATCATATCAATCAAACTTATTGTAATCACTCCTAACTTTGCCATTGTGTCACCTCTATCCTCATCAAATCATCGATGAATTGAAATTTGTTTATTCTAAGTCCCTTGTTTTCATATTTGCCGAAGCACTTAATACACCAAATTCCATGTTTACTCCACCTATTCTATTACATACAAATTCATTTGAAAAACAATTAATAAATTCATCTTCTTTACAATATATATCATCAGTTGGATAAACAAGTATTCTTGTCGTATCCAATGCTCTAAAACTATCAATAGATAACTTTGACTTAGTAATTTGGCCGCATATCAACCTGTCAAATTTCAACTTACCTCCCGCCCAATGCTGTCTGATTCTATTCTTAATATCTCCCGTAGTTCCAACATAAAGTTGACAATATTTATCAAGAATCATTACATAATATCCCGGGCAGGAATATTCGCTCAAGTCTGTAATTTCAAAAAACCTAGCTTTCTTAAGAAATTGTGCTACTTCATCCTCAAACTTAACATGGTCCAATCTCTCAAAGAAATTCATATTGAGGTCAAAATTCTGCACAACTTCGATTAAATGCTTTTTACACCAATCATCTCTATAAATAAGCCCTTCTTTATCAGCATAAATCTCAGAATAAGCCTTTATAAGTTTCTCATCGTTCCTTTTCAGTGCCTGTATATATATCATATTTTTTCCATGTGTACTCTTATTTGAAATAATAGCATAATTCTCACGGGTTAATTTGTAACCACGAGTTCTTAATGACATAGTTAGCCCAAAATGAATAATTGTTTTATCATCCATCTTTTACCTCAACATAAATTAATAGTATTGTTGTTCTGTTCAACCATTTGATAAATTCCCTGTTTATTTATGTGTTCTATACTATCCTTTATCATTTTATTGTCCAGCTATGGGAAATTCAAGCATGGACTCTGAAATACCGAATGTCATCTATGAAACGCCCCAAAAAACAGGGTTAAAAAATGCAGTTTTTGACCCTAATTTTTGCTCATTTTTAGCTTCAAAACCACTACATGTTGTGGTATACCTGCCTTATTTTCCTTTAGAACCACAATACGTCATCATTATTACGCACTCAACGTGCGATGTATGCGGAAACATATCCACTGGCTGTACTTCAACTGTATGATATCCCCGATCCTCCAGATACCTCAGATCCCTTGCTAGGGTGGCAGGATTGCAGGATACATACACCACTCTTTGTGGATTCATCTTTACAATCGTATCCAACACCTTTTCATCGCAGCCCTTTCTCGGAGGATCTACCACTACCACATCAGCTTGTATGCCCTCCCTATAAAGCTTTGGCACGACTTCTTCCGCCTCACCTGCATAAAAGGTCACATTTTCAATATCATTGATTCGGGCATTTTCTTTCGCATCTTCGATGGCTGCCTCCACCACTTCTATTCCATAGACATGCTTGGCCTTCTTCGCCAAAAACAATGAGATTGTCCCAATCCCGCAATAGACGTCAAAGACAGTTTCCTTGCCCGTCAGTCCTGCATACTCCAGCGCCTTTCCATAGAGCACCTCAGTCTGCATAGGATTGACCTGGAAGAAGGACAAAGGCGAAATATTAAACCTCAATCCTCCCAATGTATCTACAATCTGATCACTGCCATAGAGAGTGATGCATTCTCTGCCTAAAATGGTATTGCCCTTCTTGGTATTTATGTTTTGCACAACACTTTTGAGTCCTGGTATTTTTGCAGTTAGATCCTTAATTAACGCCTCTTTTCCGGGCAATTCTCTTCCGTTAGTCACTAAAATAACCATAATTTCACCTGTAGAGAAGCCCACCTTTGTAAGAACGTGGCGCAGCAGACCGTGGCCAGTTTTTTCGTCATAGGTAGAAACCTGATGTTCTACAATATAAGTTTTTATAATGGCTATCAACTGATCATTGATTTCATGCTGGATATGACAGCTCTCTGTATCAACAATCTCATGACTTCCTTTTTTATAGAAACCAATGATCGCCTGCGCTCCTGATCTTCCTACAGGAAACTGGGCTTTATTCCGGTAACGGGCCGGCGACTTCATGCCTAATGTATTATGTATAATCACATTCTCCAGTTTTCCGATCCTTTCAATATTCGCGCGTACCCGATTAGTTTTAAGCTGCAGCTGCGCAGCATAATCAATCTGCTGGATTTGGCAGCCCCCGCAAACTTCTGCGATGGGGCAGATGGGTTGAACTCTGTTTTCTGAAGGATTTACAATCTTGATGATCCTTCCGGCAGCATAGTTCTTTTTCACTTCCTCGATCTTTATCTTTAAAAGATCTCCCGGTACACCATCCACCACAAACACGGTCATTCCCGCAATACGGCCGATTCCTTCTCCGTTATGGCCAATATCTTCTATCGTAATCAGGTGTTTTTCGTTCTTTTTTAGTATTTCATTCATCATATGTATTCCACCTCATTTATTCATCTTGTGATGCTGTCGAAGCCCTTAGATTTTTGCTCCATATTATCTGTTATTGGTTAAATATGTTAAAGGGTAATACTTTTCCCTTTTGCTTTTATGCCTTATAATGTAAATAAGGGTGCTTGTGAGACAAGCTCCAATGGACAAAGGAGTGATTACATGCTAAGGTCAATCTTTAATCTGTTTCTCGTCTTTATTATTTGTATTACTGCTTCCGGTATCCCTGTAAATGTAGATGCATTTGACTTCTCTCTGCCACTCCCATCTACGAATACAAGTATATCATATGTTACTAATTTGAATACCGATAGCTTGGAAAATCCTTCGACAATTCAACTTGAGATCCATGGTATAACCCCTATGGAGTTAACTTACGAAGGCGATCAAAGGCTCCTTTTAGAAGTTTTTCAAGATAATCAGCAAATTGCCAACATTAACGGCAACGATCTCATAATAGAAACAAATGAGTTATCCAGCGCCGTTGAAGAAAATTTGGAATACACCCTGGACATATCACAGCAAAAGCTTAATCTTCCTAATGGAAATTATGTTTTCCATATTCGCTCACTGGCCCAGGAGCTCAAAAAAGCAAAACCTTTTATATTGAATGTATCCTATGTTTCTATTGCAAAATACATCCCGGCTTCCAACAGCATCGCCCAAGGTACGATGGCCCTTCATTTAGGCTTTACCGATTCAGACTATCAGTACCTTATCCCAGTAACCCGTGTAGTTCCTTATGATCGTGCTGTCTTGCGCACGGTGATCGATCAATTGCGTACGGGTCCTGATCCAGCTTTAGGCCTAACTGGCTTACCGGTGCCGGAAGTAAAAAAGCTTAGTGTCACAAAAGATCTCCTTACCGTCAACTGGACCGCTGATGCAGTGCAGGCTGCTCAAGGTTCCAGCGTTGCAAGTCTTGCCAGTGACGGCATTATTCAATCATTAACGGCTGTTTCCGGCATCAACCGGATAAAGTTCCTAGTGGATGGCAAAGAATCCGATGAATTGTTCCACGGCGTAGGTACTCGAACCATATTCACAGCGGATAAAGCACCAAAGATATATTTAGCCTATGACAATCAAAAAGATCGAATGCTGCTAGTCCCTTATCGCATGCAGTCTAAAGACAGAGATACGCTGGTTCAGGAAGTTTTTACAGGACTAAAAACGGCTGAAGTACAAGGCACTGCTGCAATAAACCTAAAGGCAGTGCTCCCAAGTCAAATAGAGCTTCTTGACTTTGCTGTTCATAATAAGGTTTTAGCCCTAAACTTAAGTAAAGAATTTTTAGATGCACATCCAAGCCGTACAGATCTACAAAGAATGATAATCGATGCAATTCTCTATAGCTTTACCAGTATTGACGGTATTGACAAGGTACAAATCAAAGTTGAAGGAAATGCTGTAGATTCCTTTGCCGGCATCAGCCTTTCCCAGGCAATAAAAAGACCTCTGTTTATCAATCCTGAAAGATAGTTGTTGGATGTTTATCTATCAAACTCGTCATAACGGGCAGACACAAGGCCTGCCCCTACAAAAACCAGTCTTCATCAAAAGATATATTTACAATCTACACATAAACATTCTATTTCATAGGACTTGAGGGGTCTATCCTCAAGTCTTATTTTATGCAAAAAAATTAGGCACCTGTAGCATGTGCCATTCAAGAATAATAAATAGAAGAATCAGTTATCACCTATTTTTCAAATATCAAAAAGCTATTATAGATTATTATACATAAAATTGAATTTTATACCAGCTAAAAATCGTTAAAATACTGGAAATTTTTTTCGTCTAAAATCTTTTGAAATAAATTGTATTATTTCCATTCGCCATCATCTGCTCCAGCTTCCTTTTTATGAGCGCTTTTGCTAACTCTCGCGTTCCCGGTATAACAAGTATAAAGCCCAAGCTGTCGGTCAAAATTCCCGGTGTCAGAAGCATTGCCCCGCCAACCAATACACATAACCCATTAATCAACTCATCTCCCGGCATTCTTCCCTCTCCCATTTCGTAACGCAAGCGAAACCATATTTGCCGCCCTTGCGACTTTGCGAGATAAGCTCCTACAATTCCCGTTAGAATCACAATACCAAAAGTATATCCTAGGCCGATATATTTATTCAGTTTTAATAGAATGAACAACTCCGCCAAAGGGACTAAGGTAAACAGCAGCAATAAACGCATGAACATTTTTTATCACTCCTCTGTACATTCTTGCAGCAACTTCCACATGCTCGAATTTACTTTTTTAAAATTAACAGGTTTCAACTGTTTGTCAACAAAGGCATGCACCGTTTTTCCCTCAGCTAAAATTTCTTCGTCTAACTTTCGAATAATTTGATAAGCAAACTGCAATCTTACACCTTTTAAAGCGCGAATCTTTGTACGAACCAATATCTCATCATCATATTTAGCTGAAGCTCTATAGAAGCACTGACTTTCAATAACAGGCATAATGATGCCTTCTTCCTCCAGTTTTTTATATGTATATCCTAAAGATCTAAAAAACTCAGCTCTCCCTACTTCAAACCATGTATAGTAGTTTCCATGATACACAACGCCCATCTGGTCTGTTTCCTGATATCGAACGCGAATTCTTGCATCATTGATATGCATCAAAAATCCTCCTTATTCCTAGTCAATAATAGTATGTCTAATCATTATTCTTCATATCAATTTGTTTTCCCTTCATTTCATAGATAAAAAAATAACCGAAGCATCCTTCGGTTATTTTTTTATGCTATAATACGTTTGCTTTTCCCCTGTACGCTAGTCCCCTAATACTATCTAACGTAATAGTTCCACCATCTTTTAATATCGATGTTGCGTCAGTCGCTCCAACAATCGTAGGTTTTCCTAAATGCAAGCCTACAATAGCAGCATGAGAAGTCAATCCGCCTTCTTCAACAATAATACCGGCTGCTTTCTCCATATATGGAACCATATCACTGTCTGTAGCTGTTGTTACAAGTATACTGCCCTCTTCAAACTTGACTGCTGCTTCTTCTGCATCTTTTACGATACACACTTTCCCGATGGCGGATTTTTTTCCGATACCCATTCCCTTGAGCAGTACCTCTCCTACGATTTGCACCTTGATCGTATTAGTTGTACCTGCCACACCTACAGGGACGCCGGCAGTAATCACGATAAGATCTCCGCACTTGATATACTTATACTTTAAAGCTTCTTTAATGGCTAAATCAAATACCTCGTCAGTAGATTCTCCCTCTTTTGTAACGATAGGATAGGTATTCCACGTTAAGACCAGCTGTCGTGCAACTTTATGGCTGGTAGTTGTTGCAATAATCGGTGCCTTCGGTCTGAATTTAGATACCATTCTGGCAGTAAAGCCTGATGAAGTGGACGTAATAATCGCTGATGCACCCAAATCTTGAGCACTGGTACAAGTTGCATGGCTCACTGCATCCGTGATGCTCTTTTCTTTACCAACCCCTTTTTCCCTTAGAATGCCGCGATAATCCAATGAATCCTCAGTTGTCTTGGCTATATTGGCCATCGTTTTTACTGATTCCAAAGGATATTTCCCTGCCGCCGTTTCCCCAGACAGCATAATGGCGTCTGTTCCATCAAAAATTGCATTTGCAACATCCGTTACCTCAGCACGTGTCGGTCTTGGATTTCGAATCATGGAATCAAGCATTTGAGTTGCTGTAATAACCGGTTTTCCTACCGCATTACATTTCTTTATAATCATTTTCTGAACAAGGGGGATTTGCTCTGTTGGAATCTCTACCCCTAGATCTCCTCTAGCCACCATGATGCCGTCAGATACCTCAATAATATCATCAATATTGTCCACGCCTTCTTGATTCTCAATTTTAGAAATGATCTGTATGTCTGCTGCATTATGTTCTTCTAAAATTCTACGGATCTCATAAACATCCTGTGCCTTTCTCACAAAGGAGGCAGCAATAAAGTCGATACCATTTTCGATGCCAAAAATGATATCATCTGCATCTTTTTTTGTGATAGCAGGTAAATTGATTTTAACCCCGGGAACATTTACGCCCTTGTGGTTCTTAATCGTACCCGAATTATTTATGCGGCAACGGATATCTGTATCGTTAACAACCTCTAATACTTCCAGTTCTACAAGACCATCATCAATAAGGATTCTATTGCCCTGCACTACATCTGCTGGCAATCCCTCATAGCTGATATTGCTAATGGTTTCATCTCCAAGTATATCTCTGGTAGTTAGCGTGTACTCTTTGCCTTGTTCCAGCAGAACTTCAGGGTCTTTAAATTTCCCTGTTCTTATCTCCGGACCCTTTGTATCTAAGAGGATAGCTACAGGCGCATTCATCTCTTTTCTTACTTCCTTAACCACTTCTATTCTCTTTAAATGCTCTTCATGGCTGCCATGGGAAAAATTTAATCTTGCTACATTCATACCATGTTCAACCAACTGCTTTAATATTTCATGTTTTTCACTAGCTGGGCCGATTGTACAAACAATCTTTGTTTTTCTCATCAGTAAATACCCCCTTTTATATTGATAGTACTTTAGCTAATCGATATATATCTTGATTTAGCTTCTTTTCGATTGTCAACGCTTCTGATATATCCATGTCGATGATTTCATTTCCTTTTATCCCAATTACTCTGCTGCTCTTATTATCTAGAATTAGTTCTACTGCTTTTCCGGCCATTCGACTAGCTAGTATTCTGTCAAAAGCAGTTGGACTTCCACCTCTCTGAATATGTCCTAATATTGTTAGTTTCGTTTCTATACCGGTTTTCTCCTCAATTTCACTGGCTACCTCATAGGAATTTTTCACGACACCTTCTGCAAGAAGAATAATACTATGTAGTTTTCCTCTATTTCGACCTTGTATGAGTCGCTTACAGATCTCGTCGATTGAGAACTCTTCTTCCGGTACGATAATGCTCTCTGCACCGCCGGCCAGTCCCGCGTATAGTGCAATATCCCCACAGTGCCTTCCCATTACCTCGATAATGTTTGCCCTTCCATGAGAAGTAGAAGTATCCCTTATATTGCTGATGGCATTCAATACGGTATTAATGGCCGTATCAAATCCAATTGTGTAATCGGTGTATGCCAGATCATTGTCTATGGTTCCCGGTAAACCGATGGTTGAAATTCCTGCTTGACTCAGTTTTTCTGCTCCTCTAAAGGATCCATCCCCTCCTATGACTACAATACCATCAATTCCAAAAATATTGATTACATTTAATGCTTTGCTAAAACCCTTTTCTGTCTTAAAGTCTTCGCTACGTGCGGTACGCAGCATTGTTCCGCCCCGGTGAATGATATCAGCTACAGAAGATAGGCTCATATTTTCTATGTCTCCATTTATCAAACCTTCATAGCCTCTTTTGATCCCTACAACTTTTAGATCATTATAAATAGCTGCTCGAACGACTGCCCGAATTGCAGCATTCATTCCCGGCGAATCCCCACCACTGGTAAGAACCCCGATTTTTTTCATCGTATCCCTCCTTGTATCATGGTTGAATAACTTATGATAAGTGCCTACATATTTCTTAAGGGAAAGCCTCCCTTGATGGGGCTTTCCCTTATGATATCATAATCACTAATATCCTAAATCCACCAATACATCATGCGCTTCCTGTACTTCCCCATTGGGAACCAAAACTTCATAGACTCTGTCGTCTTCTTTTCCAATTGCCCTAATTTTCACTAAGAATCCTTCACTGCCCAACAGTTCTTTTATCTTTTCGCCATCTGCTTGGTTATGAGCCATATATACTACAGTCCACATTAGTTGGCCCTCCCTTTTGGAGTACTTGATTTTTCTTATTATTGTAATTCAATTTTTGTCAAATTTCAATACATCTAAAGATTGAAATCAAATTTCTTCCTAAATATTATTTTCATTTTCCTTCCTTTTCATGTACATAACAGAATTATGAGACTTTTACACACTCAGCTCCAAGAATTTTTCTTAGTTCCTCCATCAAGCTGCTGTTGATTTCCACCCAGAGCTCCGCATTGGCTTTAAGTTTCTTATTTTGTTCCTCGATATAGATATATACGGGTACATTTCCCTTCCATTGCTGAAGTACAGGTTTCACTCTCTCGATCACCTGAAGTCCCTTCTCCCTCGATATTGTTAAGGAGAGGCCGCTATAAGAATGGTCCATCTTCACTAACGGCAGTATTTTCTCTGCAATCAACTTTGGCTCTTCTTCTTCCTTCATAGTAATTCTTCCTTCCACCACCACAGCCTGGTCTTCATAAAGGAGATTCGCTGATTTATCATATACATTTGGAAAGATCAGTACTTCTACGGTACCGTACAGATCCTCTAATGTAACAAATGCCATTATTTTATTGTTCTTTGTGGTTTTATTGATGCGATGGATGATCAACCCTGCCAGACGCACATAAGCGCCATCCCTCAGATCACTGTTTTCTTCATTTTCCTTTAATTCTACCAATTCTCCCGTATTCACTGTTGAAAGACGTAAAATTTCCTCTTCAAACTCTGCGAGGGGATGCCCTGTAATGTATAAGCCTGTAGTTTCTTTTTCCATAGCCAGCAGCATCTTCTGTGGAAATTCTTCTACATTCGGTAATACATCTTCCTTCACAGTCTCCGGCAAAACCTCATCAAAGTTAGAAAACAATGAGACTTGTCCTTCAATATTTCTGCGGCGATCTTGCTGAATTCCATCGATAACTCTTTCAAATATAGCCAGCAGTTGGGCACGGTTGGCACCAATATGGTCAAATGCACCACAACGGATCAGGCTTTCAATAGCCCTTTTATTTACCTCCTTTGAATCGACTTTCTCGCAAAAATCCATAAAGCTCACATATCGCCCTTTATCCTGCCTTGCCTGTACAATGGCATCGATAATTCCCAAACCTACGTTTTTTACAGCCATCAAGCCAAATCGGATTTTACCGTTCTCTACAGTGAATTTAGGACCGCTTTCGTTTATACTTGGTGGAAGAATCTCCATATCCATCTTTTTACAGTCCTGAATATATTGGGCTACTTTTGAAGTGTTTCCCATTACACTTGTCAGCAGTGCCGCCATAAATTCTACGGGATAGTAGCATTTCAAATAGGCCGTCTGATATCCTAATACTGCATAAGCGGCAGCATGGGATTTATTAAAGGCATATTTTGCAAAGTCTATCATTTCATCGTAAATCCGGTTGGCCACATCCTCCGGGACCCCATTGCGAATACAACCAGCTATTTCTAGGTTTCCCGCTTCATCGGTTTTTCCATGGATAAAATACTGACGCTCTTGTTCCATTACTTCCATCTTTTTCTTTCCCATGGCTCTGCGTACCAGGTCACTGCGTCCGTAACTGTAACCTCCCAAATCCCGTACTACCTGCATTACCTGCTCTTGATACACCAAACAACCATAGGTCACATTGAGAATCGGTTCCAGTTTGGGATGCAGGTATTGAATCATATGCGGATTATTTTTGTATTGTATATATCGGGGAATAGACTCCATAGGGCCTGGTCGAAAGAGGGAAATACCAGCTATGATATCCTCAAAGTTATCCGGCTTTAAATCCTTCATAAACTGACGCATCCCAGCACTTTCCAACTGGAATACTCCTAAGGTATCTGCTCTGCTGATAAGCTCATAGACCTTCGGATCATCATAATTGCTGTTGGAAAAATCAATTTTCACCCCGTGATTTTTTTCAATCAGATCTAATGCGTCTCGGATCACCGTTAGGTTCCGTAACCCTAGAAAATCCATTTTTAAAAGTCCCAGTTCTTCTAATGTACCCATAGTGAACTGGGTAGTAATACTCTCCTCATGCATGTATAAAGGCACATACTCATCCACAGCTTCCTTGGAGATCACTACGCCAGCGGCATGGGTTGAGGCATGACGGGGCATCCCTTCCAGAGCCCTAGCCACATCTATGAGATATTTCGCCTGCTCATTTTCTTTATATAGTGCTTTTAGTGATGGATTCACCTCCAGCGCTTTATCGATAGTCATTCCCAACTGCATAGGAATCTGCTTTGCAATCCCATCTACCTCTGCATAAGAAAGATTAATTGCCCTCCCTACATCCCGGATTGCAGCTCTGGCAGCCATGGTTCCAAAAGTAATAATCTGGGCTACCTTTTCCTGTCCATACTTCTGAATTACATAATCAATGACTTCTTGCCTTCGTTCAAAGCAAAAATCAATATCTATATCAGGCATACTGATTCGCTCAGGATTCAAAAATCTTTCAAAGATTAGATTGTATTTGATGGGATCAATATCTGTGATTCCCAACACGTAGGCTACAATGCTTCCTGCCGCAGATCCTCTTCCCGGACCTACCATGATGTTATTTTCTTTCGCATAACGAATAAAATCCCATACAATCAAGAAATACTCTACATATCCCATATCAATGATTGTATTCAACTCATAGTCCAACCTTTCCTTCAGTTGGTCTGCACCTTCCCCATACCGTTCTCTCAAGCCTTCATAGCAAAGCCGATAGAGATAGTCCTTCGGCTCTTCTGCCTCTGGAACATCGTATTTTGGAAGATGAATTTGGTCGAAATCGAAATCCACTTGGCAACTATTTGCGATTTTCACGGTGTTCTCCAGGGCCTCTGGTACATAGGAAAAGAGTGCTTCCATTTCTTCTGGTGATTTCAAATAAAAGGCATTGGTAGAAAATTTTAATCGGTCTTTATCCTGAACCGTTTTTCCCGTCTGGATACACAGCAGGATATCATGGCTATCCGCATCCTCTTGTCTCAGGTAATGGACATCATTTGTTGCAACTAAAGGAATCCCCGTCTCTTGACTTAATTTAATCAATTCCCGGTTAACGGTTTTCTGTTCCTCTATATCATGATCCTGCAGTTCTAAGTAAAAATGTTCTTTGCCAAAAATTTTCTCCAGTCTGAGAGCCGTCTCTTTCGCTGCCATGAAGTTGCCGTTTAAAAGCTCTCTCTGTACCTGGCCAGCCAAGCAGGCACTCAAAGCAATGACCCCCTCGCTGTAGTTTTCCAAAACCTCAAAATCAATACGGGGCTTGTAATAAAAGCCTTGTGTATATCCTAAAGAAACGATCTTCATAATATTCTTATAGCCCATCATATTTTTCGCAAGTAAGACGAGGTGCCCTTGATTTTTATCTTTCACTGGATCCCGATCATTCATCCTTCTCGCTGCAGTATATACCTCACAGCCAATAATAGGCTTGATACCATGCTTCTTTGCCTGTTTATAGAAGTCGATTACACCAAACATCGAGCCATGATCGGTAATGGCGATGGCCTTCATACCCATATTTTTTGCCATTTGGGCTAAATCTCTAATTCTGGCAAAACCATCTAATAAACTGTATTCTGTATGGACGTGCAAATGAACAAACTCTCCCATAGACAACCTCCCTTCCCTCTTATTTTTTTAGTATTTTTGCCGACATCATGGCTTTAGAGACAATTTCCTTTTGGTGCTTTACAGATATATCTACCTTATAAAATTTTCTTCCCATGTTGATGATCTCCGCATGGATTTCAATGGTATTCTCCATCTGCAAAGGTCTGATAAAATACACCATGAAGCTGTCGATCACACTATCCAGTTGTTTTTCCTTTTTGATTGCAAAGGATCCTGCAGCGGACATAAGCATAACCATTACACCGGCACTGGCAATTCCCAATTCATTGAGCATCATAGGTGTTATATCGCCAAGCAGTCGAATTCCATTTTCCGTTTCTTCAATCTTAAAATGATCCAGCAGCATATCCTCAAAGGTTTCGCCTAAATGAGGCTGACTTCTGATATACTTTAAGCCGCGAATCACATCCTGACGCGTAATTACACCAATAAGTTTTTTCCCCTCTACCAGTGGAATCATTTCAATTCCTTCCCAAATCATTATATGAGAAATATAAGCTACAGAAGTGTCTCTTAATATGGTAATAGGTTCCTGGGTCATAAGATTTTTTATTAAGTCATCATCTTGCGCTTCTGCAATATCTCTCGGAGTCACGATACCGATAACATGTTTATGGTTGTCCACTACTGGAAAACGACTATGCCCTGTTTCCCGAATCTTTTTTTTCAAATCGCCTACATTCTGCGTTCCCTCGATGTAATATAAGTCCCTGGGCATAATATCCTCCGCCATAAGAATCTCTTTACGAATCAACCGTTCATGAATATCTCTATTTAGGATAGAGGTTACTGTAAAAGTATCATGGCTGGTAGAAATGATCGGAAGCTTTTTTTCATTAGCCATTTTCTTGATCTCATCTTTACAGGAAAAACCTCCTGTAATCAATACGGCGCAATCTTTGTCCAAGGCTAATTTATGCGCATCATCCCGATTGCCTACAATCAACATGTCCCCTTCTGAAAGATAGCGTCTAATCTCATTAATTGCCATAGCTCCGATAACAAATTTATTAAAGGTTTTATAGATGCCTTCATGGCCTCCTAAAACGGTTCCCTCTACGATATGCAAGACTTCTGCAAAGGTAAGCTTTTGAATTCCTTTTTTCTCTACCTTTTCCACACGGATTGTTCCGACTCTAGGCATGGTACTGACCAGCTGCAGAAGCTCTGCATCCTTAATGGCTTTATAGGCAGTTCCTTCACTAACGCCCATATCGTTTGCAATTTGCCTGACTGAAATTTTGGTTCCTGCTGCAATACCTCGTATATACGCTAATAGTTGTTCATTTTTTGTCATCTTTATTCTCCCGTACACTAAAAATAGGTATGAAAGTTCTCTCACACCTACTATTATACCAAACTTATTCAATATTCTCTAATATATCTACAATCGTAATCGACGGATGTTTTACCAGATTCAAAATGCTTTTTCCACTGCACTTTATGCCTAATGGATCTAACAGACAGCGAATCTGCGGTCGGTGTGGAAAGTTCTTATCAATACTTGAAACAATTCCTCTATATCCATTGCTTAGCACCACCATCGTTCCAATAGGATAACTGGCCACATATCGCGTAAAATTTTTGACAATTTCATAATCGAATTGGTGATTCCCCATAGAAATCAAGTATTCGATTGCCTGGTGCGGCTTGATTTTAGATTTATATACACGATCAGAGGTCATTGCATCATACACATCTGCAATCGCTACGATTTTGGCATAGTCATGAACTTCTTCACACTTTAACCCCTGGGGATAACCCATGCCATCGTAACGCTCATGATGGGTTAAAGCGATCAAGGCAGCTTCCTCTCCTACTTGAGGATATTTCCGTAAAACCTCGTAACCCAGCTTAGCATGATGCTGAATAACGCCATACTCTTCTGCGGTTAATGCCCCGGGCTTATTCAGAATCGCCAAGGGAACTAGTGTTTTTCCAATATCGTGAAGCAGTGCGCCAACACCTAAGGTTTTCAAGTTTTCTCTAGAATATCCCAAAGAAATCCCTGTAATAATGGATAGCACAGATACATTGACAGAATGTCCAAAGGTATATTCATCAACGGTCCTAATTTCCGACAGATTCAGCAGTATATCTTTCTGGCTCAACAACTCCTCCAATAGGTCATTTACCATGGCCAATACTTTTTCCGTTTGAAGCGCTTGTCCTACACTTACCTTTTCCATAGTTTCTCTTACTAACTTCTTTGCCTCAACCCTGGCTTGCTCGCTGATTACATCTTGAAGAATTGTATTTTCTTTCTCTTCTGACATAATATATATTTCATCTATCCCTGCATCCTTTAGTTTTTCGATATAAGATTGCTTTAGAGGCATGCCGGAGGAAAGTAAAATCTGCCCCTCTTCATCATAAATATTTTTTGCCACCATCATTCCCTGTTTTATGTAATCCACCTTGAGCTTTCGCATGATGCCCTCCATCATTCTGTCATCATTCGTATTAATTTTGTAAGAACCTACATGAATTGTTATTATTTACATAGATTTCGACATCATAATAAAAAATCCTTTTCATATTTATTATTTATTACAAGGACTTTTCTACTATTTAGCAATAAAAAACTGCTCCAAATTGGAGCAGTTTACATATTCGCCAGTGTAACCTCAATTAGATTGACCAAAGCACTTAAAGCTTCACTCTCATCGGGTCCGTCTACTTCAATCATAATTTTTTCTCCCTTTCCAACACCGAGAGACATCACACCCATGATACTTTTTGCATTAATCTTTTTTGTACCTTTTTCAAGCATAATATCTGATGCGAACTTATTTGCAGTCTGTACAAACAATGCTGCCGGTCTTGCATGAAGACCAAGTTTATTTATTACAGTAACCTCTTGATGCACCATTTACATATCCCCCTTTTTCTGCTTTAATTTCTCAGCAATTTTATCTATTTTTCTTAGTCTATGATTCACACCCGATTTTCCTACAGGTGGCGTTAACATATTGCCAAGTTCTTTCAAACTGGCATCTTGATAATGCAGACGCAGCTCTGCAATCTCACGCAGTCCTTCAGGTAGAATTCGAAAACCCTCTGTTTTTTGGATGTACTCTATATTTTCGATCTGGCGTATAGATGCATTAACAATCTTACTAAGATTTGCAGTCTCACAGTTTACAATGCGATTTACATTATTGCGCACCTGCTTGTAGATGCGAATATTTTCCAAGTTGAGCAGTGCAGAGTAGGCACCCATAATATTCAGCAAATCAACAATCTGATCTCCTTCTTTCAAGTAAACCACGTAACTTTGCTTCCTCTGAATGATTTTTGCCCCCAGATCAAATTCATTAATAAGATTTTTTAGATCCTCACTGTGCTCTTCACTGGTTGTTACAAATTCTAAATGATAAGCTTTTTCCGGATCACTAACAGAACCTGCTCCTAAAAAAGCCCCTCTTAAATAAGCTCTTTTACAGCATCTTGACTTAATTAGCTCCCAGGGTACTCCGTGCTCTATGGTAAATTGCTCATCACTTAACTTTAGTATTTTTACCGTTTTGAGGATATCGTTTGCACCCGCATCACTGTTTATTGTCATCATATAATGGTTATTCTTCTTCAGTAATTTATTCCTTTTCACCATTAATTCTGTATGAATTCCGAAAGATTTTTTCAAAAGCGTAAAAATTGTGCGCGCTACAGCTGCGTTTTCTGTAGCAATCTTAATATTTACTTTTTGAAATCCCGCCAACTGAATCGTCCCGCTCATTCGAATCATTGCAGCTAATTGAGCCAACTGACAACAGGAGTCTTCCGGAATAATCCTAGCCAATTCATTCTTTGTTTTCATCGAAAAAGACATATGATCACCTGCTTTATGAACAATGATGCTTTCTTACCTAGGTTTTATTTTTACTACAATATTATATATTTCATATATTATAACACAATCTAAAAATTTTTCTATTAAAATTTTATTAAGAATCGTAATCTTTCTAATATTATTTTGTGTAATATTTGTATGAAATATTTTTTAAAAAAAGACACAAAATATATATGAAACCAATGAGGAGGTGTAAAATATGCAAGGAGGAAAACATCCTACAATGGAAGTAATGTGCCACGTTTCAAACTGTCGTTTTTTCAAAAATGATTATTGTCATGCTGACAAAATAGAAGTAAACCCAAAGCATAGAGGTATGGCTCATAACAGTGACGATGCCTTGTGTTCTACTTTTATTCCTCAACAGTAGTGATATAATAAAAAGGCCTCACCGGTTGGTGAGGTCTTTTTCCATCTCTTTAATAGCTTTTTCAATGATTTCCCGTTCATCATCATATTTTGCCAACTCGATAGCCCGGTTCATATGCACAAATTTTGCTTCAATAAAGCCTTCATCCTTTAAGGGGATACATTCCATATTTCTTGCTTTCATTAAATACCAATGTACTGTTTTATTTACTGTTTCATGATCCTGCCAGCTGTTTTTAAAAGAGTAGTTGATTTTTCCTAAATATCTCAGCACTTCGGCTTTTACACCGCCTTCTTCAAATACCTCTCGTACAGCTGCATTACTGGTTTCTTCATCTAGTTCTACCTTCCCTTTTGGCAAAACCCAATCTCCATTATACTTTCTAAGCAGCAATATGGCATTTCCGAAAACAACGACACCTCCTGAGCTGATTTCTTCCCTCACAACGTCCACTCCTTCTATACTGAAACAATCTTTTCTTTTTTCTATTTGTTGCTCTTTCTCTAGGTCTATTTTCCTACCGAATATCTATATATAATAAATTACCATAATCCCTTATGCCTTTCAATGTTAAATTGCAAGAAAAATTTTCATATCACTTTGTACCTGAATCATCCAAATCTGTTAACCTACATCTTTTTATACACATTTGCCCTCGGTTATTCCTTATTTTCTTAGATAAAATAATAAGAAGAAACAGATAAGAAGGCAGGTGAAAATAATGTCTATTCATGAAAGATTTATTATTAATCTACAAGGAAAAAATTTTGTAACCTATGAAGGACTTTTAGATTTAGCACATCAACAAGAGCTTGAGTCTATTGCAGTAGATCTTGTGCAGCTTCCTTCCCAAGATAATGCTTATACAGCTGTATGTAAAGCAACCGTCAAAACAAAGGACAAGGTTTTTACTGATTTTGGTGATGCAAGTCCAAATTCTGTGCGCAGCAATTTGACTCCTCACATCATCCGAATGGCCTCTACGAGGGCAAAGGCTAGAGCTTTACGAGACTTTACAAATATTGGAATGACCGCTATCGAAGAACTAGATTTGAAGGATTTAGATGATAGCAGCCTTGTTCGAGAATCTACTAATCCTGCGATAGAAGGTCCTGCAGCAGAAGACCCCCCCACTCAAAGGCAAATAGAGACTATAAAAAAGCTTTCTGGAACATTAGAAATTCCCGTTAATTTTGATAATTTGACTAAACGAACTGCAGGAGAATTAATTTCAAAAATGTTGGATGAAAAATATAAGCGGCATTGACATGCCGCTAGTTTTTTCATAGTCTATTTTACAGGTCTTAATTTTGCAGTGAAATGACGTAGTACCTTTGGCTCATATGCAAACTCTAACCCTACTAATTTTTCTGCATTTTTAAAGACTGCTATCACTGCATCGGCCACTACATCCATATGCCGATTGGTATATACCCTTCTAGGTATAGTAAGTCTCATTAGTTCCAGTGGAGATTCCAGATTTTCTCCAGTATCCGGATCTCTTCCCAAAAGGAAAGAGCCAATTTCAACGGGTCTTACGCCGGCTTCCAGATATACAGCATTGCAAACTGCCTGTGCAGGAAACTCATCATATGGGATGTGCGGGCAGATTTTCTTACAATCTACAAACACCGCATGACCTCCAGTAGGATATTGGATCGGTACACCTGCCTCTACTAACCGGTCTCCTAAATACTTCACTTGCTCGATACGATACTCAAGATAATCTAATTCAATTCCTTCCTGCATACCTACGGCTAAGGCTTCCATATCTCTTCCGGATAATCCGCCATAGGTAGGAAACCCTTCCAACGGTACGATGGTAGAACGGCAAAGGGTATAAAGTTCTTCATCTTCCTTGATTCCAATTAATCCACCCATATTCACCAATCCGTCTTTCTTCGCACTCATGGTGAACCCATCTGCATAGCCGAACATTTCCCTTACAATTTCTCGGATGGATTTTTCCTGATAGCCGGATTCTCGCATCTTAATAAAATAAGCATTTTCTGCATACCGTGCCGCATCGATAATTACCTTTATACCATACTTATCGGCAATGGCTTTTACACCTCGGATATTTGCCATAGAGACAGGCTGTCCCCCTGCCGAATTACAGGTTACAGTTACGACAATCAGCCCAATTTTTTCTACGCCTTTTTCTTTGATAAAGGCCTCTAGCTTTTCAAGGTCAAAATCCCCCTTAAAATCGTCATAGGTTGTGGTATCATAGGCTTTATCAGCAATCATATTAACAGCTCTGCCGCCGGCGATTTCTATATGCGCTTTCGTAGTATCAAAATGCATATTGCCTAATACATAGTCTCCTTTATTCTTGATTAGACTTGGAAATACCACCTGCTCGGCACCTCTTCCTTGATGGGCTGGAATCACATATTTGTATCCGATGATGTCCTGTACCGATGCCTCCAATTTATAAAAGCTTTTACTTCCTGCATAAGATTCATCCGCCACCATCATTCCTGCCCATTGTGCATCACTCATTGCACCGGTTCCGCTGTCGGTTAATAAGTCAATATATACATCTTCTGCTCTCAAAGCAAAGGGATTATATCCAGCCTCAATCAGCGCCTTTTCCCTCTCTTCCCTAGAAATCATACGAATGGGTTCAACCATCTTGATTTTAAACGGTTCAGCCTTTCTAATACTCATTCTATAAACCTCCCTTTAATATAGATTCTACCAACCGGTGTTGTGAATTAATTTTATTGCTTAAAATTTTTTTATACCTCCTCTATTATTCTACATTTGTATGAAAAAATCCTCTTCCTTTTATAATCTTTTCCCCTATTATGTGTAGGTTTGCATAAAAAAACTTATGGCATCAAAAGACGCCATAAGTTTTTTTATATTTTAAATGTCCTGACTTCTTCTAACAACAGCTTGGCCGATTCTGCCAAATCTTGACTGGAAGATGCAATCTCTTCCATCGATGCCAATTGCTCCTCGGTAGATGCTGAAACCTGTTGGGCTGAAGCTGAAGTTTCCTCTGCAATTGCCGATAAGTTTTCTATGATTCCTATCAATTCATCTTTGCTTATCTCCATATCTTTGCTGTAGCCATTTACTTCGTCAATTCTTGTTACCAGGTTTTGTACTATAGCCAGAATCTTTTTAAAGATCTCTCCTGTTTGATTCACAGCTATATTATTTTCTCCAACAGCAACCTTAGCGTGTTCCATAGCCTGTACAGCCATCTTCGATTGATTCTGTATTCCCTGTATAATCTGATGAATATCCCCTGCTGCCCGTCCGGACTGCTCTGCCAACTTTCTGATTTCTTCTGCAACTACGGAAAATCCTTTACCGTGCTCTCCGGCGCGGGCTGCTTCTATAGACGCATTTAAAGCCAATAAATTTGTTTGCTGGGCAATCTGTCCAATGGCACCAATAATCATCCCGATTTCCTGTGCATGTCGATTTACTTCTATTACGATTTCATTTACTGCCATGGTCGATTGAGCAGTTTCTTCAGATTTTTCGGTAAGTACTTGTACCTTAACCAGTCCTTCTGAAGTTATTTCATTGGTTTCCTTTGATATATCTCCAATTTCCCTTGCATTTTTTGTTACCAGTTCAATTTTTTCTGATAAGCCACTGACCTTCAGCATGCTTTCTTCCATGTTTCTGGCCTGTTCCATTGCCCCCTTGGCGATATCCTCAATGGCTCTTGCCACTTCCTCTACAGCCGTGGTGGTTTGTACGGTGATTTCCGATAAATGCTCTGAAGTCTCTGTAACATTTTTTGTGGAATGACCGGTCTTCTGAAGAAGCCCTTTCAGGGTTCTGATCATATTGTTTAGACTATCAGCAATCTCACCGATTTCGTCTTTCGTATGTACATCGCAGTTTACTCTTAGATCTTGATTTTCTGCTGCTTGAATAGTTTTTACAATTTCTTGTATATTATGAACCATTTTTTTAACAAACAATATAGAAATCAATACACCAAAAAACATTACTGCCAATCCGATGATAATCATGTTGAAAATCGTTTTGTTTACCACCTTCATTGCGTTGGCTTTACTAACCCCGACAAACCAGGCCCCAATAATTTTGCCGCCGGCATCTTTGATGGGCATATATCGACCTTGATAAATCACACCATTTACGTTAGCCTCACCATTGTATTCCTGGTCTCTTTCTATCACGTCTGCAACATTTTTAGATATCTGGGTACCTACTGCCCGACTGCCATCCTGCATCTGTACATTGGTAGCTACCCTCTGATAAGGTCCCTCATGGGTCTCCAGCTTTGCCTGTTGATTTTTCATGAATATGGTGGCTAAAGAACCAGTTTGCTTTTCTATTTCATCTACCAATTGATAGTTGCCCCCATTCTGGGTTCCGTCTCCAATCAATACCGCTCCCTTATAGAGCTTATCTCCTTCTACTCTCCAATCACCTGCATATTTCACGTCTAAAAGACTATAGCCCAGCTTAGCATCGCCACTAAGTTTTTGCTCTATTTCATACATGGCAATTTTTATTAGTTGATACCGGGCGATTGCTATAGTGGAAAATCCTAGCAGGCTTAATAAAGCAATCATAACGAACAGCAGTTTTCCTTGCAATTTTAATTTCATATTGTCATCCCCCTCGTTTGCTATATTTTTATAAAACTTTTACCCCACTCTCTTTTTTCAAATCACTTCATTCATATCCCTGTTTATAAAGTCTATACTATTTTATCGACACATTTCGTCAATATATTACATTTTTAGCCTCAAGCAAGAAAAATTTCTCAACAAAAAAAACCCTCAATAAATGAGGGTCATCAAATCCTACTGAGTTTTTTTAATTTCTCATGAAAATAATAATAATCTAGAATGCGAATCTTGTCCGTTGCATATTTTTCTTCCAATGCCAGCTTGATAATCTGTTCTGAAAGCTTATCCGTATCATGGCGTATATATTGCTTTTTTACTTCCAAAAACTTGCCTTCCTTGATTTTAATACCGGCTTTTGCAATCCTTTCCTGATCTTCTGGATTCAACACAACAGGAGAAGCACCGTCTTTCTTATATTTTTCCAATACTTCTAAAGGAACGGCTTCGTTGTTCACAAAGACATAATCTACAACCTGCTCTTTTATATGTGAAAAAATAGCCTCCAGATGCTTCCAAACACCATAGTCGTCAGTTTCACCCGGCTGTGTCATTACATTTGCTACATAAACCCGCAATGCAGAAGTCTTTTTTATTGCCTCGGCAATATCACGCACCAGAAGATTTGGAATTACACTGGTATAGAGGCTTCCAGGCCCTAGAATTACAACATCAGCATTTTGGATTGCCTCCACCGCTTCCTTTAGTGGTTTTACATGATCGGGCTTTATAAAAACCTGATCAATTTCACTTTCATATTCTTTGACCTTGATTGGAATCTGAGACTCCCCCTTGATCACTTTACCGTTTTTTAGTTTTCCATAAAGAGTGATATCCTCTGTAGTAACGGGAAGTACCTTACCTGTAACTGCTAAAACATCGTTGATTTTTCCAATGGCTTCTTCAAAATTATCAGATATGCCATTCATGGCAGCAATTAATAGATTGCCAAAGCTTTGCCCCTTTAAACTTCCCTCTGTAAAACGATACTGCAATAATTGCTCCATAATTGGCTCTGTATCTGCTAAGGCTAAAATACAGTTGCGAATATCGCCCGGCGGCAGCATGCCCAAATCCTCTCTCAGTTTGCCTGAGCCGCCTCCGTCATCGGCTACTGTAACAATTGCGGTGATATTCAAAGTATACTTCTTAATTCCCCGCAGTAGGACAGAAAGGCCGGTGCCGCCTCCCACAACGACGATCTTAGGCCCTCGCATCAAAATCCGTTTATCATAAAGCTTTTTATCGATACGGCTTCGATAGCTGGTTCCCTCACCTGGAATATCCAAAATGGTCAGTATCGATAATATTCCACGTTTAACGGCAATTCCTACAAACAATGCTCCCACAAACAACATCATAAAAGCATGACTAGTGAGTCTTTTTTCCCCTAATAAAAAGCTGATAATAGGATATACACCCATACTCACTAAAAAAATTCCCAGCACCCCTAATGCAACCCACCTTTTTATTTTCAACCCCGGCTTTAACCAATCCGTAAGGTTCATTTTTCCCTACTCCCTTACCGTTCTTACAGAATCCCTATGATTGATCATCGCACGGTGTCCCTTCTCTTTTAGGGTTTCATATAATATATTTGCAATTGTCACAGACCGGTGTTTTCCTCCAGTGCAGCCAATGGCAATTACTAGCTGTGATTTGCCCTCTTTTATATATAGGGGGATTAGGAAATCTATCATATCATTCAGTTTTTCTATAAAAGAAATACTTTCAGGCCATTTCATGACATAGTCCCTTACACTTTGATCATCTCCCGTATAGTCTCGAAGTTCATCGATATAATGGGGATTCGGTAGAAAACGAACATCAAACACAAGGTCCGCGTCCAAAGGAATGCCTTTTTTAAATCCAAAAGAAAGAATGGATATGGTTAAATTTCTTGATTTAACCCCCTGCATGAATATTTGCTGAATTTCATCCTTTAGATTAGCAGGTGTCAACTTTGAGGTATCAATAATATAGTGGGCCATTTCTTTTAATCGGGTCAGCTTCTTTCGCTCCGCTTTAATCCCTTCGATGATTCTATCCCCCGGACTTAAGGGATGGTCCCGTCGAGATTCCTTAAATCGTTTGATCAACACGTCATCAGAGGTCTCCAAGAATAGTATTTCATATTCATATCCAACTCGGCGAAGCATATCCAGATTTTCAAACAAATCATCAAAGAATCGTCCTCCGCGAATATCGATCACCAATGCTACTTTGTCAATATCTCCTTGTGCATGGAGACATAATTCTGTAAACTTTGGGATGAGAGAAGCCGGCAGATTGTCAACGCAATAGAATCCCAGGTCTTCCATACTTTTCATCGCTTGACTCTTTCCTGCTCCTGACAGCCCAGTAATAATTACAAATTTCATAGGATCCCCCTTTTACTATTCTTCTGCATTTAAGATTTGAGCAACAGGTACACCTGCAGCAATCGCACGATCTAAACCGGGTTTTATATTTCCTACATCCTCTGGTTTGTGCGCATCACTGCTGATGACAAACTTTACGCCTTCCTTCATTGCTACCTTGATATACTCTACTGTCAAATGACCATGACTGCTGTTGATCTCTAAGGCTGTATTTCTTGCTGCAGCTACTTTTGCCAACTCTCTTGTATCAATATGTGCTTTTGCTCCAGGATGGGTAATAACATCAATAGGATTGTTGTGCACTGCCTCTACCACTGCCTTTGTATTCAATGTCTTTGACTTATTTACAACAGAAGGAAGATGTTTCGCTAATAGATTGTAGGCATGAATCTTTGTACCATCTATCAAATTTTCCGGAAGGGCTCCAAAATGGTAGCCTGCCAGTACAATATCCAAGTGCTTTAACATATCTTGATCTACATCTATTTTTCCGTCCAGACCAATAATATTCGCTTCGATTCCAAGCTTTACTTGAATCTTGTCTGTAGTCTGATTAATCTGGTCGATCTCTTTTCGCATCTTTTCCAAGTCTTTTTTCTTAATCCCAAAGCCAAGGTGCCTAGGTCCGTGATCAGCTATAGCAACCTCTTTTAATCCTTTTTTTATAGCCTCCTGTACATTTTCTTGTATGGTTCCCTTGCCATGACTATATTTTGTATGGGTATGATAATCTGCAAATATCTTCACTGGTTTCACTCCAATTCCTAGATTTCCCCCTTAAGCATGCTTTCTTATTCCTCTCCAATAATTCTAACCTCAGGATGTAAGTCTACACCAAATTTATCCCGAACTACTTTCTGCACCAATCCTATAAGATTTAATACATCCTCTGCTGACGCCTTTCCAATATTCACAATGAAACCGGAATGCAAATCTGACACCTGGGCATCTCCTACTCGAACACCCTTTAGCCCTGAATCCTCAATAAGCTTCCCGGCAAAAAAACCCGGCGGTCTTTTAAATGTACTTCCTGCGCTAGGAAGATGGAGCGGCTGCTTGGTAGTTCTTTTTTGTGTCAACTCATTGGTAATCTCTTTAATTTTTCCTAAATCTCCAAACTGCAATGCTATTTTTGCCTCTAAAACAATATAACCCTTTTTTAATACAATACTGTTTCTGTATTCTAGTTCTAATGCGTCTCTATCCAGATATATTACATTCCCCTTGTCATCCATTAGGGTAGCACCCTGAAGTACTTCCTTCATTTCACTGCCATAGGCACCGGCATTCATCGCTACAGCTCCCCCCAATGTCCCCGGTATGCCGCTTGCAAACTCAAAACCGGCTAATGCGTATTCCATTATTTTTTTAGACAGGGTAGATAGTAAAATACCAGCCTGTGCCGTTACAATATTGTCTTCTACTCTAACAGCATTATAGTTTTCTGCTATTTTTATCACTACACCGCGGATTCCTTTGTCCCTTACAAGAAGGTTACTTCCATTACCAATGATCTGATAGGGTATGCTGTATTCTTTACACAAGGTAAGGGCATGTTTGATCTCATCCACCGTAGTCGGCAGCACCATAATGTCCGCCGGCCCTCCGATTTTAAAAGATGTATGTTTTGACATATGTTCATTGATACGCAGATGATCTATATGAATTTTCTCCAGAAGTTTCTGTTGAATCATTTCAATATTCACCGATTCCACTCCTCATCTATTTCTTTTTAGCCTTTGAATTGATCACATTTAGTATACCTCTTTGCCTAATGAAATACAAGGGTAACCTGCCCTATTCCTATATATCCTTTGGCTGCAGGCAACGAAAGACACTACAAAAAAGCAATATCCATCTCTACTATTGTTTAACCGCATTACAACATCTTATACATAAGTAAATGCTTCTTCCATTATCATTTTCCATTTTCTTTTTTCTTCATTTCTAAAAAAGCTTCTATTTTTAACTTTGCATCCGTAATGGCATCCTCTACAGTTTTCTTACCCAACACAGCCTGACGAATTTGACTCTGCAGAATTCCATCAATGGTCATCCAATAGGGATGCCTCGGTAGATTTTGGGTATAAGGAAGGCTTTTCTCGATCGTAGACATCATAGGATCATTTTCATAAATATTCCCGGCACTTTTTTTCACTGGAAAAACTCCCAACCGATGAAGCTCTTTCTGACTTTTTTCGTCAGTAATAAATTTTAAAAATTTTACGCACATTTCCAGTTTGGATTGATCTTCTTGCTTAAATATACCATAAGCGGATACATTCGCCGAAACCGATACAGGAAGTCCTTTTTCACCAATAGGATAGTTCGCCACGGAAAATTCAAAACCTGCTCCTTGCTGCCTGATCCGGTTGAGTGTATTTACTGTCCAGGTTCCAGCAGGATATACGGCTATTGCCTTGTCTCGATAAAAAGTTAGCCAGGCCTGGTCTTCAGTGTTTTCTCCAAAATTGCTAGGTGTTACCTGGTGAAGCTGCTTGAGATCCACTAATCTTTGCAATCCTTTTCTTGCCCGATCATCATCAAAGCGGTAAATTAGATAATCCTCATCAAATATTTCAGCACCATCTGCAAGTAGAATTCCCCACAGGTTATAGGCATAGGTATCGATAAAGCTGTTAAATCCGTAGCAGTCCTTTTTCCCATCATTATCTCTGTCGAAGGTGAGTGCTTTTAATGCATTCACAAATTCATCATAAGTCCAGTTTCCATCCCTGGGAATTTCTACTCCTTTTTCTCGGAACAAGTCATTGTTAAGAATCATCGTATAGGTAGTCATCATCCAGGGAAATCCCCAGGCTTTTCCCTCATGTCTAACGGCAGTAATGGCTTGCGTTTTATAATCATCCAGTTCTTCCCTGCTTAAGAATCTATCAACAGGCTCCAAAAGCTGTTTAGATACAATAGCATAATCTGCGGCTACCGGAGCAATATCCGGTACTTCTCCCGTGCTAATGGCTGTCTCCAATTGTATGGGTCCTGATTTGAAGTCAATGGGGACTAACTCTATATATACACCCGGATTAGCCTTTTCAAAGGCTTTTATTTTTCCGTTAATCCACCCATATCGGCTGCCATTCTCAATATCCACCCGCGGATAGTCCCATAAGGTAATGACCCCTTTCCAAGGACTGACTTCTTTATCATCAACCATATAATCCGGTATTGGTTTGCAAAGCAAAAAATAGATTGGTCCAAATACAACAAAGCACCATAATAGTAACATAAAAAAAAGAGCAAAAGGTCCAACTTTTCTGTCTTTCATTCCCCCCACCTCCTACTCTATTTTATTAAATAGAATGTAGTGATATGCCCAGCAACTTCGATCTCTAAAATCTAAAAAAGAATACCCCCAGCAGCTTTGCCGCTAAGGGTTGGGGAGAGAAAGAATAGAGAATTTTATGAGACGGTCATCATAAAATTCAACTACAGCCTATATTTTTCTTGGCTCAATATGCCATATTTCTTTTGCATACTCTGCAATCGTTCTATCCGTACTAAACTTTCCTGAATTGGCCAGATTCATCCAGCATTTCCTTGCCCAATTTAAAGGTAATCGATAATCTTTATCAACCTTTTCCTGCGCCTTGCGGTAATCATCAAAATCCCTACAAATAAAATAATGATCTGCCTTATGCCAGGATGCTCCTTCAAGAATAGACTGGTACAATTCACGGAACATCCCTGTTCCGTCATCATCAAGGGTTCCGTCTACAAGCGCATCTATAACCCGTTTTAAACCTGGCACGCTTTCATAGTAAACCTTGGGATCATAATGAGCTTTTATTGTCTCTATTTCCTCTACTCTGGCTCCGAAAATAAAGTTGTTTTCTTCTCCTGCTTCTTCAACGATTTCTACATTGGCCCCATCATATGTTCCTAAAGTAGGTGTACCATTTAGCATAAATTTCATATTTCCCGTACCGGAGGCTTCCTTTCCTGCTGTAGAAATCTGCTCAGAGACATCCGCTGCCGGGAATAGTTTCTCTGCATAAGAAATTCCATAGTTTTGTACAAAAACAACCTTTATTTTATGGTTGACAGCGGGATCATTGTTTATCCGTTTAGCAATCTCATGAATCAATTTGATGACAGCCTTGGCCCGGAAATAGCCTGGTGCTGCCTTCGCTCCAAAAATAAAGGTTCGCGGTTGAATATCCAGCTGCGGATTTTCCTTCAATCGATAATACAAATCTAAAATGTGGAAAGCATTTAACATCTGTCGTTTGTATTCATGAAGCCGCTTAATCTGAATATCAAAAATAGAATTTGGGTCAATCTCAATGCCCTCCCGTTGATAAATATATGCTGCCAACTGTCTTTTTTTAGCTTCTTTAATCTCTATGAACCGCTGCATCGCTTCTTGCTTGTCCGCATATTTTTCCAAATCCTTTAATCTCCCCAGATCCCGTATCCAATCTTTTGTACCCAGCAGCTCTGTGATCAATTCTGACAACTCCGGATTACTCAACAGCAGCCAGCGTCTAGGCGTAACTCCGTTTGTCTTATTCTGAAATCTATCTGGATATAGTTTATACCAATCTCTTAATTCCTGTTCTATGAGGATCTTCGTATGGAGTGCCGCTACCCCATTGGTGGTATGGCATCCGTGTATGGCCAACCAAGCCATTCGAATACGTTTATTGGCAAAAATTCTCATTTTCTCTATTTTCTCATTTGAATAGTTTTGCTTTTTTAATTCAGCCACAAAACGCTTATCTATTTGTTGAATGATCTGATATACTCTTGGCAGCAGCTTGCGATATACCATACAATCCCATTGTTCCAGTGCTTCTGCCAGGATTGTATGATTTGTGTATGCAAAAGTTTTTACTGTAACTGACCAAGCTTTATCCCAAGCAAGCCCCTCCTGATCCACAAGAATCCGCATGAGCTCCGGTATAGCGACCACTGGATGGGTATCATTCAACTGTATTGCATGGTACTGGTCGAAAACTTCAAAGGAGCCTTCATGCAGCAGTTTATATTTTCGAACCATATCTTGAAGAGAGGCTGAGACAAAAAAGTATTGCTGCTTTAATCTCAATATTTTCCCCTCTTTTTTAGAGTCATTTGGGTAAAGTATCCGTGAAATATCTTCTGCCCTATTTTTCTCCTTCACAGCTTCGTCATATTTCTGTTCATTAAACAATTGAAAATCAACTTCTGTTATGGGCTCTGCCTGCCATAGCCGAAGTTTATTTACGTTTTTTGTATCATAGCCTAAAATAGCCATATCATAGGGAATGGCCTGCACGCTTCCATCAGAAAAATCAACAGTTACCCGGTCCTCTATCCTACGTAATGACCAAGGGTCACCCCAGCGAAGCCATGGATCTCCTTCCTCCCGCTGGAAACCTTTCTCGAATCTCTGTTTAAAAATTCCATACCGGTAACGGATACCATATCCTGTCACAGGCAGGTTCATTGTCGCGCAGGAATCTAAGAAACAGGCGGCCAGTCTCCCTAGGCCGCCATTTCCTAATCCTGCATCTTCCTCTGCCTCTTCTAATCCATGGATTTCTATGCCCATGCTTTCCAGCACTTCTTTTACATCCTCATAAATACCAAGATTGATCAGATTGTTGCTAAAGGCTCTTCCCATTAAAAATTCAGCAGAAAGATAGTATGCTTGTTTTCCTTTCTCATAGTTCACTTCTGTATGATACCAATCCTCTGCAATAAAAGCCATGATACTTTTTGCCGCAGCATGATATTTCTCCTGGGCCGATGCCCGCTCCATAGACTTTCCATAGTCAGCTTTGAGGATTTTATTCATTGTATCTATAAAGTTTTCTCTATTCATCCGCCCATATCCTACCTTCCATATAATCTCGTTAACTGACAGATCTTTTCTGCAAGCTTTTCTGAAATATATTCCTTTTTAACACGCCACTGCCAGTTTCCTCCTATCGTCGAAGGGATGTTCATGCGATGGGTACTGCCTAAGCCTAAAAAATCCTGCAAAGGAGCAATAGCCAATCTGCCTACAGAACTCCATGCGCCCCGGATAAATCCCCAATGATATCCTTCTTCTTCCGTAAGATGGAAATAATCCGCAGCATAGGCAACATCCTTTTCATTTGCAGTACGCACCCATCCTATTACCGTATCGTTATCATGGGTGCCCGTATAGACAACACAGTTTTTATCATAATTATGGGGCAAATAATCACTCTCTTCCCGGGTATCAAAGGCGAACTGCAGCACTTTCATACCGGGATATCCCGAATCTGTTCTAAACTGCAATACTTCCTCTGTTAAAAACCCAAGATCTTCAGCAATGATGTCTACGGCTCCCAGTTGGGCAGTTATTGCATTAAAGAGCTTCATCCCCGGACCCTTTACCCATCGCCCTGTTGCTGCAGTTTTGCTGTCATAGGGAATCTCCCAATAAGATTCAAAGCCTCTAAAGTGGTCAATGCGAATCACATCATATAGCTTTAAATTTCCCTCAATCCTTTTAATCCACCAATCATAACCCCTCTGTTCTAAAAGGTCCCAGCGGTAGATAGGATTGCCCCATAGTTGCCCAATCTCCGAAAAAGAATCGGGAGGACACCCCGCAATATATATAGGATTTTTGTATTCATCTAAATGGAACAACTCACTGTTTGCCCAAGCGTCTGCACTATCCTCCGCTACATAAATAGGAATATCTCCTATAATTCGAATTTTTTTGTGGTTTGCATAAGTCTTTAATGCAGTCCATTGCTTAAAAAATAGATATTGTAAAAAAAACCAATATCCTATTTCATCTGCAAGCAGTCTTCTATATGCTTCTAATGCGTTCTCCTCTCTTTGCTTTATATCCTCATTCCAGTCCTTCCATGGTTTCATTCCAAAGTGCTTCTTGACTGCCATGTATAGTGCATAATCCTCTACCCAGTCCCGATGGTCCTCTAGAAAGCTCATAATTTCATCTGCAAGTTCTTTCTTACTGTTTTCGTACGCCTTTCTCAATATCGGAAGCTTCTGAAGATATATTTTTTCAAAATCTACTTTTTCTCTGTCGCTGCCAAAATCAGTATTTTGAAAATCAGCCTTTCGCAACAGCCCCTCTTGTACCAGCAGGTCTAGGTCAATCAGATAGGGATTGCCTGCAAAGGAAGAGAAGGACTGGTAAGGTGAGTCGCCAAAGCTTGTTGGCCCTAAAGGTAATAACTGCCAGTATTTCTGTCCTGCCCTCTCCAGAAAGTCTACAAATTCATAGGCATCCTTACCCAAGGTTCCGATTCCATAGGGACTCGGCAGAGAGGTAATGTGCATTAAAATGCCACTGCTTCTTTTCATCTTCATCTTTCCCTTCTACATTCCTACTTTGATATTTACACCAGCAGTATGGTTTTTTCCAGTATCCTTCCCCTTCGATCTATAAGATCAAACAGAAGTTTCTTCACCTTTGGACTTCCCTTCTTTTTTACATGAATAGCATAATCATCACTCTTTTTTTCAACAAAAATAGCTATTTCATCATAAATGCCCTCTTTATATCTATAGGTAATACCATCGTCATCATAATAATGATAGCTGGCTTGATCTTCAACAAATCCGATAAACCGGAGCACTGTATGATCCAATGCCTCTATATTTTTCCCATAGCTTCCTATCGGAAAGAGCTTGTTTTTCCGTAAAAATACCGGTACAACATCCAGGTCTGCCCCAATATAATGGTGTCCTTGAAATTTAACGCTGTACTGGAGTTTTTCACCCGGACCGAAGAGACAAAGGAGCATCTCTTCCGGAAGCCATACCGTTCTTCCCACTGCATTTTCTTGATAAATGGGTGTAATCATCAGGGATTCCCCTACCAAAAGCTGGTCTTCCACTCTTTTAGAAAGTTTGTCTTCATAAGCAAATGCCAAAGGAGCAAAATATAGTCCCTTATGAAACACTGCCTTCATATATTCAGCATAAATATAGGGAATGAATTCATATCGAAGTTGAATCATCCTGCGCATGATTGCCATACTCTCTTCATCAAAGGCAAAGGGCTCCTGTTTTCTTGTTCCCATGGCGGAATGATTGCGAAATAGAGGTGCAAACAAACTTAGCTGCATCCAACGAATCAGCATCTGTGCATTTGTATCTCCGCTAAAACCTCCGGTATCCGCCCCAACATAAAGAAAACCGCACAGGTTGAGAGAAGGCATCATTTTTAAATTCAAAAGGATGTGTTCCCACCATGAATGATTATCTCCTGTCCAAATCCCAGCGTATCGATGCATTCCGATATAGGATGCCCTTGAAAATAAAAGAAACCGCTTATCCGGGTCAATAGCTTGCAGGCCTTCAGCAGCTGCTTTGGTCATATTATAGCCGTATAGATTATGCACCTGATGATGATTGATTCTTTTCCCTTCAACCTGGTGATAAAAACTTTGATAGTCTTGTGGATGATTGGATAGATTTATAAATGCATCCTTTAGTGCAAAGAAAGAATAGATATCCAAATTCTCATTCTCAGACCGTTTTGCTTGATGGATGGCTTGCTGCAGCCCTCTTTCCGTATAGAAGATGGCAGGCTCGTTCATGTCGTTCCAAAAGCCTTCAATACCGTAATCTGTCAGTACTTTGTACTTGAGGCCAAACCACTTTCTGGCAGCTGGATTCAAAAAATCGGGAAAGTGGACACGACCGGGCCAGACTGCCGCAACAAATGGCTTTCCTTCCGCATCTATACAGAAATACCCTTTTTCCACACCTTCTTCATATACCCCATAGCCTGCTTCAATTTTAACTCCGGCATCTATAATGGGTATTAATCTCAAACCTTTTTCCCGTAGTTTTTTGACAAACTGCTTAAACTGAGGAAATTTCTTTTCATCTATGGTAAAATCCTTAAAATTCTCCATATAATCTATATCCAAGTAGATTGCATCACAAGGAATTTCGTGTTTTTCAAAGGCTTCCGCAATCTCTTCTACCGCCCGGGCATCCAGATAATCCCAACGGGATTGTTGATATCCAAAGGCCCATTTTGGCGGCACATAGCTTTCACCAATTAATTCTAAAAAATTCCTGCTAATCTCATACAGCTTTGTTCCTTTGATAATATAAATATCTGCATCTTTTCCTTCAATCTCTATTTGTAAAAGATCTTTATGGGTAAATCCAATATCAAAGATGATTTTACCGGGAAAATCAATATACAGTCCAAAAAATTCCAATCCATCTATTATAATAAAGTTATGAGCTCCGTATAAAGACTTTTTATCCGGAGTATGACGGGGATCATCAGAGCAATAAGCTTCATAGATGCCGCCCCTTTTGTTCATCCCCCGCTGACTTTCTCCTAATCCCCAAATAATATCTTCCTTATCCATTTTATAGTTTATTTTTAATGTTTCTTCCCATTGGACTTGAAGTCTATGGATTTTACCCTTGTCTGTCAATTCTCCCTGCATTACAACACTATGGGTTTCAAAAGGACTTCCAAATCGATATTTCATGATATGGTCATTTATTTTATATACTTTCACAGCAATCACCTGCACTATTTATTTTATGGATCCTTGCATAACGCCCTTTACAATATGCTTTTGGGCTATAAAATAGAATATAATAATTGGCACCATGGCAATTACCAAACCCGCCAGCGCTAAGTCCCAGCGTTTAGAGTACTGTCCGAAAAAGTAGAACATTTTTAGCGGGATCGTGTGCCAACCTGGTCTATTGATAACCAGCTGGGGAAGTAAGAAATCATTCCAAATCCACATGATATTCAGAATACATACAGTGACAGTAATGGGCTTGAGCAAGGGGAAAATAACATACCAAAATACCTGAAATAGGTTGCACCCATCTAAAATAGCTGCTTCCTCTAACTCAACAGGAATGCTTTTAATAAATCCATGATAAAGCATAATCGATAAACTGGATCCAAATCCTAGATACATAAATACGATACCTGCCCGATTTAAAAATCCTATTTTTCCCATAATATTGATCAATGGCAGCATAACCGATTGAAAAGGTATCAACATTGCAGCAGCAAAGAGAAAAAAGAGAAAGGTGCTGAGTTTCGACTTTACCCTTACCAGCATCCAAGCAGCCATGGATGCAAAAACTACAATAAGCAGTGTACTAGATGCTGTAATCAAGAGGGAATTTAAAAAGGATCGAATAAAATCAAGCTCTATAAAAGCCTGGGTATAGTTTTTTAATGTAAAGTATTCTTTCGTGGGAAGACCCATTACATTGATAAAAATGCCCTTTTGGGTTTTCAAAGAATTGGTAAATACAATGTAGAAGGGCGATAAAAACAAAATGCCTAATAAAGTCCCAAAAATAGGCCATCCTATGCGAAACTTGCGGTCCATTACATTTCAACCTCCCTCTTTTTGTTATAACTTAACTGTGTTAAGGTAATTACAGCAACTGTAATCAGAAAAATTACTGCTTTCGCTTGTGCTAATCCTAACCGGTTAAAAGTAAAAGCTGTAGAATAAATATTAAGTGCCAGCATTTGTGTTGATTTAAAGGGGCCCCCATTGGTTAATGCCAGATTCTGATCAAACAGCTTAAAAGAGTTAGATAGGGTTAAAAACATGCCGATGGTAAAGGCAGGTGCAACCAGGGGAATTGTTATATGAATGAGTTTTTGAAAGGGCGATGCCCCATCAATTTCAGCTGCTTCCTTCAAGGATTCCGGAACATTTTCCAAGGCCGCAATATAGATAACCATCATATATCCGGCTAACTGCCAGGACATTAAAATCACAAGGCCCCAGAAGCCTGTATCAGGCGTGGAGAGCCAACCTTCCAAGAATTCTAATCCATAGGTTACGCCAACCGCATCAAAAGCCTTGGTAAAAATAAACTGCCATACAAAACCAAGGATCAGACCCCCAATTAGATTAGGCATGAAAAAAATACTACGCAGCACATTGCTCATTTTCATACCCTTTGTCACTAGAAGAGCCAGTCCAAAGCCCATCATATTGATTGTAATCACGGATACAAAAGCAAATTTTGCAGTAAATAAAAAAGCATTTAAAAAATCTTTATCCTTTGTAAAGATTTCCGTATAATTCCTTAATCCTATCCAGTTCGCATCGTTTACAATTCCGTTCCAATCCGTAAAGGAATAATAAATTCCCAATAGTGTCGGTATGATCACCACCACCAAGAATGCAATCAATATCGGTCCAACGAAAAAGCCAAACCAGTATTTTGAATTCTTCATAATATCCTCCTATTGCCCCAGGTCACTATCATCTCTAGATTATAGAAATTTGAGGAGGGCAGTTCTCCCCCCTCAATCCACCTTTTTTACTTTCTCATTTCTATCCATTGGTCTTGTGCGTTCTTGACAGCATCTTCCCACTTAACTTCGCCAGCAAAGTATTTTTGAATTTCTGTACCTAGAACTTCCATACCCCAGCCTGTAGGATATCCCATGAATACCCATGGCATTGTTTTTCCTGCTTCAGCATATCGCTTTACAGCTTGACCTAGTGGGTCTTTTGGCTCAAGACTCTCATATCCTTTGAGTGGTGGAATAAAGAAGAATTTATTTACGATAAAATCTTTACCTTTTTCAGATGTATACAGCCAGTTCAAGAAATCCTTAGCAGCCGCCTTTTGGGCATCTGTCCCTTTATTGTTTACTGCCCAATACATTGGTACACCTACTGGAATAGAGTCTTCTTTAATGCCTTTCACAGGCATTGGCAGAATATCAAGATTGTTCGCTACCGCTTCGTCGACAGCTTTTACGCCGCCATAAATCCAGTTACCCTGTTGAACGATAGCCACACGCTCAATAGCAATTCCTTGGTCAACCTGTGTTGCATAATCTACTGCATTTAGTTTTGCCTTAGCTTTTGCATTGGATGAGTGATCAGCCTGCAGGTCTAACAATGCTTTAAGTGCATCCCCATATTTAAATTCTATGTTTTTTGCTGCAAATGCATCTAAGGAACTTGGAAATTCTTGTGATAAAGCCGTGTTGGATGCATGTAAGCCTGTTACCCAGGTTTCTTTGGCTGCTACTTCAAAAGCCGCTTTTAGATTTGGAAATTTATCTTTCAATTCTCCCGCTTTAATCTTGCTATCTAGTTCCTTTACTGCATCTTCCAGGCTTTTAAAGTCTATAATATTGGCTGCATCAATACCTGCGGCTTCAAAAACCGCTTTATTATAGACAAACCCATAACCTTCAATATTAAAAGGCAATGCATATATTTTTCCGTCAACAGTTACGCCTGACAATACACCCTCAAGGGCTTGTGCAACCCAAGGCTGATCAGACAGATCCTCGAGTCTTGACATCCAATCCTCCACATCCTGCGGACCGCCAATATTAAAAAGGTTTGGCTCTACACCAGATTGAATCTTGGCTCTTAAGGCAGCGCCATAATCATCGCCGCCTCCTACCGTTTGGATATTGATTTTTACATTTTGATTCTCTGCTTCATAAGCCCTTGCAGCTTCTTCTAATTCCTTTGCAATTTCTACTTTGAATTGGAAAATATTAAGTGTTACTTCCTCAGCTGCCGGCGGCTGTTCCCCAGCTGCCGACGGTGTCGCTTCCTTTGGCGCACAGGCGGCCAACAAGAAAGTAGACAACGCAAAAACCACCATCATACTCAAGGCAATAATTTTTTTTGCTGTTTTCATTGAAATCCCCCTCCTATTGTTTTTTATTAATCAATTCCCTCCCAATGCACATCATTGCAGGAGAATCGATAATCCCATCCGAAAACCTTTTCCTCTGAGTTATATAGATGTTATACCTGAGAAATTTAATATTTCCCGGAACGGTGAGGACACCGTTCCCTACCTAAATCTAAAACAGGAATGTAGGGATCGACGCCCTCGTCAGCCCGCATATAAATTAGGATTCCCAATCACCGATCTACAAAAGAACTTTCCTATAAGCCTCTTTCTAGATTAACTTTTTACAGGATTCACTTTCCAGTAATTCTGTCTTTAGAATAACATGTTGATGTTCTTTTTTCTTTTTAATAATATCAAAGAGTATATCAGCACTTCTTTTACCCATATACTCACCAGGTTGATTAACCGTTGTAAGGGAGGGATGAAAAAATTTTGCATAGTCAATTCCATCAAAGCCCATTACAGACAAGTCATCAGGAATCCTTAACCCCCTGTTCAAAATAGCTTTCGCTGCACCAATGGCCATAATATCTGAAGTCACAAATACAGCAGTCAAATCCTGAACGCGGTTCAGCAGACGGTTTAACGCATCAAAACCAGATTCAAAGGTATACTCACCAATTTCCTTGGAGCTTTCATCAAAAGAAATATGATTACACTCCAAGGCCCTCTTATAACCCTTCAATCTTAGATTTCCAACACATTGATCCTCTTCGCCGATAGTAATGATTCCTATCTTTCTATGACCCAATTTGCATAGATAATTTACTGCTTCATAAGCTGCCTTCTCATTTTCTATAGAAACGCTGGAGAAGAAAGCTTTTTTTCGTTCCTCTTCAAGGTCTGTCGAGGCTAAAACAAGCGGCGTTTCTAAATCTTCAAAATGGGATTCGTTTAAATTGCTGAAGTTTCCACCAAGGCAAATGAGTCCTTTCAGCTTCTTTTCCTTTACAAATTCAATAGCTGCTTCAATATCATTAACATTGTCATTATTATAATGAAGAATCATGGTGTATCCATGAGCAGCTACTTTTTCTTCAATGGACTGAATAATCTTTGCAAAAAATGGATTATATATCCCTTTGACCAAGACGCCTATATCTTTTGAATTACTTCTCTTTAGATTTCTAGCACTATTATTGGGTATATAATTGGTCTCTTCTATGATCTCCATTACCTTTTTTCTTGTCTCTTCGCTCACATCCGGATGATTGTTTATAACCCGTGAAACTGTACTGATTGCAACACCTGCAATCTCTGCGATATCTTTGATATTTGCATTTGACATAGTATATCCTCCAATAGGAAACGTTACCGGTAACGTTTCCAGTTTCTATCTAAATTTTACCATAACTTATAGAATAATCAAACTCTTTTTAAGGATAATTTATTGTCATTTGCACGATAGCCGCTACCGCTATCGTTGGAAAACAATTAAAAATAAGGAAATGGGTGAATTTTCATAGAAGTTTAGGGTTGCTTCTTATCTTTTTTCTTTTTCTGCACATCTTTTATCGAAATATCTTTTAAATGACTCGATACAGGCCGCAAAAAAACACTTTCCTGATAGAAAGTGTTTTTTTATTATAATTATATATTTTTTACAGGTGTTTTTGGCTGCAGTGCTGACGATGGGACCGGCGCGGCTGCTCTGATTGGTCTGAGATATGCCAGATAGTAGAACAATGGAACGATCAAGGCTCCACCGATCAGATTTCCTATGGTTGCTGGAATAATATTATTTAGCCACATTTGACTCCAGCTTATATCTGCCCCCAGGAATTTGGCCATAGGGATAAAGTACATATTTGCAATGCTATGTTCATACCCGGATAATACAAACAACATAACAGGAAACCAACAAGCAAATAGTTTGCTGATCACATCTTTTGCGCCTGTAGCCATCCAAACAGCCAAGACTACAATAATATTACACAGTATTCCCCGAATAATGACAGAACCTAAAGGAATGGCCATTTTTGCAGTTGCGATAGCGATGGCTTTTTCTACTACCGGACCACTCATCAGTCCAGAATAATAAATCATGATAACAGTTAGTATAGAACCGATAAAGTTTCCTAAATAAACTGTAATCCAATTTTTAAGCACACAGCTAAAACTGCATTTTCCGTCTAAAACACCTAATGTCATTAAATTATTGCCTGTAAAAAGCTCTGCCCCACAGATGACAACCATCATCAATCCAATAGGAAAGGTTGCAGCAAAAGCAAACTTTGCCAACCCTGCATCGACCGATGCTAATGTCTGAGAAATTACAATCGCCCCTTGTGCTCCAAATGCGATAAATGCACCGGCAAAAATGCTCAGTACACTCATTTGAAGGATAGATAGTTTTGACTTACCTATTCCGGCTGCGACCGTTGCCTCAGCAATTTCTTTGGGAACTAACATTCTCTTTTCCATTTCATGCTCCTTTCAAGCTGTTTTAATAAAGTAAATCTTATCATTACTCCTCACCATTATTAGTGTCCTATAAAAAATGTTTGTCAAATGGCAATGTTGAACTTGTGCTTTGTATTGAAAGATTTTAGTCAAAGGTATACAATATACATGTACGAATTTCTACTATCCTATAAGTAACAGAAAGAAGGGACATCATTGAAAAAAGTATCATTTTGGAAATCCTATCCTGTCAAAAACCTTAAAGGAGACATTATCGGCGGTTTTACCACTGCTATTGTAGCATTACCTTTGGCTTTGGCATTAGGGGTAGCGTCGGGTGCAGGTGCTAAAGCCGGCCTTTATTCAGCAATTATTACGGGCATACTTTCTACTCTATTTGGAGGTACCCCTGCTCAGGTTAACGGTCCTACCGGAGCCATGACCGTTGTACTTATTGAGCTAAGTGAAAAATATGGTCTGGAAGCATTATTTGCAGCAATGGTTGTAGCCGGTTTGCTTCAGATTGTAATAGGACTCTTGAGATTAGGAAGATATATTCACTTAATCCCTCAACCTGTAATTGTCGGCTTTACAAATGGTATTGGCTTTCTTATTTTTATCAAAATGTTTTCTTATTATAAAACAAACCCGGTATTAGCAACCATAACAATTTTGATTATGCTGCTCTTTCCTCTTTTTACAAAGAAAGTTCCTGCGTCATTGGTTGCATTAATTGTTGGAACACTTATTGGAACCTATCTTATTTCTACAGATGCTTTAGTGGGCGCAATCCCTAATGGCCTTCCAAAATTTGTCCTACCAACCTTTAGAGGAGGTCAATTGATGGAAATCTTAAAATCAGGATTTGTCCTCGCGCTATTAGGATGTATCGAATCATTATTAGCCTCTTTAGTTGTAGATGAAATGACCAAAACAAAACATCATTCCAACCGAGAGTTAATCGGACAAGGAATAGGTAATACTATAGCCGCCCTTTTTGGCGCACTAATTGGAACCGGTGCTATTGTTCGATCTGTTGTGAATGTAAATGCAGGTGGCAGGACAAAGCTTTCCGGCATTTTACACGGATTGATTCTACTGGTAATTACGCTGAAATTTAGTTATCTTGCTTCACAGATTCCCCTTGCTGTTCTAGGCGGAATTCTTATGGGAACTGCAATTAGAATGGTTGAATATAATACAACAAGGCAAATGGCCTATGCTTCTAAAAAAGCAGGAACGATTATTATTGTAACGACACTGCTGACGATTTTTACGGATTTGACGATAGCAGTAGCTCTGGGAACATTATTGTCCATGTTTTCCTTTGTCATAAGCATGGGGGATGTATATCTAAAAAAATATGACATCTCATTTCCAGAGGGAAAGGAAAAGATTGCATCTTATACCATTGAGGGCCCGTTATTTTTCGGTGTTGCACATACGATCACAAGCAAATTAGAAATTGAGGCAGAAGATGCAGATATTATTGTATTAAACCTGATGAACATGCCTGTTATAGATTCTTCAGGTGCCATTGCACTTAAAAATATTAAACAATCCTTAGAACAGAATGGTAAAAAATTAGTTTTAGCAGGCGTTAAAGAAAACATGGTGGATTTACTTGAAAAATTAGAAGTAATCACAGAAAATGAAATTAAGCTTTCCAGAAACCGTATCGGAGATGTACTAGACCATATAAAAATGCTTAACGACGCTTCATAGAAAGTATTCCTTATTTATTATATAAAAAAGCGTCGACGACAGCAAAGCTGTCTGAGCATCTTCCTGAAGGCGGCAGGGGATTTCATCCCCTACAACCCTTTTTTTATATAATAGAAAAGTAGAACTTTCCTACTTATATAAAAGACGTCTTTCAAAGACACACTTTATCCATTATACTTGTAATTATACTATTCTTCAATCACTTTTATTAGGTCATTTTTCTTTATTTTTCCTGGCTTAAGAACCTTTGTAAAAATTCCTTCCGTAGGCATCACACAGTTGCCTACCTGATGAAAAATCGCACACTTGGTGTGACATTCTTTTCCGATCTGTGTTACCTCTTGCAGTGTTTCCCCAATCTCTAATTTTGTTCCTACGGGAAGCTTCCACAGTTCAATACCTTCTGTTGTTAAGTTCTCCGCAAATTTTCCTGTACAAAGTCCTTCTATACCAATGGCTTTCATTTTTTCGATACTCTCGTTCCCCAACAAGCTCACCTGTCTATGCCAGTTGCCTGCATGGGCATCCCCTACTAAACCATGATCTACTTCGAATACACCTTCCTCAATGGTCCTTTTCGGTACACCCTTCTTTTCACTAATGTTGATGGCAATGACTTTACCTGTCAATTTCTTCGCCCTCCCTTATATAAGTTCCGGATTTTCCTCCGGTCTTTTTTATCAAACGAATGTCCGAAATGAGCATATTCTTATCAATTGCCTTGCACATGTCATATATGGTTAGTGCTGCGATGGATACGGCCTGCAGTGCTTCCATTTCTACCCCTGTCTTTCCTACCGTTTTAACAATGGCTTCTATATGAATTTTATTATTCTGTTCATCAATGATAAAGTCCATATCTACACCAGTTATAAAAATATTGTGACACATCGGAATCAAATCACTGGTTTTCTTAGCAGCCATAATTCCAGCCATCTGTGCTACTGCCAATACATCTCCTTTTGCAATTTTTCCCTGTCGAATTCGATTTAGGGTTTCCGGTTCCATTTGGATTGTACCCTTGGCCACTGCCACCCTTTTCGTCTCCTCTTTTTCTCCGACCTCTACCATTCTCGGCCGGCCTTTTTCATCCATATGAGTAAGCATTTTCCTATCCTCCTATCCGAAACATATCACGGTGGATCGGTTCATTGTCTTGATCATTTAGTCTATGCTGGGCTGGTTTCGCCAAGATAGCCTGCTCCATGATATCCTTCAAATCTCTAAGTCCACTTCTCAATGCCAGCTTTACATCTACCTCTTGATTAGAGTGAAGACAGGGCTTCAAGCGCCCATCAGCAGTTAGACGCATACGGTTGCAGTATTTACAAAAATGACTGCTGATCGGATTAATCAGACCCACCTTTCCTTTCCCATTTGGCAGCTTGTAATACTTTGCAGGACTGGATCGATCCCCTGTATAAATGGAAATTAGTTCTATAATTTGTTCCTTCACTGTATAATTAGATATAAAATTGGTTTTCGCCCAGCCTGCAGCCTGTCCTATAGGCATTAACTCAATAAATCGGACATCTATTGGCTCATTCATTGTCAACTGTACAAAATCTCTTATTTCTCCATCATTAAATCCCCCAATGAGAACCACGTTGATTTTTAAGGGAAGCAATCCTACCTTCTTAGCTTCCTCCAGTCCCTCTATAACACTGGTCAATTGACCTCCTCTTGTAATTTCCTTATACTTTGCCTCATTTAAAGTGTCCAAACTGATATTAACTCGGTTCAAGCCCGCTTCTTTTAATCCTCTAGCATACTTTTTAAGCAAAGTACCATTGGTTGTAAGTGCCAAATCTTTGATAGTACCTAATGAAGCAATATCCTCTACCAGCTTTAAGAGATCTTTTCTGACAAGGGGCTCGCCTCCTGTAATACGCACCTTGTTTACGCCTAATTCGGATGCAGCTTTTACAACCTGAAATATTTCCTCCAAGGATAAAATTTCATTCTGCTCTTTTTTACTTATACCTTCCTCAGGCATACAATATCTACAGCGCATGTTGCATAAATCCGTAACAGATATTCTCAAATAATTAATACTTCTTCCCAGGGTATCCCTCATACTATCCCCTCCTCGACGTACAATCCATAGGATTTCGTCCACTATAAGATATCAATAATTTTGCCAGCATCCTCAAACCGATATCCGCCCAACGCTATCAATTCCTTCTGAAATTCCATGGATTGAAGCACCTGAATAAAGGTTTTAGCCATTTCTGTATTCAGGTATTTACTAGGAATAACGAAGTCATAATCCTCTTCTCCGATAGCGATGAAGTCTAAACCAAGGGCTTGAGCGGCAGATAATACACCTATGCCTACATGGGCTGTTCCAGAAGCGACAGCAGCAGCAACAGCCATATGGGTTGTCATTTCCCTGTCGTAGCCTGATATCGTTTCAGAATCTATGCTTCTTCGGTTCAGCTCATAATCTACCAGTATTCTTGTTCCTGCCCCCCGCTGACGGTTGACAAACTGTATATCCTCTCGCTGCAGATCTGTAAAATCCTTTATCTTCTTTGGATTCCCTTTTTGGACAATAAAACCTTGAATTCGTTTTACCCCTTTGATCAATTTCATATCTACAGCAGGTAAATACCGTTGGATGAAAGAAATATTATATTGACCTGTCTTCTCATCCAATAAATGAATTGGCGCCAAATGGGCTTCTCCTCTTTTTATCGCCATAATTCCCCCTAAGCTTCCCACATGAGCTGAGGACAAATCATATCCGCCTTCCAAGTCATGCATATGATTTGCAATCAAATCCATGATAAGATCATGACTGCCGATCGATACTAGGGTTCGATGAATCTCTTCAATAGGCTTTAGAAGTTCCACTTCTACTGCCTCTCCAGCTTCTACGCCCTCGCTATTTTGTGGGATTATCAATACACCATCCGCTCGTACCAAGGACATCGTTACCCCTGCACCTCTATTTAGGGGCGTAGCAATCAATTGATCCTCTACACGGCCTAATTTTACTTGAATATACTCTCTATGCTTTAAAGAAGAGATGATTCGCTTGGATAAGACCGCCTTTGCTTTAGGTTTACCCGGCAGCTGCTGCCCTAAATAATAATGAATCAGAGGTTTAGCAAAGGTATCAAATACAAAATAGGCGGATACGGGATATCCTGGAATTCCCAATACAGGCTTTTCTTGAATAAATCCAAGAATCGTGGGTTTTCCCGGCTTTGTTGCGATTCCGTGTACCAATACCTCTCCTAGCTCACGAATCAGCTTTACGGTGAAATCTTCAGATCCTGCAGAAGATCCCGCATTGATAATGAGTATGTCATTAACTGCAACCGCTTGTAAAATCTGTTCCTTCAAAGCTTCATAATCATCAGGAACCGGCTTATATCTCAAGGGTATACCACCCAATTCGATCACAAGACCTTCAAATATCCGGGAATTCGATTCAATGATTTTGCCAATCTCCATGGTCTCTTCCGGTTCAATAATCTCACTGCCTGTAGGCATAATACCAACCTTAGGTTTTTGATAAACAGCTATCTTTGTAATTCCCCCACTAAGCAAAGCCCCTATATCTATAGGCCGAATTCTATGCTTTGCCGACAGAATCATTTCTTTTGCAACAATATCTTCTCCAATGGGGCGGATATGCTGCCAGGGTGCTGCAGCCTGTATAATCTCTACTTGATCTTCATCAATCTCTACCACATCTTCAATCATGATGACAGCAGTGTAGGGCTCAAAAATGGGATCTCCTGTGTCTACCGGTATATAATCCTGCTGTTTCTTCAATCGAACCGGGTTTCTTTCAGAAGCACTATAGGTTACTTCTGCTCGCACAGCAATTCCATCCATAGCAGAGGCGTTATAATTTGGCGAAGACAATCGCGCAAAAACAGGTAATGCGGTCACTCTTCCCAATGCCTCTGTTACTTTAATATATTCTACTTTACCGGCCTCATTGCCTTGTCTGATTCTATCAAAAAACATTTCTAATGCTTCTTCTACCGCGACATTGGATAAATACAGATTTCTTTCATTCTTTTTCAAAGGCTCATCCCCCTTCACCCTATAATAATATGACCTCTACCTTTTCGCCTTTATGAATTCCCTCTTGATTCCCATGGATTTTAATATATCCATGGGCTTCTGCCATGAGTGAGATCGCACCGGATTTACCATAAATGGGCTTTACAATATATTTATCATCCCTTTTTTCGAGTTGTACCATCTGATAGGTTTCTTTTCCCGGTGACGCGTGTATATTGGCATCACAGATGCCCTGTATCACTATTTCCTGAACTTCATTGAACTGCTGCAGTTTTTGAAGTATATAATCTACAAACACCTTATAGATGACCATCGCAGAAACAGGATGTCCAGGAAGGCCAAAAACTGCTGTACGATCCACTCTTCCAATGATGGTAGGCTTACCTGGCTTTACCGCTACCCCATGTATAAAGACACCGGGCTCCCCCAGACTATCAATAACCTGAGCAGTTACGTCCTTTGCACCTACAGAACTGCCTCCCGAAATGACGACTACATCACTTTTTGCAATAGCATTTTTTACAATATCCTGTAACCGCAGGAAATCATCTTTTACAATCACTTGCCCTGCTAACACTGCCCCTCCGTTTAAAGCCATTGCAGAGAGGGTATAGGTATTAATGTCACGAATTTGACCTGGCTTAATTTCTTCTTTCGGATGAACAAGTTCATCTCCTGTTGATATCACAAAAACCCTTGGTTTTCTAAAAACCTTGATCTGATAGATCCCCACTGCAGCCAACATCCCGATATCCTGAGGTTTTAATCTTCTCCCTTTTGACAGGATCTGTTCTCCCTTTTGGATATCTTCTCCTTTTTGAATCACGCCTTCACCGGGAGCCACAGCCTTATATACAGCAATGGTCTCATCATCAAGGCTCTCCACATACTCAATCATTACCATGGCATCAGCTCCCTGGGGGAGCATCCCCCCCGTAGGAACATAGATTGCTTTCCCTGGGGTTACTTTATGAGCTGCTGTTTCACCCATCTCTACCTTTCCTATAATCTGCAGAAATGTAGGAAGACTTTCACTGGCTCCGTAGCTGTCCTTTGCTGTAATAGCATATCCATCAACAGTTGCCCGTGAAAATTCAGGAACCTCTAATTGTGCATAAAGATCTTCTGCGGCTATTCGGTCTAAAGCCTCAGCAATATCTATATATTCTTCCTCTAAATATATTCCTTCAAAATAATGGTCAATCTTTCGCTTTGTCTCTTCTACAGAATCTACTTTTAACAGCTTCATTTCCCTTCCTCCTTAGTCAATCAGCAGTTCTCCTTGAATAAATCTGCGGGTAAGCATACTGCCAGGTTGATATAATATCTGTTCAGTTGGACCCGTCTCTACAATCTTACCCCTATGCATAAAAACGATCTCTTTACATAAGCGTTTTGCTTGCTGTAAGCTGTGAGTAACCATCAGTACCGTAGTCTGATTCTCCTCATTCGTATTTCGAATCATCTTCTCCATCACAGCCACTGCTGACGGATCTATGTTTGCTGTAGGTTCATCTAATATTAAAAGTTTCGGTTTAAACACCAGCGCTCTTGCTAATGCCACTTTTTGGGCTTCGCCGCCGGACAAAGTCCAGGATTTTTGATGTTGAATCTTTTCAATCCCCATTTGAAGAAGGATATCCTTTACAGACCTTTCAATTTCATTGGAAGAATAATCCCGTATTTTCAACGGATAAGCAATATTTTCCCATACAGAGCTGCGAAGCAGGTAAGGCTTTTGAAAAACGACCGTCATCTCTTTTTGCATCTGCGTTGTAAATGGCTTGCCATCATATAAAATTTCACCAGCAGTAGGGTCCTCCAGCTTTCCGATAATTTTTGCCAGGGTACTCTTTCCAGCACCATTCGAACCAATAATCCCCCATAGACTTCCTTTTCTAATAGACCATTTCCCAATCTCTAGAACCTGATAGTCCTCATAGGCTTTTACAATATTATGCAGTGAAATATTCATATTCTACGCTCCCTGTTGGAAATGATATAAAATAGAGTTTATTAAAAAGGATATTGCCAATAAAACAATACCAATGGCAATCGCCGTAGAATAATCTCCCATACTCTGCAGCATAGCAATGGTGGTAGTCATGACCCGTGTATGTCCTTTGATATTTCCTCCTACAATCATTACTGCACCTACTTCTGAGACAGCTCTGCCATAGCCCGTAACCAGGGCGGACAGAATATTGATCCGCAGTTCCCTGATCAATAGAAGCATGGTCTGCCCAGGGCTGGCTCCTAAGGTTTTCACCGTATTTCCCATCTCCTTGGTTCCATTGTAAACAATACCAATTATAATCGGTGTAATTAAACAGGTTTGTGCAATAATCATAGCAGCAGGTGTATATACCAGTCCCAGAAAACCCAAGGGCCCTTTTCTAGAGATTAAAAGAAATACAACTAAACCGGCAATCACAGGCGGAATACTCATCATTGTATAAAGAAACCTGACAACAATCCTTTTGAGTGGAAAATTCTTTATACCGATGAAAACACCTATTGGCACCCCCAGAATAGAAGAAATAAAAGTAGCAGTGAGAGAAACATAGAGGGAGAGCATAATAATTTTATATACTTCTTGATCTAAAGAAAGCAATAGATTAATTGCCTGTTGTACTCCTGTCCATATTTCGCTCATTCTAGTCACTCCTATTTACTGTTTTCCGTTGGGTATGAACAAGGACTGCCCATACTGTTCTTTTCCGAAGGCTGCAATGAATTCCTGCCCCTTTTCCGAAAGAATCCAGTTGATAAAGACCTGAGCCCCTTCACTGTTGATTTTATCATTTTTATTGGGATTTACAGCAATGACGCCATACTGATTAAAAAGTCTGCTGTCTCCTTCTACAAGAATCTCTAAACCTACTTTGTCTCTCATGGAAAGATAGGTAGCCCTGTCAGACAAAGTATATCCTTGAACCTCATGGGTCATCAGAATCACTTCTCCCATACCTCTGCCCACAGAAAGATACCAGTCTCCGGCAGGTTCCACATTCATCTCCTTCCAGAGCGCGATCTCTGCCTTGTGTGTTCCTGAATCATCCCCTCTGGATAAAAACTTTCTTTTTTGCTCGTGAATTAACTGAACCGCCGCGGTGATATCACTGCCAGCCTTTTCTTTGATTTGCAGCGGATCTTCCTTGGGTCCGATTAAAATGAAATCGTTATACATTACATCAAAGCGCTCTAAACCATGTCCAGCCTTTACAAACTCTTCTTCAGCGCTCTTCGCATGAGCCAACAATACATCTGCTTCGCCATCTTCCCCTAATTTCAGTGTCTGCCCTGTTCCTACAGCAACTACCTTTACATCAATCCCTGTATCTTCTTTGAACTTTGGCAACAGAAAGGTTAATAGTCCGCTGTTCTCCGTGCTGGTAGTCGTAGCCATCATTAGGCTCCCCGCATCTTCTCCAGACTTTTCCTGCACTACAGGCTGTTCAGGAACTACAGCAGGTTTTGCACATCCTATCCCTGCCAGGATTATAAAAACGGTTACTAAGATCAAAGTCATACCCTTGTTTCTCCACAATTGCATCTTTTATCCTCCAATCTGCCGGTTACAGGTAGAAAAAAAACAATCCTCGAAAGGATTGTATAGATTGTTGTCGAATCCTTTTCCTTTCCAATCACGGGAGGCATAAGAATTTCTCCTGATACCCATTGGTTATATTTTCATGGCTTTCACTTTAGAAAATATAACTCGGAAATTTTTTAATCGTTTAAATATTTAATTCATTATCAAAATTATAGCATGTCTAGGTCAAAAAAACTATTCCTCCATATTCTTACCATCAAAAATTATCCGTTCTTCGTCCGTATAGACGTTCATTTTTCCACCTCGGGCAAACCCAATCACGGTTATTCCAAGATTTTCAGCAAGTGCTAAAGAAAGACCGGTTGGTGCTGACCTGGATACGACAACAGGAATTTCTCTCTTTGCAGCCTTAATCAGCATCTCTGAAGATATTCTCCCACTGGTAATCACAACCTTGTTCTTCAAATCTATATCCTTTAAAAATGCTTCTCCAATCATTTTATCTAATGCATTGTGACGTCCCACATCTTCGTGAAATAATAACAGATCTTTTCCATCACTAAGGCATGCACTGTGTACACCGCCAGTCTTTAGAAATAGTTCCGAAGCCTTGTTAAACTGATGCATCTGCTGCATCAATTGAGAAGCAGAAAGCTTTAAGTCGCTATGGATGCGTTTACTCTGAAAGGAATCTACCACATTATAGAAAATCGTCCCTTTTCCGCAACCCGTGGTCATCGTTCTTTTGCCAAGGAGTTCTTTTGCCAATAAGCTTTTTCGGAGGGTTTCAATCTCAATCCTTCCCTTTTCTTCATCTAAGTGCCAGTGCAGCAAATCTTTTTTGTGGTGGATAAGCCCTTCGGACAACAGAAAGCCTATGGCTAAATAATCCAGTGCCTTTGGAGAACACAACAGGGTGATTAGTTCCTCCCTATTTACAAAAACAGTAAAGGGGTATTCAACAATCACGTCATCCACCAGAGTTTCTACAAGTCCCCGGTCATACTTTTGCAACTCAACCTTTTTTATACACTCCACCCGACTCACTCCTTTTTGCAGCTGCTAGGTAACGCTTCACATCTTCTTCCGTATTTAAATTTATAAACATTTCCCATTCAGGGCTGAATTTCCTGGCTATATACTCTTCAATGTACAATACCTCAGCTTCTTTTAACAATGTAAGAATTCTATGTTCATGCTGCTGCATCTTTTCTTCTATTTTAGAGATCAAGGTTTTTCCATAAAATCCATTGAAGGGCTCCAGCCATTCTCCCAGCATTGTCACTACCGCCTCAAGCTCCTTTTCAGATGCCGCAATCAAATCTTTCATATATTGAATATATTTCATATCCATATAGGGCATATCACAGGCAATAACATAGCTGTACCGGCTGCTGGAGGCTTTTAACCCGGCGTGAATTCCTCCTAATGGCCCAAAATTCTTTTTCTCATCCTCCACGATAATACAAGGGCTATTCTTATAATGGGCCGGGGTATTGGTAACAATGATGATTTCTTGAAAGATTTTTGATAACTGCTCAATTTGTTTTATAATCAGAGGTTGTTTCCCAATAGACAACAATTGCTTATCAAAACCCATTCTTGAACTTTTTCCTCCGGCTAAAATAATTGCTGTATCCGTTATTTTCATAAAGTCCCCCCTTGCAGTTCTTGTGTCTATTCTATCAAAAGCATTCTTCTAAGAAAAGAACTAAAAAAGAGATCAGTCAAAAGAGAGATGTCCGCAGGGACATCTCTCTTTTATTAACCAATATAAGCTGCTGCCGCGTAGCTTCGCAGTCCGTCTAATTCTGTTTTTGATAATTTTTCCACTATTACCGCACAAACTTTTAATTCCGGTGTCTTGCAAGTCGGATCGATTGCTGTATTGGTCAGCATATTGGCAGCACCCATTGCATAGTGGAAAGGCATAAATACTACCTTCCTCTCTACGGTATCCACAACCTTTGCCCTTGTTAAAATACTGCCCCGACGAGAAGATACCCGCACGTACTCTCCATCCTGAATCTTTAATGAAGATGCAGTAGCCGGATGAATCTCTATATAACTTTCCGGTGCCATTCTATTTAAGCCGTCAACTTTCCCGGTCATGGTTCTTGTATGATAATGATAAAGAATTCGACCTGTAGTAAGAATCAACGGATAGTCTTGGTCAATCTCTTCTGCAGGGGCCTTATGCTCCAATGCCATAAATAATCCTTTTCCCCTGGCAAAGCTTCCACTGTGTAGGAACTTGGTACCCGGATGCTCCTTAGTAGGACAAGGCCACTGCAACCCTTTTTCTTCAATTCTATCATAGTCAATTCCTGCGTAGGATGGTGTTACTGATGCAATTTCATCCATGATTTCTGAAGGCTGTTTATAAACTTTACTGCACCCAAGCCTGTTCATCAATTCCATCATGATCATCCAGTCTGGCTTGGCATTTCCTACAGGTTCAACAGCTCGCCGTACTCTTTGTACCCGTCTTTCCGTATTGCTAAAGGTTCCATCCTTTTCTGCAAAAGAGGTGGCAGGCAACACTACATCTGCAAACTGTGCCGTTTCCGTCATGAAAATATCCTGTACTACCAAAAACTCCGTATGCTCTAAAGCATGCTTCACATGGGTAGTATCCGGGTCTGATACCATAGGGTTTTCTCCCATGATATATAGGAATTTAATATCTCCATGACCGGCAGCATTCATAATTTCAGAAACCGTTAGTCCTGGCTTTGTGGGCAGTACAGCTCCCCATGCCTTTTCGAACTTCTCGGTCACCTCCGGTTTGTTAACCGGCTGATAACCGGGATATACGTTCGGCAGTGCACCCATATCACAGGCTCCCTGTACGTTATTTTGTCCTCTTAACGGATTCACACCTGTTGATTCCCTGCCAATATGACCACACAGCATTGCCAGATTTGAAACAGACATTACATTATGAACACCATTGGTATGCTGTGTAATTCCCATACAATAGAAGATGCTTGCTTTCGCTGCCTGTGCATATAGCCTTGCAGCCCTTCGAATATCCTCCGCATCTACTTCGCAAATCTCAGAGACTCTTTCTGGGGTATATGCTTTCACCATTTTTTCAAGCTCTTCAAAATTTTCTGTTCTCTCTGCAATAAAGGTCTTATTCTGTAGTCCTTCCTCCAGTATAACATGCATCATCCCATTGAATAAGGCTACATTGGTTCCCGGTTTAATCTGAATAAAAACTTCCGCATCCCTGGCTAAATCAATTTTTCTTGGTTCTGCCACGATTAGCTTAGCACCTCTTTGAATTGCCTGTCGGATCTTCGCTCCAATTACCGGATGACTTTCCGTCGTATTCGATCCCGTTACAAATATCACATCTGTATCCAGCACCTCATTGATGCTGTTTGTCATGGCACCACTGCCTAATGTTGTTGCAAGACCTGCAACCGTAGCTGCATGTCAGAGGCGTGCACAGTGGTCTATATTGTTCGTACCAATTACGGCTCTAAACAGCTTTTGCATCAAATAATTTTCTTCATTGGTACAACGGGCTGAACTAAGCCCTGCCAATGCATCTGCTCCATATTGGTCCTTTGTATTCTTTATTTTGTCCGCAATCAATGCATAAGCTTCCGCCCAGGTTGCTTCCTTAAATCGTCCGTTTTTCTTAATCAATGGCGTCTTTAAACGATCCGGATGATTGACAAAATTGTATCCAAATTTTCCTTTTACACATAGCAACCCATCATTGGAGGGCCCATCTGCCGGTTTTACATCTACAATCTTATTATCCTTTACCACTAAATCCATTTGACAGCCTACGCCACAATAAGAACAAGTGGTGCGAACTTTTTGTGTTTCCCAATATCTAAACCGCTCTTTACTCTTCGGCATTAATGCACCAACAGGACAGACTGACACACAGTTGCCGCAGGATACACAATTGGAATGCTCCATTCCCTTATCAAAGGGGGCACCTACGTGGGTATCAAAGCCTCTTTCCAATTGTCCGATGGCCCCTGTACATTGAAGTTCATTACAGACCCTCACACATTTACCGCATAGAATACATTTATTTTGATTATTACTGTAGAAATGATTGCTGTCATCAACTGGATAGTTTTTCTTTATACCGCCGAAAGGACCTTCCTTTACATCATACTGATAGCAATAGTCTTGAAGTTTACAATTACCGGCTTTCTCACAGGTTAGACAATCCAGCGGATGGTTTTCAATCATCAGCTCCAAAATTTCTTTTCTCGTTTTGCCAACCTTTTCACTATCTGTATATAAGACCATTCCCTCAGCTGCTGGAGTCGTACAGGCAGTCATCAAATTTCTTGCTCCTTCTACTTCAACAACACAGATTCTACATGCCCCATGGGGTACTAGCCTTTTATCGTGGCAGAAGGTAGGAATCTGGATTCCAAGCTGTTCAGCAGCCTGAAGGATGGTAGAACCGTCTTCTACCTGCACCTTCTGATCATTTATGGTTATCGTAATCATCTGCTCTTCCCCTTTTCAATATTTTTCTGTTATGAAAGAATTGATTGCTCGCACCATTTATCTATTTTCTCTCAATTGCTTTGAAAGGACAAGCTTCCATACAGGCACCACACTTGATACATTGTTCCTGTCGAATCTTATAGACCTCTTTTCCCTTCACGCCATCAATACAGCTGACAGGACATTTATTCGCACAGATTCCGCATTTTTTACAAGCTTCCGGTATTACCCTATAAGATAATAGTGCTTGGCATACCCCTGCTGGGCACTTTTTATCATGAACATGGGCTTCATACTCTTTCCTGAAATATCTTAGGGTTGATAATACCGGGTTCGGAGCTGTCTGACCCAACCCACATAGAGAGGAGGTTTTAATTGTATTGGCCAAACTCTCCAGTTTTTCGATATCAGCAACTGTCCCCTTTCCTTGTGTTATCTTTTCAAGAATCTCTAGCATTCGTTTCGTACCTTCACGGCAAGGGGTACATTTGCCACAGGACTCATCTACGGTAAAATCCAGGAAGAATCTTGCAATGTCTACCATACAATTGTCTTCATCCATGACAATCATTCCACCGGAACCCATCATGGAACCCAGTGCAATCAAATTATCGTAATCAATCGGTGTGTCCAGATAGTCTGCCGTAATGCATCCTCCGGAAGGTCCCCCTGTTTGCACCGCCTTAAAGGCTTTTCCATTGGGAATGCCGCCACCTACATCAAAAATTACTTCTCTAAGGGTTGTTCCCATTGGAATTTCTAAAAGTCCGGTATTATTAATCTTTCCACCCAATGCAAATACTTTCGTTCCTTTTGATTTTTCCGTGCCTATCCCTGCAAACCAGTCAGACCCTTTTAAAATAATCTGCGGTATGTTCGCATAAGTCTCTACATTATTTAGTAGTGTCGGCTTTTGCCATAATCCCTTTACTGCCGGGAAAGGAGGTCTCGGTCTCGGCATCCCCCGCTTGCCTTCAATGGAGTTTAACAGTGCAGTTTCTTCTCCGCAAACAAAAGCGCCTGCCCCCAATCGAATCTCTAAATCAAAGCTAAAATCTGTATTAAATATATTTTTGCCCAGCAAACCATATTCTCTTGCCTGATTAATGGCGATCTGAAGTCTATGAACGGCTATGGGATACTCTGCTCTTACATATATGTATCCTTGACTGGCTCCTACAGCATATCCCGCTATAGCCATAGCCTCTATAACTGCATGGGGATCTCCCTCTAATACAGAACGATCCATAAAGGCACCCGGATCTCCTTCATCTGCATTACAGGCTACATATTTTTCATCACTCTGGGCGCGATAGGTAAACTCCCATTTTAGACCTGTAGGAAAGCCCCCGCCGCCGCGACCGCGCAGCCCGGATTTCTTTACAGTTTCAATGACATCCTCTGGCTGCATCTCTATAAGCACTTTACCTAAAGCCTTGTACCCGTCAAAGGCAATATATTCTGTGACGTCTTCCGGATTAATAACACCGCAATTTCTAAGCGCAACCCGCTGCTGCTTTTTATAAAAATCCACCTCATTAATAGAACGGACTTTATTATCTACCATAGCTTCTTTAAATAACAAATCTGTAACGATTCTCCCTTTTAGCAGATGCTCCTCAGTAATCCGTGTTACATCTTTTACCTTTACATGGCTGTAAAATGCACCCTCCGGGTAGATAATCACAATGGGACCCGCTTCGCAAAGTCCAAAGCAGCCGGTCCTAACCAATTTTACTTCCTTTGTCAGGTTATACTTGCTTAACTCAGCACGAAAGACCTCTTCAATATTTTTAGAACCTGAGGAAGTACACCCTGTACCGCCACAGATTAAAACATGTGATCGAAATAATTCCATGTTTCACCCTCCCTCATCATGTGATTTCTACTGCTTAGTTTGCTGCTCCAATTGTATATTCATCAATAACCGTTCCGTTTACAATATGCTCAAGGATTACTCTTTTTGCTTTTTCCGCATTCATTTCTACATAGGTTACCTTCTCCTGGCCCGGCCGATATACTTCTACGATTGGCTCTAATCTACAGACTCCGATGCAACCGGTCTGACTGACCACAACCTCTTTCAGATTTCTTTTTTTCACTTCCTCAACCAGTGTCATCAACACGGGTCTTGCCCCTGCTGAAATTCCACAGGTAGCCATCCCAACTACGATCCTAGTCCCCTCTCGATCGTGTCGAATATCTACTTTTTTCAACGCCTCTTCCCGAATCTTTGCTAATTCTTCTAAAGATTTCATTCCCAATCCCTCCTCTTAAAATCACCAACACCCTTGCGCGCTTATAGGTTTCTTAATATTTTGCAATGATTCCCGGCACATCTGCTTCTATCAATCTCCCGTATACATCCTCATTTACAGTCAAAACCGGTGCCAAGCCACATGCACCAATACATCTCGTTGCCTCCAATGAAAATTTGCCATCCGGCGAAGTCGCACCAATTTCTACATTTACCTCTCGCTTAATTCTTTCGATGATTTTTTGTGCCCCCTTTACATAGCAGGCAGTCCCTAAGCATACGCCAATGGTATACTCTCCTTTTGGTTCCAGGGTAAACTGAGAATAAAATGTAACAACACCATAAATTTCGGCCATCGGCACATTTAGTTCCTCTGAAATCCTTTTCTGAACTTCCAGTGGAAGACATCCAAAAATCTTTTGCCCTTCATGCAGGATTGGCATCAAGGCTCCTTTTTTCCCTTTATGCTGACAGATAATCTCATTCAGCTTCGTGTAATTCTCTTGTGTTAGAATTTCTCTTCCCATAGTACCTCCCCCTTTGTTATAAAGCATATTATTTCATTTTACATCTTATATTGTATATTGTATTTTGAATTGACATATATTTGTCAAGAGTCATCCTTATTATAACACTTAAGCTTCCTTCCTGTTTAGTACTTTTATCAAATTCTTTGGAAAATTTTATACATTTATCTGCCTTACTAATTTTAACTTATTGTACCTTCTTTAAAAATGATATAATGGAATTAAATTAAAAATATACAAATGATCTTTGGAGGCGTTGTCATTGAAAAACAATGTAAACGTTATACTTGAAAAGTCTTATATTGAGCGTTCCCATCACCGTTGTGGACAAATGGGCATTGAGCGTTCTCAAATTTTCAGCAGCAACATTATTGTAGGTGATTTTTTGCAAAAGAAGCTGGAAGAAAACAGAAACCTGATTCTTACAGCAGAACCCTTTATGAATCAATTATATAATTTTGTTAAGGGATCAAACTTTTTTGCAATTCTTACCGATGGTACAGGCTGCATTCTCAGTGTCATTGGTGATGAAGGTATTTTATCAGAAGCTTTTGCATTAGAAATGATTCCCGGTGCTTCTATGGATGAAGCACATATTGGTACCAACGCTATGGGCACAGCGATTGCAGAGGGTATACCTGTGCAGGTTTCAGGAAAGGAACACTATATTCAAGCCTATCACCGCTGGACCTGTTCTGCCTCTCCAATACGCAATCCCAAAGGTGAAATTATTGGTACGCTTGATTTAACAGGCTACAGTGACCTCGTGCACTCCCATACGCTAGGCATGGTGGTAGCAGCCGCCAATGCGATTGAAAGAATGCTGGAAGTTAAAAGCTATAATGATGAACTCGCTATTGCGAAAAATCATATAGAAACCATTATTGACTCTATTCCTGCTGGAATACTTACCTCCGACTTGGATGGCAAGATCAAGGCCATAAACAAATCTGTCACGGATATATTTGGCTATGATGAAAAAGAAATGCAACAAATGAAAATATGGGACCTGTTTGAAGGCTGGACCCACGTCAAGGACCACCTTATTGGAAAACACACCTTTATTGATGAAGATGTTTATGTGAATGCGCGAAAAAATAAACTACAGTTAAACCTCAGCGCTTACCCTATATGGGATGGAGAGGGTACTGTACGGGAAATTATATATGTTTTTAAAGAAGTAAAAAAAGCTAGAAAGCTTACAACAAGAATTATCGGCAGGCAAGCCATATATACCTTCGACAAAATTATCGGAAAAAATGATCGCTTTATACAGACGATTGAATACGCGAAAAAAATTGCAGACAGCAAATCTACGATTCTGATCATGGGAGAAAGTGGTACAGGCAAAGAAGTTTTTGCACAATCTATTCATAATTACAGCAGCCGTAAAGAAGAGTCCTTTATCGCTGTAAACTGCGGCGCAATTCCTCGTAATCTAATCGAATCGGAGCTTTTCGGATACGAAGAAGGTGCTTTTACAGGAGCCCGAAAGGGTGGAAATGCGGGTAAATTTGAAATGGCTGACGGGGGCACCATCTTTCTAGATGAAATTGGTGAGATGCCCATCGATATGCAGACCAATTTGCTCCGCGTTATTGAAGAAAGTACGGTTATTCGCGTAGGCGGTTCCAAGCAAATTCCGGTAAATGTCCGTATTATTGCCGCCACCAACAAAGACTTGCGCCAGGAAGTAGAAAAAGGTAATTTTAGAAAAGACTTGTACTATCGCCTTCATGTACTACCCATATATCTTTCCCCACTAAGGGAACGCAAGGATGATATCCCACTTTTGATTGAGTATTTCATGAATACATTATCAAAGCGTCTTAATAAAAGGCCTGTGGAAATTTCTACAGCCCATATGGAAAGTTTCATTCATTACCATTGGCCAGGCAATATCCGGGAATTAGAAAACTTAATTGAGTTAATTATTAATACGGAATATATTCCTCTTGATATAGCAACAGGTAATGACCAAAAGAAAATTCCCATCGCACCTGTTCAGGAAAATACCATGACACTAGATCAAGTAGAACATCATTATATTTTAAAGACACTGAAGAAATTTGGAGGGAATATTACCCTTTCTGCTGAGTCTTTAGGAATTGGCAGAAATACTTTATATCGGAAAATCGAAAAGTATAACATCGACTGCTCTTTTATGGAACAGCGTTCGTCAACAGAGCCGTCTCATCTTCACAATGTCGTTCCGTTTTAAAATATCTCTTTAAAAGGAGGTAGTTGGCTTGAAAAGATACAGCCGAAACATATCTACCCTCTCGCCCGCCGAGAATGAAAGCTTGAGCAAAATTCGCATTTGCGTGGTAGGCTGCGGCGGCCTTGGGGGACATATCATTGAAATGTTGGGCCGAATCGGAATCGGTTTCATTACAGCCATAGATGGCGATGTCTTTGAGGAATCCAATCTAAATCGCCAAATCTTATCAGATGTGCCCTCTTTAGGCCAGCCGAAGGCGATCAAGGCAAAGGAGAGAATGCTTTCTGTAAATCCACTCATTCATGTAGATCCCTTGGTTAAACGGGTAGATGCACAGAATGTTCTGGAAATTCTGCGCGGCCATAATCTTGTACTGGATGCCCTAGACAACATTGAGACCCGATTTATTCTTCAGGAAGCTGCAGAACAATTGAATATTCCTTTTATTCATGGAGCAATCGCTGGCTGGTATGGCCAAGTCACCACCATTTTTCCCGGCGATGATACATTGAACGATCTCTACCCGAATCGGCAAGCAAAGGGTTTAGAAAAAGAATTAGGCAATCCCTCCTTTACACCGGCATTGGTTGCTTCTATTCAAGTCAGTGAAGCCATTAAGGTGATCATTGGACGTGGTGAGCTGCTAAGGAAAAAGATTCTTTTTATCAATACCCTGGAACAGGAATATGATGTTATTCATTTATAGGTATCGTAGGGACAGACCTGCATATCTGTCCCCTTCATTTTCGGGACGGCAAACACAGACGGCCGTCTCCTTGTATCCATTGTAATAGAGAACAATCACATACATCAAAGGGAGGATTTTTATGTTTACACTAGGTATTATCATCTCCAGTGACAAGGGTTCCAAAGGTGAACGTGTTGACGAAAGCGGTAAGGTTATTCAGGAAATGATGAAGCAGCAGGGATATGAGATAAAAAAATATATTGTTCTTCCGGATGAAAAGGAACTCCTTGCAGCAGAGATGATCTATATGACGGATGAATTAGGCGTCGATCTGCTTCTAACCTCTGGCGGCACAGGTTTTTCAAAGAGGGATATCACGCCTGAAGCCACTTTAACCGTGGTAGAAAGACTAACTCCAGGAATTTCAGAAGCTATTCGTTACAACAGTCTCAAAATTACTCCAAGAGCGATGTTGTCCCGGGCCATATCGGGTATCCGAAAAGATACACTAATTATCAACTTACCTGGCAGTCCAAAGGCTGTACGGGAAAGCCTAGAATATATCATTCCCCACATTGGCCATGGTCTTGAGATCTTAAGGGGTTCAGCATCGGAATGTGCAAGAAAATAGGCCAAGTTATTTAAAAAACCTATTTATTGATGCTGGATCATAATATTTGCAAATGAATAAATCCATCCCCTCTAAATAGAATATTTTCTATAGGGGGGATTTTCTATGAAACAAAGACAGCATATATGGGTTAAAGAAGCATTTATCGGTCACGAATTATTGCATGCAAATAATAAACCCTTGAATAACAGTATTGTTTTTGCAGGTGCAGAACAAAAAGAACATGCTGAGGAATATAAGATTCATTTCATCCTCAATTATACTGCCAATCCAGCGATCGCCGCAGTAGGCTATGGTGTCAATATCTTCATCACCACTGTACCGGGTACACCCATCCGCTTTGAAAACCATTTTGGCATTACAGAAGATGCCTCGGCGCAATACAGACCTGAAGAGTATGTGGCTTATAAACAGTTTTACCGGGTAAAGCACATTCGCTTTCTTTCAATTGAAACAGATCATCTACAGTATGAAATCCATTGCTTATGATATAAAAAGAGCGTCGACGACTGCTATCGCAGTCTGAGCACCCTCCTTAGTACAGCAGGGGATTTCATCCCCTACAACCCCTATTTTTTATATAATAGAAAAGTAGAACTTTCCTACTTATATAAAAAATAGGCAGATTTCTCTGCCTTCTATTCTTCCTTATTAATATGGTTCATGAGTCTGGTATTTAGTTCTTCAGCCGCATTATAGCCCATTCGCCTCTGCCGGTGGTTTCTGGCAGCCACTTCTACAATCATAGCTAAGTTTCTTCCGGGCTTTATGGGAATCGTGTTCTTTGGAATATTACTGCCCAGGATATCCATAAACTCTTCATCCATTCCCAACCGGTCGTACTGCTTGTTATCATTCCAATTCTCCAACTCGATAACCATATCGATCTTTTTCTTGTTTCGAACGGCTCCCACACCGAAGAGCTTGACGATATCCAATATGCCGATTCCCCGTATCTCCATAAAGTGGCGGATCAATTCCGGTGCACATCCCACCACATTGGTATCATCAACTTTTTTAATTTCTACTGCATCATCAGCTACCAAACGATGTCCTCTCTTAATCAATTCCAATGCAGTCTCACTCTTTCCAACACCACTTTCTCCTAATATGAGAATGCCTACACCATATACTTCTACCAGTACCCCATGCCTTGTAATAACCGGTGCCAATTTATCATCCAAATAACTGGTGAGCTTACCGATAAGCCGGGTAGATGAAATATTGGTTCTTAGAACAGGCCTCAGGAACTTTTTTGCCGCATCCAAAATTTCCTCATGAACTTCTAGTCCTCTGCTGTAGATTACGCAGGGAACAGGGTGTGACAGCATCTCCTCAGCTCTTTTTTTTCGTACTTGAGGCGCTAGGGCACCAAAATACGTCCATTCTACCTTTCCGATTACCTGTACCCGTTCATAGGCAAAATACTTGTAAAATCCAGCCAACTGCAGTCCTGGCCGATTCACATCACTGATCTCGACTTTAACAGATTCTGTCTCCGGCATATATAGCACCTCTAAATCTAATTCCTCTGTTAGCTGTTTAATCCCCACATGTGCCAAGCAGATCACCTATCCTTTACGATTTAATAAAAACTGTTGTACTTGCAGTGCAGCTCCGCGATTCATGCCCTCCACCGCACCCAGCTCCTCCAATGAAGCTTTTTTAATTTTATCAATAGAGCCAAAGTGTCGAAGCAGTGCCACTCTTCGTTTTTCTCCAATACCGGGAATCTCGTCTAAAACTGACTGAACACTGGTTTTTCCCCGTAGGCTTTTATGGTAAGTAATAGCAAATCGATGGGCTTCCTCCTGGACTCTACCCACTAATTGGAAAGCATTGGGATACTGATTCAGTTCAATTTCTTCTCCTTGATAGATTAATCCCCTGGTACGGTGTCGATCATCCTTTACCATGCCCGCCAATGGAATGTCTACGCCTAAGGCATTTAGAACATCCCGAATTGCATTTAAATGGCCTAAGCCTCCATCAATTAAAATTAATTTTGGCATTTTCGAGAATTTTCCTTCCAAGTCCGCTATCCCTTTTTCTTTAATCATAGCTTGCTCTTCCAATCCTTTTCTAAATCGTCTGTAGACAACCTCCTGCATACTGCCGTAATCATTAGCCCCTTCAACGGTTTTAATTTTGAATCTTCGATAATCACTATTCTTAGGCTTTCCATTTTCAAATACAACCATGGAGGCAACGGAATCTGTGCCTTGTATATTGGATATATCAAAGGCTTCTATTCGATAGGGGATCTCACGAAGCTGCAGCAGTGTTGCCAATTCTTCCAGAGCGCCTACACTCTTCTCTTTATCTTTTATCAGCTTGTCCCTAAAATGCTCAAAAATCTCCCGGGCATTTTTACGTGCTAGATCCAGAAGCTCTTTTTTCTCTCCTCGAAGCGGATGTTTTATAAGCATTTTAGATCCTTTTATTGTAGAAAGCCACTGCTCCACTACCTGCTGATCCTCAAATTCCTCCTCAATCAGGATTTCTTTCGGTACAAAGGCCGTTCCCCCATAAAATTGCTTCATGAAAGAACTGAGAATTTCCCCTTGCCCATCCTCTACTTCACAATCCAGCATATAGTGTTCCCTGCCCATTAGCTTACCACCTCGTACAAAGAATACCATCACACATACTTCCTGGCCTTCTCTGGCAGAAGCAATAATATCCTGATCCACATCAGCTGCAACAACCACCTTCTGCTTCTCCATGATACTTTCGATCGCTTTCATTTGATCCCTATATTCCGCTGCTCTTTCAAAATCCATATTCTCTGCTGCCTTCTGCATCCGCCGCTCAAGCTCTTTCAGGAGTTCGTCCTGCTTTCCACTGAGGAATAGGATCACATCCTGAATCATCTTCATGTAATCCTCATGATGTACATCCCCTTTACAAGGTCCTAGACAACGATGAATATGATAATTCAAACAAGGCCTGTCATTGGCCTTCTCTAAATTCTTTCCACAAGTTCTTAATGGATAGAACTTCTTAAGAATTTCAAGGGTTTGATTCACTGCTCCCACGTTAATATAGGGACCAAAGTATCTGGCACCATCCTTTAGAACTCTTCTGGTTTTCAATACCCTAGGATATTTTTCCCCTAAGGTCACTTTTAGATAAGGATAGTGTTTATCATCCCTAAGCAAAATGTTATATTTAGGTCTGTGCTTTTTGATTAGATTGCTTTCCAGCATCAATGCTTCCACTTCAGAGTCGGTGATAATGTATTCAAATTCTACAATATTGGCTACCATTGCACGAACCTTAGCCGGATGGTTCTTAAGAGATTGGAAATATTGCCGTACTCTGTTTTTTAAAGAGATGGCTTTACCCACATAGATAATGCCGCCGCTTTCATCCTTCATTAAATAAACCCCGGGCTTTTCCGGAAGCTTTTTTAGCTGTTCATTAATATCAAACATATTTCATCCTCACATTCTAGCCTTGCATTGTTTCTATTATCTCTTCTTATTGTACCAAATTGTCTATGCCATTAGTAACACTATTTTTTATCTTAAATAAAAGTGACAGGCTACATTTCTTGCCGTATAGCCTGTCACTTTTACTATTCCTGTCGAAGCAACTTCAATACCTGCGGAAAAGGTTCCAGTGCCCGCTCTAACACGCCTGTAATATATCCGATCAACACTCCATAATTCACGATAGGTGTGTCATTCTCTATAGCCTGTTGAATGCGGAATTCCATTTCCTTAGGATTCAGCATGCAGCCACCGCAGTGAACGATCAACTGAAACTTTTTCATTTCCTCTGGCTCTGGATAATAAGTTCCAGAAGTCCATTCGAAATGGAGCTTTCCGCCTACGATTCCCTCAATCCACTTTGGAATTTTATCTTTTCCAATATCTCCTTCCTGGCGATGATGGGTACAGCCTTCGCAAATCAATACATGGTCTCCCGGCTTTAATCTCTTTATTTTCTTTGCTCCCAGCACCAATTCTTCTAATTCACCTTTATATCTCGCAAATAAAATTGAAAAGGAAGTCATCGGAATATCCTTCGGTGTAATTGCATTGACCTTCACGAAGGCTTGAGAATCCGTAATCACCATCTTCGGCTTCTTTCCCAGTGAGTCCAAGGTTTCCGCCAATTCCGTTTCACGGGTCATGATGGCAATGGCACCGTGATCAATCACATCACGGATCGTTTGCTGCTGAGGCAAAATCATTCTACCCTTTGGTGCAGCCTTATCGATTGGTGTTACCAGAACCACCAGGTCACGAGGTGCAATTAGATCTCCAACAATGACCTTTTCCTGTTTTTCAACCTTTGCCTGTAAAATCATTTGCTGTTTTAATTCCTCGATTCCATCTCTTCGCAGGGCACTGACTTTAACAAATGGAAAACCATACTTTTTCTCCCACCCTTGTATCAGTGTATCTTCCAGATTTTTTTCATCAGTTTTATTAATCACACCTACGATCGGAATCCTTTTTCCCTTGATGCGATCAATCACTTCTTCATCAAAGTCTGTAATTCCTTCATTTCCATTAATCACGACAACCGCTAACTCAGTTTTATTTAAAACCTTGTAGGTCTTTTTTACCCGAAGGTCTCCTAAAGTTCCTTCATCGTCAATCCCAGCTGTATCAATGATCACCACGGGCCCAATTGGCAGAATTTCCATCGTTTTATATACCGGATCCGTCGTCGTACCTGCAACCTCCGAAACCAATGCAATATCTTGATTGGTCAATGCATTGATTAAACTGGATTTTCCTGCATTCCTTTTACCAAAGATGGCAATATGAAGCCTATTGCTTCTGGGTGTCTCCTGCATCTATATTCCCCTCCACATCTATTTTAAGATAGCTTGGGAATTTTCTTCCCGTTACTTGAATCGCCCGAATCGCTGCATGCAAATCAATCATATTTTTATTGCTGTAAATTTGGTAATTATACCGGTACTTAGCCGGCGTATTGATCAACATTACCGTATTGGCCCCTGCTTGCAATGCCTTGATTTGTCCATCCGGATCTAGGGAAGCAAGTGCTGTGGTAGCAGGAATAAATACTCTTTTACATACAATCCGTGTTACTGCAACAGCTTTTAAAGTCATTTCTACGCTGCCAGCAGGATATTTCTCAAAAGGTGTACCCTTTGCCGGCAAAAAGGGTCCAATACCGATCATATTGATGCCCATCTCCTTAAAGAAGAGAATGTCCCGGGCAATATCCTCAGGACGTTGCCCCGGCAGTCCGATCATGCAGCCTGAACCGTTTAAGTATCCTAATTCACGGAGCCATTCAGAACATTTGGCACGCTCATCGTAATCATCATCGGGATGGATAAATTCAAAAATCTCACGATTGGTGGTCTCTATTTTCAGTAAATAATTATTTGCTCCGGCTTCTTTAAACCGTGCATATTCCTCTTGAGGCCTCTCACCAATACTTAAAGTAATCCGCATCCCGGTCTCTGTTTTAATTCGCTTGATTAATGCGATCATCTTTTCTGCTGTCCACCAGGAATCTTCACCGGACTGCAGAATAACCGTTTGCAACCCCATGGCATGAAGCTCATGAACAATTTCCATGATTTCATCCTCTGTCATCCGGTAGCGCTCTAGTGTGGGAAGACTCCTGCGAACTCCGCAGTATTTACAATCTTTCATGCACACATTTGAAAACTCTATAGCCCCTCGTACATCCACCACATCTCCTACGATCTCCTTACGCATCTGGTCCGCAGCGCTGAACAGGGCATCCATTTCTGCTTTTCGTTCTGTTTTAAGAAGCAGAATGATATCTTCATAGGAAAGTTCTTCTCCACTTTCAATCTTCTTCATAATCTTTATAAATGCTTCTGATAAAATATCCTGCTGCATCTTTTCTATTAGACCCGACAATCGTTTCGGTAAATCGGGATAAATCCCTTGAATCACAATGGCATTTTTTCTAAGCAGATCCTCCGCCAATGCAACAACGTCTTTTTTTACACGAATTGCAATGGCGCAAACAGAACCATACTCAGCTGGCGCCGGTACTAATGCGGTTTCAATACCTATATCCTTTAGCAGTTTGTCTCCACGAAGCATATGATTAGTAGAACCCGCCATAATCAAATAGTTCATAACTTCATTTTTCTGCATCTTTTCCTCCATTTTAGAGATATAAATCCCTTTCTCCCGCTTCGATCCGCTTTAGGCGTTCTATCGTAATTTTCTTAAGCTTTTCATCGGTAATCTTATCTAGTTCTTTTGCAATCATAATCTCACCTTTGACTCTTGTCTCTCCCGATGCATAATCTTCAAGGTTCTCCTTAAAAGTCAGAATGGCATTAGGCTGACAAAACTCGTGGATATGTGCGTCTTTAGCTAGTTCCATAAAAGCTTCACCGGTGCGCTTGGCACGATAACAAGCTGTACAAAAACTAGGCAAATGTCCTTGCTGGCAGATCACCTGCAGCATCTCATCCAGGCTTCTTTCATCTGAAGTCTCGAATTGCTCCCCATCATGATCTTTTTCTTCATACCCACCGGGGTTTGTTTTAGAACCAGCTGAAATCTGTGAAACTCCTAAGCTCAGGAGTTCATCCCTCAAAGCAGCGCCTTCCCTGGTTGATAAAATAATGCCTGTATAAGGAAGGGTCAAGCGATATACAGCCACAATCTTTTTCAATTCCCAATCAGCCACCGGATAAGGGGTTTCACGAATTGCAGAATCTAAAGCAGGTCTCAACCTTGGAATGGAAATGGTATGGGGCCCTACATGATATTTGTCATCCATATATTGAGAATGCATTAGAGAAGCTAATACATCAAATTTATAGTCATACAATCCCAAAAGAACACCAATACCAAAGTCATCTATTCCTGCTTCAAAGGCACGCTCTATGGCAGTAATCCTATACTCGTAATTAGACTTGGATCCACTCGGATGCATTTTTTGATAAGTCTCACGATGATAGGTTTCTTGAAATATCTGAAAGGTTCCGATTCCCGCAGCTTTTAGTTTTCTAAAGTCTTCTACCTCCATTGGGGCTGCATTTACATTGATTCTTCGAATGTCTGCACCTTGATAAATTGTCTTTACAGCCTCGGTGATATGGTCAATATGGGTTTTGGATTTATCCTCACCACATACCAGCAGAATCCGCTTATGCCCCTGATTCTCAATGGCTTTTGCCTCCTGTAAAATCTCCTTTGCCGTTAGCGTTCTCCGATGAAGCTTTCTATTTGCTGCCCGGAATCCGCAGTAAAGGCAATTATTTGTACAGGCATTGCTGGTGTACAGGGGTGCAAAAACAACAATCCTGCTTCCATAGATGTGTTCCTTGATTTCCTTAGCTGCTTCAAATAAAGCCTCCAGTTCATCCTGGTCTTCAATTTGAAGCAGAGCTGCAGCTTCTTCTAAAGTAAGTCCATAACAATCTCTTGCTTTCTCAATAAGCTCTAAGCGTTCTTTTTTTTCTACTTTTTTTCCCGTTTCCAACAGTTGATTAATTTTGTCTTCACGAATAACCTCATAGACTTTCATATTGTACGCTCCTCCACTATTTTTGCGTAAGGGCACTCTTTACAGCAACCCCTTGCAATTTTCCCAACTTACCTGTCAGTGCACCAATCTCATCGGTTGTTCCATCCACAATGATCGATATAATACTCATTTGTTTTTCTCTATAAGGTACACCCATTCTTCCCACAATAATATTCCCATAACTGCTTAGCAGCTTGTTTACCAGCTCAACATTGTCTTTATTTTCTACTATTATAGCTACTACCCCAATCCTTTTGTTCATAACATCCACCCTTTCTCAAAAAACAAAAAACTTTCCTAAAGGTAGGAAAGTTTTATAAGTAAATGACCGCTTTCTACCCTCTTGCGCAGAAGAATCCTTGCAATTAGAATAACTATTTTCTCCTCCCACTGAATGAAATCCATTGGTCAGAATAAAAATTTATTTTTAAAAAAGCGTAGATGATCGCTCATCTACGCTTTAATGACTACTCTCTCGCGGCAGCAGCATCGTGATGAGCACTATGAACTGCTTCTGTTTTCGTTCCAAATTTTTCTCTTGCTACATAATGTGTATGCAATAGTTCATGAGCCTTATGACTGTTTGGCTTGCCTAAGAAATCTGCATACAGTTTTTGAACCATTTCATTTTTATGTGACTTTCTGAGTTCCATTACTGTGTCTTCTTCGTACAACGCCTTCGCTCTTTCTAATCTTAAGTCGCAATCCATTTTAACTTTAGCAGATACCTGTGGTTGCCCTCCACCGGTTACACAGCCACCGCTGCAGCCCATGATTTCAATAAAGTGGTATTCCTTCTCACCTGCTTTAACCATGTCTAACAGTTTTGCAGCCATAGCGGTTCCATGTGCAACAGCGATTCTAATGGTTTTTCCACCTAAAGTCACTTCTGCTTCCTTGATTCCCTCTAAACCTCTTACTGCGTTATATTCGATATTCTGTAAATCTTGTCCTTCTAATACATCCGCTACTGTTCTTAGGGCTGCTTCCATTACGCCACCAGTTGCTCCGAAAATAACCCCTGCACCTGTATATTCACCCATTAAATCCTGATCAAACTTTTCATCGCCAAGAGCCGCAAAATTTATTCTTGCCTGCTTTATCATTTTTGCCAACTCTCTTGTAGTTAATACTGCATCTACATCTTTTAGACCCTTTACATTCATTTCTGGTCTGGAAGACTCTGTTTTCTTAGAGGTACATGGCATGATAGAAACCGTAAAGATTTTTTTCGGATCAATATTTTGCTTTTCTGCATAGTAGGACTTAACAATTGCACCTACCATTTGGTGCGGTGATTTACAACTGGATAGATTATCTAAAAATTCCGGATAGTTAAACTCACAGAATCTTATCCATCCTGGTGAGCAGGAAGTAATCATTGGCAGCTTCCCGCCATTTTGAATTCTTCCCAGCAGTTCATGGCCTTCTTCCATGATGGTTAAGTCAGCACCAAAGTTTGTATCATATACTTTATCAAAACCTAGACGTTTTAAAGCTGCTACCATTTTACCTGTAACGCGTGTTCCGATCGGCATTCCGAATTCTTCTCCAAGTGCAGCTCTTACAGCAGGCGCTGTTTGTACCACTACATGCACACTCGGATCTTCAATTGCATCCCATACACGTTCAATGTCTTCCTTTTCTCTCAAAGCTGCTACTGGACAAGCAACAATACACTGGCCGCAGTAGATACAGGGTGCTTCATCCATACTCTTGTTGAAAGCAGGTGAAACCTCTGTTTTAAAGCCTCTGTTTGTAAAATCTAAAATACCAATCTTTTGCACATCTCTACAGACATTTACGCATCTTCCGCAAAGAATACATTTGCTAGGGTCTCTTACGATTGAGTGGGAAAGATCATCAATTTCCCCACGGGTATTCTCTCCCTCAAAAGGAATTTCACTGATGTTTAATTCCTCTGCCAAGCTCTGCAATTCGCAATTTTTATTTCTGAAGCAAGTTAAACACTCTCTATTGTGATTGGATAAAATCAACTCTACGGTTGCTTTTCTCGCATCTCTTACTTTTCTCGTATTTGTCTTGATAACCATGCCTTCTGAAACCGGATGAACACAGGAAGCTTGCAAGCCTCTTGCTCCTTGAAGCTCTACTAGGCATACTCTACAGGCACCCACTTCATTTACGGACTTCATATAGCATAGTGTTGGAATATCAATCCCTACAGCTTTAGCAGCCTCTAATATGGTATATTCCTTCGGCACTTCAACTTTGATATTATCTATTGTCAAAGTAACTTTTTCCATTTCGATCCTCTCCTTTTCTAATTAGATAAAAGTCCCTTTCACTATTTTCTGATAATGGCTTTGAACGGACATTTATCTACGCAAGCCCCACACTTGATACATGTTTCCGCATTAATTGTATGAAGTTCTTTTCTTTCCCCTGAAATCGCGTTAACCGGACATGCCTTCGTACACAGTGTACACCCTTTACAAGCATCGGTAATATGATAGGTCAACAGCTCTTGGCATACGCCTGCTGGACATCTTTTCTCAACAACATGTGCCTCATACTCATCCCTAAAATATTTTATTGTTGATAATACCGGATTCGGTGCTGTTTGCCCTAATCCGCATAATGAAGATACTTTAATATTTTCTGCCAATCTTTCTAGCTTATCAATATCTGCCAGTTCGCCTTTACCCTCTGTAATTTTGTCTAAAATTTCCAACATTCTCTTTGTTCCAATTCGGCAAGGAGGACATTTTCCACAGGACTCATCTACTGTAAAGTCCAAGAAGAATCTTGCAATATCTACCATACAGTTGTCTTCGTCCATAACGATCATACCACCGGAACCCATCATAGATCCTAATGCAATTAGGTTATCGTAGTCTATTGGTGTATCCAGGTAATCTGCAGTGATACATCCACCGGAAGGACCACCGGTTTGTACTGCCTTAAATGCTTTCCCGTCAGGAATTCCCCCGCCAATTTCAAAGATTACTTCTCTTAAAGTTGTTCCCATTGGAATTTCTAATAATCCCGTATTGTTAATCTTTCCACCTAATGCAAATACTTTCGTACCCTTTGATTTTTCTGTACCAATGCCTGCAAACCACTCTGCACCCTTTAAGATAATCTGTGAGATATTGGCATAAGTCTCTACATTGTTTAATAGGGTTGGCTTTTCCCATAGACCTTTAATTGCAGGGAAAGGTGGTCTCGGTCTTGGCATACCTCTTTTTCCTTCGATGGAATTTAACAATGCCGTTTCCTCTCCACAAACGAAGGCTCCAGCACCCAGCCTAATTTCCAAATCGAAATCAAAGCCTGTTCCAAATATATTTTTGCCTAATAATCCATATTCTTTTGCTTGCCCGATGGCAATTTGCAATCTATTTACTGCAATCGGGTACTCTGCTCTTACATATACATAACCTTGATTTGCACCTACAGCATAGCCTGCAATAGCCATCGCTTCGATAAGAGAATGTGGATCTCCCTCTAATACGGAACGATCCATAAATGCGCCTGGATCCCCTTCGTCTGCATTACAAGCTACATATTTTTGATCTCCTTGGGCTCTATAAGTGAATTCCCACTTTAATCCAGTTGGGAAACCACCACCCCCACGGCCACGCAGCCCTGATTTTTTAATTGTTTCAATAACATCTTCTCTGGACATCTCTGTTAAAACTTTTCCTAATGCTTTATAGCCGTCAAATGCAATATATTCTGTAATTTCTTCTGGATCGATAACTCCACAGAGTCTCAAAGCAACACGCTGCTGCTTCTTATAGAAGTCTACTTCATTAATAGAACGTACTTGATCTTCTACAACGGCTTCTTTAAATAAAAGATCTGTAACAATTCTTCCCTTTAGCAGGTGCTCTTCTGTAATTCTCGGGATGTCCTTCGCTTCAATTCTGCTGTAGAATGCGCCTTCCGGATATACGATTACAATAGGTCCGGCCTCGCAAAGGCCAAAACATCCTGTTCTAACTAATTTTACCTCATTCGCAATATTATGCTTCGCTAATTCTTCCTTAAAAGCATCTTCTATACTCATTGAACCTGAAGAAGTACATCCTGTACCTCCACAGATTAACACGTGTGATCGAAATAATTCCATGGTTTGCCCTCCTTACAAAATAGTGATTTACTTTGCAGTGCCAATCGTGAATTCTTCAACTACCTTACCGTTTACTACATGTTCCGCTATAATTCTCTTTGCCTTCTCAGGACTCATTTCTATATATGTCACTTTTTCCTCACCAGGTCTGTATACCTCAACAATTGGCTCTAATCTGCATACGCCAATACATCCTGTTTGACTTACCGTTACACCCTGTAGATTTCTTTTCTTTACTTCTTCAACCATCGCCATCAAAACAGGTCTCGCACCCGCTGAAATACCACAGGTTGCCATACCTACTACGATTCTGGTGCCTTCCCGCTCTGCCCGCAGGTCTACTTTTTTTAACGCTTCTTCACGAATCTTAGCCAATTCTTCTAATGATTTCATCAATGAATCCCTCCCGAATAAATAGATGTTTATAACGTTTTCCCGAATAGGAATGATTAATCCTATTTAATATTTTGCAATAATGCCAGGCACATCCGCTTCAACCAAACGTCCGTATACATCTTCATTTACCGTTAATACTGGTGCAAGTCCACAGGCACCGATACAGCGGGTAGCTTCTAATGAGAATTTCCCGTCTGGCGATGTAGCACCTACCTCTACATTTGCTTCCTTCTTAATTCTGTCAATAATTTTTTGAGAGCCCTTTACATAACAGGCAGTTCCCATACAGACACCAATGGTGTAATCTCCTTTTGGCTCTAATGTAAATTGGGAATAGAACGTAATAACACCGTAAATCTCTGCTAATGGAATGTTGAGTGCCTCTGATATTCTTTTTTGGGCTTCTAATGGTAAACATCCAAAGATTTTCTGGCCTTCATGAAGTACAGGCATTAAAGCTCCTTTTTTGCCCTTGTTTTTCTCGATAACAGCTTCAAGTTTTTGGAAGTTTTCCTTCGTTAAAATTTCTTTTGGCATAGTACCTCCCCTTTTCCTTCTGCAATTTATATTATAATGTCCTTCATTTATGTGTCATGCTTTATCCACAACTATCCCCATTATACCATTGAAATAAAAACTTGTGTAGTATTTTTGACAATCTCGTGTCGAATTTTGCATAATTTTATTCGTAAATAATCATTATTGACTAATTTGCTTCATTGTAGTCTGTTATATGATTACCAGTTGACATTAGGAGAATTTTTAGAATGTTTTTTGTTTTTGGTAATATTTTTATCTTTATTAGAAGTTTTTTTAAGAAAAGTAGTGTCATTGCATATGAAAAATTCAGATATTTCCAGTTATCGGTATGATTCATATTTATAACAGCGCCTTGTTGGCCACAACTTGTTATTATATTATCGTTAATACGTTAACACATTTTTGCTGTATAGACTACTCTTTTTTTGTTAAAAATCAAAATAAAAAGAATCTGCGAGGGGGATTTCTATGAAAACAATAAAGCAGAATTTATGTATACTTCTGGTATGCGTTCTATTTTCAGGTTTCATCAGTTATGGCACTGCTGATTTAACAGAAGTTAAGGCAATTCAGAAAACAGTGCACATGTCTGTAGGAAAGAATTCGTCAGCAACACAGGATGTTTTGTTCCTGGACAACAGGATTTATGTTCCTATTCGTTTTGTTTCAGAAGCGTTGGGTCTTCATGTAGATTGGAACAGCAATAAACATCAGCTCACAATTCACACAGAACCAAGCTTTACAGATTTTGATGAAGCCGATCCCTTAAATGGAGAGCGCTTTGTCTATGGAGAAATTCTATCTATCAATGAGAAGAATCGTCTATTAACCATCGAAGAGCATTATGATGACCAATATATCCATACAGAACCTCATCTCTTTGTATCCCCAGAAGCAGTAGTCATACTGCAAAGAAATGATAAAGTGATGAATTTAGATTTTAAGGATTTAAAAATCGGTGATGTGGTAGGAATGGTACTCAATAAAGAAGGGGAAATACGTGGGATCATATTAAATAATTAATATAAAGACTGCATCATAACAAGGGTCGCACACTGTGCGACCCCTACATTTTTTGTATCGTACTTGTTTATTACTCAAGAGATTTTCTAAGAAATTTACCGGTATAAGATTCTTCTGCTTTACAAATGTCCTCAGGTGTACCTACAGCTACAATATTTCCCCCGCCGTCTCCACCTTCTGGCCCCAAATCGATTACATAATCACAGGTCTTGATTACATCCAGATTATGCTCAATCACTAGTACCGTATTCCCTGTTTCCACCAATCGGCTTAAAACGCCAATTAGTTTATGAATATCGGCAATATGGAGTCCTGTAGTGGGCTCATCTAAAATATAGAACGTCTTTCCTGTGCTCCGCTTGCTCAACTCAGTAGCTAGCTTAATTCTCTGGGCTTCTCCTCCAGAGAGCTGTGTAGAGGGTTGTCCCAGTTTGATATAGCCTAAACCTACCTCATAGAGGGTCTCCAGCTTTCTTTTAATTCCAGGAATATTTTCAAAAAACTCTAAAGCTTCTTCAACCGTCATGTCCAGCACATCAGAAATAGATTTGCCCTTGTACTTTACCTCTAAGGTTTCACGGTTATATCGCTTTCCTTTGCACACATCACAAGGAACGTACACATCAGGAAGAAAGTGCATCTCTATTTTTATGATTCCGTCTCCTTTACAAGCCTCGCATCTGCCGCCTTTAACATTGAAACTGAATCGGCCTTTTTGATAGCCGCGCATTTTTGCCTCTGGCACCCTTGCATATACATCTCTGATCAAATCGAATACTCCTGTATAAGTGGCAGGGTTAGAACGTGGTGTCCTACCAATCGGAGATTGATCAATGTCGATTACCTTATCAATATACTCTAGTCCAAGAATTTCTTTGTGACTTCCCGGGCGGGTTTTCGCACGATGCAGCTCAGCAGCCATTTTTTTATAAAGAATTTCGTTGACCAAGGTACTCTTTCCGGAACCTGAAACTCCTGTAACACAGGCAAATACGCCAAGAGGAAATTTGGTATTGATATTTTTCAAATTATTTTCCTTTGCCCCTATTACTTCAATCCACTTCCCATTTGGCGTTCTTCTAACCTCAGGAATCTCAATCTTTTTTCTGCCTGATAAATACTGTCCTGTAATTGATTCCTCACAAGCCATGATCTCTTCTGCCGTACCAGCTGCTATAATATATCCTCCATTTGCACCAGCTCCCGGTCCAATGTCAATGATATGATCCGCTGTAAACATAGTATCTTCATCATGTTCTACAACAATTAATGTATTGCCGATATCCGTCAAGTTACGCAGGGTCTTCAGCAGCTTTTCATTATCCCGTTGATGCAATCCGATACTGGGCTCGTCCAAAATGTATAAAACACCCATTAATTGGCTGCCGATCTGCGTTGCTAAGCGGATTCGCTGGGACTCTCCTCCTGACAAGGTCCCTGCTGCACGATTAAGGGTTAAATATTCCAAGCCTACATCTGCGAGAAATCCAAGGCGTTCATTTATTTCCTTTAAAATTTGTCGTGCGATCATCATATTTTTTTCAGAAAGATTTAAACTGCCAAAAAAACGTAGTCCATCCCTAACTGAGAATTCTGTAGTCTGAGATATATTTTTTCCGGCAATTTTCACTGATAAGACCTCTGGTTTCAGACGTGCTCCTTTACATGCTTCGCATGGAATTAGACTCATGTATTCTTCAATTTTTTCCCTTGCGTAATCTGATACGGTTTCCTTATATCGTCTTTCCAAATTCTTGATGATTCCTTCAAAAGCAGACCGGTATTTGCGCATACCGCCGAATTTGCTCTCATAGGTAAATTCTATGGTTCTTTTTCCCGTTCCATAGAGCAGATCACTTATGAATTCCTCTGGGAGCTCCTTTATTGGTACATCCAAACTTACTCCATATTCTTTTGCTAAAGCTTCTATCATCTCAAAGTAGTAGGTTCCCTCGCTGGAGTTTGCAAGGGGCGAAACCCCGCCGTCCCGAATGCTTAAAGATGGATTCGGTATAACCAATTCCGGATCTATTTTTTGTAAAAAGCCGATACCGTTACAATGAGAACAAGCACCGTAAGGACTATTGAAAGAAAACATTCTAGGTTCCAATTCTTCAATCCCTGTACCATGTTCCGGACAAGAAAATCTCGTACTAAAGGTTAGGTCATCTCCGTCAATGATATTAACTACGACTAACCCCTCCGAGAGCGATAAGGTTGTTTCAATGGAATCCGCCAATCGCTTTTCAATACCGTCCTTTATAATTATCCGATCTACTACTACTTCGATCGTATGCTTTTTTGTTTTTGCTAATTTGATATCTTCGCTTAACTCTCTTAATTCACCATTAATTCGAACACGAACATATCCATCCTTCCTGATCGTCTCCAGAATTTTTGTATGTTCTCCCTTTCGTCCGCGAACAAGGGGCGCCAACAATTGAATCTTCGTTCCCTCAGGAAGCTCTATGATTCTATCAACAATCTGATCTACAGTTTGCTGCGTAATCTCCCGGTCACATTCGGGACAGTGGGGTGTTCCTACCCTCGCAAAAAGAAGACGCAGATAATCATAGATCTCTGTTACTGTCCCTACGGTAGAACGAGGATTTCTGCTAGTGGTTTTTTGATCAATGGATATGGCTGGAGATAAACCCTCAATATAGTCCACATCAGGTTTTTCCATTTGACCTAGGAATTGCCGGGCGTAGGCCGACAAGCTTTCTACATATCTTCTCTGCCCTTCGGCATAAATGGTATCAAAGGCCAATGAAGATTTTCCCGAGCCGCTTAATCCAGTCATCACCACAAATTTATCCCTTGGTATTGTCACATTTATATTTTTCAGGTTATGCTCCCGAGCACCCTTTACAACAATATTGTTTCTTGCCATAGTGTCACCTCTACCCTATCTTTTCCTTTAATGATAAAATTTTATCTCGTAATTCAGCAGCACGTTCAAACTGTAGATTGGCAGCTGCCTCCTGCATTTCTATTTCTAACCGGCTGATGGCTTCCTGTATTTCCTTTAGCTGCATTTCCTCTGCAGCCTTGTCTAATCCATATTTTACTGAATCCTCTGCAACCTTTGTCGCCTCAATAACATCTCGAACTTTTTTAATAATTCCCTGTGGCTTAATATTATTTTGCTGATTGTATGCCTCCTGTATTTTTCTTCTTCGGTTGGTTTCTTCAATGGCTCTGCCCATAGAGTCTGTAATCCGGTCTGCATACATAATTACTCTTCCATTGAGGTGGCGGGCAGCACGACCAATGGTCTGAATCAAGGAAGTCTCCGAGCGCAGGAAACCCTCCTTATCCGCATCTAAAATAGCGACCAGAGACACCTCCGGCAAATCCAACCCTTCCCGTAAAAGATTAATACCCACTAATACATCAAATACGCCTAACCGCAAATCTCTGATGATTTCCATCCTTTCTAAGGTATCAATATCAGAGTGGAGGTAACGTACCTTTATACCCACATCCTTTAAATATCCGGTTAAGTCTTCAGCCATCTTTTTAGTTAATGTGGTAATCAGTACCCGCTCTTTCCGTTCAATTACCCCGTTGACTTCTCCGATTAAATCATCAATCTGCCCTTTAACAGGACGTACATAGATTTCAGGGTCTAGCAGTCCCGTTGGACGAATGATCTGCTCCACAATGTTTTCACTGCGTTCTTTTTCATAAGGTCCAGGTGTTGCACTGACATAAACTACCTGATTGATTAAGCGCTCAAATTCATCAAAATTCAAAGGTCTGTTATCAAAGGCAGATGGCAAACGAAAACCATATTCTACTAGAGATTCCTTTCTAGACCGGTCCCCGGCATACATACCCCGAATCTGGGGAACCGTCACATGGGACTCATCTATAATGAGCAGAAAATCATCGGGAAAATAATCGATTAGTGTGAAAGGTTTGCTCCCTGGCGGCCTCTGCGATATGTGCCGGGAATAGTTCTCAATACCTTGGCAGAAGCCTACTTCTCGAAGCATTTCAATGTCATACATCGTTCTTTGTTGAATCCGTTGGGCTTCAATCAATTTTTCATTTTCCTTAAAGTACAGCACTCTCTCTTCTAATTCTTTTTCTATATCAAGTATCGCCCGATCCAGTTTGTCGTGGCTGGTCACATAATGGGAGGCAGGAAATATGGACACATGATTTCTCAGGCCTATGATCTCTCCAGTTAACACATTAATCTCTGTAATTCGTTCAATTTCATCCCCAAAAAGCTCAACTCGAATTGCATTTTCAGAAGAAGCGGCTGGAAAAATTTCAATCACATCACCTCGAACTCTGAAAGTTCCACGAATAAAATTAATGTCATTACGAACATATTGGATCTCCACTAATTTTCTGAGAATATCTTCCCTGCTTTTAGTCATTCCAGTACGCATAGATAAAACAAGATTCTCGTAATCAACAGGATCACCTAATCCGTAAATACAGGAAACACTGGCTACAATGATTACATCCCTGCGCTCATATAAAGCAGCAGTAGCTGAGTGACGCAGTTTATCTATCTCATCATTAATCTGGGCGTCCTTCTCAATGTAAGTATCTGTGTGCGCTACATAAGCTTCAGGCTGATAATAGTCATAGTAACTGACAAAATACTCTACCGAATTCTCAGGAAAGAATTCCTTGAATTCGCTGCATAGCTGGGCTGCTAATGTCTTATTGTGAGCAATAACCAAAGTTGGTTTTTGCACCTTTTCAATTACATTTGCCATGGTAAAAGTCTTTCCTGAGCCAGTTACGCCTAAAAGCGCTTGGGCCTTTTTACCTTCCAATATTCCTTTGGTCAAACGTTCAATGGCCTGTGGCTGATCTCCCGTGGGCCTATAATCGGAGACAATCTGAAAGTTTTTCATAAAAATACGCCTCTTTTCCATAACATACAATCAAATTATACCATAGGAATTTTTATCTATTATTGTACAATATCTTCCACCTATCAAACATTTGTTCGCATAGTAAATTATATCGTTCTCTCTTAGGAAAGTCAATTCTTCTCCTTGGTTTTTTCTCTTTTTAAAAATGTTTTATTATTACAAAATAATCTATTGCCAAAAGGATATTATCAATTTTTATAGAATGTTAACATACTATTAAATTCTATCTAAGTGAAGGTGACTTAATTTGTCCAAGAGACAGCCTATCCCATTCTCTATTGTTTTAATCCTTTTAGTAAGTATACTTTTTCTAATATATTTGAGCCTGCCTGTTTTCGGTTACACTGCAACGAAACTACACCCTGCTGTGACAGCCATTTTTGTGATTCTTCCATTGTGGCTGAATCATCTATATCATTCTAAAAATTTTAAAAAGCTAAATAATCAGTTAAGCAGCATGAACATACTCATGCGGGTAAATCGAGAACTGGCAAAGAGCAATATGTTGAATGAGGCCATGCTGGAAATTAGCAATTCGATTGTTAGCATCCATAATCTTGATGAGCTGCTGCAGCTAGTATTGGAAAAAGCTGTGAGCATCATCGACAGCGCCGATAAGGGCAGCATTATAATTACAAACTCCGATGGAAAATTAGAATATCGTGCAATTTATGGCTATGATGCAGAAAGCCTGACACACATCACTTTATCTCTAGAAGAAACCTTTATTCATGCATACACAAAGGGAGAATCCCTAAGAGCTTGCATCATTAAGAATCCTCAGGCATTTAACCGTAAAAATATGTCTGAAACCAATTTAAATAAACTTAATGATGCCCATGCGCTAGACATCCGCGCTACCATTTGTGCACCAATCATTGTCGACAAAGAGTTTTATGGTCTGATTAATGTAGATAATATTTTTGATGAAAATGCCTTCCGTGAAGAAGAGGTTCGTTTAATGGAGTATTTTGCCAACCAAGTGGGGATCGCCATTAAGAATGTCCGGCTTTTTGAAAAAACCCTCTACCTCTCTCGTCATGATGCCCTTACACACACCTACAACCGTCATTATTTTGAAGAACTGTACACCAATTTGGACAAGCGGGCAAAGCGCTACGCTGAGCGGTATTGTATTTGCGTTATTGACTTAGATGAATTAAAGCAAATTAATGATCATTTCGGGCACGTTGTTGGTGATTTAGCAATCAAGCACTTTGCTAAAACATTGATGGAGAATGTCCGGGAGTCCGATATACTCTCTCGTTTAGGCGGCGATGAATTTGTAGCCGTATTCTTAAACAGTGGCTTCGAAAATACTTATCAAAAGATTCGCCAAATTAGAGAAAAATTACTCAATAATCCTGTTTGCTATGAGGAGCATTGCTTTCATGTTCGTTTTAGCTTTGGGATTTCTTGTTTCCCGGAGGACTCTACTGAAGGACGGGATCTCATCAAAATTGCAGACCAAAGAATGTATGCAAATAAAATGAAACAAAAAACAACGATATAGCCCTTATCTACATCGTTGTCTATTAAAAAACCCCTCATCGGGGTTTTTTAATATAACTTTAGCAGCACCTTAAGTTTTTTACTCATTTGCTATCGTTTTTCTTTTAGAGAACCTATCCTCCGATATATTCAACAAAATCGAATTCAGGATATCCGATTTTCTTTAAAGCGCTCTTTCAACACCAATAATTCATTTTCAATTTGATGAAGAAAAAATAGACTGTTTTCAATATCGGCATCATGATAGAATTCTTCCAGCTTCTTTGACTTTTCATATACTTCTGTCAATCCGAAATTTAAAGAAGTTCCCTTTAGTCCATGTATATATTTCTCAATTGAAGGATCCTTTTGTTCTCTTTGGACAGCCTCTATTTCTGAAAGCGTTGCATTAATGGTTTCCTCTATATAATCCAGCAAAAATTCTCTTGCTTCTTCTCTTTCAAATCCAATCTCCTCTGTAAGCCGGTATAAAGGATCTGTATATTCCTGCTTTTGTACTTCCAGAATAGTTTTTTCCATCTTCAGATATCCGTTGATTTTGTTGAATAATTGATTAATATCTATGGGTTTGCTGATATAATCATCCATTCCTGCTTTTAAGCATTTTTCCCTATCTCCTCTAAGGGCATTCGCTGTTAAAGCAATAATCAGACTGTGCTCGCCCGGCTTTTCCTTTTTCCGTATTTCCTTGGTTGCTGTATATCCATCCATAATTGGCATTTGGCAGTCCATAAGAATAATATCGTATTTGATCTTTTTCATCTTTTCCAAAGCTTCCTGCCCATTTTCTGCACAATCGCAGCGCATCCCATTCTTTTCCAATGTCTTTTGCATCATTCTTCTATTGGTGATACTGTCCTCTACCAATAGCACTTTTACATGTTTTTTCGCATCTTCTTCAGGCTCTGCTTTGTCAATTCTCTCAATAGGCATATCTTTTTGTACCGGCAGCTCATGCAATTCTTCCTGCTCACGGAAAACATCAAAATCCACGACAAAGCTAAAATTAGAGCCTTTTCCAACTTCGCTGATCACCGAGACACTGCTTCTCATAGCTTCCAATATTTTTGTAGTGATTGCAAGCCCCAAACCTGTTCCTTCATATTTTATAGATGTTGAAATGTCTCCTTTGGTGAAGGGCTCAATAAGTTTATTTATATCCTCTTCATGAATCCCCTTTCCTGTATCCATTACTTCAAACTTTAATTTAACTCTGTCTCTTTCGCCCCCAATTCTTTTCACGCAAAGGTAAACGGCTCCCTCATCTGTAAATTTCACTGCGTTTTCCACGAGATGATTTAGAACCTGCTTTAATCGAAAACTATCTCCCATGAGAGACTGTGGCATATCCCATTCTACATAGGAAACAATATCTATACCTTTTTTTTGAGCATCAGAGATAAATGAAGCCATCGTTTCTTCAACCAAATCTATCAAACAGAATTTTTTGTAATCAAGGATTATTTTTTCAGCCTCTATCTTTGAGAAATCTAATATCGTATTCATTAATGCCAGCAGGGACTTTGATGCGGACTTGACTTCGTTCACATATTCATACTGCTCTGCATTTAAATGACTATCGCATAAGAGCTCTAGAAAACCAATAATACTGTTTAAAGGTGTTCTGATTTCATGGGACACATTGGCTAAAAATTGACTTTTGGCTAAATTTGCTGCTGCAGCTTCTTCCTTTGCTGCTTTCAGCTGCTTCTGGAGCTCTTTTTTTTCCGTGATATCCCTGGCTATACCCGTACTGCCGACAACATTTCCCATATCATTTATAAGGGGTGTTTTAAAAATTTCAAGCCATATCGATCCCTGCCCTTTTTCAATCTTTCTTTCAAAGCTAACTTGTCTTCCCTGATGTACTTCCCCATCTGAGTCAATATGGCTAACCCCAAGGTTTTCCTGCCAAAAGTCCATATCTTTCTTTCCTATAATCTCTTCCTCTCTATATCCGCTGATCTCTTCAAATGTCTGGCTAATTGCCATATACCGGCCTTCAAGATCCTTTATCCATCCAATACAGGGCATGCTGTTGAAAACAGCTTTCTGCAGCAGCTTTCTCTGACTGATTTCCTCTTTCAGATTTCTCATTTCAGTTAAATCTCTAAAAAATCCAAGAATCACCGGCGATCCATTCCATTCAATCATTGTTATTTTAACTTTTACAGGAAAGGTTTCCCCCTTCCGGGTATGTAACTTCATTTCGCATGCCTCTATTGTCCCACGCAGCATTTCTCGAATAAGTACCATTCCTTCATCTTTGTTTTCTGGGGGATGGATAATTTTCACATTCTGTTTTATTAATGCTTCTAAAGCATACCCCATTCGCTTTAAAAATCTTTGATTGGCAAATACGATTTTCCCATCCTGATCTACAGCCAAAACAAGTTCTTTTGTTGCATTCAGTATTTTGTCCAAATTTTTCTGCTGCACAGAGATCCTCTTCTCCATTTCTTTTTGTTGACTTCTGTCTACTAGTATACCAATAATTCGCTGAGGTCTGCCATTAGTGCTATAAGCAATTACTTTTCCCCTTGTAAGTACCCATTTATAGCTTCCGTCTTTACATTTCAACTGATGCTCTATCCGAAAAAAAGATGTTTTTCCTTCTAAGTGTTGTCTTAGCTTCTCCCATACCCTTGTCAATTCCTTCGGATGAATCCGCTCCTCCCATTCCTTAAAAGTCGAACTTATTTCCTCTCCTGAAAAGCCCAGCATGTTTTTCCACGATTCTGAAAAATATACTTCATTGGTCAGCAAATTCCAATCCCAGAAACCATCATTTAAAGCTTCTATATCCCGTCGATATCCTTCCTCCATAATTCTTCATCCCCCCTGTAGATATTAAAAACACTCCATAAATGGAGCGTAAATGCCGGTAACTATACTGTAAGAAGTATCCATGAAGTCTACTGCCCGATCATCAATAGATCTGCCGTCCTGATCTTCAGTTTCTGTAAGCATACCGTAATCATGAACCGTCCCTTCATCAATATCATTTGACATTTTTCAGTTTTAACGGTTACTATTTTCCTATTTATTATATAAAACTAAAAAAGGATATAGGCAATATTTTGTATGACTTTGTCTTTTTTTTGGCTAAAAAGGTGTTTTTCTTGATCAAATCATCTACTTTGATAGGTTCTCTCATTATTATAACATACAATATATTTGTCGAAATAATTTTAGCTTCTCCATCGTAATGAGGGCTGTCTCTTTGGTATTTTCCAGCTGTACCAGGTAGGTTTTATTTCCCCACGGATGCATTCCCACAATTTTGTCTACGTTGATAATATATCCTCTATGGCACCTGAAAAAGCTATCATCCAGTTTGCTCTCGATTTTCTCCAGAGATTCGCTAATCTTATAAACACCCCTATGGGTATGAATTTCAGTTTTTCTGCTATTCCGGGTTATCAGAATAATCTCTTTCATTTTAATAAAGATCAAACGTTCATCGGCTTGTATGATCATATGCTGATGCCTATTATTCATCTGGATGCTGTCATATTCCACAGCCTTTTCAGCCTGTCTAATTCCGTTAAAAGGATAATATACAAACCGCTTGATGCGATCCACCGTTTTTACAATTCTTTCAAAATCATATGGCTTTACTAAATAATCAAAGGCATAAACATCGAAAGCCTCTCTCGTATAATGGTCATATGCCGTCGCAAAAATAATAAATATTTGAGGATTAATATCCAGCAACTCTATTGCCGCCTCTAGTCCACTCATTTTAGGCATATTAATATCTAAAAATACAATCTGCGGCTTCAACTTATCTACCAATTCAATGAGATCTGGTCCATTATCTGCTTCTCCCTCTACGACTAAATCGGAGATCCGATTTAACATTTTTTTCAGCATCAGTCTTTCATGCCGATTATCTTCTCCAATAACAACCTTTAACATATATACGTCCCTTCTCTCTGGTCTATTAATTTTATAAAGTGCAAAACAAATTCTAATCATGTATTTTTCGAATCTTGATGTACAGGACTTTTATATTATATGTTATCATGTTTTTATTCTGTGTAATCAGGTCCATAGTCCTATTGTTGACAATTAACTGATATTTTTTACCAAGTTTTTTCACAGCCCTATCTCTTAAATCTTCTGACAGGATGCTTGTGAAAAACTCTCCATAAAAAGAGCAAGGGTTTCTGCGTTCAACCACTTGCCTTTTGAAAATACAGCATGAATAATCTCTCATAACATAAACATACCACGTATCTACATTGTCGTTTTTTGTTTTCCAAAAACCTTTTTGATCAATTTCGTTCCCAAGCTAAAGGAGGTTTGCGGTTGAAACAATACTTCTGCCTGTTCTGGAATCACAATGATGTCCAGATTTCTAATTCCTCTCCTGTAGTCTTTATGCTCCAGAGTTTTTCGAATGCCCTTTCTCGTTATGATGTCCACCCAAATATAAGATGGAAAATCGTATAATACTTCCCGAATACTCTCCTGGTTCGTAATCATACGATTATTAATTTTTAAAATGACATCTCCTGGTCTTAAACCCATCTCTCTGCCGTATCCATCCTGCATCACATCTAATACGGTGACACCTTCTGAATAATTGCGAAAAATAGGCTTTAATCTTTTTTCTTCTTTTTGCCCATAAATAATCAAGGCTTCGTGTCCGAAAGGAGCGAATAAAGCCGCAATATATTGAAATACTTGCAACCTGGTAGAAATCACAGAAAGAAGCAATAGAATCAGGCTGTAGGCTAATAATCGCAAAGATGACTTTCTGGTTTTTTCCTTTGGTGTAGCAGATAAAGCAATATCGCCATAGCCTAGAGCTGCTACTACTACAGACATTTGAAGCATTGTTTGCTCCAGATTAATGCTGTTTATTTGTGCTCGAAATAGCGGCCACCAATCCGAGAGGTTCAGCTCTCTTGCACCTTCACTAGTCCCCATTGATAAAAGTAATACGGTAAAAGGTATCGGCCAAAATCGCTGCAGCATAAAGCCGCCTATTACACCATATCTGGGATCCTTCATAAAAATAGGTGTCGCATCCTTATCTCCATCAAGCCAGATCAGCATACTCTCTACCAAATGGAGCAGCGCTACAATTGCCATAATACTGGAAACATTAATCTGTGGAAACCCGAAGACCAAACTAAACAGGCTCAATAATCCTCCCGCATAAGAAAAACAGATATACCGGGCATTAATCATCATCATAAAAACTGCCATCGGTAAAATATAAGTAAAATCCTTAGGTTGTAGGGTAATACCCAACAGAATGAAGAATATTGTTCCAATAAATCCTCCCAAAAGTCCCATCCATAGAGCATTTCTCATTTTATCCTTTATGGAATGCTTAGGCATCCCAAGAATACTCATTTCCATTTTTATGATTTTCTTATATTGAATCATGACCAGAATAAATACCAGCCAAAACAAGGGATTAACAATCGCTGTCATAAGCGATAAAAAAGCCATTTGAAACAGCTGAAGCCAATCGTTCAAAAACACCCCTCCTTTTTTACCATTCTGTTTGAATCATTTTGGAATATTTTCTTTTCATCGGGCATATATCTTTTAGGCTGGAATATTATTGTCACATACCTATAGTCTACAGTAAAAACCGTTCCATTTCTATTCTAAACACAACTTTTCACCTTCAATCATTTCGACAGAAAATGTAATTATAATTTTTTGTTATTGTGGCTATTTAGTTATACTTTACAGCCATTGGGTATAGACATAATATACGTGTAAAAAACCAAAGAATGAAAGGGGTGTTATAACCCATGAAGCTACAAACCATAAGCGATTTCGATCTCTACCTATTCCATCAAGGAACTCATGCCCACAGCTATAAATTCCTTGGTGCCCACAAAACGATGGATGGCGACTTGGAGGGTGTCCGCTTTTCCCTATGGGCTCCCAATGCCCTTCAAGTAGCAGTTGTTGGAGACTTCAACCATTGGGATCCCAATGGATATCAAATGACTAAGACTAAAGAATCGGGTATTTGGAATCTATTTATTTCTGGTATTCAAGATGGAGGCCTATACAAATATCTAATCTATACACAACAGGGAGAAATCCTTTATAAAGCTGATCCCTATGGTTTCAGCAGCGAATTTCGCCCCGGAACGGCTTCTAGAATCAGTAATCTTGATACATATGGTTGGCAGGATAAAGCTTGGCTTTCTAGTAAAAATTCGTCTGCTATGTATGACAGTCCTATGTTAATCTATGAGGTTCACTTGGGTTCGTGGAAGCGAAAAGCAGATGGCTCTTTTTATTCTTATCGTGATTTAGCAGAGGAATTGATTCCCTATGTAGTTAATATGGGTTATACCCATATTGAAATTCTTCCGCTTACGGAACATCCTTTCGACGGTTCTTGGGGATACCAGTCTACAGGTTATTTTGCTGTCACTAGTAGATACGGTGAACCTCAGGATTTTATGTATTTTGTAGATCAGTGCCATCAAAAAGAGATCGGTGTCATACTGGATTGGGTTCCTGGACATTTTTGCAAAGATGCCCATGGGCTACGGCAATTTGACGGGACACCGCTCTATGAATACGCGAATCCAATGCGCGCCGAGAATTTTCATTGGGGAACTCTATCCTTCGATCTGGGCAAGCCGGAAGTCAGAAGCTTTTTAATTTCTAACGCCATATTCTGGCTTGACGTTTTTCACATTGATGGATTGCGGGTTGATGCAGTAGCCAGTATGCTCTATTTGGATTATGGCAAAGAGGCCGGCCAGTGGGTTCCTAATATTCATGGAGGCAAGGAAAATCTGGAAGCCGTAGACTTTATGAAAAAGTTAAATGAAACAGTATTCTCTTATTTCCCCTGTGCATTGATGATTGCAGAGGAATCTACCCAATGGCCTATGGTATCAAAGCCTACTTACCTGGGTGGTCTCGGCTATAATTACAAATGGAATATGGGATGGATGAATGATATGCTTCGTTATATGCAGACAGATTCCATCCACCGCAAATGGCATCACGAACTGCTTACCTTCTCACTAATGTATGCCTTTTCAGAAAATTTTATTTTACCTTTATCCCATGACGAAGTAGTTCACGGGAAAAAATCTTTACTAAATAAGATGCCAGGAGATTATTGGCAAAAGTTCGCATCATTACGTGCTTTTTATGGATATATGATAGCTCATCCCGGTAAGAAGTTGATTTTTATGGGTGGAGAATTCGGCCAATTTATCGAGTGGGATGAACAAAAAGGTTTAGATTGGTTTTTACTTGATTATGATATGCACCGCAAGCTGCACCTTTATGTAGAAAAACTAAACTGCCTGTATCGCCAAGAATCCGCTTTATGGACCTATGACCACGACTGGCAAGGTTTTCAGTGGATTGATCCTCATGATTATCAGCATAGTATTATTACCTTTATGCGTATGGGCAAAGACCCTGAGGCGTTTATCATTATACTTTGTAACTTTACGCCGATCGTATATGACAATTATCGGATCGGTGTACCAAAGAAAGGGCACTATGTAGAATTATTCAACAGTGACATGGTTTGTTTTGGGGGTTCCGGACAATCCAATCACTGTACACTGGCAGCGGATTCCCAACCTTGGCATAGTCAACCGCACTCTATAGTATTGAAGGTTCCTCCGCTGGCAACCTTGTTCCTAAAATATCAAAAGCCCTCGGCAAATCCCATGGAAGAGTGTTAAACCATTAAAGGGGGAATACCGTGTGATGAAAAAAGAATGTATTGCCATGATATTGGCAGGAGGACAAGGCAGTCGTTTAGGTATTCTAACAAAACGACTGGCAAAACCCGCAGTTCCATTTGGCGGTAAATACCGCATCATTGATTTTACTTTAAGCAATTGTGCTAACTCAGATATTGATACCGTAGGTGTCTTGACACAATATAAACCTTTAGTGCTAAATTCTTATATCGGTATCGGCCGTTCTTGGAATCTAGATAGAAAAAACGGCGGTGTTACCGTACTCCCGCCTTTTGTCAAAGAGCAAGGTGGAGAATGGTATAAGGGTACAGCCAATGCCATTTATCAAAATATAGATTTTATCGACCAGCATAATCCTGAAAATGTGCTGATTTTATCAGGAGATCATATCTATAAAATGGACTATAGCCCCATGATGGAGGAACATAAAAAAAGAAATGCGGATGCTACCATATCAGTTATAGAGGTTCCATTAGCGGAAGCAAGCCGTTTCGGAATTATGAATACAAATGAAATGGATCGAATCATAGAATTTGATGAAAAACCGGCCCATCCCCAAAATAATCTGGCATCTATGGGCATCTATATCTTCAAGTGGTCTATCTTAAAAAAGTATTTAATCGAAGATGAACAAACACATGGTTCTAGTCATGATTTTGGTAAGAACATTATCCCTGCCATGCTTCAAAGGAATGAAAAAATGTATGCTTATCGTTTTTCAGGCTATTGGAAGGACGTGGGTACTATAGAAAGCTTCTGGGAAGCTAATATGGACTTACTTTCTGATCATCCTGAGTTGGATCTATATGATCCCCACTGGCGTATATACTCGGTCAATCCTACACAACCGCCTAACTATATCGCACCCAATGCAAGAATACGACGCTCTTTAATCAATGAAGGCTGTCTAATTTTAGGTGAAGTTGAAAACTCTGTGATCTTCCCTGGTGTATATGTAGGTACTGGCGCAAAGATTAGAAATTCTGTCATTATGCCTTATGTGAAAATAGGCGCTAATGTATGTATTGAAAAAGCCATTATCGGTGAGGCTTCTGTCATCAGAAAGAGAGCTTTTATCGGTTGTGAAGATCTGGATGACTTCTACTTCCGCGGGGATCCGAATTACGGTGAAATTACAGTTATTGGAGAAGGTATGGATATTCCAAGAGCAACGATTATTTCAAACGGCGCTATGGTTTCTCAGGAGGATTAATTCCATCCGTAAGTATATTAGATGATGAGATTTAGTTTTATATAGGGTGTTACGGTTTGGAAACTTATTGTATTTACAATCATTAGATAATGGAGTGATGGGTATGAGTTTGATAATGGGGATTATTAATAATACGAAAAATGGAAATCAGTTAAAAGAACTGACTGCAAACAGATATATGGCTTCAGTGCCCTTTGGCGGCAGATATCGTATGATTGATTTTGTACTGTCGAATATGGTTAATTCAGGGATTCGCAATGTGGGCATCTTAGTTCAGGGCAAATACCGTTCCTTAATGGATCATCTCCGTTCAGGCAAAGAATGGGACCTAGACCGCAAACGGGATGGGCTTTTTATTCTCCCCCCAGCCTATAATAATTGTCCGCTGGGCATGCAAAAAGGAGATCTGGACAATTTTCATGCCAATCTGGAATATCTTCAAAAAAGCCGTCAGAGATATGTTGCTATTTCTGGCGCAAACATGGTCTGCAACATCAATTACAACCAGATTTTACAAGTACATCAGCAAAAACAAGCAGACATAACGATGATATACACAGAAGAAAATGGTGAAGTTCATGATTTTTCTAAATCTACATTTCTCCATACTACTCCTTCCGGTCAAGTCACCGACTTGGAAATCAACCCCATCAAGCAACGGAGCAATAAAATATCCATGGAAATGTATCTTCTAGAAAGAACGCGGTTGATTGACATCATCGATGAGTGTATTTCTAAAGGTGGTTACGACTTTATCCTGGATGGCATTCTGAAAAACCTACAACGCTACAAAGTTTATGGCTATCATCATTCAGGCTATGTAGGGCGCATTCATTCTGTACAAAGCTACTATAGACATAACATGGATTTGCTGAACCCTGATATATGGGAGGAAGTATTTTTAAAGTCAGGTTTGATCTATACAAAAGTTAAAGATCAGGCCCCTGTAAAATACATGGAGCATGCCATGGTAAAGAATGCCTTGGTAGCCAATGGCTGCGTTATAAACGGAGCTGTTGAAAACAGCGTCCTTTTCAGAGGCGTTCGAATTCATAAGGGCGCAAAGATCCGCAACAGTATTATTCTTCAAAACTGCGTAATTGGTGAAAATGCAGAACTGGAAAATGTCATTTTGGATAAGGAGGTTCGTGTATCTGCTGAAAAGCAATTGGCAGGTCTGAAAGAATACCCAATCATTATCGAAAAGAAATCCCGCATATAAGAAAGGAGGATAAACAAATGATTAAAGTTTTATTTGCCGCTGCAGAAGGTACTCCCTTCATTAAAACAGGCGGCCTTGCAGATGTTATTGGTTCTCTTCCTAAGGCGCTGCTTCAAAAAGAGATCGACATACGGGTTATTATACCCAAATACGAATCCATTCCCTCCCATTGGAAAGAACAAATGACACCTATAAAAAGTATTACTGTCCCATTGGGATGGAGAACGCAGTACTGTGGAATTGAAACCCTAGTCTATGAAGGGATCCCCTTCTATTTCATAGACAACAAATATTACTTTGGTCGCGAGGGTTTATATGGCTATGAGGATGACGCAGAACGTTTTGCATTCTTCAGTCGTGCAGTTCTTGAAATTTTACCTCACATTGACTTTCAACCGGATATTCTTCATTGTCATGACTGGCATACTGCAATGATCAGTGTTTTTCTTAAAACTCATCTTAGCAGCACTGAATTCTATCGAAAGATAAAAGCAATCTACACGATTCATAACCTTATGTATCAGGGTATATTTCCCTATAGCATCCTTTCAGATTTATTAGGATTAGACGATCATTATTTTACAATTGATACCTTAGAATACCATGGACAAATCAATTATATGAAAGCAGGGATCATTTTCTCTGATCTGCTGACTACCGTTAGTAAAACTTATGCAGAGGAAATACAAACTCCCTATTTTGGAGAAACCTTAGATGGACTGCTTCGAAAAAGGAAAAAATACCTATACGGAATTGTCAATGGAATTGATTATACGATTTATAATCCTAATACAGATCCCTATATAGCGTCACACTATGTCCGTTCTCTCTCTAAAAAAGCGCTTAACAAGGAAAAACTGCAAGAAAGTTTAGATTTGCCAATAAATAGTGAAATTCCAATGGTAACAATTATATCCCGATTGGTCAGTTCGAAAGGATTAGATTTGATTGCACATGTGCTGGAGGACCTTCTTACTTTGGATCTGCAAATGATAGTACTAGGTACCGGAGAAACAAAATATGAAGAATTATTTCGCAGCTGCGCAGGCCGTTACCCCCACAAGCTTGCAGTAAGAATACAATTTGACGATAGATTAGCCCATCAGATTTATGCTGCATCAGATTTATTTCTCATGCCCTCACGCTTTGAACCCTGCGGTATTGGACAGTTGATAGCGCTGCGGTATGGCAGTATTCCTGTTGTCCGCGAAACGGGAGGTCTGAAGGATACGGTTCAATCCTACAATGAGTATACACAAGAAGGAAATGGCTTTAGCTTTACCCACTATAATGCCCATGACATGCTATATACCCTTAAACGGGCCTTACAATATTATCAGGATAAAAAGATTTGGGATAGAATCTTCAAAAATGCCATTCACTGTGACTATAGTTGGAAAAAATCAGCAGAAGAATATATCAACTTATACCAGTGTTTGTTGCATAAACCGGATCCAAAATAATACCGGGGGTGGTAGATTTGATTATTACGAAAGAATATTTTAAAAAATTATATCTCGATAAATTTCAATCTATGCATGGTAAAGAAATTACGGAAGCTACACCCATGGATCAGTACTTAACCTTAGGTGCTGTTATCCGGGATTTTATCAGTCGAAAGTGGATTGCAAGCAACAATACCTATGCCACTATGGAAGATAAAGAAACCTATTATTTTTCTCTAGAGTTTCTTTTAGGAAAATTAATGAATGCGAATCTATTAAAACTTAACTTAGGGGAAATTTGTACAGAAGCGCTTGAGGAACTGGGAATTCATCTAGATCAGATTGAAGAGCTGGAACCTGACGCCGGTCTAGGAAATGGCGGTTTAGGCCGTTTGGCAGCTTGCTTTTTAGATTCTTTAGCCTTTCTGCAGCTGCCAGGCCATGGTTGTGGTATCCGATATAAATATGGTTTTTTTGAACAAAAGATTGTAGACGGTTATCAGGTCGAGCTGCCGGATAACTGGCTGAAGTACGGAAATGTGTGGGAAATTCGGAAAGCTGATAAAGCCGTAGAGGTAAGATTTGGAGGAAATGTTCGCTTAGACCAGGCAGATGGCCGCACACTCTTTATACACGAAAATTTTGATCCAGTTTTGGCCGTTCCTTATGATACACCCATTGTGGGATTTAGGAACAATACCATCAATACGCTGCGGCTTTGGAGCGCTGAGACAACGATGAAAGACTTTGACTTTTCTACCTTTAATCGAGGCGACTATCTAAATGCTGTGAAATATAAATATGAGGTAGAGTCTATATCGCAGGTGCTCTACCCCGATGACAATCACCTGGAAGGAAGAGTGTTGCGGTTAAAGCAGCAGTACTTCTTTGTGTCGGCAGGTATTCAAAGTATTGTGCGCCGTTATAAAAAACATCATGCAGATCTGAAGTATTTTCACGAGAGAGTAGCCATTCACATCAACGATACCCATCCGGTATTGGCTATTCCTGAACTTATGCGTATTCTAATTGATGAAGAAGAAATGGGATGGGATGAAGCATGGGAGATTACCACCCGTACGATCTCTTATACCAATCATACAATTTTGCCCGAAGCCCTTGAAAAATGGCCTATTGATATCTTTCAAACCCTTCTGCCCAGAATCTATATGATCGTTCACGAAATCAATGAACGTTTCTGCAGCAGCCTCTGGCAGAAATACCCGGGAGATTGGAATAAAATTCGCTCTATGGCAGTTTTATCCGATGGTTATGTACACATGGCCCATCTTGCTGCTGTAGGCAGCAAGAGTATTAATGGTGTAGCAAAAATCCATACAGAAATTCTAAAGAATCAAGTCATGTCTAATTTTTATGATTATTATCCACACAAATTTAATAATAAGACCAACGGCATTACACCTAGAAGATGGCTGCTGAAATCTAATCCTAAACTGGCTCATTTAATTACTGACACCATTGGTTCTGATTGGCTCCAGGATTCAAAAAAGCTTCAACAGTTGGAGCACTATGCCCATGATCCAGTATTTCAAGAAGAGACTCATAGGATAAAGCAGCATAACAAAGCTGCGCTGGCGGCTCTTATTCAAGATAAATATCAGGTCGCAGTTGATCCCAACTCTATATTTGATGTGCAGATTAAACGAATTCACGGTTATAAGCGACAAGTTCTCAATGTACTGCATATTATGAACCTCTATAACCGCCTCCGCGAAGATCCTAACTTGGATATACATCCACGAACCTTTATATTTGGCGGAAAAGCTGCCCCAAGCTACTATATGGCGAAACAGACAATCAAGTTAATTAACACCTTAGCTTCTGTTGTCAATCAAGATTCTCGTATTAAAGATAAGTTGAAAGTAATTTTTATGGAGAACTATAATGTATCCTTGGGAGAGCAGATTTTTCCTGCGGCCGATGTGAGTGAACAAATCTCAACTGCCAGTAAGGAAGCCTCAGGTACAGGCAATATGAAATTTATGATGAATGGAGCTATAACAATAGGCACCTTAGATGGAGCCAATATTGAGATTAAGGAAGAAGTCGGCAAAGACAACATTGTCATTTTTGGTCTCACAGCAGACCAAGTATTAAAGTATTATCAAGAAGGTGGATATAATGCGTGGAATTTATATCACGGAGACAGCAGAATCAAAACAGTTTTAGATCAGCTGGTCAATAACTTTCTTCCCGTTGGTCCAGATGAATTCCGCAGTATTTATGAAGGATTTTTATATCATAACGATGAGTACTTTGTATTGAAGGATTTTTCTTCCTATGTGGATGCACATAATCAAATCAACCAACTCTATAACAATCGATACAAGTGGCTTCAAATGAGTATTTGTAATATTGCTCATTCCGGAAAATTCTCTAGTGATAAAACCATCAGCGAATATGCACGGGATATATGGAATATTCATACCATCCCAATTCCTGATCAACCAATGTTCTAAAGAAAGCAGGTGAACTCTTTGTGTATAGATTGGATCTATCATAACTCCCATGAAAAAATCTATCGGACACCCTTTGGCGCTCTCCCCTGCAGCGCAAGGGTGTCTCTGCGTATCAAAATTGCATCTGAAGTCCCTCCCGATACGGTTTTTCTTCGACTTTGGAATGAAGAAGAAAAAGAAAAACTCTATCCCATGTCCCTGCTGGAAAATCAAAGGATGGATCGGATTTATCATGCAGAAATTGAAACCCCGCAAACCCCTAAACTTATATGGTATTTCTTTATAATTCATTTTCAGAATCAAACCTATTTTTATGGCAATAATGCCAGCCAGTCAGGCGGTGCCGGAGAAATCTACACCCATGAGCCTCCGTCTTATCAAATCACAGTTTTTCAACCAAATACAAGAACTCCTGATTGGTTTAAGTCCTCCGTAATGTATCAAGTTTATGTAGATCGATTTTTTCCTCACCATCCAGATGGGATCACCTATGAACCTGCTCCTAAAAACTTTTTCCGGCGTGAATGGTCAGAGCTTCCGGAATATGAGCGTGATCCAGATACCCATAGGGTTATTCGCTATGATTATTTCGGCGGAAATCTACAGGGACTAATAGCAAAACTACCCTACCTTCATGAATTAGGTATAGGCGTACTCTATTTGAATCCTATTTTTGAAGCCCACAGCAATCATAAATATGATACAGCTGATTATCATAGGATTGACCCTATGTACGGAGATCAAGATACTTTCCAAAGACTTTGTGCGGAAGGGAAAAAACTCGGCATATTGGTGATTTTAGACGGTGTCTTTAGTCATACCGGCAGCAATAGCATTTACTTTAACCGGGAAGGTACCTATTCTTCTCTAGGCGCCTATCAATCTACAGATTCTCCTTACTATTCCTGGTATCATTTTGATCATCATCCAGGCAGCTACGATTGCTGGTGGGGAATCGATACCATGCCAAATGTAGATGAAACGAATAGCCTCTACCAGGATTTTATTCTATATCAGGAAAACAGTGTAATTAAGCACTGGATGAAATTAGGTGCCAAAGGCTGGCGGTTAGATGTTGCTGATGAACTTCCTGACAGCTTTATAAAGTCCTTGCGTGCTGTCATGCATACAATAGATGATGATTCCGTATTGATTGGCGAAATATGGGAGGATGCTTCTAATAAAACCAGCTATGGAGAACTTCGTGAGTACCTTCTTGGGGAAGAACTGGATTCCCCTACAAATTACCCTTTTCGAAAGATTCTGCTGGATTTCTTTTTGGAAAGGATCGATGCAGAGGAAATGCATATGCAGCTGATACAGCTTTATGAAAATTACCCGCTGCACCATTTTTACGCTGCCATGAATTTAATCGGCAGCCATGACGTACCTCGTGTTTTAACACTTTTGGGAGAAGCGCCAGAGCAACAAACACTTTCCAAAAAAGATCAGAAAAATTATCAGCTATCGGCATCACAAAGAGAATTAGCCATAAAACGCCTGAAGCTTTTATCCCTGATGCAGATGTGCTTTCCGGGGGTGCCTTGCATCTATTATGGAGATGAAATAGGGCTGGAAGGTTACAGCGATCCTTATAACCGTGCTCCTTATCCTTGGGGAAAGGAAAACCTGGAGCTTCTTTCCTGGTATAAAGCTATTATTGCCCTCCGTAATCAACATGCCGCGTTGCAAACCGGCAGCTGGCATACCGCTTACGCCCGTGATGACGTATACGGTCTGGTACGACAAATTACAGGCAATCAAGATGTATTCGGCCAGGTAAAGCAAAATGGAACCTTCTTACTCTTTATAAATCGAAGTACAGATCAGCAGCGAGATATAGAAGTAGATATTCGTTCCTGGTGCAACAACGCGCTAATCAGTCTTCTCGACAATCAGAAGGAATTTTTCATAAACGAAGGAATTTTAAGACTTACACTCAATCCTTTAGAGGCAAAAATAATGCTGCAAAGATAATTCTCTGCAGCATTATTTTATAATCCTATTTTTTGTTTTAATACTTCCAAGCCTTTTTGAAGCTGCAAATCTTCTTCATCGGTAATATTCCCTCGCTCAATGAGCTCTTCCGGCAACTCTACCACAATATTCGGTTCAATACCTTTGCCATGGATATTAATTCCATTCGGCGTAAAATATTGAGAAGTCGTGAGCTTAAAGCCCGTTCCATCCTCTAATGGTTTTACCCGCTGTACCAATCCCTTTCCAAAGGTTGTGGTACCGATTAGCGTACCAGATTCTGTGTCTTTAACTGCTCCGGCTAATATTTCTGATGCACTGGCGCTGCCCTTATTCACTAATAGTACATACGGGAATCCTACCATTTTCCCGTTTGAACGCTCATATTCCCGCTTTCCTGCCCGATCCTCAGTATAAACAATCACCTGCTTACCCAGGAGTTCATCCGCAATTTTTACACATTCGCTTAAAAGTCCTCCCGGGTTGTTTCTTAAATCTACCACCAACCCGGTTATATTTTGCTTTTTCAACTGATTTAATTGAGTTTTAAAGTCATCTGCTGTTTGCTCATCAAACATGGTAATTCGAATATAGCCGATATTATTCTCTAATACTCTCGACTTTACAGTCTTTAATCTTATTTCTTCCCGCCTAATCTTAACAGCAAAGGGTTCTTCTCTTCCCGCCCTAAATACAGTCAATTCAACATTTGTTCCTGGATCTCCCTTGATCATGGCTACCGCTTCATCCAGTTTTTCTGCCGTTACATCTTTTCCGTCCACCTTGATGATCTTATCCCCGGAAATAAGCCCTGCTCTCTCTCCAGGCGTATCTTCAATTGGCGAAACAACTGTAACAAATCCATCTTCTCCCGGAGTCATAATTACGCCAATACCGCCGTATGTACCCTTCGTATGAACCATGAAATCGTCAAATTCTTTGTTATCCATATAAACAGAATAGGGATCCTCCAGGGATGCAAACAGTCCTCTAATAATCCCATCTTCCATTTTTTCAGTATCAACGGGTTTATAATAGTTTTCCTCAATAAAGTTCTTTAAAGCAAGAACTTTGCTATAAGTCTTTTGAATATCCCTATAGTACTCAAAGTCACTTTTGGAAATCACCACTTTATTTCCCACAGTTAAAGTTACGATATTTGTAACAGTAAAAGTAACCATGCTCGTAATCATTACGAGAATAATTGCTCCAATAACGGCATTTTTTTTGCTGATCATGGTAAGTCTCACCCCAATATTAATTATTTAATGACAATCTTTTTGGTCGCCCACATAATACTATATTATTCCTTAATCCCACTGAATATAACAAATCATTACGCCTTTCATTATATCATCAATTAGAGCATTTGCAAATTATCTCCATAATGCAAGGAAGCCAGGCTAATCTCTGGCTTTTCTATTTTTTATATACGCTTCCATATCTGCTAAATAACCCTTTTGAACTGTTTGAAGAACTAAATTCTCTGTTGAATGATAGATTCTTTCATCAATAGAATGAATAGGCAGTACATTCACAGAGGTCCCTGTCATAAATGCAGCATCAATCTCTGTCAATTGGCTCTCATGAAGAAGTTCTTCCTTCACCTGAATCTGTAATTTTTTGCATACTTCCATAATGCGCATTCTCGTAACCCCTAACAATACATCTCCTGGAGGTGCTGTAATCAAATGATCCTCTTTTACGAAGAAAATGTTTGATCGACTTCCTTCCGTAATATAATGCTCATTATTTACCAAAAGCGCTTCAAAAGCCCTTGCAGTCTCCATGGCTTCCTGTACTCTTTGACGAAGATTATTGTTGACTACCTTTGCGTTGGGATTTTCTCGTTCCGACTCAAAAAGAATGGTGTGAATCCCTCTGCGACATACTGCTTGTTCTGGATAATGACTTTTCATAAAATAGAGCAAAAAGTCTTGGTTTTCCTGATGCAGATTGCTGCATAACAGTTTAATATTTAGGTCGGGATTGTTATTCATTTTTATTAATTTCTCAATCTCCCTAAACACTTCACCATCTGATTTATTTATTGCATAGCCTAAAATTTCCGCGGACTTTCTCATTCTTTCCATATGCTCTTCAAAATATAACGCAACACCATCAATCACACGTATCACTTCATAAATGGTATTCTCTCCAGTAATATCCGCCAACATCTGGCTTTGAATTGAAAAAATCTCTCCGTTTCGAATGTAGTAGTCTAAAACTGCTTCTCTTTTCACACGGTCACCCCTATATTCAGTATGTTTCATCCCTATTCTATTGTACTATATATTTTAAACATACAGAAGGTAAAGCCTCCATTTTCTGATATTAAATATCAAAAAATGGAGGCCTGTTATGTAAGATTACTGATTAATATTTGATAAATTTACTTCCTGGAACATTACAGATGAAACACTTCTCCGGCACTACTTTCTCAATGTTTCCACAGACTGGACAAAGGTAGTAGAATACCTCTTCTTTACTATCTACATTATTTAAGGCTTCCTCGTACAGTCTTGCATGAACTTCTTCAGCCTTTAGTGCATATTCAAAAGTTCTAACAGCTTCTTTATTGTCCTCTTCCTGTGCTATTTTTAAAAATTCAGGATACATATCCTTAAATTCATAGGTCTCCCCATTTACAGCATCCTTTAGATTGTCAACAGTAGACTTCAGCTTGCCTGCAACTTCAAAGTGCTTATGGGCATGCAGTGTTTCAGCATCGGCAGCAGCTTTAAATAATTTCGCAGCATTTACATATCCCTCTGCTTCTGCTTTTTTCGCATATGCCAAATATTTTCTATTAGCTTGTGATTCACCTGCAAAAGCCGCCATTAAGTTTTCTAGTGTTTTGTTGTTCATTGTATACCTCCTATAATTAATAATAATTATTTGTTAACTATTATTATATTTTAATTTAGTTTGCTTTGCAACTATATTTTTCCATATTTTTAAATTTTTAATCATTCACAGTTTGAAATTTGCTTTCTTCACCATATATATTTTTCCGCTTATATAGTAAATAGCTTAGAATAAATCGAAAAGCCATATCAAATGTAATCGCATACCATATTCCATAAATATTCAGGCGGAAACCGATGGACAGGATATAGGCCAAAGGCAGTCGAACCAACCAGAGACCTGTACCTGCCACAATCATCGGAGCCTTCGTAAATCCAGCACCGCGCATAGCTCCATATAAAACGCCTGCCAAGTTCTGGGGGATTTGTACAAATGCCATCAGCATTAGGTATACTGCACCTAAACGAATGACTTCCACTTGATTTGTCAATAATCCCATTACCTGATAAGGTAAAAAGAGCAAAATCGCCATACTAATGCTGGTAAGCACCACAGAGCCCTGCACAATTTCTTTCAAATACTTTTTTGCCATAGCCGGTTCTTTAGCACCAAGGGACTGACCGACAAAGGCAGTGGCAGCAATACTAAAGCCCATGGCAGGCATATAAGAAATGGCCTCCGCTTGAATCCCCAACTGATGTGCCGCTAATGCAACTTCTCCAAAAGTAAGAATCAATTTTGTCAGCAGAATCGTGCAGAACTGCCAAAATATAGATTCCATAGCTGTCGGTGTCCCTAGTCTATAGATTTCTGATATCCTTCTCCAATCAGGTCTGAAAAAAGAATGACTAAAAAGACCTTCCAATGTCCCCCCCTTGCCAAACAGGATATATAATCCAATCACAGCACCAATAAATTGAGCGAAGGCTGTAGCCATAGCAGAACCTCTGATCCCTAAGGAAGGGAATCCAAAATTGCCATAAATCAGCAGATAATTCCCTACTATATTTACACCATTCATAATGAAAGCAATCTTCATAGGCGTTTTGGCATTCCCCATCCCCTGCAATACACCAGCCACCACCAGCATAATTGCCATAAAGGGCAATCCCCAAGAAATCGTCCTTAAATACAAAGTACCCTTTTCCAACAACTCGTCCTTTCCCCCCAGCCAATGGACCAGTAAAGGTGCCTTCCAATAAATCAGCTGCTGTATGCCGATCACAAACAGAAGGACTGATAATAAAGTTTGCTGAACTACCTGACGAAGTCTCTTAGAATCTTGAGCACCATAGGCCTGAGCTGCAAAAATAGTAGCACCTGTAGTAACCCCTTTGAAAATTGCCCACACGATTTGTGTAATTCGCATGCTCAATCCAACAGCACCGATGGCAATCGTACTGATTCTTCCAATCATGGCCATTGCAACGAAGCCTGCTAACATTTGCAAGACATTTTCTAAGCTGATAGGCAAGATCATCGCGTAAATTCTTTTGCGCATCTCCTTTTTTGTCATCTGCTCTTTCACAAATCCAGTTTCCAAGGCTATCAACCTTCTTTGTTATTATTTCGATACTCTAAGTATATAATATTTTTTGGTTTTTATTGATGAATATTTTGTAAAATCCTTTTATATCTTAATCTCTTTGATTACTTTTAAAAAGGCAGTGGGAATCGCATATTTTCCGATTTCATTCAAAGAAACCCATTGAATTTCCGGATAGTCAATGTCAGACATGGATATGAGCTTTAACCTGAAAAGCTGCATATTCCATTTCATATGGGTAAAAATATGACTTTTCTGTATATCTGCCTGAGGTTGGGCTGTTTTTATCCCGTAGTTCTCCTGTAACTCCATTACAATGCTTTTTCCAGGAGCATTCCCTATCATTTCTTCAGTGGATGGCAATGCCCAGAGATTTGCCAATAAACCTTCTGCAGGACGCTTTGTCAGCAATATTTTGTCTTCTTTTTGCAGAAGGGCCAACTCCATATTTAAAAGCTTAACTGGCTCCTTCTTTTTCTTCAGCGGCAAGGTTTCCTGCACACCCTCTTTTCTAGCTTTGCAGATCAATAGAAGGGGACAAAGGAGGCATTTAGGTGAACTAGGCGTACATATCATGGCCCCCAGCTCCATTAGTCCTTGATTAAAGGCAGATGGATTCTCTACCGAAACAACTGTTTCCCCAAGCCTTTCCATCATCTTTCTCGTACCGGCTTCGCTAATATCTTCATAGATTAAGAATAATCTGGAAAACACACGCATAACATTCCCATCTACCGCTGCTGCTGCTTTTCCATAAGCAATACTCAATATTGCGCCTGCTGTATAGGGGCCAATTCCATGAACTTTCAACAGCTCTTTTCGAGCCTCTGGAATTTTTCCATTGTAAATTTCACAGATGAACTTTGCACCCCGGTGTATGTTTCTTGCTCTTGAGTAATATCCCAAGCCTGCCCATAACTGCAGCACTTCCTCTTCTTCGGCTGCCGCCAGGCTCTCTATCATAGGAAATGCATCGATGAAACGCAAAAAATAAGGGATTACTGTGTCCACCCGGGTTTGCTGCAGCATCACCTCTGAAATCCAGATATAATAAGGATTTCTTGTTTCTCTCCAGGGTAATTTTCGATGATTTCTTTCGAACCAGTAAATTAAATGCTGTTGCAGCCTTTGCACGTCCTCTAACCTAAAATCTTTCCAATCATCTATTTTATAAGCGCTCATGTCACTGCTCCTTTTTTAGTCAATATATATAGTATATCATACTAGAGAGCAGCAAAGTGTCCATAAGAAAAGACTAACAGAAACTGACATGCTTCCGTTAGCCACTGAGAATTCCTTCACCGTTCTAAAATTATATCTTCTAAAGCCCGCTTTGGCACATGATGGACACCTGCATCATCTCTCCAGTATTTGATATCTTGCCCATCCGTAAGATTTTCTAATACTACAGTCTCCTTAGGTTTCCCTAATGCAATTACTGCCAGAATTTCATATTGCTCCGGTATATCTAAATCCCGTATCAGACCATTTCTGTCAAAGGCGCCAAACATGCATCCGCCCAATCCCTTTTCGCAGGCTCCCAGCAAAATACTTTGACATGCCAAACCATGATCCCACCAATAATTTTTCGAAATTGTGGTATCACCAAGAATCACAATATATCCCGAAGGCTTTTCTCCCTCCACTGGGCCTGCCCAATCCTTTAAGTATCCAGCCCAGCGTAAATGCTGAAAAATCAACCTATTTTCCTCTTCCTCACAAGAAAGAATATATTTTAAAGGCTGCAGATTTCCAGCTGACCCGCTTAGCCTGGCAAGGCCTACCAGTTCTTTTAAAATTCCTTTGTCTAAAGGAACCTCCTGATAGAATCTTCTATAGCTTCTATTCTTCTCTACCAATTCACGCAGCACAAGTCCACCTCCTCAATGATTTTTGATCACCTTCATATGTTCCTTTATATTTTTATTAAAGTAGGGGCTGTTTTCATGCCTGACCGTTGTATTTTTCACCAATACCATTTTGGGACAGGCGCAGAAACCTGCCCCTACATTTTAAGTACACTGATTCTCTTCCTTATTCTATTTCACCCAAGGTAGCGGATCTACATATTCACCGTTTTTACGGACCTCGAAGTGTAGATGGGGACCTGTGGACATTCCTGTACTACCTGCTTTTGAAATCGTATCTCCCCGTTTTACTTTATCGTTTTCTTTAACTAGTAAACTGGAATTATGGGCATATAAAGTTACAATTCCGCCACCGTGGTCAATCATAACCGTCTTTCCATAACCCCCAAGCCAATCTGCATGGATAACTGTTCCATCTAATGCCGCTACTACATTTTTTCCCGAAGGAATACCAATATCAATACCCGTGTGCATCTTTTTCGTTTTTAATATAGGATGAATCCTATTTCCGAAGGGCGAAGTAACTCTCGTGTAACCTGGTGCCGGCCAAGCCATCTGGCCTCCTACATATTCCCCTTTGGATTGCTTTTTCTTAATTGTGGCAATCAGTTGATTCGCCTCTTTGTTCAACGCATCGATCTGTTCCTCCAGCTGCTTATTGTCCTGCTGCAGCTTTGCCTTCGCACGGCTTATTTCCCCACGGCTTTGTTCCAAATCTCTTTGCTTTACTTCCATGTTTTTTGCCATAGCTACCATCTTGGATTGCTGGGTCTCTAAAGTTTTTTTCTTAATTTCTACCGCATCCCGCTGCTGTTTCATATATTTCAACAAATCAACATCATGATTAAATATTTTTTGCACCATATCTAACTTAGAAAACAGTTCTACAATGTTGGCAGAATCTAATAATACTTCTGCATAACCTACATTTCCATTCTTGTACATCACTCTAAGCCTTGCATTCAATACATCTTTTTTATCATCTATACTGGCTTCTGCTAATTGCAGTTCCGTTTTTGTCTCGCTTATTTTCCTCTGTGTCAAAGTAATATCTGTACTGATTTGACCAATTTCCTTCTCTGTGCTATCAATTTTTTCATCTAAAACCTTGATCTGCGTATTGAGATTTTTTTCTTGATTTTTATTTTGAACTAGCTTTGTCTGCTGATTTTTTAATTGTTTGTTCAACTGCTCCAGTCTCTTTTGTTCGTTGGTTACATCCATGGCAAAGACCCTTAGTGAAAAAGTCAGTATTAATACAAATGTAAATAGAAATAAAAAAATTCGGTTTCCTTTCATACTCTTTTTTGTCCCCCTTTACACATTTTCTATACTTTCAAGAATTTTCTCATAGAAAATATGCTTCCTAAAGCCCCAATTCCAGTACCTAAAACCAAGAATATTACTGCTAGATTGTTAATAAGCAATGGCGTAGGAATCATATAAGCTGAAACCATAACGTACATTTTTTCCGTAATCAAATCGAAAATGTTTTTATAGCTGTACCCGATTACTACTAATGCAATTATTGATCCTGTAAATCCTAGGATCATTCCCTCTATGAGGAATGGCCATCGTACAAACCAGTTGGTGGCACCTACATATTTCATGATGTTGATTTCCCTATATCTAGCTGCTACTGTAATTTTAATCGTATTAGAAATAATAAACATTGAGATCCCGATTAATATTCCAATTACAATCAGCCCTGTCGTACGGATAAAATTTGTAATCTGTAACAGCTTGTCCACAACATCCTTGTAGTATTTGACTTCCTCTAATCCGTCAATTTTTTTTACTTGACTTACAACTTGCTCTGAATATGAAATATCCCTCAGCTTCAATACATAGGAATTGGGTAGTGGATTCGACTCAAGGCCTTCCAACAGGTAGCCATGCTCCCCCCACTGTTTTTTCAGATCCTCCAAGGCTTCTGCTTTGGATATATAATAGGCTGATTCAAGTCCTTCCATACGATCAACCATTTTACCGATTTCGTCAATTTCCTTCTGATCCAGATCATCCTTTAGATACAACTGTATCGAGTCAAATTGTCCTTTTGCTGTTTCTGCCAGACTGTTGATATTGAGTACAATCATAAAAACAATACCTAAAATAACCAATGCAGAGGCTACAGAGCCGATAGATGCAAAAGTCATCATCCGATTACGCCATAATCCCTTGACCCCTTGACGCATCATATAGGATACAGTTCTAATCTTCATAGCCATACACACCTTTCTTATCGTCTCTTACAATTCTTCCTCCTTCGAGTGCAATTACCCTCTGCTGCATCATATCTACAATTTCTTTGGCGTGTGTAGCCATTACCACAGTGGTTCCTCTGCGGTTAATCTGTTTAATTAGTTTCATAATTTCCCATGCAGTATCTGGATCCAGATTTCCTGTTGGCTCATCGGCAATTAGAACTGAGGGGCTGTTTACAATAGCCCTGGCAATGGAAACCCTCTGCTGTTCTCCTCCCGAGAGCTGATCTGGATACATATTTGCTTTGTCACTTAAAGATACCATGCTTAAAATCGTTGGAACTTGTCTCCTGATTTCCTTCGGACTTGCTTCTATAATCTCCATGGCAAAGGCTACATTTTCAAAGACAGTCTTATTTTGCAGCAACCGGAAATCTTGAAAAACAAAACCCATCTTTCTTCTGAGCATCGGGATTTTTCTTCTTGAAAGATTTGTTGTATCCATTTCGTCAATGATGATTCGTCCCTCAGTAGGTTCAAGTTCTTTCAAGAGCAGCTTAATAAACGTGGATTTTCCTGCCCCGCTGGGTCCTACTAAAAACACAAAATCGCCTTTATTAATTTGTATATTTATATTTGAAAGCGCTGATGTACCGTTCTTATACTGCTTTGTGACATTAAAGAATTCTATCATTTGACCAACTCCCACTAATTCATATACATTTCTACAAAATAGCTTAAATCTCCTTTTTATTGTAACATGAATTTATAATGCATTTGTCCTAAATTTAAAAAATAGTAAAAAAATAATACAATTTGTAGATTCTAATACTATTATAGTATGTTTTGCCTTTTTTTCCAAACCCTAATACTTGCCATCCAGCACCAAAAAATTAATAGCATAATTTCACTCTACCTCAAAGGATTCATTCTATTCTATAGCGAATTAAGAAATCGAAAATACTTCTAGGAGATGAGATTGTGAAAAAAGAGATGAGAAAAGAAATATTACACCATAGGGGAATGTTGTCAGAGGGGGAAATCCTAGAAAAAAGCAAATCAATTTTTCACCGTTTGAAGAATTTCCTACCTTACAAAGAGGCACAAAATGTAATGGTTTATATTGATTTCCGAAGTGAAGTAAAAACCGATGGGATTGTCCAAGATTTGATTGCTGGTCATAAAAAAGCAATTGTCCCCATTTGCGTGCCTAAGACAAGAGAGATGATTTTATCCCATTTGAAAAACCCTGCCAAAGAACTTGCCGAGGGAACTTTCGGCGTATTCGAGCCTAAAGAAGAATACATCCGCTCTGTGGATGCATCTGAAATTGATTTGGTAATTGTTCCCGGTGTTGCCTTTGACCGGAAAGGTTATCGTATTGGTTATGGCGGCGGTTACTACGACAGATTTTTTGAAAAGTTATCCAAAAGAATACCTACTGTAGCCCTTGCCTTTGACCTGCAGATTGTCGAAGCTGTACCTGCAGAATCTTTTGATCAAGCAGTAGATTATATCATTACAGAATCAGAACTGATTGAATGCAAATAGGGTAGACAAATGCCTACCCTCAGCTTGTTAACAAAGTCATATTTTTAAACAAACCCCTATAAGCTCCCGATTCGCGACTTGACGAAGGTCACTTTTTTCAACTTGTTTTATTCAATAAAAGTGGCCTTGTCATGGAGCAGGGAGGATCTTGTGAGGGGGGTATAATCAGTCTTAGAGTAGGCAATTGCCTACTCTATCTCTGTCTTTGCTTACACTCTCATCTTGCTTATTTCCTTTCTCTTTCTTTTCTTTTTTCTTTCATTTTTTCGTTCTTTTCCTTCTTCTGCGCCTTCTTCCTCTTCCAGGAATTTCTTTAACTGCTGATTCACTCTGTAATACACACTATCTTGTGTATATTCTCCGGATTCATCCTTTACGCCAGCAGGCACTCCTGTCAGTATCTCTATGCCTTCTTCCACACTTTTAATGGCATAGATATTGAACAACCCGTGTTCTATCGCTTTAATAACTTCATCATTCAGCATCAGGTTTTTTACATTTTGATGTGGAATCATAACTCCCTGTTTTCCGTTCAGTCCTTTCAGCTTGCAAACCTTAAAGAAGCCTTCGATTTTTTCATTGACACCACCAATGGGTTGTATCTGTCCTCTTTGATTGACTGAACCTGTTACTGCAATATATTGCTTAACCGGTATCTTCGATAAACTGGACAGCAGTGCATATAATTCTGTACTAGAGGCACTATCTCCATCTACCCCTGAATAAAGCTGCTCAAATACAATGTTTGCTGATAGGGATAAGTGTTTGTCCTGCGCAAATTTATCGCCTATATATCCGTTTAAGATTAGGACACCCTTGTCGTGAATACTTCCACTCTTTCGTACTTCTCTTTCGATATTGATAATGCCCGATTTCCCTTTATAAGTGGTAACGGTAATCTTACTGGGCTTTCCAAAGCTGTATTCTCCTGTGCCTGTAACAGCAAGTCCATTGATTTCGCCAATCTTTTCACCCTCAACATCTAGCAGAAGGGTCCCATCCTCAAACATCTCCATCGTTTTTTCTTCGTATTTGTTATTGCGCTGAACCTTTTCTGCAATAGCCTTTTCTACATGAATAATCGTTACATGGTCTGAGCCCATCATTTCTGCCCAACGATCCGCTTCATACAGTATTTCTACTACTTGATTAAACCGCGAACTCAATTTATGCTGATCATCTGCCAGACGAGAACTGTACTCAATCATTCGTCCTACGGCACTTTTATCAAAATGCTTTAACCCTTCTTTTTCGCAATGGGTAGCGATAAATCTGGCCATCTTGTAAATATTTTCTTCACTACGTTCCATCTCAATATCAAAATCAGCCATGATCTTAAAAAGCTTTTTAAAATCTTCATCATAGTTGTATAATAAATAATAGGTGTATGGATCTCCAACAATGATAACTTTGATATCAAGAGGAATCGGTTGTGGTTTTAGGGTAGAAGTTACTACATATCCAACCTGTTTGTCCAATCCTTCAATAATTATTTCATTTGTTTTTAAAGCCCGTTTTAATGCATTCCAAGCAAAAGCATTGGTTAGTAAGTCCTTTGCTTGAAGAATGAGATATCCACCATTGGCTTGATGCAATGCACCGGCTTTTACCTCTGTAAAATCCGTTTTCATAACACCTAATTCATTTTTATACTCAATTCTGCCCAGAAGATTGTAATAAGTGGGGTTTGTTTCATTAATAATAGGTGCACCTTTCTTTTCGCTATTGTCTATAAAAAGATTGACTCTATAACGATCAAAAAATGCCTCTGTCGAACGCATCTGGAACATTGCTAAGGGATTATTCATATCTTGTCCCTGATCAGACTTGAATTTATCGATATGCCCTACGATATCATCTTCAAGAAGTTCTAAAAATTCAATAATGGATTCCCGGTCTCCAAACTTTTCCTTTAGTTGAGTAATATAGAAATCAACTGCATCAAAACCGCTTTTTTCGTCTAATTGTTTTATGCGGTTCCTATACTCTTCTTCTAATGCCCGAAGCTTATTAAAAACATCTATGGTTTCTAAGCTTAACTGACTGGAATTTTGCCGCAGATGATCCATCTCCTGAGAGGTTAAATTTCGATACTCCTCTTCGCTCATTGGTCGTCCCTCTTTTAGAGGAACGCTTATCAATCCACGTTCCGTCTGGCTAAACATAAATTGATAAGATTTTGCCATTTGATTTAATTCATCAATGATCTGCTGTGTATACTTCTGGTATTGTTGAACGAGCGTACTTTTTTTGTTCTCATACTCTTTACTTAAGAAAATTTGAGGTATTTCTTTTTGTAAGATTTCAATCATGTTCTCGATTTCTTTTTTTAGATACTTTGCTGTACCATTTTTCAAACTCAGTGCAATAGGACTGTCCGGATTTTTAAAATTATGAACATAAACCCAGTCATCCGGTGTTTCCTTTGATTCAGCTTTCTTTTCTGCAATTGATAGTACATAGCTGTTGCGGCCTGTCCCACTTAGCCCTGAAACAAATATATTATAGCCCTTCTTTTTTATATCTAAGCCAAATTCTAGAGCTTCTGCAGCCCTTTTCTGACCAATGATTCCCTGCAATGGATATAAATCTGCAGTTGTATTAAAATCAAAACATCCTATATCACATTTGTTCTTCAGTTTGTCCACTGGGACTCTATATTGATCTATCATTTATTCAACCTCCCTATTTTAGTTTGTTAATATCTATACCCGGATATGTACCTTACAAAAAATAAATTTGCTAGTTTTTGTAATAATTGTAAAGAAAACAGAGACAGCCCGCATCTTATGATACGGGCTGCACATTATTCATCATATTTTACTTTTAACTCTATCTTGTCAGGCAGTTCTTTTAGATTGGTTTTTGCAACGGTATATGGATATGTAATCACTTGTGTAACCACGTCTCCAGGCTTAGGATCCTCGAAGGTTACATAAATCACTAGTTTATTTTTATCTTCTTCTTTTACTTTCATAATGCGATCTATATCAACCGTAAATCCACCTGTCGGCTTTTCTCCCCTTGTAGCGATCACATAAATATCTCCGTCTACCTTACACGCCAGCGCCCTTTCTAATGCTTTATATCTGGGCAGTATCTCCTGGACTTTCTGCGGTATCATTTCCTCACTCAGTATTTCAAAAGCCACGTTTCCATCATCCTTCATAAAATATTTAAGCGTATAAATTCCTGCAACCACGATCAAAATTACAACCGCTACGATTGCAATGGTTCTCCAATTGAGAGCCTTAAGATTGAAAGACCATTTGAATTTCACCCATATCCCCCCTTATTCCTTAATATATACTACATAGTATTCTGAATGTCCCCTAAATATTCTATATAGATTTCAATAAATCATGAATATTTGTCTTTCACTTCTCAGCGATCATCAAAACATGAAAATTGATCTTTCGGTTATACTAATACAGAATTCTAGCAAAGAAAAGGAGTTTTATATGAAGCCTTTGGTCGTACTTACAAGAAGTCATCGTGTAGAAAGCATCCATAGCGGCGCTATTTGCATTAGTGATTATCATAATCAGCTGCAGTCGCGCATAGGAAATGAGCAAAAAAAAATATATCTGCGTTCTTCAGCAAAGCCCTTTCAGGCGGTTGCTCTTGCAGCTTCAGGATCATTAGAAAAATTTGGAATCAGCCTTGAAGAATTGTCTGTCATCTGTTCTTCCCATAGTGGAGAAGATTTTCACCGGCAAGCGGTATATTCTATACTTCAAAAAATAGGTTTGACGGAGGAAGATCTAGACTGCGGTATTTGTAATCCTTACAATCCTGAAATGCTTACCCGGATTACGTGCAAACAGGAAAAGCCATCTCAGCTTTTCAACTGCTGTTCTGGTAAACATGCAGGCATGTTGGCATTATGCAGATTTTATGGTTATCCTACAAAGGGATATGTAGAGAAAACCCATCCAGTTCAACAACTGATTCTTAACACCATAGCTTCATTATTAAATATCCCTTCTGAAGAGATTGTCACAGGACAAGATGGGTGCGGCGTCCCTAACTTTATGATCAGCCTTCAACAGGCAGCCTATCTTTATGCGCTTCTGGCAGCTGGTGAAAAAGGACATTCTCAATACGGATTTGTTTTGTCCAAAATTGCAAATGCTATGCTGGCTTATCCTAGAATGATTAATGGAGATAGTGAATTTTGCACAGAATTGATCAATTATAGCGGTAGAAAGGTAATTGGCAAGGTGGGTGGTGAAGGTGTATACTGTCTAGCCATACCAGAAAAAGGGCTGGGTGCTGCTGTAAAAATTGCTGACGGCAATGAGCGCGCTGTTTATCCCGTTGCCCTTCATATATTAAGACAGCTTGGCCTTACGGACAGGGAAATGGAAGACCGATTGGTATTATGGGCATTTCCTCCTATTAAGGACCATCGGGGAAATATCATAGGATACACGCTACCTGTTTTCGATGTTCTTCAAGGTACTAATGAAGCCATTAAAATAGGTGACAACTTTGTTTTCAAAGGAGAATGCTTATGGAAGCACTAGCAGTTGTTACTCGGAACGATTTAATAGAAAGTGTCCATTATGGAACCATTTGTGTAACGAATTCTATTGGAACTGTGCTATATCAACTTGGTTCTCCAGATACATCTATTTTCTTTCGTTCCTCTGCAAAACCTATTCAGGTAATTCCTTTGCTGCAATCAGGTGCAGCAAAAGCTTATAACTTTTCACTTGAAGAGATCGCACTTGCCTGTTCTTCCCACAGCGGGCAAGGGCGCCATCAGGCTGCTGTTCAGAAAATGCTCGGTCGTCTGAAATTAGGAGAAAAAGATCTGCATTGCGGTATCATGATGCCCTACAATGCCGACGAAAGCAACCGGCTTATATCAACAGGGGATAAGCCCTCTGTATTCCATTGCAGTTGCTCCGGCAAGCATGCTGCCATGCTGGCTTTAGCAAGTTATAAAAACCTTCCTATAGATACCTATGAGGATTTAGCCCATCCTGTACAACAGGAAATTTTAAAAACTATCGCTGATTTTGCAGAACTAGACCCCAAAAGTATTCCTGTTGGTATTGACGGCTGCGGTGTGCCTATTTATCTTTTACCTATTCGTAATATCGCACAATCCTATGGGAAATTAATGTACCAGGCTATTCATTCCCATTCTCCCTACCATCCGGCTGCAAAAACTGTAGTAGATGCCATGTTGGCTTATCCTGAAATGGTCAGTGGCGATGATGAGTTTTGTACAGATTTAATGCGGTTAACCCATGGCAAGTTGATTGGTAAGGTAGGTTGTGAAGCAGTTTATTGCATCGGTATTAGAAATCAGCAGTTAGGGGTATGCATCAAAATTGTTGATGGAAACGAACGGGCAATCTACCCGGTAGTCATTCACCTTTTAAAGCAGCTAAATGTACTGGATGAGAAAGAAATAGAAACCTTAAAGAACTGGTATCATACACCCATTTATAATAATTTAAAGGAACAAATTGGAGAGGTAGTTCCTGTATTTGACATTCATCAGCCAAAGGGTGCTGTGCCTCTTCTGGGAAAGGATATTAAGGATTTCTAAAAAAATTCTAAAAAAAGAGAGGCTTCCCTCTCTTTTTTTACTTCATTGCGATCGCAGCTTTAGCAGACTCAACGATGGCCTCTGCTGTCAAACCGTATTTTTTCATTAACACATCAGGCTTTCCAGACTCTCCAAAGGTGTCCCTCGTACCTACGCGCTTCATGGGTACAGGCTTATGCTCCACTAAAACTTCTGCTACTGCCGAACCTAGACCGCCAATGATATTGTGTTCCTCTGCAGTTACAATTGCACCGGTCTCCGATGCAGCCTTCACAAGTATCTCCTTGTCAATAGGTTTAATTGTATGGATATCGACTACGCGTGCTTCTATCCCTTCTTGTGCTAAAATATCCCTGGCCCTTAATGCTTCTGCTACCATGACGCCGGTAGCAACCAAGGTTACATCCTTACCACCCTTTACTTCGATTCCTTTACCAATCTCAAAACTAAAATCCGCGTCATCATAAATCACTGGTACATTTAATCTTCCCAATCGAACGTAGACAGGGCCATAATAATCTGCAACTGCAAAGATTGCTTTCTTTGTAGAAACTGCATCAGCCGGATTGATTACAACCATATTCGGAATAGCTCGCATACAGGCCAAATCTTCTAAGGATTGATGTGAAGCTCCATCCTCACCCACAGTGATTCCTGCATGGGTCGCACAAATTTTTACATTCAATTTTGGATAACAGATAGAATTTCTAATAATTTCAAAGGCTCTTCCTGTGGCGAACATAGCAAAAGTGCTTGCAAATGGAATCTTTCCAGCAGCGGAGAGACCTGCAGCTGTGCCCATTAGGTTTTGTTCTGCTATGCCCATATTGAAGAAGCGATTTGGGAATTCTTTTTGGAAAACAGCAGTTTTAGTAGACTTTGATAAGTCTGCATCTAATACAACAATATTTTCATTAAGTTTTCCTAATTCAGCTAAAGCTTTTCCGTAGGCATCGCGGGTTGCAATTTTTTCAGTCATTACAGCACACCTCCCAGTTCTTCCAAAGCTTTTTCAGCCTCTTCTTTCTTTGGTGCATTTCCATGCCATCCTGCTTGATTTTCCATGAAAGATACACCCTTTCCTTTAACTGTCTTTGCAATAATCACCGTTGGTTGATTTTTCGTACTCTCTGCTTTTTCCAAGGCATCAAAAATCTGATCATAATCATGACCGTCTATCGCCACTACGTTCCAACCAAAGCTCTTCCATTTGTCCGTGATGGGATTAATATTCATTACTTCATCTGTATTTCCATCGATTTGGAGTCCATTATAATCCATGAAAGCCGTTAAATTATCCAATTGATAATGGGCAGCAGCCATAGCAGCTTCCCATACAATCCCTTCTTGTACTTCTCCGTCTCCAAGAAGTACATAAATCCGGTTAGATCGTTGATCTAGTTTAGCTCCCAATGCCATTCCAATGCTCGTTGAAAAACCCTGCCCCAATGATCCGGTAGACATCTCAACCCCTGGGGTTCCCTTCATATCTGGATGCCCTTGCAGCATGGCATCTACATGTCTTAGTTTTAAAAGTTCTTCTTTAGGGAAGAAGCCTTTTTCAGCTAGTGCCGCGTAGAGTACTGGTGCAGCATGTCCTTTTGATAAAATAAACCGATCCCGCTCTTCCCATTTTGGATTTTTCGGATCTATCTTCATTTTCTCAAAATAAAGTGCTGTCATAATTTCTACAGCAGACAAAGAGCCTCCCGGATGACCTGATCCAGCAGCATAAACAGACCGGATAATGCTTCTACGGATTTCCAATGCCGTTTCATTTAATCTTTTTTGATCCACCTTAACCAAGTAAAATCCCTCCTAATCTTATTCAAATTTCTTAAAGCCTTCTCCAAGTACCTCATGTACTGTGGTAACCATAATAAAAGCGTCACCATCAATAGAATGGACAATATTCTTTAGCTTTGCTACTTGTGTTCTGTCTACAATACAGAGAAGTACATCCCGATCATTTCCCGTATAAAATCCAGTAGCTTTTAAAACTGTTACACCGCGGTCCAAGGTCGTAAGAATCTGTTTCCCAATCGCCTTCGATTCCTTTGATATGATAAAAAATGCCTTCCCATAACTCAAATCCTCTACAATAAAATCAGCAATTTTTACAAGTATGTACAAAGCAATAATTGAATATAAAGATGTTTCCAGCCTTCTGTTGACGATTCCTGCCAAGGTTACAATTACTAAGTCCAAGGCCATCATCATTTTAGGTATGCTCATGTTTGGAAAATATTTATTTAAAATTGAAGCAGCTAAATCTGTACCTCCAGTGGTCCCTCCTGCACGGAAAACAAGACCGATTCCAACTCCCATTAATACACCACCATAAAGGGCCGCTAATAGCAAATCTTCAACCATAATGATATTTTGTCCCAATGAAATTATGAACATCCTAATAAATAAAGAGAGCATGAATGTTCCGTAAGCAGTTTTTAATCCAAATCTGCTTCCTAAAGTCATCAATCCCAAAATAAATAGGGGAATATTGATCACTAAGTTTGTCACATCAATAGGAATACCCAAAACCTTATTGACAACAATGGCTAAGCCGGTTACCCCGCCGGGCGCAATGGTATAAGGTTCCAAAAAGTAAATGAGTCCTAGTGCCATGATCAAAGTACCAACAGTAATCAAAATATAATCCAATAATACAGACGATTTGCCTTTTATACCCATTTTTTCACCTCCACTATTATATCACAATTTGTCTTCTAATTATTTATTTTTTAGCAATCGATGCATACTTATCCAACGATGTGATATTCACAATAAAATATTTCACAGGCCCACCCGCATGAAAAAATCCTCTCAAAATCTCTCTATGGCTGCTGCAAAGGTTTTAGCAGTTTCGGGAGACTTGTCGAGGATAGCCAGTAATAAATGCTATTTTTTGCTAAATAATACCTTTATCATAAACTTTGGTAATGACATCATACGTTTGTATCGCCAAGGCTCTTTCAACAGGCGGTAAAACCATTCCAGACCAAGTTTTTGATAAACCTCGGGTGCACGCTTAACTGTCCCGGCCCATATATCCACACCGCCACCTACCCCCATAGCTATTTTAGCTTTTAGTTTATCTCTATACTGGAAAATCCACTTTTCTTGCTTCGGGGCGCCTAAACCCACAAATAGAATATCTACGTTGCTCTGATTTATTTTTTCAATAACCGCAGCAGTTTCATTTTCTTGGAAATAGCCGTCATTGAACCCACTGATACAAATCTCCGGAAACTTGATTTGAATATTTTTGCAGGCAACTTCTGCAATACCGGGTTTTCCGCCTAAGATATAGATGGATTTTCCATGCTGATTACAATAGGAAAGGACTTCTCCCATCAAGTCTACGCCAGTCACCCGCTCCTTTAATCCTTTATTTAATATTTTAGAAGCATAGATCAGTCCAATACCATCGGGAATCACTAAATTTGCAGCCTTAATAGCGTCCAGCAGTATTGGATCCTGCTGGGCTGCCATAACAATTTCTGTATTCGGCGTATAGATCACTTGGAGATTTTCCTGCTGGAAAAAAGCTACTGCCTGGTCCACTGCCTTTGGCATGTCCACCGCATCTATTGGAACCCCCATAATTTCAACCCTATTTATCATGTTCTCACCCGCTTACTCTAACAATCTTACGGCGATTTCACCGTTGATAGCTGCTTTCCTTTTTAAATACGCAGCAACCTCTTGCAGCATTTTCTCATTGCTTTCCCGTTCATTCCATAAACGGTCAAATTCACTACAAAGCTTAATAAAATCCAGTTCCTCTACTTTTCCGATATTGGTCTGTTTGACCACATCTAAAAAACCTTTAATTTTCGGATCATATTCAATCCCAATCATTGGAACACCCATTCTTGCTGCAAAGATCAGTGCATGCAATCGCATGCCAATTAGAAAATCCATTTTGCCAATGATGCCAATCATTTCTTTAGGACTTACTTCTCCTTGGAGCACATAGGCTTTGTTTTTCATCTTACTGCAGATTTCCTCAGACAAGGCAATATCCTTTGTAAACTGCATTGGCAGAAACACTACATTCATATTTCTTTCAATGATATAGTCACAAACCGATGCCAACACCTTCACAATACTGTCAGCATGTTTCCAAGGCCTTACGGAAATTCCGATCAGCGGCTTATCCATAGGAATTTCCTCTTGTTCCAAAATATGAAGGATACGGACCTGCACTTCCGGCTCTAACACAAATGTTGCATCAGCAGTAACTTCAACACTTTTATTTAATCCTATAGCCTCAAAGGTTTTCATAGAGTCATAATCCCGCAGGGTAATACGATCCACGTTGCGGAGAACACGCTGCAGCAAATGCCTATTCCACTGCTTCGTGATAGGTCCAAAACCATTGCCATAAAACATTACTTTCTTACCCATTTTTTTTGCTAAATAGATGATACTTAAGTAATAGATCAAGGATCGGCTGCTGGTAATATCCTGCAGTAAGGAGCCACCACCGCTTATCACCAAATCAGCTTCTTTGATTGCTTGGATGATTCCTCGGAGACTATTTCTACTCACGGCATGAATCCCGTGAAGCTTTTCTGTATATTGGGCATTATAGGATAGGGCTGAGATTTGAATATCTTCTTTTTCCTTTTTCAGCGTAGAGACAATAGCAGAAAGAATGGCTTCGTCGCCAATATTCTGAAAACCGTAATAACCAAATATAAATACTTTTTTCATGTGCCCTTCACCTGCATATATACTGTATGATATTGGCTAGCCATCTCTACTGCTGAAAAATGTTTCTTTCCGTATTCAAAGAGCTGCTGCCCAAACTGCTCCCGTCTTTCCGCTGAATTGCCCAATGTAATTAAATGATCTCCAAAAGCCTTATGATCTCCTAATGGAAAAAGCAGTCCTGTTCGATCAGAAAGTATCAACTTGCTTACATCTCCAACATCAGAGCTAATGGTGGGCTTCTTCATTTTGGCACCTTCTAACAAAGCATAGGGGAAACCTTCGCTATAGGAAGTAAGCGCATTGATATCAATCGCATTAAAAAAATCATAGGGATTTTGTACAAATCCAACAAAATGCACCGCATGTTCAATCTGTAGTTTACTGCAGAGCTTTTGTAGATTCTCTATTTCAATACCGTCCCCGCCAACGATAAAACGAAGATGACCTGCCTCTTTTAATGCTTCTGCTGCCCCTTCTAAAAATACCTTATGACCTTTTACAGGATGAAGTCTGCCGAGAATCCCTATATAAATACAGCAAGGATCATAAGGGATATTTAGCCTTTTAAAGTATTCCTCCCGCGGTGTATAGCTCATTTCACTCTCAAAATCTAGCCCGTTAAAAATATAGGATATTTTTTTATTTGGAAAGCCCCGTTCAACCAATTTTTCCTTTAGTTCCATAGAAACAGTAATATAATAATCCATAAAGCGTAATGCAATAGCGTTTAATGGTGTAAAAATCCATCTTTTATAGAAGGTATCTTCGAAGTCCAATCGATAATCACTATGTATGGTAGTGATCACAGGAATCTTTATTTTTCGCTTTAGCAACATGCTGATTAGGTTTGCCCGCGCACCATGAGAATGGATTAAATCATATTCTTCGCTGTCAACAATAGCTTTAATCTTATCCACTACAGACATATCCAATCTTGAAGGCTGCTTGATTAACTCAATATCAAGTCCCATGGCCACTGCCTCTTCATAAAAGATCCCTTTTATGAAACACAACACCTTTACTTCGACATTTTGCTTTTGAAGATTCTTCACAAGTGTTAAAACTTGAACCTTTGCCCCTCCAATATCTCCACCGCTGATTAAGTGGAGTACCTTTAGTTTTCGATTTCCTTCCAAGGGAAAAACCCCCCCTTTCCTGAGTCGGTCATTTCCATATCGAACAAATCTGTGAAACAAAGGCAGCGCAAAAAGCACTGCCTGAGTCTACTCTGTTCTTACACCAATAATTACTGCTTGCGCTTTGCTTTTATGGGTATTGATAATCAAAATATTCCCAACAAGCACATCATCTTTTTGAATTTGAATACTATTATTATTTACCTGAGCCTTGCCTGTCACCGTAAGAATAATATTCAATTTATTCGGAACTTCCTTCATTACATAGTTTCCCTGCAGATCCACTACTGGCTCTTGATAGGGCTCCGATTTAATCTCTGAGATCGTTCCTAAAACTGTTTTTGAATTTGCATCTTTAACAATGTCTCCTACGGAAAAACTCTCTAATGCAAAAGGCATTACATCCTTTATGAACATATCCATTTCAATTTCCTGCAACACAATCTGCTGGTTTTGCTGCGCTCTCGCTGCCATTTTTGTATAGGTACCAAAAGCCAGAACCACAACCATTAATAACACAACTAAATCTATTAAGTTGATCAGACCGAATAAACGGCCTTTTTGATCTATTAAACCCATTTTTACACCTCGCTCCATTGATATTTGACCTGTTTTAAAGTCCTTCAAATACAAATCCTTTTCCTTCTACAAGTTCTTTGCAATAAATATTTCTAGTATCTATAATAAAGGGCTTGTCTCCAGACATAAAGCCTCTAAAATATTCTAATTTGTCAAAATCAATACCATCCTGCTTTGCCAAAACAATAATTCCGTGAGCATTTTGCAATGCATCCTCGAGTCTATCTGCCAGATAAGGGTGTTGTGCAGGGATCGCAGGATCGTATACAGCCACCTCAATATCCTGACTCTGCAATGCCTCTATAACATCTAAAGCAGGACTCATTCGATCGTCTGATGAATAGTCTTTCATGGCCATTCCCAGAATACAGATTTTTGCATCCTTTGGTGCTACCTGCAGGTTTTTTACAGCCATTTCTGCTACACGATTAGGTGTTCCTTTATTGATAGCTCTCGCTGCAGCCGATAGCTCCAGGCCTACGCCCAGCTCATCTGCCCTAGGTTTTAAATAATAGAAAGCATTGGGTATACAGTACCCGCCTACACCTGGTCCCGGATACAACAGATTTACCCTTTTATGGGTATTTGCTACTTTGATGACTTCGAAGATATCAATGCCCATTTTCTTTGTAAATTTCGCAAATTCGTTTACCATAGCAATATTAATATCTCTTGAAAGATTTTCCAATACCTTAGAAGTCTCTACTACTTCTATGGATGAAGCGATAACGATCTCTGCCTTTGTTACAATCTTCAATAATTTTTCTGTGGCCTTTGCACTGGCCTCATTCACGCCACTAACCAATGTAGGCATATTTTCAAATTCATCAAAGGCTTTTCCTTCCGCAATTCTCTCTGAGGCATATCCCAAAAAGAAATCCTCCCCAGCCTTTAATCCGCTTTCTTCTAAGATTGGTTGAATAAAGCTGCGCACTGTACCTGGAACCACAGTACTTCGAATAACCACCAAATCTCCTTTTTTTAAGCCTTTTGCGATGGTCTTGCTCACACTTTCCAAGTGACCCATATAACCATTTCCGTCAACTACCGGAATACCCACCGTCACGATAAAGCTGTTACACTTCTCCATTGCAGCAGTAGGATCAGCTGTTGCTTCAAATCTTCCAAAAGCAAGTTGTGTCTTCAAAATCTCTTGGATCGACTCACCCTGATAGGCTTCCAGGTGATGGGTAATGCCCTGATTTAATTCTTGTATTAAGCGTGTATCGATGTCTACACCTACAACCTTTGCACCTCTCATGGCAAAGCTCAATGCCAAGGGCAATCCAACAAATCCGAGGCCAAATACGGCTATTTGATTTCTATTTTCCATGTTTTTTTCCTCCCAACGTTTCTTCAATGATCTGTAGTATATCCATTACTTTTCTATCCCAAGAAGATTCTCTTCCCTTCTCGATCCGTTTTTGCTTCAAAATCTCGCTGTTTTCTTCTAAAGCCCTTTGTATATTCTCCAAAAAAGCATCCTCATTCTCAGAAATCATTACACAATCTCCAAAAGTGCGAACCGCTGGCATATCTACTGTAACAATGGGTTTTCCTGTAGCCAGGTATTCATAAAACTTTAGAGGACTTACGTTTTTGGTCAGATTTGATTGTCGAAAAGGATTGATACAAACATCAAACCCCTTTATATAATGGGGCAGTTCCTCCGGTTTTTTCCCACCTACAAAGTGTACGTTCGGTAAGGATTTTAGAGGTTCCACATTAATGCCTGCACCAATCGGTCCTACCATAAGAATAGACCAAGTGGGATTTTCATTGGCAATACGGTAAATCAGTTTTAAATCAATCCACTCTTGAATCACACCTACAAAGCCAATGATCGGTTTTTGTAAGCCCTTAATTTCTTGAGCAATGGGTGTACTTTCCTGATCGACAGAGTTAAATAGTTCAAAGTTTACACCGTTGGGAATACAGTAGGTATGATCATTGTAAGATCGCTTTGATTCATATAAACCCTCTGCTGTAACAAATACCAGATCACAGCTTTCTGCCAGGGCCTTCTCCATTTGCAGAAGTGCCTCCTTATGAATAAATCCTTTGTATTCCGAATGCTCATCCACACAATCATAAATAAGTCCTTGATATTCCAGCTTTTTTATCAAGTCTAAGCTGTTTGGCATATAGGTCCAGATCAAGGGATTCTGCATACCATGGCTTTTCATAATCCTTTTGATAAAAATGGACTGCCACCATTGATTCAATCGATTGATCCAAGGGTACATATTTCCAAAAGGAAGCACTGGCGGCGGGCAATAAACCGTAATATTCTCCTGAACCTTCTTCGTTCCTTTTAGAAACGCTGTCAACTTAAAGGTCATGCTTCGATCCTTCAAGGGTGAAATTAATGTGATAGGCGGTTCTATATAAAGAATGTCATAATCCTTTGGTAATCTAGACATTACCTGTTGCTTCCTAGTGGGAATGGGAAACCAGTCGATAGATGAAATACAAACAACTTTACGGGGTATATTCTTATAATCCATCTTATTTCACCTCACACTGCGGTTCTGCCTCTATATAGCGAAGAGAAAGAATCACAGCTACCAAGAGCCAGAAGTAGGTAGCCATCATCGGCACCTCAAAAACATTTTCAACGGCATTTTGGGCCAATATACCAATTAAGCCTGTAAAAATCCCTACTGCCATATTATACAATTTTGGGTCTTTCAACCCTCGTATGGTTCTTAGGGATTCGATGCAGCCACGGTACAACAGATATAAAAATCCGGTTAACCCAATAATCCCCATCTCTGCCATGGTCTTTAAATAAAAATTGTCCGCATAGAAAGAACCTGGTATATAGCGCATAGCGACAGCACCGCCATATCTTCCCAAGCCAACGCCAAAAATCGGACTTGTTTTCACTGCTTCTATGGCTGCAGACCATCGAGCAATCCTTCCCCCCCTGGCACTGCTTAGCATATATTCCGGACTGATCATATATGCGATTCGATCTCCAATCTGCGGTACAGCAATCAGTAAAACTGCGGCACCCAGTACCATAGGAATAATTAACCGTTTATCCTTTAACAGGGTGTAGATGACTGCGGATAGCGCAAAAGCTAGCCATGCACCCCTTGAAAATGTAAATACAAGACAAAGTGCCATGACGCCCATAGATCCTAGGTAAACCAGTTTTCGCAGCCACCCCCGTTCATTTAATACAAAGGAAAGGGTAATAGGCAGTGCCAGCACCAGTAAGCTCCCTAAAATGTTCGGACTTCCAATAATAGAGAATACTCTCGTTCGCATACTGGTTTCATGTTTAGAATCATACCAGGTTGTTGGAATTTCGACACCAATAATATATTGATAAATTCCATGAAGAGATAAGAGTACAGCAATCACAATCAATACCAATAATAACTTTCTCACAACACTTCTATCCTTGATAATATTGATGGCTACAAAATACCATAGGATATACTGCAAGATGACCCGAATTCCTTCGACAGCCACATGAAGCTCTGGTGAATTTACCAGAAGTAAAAAAATGCTAATGCCAAAAAACACAAAAATAGGCACGTCCAATTCTGTCAAACGAACAGGAAATCCCTTGCCATTTATCAGGAGATGCACGAAAAATACACCAATCATCAATATAAATAGCAGTTCATCCCAGATTCCCGACAGTATTCCGCCCCTTGTTCGAAATACAAAGTCAATGACTGCATAAGCAGCCAGTAAATTTAATCCTCTCTCCGGCTTCATGATCAATGCAATAGGCGTAATCAACAGAATACTAAAAGCAAAAGCATATTTTATGCCTAGCTTTGCAGCAATGATTCCTAAAGCCAAGCCTCCTAACCATAACAAAATTGTTCCATTTTTTTTCATGCTATAACCACCCGTCTTCATCTAAAAAGTATTGATAGAGTTGATAAAGCATACTCCCTGACAAAATATCCTTCAATTTAGCTTGTTGTCCGGAAAAAACAAATAATATGCCATTGGCCGCTGCCAAAACCACTGCCGCCTTTAAACTAACTCGCAGCATCAAAAACCCGATACTAAATCCGAAAACCAAAATCCAACTGCTTTTCATAGGGTTCATCTCTATCTCAAACCTCAGTTGCTTTAAAGCATTCAGCAAAATGCTAGTAGATTCAGCTTGCTTATATACTCTAGAAGTTGCATAAAAAAGCTTGTTCAGGCCTTGAATGATCCATGATAAAAACTTATATAATAAAGAATTCCTATAGACCGATTCCTTTTTTCCTTTCCCCAGAAAACGATTAAAGGCTGCACTATTTTCAAAGGAAACACCCAACCCATCCATGATCCGGCGAAAGATACTATGTTCATAAGCGGAAAGAAGCCAACGGACACAGCGATAAATTAAGCTGTCTTGTACAATCCTATTCAACACATTCATCTTCTGATCTCCTTTACTGCATTTCGATATTCGTAACAATTCCCTTCCACTCGGTTGTTAGGGTTTTTAAGAAAAATTCCCGTCCAATCTTAATGATTTGATTAGCCATGTGTATGTTTGCATCAGTGATGGAGGCTTCTCCTTTTATTGTGATATAAATACTTTTTTCAAAAGGATGTTCCGTCACTGACAACACTCCGTTTTTTTCCAGCATTGCCTTTTCCGAGCGTATTTCTACATTTTCCACATAAATCGGCTGTAGCGCATTATTAGCAACCAGCTGATCGCCCGTATTCACTCCATCTAGCTCTGCTTCATCAAGTGGAGTGTATTTAATCGTAACAAATATCTCTTGCTCTGCATGGGTTTTATCTGTAATAGATTGTTTTGCTACCAACTTATAATAAACCCCTCCGGCAAAAAGTACAATCACTAATAATAAAGTTAGGTCGACTATATTGACAACGCCAAACAGCCTGCCTCGCTCATCAACGATTTTCATAATCATTCCTCCGTCTTTTTAAAACTCGCTGAATCTGAATTATTTCATCTTTTAATTCTCCAACAATGATTAATGCCATAAAATAAACCATCACACCACAAATGATCCCAAGGATCAAGTGTATCGTACTACGATGGATCAACTCTAGCAATGTCCGCAGGGCTGCTGCCATGATTAGAGAAGCTGCTGCAATTCTTCCCATGGATTTAAAAGAAATTTTCCATGTAAATATTTTATAGGATAAGCCTAAGGCCAATGCAAGATAAAGCAAATAAGAAAATGCTGTAGTAATGGCCGCTGCATAAAAGCCATAATAAGGCACCATCACAATATTTAGCAAAATATTTACTGTAGCCGCTGCTATCATCAGGTAGAATATGGTCTTTGTTTTTTCCTGCAGTTCCCAAATCTTTGTTACATATTCAGTTAGTCCTTGAAACAAAAGTCCTAATGCAACCCATGGAATCACCGTATATCCGCTGATATAATCTCTAGATGCCAGCACAGTCAGCGCAGGCCGTGCAAGAACACTCAGTCCGACAAAGGCCGGTATCGTCATAATCAAGTAATATCTGAGAATCTTACCCATGAGCTCCTCTGTACCTTTTTTCCCATGTTCCTTCCAGGTCTTCAGAATAATAGGATATAACCCCAGCATTAAAGACGTATTGACTAGTGTAAAGCCTGCTGCTACAAGACTGTAGCTAATGGAATAAATCCCTACCTCCGCAGATGTCCGATAGATTTTTATTACATACTTATCGGAAGCTGATAAAATCCAAGTTGTAACAGATACACCAATCAAGGGAGACCCATAGGCAAGAAAACGCCTAAATAACCGGGATGTAAAGCTGTTCTTGTCAAAGTATTTCCATATTCTCAGCTTATAAGCCATCAAAATAATTACGATTAGATCAAATAAGGCTCCACTCCAAAAAATACTGTCTACTCCAAAGTGCATAACCGTCGCCATTATATAGATGGATACCAGCTTTAAAATACTATAACCTATAGTTAACAAAGAATAAAGCCGACTCATCCGTTCTGCCCTAAGGAGATTGAACAAGACCAGTGCATTGCTTTGGGTTCCTAGAAATAGTATGCCACTCAGAATTAAGATTGTCAAACCTTTGTCAATGCTGTTTTGGAAAAAGAACAGCAATAAAAGGGCCATGAAAATTGTAATGAATGTAACTGCTGCTGAACACAAAAATAGGGTAGAGTAGAATTTTTTCTTTTCCTCCACCGCTTGATATTCTTGGGAAAACCGGATTGCTGAATGAAACAGCCAGCCAAATACAATCATCAGAAGCATGTTCACTGTCGTACTGACAATCGAATAGTCTCCAAATACATCCGGTGCAAAGAGACTTGTAAAGAGCTTGACAGATAGAATGCCCATTAATCCCGCTACAACCTTAGCTGCCGTATAGTATACCGTATCTTTTGCTACATTTTTCAACATTTGATTTATATTGGCCATGCCTATTCTCTCCAAACAATCATATTATTTGATTTCATACCCGCCTTTAATGAGAATAAAAGTCTTGTCTGCGGTGATGTCGATTCCTCTTCCGTCATCCCGGGGTACTAGAATCAATTGATTCATTGGCACAACTTCTCCTGATCTTAAATCTTTCCCAGAAATTAAATTAGACAATCCGCCGGCAGTACTTGCAATAGCTTTGGCTTGTCCTGAACGCACGATCAGTTCTGTGCTGGCCTTACAAATTACCTTCTGTCCTTTTTGGACTTCGATAACTTGGTAGAACTGATTTGCCTGCGTCTGATTTACTTTACCCTGTAATTCTTCAATTTTTTGATCTATGTAATAACGAAGCTGTTCATTTCTTTTTTCTACATATGTCTGTGTTACAATAGGATCTTCCTTTGTTCCCGGCTCAAAATAACCAGCTTTGCTAACTTGTGCAAAAACAACAGTTAGTACAAATATCCCCAGTATAGTTACATACAGCTTACTATTTCTAAAACTTCTCCACATTATTATTCCTCCTTTGTCTATTGCCTGGGAAATAGAAAGTATTCTATCAAATGTTGGTACACTGTGACAAAATCTAACTATATTTTATCATAAAAATGGGCCCATGGGCTTACTATATTTCTGTCACAATATTATTTTTTTATTACAATTTTACCCATTATAAAAGGCGGTTTTTACAAACCGCCTTAAAAATCTACTAATCCAAAGCTGATGGATAACGCTTCATCCACTTTATGCATCATCTCTTCATCCAAATGTCCGAGCTTTTCCCGAAGTCTTTTCTTGTCAATCGTCCGAATTTGCTCTAGCAATACAACGGAATCCTTTGACAATCCATATTCTGTGGCACTTATCTCCAAATGCGTCGGTAGCTTTGCCTTATTGATCTGAGAAGTAATCGCCGCTACAATCACTGTAGGGCTGTATTTATTTCCAACATCATTTTGAACAATGAGAACAGGTCTGACACCGCCTTGTTCCGAACCAATCACAGGACTGAGATCCGCATAAAAAATATCGCCTCTTTTTACAATCACGCTACTCACACTCCGCTAGCTTTGCTACATAGCCTTCGAGTGTTTGAAAATCCGAATATATACCTGTTTCAGCTAAGGCTAAATTAATCGCTCCCATCTCCCTGTAGCCCTTCTTCATGGTTTCACGAATTTGTATTTTCTTTCTTTCCCGAATATACAACCGCATCGCTTCACGGATACATTCGCTTCGGTTTCGTTTCTCCACTTCGACAATATCATCTACTTCTCTCAATAAACTGTCTGGCAAGCTTATTATAATACGCTTTGACTCAGCCACAGAAACACCTCCAAAAATACCAAATATAAAATTGATTTATATACAGACATAGTCATCCATTATAGTATATACAAAAATATATATCCAATTATATACTATTCATTATAAGTGTGTCAATATGACTACCTTTTTATACCCTTCTTTGAAAGATTTCACTTTCTTTTTATTTAGTCTATATAAGTCACACTAAGTGCATTACATCCGCCTCGCCAGGGGGACAGTTCCATCGTCTTCCCTCCGGACCTTCGCTATGCTTCGGTGACGCTCGAACCGTCCCCCTGACTCCGCTACTCTTTCTTTTTATTTAGCGGAGCAGGTAATCCTTAATTTTAACAACTTTTCCATTGCGAATATATACACGTGGAATGCGCTTACCCATCATACAGACAATCTCATAATTGATCGTCCCCAGCTTAGCTGCTACATCATCTACAGAAATTTCTTCTTCTCCCTCTCTGCCAATCAATGTTACAACATCGCCTCTGTCTAAATTGTCGATGCCTGTTACATCAATCATACATTGATCCATGCAAATTCTTCCAACCACTGGAACTTTTTTTCCTTTTACAATTACTTCTGCTTTTCCTGACAGCATTCTTGTAAAACCATCGGCATAACCTATAGGCAGGGTGGCAATTTTTGTCCGGTCAACAGTAACATGCTTCAGCCCATAACTGATTCCGATTCCTGCTTCTAGCTCTTTTAGGTGTGCTATCTTTGCTTTTAAAGACATCACTTGTCTTAGTTTCACGTTCTCCTTATTCACTTCGCTGGAGGGATAAAGACCATAGAGCATGATTCCTGCCCGTACCATATCTAGATTGTAATCTTGCAGGTCAATAATCGCAGCACTATTGGAGCAATGTCTGATCGGTATTTCTATATCTTCACCCTTTAGCTTTTCCACTAATTCTATCAATCGTGCATACTGCTGATTTGTAAAGGCTTTATCTTTTTCATCAGCTACAGCAAAGTGGGTGAATATACCCTCTATTTTAATTTTCGGCAGTTTTGAAATATTTTTTATGGCTTTAACAGTGGTAATATCTGGTTGAAAACCTAGCCTGCTCATTCCGGTGTCTACTTTTATATGAAGAATCGCTTCTTTTTCTATGGCTTGCGCTGCTTTTGAAAAACCTTCTGCCTGTTCAAAAGAATAAACGGTCTGAATAATATCGTTCTTCACAACTTCAGATGCACAACTTTCCGGCGTATATCCCATTACCAAAATTGGGACTTCTCTATAAACACGTCGCAGCTCAATGGCCTCAGAAAGGGTAGCCACAGCCAACCGGTCAGCGCCATTGTTTAGCAGCACCTCAGCAATCTCCACTGCACCATGTCCATAACCATCAGCTTTTATTACAGCCGTAACCAGGACCCCTTCTTTTACAGCTTTTCTCACTTCAGACATGTTATGTGCTAAATCATCAAGATTTACTTCAATCCATACAGGTCTTGTTTTTTCTAAAGATATCATTTCTTCGTCCTCCTCATTCGCTTTCCCCAATTCATCCTTTGCCTGTTAAATGCATTACCTTTGCAATAACGGTTTATGAAAACAATATGTCTTTTTTCTCGCTACAGGATACGCAAAGCCCCTTTAGTCTTTTAATTTTCAAGAATTAGGTGCCCCTGTAATTCTAAACAAATTGTCCTCCAGCTTTGGATTATACTGAAAGTTTTCATATCGAACATCAATGCGGATTCTATTTTCTGCGTCCAAAACTTGCAACCTATAGGGTTCCATTGTCTCAATGCAAAACCAAAGTCTTTCCTTATGAAAATAGACATGATTGCCTGGAATGACCGTTTCTATGATTAAATATTCCTCGTTGTTCATGTTTTCTCTCTTTATTGTTACTTGCTCCGTCTCTAAGCTGTTTTTTATAAAATAGCCCAAAAACATATTTTGTTTTTCCGAATTCCGAAAATCTTCCATAATCCAAGTTTCTTCGATAACAGGATGATAAATCCATGCCCGTTTACCGTCAGATAACGTGATATTTCCTTTCAGTTCTTCCGGTTCTAATATCTCGAGTCTATATTGGTCAGGTTTTCTAAACCATTGCGTCATCCGATATTGCTGGGGGTCTTTGTTTCCAGTCACGGTTATTTGCGCCTCACAGCAATAGCTCTCTATTTTATTCAGGAGCTTTTGTGATTCATAATAAACCTCTTCATCACTTTTCGGCGCACAGCCAGATATTATCAATCCCAGCAGGATCAGAAGGAACAGCATGGTTCTATATCTTCTCATGATCAATACCTCCAACGCAAAGATTCTTATATCATCTTTACGTTGTTTTTTAAATTATATGTCTCAAAATATCCGAGCGCGTAACGATCCCTACCAATTTTCCTTCACTATCGATAACCGGAAGCCGATTGATCTTCTTCTCAACAATCTTATCTACTATGTCCTCTAATTCTGTATCCTCATGGATCGTCAGCACCTTTTTTGTCATGACATCCTTTACTTTAAAGGCTGCCATTTTTCGAACTTGATACTCTAGCTCTTTTGTACTCTCTAAAAAAATTACTCCATCCAAAATAGAAATAAAACTAGGAATATGCAGATGTTTTTCTCGATAAATAAGATCTGTCTCTGAAACGATTCCAATAACCTTATTTTGTTCATCAACCACTGGAACCCCACTAATCTTATTATCCAACAAAATCCTTGCTGTTTCATCTACCGTCATCTCTTCTGTCACTGTGATGATCTGTCGGTTCATTATATCTTTTGCTTTCATGGAAGCACCTCCTCTACTTACCCACAATTTCTTTTAATGCACAGGGCAGATGGGTCACAATGTCCCCAGCCATCATTCCATACTCTCCAAGCTCTGCAGCGGCCTTATCACCTGCTAAACCGTGTATATAAACAGCTGCCGCGGTAGCCTGTACCGGTTCGATTCCTTGTGCAATGAATCCTGTAATAATGCCCGTTAATACATCCCCACTTCCAGCTGTTGCCATGCCCGGATTTCCAGTGGTGTTAATAAAAGTCTCACCGGATGGTGCTGCAACAACAGTTCTAGCTCCCTTTAGCACAATAATAACATTCCATTTTTGTGCAAATTCCCTAGCTACTTCAACCCTATTTTTCTGTATGTCTTCTACTGCAATCTGAGTCAGTCTCGACATTTCCATAGGATGGGGAGTCAACACCGCAGGGCTCTTCAATAGCTTTAACAATTCTTTTCTGTTGGCTAGTGAGTTTAATGCATCAGCGTCTAATACAATTGGCGTGGTGGAATTTTCAAAAATATTTCGTAAAACTTCCTCCAGTTCGCGACTCTGCCCACTTCCCGGGCCTACAGCAACAGCATCACTTTGACTCATAGTTTTCATAATTTTTTCAATATCACTAATTCCAACAACACCTTTTTTAAGCTCCGGTAATGGCACTGTAATCGCCTCGGTCAGTCGAATCTCCATGATGTTGTTCAGACTTTGCGGTATAGCCACTTTTACTAGACCTGCGCCGCTCCGCAACACAGCTTCACAAGTAAGCATGGCAGCTCCTGTCATGCCGGTTGAACCGGCAACAATATAAACCCTTCCATAATCTCCCTTATGGGTATCTGCCTTTCGCTTTGGTATTATTTTTTTGACCCAGTCCATTGTAATCATCTGAATTTCAGAATTTATTGAATCAATTACTTTTTGCGGAATGCCAATGTTCTTAATCAAAATTTCTCCAGTATAGTCACTACCTGGATAATTTATATTCCCCAATTTTGGCAGTTGAAATACTACAGTTTTTTCAGCTCTTACCGCAGTGCCGCAGATACAGCCGGTTGCTGCACTGACTCCCGAAGGAATATCTATTGATATCACAGGTTTCTCTGATACATTAATCGTCTCTATTACATCCTGTATAAATGCATCAATATTTCGGTCCAATCCAATACCAAAAATAGCATCAACGATCAAATCATATTCTTTTAATTGATTAGATAAATCACTTCTGCCCTCTCCTGGAGACAGTACTTCAATAGGTGCCTCCAAGAGTTTTAATATTTCAAAATTAGTTTTTGCATCTCCACCGATTACAGCAGGATTTCCAGCAATGAAAACCTTTACTTCAACCTTATGTTGAAACAAATGTCTTGCTACAACAAAACCATCTCCTCCATTGTTCCCTCTTCCACATACTATGGCTACCTTCTTGCCAATTAAATTTTGAAGATGTCGTACTACTTCTTGAAAAACAGCAATTCCTGCATTTTCCATAAGAAGAACACCAGGAATTCCATATCGTTCTATCGTCATACGATCAAGCTGCTTCATTTGTGTGTTATTTACAATTTTCATAAATTTCAACGCTCCCCTTTATAGGTTGTAGATTTTCTAGGGCTATAGCTTGTGCTACTGCATAATCTTTACTGTGTGAAATGGTAATCAGCATTTGATGGACTCCCAGTGTCTCTGCAACCCTTTTCGCTCTTCCATAAAGTACTACAGAAGGCTTTCCCAAGGAATTGCGCTGAATCTCCATCTCTGTCCATGAAAAAGCCCGTAATCCCGTTCCAAGGGCTTTTACTACTGCCTCTTTTGCTGCAAAGTTTCCGGCAATAGAAACCGTCTGCAGACTATTCTCTTCAAAATATTTTATTTCATTTTCTGTAAAGATTCGCTGAAGAAACCTGCTATTTTTTTCAACAGCTTTCTTTATTCTCACTACTTCAATGATATCAATACCAATCCCCTTAATCATGCATTATATAACTCCCTTATGCTACAAAGTATTTGCAGGTAAGCTTTATTACCTTATGCCCCATCCTATATTCTATTTTTTCTCATAAATTCCTTTTTACTCGAGAAAGAATCTAAAACTATTTTGTATTTCTTCCTAGCAAAAAAGTACGCTTTTGCGTACTTTATAGAAATTTCTTATCTAGCTTATCGGTTTCTTCATGACCAAGGGTATTGTGCAGATAGGAGTATAGTTCTTGAACGCGGGTTTCTTTTTGGATTTTTTCTTCCCATTTTTCCGTTAGACTTTGTCTTAACTGGAGAATCTCTTCTGTTAATTTAGGTATTTCCTTCCCATTATTACGAATATCCTCATAGGCAATACCGACAGATTCCTTTAACAGCTCCAAATTGAGGCGGTCAATTTCTCTAGGCAATGTATCCAACTTAAATTGCAACTCCTCTATTTGCTGATTCATATCTATAATTGCTTTTTTCGTAGCTTCCAATTGTTCTAATGCCACCGGATTATCAACAGAATTTACTTCATCAGAGAGTTTTAAAATTCTCTCCATGAGCGCTTTTTTCTGTTTCTTGCAGTTTCGAATCAACAGTGCACCTGACTTTTCTTCAACAAGCATGGCTTCCAAATCTTTAGAGATTTTTAGCATCTGCTTCGTAGGTGCTTTCTCAAAAAGACTTCTCCACTCTTTGCTCTCTATGAGAATAGGTATTTTTTTTCGTCTTATAATATGCTCATCCAGATCTATGTCCTTTGTCATCAAAAATGCCTCCATAATATACACTATAGATTCATTATATTACGGCTTTTCCTAATTTTCAATGGCCCTCTAATTTATGAGCCTTGTGACCTAGACAGGTAACATAAAAAAAGACCTCTTTTGTCGAGGTCCCACATTATTCTATCTCAATGATTTTAAAGCCTTCTTTCTCAATATATCCTTTAATCTTATCGATATTTCCTCCATCCAGTCGAAGGATAATTTCTTTGACACCTAGTTTGGACTCGGGATCATTAATGGCAAGACTGATGATATTTCCGTCACCCTTTTTTATAGCCTTGGCCAGCCGAGAAATTCTCCCTTTAACATCCGGGGTATAGATGGTCAACCGAACACCGCTTCCATAACCCATTAACTTGTTAAAGGATTGGAAAATCGATTTCTGCGTCACAATGCCCAGCAAATGCTCTTCTTTATTAACCACCGGTACAAAGGGGATATTCTCTCTGCTAAACAATATAGATGCATCCTCTACAACATTCTTTGCACTTAAAGTTGGAATGTCCTTTCGGTAGTGGTCTCCAACATAGCTGTTTAAAAATGCCGCACGATCTGTTTCTTCTTTTTCATAGTACTTTTTATAAATATAGTAGATAGATAAGCATCCCTTAAAAAGATCGCCTTCTACTACCGGCAGAGATAGATGTCCATCGGCAACAATCAGGTTCAATGCATCCTGGATCCGTTGAGATACATCCAGTACTAATAGATCTTCTCTTTTCAACATATAATTCTTGACGATCATTTTTTCTCCCCCTTAATCTATTCAATAGCCCTTCCCTCAGTAAAACGATCCGCGCTCTCATCTACTGTATAGATACACCCATTTTTCCTTCTTTAAACTCACTAAACTTCTATTTTTTCAACAACAAGTCCATATATTTTCCTACAATTTTTTCCCTTTGATTACGAAGTGTATCAAAATTATCAACAATTATAAATATTTCGACCTTTTTCTACATTTTCTATTCATAACTTCCAATATATGTTATAATAACTTTACGTGTCATTATTCTAATCTATGAGGTGTTCTATGAAGCTGACAAGCAAATATCTTCTTGGAATGATTCTTAGTATTTTCGCAGCCGGTGTTTTCAGTATCACGCTCATTATGCTTCCACTTAATCGTTTTCAGCATGATAATATAGATAGATTGCTTCAGGAAAAATCCAGAACCATAGAGGTATACCTTCAAAAACAACTCATCGACCTGCAAGAAAAAAATATAGAATATGCCTATTGGGATGATACTTTAGATGCGATTGGCAGGCGGGATACAGCCTGGCTGATGACCAATATATCCCAGTATCTTTTCGAATCTCCTTTTGATATAGATGCTGTATATCTACAACTAAATGATGATCCTCTATCCCAGATATACAGCGATGAATTAACTACTCAGCAGATCTATCAGGTTTTATCCTCTGTTCCTGTGCTTGCAAGCCCGGCTGCTACTTTTCTGCGGCTGCTCAATAATGAATTGTATATGTTTTCTGTTGCTCCTATTTCAAACAATGATGGTACACATCCTGCTGTTGGTTCTTTGTTATTGGGAAGGAAGATGGATGAGGATTTTTTACTTCCCCTGGCTGATTACCTTGGAGATTCTACATCGATCAATCTTGCTTTTGTTGAGGTTTCCAATGCTTATCACACTATAAACGAAGACAGTATTTCTTTCATACATAATTTTTTTGATGAAAAGAAACAATATTTAGCTTCCTATAAGGTTACACTGGATATTTCCGCAACGAATCAATTAAAATCCAGATTATTTCTGAATATCTCCTTTTTAGTCTTTGTTTCAGTCATTTTATGTACGGCAGGCATCCATTATTTTTCCAGGGACTTTACAAAGCGTTTTAATAATGTAGTAGAGGGTATAAAATTGATAGCTGCGGGCAATTATACCCAAAAGCTGCCGCTTCTAGGGGAAAGCGAGATACAAAGTTTGTCCCTCAGCGTTAATCAATTGTCGGACAGTATTCTGACCAAGATTTCTCAACTTCAAAAAAGTTACCTGCAGACAATAGAAGCTTTAGTGACGACCATTGAAGTGAAAGATCCCTATACCAAAGGTCACTCGGAAAGGGTTGCAAAATATAGCCTTTTAATTTCTAATTATTTACATATAGATAATGCAGGTATAATAGAAACTGCCGCCCTCATTCATGATATCGGAAAAATCGGGATTCCAGAATCTATTCTGAATAAGCCAGGCAGATTGACAGAAGATGAATTTTCCTATATCAAACAGCATCCGGAAATAGGCTATAAAATTTTGGATATGATTGAGGAATTTCATGAGATTAAACATATTATTCGTCACCATCACGAATGGTTTAACGGTCAAGGCTATCCTCTAGGCTTATCCGGTGAGGCAATCCCGCTGGGCGCCCGTGTCATTGCAGTAGCCGATGCTTTTGATGCGATGACCAGCAGCAGGCCCTATAAACCACCTTCTTCTGCCTCAGAAGCCCTGGAAGAAATTCGTAGGATGTCAGGGAAACAATTTGATCCTTCAGTGGTAAATGCATTTTTAGCGGTCATGAATCCTTCCTTGCAAGGGGTTAGTCAAACGGTGCTGAATGAATAAACTGGATCGTTTATATTATATGTTTAAGGTACTGAAAGGAAGATGCATTAATGAAAGCTTTTTTTCGTAATCTTTTCATTGTTGCGATCGTTTCCTATCTGCTGCATTATGCATGGGAATATTGGCAGTGCGGTATCTTTTATGCGACTGATGATTCACCAGCCCATGCATTGCTTATGGCCAGTGCCACCTTTGGAGATATGGTGATGTCAATTTTTCTCTATGCGCTCCTTGCTGTGGTTGCCACGGATGTAGCTTGGATTAGAAAGCTTTGGAATACAGCCTGCATCCTCATCTAATATGGACTGCAGGCTGTTTATTACGATTCCTTTTTTGAAACCAGCATTTCTATCGGAAAATAAATTCTAAAGCAGCTTCCTTTTCCTTTCACACTCTCCACAGTAATTTTTCCGTTATGGGCTTCCACCAATCCCCTTACAATGGCTAAACCTATACCCGCACCGCCAGTTTCCCTGCTTCTGGAAATATCTCCGCGGTAAAAACGTTCAAATATATAAGGCAAGTCCTTCACTTCAATCCCTGCCCCCTCATCTCTTACCGTCAAAATAATGTTATTTTTATCATGGGTCAGCGCTACCTCAATGCTGGAATTTTCATCTGAATATTTATAGGCATTCGATAGTAAGTTGTACATAATTTGTTTAAGCTTATCTGGGTCCATATGCACAGTAAAGTTTGGCGCGATATGCGAAAGCATCCGGATGTTTTTTTTCTGGGCCTGGACTTGGAAAGATTCAACAATTCTATCTAATAATAAGGACAGATCAAAAGTACTTTTATTCACCTGCTGTCCGGATTGTTCCAGCTTAGCCAGATCCTGCAGGCTATCCACCATTTTTTTCAGTCGAAGTACTTCTTCATGGCAGCTTTTAAATCTTTCCGTTGTCGGATCCCATATCCCATCCATCATTGCTTCAATATGGCTCTGAAGGGTCGTTAAGGGTGTTCTGATTTCGTGCGCCATGTCAGAAGTCAAACGCTTTCGTATCATCTCCTGCTGCTGAAGGGTTTCTGCCAGATAATCAATCGAATTCGCCAACTGTTCAATCTCTAAAGTACTGGTAGGTACCTCTGCCCGAATACCTAAATTGCCATTTTTCATTTCATTGGCTGCCTTTATAATCTTCACCAGCGGTGTTGTCATTTGTCTGGAAAGAATGATACTGATAATGAATCCAAATAATAGAGCGATGCCAACAGATAATCCGAAAGCTCTATTTAGCGTATTTTTAAATCCTACATCTCCCTCAGACAGATTCCAGTCTCCATAGTAGCCAATGTGAATTGTTCCAATCTTGCTGTTATTATGATACAATGGATGCTTTTCCTCAATATACTCTCCTATTCGTTCCATCATTCTTCGTCCCATCATGTGACCCATCATATTTCCCATTCTCTTCTTATGGACAAGATGACCTTGTCCTGATGAAAAAGCAATGCTTCCATCCGCGTCCTGAATTTCGATATATATATCCTCTAACACCGCATATCGCTTCATCTCAAAAGGATCAATACCTTCAAACCCTTCACTGCTGTCATACAGTTCCTCTGCAATTTTTACTACCTTCTGTATTTTATTTTCGTGGGTTTGCTTTAAATATTGGTTAAACCGCCCATCTATCATATAGTTGGAAATGAGTCCCGCTGTCACAATGGATAGTATAACTGTCAGTAAAAAGCTAAATGTCAGTCTTCTTCTTATAGAAATTTTCATTTGGCTCCTCCAAATTTATAACCCATACCATAGATCGTTTGTATATAGATAGGATTTTTGGGATCTCTTTCAATTTTCTGGCGGATATTTTTAATATGGGTATCAATCGTTCTGTCAAAACCATCATAATCAAACCCAAAAACTTTTTGTACCAGCTGCTCCCTCGTAAAAACCTGCCCTGGATGAGATAAAAATACTGTAAGAAGTCTAAATTCATTTGGCGTAAAATTCACCAATTTTCCTTTAACCCTGACCTCTACCCGGTTTATATCTACCTCTAATTCTCTGTCATTATACTGCAGCTGTTCTGCCAAAGGTTTATACTCCCGATAACTTCTTCTCAATAGCGCCTTTACTCGCCCAACGATTTCTCTTGGGCTAAAAGGCTTTGTTACATAATCATCAGCACCTATAGCCAAGCCTGTCAATTTATCGTCTTCTTCCGTCCTGGCGGTCAGCATAAGAATCGGTATCGTAGAAAATCCCCGTATTTGCTTGCAAACCTCTTCTCCTGACATTTCCGGCAGCATTAGATCCAATATTAAAAGATGAATTTCTTCTGTTTTAAAGATTGCCAAAGCCTTTGTACCATCTGTTGCTGTTCGTACTTCATATCCTTCTTTTTTAAGATAGGCTTCCAAAACTTGCAGGATCTTTTCTTCATCTTCCACAATCAATATTCTTATCTTCTGTTCCATGATCTTTGAGATCCTCCTTCAGCACTTCTTTTTTTTATTCTTTCATGACTGTACTTATTTGTAAAGTAATTTATTCTACCCCAAAACTGTGAAGGAATGATGTAGGAACTTTTCTATATTTTATATTTATTTATAACTCAAGTTCTATACCTTTCAATAAAATAAAAAAGATTTTTTTATCTTTCTTCATAATTTCTCCACACTTATTTTTTATAATGACAGTGTAAACAAAATCATACATTAAAGGAGGAAATTGTAATGAAAAAATCAGTACTTATCTTGACTGTGATCGCCTTAATGGTTACAGTATTTGCAACAGCGGCCCTTGCTGCTGAAAAAGAGGAAAGTCCACAATGGTTTAAAGACATGCTTCAATGGAAAAAGGAACAGGTAGAAGAGGCTGTTAAGGATGGTACTATAACGGCTGAAGATGCAAAACTGTTTTATGAGCGCTTTGATGCAATGGAAAAGTATCATGAGGAAAATGGCTTTACTATGAACGGTATGGGTTTTGGCAGCTGCCGGGGTGGCCTCTTTAATAAAGCAGGAGGTCGTGGCGGCTTCGGTGGAGGTATGATGAACCGTTTCAACCTATCAAATCAATAGCAAAAAGACTGCGAAAATTTCGCAGTCTTTTTTATGCTTCTACCTTTGTTTTTTTCATATACCGATTGGCAGTCATATTTGCCATAAAGTTAATGAATAGCACTAGCAATATTAAAACTGTAGCTGTAGCAAATGTCTTTTCCTTTGACAGTCCTTCTGATGCCAGTATATAGGTGTGTACTGCCATGGTTCTTGCGGGGTCCATCAACGTTTTCGGTACCCCTAGGGAGCTTCCTGCGGTCAGCATAACTGCTGCAGTTTCGCCGATGGCTCTTCCGATTCCAAGAATCAGGCCTGTCAGAATTCCTGATATACTGCTGGGCAAAACCACCTTCATAATGGTTTGAAGTTTTGTTGCACCCAATGCGAAGCTGCCTTCCCGATAAGCCTGAGGAACAGTTTTTATGGATTCCTCTGTAGTACGAACCAGTGTAGGTAGAATCATCATTGCCAGCGTCAAGCCGCCAGACAGTATAGACCACCGGAAGCCTAAAAAAATTACAAAGAATACAAATCCGAACAATCCAAAGATAATAGAAGGAATTCCAGCAAGGGTTTCTGTACCAAATCGAATGAGCTTTACAAACTTCGTTTCTTTTGCATATTCTGTAAGATAAATTGCTGCCGCTACACCAATAGGCGTAGCAATGGCAATAGCCACTGCAGTTAGGTAGATCGTGCCGATGATGATGGAGTAAATACCGCCTTGCCTGCCCATGCTGCTTGGCTCTTGCGTAAAGAATTCTAAATCAATATATTTTAGTCCATTCAACAATACATAGCCGATAATCGAAACCAGTGCACAAATCGTTAGGATCGCCGCAAGGTAAATTCCTATATACGCTAGTTTTTCACTTATACGGGACTTCTTTTTTTTACTTTTGGCAATCCATTTTTCCGAAATTACCTTCGGATTTCTTTCTGTATTTACATTTATGTTCATCATGCCTTACTCTCCTCCCAATTTCTTTGTGATTGCAGTAGCCGAAACATTCAGGGTCATTATAAAAAGAAAAAGTATTATTCCAGTTGCAAACAATGCCTTTTGATGGGTTGGTGCTGCATATCCCATCTCCATGGCAATTGTCCCCGTCATCGTTGCTACCGAATCTAAGATTCCACCAGGCACCCTTGGCATATTTCCTGTGATTAAAATGACCGCCATGGTTTCTCCAACAGCCCTTCCCATTCCCAATACAACAGATGCAATAATTCCGGATTTTGCTGCAGGGATCAAGACCTTGCTGATCGTTTCAAAGTGAGATGCACCCAAAGCTAAGGAGCCCTGCTTATATTCCGAAGGCACTGCTCGGATGGCATTTTCTGATATATTAATAATGGTAGGTAGAATCATGATGGCCAAAATGACTGCTCCACCCAATATACTATAGCCGGAGGTATAGGCATCAGGACTAAACTTTTGGATAATCGGCAGTACTTGTGTTCGTATAAGCGGCACGATAATCGATAGACCAAAGAATCCATACACAACGGAAGGAATGCCTGCCAGCAGTTCAACCGCTGGCTTAAAAACTTTCACAACTGATTTTGGTGCGATTTCTGCCAGGAAAACTGCACAGGCCAACCCCATGGGCACACCAATAACCAATGCACCGATTGTAACAGAGACAGAACCTACAATCATTGGAAACGCACCATATTCTCCGTTGGTCGGACTCCAGTTCTTTCCAAATATAAAATTAAAAAATCCATATTCACTCAAGATCGGCAATCCCTCTTTAAAAATAAAAAAGGTAATTAAGAATACGGACAGTGTAGCTGTCGTAGCACAGATAAACAGCATTGCTTCTACTATCTTTTCATGGGTTTTCATTTATTTGTCTCCTCCCAATTCCACGCTTCATTCTTCCCATAACCATTTTATTTCTCAAATTTTATGTGAAAATTAACTTTATGTTAAAATCATGTTAAACAATAATTCTCTAAATACAAAAAAAACGGTCTCAGCGGACCGTCTCTTTTTATATTGGAAGGGAGTTGTATACTATTTTATAGAAATATATTCTTCTTTAACGATTTCTTGTCCTTCATTCATTACAAACTCGATGAAGGCTTTTACAACTTCAGACTCTTCGCCATTTGTTAGATAGATGAATGGTCTAGAGATCTTAAAGGAACCAGCTTTGGCATTTTCCTCAGTTGCCTCTACCCCTTCCACCTTCACTGTTTTTACAGTATTGTCAAGCGCTCCCATAGATACATAACCGATTGCATCCGGCGTATTTGCTACTGTTTGCTTTACTGCTCCTGTTGAAGGCTGTACTAATGCTGTACTCGTTGTAAAATCCTTGGTATTTCCATCAGCATCTTTCCCTTCAACCTTTGTAATTTCAATGAAAGCTCCTCTTGTACCGGAACCTTCTTCTCTCGTTACTACCACGATTGGTTTATCCGCACCACCAATTTCTTTCCAGTTTGTGATCTCACCTGTGAAAATCTTTTTGATTTGCTCCATTGTCAAATCCTCAACACTGTTTGAAGGATTTACAGCTACGGCAATACCATCTTTCGCTATTACATATTCTTTCAATCCCACTGCTTTCTCATCTTCTTTTAATTCTCTTGAGGATGCCCCAATATCTACAATTTTATCAATAGCTGACTTAACACCCACGCTAGAACCGCCACCTTGCACCTCTACAGATACTTCAGGATACTTTTCTTTAAATGCTGCTGCCAATTCATCGGATAAAGGTTGTACAGATGTTGAGCCAGCGATAACAACTTTTCCGGTTAATCCTGCTTCTTCATTAGGTTTTTGCTCATCTGCAGCCGGTTTAGAACCACAGCCTGTAAACATTGTAACGGCTAACATTAGTACCAAAGCAAGAGATAAAATCTTTTTCATTTTAAAATTTCCCCCATTCATTATGTTTGTTCATCTCATTTTTATTACCCACATTTATAAGTATAGGGTTTTATTGTTAACCCACTATAAAGCAACTGTTAAATACGTGTTAAATCCAAAAATACTGGTAATGTATCTCCTTTATAATCCTTTAACTGTTTGGTAGATATTTTCAATGTTATCCTTTTGAGTCTCCAGCAGCTTAAACTGATGCTGTACACCTTCCAGGGAGTCCTTTGTCGTATTGGTCACTTCTATGACAACCCCTGCAAACTGTTGTATAGATGAAATAAACTGCTGGATTCTCTCTGTTATACTTTGAGAATAGGTTCGAATCTGATCTGTTTCGTGATTTGTCTTTGCAGAATTCTCCGAGACCAAATCTGAAAGCTCCTTAATACTGTTAATGTCTTTTACAATGTCACGGAAAATACCACTCACTTCGTGGAAAATGGCAGTGATTTGTTTCGTCTCAGTAACAGAAGCAACTGCGATCTGCGTACTCTGATTTAACTTTTTTACAGTCACACTGCTTTGTCCAATCAGATCTTTAATAATTTTTTCAATTTCTAAAGCAGATTGTGAGGATTGATTGGATAGATTTCTTATTTCCTCCGCTACCACCGTAAATCCTCTGCCATATTCTCCAGCTCTAGCAGCTTCAATAGAAGCATTTAGAGCCAGCAGATTTGTTTGTTTTGAAATACTCGTTATGTCCGTCAAAATTCTATTGATGTTATTAATCTTATCTGTTAATTGCACAACATTGTCTGAGGCTTCCATAATTTCGCTTAGACTTCCGTGGAGATGTTCAATGATTCCTTGTACATTTCCTAACCTATCCTCTAGCTTTTCATTAAACTGAGTAAGATCCGATTGCGTTTTTTCAACAAAAACAATTGTGCTTTCAGTAGATTGCGCCAATGATTCATTCAATAAACCCACATCATTGATCCCTCGATTCACTTCTTCAACTGCTGAAGCAATTTCGTCTGTTCCAGCTACTAACACCTCGATATCTCTGGATAACTCACTCAAATGTTGATCTGATATAACCGCATCATGCCTGACATCCGATGCAATTCGTATCATTTCGTCAGCTTCCGACACCAGCTCCTTCGTGCGCTGATGTATATGATTTCTAAAAGCTTTAACATTGCCGGTAATGGTATATACAAAATATAAAGCAATAATCAGTGCAGCAAAAGTCATAATTATAGATACCCTAGCGTAGAGGTCATTTTGATCATGGATGTTATGTATAATCGGTGTAGTATAGTTTAAGGTATACTGTTTAAGTAAATTGGCAGATTCCTTCATTTTTTCGATTCGATCTAAGGATAGCAGCACAATCGTATCTTTCGTAGCTTGTGCAGTGTCTGCGTAGGTAATGGGCAGCTTGTCTGCATATTCTTCTAATCTTGCATACACTTCTTCGTAACGTACAATTTCTTCGGTGATTTCTTTTGATTCAGCATTATTATCGTTTGTCACGATGGCATTATGTAATGTTGTTAAGCCTTCATGGATTTCTTCCAACTTCTTTTTCACATCTCCAATAGAATAGTTACGGGTTAAGTAACCTTGAAAAATAACATGCAATTGCAGTGTTTCCATTTGTATCTGGGAAGCTGTCATAACTTGATGGCTAATCAAATGCTCTACCTTTTTCAAATTTCCGTTAGAAGTATACAATGAAAAACTAGCGGTAATGGATACCATCAAAATAAGAACTGTTAAAATAATAAAGGATCGGTAAATCTGTTTGTGAATCACTTTGTCTTGAGATAATTTAGCAACATTTTCTTTCTTCTGTACTGTAATTTTTCTCTTAAAGTAGGGAAGTCTTTTAATAAGCTCCTTAAAAGGATTTTTTGCATTCAAAGAATCTGAAGCTTTTTTCCGCAAGAACACCATTCCGAAATTTGCTTTTGGAAACAGAAATCTACGCTGATGCCTTACCGTATTTTTTGAAATTTTTCTTTGCTTTCTGAAAAAAGGTATTTTGTCTAATATTTTTGTAGTTTGTTCATCCATTTGCTATTGGCCTCCGTTTTTCAATGTCCACCTTCATTTTATGGGCTGCTGATGAATCAAACTATCACAAAAAGTTAGAGATTTGTTAAGATTTAGTAAAGGAATATACTGGAATTTTCATTGCAAAAATACCCCATTTTCGAGGAGGAATAAAAATGGAACGAAAAAGTTACAATCCTTATGGCCCAGATCTGTATGATATAGATATTGAAAAAAGAAAAGAGCACAAAAAACAGGAAAAGATCATGTCTGAAATGATCCAAGAATTGAAAAGAATTGATGATAGCTTACAAAATATCAAATATACAATCAATCATTTATTAAAATAAAAATAAAAGAGGCACAATGACTGTGCCTTTATATTCCTAATATCCATGCAGCCATGGAAAAATAAACAATTAATGCTACTGCATCCACAATGGTTGTAATCAACGGACTGGCCATAATGGCCGGGTCTAACTTCATGCGTCTTGCTGCAATGGGCAGAGAGCCACCTACAAGCTTTGCCAGCACAACGGTTACAAACATTGTAACACAAACAGTAACGGCAATCTGCATACCTACTTTTTCAATATAGTAAATCCGCAGAAAGTTAATTACCGCCAATGCTATACCCACAATCGTACTGACCCTCAATTCCTTCCATAAGACCTTTAATGTATCTTCCAGCTTTATATCCCCTAACGCCAAACCACGAATTACCAAAGTAGAGGATTGAGAACCTGCATTTCCGCCAGTATCCATTAACATAGGAATAAATGCAGCCAATACTACAACAGAAGAAAGTACATCCTCAAATCTACGGATAATATTCCCTGTAAATGTAGCAGAAATCATCAAAATCAATAGCCAGGTAATCCGATGTTTTGCCAGGGTAAAAACAGAAGTTTCCAGGTATTCCTCTTCAGAAGGAGCCATGGCCGCCATTCTTTGGAAGTCCTCCGTATTCTCTTGTTCAATAACATCTACGATATCGTCGATGGTAATGATCCCTGTTAATCTTTCCTCTTTGTCTACTACAGGTATTGCCATCAAGTCATACTTTTTAAATAAATGGACAATCGTTTCTTGATCATCATGGGTATGGGCATATATAACATCTGTATTCATCATCTCTCCTACGGTTTTGTCCTCATTGTTGGTTACCAGTTTACGTAGAGAGATAATCCCTTCCAGCTTTCGATTTGCATCTGTCACATAGCAAGTGTATACGGTCTCTTTATCCAAGGCAATACGTTTGATATAATCCAGTGCTTCTCGTAAGGTCATTTCTTTCTTCAAGCCTACATACTCAATAGTCATCAAGCTTCCGGCAGAATTCTCCGGGTAATTTAGAAATTGATTGATCAGAATCCGCTCTTCTTCCTTCGTATTCTTTAGTATTTTTTTAACAATACTGGCAGGCATTTCTTCCAGAAAGTCAATCATATCATCGAAATATAATTCATCCATAATATGCTTAATTTCACGATCTGTGATGGCATCGATAATAGCCAGCTGCTGTTCGTTGGATAAATAGGCAAAGACTTCAACAGCAGTATCCTTAGGCAGCATACGGAAGAGTATAATGGCTTGGTTTCTGTCAAGTTCTTCTAAAATCTCCGCAATATCTACTACATTTAGATCCATTACGTTTCTTCTGGCATCGCTAAATCGTTTTTCCTGCATCAGCTCCATAATTCTTTCCTTCATGGGCTATCCCTCCTTCGAAGAACCCCCATCCCGCGGTCTGAATGGTTATGGTTCTTAAAATATTCTTTTTTATTTTTCCGCTCCGCCTGGGTAAAGGACTACCTTCCATAACCATCACCACCTTTCATATCTGAACACTATACTATACCCATAATCTTACTGGCTAAAGAAAAATACACAATCAGTGTTACTGCGTCCACAATAGTTGTAATTAATGGACTGGCCATAATCGCAGGATCCAGTTTGAGCCGCTGTGCGATAATCGGTAATATGCCCCCAACCAGCTTTGCAAATACAATCGCAACGAAAAGAGTTCCACAAACGGTTAAGGATATATACACATCCATTCCTTCCAAAAAGTAAATTCGCAAAAAATTGAATCCGGCAAGCAGCATACCGACTACTACACTTACACGGAATTCCTTCCAAATAACCCGTAATACATCACTAATTTCAATTTTTCCCAGTGCCAGCCCACGGATAACCAGTGTAGAAGATTGTGCACCAGCATTTCCTCCTGTGTTCATTAGCATAGGAATAAAGGCTGCTAATAAGACCACTGAAGAAAGTACATCTTCAAACCTTCGAATAATTGTTCCGGAGAAAGTAGCCGAAATCATTAGAATCAAAAGCCAGGTAATCCTATTTCTTGCCAATGTTACAACGCCGGTGGAAAGATATTGGATCTCCGAAGGAATAATTGCAGCCATCTTTTGAAAGTCTTCCGTATCTTCTTGCTCGATAACATCTACAATATCGTCAATCGTAATAATGCCGGTCAACCTTCGTTCCTTATCTACAACGGGAAGAATCATAAGGTCATATTTCTTAAACAACTGAGCGATTTTTTCCTGATCATCATGAGTATGGGCATAAATCACGTCCGTTTCCATGAGCTCTCCGATCGCTACAGCTTCATCGCTGATAACAAGCTTTCGAAGAGAAATGCTGCCTTCCAGCTTCTGATTATCATCAGTCACATAGCAAGTATATATGGTCTCTTTGTCAATTCCTGTTCGTTTTATATAGGCCAAAGCCTGCTTTACAACCATTTCTTTTTTTAGACCTACGTATTCAATGGTCATTAGACTGCCTGCAGAGTTCTCCGGATAGTTCAAAAACTGATTAATCAGAATTCTTTCTTCTTCTCTTGTATGCTTCAGAATTCTTTTTACGACACTGGCAGGCATTTCTTCCAACATGTCTATCATATCGTCGAAATATAGTTCATCAATAATATGCTTAATCTCTTTATCTGTAATTCTATTGATAATGTCAATTTGCTGTTCATTGGACAGATATGCAAAAACATCTACGGCAGTGTCCTTGGGCAGCATACGAAAAAGTATAATTGCATAGTCTGCTTCCAACTCCCCTAGAAGCTCTGCAATATCTACCTCGTTTAATTCAATAATCTCTTTGCGTGCTTCGCCAAACTTTTTGGCTTCCAGTAGTGTAAGGATCAGTTCTTTCATCATTCAATGCCTCCTTTGAAGAGCCATTCAAGCATAAGATGATTATGGCTTCTTCCATATTAATTTTTTGAACCTTCTGCCTGGGCAAAGGACTCGAATCCATAACCATCACCATCCTTACACATAGATTTGAAATACAAAAAAATCTCTACCCAACAGTAGAGAGAATCAATAATCCTTCTATGTTGAGCTTTAGCACTAGAGAGCTTTGACCTTTCGAAGTCAGCTGCATTAAATATAACCTTCTCGATTATATCTGTTAACCGCATTGGCGTCTCTCGACATTTCTGGGCAGCAGCGTTTATCTCAATAGGAGCCTCACCTAACATAATTAATGCAATTCATTTATGATTACTACTCTACTATTATATGCCATCCCTTTTCATTAATCAACCTTTGTCTCGCTACTTTTCTTTTGATTCTATATAACCTTTTATTTCCTAATAAAAAAAGAACTGACATAATATGTCAGCTTTTATACTAAAACAGCAGCTTTTCCATCACCGTTACATCTATCCATTTCCCATCTAAGATTCCGTGCTGCATATAGGTACCTACTTCTCTAAAACCCATGGCTTGATAAAGTTTTTGCCCCCCTTCGTTAAACTTAAAGGTGCTCAGCACCAGTTTATGAAAGCCCTGCACTCTAGCGGTATCTATTAAGCTCTGCAATAAAATTTTACCTAAGCCTTTTCCCCGCACAGATCTTCCAATATAGATAGACAAATCTACTACACCACTATAGCAGCACCTGCCATTAAACACATTTAACGAAGCCCAACCTAAGACTTGATTCGAGTCATCAACGACCACCAGTACCTTGTGTGCTTCACTTCTGTTTGACAGCCATGCTTCCATCTCTATGGAATCTCTCAATCGGGTTTCAAGGGTAGCAATCCGGTCCTCTATTCCTTCGTTATATATCTTTGTGATCGCAACAACATCCTGTACTGTTGCTACTCTTGTGCTATACATAGCATCCGCCTCCTATTTATATGCCTTGATATAAGCCCCGGCAAAAGCACCATCTACTTCCTCCAATGGGATAGATCGTTCTTTCGGCAGTAATCCTTCCTTCGACACCAATAAACCCTCAATGACAGATTTTGTATAAACATGAACCGGCTCAATAATGATATCCTTAAAGCCCGCCTTTTTAAGAATCTCCTTATAAGATTCAACCTCCAGCGTTCCGGCAATGCAACCTACCCACAGTTCTGCCTGCTTTCTAATTTCCTGGGAAACAGGTTTTAAAGTCACTATATCTGCAATGGCCAGACGCCCCCCTTGCTTTAAAACTCTATAGGCTTCTGCCAGCGCCTTCTCCTTGTCATCAGAAAGATTGATAACGCAGTTAGACATGACCACATCAACTGTTTCATCTTCTATCGGAATTTCTTCAATATACCCTTTAATGAATTCAACATTGGTTACACCCATTTCTTCTTTATTTTTATTGGCTAATTTCAACATTTCATCTGTCATATCCAATCCATAAACCATCCCTTGCTCTCCCACAATCTTTGAAGCCATCAAAACATCAATACCGCCGCCGCTTCCTAAATCCAGCACCTTTTCTCCTGCTTGAAGATCAGCAAACAGCAATGGATTTGCACAGCCAAGTGAGGCATTGACTGCCTCTTTTGGCAAATCCTGAATTGCTTCTCCATCATAAAGGATCAGCTCACTGATATCTCCGCAGCAAGAGCTCCCACAGCCGCAGTTTCCATTTTCCCCTTGAACGACCTTCTCAGCAATGCTTCCATAATAGGACTTTACATTTTCTCTTACATCGTTTTGCATTTTCATTACCCCTTTCTATAAACAGCATTTATTTTTCTTTACTGCATCCAATAACAATTCTAGACTTTCGATTACCTGGTCTCTTTTGTCCTCAGGAATATCAGACAAGACCTTGTTAAAATAAATTGTCATTTCCTCCTCAATTCCATTAAAAACATCACTTCCTTTTTCGGTCAAGTTAATGCCCACAAATCTGCGATCCGTCGCATCAATCTCTCTTTCAGCTAAATCCTGCTGCACTAAATTATTAACCGTTCGGCTCATAGTACTATTGTCTAAATTTAATAATAGGGCCAACTCATTTAATGAAATCTTTTGTGCTCTGCCAATCTCAACAATGGCATGGCATTGGCCGATCGTAATTCCACAGCAGCTTGCTTCGCTTTTTTCTAAAATTTCTAGGTTTCGGATAAACAGTCGAATCAATTCTCTTAGCTTATCTGCGTGCTTCATTGTATCACCTCAATATAATTGTAATATAAAATATTTGCGTTTTGCAACTATATTTTTTCAAAATTTATTTGGAATTATACACTGAATCGATATAATTAATCATGCATCGTATTATTTATTGGATAATGATAAAATTTTTGGATAAACCTATATCTTCTTCAACAAAAGAGTGCAATTGACCTTGAACCGATAAAACAAAGGGCGAACACTGTTCGCCCCTACATATATTTTTCTGATTTTTACAATCTTATTGATAATGATAAATAATACTGTCTTATAATTTACTTATGTCTCTTTTTAGTCTCTATAATACCTATCTAATTTCCACTTTAATGGATTTGTTTCAATATAGTTATATATTTCTTGGTAGGCTTGTTCATTTCTAACAATATGGTCATGATAGGATTTTTGCCATATAGAATATCCAATTTGCTTCGTGACATATCCTTTAAACTGTTTTATGATTCGTGACAGGGTAGGGGCGAACAGTGTTCGCCCGTTCTGATCCATACTTATGATAACAATCATATGTAAATGATTTGGCATAATTGTATAATGATCGATCCGAATATTTGAGTAGTATTTCTCAATATTATTTATAGCAGCCTCTACCACTTCTCCCGTTTTTGATAAAGTAAAATTGGCAACACCTTCTGGCGAACCCTGTTCGCCCCTACATAAAATGCATTCTCCATCTTTCACACATACCGTAACAAAATAATATCCGGCCTGTGAATAATCATAATCTCTCAACCTTAACGGTTTTCTCCGAGGTAAATTTTCCACTTCCCCACCTCATTGTAAACAGCATTTTTTAGTATATAACCAGAAAATAAAATCACCGTTCTAGGCTTATCCATTATCTACCGCCAGCCATTTTTCCCCAGTCATCTTAATGGCAATCGCACCCAGCGGTGCAGTTATGATAATAGATAGTACCGATATTGCCAATATGATCTCTCCAGAGGGTATACCTGCAGCTAAGGGTACTGCCCCAATGGCAGCTTGAACAGTTGCTTTTGGTATATAGGCAAACACGCAAAAGAAGCGCTCTTTCCAATTTAAATTGGTCCTTGCCAGAGAGATTAACACACCTGCGCTCCTGCCGAGGAGCCCAATTACAATGATCAAAATGCCAATCAAACCAGAGTTTAGCGCCACATAAATATTAACCTGTGCACCAACAAGAACAAATAATAAGAGCTCGGCAAACACCCATATTTTATTAAATTTTATTGCCAGCCGGTTTGCAACTTTGGGGTATTTTTCCAAGATCATGAATCCGATGGTCATGATTCCCAAAAGACTTGCAATAGGGATTACTTCCTTCAATTTATCCTCAATACTCGTAAATACAATAGCTGTTCCTAATAGTATTAGGACTTTCTTTGTATCCCGTATGCGGAAATTTTGAAAAGTCACAACAATACTCATTCCTACCACAACTCCAAGTATAATGCCTAAGACAATAGAAATGGGTATATCCAGCACTTGTCTTAGGACACTTATATTATGACTGCCGTATAATCCTAAAAAAGTAGAAAACAAGGTTATAGCAAAAACATCATCAATAGAAGCGCCTGCCAATATTAAGGTGGGGATTCCTTTTTGTTCTCCCACCCTTCGCTGAATCAAAGAAAGCATAGATGGGACAATTACAGCTGGAGATACTGCTGCGATAACAAAGCCCAAAATTCCTGCTTCAATTCTTGTAATTCCTAGAAGATAACTTGCTGTAAATAAAATGGTAAATCCTTCAATCAGCCCAGGAATACAGCTCATTTTCATCGCTGGTATACCAACTTTATTAAGAGTTTCTTTTTTAATTCCTAATCCAGCCCTAAGCAATATAACAATCAGTGCTATTTTCCTAAGCTCAGAAGATATATTCAATATCTCTTCACTAATAAAATTTAAACCGTAAGGACCAATCAACATGCCTAAAATCAGCATCCCCAACAATCCCGGAAGCTTTAATTCCTCAAAAACTTTATTAAATATCAATCCTAGCAAAACAATTATACCAAGGCTAAGCGCCATCCATTTCAACCTCCCCTGCAGTGATTCATACGGTCTCATAAAAAGCAAAAAACTCCTACTTTGACTAGCATGGCCAAGTAGGAGCCATTAATTGCATATCCTGCAATGCTTAAAGGTGAGCTCCATCACCGATTTTTCTGTACTGTTTTTTCCGGCAACTCTATAATTTTACAAAACTTGGTTTTCTTTGATTAAAGGTAGTTATATACTTAAATCCTATTGCTTTCAACAGCTCATAGGTTTCAGTAATCCGGCAGCCTAAATGCTGTTTTTTATGGGCGTCAGACCCGACAGTAATTACTTCTCCGCCTAATCTATGGTACATTTTTAATACTTCTGGCGAAGGATTCACCATGTTGAGTCCGTAACGGTAACCGGATGTGTTGACTTCTATTCCTTTCCCCTTTTCAATAAGCACCTTTAAAATTTCCTCAATGACTTCATAGTCTGCTTTGATTAACTGGATCTCCTCATATTCATCCAGGGCATATCTTCTTACCAGATCCAAGTGTCCATATACATCAAAATCATCTACTTCCTTTACAATCCTTAAAATCTCGCTAAAATAACGGGCATAGGCTTCCTCTTTTGTCCTGTGTTCAAAAAATTTCCGGTAATATAAATCTACTCTATCGATGGTATGGCTAGAGCCAATGACAAAGTCGAAAGGATGGCTCTGAATCAGTTGATGAATCCGCTCCTTCTCCTCCACCTGAAGACCCATTTCTACACCAATCTTTATTCGGAGCTTATCCCTGTACTTTTCCCGGGCAACTTGAAGTGCTGCTATATAGGCTTCCTCATCAAATATATCGTCAATAATCAGGTCATTTGGATTCCATACGTTTAATTCTGCATGATCTGTAAAGACAATTTCCTTGAGTCCTATTTCTATAGCACGCTGTACCGCTTCCTCCAGCTCCATGGTTGCATCCTTAGAAAAGGATGTATGCACATGATAGTCGTACATAAAATCACACCTTTCAAATCTACTTTCTGCCAATCGCTTCACCCATTAATACCCTTGTTTCAAGGCCAGCCTTTGTATTCTGTATAATATCTTCATCAATTTTCACCTGATCTTTTTTTAAAAAAAGGATTACAGTAGATCCGCCAAACTTAAAATACCCTTTTTCTTGTCCTTTATGAACTTCTTTTTCCGGTATATAGGTCTGTATGATTGTCCCTACGCAGGTGGCTCCCACCTCAACAATGGCAATCTCTTCAAAATGATTCGACAAAAACTTAGTAATCTCCCGCTTGTTGATACAATATACCTTTTCAATCTTATGCAGTCCAATGGGATTAACGGAATAGTATTCTCCCCCAATTTTTCTAGCTGCCTTTGGCATCCCACTGTCCGGAAAATGGAATCGGTGATAATCTGCAGGACATAACCGAACTACAATACAGGTGCCGCCTTGATAACTTTGTGCCCATTCCTTATTTTGAAAAACATCCTCCAGAGAATAGTGGAAACCCTTCACTTGGATAACCTGATGAATATCGATTCTTTCGTAAGCTAATACCCGCCCATCTGCAGGAGCAATCAAACAGTTCTCCGTTTGACAAATCGGCCGTGCTTCAGGTTTTAGTTCCCTGGCAAAAAAATCATTAAAATTTCTGTATTCATCAATTGCTTCCCGCTTTGCCTCTTTCATATCGATTTCTAATTCCTTGACAAAGGAAGAGATTTTTTTACTGCTTGAAGAAAAATCTTGCAGTTTTCCATATAGAGATGAAAAAACCTTTCTTTTCACAATAGCCTCTAACAGACTGATTCCCGGCTTTGTATCATAAATCCATCTTAAAAATTTTTCTCCTGCTACGATTTCCTTCTTTTTTTCTCCACTTTTACGGTCAATATAATAGATTTCCACTTCTATCATCCCTGTCTAGTAAAATATTTTATTTTAGCTTTTCTCAGCTGCTGCTTACTTTATGCCTTATAACCCTAATATTTTACCACAGGTAATTGGAAAAAAAAAGCATCTTCCATGGTTTCTTATGTCTGGAAGATGCTTTGTACGCTTTTTCTTACATTTACCGATGATGAACATAATAGGACGATTCTGATAAAACCTCAAATTTATAACCTTTTTCTTTTAAAGCATCAATAATCTCTGGCAGTGCTTCTACGGTAGTCGTTTTGGGTGCATTGTCGTGAAAAAGGATAATTGCATCCTTTTTTCCTTGTACGCCTTCCAGAACAGAACGAATAATAATTTCTTTCTCTTGTGTTACAGCACTGGCATCTTTTGAAGTCACATTCCAATCAAAGTATTGATATCCTTCTTCTTGGAGCCGTGTGATCAATTCTGCCATAAAACCTTTCCCTCCGGTTCTCGTACTTGCTTGATTCTTTGACCCTCCTGGAAAACGGATAATTTTTGGTTTTACACCTGCTGCCTCATCCAATAAAGCTTCCAACTTCCACGTATCCTCCATATAGCTCTCTACGGAAGAATAAATTTTGTTATAATTGTGGCTATAAGTGTGATTACCAAGAGCATGACCTTCTTCCGCAATACGCTTGTAGATCTTTTTACTTGTTTCTGTCTCGCTGCCGATGACAAAAAAAGTTGCTTTAATGTCATATTTTTTCAAAACATCCAAAATTTTTATGGTATTTGGACTGGGACCATCGTCAAAAGTCAGGTAAGCTGTTTTATTCTGTGCTGCCGTTTTCGTATCGTTCTTATTTTGGGCAATAGGTGTTTTAAGACTTTCAATTTCTTTTTGATAGCTGTCATTTTCATTTTTTAGCGCTTCAAGCTCCTTCTCAAGCTGCTCTTTCTCTTGAACCATCTGAGATTTTTCAGTTTCCAAGGTTTCATAAGATTGTTGGAGCTCTTGATAGGTTTGAATCAGCTTCTCATTTTCATTGTGTATATAAGAAGTATGAATACTAAACAAGAGCAAGATGGAAATAATGGTACTACTAAAGAAAATTGTACTTTTATTGCTTAATAACTTATTCGTAGGTCTTCCCCCTTTCTGTCGAACCCATTGCCAACATTGGTCACTGCGATTTAGAAATAATTTATAATAAGCTTTTCTACAATCTTTTCTAAAACCCTTTCTTTATCTCTCAAAGAGTCTTTCTACAACTTGCTTCAAAGCTTCATAGCTTTCAACCCTATTCCCTTTGTCAAACTGAGTACCCAGACTCTCAATTAAGCTTTCATAATACCATTTCTGATCCTCATATCCCCGGCTAAATCGATCCCACACTGCATCTCCAACTTTTTCATATTCCTTTAATATGGACCATGCATTGTGAAGCTTATCTACGCAGGCTACGATACAAATCTCTCTAGGGGCTGTTCTTAAATATTCAATGGTGTGCTGTTTCCGTTTTTTCCAAGATAGCTTTTTATCCGGTTCAGTACAGCCTGCCACAATCACAGCAACCCTTTCACCAAAATGCTCCTGGATGTATTCCAGTGTAACCCAGGTATCCTCCACTGTATCATGAAGAATTCCGGCAATAATCTGGTCCTCGGAGCATCCTGCTTCCATCAGCATCATGCCAAGCATATAAGGATGCGTAACATAGGGTATATCGGTTCCCTTCCGCACCTGGTTTAAGTGAGCCTTTGCCGCTAACTCTATTGCCGCTTCAATTCTGTGTTCCATCTCCTGTTCACCTCATCACTACATTTTTTATCTATATAGGTTTATGACGGTTCGTTACAATTATGCTTCGAAACGACAGCGTCTCATCCCTTACCATAGGATGGCAGACCCTGTGCCTGCCCACTGGGGCACCGGTACGGCAGAAACGCCATATTTTACATTTGTACCCGGTATTATAAGCATTTATTCATATGTAAAATTTAGGATATTTTAAAAGATGCAAAACTCCCTTTCTCTCCAACGGATACTTCCAGCCTTGCATCGATTCTTTCCCTTAACTCTGGCACGTGGGATATAATCCCCACCAACCGCCCTCCTTGCTGCAGATCTATAAGGGCTTTTAATGCAAAATCTAAAGATTCAGGGTCTAGAGTTCCAAATCCTTCGTCAACAAAGATCGTATCTAAACTAATTCCCCCTGAATAGGATTGTACCACATCTGCCAGGCCTAAAGCCAAGGAAAGTGATGCCAAAAAGCTCTCTCCCCCCGATAGTGTAGTGACAGGTCTTTCAATACCTGTATAGGTATCAAATACTTCCAATTCTAATCCCCCTGCAGCATTTTTTCTAGACCGGTCCAGAGTCCTTTGTAAGTGATACCGGCCCTTGCTCATTCGTTTCAATCGTTCTGTGGCTGCGATGGTGATATCATCCAACAATGCACCTAACACAAAGCGCTGCAGTGTAAGTCCATGGATATTTTCCCCATTACTAACCTGGGAGAGATATCCTACAACCTTATAGGATTCTTCTTTCGCTTGAATTGTACTTTCCAGTGACCTTATCTCTTCCATTGCCTTACGGTCATTTTCTATTTTCTTTCGCAAATTATTCTCTAATGTTAAAGCGTTATCCTTTTCTTTTTGGGCAGCAATCAATGCCTGCTGAAGCTGTTCCAGATCAACAGTTGTAATCCTCTCTGCGGCTTTTACTGCCCGTGCGAAGCGTTCTTCTGCCGCCCCCAGCCTACTGTTATACTGCTTTATTTCCTCTTCGATCTGTTGTTGCTGTATCTCACTTTTTTTGGCTTCTATATAGTCTGCATACTTCTGAAATCCTTCCTGCTTCATTTTTTCAGAAAACTGCCTTTTTTCTTCTGTGTATTTTGCCACAGTTTCTTCATAAGACTTTTCTAAGCTCTCCTTGGAGGCTTTTATTGCAGCTAACTTTGTCGCCTTATCCTGATAGTTTTTTTCAGCAGCTTCAAGGGCCAATCTTAACTGGTCATAGAATCCCTTTGTTTTTTTCAGTTCTTTTTCTAATGCCTCCTCAGACCGTATCTCCTCCGGTATGGAAGCCTCTCTCTCCTGATAAACTCCCTCAATACTGCGAAGACTTTCACTCTGTAGCTTAAGGTTTTGAAGCAGGTCCTCCAGTATGGCTTTTTTGGTTTTGACATTTTCCTCTAATGTCTGTAAAAGTTTATCTGTTTCTGCTAAATTTTCCAGCTCTTTTTGAACCTTCTCCAAAGCTTCTTTTCTTTTTGTCAGCACTTCTTCCAGATAAGCTGCATCCCCTAGAGAAGGATCCTCCAATTCTTTGCGTAGAAGATTCCGTTTATTCTCCAGCTTTTCTACTTCTATCAATGCTTGCTGAAGTCTCTGCCTGCTTTTCTCCCTCAACACTTCCAACTTTTCTAAATCTAATGCGCTATTCTTTAACTGTTCCTCAGAAGGTACGCCTTCCATTTTTTCAGCCAATTTGGGATGATGGGTTGAACCGCATACGGGACATGCTTCGTTTGCTCGAAGGTGTGCTGCAAGGATAGAGGCTTGTCCTTTGTTCCATGCTTCTTGAAGCCGCAGCCATTCATTTTTATGTTCCAAATATTTTTTATCCAGCCCTTTGAATTCTTCCTTACATCGGATATAATCCTTTTGTTGCACAGCAGCCAGTTTCTCTATTTCCTCCAGTTGCTTTTTTTGAGAATACTTCTTTTCTATTTCCTTATATTGCGCTTCCAACAGAGGTACTTTTCCAGCAGCTTCCTTCATGTAGTCACTGTTTTGTTTCTGTTTGTTAAGGCTTTCTTCCATCTTAACAAGTTCTATTAGAAGTTTTTCTTTTTGATCCTCTAACTGTTTTACCAGCTTCCTCTGTTCAGCTACCTGTTGCTTTACAGCTTCTAAGGATGCTACCTTTTGGCGATAACTTTCCAGCTGAATTAAATGGGCTTTTGCCTTTTCACGAATTTCTCCTTGCCCTTGCTCTTTATGCAGCAGCTTTTCTGCCTGCTCTAAAGCACGAACAGCCTCTTCGGTTTCTTTCTCACACACAGCCAGTTTCTTTTCTAAAGCAATCTTATCATCGCTTCGCTGCTTTGTCAGCTTTTCCCGCTCTTCCAATGCAGCTGCACGTCTGGCACCTTTGAGGACCTCTTCCTGTTTGGTAATGGATAGCTTCTGATCTTGCAGCAGTTTCAACGCTTTTTGGCTGTTTTCCAGTTCTATCAGCTTTTCATTTCCTGCCTTTCCTGCAACTAAGGCTTCCTGCGCCGCTAAAACGCGATCATTTTTTTCCTTATGACTCTCTCCCAACTTTATCAACTCTGCTTCATCGGAATCAATCATTTGGCAAAGTGCTGCAGAAGTTTCACATTCTACTTTCTTTAGATTCCAATTTCGCTGGTTCTCCATTTCTTTGATGCTGTCCCGCAATTCTTTGGCGGACTTCTTTAATAACTCCTCAATTTTTCTATACATTTCTGTTTGAAAAAGCTTTTCCATAATATCCTGCCGCTCCACGGAATCAGCCATCAAAAGCTTTCGAAATTGCCCTTGGGGCAGCATGATTACTTGGCGAAATTGGCTGCTCTTAAAGCCAATTAGTTTTTCAATGGCATCGGTAACATTTTTCCAGCCGGTTTCCACCAAGCTTTCTTCTGCCGTATTAGAAGGATCTATCTTCCACAGTATTGCCTCAGCCATTTGGACCGTAGTTCCCGTCCCTGATTTCTTCAACCTTTCTTGTTCAGGCTTCCGATGGACTCTATATTGTTCTTCCTTCAGTGCAAATTCAAAGGTTACCTCAGTCATCTGTTCCACGCCTGCATGATGACTTCGCATACTCCTCCCGCTTCTTTCCGCTCCGCTGGTATCGCCATACAACGCAAAGCAAATACCGTCAAGAATGGTTGTCTTTCCCGAACCCGTAGGGCCGTGTATCAAGAAAATATTACGTTCTCTCAATTCTGTAAAATCCAAAGTTTGAAATCCGGCATAGGGACCGAAGGCACTCATGGTCAATTTTAATGGTTTCATGCCTATTCCTCCCGTATCATCCTATAGTAATGATCTATCACTTGTTGAAATGCTTTCTGTTGCTCCTCTGTAATCTCCCGTTCTGTCACTTGGCTTAGAAAAGAGGAAAACAAATGAAGTTCATTCATTTTTTTAAAATCTCTATCGGCACCAACGAGTTGACTTGCAGCTGTTAACTGGGGCCGCTCAATATGCAGCACGTTGGGATATACCTTTCGCAATTTTCCAATAGCATCTAAAATTGCACCTTCATCCAGTAAAGTCACTTTAAGATAGTCTGCCTTGTTTTCATCCATCTCTCCTCTGGCTAATAAATCCTGCAAATATCCCTCTACACATCTTAAATCTCTCTTCGGTTTCAAAGAAGTGTACTCCAGCCTTATATTCCCAGTTTCATCCATTTCAATAAAATTTACAGTTTTTGTATGGTCCGCCTCAGAGAAGGAATATTTCATTAAAGATCCTGAGTAACGAATGTGTTCCGCCCCTGCCCTTTGAGGCTTATGAAGATGCCCCAATGCCACATAATTAAAATCCTTAAAATAGTCAGTGCTTACAGCAGTGGACCCGCCTACTGAAAGCGGACGTTCTGATTCGCTTTCTACGCCTCCAGCCACAAAGGCATGGGCCAGCAAAACATTACGGCTGTTTTGGATCTTATTTTTTTGAATATGCTGAATGATCCTTCCCATAGCATCATCATGACCGCTAATTCTTTCATCTGAAAAATGTTCTTTTACCATTGCAGGTTCAGCATAAGGAATCGCATGAAAATATACAGGACCGTATGCATCGTACAGCACTACCGGTTTTCGATCCATCCTCAGCTTTCCCGAAATATTGAGTCCTCTGCTCTCCAGCAGACGATATCCAAATCCTAACCGATCGGGACTATCGTGGTTGCCAGCAATCATAATAATCGGTATCTCCAAATCCATCAGTATTTTTGACACCACTTCATCTAGCAGGTTTACCGCTTCTGTAGGTGGGACGGAACGGTCAAATACATCCCCTGCAATCAATATCGCATCAGGTTTTGTATCCTGTACTAAAGCTATAAACTGATCCAATATATAGGCTTGATCCTCAGTTAGATGAATGCCGTGCAAAATCCTGCCCAAATGCCAATCAGAAGTATGTAATATTTTCATAGCTTCACCGCCTCATCTAAATGAAATAGGTACAAATAGCTTTCTCTTACACTTTTCCCGGAAATTTTCTCCAATGCCTCTTTATACAATTCAATTTGTACCCGGTACTTTTCAAGTATTTCTTCTTTTCCTTCCATACCGATGATATCAGTTTTATAATCTACCAATACATAGGCTTCATCCTCTTCAAAATAGCAGTCGATAACTCCCTGCACCAACAATCCCTCATCACAGTTCTCCAGGCCAATATTCAACTGCTGAGCAGGTTTCATATAGTTAAAGGCTGTCTCCCGAAAGATATACTTGGCGCTTAGAATTCTCTTTCCAATGCTGCTTTGAAAGAAAGCGAAGATTTTATCAATGTCAACAACTGCCGCTTCTTCCGGTGTCAGCAGTTCTCTTGCTACCATATCCTCCACTTGCTCTTGAATACGCTCTTTTTGATCTAGGTCCTGAAACCGTAAATGCTGCATTACAAAATGTATGATGGTTCCTTTCTCTACAGCAGAGAACTGCTTTTTTCCTTCCATAAAGCCAGGCATTTTCTGTAGCGGCGGAATAAAAAAGCCCAATGGATTTCTGTCCCTGATCGTAAGTCTCTTGATTTCCGTAACAGAAAGCTTCGAAGGAATCTGAGAGGCTACTTGGTTTTCATAAAACCAGTTTAATCGCTGATAAATCATATCCCGATACAGGGAAGCTTCCTCTCGTTGAAAATTTTTCAAATACTGAAGCATTTTTTGTTTTATTTCTTTCTGCTCTGTCTGTTCTTGTCTTGTATCTTGCCGTCTAACCGTATGAATCACCCATTGACCCTCATCTGTGCGACAAGAAGCATCATTCTCTGGAATCCGGGCTAGATCCCGCAGTATGCAGCCATCCCGGTGACGAATCAATACAGAGCCAATCCAGTCCAAATAGCTTTTTCCCTTGCTTAGATGATAGGGGTTTAGGGGTCTCATCCATCGCTTTGCCGCCTTTTCCAGTTCTTTGACAGCACCTATTAGAACCAGTTTGTCCTTAGGTCTGGTGAGGGCTACATATAGAATGCGCATCTCCTCTGACAGACTTTCAAGCCTGATTTTATTCTTCATAGCAACCTTCACGATCGTATCACTGTAGTGGCGCAGTTCAGGATCTGCATATTTAGAGCCAATTCCCAAATCCTTATGAAAAAGTATCTGCTGGTTTGTATCCATTAAATTAAACTGCTTTCCCATCCCGGCTACCATCACGATTGGAAATTCAAGTCCCTTACTCTTATGTATACTCATAATTCGAACCAGGTTATCATTTTCTCCCAGGATCTTGGCTGTCCCCATATCCCCACTGCTGCTTTTCAATTTATCAATAAACCGTATAAAATTAAACAATCCCCGAATGGAAGTTTTTTGGAACTGCCTTGCCCTGTCAAATAATATGCGAAGATTTGCCTGCCGCTGCATTCCGCCGGGCATGGCTCCAACATAATGATAGTAACCCGTTTCCATTAGCAGCTTCCAGATAAAGGTATCCATGTTAATGTATCGGGATTCCTCTTTCCACCCATTAATTTGCCCGATAAATTTTTTTAAGCGGTCTGCTAATTCATTATTTTCTTCCATACAATAGGTTTCAACTGCATTATAAAAAGTCTCTGACTTGTTATGTAGTCGAATGCTGATAAGATCCTCTGTTTTGAATCCGCCAATAGGTGAACGCATAACACTCAGTAGGGGTATATCCTGCTGCTTGTTGTCGATCAACTGTAGAAGATGGATAAAAATATTTACTTCTATCGTTTCAAAGTATCCTGCATTCACATCGGCATAGGCGGGAATACCCTCTGCCATAAAAACTTCTTGAAAAGTATCTGCCCAGTTTTTTGTCGTTCGAAGCAATATTACAATATCTCTATAGGTAACAGGCCGATAGCAATCCATTTTGGGGTCATAAATCTCGCCCTGCAGCAGCTCTTTAATTTTCTGGGCAGCAATTTTTGCTTCAAGGGCTGTATCTTCCAGGATCTCTTGCTCTTCTAACAGTTCTATTTCCTCTTTTTCATCGCTAGATAGCTCTTCTTCTATCTCCTTTTTTTCGATCAAAATTAATTCCAGCGGCGTTCCAACAGGGTCCTCCCTATCAGCACCTTTATACAGACAGGCTTTGTCATCATAATCAATTTCACCAAAGGCCTTAGACATAATCTGTCTGAAGATACCATTCACCCCTTCAAGAATTTCCTCTCTGCTGCGGAAGTTCTGACTTAAGTCGATTCTTCTGTCCCCAACGTTTACTTCATTTGTATAGGTTTCATATTTTTCAATAAATAGGGAAGGGTCAGCCAGACGAAAACGATAAATGCTTTGCTTCACATCTCCTACCAAAAATAGATTGTTTTCTCGCTTGATGAAACCAATCAAGGTCTCTTGAACAATATTACTGTCCTGATATTCATCCACAAAGATATAGGCGAATTTATTCCGATAGGCTTGTGCAGCCGATTCATGCTTTAAAATGGCCAATGCATAATGCTCTAAATCATTGAAATCTACAATACCCTTTTCTTTTTTCTTCTCTTGATAACTTTCGTCAAAAGCACAAATCAATTGATAAAGGTATCGCATATAGGGATATAGTGCATGCAAGTCTTCAATAGCGGCTTCAGGATTCTTTCCAAATAGGCCTTTTTGTATATCCTGCAATATTTTTTTCCCTTTATCCCGTAGGGTTTTCACCTCCTCTTTCAGGCCTTCATCAACGTTTTTATCCAACTTTCCCAATCGTTTATGATCGAGCATGCTGATTTGATTATAAAAAGACTTCATGCCTTTTTTTAGATCTTTTTGTAAAGCTTCTGTCAATTGAATGTCCTCAACAATGGCTTCACGATAGCCTCTTGGCCCACATTCTCTTTCACACAGACTCTTTGCCTCTTCAAAGCTGTCTAGTGCACCCTTTAATTCAATATCTATCTGTTCTGCAATCGCACCATACCATGGACTCTTCTCAAATTCTGCCAGATCCATACGAAAATCTTCTATTCTTTCCTTCAACCACAATAGGGGATCGGGTTTACTCTGTATAAAATCATAGAGCCGCAGCACAATATCCTGCAAAGGAAGATCCTGTTTCGTGTCCCCAAAGCGTTCTACAAGTCCTAAAAATTCATCTGTGCTCTTCTCATACTCACTTTCAAAAAGTTCTTCTACGACTTCTAGTTTCATAATTCCAGTCTCTGTGCCGTCTCCAATACGGAAATTGGGATCTATGTCGATCATATGGAAATACTTTCGCGCCACTTCTATGCAAAAGGCGTGCAGTGTACTAATGGAAGCACGACTCAATAGATTCATTTGCCGCCGCAGATGGACTTCATTCTCATTTTTCTTTTCCAACTCTTTTAAAATTGCTGCAGCAATTCTTTCACGCATTTCCCCTGCTGCTGCATTTGTAAAGGTTACAATCAATAAAGAGTCTAGATCAATTTTATCCTTTAGGATCATTTGTATAATTCGCTCCACCAGAACCGCGGTTTTCCCCGAACCCGCTGCTGCAGCTACCAATAAATTGCTGTTTCTTGCATCAATTGCCTGCTGCTGGCTCTCCGTCCATTGAACCATCTTCCCCCACCTCCTCTTCCAGCATCAGTAAATTCATAACCTGTTCATCCTTCATCTTCTTTATATGTTTATATCGGTTATCCTCCAGCAGACTGTCAAATTGACAAATTCCTTGGTAGGAACAAAAGCTGCAGGCAGTATGCCTTCCATTTTTACAAGGCTCAATACGGATATTCCCTTTTATCATTTCATTGGTTATTTCCTTTACCAAATTGCGAACATGTTTTAATACAGCATGAAACCCTTCATGGGATAATACAGAAGACCATTTATGGAAATCTTGATTTTTTCCCAATGACACAGGAATGATATCTGAATAACCTTCAATCTCCCGATCCATTTGCCGTATAATATGCACATCCTTTAAAACTAAACCCTTTAGCTTCAATTTTTTTCGAATTTCTTTTTCGATAGCTTCAACAATCCTTTCGTCTGCTTTGATCATGGGATCGTCTATCTTGAAATAAAAGATTCCTGCTGGTTTTACCGGTTTATTTTCCGGATGCTTATGATGGGTCAGCATGGCATCTAAATAAATCATTAATTGCAGCTGCATTCCGTAATATACTTCTGACAGGTCAAAGTCTTTACTGCCGGATTTATAATCAATAATTTTCATATAGCTTCCCGCTTCATCCTCATAGACGTCTACCCGGTCAATGCGCCCCTCCAGATAGATCTTTTCTCCATCGGGCAACTCTACTTCAATGGGTGGATAGACTTCCCCCTGTCCAAAACCTATTTCATGGCCGATAGGCTCGAAACTGCCCCGCTTCAGATGCTCTGTAAGGGTCCATACAGCCCTCCTGCTGATTCGCTTCAACCGTTGTACTAAATATTTATAGCGATGGGTACTGAGTAAGACTCCTTCTCCATAAGCAGGAACCATCTCATCGATAATACTGTCAATAACCACATCTGATTGCTTTCGATCCAACTCTCGCCAGGAAATATCCTCTTCCTGCAATTTCTCCGTAAATTTCTTCATGGAATCATGAAATAACTCACCAATATCCGGTGCCTGAACCTTATAGGTTAATCTTTCCTTTGGCTTCAATCCGTACTTGATAAAGTGGGCAAAGGGACAATTCACAAACTGTTCCAGTCTTGAAACACTGGAGCGAATCGGTAAGCGATAGAGCTGCTTTGCCTGTTGAGACTCTAAATAGCTTTCCTGATTGCTGTGAAAAAAACCATCTATAACAGCTTCTCTACGGAACTTCCATTCCTCCTGCTCATAATACCAGCAGTATACATCCCACCATAAATCGGCCATAGGTTTTCCATCTACATATTTACGCAGATTCTCAATGAGATATTTAAAAGTACTGTTTTGTGTTCCAATCAGTTGTACCTGCTTCGCTTCATCATAGACAATATCGCTCTCCACCGAAAGCCCTTTAAATAGCTTCTTAATGCGATCTATGAGAATAGATGGGCGCAAAGCCTTTCCTTCCTGATCTGCTAAAGCGTAGCTGATCCATAAGTAGATACCGGGCTTACTAAAAGCAGAATAGATGAGAAATTTCTCTTCACAGGCCTTTCCTTCATGATCGGAGCGCAGTTGTAATCCTTTTTCCTTAATATAGCGTTTTTCCTCGTCTGAAAGAATTCCCTCCTCTCCTTTGCCTGTGGGCAAAATTCCATCGTTTACACCAACTACAAAGAGGGCTTTAATATCGTGACTTTTGGAACGCTGAATATTTCCCACCAACACCTGATCAATGGTCGTAGGTATAATGGCTAACTCCAAGGAAGAAAAGCCCGCATCTAAAATGCGGATATATTCTTTCAGCGTAATGGACTGTTCCCCTATGATTTCTACCATTTGATCAAGGGTATCCATCAATATATTCCACAGCTGTGCATTCTCTAAAACATAGGCATAGGCTCCCTTGGCTCTGAGTGTGTCGATCCAATCTTCCAATTGTTTGTCTACGCCTAGGTCTACCAGGTATTCATAGAGGCCTTTCGTAATTCCTTCTACTGTCTTTTTACCTTTTATCTTTTTTTCTAAAATTTTAATAGGTTGAATAAATTTTACCCTACTCTCATTTAAGGCTTTTAACGGGCCTTCATCTCCCTTTGTAAATTCTTCCATCCATCGGCTTCCCTGAATGCCATACCGCAATACATAATTTTCCAACTGCTCATATGCCTCTATAGAGAGTCCGCTAAATCCCGCTTTAAAAAAGCGGAATACATCTTCATACCGGAAACCTCTCCGGATAATCTCCAATGCGGAAAGTATACATTCAATAATGGAATTATTCATGATGGATTTTTTCTGATCCAAAAAGTATGGGATTCCGTATTCTTGAAATACTCTTTCCACCAATAATCCATAGTTTTCCATATCATTAGAGACCAGTGCAATGTCTCTCCAGCGATAGCCTTGATCCCTTACAAGACTTAAAATCTGCGCTGTTGCATTTTCAACCTCTGTGTGAAGATTATTTCCTGCAAACAGTTTAATCTGTTCCACTTTTCCAGCTTCATAGCAACTGTAGGGATAAGCATAAAGCTCCGCTTCTATATGAACCATTTCAGCAGGCTTCTTTCTCCCATTGCTACTTAATGATTCTAAACAAATCTTTTCTTCTACTACTCCACGCTCCACTGCCAAATCATGAAGTTTTTGATAGGTCTGCTCAGAGATCTTAAATAAATCTCCATCTCTTTCATCGGCTTTCGGCGGCATGGTAAGCGCTACAGTAACTTCTTGAGCGATTCCCATTAGTTTTTCAATAATTTGATAGGTTTGTACCGTAAAGCTATGAAAACCATCTATCCAAATTCGGGAATTTCTTAAAAAACTCGCTGCTTCCAATTTCTCAATCAACAAACTTATGTAATCTTCCGTATCCAGATACTTTCCTTCCAGATACCGGTTAAATTGTTCATATATGTATGCAATATCTGAAAGCTTGTCCCGCAGGATACTGTCTTCGCCCATGGCAAAAGCCTCCTGCATTAACTCCTGGGGTAAGATGGTCTGTTGCTTCAGTTCACACAGCAGCTCGCTGAATTTACTGATAAAGCCTTCCTGCTGTGCAGCTTTTTTATAAACTCTTAGCTCTTTTTCCGACTCATCAATGATTTTTCGAATGATCATCTGTTTTCCTTGGTCATTGATATGGATTCGAGTCGTTCCACCTACCTCATTAAAAACCAACTGAGCCAGCCGGGTAAAGCTAAGCACCTGTATATGCATAATACCTGGCAGTTTCATTTTCTCAATCAGATCTCTCTCCGCTTGAAGAGTAAATTGATCCGGAACGATAAGAATCAATGCTTCCCGAGTCTCCCCCAAAGCCTTTTTTATATCTTCTAATATATAATGGCTCTTTCCACAGCCAGCTCTTCCCAATATATACTTTATTTTCATTTTCTCACCCCTTACATGAAAATTATAACATGAAAATAGGACAGCCCTCTACCACATGTGTAGAGGGCGTGCCCCAATTTTTTACATCTATTAAGATTGAATGCTTTTTCTAAGTTCTTTTGATCTTAAAGTCGCAGCCTTGATTGCCTCCATTACACTCTCTTTGAAATGATTCTGATTTAATACGGCTAAACCTGCTACCGTAGTTCCATTGGGAGAACAGATTTGCTTAGACAATTCCGAGGGTTTCATACCTGTGGCAGTCATCATCTCTATTGCACCTCTCAGGGTCTGTAGTACCAGTTCTGTAGATTCTTTTTGAGAAAGGCCCAAATGATGCCCTCCGTCAATCATGGCTTCTAGAAAACTATATACATATGCTGGTCCACTGCCACTCAAACCTGTGACCACATCCATCTGCTCTTCTGCAACTTCTCGAACGGTGCCTACACAGGAAAAAATTTTTCTGGCCAGCTCCATTTGCTCCTCTGTTACATTTTCACCTTTGGCAATAGCAGTAGCAGAGCAGAGTACTTTCGCCGACGTATTGGGCATGGCTCTTATAATAGATAATTCCAATCCTGAAGCTTTTTGCAAAGATGCCATTTCTATTCCTGCAGCAATAGAAATGCATAATTGGTTTGGCCTCATCCAAACTTTGATTTCTTCAATAACAGAGAAAATATCCTGTGGTTTCATCGCAAGAACAATTACATCCGACTGTTCCACCAAACTCTTTTTATCCGTTGTTTTAACTTTATATTTTTTACTTAGGTACGCTAAACGATCTCGATTGCTTCGATTGCTAACCAAAATGCTCTGGCTGGAAAACCTCATGGAGGTAATCATGCCATGTATCAGCGCTTCTGCCATGTTTCCAGCACCAATGACACCAATTTGCTGTTTTTCCATCTTCATCAACCTCCATCATACATTGTATTTTAAACAAAAACAAAATAAAAAAACTTCGCCCAAATATAAAAGGGCGAAGTCTCATTCGCGGTACCACCTTTTTTGACACAAAGTCATCTCAGTGAGACACATTCTATTATTAATAGAAGATATCCCCAGCCTGTTAACGGAGCTGTTCCCGGCAAGGCTCATCGCCTGCAGTTCTCCGGACGGGTTCTGAAGAACTGTATAGAAACCTCTCACCAAATGGTTTCCTCTCTGCACTACAGTATGCCCCATACTATTTCCAGATCATCACTTTTAACATTTTTAATACTTTAACACATTCAAGTATCTTTGTCAAGTTTTTTTATAATAACTATTTCCTACACTGCTTTACAGATAACGCTGCATTGGTTCGCAGACCTTCTTTCCTTTTGTATGACCTATAATTTTTTATTAAATGCACATAGTTTTCTATATGTTATAAAGAATAGAAAACTATAAATAAGTATTGTACTTTTTATATCAATCATAGCCGGCAGTTGTATAACTTTCATAACTATACTTGCAAACAATAGGGCTGCCAGGTAGGATACGCTGAAAAAGAAAAGTACCTTGTCTATTTGTTGCCGGGTGTGCTGTAAAAAATAAAAACTTAAATATAGCAATAAACCTCCAAGCGTAACACCTGAGATAGAAATAAATGTAATGAGAAATTCTGAAAAATAAGATATGCACTGAAACAAAGTCTTGGCAGCAACAACTTCAAATAAATTATTTATAAATATACTTATATCGTAGAGATCATACTGATCCTTGATTGCCGATAGATAAAAATCAAACCGGACCCTTTTCAGTACGATATAAGTACAGCAAATCAAAAATAGAAAATGTATCATGAGAAAGCCAAGGGTCCTTTTATTCGATTGCACTGCTTCTAAAAAATAATGAGACTTACAGCCGTCTGCTAGGGTTGAAAATATCTCTTTTATGGTTTTTATTTGACTTCGGATAAGATAATATATCATCAGCATAGCAAATATCAATGTCGTTATAGCGTTTATCGGATAAGCTCTTTTTTGAAACCCTCTATAGTCCACAATTTTATAGTTTGACGGTCCTTTTCCCATATCTTCCAGTATCTTTCCAACCGCTTTTTCACTTTGAATTCCTTTTTCGTCCTCCAGTATTGATATTTGGAGATAGGGAATTTCAATGTTCTCATCCAATACAAATGCAGTCTGTAAAGGAATATATACATCCGGTTCTTTTCTTTTTAGCAAATTAGATAAAAAGGTACGCTTCCTCTTATTCACTCCAATAACTGTAAAACTTTTATCCATCAGCTCCACGTCCATACCAAGAATATCTGTACTCTTAAATATCCTTAAGGCAGCCTCCTCTTCTATTACTAAAACCCGGTCCTGATTTTCTTCCTGCTTTTCTGTTAAAAAACTCCCCTGTACCATATGAACATCAGCAAAGCTTGGATAAGAGGCACTTACAGCCAGAATTTTGGCAAACATAGTGTTTGATGAATTTTTTATATTTTCTTCAAATGGAAAGACAAATAGAGTAAGATTTTCCTTTAATTTACGCTTTAAGTGCCAAACTTCTTTTTTCGTAAACCCGTAGGTTCTGCTTTTGATTGGATTTTCTTTTGCTTCAACAGATATTTTATCAAAACCAAATGTACTTAATAACCCTTCGGCATTTTTATTTATTCCCTGGATGAAACCCATACTGAACAGCAAAGTAAAGATTCCTAAAATCAAAGTGTACTTCCATCCTTTTATCCGATTCATTTTAGGTCACATCCTTTGCTTCAGGCGTACCCTGCTGCCGTCGCGGATTACTTTTTCAGAATCATACACGATATTGGACCGGTTTTCCAAACCTCCCACGATTACAGTGTTTCGATTATCACTGTCTCCTATGGTCACATACTGTTTTTCCGCATAATATTCCTTCCCCAAAGCCCCTTCCCGTTCTTTCAGTAAAAAAATAAAATATCCTCCATTATCTCTTCCAAGAGCTGTATTTGGTATCATCATATTGAAATTCTTTGATTTTTTAATGATACGGTAATCGACCCTTTCACCGCCTAAGAAATCTGTTTCATCTAAATCAGCTGTCAGTTCTTTATAATTATCTTTGATAACAATTTTTCTGATAGGTATATCTACCAGTTTGCCTGTTGACTTTAAGCTGACTAGCATAGAATCTCCGGCAGACACAAAACTATTATTCTCTAAATCCAGGGAAACAGAAAGGCTAAAGCCCTTCTCCGAATGCACAACGGAACATATGGGCTCATGATCAGGTGCTAATTTGCCGCTTTGAGCATATATTTCTTTAACAATACCGTCACAGGGAGAAATAACTGCCTCCTCCCCCTGCAGCTCCTCTATTTTTAATTGCTGTGATTGTATATCGTAGCGCAGGGCTTCAATGTCCTTTCTTTTTTCTTCTTGCGATACTTGCTGCTTATTTTTTTCTTCCTGAAGCTCTATCTTTTTTTGCTGATAATCTTTTTGGGCTGTTTCAAGATTGTATTGTGCCTCTCTGACATTTTCAGCGGTTTCAGCTCCTGCCTCTAATAATTTGTGCTTTTTGTTTAAATCATCTTTCAGCTTAGCCACTCTTTCTGAAGCCTTTTCCATTTCCACTTCCAGAATTCCCACTTGCGTACTTTTTGTTTCCAAAAGCAATTTTTCTAAGTTGGTTTCCAATTTCCTCAAATTTATTTCTTCTTCAGTTAATTTACTGTCTGAAGCTTGGCTGTAAAGAAGGGCTAGGATTTGTCCTTTTTTTACCTTTTCACCTGCTTCAATCCTTATTTCTTTTATTCTTTTTGTCGACTGGGGATACACATGGACAGTTTCCTTTGGAATAATCGTTCCCGTTCCTGCAGCTTCATATGTCAATATCCCCGAGCTTGGCCTGGATACAGTTACCTCGGGAAGAAGCATATTTTGAATGGTTTTTGAAAAAAAAGTAATAACCATCATCGTACCAAAGAAAATCATAATTCCTTTTCCAAATATTTTTTTCTTTCGTTCATTCATTATTTCTTCATAATTCTCCATCATTAACCTCCAATAACAGGCCTACTCCTTTATACTTGAATTCAGTTGTATTCCTTCAACTAGGTAGGAGTCCCAATAAAAAAATATAAACAAAGCCGGCAGCATGTACAGGGTCGATGCGGCAAAAGCATATTGAAAGTCTTTCTTTCCAATGATCGACAAATAAGTAGATAAAGGTCTTTTTACAGTATTATCTATAAACAGCAAGGGCTGTTCCACCATATTCCAGTAATCGATAAACTGAAGGATTATAAGGGAAGCCAGTACTGGTTTTAACATGGGAAGGATGATATAAAAGAATATTTCAAAATACCCGGCACCATCTATTTGAGCTGCCTCAATGCACTCCTTCGGAATATAGTTCATAAACTGTTTCATTAAAAATACAGCAAAGGGTGAAAAAATGGCAGGAAGAATTAATGCCCTATAGGTATTCATGATGCCTAGCTTATCCACAATCAAATAATTAGGAACCAGTGTAACCTGAAAGGGCATCATCATTGCAACAATATAAAGATAAAATATTTTATTTCCACCCTTAAAGGATATCTTCCCAAAGGCATAAGCCGCCGTCGATGCAATAACGACCTGTCCTATAATAATCGCTGCAACAATACCGACAGAATTCCAAAACATTTTTAAGAAAAGGAATTGACGAAAAAGGACATTTTTATATTGACTCAGTGTAAACATATCCGGAATGAGCGTTACCGTCATAAATTCATTAGAATTTTCCATGTTTTGTGAGGGCGCAAATGCAGGATAGTGCTGTGCAATTTCTTCTGCTCCCATAAATGAATTAACGATAATGGAGATTATAGGAAATATAAAAAATAAGGATAAAGCTGTTAAAAAAATGTATATCATAAGCTTTTTATTAGATCCTACCGCTTTTAGGTTAAACAGCATAGGCCACCTCCTTTTTCAGCATTTATTTGTAAAAACTGCTGTATTTACTTTCCCACCGGAATAAGGCATATATTAAAAGACCCAAGATTAGAGCTACCACATATGCCGCTGCACTTAATTTTTGATAATCCAAAGAAACGAACACATTATTCATATAATGCTGCATCGTATATATACTTTCATGGGGATACGGACCTGCCAGAAGATATACCTCCCTGAAAATTTTGAAGGAATTTATGACGGATATAACCAGCACAAAAAAAGAAACAGGTGAAAGATAGGGAATGGTAATATAAATCAGTTTGCTTATTGCCCCGGCCCCCTCCATCTCTGCCGCTTCATAGCACTCCTTAGGGATCTTTAAAAGACCTCCTAAAAAAATCACCATACAATATCCGACATTTTTCCATGCGTAAAGAAGAACCATAACCCCTCTCGCTTTATCAGAATTTAGCCAATCGATAACATTAAAACCCAGCGAAGTAAGCAATGCATTTAGTGCCCCCTGTCCATGGAAGAGAATATCCCAGATCAGCACTACGGATGCGGTTGGAATAACCATTGGGGCGATGAAAACAGCTTTAAAAATATTGCTGCCATGGATCTTCTGATTTAACAATATTGCAAGGATCAATCCCAAAAGCATGGTAACAGGCACGGCCAATAGGATAAAATATGCCGTATTGGCCAATGCCATTAAAAATAAATCATTGGATAATATATTTGCGTAATTCTCTAGCCCTACAAAGCTTCCTCCTACAGCGCGGTCCATTAAAGAATACCATCCGCACCCTAAAAAAGGAATGATGTAAAACAATAGAAACCCGAACAGGCTTGGAAACAGAAAAACCAATAATGCACGCCTTCTGGTTAAATTCATCTTCATCCGCTTTCTGCCCCTTTTATTCTTTAAAATGCATTTCCACCTTACGCTGGATCATTTCAGCCGCTTCCTCGGCGGATTGTTCATCCTTGAAGAACCTTCCAGCCTCTTCACTGATAATTTGATCAATTTGGATATCATTTATATTGCAATGATTTAATTCCGGCAAAATTTTATCTAACTTCTCCATATTCTCTTTCAGCTGTTTTTTGATCCCCTCCGGAGATACAACTTGATAGCTGTAAAGATATCCCTGTTCCTCTATTGTTTTTTCTGCAGTGGAAAAATGGTCTTTAATTTTCATTTCCTTGGCCTTTTTATTTACGGGTATCCCATAAAGTTTTTGATAAGATTGAACCTCCTCTGAAAGAAGATATTTGATAAATTCCCATGCCTCTTTTTGATGTTTGGTCCGGCTATTTATCCCGTACATTTCCCCTGCACTAAAATTATATGTAGCTTGGTTTCCAGCGGGATACCGGTAAAAACTAACTTCATCTGCATTAATCAGGCCATTGCTGTAAAAAATCGAAAAATCACTTACGAGAAATGGATAAAACACCATTCCGCCCTGCTCTGAATTGGCTTCTGAAACATCTGGGTTTACAAAATCCCCCTGAGAGATGTTTTTACACATTTTTAATAAATCAATAAATTCTCCTGATGTAAAATAAGCTTTCTGCGTCTCGTAATCAACAAAATTTTTGTCTGAAGCGTTATACAGGTACCTAAACAAACTTTCCGGTGCAATGGTAGGCATTCCGTACATATCCGGTTTTCCATCTCCATCCATATCCTTTGTCGCTTTATTGACTATGTCTATAAAATCCTTCCAGGTCCAGCTGCTATCATTGATTTCAATGGATTGCTCCTTTAAAAAAGCTGTATTTGTCACAATGGCAGAATAAGAAAAATCCAGTGGCATAGCATATAATTTATCTTTATAGGCCAAAGCATCGAATATGTTCGCATAATACTGACTCTTGTCAAAGGAAGAATCTTTTTCTATAAGCTCTTTTAGGTCTACAAGCAAATTTTTATCTGCATACTTTCTGTAAGGAATACTGTCTATAAGAAGAATATCCGGCCCCTTTCCGGTCAGCATCTGTGCATTCATTTTCTGAACAAAATCATATTCCTTCTGCGTACTTTCTTCTGAAGCCTGCAGTATTTCTTCGTAATTCATATCTGAGGTAGTCCAGGAAAAAGCATTATGGTTTTCTATATTTATGACAATATCCGGATGTTGATTTTCAAATTTGTTTATAGCATATTCCAATACGGGGGATAAATATCTTACGGAAATTGTCAATGTCTTTATACCCTCTCCAACATGAACCTTTTTGGAATGGATTTTATATAGATTGCTTTTACTGTCTTTCATATTATAAGCCTGCAGGTAAATACTCCCATCCCTGCTAATGGCGCAATCCTGAAGATAAAATGAATCTAAACTCTCATCAATTAATAGGGCATCCATATTCATCATCTTACTTAAGGACTGGTTCTGCAAATCAAACTTTGAAACGCTGTTGCTGTTTAATTCCACTAGATACAGCGATTGATCCTGTTTGGAATAGGCTGCATTACGAACGTAGGAAAGATTGTTCTCAGCCTCATACTGCCAAAAAATTTCTCCTGTTAAAGGATTTTGTTTTGTAATTACAATTCTATTCTCCCAGGCAATCGTATATAGATTATCTTCCGCATCAAGCTCTACACAAACATAACCATCTGATTTTAACGTTTTTATATGTTTCCCTTCCGGGTCAAATACCTGAGTGCTTGCCTGTTGTGTCTGCAATTGCGGGATTAGTAAATAGATATTTCCCTTTGAATCTACTTTCATATCCCATTGGAGTACTGCATGCATTTCCGACGGATCTACATCTTTCAGTTCTACCTGCATTTCTTTTATTTTTTCCCCTTCCAGGTTAAAAACATAAATTTTGGGCTCTGCACTCCCGTCGAATATGTAGATTGCATCTTTGGCATCAGCCGTAAAAAGCTGCAGGCGAAAGTCTTGCGGCAAGCCTTCACAGTGGATTTCCTTTTTATTTCCCCCATCATCAATGGTCATCAGCCGGCGGTTTTGCATATCGTATGTAAGAAGATGTTCATTTGATAAAAGCTTCATCCTGCCGAGTACACCCATTTCGGTATTGGGGATAATTTTCTCTGCTTCATATTTGATTTTTACCACCTCTTGTACCGGCTGTCTGGCATTGGTCAGTAGAAAAACCGCTAAAACTGAAAATATGACAACGCCGGCAACTGACCATAATACATAATTTTTTTTGAAATTCACGATATTTTTCACTCTTTCTGTGATTAATTTTTTGCGGTCTATCATGCCTGCAGCACCATATATGCTGTTGTACCCAGAAAAAATGTCAAGCATTTTCAGCATGGTATTTCCGTATTTTTTATACTCGCTGGGTTCTATATAAGACAATACCTGTTCATCACAGGCCTTCTCCGAATCTTGACGAATAATATTAAAGGCAAACCATATCACGGGATTAAACCAATGGAGTATTTGAAGGAAAATTAAAAGCCAGCGAAGGATAATATCTTTTCGTTTATAATGGGACAGCTCATGCATAAAAACAAATTTAAATTCTTCTTCTGTCAATCTTTCAACATAATCTGACGGCAGCAGTATCTTGGGATAAAAAATTCCTAATAATGAAGGTGTTTTAATGCTGGTATCCATTACTAAAGGTATCTCTTTTCTTACTTTCATTTTTGATCTGCAGATTTCATAGATCGCCGTTATATTTCTGTCATTGCATAGTTCAAATTTACTTATTTTTATGCTGTAAGATACTTGCAGCCATAAAATATACAGCCCCCCAAGGCATGTACCCAGCAGCCATATAATCGCTGCAATATATGGAGCTTGAAATTTATCTTTATTAGAATCATAAGTATAATCTGAAAAGGTATATGGCCTTTGATTTTGTAGCGAATTAAAAATACTAGGCTCAATTTTATTTGCAAGCTCTTGCTTTCCATCTTTTGTTGAATATAAACTTGTACTTAGGTCTTTTTGGGCTGAAGGATTTACTCCGGATTGAATGTTATTGGAATGGATATCATTATGACCGACATTATTGATTACCGGGGATTGGATTTCTTCTGTTCCATAATTATGATTTGTAAAGAAATTATAAACACTGACAGAGCTCTCCGGACAATAGGGTACAATTAACCTAAGCAGCAAAATCATCCAAATCAGATAATGGCAAGACGCACTGATTTTATTTTTAAATATTTTTTTAATAAGAAGGATGATTATCGCTGCAATGGTTCCCAAAAATGACATTTTTAAGACTATTAAAAATGCATTCAATAAAGTCACTTTTCGTCACCTCTGTCATCACATTCATCTAGAAGCTTTTTGAGTTCTTTTATTTCGTTTTTTGACAGATTTTCGTTTTTTAGAAAATTAGCCATCAACAATTGCAGTGATCCGTTATATACCTTTTCTAAGAAGGATTTTGTCTCTTCTTTTTTACAAAATTCTTCTCCAATTAATGGATAATAAACATATGGATTCTCCTTTTCAATCCCTAGTACTTCCTTTTGTACAAGTCTGCGAATTAAAGTATGAATCGTCTTTCTATTCCAATCTGTTTTTACGATCAGCTCTTCAATAATTTCTGCAGCGGTAATGGGATGTTGCCGCCATGCAATTTCCATTACTTTCCATTCTGCATCTGATATTCTTGACATATTTTCGCTCATTACTATTCTCCCTTCTCTCCATTATGATATTTTAACAACATGGTATTACAAATGTACTCCCTGTAATATTACAACTGTAATACCATGTTGTCAAGTACACTTTTATCAATATTGAATTTTTGGCATAAATAAAAAATACATCCCCTTTCTAGCGTAGATAATACCCGTAACAATTTCAAAATGATATAAGGCTAAAACAATTTATGTAATATATATTTAGAAATAAACCTATTCAAGTTAAGGTTCAACTTTAACTTGAACTTTAGCTTTATATAAAAAGAGCGTCGACGACAGCAAAGCTGTCTGAGCACCTTCCTGAAGGCGGCAGGGGATTTCATCCCCTATTTTTTATATAATAGAAAAGCGTAGCCTTCTTATGGCTACGCTATTTTACTTTTATTGTAGTTATAATACTCTTGATCTGCGCCTCTTCTTCCAGTGTAAAAGCCTTCTTTTGGTAGATAATTACTGAAATAAGCCTGTTATTATGATTCCACTTGTACATGAGCATATGGCTGTCGGTAGCATTATCCTCTACCAATGCACCATAAATTTTTCCCACATTTTGCAAATCGATGGTTTCAAGTCTCTCTAAATGTAAATAGTCATCAACAGATGACAATTCTTCTTTAATATGTTCTTCACTGGCAATCTTTTCTCCTTCATCAGGCATTTCCATGATATTTAAAACTGTTCCCTTATTATTCTTAAAAGCCTTCATATAGATCTTGAAGGTCTCATTGTTTTCTTCCATATGGTCTTCATAGGATATAGGGATTTGCATACTCCAATCCTTCTCTACACCTGTGTAAACAAAGTAATCTTTTTTCGCTGTACATCCTGTTATCAAGAATACTGCTAGAAATATCAATAATGCTGCTTTCTTTTTTTTCACAATGTTCCCCCCTTTGCCATATATCCCCATTATATCATGGCCCCTTCTTAAAGGGGAAAAATCTTTTGTTATCTTCCAAACAATTTATCTATAGAAATCGGTCTAGTTTAAGGGCTTGGAATTCCTTGGATAATCTTTGGCCGCAGATCAAATCCGCTGTCATTTTACCTGTCAAAGGTGCCAGTGCCACCCCATCTCCTTCATGCCCCGCTGCAATAAAGAAGCCTTCTCTTCCTGCTACTTCTCCTAAGATTGGCTTTCCATCCGGTGTAGCCGGACGTAACCCTGCAAAAGTACGTATAATATTCACTTTTTTAAAAATAGGAAAAAATTCCACTACTTGCTGTCCAATTTTTTCAACTACCTCAAAGGTGGTACTTTTCGAAAAGCCAGCTTCTTCTCTGGAGCTTCCCAGCAAGAAATTCCCTGTAGCAGCTTGACTCAATGCAAAACCAATTCCCAGTTCTTCACAGCGTTGATCCCGTCGAAGGCTAAGCTCCGGTTTTATTTTTCTAACAATATATTCAGCACTCCAAACATTGGTTTCTCCAATTCCGGCGATAGGTTCCGTTACGGCTACCTGTCCCCGTATGGGCCTTACGGGAATCTCTATGTCAATCATTTTTCCGATTTCTCCCGCCCAGGCACCAGCTGCATTTACAATATATTCAGCTTCTACCGGTGCCTGATCTTCTAATTCAATTTTCCAATAACCGTTTTTCTGTATAATATGGGAAATTTCCACCTTTTTACGTATTTCTAGTCCTTGTTCTATTCCTCTTGCCAGGTATCCTCTCATGACCTTAAAGGGATAAACTTGGGCATCGCTGGGACTGTAGGTTGAAGCAAGAATTCCGTCTCTTGCATAGGGTTGTTTCTCATAAACCTTTCCCCTGTCAATGATTTCAACATTCAATCCAAAACTTCTCTGCCTTTCCACAAATTCTTCCATAACACGAAGCTGTTCATAATTTTCTATGAATACCATGCCCCCACGGACTTCGAAGTTTATCTCCATTTTTAGTTCTTCCGACAAGCCTCGGTACATCTCTAAACTTTCTATGGCCATCGTTAATAGATTGCCTGGCTTTTTAGACTGCAGCAAAATCATCTCATCACAGGCACCAGATGCACCACTGCCTAGCTCATTTTTTTCAAGCAGCAAAACTCGTTTTCCTTTTTTCACTAAATAGTAGGCAGTTGATAAACCCATTATACCTCCACCGATTACAATTACATCATAACTTCTTTGCAATTCGCATGCCTCCTGTCTATCCCCATAACGTTCAAAAGCAAACTCGCTCTTTTAATAATACTATGATTCATTCAATGAATCGATTCTTTTTCCCGGTTAATTCCGTAGAAATTCACATATCAGAATAAGTAAAAGCCATTGTTTAGGCCAAATTCCTAAACAATGGCTTTTACTGCTCATTTTATCTCGTTTTTAAATAATGCTGCACTGACACATTGGGTACTTCATGAAGAATACCTTCTATTACCAGATTGATCTCCTTCATAAGTTCAATAAACTCCATTTCGATGCGATTAGCGTTTTGGCGGATAATTCTCACCCGTGGCCGCAAAGGAAACTTATCAAATATTTCATCCACCACGCCTACATCTCCATTGCTTAATTTTACTAAGGTCCCTATCGGATAAGGAACTACTTTGTGTACAAAGGTACGAGCCATCTTAAAATCAAAGTATCTACCGGCTGCTCCCATAATATATTCAATGGCCTCGTGTGGCGGAACAGGTTTTTGAGAAGGCGAACCGGATGTCAATTTATCATATTGATCTGTTATGGCAACAATTTTTGCCAACTTATTAATTTGCGCATCCCGTAATCCCGATGGATATCCCGTTCCATCTACATGTTCATGATGTTGTAGGACAATAATTTTGACTAACCCGGAGATTTCACTATTGTCTTTCAAATAATTATAACCCTTTTGGCAGTGGGCTTGAACTAAAAGCTTCTCTTTTTTATCCCGATTCTCTTTAAATAGGATATCCTTTGGAATAAACGCTTTTCCAATATCATGCAACATAGCCCCAATGCACAAATCATATAATTCATTTTTATTTAAACCTAATTCGATTCCAAGCACGAGGGAGAGAACCGCAGTACTCATAGAATGTTCATAGATGTAATTATCCAAGCTTTTTATATCTACTAAGTTAATCATAATATTTCGGTTGCTTAGAATTTCGTCGACAATACCCCTAGATACATCTTTTAGCGAACCAATCTGCTTTTCTTTTTCCTGTTCCAACTGTTTTATCTTTTTCGATTGTTGGTTTTGCTGGAAAGACTGTTCAAAAGTCTTAAAAGTATCCTTAATTGTTTTCACAGCTCGAATCCGCATCTGCGGCTTAATAATATCCTCGATCTCCTGATCGCTATATTCATCCATTATATAAAGGCTATACACCCCAATCTCTTCTACTTTTTTAAGTAATGATTCATTGAGGTTTACCCCTTTTTTAAGTAGAATGCGACCCTCTCCATCATATAAGGGTTGTGCAAGATAACTATTTTCTTTTATACAATTAATGGGTACTAGTCTCATATGTTACGACTCCTTATCTGCTAACTTCATTTCTCCATAAGAAGATTATATCAAATTCGGCCAAATTATTAAAGCAATGCTCTGATTTTCCATTGAATCTTATTTTTTAATATTTCTAAACTTCTCTTTCAGTCTTTTTTTCTGTTATACTAAGTGGAGAAAAAGAACTGAATCCATAAGGGAGGCTCCATCATTGAAGAATACTTTTACAGATCTGTTGGCTGGCAAATATGGTATTTCCTTAAATATCCAACAGCAAAAATCACTTTATCATAAAGATGGACCAGCTATGGTATTGGCTGTTCCAGGAGCAGGCAAGACTACGCTTCTGATCTGTAGAACTGCACATCTTATATTCATGCATAATATTGATCCTAAGAACATTCTTTCACTTACCTTTAGTAAAGCTTCAGCAAAAGATATGGGGGATCGGTTCAGCCAGTTGTTCAAGGATATCGCCCATAAGGAGGTTCACTTCTCCACTATTCACAGCTTTGCATATGGTGTTTTGAGACAGTTCGCGGCAAAGCAAAAGCTCCGGTATACTTTTATTGAACAAGAAAATCAATCGATGAACAAAGCAATGCTCCTCAAACAGATTTATAGGGAAGTCAATCAGGATTACTTAGCAGAGGATAAGTTAGAAGAACTATCAAATGCCATCAGCTATATTAAAAATATGATGATACCCTCGTCACAAATCTATACTACTGATTTTGAAATTGACCGGCTTTCAGAATTATATATTCGCTATGAAAATTATAAAAAAAGTAATTTTCTCATTGATTTTGATGATATGCTCTGCTTAGCATTAGAAATTCTTCAAAACAATCCTCTATTGTTAAATAAATATCGCCAACAATATTCCTACATACAGGTAGATGAAGCACAAGATACATCGAAGATCCAGCATGAAATGATTCGCCTGCTGGCTGCTCCAAGCAATAATTTGTTCATGGTGGCAGACGATGATCAATCAATTTATGGTTTCCGGGGAGCCTTCCCTGAAATACTGCTGCGTTTTGATAAAGATTATCCCAATGCAAAGCTGTTTTATTTGGAACAAAATTATCGATCCACCCAGAACATCGTTCATGCAAGCAGTTGTTTCATCAGCAAGAATCAGCACCGTTATCCAAAGAAGCTGTATACAGAAAATCCTATGAAAGATCCCATTGAGATCTTTTCTCTGCAGGATGAAGAATCCCAATTGGTTTACTTGATAGAACAACTTAAAAATAATCTGCCGGCTTCAACAGCAGCTGTTCTCTACCGCAATAATCTCTCAGCCATCCCCTTGGTAGAAGTTCTGGACCGCAGTGGCATACCCTTTTGTATTCGAGACACAAAGCTTCATTTTTTTAGACATTGGATCGTTCAGGATCTCCTTGCATTTCTGGACTTGTCTATGAATCACTTTGATTTGGAATCCTTTGAGAGAATTTATTATAAAATGAACCGTTACATTCCAAGAACTGCCTTAGATTATATAAAAACCATGCGAAATAAGCAGTCGGTTTTTGATTGTCTGATCCAGTTTCCCGGATTTCGCAGCTATCAGAAAGATCGTATGATCGATTTGAAAAAAGATTTTACAGAATTAGCCGCAAAGTCACCCTTAGAAGCACTCCTATTTATTGAAAATCATCTAAACTACAACAACTACCTGCAAACCAACAGCAAACGTTTAAAATACTCTTATGATACCCTTCAGATCATTTTATCGAATCTGAAACGCATAGCTAATCATACGAATAGTTTTATAGAGTTTTTAGAAAGATTGCATCAATTGCCGAGGCTTATGGAAACATCGAAAAAACAGAAGCAAAACTCGGTTTTTCTTTCAACCATTCATAGTGCCAAGGGATTGGAATTTGATCATGTTTACATTATTGATCTGATCGATGGGCAGTTTCCTACTGCATCCAGTTCTGCAGATCATGAAGCAGGAGATTCTACAGCGCTAGAGGAAGAACGAAGACTTTTTTATGTAGCCATGACACGGGCCCGTACCTCTTTACAACTATTAACGACTGACTTTTATAATGGTGCGCTGGTTAAACCGTCTCAGTTTCTGCAAGAAGTTAAGGGATATATTAATAAAATCCGTCCTACCGAAAATCAAAATAAAAAAGCACAAACATCAAATCTCAATCGATCTTCACTATGGAATCATTTTTCAAAACCTTTTTCGAAAAAAGAGAGTCTTGAACACCCTTTTTTTGAAGGTGCTGCTGTAAAGCATATTTCCTTCGGTATTGGCACCGTAAAGGAAATTCGCCAAGATACTTTGTGCATTGATTTTTCAGAAATCGGCGAAAGAAGCCTCTCCTTAAATCTTTGTGTTGAAAAGCAATTATTAACACTACTGCCTCATTCTAATTTTTAAAATCCATAACAAAGCTCCTACTAAAATATCATCCTTTAGTAGGAGCCATCCATTACTTGGGCAGTTCTTGGGTGGACTTCATTACCACATGAAATTATCTATAAACCCAATAACTCGTCAATCTTCACCTTATCAAAACCTACGATAATTTCATCATCAATGAAAATTGCCGGTACACCCATAATTTTGTTCTTCATTAGCTCTTTTCTAGCATCTGGATCCTCATGAATATTTCTTTCTGTAAACACAACGCCTTTTCCCGAAAGATACTCTTTCGCTGTATGACAATGCGGTCATGTATTGCTTGTAAATACCACAACATTCTTCATAAAAACACCTCCTTGGATTGCGGTCATAAAACCGGTTACACCTACAGTATACCCTTATCTATTGATAAAAATCAATTATTTTCCATTTTCTATAGATAATTTCTATGCTACTGGTGTTACAAAATAGTATTTACCAAAATGCTTCCCTAGACATGTTTTTTTTTTAACAAATAATTGCTTTCCTTTTGATTCTTTGGGTATTATGATATATAATGTTAATTAATTATAAACTTGCAAGAGATTTGCAGACAAATTGTACATTGGCTCTCAGTGTGTTTAAATAGTGAAGGAGGATCTAAGCCCATGAAAAAACCTACCATATTAATGATATTAGACGGCTTCGGATTAAACGAAAGCAGCTACGGCAATGCAATCAAGCAGGCCAATACACCCAACATTGACAGTTATCTTGAAAACTATCCAAATAGTATTGCACATGCCAGTGGTTTTGATGTTGGTCTTCCCCATGGTCAAATGGGAAATTCAGAAGTTGGACACTTAAATATTGGTGCGGGCAGAATCGTATATCAAGAATTAACGCGAATCAGCAAAGCCATTGAAGATGGAGATTTCTTTGAAAATCCTGTGTTTTTGGATGCTATAGAAAACGCTAAGTCCCATCATTCAGCACTACACCTATGGGGTCTTCTTTCTGATGGTGGTGTGCACAGTCATAATACACACCTTTATGCCTTGTTAAAGCTAGCAAAAAATGCAGGTTTGGAAAAAGTATATGTGCACTGTTTCCTGGATGGCCGTGATGTGCCACCTTCCAGTGCTGCTCAATATATCGATGCCTTAGAGCAAGAAATGAAAAAAATTGGGGTCGGAAAAATCGCCACCATCGCCGGCAGATACTATGCAATGGATCGCGACAACCGATGGGAAAGGGTCTCCTCGGCTTATGATGCTCTGGTTTTAGGTAGAGGAGAAACAGCAGCCTCTGCTAAGGAAGCTATTTTAAATTCTTATAACCATAACGTTGTAGATGAATTCGTGCTTCCAACGGTGATCTGTGAAAAGGGGCAGCCAGTGGCTACAGTGAATCCACATGACTCTGTGATTATGTTCAACTTCCGGCCTGACCGGGCAAGAGAAATTACACGAAGCTTTGTTGATCCGGAATTTGCAGGTTTCGAAAGAAAAAATGGTTTTTTCCCGCTATACTATGTGTGCATGACCCAATACGATGCGACTATGCCAAATGTCCATGTAGCCTATACACCGCAAACACTGTCCAATACCTTGGGTGAATATATTTCCAGCTTAGGTTTAAAGCAGCTTCGCATCGCAGAAACAGAGAAATATGCCCATGTAACGTTTTTCTTAAACGGCGGAATTGAAAACCCTTATCCTGGTGAAGAACGTATTTTGATTCCTTCTCCAAAGGTGGCCACTTACGATCTGCAACCTGAAATGAGCGCGATAGAAGTTACAGATCGCCTCATTGAAGAAATCAAAAAAGAAATTTATGATTTAATTATTATAAACTTTGCCAATGCAGATATGGTAGGACATACTGGCGTAATAGAAGCTGCCATAAAGGCTGTGGAGACTGTAGATACCTGTGTAGGAAAAATCGTGGACACAGTCATCCAGTATGACGGACAGATTTTATTAACAGCGGACCATGGTAATTCGGATGAAATGTTAGATGCTGATGGAAATGTAATCACAGCCCACTCTACCAACCCGGTTCCCCTGATTCTTATTAATGCAGCAGAGGAATATGGGATTACAGAAGGCCGCTTAGCTGATTTGGCACCCACAATTTTGCATATGATGGATATTCCCCAGCCTGAAGAGATGGAAGGAAAGTCCCTGCTCGTACCAGGCTATGCCCTTGAAGAAGCAACTGCATAAATTGAGAACAAAAAATGATAGTCGATGCTTATCGACTATCATTTTTTAATAAGGTCTCAAATAATTGGTATATCCATATCCTGACCATATTTGGGTTTGCGGCTGCATACATTGGATAATGCCGCAGGCTAATCTTCTCCCTGCATCTCCCGCAGGCTGAGATCGGTAATCATCAGGATTTTCATGAATCATGATTGTTTTTCCCACAGCATCTCTGGGCCTAAACTTATTTGTAAAAAAAGACATTCTTGCAATGCCATTATTGGAAAATAATACTGGAAAATCTCCTGCATGATTGCCATGGGGCTGATTTGTCGGATTCCAGTGTTCACCTGCTGCCTCGAAAGGTTCTTCAGGATCACTTACCTTACAGGTTCCGTGCTCATGTATATGAAATCCATGGGGTCCGATTGGGTCTTTTCCATTCCTGGCAGGTTGATAGTGAGGAAGCCCTTCCACTTGAACATATACTTCCGTTCCTCCCGGAACCTCCTTCAGTATAACTGTTCCTCTGATCTGCGGTGCCAGAGGACCTCCACGGATTTCTGCTACAGCCATTGTGCACTGAATGCTGTTATCCATCTGCGCCACCTCTTTATTTCAAATGATTTACACTATATCTTATGTCTTTGGGATTTAAGAGGTGTATGGCCCTATTTTATATAGATGTGTGTCTAAGAACACAAAATTCAGCGGAAGGATCACTGATCCTTCCCTGCCTTTGTAAAGTTTTTTCTTCTTTTCAGCAAATCAATAAAAGCTTCTACCCTTGTTTGTATTCCTGCTTCTCCTGTCATCTCATCCAATACCAGCTTTAAAATTGGAATACGCTTTTCTCTTGCCACGGTAGGTAAGATACTTTGCGCCACAATTTCAGGCATGCAGGTAAAAGGCATTAGATGAATCACGCCATCGAAATCCTTTTCTCCAAACCGCACCGTGTTTCCGATGGTATGTCTTGCGTGACCACCGATCTCACGATCTAAATAAGGCTTTGCCGCACGGTGAACTTCATCCTTTTCAGAGGAAATGAAAGGCAAAAAATCAATTTGCTCTCGGATAAATTCACTGGCAGTTACAGAGCAATATACTTCTACACCCATCTGTCCTAGTTTACGGAGGATGTCCTGATTGATAAATGGCTCCACTACACTATAAATCTCTCCGGTGATACCTACCTTGATAATATCCTTTGATGTATTTACAGTTATTTCAGTAAAAGCTCGCCGATATTGCTCAATCACATCGGTCGTTTCCTGAAATCCCCTAGATTGGCTGACAGCTTCTTGAAATGAAGCATATACCTTATCTACTGTCCAATGATCTTCGGTTCTCGCCCTTACTTTACATACCATCTCATCCAGTGCATCTACCTGTTGAATCAGTGATATACCCTTTTTGAAAATAGTCACCAGCTTTAAATAATTGGCACCGCTTGAAATGCGCTTTAGCTTATGTAGAAAAAGCTTTATTTCTCCTATAGATTTAAAGGGTTCTACGCAAACCATCTGTATAGAATAATCAAGATTTTTTAAAATCTCTTTATGCAATGCCTGATAGTAACCAATCCTGCAAACATCGCAGCCACTCCACATAAACAAAGTATCCGCTCCATTTTCTATACTTTGAATATAATTTCCCAAGGTAAGCTTAAAGGGAATACAAATTCCTTCCGGAGAATATTTAGTGCCAAGCTCAAGGGTCCTTTTATTGGATTTAGGCGGCACCACTACCTCTGCGCCCAATTCTTCAAAAACAGCTTTTAGAGGGATGTACAGGTTGCCCATATGGGGAAACGTAATTTTCATCCTTTACCCTCCATTCTAACATATCCATAAAGGCTTCAACTCTGGTATAAAATCCGGCCTCTCCCCGATGCTCATCTATGGTAAGCAAAAGAAAGGGAATATCACTCTTTTCACGAATGGTTTTTTCGATGATATCTGCCACAACTGAATCTACACCACAGCCAAAGGTAGAAATATAAATGATACCGTCTATCGTACCTTGTTCAATCAGATAGAGCATGGCACCAATCAATCGGTTGGCAAAGGACCAATAGAACTTCGTCTTATAATCTTTCATGAAACTGTCTGTTACACTTCTTTTAATCATCTCCGGCGTAAGTATCTGGCTATTCCTTGAGACGAGTATTGAGAAGAGGTCCATATTTAAGTAGGAATCATATAGATTGTAGGGATGACCCATTACCATAATTTCTTTTTTCCGCAGGGGATGCCCCCCGGAATTTGCCCTATACATATGGAATGGCACCCCCAAGGAAGGAATCTCTCCTTTTTGAAGCTGCCGACGATAACTTTCATATACCTCTTTCGCCCTTTGAAAGGCCTTCATCATCTTTTTTTTATCTTTCGTAAAAAAGCTTCCTATTTCATAGATGGTGTTCTTCACGGATTCCTGAGATTTAAAAAAATTGATCTCTGTAGTAATAAGCGGCGGCAAGCCCTCTATTGAATGCTGAATCATTTCTGGCAGTCCGCAAAATTTTGGACAGATATATTCCTGAAAATAGATGCTGGTAATACGCGGGATAAAAAGTACATCTACCCCATCCTTTAAATCCATCACATGGCCATGAAACAGTTTTATCGGTATGCATGCCTCATCGACAGTAGTACTTATACCTTCATCCAATATTTTTTTATTTGTCTTTGACGATATCATGACTTCTGCATCCAGTTCTTTAAAATATGTGACCCATAAGGGAGAATATGCATAATAAAGTAGTGCTCTTGGAATTCCAACTTTTATTGCCATAGGCGATTTCCTCCAAGTAATCTTCTGTTAGCTTCTAAAGTATTGGCAACTATACATGAAAATATTCACCTACAATATGTGACAGGGGGTAGTTCTTTGTATTCACAAGAACCACCCCCTGTCACATATTGTACTATCTATTATCTATCTTCTCCGGATACATATCATGATAATACAATCTCTTTTCAGCTACTTTTTCCCATTTCGTTCCCTTTTTTCCATAGTTGCAAAATGGATCAATTGAAATTCCGCCTCTTGGAGTAAACTTACCCCATATCTCTATATATTTGGGTTCCAGCAGCTTTATTAAATCCTTCATGATGATATTTACACAATCCTCATGAAAATCCCCGTGATTTCTGAAGCTTAATAAATAGAGCTTTAAGGATTTACTTTCCACCAATAGATTGTCTGGTACATAGGAAATATATATGGTTGCAAAGTCTGGCTGTCCTGTTTTTGGGCAAAGGCTCGTAAACTCTGGGCAGTTGAACTTTACAAAATAGTCATTGTCCGGGTGTTTATTGACAAAACTCTCTAAAACAGCAGGATCATAATCATAGTTATATTTCACACCTTGATTTCCTAATAGTGTTACACCCTCTAGTTCTTTCACTGTTCTTCCATCCATTGAAATACCTCCTCATGATTCTTTGATAATCTCTATATTATTACACTTTATCTCTTAATTGCTTTACTAATAAAACACCCGTAATTCCTGGTATGATTTGTCCAATCACAATGCTTGAGGCTAAAATCGTATAAGGCACATTTAGCAAATAAGATAACCAAATCGGCACGATCAAACCAGGTCCTAGTATGATGGGAATGGCTATCAACCATTCACTAAGATTATACCTTTTTATTGAATATATAGCCGTAGAGGTTATGATTCCCACTATAAATCCACCGATCATATCTGGCAAACCCAAACCACCCATTAATGTATTGCTTAAAAGATTACTCATACCCATGGGTACAATTAAAAAAGGAAAAATTGCACTTAATGCATACAGTGATGTCGCTATTCTAATTTGATACTGTCCAAAGGCAAATCCTTGTGTAAAAAACATAACAGCTATATACAAAGCCATCACCAGCCCTGAAATAGTGAGCTTCCTAACTGCAGTAATATTTGTATGATTCGAAAACTTCCCTTCTACTTTCATTTTGTCCCTCCTCCTATTGGATTATTGAATACATACACCCCTTTTAACTAAAATAAAAAAGGGCATCATCTGCCCATAAACTTATTCCTAATCAAACGTACTATAATATCTATTTGTTGTATACTGAAAATCAGAAAAGGGATATATCGGTCCCCTTCCATACAAATAGACTATATATCCCTCAATCGGTAAGTCCATAGTTTTGTTTATAGACAGGATGGTTGCGAACTGTCTTATTCAATTCTACCGAATCATTATAACATTCTCTTATAGGATAAACAATGGTTATTATTTCTCCAATATTCACCATCTCCATCCTTACATATAAGAAATAAAAGCTTTGTGAAGCTCCACCTTCGGCTGTATACCATGTTTTCTAAGTACTTGATCCAAAGCTTTTAAGGTTAAGTACACTTTATCCTCATGGCAATTTTCACCCATATGTCCAATACGGATTACCTTATCCTTTAAAAACCCAAAGGCCCCTGCGATTAGAATATTATGCTCCTCTAGCATGGTTTGATATAAGGCTTGAAAGCTTATATTTTCAGGGATATTAACCGTTGTCACTGTATTTGAAAATCCATCAGCGGCATATAAATCCAAACCCCCATCTAAAAGACTTTTTCGAACAGCTTCTGCTATTTTTTTATGTCTCTCTATAGGGTTCTCATCCATCAACCATCGTTCTACGGCAGATCTCAGGGCGTAAATATCGCTAATGGGTTGTGTATAGGGAAACCATTTTTCTTGATACCAATTTCTCCAATGGGATAGATTTGCATAGTATCCTATGATCGGCATCTTACGATTTAATATTTTTTCCCAAGCCTTAGGACTAACACTCAGAAAGGTTAGTCCTGGAGGAGCAGACAGGCACTTTTGGGAACCGCCTAAAATCATATCTACAGCCCATTCATCGGCTTTAAGCACTTCTCCCCCTACTGCGGAAACTGAATCTACTACAGAAATAATGCCGTATTGATTTAATAATTTACAGATTCCTTCTATTGGATTTGTGATTCCTGAAGGAGTTTCACAGTGTACAAGGGTAGCTATTCTAAAATCATGATCTTTTTTCAAAAATGCTTCCAGCAAAGCTACATCGACAGCCCTTCGATAATCAGATTTAAAATAAACTGCTTCCCCGCCATACATCTTAACAAAATCTCCAAATCCATTTCCAAATATGCCATTATCAATACACAGCACACGATCCCCTGGTTCAATTAAGGATGCACAGGCTGCTTCTAGTCCTAATATCCCTTCCCCACTGAGGATGAATACATCATTCTTAGTCTGAATAATCTCTTTTAGCCGACTACAAGTCTCTTGATAAAACTCAAAAAAGCTTGCATCTAAATCTGGATTGGTAATCGGCCTTGCCATTGCCATCCTGACTTCCTCATGGATATAGGTAGGACCTGGTGTCATGATTAATGGATTTTTCATATTCTTAATCTCCTTCTTCCTCATTAAAAAAGTTTTGTCTTTTTAACAGCTGCTGCAGCCGGTAAACCGATGGCTGCACCTATCAAAATTTGAACGATATTTCCTGGTATAGATGTCATCGGCGTAACCCAATTTCCATACAACACACCCTCTGTTATATAATAACCCAAAATCATAATAACTCCGGAAATCACAATGCCAACAAGATTCCATGAAAAGCTTCTCCCATCTCTTCCTTTCGCATAAGCGATGCTTCCAATAATATATCCCATAATTCCCCTGATTATGAATGTAAAAGGTGCCCATGCCATCCATCCGGAAGCAATATCAAACAGGCCCATTCCAAAGGCTCCTGCAACTGCACCTTTCTTTTTTCCAAAAACGATCGCAGCTAGAAACAGCATGGTATTTCCTAGATGGATCAATCCACCATTGATCGATATGGGTAATCGAATATTGATAAATTTCGTTGCAATAAATACCAAACTGATTAATAAACCTGAAGTTACAAGTTCTTTTGTTTTGCCTGCAGCGTTCACCGATACATTTAAACCATTTTCCATAATTGTACCCCTCCTATTATTTTGTAGTGATACAATCATTATATTACAGATACAATTTTGATGCAATATAATTCTGTCTTGACATATTTTGTTGACCATGTTAGCATAAGCATATGACAACAGAATATCCTTCAGGGCAGGGTGAAATTCCCGACCGGCGGTTATAGTCCGCGAGCCGATTAGGCAGACTTGGTGTAATTCCAAGACCGACAGTACAGTCTGGATGGAAGAAGGAGAAGCATATCCATTGATACATATAATCTATATGTGTATATTGGAATATACATTAAATGCCCTGAAAATACTATTTTCAGGGCTTATTTTATTTGTATTTTAAAAATCGAGGTGATTTTTTGGACAGTACATATATGTATAGAGCACTGGCATTGGCAAAGCTGGGCACCGGTTATACAAATCCCAACCCACTGGTAGGTGCCGTCATTGTAAAAAATGATTCTATTATTGGAGAAGGTTATCACAGGCTATACGGTGGTCCCCATGCAGAAATCAATGCTTTTAGTAATGCCACTGAAAGCGTTGGGGGCGCAACCATGTACGTAACCCTTGAACCTTGCTCCCACTATGGCAAAACACCTCCTTGTGCAGAGGCAATCGTTAAAAAAGGCATTAAAAAAGTAATTATTGCTATGAAAGATCCGAATCCCCTTGTTGCCGGAAAAGGTATACAAATTCTTAAAGATGCAGGGATTGAAGTGATTACCGGCATACTGGAGCACCAGGCGAAAAAGCTGAATGAAGTTTTTATAAAGCATATCACTACAGGTCTTCCTTTTTGTGTTCTCAAAACCGCTATGACTCTTGATGGCAAGATCGCAGCTGCTACTGGTGAATCAAAATGGATTACAGATGAAACCTCAAGAAAATATGTTCACTTGCTTCGCCACCAGCATTCAGCCATCATGGTAGGTATCGGCACAGTTTTAGCCGACGATCCATTGCTCACTACAAGGCTTGAAGGAATGCAGGGCAGAAATCCGGTTCGTATCGTACTAGACACCCATGGCAAAATCCCTCTAGAATCCAATATTCTTAAGTGTGATACACATAAAAAAACAATTGTAGCTGTAACCGAACTTGCTGACAGCAAAAAAATAAAATCCATAGAAGCTGCTGGGGCTGGGGTGCTTATGGCACCAGTAAAAAATAATCAGGTGAATCTAAACTATGTAATGGAATGGCTGGGAAAAAACAAATTTGACAGTGTCCTTCTTGAAGGCGGAAGCACATTAAACTACACAGCCCTGCAAGAAGGGATTGTAGATAAAATCATTACTTTCATTGCTCCCAAAATACTTGGCGGTACAACTGCAAAAACTCCAGTAGGCGGCACTGGTGCAGCCCATATCTGTGATGCTTTTCTTCTGGAAAATATGGAGTTTTTTAAATTAGACAATGATTTGATGGTGGAAGCCTATATAAGAAAGGAGGTTCTATAACAGTGTTTACGGGACTTATTGAAGAAGTTGGAACTGTACAATCTATTCTCAAGGGCACAAAATCTGCGAAAATCGTGATTCACGCAAAAAAAGTTTTAGAACAGGTTCAATTAGGAGATAGCATTGCCGTCAATGGTGTATGTCTTACCGTTACCGATTTTACTTCCTATAGCTTTGCTGTAGATGTTATGGCTGAAACGATGCGAAGAACCAATCTGGCAAATCTCACCAGCAGCAGTAAAGTTAATTTGGAAAGAGCTCTACGGCTGGGCGATCGTTTAGGAGGCCATTGGGTCAGTGGCCATATTGATGGAATCGGGATCATCCGGGATTTCAAACAGGAAGACAATGCAGTTTGGGTATCCATATCTGCTCCACCAGAAATTTTAAAATACATTATCGAAAAAGGATCCATTGCAATTGACGGGATCAGTCTCACGGTTGCTTATGTAGATGAAAGTATTTTTAAGGTATCAATTATTCCACATACAAAGGATGTAACAACACTTCTCACAAAATCATCCGGTGATGCAGTAAATCTTGAAGGTGATATGATTGGAAAATATATTGAACGGTTTTTATCTTTTAGAGAATCTGCTGCTCCAAAACCCGGCATTGATATGGAATTTTTAAAAGAAAATGGTTTTTTGTAAAAATATTTAATAAACAATGAGGTGAAAAAACAATGTATAAATTTAACACTGTAGAAGAAGCCCTTGAGGATATTCGTGCTGGTAAAATGATTGTCGTCGTAGATGATGAAGACAGAGAAAATGAAGGAGACCTACTCATGCCTGCTGAAACCGCAACAGCAGAAGCAGTAAACTTTATGGCAAAATATGGCCGTGGGCTAATCTGTATGCCGATCATAGGGGCCCGATTACGGGAGCTGGATATTCCTCAGATGATTGGCCATAATACGGATGCACATCAAACCGCATTTACTGTGTCTATCGATGCCTTAGACACTACAACAGGGATCTCTGCCCAAGAAAGAGCCCATACAATCCAAAAAGTACTTGAATCAACAGCTAAACCTACGGACTTCAAAAAGCCTGGACATATATTCCCCCTTGAAGCAAAGGAAGGCGGTGTTCTAAAAAGAGCCGGTCATACGGAAGCTGCTGTCGACTTAGCTAAGCTTGCTGGATTTTATCCGGCTGGAGTGATTTGTGAAATCATGAATGAAGATGGCACCATGGCTAGAGTTCCAGAATTAATGCTGTTTGTTAAGGCGCATGAACTAAAAATCATTACCATAGCCGATTTAATTACCTATAGAAGAAAAAATGAAGTATTGATTGAGCGTGCTGCTGAAGCCGATATGCCCACAAAGTATGGAAATTTTCGCATCATTGGGTATCAAAACAAACTAAATGGGGAGCATCATATCGCTTTAGTAAAAGGAAATATATCCGATGGAGAGCCTATACTCGTTCGCGTCCACTCTGAATGTCTCACTGGCGATGTATTTGGTTCCATGCGCTGTGACTGCGGCGAGCAATATGCAGCTGCAATGCAGAAAATCTCTAAGGAGGGACGCGGCGTACTGATTTATATGCGGCAAGAAGGCCGTGGCATTGGCTTAATTAATAAACTAAAGGCCTATACCCTTCAAGATGAAGGTATGGATACCATAGAGGCAAATCTTGCCCTCGGTTTTCCGGAAGATATGAGAGATTACGGAATTGGTGCACAGATTTTGAATGATCTGGGTGTGAAAAAAATCAAATTAATGACAAATAATCCGCGAAAACTTGCGGGGATAACCGGTCACGGAATCGAAATTGTTGAAAGAGTGCCGATACAGATGAATCATAATGAAAAAAACGCTTATTATCTAAAAACAAAGAAGGATAAAATGGGCCATATATTAAATCTTGAGGAGGAGTAAAATATGAAAATTTACGAGGGTAATCTGATTGCACAAGGCTTAAAAGCAGGTATTATCGTGGGGAGGTTTAATGAATTTATAGGCGGCAAGCTTCTCTCCGGAGCAATAGATGCCTTAAAACGTCATGGAGCGGAGGAAAAGGATATTGAAATTGCTTGGGTACCCGGTGCTTTTGAAATCCCATTGGCAGCAAAAAAAATGGCAAAATCTCAAAAATATGATGCAATTATTTGCTTAGGTGCCGTTATTAGAGGATCTACGCCCCACTTTGATTATGTAGCCAGTGAGGTAAGCAAGGGCATTGCCAGTGTATCCTTAGATACAGAAGTCCCTGTAATTTTTGGTGTACTTACTACAGATACAATTGAGCAGGCAATCGAGCGTGCCGGGACGAAAGCCGGAAACAAGGGCTACGAAGCAGCTGTAACAGCAATTGAAATGGTAAATCTATTTAAGGCTTTTTGATAAAAGCAGACAGCAATAAGTCATGAAGGCTAAGCCTGAAGCCTCATGGCTTATTTATTTACGAAATTTCATAGATGTTTTACTTTAAATTCTGTTTTTAGTTGTTTTTTATCGCCTTTTTCATCTATGGAAAAAGCTCTTTAAATTTAAGGAGCTTTTTCTTTTACCCTAAATATGATTTATTCTGGATCGGTGTCTGTTAAATAATTGAAAAAATCCCTCATCCCTATAAGATAATTTTTAGAATCCGGAAAGTAACACATATGGTTTATATCACATATCCTAAAGTAGAAAGAGGACAAAGAATAAAGATATATAGATAAAAAGGAGGTGTACTATATGTCAGAGGCTAAAGGATTAGGCGGTTTTGTCGGCGGCTTATTTGGATGCGGCCCTGGTGAACAATCCAGCTTACTATTCTTCTTTTTATTATTGGTGATTTTATTCCAAGGTCCATTAGGAGGATTATTTGGAACTGGTGATGAGCTACTATTCTTCTTCTTGCTATTAGTAATCATATTCTGCTCCCCATTTTTATTTGGTGGCTGTGGGATTGGATGCTAGTAGGCTTCGGGATTGGAGATTTGCTCCAATCTCTTTTACATAAAAGTTTTGTTTATACTATCCATAAACTATAAATCTATTCAATTCCAGCAAAAGATAAATTCAGTCATCAATCTATCACCTCCTTATAATACCTAGGACCTACCCTAGGTATTATATTTTTCTTCTTGGATATATCATTGCGGCAATATCCATATTCAAATATATTTCGCCCCTTCCAGCCATAGTTTATACTCTATCGAAATAGTATTTTTTGCAATTGCTAAGGTGTATCACTTAATTAATGAACTACATATTTTGTATTAGGAGAAGAAACAAGCTGTATTTTTATATCTCACACTTTCTAAAACTTTTATAAAATTCAAAGGAGGTGAACAAAATGGCTGATAAACAATGTGGAGTAGGTGGTGTCTTTGGTGGATGCGACAGCAGTCTATTATTTTTCTTCTTGCTGCTTGTAATTCTATTCTGCTTCCCTTTTTTCGGCGCCGGCTTCCGATGCTAGCATAAATAAGGGTGGAAAATTCCCACCCTTATACATAAAATTTTATACACCATAAGCCGTTCATATATTCGCTGTTTGTTAATCTATTGACATAGTCGCTATGAACTGTAATAACGTGGATAAATATATATTATTTTCCTCCCTCTCAATGGCATTCCATTTTTCCTGCGCATGAAGCGTATATTTGAATAAGTATGATATTAATTTGTTATTTCTGGAGTCCTTTTGCCATAAATATAGTTATAGGATTTTTTATTATGGCCATATCAAAATAACAATGGGGATAAAACCCCTTTTCATGCATACTGCTTTTCCAAAACAGATGGGAGGTTTTTATATGCTGTCACCAAGTTTAGAAGACTATTTAGAGGAAATTTATCGTTTGTCGATTCTAAAAAGTAGCATACGTGTTTTAGATATTGCCGACCGATTAAATGTTTCATCTCCCTCTGTCGTTAAGGCGCTGAAAAAATTACACGAAGAAAAACTGATTCGATATATAAGATATACAGAAATACGATTGACTGATGATGGGGAAAAGCTGGGCAGACTCTTAGTAAGAAGAAATGCTGTACTTCAGGAGTTTCTAAAAGTTATCCGCAGCAATTGTAATTTAGAAAAAGAGGCAGAAGCTATGGAGCATTATTTAAGCCCTCCTACGATTTCTGCCATAGAAAATCTCATTGCTTTTCTAAAGCTAAAAGAAGTCAGAGAAATGTATGATAAGTTTAATGAACCGCCTAGCGACACCCACTGGAGTGATAAAATTCAAACCCAATAAAAGCACAATCCTTTCATGCCTACCAGACTTTATTGGTTATTATGCAAATCCGAGAAATCTTACGCTTTGTGTTATCACAAATAATAAGGCAATTCCAATCAACGTAGGCAGCACTGCACTAAATAGGGTCCATTTGAGACTGCCACTTTCCTTTCGTATGGTCCAAAGGGTAGTTCCACAAGGATAGTGAAAAAGTGCAAACAACATGACATTTAGTGTTGTCAACCAGGTCCATCCATTGGCAATAAACAGTTCCTTCATGGCTTGAATACTGTCCAGCTCCAGCATAGCCCCTTCTGCCATGTAGCTCATGATCAGTATGGGCAGGACGATTTCATTGGCAGGCAATCCTAGGATAAAGGCCATTAGAATAAACCCATCCAAGCCGATCATACGGGCGAATGGCTGTAAAAATCCAGCACAGAGTGCTAAGATACTTTGTTCACCAATCATGATATTGGCAAGGAGCCAAGTGACTAATCCTGCTGGTGCTGCAACAACTATCGCACGGCCAAGAACAAAGATGGTTCTATCTATAATGGATCGATATAGTATTTTACCAAATTGGGGTCTTCTGTAGGGTGGAAGCTCTAGTGTAAAGGTTGATGGGATTCCCTTTAGTACGGTCTTAGATAAACCCCAGGATACGACAAATGTAGCCCCGATACCTATTAAGACCAATAAAGATACAAAAGCAGAGGCCGCAAGGGTAGAATACTGTGCAGCAATGACGCCCCCAATAAAAATGGTGCCTAATGCAATTAAGGTTGGAAAGCGTCCGTTGCATGGAACAAAGTTATTTGTAATCATTGCAATAAGGCGTTCTCTTGGGGATTCTATGATTCTACAGGCAATGATCCCGGCAGCATTACAGCCAAAGCCCATACTCATGGTGAGGGATTGTTTCCCATGCGCTCCGGCCTTTTTAAAGAATTTGTCGAGATTAAAAGCAACTCTAGGTAAATATCCAAGATCTTCTAGCAGCGTGAAGCATGGAAAAAATATAGCCATAGGTGGCAGCATAACCGATACAACCCACGCCAGGGTTCTATACACACCCAGTACCAATATGCCATGAAGCCAAACAGGGACATTTGCTGCCATAAACCATCCTGTTATGTGTTCTTCTAGACTAAAGAAAGCATCAGCAAGCATTTGAGAAGGATAGTTGGCACCGGTTATGGTTAACCAAAACACCAATCCCAACAGCATAAACATAATCGGAAAACCTAAATATTTTGAAGTAAGAAGATCATCAAGCTTTTCATCCCATGTATATTTAGTAATAGAAGTCTTTTTCACAGTCTTATGGGCAACTTCTTCGGCGGTACTGTAAATACTGCTCACAATCCCATCTCTAAACTCAAGCCCTTTCTCTTGATTTAACATTTGCTGTAATCGTTCCAGTCCATGGCTTTTGGCATAACCTTCACTAGCACTCATATACACAAGCGACCCCCTCACAGTCAAATTTATTATCATCATAGAGGAAATTATTGATAGATTCTAAGATTGTAGCATCTCCTTCAATGAGTCTTAGCGCTACCCAACGGGCATTTAATTGATCTCCTAATATTTCCTTTAGCTGAGGTAGTATTTTTTCAATCTCTTCTTCGATGGCCGGGGTGTATTTCATTGGGCGAGGCGCTGTTTTTTCATGTGCCAAAGCAACATTATATACTCTGTCCATCAGATCCCTAAGCCCTTTACCACTCCTGGCAGTAGTTGCAACCGCTGGAATTCCTAATTCTTCTTCCAGTGCTTTTATATTCACATCAATTCCTTTTCTTTTTGCTTCATCCATAAGATTTACACACAGAACTACTTTATCTGTTAATTCCATAATTTGCAAAGCAAGGTTCAGATTTCTTTCAATGCAAGTAGCATCGGTTACAACAATCGTCGCATCCGGTTCCCCGAAGCAAATAAAGTCCCTTGCGACTTGTTCCTCAACAGAATTTGCCAGCAACGAGTAGGTTCCCGGTAGATCCACGAGAATGATCCTTTTCCCCTTATGAAAAAAACTTCCCCTTGCATTTGTTACTGTCTTTCCCGGCCAATTACCGGTATGCTGGTTCAATCCAGTTAATGCATTGAATACTGTACTCTTTCCGACATTCGGGTTACCGGCAAGTGCAATAACCAGATCATTTTGACCTGATGTTTTAATATTAAATTTTGTATCTAAAACTGCCTTCCCACAAGATTGACAACTGAGTCCCATATTTCTTTCCCCCTTCTATATCAACTTATTGTGTGATCACTTTCACAAGAATTTTTTCTGATTCTTCTGTCCTTAGGGCAATCCTTGCGCCTCTTATGTCATAGGCGATGGGGTCTCCCAGCGGACTCTTCCGGACAGCCGCTACAACCGTTCCCGGCACAAGTCCTAGATCCAATAGTCTTCGTCTCTGAAGGCCCTCTGCCTCTAACCTGAATACTTGCGCAACTGTACCAATAGATACCGCAGAAAGCGGAATATGACTTTTAGAAATTGTTTGCAGTTCCATAATAAACCTCCTTACTTTATATATTAGCCAAAGCTAATTTTAGACAAAATAAAAAAGCTATCTACGGATCAATGTTAAATTCATTTCTTTGAATATGCATAATCTATATATCTAAATATTACCTGGATAGCATTTGACTGTAGAACATTAGCTTTGGTTAACTCATTTTAATTTTTTTCTAATTTCATACTATGCTTTTTTTCAAATTGTGTTACATATATGAATTTATTTTCTATATAAGTTGCAGTAAAGCTATTATAACGCTGTGTGAGATAGCGGAGTCATGTGGAGGGTTCGTCTGGCACAGATGTTTTTATGTGCCTGAGGAACCCTCCCCGTGGCGTAGCGGTTGTACTAGCTTTATAGAACAAAAATAAAAACCGATAAATTGCACAATAGCAATTTATCGGTTTTTATATTAATTCGGGACGACACACAGGTCGTCTCCTACTAAAAGCCATAAAACAAATGCTCTTAAATTAAACTGCTCCGCCCCACCGCTTTAGGCATCCGCCCTATAGCCGCATAGTTTTTCTTTAAACTAACGCCTGTTGCACCAGTGTTTTCGGCATGGTTTCATGCAGCAATGCTCCTTAACCGTGCATAGGATATGGGCCGAACCGCAGCTCGGACAAATACGGTTTTCTTGCTCCAAAGCTTCATCAAACTTTTTGCCGCAATCTTCACATTGATACTTGCAAATGTTATAGGTATAGTTGCCTCCCTGTATATCGATCGCCTTTCCAGTTGTAAGTGCTTCCGCAACCTTTCTTCTCGCCTCATCGATAATTAGCTGAAAAGTTTGTCTTGATATATGCATCTTCTCAGCACATTCCTCTTGGGAAAAATTTTCCAAATCCTTTAACCGCATGGCTTCAAGCTCTTCTAGTTTTAAAGTAATTTTTTCAACGGAACATGTCTTTATACCCATGGGTATAAAGTATGTATTCTCAGGGACAAAAGATATTTTTCTTAGTTTTGTAGGTCTTGGCAAAATTTCACCTCCTGCAATTTTTACATACACCTTCTACGACAACATCCATATTATTCTCTCCAAATAGTGCTTGGGCAGTTGCGCCCATTCCCCCTGAAATCACAACATTAACATCTTTCTCTGATAAGAACACTGGTAAAAATCCTGGTCTATGCCCTGGATTTTCAATAAAAAACTGATTTTTTATCTTTCCACTCTCCAGTTGAAAGATCTCAAAGGCTTCACAGTGTCCAAAGTGCTCTGATACCATACTCCCATCTCTAGTGATTGCGACTCTCATTTTCCTTCACCCCCATAAACAAAGAGCTTATACATTTTGAAAACAAAGATTTTCATCTTTTCCTGCTTCTATGACCTTTTCAATTTGAATGCCAAAAGCTTCTCCAAAGGTGTAATTAATTTTCTCATATAATTCTATTTTTCCTTCATCACTTAAAGACGTCAGCTCCGGATCGATAGGAATTTTTCCGATTAGTGGAATATCCATCTCCTTAACTATGGTTTCTATGCCGCTATTTCCAAATACACTATGCTGCTTACCACAATCAGGACACTGAAAATAACTCATATTTTCAATAATTCCTAAAATAGGAATTCCCATCATTTTTGCCATATTGATTGATTTTGTTACAATTAGTTTGGCTAAATCCTGAGGTGTTGAAACAACAATAATTCCATCAATCTCCAATGACTGCATAATGGTTAAAGGTACATCTCCAGTTCCCGGTGGAAGATCGATCAGAAGATACTCCAGATCTCCCCATAGGACATCGGTATAGAATTGTTTTACCATATTGGCAATCAGTGGCCCTCGCCAGACAACCGGTGCATCCTCTTGGTCTATTAGTAAGTTGATAGACATAATCTTGATCCCTGAAGCAGTTTTTACAGGCATGATTTCATTTTCCATGCCCACTGCCCTTTTTTGATTTACACCAAAAACCTTAGGTATGCTAGGGCCTGTAATATCGGCGTCTAATATACCCACCTTATAACCCTTATTATTTAAAGCTACCCCCATTAATGATGTTACAGATGATTTTCCTACACCCCCTTTGCCGCTCATCACTGCAATGATATGTTTAATGTTTGTAAATGGATTGGTTTTTTCCTTTTGTATTTCCATAAACATCCCTCCTGCTATAGTTATTGGCATTTGCTATTTATATTATACAAGTAATTTTGGCAAATGCCAATAACTTTCAAGGAAAATAAAACACCCTGTTTTACTGCTAAAAAACAAGGTGTTTTCCCTAATGCTATATTCACGCTGTCTAAGGTTAGTCTTGATAGCCAGATAATTGTTGAACTGCAGTATTCAGTGAATTGATTGCCTGTTGAATTCTATTTTTGTTATCTTGCTTTTCTGCTGAGCCTAAAGCCTGCTGTAAAGCGCTAACAGCTGTTTGCACCGATGCCATACTTTGATCCACCTGTTGTTTTGCTTTTCCTGCCACACACAACACCTCCTTCTACAAGATTTCAGTTATAGTATGGTTATAACGTAAAAATCTATACTATAGTTTTTATAAAAAATGGTATAAATTCACAGGTAGGGTTTTCCAATTCAATTGTTGTCTCATATTAGCAATAAGACTTATCATCACCATAAATGTATCATTACAAAATCTAATTGTGACACTATTACATAATTGGAAAATATATGTTATAGTATATTAATCCGTAAATATCCTCTAATCGGTTTCATAAATAAAGGAGGTTATCCTATGCAATCAAATCCTACGAAATATATGGCTATTGGACAGGCAATTCTTGCAGCTGCTTTATTTGGCATGAGTGCACCTTTTTCAAAACTGCTGCTTGTTAAAATCCCTCCCCTTATGCTTTCAGCACTTTTATATCTTGGAGCAGGCTTAGGCATGTTGCTTATAGACTTAGGAAAGAGAATTTTGGGCGTTGAGCGTGTAGAAGCAAAACTGGCAAAAAAGGAGCTGCCTTTTGTAATCCTAATGGTTGTACTAGACATTATAGCACCCATATTTTTAATGCTTGGCTTAACCATGACCACCTCTGCAAGTGCCTCTCTGCTGATTAACTTTGAAATTGTTGCAACTTCGATTGTTGCCCTGGTGATCTTTAAGGAAGCCATCGACCGGCGTCTATGGCTTTCCATTATTTTGATTACTCTATCCAGCATAATTCTTTCTGTTAATGATTTTACCAGTCTATCCTTTTCGATGGGTTCAGTTTTTGTATTGCTTGCCTGCATCTCTTGGGGCTTTGAAAACAACTGCACAAGGAAGCTTTCTCTTAAGGACCCATTGCAGGTAGTGATTATAAAAGGCCTGGCATCGGGCTTTGGTGCTTTGGTAATCGCTGGATTCGCAAGTGAACTCTTATGGCATCTTGGATATATTCTATTCTCATTGCTGCTGGGTTTTTTTGCATATGGCTTAAGCATATTCTTTTATGTTAATGCCCAAAGACATCTGGGAGCTGCAAGAACCAGTACCTATTATGCAGTAGCCCCCTTTATCGGCGTAGGCATATCCTTTATTATCCTATCTGAACCAATCACCCTATCTTTTGTGGCTGCCTCCATCATCATGATTATAGGAACATATTTCGCCGTCATCGAAGGACACGGGCATGATCATGAGCACCCAGTGATTGAACATGCGCACAGGCACAACCATTCCGATGGACATCACGGTCATTTCCACGAGACGATTGTTCATGGAGACCATGCACATCTTCATATACATGAAAAGATGGTTCATGCTCATCCTCATACACCCGATCTCCATCATGCCCATAAACACTAAAGCATTTTAGGTCTTTCCCTATTTGCAGTTTAACATTTGTTCATAGTGAAAGTACCGATAATGCCACACATATTCATCGTGCAGTTTTACTAGGTGTAGAATTTCCTGGAGATCATCAAACTATCGGTTTCCCCATTATCTTTATTTGCTTCCGGCCTGAATGTCGGAAAAGATATTATGGACACAATGGCCAATACCCTGATTTTAGCTTATGCAGGTGCATCCCTGCCACTGTTTTTATTATTTGGTCAAATGGATCTTTCCTTTACCCATATTTTAAACACAGAACTAATTGCCGAGGAGGTCGTTCGTTCTCTCTGCGGCAGTATCGGCTTAATTTTAACGATTCCATTAACTTCCCTCATGGCTTCTATTAAAGCCTAGAATGATTCGCTTATTATCTCCTTAATGAATTACCTAGCCTTCATGAGTTTCGTATTCGGCTAGTATATCCTTCATCTTAGAAAGCGTTTGTTGAATCCCCTCTACTTTTTCATCATTCTTTTTGTTGGCAATTTTTAACTCTATGCATTCTATGATATTATAATGATCTTCTTTATTTAATCTTTTCAGCAATGTAACCAAATGGCTTTCCATACACATTTGTCACTCATCTCCTTTTATTTTCTACTAACAGATCCTGGGCAGGAGTTCTCCTACCGGCATTTGGAGAATCCTTGTGCCGCCAATCTCTGTTTTTACATAAACCTGCCCTTGGGGTGAATGCACTACAGTTCCAATAATGGCTGCATCTTTACCCATAGGATGACTTTTCATGACTCCTAATACCGCTTCTGCATCTTCTTCTGCAACAATCACTACCAATTTGCCTTCATTGGCAATATATATGGGATCTAGCCCCAATATTTCACACATACTTCTTACCTCATGCTTTACTGGGACAGCGGCTTCCTCCAGTAGCAACCCCACATTGCTTTGCTTTGAGATTTCGTTTAAGGTAGTTGCCAGGCCCCCTCGGGTAGGATCTCGTAATACCTTGACCTTTGCTCCTGTGTGAAGTATTTCATGGATCATTCCACTGAGCAGCCCGCAATCACTCTCTAAGTCTATAGAAAATTCAAAGCCTTTACGCAGTGCCATAATCGCAGTGCCATGATCGCCTATGGTGCCGCTGATGATGATCTTATCCCCTGCCTTCGCATTCTGACCGCCTATGTCTATATCTTCCGGCAGGATACCAATTCCTGTGGTATTGATATAGATCTGATCTACACTCCCTGACTCCACCACTTTTGTATCTCCTGCAACGATTTTTACTCCTGCTTCTTTAGCCGCCTCACCAATAGAAGCTACGATTTTTTCTAAATCCCCCATTGAAAATCCTTCTTCAATAATGAACGCAAGGGTAATATAAAGAGGCTTTGCTCCACTCATAGCTAAATCATTAACGGTACCATAAACTGACAGCTTGCCAATATCTCCTCCTGGAAAAAAGATGGGATGGATGACAAAGGAATCTGTAGATACAGCAATTCTTCCGGAAAATTTAGGAAGAATAGAAGCATCATTTCCTTGCAGAAGAATATCGTTTTGAAAATGTTTGTAGAAAAGGCCTTCGATCAACTGATGACTTGCCTTTCCCCCACTGCCGTGGGCCAGTGTAATGTAATCCATGAAGATATCCCACCTTTACTTTAAAAATGATTTGGTTTATACCGATAATATGCTGCACATGTGCCTTCCTCTGATACCATGCAGGCACCCACCGGTGTTTCTGGCGTACACTTGGTTGAGAAGAGTCTGCAGTCTAAAGGACTGACTTTACCCTTTAAAATCTCGCCACAGATACATCCTTTGGCCGGCTGCTCCGGTGCCGCTTGTATTCCCAGCTTTTTCACCGTATCATAGGACTCATAGTCTTGTCTAAGCCTTAGTCCTGTGCCCTCGATGGATCCTAATCCTCTCCAGACACTGGCAGTTTCTTCGAAAACCCTTTCGATCATCTCCAATGCCTTAAGATTTCCATCTTCCGTAACCAGTCTGGTATATTCATTTCTAACCTGACTTTCTTTCTTATCAAGCATGTCCAGGATGTGATAAATACCCATGATAATATCCGTTGGCTCAAAACCTGCTATCACTGCAGGTAAACTGTATTTCTCTGATAAAAACCGATAGGGCTTCACACCAATCACTGCACTTACATGCCCCGGACAAAGGAATCCATCGATTTGAATATCTTCTTCTCTCACCAATTCTTCCATGGTATTGGGCATGGTCTTGATGGATTGCAGAATCGAGTAGTTATTTATGTTGGCTTTTTTCGCCTGTTCTACACTTAAGGCAATGGTAGGTGCTGTAGTTTCAAAACCAACGGCTAAAAAAATAACTTCCTTTTGAGGATTTTCTGCTGCCAGCTGAACAACATCCAAAGGAGAATATACCATCCGGACATCTCTTCCCTTTGATTTTTGCGCCATCAAAGAACCTTCTGTTCCAGGCACCCGCAGCATATCTCCAAAAGCCGTAATGATAACATCTTGTCTCTCCGTCAGTTGTATGGCTGTATCGATATAGCTCTGTGGTGTTACACATACAGGGCATCCAGGACCCGAGATTAGGCGGATCTGGTGCGGCAAAAGCTGTCTGAGACCACTTTTAAAAATCGCCATGGTATGGGTTCCACACACTTCCATAATGGTAATCTCTTTATCAGCCATATTTTCTATTTTCTGAACCAACTTCCTGGTCAAGCCAGGATCTCTAAATTCCGTTAAATATTTCAAGTTTTCACACCCACCTTAACCCTCTTGTCCCATTGCATATCGTTTAAAAAGCTCTAAGGTCTTTTCCGCTTCTTCCCGGTCAAGACGTGAAACGGCACAACCGGCATGTAAAAGTACATAATCCCCTACCTGCACATCATCCACCAAAGCGATATTTACCTGTTTTTTGACGCCACCAAAATCTACCCAGGCTTCCAGACCATCTATTTTAATAATTTCTACAGGAACTGCTACACACATGACTTATTATCTCCTTTCTTGATTCTGCGGTTTGCGATGACCAACTGTCCCAGCGCAATTCCTCCATCATTGCAAGGAATTTGTTCATGCATATATACTTGAAAATCCTTCTCAGTAAGACGGTAATAAACTTCCTTAAGCAGGATTTCATTTTGAAATACACCCCCACTGAGAACAATCTTGGAAATCCCATATTTTTCATAAATTTTGCAGCATAATTCAATGGTAAAACGAATAACCGTTTCATGAAATCTTCCAGCAATTCTCGAAGCCTCTACTCCTTTTTCTATATCCTGAATGATCTCCTCAATTATTGGTCGGGTATTAACTACATAGGCTTCATCCAGTATTTCAAGTTGATAAGAATAAGGAATAGATTCAGATAGGTTTGAAATACCTTCTAATTCAATAGCTCCTTGTGCCTCGTAGGTAATGGTTTTACATATTCCCAGCAGGCCAGCAACACTGTCAAATAATCTTCCCATGCTGGAGGTCTCGGGACAATTCAGCTGGTGTTTTAGTACCTGAATAATGTTTGTCTTTTCTTCTTCAGATACCTCCATAGACAGAGGCAGTTCTAAAGCTTCTCCCCTTAAGGCATAAAGTTGGCTGGCAGCCATTCTCCACGGCTCTTTAACCGCAGTTTCCCCACCAGGCATTCTCATATAGTTTAGGTGTCCTACCCGTTGAAATCCTTCATAATCGCATATCAGGAACTCCCCTCCCCAAATCTTTCCGTCTGTACCATAACCTGTACCGTCATAGGCGATTCCAATGACCGGCTCATGAATGCCATGTTCTGCCATGCAGCTGGCAATATGGGCATGATGGTGCTGTATCGCTACTTTATCCCCGGTTTCTTTTTCAGCGTATACGGTAGAAAGATATTCTGGATGTAAATCATGGGCTATGATATGCGGTTGAATTCCATAGACAGATTTAAAATGGTCGACACATGCTTGGAAATGCTGGTAGGTTTCTAAGTTCTCCAAATCACCAATATGCTGTCCGAAAAAAGCCATATCTTTTTTTGAAATACAAAAAGTGTTTTTCAGATGAGAACCGCAGGCCAAGGTTTCTTCTATGCCCTCTATTTTTATAGGAATCGGTGCGTATCCTCTTGATCTCCGGATCAGCCGCTCCTTTCCCAATACCACCCTAGATACAGAATCGTCTACCGGAATATGGATTTCCCGGTCATGGAGTAAAAAACAATCTACAATTTCACCCAAATGATCTATGGCTTCCTCGTTCTTATATTCGATGGGCAAACCGCTGATATTGCCACTGGTCATGATTAAAACCTCTAATGACCCATGAAACAGCAGATGGTGAAGGGGTGTATAGGGCAGCATGATCCCCAGCCGTTTTTGTCCCGGTGCAATGCTTTCAGGAAGTCCTTCGTTTTTTTTGTCTAACAAAAGGATAGGCTTTTGAATTCCAGTGAGAATCTCCTCTTCTTTTTCATTGACATGACAGTAGGCGCGTAGGGTTTTCAAATCTCTCATCATCAAGGCAAAGGGTTTCCATGGCCGTCGTTTTCTTGTCCTAAGTTTTTGGACTGCCGCTGGATTCTTGCCATCGCACACTAACTGAAAACCTCCTAAACCCTTAACTCCAACAATGGCTCCTGCCTTTAATCTACGATAAAGCTCCTCCATAGGATCCTGGGTATCGATGGGATTGCCCCTTTGATCGGTTAACCACATCCGTGGTCCACAGTCTGGACAAGCGTTAGGCTGCGCATGAAATCTTCTATCCAAAGGGTTTTTATATTCTTCTTTACACTTATCACACATGGGAAATTTTTTCATTGTTGTCATTTCTCGATCATAGGGCAGCTGCTGAATGATGGAAAATCTTGGTCCACAGTTGGTACAGTTGGTAAAAGGATATCCATATCGATGATTGTCGGCATTTTTAATCTCTTCTTCACATTGAGCACAGATCGACACATCTGGTGAGATCAGTGTCAATACCTCTTCTTTGCCATGACTTTTTTCGATGTTAAAGGAATCATATCCGAAGTAAGGTAAATTCTCTACTATTACTTCCTCAACTTTTGATAGTGGAGGTGCTTCTTCTGTCAGCTTTCTTTGAAAAGCCTCCAGGTTTTCTAAGTTTCCTTCTACCTCAATGCGTACGCCTACGGCTGTATTGTTTACCCATCCTTTTAAATTTTCTTCTAAGGCAATTCTATATACAAAGGGTCTAAATCCTACCCCTTGAACTATTCCTGTTACTTTGATAAATCTTCTATAGTTCCTCATTAGCTTTTATACTCCTGCGTTGGGTAATTTTATGAAATATAAACATTAGTCCTAAACTTAGTTCAAAAAGGAATAGGAGTGGTAAGGCTACTGCCAGCTGACTAACGGCGTCAGGAGGTGTAATCACTGCACTGAGAACAGCGATCAGCAGGATCATATACTTTCGATTCTTCGCCAGCAGTCTATAGTCTACAATTCCAAATCTTGATAGCATCAATAAAACCATAGGCAGTTCGAATACAAGCCCTAACCCTAAGGTAAATCCCATTACAAAGGAAAAGTACTTGCTCGCTGAAAGCATAGGCTCCATTAATCCATCTCCAAAACTTAAAAGATATTGGAGAGTCATGGGCATCAAAAACTGGAAGCTAAAAACTATACCGCTTCCAAAAAATAAAATCACAAAAGGGAGGCAGGAAAATAGGATTATTTTTTCTTTCTTATAGAGCGCCGGTGCAATAAACAACATCGTTTGAAGAAATATTAAAGGAGAAGCAAAAACAATTCCTCCGAAAAATGCTGCCTTTATTCTTGTCATAAAACCTTCCGCTGGGGTAATAAAGACCAAGTCAATATCTCCCAGAGGTGCCTTCAAAAGTCCAATGATCTCAGGGGCTTTGATATAGGCTAATGCTGAGCACACCAAAACAGCCAGCAGGCAAAAAATCAACCCCTTTCTCAATTCGTCCAGATGATCTAGGATACTCATCTCTTCTTGTTTTGTCATGATCCTTCCTCCCTAGATCTTTACTGCTTTTCTTCTGTATCCTTTGAAATTTCCACTGCAGCTTTCTTAAATTCCTTAATAGAAGAACCCAAAGCCTTTCCGATCTCTGGAAGCTTTTTCGGTCCAAAAACCACCAAAGCGATCACCAATATAACAATCAATTCTGATAATCCTAAACTAGGCATCTTTTTTTCCTCCTTTGCACACAATTTTTTGTTGTAGATAATGACAAAGATTCTGAAATCCCTGCCCTGTGGTGCAGGATACTTCAAATATTTTCATATTTTCATTTAATGCTTTGATGTCCTGATAAAGCTCTTCCATAGAAAAATTCGTAAATTGGATTAAATCCATTTTGTTTACAATCAGAATGTCGGATCTCTGAAACATAGAAGGATATTTTAATGGCTTGTCGTTTCCCTCTGTAATACTCAGGACCGTCATTCGCAGATCTTCACTTAGGTCATAGGATGCAGGACACACTAGATTTCCTACATTCTCAATGATTAAGAATCGAATTTGCTCCAAATCAAGGTGTTCTAAGGCCTCTGATATCATGGCTGCATCTAGATGACAAGCGCCTCCTGTGTTTACTTGGATCACAGGTATACCCTGGGCCTCGATACGCTCTGCATCCTTCGTGGTATATAAGTCTCCCTCTATCACTGCCATTGCTGTCTGCCGCTTCATGATCCGGATCATTTGCTCCAGTACGGAGGTTTTTCCAGCTCCTGGAGAGCCTAATAGGTTTATGGTGAATATGCCCTTTTGTCCCAAAATACCCCGATTTTTATCCGCAAGATCATCATTGCTCTTTAGGATATTCTTTTTTACCTGTATTTGTTTCATCTTATTCTCCTTCCAGGGTGTCAATATACAGCTCATAGCCTGTTATAACATCATTGCTGAAACTACTGCATAAAGGGCAAATCTTATTAAAGTAGCTAATCTCATATATATTTTTGCATTGATCACACCGTGCAGTTGCCTTTACACGATCAATGGACAACGCTGCACCTTCTACCGCTGTATCCTTCGAGAAGGCTTCGAAGGAAAAACGCAGGGCACTTTCCTCTAAACAAGTCATCTCGCCAATTTTTAAGACTACTCTACTGATTTTGCTTAGATTGTGCAAGAGGATATTCTCTTTTATAATTTCAAACAAATCGGCTGTAATGGAAACTTCATGCACTTTTTTCACTCTTCTCTTCAAGAATTTCAGTTCGTAGAATTTCTATCATTCGCGGTAATTGTCGCTTTATGGTCTTAGATAAATTTAAATCAAAACAAATCTCTTCCGGTTCTATTCCAATGATCATAACCTTTGGAAAATATCCCATATGATTTACATTCTGAAGCAAATCCAATACTTGGACATCATGCAAGGAAGTTGTAGCCTTTACAAAGTTTCCTAATTCTTCAGGGGTTAGCCTATAGATAGTCCCGGGAGCATGTCCTCCCTTTACACTATCGACAATCACCACTTTCTCATGTTTTAAAAAAACATCTAGTAAGTCAAAAATGCAGGTTCCTCCATCAACTAATAATACTTCATTACTCCATGCTGCTTCTTCAATATGCTTCAGAATGTGAATCCCAACACCATCATCCTTCAGCAATATATTTCCGATTCCCACCACTGCTGTTTTTTTCATAGGCTTCTCCTTGTTCCCTAAGTCTGTCTATAGCATTTCGGAACGGCACAGTGGCCGTTCCCTACAAATCAGGCCTTCGTAGGGGCGGTACCACCGTGTCCGCCCGCCCTTCCTCGGAACGGCACAAAGGCCCTCCCTATAAACCTGGTGCGGACACAATAAATTTATTTTCTATTCTTCCTTCCGGTGTCATAATATGAACAGCACAAGCAGTGCATGGGTCGTAGGAGTGGATAATCCGCATCAGTTCAATAGGATTATTCACATCTTGTATCTGAACGCCTATCAAGGCCTTTTCCAAAGGTCCCATTTGATCATTGTTGTCCTTCGGTGATACGTTCCAGCAGGTAGGTGTCACCACTTGATAATTTTCAATTTTTTGACTCTTATACTTTATATAGTGTACCAAGGCTCCCCTTGGCGCTTCTGTCACACCCACTCCTTCTCCAGCGCTGTAACCCATATGTAAATTAGAGTCGTACTCCTGTTCACCGCTGCTCAGTTCATTAATCCATAGTGACAATGCATTGGCAACTTTCTTGGTTTCCAGCATCCTCGCCACATGTCTGTCCATAACCGAAACCCCACCTCTGTAATCTCCATTGATCCAGGCTCTGGCCAAAGGCCCTGCCTCATGGGGAAGATCTAGATATCTTGGTGCCTTGATCCATGAATAGGCATTAGACTTGTTTAAAGTAGGCTTAGTATTGTCATCCTTCAGCTCTGCCCGCTCTTTGCCTTCATACCAGGCATATTTGATGTCTTCTGTAATCCTTCTTGGTTCCACACTCATATATTGCCCTTCAGTGTACCGTCCGCTTCGATAGAGCAAATTAGGATTGGAAGAACTTTCCAATTCAAATACCCCAAAGGAGATGAAATTACGATAACCTTCACCAATCTGGAAATAATCTTTATACACCGATGCCAGCTTTTGTACATCTCCATGATATTGTCCATCCACAAAGCTTTTCACTTCTCCCAATAATCTTTTATAATTGCTGATTTCAGAGGCAGTAGGTGTTTTGGTGACACCGCCAGGCATAATAGACATTACATGAGGGATTTTTCCAGCAAAAAGAGAAACCATTTCATGGGCTTTCCTTCTGATTTCCAAGGCCTTCAAATAATTATTAAACATTTCCTCACTGGCAGACTTAGAAAACCGCATATCTGTATCATAGCTGGTTTTCCACGGAGATCGGTTCGGTCCCTGTATATAATCCAGCAGCGTTAAATGATAAAAGTGGAGGATATGGTCAGCAACATAATTGCCTCCCTGAATTAAGTTTCTCAGCAGCCGCGCCTGCCCTGTAGGTCTGAAGTTACGGGACATCTCCAGTGCCTTCACTGATGCAATTCCGTGGGATACAGGACAAAGTCCGCAAATTCTCTGGGTAAGGTGCACAGCATCCCTTGGATCTCTGCCTTTTAATATATTTTCAAAGCCTCGAAACATATTGCCTGTACTTTTTGCGGCAATAACCTCCTTGCTGCTGTCAACTTCTACTTCTATTTTCATATGCCCTTCTAATCGGGTCACCGGATCCAGTTTAATCTTCATTCAATATTCCTTCCTTCCTATGGCCAATTAATGATTAATTGTATATTTTACTAAATGGAAAGTTCGAACTGGAGCAGCCGATGCACATATTTCCCGTACCAAAGCAGCCTTTTCTATTGTTCCAATCGATCCCCCAGTATCTCGTATAGCAAGTACTTCTGGTTTCATCATCTTTTCCCTTGCACCCCATATTATCAAAGCAGTTGCCGCAGACACCCATTTTACTTGTTTTTTGTGTATCCTTTAATGGACAATTGGCCTTACCATCTACCTTGTCATGGAGCTTTTTCTCCGAATATAATCCCAGGGGTCTGTTCTTGCTATCTTTGGTCATGGCTATTCCCGCAATAAGCTTGACAATGGTCTCTCCAATAATATATGGATGCACAGGACAACCCGGAAGATTTACGATTTTACTCTTATAACTGGTTCCCAACACTTCTTCTACTGATTTTACACCTGTAGCATTGCTTCCTGCTCCTGCTACTCCTTTAAAAGCTGCACAGGTACCAATAGCAATAATATGCTTTGCATCTGCTGCCAGCTCTTTTACTGCCTGCAGTGCGGTCCAAGGCTGATTGTTCTTTTCTCCGATGACACAATGAATACCCTCTTGTGCTGTGGGTATGGCTCCTTCTACGATGAGTATGTAATTGTTTTTAATCATCTGTACCTCAGGATTAGCCTGCTCCATAGCATCCTTGGCAGCTGCTGCCATCAAGGTACTGTGATATTTTAAATCAATATGCTCCGTCAGCATTTCATCCACTGTAGGTACACCGTCACTATCCTTTTCTACCATATTCAAAAATGAGATGGTGCAGCCGGAGCATCCGGCTGCCTGTATCCAAATCACTGGTGTATATTCCATAGTTTCTAATGCATAGGTTGCCTGTTCCAGCTGTACCTTTCCCATTCCCAACACGGTGGCCGAAGCAGTCATCCATTTGATAAAATCTCGTCTGGATATCTTCATGATCTTCACATCCCCTTATTTGTAGTTAATATGTAATAAAATCCAAATACTCCATCATGTTCTTAAATACAGTCACTGCCTCTGCCCTCGTAGCTTTGTTTTTTGGTTTAAAGGATTGATCTGCATAGCCTTTCATGATCCCAAGCTCAATGGCAACATCCGTAGCCAACTGTGCCCATGGGCTAACCTGATCTCTATCTGCAATCCTGGTGGAAGTCGTACTTCTATCCAATTCTTTTAGTACCTGGACAGTTTTGGAAATCATGACAGCCATTTCTTCCCGGGTGATTTCTTTGTCGGGTTTAAAGGTTCCATCCTCGTAACCAGTGACGATTCCTAGCTTCATTGCCGCATAGACATGCTTCTCATACCAACTATTGGCTTGGACATCCTTAAATGGCTTTATTGCCACATCGTCAGCCTTATAACCTAAGCTTCCGATCAGCATGGTTACAAACTGCGCCCGTGTAACGTTGTTATTTGGGATAAATTTCCCTTCTTCCATTCCTTTTACTACTTTTTTCGATGCCAGTAATTCAATATTGCTCTTCGCCCAGTGGCTGTGGATATCCTCAAAGGTTTTTTCATGCTCTATAACAGCATAGATACTGTTTCCATTACGTTTTATCACTGCCACCGTTTTTCCATTCTCCTGAATGAAGGTAGTTGGGACAGGCTTCCAGTCATTATTTTCCCAAACAACCCCAACACACTTTCGAGGATCTACTGCACGGTCTAATACAATTCTTCTTTCAACATACTGATTTTCAAAATATTTTACCTCTACGGTTTCATTAGCAAAGACTGCTTCCATCATGAACCCTACTGGGCTTCCAATAATTTTGTAACCCATCGTATCCATAGATGTAAGAGATATCCTTTCCATCGTGATCCTTAGACCTTGTATACTGCCTTTTTCCCAGCTCATTTTTTCGAGAACAGCTAGATCGTGCGGAATGACATAGCTAGCCTCTCCGTCATTAACAATAAATATCGTTTTGTTTTCCATTAATATGCTTAAAGCATCAGCATCTAATTCCAGTACTGTTTTAGCATTAGACTTTGGAATTTCCACCTGAATCGCAGTTTTATCCTTCATTTGGTTTATCACATCTTTTAATACATGAGAATTGATTCGTCCATGTTGTGAATTTTTGCTGCCTGTTATTTCTACCAGCTGATTTTCCCTTGCCGGATTACTTGCCATCTTATCGCCATGATCAGAAGTTTTCTTCTTTCCTGATGGACTATTTGGAGTCTGTGATTCTTCTCCCGGCTCTTCTGCATCCTCTCCCGGCTCTTCTGTATCCTCTCCCGGCTCTTCTGTATCCTCTCCCGGCTCTTCTGCATCCTCTCCCGGCTCTTCTGTATCCTCTCCCGGCTCTTCTGCATCCTCTCCCGGCTCTTGTGGTATATATTTAGGATCAAGCAATCCTAAAATATCTTTAAGTAAGTTAAATTCTAGGTTTATTTGGAATGTAGAAAGATTTTCTGGCAGCCAGTAGTCCCCTTCAAGCTCTATATCCTCTACTAAAGGCTCATTAGGTTCCTCAGGCAGGTCCTCATGATTCCCCATCAAAAGATTCATGACAGGTGTACTTTGATTAGTGGCTGTCCCGTCTCCCAGCCTTCCGTTTCCATTATCTCCCCATGCCCATACGGTATTGTTGAACTTTACCGCTAAGACATAATTGTTTCCTGCAGATATATCTACAATATCCTGTAGATATTGATTTGTACTTTCACTGCTTCCCTTAAGGACTTGAACTGATGTGTTTCTTTGGGTAGTGGTACCGTCTCCCACTTGTCCCTTTTCGTTATTTCCCCACGCCCATACCGTTCCATCTGCTTTTAGTACAACAGAGAAATTATTTCCTGCAGCTATTTTCCTTATATCAGTTACTCCAGATACCTGTACCGGACTGGTTCTGTTGGTGGTGGTGTTATCTCCTAACTGTCCCTTATCGTTCTTTCCCCATGCCCATAGGGTTCCATTTGATTTAAGGGCCATGGTATGTTCTCCTTGGGCACTTATGGCTATGACATCGGTTAAGTTGTTTACCTGAACCGGTGTATTGCTTCCTGAGCTTGACCCATTCCCCAGCATACCATTTTCACCTTTGCCCCAAGTGTAAACTCTCCCATCTTCTCTTAAAGCTACACTGTGCTCTTTTCCTGCGGCAATGGCAACTACCCCTTGCAGGAATGCATCCGAACTATCGGTTACACCTTTTCGAACTTGAACAGGTGTACTTCTTTGGCTGGTACTGTTATCTCCCAGCCGTCCACTTCCATTTTCTCCCCATGCCCATAGGGTTCCGTCTGCTTTTAGGGCCAGAGTATGGGTATGACCAGCAGTGATGGCAATAACATTGGTTAAGCTAGTAACCTGAACTGGTGTACTCTTCTGCACAGTAGTACCGTCCCCTAACTGGCCTTTATCGTTTTTCCCCCAGCTCCAGACCGTTCCATCTGCCTTTAAAGCAATGCTGTGCCCGTTCCCCGCTGCTACTGCGATTACATCCGTCAGATTGCTTACCTGCACTGGTGTATTGCTGTTAGCAGTTGTACCATCTCCTAATCGGCCATTTTCATTATTTCCCCATGCCCATACCGTTCCATCTCCCTTTAGTCCAAGGGAATGGTTGTTTCCTGCTGCAACTTGGATTCTATCACCCATTGGGTCCTGGATTCCTTTCTTTCTATTTATAGTTACCCTATAGGTCTTTTTTGTACTTCCATCTTCTGCAGTTACCTGAATCGTAACGATATTTTCGCCTATATTCAGTTCCAGCATACGAGGCATCCCATTAGACAAATTTATACCGTTAAGCTTCATAGAAGCATTGCTATCTTCCAACCAAGCTGTAACATCGATGGTATTCCTGTCATGATCCACTGCCAGATTGTATTCCGTAACACGGTTGTCAAAAGTTGGCATTAAATCCCCATAACTCATTAAAATATCTGCCAGGTTCGCGTTTTCGCCCAATAACACTTCTTCTGGGGGCGGATCATTGCTGTTAGAATCTCCCCGGTCCGGTTCTGAATCTGGTTCTGGTTCTATCGGATTAACAGGTGCTTCAATGTCCTCCCCGTCTGAAATAATCCGATCTACTGTGATTATATAATTTTTTTCTGTTATGCCATCCTCTGCACGTACTAAAATGTCTACAATATTTTCTCCCTCATCCAGATCTATGGTGCATACCCTTCCGCTAATTTGGGAAATTCCATTTATCTTCATGGATGCATTTAGATCTGCAAGAGTAGCTATCATATCAATCCCATATACACTGTCAGTAACCGTCACCCTATAATCGACAATGCTGCTACTAAAAGCGGGACTAAGAACACCCTGGCTTATTGTAAGATTAATTAGATTGGCATTATTGCTCTTAGCGATCGTTGCAAGGCTGCTTTGGACGGGTATAGTGCGATTGGTTGTAGTCCCATCTCCTAATCGACCATCACCATTATTTCCCCAGGCCCATAGGGTTTCATCGGCTTTTATGGCTAGCGAATGGTCGTTTCCTGTGGCTATTGCCTCAACTGTATTTAAATTGGTAACTTGAACTGGAGAAGTTCTATTCGTTGTTGTTCCATCCCCTAGTCTTCCGCTGCCATTATTTCCCCAGGCCCATACTGTACCACTAACTGTTAGGGCTAAAGCATGATCACCCCATGTTGCTATCTTGATTACTTGAGATAACCCGGAAATCTGAACTGGACTAGTTCTTGCTGTCGTTGTTCCATCACCGAGCTGACCGCTCCCATTTTTACCCCATGCCCAAATAGTCCCATCTGATTTTAGCGCTAAGGAATGATCCTTTCCACCTGACACAGCAACTACACCTGTTAATCCAGAGACTTGAACAGGCGTCCTTCTATCCGTCGTTGTCCCATCACCAAGACGTCCCGAATCATTGAGTCCCCAAGTCCGCACAGTTCCATCACTTTTTACAGCAAGAGAATGCTGACTGCCAGCTGCAATAGACACTGCATTTGTTATATCTGTAACTTGAACAGGGGTACTGCGATTGGTAGTTGTACCATCTCCCAGCTGTCCTTTGTCATTCTTACCCCAAGCCCATACAGTTCCGTCTGCTTTTAGGACTAATGAATGATCTCCGTTTGCAACTATGGCTATTATTTCTGTTAATCCTGCCACTTGGGTAGGAATGCTTCGATTGGTTGTTGTTCCGTCACCTACTTGGTTTTGATTATTTTTGCCCCAAGCCCATACGGTTCCATCTGCTTTTAACGCTACAGCATGGTCCGTACCTGCTGATATTGCTTTAATTTGAGAAAAATTTGGAATAGGTGTAGTTATAGTTCCCCCTCCGAGTTGTCCAAACTGATTTTTACCAGCACCGAAAACCGTTCCATTAGGTGCCAATACTATACTAAAGCCATTTCCTCCAGCAACCGCCGGGCTTGTTGTGTAGCTACTTATTTCATTGGCAAAGACTGCATTTTCCGGTATAAAGCTAGAGAATAAGTTTACAAGTATTGCAAATAACATTATGTAGGCCATTATTCTGATGTGTCTGACTTTTTTAACCACTGAAGCATCCTCCCTGTTAAAAGTTATTATTTGAATAATATTACCATTAAGATTGTACACTCAGTGATAATAATAGTCAATATCATTTATCTTGCAGTTCGACATTTTTTTACAATTTACGCAATCTATCCGCCCTAGAAGAAGATTCAATAAATAAAGCAGGTTTGTAATATTGATTTTTAAATTCCCAATATTACAAGCCCGCTCATTTTTAATCGTTTCTATTCTCTTTTATACAGCAACAGATGCTATCTGTGCATTAATTAAATCATAATAATATCCCTTTCGTTGCACTAATGATGTATGATTTCCTGTTTCTGTAACTTTTCCATCCTGCAGCACCACTAACCGGTCTGCTTCTTTAAAGGTAGAAAGTCTGTGGGCTACAATCAATGTGGTCTTTCCTTTACGCAAATCATTTAAAGACTGCTGGAGCAGCCGTTCATTTTCCGTATCTAAGCTGGACAATGCTTCATCTAGGATAAGGATTGGTGAATCCTTTAAAAAAGCTCTTGCAATAGCTAATCTTTGTCTCTGCCCTCCGGACATTTTTAAGCCCCGTTCTCCTGCATTGGTATCATATCCCTCTGGAAGTCCCATAATAAATTCATGGATATGTGCCGCTTTTGCCGCCTTCTCTACTTCTTCATCTGTGGCCTTAGGGTTTCCCATTCGAATATTTTCACGAATCGATAGATTAAAAAGATAGATTTCCTGAGGTACTACGGTAATGAGGGAACGCAGAGAATCTAAGCTTAAGCTTCTGATATCTGTACCCTCAATTGTAATTTTCCCGCCTGTCACATCCCAAAATCTCTGCAACAAATTAATGCATGTAGTTTTCCCAACACCGGACTCTCCTACCAATGCGACTGTTTCTCCATGATTTACTTGAAAGGAAGCTTTATTTAAAACAAGAGGAAGCTCTTTACCATATGTAAAATCGACATCGTGGAAAGCAATTTTCAGTTCATTACTTTTATTTAGCTGAATCTTTCCTGTGTCTTTAACGGTTTCTTCTGTTTCCAGTACCGCTGCTACCCGCTTTGCCGCCGCTAAAATAATACTGAAGTTTCTGCCCATGGCAGCAACCTCTAAAATAGGACTAAAAATATTCGCTGCAAGAATCATGATTACTGGCAGCCATTGTTTGTTCAAAGATCCCTGAACTACCAATAATGCCGACACAACTAATATACTAACCATAGCCAGGGAACTCACCCCGTTAAGATAAGCCCCTTCAACGCCCATTCTTTTTCCATAGGCTAGTAAACTTTCATAAAGGCTTTCTGAGTACCTTGATAGTCTAGCCGTATAACCGGACTTATGATTAAAAGAAACAATCTCCCGCAACCCTTGTATTCCATCAATCGCTTCACCATGAACTGCAGCCAATCTTTCTCTTGTCTCAACACCCTGTTGGTCCGCCTTCTTTTTAAACCAAAAAGGAATACTAAACAGAATAAAAATGAATGGCAAGAGTATGAGTGGCAGTATCCAATGCATGGTAAACATCATACCTAAGGTAATGAGCGGAACAGCTACAGCTACTAAAAAAGCCCCTGCTGTATGTGCAAAAAACCATTCTAATACTTCAACATCTGCCATAAGCGTAGCTGCAAGCTCTCCTGAACGCTGTTTCAAAAGATAAGCCGGAGCTACCCGCTCAATGGCATTATAAAGCTTAATCCGAAAATCTACTAAAATTCTAAAGGCTACTTCATGGGCAAACCACATATCTGAATAATACATAACAATTCTTGCTGTTACTAATATCCCTAGAATCGGCAAGTAAGGAAGAATTTGCTCCTTTTTACCCCCAATCACTGCCACCCCAACTAAATAGGCCCCTAATGCAGGACCAATAATCCCTAATAAATGATGCAGAATACCACTTAATACAGAGAGGCTCATGCCTTTCCTATAAGGCATTAAATAGTTCAGCAGTGGATGAAAGCCTTCCAGTCGAAGCTGCTTAAAAAGTTGTTTGCTATTTTTATCCATACCTTTTCCTCCTTTACTGCTGCGCCTCAATTAATTTGGCATAGAAACCTTTTCGAGCAAGCAGTTCGCGATGGGTTCCCTCTTCCTTTATCACTTGGTCATCCATGACGAAAATCCGGTCTGCATTTTGGATCGTAGATAATCGGTGGGCGATCACAATCGTTGTCTTATTCTTCATAAGCTTTTCCAATGCATTCTGTATTTTTTCCTCACTACGGGCATCCACATTAGAGGTAGCTTCATCCAAGATCAATAAAGGAGCATCTTTTAGAAAAGCTCTTGCAATCGCCAGTCTTTGCCTTTGCCCTCCTGAAAGCCGTATCCCCCGTTCCCCGACCACCGTATGATATCCTTCTGGCAGCTCAAGGATGAATTCATGGGCACCTGCAAGCTTAGCTGCCTTCTCAAGTTCTTTGTCAGCGGCTTCCGGTTTTGCTATACGCAGATTATCAGCAACAGATCCATAGAATAAATAGGTATCTTGAAAAACAACTGCAATTTGTTTTCTAAGTGCTTCTAAAGAATAATTTTGAACATCCAATCCATTCATCATTATATGGCCAGACTGAGGATCAAAGAATCTCAGGATCAATTGTACCAGAGTGGATTTTCCAGAACCTGATTTTCCGACAAAAGCAATCTTTTCCCCCGGATTTATTTTAAAAGATACATTTTTAATAGCCTCACGCTTCCCGCCGGCATAGGCAAAGGTAACCTTTTGGAATTCTAAGTCGGGCAATCCTTGATCCATCTTCTCTTCTAAATAAGTATCTCTTTCTTTAACAATCAATGGTTCATCAAAAAGCTGAAAAATGCCTCTTGCTGCTGCAAAACCTAAAAAGCTTGAATGCCAAAGCCTATTTAAGTCGTTAAGGGGACGGAAGCATTCTACTGTTAAAAAAAGAATCACAAATAGCTCCGCAGCCGGAAGCTGTCCAGTAGTTACCCGTAACGCCCCAACACCTGCAGCAAAAGCGGCTCCTGCTGCTGCTCCCCACTTTACAATGGCTGAGTCTAAGAGGGATACCCCTAAACTTTTCATAGATCGGCTGTATACATCCCGTGCTTCTGTTTCTAATTCTTGACCTTTGTTTTTACTGGATTGAAAGATTTTTAAAGTGGTCATTCCCTGCACCGCATCGATATATTGGGCATTTAACTTGGCATAGGATTGCCAATACTCTAAAATAATTCTCTTAAAGATATTGCTTCCAAGCTGAGGGGAAGCTACAGCGATAAAAAGGCCGCCCGCTGTAATCATCCCTATCACAGGGTCTATCCTCCAGATATAAAAAACTACAGCACCTGAACCTATTATAGAGACCAATAGCTGCGGAATATATCCTGTAAGGAAAGGCTCTAAAGATTCAACGCCATCAATGAGTACAGATTGAAGATTTCCACTACGATAGTTCTCTTGATACCCCGGCCCTAAATCCATCAGCTTCATCAATAACCGTTCGCGAAGCCGGTTTTTTACTAAGCAGGCAATCTTTTTCCCATAAACTTCATCGCCCCTGAACAAAAAGCCTCTGATTATAATCAAAGCGATAATTATTGAAATTAAAGGAGCAAGCATATGAATATTTGCCCCTGCATATAACGCTTTCATCACGGCTGCAATGGCAAAGGCTTGTCCTACATAAGTTCCAACAATCAGAAGTCCTAGTAAAACTTTTAAAAAAACTTGCATTTTTACACCATTTAAAAATGTAAATAATCTAAAATATAGGTTCATAATCTATCAACTCCCATCCTTTTCCTTAAAGGCATCTATTTCTTTTCAGCCCCCACCATAAACATCGGAGTTGATCTGTATAATATTTTATCCTCTTCACTCCGCACCCTCTCAGATATATCTGTTTCAATAAAAACTTTATCATAGCCGCAGTCTACTAATGCTGCAGCATCCCACTGGGGCCTTCGGACCTTACTTAAAAACAATTCTTTCGTGATGGCGTCACTTTCTGCCATATTGGCCTTGTCGTGAGTGTCAATAATCCCCAATTCCTTAGCTCTTTTTTTATCTTCCTCATATTGTCTTTGCATCTCCGGATCGTGAAGCCTCAGTCCCCAGTTTCCGTCAAACACCAGAAGCCTCCCTTTTGGCTTTAGAACCCTGTGCCATTCACGGTAGGCATCCATGGGCGCTCTCAATGTCCACACCAGGTTTCTGCATAGAATCAAATCAAAGGTTTCATCTGCAAATTCAAGATTATGAGAGTCCATTACATGAAAATCTACCTGTACATCAACCCTTTCTGTATTATGCTTTGCTTCGCGGATCATATTTTCAGTACAGTCAATAGCTGTTACCTGATGTCCCATCAGGGATAGCAGCATTGCAAAAAATCCTGGTCCTGTCCCTATATCTAAAACCTTTAGAGGTTTTCCCGCTGGACGATACTGGTCAATTAAGTTAATCCAAGCATTCTTTTTAAAACTCTCCATCTCTTTCCATATAGCTTCACTATAATCAGAAGCGCGGTCCTTCCAATAATTCTCTATCTTTTTTTGAATACGCATCTTTCATTCCTCCATTTTTTTATTGTATGCAGCTATGGCAAGCTATGCTGTGATTCAGTGATACTGCTTTTAGCTCAGGCTTTTCTTCATGGCATTTCTTCGAAGAGGTATCACAGCGATGGGCAAAAACACAGCCTTTCATTTCATCTTCGGCATAACTGTTTCTATCAACTGTTTGGGTGAAAAAATGATTTTTTCTTGAGGCATAGGACGGTACAGAGTCTAGGATCATCTTCGTATATGGGTGCTTTAACTGGTCAAAAATGTGTATGTCTTCAATGATTTCAACAATCGTTCCCCTATACATCACGGCCAGTGCATCGGCTAAGTAGTATACTGCCTCTAAGTCATGTGATATCAATAAATAGGATAACTGAAACTGTTCCTTTAAATCTGCCAGTAAATTTAATATCTGTGCTTGTATGGAAACATCCAAGCTGCTGGTGGGTTCGTCCAGCACAATCATTTTAGGCATTACTGCCAAAGCCCGTGCAATGCACAATCTCTGCAATTGTCCTCCACTGAATTGATGAGAGAATTTATGCTTATCCTCCCGATGTAAATCTACTAGTTCCAGGAGCTCTTGGACTCTTTCCTTTTCCTCATCAGCAGTCAGTTGAAGAAAGTTTCTTAATGGCTCCAGCAAGACTTTTTCTGCCGTATATCTTGGATTTACAGAACTATAGCAGTCTTGAAAAACCAACTGCATATCTTTGCGCACATCTAGCCGTCCTTTTTTTTGAAGCTCTGCAATATTTGTGTTTTTAAACTTTATTTCACCGCTTGAAGGTACTTCCAGCCCCGTTATTAATCTGGCCAGCGTACTTTTGCCGCAGCCGCTCTCTCCGACGAGGCCTAAGCATTTTCCCATTTCCAGCTTTAGACTTACATCTGCCACGGCTTTTTTCTTTTTTACGGGACTCCAAAGATATTTTCTAGTGTGATATGTTTTACTCACATTCTCTAAGCTTAAGAGATGCATGCATTCACCTCGATTCCCCTAGCTTGAATACAACATACTTGATGAAGCGGATCGATGATTTTTGGTGCCATATCATACTGTAAGCATCGATTATGGGCATATTCACACCGATCTGCAAAGGGGCATCCCTGATATTTCTCGGTAATCCGCGGCGGCGCCCCTTTGATTGCTTCAAGCCTCCTCTTTTGAAAAGCCGGTTTTGACAAAATCAGCGCCTGGGTGTAAGGATGCTGTGGATTTTTTAGCAACACCTCTACTGGTGCTTTTTCTACGATATATCCCCTGTACATCACAGCCACTTCATCTGCAATACGGGCAATCACTCCAAGATCATGGGAAATAAAAAGGATGGATGTATCATATTTTCTTTTCAAATCAATCATTTGGCAGATAATTTGATGCTGTATGGTCACATCCAAAGATGTCGTAGGTTCGTCGGCAATCAGTACAGCCGGCGACATGGACAGGGCAATGGCGATCATGACCCGCTGCAGCATTCCTCCGCTGCACTGAAAAGGGTATAAATCCATTAGCTTATGCGCATTCTGTAAGCCCATTCTCTGCAGCATTTCTATCCCCACTTTTGCGGCTTCTTTTTGACGCATCTTCGTGTGTGTAATAAGAGTCTCTGTAAAATGTTTACCGATAGTAATAAGAGGATTAAAAGAAATCATTGGATTTTGCGTAATCATAGCCATTTCTTTACCACGAATTCTTCGCATATCCTCATGAGACATTTGCATAAGGTTTTTTCCCTTTAGCAACAGCTCCCCGGAAAGATTCCAAACCTTAGCATCCAGCAAACGGAGTATGGATAGGCTGGTAACAGATTTGCCACATCCGCTCTCCCCAATTAAGCCTAAAGTTTTGCCTAAATATAGCCGGAGATCGATCTTTTTCACAACGGGTATTCCATTTGCACCTGTCTGCAACTCTATATTAAGTTTTTTGATATCCAACACAATATCTTTTTTTTTCATCGAATCAACCTCTCTCACGATACACGCATTTCTTCAACAATATCTCTTAAACAATCACCTAAATAGTTAAAGAAAATTACTGTTAAAAATATGGCCATTCCGGGATAGGCCATAAGCTGCGGCATTGTACGGATAAAATCCCTACCGTCACTGATCATAATCCCCCATTCCGGTGTAGGCGGCTGAATACCCAAGCCTAAAAAAGAAAATCCTGACAAGTGCATGATCACGCTGGCTAAATCAAGGGTTGACAAAACAAGGATTTGTGGAACTAAGTTAGGAAATATATGGAGTATAATGATATCCATGTCAGAACTTCCTGAAATCTTTGCTGCAGCCACAAAGTCACTGTTTCTTAGCTGGAGCGTATTGCTTCTTATTACCCGTGCATACCAAAGCCAGTGGACAGCAATCATCGCGATCATAATATTCTGGATACCAGGTCCCAGTACGCCAATAATGACAAGCACTAAAACCAGGCTGGGAAATGCCAGAAAAATATCGCACAATCTCATCATCCAGCCATCAATCCAGTCTCCCTTATAACCAGAAAACATCCCTACTATGGTTCCAATGGTCAGCGAAAGTATGGTAATCACAATGGCTACACTTAAGGATATTCTTGTACCATACATCAGCCTTGAAAGCAGGCACCGCCCCATATTGTCGGTACCTAGGGGAAACTCCGCACTTGGCCCCTTTAATCTAGCGGTAAGCACCACTTCAGTAGGGTCATTCGGTGCCAGAACTGGTGCAAAAGCAGCAATCAATATCAATAGACCTATGCCGATAAGACAAATTCTAGCCATTTTATTGTTTATTAGGGTACTAAAGAATAGATTCAGCTTCATCTAAATCTCCCCTTTTCTAATGCGTGGATCCAAATAAGCACTGAGCACGTCTACAATTAAGTTAGAAAATACAAATATAACGGCGGTAAAGATCACATAGCCCTGAATCATCGGATAGTCCCGGTTAAAAATAGACTGGGTAATCAACCGACCTATGCCTGGCCAGGCAAATACATTCTCCACAATAAAACTTCCTGTCAATAAGTAGCCAAAATTGATGCCAAAGGCATTCAGGATAGGTAGAAGAGAATTCTTAAGAACATATCTGCCTAAGATCAGTTTCTCTTTCAATCCTCTTGCACGGGCATATAAAACAGACTGATGTCTCATGTTTTCCAAAATATTCGCTCTTAACAGCCGAATATAACTGGCTGCCAATCCGACTGCTAAAGTAAAAGAGGGTAAAATCACATGCCTTGCGGTACCCCTTCCCATCACTGGAAATAAACCCAGTTTTAGCGAAAAAATATAGATCAAGATGAACCCCAGCCAGAATGACGGCATGGAAGCTCCAGCAAAAGAAATCAGCCGGCTAATATGATCCAGAATACTATTTTTATGTAATGCAGATAGAAGACCTAATGGGATACTAATTACCACTAGCCAGGCAAAAGCAAAAGAAGCCAGTTGGACAGTTGCAGGAAAGGCATACATCAATTCTTCTAAAACCGGTTTTTTTGTAACATAGGATTTCCCAAAGTCTAGACGAAGTGCATTACCCATCCATTCCATATAACGGATGGGCAATGGTTTGTTTAATCCCAGCTCTATTCGGGCAGCTGCGATGGCTTCATCTGTAGGAGGTATTTTTACAACCGATAAATATGCCTGTGCGGGATCTACAGGCATGAGATGTACTAAAAGAAAAGTTACAACAGATATTCCTAATACAACAGGTATTAAACTAATCAGTCTTCTGACAATAAATGAACGCATATAAAACCTCTTTTATGATGAGACATTTTTCTATTTTTTATCGATGTTTATTAAAGGTATTTCATAAGAGTTGTTGAATTCTACCCCTTCCACGTTTTTATGATAAACAGCAATATTGGTTGTATAGGATATGGGAAGATAAACAGCCTGATCATGTAGGGTTCCCAGGATCTCATTATACATTTGCTGTCTTGTGACTTCATCCGTTGTAATTAAAACCTGCCCGATTTTCTCATCAATCTCTTTTTTCATTGGCAATCCGGCCTGTGCCTGGTAGTCAAAATGAGATGGGGCACGCATGGATGCTACCATTGAATGTGGATCATAGGGTGTACCCCAGGTTTCTCCAATAATCATGCCAAAATTTCCATCCTTTTGCCGTTGGGCGAAGGACTGTGATTCTTCCCCAATCAAATTCAGCTTAATTCCCGCTTTTTTGTATTGTGCCTGTAAAATCTGGACAATGGTTTTATCAATATTATTTGCGCCGTCAAAGCACATATCAATTTCTAAAGTTTTTCCATCTTTTTCCCTGAACTCCTTGCCAGCTGGATTCTTCCAGCCTGCCTCCTCCAGGAGCTGCTGCGCCTTCTCCAGATTGAATTCCCTTTCTTCCAGATTTATATCACAGTAAGGAAAGTTCTTTGCAAAAAGGCTGTGGGCGATCTTTTCTGTGCCGTAAAAAATACTGTCTATGATCTCTGGTTTATTCACTGCATACTGCAGTGCCAACCTTACCGGAAGTTCATTTGTAACGCCTTTGTTTGAGTTAAGGCCAATTACCCTTGTAAGTAAAGGATGGGATATCTGAGTATCATAATTTCCTGATTCTCTCAAGTGATTAAAGGTATCCATGCTGATTAATCCACTTCCGTAGATCATATCTATTTCCTTGTTCTCGAAAGCTGCTGTAATGGTATCTCCGTCAGGAATCACCTTCACAATCACTTTGTCAATTTTCGGCTTTGTTCCCCAATAATGCTCGTTTCTGACAAATACAGCATATTCGTCTTTTTTGTGCTCTGCCAATACCCAAGGGCCTGTTCCGATCGGTTCTTTAATCTCTTCAGAGGTTTCTCCACTTTCAGGGAAGCCTGCTGCTCCAAGAAATCTCATAGGTCTTACCAAAGTCAACTCTTGGAGTGCTGGATAATATGGATTGCTTAAGGTAATTTTAAAGGTATAGGGATCCACTACTTCTGTGCTTTCAATCTGACTTACTAATTCAAGCCAGCTGTGATTATCTTTTGCCTTCAAAACCGCATCATAATTCTTTTTTACAATCTCTGCGTTAAAGTCAGACCCGTCAGAGAACTTCACACCCTTTCTTAATGTAAAGGTATATTCTTTTCCATCTTCTGAAATCTCCCAGGATTCTGCCAGAGCCGGTTCAATTTTCCCATCTTTTCCATACTTTAATAAGTTCTCATAAATAAAATCCTGTGCAAACATCTGACTGTTATATAGATGTGGATTTAAAACCCCAATGTCTCTTTGCCAAGCTATGGTAAATACCTTTTCTTCTTTCATTTCCGTTTCCTGATTGGCTGGTTTATTGCTTGGAGCTCCACATCCAGCAGCCAATAGAGCGCAAATAAATACCAGAGCTGTCATAGATAAATAAAACCGATTTTTCCTCAAAACAATCAACTCCTCGTCCATAGAATGTAATGTAATCTTACAGTTGCTAAAAAAATGCTTTTTATCCTCCTCCTTTTGATAGATCACTGTTTTTAAAGCACAAAACCTATAATTTTCAAACAAAAACAAAAAGCCATGAAGGAGAAATTCGCTTCTAGCAAATTTATTTACCTTCATGGCTGCATTATATTTTTTCCACTTATTTGGTTCGGTTTCATACCTTCACCAATTAATATGATTGTACTATATATTATTTTAATATTCAATATATTTTTGTGTACTTTTTAACAATAACTTATTCTATAAAATCATTTGCTGCTTGTCTTTGCCATTTGTATCCGATCTATTCAATGGCAACATAGGTGTCAGTTGCCTCTAAATACACAGTTCCAGGGTTGAAGCTACAATTTTCCAAACAAAAATATATCTCCCCAATTAACACGTTTTTTAACAAAATAAACAGATCTTTTTTAAGAATTTACATCAAATATCCAAAAATGACTCACTTTGACAGCAGTTTCACGGCAATATATAATGGATTTGTTGAAAATTTCATACAGTTGGGTAACAGGTTTGAAATCTCTAATCGCCCCGAGATTTCAATCAAAAGGGAAGCAGGTGCAATTCCTGTACGGTCCCGCCGCTGTAATAGCTTAGTAGTGCAAAATATGCCACTGTAAATACGGGAAGGCTTTGTACTATGTTCATGCTTAAGTCAGAAGACCTGCCTGTTGCTGTAAATCATAACTCTACGAAGGATAGGGGGTATGTTTGTATAGGGTGTGGATTGTTTAATGAGTGATCTCCTTGCATGCATGAGGAGGTTTTTTTATTTAATAAGAATATTCATGGTATGCATAGTACAAATGAGGAGGCAAATAATGAGAACCAACAAAATACTAAGCATTCTATTGATCTTTACACTGGCTATTTCAATAATCGGGTGTAGTCGATCAACGGCAGACAACAATGCTTCTGAGAAGAGTAATTCAACAAAAACACAGTTAGTTTATGCCAGCACAAAGGATATCCGTAATATTAATCCCCATCTTTATTCTGGAGAGATGGCAGCACAAAATATGATCTTTGAGTCGCTTGTCATAAATACAGCAGACGGGGTAAAACCGTGGTTAGCCGAGAGTTGGACCCTATCCGACGACGGCAAGGTTTATACATTTAAGCTGCGCCAGGATGTAAAGTTCACAGATGGAGAAGCTTTCAATGCTGAAGCTGCTAAGCTGAATATCGATGCAGTCATGAATAACGCTGAAAGACATTCATGGCTGGAGTTGGTCAATCAAATTGACCATGTAACAATTGCAGATGATTTCACCATCGAACTCGTTCTGAAAAATCCTTATTATCCAACCCTGGCAGAGTTAGGCTTAACAAGACCCTTCCGATTTATTTCCCCAAATTGCTTTATTGACGGCAATACAAAGGATGGGGTCAGTGGATATGTTGGTACAGGGCCATGGGTCCTCAGCGAGCATAAGGAAAATGAGTATGCAATCTTTGAGGCCAATGATACTTATTGGGGAGAAAAAACAAAACTGCAAACCATCAAGTGGCAAGTCATGCCCGATCATCAGACCATACTGCTTGCTCTGCAAAAAGGAGAAATTGATTTATTATTTGGAGCAGATGGAGATATGATTGATCTAGACTCCTTTAAGGCATTAGAACAAAAGGGACAATACACTACAGTCATGAGTGAACCCATCGCCTCGAGGGCGATTCTATTGAATTCAAAAAAATCCATTACAGGAGATCTTCAAGTTAGAAATGCCTTACAATATGCAATCGATAAGGAAGCCATTGCGGAAGGAATCCTCAATGGGTCTGAATCCGTAGCCAACACCCTGTTATCCCCTACCACTCCTTATTGTGATGTAAAGCTTGAGGAGAAATCCTATGATGTAGAAAAGGCCTCCCAGCTATTGGATGCAGCCGGTTGGATCATGGGAAATGATGGTTATCGCTATAAGAATGGTTCTAAATTTGAAATCATCATTTACTATAACTCTAATAACAGCCAGGAACGTACAATCAGCGAATTTATCCAGGATAATCTTAAAAAGGTTGGTGTAAGCTTAAAAATAGTGGGTGAAGAAAAACAAGCCTTTTTAGACCGGCAAAAATCAGGTGATTTTGATCTTCAATATTCTCTATCCTGGGGTGTCCCCTATGATCCTCAATCCTACTTGTCCTCTTGGCGAATACCAGCCCATGGGGATTATCAGGCACAAGCAGGTCTAGAAAAGAAAGCATGGCTGGATGATAGGATTGGAGAAGTTATGATCGAAACAGACGAAAATAGACGGCAAGAAATGTATAGGGAAATCCTGACCTATATTCATGAAGCTTCTGTATATATTCCATTAACCTATTCCAGAACCAAAGCCGTCCATGTCCCTGGACTGAAGGGAGTAGGCTTTAACATCTCTCAATATGAAATACCTTTTGAAAAGATGTATTTTGAAGAGTAGTTGTACCATAGGATTCCCTTTTCTCCTAGGGAATCCTATTTTTTATCGTTCCTGCATCAAGCCTATGAAAGGAGATTGTGTATGAAAAGGTATTTTCTGCAGCGAATACTCTGTATCTTCCCCATATTGTTAGGAATATCCTTAGTTTCATTCTTGTTAATTAACTTAAGCCCCAGCGATCCTGCTGAAGTAGCCCTGCGGGTCAATGAAATTGTCCCTACGGAGGAAGCCGTGGCCTCCATGCGTACGGAACTGGGTTTGGATAAGCCTTTTTTTGAGCGCTATATTCATTGGCTGGGAGACTGCCTAAAATTCGATTTTGGCAATAGCTATATCAATAAAAAACCGGTTTTAGGCGAAATGCTTAAGGCACTGCCGCCTACTTTATATTTGGCAGGGGTATCCCTTGCCATTATTCTGTCCATTAGTATTACAGCTGGTATTTTGTGTGCTGTATTTGAAGGTTCTGTGATCGATAAAGGGACTCGGGCTTTTATATTTGTCGGATCAGCCATGCCTAACTTTTGGCTGGCCTTGCTGCTGATATGGTTTTTTGCAGTAAAACTCGATCTATTTCCCACCAGCGGCATGGGCGGGTTTGATTCTGTCATTTTACCTGCTGTGACATTGTCCTTTAGTTATGTCTCTACCTATACCCGGCTGCTGAGAAACAGTATGGTACAGAACAAAACCGAGAATTATGTACTATATACCCGTGTAAGAGGCCTCAAAGAGAGCACTGTGATCAAGCATATATTTAAGAATTCCCTTCAGTCCTCTATAACTGCTCTGGGCATGTCTATTCCTAAGCTCATTGCAGGAACCGTAATCGTAGAAAATATTTTTGCATGGCCTGGTATCGGCAGATTATGTGTTACGGCTATTTTTAACAGAGACTATCCGATTATACAAGCTTATGTCATCATGATGGCGGTTCTATTTGTAGTATGCAATTTGCTGGTAGATTTATTAAGTGCATCCTTAGATCCGCGAGTAAGGAGGGAAGTATAGTATGCATATTTGGCGCACATTTAAATCAGATACCCTTGCACTGGCATGCCTCTTTGTTCTTGCTGCAATTATCCTCTTAGGTGCTGCGGCACCGATTATAGCACCCAATGATCCTGTAGATACCAATCTTAAGGCCAAATTTGCTCCGATGAGTCTACAATACCCTTTTGGGGCAGATCATTTAGGTAGATGTGTCTTTTCCCGGTTACTCTTTGGGATACGGACGACTGTGTGGTTTTCTTTAATAGCCACAATGACAACTGTTGCTATAGGGACTTTATTAGGGGTGATTTCCGGATATTTTAAGGGCTGGGTAGATGAAACAATCATGAGGCTATGTGATGTGATGCTGTCCTTTCCTAGTGAAGTAATGATCTTGGCTGTGGTCGGAATGCTCGGCCCCGGCCTTGAGAACATCGTCATCGCAAATATCATAGCCAAGTGGCCTTGGTATACCCGCATGATTCGTTCTATTATCCTTCAGAACATTGATAAAAACTTTATTCGTTTTTCCAAAGTTTCAGGAAGCAGTCATTTTCATATTATGAAGAACCACTTACTTCCCGGTGCCTTCGGAGAAATCTTTGTACTTGGTTCCCTGGATACAGGTGTAGTCATACTAAATATTTCTGCACTGTCCTTCTTGGGCTTGGGTGTACAGGCACCCACACCGGAGTGGGGTATGATGCTCAATGAGGCAAAAAACATTATGACAACCCATCCGACGCAAATGCTCGCTCCCGGCATTGCAGTATTAGTTGTAGTTGCTGCCTTTAACTTTATCGGAGATAAAGTAAGGGACATCTTAGATCCTAAACATATGGCGAAGGAGGGAAAAAAAAATGAGTCTATTGAAAGTGGAGAACTTGTCTGTCGTTGATACCCGCAATGGCGAAAGAATCCTTAATAATATAAGCTTTTCCCTTGAATCCAACAGCTGTCTCGGTATTGTAGGAGAAAGCGGCAGTGGCAAGTCCATGACTTGTAAGGCCATATTGAACCTAACAAATCCTTGGTTGGATGTAAGGGGAAATATCTATCTCCATGGAGAAGAAATAGATAGAAACAATGCAAAAAAAATACAAGAAATTCGTGGTAAAAAAATTGCAATGATTTTACAGGATGCCATGACAGCGTTTAATCCGCTTTATACCATCGGCTATCAGATGATCGAAACTTTTTGCGGAAATTTGAAGCTCTCAAAGAGAGATGCACAGACCTTGGGGCTGGAAGCATTAGATACAATCGGTATCTATGATGCGAAGGAGGTATCGAAGAAGTATCCCCATCAGCTGTCTGGCGGTATGCTCCAAAGATGCATGATTGCCACTGCCTTAGCTATGAAACCGGATATGATCATCGCCGACGAACCCACGACTGCCCTGGATGCCATTAATCAAAATGCAGTGGTGGAACAGTTTGAATTACTGCAGGATGTAACAGGTAGCGCCATTTTGTTTATCTCCCACGATTTAGGCGTAGTACAGCGGTTGTCCCAAAAAGTACTGGTCATGAAGGATGGATGCTGTGTAGAGTATGGAGATGCAGATCAGATTTTCAGAGCACCTGAAAAGGAATATACCCGTTACTTAGTAGAAACCCGACGGGCTCTCTCTCGGCCTTTTCACCAGATTATAAACGCAAAGGAAGAACATTATGTTAAACGTGCAAAATGTGTATAAAAGCTATCGTAAACAAGGATCTTTATTAGGCAAGAGCCAACTGCAGGTTCTTTCAGGAGTCAGCTTTGAAATCCAGGCTGGAGAGTGCGTTGGACTGATTGGAGAAAGCGGCAGTGGTAAAAGTACTTTATCGAGATTGATTATGGATCTTGAAAAACCGGATGAAGGTTCTATTACCTATGAAGGCAAAACCATAAAAGCCTGGAAAAAGAAAAATCCTGGCCAGCTAAGTGTAGTATTTCAAGACTACACCACTTCTGTTAATCCAAGATTTACCCTTGAAAAAATCATCGCAGAACCCATGCTTGTCCAAAATAGAGACAAGAATATTCAGACAGAGGTAACGCAGCTCCTAGAAAGAGTGGGCCTATCCTCACAGCTTTTAAATAGATATCCCCACGAACTTAGCGGTGGTCAATTACAGCGTGTGTGCATTGCTCGAGCCATCTCTACAAAGCCGCGATTCATTGTTTTAGATGAAGCCCTGAGCTCTTTAGATGTCTCTGTACAAGCGCAGATTCTGGATCTATTAAAGGAATTAAAAAATGACCTGAATCTCACCTATTTATTTGTCGCCCATGATCTTCAAGCCGTAGCTTACCTGTGTGATAAGGTATTGTTTTTATATCAAGGAAGAATCGAGGAGCAGATACAGGTCGCAGATCTAGCTTATACTCAAAATTCCTATGCAAAGCAGCTATTATCTTCCGTGATAGCCTTTGAAGCATAAAGAGAAGGAGTCGTATATACGGCTCCTTCTCTTTATGCTTTGGTCAATTATTTTTCTGCTCCAATCATAAACATAGGCGTAGATCCATAATTTACAATCTCTTCTTCATCCCATACACTGCTTCCGATTTCTCTCTACGATGATCTTTCTAAATCCAATTTCTAGCAGTTCTTAGCAAAATTTACTATCTTTTCCTATCTCTTTCCCCAGGGGCATACAGCTAAACACTTACCGCAATGACCTATTCCATGCCTTTCCTTCATTTCATCAAAATAGTCCTCACAAAGCTTTGGATTAAACCGCTGTCCGATCCCTTGTTCCGGATCAAAAAGAACCCCTTTTATAGCCCCGGGTATGCAGGCATCTTTACAAGCAGTACATTTGCCACATTTGTTAGCAACAGGATGGTCCGGTTCTAGGGGAGCATCTGTTAAAATTGTCACTAACCTTAATCTCGGTCCTACTTTTTCATGGATCAAACAGCAAGATTTACCAATTAAACTACATTCCTTTTCTAGCAATAAGTCCACCTACTATTTCTCGTTTTTAGAAGCGCACAAAATGAACTGGGGTATGGAAGTGTATAATAGCTGTTTTGCTTCATCATATATCCATTCGTTGATATTGTCCTCAATAATAATCTCCTGGAATCCTAACTGTGTTAATACTTCTTGGTCCCATTCAGGTCTTTTTCTGTAAGTTAAAGGCAGTTCTTTTGCAATTTCTTCTACTCGTTTATGCTGCTCTTCTGTCACTTCATCAATTAGGCCCTTTTCTATAGCCAGTCTACGATAATAATTATACTGCTTTTGAAGTTCAGGATCAGACAAATGCAGATACCAATTGGAGTCAAATACTAATATTTTTCCACCTGGCTTTAGCAGTCTTCTCCACTCCTTATAGGTCTCCTCTGGTTTTGTCAAGGTCCACACTACATTTCTGCTTACTATCAGGTCAACGCTTTGATCCGGAAAATCAATTTGATGTGCCTCTCCTTTCACAAAATTTCCTTGAAAACCTGCATACTCCATACTCTTTTTGGCTTCCTTCAGCATGTCTTCACTAACATCTACGGTGGTAACCCCATAGTCCAGTTCCCCCATTAGAATAGAGAAAAAGCCCGGTCCTGCGCCTACATCCATTGCCTTAATTTTGTCACCTTCGCCAGCATACTTTTTGATCAGAGATTTCCAAACCTCTTTTTTAGGACTATTCATTTGCTCCTGAATAGAAGTACTATAGCCTTGTGATCGCTCATCCCAGTATTTTTCAATTTGTTTTTCTATCATTTTGTCATTTTCCTTTCTGTTATTTAATTACCTAAGTTTTGTATAAACAACTAAGCTATATTTGGAAAATCATGGAATACTAATTAGACATACTTAGGTTGCAATGCTTCAACAAATGATTTTGCAATTTCTGACAGGCTAGGTAAAACAATCTCAATAGTATCTCTTAACTCTATGACTCTAGCAGAAATATTCCCTAGCTTTTTTATCAATGCCTGAACACCCATATTCTGAAGCTTGGATAAATTGAATGTAGTGTTTTTCATTAAGGTAATCAGGTTATGAGTAATAAATACCAGCCATAAAAAGCCATATATTCCATAGAATTTTGACGTTCTTAGATTCTTAATTCCATAGACCTCTTTACAAGTTTTAAAAAAGGCTTCTATGGTCTGTCTTTCATTGTAGACATGAAATAATTCGATAGCACTCATTTTTTCAGAGTTTATGTTGGTAATCAGATGCGAATATTTGATCTTTCCGTCTTAGAGGTATTTCCTACAAAGGCAGCAGATAGCTGATAGCCTTTTTCCCCCTCGTTTTCTAGGGAAATAACCCTTTTCAGCTAATTCATAGGTTTTGCCGCTAGCTATAAGAACAGTCATGTCAAAGTCAACACTAACATCGTCTTTACTTGATAAAGATAGGGCATTTTCCATAAACAGACTATGATGGATATACTCAAGCTGATCTATGTTTGACTCACTAAATGAGGTTAAGAAACGGCTAATCTAAGATTGATCAGGAAAATGATCCATATCAAGGAGATTAGCAGCTACAGTATCAGGAATTAATTTCTCGCTAATGTCACTGGTATAATTACATCCCATGACAATAGAAGAAATCAAGGTTTGTAACCTGTTTAAATTGGTGTAATTGACACTTTTCTTTTTTAGCTTGAACGCCTTAAAAGCATCAAAGAAATTGATTTTATTAGCAAATTGAATTACAGATACAAACCAAGCAGAAGTATTTACCACTTTATTCTCATCTAGACGAAATGATATACTTTTCATAGGTGTGATACCGTCTTTCGTAGGATTTTTTTTGGATAAAAAATACTTCTACTGGCGGCTACTTCTCACCTTTTGTTGTTTTTTGGTAATTTGATATGGAAATTTTATGAAAATGTTATGCTTTTGTTTGTACAAAATCTAGGTATTTACACCGTCATCCTCTGCAAATACAAAAAGCCATGAAGGCGAAATTGAATCAAATCAACTTCATTGGCCTTCATGGCTAAATTCTATAAAACCCTATTTGTACTTTCAGTCCTTAGATTTCATACCTTTATCCATTTCATTGTACTATAATTAGTCCTCAGTCTACAATAGCAATTTGTAAAATTGTATTAATTTTATCATTTTTTTGTATCTTCAATAAAGGCTGCTGTTCTCTTTATAAAGATAAAGGTTCTGTTGAATATATCCTAATGATCTTCGGTCCTATGAAAAAATAGGAATATAATCCTATTTTTCAAATCTGCAGAAAATTTTACAAATTATGGATACTTATTTTTTATATAATACGTCTTATATAGTATGGGAAGTTTAATTATTTTAGGCTTAAAGTTTTTTACTATTGGGAAAGAGTGTATCGAGGTTTACGTAAGGAGAGGATAAAATGGATCACCTGGCGAGAAGCTTTCTAGAAGAGGATACAGAAAATAGGGATCTATATATCAATGGCATCCTATTGAAAGATCGGACATCCCTAGAAAGCCTCAATAAGAAATTTAATGATTACCTATTCAGAATCAACCTGTGCAGCTACATAAAAAAATCTATTGCTTTTGCCTCAATAGATTTAAGGAAAAAAGAAAGTGTCATCAGAGAAAAAGAAGGGCTCCATCTAAATACTCTGGATGAAAACTTTGATGAAGAAAAAATCAATACCATTCCGGATGCTTCTGTTAATTTTGAAGAAGAGATCTACGCGGATAAAGAGTATCTGGATTTTTGTGAAATATTTACAGACAGAAAAATGTTAAAAGCTATTCACAATCTTACGGAGAGACAAAAACAAATTATCTATGAATGTATTGTTAGAGATAAGGAAGAACATCTCGTCGCCAAGGAATTAGGAATTAGCAAGCAATCGGTAAATAAAATCAAAAATACTGCATTGAATAAACTAAGAAAACAAATCGGCGGGAAATAATCATGAAAATACTTAATGATTTTATTTCAAATTCATGAAAGCGTCTCAATATAAATTGAGCCGCTTTCATGGAAAATAATAAATCGTTTAGATAAAAGATTACAATCATCTTTTATTTTGATTAAAACACAGCTTAAAAGAATAACCGATCTTTCTTATCACATGGAATTCTAATCGTTACTATAGTTCCGGCATTCTTTTTGCTTGTCATTTGAACATCATATTGAAATCCGAAGCTGTAGATTAACCTTTTCCTTATATTTTGAATACTTATCCCGATGAAATCTTTTTCATAATCTTCAGGGTGAGAGGGAAATATTTCCTTCATCTGCTTCTCAGCCATTCCCACTCCATTGTCTTCAATTTCTATCACTGCATCGGTATTTTCCATGTAAACCCTTATCCTTACAGTTCCACCGTATTTTTTAACTAGAATACCGTGCTCCACAGCATTTTCAATAAAAGGCAGTATGATAAAAGGGGGAATTTTTTGCTTTTCCAGTTCTCCCTGCATTTCAATGGAATAGTTTAGTTTATCTATAAAGCGAATTTTTTGTATTTGTAAATAACGTTCTATCTGCTTAATATCCTCTATTAAATCTATTAAACCTTCTGTATTTTCGATTGTATACTTGAACATTTCTGAAAAGAGAAATGCCATTTCTTTCGTTTTTTCTGCCCTCTCGGTTAAAGCAGCATTCTCAATCGTCTTCAACGCATCCACTATAAGATAAGGATTCATTTGCTCTTTAAAACGTTTTAGTTCTGCAATCACTACTGCTTTTTCCATTTCTGCACGAATTTTTTTTGCAATCATCTCTGCCATGAATCTTTTATTTTCTTCCTCTAAGGCTTTTCTATCTGCTTCTTTTTCTAGCATTCGACAGAGTGTTAACTGGATTAGATATATGGTTGATAAAATTTTTTTGTAAGATACTATAGATGTTTGTTCATAATTTTCCATGAGCATGGAATTACTTTTTCGCTTGTCTTCACATTGAATAAATCTTCCTATATTTACAATTCCATCTTCTTCAGTACACCTCACCTGCCCAAATAATACTGCTCCCAGATACTGTTCCTTTATAATGAGTGGTACTGTAACTTCAATAAGTCCTGCTGGACATCTGTAGATATTTGGTTTTTGGTTGATGATTGATTCTAATCTCCCATAGGTATCACAAAAATTACAAACCTTCCTATTTTCTTTTTCTGCTCTCCATCCCTTACAAAATTCTGAACAGCCTATTCTTTTTGTAATCTCATCTCCCTTGAAATCTACAACAGTAAAAGCAAATCCTGTAGCCTTTGAAAATTGCTCTTGTAATTGCTCCAGTTTTTCGATATCCATTAGTTCTTTTAGATAATAACTGCTATCCTTTGACTTTTTACAAATCTCTTTTCCATTTTTTTCAATCACCTGAACCAATGAGAAAAAATCATTCTTTCTTTTTTCTTGCAATCTCTCCAATTCCATGATTATTCCTCCCCATAATGAGTTCCTCTATCCTAATCCTATCTGACTAAAAATAAAAACCTTTTTCCGGCAGGAAAAAGGTTTTTATTTAATGTATTTTATTGATAAAAAGAACCGTACAGATTCTTTCATCTAAAATACCTCCTTATCCGCGTAAGTATTAATGGTATTGTTCATTATGGCAGGTCTCCTGACTCCAAATCATCATACAGCTATTTCCTTCCCATTTCTAAACAGAAATAGTGGATTTCCAACAACTGTACTCCTTGTTACAGTGGCGGGACCGCGTCGGCTTTTCACCGGACTTCCCTTTTAAACGATCGTATTAGCAATCGTACCATAAAGCAGTTATTCAGCTTTTAAAGCCCTTTGCTACAGATTTGTAACTGAGAAACTTGATTCTATCCGGGACGATACGAGGCTATCCCCTATAATATCTGATTTTGGTAGGGGCAGGCCTTATGTCTGCCTGCTATATTTCCGGCATCGCCAACAGGACAGCTCCTGTATTATACTTCCAATGCCTGTTTAGCTCTTTCTTCAATAATGGATGCGATCCTTGAATCAGCCCCTATATGTTTACCCATGGTAAACTTTACAGTCGGGTAGTCTGCACGTATTTTTTCTAACGCTTCTGGAATGTCATACTTTACATGATTTCCTTCAAAAATAAACATTGGTACAATAACAATATGCTCTGCCCCCCTGCGGATTAAGTCTTCAATGCCTTCTTCAAAGCTCGGTTTTGAAATCTGTAATGAACCTAATCCCACAACTTCAAAATCTGTGATATTCATTACCATTTCCACTATATTAGAAAATATCTCATCTGCCTCTTGTGCTTGACTTCCATGACCTAATACAAATAATCCTGTTTTCATTCTCTTTAGCTCCTTTATATATTATTTATCTACCAATGGTATATTCTTATATACAAATAAAAGCACCTTTGTAAAAAGGTGCTCCACTTTTATGAAACCAACTATCAGCTTTCAGAAATCTAATAAGCTTAGCTATCTCATAACACCTCCTTATCCGCGTAAGTTCTCCAGGTATTACAATTCATGGCAGGTCTCCTGACTCCAAGTCATTGTGCTGCTGCACCTTCCCATTTCATACATGAAACAGTGGTATTCTCCACAGCTGCACTCCTTGTCACAGTGGCGGGACCGCGTCGGCTTTTCACCGGACTTCCCTTTTAAACGATTGGATTAGCAATCGTACCATAAATCAATTATTTAATTTTCTGAAATGATTATATCAGACTATACCATCTTATACAATAACTTATTCATTATTTAATATTTACATATATTTTTCAGCCAGTTGGGCTAATGGACTTCTTTCGACCTGCTGCAGTGTAATATGGCCTGTAATGTCAAAGCTTTTCATTCGATCCACCGTATAAACCAATCCATTAGACCGGGAATCTACCAAAACATTATCAATTTGATTGTCGGAAGGATCCCCAATAAACAAAAATTTTGAACCTTCTCCTGCCCGGGTCAGCATCAGCTTCGCCAGATGTGGGGTGGTTTCTTGAGCCTCATCTACTATGACCAAAGCATTCGCCAATGTTCTGCCTCTCATATAATTAAAAGTCTTCATTTCAAGCAGACCCATATCCCGGTAAGTATCAATAAATTGTTCTACAGAGAAATCCGGCTTCTCTCCTCTTTTATATATTCTAGGTCCATCATCTTCGCGGTATTTACTTTTGTTGTGAAATAGATTATCTACAGTGTCATACAATGCTGACATCCAAGGCTTTAATTTATCCTTTTCATCTCCCGGTAGATATCCGATATCATTTCCCGCTGGAACTACCGGGCGTACAAAAATTATTTTTCGGTATAAGCCTTTTTCCAATACACTTTGCAAGGCATAGGCTATACACAAAATACTTTTCCCGCTACCTGCACCTCCAAGAATACTTGCAAAATCAATATCCGTGTCAAAAAGCAATTCAAAAGCCATTTTTTGTTCCCGATTGATGGGTTTTAACCCCCATGCGGCTGCATTCGTGTGTTCCAGCGGCACAATTTTTTTATTTTTATATTTAGCCAATATTTCATGACTGCTGTTATCATGGCTTTTAATATGAAAGAAGTGATTGGGATATATAGTATCAATAATTTCTTCCGGCGGCTCGATTCCTTTTTTAAATATATTATTGATTTCTTGAGAAGAAAGATATATTTGACTATAACCTTTATAGAGTTCATCCGTGTGGACTTTATCATTCTGATAATCCTGTACTGTCAGCCCAATGGCCTCTCCTTTAACCGTCATACACATATCCTTCGTTACAATGATGGTTGGTCTCTCTGCATCGGCAAGTGCTACATTTTTGGCGATTGTCAGAATTTTATTATCATTGCTTTGGCGGTCCATTCCATCAGGAAGTACCGTCAAGTCCATATGATTCATTTCGATTCGAATCCTCCCACCATTAGGAAGAGAGATTCCCTCCAGAAAGTTTCCATATTGCCGCACTTTATTCAACTCTTTTAAAACCAGCCGGGCATGGTAACCAACTACACCCGGTGCCTTTTTTAATTTATCCAACTCTTCAATAGCGATAATCGGTATGATAATGTTATTGTCTTCAAAATTATATAAAAACTTTGGATCATGAATCATAACATTCGTATCAATAATATAATTTTTAATCATAGCCGCCGTGGTAAAAACCACTTTCCCCCCTGTCTAAGATGTTCCCGGGCACATTTCCCAGTATTTTATGAAACCATTTATCGTTTCATATTTCCCTCCCCCCAGCTTCTTATAGAATCATTTTGAATAAATCTTATAATTATTTTTTATGCGTTTTTTTCGATTTTATGTTCTTGATAAATTTCATCTATTTTATTATCGTTTATATCGAATCGTACAATATTATCTTAAGGTTAAATTTCTATGATTCCAACGAAATATAAAGAAAATTAGTCTTTAAGACCTAAGAGAAGTAGATATCCATTTTTCATGATTTTAAAGCACAGCATGATATCGTCAAAATCTCTTATTATATAAATATATCTCTATTGACCAATGGATTATATTCTTCTATAATTAGATTAAAATAAAAAATGAATGGGTGTTTATTATATGCAAGTACTCAAAGATGATGTTAGGAATGCGATTCATCAATCTGCCTTGGTGGAGTTTCAGGAGAAAGGATTTAAAAATGCCTCTATGCGGTCCATCGCTGAAAGAGGCGGCATGACGGTGGGCAACTTGTACCGCTATTTTAACAGTAAAGAAGATTTATTTTATGCGGTTATTAGCCCTGCCTATCATAAGATCATTGATCTCACACAAGAACAATTTATCAAAATGGAAAATGCCAAAGCGGTTCAAAATTTTTTTGAATATATAGCCGACCGCATTATGACAATCAACCGGGAACACCGGCGGGAGTTATTAATTTTGATAGATGGTTGTGAAGAAACAAGGTTTGAGCATGCCATAGAAGAAATTATTCTCTTGGTGGAAAACAAATTTAGAAATCAAGTTTTTCCCAGACTCAAAGAAAAAGGCGTACAAATTCCAGATGAATTTTTTGCCTGTGTACTTTCTGCCAGCCTTGTAGAGGGAATAAAAGTAATTTTAAAACATTATGAAGATGAAGCTAAAATGAAGCCATTGGTTCACCAATTTATCCACTATCATCTTCGTGATTTAAAAAACAGGCTGTTATAATTTTTTTTGCGTTAAAAATAAACGCTTGTTTATTATCAATTGCCATTGGGGGAGATTTTTATGAAGAAAATAATTTCAGTATGGATGGTACTTCTTATGCTTACTTGGACTACAGGCTGCTCTATAGATACCCAGGATAATGAAACCTCTCAAAAACCAAAGCCTGTTAAGCTTCTGTCCATACAGGAAGAAAGCCGGCCTGTAGTTTTAGAATATACAGGTATCGTAGAAGCAGCATCTATAAAAAAACTGGCTTTTAAGAGTTCTGGAAAAATTGATAAGATTCTCGTAAAAAAAGGAGAAAAAATTAAAGCAGGTCAACCACTGGTACAGTTAGATACAAAAGATTTGAGCTACAGCCTTGCCGCTTCCCAGGGACAGCTGAATGCCGCACAAGCTGAATATGCAAAAGCTGTTAATGGCGCTGTTCCAGAAGATATTAAACAGATGGAAGCCAATGTAAAAAAGGCTGAGGCTGCATATACTTTTGCAAAAGATCATTATGAAAAAATGCAACACCTGTATGGATCCGGCGCCATTTCCCAGAGTGAGTTGGATAAAGCCAAAGTAGAATTGGAAGCCAGAGAAGCTGACTATACTACTGCAAAGGAAATGGAAAAGAAAGCGAAAAATGGCTCCCGTGCAGAGGATCAGGCTGCTGCCAAAGGACAGCTGGATCAAGCTGCTGCTGATTATAAATACAAAGCCAGCTTAATCGAAGATGCACTTTTGCATTCTAATGGAGAGGGGTATGTAGTAGATCTATTATATAAAGAAGGTGAATTGGCTCCGGCAGGCTATCCTGTAGTGGTGGTGAGAGATGACCAGCAGGTTGTAAAGGTGGGCCTGTCTTCAAAAGATCTAAAGAAGGTCAACATAGGAACTAAGGCAAAAATTCGGATAAATGGTGAAGAAATAGAGGGAGGAGTGAGCAATATCAATCAAACACCTGATGAAGCAACCCTCACATATGCTGTAGAAATTGCTCTGCCAAATAATAACTGGCCCATTGGCGCAATTGGTCAGGTAGATTTTATTATCGATGAAGCACTTGGAATATGGATACCCATAACAGCCATCCTGTCTAATGGTGAAGACTATGTATTCGTAATGCAAAATGACCAAGCCCATCAAAGAAAAATCCGATTGTCAGAAGTATCAGGCAATATGGTTAAGGTTGAGGGCTTAAAAGCCGACGAACAACTTGTTATCGAAGGTATGAAAAAACTCAAAGATCAAGATTTTGTTTCCGTTCAGAATTAAAGGGGGAAAATACCATGGGAAAAGGACTTATCGCTGGTGCCATCAAGGAAAGAAAAGTAACCCTCTTTCTGGCAGTGCTTATGATGATTGCAGGCTTTTATAGCTATTACATCACACCTAAGCAGGAAAATCCTGATATTACACCCAGCATTGCTATTATTACGACGGTTTACCCCGGCGCTTCTCCTGAAGAAGTGGAAAAGCTGGTAACGCGAAAAATTGAAGATGAAGCAGCAGAATTAAAGGGGTATGATTATTCTGAATCTCAGTCTAGAAATGGACTATCTATCGTAGTTGTGCGTCTCACCCAAGATGCAAAGATCGAAAAATCATGGACTGACTTGCGTCAGAAAATGGAGGATATACAAAATGAACTGCCGAAAGAAGTTCATCCCATTCAAATCAATACAGACCTGACAGATACTGCCGGAATCATCATCAGTATGTCTGGCGAGAACTACTCTTACGAGGAGTTGGCTGCCTATGCTGAAATTTTCAAAAAAGAACTGAGCAAAATTAATGGAATTTCCCGTTTTGATATTCACGGTAAACAGGAAAAAGAAATCAAAATTGAAGTAGATATCAGTCAAATCAATCAGTACCAACTTTCTTTACAGGATGTTGTCCAAGTGCTTCAAGCCCAAAACATAGCGATTCCATTGGGACAAATTAAAAATGATGAAGCAAGATTTAATGTCACGACTACAGGAACTTTTTCAAGCTTAAAGGAGATTGAAAACACCATACTTACAGGTTCCAAAAACAGCGGTGCAGTCATACGGCTCAAAGATATCGCTAAAGTAACAATGGACTTAGAAGACTCCAACTATCGTATCCAGCAAGATGGCCGTAATGCAGTACTGCTGACAGGATATTTTCAAGAAAATAAAAATATTGTCATTATCGGTAAATCCGTAGAAAAAAAAATGAATGCCTTAAAAGCGGATTTACCCCAGGATATATACTTTGATCAGGTACTCTATCAACCGAAGGATGTAAGTCAGTCTGTTAACAATTTTGTTCTTAATCTAATCACAGGAATTCTATTTGTAATTATTGTCGTATTTGTTGGTATGGGATTCCGAAATGCAGTAATTGTTTCAACCGCCATCCCACTATCCATTTTGTCAACCTTTGTGATGATGGAACTACTGGGTATACCCATTCACCAGATTTCCATTACAGCTTTGATTATTGCACTGGGCATGCTGGTAGATAACGCTATTGTTGTAAGTGATTCAATACAAGTAAAGATCGATCAGGATGTGGAGAGAATGCAGGCATGTATAGAAGGAGTCCGGGAAGTGGCCATTCCAATCTTGTCCTCTACACTGACAACCGTAGCTGCCTTTACTCCATTATTGATGCTTCCTTCTATGGCTGGAGAGTATATTAAAAGTTTACCGCTAATTATCATGATCTCTCTATCAGCCTCCTATTTGGTGGCCCTCTTGGTAACACCTACGATGGCATTCTTATTCTTCAAAAAAAGCACTGCCTCTGAAAAAGGCTATCGTATACGTAGCTTCTTTGATCACATGCTTCACCTGGGCATGTCCAAAAAGAAAAGAACTGTTTTTTTAGCCCTTTCTGTTTTTGTTATGTCTCTCCTGTTAGCAACACAACTTGGATTACAGTTCTTTCCAAAAGCAGATACAGATATCCTTTATATTGATATACGCACAGAATCCAGTGGCAATATTCATAAAACAGAAGTTCTAGTAGAGCAAGTAGCTTCGATTCTAAAGGAACAGAAAGAAGTAGTAAGCTATACGGCAGCCATTGGTGATGGGCTTCCGAAGTTTTACAATACCCTGCCGATTTATACCCAGTCCCAGGACTTTGCCCAAATTATGATCAAAGTAGATTTAAAGGCTGAAAAACGATTTAAATCCAATACGACTTTTGTAGATTATTTACAGGAAATTTTAAATGAAGAAATTTCCGGAGGAACGGCAACCGTTAAACAACTCGAACAAGGAGAACCCATTGGGGCCCCGGTACGTGTCCGCGTAGCCGGTGAAGATATGGAAAAACTGGAGACAGCTGCAAGAGAAGTTAGTCATTATCTTTCAAGCCTTCCGAGAACGATTAATATTGACGATGATTTTGCAGATAAAATATATGAATTTTATGTAGATATCGATACTGAAAAAGCAAGCTTTTTTGCTGTTACAAAATACGATATCCAAAACGAGTTAAATATTGCTTTGATGGGTAGAACCGCTTCGGTCTTTCGGGATGAAGGCAATGAATACAATATCCTCTTAAAGGGCAATGCAGAATCCCAAGAGGTGCTGGAGAATCTAAAAATTAAATCTTCTGCCACAGGCAGCAAAGTATTGCTTAAGGAAATTGCGGAAGTACAGCTTAGACCACAGATTCCTAATATCAAAAAATATGACAGGGAAAAATCTGTCACCATCTATAGTGATGTAAAACCTGGATTTAGTTCAGTCGATATACAAAGGCAATTGCAGAAAGGATTGGAAGAACTAGAATTAGAAGATGTGCAGGTAGTGTTTGACGGAGAAAGAGAGAAGATTCAAGAGCATTTCGGCAGCATCGGTACTTTTGCAATCTTTGCCTTACTACTGGTATATGGCATTCTTCTCATTCAATTCAATTCTTTCATACAGCCGTTAGTCATTTTATTAACCATACCCTTATCTGTAATCGGATCTATTGTAGGTTTGTTCCTTCTCCGCCAACCATTGTCTTTTACTGGATTACTGGGCATGGTTAGCCTGCTGGGAATTGTAGTAAACAACGCGATTGTGCTCCTGGATTTTATCAACGAAGAAAGAAATCAGGGGAAAGGGATTACAGAAGCTTGTTTGGAAGCAGTAAATAAACGCTTTAGGCCTATTATGCTGAGTACGACTACTACCGTAATCGGCCTTACCCCTTTGGTACTTTCGGGCAGTGAACTGTTTCGACCCATGTCTATCGCCCTTATGTGCGGCTTAATGGTTTCCACACTACTCACACTTGTCGTTATTCCTATAGTTTATAGTATGGTGGAAGCGAAAATAGATAAAATAAAGCATAAGCAATTGTCTTAGATATAGAAAGAGCAGCGAAAATCTTCGCTGCTCTTTCCATTTATCATTATGCCAGTTCTAAAGCAATCTCGATCATCTTGGTAAAGGTCTCCTGCCGCTCCTGAGCAGTAGTCAGTTCATGGGTAACAAGGCTGTCGCTAACAGTTAGAATTGTAAGGGCATCTACCCCAAACTTTGCTGCCAGGGTGTATAATGCCGTAGTTTCCATCTCAACAGCCAAAACCCCAAACTGGGCCCATTTTTTCCAGGTATCCGGTTCATCCCCATAGAAGGTATCCGAGGTTAATATACTGCCAACCTTCGCCTCGATTCCTTTGCTTTGAGCGATATCATATGCCTGTTTCAGCAGCTTAAAGCTTGCTGTTGGAGCATAATCCATGCCATTAAAGCGAAGCCTGTTGACACTGGAGTCCGTAGAAGATGACATCGCTAAAATTACGTCTCTTAATTTAATATTCTCCTGCATAGCACCACAAGTCCCAATACGGATTAAGTTCTTCACATTGTAGCTTGTGATCAGTTCATTCACATAAATAGAAATGGAAGGAATACCCATCCCTGTACCTTGTACAGATACTCTCTTTCCCTTATACGTTCCGGTAAAACCATACATCCCTCTTACTTCATTGTAACAAACGAGGTTCTCAAGCATCGTTTCGGCGATAAACTTAGCCCGCATGGGATCCCCTGGGAGCAATATAGTTTCGGCAATGTCGCCTGGTTTTGCACCAATATGTATACTCATTCTTAAACACTCCTTTATGCCGTTTTCATTTTCAAGATTCTACAAAACAGTTGAAAATCCTTTATTGTTTCATAAATTTCATAATCTATATGTTTTTTACTAGTATGACTTGATCCGCTACATTTGATTCAGTAAATCCCATTTTTTTCAAGTATTTCCGATGCACAGGGTTGATTGTATGGGTATAAAACTTCGTATATCCTTTGGAAAGAAACACCTCTCTTCTTTCTGTAAAAAAATATTTGCCAGTCTTAAAATCCCGATATTCCGGAATGGCAAAATCCACATCGATCCATAGAGTTTCTGCATTATAGTGGGATGCGATAAAGATACCTGCCGGTAGGAGATTCCTTAAAATATAAAAACCAATACTTTTTTCTCCGATATTCTTTTGAAACTCCGGAAAAAATCTTCTAATATCCTTTTCATAGTAATCCAGAAAATGCTGTAGGTATTTGTCATCCTTACCAATCTCCAAAATTTGAAAATATTCTTTTTCCGAATATATTTTATAAAGGTAATAAATATTGATAAAGAAAATGAACAGATTTATGATCCCTACAGGCAGTGCTCCGATGGAAAAGCCATAGACTGTAAATAGCGCAGAACCTACAAGATTATATAGGCGCAGTTTTACAATAGAGCTCATCAAAAGAGATATAGCTATCAAAACCGATGCAAGATAGCCTAACCATTCTAACCAATTGATATCTGTCATATTACCCTCCTTTTATAAACTTCAAATATAATTGCCTTATTTGGAAACTTTTAAGCAAGTATATTTATTATATCATATCTTGTTTTTTCAAAGTAACCTGATTCATTTTACAGTTATACTTAACACTTCTGGAAATATAACTGTTTTTTTATCTCTGATGGGGTAAAGTCCCTAAGCGATTATTTATTAATCTCTTAGGGACTTCTATGCTTAGATCCTTTATCTTAAAAGCTGTTCTCTTTATGGCGAATGCCTTGCTCTTGGCCAAGCTCCTTCATAAGAGATACCATACAGAAAATCATTACTATGGTAAAGGGAAATGCCGCTGCAATGGATGCTGTCTGCAGCGCGCCTAACCCTCCAGCCAGCATCAATACAAATGCCAATAAAGATTGAATTACAGCCCATACTACTTTTCTGCCCGTATTCGGATTCAATGCTCCATTAGCAGACATCATTCCCAGTACAAAGGTTGCTGAATCCGCTGAAGTAACAAAGAAAGTACATAGAAGTATAACGGCCACAAAGGAGAGAATGCCTCCCATAGGATAATGACTCATAACGACAAAGAAGGCTGTCGGCGTACTCTTAATCGCTTCTGAGGCTACATCTGGCCCTAAATTTATACCTAATGTGCCAAATGTAGCAAACCACAGAAAGGACCCAAGAGTTGGAAGCAAAAGTACACCAGCTATAAATTCTCGAATGGTTCTGCCCTTAGAAATCCGCGCAATGAAGGTTCCTACAAAAGGTGCCCATGCAATCCACCAAGCCCAGTAAAAGATTGTCCAACCACCCAACCAACTGCTGTCACCAAAAGCTTCCACGTAAAAACTATCTCTAATTAGATCCCCAAGATATAGTCCTAGCCCATTAGTAAATACATTAATAATCATTGCCGAAGGTCCGATCAAGACTCCTAATAACATCAATAAAGCCGCCAAAGAGAGATTAATATTAGAAAGCCACTTGATTCCTTTGTCAATTCCAGTTACTGCAGACAACATAAACATTATTGTAATAATGGCAATAATAGAAATTTGTATAGGTATATGATTAGGAACTCCGAAGAGATGACTTAATCCACTATTGATTTGAAGAGTGCCTAGACCTAAAGATGTCGCAACACCTGCTACAGTTGCAAAAATAGCTAGAATATCAATTGCATGACCAATAGGACCTTTAACTCCTTTTTCTCCTATAAGCGGATAAAAAACGCTGCTGATCAAGCCCGGCTTATTTTTTCTAAATTGGAAGTAGGCAAGTGCTAAACCCATAACGCTATAATTTGCCCAAGGATGTAATCCCCAGTGGAAGAAAGATTTTTTGATTGCAAAATCTGCAGCAGCAGGCGTACCTGCTTCAATTCCAAGGGGTGCCATAAAGTGATTGAGTGGTTCTGCCACACCCCAGAACACAAGGCCTATGCCCATCCCCGCACTAAACAGCATAGCAAACCACGAAATATAAGAATACTCCGGTTCTGAATCATCCGGACCTAACCTTATTCTGCCATATTTGCTAAAGGCTAAAACCACTGAAAAAACCACAAAAGAGAACATCGATAAAAGGTAAAACCATCCAAATTTATCTACCAGAAAGTTAAATACTCCCGCTGAAGCTCTGCCAAAGCCCTCTGAATCCAGTATACCCCAGAGAACAATGGAGAACACAACGAACAGTGAAATAAAGAACACTTTTTGATCCTTCTGCTTCTTCATCGTTGTGCCTCCTCTAACAATAAAAAATGTTTGTTCTTAATATCGATATTTAAATGAGAAACTTGATTTTATTCGGGACGATACACCGTCCCGAATATGAAGTGGGCAGACACCCAGGTCTGTGCCTACGAAAGAAAATAGGTTATATTTAAAAGGCGTATATCTATATAGATGTGTGACTGAGAAAGCTTACTTATCCATCCAAGACCGTAGGGGCAGGCCTTGTGTCTGTCCGCTGCATTTTCGGGAGGACCACAGCTCCTCCCCTACCATGATCTAGGACTTAAATCGGGTTGAATGTTAAATGTCCCAGTCACACATCTATATACTGCTAAAGGTCTGAACTCAGATATATCCAAGTTCAGACCTGCAAATAGCGTACTGCGGTTCGATCATTTGTTTATGGGCATTTAAGTTATTTAGATGAAAATCTGCTTACAAAGTTCTACCGCTTCATCTGCGGTCTCTGACCAACCATCGGCTTTAATTTCATTTGCCCATTTCTGGTTGGTTGGACCACCGCCAATAATTACTTTATATTTATCCCTTACATTTTTTTCCTCTAGGTAGACAATTAAATCTCTTTGGGCACTCATGGTCGTTGTTAGCAGTGCACTGGCTGCAATAACCTTTGCACCTACTTCCTCAGCCTTCGCTAAAAAGTCTTCCGGTTTCTGATCAATCCCAATATCATAAACTTTAAATCCAGCAGCAGTAAGCAAAGCGCCTACAATGTTTTTCCCAATATCATGGATATCCCCTTGAACAGTTCCTAATACAATTTTTCCAACCTCTTTAGCTCCTGTACTCCCAAGTTCTGCTATTGCCGATTCAAGAACCGCTAATCCCGATTTCATCGCATCTGCAGCCATCATGACATCAGGTAAAAAAGCTTCTCCTGCCTTCCAACTATTTCCTATTTCCTCAATTCCTTTGATATATCCATTTTGAACAGCTTCTACCGGATTAATCTTCTCATCTAAAACCCGTTGCGCTAACTCCGCAGCTAAATCTTCATCCCCATCAATCACAGCTTCTTTGATTTCTTCAAAAATTTCTTTCATAAATTTTTACCTCCCATTGAAAATTTGTATTTTATTCAAATTACTTGAGTAACTCCTTTGATTTCATTTCTATAAAATCCTCCACTAACTGATTGACTTGAGGATCTAACTCAGGCGGCACATAATTAGCAAGGACATCTTGCCACCGCTTGTTTGCACGTTTATTCGCATCTAATCCTTCCTTTGACCAGCCGTCATAAGATTGTCGATCACTTAAATCCGTTCTGCGAAACTCTATTTTATGATTTTTCTTCGTATGTTTTTGTGTCAAGAAATGACCCCCTGGACCAACCTGTTTAAGCACATCGAAAGCAAATTTTTCCTCATCAAAATCAATTCCTTGAAGATACCGCAAAACCATGCCTGCAATTTCATCATCAATCATAAATTTCTCTAAAGACATAGCCATGAAATACTGCAAAATTCCTGCAGTGTGCAGTACGAAGTTAATTCCGGTCGTACTGGCTGCCATAAGCGTCATCATAGATTCATAACCTGCCTGCCCATCAGCAATCTTCGCATCTGTCAATCCTCCGCCTCCGCGGGATGGTACTCCATAAAATCTAGCCATCTGGGCGCTAGCAGATGTAAATAGTGCACATTCCGGATTGCCAATAGATAAAGAGCCCGTTGCCATGTCTGTTATAGCGGAAGTAGAGCCATAGATGACCGGAGTCCCTGGATGAATACATTGAGCCAAGGTAATTCCTGCCAATACCTCAGCGTTTTGAACAGCCAGTGCCCCTGCTAGTGCAGCGGGTCCGGTTGATCCCGACATTACCAGTGAAGCGATCACCATCGCCTGCCCTGCTTCTGCATACGCCATTAATGCACCCAGCATACGGTCATCATATTTTAATGGTGTAACGGAATTTATCAAACAAATCAATGCAGGTTTCTCTTTAATGACCTCTTTACCGCCAAATAGCAGTGCTGCCATCTCAATGGAATCTTTAGCTTTTTCATAACCGGATGCACTTCCCATAAAGCATTTATCTGAATTTACAATATGACTGTACATCATTTTTAAATGTCTGATCCGATCATCTATGTCGGTAGGTTCTACAACATTTCCACCGGTCATGTGCAAGTTTTTACTAGCGCCTGCTAATTTTACTATGTTGTTATAATCCTCCATCGTTGCGTTTCGCTTCGTCCCATCAGATTCATGAATAAAGGGAGCACCATAGCCTGGCATGAAAATAATGTTTTCACCGCCACAAATCAGATTATTTTCTGGATTTCTAGCATGTAAAGTGAACTTTGACGGTGCTTTGTTCACCATCTCTTCTACAAATTCTCTTTTAAGATACACACGATGGCCTTCTACTTTTTGACTAAAAGATTTAAATACTTCTATTGCAGGCTCATAAGAAAATTCAATGCCTATTTCTTCAAGAATTCTCATTGTTTGATCATGAACGGATTTGATTTGTTCTGGCGTTAAAATATCAAATTTAGGTAGCACAATGAACACCTCTCTTTATTTAATAAAATCTTTTTTCTACATTTTCTATACATTCTTTGATTCTTCCTCATAATCCTCTTTCAGTGCTTTATAGATACTAAAACACATGACAAGCATAATGAGCATAAAGGGAAAGGCTGCCGCAATGGATGCTGTTTGTAAAGCTTTTAATGCGGCGGTTCCCCCTACTAAAATCAGCATGATGGTTATCGCTCCCTGGGCAATTCCCCAGAATCCTCTCAGTTTCTGACTGGGATTCATATCTCCGCCAGAGGTTAGCATGGCCAAGACATAGGTTGCTGAATTGGCTGCCCCAATAAATGAAACTACAATCAATACAATTGCTAATGGCGCAGTAAGGAAATAAAAAGGCATTTGTTTTAGCGTTGCAAACAGTGCCGTGGTGTAATCAGCATTTACTGCTGCCTGGATTGCTCCACCTGATAATTTATCGAGATTAAAAGCAGCTCCCCCATAGATTGCCAGCCAGATAAAAGAAAAGCCAACCGGTAGTAATGTAACCGCAATAATAAATTCCCGAATGGTACGTCCTTTGGAAACACGGGCTACAAACTGACCAACAAAAGGAGCCCATGCAATCCACCATGCCCAGTAAAATACTGTCCAACCGTTTACCCAATCAATGTTATCCATCCATAAGGTTTGACCTACAAAATTTTGCAGATATGCACCAAGAGCACTGGTAAAATTATTTAATATATAGACCATTCCACCGAATAAGAAAATAAATATCATAAATCCAACAGAGAGCCAAATTTTCAGATTAGCAGCTGCCTGCATTGCTTTATGTAATCCTGAAACAGTGGCTAAGGTAAAAATTACTGTCATGAATGCAATGATTATAGAAATTGTCCCTGGCGTTGATCGAATTCCCCATATGTATTCCAGACCTGTAGCAATCTGACTGGATCCAAGACCCAAACTGGTAGCTACCCCAAATATGGTAGCAAACACCGATAGAATATCAATGGCTTTTCCGATAGGCCCATAGATTCTATCACCGATCAACGGATAAAAAGCTGAGCTGATTAAGAAAGGCAGACCTTTTCGAAATTGAAAGTATGCAAGTGCTAAGCCTCCAATAGCGAAGATTACCCAAGCATGAATTCCCCAGTGAAAAAACACAATTCTCATGGCTGTACTCATGGCCTCTGCTGTGCCGCCATCTCCGATCGGCGGCGCCAAGTAATGCATGATCGGCTCAGCAATAGACCAAAATACAAGACCAATACCCATTCCCCCTCCGAAAAGCATAGCAAACCATTGAAAATTCGTAAATTCCGGTACATCATCCTCTTTCCCCAACTTGATCTTCCCATAAGAGCTGACAGCAATTCCAAAAGCTGCCACAATGAAAACAGCTACCGATAATAGATATAGCCATCCAAACTTTATAGTCAGAAATGCAAAGACCTTGTTCACCACTTCACTCATCTGTACTGGAAAAAACATACCGAAAGCCACAAACAACAATGCTATACTGGCAGAAGTGTACAATACTGTACGGTTTGATGAATTATTTGTGTTTGACATAATATTTCCCCCTTTCCAATATACTTTTTTAAAATCCATTGAGCGAAATTTTTTATGTTTTATTAAAAGATTTTTAATAGCGGATGCTGGTTAGTCCCCAATTTGGTGCCTGTCAATTTATTGGTATACCCTATGATTCCATCCGTAGTGGCAACCGCACGATATACCCATGGTGCATTCATCATCGGTCCGTATAAAATAAAATCTGCACCCTGTGTAACAGGATAAGTAAAAACAGAAGCACCGGCTGCTTCAAAATAGGGTGAACCTTTTGAACGCATTTTTTTCCATAGATAGAGTGCATTTGATGATGCACAACCTCCCGGATATCCAAATTGTTCCTTGATATCATAAATGGCTTTTGTGGTCCAACTACTGCTGGCAACATCCAAAACGCCGGGATCAATCAGGAATTTTTCAATTCCGGCTCTCTTTGCTGCCTGAATTAGACCTTCCTGTTTATCATCTCCGGTGAGCAATTCTACTCTTTTTGCAGGTTTTAAATGTTTTTTGCTAAAGGCTAAAATTACTGCTGCTTTTACGCCGCATTCCTTTATAGCAGCAAGTTCCTCTTCCGTGTAGTTTTCTTCGATAGAATTATAGACGATTCTGTTGATCACTGACGCATCCTTTGCAAAATTTTTCAGGGCTTGTATACGGACCTCCGGGCATGCACTGTCAAAGAGTATCGGTACATTCGTATATTTTAAAACAAACTCTGCATGTCTTGTTAATGCCTCCACCGTGTCTCCAATGACATCTATGATTCTTGGGTTGCCCGTTTCCTCAGATAATTCAGCCTCTTGATCTAATAGTGCTCTGGCAGCAGCTTCATCAAATATACCTTTTTCAGAATCCTTTACAATTTTGTGTCCACGATAAAACATACTCCCAATCAAAACGGTAGGATATTCTCCCGGCTGCCCACCTACCTTCACGCCGTCAATGTCATAAACGAATTGATCTGTTGAGAATCTAAACATCAGTATTCACTCCTTTGCTGTTAATAGGGGTTTCATTTCTTAGACTAAGCGTACGCTATAGATTTAATTACTGACAGAATTGTCAAATAATTTTCTGATATAATCATACTAAAGATCCTTGTTGAATGTCTCTGGATGATTGATATACTTTTCGGTAATTTCTTGCCCATTCGGATTATCTCATTGATAAGAAGCAAAAAGCCAAAGACTTTATATGCAGTATAGGTATCGATACTGCATATAAAGTCTTTGGCTTCTATTTTTAATATTCCTTTAACCGGCTGCAACCAGCATATTATGCAATAGTAAAAAAATCTTCTTTTCCGGTTATTAAATCTTTAACCACCTCGATGGCCCCAAATGAATCTGATGCATAAGCATCCGCTTCAATAGCTCTTGCAAATTCGGATGTCACCGGTCCCCCACCAATCATGATCTTAACCTGATCTCTCAATCCCTTTTGTTTTAACATCGTAACCACTTCTCTCAGTTCTATCATGGTGGTCGTTAGTAATGCTGACATTGCCAAAACATCTGGCTTGTGGATTTCAACTGCAGAAATAAATTCAGTGGTTGGAACATCTATTCCCAAATCTATAACGGTATATCCCTCACCCTCCAGCATCATGGCGACCATATTTTTCCCAATGTCATGTAAATCTCCTGCTACAGTTCCAAAAACAATTACACCTTTTGTAACCTGATTAGAAATGGTCAGACTAGGGCGCAGCGCATATAAACAAGCATGCATTGCCCGCGATGACATTAAGACATCCGGTATAAAAATTTCGCCTTCACGAAACTTTTGACCAATAGACTTCATCATTGGCAGCAAACCCTGTTGTATGATATTCTTAGGGTTTATCCCACAAGATATGGCATGCTCGGTTTTCTCCTTTACCAATTGAGCATTCCCCTCCCATAATCCCTGTTGTATTTGATCAATGATATCATTCATATTCATACCTCCTCTAAGCACTTATGCCTTGTGCCTAAATTGTGTAGGAGACATTCCCTCATTCCGGCGAAATACTTTGGAAAAATAACTCCCATCACAATACCCTAACTTTTCAGCAATATCATCGATCTGATATTGTGGATCCCGCAATAACTTTTTTGCCTCTTCTACTTTCACCTTTGTTACATAATCCATAACCGTCATATTTTGATTTTCCCTGAAAATCCGACTAACATAATACGGGCTGAGATATACAGAAGCAGCAATTTCTTCGAGCGCTAAGTTTTTATGTGCATTATTTCTTATGAATTTTTTTATTTCTTGAATAGCCAGCCGATTCTTCACTTTATTATTTCGTTGAACGGCTTGCAAATAACGTTCTAATGCTTTTACTGCCGCTAAATCAATTTCTTCAATACTGTCAAATCTACTCACATCTTGTAAAAACTCAGTGCTTATCCCTAGTGCTTGGTTTGAGTCGGCACCACCTTCAACAGAAGCTCTGGATAATATAACACCTAATTCCAGGACCCTCGCTTTGATAACAGGGAGTTTAGCTGCACCAATGATAAAAATCTCTGCTAATAATCCTTGAAAAATTTTTTTTGCATTCTCTATATCACCCAGTTTGACTTTGCTGACCAATTCGCGCTCTTTCTCAAGCGAATAGTTTAAATTTGAGGTTTGGGCACTTAGCTTTTCTTCTAATGATTTTCTGTTCTGTATTTCTTCATTCAATAGAGATTGTTGCAATGCAAGTTCTTGTCTATGACGAAGGTTTTCCCATCCGGCTTCCATAATATAATTGGCGGTTACAAAGAGTAAATCTGCAGCACCTTGTACCTGATTGCCCGATATTACCTTTAGATCTTTCGCAGCATTAAATAATGGGTAGAAATCATCTGTCAATGTTTTGTTCATTTCTCTTAACTCAATCCAAAAAAACTCTTCAGGCTCCCACATTAAAACCTGTCCACATATTATCGATCCCAAGTGCTCTCCACCAATAATGATCGGTGCCGCCCATTCAATCAATCCAGCAGGACATCTGAAAATATATGGTTCACCAAATATGGCAGCTTGTTTTCCCGCTCTGGCATAAGCCCCTCTACAGCGCTGAAGTCCTTTATTTTGCTGTAATTGCCAAATCAATTGGCAAAACTTGCAATTCTTTTGAGCATCTGCTTTGGAAAAAATGGATCTTCCTTTAATATCTACTATATTTGCAGTTAACCCAGTAGCTTTTGTAAAAGCATCTAAAATCTTTTTCAGTACATTTTTATCCACCAGCTGCAGTAGGTTTGTTCTACTGGAAGCGTTATCCTCTTGCCACTGCTCCTTCACTTCTTGACTCATGCCATCCCTCCCTACTTAATCAACTGATATTTATTCATACTTAAATTGAAATATTATTCTATACTATATATATATATGAAAAACTGCTTTTTTTACAGGTACAATCTTGATGTTTTCGGTATAATCATGCTTTTTTAATTAACTGATAGAATTTTTAAAATAATCATTATTAATTAATGTTATTATATAATTGGAATGTTCTCTAAGTCAATTTTTATCCATTGTGATACACTTATTCAAAAGTTTTCATCTTATTTTTAAAATTTTGGCCCGATGAAAAAATCTACCTTTCATGTAGTTTTTTCATCGGGCCTGATTTTTGAATTCTCTATTTTTTATAAAAGACTTTCCTGCTTCAGTATATTAATAAACCTTTTTTCCATGCAATCTATGCTTTCTTTTTTATCAAAAAGCCTTCCTTCCCCAACGGTCTGCAGCTTTGCTTTTTTATCTTCAAAATGATATCCGTCTGTATACAGTACGTGACTTTTATTCACTGGCCAGAAGACGCCCTTGCTGCCAGTCTTATTGGCTTTGAAATATTCAGGCACACTTAAGGTAATTTGTTCAAAAATCTCCTCAGGACTTCCATACTCTATATTGTTACATAAGGCATTGGCCAGCTTAATGATTACCTGCCAATTTTCTAAACTGCATAGAGGTGGTATGGCCTGCTCTAATTTTTGAATCTTCCGCTCTGCACTGGTAAAGGTCCCTCTCGATTCCGCAAAGCTAACACCAGGCAGTACTACATCTGCCTTTTCAGCTGTTTCTGTCAGATATACATCCTGTACCATCAAAAAGTTTAAGGGTGTCAAATCTATTTTCGACAAATCTTCTCCAAACACCAGCAGTCCTTTGATGCTTCCTTCCTGAATACCTTTCTCAATCTCATTCGCGTCTTTATCGATCCCTAGGTCTACTAACCCCTGACTGTTATTTTTGGGTTTCAATTGAATAATTCCGCTTCTCGGTTTGCCTATATGTCCAGACAATACCGCTATATTGGCTATCATTTTAGCCGCATCAGCCGTTAAAAAATTTTGATCGAAGACAATCATCGCTTTTTTTGCATTTCCATAGATCTGTGCAATTTCTTTTACGGTTTCCCTTACAACAATATTATCTAAAGATTTTTTAAGTTCTTCAAAGCCAATAGCCTGATCGTTTTGGAATTTAACGCCTCCATCTATCACTGCTTTAACCATTTCCTTTAAGAATACAATATCATTTTCAATCCTTACTTTTTTGTATGCCCACTCGTCGGCTAACGAATCAAAAGGATTGATGACAATAAGCTTTGCTCCCTGTCTTACAGCCTTTTTAATTTTCAGCCCTATAATTGTGTGATCCCGCATAATGTCTGATCCAATTAAGAGAATCGTATCTGTTGCCAGCAACTCATCAAAAGTATTCGTTGATGCATCGTATCCCAGAACATCTTTAATTCCTCCTGAAACACGACTAAAAGAACATGTATTTTCTGTATTTAGAACTTTCTTCCCTAACTGCGTTGCAAGATAGATCTCTTCGTTAGTATATCGATCTGAAATCGACAATGCCAATGAGCTGCTGCCATAGAGCAAAGATAAGCTCTGTGCTTTTTTCGCTGTATAAAGTACTGCCTCTTCCCATGATACTTCCTGCAATACCCCTTCTTTACGAACAAGTGGCTTGGTAATCCGCATTTCTTTTTGCCCTACGTCAAACCCGAATTTTCCTTTTACGCAGAGCAATCCTTCCTCCACTGTATCTTCTTTTACAGGCAGCGCCTTGACCAACAAATCTCCTTTTGTATTCAAATTCATATTACATCCAATGCTGCAGTATGAACAAACCGTATTTGTTTGATGTGTTTCTACAGGAACGGATTTTGGAATTTTAAGTTTTTCCTGCAAGGCACCTGTAGGACATACGCTAATACACTGTCCGCAGGAAATACAGGAAGTCTCTTTTAACGGCATATCCAATGCAGGCTTTACAATGGCATCAAATCCCCTGTCAACGAGCCCTAAAGCCCCTACACCCATCACCTCGTCGCAAATTCTGACACATAGCCCGCATAGTATACATTTATCACTGTTTCTGCTTATAAATGGATGTCCATCCTCTATACTTCTTTTATGCACTTCACCTGACAATCTTTCCGGTTGTACGTGGTATTGATTTGCGTAATGCAGCAGTTTGCATTCAAAGACATCATGACAGCCGCATTCCAGACATCGCATGGCATCCGCTCTTGCTGCTTCCTCACTGTAACCTGCCACTACCTCTTCAAAATTTATTTTTCGTACTTCAGGGGATAAGTGAGGCATCTCTGGTCGATATACTTTTTCCCGTTCTGCAAAATCTTTCGGGCTCAAGTCATGTCGTTCTACATAGAATGGTTTTTGATAAGGTATGATTTCCCCTTCTAAGTACCTGTTGATTACTTCTACAGCCTTTTTAGCATCTCCAACGGCTTCAATGGCTATTCCCGCTCCATTATTAACAGCATCCCCACCGGCAAAAACACCCGGTAAGTTGGTTAAAAAACTGTTTTCATCCGCAGCAATCGTCCCTCTATCCGTTAGCATTATGTTTTCAAAGCCTTTTACCTCTGCCATCTGTCCAATAGAGGCTATAACAGAATCTACTTCGATAATTTCTTCTTCTCCATCAATGGGAACCGGGATTCTTCTGCCGCTTTTATCCGGTTCTCCCAACTCCATTTTCTGCAGTCTTATCTTTGATACTTTCCCATCATTGCCAACAATCTCAATCGGTGCTACTAAAAATTTAAAAGTAATTCCTTCTTCTTCAGCCTCTTTTATTTCAACTTGAGAAGCCGGCATTTCTTCCTTCGTTCTGCGGTATAGGGCATAAACCTCCCTTGCACCAAGTCGAATGGCCGTCCTGCAAGCATCCATTGCAGTGTTTCCTCCTCCTACCACTGCAATTCGATCTCCTGTTCTAATCGGTTGGTTGATTGCAAACTTGGTCAAAAACTCAATTCCGCCAATAACCCCTTCAAGGTCTTCACCAATACAATTTAATCTTGCACTTCTCCATGCACCAATAGAAATATATACTGCGTTAAAATGCTCCCGTATGTAACTTAGATCTACATCTGTGCCGACTCTTATGCTTGTCAGCATTTTTACACCCATTTTCTCTATGATACTTATCTCTTTGTTCAATACTTCCTTTGGCAAGCGGTACTGTGGTATTCCATACCGCAACATCCCACCTAATTCGGGCATGGCTTCGTAGACGGCTACTTTATGGCCCTCCTTTGCAAGATAGTAAGCTGCCGTTAAACCTCCCGGGCCTCCGCCGATTACCGCAACCCTCTTCCCGGTAGATGGCTTGACTTCCGGTATGAATACCTCTTCACTTTTTAAATCAATATCTGCAACAAAACTTTTTAACCAGGCAATAGACACAGGCTCCTCCAACAGCTGGCGTCTACAGGCTGTTTCGCAGGGATGAGGACAAATCCTGCCAATGCTTGCAGGCAGCGGAAGCTGTTCCTTGATGAGTTCCAATGCTTCTCTGTATTCTCCGTTAGCAATCAAACCTACGTATCCTTGACAGTCGGTATTTCCAGGACATGCTAATGTACAAGGCGCTTTGCAATCTCCCACGTGATCTGATAGCAGAAGCTCCAATGCCATTTTTCTGGATGCCTTCACCCGATCTGTGTCGGTCTGAATAACCATCCCATCACAGGCTTCGGCGGCACAGGCCCTCAATAACCTGGGATTCCCTTCAACCTCTACTACACACATCCCGCAGGAACCATAAACCGCCACCCTCTCGTCATAGCAAAAGGTTGGTATTTCGATGCCATGCTCCTTTGCAACTTCTAAAACTGTCTGGCCTTTTAGTCCTTTTATTTCTTTACCGTTTATATTTAATCGAATGTACGGCATATATTTCCCCCTTACTTTTTTTATTCAATTTCAACTGCATGGAAACGACAAACCTCATTACACTTACCGCACTTTACACATTTTTCTTTTTCAATTTGATGGATTTGCTTTCTTTCGCCGCTTATAGCGTCTGTAGGACAATGCTTTTTACAAAGGCCACAACCGACACAGTTTGCTCCGATAATTTTATAATATATTAAGCTGCTGCATTGTTTTGCCGGACATCTTTTATCATAAATATGCCTTTCATATTCTTTACGGAAATACCGAATGGTGCTCAATACAGGATTCGGTGCAGTTTGTCCAAGACCACACAAAGACCCTTCTTTTATTTGTATTGAAAGCTCTTCCAGCAGTTCAATATCTCCATGCTTCCCTTGCCCATCGCAAATTCTATTTAATATTTCAAGCATTCTCTTCGTTCCTACTCTACAGTGTATGCACTTTCCACAGGATTCCTTTCTTGTAAAATCTAAAAAGAAGCGTGCCATATCTACCATACATGTGGTCTCATCCATTACCACCATTCCTCCGGATCCCATAATGGCACCTGTTTTCATGATGGATTCATATTCTACCGGTGTATCTAATAAGTCTTCAGGAATACAGCCTCCTGAAGGTCCTCCCATTTGAATAGCTTTAAACTGCTTGTCATTTAGAATCCCACCGCCAATATCAAAAATGATTTCTCTAAGGGGCATTCCCATAGGAACCTCCACAAGGCCTCCCTTTTTTATCTTTCCGGTAAGGGCAAATACCTTTGTGCCCTTGCTTTTTTCTGTTCCAAGTGCGGCATAGGCCTCACCCCCATGGGTTAGAATCCAAGGCACATTTGCAAAGGTCTCAACATTGTTAATGTTGGTAGGGTTTTGCCAATAACCTTTCTGTGCCGGAAAAGGCGGTTTTAGGCGAGGCATACCCCTTTCCCCTTCTAAGGAAGCAATCAGTGCTGTTTCTTCTCCGCATACAAAAGCACCGGCACCGGCTTTTATCCTTAATTCAAAATTGAATCGGTTTTCGCCAAAAAGGTTGTTTCCTAACAGTCCTTTCTCCTTTGCCTGCTGGATCGCCTTTTCCAGCCGGACAATCGCCAGGGGATATTCTGCCCGCACATAGATAATTCCAATTTCTGCACCTATGGCATATCCGCCAATGAGCATTCCTTCAATTAAGCCGTGGGGATCTCCTTCCAAAATACTGCGGTCCATGAATGCACCGGGATCCCCCTCATCCGCATTACATACAATATATTTAGGGCTTCCTATAGACTGACGCGCGGCATTCCACTTGAACCATGTAGGAAACCCTGCACCTCCCCGTCCTCTCAGTCCTGAAATTTTTATTTGCTCGATAACCTCTTCCGGCGTCTTATGACGGATACAGTTTTCAATGGCTGCATATCCTCCTCGATTGATATACTGATGGATTTCCTCAGGATTAATAATGCCGCAGTTTCGAATGGCTATTCGCTTCTGTTTTTCCAATATATATTTGTCCTCATGATCCATTCTATACTGGTTCGCACCATCTTTTTCTATAATCGCCTTAGATATAATTTCACTTACTTTTTCCGGTGTCACCTTCACATATGTACTTTTAATTCCCTGAGCATTGATCATATCAACAATTGGTTCCAGGTAGCACATGCCGATACATCCCGTGATCTGCAAATCAATATTTAGTTTGCGTTTTTTGATTTCATTTTCTATTTCAGCGTATACTTTGCCTGCCCCTGCTGCCATACCACAACTGCCAAATCCAACAATCAATCGCATGCTTATGCCCCCTTTGACTCCATATGTTTATTTCGAAGCTCTTTGATGAGTTCCCTCGCTTTTGTTGGCGTAAGATTGCCATAAGTCTCTCCGTTAACCATCATTACAGGAGATAAGCTGCAGCAACCCAGACAGGCTACATTATTTAGTGTAAATAATAAATCCTCTGTTGTTTCTCCTTCCCGGATGCCTAATTCATCACAGAGGGCAGCCTCAACACTTTTCGCTCCATTTACATGGCAGGCGGTACCTTGGCATAGCATGATTAAGTATTTACCTATAGGTTTTAGTCTGAATTGGGTATAGAAGGTGGCTACGCCATATACCTTGGCAAGCTTGGTATTCGTTTGCTCCGCAATATAATGCAACACCTTCATAGAAAGATAACCATATATCTCTTGGGCCTCCTGTAATACAGTAATCAGACTGCCCGGTACACTCCGGTATTTTTCCAATATATGGTCCAGTTTTTTTACGTCAATTCCGGATGCATTAGCATCCTCAACTTTCTTACCTTTTCCCCCACAACACTGCATATTCTCAACTCCTTATTAATATTTATCAATCTTTTGGCTTATTTCCAACCAGGATTTGCTACATAAATGCTCGTTTAATCCAGCTATATTGCTTATTCCCTGCATCTCATTTTAAAAATTCGCATAATGAATAATTATTTATTATATCATAGATTTCACTGAATTATATTACTATTTTTATTATTTGATAATTTTGATCATTTTTTGCCTATAAAAAGAGCGTCGACGACAGCAAAGCTGTCTGAGCACCTTCTTAAAGGCGGCAGGGGATTTCATCTACAACCCCTATTATATAAAAGAGACCTCCATGCAAGGATGGAGATCTCTTTTCCTTTAAAACCTTAAAATCCAAATCCTGGAAATCCAAATCCCGGACGACCAAAACCAGGTCTTCTGAAAAATGGTCTTCTCCAAATAGCCGATAGCAGCAAGAACCAAAGTAGTAAGCTGCTACCTCCAAACTGTGTTGTCTCTACCGTTCTACTGGAAGCGGCAGGAGCATTGACGATAAGCATATTTTTCACCATGGCAATTCTCTCTCTTACTTCTGCATTTGAAAAGCCTTCCATTTGTCCCATGAGTTCCAGGTTCTTAATATGTTTATCGACAACTTCCTTGGATACCTCACCGCGAACCCTCATAATTTCTGACATGATTTGTCTTTCAGATGCTCCTTCATATTGTTTCATATATTCTTGGAATTTTTCAGAATGTGTCTGCTCCATAGTGATAGGATTTAATAAATAACCATATTCCATTTTGTCTTTAACCTCCTTTCAAAATTTTATCCCTTTGCATTGGTAGTATATGTCCCAAAGGAAATTTGGTTTCATAACCATATCAAATTTTCACTCTTGTCCTTTACCTACTATACAGTATGCGTTTGGAAAGACAGGTGTTACATAAATAAACGACAAGAAATAAAAACCCCCATATCTGTATAAGACATAGGGGAAATGTAAAAATAAGATAGATTACAAAACTTTTCTCACATCATACATCGCACGCAGCACTAGCCAGTTCTGCGGGAAGTATCTACCGATGGTCCAGTAGCTTACACCTCCAAGATTATATTCATTCACCAGTCTAAGCTTCGCCTCAATACTTCTAGCATCCTCGAACCAAACCACACGCTGTCGCCGCTGCTGATCATAGTAGTTGTAGAAAGGAGACTGGGCTATTGTGTCATATTGTATAGCAGCACCGACTCTTATGGCTTGTTCTACTGCACCCACATTAGACAAAGTGGTAGCTCTTGATCCAGGTGTAAAAGGCAGCGTCCACTCATAACCGTAATTCGGGATTCCCATCAATATCTTCTGTCTTGGGATTGCTGAAACTGCATAATTTAATACTCTTCTTACTTCATTCAGCGGTGCTACGGCCATTGGCGGACCAAAGGTATATCCCCACTCATAGGTCATTAAGATCACGTGATCCACTAAAGCGCCATGCACCGGATAATCATGGGCCTCATAGAGAATTCCCCTTTGCTCAGCAGAGATCTTGGGAGCAAGCGCTGTTGTTACGGTATATCCCTGGGGCCGCAATCTGGCTGTAGCTCTCCTTAAAAAATTATTATAAAGCTCTCTGTCTTCAGGGTAAACGTATTCAAAGTCAATATCCAGGCCATAATAGTTTTTCTCACTTAAGGTTGTTAGAATATTGGTCAACAATCTGTCCTGAACTTCTTCGCTGCTCAGAATGGCCCTTGCTACATCACTGCTGAATCCGCCTTCTGCCTCCAAGTTAGTAATTACCATCAGCGGTGCCACATTGGCTGCTCTGGCAGCCTGAATTAAGGCAGTATCATTTTCGGGAGCTCTTAAAGTCCCATCTGGATTTACCTCATAACTGAATATGCTAAGATAAGTGAGGTTTGGTAATGTTTTTTGGAGAACTTCCATACTGATATTGGGATATGCATATCCATTTACCTCAATCGTGCCTAGCCTGGTCGTTCTCGGAGGTATAATAATCACCTGTCCGGGAAGAATTCGTGCCGGGTCTGTAATCTGTGGATTTGCAGCAATCAGTTGATTCATAGTTAAACCATACTGCAGCGCAATACTGAACAAGGATTCCCCTGCTGCAATGGTATGTGTTCTCGTTCCATCCAATACTACGATAGTTTGCCCTACCGCTAGTCGGCTCGGATCAGCAAGCTCATTGTCTGCTATTATTTTAGTATAGGAAACACCATACTGACGGGCGATCGAGTATATACTGTCACCAGGTCTTACTACGTGAATAATCACGAACATCACGCCTTTCTTCGCTTTAGTACCAATATATGCGCAAAGCCCCAAGGCGGATACTAGGCTAAAGACATCTCTTCGGGCATCCTGTACAAAAAATTAATTAAATAAAAACTAAAAGTCATATCTCTTTGCAAGATATGACTTTACAAAATCTATTTTTTATTTTCTTCTACCCATTCTTTTGCCTCCACCACAGCTTTTTCACTGGGTACCGTCACATGGGTTTCCGGATCCCAACAGGCCTGCTCAGCCCACGCAGCAGTTTTTTCTGTACCGATACTTTTCACTTTTTTGTCTGTCATAATCTTTCTCTCCTTTCAATAAATGATTCTCAGAGCCACTCCGATATATACATGCAGGTTTTCTTGATATTTATTATCATTTACTACCCTGCATCCAAATCTTTAAACGGTATATTCTCAGTTTTTCCAATGAATACAATATTCTTTAGCATAAAAACAGGACAATCCTATCCTATTTCTATGCTGTATGTATACTATAAAATTGATAATTGTTCTTTCCTTTCTTTTTGACTGCATACATGGCATCATCAGCTTTTTTGATAAGGGATTCAATATCTAACCCATCCATAGGATATATACTAATGCCTATGCTGGGGCTCACATAAATGGATCTCTCCTGAAACTGAAAGGGGCTTGCCAGTTCTTCTAAAATTCTTTTTGCTGCCTTTTCCGCATGTTGTATTGAAGTTATCTCCAACAATACCATAAACTCATCACCGCCAATACGGCATAGAATATCATTCTCCCGGAAGATTGCCCTTAATCTCTCCGCAACATCTTTTAGCACAACATCCCCAACATCATGTCCGTAAGTATCATTAATTTTCTTAAAACCGTCTAAGTCAATAAAGAATATCGACATCTGCTGCTTTTTTCGCTTTACCCGTTCCAAAGCCTCCGTTACACGATTATTAAAGTGCACTCGGTTTGGCAGCCCCGTCAAAGGATCATGAAGGGCCATCTGGATCATTTTATCCTCTAATTTCTTTTGTGGCGTGATATCAATCAGCACACCATCAATTCTTATCAGTTTATTCGATTCATCCTTAACAAGAGATCCCCTACTCTGTACCCAGCGATCCTCCCCATTCATAGTAACAATTCGGTATTCAACGGGCTTCATGTCTCCCAAGAGCTGCTTATGCATTTCTTTGCTGGCATAAGATAAATCAGATGGATGTATAATGCTTCTCCAGCCTTCTTTGTTTTTGATGAAATATTCGGGAGATCTGCCGCTAAGCTTTTCAATATTTGGAGAAAACAGCATCCGCCCCGTTTGAAGATTTAGAGACCAAGTCACTACATCCGTATTGTTTAAAATACTATTCAGCTGCTGCTGCCCTTCTTCTGCCTTATCCAAAAGTTTTTTAAATACAGCAGTAACTATAAGTAGAAAAATAATTAAGAAAGCATCAAATAACAGGAGAAATGCAAGACTTTGAGGATCAGCTCCCGGAAAAATCTGTAGCTGATATTTATTAAAAAAATATAATGTGGCAAGACACTTTAAAAACCCGGAAAGAACAATGATTCCTCGCTCCAAATATAAAGCACTGAGTATTACTGCCAACCAGAAGAGCATATAGCTGACCAAGGAAAGATGAGTAAGTGTTAAAAAAAAAGTAAAGCAAAAAAGAAAGCAAATCATAAAATACATCGTAAGTACAGGTCTTTTTTTATTTCGTACCAATATAAAAAGAATGGCTGCAAAAATTACACCCACAGAAAGGGATACTATAGAAAAGTTTCGGTAAATCAATAGATTCAGACTAAAGTTTGCTAGATACAATACGGATATGTACGTCAGCAATAATCGGTTACGCCCATGAATTAAGTGATTTCTTAGAAACATACGCTCCTCCTCCACCCTCTACAGTACCCAATTATCTAGCTTGTCCCATAGCATTCTTAATACCTTTATTATACATGAAAAGGATTGCGCTGTCTTTATGCTTTGTGAAATCATAAACAACAAAAAAACCTGCCGAAGCAGGATTTTTTAATCACCATATCTCTTAGCTTTTTCAGGACTTACTGTAAAATATTCTCCTTCCCTCATTTCAAAATGTCCCGATTGATAGGGTTTCCCATCCACCCGGATCATCACTTTTCTTACATTATAGTTGGTTCCAAAAGTGTTGACAATCGCATCTAGAATTTGTCCCTCACCATAAGCGCCAACATTCATCTCTTGTACCAACTCTTTGGAAAAATCAACCGTTACCAAATCCTCATTTGCGTCCCGACCTATTTCATTTATCTTGGTATTCTGACTCAGCGGCGCTATAATATCTTTATCCGGTGGATTTTTCATTTGTGTTTCAAACACTTTTTTGATATCTTCATTGGTTTTAATATCAATATTTCTTTCTACATAAATCTGCTGCTCCTGAACCACATCAGGAAAAAATAGTGTCATGCTATGCTCTAATGGTTGATTCTCAATGATACGTTCCAGTTCCGTAATGACTTCAAAATCCGTTGACTGAAATACTGATTTGACATGCCCAATATTGGCTACGTAATAATCCAGCTGTTTTGTGCCTTCTCCCATAATTGTGACGACTTCCAAGGCTTTATAAGTACCTGAAGGCGTTTTTACTTCCACATCTACTCCTGTAATGCTGCGCTCCATTCCATCAGGTAATTTCCAAGAAGTTCCTTTTTCTAATGGTTCCATTAAGAGAATTTCCTTGTTTCCTTCCACATCTGCTGTTATATCTTCAAAGTGATAATGTTCTTCTCTAGAGATGGACCTGCGAATCTCTCCTCCTTCGATTTCTATAACTTGAGCCATGGTCGTTCCGGGATTGATTACACGGAGCTGAGCCCTATTTCCTCTTATATAGTCAAAATAAACTTGTTTTTCAGCAAATTCATTACCTTCTCCACCATAAATATATAGTGCATTTTCTACAAATGGATAATAATCTTTAAGTGTATAATTTTTTTGTTCCTCTTCTGCAGGGGTCTGCCCTCTGCATCCTGTTAACAAAATAAGTACAAAAAAGAATATCAAAATTTTCTTCATAGCTGCACCTCACCTTCCGTTGATTTTTCGATATATTCTATTGTACCCAAAAGTATGCATCATTAGCGATTTTTTTCATTTTTTCTGGGCATTTAATAACACAGGCTGTTTTCTTGCCTATATTTCCTTTAATTCATTGATAATTTGTCCGATATCAACATTCCCTTCCGTCACAACTGCTTCTCCAAAGGCCACAATAGGTGCCTGTGTTGTCTCATCACTCATAAGCTTAAAAATCTGCGGATATTTCTCCAGCGCGGGAGAAAATATATTAATAAACTTCATGGATGCTACTTTATCAACCAAACCCTCCTCTTTAATTGCATTTTTTAGATCCTGAATATCATCCATAATTGTTCTGGTTGCTTTGCAGCTTTTAGCACAGCTACAGCCACACCCTGCTTGCCTCGCAGCAAAAATATTGATGTCTACTCTATTCATATTGGTTTCCTCCAAGTTTTTTTATTATATCATTCCTTCAAGCACATCTACAGGCAGCCTACGACTAATATATAGATGTATGTCTATATATATTATGATATAGCATAAGCTGTGTGTCAATGCATTTTAAAGGTAATATGCTTTTTATCCTGCCGTATTTTGACTTTTACGGCTATCTTTTATATAATAAGACCATCAAGTATATCTACCGTAATTATTTGGCAATAATCCTGCTATAGAAAGAATATCCATCCCCTGTGACATTTATTTATATACGCTTAATGTTCTGGTGATCCTGGAGGTATCGATTTATGGAATTTGAAACACTTTTTAAAGCCTTAGGTGAGTCTACGCGAATTCGGATTATTCGCCTGCTTGCCCACAAGCCGATGTATGTCTGTGAATTGGAAGCAACGTTGAGAATGAGTCAACCTAGGATTTCTCAACACCTGAAAATATTAAAACATGCGGGGATCGTTGATGATGCAAAAGAAGGACAGCGAAGCGTATATAGCTTGAATCAAAACCTTCTTAATACTTCTCTTTCCAGTTTTATGTCCTTTTTGGAAGAACCTCTTGAAAATGTAACGGACTTTCAAACCGAATATGACCGCATATGCTGTTTGGCAGAAGATCCTGGTATCCGAACTTGCAAATCCCTTTAACCTTTCTATCATGGCTTATTTACAAGCCATGATTTTTTTGAGACGTAAAGGCTTTGAAAAAAGTTTCAGGTAAATTTATCCAATTTCTAAAAATGCTTGTCTTATGTAAACTATAAATGATAGACTATTAGGCATGAGCGTTAGGTACTAACAAATTATTTTACGAACAGGATCACCGGATGGACGATTCGTAAATAAGGAGGAACAACTAATGAAAAGAGCTTTACATATGCTGGTGCTTTTGGTTTTCTGTTTTATATTTACAGCCAATGCAGCCAGCGCGGAAGGATATACTTTTTCAAACAAAGTTTATAGGATTGGTACAAGACATAATGATGTCAAGGTGATTCAAGAGGCATTAAGGAAAGATGGCAGCTTTCCCGATCAATCAACGACTACATACTTTGGTCCGGTTACAGAAAAAGCAGTGAAAAGTTTTCAGCGTAAGTATGGTTTAAAGGAAGACGGAGTGGTAGGTGCTTCTACATTAAAAAAAATTCAATCTCTAGGTTTAGTGCAAGCCAGTACAAACCAAGTCAGCAGAAGTACTTCCAGAAAGAAGACGGGACAGTACCTGGATTGGTGGAGCAGTGTATCTAAAACCATTAAAAGAGGTGATGTCTTTACTGTAGAGGATTTGGCTACAGGCAAAACCTTTCGCGTAAAAATGACAGCGGGAACAAATCATGCAGATGTAGAAACCATGACCAAGCAAGATACCGCAGTCATGAAAAATATCTGGGGGGGCTTTAGTTGGAATAGAAGGCCTGTACTTGTACATAAGGACAATCAAATCATTGCCGCTTCCATGACAGCCATGCCCCATGCCGGAGTCGAAGGCAAACCGGCTGGCCAGACTGTATCTAATCGGAGCGGCGGATATGGCAGAGGATATAATTATGATTTTGTTAAAGGAAATGACATGAGCGGCCATGTAGATATTCATTTTAAAAACAGCAAACGTCACAAAGACAACAAGCCGGATCCGCAGCATCAACAGGCAATTAAGAAAGCTGCAGGGCTATAGGCATAACTTCATAGAGATAAACAAAGGCGATACAACAATATCGCCTTTGTTTATCTCTAAATACTTCTGAATTTTAACAATATTTTTTCGTCTGTAAATTACGGAGTGACTCCTACATTTTTAATCTTCACACGGGTATTTATATGAAAAATCGCAGCAGCAAACTGTTCGTTCCAGTTCTCACAATCAAAATACTCAGGATATTCCGCCTTAACATATTGGCCATAACCAATATTATCATTTTTTAATTCCTTCTGCAGAATTCTTATTGTACTTATTAAGTCCTTCTTTATTTCTTCAGCCATATAATCTTCCAACGCTTTTAATTTTTCCTTTGTAAATATGATTTCTTTAGGCGTATATTCTGCAAGGTTGCAATTGATTGTTATATCTTGATAGATGTGTAATTTGGAATCTTCCAGTTTTACTTTAATTTTGCTTTTTCCGCCCTTTAAATTGATAGATGTGTATTCATCGGTGTCCTCCTCTTTCGTCTTATATTTAAAAGAGTAAATGCCCCGGTGTATCTCATCTCTTAGTATCATAAAACCCCTGCTATTATCCCCATGCAGTGTATGAATCATTTTATCTTTTTGAAACAAGGCAACACAGCCGATATTTATTTCCCTTCGGTTGGCTCCGTAGCAGATGTACGGCATTGCAGGCTCAATCCCATCGGTATAGTATTCATGGCTGAACTTTCTCAAAGTCATAATAGGAACCGTAGTAGATTCGTAATTTTGTTGAATCGAATCGAATAAAAAGCTGCTTACTAAGAGAGAAACCGGGGGTTCCATAGAAAGCAGTTCTACAGCCCTATCTTCTACAACTGCAAACCGGGTCGTTCCCCGAAAAAGCGGTTCCCTGAACATTGAATCAATATGTGGCAAAATTCCTTTTCTTGCTGCCTCTTCACCAAATACAATAACCTTGATATTATCATAAGAGATTTTGCGGTAAACCTTATTTTGCAGATTACTCTTTCCTTTTCCCAGTGATGGTGCTTCCGTAAAGAATTCCATTTTCTTTTCCGGTGCTTCCTCAATAATTGTAGGAAATCCAATGGTAAACAAATATTTTTCCGGATCTTCTTTACTAATATCGATTCCGAGACCGTATACCAGCAACAAATTCTCCAAACCTGTTGAATCCCAGCAGGCTGTCAGTGAAGTACTCATTAGGAGCATTATTAGCAGCTTAATTATTTTTCTCATACCGGGGCTTCCTCCCTCGAATAAAGTAAAGAACAAAAATAATTAAAGGAAATATTAATCCGAAAAATATATTGGCTTTTCCAACAGTATCGCCTAAATCTATGACGTCTCTGGTGCTTTGAGGATATAGTGTAATGACATAGACAATAGGCGATAATATATATGCAAAAAAGCTTGTTTTTTTATTCGAAAAGACATTCTGCAGCAGTATACAACCGGCTAGATATTGGATTCCGATTGTTCCCAAAACCGTAAATACCCAGAATATTGTAAAAAATATCTCTACTCTTTCAAATACCGGAAAGTCAACAGATGTCAAATAGTTAATAGATGGATATAATACATGTTTGATTTCCTGTGGCCCATACAGAGCAATTTGAGCTGCTACAGAAGCAGTGTAAAACAACGTTACAAATAAAACAGCTACCACAGAATTTCTCATAATCGGTTGTTGTTTATTGGAAATATAGGGATAATACACTAAGAGCACCTCATACCCGGCAAAAGAAAAAAAAGAAGGTGTTGCTCCCTTTATAATCGTAGTAATTCCTGTACCTCCAACCGGTCTCAAATTGACAAAAGAGGCCTCCGGCAGACCTACAAGTATCAGCAAAGCAAAAGGAATTAACATAAATATGATTACCTCATTATACCTGGCCAATACAGTTATTCCGTTTTTAACCATGTAGACTACAGTAGCCACGATGATAAGATTAATAACAAATAATGGACTACTCTGCAAAAGCCATGTACTTATCATTTCCGACAAAAAACGAATCACAGTGGCCGTAACTAAAATGGCGTAAATAACAAAGCTAAATGTAATAAGATAACCCAATAGCTTACCCAGCAAATGACTTGTATATTGAAAGAAATTATATTTCGGAAATCTACTGACGGTATAAATAATGATCATCATCACGAAACCGATAAATATCCCATTTAGCAAAACAGAAATCCATGCATCCTGCCGGGAAACTTCAGCTACTGCTTTTGAAAGTCCTAAAACACCCGTACCAATCATAATGCTGATTAAAATAATAAATGATTGAATCGCCGTTATTTCACCATTTTTATATCTTTTATACACGGGTACCTACTCCTTTTTCTACTTTCTCATTTGATTTTTTTTGTTTGCTGTATTTGGCCGTTTTCCAAAACGCCACACAGGTCCCCTAAGTATAGCATCCTTTTTCAATTCGGCGTCAAGGGGTGCCAGTGGAGAAAGATACGGAAATCCAAAGGATTCAAGGCTGCATAGATGGATAATAATCCATGTCCATGCGATAATGATCCCAAAAGCGCCAAAGGTAGCTGCCATTAGGATAATAGGAAACCGAATTAAGCGCAGAGAATAAGAGGTACTGTAATGGGGAAGCACATAGCTGCCAATTGCAGTAATTGCTACTACAATAATCATGGTGGGACTGGCAAGATTTGCACTAATTGCTGCATCGCCTATAACAATCGCCCCTACAATTCCTATGGTTTGTCCAATGGTATTCGGCAAACGTGCGCTGGCCTCCCGCAAAAGTTCTATGGTAATTTCCATTAACAGTGCCTCTACTACCGGTGGAAAGGGAACTTGTGCCCTGGTTCTGGACAAGTCGACCACTAGGTCCATAGGCAGCATTTCATGATGAAAGGAAATTAATGCTACATAAATTGATGGCAAGGATGTTGCAACAATAAAACCTATGAAACGCAGCAGCCTTGAAAAATTGCCAAAAAGTATTCGTTCATAATAGTCTTCAGGAGATTGAAAGAGTTGAAAAAAAGATATGGGGAGTATTAGCGCCTGCGGGCTGCCGTCAATTAAAATAATAATTCTTCCCTCCAGCAAATTTCCACAAACTTTGTCCGGTCGCTCTGTAATTTGCATTTGAGGAAATGGAGAATATGGGCTGCTTTCTAAATACTGCTCAATATATCCGCTTTCAAAGATCCCATCGATTTGAATGTTATTCAGCTTTTTCACAACCTCTTCTAAGGTCTGTTGATTCACGATGTTTTCCATATAACAAATATAGACCGTCGTATGACTCTCATTTCCAATAATCGTTTTTTTAGCTTTTAGGGATGTACTTTTCAGCCGGGTTCGTATCAATCCAATGTTGGTTTCTATATCTTCAATAAAGCTATCCCGAGGCCCCCGGACAATACTTTCTACATTAGACTCTTCTATATTTCTGGTATCCCTACCCTGGCTGCTGAGACTTAATCCCCTCTCATAATGTTCTAGGATCAGCACCGTATTTCCAGACAAAACTGCTTCCACCAATTCTTTGAAATCCGTCACTGTATCAACTTTACTGACACTGACGATCTCTTCTATATTCATGGGAAAGCAGTCTTCCTGCCTGTATTTGTCCGGACTTGACAAGTTACATGAAAGTAGCGGACGGATAATATCCTCGTTAACAATATTTACATTAACTAAATTCGAAGCGTATATTAAAAGTGCATGCCTAATCTCCTCCTGGTCTTTGATGCCTATCTCTCTAAAAAAAATATCATCGCTATCTTTAAACATCTTTTGCAAAAGAGATCTGTTGATGTTGATATCTTTTGAAAGCTGTTGTTTGTTGTATTCTGCTCTATCAACAATATTTATTTCTTTCTGATAGCTTTTTGAACTGTTCAATAACCGCTTTAAAAACTTCAATTATAAAACCCCCATACTGGATTCTTATCTCTAGTATGGATGCTTTACCCATAAACATATACTTTTTTTCTTTAAAAGTGCTATTGTTTACTTTAAAAGTAATGCTTTAAACCTTCAGCAAAAAATACTAAAAGCAGCAATTCACTTGCTGCTTTCCCGTAGAACTAACTCTGATGGTATGACAATTTTTTTAACAATTTCTCGGTGGTCATGGATCCGTTCCAGTAATAAACTTACCGCTGTAATTCCCATAAACTCGGTATGGATTTTCACCGTACTTAATGGCGGCACCAGATATTTTGATGTGGGATTATCATTGAAAGCAATAATGCTCACTTCATTCGGTACGTTGATATTCGCCTCATAGAGAGCTCTCATGGCCCCGATGGCGATAGAATCATTGGCCAGAAAAAATGCAGAAGGTAAAGACTCTTTCCGGATAGCCTTTTTCATTAATTCGTAACCGCTTTCTGCTGTAAACTTGCCCAGATATACACACTCCGGGTCGAAAATCCCCTTTTCCTTTACAAATTCATAATAGGTCAGATCCCGTTCATCCTTTATAACCTCTCTGTTCGCTCCTACATATTCTTTTCCGCCAATATATCCGATTTTCCGGTGGCCTTGATGATATAAGTAAGACAGCAGTTCCAGCACCGTTGTCCTAAAATCACTTACCACTGAATCATAGATCATTCCTTCAGGTGCAAAATCTACAAAAACAATATTTTTAGAATAGATTGAAAAGGCTTCAATATCCTCTTTACTAAATTTTCCTATGGCAATAACCCCATCAATATCCTTCAGTTCATTGGTTGTATATTTGTCATCATTTTTAAAAATAGTAGTAATTTCTATTTTTTTATGATAGCACTCTTTTTCAATTCCTTTTCGGATGGACAGATAATATGGATCTCCCAGCTCTTCTTTTGGTGAATACCAGTGAATAATACCCAAATTAATACGCTTTTCTATATTTCTACTTCTTTCCTTCACTGTCTTATAATCCAGTTCTTCTGCCACTTGGAAAATTCGTTTTCTTGTATCCTCCGCAACAGAAAGACCCGTATCATTATTCAATACACGAGATACAGTTGCAGGGGATACACCCGCTATTTTTGCGATATCTTTTATTGTAGCCATACACGTCTTCCTTTCGAAACCCAATCTCTATGCATCATAGAACTAGGGGTTTAAATCACAGTTTTTAAGGATTTTACTGTCATAGGGTGCCATCGTAATTCCCTTAAAAACAATCTCTTCATCGGTGTGATTATTGAGAATCAACCATTCCTCACTGTCTACGTCTCGAATGATAATCTCTAACCCCCCCGGTGAATCCATCATTCGAATACCCTGTTCGGTAACAACAGTCCTTGCAATGTCCTGCAATATGTGTTCATCTACACCTCCGCCCACATAGTATACCATTCCTGATTTATAAGCATTCACTGTAATACATGCATTCTCACGATAAAATTTATCATTATACCGATATAACACCTGCGCTTTTTCAGCTGTAATCAAGTCTCGCCAAACTGCACATTTTCCCTCCCTGCCTTCATAATCTCCCAAACCGGTAATCTCCACTTCCTGTCCTGTCTGAAGAGATTCTGATTCTAATATTTTTATCCCTGTAATCCCCTGGATGTGACAGGGATATACCTTTTGAAAATGAAGATTATTGTCCCGGTCTTTAATACCGGCCCTAAAAGAAAAAATAATCGTACCGCCATTTCCGGCAAAGGTTTCAAACCGCTTTCCCAGTTCTTCATCAATCATCTGCATTACCGGTACAATCAGCACTTTATATTTGGAAAAATCTTTTTGAGTGCTGATCACATCTATGTTCGTATTGAGCCGATGGAAAGGGGTGTACAAACGGACAAGCTCCTGAGTAAAATTAAATGTGACAGACTGCTGCTGAATATACCAGGACCACGTATTATCATAATCATATACCACTGCTATATCTGATTGGATCTCGCTTTTTAATATGGATTCATAATTTCTTATATCTTCCATAAAAGACCGGACCTCTTCATATTTTCGTCCCTTTTCATTATGTTGATCGATAATTCCAAGGCAAAATTGCTCTGCTCCCCTTGTCATTCCACGCCAACGGAAAAACAACAGGTTTTCGCAGCCATGGGCCATTGCTTGGTAAGCCCACATTCTTGCTTGATTGGGTCTTGGAAGGTAGCCGATTACATTGTGCCCCTGGGCACCCATTAACGCTTCTGCAACCCAGTAGTTCTTATTTTTCAAACCGCGGATATAGCCATGGGTCATGGCAATATGTGCCGGTTCCAGGGGTTCGCGAAGACCTCCCCAAACCGGATAATTATCATAGGACACAAAATCCAAGCTTTCTGCCATCACATTTTGATCATAGGCCTTTTCAAAGAAACCTCCGTAAAAATTGTGTGTCACCTGTTGGTGATCTCCCTTTAGTGTCCGGACAAGTTCAATCTGCATTTTCCCATAGCTATTTATCGTATGTGATCGAAACCGCGCCCAATCCAGCCGCAGGCTGGGGTTATGGGTAGTAATGGTGGGCTGCGGCAGTGGAATCTCATCAAAATCGTTATAGGTCTGCCCCCAGAAGATGGTTCCGTAAACCTGATTTAATTTATCAATGGTTTTATATCTTTCCTCTAAGAATTGTTGAAATTTCCTATGGCATTGCTCACAGTAGCACAAATCGCTTCCTTCATGACCAAATTCATTATCAATCTGCCAGGCAACGATATTTTCTTCGCCTTGGTAATGCGTCACCAGCTTTTTTACAATTCTTGCACTGTATTCTCTATAAATATCAGAATTATAACAGTACTGTCTTCTTCCTCCAAACACCCTTTTCTGTCCGTATTCATCCTTCGATAGAATGGACGGATGCTTCTTTGCCAGCCATGCTGGAAAGGTCGCTGTCGGTGTCCCGAACATCACCTTTAGATGATATGTTTTTGCCTTTTCAATCACTTTATCAAAAAAGGAAAAATCATAATTGCCTTCAACAGGCTCCATAAGATGCCAGGCAAATTCACCTATTCGAATCATATTTGCTTCCATATTTTGAATACGCCGCAGGTCTTCCTCCAGCATATGCTCTTCCCAGTGCTCCGGATAATAATCTACGCCTAGATACACCTTTCATCCCCCTAGACCGTTGTAAATTTAAATAGCGTTTTATGATCATAGCGCTCTCCAACATCCAGAATTCCTTGATGGAGATGCGCATGGTTTATACCGTCGGGTTCATACTGGGTTTCAAAGCAAATCCCGTCATATTTGCTTCCAACCTTCCCCCCCTTAAGTTTCTCTTGATTGGGATAGTTATAGCTATAGACCACTACACTTGGATAGGTGGTGCTTACACTCATTTTTCTGCCGCTAATCTCATCAATCATTTCAATCTGGCTCTCTTTCCCCTCCAATATCCAGGGATGGTCATATCCATTGGTTCTTCGCAGCTGCACGTAGTCGCTTTCTATGTCTTTGCCAATCCGCTTTAGGTGTCGGAAATCCATGGGTGTATGGGTTACATCGATAAATCTCCCGGTAGGTACTTGGTTTTCATTCAGCTCTAAGAACTGATCGGATCGAATCTTTAGCTTTTGTTCCGTTACCTTTCGCCGGTAGTTTCCAGACAAATTAAAATAGGAATGATTGGTTAAATTGCACAGTGTCTTTTTATCTGTAACCCCTTCATATTCTATCAAAAGCTCATTTTCTTCTGTCAGGGTATAGCTTACCTGAACCTCTAAATTTCCCGGATAACCTTCTTCCATGTCCTTGCTGGTATATTGAAAAATAACGGTTGTACAAGCTTCTTTCTGCTCAATTTTATAATCCCATATCTGATGACTGAAATTTTTTAATCCACCATGTCCATGATTAACGCCAAAGTTTTTTTCCAATGTATATGCTTTACCGTCTATAGAAAAGCTTCCATTGGCAATCCGCCCGGAAGTTCTTCCTAATGTAACCCCAAAACAGGAAGGATTCTTTAAATAATCTCCAATCTTTTCATGGGTTAGTACGATATTTTCAGATTTTTTTTCCCGGTCAGGAACCAAAAGTTCCACAACTGCAGCTCCGTAATTCAGCAATTTCACTGTCATGTGCTGCCTGTTTTCAAGCATAATCCCTTTAATCAACTTTCCTTCTAACACCAGTATCTCTTCCTTTAGAATCATACAAATCACCTACTTATCTGCTCTATAAATCTGGTAAAAGCCTCAATACCCTTTGAATCTTGCTTAAAAACCCCTGCATCCCATAAAATTCTTTCAAAGATCCGGCCAACCTCGTTTTTCAAAACTTCATTATATGCTATATCGGTCTTGGGATACTTTGCCTTTAGCATCTGGAACCAAGTTATATGCTTCTCCATGCCTTCACATTCATGGATATTCCTCGTCCCCTGCATACATTGCTTCAAGATTTCCAATTCTTCAATTAACCTGTCTGGAAGCACCGCCAGCCCCATGACCTCAATTAGTCCGATATTTTCTTTTTTGATATGATGCACATCGCTATGAGGATGAAATATCCCCAATGGATGCTCCTTGCTGGTACGGTTATTTCTCAGGACCAAATCCAGCTCAAACTTTTGATCTTTATACCGGGCAATCGGTGTAATGGTATTATGGGGTTCCTCTTTCGTATAAGCTAAGACATCAACACTTTCATCACTATAATTCTTCCATGCATTTAAAATAAGGTCTCCCAGCTCTGTTAACCGGTTTCTATCGGTGCTCCGGATACGAATCACCGACAGCGGCCATCTGACAATCCCTGCTTCTACGTCTTCAAAGCCTTTGATAAACATTTTCTTTAATAAAGGGGCTCTTTCCATTGCAAAAGTATAATTTCCCCCTTGAAAATGGTCATGGGATAAAATAGACCCTCCTACAATCGGCAGATCTGCATTCGATCCAATAAAGTAATGGGGAAATTGTCCTACAAACTCTAAGAGCCGATCGAAGGTAGCCCGTGAAATCTTCATAGGCTCATGACATCCCTTAAAGATGATGGCATGTTCATTATAATAGACATAAGGTGAAAACTGAAAAAACCACTTTTCCTTATTCAGTTGTAAAGGTATGATTCTATGGTTCTGCCTTGCCGGATGATTGATGCGGCCCCTATAGCCTTCATTCTCTTTGCACAACAAACACAGGGGATAGGAAGAAGACTTCATACCTTTTGCTGCAGCAATCGCCTTTGGATCCTTTTCCGGTTTAGAGAGATTGATCGTAATATCCAGTTCTCCAAACTCCGTGCTGGCTTTCCAACTCAGATTTTTGCTAATTCTTCCAGTCCTAATATAATTCGATGCGGTAGACAGCCGATAGTAGTTTTCTGTAGCCAATGCAGGAGAAATTTGGTATTCAGCCCAAAACTTTTTTATGATCTCGCTGGGACGAGGCATTAGGCAATCCATGATTCTTGTATCCATCAGATCACGGTAAGTCACGGTATCCTCTTCCAGAATTCCTTTTTCATAGGCATAATCCAATATTCTATTCAAAATTGGCTGCGGTTCTTCCAGGGATTCTGCATCTACCCTTACCGCTTCATATTCATCTAAATGTAAGATTTCTAAAATCCGATTCCGCGCATAGACTTCATCCTGAGGATCCAGCAATCCTTTTTGGATGCCATAATGAATCAGACACTTTATTTCCCTATATATATTCATAGGCAAATCACCTCTTATTTCTTAAATCCATTAGGATGGCTTTGATGCCATTTCCAGGCTGATGCAATGATTTCGTCAATCCTATTAAATCTTGGCTTCCATCCCAGGTCCTGCTTTGCCTTTTCACTTGAGGCTACGAGCTTTGAGGGATCTCCGGCTCTTCTTTCACCCAATTCTGCCGGAATTGGATGCCCAGTTACTTTTCTGGCAGCCTCGATTACCTCTTTTACTGAAAAGCCTTCTCCGTTGCCCAGATTAAAAACTGTACTGTTTCCACCCTGTCCGAGCTTTTTTAAAGCCAGAATATGGGCATCTACGAGATCCATTACATGAATATAATCCCGGACACAGGTGCCGTCATGGGTTTCATAATCTTCCCCAAAAACAGTTATGTGTGTTCTCTGATTGAGCGGTACCTGTAAAATCAGTGGAATCAGATGGGTCTCCGGATCATGGTCTTCTCCGATCGCGCCGCTTTCATGGGCTCCGGCTACATTAAAGTACCTTAAGATGATATATTTGATCCCATGGGCATGATCTGCCCACTTCATCATTTTTTCTACGGCCAGTTTTGTTTCCCCGTAAGGATTGGTAGGCTCTGTCCTATCGGTTTCCAAAATCGGTATGTTTTCAGGTTCCCCATAAGTTGCCGCAGTGGAAGAAAACACGATTCTTTTAACACTGTGCTGTTCCATTACTTCCATTAAAACTTGAGTACCGTATACATTGTTGTTATAGTAGGCAAGAGGTTCATGAATGCTTACGCCTACCAAAGAATTTGCCGCAAAATGGATTACAGCTTCTATCTGATTTTCAAGAAAAACCCTATTTAGAAATTCCCGGTCCCGAATATCTCCCTGATAAAATTTTGCGCTGGAATGCACAGCATCTCTGTGTCCTGTTTGCAGGTTATCAATTACAATCACTTCTTCTTTAGCATCAATTAATGCATATACACAATGGGAACCGATATACCCAGCTCCTCCACATACCAAAACTGCCATCGCATATCCTCCTTATCAAAACAAAGTTAAAATCATTATATCCTATATTTTTGTATATGCACAGCAAGAGGCAGTTTTTATATGGATGGGGAAAACTACCTCTTGCAGTACTAACTATATTTGCCGTGCGCCATCATCAATGGAAGCCACGTAAAAGTCCGCTTTATATCCAATTTTTTCTTCATATATACTGCCGACTTTCTCAATAAAGGCTTCAATCTTATCATTATGGACCAAGCTTACAGTACATCCGCCAAATCCAGCTCCAGTCATCCTGGAACCAATGGCACCATTTTCCCAGGCTGCGGTTACCAGGGTATCCAGTTCTATTCCTGTTACCTCATAATCATCCCTTAGGGATACATGGGAAGCATTCATAAGCCTGCCAAAAAGCTGTATATCTCCTGCTGTCAGTGCCTTAACCGCTTGAATTGTCCGTTGGTTTTCAAAGACCGCATGTCTCGCACGCTTTCTGTGCATCTCATTCTCAATCAAGTGTGCATGCTGTTCAAACATTTCTTCTGACAGATCTCCTAAGGACGAAATATTAAGCTTCTTTTGAAGGACTTCTAAGGCACATTCACATTCACTACGCCTTTCGTTATATTTCGAAGCTGCCAAATCCCGCCTTTTATTGGTATTTGCAATCACGATGGAGATGCCTTCTAATTTAGCCGGAACATAGGTATATTTCAAAGTATTTGTGTCCAATAAAATGGCATGATCCTTTTTTCCCATACCACAGGCAAATTGATCCATGATCCCGCAATTGACACCATTAAATTCATTCTCTGATTTTTGGCTTAATTTCACCATCTCCACCTGATCAATATCCAGGTTAAATAAAACCTTTAACAGCGTACCTGTTACTAATTCAATGGATGCACTGGAAGACAGCCCTGCTCCGTTTGGAATGTTTCCGTAAAACAATACATCCAATCCTTTATCCATTTTGTATCCTGCATCCTGAAAAGTTTTTATCACTCCCTTTGGGTAATTCGCCCAATCATGTGCTTTATCAAAAACCAAATCCGCAAGATCCGTCTCAATCACGCCAAAGGCCTCAAAATTTTTTGAGAAGAATCTCAGCTTTCCATCCTCTCTTTTGCGGGCAACGGCATAGGTTCCAAAGCTCAAAGCACAAGGAAAAACATGGCCTCCATTGTAGTCTGTATGCTCTCCAATCAGGTTCACCCGGCCCGGTGCAAAAAAGGTATGGACCCCTTCTTCGTTTTGAAATGTGTTTACAAAATCTTTTATCAGAATTTCTAGCATAGTGGTCCCCCCTTAGCAAGTAATTTACTTTTTCTTGATATATTTACGGGTATCAATGGCAACTGCTGTAATGATAATGAGTCCTTTTATGATGTATTGCAGGTATGGGTTTACGCCAATAAAGGCCAATCCATAGTTGATAACCTGGAAGATCAATACCCCTGTGACGACTCCTGCTACGGTACCTACTCCTCCGCTGAAGGATACCCCTCCTACTACGCAGGCTGCTATGGCATCCAGTTCATACATGTTTCCTGTGTTGTTGGTGGCACTCCCTACTCTCGCCGCTTCTAATGACCCTGCAAATCCATAGAGCATTCCTGCCAGTACGAAGACGATGATGATGGTTTTTGCTTTGTTTACTCCTGAGACTACTGCCGCATCCGGATTCCCTCCTACCGCATAGATGTTTTTCCCAAAGCGGGTTTTGTTCCATAGTACCCATATGAATAGGGTTACTGCTGCCGCATAGAGGACCAGGTAGGGCAGGATGAATCCTCCTATGTTAAAGCTGCCTTGGGCAAATTTCATGTATCTTGGGTCCAGTCCTCCGATCGGTTGCGCCCCGTAGGGGGGTCTGTCGAAGTAGATGGAGGTTACTCCATAGACGATGATCTGGGTTCCTAGTGTGGTGATAAAGGGGGTTACGTTGAGTTTGGATATGATAAATCCGTTAATGAGTCCAAATACTCCTGCTACTGCTGCTGCCAGCAGGATGGGCAGCAGGATGGGCAGTGCCGGCAGTTCCGGGTACATTCTGTAGGCATAGCTGGGTGCCTGCAGCAGGGATGCGGAGATGACTGCCGACAATCCTACGATTCGTCCTGCGGATAGGTCCGTTCCCTGCAGGATGATGATGCCCCCCACTCCTAATGCGATGATGATCCGGGTTGAGGCTTGGGTTAGGATGTTTCGGAAGTTGTTCATGGTGACAAAGTCCGGGGATATGGTGATGATTACCAGCAGTAATACCAGTAATACGAGAAAGATTGCATTGTTCATCATCCAGGCTAGGATGTCTTTGGTGGTTATTTTCTTTGTTTTTTTTGTTTTTTCCTGTATCACTTTTCTCTCTCCTTATCCTATAGATACTTAGCTGATAGGCGTAATATTTCTTCTTGTGTTGTTTTTTTGGTTTCTACGATCCCTGCCACCCGGCCGTTGCTCATTACTAGTATTCTATCGGTGATTCCTAGGAGTTCCGGCATTTCTGATGAGATCATGAGGATGCCTTTTCCCATTTTCGCCAGTTCTATCATGAGTTGGTAGATTTCATATTTTGCTCCTACGTCGATTCCACGGGTGGGTTCGTCCAGCATGAGTACTTCCGGTTGTGTCAGCAGCCACCGCCCTAAGATTACTTTTTGTTGGTTCCCTCCGGACAGGCTGTTGATCATGGTCTTTTGTCCCGGGGTTTTTACGCTCATGCTGTCGATGACCCATTGGGTGTCTTCTTTTGTTTTTTCTTCTTTCAGGAGTCCTATGGGGTTTGTGTATTTTTCCATGTTGGCGATGGTCGCGTTAAAGAGGATGTTTAGTACGCCGAAGATTCCTGTTGTCCTCCTCTCTTCGGTTACCAGGGCAAATCCGTTTTGGATTGCGGCCTCCGGGGTCTTGTTTTTGATTTCTTTCCCATGGAGGATGATCTGCCCCTTTTTGATTTGTCTTATGCCAAAGAGGGCTTCTACGATGTCTGTGCGTTTTGAGCCTACCAGGCCGGCTATGCCCAGGATTTCTCCTTTTTTCAGTTCAAAGTTTATTTCTTGTATGGAGGGTTGGTACTGGGCTGTCACTTCTTTTATCTGCAGGATGGTCTCTCCCGGTTCGTTGGTTTTTTCCGGGAACCGGTGGGTCAGGTCTCTTCCTACCATCAGGTTGATGATTCTGTCGGTTGTCAGTTCTTTTGCCCCTTGGGTTGTGATCCACTTGCCGTCTCTCATGACGGTTACTTCGTCTGAGATTTGTAGGATTTCTTCCATTTTATGTGAGATATAGATGATCCCTACTCCTTTTTCTTTTAGGGCTGTGATGATTTTAAACAGGTGGGCTACTTCTTTTTCTGTCAGGGAGGAGGTGGGTTCATCCATAACGATTATTTTCGAGTTGTAGGATACTGCTTTTGCGATTTCTACCATTTGCATTTCTGATACGGTTAGTTTTTCTACTTTTTCCCGGGGGTCCAGCTGGATGTCCAGTTCTTCAAAGATTTTCTTTGTGTCTTTATGCATTTTTTCTTCGTCGATGAAGGGGCCTTTTCTGGGATACCGGCCCAGCCATATGTTGTCGGTGATGCTTCGCTGGCGTACTTGGTTTAGTTCCTGGTGCACCATGGATACTCCGTTGTCTAGGGCTTGTTTTGCTGATGTGAAGTTTACTTTTTTTCCTTCCAGGTAGATTTCTCCTTCGTCTGCATGGTAGATTCCGAATAGGCATTTCATCAGGGTAGATTTCCCTGCACCATTTTCTCCCATCAGCGCGTGCACTGTTCCTTTGTTGACTCTCAGTTCTACCCGGTCTAATGCTTTTACTCCCGGAAATTCTTTTGAGATACCGATCATTTCCAGCAGGTAGTTTTCTTTGTTTTGTTCTTCTTTTTGTTTGGTCTGCACAGGTTTCACCCCTTTCTATTTCTCTATTTCTATTTAAAAACAAGGATGCATGCTTATACATCCTTGTTTTTTCTGTTCTTTTGGTTGTTGCTTATTTGTATGCTTCTTCTGCTATGGCCAGATTGTCTAATGTGATCCCCACATAGGGTACTCTTACGGCTTTTTTGTCATCTAGTGTCCATTTGGTTCCTTCTAATGGGTCTTTTCCATTGGCTACGTTTAATGCCAGGTCTAATGTTGCCTGTCCTTGGTTTTTCGCGTCGTTCAATACGGTTCCTACCATGAGGCCCCCTTTGATTTGTTCTAATGCATCCGGGATGGCATCTACTCCTACTACCGGCATGAATTTGCCGTTTTCAAAGTATCCATTGGCTTTTAGTGAGGATACGGCTCCCAATGCCATGGCATCGTTGTTGGCGATGATGTATTCGATTTTGTCTCCATGTTTTGCCAGCCATGCATCTACCAGTTCTTTTCCTTTTACGCTATCCCACATTCCGGTTTGCAGTTCAAGTTCTTCTACTTCGATTCCGGATTTTTTTATTTCTTCGATTACGTATTTTGTACGGGCTTCAGCGTCCGGATGGCCTGGTTCTCCCTTTAGCAGTACGTACTGGATTTTTCCGTCCCCGTTTTTATCCCAATCCGGATTTGCTTTCCAGGAGTCTGCTACGATTTTTCCTTGCATGACTCCCGATTCTGAGGATGTTGTTCCTACATACCATGTATGGTCATAGCTTGCCAATGCTGCTGCATCCGGCTCTTTGTTAAAGAAGACTACCGGCAGGTTTGCCCCTCTTGCTTTTTCTATGATCGATGGTGCTGCTTGTGGGTCAACCAGGTTGATGGCTAAGGATTTTACTCCTTTTGAGATCATCATGTCTACTTGCTCATTTTGGGTTGCCTGGTTGTTTTGTGAGTCGTTTAGGATCAGTTCTGCTTTATCCTTCCCACCGGTCTCAATTGCACGGCGTACAAAGGACATAAAGTTGTCATCAAATTTGTAAATGGTTACTCCTATCTTTGGAACGCCTGCATCCCCACCGGCTGCTGGAGCTTCCGCAGGCTTTTGACCGCATGCAGCCAATGTAAGTACCATTGTCAATGCCAGCAGTAATGCCAATATTTTTTTCATACATACTTCCCCCTTTACAATACTTGAATTGTTTTGAAAGCGTTTTCCATCTTGTATAAATTTTACTAAAAATTTAGTCAATAGTCAATAGATTTTATTACACTTTCATTACAAAAATAATAAAACCAAATATTTCAAGTCAAAGTTTTATCTTTTTATACTGAGTTTGGTTACTTTTTTACCTTTTTTTATACAGTTTTTTTCTTTTTTTGATGTATTACACGATAATTTTATATTTTTTTACAGATAAAATTCGATACCGCTAGTAAAAATTTAGTAAATTTTTACTAGCGGTATCATTCACTTAACAAATCTTTCCGGGTCTCACCAGGCCCCTTATAATATCTATGAAAGGAAATTTATAAAGATTGGCTAGCTTACCTTGCCAAATACTTCTTCAGCAATTTTCACAGCATCACTGGCAATTGTGCTGCCATAATCAGGACCGCAGAATTCTTTCACCTTATCATCTACGATTGCACCGCCTATTAGTATTTTAACATCCAAGCCAGATGCCCTTACGGTATCAATGGTTTTTTTCATGGATTCCACACAGGAGGTCAACAGTACACTTAATGCCAGCAATGGAGCTTTATTTTGGCGAATGGCATCAACAAATTTCTCTGCGGGGACATCTACACCCAAATCGATAACGTTATATCCGGAACCTTTTAACAACATTACAACAATCTCTTTACCAAGATCATGTATATCATCCTTCACAGTACCGATAACAATAGTACCCCGGTGTTCACTGTTTACATCTGCAAGGCGGGGCTCTAAATCCACCATCCTCTCCTTCATGATTTCACCAGCCATGATCAGCTCGCTTAAGAAATATTCTCCTGTCTCAAAACGTTTTCCTACTTCTGTCATGCCTTCCTGCAGTTTGCTAACGATATCCAGTGGCATCAATCCAGCTTCCAACCTGATGTTTACTAATTCTTTAACCCTATCTTCATCAAGCTCCACAATAGCTTTTGATAGATCATCAGTCAACAGTGCCATTTTTAATCATTCCTCCTCAAATTAAAATATAGCAAAATTCCGTTTAGGCTGTTTGCAGACTAGCGTTGTACCCACCACCAAAGATATACATAAGCTAAGGCATCGAGTTTCTCCCACTCACTCTTAATAATTTCAGCGTCGCCTTTAATCTCGGTAAATTCTTTAGATTTTTGTTCCCACGGGAAACATACTCCTGGCGGCAAGCTCTCAAATGTGTTTTTTACAGGAACATCTTTATTCATCCTTCTCGACCTCCCCACGGCTATTCATAAACACCATATTCTCTAGCGGCCTCAATTAATGCCTTCATATTCTCCACCTGTGCATCTGCTTGTATGACAGCAGCAGCATCTATTATAAAACCGCCGTCTCCAGCGTAGGTATCAATTAGACGTTTTACGTACGTTTTAACTTCCTCCGGTTTTCCGTAAGCCAAAAGAGTATTCGGTACATTTCCACTAATGCAGAATCTTCCGCCAAGAATCTTCTTCGCTTGTGCCATATCTGTCATATCTACGTGAAATACAATGCTTTTCTCCGGCAGTTCGGCAATTTTTTCCAAATAGGGCGTCCAATTTCCCTCAGCGAAGAATAATGTTCTCTTGCCATTTGCCCACAGTCCTTCAATAACCTTTTTCAGGGTAGGCCAATAGAATTCATCCCACTGCTTAGGATTCAAGAATGGGAAAGCACCGCGGTGCAAAGGCATAAACAGGGGCAGCTGTGTATCTCCGGCTGATGTTGCAAAACCGTAGAAAATATTATGGGCTACTAACATTTCTATCGCAGCAAGGAGTTTTTCTTTATTCCGGGCCATATCCTTCATAACGCCTCTTAATCCACGTAAAGTATCCCCCATTGTATCAAAAGGTGCTTTCGTAAATCCCGTATATCCGGGTACCGCTCCATAATTATTGGCCCAATCAGCCCAAGCTTGGCCTGTGGCCCCCAACTGCTGGACAAAGCCCATAGCGCCTTTTATATGTGATACAGTAGAACGATATGAAGCGGCTTCTGCAGACTCTCTATGTAAGCGGGGCAAGAATGTATTGGCAATCCATTCTGTCGGATTGGCCAAAAAAGCATCGTAATCCTCCGGCTGCATATATTCTCCCTCTACATATTGAAATTGAGTATCCTCGTCAAGTTCCGCTCCTGCAAATTTTAAATATCTGGCGCCTACTGCATCGTGTGTCGTTGCCCACCATATGCTTGGCAGGCCAAAGCAGGCATCAATGTCAAAATCCTTTAGAATTTTATTTATCGAATCAACATTTTTATCCATTTGATAATAGATTTCCTGATGCGTATAGCCGGCATATTTCGCTGCAAATTCAGAAATAGACAGACGAATAGGTACTTTATCTGGTTTACCAAGGTCCATTGCGGTCGTATATCTTTTCAACCTCTCCTGGTATAATACTCGCTTATCCTCAGACATGGTTAAATACCTCCCTATGTTCAGTTTTAAAATCACTGATCCATTTACTAAACAGTTCTAGCCTTCTAATTCCTTCATTACAGATTGTCCCTTATTTTATTAATCAGAATCCCCCTTTCTAAACATGCTGTTACACTATCGATTCCCCCTTTATACGCTTTTATTGTCATTATGGATAAACCTACCCTCTTACAATTTATAAGAGATGTAATGATGTATAGACATGTGGAGAATACGCATTCAGATTTCTTTTCTAAATCTATATGCCTGCTTTTATACTTGTATTCAAATGAATATCATCTATTGCTGATATTTTTTTCTTCGGCCAAACGCTTCATTAACTCTACTGCCTTAGAAGCTTCTGTTTCGAAATAATCCGCTCCCGTATATTCCCGCACTCTTTTATCAACCGGATAGCCTCCGATTACAACGGTTACCTTATCCCTTAATCCGGATTCCTCCATCATTTGAATTACTTTTCTTACGGAATTTATTGAGAAGGTAAGCACAACCGAAATACCAACGATATCGGCGCCGGTTTCAATAATCTTATTGATAAACTGCTCTGGTTGAACATCTACACCAAGGTCAAAAACCTCAAAGCCTACAGAACGCAACAAGCTGATAATAATATTTTTTCCTAGGTCATGGATATCTCCTTCAATGGTACCCATGACAATCTTCATTCCTTTATTCTGTTCAATATCCTTAAAACATGGTTCCAATATTTCCATTATCCCTCTAAAAATCTCCTCTGACATAATGAGATCCGAGAGATAATATATTTCCTCGCTATATCGTTTCCCAACCAGTTCAACCCCGTGTCTGCACCGTTCAACGATTTCCAGAGGCGTAGCTCCATTTATAATTTCTTCCCTTACCAGCAAAAGTGCCCTATCTTCATCCAGGTCTATGATCGCATTAATTAAATCATCTCTCAACATATTTATCACCCTTGTCTCAAACTCAGTCTTCAATAGACCATCCAGTATAACTCGTCAACTTATAGCGATCCCCTCTGTAAACAGATGTACCCCAACCCATAGGCTTCTTTTCTGCATTATATACGGTTTGCTCAACAACAAAAACCGGCGTATTTAAGGGTATCCCTAAAATTTTTGCCTCGTCCGCTTTCACAATTGAAGCATGCAGAATTTTTTTGCTAATCGTTGGTAAATATTCGCTGTGAATAGCTGCTAGATTGGATAAGGATGGGTCTTTAAGTTCCGTCTCTAAGATTGGTTTTTGTTTAGAAAAAACTACATATTTATTTTCATAAACCAAAGGTTCTTCATTGGCTGCGAGAATCATTCTAAAAAACAGGCAGCTGGTGCCTACCTCAACCCTTAATTTGTTTCCTAAATGTTTATCTGCCTTTACGATCTTTACACTCAGCAGCTTTGTACTGGGCTTCATTCCTCTTCCGATGATCTCCTTGTGAAAATCCCCTAGTTCAAAAACAACATTATCTAATTTTGGTTTTGACACAAATGTCCCTTTTCCCTTCTGCGTATAGACCAGACCTGCTGATACAAGCTCCGCAATAGCTCTTCGCACCGTCATTCGACTGATCCCGTATTTTTCAGCAATATCATACTCTGGCAGCAGGGCTTCTCCCGGTCTTAGCTTGCCTTCATAAATCTGTTTTTCAAAAATTTTAGCAAGCTGATAATATACTGGAATTACTGAGTCTTTTTCAATTTTATCACTTTGATTCGTAATGTTTATTTTCATATGATCAACCTGTATATACATCCATACATATTTTTATTTTTATTGTATAATATTTCAGTATTTTCTGTCAATAACGTTTTCCTGTTTTAAAATTATCTTCAAAATAAATATTCTTTCTAGCTGCACATTGTACAATTTCTATGTGAATGCTTCATTCATCCTTCTATTCAAGGAAACATTAAATGCGAAAGGCACGCTCAGCGGCTAATCTAAGCGTGCCTCTCCGCCAAACTTTTTGTACTTCCAAAACCGTTTGATTTATAAATCCATTCGGTTTAAAATATCCCGCAAATTTCTAATTTCTTCTTTTGATAATGTAATACCCTTTCCCATCTTTTCATCATTTGGAGCCCATTCCCGTATATCAAATTTAGGCTCACGGTCATTCCAGCTGATACTCCTCACTTCTTTCCGCCAGCCCTTCGACGATTCAGATAAGACTCCAAAGGTTTCCCTTATATCGTATTTTATTTCTGCCATTTTATCACCCCACTGAATTTAAGCATTTCTTACAAATCTCCTTTTAGTCCAATGTTCTCTGCAACCTTTTGCATTCCTTTAATCGTTTCTTCAATGATCGTGTTCAACTCCAGCCCTAACATACTTGCCCCCTCTTCAATAACCTCCCGGTTTACCCCTGCGGCAAAGCCCTTCTGTTTCCATTTCTTTTTGACAGATTTTATCTCTGTATCTAATATACTTCTACTGGGTCGCATCAATGCAGTAGCTGCAATCAACCCGGTTAACTCGTCGATCGTATATAGTACTTTTTCCATTCTTTCTATCGGTTCAACATCTGAGCAGATTTTCCATCCATGGCTTACAATTGCCCGGATATAATCTTTGGGCCAGTTTCTCTCTGTGAGAATCTCCTCTACCCGCTTGCAGTGTTCTTCTGGATACATTTCGTAGTCCAGATCGTGAACCAGGCCTATAATCGCCCATTTTTCTTTATCCTCTTCAAAAAGTTCTGCAAAGTGTACCATTACAGCTTCCACTGCTAAGGCATGCCTTATTAATGCTTCATTTTTGTTATACTCTTTTAAAATTGTAAAAGCCTCTTCTCTCGTTGGTGTCATCTCTTTTATAACAATCCTTTCTTTTGTAATATTCGCAGCTAAATCTACCGTATTCTGACTGCCCTTTGCTTCATACTTTCTTCCACAAGCATCCTGAATATCAAAAGAAATTTTGGATACTTTGCTGTCAGCGCCTCCGGATGCCACTGCAATCCCATTATAAAGCGCTGATCATCGGATTCAAGGGCTTCGATAATACCATCGTCAGAAAATGCAGCTGCCTTTAATCCCTTTCCTATTTTCTTAACAGATTGATGATGGAATGAATTTACATAGATCTTTTCCTCTTGAAATACTGCATAAAGCCGGCTGTCCTTTCCTATCTCTACGGTATGCTGAAGTTGATCCATTGCCGTTCTCAAAGGATAATGCCCCAGTGTCCCCGGTACCTGTTTTTCAATATCCTGATATAGTGTTCCCCCGGAAGCAACATTCATAATTTGAACCCCCCGGCAAATTCCCAAAATAGGAATATTTTTTTGACAGGCATGATTGAACAATGCAATTTCATGCTCATCCCTTTCCCATGATACATTAGCCGTTTGTTTGATAGGTTCTTCTCCATAAATTAACGGTGCCACATCTCCGCCTCCGGAAAGAACCAAACCATCAATCACTTCCATATACTGAAGTACAGCCTGCTTATCCTTTACAATCGGTATCAGTATAGGTATTCCCCCTGCCAGCATGACCGAACTGATATAATTCTCGTTTATGCCGCAAAATACTTTATCTTCATCAACACTACAAAAGGCAGTAATTCCTATTACCGGTTTCATAAATCTCCCCCTCAATTAAACTATAATCTTTCGCATACTGCTCTACCGAAAATAAAGGGGACAGACACAAAGCCTGCCCGACAAAAGTCAGTAAATACCATTGAAAAGCAAATATCTGTATAAACCGGGCCTTTTATTCCTGATCTTCCGCCCTGAGTATTTTAGGTGCTCTTGGGGCCCTTAACCGATGGGCAGAATGAAGATCTGAACCTAGCAGTGGTCTTAGATAGGATTTGAATGCAGTTGTGACATTCGTGCCTTCCTTACTGATAAATTCATCTGGCATCAACTTTGTTTTCGCTGCTACCTGGCCTAGTGGTGTAATCCTATAATCTACGGAATAATCTCCAGTTCTATGTATGGTTATAGACCCATCAATATTATGCCAAATGGCAAACTGTGCTGCTTTTTCTCCCACCTCTCTGGCCTCGTGCTGGTCAACATCAGAAACACAGCCAAAGAATGAGCGCTGCAGATAGCCAAATGTATCAGATCTTACTCTCTTGATGTTTAATTTTTCTTTTACCAGATTTGCCAATAAATCTCCAAGAGCTCCCGTGCCGGATAAGATTGCGTTGCCATGGGCATCCTTTTCAACATTCTTTGTTAGACCAAGGGCAATCGGTTCACCTTTTTCATTAACAATTCCCTCCGATACAGCAATCAGGCATCTTCCATATTTTTCATAGATTCGCTTCACATCGCTTAGATATTGCTCTACGTTAAAAGGCCTTTCCGGAAGATAGATTAAATGAGGGCCGTCATCTGGATATTTTTGCGCAATAGAAGATGCTGCCGTTAAGAATCCTGCATTTCTTCCCATAATAACGCCTATATGAACACCCGGGAGTGCCCGGTTATCAAGGTTTAGTCCTATAAACGCCTGTGCTACGAACTTTGCAGCAGAACCGTAACCGGGAGTATGATCATTTACCATTAAGTCATTGTCGATCGTCTTAGGAATATGAATCGCCCGGAATTCATAATCTGACTGCTCTGCTTGTTCATTAACGATCCGAACCGTATCTGCAGAATCATTGCCTCCTATATAGAAAAAGTATCTCACATCATGGGCCTTTAATACATTAAAAATCTCCTTGCAATACTTTACATCCGGTTTATCTCTTGTAGAAAATAAGGCTGAAGATGGTGTTACTGCGACCTGTTCTAGGTTATGGGTCGTTTCCTGCGTTAAGTCCAGGAAATCTTCGTTGACAATTCCTGCTACCCCATTAATCGCACCATAAACTTTTGATACCTGCTCAAACTTTCTTGATTCCAGCACTACTCCAACCAATGATTGATTAATAACTGCAGTCGGTCCTCCCCCTTGTGCTACAACAACCTTTCCATCTAACTTCATGCTTAAACCTCCTTTATGTAATGATTATATTAAGCTTTTGTGAAGTAAAATGTTTTCCAGCTTATGCCTTTTTTCCTAAATTCTATTATACACCAATTTATCACGTTTCAATAGTTTGATTTTTTAGAAATTTAAACCTCAAAAGAGCCATAAAGTCTTCAGACCTCATGGCTCTTTATATGTATAATTTTCAGTAGAACGTTTACTGATAATTAGAAGTTGTAATTGTCTATATTGTCCTTGGTAAATACTACGCGTTCTGGCAAAAGTACAATCCCTGAATTTTCTGCCGTATACGAATACCCTTGAATCGTATTCGGTTCTACTTTAAGCGACCCTATTCCAGGCACTTCAATAGCATCACCAACTTTGAACGTATTACCGGCTGCTAACCAGTACGCGACATAAGCGCCTATAGCCCCTTGGATCTTACAATCCCATAAACCAAACTTAGGAACAGTTCCATCTTTTACAAAATCTCTCATCGAGCTTGGTGTTGCAAATCCGGTAATAATAACCTTGCCATCCTTTTTTAAATTTTTTGCAGCCTGTGCCATCGCCGGAAGTGCCGTTGAGTCTGGACAGAGGATAGCATCTATGTCTGCATAGGTTTGAAGAATTGATTGTCCAACCTGCAAAGATTTTTGGGCATCTTGCTCACCATATTGTGTTGTGACAAGCTCCCATCCGGGATATGTTTCTGCTATATATTTTTTAGCATATTCAACCCAAGAGTTTTGGTCTGTAACCGTAGGACTTGAATAGAAAAATGCAAATTTTGCTTTCTGTTTTTGTTCATCTGTCATTTGAGACGCAGCCATATCTACCAGCATTGTTCCAAGAAGATCTGGAGTACCCTGATTAACATAAATAGAACGATATTGGGGATCGACGTCTGAATCCCACGTAACAACCTTCACCCCTTTGTCAATAGCATTTTTAAGGGCCTGGTTTAAACCGTCAGGCGATAGTGATGAAATTGCTATTGCATTTGCTCCTTGATTCACTGCGCTGTTGATAATCTGCACCTGATTGGCAACAGCAGCATCAGGAGATCCATCATATTTACAGTTAAATCCAACCTTCTTTGCAATATCCTGAGCCCCTACATTTGCTGATTCAAAGAACATATTTCCAGTAAGCTTGGGAATAAATACAACGTTAATGTCTTTAGGCTCTATAGTCTTCGGTGCAGCTGTTTCATCGCTGGCAGACGTTGGCTCTGCAGGAGCTTTTGGAGAACACGCAGTGAAAGCAGAGACAATCATAGTGATCACCAGCAAAATCGACAACAATCTGAATCTTTTCATTGAAACTTCCCCCTTTTAATATATATTTCTTTCTATATTATCCTTAGATAATATGAAATATATTTTTATTATTTAGACAGTCGCAGTCTTACGCTCCCCTTTAAATTAAATAATGATCTAACAGAAATACTGCGCATAGCCACAGCAAGAATCAGCAATAACCCGATTGCTACACTGATATATTGACTGGATACATTGGCCATCTGCAGTCCAAACCTTAGTATCCCTACAATTACACTTGCAAGGGCAGTCCCAATCACACCGCCTTTTCCCCCTGTAATTGCCGTCCCTCCTAGCACAACAGCCGTAACAATAGGTAACGTCATTTCAGCGCCTAGATCTGGTCTTGATCCTCCTAAATATGAAGTTAATACAATTCCTGCAATTGCAGCACTTACACCTGAAAGCATATATGTACTCATCGTCACCATTTTTGTGTTTATCCCCGAATATCGCGCTGTATTTTTGTTTATGCCTACAAGAAAGACATATCTGCCATATTTTGTCTTATGCAGTAAGATATATGAGACAATAACCAACGCAATGAAGATAATGAAAGGATTCGGTATATTAAAAAGACTCCCGTTAGAAACATTTATAAATTCCTGAGGCATTCCGCTAATGCCTTCAAAAGCGCTGGCTCCCGATATACCCATAACCACTAAGGACAGTCCCGAATATAGAAACATACCGCCCAAGGTCACTACCATAGCCTGAACACCTGTATAAGCTATCAAGAAACCATTCAGTGCACCACATAGGGCCCCCGATAATATTGCAATAGGAATCGTAAGCCAAATATTAACCCCTGCCAGCTTCCAAGCTACACCTATAACAATAGAAACAAGGCCTATTATTGAACCAACAGATATATCAATGCCCCCAGTTATCACAACAAATGTTACAAATAATGAAATGATACAAATACACACAAAATCATTAATACTATAAAGCAGGACATTTAGTTTAAGAAATCGAGGATTTATTAGTCCAAATACTACAATTTCCAAAATGAGAATAAATATTAACATGGTCTCCCATTTAAAAATTTTGTTTAGCTGATGTATATATGAGTTTCCTTTTAATATTTTGTTTACTCTATCCATTAATCTCCCTCCTATCTGTATTCAGAGGTTCGCCTATCTTCATTGATTTAGAGGATAGTCTTTCTTTTCTCGCCTTCTCTGATAGGTATGTATGGATCATCGCGTCTGCTACAACAATTGTAATCAATAGAATCCCAGATATCGTATTATTCCAATATGCAGGTACTTTCAAAAATACCAGAGCAGTATTTATTGAGTTCATGATGACAGCACCTAATGCAGCGCCCACAACGGAACCTATCCCTCCATTTAGACTAACTCCGCCCAGTACGCATGCTGCAATCGCCGTCATTTCCGTGCCACTTCCTGCAACATTAGCAACAAATCCTACTTGACTAACATATACTAGGCCAGCAATCGCGGAACAAATACCCGATATAACAAAGGCAGCAATTCTGATGCCACTAACAGGAATTCCAATTAGTACAGCGCCGTCAATATTATCGCCTATGGCAGCAAAGTATTTTCCTTTCTTTCCCTTTGAAAGATACAACTGTATCAGGACAACCGTTATCAAAGTAAATAATACAAATATATTTATTTTCTCAAAGAGCTCGGCCTGTGAAGCATTTTTAAAATAATCCGGAAGGTTTTCTACCCATCTGCCCCCTGTATATACAAACATTAGGCCTCTTAGAATTCCCATAGTACCTAAAGTCATAACAATTGCCGGTATTTTCAATTTAGTAATACCAATACCATTAATCAGTCCAGCAATAGCTCCAATCATCAAAGTAACGATAATAATCTGAAACAGACTCTTATTACTACGCAGCATAGTGGCCGCTACAGCTGCACACATTCCTAAAATAGCACCGACAGATACATCTATGTCTTTTGTAAAAATAACAAAAGTCATACCTATTGCTAAAAATACATACATAACACTCCCCTTTAAAGTGAGGATAATGTTTTCCATATTAAGAAACACCGGATTTACAGCTCCTACTAATATGAATAAAATAAAAAGGAAGCCTACAACTGTAATTTCTCTTGCCTTAAGGAGTTTACCGAGCAACACTTTCACTTTCACACCCCTCCTTACTACATACGCCAAATGATGCCGCCATCAATCTATCCAACGTAATCTCATCCCGTTCATATCTATGACTAATTGTACCTCGATACATTATCTCAGCGCGGTCGCAAAGTTCAACAATTTCTTCCAGATCAGAGGATATAAGTAAAATTGCGTGCCCCTGTTCTTTTAATTGATAGATAATCTTGTAGACATCTGCACGGGCACCGGCATCAATCCCTCTGGTCGGTTCATCCAGAATAATAACCTTTGGTTGTGTTGCAAGAGCCTTACCGATTACTACTTTTTGTTGATTCCCTCCTGAAAGTAATTTCAAGGATTGGCTTTGATCCGCCACTTTGATTCGGAACTCTTTTATGTATTTCTCTGTTATTTCCATCTCCTGCTTAATATTTATGAAGATGCTTACAAGCCATTTCAGTACAGAAGATGTTAAGTTTGACATAACATTAGTCATCGAAAAAATTCCATTCAGATGCCTGTCCTCTGGCACATAGTTTAGTCCTTTCCTGATAATTGTGCTCGTCTTAAGCCCCGTAATATCCTCCCCATTCAGATACACCTTTCCATCAATGATTTCACCTATACCGAAAACGGCTTCTGCCAATTCTGTACGTCCTGCTCCAACAACCCCTGCTATGCCCAATATCTCGTTTGGATATACCGATAAGCTCACATCTCTAAAACCATAACCGGTTAGGTCTTCTACTGCCAGGATCGGCGTTAAACTAGAATAGTCTACCTTTGATGCGTCAGCTTTCTTTAATCTACACGCCTCATTCTCAACATTTGGGGGCAGCAGACCTTGTATTAACATTTCCTTTGTAAATTCAGATACATCCCCCGATAAAGCAATAGTCCCATCGCGAAGAATTACAATACGCGTAGCAATCTCAAAAACCTCTGTTAGCCGGTGGGTGATATAAAACATTCCTATGCCTTGACTTTTAAGATCTAAAATAACCTTAAAAAGTGATTCAATTTCGCTAAAACTAAGGGCAGAAGTCGGTTCATCCAATATAAGTATCTTTGCTTCTCTTAAAAGTCCTCTTAAAATTTCAATGAGCTGTTGCTCTGCAATTGATAAGGTCTCCGCAGTTCTATCTAGTGCTATATTCCAACTAAGTTTTCTCATTAGAGTCATTAACTTTTGCTTCAATTCTGCCCTATTTTCATTAAAACCAATAAGAATATTCTCTTCTACTGTCATATTTGGAAAAAGCATTGGCTCCTGCGGTACTAAATAAATTCCTTTTTGCAAAGCTACAGAGGGGGATGAAAAAACTGTTTTTTCTCCATTAATATAGATCTCTCCAGAATCAGGAGTATAAATCCCCATTAATATTTTCATCAATGTACTTTTACCTGCACCATTTCCACCAATCAATGCTATGATCTCTCCATGATATAACTCAAGGGAGATACCCCTCAGAACCAAATTGTTGGAAAAGGATTTCACGATGCCCGATAAACAGACGAGGGACTTATCTTCACTTAATGGATCATTCATAATTTCTACCTCCTAATTGCAACATGAGAATCTCTTTATTTTCACGAAATGATTTAAGTTTTTAAATATTCTGTTATCTCGATAATAAAATAAAACATTTGTTTTGTCAATAATATTTTGTGCTTGTATCTATTCTATAATTGCTCTTATCAAACATTAAATATATCGTAGGTTTTATTCTGGACAAATTAATTTTCTCCTCAGTGCCATCCATAAAAATCAAGCATTTCCGCAAGTGTCCGTATTTGAAATTGTTTTAATATTAATTATATTGACACAAATATCAATACTTGGTATACTCTAAAATAAATAAACATTTTTTTAATCTCAAAACAAATGTTTAATATCTTATGTGAGTGTGGTGATACTTTTGGATTATGAAGAAAATTTGATTTTTAAAGTAGCTTGGTTTTATTATATGGAGAATATGACACAGCAACAGATATCGGAGCAACTGTGCCTCTCTAGAATGAAGGTTATCAAATATTTGGAAAAAGCTAGGAATCTTGGAATTGTACAGTTTAAAATTAAATCAGATGGTGAGAAACGTATCCATATTGAACGTACATTAATGAAAACATTTGGTCTAAAAGATGCTTATGTAATTCCAACAATTGATTCTAATATTAACGAATCCATTGCAAAGGCTGCTGCCCAATATATAGAAGGACATCTTATTCCAAATTCTTATATTAACGTTGGCTATGGCGATACAGTGTCTCGTACGATCAACAATCTAATTTTCTCTTTAGATATACCTGTATCTCTTGTCACCCTTTCCGGTGGTGTCTCTTGCTATACTTCATCAATCGCAGGCGCAGGAAAAAGCGACCCCACAAGACCTACGCCTCAAATCTATTTTGTACCCTCACCGCTTATTGTCTCAAGTGTAGAAATGGCAGAGGCAATCTGGGAAGAGAAATCAGTTAAAGAAATAATGAATATGGCAGAGCTCGCATATATGACCGTAATAAGCATCGGAGCTGTTGACGAAAATGCAACGATATTTAGAGACAACAAGATTAGTCACAACGAGCTTATACTTTTGAAAATGAATGGTGCTGTGGGCGATATCCTAAGCCAGTTCTATGATAAGGATGGAAATAAAATTGATTTTGAACTCCACAAACGCTTAGTGAGTACACAACTCGACACCCTCAAAGACATGAAAAACGTAATCGGTGTTGCAGGTGGCCCCAGTAAAGTACATGCAATTCTCGGAGCTCTTAAAGGGGGGTACCTTGATGTATTAATTACCGATGAATCTACTGCTGAGAGTCTAGTAAATCTTGTTAATAAGTAAAACAAGATAAAAATAGATTGGAGGTTGAATTATGTCAAAATACTTGATGGCTATTGACGCTGGTACAGGAAGTGTTAGGGCAGTTATTTTTGATCTTAATGGAAACCAACTCGGTGTAGCGCAACATGAATGGGAGCACAAAGGATATCCTGAATATCCAGGCTCAATGGATTTTGATGTAAAATATAACTGGCAGCTTACAGTAGACTGTATTAGAACAGTCCTTTCCAGTACGGGCATATCCAGCTCGGATATCGCTGCAATTTCTACAACCAGTATGCGTGAGGGAATTGTCTTATATGATGAAAACGGTGAAGAGATATGGGCCTGTGCCAATGTTGATTCCCGAGCTGGAGCCGAAGTGGAAGAATTAATTGCAAAGGATCTATCATTAGAGAGAGCGCTTTACAAAATATCTGGGCAAACCTTTGCACTAGGTGCACTTCCTCGTATCCTATGGGTAAAAAAATATATGCCCGAGATTTATAACAAAGTAAAAACAATTACAATGCTGAATGACTGGCTTATTTATAAATTATCAGGGGTGCTATCTGTAGAGCCTTCTAATGGTTGTACGACAGGAATGTTTAATTTGGAAAAAAGAAATTGGCAGCCAGAGATTTCTAAAAAATGTGGCCTTAAGGATGATATATTCCCCTCTATATTCGAGAGCGGCAGTGTCGTCGGCAACGTATCCGAGTCATGTAGTCTTATCACAGGTTTAAGCACAAGTACACTTGTAGTTGCTGGCGGCGGCGATGCTCAGCTAGGAACCATCGGCGTAGGCGCTGTGTTGGAAAATCAGATTGCCGTATTGGGAGGCAGCTTCTGGCAATTGGAATGCAACACGATTATTCCTAAAACAGACAATCATTGCCGTATTAGGATAAATTGTCACGCTGTACCAGGTCTATTTCAATATGAAGCAATTGCCTTTTTTCCAGGATTAGTAATGCGCTGGTATCGAGATGGGTTTTGTCAGCTTGAAAAACAAATAGCACAACAAATAAATGAAGATCCCTACATGCTAATGGATAAAGAAGCTGAGCAAATACCTGCTGGCAGCTATGGTATGATGTGTGCTTTTTCCGATGTGATGAATTATATTTCTTGGAAACATGCATCCCCTACCTTTACAAACTTTGCACTTGATGCAGAAAAATTTAACCGCTATACATTCTATAGATCTTTACTTGAAAATGCTGCTCTTGTGACAAAAGGACACTTAGAAATGGTAATAGAACTGACAGGAAATAGGCCTACTGAGATAATTTTCGCAAATGGAGCGTCCAAGAGCAAATTATGGTGTCAGATAATGGCGGATGTGTTAGGTGTTAATGTAAAGGTTCCAAAAGTCAAGGAAGCTACTGCATTAGGCGCTGCAATATGTGCAGGCGTCGGTGCTGGAATATACGAGAGTATTGAATCTGCGTCCTCTGCACTTGTCCTGTGGGACCACCAATATACGCCCAACCCTGAAAATCAGAAAACATACGATAAACTTTTTAAATCATGGAAGCAAATGTATAGTGCTCAGTTAAAGATTTCCGACAACGGCATTACCGAATATATGTGGAAGGCTCCCGGACTTTAAAATATTGATTCAAGGAGGTAATCAAATGTTTCATCTGCATGAAAGTGAGCTTGAATATCGTTTCGGCGACAGCGGACCCAAATATCTTCTCAAAGGTCCAAGAGCAAATATGGGTGTAGTAGTATTAAAGCCAGGTCAAGACTTTAATAATCATTATCACAACGTCATGGAAGAAAATTTTTTCATACTCGAAGGAGAAATTGAATTTACTATTAACGGAAAAAAAATTTTATGCAAGAAAGGGGATTTCGTACATGTGGAACCCCAGGAAACACACTATCTTAAGAATCTTTCAGATACTATAGCAAAGGCTGTATTTTGCCTTGCCCCTTATCAGGAAAGTGATAAGGTCGAAGTTTCCCTTGTTTAGCAAAGAGATGTTATGTATTGGTTAGGAGGAGGATAATTATGGCAGATGTAGTAGGTAACAAAAATGCAAAAGATTATTATATTGGTGTACCACAACCTAAATCCAGTTTTCATGTTAAAGGAATGGATCACGTTGATTGGGGAATGAAGGATAGACTATCTAGAATATTCAATCCTAAAAGCGGCAACACATTAATGCTGGCATTTGATCATGGCTACATAATGGGTTCAACCTTCGGGCTTGAAAGGTTAGATCTTGTTATTCCCGAATTAGCAGAAGATATTGATGTCTTTATGGCCACAAGAGGAGGATTACGTAGTTGTGTCCCCCCCACATTTAATAAAGCTATAGCACTAAGATGTTCAGCTGGCAGCACAGTAGCTTCTGAGGATGTAATTAAAGAAGTTATCGGAGTTGACATTGAAGATGCGATCAGAATGAATGCCTCCTGTATGGCAGTTCAAACCTTCATCGGTACTGAAGAGGAGAAAAGTTCCCTCCAAAATCTTGTTAAAACGATTGATGCAGGTAATCGCTATGGAATACCTACTCTTGGTGTGGTAGCAGTTGGAAAAAACATGGTTCGTGACACACGTTTCTTCTTGTTAGCAACAAGAGTTCTAGCAGAACTTGGTGCGCAAATTATTAAAACCTACTACTGCGACGAGTTCGAAAAAGTAACAGCTGCATGTCCTGTTCCGATCGTTATCGCTGGGGGGAAAAAGCTTCCCGAAGAATCTGCTCTTGAAATGGCGTATAAAGCAATACAAGAAGGCGCGAGTGGTGTTGATATGGGCAGAAATATCTTCCAAGCAGAAAATCCTAAGGCGATGACAAAAGCCGTCGCAAAAATCGTTCACGAAAAATATACAGGAAAAACAGCTTATGAATTCTACATGGATACTAAGTAAAAATAAGAAACATCCATCTATAAACAAGCGTCAAGTGAAGATCTTCACTTGACGCTTGTTATCATACTGCTTTTTCCATTTTCATTTAATCGATTCCCTTTTCCAGAAATTCCTGCAGTTCTTTTACAGCGAATTCCTCATCCTCACCACTGGCACTGATTGTCAGTTGGTCACCTTTGTAAATCCCTAGGCTTAATAAAGATATAATACTTTTAGGATTACAGGTTTTGCTGTGGTCTCCATTTTTAATTACCTTAATATCCGATTTATATTTTGCAGCAGCTTTAGAAAATAGACTTGCAGGCCTTGCATGCAAGCCATTTTCATTTTTAACTATCATCGATACTTCTACCATGATTGAATCCTCCCCGCTATTCAATAGATCTATTTTCTAGTAAATATGTTTCAGCCTCTGCCGACCATAGACCATTATGCGCAGCAACAATTCGACCCAGTTCTGCGAAAAAAGGATCTTCTTTTCCTTTCTTTTCAAAATCTTCGATAGCTGTCAGTTCCATTTCTATGTTACAGTATATCAGCTTCTTGCCACCAGGAATCTGAGGAAGATTCAATGTGGTATCTATCACGCTGTCGATTCCCCCTACATGGGTAACCATTACCGCTGGATTAATCAATCCCTTCGCTGACATTTCCAAGGATTCTCTCATATCGTCGTCGTTTCCGCCAGTAGATCCCATAATGTGGGTAGGTGCATAATGCACATTGTAAAAGTTGACTTCTGCCTTAAATCCTGTATCTGTCGGTCCTGCAAAGAAATTGAGGCATCCGTCCTTTCCCAAAATCACGTCAGCATCCTCAATCAGGGAACGGACAGGCGCATAGACGAAAACGTCATCAAATCCGGTCCCTCCTGTAAATTGATTTAAGAACGCTGCGGGCTGATCCATATCCTTTGTATTTACATAGTGAAGCTCTACACCATTTTTTGAGCCTTCCTCTACAGGAAATAACTTTTCTGCCCGCTTTAATCTCTCCGCATCAATATCTGTAACGACTAAAAGCCTTGGTTTTCGTTCACAATGCAGGGCATAATCGATGGCTCCAAGGCCCATAGGTCCGCAACCTGCTAATAGTGCCATTTTGCCGCCTTTTACAATACCCATGTGGTGTACATATTTTCCGGTTTCCGTATGGTAGTTGGCGTGAAATCCTCCAATGATACAGGACATCGGTTCCGCTAAGGACGCCTCATAGAAAGCCTTTCCTTCATAATCCAGCAAAAAACCTAACTCCATTACTTCCTGGGGAATGATAATATAGGTAGCATTTCCGCCGAAATAAGGATAAGAATAACCTGGGGCGTAGGGACTGCCTTTGTAGTTTAATGCCGGCTGTAATGCAAATTTTTGCCCCGGCTTAAACTGATCTTGCCACTTCTTTCCTACCTTTACAATAACACCTGCAAACTCATGGCCGGTAATCGTAGGATTTTCTGCAACGTCATCGGGTACGCGTTTATGCTTATTTCCTAAGATTACCGCCTTATAGGTCGACATACAAATACTATCCGATACTACGCGGGCTAATATTTCATCCTCCTGAATCTCCGGCAGCTCAAATTCTTCCAATCTTAAGTCATTTGCTCCGTATAATCGTACTGCTCTTGTCTTCATATATTCACCCTCCATAGATTAGCAACGTATAGATTTTATTTTTACTTGCTTCATTAAATTTTTGATTTGCTCCAAGGTTCCCATTTCAGTTCCTTCATTCCCAATGGTTGCCGTGGCCGCAGCAATTGCCAGTTCAATGCCCTCTTCCAGATCCATTTTTTTACTGATTGCATAAGCCAAAGCACCAACCACCGAATCTCCTGCACCTACTGTACTTTTTACATCTGTCTTGATCGCCTCTGCAACCAATGTTTTATCCTGGGTAACAAATACACTTCCCTGCTCACCCATAGAAACGGCGATGATTTTTATTCCATACTCAAGCAGGGACTGTGCCGCTTCAACAATTTCCTTCATTGTTTCAATTTTTCTATCAAATAACATTTCCAATTCATAAATATTAGGCTTGATCATATAAGGTCCTGCTTGAACGCCTTTCCGAAGCACTTCACCATCTGCATCCAGAATTGTTTTTACACCTATCCGATTGGCCTTTATGATCCACTTTGCATAGATGCTTTTTGGAACATTTTGGGGAATACTCCCTGAAAAAACGATCAGATCCTCTTCCTTTACACGAGAAAATATTAAATTTTCAAGCTTTATGAGCACATTTTCCGCTAAAGCTGCGCCAGGTTCGTTGATATCTGTGTAGATTTTATTTTTTGTATCTACTACCTTAATATTGGTTCTTGTATTTCCTTCCACTTCAATAAACCCATGCTGGATTTCCATTTGTTCTAACTGGGTTCTAATACGGGCCCCTGTCTGCCCTCCTAGGAATCCGGTCGCCAGTGTTTCTCCCTTGAGATTGCGAATCATTTTAGAAACATTAATCCCTTTTCCGCCTGCATCTTCCCTAACTTGACACACACGGTTCACGCTTCCTACTTTCAAAATATCTAATAAAATGGTTTTATCCAATGCAGGATTGAGTGTAACAGTAATGATCATAAGCGCGCTCCTTTGTTTTCAGACTATACTATTTTTTTGTAAACAGTTTATACACATATTCTAAATCTGTCGTAGTTTTTAGTCCCTCTGCAATCTCATCATCCTCCATGACAGAAGCTAAGTTAGATAAAATAGCTAGATGTTCATTGCCTACTCCTGCAATTCCTACAACAAGATGTGCCATACCTTCTCCGAAATCTATTCCTTCCGGGAATTGCAATATGGTAATCCCCGTTTTGCGAATCTGCATTTTCCCGCTTGCTACGCCATGGGGTATGGCAATACCATTGCCAATATAGGTACTTAAATCATTTTCCCTTTGAACCATTGCATCAATATAATCTTCCGTCACATATCCGCTCTCTGCCAGCAGCTGACCGGCCATCTTAATGGCTTCTATCTTTCCAACGCTTTTTTCACCCAGTCGGATGTTCTTTTTTTGTAATACAGGAAGTTCGTCTATTCGCAATGACTCTCTTGGTTTTTCAGGTTTTACCGCTTTAAGCTTTTCAAGGTGTTCTACCAATTGATCATAGACCGGGGTTTCAATAAAGTCTTTTATCAAAATATGCTCTGCCTGAGGTGCTGCCAGCTTTGCCCTCGTAGATAAATTTTCATGGGTAATGACAACCTGTGCATCTGTCGGAATATTTTCAATTGCTTCATTAACCACTTCCACATGAATACCTTGCTTTTTAAGTTTATTCCGTAAAGTACTTGCCCCCATGGCACTTGAACCCATTCCGGCATCGCAGGCAAACACAATTTTTTTAATCTCCCCGTCCAAATTAATATTTAGCTCTGTGTCTATTTTTTGCCCTTTCAGTCTTTTTACTTGTTCTTTGGCCGTTTCTAATTTCTCTTCATCCTCTAAAAATTTTCTTCTTTTGATGATAGGCGCTGAAACGATAAATGTAACAGCTGCAGATATCAATACCCCTGCCAATACCGGCAATACACTTCCTTTAGGCGTCATTGCAAGCAGTGCAAAAATACTGCCTGGTGAGGGTGTTGCCACTAATCCAGCCCCTAAGAGAACAAAAGTAAATACGCCAGCGCAGCCGCCCGCAATCACTGCAAAGATCAATAACGGATTCATCAGCACATAGGGAAAATAGATCTCATGGATTCCACCCAGAAAGTGAATGATCATTGCTCCCGGTGCCGATTGTTTAACCATGCTTTTTGAAAAAACATAATATGCGAGCAGTAATCCCAAGCCAGGCCCTGGATTTGTTTCTAACAAAAAGAATATGGATTTTCCGCTTTCGCTGACCTGTTGTATTCCCATGGGTCCTAATACGCCATGATTCAACGCATTATTTAAAAACAATATCTTAGCAGGCTCAATTACCAAAGATGCAATAGGCAGCAAACCGGCAAGAGCAGCTTTCTCCACCAATCCTTTTATTATTAAATTTAAGGTTATTACAACGGGACCAACCCCAATATAGGCAGCAATAGCTAAACCTGCACCAACAATTCCCGCAGTGAAATTGTTAACCAACATCTCAAAGCCTGCCGGTATCTTTTCCGCAAACATCCGATCTACCTTCTGAATCACAAATCCACCCAGCGGCCCCATGATCATAGCCCCTAGAAACATCGGGACGCCTGCACCAACGATAATCCCCATCGTTGCCACCGCTCCCAAAAGGCCCCCCCGGATTCCTGCGACCATTTTTCCTCCCGTAAACCCAATCAAAACAGGGAGCAAATAAATAATCATCGGTTCAACTAGCTTTGACAGATTCTCATTGGGTATCCATCCAGTGGGTATAAACAATGCGGTAATCAAACCCCAGGCAATAAATGCTCCAATGTTTGGCATTACCATCCCACTTAAAAATCTGCCGAATCGTTGTATATTCATATGCATATTTGATGCAGGCTTTTCCTTAGAACTTATCTGCATTACCACGCAAAGCACCTCCTCATATTCTTTCATTTACATCATCTTCTGCTGATAAAATCGCCCTAGGATTAAACTAAGATCATTATATATTTCCTCTCTTTCACCCTCAATAATGGAGGAGGAAAAATGATCATTTTCAACCAAGCCCTTTGTAATTTCACTTAATACTTCTAAACCAATTTTTTCTGCATCGTAAGGTGCCAGCATCACAGTACCTGCCTGAATTCTTTCGGTTTCCCCGTTCATTCCCCTTGTATAAATAGGTTTCTGAAGTCGAAATACAGTAAAATGAAGCTCTTTTACCGTAGAAGTTCTACAATGTAGAAGCATAATTTCTTTTTGCTTTAATAAGGTGCTCCCTAATTGTTCACGATTTTTCAAATCTGTATAGAGTCTGGTTCTTTCCTCCGTATTATCAACAAATTCTATACAGATCTCTTGAATTAAAGAATCTACATCTTTTACATCCAGTTCTTCCAATAATCTAAAATGTTCTAATATCTGTAAAATTCTTTGATTGCATATACTTAACATCTCAAATTTTTCCTTTAACAGAATTCCACTTTGCTTTGAGATTTTGTTTTCTTTCTGTTTATAATGAAAATTACTAATGAATTTTTCCAATTTTTTTTGATCCTCATGGTTTAGAAGCGGATTTACAATGATAAAAGGAATTTTACAATCAGGAATATAAGATGTGGAAACGATAAAATCGATTCCTGCTTCAGTGAGATTTTCCTCATGAATATTGATAATCGAAATCAAATCTACAATATCCAAATTACTAAATTCTTTCTCTATTCTACTTGATAGCAGCCTGGATGCACCGATGCCGCTTGTACAAGCCACTGCCACACGGTATTTAATTTGACGCTCCTTTTTTTTCTGTTCAATCACTGCACCTAAATGCATCGCAATATACGCTATCTCAGATTCTGGTACCTTAATCTTTTCTTGCTCTTCTAGAACGGTCACACATCTTTTAGCCGTTTCAAAAATTTTGGGGTAAAACTTCCTAATTTCCTCTAACAGGGGGTTTCGTATATCCAGGTTTAATTTCATGCGATTGAGTGCCGGCCCTAGGTGCTGTACAAGGCCGATCAGCAGTTTATCATTTTCCGCTAGATAGCATCCTGTTTCCAGCTCTGCAACATGCACCATCTTTTTAGCCAACCGTACCAGCTTAAAATCCTCCGTAATAGACTTCTCGTTGTTGTAAAACAAATTTCTTCCCTTTGAACCTTTTAAATGCATGGTTATATAGCCAATCTCAGCCAATGGAATCTCTACATTAAGAGCACTTTCAATCGCTTGGGCCAGTTCTTCTGCAATTGAAAATTCCTTTGTACTCCGCAGCTGTTGCAGAATCTGCTCATCCATTGTGATTCTTTCATTATTCCGAATACGCTGTAGTGCGATGGCCAAATGGATAATTAGGGCTGAGTAAGCATCATCCGCAAGCTGATATCCTAGCTGCTTCTCAATTTTTCGTGTTAAAATCTCTAGATTGTCTATAACGGCAGGATTTAAAAAATGATAGATTGGATTCTGCGGGATATTTTTAGAAGAATATCTCTCGCTGGAATCTTTTACGGTTCTCTTACGCATTGAATTCAATACTTGTGTTTGCCCTGCATTTTCATAAAATATATCCGTTACGGCACGACGTTTATTTTTTTCACTGCCCTCGATGAGGATGCCTAATCCCGGCTTTCTGATCAAATCCAGTTGATACTTTCGCAACCGTTCTTCAATTTTATCCAAATCATGGGTTAATGTTCCTTCTGTCACATGAAACATCCGCGTAAAATAATAGAGTTTTGTTATTTCTTTATTTAACAGCAGCTCGCTAAGCATAACGTTTTGTCTTTCTTCTGGTGTAAAACTTTTTTCTACTTTTTCATTTTGAAGCAGCGCTAAAATATCCTCTCTCGCTTTATTTCCTCCGCTGAGCCGAATGCCCGTCCCTTTCTTCGTTTCTAATGCATGACCATTGGCTGATAACCATTTTTCAACGAAAGTCAGCTCCCGTAGAATCGTACGGGAACTGACTTCCAACTGATTTCCAATGGTTTCAATGGTTGTATAGTCATTTTGCCGACACAATATCTGTATGATTTGTTTTGTACGGGAACTGATATTCATTAGAATCAGCTGCCTTTCAAAATAATTTTTTGAAAATTATTTCAGCTGCCGAATAAGGTCATCATATTGCTTGCCCTCAACAAAATTCTGTATAGACATATGCTCTGCATGGGGTGCTTTCTCTTTTGCTCTAGAAGTTAGGCTTTCATGTGTAATCACAAATTGTGCATCCTCTGGTATGTCGTCAATTGCTTTATTTACTACCTGGATGTCTAATCCTGCTTTCTTTAGCTTACTTCTTAAAGTAGTAGCACCCATAGCACTAGAACCCATTCCAGCATCACAAGCAAAAATAATTTTTTGAATCTTCGTATTTTGTATTTTGTTTATTTCTGCATTTACTTCTTTCTTCCCTTTTAACGTCTTAGTTTTTTCTTTGGCCGCCGCAAATTCAACCCCACTTGTTTCGTCAGCAGTTCTTTTAATAAAGAAAGCACCCACCAAGAAACTCACCGCAGCAGATACTGCAACACCTAGAATTACAGCAATAAATCCCCCCCTTGGCGTCATAGCTAATAATGCAAAAATACTTCCCGGTGAAGGTGTAGCGACTAAACCCCCGCCTAGCAGGCTAAATGTGAATACGCCACTGGCACCACCGGCAATGACGGCTAAGAGAAGAACCGGGTTCATCAACACATATGGAAAATAGATTTCATGAATACCACCCAGGAAATGTATGATGACAGCACCCGGCGCTGATTGCTTGACCGTCCCTTTTGAGAAGACCCAATAAGCTAACAGGATGCCTAATCCTGGTCCCGGATTTGTTTCAAGTAAGAAGAATATTGATTTTCCCATCTCATTTGCCTGCTGGATTCCCAGAGGTCCTAGAACACCATGATTCATCGCATTGTTTAGGAATAATATCTTTCCCGGTTCAATAAACAAAGAAGTCAGCGGCAGCATACCTGCATTTACAATCCCTTCTACGCCAGTCTTTAAGATATTGTTCAATCCTAATACGATGGGACCAATGCCTAAATAAGCTACTATTGTGATGATCGCACCAATAATCCCTGCCGAGAAATTATTCACCAGCATTTCAAATCCTGCCGGCACTTTTCCTTCTGCCCATTGATCAAACTTCTTTATACAGTAACCGCCTAAGGGGCCCATAATCATAGCGCCAATAAACATAGGAATATCTACACCTACAACAACACCCATGGTCGCTACTGCACCTAACATACCCCCTCTTGTTCCTGCAACAATTTTCCCGCCGGTATAACCGATTAACAATGGCAATAAGTACAAGATCATAGGTCCAACTAATTTAGATAAATTTTCATTGGGTGTCCAACCCGTCGGTATAAATAGCGCAGTAATCAATCCCCATGCAATAAAAGCTCCGATATTCGGCATTACCATTCCGCTTAAAAAGCGTCCAAATTTTTGAATAGATCCTTTCATGTCCTTTTCTGAATAAGCTGTGGCTGTTGACATAATATCCCTCCCTCAGTTTCATTCATTTTTGATCATGACATGTCATTTATAAAAATACTTAAGTATTGATTTCATTATATGTAGATATTTCAAGGCCTACAATAAAAAGATATGTAGTTGTGTCACTATAGAAAAGTGACAATATTATGGAGTCCTATTTTATCCCGGCTCCATCCTCCTACCTGAAAAATATTTACATGAATATTTCGTCTCTTGCATACTTCAATTTATTGCACATCAAAAAACAGGTATCTTAGTAAGATACCTGCCAAAATATATCTATGTGATTGAGAACCCTACTTTATACCCGGAACGACGAGGGCTTCGATCCTTACGACATTGTAATTTCGTATTTTCATAGAAATGCATTATCTCTTATTGCTCCAGATAAGTCACTACACTCTCCAGAGTTTTTAAGATTTGATTAGATGCATCTATATCATATTCAAAAACGCTCTTTCCAAGGGCTCCTGCTTCTGTAATCTTCACCCTCCGTTGAATGGGATCTGTAATGGTAATCCCTTGGTTGTCCTTGAAATATTCGCGGATACGCTCTAGATTTCGTTTTGCATTAACCAGTCTGCCATCAAACATGTTGGGAACGACAAACTTAACCTTAGAACTAGGTAAATCAAGAAGATCTAGATATTCATATACATTTTCTACTGCATCTACACTGGCCATTTCCGTTTGGATCGGTAAAATAATATGGTCTACATAGGAAAGAATTGCGTCATTGACACTGGTTTGAGATGGCCCGCAGTCTATGAGTATACAATCATATTCCATTTTCTCTAAATCAACAAGGAGTCTTCCGAACACTAAGTCAAATCGCTTGGTATCTTTGATAAAGCTATCAATAATCTTTAGTCCCCGGTTTGTAAGGATATCAAGATTTTCCCTTATGTTTTTTACAATACAGTTTTCCACCTTAATTTCATTTGCAACGACCCGTCCTTTCCGTCTCGCATCTTCTTGCTCAAAAATATCGTTAATGGCTTTCGTTGTATCCTGCAAACCTAAAAACTTTGAAGTATCTCTCTGAGAATCTAAGTCTATAATCAATGTCTTGTAGCCTAATTTGATTGCCAATCCCGCACCTAAATTGGATGTCAGTGTGCTTTTCCCTACACCGCCTTTATTATTGTAAATACCAAGTCGCTTCATGTCTTCATTCCTCCTTTATCCTCGTTTCTTATATCCTGAATAATTTCGCATCCCTATGTGAAAATTCCCTATAACTGTTTGAAAAAACTGCTTTTCAAATTTTTATTCACCATGAAAACATACTATTATCATTCGCCTTAAATATCGATTTTCCTTTTAATTGAACGAAAAATCGCACAAATTGTCGAATAACTTCCTATGGTTTCTACAACAAAAAAAGTTAGAGCGCATCCTTTTTAGAATACTTCTCTAACTTTTATGTTCTGTATTAAAATAATATGAATAACTTATTCATATTTGGTGTACTTTTTATAAAAAAGCAACCTACATGCAGCTGTCTCCACAGCTGTCTCCGCATCCTCCAGCGCCTGTAGAAATCGTGAAGCCCTTTCCACGGGCGTTATTTACGAAATCTATGCTAACCTGTGGCAGTCCTTCTAATACATCCCTGGCAATAATCGTACTGAAGCTTCCAAAATCTTCTACATAGTCTTCTTCTTTTGGCTCATCCAGAGCCATACCAAAAGATGGGCCTGCTCATCCATAGCCTGTAATAAACAATCTTAACCCCTTATTGGTCATATCATATTGCTTTAGTTCTTGTTCTAATTCCATTTTTGCTGCTTCTGAAATCAATATTTTCATTTTATTCCTCCTTTTTTATTTATGTTATGTAATAAGTAATAAAAAAACACCCTATATCAGGATGTTATACCCTTGCTTATACACCCAGAATTTATAAAGATAGTTTATCAAAGAAAAGAAAACGAGTCAAAGGAATCATCCCTTTGACTCAACCAATATATTGCCTTCAATAATTTCTTTTTGCTTTTTTTTACTTAGAGAACCTAATACCAATTCATAGGACATATCGATCATCTGCTGTAAAACCGCATCAGGCACATCTCCATCCAGATACGCTGAATTCCAGTGTTCTTTATTCATGTAATATCCGGCGGTAATATGGGCATACTGCTCCCTTAAATACTGACCAAAGGATGGTTCACATTTTAGGGTAATGATTGCATTTTTTTCTTTGTCTCCCCCCAGCATAGCAAACATTTTTCCGCCAATCAGGTATCTTGTCGCATCCCATTCTACCTTAAAATCCTTCTCTGCCGCTTTTTTTGAGAGACAGTATTCGTCAATCCATCCGTATTTCATAGAAATTCCCCCTTATCTAGATTATCAGCGAACGATTTTTCCGATCTTTTTTATAGAATTACTTGTTTCAAGCAAATTTTGCTCTCTTATAGGACTAGATACATCTCCTGTTGTGAAATGCTGTCTTTGATAAATCCTGTGTGTTTTACAAAGCCCTGCAGATTACTATTGTTTGGAAAACTGATGTGCAACTTTTCAGGCTTTAATTCTTTTACGCCATAACCGATAAGGTTCCTTCCAATTCCCTGATGCCGAAATCTAGGGTCTACCCATATAAAATGAATCTTGCCGCTAGGGAGCATGCTTATAGCACCAATTAGCACCGATTCTTTAAATATCCCATGATTGACTTTGTTTTCAAGTTTTTCTATATAATCAAAATCATTCTGCCAATTGATATGAATATCCTGCAATCTGTTTTGCAGCGCTTTAACCTCATCCATACGAATCAGCTCAATTTCATATCCTAACTGTCCCTTTTTATCTATAGCTAGTGGCGCTTCATGATAATAATAAGATAATTCATAAATTTTGTCATAGCCTAAACCTTTATAAAATCCTATTGCGCGGTCATTACCTATGATTACTTCTAAAAACAATTGTTTGCATCTATTTGCTATTCCAGTCTTCTTATGTCGTTCAAAAAGATTCTGACTGACCCCCTGCCCTCTATACCCGGGATGGATACACAGCGTTCCGCAACGCAAGGTTTTAACCCCCTCGTATTCTTTTATTCCTCCTAAAATCAGCCCGATAGGCTGCTGTCCGTCCAATGCGATATAGGAATACTTCAAATGGTTTCCCTCTGGCCCGAAGAAACGCTTCACGAAGGCTTCCTTAGGCATAGCTATATCGATAATATAGTCAGAAAACCCCTGCTGAAAAGCTTCATAAATTGCATCTATGTGTACCTCCGTACACTGCTTATAAGTAATCATTCCGCACCCCTTAAAATTTTTCTTTTTTGTGAGCCTATTATTACAGTGATTCAGCTTCCTTGTAGATTCTTTCCACTTCCGTTTTATCCACAAGCGCACATAAAATATACGCAATCAATATAATCCCAGGTATATCTACAAATAACCTTGTCAGGGCAAATTTTACCCCCAAAGCTGAAATCTCAAACAACAACATCGGTATCTTAGTCGTAGACCATGCCCCTATAAAAATTAAAACATTGCTGAATTTAACTCCTTTTTTCATAAATACTGCTGCAACAGGAAAAGCGCCATAGAGAGGACCTGCTGCTGCTGATCCTAGCAAGATTGCTAATAGGATTCCCTTTAGCCCCGATTCCTCTCCCATATACCGAATCATCGTTTCTTTCGGAACCCATACGTCTAACAGCCCAAGCAACACAAAAACCGGCGGTATGACTAAAAGCATTTCTTTTAAACTAAACCCCGTTATATGAATGGCTCTCATTCCTATTTCTCTATTGATCAATAATATTACAAGCATACCTATAACCGTAATAAGAAAAAATCTATATTTTTTTATTAACGTCATATCCCACCAACAACCTTTCCAATAACGTACGCCACAACAAAAGAAAAGAAAAATGCTAACACATTTCTCATGATTGTAAGCCGTTTACCAAAATACTTGATCTCAACAGGCGCTGTTATAACCCCTACCATCATCAATGCAGACACAAAAGCACCGATCTGCATATATCCGGCTCCGTTGTTCAACAGCAGTGCAGCTGTAGGAAATGCTACAAATCCCGGAATCAACGTAATTGCTCCAACGATAGTAGAGAAAGTCACACCCATCCACCCCGACTGACTGCCTATGATCCGGGATATTAATTCTGCATCAAATGCTGCTAAGAGCATACCTACAAGAATCAACACGCCTAGAAGTTGCGGCAAAATATTTTCAAAAGACTTCCAAGCCTTTATCAGAGCCAATTTTGTCTTTTTTCTATCTTTAAAATGTGAAAGCACTAAAAGTGAAATCGTCACCATATACATCACATAGCCGTTCATGAATCCACCCCCATAATCAGGTTTATCATTGAGATTCTAAAAAAAACATCTGCCTTGTGGCAGGTGTCTTTTTTAGTTTTTGTCATCAGCCTCCTGTCCAAATCAATTTTCTAGTGCCCACAATCATGCTGGCTGCAACTGTTGTGAATCGAAAACTCTGCTAGTTCATTCCGCTTTAACCGTTCAATATTTTGCAGTACAGTTTCACCTGTAACCCTATAGGCCCTTACGCCTTGATTGCTTAGTTTCATTAACGCCCCTGCACCAATACCGCCAACCAAAACAGCTTCCACAGTTTCCCCCCCAAGAGCTTTAAGCGGCTGGCACATCCCATGTGCATGATGCAGATCCTTATTTTCAATGACTTTCGTTTCTTCCTTTTCTAAATCATAAATCAGAAAAAATGGAGCTGATCCAAAGTGGCTGTAGGCAATACTGTCTAAGCCTTTGTCCTCCTGAATCGGTACACATATTTTCATATCTATTCTCCTTTCTTTTTTGATCACTTATTTTTTTGACAACATTTATTTTTCTGAGCTTTACAGGACACTACACACTCCTGGGGTATATGAACACCTAATTTGCAGCAGCTTATAGTATGGATGCTATTTATTTCCTCTACGAGTTTTACGATTTCTCTTAGTGTTGCTTTCTGTAAGTCGTAATGAACATAGTAGCCTACCTTTGCTCCTGTAATGATACCTGCATCTTTGAGAACTTTTATATGTTGTGATACTGCTGCTTCTGAGATATTCAAATGTTTGGCAATTCCTTTTGCACAAATTCTTTTTCTTGAAAGAATAATTAATATTTTCAGCCTTGTTTCATCACCCAGCGCTTTTAATATCTGTACGATCTGATCCATCCTTCACCTCTTTTTAATTAAGCATTAACTTAATTAAATCATAATCCTCTTAATTAGATTTGTCAAGGATAAAATCAACATTTCCAAATCATCTCCTCAATCCCCCCAATTCAGAACAATATCAATCACTTCCGGTCTATTGAAAATTCTCTGTGGAATAATGCTGTTGCCAAGACCTCTACTGACAACCATGGTTGTATCTCTATCCCGATATACCCCTGATGTATACTGTGGGAAAAATCCCTGATCTGGTGCTACTATCCCACCTACAAAAGGAATTCTAAACTGTCCGCCATGGGCATGGCCGCTTAAAACTAAATCTACTTCATACTGTGTATAAAGCGGCATCTTTTCTGGCCTATGGGATAGAAGCAGCCGGAAGCTATCTTTTGAGATTTTTGTCAATGTTTCCTGTAACTTTTCTTCTATAAATCCATTCTCATCATACTGACTCCCTGCTGCAGCCGGATCATCAATGCCGCATACAAATATTTTTTGTCCGTCTCTTTCAATGGTTTGCCAGTTATTACGCAATACATGGACACCGGCTTCTACTAATTGCTTTTCCAAATTGACAAAACGACCAGACCACCATTCATGATTTCCCATCACAAAATAAACCGGTGCAATTTTCACAGCTTGATGTACTAATGATAAAGCTGCTTGTTCATCATAATGTTTACGATCTACCAAGTCACCAGTGATTACGATGATGTCCGGCTCTGATTTTTTTATGATGGTTACCAGTTGTTGCTGATTTTTACCAAAGAATTTGCTATGCAAATCAGAAAGATGGATTACTTTAAAGCCATCAAAGTTCTCTGGCAGTTTATCAAAAGTCAGCTCCCACTTAGATACCCCAATCCAGTTATTCTGTAAATATAGGAAACCTGCCAGAGCAGCTATTAACAGTACTAAAATTTTTATTTTCTTTTTCATTCCTATCCCCATTATCTACAAATTTTTTCTACATCCGCTTCGCCAGGGGGACAGTTCCATCGTCTTCCCTCCGGACCTTCGCTATGCTTCGGTGACGCTCGAGATGTCCCCCTGACTCCGCTACTTTGTGACTGACTGCAATATACTTAGTGTTATTTATATAATTGTGTGTTTAAAAAATTAAAAGCATGGTATATAAATAATAAGAAAGATCAATTGATAATCATAATCGTTTCTTGAGAAGGTGATTTTATGAAACTTGGTAGCACAAATATCTTAACAATGACTAAGTTAAACAGTTATCTACAATCACACCTCTATCTGCAAAAAAAATCGAATTCAAGTAAACAAGCTATATCTTCTAAGAAATCATAGATAACATTTACCCCCCTAATATTGAATTCCAAGTGCACCCCCTGCATTTGGAATTCTTTTTTAAGTGATTCATAGGCAATTGTCTTCCGTCAGTTGCCGTTAATTATTTTATTTTCTCCACCCTAAATCTAAGTACGGTTTTTAATTTGCTGACCTCAGTTTTTCTAGGGTCAGAGAGATAGATCTCCCGGTGGGCATGTCCAATACGCTTGTAACCATTTTCAATACAAAATTCCTCCATTTTGGCGAAGCTCACAGGTTCTTCATCATAACTGCCTACGTGCATCATTTGTACACACAGAGCTTCTTCTATGCTGCCGAAGCAGACATTGTCCAGTACCGGATTTGGTTTCTTCTTTTTTGTCTTCTCGATCATCTCAATAGCAAGCTGGTCGGTTACAAATTCCGGCTGTCGTATCATCACCGTATAGATAAATTTGTCCTTATCCAATAAACTAAAATCTTTCGCACCGCTGTCCATATTCCAAACTCCTTCCAGAGGAAAAACTGTATATTCATAATAACCCCCGGGCGTCACACCACTTTTCGGCATCATCTTCACTCCATAGGCAAGGGAATATAATGCCTGCACTACTTCTCCAAATGCTTCCCCATTGGGATCACCTTTACCGTCAATCATAAAGAATTTCATCTCCGGTATATTAGTCATCACAGGCTTTTGCGGTGGAAGATAAAACTCCTTATATGTTTTTTTATAATCAACCTTTCTTTCCATCCTTAGACACCTCCTTGTAAAATTCCTTCAATTCTGTCTTTGTTCTACTGTCTAAATAATGTACTCGCATATTTTGAACAGCTCCTTCCAGAGCATAAAGGGTATGGATTCAAGTAGTAGGATCAACAAACTTTAAGCGCATAAAGGCTTCTCTGCTCCCCGCTTCTCTTAGCTCTTCAATGTTGGTTATGCCCACATGCTCCAACTTTTCAGCAGACACCTTGCCGATATTTGGTGACTTTTCCAATTCTCTCATTTTCTTTGCACCCTCCTTAACGATTCTCCTAATGCAGTACATGACATTATCATCTCACCACTGTATAAAGAAGGAAGTTGGTTCATTAAGCATATATTAACAAAAAAAACATGACAACAGTATGTCAGCTTTATATTTTCCATAGTAAAATCTATTTTCGTTTGGAATGATTATCTATTCTTTTACCTTTATATGCTGAACAAATTCAGCATTAATAAGTTCATTGCCCTTTTTCGTTTCAACTTCTATCCAGTTTTCATTTACATCAATGATTCTTCCTATTATATTGACACCAAATGTACCTGTGGAGATATTGCAATTCTTTCCGATATATTTCTTTAGAACCTCGTTCGTCATAGTGATCCCACCCTTCTTTTTTTTGATCTTTAGAATTATTGATTTCGTTAATATCCTTTGCTGTGGCAAAATAATAAATAATAGAATAAATAATGGCATATATATTGCTATCCATGTTCCTGCATTCAACCAAATATCACCTCACCCTTAAAGCACGCTTTTCTGCCTTCCTGATATATGTGCAAAATCTATTTTTAATTTATGATAAACAGCCTCATCTGATACTTACTACTTTTTTCTACGCTGGCAAAGGAATTTTTTTCCTGTTTCTATACCCCCTATTTTACGCTATCATAAGTTGCTTAGCAACCGAATTTATCAATAAAAACGCTTACTTTCTGTTCAGCACACAATCTTGCAATATCCCTAATTCCCAGAAAATCAGAGAATAGAGAAACTTTATGTACTGTTACACATGTGCCTTTTTATTGTTTTTATAGATATACCTCACATATTGGTATAGGAGCACACAACAACATAAACAATATATAATAAGCAAGCATATCATTCAACACTTTAACAACACTCATCCAAAGTATTATTGCAATAAAACAAAGGAGTGAAACAGATGACAGAGATCGTTGTACTGGGAGCCGGGTATGCTGGAATAAGGGCCGCCTTAACGCTGCATAAAAGATTAAAAAATGAAGATGTATGCATTAGGATTATTGATAAACATAATAGACATACGCTTTTGACAGAACTCCATGAAGTAGCAGGAAATAGGGTAGATGAAGAAAGTGTAAAGATTTATTTAAAGGACATTTTTAAATATACCCAGGTAAAAGTGATTCAGGATACAATCACTTCTATAGATTTTGAGAATCAAAAGCTCATATCAGAACGTGGGCACTATACTTATAATTATTTAATCATAGGTTGCGGCAGTGAGCCTGCTTACTTTAATATTGACGGAATGCAGGAACATGCATATACGCTTTGGTCTTTAGAAGATGCAAAGCGCATTCACAAGCATGTGATAGATATGTTTCAAGCAGCTGCCGACGAAAAGGACCCGAAAAAAAGAAGTGCCTATCTCACCTTTATAATTGGCGGCGGTGGTTTTACGGGAATTGAAATGATGGGTGAACTGATGCAGTGGATAAGGATACTTTGCAAGGAATATGCTATTTCAAGAAAAGAAGTCAGACTTATGGTTATAGAAGCCATGCCTCAGATTTTAGCGATATTAGACCACAGACTAATTACCAAAGCTGTAAGTTATTTGACAAAGCATGGTGTAGAAATTTTAACGGATTCACCAATTAAAAGCGTTGCATCGGATTATCTTCAAATAAAAGATGGCACGATCATTGATACCCGCACATTAATTTGGACCGGCGGCATTAAGGGAAATGACTTTATTACCAGACTGGGCCTGCCTGTAACAAACAGAGGAAGAATAGAAGTAAATCAGTTCACACAGTCAATGCAATACAAAAATATATTTTTTATAGGCGATAATGCACACTTTGTAGATGAAGATGGAAGGGTACTTCCTGCATTAGTTGAATCTGCAATGCAGACGGGAGACGCTGCTGCGCTGAATATTGTTAGGCTGATAAAGGAGCAGCCTTTGGAAAGCTGTAAGCCCAAACTCCACGGTGTCATGGTTTCCATAGGTAGAAGCTATGCAGTTGCAGATGTAATGGGTTTTAAATCTTCAGGGATCATAGCAGTGTTTATTAAGCATATGGTAAATATTCATTATCAATTCGAAGTTGCTGGATTTGAGCAAGTCATTCGGTATCTGAGTCATCAATTCCTGCACAAACGGGAAGACGACCACTTTTTAAAAGAACATTTCATACAGCGAAGTTTTACATTTTTTTTGGTCATCATGCGTATGTACCTTGGATATATGTGGTTGATCCAAGGAATGAATAAACTTAGAGAGGGTTGGTTGTCCAAGGCTGTTATTTATGCAGAACGAATTGGACCAACACTCCCCGATGCCATAGCAAACCCAAGTCCACCAGCAGATACTGCCAATGAAGCCGTAAAGCAAGGTTTGAATTTAATCGGTAAATACACACCTTTATGGTATGCTTGGATTCTTGAAAATATCATAGCATCCAATGCACTTCTTTTTCAAACATTGATTGTCATAACAGAAATTGGATTAGGGATTGCATTTTTGACCGGCACCTTCACCTTTATCGCAGCATTGATTTCTATCGGCATGAACATTAATTTTATATTTTCCACCGGTCTTTATGATTACTGGTATCTTGTGACTTCGATCGCCTGTCTGGGGGGTGCAGGCCGTTCCTTTGGTGTTGATCACTACCTGATCCCATGGTTTATGCGGCAATGGAGATACTTTATTCGCAACAGAGATATAAAGATAAATTTAAAGTAGGTAAAAACAAAGATTAAATGCTTGCAAACAATCCTTAATTCTTTTGTAAAAATTACTTAATCTGATGTTTTTTTAACAGTCATATGAAAACTCCTCTCTGTTTTGTATCATTTAATACGTCCCAGAAAGGAGTTTTCTTATATCAATGATCTATCAATGTCTTACGGGCTTTAATCAGTATTTATGTATTTTACAGCAAGTCATCTCCAGGTTTCCAGTCAATAGGACATAACCCGCCAGCTTTTAATGCCTGAAGTACTCTTAAGGTTTCATCAACACTTCTTCCAACATTTAGATCATGTACTACAGAATATCTCAAAATTCCTTCGGGATCAATAATAAACAGACCTCTTAAGGCAATTCCTTCTTCCTCAATCAAGACACCATAGTCCTTTGCAACCTTTTGAGTCATGTCAGATGCTAATGGAAATTCCAGTTTTCCTAAACCCCCTTGGTCATGGGCTGCATTGATCCATGCTTTATGCGAATGTTCACTATCGGTACTAACGCCAAGTACCTCGGCATTTAATTTCTTAAACGCGTCAATTTGACTATTGATTCCCTTAATCTCAGTTGGGCAAACAAAAGTAAAATCCAGAGGATAAAAAAACATTACCAGCCATTTCCCTTTATAATCATCCAAAGATACTTTACTAAAAGCTTGCCCTTCTCCGTCTACTGTCTTCATTTCAAAGTGCGGTGCTTTTAAACCTACCATTCTCTCTGCCATTTATCAGACCCTCCTATATTTCAATAAATTTTATAGCCAGTCTATATATATCCCCGCAACTAATTTTTAAACATATTTTATTAATAATTTTTATCATTAGATATTTATTTTTCCTTTTGCCGAAATAAAATACAAATTCCCAGTTAGCAATTAGTGTATATTTCTTAGCCCATAAAACTAAAAAATAAAAGCACCCTGTGTTAGGATGCATCATCAGTCATTTCCAATTTTATCACCTGCCGTTTGATTCCCTGCCAATCAGCGACCGTTAATGAATGCAGGAAGCTCATTCATAATTAGGCTTCAGATTCGTTTTAAAAGCCATTTGCCTGTAAAGTACACTATCTAATTTTTTGCTTAAATCTAAGATATCTTGATACAGTAGACTGGGCTTCATAGCAGCTAAGTCTTCTGCCTGAGCTCCCTCATCTTCTATCGTCTCCCTGGACTCTAATAGTTTATAATATTCTTCATTGACGACTTGCTTTTTTTTGCCTTTCTTTTCTTCATATAGATTGTGATCAGCTTTCTGAAATGCTGCCTGTAGATCTGATAGATTCTTAAAGGTAGCTACACCAATACTAACATGAATTTCGTCTTCTTTACAGTTCTTGCTAATCTTTCTTCTAATTCTATTGACAAATTTATTTACATTATTATTTTTCAAATCGTTCAGTAAGATAATAAATTCATCTCCTCCATAACGACAAGCAAAGTCTTTCGATCGAATAGATTCTTTGATCGAATCCGCTACGATTTTAATCATCCTATCGCCTACAGCATGTCCCGCGGTATCATTTACTTCTTTTAGATTATCAATATCGATGATTACTAAAGTATTAAATTGATGGCAGAATTCTTCGAACCTATTCTCCAGCATGTCCTCCCACATATTGCGATTATATAATCCACTCATAAGATCTTTATATGCAATACGTGAAAGACTGTCCGTATGTGCAGCATCCATAAATTCTACTACATATAATTTCTGATTTTCTATATGTATTGGCTCAATAGAAACTTTAAAATTATCGCACATTTCTACGCCGAAATTTCCTGTTCTTATTCTTTCAAAAACTTTTATCGTCTTTAGTAAGTGGTTGATATCATATTTGTAATTACTATTTGTATACAGAACATTTTCATTTTCATCAATGAGTATATATCCCGGTTTCAGCTCATATGTATTTTCAATCACGCAAACACCTCCTTTTTAAACTTGATACTTTTCATCTCTTCCTAAGAATATAATTAAAAAGCTAACTTCCAGCAGACCATTCACCGTCCATTTTCTGCAGATAGTTTGATGCCCATATAGTATTTATTAAGCAAAATATGCTTTAAATAAGGATTTACGAAAAAAAGATAAAATATATTTAACTCAGACCCATGCAGGAAGTCAACATTTTGATATACTTCATTCGTATTTATCAATTCCATAAAACAACTTGTTATAATATTCTATGTATGATAAACTACACCTTCAATAACCATTCTTTAATTTTCTACATATTTCGACAATATTTTATATATGCTTTTTCTTTCTATAGTAAAATATTCAAAAGCATCCCCAGCAGGATGCCATATATTTTTTAGTCTCTTTACTTAGTTGTTTTTTCTATTATATTTTTCCTCCATTGCTTAAGAACCTGGTTGTATTTTTCCATACAGCTTAAACAGCATCTCAAAAATTTCTATTTTCTATAGACAACGCACCCCTCTAAAACATTTTACCATATCTACTATCACAATAGTTAAATAAATGTCTTTTTTCCTCTAATTTTTATAATACTCATCTCTCTGAAAATTCCCTGCTTCCGTCAAAAACCAATAATTTATTTAAGCTTTAGATTTTAAGTTTGTTTGCAAAGTCATGTACCTGTAAATCAGGTTATCTAGTTTTCTGCTCAAGCTCAATACATCCTCACTTAGATGGTTCTGTTTTACTGCAACCAAATCATTTAATTCGCCTCTTGTTTCTTCTATGACTTCTTTCAGTACTACCATCTCATAATATTTTTCATTGTTCTTTATTTGTACGCTATCAATAAGTTTATTTGTATCATTGTTTTTTACATCATTCAGTAATACAATAGGCTGATCGGCTGCTTTGTTATCAAAGAAAATTACCTCTACAGGCTCTTCCAATATTAAAGATATTTTTCTGGCAATTTCTATATTGATTTTTCTTTTGCCGTTTTCAAGTTGATTATAACCGCTGGCGTATTTATATCCAAGCTTTATAGCCATTTCTTCTTGGGTAATCCCCTTCTTTAACCTTAAGTTCTTTAATTTCTCATGCAAACCCATCACCTCCATTTACTTAGTAGTCATAATGCAAACTCTACGCTTATATAATACCACATTCCGAGTACTAGTCAATGTTTTTTAGTCATTTCGACTACTTTTTATGAATATTATTTAAGTTCACAAATTGTGTATTATAATATCCATAAGGAGGTGCTTTCATGGCTAATTTTCAAAATAGACTTCGTGATCTTAGAAAATCACTTGACCTAAGTCAGTCAGAATTAGGTAAAAAATTCAATCTTGCAAAATCTACAATTTCTCAATATGAACTTGGAAAAAGAGCACCAGATTCTATTATGCTTGAAAAACTGGCTGATTTTTTCAATGTTACAGTTGATTACCTCCTTGGAAGATCAGAGATAAAAAATCCGTATGCTAAAGAGGAACCTGCAGAAAGTGAACTCAGCTGTGAAACCAAATCTTATTACATTTTGGAAAAGCATACTTTACCGGTGGAAGCAATTCAACAAATAGATGAGTATATCGAATTTATCAAGCAGAAGTATGATGCAAATGGATATTTAAGGAAAAAAGACCCCCAGAAATAGAACATAACAAAGGCTTGCCAATTCTCTTATGAGAATAGGATCATTACATATCTGCTTGAATTTGTTTTTCTAACCATTTCTCTATTAGCTCTGTTAATAAAATTCGCTTATACTGAAAACCATGATCTGAATCCAATAAATGGTATTCTAATTTATCCGCATGGTTTGAGTGTAAAGCATCTATTAGAGGATGATAATGTAACTCAGGTGGACCTACGTCGTCTCTGCTTCCGGCAATGAGCATAATATTCTTTTCTGCTAATTTACTGGAATAATTCAATTATATAATCAATCCATTTTATTAAATAAATCCCATTCTGTTAACAGACCCAGCAGTTTTCCCTGTTTCGTTCCATCTGAAGTTATAAATAATGCCACTAGTTTATGATTATTTTTATTTCTTTTCTTGAAATATCTTTCTACATCATATATATTCACTGTCTTATCTATAAAATCAAATTGCTCTTTTCTATGACTATCTAAGTTCGTAAAGTCAATTAACTCATTCATCACTGTATTATTGGATATCAAACATTTCTTTGCGCTAGCAAAGTAACGTATGAGTACATTCCCATTAAATACGCCCACAACATGCTCATCTTCTAGAATAGGTACTCTAGATATAAGCAAGTTCTCCATTGCTTGCATGATATCTATTGCCAGACTGTCTGGAGATGCCACCAGCATCTTTGACCGATGGGTACATATATCATATACTGTTAAAGGATTCTTAAATCTGTTAAGAATACTGTTGTATCGTTCAATCACCTCAGGTAACGGCACTGCTATCGGCCCTTTTATTTCAGAAACCGTATCATGTACGATACAATTTCTTAATCTGGCATATTGTTTTAGAACATCTAAATTCCTAGTTATTAAATCATTTTTCTTAGCCAATATATCTAAAGCTTTCACATGGGATATGTTACTATCTAATTTCAGTACCTTCCTAATTTCTTTATCTAAATCATTATATATCCGAATGAACACATCTACTCTATTCATTTAAGTTTCTCCTTTGTTATAACTAAGGCAATTTATTTTTTACTTGACAGCAACCACGCTTCTTCTTTTTAATTATATCTTAACATCCAATACAGTAGAAAGATATAGATATGTTAGTATAACCAAAGACACCGTTGTCTATGGTATGGTTCATCTTATCACACTACCTGCAGTTTTTCAAATAAACAAAAAGAATCAAAGGGAATCATCCCTTTAATTCTTTTTGTTTATTTGTAGTAAATTTAGCGAATAAAATTCGTATATACTTTATTTTCTCTTTCCGGTTCCTTAACAGCACCTTTTCCATTTTCAACCAATTTTAAAAGCCATACCATATTCTTTGCCAATATTCTCATGATTTGCACGCCTTCTTGATCCTGCAATGCTTCTCCAGGTCTAGTACCATGAATAACATTCCAATAATTCGAAGTTGGCATCAACATTTCTGAGTAATTAATATAGTTGTTTAGTTGATCAAAAGCTGCAACTCCACCAGAACGTCTTACAGCAACAACAGCTGTACCCACTTTGTGCCTTAACATACCATTATTGACACTGGTAACATAAAAAGCTCTATCCAAAAATGCTTTCATCGTTGCTCCCATTGATGAATAATGTACAGGGGATCCTAGAATGATACCCTCTGCCTCTTTCATTTTTTGAATCCACTCATTAACTTCATCACCTGGAAGAACACATTTTTCGTTTTTGTTTTTAACACATTGATTGCATGCCATACATCCTCTAATTGCCTTATTTCCAACATGAATAATTTCAGTTTCTATGCCTTCTTTTTCCAGCTCATCAGCCATTATTTTTATGGCATGATACGTATTCCCTTCTTTGTTCGGACTTCCGTTAAAAGCTACTACTTTCATTTTTTTCATCTCCTCTTGGCTAACATTATTCTATTATGAGTCTTCGCTAATGACAGCTATCCTCACTTTCCAGTACCCGCTTCCATTTCAAAGTATATATCCAATTAAAACATAAAACAAGTATGCACGATTCAGTAAGATAAGTCCGGCATTGGATATTCTAGAAAAACGGTCTCAAAAATATTTTTCAGATCTATAAAAATACCCTATTCAACATAAAAATCACCCCACTAAATAGATTCTATAATTGTCTGCTTGACAACATCTACTTAATGGGGTTCATTTCACAATTCTATCAGCCATAATTCTACCCAGCGAATTATTTTGCTGAAGTTCTCAGCCCTTTTAAGCCAGCATGAAACTTAATTCCTTATACGGTTTGTTCCTTTCCTATATCCTTAGCATCCATATTATCATTTCTTCCAATACCCAATATTATGCTTGCGAACATAACTGCCAACATAGCAAACGCATAGAATACAAATGGGGTTACTTCCATCGCAGTAAGTGGATGGATACCGTCTCTGGTAAATCCGATCGTGTAAATGATTGCAGGTGTCCAAGGCAGTGAGTAAACTAATGTACAAGAAGTAGCATCTAATAGGTTTGCTGTTCTGTATGGACTGATGCCATGTTTTCTAGAAAGCGGTTTTGCAAAGGAAGCACCTACTGCTAATATTGCTGGTGCGTTTAAGCCCATTAGTGCAGAAAGTATTATTGTCATACCTGAGATTGAAAACTCTGCCCCTTTCGGTCCCTGTGCTATTTTTCCAATAGCTTCGAGCAGCTTAATATCCCCTTGCCCTGCTCTCATAACAGCGATAGAACCAAACAATAAAATTGCCAATATAACAACTTGAATCATACTATTAATACCGGTATAGATTACGCCATCAACAGTTCTGTCAAGACCTTCTCCAAATACTCTAAACAGAGCTCTCTTTGTAACTTCTTGTCCTGGGTCGATTTGGATAAAATCAATCAGTCCGGCAAAAACTGCTGTTAGCCCCGCTAATACAGTACCTATGGTCGTTGCTATAATAATATCTCCTGTTTTAATTGCAACCCATATGGTAATCGCTACAGGAACCAGCATGATTAATGCTGCGGCGTTATACTCTATAGTTCCCACCGCGCCAGAGTCCCCCCTATACATCATGCCAAACGCTAAAATACCCACTATGGTAATGACGGCTGCCGTAAGTGCATACTTTAGCCTGGATTTTACAACACCTGGAACATCAATTCCCTGAGAAGTAGCAGAACAAATTGTTGTATCAGAAACAGGTGCTAAATTGTCTCCAAATGCTCCACCAGATACAATTGCTCCGGCCAATAGGGCTGGGTGCGCACCGAGAACAACACCAGCAGGGTATAAAACGCCCATACCGGCTGCAATCGTACCAAATCCTGTACCAGATGCTGTTGCAAATATAGCGGATGCGATAAAAGAAACAATTACGAAAAATGTGCCGCTAATTCCTAATGATGCAGCCATGCCTGCAATACCGCCAGCAAGACCTGACTCCCTGAGAATTCGTGAGAAAACACCAGCAAAGATCCAACAAACTACAGGAATAATTGCTTCTTTGCTTGCCATACCGTTAATAATGATTTCACTATAATATTTTTTGTCCTTTGCAAAGAAAAATGCAACAATAAGAGCCATAAATGCAGGAATCCACAATGCCCCATCTGAAATAGAGCCTGCCACAAAAGTTGTCATGACGATTAATACTAGAAATACTATGAATGGAATAAAGGACATCCATTCTCCACCATAAAACTCAAGCTTCCTAATTTCATTGTTCATGTTTACCCTCCTTTTAATCTATAGATCATTCCTATTGACTTTCGTCATACACTTATATCGCAAATGTTATGCCAATTTTTTTTAATAAAAAAAGCGCTAAATCATCTCTATTCCGATAACTTTTTTATAAAACGCCTCACGGATTTCGTTATCTAAGAAAAAAATTGCTATGAAATTTTTTTCCATATGGAAATTTATTTCATAGCAATTCAAATGAATCGTATTTTATAGTTTTTTATAGAGTCCAACAACTTTTTCTTCAGATAATTTTATATCTTCAGATAGGAACTTAATATCTTCAGGTTCAAGATCCTCTAACTTATAATCATCCGCAATATTTTTCAAATAGGTTGTTTTCAGTTTAATTAAGTCCACATCCTTTGCAGACACTTGCGCCAAAGAAGTAGGAATCACGATTGTCTCCCCCGGAATATTCTCCTCAGGATTTCCCCTATATATTTTTATGCCATTATTTCTTGCAAAGGTTAATTGGGGCATTGGGTGCTTTCCAGCCCCTGTATATTCAGTTTCCTGAACAACAATGATCTTATCTTGATCCATTTCTTTTGCCAGCGCAATAGCTGCAGCTAAGGAAGTATTGCCTGCAGGGCCTCTTTCAAGACCTTCGAGCTTGGCCATCATCTCTGTTATAAAGAACACTTCACCCTGAGTTACTGTAACATATCGATCCATATATCGCAATACTCTGGCTGCATTTCTCGGCACGTCTGCACGATCTGGTTTCGCTGCAAAAGGGATTCCAAATCCGGTATGCCCTGTTGTAAAAGATTTTCTATTAAAATCCTTGTCTGATGCCATATGGAGACCATGCAAATCGACCGACGCACCTACAATTTCACAGTCTACTGCTCCCGCCTTAATTAACCCTCTGGCAGTTCCTGTAAGATTGCCGCCGCCGGCATGGGTTGCAACAACCGTATCCGGATATCTTCCTTCCATTTCCATCATCTGATTTGCAATTTCATAACCCAAAGTTTCTACCCCGGCAATTCCAAATGGTGTATATAAAGAAGCATTAAAAAAACCTGTTTCCTCGATCACTTTTAAAAAAGTGTAAAATAATTCTGGTCCAACCGTGAGCTGTACTACTTCGGCCCCAAAAGCTTCACACTTACGGGCTTTTTCGATAATTTCCGGTTGCCCCTTTTTGCTTGAATCGTATACTTCCTGAATGATTATGGATTTTAGTCCTCTCTGGGCAGCTTGGGATGCAACAGCAGCACCATAATTGCCGCTGGTTGCAGCAATCACACCTTTGTATCCATTTTTTCGGGCATGATAAACAGAAATTGCCGCTCTTCTTGCTTTAAATGATCCCGAAGCATTTGCTGCTTCATCCTTTACAAAAATCCTTGCACCTTTTCCAGGCTCTGAGTATTTTCTGACCAGTTTCGTGATATTTTTTAGTTCATATAGCGGTGTATTGCCTACCTTCGTTTCTCTTTGAATTTTTTGCATTTCTTCAATAGAATATGCTGCATTGTTCATCATTTTTTCATAATCAAATGCAATTTTTCCATATTCAAAAACACTGTAATCGATACCCACAGCATCTTTCATTATTTCATTCTTTCTTGCTATTACCCCTTTATATGATAAATCTCTCATTTTGCACCTCCTATAGATTTTCTAGATCTTCTCTTAAAGACACACCCGTTTCTAACAATTCAAGAACCGGATTTCCAAAGTCATGTTCAAATCTTGGATTGATTTCAACCAGTTTTCCCCGTACGCTTCTACCTGAAAGCGTATAGACGGATACATCTTCTCCTATGGCTGCTGATTCTTCAATCAAAAACCCTCTCGTCCACATCATGAGGGGCGTCTCTTTTGTATCCTCAGGTACTTGTGGAGCTCTTTCATCCACGGACAGTACTTGGTTTTCAATTTCAACCCAAGAACCTTTCACTGCCTTCTCCATTTCAATTCCTCCTTTATAGAAATATTTACTCAAAATAAATTAAGGGATAAAATTTCATGTCATACTATCATTTATGCAAAGAAAATGCCAAGTTCATCCCAGTCCTAAGGATATAACTTGACATCAAACTGATTTAAATAATTCAACTCTTTAAATTGTACTCTACCAGCTTATTAAATAACTGCCTTCTGCTAATACCTATCAAGCTTGCGGCCTGTGTAATATTGTTATCACATTTTTCTAATACATCCTTTATATAATCTACTTCAAACCTTTTCCTGGCTTCCTTAAAAGGTATAATTTTACCGTTCTGACTGATATTTAGCTCTTTCGTTTTTATATTTTCTAAATTATTGAGTCTTAAAATACCGTCAGTCGATAATACCACGATCCGCTCAATAATATTTTTTAACTCCCGCACATTTCCCGGATAATCATAGGCTAATAGATACTGCTCTGTATTTCTTTCTATGCCCTTGATATTTTTCTTCATTTCATTACTAAAATGTGTAATAAAAAAATCAATCATCCCTTTCAGGTCTTCTTTTCTTTCCCGCAAAGGCGGAATCTCTATATTGATCGTATTGATTCTATAGAATAAATCTTCCCGAAAATTGCCTAATTCTATCTCCTTTGATAAATTTCTATTTGTAGCAGAAATCAATCTGAAATTCACTTTAATTTGTTTGTTTGATCCAATTCTCTCTATCTGTTTTGTATCCAGTACTCTTAGAATTTTAACCTGGGTATTCAGTGACATTTCTCCCATTTCATCAAGAAATATCGTTCCACCGTTAGCTTCCTCAAACCGTCCGATGCGTCTTGAAGCAGCCCCTGTAAAAGAACCTTTTTCATGGCCAAAGAGTTCCGATTCCAGTAGATTATCGGATATTGCCTGACAATTTATAGGTAGAAATATTTCTTTAGCCATTTTGCTTTTTTGATGGATTAGTTTGGCAATGATTTCTTTGCCTACTCCGGTTTCACCTGTCAATAAAATATTGCTTGAAAATTGGGATATCGCATCAACCTCTTTTAAAACCCTAAACATTTTGGGACTCTTTATCTGACTTAAAAAAAGTTTCGAGCCGGCTTCCCGCTTTGCTATACTATTTTGTGTCTCCAATTTTATAAATCTCTTGGCTTTATCTATTTCACTGAACAATTCTTCTGGATTTCTACTTTTGATAAAATATCCTAAAGCACCTATTTTCATGGCTCTGACAGCGCTTTCGATACTTCCGTATCCGGTTACAATAATCACTTCTATTGAATCCCTATAGGTTCTCTTTATTTCATTAAGTAAATAGAATCCATCCTTTCCTGGCATTATAACATCAGACAGCACGATGGGATAATATTCTCTCTCAAGTATTTCAAGGGCCTCCTGGACCGAATTGGCTTCTCCGACAAAAAAACCTCTTCCTTCTAATAGCATCCTGTAGGTCTCTCTATACTCAACTTCATCATCCACAATTAATATTTTGCTTGATTCAATCATAGGGCATTCTCCTTATTATCGATGGGTAAAGAAATTTCAAATGCTGTTTTACGATTAGGAATGCTTGTAACAGAAATATGTCCGTTTAATTTTTCAACTTCATTATATACAATATATAAACCTAATCCCGTTCCTTTTCCCGGCTCTTTCGTAGAATAAAAAGGATTGAATATTTTTTCTATTTCATCTTCCGGTATTCCTTCTCCTGTGTCTTCAATCCTAAATACGATTCGTTCCTCCTCAGAAAATACATTTATGTTTATACTGCCATTTTCACCTATAGCATCTACAGCATTTGAAATTAAATTAATTAAAATGTGTTTTAGAGATTCCACATTAGAATACAACTTTATGTTTTCGTCACACTGAATGAAATACGCTATATTCAGTTTCATTAATGTTTTATGTTCAAGTTCAAAAATTTTCGATATAAAATCTTTAATGTGAATCCATCTCTTATCATCATCTGTAAGTCTGGAGAATTCCAGAAGGTTATCAATAATTCTATTGGCTCTTTCTACAGCTGCGTCTATATAATCGAGAGATCGAATGATTCTTTCATCCTCATATAAAGCGCTTAAAATATAGCTATGATTTCTAATAATCCCTAGAGGGTTTCGTATTTCATGGCCCATGCCTGCCGCCAATTGACCAATGGCAGCCATTTTATTTGCTTGGAGCATTTGTTTTTCTGATATCTTTTCTTTTGTTATATTTTGTATTACCACTAATATATTTTTCATATTTCCTATACTATCCTTTAGGAGATAGGTACGGACTGCATAATAATTATTCCTGCTTATGAATTCTTCTTCTAAATTCTTTTCTAAATGGATGGTATCCAAAATCATTTTTTCCATGCTTATAGGGCTAAAATCCTTAAAAATTTCCCTGCAATAGATATTAAGCACATCAGATTTTGAGCACCTTAAAAAATCTAAAAAAGATTTATTGATATTTACAATCTTTAGCTTTAAATCAGTAACCGCTATATATTCAGTCATTCCATCAAAGGTTATCTGCAGATCATGTTTGCTGTCCATTAATTCTTTCGTTCTCTTTTCTACTTCCTGCTTCAAAAAATAATTCCAGGTAATCATACCCACTATAATCATCATTAAAATCCCAGCAATTACTAATATGTATTTGATTCTGGTGCTATAATCAGGCACCTGCACTATTGGAGCAGAAATACCAAACCATTTTTGCTGAATTCTCTCCAGTTGATTCGTATCCTTTAATGCAGCAATCCCTTTATTGATAATAGACACCAGTTCAGGCTTGGATTTTGGTACAGCAAATACAACCTCTTCTTCATAGAGAGGCGCTTCTTTTATATGAAGCAAGGCCTCAGCATTTTTGTTTTTTATCTGATGAAGAACTACCGGCTCATCCCCAGCTACTGCATCTACTTTTCCAATTAGAAGCAAATCCAAGGCACTGCTCACATTATCCACTTGAACAATCTTTATTCCAGGATAAGTGTTTATAAGATATTCATTAACATAATCGCCTTTTTGAGTAGCTATAGACATATTTCCTAAGTGTTCACGCTCTTTATTGCCTGATTTTACAGCTAGAACTGCTCTCAGATTATATATAGGATTCGTGAATAGAAAATGCTTGGATCGTTCTTTGCTTTTAAACATATCGCACATATCCGTTCTACCTTCTTCTAAGCTTTTCAGGGCATCTTCCCAGAGCAATGGATGCAATTCGATCTTAACGCCCAGCTCCAAGGATAAAAGGTTAATATAATCCACCACAACACCCTTATACTGATGATCTGCCATATCAACAAATCTAAGGGGAGGTGCATTATCGTCCGCAGCATAAATCAATGTCCCCTGTTCTTTTAGCCACCGCTGCTCTTCGGTCGTCAATATAGGATTTTTAGGATACCTTAAATCTGAAATAACATCCGCCTCACTTATATTAGAAAAATATATACTGATAACTGCTATTAAAATGATAGGTATTACATAAATTATGCTTGGTTTCTTGTCCATAAAATCCCCCTGCATCTACTGGATGCCTATTATATAATAAAGAATATAAAATATTCAATCGTCTGGATGTTTAAATTATTCGTCTAATTTCGACTTTTTCCTTCAAAATAAAAAGCTTTGCTATATTATTGTGTTGGTTTTTATGAAAAACAGCGTGCCCATTTAATATTCCTCTGGGGGTCATATCTCCTGAGATTGCTTAATAATATATAAAAAGGGATTTTATAAAATATCAAGGGGGGATTTTTATGTATAAAAGTTTTTTCTTGCTTGCAATTGTAATACTTTCCATGATTATTGGAGTTTCAGCCATAGGACAATACTGTCTAGCCGATACTATTCAGACTGTAAAAGAAACTTATCTTTATAAAGAAGCTGCAATTGTAGAAAAAATTAATAGCAGCAACTCGGTCTTTCAGGTAAAAATTGACCTTAATGAAGGAGAAACCAACTGTTTCTATGTATCTAAAGAAGTTTATTTTAAGGTTTCAGAAGGCGGCAGCATTCATATTCTCTTTAAAGTAATTGAGAAACAGCCATTAAAAATTGTTTCAACTTTCGCAACAAAAGAAGCGTATGAAAGCTATCTGGAACAATACAAAAAGGATACTATCCCAGTTGCCCCCTATTCGAAAGAAATATTGGATGAATTTCAAATTCCAAATTAGATTTTATAAGGCAGCCGTTTTTACGACTGCCTTTAATTATGTATATTTTGGCCTTACAATAAAAAAGAGAAAGTCAGGCTTATTATTCCTGATTTCCTCTCTTCCTCTCTATTTTTGAACGCTTTTTTATTTGAATGACTTTATTTCAAGCCTACATCCCCATAAAGTTATTATGTAGACGTATCTTCACCATCTTCTTCCGGTTCTTCTTCTAAATGAATATTTGCAGGTATAATGATTTTGTTGCTTTTATCATTATGCTCTATAGGATATGTTGAAATGGTTACTCTAGCATCTCCCACCACTTCTACACCTAGTTCATATTCTACCTGAATAGCGATAGTTGGTACTCCAGATACATTCACAATCGAGGTTCCAAGAGATACAGGTTCTTTATTGATTCGCGCTATAATTAACTGATTAAAGTGTTTTTCCTCTATGAAGTTAATCCCCTCTATATTCTCTACTTGAATTAATTCAGAAAACTTTGCAATATTCTTTGAAATTTTTGTATCTCCATTGGCTTCGTACCACACATGTATTTCAAATTGGCCATTTACGCTTACATTAATGTTTTTTCTATTGAAATTTTCAAATTTACTATCTATAATTTTAGCATTCGTAATGGTACAACCTAAAACACGACTAGGGTCTGCATTTTCATCGCCTGTAATATGAATGGTTGTTTGATATATATGACTGGCATTTCCACAAACAGCAGTAGTTATAATTGTTCGCATACTTCCTGCATTTTTTTTGTCCATCATTACCCTCCTTTACATCAAAACATTTTCTTTTATGTTCATTATATTCACCATTTTGTTAGATGTGCTATTTCATATCATTTATTTTATTAAAAAACAAAATTCTTCATCTTATCAAGAAGGTACACTTTAAAATCATCTCTTATATCATCTCTTTTTAAAGCAAATTCAACAGTTGCTTTGATAAATCCTAACTTATCTCCCACATCATATCTTTTTCCTTCAAAATGAAAAGCATACATATCCTCATAACGAACTAGCTCTCTTAATCCATCTGTAAGTTGTATTTCTCCACCTCGACCCGGTGGTGTATGTTCTAAAATATCAAATATTCTAGGTACAAGGATATACCTTCCCATAATTGCAATATTTGACGGTGTTGTCTTTACCTTTGGTTTTTCTACTAAATCTTCTATCTTTACAAGATCCTTTGTTATCTTTTTCCCCTTAACGATACCATATTTATTGACGTCCTCTCTATTAATTTCTTGCACACCTAAAATCGTTGAATCATATTCTTCATACAATTTAACCAGTTGACTTAAACAAGGGATTTTAGAATCGATGATATCATCACCCAACAACACTGCAAAGGGTTCATTTCCGATAAAGGTTTTTGCACAGCAAATCGCATGACCTAATCCCTTAGGTTCTTGTTGCCGTACATAGTGAATTTTTGCCATACTTGAAATTCTTTTGATTTCTTTCAGCATTTCTATTTTTCCTGTTTTTTCTAACTGTAGTTCCAATTCAACTGCTTTATCGAAATGATCTTCTATTGATTTTTTATTTCTTCCTGTAATAATTAAAATTTCATCTATTCCGGAGGCTACAGCTTCTTCAACAATATACTGCAGCGCCGGCTTGTCAATTATAGGAAGCATTTCTTTGGGTTGTGCCTTTGTAGCAGGTAATAGTCTTATTCCAAGTCCCGCTGCCGGAATGATTGCTTTACGTATTTTCATTTTATTTCCCCACCCAACTCTTATTATTTATTAGTTCATTATATGAAAAAATGAATATTATGTATTAGGTCAAAACATGAAAACTTTATATTGACTTTAATTCATAATCAAAGGGAGATAGCTTATGCGAAAAATAGCTGTGATAGGTTCAGGATATGTAGGTTTGGTGACAGGCACATGCTTAGCAGAATTTGGAATGCAGGTTACTTGCGTCGATAGAAACATCGATAAGATAGCTGCATTAAATCAGGGAAAGCTTCCAATTTATGAGCCTGGGTTGGATCAGTTGGTGGAAAAAAATAATCATTATAAAAGATTAGAGTTTACCACAGATATAAAAACCGCTGTTGAAAAAAGTGAAGTTATTTTTATTGCAGTGGGTACACCGGCAAAAGATGATGGTGGTGCTGATGTGAAGTCAGTTTTACAGGTGGCTGAAGACATTGCTAAGTATATCAATGGTTATAAAGTTATAGTAACCAAATCCACCGTTCCGGTAGGAACAGGTCAAAAAGTGAAACAAATCATCCGTGATATATTATTCAGTAAAAACAATCATAGCAACTTTGATGTAGTATCAAATCCGGAATTTTTAAGAGAAGGCTCTGCTATTCAAGATTTTTTTAAACCGGACCGTATCGTGTTAGGGGTGGAGTCAAAAATGGCTGAGAAAGTAATGCGGGAGGTATATAGCGTACCTGATGGCCATGGAATACCCTTTATCATCACCAATTTGGAGACTGCAGAAATGATAAAATATGCTGCAAATGCCTTCCTAGCCATTAAGATTACCTATATTAATGAGGTAGCAAATTTATGTGAAAAAGTAGGAGCAGATGTTAAAATCGTTGCTGTGGGTATGGGAATGGATCATCGAATCGGTCCTAAGTTTCTCCAACCTGGACCGGGCTATGGTGGCAGTTGCTTTCCTAAAGATACAAAGGCCTTGGCAAAAACCGGACGGGATAATAGCGTTCCACTTACCCTTGTAGAGCAAACAATTATAGCAAATGAAATTCAAAAGCATCGAATGATTGAAAAAATCAACAGTATTATGGATAATTTAAAAGGTAAAACCTTGGGTGTACTGGGAATTACCTTTAAACCGGAAACAGATGACATGAGAGAAGCTCCTTCACTGGTTATTTTAGAGGGTTTAGTGCAAAAAGGCGCTTATATAAAGGTTTATGACCCCGCTGGAGAAAAAGAAGGGAAATGGCGATTTAACCATATTAAGGATCATTTAGTTTTTTGTCATAATGCGTATGATGCGATAAAAGAAGCAGATGCAATCTTGATTTTAACAGATTGGCCTCAGTTTAAGCAGCTGAATCTAAATGATATCAAAAATCAGATGAGAGGGAACTATTTCTTTGATTTTAGGAACATATTTGAAAGGCATGTGATAGAAGCAAAGGGATTTCAATACTACTGTGTGGGGAGATAATATAGATGAGTACGATATTGGTAACTGGAGGTGCCGGGTTTATCGGTTCAAGTCTGATAGATGAGCTTTTAAGAGCCAATAAAAAAGTAGTTGCAGTGGATAATTTTAATAACTATTATAATCCAAAAATAAAAGAAAATTATATTAAAGAAATACTGTATAATATGACTAGATTAAGTATTGAACCGGATAATTTCACACTGTATCGAGAAGATATTCGAAACAGAAATAAAATGGAAGAAATATTTAAGAAGCATGAAATTTCAATCATCATCCATCTGGCTGCCATGGCAGGAGTAAGATCCTCAATAGAGAATCCGGACCTATACTATGATATAAATATTAATGGAACCCTTACTCTTTTGGAAGCAGCTAGGAAAAATGGAGTAGATAAGTTTATATTTGCTTCTAGTTCCTCTGTCTATGGAAATAATAAAAAAGTACCATTTCGTGAAGATGATCCTGTAGATCAACCTATTTCCCCCTATGCTGCTTCGAAAAAAGCAGGAGAATTAATCTGTTATACCTATCATCATCTTTATGAAATGAGTATTGCTTGCTTGCGTTTTTTTACGGTATACGGACCAAGACAGCGGCCCGATCTGGCCATTAATAAATTTACCCAGTTGATCATGACCGGGCAACCTATTCCTGTCTATGGCAATGGCTCTACCCAAAGGGATTATACCTTTATTGGAGATATTATTGACGGCATTATGAAAACAATAGATTGGATCAATAAAGAAGAGAAACAATATGAAATATTTAATCTAGGGGAATCAAAGACGATAACATTGAATGAAATGATAGCAACCATAGAAAGAGCATTGGATATTCAAGCCGTGGTCAATCGACTGCCGATTCAGCCCGGCGATGTGGATAAGACTTTTGCTGATATTTTAAAGGCTAAAGCGGTACTCGGCTATCAGCCCGGTAAAACCTTTGAAGATGGAATAAACGATTATATCAAATGGCTAATGAGGTATAAAGGAGATCAGAAAGGCCTATTCCTTTGTTAGGAATTATACGGCAAAATGAAGCAAGGCTATTGAAATTTCAATAGCCTTGCTTCATTTATCTATCTTTAAGAGGATATTCCTTCTAGTTTTCTTAGTTACTATATGATTTAACTTGATTAAACAACTCTAGTAGTTGTTGTGCAACGCGATTCCAGTTATATTTTTCTTCAGCAAGTTTTCTGCTCATTCCTCCCATTTTTTCTGCTATATCAGGATGCTCTAAAAGATACATTATTTTATCAGCCATCACTTCGGAATTATTGTATTCATGAATAACGAAACCATTTACATTTTCTTCTATCACTTCAGCATTTCCTCCTCGCGCTGTAGTAATAATAGGCAAGCCTGACGCCATTGCTTCATAATGGACTCGAGCAAGGGGTTCTCGCCACTGCGAAGCGCAAACAAAAATATCGGCCGCTTGAAAGTATTTTGGAACTTCTGAAGGAGGTAAGAATCCGGTAAATATGACTTTTCCATTTAGATTACTCGATATTTGATGAAGCTCTCTACCAAAATCATCGGTTATATTACCGCCATACCATTTGCTTCCTACCATAATCACGGCTGTATTTGAGTAAACTTCCATAACTTTTTGAACAGCCTTCAATAGGATATGAGGACCTTTTTTAGGGCTAAATCTTCCTACAAATAAGATTATCTTTGAGTCTGTAAGATCTAGTGCTTCACGCATTTTCCTGCTGTTTTCTTTTGCTTCATTAAACCAAGGAGGTATAAATTCCTTTAAATCTGCTGCTGAATAAACCGTGTGTAGTTTTTCTTCTGATTCAGGATACATTCTTTTTAACTCATCTGCTATGAACTGACTGACAGTAGTAATAAATTCACAGTAGTTAATACATTTCTTTGCACGTTCTTTATTTATTTTTTTAGTTGTAAACATTTCGTTATGAAGACTGAGACTGAATTTTGCGTTTGGAAAAGCCGATTTTAATCTTAAAATCCATAGAGGTCTGTTAAATACATGAATCAAATCATATTCATCTGCAATTGTATTTATAATATTTTTGATATATTCATCTGCTGTTTTTCCTTTGACGCGTAAGTATTGTACATTTCCCACCTTTTCATTGTCTGACATTTTATTATTTTTTAAACTAATGACTGTAATTTCATGATGTTCAGACAAAATTGGTACTATATTGTTAATATAGATTTGAATCGCTCCTCCTGAAACAGGAGGAACAGGAAGCTTCTCTGTACAGATGAGGGCAATTTTCATATTAATCCACCTTTTGTAATAAATTTTTTAATAATTGTAGCTTTTTTCTTTCAAATGTTGCAGCTCCCTTAATTTTACTTGAGCTGATGGCTTTACTCTTTTTAAAAATATCTTTAACAGCTCCGAAAAACCCGTGAGGATACATTAAGTCAATGATCAGGATTTTTTTGTATTCCTGAGACAGTGGGTTAACTTCTTCATACCATTTTAGTATTGACATGATTTTTTCTTCATTGCAGCTGCTAAGATTTTGCATTTGTTTTCCAATGATCTTCCGCAAATCACGAAGGGGTAAATCATAGGTAGTACTATCAAGATCAATTACATATAAAATATCATTACTATAGATAACATTTCCTTCTCCATAATCTTGATGACAGAGAGTACACTCTTGAAGGGGTATACCTGTCAGCTTTTCGTAGGAGGATTTTTTTATCTCTTCAATAGCCATATTTGCAATTTCCAGCATTTCATCAATACAACTTAAGTAGGCCTGAAAAGAGGGCATTTGCTGCTTCGATACAGCTTCTTCTCTCCATTTTTCAAGTCTTTTAGCCATAGACTCATATTGATTCGGCCAATTTTCCAGCTTAGAAGATATTCTTGCATGATCAGGGGCAGTATAACCTTTAGAAGCTAAGTGAAAGTTTGCCAATCCCTTTATTGCAATAGCCAAATCTGAGGGTAAACTAAAATTTAAGTCCCTGCCCTCAATCCATTCATATAGCACAAAAAGCTGTTCTTCGTGCTCTGTAATGGGTTCATTATCTTTATTAAGGTAGATTTTGGGTACTTTACCCTGATTATTATATATATGAATTTGTGCATTCACAGTAAAGGCTGCTTTATCTATTGAATGTCTTAATCTTTTCAAGCAAAAGGTCTGCTCTTTATCTTTAAATTTCCAAAGAGTTTTTAAACCCTCGTTTTGTATGATTACTAAATGCGCTGGTGCAAGCCAGTAATTCAAAAGAACTTTTTTAGCTAACACATTTAAGTCGCTAGAGGCAAGCTTTGAATTCATTTGTAAAGCTCCTTTCTTTATATTGGTAGCAGTTTTTCAAAATTTTCCAAAAGAGGTATTAAAGATTTTTCAATTTTTAACATTTCTTCTAAACGTTTTAGATATTTTGATTGTGTCCAGCTTTTGTCACGACCCTCATAATACTTACTCATAATCCCTGCAAATAAGTGAGGATATCGTAGGGTTGCTTTTAAAACTTGCCATTGGTAAGGCGTTAGGGGATTCATTTCATGATAGCAAGCCAGTATATACTTTAAAGTTTCTTGATCCCATCCGCCTTTTTTCTTCATAATCTTATTTAATATTTTTCGAATATCTCTTATGGGGATATCCATCGTAATTGAGTCAATATCCAGTACAAATAGTTTTTTTGATTCCGTATAAATTAAATTACCTGCAGCAAAGTCCTGGTGACACAGACACCCTTTATCCCCAGCCTCTTTAGACCATTGATAATAATTGCTTTTTTCCAGCTCGTTTACCGCCATTTCCATCTGTCTATAAAAGTTTTTATATTCTTTTAGAATTAGTTTTCCAAATTCTGTTGATTGTTGCGTAAGGCTTTCAGTTTTATAATAGCCTTCTAATTTATGCATTTCTTCTCGGTATTTGACAATCCATTCACCCAAATGACTTCTCATTTTTGTATTTGATGAAGGGAAAAAGCCTTCCGAAGCTTTATGAAACTTAGCCAGTTCCTGAATAATTAATTTAATATTGCTGTCATTGGAATAAGTTAATGTTTTGCCGCTAATTGCTTCACTCAATACATAACAGGTGTTATTTATTATTGCAATACGCTTGTCTTCTTTGGTTTTTATAACGTCAGGTATATAAATACCTTTTTGTTTTAAATGTTCAACAGCATCTAAGATAAAATTTAGTGTATCAATGGACTGAGACTGTTTCTTTAATATTTTATATCCTGCAGGGGTCTGAATCCACCAAACTCCCTTTTTATCTTTATAGGATTCGTTTTTAATACTAACAACAGTAATATCATATTGTTGCAAGGCTTCTTTAATTTCTTCATTAACGTTAGCCATGTTTTTCCTCCTTACCAATGAAAGGATATAAATTTAAATGCATTGATAGCTGATAAAAATCACTAAAAATATTTTAATAGGGGGAAATCTCCCCCTATTAATTATATTTTCTTAAGTTCTTACTCTTCCTCTTCTTCTTCCTCTTCTTCCTCCTCTTCTTCCACTTCTTTGTTAACCCAACCAATTTTGATAGAAAAAGTTCCTTCATACTCATCATTTTCGTATTTAATTTTATACTCTAAATCTTTATCATCGGGAATAACTACTTCCACGCCTTCCACTTCTAACTCTTCCTTCATTAATTCACCAATCATTGTTTTAACATGTTTTAAACATTCTGATTTTGAACTTTCATATTTTTCTCTATAGCTCATTTTTACACCCCCCTTTTTCTTTTAGTTCATTATATTCTCATTGCCAGAAAAGGGTATAATAAATTTATTAGTTTTTAAAAACAGCTGCAGTATATTTTACTCCTTTTGCAGTTTCTCCAAAATTTCTTTTACTGCCTTATACGCATGCTGGGGCAGCGCCACGCTTCAAGTGCAGTCGGCGTACAGCCGACCTAATAATGAATTAGAAATTGAAATTAGCTATTCCTTGTATTATCATTATTCTACAGACAGAATTTGAAGTACACAGGGAAGCGCAAATGGCGATTTCCATAAAGAAGGGTAAAATTGGATTAAAGGCGAAGGGGGGATAAGTTATGAAACAATTACTAATTGTCGAAGATGACCGCAATCTCAGTCGCGGCTTGTGCCTTGCTTTAAAAGACCAGGAACTTCAAATTGTTCCGTGTTTTGATTTAAAATCTGCTCGTGAACAGCTTGCCTGTGGTGTGACGGAGTTGATTTTGCTGGACATCAATCTTCCCGATGGCAGTGGATTGGAGCTGCTTCACGAAATTAAAACCGTGAGCAATCCTATTCCAGTGATCCTGTTAACTGCCAACGACACTGAAATAGATGTGGTCATGGGGTTGGAGCACGGTGCAGATGATTACATCACAAAGCCCTTTAGTCTTGCGATTCTTCGTGCGAGAGTAAAGGCTCAGCTGCGCCGCAGCATAGCCCATCCATCAAAGCCGTTTGTCATTGACAGCTATCGGTTTGATTTTGAGCATATGAAGTTCTTTAAGGCGGATACTGCGGTGGAGTTAAGTAAAACAGAACAAAAGCTCCTTCGATTGCTGGTGGAAAATCAGGGCGTAACCATAAGCCGGGCGGTTCTCCTGGATCGTATTTGGACAGATGGCGCCGATTTTGTAGATGAAAATGCACTTTCGGTAACCGTTAAGCGCCTGCGGGACAAACTGGATGCGGCGCAGTATGTCAAAACCGTCTACGGTTTGGGCTATGTATGGGCGGTGAAACAGGATGAATGAATGGAATCTTGTCCCGTTTGTCGTTGCGTTGGCAGCTATTCTGCTATGCTTTGCAATCATGCTGCTTCAACACCGTAAAACCAGAAAAATTATGAAAACACTTAACCAAATGCTGGATTGCGCCATGGACGGAAGTTTTGCGGAAAATACTTTTGATGAAAGCCTGCTTTCGGCGGTGGAAAGCAGATTGAATCGCTATCTGGCTGCTTCGGCGGTATCGGCGCGCAATTTAAAAACTGAGAAAGAAAAAATCAAGGAGCTGTTGGCAGATATCTCTCATCAGACCAAAACACCGATTGCCAATATTCTGCTCTATGCACAGCTGTTGGAGGAACAGGAACTACCGGAAGAAAGTATAGATTGTGTAGCTGCACTGCGGGGACAAGCAGAAAAGCTGAACTTTTTGATTGCCTCATTGGTGAAACTATCACGACTGGAAACAGGCGTTTTCACACTTCATCCGGTTTCAAATGCCATTGCCCCTATGCTGGATGAAATAGCCGGACAGTTTGCGCCGAAAGCAGCGCAAAAAGAGATTCAGCTGACTATGAATGCCACTGATGCTCGTATGGTATTTGACTATAAATGGACGACAGAAGCGTTATGCAATCTGGTGGATAACGCCATTAAATACACGCCTGCAGGCGGCAGCATACAAATTTCAGTCAAGGAATACGATCTGTTTTGCCGCATTGATGTGGCAGATAGCGGAATCGGGATTTCGGAAGCAGAACAACCAAAAATATTTGCGCGCTTTTACCGTTCCCATTCCGTCAGCGAACAGGAAGGTGTAGGGATTGGTCTGTACCTAACCCGCCAAATTTTAGCTGAGCAAGGCGGATATATCAAAGTGGCATCATCTTTGGGTGATGGAGCGGTATTTTCAATGTTTCTGCCCCGAAAGACTTAAATTCTTACAAAACTGTTAGAATTGTTTGTCCACCGGAAAGATTCTGGAAAGAAACGTATGATAAAGTCTGTATTGTAGGGATACAATACAGACTTTATATTTGGAGGTATTTATGATGATTATTTTGCAGACACATGATATAAAAAAGGTTTACGGCGCCGGGGAAAATACCGTTCATGCCTTGGCGGGCGTAAATCTGCAGGTTGAAAAAGGAGAACTTGTAGCTATTGTCGGCACATCCGGCAGCGGCAAAAGCACGCTCCTTCACATGCTGGGCGGGCTGGATCGCCCCAGTAGCGGCACGGTCACAGTGGACGGCAAAGATATCTTCTCCCTGAAGGACGAAGAGTTAACCATCTTCCGTCGCCGCAAGATTGGCTTTGTGTTTCAGAATTATAATTTGGTTCCTGTGCTCAACGTCTATGAAAATATCGTTTTGCCCATCCAGCTGGACGGCAACATGCCCGATTCTGCATATGCAGACAGCATTATCGAAACACTGGGCCTGCAGTCAAAACTGCGTAATCTGCCCAACAACCTCTCCGGCGGACAGCAGCAACGTGTTGCTATTGCACGTGCTTTGGCCACAAAGCCAGCCATCGTTTTGGCAGATGAACCCACCGGCAATCTGGATTCCAAAACTAGTCAGGATGTGTTGGGGCTTTTAAAGGTCACAAGCCAAAAATTTGCCCAAACCATTGTAATGATTACTCACAATGAAGAAATAGCCCAGCTTGCCGACCGTATCGTCCGCATCGAGGACGGCTTGATCGTCACTCGATAAGGAGGTGCAAAGCATGAATGTAGCCAACCGAAAATGTATTCGCCAGCTGAGTATAAAAAGCATGAAAGCGGCGAAAACAAGAAATATTATAGCAATAATTGCCATTGCGCTGACCACTGTGCTGTTTACCTCCCTATTCACGGTGGCACTTTCCATCAACCGTTCAATCCAGGAGGCCAACTTCCGTCAGGTCGGTGGCTGGAGCCATGGTACGTTCAAATATATGACCGAAGAACAGTTCAACGAATTAAAAACCGATCCTCTCATCAAGCGGTACGGTTTGCGACGCTTTGTGGGTATGTCCAGTGATGCGCCGTTCAATAAATCTCATGTCGAGGTAGGACACAGCGATGCAAATCAGGCGCATTGGATGTACTGCGACCCCGTCGAAGGCCATCTGCCCGCCGAAGACACCAACGAAGCCGCTACCGATACCCGGATGTTGGAACTATTGGGCGTCGAGCCTGTACTGGGCAATCAATTTACCTTGACCTTTAACGTGGACGGAACGAAAATCACTGAAACCTTTACCCTTTGCGGATGGTGGGAATATGACGAAGCAATCGTTGCCAATCATGTGCTGATTCCTAACAGCCGCGCACAGGCCATCTATAATCAAGTTGGCATCGGAAACGGTATCGGCACAGACGGCATGACCGGCTCATGGAACCTGGACGTGATGGTGGGCAGCTCGCTGCATATTGAGCGGGATATGGACAAAATTCTGGAAAATCACGGCTACCAGCGGGAAAGCCGTTCTGCGGGAAGCAATTACGTCTCAATTGGTATCAATTGGGGCTATACTGGCTCACAGCTCTCGGATAATATCGACCCTATAACCACTATTGCCATTGTGGGGCTGCTGCTGATTATCATCTTTACAGGCTATCTTATTATCTATAACGTATTTCAGATCTCCGTTTCGAACGATATTCGTTTTTACGGACTGCTCAAGACTATTGGGACTACGGGACGGCAGCTGCGGCGTATTATCCGGCAGCAGGCACTACTGTTGTCATTGGTTGGCATCCCTCTGGGCTTGCTGATCGGCTATGGCATCGGCATCAAACTAACTCCTGTGCTACTCTCCCGCCTCAACGGCGTAGTGCAGGACACTGTATCGGCAAGTCCGCTGATTTTCATTGGCTCGGCAGCCTTTGCTCTGATCACTGTAATGATCTCCTGTCGAAGGCCGGGGCACATGGCGGCAAGAGTGTCTCCTGTGGAAGCTGTGCGCTACACCGAGGGAACGGGTAATAAGAAGTCCATACGCAAAGCACAATCCGGTGCATCACTGCCTAAAATGGCATGGGCGAATTTGGGTCGTAGCCGCAGCAAGACAACGGTAACGGTGATTTCTCTGTCTCTGGCAGTGGTGCTGTTCAACATGACGATTACCTTTACCAACGGCTTTGATATGGATAAATATTTATCAAAGATGGCTTCAGACTTTATTTTAGCGGATGCAGTCTACTTTCAGGTGGGAAGTTTTTGGGACAGCGATCATGCCCTGCCCGAGGGTGTCGTCTCCATGATGAAAACCCAGCCCGGAATTGAAGCAGGCGGACGGGTCTATGGCAAATGCAGCACCGTGGAGGAATTTGTCACCGAAGACTATTATCGTGCGATGAACAGCAAGTGGAATGATAAAGAAACTTTAGATCACGCTGTTGCCTTTATGGAGAAGAATGAGGAAGGTCTGCTTGCCGATCGGGTACAGCTTTACGGTATGGAACGCTACGCCATCGACAAACTCCGGGTGCTGGAGGGCGATTTGTCCAAACTCTACGAACCGGGTGGACGGTATGTCGCCGCTGTGTACAGCGAAAATGACTATGGCAACCCTAATTTAAACTCCCATTGGGCGAAACTTGGTGATACCGTTACACTGCGCTTTGTGACGGAATACGAATATTATGCTCCCAACACGGGCGAGATTCTTGATCCCAATAACATACCTGACGATCAAGCTTACCGATATCGTGCAAAGACTTATCAGGATATTGATTACGAAGTGGCGGCCCTGATTTGTGTGCCGCACTCCCTCAGCTACCGCTATTATGGTGCCGATGAGTTCGTCATGAACGACCAGACGTTTATTCGTGATACAGGCACCAATTCCGTAATGTATTACGCCTGCGATACAAAGGATGAAAGCACTGCTGCTATGGAAGCTTTTCTGTCCGATTTGACGAATGAGCAGATGCCGCAGTTCGACTACGAGAGCAAGGCAACCTACGCCGAGGAATTTGACTCCTTCCGCAATATGTTCCTGATGCTGGGCGGCGTGTTGAGCTTTATCATCGGACTTGTGGGCGTGCTTAATTTCCTTAACGCTATTCTAACGGGTATTCTGATCCGCCGCAGGGAATTTGCAGTGCTCCAATCCATCGGCATGACCGGCAAACAACTGAAAACAATGCTGATCTGTGAAGGGCTTTATTACGCGCTCGGTGCAGTGGTGGTATCGTTGATGCTCAGTGTTGTTTTCGGACCGCTGTTGTCCAATGTGCTGGGCAGTATGTTCTGGTTCTTTACTTATCGCTTCACAGTTCTGCCCATACTCTGCGTTGCGCCGATTTTTGTTATACTCGGTATTACACTGCCGCTGACAGTCTACCGTGCTGTTTCCAAGTATTCCATCGTTGAGCGCCTGAGGGAAACAGAATAATAGGAAAAATCAATCAATTGACAAAGTTAACCATATGCATATAGAAAACAGTAGGAGGAATGTATCAGCATTCCTCCTACTGTTTTTCGTATCCGTTTTACCCTTGGGGTCGGTTTACAATTTGTCTTTGTGACTACCCGTCATATTACAGCAGTTCTTTTTTATTATGTTTCTATTATATTACAGACACACTAAAGTAGCTTAATCATCATCTTCTCCATATTCTTCTCCGGAAAAAACCGGCTCGGGGATATCGGTTTCATCTCCCTCTCTTGGAGGATTATCGAGATACGTTAAAACTTTTAATCTTACTTCTCCCACTACTTCTACTCCTAGTTCATATTCTACCTGAATAGCAAGGGTTGGTACTCCAGATATATTTACAACCGAGGTTCCAAGAGATATGGATTTTTTATTGATTTTGGCTATTATTAACTGATTAAAGCATTTTTCTTCAATAAAGCTAATCCCCTCTATATTCTCTACTTGAATTAATTCAGAAAATTTTGCAATATTTTTTGAAATTTTTGTATCTCCATTGACTTCGTACCATATATGTATTTCAAATTGGCCATTTACTCTTACATTAATGTTTTCTATATTGGAATTTTCAAATTTACTATCAACAATTTTAGCATTCGTGATGGTACAACCTAAAACACGACTGGGATCTGCATTTTCATTTCCTGTAATATGAATGGTTGTTTGATATACATCACTGGCATTTCCACAAACAGCAGTAGTTATAATTGTCCGCATTCTTCCTGCATTTTCTTTGTCCATCATTACCCTCCTTTACATCAAAACATTTTCTTTTTATGTTCATTATATTCACCATTTTCTTAGATGTGTTATTTAGTTCATTTATTTTATAACAAAACACTACTCCTTTAAAAGAGTAGTGTCTACTATGAAAGGATATTCATCTAAATGTATTGATCGCCGATATAATAGTCAATAAAAAATAGTAAATAGGGAAAATCTCTCACTATTTACTATTTTTTTAAGGTTTTACACTTCTTCCTCTTCCTCTTCTTCTTCTACTATTTCTTTGTTAACCCAACCAATTTTAATAGAAAAACTTCCTTCATACTCATCATTTTCGTATTTAATTTTATACTCTAAATCTTTATCATCGGGAATAACTACTTCCATGCCTTCCACTTCTAACTCTTCCTTCATTAATTCGCCAATGATCGTTTTAACATGTTTTAAACATTCTGATTTTGAACTTTCATATTTTTCTCTATAGTTCATTTTTACACCCCCCTTTTTCTTTTAGTTCATTATATTCTCATTGCCAGAAAAGGGTATAATAAATTTTATTTTTTTATGATTATAAATATGCCCAGAAATTGATGAAAGAAAAATACTGGCTCCTGAAAAAAATATAGATCAAAAAAAGATCTGCCGTTTTATCCCAGCAGTTCTTTTTCATTATATTTCTATTATATTGCAGACACACTAAAGTAGCTTAATCATCATCTTCTCCATATTCTTCTCCGGAAAAAATCGTCTCGGATATATGGGTTTCATCTTCCTCTTGTTGGGGATTATTTGGATACGTTAAAACTTCTAATCTTACTTCTCCCACTACTTCTACTCCTAGTTCATATTCTACTTGAATGGCGATGGTTGGTACTCCAGATATATTTACAACCGAAGTTCCAAGAGATACAGGGTCTTTATTGATTTTGGTTATAATTGAACTTTTATGATCCGTTTCCGTACTTAGGCTAATTCCTTCTATATTCTCTACTTGAATTAATTCAGAAAACTTTGCAATATTTTTTGAAATTTTTGTATCTCCATTAGCTTCGTACCACACATGTATTTCAAATTGGCCATTTACTCTTACATTAATGTTTTTTATATTGGAATTTTCAAATTTACTATCAACAATTTTAGCATTCGTAATGGTACAACCTAAAACACGACTGGGATCTGCATTTTCATTTCCTGTAATATGAATGGTTGTTTGATATATATGACTGGCGTTTCCACAAACAGCAGTAGTTATAATTGTCCGCATTCTTCCTTCATTTTTTTTATCCATCATTGCCCCTCCTTTACATCAAAAAGTTTTCTTTTAATACTCATTGTATTCACTATTTTCTAAGATGTGCTATTTAATATCATTTATTTTATTAAAAACGCCCACACCTTAACAAAGATATGGGCGCAATAATCATTTTTGCCACAACAATAAAAGCAGTAAATGCATAAAAATATTGAATAGCAATCCTATTGCTTCTTTATACCTACTCCACTCTCCATTTTCACGTCTGGCGAAAGAATGACCTCTTCTCCCTCTTGGAGGCCCGTAATTACCTCTATCTGCTTTTTACTCTCGATACCTTTTTGAATTTCTCTTAATACGGCTATGTTATTTTCGTTAACCAAAACATACGCCTTACCTTCCTGTTGAAATACTGCGTTTTCTGAAATCAACAGTACATTTTCCCTACTGATTGAACTGCACTCCGAGCTAAAGATAGCACACGCTCATTCATTAACGATGCTTGTGACACTCCTATTTCATCTCTTCTGTTAAAAGCATCTTATCTAAGGGAGAGCCTGAAGGCACCATTGGCAAAACATCTGCTTCATATTCTACTAAAAAGTCTATTAGCACTGGTGTTTTTAAAGACGCCTTTGCTTTTTTAAGAGCTGGAAGTATTTCTTCTTGCTTTGATACACGGATACCAATAGCACCATAAGCTTCAGCTAGTTTAACAAAATCTGGTGTATAGGAAGGACAATTTTCACTAGGGGTATTGCACATTTTCGGACAAGTGATAGTTTTTTTAAGACAGGTTCCAGAGTACTTTCTATCATGAAATAGCCCTTGCCACTGTCTTACCATACCTAGAAAGTTATTGTTAATGACAGCTATAATTAAAGGCAGTTCCTGTTGTACTGCTATAGCGAGCTCTTGGATATTCATTTGTAATCCGCCGTCACCAGAAATAACCAGTACTCTTTTTTCTCTATTTCCTATTTGTGCCCCTATGGCAGCAGGAAGACCGTAGCCCATAGTGCCTAAGCCACCGGAACTCAAAAATGTCCTTGTTTTATAAATTCTATAAAATTGTGACGTCCACATTTGGTGCTGACCAACATCGGTGGTAGTTATAGCTTCAGGGAATTGCTCATTCATACATTGAATAACCTCTGTAGGTGAAAGTCGCTCTTTTCCTGGAATAACTTTAAGTGAATGCTCTTTTTCCCAAGTTTTGATCTCTTTTATCCAATGAATGATATCCACTTTTCTGACCAGAGGCAAAAGCTGCTCTAATATTGCTTTAGCATCTCCAACGATGGAAATTTCTACAGGCACGTTCTTTCCAATATTCGTTGGGTCAATATCAATATGAATGATTTCAGCATTTGGTGCAAAATAGTCAAGATTGCCTGTCATTCTATCATTTAATCTTGTTCCTATGGTAAAAAGCAAATCGCAATCAGTGATTGCCTTATTGGCAGCGTAGACACCGTGCATACCGACCATTCCAATATATAAAGGATGGTCCCCGGGAATTGTACCTTTTCCTAATAGAGAGGATACAACAGGAGCACCAATCTTTTCTGCAAACTCTCTAAAAATATCACAGCCATTGGAAACGTGAAGACCTCCACCCGCTAGGAGAAGGGGTTTGCTAGCCTTTGAAAGTTTTTCCGCGACCATTGCTATTTGCCTTGGGTCTCCTTTTATCAACGGACAATATCCACTCACATTTGTAGTTTCAGGATAGTAATCATCACCCATAGCCTTTAGTATATCAACGGATAAATCAACAACTACAGGACCAGGACGACCGGTAGAAGCTATATAAAAAGCTTCTTTTATTATATAGCCTAAGTCTTTTCTGTCATTTACTATATAATTACGTTTACACACTGATTTGGTTAGTTCGACCACATCAGCCTCCTGAAATGCAGACTTGCCAATAAGCTTCAATGGCACTTGACCCGTAAAGCAGACAATCGGAACGGAATCAAAGTTCGCTGTTGCTAATCCTGTAATGGTATTGGTAGCACCTGGTCCGCTGGTTACTAAGCAGACACCTACCCGGCCTGTGGAGCGTGCATATCCGTCTGCGGCATGGATAAGCCCTTGCTCGTGCCTTGGCAAAATAAGTTCTATGGATTCTTCACCATAAAGCTCATCAAATGCAGGAATAATATATCCTCCAGGATATCCAAAGACTACTTCTACATTTTCTTTTTTAAGTGCTTCTACTAATAATCTAGCTCCTGTAACTTTCACAATATACTCCCTCTTTCTTCTTATATTATTGATTAGAAAATGAAATAAGGTTTAATAGTGTTTAATTTTTTATAATTAACCATGTCTAGATTCTTTTTTGCAAAATAAAAAATCTTCCGTTCTTATAAATACACAAATGTGCATTCATAAGGACGAAAGATTGCTTCCGCGGTACCACCTTATCTTATAACTAAAAAGTTATCACTCATTCAGATCGACTTTAACAAATTATTGTCATTAGTGAATCCTAAACATTTATCGTAGTTACACGTCTTTGCTTACTAGATTTCCATTTTTCAGCGCAGAAGCTAAGAGTGATTATTACATATTTCTATTAACACCAACTCTCAGCAAATATTGGTTCTCTGTAGTTAATTCAAAAATATCTTTCTCTCTATTATCGCTTAATTTATTTAATTTAAATATGTTAGATAGTATTATAACTATATTTTATAAACTTGTCAACAATATTATACAAATATAGCATTTATTTCTAGAAATTATTCTATAGGTGAACCTAGTAGTGTTTTAATTCCTTTTGCTAAAGTATGATAACGAATCATAATAAAATTTGGTGAAAACTACCCGCCAATCTAAACTTTAAACTTCATAATGATAGACTGAAGATTCTGTGCCAATTCTGATAAACCTTCACTGGCACTTGCGATTTCTTCTATTGAAGCAGTTTGTTCTTCCATGGAGGCTGTTGCCTGCTGCGTTGCAGCAGCGTTTTCCTCTGCAATAGCAGAAAGATTTTGCAAAGTATCTAATATTTCATCTTTCATCTTCTCCATTTCTTCCCCTGAAGCATTTAACTGTTCAACCGCCTGCTCCGCATCCTTCATTGCTTGGTCTATCAATAGGTATTTGTCTTTATTTTGCACTACACTTCTTGTCTGTTCTTTCGAAATAGCAGATACCCTTTCCATAGTTTTCACTGCATTCTGAACATTATTCTGCAATTCATTAACAATTTCATCAATAGCCTTTGTAGAGGCTGAAGATTGTTCTGCGAGTTTTCTAATTTCTTCTGCAACTACTGCAAATCCCCTTCCGGCCTCCCCTGCTCTGGCAGCTTCTATAGCGGCATTTAATGCTAGGAGGTTCGTTTGCTCTGCTATGGAAGCGATTACATTACTGGCTTGTCCAATTTTATTAGAACTATCATTGGTTTTCACTATTACTTCGTAAATTTCTTTTGTCGCACCGTTACTTTCTTCTGTTATTCTAGACAGATTGTCTATTTCTTTTAAGCCTCCACTAACAACTTCTGTTACCTTATTTGAAGCAGTATTTAAATTTTTTATATAATCCTGGTCTTTTCCAATGGTCTCTCCTAATAAAATAGCCTTTGAAGAGCCCTCCTCTGTGTTTCGTGCTTGTCCGGAAGCACCTCTGGCTATCTCCTCTACGGTTTTTGATACCTCTTCGGCAGCAGTTGCTGATTGTTGCGAAGTAGTCGTCAGTTCCTCAGAAGCAACAGCCACTTGTTTAGAAAAATTACTGATTTCCCGGATAATCTCTCTAAGGTTATTCGTTATACTTTGTAGTGCTTTTGATAATGCTCCAATTTCATCTTTCTTTTTTAGAAAGCTTTCAGGAACATCATGGGTAATATCCAGATTAGCTATTTTTTTGGAATGATCTGCTATTCTAATAATAGGCTTTGTAATTGAGTTACCAATTAAATATGTAATTGCAATACTTACTAGCAAAATTACAGACGCAAATATAATAATTCTTTTCTGTATTTCTGGAATTGCCGATAATACTTCTCTCTCATTAGCGGTAATAACCAATATCCAATTGGTATTTTGAATAGATGCATACGCAGCATACAAATCATTGCCTTGAAAAGAATAGTTACGAATTCCTGTTTTTTCCTCTAGCATTTTTTCAAATAATTCTGCCACTGGAGATAGACTTTCATCATTCTTTGCTTCTTCAATTGGAGTGGATTGTTTAAATACCTTTTCTCTGTCAGGATGTCCAATGATTATTCCATTATTATTAATAATATAGCCATATCCGTCATCACCATATCCTATATCATCTGCAATCTCACTTAGGACATTTCCATCCCTACGACCTAGTAGTGCTCCAACTACTTTACCATCTCTTTCAATAGGAATCGCATACGCTAATACAATATCCTGCGTTGAAGGGCTGATTCCAAAATTATGTGCATGCTTATCGCCTTCCAAAGCTTTTCTAGTAGGATCCTTCTCACCTAATTGTATCGTCCTCCCACTTGAATAGTAAACAGTTCCATCGGGCTGCATAACTCCAAGTTCAATAAAATCTGTTCTTTCTACTTGTCTTTGTAATATAGGCTGTTGTATTTCCCAATCCATACTCCCAATATCATCTCTCAATGCTATCATTTCCAAGGTTCGCCTATGCGTTGCAATTCTCCCCTCTATTACTTCTGCTCCTTTAAGGGCTAGTGAACTAAGTGTCTTTTCTGCTTCTTTAGTAAGCGTTTTACTGACGCTTTGTAAAGAAATCGTGCCCAAAATAACAGATGATAATAAAATCAAGATACAAAAAGAAATAATTAGTTTTGTTTTGATGCTTTTCATTTGTATTCTCCCCTCTTTGTATTTTTTATAGAATATTCCGACTAATCCTGCATGATAAAAATAGGCAACCCAGCTATCCTATCATAAAATGACTTAGACTCACGACTTTGTGTTACCACCTTTCAATGGCTTTACTTTTACAATTTTTAGAATATATTTTTTAAATATCTATTGTTCATATTTTAAAGTATAAAAACTCAGTAATATTGTTTTTTTCTACTATTTAATTGTATATCGTCACAATTTTTAAACAATTTAATCATATTTTTTATTACAACATATCTCAATATAAGAAGATAACAAGGCATCAGATAGCTGCTTCTCAGATAAAACTGTACAAAAGAAAACAATATGATTTGCCTATCCGATTTTCCATAAGGCGTATTTTCCCATTTTACATGTTTATTTTCATAATATTTGAGGTTATTCGAAGTACAAATGGACGGTTGACACCGTCACTTCTGATTATCTGAAATGGCCTATGGAATGCTGGCAATAATGCTATTTTCTTTGTGAAGGTGGTACCGTTGGAGGCTTCGGTTTACTTGGAGGTGGATTTTTGCCTCCTTTAACGATCTTCCCATTGGTTTTGTCCATTATTTTCTACCTCCTCACAATTTGATCCCAGGATAGATTCTCTTTCATAAGCATTTATCTCAATAGATAAATCGTCATCATCCCTGCACAAATATACAACATCTGCATCATAAAGGTATTCACTATCAATGTTATAAACAGAAACCTGTGTTAATATGAGCTGTTTTTTCGATCCTAGATCGGAGAAGCGGTCTATATGGCCAAAGTATGTTAAATTTAGTTTATGGTCCCTTATATATACCCATTCATTATATGTATTATGGAATTTGTCCCATAGATCTATGTCTCCGTCCCTTCGGGTTACCTTCAGCTTTTGTCCGATAAGATTTATAATGTTTTTTTGACTAATGAATGCGAAAATATAGGCTAAAATGGCGGATATCCCTGAAGCGTAGATTACGATTACCAAATTAAAGTTCAATTCATTTTTAGTAAAAATTTCGTTTAATAAATTATTAAAGTCGTAGGATTCCCTCGTTTTAACAAAGGGAACATATGAGCCTAGGGAGGATATTATTAAATTTAAGAAACTGTAGGAAAAAACTGAAAAAATGAGTATTTCAGTTAGCTCCTCCCATTCTCTATGCGGATATCTTCCAACAAGTTTCTTATATACTTTTAGCCCTATAATTCCCGGAAGCATTAGTAATGACAATCTAATCGCTGCAATATCCATGCGCATAGGTTCTCCCCACCATTACATGTATTTACTCTAACTATATTTGAAGCTCAATTTCAGGAAGGATTCCCAAGAGCTTTGACCCTGTAATTTGTCTTGCTGATCTATTTATTTTTCTTACTCTATCTTATTAATTTACTTCCCAATTTTTGCTCTTTTCTTTCCCCTGAAACTCAAATTATTTAAAAGTTGATGCCGTAACCAATTGTTTTTTTCAGAAAGTTCTTACTTCATTTATAGTCTCTTTTGATGCTTAAAGATAATCTATATAAAGAAGCCGTAAATGTATGCATTTTTATCATGCAGATCATTTACGGCTTTTTCCCGTCTTAATGCTCCCAAAGCTTATTGTCTGATATGTTTCAAATACACGACATCATCACTTCCGATTACCTGGAAATTTAAATTATCCTCTAAATTAAGTATCCTAGCAACACCTTTACAATCCTTTCCTTAGAATGGTGAGGCTCCCTTTCCATTTTACTGTTTCGATCCATTAAATTCAATATTGACAAGAATTCCCTCTCTGAATATAATCTATACACCTTAAGGGTACATGCAAAGTGATTAGCTAATCAGTTAATTAGATTTTAGAAAGGGGCTTTTTATGGAATTTAAAACGCTTAAAGCTACAATGAAGAGAAATTTTATCATTCAATTAAGAGCGTATCCCAAGCATTTCTTCATCGGTAATTTGTTAACCGGTCTATATACAGCGATTTCAGCATACTTCATGTATCATTTGTTCTTCAAGGGCAATATGAACCGCTCTTTTGCCTATTATGCAGGAACAGGAGATTATATGAGCTTCGTTATTGTTGGAACTGCAGTATATCTATATGTTGTAAGAACATGCCTGAATGTAAGCAGAAGCCTTATTACAGAGCTGCGGGAAGGAACATTGGACAGTATAATGATTGCGCCCTTTAAACGGATACAGTATTTTTTAGGAAATATGCTGCAGCAGGTAGTTACGACAAGTGGAGAAATACTCATTTTGATGCTTTTCAGCATTCCTTTTGGAGTAAACTTTGCAAACTTTAATGCTTTATCTTTTATATTCTCATTTATCATCGCTTTATTTTCTTTTTTTTCCCTTTCAATGGTTCTAGCTTGTATTATGCTGTATTTTCGGGATACATATATCTCACAAAATACATTGTTTGCTCTGTTGTTCTTCTTATGCGGAATTACTTTTCCCCATCAGTACTTACCGAGAAATATTCAATGGATATCAAAGCTTATTCCTGTAACCGATGCAGTTATATTGATTAGAAATACAACCCTTTTAGGGTTGGGAATAGGGGAGCAAATCGGCCGGATTGCTCATTTACTCATTTTGAGCACAGTCTATTGCTGCATAGGATTTAAACTGATGAAAAAGATAGAGGGAATTGCCCTTGAAAAAATTCATGGATAGGAGGTTAAAAAATGATTGTTGTTGAAAGCTTGAAAAAAACATACGAAACAAAAGCAAAAATAGGTTTCTTAAAATCAGAAAAAAGATGTGTTGAAGCAGTAAAAAAGCTGGATATGGAAATTGAAAAAGGAAAAATTGTTGGACTGCTAGGAATAAACGGTGCCGGAAAGACGACCAGTATCAAGATGCTGTCCACACTACTGCTGCCCACAGCTGGAAGGATCACAATGGATGGAATTGATGCGGTAAAGGACTCCATGCAGGTAAAAAAGAAAATAAATATGATTGCCGGCGGCGAACGAATGATTTACTGGAGACTTACAGGCAGAGAAAATCTTTGGTACTTCGGTCAGCTCTATGGCATTGAGAACAGGGTTCTTTCCGAACGGATTGATTATCTTTTAAAGCTCGTTGGAATTGAAGAAAAGCAAGATGTACCGGTAGAGAACTATTCAAAGGGAATGAAACAAAGGTTGCAGATAGCGCGGGGACTGATCAACAACCCGGACTATATTTTCATGGATGAACCAACCTTAGGGCTAGATTCAGTGATTTCAAGGGAACTGAGAACCCATATTCAAAGTATTGCTTCCGAAGAGGGAAAGGGAATCCTGCTGACATCCCATTATATGGCTGAAATTGAAGAACTTTGTGATTATGTATACATATTAAATAAAGGTGAAGTTATAGCAAAAGGAACACCAAAGGAATTGGCCATGATTGGCATGAATAAAAAGACATTGTATCTCAACCTTGAGAGAAGCAAAGGGAATATCCATCAGATCCTCTGTGAAGCATGTACTTCTGCTGATAAAACAGCCACTGTGCAGGCGGAAGATAGAGAAGGTGGATTTATTATTACTTCATCCTTAGATTTAAAAGGTATCATTTCAAAGGCCTGTATAGACCACCGGTTGGTAATACATAAACTTTTTGAGGAAGAGCCAAAACTTGAAGATGCAATCATAAAACTTTCAAAGGGGGCTTGATAAAATGGAAAATTTTTTAAAAACCGTCAAGGCAGAAATGATCAAACAGCACAAAAATTATTTTCACAGTAAAATCATCTATGTGTCATTATTTATCTGGCCCATTATTAGTTTCTTATCTTCTTATTACAGTTTTAAACCCTTTAGGATTGAAAATACACCCATCGCCTACCTCCATCAGGAAAATTTAATTATCTTTATTCTTTTAGGGTATATCTGTATGAACTTTTTTCGATCCCTTGTTCAATCGGCGTGGTTTTTCTCCTTTGAACGGCAGTTCGGAACGCTGGAACTTATCTATCTTTCGCCAGCCAGCAGATTTAGCGTAATTCTTGGTAATGCCATATCTTCTGTTTTTGAAAGCGTATGGGTTATGGTCGTATTTTCCGGGTGCATTCTATTAGCGAAGTATAAGTATTTTCATATCAATCTTCCTGCAGCACTGCTGGTAACGATTCTTATGATGATCATAGCAGTGGCTTGGGGAATGCTGCTAAATGCTTTGTTCTTATTCTCCCGGGATACCGGATTCCTATTTACTGTATTGGAGGAGCCAATGGAAGTATTCTCAGGGGTTAAAGTTCCTACGATCGTATTTCCTCTCTGGGCAAAAATAATTAGTTTTATCTTTCCACTGACCTATGTAGTTGAAGCCATGCGGAGGGCTTTTTTAAATGGGGAGAGTCTCTATGAACTAAAGGGATTTTTTCAAGCAAGCATATGGATTATCCTGGTTACTTTTATTCTTATTTGCACCTGTTTGCGGGCAGGAGAACGATATGCAAAAAAAACCGGCAATATGGCCTTGTTTTAAATTGTGGTATAATGGGAGGAAATGGAATAGGGGGATGGAATGAAAGTTTATTCAGGAAGATATGGGAATTGGAGCATTGAATTCGTTTATTCTCCACTATTTGAAATGTTATGTAGTATTCATGTCCTTATAAAGCCGGAACATCATCTGGAACGTCTTATGTGGGCTGAAGAAATGAAAAAAAGTATCCCAGATAAACTATTTGGACGTTTAAGGGAGCTTGGAAAAAGTACATTTGACTGGTGCACCATAATGGATCTTTGCAACATTCATGAACCTTGCAATGATTTTAATGTAATAGCAGCATTAAACTATATGGAAGACTTACCCTTGGATGATTTTCAATATGTGCTTCTGAAATATAAGGCTCAGGGAGATATCCCATTTACCGAAAATACTAAGCGGGAAGTGATCAGCGGACTGAAAGAATATTATCTTGGCTACTTTGAGAGAGAATTACGGTTTATTGAACCGCTGCTGGTACGATGCCTTAAAAGAAATTCTGAAATGTATGAAAAAATGGGTATTATTAATTATGTAAAAAAGCTTCACAGCAGGATTGAAGTGACCGAGGAGGCCTTTCTATTTCACAAATATACACTATTTACCATACCCTTTAACAGTCTTAAGCAAATCATCATAAGAGTAAGCTCCTTTATCGATCCCCATCTGTTAATGGATTATGGAAATCAGATGGTACAGTTTACGATAAGAGCCCACTTAGACAGGGGCTCCGATGTAGTGCCCGGCGATTTGCTAAGAATTACGAAGGCATTGGCCGATGAAACCAGGCTTAAAATATTGAGGTGTATACATGGGGGTAAATCTTCAACCCAAAGCCTGGCACAGGAGTTAAATCTTACTGAAGCATGTATTTCAAAGCACCTGAAGCTGCTTTATGATGCTGAGCTCTTGTATAAAGAGAGAAAGGGCAGTTTCATTTATTACTATATGAATACTTTTATACTGGATAAGATACCGCTGGAAATATATGAATACTTGAATTTCTCCCTCAGAAAATAACAGGATTATTATTCTATTTCAAAAGTTTGGCAGGCTTACTTCGCCGGCGGATTGTAAATTTTATAATTGCCTTTTATATAAGTAGACGTCCATGCGTCCACCATATGATCCAAAGCGTTGATCGCTATCATCCTATATTTCCCCCCAAGCGTAAGCCACTCCCACGTCAGCTGCGAACATACAAATGGTGGTAGGCATCTTGAAGTAAGATAAGACCTAAACTCCGATTATATTTTTAAGGAGGAGATAAAATGATACAAAAAATTGAGGAGTTATCTATGAACGCACTTCCTGCCCTCTCTACAGTATTTTTAAATGGATGGATACTCAGATTTGCCAATGGTTATTCAAAACGGGCAAATTCTGTGAATCCAATCTATCCATGCAGCACGGATACAGAAAAAAACATAGAAATTTGTGAGAGCCTGTTTAGAAAAAATCATTTGGCCACCGTTTTTAAACTTACGGAGTGTACAGAGGCATATAAAATTGATGAAATATTACAGGGAAAGGGGTATGTCTATGAGGCAAAAACCAACGTTATGTTAAAAAATATATCCAAGTTTCAGATAAAGGAGCAGAGTAAAAAGAATGCTGTCATATATAAAGGATTCAAAGATGACTGGTTTGAAGCCTTTGTTCACATGAATCAGATTAGTTACCCGAATGCAGTTACCCTACATAAAATGCTGCAATGCATCGTGCCGGACACCTATTATGGATATATCCTGGAGGATGGGAAAATTGCTGCTGTAGCTCTTGGCGTAGCAGAAAGAGGCTATGTAGGAGTGTATGATGTAGGTGTTCATAAGGAAAAACGGCGTAGAGGGTTAGGAATGAAGATAATGGAAGATCTCATTTATACGGCTCTTCAGGATGGATGTACACATTCCTATCTTCAGGTTGTAGATAGCAATGAAGAAGCGAAAGCACTCTATGAAAAACTAGGCTACGAAAAGCAGTACAGCTATTGGTATAGGGTAAAAAATTTGGGAAAATAAGAACATAATCCGGGGAGGAATTATGATGAGCTATGACTATAACGAAATATGTAAAATATATGATGATGTACTGGAAGAAAGATAAGTAAAAAATCCCGATCTTTTTATTCATCGGGATTTCTTACTATTTGTTATGGGAGATATAATATATAAGATTATTTACATTGAACAATTACTTATTTTTTTTTATAATCTCAACAATGCCATTGTCTCCATCTACTTTAACAATATCTCCGGTTTCAATTACCGCTGTTGGATCTTGATCTAAATCTGTAACGGCCGGTACCCTTGTCACCACTGCCCCTAAAGCAATTTTTGTAGTCGTTTCATTAAAGACCATGGCAGCGGGAGCAACACCATTCAATCTTGCTTCATGAAACTGTCCCGACCAGCCGGAGGATCCCTTCGCCCCTTGGTATACTAATACCTTTCCGGCAAAGCATTCTCCTGCTAATTCATGTCTTAAGTCGATGATAACGCCTGTTTTAGGGTCAATTCCGCCCCATCCCGATATGGTTTCTTTCGTAACCAACGCTTCTGCTTCTACACATCCCCCGCATACTTTTCTTCCCTTTAGGATTATCTTTTTCATTTCAATTCACCTCTCCATTTGCCGGTAAGCGCGGCATCGACACATTCTTCTGTAGAACCATACCATGCTTCTATCCCGGTTATGTTTGGCAGATAGTGGGCCTGTTTTGCAGAATCCGTTGCAAGAACCTTTGTTCCTTTCGGCTTAAAACGTCCTAAAGCAGGACAAGTATCTCTCATTAGAACTGCACCTGAATCTTCAATGATTTTTCTGAATCCATTTCTCTCCGCTACATTTTTAATGGCTTGGGGTACAAATACCCACATGTTTACGCCCTCTTTGATTTTTTTTCCTTCCAGCAGACGGCAGAGATGCCATAATTGGTCCATGGAGTAATGCGGGCATCCCAGCATGACAAAATCCACATTGTCGTCATTCCCTATGGCATTAAGCATATCATAGGCATATTTCTTTTCTTCAGTCCCGAATTTTAACTCCATTACCGGTTTCTTTTTCCCGAAGGCATCCGCTACGCTATTGGCCTCTGCCGTAATCCCTGGAATATGATACATTTCAACTCCACCGGCCGAAGCTGCTGCTGCACCAAAATGCTTAAGCATGTCTCTAACCGGTACAGTAAGGATGTTGCTTATTACAGGTACTTTTTCTTGAACAATTTTACCACTATAGTATCCTAACAAACCCCAGTCCTCCGGTGTAACTACGCTGTCCTCAACATGAATTAGATGCGTACCCAGCCTGTTTTCCGGCACATGATACCCCCAATAGGGGATTTTTCCCGTCAGCATGGCGGAGGTGGTGCTTTCCCGGCCCTCGCAGTTTGTCCTGGCACCCAAAACTCCATTGATATAGGCAACTGCCGAGGATTCCATCCACGCACAATGCTCTCCCTTCACGGGCACATTTCCAACGAGATAAGGGGTACAAGTACACATTAATTGAATGCCCAAACTTGCCAGATACCTGATGTTTTCCTGATACAGCTCATATTCCTCTCTCGTTCTTCCTATGAGCTCGTAATGATCGGGATCCATAGATGTTTCAAACTGGCAGGAAGGCACAGCTACCTTCGGAAAAACCACTCTTTCATCACTATCCAGACTTAAATCTGAAAAGATACTGTCAAAATCACCAACCCGTTGTTTTTGTTTTAAGTCTGCTATCATATAACCGCCAACATTTGTAGTATTTACAAATGTTTCGGCGCCTAATGCCTCTCCATAACGTACCAACATCTCCATTGCTTTCTGAACAGCCAACCCTTTTTCTCCACTAAGCATGGCTTTTTCATCATCTTTTAACTTCATAAATATCATCTCGCTCTCTTTATTCTAATCATTTCTCAAAAGGATAAAAATGAATTTAATCCATCCCAGTAAGGTTATCTGACAGTCTTTCCTGCAACTTTTTAATGTCAATGTCATGAACACTGCCTTTTCCTGCCATATCCAGAGCATGAGCTGCAGAAACGCCTGTAGCCATACATGGTCCCATAACTCTTATACTTGATAAGGCAGCTACGTCTCCATCAATACATCTTCCGGCAGCAGCATAATTATCGAGCTCTGGTGACAGCTGGCTTCCGAGGGGAATATAATGAACATGGTCCACGGGAAACACTTCCCAAACATATCCATCACTATTGTCGTGCAGTTCTACCGGCCAAGCTGTTCTTCCTATTGCATCCTCATACTTTACAGCACTTCTAACATCTTCTAAAGAAATTTGTTTTCTACTCTTTAACCATCGTGTTTGTCTGATTCCTGTATGTCCATAACTTCTTACCCTGGAATTCTTAAAGTTTTCCGGAAATTCGCTTTTTAGGAATTCAACCACATGATCCACTTGGTCCTTTCCGGTAATGGTAATTTTTGATGCCCCAATAGTATCTAATGGTGTCAAAACATGTGTCATGTTACCATAAGCGGTATCTCTACGTTGTAATGTATAAAACATTAATCCTCTTTTTCTTTTTAGTCCGTATTTGTCTCCCTTTTCAGAAAGTCTTTTTACCATTTCTTTTTCTGAAGGCGTGGGTACAGAATAATCTATTCCTTCTAAGATAAACATTTGTGTCCCATAAATATTTCCATGCTCGGATATATTGCAGGGTACCTCCGCTAACCATGCCAATACGGCATCACCGCTTGCATCGATATAACCATCTGCAATGATTTCTATCGTCTCATATCTAGATGCAGCTGTTATAGATTGAAGCCTCCTACCTTCTTTGTTCACTTTGAATACTGAAGACCCTAATAAAAAATTTATCTGATTTTCTAAAAACTTTTTCTCTACCCATCTTAGAAATATCGTTTCATTATACATAGGCACGATTGTATGAGAACCCATCCCTTCATACAACCCGCCCATTTCATTTAATTCTTTAAACATCTCGTCAGCCTGAATATGGGTTAATTGATAGCTATTCACTTCATCATTTCTATTTGAGTAAAAACCGCAAAATGTACCGATATTCGAATTATAGGTTTGGCCTCCAAGCTGATTTTGACTATCTATCACAATCACATTCTTGCCTAGCTTTGCAGCTTCTAAGACTGCAGCTATTCCCGATATGCCAGCACCTACAACACAAATATCTGCTTTGATAATTCTTTTTGCCTTTTCTTTATTCAATTTGATTTCCCTGGTCTTGGTAATGATCTTATTTTCAATCAATATACTTCCCCCTTACATTCCGCCGCTTAAGATCAAGCTTGGTAAAAATGTACTAACCGCCGGTACAAAAGTAACCAGTATCAATATGGGTATCGCTGCAAACAACAGGAATGGTAACAATGGTTTCATCATATCCATCATCTCTACACCTGTAATCTTCCCTGTTATAAATAAGTTCATCGCCATGGGCGGTGTAATCGTGCCAACGCCAACCGCCACAAACATCATAACCCCCAATTGTATTTCTCCTATGCCAATGATAGCTGCCGTTGGCAGCAACAACGGTGTAAAAACCAATAAAAGTACCCCCGCATCCAAGAAACAGCCTGCCAGGATGAGCACCAAATCTATAATTAGAATAATCACATATTTATTTGACGAAATCCCTGTGATAAATTGTGTTACCATACCCGGGACCCCATTTAGTACCAATATTCTGGTAAAGATCAATGTCATAGGAAACATAATTAGAATAGATCCCAGTGATGATCCTGTTTTTATAAAGCTTGAAAATGCTTCTTTCAGCGACATCTTTTTAAAAATAAGAACCCCTACGATTAAACCATAAACACATCCTACCGCTCCTGCCTCGGTTGCTGTAAATATCCCTGAGTAAATGCCTCCCATGATGATTACCGGCATTAAAAACGCTACACCGGCTCTTTTTATAATCGTTAATTTATCTGCTGCTTGTTCTTCAACAATGATACTTTTCGCAGTTGCACCGTTTTCCGCTGTCTGCTCTCCAGCCATACCAATTTTCGCAGTTACACTGTTTTCTGGATTGTACCAATGATGATACGTGTATCTATTAATGATTAAGTATAAAATCGTCCATAGAATCCCTGGAATAATCGTTGCCAAAAAAAGTGCTGCAACAGATGCGGATGATACCCTGGTGTAGATGATTGCATTCATATTCGGTGGTATCATATACCCTAAAGGACCGCATGCAGCAATAAAAGCAGCCAGATATCTCTTATCCCAACCTAATTCAGTAAGTCTCGGTGCCATCATGGAACCCAATGTAGTTACAGTTGCTGTACCTGATCCACTTAAAGCCCCGAAAAAACAAGAAACTAAAGGAATCGTAGCACCCATTCCGCCTTTTGTTTTTTTCAATATCATTTCTGCTAAATCTATCAAAGTACGTGCAATTCCACTCTTCTCCATTAATGTGCCGGCAATCATAAATAGCGGTATTGCCAAAGTAGAAAAGGAATCCAAAGCATAATAGGATGTCGACACAAAGGTTCCAGTACTGGCTCCTGTCATAAATATATAGATTAATGAACCGCTTAAGAAACAAAAGGGAACACTCATCCCTATAAAGATTAATATTAATATTGCACTTATTGATGCTATTAACGCCATTCCCATACCTCCTTTATGGCCTTTATGCTGTTAATCAGATAGTACAGCGTCATAAAAAAGGCACTTATAAATACAAAGGAATGCATCGTCCAAACAGGTATTCCCAGTCCGGGAGTAGTATCACCCAACCGCATACTGCTGATTAAATAATCTAGGGCAAACTTTGCATATATGCCTAATACCACTGTAGTTAGACATCTTAATACGGTTTTGAGTATATACAATATTTTCTTATTTTTAATCATAAGATCAATCAAATCAATTTTTACATGTCCATCTTCACGGGCAACGATGATTGCAGACAGCCAAACACTAATCATCATTAAGAAAATGGGGGTTTCTTCTATTCCTCCAATTGAAACTTTAAAAACATATCTGGCCAATATTTGGATAATGATTACTGCAGTCAGTAAAACCATAGCAATCCCGGCAAATGTTCGAATTGCTTTAAAAGCTAAGGCATCAAGCTTTTTTAGTATCTCCATCCAATAACCATCCCCTGACGATTTCATATTTATAGATATATTTTGTGTATTCGTATTTATTTCGCTAATTTAACAGCTTCTACAACCGCATCGTATGTTTCAGGGCCTATTGCTTCTCTAATTCGACTATCTAGTGAACGGGCATAGTCAATCCAGCCTTGTCTCTCTTCGTCAGACAATTCATATATCTCCACTCCACACTCTCTTAATGTGCTGTAGGCGGATTCTTTGTTCTTTTTTTCTTCTATTCCTTGATATTCCATAGCTTCCCAAGCACATTCCCTTACGATTTCCTTTAAATCCTCCGGCAGTTGATCCCAGAATTTTTTACCTATAATAATGTTGCCGCCAGAGGTCCACTGCCAATTAATATCCGTAAAATAATTTCCAAGTTCATAATATTTACTTGATACAACGGAAGTATCAGCAAACTCCAGCCCGTCAATTGTCTTTGTTTGCAATCCTGTATAGACTTCACTGTAAGGCATGGAAGTAGCATTGCAAATGTCTTTCCAGAATAAGTTTACAATAGGGTCTTCATAAATTCTCACCTTAAGATCTCTTAAATCTTGAACTGTAGCAACAGGATGCTTAACATTGAAAAATCCTCTAAATACAGAAGGGCCTACGGCTATCAGCTCTGCATTATTCTCCCTGACCCATTCCTGAGACAGCTTGAATAGTGGTGCATCCGGACTTGCTATAGCCTTTGTAACTGCATCGTAATCTGAAAACAAATATGGAATACTCCATGCCCCAAATCTCGAATCAACATTGGCCATGGGTTGTCCATAGAACACCTCAAGTTCCCCTCTTCTTAGTTGTTCAAAAAGTTCCTGGCTTGCTCCTAAGATAGAGTTATAATAAGGCTCTATCACTATACGGCCTTCACTTTTTTCATTCACTAATTCTACAAACTTCTTCATGGATAAACCAAAACTGTTATAATCAGGTCTTGATGCAGGATCGTTGTAGATTGTTCCCATTTTCCATGTGTATGTAACCTCTTCAGAATTACTGCCGGCTGGATTCCCTCCACCTCCGCAAGCGCTACTTATAAACATCATACAGACCACTAGAGATAGTGCAATCGTTTTCTTTGCAGTTGACATTTGACATACCTCCTACTTTTTAATAGTCTAGAATATACTCGCCAGAATGTCGTAATATTCACAATAATGTTTAATTGTGATATAATCAAATTACGGTATATACGAGTGTATTCCTGTTATTCTTGAGTTTAGCACATTTGGAAATTCTTGTGAAATACACTTATAGAATGTTGCTATTCCAATATGGAATAGCCCTTTGAAATTATCATTACATGTAGGAGTGGTGCTGATGAATTTGGCACAAATCAGGTGTTTCGTCACTTGTGCACAAACACTAAACTTTACAAGAACTGCTGAAATATTGTATACGACACAACCCAATATCAGTAAAAAAATTGTTCTTCTTGAGGATGAGCTTGGAATAAAGCTTTTTGAGCGGAATAATCAATATGTATCTTTGACCCCTCATGGAAAAATACTCTATGATGATTTTGTTGATATACTTAATAAAATTGATTGCCTTATGCAAAAAGCTTCAAATATTAATTCGGATATAGAAGCACACTTAAACATTGGCTTACACGGTTTGATCAATCTCAACAGACTCGCTCCCAGAATCTTCACAGATTTCATAGAAAAATATCCGAATATAAATCTCATCATAAATAGTTATTCTTATAAAGAATTGAGAACCGGTTTGATGAATGGAAATCTTGATTTAATCATTACATATTCTCTAGAACTGTATGATAGCAATATCGCATCCAGATATGTCCTATCCAGGTCAAATCCCAAATTGTATTATTCTTCTACACTGGATTTTACTGATAAAAAAGGTCTTCAGTTAATTGATTTTAGAGATACAACCTTTTTACTGCTTGATGAAAATGAATCTCCTCAGGGTAAAAAATATATCTTCTCGGTCTGCCAGCAGCATGGATTCTTGCCCCATAAAATCAAATACGTCAACAATATTGCTTCGATGATTGTTTGTGTAGAACAGGGAATCGGCGTTGCCATGCTTGGATCGAGTTATAAAATTCAAGATAATAACTTAATTAATTGTTTTGAAGTTGCATCTGAGAGCGGGATGGTTGGTACCGATATCATTTGGCTTAAAGATAATAATAATTTAGCAGTTAAAGTTTTCGAAAATTATATACTCAAAACTTTTATCTAATAAAAAATCCCAATCACTACTGTAATTGGGGAGTGTATGAAGGGATTTTAACATTATTAAATTAGGCTTTATCTTAATTCTACACTTTCTTTTAAAGGTGCTTGTCCACGTTGGAACTTACGGATATTAAGGGATTTTACACTGCGCTTTATAGGCTTCCATTTCAAAAGCCATATACCGATAAATCATAAGATCTAATTTCCTGCTTAAGGCTAATATATCTTCGCTTAGATGATTCTGCTTTACAGCCGCTAAATCATTCAATTTCTCTCTGGTTTCTTCTATCGTCTCTTTCAGCTCTACCATTTCATATTTCTTTTCCTTGAGATTCTGCAGCTTTTTGGATTGCTTCTCTTCATACAATTTACGATCTGCTTTCTGGAATGCCAGCTGTAGTTCCGATAAATCTTTAAAGCTAGTCGCACCAATGCTTACGTGAATTTTATCTTCATTGGAATTCTTGTAGATCTTCCGCTTTATCCTTTTAATCAGTTTATCTAGATTATTATTTTTTAAATTATTTAATAGAATAATAAACTCATCCCCTCCATACCGGAAAGCAATGTCTTTTGATCTGATAGATTTTTTAATCGACTGGCCTACGGTTCTAATGACCCGGTCTCCAACAGCATGTCCTTCCTGATCATTGACTTCTTTCAGATTATCGATATCAATAATTATCAAGGTATTAAATTGATAGCAGGATTCCTGGCATCTGTTCTTTATCAGGTGTTCCCACATATTGCGATTATATAATCCGCTCATCAGGTCTTTATATGCAATATGGGAAAAACTGTCCTGCTGGGAAGTATCCATAAATTCTACCACATATATGGCTTGATTGCTTATACGCATCCTCTCAATGAATACCCTGTAATTCCCGCACATTTCCATACCAAAACTTTCTGTTCTTATCCTTTCAAAGACACTTATCTTGTTCAAAAAATGATTGGTTTCATATCTATCATTTCTACTGGCATATAAAATTTCACTACTATCTGCTATCAATATAACGCCCCACTTCTCCTCACATGCACTTTCAATCATAAAAATATCCCCCATCAAACGCTATATTTTTCTTTTTTTAGAAGATGATTATATAATAAATGTCATGACTTGCGGATATTGTTCCTTATGTTATATCTTCATCACTTTTTGAAAAGTTCGTATGTAAGAAGATTTCATCTAATGACTTTGACAATGCATGGGCAATTTTCATCCCATAGTCGATCGTCATCTTTCGTTTTCCTCCTTCCAGCTGACAATAAAAGCTCTCGGAAATCCCCAGCTTATCAGCCATATCCTTTTGCGTCAGTCCGGTGGATTCTCTTATCTGCTTAATTCTCTTCAGCGCAAACTTTATTTCACATTTTTTAACATTTGCCAAATTCACCACCTCATTTCTTTGCATTTTGTTAAGTTATATTATAATACTAATTTTTTCTTTGCGTTTTGTCAAGTATATTTATAGATAAACTTTCTTTTTTGCAAAGTTATTTATTATTTGCTTTACTTTGCATATTGCAATGTTACAATATAACCAGGGAGGTTGATCATATGAATTTTGGACTTAGATTTAAGCAACTTCGAAAGGAAAAAAATCTGACTCAGGCAGAAATTGCAAATATATTCTCCCTCGGAGAATCAACCATATCATTTTATGAAAGCAATAAAAGAACACCGGATTATGCACTTTTACAAAAAATTGCTGATTTTTTTGATGTTACTACCGACTACCTCCTTGGAAGATCTGAAATAAAAAACCCTTATGGGAGGGATGCATCTGCAGTAATGGAAACTAACCTCGGAAGTAAGTATTATCTTTTGGATAAATCCGGCTTACCTGAAGAGGCCGTTGAGCAAATCGATGAATATGTAGAGTTTATTAAACAAAAATATGATTCAAGTGAAAATTCGAGAAAAAAAGGCACAAAAAAATAGAACATAGTTAAAATGTTCTATTTTTTGTTAAACATAAAGCTATTACAACTCTGTGTGAGATAGCATTTATATTGCCGCATCCGCTCATTAATACCAGCACCAGCACAAATATAAAAAATCTTGGTTTCCCCATTTGAAAACTTCCTTTCGGCTTTTTAGTTTTCTTTTATTGCATCGGTCACAGCATTCCCATTTTGCAATAAAGGCGCATAAAGACTTATTCTATCATCATTTTCGCCATGATTAACGAATCTCTGTAGCTGCCGTCTGACATTTTTTTATCGTTTTTCAAATATCCTTCTTGTTCAAATCCATATTTTTTATATAATTCTATTGCTCGTTCATTATTTGCATCTACTTCCAAGGTTATTTTCTCTATGCCTATTTGTTCACACCATTCAAGCAGGGTTTCCATCAGTGCTTTTCCGATTCCCTTCCCCCAGCAGGCTTTTTGTATTGCAATGCCGAATTGCCCCCTGTGTCTATACCGCTTATTCGTTAACACAGCAAACCCAAGGGTTCCTACGATTTGACCATGATAGGTTGCCTTTAAAAACAAATCCCTTTCAGACTCCAGTTTGCTTTGTATGAATTTCTGCTCATCTTCCAATCCAAACTTGAACTCATCAGGTTCTCTAATCAAGAAATCCGTTTCAATATCTACTGTCTTAATAAATCTTATAAGTTCTTCAGCATCTTCAATCTTTGGACTTTCGATTTCAATGATTCCATCCTTTAATGTGATTGCCCGTTTATCCATTTTGGCCATGTGTATCATTCCTTTCTCTTTACAGCTTATTAAACTTTCAATAAGCAAATCTATAAACCAGCCGGGGGATTTTACGTCCTTTTTTAACCAGTGATTCCACTTCACCGGTTTGTTCGGCACCCATTCTTGTGTAAAATTCCTTTGCCTGGGGACTTGTCACAAATACAATTTCTTTAATGCCGTAGTTTTTACAGCTTTCCACCATATGATTCCATAATAATTTTCCATATCCCTTGCCTATAAACGCCGGTTCAATATAGAAATATTCCAAAGAAGTCCCCTGGTTATTGATTAGGATACTGTAGAATCCAACAATATTCCCCTTTTCTTCCATAACAAAGGTTGGATGAATGTTTATAAACGCCTCCGTTACTCCATAAATAGACTCAAAGGTTTCCATAAAATCCGAATCATAGCCCCAATGGGCCTCAGATCTCATCGCTAGTTTTGTTAAAATCTCATGTTCCCCCGCTTTAGCCTGTCGTACGGTCAGCATACCCCCGCAAACCCCCCTTATAAAAATTCCCGTTATTATAGAATCTAATCAATAAGATTCAAAAGCATGGCATCCATCACTTCACTTCTATATTTTACCATTAAAACAGGATTTGTGCTTGACAAGAATACTGCTGAGATTGAAAAAATTAATCAAAACAGAAAGCAGGCGTAGCCGTTTAAGAATTGGAATATCCTATGATCCATAAAGTGATCAGCCAGCTGTTCTCCTATATTTTCTATCGATGTATCCCTTGACATAAAAATATAATAGTTTTATAATAAAACTATTATATTATATAACATTTTTGTTTTAAAACTAATTTCCAACAGAGGAAGGAGTATCCGCCATGGATTCTATAAAAACCAGCCATTCAGAACAGATTCAAGACTTGTTAAAGCAGATCAATATGGATATACGCCACATCATGCTCAAAGAGTTTCATAAATATCCCCTAACCTTTCATCAATTTCATATTATGAAACTTATCAAAAGGAATCCTCAAATCAATTTAACTTCACTGTGCGGTGATCTCAGCTTAACTAAAGGATCTCTCAGTTTAACAATCAACAAGTTGGTGGAGGAAGGTTATGTTTTAAGAAAAGAAAACGCCTCTGACAGGAGAAACATAGACATTCTCCTTACGGAAAAAGGAGAGAAAATATTGGCTGAAACGAAAGATAAAAGCAGAGAAATATTTAACCTGCTAACCTCCGCCTTATCAGATGAAGACCTGAAAGACATCACAAAAAGTCTTGCAAAGCTGAGTGCTTCTATTGAAAAAGCGGTTCGCAAAAATTATGTCGTCGAAAAGGAGTAAACAAAATGAATAAACAACATAGCAATGATTTAACTTCCGGAAGTGTGCTAAAACACTTGATTACATTCTCCATTCCCTTGCTGCTCGGAAATCTGTTACAAGCATTATACAACACGGTAGATAGTATATGGGTTGGAAGATTTATTGGCGCTAAAGCATTAGGTGCTGTTTCTGTAAGCTTTCCAATCATAATGATATTGGTATCTCTTGTCCTGGGGATCACGATGGCAACAACCGTATTGGTCTCCCAATATGCCGGTGCAAAGAACCAGCAGATGATTTCTAAGACCATTAATAATTCCCTCTTGCTGTTAGGGGGTGGCGCAATTATCGTTACCCTTGTAGGGTTAGCCTTTAGTGAAAAAATTCTCATTTTAATGAATACTCCAAAGGATATTTTAGACTATGCCACTGACTATTTGAACATCTTCTTTATCGGATTGATCTTTATGTTTGGATACAATGTCATCAGTTCTATCCTGCGGGGACTGGGCGACTCGAAAACACCATTGAAGTTTCTAATAATCTCTACTGTAACAAACCTAATCCTTGATCCAATATTTATTTTAGGAATAGGGCCTTTTCCTCAAATGGGCATTCAAGGAGCAGCCTTAGCGACAATGCTATCACAATCCCTCTCCTTCTTCCTTGCTCTAAGACATTTAAATAAAACAAACCATGTGATTAGCTTTAAACTGAAGGACCTTAAGTATGACGCTGAATTAACTGCTAAGATATTTAAAATCGGTCTGCCATCAGGTATTCAGCAGATTGTAGTTTCCTTGGGCATGGTGGTAATGACCGGCATCATCAATACTTTTGGTTCAGAGACTGTGGCCGCTTTTGGTGCCGCCTCGAGACTTGATCAATTTGCTTTCATGCCCGCCATGTCCTTAGGATTAGCTGTATCAACCCTTGCAGGACAGAGTATTGGCGCTGGTAAAAATGATCGGCTAAAAGAAGTATATAAGTGGGGGAGTATTGCTGCGATCCTTGTAACCGGTGTGACTACAATTTTTGTCATGGCTGCTCCAACTTTTGTGCTAAAGCTTTTTACTACCGATATACAGGTTTTAGAAACAGGAAGCCGCTACTTACGTATTGTTGGGATCTCTTACGTCCCCTTCGCCCTATCCTTTGTGATAAATGGCATGCTAAGAGGAGCTGGCGATACTGTATCCACAATGATCTTCTCTATTGCGTCCCTATGGCTGATCCGCGTACCCTTGGCCAAATTCTTATCCTCTTACGATTCACTAGGCTCAAATGGTATCTGGATTGCAATGGCAGTGAGCTCTATACTTTCTCTTGTTATGAGTCAGGTGTATTATTCTACCGGCAGATGGAAAAATAAAAGCCTTATTAAAAAACCGGCACTGCAAGAAACTGCATAGAAGAGAAAATAATGGTGTTAGACAAGGGGACGGTTCTCCTGTCTTTTAGGATATGTATTTATTTTTTAAAGAATTTGTTATAATCAGGCAGATGTTATTTTTGAAAATGGACAAAATTCTAATATCCAGGCTAATGGTAATATAGTAATCATTGCTAAGGGGTGTTACCAGGCCAATTTGATAGCAAAGAACGCTATATTGTTTAAAAAACCATCGAGCATTGTACGTGGAGGGGTGCTGATTGCAAGAAAATGTATAGAGATGGGAATAGTAGGAGCACCATCCGGTGTTTCAACATACTGCAGAGTTATGGATAAAGATGGCAGGATTGATGCTCACTACTATTATAATAACACTGTTATAAATATAAATGATAAAGTTACAGTAACTGGGCCGTGCACTACATCGCCATTGAAATAGCGCGCTTCGTATTCTTAATGAAGCGGTGCCCGTTTCACCGATACATTATTTTTTCTCATATGTCCTTTAATTTCTTATTCAAAATCTGCCTTTCAATCTTTTCCGGTTTAGAATTTAAACTTGTCATCTTTCGTATACCAGAAAAATTCAGTAATTTTATTATCATCGTACGCCTCTGATCCTGTAGCACTTTTAAAGTTTCGCCATGTTAAAAAGCTAAAACTCGTATACTCTGTTATTTTTGAAGCATCTCTTGAGTCAGTTTGACGAAGTACAGAGGAAAACTCTTCAAAGCTCTTAGCCTTACGCAGCTCCGTTAGTGTGCTCTTTGAATATGTAGATACTGTATAGAATCCTCCTTGTATTTTTTTATTCGGAAAAGCATTGATGGCAATATCCGCTACTTTTTTCTGAAAATCTCTCAACATGTCTTTGGTTTGCTGCTTCTGTTCAGCCGTTAAATTTACTGCATCATCTATGCTTCCCGGCGATTGATTGAACCAATCAGTGTTAACTAAAAAATCATATGGAGAAATCTTTTTGCCATTCTTATCGTAAGCGGCTATAGCACTTACATGGAATTTAAAAAACCACTCTCCCTGAGGAGTCTCCAGTTCACTAAAGTGTTTGTTCAGGTACTTTTCCAAATCTTCCAGCGTTTGTATACCGTTGGTTTCCTTATAGGCTTCTACGCTATTAAACCCCTTATTTTTTGCGTCTTGTAAAGCCGCATTATATTCGCTTACGGTATCATATCCATGTTGATTTGCTGCAATCAGTGCTTGGTAATATTCTTCTATGGTACTGTATCCAAGCGCTTTTGCTTCTTCATAGTCTTTTTCCTGTATTTCACGGACTGTTTGAGCAACATTTTTGTTGATATCTTTTGCTTCCGATTCTATTTTTGCAAAAACCGTATTTAATTCATTTAGTTTTGTCTTATAAGAATCTAATGCTGAGACAAATTTATCGTCGCTACTTGTTGAAGCAGAAATAACATCAATAAAATAGCTTTCCAGTTCTATAAGTGCCTCATTTCCTAGATTAGTGAGTTCATTCAAAATGATCATTACATTTCTGTTTTTTTGGGTCTTCAAATTTTGAAAAGATATGCCATTCAGTTTACTGAATGTTTCCTTCATTAATTCAGTCGGATTTTCATTCTCTTTTACCATTTCATACGCGCTATTTAAATTCTTGTATATGTCATTCAATGCTTGGTGATGTCCCTTTAAATAATTGTAGAAAGCTTGTTCAGTTTCATTTAGATTACTGGGAACGGTTTTTCCCCCTTTTACCATGCTAAAGTAATTGAAGGCTTCCGTATAATTTTCGTTATATTTTTTAATATCTTCATCAATCTTTTTCATCGTATCATTAGCTGCGTTTAGATCGTTGATGACTATATATAAGTCATACATATCCAGATTATTTATTGCATTTTTTAGGTTTCTGTAGCTATCCGTTAAATATGTTTTGCTATAGGCATATTTCGGTTCCGGCTCCAGGTTATTTGAAGCTTCCGCTAGTGTCTTATCTACGCTGGTCATCAGGCTATAACATTTTCCGCTAATACTTTCCTCAGAGCCAGCTTCAGCAGTTTTCTTTAATTCAACAAACGCATTATAAAAACCCATCAAAATAGTAATATATTCACCATATGTTTTGTTGTATTTTTCCTCGCGTGTTAGCTCTTTCGAACTATCTGCCGATGCCATTTGAATTCTTTTTCCAGTAACACCTTTTTCATAATCTGCATTTTCGCCGAATGAAACAATAAAAGAATTAGAAAAGCAGATAACAACAGAAAGAATCATGAAGACTCTTTTTCTTAATAAATTTTGCATTCCCTATGTTCCTCCTTCTCAATCTACATTCTTGTTTTCTAGGTAGTTACCTCCTTAAGAATGAATATTCCACATGTTTATAGGATTTCCTATATATAACATTCGCAAGTTTCGACATATAGTCATAATAGAAGGATATTTCCTTTGTCTTGCTTTATAGCCCTTCTGGTTATAGGCTTTCCTATTCCTTTATTTCATTGAGATTCCCTTAATCTCTCATAAGACAACAGAACCGTCAGACTGCGTCCAGGAAAAATAGAACATTTTCAATATGTTCTATTTTTTATATTCTGGTGTTGAAAATAGGCTAAATAAGAGATTCTTTCTTTGCCACAATTCCTATCCACTCACTATTCTCTTTGTATGGCTTGCCCGTTAAATCGCTCCATGCTGACTGTACAGAAAAACTCCCCGCCTCCAATACCTCCCGGATCTCTCCCAGAGAGTAGTCATGAAACCAATTCCTATAGACACTAATCTTTCCACATTTTTCGATAACAAGATACTGGTCAAGATAAAGATTTTCTTCCGGATAGTCAAAGCCGTTTTCAAGTACCAAATGAGGCTCTGGTTTCCAGAAACCATTTTCTGCGGCATACCAGCGGTTTTTCAGCCCGTTTTTCTTCCGATGAATTTTTGTAGATACATCCAAGGCAAAGTATCCATCCGGTTTTAATGCCTTATGGATCTTCCTCAAGAGCAAATCCCTTTTCTTATCGGAAATCACACAAAAATCCCCATAGATTAAAAGCACTGCATCAAATGTGTCACAATAGTTCATATCCAGATAATCCATATATTTATATTCAATATCCAGAGAATGATCGGTTGCTGCCTGTTCTGCATACTCGATAGACCTTTGGGAATAATCTACCCCCGTTACCGAAAACCCCTGTTGGGCAAAATGCTTGCAGTATAATCCCGGACCACATCCCAAGTCTAATATTTTATCCCCTGCCTTGAGATTCATGGAGCGAATCATATGATTAACGGTTTTTTCAATGGTCTCAGGCCTCCTGCTGGCAGCATCAATGGCAGGATTTAAATGGGCCGCAAGCATCCCTTTAGAAATATGCGGGTCATTCCAAAATAATTTTTCACCGGATGCAAAGGGCTCCGGCCTCTGGAGAAATCTCTCCAACACATTAAAATTCAAGTGGTCGCCATCTATTATGTTTTGCACTCCTACGCTTTTCATAAATACTCTCCTTCCCCTTACAAAATAACGCCATAACCATTGGCGCAGTCAGTCACTATTTCATTGAATTCTTAGGAATGGTTCCTCGAACAACCGGAATGTCCGAGGAACCCCTGTCTATATCAGATGAAAATATTCAGCAGCAGAGATATTCTTTGCTGCTCTTTTAATAAGGTACTTGGCTTTACTTTCTCTCCATCCAGCAATACTGCTCCTTTCTTAATATATTTTTCTATTTGTGAGCGGCTCAGATCATGCACCTGCTGTCCTAAAAGCTTGTCAATTCTCCATTTGCCCCTCACCTGTTTTATTACAATCTCAATCTCTTCTACGTCTAATTCTCTATAGGCTCCAATTTTTAATATTTCCAGTTTGCTGCCTTGCCAAGTTTGTACAGGTGCTGCTTCCTCTATTTCCGCAGTAGATTTATAAACTGCAAGCTTGTGGTTCCATGTGTGACCATTCTCACACTTATAGATGGCATATTCATAGATATTCTTGCCATTAGCATTTTTTCTCCTTTTTAGAGAATCCTCAAATGCAACTTTTTTCCCACAATTATGACAATATCTTTCAATTTTTTGATGCTCTGGATTTTCAATCAATTGCCATTCCAGTATTACTTTTTCCATGTTCCTCTCCTTTATTTTTAGGGAGGAACAATGCTTTGTGCTTTCATGCTTATCCGATTATTTTTGTCACCCATCAAGTGAAATCCATGCATTGTCCTTCCCCTTATTTCTTTGAGTGCATGGTTTTTTGACTTGGCATAGGCTCACCTCCTTTCAAAAACATAAAAAGGCCGCAAATGAACAATAGCGCTCATTTGCAGCCTGAATTAAAAAATCATCAATAAATCCACGAAGCTTCCATTGGGAAAAATCAGAGCCCAAGCTTCGCTCACTATAAACCAGATCATTCATTTATACCAAATAAATTAAACTGCCAAATCATTACATAGATTTATACCTTTAAAGAAAAGCAAGGTCTTGCCCTATCAAGGACATTCCATGGTAATGAATTCAAGCATATATCGAACTCGCGTTCAAAATTGGCATAAAAATACCGTGTGTTTAGGACACGGCAAAATCATCCATTTATTGACAGAAAGGTTGCAGATGTACCGTTATTCTTAACATTCTTCTATGGCACCTTAAAGAATCGCATTAAAAACAAGCCTCCACTTGCAGGCACAGCGTCTATTCTTTGAGGTCAATATTCAATTGAAGAATTATTTAAGAATAACTTCCATACAGAATCCTCACTTTCCATTATTATCAAAATTATTATATGATGAATTTTTTTTCACGTCAACCCTCTTTTATTCTATGGAGCCTTATAACCCCTCTATAAAAATTCTTATTGGTTTTATTCTCTCCATTTTAAGAATTTCCAAAAGATCAACTTTCATATCCTCCTCCAAAATCAATAGTAATCTCTAAAGCCTGTCTTTAGAATCCTTTTTTTCAATTCTACTTTTTCTTTTTACTTTTTATATGGGAAAGTTTCTTTAAACCAGCCTCTTCTCCCACACTCTGGACATTTTAAATACTTTCCTTTCTTCCAACCATTCGGCGAGAACATGTCTCTAAAAAAACTGATGGTAAATTTAGTGCTACAATATTCACATATATATGCATTTACCTGATGATGGTAATAGATTATACCCAGCAGTAGAACCACTGCTGCTGTGATCAGGATAGAAGGTGCAAACCCTCCGACAAACAATGCAATTCGAAATCCTGCAATCAAAAGCAAAAAATAGCATGCTATAAATATATAGGTCATGATATCCGTTTTTCGATGGATTTTCTTCTTATTAAGAAGAAAATCTACTTCTTCAATACTCTGAACTTTAATCTGACCAGTTTCATTAAGTTCTTGCAAAATAGCATCAAGTTTCTCTTTCGTCCGCTGTAAACTATGGATTTTTTCATTGATATTTGTGGATTGTTTGGACAATACTTCTGAAAGCAGCTGATAGCTATTTTTTTCGTTTATTATATTCCTTATTTCTTCAAGCGAGAAACCCAAAGCCTTATAAAGGCACACGAGATGAAGTTCCTTCAACTCTTTTTCCGTGTATAAACGTTTACCTCCCTCACTATAATCTGAAGGTTTAACAATCCCTTCTTTGTCATAGAACTGAACCGTACGGATACTTACACTACACATTTTTGCAAGTTCTCCTGTTGTAAAAGTTTTTTTCATAATCATCACCTCAGTTGCATTTTACAGCATTACGTAACGTTACAAGCAATACCTTACGTAACGTTATGCAGGCAAGTGGGGCCGGTCCCCACTTGCCTATTCTATTGAGCCGTTAAGAATTACCATATGAATATGGTCTTCCCACCGCCCGTTTATATTTAAGTATTTCGCAGCCAGTCCTTCGTTGATAAAGCCGAGCTTCTCTACAACCTTAATAGATGCTGTATTTTCAGGCATTATATTTGCCTCAATCCTATGCAATTTCAATGTATTAAAGGCATAATGAATTATAGCCTTAACAGCTTCGGTCGTATAGCCTCGATTATTTTTTTGTTCATCCATTCGATAACCTAAAAAACAGGATTGGAAACATCCACGAATAATCTCACTTAACGAAACAGAACCAATAACTGTCTTAAAGTCTTGATCTGCCTTTTCAAAAATCCAAACCTTAAATAAGCTGCCCTCGTCTATCTTCTTTAGCTCATTCGTTAATTGTTCTTTTTGAAAATCCAGGGAATAGAATATATCTTCTCTAGCACTTTCCCACTGTCTGAAGAACTCCTTGTTTCGTATAAAAAAATCCAAAACCCTAGGTGCAAATGAATCATCTAAAACTTTAAGCATCAATCGATCTGTTTGTATACCAGTATGGTTTACCATAATTTGCTTGCCTCCTTATAAACTTCTAGAAAGACAACGATTCTTACTTGCGTCCACTGCATTATTTATCCTCTTTAGCATATGATTTCGGGAAATTTTATTGTATAATATTGAATAGGTGATTAACTGCATATTTTTGTCTTTAAGCATGGAGAAACCCCCAAATTTAATATGATATTGCCTCGACAACTCTATCATATCAAATTTGGGGGTTTTTCTCTATTGTTTAAGCTTTTTAGATTTATTTTTCCAATATTTAGGGTGTGTTTTTCCGTGGTTTCGAACCGTCTTCTTGTCTTAAAGCATCATTATGAAGGTTAATCCGTTTAAAAATCCTTCCTTTACATTATTGTCATCTGGCAAGAAATTCAGTTCTTCCTTTATTTCTTCAAATAATTCTTCCATTGATAGTTCTTTGGTCATTGACATCACCCCCTTATTTATACGCGCCATACTGGTGTACAAATTCATTTACTGCTTTAAAATTTTCTACATTTATATCGCCGCCTGAAAGCAGTACCATATTTGTAGAGAATATATATCCCCCACCGGGAGCACAATGATCTACGATCATTTTTGCATGGTCAATACATTCCTGTTTCGTCCCATATTTCAATTTATCTATTGGCATTCCCCCTGAAATTGTTACGGTATCACCGATCAGCTTTTTAGCTTTCATAACATCATCCCTTTCAAATGCAGCAATCAGGAGCGACTTGGGAAGTTCTTGCAAATATTCATAGTAGTTTTCCCAGTTTCCCTCTAAAAACGCAAAAACCTTTCCTCCCCTTTCGTGTATTGCCATCAAAACCTTTTTATAAGCCGGCCAATAAAACTCTCCAAACTTTTTCGCCCCTAGGAAAGTGGGTATGTGCAAAGGTGTGAATGTCCAGGGGAATGGATCTATCTGGGATTTGCCTTGTGTCCCGAGGCCGATACAAAAATCTATCAGTTTTTCTGTAGCAGCTTTTAACTTATCCGGATTTCTCCGCATATCTACCGTTGTTCCAGTAAATCCCCTTAAGTAGTCAAATATCATGTCTAAAGGAGATATTACCATATTGCCGCTCGCCACTGGAACCCCATGTTTCTCTTTTAGATATGCGGCTCCATCCTCCATTTTTTTCCCAAATGCAGCTAGTTCTAATGCCGCACTTTTCAAAGCCTCTTTATTTTCAGGATAAGGCTTGTTTAGATTAGGATATTTTCTTGGAAATATCCTATTGCGTAAAAATTTTACCGGATCAGCTATAAGTTCATCATACTCTTCCACCTTCATTGGAGACACTTCAATGTGCTGTAAGGTAGTTCCGTCATTAGAAACAAAATATGCATTTGTGCCTAACCCTGAATATACCTTCATAGCACGGTTCAAACCAAATCCTAGGGTAGCATCAAAATAGATATCTTCAAAAGCCCTTCCAAATATTTCAAACTCTCTTTCATTGCTTTCCAGACATTCACTAATGGTCCCATTTCCATAGGACACCGCCCAGGTTTCAACTAATCCTAAAACTGGAACCCGATCTGGTTCCTGATGATTCGCCGTGGTAATCAATCTCTTTACTCTTCCTTCATATAACTTTGCTTTGTCCACTTATTTAGTCCCCCTTCGACCCATACCTTTTAGTATATCCATGTATATCCCAGCATGTGCAAGCATGTTTAGATGTTTTCCGTTGCCTTTAATCAATTTTTAATTTTTATGACCCCTGCTTTACATCGTTAGATACATAGAAAAAGCAAAAACTAGTTCCTCATACACCTGGGCATTTGGTGCGATAAATTCTTCCTCTTCCGCAGCAACATTGTTTTCCTCTACATACGCTGGCCATGAAGTGTAATATTCTGATTTGAATTCCATCTCAGATTCCTCCTTTAATAAACTGCATATTCCCTTACAAATTCATTTACAGCAATGATGTTTTCTGGTTTTGCATCCTTTATATTTAAAGCTACCTTATCAAAACTAAATATGTAATTACCGCCCGGGGCAAGAATATCAATCAACGCTTTCGCTTTATCAATACATTGTTGTTTTGTTCCTTGCGCTAATAATGTTAATGGATAAAGCCCTGAAATGATATGTTTCTTCCCTACTTTTTCTTTAATCGTCTTCGGATCACCGTATTCAAACATCATTTGTGTTCCCTTGGGTAATTCATTTAAGTAATCTAAAAATCTAGTCCAATCATGCTCAACAAATAATAATACACCTGCTCCAGCCGCCCATAACCCATCCACTAATTTTTTAAAAGTGGGCCAATAGAATTTTTCAAAATCCTTTTCTCTCATATAAGGTGCCATATGAAGAGGAATAAAGGTTTTCCTGCTAACTGATGAATTAGATTTCACTCCGGCTTTCAACATCATCGGCAATACTGCTTCACATGCTGCAAATACTTTTTCCGGGTGCCTTCTAATGTCTGCACTTATTCCGCTAAAGCTTCTGAATTGGTCAGCTATCTGATCAAAGGGCGCAATCGATTGACAAACCACCCGATCGTCAGCGAGGCCATATTTTGCATTCATCTCAGCGTCTGCAGCAGCGATGTGTCCCATGATGTCAAAAAAAGCTTTTTGTGCTTTTGCAAATACCATAGCTTTTCTCGCTGGCGTTGTATCTAAATTTGTGTATAATCGTGGAAATATTTTGTCATGCATGAATTTATACGGATCTTTAATCATTTCATCATACTCATCAGTACCCATGCCAGTAATCTCTGGATGTTGAATTTGCCCTTCAGAACTCATTATAAAATTTTTAGCTCCTAATATTCTATAGACCGGATATAGCCGCGTAAATGTAGCCGGATTAATATCCGATGCAAATGATTTTGCACCAACTTCAATCATGTCTCTAAACCCACAAACATCCCATTGTGCTTTTTTTAAATCAACACCTGCATATTGCATGATATAGGTTATATCCATCCAGGTGTATACAGGCACTCTTTTAGGTATCTTCCCCTCATCAATATCTTGGAAAAGTTGATTTCTTTCTTTTGCTTGCGCTGACATCTCGCTCATCTATTTCACCCACCCTTTATGAATGATTTTATGCTTTACACTTTTGTACTGTTGTAAACTGCAGCCAGACCACGGCTGCAAGTACACTGATTTTGGAAAATCGGAACATACTGCCGTTCTAAAAAATTCTATTTTATGCCCATCTCTGACAGATTTTTACCCCTTCCGCAGCATTCGTTGTGAAGGCATCTGCGCCTATATGTTCACAGGCTTCCTTCGTAACAGGGTTTCCTCCAATGATAATCTTTACGCCATCTCTTAGACCTGCTTCCTTTAATACTTCTACAGTATCCTTCATCGCATCAAGAGCTAAGGTTAAAACACCGCTCATTCCTACGATTTGTGGTTTTATTGCTTTTACCTTATCAGCAAATACACGGGCAGGTACATCGATCCCGATATCATGTACCTCAAAGCCTGCCGCCTCTGACATACTTTTAAAGATGTTTTTGCCAATATCGTGCAGGTCTCCCTGTACGGTCCCTAGAACAATAACTCCTGCCTTAGCCGTACTTCCACCACCCATAACAGGCTTTAATACATCAATTGCACCCGTTAGTAATTCTCCAGCGAAAATCAGATCTCCGACAAAGTATTCTCCCTTGTCAAATAAATCCCCTACCAAAGCCATCCCCTGCTGACATGCAGTCACTACTTTTTGTGCTTCTTCTTCACTTGGATTGGTTGATACAAACTCATTTAACATGTCTAATACTGTGCCTTCATCAAGGTCTCCTACTGCATCTGTCAATGTCTTTAAATCCAGCATTTAAAAACTCCTCCTTATTTATTCTTTTTGCTTATTTCGTTAAATTAGGTCTATTTAGTCTGGCAGCAATAACTTCTGCTCCAGCTATATTCATGTAATTTACATACCGGTTTAGGAGGGACACTTCGTATTTTGCTCATAAAAAACTATTAAAAGCTTAAGTGTATGCATCGTTCATATTGAGCTTTTTCAATCATTGCTTTAAAATATCTTATTATATTATGTACAAGCTTCATCGGATCAGCTAAAAGTTCATCATGCACTTCTGCTTTCATTCGCACCACTTCCGTATGTTTTAAGGCACACTGCCCATTAGCCGTAAAATATATATTTGTACCTTATCATTTAACATACTGGAGTATGTTTGTATATACATTAACATACTCCAGTATGTTAAGTCAATTCTTTATTTTCTGATACTTTGTTGTTATACTAATAATATTGAGAGAAAGGATAGGATAGGATATGGAAAGTTTAAACAAGAAGTCCCGGGTCGAACAGGCAGTTCATACAAAAAAGATTTTATTGAATAAGGCTTTTTATCTAATTGAAAAGAATGGGTATGATAACGTAACAATAGATCAAATTTGTAATGAGCTTGGATTGACAAAAGGAGCATTTTATCATCATTTCAAATCTAAAGCGGATATTCTTAAAAAGAGATTTAAAATTGCTGAAGGTGATATACTGGAACGATATAACAGCAACCTATCGTTACCGCCTAATGAGCAGCTTCGCTGCATATTTGATTTCTATGTGGAGTACTTTCAACTGGACCGGCTAGATGAAGTGAAGGTTTTTCATAAAATCCAATTAGATAACCATTACAAAAATTTTGCAGTTACAAGCGTTTTTCAAAGAAGTGTTCTAACAAATATTATCCGGGCAGGGCAAAGGGACGGATACTTTAATAAAGACTTAGATTGTGTAGAAACTGCAAAATTTATTATGACCTATCTGTATGGTCTTTTAATGGAATGGTGTGCATATGATGGTAAATTGAATTTTGCTGCTTCTTTAAATAACTTTTATGATAACTATCTGACAAAATTACTAATCCCAAAATAACCTCTTAAAAATTGAGTAAGACTTATACAATAGCTTTATCTACTTCAGGTAGATATTGGGTTTCATTTTGTGATGCAAACTCACCTACAGACTTAAGCTTTCAATGTAGTTCGTATACCTCAAGCCAGAGGACATCCTTGTTTTAGGCTAATGGTTCCATGTTGGGCATACGACAAACAAAAAAGCCTTGCATTACAGCAAGACTTTTTCTTACATTTTAGCTATTTATTCCACTTGTTGAATAATTGAAGTTTAAGCGTCCTAGGGTATAATGCCATACAACATGAATCATTGGAATCTGTATGGGAATCATGATGAGACATTTTATCACTCTAGCGGGCAGCAACACCATTATGGCTTTTCCTGTAATCATCCAAAGCCATAATGTATCCAATCCTAAATTTATAATTACTGAAATCACAATAACTGCCATACTGATACGTAATAGGTTTTTTGGTTTTCTGTAAAGAAAAATTCCATAGATTGACCCCGTTAGGAAAGCGGTCAAGGTAAACCCTGGAAAATATGCTCCTCCTGCGGGAAAAATCATCATTCCCAAAATATCCGCCAAGGCTGCTGCTATCCCGCCAAACCATGGACCAAACATCATGGACGATAGTGCTATTGGCAGAAAAGTAAACCCGATTCTTACGATCGGTGTTTGAATCGATAGAAAGCGGGTGAGTACAACTTCTAAGGCGATAAACAAAGCAAGGAAAACCAGTTTTCTTGTATTCCTCATAAAAGCACCTCCTCTCTGGCTTAGATATGCCACATAAAGAGAAAGATGCCCTTTTGCGGCAGCGGACGCAGAAATAGTACCGCAAACCTTTCATGGTTTTTCGTCCGGCGGCAACTTCCCATCCATCCGGCACTTTACGCACTATTTCCTACTCTGACTTTTACGTATATTTAATTTTCTTCTATGAAAATATTTTAGCATATACGGATAAATATATCATTGAAAAATAATTAGACAAATATGTAATTTTCTTTGAAATTCCATCCTTTTTTTTCAAAACAAGTACCTAATACCACAATAATATAATTCTGAAAAAAACGCAACATATTAGATGAAATAATGTGTTTCACTCTTCTCTAGTTGAGTAAGTTTCTTGTTTTCTGTAATCTATTATGACTTTTTCACAAGACAAGAGAACCGTCCCCTCGTCTTATTGAAAGCAAATTGAAAGCATTGGCTAAGGTTAGCCAATGCTTTCAAAATCTTAATCTATTGGTATACAATAACTACATGGTGTAATAAATACCCGCATCAGGACCTAGCGGAATATTGAAAATCATAAAGATAACAAGCAATATGGTCCACACAATTGCAAATACAATAGAGTAAGGCAGCATATTGGCAATCATTGTTCCAATGCCGGCTTTCTTATCGTATTTACGGGCAAAAGCCAATAGAATTGGGAAGTACGGGAACAATGGGCTCAAAGGATTTGTCAATGAATCTCCAATTCTGTAAGCCATCTGTGTTAAAGCCGGGTTGTAGCCTAACAACAAGAACATTGGAACAAATATAGGTGCCATAATGGCCCATTTTGCTGACGCACTTCCAATAAAGATGTTAATAAAAGATGAAAAAATAATGAATCCAATAATTAATCCGATTCCTGTAAAACCTGCATTTTTTAAAAATTCTGCTCCTTTTACAGACATGATCACGCCAATATTACTCCAGTTAAAATATGCTAAAAATTGAGATGCTACAAAAGCAAGGATAATATATGGTCCCATATCACGCATGGAATCCCCCATCATTGTAACCGCTTCCTTGTCATTCTTAATACTTCCGGTAATTTTTCCATACACTAAGCCTGGAGCTAAAAATATTAGCGTAACAATCGGTACCAGCCCCTTCATCAGCGGTGAGCTAGCAGCCAGGATAGAACCGGTTTCCGGATCCTTCATAAAGGCATTTTCTCCAACACTTAGAGATATGAGCACAATAATAAGAAAAAGTACAGATGCTCCGGCCCATTTTAATGCCTTTCTCTCCTGTAGACTTATTTCCGCTTTCGTTGCTTCTTCAAGGACCCCCTCATAGGCCCCAAAGCGAGGTGCAATAATTCTCTCTGTGACAAATACGGCCGCTGCAACTAAAAAGAGAGTAGAAGCCATAATGAAGTACCAGTTCATAGCTGGAGTCCCTTGATAATTAGCGTCAATCACCTGAGCTGCCGGTATCGTAAAGCTGGCAGCTAAAATATCCGCCATATTAATCATCAAGTTAGCGGCAAATCCGCCGGCTACCCCTGCATAAGCAGCAAATATACCCACAACCGGATGACGTCCGATACTCAAAAAGATAACTGCTGCTAAAGGCGGGAGTACGATAAATCCTGCGTCTCCGGCAGCATTTGCCAAAATACCCACCAAGACAATTGTAGCTGTAACAAGATTCGCAGGAACCTTACTGATGGAATTTTTCATCGCTGTTTGCATTAATCCTGACTTCTCAGCAACTCCAGCTCCAATCATAACCACCAATACCAGTCCTAGCGGCGGGAAGGATTGAAAATTGGAAACAAATCCGGTCAGTATCCGAGTCATCCCCTCCCGGCTCATTAAGTTTACAACCGTAACCGTTTCACCGGATGCAGGGTGGATAATAGATATCCCAGAAGAGGAAGCTATCCATGAGATTAGGATAATTGCGGAACAAAAAATCACAAATAGTGTTACAGGATCAGGAAGCCTGTTTCCTGCAACCTCTATTGATGTTAATACTTTTCCAAACCAACTTTTCTTCTCTTGTGCTTTAACAGAATTAGTCATAAAATTCCTCCTTGTTTGTATTTATGTATCATGCAAGTTGTCTACTTGTGTGTAGCAATTCCATAAGACTACTGCTTATCCTCACATAAAAAATCAACTGCAACCTGTGCCATCGATTGGGCCACCGTTAGCAGGTTTTTATCATCCCATTGGAATTCCGGGTGATGGTGGCATACTGGATTTTTAAGATCCTTTGATATTCCCACAAAGAAGAAAGAAGCAGGCACTTTCTGACAGAAGTAAGCAAAATCCTCTCCGCCCATATTGGGTTCCGGTGCTTCTGATACTCTTTCATCACCAACAATCTTTCCTACGGCTTTACTGACTAAATCAGTCATTTGATAATCATTTATCAACGGTGGGAAACGCTCAATATATTCAAATGTATAATTAGCTCCCTGAGATTTTGTTACACCCTCTAAGATCTCTTCCATGGCTTTCGGAATCCATTGTCTCAAATCTTCATCAAATATACGAACGGTTCCGACCACCTCTACTTCATTGGGGAGAATATTATGGCTTTCTCCGCCATGAATAGAACAGAAGGAAATCACTACCGGAGTAAGAGGGTTAATACGACGGCTTACAATCGTCTGCATATTGTTAATAGCTTGTACAGCAATACTGATAGAATCAACCGCCAGATGTGGCATAGCCCCATGCCCTCCCTTACCGATTATTCTAAAAGTAAACTTATCCGGAGCCGCCATGACTGCTCCATGCTTCACGTGAATATGCCCCTCCTGAGTCCCTCCCCACAAATGACAGCCAAAAGCTGCATCTACCGTTGGATTTTCTAAAATCCCTTCCTCAATCATGGGTTTTGCTCCACCGTCATTTTCTTCCGCTGGTTGAAACACCAATTTGATATTTCCTTTCAGTTCGTCCTTTAGCTCATTCAAAATCATAGCAGCCCCTAAAAGACCGGCGGTATGCCCATCATGACCACAAGCATGCATCCGGCCCGGGATCCGGGATTTATAAGGTACATTAGCCTCTTCCTGCAGAACTAAAGCATCCATGTCGGCTCTAAGTAAAACCGTTTTTCCCGGACACTTTCCTTTAATTATCCCTACTACACCTGTTTTAGCTACATTTGCAGTAAATTCGATTCCCAATTTCTTCAATACTTTTACAATGGTCTCTGACGTTCGTTTCTCCTCAAATCCAATTTCAGGATACATGTGAAATTGATGTCGCAGCTCAACCATTTCATCGTAATACTTTTTAGAAAGTTCTATAATCCTTTCTGTATGCATTGCTACCACTCCTTTAGGTAATCAAAAAATTTTAAACATCATAAATATTTGTTCGCCATATAGAGAAATATGTTTTTCTACGGCAAACTTTTTGATGTTTTGAATATGATACACTATTTCGACATATTGTGTCAATATTTCTTTACACATTCTTACCGATATCCCCAAGTAATTTCCCCCCAAAAATCCCAGGGATGTTTCGATCGTCTCCTTGTTTATTTTCATGCTATTGTAGAAGCTATATAAGTTGCAATAAACATCCGCTACGCCAAGGGGACGGTTCCTCAGGCACATAAAAAACACATCTACCAGACGAAGAACGAAATCGCTACCGAGATGGTTATTAAAAATAAAAACTGCATAAAAAATATATAAAAAAAGTGAAAAGTATGTGCTTTTGTGATATTGTTTAATCGCCAAAGAAAACAAACCACAGAAAGGAGACATACTTTTCACTTTTATGATTATATCATGAACCATACAGACACAATTCTTTTATACTATTACTAGAGCGCCGCCTGCCTTCTGATTGATTCATAGCAAATCAATTAGAAGGAGGTAGTTTCATGAATTACTATGAACAACAAATCGATCTATATTTTGAACTTAAGGGGACACCCGATTCTTCAAAAGAATCATATTTGAGAAGGATGAATACCTTTATTAAGTTTATACAAGATCGTCAAATATCCATGGACGATATCACCATAAATGATATTCAACAATACATTCTTTTTCTTAAGAGAGAAAGATCCCTTTGTGCTGGAACGATCAATAATTATATTTCTGCTATCAAATTTTTCTATACCTATGTACTCGGTAGAGAATGGGATGCCAAGAAGATCCCGCGAATGAAAAGGCCTCACAAATTACCCTTAATCCCTTCTAAAGAAGATGTGTTGGCAATCTTACAGGCAACTACTAATCTTAAGCATAAAGCCATTTTAATGTTGATTTATGGAAGTGGTTTGCGCGTCAGCGAAGTGGCCAAATTAAAAATTAGTGATATTTTTGCAGTAAAACCATGAGAATTAGAGTAGAGTAAGATAAAGTGAGTACGGTACAGGAAGTATTCCTTAGATTTTATTCTCAGTACAAACAAAGCTATACCTCATCTGCACAGCAAGCAAAGGCTGCAAAAGATATCATGAGCTGTAGAACTGCAGCTTTGGGTGGACATTTTTATGAATGCCTAAACACTAGAGAGTAACCAATGTTTAGGTCTTATTTTAGGGGCAAAACTTCCGATTGAACCCTTCAAGAACCGCCCCCTCGTCTTATTCCTTCCTTAATTCTCTTTATGCCCTCTGCAATCTCCGCAGTACTAAGATGCCCATAACCTATAATCAGTTTATTGCTATGTTTGCCTTTGTGGATCGTATACTTCTCCACGGGATATACCTTTACCTTTTGCTGCATGATTTTTTCCAATACCGCTTCTGTAAATGAAACATTTTGAAATTCTGCAACCAAATGCAATCCTGCAGCATGCCCTTTTACGACATATTTATCTGGAAAATTACTATTTAAGCTGTTTATTGCTGCTTGCCGTTTCTTATAATATTCTTTTTTCATTTTCCAAATATGTTTTTCAAGCTTTCCATCATGAATAAATTGCGCAAGCACAAGCTGTGATAAAGATTCCGTATGTACATCGGTATACTTTTTTAACCTCAAGTACTTGGGTATCAATACATCGGGCAATATCACATACCCCAGTCTAAGGGCAGGTGCCAGAATTTTGCTGAAAGAACCCACATAAATTACCCGATTGGGTTCCAATTCATAAAGGGAACTTATTGGCTGACCCTCATAACGAAACTCGCTGTCATAATCGTCTTCAACAATATAGCAGTCTTTTTCTTCTGCAAACCGAATAAGCTCAATACGCCTCTGAATAGGCAGTACGCCACCCAGTGGAAACTGATGAGAGGGTGTCACATAAACAAATCCCACATCATTGTCTGTTTTAAGCATATCTGTTCTTATCCCCTTGTAATCAACTGGAATCGGTTTTATGGAATACCCATAAGATGCGATAACATTGAGTAAGCCATAATGAACAGGGTCCTCCACAATAATTTCTATATCAGGATTGTATAACAGCTTTGATATTAAAGACAATCCCTGGGTAGAGCCGGAAGTAATCATTATCTGTTCCGGACTGCAGCGGATCCCCCTGACTCTGAACAGATAATCCGAAAGCGCTTCTCTTAATTCCATAATTCCTTCGGAATCACCATATCTAAAAGCTGAATAAGATACCTGACTGCATATCTTATGGAACAACCTTCCCCACTCTTTTTGAGGAAACAGATCAAGGGCAGGAATCCCTGAACGGAAGTCAATCAACCCGCTGTCCTCCTCTTTATAACCAGTACTGGAGAGACGTTTTTCTACTTTCGCCTCACTTCTCCTAAAATAAAGACCTTCTGCTACCATTGTACCGGAACCCCGTCTGCTTTCAATATATCCTTCTGCCTCAAGCTGGGCATAGGCTTCCAATACAACATTCCTGGATACTTTCAAATCTTCAGAAAGCCATCTGGTTGATGGAAGCTTATGACCTGCCGGCAACTCTCCTTCTAATATCATGGATTTAATCTGTCCGTAAATCTGCCTTATAAGTGAAGTATTGATACGCTTATCAATAGCCAACCACATGATGCTAACACCTCCTCATTAAAGTGGCCCTATTGTCCCTGGATTTAAGTGGACCTACTGAAACCACGCTTTATGTGTTAACATTATAAAATAAATGCCACAAATTTACAATCAATCGATAAGGAGTGTTATAATTTGATAAAAATCGCTGAAGATTTTAAAAAAATTTACCCTGATGCAAAATTAGGAATTCTTATAATGAAGAATGTCAAAAACCCACCATCAAATGCAGAATTTAATGCAACAAAGACTTTAGTAGAAAAGCAGCTGTTAGCCCAGTACCAGAACTACAACAGGAAAGAATTTATTCAATCGGAACCTATTTGTTTTTATGCAAATTATTATAAAAAGTTCAAAAAGACTTACCCGGTTCTCCTTCAACTGGAATCCGTTGTATTAAAATCGACTCCATTACCAAATGTTGCTGCATTAGTTGAAGCGATGTTCATGGCCGAATTAAAAAATTTGCTGTTAACTGCAGGACATGACCTTGATAAAATAGCGTTTCCTCTCAAATTGGAATTGGCACAAGGCAGTGAAAGCTTCACAGGTATCTCCGGAAAGCAGCAGTTTCTTACCGGCAATGACATGATGCTGTCAGATGAAAAAGATATTCTCTCCAGTATTTTAAACGGTCCCGATCATCGAACCCGGATTACAGGCAATACGAAAAACGTAATTTTCTACGCTTATACACCCGGTGGCATTCATGAGGATACTATCCGCAGCCACTTAAAGGATATCCACTACTATGTTTCCATCTTTTCTCCTGATGCAAAAATTCATTTTTTGGATATATTCTAAGATGCTTTTACCCTTCACTTGGTCCTATAGATATATGTTTAAAGGGGACGCTTCCTGTCCCCCTTGTTTTTATTCTTTTCTCTTTTCCGGCCGGTTTCTGTTTCCGTCAAATCCTGGATTGTTAGGCCCTCCAGGCATAGGATTTCTGCCGGTGGTTACCCCTGCTTCCGACAGCCATGTTACGGAATCTGTAATGGTAAAATCTACGATTTTGCTTCCACCCTGATAAGCACCATTGGTGTATAAACCATCCTTCTCATTTCCGGTTGATGTTCCTCCTGCATAAAGGGTATACGATGAATCTTTCTTTAGTTCCGGTGAACTTATCACAATAGACTGATAGCTCTTCTGCGGCGCAAAAGTTACTATGGTATTCCCTTTACTGTCCTGCAGATGAACAATTCTGCCGGCCTCCTGCATTTGTGAATACATCATATTGATGCTGTACTGCTTTGACTGTTCGGAAGGTGCTTGCACCATTCCTGAGCTTCCTGCAGCTATCAGCATTCCTCCGTTTATCTCAAATACACCGTCATAATCCAGGGCGCCGTTCCCGTTGTTCATTGGACCATTTACAATAACCGTCCCCGCGTTCATATAAATGGACCCGTTTGCATCCAGTCCATCCCCGGCAGCGTCAATCACAACATATCCGCCATCAATATCGAGCCTGTTATTGCCGGAGGAACGGAAATTATTTTGTCCCGGGCGCCCTTGCAGCGCTGATTGGTCTTTTCCTCCAGCAACGTTGATTCCATCATCCTTAGATACAACATAAATCTCGCCGTCTATGATAGATATAAGCGCACTCTCTATACCCTCATAGCTTTTCGTAATATTGATTTTCCCACCTTCTATTTTTATAGACGCGTCTCCATGGATGCCATCATCCCCAGAGGCGATAGAAATATCTCCTCCTGCTATTGTTATACTGTTATTGCTGTGAATGGCATCGTCAGCAGAATCAATATTGAATTTGCCGCCTTTAATTGTGATATCTGCTGAAGCTTTGATTCCTTTTGTACTTTGAGACTCACTTTCATCGGTTTCTGCAGTCAAAGGACTTTCTACGCTTTCAAAGGACCGCTTTCCCATATTTCCAGCTTTCTCACTGGCATTTGCACTGCCGCCGCCAGAAACAATATCAAAATCTCCGCCGGTGATCAGTACCGATGTTTTGGCCTGTATTGCATCAGCTCCGGCCGTTATATCAAAACGACCTGCTTCTATAGCTATAAACCCCTTTAGGGGATCCGTATCATTGGTAGATTTGATTCCGTCTCCTCCAGCTTCTATCCTTATATTTCCCTCTTTAACCAATACTTTGTCTCTTCCCATTAAACCATCATCGGCTGAAGCAATATGGATATTTCCTCCTAGGATTTTTAAATCGTCCTTACTGGAAATTCCATTGTTATAATTTCCCTTAACCCTTAGGGTCCCTGTTCCGTTTATAGTAAGGTCCGCTTTGCTAAAAATTGCGGCATTGGGCTCATCCTCTGAAGCCTCAGAAAAAATATAATTTTCTCCGTCGGTTACCATATTCTCAGTTCCATCCTGCAAAGAGATAATTGCTTTTCCTGCCTTTTTCACGTAAATCGGTGCACTATCCTTATTATGGATTTGCATCTCGTTTAAAACCAGTTTAACGATCCCTTTATTGGCAACCTCAACGACAATCTAGCCATTGTCCAGTTTGCCGCTGATGACATAGACTCCTGCTGCTGTAATAGTAATCACATTATCCTTTACGGAAGCACCTGAACCTTTTATACTGGCTGTACTTCCCTTTAATTCAATATAATTTGGATTTTCACTTTTCCAGTCACTATAGGCATCATTCTGGTCGTAGGTAATCTGATCTGCTGTAACCGTACCGCTATTTGTATGGTCCTGAGTATTTGAATTGGCTTCGGCTTTCTCTGCCTCCTGGGCAACAATATTGGGCTCCAGTGCAGAGTTTGTTCCGCAGGAAGCCAGAAAAGCTACACACAAAAGCATTACCAAAAATTTTGAACGGGTAAATTTTTGATTCACAACAACATCCTCCTTTTGATGACTCATCTTCTTGTATTTATGTTTTTATTCTATAACCGAAACCTTAAACGAATCTTAAAATTTAATATTTTATATTAAAATATTTCTCGTCAAAGGGGTTAATTTTTGCAAAAAAAAGCCCCCTTAAGGGGCAAAATCAGGCTTGCTGAAGACAATTCCATACAGTCATGATCACAATACAAGAGGATTGAAAATATTCACTTTGTTTTCTACTTATAACGAACTACTTCGACTCCTTCATTTTTAACTGCTTTGCATAGTTCCCTTATGTGTTCCGGTGAAGGCCGTTTAAACTGCCTGGAGGGCTTTCTCAAACCAAGGGCTTCATATTTGCTGTCCCCAAATGAATGATAGGACAATAATTCTATTTTCGGTGCATCTACATTTCTTTTCACAAATTCAGCTGTTTTCCGAATATTATCGATGTCCGAATTTACCCCCTCAATCACCGGTATCCGTACGACCACGGGTATTTTTAAGGTCTTGAGCCGGGATATATTCTCTAATATCTTTTCATTTCCAACACCTGTATAAAATCTGTGTTTATGATCCTCCATATGTTTTATGTCTACAAATATGAGATTTAACTTTTCCAAAATGTCCTTCACATCATCAAAATCAAAGTACCCGGATGTTTCAATGGCTAAATCTACAGCTTGATCATAGAACTTATACACAAGGTCCCTCAGCATATCCTTCTGAAGGGTTGCTTCTCCGCCGGAAAAGGTAACCCCGCCGCCGGAATATCTGTAAAATATTCTTTGCTTTTCTATTATTTTTAGCATGTCTTCACTGGTATAGCGGTAAATCAAATTCTTCCTGCTTTTCGTTGGACATGCCTTTACACAGCGTCCACAGGACTTGCACCGGCTCCGTTCACCGGAATTGTTTAAATCAATACCTACCCCATTTGGGCATCCCTGCGCACACCTTCCACATGCAATGCAGGTCTTTTCATAATGTGCAACTTTATTTTCATCCGTATACCCCTCCGGATTGGAACACCAGTGGCACCGGAGCGGACAGCCTGCAAAAAAAATAATTGTTCTGATTCCATTTCCATCATTCACAGAAAAATTTTGTGGTTCCATAAAATATCCGCTTATAGGCTTCATCTAAAGGCCTCCTGGCTGATCATCGATATTGGAAAGGCACAGCCTTCTAAGACTATGCCTTTCCGCCAATGTTAATAGTTTTCGTGAGCCGTTCTTGCAATGATGGCGTCTTGCATGGATCTGGACAGATTCACAAATTGTGTACTGTATCCGGCAACACGAACCAACAAATCTTTATAATCTTCAGGATTCTGTTGTGCTTTGCGCAATGTCTCCGTGGATATGGTATTAAACTGAACATGGAATGCACCTAGGGAAAAGAAGGATTGAATCATCGCCCCTAAGTTGCTCTGCCCTCTTTTTGTATTTACTAAGTCTTCATTCAGCCGTAAGTTTAATAAGGTTCCGCCGGAGTGTACATCCTGATTGAGTTTTGCGGCTGAACGCATGGCTGCCAATGGGGTGGAGGTATCAGAACCTGCAAAGGGGGATACCCCTTCAGACAATGGTTCTCTGGCTTTTCTTCCGCATGGGGTAGCCCCAACCACCTTACCCGTTGGCAGGTAGTTGGAAATTCCCATGAAAGCCGTGTTAAAAGGATTGCCATTGATGTCCTTATATTTGTGCCCTTCTTTGTAATAGTGATTTGCCATTTTAACCGCAATATCATCTACATAATCCATGTCATTCCCATATTTGGGAACTGCAATGGCCAACTGTCTCAATGCTTCATAGCCCTCCCAATTTGCATCCAGCGCCTTTATCAGTGTTTCCATGGTAGTGACCTTATCTTCAAAAACAAGTTTTTTGATGACCGCCAGGGAGTTCGAGGTAACCGCAAGGCCGATCCCTGTAAGCACCGGTCCCAGGTTGTATTTTGCACCGGCATCTACCAAATCTTTGCCCTTTATCATACAATCTTCTATGCAAGAGGATAAAAAGGGCCTTGGAACCATTTCCTTATGAAGTTTTTGCGCCAATAAAGTGGCTATAACGGAATGCTCTATTAAGTTGTCAAATTGCTTGTAAAAGGCTTCTTCAACGTCCTCATAGGATTCAAAGGCAGCAGGATTTTTTTCATCCAGCCCTATTTTTTCACTTGTTATCCGGCTTTTGCCTTGGTTTAGCGCAAATTCCAATGCTGCAGTAAAATTGATATTCACTGCGGAAGTCCATTCTCCGGTTTTGCGGAAATGGGGCACTACACAGCCGCAATTGTTCCAGTCTCTGGCATCTTCCGGCTCATAGCCTGCATTGATCAGCATTTGATAGCCGGCAGTATCATTATGAATAGCCGGAAATCCGGTGCCCTTACTCACCAGATGGGTAACCGCATCCAAAAAGCTGCTGGGACAATCCTGATGAATCCTAACGCTCAGACCTGGTTGGTGGGTTTTTACCCTTTCAGTGGCTTTCAAACACATATAGGAAAGATCATTGGCAGCGTCTTTTCCTTCCCTGGTTTTCCCTCCCACGGTCAGGTTTTGAAACTGGTTGTATCCGGCAAAAAATTCAGCAGTATTTGCGGAGATTGTCCAAACCCACTCGGACAGCTTTATCCAAAGTGCTTCAATAAGCTCTTGGATTTGATCCTTTGTCATCACTCCCTTATCCATATCCGCTTTATAGTAAGGATACATAAATTGGTCAAACCTGCCCACATTTAAGGCCAGGGGATTTTCTGACAGAATTCCGCCAACTTGTGTAAACCAAATAAACTGAATGGCTTCGTAAAAAGTGGTGGGTGGATTTTCCGGTACTTTACTGCATATTTCAGCGATTTTTAGCAATTCACTTTTTCTGGTCGCGTCCTTTTCTCCGGCTGCCATCTCTCTGGCCTTTGCGGCATATCGGTTTGCTAGGGTAATGATTCCTTCTGAGGTAATGATGATTGAATGATAAAATTCCTGCTTTTTTATATCCTCCGCAGCGGTAAGGGAAAGCTTGGCAATATTTTTTCTGGCTTCCCGGATAATCCCGCCAAACCCCTTTTTAAACAGCACATCCTGATAATCAGGGGTGATCTCCCCAACAGCCTGCCTCCATTTTGAATCATTATCAATAATACCGGTATCCACCGCAATCTTTGCAGTCTCTTTCGGCAACTGGGCTAAAAATGCTTCTTCTAAGGATTTTCCCTTCCAGTAGGGAAATATATTTTTTCGGACAAAGGCTCTTTGTTCATCGGTCATAACATATGGATCTTGAACTCTTTTATCGAAATGGTCCATTTCCCTGTCTACCCAGGTCCAGGAGAACTCCGGTGTCAGGATGCCGCATTTTCTGAATTCGCCAATAGCACCCACGATGAACTCTCCCTCAAAAATAGATACCTCAATCTGTTCACAGGTATCCCTGAATGCCTTGGCTCTTCTTATGGCAACAGATTCCCCTTCCGTCTGCTTATGGGATTTCGTCCAAATCCTTGCTCTTTCGTAGGAAATTGCCGGTTTTGCATGGATATAATTTTGTCTTGCCCGTTCAATTTTTTCTGTAAGCATAAATATCCCCCTTCGTTTTCATGTATTATGTTTTAGTATATGTTGTGCGTTATAACATCCAACATTCTTAAAATAAATCCAGCCTATATGGCTGGCAATATGCTGGATTCATTTTAGTATTTAACGATATTTTGGAATATGACTTCGGTGTCGTATGGATTACTATAGGTATGATTTTTATTGGACTTGAATTTTAAGGCCGATGGTGCAGCAAGTTCAAAGGTCTGGTCTTCTACTGTCAGCACCAAGGTCCCTTTGGTTACCACAATATATTCTTCCGTTGAGTTTTGATGGGGTGTAGAAACATGTATCGCACCGGGAATTAATTGAATATAAAAATACTCAAAGCCTGCCATTGGACCGAAAGGAAATACGTTATACAATATCATTTTTCCATCGGATTCATATACCGGATCCAGATCGTCTATGGATATTGCTTCATAACGATTGGTGTCACTGCCTAACAACTCAGAGAATGAAATCCGCAAACCTGTAGAAATCTTCCACAAGGTTGATATGGTAGGATTGGATTCACCTCTTTCGATTTGACCCAGCATGGCTTTACTCACTCCGGTTAGATTCGCCGTCTCCTCTAAAGTCAATCCTCTTTCAAAGCGCACCCTTTTCAATACAGAACCTATATTCAATGTTGGGTCATTCAATTTATATCCGCCTCACTTAATACTTTTTTTCCATCTGCTATACTGCACAGTATGCGTTATAACATATCTTGCCATTAGCATACCACCTGGATCATTTCATGTCAATATTTATTTCATCTATGTCAAGCTCCCCTTGCACAGATTTGGCAATCCCAGTGTCTCTCTTATTTCATAAACATCTTTTAAGATACCCTCCATATCTTCTCTGCAGCCCTTACCATATTCAATCACTAAATCTGCCTTCGGTGTATATTTTTTATAGCTTTCGAAAAAATCATTGATGTTGAATTTTCCGTCTCTTATCCGGTTATGGTGATCTTCTACACCATCATTGTTATGAAGATGATAGGATACTATTTTATCTTTTAATGCACTGATCACATAATCTAAATTCCAGTTGTTTGCAAAGGCATGGCCAATATCGATCAATATCCGGTTATCCATATTTTTTGCCAGCTCAATAAATTGACTTTCATCAAAGAGCATATTGCCCCTGGAAAGAACACCGGCATTTTCTACCACAATCGCCACATGATAATCCTTTGCCAATGCATCTAACTCCAGCAGATTTTCCACTGAATTCTTTAGTATTTCATCTCTATTTTCAGGATTTACCGGGCAGTTGTTATGATGATACACAATGTATTTGCTGTTTAATTCTTTTGCCAGCTCAAGGGTTTTTATAAAATAGGCCTTTGCAGTCTCGTATTCTGTACACCCCTTTTTCTTTGCGTGTTCTGTGTAATAATAGGGCCCATGAAGGGCAGAAGGATATGCTTTAAACCGGTCTAAATTTTTGCTGAGGGTGTCTGCAAACCGGCTGTCATGCCACTCTGGAAAAAGCTCTATGCCTACAGCCTCATCCTGAATTCTTTCCATCAACTGAAAAATCTGCTCCAGCTCGTTGGCCGGGTATAAATTGGTACTAATATAAATGTTCATCCTATCAGCTCCTTTGGATATCCGATTGAATTTGTGGTGCTTCGATCAAATAAATGAATTTTTGCAAAGTCCGGCTGAAAATATACCGTATCATTGGCGCTTAGATCATTTTCATCAGCCATGGCGATAATTTCATTGCCTTCTATTTCAAAATAGATGCCAAACCGGTTTCCATAGTTTTCAATATACTTTACCCGTCCCTTAAAAGCATTTGCTATAGGGGCCTTGCTTAACTGGATGTGTTCCGGCCTTATACCGAAGGCAAATTCATTTGATCTGCTTTTCTTCACTTGCTCTATCCACATTTCCGGCAGCAATAGTTTTTGTTTTCCTACAATAAGACCATTTTCCCAGTAATCCGCATCCAATACATTGGCAGCCGGAGCACCAATAAATTTAGCGGTGAATACATTGGCTGGCCTGTTGTATACATTATCCGGTGTATCCACCATTTGCAAAACCCCTTTATTCATTAAGGCCACTCTGTCCCCAATCGTCATCGCTTCTACCTGATCATGGGTAACATATACAAATGTCTGGCGGTACATTTCATGAATTTTAACCAGTTCTTTTCGCGCATGACCTCTTAGCTGTGCATCCAGATTGGATAAAGGTTCATCCAGTAAAAAAAAGTCACTTCTTTTGACTACAGCACGGGCAAGGGCTACTCTTTGACGCTGGCCTCCCGATAATTCTTTAGGCTTCCGTTTCTCCAACCCTTCCAAACGAAGCATCTGTAAAGCAGATTTTAGCCTTTCTTCAATATCCCCTTTCGGTACCTTATGGACCTTCAAGCCATAGGTGATATTCTCTTCTACGGTCATATGGGGAAAGAGTGCATAATTTTGAAATACCATGGCGATATTTCTGTCGCCACTGGGCACATCGTTGACGCATTTTCCGCCCATATAAAGTTTTCCGGAGCTTATATTTTCCAAGCCTGAAATAATTCTAAGGGTTGTTGATTTGCCGCAGCCCGATGGACCCAACAGTATTAGCCGTTCTCCCGCTCTTATGGTCAGATTTAAATGATTGACGACCAGGTTTTTACCATAGTGTTTGCATACATTTTCAAAGACAATTTCTTTCATTCCAGTCCTCCTACCCTTTTATTCCTGATGATGCAAAGGTGTTGATAATATACTTTTGAAAAATAATATATAAGGTCAATGGTATGATCATCGTCATAACCGACACGGCCATGGCAATGGTAAAGTCTGTTCCTCCTTCTGCACTGATAAACAACTGCAAGGCTAGGGGCAGGGTAAATTTTTCTTTTGATTTTAGGATCAATACAGGCCATACATATTCATTCCATGCGTTAATAAAAAATAGGATGGCTGAAGAAATCACAGCCGGTTTTACCAGCGGTACGACAATATCTTTTAAAGTTTTAAAATGACCCGTCTTTTCTAATTTTGCTACTTCTATCAAAGAGGGTGGGATGGTCCGCATCGCCTGCCGAATGAGAAAAATTCCTGTGGCATCACTGAGCTGGGGTAAAATAACCCCCAATAATTTATCGCTGAAACCCAGCTTTGAAATGGTCAGGTAATTGGGTATCATGGTTACGGTAAATGGGATAAAAATCGTGCTGATGAGGACAAAATATAAAATGTTTTTATATTTAAAATCAAAATATACAAAGGCATAGGCAGCAAAAATAGCTGTTATGGTTTTAAACAGGGTTACAGAGGCTGCAATAAAAAAGGTATTGCCTGTGATTTGCAAAAAGGGCAGCCTTGTAAATACCTGCATATAATTACCTAGGGTAGGATTACGGGGAATTAACCCAAAGGCATGCTGATAGGCTTCATTCAAGTCTTTAAAGGAACTGGATATGGCAAAGACAATGGGAAAAAGGGAAAGAGCCACAAACAGGCCCAGCATCACATGCCACTTGAGCTCCGCTGTACATCTAATTTTCATAGTACACGCCCCTTTCCACAAACTTAAATTCTAAAATAAGCAACAGGACAAATAGTCCCATGGTCACAATGGCAAAGGCCGATGCCGTACCCGTCCGGTATAGTACAAAGGCCTCCTGATAAGCATTATAAATGGCATTGGAGCTGCCATTATCTGGCCCTCCCTGGGTAATCACCTTGATAGGGGTAAATACGTATTGAAGGCCCTGCACAATGGTCATAACGAAAACATAAATTCCCGTTGCACTGCTCATAGGCAGTACAATATCAAGAAATATTCTATGCAAGGGTACATGATCCAGCTTTGCAGCCTCAATCACCTCACTGGATACCCCTGACACCCCTGCAAGGATAACAATAAAGTTATAGCCAAAGATCTTCCAGCTTGTTATGATACTCAATACTACAATGACAAGCCCCTCTGTTTTACTCCATATGGGCAGGGTTATCCCCAGCATCTTCGCAATGATTGCCAAAGGCCCTGAAATAGGATTCAGAATCCATAAGTATAGAATGGACCCTACGACTAAGGAGATTACACTGGGTAAAAAAATCACACTTTTGTAAAATTCTTTCCCCCTTTTGATCACCGCAGAGAGAATAAAGGATAATATGTAGGGTGCAACGCAGTTTACTATGAGCAGAATCAGTATATAGGCCAATGTATTCCCCATAACCTTATAGGTAAGGGGATCTTTGAATAAAGCAGCATAATTATCAAACCCTACAAATGTCTTGGTGGGTTTAATCATATTCCATGAAAAAAAGCTTAAGTAAATGGTTCTTAGCAAAGGCCAAAACATAAATAGGGAAAAAACTGTGAAGGATGGCAAAATAAACAGGTATGCAATTATTTTTTCTTTGGTCCGAAAATCTAGTATTTTTGCTTTCTGGACCCTTTCTTTTTTTCTGTATAGCAGTATTTCTTCTCTGCTTTCCATATATATACGCCCCCTTTAAGTATTGTAAAAGACAGAGGGGAACTCTGCCTTTTACAATGAATCTGTTGGCAACTATTGACTGAGTAGTTGATTGATTTTTTCTTGAGCTGCTACCAATCCGTCTCTAGCAGATACTTTACCACCCAGGATTTGATCCCTGGTATCCAGCAATACTTGTTCTGCTTGAAGACCTGCATCCCCTGGAAATGAGGTCCAGGATACAACCCCATCCATTTGTGTGGTGGCTGCTGCCATCATTTTGTTTTCTTCTAAGAATTGCTTTAACCCATTCTCTGCTGTTGCTACATCTTTTCTTGGCGGTACGTACCCCGTACCCTTTGTCCATTCGGCGATAGACTCGATGCTATATAAATATCTTTCAAATTCCCAAGCGGCTTTTTTCTCCTCTTCTGTTTGGGCCGTTATGGCCAGGAAGCAGCCCCCCGCAGGCAGGCGCTTTGGTTTTCCTTGCCATGAAGGAGCGTTAATGGCTGCAACATCAAAGGCAGCGCCTTTTTGAACATTTGCTCTTTGGGCGATGGTTGTAAAAAGCATGCCCACGTTGCCGTCAATAAAGGATTGAACCCCTTCACCCCAAGAAATATGTAATGCAGATTTTGTTTTTACCACCATATCTGCATAGGCTTCATAGGCCTGAATGCCTTCTTCAGAGGCAAAGCTCGCCTTTCCGTCGGTCATCATTCTGGCACCGTTGCTTTCTAATAGCGCCTGGGTTGCCCAGTTATCTGCCGGTTCTTGCATATAGAAACCGTACTTGCCTGTTTTTTCTTTGATTGTATTTGCGAAAGCTACAAGTTCTTCCCAGGTCTTAGGGCCATTTTCGTCTAAGCCTGCTTCCCTTAAGATATCTCTATTGATATAAAGCACTGGAGTACTCAGGGAATAGGGGATACCCACCTGGATGTTTTCCTTATTTTTTGCAAGGTCCAGTATATTGGGCAAGAAGTTATCCTTTATAAAATTCTTGTCCTCCGGAAAATAGGTATCGATAATTTCCTGGGGTGGTGTATAATCAAAATTATTGGAGAAATAGTCCAAAAATGCCCAGCCAACTTGCACGACCGCTGGAGATTTTCCCGTTGCAACCTCCGCCTGCAGGTTTTGCAGCAATCCCTTATACATATCCGGATTAAATCTGGCCACAACCTCTACGGTTTCGCTTTGTGCATTAAAATCATTTACCAATTTTTCTACCGTTTGTCCCCCTTGGGTTTCTGCATTGGGATGCCAGTATTCAATCCGGATCTTTTCAGTTTTTGCCGCAGATTGTCCTCCATCTGCCTGGGAACCGGGTACAGCCGTTCCACATCCTGCCAGGAACAATGCAAGCATAGTCGTTAGTGAAGCTGCTTTTAGAATGTTTTTTTTCATTTTCTCTCCCCCTAAGTAAATCTATTTTTTATTTTTTTATGGTTAATCTTCCTGTTTACTCACCTGTAAAGCTTCTTTAATTTTTAATAAAACAGCAGCAAAAAAAATGAAGACTGAATAAACGATAGAACACCCTCTTTCTTTGTAACAGAGTTTATAATTCATACACTTTACAAGTATGTTTTATTAAAGAAGATGACTAACGGTTTTCTCAAATCTCCACCACTAACCATGCATGCTTATTCAATTAGATTTATTATGTATGCTGTCTCTAAAAATTTAATTTCTTCAACAGAAAACCTCTATATCAACCTTCACTGCTTATGTCCATATTCCATAAATCAACTTTACTGCTGGATATGCCATAGGAACCGTATTTTATGATATCCAATACCAGCTTTTTATGATTGATTAATCCACCCAATACGATGGGTTTATTGGTTTCTTTTTTTATGCCTTCAGCAATGGGATAGACCCAACCGGGCATAATTTCTACTACATCCGGATTATTTTCTTTTATACTTTCGATAGCGCTTTTTAACGAATTAGAATCGATAAGAAATATCCGCTGAATTGTAGTAAGTCCCTGTTTTTTAGCAGCCCTTAACAGGGTGCTTTTCGTTGAGACAATTCCTGCAGGATTGATATATTCTTTGATAAAGTTTATAGCTTCTCTGTCATTGGACAATCCCTTTATCAAATCGGCATGCAACAATATAGGTTTTTTCTTGTTATACTTTTGAAAATCCCGGCCCATGAGCTCGTTTAGTTTTCCATTCATTAATATGATAGACGATACTTTAGATGCTACAGCAAGTTCTAAAGTATCATGCTGAGCCGCAGCAATTAAAGGATTTTTACTTAACAGTTCTTTTATATCCAAATTTCATCCACCTTTTATACTGAAGTTTTACATTTTAATTGTAATACTACAATGTTAACTCCATATTATATCCAGCTTAAATTTAAGTTAAGGGCATTGGGAATAGGAGCTAACCTGTACACTCTTGAAAAGTGGCAGACAACTTCTAAATCAGAAGTTTAAAATCCCAAAACCTATCTAAATATTCCCATATATAGCGGCGAGATAAGATACCTATTTCTACGACAAAAAATAAAAGCACCCTGAAAAGGATGCAATAGACTTTGTATTTTAAGTTTTAAAGCTCACATTTTTACCGCCCATCCTTTTAAAAAGGTACTTTTTTCAGCAATTCTCAAATAGCCTGCTCATCTGTTCAAGACAAAAGAACCGTCCCCTTGTCTTATCTTATCAAAATCAGTTTTTCAGGACTCAGTTTCAAATGCCATGGCTGCGGCATGTCTTTTATCTTATCCCACTTTTCTTTGGAAATTTCCCACTGAAGATGATACGCTCCACTGTTTAGGAGCTTCTTTTCCACCGATAGGTATACCGTCTGTCTGAAAGGTGTTTCACTGGTAAAGCCCGCCCAGCACTTAAACACATTTTCCGTATCATTATCCTCAGCCAAGTCAATGTGATGACTGCGAATACCGACATACTGGCTGTCCCCTCTGCATTCATGATTTACTTTCAGCTTAATTCCCCAGTCAAGAGCCTCTATTTCAAAGGGAGATAAGTGTTTTATGGAGGAAAAGTTCCTACATCCGGTTAGCTGGGCCGTTTCAATAGTTGGCGGCCTCGTAAATATAACCTCTTTTTCTCCCTTGGCCTCAAGCTTTCCGGAGGAAAGCACCACCAGTTCTTTGCTAATCCTGTATGCTTCCTCCATATTATGGGTTACGAAAAGCGTGACCCCTCTGTAGTTGGAAAGGGTTTCAGACAACTGCTTCAGCAGGTTGTTTCTTAAATGCTCATCCAATGCGGAAAAGGGCTCGTCCAGCAGCAACGCTTCCGGATCTATGGCTAAAGCTCTGGCCAATGCAACCCTTTGCTGCTGTCCACCGGAAAGTTGACTGGGATACCTCTTTTCCAAGCCTTCCAGATGCACCATGGATATCATTTCATCTACCTTTCGCAGTTGTTCTCCGAGCTTCAAATCTCCTAATCCAAACCGGATGTTCTCTTCCACCGTCATATTGGGAAACAGGGCATAGTTTTGGAATAAAAACCCGATTTTACGTTTTCTACAGGGTAGATTGATACCCTTTGCAGAGTCATACAATACTCGTCCGTTCAGTATAATTTTTCCGCTATCCGGTGTTTCAATTCCGGCAATGCAGCGAAGCGTCATGCTTTTTCCCGAACCTGAAGCCCCCAAAAGCCCCATTGTATCGATCTCCGCTTCGAAACACACATTCAAAGAAAAACCGGGAAGCTTCTTTTTAATATCCACATACAGTCCCATATCATTTCCTCCACATAGGTGACAGAACCTTGTGCTGGTATTCCATCCAATAATTCATCAAAACCATGACGGTCAAGGATATGCCGGAAATCAACAATACCCAGATCAATGCCTTGTCCATTTCCCCGCCTTCTGCTGCAAAGAAAATGGCGATGGGAATGGTTTGGGTTTTTCCCGGAATGCCCCCCGCCACCATAAGGGTTGCTCCAAACTCCCCCAGCGCTCTTGCGAAGGCCAGCACAGTCCCCGCTGCAATACCCGGCCAGGCCAGGGGAACCGCTACCTTCCAAAAAACCTTCCATTCTGAGACACCCAGTGTCCTGGCAGCATTGAGAATATTTTCATCGATTTGCTCAAAAGCCCCTCTTGAGGTTTTATACATCAACGGAAATGCAACTACGGCAGCAGCTATGACGGTAGCCGGCCAGGTGAATATAACCGTAGTACCCAATGCAAATAAAAGCTTCCCTATAGGACCATGCTTTCCAAAGATCAAGAGTAAAAAGAAACCTACCACCGTAGGCGGCAATACCATAGGTAAGGTTAAAAATCCATCCATCAGCCCTTTGAATTTCCCATGATAGCCGGCAACAAACCAGGCTGCTGAAATCCCAAAAAAGAATGCCAGCAGGGTAGCGGTCAATGCTGTTTTTAAAGATATCCATAACGGAGAAAAGTCTATCCCCAATGCAATCACTCCACGACTTGTCAGTTATTTTCCTATAAACACAAATCCATACTTTTCGAATATTGACTTTGCCTTATCGCTGCACAAAAAATCTAAATAGTCCTTCGCAGCATCCATATTTCTGCTGTCCTTAATAACAGCCGCCGGATATACCACAGGCTTATGAGATCCCTCCGGCGCCTTTGCCACCACTTTAACCTTATCAGATACCTTCGCATCCGTTTCATATACCAACCCAGCATCTGCATTGCCTGTTTCTACCCATGTTAAAACCGTTTTAACATCTTTGCCGAATACTGCTTTGGGTTTAATCCTATCCATAAGGTTGAGATTTGTCAATACCTCCTCAGAATACTGCCCCACAGGAACACTTGCCGTTTCACCTAAAGCAATTGTCTTTACCTTATCGGTTGCAAGGTCATTAAAGTCGTTAACTGCTTCAGTGCCTTTCGGTACGATCAGAACAATTTTATTTTCTAATAAATTTTTTCTGGTTTCTTCTGCAATAAGCCCCTTTTCCTGCAAGGCATCCATTTGCTTGGCTGCAGCGGAAATAAATACGTCGACCTCTGCTCCCTGCTCGATCTGCTGCTGCAGAGAGCCTGAGGAGCCAAAATTGTATGTAAAGGTCACATGGGGTTTTTCCTCTGCATAGGCCGCTTGGATTTCATCCATTGCTTCTTTAAGACTCGCAGCAGCGGAAATAGTCAATGAAACCGGTGCTTCTCCTTTCTTCGGCTCAGATACGTTGCCTTCCTGCGCATTCCGAGCAGTACCTGTTTGACCACAAGCCGTTGAAAATAAAATGACAGCCAAGATCAAAGCAAGTAATAACATCTTTTGATTATTTTTCATAATGAATCTCCTTCTCTGAACAGGTTGTGTCAAACGCTTCTTTATTTACCTTATTTTTCACTACAAGATTCAATAAGAACCTCCATGATCCCTCCGCAGACCATTCCTTCATCCTCAGCGATTTGGCCGGTCATGTCTATCTGATGAATTCTACAGCCTCCATCCCGGAGGATATCCCGGGCCATATGAATGATCTCTCCTTCACTGCATCCGCCGCCAATACTGCCCAGTGTCCTTCCGCAGGGCCACACCAGCATCTTGGCTCCTGCTTTTCTAGGAACCGAACCTTTTGTAGAAATCACTGTAACCACTGCCTTGGGATCATTCTCTCCTTTGCCCAGTTCTTCCAAAACAGCCCGGTCAAGCTCCGGCCAATTTATTTTGGAAGCGGAGGCATTTCCCGATGCGGCACCAGTGAGCCTTCTATAGCCAATGACTTGTGCAATAATGGAAATGGCGATCTCATCAGGTGTAACTGCACCTATGTCCAGACCGATCGGTGCATTCACCTTGTTTAGTTGCTCTTGAGAATACCCTTCACCAAGCAATTGCTCTTTCACGCTTTTAACCCGCCGTTTAGAGCCAATCATCCCAATATAGGCAGTACGATACTTCAGCACCTGTCTGAGACAATCCAAATCATGCCGGTGCCCTCTGGTTACAATGACAACATAGGCAGATTCATTGACAGACAATAGATCAAAACACCTTTCAAAGCTCTCACAAATCACTCTTTCAGCATCGGGAAATCTTCCCTCGTTGGCAAAAGATGGACGGTCGTCGATAACCGTCACTAGGAATCCTAACCGGGCACCAAACTCAACTAAAGGTTTTGCAATGTGTCCTCCACCTAAGACAATCAAACGCGGCTCCGGAAAGTAAGGCTCCATCAAATGGGTTATGGTATCTTGACCTTTTACAAACTGAATATTCCCGGATTCCAATGCAAGCTGAGCCTTTTGATAGATTATTCCATCCAGGTTATCTATGGAATGACAGACCCGCAGTTTTTCCTCCGTAATCACAATTTTCTCTGGAGAAGCATTCCGCTCATTCTCTTTATCATTCATAATGGTGACCATAACAGCCTTTTTCCCTGCATCCAATTCATTGAGCAGGCTTTTATAGGCATTGGTATTCATTATATTTCACCTCCAAATACAGTATCTATTTATCCACTACACTTCTATCCCATACTTTTTTATCTTGCTGTAAAGTGTATTTCTTCTTATACCCAAGGCCTGAGCCGACTGAGTTATATTCCCGCTAAATTTTTTCAGTACCCTTACCAAATGCTCTTTTTCAACATAATCCATATTTAAACGATCTTGATTGCTGTCTGGGTATGTTGTATCATCGCTTACATCCTGACCGAAGTATCCCGGCGGTACTGATTCTGTATTGATAATAAGCTCCACAACATTTTCCAACTCTCTGATATTTCCGGGCCAGTTGAAATTCATCATCATGTTCAGATATTCTTCCGGTAATTCAACCTCTCTCTTATTGAGGCTTTCAGCTATGTTCTTCATAAAATATTTTATCAGCAGCAATATATCGCTTTTCCTTTCCCTTAATGGCGGAAGGTATAAAGGCAGAACATTGAGCCTGTAAAATAAATCCTTTCTAAATCTCCCTAGTTCCACTTCTTTTTTCAAATCCTTGTTGGTTGCAGCAATGATCCTTACATCTACCGGGATGGATTTCTGACTTCCAATTCTCGTGATAATACCTTCTTGCAGCACTCGTAAAAGCTTTGTCTGCATATCCAGGGGCATTTCTCCGATTTCGTCCAGCATGATGGTGCCGCCATGAGCCAATTCGAATTTACCCAAATTTCCTCCCTTTTTAGCGCCTGTATAGGCACCCTCTTCATACCCAAAAAGCTCAGATTCTATCAGTTGATTCGGTATGGCCCCGCAATTCAATGCAATAAAAGGACCATCCATTCTTTTACTGAAATTATGAATCGACTGTGCAAACACCTCTTTTCCAGTACCACTTTCGCCTAATATCAGTATGGTAGATTTGCTATTCGCAATTTTTTTTGCATACTGTACGATTCGCAAGAAATTCTCATCTTTTCCTATAATTTTATCAAAAGTATAATATGCCTGATATTCAATTTTCTTTTTTACCTTTTTGACTTCTTCAAACACATACACAATCTCAATACTATCATCCTGCGGATTGTAAATAGGGTTAACCGTCAAATAACATGGAAACCTGTTTCTCAATGCCATGATATTTATTTCTCTTGAGACATTTTCACCTGAACATATGGCATCTCTTATGTTATCCCACTCCTCAACAATCTCTTCCATTGTCTTGGCTTTTAACTGATTATCTTTATTCCCCAGTAACTCCAGGGCTTTTTTATTATGAATTTTTATCTTTCCATCGATATCGGAGGTGACGATAGCTACCGGCATGGAATTGAATATGGTTTTGATATGTTTGTTATTCATGTTTTGAAGTCTGTTAAATTCTTTTACCTTCATCATCTCTTCTATTGCATTCGAAGCAGCTATGACCATGCCCAGCGTATGGGGATGGACCAAGTCTGTATATCCAGTGAGATCCAGAACGCCTATAAGATTCCCATGATAGTCTTTGATCGGTGCCCCGGAACAGGTCCATCGATGATATGCCTTGATAAAATGGTCTTTGCCTGACAATTGCACAGGTTCTCCGGTCTTAATCACAACAGCCATCGCATTCGTCCCTATGCTCTCCTCGTTCATATAAGCACCGGGAACCATCTTTAGGTCAAAAGCTTCCGAGAGTATTTTTTCATCTCCGATGGCATTTAATATGCATCCCTCTCCATCGGTAAGCAGTGCAAAAAAATTATGGCCCTTTACAAAATTAATCAGCTGTTCCATATATGGCGATGCAGTTAAGATCATATCCCTGTTTTCAGCAAACTTTTCCTGTAGTTCCGTCTGCCCGATAATCTTACTGCTGAAAACTTGATCTTCTTTGACTCCCAGTTTCCTGCATCTGTCATGAGAAAGTTCTATGACGGATTTATAATCAGCATTCATCATATGATTACCCCTTTACCCTACTGTTTTACACTGCCATCTTTGATAGGTTTGATTCCAGAAAAGTTCATTAACACAGCCATAGGGCTGGTATACATTGAGTATCTCCTGTAAAGGCAAACCTAAAAAATTGCTTAATATAACCCTGTTAACACCAGCATGGGCAATGACAAGAACATTCCCGACAGTGCTTCTGATAATGCTTTCAAAGGCTGGCATCACCCTTTGTTGAAGTTGATAAAAGCTTTCCCCTCCCGGAGGTATGAATGTATCGATATGTTTCCCTCTATTCTCGTACTGCTCAGGAAACCGGTTTTTTATATATGCAAAGGATTTTCCCTCCCAATCCCCCATATTGATTTCTTTTAGCTCCTCAAGCAAAACGCTTTCTATATTTCTACTCCCTACAATAATTTCCGAAGTCTGTACACATCTTATTAAGGGACTTACGTATACTTTTTCTATGCTGATGTGGAAAAAATATTCGCTTAACTGCCCGGCTTGATTGATCCCCTCACTGCTCAACGGCAAATCAGTGATCCCTATGTAACGTTTTTCTTCACCTACGTCGATTTTGCCATGCCTTATCAGGTATATTCGTTTATCCATACATAAAACCTTTCCCCGGTATTTTTTTAATCTTTTTCATGATTTTCTCGGCGGCATCATATCTCTTTTTTATTTTTCTCAAAGCTTCAAGATCGTCGCTGTATACCGTTAAGCACTGCTGCAGCCTTTCTTCCAGCGACATGAATTGATCTTCCTTTGACAGCTTATCTGCCAGGTACAGTATTTCATTTTCCGTAATTTTCTCATGCTCATCTACTTCTATGTCCGTATGTGTAGATATGATATGGCCCACATACCCATATCCAATCTCTTTCAATATCATAGCTCCCGCTTGGGCATGATTTTTTTCCCGCCTTACAACATCATGCAGCAAGGCAGCAGCTTCCAGCGCTGCATCGTCGAGTTCATACCCTGAACCTTTTAGGTTATTTAGAATATCCATGGATATCCTGGCTACTTTTATGCAATGTTTGACGATATGGTCCGGAACGTTATAATGATTTAAAATGGCATAGCATTCCTTCCTGCTTGGTGCGCCCCTGTGAAAATAGCTTAATAATTTTTCATAATCCTCTTGAGTATCCATATCCATTAAAATCGCCTCATCCAATACGGGAACACATAAAGCGTCATGGGAAAAACTTTCAAGAAGTCTCTTCAACCCACGCTCTCCATCGCCGTTTACGATTGCATGCTTATATTTGCAATTAATCAGCGGAGGATGTCCCTGTTTTCCGAAAAACGTGGGATAAAGAATACCAGTACCGCATTCGTGATACTTATTTTTCAGCAGCTCCAGCGTATGTTTTTTAACAAGGGGAATATCCACAGGCTGCATAAAAAATGTCTCAATATCATCATCCAATGCTTCCACACCTTTTACCACAGAAGAATACATACCCTGGGAATAGTTTTCATTCACTACACATACTACACCGGAATGCTTGAGCCTTTCTGTTATTTCAGACCCACGGTGCCCCACCACAAGGATAATGTCCTCCACACCAGCATTCCTATGGGTGTTGATCACGGTCTCCACAACGGTATGTGTACCAAATTTTAAGAGCGGTTTAAAGCTGCCCATTCTGGAGGAATATCCTGCAGCCACAATAATGGAAGCAATTTTACCCTTTTTCATTTTCAGGCCCTCTTTTCACCTTAATCAGTTCTGCCGCAATGCTTACCGCAATCTCCTCCGGCGTATCTGCATAGATGTGAAGCCCGATGGGACAATAAACCCGTTCTAAGTCCTTGTAAGTAAATCCTTCCTCCAAAAGGCTGTTATAGACATATTCCCGTTTATTCCTGCTGCCTATCATCCCGATGTATTTGGCATCGGTTCTGAGGATTTGCGCCAGAGCATCCTTATCATAGGCATGACCTCTTGTTACAATGATAATATAGCTGTTATGATTTATTTTAACATAGTCCGCCAGGTTGTCAAAAGACGGAACCACCTTTACTTCATCTGCAGTATTAAATCTTTCTTTGTTGGCGAATTCCTTACGATCATCCATAACAACAACATGAAATCCCAGATTTTTTGTGATATCTGCAATTTTTTGCGCCACATGTCCGGCCCCTATAATATAGATGGTTTCATAGTTGAAAAAAGGTTCTATCAGATATTTTTCTTTTTCAATGGCCATCTCACGTATTTTAATTCTATTGAAGTTTTCCCTGATTTCTTTTATAACCTTTTGGATCTCTTCATTTTCCAAGCCATAAAACCCTGTTTCCGTACAAATCCATTTATCCAATCCTGTTACCTTCTTCTGGCCTTCCGATATTTTCGTTATCAAAACAAAATCTATGCTGCTTTTCTTTAGTTCTACAGCCTTCTTATAAAGCTCTATCATTGGTTCATCATCACAGTCCACATATTCCAGCAATACACTTACGCTTCCGCCACATACCATCCCCAGCAGCTCAGCATCCTTATTGGCCAAAGCAAAATTCTTTATGGCACATTTTTTCGTATGAAAAACCTTTGCCGATAATTTGATGGTCATTGCTTCCATCAATCCACCGCCAATGGTTCCATCGATGGAAAAGTCTTTTTTTATGATCATTTTTGTTCCTTCTTCTCTAGGCGCAGAACCGGATTTCTTCATGATGGTAGCCAGCACAAAATTTTCTTTTTTATCCAAGGATTCATCGATCCATTCAAATATACCGCCCATCCTTCATCTCACCTTCCTGTAATCATGAATTTTCCTTTTTATCATGCTATTGGCTATTTGATTCGGTTTGTTTTCTCCATTGAATATAAGTTCCATATCCATGCCGTATCCAAGCTTACGATATAGAATATCCTGTAGCCTATGGGCTATTTCACTCTTTAAACTTTGGAAGTCTTCCACATTTTTCGTAGTAATTCCCACGATGAGTATACTTTCGATATCCATATAGGCTTTATAATCCATGACAGCTTTAAAATCCAGAATGATTTCATCCAGTTCCCGCAAATAGAGGGACTGATTTTCCCTTAGTTCAACCCTATTATCCATTCTCCCCTGCGCTTTTTTCATGGTCTTGAGAAAAGTACCACAAGGACAGGTGGTGGATGAGAATGCAGCAATATCTCCTGTTCTATATCTGATCAAAGGCATTGCCTGTCTTGTCAGGGTCGTGAACACGACTTCACCGTACTGTCCGTTTTCAACAGCCTCACCGGTATCAGGATTAATAATTTCAAAATACAGATCTCCCTCCCTCATGTGGTATCCGTTTAAGGCTTCGCATTCCACACCTCCCCCGTATCCCATTTCCGTCATCCCATAGTGGGTAAAGACGCTGCACCCATATTCTTGTGTTAATTCATGGATCAATACTTCCGGCACATAATCCGTACTTAACAGCACCTTTTTAATCCTTTTTTTAAATACCTCGCTTTTCGCCCTGCTTAAATAGAGTACCTGCATGGGAATTCCTACAATACAGGTTATGTTTCTTTCTTCGATACACCGTGCAGCTTCTTCCGGGTCTGCAAGGACACCATGTACCGTACATCCTATGTTGGACAGAGCCAAAGTCTTTTTTAGCAAATCGCCTATACTTCCATAGGCATTGCCCGGGAGAAGGACAAGCACGCGGTCCCCACGGTCTGTCAGACAACTCATGCCATATCTGAAAAAATCAATAGTATCATCAAGATCTTTCTCTGTAAAAAAGATTCTCTTTCCTTCTCCGGTTGTTCCGGAAGTATTCAATGTCACGATCCTTTTGACCGCACGCTGGGGTACACATAAAAAACCATAGGGATTTTGTCTGATATCTTGGGGAAATGTGAATGGCAGGTTCTGTAGATCCTTTAGAGACCGGATGTCTTCTGTTCGAATATCTTTTAGCTGCTTCCTATAAAATAAACTGTTTTTCTTTGCATATTCCACGGTTTCTCTTACTTTCTTTACTTGATATGCCTCTAATGCCCTCCTGCTCCTCTCCTGAATTCCCGTTCTGTCTACAATCCAGCTTTCAAGGGGTGTCAGTTTCATAACGAATCCCTCATTTCAAGACAAGGGGACGGTTCTTTTGTCTCATTTCTTTTTCTGTATAGGTACCTGCCTTCTATATCCGACAGATTGTAAAGACAGAAGGGGATCAATCTTCCATCTGGATTTACCACATGAATACAACAATCCTTCACTCTTTCCAGATCGACGTTCCATACATCTTGAAAAGCCATGGCCGATATACTGAAGGAATGGTTATGAATACGATTGAGTATTTCATCCCACCCCTGCATTTCAACTGTGTTCGACTTCTCTTGCAGATGATCTTCTTTTCTGTAAGACCAGTTCCTGGAGACATACGCCTTTGCTTTTACGGCTCCCTCCTCTGCCTTTCCACCTTCACAGCCGCAGCCTGAACGTTTTGTTATATTCATTAATTTCCTTTTTTCATCCAATAGGTAACTGCCGTGGAATGAACATAAGGCATTTTCGCATCCCGGGGGCTTTAGACTCTCTTTTCTGATTTTCCCTGCCGTTTGCATTTCTATGGCTTCCATGACTTCAGGCAGTGTCACCCTATCTTTGTCACTTGGCGTGGAGGGCGCTCTTCCAAAATAACTGACCGGCTGAAAATGCACGCCCCTTACCGCTGGTGCATGTTCCAATGCAAAATCAATAATACTGCCTATGTTATCCAGATTTATCCCCGGAACCAGTGTAGGAACCAACACAACCCCTATGCCGTATTTTTTACAATTCTCTATGGCTCTGATTTTGACGTCCAGCAGCTCCCTGCCCCGGAGTTTTATGTTTATATCATCATTCGTACCATCGAACTGTAAAAAAATCGAACGAAGTCCGGCATCCTTAAGCGCTTTGACATAGCTTTCATCTTCTCCCATGCGTATCCCGTTGGTATTCACCTGTATGAAAGGAAAACCCAATACTGTGCCCATCTTTATAATGAGGGGCAGGTCCTTTCTTACCGTGGGCTCTCCTCCGGATAACTGGATATTACATCTTCCCGAGGCTTTCAATACGCTTTTATACTGAAGCTCGATCTGTTCCAAATCCGGATCTTTCTCCCTACATCCATTAGAATCTGCAAAACAGAAGCTGCAGTGCAGGTTACAGTTTTGTGTAACCTCGATTAATGCCGTACAGGTATGCTGTCTGTGCCCGCTGCATAACCCACAGTCAAAAGGACATCCCTTTTCTGTTGCCGTAATGGGATTCTTTATATATGCCCTTTCTTTTTTTCGAACCCATTCTTCCATGGGAATGCTGCCCTTCCATACAACGGTCTTAAAGACGCCATGTTCCGAACAGGATTTGACCATATAGGTATTACTGCCCTGGTTATAGATCTGTGCGCCAACCTTTTTAAGACACACAGGACACAGACTTTGCGTCTTTGAAATGATTTTTATACGATCCATCTTCATTCCCTGCTTCCAAATTCATAGTCATGATCCCGCAATATTTCCTGGATCTTTTCGTAGCTCCGCAATAATATGTCACCACATTTTATATTGTAGGCCATATTGCTTGTATCGTCGGTAAAGCTGTACACACCGATAATATCCATACATTCCGTACTCCTAAACACGTTTTCAAACCAGGTCATATATTCTTCCACCATACTTCCATGGTCTTCCCTGGCATATTCCGTTTCCTTACCTTTCCCTGAATAGAGCCCTAGAATTCCGATGCCCCCGGTAAGAACGCCGCATGTTTTCTGACTGCCCCCTATTCCCTTGCACAACCCGCTGACTGCCCTGATCAAATCTGCATTTTCCTTTTCCTCCTCCTCCAATGCCAACTTGATCATGACCTGTGTGCAGCAAAGCCCTGCAGATATCATTCTCAGCATTTTAAAAGCCGTTTCATTCATGATTTGCTCTCCCCTTTCCTTGCCATCATCGTAAAGTATCCGGGTTTACAAACCTTCAATATTTTCTGGAATCTATACCCATCTATGCAACCATCCGTAGTTTTATTCCAGAACCCTCCCATAGATCCATGTAAAAACACAATTTTGACCAACAATGCCTTTAGCAAATCACTGCAGTCTTCTAAAACCATAATCTCAAATCCCATGCTTTCCAGGCTTTCCCTTAACCGGTTCAGATCGTGCAGTCCCCGCATACAGCTCTTAAACGAAAATTTCTCCAGTTCTTTAACAGCGTCTGGATTTCTGGCATATACATCCGTTGCGACAAACCATCCGCCTCTTTTTAATACCCTGAACACTTCTTTTACTGTACGATTGACGTCATCCATAAGGGACAGGGTACATTCTGCAAATACACCTTGAAAGCATTCATCGGCAAAAGGCATATGCTCCCCTGAACCTTGAATAAAATCTGCAAAAGGATATTTCATTTTTGCAATACCCAGTAATTTTTCCGACGGATCGATCCCTACAGCCTTAATATGGTGTTTTTCAAACAGATAACCTACCGTAGCGCCCCGTCCGCAGCCCAAATCAAGTACTGCATCTTCCACCGAAAATTTGCAAAACTGTACGCCTCTTTCTGTCAGGCTAAAGCCTCCCGGCCTCAAGGTTTCCCCCATCATTTCACACATGCTGTTATTTTCATAGGCATTGCAGCACTTCATCTTATTTATCCTCCAATCCCTTTTCTACCTCCAGCATCTTACCAAGGGCCAGTTCCTCATCAATGAATACGATACCGCACATGGGGCATTTCATCAGTTCCACTTCAAAGTTGCCTTCCAGATAACGTACCTTTACCTTGTGAACTGCCAACTTTTTTTGACATTTGTCGCATACCCATGGCATATCCTGTTCTTTCCCTTTATTCATGTTCATTCCTCCACCACTTCCATTCTGTGGCTGTAAACACTGCTTACGACAACACCTTCCTCTTTTTCCTCATACCTTACCCAGTAGGTAACATTATCCAGCCTCAACCTGGCCAGATAGTTTGAATCTTCCGGGTTGAAGAAACGTTCTTTATTCTTTTTTGTATTGTCAATGACCCTTTCGATATCCTCTACCAGAATATACCGCTCTTCCATAACCTTCACGACATCTTCCGGGATGATTACCTTAAAATCATAGTTCCTTTTTAAATCCATATCCTGTATCTCACCCCATATTTTTTTTAAAAGCTTACGCTTCAACCGCGTCCTGTTTTCGTGCCTTTCCGATAAGGTCGGCATTTTCTTAAGGGCAAGCCCCTCCCTATCAACGCCAAATATCAAGTCCAAGATGTGATAGGTTCTTTTTCCACCTTCCACGAACAAGTCCTTGCACATTGCACAATAGACCAGTATATCCTCCGTGCTTTCATTGGTTCTATCTTTTACAAATTCTTTTGCCTGTTCCCGATTGGAATAATACACCAAACCACCGTATCCGCAGCATTTTGTTTTCTCCTTGGTGTACGCAAGCTCTTGTATTTTGTAGCCCAATGATGCTGCAATGTTTCGAATGCTGTCATGAATTTTTGTGTTATATCTTGTGGCACATGCATCATGAATATGTAAGACACGTCTTCCAGGTACTATATTTCTTTCAGGCAATCCATATTTTTCAAATATTTCCCATAAGGATACCACATCTATTTCAGGCAAATATTTTTCAAAAATGGCAACACAGCTGGAACAAGCCAGGATAAAGGTAGGCTTATCCATCTCCTCCCATACCTGCTTGATTTTCAGGACATTTTCTTGCATAAGGTCCTGCCTTCCGGCCCAGTCAGCGGGTGCCCCGCAGCATCCCAGATAAATGCCCACATCCCCTTCAATAGTGGTTTCCTTCATGACACCTACCAAATGTTTATAGATATCTCCCATATGCTCGGAATGCGTTGCTGAAAGCTGGCATCCGGGATAGAACAAATATCCTGTCTTGCCTGAACCTTTATATAGGCCCCTGGCATATTTGGAGTAGGATAAAACCGGATAGTAGAATAAGTGCTTTGATTGCTCTTTACCGGGCTGCTTTCTCACCATTGAAAATCGTTCACTATTGCTGAAGGCCATATCCTTTAAGGCAAAATCGTGGGCAGATACAGGCATTTTCCCTTTTTGCACCATACTCTCCCTGGTTTCTTGTATAACGTCTTTCATGCTTATGTCCAAAAAGCACTGCTCCTTACACAATCCGCAAAGGGTACAGGAGTTGATCATTTTATTTGCATAATGGGTTCCCAGTATAATCCGCTCATTATGATTGATCTGTCTTACATAGGCATTGGGAGATATATTGAATTTTTTCATATGACTGCAGGTTTTGATACATGCCCTGCACTGGCATTTCAAACATCTTTCAGCTTCCTTCACGGCTTCTTCCTTTGTGTATATATCAAAAGCTTTTTCCACTTTTCCTATGGGTTGGATATCATCATCTTCATACTTCAAGGGTGTATCAAATACCCCCTCCCGTTCTCTGGAGGCTGTAAGGGAAACCTTCCCCAGGTACCTGTCAATGGATATGGCGGCTCTTCTGCCTGAGCTTGCAGAATATATAATGGCGTTATCCCTGTTGACAAGGCTCCCTCCGGCGAAAACAGAGGACTTTTCTACCTGGAATGTATCTGGATGTATCTGAAGGTTTTCTTTCCATTCACCGGTTCCCAAGTAAACGGCATCATACTCCTTCACAATTTCTTCCAGGCCCTTTTTATCAATCGTTGTTTTTCGTTTTATCTGAACGCCCTGTTTTTCTATGATTTGGAGTTCTTCCTCTATAACTTCCTTTTTCAGGTCTTTTCCTACATACGACCAAATACGTCCTCCTAATCGATCTGATTTTTCATACAGGGTGACCTGGTAACCCTTTTTATCAAGATCATAGGCTGCTGTCATGCCGCTCATGCCTCCACCTATGATGGCCACCTTTCCTTTATTCTTCGGCAGGGGCAACGTCTTTTTAGAAGGGGTAAATCCATGACTTATCACGGCTTTTTCCAGTTCTGCTATGCTGATGGACCTACCGGATTCATTCCTTACACAAAGGCTTTCACATGGGTGGTCACATATCATACCGACGATCCTTGCAAAGGGGATCCTCTTCTCCATCAGCTTATAGGCTTTTGCGAAGTCACCCTTTTCAATTTCCCTTACGAATGCGATGACATCCATATGAACGGGACAGCTTGCCGTACATGCCGGTGGCTCATCATGAATACACCGGTCACCGGTTTCCAATAACTTATCCAAATCCACTGCCTTCACCTCCTATGTCAAAAATAGGAATTGGGAGCCCTATTTGCTTACATGCAAACTAAGGCTCCTTTCCTAATTCCATATTTCCAGCCAGCTGCTTAACTCATTCTATTGATTCAGTTCCTTTAAACCGGCCAGAACCTTTTCCGGATAGGCAGGCAATTTGGTGATGCGTACGCCACAGGCATTATAAATGGCATTTCCTATGGCTGCATGGGGTGCCGAAAGCGGCATCTCTCCGGCACCGGCTGCACCATAAGGCCCATGGGGTCTTGGAGTCTCTTGATGAATAAGTACCATATTATCCGGTGCATCCTTAATCTGTGGAAATCCACAGCCAGTAAGGGTCGTATGTTTTTCCAAATCTTCAAAGTCCTCGCTCAATGCCAAGCCTATTCCCTGGACAAGACCACCATAAAGCTGACCTTCCAATACCAGTTTATTGATAATGGTTCCACAATCCGATACCAATGTAAGTTTTTCAACCGTAGTTTTTCCTGTAGTAGTGTCCACTGTTACTTCTGCCAGGAGTACACCATACATATAGGTCGAGAATGGATCTCCTTGTCCGGTAGCTACATTGCAATCGGGAGCATTTGGCGAAGTCCATTTCCCTTCATATTTTAACGGTAATCCTTCAGCAACCATTTCATCATAGGTCCTGTATGTACCATCATCTTTTTTAAGGGCAGCCAACAGATTTCTGCATCCAACCACAATGGCATTGCCGGTTACCACATTCTGGCGGCTTCCACCGGAAGGTCCGCTGTTTGGTGTGAATTCCATATCATTCATGATCAATTTAATCTGTTCCGCTTTTAATCCCAAAGGTCTCAAGGTCTCGTAGGCATAGGTTAAAGTCCCCATATCGGCACCTTGACCATGGTCTTCCCATGAATTTCCAACCGTTACACCTTCAGGTGTCAACTCTACCCAACATTCTGAAGAATCCGGACCGTCAAGGCCGCAACCATACATATTCAAGGACACACCTACACCGTATCGAACATTTCCACCTTTTTCATTCTTGGCTTTCGCTCTTTCTTTTGCTTCTTTATACAATGGTCTTATGGTATCAATGGCCTGTGGAAATGCAATAACATCAGGTGCACAGCCTGTCGGTGTGGTAGACCCTTCCCGATATACATTCAGGTATCTGAACTCCAGGGGGTCCATGCCAACCTTTTCTGCCAGCATATCCATCAGTGTTTCTGATGAAAACAAGCTCTGGGGTGATCCGTAAGCTCTAAAAGCAGAGCCCCACGCGTGGTTTGTACATACGGTCCTTCCCTCACCTCTGATATTTGGAATATGATAACCCGCACCGATAAACTGAGTACCCCTCATGGTGACCAGGTCGCCAAACTCGCAGTAAGGACCGTGGTCTACCGACCAATCCGATTCCATGGCTACCAGCTTACCGTCCTTATCAGCGCCAAATCTAAGATGAATAAAGAAAGGAGATCTTTTTCCCGTATAGGTAATCTGCTGATACATATTAAATTCAAGGAATACCGGTCTTTTAGTCACAAGGGCAGCAACACCCAGCAATGCTTCATTGGTCGGACTGAATTTGTATCCGAAGGTTGCTCCCGTAGGATTCTGTACGATGACATATTTATCAGGATCGATGCCAATACCTTCTGCTGTCATTAAGTGGTGGAAATGCATGGCAATACTCTTCGAATGTACGATCAGCTTCCCTTCTTCATCCATATAGGCAAATCCCACGTCCGGTTCCAAAACAAGATGGGGCTGTCTTCCCACATAAAAATCATCCTCGATGACATAGGGCAGACTTTCCATTAAAGGTTTTGTATCTTCTCCCTTTACCATCTGGGTTTCAAAATATACATTGGGCGTTCCCGGATGAATTTCTATGGCATCCTCAGCCATAGCCGCAGGTGCACTCATATATGCCGGTAATACCTCCAGCTCCACCTTTACTTTCTTCGCCGCCTCTTCTGCCTGGTGCGGTGTATCTGCCAGTACCATGGCAATGGCATCACCAAATTGGAACACCTTCTTGTCATTTAATATCGGTCTTTCCTTTCCATCCCCCTTATTTTGCGGGAATGCCAGACCGTTGATTCTGTTTGTACCAGGAACATCCTTGTGGATTATAACCTTAAAAACGCCTGGCATTTTCTCTGCTTCAGAAGTATCAATAGACAATATATTGGCATGGGACACCGTTGCTTGTACCAGCTTAATATGCAGCGTATTTTCCGGAAGCTTCAAGCCTAAATCTGCCCCAAAGTCCCATGTTCCCGTTACCTTCGCCATGGCCGATGGCCGTACCATTGAGCTGCCTAGCATGCTGGCCCCTTCTTTTAACTGGAACCATAAATCTTCTTTGGTGACTTCCCCTCTCATCAACCTGGCAGCATCCATCACTGCATCTACCAGCGGCTTATACCCTGTACACCTGCAAAGATTCCTGTTTTTCTGAAACCAGTTCCTTACGTCTTCCCGTGTTGGATTTACATTTTGATCCAGCAGGGCTTTTGCAGACACGATGAAGCCCGGTGTACAGAATCCGCATTGGGCACCGCCATGAACCATCCACGCAAGCTGTAGGGGATGAAGATTTTCCTCGGTACCTACACCTTCAATAGTGATGATTTCAGCTTCGTCCGGAACCCTTTTCATTTTGACAATACATGACCTTACTACCTTGCCATCCATAATCACAGAGCATGTTCCGCATTCGCCTTTTCCGCATCCCACCTTGGTACCTGTAAGACACATTTGTTTTCTTAATAGCTGTGCCAAGGTTGCTTCCGGGTCAACAACTACCATTCTTTTGATACCGTTAATGATTACTGTTTTCTTAAGCATTTCAAAACCTCCTTTTAAATTCAATCGCTATATTAAGTTTAATACAGCCCACCTTTTCCAAATCCGCAGTTAGGGTATCTGCAGTCACCACAGCTCAAACACAACCCGCCATGACCTAGTTTTGCAATATCTTCTCTGGTCACTTTTTCTCCCGCTGCCAGTTTTGGAACTACCAAATCAAAAATTGTCCGCCTGCTGTACATAACACATCCGGGTAATCCCAGTACTGGTATGTCACCAATATAGGAAAGTAAAAACATAGCACCGGGCAGTGTGGGTGCACCGTAAGTCACAATCTCTGCACCTGATTTTTTTACGCCACCGGGTGTAACGTCGTCTGGGTCTACAGACATTCCCCCTGTTACCGTTATGATGTCTACCCCTTCATCCATCAGATCCTTTATGGATTGTGCTATCATATCCGGATCATCTTTGGAAAATATTTGCCTAACCACTTCAGAACCTAATTCCTTAAATTTATCATAAAGCACCGGACCAAACTTATCTGGAATTCTGCCGTAAAACACTTCATTTCCTGTTGTTACGATACCAGCTTTCAGCTTTCTTAAGGGAACTACCTGTATGACCGGGGCATTGTTCCGGCAAATATTTTCCATACATGCAAGCTTGTCATTTTGTATCACCAGGGGTATGATTCTTGTTCCGGCAACCACCATATCCATACTCACCATCATATCTGTGTGCAGTGCTGCCATCATCAGTTCTCCCATGTTGTTGACCTCATGCAGCGCTTTATAGTTGATTTTCAATAAACCGGAATACGCTGCGATAAGATTGACCTTCCCCTCTGAAGGCTCGGAAAATGTGATTCCCTGCCCCGCTGCTGCCTTGGCCATCCTGATGGCTGCTTTATTTTCATGGATGTCACCTTCTTTATATTCAATAATGCCGATGTGCTCCTTTCCCATGTTCAGTAATCTGGGTATATCTTCTTTTTTAATAATGTGTCCTTTTTTAAAAGCAGGGCCTTTTGATTTTCCGGGAATAATTTCCGTCATATCATGGGCTAACAGCATGCCTACGGATTGTTCCACTGCTATCATTTTCATGTCTTATCCACCTCCGCTATTTTATAACGCTTTTATTCAGTTGAATTTTTTGAAATGTCAGAATGATATTTGTAATTATATAAAGCAAATTTTATACCAAAATATAAAGCATTGATTTTCAAGGGGTGTATGGAAAATCAAATTTAATAGTTGTTCGATTTTTGATCGTTTTTTAAATGGACACTGCTCATTTTTTGAGCAATGTCTATTTTTTTCTAGCCGCTTCGCTTTAATTATTCATCTATAGAAATACCGCCGTTACTTATACTAAGGTTTCCTTTACCTTTGTATCCCAGAATCTCAAAACCTATTGTAAAGGCCTTTCCCCCTCCCTCATATGAAACTGCAGGCAAAACACCTGGCACTTTACTTTTGTAGTAAAAAAAAGCACCCTATATAAGGATGCAATACATTTTGTATTTTAAGTTCTAAAGCTCGCATTTTCTGCCGCTCATCCTTTTTAAAAAAGGTACTTTTTTCAGCAGTTCTCAAACAGTCTCCATCATCTGTGCTTATTCCTTTTCATTCATAAGAATGTCTAACATCTTCTCTGTATTGTTTAAGAAAGATTTCATAACTACATAGTTTTCGGTTTCTTCATATTTAACTTTTTTAAAGCTCTCATCTGTAATCTCATAGATAAGTGCATCCGGATATGCCATGATAATAGGGGAATGGGTTGCAATAATAAATTGCGCTTGTTGTCCGACCAGCTGATGGATTCTACTGATCATGCTCATTTGCCGTAAAGGTGAAAGAGCTGCTTCAGGTTCATCTAATATATACAAACCGTTTCCTCTGAACCGATTCATGAAGACTGCAAAAAATGATTCACCATGGGATTGCTCATGCAGAGAGTAGCCGCCATAAGAATCTATAACCCTTGGTCCTCCTATCCCATTATCTAATTCTTCAATGGTAGTTGCAAGATTATAAAAGCTTTCAGCCCGTAGAAAAAATCCATCTGCTGGTTTTTTAATGCCTTTAACCAATCTTATATAATCATATAATTTTGAGTGGGATGCCCTCGAAACAAAATTGAAATTCTTTGTACCCCCTTCAGGATTAAATCCATAGGCTACGGCAATTGCTTCTAAAATCGTTGACTTTCCCGTTCCATTCTCACCGACGATAAAGGTAACTTTAGGATGAAACTCTAAATTCGAAATATTTTTTATGACAGGCAGAGAGAATGGATACCGGTCATAAGAATCTATTTTTTCCTTATGTAATTGTATACTTCTTAAATATTGGCTTTCTTGCATCATTCATTTTCCTTTTATTTGATATTGTATCATTTTAAAATTAATCGGATTTGCCATTTTTTGAAAATGGCAGGAAGTAAGGGATTTCTCTTCTTACTTATCCCCATGTGACGATTTACTCTTTTATGACAAGTCCAAATAATTTTGAAAAATCTACTGCTTGCATAGGAGAAACGATTGCGCCTTTAATATCTTCAGGTCCCACACCGGCTCCTTCGAAATCGGAATTACTCAAGTCTATTCCTGACAAGCTAGTTCCAGACATTTGACTTAGTTTAAAATTACATTTTCTAAACTCAACCTTATCCAGTTTACTGTGTTGAACATTACTGTTTTCGAATATACAATCCGATAGGATCACATTTTTCATTTGAATATAATTCATTAGAATAAATTGGCCATTACAGTTATTCATATAAATATTCTGGAATGTAGCATCATTGAGATTTAGACCCATCAGCTTACAGTCTAAAAACTCAGCTCTATGTATAATCGCCCCAATAAAATTTGCATTTGATAAATCGCAGTTTTCAAATCTTACATCAGTAAGCTCTAATGCGTTTAATGTAATACCTTTAAAATTTACTTTACTGAAAATCACACCTTCAAAGCTTACTTTGTTAGCTTCCCGTGTCTCAATCGTGTAATCTGATATATGGATATTCTTAATGGTACCTTCATCTTCAAGATCAATATTTTTCACACACGTTTGTTCAATACTCTTTATGAATTTTGGTTTGATTACTTTTGGCAGGACTTGTTTATTATTCATAGTAAAATCTCCTTAAACTTATTTTTATACTTATATGAAAACACAGGATTTTATTAATCACTCATATAAAAACATCATTCCGTAAGGGCATGGAAACAGGTTATTATTCCGCTGCGCTCATTAATGATGTAGTTGAATGATTCTTGATAACTTCATTATATCAGATTCATCTATATACCTGAAAAATTGTTTACATTTATTACTTTGTTCCTTATTATTGTAATAAATGATTGCCTAATGGACAGGGTGCATAAGGAAGCAAAAAGTAAAACGAATATGAAGAAGCCAACAGACGGTAATGCTACTTCAAACGATTTGTCGTATAAAAAGCTTTCACCATATGTAAGGTTAAGTTGACACGAAAATGATATTATGCTAGAATAGTATTGTAAGGTTAGCATGACATGACAGGAGGTTGAGTAACCATAATGAAAAACAGAATTCGACAGTTACGAGAGGCGTTGGGTATGACGCAAGAGCAATTGGGTGAAATGGTCGGAACATCAAGACAGGCCATCAACGCAATTGAAACAGAAAAAAACGAGCCTTCCATATGGCTTGCTTATGACATAGCTCAGGTTTTCAATGAACCAATTGAAAGCGTTTTTCTGTTTGAGGAAAGTGAACGAAAATCCCGTGCAGATATCAGTAGGAGGCATGCCTGTGGCCCTCAGAGAGATTAGAACATTTGATGATGAATTTTTACACAAAGTAAGTAGGCGTGTTGATAAGGTTGATGACCACATCAGAGAAATCCTTAACGACATGGCGGAAACAATGTATAGTACACAGAATGGCGGGGGCTTAGCTGCTTGTCAAGTCGGCATATTGCGCCGCTTAGTTGTTGCCGACATGGGACAAGGCCTATTAAAATTGATAAATCCTCAAATTGTTGAGTCAGAAGGAGAACAACTTGTTATTGAGGGTTGCTTAAGTTATCCCGGTATCTGGGGCAAAGTGTTGAGGCCAAAAAGAGTATTGGTTAAAGCCCTTAACGAAAACGGAGAAAACATTACTATTGAGGCTTTTGATGAACTTGCAAAGTGCCTTTGTCATGAGACTGACCATTTAGATGGAATTTTATTTACGGATAAAGTAATCGAGTATGTGGAAATCAAATAGAGTTCGGCCTGCATTTCAAATGGTGGTCAACATCTAAAATGTAGTAATAACTGCCAATAACATGGCGGTTTGTTAAATGTGCGCTTTTAAAAACCTTCCAATGGCAATTATGTGATTGGAGGGTCTTTTTATGCGCGCAAGTGTTTTGCGTTGGCTGATGGATGAGCCGCCACCTTAGCGTGACAGATTGACATAGCTGATGTTTTAGCTCTACATCATTTTAAAAAATCATATCAATTCATGGGCGGCTACTGCACCCATTTTTCATGAGACACCGTTCGAGGTTTTTCTCGGATAGGTGTCTTTTTGTTTTGCTGGCTTTTGGACCAAGTTGGCCCGAAGTTCCAACCTTACGACTGAAAGGAGATTATCATACCTGAAATCATAAAAGCAGAAAACATCAATATCTTCTCATTTACCGTTTATCTTTAAATACTTATATGCTAAGCCTTCATTATAGAAACCTAATTTCTCAACCAGCTTCAAAGATTGTTTGTTTTTAGGCATAATGTTCGCTTCTATTCTTATGTAGTTTTAAATCATCAAAAATATTATTCACCAAAATTAGATTCAAACAGGGCAATAAGTGACTCAAATGCTTCTCTTTCATCTTCTCCAAGTATTTCTAAAGAGACTTCTTCCCCTTGTTTACCGCCCATACTTAGGATACTCATAATACTCTTACAGTTAAACTTATTTCCTTTCTTTATAACAAAACACTGGGATTTAAATTTGATCGCTTCTTTTGCTAATAAACTAGCTGGTCTTGCATGAATTCCTAATTTATTCTGAATAGTAATTTTTCTTTCTAGCATTTTATCACTCCTATGGGTCTATTTTTATTTGATTTACTGCTCTTGTTATTTTTCTCTACCAATATAGACTTTTAGCAGCTTACAGCCTCCACCAATTTCATATATTGCCATGCAAGCCAACAATAAAGCATTCTCTCCTATCTTCGCTTGTTCTCTATTGCCTTCCCCATAGCGATTCCATACTTTACGACTTGGAGCATCTCAATATCATTCATTCCATCACCGAAAGCACAAGTGTTATCTATGCTTATGCCAAGGTTATATGTTTTAGTAATTTTAATAATATTTTCCGATTATGGAGTACTTCCTATCTCTACAGAATATTTGTACTTATCCGCTCTGTAGTAACAGATAGAATACTCTATTACCTTGCCATTCATGTCATAAGATATCCTTGTTCTTTTTAGGACCGGAGCATAAAGACCTACCTCTAGTAAACTACTTACTTGCTCATCTGCTGCTGCGGCTTCAAAATACTCCTTAGCTCCTACCACTTCTATATTATTATTTTTCTTTAGCAACTCGTATAATGATCCCATGTATTCACTTTCATCAAGGGGAAGGCTCAGCTCTTTGCTTAGGTACGTTGTAAAGAAAACCATAGGGCTATCATCTGCACACCTTAATCTTTCAATTTTATATACTTCGTCCTTTGAGCTCAATTCCAAGTGATTTGCAATGAATTTATTCGCTTTAACGATGCTGACCTTTACAAGTTTTGTTACTGGATTAAACCCCCTTAACTTCATTTCTTCAGTATAGCTCATAATTCTGTTTAAAGGCTCTTCAATTTTACTTGATGCTACTACTGTGCCTTTTCCCCGCATTTTACACACATATCCTTCATTTACAAGGTCGTTTATTGCCTGTCTTACAGTTATTCTACTAACACCAAACATTTTCTGAAGCTCTATCTCTGTAGGTATAGTATCTCCAGAAGAATACTCATCATTTTCAATTTTTTCTTTGATGAATTCTTTGATTTGATAGTATAAGGGAGGCGCCCCTTTGGCATGATTTAATAAACTAATAGTAATCACCCTCTCATATTTTGTTCAATGATCAGAACAAGCAAATTTATAGATATAATTTTCAAATCATATACAAATAGTATTCATATCTGTCTAAATACAGATAGGTTCGTGTAAGAGGTATTCTTATGCTAGAACCGTACATAAGCTTTTATTGTAGCAATTTCTTTTCCTTTACTTGGTCCATACGGTGTAATGGAATATTTTCCAACTGCAGCTGGCACAATAAAAGTTTCTGCATAATTTACAATAAAAGGTTCGAATTTTCCTTCAGGCGATTCAACAATAGCCTGTTCTCCTTCAATTAAATTCAATACATTAAGCTCTCCCTCTGTGTCATGAAGAACTGGTACGCTAAACCAATGTCTTCTCGTCTCAATAAATTCTCTTTCATGTAAACCTGTTTTTTCCTCTCTCCACCCTTTCCCCTCGTTAACCTTTTTCACTTGATTTACTAAATTATTCATTGTCCATTCTGTATCTCTGTCAAATTGTAATACCTTAGAACCATGTTCTATATGAATTGGTCTTGGTTTGCCATCTAATCCTGCTCTTCCCCAATCCCATAATTTAAAGGTAAAAATATATGGTGTAGATGAGATTTCAAGAACCATAGAGTTAACACCTGAGCAATGTGCAGTTCCAGCTGGTATTAAAAAGTGATCATGTTTTTGGGCTGGAATTTTATTAATGTATTTTTCAACAGAGAATTCTATTTCCCCTTCTTGGGCTTTCGCTAAGTCTCCAAAAAACTTCTCTTTTGTTGTTCCTGTCTTGACACCAAGATATACATACGCGTCTTCTTTAGCATCTAATATATAATAAGATTCATCCTGTGTGTAGTGCATTCCAAAGTTTTCTTGGATATATTCTGTTAGCGGATGTACTTGTAAAGATAAGTTTCCTCCCTCTATCGTATCAAGAAAATCAAACCGAATAGGAAACTCTGTACCAAATCTGGCATGTACTTTTTCCCCGAGTAAAGGCCGGGGATATTTAAGCACTATATTAATAGAAGGAACTTCCACAATTACTTCTCCGACCTTCAATAAAAGCGAATTTTCCTCCGGGACACAATTAAAACACCAAGCATAATTCTCTACACTTCGGTCTAAGTCGCAAACTTCCTTCATCCACTGCCCCCCCCATACGCCCGGATCAAAGAAAGGTACTACACTAAACGGTTGCTTTGTTGCACTTTCCAACCCAACTAAGAAGGATTTTGCTGTGATCATCCTAGGTATATCCTTTAAGTTTGTATCTAAAATATAATGGAAATTTTCAAAATGATCTTTTTTATAGCGATCTGCCATTCTCCATTCGAAAAAGAAACCTCTCTTATATTTTCTTAAAATATCATCATTATAGTTATTATGTTTCCAGTTTGGAATCTCTCCCCTTCGATATCTTTTTTGAATTTCCCATCTAGCTAGATCTAAATAAATATGCAAATCCGGTTTGGTAAGAAGACTAGCTGCTACTCCATAAACAAGGATTAAACCTTTTGCTTCTTCTATTTGCTTTCTTGTTGCATGAAGCTTGTCTTGATCAATAAAGTCGATAAACTGGCAAGGACTCATAATACCGAATACTCTGTCTTCTGTCATGTAATCCTTTATCTTATTAGTCACAAACTCATTATCAAAAAAAATCTCTTCATCGGTAAAGATTGAAATTGCTTCCGGAAAATTCTCAATAATATTTTCCCGTATTTCATCTACTCTAACGCCGGGATAAAAATCCATAGCAACAATTTTCTTTTCTTTGTCTATAGCGTCAATCTTTCCTTTTATTTCCTTTATTATTTGCTCATAGCCTTCCCATGAGTGATTCTTTTCATAGCCCTTTACTTCGATCAATGGCTGCTTATTAAACTTTGACTTCATCTTATTTCCCCCATTTACATTTTAAACTACGCTATATCTATTTTCCCATCTTTCTTATAAACTCTATTTGGGAAGGGCTTTTCATCAATTGACTTGTAATCATGGCCTGCAGCTTCTCTCCAACAGGCACCTACTCTTAATGTATCATCCCCGGTATTCACGAGTCTATGGGCGTAATTACCGTGAATGTAGTGTAGAGACCCTTTAAATACTTTTTCTGCAAATATCTTTCCCTGTGAATCCAAGTACAATAATAGACCTTCTCCACTGCATCCAAAATATATTTCGGGTTCTTCCCGATCTTCATGAAAATGTCCTCTTGTCATATTACATTCTCCATTTATCGTGATCGGGTAAATGACCGTAAGTCCCCAAAGCAGTATATTACTGCCTCCTTCATTAAAAGAATATACTTCATACATTACCGTATCAGGAGAAAGCTGATTATCCCTGGTTTTATAAATAAAATCTATTTCCTTATAAAGCTTTTTATAATGCTTTACATTCTCTCCTTGAATCACTCCATTAAAAAAATCATAAATATATTTAGGGCTTTTTATCTGCATTTTTTAACCTCCTATGGAATAAAAGTCTGCCATAACTCATTGTATTGACAAGGTTGAGTAATGAAGCTAAATTTGTCCTTGTGCTCTATAAATTGCTGATAAATAGGTATCCCCTTATCTATTTGAAATTCCTTGTATTCTCTTGGTTCTTTGATAATTAAATTATTTTTCTTATATGCAGTGTTATGAATAAATTCAATTTCATTTCTAGAAAAAATAGGAAAATAGGCTAAACCTCCGTTTTTTCTTACACCAGCATAGTCAAACCCAAAATCTCTTATACACCAAGCCCCAAAAACCATATTTTCATCAGGATTGGTATTGATAGTACAATGGGCCCAACCAGGAGGAACCAGTACCACATCCCCTGGCTTCGCTTTCACTGCAAATACTTTTCCAGGGTCGTATTTTGCTGTCTCTTGCATAAATATAATCGCTTCACCATGCCAGATTTCGTAAAGTTCAGGGGTAGATGAATTGCAGGATTTAGAAACTGCATGGACATGTCCTTGAGATCGTACCGGTTCGTTGCCTAACCTTCCTTTAGCATATATACAGGCACCATATAACAGGCTTCTATTTTCCAAATCCTCTTTATCTTCTTCTCTACCTACATCCATAGCTATTGTATATACTACATCAGGCCCATCACAGTTAGGGTCTTTCAGGCTTTGACGAATATCGTCCAATCTCCGTTTTTCCATCTCTGGCCCGAATACACCTTTACTATAAGTAAATTCTTTATTTTCTAAGTTATAGTGTATATCGAACCCAGGATAAAATGTCATTCCCATACCTCCTCCATCAAATAAAGTATTTAAAAAGAAAAATAAAAACGGATGTGACTAGAATAGGTGCTATTAAAATTGTCAAATATATCATTGCTAGCTTATTTGCAGTTTTATCCCAAAAACTTTGATCAAACCACATGCGCCCATCGGCTTTTACTTTTATAAAATCATCTTTTATTAAATTATTTAATAAAAAGTATTTTTCATTATCAGGTAAAGCTAAATCTATATCCTCATATGAAAGGCTATTATTACTATTTATCGCACCTTTCGATATAAAAGCATCAATAATCATCCTTGTATAGCCTTTTTTATTGACCGGTGTCTTATTTTCAATCATCTTTTTATATACTCCTTAATGATATAAATCCTATAAAATCTATCAATGGATATAAAGATTTAAATATATGAAATATATGAGATTAAGGTAATTATACCTTAATCTCATTATCCCCTCATTTAGAAAAGGTTTAAGAATACTCCCGTCATCGCAAGCAAAACCAAAATTCCCATTACTTTCAATGGGGACATTTGTTTCTTCGCCATTAAACTCCAGCAAAATATAACAAGTAATAATGTCAAGGATTTTGGAAATATGCCATTTAGAACATCGTTAACGATAATTTCTTTTTCCGCCCCTGTGCTTATTCTCAAAGTAGTTTGCAAATTAACATATGAAGCAGCTACTCCACCAACTACTATGGATCCTAATAAATTAAAGGCTTCTCGTGCCCTCTGTGCCGCTTCTCCAACAATCATATCTACAGATTTTGTACCTAATTCATACCCCTTGAAAAACACAAAGTAGCTTAATGCGGTTATTGTTGTCAAATAAGTTACTATGTAGAATATAGGCCCTAATGGGCTCCCTCCCTGGGCAAGACCTATTGCTATAGACAATAGTAAAGGAATATACATTCCCGGTATCATTGCATCGCCTATACCTGCCAATGGCCCCATTAGGCCTACCTTGATCCCATTCATTACCTCATCGTCTATGGGCGCTCCATTAGCCCGTTCCTCTTCCATGCCACACATAATACCATTAACCGCTGCACCTAGTTGGGGCTCTGTATTGTAGAAAACAGAGTGTCTTTTCAGAGCTTTTATTTCCTCTTCTTTATTTCCACCATACAACTTCTTAATTACAGGAATCATTGATACTGCGAAACCAAATGATTCAAGCCATTCAAAGGACATAGAAGACAAGTTGCCTACATACCATGACCACCAGGATCTTCTGAGCGTAGCCTTATCTAGCTTTTTTACGGTTTCCCTATGTTTAGCTTCCATATTATAACTCCTCCTCTTCCTCTACAGAATTCCCGGAAAATGCTGGCTTTACATTCATGTATCTAAAATGTAGAATTGCAAAGAAGCCCCCTATTATTGCTAAAGAAATCATGTTTATGCCCATTGCTGCGACGAAAGTAAATCCTAAAAGGAATTGTATCAGGTCTATATCCCGCTTTGTTACTTGCCTTAGCAAAATTGCAACCCCAACAGCCGGCAACATCCCTCCTAAAGCCGTTAATGTACGCATTACAAATGAATCAACCGGGAAATAGGCTATGATGTTTGTGGCTAAATTACTCCCCAAATATACGATTGCAAATGTTGGAATAAATCTATATAAGAATTGTACAGCCTGTGGTCCTATATAATGATTAAATACTAACCCCTTATAATCGCCCTCATTAATATTTTTAATTGCTCTGTGATTCCAAAATGAATTCGTAACCATCATAAAGTTATGGAATATAGTTCCTACAGCACCTACCGCAGTTGCCACTGCAACTGCCGATTGAACTGAAGACCCTGCCCTAACTGCCAATACTCCCAACGTAACACCTATATATGCTGCAGAATTTAAATCTTGCGGCATTTGTCCGCCAGGCGTAACAAGGGCGATATACACTACTTGCACTGCTACGCCTACAAGTACCCCGGTTTGGACATCCCCTAATACGAATCCTATTAACAAACCCGATACGATGGGTCTAGTTAAAGTGTACCATCCTCCCGTTAAGCCTAAAAACCATGGTACCGAAAGAGATCCTAAATAAGCTAAAGCTGCTATTATGCCTGCCTGTAAAATACTAACTTCCATACTCCGCTCCCCCTACTTGTTAAATTTTTTTCTAGTTTCGCTCCACAATACACTTTTACTATCTGGAACCAATCTGAAATCTATTTCATAACCATGCTGAAAGATTTTCTCAAATGCTTCAGCTTCTTCTAAGGTAATATCTGCATTTTTATTTATGTTAATAGTTCCTTCTCTTGCGCTCTGAGGTCCTACATTTACAACTTTTGTTTCAACTTTCATATTATTGTCTACAAGAATTTTTGCCATCGTCGCAGGATTCTTAGTGATTAAAAAATATCGTTTTTCACTATTACTGGCTTGATCTATCTTTGTTAAAAATTCATCATAACTATAGATAAACGTCTTTCGCGTCGATGCTGCTTTTAATGCAGATTTTAATACGGGTTCTTTTGCTGCTTTATCATCAACTGCTATTATGCCATCACAAGGGTTTTCCATTGCCCATCTAGTTACAACCTGTCCATGAATGATTCGATCATCTATTCTTATAAAGCTTATTGCCACAGGAATACCTCCTTTATAGGTTGTCTTCTCCATCATCTTCCAGCTGGAATTTGCTAATACCCTGCCTTGCTTCGTCAATGATCTCATCTAACCCGTCTTCGCTAAGTTCTTCATTTCTAAATAATGTAGAAAGTAGTAATGTTAGATTTAATCCTGCAATCATTTTAAAATTATGTATCATTCCCATACTAAGAAAAACATTTACCGCTGCTGTATAGGGAGACCCACCGCTTATATCTGTTAACACAATGATTTCATTCGAATGATCTAAGCCTTTAATAAGCTCTTTTAGTTTTTCCTTGAAAGCTTCAATCCCCATTTTTTCTTCTAAACATAAGTAATATACGTTTTCTAAATCACCATATATCATACTTGCAGCTTTATATACTCCCTCTGCCAGCGTACCATGACTCAATAAGATGGTATTTCTCACTGTCTCCCCCCTCTCTCTGTGCGAAAAGTGATTTCAAAATCCAACTTTCTTATTATTCAAGACTTTGATAATATTCTATTTGAAGACCTTCTTTACTAATCTTAGAAATACATTAATGCATTAGGTAATCCATAGCTCTTATTAGTAGAGAAAAAAGAAATCTATACAATTATTTACTGTAATAAAGATTTCCAATAGAATAATTATCATTATTACATCATTACATTATTATGTTATAACGTTATAACCTTTAATGAAATTATATTATTCAGTCTCTGCTATGTCAATACATTTTTTAATTTTCTGAACCTTTTTATATCTCTTGCTAGCTCCCTAAGTATTTCTAATTTATGTTATATTAAAGTTAGGAACAACTTCTACAGATTATTTATTAGAAATTACAATAGTAAAGAATATTTTTAACAAACTAAAATAGAAGGGAGGTTTTATCAATAAAATCTTTATAAATCAGCCTCCCTGCATTCCACGCTCCATAAAAAAATTAAGGCAAGCAGAAACTTCCCCGCTTGCCTCACGCCTGTGCTTTAAGTCCTAGAATCTTGCCAAATAATTGCGATGCTATCATAAAGCAAATAAAAGCACATAGTTCTGAGATCTCCTCATCCGAAAACTCTTCTTTCAACACAGTTATAATTTCATCATCTACTTCCTGTGGATTCTCTGCTACCAACAGAGCAAAGTTTACAGCCAAAGACTCCCTTGCATCTTGATAGATATCTTTGGGTGCACCCTTTGACATTCAATAATCGCACTGATTTTTATAAGCTAAACTTCTTCTAAGCTGTTCTTTTAGTTCACTATTTATCTTTCCCTGGTGGAATAGTGTTTCGGCAAGATTTTCCCAGTTTGTCAATATTCGTTCATTATGTCCTAAAAGGTTTTGAAATGGAGTTATTCCTATTTTAGAAGATTTAATTCTTGGCATATTGTATTCCCTCCTTTATAACCTTCTTTTATTCTACCTTCTATTATCGTGGATAGGCAAAATTCGTTGGTGTTTCTTTGATTCCGCTTATTTTCCAAATTTTATCAATAAATTTTGTTGCGTTTATACAGCTATTACTCCTAATAGCTGGCATGATACACCCCTCAATCAATATAATATCATATTATTATGGATTTATGACTAATAGAAGGTCATTTCCATCAATCCGTTACCCTATTTCAAATAAACATTGATTGATGTTGCACTATATCATTGATTGACAGGTAAACTATATTCAAACGCTTACTATTAGTAATGATGTACTTAGCTTTTAATTAATAAGAACGATGCATTCATGTTAAACCCTCTTTATCATTATTTAAAAGAAATACTTGCATTAAACATCTATTACTATGCTTTTTTAAAACCGCCGTTTTATGATAAGGTTCACTGTACCGTTGTAACTGCGTTTTTTTGTATAGTAAAAGTAAATATTGTATTTTAATGCAATATAATGTATAATTATAAAAAGTTTTAAAATATCTTCTATAGAAAGTAAAAGATTAATACAGTTCATAAAAGTAGTAAATCCTTAAATGCCTTAATCCGGCGTATATTTATGAAAAATAAAATAAATTGAGGTAACAATACATGAATATGATAATTAGGAAAGCCGATATTTCAGATATAAAAGATATATGCATGATTACAAGAGAAGCCTTTAAAAAATATGCCTTGGACCTCGGTCTTCCCCAGAAGGTCTCTGCACTTAAAGAGACGGAAGAAACAATAAAGAATGAGTTTGCCAATAAAAACATACTGATTGCATGTTCAATCAATGAAGCCATTGGTTGTATACGCTACGAAATAATGCCGGGGAACATTGCATATATTAGTCGTTTTGCCGTTAAACCGACAATACAAAACAGTGGCATAGGCAAAGCCCTCTTTCTAGCAGTGGAGGATGCTCTTATAAAAGACAACATGAAAGCTGTAGCCCTCCACACTGCATCAAAGATGACAGCCCTTATGCGCTTTTATTATAGTCTGGGCTTCCATATTCATTCAACCGCTTCAGATAGAGGGTATACAAGAGCATTATTGTGCAAGGAATTCATTCAAGGTGAATCACCGGATTTATCTCATGTGCAAAACATATAATCAGGCAGATAATGGGACAGGAGAAAGTATTTGATTGAAGTGCTGAGGTCTTCCCCAGCACTTCTGTTGTTATATCCATCACTATTTATTTAAAAATATTGTAAATGTCTCTCCAACTTGCTCATAATCATTACTCATCCGACCACTTTCTTCCGGAAGTTTTGCAGCATATGGAGTTAAGGTAATTGATGTAATTTCATCAGAAAAGTCTTTATAGAAATTCTCATATTTAAATACTAAATCTTCATTTGATTTCCTGCTTAAATAAAAGTTTATTTCATTTCCTAAATTGTCATACCCTCTTAAATCTATTTGATAAAAACTCTTAAACTCTCCTTCTACGCTTCCTTCTATTTTTTGATTTACAGGATTGTATCTAAACGCTTCTAAACTGTAGGTTTGATTAGCTATTTGGAATGAATAATCTAATGGAAGCACATGAGTATCTTTCATTAGCTCACTACCATCTGCTGTGAATTCAAATATCCATTTTCCTTTCACCTTCCCTTCTACTATATTATCATTTTGAGTGGTAAAGTAATTCAACTCATTAAAAGCAATTTTTATATCTAAACTTTCTTTAGTATCAATATCTTTAACAACAATATAATCAATTTGGGTAAATATCGTTTTAGAATCGTCAACTTTTCCACATGAACCAGTGCCACCCCAAACTCTAATCTTTTTTCCATTAATAAAAATGTTATAATCCAACCTAACCCCCTCTACAGGCCTATTCGTATTTACAACTGTACAAATAATCAATTCATCTTTATCAATAATGACATCAGTCAATTTTACTTCTACACCTTTATCCTCTATTACTTTGTTAACCACATTGCTATAAATCTCCACATCTCTTTCAACACCTAACGCTCTACCAATAGAATAAGATATTTCTGAAATCATTGATTGGGTGCTGGCATAAACTTCCCTTCCAAAACTTGTTTGACTAAAAATTCCTATAGTTAATACTAGAGCTGCTGCAATGCCTCCAAATTGCTTAATCTTGTACTTTTTTGCCTTATTATTTTTTAAATTATTTTTTATGATATTTTTCAAATGTTTCTTTTCAATATCTGTAAGGTCTTGTTTTTCATAGTCATTAATATCAAAATCCATTTCATTTAAAAATTCATATATGTTGTTAGTATCATTCACTTTTATACCCTCCCTGCATATTAATTTTATCACGTAGCTTCTTCTTTCCCCTAGAAATCCTATTGTAAAGGACCGATTTGCTAAGCCCCATATCTTGAGATACTTCATCTATGTTTTTATCTTGTAAATATAGCTTTTTAAAAATTATTTGATCCTTTTCCGATAAAGTACTTAGGATTTTTTCTGTTTCCTCCCTAACTTCATTTATAAGAACTTCTTTAAGGGACTGATCTTCTACTGCAATAATTGCTTCTTCTATATTTTGATTTTCCATATTTTTTAAATATTTCCTTATATAGTCAATTGACTTATATTTTGCAATTCCACCTACCCAGTTTTTAAAGGTAGATTTTTTAGGATTATAGTAATGAATATTTTCCCAAATTGCAAGCAAACAATCATTCATACATTCCTCATAAAAGTCCATGAGGTGATAGAGGTGCTTTTTTAAAACCGTTTTAATAATCCAAGTATGGTTGTCAATAACATATTCTAAAGCCCTCTCGTTTCTCTTCTTCAATTCATCAATAAAATTTTCCTCTGTTATTTTCAATGTTTCACCTTCTTTGAATTTTATTTCTACATGTAGATCATTTTATATACTTATCTTTTCACTTAATATTTCGTAACAAAAAAGTAAATCTATCAAGGCAGTTTATGCTATTAAGAATTTGACTATATGGAAAAGCTATTGGTATCATAAAGCTAGTTTGAATATGGAAATTTTTACAGGTAGGTGATTCATTGAAGAAGATAATTATTATTACCCTATCAATAACTATATCTATAATTCTGGGTATACTAGCGGTATTTACTTTGCCCTGGGCTATTTTATTTGTTGGATTAAATATGTCACCAAATCCCCCTAAACCCACAATAACACATGGGGAATTTCCGTTTCATTTGGTCTATGAAGTGGATGGTAAGCAATATACTATCGATGATACAATAATTTGCGACTATGCCGGAACTGGTATGAATGAAGCAAGAGGAAAGCACATTAAATGGGAAGAACGCTTAGCGAGCGGAAATAAGATTTCAAAATTCAATTTTTCTTTCACTGAGGATGACCAATATGGAATTAAATTATTCGATGGCATAATTCAAGGTCAAGGTAGTACGACAATTATTTGTGATGTAGGTAATCCTCAATATTACTTAGGGTACAAGAAGTACCCTAAGTACACACTCATACGATGTTTCGCTTTCCACCAGATTCCGTCCACTGACATCAAGAACAAAATTCATCGCCCTATATTGTCCCTCTCCGGTCAATATGGGTCAAAAATCCAGCCAAACCTTCGCAGTTACTTGTGATACGTCTCACCGTACCGTTTAACTAGCGGTTTTTTGTATAGTAAAAGAGTCAAAAAGAACGATCCCTTTTGACTATAAAATCCTTCAATTAACTTGTTTAATTCCTTATAATAGTTATAAGATATACTTGTATTGAACTTTAATATAATCATATTTTTATATGTAGCATTTTTTACTTTTAGCAAATCCTCAAACTCATTAAGATAGGAGTGTAAATAAATGAGGCTTCACAGACTTTTAGGAATTATTATGCTGCTTGATTCACGAGGGATAATAACAGCAAGAAATTTAGCTAAGATACTTGAAGCCTCTGAAAGAACCATATATAGAGATATTGATATATTGTGCGAAGCAGGCATTCCTATTTTTTCAATTCCAGGTCCTAATGGAGGGTATTCCTTTATGGAGGACTATAAAATTAATTCAAATGTCTTGGAAAGTGGAGATGCCGTTCATCTTTTACTTTCAAGCATGGGTATCAGACCGGAAAAAAACACTGAAATGGCCCAACAACTAAAAAATGCGATCATTAAGCTTGAAAATAGTATTTCTAAAGAACATAAAGAAGAAATCATTAAAGCTAAGGAAAGATTCTTTATTGATTCAGAACCATGGTGGCACAAAAGAGTACAGAGCAAAAATATAGACATAATTAAAAAATCAGTACTCAATTTGAAAAAGTTAAAAGTGCGTTATAAAAAATTTAATGGAGAAGTATCAGAAAGAATTCTAAGACCTTATGGTGCTGTAGTTAAAAATTTAGAGTGGTATGTAATAGCTTTTTGTGAACTAAAAAATGATATTAGGGTTTTTATGTGTAACAGAATTGAAAATATTGAAGTTCTAGATGAAAGTTTTAACATAGCAGAGAACTTTTCACTAGAAACGTTTTGGGAAAATAGTAAACAACAATTTGTGAAGCAGGCCTCCTCTAAAATAGAGCATAATGCATATCCTGTTAAGCTTAAATTCTATGAAGAAAAAAAACAAACCCTTCAAGGTTTTTATATACGTTCTTCCAGTAAGGTGGGAGAAACTTGGATTTATGATATAGATATGATAAGTTTTCAAACTGCCTGCAATGTAATATTTCCTTTGAGTGACAGAATGGAGGTTTTAGAACCTGTAGAACTTCGAGAATACATAGTTAAAAAATGTAATAGAATCTTAAATTTATATAAAACTAGATAAATTCCTGACATGCTATTGGCAAGATTTACTTGGTATAATTTAATATATCAAGTAGATGAAGGGAGTTAATAAGATGGAAGGAAAAATTACAAGCATCAAAGAGTTTAAAGCTGTAGGCATAACTTACTTTGGAGACAACAAGAATGGAGAAATTCCTAGTCTTTGGGAGGTATTTAACAAACACTACAAAGACATAAAGCAGAAAAGTAAATCTATGCGGTATTATGGTATATGCGATGGTGAACTAGATTCAGAATGTAGATTTCACTATACTGCATGTGCAGAAGTAGACAGCTTTGAGGATGTGCCTGAAAACATGGAGACAAAGGTCGTCCAATCGGGTAAGTATGTCATGTATACTTATACTGGTGCTATAAAAGATCTAGGGGAATTTTATGATAATATATTTACCAAGTGGATTCCAGCTTCAGGCTATAAAATAGATTGTAGACCTCAATTGGAATTATATGACGAGAGATTTATGCGCAATGGTGAATTTGACATTTATATCCCTATTAAATAAATATATATGCTTTGATGTATTGATGGATCTGAGCCTATGAGTAAATTGGGTGGTTACTCATAGGCTATTTGTTTAAACAAAGATAGATAACCTATCCATGATTCGCATGAATAATACTATATAAGCATAAATGCATCCGTCAAATACAGTAAGTCTTTTAGCTGCTCCCTTCTCTTTTAATATCAGGGATAGAAATCATCCGTTCTTTTATACTTTATATTTCATTTTAGAGCCAACTATTGCAAGGTATTTGCAACTACTGTATAATCTTGCGTCTCATAAACTAAGACTATTCGTTTACCTTAACTGTAAACTCTGTTTTTAGTTCTACCCTTTGTTTTTGCTCTTCATCCAAGGAAAAAGCTGTGCTTGCTATAAAGGAGTATTTTCCCTTAGGTAATTTTAATTCTTTCTCTGAATAATACTGCTTCCAAAATTCAGCCTTTGGATCATCCGCACTATACCCTCCGCTTTTTGAAAATGGGATAGTATATATTTCCCCTTTCTTTAAAACTGTTTCCTTTAACAAGTCTAAGGTTAAGCTCTCATTGAAATATTCTTCCCCGCTAAAAATTATATGGTGAAAATATGGTTCTCCTGACCATATATTAATACTGTCTTCATCTCCGATATATTCGATAGTAGAGTAGATGTTAATTTCTTCATTTTCTGTAAATTGCAGTTTGTTAATAAATGTTTTTACCTTAAAATTCTTATCTTCTGCTAAAAAAACTTGATACTCTGTATTCTCTGCTTCCTGACTGACCGGATTTTGATAACAAGCGGTCAGAAATAGTGCTGCTATTACAATTATTACATATATCTTTGTCCTTTTCAAATAAGTCCCTCCTATAAACCGTATTTACTATTAAGACGATCAAAATTTAGAATAGTTCCAATTGCTTATTTTATTATATGTAAAATACTATTTCTTCACTGAAACTCTGCAAAATCCCCATTGCTTTATATGCAAGCATTTAGTATTCATCACAACTAAGTTTTGAGAAGCCAAATTCATTTGCGGCAGTGAAATATTCTAACCGATCCACTAGTTGTATTTCATCTTTAGCTGGTAAATAGATTCCCCCCTGCTCCGGACTAATCCGCAGATAATCCCCTCCAACTACCCTATCCACTGGAGGCAAAATTATAGGAGGATCCCAGCTTCCTAAGCTTACAATAGCATCAACTTCCGGCTCGCTGTAAAACAAAGAGTCGTCAACGCCTTCAGCTCCACCGTGCTCGAAGGTCATCAGGGCTGTTTTGATTCTTTTCTCTTCACAAGCCTTAAGGCTTAGCATTGTTTCGATAAAGGCATTACCATCTCCCTCCCAAGTAGCCACTACACCATTGGCGTTTAATAACTGAGCTGATGCTGCTACGATATTGGCACAGCGTTTTTTGCCCTCCATTTCCTCGAAACGGCCTCTAAATAATACTACACCAACAAAATTTAGGGATTTCCCGTGTCTTTGATACAATTCCCTAATTAAAGGGTTATTCGTATGAAACCAGGTAGGTGTTTTTACATTGGGGTGGCTCCAATTGCCGTCAACTATAGCCCCATCCAAAATTTCATTGGGGTGAACAATTATAGGCAGTAAATTATCGAAGCGCATGTTATAGAAGAAACTACTTAGATTAAGCCCCACCGAGTGTACCTGATAGATGTAGGCCACATTGGGAAGACCATCCTTTGCTCCTTCCAGGGTATACGGTGTGATGCTGTCCGGTACCTGACCTCGCAGAACCTTACCCAAATATCGGGCCGCCCGAATACCGGCAATTCTTACCGACTGTTCGTACTGGTCCTCATCCATTCCCGTCTGTAATTTCAGAATACATACCACATTAATCGTTGTACTAAATGGCGTGATGGGTCCGGCCGGTCCTACCATATCCAGGACACTGTCTCTCACAATATTCAACCCTCCGTGTCTGGTTAGAGGAAATTCACAGGAGGTGAGCACCGCAACACCCTCCATCCGGTAAGTTGTCCCATCACCCAGTTGTCCGACCGGGGAGTCCACGCCTGCATAAGGTGCTGTATTACCGTCCTTGAACCGAGGCTCAACGGCATCGATCACGTGAACAATCCTAGCATTTTCTCCCGGAAGGACAATTTCAATATCAGCTTCAGAAAAGGTTTTATCTTCCAAAAGATAGGCAATCAACTCTTCCCGATTGATTTCTAATATCCTATTGTTTAAGCATGTTTTATCAGTAAATATAACTTGTTTGATTTTAAAAGTACCCATTTCTAATTTCATGATCCAACCCCCTATCAATCTACTATCACAATTTGAGGTGTTTCCAGTCTTTTCTCCAGTAACCTAAGTGCTGTTAACAATACTTTGCGGCTGATTTCTCGATCACGCTTTGCCGGTAATTCAGGATTACCGCAGGGGTGAGGAATCTTCGTACCTGCAACCACCCGATTGGCCCCTACATTGGAGGCTAAGGTATACATGGCGGTAATAATGCTTGTTGGTATCCCATTTCTCTCTAGTTCTCTGGCAATCGTTGCCCCGCAACGAGTACAGGTACCTCAGGTAGAGGTAAGTATAACGCCATCCACCTTTTCCTGGCGCAATAATGCAGCTATTTCCTGACCGTCTTTTTGGCAGGCGTTAACTGCCGCCCCCACCCCGGAAGTCGAATAAAATCTGTTGTGCAAACGCCCGATTAAGCCTTCGGCTTCCATTTCCCGCATGATGCCAACCGGCACTACATAATTTGGGTTCATATTGATAAAGTTTGGATTGTAGCCCCCGTGAATCGTCTCATATTCCGAGCTATCCAACATCTGTTTTCCGGATATTTCATAGGTTTTCCAAATCTCAGCTCCAAAAGAACGTATCCGATCAGGGTTCCCTCGGGGTACTAGTCCCCCAGTCGTCACAAGGGCAATTGTCGCCTCTTTAAGCGAGGCTACCGGTAGTGCCGGTGCCACTTTATCAATCTTTTGGATTGGCAGCTCAGTAATAAAGGGCTGTCCCTTCAACTTTGCTTCCAACATATCAACCAACCGTTTTGCAGCCTCTTCCTGTCGATAAACCAGTTTCCTGATGCCCCGTGGGATGTAACCTTCTTCCCTGGCAGGGCCCAGGGGTTCATTGGCGGCAATTTTTTGAATAAACTTAGCAATTTTGAAAAGTGCTTCCTTCATCCCTGTTGCTTTTGCAGATGTTGGCAAAATGTAAACCTGTCGGCGGTAGCTTTCTACCATCGGATTATCTTCATACATACCGGTGATCCCAGGTATTTGAAGTTCTTTGGCAGCTGCCTCACATATAGCTCCACAGGCTTGGCCATATCTGCCCGAGTTAAATGCGGGTCCTGCTATAATTATATCCACACGATACTCCTTGGCCTTATCAACTATCCTTCGTAAAACTTCATCTTTATTACTGTTGAAGTAGTTATCTCCGCATACAGCAACAACCGGCACAGTAAACTTTTCATCTAGGAGCGAGCAAAGACCAGCAGCCGGCCCAATTGGCTCTTCCACGAAAAACAGGGAACTATCGGCCTTATCTTCACCACCTATTCCGGCAAAGAATTGATTTATATAATAAAGTATCCTCACAACTACACCCTCCTCCTTAAGCCTCAATTCTAGAAAAGTAGGTTTCTCGATATTCCTGGAAATAGCTTTCATTATTTGCAGGCTTGACCAAACTCCATATGATCGATACAGTCAGGACGACTAAAAGAGTCCCAGGAAGTTCACCCAACCCGGTAATTTTAACCAAATAGATACGCCACAGCATATATATGATTGGTCCTATAGTGGTACAAAAAAGAGCTGCCTCACGGTTTGCCTTATCCCAAAACAATGCAAGAATCATTGGTACTCCAATCACAATAACAAATGCGCCAAAACCAAACGCGTTAAGAATTGTAATCAGCGGCATCTGAATTTTGCTCAAAATTAAAGCCAATATGCCTATAACTACAGTAGCTATCTTTGAATAACGCAACTCCTCACTTTCTGTAAAGCTTTTCCCTTTTATGCGGCCAATAATGTCATGCACAATACTGGATCCGGCCGCCATTAACAAAGTATCTAAAGTCGTAAAAATGGCCGCCAACAGGCAAAGTACCAACAGGATACCAACGATTTCCGGAGCAACATTCGTAGCAAATACAGCAAAAGCTTTGTCTGGAATTTCTATGCCGATGCCTAACGCACGAGGAACCAAACCAATTAAGACTGCTGCAAAAGTCCAATAAAGGGAGATAACAACCCCTATTGGGAAGGCTAATCGTGCAGTCCTGCTGTCTTTCATCCCATAAAAAGTAGGAATAATATGAGGGCCGCTAAATAAGCCAAACAGATATACAAAAGCTAAATTATACCATAGAGAGCGGGGCATTTCTCCAAAAAAGGTGGTCAAGCTGCTATTCTGCTGAGCTAATAAATAGTCCATCCCGGAGATACCGCCAACGGCTTTTAGAGCAACTATAATAGCTACAGTAACGCCAATAATCATAATCATCCCCTGAACAGTGCTTAGATAGGCAATGGCGGAGCGGCCACCAAGAGAAGAGAAAATAACTAACACCGTGCTAAATAGGATTAGTGCCCAAGAATACGATAGACCCAGGTAACTTTCTATTGTTAGTGCTGCTGACCTCATTTGTACGACAAGCATGGGAATGGTAAAAAATACAATCCAAAATGCGACGATAGAGTAAAAGCGGTTTGAGCCATATCTTTTAACAAAAAGTTCTGGGGTCGTAATGGCTTTTGTTTTATGAGATACTTCCCTAATTTTGGGAGCAACTACAAACCAACTGATAAAAACACCAAATGCAGCTCCAATCTGCCATGTACCGCCGCCCCACCCATACTGATATGCCATACCTGCACCACCGACAAACAGACCGGCACTAGTCGCTGCAGTTGCTGCTGTAAAAGCGGATGCCACAGGGCCCAATACACGGCCACCCAAAACATAGCCTTCAACATTTTTTAAACCGCTTCTTGTGTAATATAACGCCCAGCAAGGCAATAATATCAAAAATACAAATAATGCAACTAATTTACTTGTTTCCATAGAGGATTCCCCTTTCACTTAAAAAGATTTAAAATTAGTCAATTGTGTCTAATCAAATTTTTTAAAGAAACTCTCACCAAATACAGATATTCCTATTGCCAATCCACAAAAAAATAATAATATTAAGATAAAAATAGTACTCGTATTCACTTTTTTCTCCCCTTTCAAAGATAATTTTTCATACTTAAATGCTTTAATGTTTTATTCCCCCTAACATAAATAAAAAAATCCACATCCCAATAGGGTGTAGATTTTTCCATCATCTTCACCTAAGCCGGCTTATTCGCGAAGCCGACATAGAAATTTTACAGGCAGGTCTCCTGACTAGGATCACAGCATTTTACGCCCTTCCCCCATAATGGATGGGGTGGTATAAGTAAAAGCTCACCTTCACAGTGGCGGGTCCGTCCGGGAATCTCACCCGGTTCCCTATTCTCCCTAAAATGGGCACCTGTAAAAATTTATTAAATTTTCTCAAATTTAAGATTATCTCAAATAAATGAAAATGTCAATATTCAGAAATAACAATTACTGCGTTATATCCTATTGAAAATAAACACGCTGTACACTGGCTTCTTACACTCTTCTATTGAGGCAAAAGAACTATTCTTTTTTTTACTTACTCCTCAACCTGATTTTTTACCTTGCCTGCGTCAAAGATACTGGGTGATGAAAGCAAGCTCTAGTCTACCGATACCCACCCTTTAGCTATTGAAGAAACACAAGAGAAACTGAAGTTTTAATTTATTGAACCCTTAGGCAAGCATAATCTTTGATTTCTTCAAACACCGTCTTAAGGCCGTATCTAATTTGATCTATAGAAAGATGGGATATGGCTATCCTAAAACTATTCTCATCCAATTGTTTTACTGTTAAGAATTCTTTTGCTGTTGAAATAAGGATGTTTTTCTCCTTAAGCCTTCTGGCCAAGATATTGACATTCAATTCTGGGGGCAGCTTCACCCAAATAAAGAAGCCTGTAGTCGGAACAAAATATTCCATTCCCTCAATACTTTTGGTTTTCAGTAATTCACGTAAACAAGCCATTTTCTTCTCATATTCTCGTTGAATCTTTCTAACGTGATTCTTATACATACCGCTGTTTATAAAAATCTCCAGTGCACCTTGAGCCAATACCGATGTGCTTTGGTCATGACATCTCTTGTGTTCAAAAAATTCATCTTTCAAATGATCATGTAACACAACAGCACCAATTCTAATTCCCGGCATAAAGGTTTTAGAAAAGCTTTTAATATAAATTACCTTTTTAGAGGTATCATAGTAATATAGGGGCAGTGCTTTTCTGTTTGTTTCGATATCAATAAAATAATCATCCTCAACAATATAGACGTCATATTTTTGGGCTAATTCAACAATTTTCATCTTTTCTTTTTCAGAGTAGCTCGTACCCAAAGGATTATGGAATCTTGGAATCGTGTAGAAGAACTTGATGCTTTCTTGTTTAAATAGCTTTTCCAACTCTTTCAGATCAATCCCATGAAAATTTCTCTTTATTCCAATCAGTTTGTTACCATTTAGAAGCGCCATATCTTGCATAAGGCGGTAAGTAGGCTGCTCCACCAGAATATTCTTTTTATCATTGGGAAAAGACATGTTTGATAAAATACTCAATGCCTGCTGTGACCCGGAAGTAATAAAAATCTTCTCTTCTGTAGTAAATACCTGGTATTCGCTGAAATGATCCTGCAATACCTTTCTTAAGGATTGCATTCCCTGTGTTTCTGTACATAAAAACAGACTATCACGATATGTTTCCACAGCCTTGTTAATACAGTGATTAAACTCTTTGTAGGGCAGTAACCTCGGGTCTGGAATTGCTTCAGAAAAATCAATAAGTTTTGATTCCTCTTTACCGGATTTATTTGTCTCTACAAGGTAATAGCCGCTTTTAGGTATAGTATATAACTTATGATTCATTACAAGTTCGTCATAAGCTCTTATGATTGTCGCCTTATTGCATTTAAGCTTATCTGCCATCAATCTTATGGAGGGTAGTCGTTCTCCCTGTTTCAACTGATTTGATTCAATCAGCTTTTCAACATACTTTATAACCCTTTCATATTTTTTTTCCATAGATGCTCCTCGCTTTTCAAATTGCTCGCTGCTATTATATAGATTATTAAAGTGTTGTACTGGTACAGATATGTTTTTTTGATATTGTATCACACGTTTGCAGGATGTACAATTTCATTAATATATGAAATTAAATAAGGGAGAGAAGTATATGAAATTGTCCTATATTCAATTGGCTGTATCAATGTGTTTAGTCGGTATTAATATCGCTGTAGGCAAAGTGATTTCACAAACAGTTCCTGTTTTTTTATTCGCCAATATCCGTTTTTTTATCGCAGCAGTTATATTAGTCCCTATGGTTTTTATGGAAAAAGATACGAAATTCAGTCTTAATCGAAAGGATTGGATGCTGCTTTTTTTACAATCGTTATTCGGTGTCTTTCTATTCAGTATTTTTATGCTCTGCGGTGTCCGGTACACTTCTGCCATTTCCGCCGGTATTATTACAAGTACTACACCAGCATTCATAGCTCTACTAGCCTTCTTTTTTCTTAAAGAAAAATTCAATTTTCATAACTATATGTCTATATTACTTGCTGTTTTAGGAATCACCTTAATTTCAATCGAGACAAGGGGTATTGCATCTTCAAATTCAGCCAATATGTTTGGGAATATCCTTATTCTATGTGCAGTGATTTCAGAGGCACTGTTTACTATTTTTGCAAAACCAGTGTCCACCAAGCTTAAACCTTTGCAAATGACTGCAATAGTAAATGTTTTCGGATTTTTGTTATTCATTCCATTTTCAATATATTCTTTAATGACAACAAGAATAATCATAACATCCCATATATGGCTACTAATGATTTATTACTCTTTGACGGCAAGTATATTCTCATTTTTTCTCTGGTTTAGAGGAATAGCTGATGTTCCTGCTAATATAGCAGGGCTGTTTACAGTATTTATGCCTGTCTGTTCAGCATTTGTAGGTATTGTCTTCTTAAATGAAAGTTTCACAACAAAACAAGCTGTCGGTATGATCTTTGCAATTGCTGCAATTTATTTAGGCATACGCAAGCCTAAAGAATCAACTTCAAATCCTTCACTATTTGATTGACGCTTTTAGCTAAAAGTTTAGAGTCAAATTAGTATATGGATATGCGCTCCTAAACATGAATGTACGTAGAGGAGGATCTGCGTGTCCCCTTGTAAATGAAACGGGCAGACACACAGGCCTGCCCCTACGAAAGAAAATAGATTATATTTTAAAGGCGCATATCTCTATTAGCAGAAACCGCATTCATTTATAATACGATTCACCGTACTGTTGTACTAGCGGTTTTTATAAAAGTTAATATGCTAATACCTCATGTCCATCGCTTGTAACTAATACCATGATTTCCTCTTGAGCTGAAGGCTGACCATCTGCCGTATAAGTAGTCCATCCATTCCTCTTATCTAAAAATATTTCGTCCGTACCTGCATTAATCATTGGTTCTATGGTAAATATCATACCTGGCACCATCAGCATCTCCGTTTTTTTCTTGGAAACATAGCTTACCCATGGTTCTTCATGGAATGCCAATCCAATTCCATGTCCTCCGATTTCTTTTACTACTGAATATCCATTTTTCATCGCATGCTCATGTATTACTTGCCCCATATCTCCAAGAAATCCCCAAGGTTTTACTTGTCTTAACCCTAATTCGATACATTCCCGCACAACGCGAATCAGGCTTCTCTTTTTTTCACATATATCTCCAATGCAGAACATTCTGGATGAGTCTGAGAAATATCCTTGATAGATGGTTGAAACATCAATATTTATAATATCTCCGCTTTTCAATATTATATCTTTTGATGGTATCCCATGACATACCTGTTCATTAATAGAAGTGCATACGCTTTTGGGGAATCCTTCATACCCAAGTTGTGCGGGTATAGCACCAAATTCTATTGTTTTTTTATAGACAAGTTGGTTAATATCCTCTGTAGTTATACCTGCTTGGATATGCTCAGCAATATAATCTAAAACTGCAGTATTAATTTTTCCGCTTTCCCGTATTCCTGCTATCTGCTCAGGTATTTTTATAATATTTTTAGGTGGGACTATATGTCCATGTGTTTTATAAAACTCAATCCTATCGTCAAATTCGGCATGACACTTTTTGTATTTGTTTTGACTGCCACACCAACATAAATCATTTCTACCTAGTTTATTATCCATCCTACACTCCCTTCATTAAACTCCTTTATTTAAATTCATTGTTTGGCACTGGAAGGATATTAGGCTTCATATATAACTGAATGGTAGTCAAAGTCTTTCGGTATTGATTGGGAGTGCATCCATAAGCGTCTACAAAGGCCCTTGTAAAACTTTCTTGACAGGAAAAGCCATATTTTAATGCTATATCCAGAAGTCTATTTTGTGTATTTTTCACTTCTATCGCAGCAAGAGTTAATCTACGCTTTGATAGATATTGTTTAAAAGTAACCCCCACATATTCATGAAATTTATTTGAACAATAAAACTGAGAGTATCCAACATAATTAGACATTTCAGCCAGTGTTGGATTCCTTGTAATATTAACTTCTATCCAGTTAACCATATTTTCTACCGTTTTTATTGACAACCAGAATCCCCTCCCTATAAGAATATTATATCTGACTCTATAATTAAAAACTTGACATGACTTGCAATAATATTTGTATTAGCTTGAATATCTACTTATTTGAATGTCTTATCAAATATTATATACATAAAATGACGGCATAGGTATTGAACGCTAATCGTTTTTAAACTTGTAAAAAATACATTAAAATTAACCGTACCTAAACATTAATTTCATGTCTAACATTTAAGGTACACTTCAATGTAGTTAATAGTATCCTGCTGTTTTTCAATTGACTTTATTGAATCCTTAATTTTACTATATAATATTTTTATAAAGTAGTGCGATATTTTGTCAACTTAATCGTATATATCATGACACTGGTTAAAGGGATGGAGGTGACAGTTTGGAGAATGACATATTTATTAAGATCTATAAAGAGTATTTTCCATATGTTTATAGATACCTTTATGGCCTTACATACAATCACCAAACAGCGGAGGATTTGACGCAAGAGGCCTTTATTAAGGCATTATGCGTTCTTCAATTTCCTAATGAAAGTATTAAATCCTGGCTGTTGGTTGTTGCTCATAACCTTTACGTTGACTATGTTAAAAAAAACAGAAGATTGGATTTTCGCCAGGATAGCTTGTTAAATCAAATTAAGGGACATGATTTTACTGACCAACTAGTACTTGAGGAAAGTACCAGATCAGCTTTTATATTAATTCGGCAACTTCCCGAAAATCAGCGTCATGTAGTACTGTTATGTCTGGTAAATGAACTTTCCTATCAACAAGCAGGCGAAATTTTAGGCATCAGTGTTTCAGCAGTTACGAATTTGATTTACAGGGCTAGAAAAACGCTTAGAGCCTTAAGGAGGAATATTGATGAATAGTGACTTTCAGGAAAAACTACGCCTATATAAAGAAGGTAAATTAAATCAGAATGAAGTCGCAGAAATAGAATGTGAAATAGATAAATTCAATGCAATATGGGATTATCTTAACAACGATGATAATGTATTTTTGGAAGAACTGAAGCAGCAAATACCGGCAGACAATGAAGAGGAAAATAGACTTGCTAAACTTTTAAAACGCAGGATTAATTTAAGGATCATTATGATGACAGCAATTTCGGTTTTTTCCGTTTTAATAATCACTATCTCCTTATATTTTTTGACATCAAATATTGCAACGTCATTATTTGGATTAGACCATAAAGAATCATCCGTAAAGAGAAAAGCAATCGTTCAGTTAGCCCAGATGTTTCATCCGCAATATGAGTCCCATAGAAGTGGTGTGGAAAAATCACTTTTTGCACAACAAAATATACGTGTATCCCTTGATAATACTGTGGGTAATACGATAATAGATGAAACTGAGATAAGCGTCAGATATAGTTTTGGCAAGCCTGTCAAATCAGGAACAACAACAGTAGTACCTCCATTATTAGGAATCGAGGATTTTTCTTTTTTAAGTGGTCATGAATCTGACCCCATATCAGGTTTTAAAATCCTAGAAAAGGCTCCTCAAGGGACAAAGGCAAAAATATTTGTTGAGTTTAATAAAGCTTTAACCCCGCAACAGCTAAAAGAGAGTTTTATAAATCCAATAAGTACTGTAGATACTACCCCTTTAGAGATTACACCATTAACAGCAATCGGCTCGAAATTTGTTTTAGCTAACCCTTCATATTATGAATTTACGCCTGTTTTTCCATATGATAGCAATAATGCAGAGCAGATGGAAGATAGCAGTTTAAAGCAAAATCAATATGAGAGCATGGACGACCAGGCTCACAAGGAGTCTTTAATTGGCAACCTCAATCTTATAAAGAACAACCAAGGGTTGCTGCAGGTAATGTACTATGAAGATATGTTCGCGGATATTAATATTGATGATGTAATTAAACATGTTGAAAATAACGGTGCGGAATATGTGGGTATGTATATTTCTGCAGACAGCAAAGAACTATTAAAGCTTAAAGACATTCCACTGATTCACTGTATTAGGGTGGAGAACATAGTTGTATGGTAAAGTTAATTACGATAGTCTACCCAATAATATATAAAAAGCTTCCAATGAAATTGAACCAAGGAAGCTTTTTATATATTATAATTAAACTTTTTTAGGCGTTTGCATCATCAGTAAGACAAGGGGACGGTTCTCTTGTCTTAATGACCGCTTACCATCAAGTGGAAACTTCTGAGCAGTGTCTGAAAAATTATTGCTGCTCAGCAAATCTCCACCAAGCAAAGGTTCCAACTATTCCAGCTATTCCCGTAGACGCAAGAATAATGATGCTGCTCAGATGAAGGGACCCGGTGCTCAGAAAAACTGAAGGGATTGTCCATGGAAAATAGGGGGCAAATCCCAAAGAGGCCATTACACTTGAGAAAATAACGATTACCAGGATGAGCCCTAATGGCGCTAAGTATCCTTTACTAACATTTGCCAGAAAGGTGCCTGGTGTAGTAACAACAATAAACAATAGCGATGTTATCATAAATCTAAAGAAAATATTCCAAATAAGGTCAGCTGACCAGCCCGTAAGCCCTAAAACACCACCTACGGCGAGGCCGATGGTAAACATATAGAGCGAAAGCAATACGTTCCATGCTAAAATTACTAACAATTTGGATAGTACAATTTGTGATCTGGATACGGGCTTTGCAAGCAAATCCTTAACCGTTTTATCTGTAAACTCCCGGCCAAATACCCATGCAGCGATAAATGTATATCCGATCAGTCCCAGTGCGGCAAGATTATTAAGCAATTCTGTTAAATACATTTGCCAATTAATTTCCCCGCTATTACTGGATAAAATAATTCCAACCCCCATCATGATTGGCCCAAATGCAAAAACCAGAAACACTAGCCAAAACACATTAGCGCGGATAATCTTGCGAAGTTCACAATATAGAATAGAAAAAATATTCATTAGAAATTCCCCCTTCCCATACCAATTGTGCGAAGAAAGTAGCCTTCCAAATCTTCCGTAACTACTCGAAGCAGCGTTGGCGGTTGATTCGATTTAACGAGCAGTTCAGCTAACTGTTCAGGATTCTCTGCTGCGTGGCCATCGGTTAATTTGAGATGCCCATCCATGGTTTCCTCAAATTCATAGCTATGCGCTTTAAGCACACGCTTTATGGCATTTTTGTCGCGCCCATTTAACACTAAGTTTTTCTGCAACGATTGTTCCAGCTTATTCATTTCGATTTCTTGAATAAGGTTACCGTTGTGAATAATCCCAATGCGTGTGGCAACTTTTGAGAGTTCTTCTAACAGATGGCTGGAGATAAAAATCGTTACGCCGAAATTTTTCGCTAAGTCGTATAACATATTCCGTATCTCTGCAACGCCTGCCGGATCAAGACCGTTTATCGGTTCATCCAGAATCAGGATTTCCGGATTGTGTATCATAGCTTTCGCAAGTCCCAAGCGCTGTTTGTTTCCTAAAGAAAGATTCTTCGCTTTTTTCTTTTGGTGCGGTTCAAGCCCCAACTTACAGATAACCTGATTTACGGATTCTTTGTCAGATACCCCTTGCATACGTCGTGCTATGTCAAGATTTTCGATTACGGTTAAATCAGGATAAAAAGTTGCTTCCTCCAAATACCCAACCTTATCCCATAACTTATAGTTTCCGGCATCGACCTTTTCGCCCAACATGTAGAGCTCGCCGGCGGTTGGTCTGAGCATTCCTAAGAGTGTTTTTATGGTCGTTGTCTTTCCGGCACCATTCAGTCCCAGAAATCCAAAAATCTCCCCTCGTTTCACCTCCAGCGACAGATTGTTCAATGCCTTATATTCACCAAAATTTTTGTACAATCCCTCAATTTGTATTGCAGCTGTTCCACTGTTTTTTTGCTTTGAGAATATACTCATCGTCTTCAACTCCTCGTTTTATAGTTGCTTTATTCTAACAATCGAATATCAACTCAATCTCAATTTTTAGTCCCCTTAAATAAATTTTTTAAATCCCATGATTATACTATTTTTGAGAGCCTCTCATATATAGCGGCAAATAAAAAAAGCATACAAATGGCGTGATTTATCCGTCTGCATGCTCTTTTTTACTCAAAGAAATATGATAAAAATAGCTTTTAGCCGCGCATATGATCCATCGGCATCTCCAAAGGTAAGAAAACCGTGAAGGTGCTGCCTTTTCCCAGACTGCTTTCGACTTCTATATGTCCGTTGCAGAGGCTGACAATTTTTTTAACCAACGTCAGTCCAAGTCCATTCCCAATCATTGCATGTGATGTATCACCTTGATAAAACTTGTCAAAGATATGTTGTTTTGTTTCCTCGTCCATTCCATGTCCATTATCCCGCAAACAAAACCGTATCGATGAATGGATGCGTCTTAAACTGACTTGTAATTTCCCACCGTCATCTGTGAATTTGATAGCGTTATCCAATAGATTTACCCATATTTGTTGGAGTAGTGGGGCATTATTATAAATATTTATGCTCTCCAAATCCACATCTATAGAAAGATTTTTAGCGCTCCATTTGGGTTCCAATATAAGTATAGCCCTGCGAATTTGCTCATCTAGGGCATAAACCTCTTTTTCACGAATGATCTCCGTGCTTTCAACCTTCGATAAATTTAGTACATTTGTGGAAAGGTCAGCCAATCTTTGGGATTCCTGAATGATGATATCTAAATATTCCTGCGCTTCTTCACCGATTAAACCGCCTTCTTTCAAAAGTTTCGCAAAACCCTTAATAGAAACAATAGGTGTTTTAAACTCATGTGAAAAATTATTGATAAAATCAGTACGTAACATTTCAATACCTGCAAGCTCCCGCACCATTTTATTAAAACTAGCAGCAAGGCTCTCCAGCTCCGGAATGTTGCTGCCCTTAACCGAAACCGAAAAATCACCTTTCGCTACATCCTCAATGGCTTCAATCAGATTACGGACAGGCTTCACCATCCACCTGCTTAGGAGAGCAGTGATAGAAGTTCCAATAGATACGCTTGTTAAGAGTAAGGCAAAAAATCCTAAAAGACCATTTTCCAATAATCTACCTTCAAAAACAAAACTCAATAAATACGTACATAATCTGCCAATTACAACCGATAAGAGCATAACAAAAAAGACAAATACGACCAGTGAAACAGCAAGACTCATTCTTTTTTTCATGTATGTTTCACCAGCTTATATCCTAGTCCCCGCACAGTAACGATCTCAAAATCAGGGTTGTTTTTAAATTTTTCCCGCAGCCTGCCCATATGGACATTCAGAGTATGCTCATCGGTTTCTGTATCGGGGCCCCATATTTCATCCATTAATTGCACACGGGTAAAAATCTTATTTGGATAACTCGTCAATTTAAAGAGTAAATAAAATTCTTTTTGTGGAAGTGTAATGGTATCTTCACCATAAGTTGCGGTAAGCGTGTTATAATCCAAAGTGGTGCTTCCGATTGTTAATTTGTGCTCATTTACAATTTGCGCCCGACGTAGTAATGCCTTTATGCGAAATAGCATTTCCTGCTCGTCAAAGGGTTTTGTCATGTAATCGTCTGTCCCTACAAGGAAGCCTCTATGTTTATCCTTAATTTCTTGTTGGGCAGTAATCATTAATATAGGAATATTTTCTCCTACATCGCGTAATTCTTTACAAAGCTGATAGCCGTCCATCCTCGGCATCATCAAATCCAAGATAACCAAATCAAAATATTGTCTTTCCATCATACTTAAAGCGTCGAGACCATCTCTTGCCGCAAAAGCATTGTAACCTTCCCTCTTTAGGACAGCACAGATCAGTTTTTGTGTGTTGGCGTCATCTTCGACTACTAAAATATTAAACATAAATTCACCTCCTAGTTAGGCTCTTTAGAATGGTGCATAAGAAATGTTGTATTCCCTTCCATAATTTCGACTGACCTTTCAGGGAAACTCTTGAATGATTCCATTTTACTTTACCACTCTAAAATCAACTGAACCTCAACTTTTAACCCTTAGATTAATTTTTTATAATTAATTTTCCGTAAGACAATTCCCAGTGAAGGATTGTGCCCCTATTTTCAAACAGCAGATGTTAACTAATGTTTAGGTTTTCTTTCATAGGCAAAACTTCCGATTGAGCCCTTTAAGAACCGTTCCCTTGTCTTGCGCTATTTGACTGGAATACGGGTGCCGTTTATAATGACAGCGGTAGCAGTTGCAACATCAAGAGGGTTTTCCGTGTTCCAATGCAAATTAAAAGTCTGTTTTTGAGAGTTATAGCTTCCTCCACCACCTTCCAGCATAATAACGCCATCTACAGTCTCAATTGCCAAAGCCATGCCACCCGCCATGCACTCCTCTCCTTTGTAGGTACCAACGACTTGAAGCCCCAAAGGACTGAGGGTCATATGTTCAAAGAGATAATCTTCAACAACAATGTGGTTTGTCCAGATACGCATCTGTTGGGTGGTGTCGCTTAGGTTTGCCACTACCCTCCAGCGGCCTTCCACACCAGAATGAACTAAGCCGGTAAAGCAGAGGATGTAGTCACTCATTTCTTCCGTATCTACAGTAAAAACAGCTTCATCATATTTGTAAACCGCATCCTTATAACCATTTTCTTCAAGGTCAAACAGGCGATGATTTGCATCACCAAGGAATCTTAATTCATAATCCCATTCAATCAATTCTCCATCCGGGGACATAAGAAAGAGCGTCGCATCACTGCTTCCAAACTCTTTATTCCAATATCCTCCAATCTGTACATGCAACTTCCCGTCCAAAATACCAATATTTGAAATCCACTGATCCTCTTTGCCGTGTGGCATAGGGGCATAATATCCCGGAGTAAGAGCCGCTGCCAGTACGCTAAGGTCATCCGGGACATTCGTACCGCCCCAAACATGATCTTCCCGTACGGATATAGCCTCAGTCTCCCCAATGCCGGACAGCGACAGAGAAATCGGCTCATACTCATATTTTACTTCATCAAAGTATATAAGGAAGCTGCCCAGCTCCAGTGGATCGGAAAGCGGGGAATCCGAATCCGCCTCAATATTAAACTCATAATAAGCAGTATTTCTTTCTTCATCTAAATAAAGCAGTTTTTTCCTCCATGTGATGCTACTGGCGACGGTCTCGACTGGTTGTCCGGATGTCTCTTGTGTCTTCGGATTCATTTTTATGCTGAACCCATCGCGAAAGTCTGTCTGCTCCGTTAGCCGATTCTGTCCGCTTATATCTTGGAGGGACAGGTAGACAACCGCCATATTGCCATACTTTTGTGCTCCGATGACCTCCATGCGGATTCCCTGGTCTTCACAATAGACCTCAACCGGCTCAACGATCTCACGAAAGGAAGGATTGATTTTCTCAATAAACCAATCAAAGCTCCCCAGTGCTGCAGCCGCCACAGTGATAAGCAAAATCGCCGATATTGCTACAGCTACAGCCAGCGACCTGCGCGCCCGCCACAGCACAGTACAGGGAATTTCCTCATTCAGCCGGTTTTTGACCTGCGGGGCAAGCCCGCTTGCGTCAACGGTTATTCGGGAAAGCGCATCGTGTATATTCTGCTCGTCCCGGTCAAATGTATGCATATTTCTCATGTTTGGTTCGACTCCTTTCCATAATATCCGGCGGTCAAATAGCCTGCCAGCTTCTTTTTGGCCCGTTCGTATTGTTTGCGCAGGGTAGCAGGAGAGCGCCCGAAGAGGAGTGCGAGTTCTTCATAACTCTGCCCTTCCATAATCCGTCCATAAATCAGCGCCCGCTCTTTCGGTTTTAGCCGCCTCAGGGCACAGAGAATCTCGTCACTCAGACCTATATCCTCAGCAGTTGAAAGCACCTCATCCCGGATTTCGCTAAAATAGAAAACCCTGCGCCTTTTCAGTTTGTTTAGGCTACGGTTATATGTGATTTTATACAACCATGCGGACAGATTCTCTCCGTCAAAAGTTGCACGGCTTTGATAGGCCGAAAGAAAAACTTCCTGTACCACATCTTCCGCCTCTTGATAGTTGCACAACATGACGGTTGCATACCGAAGCAGTTTTTCCCCGTAGAGATTGATGATCTCTTCTATTTCATCCTCTCCGCCAGTGGCAAACCGCCGTCCTATTTCTGTGTTGCTCATGAGTTTCCTCCTTTGATTGTTTATCAGCCGACTGTACCCTTATAACAATCCAAATAACGGTTTTGTGACATGAAATCTCAATTTAATAAAATTTTTTCATAAACTTTTATTTCATACGCCATTGTATCATATCCCAAGAAATTTTTTCTTTTAATAATCCCTAAAGCACAAAAGCACAAGGCGGGTCTGTTATAACCCAAGCCTTGTGCTTTTGTTTGTAGCTCCTGTTTCATATTTTTTTATATTCTCGTCTAATGTTCTTTATCCCTACCATAAATCGCCTTATATTCCGGATAAATTTCAGCATGCCTGATATGCCCGGTCAAGACTTTCTGCCGCCGTTCGTTATTAAAAATAGATATATTTTTGCCGCTTTTTTCATCCTTTTGTTTCAATGAAGTTTTTTAAAATAAGATTCATTGCTATGATCAGCATTGCCAGCATGAATGATATCCAAAAGCTTGATATGTGTATGCCTCTTATCAGGATATCTGTTAGCATGATCATCCAAGTATGAATGATCAAACTAAAAATACCTAATGTCAGCATATTAATAGGTAGTGTTACTAAGAGTAGCAACGGCCTTAGAAGAAGGTTAATCAACCATAATGTACTGGCAAATATTATAATTTGAACGATTCCATCTGATTCAATCCATGAAAATACTGATGTCATAATATAAACACCTATAAAGTTTGTCAATAGCTTTAATTGTTGCTTTTTCATGGTTTTTCACCCTTTTTAATAGAATTTCACCATTAACTGTAGATTCTTCATATCAACTTCTATGAGCTTTAGACCCTTATGTTTTCGAATTTCATTAAACAGCTCTTTGATCAGCTCAAAGATTACCTCAGAAGATACATTTTCTATAGTTATATGTTTACCTAGCTCATTTAGCTTTTCTTTCATCATTCTATCATTCAATAGAGGAAATACTTTCTGTAAAATCAGTATCAAATCTTTAAAGGCAGATATTAACTCATCAATAGGAAATAGTGCAATAGGAATCGTAAGCCCAATAACGCTTTTATATTTAATTTTTATCAGCATAAGCTGACTTAAATTGGACTTAGTCAACATAAACCTCTACCGTGATTCTACCTTGTTCAGCATCATCTACATCAACATCTACCAGCTTACCATCAGAAAGCCCTTGATCAATTGCTTGAACCAATTCATCAAAATCAATTTTTGAAACATCGATTCCTTTATGCTCCATTTGTTCTTTTGCTTCTTGAGGAATCATTGTCATACCCAGATTAATAAACTTTGAAGCTATTTTCATTAGGCTTAAAGGGATATTTACGTCTACTTTTTTAACTCCTGGATTATTACCAGATACCCGCACTCTTAAAAACCGTTCCTTTTTAGTGTCGCTTTTTTCCAATGATAACCTCTCATCTCTATTATCTACTTCTTGTAATGCATTGAGTAATTCTAGCGCCTCAGAAGATGAAAGTTTTCCCTCCTGAATCATTTCTAAAATCTTAAGCTTTTCATTATCCATTCTAATTCCATCCTTTCATTTAAATGATTAATATTACTTTTTTAACTTATGAAGTCTCCGAGTTGCTTCCTGTGAACTTATTTCTCCTTTTTCCAAAGCATCAAGTATTGCCTGTTTTTCTTGATTAATAGATTGAGAGTTTCTACTTTCCTCAACCTGATCCCCTGCTTTCTCAGTACTATATCCTAGAGCTTGTATTGCTCCCTCAAGTCGGTTTCGAACGGTTGGGTATGAAATCCCCAGCTCCTTTTCCACATCCTTTATGCTTCCCCTACATTTTATAAAAACCTCAATGAATTCAAGCTGTTCTTGAGAAATCTTACAAAATTTACAGCCTGTGAATTGACCTTCTATATTGGTTTTGCACCTTGAACAACTCATTCCGGTTATGATTAATTCGTTTTCACAAATTGGACATTGGCTCGGCGCCTTATAGTTCATTATTATCACCTCTTTTTGGCTTTCGTTTCTCTGTTAATTAAAACATACACCTTTTCATCAGTTTTGTCAATAAAAATATTAATATTTTTAATTTATATATTAATATTTTTAATTTGATATTTAATTATATTGATTTTATTCCATTTTTCTTTAAGATTAATGAAAATTGATTTTTATTGCAAAGAATTTACACCTTTTTATATTTAAATCTGTGTATTTTTTTACTGACTTATATTCTAAAACCTTATCTCCCGTCTCAACATCCACATACTTCTCGAAATCTCCCTGCCTTTAAAAGTATGATTTATCTAACTAAGCATCAATGAAAGAATCTTGTCTTCTATATTCATATAGATATTGATTATAACTGCTTCATGCATAATCTCTTGAAAACTTTATCATCTTTGCTTTCCCAATTCTCCATATCTTAAGTTCATACCAGCCAATATAATAAATCCTGCCCCAAGGCCGATATACAGCGATGTAATTTTTCCATAACCTAAAAGAATCCACAGAATACTGGCAGCAGGTCCTCCAATGATTGCATATATGCCGCTTTCTGCTTTCAGCCTGTTTTTAAAGAACATAGCTGCCGTCAAGGGTAAAAAGATGGGTGTGGCTCGGAAGATCATGGATAAAAAGCCCCAGTCTAATACCATCGAATCTTGATTTTTCATAACGATACCAAATGTCATAAAGCCTATAACAACAATGCTTAGCCGTAGTAAGTAAAGTTGAAGTTTATCGCCAGCCTGTGGATGAATAATCTCCTTATACACATCCCGAACAAACATGGTGGCCATACCAAGGGCCAGTCCCGCTCCAGTGGCAATGGAAGAAATCAGGATAGTGGCAATAGATATGCCGCCGATCACCGGATGCAAATGATTTTGCAGAAACAATGGAAAAGCCTCACTCGGAACGATATTGGGATAATGGATTCTCATATACATACCAATAGACGTACATACAATCCCTATAGGAAACACCAGAAAGGCCGTCAGAAAGGCACTATTTCTCGATACCTTACTATTTCTCCCTGCAATCACAGCTTGAAAATAAGTCTGGGTAGATAGAACCCCTACTACGGTGGCAATACCTGAGGCCAGATCATTGGCAATGCCGCTGCTAAAAAGATTAAACCATGGCTCCTTCGGAAAGTATGCCAGTATTTCCGAACCTCCTTTTAGATGAAAGAAAAGTATATATCCGCTGATTAGGCTGGTACTATACAACAAAACTGTTTTCACAGATCCCACTAAGGTTCCACCCCAAAATCCCCCAAAGATCACATAGACCACCAATAAGCCTATGACAATCACTGCAGACAAGAAGGTACTTAAACCAAATATAGCAGTAAATAGGGCAATCACTGCAATAACCTGCCCATTGATATGAATAAATATTCCCCCTGACAAGAGTAAACTCGCGGCGGTTCTGGCCTTTTTCCCATAGGTTTGACCCAGGATATGGGGAATCGTTTCATGATTCTCCTGCTCTACTTGTTTGGCATACATGAGGCCTAGAAAAATACTCGATATACTCAATCCCAATATAAACCATATTGCCCCTATTCCTCTATTGTATGCCATTTGGGCCGTCCCTACAGTAGACGCACCCCCTATAATGGAACCCATCAGCATACTGGTTACTCCAAGAACGCCAAGCTTGTTGCCTCCCGTGATAAAGTCCTTTGAGGTATTCACTTTCAGCTTACCCAGGTAACCTGCTATCCCTGTGATAATCAATGTAACCAGGGCACTCCATATAAACATTTTGTCCACCTTCTATCCCGTCAATTAAAAGCCTGGCATTTATTTTCCCAGGCACAAGCGATAAACTGCCCTTTTATGCTCAAAGCAGCCTTACACCCACTATACTATCACATTTTTCTATCAAACTTCATTATAATTTTTACGGCTTTCTTCCCCCAAGAAGGTTTAAGACAATGATTAAGCCAGACAAAGGAACCGTCCCCTTGTCTGGAAAGAAAATAGCAGATGGTACTTAACACTATCTGCTATTTTGATTGTATTGCTTTAAATTCGGATTTAAAATAGAAAACTTATAAACTTGATGTTCTTCTTTTAACAGGTTTACTTCTTTCCATTGTCCATTTTCCAGTATATTTTCATGCAATAGGACATCATCACCATTTGTAATTCTTACAAAATCAAACCTGTACTTATGACCACTTCCAGAAGCAAAGACATATACCATTGAATCATCCTTTTCAACCTTTTCTATTTCGTCAATAAGGCCATACCAATTTTGATAGACAATTTTCACCAGAAACTTGGCATCATAATCCCAGTGGTGAAAGGGATGGCACAGAAAATCTTCAGGAACATAATCGATCGATTTAATTTTCCAGCCATTAGAAGGTGTTTTTTCCGTTGTGATAAGCCCATAATAATAAGCAAAAAAACTGGGTTGCAATTGATTATCTTCATGCCCTTTATAAGGCGGACCTGTAATGACTTCAATTTCCACCATATAGAATTTAATGTTATCAGCAGTGCCGGGAGGCTGGTATGCAGGATAGAGCTTAAGTAGAGTCATGTGTCCAATCCCTGCAAAGGATTCTACAAACTTCTCTAAAGGCATTTTCTGTTGGACATCCTTCGTTAGAAGTTCATAAGCATATGGATACGGAATTTTTGCCCACCCTATGGTACCACATCCGCCATGATATCCATTCATATTGGCTGCATCCTTTAAGATGGCATAATAGGCTTGAATTACATCTTCCGGTGTCTGAAAGATTGTTTGAATATAGGGCGGTTCTTCTAAATGATCAATAAAGTCTTTTGCAGTATATTTCAGCTTTAATGCAGGTTCCTTCGAAGGACGCTGGAAGCGTTCCGCATCATCATTTATTTCATCAGAATTAAATACAACTTGTGTAACTTCCCCTTCCGGCTTATTATTGGTATGGATATATCCACCCATTACAGTTTGAACTGTTTTGTTTTTATTCGAAATTATCATCCATACAAACACCGATGCAATTGCTAATACTAAAATTACTATCAAGTAAAATTTAAGCCGTCTTAATAATATTACCATACCAACAATCACCCCTTAATTATCTATGCCAGGGTGAATTTTTTTATTACTGACTGATTTCAGGTTTAAATTGAACATTTCTGGCTTTTTGCCTATAAATCCTTGTTTAATTTTTCCGATAATAAAGAGGTTACCAATATATGTAATTTATTGTTTCAAAATTAAGGAGGAGGTTTATTTGCGTATTCGTGGAGTAAATAGTAATTATCTTTACAGCTACCAGCCTATCCAAAATGATAAGGTAAAAAAAGAGGGTGATTTTCAAATCAACAATATTGAAAAAAGCAGCAAAATCAATGAAAGCAATGATGTTTATAAAGAGCTTAGCGGAAAATATGACATTAGGAATGTTACCTTTAAAGAATTGACAGAAATCACTGACAAATTATTTGAAGCCGTTGAAATTACTCTTTTTGAGCATTCATTATTGACATTAGATCTTTCAAAGCTTCCAGTTCCAGATGGCATGGATAATACCTATTTGCTTAACAAGTATAGCGATACCCATAAACAGGATTGGATAGCAATATTTGAAGATTCAGCGAGGACTTGCTGGGCACATGGAGATATAAACTCCTATAGCAAAGATATGAATATTGTTAAAGTCCTAAACAGACTTGCACGATAAAATAAATTATATAGCTCCTATCACTAGATAGTATGCTCTTTAACTTGGTCAGCTAAGGCAGTTTTTTATCCACCTTCAAACATAATCACGCGACAAAGAAACGGTTTGACTACAAAAAGGAATAATTGCATTAAAAAAGTTGTGGATAAAAACAGAATACTCTGTATTTTATCCACAACTTTCCATTCAACTTCTCACATTTTCGTCTACATAACTCGTATGGGTTCTCATATAGTTTGGGACTATATCTACTAAACTATGGGGTTTTTCAATTAAATTATCAACAAGAATGGGACTGATAATCACAAAGTATGGGACTAGTTTGTTTTTTATCAAAAACTATGGGACTATTTTAAAGAAACTATTATTAATTTTTTTGATTCCTTATTGTCCTTGCCTAGACATTTTTATTTCTCAAAATCATGGTTCTCAAGGAACTAAATACAGGATCGGTCTTCGAATACAGGGACAGGTACCTCGATTTATATCTTTTTACTTGAATCGAAGTACCTGTCCCTGTATTCTAATCACACCCGAGGAACAGGTCAAGATGCATCAAGCTAATATGAAGATAGTGGCCTAAGATAAAAACTACACTGGATATTTTACTATAACCCTTTGAAGAATATTCGTATTATAAAAAGGGCTAATTAGCGTGCCCTTTTTCAGTAAACAATTATTGTGAAAGTTTTCTTGACATCAGTTAGCTGGTCTGCGGTTGTGTAATTTTATTTTTATCCGTTATTTTTCTGAAGATGACTATCGTTGACTCTCGCTATCATAATATCACTAATATCATTTTCTTTAATCATAACAGCATTTTTTGATAAATATATTTTCAATTGATTATTAATTCTGTCATTAATTCTGATAATGTCATCTTGAACGATTTCATTAATATGCTTTAGATTTAGCAACTCTGCTAATATTAAGCTGGCAAAAAAAATCGTTAAAATAGCAACGATTTCAGTATTACTTGTAACTGTTCCATCAAATTTGTTCTCTTTTAAATAATTTTCAATCGAATTAATATCTGGATGTGTGTATTGAGATAAAAACGCGTATATATGATCAAATAATAATATATCTTCATTGTATTTGCTTGAAGAAGCAATATCATATGCAGTAATAAAACCTTTTACTTCTTTTCCAGTAGACTTCTCCTTAATTATTCTTTTATTATCTTCGCCTTTTTTGTTTTTAGCATAAACATAAGTACCCTGATCAAGACCAATTTTGGCTTGAATAAATTCTTGGATTTTTTCTGGTTCATTAAAACTATAAATGATAAATAAGTAATTTTCGTATAATGATCTTACAAGAATAAAAGAATCTTCTTTAAACCCTCTTTCAATATTGCCCATGATGGTTTTTATAGTTTTCAGAGATTTTGCTAAACAGTATAAAACATATTCATTATATGAAAACCTAGTCATCTCTTGTATTGGTAATTCAAATTGTTCTTTTTTATCTAAAACAATACCATATAAAACAATAATTGATACTAATTCGTTATATAATTCTTTTATTTGCATATTATTTGTTTCAGATTCCTTATGTGAAGTGTAGTACTCATTAATAGCCTCGTTCCATTCTTGTATTTCCTTACCAGTAAATAAACTTTTATTATAATCGGTAACAAACATACCGGTTTTTTTTACTGCATAAACCAGCTCAGGGTCAAGACCTATTTCTTTCATTGCATCGCTAATATTATTTAGACTTTCTTCTACGCAATAAGCGTTTTTGTCAAAAAATATATAATCATCATCATAAGGCTCTCTCCCCATTATTTCTCTAAACCTTTGTGCTTGCATATCAAAAGCTAGAGATACTTCTTCTATTGCATCAATGTTATCAGTTAACGAAAATAGTCTATAGTAGCCCCCATTAGAATTAATACCCCACTGAATATTTTGATGAAGACAGCAATTCTTATACTTTAGATTGCTTCCGCATGGGCAAGGAATATTTCTTGGCACTTTAACTTTTTTCATTTATGCCTCCTATTATTTGTGATTATTTATATACGAACTAATGAAATAAAAATTCAAAGATAAATTTAGCTTGAAAATATGAGTTAACATTTAAAAGATATTTAGGAGAGGGTATTTAAATATTTGCACTGCTATTAAATTAACAACATGTCGAAGGGGTGGAGTTACTGACATTCCTGTTGCCACTACCCCCGTCCCTCGTCATTTATATCTACATTCAAATATCCCTCTACAGATAACAATTTATCTGAATGCCTATTGCTAAACTCTTTCATTTTATCGACCACTTCATTCCCAGAACTAAAGAAAGCACGCAAGGGTGGCTTGAAGTGCCCCCCTTGTATTTCATATATTTTCATATACAAGCATATGCACTTAATCATTATTCAATAGCTCATCCAACTTATTCTTTACCTTCGCTTCTTCGCCACTGCCTGTAGTTGCAAGCCTTATAAGGGGCAAGTCATATTTACTTAAAATGCTATTTTTTATTTTATCTCTTTCTAATTGCTCAGGATTATTTTCATGGAAAGTAAATCCATCTACTTCAACTATTAAGATCGGTTGTTTATTTAGTTTATGGTAAACTACAAAATCAACTGATGCATTTCGATTCACATAGTTTAGTTCCGCATTGTTAAGTCTGTCCGTATTGTTTAATAAATTCTTTAGAAATACTTGCGTAGTAAATTCAAGACTATTATATCTATCTTCACTTACAATATCATTTAAAAGTGTCCACATTATATTTTCCGATTGATATTTTGAATTTTGAGTCAATCTACTTTTAAATGATATAAGCTTGTCCGAATATTCTTTATATAACAGATCAAATACAGAAACAATTTCACTGTCTATAATGTTTTCATCCAAGGTATTGTACTCCATATATCGAATTAGATCGCTAACTTCTTTTCCAAATTCATTGAATAACCAGTTATGCGTAACTAATACAAATTGTTTTTGAGCTCTCGATACAGCAACATTTATTTTGCATGGATCATCAACAAATGGAATACCGATCTTGCCAGAACGGGAATTATCTAGAACTGTAGACATAATCATGACAGGTTTTTCGCGACCTTGATATTTATGTATAGTATCACATTCTATTTCATCATCCAGCATGGAATCTGCTTTTTCCACTTGTTTTCTATAAGGAGTAGTAAAGCCAATATCAGAGATTTCTTCAACACAAAGCCTAGGATTTTTCAACACTTCCTCTACTGTAACATCTAATTCCCTTTGATTAAATTTTCCTTTTCTTTCTCCTCTTGTTACATCTCTCATGTGATTGCCTTCGGCGGCACGATAAAGAATTAAAGGCTCATCATCTTCATTTTCCTTAGTAAAAGGGATTAACTCATCATTGTAATATTTTTGATTGCAAAACCCTATTATTTTAGGGTGGCACCTATAATGTTCTTTAAGAATAACCCTAGGTAATGTATCGCCATAAAGCGAAAGCATGGAAGACAATATATTCTGCTTAAAATAGTTATATATATCTTCAATATCTATTGTGCTTATTTTGTCTTGTATCGCTTGATCTACTATTTGCGGTAATTGTTTTATATCTCCTACAATAATAGCATTTTTACAACAAGATAAAGATAAGACGCCTGTCAATAAATCAACCTGCGATGACTCATCGATAATCAGGTAATCGAATAAATAGTTTTCAGGTACACAGTTACGTAGCGAGTGCGTAGTACTCAGCATAATCGGAAAGGTCTCAATGAATTTATCAAAATTCTTTCTATATGTATTAATTTTAAAATCCATTATCTTTTTGCCATGATATTTTTTATATAGTTTGTGCTTAAACAAAACTGTTGAATATTCTTCATGCTGCTCAAGTAAATCATCAAATGATCCTTTATCTAACTTATTTTGTATATCTTCTTTTTCTTTTTCTAACGATTCGATTTTTAGATTGTAGTATTCTCTCTGTAGATTTAATATAATGTCAATTTCTTTTTCTTTTAGACTCTTGAAGTCAGTAAATCCATATTTAACTAATAGTTTTAGTTTATATAAAATGCTGTCCGATTTTCCGTTTTCCTTTGCAAAATAGCTGTCTACCAAAAAAGAAATTATCTTTTCTGGAGCTTTACGATAAAACGACAGCCGTTTAATTCCCTCTAATTTCTGATTACTATAATAGATTTCAAAGTGCTGTTTCTCTACAAGATATGTAGATAATCTTTGTTGTATTTTCGCTTTTTGCCTGTTTAGTTCCAATAAGTTATTTATATGACTATTTAATCCATTTATTTTTTCCAACAATTCACTTTCCTCAATATCACTATTCCAATCCGAAATGTCATATTGCGGTAAATTACTAAAAAAGCTTTCTTTGTTTTTATTGTTTCCTAATGGAGCTACAAAAAAATTATACTTATCCTTTTCCAGCTTGTCCTTAACGTTTTTAACCGCTGCATTATTACCCGATACTACAGCTACTGTTTTATTCTGCATAATCGCTAGGTTAGCTATTATATTTAATATGGTTTGTGTCTTACCCGTTCCCGGAGGGCCTTCTATAACCGATATATTGCTTTTCAATGCATTTTCCATGGCTTGCTTTTGACTTAAGTTAAATTTGAAAGGAAATATGATATTATTTGTATCAAAGGGTAAATTCTTTATGGGTTCTTTGTTTATATAGCAGCCTAATACGCTATTTAGACTCACAAATTTGAGGTTCTCATATTCTTTCCTTAGGAATGCACCTGACTCATCATCAGTATTAGTATACTGTGATATTTCCGTCCAATATTTTAGTATGTCCTTGGCAGCATCTGTATTTATGGAATTGTCCTCAATCCTTAATGATTTAAAATCATATATTTGGCTCTTTTCTTTATTGAATATGATCTTAACTGTTCCACTAAAATCTAACATATATTTAATACCATATATAGGTATATCTTTGCAGTATACCGCTTTGTTAGTTACATCAATGACTGTTGGATTTTCTTTAATCACTACATTTTCAATACTATAGGTATATGGTTCTGCCCCACCTAGAAACTCTATATCCACGCTTGAACCCTCGATATCATATGATACAACCTTTGATGTTTTGTCCTTACCTTTTAATATAATAAGAAATTTGTCTTGATCCATATTTTTCAATCCCTTAACTTCAAATATTATACATACTCAATTTGCCTTTTATTTTCAGAAAACCCTTTGATTTTAGCTTTAAATAAAGGAATTCCAAACAAGTTAGAAGTCAAAATAATCTTCTCAATATATGGATAATGGGAAGTAAACTCCAAGCATTTATACCATGTTATATCTTATATCAAGCCGTATTGAGTTAGCTAAGTTTCTATTTGAACTTATATATGATTTTCTGTTTAAATAATATTTGTTTGTAGATGGAGCAATATCTGCCTGTCGATAATTAACTACATCATCTATAAAACACTTTTGAAATAAAAAATCTTTATAGGTATTATCACATTTTTTGGCTAAAAATGCTACTTGATTAATAACATTATAATTATAATGTAATCCAATAATATGTCTAATGTTTTCAATAGCCTCATCAAATATTGTATTTGTAATTTTTCGATAACAGCTATGAAGCTCTATTATACCATTAAAATATTGACGCACTAATTCAACAACGTTAATCCATTCCAAGTTAGTATCTATCTCATTTATCAACTTAATTTTATTTTTAAAGCCTTTAATTTCTTTAATTCTTTTATAATCTACTTCTGCAAAGAAAAGAAATTCAGTAGATTGATTTCTATTAAAAAATGGCACAATTGCTGTTAACTTTTCAATTATCATTCCTTGATGTTGCATATAATTTCTAATAAACTCCATAATTTGATACCCAATTGATTTATCATACTGATTGTTTGTTTCTTCCTTAAAATCTTTTTCAAGGTTTTCTAATTCTAACATCTTACTTATTGTAGATAAATCATGAGATACTTGATCTCTATACATCCGTATACTGCCTAAAATATTTGCGAGTCTCCGATTTAACATCACTATACTCTTTTTCCCTTGTGTTTTAATTATTTGATCACTTTCTTGTTTATCATTAGTATTTTCTAAAATAAAATTATAAATATCGAAAATTTCCTTCTCCCATTCAAGGTAATTTTCTGAAATAATATTAAATTTTTCTTCAATCCACAAAAATGTTAAACATAATTCATATGCTTTTTTTGCTTTGATAAAATAGTGATCACTCATAAATTGTGATTTACCTGTTGTTAAAATTTCTTCCATTGTTTGGACGTGACACATATCAAGTTCACTCATGAGTTTACTTTTACCTTTCTATATAGTTTATTCCCTTCAAAACATCTCTGTTAATCTACACTAATGCAATAATTTTTTTCATAGCTTCCCATTATTAGCCTAATCCAATGTAGTTGTACTTCCCTAGTTATTTACTAAAACTATTTAAATGATTATGTTTAGTAAATAACCGTTTTTTAATTTTCCAATAATAATTACCTATTTTGCGTTCAAAATATCTAATCTTTCTTTAATACCTCTTGCTATTGTTTTCACATCATATATTCTTCCGTCTATATATCCATCATAGCTTTTTATTCCATCAACCTGTCCATCATCCATTTTAATCAACATAATACGGTCATCTTCTCGTTTATTAAGAATTTCTTTTATTGCTCGAAACTCAATTCCACACCAGTCCTTCAGTTGATATTTCTCCCCAATAAAAATAACGAGAAGTTTTGACCTTTTCCCATAAATATCTTGTAATAATATATCTAAATTTGGCCGTGCCAATTGGGCTAAATAGTTATTATCATAAAAATATGAATTAGGTCCGATTATAGCTTCAATTTCAGCAACTACTGATTCTACAAATTTTCTAACTTCACCTGGAAAAGATAGCGCAACATCAAAATAATGTTTTGATATGTCCACAGCTTTGGAATCCATTTGAACCCAATACGGTAGCTTTATTTTCCTCACTAAAAGTTCCTTAGCCAGATTAACATTCTTTATAGCCCAATGTGTCCTATTCATCTCCCAAGACCCAATATCAAGTTCAAAAGCCATTTCTTTTAAATCTTCGAACGATATAAATTTTTCCAGTTTGATTAATTCATATTCAATCTTAACTTTATCTTTTCTCTTAACAATATCTCTAATCAAACCAAACTTAGGGTCTTGCTTACAATAGTCTTCGTAAGCAAAGACGCACGGAAATCTTTTTATTTCTTGAATATTGGTTTCAGTTAAATCACTATATTTTTCTTGTACTTCTTGATCTGTGTACTCTTTAACACATCGGCTAACGTCCAAAATGATTGGCTCTCCGTTTAGTGCTTCACAATCACCATAAACAATAAGGTTATAATACATAACCCATACTCCCCTTCATAATAGTTTAACTCCACCGACATAGACTGGCTGTTGTATTAATACAACATTAGTAATGTTTTATATACTACCCCAAATTGTCAACGATTTTACCTTGCCGGAATTATTTATGTAAAAATTAGTTGCTGCTAAAACCTGCTGTATTTTATCAGGCATCGGTTTACCTTTACTTATCGATGGTTGAACAATCACTATTTTGCCAATCAATTGTTTGTTCTGTTTCATGGTCAGCTTAAAATGCTCATAATCTCCAACAAAAAAATTGCAATGGCCACTTCTCCTTCTATCCTTTATTTTACTGATAAAGCCTGGTTTAGTTTTTAACCAAATAGTAGACTTAACAGCCTGTCCAGAAACTTCGTATACATCATCAACACTACTATTATAGGTTTGAGCAGACATTTTCTTAACATGATAAAGTGTTGCCTCAAGTGTAAATTCACTTTCTTTAATGGTAATATAGTCCGCTATTTCACTACTTGAATGGTCATATATGATATACTTGTTATCTACATCATCTGTCAGAAGTTGTTCAACAGTTGTTTGAATTGAAATGCCTGTTGGATGGTACACAGGGTCGTTTACCTCAATTCTCCGATTGGTTCCATAATAATCCCAATCAATTCCTTTTATGTTGTCCGAAGAGAATACAATAGCATCAGCATTCCCCCGTAAATACTCGATGCCTTGTATAAGCACATCATCAGTTGTTTTAAAAGACAATGGATACTCATTTAGATATTCAACTAAATGCATTATCTCTCTGCCATCCACAAGCATAATCTGTGGATTTGCCGATGTGTAATTACCGTTTATATCACAAAGAATTTGTTCATACATATCAGCAAAACAGAATTCTACTATAACCGTTCCGTGAGTAATGCTGACAATTTTAGGGCAAATGTCTGTCAGGATATTTTTAAAACCTTCTTCATTAGCTTTTTTTATAACAGGTGGCGAACTATAGGTGTCTGCATCATAATCACAAATAAATATATTGTCTGGATATTTTGTCAGTTGCATCGGCATGGGAAGAAAATCAAAGTTTGTATTTGTCTTCACCTTCATGTCTGGGTTGACAATTTTTTTTCCGTTAAAGTCACACCATTTTACATACTGTGGAATAGTAAAATAGGTGCTACTCCACATCTTTGATCCACTACTATACCCGATAGTAATTTCACTATCTTCAGAGGATGCTTTACAAAATACATGCCCTGGGGAATATAACTTACCCGTAACTGGGTCAATTGCAGCACTCACATCCGACCCTGCAGATATTCGATATGATTCTCCTGACTCAACGTATCTATTTTGCATTCCTGAATTAAATATTTCAAATTCTTTCAAATCACCAAGAACTCTATTCATCTGATACTTCGGTATTTTGTTGAAAGAATCACAAAATGCATTTGCTATTGATTCATATATCGCTTCAGTTTTGGTTTGAGAATAGATATATAGCAGGTTGCATTTAGCTTGGTAATGCACTATGTACAGAACATTATTAATGTTAACCAAATTGTCGTTCATGGTCCATTTGGGTGGAATACATTCTTTTCCGATTCCGACAACAGTGTTGTCGTTTTCATTAATTAAAACATCTTCAGATACGTTGCATGCATCTGGAAATGATGCCGAAATATCAAAGCCAGACACTCTATATATTTTTGCATGTCCATTAGGTCGTATACTATGTAATGATATCTCATCATTAGCGTCCGTACCAGAATTAGCATTTCTTCTAAACCCTTTAAAGTACTCCTTTGACTGCTCTTCTTCCTTTGCTTTGTTTTCACTTAAGTCAATAATAATGTCTTGCCAAATGGCATCATTTGTATACATTGCAGTGTTTTCTATTAGAAGTTCACTATCGTTCATTGCAATAAACTTTGCGGTTCCTATATTTTCAGCATTTGTCCTTGCAAATCTTCCAATAAACTGTAAGGCACTTGCCAAAGATTTGTGCGGGGAGTGAATAGCCGCTATCTTCAAATTCGGAAAGTCAAACCCTTCACCAAGCATATCAACACAAATGATGCCATCTAAGCTTTTATTTCTCAATTCATTTATACATTTTTTTATCGTACTGTTACTCATTGAACTATCAATGCGTTTCAGTGATAAGGCAGTTTCCTGTGAATAAAGCTCTTCTAGCTCTTTTGCCTTTTCTTTTGTATTTGTTCTAACCATTAAATAATGATCATATCCCAATTCCCGGTCAGAGAAAAAGACACGTTCAGCCTTTTTTGCAATTAAATAGTCTTTATTAGGCTCTTCATCTATGGGAATATATTCAATTTCTCCAAAAATACCATCACTATACGCCATAGACAAAGGGTATGTATAAATCATTTCGCCCTTTATTTCTTTTCTATCTAATCTAAATGGTGTAGCCGTAAAGAGAACATGTTTTGCTGCGTTCATATTGACTAGAATCTGTTCCCAAGTTTTTGCAGGTACATGATGAGCTTCGTCAACCAAAATAATATCGAACTTCACACGAACATTTTCTACTGAAGAAAGTGATAACGCACATAGAGGTGTTGCTACAACAACATCAGCTTCATTTATGTCTACTAACATGTCATCACAATAAGTATGCTTCATCTCGTAAACAGTAGGCTTTTTTACACCATCTCTAAATACCACAGCTCTACACAAGGTTTTTAAAGAAGAATAATCTTCAACAATTTGTCCACGTACCATTACACTTGGAGTAACAATAAGTACTTTTTCGCTTCCAACAACGTACGGGGTCATCATTAAAACTGCTGTCTTGCCTGAACCTGTTGGCATTACAATAACAGCCGCTTTGTTTTTATGAAGTGTAAAGAAAGATGAAATTGCATGAATCGCACCAATCTGTGCATTTCTCAACCCAGAAGTCGTGTTTGACTCTTTAGAAAACCTTAAGTTTGTATACTGTTTATTAAAGTAGTTTCCCATACCTCTACCCCCTAAAAGTTGAAACACATAAAGTCCCTACTTAGCTTCCCATTATAGACAAATTGTGCTGTTCTATAGATAATGCTAGGCTATCTTAGAAACAAAATTTAATTTATAAATATCTTTATACAACAAATTTCTCGATTCCATCAATATCAGTTTCATCGTTATAATCATAAACAATACCAACGCTATACTTAGCTCTTGTGATAGCAACGTAGAATTTTGAACGACTTATTGATTTCAACTCATTATTATTATTTTTTACCCAATCAAGAAATGGTTTTGTAGGATAAATAAGAACTCTTTCAAATGTTAATCCTTTAGAGTCACCAAAATTTATTGCTTTATAATCTTTATTAAGTTCTACTTTTATGTTATCTCGTAATTGCACTGGATTATATATCTCCAAATACTTTTCAATATCTTGTTTCTTTACTAAGAAAATACCATCATGTGTTGTAGTTTCTTTTTGATTTGATCTGCAAATTCTAAAATTGGGATAGAGTTTCGATGAAAATTTACAAATTAGTTCGTTATTTCTATGGGATAAATTCAAAGTCTCTTCATCAATTTCACAATTACTTTTATAACATTCATTCTTAATGAAATCCTTTATTTTACCGTCCTTATATTTTGCATGCTTTTTTTCGTTGTGTGTAAGATAAGTCACTTGCCGAGGATCACCGACTAAAAGCACATTTGAAGTACTATTAAGAAGTAGTTTTATTAACTCTAAATCGTAGCCAGCTAAATCTTGAACCTCATCAATAAAAATGTGCGAATAAATTCTACTTAGTCTATCAATAACAGACCCATTACTTTTCTGGTTGCATTTGAATACAAATTTTGAGAGTTTATCTGAATATATTTTAAATGTTTCCGTAAAATAGTGTTTTTCTAAATCATCCTCTTCTTTATAGCAAACTGGGATACCATTCTTGGAGTACTTTACGGCTGATTGGCTGTTAACAAGAACCATTCCATTTATTTTCCTCTCACACAGGCAACCCTGATATGGTCTAACACCATGTTGTAATAAAAAAGAAAACCATGTTTGTATCGTAATATTTTCAGGAATGCACTTATTAATTTCAAAAATCTTCTTGCGTATTTCTTCTTCATTCGCCTGAGTATACGTTGTAATAAGAACATTGCCTTCTCTTTGTTTTAGAGCTTCTTTTACTAGAAATGTTGTTTTTCCAGCTCCAGCTGCTGCAATAATAAGTTTATTTGTTTTCATAATCTTATCTTATTGCCTCCAAAATATATTCTGGTAATCTCAACTCTTCTTCAGTGTCAAATATTTTTAGTGCACATTCTGTTTTATTCTCTTTCATATATTTATGTAAATCATCGACTTTATCATATTGGGTTCCCAAAATTGAATTAAGCTTATCCAAACCATTTATTTTTAAAATCTTAGGCTCCAATGTATTATAATTGAAAGGTTTAGTTCCAAGCATTAAATCACCTCTATCTATCGTTCTATCAAAACAAATTTTAATATGCGATTTTTCGTTGTTTCCAAGATAGTCTTCATATTTTTTATTAACAGCTTCTACATTTCCATCATTGTCTGTAACTACTACAACTGGTTTATTTATCTTTTTTGCTATCTCTAAAAATCTCAAAAATGAAGTACCTACGGAAATGACGTCAATTTCATCTTCAATAGGTAGCTTTCCCTTGTTTTTTAGCATATAGGCCTTTTGCAATACCAATTCGTCAGAATCGCCCTCCACTAAAATGGCTTTTTGGCAAAGAATCAGTCTTAATGTATCATAACCTGATATTTTCTCAAAAAAATTCTTTGTTTCACTTCTTAAATCATTAAGTCGTATTGTCTTACTATCGTTCAATAAAATCAGATTATCTAACCCCAATTTATTAGCTACAAAACTACTGTGAGTTGAAATGATTATTTGTTTGTCTTTATAGTGTTCTTTAATGTGATGTACTAACTGATTGAGTTTTGAATGTGAAAGATGGTTTTCAGGTTCTTCTATAAGAATTACACTAGCTTCTTTTGATTTTTTATGACTCAGTGCCAACTCTGCTTTAACAATACATTGTTCACCCTTACCTATATAATGAAAAGGGACGTCATCCAGATAAGTTACTAAGCTGTTTTCCCAAGCATTCTTTGATAAAAGCTCAACTGATAATTCTACTCTCTTGTCAGTTATTTTAGCACTTTGTCTGATTTTCTCATTTATTGCTTTTATAGAAGTATCACTCATAAAATTTTCTCTCATTTTTCTATGTGCTTGTGAAATATCGATAATATCTTCCGATTCTAAATTATCACGAACTATTCGAGAAATATAAATATCTGAACCATTTTGGTATCGATTACTTGAAGAATTAATCATTGCAGATTTTATTGGAATACTTCTTGATGTAATGCTTTCTCGAGCAAAAGAAGTCCAAAAAATATCATAGTATTCAATCGGTAAGGTTTTTATATTTCCTCTTTTAATCAGTTGTTCATACTCGGCTTGGTATTTATCATCAAAAGCAATTTTTAGTGAAACACCACATTCCCTAGCTTTTTCACTATTACCGTTGCCTTCAAACACGGGTAGATCTTCTCCACAAAAAAATACTTCAATTAAAATATGTGGTGGAATTACATCTTTTTCCTGCTCTAAGCCATCTAAATATTTATCTACAATTTGATTGTTAAAAAGGTATTGTGTCAATTCGTTTTTTAAATACTTTCCGTTGAATAGGCCTGTTAAAGCTAAGTGAATTGCTTCTAAAATTGTAGATTTACCAGCTTCATTGTTTCCAACTAAAATATTAAGTCCTTGATTTAGTTCTAAAGTAAATACCCCATTAAAACATTTGAAGTTTTCGATTTTTATTTTTTTAATTGTCATTTCACTTTCTCCCCCCAATCGTCTCACCAAAATTGCTTATCTATTCTGACATATACTTAGTTAATTTTCCTCAATTTAACACTATATTTAATAATTAATTGAATTCTATATACTCTGAAATTACACCTTCAACGATCGTTCATCAAGTTACTACACATTTCGACAATTGGTTGTACTCACTTTTCTACATAAAAGGAATTAATCAAACAATTAAACCATAGCGCTGCTACATGCGATTTTCCGAAGAAAATGTGGACTCGCTAAATACGAAATATGATCCTAAAACCATTTGCAATATTTTATATTAAACGATTTCTTCAATAACTAAATGTGCAATTATTAACTTAAATCCACTGAAGTTTATATAAGAAGTGAAAGGTAAATTGCCATGTCTGAATCCTTATTGATTTCTAACATATTCACTTATTCAATTTTTCTATTACAGACAAGACCGAGGCAGGTACATCACCTGTCCAGTAACAGATATGAAATATCAGACAACTTACCTGTCTCTTCGTCTGATACAGACAATGAGGTGAAGTGTAAGATACCTTGTAGTGACGACAGCCATCCTTGTTCGACCCTTATGTCACTCCACAAATATCAATATTAAGGAGGGCAACTATAAAATCAGAAAAAGAAAAAGCTGGATTCAACAATTCCAGCAAGTTTACCGAACAAAAGAAATGATAAAAAAAGAATTTTCCACCGATGATTTAAAGAAATTTCAAAACGTAATTGAAAGTATCTGACATAACTGAAGCTTTTTTATTAAGATCCAATATGAATGATAGTTTTGACTGCAAGTACAAGCTTAATCAAAAAAACATGACACTACCTCAATATAGGACATTTCTTATGGATTCCAGTAAACTATACATTCTACTTTGATAGTCAATAAGTTCCTTATAAGTAACATATTCCACTTCTCCTTCAATTAATGAGTTTTTACAATCACACTCCCTATTAACAACAGTGTGTATTTCTATATTTCTTCCACATTTGCTACAGAATTGTATTAATTTCACTTGATGCTCTAAACATATCTCTATATCTCTAAGTTGCCAATTTATCATATGATATTCTTTTTCTCTTAAACATATAGGGCAGTATTTGGAAAACTTCGTATCCATAACATATTCTTCAAAAAAGTATTTATCTACACCTTCATTATTTAAATCAGAAAGGTACTCATACTTATTAAGCGTCATTTGTATCAATATCTCGCTATCTATACTAACTAATTGACTTATTCGCTCTAACAATTTATGATCTTTTATATAATTAAATTCTCTTAAAAACTTACTTTTCCTAACATTTATTTTTTCTCTAACGCAATTCAATTCTATATAATTTTTTTCTGCTGTTCTAACTAGGTAACTGGCCAAACTTTCATCTCGATATGGCTCTAAATGACGAAGCAGTATATTGTTATTCATTTTACCAACCTAAATCTCGTTTAATATTCAATTATTTAATATCATAAGTAAAATTTTGTTTAGATAAGCGATCTTATTATTACTAAAATTCTGGGAATTATTACAAAATTTAAAAACCATAGGCAACTAGTTTCCTATGGTTTTTAACAGTTTAAGCTATTAAAATTATTTGATTGCTTTGCAATAATGAAGCATCTACATAACAAACTAGAGTCTCAAGATCTTGAGTACATTCCCAAACATTTTGATTGGAGTCCCAAACTTTATGAGAACTCATAACTCGGTTATGTAGGCATCCATTCCTACTCTACAGTAACAGACTTCGCCAAGTTCTTCGGCTTATCTACGTCACAGCCTCTTGCTACAGCGATATAGTATGCTAGAAGCTGAAGTGGGATAACGCTCAAGATTGGTGTCAGTTCATCCATGGTATCCGGAATATACAGCACCACGTCTGCAGTCTTTTCGATCTCTTTATTTCCTTCCTTGGCAACCCCTACTACATAGGCCCCTCTTGCTCTTACTTCCTGGATGTTGGACAGCATCTTGTCATAGAGTTTATCTTGTGTTGCCAGGGCAACGACAAGGGTTCCATCCTCGATCAATGCAATAGTACCGTGCTTTAGCTCCCCTGCTGCGATGGCAAAGGAATTGATATAGGAAATTTCCTTTAGCTTCAGTGATCCTTCATGGGCTACATTTACATCTACACCTCTACCCATATAGAAGACACTTTCATTGTTGAACTGGTGGTCTGCCAAGTGTTGGATGGTATCGCAGTTATTTAATACTCGCTGTACTTTCTCCGGCATTGATTTAAGCTCTGCCATGATCTTCTTGTATTCCTCCTGGCTTAATGTACCTTTGGTCATAGCCATGTGCAGTGCTACCAGATACATCGCTACCAGCTGAGTAGTATAGGCTTTTGTAGAAGCCACAGCAATCTCCGGTCCTGCCCAAGTGTAGAATACATCATCAGACTCTCTGGCTACTGAACTGCCTACTACATTAACAATGGAAAGGATTCTTGCACCCTTTCTCTTTGCTTCTCTCAGTGCAGCCAGTGTATCTAATGTTTCACCGGACTGGCTGATGGCAATAAATAGTGTATTTTCATCCACAAATGGATCTCTATATCTGAATTCAGAAGCTACATCCACTTCTACCGGTATCTTCGCAAACTTCTCGATAGCGTATCTGCCTACAAGGCCTGCATGATAAGCAGTACCGCAAGCTACAATATAGATCTTGTTGATCTTATCCAGGTCTTCTTTAGTCAGCTTAATACCGTCTAAAACGATATGGTCCTCTTTATCAAGTCTTCTTAGCAGTGTTTCGGATACACCTTTTGGCTGCTCATGGATTTCCTTGATCATAAAGTGCTCATAACCTTCTTTTTCAGCTGCTTGAGCGTCCCAAGTTACGTGGAATACTTCTCTGTCCATCTGCTGTCCCAACTCGTTAAAGATCTTCACTTCATCCTTTGTAAGCAGTACGATTTCGTCATTTTCGATCAAGTGCATATTTCTTGTATATTTTAACAGTGCAGGAATATCCGATGCGATAAAGTTTTCTCCTTCACCCAAGCCAATGATCAACGGACTGTCTTTTCTAACCGCTATGACTTTATCCGGTTCTTCCTTGCAAATCACACCGAGCGCATAAGCACCTTCCATTTTTTCAATCGTCTTAAATACTGCCTGCAATAAGTCCCCTTCATAGAAATGATCGATTAAGTGAGCAATAACCTCTGTATCTGTCTCAGACTTAAACTCGATTCCTTTTTCTTCGATTAGCCACTCTTTGATTTTCATATAGTTTTCAATGATGCCGTTATGAATTACGGCAATATTTCCTGCTACATTGGTATGGGGATGGGCATTGCGATCAGAAGGCTCTCCATGGGTAGCCCATCTTGTGTGTCCAATCCCAACCTTTCCAGTAAGGATTTCTGCCTCTAAATTATCTGCCAAGACACTAAGTCTTCCCTTATATTTTCTTACTTTAACTTCACCATTATCATATACTGCAATACCTGCAGAGTCATATCCTCTATATTCTAATCTTGATAATCCTTCGATCAATACAGATGTCGCTTCTTTATCACCAATATATCCAACGATTCCACACATAATTTTACACGTCTCCATTCTTATTCATATTATTAACTCTCTTGGAACTGAATTTTGACAATAAAAGACCCTGGCAGTATTTTTTCCGTTAAATTTACTACCCTCTTACTCCCAGATTCAGTTTTTTCACCCAGTCCCATTTGTCCCTCCAATCACTCGGAGTCTTTGTAGGACGTTTAACGTTGGTGAAGTCCGCAGGGCATCCGCCGAATTTTCGATAAACCCTGTTCCTCGTCAACTTGAATCCTGAATTTTCCGATCCGATTCAAGTCCTGGCGCTTTTTGTGTTTTTTGTTTTATTCCTTTCCTATAGGCCTCACCCCTTTCGGAAGTCTTTTTCGGATCGACGAGGGTGTCGATCCCTACAGGTTTTGTTTAACGGGCGGATACACAGATCCGCGCCCTACAATTTGTTGTTTTGTGCGGAACGACCACTGATCGTTCCCTACAGTCTTAATGCTTCTATCATTCATAATAATATACATAAACCTATCTTGCTAATGGTCGAGACATGTTTTAGTCCGGGCCTCTCCTGCGTCCAGGAACTCCTCCATATCTCAACATACAGGATTTGCACGCTGCTTTATTAAAATGCGGTAACATTCAAGACCCGCGGGTCTTATTGCTGTCAATTTAGTATATTCGTTTTCTCTGTTTTCTGTCAACTATATCTTTTTTCAAAAAGAATTGGTAAGTCCGGTTGGTCCGGACTTATAGATATTTGAATGAACAATTTAGCATTCAGCGGGCAGACACAATGCCTGCCCCTGCTATGTTGTACTTAAATAGAGTAGATCTATATATTAGCTATTGCAGCCTTTGTTCTATTACATCCACCAGATTTTGAGCTAGGGTTCTTAGCTCCGTTTCATCCTTGCCTTCCAGCATTACCCTTACCAGTGGTTCTGTACCTGAAGGTCGGATTAGAACTCTTCCTTCTCCGGCCATCAAATCTTCTAGTTTTTTAATTTCAGCTGCTACTACTTCGTCTTCCATATAGCGGTATTTATTGCCATTGGTTACTTTAGCGTTTATCAACACCTGCGGATAGGTAGTCATAGCTCCAGCCAGTTTTGATAATGCTTGTTTTTTCTCTTTCATCACGGATAAAAGCTGTAGTGCTGACAGAAGCCCGTCTCCTGTAGTATTGTGCTCTAGGAAAATCAGATGCCCTGACTGTTCTCCTCCAAGCACATAACCTGACTGCAGCATTTTTTCCAATACATAGCGGTCGCCTACATTGGCTCTCTCCAACCTGCAGCCTGCTTTTTTAAGTGCGATATCCAATCCGATATTGCTCATCACGGTGGCTACTACAGTATCTTTTGCCAGCTTTCCCTGCTCCTTTAAATGAGCTCCACAAATGGTAAGAATTTTATCTCCATCCACAATTTGACCCTTTTCATCAACTGCAATCAGTCGGTCTGCATCTCCATCAAAGGCTAGCCCTGCATCAGCACCCCAATCTACTACCAGCTTTTTTACTTCTTCAGGGTGGGTAGATCCACAGTTATGATTTATGTTTAATCCATCGGGTTTATGGTGGATAATTTTGATTTCAGCACCCAGCGCTGTCAAGATGGATGGAGCTGCTACATAAGCTGCCCCATTGGAGCAGTCTACTGCGATTTTCATTCCCCGTAAATCAACGTTGATAGTACTTTTAAGAAAATTCGCATATTGTTTGATGGCATCATCAATTTCGACTCTTCTGCCTACATCCTTGCCAGTGGGATTTATATTGATTTCTTTATGATTTAAAATAATATCTTCTATTTCCTCTTCCATTTCATCAGGCAGCTTAAAGCCCTCTTGATTAAAAAATTTGATACCATTATATTCAACCGGATTATGGGAAGCCGAAATCACAACTCCCGCATTGGCTCCATAATGTCTTGTTAAATATGCAACCGCAGGCGTCGGCACAATACCCACACTCAATACATCTGCTCCAGTAGAAAGGATTCCCGCTGTCAGTGCTGCTTCCAACATGTCTCCAGATATTCTCGTGTCCCGACCAATCACGATCTTTGCTTTTTTGTGTGCCCTGGTCAGTATGTATGCTCCGATTCTACCCAGCTTATATGCTAATTCTGCTGTTAATTCCGTATTTGCTATGCCTCTCACACCATCAGTACCAAACAGCTTTCCCATGTGTTTAGACTCCTCTCGTAATAACATCTTATGCCTCTTGAATCTATTACGATACTTTTCGATAAAGTTAATCTTTATTATTTTATCATATTCTTAATGCTTATTCAATTTTTCCCCCTTAGCTTTTTGTCGTTCTATTTCGCTGAAAAGTTCCATGATTTTTAAAAATTTTTCTTTAGCTTTGATTTAACAGCCTTTTTATATATAAATTGACCTTTAAATTCATCATTCCATAAAAAATAAATCACCTCTTTTTTCAAAAAAAATCAGTACAAGGAGAGGTGCAGAAGAGAAGCTTTATCAGCTTCTCAAAACACCTCTCCTTGTACCGATTTCTTATATTTTGTGCAAGTTATTGCAGCGGGAGACATCCCCTACGCTGATGTTTTGATTCTTTTCGGGCGAACACATAGGTCCTCACCCTGCAAAACATAATAACCTGTATTCATTTTCTAAATTTACATTTTAGCTAGGCCTAACGGACAGACACAAGGCCCTGCCCATATAAAGAAACCTATATTCCGTCTTAAAAGCACAAATCTAAAAACCTATTTTTTGATAAATGTCTTCGCCAAAGCAGCCGCAGCTGTTCCCAGCTCAACCTCATAGCCTAATTGAACCAATGCCATTTCTAAAGCCCCCATAACAGCATACATGTCCATAAAATGAATCGCACCCATATGTCCTATGCGGAAGATTTGTCCCTGCAGTTTTTGCAGACCTCCGCCGATGACGATATCGTACCGTGTACGCAACAGTTCAGCGAGCTCTTTATACTTTATATTCTCAGGCATCAGAATCGCAGTCACCGTATCCGATGCATATTCCTTTTCGGCAAACAAGGTCAGTCCCATGGCTTCTACCGCATTTCTGACGCCTTTACCAATCACTTGATGTCGCTCCCAAACCTTTTCCATACCTTCCTCTGTTAGCATTCCCAGAGCTTCCTTTAAACCGAAAAGCAGGGTTGTCGCGGGCGTATACGGAAATTGAGAGGTTGTCATTGATTTTTTTACTGCTTTGTAGTCCCAATACCATCTAGGCATCGTAGACTGTTCTACCCTTTTCCAAGCCCGCTCACTGACAGACGCAAGCCCTATGCCCGGTGGAAGCATTAAACCCTTTTGAGAAGCACTGATGACTACATCTACACCCCATGCATCCGTCTCCAAAGGTACACAGGCCAAGGAGCTAATGGCATCTACCACCAATATAGCTTCATGTCCCACTCTTCGCATCATTTTCGATACACCTTCTATATCGATTCCAATGCCTGTAGTAGTTTCATTTTGCGGTAGGCAAACTGCCTTTATTTTTCCTTCCTGATCCTTGTTCAATATCGCCTCTATCTCTTCTACCTTGACGGCTTTTCCCCAGTCCATTGTCAGGCGGATTACATTTAGTCCGTGTTTTTCTCCTATTTCCGCCATTCTATCACTAAATACGCCCAGGCATGCTGCCAAAATTGTATCTCCCGGTGAGAATAGATTAACGATAGCCGATTCTAATGCACCGCTTCCGGAGCTAGGGAAGATTAAAATATCGTTTTCTGTACGAAAAACTTTTTTTAAGCCTACCACACAAGTAGACAGCAAGGCTTCAAATTCTGGTCCTCTATGATTAATCAATGGCTGAGAAAGGCTTCGCAATATACGGTCAGGAATGTTGGTCGGCCCCGGGATATGGAGCATTTGTCTTCTTTCCATCTTCTTGTTCCTCCTATAGTTGGAATACAATATTTTTTACAACGCTAATAACCTCTTGTAAATGGCTTTCTTCGATACCCAGATGGGTAACCATTCGGAAGGAGGTTTTCGAAATCCGTTTGGCTTTGATTCCTTTTTCTAAAAGTCGATTTAAAAATTCTTCTATAGTAATCGGCAGCTGCTCTACTGATGCAGTAACAATATTGGTATGTATTCTGGACACATCGATCTGCAATCCTTCTATAGCTTCAAGTCCTTTTCCCAGCAGTTGGGCATTCTTATGATCTTTCTCGATTTGCGGCATCATAGTTTTTAATGCTACGATTCCAGGGGCAGCAATAAATCCTGCTTGACGAAAACCCCCACCCAGCCGCTGCTTCATCCATCGGGCCTTTTGAATAAATTCTTTTCTTCCTGTTAATACGGCACCAAAGGGCGCACTTAATCCTTTTGTCAGAGCGAACATGACAGCATCCACATTCTTCACAATTTCTTTTGCCTCTACACCGGAAGCAACTGCTGCATTAAAGATTCTTGCCCCGTCCAGATATACGGGAATCCCATGCTTCTTTCCTAATGCACACACTTGGTTAATGTTTTCTAAGGGCACTACCATCCCCGCATTGAGGTTATTGGTATTTTCTATACAAATCAAGGAGGTTTTTGCTCTCTGAATTCCCTCTTCCTGAATCAATTCTTCCATTAGAGCAATCTCATAAATCCCTTTAGGTACTGCCATAGGTCTTGGCTGCACCTGAGATAAAGCCGACAGTCCTCCTACTTCCAAGTTATAAATGTGGGAGGTGTCTCCAAGAATGATTTCTTCTCCTCGCTGGGTATAGGTCATTACCGCTGCTTGATTGGCCAGTGTACCGGAGCTAAAGAACAATCCATCCTCTTTTCCCATAATATCTGCAGCCAGGGTTTCCAATTCTCTTACTGTAGGATCTTCTCCCATGATATCGTCACCTACCACTGCATAGTACATGGCATCCCGCATTTCTTGTGTTGGTTGTGTAACGGTATCAGAACGGAGATCAATAATATTTCGCATGTTCTCACCCTTTCTGTTTTATTGTTCTTCAAGTTTACTGCTGTTATAATCATCTTTGTCGGATATATTTTTCACAGCAATGAGAAAGATCATTCTTTTTTCAGAACAACAGCGCATCGTCTATTTTACCTATATTCTGAGGCAGACATTTATTCGTACAAGATGTTCTCGTGAAAACTTCCCATCTGCATATATTTCGACATACTAAAATTATATCTGTTTTTAACCACTGCTTCAATGAAAAAAGGATATCCCCTCACTAGGATACCCTTTTTTCATTGAAGCATTTATAAAATCTAAGCTTTTACACTTGTTTTCTTTGTTAAAATCTGATAAGCATAAGCTGCAAGTATGAAAGCTAAAACAAGCAGCAGAATTGGGAATACTACTAATACATAGTTTGCTTTTGCCAAGTTTGTTTGAATTAATAGAATCAATGCTACTACAGTTACGACAAACATGAAGCACATTGGGATAACAAACATGCTGTAGTTTTTGCCGGTATTCTTTAACCAAACAGCAATTGCAATCAATGCCAATGCAGCAAGCAGCTGATTCGCAGAACCAAATACAGGCCAGATTGCATTATAACTTCCTAATGCCAACCATCCACCAATTACAACCGTAATGGTAGTTGATACATAACGGTTCGCTAAAATGTTTTGTGTTTCCTTCGTATCGTCTTCAAAGAATTCTTGGAAAATGAATCGTCCAAGCCTTGTTGCAGTATCCAAGCTGGTCAAAGCAAAAGCAGATACAGCAAGGGCAACAAATGATTTACCTACAGTAAAAGGAATACCGAAGCTGGTCATAAAGTTACCGATACCATCGGAAAATACATTAACAGGTCCACCGGCTGCTGCCAATTCAGCAAATTTATCTCCAGTTACATAAGCAGCTGTAATGATGGCAATAACAGCCAGTACGCACTCGATTAACATACCGCCATAACCAATAACCTTCGCGTCTCCTTCGTTATCAATCTGCTTTGAAGTCGTCCCTGATCCTACAAGAGAGTGGAAACCAGAAATAGCACCACAGGCAACCGTTACAAATAGCATTGGAAATAAGAAAGACCCATTTACATTAAAGCCTGTAAATGCCGGCAGCTGAATCGTTGGTCTTGTAATCACCAAGCCTAAAACTGCACCAATAATCATTGCATATAATAGAAATGAGTTCAGATAATCTCTTGGTTGAAGTAGAATCCATACAGGTGTAACAGATGCGATAAATATATATACCATTAAAAATCCAACCCATACATTCTTGCTTAATACCAATGGGAACATGTTTCCTAAGGCAATACAAGTAAACAATACTGCTACCCCGATAATACTGGCGATCGTTAGATTTATACCTTTTCTATATACTGCAAAACCAAATACGATTGCTAAAACAATAAACATCAAAGATGCTGACGCTGCTTCCGGTACACTCACAAATGTGTTTGCAACAATGTTTGTAAAAGCTGCAACAACTAATAGTAGTGTCAACCATGCAAAAATTGCAAATAGTCTTTTACCTTTTTTACCCATATTTGCTTCAATGATTTCACCAATAGAGTTACCATTGTGACGGATGGATGCAAACAGTGATCCAAAGTCCTGTACGCCACCGAAGAAAATACCTCCGATGATGATCCACAGCATTACCGGTACCCATCCGAAAATAGCTGCTTGGATCGGACCTGAAATAGGACCTGCACCTGCTATGGACGCGAAATGGTGTCCCAATAATACAGGAGCTGATGCCGGTACATAGTCTACACCGTCAGCTTTTGTATGGGCAGGTGTTTTTCTGGTTGGATCTACCCCCCATTGTTTTGCTAGCCATGCACCATAGGTTACATAGGCAATACTGAAAATTACAATACTTACTAATACTAATACCAATGAGTTCATAAAGCTCCTCCTTTACTTATAATTTGAATTGCATTTGCTTTTTTAATATAAACATTATGAAAGCTATATATAAAGCTATAACCGGTATGCTTTTTCAACCTCCCTTCCCTTTTTATTGGTTATAACCTCATTTTGTTTTAAGGATACCAAGACCAGTGCTACATCTACCCAGCCCTTAAATCCAAAGGCAAAACTCTTATGAAATTTAAATTTTTTCACCTGCTTAGGAATCTCTGGATCTGGAATCTCATCAACTACGATAACTCCAGTAATCAAAGTCGACATATGCTCGTCATGGCTATTGACGAAATCCCCTACAGCAGATTTTAGCAGTTCTGTATATTGATGCAATCCTTCTGGGTTAATTCGGTGAAAGTGTTTAATCATACAGAGTTCATTATTTTCGAAAGCGTAAATCGTAGCTTTTTTGGTAAAGACATATTTTTCGTTTCGTACATAGTATTTTGCCAGAAGATCAAGCTTCATATCTCGGTAAATATAGTCTCTTTCTAAATCAAAGTTCCTTTGAAGTCGTTCTTCCAACAGACTTTGATAGCTTGCATAATCCATGCTTCATCACCCTTATCTTCTAGTCTTCTTCCTGTTGGTTTACTGGTACCGTTTTCACTATTTTTTATTATCCTAATTATATAAATTCTCTGACTTCTGTAAAAGTAATTCTAGTCTCAGTTGTATAATTTTGAGATTGAATGGTAGAAATGAACGGTTTATTGGTTCACCCACTGCCATCGTAAATTAGATATCATTATAATATAAATTTTTAGAATTACAAATGATTTTTTATTTTGTGTAAATTTTTTCCATAAAATGTTTGATTATGTTTCATTATAGCATCTTTATACAGATATAGATATTAGAATTTTCAGGAAATATGAAAATTAAAAAATAAACCATCTGGCTCAATGCTGCCTGGTGGTTTATAATCAATCGGTTACACAATTACCGTGCTTTTTGCACTGTATTCTATTTCATCATCTGAACAATAAGCTTTTCCAGTCACACACCGGTATAATGCTTTTTATATTTTTCCGCAATTAAGGGCATTCTGCTAAAAAATCCTATTAGTGCACAGTGATGTTTCCGGATGTATTGCGCAGAACAACTTTATTCCTTCCATCCTTAACAACACCCTTTAGCTGGTTTTTCCCGGATTTCCCCTGAATATTAACGTAAAAATCACACTGTATATCCCCTAGCGTCTCTGCATCTAAAGAAAAGGCTGCATCATCGGGCAAATCGATATCAATGGTTCCGGAAACAGCTTTAAAATCGATATCATAGTCATCCTTCAAATAGCTTATCTTTAAATTGCCAGAGGTGGATTCTCCCTTCAAATTCCCCTCAAAATTGTTAATGTGAACATCTCCGGATATAATCCGGATTCTTGTATTTTCGGTAGAAACGTCTTCCATCGTCAAGGTTCCTGAGATGCTTTCGAAGTCTAGGTTTTGGGTTTTCATGTGTTGGATCTTTGTGTCTCCAGAGATTAGGTGGACTGAGCTGTTCCTAAGATTCAACCCCTCTTTTACCTCCACATGGCCTGACACGGAACCAAGCTCCAAATCTCCCCCAAAGGTTTTTGGCACAAATACATCAAGACTTAAATTTGATGAGAAAAAACCTACTTGTGTTTTTCTCGATTCGTCAATCTTGATCATCAAGCGCCCTCCGTTTACCGTAACTTTCATTTTTGGCAAATCAGAAGTATTCGTATTTCCATAGAAATGGGCTTTCACATCTTCCCGCTCATCCGGAATTATATTAATATCTGCGGTAACCCCTTCTATGATCATCTGGGTAATACCATCCATTTTCTCTATTTGTGTATCATCTACGCTAAAAAAAGTTGAATTTTCACTGAAGTCGGGGGAAAATCCACCTGTAAAATATGCAATTGTAAGACCCGTACCTATTCCTACTGCTGCAATAATTGCCAGATAGATCACGATTTTTTTCATATTCATTATTTTTCACTCCTATTTCTTTATGATTTCCGCATTCCATTTTATATACTTTACCGTACCTCGGAACAGCATCTTTCCAATGTAGATATCAAACAGAAAGAAAAGAATACCTAATGCAGTGATCCCTATACCAAGAAAGAAAGCCGCAGCAGGATGCACTCCATTGACAAAGTTTCCTCTAAATATGATTTCTGCAAAAGGAGCCACAAAACCGATAATCCCTCCAAAAATCAGACCTATGGCTGCTGCAAACAATCCCGCTAATACACCCACAACCCCTAAAAATGGTCCCAGCACAAAAATCAGATTAAAGAAGCCTAAGGATACAGCAGCTATAACAGCCTTAAGCACATTGGAAGGTGTCGGATTGGCATGGGCACTTTCGATAACTGCAGATGCTTTGTAAGCTTTTGCTAAGTTTTTGGGGTCACCCAAAGATCTTATAATTTCTTCTTCTGTCTTCCCTTTTTCCAGACCTACATTAAAATGTTCCTCATAATCATAGAGTATTTCATCTACCTCTTCATTGGGCAATTTATGAAGTTCCATCTTTAATACGTTTAAAAAATCAACTTTATTCATGTTTTTCCTCCTTGCAGATGATAAAATTTACACCTTCAACAAAATCAGTCCATTCTTTTACCAGTTCATCTTTCGTACTTTTTCCCAGCCCTGTAATGCGATAATATTTTCTGGGCGGCCCTTCGCTGGACTCCTGAAGATAGGATTCTAAATATCCTTCCTTTTGCAGTCTCCTCAATAATGGATAGATCGTTCCTTCAGATATGTCAACATATTTTGAAATCTCTTCCACCAGTTCATATCCATAATAATCCTGTTTGCTCAACAGCACCAGAACGCATAATTCTAATACGCCTTTCTTAAACTGTATATTCATGCTGACATCCTTTCTTACACCGTATTTTCATCTTGATAGTATTAGTATAATACACGGTATTGTATTATGCAAGGTACTGATTAATATATTTTTATTGCATTTTTGCCATACTTTACCTATAAAACATTTATTGTATCTATTTGATACCTTAACTGCGACTCCATTATTTTTTGGTAAATGGATCATTTCATTCCTCGTTCAAATAAAAAATGAATGACAGATTAAAAATCCGTCATTCATCTTTCTGGTTTGTTATTATTTTATCCTCTTACAGCTTCTGCACCTTTTTCCAGGGCTTCTTTATTCATTGGAATTAGATCTTCCTTTGCCGGTCCAAATACTTTTCTCAACGCAGCAATAATCGAATCGATAGAAACAACCTTCGTTAGTTCAAGAAATGCTCCCAGCATAACCATGTTGGCAACCTTTGCATTTCCGATTTCATTGGCAATCTCATTTGCCGGTACATAGTAAGCCTTTACATCTTCGCGGCTTGCTTTTCTCTGAATTAAAGAACTGTTGACCAATAGTATTCCATCCTGTACAAGATCCTTTTCAAACTTTAACAAAGAGGGTAGATTCATTACGATGGCTGAAGTAGCATGGGTAACGATAGGAGAACCTACCGGACTTTCTGATACAATCACACTGCAGTTAGCTGTTCCGCCTCTCATCTCCGGACCATAGGAAGGAAGCCATGATACATTTTTATCCTCTAGCATGCCTGCATAGGTCAGGAGCTGTCCCATAGACATTACGCCTTGTCCGCCGAACCCTGCACAGATTACTTGTTGTGTTGCCATATTACTTCACCTCCTCAGGAGTTCTGAAATTTCCGAGCGGATAGTAGGGCATCATATTTTCTTCCAGCCATTTAAGCGATTCTGTCGGTGTTAATCCCCAGTTGGTCGGACAGGTAGACAATACTTCTACGATCCCGAATCCTTCTCCAGCCAACTGAACTTCAAAGGCTTTCTTGATGGCTTTTTTCGCTTTGCGGATATTGGCAGGTGTATTTACGGCAACTCTTTCCACAAATACTGCTCCGTCAATGGTTGAGATCATTTCTGATACCTTTAATGGTTTTCCTGTCGTTCCGGCATCTCTTCCATAAGGTGAAGTAGTAGCTTTTTGTCCGATCAAGGTTGTAGGTGCCATTTGTCCGCCTGTCATACCGTAGATGGCATTATTTACGAAAATCGTTGTAATTTTTTCAGCTCTATGCGCTACATGAACAATTTCTCCCGTACCGATAGAAGCAAGGTCTCCATCTCCCTGATAAGTAAATACTACTTTATCAGGAAATACTCTTTTGATCCCTGTTGCTACAGCAGGTGCCCGGCCATGTGCTGCTTCATGCATGTCACAGTTAAAATAATCATAAGCCAAAACAGAACATCCTACAGGTGCTACACCAATTGTATCGCCAAGTACACCTAGTTCCTCCAGTACTTCTGCCACCAATCGGTGTACGACTCCATGGGTACATCCGGGGCAATAATGGAAGGGTTTCTCAGTCAAGCCATTTGTTCTCTCAAAAATTACTGCCATTACTTTACACCCCCTAGAATTTCTTTTACTTTTTCAACCACTGCGTCAGGTGTAGGAATCATACCGCCGGCTCTACCATAAAAATGCACTGGCAATCTGCCATTGTTAGCAATCTTTACATCATCAATCATCTGCCCCATACTCATCTCAACGGATAATAATGCTTTTGCAGTAGAAGGAATTTCATCAAAAGCCCTTATTGGGAATGGCCATAGGGTAATCGGGCGGATTAGACCTGCATTGATTCCAGCTTCTTTTAACATGGCTATCGCATTTTTCACAATCCTTGCAGTTGTACCATAGGCAACCATTACAACTTCCGGATTCTCCATGTTGTACATTTCATAACGTACTTCGTTCTTTTCCATCTCTGCGTATTTCTTCTGCAGATGGAAATTATGCTTTTCCAATTCTGCCGGATCTAGTGCCAGAGAGTTGATGATGTTTGGCTTTCTTGCTCCCTTTGTTCCTGTTGTTGCCCAATCTTTTGGCGGCAGTTCTCTCTTTGCTGCTTCTCTAAACTCGATGGGTTCCATCATCTGACCGATCATGCCATCTCCGATTACCATTACCGGATTTCTATAATAATCAGCTGCTTCGAAAGCTTCCATAGTTAAATCCACAGCTTCCTGAAGTGTAGCCGGTGCATATACCAACAGTCGATAATCTCCGTTTCCCCCGCCTCTGGTGGATTGGAAATAGTCTGCCTGCGATGGTTGGATTCCGCCCAGTCCCGGGCCGCCTCTGGAGATATTTACAATCACACAGGGTAGTTCTGCACCTGCGATATAAGAAATTCCTTCCTGTTTTAAGGCGATTCCAGGTGATGAGGAAGAAGTCATTACTCTAGCTCCGGTTCCTGCTGCACCATATACCATATTGATTGCGGATACTTCGCTCTCTGCCTGTACGAAGCAGCCACCTACTTTTTGCATTTCTCTTGACATATATTCAGGCAGCTCATTTTGTGGTGTGATTGGGTATCCGAAGAAATATCTACATCCCGCTTTGATTGCTGCTGCACCAATCGCTTCGTTTCCCTTCATTAATACTTTTGCCATTTCATTTCCCCTCCTTATTTGTCCATTTCTCTTTCAACATTAATAACCAAATCAGGACAGATTGTCGCACAATTTCCACATCCGATGCATTTATCCATTTCCTTTACAGTTGCCGGATGATAACCCTTTATATTGATTCTGGTTCGATCCATTTCGATGATATTTACTGGACAAACGGTTGTACATAGTTCGCAGCCTTTGCATAGATCTTCTTTGAAGGAAACCTTTCCTTTTGCTTTTGCCATATGATTCAACCCTCCTTATGATCTTCCTAACCCTTTACATTGTTATTGTGTCAATCATCTATACTGTCTTATTTATAAGGACCCCAGAAGCACTACATCCAATCCTCCCGCATATACATTTTGATAGGGAAAATTGCTCCCTCCATGTCTGCCGGAAGCTGTCGGGCAACCTCTTCCAACGTACTTACATAACGAATCGGAATATGAAGCGCTTCTGAGACCTGTTTTACCAATTGCTGTCCTCTCAGAACATCTTCTGCTGATGTTTCTCTGAGAAGATGAGTATTATTAATCAGCCCGGTTACTGAGGCTCTAGCCATCCGTTCAATTGCTTGCAGATGCTGGATAGCATCTTCAACATTCTGTGTTCCGGGTCGATTGGCGTTTAATACGCAAAACATGTCATAGCTGCCTTTTTGAAAATAACTGTGATATCTTGCTAAAGCTCTTGCACCTACAGAGTCGCCACCTACATCCAGGATAACTTCACAAGACGGGTCCTGCATGGGCCCTAAAACTGCTGCTGCAACTGCCGGTAGATCAGAACCTTTAGATTTCTCCAGGGCACTTCCGATAACAGTAATCCCCATAGTCTCTAACATTTCTTGTTTTTCTCTGCTGCGAAAATAGGGATTTACAATATCTAGATCAGCCAGTGCAACTTTTTTCCCCATCTGCGCCAGCTTTATCGCATAGTTTACTGCAAATTCTGTTTTGCCACTGCCATAATGTCCAATGATGACTCTGATTCTTAGATCATTTTGCATGGTATCATCCTCTTGAAAGAGATATAGTCTGTTATTCCTACATTTTACTCATATATTTTCGCTGTTTCTTCCCCTCTAAGTACGCGTAATCCGCCTTCGGCTAAAGCAATCATTTCGTCTTCTCCCGGATATACAATAACTTGAGCGATGAAAGCTACACGATCAGAAACCCATTTCACAAATTTTTTGTCGTAAGCAATACCGCCGGTTAATATCACTGCATCCACTTTTCCCTTTAATACTGCGGCACAGCTGCCGATTTCCTTCGCTACCTGATAAGCCATAGCTTCATAGACCAATGCGGCCTTTTCATTTCCTTCGCTTATCATCTTTTCTACTTCTCTTCCGTCATTAGTTCCCAGGTATGCTACCAAACCGCCCTGTCCTTTGATTTTCTTTTTTATGTCATCGATTGTGTATTTGCCGGAGAAGCACATTTTTGCCAGATCTCCAACAGGCAGTCCGCCTGCTCTTTCCGGCGAGAATGGTCCTTCTCCATCCAATGCATTGTTTACGTCGATAACTCTGCCGTTTTGATGGGCACCTACGGAGATTCCTCCACCTAAGTGGGCAACAATAATATTTACATCCTCGTAAGCCTTGCCCATTTCTGCAGCAGCCCTACGGGCTACCGCTTTTTGGTTTAATGCATGAAAAATACTTTTTCTTGCAAGCTCCGGCATACCGGATATTCTAGCAACTTCATCCATTTCGTCAACGACTACTGGATCAACGATAAATGCAGGAATATTCAGCTGTTTTGCAATTTCATTGGCGAGAATTCCCCCAAGGTTAGAAGCATGTTCTCCCAAAATACCTACTTTTAAATCTTCAATCATGCTATCTGATACGCTGTAGGTACCTCCTTGAATCGGCTTTAACAATCCGCCTCTTCCTACAACTGCACTGAGCTTTGTTAAATTAATGCCATTTTCATTTAAAGTTTCTAAAATAACATTTTTTCTAAATTCATACTGATCAAATATTTTATCAAATTTATTAATTTCCTCTGCCGGATGGCGCAGCGTTGTTTCCAGTACAGGCTTTTCATTATCAAAAATCGCGATCTTTGTTGAAGTAGAGCCTGGGTTGATGGTAAGTACTCTATAAACTTCTGTCATATCAAGGTTCCTCACTTTCGTAGGGGCGGACCTGCGTGTCTGCCGCTTCATTTTCGGGACGACAGGGTCGTCGTCCCCTACATTTTGATCTTTTGCGGGATGACACATAGGTCATCCCCTACAATTCTAATTTCAAGTTTTCCTATATTATTTTCCAGCCTTCACAGCCATAAGCACTGCCAAGGCGATTGAGTTTAACTTCGTTTCATCACTGTCAGCTCTGGAGGTCAATACGATCGGTGCCTTTGCGCCTACAATCACACCGGCATTTTTGCTGTTTGAGAAAAATACCATGGATTTGTACAGTACATTACCAGCTTCAATATTTGGTACCAGCAGAATATCTGCCTTTCCTGCTACCGGATGTTCTATGCCCTTATGAACTGCTGCCTCTTCTGATACGGCATTGTCCAAACCGAAAGGACCGCCCACGATACATCCTGCAATCTCACCTTGTTGATTCATTTCCTCCAGCTGCTTTGCATCTACTGTAGGTGGCATTTTGGGATCTACCTTTTCCTTTGCGCAAACTACGGCTACTTTTGGCAGCTCTATATCCAGTGCATGAGCTACCTGTGCTGCATTTTCAATAATTTGCTTTTTGGTTTTTAAATCTGGTGCAATATTCATGGCAGCATCCGTCACAAAGATAAAACGATCATATCCAGGTACTTCAAATACAGCTGTATGGCTTAATGCATTTCCCGCTCTAAGTCCGATTTCAGGATCTAGTACAGCTTTGAGCACTACAGAGGTATCCACCAGACCTTTCATTACCATATGGGCTTTTCCTTCCGATACCAAGGAGACCGCCTTTCTGGAGGCTTCGTGAATATCTTTGATATCAATGATCTGGTATTGGTTAAGGTCTACATTGATAGCTTTTGCAATTTCTGCGATCTGTTCAGCATCTCCTACTAAAATAGCATCCGCTATCCCCATATCCTTTGCTTGACTCACTGCCAAGAGCACCTCTAAATCTTGTGCTACTGCTACTGCTATGGTTTTGGGCCCTCTTTCTTTTGCACTATTTAAAATTTGTTGGAAATTTTTCATCAATTATTTCACCTCTTCTTCATAAATCTTCGCGGTTTCTCTTCCAGAAAGCACACGATTGACACCTTCATTTAAAGCAAGCATTTCATCTTCACCAGGCTTAACAATGACAGGTGCAATGAAGGATACCCTTTCTTCAATATAAGCCGTTAACATCTTAGAATAAGCAATTCCACCAGTAAGTACAATTGCATCTACTTTACCCTCTAATACGGTGGCCATTGCTCCAATTTCTTTAGCGATTTGGTATCCCATGGCATCGTATACCAGCTTTGCCTGTTTATTACCATTATTGATTTTTTCCTCTACCTCTCTGGCATCATTGGTGCCTAGATAGGCAACGAGCCCACCTTTTCCAGTTATTTTTTTCTTGATCTCTGCCAAAGTATACTTGCCTGAGAAGCATAGTTTTGCCAAATCTCCTACAGGAAGTCCTCCTGATCTTTCTGGAGAAAGTGGCCCCATTTCATTGGCATTATTTGCATCTACCATTTTGCCATTTCTCAAAGGTACGATGGAAATTCCACCGCCTAAATGAGCCATTATTAAATTTAGCTCATTGACTTCTTTTTTCATTTCCTTTGCAACTCGATAGGCTACTGCTTTTATATTTAATGCATGCAGCAAAGAGCGTCTGTTGATTTCCGGCATGCCTGAGATTCCGGCAATATCGTCAAATTCGTCTACTGCCACAGGGTCAACGATGTACGCTTTAATTCCTGCAGCATCTGCGATACTTTTTGCAATGATTCCTCCCAAGTTAGACGCATGTTCTCCTTGGATTCCAATTTTAAGATCTTCTATCATCGTATCGGTTACGATGTAAGTTCCGCTAGGCATCGGTTTAAGCAATCCGCCTCTTCCAACTACTGCCTGGAGCTGTGCTGGTTCAAATCCCTCTGTTCTAAACCAATCTAGTATAATATCTCTACGATATTCGTATTGATCTGTAATCTTCTGAAACTTATCCACTTCTTCTGGAGAATGGCTTAGATTCTTTTGGATAACGTTTTCATCCCCTTTGAAAACCGCAACCTTTGTAGATGTAGAACCGGGATTTATCACCAATGTATATTCTCTTGCCATCGCTTTATCACCTCGTCGATATTCTTGTTCACTTAATTATGCAACTTATATGCCAAAACCTTTCAATTTTACTAATTAAACATCCTGTATTAGGTATTGCACTGAAACCCGGAAATTATACGGATCGTCATAGGTTTTATTCTGAAAATCCTTCTAAAAACAGTTGAAGTTTTGTACTATTTTTTTAGGTTTATGCAAAAAAATGCATGCAAAAAATTGCACAGATCTTTTTCCGTGCAATTTTTTGCATTTATTATTCAATCCCATATTTTTTTAGTTTGTAATAAAGGTTTCGAATCGAAATCCCCAACTGCTCAGAGGCCTTTATTCTATTGTTGCCATAGGCTTGAAGTACCGCCAGTATATAGGTCTTTTCTCTTTCCTCTAATACTTCCTCCAGCGAACGGAAGATATCAGCCTCTACTTCCACACATTCCTGATGTGAATTCTCATGGACATAGATCTTATTCTCCAAAAGAGGTAAATGATTGGAACGAATAACGACTTCATTAAAGCGCATGTTGATCATGGCTCTTCCAATAAAGTTTTCCAATTCCCGCACATTTCCAGGCCAATCATATTGTATCAGGTTTTCTAAAGCTTTAGGAGAAATATCCTGCACAAACCTTCCATATTCTTGATTGAACTTTTTGATGAGTCGAAGAATCAGTGGATAAAGATCTTTTTTACGCTGGCGAAGGGGTACGATAAAGATTGGAATCACATTAAGGCGATAATACAAATCCTCTCGAAAACGGCCTTCCTTCACAGCTTTTTCCAAATCCAGATTGGTGGCAGCAATGACTCTTACATCTATGCCAATAGGCTTGTTTCCTCCTACTCGAACAATTTCTCTCTCCTGCAAAACTCTTAAGAGCTTTGCTTGCGTATTCACACTGATCTCACCAATTTCGTCTAAAAAAATAGTTCCTCCATTGGCTTGCTCAAATAGACCGACTTTTCCGCCCTTCCTTGCACCGGTAAAAGCTCCTTCCTCATATCCAAACAATTCACTTTCCAAAAGGTTTTCATTGATCGCGGCACAATTCACCCGAACAAATTGTCCATATTTCCGCATACTGGCATTATGAATCGCATGGGCAAAGAGCTCTTTGCCGGTTCCGCTCTCTCCCCGAAGTATTACAGTAGCCGGTGTTATTGCAGCCTTCTTCGCTTTTTCTATGGCAGTTAATATTTTTTCATCCTCGGTGATGATATCATCGAAGGTATATTTGGCTTCCAGTTTCCGAATAATTTGTTTTGCCTGATTTAGTTCTTGCGTTAATCTTTTGATTTCTGTAATGTCATGGAGTACCGCTACACTGCCTCGAAGCTCTCCATCTACAATGATTGGTGCAGCATCCGCCACTACTTCTTTTCTGGAGGGACCTACCTTCAATCTTGCATTTTTGATAGGCTCCTTTGTTTTCAGTACCTTTAAGTGAATACTTTCTCCTTCTGCAATATCTACAGTACAGAGTTCTCCGATAATGTCTTTTTCTGTTAGCCCCGTTAGTTTACTGTAAGCAGGATTGACCATTACTCCGATAGCCTTCTGATCTACCACAGAAATAGCATCCTGTGTAGAATGAAAGATTGCTTGAAGCATACTCTGCATCTCCCGCAGATTTGTGATTTCCTCTGCCAGTGCGATCACTTCTGTAATATCTCGAAAAACTGCTACTGCCCCTATAACTTTCTCCTGATCATCCTTAACAGGCATCCGGTTCGTAATAATAGTGATATCTCCTAAAGGTTGTTTCTGATTTAACTCCGATTCGCCCGTTTGCAAGATATACGGCAACCGGGTGTTTTCCACCACATCGGTAATATGCTTTCCAATTACATCTACTTTTTCTAGTTTTGTTAACTTTTTAGCAGCCTTATTAAAAAGTGTGATAATGCCTTGGACATCCACTGCAATCATTGCGTCATGGGTTGAATCCAATATAACCTCTAATTCTCGTTTCATTGGCTTCTTCTCCTTTGAAAACAGCCTGGAGGACGTCCAGGCTGTTGTATGGATTAGTTGGTATCTTGAGTATCCGTTTGCCCACCGCCGCTTGCCTGTGGATCTTTATCCCTTTTTACTTCAAAATCAATCCGGGATGGAATGGCAGTTATTTTTTCTATTTTATGTGCAGTAGATACAGCGATATCTGTAGAATACTTGCCTTCTGTCAAATCATCTGCATTGATATAGAGTTGAAGATCATTTCTCTGAATTGTGTTGATAACGCTCTCCACGGCTTCTACTCTTACCAGAATATTATCAGGAACCTTAATCAAGTCTATACTATGTCCTGCCTCTACATTGTCTATAGCGATTTCGTCTCGTAAATAAGTAAACTCTTTGCTTAATACTCTTTCCACAGTAAGGGTTACCTTGAAATTTTTACTATCATTTAGGAGGGTTACCCCCTCTGGCACTAAAAGATTCATATTCCTTTCTGTAGTTTTATCAATACCTGCAATATCAATCGTTCTTGCCTTTATTTCAGCAACCCCGTCCAATTTTTCTCTTTGACCCTTAATTCGAACGGTTTCAGGATTCATTTTAACAGCTGTTACCTTATAATTATCCTTTGGCTTCCCTTGGAACTCTAAGACAATGGGTACTTCTTTTGTAGGCAGAATGGGAAGTGTTACTTCCACATATCTTTGACTGATCTGCACACCGCTGATGGTTTTTCCATCTTCATTAACTGCTTTTAGCGGTATTCGATCGTTTATTTCTTTAAGTTGGTCGGTAATCGGAATTTCTGCTATCAATTGAGTTATTGAATTTACAATACTTTCTGGTCCTTCTACCATAACTTCTTTTGGTGAAACAACTGCATCTCCTGGTTCAAAGCCTGCTGGCGCATTTCCTATGGTTACCACACTTACCGGCTTTTGCCGCACCACAATTTCATCCAAATTAATTTTAAGTTGTTTTGGTGATACATCTTGAACGGTAATATAGGGCGGCCCGCTGATTTCTACCGGAATGCTGTTGGTCCCTTTATGAAAACCTCTCAGGTCAGCCCGGGCAATGATATCCTGCGGAGAAACCTTATAGACATCATTTCGTCGTCCGGCGATTCTAACACTTACCGTATAATCCTGCTGGCCCATGATGACCAATCCCGATTTGTTCAAATCCTCTACATTCATCAATTGTACACTGATATTATTGAGAGGAATCACCATTTCCGGGTTCACCTCTCCCATGACATACAACCACATTACAAGAGCAAATATAATGGATACCACCTTTGGGGTGGTATTTCTGTTAAAAAAACGGGTTCTTTCTACAAATGTTTTAAATTTATCACTCATCTTTTTGCCTCCATTTCCAATTGAACAAAGGCTTTTGGTCTTCAGGCTTATAAGCATTTTTCAATATTCGTCGCAGTGTTTTTGCATCTAAGAACCGGGAAAGCTTTCCATCAGAAGCTGCAGAAATAGCACCTGTTTCTTCTGATACGATTACGGCCACTGCATCGGAGCGTTCTGTAATGCCAAGACCTGCCCGATGTCTTGTGCCCAAGGTCTTACTTAAATGAGGATTTTCACTTAAAGGCAATACACAACCTGCAGCCATAATTTTATCCTTTCGAACAATCACAGCGCCATCATGCAAGGGTGTATTCGGTATAAAAATATTGATTAAAAGTCCGGTGGAGATATCTCCATTGATTCGCGTTCCTGTTTCCATCAGATCTCCTATGCCCGTTTCTCTTTCAAAGATAATAAGGGCACCAATCTTTTGCTTCGACAACTCTACTACTGCTTCAACAATCTCATTGATCTTCTGGGTAAGATCCTCATCTGCCAGTTCAACAATAGATTTTGTAAGAAACTTGCTTCGACCGATGTATTCCAACGCACGCCGCAATTCTGGCTGGAATACAATCAGTAAAGCGATCATTCCCAGCGTCATGGTATTTCTCAAAATCCAATTGGTTACATAGAGTCTTGACCATTCACTGAGCTTCGTAGCAATCAACAGCACCAACAATCCCTTGATTAACTGTTCTGCTCTCGTTTCTCGAATGAGCATAAACAGTTTATAAAATACAAAAGCTACAATGGTCATGTCAATGACATCTCTAACGCCGATGTTTAAAAACATTTCTATTACTTGTCTCAATATAAGCACCTCTCGCGTCTATAAACAAATTCTTTATATATAGTAATTCTAAGCTTATGTAGAATTTCCTTCCACTATGTTTTTTTTGTATTGCTATTCATGAACATTATCTCCTTTATCTTATTATTTCACACCACTATTCTATTTTCAATGGGTAGGTTTTATTAATTATTTCCATGATATTATATATTTTTAATATTTTTTCTGTCCGCACGAACTTTGCTAAGTATATAGGTTTTTTACATGTTTCTTTGTTTTTATGGAAAAAATATTTGTAGTACAATGGAAAGGATGAAGGTCAGATGGACGAAAAAAGAAAAAATCAAATAAAACATGATAAACTGCCCAGTAAGGATGATTTGATTGTAGATTATATTAAGGATCAATTAGAAGAAAAGATGCAGGCAAGCGCCATGGATATTAATTTATTTTGCAAAGACGGTACGGTTCATATGTATGGCATGGTGGATGTCCTTTCGGAAAAAAAAATGGCCGAATCCATTGCAAAAAATATTGATGGTGTACGGAAAATAGAAAACAAGATCACCATTGCAATGGACAGCAATATTACAGATACGCATATGAAAAAAGAGATCACGGAAAGCTTCATGACAGATCGAGATGCTGACCGTATCCGTGGTGTAGGTGTTCATGTAGAAGACGGAGTTGCTAATCTTGTAGGCAGTGTACACACTTTAGAAGATGCCCATATTGCCATGAAGGTTGCATCTGAATCCAGAGGAATTAAAGATGTGGTCAATAATATCAAGATTGATAGCTTGAATATTCATGATGATGCAGTAATTAACAGTAAGGTTACACAGGCCTTGAGTACCACGGATATCAGCTATCCCGACATTTCTCATCATGTGGATCATGGTCGTGTGGTTTTAAGCGGTCATGTGAACAACCGGCAAGAAATGGAGTTGGCTAAAGAGATTGCCATGGGTATTGAGGGTGTTCGCAAAGTGATTAATCGTTTAAAAATTAGAAGAGATTAACTAATAAAGCCCGATTTTCTCGGGCTTTCCATTTGCTCTACATCAGGTCTCCTGCTGTATCTCCACTTTTTCTGCTGCCTGAAATCTCATCCCGTATACTCATCAAGGTCTCACGAAATTCTTCCATCATTTTGTTAGAACGTTCTCTTTCTTCCTTTAACTCTCTAAGCATTACTTCCATCATACCCATTTGCTCCATTGGGATATGATCCGGTCTAGCCATATTACCCATTTTGCCAACCATGTCTTCTACCCGGTCTTTCCCCTCGTGCATCATACGCATGGTTTTATCCGTCATCATCATCATTCCTTGTGTACTCTTGACTGCCATAGGCCGGATTGTCTCCTTGATCTGCGGTCCTAAGAAATATGCTGCGGCGGCTACCCCCAATCCAACAAAAAAACTTTGAGAACCAAAAGGTTTCAGTAGGTTATCCATTGACCATACCTCCATTTATTTTCCAAAGATTAGCATTTTCGTAATCGCCTTATATATATCACGATTGTTATATTGTTCACTGCTTTGCATTGCATAAGCAGTAAATGCTTGTATATAATCTTTCCAAAGATCTATGACTTCATCCCTATGGGCGGGATTATTTTCAATCATCATAAAGCTTTCATCCATATGACTTTTTAAACGTTGAAAGGTTTGCTCAAAATCCTGTTTCAATTCATGGGCACTACTCAATTAGTTCACCTGCCTATTCAAATATTTCACCGGAACTCTCGATAAACGCATTGCATTTAGTAATACAATCAAACTATTGATATCCTTATAGAAGGATGCAAAAAAAGGACTTATACCATTTGTTAAAACCAGTAAAGCTCCAAATATATTCATGCCTAGTGAGAGGTTATAGCTTTGATTGATATTTTTTATGGTACATCTGCTTAAGTCGATAAATCTAGGAACAGACAGTATATTGTTATTGAAGAGGATCACATCAACACCGCTGAGTATATTTAGGTCTGGTTTTTCCCCCAGCATAATGCCTACATGGGCGCGACTAAGGGCAGGTCCGTCATTTATGCTATCCCCTACCATTATCGTAATATCTCCACGATCCACTGCTGCTTGTATAATCTCTGCTTTATTCTTTGGAGATACTCCCCATTGGTAGCAGTCAATACCTAATTCGGATGCTGTCTTTTCTACAATCTCACGTTTATCCCCTGATAATATTTCAAAATTATGAATACCTTGCGATCTTAGTGCTTCTATCGATAGGCCGCTTTCCATCCTCAAAAGATCTTGAATTCCAGCCGGAGGGTTTCCCATCGTAAGGGTCCCTGTTTTATCAAAGACTACCCGCGTTGCTTTGCTACTCCATTCTATGGCATTTGGATTCCTAATAAAAATACCTTCCGTATAAGCCTTTATGAAAGCAGTCCTGATGGCGATGGGTGTTGCATGATAAGCTGGTTTTGGACAGGCAATTAACAACAGTGTAATCAATACCATGATGTCCCCAGTCAAAATAAAGCTTATAAAGGACATACCCGCCACATAAGGCATCCATCGATGGTAGTGCTGCTCTACCACATTTTGAAGCGAATCTTGATCCTTCCAAGTCCCATCAACAAGAGCAAGAATTTTTCTATATTCCGTTTCCTGTCCTACTTTTTCTACCTTGATCAAAAGGTTTCCTTGGTCTACGATCGTTCCAGCATAGACCTTATCTCCTATTTTCACAATCTGGGGCAAGCTTTCCCCATTTAAAGCTTTTTGATTGAGGATTCCTTCTCCGGCGTAGACGTCTCCATCCACAGGCAAAAAATCTCCCGACCGCAGTTGCAATAGATCTCCTGATTGAATTTCATCATAATCTATTTCTACTGACTCTCCTTCAATAAGCTTATGGACTTTTTCACTTCGATTTTTAAACAGATCCTCGAACATTTTTTTTGAGCACTTGTCTATATAAGTCATGATTGCTTCACTGAGATAAGCGGTGGTGACTACAAAAAGACTGAGTGTACTCTCCCTGAGAAGTATGCAGGCAAAAGCAGTAATACTAAGCATCAGTTCATAGTTTACCTTTCCTTTTTCATTATATCTTCCTATTCCTTTTTTAAATAAGGGATATCCAGTTAGAATGGTAGTAGCTGCAGCTGCAGTAAATATGTCATAATTCTCTGCTAGCGATGTCCGTCCAAAAACAAATTGCTTGATCAATATTCCGGTCAATACAGTGCCTGCTATAAGGGTTCTTCTGAATTCCGGCTGTTTAAAAATCCCTGTTTTCGTTATGACCTGAAGCATATCTTCTTCGTTGCCAATGAAGTGCAGGTCCAAAACCTTGGCTTGAAGTATTTGGGTTTCTATGGTATTTACATCAATTTTCTTTTCATCAAAATAAACCAATACTTTTCCTGTAAAGTGATTGGCTGTTATACTGTGTATACCAATAATCTCAGAAAGCAATCTCTTGATTCTTTCTCCATATGCAGGGTTGTCTTTTAAATCTTTTATATAAATTCTTAATCTTCCTGGCAGGATAAATTTATTTCCTGATGCATTCGCATAGTACAAACCTAATACCCCCAAATCTAGATGGCCATGATCCATCCCATAGCCATAGAGCTAAAATACATTACTACACCAAGTAGCGCTATTTTCAAAAATATCATTCTGTTCACCTCTTTTCTATTAATGATGTTCCGGATGATGCTCATCAAATTGCTGATGCAGTGCTTCAACCTTCTCCATATTTCTTTTCATGTTTTCATACTGAGCCTCTGCGATGATGTCTTCCACTTCTTCTTTTAATCCATAAGCAGTGCTTTTTAGTTGGTTTGTCAATCCCATAGCTTGACTTGCCGTAAATACAGCAGCCTTTCGAATAGGCTTTTTAAATTGGGTTGCCACGCCAAAAGTTAGGACCCCTAATATAAACCCTAGTGGTTCCAAATACAACTCACCTCCTAATGATACTCTTTAGTATATTTTGGTCAAAGGGATATTTATTATTCATACAGATTCGCTGTTTTTTTATTTTTTAACAGGCTAATCCAGTCAAATTCCAAGCATAAACCATTTATATATCTCTCATACTAATTGTATTGTACAAAAAGAGTTTTTTCGATCTAGGAGGTCATCATGCAGGAAAAATTTGTCTCATCATCTTCTATACAAGAATACTCATTAAATATTCCCGGACGCATGCGGGTAAAAATAGAAAGCTTGAAAAATAATGAATCACTCTGTTCAAGACTCATCGAATCGATGACAAAGATGGATGGCATTCAAATGGTTACAGCAAATCCATATACGGGAAAAGTACTTCTAATCTATGATGTATCCAAATGTACTTTATCCCAAATCGAAAAAATGCTATCTGATAGCTTAACAAATAAACCTGGCCATCCACACAAAGGCAAGGTGCTTCACCCTGATTTCCATGCAAAAAGAAAGCTGACACCGCAAGAATTCTATAGTAATAGGGTTCTCTTATCTCATGGCTATTATCAAGAGGGACTAAGAACATTTTCACCGCAACTTCATTGCACCGGATCCCGGAGCACTTGGCATACCCTTTCACTAGAGGTCTTGAGTAAACAACTGGATACAAACCTGTTTGAAGGTTTGTCCTCTATGGAGGCTGCAACACGGTTTAGAACCTATGGACTCAACCAGTTTAAACAAAAAAAGCCTCGCTCTCTCTTATCCATGTTTTTGAATCAATTTGACAGCTTTATCATAAAGCTGCTGCTGGGTGCCAGCGGGGTATCTTTATTATTGGGACAGGTCGTAGATGCAGCTGCCATCTTAGTCATCATCGGTTTAGAATCTGCCCTTGGTGTATGGCAAGAGTACAAAGCAGAAAGGTCTTTGGATGCCTTAAAACAGCTCTCTACCCCTACCGCCTGCGTAATCCGGGACGGCGTAGAGAAAAAAGTTTCCTCTACCCAGCTGGTTCCTGGAGATGTAATCCTCCTAGAATCTGGAAATACAGTTCCTGCGGATGTACGCCTCATTGAAAGTTATGGTATTGAAGTGATGGAAGCTTCCCTTACAGGAGAATCCAACAGTGTCTCAAAAAAAGTCCACAATTTAAATAATAAAGACCTTCCGTTAGGAGACCGTGTCAACATGCTCTATATGGGCACCTCTGTGATAAGAGGAAGAGGAAAAGCCTTGGTCGTATCAACAGGGATGTATACAGAAATGGGTAAAATCGCCGCAATGTTAAATGACGTGAAAGCAGAGTCGACACCACTGCAAAAGGATTTGAATCAACTTGCAAAGATCATTACCTGGGGATGTCTGGGCATTTGCAGTCTTATTACGGTTGGCGGTGTTTTAGGCGGCCACCCTCTGTTAGAAATGCTGCGAACTGGAGTCAGTTTAGCCGTTGGCGCTATTCCAGAAGGTTTAACAACGGTATTAACCATATCCCTAGCCTTTGGTGTACAGCGTATGGCGAAAAAAAATGCCATTGTAAAGACGCTCCCTGCCGTAGAAACACTCAGCTGCACAAAGGTAATCTGCACGGATAAAACAGGTACCCTTACGCAAAATGAAATGACTGTTAAAGAGATTGCTACCCTTGATAAAAAAATAGAGATCACAGGAGAGGGCTATCAAAAAAAGGGCACTCTTCTCTATAATCAAAATGCAATTATTGCCTCAAAATATAGAGATCTTCGGCTTCTGCTTACTTCCGGAGCCCTTTGTAACAATGCAGAAATAGAAAAATTAGCAGGGGAGAAATATGAAATTAAGGGAGATCCAACAGAAGCTGCCTTATTGATTGCTGTTGAAAAGTCGGGCCTCCCTTTAGAAGATTTCTCCTGTTATAGACGAGAACATGAGATTCCTTTTGATGCTGATGTCAAACGGATGACTGCGATTTGCTCCGATGCGCAGAACCATTACCATGTCTTTTCAAAGGGTGCAGTAGACTCTATATTAGAGCAGTGCAGCAGTGTCATGATGGATGATCAGGTACTGGATATTTCACAAGAATATATAGATACAATTGTTTCCATGCATGACAACATGGCTTCCCGTGCTTTGCGTGTCCTTGCTTTAGCTTATAAACCCCTCGATTATAAGTCTGATTCTTTAATAGAGGGTGGCCTTGACAATCAAATGATTTTTTTAGGATTGGTCGGTATGATGGATCCACCCCGTGAAGGTGTTAAAGAAGCTATTGGCAAATGCCATCAAGCAGGCATAAAGGTAGTAATGATTACGGGCGACCATAAGGAAACCGCTGCTGCCATCGCAAAATCTATTGATTTGCTTACAGAAGATGGCATTGTTCTTTCAGGAGAAGAACTGGATGCTTTGGATGCAGATGCTTTATCAAATGAGATTGGTAAGGTCCAGGTATTCGCCCGTACTTGCCCAGAACAAAAGTTAAAGATTGTGCGAGCCTTTAAAAAGAAAGGATATATCGTAGCCATGACTGGAGACGGAGTGAATGATGCCCCTGCCATTAAAGAAGCACATGTTGGTATTGCTATGGGAAAATCAGGCACTGACGTTACCCGAGAAGCTTCTTCTATTATATTAACGGATGATAATTTCAGTACCATCGTCAAAGCAGTAGAGGAAGGAAGAACGATCAATCGAAATATTAAAAAGTTTGTAAAGTATGTACTCTCTGGCAACTTTGCAGAAGTGCTGGCCATATTTCTGGCCTCTATTACAGGCATGCCTGTACCTTTAATCCCAAGCCAAATTTTGATGATCAACCTGGTTACAGAAGGAATTCCGGCACTTTCATTAGGTGTAGATCCACCAGAGAAAGATATCATGCAGGAACCTCCACGAGATGCAATCCATAGTATTTTTGATAGCAGACTAAAAAGGAGAATCATCACAAGAGGAATTGCAACCGGTTTAACTACACTTGGTGTTTTTGGCGGCACATTGTTCTTGACGGGCAATCTTGTAAGAGCCCGTACCATGGCTTTTGCCAATCTAGTATCCTGCCAGATGCTCCATGCCTTTGAGTGTAGTTCTATGTCTATAAGGAGAAACAAGGCATTGCTGCCGGCAGTAGCTATATCTACCGGTTTAATGTTGGCATCTATTTATATCCCTTCACTGGCAGCAGTCTTTAGCATGGGACCTTTAAATATTGAAGATTGGTTGATGATTCTATTATCAACTACGATTCTAAGCCGTCTTGATGATTTCTTTAAAGATGTTCTCTATGTGACGAGAATCCGAAAAACACCTTCCTTCGGTGTAGTAAATTAAACAGCAGCCTACCCATATGAATATGTGATTGAGAAGTTTAATATTCAACGGAACGGTGAAACATCGTTCCCTACGTAAATCTAAAACAGGAATGCAGGGATCGACAAGGGCGTCGATCCCTGCAATATCTTACGCTCTGCTTGCCACTTTTTTATTCACTTGAGTCCACTGCTTTAAAAGAAAATCAATATCAGGTTTCTTATTATGCGTATAAATCTGATGAATCATCTTAACAATTTCATCAGATTGCTTTTTTGCAATTTCTATCCCCATTTCCTGCAAACAGTGGATGACTGCAATACTTCCTGAATGTTTTCCTAATATAACTTCAGTTTTTCTACCTATTTCTTCTGGCGAAAATGCTTCATAACAATTCCGACTTTTTAATAATCCATCTACATGGATGCCTGATTCATGGGAAAAAACCATCTTTCCCACAATTGGTTTTCCATCTCCAATGATTCTACCAGAAGCTTGCTCTACTAGTTGTGACAATGTCATCATTTTTTTTCCTTCAAAGGGATGTTCGCATTCGAATAGAATCTTTAGGACCATTACGATTTCTTCCAAAGCTGTATTGCCTGCTCGCTCTCCTAATCCATTTACACTGCAGCTGATGTACTTCGCTCCCGCCTGAAATGCACTGAGTGTATTAGCAGTTGCCATTCCAAAGTCATTATGTCCATGAAAGTCCAGCTCTCCATCTATATTTTCTTGAATTCGCTTAATTTTTTGATAGCTGCTAGTTGGATTTAACACTCCGAGCGTATCCGCATATCGAAAACGCCGTGCCCCAGCTTGAAATGCCTTTTTATATAACTCAATTAAACAGTCTTCTTCCGTTCTCGATGCATCTTCTGCACCTACAGATACGCTGCATCCCTTTTCTGCAGCATAAGAAACAACCTTCTGCATTTCTTTCATTACCCAACTTCGGTCTTTTTTGAGTTTTTGCCAAATTTGAATATCTGATGCCGGCACCGCAATATGGATGTTCTCTGCACCACATCTTAAAGATGCATCGACATCTCTCTTGTGCATTCGGTTCCATGTCAAAATTTTAGCCTTCCCTTGCATGGCAATGATTTGTTCAATGCACTCCATTTCTTCTTTGCCCATAATTGGTATTCCGGCTTCAATGATGTCTACACCAGCTTCATCCAGCATTTTTGCAATCTTTACCTTCTCTTTTTTAAAGAATGCAACCCCTGGAGCCTGTTCACCATCTCTTAGGGTTGTATCTACAATATAAAAATCTTGCATATACCCACCTCCAATCTTTTTGTCTATGCGGCAGCCAACGTATTAAATCCAAATTACTAATAAATATAAAAAATAAATATAATGTTTTCTCTTTAGTCAGCCATTGGTAAGCAAGATAACTGCAAAACTATGAAGCACAGTTCATAACTTCTACTGACTGAATAATTCCTTTTTCGATCTCTTCATAAATCTCAGCAATATAAATATTTTGATCCTCTAGGTACTTTCTTGGTGTACTGCCAATGCGAAGACAAAGAACTAAATTACAGTCTTGAAGAACTTTTCTCAAACGCTCCATTTTTGTCTCTGAATCCTGACATTCCTCTGCTCCTCTGCAGTATTGATCCACGGAACGCCTCTCTATAAACTTCACACCCGCTTTATCATATTTGTATATGAAGAGCTCTTTTACATGTCCAAAATGCTGATCGATTAACCTTCCTGTTTTAGATGCAACTGCTATGGTATATTCCTCTTTATTTTTTGACCTATTCCAGGAAGCATTACAACAGTTCTTTCTAAAATCAATGGAGATATCCTCTCCTAATACGCCGATGGCATCCGCTCTGCACTGTCGGCAGTGATACATTTGCTTTAAATCTATTGCACATTTTTTTCGCAAATTATTTAACTCTACTTTACTAACAAGGTCTAAATTTTCAAATTTACTGCCTGCAGCGGGAATCAGGGGCATAATATTTGTCATAAAAGCTCCCAGATCCTTTACTTTTTTTACTACCGCTTCAATGTGATGATCATTTATTCCTTTTATCATGACAATATTGACCTTACAGACAATCCCCATTTCTGTCACCAATTTCAATCCTGTCAATTGCTTTTCTATTAACAGAGTCCCTGCGGCTTCTCCTGTATAGATTTTATTTTTATAGACTACTGTACTATAAATCTTTGCAGCAATGATTGGATCAATGGAATTGATTGTAACTGTCAGATGGCTAACACCCCATTTGACAATTTCCTCTGCATATTCCGATAACATTAACCCGTTTGTAGATAAACAAAAAGTTACCTGAGGATCTATAGCTTTTATCAGTTCAATGGATTTTTGTGTTTCCGGGAAATTGGCTAATGCATCTCCCGGTCCGGCAATTCCGACAACCATCAAGTTTTCCAGCTTTGCCTTCACAGCTTTATATTTTTCCAGTGCATTTTCCGGTGTTAATATTTCACTGGTGACACCTGGCCGGCTTTCATTGAGACAATCATACTTTCGGTTGCAGTAGTTACACTGTATGTTGCATTTTGGTGCTACAGGAATATGCATTCTCACATATTTGTGGGCAGTATCACAGTAGCAGGGATGTTTCTCTGTCTTTTCCCTAACTTTAGTGCTCCAACTTTCTTTCATTGTGATCCCTCCCTTCCAAGATTTTTATTTATACAACACTAGCCATAGTATTTATCATACATATGTTGTCTATAGTGATCATATTTTTGCCCTAGCAGTGTATTGGTGATCTCGTCTAATAACTGCATGGACCCTTCATACCCACAATAAAGCTTCCTTTGTGCACCTACCCGGTCATGAATAGGAAAACCAATCCGCACCAGGGGAACCCCCTCTTTTTCCGTAATATACTTGCCATCTGAAGTTCCAATAAGAATATTGATAGCCAATTCCTTTACGTATTCCTGTACCGTTTCTAGGTCCGTATCATCGATAATGTTACAGGGCTCAGTCATTCTTTCTAAATCGCGAGACAGTAAATCCTTTAATTTTGTCGTTCTTGTTCCCGTTGCAATCAGCAGTGGCCGAATTCCATTTTCGATACACAATTTACTAACTGCATAGACCATATCCGGCTCTCCAAAAATGGCTGCACGTCCTTCTCCATTGTACTTATGGGAATCAATCATTCCGTCAAGCATGCGTCCCCGTTCTTCCTTCAAATTTTCCGGTATTTGCACGCTGCTGAAGCACTGTAGCAACTTGATAAAAGCATCTGTATTCTCTAATCCTATAGGTAATGAACAGCGATGCAGCGGAATTCCAAACCGTTCCTCCAGATATTTACCAGGGGAAATATGTTCTGGTACCAGCATCCCCATTTCAATCGTAGCAGCAGCACCAGCCATTCTTCGAATGTCTTCAATCTTGGTGCCCTCTGAGGATAGCTTTTGATATTCCCTTTCAAAGGGTCCATCTAAAGTTTTACTCACATCCGGTAAAATTGTGAAGTTGATTTGAAAAAGACCAAGTACTTCTTTGATTCTTCGAATATCTGCCGGTGTCAGATTCCCTGCAATAATGTTAACCGATTTATTAGGTGTATCATCTACTGCAAGCTTTTCCAATACTTTCCGTAGTGCAAAATAAAAGCCTTCGTAGTGGGTTCCCCCATATCCGGGTGTAGATATGGGAACTAAGTCTATATCCTGAAGATGTGACTCTTCTTCCTTGAATTCTGCAATAATTTGCTGCACATCCTCTCCTATGGTTTCTGCAAGACAAGTAGTGGAAATGCCAATCAATTTAGGTTGATAGTATCGAAATGTATTTTTTATGCCCTTTTTTAGATTGGTAGCACCACCATGAATCGTTTCCTTCTCATTTAGGGAAGAGGATGCAATATCGATGGGTTCATTATAGTGGCGTGCCATATGTCTTCGAATATAGGTACTGCAGCCCTGGGAACCATGGAGCAACACCATTGTACTTTCGATTCCTTTTAATGCAATGGAAGACCCCATTGGCATGCAGCATTTGCAGGGATTTACATTTAAATTAATAAAGTTTCTCTTTTTCATATGTACCCCCCAATTCCCTTTTGATCATTCTCCATACAGGACTATAGATAGAGGTATATACTTCTTTAGCAAAGTTAACAGCTCCCTCAAAACCATTTAGAGGATGTTTTCTTTCATGGTTATGATCACAAAATGCTACACCCAATTTATACGCTAATGGCCTTTCTTTTACGCCACCTACTAGAATATCTGCTCCCTTTTCCTTCATAAATCTTTCCAGTTCTGTAGGATTCGTATCATCTAAAATCATAGTACCCTCATCTGCCAATTCTCGGATCGTTTCATATTCTTCTTCTCTTCCGGTTTGGGTTCCCACCATAACGGTCTTCATACCCAGATCATTAAACTGCTTAATCAAAGAAATCGCCTTAAAACCGCCGCCTACATAGATCGCCGCTTTTTTTCCCCTGAGCCTGTCTCGATAGAATTCAAGATCTGTATTGGCTTTTTCTAATTCTGATCCAATAAGTCGTTTGGTTCTTTCTATGATCTCAGGATCTCCTAATGCATAAGCGATATTTCGAAGGGATTCTGCTACATCATCTAATCCATAAAAGCTGACATTGATAAAAGGTATGCCATAACACATCTTCATCTGTTTTGCTAGATAGGTCATAGAACCTGCGCATTGAACAATATTCAATTTTGCCTGCGGTGCCTTTATCAACTCATCATAGCTGGCATCTCCTGTTATTTTAGAGACCATATCTACCCCCATTTGACGAAAATAGGATTGATTAATCCAAATTTCACCCGCCAGGTTAAAATCACCCAGAAAGTTGATTCCCTCTAGTTTTTCCCCTACAGATCCTTTTCTCATTAGATTCAGTAGTGCATGACAAGCTGCTTTATAACCTGCATTTTTATTGCCGGCAAATCCTGAGGATTGTATAGGGATTATTGGAATGCAATATTTCTCTTCTGCAGTTCTACATACTGCCTCCAAGTCATCACCGATCACGCCCACCACACAGGTAGAGTAAACAAAAACCAATTTTGGGTCATAGTGCTCTGCGATTTCACCAATTGCTGCTGCCAGTTTTTTTTCTCCACCGAAAATAATGTCCTGTTCCTTTAAATCTGTTGAAAAACTGTTTCGATAAATTTCTTCTCCACTACTTAAACTCCCTCGAATATCTAAGGTATAGCTTGCGCATCCGATGGGCCCGTGAACAATATGAAATGCATCCGTAATAGGGTTAAGAACTACCCTTGCACCGCAGTAGACACAAGCACGCTGACTAACAGCACCTGCGATACTATTTTGACTGCATTTAATTTTTTGATTTTGGCTTTTTATTGATTTTTCTACAATGGAAGCATTCCTCTCTTCCAATGCCTCCAAATAGTTTTTGGCATCCATCAGAAATCACCTCGCTTATTAGGTCAAATGTGGCTTTAACAACCACATTTAGTCCCTTATCTATTATTTTTATAATACCAGTTCGAAATCTTCATCTACTGCATCCCGATCCACTCGTTCCAGCAGTGCATTGCTGATCATTTCGATGATACGCATTGCCCCTTTATATCCTACGATTGGGAAATAACTGTGTACGCTGCGATCTAAATTAGGAAAACCAAATCGTACCAATGGAATATCCTCTGCCCTCGCAATATATTTTCCATAGGTATTTCCAATCAACAAATCTACTGGATCTTTTTTTATCCATTGATGAAGTGCAAAGAGGTCTCCCGAGCTTTTCACCATTCCCTGCAAGTGAGAATCCTCCAGCATTTTCTGAACCTGTTTTTCAAAAGAGATACCCGGTGTTCCCGTAACCACATAAACCGGTTTCATTCCTAAACTGAGGGTGAATTCTGTCATGGCAATCACATGATCTGGATCTCCAAAAATAGCTACCCGCTTTCCATGGAAATGGTGATGGGTGTCGGTCATAATATCCACTAACTGACCTCGCTCTTCTTCCAGCTCATAGGGAACATCTTTTCCAGTAATCTTAACTAACTCCATGATCAATTCATCGGTTGCCTTGATACCTATGGGAAGATTCAGGATATGTGCATCTACCTTACATCTTTTTTCCAGTTCATAGGCCGCAGCTTCAGATGCAAAGCTTCCTAATGCCACGGTGGCTATGGAATTACCCGTATCAATCAAGTCTCCTACTCTGGTTCCCCCCTTAGGATACATTTCGTATTTCCCAGTCATGGGTGAGTCCACAACACCGCTGGTATCAGGAAATAAAATACATGGAATATCCATGATCTTTACAATTCTTTTTAATTCCCGCATATCACCAGGTTCTGTATATCCTGGTATAATGTTTACCTTTTTGTTTATACCGTCGCCCTTTCCCTCTGAGAAATTCGTGACCATCGCCTTTACCATATTGGAAAATCCAGTTACATGTGAACCTGCATAACTGGGTGTATTAGCATGAAATACAAATTTGCCTTTTGGTATTTCTGAATCCTTAATTATAGTAGGCAAATCATCTCCAATGGTTTCAGATAGACAGGTAGTATTAATTGCAATTACATCGGGTTTATAAATAGAGAACACATTTTTAATGGATGTTTTTAAATTTGCTCCACCACCAAAGACTGATGCCCCTTCTGTAAAAGAACTGGTGGAAGCAACAACTGGGTCTCGAAAATGTCGTGTCAAATGCATTCTATGAAAAGAACAGCACCCCTGAGAGCCGTGACTATGGGGCAGACAATTGTGAATACCTAGAGCCGCATACATAGCTCCAATGGGCTGACATGTTTTAGCCGGATTTACTACCAATGCTTTTCTTTCCTTGATTTTTTTTGATGTATGATCTAACATGCGCCAACCTCCTTCACAATTTTTCCTTCCAACATAGGTATCTTTTTCCATGGCGGTGTAATAAAACTCCATGTCGGGGTGTTCATACCCATGGAAATATCTTTTGCAAAAACAATTGCACCTTTAAAGCCTGCATAGGGACCGCTGTAATCATATGAATGTAGCTGTTTTGAGAAAATTCCCATTTTTTGAGCTACAAATTTATCTTTTATACCGGAGCAAAATAGGCTCGGCTTCAGCTTCTTTAACAATTCCTCTGTTTCAAAATGATTTAGATCATCAATAATATAACTGCCACCCTTCATTTCTTTGATCATCCCATCATATCTGCTAAGAGGCATTTCTTTCTTTAATGCTTCTATCTTTTCCGGTGACAGGTATAACCGGTAATTTTTTTCATCTTTGGTTACCTGAAGTTCTGGAATGTTTCTACTATCTGCATCCATTTTAATATAGGGGATCACGTCGCGCCCTTCATAATCATCTCGATGTCCAAATTCGTAACCAGCCATAACTGTTTCTATCCCCAGTTCTCTCAATAAACCCTGATAGTGATGAGCCCTGGAGCCTCCCACAAACAAGAGTGCGGTTTTTCCTGCACACATTCTTTTATATATCTTTAATGATTCTTCTATGCTCGCTAGTTCTTCTGTAATTACAACTTCCGTACGATCGATTAATGCTTGATCCCCAAAATATTTGGCCATGTGTCTCAAGGTCTTAATGGTAGATTCTATCCCTATAAAATTGACCTTAAGCCAGGGGGTCCCATATTTCACCTCTATCATTTCGGCAATATAGTTGATGGATCGATGGCATTGAACTAGATTTAAATCTGCTTTATGTGCACTTTTCAACTCTTTATAGGTACCGTCTCCGGTCATAATTGAGACAATATGATAACCAATTTTACTTAAAATTCTAGAAATCTCCCAACCATCACCACCAATGTTATATTCTCCCAAGATATTGATTGAATATTTTCCTGTTTCTGCATCTCCCGTTCCAATGACATCACGCATCAATACATTATTTGCAATATGGTGACCGGCCGATTGACTAACCCCTTTATAACCTTCACAATCAAAGGCTAACACCTGTATTCCAAATTCATTTTGCGCATCCCTAGCTACCGCATGTATATCGTCACCGATCAATCCTACTGGGCAGGTAGCTGAAATGGTAATGGCTTCTGGCTTAAAAAGCTCATATGCTTCTTTCACTGCTTCCCTTAGTTTTTTCTCTCCTCCAAAAACAATGTCACTCTCCTGCATATCCGTCGTGAAGCAGTAGCTTAAGAAATTATCTTCTCCTGCTTCAGATCTTCCCTTATGCCTTCTGGTTCCCCAGGTGTAGTAGGAACATCCCACTGGACCGTGAACAATATGTACCACATCCCGCAAAGGCCCCAATACAACACCCTTGCATCCAGCAAAGCAACAGCCTCTATTGGTAATAATTCCTGGTATTGTACGGGTGTTTGCCTCTATTTCATGTTTTTCATCAAGACCTTTTACAACCATATGTTTCTCTCTATTCTTTTTTACTTTAGGTGGATATTCTTCTAATATTTTCTGTATACTTTTTAACTTAATCATCGCTCCATCATTCCTCCTCTCTAGACAATTGCTTGCTCTCCTGTTTCACCAGTTCTTACTCGTATTGCTTCGCCAATGGACATAACAAATATTTTTCCATCTCCAGGATTACCCGTTTGATTGATATTGATAATCGTATGAATTACCTTTGGTGCATCTTGATCTGCAACCGTAAGGGATATCAATCTCTTTGCCAGCAGCCTTCGCTCTTCTGAAACCGCCTCTGCAACTGCGTTGGGAATATCTTTCTGTTTTAATAAATCCTCTGCTATTTCCTGATAATCTACCTTCTTCTTCCCTCTTCCTGAGACCTTTAAGCAAGTAAAGGCAGGGAATCCTTCTTCTGCTAAAGCATCCTTTGTTTGATTGACTTTATTCATGCGAATTACTGCAATGATTTCTTTCATAAAGATATCCCCTTCCCTATAATTTCTTCTCTCCGCTGCTTATGGTATAAACCTCTTCTACTTCACTAATAAATATTTTCCCATCTCCAAAAGCACCCTTTTCACCGGTTTTTGATTTGCGCATAATGACTTCTACCACATGATCTTTATACTCATCTTCACAAACAAACATCAATAGATTTTTAGGTATTTCATCATAGTAAACATCCCCTACTCGAATCCCTCTTTGCTTTCCTCTTCCTACCACATCTATCTTCGTTACCGCAGGGAATCCTGCGTCATTTAATTCTGTTAAAACACTGATTACTTTCTCCGGTCTAACTATCGCTCTAATTAATTTCATTTTTTATTCCTCCTAGTCATAACTTGTTTAACTTTTAGGCTTATGAATTCAAACACAATGTATTGCTATCGCATCTTCCGATATGTTATGATGGGAGTGGTGTGAGTGTTTGAACTCTTGCGAACCGTTGGGGAAAACGTTGCGCATTCTTAATTTCAAGGGAAAAGCACCCACACCCTATCCTAAAATTCCATACTCCATCATCAATTCTTCTAATCGATCGGTATGCATAGGTTTTGGTGTGACGAACATATCATTTCCATCTATTGCTCTTGCCAGCGTTCTATATTCGTCTGCCTGTTCACACTTTGCATCATACTCGATGACAGTTTTTTTATTGATTTCTGCTCTTTGTACAATGTTGTCTCTGGGTACAAAGTGAATCAACTGACTTTCCAGTTCCTTTGCAAATGCACTTAATAGCTCATATTCATTATCTACCTTTCTGCTGTTGCAAATAATTCCGCCTAATCGCGTGCCTCCGGATTTTGCATATTTCTGAATTCCTTTTGCAATGTTGTTTGCGGCATATAACGCCATTAACTCACCACTGGCTACTATATATATTTCTTGTGCCTTTCCTTCGCGAATCGGCATTGCAAACCCACCACAAACAACATCCCCTAATACATCATAGAATACATAATCTAAATCCCCCTCGTAGGCCCCTAAGCTTTCTAGCATATTGATGGAGGTAATAATTCCTCGTCCTGCACAACCTACACCGGGTTCAGGGCCTCCTGACTCAACACATTTAATACTTAAGTATCCTGGAAGTAAGATATCCTCCAAATCTATGTCTTCACCTTCCTCTCTTAAGGTATCCATAACCGTTTTTTGAGATAAACCTCCTAAGAGCAGTCTTGTAGAATCTGCTTTTGGATCACAGCCAACTACCATGATCTTTTTACCCATCTCTCCCAGTGCTGATGTCAAATTTTGGGTTGTTGTTGATTTCCCAATTCCACCTTTTCCATAAATCGCAATTTGTCTCATAAGTATCAGTCCTTTCTTTTAGTTTTCTATTTATTCATCAGCAGGCATTTAGCTGCTGATAAGATATCATATTGTATATTGTATACTTAGTTGGATTTGATTCTGTTGCTCTCAGTAAATATTTCCCCGCCTTATAATTCCGGACAAACATTTTAATGATTTATTTTAATGTTCGTTATATCATGATTTTAAATAGAATTAATTTTCTTTTTATTCCTATTTTTTTATTTTTACTAATATATCATAGAAAAAATTGCATTACAAATGTTTTTTATTGTATTTTTTTGAATTATTTTAATTTTTAAAAAATTATTTTTGCAGGTAAATGTTCATTTTTCAAAAATGGTAACATTATCACAAAACCAGAAAAAACTCAAAAATTTTTTTTTGTTTTTAGCCCCTTCTAATATAAATTTAAACTGGCCTTCTACTTATTTTAATATTTTATAGTTCTACACCCTTTTTCTCTTTAATCCATCCCGAGAGTAGAGATAAGACCACAAAGAATATAGCACCTAATGTAGCGCTCATAAAGCACCCATCACTGGTCCAAAAGCAAAACCTGCAAGTAATCAATGGGAAGTCCCGGTAAAAAGAACAAGCAAGCAGCTGCATACATAAAAAGTGGCTCGATGTTCATAATAAAAGATATTGAATATCAAATCCCACACATAAGAGGTGACCCCTATGAATTATGATCAAGTGATCAAGGAGACAATAAAGTCAAACAACTCAAAAATTGTAATGTTGGTGATGGATGGTGTTGGCGATCTTCGCAGCCCAAAATTTCACAATAAAACCCCCTTGGAGTATGCACAAACTCCCAATCTCGATAAATTGGCAGCGGTATCGGCCCTTGGCCGCAGCATACCCATTCTGCCTGGAATTACACCAGGAAGTGGTCCCGGACACTTAGGGTTATTTGGCTATGATCCATTGCAGATTGCTATTGGTCGTGGAGTACTAGAATCTATTGGAATTGGTTTTGATCTAAAAAACGGAGATGTTGCTGCCCGATGTAATTTTGCCACAATGAATGAACACGGTAGAATCACTGATCGCCGTGCCGGCAGGATTCCTACTGAGATTACGGAGATTCTTTGTCAAAAATTAAAATCAATCAAAGAAATTGATGGAGTGGAAATTATTATTGAACCAGGTAAGGGACATCGATTTGTAACGGTATTTAGAAGTAAAGAGAAGGAAATCGGAGCTCTAATTAATGATACCGATCCATTAGAAGAAGGTAAAGCGCCCTTAGCTGCTAAGGGCCAGAATTCTCAATCTGAATTTTTGGCTAAGGTAATTAATAAATTTGTTCATCTGGGCTATGATTTATTAAAGAATGAACACTCGGCCAATGCCTTTTTACTTCGGGGGATTGCATCAAAACCTAAAATTCCTACCATGCGGGATAAGTACTTATTAGAGTCTGCTGCAATTGCAGCATATCCTATGTACCGGGGAATCGCTTCACTATTAGGTATGACGCTTCTCCCTGCTGGGGACTCTATTGAAGGACTTTTTCAATCCTATATTGAAAATCGTCATAAGTATGATTTTTTCTTTATCCACGTCAAGGGTACTGACCAAGCTGGGGAAGATGGTGACTTTGATTCAAAGGTAAGCTGTATCGAAAAAGTTGATAAATCACTCCCCATACTTTTAGAGCATATTCCTGATGTTCTCACTATCACGGGAGATCATTCCTCCCCTTGCGCTATGCGCTCCCACAGCTGGCATCCTGTACCTACACTCATTCACGGTCCCTTCACAGGTGCAGATGATGTACAATTCTTCCATGAAAATGCATGCAACCAAGGAAGCTTAGGCTTCTTTGAAAGCAAGTACTTAATGGGAATTTTGTTGTCCAATGCCAAACGATTGGACAAATTTGGTGCATAAAAATAAGCCAGGTATTTGCCTGGCTTATGTATTTTAAAAATTAATAATGAATTTTCCCTTTTCATAAATCAATTCATCATCTGCATAAATTTGCCCATGATCCCGCATATCGCAAATCATATCCCAGTGAATGCTCGATTCATTGCTTCCACCGGTTTCCTCCATTCCAGATCCAACTGCAAGATGAATGGTTCCACCGATTTTTTCGTCAAATAATATATTCTTAGTAAATCTTTGAATGCCGTAGTTTGTTCCGATGGCGATTTCTCCTACATACCGGGCACCTTCATCCGTATCCAGAACCGACAGTAAGAAGTCTTCCCCTTTTTCTGCAGACGCCTTTATAACCTTCCCATTTTCAAAAGTTAGCCGTACATCTTCAACCTCCCTGCTGGAATAGATCGCAGGATAAGTAAATCGGATTGTTCCATTAACACTGTCCCGGACCGGTGTAGTAAATACTTCTCCATCCGGGAAATTTTCTTTTCCGTCGCAGTTAATCCACTTTCGCCCCTCTACGCAAAAGGTAATATCTGTATCTACAGAAACAATCCTAACAACTTTCTTTGTATTTAAATAGTTACAGATTTTTTCCTGTTGTTCAGAGATAATCTTCCATTTTTTCGTAGGATTGTCCTCATTCAACAATCCTGCTCCATAAACAAAATCTTCATATTCTTCTAAAGACATACCTGCTTCCTGGGCATCTGAGTGAGTAGGAAATTGTGTACCACACCATTTTACCTCCCCTTTGGCAGCTCTTTTTAAAAATTTCATTTTCAAGTCTTTACGAACCGCCCGGTGACAAGCAATATTCAGGGGATCAACACCTGTTAGTTCCCTGGTATTATGGTCTCCCCATATGGTAAGAAGCGCATCGTAATTAGTAAGTATAGCAGTATCAATAGGGGATATGTATTCCAGCTGTTCCCTATTTCCTGTTTTCAGAAGCATCTCCTTAAAACCTGGCAGCGTCACATGTAGCTCAGGATTCGCTCCTACATGAAGGGCCTCCCGATAGATTTCTTTTACCAGCGGTAATGCTAAATCTGAAGCTTCTATTAAAAATTTTTCTCCTTTTTTTAACTGGAATGAATAATTCACTAATAAATCTGCAAGTTTTTTTATTCTTAAATCAGCCACTTTCCTCTCCCCCTTCACGATCTCTGATTTAGTATATTATCCGAAAATATTTAAAATCCTTTATTTATATATATATCAATATTTTTTTATGATTGTTATTACTTTCTTATTATTTTTAAAACACAAAAACTTGACGGCTTATCGTCAAGTTTATAAATGGTGCCCAGAGGCGGAATCGAACCACCGACACGGGGATTTTCAGTCCCCTGCTCTACCGACTGAGCTATCTGGGCAAAAAAATGGAGCGGAAGACGAGATTCGAACTCGCGACCCTCGCCTTGGCAAGGCGATGCTCTACCCCTGAGCCACTTCCGCAAAGTTGGTGCGGGTGGAGGGACTTGAACCCCCACGCACGTGGCGCTAGATCCTAAGTCTAGTGCGTCTGCCAATTCCGCCACACCCGCATGTTAAGTTGTAAATGGTGGTCGCAATAGGGATCGAACCTATGACCCCCTGCTTGTAAGGCAGGTGCTCTCCCAGCTGAGCTATGCGACCTTGATATTGGTGACCCATCCGGGAATCGAACCCGGGTTACCGCCGTGAAAGGGCGGTGTCTTGACCGCTTGACCAATGGGCCTTAATGGTTGCGGAGACAGGACTTGAACCTGTGACCTTCGGGTTATGAGCCCGACGAGCTGCCAACTGCTCCACTCCGCGATATCAATGGCTCCAGAGGGGGGACTCGAACCCTCAACCTACCGGTTAACAGCCGGGTGCTCCACCATTGAGCTACTCTGGAATGCCTAAACCAGCAACGACCTACTCTCCCAAGGCGCTTCCGCCTAAGTACCATCAGCGCTGAAGGGCTTAACTGCTGTGTTCGGTATGGGAACAGGTGTGACCCCTTCGCTGTAGTCACTGGATTTTATGAAGTTAGAAGGCATATACCTTCAAAACTGAACCATGAAGTTAGAGAAAAAATACATTTGGTCAAGTCCTCGACCTATTAGTATCGGTCAGCTGAAGACATTACTGCCCTTACACCTCCGACCTATCAACCAGATAGTCTATCTGGGGTCTTACTCCTTGCGGATGGGAAATCTAATCTTGAGGGGGGCTTCGCGCTTAGATGCCTTCAGCGCTTATCCCGTCCGTACATAGCTACTCAGCCGTGCTCCTGGCGGAACAACTGATACACCAGAGGTACGTCCATCCCGGTCCTCTCGTACTAAGGACAGCTCCTCTCAAATTTCCTGCGCCCACAGCGGATAGGGACCGAACTGTCTCACGACGTTCTGAACCCAGCTCGCGTGCCTCTTTAATGGGCGAACAGCCCAACCCTTGGGACCTACTACAGCCCCAGGATGAGACGAGCCGACATCGAGGTGCCAAACCTCCCCGTCGATGTGGACTCTTGGGGGAGATAAGCCTGTTATCCCCGGGGTAGCTTTTATCCGTTGAGCGATGGCCCTTCCACTCGGAACCACCGGATCACTAAGCCCGACTTTCGTCCTTGCTCGACCTGTACGTCTCGCAATCAAGCTCCCTTCTGCCTTTACACTCTACGCGCGATTTCCAACCGCGCTGAGGGAACCTTTGGGCGCCTCCGTTACTTTTTGGGAGGCGACCGCCCCAGTCAAACTGCCCACCTGACAGTGTCCCAAAGCCGGATTCACGGCTTATGGTTAGAACTCCAGTATTACAAGAGTGGTATCCCAAGGTTGACTCCACCTAGACTGGCGTCCAAGCTTCCAAGTCTCCCACCTATCCTGTACATGCAATACCAAAATCCAGTGTCAGGCTACAGTAAAGCTCCACGGGGTCTTTCCGTCCTGCTGCGGGTAACCAGCATCTTCACTGGTACTACAATTTCACCGAGTCTATTGTTGAGACAGTGCCCAAATCGTTACGCCTTTCGTGCGGGTCGGAACTTACCCGACAAGGAATTTCGCTACCTTAGGACCGTTATAGTTACGGCCGCCGTTTACTGGGGCTTAAGTTCAGTGCTTCACCTCGCGGTTAACACGTCCCCTTAACCTTCCAGCACCGGGCAGGCGTCAGCCCCTATACATCGTCTTTCGACTTAGCAGAGACCTGTGTTTTTGTTAAACAGTCGCTTGGGCCTATTCTCTGCGGCCACCTCGGGCTTTAACACCCTACCGTGGCACCCCTTCTCCCGAAGTTACGGGGTCATTTTGCCGAGTTCCTTAACAATAGTTCTCTCGCTCGTCTTAGGATTCTCTCCTCACCTACCTGTGTCGGTTTGCGGTACGGGCACCTAGATCTAACTAGAGGCTTTTCTTGACAGTGTGGAATCAGTCAGTTCGCTACTTAAATTTCACTCCCCATCACCTTTTAGGATTGTTAGAACGGATTTGCCTATCCTAACTCCCTACGGGCTTAGACGCACACGACCAACGGTGCGCATGACCTATCCTCCTGTGTCACCCCATTGCTCAAACAATCTTCGGTGGTACAGGAATTTCAACCTGTTGTCCATCGCCTACGACTTTCGTCCTCGGCTTAGGTCCCGACTAACCCTGAGCGGACGAACCTTCCTCAGGAAACCTTAGGTTTTCGACGGGTGGGATTCTCACCCACCTCTCGCTACTCATGCCAACATTCTCTCTTGTATGCAGTCCACCACTCCTTACGGTGTGACTTCTACCCGCATACAATGCTCCCCTACCCCTGATGTAGAACCAGTACTACCCTCTAGGTTTTAGCTTTTTGGATCTTGGCGTAAGTTTTCTCGCTCTTTTAGGTAAGCTCGAAATCTTTCGCGAAGATGTCCTTCATCCCGTTAGGGATTTTCCTAAAGAATACTATTGGTTCTACATCAAGCCGTAGCTTCGGTGACAGGTTTGAGCCCCGGACATCTTTGGCGCAGGATCACTCGACTAGTGAGCTATTACGCACTCTTTAAATGAGTGGCTGCTTCTAAGCCAACATCCTAGTTGTCTGTGCAATCCCACATCCTTTTCCACTTAACCTGTACTTTGGGACCTTAGCTGACGGTCTGGGCTGTTTCCCTTTTGACCACGAAACTTATCTCACGTAGTCTGACTCCCAAATATAAGAATACGGCATTCGGAGTTTGATAAGCTTTGGTAACCGGTGAGGGCCCCTAGGCTATTCAGTGCTCTACCTCCGCATCTCTTCATTTGAGGCTAGCCCTAAAGCTATTTCGGGGAGAACCAGCTATCTCCGGGTTCGATTGGAATTTCTCCGCTATCCACAAGTCATCCCAGCCTTTTTCAACAGACATGGGTTCGGACCTCCACGAAATTTTACTTCCGCTTCATCCTGCTCATGGATAGGTCACCCGGTTTCGGGTCTACGGCATGCAACTGTATCGCCCTCTTAAGACTCGCTTTCGCTGCGGCTCCGCTGCATAACAGCTTAACCTTGCTGCATACCGTAACTCGTTGGCCCGTTCTACAAAAAGTACGCGATCGTCCGTATAAAGGACTTTCACTGCTTGTAAACATAGGGTTTCAGGTTCTCTTTCACTCCCCTCCCGGGGTTCTTTTCACCTTTCCCTCACGGTACTATACGCTATCGGTCACCAGGTAGTATTTAGCCTTGGGGGGTGGTCCCCCCTGCTTCCCACAAGGTTTCACGTGTCTCGTGGTACTCTGGAGTATACTCAAGACTTTAGTCGTTTCATCTACAGGACTCTTACCTCCTATGGTGGGCCTTTCCAGACCGCTTCGACTACAACTGCCATCTCTTAATGAGTATATCCGCAACCCCAAGAAGAAATCTTCTTGGTTTGGGCTAATCCCCTTTCGCTCGCCGCTACTTAGGGAATCGAGTTTTCTTTCTCTTCCTCAGGGTACTTAGATGTTTCAGTTCCCCTGGTATGCCTCCTCACTACCTATGGATTGAGTAGTGGGTAACTGGGTATTACCCCAGCTGGGTTCCCCCATTCGGAAATCCCCGGATCAATGCCTGCTTGCGGCTTCCCGAGGCTTATCGCAGCTTACCGCGTCCTTCTTCGGCTCCTGGTGCCAAGGCATTCGCCCTATGCTCTTTATAACTTGACCAGAAATTGTATTTTGATTCTCTCTTCATTGTTCAGTTTTCAAGGTACATGTTGGTGGAGATGAGGAGGATCGAACTCCTGACCCCCTGCGTGCAAGGCAGGTGCTCTCCCAGCTGAGCTACATCCCCAACTTTTTGAAAGACTATTAGTCTCTCAAAACTAGACAGTGTAAGAAAAAGCCTTAGCTCCTTAGAAAGGAGGTGATCCAGCCGCACCTTCCGATACGGCTACCTTGTTACGACTTCACCCCAGTCACTCATTTCACCTTCGGCAGCTGCTTCCTTTCGGTTAGCCCACTGACTTCGGGTGCCCTGAGCTCCCATGGTGTGACGGGCGGTGTGTACAAGACCCGGGAACGCATTCACCGCGGCATTCTGATCCACGATTACTAGCAACTCCAGCTTCATGTGGGCGAGTTGCAGCCCACAATCCGAACTGAGACTGGCTTTTAGGATTTGCTCCGGATTACTCCTTCGCTTCCCGTTGTACCAGCCATTGTAGCACGTGTGTAGCCCAGAACATAAGGGGCATGATGATTTGACGTCATCCCCACCTTCCTCCGAGTTATCCCCGGCAGTCTCTCTAGAGTGCCCAGCTTCACCTGCTGGCAACTAAAGACAAGGGTTGCGCTCGTTGCGGGACTTAACCCAACATCTCACGACACGAGCTGACGACAACCATGCACCACCTGTCTCTCCGTCCCCGAAGGGATTTCACCCGTTACGGCTAATGCGGAGGATGTCAAGTCCTGGTAAGGTTCTTCGCGTTGCTTCGAATTAAACCACATGCTCCGCTGCTTGTGCGGGTCCCCGTCAATTCCTTTGAGTTTCACTCTTGCGAGCGTACTCCCCAGGCGGAGTGCTTAATGCGTTAGCTGCGGCACCGAGGGCTGTCGCCCCCGACACCTAGCACTCATCGTTTACGGCGTGGACTACCAGGGTATCTAATCCTGTTCGCTCCCCACGCTTTCGTGCCTCAGCGTCAGTTACAGTCCAGTAAGTCGCCTTCGCCACTGGTGTTCCTCCTAATATCTACGCATTTCACCGCTACACTAGGAATTCCACTTACCTCTCCTGCACTCAAGCCAATAAGTTTCCAAGGCTTACTACGGTTAAGCCGTAGCCTTTCACCCCAGACTTTATCGGCCGCCTACGCACCCTTTACGCCCAGTGATTCCGGATAACGCTTGCCCCCTACGTATTACCGCGGCTGCTGGCACGTAGTTAGCCGGGGCTTCCTCCTAAGGTACCGTCATTCTTCTTCCCTTAGGACAGAGCTTTACGACCCGAAGGCCTTCATCGCTCACGCGGCGTTGCTGCATCAGGGTTTCCCCCATTGTGCAATATTCCCCACTGCTGCCTCCCGTAGGAGTCTGGACCGTGTCTCAGTTCCAGTGTGGCCGATCACCCTCTCAGGTCGGCTACTGATCGTCGCCTTGGTGAGCCTTTACCTCACCAACTAGCTAATCAGACGCGGGCCCATCCTATACCGATAAATCTTTGACCGACTCTCCATGCGAAGCATCGGTGTTATGGGGTATTAGCACACCTTTCGGTGTGTTATCCCCCTGTATAGGGCAGGTTGCCCACGCGTTACTCACCCGTCCGCCGCTAGATTGCTTCGTAGCAAGCTACTCCACAATCCCGCTCGACTTGCATGTGTTAGGCACGCCGCCAGCGTTCATCCTGAGCCAGGATCAAACTCTCAAATAAAAATGCTCGCTTCGTTCAAATTATATTGAACGGGTTTGCGCTTACGCGCTATATTTGCTGGCTTTAATTCTTACACTGTTTAGTTTTCAAAGACCAATTTGGTATCACTTTATACAATTATACATTCTCAACATTCAGTGACATAGACTAGTGTATCATGTTTCACTAAGCTTGTCAAGATCATTTTTTATTTTTCAGCAAGGCCTTCTGCCCCCTGTTAAAGTGACAATAGATAATATATCACATTTTTAACAAATCGTCAATAGCTTTAGCAGATGTAAATTTTTCCAACAAGTCCTGTTTTTATTGCATAATTCATTCATTTTAGACAAAATAAAAATAGCATGAATTTCATCGTGCTATTTTTATTTAATGGTGCCCAGAGGCGGAATCGAACCACCGACACGGGGATTTTCAGTCCCCTGCTCTACCGACTGAGCTATCTGGGCAAGTTATATGGTCGGGGTGGCAGGATTTGAACCCGCGGCCCTCTGGTCCCAAACCAGATGCGCTACCAAACTGCGCTACACCCCGATTCATTATTGCTATACTACACTAAACTGCAGTATTATGGCGGAGAGGGTGGGATTCGAACCCACGGCTCCTTTCGGAGTCACTGGTTTTCAAGACCAGCTCCTTAAACCGCTCGGACACCTCTCCCTATAGAAGTTGGAAGTTAGAGGCCGGAGGTCAGAATTAAGGTAACTTCTTTGAAGCAAACCTAAAAATCTTTTCTCACTTCTCACCTCTGATTCCTCACTTCTCATTTTGGTGACCCATCCGCGGCTCGAACGCGGGACACCTTGATTAAAAGTCAAGTGCTCTACCTGCTGAGCTAATGGGTCATAATATATGGCGTGCCCACAGGGATTCGAACCCCGGACACACGGCTTAGAAGGCCGTTGCTCTATCCTGCTGAGCTATGGGCACATTTTTTTTGGAGCGGAAGACGAGATTCGAACTCGCGACCCTCGCCTTGGCAAGGCGATGCTCTACCCCTGAGCCACTTCCGCAAAATTGGTGCGGGTGGAGGGACTTGAACCCCCACGCACGTGGCGCTAGATCCTAAGTCTAGTGCGTCTGCCAATTCCGCCACACCCGCATGTATATATCAAAATTGGTGGAGGAAGGTGGATTCGAACCACCGAAAGCTCAGCTAACGGATTTACAGTCCGCCCCCTTTGGCCACTCGGGAATTCCTCCGAAAAATGGAGCTAGTGAAGGGAATCGAACCCCCAACCTGCTGATTACAAGTCAGCTGCTCTACCGTTGAGCCACACTAGCATGATATTAAATATAAAATGGCGACCCGGAAGGGGCTCGAACCCTCGACCTCCAGCGTGACAGGCTGGCATTCTAACCAACTGAACTACCGGGCCATTTTAATGGTGGTCGCAATAGGGATCGAACCTATGACCCCCTGCTTGTAAGGCAGGTGCTCTCCCAGCTGAGCTATGCGACCTTAATATTGGTGACCCATCCGGGAATCGAACCCGGGTTACCGCCGTGAAAGGGCGGTGTCTTGACCGCTTGACCAATGGGCCTTAATGGCTCCAGAGGGGGGACTCGAACCCTCAACCTACCGGTTAACAGCCGGGTGCTCCACCATTGAGCTACTCTGGAATGCCTAAACCAGCAACGACCTACTCTCCCAAGGCGCTTCCGCCTAAGTACCATCAGCGCTGAAGGGCTTAACTGCTGTGTTCGGTATGGGAACAGGTGTGACCCCTTCGCTGTAGTCACTGGATTTTATGAAGTTAGAAGGCATATACCTTCAAAACTGAACCATGAAGTTAGAGAAAAAATACATTTGGTCAAGTCCTCGACCTATTAGTATCGGTCAGCTGAAGACATTACTGCCCTTACACCTCCGACCTATCAACCAGATAGTCTATCTGGGGTCTTACTCCTTGCGGATGGGAAATCTAATCTTGAGGGGGGCTTCGCGCTTAGATGCCTTCAGCGCTTATCCCGTCCGTACATAGCTACTCAGCCGTGCTCCTGGCGGAACAACTGATACACCAGAGGTACGTCCATCCCGGTCCTCTCGTACTAAGGACAGCTCCTCTCAAATTTCCTGCGCCCACAGCGGATAGGGACCGAACTGTCTCACGACGTTCTGAACCCAGCTCGCGTGCCTCTTTAATGGGCGAACAGCCCAACCCTTGGGACCTACTACAGCCCCAGGATGAGACGAGCCGACATCGAGGTGCCAAACCTCCCCGTCGATGTGGACTCTTGGGGGAGATAAGCCTGTTATCCCCGGGGTAGCTTTTATCCGTTGAGCGATGGCCCTTCCACTCGGAACCACCGGATCACTAAGCCCGACTTTCGTCCTTGCTCGACCTGTACGTCTCGCAATCAAGCTCCCTTCTGCCTTTACACTCTACGCGCGATTTCCAACCGCGCTGAGGGAACCTTTGGGCGCCTCCGTTACTTTTTGGGAGGCGACCGCCCCAGTCAAACTGCCCACCTGACAGTGTCCCAAAGCCGGATTCACGGCTTATGGTTAGAACTCCAGTATTACAAGAGTGGTATCCCAAGGTTGACTCCACCTAGACTGGCGTCCAAGCTTCCAAGTCTCCCACCTATCCTGTACATGCAATACCAAAATCCAGTGTCAGGCTACAGTAAAGCTCCACGGGGTCTTTCCGTCCTGCTGCGGGTAACCAGCATCTTCACTGGTACTACAATTTCACCGAGTCTATTGTTGAGACAGTGCCCAAATCGTTACGCCTTTCGTGCGGGTCGGAACTTACCCGACAAGGAATTTCGCTACCTTAGGACCGTTATAGTTACGGCCGCCGTTTACTGGGGCTTAAGTTCAGTGCTTCACCTCGCGGTTAACACGTCCCCTTAACCTTCCAGCACCGGGCAGGCGTCAGCCCCTATACATCGTCTTTCGACTTAGCAGAGACCTGTGTTTTTGTTAAACAGTCGCTTGGGCCTATTCTCTGCGGCCACCTCGGGCTTTAACACCCTACCGTGGCACCCCTTCTCCCGAAGTTACGGGGTCATTTTGCCGAGTTCCTTAACAATAGTTCTCTCGCTCGTCTTAGGATTCTCTCCTCACCTACCTGTGTCGGTTTGCGGTACGGGCACCTGGATCTAACTAGAGGCTTTTCTTGACAGTGTGGAATCAGTCAGTTCGCTACTTAAATTTCACTCCCCATCACCTTTTAGGATTGTTAGAACGGATTTGCCTATCCTAACTCCCTACGGGCTTAGACGCACACGACCAACGGTGCGCATGACCTATCCTCCTGTGTCACCCCATTGCTCAAACAATCTTCGGTGGTACAGGAATTTCAACCTGTTGTCCATCGCCTACGACTTTCGTCCTCGGCTTAGGTCCCGACTAACCCTGAGCGGACGAACCTTCCTCAGGAAACCTTAGGTTTTCGACGGGTGGGATTCTCACCCACCTCTCGCTACTCATGCCAACATTCTCTCTTGTATGCAGTCCACCACTCCTTACGGTGTGACTTCTACCCGCATACAATGCTCCCCTACCCCTGATGTAGAACCAGTACTACCCTCTAGGTTTTAGCTTTTTGGATCTTGGCGTAAGTTTTCTCGCTCTTTTAGGTAAGCTCGAAATCTTTCGCGAAGATGTCCTTCATCCCGTTAGGGATTTTCCTAAAGAATACTATTGGTTCTACATCAAGCCGTAGCTTCGGTGACAGGTTTGAGCCCCGGACATCTTTGGCGCAGGATCACTCGACTAGTGAGCTATTACGCACTCTTTAAATGAGTGGCTGCTTCTAAGCCAACATCCTAGTTGTCTGTGCAATCCCACATCCTTTTCCACTTAACCTGTACTTTGGGACCTTAGCTGACGGTCTGGGCTGTTTCCCTTTTGACCACGAAACTTATCTCACGTAGTCTGACTCCCAAATATAAGAATACGGCATTCGGAGTTTGATAAGCTTTGGTAACCGGTGAGGGCCCCTAGGCTATTCAGTGCTCTACCTCCGCATCTCTTCATTTGAGGCTAGCCCTAAAGCTATTTCGGGGAGAACCAGCTATCTCCGGGTTCGATTGGAATTTCTCCGCTATCCACAAGTCATCCCAGCCTTTTTCAACAGACATGGGTTCGGACCTCCACGAAATTTTACTTCCGCTTCATCCTGCTCATGGATAGGTCACCCGGTTTCGGGTCTACGGCATGCAACTGTATCGCCCTCTTAAGACTCGCTTTCGCTGCGGCTCCGCTGCATAACAGCTTAACCTTGCTGCATACCGTAACTCGTTGGCCCGTTCTACAAAAAGTACGCGATCGTCCGTATAAAGGACTTTCACTGCTTGTAAACATAGGGTTTCAGGTTCTCTTTCACTCCCCTCCCGGGGTTCTTTTCACCTTTCCCTCACGGTACTATACGCTATCGGTCACCAGGTAGTATTTAGCCTTGGGGGGTGGTCCCCCCTGCTTCCCACAAGGTTTCACGTGTCTCGTGGTACTCTGGAGTATACTCAAGACTTTAGTCGTTTCATCTACAGGACTCTTACCTCCTATGGTGGGCCTTTCCAGACCGCTTCGACTACAACCGCCATCTCTTAATGAGTATATCCGCAACCCCAAGAAGAAATCTTCTTGGTTTGGGCTAATCCCCTTTCGCTCGCCGCTACTTAGGGAATCGAGTTTTCTTTCTCTTCCTCAGGGTACTTAGATGTTTCAGTTCCCCTGGTATGCCTCCTCACTACCTATGGATTGAGTAGTGGGTAACTGGGTATTACCCCAGCTGGGTTCCCCCATTCGGAAATCCCCGGATCAATGCCTGCTTGCGGCTTCCCGAGGCTTATCGCAGCTTACCGCGTCCTTCTTCGGCTCCTGGTGCCAAGGCATTCGCCCTATGCTCTTTATAACTTGACCAGAAATTGTATTTTGATTCTCTCTTCATTGTTCAGTTTTCAAGGTACATTTACTAGACGCAAGATGCGAGAATAAAAGCCCGTCTCTGCGGGCCGTTCTCTTTTTTTCCCTAAGCTTGAGGTTTTTTCTCACCTCTCGCTTCTGGCCTCTTGCTTCTATTTTGGTGGGCTTAGGAGGACTCGAACCTCCGACCTCACGCTTATCAGGCGTGCGCTCTAACCACCTGAGCTATAAGCCCATATTGAAAGACATTAGTCTCTCAAAACTAGACAGTGTAAGAAAAAGCCTTAGCTCCTTAGAAAGGAGGTGATCCAGCCGCACCTTCCGATACGGCTACCTTGTTACGACTTCACCCCAGTCACTCATTTCACCTTCGGCAGCTGCTCCCTTGCGGTTAGCCCACTGACTTCGGGTGCCCTGAGCTCCCATGGTGTGACGGGCGGTGTGTACAAGACCCGGGAACGCATTCACCGCGGCATTCTGATCCACGATTACTAGCAACTCCAGCTTCATGTGGGCGAGTTGCAGCCCACAATCCGAACTGAGACTGGCTTTTAGGATTTGCTCCGGATTACTCCTTCGCTTCCCGTTGTACCAGCCATTGTAGCACGTGTGTAGCCCAGAACATAAGGGGCATGATGATTTGACGTCATCCCCACCTTCCTCCGAGTTATCCCCGGCAGTCTCTCTAGAGTGCCCAGCTTCACCTGCTGGCAACTAAAGACAAGGGTTGCGCTCGTTGCGGGACTTAACCCAACATCTCACGACACGAGCTGACGACAACCATGCACCACCTGTCTCTCCGTCCCCGAAGGGATTTCACCCGTTACGGCTAATGCGGAGGATGTCAAGTCCTGGTAAGGTTCTTCGCGTTGCTTCGAATTAAACCACATGCTCCGCTGCTTGTGCGGGTCCCCGTCAATTCCTTTGAGTTTCACTCTTGCGAGCGTACTCCCCAGGCGGAGTGCTTAATGCGTTAGCTGCGGCACCGAGGGCTGTCGCCCCCGACACCTAGCACTCATCGTTTACGGCGTGGACTACCAGGGTATCTAATCCTGTTCGCTCCCCACGCTTTCGTGCCTCAGCGTCAGTTACAGTCCAGTAAGTCGCCTTCGCCACTGGTGTTCCTCCTAATATCTACGCATTTCACCGCTACACTAGGAATTCCACTTACCTCTCCTGCACTCAAGCCAATAAGTTTCCAAGGCTTACTACGGTTAAGCCGTAGCCTTTCACCCCAGACTTTATCGGCCGCCTACGCACCCTTTACGCCCAGTGATTCCGGATAACGCTTGCCCCCTACGTATTACCGCGGCTGCTGGCACGTAGTTAGCCGGGGCTTCCTCCTAAGGTACCGTCATTCTTCTTCCCTTAGGACAGAGCTTTACGACCCGAAGGCCTTCATCGCTCACGCGGCGTTGCTGCATCAGGGTTTCCCCCATTGTGCAATATTCCCCACTGCTGCCTCCCGTAGGAGTCTGGACCGTGTCTCAGTTCCAGTGTGGCCGATCACCCTCTCAGGTCGGCTACTGATCGTCGCCTTGGTGAGCCTTTACCTCACCAACTAGCTAATCAGACGCGGGCCCATCCTATACCGATAAATCTTTGACCGGCGCTCCATGCGAAGCATCGGTGTTATGGGGTATTAGCACACCTTTCGGTGTGTTATCCCCCTGTATAGGGCAGGTTGCCCACGCGTTACTCACCCGTCCGCCGCTAGATTGCTTCGTAGCAAGCTACTCCACAATCCCGCTCGACTTGCATGTGTTAGGCACGCCGCCAGCGTTCATCCTGAGCCAGGATCAAACTCTCAAATAAAAATGCTCGCTTCGTTCAAATTATATTGAACGGGTTTGCGCTTACGCGCTATATTTGCTGGCTTTAATTCTTACACTGTTTAGTTTTCAAAGACCAATTTGCTTTGGCGTCTTAGTGACACCGACTTAAATATATTACCACATTTCTCATCTTATGTCAACACCGTTTTTCTTGGTAGTTTTTAGTACCTTTCTTTCGGCGACGACAAAGAATATCTTATCATCTTCTTGCACTTCCGTCAACCACCAGTTTTTGTTAATCTTCGGCAGTGACGACAAGATATATCTTACCATCTTAAAACCCCGTCGTCAACCACCAGTTTTTTCTAAGTCTTCGCGATGACGACAAAAATCATCTTACCATGTAGAATCAATTATGTCAATTGGTATATTATGTAACCCCTTATGGATCACCCCTACATCTGTTCTCTTTACATAATGTAATTATACACCCTTGTTGTAAACAAAAAGTAGACGTGTCCTTCAGGTCATGTCTACTTTTTCTATATTGTTATTTATGAGATGCTACAGGATTCTCTATTCACTCCATCACACTCGACTTCTTCCGTGCTGGATAATATCCTATATATTTTATAAACGACCGCGAGACTTTCATAAAATCTTAAATTATCGTCTTGTGAGTTGAGTAATTGTTTAATTTTCGTTAGTCGATAACGTATTGTGTTTTCGTGCTGGAAAAGTTCCTGCGCCGTTTTCTTAATATCTCCATCATTTTGAGCAAAAGAAATCATCGTATTAAATAATTCACCTTTTTTTCCATGGTCATATTCTTTTATGGGAAGAACAAACTGTTCATAAAATCCCTTTAATGCAGAAAGGTTATTAATCTCGAGCAATAGTCGATAGGTTCCGATTTTTTCATAGCTCTCTACTGTGGAGTTGATAATACGACAAACCCTACAAGCTATCAATGCTTCTTGCATACAGGTTTTAATATATCTCAATCCTTTATAAGCCTCACTTATTCCTATATGGTAATCCGTCATATATTTTGTCACAGTTTGAATAATTTTTTCTCTTATATAATGTATATGCTTTGTATTAAATTCATTTTCAGATGTATGAAAAACAATGATATTGTTGTAGTAATTAACTGCAAACAAGGAATTTTCACTATTGATATTGCTTACTAGCTGATTTGTTTTGTTTGCCAACTGATTTGAGCATTGAATATAATAGACCAGAATATTAGGAGCGAAATTATGATTTAGGGTATAGGCAAGCTTTTCTATTTTTTCTTCAGAATGATGTCCATTTAGAATCTGATCTATCAGTGAAACCGCGGTATAATTACTCTGTTGCGAAAGAATAGCCTTCATAACATCACTGATAACATCTGCATAGGCGGTAGTTCTTTGCAACATAATTAATGGATAATTTACCTCATTTGCATAATCCACTACCTCCTGTGGAAGCAGTTCAAAGTATCTACGCACCACAATTAATCCACTGGAATTGAACTGATAATAAAGCTTTACCGTATCCAACAACAAATCAGGGGTATCTTTAATCGCAAACATGCTAGATATAAAAAAATCACCATTTGAAAATAGTTGATTGTCTTTTCCAGCTGTCTCTATATCAATAGGAAACTCCGGGCACTCAGCAACACTTATACGATAGATTTTTCTATCCAGCCCTCCACTTCCTGCTACTACCTGTGCATTTTGAAATGACGGCAGCTTTAAAGCATCAGCTACTGTAATGTACATTCCTCTCCCCCCAGCCCTAAGACTATAAATCCTATTAGATCGTGCACTGCGGCCTTATCCTTTACAAATGGGTTTCCATTCTACGTCGAAACCAAAGCTCTCGGGGCCAAATACTTCTAAACCTTTTGGCGTGGTCCATTCCTCTGGCGCAGGCAATGCAAATACAGCTACTTTCATTCCTTTTATAAAATACGGATTAATAATAGGTTCATTTCTTTTTACATCCATGATACAAATCAAATCTGGTACTGTCGTGTGAATCTTGCCATTTTTCCAAGCGATGATATTTTCGTTCTTATACCAGATTTTATATTCTTCTCCTTCAAAATCCTCAATTCCTTCTATTATTACATCTCCAACGGTAAAGCCATCCACTGTTCCCCACTCATTAGACCTGATTCTTCCTTTAAACAGCGCTACTCCCTTTCCAGCTTCAATCACTGCCTCTACTACATTCAATTCACTCTCTTTTGCCTCACGGTATGCTTTTCCCAGCTGCCATGCATAGGATATAGCGCCTCTGATAACAGCATTTTTTAATTCTTTTGATTTTTGCACATGATCTACTACTGCTATATTATTTTTACTTACAATTGCCAAAGAACGTACCAGAGCTTCAGCGCGATAATCATCAACCACTTTTGTGATCACAGCAGCTTCTCCAAATTGATTTACCACTGCCATTGGATATATAGGAATATCATTTAGAAAGTAGGTGGAATGCTGTAATTCCGGTACGGATCGTCCAGCAGGATCGCCATCAACAATATACTTGCCGGCCATTGCTCCGCTGTAGAAAGCAATCGCTGTATTTCCTCCGCCTAGTTCTGTAGAAATAACTGCCTTTACATTTTGCCCTAGATATTTCTCCATTTCTCTCAATGCAAGCACCTGCGGTTCTTCTGGGTGAATAGGGAGCCTTTCGTATTTTTTTCTTTCTTCTTCTGTTTCAGGGGAGATTGCACCACAAGCGTAAGGCGTTGCAATTAAATCATCCTCCTGCAATTCATCAAAATCTACCAGTACAAATTCTTTACCTAGTTTCAATGCCTGATCAATCTTATCAATTCCTTTTTCCAGGCTGCCTCCGCCTCCAGTTCCTAAGATTGTACATCCATATAAAATATCAACTAAGTCCTGTCTATTTAATTTTTTCATTCATTAACCCTCCTAAATATAAAATCATTTCTAAAGTATATATGCTTCGACAGCAGTATAGATGTGTGACTGAGAATCCTAATTTTATTCGGGACGACACGAGGCCGTCCCCTACAATATATGACTTTTTCAGGAGAAGACCTTTTGTCTGCCAGCTATATTTCCGGCACTAACGACAGGTTGTCTCCTACCCATTGAAAGCAAGAAAATGAATGACCTTAGATTAAACTTCTGCATCACATACCTACAGTCCCATAATTGTTGTTTTTTATGCTATTTGTACCTTTTGAGGACAATAAAAAGCATGCAGCATAATGCTGTCCTTGGACGCCTTGCATCCCAGGTTCCTCTGTCCTACATATTTCCATGACCCTTGGACAACGGGTATGGAATCGGCATCCTGCCGGAGGATTGATGGCACTAGGTACATTTCCATCAATTGTTGTTAAGGATTCCAGCCCTTCACTGTCGATACCGGGAATCGAATTGAACAGGGCTTGTGTATAAGGATGCTGTGGATTTTGAAACAGTTCTTCCGATTCACCACACTCAACAACTTTTCCTAAATACATCACAATGATTTTGTCAGACATATAATGTACAACGCTCAAATCGTGGGAAATCAAAATATTGGTTAATTTCAATTTTTCTCTCAATTCATCTAAAAGCTTTAATATCTGAGCCTGTGATAAAATATCTATCGAAGAAGTAGGTTCATCCAACACAACCAATTTGGGATTTACAGCCAAAGATCTTGCTATGGCGATCCTTTGTCTTTGCCCTCCGCTAAATTCATGAGGATACTTAAATGCAGCATCCTTCGGCAGCCCGACCATTTCCAACAACTCTTCCACCCTTGTTAAAATCTTACTGCCGCCTAGCTTTTCATGGACGTGGAGCGGCTCTGAGATAATATCCTTAACTAGCCAACGAGGATTTAAAGACCAATATGGATCTTGAAAAACGATTTGGATATTTTTTCGGATTTTTCGCAGATCATTTTTATGAAGTGCAAACATATCTACACCATCAAAAAAAACTTTTCCCGAAGTCGGCCTATGCAGATTTAATATGGTATTAACCAATGTTGATTTTCCACATCCGGATTCACCAACAATCCCTAAAACTTGTCCCTTATGGATCTCAAAATCGACTTCATCAACCGCCTTAACGCAGGCTTCACGATCACTGCCAAATACTTTTTTCACCGGAAAATATTTTTTTAGCCCTTTAACCTCTAATATTACTTCTTGTTCTATAGCTGTATTCTCCCTTTCAAACCTTTCTTTTGTAGCAGACTCAATAAGAAGCTTTGTGTAGTCATGTTTTGGCTGTCTCAGTATTTCTTTAACCTCTCCTTGCTCGACAATCCTTCCATCATACAGAATTCCTATCTCATCGCAAAAAGCGGATACAAGGCTTAGGTTGTTGGCAATAAATAATACCGTAACATGAAACTTATCCTGAAGTTCTTTTAAAGTCTTTAAAATACTGGCTTGAATCGTAACATCAAGATTTCTCGTCGGCTCATCAGCTATAATAAATTCTGCGCCACACGCCAGCGCCATTGCAATGATAATCCGCTGTCTTTGTCCTCCACTTAATTGATGTGGATATTTTCTCATAATGTCTTCGGCATCCGGAAGTTTTACCGTATCAATCATTTCAATTGCCTTTTTATAGGCTTCTTTTTCACGGATTTTCTCCTTCTTTTTTATAACCTGTATAATTTGATAGCCTACTGTAAAAACAGGATTCAATGTAGACATGGGGTCTTGAAAAATCATAGAAATCTTTCTGCCCCTTATTCCTTGCTGCATCACACGTTCCGACTTTTTCAGCAGGTCTTCACCCTCAAACAAAATTTCTCCCCCTTCTATTTCTCCTGGAGGACACTGAAGTAATTTCATTATGGCCAATGCGAATACAGTCTTTCCCGCTCCACTTTCGCCTACGATTCCGTAAGTTTTTCCTTTTTGAATTTTAATGCTATCGATATCTAAAACCCTACGGCTCCCTTCAAAGGTTTTATGATTCACCTTCAGATTATTCACTTCAAAGTATGTATGCAAAGAAACTCCCCCTTAGTTCTTTCTGGTTTTAGGATCTAAAATTTCTCTAAATCCATCACCTAGCAGATTAAAGGACAAAACCGTAATAAAAATGGCTATCCCAGGAAAAACGCTATACCACCATGCATTTAAAAAATAATTGCGACTGGTACTGATCATCAAGCCCCACTCAGGGGTTGGTGATTGAGCTCCTAATCCAAGAAAACTCAGAGATGCAATAGTTAAAATTACACCGCCCATATCCATTGATGCCTGCACAATCACCGGAGATATAGTGTTGGGAATGATATGGCTAAAAATGATCTTGGCTGGGGAGGTTCCGATTGCCTCTGCTGCATGAATAAATTTCCTTTCCTTCAGTGATATCGCCTGCCCTCTTACCAGTCTTGTATACCACGGCCACCAGGATAGGGCGATCGCCAGCATTGCATTCTGAAGACTAGGTCCCATCACAGATACAATGGCAATAGCCAACAGTAATGGGGGGAAGCTTAAAAAAATATCTGTAATCCTCATAATCAATTCGTCAATCCATCCTCCAATCGTACCGGCAATGGCCCCCAGTGGAACCCCTATTAATAGTGCCAATCCAACGGATAGGATAGCCGTATTCAAAGAAATTCTGGTCCCATATAATACTCGGCTGAAAATATCTCTTCCCAATTCATCCGTTCCAAAGTAAAACTGTGCAGATGGTTCAAGCAGCTTTTTCGATGGTATTGCCTCATCACGTATATGACTGGGATAAGGTACGGTATAAGGTGCTATCAATGCCGTAATAAATAACCCGATAACAATAAACAGCGCCATCTGTGTTAGTTTGTTCCTTTGCAGCAAGTAAAGAGAGAATCTTATTTCTTTTATTCTTGGTTTTAATGTCTCAGTGGATATTATTCTCATAAAGTATTATCACCCCTCCTACAGTCTTACTCTAGGATCTAGCGCAATCATAATATCTGCAGCTAAGTTTAGCAGAATATAGCAAATTGCAGAGAAAATCGTTACTCCCATAATAGCAGGATAATCCAGTGTGACAACAGAAGTCGCCACATAGTTGCCCAGCCCCGGCCAACTAAAAATTGCCTCTACCAAAAATGTATTGACTAATGTATATCCTAATGACAATGTAAGCACAATAGCTGTTGGTCCAAGGGTATTTTTCAACGCAAAAATCCACAATATTCTACTTTCCGCTAACCCATAAGAACGTTCAGCTGTGATGTAATCTTCATTAAGAATCTCCAGAAGTGCAGACCGGGTCATTCTTGCTACCAGTCCGATTGGATATAGCGCCACCGTAATACCCGGCAATACAATATGTTTGAATGCATCGATAAAAATATCCCATTGTCCTGTTATCGCACTATCAAACAACAGCATTCCTGTAATTTTGGGCAAGTCATAAAGAATGGTTGTTTGTGTGCTAACTCTTCCCCCAAGTGGGAGTATCCCTAAATAATTGTAAAAAACCAGTTGGAAAAAAAGGGCTACCCAGAACGTAGGCAGAGACACCGCCCCTATAGAAAATAATCTACTGATATGGTCCAGCCATTTATCCTTCATTTTTGCAGAATAAATCCCTAGAGGGATCCCTATTAATACGGCCAACCCGAATGACAACAGCACCAGTTCTAGTGTAGCTGGAATAAAGCCAGCCAGTTCTTTTGTAATCGGCTGATGCGTTCTTAGAGAATAACCGAGATCTCCTTTGATTAACTGCGCTACATATCTTGCAAATTGAATAACTAAAGGTTTGTCTAAGCCTAATTCAACTCTAGCATTTTCAATCTGCTGTTGCGTAGCTCTAGATCCAACCCACTTTGCCGCCGGATCGGAAGGGATGATCCTGGCTATTAAAAAAGTAATCGTTACAACGCCAAATAAAACAATGAATCCAAGCAGTATTCTTTTTCTTATATATGCTCCCATCGCCGCCTCCTCCATTACTTAAGACCACAGATAATAGGCACATTTATGATGTATAAAGAACATAAGACCGATAAGTCAGTCTTATGTTCTTCCAGGGGATTATTCCTCATAATAAGTATCATAGAAGAATACAACGCCTTCATAGGAAGGGTTTGATTCAAATCCCTTAAAGTTCTTATTGGTTACCCAAATGGTTTTATCATCGTACATGAAAATCTGATAAGCCTGCTCAATCACTTCTTTTTGTACTTGTTTAAATAATTCCTCTGATTTTTCTCTGTCAACAGCTGACAATTGGTCGCCTTGCTCAATCATTTCGTCCAGCTTTGGATTATTGATATAAGATAAATTGAATAAAATATTTTCTTCAGAATGAACCAAACTCCATAACCAGCTGATTGGGCTTGGAAAATCCGGCCACCAATACATCACCAGTATATCTTGACGATCATTAGGGCTTTTGCTCTTAGATTTTTCCCATACACTATCCCAATTCATTTCTCTGATTTCTAAATCTATTCCTAACTTTTTCAGATTTACCTGATAGAGCTGCGCCGCATTACGATGGGCTTCAGCACCTGCTGTAAGTGTCATCTCTAATTTTAGTCCCTCTGCCTTTACACCTGATTTTTCCAGCAGTTCTTTTGCCTTATCTAAGTCAAAGTGATATTGAGGCAGAGATGCATCATGTCCCCATAGGCCTTCTGGGATAAGCCCATAGGACTGACTAGCTTGATTCTCCTTAACATTCGTTACGATCTCTTCATAGGGAAATGCATAGCTCAAGGCTTTCCTAAAATCCGCATTGTCTAGCGGCTTTTTCCGTGTATTTAAAAATCCCATTACATTTTTCCATGAAGCTGCCTCTGTTACTACCAAATTTGAATGATTTTTCAGTGCATTTATATCTGTAGTGGATAACGAAGTCGTAATTTGAGCATCACCTTTTTCTACTAATTGTCTTCTTGAAGTGCTTTCACTAATTTTTTTAATAATTACGCGATCATACTGGTTTTCCTTCCATCCTCTCCAGTATTCATCGAATTTTGCCAGTACAACTTCTTCTCCCTTTGTAGCCTTTTGAAGTGTATAAGGCCCTGTTCCGGCTTCATTCCCTTCATTAAACCATGTGCTGTCCTTTTCCGCTACATTTGGTGACATAATAAACGAAGCATATGCCGCACTAGCGATTAAATCTATTGGAGCAGCATAATCTAACTCAAATTCTACAGTATATTCATCAGTTGCTTTAATTTCCTTCACAGAATCCCAAATGTAGGCGGCCCCCATTTTCATTGCAATAGTTCGGTCTAGCGATTTTTTAACAGCTTCTGCATTTAAGATGGCTCCATCATGAAATTTAATGCCTTGTCTTAGCTTGAAATTCCAATGGGTTCCATCTTCACTTGATTCCCAACTCTCTGCTAGCAACGGTTCTACCTTTTGGGTTTTATGGTTATATTTCGTTAAAGTTTCATAAATATTATGTAATGTGACAATCCCATTAGAGTATTCTACGCTAGGGTCTAAATCGATAAATGGCTCTGTTGAGTAAGCATAATATGCTATTTTAGGTTTATCATTTTCTTCTTTAACACCACTCATGCCGGCATTTTTAGGACCACATCCGTTTATCAGCATTAGTATCAACACAAGCATCAAGAGAATTTTAAAGCTTTTATAAATTTTCATAATACTCCTCCTTAACTTTTTAATTATCCACAGCTCAATTCATCCGCCAATTTCTTTAATTCGGCTTGTATAATTCCCCCTTTGTCAAAAATTTGCACATCATCTAGCCACACGGATGCATTCAAGCAAATTCCATCTGTATGAGATTTAGCATCGATACCCGGAGGGGCATCAAGGGCACTAACATATCCGATTCCCCATTCAATACAGCCCCATACCCGCTCATCTTCTAATATGTTTCCCGTTAGCTTAGCCCCTGGATTTAATCCATAGCTGCAGTGCGCCAAGCACATCATATTTGGATCATCAAATGCCTTTAGCCAGCTTTGGAATTCTCCTGCCTGTGTTCCTCCCTTAATTTCAACAATTCTCCCTTTTTCTATTTGCATCTTGACAGGCTCCCTTAGAAGTCCACAGGGAGGAGACAGGGCTCCATCAAATACAAGTGTCCCATTTATCGTCTCAAATTTTGGAAATATACTGATCTGTCCCCCAAGCATATGAATTCCAGGCAGAGAAGCATTCCCATCATCACAGATCACGCTGTAGCTTGGCTCCATTTCAAAAGCTAAATCCGTACCTGCCGGTGTGGTTACTTTCATTCGTTGTACTTGTCTGTTCATGTCTGCCAGCCTGTTTAATAGTTTTGATAGTAGTACTTGATTTACTTTTCCGATCGTACGCACCATCATATTCCTATTCATCCCAACAAGACAGAGATATCTCAAAGCTTTATTTTTCTCAACAGCTATTTCAAAGGGAGTAGAATATAAGAGCCACTGATTATTAAATTCAACCCATGCATCTGCACGACATAAAACTGCTGATAAAGCCTCAACAGGAATCGAAGGATCTGCTGCCTTTCCAACTCCTCCAGGAGCCGGTATCTTTATCACCAATGGTTTTGCACCTACCGCATAGGCTGCTCCTGCTACTGCATCAACAACTTTGTCATCTGACTCCGTATCTGCTGTAATCACAAAAGTCTCGCTCTTTTTAAGATGCAGCATGTCTTCCACTATTCTCCTTGCCGCTAAAGTCAGTTCATATTCATACATAAACAGTCCCCCCTTTGTAAATAGTTATAATTATTTAAATTTTTATATGATTATAACATATTCTTTTAAAGTTGTTTTTGTAATATCTATAAAATAAACCCAATTTCTTTGTTCAATTTACAAACCAATTAGTGATCCGCATTTTATTCGAACCCTTATGATTGCAAAGATTTACAAAATCTCCCTTTCGCCGCCGAAGTATATTAAATTAAATCCCACCCCTGAAAGCAGCGGTATTCAATTCTTTTAAGAGCAGCGACAGCAAATAATTTTTTGCATAAAAATTAATTTTTCTATTTACAAATCCTAGAATTTTTTATAAAATTATGTGTATAAATATACATTTTATGTTTTAGTCTGTATTATCTTATCAGCTAGCATATAATTTGATCTGATCTAAGGGAGGCCTTAATATGAAAAAAGAGCATATTCCTGAGAAAAAGGAAATCTCCTACAAAAAAGATATTGGAAAAAAAGAGTACAAAACGATGAGCAATCATTTCGATGCATATACAAAAGCCTATTCCATCATGGAGAAAAACAGAAACGAAAGAATTAACAGCTATAAGAAAGATTAACAGAATATTTAGTACTGACAACTAATCAAACCCCTTTGAAACTTTCTGGGGTTTTGTTTTATTTTTATTGCAAGAGTACATTGCATAAATTTCATATTTCCTATACAGTATTAATAGTAGTAAAAACTAAGGAGGCTTATTTATGTTATCAGCTAAATTAAAAACGATTACACCTTCCTTTACGATTGGCATCAGCACCAAAGTAAAGGAGTTAAAAAAGCAAGGCGAAGACATTATAAATCTCAGTATTGGGGAGCCTGATTTTTCTACACCAACCGAAGCCAAAGAGGGCGCTTATGAAGCAATCCGTTCAAATCTAACAAAATATGACTCTGCATCAGGTCTTTTAGATCTTAGAAAAGTTATTCAAGAAAAATTACAACGTGAGAACAACCTTTTCTATTCCGTTGACGAAATTGTCGTATCCAATGGTGCAAAACATGCCATCACAAATACATTGATCACATTACTAGATTCCGGTGATGAAGTATTAATTCCCAAACCTTATTGGGTGAGTTATCCGGAAATGGTAAAGCTGACAGGAGGCGTTCCTGTATTCGTCGACACACAGGAAAATAATTCCTTTAAGGCTACCCCTGCGGATATTGAGAAAAAAATCACTTCACGAACAAAGCTCATTATCCTTACGAATCCATCGAATCCTACAGGTGCTATCTATTCAAGCAATGAACTTCTAGCACTGGTTGAACTGTGCCTTAAACATCATATTTATATTCTTTCTGATGAAATCTATGAAAAAATTTGTTATCTTGAAACCTTTACAAGTACCGCTTCTCTCTCAGAAGCCGCCAAAGAGATTACCATAACCGTCAATGGCCTGTCTAAATCCGCTGCGATGACAGGTTGGCGAATTGGTTATACCGCCGCAAGCAAAGAATTGTCAAAAGCAATTAGTACTGTTCAAGGCCATCTGATCTCTCATCCCAGCACCATTTCACAGTGGGCTTCCGTAGCAGCATTAACACAGTCAGAACAAGAAATGGAACACATGGTTTCGGTATATAGAGAGCGAAGGGATACTGCGGTAAGCTTGCTTTCTGAAATAGAGGGTATAGATTTTATATATCCAGAGGGCGCTTTCTATGTTTTTATTGATCTTTCTGCACTAGCTTCTAAATTTCACCGGCAGGACAGCTTTTCTGTAACATTTGCTGACAAACTGTTAGAGGAGGCAAAGGTCGCAGTCGTGCCAGGTATCGCTTTTGGCATGGATCATCATATTCGTATATCCTACGCCTGTGATACAAAAGAATTGGTTGAAGGAATCCGGCGTATCAAAAATTTCATAGAGAAATATTAACAACAGTAATACATCTTTAGCCTTAAAAACATAAAAAGCATATGCCTCATTTAAAGAATGAAGTATATGCTTTCATGTTTTCTGGGTATAATCTAAAATACTTATTTTGTCTGTAACTTGGAACTTCCCAATATGAATATGCGAAACAGGAGGATAAACATATGGAAAAAAGCTTAATAATCATCAAGCCAGATGGCGTTGAACGAAAATTGATAGGAGAAATCATTGGGCGATATGAAAAAAAAGGTTTCCGTATTATTGCAGCTAAAATGCTTCATCCCGAGAGATCGATTCTAGAGATGCATTATGCAGAGCATATCGATAAACCCTATTTTGCAGAACTTATTCGTTATATGGCAGAAGGCTATTTGATGGTCATGGCAATCGAAGGAGAGAACGTAATTGAAATCATCCGTCTTATGAATGGTCATAAGGATCCCAAACAGGCCCTGCCTGGTACGATCCGGGGTGATTTTGCCCACAGCATTACAAAAAACATAATACACGCATCAGATAGTCCTAAAACTGCGGCAAGAGAGATACAAATTTGGTTTCCAGAACTAACTTCTCCTAAAAATTTAAACATCTCTATGTAATATAAAAAACCTCAGAAGAAAATCTTCTGAGGTTTTTTAAAACCAGCAACGACCTACTCTCCCAAGGCGCTTCCGCCTAAGTACCATCAGCGCTGAAGGGCTTAACTGCTGTGTTCGGTATGGGAACAGGTGTGACCCCTTCGCTGTAGTCACTGGATTTTATGAAGTTAGAAGGCATATACCTTCAAAACTGAACCATGAAGTTAGAGAAAAAATACATTTGGTCAAGTCCTCGACCTATTAGTATCGGTCAGCTGAAGACATTACTGCCCTTACACCTCCGACCTATCAACCAGATAGTCTATCTGGGGTCTTACTCCTTGCGGATGGGAAATCTAATCTTGAGGGGGGCTTCGCGCTTAGATGCCTTCAGCGCTTATCCCGTCCGTACATAGCTACTCAGCCGTGCTCCTGGCGGAACAACTGATACACCAGAGGTACGTCCATCCCGGTCCTCTCGTACTAAGGACAGCTCCTCTCAAATTTCCTGCGCCCACAGCGGATAGGGACCGAACTGTCTCACGACGTTCTGAACCCAGCTCGCGTGCCTCTTTAATGGGCGAACAGCCCAACCCTTGGGACCTACTACAGCCCCAGGATGAGACGAGCCGACATCGAGGTGCCAAACCTCCCCGTCGATGTGGACTCTTGGGGGAGATAAGCCTGTTATCCCCGGGGTAGCTTTTATCCGTTGAGCGATGGCCCTTCCACTCGGAACCACCGGATCACTAAGCCCGACTTTCGTCCTTGCTCGACCTGTACGTCTCGCAATCAAGCTCCCTTCTGCCTTTACACTCTACGCGCGATTTCCAACCGCGCTGAGGGAACCTTTGGGCGCCTCCGTTACTTTTTGGGAGGCGACCGCCCCAGTCAAACTGCCCACCTGACAGTGTCCCAAAGCCGGATTCACGGCTTATGGTTAGAACTCCAGTATTACAAGAGTGGTATCCCAAGGTTGACTCCACCTAGACTGGCGTCCAAGCTTCCAAGTCTCCCACCTATCCTGTACATGCAATACCAAAATCCAGTGTCAGGCTACAGTAAAGCTCCACGGGGTCTTTCCGTCCTGCTGCGGGTAACCAGCATCTTCACTGGTACTACAATTTCACCGAGTCTATTGTTGAGACAGTGCCCAAATCGTTACGCCTTTCGTGCGGGTCGGAACTTACCCGACAAGGAATTTCGCTACCTTAGGACCGTTATAGTTACGGCCGCCGTTTACTGGGGCTTAAGTTCAGTGCTTCACCTCGCGGTTAACACGTCCCCTTAACCTTCCAGCACCGGGCAGGCGTCAGCCCCTATACATCGTCTTTCGACTTAGCAGAGACCTGTGTTTTTGTTAAACAGTCGCTTGGGCCTATTCTCTGCGGCCACCTCGGGCTTTAACACCCTACCGTGGCACCCCTTCTCCCGAAGTTACGGGGTCATTTTGCCGAGTTCCTTAACAATAGTTCTCTCGCTCGTCTTAGGATTCTCTCCTCACCTACCTGTGTCGGTTTGCGGTACGGGCACCTGGATCTAACTAGAGGCTTTTCTTGACAGTGTGGAATCAGTCAGTTCGCTACTTAAATTTCACTCCCCATCACCTTTTAGGATTGTTAGAACGGATTTGCCTATCCTAACTCCCTACGGGCTTAGACGCACACGACCAACGGTGCGCATGACCTATCCTCCTGTGTCACCCCATTGCTCAAACAATCTTCGGTGGTACAGGAATTTCAACCTGTTGTCCATCGCCTACGACTTTCGTCCTCGGCTTAGGTCCCGACTAACCCTGAGCGGACGAACCTTCCTCAGGAAACCTTAGGTTTTCGACGGGTGGGATTCTCACCCACCTCTCGCTACTCATGCCAACATTCTCTCTTGTATGCAGTCCACCACTCCTTACGGTGTGACTTCTACCCGCATACAATGCTCCCCTACCCCTGATGTAGAACCAGTACTACCCTCTAGGTTTTAGCTTTTTGGATCTTGGCGTAAGTTTTCTCGCTCTTTTAGGTAAGCTCGAAATCTTTCGCGAAGATGTCCTTCATCCCGTTAGGGATTTTCCTAAAGAATACTATTGGTTCTACATCAAGCCGTAGCTTCGGTGACAGGTTTGAGCCCCGGACATCTTTGGCGCAGGATCACTCGACTAGTGAGCTATTACGCACTCTTTAAATGAGTGGCTGCTTCTAAGCCAACATCCTAGTTGTCTGTGCAATCCCACATCCTTTTCCACTTAACCTGTACTTTGGGACCTTAGCTGACGGTCTGGGCTGTTTCCCTTTTGACCACGAAACTTATCTCACGTAGTCTGACTCCCAAATATAAGAATACGGCATTCGGAGTTTGATAAGCTTTGGTAACCGGTGAGGGCCCCTAGGCTATTCAGTGCTCTACCTCCGCATCTCTTCATTTGAGGCTAGCCCTAAAGCTATTTCGGGGAGAACCAGCTATCTCCGGGTTCGATTGGAATTTCTCCGCTATCCACAAGTCATCCCAGCCTTTTTCAACAGACATGGGTTCGGACCTCCACGAAATTTTACTTCCGCTTCATCCTGCTCATGGATAGGTCACCCGGTTTCGGGTCTACGGCATGCAACTGTATCGCCCTCTTAAGACTCGCTTTCGCTGCGGCTCCGCTGCATAACAGCTTAACCTTGCTGCATACCGTAACTCGTTGGCCCGTTCTACAAAAAGTACGCGATCGTCCGTATAAAGGACTTTCACTGCTTGTAAACATAGGGTTTCAGGTTCTCTTTCACTCCCCTCCCGGGGTTCTTTTCACCTTTCCCTCACGGTACTATACGCTATCGGTCACCAGGTAGTATTTAGCCTTGGGGGGTGGTCCCCCCTGCTTCCCACAAGGTTTCACGTGTCTCGTGGTACTCTGGAGTATACTCAAGACTTTAGTCGTTTCATCTACAGGACTCTTACCTCCTATGGTGGGCCTTTCCAGACCGCTTCGACTACAACTGCCATCTCTTAATGAGTATATCCGCAACCCCAAGAAGAAATCTTCTTGGTTTGGGCTAATCCCCTTTCGCTCGCCGCTACTTAGGGAATCGAGTTTTCTTTCTCTTCCTCAGGGTACTTAGATGTTTCAGTTCCCCTGGTATGCCTCCTCACTACCTATGGATTGAGTAGTGGGTAACTGGGTATTACCCCAGCTGGGTTCCCCCATTCGGAAATCCCCGGATCAATGCCTGCTTGCGGCTTCCCGAGGCTTATCGCAGCTTACCGCGTCCTTCTTCGGCTCCTGGTGCCAAGGCATTCGCCCTATGCTCTTTATAACTTGACCAGAAATTGTATTTTGATTCTCTCTTCATTGTTCAGTTTTCAAGGTACATGTTGGTGGAGATGAGGAGGATCGAACTCCTGACCCCCTGCGTGCAAGGCAGGTGCTCTCCCAGCTGAGCTACATCCCCAACTTTTTGAAAGACTATTAGTCTCTCAAAACTAGACAGTGTAAGAAAAAGCCTTAGCTCCTTAGAAAGGAGGTGATCCAGCCGCACCTTCCGATACGGCTACCTTGTTACGACTTCACCCCAGTCACTCATTTCACCTTCGGCAGCTGCTTCCTTTCGGTTAGCCCACTGACTTCGGGTGCCCTGAGCTCCCATGGTGTGACGGGCGGTGTGTACAAGACCCGGGAACGCATTCACCGCGGCATTCTGATCCACGATTACTAGCAACTCCAGCTTCATGTGGGCGAGTTGCAGCCCACAATCCGAACTGAGACTGGCTTTTAGGATTTGCTCCGGATTACTCCTTCGCTTCCCGTTGTACCAGCCATTGTAGCACGTGTGTAGCCCAGAACATAAGGGGCATGATGATTTGACGTCATCCCCACCTTCCTCCGAGTTATCCCCGGCAGTCTCTCTAGAGTGCCCAGCTTCACCTGCTGGCAACTAAAGACAAGGGTTGCGCTCGTTGCGGGACTTAACCCAACATCTCACGACACGAGCTGACGACAACCATGCACCACCTGTCTCTCCGTCCCCGAAGGGATTTCACCCGTTACGGCTAATGCGGAGGATGTCAAGTCCTGGTAAGGTTCTTCGCGTTGCTTCGAATTAAACCACATGCTCCGCTGCTTGTGCGGGTCCCCGTCAATTCCTTTGAGTTTCACTCTTGCGAGCGTACTCCCCAGGCGGAGTGCTTAATGCGTTAGCTGCGGCACCGAGGGCTGTCGCCCCCGACACCTAGCACTCATCGTTTACGGCGTGGACTACCAGGGTATCTAATCCTGTTCGCTCCCCACGCTTTCGTGCCTCAGCGTCAGTTACAGTCCAGTAAGTCGCCTTCGCCACTGGTGTTCCTCCTAATATCTACGCATTTCACCGCTACACTAGGAATTCCACTTACCTCTCCTGCACTCAAGCCAATAAGTTTCCAAGGCTTACTACGGTTAAGCCGTAGCCTTTCACCCCAGACTTTATCGGCCGCCTACGCACCCTTTACGCCCAGTGATTCCGGATAACGCTTGCCCCCTACGTATTACCGCGGCTGCTGGCACGTAGTTAGCCGGGGCTTCCTCCTAAGGTACCGTCATTCTTCTTCCCTTAGGACAGAGCTTTACGACCCGAAGGCCTTCATCGCTCACGCGGCGTTGCTGCATCAGGGTTTCCCCCATTGTGCAATATTCCCCACTGCTGCCTCCCGTAGGAGTCTGGACCGTGTCTCAGTTCCAGTGTGGCCGATCACCCTCTCAGGTCGGCTACTGATCGTCGCCTTGGTGAGCCTTTACCTCACCAACTAGCTAATCAGACGCGGGCCCATCCTATACCGATAAATCTTTGACCGGCGCTCCATGCGAAGCATCGGTGTTATGGGGTATTAGCACACCTTTCGGTGTGTTATCCCCCTGTATAGGGCAGGTTGCCCACGCGTTACTCACCCGTCCGCCGCTAGATTGCTTCGTAGCAAGCTACTCCACAATCCCGCTCGACTTGCATGTGTTAGGCACGCCGCCAGCGTTCATCCTGAGCCAGGATCAAACTCTCAAATAAAAATAAAAATGCTCGCTTCGTTCAAATTATATTGAACGGGTTTGCGCTTACGCGCTATATTTGCTGGCTTTAATTCTTACACTGTTTAGTTTTCAAAGACCAATTTATTTTGGCGTCTTAGTGACACCGACTTAAACATACTATCATATTTCTCATCTTATGTCAACACCATTTTTCTTGGTAGTTTTTAGTACCTTTCTTTCGGCGACGACAAAGAATATCTTAGCATCTTCTTGTACGCTCGTCAACCACCAGTTTTTGTTAATCTTCGGCAGTAACGACAAGAACTATCTTACCATAGACATAGACTTTGGTCAACTGTTATATCCTACCACATCTACCCTGCCACCCCTGGGAAAATTCCTGCCTTTTTATATTCCATTTAGAGACCAATAGGGCAGGCACAAGGCCTGCCCTATTGATATACCCCTGCACAATCTTCTCTATTAGATCATATAGGTCAGTCCTATTCCTAATATAGCTGAACCTGCAATGGCATACAATGAATTTATTTTATACTTCCAAATCGCTAAAAACCCTATTAGCATAATCATCAATGTCCAAATATCCATTATAGCTGTAGACAGTAGCTGTAGCGTTGCCGCCAAAATAGCACCAATTACCGCAGCATTAATCCCCTTTAAAAAAGCTTTTACCCAAGGTACATTGCGTACTTTTGATAAATAAGGCGCCGCTGCCAATATGAAAAGAAAAGATGGAATAAAAATCCCCGCCGCAGCCACTAGGGCACCTACTATTCCGAGCACCTTATATCCAATAAATGCAGCAGTGATTACTACAGGGCCTGGTGTAACCTGACCCAAGGAAATACCTGCAAGAAATTCCGGTTTTGTCATCCAACCCAGTTTCTCTACTACTTCCTGTTCAATAAAAGGTATAATCACCAAACCACCTCCGTAAATAAATGCACCTACTTTAAAGAAAAATGTAAAAAGTCTTGTAACAGTAGGTTCTACCATCATTAATGGTATTAGTGTTATATATTGCTTTTTAGGCTGTGTAAACTGATGATATGCAAAGATTCCTGCCAAGCCTCCTAAAATTAAGACAATTAGTAAATTTATCTTAAGAAAGTATAACATACCGGTGCTAACCAAGAAAATAGCCGCTGCTTTTCCATCGGTTATCGCCGACTTTCCCATTTTGTGCAAAGAACTGACTATGATTGCAATGACCACTGCGTTAACACCATAAAGCAGTCCCTGTATTTGAGGCAGTGCACCATATTGAAAGTAGATATAGCTTAAAAAGGTAATAATCACAAATGCAGGCAGAATAAAAGATATTCCTGCCAGTACACCTCCTAAAATTCCACCTTTCACATATCCCAGATATATCCCTAGTTGTGTAGAAGCTGGTCCGGGAAGCATTTGGCATACTGCTAAACCTTCAAGAAATTGCTCTTTTGAAGTCCATTTTCTTTTCTCTATCAATTCTTCATCCATCATGGCAATATGCGCCATGGGCCCACCAAAGCCAAGTAAACCAATTTTTAAAAAATATGAAATAATCTCTCTCATCAGCAATCCTCCTCACCTAATTCAAACAACTTATCACGATAGATGTTTTCCAATAGTTCCTCCAGCAACCCCTTGAATTGCATACGCTTTCCATCCTCCAGTGCACCAAAAAAATTTTTTGCAAATGCCTTATCTTCATGAATATGCTGACAAACAAGCTGTTTTCCTAAATCTGTAATCACGACTTCTACTGCTCTTCTATCTTCTTCGTTGCGCACTCTTTGAATAAACCCTTTTTTACAAAGCCGATCAATAATCCCTGTCAATGTAGACGGTGGAATATGATATTTCTTGGCAACATCCATAACCCGCATAGATTCATGAAAATAGATTCGCTCCAGCGTATACATATCTTGTGGCTGTAATTGACTGGTATGATATTGATAGCTTTCCTTGTATTTAAAAACATCTATCACCTGGTGTAGCAGCTTCATTTCATCCATTATTTCTTCCTCCTTTAATACGATATTCGTATTATATGATAATCGTATTATGTACATATATTATTGTCAATAGATTTTAAGAAAATTCATCATATCACTTCTTGAAAACACTCATACTTTCTATCGTGTTGGTTAAAATAAAAAGTATTCTGGATAGTAAAATAATATTATTTTCTATCTTATTTTTTAAGAAAGGAATTTCAAGTATGCTCATTACCTTAATTCGAACCCTCATCTTATATATCGTTGTATTGATTTGCATGCGGTTGATGGGTAAAGGCGAAGTAGCAGAAATGCAACCTTTTGAATTGGTGATTATGCTGATGATTGCAGAACTGGCAGCATTGCCTATGGGGGATACGGGCATCCCTCTTATGAACGGTATCATTGCGATTATCGCCCTCGTATTTGCACAAGTCTCTATCTCAATGATCAATCTAAAAAGCGAAAAAGTCCGCAGTATTATTTGTGGTAAACCTAGTATCCTTATCGATCACGGACAAATTAATGAAAAAGAATTAAAGCGGCTCCGAATTAGTCTTAACGATTTGGTTGAACAAATCCGCGCCAAGGATTATCCTAGTGTTGCCGATGTAGAATTCGCCATTTTGGAAACCAATGGCGATCTGAGTATCATTCCTAAAGCAAATAAACGAACTGTCACATTAGAAGATCTTCACTTGATTGGCAGCTATGAAGGTTTACCTATTTCTCTTGTCATTGATGGTCACATTAATAAAGATAATCTTAAGAAGGCAAGGCTAGATATAGACTGGTTACTTGATCAGCTTTCTTCACATGGGATTGATGGTCCTAAGGATGTTCTCTTTGCCTACGTAGATGCAACCAATCACTTCTATGTTCAAAGAAAACAACAAAAATAAGGATGTGATTCTATGAAGACCTTTATTGCCACATCTGTTGCTGTTTTACTGATTATCACCGGCTGGTTTTTTCTCTACCAATTAGTAGAACGTCAAACAGCAGATTTCGTTGAAAATCTCAATCAGTTAGCTGCCGTACTGAATGTTGAAGATTGGGAAAGTGCCGCCAGAGATTTTAAAGAAATTCGAACCAAATGGCATGGTACAAGAAATACCTGGACAATTTTCCTCCATCATCATGAAATCGATAATATTGATCTCTCCATGGCCAGAACCGTTCAATATATAGAAACAAAAAATAAGCCCCTGTCTCTAGCTGAGATGGAAGCTTTGAAACAACTTTTTCATATTGTTAAAGAAAATGAAGCAGTTACATTGACGAATATATTATGATTCGTCTCTAAACGCACTATTGGTTCATATAATAAAATAACTATCATCGTAGGGCAGGCTTTGTGTCGTTTACTAAAGTACAGCGGGCAGACACAAGGCCTGCCCCTACAAATAATATTAATTTCCAAATCATTTCTCCAAAATGTATTTATACAATATAGTTAAAATTTCACCTTACCTACAATATCTTGAACAGAAGTATATCCCTTACGCGCGAGATACGCCTCTACACCTTCTCTTATATCAGCTGCAGCACTCGGATTTACAAAACTGGCTGTTCCTACAGAAACAGCAGATGCTCCTGCCAATAAGAACTCCACTGCATCCTCTCCTTCCATAATACCACCCATACCAATGATCGGAATCTTCACTGTACGCGCTGCTTCATAAACCATTCGCAGGGCTACTGGTTTTATTGCCGGTCCCGATAATCCTCCAATTCCTCTGGCTAAAACCGGTTTTTGTGTTTCAATATCAATTGCCATGCCTATGAGTGTGTTTATCAATGACAGGCAATCCGCTCCAGCTTCCTCTGCAGACAAAGCGATTTCTTTAATATCTCGAACATTTGGACTTAATTTGACGATCAGATACTTGCCACAATGCTTCCGAACCTTTTTTGTCACTTCAAATACCATCTCCGGCCTAACGCCAAATGCCACGCCCCCTTCTTTTACATTTGGGCAAGATATATTCAACTCTAAAGCATGTACGGAAGTATCTGATAAAATCTCTGCCATTCGGCAATATTCTTCTATGGTATTCCCGTTGATATTCGCAATGATTTTCGTGTCAAACTGTGTTAGATAGGGTAATTCATTCTCGATGAAAGCTTTAACTCCTGGGTTTTGGAGCCCTACACTATTCAGTATGCCCATTGGGGTTTCTGCTACCCTAGGTACGGGATTCCCTTCCCGTGGCTCTAAAGTAAGTCCTTTTACCATAATCCCACCGATTTCATTCAGATTTACGTAAGGCTCGTATTCTCTTCCGAAGCCAAATGTACCGGATGCTACAGTGATGGGGTTTTTCATTTTCAAACCTTTTAAGTCTACGTGCATGTCCACTTTATTCACCAAAGATCACCTCTTTTCCTGAAAAAACCGGACCTTCTTTACAGGTTCTGACAAAATGCCATCCATTTTCCTCTGCTTTTACCTTGCAGCTGCATACAAGGCAAGCTCCAACGCCACATGCCATTCGTTCCTCCAAAGCCAATTGGGTTTCTAATTGATATTGTTTGCCAAGCAGTTGTACTTTTTTTAACATCACTTCTGGGCCACAGGCGTAGATCAAATCCGGCTGCTCTTTTTCGATTTCTTTTTCCAGCAGATCTGTTACATACCCTCTGTATCCCTTATCTCCTTCATCTACCGCAACCAAGACCTCTTTACCGAATCTTTGAAAATCCTCGATCAAATAGGGATCTCTTCGATAGCCTAACAATATCTTTACCTGCATACCTTGCAGTCGTCTCGCCAGTTCCAATAGCGGTGCAACGCCAATGCCCCCGCCTACCAAAGTCACTTTTTGATTCTTCTCGTCAAGGGTAAATCCATTTCCCAGCGGTCCCAGCAGATCTAGATACTCTCCTGCTTTCTTGCCGCATAGGATCTTTGTTCCTTTCCCACTTTTTCGAATCACAAGATGGATTTCATCAGACTCAGCCAGACATATGCTGATAGGTCTTCTTAGAAAAAATTCTTCACCTTCTTTAGGTTTTACTTGAAAAAATTGTCCTGGTTCAATTTCTCCCATCTCTTCTGTTCTTTCCAAACGGATTCTATAGATATCACTACTGATCTGTTCATTGGCTAAAATCTTACTCAATACGCTTGTTTTCATAACGGTCCCTCCTACCAGTAGCATTTTCCCAGTTGTAGCAAATGACTGTTAATATCATCCCGCATACGAAGCGCCGCAGTTCTGGCTGCTTCTCCATATTGATCCTCTCTCCAATGCTGATCCTTCTTTGTGTAAGCAAATATTATATCTCGAGAAGAATTTATTATAGCGCCCAACCCATCCTCATTAAAGCAGCGAACGATGTCTTCTGCCTTGGCTCCTTGTGCACCATATCCCGGTACCAGAAAATAAGTCTTCGGCATTAATGTTCGCAGCCTTTCTCCTTGTTCTGGATAGGTTGCCCCGACCACTGCTCCTACCGAGCTATATCCACACTTTCCTAAAGCTTGATGGCTCCAAGCTGCTACCATTTCCGCTACAACTTCATAAATCTTTTTTCCCCCAGTCTCTAAGTCTTGCAGTTGAATGGAAGATGGATTCGATGTTTTCACCAGTACAAACATCCCCTTATTTGCCTCCTGTATGTCCTCCATAAACTCCTTTAGGCAATCATCCCCCAAATAAGGGTTTACTGTTACTGCATCTACAGCAAATGCTTCTATTCTCTCACCTTCAACCAATGTGCTTCCAATATGTCCATTGGAATAGGCCTTTGAAGTCGTTCCAATATCCCCCCGCTTTATATCTCCGATCACCGATAGTCCTTTTTGCTCAGCATACCGGCAGATACGTCGATATGCTGACATTCCTTCAATACCATACTGCTCATAGAATGCAATCTGCGGTTTTACAGCCGGTACAATCTCCCATACTTGATCGATGATCTCTTTTCCAAAGTCCCATAGGATTTCTTCAACAGCTTTCAATGTTTTGCCTTGCTGCTGAAAATGTCTTTCTTGTAGAAATCTAGGAATAAGCTCTAATCTTGGATCTAATCCTACTACTACATTGCTCTTTTTTTCTTTTATCTGCTGTACCAATCTATCTATAAACATATACTTTCCCCTCCTTTTTAATAAAGCCAAAATAAAAAGACCTTCTCACAGAGGCAGAAGGTCTTTCGTTCCATAGCAAAATAAGTACGCTAAATACGTATCCATATTTTACAGCACCTTACAGGCCTCTCCGGACCAATTTAAAGGCTTTCCTATTCATTTCCATCATGGTACCACAGTTTTTCCTGGCCTGTCAATCTAAATATTTTTATTTTCTACATTGACAGCCTTTTTCGAATATGATAGTCTTAAACAAATAAAATCCCTTTAATTTAACCCCGTGAGGTTAAAAAGGTTGAATAGATCCTATCTACGGATTCTGGTTCTCTATGCCTTTTTGCCTGCGGGTAAAAAGGTATTTTTTATGCACCTTTAACTTAGTCCTGTGAGACTGAAAAGGAGGAATTTCTATGACAACTCAAAAGCTTAGGCATCTTATTGAACCAGAGGACTTTTCTCTAGACGAACTGAATCATTTGATTGCTCTGGGAGAAGAAATCCATGCAGCACCAGAGAAGTATTCTGAAGCTTGTAAGGGAAAAATTCTAGCAACACTATTCTACGAACCCAGTACAAGAACAAAATTCAGTTTTGAAACCGCCATGCTGCGTCTCGGTGGCAGTATCATTGGCTTTAGTGATGCTAACACCAGTTCTGTTTCTAAAGGAGAAAGTATCGCAGATACCATACGTGTTATGTCTGCCTATGCAGATGTTGCTGTTATGCGTCATCCTAAAGAAGGGGCTCCAAAACTGGCCTCTCTATATTCTTCTATCCCCATCATTAATGGCGGCGACGGTGGCCATCAGCATCCTACCCAGACGCTTACCGACTTGCTTACCATTCAAACCTTTAAAGGCTCTATTGACAATCAAGTAGTTGCTTTCTGCGGTGATTTAAAGTTTGGCAGAACGGTCCATTCTTTAATCCGCACCCTCGCTAGATATAACATAAAAAAATTCATTTTGATCTCTCCTGAAGAATTGAAACTTCCCGAGCTATTAAAGCGAACACTGGTAGATGTCTATCAAGTAGAACTAATGGAAGTTAAAACGATTGAGGAAGTGGTTGAAGAAATAGATATCCTCTACATGACACGAATCCAAAAAGAAAGATTCTTTAACGAGGCAGATTATGCACGCTTGAAAGACAGCTATATCATAGATAAGGCAAAAATCCAAAAAGCTAAGCAGGATATGATTATCATGCATCCCTTGCCCAGGGTCAATGAGATCGCCTATGAGGTGGATACAGATCCTAGAGCTGTCTATTTTGAGCAGGCAAAGTTAGGCGTGTATATTCGAATGGCACTGATAATGAAGCTATTGGAGGTGGCATAAATGTTGGAGGTAACGAGTATTAAAAAAGGAATTGTTTTGGATCATATCACTTCTGGCAATGGTCTAAAGATTTTTAACAAGCTTATGCTGGATAAGGTCAATTATCCTGTAGTACTGCTTATGAATGTACCCAGCAAGCAAATGAACCGCAAGGATATCATCAAGATCGAAAATAATATTGATATAGATCTGGATTTTCTAGGCCTAATTGATCACAACATTACTATGAATATCATTGAAGATAATAAGATTGTCCATAAGAAAAAAGTAGAAATACCCCAAAAGGTAAATGGTCTGTTCAAATGTCATAACCCTCGTTGTATTACCAATTTTGATGACTATGTAAAACCAACCTTCCAGCTGGTAGCATCCAAAAATCTGGAATACAAGTGCGATTATTGCGAAGAGCTTACAGCCTATAAGTTATAAAATAAAAGAAGATATCTTATTTTGTAGATATGTGATTGAGAAGTTTAATTTAGCCTGCCTAAATTTCTAAATTCTATGTGTTTACATTTTCCATATTCTGTGCTATAATTGTGTAAACACTTCTACAGACAATTCAATAGTCATTCAATTTGGAACGCTGAGTTCTTTGTAAAAAAGGAACGGGGGAACCAGGTTTTTGGGGTGAATCTCTTTTCGAAGAGTAGGGTTATCTTCTTTCGATCCGAATCCGTCAGCTAACCTCGTAAGCGTGGAAAGAGGAGATTGGTGAAGTGATAATGGGTTAAGCATTAGCTCTATTTTGTATTCTCATTATCCAGCTTCTCAACTATGGTTAATCTCCATAGTTTTTGTTTTCCCTTCTATTCCATAGATTTCCATTTTATCTATTATTTTCAATATTCAACAAGTGCGTTTCAAATCATAATAATACTACTATGTTTTTTATGTGCGCTGAATTCTTTGAAAAAAAGAAGCGGGGGAACCAGTTCTTTGGGGTGAATCTCTTTTTGAAGAGTAGGGTCATCTTCTTTCGATCCGAATCCGTCAGCTAACCTCGTAAGCGTGGAAAGAGGAAGATGCAGTAATGGTCATCCATATGCTCATTTTCCTAATGCTATCTACCATCAAAATTAAGGGAGGATGATTGTTTATGGAATTAATGAATGTGACACAAAGTGTACAACGCAGTCCAATGATCCAAAATGTAGAGACAATCAGTGTTAGAAGGGCAACTGCCAAAGATGTCCAAAATATCTATAAAGTAGCCTGTTCTGTAGGATCTAAGTCAAAGGAATCCTATGCCGGATTTTTAATGGATGATTATGCATCCAAGCCAAAATATTACCAGAAGTTTTTCTTAGAAAGAGTTTTGGAATTGGATCATTTCTACATCGCTGAAAATCAAGGAATATTGGGTTTTCTCATGGCCTATACGAAAGAGCAATGGCTAAAATATAATCCTACTTGGATTGAAGATATTTATTGGAACCCAAAGTTCGATATGCATAATACCGATAATTTTATTGTGGTAGATAAAACAGCCATACTGTCCAACATGACCGGAAAAGGTATTGGCAGTATACTGTATAAGCAATTGATTAAAGACTTAAAAGCTAAAAGAATTAACAATATTTTTGCTGAAACCATCATTAGTCCTACACCAAACTTTGCGTCTCTAGCTTTTAGGGAAAAACAAAAATATACGCTGGCAGGACTGCGCTATGAAGATTATGATGGTATGAATTATACAGACCTGATTTATCATAAGCCTGTAAAGTAATTAATTCTCACCAAAACATATATAGGATAAACGGTAAATAAAAGGCATATTGCCTTTTATTCGCCCCTTTTTTCTACATAAAAAATGGGATTCAAATCAATCCCATTTTTTTATTGCCTTTATGCTAATTTTTCATCCCGATAATCTTTTAAATTGTTCCACCGACCACACTTGTCCCCCCAACGGGCTACAAGGCTGCTGTCTCTATGGAACTGCACAACCTCACATAGATTCGGACAGTGTTCACACTCAAAGCTTTTGACCTGATAATCACTTTGCGCAATCTCAAAGCCTAAAAATTCAGTTTTTCCTTTTCTGGCAACTTCTTCTTTAGCTAGAATACATGCCCCTACAGCGCCCATTACATTGGCATACTGAGGTACAAATATTTCACAATTTAATAGTCTTTCAAATGCTTTTCGAATACCTATGTTCGCCGCTACGCCACCTTGAAAAATCACAGGACCTACTATTTCCTTTCCTTTTCCAAGATTGTTCAAGTAATTTCTTGCCATTGCCTCACAAAGTCCATTGATAATATCTTCTTGATTATGACCTAATTGCTGTTTATGGATCATATCAGATTCTGCAAATACAGCACAGCGTCCCGCAATTCTCACAGGTGCCGTCGATTGCAGTGCCATCGTCCCGAACTCTTCTATAGGAATTCCTAAACGTTCTGCCTGACGATCTAAAAAAGATCCCGTCCCTGCAGCACATACTGTATTCATAGCAAAATCATAAATAATACCATCCCTCAACAAAATGATTTTTGAATCCTGGCCTCCAATTTCAATGATGGTGCGAACATCTGGTATATAGTTTAGAGCGGCTACTCCATGGGCTGTGATTTCATTTTTAATTGCATCAGCACCCACCATGATTCCTGCCAATTGTCTACCACTTCCTGTGGTGCCCACACCTAATACTTCCACATTATTTCCAATCCTGTCTTTTATTTCCTTTAACCCATTTTTAATTGCTTGGATTGGCTTGCCTTGTGTTCTGATATATAGCGTATCTAATATATTTTTCTCATGATCCATGACAACGATATTTGTACTCACAGAGCCAACATCAATGCCTAGATAACATTTTTTCATCTTTTTTATTTTCCCTCCTGTTCCGCAGCAAATCAATGTAAGCTTCGATTCTCGTTAGATACCCCGCTTCACCAGTCAATTCATCAATGATTAATGACAATACGGGTATATGATGATCCTGTTGTACTTTAGGCAGTATACTCATAGAAACAATCTCCGGCATACAAGTAAAGGGAAGAACTTGAATCACCCCATCAAAGCCTCTTTCAGCATAGAGTACTGTATGTCCGATGGTTTCTTTCGCATGGCCTCCAATAAGCGTCTTCATATAAGGGTCTGATGCTTCTTCTATCTTCTTTTCGCTAGTCAGTCCCACACTGCGATAAAACAAATTCTCTGTCAACCATTCTGATGCGCTGTGGGATTTATATACTTCTACACCCATATCGTTTAGTTTTTTGCCAATATCTACGTTGGCTGCATCTTCAATTACAGTGTATATTTCACCTACAATTCCTACTTTCAGTACATCTTCTTTTCTTTTTTGAGGAATATTCTTTATTCGGTTAAAAGCAGTTTCGATATATGCAAGCATTTCCTTTGCTCCATTACTTTTTTCCAAATCCCTAATGAGCTGCTTATAGGTCTGATCGAAGTCTCCTTTTACTGCTTCATGGGGTCTTAGCTGCAAAACATGTCCTTCAAAATCATTCAGTTTTTTCAAAACTTTAGCAGCATTTTTCAGGCTCTTTCCAATCTTAAATGGATTTTTTGTATTGGATATTTTGTGTACTCTTCTTAAAAACTCTGGAATATCTCCTTGGGGAGCATCCAGTACTATCATCTCTACCTTATGACCTAAATCCTTTAAAATCTCTTTTTGTACCTCCGAATAATACCCATACCTGCAGGGTCCACAGCTTCCTGTAACCACAATTGTATCTGCACCTCTTTCGATACTCTCAATATAATTTCCTAAAGTAATCTTTAAGGGCAGACAGATTAACTCTGGTGCATATTTTGTCCCAATCTCCAAGGTTTTTTTGCTGATTTTTGGCGGTATAACCGTTTCTACCCCCAGTTCATCGAAGAGACATTTTATGCCAATGTGGGTATTACCCATGTGAGGAAAAGTTATTTTCATTTTTTTCCCTCCATTGAATCATATCTACAAAAGCTTCTATCCTCGTATCAATTCCAGCTTCACCAGTATGTTCATCTAAGGTTAGCACAGTGAATGGTTTTCTTGATGATCGCCGTACTCTCCGCTCAGCAATATCAGCGATTACTGAGTCCAAACCACATCCAAAGGAGGATAGGTAGATCATACCTGAAACGGTAGGCTCCTCCATAGCGTAGAAAGCTGTACCAATAATTTTTCTTCCAAAACTCCAGAACATTTTTTTGTCCATCTGATTCGCATATTGATTAATAAGTGAAGTATCCATCATTTCAGGTGTGATCACCATCACATCTTTTTCTCGGAGCTTTGCAATAATGTTCATGCTCAGATGGGGATCATATAAGTTGTAAGGGTGCCCTAACAGCACCACTTTTTGTTGATTGACTGTAATTATTTTTCTTTTTTGATGGTATTCCTTGGTCATGTCTATCGGTAAAACCCCTTGTTTCATCAAAGCCCTATATTCATGATAATGCTTTAGGCCATCCTCATAGGCTTTCTCTATTTCTGATACGTTTTTAGTGATAGGACTTCCAATTTCGTAGACAGCTTTAAATAGGTTTTTCCTTGATTTTCTAAAGTTGATTGTTGTATCAATAAGAGGAGGCAGATCTTTTACTGAACTGCTGATCATCTCCGGTAAACCACAAAATTTGGGACAAATATACTCATTTTTATACACACTCATTAACTTGGGCACAAATAAAAAGTCTACTCGATCCTTTAAATCTATTACGTGGCCATGATATACTTTTACAGGTAGACAAGCTTCATCAACCGTGTTTTTTACACCGTTTTCAATAATCTTTTTATTGGTCGGCTGCGAAACAACAACCTCTGCCCCAAGGGTCTCAAAAAACTTATTCCATAAAGGAAAGTAATAATAGTACAGTAGTCCCCTGGGTATACCAACTTTTATATCCACGCTATCACTCCTAGTATTTATGTTTCTGTTTTTCATGGATTCAAAAAGTATTAATAATCCATTTCCATATAAGCTACCTTTTTTATATTTTCCTTTATCCCTTCTATATATTCCTTTTTAACAACCTTTTCAAAGCTTCTCATTCCTGCTAATTTGAAACCGTGTTTTCTCGCAAGCTGTGCGATTTCCTCTACTTTTTCTATGGATAGCTTTTTCCCAATGGAAAAATCTTCGTATTTATTCTCTAATGCTAAAATCATTGTTTCAGCCATACAGGCATAGCTTAAGCCAGGGGGAAATCCAAAATCAAAACCAAAATCTACATCTCCCGGCACTTCAATCACACCGCCTTCTATCACCAAGATGTCCTTGCGCTTTTTTTCAACTTCTCTAGAGACATCCCGGGGCCTTGCCACATCACAAACAATTGCACCGGTTTTTAAATATTCCGGCTGAATAATGGCATCTACAGCACTAGAAACGGTTATGACAATATCAGCTTTTTTTAAAGATTTTTCAAGTGTTGTCTCGATCTCTGCGTTTCCCTTTCCTCTTTGCAATATTTCTTCTGCTACAGTCTCCAACCCCTTTACATCTTGCGCTGCCAAAGTAATTTTATTTACTTCCGGTGCCAGCAGTAGAGCGCATATTCTGCCAATAGATCCTGTAGCCCCAACTACAGCAGCATTACAAAGCTTTAAATCCTTCCCCATATGCATGGCTGCCTCTTTTACGGCTTCTATGGCTGCCGCAACGGTATAGCTATTGCCAGTCGTTACAGGTATTTTTAAATGTTTACGGATAGTAATCCCTCCGTCACCAACGACCGATGTAAAAGCGCCTAAGCCAAATACTTTTGCCCCCAAAGCCTCTGCTTTTTTCCCTGCTTGTATAATCTTATGAATAACAAATTCTTCAGGCAATGTCATTATTTGATCCGTAACCAGAGGAACCCCTACAAACCACCCTTCTGCGCTTCCATAGTTACTGGCAATCCCTGTAATTTTAGATACCTCCATAGGCGGTATCCGTTTTGTCAGCTGATATACCGCTTTTTTAGGTACATATCGAAGGAAACCATATTTTCTTTCTATATCCTTAAGTTCTATCGGATGTATACAGAATGCAAATTTTCCTGTCTTCACAAGTTCTCCCCCTATCGATTGATGATAGAATGAAGGATGGTTTTAGAACCACTCATGGCAAGAGACAAAAAGTTTTTATGCTTTTTGCATATCTCTTCCAACGCATCTATCATTCTATCGATTTCTTCATACTGAATAATCAGTGGTGGTTCCAATCGGATTACGTTTGGATTGTTTAATGTATAGGCTGTGATCATACCATATCGGTTTAAAAGTTCTCCTGCAACCAGCGCACCCAGATACTCCTCCGATACTTTACGCATGAGTCCCTTCCCAGCTAAAAACTCTATGCCAATCATCAGTCCTTTTCCCCGTACTTCACGGATGATAGAATATCGCTGTTGAAGTTCTCTTAGTCTTGAAATGAAATATTCTCCTTTTTCTTCTGCTTGATCGGCTAAATTTTCACGATAAATTTTTTCAGTAGCGGCTATACCAGCGGCAACGGCTAATGTATTTCCGCCAAAGGTAGAAGTATGCAGCAGACATTTATCCATGGACCCATAGGCCATCTTCCACACCTCTTCTTTTGCCATTGTAGCTCCAATTGGCATTACGCCGCCTCCCAAAGATTTTGCCAGACAGAGTAAGTCCGGTATAATTTCTTCATACTCACAAGCAAACATTCTCCCAGTTCTTCCAAATCCCGTTTGCACTTCATCTATAATCAGCAAAGCATCGTACTGGTTGCACAGTGCCCTTACTTGCTTCAAATAGCCTTCCGGAGGTACGATAATCCCCCCTTCCCCTTGAATGGGCTCTAGGATCAATGCTGCAGCAGGATGTTCCCGTAGTGCCGTTTCCAGTGCAGCAGCATCTCCAAAAGGAACTCCTTCCACTTCATTCATTAATAACCCAAATGGAGTTTTGTATTTTTCTCTTCCTGTAACTGACAGTGCCCCTACAGTTTTTCCATGAAAGCTCCCTTCACAATAAAGGATTCGATTCTTCCCCGTAGCTGCTTTCGCCAGTTTAATAGCGCCTTCCACTGCTTCAGCTCCACTATTGCAGAAAAAGGTCATCTGCAAATCTCCAGGTGTCATTGCAGCTAAATTTTTTGCCAACACAGAAGCCATGGGATTTAACGCGGTCTGTAGAATATTGGGCCTAGTCATAACTTTTTTTACTGCCTCCAGTATTTCTCTCGGATTATGTCCAAGATTTAGAGCCCCATATCCTCCCAAAAAGTCCAGATACACCCTCCCCTCACTATCCCATACTTCCATTCCCTCCGCCTTCACAAAGGACTTGTCAAATCCCAACAATCCCAGCATCATGGCGAAATAGGGATTTATGTAACTTTTATAATTTTCTTTCACTTCTTCTTGGCCTAGGGCCAAAGCGTCTTCAAAAGAAGTGATCTCTCCATATAATTGTTCAGTGTAAAGGTTCATCCTTTACCCCTCCTTCCTAGTTATTGCTTCTATCAGTGTTGTCGATTTAAAAAGATTTTAAACCTCTTGAAATGAATCTCAAAATTTGAAAACTGCTAATATAAAAAGCTATTGCGAACTGAGTCCGTAATAGCTTTTTATATTAGCAGTTCAGAGAGATTAATTATAAACTACACTCCTACAAAACTGCTGATTTGTCCTTTTTTTATACCCCTGTGCAAAACAAAACCTCCTAACGGGAGCTACCCCTAGCCTTCTGCTCCAACTATGTTAGGAGGTTCAACTCTGCTTTTCAAGATTTATGACGTTGCTTCACCAACTTAATTAATAGGTAAGTTTAACAGACTTCCACTGCGAATAATGTGAATCTTTTATATTTGCAATTGATGTTCCCAGCGTAGAATAAGTATAGGCATCAGTTTGCATTAGAATAACATATTCATGTCCAGCTTGTAAAGTAGCTGTAATTAGATTAGATTTGTTAAATGTGCCAACTAAACTTGATTCATTTTCCATAGTTACGGTATCTAATGTGATATTTTTTGTAGACACCCATGATTGAGTTGTAGCATTATATAGACGAAACTCATTCGAAAGTTGTGATACATTTCCTCTACCGCCTGAGAGTAGGTATCCTATATAGTCACCTTCAATAGAAAAATAAGCCGTTTTAGAACCAGTACCAGAAATTATAAATCTACGTCCAGTCCAAGCCCATCCTGTAGCATTACCTGTGCCTACGGTTTCTGAATTAGTAAGATTTCGAGCTTTATTTAAATCATAAGAAGATCCATATGTAGTTACAACTCCGGTTTTACTGCCACCATTTTTACCTTCAGCTGCATATGTAAAAGTAAATGGATTACCTAATGATAAAGTTATGGTACTACTTGCACTCGTTTCTAAAAAACCTAATGCTTCCTGTTTTCTGGCAGTTTCTTCATCTATTAAATATTTTTTATTCTTCTTGATTTTTTCCTTTGCTTCTTTATCTGCAACTTTAAGACTTTCTAACACTTGTTTTTCAGTTTCTTTCTTTGCCTTAATCATTTCATTTATAACATTTTTCTCATCTTCAGAGAAATCTTCTGTAGCCAGGTTTTCTTCTAAAATTTCGATAGTTGACTTTTCTTCAGTTTCACCTTTTTCATTTGCATAAGTCGGAACTATACTTAATATTAGAACTAAAACTAAGCCTAAACTTACTAATAATTTGATTTTTTTCATAATATCCTCCTTAATTATGTATTTTTCAAGTTATTTCATCTTTTGTTTGCAAACAGTTTTAGCTAGCTATAACTATATTATATATGGTAATTTTTGTATTTTAAAGGAATATATTGTTTTTTTTGAAAAATGTGTTAAAATATTACTAAAATTATATGTAGATAGGTCAAATGAAAAAGTAAGTTCCGTTTTTAATGCTTAAACTGAAGTTAGTCTTACAAGGTTTCTAGTATACTGTAAAAGATATCTACTCCGAACATCTAGGAGACGACATAATGACTAAACAAGAAACCCAAAAAGACTCTCATTTAACACTGGACGATCGTATCATTATCGAGGAATCTCTCAACAACAATTACAAACTCAAAGACATAGCTGATCGGTTAAAGAAAGATCCAACAACCGTTTCCAAAGAAGTCAAACGAAACAGGAGTGTAACAACTAGAAAAGACCACAGTGGTCCCATTGCTTGCGCAAAGCGTAAAGAGTGTACCAAGAAACACTTGTACAGCGACTCGTGCAACCGTTTATGTAAGAAATGTACAACAGTGAATTGTTATCGAGGTTGTCCGGAATATGTCCCTAAAACGTGTTCTAGACAAAGGCGATTTCCATATGTTTGCAATGGCTGTGACACAAAGGTGGGATGTCGCCTTGAAAAGATTCAGTATCGCGCTACAGTCGCTCACGCCAACTATGAATATGTGTTGAGCTCATCTAGAGAAGGTATTAACATGACGTCCAAACAGCATGAACATCTTGATCAGCTTATCTCGCCACTTATCATGAAAGGTCAATCCATCGCGCATATCTACGCACACCACAAGGAGGAAATAAGTTGTTGTGAACGTTCGCTATACACCTATTTCGACAAATGTGTCTTCACGGCTAGAAACATTGATTTGCCAAGAAAAGTACGTTACAAGCCGCGTAAGAAAGCAAGAAGCACCAAGAAAAATAGCAAGTATCGCCTAGGGCGCACATATGATGATTTCAAAGCCTATCTTGAAGAAAATCCAGGTGTTCCTGTAGTGGAAATGGACACGTTTCATGGTCGAAAAGGAGGCAAAATCCTGCTTATGCTCTTCTTTAGAAACAGCTCGTTGGTGGTGGCGCTTTTACTCGACACCTGTACACAAGCCTGTGTCATAGATGCTTTGAACAAACTGTACGAAACGGTGGGACAGGATGTGTTCAGATCAAGTTTTCCCGTGATTCTTACCGACAATGGCACTGAGTTTCAAGATCCTGAAGCCATTGAATACGATTAAGATGGCAATGCAAGGACAAAGGTTTTTTACTGCGATGCTATGGCTTCTTATCAAAAGTCACACATAGAAAAGAATCATGAATACATAAGATATATCATGTCAAAAAGAAAGTGGTTTGACCATCTGACGCAAGACAAAATAACGCTAATGATCAATCATATCAATAGTGCAGCAAGGAGCAGCCTAAATGACAACACCATTCAAACTGGCCGAGTTGCTTCAGAAACAAGAATTTTTAGATGCATTATCGGTGGCTCTCATCCCAGCTGATGAGATTCATCTCAAGCCGACACTGCTAAAGTAGTAAACTAACATAAAACTCGGGTAGATATCACAAGAATTTAGTTTTACAAATAAATGACCGACGGAAGTTACTCATGCAATAGTAATCTGGGGGTCCCTTTTTCATGCCTAAAAAATCCGTGTATTTTTATTGCTCGGCCCCAATTATAACCGATTTTCATCATATTTGATAGAGAAAACAATACAAAAAAACTGCATTTACCCCTGCAATTACAAGGGATGCAGAAAAACAGAATTTAGCTTTTCAATCAATGTTTGTATAATATAGTTTAAATAAAAGGAGGTACGACCTTGACTACAGATATTTTTGTTCTTTTTATTTCTCTTACAGGTCTTGTTATTTGTCTAAAGCAAAAAAGAAAACAGGATCAAATAGACGGTATATTCAAATATGGATTATTATTTTTTATGCTTAATGTGATTTCAGGTGTAATCGATCAAGTTGTACATTTAATAATAATTCCTTATATAATTCATAAAACCCAATCGATAACGCCAACTTTTATGACATTTTCTCTTACAGTACTACTTTGGCCTTCCAAAATTTTAAATATCACATCACATATTTTACTAGTATTTGGATTTTATAAATTTACAAGTTCTAAAAACAAAGAATTATCTAATTAATTTGCCGGCATACGTTAGTCACATCCATAGTATCTTTAAACACTTCAAATAGAGATTTAAATCAATAAAAACTTCTTATCTGCTTCTCTAAAAAAGCTGCTGTGGTTAAATCCCACAGCAGCTTTTTTATCTTAACAGTTCATCAAGTTTTCTTCTGTCAAAGCCCTGAATAATCTCTTGTTCTACCATGATCACCGGCACACCCATAAATCCTTTGGACATCAGTTCTTTTCTGGCTGATTGATCTTTTGAAATATTTCGTTCTTCAAAATCTACACCGATAGATCTTAAATAATTTTTTGCCTCTTTGCAGTACACGCAAGAATCACTTGAATACACAACAACATTTTTATTCATATTAAAATCCTCCTCATATATAATTTATTTATGCAACCTGGTTTTGATTGGCTTTCTTTTCTCTATTATTTTGATTTTGAAAATCCCGGATCAATCCCGTAGCGTGACCCATAGGGCAAACAATACACCAGCTTCTAGGCTTATAAATAATTCCCATAATCATCCCAAAAATCAAGGAGACGGTCATCAGGCGAAATACAGCAAAGCCGATGGCCCTACTATCAAACCCTGCATGATACAACGATAGGCTAAACATGAAGAGCATCAACCCCAACAGGGTATTCTTTGCTTTTTTTCCCTTCATAAACAAAGGCAGCTCATTTTCAAAACTCAGTCTTTGCAAGAATTTTCCCAGCAATGAACCCCGCGGACAGTATTTTGAACAATGGATTTTGCCCTTCCCCCTTAAGGCATGGTAGATCGGTGCACTCATGCAGATGAAACCCAAAAGCCCAAAGCGAATATCGAGAATCGAAAGCAGTAAGAACATAATCAAAAGAATCCATGACCATCCTTGATGTGATTTTATTTTTGCCATTTTTTACTCCCTTCTATTATCCATGCATATTAACAGGACGCCCCTCCTATACCTGGTATAATACGGAACCCTTTGCTAAACCATCCATCAGAATAATCTATTGTAAATCCCTGGAATTGTTGTAATAATTCCTTATCTACCAAGAACTTAAGTCCATTTACTTCTTCAAAAGAATCCTGCGTATCCTCTTTTGCCTTCTCCAAGGCAATCCCAAATACGGGACCACCTCATCCAAAACCTTTAACAAATATTTTTATATAGGTGTTTTCTCCTGCCTCCTTTGCCAATTGCTTCTTAAGCATTTCTCCGGCCTTTTCAGTGATACGAATCTCCATAAAGATCCTCCTTCTTCCCCCTCCCCCTCGGGGTGGTATTCTTAGTATTATAGTATTCTTTTTTGTTATAAATGTCAATGCTTTATAGTAATTTTTTTAGAAAGTAAATATATCATAGATGGGCGAGCGCTGTTCGTCCCTACCCCTTAAAACCTATCGTGAATTAGACTTTCTGTAGGGGCGACCTGAGGTCGTCCCTACAGGATCATATTCCTTATGTATAGAGCAATCTCTGGATTGCCCGTCACATTAATCTACCCTTATAAACTGCCTTAAAAAAAGAGACACCTTTTTTTACAGTGCCTCTTCAATCATTTTATTCTTTTCTCTTTCCTTTTCAGCCAACTTCTTTCTTGTTTCCTGCAGCTTCTGACGGAGCCTGCCGATAATGTCGTTTATGCGTACAAGCATTTCCTGAACGGTTTCTAAGGATTCACCGATTTTTTGCTGAACTACAAAATCAAAGATTAATCCATCAAAGAAATAATCTGCAAAAGTAGCAAAGCTTCCAATTTCTATGTTGAAATCTATATATTCCCGTATGTCCATCAACTCTCGCTGAAATTTTCGCAACATTGATTGCACAGCATTCATTTGTGCTTTGGCATCGTCAATCTTAGAGTGCTTTGCCATGGTCACAATCAAACCACCTCCTAAGAGATCCCATGTGCCCCAGCCTTTCGCAGCCTGCAGTGATTCCTCTACGCTATATAATAGGCGGACTACTTCAGCACCAGCGGCTTCTGCTTCTTCTAACTCCCTGTTGAAATTTTCCAACTGTGATTTTTCTTCTGAAATCTCAATGAGTTTTACTGCAAAATTATTATCCTCTTTTAACAGTTCTAGCTTTCTGTTGATGATTTTTTTATAATCCATGTCCAAATATCCCATGCTGTGGATATGGTTTTCCAACTCAAAAATATAGACATTTAAATTGGCAATAGCATGATCTACCTCATCATATTTTAGTTTTTGCAATAAGAACTCTTGTCTTTCTTTTTCAACACATTTTTTTTTATCACCCAGCAGGCAGTGTATTAAATTCGTTAGAGATAAACCCTCTATTCTATCAAGATCTTTTTTTTCTTTCTCCAAGCTTTCGTATAGTAGTTCTCTTCTTTTTTTTAGCTCTGACAATTCTTCCAAAGACTTCTCTAATAGTCTTTTCATCCGATCTCTTTCGAGCATCTTCTTCTTGACCTCTATCAACTCATCATTTAACTGTCTTAGCATTTTATCCCTCCCGCAGAACTACTTTTTTGTCCCTTTACAAAGCTATTATAGCATATAATATTTCTTTCTTTGTTATGCTAAAAATATATCCCATATTTTTAGCATAACAAAGAAAGAAATAAAGTTCCTGCTCTAGGCAGAAACTCTATTTGTTATGTTTTGAATATTTCTATCATTTTTTTTGCTTTGAAAAGAACTTGCTTTAGTTCTCTTCCTTTTTCTAGCTGTAAAATTTCCATGATATCTGTAATACTCTCCAAGTCTTCTATTATTTTCTGAGGATGAGCTGTTCTATTTTTTAAACGGTTAATTCGGTCATTTAATATTAATGCCTTATCAATATTTTCTCTACTTTTTCCTCTCATGTGAGGGCGCACAGTTTCCAGTAGTTTTATAGGATTTTTTTCCTGTACTGTCTGTATATATACATCTTCTTTTACGTATTCATTATTAGCGTATCTGCTCAGACCGTGGACGATATCCACCACATTTTCCGTTCTACTCAAGGCTTCTCGATGCGGCTGGCTAAAGTAAGGTTTTACAGACTTTAACAGTGCTGTCATTCTATAAATCTCATCGGAAGAAAGCTTGCCCATTCCCTCTCTATTTAGTAACATAAATAATAATAGAGGAATTAAGATATTGTTTTTTTCCATATCGGCCCTCCATTCTTTCCTTCCGTATTCAGTAATTTTAATATCCTATACTCATAGTATGCTTTGATAATGACAGTGGTGTACAGAAAAAACCTGGAAGGGTCCCTGTAAGCAAAATTAAAATATTGCATATAATGATATTATACCGGTATTGGCAATAAGGCCATTTTAATAAAAATATGCAAAGGAGGGAAATCTACTGTGCTCAAATCTGAATCTCTCTCATTAATCTCTCGAATCAAGGATACATCTTTAATTCGGAAAAAAAGTTCTAAAAATCCAAAAATTGGATTAGCCCTTAGTGGCGGTGCTGTATGGGGCATCTCTCATATTGGAGTGCTAAAAGCTTTTGAAGACAATCACATTCCTATATCCTTTATTGGCGGAACCAGTATTGGTGCCCTTATCGGCGCACTGTACGCAGCAGGCATGACAGTCCCACAGCTAGAAGAGCTTGCATTAACAATTCAATGGAAAGACATATCCAAGATCTCACTTTTATTCCGAGGCTTGCTATCCAACGAGCCCATGGAACAATATATTCATAAACTGATTGGCGATCTCTCTTTTTCTGACTTGAAGATTCCCTTTCAGGCAGTTGCTGCTGATTTGATTAGCGGCGAAGAGGTTATTCTCAAAAGTGGCAAGCTTTCAACTGCCCTTCGTGCGACTACAGCAATTCCCGGAGTCTACCAGCCTGTTCAAATAGACAACAAAACCCTAGTTGATGGGGGTATTGTCAATAACGTCCCCACCCAAATGGTTAGGGCTATGGGTGCAGATCTGGTTGTGGGTGTTAGTCTATCCTCTGTCTTAAATGACTGGATACCTAAGAACAGTCTAGAGGTCATCTTGAAAAGTTATTCCATCATGCAGCAAAAATGTGTTTCAAGGGAGATGATTCATGCGGATATCCCTATCCATGTGGATATGACAAATTGCAGTCCTATTGATTTTTCATGTGCTAAGACTGCCTATAACCGTGGTTTAATTGCAGGTCTCATGGCCGTGGATCAGATTCATTCAAAAAGAAAAGATGGGTAGAACTTAAAAATGTTTCTAAAAAGCACCTAAGTCCTATCCATCTTATTTATGTTGGCGTTACATATTATTGTAATTTGCTTGCACGATACTCCATAGGGGTCATTCCAACGATTTTTTTAAAGACCCTGCAGAAATAATTAGGTTCATTGTAAGATAGCTCTAAGGATATATTCAGCACCGGCATGTCCGTTTCTAAAAGCAATTCTTTAGCCTTTTCGATCTTAAGATTCGTGACATAATTCGAAAAGCCTATACCTAGTTCCTTTTTTACAAGCCTGCTCAAATACTGTGGATTTAAATTTACATAATCAGCTACTTCTTCAAGGCTAATCCTGTTCTGATAATTTTTTTCTACATAATTAACAATGGCATTCATTTCGTCATTTCGATCATAAAGCTTCTTATCAACAATTTCTTCAAAGATTATGTCTAGGATCTCTGTAAGTTCAATCCTAGCTTTTTTGAATTCATAAATCTGTGAAAATTTTTTTGCTGTATCATAGCTGTGTGGGTGTATTTTTTTTAAACCCATGCTTGTAGACATTTCAATCATTTTATCCGCAACCACTGCTGCTTTCTTTATTCTCTCACGCTCATTCTCATCTTGATTTTCTTCAATGTTGTCTAAAACCTCTTTTAGTATTGTCTTTGCATCATTGTACTTTCGTGACAAAATACTATTGCTTAGTTTCTGGACATCAACAATGCTTTCTCTATGCTTCACCTTATGTTCATACTTTTTTATAATCGAAATAATTTCCTCGGGTTTGGCAGGTTTTAGTATATAGTCATCAATGCCAATCTTAACTGCCTTATGGGCAAAGTCAAATTCATCATAGGCTGTAAGAATAAAAATAATTGTTTGAGGATATTTTTCTTTAATAATCTTACTGGCCTCTATTCCATTGATACCTGGGATTTTTATATCCATAAAAATCATATCTGGTTTTAATTCATTGCACAGCTTAACTGCCTCATCTCCAGATTCTGCTTGTCCTATAATAGACGCTTGGCTTATTCCACTTTTTATAATAATTTCTAAAGCTTTTCTTTCTAAATGCTCATCATCAACTAAAAGGATTCTACACATTCGTCATCCATTCTCCTTATATGTCTATTGTTTTAGGAAAAGATATGATGATTGTTGTTCCAGTTCCTGGCTTGCTTGTAATCTGTATATCATAGGCAATCCCAAAGCAATGAATCAATCGTTTTCTTGCATTACGAATACCAATTCCTGTAGATGCTATAGATGCATTGCTGTAATTATTATTTTTCTCCATATTGAAAATATCGTCTAATCGTTCTTCCATTATGCCTATTCCATTATCTGCAATTTTAATAATAACCTTGTCTTCTATAGCATATCCTGTAATGTTAATATGCCCTTGCCCTAGTTTCGGCTCCAATCCATGATTAATGGCATTTTCAACGAAAGGCTGTAGAATCATAAATGGAATCCTATACTTTCGTATGTCCTCATTGATATGCATCTCATACTTTAATCTGCTTCCAAATCTTATGGATTGGATCTTCAAATACCTTTCAATGTGAAGGATTTCTTCTTCTAAGGCAACTAACTGGTTCATATTTTTCTTTAGTGTATATCTCAACATTTCCGCAAAGGCAAAAACGATTTCCTGTGTCTTCTGCGCATCTTCTATTAAAGCCAACCTACCGATTGTATTTAGAACATTGAATAAAAAGTGAGGATTCACTTGAGACTGCAAAGCCCTTAACTCGGAATCCTTTAATGCTTTTTCAAGATCTGTTCTTGCTTTCATTTCCTCCATTAAAGCTAAATTCTTTTTATTTAGTTCTTCCTGTATGATGTTCACACTGCCTCTTTCTGCAATATAATTGGCAATTACAAACATCATGTGGGCTGCTGCTTCAACTTTCTCGTAGGGTTGCGGCGTGATCTCATTATAGGCTTCAACAATCTGTGGATTTGCTTTCCAACTGGTAGTTTGTTTTACGATGTTTTCCAATTCGATATCATTTTCTTCGATAATTTTAGTTTGCCCTGCCATAATGGCACCTCTATAGTGTCCATCAACAATAATCGGCACAGAAAGATCTACTAAACCGGCATGACACCTATAAATATAAGGTTTTGCAATCCTTGCTGCCTCTAGTCCGCCTCGTGCATCACACTGGTAGCAGCCATCTCTGCATTTTGAATCTTCACGAATCAGTTGGCAAAACTTTGAAAAACTACTGTACTTAGTAATGGGGATTCCTTTATAGTCCACAACTACTGCTGCCATACCTGTCGATTGGGCAAATTTATCCTGGATTTCTTGCAATATATCCATATCTATAAAATCGCTTAACAGGAATTGATCCTTCATGGAAATACCCCCTATAATTAATGTAATTTTTCATTAACGGTTTGAATATCATTTTTATACAGATTTATTCTTTATTCCCTTAATTTCCACTAATTATATTAAAATTGGCTATATTACCCCATATTTCTTCAGTGATATAATTAAATCTTATCATATTGAGTAAAATTATACAAATATTCTTATGATAAAATGCAAAATCTCTATTATATGCAAACCTTTATGATTCCCTTTCATTATAGGGAAAAAGAAAAATGGAGCTGCCCCTGCAACTCCGCCCACCATTGAATACCTTTCTATTTTCTATACTGAAGAGCATTCCAATTCCGCTACAAAACTATCCTTTATTTCTTTATATTCGCTGCTGAAAACAAACGTATAATATTCTCAGATGCATTTTTTACTAATCCATACGTATTATCCATTGCTTCTTTAAGGCTCATATCTTTGTTAACAATACTGAAAAGTGCTGTTATTCCATGATCATAGAGCTTCTCTGCACCATCTGTCAAAACTCCGGATAGACAAACAACCGGAACATTGTACTGTTTGGCAATTTGAGCTACTCCAAATGGAACTTTTCCGAAGACTGTCTGCTCGTCAGTTTTACCTTCACCTGTAGTGACGAGATCTGCATTTCTAATTTTTTCTTCAAGCCTGTTCGAGTTTATGACCATCTGAACACCACTTTCCAATTTTCCGTTCAAAAAAGCTACTAATCCTCCGCCGAGACCTCCAGCAGCTCCAGCTCCCGGTAAATCCGCTATTTCTTTACCTAATTGTCTCTGAATGATAAATGAAAAATGCTTTAAGCCTTTATCAAGTCTCTCAACAATTTCACCAGTGGCTCCCTTTTGTGGCCCAAAAACCTTACTATCACTTTATTGATGTCAAAATACTATATGGGAGTCACCACATATATCTTCACTGACTCCCATAGTCAATGCTATTGTTTTAGTATTACATATTCACCTTATTCATGTTATTGATTTACAATGTTAACAGGCTCTCCTGCTAAGAATGCCTTTAAATTGTCTACGGCAATATCCATTAAACGTATTCTAGATTCTCTTGGTGCCCAGGCAATGTGGGGTGTAATGATACAGTTTTTAGCTGTCATTAATGGATTATTTGCTTTGATCGGCTCTGCGGATACTACATCTACTGCTGCCATATATACCTTTCCATTGTTTAATGCTTCTGCCAAATCCTCTTCCATAATCAGCGGCCCTCTAGAGGTATTGATAATAATTACTCCATCTTTCATTTTAGCAATGGTTTCTTTATTGATGATTCCCATTGTGCTTTCAAATAAGGGGCAGTGTAAACTGATTACATCAGATTTAGCCAACAGTTCATCTAACTCTACATATTTTAGCGTATCTGTCTCCAAGTCTCTATTTGGATGCGCATCATGGGCTAATACTTTCATCCCGAATGCCTGGGCGATGGTACCGGTAGCTTGCCCAATTCTTCCAAATCCAATGATTCCCATGGTTTTTCCGTCCAACTCAATCAGTGGATAATTCCAAAAGCACCAATCAGCAGAATGGGTCCATGCACCTTTTTTAACTGCTTCGCTATGTACACCTACATGATGACAGATTTCTAGCAATAGGCCAAAAACAAATTGTGCTACAGCCATGGTTCCATAGGTAGGAATATTCGCCACAAGAATCCCTAGTTCTTTAGCAGCCTCTATATCCACTATATTGTAACCTGTAGCCAATACACCGATAAACTTTAATGCCGGTGCTTTACTGAGGTTTTCCTTTTGAAGGGGTACCTTGTTGACAAAAACGACTTCTGCTCCCTGTATTCTTTCTAAAATTTCTTCCTCTGGCGTTCTGTCATAGACGACCAACTCTCCCAATTTCCCCAGTTCTTCCCAGCTTATATCTCCCGGATTCAAGGTATATCCGTCTAAAACAACGATTTTCATCATCGCACGTTCCTTTCCATTCAATTCTTGCCCACAGGATGCAGGGCGCCATTACCAATAGTTCAAAATAATTATACTCTTTGACAATTTCTTCTGCAAATATTTCTTGTATTAGAAAAGCCGGTTAAATTTTCTTGCCCATATCCTAGGCAAAAACTTCGGGTATTATTCCAGTGAAAGCACGATGATATATCTGCTTCTTTCTTTAAACGATAAGGGAGCAGCCTGCAATGCCAGCAAGGCTGCTCCCTTATCATTCTTTTGTACATACAATTATATCTACTGCTATTTTACGAATCAATAAATGCTGTACTTACAGCAGCTTAGCAATGAAATCCTTTGCTGGCGAAGCAATCACGACTGAGCTAACAATTCCGCCGGTTTCCTTTAAGTTATTTTCACAGGCTTTCACTGCTGATTGTACTGCTGAGACTTCTCCTGTAATAATGGTAAAGCCTTTACCGCCTAACCCTCGTGCAATTCTTATTTCTAAAAGCTCTACGTTTGAAGTTTTTACAGCGATATCTCCTACTAAAATGGAGGTAACTGCTGAAATCGTTTCGATTATTCCCAATGAGGCAATCTTCTCGGGATTTGAAGTAGCTGTAATGGCAGGAAATACTTTCTCGCTTACATTAGGAATAAAGTATTCATCCACAGTAAATATATCTCCAACACTTTTCCCAACTTCAACTGCATTTTTTACTGCGCCAACATTTCCAGTAACGATAGAAATATACTTTCCCGGGCATATGGGTGTAGCTAAGATCAGTTCCACGTCAGCAGCCTTCAGCATTTCATCTGTTGCTTCCATACCTTTTGCTATACTTTTAAATTCTAATAGTCCTATTGCTTTCTTCAATATAATCACCACTTTCTCTTCGGCGCTAGCTATATCCTTATATTAGAAAAGAAGTACTATAAATGTACTGATAAATATGGCCATGGCAGGCGGATCTATATGGGTATCTCCATAAGTATTAAATAGATTTCCTGTCACTTCACACAGAATTGCAGATACCACTGCAAACAATGCCCCCAGCCATATACTTCCTGTCTGCATTGCTGCAACCCCAGCAACCAATGTAATATGATGGGTCGTTGGGAAATCTTTTAACCCAATCAATACGAGTATAAGAGATGCCGCACTAAATCCAAATCCAAGTACAGGATTTTGTATATCTAATACTACTTTTGAAAATACCAAACCTAATCCAAATGCCATCACAATGTTAAATGCAAGATTTTTTGTGTCTAAATAAACTTTTTTACTTGCTTCTCCAGTAGCAGCAATCTCATCAGCAGCATTGCCAGCTGGGCTTAATTTTCCAAATACGCCTGTAGCACCGAATGCCAATCTTGCGATCAATCCTGAAGAAAATACGGACAACGCTACAGTATCTGTCGGTATTGCCAGGATTGTGCCATACACATAATTTAATAAAAGACCAATTACTCCAAATACACCGCCAACCAATAATACACTCATGTCTTTCGTGCTGTTTAAAGGTGTTACAATATCATTTCCGGCACCAATATTTCTTTTCTTCAATCCTGCAAAGGCTGCTGCAGCAACACCACCACCAAATGCGATATGGGGTCCAAACATAGGACCAAATGCTACTAATCCTGTAATATCTACTGTTCCACCGCTGGCCGCTACCGCCACCCCTGCTAATACTAAGAAACCTGTGAAAATAAAGGATTGTAATGCTCCTATGGTAGCACCAAATACCCCTCCACCAAATGCAGCTAATATTAACTCTAAACTCATATTTATCCCTCCTTTTTTATTTAAACCTGGCGAATTACGATTTTATCCGTATCCAGGCTTTCAACAACACCATTGATGCTTGCATGAATCTTTGCACCAAGCTTTCCATCTACTACATCAGCGATTAGTTGACCTTTTGTTACTGAATCTCCTTTGTTTACAACAGGTGTCGATGGTGCTCCGATATGCTGTCTTAAAAGAATATTGACGAATACTGGTTCTATTTTTACAGCTTCATCCAGCGGTGCCTCTACATCATAATGCTGCAGACCCAGTCTAGATACGAGCTTCTTTACCGGAAACTTTTTATATTCTCTGAAGGGATGCGTTTTTTCCGGTCTTTTATGATTTGGATTTTTGACTCCTGCTTTGCCAAGTTCACCCTTTAAAAAGCTGTTGAGCTTCCAAGGTTGTAAATCCATTACACAAGCATACTCGCAGAGGCCACATTCACAGCACAGGAAAGCTTCTGATGCTTTGGTTTCAGTGCTACAGGTACTGTTATAGCTTGCCAGCCGCATAAGTCTGTCAGGATTTAGCGTATGTCCTAGTAAATTTCTAGGACATACTTCTGTACATAAGGAACAATGCATACATGCGGTTCTGGCATTTCTGAGCATACTTTGGACATCTCTGGACTTAGCCTTTAATAGCGGGTGTTCTTCTGGAAGTACGATCAAACCCTTAGTGGTTTTCGTAATGGGCCCATGGATATCTTTAATTACTTTTCCCATCATAGGTCCACCGTCAATGACTTTAAAGGTATCTACAGTTGCTCCTCCAGCTAAAGCAATCGCTTCTTTGATACTAATACCAATAGGAATCTTAATCGTCTTAGGGCTTTTTACAGCCCCAGTGACAGTCAAATACTTCTCTACTACTGGCTTTTCTGACAATGCATGATATAGGTTTAACAGGGTTTCAACATTGATTACGATTACACCCACATCCAGTGGAATACCACCTTCTGGTACAATCCGTTTAAAGACTTCATAAACCGTAACCTGTTCATCCCCTGCTGGATAGAAGTTATCTAAGGTAAACACCTCTAACTTCTCATATGCATTTACAGAAGCTTCCAGCTGTTTTACAGCATCCTTGTATTTTCCTTTAAGTGCGATGATTCCTTTTTGGGCAGATGTGCTCTGGACAAGCAGATTCAGTGCTTTTAATATCTCATCGGTCTTCGCTGCCAATAATTGCTGATCCACTCTTAGCAAAGGTTCACATTCTGCTCCGTTGACAAGAATGTACTCAACCTTCGCATTAATTTTCACATGAGTTGGAAAACCTGCTCCTCCAGCACCTACAATCCCTGCTTCTCTAGCTATGCTTACAAGATCTTTGTCCATATTTTCACCTCAAATCTATCTGATAGAGAATCCATCCACAAGCACACATCTTCTTGATCGGGTAAATGATTTTGCTGTAGTCAACCCTTCTCCTGTAGGGCCAGCGATTGTAAAGGTAGAATAGCCTTCACCGCCAACGCCAATTCCTGCATAGGAAGGACCATTTTTTACGAATATGGTTGTTTGTATTTCCTTAGCCATTTTGCTTAAATTGTCAATGTTCTTAGAGTGTATAATTGCCGTATGTCTATACCCATGTTCTACTTCAACTGCCAATTCGATGGCCTCGTTGACATCTTTCACGCGTACAATCGGCAATATAGGCATCATAAGCTCTTCTTGAACGAAATCATGGTTTTTGTCTGTTTCTACTATAATAGCACGGATCGATGGATCACAATCCACGCCAATTTTTCTCAAGATGTAGTCTGCATCTTTCCCTACTAAATCTCTATTGAGATGTCCTTTATCATTAAAAACTAATTTTTCCAGCTTCTTGATTAGATTCTCGTCGCTTAAAAGATATGCATTATGTTTTTGCATATTAAAGATTAGATAATCTGCTACTGAATCTACTACGATGACTTCTTTTTCTGCAACACAAGGTAGATTATTATCGAAGCTACAGCCATCAATAATATCCTTCGCTGCTTTTTCAATATCTGCGGTCTCATCTACAACAGCTGGAGGATTTCCTGCACCTGCGCCTATGGCTTTTTTACCACTAGAAAGCACTGTTCTTACAACATCAGGTCCCCCAGTAGCTACAAGCATCTTTATCTTTTTATGCTGCATCATAATGTTTGCGCTTTCAATCGTCGGCTCTTTAATCGCTGTAATCAGATTTGCAGGACCACCGGCTTCAATAATTGCTTGGTTTAATATTTCAATCGCTTTACGTGAAGTATTTTTCGCCCGCGGATGTGGCGCGAATACGACTGCATTTCCTGCTGCGATCATTCCAATAGCATTGCAGATTACAGTTTCTGTAGGATTTGTTGTAGGGGTTATCGCTCCAATTACGCCATAGGGAGACAATTCAAACACAGTTAAACCATGATCACCGGAAACTGCATCGGGTTTTAAATCCTCAATGCCAGGTGTTTTTTCGATTGCAACGGTGTTTTTCATTACTTTGTGTTCATATCTTCCCATACCTGTTTCTTCTACAGCCATTTTTGAAAACAACTCTATGTTTTTTCGAGCCGCAGCGCGCATGGCTGCAATAAATTTCCCCCTGCATTCCAAGCTGTATTTTACAAGCTCTTTTTGCGCAATCCAAGCTGCTTCTATGGCTTCTTCCATATGATCAAATATCCCATATGCCGAATCTGTCGCTTCGTTTTTAAGTGTTATTTCAGTTAATATTTTTTTAACAATCATTTCTATTTGATTTGCTTCAATCAACTTTAATCTCTCCTTTCCAGTTCAAATACCTTGAGGACATGGGATGCAATGATCATATCCTCCTCAACAGTTCCTCCACTGACACCGATTCCACCTAAGATATGTTGATTTTCTTTTAGTGGATATCCTCCTCCAAAGGTAACAATTTTATTAGAATTGGTCCATTGGAGTCCATAAAGTACAGCACCAGGCTGAACCAGAGGACTTACTTCATGGGTAGGTATTCTGATGGCTGCAGCAGTATAGGCCTTATTGATAGATATATCAATACTAACTAACAGGGAGTCATCCATTCTATGGAGTAACACTAAATTTCCACTGGCATCCACAACTGAGAATACGATCGGGACACCAATTTCTGCAGCTTTTTTTTCTGCCGCACCTGCCATTTTTTTCGCAAGCTCTAAATTTAAGCATGTTTTATGCTGACCTTGATTCAATTTCTCCAACACCCTGTTCTTCACCTCTTGAACAAAGGCACACCGCGCTTCCTCTCGTGCAAGCATAAACAGTGTGTCTGATAATCGATTCATATATTTTAAAACCTCTTCCCGTACCGGCTCGGTTCTATTTAGACTTACTGTCTGCCTTTCTGCTCTTCTGACAATCGTTCTAGCTACGTGCAGCAGAGAAGAACCAGTAGTCTCTCCCGGTATTAAAAACTCATTAAGGGGTCCATTTATTTCTATATATTTATCAATGATAGACTCTAGCTGCTGTATATCTTCCTTACTTACCTTTTCACGGAGACTGTTACGCCCTTTAGGGTCCGAAGCCAGCTCAGCACCTAAAATGAATAGCTTTTTTTGAATCCCTCGTAGAATTTCTTTTATCTCTTGATGGCAGGTTATGGAATAGGCTACACCGATCATTGAATTGGCCTCATCAATGGTACCATAACAGGACACTTTAATATCATCCTTTAAAATCCGGCTTCCACCTAATAGTCCTGTCTCACCAGAATCACCGGCTTTGGTATAAATACCACTCATCGTATCACTTCCTCTACCCGTTAACTTCCATACTATCTACGATCCCTATGATCGCTGCATCTACTGGTGAATTTTCTTTACCTGAAACGATTCTTGCTGAGCTTCCTTTAGAGACAATTACAATTTCCCCTACCCCAGCACCTACTGAATCAATTGCAACTTCTGTATTCCCTATTTCTTCATATTTTCCATTGATCGGTTGAACAATCAAAATTTTTGAACCTACCAGTGCCTCATCTTTTCTAGTAGCGATGACATTCCCAACTATTTTGGCCAAGTACATATAAACACCTCTTTTAGTTAATTATTGGAGGATACAATCCTTATGCCTAAATCCTTTGCTGCATCCTTTGCAAAAGCTGTCACAATCGCGTCACTTGATACCAACAGGGTTTTACTGCTACCGCAAGCTTGAATGACATCTGCTCGAGAAATAACTTTTTTATGGGATACATCATAAGCAATGTCTTCAAATATAGAATTTTCATCTTTTTTATGGGTAACAGGTTCGTCAGCAATCACTTCATACAGCCTAGAAGCATCAACCAATTGGATACCATAAGACTTCAATGTTTCCAAATGACCTGTCATCTTTTCTACATAAACAGCATTGGCTTTTTTTCTACCATTGTTTTGTCTAGAGAGATGTACGGGGTCACAACCATTCTTTGCTGCAATGATCGGAATTCCACGTAGGAGTCCTTGAGACAAAATACTTGTAACCGTCGTGTCTGCAATCCCTAAAGAAGTCTTGACGGCAGTATTTAGAGTAAGGGTAGGTAATACCACCATATCTGCATGACCATAATATTGCTCTAAATCACTGATTTCGTTTTCAAAGTGAATCTCATCTACCGCTAAAGCTTTTCTCACAGACTCTACTTTTAGCGCTCTTTGTGCTCCTTGAGAAAATAGTACCTTAATCTGCCATCCATCATTCCTTAGCTTTGTTACTTCATGAAGTCCTTCCTCGAAGCCTTCCGTCGCACCAGTAAAAATGACTAAGGCAGTTTTGGGAAGGTTTTGTAGGCGTCTTAAAACTTCTTCAACGATCATGCTGATAAAAAAATTTACATCCAAATTCAATCACCTCACCGTGTGCTGTGCATCGCAATCCCCAGCGGTGTAACCAAAAGCGGTTTGTAAGGTTTTAATGTCTCAATACCGATTTCCTTTGCAAACACACTCTCAAACTCATCAAAACAGCAGGCACCGCCTACCACATAAATCTTATCCACTGGATAGCCAGCTATATGTTTTTTTACAATAGCGGCCATTTTTTCTACTACCGGCTTTATAATTGTAAAGACATTGCGTTGATCTTCTGTTCTTTTCTTCATTCTTTCAGCTTCTTCAAAGGATGTCTTATAAAAACCTGCCAGCACTAAACTCATATGGGTTCCACCGGTAGCTTCATCTGCAGTGTAAATAACCTCGCCACCCTTTAAGATACTTACCCCTGTGGTTCCTCCTCCCACATCAACAACAGCACCATCTTCAATGCCTAGAAAGGTTGCCGCTGCTGTAGGCTCATCTACCACATGGGTTACATTCATATCCGCAGACTCAACCACATTGATGATTCCTTTTACGTTTCCGCCTAATGTGCCTGGAGGAATAGCTGTAGCTGCCTCTGTAAGCGTCATCCCAAGGATTTTTTCTACCTCAGTCTTTAATTCCCTTACAATTCTAACTGCACCCACATAATCTACTACCAATCCGTCTTTTACTACAGAAGCACCATAGGTAGCTCCTGCAATGGGATTTCCTTCCTGATCTACAACGGATAGCACAATATTTGCGGTGCCAAGATCTACCCCAACCTTCAGGGGACCTGTATAGGAATTATAACTTTTTTCTTCAATCAGTCTATTAAATTCTGTAATTTTAGCATTTGCTGCGGTCAGATCCATATCCCTTACTCCTTGGATTTAATGATTTTTACTGTGTCTCCAGTCTTCAAGCCGCTGGCATTTGCTTCATCTGTGTCAACATGCATTTCTAAAACAAATTGGTCAGATACTCTAACCAATACATTGCTAAAGATGGTTTTTCTTATGCCTTCACAAACCACGTCTACAAAATCTTTATCTTTTATGCCGTGTTCTTCAGCAAAAGATGGGGGCATGTGTATATGTCTTAAGGCTGCAATAGCGCCATAGTCTTTTTTAACACGACCTTTGGGCCCTTCAATAATAATGCCGGCAGATCCATCCAATTTTCCTGATTCGCGGATTTCTGGAGTTACACCTAGTTTGAAGCCATCTGTTAATGCAAGTTCAAGTTGTGTTTGATTTCTAACAGGACCTAGGATTCTGACCTTATCAAACTCTCCTTTTGGACCTATGATTTTAACCGTTTCTTTTGCGGAATATTGTCCTGGCTGCTTCAAATCATTTAATTTTGTCAGTTCATATCCCTTGCCAAACAATACATCTAAATCTTCTCTGCTGATATGAATGTGTCGATTGGACACACCCACAGGTATTTCATCGTTACACGATTCCAATCTTTTGTAGATTTCCTCTACAATCTTCTTGATTAGAGCCGGATCTATATTATTCATTGTAAAGCTCCCTTCCAAGTGATCTTCATCAACGTGTTGCATCTATTGAGCTCCCCTGACTCGATCTCGGGTAAAATTATTTCTTCGTGCTGCTATAATGGAGACAAATACTTCTTATATCTCCTTTTCTTCGAATACATTCTGGATCATGACATAGGTTGCAAGTTGCCTTCCTAGAAGGCTTTTCCGGTGCACTATTTAGTTGCTCCTTTTTTTTTTCCTCTTCGTCCCCAACCTCATTTTCTTCTTCTATTATAGGAGCTTCTTCGACTATTTCTTGTACCGGTTCATTTGTAGCAATGCTTTCTTCCTCCACTACGTCTACTGCTTCACTTAGCTTTTTTTTTTCCGTTTCATCAGCAGTTTCCTCGTTTGCTGCAGTTTCAACAGTGGATTCTTCTTTCTCCATTCCAACGGTTTCACTACTATATATTAATTTCTCAAGCTCTTCATGAGGCCTTGGAATAATCTGCTTACTATACACTGTACTGACTTTGCTTGCAGCGGCAACCCCTGCTTCTACTGCAGCCTTTACTGCGCCTACATCACCAGCAAGCTTTATGGTAACCATTCCATCGCCTTTTGTAAGTTCATATCCCAATAAAACTACATTTGCCGATTTTACAGCGGTATCTGCAGCTTCAACAGCAGCCGCAAGTCCAACAGTTTCTATAAGTCCTAAAGCAAGTCTTGACAAGTGCTACACCTCCTCTGAAAATCATTTTTTATATTGCCTTAAAGGGAATTCCTTTCACCAATCTTGCAGCATTGGCGCCTATCTTTCTTAATGTTTCTGCTGAATCCTTCAATTTGATCCTAAAGAGTGGATGATCCTTCTGAAGTTTATTGTAGTGTAAGATAAGAAGGCCATCCTTGCCGATTCCGATCCCTACACCCAAATTGGAGGACTCTGCCCCCAGGCAGGCTAGTTCCAGCGCTGTTTCCTCCTGTTTTCCCTCAATAACATAAGGGATTCCCTCTTCTTCAATGCCCCATATTACATGATTAAAGCTCTCTGCTATAATAGAACCTTTATGATAAAAGACATTTATATGTGGCTTAGTGATTTTCGCATTAATTGCCATGGTAGATCCCTTCTTCCATCGCCAGTATTAATCCTGATGCCACCGCATTTCTAGGACCTTCTGTACCTCGTATATTCGCTCTTCCGGCTACAACCCCAAATTGTGAAAGGGCATCTGTAACCAACTGTGGTACTTCAAAATCCAGTGCTGAACCACCTACCAGTACTACAAATTCGATATCCCTGATATTCCCCGTAGGACATACTCGTCTTAGGGCTCTTAATGCATTTGTAACAAATACCTTTTCTTTGGCTGATCTTCGTACAACCTTGATTTTTTCAAGGAAGTTGTGACCTGGGATCGGTATCATTGCACCTTCTTTTAAAATTACAATCTTAGCGAATACATGGGGATCTAATGGTTCTTGAAAGAATTGAACAGTTCCATCTTCATGACGTATATGGAATAGACTTTCGACTTTTGCCAGAGGATATTTCTTAATATCCTCTGCAAGATCCAAATCCTCTAATCCAAGCTCTGAATTAATCAGCATGGTCACCATATTTCCCGCACCAGCTAGATGGATTGAACAGATTTCGTTGTTTTTATTAATGATTGACGCATCGGTAGAACCTGCACCCATATCTAAGATTGCCAATGGCGTACTGCTTCCCGGTGTAGTCAATGCACCACGAATAGCCATATCCGCTTCTACACCGCCAACTTCTACTTTGATTGATAGTTCTTTTTCCAATTCATCCGCAATCATTTGCATTTGTAGTCGATCTGCTTTTACCATCGCTGCGATTCCAACAGCATTTTCAAGAGAAAACTCCTGTGCAAGTCCTCCCTTTACCATCTGGGGTACAAAGGTATCTACTGCCAATAGGTCTTGAATTTTTATGGTATGTGGATGCTGTCCAGTCAGATTTGCCATTACCTGCCGAACCTTTTCTAACATCCCACCTGCATTGGTGCCCGGTTCCCCTCTCACATCATCTATAGGGGCTACCGCCTGAAGCATCTCCATCATTCTGACGGCCCCTTCATCTACATCTACATGATTGCTCCGTTTTTCACCAATAAAATGGATTTTTCCTGCAGGAATTCTTCTTTCTTGAACATCCCCTTTTGGGGTTTTAATGACTACAGCAGATCGATTTCCAATTAATGCTCTTGCGATTGGGACAATCTGCTTAGTTTCTTCAGCGCTTAAAGCAAAAACAGTAGCAATTCCGTAGGGATTGGATAAAACTTCTACAACACCGCCAGGAGATGCTACTTCTATTGCCGCTTTCATCCCTAAAGGTATCTTTTCGAGAAGTGCGACTTCATCTACGATGGGAATAGGATTTTGCAGCCTATTATTAATCAGTACCCCATCATCTCGTTGTGCGATTGCACCGGTAATCTTTGTCCCGGCACCCATCAGTTGATTAATGGCAGCTGCTGCACTTGCAAAATCTACTTCCTTTGGAATTAATATGATTACGGGTTCTTCCTTGTTTATATGCTCTACATTCTGGATATTTACGGTTACGCCTATACCTAACCCTAGACCCCCTGGGGTTGAGGGATTGTGACCTATCATGGTAGACTCTGTGATAATCGTTTCCGTTATCGTCTCCATAGCCACATCCCCAATCACAGGAGCAGCCTCATTGATTCGAATGAGATCTATGTCTTTTAAAGACAGATTCGCTTTATCTAGCGCTTGTTTCAGGGAGGCAAAGACACCGTGAATATTTTTTCTTGTACCTTTTATTCCAGTTGTCTCGACAATACCACTGGATAAGAATATCACTTCTTTTTTATCAGTAGTTCTTGCCAATGCAACCTCAGTGGTTGCATTTCCAATGTCTACGCCTGCAACAATTTTCATTTTATTACCTCCTGGGTGTTAACCAGTGCCGAATTAGTCTTGTCTTAATCTGTTTCTTTTCTCATATACTTCAGCTGCTTCTCTTACGAATGCCGCATTTACAGCAGCGCCATACTTATTGCCTAATTCATCAGCGATCTCTAATAACTCTTGCTTTGTAGAACGATAAGGTCTTAAGGCATTGTATATTTGAAGAATTCTCTCATCCGGAACTGCAATCAATTCAGCAGCTCTTCTTAGGTTTTTTGCAAATGCATCTCTTCCAACAGACTCAGCAACTTGTGCTTGCAGTTCTAAGGTTTCTGGAGAGATTCTAACGTCAGCGGAATTTACGCTTCCATCAATAACTTTATCTAAGGTAATCTCTTTAAGGCTTTTACCTGTAGGTGATTTTAACAGCTCAGGTCGCTTTTCTCCTAGTGGATAATCTGCTTTTGAAACAGTACCTGCACAACTGCTTTTCACTTCATTGCTTTTACCAGCAGCACCTAAAGAAGCCATTACTTCTTTTACCATTTGTTCAATTAATTGCTGTTGATTCATTGATTTCACCTCCACTATTTGAACTGAACATCTAATTCAACTGGCTTAGCACCTTGTTGAACATGTTCTGTTTCTTTTATGTGTAATAGAGCCGCCTTTGCTTGGAATCTCGGACGTGCCATTTGATCATTTTTTACCGGCACTGGCTTTGGACTCTCGCCTTTAGCATATTTTGCTGCGTTCTTACCAATGGCTCTAAAGGTATCTTCGTCAATCAATGGAGCTTGTGAGAATAACTCCAAATTTCCTAATGGGAATAAGTCCTTCTGATGAATAACAGTTGTTCCCTTAGACTGTACGCCGATTCCAATACCGGAACCGCTTAATTTTGCAGCATCATGGGAAACAAATGCTACGTCAGAAGTTCTTGTGATTCTTACGACTCTTGCTTTTAATCCCTCTTCTTCAATACCCGCGATAATTTCTCTAAGCACTTTATAATGGGGGATATCGATGATTGTTCTATTTTGATGTATTCCAAAAGCTGGAGCAAGACCAATCACTACCTCATCACTCTTTGTACCTTTTAATGCTTCTCCTTTTGCTGTAAGTGTCAAACCTTCGACATTTTCAGGAACGCTTACACTTGCTGGAGCAGCTGTATCTAAATTGAAATCTTTAAGGACCTCTTCAATCACGCTACGAATTAATTGTTCATTTAAATTCATTACCTTGCACCCCTTCCTTTATCAAACTTAAAAGTCTTCCGGATTTACGGCATTTGGAATATTACTCATTTCTTCCCATCTTGCCTCGCTGATTACATAACCTGTCTGTGGTCCGAGGTAAGCGTTCGGATCGTTTACAGCACTAATTACGTTAAAGTCCTTATCTAAGATTGCAGAAGTATGCAGGTAATCCCCAGCTACTCTTTGCTTTAATAGTGAAAGTACGCTGCTTGCTACGTCTTCGTAGCCTCTCTTGTAAAGAGCCTTTACGATATCTATACCGGTTACGCCTTTTGTCATCATTTCTTCTGCAGCTTTAAGATCCTCTACTACATTTCTATCCGGCATGTCTTTGCTACCATGGGCATAAGTAGCAGCTTCAACTTCTTCATCTGTAACGGTAGGAAGTCCTAATTCTTCAAATAAAGCTTGAATTACTTTTGCAGCTTTATTTCTTGCTTTTACCACTACATCTTCTGTTACCGGTCTTAGACCTGCATCGATCTTTAAGTCTCTTTGAATTACATTCCAATCATCATAATCATCTGCATCCCAGTTTGATCCAGCAAACATGTTGTCATAGTTTGGCGTTGCGCTATATCCTGAACAGATAAAGTCAGTTCCAGGTATCATTTGCATTAGGGATCTTGCTACTCTTCTTAGGTCTGAATGTGTAAAGGTTTGGTCATTGCTGGATGCACACTCTAGGTCAAGCATCATTGCAATTAGGTTTTCTGCCAAGATTGCTCTAATACCGCCTGGAACACCTGCTGGAACGCCAACGCAGCTTACAGATCCATTTTGTGTTCCTTGTGATCCTGCTCCCTTTGTTACATAAAGACAACGAGCTTCTAAGTAAAGCATGGATTTTCCTTCTGCATAACCCATTTGTACTTCTGAACCTGTTCCTGAAGTAAATCTCATTTTTAATCCTCTAGATGCATAGGCAGAAGCTAGGAAGGATTTTGACCAAGGTGTATCGTCTCCATCTATGAATACTTGTTCTGTACCATATACGGAAACTGTTTCAGCGTAAGCGGTAAGGCCTCTCATACCAAGAATTAATTCTGTAGCTTCTTCAACCGCACATTGTGTTAAGATTCCAGGTCTTCCAACCTGTGCACCTACCATAAGCGCCAATGCGTTAAATGGTGCAATTCTTGCTACCCCTACTGTTGTTTCTTGTTCATCAAATCCTCTTACAGCAGCTTCTGCAGCGTCAGCAGCGATTTGTATAGGATTATCTTTTACGTTTGTAACGTGGCACTGATTAGATGGAATTCTTCTTGTTCTCATCTTCGTTGCTGCCATCATCATTTCCAATACGTTTAAGTGTCCTACTACCTCTACGATTTTTGCAGGCGTCATAGCCGTAGTATATTTAACAATTTCGCCTCTAGGAATATTGATATCTACAAGCTTTCTAGCAAACTCTAGAGAATTAATATTCATTGCTTCTTCTGCTAGTGATAGGTTGATGGCATGATCTGCAATAAAGCTATCTAGCATATCGAAGTTTTCTCTTTTTTTACCGTCTAGTTCAACAACTTTTCCATTTACAATTTTAATGCTTGGCTTTGGGTCCTGAGGACTGTTCATGGCAATAAGACCCACTTCAGACCATTCTTTAACGAAACCGTCTTTATTTACAGGACGCTCTGCTAATACTTGAAAGCGTTTTGATTTCATCCTTTTTCCCTCCCTTATTTACTGCCGTATTTTATATATATGGAACCGTTGCTGGCTTAGGTTCGTCACCAAGTGTGCCAAGAAGCTTCACGCCCACTTCTCTTGCAGCGATGATCGCTTGTCTAACTGCACCTGAGTCCCCGCTGATGAATAGAATAACCTCGTTGGAGAAGCTTGTTCCGCCCGCTGGAGATGAATAACCAATCACATCTACATTCGCTGCTTTTACAGCTGTATCAGCAATCATTACACCAATCGCTGCCGGAGCACCTACGATGATACCAAAAGCTTTTCCGATTGGCGCATTAAATGCTTTATTGCAGGCATAACTAGCTCTCGCTGTGTATTGGAACTCTAAGTGGCCTGCATCGTTTGCATATACATCACCAAATGTTCTGTCTAACTCTTTTAATGCAACTTCAACAGCTCTTCTTGCATCGGATACATCTTCTGCACCAAATAGGATTAAAGATCCGTGTCCTGCTCCGCCTTTTGTATCTCTTGGAAGCTCTATTTTGATGATCTCAGTATTTGTTGCCTTTACGGCTTCATCTGCAGCAAAGATATGAGGACCTGCTCCTGTACGGGCACCAAGGATTCCTATAGAACGATATTTTTTATCCAATCCCATTGCTTCATGAACTTGGCTGTCTACATTGGCAATTACCAATCCGATTGTATCTCCAATCGCCGTACCAACAAATTCAGTTAATGCGCAAGTTTTCATTTCACTCTTCACCTCTTTTTTCTCTTCTACTTTAGGGCTGTCCACCTTCTTCATTACTTCTTCCATGATCTTTTCAATTAACTGCTCTTTCACCAGCTTACACCTCCTTTATAAATCGACGATTATGCTTTTGGTAATATTTTTTCTACATCTGTGTGAGGTCTTGGGATTACATGTACAGAAACAACTTGACCAACTTTTTCAGCAGCTGCTGCTCCTGCATCTGTAGCTGCCTTTACTGCACCTACATCCCCTCTTACCATGATTGTAATAAGGCCGGAACCAATTTTTTCATATCCTACTAAAACTACGTTTGCAGCTTTAACCATAGCGTCTGCTGCTTCAATGGCTCCTACGAGTCCTTTTGTTTCAATCATTCCTAATGCTTCTTTCATCATTTTGAAATCCTCCTTTAACTTTTATTTATTAAAAGCATTTTGCTTTTTAATAACAAGTGCAGTGGTTGAATCAAAGAATTTTCCCAGCAAGCGTTTTCCGTTTGCGGTAAAAAAATGCAATAAGCTATTCTTATTGATTCAACTTTCTGTAGTTTTAATATATCATTATTTGTCCCTTTTACGTTGACACTATCTTGTGAAGCTACTATAAATACATGACATCCTTTTTTGAATGTTCATGCAAGATTATACTAGGTTTCATATCATATTTTTCAAAATTCTTAGGTTGATGTCACTTTTTTGATTAAAGATGATATTTTTTATATTTTCAAACTATTTTGATAGTTTTTGGCATGGATAATTTTTTCTAGCTAAAAATAAAAATCCAGCTTTTTCTTAGCTGGATTTTTATTGAGCAATTTTTTACTATTTTCCATATGCCTCTTGAAGAATCTTTACTAAATCACCTTTCGAAATCTTCCTAGGATTATTGGCTGTACACAGATCAGTTGATGCATTGTTTGCCATTTCTAATAGACTACTTTCAAATGCTTCTCTTAAAATATCTGCTTCACCAATAGTGACTGGAATACTCATTTCTCTATTTAGAATCTTGATACCTTCTATAAGACTTATGACGCCTTCTTCCGTACTTGAAGCAGGCAATCCTAGTTTTCTAGAGATAGCCGCATATTTTTTTGCCGTTTGATTCTCTATGTCTCCAGCACCTAGTCCTGCATTAAAACGAATCACATGGGGCAAAAAGATTGCATTACTCCTACCATGGGATAAGTGAAATTTTGCACCAAAGGTATGGGCCAAACTATGGTTAATACCTAAGGATGCATTGGTAAAAGCAATACCAGCCATACAGGAAGCCGTGTGCATCTTCTGCCTTGCTTCCATATCATTTCCATCTTTATAAGCTCTTAGCAGATAGTGAAAAACATGATGAATCGCTTTCTCTGCATAAATATCTGTAAAATCATTAGCTAACGATGAAACATAAGCCTCCATTGCGTGGGTGAGTACATCCATCCCTGTATCCGCCGTTACATGGGGCGGCACGGTTTTTGTCAAAGCACAGTCTAGTAATGCTACATCCGGCATCATTAGATCTTCACTCAATGGTATCTTAAGATTGTTTTCCCGGTCGGTAATTACCGCATAGGAAGTAACCTCAGAGCCGGTTCCGCTGGTAGTCGGTATGGCTATATACCATGGCTTTTTGATATTTTCAATATCAATAAACTTCTCCTTGGTGTGAATGCATAACATCATAATCGCCTTACCTGCGTCAATGGCTGAACCCCCACCGATAGAAATCATAAGATCCGGCTTCATTTCTAAAATACGCATAAGGCCTTTTTTGACAGTCTGCAAAGAGGGATCCGGCTCAACCTCCGAAAAAACCTCATAGGATACATGATTTGCATCTAAACGTGCTGTCACTTGGTCTACTAATCCAAGCTTCACCATGAAAGCATCGGTAACAATAAAAGCTCTTTTACCATTTACATGCCGCAGATAGTTTATAGCGTTTTCGCCAAAATAAATCTCTGGTTTAACCATAAATTTTTTCATATATATCCTCCCAATATTTGTAACAGTTGCCTTATCTGCCAATTCATAAATGTACTGGCTGTTCTTTTTACCAGATAAATTTCTATCTGTCTACTATATAAGTCACACTAAGTGCATTACATCCGCTTCGCCAAGGGGACAGTTCCATCGTCTTCCCTCCGGACCTTCTCTATGCTTCGGTGACGCTCGAACTGTCCCCCCAACTCCGCTACTTTGTGACTGACTGTAATATACTTAGTGTTATTTATATAGATGTGTATTCGCCATCCTTTTCTATCGGCCTTGATAAGAATTTGTTTACTGATGATAAAATATTGCACTACATCATTTACTTATTTCATTTTTTTATCTTTTCTACCATTCATTATTTTAAAATTTTTAGATAGATTCCTACATAATAGTAGAACAATGCGACGTAAGGATTTTTCACTCCATTTAGGATGACAATTCATCCTACGGACGACCACAGGTCGCCCCTACTATTTATCCTTGACGGTCCAGCACCGTAGGGGCGACCTGTGGTCGTCCGTGACCCTGCCGGGTCGCATCATTCTTATAAATATGTCATGCATTTTTCATACAATTATCTTAATTTTTTCTAGCTTATTCCTTTCGCTTATAGATCAAGGAAATTGGCCCATCTTCAAAACCTAAGCTTCTATAGAATCCCTCATTCCTCGTACTTCCTCTTAACATGTAAGTAACCTGATTGCTGCTATCTAATATCTTATTGATTAAACCCTTCCCGATACCTTTTCTCCTATACTGCGTATCGACCACTACATTATTAATTTGTCCGTTAAATACATAATCTGTTGTACACCTGGCAAATCCAACCATTACTTCCTCATCCCATGCGGTAACTATGATTTGAGAATTTTCTACCATAGTTTTTAATCGATTCATATCATTCGTTTTATCATTCCATCCTGCCTGATTAAATAAAGTGATTAATCTATCATAATCAACCTTCTTATCTGTATTATACTGAATCATAATAAAGCCTACACCCTTTCATGTCGCTTTCTGCAAATAGCTTCATAAAACGTTTCCAATTAAGTTAAGCAATTCGTGCCATTTGCACTAAAATATTATGAAAGTCAACGAAGGACGAGCTTGCATTATCTAATTTTTAGGGATTATTTCCTGAAGTCTTGTACTCGAACTATTAATATTTTGCATTAATTCATAAATATTTTCTATACTTGCGTTCTGTTCATTAGTAATTGCAAGTATCTCTTCCGTAGCCGCAGAATGTTCCTCCGAAACGCTTGCTATACTTTCTGCCTGGGTACGTATTTGTGTAAAAATAGAACTTACATTTTCAATCATACTAAAGTTATTGGAAATACATTCATCAATGCTGCTGAAAGATAATTTAATTCTTCTAAAACCTTCATTTACCTGCTCTGTAATCACTTCTCCTTCTTTAGTTGCAATACTCCCTTTTTGTACTTTTTCCAAAACAAGTTTAGTTTTATCTTTAATATCACCAATGATCTTATCAATTTCTTTAACCGTATTTGAGCTTTGCTCTGCAAGTTTTCTTACCTCCTCTGCAACAACGGCAAATCCCTTTCCGGACTCCCCTGCCCTTGCTGCTTCGATTGCCGCATTTAAAGCCAGTAAATTAGTCTGTTCCGCTATTTGATTTATTCCTGATAGGAAGTGATTTATATCATCCATACTTTTGTCTAATTCTTGTACGGTTGTAAGCGAGTCGGTGACAGCGGTATTGATAATATCAATCTGTTTTTCCATGTGATTTACTCTCTCAGTACCATCAATAACAATTTGATTTGTATTTAATGAGGTAGCTGCAAGATGTTTTGAGAAATTATTGATTTCTGAAAGCTTATTATCTACATCACTCATCATTTCGCTTATCTGGCTAATGCTCTCCGCTTGACTTACAACTCCCATCGTTACTTCTTGTACGCTAGTTGTCATAGCATTGCTGATATCTTTTAAATTTCCTATATTTTTATTGCAGTTAGCTATATCATCATTTAGAGAGATAGTGTTTTCACCAACTACTTTTACTGCATTGTCAAGAGAATGTAAAAGATCTGTTGCCTGAATTTCCTTCTGTACAGCTGTCTTAATTAACTCATTCCCCCATTTGCATATAAAAAACAACATCAATATAATGAATTCAAGCTTTATTAAAATCGAAATTTCAATTTCGTCCAGCAAAAGTTGGGCAGATATAAAAATAACATTATATATAGCCCCATTAATTAGTAAAACAACTTTATTCAAGTACAATGCCGAAGCAGATACAGCAACCGCTATCGTCATAGATGACTCATAAAGGTTAAAACCAGACGGATCGAAGACATTATTGCTGGTAAGAAAAACTAAATTTAGCAGTAGCATACTGCGCGTAACCTTCGTAGAAACTTTTTTATATATTAGTACTAGTGTTATTATAACGCCAGCACAATATAATACTTTAAAAACAGAAAACCGGTCAGACTCATCCGTTACTCGAAGTAACAGAAGTACTGCTGCACCCAAAAACTCAATAGCAGCAATGATTTTGTTAACCTTTTGTGTATAATCTTGAATACTATTATTCATGTTAGTCCCCCTATGCTTCTCGATGTATTTTTCTACATATAATTTCATTTTTTCTATATGATGATATAGACTGCAGATCTCCCAGCCGCTTGGCAGCGCTTCCCGCAAGATGACGCCACTATAGGGCATGACATCGTGAAGGCGAAAACGCCTCCGATCTTCTCCACCAAAACTAGCTGTAATCCACAATGTAACCTCCTCCTATAGACTTAATCACTTTCATATTTTCTGCATGAAATACTTTTACACGCTTTAATCCACAGGAAATAGTCTGAAAATTAAGATTGATCCCTATCTTTCATTAATTTTCTACAAATTCTCATATCTCTATTCTCTATTAATTAAGATTTTTTGGAATAGAAAAAATCACCGAAATGTTTACTTTTCTATGCATTTATAATATACTACTTTTAGTAATAGTTAAAATACTATATATATTATAATATGTATAGTATTTTAACTATGAACAGACGTCGATATGAAGAACATCTGATGGAATTTACTACATAATTACAGCAGATTGCAATATTTAAGCAGCTATAAAAAACATAGCCTTCACCTCTACGAATGACTTAGATCCATCTTCTCAGTCTACCAATTATCTTACCGTACTCTACTGATCTGCTGGTATTCATACTGCTCAAAAAATTATTTTGCTTACTCTATGATCGTGTAACAGAACTGAGGGATGCTTTTAAGCAAGCATGCTGTACTAATACAAAGGTAAGGTGAGTATAATGAACGATCGTCAGCTCAAATATATCTTAACGATTGCTGAAGAAGGCAACATAACTACTGCCGCACATAAACTTTTTATTAGTCAGCCATCTCTCAGTTCTTTGCTTGCTAATGTAGAGAAGGAGCTCGGAATAGAACTATTTGATCGATGCATCACAGGCATGTCTCTTACCTATGCTGGTGAATGCTATGTTGATGCTGCTAAAAAGATATTAAACATAAAAAGAGAGCTTGAACACCAAATTGATGATATTCAAAATTGTCAAAAGGGCAATCTATTGATTGGATGTGGTCGTCAGCTTTCTTCTTTTTTGTTTCCCATGATCATTCCGGTTTTTAAGAGTGAATATCCTGGCTTTACTGTAAAGCTATTCGAGGAAAAGCTGTCTGTTTTGCATGATATGTTATGTTATGGTAATTTGGATATCGCTTTTACCTATTTAAAAATCAATAATAAAAAGTTAGAACTTCTCCCTCTTTTAGATGAAGAGATCGTTCTGATGACACCGACTTCTTTTGAACCTCCTATTGTAATAAAAAAAAATGAACACAGATTTCCCATTGTTGATTTTTCTGTTACAGAAGAACACCCTTTTGTTTTATTTAAAACTGGTAATCATCTTCGAAGTATTGCAGATAAAATTTTTTCTGATTTTGGCATTCAGCCTAACATCGTTTTAGAAACAGATAACTGGCAGACCTGTATTGGTATGGTAAAAAAAGGAGAAGCCTTTACCATTCTCCCATTCTCTGCCTTGGCAACAAAAGATCTTATCAACAATCTAAACTGTTATAGCATAGAAGGAGACTATTCTCGACATATATATGTTTGTTATAACAAAAGCACACATGTCACAAAAATTATTGGGAAATTTATCAGCTTAACACATAAAACTATAAATGATATTGAAAAATAACTCTTCGACTCCCCCGCTTTTAGTATTGAGTCCATACTAAAGAGAAATTTCTTTTATTTACTCGTAGAATAAACTAAAATACCTTTCCTAGAGCCCTTTCTGAAACATGAAGTTGCGTAATTGTACTTCAATCATTCGGATATCCTCACGTCAAATACTGCACAATACTGTATACGATGGGCTGAAAAGGACCCGTCCTAATGAACGAGTCCCCACTTCGGCATAAATGATGCTTAGAATCCGTCTATATAGCTGCAGGCAGCCAAGGCTGCAACCGCACCGTCAGCAACTGCAGTAGTGAGTTGGCGTACATTCTTTGACCGACAATCTCCTGCTACAAAAAAGCCGGGAGTTCTGGTGAGACAATCCTCACCGGAAGCGAAGTAGCCATAGTCATTCAATTCCGCCAGTTCAGCAAAAACTTCATTTTCTGGCTTCAGACCAACAGCCAGGAATACTCCATCACAACTAATTTCGCTTTTTACCCCATAAGCAGATTCTACCAGTTGTAAGCCACATAACTTATTCCCCTCAGTAATGTAGCGCTCAACGACAGTGCCAAATTTGACGCTTACATTGGGTTTGCCCATTACTGCCTCCCGTAATTTCATTTCGCCAGTGAACTCCGGTAAGTTCTGGATAACAAAGACTTTGCTGCAGATTTCCGAAAGCAGTACAGCTTCCTGAAGGGCACTATTCCCACCGCCGATGATCGCTACGGACTTGTCCTTATAATATGCCCCGTCACATACTGCACAAAAATATACACCATTGCCGATGAGTTGCTCCTCACCCGGCAAGCATAATCTCCTGTGCTTCACCCCCGTAGCAACGATTACAGCCCTACCTTTATGGTAGCCACCATCCTCGGTGACAACCACTTTATATGCACCCTCATTACGGATATCAATAACAGTCTCTATCTCCACATCAACACCTGCAGCTAGTATCTGCTCTGCCATCTGGTTGCCAAAGTCACTACCGCTCATCTGCACTGTGCCTGGCCAATTCTCCACTCTGGGCGAAGAAGTAATTTGCCCGCCAAAGGCGCCTTTTTCTATAATACAAACGCTCTTATTGGCTCTGGAACCGTAAAGCGCAGCGGTCATTCCAGCTGGTCCACCACCTACAATCAGAATATCGTATATCTTCTCGTCAAACATTGCACTTAGTCCTCCAACATCTTCGAAATAATAAAAATAGAATTTAATTTATTACTTGAAATCTAGGAATAGGGTAAGTAATGAAAATTATACTTCACATTGCTCACCCTCGTTCCACAAAATTTCCTATTGACTATTTTGCTTCTTGTAAACGCTGTTTCCAATTATCGGGCAACACAATCTTTTTGGTTGTCGGTGGCCCAAGGTAACCACTTTGTACAAAGCCTTTGCTCTGATTTCTACTAGGATCGCCGCTTACGATGATCTGGATGGACTGAGGATCCGGGAGAACCTTGATCTCTCTTTGCGGATCATCACATTCACAATAGTCCGGTGATATTTGTCCCTTTTTCACTCTATCACACAGATCCATGTATATGCCATTGAAATCCATGAAATGCTTTTCCGTCTCAAAGGCGGTTGTTCGCACATTTTTGAAGAAATATTCCCTTATAGCCTCTTTTGTCCAGCCATCCTTTGCCAATATCTCTGCAACAGCTGGACCGAGCATCAACAGTGGCTCATATCTCAGGGTAGACACAGCCCATACTGCACCAAATCTCCAGAGTCTTCGTCCAATCATCTCGACGAGTGTCTCTAGATGCTCTATTGCTGTACTTCCCGAACTATAGATAGGAAAACTAATCGCAACAGAGCTCATAACAGTAACTGTATTTTCGCCTGCATCAAATCCGCGATCAACGCTATAGGGCTGCCAGCCTATGTTTTTAACGAAATCTTCATTCTCCGCTATTGCTACGTTCATACTTTGACCAATACTTCCCTTATCTCCCATCCCTGGCGGAATTCGGAATCCGCAAACATTCCTCAGAAATAGTTTAAGGAAACGGCCAATGGATGTATTCGCCTGGCGTCCGAACCGCAATGCGCCTTGCCCATAATTAAAATCTAAATCTTTAATAATCGGACCATTAATAATGATTAACGGTTCCCATCCCGGTGTGGTACCTACGTCCTGAACCCGAAATCCGGCATTTTTGGGATTACCAGGCTCTCCAGTATCCGATATGGCTTCCACAACGGCAAGCAGTACCGGCATATACTCCGGCCTACACCCGGCCATCACGCCGTTAACTGCAATATTCCAGATTGTGGCCTCACGATTCTCATGAGGTAGTATAGCTATTACCTCATCCGGCAATCGATCGGTAAAACTTAAAAATTTCTCAACTTCCTCTATGGTTGGTGGAACAATGGGTAGTCCATCTGTCCAAAGTTTTTTGTAGAAATAATCGTTAACTTGTCTCAAATCTCCTTTATATACAATATCTCGAGGCTTTGGCTCAGCAATTACTTCTTCTTTCCCTTCTGCACCTTCCGGCATAGTCGTCAGACTATTGATGACGTTTTCAACAAGGGCGGTATCCACCTTTTCAATAAGCTGTTCCATGGAATCCGTCATCATTGTGCCAGGGTATTCGGCAATCCTTAAATCTTTTAGGCCCTGACTTTTTGCAACAAGGCTAGCTTGCGCCAAGAATCCGGTGATAATAAGTGAAACAGTAGGAATTCCGCATTTTTCTATAGCGGCCGATACCCGCACAACTGCGGGTGCACAAGCCCCTCAGGCCCCCATCCCTGCTATGACTGCATCGCAGTTATGGCTCAACATCAAGTCACGCAGACCCGGTAGCTTCTCCAGTTCAGCACCGTATTTTCTAGGATCGCGGAAGTTCCCAAATGTATCGTACTCTACAAATTTAATATTCTTGTAGCGCTTCCGCAGGGATTCCCTAAGCACCGGAAAAATGTCATCTCCCCTGTAGGAATCGTGTGACAGCTCACAGATTGTTTTGCCTTCCAAGTCTTCAAGGCGAGGTGCAAGAAGTCCTTTCTTAACCCCTGACTTGCCGGAAGGCCAAACTACTTCATATTGATTTTTTTGATCAGCCATTATAAATTCTCCTTTCAGTTCTACTTTTGGTGCTAGCTTGGAAATATATATTCCATACTTTCTGTTGCACTAGAATTATTTTGCTAACTTTGAGGACATGCTGCAATCATACTAATTCAACATCACTTTGTATATCATACCTTCCCTAAGGCCCTTGCCACGATTGGGAAAATGATACTCAAATAAAGAAGCATCATTGCCCCTCCAATTCGGGTAGATATAGTTGCAAAGGAAAAGAGGTTAAGGCGGTCAGATATAATTAGCATTTGTAAATCTCCGGAGAGACCTATGTTACATGAGCAGCTTGCAGCTGTTAGTGCGCCTTCATATCGATAGAGACCGAAAATCTTGCTAGCAAGCATTGCCCCAAGAATAGCACCAATAAAGGTTATAACTATGATAGCCACAGTAGCAGTATTCAGTACAGATCCCATGGAAACACCACCCATAGAACTTAAGCCAAGAGCTGACACAACAATTATAACCAAATTTTTGATAGCAAACTGGCCCCAGTAATTCGCCGCACGGCAAATCGTATCGGGAATTACATTAAGCACTTTTAGGATGATACAGAGAATAACCGCCCATCCTACGTATACGATTACCGGTATAAACCTAGAGACAATCACACCTAATGTCATAATCACTGCACCGGTAAACAATCCGGCTCCCAGCTGGGCATAGTCAAGAGAGGACTCTTCGTAGGGCTGCCAGGTTCTGCGTGCCTCCTTAAGGGCCTCACTTTCCTTTGACAAAAGCTCTCCCTGTCCATTGCCCATAAACTTAGGAAATTTAATCGCCAAAACTTTCATTATTACTACAAAAAGCAAGGATATATTTTCACCCAATACAGCGACAGCCAGCATTTGACCACCTAGCGCACTGGCATTTGTACCTAAAATAGACGAGTAAAGAGCTGGCAATGTAGCAATAGCACCACCAGTTCCGCCAGTCATACAGGGGGCAGCAATTAAGAACACCGCGTCATAAATGCTAGTTCCCGTGAGCTTTGCAGCAAGAAAGGCAGCGCCGAGTGCGAAAAGCTGAGAAAGAATAAGTACGGGTATATAGCGCGCAACGCTGGCAAGCATAAGTCTGCGGTCCATTGCCAGAATTGAACCCACTATAATCCCTGTAACAAAAAACATCTGAAAGCCGCTACCCATTAGAGTCTGTGTATTTACAATGTAAGTTTCTGGAATGAAGCCAATTTTGTTAAGTAAAATTGCACCAATCAGTGGCATAATCAAAAATCCACCGATTTCACGAAGGAGTGGCGTAACCGCACCGATCCATGAAAATACTCCCCCAATAGCCATCAGAAAGGCAAAAGTTCCAACTAACCCCTCCGGCAACAACCCAAATTTCGTTGCTATGCCAACAAGAATTGCCATGGGAAAAAAATACTTGATGTGAATACCAAATACCTTGTCAACTTTACCAAAAGCATACCATTTTGTCCGTGCCTGCAGCTGTGCAGCTACTTTCCCTCCTGCTGCTTGTACCATAATTCTACCCCCTAATTAACGCTTTATACAAAATGCTTCAAATGAAGTATATTTTGTACAAGTAAAGTATATCGGGATCATTATATATAGTAAAATACCAATAACATTATATTAATTATATGTTAAATTCTATTGCTAGCAAAAAACTCTTGAATATTTCACTTTTTTCTCTCTGAAGTAGGCCTAATATACCAGTCAAATCATCCACAACTGCGACTTCTTCATTACCGCGATTTCTACTTCAAAAATAATCAAGAATTTTTGAAGTAGAAAAGTGAATGCATAAAGATAAAAAGAGCTCAGTATCAGCTTTTATCCTGATTGTTGAGCTCTTTTGTATGCAAAACTTCCGATTCTTCCCTCACCAGACCATTCTTCTGGTATTATTTTATAAATTGATAAATAGATGAGATCGAAGCCTTAACTATTTATCAATTTAAAGGTAAACGATTTCATGAAACATACAGTTCAGTTCTATTTTACTGAGGCAATCTAAACAATAAATAGCGTCGCCAAAACCAAAGCAGTACCTAAAAGAATGGACCACTTGAAATTTGCCTTAAATGCTTCCCTGTAATCAAGCCCCATAAGCCCTAAGCCAAGATATACTTGCGGAGTGGTCAGGCATAAAGGTACAGCAATGCAATGGCCAACAATAAACATGGCAGCGACAGTGGCACTCTCCACACCGTATTGGGCGCCAACATTGATAATTACCGGCATGATACCATACATGATGGCATCAGCATTTAGAAGATATCCAAGCGGAGTGATAATAAGACCGATAATAATATGCATAACACTGCTCAATGATTCCGGAATAATCCCTACAAAAGCCTCCGCTAATGCTTCAAACATTCCAAGACCGCCCATGATTCCTAACAGGGCGCCCGCACCAATAATTGTATAAACTGAGATTAATATATGGCCTGCATGTGCTTTCACTCGTGCGTTTTGCTCTTTAAGCGTTCTGTAATTCAAGGGCAGTATAACAGCACAGCCGATCAAAAATGTAATATAGGATGGAACGCCCATAAAAAGTGCTACCAGTACGATCACAGTAATTGCTGCATTTGCCCATAAAAGCTTAGGCCGTTTTAACGACAATTCTTCTTCACATATACTTATCTCGCTTTCACATGTTTGAATGTCAGCGCCGTGGACAAACTCACCACGCTTTTCCTCTGCTTTTGAAGCGAAGTACAGAATTACAAAACTCAAAACCAATCCAAGAATCTGGATAGGAAGCAACTGTCTGTATAACATCATAACATCCGTGCCCAAAACAGCGGCTGCACGAGCAGTAGGACCTCCCCATGGAATCATGTTCATTACAGCGGTAACAGTAGAAAAAACCAATGCCAGAAGAGTGCGACGGATTTTCATTTTATCAAAAATAAGGAGCATAGGTGGTACAGTAATCAAAAGAGTCGTAATACCCTGCCCGTCCAAATGTGATACCATAGCAATCAAACCTGTAGTTGCAACCACGCTAAAAACCGTTTTCCCGATTCTTTTTGTCAGCGCATTAATAATCGGATCAAACAATCCAGCGTCTGACATCGTCCCAAAATAAAGGGTGGCAAGAATAAACAGGGCAGCTATGACCAGAACATTACTGATACCTTTGTGGATAAAAGTCATCGTATCGGTAAAACCAGTTCCGATTGCCAGCGCAATGACAAGTGGGACCATTGCCAAAACATTTCCGGGCATAAACTGGCTTTTCAAAATTAACACCATCATAATACAAATAATAAGAAGTCCTCCAAAAACTAACATTATAATTCCCCCCCATTAATTAACTTTAAAGTATGGTTTATTTTTTTCAATAACTCCGTCAATCTTCTGTTTTCATTTAGAACATAATTAACAGTTTCGTCTTTCATATCGAAAGGGTGGAGTAATAAGCATCTGGACTTTCCGGAAGATTTAATGCAGGGAGCTGAGCGCCTTTAGTGCTTTTAAGCATTTCAAAAGCATTTTTCACTTGTTCATCACTCCCTTCAAAAGCAATAACGACAGACCCTTCGGCCCCACTCAGTCCTCCTGCTGCAATCGGGGTGGCCTCGACGCCGAACAATCGAAACAGTGCATCGATTTCATCAATCTTTTTCCCTGAAACCGGAATTAGTCCGCTAGGGATGCCCATTGCACTTCCAACTTTTTTGAATCCAGCCGCATGACTGGCTTTTTCAATGGTTACAGGTATAAGTTTTTCCATACCGATGGGCAGTATCACATGAAAATTTTTTGTACGCTTAGCCACCATAACTTTTCCAATGGTGCCTCCGCCGCCTGCAGGATTTGCGAAAAGAACTCCCACATTACCATGGGAATCCAATGCATTCGATCCCTTGATATAAACATCCCTTTCGGTCATTTGTTCCAAGATTTCTCCTAATGCCGTCGATTCCTGAAGAATCCCTTTTTTAAAAAACCATGTCTCTTTGGATACTTCAAGAGGATTGTGGGCTCCCGGTCCACGTGATTTGATCATCTCTACCGCCTCATTGGAGCCGCAAAGCCCTTTTTCACCGATCACACCGCATACCCACAAGCCCTGTGGCATATTGCCCATAATCTCTTGATAAAGAAAAACTGTAGAACTGCTCGGATGTATCGCCACTATGCCGTTTTTCAGAGCCTCCTGTACCTCCGGCATGTTAAATACTGCCTTTGCAATAAGCTTTTTTGATTCTGTCGGCGTTAATACAACTTCTGCCTGCACAAAAAATTCCTCCTTTCAGATTCCTACAAATTACCTTTTAATAATCATCTTTGTTTGAATTATTTATAATCATCGATCCACTCTTCATCGAATAGTGATCAACCCTTCGATAGTTATCTTATCTACAATTATGATATTTGCCCGTGATACCACCGTTTCTTGAAAGGAAACAGTGGTCTCCGGGCATAAATAATATTACTAAATCTGTTCTATAGCGCTGTCTCTGCTAATAGGATATATTGCTGTCCGAAATGCATGTCATTTTCATATTTATGGCCTTGTGGTATGCTGCGGGGGAAAGAGAATTTTATTACATTAATATTGTCCACATAAAAGACTTTTACTTTGCTCTCATCGACATTGTACAATTCCGCGATCTTTCTTGCTGTAACTTTTGAATTTTTTATTTTTTCATAGTCTTCTTTTGTATCACAAAAGATTTCCAGGGTGGCCCAAAATGGGCCGGCATTTTTTGAGCGAACATAACGCGCCACATCTCTTACTTTTGTCATTGTTTATCTCTCCATTCTTTTATCCATTTTACATATCTACATATTCGAATTGAACAAGCTCAAGAGGATCATCCACATCGACGACATGGTGCAGACGGAATTCATAGGTACGACCCCTTGGGATGTCAACCGGTGAGAACGGAAACGCAAAGCTGGGCAGTTGATCATTAAAATCAGCCGGAAAATGTAACAAGAAAGGGTTGAAGAATTTAGCAATCTTAGTCGCCTTTTCCTGGGTATCCGAAGTCACAGTCAACAGCATTCCAATTTCTCTCGGTGGCGGTGTGTCCTCTGGCACAGGACCTGGAACCACTGCATTATACCCATACGCCTTGAAGTCAAAAGTATACTCATCCGGTGATATGCCCATTTTACTAAGATATTTAGCCACATGATTGCTGATATTCTTAATCCAAGTTTCTGGATCTGCCATAACTTTTTTGTCTGCAATTCCAACCAGACTGATCGTTTGATAACCCGCAATGGAAGCCCCTTCCAGTTTCATTGTATACTGCTTCGCATGTTCAAATTTTGTGCCAGTTACTCTAACAGTATAATCATCCACCTGGGTATACACCGCATCCTCCGCATGAATGCTGCCGGAAGGTTCGGTCAATTTAAACGGATCACTATTTTCATAAAGGAGGTGGGCTGAAACTGTATAAGGGGTACAATGAACACCTTCCTGAAGCGGAGTTACATAGAAACCCTTCTCATCCACTTCTAAAAAGACTCCGTCTCCTCCGGCACCATCTGTACATTGACTGCCACACTCCACGGTTTTTGCTCCGTGCCAAGCTGCCGCCGGATCCAAACCCATCATAAGGGGCATCGCTGCTATAATAGCTGTATCTGTAGCACGACCGCACAACACCACGTTGGCGCCGTTGTTTAAAGCCTCAATAAAGGGCTCTACGCCCATCAGGGCAACAATGTTTGTACACTCATCAAAGACTTCTTTCGTGATTTCAGGTGCACCTTCCAATGGATGGATTTTTCCCTCGTCCCACTTTTTTTTCAATACTTCTGGATCCTGTTGGGAATAAACTTTGGCAATTTTACCTTTAAAGCCTTCCTTCTTAAAAATCTCCTCCACAACTTCTGCACACTCATCCACTGTAGAATTTGTTCCGCTGGTTCCACAGGTACCTACTAATAACGGAATTCCCGCCTTTATTGCGCCTCTTACGGTTATACCTAAGTCATGTTCCAGCATCGCCCTTGTATACTTACATTCCCCAAGTGCTAATGAGGCAGGACCAGAATCTGTAGATCCGGCATCAACTGCAATAACATCCGGCTTCAAAGCCATTCCTCGATCGAAGGATTCCTGATTGATGCCACCTCCCAAGCTTCCTATAGGCATTAGAATTTTGCAACTTTTCATAATTTAAACTCCTTTCAACATTATAGTAATAGTATAATTAGATATGTTTCAGCCAATAAGAACTAATCTGTTGATCCATTCTATCGGATTATGTTACTAAACAATTGTTTACATCTGTCAACCTATCTAGTAAAATTATAGTAATTAAATTATATAAATCATATTTTTAATAAGTAAATTTCTATATTGAATAGAAACGGAGGCCTACAATGAACGAAAGACAACTCAGATATATTTTAGCTATCTCAGAAGAAAGAAATATTACTGCTGCAGCACAAAAGCTTTTCATCTCTCAGCCATCTCTCAGCTATCTACTATCCCATGTCGAAGAAGAACTGGGCATAAAGCTATTTGATAGAAATGTCACCCCTTTGGTGCCGACCGATGCCGGGGAATGCTATATCGAAACTGCCAAACAAATATTAAGCCTCTATCGTGAATTAAAGAATCAAATTGATGATATTCAGCATCTTCGGAAGGGGCGCCTCACAATCGGGTGCAGTCCTCAGATTTCTTCTTTTTTATTTCCTGCTTTGCTGCCAAACTTTCGCAGAAAACATCCCGACATTCAAATTACACTGTACGAGGAAAGTCTGACTATACTTGAGGAACTGTTGGCCTCCGGTGACCTTGAAGTGGCTTTCACCAATGCCGTTATAAACAACAATGCCTTTGGTCACGTTCCTTTGTTCAAAGAAGAGCTCATATTACTAGCTCCTGATTCTTTCGCACCCTCTAGGATTGAAAAAAGTGAAAACAGCACCTTGCCGATCATCGATTTGTCTTGTCTAAAGGATTGTTCTTTTGTCTTACTGAAGCCAAAACACCGTCTTAGACAGATGATTGACAGGATTTTTAGTGACATTAACATTCAACCAAAAATCATTTTTGAAACAAGCAACTGGGAAACCTGTTACAGTATGGTAACGGAAGGTCTTGCTTTTACGATTCTCCCTTATTCTCCCCTGAACAGATTTTACTGGACTAATAATTTAGTCAAGAGATATGGACTAAATGGTAATCATTATAGGCAGCTGTCCATTTACTATCGGAAAAATACCTATCATCCGGAGTTGATCGAGGCTTTTATCAATTTAACCCAGTCAATCATAAATGACTATCTGAAAGAAACACCTTTATAAGCTTGTTCAATCCTATTTCCTCAGGATTGAGGTTGATTTACTTTTCATACTTCTTTTTGATCAGGTTTTTTATACCGTCATTCTCCAGAATATGAAACATATACTCTGAAATTTGCTCGCCTCTGACTTCGATACCGCTGGTTTCGTTTCGTACTAGACCTGTCTGAATATCTACAGAAAGTCGGTCGCCAGATTTTACCTTTGCAGCAATATCAGGAATTACCAGCACGGGCAGCCCCAAATTAATCGCGTTACGATAGAATATCCGGGAAAAAGATTCTGCTAAAATCGCTCCTACCCCGGCATTTTTAATGGTGATGACTGCATGTTCCCTACTGGAACCACAGCCGAAGTTTTTCGCTGCTACAATGATATCACCGGGCTGTACTTTATTGACAAAATCAGGATCAGCACCCTCCATGACATGCTCTGCAACTAACGCCGGATCGGTCAATGCCAGATACCGTCCCGGATAAATCTGATCTGTATCGATATTACTGCCAAAGACATAGGCCTTTCCCTCAACTATTTTATTCATCGTGATCCTCCCTTTCAACCAGATATCTGGCCGGGTCTGTAATATGGCCGTTCAAGGCCGCCGCCGCCACACTGGCTGGTGATGCCAGAAAAATTTCAGCTTTCGAGTGACCCATTCGACCAGGAAAATTACGGTTAGACGAGGTAATGCAGACTTCACCTTCCGCAATCATCCCCTCATGGGTACCAAGGCAGGCTGCACAACCTGGCGTAACCAGCGTTGCCCCCGCATCGACAAGTGTCTGTATATATCCCTTTTCTATTGACTCAAGAAGGACTTGTGAAGAAGCCGGAACAACGAGTAGTCGCGTAGAAGGGTTTATCCTGCGACCTTTCAGTATATACGCCGCAGCAGCCAAATCCTGAACTCTCCCGCCTGTACAGGTTCCTATAAAAGCCTGGTCAACCGGTTTCCCTTCAAATTCACTAAGGGGGAAGACGTTATCCACGCTGTGGGGAGCGGCTATCTGTGTCCCTAAATCAGTAACATCAAAGGTAAGTTCCGCACTATATTGATAATCTGCATCCGTTTCGAACACTTCATAATCCACAGCTTTATCTTTAAGATAAGAGAAAGTTATTTCGTCAGGCTGGATATAGGAGGTTTTTGCACCCATCTCCGTTGTCATATTGCATAATGCCATGCGCTCTGACATGCTTAGTTGATTAAGTAATGAGCCCGTAAATTCCACAGCTTTATAAACGGCATAATCTGCTCCCATTTTCCCAATGATATATAAAATCACATCCTTTGCATAAACGCCCGGCTTAAGCTCACCTTCAAGATTGATTCGTATCACTTCGGGAACACGAAACCATAATGATCCTGTTCGAAGGATAACCGCCAGCTCTGTTGCCCCTACACCTGTTCCAAAGGCACCGAAAGCGCCATTGGTGGTTGTATGAGAATCAGTAATCACAATCAATTGACCGGGTTTTGAAAAACCTTTATCTGCCATAATCTGATGACATACACCTTGATTGATATCCATCAATTTATCAATACCCTGATCGCGGCAAAAAGCGCGGAACTGCTTTTGATTATCGGCCTGAATAATCGTAGAAGCCGGAGCATAATGGTCAAGGAAAACGATGGTTTTCTGCGGCGCAAAAACCTTTTCTCCCCCCATCTCATAAAATGATCGAATCGTCTGCAGATAAAGGTCATTGACACCGGCCATATCGACCTCACAGTTTACAATTTCACCGGCTCTGACTGAATCTTTTTTTGCTGCTTTTGCAAGAATTTTTTCGAGAGCATGCATATGTTTTCTTCCTTTCAAATTATTGTTTATATCAGTGATTGACAATAACTACTTCTTCATTGCCTATCGGTTTAACACCTCACGGTTAACAATCCCGACAGGAGTCTTCCCTTCCATAATATCCAAAATGTTTTGTGCTGCCATGATTGCCATGTCCCGTCGTGCATCCGGTGTCGCTGTACCGATATGCGGCGTCATCACCACATTATCAAGCTTGAAAAGCTCTTGATTAACATAGGGTTCATTTTCAAACACATCTAGACCTGCACCCCATATGGTACGTGTCTTCAATGCTTCTACCAATGCCTGTTCATCTACAACCGGACCTCGGGAAGTATTGATTAAGATGGATGTAGGTTTCATCATAGCAAACTCTTTTTCTGAAATCAGATGGCGGGTCTCAGGTGTCAGCGGTGTATGTATGGAAATATAGTCCGCTTCCTTTAGTAAGGTTTCCAAATCAACCCGCTTAGCTCCCAATTCCTTCTCCAGCTGCTCATTCACCCTGCCGTCGGCATAGATGATTTCCATGTCGAAGCCGCAGGCTCTTTTCGCCATGCTCATACCGATCCGTCCTGCCCCTATGATCCCTAGTGTTTTCCCTGTAAAATCACGGCCTAAAAAAAATGATGGTGACCAGTTCCAAGGTTCACCGGTTCTTATCAGACGATCTCCTTCAGCTACACGGCGAGCAATACCAAACATGAGCGCCCATGCAATATCTGCAGTGGCGTTATTGACCGCACCCGGCGTATTGGTAACTGCAATTCCCTTTTTTGTTGCAGCTGCAACATCAATATTATTAAAACCTGCGGCATAGTTTGAGATTACCCTCAACTGCGGTCCTGCCGCGTTCATGACTTCTTCATCAACCTTAACCCGGGAATCTGTCACAAGGGCAGTAATCCCCTCTATATTTCTTAAAAATTCCTCTTTGCTTTCTAGATCTTCACTTGGATTGGACTTTACAATAAAAAATGATGCCAGCATCTGTTCAATTGGTTCCGGCAGTTTCCTAGCTATGTAGAGCTTTGCTTTCTTTTTCAATATTCTCACTCCTCTTTGCTTTCTGGATTATTTTTCATCTTGAGAACCGCCCTGACTGCATCAGCTATGTTCGTGTCGATCAGTCCAAATTCCTTCATTAGAATGTCAGGATCACCAGATTCTCCGAATCGGTCATAAACTCCCACCATTTTGGCCGGTACCGGACAGTTTTGCGCTAACAGCTCTAGCACAGCACTTCCCATACCTCCAGCCACCTGATGTTCTTCAGCCGTTACCACGGCTCCAGTTATTCTGGCAGCTTCAATAAGTGTTTTTGCGTCTAAAGGCTTTATCGTGTGATTATTGATTACCATTGCCTGGATTCCTTCTTTTCCCAGTTTCTCTGCGGCAACCAGGCTTTCATATACCATGGCGCCACATGCAATGATTGCAACATCGGTTCCTTTCCGAACGCAGTATGCCTTACCTAGCTCAAATGGAGTATCCTCATTGGTAATAGAGGGCACTTTTTCTCTCCCAAACCGGATATAAACCGGTCCATAGATTTCAGCTGCAGCTAGGGTCGCCTTTTTGGTCTCGTTGGCATCCGCAGGTACAACTACTTTCATATTGGGCAAGCATCTCATGACAGCTATTTCTTCCAAGGCCTGATGGGTCGCTCCGTCTGGTCCCACTGAGATCCCCCCATGAGCACCACCAAGCTTTACATTGAGGTTTGCATAGCAGACAGTCGTTCGTATTTGATCCCAAGCTCTTCCGGCTAAAAACACACCATAATTGGTTACGAAAGGCACCTTTCCTGTGAGGCTGAGTCCTGCAGCTATCCCTACCTGATTTTGTTCTGCAATACCAACGCTGATAAACCGTTCTGGATATTTATCTCTAAACCAATCAACCCGCACTGACGCGGTAATATCCGCACCTAGTGCCACCACATTTAGATCCTTCCTTCCTGCTTCTACCAGCCCCTCTCCGTATCCATCACGAGTTGGTTTTTTCTGAATATTATTGAGGTCTAATTTTAAATCAACCGTAAGCATTTCGTGTTCACCCCTTTTTTGATTCGAGTTCCAATAAGGCCTCTTCAAGCTGTGCATGATTAGGTGCTGTTCCGTGCCAAGCAGGAGAATTTTCCATAAAGGAAACGCCCTTGCCCTTCACCGTATGGGCGATGATAACTGTCGGCTTCCCTTTATAGGCTTCAGCCTGCTTGAAAGCTTCCTCCACTTTCAGCACGTCATGCCCGTCGACCTCAATCACATTCCAATTAAAGGCGATCCACTTGTCCTTACATGGGTTGATCCCCATCACCTCATCCACAACTCCGTCGATTTGCAGTCTATTATAGTCAACGATCCCACAAAGCTGATCCAGCTTATAGTGTCCGGCTGCCATTGCCGCTTCCCAAATTTGTCCCTCCTGGATTTCACCGTCTCCCATGAGGCAATAGACTCGAAAGTCTTTTTGATCCAATCTACCTCCGAGGGCGATACCTGTTGCAATAGAAAGCCCCTGCCCAAGGGATCCTCCTGATACTTCTACCCCCGGCGTTTTGTTCATGCAGGGATGCCCCTGAAGCATAGATCCATATTTTCTTAAGCCCTTCAGTTCATCTTCATGAAAATATTCAAAATCTGCCAAAACAGCATATAAAGCCGGACAAACATGACCTTTGGACAAAATCAGCCGGTCCCTTTCCTCCCAACCCGGGATCTTAGGATCATGCCGTAGAATGTTATTATAAAGTACTGTCAAAATATCAATCGCTGACAAAGAACCGCCGGGATGACCCGATCCTGCTTTTGAAAGCATCTTTAAAATATTGATTCGAAGCTGTCTGGATTTTTCTATCAACTGTTCTTTGTTTAAATTTCTCCGCATGAATATCCCCCCTTATCTTAGCCGGACCATTTGTTCACGCCATTGTCGCAGTTGATCCACAGTCGGCTTTTCCCCTCTTTCAATAGCCTTGAGGCAAGGTTCCAGCACAAACAACTCAGCTTTGGCTACCCTACGGCAGGCCTCAGCCAATCTTGGTGCAACCGCTGCCGGGATTACTGTAGCTCCGTGATGGTCCGCATGAATCAGATCCCCCGGATGAATTGTCAATCCACAGATTTCTACCGGAGTGTTTCGCTCCACTAGATGTGACTCTGCCCTGGCAACCATCATTTCGGTGGAAAAGAAGTAAAACCCCAATGCGTCAACTTCATTTAAATCCCGTATACCACCCTGTGTTAGCGTCCCAACTGCACCTAAAGCTTTAAATGTGGTTGCTTGCACCTCTCCCCAAAACGACCCGATGGGTCGTTCATCAATATCCTGAATGACTGCAACAGTGGGCTCCTCAACATCCCGTACGTCACGAAAATATGAAAACATCATTTCTTTCTGCTCTTCCGTCGGCTTTCCCCAGCCTGAAATCTTCGCTGTTACAGCATAACCTACCATCGGCTTTGTGTCCGAGGTACGCAACACCATGCCAGGATGGCAGAATCCTACCGTATTCGAACGGATTCTAAATCCTTCTAAAGCATTGCAAACAGTAGGAGTATCAAACTCTTTCAACACATTCAGCTGTTCTTTATTTAAACGCTTCATAAAAACCTCCAAGAAATATATTAATAACTTTAACGAATTTTAAACTTTTAGCACTTAGGCTGGATAGATCATTCCAGCAATATAGATCACAAATGGCAGTGTAATGGTACTGAAAAGTGTTGATGCAACAACCGCCTGGATCGTATAATCTTGATTATTATTATATTCGATGGCAATCAACGCGGTAGTCAATCCGATAGGGACAGAGTAGGCAATTAGTATGGTTTGAGCGACTACGCTGTCAAATCTAAATATATATATAAGTAACATCGCAAGAAGTGGACCGATGATCAATCGGATGAATGACGAAATATATACATTCACATCCTTAAAATCAAGCTTGATTGTGGACAAATGAACCCCCATTGCTATCAGGGCTATAGCACCTAATCCATTTTTTAAGAGAATCAGTGCAGACCATATCGGAGTTAATGTGATATCAAAGTGTAACGCTTTAATGATCAGGGCAAGGGTAATAGCATGTATCGCAGGTAATTTTAGCGTATTGATGATGGACTTCTTAAAACTCACAGTGCCTCTTCCGCCGATATAAAAACCAATGGTATTACTGGTAACATTATTAAAAATCATAACCACCACCAGTGCAGCAAGCGCCTCATTTAAGTAAGGTGTTTTTTCCCCTACAACAAATGGGGCGGTGCTGAATGCAAGTGTGATAAGAGGCAATCCAATATTTCCTATATTATTAAACATGATTGAATTCGCGAAGGCGTCTGATAAACGCGCATCATATTTTAAAATATTGCTTATTATTTTTGCCAAAATGTAGTTACTGACCAAATAAACCACAGAGAATAAAAGGATTTTAACCATGCTAAAGTCGAAATTCACTGTAAAGATATTCTCAAAGATAAATGCGGGCACAAGTAAGTAAACAACTATTCTACTGAGCGTAAATATATTCATCTCAAATTTTTTTCCTAATACAAAGCCTAATGAAATTATGATAAAAATAGGCATTATACTATTTAAAAGTATGTATGTAAAAGTATTCATTCCATTCTAACCCTCCGTTAATTGCTCCTAATAAAATAGTTACTTGATTAAAGGCCGTGTTTGCATATATGTTATGATATAAATATAGCTCATGACCCTAGATAAGTAAAATACTATAATACTTATCATTATCATAGAAAAAACATTATAATGATTAAGAATAAAAAGATAATACTAAAAAGCTTGCTGAGATCACCTTCGATGATAAATTTATAAGCAAGCTTCTACCTACATAGCACGATCAACTTGCACTGGGTACTTTCACTCATTAGATTGCAACCATGCTAGGCACACAGAAGAAAAAAAAGTAATCCTGCCTTTTACGGTAGGATTACTTTTTTTATATTGAAGGTAACAACTTCATTAGAGTACAATAACCTATTAAATTTGTTTGCTTTACATCACTGTCATTCTTCAGTTGCCCCAATCTACTACAAAATCTATCATCCGATCAATTCGAATACTCCCGCAGCACCCATTCCGCCGCCGATGCACATACTAACAATCCCACGCTTCTGCCCTCTTCTTCTCAGTTCCTGCAGCAATTTTATGGTAAGGACGGTACCGGTGCAGCCTAAGGGATGACCTAAAGCAATCGCTCCACCATTTACGTTGACCTTGTCAATGTTTAGGCCAAGCTCATTGATGCAGGCAATGGACTGTGAAGCGAAGGCCTCATTTAATTCTATGAGATCAATATCTTTTAGTGTTAATCCATTACGCTGCAACACCTTCGGAATGGCATAAATTGGCCCAATACCCATCAGATCAGGGGGAACTCCAACTACCGAATATCCGATTAATTTTGCAATGGGCTGGTATCCAAACGCTTTGGCATTATCCTCCGACATCATCACAACAAAGGCAGCGCCGTCGCTGGTCTGTGACGAATTTCCAGGCGTGACAGAGCCCTTTACTTTGAAAATCGGCTTGAGCTTTGCCAATGCCTCAATGGAACTGTCAGGGCGAATTCCTTCATCTTTGTCAAAAATAATCTTATTGGTTACAGTTCTGCCATTCTCTGTTTTTTCAATTACATCTGCATAGACAGGAATTATCTCCTCAACAAACTTCCCATTCCCAGCAGCTTCATATGCACGAACATGGCTCCTTACGGAAAACGCGTCTTGATTCTCGCGGCTTATGTGATACTTTGCCGCTACATTTTCTGCCGTAATCCCCATCGAATCATATACATGGGGAGAATTTTTTATCAATCCCGGATCGGGTCGCATCATATTTCCGCCCATGGGAAGAGCACTCATTGATTCAAGGCCTCCCGCAATGACAATATCATTCTGCCTACTTGTGATCGTGTTAGCAGCAATTGCAATGGACTGCAAACCAGAAGCGCAAAATCGATTGATTGTTTGTCCCGGGGTACTTTCTCCCAGGCCGGCTTTCAGAGCGATCATTCGTGCCACATTAAGACCTTGCTCTGCCTCAGGCATTGCACACCCCAAAATCAAATCATCAATCTGCCCCTGGGGCAAATCCGGCAGTTGCGCTAACACCCCTTGCAAAACCTGACTTGCAAGTTCTTCCGGACGTGTATATCTTAAAGTACCTTTCGGCGCCTTTCCAATAGCCGATCGTCCCATGGCAACCAATACAGCGTTATTTTTCATCATTATTATTTCTCCTTTTCAGTTTCTGACGGGACGGCGGTTTTTCACCATTCCGCTGATTCTTTCATGGGTTTTAGCGTTTTGGATCAATTCTGTAAAGCCTTCCTTTTCGAGGCGAAGCAATTCCTGCTCCGTAATTTGGCTTCCATTGGGGACATCTCCACCGGTAAGCACTTTCGCAATCTTTTCAGCGATCTCCGCATCATACCCTGTTATAAATCCGCCTTCCGTCATTCCCATAATGATTGCCCGCAACGTTGCCATCCCTGAATTTCCTGTGACTTGAGTCTGTTTCGGCAATACCTGACGGAAACCGTCCTTTGCAAGACGCAGCACTTCCTCTTTTGCTCTTTCCGTAAGACCATCAATTTGGGCAATAATAATGTCTGTGGGCTGTAAGTAACCCAGCTGCAATGCCTCGTATGCATTTTTGGAGACCTGCGCAGTAGCTACCTGGAATAACAGTTTTTGGATTGTCGGTGTGAAATCGTTGCAGCTCAAGCTTTTCAACAGCTTTTCATTGCGCTGAACCAGCTCTTTTAAACCGCCTCCAGCGGGAATGAGCCCTACACCGACTTCAACCAATCCCATATAGGTATCTACGTGAGCAACGATACGGGATGCCTGTAATGCAAACTCGCATCCTCCACCCAATACCATTCCATGAACAGCAGCGATGACAGGCTTCCTTGCGTATTTAATTCTGAGACTTACCTGCTGAAATTCGGATATTTTATCTCCTACATCATTCAACTGCCCAGCCATGATGCTGGTGATCATTTCCTTTAAATCAGCACCCACCAGAAAATTTCCCCCGCTGTTCAGCAGCACCAATCCTTTATATTGATTTTTATTTTCAACCTGATCAATTGCTGTGACCAATTCTTTTCTGATATTTGCTGTGATGCTATCACCGGGCGACTTGAATTCTAAGCCCAAAACACCATCTCCCAAATCAAGCAGCGTACTGTGATTAAATTTTTTCAGTACCGGATATACGGATTCAAAGGAGTTAAAGTCCGGATCCCTTTCATAAAAGTTTTCTTTCTTAACAAGCCGCTCTTCGACCCATTCGGGCAGCTTCTTTCCGTCTGCCTTCATTCTCAGTGCAGCTTTTTCAAAACCAATTAAATCCCAAAGCTCGAAGGGGCCAACTTCCCAGTTATATCCCCACTTCATGGCATTGTCGATATCCTTATAGTCATCCGCCACTTCATTCTTCACCTTTGCCGAGTAGTAAATTATTTCCGAGATATTCTCCCACAGGAATTTGCTCTCTGCCTCATCCGAATAAATCAATGCACACAGGCGATCCCTTAGCCTGGATATCTTCTTTCCGACTTCTATAAAAGGAACTTCTATCTGATCCGGCATCACATATTCTTGCTTTGCAAAATCCCAAACCAGTTTGATCTTTTTATTATTTTCATCTTTTACACGCTTATAAAATCCAGCATCGGTTTTGTTTCCAAGCTGCCCGTTTTCACACATAGCCCTTATTTCTTCCGGCAATTTAAAATACTCTTTTTCTTCCTCATCTGTCAGGGCGCCCAAAATATTGTTATTCACATGGGCAAGAACATCCAGACCCACTAAGTCAGCTGTCTCGAAAGTTGCACTTTTCGCTCTTCCGATCAGCTTTCCTGTTAATACGTCAATTTTGTCAATTCCGAATCCATACTTCTTCATCTGCCTGAAGGCTAGGGGGGTTACCACCGCTCCGATCCGATTTGCGATAAAGTTTGGTGTATCGTGTGCTTTGACAACGCCTTTGCCCAAAATGTGATATCCAAAATCCGTCATATACTCAATAACATCCGTTTCTGTCTCTGCTGTAGGAATGATTTCCAAAAGACGCATATATCTTGGCGGGTTAAAGAAATGTGTTCCTAAAAAACGCTTCTGTAAATCAACAGGCATGTTTTTAGCGATAGAGGCAACAGGAATGCCTGAAGTATTCGTTGAAAGTATAGCATCCGCTTTTATATGTGGGAGCAGCCTTTCTATCAGTTTATGTTTGATTTCCAGATTCTCCGCAACCACCTCTATGATCCAGTCACAATCCGAAATCAAGGACAGATCGTCCTCCAGATTGCCAGGCGTTATGTATTTGGCCATTTCATCTGTGGCAAAAGCCGGTAGTTTTTTGTCTGCCAAGAGCCTTTCTATAGCCCCCACTGCCAAAGCCGATCTTTTCTTTCCTTCAGCACCTAAAAATTCCTTTGGAACAATATCGAGCAATACTACTGTAATTCCTGCATTTGCCAGTATTGCTGCGATCCCGGCACCCATAACCCCTGCTCCGATTACTGCCGCTTTTTTGATATTATATTTCAAATTTTGCACGCTCCTTTCCAACTATCGTTTGTTACTTCTTCTCCAAATACCAGCCTTCGCCGCTGCCTGTAGAATTTCTTCTCGGAAATCGGGATGGGCAATAGAAACCAATGATTCAACACGTTCCCACATGGAGAGTCCTTTGATATTTACAGCGCCATATTCGGTTACAACGTAATTTGTGGTATTGCAGGCTACTGATATCTGGGTTCCCACAGGCAAGCTAGGAACGATGTTTGAGGTTACGTTTCCCTTATGGTCTTTCTTTGTTGAGGGCATACATACGAAGCCTTTGCCTCCGTTGGAATGCATGGAAGCGTAGTGATAATCCCATTGCCCTCCCGTTGCGGATATTTGTTTATATCCTACAGATTCAGAGGATACGTTGCCCATCATGTCCACTGCGATGCAACTGCAAATAGAGAAAACATTATGGTTTTGAGCAATTATAAAAGGATTGTTTGTATATGAAACGCTGCGGCATTCAACCTCCAAATTGTTGCTCAAGAATTCGTAAAGCTTTCTCGATCCCATTGCAAAGGTAAACACACTCTTCCCCACATCAATATTTTTCCGTTTATTTGTGAGTTTCCCCGCGTTATACAAATCCATATAAGCATCAACAAACATCTCTGTATGGCAGCCCAAATCCTTAAAATCACTGTCCGCCAGCATGCTGCCCACGTAGTTTGGCATTCCTCCAATGCCAAGCTGTAGACAAGCACCATCTACCATTTCCGACATGATGTGCTCCGCGATTTTTTTATCAACCGCTGTAGGTGGTATCTTAGGTATTGCCATCATATCCTCCGGCTCTCCTTCAATGATGCCGTCCACTTGTGAGATATGAACATGATTATCTCCGGGTACACGAGGGAGTTTGGCATTAACTTCCACAAAAATCTTCATGCTTCTTCCAATGCCGCCTCTCTCTTTAATCATATCCACAATATAAGAGCTTGAAGGCCCAAGATTAAAATAACCCTTATCGTCCATGGGTGTTACCGCGAGAAATAGTACATCGTGCTTTAACTGTTCAATCTCATAATTTCTCCCTGCCTCATGATAAAGAGAAGGGATTGCGACAATTGGTATACCCATCTTGCAAAAGCCACGGGTCGCCGCGCTGAAAGAACCATCTCTAAAAATAAAGACTTCACCTTCGGGATCCGCTTTGATTACCTCCGGCATGTAGGTCAGCGTAACAAAATTGATCTTTACATCTTCTAATTCCATCTTTCTCATCGCCAGAGCCTCATCTAGGAGCGGAGTTTTGATAGCAAAATGAGGGTACATTACAAAATCTCCATTTTTCACTGTTCTTGCTGCATCATCTGCTGTCATTAATTTATTTTGGTACTCTTTGATATAGTTCATCCTCTTAACCTCCCTTATGTCTAATGGCCAAGCAATTCGCAAAATGCTTGAATTCGTGTTCTATACTGGCCTGTGGAATCAGACAATTGATCACTCTCCAGATGTAGCAGCGGAATCTGCGCATCCTCACAAGCTTTCTTGATTGATGGGTAATCAAACTCTTCAGGATCGCAAAATTTCATCTGGCAAAATATTACACCGTCAGCCTGATTAGCTTTTGCCAGCGCAGCGATATGCTTCGCACGCTTTTTCTCGCTGTCCAGTATGACGGAACACGCCTCCCTATTCTGCCATTGCCTTGCCAGCCGCTCCAGCGGGTCTTTTCCCTCCGGTACCAAAGTTCTGAATTGCCTGCTTTCCTGAGCAAGTTCATCTGCAACAACCGCAAGACTGAATTCATCGAATATTTCCAACAAACCATTGGGTTCAGCTAAGATTCCTGCAAGAACGATCTTTTTTCCCGGCCAGTCCATTTTCGGTTCAGCTTTTAAGATACTATTCAGTTCTCTAATAAGTTTGGTATGTTCCTCTTTTTCCATATACAAGCCCGATTTTATAACATAATGACGATTTACAGCTGAAAGCACGCCAGGGTTATTGGCAATAATTTCAGTGAATTTCATCAATGCGCTGCGATGATCATTGTATATTTCAATACTCTCGTTGATTACTTGATCGGAGATCGTGGTTCCAGCAACAGCTTCCAATTGTGCCTTAACCTTTGCAAATTCACTTTTGGCAAAGATAACACCAGCCTCCATTTTATTGTTTTGAGGATGGGTTAAAATAATAATTTTCTGATCAGGACATGCATAGATCAGATTTTGAGATATTGCCTTCAATGTATCGCAAGGCGTCGGTACAAGTAATGCATCCAAATCCTTATAAGTACCTCTTTCGGCATATTCCATAACCGCCTGCATGATGGAGCAGGCAAACGGCGGAAGGTATTTTGCTGCCATCGAAATATTGGTAGATCCGCCCCAGCATCCGACAGGAAACATTCCAGCTGCGTGAACCAACTCCTCAGGAGCATAAATTGGCAATACTCCAACCACTTTCTTGCCTGAATGCTTCTTATCGCTGACAACTTTATCTACATTTTCGGTAACATAGATCATCTGTTTCAGCAAATCATCTACTCTGCTCATTGTGCCAACCCCTCCTTATTTCCTTTCATGTTTTCCACCAGCGCTTCTACCCGTGTCTCAAACTGAGCCTCTGAAAAATTCTTGGGATCACTCTGATCGCCGTCAAAAGATACAAAAGGAATATTCGTTATTTCGGAAATTTGGCGGCGCATTTCCGGCTGCATGAAGTCCATGACCTTACAGCTTCGGTTCATATGATAGATAACGCCATCGCATTTGCAGGAACGCTGTATGACAGCGCGGATATCCCGCTGATCTGCCAGATTTCTGTTATTGCCGATCCCTGCATAAATACTGGCAAGCTCATCCATGTTTCCAACCTCATAAACGATTTCCCATGCCTTTGGATAGGTAGATCCCGATATGACCACACCATTCTTCAGCATGCTTGTGTAATTGTGCTTGAGATAAGGCCAGCAAGCGATTCCATCCCACATAATACGGTATTTTTGCTCACCGGGAAACTGGCTTTTTCCCGCTTTGATGTTTTCCTCCATCTCAGCAGCGATCATCTCATAAAGCATCGCTGATTCTTTTTTTCCGCGAAGACATACCATCATCGCCATGTAGTTGAACATGTTGAATCCATCCAAGGGCGTCGGCATCATAGAAGCATAATTCATCGCTTTGCTCCATGCTTTGGCGGTACGGTTAGAAATTGTCATGACCTCTTTAAATTTTTCGTAATCAAATTTTTTGCCGCAGATATCCTCAAGAAATTTAATGAATTCTTCAAACTGTGCTTTCACATAATCAATTCGATCCTGGGGAATCGGATTGAAAGTGGATGTTTCCTCATTGACTCCGCAGTTTTCATGGTTAAACGGCACGTCAATCAAGAAAAAAGGCACTTTAAAATGCTTCGCTAGGGATTCATACCATTTAATCAGCACATTGCAGATATTGTTTGTACAAACAACAAAATTAGGTTTGGGAAGCGGCGGAATTTCATTTGTCTTCATTGCTGCATATGCCAGATTGATGCGGGCATATGAGCAAATATCATTGGAATAGCCCATTTTTTCGGCTTGATCAATGTATGGCAGAGCCCCCTTTTTCGCAGCTATAGCAGCCGAATGATTTTCCGGGTATGCAACTGCAATATTCATGACCTCCATGAATTCTTGAGGCACAATAGAGGATGCCCAAGCTACTTTACGGCCGTTGTATCTGGCTTTATTAAGATCCAGATAATAGTCAAGCTGCAGTTTTTGCAAGAGCTGCTTTGATGTGATTCTTCTTTCGGACATAATTTGTAAATCTCTCCTTTCTTCTTTAATTTACATTACAGATATAGCGACAGTGTCGGTCGCTATGCAAATAGATACGCAATTCACATGCCAACTTATAATTGTTGATTTTCCAGCCATTGTGTCCAGCGTCCAACTTTTTTGAACCATAAAGTACTCACACCCAGCCGCTTTGCATATGCAAAAAATAGAGAAGTGTTCCAATTAAGTGAAACACTCCTCTATTTTTATCCGATCCTATGCTGCTGTCTGGTTTGATGTATTTACTTAACTCAATCAGTAGTGATCCCATACTTTTTTAGCTTACGAATAACAGTTGTCTGAGATACGTTTAAAAGCTTTGCAATTTCTCTGCTGGTCTTTTTCATCCTATATGCCTTTTTAAATAATTGCTTCTCTGTTTCCTCTATTATATCATCCAGCCTTGCGATTTGTTTTACAGACACATTCTCTGTAATTATTCTGTTTTGAATAGACATATCGTCGTTGATGATGGATAAAAAAATATTCTGATCCAAAGTACCGTTTTCTGAAAGAAGGACCAATTGCTCCATGATATTTCTCAATTCTCTCACATTGCCAGGCCAATCATATAATAGAAACTGTTCTAAAAGCTGATCCGGAAACACTTTTTTTGCCGCAGTATGATGATATTTCCGGCTAAACAGATTATGAAAATATTTTGAGAGAGCGACAATATCTTTCGGGCGCTCTCTCAACGGTGGAACCGTTATTCTGATTACGTTCAGCCGATAGTAGAGATCCCTCCTGAACTTTCCTTCTTTTACAAGCTGAGGCAGTGCACAATTGGTAGCAGCTATGATCCGAACATCCACAGAGATGTCTTTCTCTGAGCCAACACGTCTGATAACTTTGTTTTCCATGACTCTCAATAGTTTAACCTGCATTTCCAAGGGCATATCTCCTATCTCATCCAATAATAAAGTGCCTGTATTGGCTGCTTCAAAGATTCCCTTTTTTCCCGTTTTATTTGCACCGGTGAATGCGCCTGGAGCATAGCCGAACAATTCGGATTCGATTAAAGTTCCGGGGATCGCACCACAATTAATCGACACGAAAGGTTTTTCGCTCCGATTACTGTTGTTGTGAATAAAGTTAGCGACAATCTCCTTACCGGAACCGGATTCCCCCATGATCAGTACCGTTGCATCTGTAGCGCTTATCGCAAGACATTTCTGATAAATTTTTTGCATTTTAGGGTCTGCCTGGATTGGATTTAAATCCGCGTTTGTCTGAGATTTAGAGTACTCAATATATAATTCTTTGATTCGACTGAAATTTTCAACCTGGTTTCTCAGGTGAAAAATATCGCTGATATCGTTTACCTTGACAACAAAATAGATTATCTTTCCGCTGTTATCAGTAATCGGTTTTCCTGACGAGAAGATCACTCTATCCTCAAATGGTGCATAGACCTTGGAATATGAAGTCTTATTCTTAACAATATATTCCGCAACCGAGAAATAATTTATATATTCTTTGAATTCGAATACATGTGTCCCTATTACGTTCTTATCGAAATCAAGAACATTTGTGCACAGCTGTATCCATGCCTTATTTACAGTAATTACAGTCCCTTTGGCATCCATAATCAAAAACCCTTCGTTTGATTGTTCGAGCACCTCATATAATAGATTTTTTTCAGTCAAATCTTATTACACCCCTTTCATTAAAGGTAATTCATGTATCATAATCACACCTTGAACCTTTGAAGGTTCAATTTGAAACGGGATTGGTTCAGCAAACAGCTCGCCTCACGGTTTTTGATTTGTTTTTCAATGAATTTATAATGGCATATTTTTTGCTTCAATATATTCGTGTTCTTTAAAATACTATCAAGAAAGGAATCTATACTATGTTTTTTTTAGGAATTGATATTGGTTCGTCTGCAACAAAGTTAGTCGTAATTGATAAAAACAAGAACATCGTCGGTCGAAGTGTCGTTCAATTGGGAACAGGTACGTCCGGAGTCGAAAATGCTGTTTCAAACCTATATATCTCACATGACTTTAATCCGAATGACATCACAGGATCTGTCGTAACCGGGTATGGCAGAAAGCAATTCAGAAGTGCGGACACCGAGATCAGCGAAATCTCATGCCATGCAAAAGGTGTCAGTCATCTATGTCCTTCTGTCAGAACCATAATAGATATTGGGGGTCAAGACACTAAAATAATACGAATCGATGAAAAGGGTAAAATACAAGACTTTACAATGAACGATAAATGTGCAGCCGGAACCGGTCGTTTCATCAGTGTAATGAGCAAGGTACTTGATGTCGATATTGCTGATATGGGATCCATTGATAAGGAAGCGACAGAGATTATTTCAATTAGCAATACCTGTGCCGTCTTTGCGGAATCTGAGGTGATTTCAAAGCTATCTTCAGGATTTTCGATACCCAATATCGTAGCAGGAATCCATCAGTCAGTAGCGCGGCGGGTCGCCGGGCTTGCTTATCGGAACAGAATTGAACCGGTTCTTGCACTAACTGGTGGTGTTGCCCAAAATATGGGAATGATACGTGCGTTAGAACAAGAACTTAACAATCAACTGATAATTCCCTATGAGCCTCAGCTAACTGGAGCCCTTGGAGCTGCACTTTTCGCTTTGGAAAATAATCGATAATGTAGGTTAGTTTAGGTAGATAATACACTTTTAGCATTATTTTTTCATCCATAGGTTATCGCTACTAGGCTTTTTTAAAGTGTAAAAAGGAGGGTCTCTGCATGGAATTAAATTCTGTTTTGAGACCCTCTTTTTTCCCTGGATATTTTTTTGTGTTATTTTGTAAACACCCTATAAAGTGCATCTAAAATCATTTTTTCCGCTTCTTTAAATTGCTCCTCACGACGCACTACAAAAGCATGGCTGCTGTTGAGCATTCTTCTGGCCGTAACCATCACACCTGCCTCCAATAGTCGGTAGGCATACTTTTCCCCTTCTTCTCCAAGATAATCGTCTGCACAAGTGAGAATTATTGCTTCAGGTAATCCAACCAGCATTTCATCTGGTGCAAAAAGGGGTGATGCCGTCGGATCAAGACTGGAATCCTCATCAATATAAGCGCTGTTATACAGCTGGGCAACACGGGAAGACACCGTGGGATCAAGCCTGCATTCTTCGTCAACATAAGCGCTGTTATACAGACGGGCAATGTGGAGTGGAACTTTCTGCGGATTTTTATAAGCATTGCGCTTAAGCTGCGGCGGCGTATACAAATCAAGAACTGGATAATCAAGTATTTGCAGCGCAATATTAAAATCATGCCTTACATTGTTCATAAGGGTAATGGCAGCCACAAGATTCCCGCCGGCGCTGTGCCCACATAATGCTATTTTTGCCGGGTCAATTTGCAATAATTCACTGTTCCTACTTGCCCACTTAACAACATCATAACACTGATGCAGTGCATAAGGATATTTTTGTTCGGGAGCCGGTGTATAATCAATATCTATTACTACGTAATTTGCACGACTGCAAATATTCTTTGAAAATACAGTATCTTGTTCTCTGTGCCCTTTGATAAAACCTCCGCCATGGATGTTGATAAAAAGGGGATGTGGAACTTGACCGGAATCAGGATAATGTATGTAAACATGGGTTTCTCCGTCACGGGTCGGAATCATCATATCATCAGTTTTTCTTACGTGGTACATATTCATTAATTCTTCGCTGACGGTATTGCCGGCACCTGTATTCCGTAAAAAGTTTATAAGCTCTTCTTGCTCCTTAGATAACATAATTTCCTCCTTTCTTCGCTTGCAAGACTTTTCACAATTTAAGCTTGTTGTTGTTTGACTTATTCTCCATACCGTTTAAAGTAGCTTGCTCGCTGTATAATTGTTTATTATGATGAAATTATATTTTCAAATTCATCATAAGTCAAATAACATACCACTTATAAGCATTATAACTAAAACTCTATAACATATATTCTTAGCGTTAAAATACCGGAGCAGAAGATTATTTTTTCATGACTAGTAATCATGCTCAAGTCTATCAGGCTGAAGTCAAAACTTGTCCCAATGGGCAGGGTGCATAAGGAAGCAAGTTGTTAGTATGAAAATAACGTGATAGACAGCCAACAGAGGAAATGTATTTAAAGAACAGTCGTTTCACTTGTTAGAAGAAACCGTTCTTAATCTTTTGTGCAAAACCAAATTGACAAAGCGACACATGTGTCGTATAATTTGAAAAGAGACAGTTGTGTCGCTATCCATATAGCGAGAAAGGAGAAAAATATGCCGACAAAGGGTGATAATACAAAGCAGCTTATCAAAGATACGGCCAAGCATTTATTTTCCAACAAGGGATATGCCAGCGTTACTATGAAAGATATTTGTGACGCTTGTAACCTAAGTCGAGGCGGGCTATATCGGCATTATAGTTCAACTAAGGAAATTATGCTTGAAATACTGACAGATGATAAAGAGGAAATGAAAAAATTATTGGAATGCTCTTTTCAAAAGAAAGTTCCTGCCGTACAGCTATTTGATGGCTTTTTAAATATGATACGGGCCGATATACAGAACGGCGCGAATCGGTTTTATTTTGTAATCCATGAGTTCGCTTTCGTTGAATCTGAACAGAATGAATATATGGAAAACCGATTTAACAGTGCAGTTCAAATGCTTTCTATGCTGTTAAACTATGGAAAGAGAACATTGGAATTTAAAGAATTTGAAACCAATGCTATTGCTACTCACATTGCATTTTTCAGAGATAGTATTGTAACATCATCTATCTCATTGCATTTATCCAATGATCTCATTGACCAGCAGTTAAAATTAATTAAGGATATGGTGATAAGAAATGAATCCGAATAACTTTACGCCGATTGATTTACAAACATGGCCTTTGGCCCAAATGTTTTACTACTACACCCAAATGGCCCCTACAACTTATACTGTAAACGTTTCTATGGACGTTACGATACTAAGAAAAACCTTAAAAGACAAAGAAATGAAATTTTTCCCGGCTTACTTATATCTTGTTACAAAAGCCATTGAAAAACAGCCAGAGTTGCGTATATCAAAGCAAGATGATATACTTGGGCATTGGGATTTCCTTACTCCTGCATACCCCCAATTCCATGATGATGATAAAACAACATCTTTATTGTGGACAGAATATTGCAATGATTTTATGACATTCTATAGCAATTATATTGATGATACTAAGAGGTATGGGGATAGCCATGGAATCTTATCCGCCAAAGGTATTCCTCCTGCAAGTGCCTATATCATCTCTTGTATTCCGTGGTTCACATTTAATAGTTTTTCTCTCCATAATCATGGAATTAAGGATTACTATGTCCCTTCCTTAGAAGCAGGAGCTTTTTATGAAAACAATGGGAAGATTTTAATGCCGCTATCTATTACAGTACACCATGCAACAACCGACGGATACAGCCTAAAAGTTTTCTTTGAGGAGTTACAGCAATCAATGGATAATCCCGAAGAATGGCTGGCACTATAATGCACATATAAAATAGCCACCAGCAACAACGGAAATAAAAAAAACCGTTGTAATGGTGGCAGGATAATTGTGCGCCAAATAGGAATACATCTAGCAAAGCAGCGGTTTTGAATAACATCAAAGCCGCTGTTCTCTATTTATTAGAGGGCTTGGTAATATGCGCCCTTTTTGGGTCAAGCGGCTTTGGGAATGGAGGTTTCCATGTATCCGAAGTCGCTTTCCTGTATTCATGAGGAGCCGTCACCGCATAGTGACGGCTTAGCATAGCTGATGTTCTAAGGCTATATAATTTTAAAAAATCATATCAAAAAATAGGCGGCTACTGTGCCCATTTTTCATACGACACCGTTCGAGTATTTTCTCGGATAGGTGTTTTTTTATTTGTTGGTCTTGTGGACAAACTTCCTCGCAACTTCGGGCCAAGTTGGCCCGAAGTGCCATATTGCCCTGGCTGTCGTTCGCCGCCTTGCTCCATTCAATTCTGGAAGCCCGTAAACCTAAAAATTGAATGGAGGATTAACCGTGATAACTGTAAATTTGAAAGACCTTTACTACTGGTGAAAGGAAGATGTTTTCGTAGAAATTACGGAAGAAATGCTGGAAGCCATGAAAGCCGCTGACCGTCAGGAATCCGCATACAAGCGGCGTACCTATTACCACCGGGCGCACTATACATTAGACATGGGGGACGGTATTGCGAATGAGTGCGTTACCAAACCCGAAACGCCAGAGGAAATTTACATCAAGGAAGAAACGACACAGGAAATCGAAGATGCCATTGAAAATCTGACCGAAGCACAAAAACGCCGTTTAAGACAGCGGTATTTTGAGGGCATGAAAATTCAGCAGATTGCAGACATGGAGGGAGTAAACCACTCGACCATATGCTATTCGCTCCGTGCTTCACTCAAGAGCCTCAAAAAACAAACACAGATAAAGCGTTTTAGGGAATAGCACCTTGTCCCCGCACCGCCGCTTCTGCGCATAGCGGATCGGCGGCGCACCACGAAAAAGCGGAGTGTGGCCACAAGCCACGCCCCGCTTTTTCTCAGCCTGTTGGAGATGGGGTTGCGCGAGCAAGACCGTTTCCATCAGGCCGGAACCCGCCCGCAGGCGGCGTTCCCCCTTGGAGAGCCCACGGGACACTTTGCCGCGAAGCGGAAAGTGTCAGAGTGGGTCATATACTTCACAGAAGTATATGACCGTGCCTTGAATTTGATGTTCGAAGCCTATATCTTGTTCAAATAATCTTGTAACGAATCTACTAGTTTTCCAATATGTATCCCGTCTACAAAAGAATGGTGTACCTGAACGGAAAAAGGAAGTATCTTCTTCCCGTCTCTGTCAAAATATTTCCCCCAATCAAATAATGGAGTAGAGTTATCTTTTTTACCGGAATTTGTGTGTGAAATATGAGTATATGATACCCATGGCATAGGCGAAAATTGAAATACATCATTGCCCAATGGTCCCGTGAAATAGTCTTTTTGATTTGTAGCTTTTTGGGCCGCTACAGAAATATAACTTGCTAGAGTGTCCTGCATGTCAACATTAACAACTTTGAAAAGCTCAGTATTCTTATCCAAGTAGGTAAATGCTGTATTAATCCTATCGTAAAGCACAATTTGGCCATCGAGGAAACGATATCGAAATTCTTCTATGTTATTCGCACATTTTGAAACTGCAAAGATAAGGGACAAAGTAAAGGAAATTTTTTCTGCCCGGACTTTTTCCAAGAAATTTGTAATATCTAATTCAAAGGTAACACAATAGGAGGGTTCTATACTGTTTCTGAATATTTGACAGTGTAAAGCCCTTTTCCATTTGCTTTCATCAATTATCTCATACGTATTTCCCATAATATTTGTCTCCCTTCCTTGATACCTGATATATAAATAATGCACATAAAATTTATATTATATATAATACAACATTTCCCTCAATTTCACAATCCCAACCCACTTCGGGCCAAGTTGGCCCGAAGTCACCGAAAGGAGTTTTTTATACAGAAAATCATTAAAAATGGAAATATCGATACTGTCGCTATTCAGATGGAAGAACATACTACCACCCGCAAAATCGGCAATACGACTTTCCTTGTGTCCTCCCGCTTCAAAGAGGGCAAGGAGGGCGATATTGTATCCACCTTTGCCCGTTTGGTTCAATATGACGCTGACAGGCCGGACAAGGTTTGAAACAGAGAATTTACCCCCGCGACAACCATGACAACAGGCGGCAAAGGCGGTATAATTAGAGTATACATTACCGTCTGTTGGCTGTCGGAAAGAGAGGTCACTATGAAAAGACAGCCTGACAAAAAGATTTATTTATACGGCAGGTTAAGCCATGAGGACGAATTGCAGGGCGATTCCAACAGTATTATTAATCAGCGGAAAATCCTCACCAAATACGCCGAGGAAAACGGCTTTACCCCTTACGAGTTCATTTATGATGACGGTTTTTCGGGAGCCGATTTTGAAAGACCGAGCTTCACAAAAATGATTGAGGAAGTGGAAGCCGGGAATGTGGCAACGGTCATAGTGAAAGATATGAGCCGCTTCGGGCGCGATTATCTGAAAGTCGGCTTCTATACGGAAATCCTGTTTTCAGAAAAAGACGTTCGGCTGATTGCGGTCAATGACAATGTAGATATCGGGCGCGGGGAAAACGATTTTACCTCTATGATGAACCTGTTTAACGAGTGGTATGTTAAAAATACCAGCAAAAAAATCCGTGCCGTATGGCAGGCTAAAGGGAAAAGCGGTGAACGCCTTGCCGTTATCCCGCCCTATGGCTACCGCAAAGACCCGGACAACCCGAAACAGCTTGTCATTGACGAGGAAAGCGCCGCCAATGTACGCCGGATATTCCGACTTTCCGTGGATGGCTATGGCCCCGCGCAGATTGCCAGTTTGCTGAATGATGAACATATCCTCAATCCCAGCGGCTACAAATACGAACATGACATTGTGAAGAAAGCCCGCCCTTGCAAAGACCCGTATTTCTGGAATACCACAACGGTACATAAGCCGGAATACCTGGGGCTGACCATCAATTTCAAGACATGGTCGAAGTCCTACAAGGACAACCGCCCCCGGCTGAACCCGCCCGAAAAACAGCTTGTATTTGAGGACACCCACCCGGCTATCATAGACCCGGAAACATGGGATATTGTCCGCAGTATGCGCCAACACAAACGCCGTGCCCCGCGCTATGGCAAGTCTGGCCTGTTCTCCGGCGTGGCCTATTGTGCCGATTGCGGCGCGAAGCTGTACTTCTATACCCGGTCTATCAAGAATAAGTGGGGAACGCGCTATGAGGGTTCGTATAGCTGTTCGGAATACCGTAAGGACGTTCAGTATCAGGGCAAGCGGAAATGCACCTGTCACTTTATCCGGGAGAGCCAGTTGGAACAGCTTGTGTTAGAGGAATTGCGGGATTTGCTCCGCTACATTCCGAAGCATGAAAAGCAGTTTGCAAGGGTTGTTATGGACAGGAGCGCACAGGAATACAAGCGGGAAACAGCGGCGAAGAAGCGAACCGCCGAGAAGCACCGCTGCCGCATTGCCGAGCTTGATACTCTCATTGAACGGCTCTATGTGGACAACGTTTCCGGGAAAATCACAGACGAACGGTACGAGAAAATGTCCGGGAAGTTTGAAACGGAACAAGAGGAATTGACCCCGGCAATCGTCCATGAATTTATTGACCGTATTATTGTCCATGAGCCGGAACAAGCCAGAGGTGACCGCCGTCAAAAGGTAGAAACCATCTACAACAACATAGGCGCGGTTGACCGCCTTTCCCTGATGGGCTTAGGGACGTAAAACAACTGAATATTGGGCATTGTGCCGTTACTTTAACGCCGCCGCCCGCCATGAGTTTATGCTTCCTTTAGGATACTGTCCTAAATGGCAGGATTTTTCGGTTTCCAAAAGGGAATAATAAACAACATATCAAGTACTACAATAGAGGTAATCAATTATGATTAATAAACAAGATTGGACTAAAAGAGTTCAAGAACTATCATTATTTTAGACCAGTTTTTATATCAAATGGTAAATTTATATTTTAAAAATGTTGTATTATCAAGTTTTCAAGATGTAATGTTTCATTCTATATTTCTAATACTTGTTTCGTAATATGAATAGCATTGTATTCGGAAGTTGAGCCTATTAAAACCAACACCCTTAATCAAGATTAAAAGTGTTGGTAGAATTTACAATTGCTCAATTTCCGAAACATAATATAGAACGAAGCCGCGTCACCACTGCCTATGGGATTTCAATATTTTTCATCCTCCATAAAGGACCAATTTTCATATTTTCGTAGTAGAAACTTATTAGTTTCAGCCTTACTATATTAATATTTTACACTATTTTCCTATAAAAGGGTATAGTTCCCCCCTCCCCCAGAAATATTGATTTATGCCGTTTTGATTTCTCTTTCTGGCGGTGAACAATTTTTAGGAATTGGCTTTTCTTTTGTAAGCATTTTTCCCTTTTCACAGCAAGGACATCTAGTAATATCTACACCTGTTAATTTTAAAAGTAGCTCTGCTACACTTAGCTTAACTACGGCGTTATCATCTTTCCTTAAAACGACACCCATCATTACCTTGCACTTCGTAATCTTTATCTTTCGATTTCGATTGCTTAAAATCCCATAATGTCTAATTTTTACAAATCTACTGGGTAGAATATGGATTAAAAACCTACGGATGAACTCCTCAACAGTAAGAGTCATAAGTTTTTTCTTGTTTCCATCACGATAGTTCCTCCAACGGAATGTAACCTGTCCATTATCAAGCTTTACAATTCGATGATTTGAAATGGCTACCCGATGGGTATAGCGTCCAAGGTACTCAAGTACGTGCTCCGCACTCTGAAAAGGAGGTTTGCAATATACCACCCATTCCCTTTTGTACAATTTACCAATGAAGTATTTAAACTCCCCTACATTCTTAAGAATTTTAATATTTCCTACAAGCTTCAACTTTTTCTCAGAATAAATACGTTTAAGATAATACAGGAACTTACCACGAAACTTTCTTGATAAAACCTTTACTGGAATGAAAAAATCTTTTCTCGCACTGATCCACCGACTACCGTCATGGGACAGTCCACCCCCAGGAACAATACAATGAATATGAGGATGATCCATTAAATTTTGTCCCCATGTATGGAGAATAGAGATAAATCCAATCTCACCACCCAAATATTTTGCATCTCTACCTAGTTCCAGAAGGGTTTCCGATACTGCTTTAAAAAGAATGGAATATATTTCTCTTTGGTTCAATAGGGTCATGAAATTTAATTCTTCAGGCATGGTAAATACTACATGAAAATACCCTACGGGTAACAAGTCCTTCTTTCTGTTTTCAATCCATCTTTCCTTTGTGAGAGTCTGACACTTAGGACAATGCCTATTCCGGCAGGAATTATATGAAACCCTTATGTGACCACAGCTATCGCACTCATCAACATGCCCGCCAAGGGTATGGGTTCTACAGGACGCAATGGCAGACATCGCCTTTAATATATGATTGGGCAATCTATGTTTTTCCCTATAGCCCTGTCCATATTGATTGAATATATCTTGTAGCTCAACCATTATTTACACCTGTTAAAGAGTCTAGGGGACTTACTATATTTAACAAATCCATTCTTCTTAAGTGCAAGTAAATGGTTGTGGTATTGATGGAAGTATGACCAAGAAGTCTTTGAATGTAGCAAATGTCGGTTCCTGCCTCCAAAAGATGGGTAGCAAAACTATGTCTTAGGGTATGTACAGAAGCATTTTTCTTAATCCCAGCTTTTTCTTTAGCCTCCTCAAATATCCTTTGAATGGTACGTGCAGTAATTGGACTTTTGCCATCTGCGCCCATAAACAGATAATCACCAGGGTGATATCGCATCCAATATTCTCGTAGAATATCAAGATTGGTTTTGGACAAAAGTGTATATCTGTCTTTTTTGCCTTTTCCACAGCGAACAGAAATTTGCATGTTCTTACTATCAATATCAGAAACCTTAAGTTTTGCAGCTTCGCTGACTGTAAGACCTGCAGCATAAATAGTCATAAGGATTGCTAAGTGTTGATATGAATAAAGTGGCATCTTTTATCAAGATACCACTTTATTTTTATATTCTCAGTAGACTTAAAGGGGCCAGCAACCACCGCGGTCAGCGGTTTAGTTCTTTTCTCATATTATGTCATGCATTTTTCATGCAAATAGGTCTCAGGACAATTCTCACATCTAGAATACCTTTGCAAATAAACGAAAAAGGATGACTTTATCATCCCCTTCATCTATTATCATAATTTTTCTCCCTTACCCCTGTCGCTTATACACCAAAGCTATCGAGCCATCTTCGAAGCCTAATCTTCTGTAGAAGCCCTCATTCCTCGTATCTCCTCTTAACATATATGTAACCTGGTTACTATGCTCTAATATCTTATTGATTAAAGCCTTCTCAATACCTTTTCTTCTATATTCTGCATCAACCACTACATTATTGATTTGCCCGTTAAATACATAATCTGTTGTACATCTGGCAGATCCAACCATAACGTCTTCATCCCATGCGGTAACTACGATTTGAGAATTATCTACCATTGCTTTTAATCTATCCCTATCATTCGTTTTATCCCTCCAGCCTACCTGATTAAATAAGTCTATTAATCTATTGTAATCAACTTTCTTATCCCTATGATATTTAATCATCTTAAAGACTCCCCCTTTCATTTATTGCTGTCTAGCAAATCATTATCTTTTTTCTATTCTGCTCTTTAAAAATATGGTGTTGATTTATCCAATCATGCCATAGGAGGATTGGATCAGCATAATATACTGACTCTACAAATTTATTACTCCTGATTATCTTCAGCTGCACCATCTATACTTTGCGTTGCTTGTGGAGCGGTTCTAATAAGCCCCTCATGGACATTCCATATCAATTTTTCTCTATTCTTGTCTTTAAAATAAACATTTTCGATGTGGGTGGTATCTACTGCTATCCTTATATAAAAATCACCCCAACGGTTTATAAACCCTAACAGTGTATTATGCTTTACGCCTACATAAAGACTTCTATCCTCAACCACATAAATATGCCCTACGTAAGCTGATGCACTGCTTGTTGTTCCTCCCTTAATGCGAAGGATGTCATTCTCAACAGAAACCATTTCAGCATAAAGGGAACTTGGAGAATCACACATAGAAAAGCCAAATACCCTCCATCCATGTCTCGACAAAGTAAATAACAATATACCTGAAATAAAACCAATTCCAACTATTTTAAAGAACTTCTTCATTTTTTTACTCCTCTACCAAGAATAGTGGACCCATAGACCACAGTTTTCTAAAGAATATGATAATTATCTTCTAGTCTATTCTTATTATAATATAGTTCTCAATAAAATTCCATTTTTAGAACATCCTGTGACAAAAAAAAGTAATGGGGCTTTTGATATTCCCATTACTCTTTTTTACACCCTATATTTTTGGATAATTTTTTCTGCTGCCTTGATCCCGTCTACCGCCGCAGACACAATCCCCCCTGCATACCCGCCACCTTCACCTACGGGATAGAGACCTTTCACATTTAAGCTCTCCAGAGTTTCTTCAAAGCGCTCGATCCGTACCGGAGCTGAACTCCGTGTTTCCACTCCAGTCATCAGAGCATCTGCCAAGGCAAATCCCTTTAGCTTTTTATCCATTTCCGGAATTGCCTCTTTCATCGCTTCTATTACAAAATCTGGCAGGCATTTCCTAAGATCTGTGGGTGTTACACCTGGTAAGTAAGATGGCTTTACCATCCCAATTCTCTTACTCGGCACACCTTCAAGAAAATCCTCTACACGCTGCACAGGTGCATGGTAGTTACTTCCACCCAATTTAAAAGCTTCTCTCTCCCAGATCCGTTGAAACTCCATACCCTGAAGGGGGTGACTGCCGCCAAAATCTTCCGTGTTTACCTGAACCAAAAGGGCACTATTGGCATTTTCTCTATCCCTGCTATATTCACTCATTCCATTGGTTACGACCATCGCTTCTTCTGAATTTGCCGCAACCACCATTCCCCCTGGACACATGCAGAAGGTATATACCGCTCTCTCCTTTGTACTTTGGTAGGTTAACCGGTAGTCTGCAGCACCTAATCGAGAATGCCCTGAAAACTTTTTATATTGGGATTGGTCAATCAATTCTTGAGGATGTTCAATACGCACTCCGATAGAAAAGGGTTTTTGGCGGAGCTGTACACCTCGTTGATAAAGCATTTCATAAGTATCCCTTGCGCTATGGCCTATGGCTAAAACTACGTTTTCTGTTCTTATCCATTCCTGACAATTCACTTCAACTGCTTTGATTTTTCCCCCCTCAATCAATAGGTCGGTCACCTTGCTATCAAAGCGAATATCTCCACCTAGTTTTTTCATCTCTTTCCTAATGTTTTTAACCACGTCCTTTAAAATATCTGTTCCGATATGAGGCTTATAGGAATATAAGATTTCCTCCGGCGCTCCTGCTTCTACAAATTCCTCCAGTACCTTCCTTACGCGCACATCCTTGATTCTTGTCGTTAACTTTCCATCAGAAAAGGTTCCGGCACCCCCTTCTCCAAACTGTACATTGGACTCCTTTTGAAACTGCCCCCTTAACCAGAAATCCTCCACATCTTTACTTCTGGCATCTACATCCCTTCCCCGTTCCAGCAGTATCGGCTTATAACCTCGCTGTGCTAATATCAGTCCAGCAAACATACCTGCCGGACCCGTACCGATTACGACGGGCCGATCATTCATCGGGATTTTTCCGCTTGGTATTTCTTTATAGCTGTAAGAAGGTGTTTTTATAAGGTTTTTATGCTTTTTTAAAACTTTCCCTTCATCCTTCAGAGAAACATCTACTGTATACACAAAAAAAATCTCATCACCTTTTCTTGCATCGATAGATTCCTTATAGATTTGATAAGATAAAAGTTCCTGGGGTTGTATTCTGAGCTTTTTTATAATTTTTTCTTTTATATTATTTAAGTCTTCTTCAATGGATAGCTTAATTTCATTTACGCGAATCATCTCTATTCTTCCCTTCTTGTTGTCATCCTCCATATTATACCACAAGCTGAAACAAAAAAATCTGCTTAGAAAATAGAAGAGCAGTCTGGATCATTCCAGACTGCTCGGATAATTACATGATAGACCGGATAAATACAATTAGGATCGCTACCGGTGCCACAAATCGAACTAAGAAGCTCCAGATAGGCGCTAATCCAAAACGAATCCGTCCGTTATTGGTAGCCTCAAAAACGGCTTTATCAATTCCCCAGAACCAGCCTACAACAAGACACAGCATCAGACCGCCTAATGGCAGGAAGATATTGCTGGCAATAAAGTCATAGGTATCGAAGAAACCCCGCTCTCCCAAAATTTGAATATGGGCCCAAGGTCCGTTGGATAGCGATGCCGGAATACCCATCAGGAAGATAACAGCACCTAATGTCATCGTTGTAATCTTCCGGTTCCATTTCCATTCGTCTACTACATAGGCCACGCACACTTCCAATAGAGAAATCGATGAGGTGAGGGCTGCAAATAATACCAATGTAAAGAAAATGAGTTCAAAAATTCTTCCAAGGGGCATTTGTGCGAAAACCGCCGGCAGCGTTACGAACATGAGTCCGGGTCCTTGTCCAGGTTCAAATCCGAAAGCAAATACAGCGGGCAGAATCGCCAATCCTGCTAATAATGCAACCCCTGTATCCACCAATGGGATAACGATTGCACTTTGGGGAATGTTTTCCTCTTTGCTAAGGTAACTTCCATAGGTAATCATACAGCCCATTCCTAAGCTTAAAGAGAAGAATACTTGTCCTAATGCATCGAGAACTACGCCTCTATTGATTGCAGAAAAGTCAGGAGCCAGAAGGAAGCGTACGCCTTCGGATGCACCTTCAAAGGTCAGAGATCTGATCGCAAGGATAATCATCATAATAAATAAAGCAGGCATCATGATTTTACTTGCTTTCTCTATTCCTCCACTAATTCCGCCAAATACAATAGCCAATGTTAAAACCATAAAGATTCCATGATACAGTATCGGTTCTACTGTGCCCCCTACCAATTGACCAAACATGTCTCCCAGCGCACCGGTATCTGTTGTATGAAGTGCACCGGTGGCTGATTTTACCACATAATTAATTACCCAACCGCCAACTACACTATAGAAGGATAAAATTAAAAAGCCCGCTAATACCCCCAGTACACCAACCCAGGTAAAAGCTTTGCTGATTTTTCGATAAGCTCCAATAGCATTTAATTGAGTGTGTCTGCCCAATACCAATTCTGCCATCATCAAAGTAAATCCAACCAGGAACAAAATGACAAAATAAACTAAAACAAAGGCGCCCCCTCCGTTTTTTCCTGCCATATAGGGAAACTTCCACAAGTTACCCAATCCTACCGCTGATCCTGCGGCTGCAAGGATAAAGCCTATTTTGGATCCCCATTGCTCTCTCTGGCCGTTTGCTTGATTAGAATTCATCCAATTGACCTCCTTTTTCTTTTTTATTGTAGTATAAATGCTAGTGTGTTCTGATATAATATCATAAAATTCTCATAATTCCTATATATTTTTTGAAAACTATATGCAAAAAATGTATTGTTTATATAAATTATTTTACACATGTAAAAAGCAGGCTTTGATTAAGCACTGCTTTTTCGCATATAATCTAATCCTATCATTTATCGTGAAGCTGTATTTAAAATCCTCTGCCGGCACCTCCGCCACCAGAACGGCCGCCACCTCCGGAACTTCCTCCTCCAAAGCCTCCGCCGCCAAAACCGCCGCCGCCACGGCCACCTCTTCCACCATAAAGGAACATTCTGAAAAACATGCCCATGATGAAACCGCCGAGAAATCGATAGTCCAACCACAGCAAAAACAGGATAAATAAGATTCCTAAAATACGAAAGATAGAAGGAATCCCTCTGCTCTCAGGAATCGTCTGACTTATAGGCCGTTGATTGATTTCTTCAGGCCGATAGTTTCCTAGAATTGCTGCATTTTCATAACCATATTCTCTGTTTGTCTCCTGGCTCAGCAGGTAGAAGGCCCTGAGCAATCCATCGGAATAGCTGCCCTGAGACAGGGCTGGTACAGCAGCATCCAGGATTTCTCCTGCCTTGCCGTCGGGAATGGCACCTTCTAAGCCATAACCCACTTCAATCCACACGCGGCGCTCTTCCAAAGCCAGAAGCAGTAGAACCCCGTTATCATAATCTTTATTTCCAATTTTCCATTTTTCAAAAAGTTCAACCGCGTACTGATTAATGTCCAGCCCTTGAAGATTTGGTACTGTGGCCACTACGATCTGAGGCTTTTCCTTCGTCTTTTCATAATTCAGATTGGCATTCAAAACGGCATTTCTTGTCTCTTGGGACAATACCCCGGCAAAATCGGCTACATAAAACTCCCTTGTAGGCTCCGGATATACTACGTCTGCAAAACTACTGATCCCGCTAAAAGAAATCAGAATCGCGAGAAAAAGACTAATCCACTTGAATTTTTTCATTGATTCACCGCCTTTCGGGGGTTATATGTCTAGTAAAGCTGACATTCAGCGGGACGACGCAAGGCCGTCCTCTACACATGCTATAAAAATGAACTGCAGTATAGCTAAATGAACTTATTTTTATTGTTTCTTAGAAATTTACCCTCGGTGCTTCTTGGGCGCCTTCTGCAGCCTCAAAATAATGTCTTGTTTCAAAGCCCATCATTCCTGCAAATAAATTTCTTGGAAAAGTTTTGATTGCTAGATTATAGGTTCTCACCGCCTCATTATATCTGTTTCGTTCCACATTAATACGGTTTTCCGTACCTGCAAGTTCATCCATCAGCCGGTTGACTGTACCGATCGACTGTAGCTGGGGATAATTTTCCATTACCACCAACAGTCTTCCTAAAGCACTTTCCAGCTCGTTAGATGCAGCTACCCGCTCATCCACAGTGCCGGCTCCTGCCATTCTTGCCCGTGCATCCGCAATGCGGCCAAATACCTCTTGTTCTTGTGCCATGGCACCTTTTACAGATTCTACCAGGTTGGGTATTAAGTCAAATCTTCGCTGCAAGCTGCTTTCAACAATAGCCCATTGGGCATCGACCTGTTCTGACCTTGTAACCAGTGTATTATAGGTACTGCCATATAGTCCTCCTAATACCAAAAGGATTACTGCGATTACTATGATAACTTTCAATGTTCCCTTCAAGTTCATCCCTCCTAAAACAAATTTACTACTACTCATTTTTTAGAATACCCATAATATTATTCTACTAGACTTCAATTTATTCATCAACCCCGGCCCATACAATCTGCAAGTTCTATAAAAAAGGCACAGATGGAATTTCATCTGTGCCTTTTTAAAGTTTTCTTAATTATTTTCTGTACCGTTCATCGATTTCACACATTAATTCTACCTTAGGTGCAGATCCTCCGCCTTGAAACTCTGAAGCCAACCATACATCTACCAGTTTTTTAGCTAATGCAGCTCCCACGATCTCAGCGCCCATGGTCATAATTTGGGCGTTATTGCTTTTTCTTGCTCTTTCTGCAGAATACACATCATGACAAACTGCTGCCCTTATGCCGGGAACCTTATTGGCTGTAATAGCCATACCAATTCCAGTACCGCAAAGAATGATTGCTCTTTCATAAGTGCCTTTGGAGACTTCTTCTGCGATTTTCAGAGCAACATTTGGATAAAGTACACTTTCCCCTTCATGACTGCCAAAATCTTCATAGTTAATTCCCATACTATCAAGATGCTTCATGATTTCGACCTTTAGCCCATAAGCATTTTGATCGCATCCGACTGCTAACTTCATATTTACCAACCTCCTCTAGATAGACTTATTTTCTATGGTCGTTTTGACAATCTGACTGAAATCCTCTGGATTTAGGCCAAATCTCCCTACAAATAATCCGTCAACATTTTCCTGTTTTGTCAACAGGTTTGTATTGTCTCGATTTACTGAACCTCCATAAATGATGCGAATGGCTTGGGCTACATCTCTTCCATATTCCTTTTCTATGATAGATCGAACATATCCGTGGATATTTTCTACATATTCCGCCCCTGCAGCTTCTGCTTTTCCGATAGCCCATACAGGTTCGTAGGCTAGAATAACTTTCTTCATTTCTTCAATCGGCAATCCATTTAATGCCCATAAGACCTGGGTATGAAGCCGCACATTCCCTACATGCTCCCGTTTATCCTCTTCTGTTTCTCCGATGCAAACTACGGGGATCATATCGTACTCCAGCGAAAGCCTCACTTTTTTATGGACGTCCTTATCGGTTTCACCAAACGTTGCACGCCTTTCTGCATGACCAATCTCGATATAGCTGCATCCAAGTTCCTTTAAAATCAGTGGTGGAACCTCTCCGGTGTATGCACCCTTATCCATCATACATATATTTTGTGCTCCCCATTTGATATTTCCTGTTTCCAATTTCTTTGCAATCATAGGAATCATCGGATAAGTCGGAAGGATAAACATTTCAACTTCTTTGACGTATCCAACTGATCGGTAAATGCCTTCTACCAGTTTCTCTCCTTCTTTCATAGAGTGAATGTGCATTTTCCAGCTGGTACCCACAATTATTTTTCTCATGAAACCTTCCCCTTTACTGGAACAATCACTGACCCAAAGACCAGTGATTGCTCCATGATGAACATTTTATTGTGGCATATTTTTATAAAACATTTCTAAAATGATACAGCTTGAAGCAGATCCTGGATCTACATGTCCAATGGCTCTTTCACCTAGCCGCATTGCCCTACCCTTCTTAGCAATCAGTGGAATGGTAGATTCTCTCCCGGCTTTAGCACTATCCAACATTTTTTCAAAGGCAATCTTCGGCGCTACACCATCTTCTACCGCTTTTGTTAAAGCATCCAAGGCAGGTCTTAGGGCATCTACCATGGTCTTTTCGCCTACAACAGCTTTTCCCCGCATTTCAACAGCTTCTATCCCAGCCTTCAGCATATTGCAGAATTCATTGAAATCTACAACATCTTTACCACCGGCCGGCTCTCCCATTTTCATAAACAAGCTGCCGTATAAAGGACCAGCAGATCCGCCCACTTTTCCAAGCAGTGCCATACCAATCTTTTTAAAAAGGATGGTAAGGTTTTCCTTCTGCCATTCGCTAAGATTTTTGCTTACTTCCCTAAAGCCAATACTTAAGTTCAAGCCGTGATCCCCATCTCCTATAGCAGAATCCAATCCTGTCAAATAATCTCTCTGCTCTTCTACTATGGCAGCCAGATCTTCAATGACCTTTACAAAATATGCTTTGTCCAGTACATAGCTTTCATACATTGACAGTCCCTCCTTTGCTGTGTTTTATTACTTCTTGAAGCCGTTTATTTTTGTACAAAATAGGGTGTGTCACAAGGATAATCCAACAACTGCTTTAACTCCTCATCTAATTTCATTAATGTAACAGACATACCGGCCATATCCATAGAAGTTGCAAATGGACCTACAAAAGACTTATGAACCTTAATTCCTTTTTCCTCCAATATTTGAGCAACCCTTCTATAGCAAATGTGTAAATCCAATATCGGTGTAGCACCCAAGCTGTTTATCAATACGCTCACTTCATCGCCGGATGCATAGGGCAGATCCGGAAGGATGTGTTCCATGATTTGATCAATCACTTTATCGGCAGGTTCAATCTTTCCTCTTCTTACTCCTGGTTCTCCGTGAATACCCATTCCGATTTCCATATCTTCTTCGCCCATCTCGAAAATTGGCTTTCCTGTAGAGGGTAGTGTAGCAGAGGATAATGCAACTCCCATAGATCTTGTATTATCATTTGCTTTTTCAGCAGCAGCCTTTACCTCATCTAAATCTGCTCCCAAAGCAGCTTTTGCAGCAGCAATCTTGAATACGTAGAAATCTCCTGCAACACCTCTTCTATCTTTGATTTCTGTGGAAGATACCACGTCATCAGTAATCAATACGGTTTCAACGCGAATACCATCCATAGCAGCCATTTCTGCGCCCATATCAAAATTCAAAACATCTCCAGCATAATTTCCGTACATATATAAGCAGCCTTTTCCTGCGTCAACTGCTTTTACAGCATTATAACATGGTTCTGGAGATGGGGAAGTATTGATGTTACCGATTACAGCAGCATCTGCGAATCCTTCTCCCACATAACCCAGGAACAATGGCTCGTGTCCGGAGCCTCCACCGATAATAATTCCTACTTTATTTTCAACAGGAGCTTTTTTGCTAACAACCACTCGGCCATCATGCTCCAATAGTTTCACATATTTTTCATGGGCTTTTACATACCCTTCCAACATTTCCTCTACCACATCGTATGGATCATTAATTAATCTTTTCATTCTTTTTCCCCCTTTTTCTTATTTTACAGAGTTTTCCTTTGAAGCTAAGCCTGATGAAGAAATAGCTTATTACAACTATAACCAGTTTACTTTTAATTTGGTTATAGTTTGTAGCGTTTATAAGACAAAGGATAAGATTAGAGCACCTAATGTACCGCCAAGTACTGCAGAAATAATGGTAGGCATTGCCTTGCTAAGGCTAGCCCCTGAATATACGGCTCCCGCCAATAATCCAAAAGCAGCTGCCCATGCCATATCAATCCAAGCTTCTCCTGATTGGTAAATCAATCCTACGCCATGGTTAAGTGTCCAAGTTGTTCCAACAATAAAAGCTGCTGCAAACCACCCACCTGCTGGACCAAAGGCTTCTACCAACCGCCCCCAGCACATGCTGATCATAAATGGAAATATAAAACCACCAACAAAGGTTGCTATCATTAATCCAGGTGTCATTGATTAACCCCCTTTCACTTTCTTAATAATACATAATTGGTCTACGCTTCTTGCTTTGATTCCTCAGCTTGCTTCGCTAAATCTTTTTGGAACATAACTGCTACAATACCACCTGTCATACCCCCTAGAACCACGATCACCAGCGTTGGTATGGATTCTATTAATGGTGTAACAGATCCTGCTAGGAACACATCTCTCATTGTACCGCAGATTGCAATACCCATAGCCATGTCTACAAATGCACCTGGGTTATCGATAATACCAATAAAGTGATTCAAAAACCACATGATACTAATAATCACAAAGGCTGCAAACCATCCACCGATAAATCCATACGCACCTGCCAAAGCTCCCCATACACTCATAACAAACATTCCCGCAATGGCAAATCCTACAATTGATCTAAACATTCTCATCTTGTCCCCTCCCTTCATTTATAATTATTTTTTAGATTGGCACTTCATGCTTTTTTATTTAAAAAATTTGATATTTATTAGTGCATGCAATCATTATGCCAATAATCTAGATTTGTCTGCTTACGATCTGCAGGGAGCTTTCCTATATTTTCTGTAATTCAAGCAAATAATCTTAGGGGAATTTTTCCCCGTGGGGAATTTTTCCTCGTGGGGAATTTTTCCCAAAATCAAATTTCCCAACATTTCTCCCCGATTTATAGTATTCCTAGCAATTCCTCAAGCGCCTGTTCTTCATCCTCTCCATCAATGGATAAAGCCAACTTCTCGCCTTTACCTAAAGCCAGGCTCATTAGATTTAGAATACTCTTTCCAGATATTAATTTTTCGTTTCTCTTAATATAAATCGTACTTCTGTACTTGTTAGCAATCTTCACAAACTCACTTGCCGGTCTGGCATGAAATCCATCTTCTCTTTGAATTGTAACTTCCATCTCAATCATGCAGGAATTCCTCCTCAACGGCTGTTATATTTTATTTAAGTCTTTGCTTGCTATTGCAGTCTGTATAATATCCTCTACATCATCTGTAATTGTAGCTTGTATAACCGCTGCAATTACACCTTCCACCAGAGGAGCGTTTACGATGGTAATTTGTTTTTTGATTTGATCATCCACCAAATCTATAGCTAATTCGGCATTCATAATAGCACTTCCCAGGTCTGCAAAGATAAGTACAGGCCCCTGGTCATAAGCCGCTTCAATAGCAGCTTGTATTTTCAAAGGATTCGTTCCAATTCTGCCTTCATCAGCGCCCCCAGCCTCGATGATTCTGACCATTCCATTATTCATTTGTTCCGCAATATCCTTTATTCCTTGAGCAACCTTTTCACTGTGAGAAACGATAACAAGACCCAACACGATCAGCACCTCCTTTATTTATCATATTTATGATTTCTAAATTTCCTTTTACCCCTAGGCTAAATAAATGCAAACATCATGCCATCAAATTCCGTATAAGCAAATTCCTATAAAAAAAGCCCGGTTTCGCTCCGGGCTTTAAATCAGGTTATACTTTCTGGCTTTTGCTGCAACTGTTTTATGAGTAATTCCTAATGCTTTTCCTGCACTATGAAAGCTCTTGTGCTTTTTTAGAGCTAAAGCTAATAATGCTTTTTCTACTTCTTCCAAGGTTGGAATTTCATCGTCTTCTTCTTTGACCGCAACAGCTGTTTCTCTAAAACTTTTTTCTTCTTTATCCACCCCTATATAAGCAGGCAGATCTCTTACTGTAATAATCTCTTCTCTAGAAAGGGTTAATATTCTTTCAATAACATTTTCTAGTTCTCGAACATTACCGGGCCATCCGTAGGCTTCCATGTAAGATAGTACTTCCTTTCCAATTCGTTTTTTCTGCATTCCGTATTTGCTGCATATCTTCTCAATAAAATGCTCCACAATAATCGGGATATCTCCCTTGCGCTGTCGCAGCGGCGGGAGCATTACCGGTATTACATTCAGCCGATAGTACAGATCGTTACGAAAGGCTCCCTGTTCAACCATTTCCTCCAAATTACGGTTCGTAGCCGCTATCACCCGTACTGATATGGGAATTGTTTTAGTTCCACCAACCCGTTCAAGCTCTCTCTCTTGAAGTACGCGTAGCAGTTTTGCTTGCATTTCCTTGTCCATATCTCCAATTTCATCTAAAAAAATTGTTCCCTCATCTGCTAACTCAAATTTACCTAGTTTTTGTTTCACTGCACCGGTAAAAGCCCCTTTTTCATATCCAAACAATTCACTTTCTAGAAGATTATGGGGAATTGCTGAGCAATTGACCCGGATAAAGGGTTTATTTTTTCTATTGCTGGCATAATGTATCCCTTTTGCTACTAGTTCCTTTCCTGTTCCACTTTCTCCTCGTATCAACACCGTAGCATCGGTTTCAGAAGCCTTAGAGGCAACAGCCAATGCCTCTAAAAGCACCCCGCTTTTTCCTACAATAATATCAAAAGATTTGTTAATTTCGTGTTTCTTACTTAACTCTTCCTGTAGATATTTCGTTTTAGCTGACAGTTCTTCTATTTTTTCAGCCAATCTTTTGATCTCCGTTATTTCTTTGGATACGGACACCACCCCATTCATTTCACCATCAATGATGATGGGACTTACATTAGCAATGATTTCTGTCCCATTTCCTTTTCGTATGATTCTACCAAATTGAGGTGTTTTTTCTTTTAAAACTTGCATTCGAATACCTGCTGGAGATATTTCACCGATATTCTTATTCACCACTTCTTCTTGTTGAATCTTCATGATCCTTTCATAAGCAGGATTCACATAGGTAATCGTGCCATATTTGTCTAGCATGCAAATGGCATCATCTACGTTTTCTAATATGTGCTGAAATCTCTGCTGCAAGTCCTGTACACTTCGTAATTCTGAAGATAGGTTTTCCAACTCAGAAATATCCTGAAAGGTAGCAACTGCACCGATAATCTTTCCATCAGCAATGATAGGCGTTCGATTGGTCACAATGGTACTGTTGCCGATCTTTTGTTTAAAAGCGATTTGCTCTCTGCCTGTTTTCAATACCTCATACAGTTTTGAAGTATCAATGATATCATTCGCTTCCTTGCCTAGAGCCTCCTTGGCACCTATCCCTGTAATCCGCTCCGCTGCTTTATTAAATACGCTAATTACGTTATTGTGATCTACAACAATCAGTCCATTTACAATACTGTCAAAGACTTTTTCACTGGCAAGGGTATTATTCTGAATAATATTATCAATCTCATCTAAATTACACTGTTCCAATAAAAAGGCTCCCCCTAAGAAGCGTGAAAATTCATCAACTGCTTCTGAGGTGTGATCGCTGTCGCTAAATACGTGAATGGTTTCTCCCTCAACAATCTTCATGGAGACCAAAGCCAGCATGCTGTTTCCTGGTATAACACTATTATCTCTATCTCTTTTAATAAACAACTTACATTGATATTTTCTCATAAGATCTTGACACTTCTGTACAATCATTGCCGCAACGCGTGTATGAATACCCTTTTTATATGTAATTTTTACCTGGATTTCTTTTCTCATGATAATCTCCCCCAATTAAAGCTAAGTCCCTTTTGTTTAAATATTCTATCTTTTGATTTATTCTCCTTGTTCATCGACTTTTTTTAATCCTATATTCTGTTCGTGAATACAATTTTAGCAGTTTAGGCATGCTATTTATTAGATAACATTTAGGAGATAATGAAAAGGAGATGAAATCATGCAGTATGACCGTGCACAACAAATATTGAACTCTGAAAAAACGATTCCTGTATTTTATGAAGGCAAATCTATTTGGATAGAAAAATTAAATGCGCAAGACCAAACAGCCATAGTAACTTCAGACTCCGGTCAAACAACTGTTCCAGTGATAAAATTAGAAGAAGGACATCTGTCTTAAAGATTGTCTGTAATTTTATAGATTTACACTTCTAAAAATAAATGTACGTAGCGGAGGACCTAGTATCCTCCTGTCCATCAAGCGGACAGACACACAGGTCTGTCCCTACGACAAAAAATAAGTCATATTTAAAAGAATCACATAAATGAGAAAAGACACTGATCGACTCAGTGTTTTTTCTTATAGTTTATTAATCATACTAGCCATATATCCGGCTCCGAAACCATTGTCTATGTTCATTACAGATACCCCGCTGGCACAACTGTTCAGCATACACAAGAGTGCAGATAATCCATTAAAACTGGCACCATAACCTATGCTCGTAGGAACGGCCAACACAGGTTTGTCGACCAACCCGCCAACTACACTGGCCAATGCACCTTCCATGCCTGCCACGGCAATGATCACCCTTGCGCCTGTTATCCGTTCCAAATTTCCAAATAGTCTATGTATCCCAGCAACGCCCACATCGTAGACACGCTCAACCCGATTACCTAAAAACTCTGCAGTTACCGCAGCTTCCTCTGCTACTGGTATGTCGGAGGTTCCTCCCGTAACTACAGAAATATAGGTTTTAGGCAATTGGATTTTCTTACGCTCAATTGTAATAATTCTAGCAAGCTTATGATACACTGCGGTTTCACATACTTCTTTCACTGCTTCATATACTTCTGGGTTGGCTCTTGTCGCTAATATGTTGTTGCTTTTTTTGAGCATTTCTTCGATAATATACTGGATATGTTCCAGCTGTTTTCCTTCACAATAAATGACTTCCGGGTAGCCGTTTCGCAGTTCCCGATGATGATCAATTTTTGCGATTCCAATATCCTTATAAGGAAGCTCCTTTAATGCAGCCATTGCCTCCTCAACACTTAGCTTTCCCTCTTGCACATGTTCTAAAAGACTCTTTATTTCTTGCATAATAAAGCTTCACCCCTCTATCTCATCATTCATTTTTCCCATTCTATAACCTTCCAAATCTAAGGATGTGTATTGAAAACCTAAATCTCTAAACCTTTGATTGATTTGTTCCAGCTTTTCAAGATGAAGTATTTCAGGGAACTCTTCCTTGGCGATTTCTATACGTCCCATATTCCCATGCAATCTTACCCGTACTTGACGAAAACCCAAATCCATTAGATAAGACTCTGCATCATCAATCCTGCGTAAATCTTCTTCTTTGATTTCCTGTCCATAAGGAATTCTTGTCAGCAAACAGGCATAGGGCGGTTTATTCCAAGTACTTAATCCCATTGCCTCCGATAGTTTTCTTATATCCCCTTTGGTCATTCCTGCTTCCAGCAATGGACTTCTTACATTTAATTCTTTCAAGGCTTGCATACCAGGCCGATAATCTGCAGTATCATCCTGATTGGTTCCGTCGACTACCCATTTATATCCATTATTTACAGCATACTGCTGTATATCACCAAAAACCTCTTTCTTACAAAGATAACATCGATTGACTGGATTATTTCTCAGTGCTTCGTTTTCTAAGCGCTTAGGTAACATAATATGCTTGACACCCATTCGAGCTGCCAATTCCTTTGCTTCTGCTTCTTCCCATTTTGCATGAAAGGGTGAAGTAACCGTAATTGCAATAGCCCGGTCACCAAGCGTATCTTGTGCTGCTTTTAGCAGAAAAGTACTATCTACACCTCCGGAGAAAGCCACCACTACACTTTTCATTTCTTTAAGAATTTCAACCAATTGATCATATTTATTCTGCATATAAACTGCTCCCTCTCACTTCTTTACGTCAATTTTCAAATTTGATTAAGCGATTCGATCTTTATCAACAAAACTCTATAATGATTCTCTAAAATAATATTTATAATTCTATCATACATTTACGAGTTTTCAAGAAAAAAACTGCTAGCAATGTAAATATACCGTTAATCCCTTACCATGAAATTAAACGCCTTTTTGCCGTAATAAACATATTTAATTCTTTTTAAAATATAACATGTAAAATTCATCGAACTTCTTACTTTCTTCTTTCTGTTTACAATGTCTGTATTTCTTTTTTTAGAAAAATTGAAACTGGCCAAGAAAATTTTACTCCCTAACCAGCTTCTTTTTAGCTTTCTAACATCTTATATTATACCCTATGAAAGCTATTTTTTGGTGTCCTCTCAATCAAATAAGCCCGCAAAATATTGGCATTTTTGAAATCCTTTTTTCCTGCTCCAATACCCACTTTCTCGATGGTATAACTTTCAGGTAAATTTCTTGTTGTCACAATTGCCGCTGCAATTGCAGCCCCTGTTGGTGTAATCATTTCTCCTCTGTTTTCAGTAAGCCTGACTGTAAGTTTACTCTCCTGCAAAATATTCACAACTGCCGGAACAGGAACCGGCATCAGGCCATGCTGGCATTTCACATATCCATTTCCCTCAAACAACTCAGAGACAATGACTTCTTCAATCTCCAGATTATCTAAACAGATTGCTGTAGCAATAATGTCAACGATAGAATCAATTGCCCCTACTTCGTGAAAATGTACCTTCTCTACTTCGATCCCATGGGCTTTTGCCTCTGCCCAGGCTGCAATGTTAAATATTTTTCCAGACAGTTTTTTAGCCTCTTCTGTAAGATCTCCGGCGTCTATAATGTTGAAGATATCTTCAATATTTCTATGTTCATAAGAATGATGGTGCTCATGATCTTGCTCTTTTTCATGATGGTGGTGATGATGACCATCCTTTAAGATTACATCAAAATTAAAGGCGTCTATGCCACGTTTGCTTACTCTGCCCATTTTGATTTCAAAACCATCTACAGGAAGGCTTTCCAATCCTTTTAGTAACACCTCTTTATCTGCACCTAAATCCAATAATGCTGCAACAGTCATATCCCCGCTGATCCCTGAATAGCATTCCAAATACAATGTTTTTTTGCTCATCTTTTTCTACCACCAATCTGTTAATCTATTAATTATTACCATTTTATTAAACTAAACTAGTTTCCTTTTTCGTGTACTTTCACCAATCTTCAATTTTTTCAAGTAATATATTCAAACCATAAACATAGAAAGTTCTATCTAAAGATTGGTGTCCTATCGAAATCTGTGAGAAACTTGCATCCATTTTCTCTTACTAAAATTGTATCTGTAATTCTTGGCCCACCTGCTTTAGGCTTATACAGTGTAGGAAGTAAAACATCCACTACCATATTCGCTTCTATAATATGATCTATATTCTTTCCTAGAATAGGATAAAATTCTGACTGGCGAATTCCTACACCATAGCCAATATAATCTATAAACATTTTTCCATAACCTTGTTCCTCTATATATTTATATACATTACCATACACCTCTGCTGATTTTACTCCTGGTATCAAACTATCTATTGCTACTTTTTGAGCCTCAATTAAAGTTGTATATATCTTCAGGCTTTCTTCTCCTACATCTCCTAAAAAAACCGTTCTGCACATTTTAGCTGTATATCCCTTGTAAGATGCGCCTAGATGAATAACTACCGGCTGATTGTTCTCAATGAGATAATCTCCTGCATAGGGATGAACCAATTGTTGCCTGTCGTGACGAAGCACCTGCATCCTAAAGCTGGCTCCCTCTGATCCTGCTTTTTTCATCGCATAATCTGCTTCTGCCAAAATATCCGTTTCCTTTACATCCGGTTTTACGGCTTCTACTGCAGCCTTCATACCATAAGCTACAAATTCCGATGCCTTGGTTATGTATTCAATTTCTTTTTCTGTTTTAATCGATCTAATCTTATAGCAGGCTTGCCCAATATCTCCAACTTCAATTCCCGGAACGGCTTGCTGAAGACATTGAAAGTCTTTTAAGCTGATAAAGTATCTGGTAAAACCGATTTTCGGTTTGCTTATACCCATACCGGCTATATATTCAGCTGTTTTTTGGCTCACATTTTCCTGCGGGAAAATATAAGGCACTACATTCCTAATGCCACTTACTTCTTTCATATGCACGGCTTCTAACCACAAACAAAATAATGTAACCTCTCCATCAACTGGGATCACTAGAGATCCCCCTTCTAAATCCTCAACACCAGCAAAATAGATTAGATTCTCCCTGTCCATAATAATGGCCGCATCCAATCCCAAAGAACGAATTTCCTCTTGCAAGCTCCTTATCCGTTGGATAATCTGTTCTTTCATGGTCCTCCCCCTTCACTATCCACATATGGCATCTATCCTATTTTCATTCTGATTCTTGTAAAGATGATTCTTTTCTATATATTCATATACTTTTGAATGGAGCATATCCGATACATCTGCTCCCTGTTTTATTTTCATCCGTATCTCAGTAGAAGACACCGGCAAAATCTCTGCAGTGCATATCTTCGTTTTTGCTCCATAACTTTGCAGTTTCTTTTCCATAGCCATCAATCCTTCCATCTCTCCGTGATCTCGGGGAATGCTGCATATAGTGGCTATTTTTATAATCTCTTTAAACCCAATCCATTCTGAAAAGCACATAAACATATCAGAGCCTAAAAGCAAATAGAATTCACTTTCTTTTTCTCTTTCCAACAGCGCTTCTAAGGTTTTAAAAGTATAGTTCTTCCCTTGATTTCTAATTTCAATATCATCTGTCACTAGAACCGGATTTTCGTGACTTGCCAAAGAGCACATTTCATATCTTGCTTTAGCATCCAAGAGAAGATAATTCTTTTTATGGGGCGGTATATTGGTAGGTATAACCAAAACCTTGTCTAGTTCCAGCTGCTTTGAAAACTGCACCGCAGCATGGATATGCCCTTTATGAATAGGATTAAAGCTTCCTCCATATACACCGATTCGCTTCAATAAAATTCTCCTCTTCTATAGTATTTTAAAAATAGCAGGATGGATTTGCACATCATTCAAGCTGCCGTTTCAAATACATCCTGCTTCATATTCTTTAAAATTTATCTAGTTTTGCTCATCAAAATCTTTTCTTTCTGCCACTAGAGAAACAACAACACCTCCAACGAGTGCCCAGAAAGCTGAACCAATATGAATGATCGTAATACCGCTCATCGCAATAACCAATGCTGTGAAAGCACCCATTCTGAATTTATTCAATCCAAATCCTTCTTTGAAAGCATTCGTCAATACATTGATCATGGCAAGGCCAGCAAGGATATTAATCAGTGCAGATGGCAGAGTGGTTACAAATGCGATTGCAATACTGGCAATCAATCCGAAGCTGGCAAAAAGGATTCCGTTTAAGACCGTTGCTGCATATCGCCCTTCTTTTGCTCCTGATTCCTCAGATGAACAGATTGCGGTCATAGGTCCGGCAATATTGGCATTATGTGCCCCAAATAAACCTGAAACAATTCCTCCAATTCCACTAATAATCGTCATTGCATTTACAGGTGTTTTATAGCCTTGCGCAAAGAGCACCCCTATGGCCTGAGCATTCTCTGCACCGACTACTAAAGCTGCCAGCGGAACAGAAACAGAGAGGATTGTGCTTACATTGAAGCTTGGTACAACCAGTTGCGGCGCAATAAACGAGAATTCTGTTGTAGCAAAGTTTACTTGGCCTGTAACTACTGCTGTAATCAATCCAAGTATCATGCCGCCTAGAACCGGAGGGAATTTTTTCATCGCCTTTGGAATGAAAAAAAAGCCTATAAGCGTTGCAAACCCTATAATTGGTGCTGCCACCGTTGAATTGACGATATTGGTTCCAAAACGAACCATTGCACCGCCTATCATTCCCATTACAATGGGAAGCGGAAGCCATTTCATGACTTTTCCCATAAGCCCGGACAGTCCAAGCAGCAGGACAAGAAGACCCGCGATCATGAATGCTCCTGCTGCTTCATTAAAACTAAAACCTACTAATGCTGCACCCAGCATGGATGCTCCTGGAATTGAATAGGCGCCTGTAATAGGCATTTTATAGTATAATCCCATGATCAAACTGATCAATCCGCCAAAGACATAGATTCCAAAGAGCCAGGATACAGTTTGAGCTTCCGTATATCCAGCATCAGTTGCGGCTTTAATTGTAACCAAAGCTGGCCCCGTAACCCCAAAGATGGCCGCTACAACTCCAGTAGTAATTGTTTTGCTGTTAAGATGCTTTCTCAAGTCCTTTAAACCGGACTGAATGCCTGGGCCACTCTCAATAAGTGATGTGGTTTTTTTCTCTGCCATCTCCATAAAACTCACCCTCCTAATTATTTATGGTTTTTTCTAAGTTCATCCAGGATAGAAATATCCACACCTCTTTGCTTCAACCATTTAGGAAGCAATACATTGTCAACTTTTTCGCTGACAAGAGGTGCTTTTTCAATGAGTAATTTTGCCAGTGACTCGCTGACATTCATTCCTGCCATAGCACCGTCAAAGATGATTACCTTATCTGTTCCTGTGGTCCGATAAGCAAAGTTCATCGCTGCATCTAACGTCTTAACGGTTACGGCATAATCCATATATTTCATGTTTAGAGGATCTGTATCAAATAAATCAGCCTGTTTTTGACCGACCACTACTGTAGGCATATATTCGGAGAAGAAAGCAGATGGATAGCCCAACCAAGCATAATTATGGACACACATTTTAATTGCTGGATTGATTGGCGCAATTTCTTCCAGCATGGGCTTGCCGTTCTTGCCGTAGAAGGCTTCAGTATACCAAGTATAGGGCGGAAGCGGTGTTTCCATATCATAAAGGTCGGTATTGGCCCCTACAAAATTTGCGTATATGACGCCCGCTGAGAATACATAGGGTACCGGGCATGGAAAGTCAAGTACAGCAATACACTCATCGATTTCACCGAATAAGGTCATGATCTTTCCGTAGTGCTGGCATCCAATAAAGGTGGCTCTGTCATTTAATGCATATAGATCATTGTCAGAATCCACACCTATAATTCCATGAGGCCCTACGTCTAAAAAAGATGCAAAGGCAAACTTGCCCTGTACAAATTCAGATTCAAAAATCGCTCTTGCAACAAAATTGGCTGCACGAGGACCTAGGTTTTGATGATAAGTACTTCTTGTCTCGATACGCGCATAGGACATACCAAAGGGTTTCACTGCCTTATCAACCTGTCTGTGGAAATGCACTTCACGGACGTCGGTATGATGGGCATGGATGATCCAATCTGCATCATAGATTCTCTTTAATCCATAGAGAGTACCGATTTCGGTTTCGATGGCAATCCCCTCATCAACAGGTGCTAGTCCCATGGTTTTGCCATTATAATAAGTATCCAGGCCATAACGTACAATGTATTCCTCGGTTTCACGGAATCTCATACCAACCCCTGCGCGAAGACGTATATTTGTAGATCCTGTACGCTCTTCTACAACATCCTTTATCGCTTTAAGCAGTTCAGCATAAGGTTCACCGCCCAGGAGGGTAAATCCATGGTGGGAAGCAAGAACATTGACAGAGTGCTCAGGCTTGATCATGCTCATATCAACCTTCATTAGCGACTCTACCGCTGCTTTTCTTACATTTTGAATAGCATCTTCTCCTGCAGGATAAATTACCTCTGGAAGATCTGGAAACAAATCCTTCAATATAAGGGATACCATATTGGGCAGTTCAGCTGCACGTTTTGTAACAAGAGAAGGGTCAATACCATATTGGGATGCCTTTGCAGAAATTGGGATAATGGGTTTACGCATCATGTTTTTGTCCTCCTTTACCTTTACAACCTGTATGGGTTTTTACCACCCGATCCAGAAGCTCTTTATCTTCTTCAAAATAGAAACCCCTGCTATTATATTTTGCTTTTACTTCTTCTGGAATTGTCCATGCTGTTGCAGTTGTTCCATACCACTGCCAACCGCCTTCTACCGGTTTGAGCTGGTGTCCGCCAGCTTCCATCAGCCTAAGAACCGGCTGAATACATTCAATGGTACATCCCGTTCTAACACCGGTCATAGAAGAAACTACCTCGGGAGTCGTTGCTCCATTCAAAATAGCCGCCGCAACCTCTTCTGCCCTTGTTCCTACACAATAACAAATAATTTGCTCTGGATTTAGATTTGCTTTTTCACAAATTTCCCTGATTTTGTTTTGCTCGAACTTTGAAACATCCACCCCAACTTCAAGAGGCGTTTCCCTCTTCACCATTTCCACAGCATGAAAAGGGCAGCGCTGTTCACAATTTGCACAGGCCCGGCAGGCTTCATTCTTTACGACTGCTTTTTTGTCTACTACTGAAATGGCAAGGACAGGGCAAACCTTTTCACAGACTTTACAGCCTTTGCACTTTTCTTGGTCTACCTTCGCTAAAAGTGTTACTTTTTTCATAAAATAAATCCCCCTTTACTTTATTTTTTGCGCTGGTTGGATGTAGATTTACATGGTTGAAAGGCTTTCAGGGTCTGTTATACAATGCTATAGACAGCTCCTTGGCCTTCCACACCAGCAACCTAAATCGTCCCGCACAATAAATCACTTGATAATCATTCTCCGTGTTATCATCTTATTTTTTCTGAGACAAGGCAAATGCCACATCCACGATCATATCCTCTTGTCCCCCTACCATTTTTCGTTTACCTAGTTCCACAAGAATATCTCTTGGATTTAGATTAAACCTTTCCGCCGCTTTGTAGGTATGTAACAAGAAACTGGAGTACACACCTGCATATCCTAACATCAAAGGAGCTGTTTTAATTACCTGTGGTCTATACATAATCGGTTCAACAATATCCTCCGCAACATCCATTGCACCATAAATATCCATGCCTGTATTGTAGCCCATTCTATCCAGTACGGCGGATAAAACCTCAAGTTGTGTATTTCCTGCTCCTGCACCCAGTCCCCGGCAGCTTGCATCAATATAGGTTGCACCTTCCCCGACTGCAGCAATGGAGTTGGCCACCGCTAAACTAAGGTTGTTATGGGCGTGAAAGCCTATTGGAATATTGATCGAGTTCTTCAATAAGCTGATTCTAGCTCTAACATCATCGGGGGTCATATACCCTGCTGAATCCGCAATATTGATATAATCCGCACCGCTTTCAACAAAAATTCTGGCCTGCTCAACAATCTGCTCTGGGGTCCCCATATGGGCCATCATCAAAAAGCCTACTGCCATCATTCCTATTTTTTTTGCGTATTCAATATGCTGTATACCCACATCAGCTTCAGAATAGTGGGTTGCCACTCGAACGACTTCCGCTCCGTTCTCACGGCCTTCCTCTAAATCCTCAATTGTTCCAATACCAGGCAAGAGAAGAACAGCAAGCTTGGCACTACTCATTTTGTTTTTTGCAGCTTTAATTAGTTCCATTTCATGGGTTTTAGAAAATCCATAATTAATTGAAGATCCAGCAATTCCATCTCCGTGGCTGATTTCAATGATATCTACTCCTACTTTATCTAGTCCTCCTGCGATGGCTTCAGTTTGTTCTACCGTAAAACCATGGCTTACCGCATGACTGCCATCACGAAGGGTCGTATCGACAATGTTGATTTTTTGCTTGAACATTAGTTAAACCGCCTTTCCTAGCATTTTATGTGCTAATTTATCTGCTACTGCTACTGCAGCTGCATTGATAATATCAAGATTGCCGGAATATTTCGGCAGGAAGTCTCCTGCACCTTCAACTTCAATAATAACGGTAACCTTGTTTCCCTCTATAATTGGCGGTACACGGAGCTTGTATCCCGGCACATAAGCCTGCACCTGTTTTACAATATCCTTTACTGCATCAACGATTTTCTGTTCATCCGGATTTTTTACAATCGAGTAAATGGTATTGGACATCATTAAGGGAGGCTCAGCAGGATTTAATACGATAATTGCTTTCCCTCTATCCGCACCGCCTACTTTTTCTAAGGCGCTTGCGGTTGTCTGTGTAAATTCATCAATACTGGCTCTTGTACCAGGTCCTGCACTTTTGGAAGAAATACAGGAGACAATTTCCGTGTATTTGGAGTCAGCCACCTTGTTGATGGCATAAGTAATAGGAACGGTCGCTTGTCCCCCACAGGTTACCATGTTGAAATTATCTACATCAGATAATTGATCAAGGTTTACACAGGGCACTACATAAGGTCCTACAGCTGCCGGCGTCATATCAATGACAATTTTTCCCGCTTCTTTCAGAAGTGGTGCATGTATCTGATGGGCTTTGGCACTAGTTGCATCAAATACAATTTTCACCTCCGAATCCTTAAGAATTGCTTCAACACCTTCAATGGACGTTTTAAACCCCAGGCCTTCTGCCCTCTTGATTCCTTCTGATTCACTGATGCCTGTCATCATATACATTTGAAGATTTTCACTTCTCATAACCTTATACATAAGATCTGAACCGATATTTCCTGGACCAATGATACCTACTTTGATTTTTTCCATAAATCTGTCCCCTTTCAAAACCTCTGCGATAAACGGCGGTTTGTCTATTCAAATTTTACTGTTACACTACCCATGCCTTGAAAGCTCACTGTAAAAATATCGCCTGCTTTAGCCGCCTCGGCAGCCGTTACTGCTCCGGATAGAATGATATCTCCTTCTTTTAGCTCTATATCAAACTGGGAAAGTTTATTTGCAAGCCATGCAACAGCAGCAGCTGGATTGCCCCAAACTGCGGCACCTGTTCCAGTGCTTACAATCTCACCGTTCTTCTCCAAGTTCATTCCAACCAACCGCATATCTACATTACCGATTGGTGTCATCGTGCTGCCCAAAACCAGCTTTGCACTGGAACCGTTATCTGCAATTGTATCTACTAGCTTGATTTTCCAATCCTTGATACGGCTGTCTACAATTTCTATTGCAGGAACCACCCAACCAGTGGCATTATAAACATCTGCAATGGTCACTCCTGGCCCCTTTAATGTCTTTTTAAGGCAAAATGCCAGCTCTCCTTCAACCTTTGGCTGAATAAGTTCCTTCATTGGGCATTTATCCCCCTCTAATAGAAGCATTTTATCGGTAAGGTGCCCGTAATCAGGTTCATCTACCCCCAGGAGCTTTTGCATTGCCTTACTGGTCAAGCCTACCTTTACTCCAATGATTTTTTCACCTTCTGCAACCCGCTTCGCTACATTTTCAAGCTGAATTGCATAGGCATCCGCTATCGTCATATCCGGATTTGCCGTACTAATTGTTTCAATTTGATAAGCCTCTTTCTCTGCTTTATAAAGGTCTGCCGCTACTTTTTTACAATCCATTTTCATTCCTCCCACCTTATTTTATCTTTTCATTGCTTATCTACATGATGATGCTGATGCTTTATTTCATGATGAAATTTCTTTTTCATCAGTTTTTCTGCTAATGCAGCAGCTATCCGCTGTGCGATTTCAGCCTTGCCATGGCCGTTTTTTAAGCACTCTATTAAAATTTCAGAAGCAATTTGCACCTCATCATTTGGACCAGGCAAAGAAACAATATAGCTAGGCCCAATATTCCCAACGGCAATCCTCACACCATCCTTCACATGACGCCCTGTACCCTGCTTAAATTTCACTATGTAGGGCGTCGCCGCTTGAGGGTCAATCCTTAAAACCCCTTCTACGGTTTTATCCTTGTCCTCTGCACCTACCCCCCCTGTAGTAATGACAAGTCCGTATGCTCTAGATACCGCATCGGAAAGTTTGTACTCCATATCCTCCAGCGTGTCGTCAATGATATCTCCAACCGTTACCTTAAAGCCCTCTTGTTCTAAAAGCTTTTTTAGATAGGGAGTATTCGTATCCTCTATTAATTTTTGCTTTAACTCAAACCCTGTTGGAAAAATAATAGCACGTTTAGCAATTTTCTCTCTCATTTCATTGGCCATTGTAGCAATCGTGCTCATCATTTCCTTTGGATTCTCTGTTTCTAAACAAATCATTCCGAGAATACCATTGGAGTGAATATAGGTATCATCGCTAATGATAACTCCCTCTAATTTAGAGATTGCCTCTAATATAGCCCTTTCTTTCCCTATGATATTTTCCTCTAGAACCTCCTTCTCTAAAATATCTAGGGTAATATGCTGCGGCCGTACATCTACGACTAGCACCTTCTGCCTTTCAATCTCTAGAGTTTTAGCTACTATTTCTGCCAAATGCGTGAGATTGGCATTCTTTAAGGTTATATTATTGATCCATAATTCTGTTTTCTCCAGTAGATTTAATCCCATCTCCTCACCTCTCTACCAAATTTTCAAACTACATCGAGTCTTATATCCAGCAATAAAGCATCCACAATCTCTTTGCCTATATCAAGGACATCTATATCCAGCTCTGTAAATTCTTTGATTTTATCTATTTTAACGCCTCCAGCAAAGGCAATCTTTGCCTGTTTCCTTAGCCCCATTGCCTTGACAGTATTAGAGCAGCGAATTACGTCCTCTACATTTCCTGTATCTACCATCAACAGTCCACAACCGTTTTCCATCGCTTGCCTCGTTTCCTCTTCGATGGTAAACTGTTTTCCTTTAATCTGAACTACCTTGATAAAATCAGTAAACTCCTTTACCGTCTCCAAAGCGGCCGGAATAGACCCAAGCATTTTAATATAATTTTTATCCAAATAAATCATTTTGTTGCTGGTGATTCTAAAAGAGGCTCCCCCAGCAATAATTGCAGTTCTAACTCCATCCTTCATAGTAGGAGGCATTTTCTTCCAAGAGCCTGACACAATCTCAACTTTTCCATTAGCAAGCTCTACTGCCCTTTTTGCGGCTGTTGCAATCCCCGAAAACTTAGCCAAGTTACCAATGATCTTCTCTTCCGCCAATGCTATATTCTTGGGAGTAGCCGTTACCATTCCAATAGGTTTCTCCTTGGTAATCCAGTCCCCCTCCTTATTGTAAAGGGCAAGTTCTACTCCAATCTCTTCCGCTTGTTTTATTGCATCGGCAACCCCTGCAATGCAACCATCTCTTTCAGGTATTAGAACTGCTTGAAATTTCTGGTCAATAATGTTTTTAAAAATAACATCCCTGATATCCTTCATAATCTTCCTCCTTTTTCGTTATTAACGAACGTCGTTCGGTTATTGTATTAAATTTTTGGAGAAAATTTAATATTTTCCCCAAAGTGTAATATTTTCTATCGCTTATTTATTTGAATATCCCAATCTTTCTGAAATCTGCTGCACATAAGATTGAACATCCTTTGCAACCTCTTTCATAAACTCATCATTCATTTTTCTATAAGGTCCTGATACACTAATCGCTGCCACAGGATAACCTTTATGATTAAAAATAGGAGCAGCCACACATCTTAATCCAATTTCAATTTCCTCATCATCTATTGCATATCCTCTTTCTTTAATTATTTGCAACTCTTCAAGAAGTTTTTGAGGATTTATGATTGTGTTTTCAGTCATTTTATTGAGTGGCTTATTTAATACATAATTTTCTATATATTCAGTGTCTAAATAGGCAAGAATTGCTTTCCCTACACCGGTACAATGCATAGGTGCTCTTTTACCCACTTGAGAATAAGCAATCACAGAATCAGGAATGTCTACTTTATCAATATAAATAATTTCACCTTCATAATGAGCCGCCAGATGAATTGTATTTCTATATTTTTCAGCAAGTATTTCACAAAAAACTTTTGCTTCATTCCTTAAGTCCATACGTTTTTGAACTAAATTTCCAAATTCAAATAATTTGATACCCAAGCGATATTTTTTGCTTTGTTGACTTTGCTCTAAGTATCCTTTTACTACTAATGTATTTACCAAACCATAAACCGTACTTTTGCTCAACTCCATTGCATCAGCAATCTCAGAAATACCTAACTCTATCGTATTCCCGCTAAAGCACTGCAGTATCTCTAAAGCCCTTGCTACAGACTGAACAATAACACCTTTTGTCTTCTCCATTTTATATGCACCCTATCTATCTCTTGGCTGTTATTTTTATTCGAAGAATATATCTTATATTTGATTTTAATTGAGTATGCCTAAATTGTCAATATTTTTCTACAATACAGAATACTTTTCGTTCATGCCGAATGTTTTTGTGAATTTGATGCAGTTATCTTTTTTTCTGTAAATTTGTGGTTTTTATCAAAATACCCTCTAATACACCACCTGCAATATTTCTTGCCTTATCCGATATTTTATCGAGATATTCAATATTTCCTCTAGGATCAATATCGCCTATTTTCAGGCCTGCTTTCACAAATAAACCGTCATGGATCAATCCACGGATGATACCGTCAATTTCAGCCCGGAGTGGTTGGTTTCCTACAAAAGAAACCGCCTCCGAATACTGAACGAAATCCCCGATATTTTTCACATGTCGGATAAATCCCTCCACAGGCGCCCGAAGTACGCGTTCCTTCGTATACCCGCCTATATTCCCCGGAATCCCTGTATCAGCTTCAGCACCCCCCTCAAAATAGATTCTTCCCAGATTATGTCCTCTATTGGTTTCAATTACCATATCTACATCTACCCCTGCCCTAAATCCAGGGCCAAGACCAATAACGACAGCTGCATCGTTCTTCTTGGTTCCGATATTTTTCTTTGCAAGTACGGCATCCACTAAATAGGGGGCCTTTATGCGTTCCTGAATTTTACAGGAAGGATCAATGATAACCGGGATTTTTCCACTTTTCATAACCTGTATCATATCCTCAAAGGAATCTGCAGCTTCAGCACTAATACCTTCTACGGCCCATCGTTTTTCATAAATCGCATTGGCAAAGGATACCTGTCTTCGTACACAGGTAGGCTGCGGAATCTCTGTCATAATCACAGAAAAACCACACCGGAATAGCTTGTGTCCTACAGCCGTTGCTAAATCTCCTGCCCCTTTTATAATAACCAAGTCTTTTGCAACCATGCTCACAACTCCTAACGCTAACTGCCCTTTTTCATATATTTTAGTTTTCCACTATGTTTGATCAACTAAATTTCTACATTATTTAGAGGTAGATCCCTCAATCGTGGTAATTGTTAGTAACGCTGCTTTTTTATGGACTCTCACAGCATCAGTAATTTTTCCGAAAAACCGAAACTCCATATTTATCCTCTTCCAAAAGAACAATTTGGATAATGGCAGGATTCACATCTCCTGCACAGTCCCCCATTAGCAAGTCTAATAATATCTTCTTTACGAATCCTCTCTCCCACTGCTACCCTCGGATAGATCAGATCCAGTATGGTCACTTTTGCGTACATCCCACAGGCAGGTATCCCAATGACAGCTGTATCGTCATTCATATAAGCCATAAGAAACATCGCGCCAGGCAACACCGGAGAACCATATTTGATTACCTCTGCCACAGAGGCGATGGCTTTTGGCGTCACATCGTCAGCATCCACAGCCATACCCCCTGAGACGAGCACCACGTCACATACTGCCGCTGCCTCAAGAATTTTGTTCTTAATCATTTCCTCATCATCAGGAACATAACTTACATGAGCCACACTGCCGCCCAATTTTTCTACCTTTTCTGTCAGCACGGGACGAAATGCATCCTTGATCAAGCCTTTATACACTTCTGTCCCGGTAATAACCATTCCAGCCTTTAATGCTTTAAAAGGCAGTACCGATACGATTTCTCCAGCTTCTTTTCTAATCTTGCCAGCCTCTTTTAATATTTGTCCCTTCACTACCAAGGGTGTAACCTTTGTGCCAGCTATCATCTCGCCCTTACGCACAATGGTGTAATTGGATAAGGTAGATGCAACCACATCTTCTAAAGTATTTAATGCCATTAATGCATCCACGTTTACCTTTAGCAGTCCATCAGCTGCAGCAAACAAATTTACTCTACTCTCTGAAGGCTCTGATACTTCAACATTTTTTCCCGACAATATCTTACCCAGGAAAATCCCAGCCTCATCCTCATGGACATCATCAGGGTCCATATCAACTACTTGAAGATGATTTTTTCCCAGCCTTCTTAGTTTGTCTATGTCTTCACTTGTAATTTTGTGTCCTTTTTTAAAGGCCCTACCCTTTTTTTCTCCAGGTACAATTTCTGTGATATCATGACATAATATCGTTCCAATAGCATCTTCAACTTTTACTTTTTTACTTCTCACAGGATTACTCCTTTCATTCGCATTTCTTCATGCTTATACTTACTTTCTATACTCATAAATCATGGGTTTTTCGAAAGTATTTCCTATCAAAACTCCATCTAACTGCTCAGCAGCCTTCTCTAGCAATAAATCCGCAATCATTCTTGCCTGCTCTAATGTTGCTTCGGTTACCTTGTTCAAAAAAAGCACTTTTTTGATTTCCTTAGGAATCTTCGTAATTAATCCTTTGCTATGAAACAAAATATCTATTCTGTCCTGTAATGTATAAAATTTCTTGTTTGGAAAAAACCTTTGAAACAAATCGTAGCGATGCATCTTTTCTTCAATCCTGCAGCAAGTAAAAGCGTCCATTCCAGTTAAAATGACAACCCTATCCGTTTCTGGCGGCAGACAAGGTTCATTTTCTCTATAAATTTTAATAGATTGTCCCCGGCAACCGTCCGCCTCTATAAGCATGCAGTATCCTGGAAATTCCTGTAGAAGCGTATTAAACCACTTCACGGGAAACCCTAAGAGCTTACTCTCACCTGAATCTATAGCATATGCGGCTGTAACCAGTGAATCCCCTACGCTTTTAATCCCTTCTATCAATTCTTGTATATCGCTGCCAAGAATGAACTTCCTCTCCTTAGGTGGATATATCTTAGTAGTTGTTGTATGTATCACAGGCAGATTGAAATTCTCCGCTTCTGTTATAATCCCTTCGATTAAGGAGGTTTTTCCGCCGCATCCTACAAAAGCAGTCATTTGACCTTTTTTAAGCGGGAAAAAGTCAATAAATCTATGCAAAATTATATTTCACTTCCTTTTTTTTGACGTTCTTTCTCTTATTATATCTTTTTTTGATTGAAAATGAAATCTTCAATCAAAATTAATATAAAAAGAATAGGTCACAGATTCCCGTGACCTACTCTTTTTATATTAAACTAGAGGGGAGATGTTTTTGCAGCAACTAAGAAAATTCCTTACTTGCTCATCTTTTACAAGGCTATCAATACCCACACAGGAAATGGAAAGCAGATTGAACGGCTTTCCTAGCTCAATCATCCTATGAATCTCCTGATATAATTCATCCCCTTGGACATCCTTCAGCTTTACGGGACTATAGCGTAGATTGAGATGGATATCCGGAAGGTGTTTTCGAACATAGCCAATATCAGAAAATGCTCCAACCTCTGCAAATTTTAGGTTCTTTATATTCTTATATCCTTCTACCACATGCTCCATGGTTTGGCCGCAGTGGTGAATACCAAAGGAACCAAATGCTTCTGCCAGCAGTTGGTCATATTCTGCTAAAAAAGTGTTATAGGTATCCAGGGAAATCATCTCCACCGTACAATTGGATGTGAGGTACATATCCGGTACAGTTTGCTTAACGATCGCTGTTACCCCTGCAGACAGGTTGTTTGAATAACGCTTAAACCATCTGCCAATAGCGATCGACAGTTGTGTGCATAATCCCAATAGATGATGGGCTAGCTCTGGATTCAAATAATAATCCATTAACAAATTTTGTCCCCTTAGATCCATAGCAATATTTTGTATACCCATTAGATTCATATGGGTTTCAACAAACCCAAATTTCTCATAAAGATATTTTCCCTGTTCTTCAATATTCTTCCATAACTCAATTTTTTCAAGTTCCGGCAATCGTAAATTCATCACAGCTTCATCAGATAAATTTGTACAAATGACCTCCGGCGGATTTTCTTCTTGATACCGAACCTCACAGCCCATGATTTCTGAATGCAGAAATCCTGATGCAATCAAATCACTGCCTAATAAAGGCCTAGGCTGAGGTTTTTTTTCACCAAGTCCAAAATCCCCAAATTTCTCATGCAAAACCTTTCTCATCTGTATATCCGCTTCTATCCTATACTCCGGATCAGTAAAAAACTCTCTTTTGAAGGAAACACCTGCATGTTTATACCACCAAGAAGGGTGAAAGGTAACATCAAAAGGGATTTTCATCACAGCACCTCCATATTTAGTCTACGCATTGTTATAGTACAATGTATTCAGATTGCAACAGTAGACGGATATTCTCAGCAATAAAAGCTCCTTGCAGTGCTCTTATTTCTTCTCTATAATGAACATGATCGTAATAGAGCTGGTTACCCAATCCTATTGTATAGCCATATAAGTCTATAATGGGAATCTTATACTGTCCCATAATATTTTCTGCAATCTTATTGTACTGCTTTATATCTTCGTTGTATCTTCTAAAAGTTTTTTCATATTTTGCATGCTGTGCATCGTCCACAGGAGTCGTACTGATCCAGATTGTTTTTTTTGTTGAACAGCTGCAAAGTTCCATAATGTTTTCCAGGTTATTTCGATAAACCTCTTGAGGCACCTGTTTCTCTTTTGTATCTATGTTGGTTCTAATATCATGCAAGCCGCAATTTAACAGCAAGATGTCATAGTGAATTTTCATTTCAGTTTGCTCACGCAGATACTCTAAGACGCAGTTGCTATCTCCTCCATTCGCTCCTACCGGTTGATTCAAATCTATCAGTGCTTCTTCTCCACGCTTGCGGTCGTAATCAAACTGCTTTCCAAGGCATTCTCGAAGATATGGCCCGTATTCTATGGATATACTATCCCCTAAAACAAATATTTTTCTTTTCATTCCACATTCACTCCATTAATCCTAAATGATCTTCTGGCTAGCGGCATATTTCATGAATTCTCTCATAAGCTTTTTCCTGTTCTTCCGGTGTATCACAGTAGGTAGCAACGATTAGCTTCATATCCGGCCGCCATAATTTTTTTACTTGTTCTGCCACTCGCTCTGCATTTCCAACAATTCGTGCATTGAGTACAGCGCCTGTACCTTTGTATGCTTCACTAAACAGGTCCGGTAAATTGGCATCTGGATCTGTCTCTTGAGAAAAAGCACCATCCGCCATCACTAAGTTTTTATAATTCTTAACTACCGGTATTTTTCTTGTCCAGTTTCCACAGGAATGAAAAGCTGTTCCTCCAAAATTCGCTCCTACTTGCTCTGCATAAGGTAGAGCAAATTCTTCATAAATAGCATCGGAGAGCATCAACATGATATCGTCACTCATACCCAATCCCTGAAAAGCGCGGCTGCTGGAAAAACCATGGCCTGGGCTTGCTAAAGCATCCCCAATATAGGTATGCTGCTTTTTTGTGAAATCTATCAGAAGCTTTGTAATAATCCCAAACAATTCTTTTACCCCCTCAGGATTATCATAGATTTCTAAAAAAAAGCTGTTGATATCCACTAGGGCTGAAGCAATATTCAGTGGTGACTGGGTATCTGTAAAGGACATGGGGATTTTTCCCTTTGTCTTATCCAAAAAGTATTCGATCATCTCCAAGGTATGTCTGCCGATTTCAGTTTCTTCCACTGGCTTTTGTTCAGCCTGGAGTACTTCTTCTATGCTTTTAAAGGGTGTTCTGGTAGCAGGTGCTTGATTATCATGCCATTCATAGTTTAATCCAAAAGCACTAACAACCGTACCAATCCCATACCAAGGTTCAAGAAAGTTCGGTATATCTGCCTTATATTTCATACTTTCCTGCAAAGCTGCCAATTGCAGAGCTAGCGATGTTTTCAGATCTTTACTGCCATAAGAAAACACTTCCGGTACTCTAAATCGTCGATATACTGCAACCCCATTCTTTTTCTCCCAAAATATGCGGCACTTATCTAATAGGTCAGCTTCATAGGCACAATATCCCTCAATATCAAACTGCTCTGGTGCTATAGGTGCTACATAAGTACCTTGGGCATCAGCGATTTTATAGTTAAATGTTTTTTCTTGCACGTAGAGTCCTCCTTTATTAAATTCCAGTCCTATAGATGTGTGATTTAAAAGTCTGGTATTCTGCGGAACGGTGAGGGCACCATTCCCTAAGTAAACCTAGAACAGAGATGCAGGGATCGACTTCCTCGTCGATCCGCATACAAATTAAAATTCTCAATCACACCTCTATATAATACATGACTATTACAGTCATATAATCAATAGCAATTATGTTATTCGTATTTTCCTTCACGGATAGCCACTTCAATGGCTTTTTTGATATTTTCAATGGGTGTGTTTTTTTCCAAAAAATCAGAAGCAGCAAAAATGTATCTTCCCCCAGGCTTGCCGATCGCCATCATATCCACTACACTTCGTTCAACTTCTGCCAGCGAGGCCTGTTTTAGGAAATTTACTTGATCAAGATTCCCTGCTAATGTAATTCGATTGCCGACTAATTTTTTTGCTTCCCGCAGCGTATTATCTCCCACTGGTGCTTCTGCTACTGTTTCCCAAACATCCAATCCCATTTCAACATAGCTTTCCTGCAGGATTTTCGCTTTACCACAATTATGGTACAATGTATAGGTTCCGTTTTCCTTTATGGCTGAGACAAGTCTCTTTTCATAAGGCAGTATGTATTCATTAAAGAATTGATCTCCTACCATGGCAGAATTGGCAATGTTCCCCTGAAGTCCAATACAATCTAAGGCAGTGTCTGCCAGGGCGCGATTGTATTCTACCATCAATTCTGTAAGCTTTTCCATATAGGCTTCGTAAAAATCTCTATTAATGTAGGCGTCCATCAATAAGTTTTGCACATCCCGGTACCCTGCCGCTTGATTGAAAACCCCAGACCATCCCCAGGGTGAAGCCATCCCTTGTTCTCCTAGAAGTTTTTGTATATATTCTCCATACGCCTTCATTGCAGTAATTGTTTCCTGATCAATGGCGGGTACATATTGTGAAAAAATTTCAAAGTCTCTTTCATCCTTGATCAAATATTCATGGGTAGCCATGTGTACACCTGCACCGGTTTTTTCATTATAGGGACCTACCTCGACTTGTTTTAAAATCCCTTTCGGTGTTGTGATCTCAGTAATATGCAGTATATTGTTCCCATCTCTTTGATACTTATGGTTCAAATCCCAGTTTAGGAAACTTTTCTTCATAAAGTGCGGATGTTCAAATTCACGTCCTCTGGGCATAATATCCAGTCCTAGCTCAATTCCACAGGCAACTGCATCCTTTACACGATCTACCTTATCCTTGTCTGGGTAATAATAGGACAAAAACTCCTCTTGTAAAAAGAAGCTAACGGGTACACGATCAGGTATTTCTCCGCTTATGGTACTGAGTATTCTCTCTCTTCCAGTCATTTTATTTCTCCTCTCTTAATATTGAAGTATCTTCTGAAAAGTTAATTGCGCATCAATTTGGGAACGAATAGAACGACCTCTGGAATATACGTAATAATTAACAGCACGATTACCATTACAACGTAGAAAGGGATCATAGCCCTAGCTAACTTTTCAATTTTAATACCTGCAATAGCACTTCCGATGAAAAGTGTACTTCCTACCGGCGGAGTGATCAGTCCAACACCCAGATTGAGAATCATCATTACGCCAAAATGAACGGGATCTAAACCAATCTGCATAGCAATCGGGTATAAGATCGGTGTTACAATCAGTATAATCGATGCCATGTCCATGATCATGCCTAAGAAGAGCAGTAAAACATTAATAATCAGCATCAGCACATACTTATTGCTTGAAATCGCTAATATCTTACTTGTAATAAAGGCAGGAATCTTCAAATAGGCAATCAGCCATCCAAAGGCGCTGGCACAACCTACCAAAATCATAACAATGGAAAGGGTTTTTATGCTTCTGCCCAGCATACCGCTAAATTCAGACAGCGGTACTTCACGATAAATAAAGAAAGTGACAATAAAGGAATACACTACTGCAATGGCAGCTGATTCTGTTGCCGTAAATATACCGGATATTACACCGCCAACAACGATGAACACTGTCCCTAAACCAAGACTGGCACTTAAGGTTGTTTTCAAAGCAGCTCTCAAATTAAATTTTTCACCGATTGGATAGTTGCGGATTGTGGATATGATATAGCAGTAAATCATCAGTGCAACGCCTAAAAGTACTCCGGGAACTAAGCCGCCCATGAAAAGCTCACCAATAGAAACCCCTCCAACTACCATGGCATAAAGTACCATATTATGACTTGGAGGTATCAAAATACCTTGCACTGAACTGGTCATGGTAACAGCGGTAGAGAATTCACCGTCATAACCGGCATCTTTCATCATCGGGATCATAACGGATCCAATAGAAGACGTATCTGCAGCCGATGACCCAGATATACCGCCAAAGAACATACTTGCAACAATGTTTACCATGGCAAGACCACCCCTAAGCCATCCCACCAATGCATTGGATAACTCGATTAGTCGTCTGGAGATTCCTCCAGTTCCCATAATTTCTCCTGCAAGGATGAAAAAAGGTACCGCCATGAGTGCATATACATTGATTCCTTTTACCAGGTTCTGTGCAACGGTCATCAACGGTATACCGATATACGTAGTGGTGATCACCGAGGCAACGCCTATAGCAATGGCAATCGGTGTACCGAAAAAAATCAGCCCGAACATAACGCCTAGTAGAATAGCAACAGCCGTTGGATCTGTAATCATATCATCTTCCTCACTTTCCCTAACAATGCAATTACCATAAATACTCCTGCAACCGGTACTGCGCCGAATAGCCATGATGTGCGGATATATAATCCAGGCAAAACACTCATAGATGCTAATACAGATACCTTATATCCTTGAATAATCATAAAGATTGAAAAAACAAAAATAATTAAATAGTTAACCTTTTCCAAAACTTTCAATCCTTTTTCCGGAAGGATCATATCGATAATATTCATACGAATATGGGCATCATCTCTTATTGCTATTGCTGTACTTAATAGGGAATACCACACCATCAGCAGGAGTACTGTCGGCTCACCCCATGCAGGTGTCTTATTTAAAATAAATCTTCCATATACTACATAGGATACAACGATTACTTGTATGAGCAATAATAGTTTACATAAGTTATGTAAAGCTTTATTTATTTTTTCAGCAATTTTATTCAGCATCCTGCACCTCCTCAGTTTAAATTCTTTTTTATTTATTCATCCTGGAAAAACTTCTGGGACCAAACCGATAGGTGGTCATTGGCCCCAGAATTCTATCAATTCTATTTTGTATTCTGAATGCGTTCGATTACACTCAGATATTCTTTACCATATTTTTCATATAGCGGCTTTACAGCATCTACCCATTCTTGTTGATTTTCAACTTCTAAGATCTTTACGCCTGCAGCTTTCATATCCGCTATCGCTTCTTCGTCTTTTTGTGAGGAAAGATTACGCATGAATTTTTCGCTTTCTCTAAATGCATCACTTAACAATTTTTGATCTTCAGTACTTAGCTTATTCCAAGTTAACTCAGAGAATATGATTACACTTGGTGCTAGCTCATGTCCATCTATTGTATAGTTTGGTGCTACTTCAAAAAACTTATTGGTATGATATCCTGTTAACGGATTCTCTGCACCATCCACTACACCTGTTTGCAATGCACTATACAATTCCGAATAAGCGATTGGTGTTGGTGATGCTCCAAAAGCCTGTACTACGTCCAAGTACATCTGACTTTCAGGTACTCTAATTTTGAGACCTTTCATATCACTAATTTTTGTAACTTCCTTTTTTGTGAAAAAGAAGTTTCTTGGACTTTCTGCATAATATCCGAATCCGGTCATCTTCGTACCAGAATTATCTACAAGCTTTAGGAACTCCTCGCCAATCGGTCCGTTTAAAACATCCCAACAATGATCCACATCTCTGAATAAATAAGGCAGATGATATACGTTCATTTGCTTCATCCCTAAGTCTGCTAAAAAGGAAGGGTTTGTTCTGTAGATATCGAGAGCACCCATTTGAAGTGATTGAATCATTGTCTGTTGATCGCCTAATTGACCGGAAGGGAATACTTCTACTTCTATACGACCTTCACTCTTTTCTTTAACGACCCTTGCAAACTCCCGAATTGCAATGGTCATAACATGAGTATCAGGATTCAACTCACCAAATTTTAAAATGATCTTTTCCTGTGGTACTTCTGGTGCTGCTTCTGGTGCTGCTGGTTTTTGACCAGCACATCCTGCCAGTGAAAAAACTAGTGTCAAAATCAATAATAACGAAGTCATTTTGAAAACGTTTTTTCTTTGCATAAAACTTCCCCCTCTAAATTATTTTTTGAACATTCACAATTAAATGATAACATTCCACCTGTTGCTTAACCATGGAATTCGTTGCCAATGTTTGTACTTTCTTGGCCTCAATTTATTTTTCTTTATAAAAAAAAGATATCCTAACTGATAAAAGACAGGATATCTTTATGTTTTTATCGATCCATAAACTTCGTAGGAGAAATACCTACATATTTTTTAAAAGCTTTGCTAAAATAGCTTGGATCCGGATAGCCTACTTCATAAGCTGCTTCCTGTACAGTTTTGTTTTCTTCCCGCATTAAATATTTTGCCTTTTTCATTCTCACTTTGATCAAGTACTCTTTAAAATTTATTCCCTCTTCTTTTTTAAAGCATTTGCTAAGATAGTAAGAACTGATGCCAATAAAATCTGCAGCCTGCTTTAAAGAAATATTTTCCTTATAATTTTCTTCAATATACCCCTTTACGCTTTCTATCATTTTTTGATTCCGATCCTGCTTATGATGGGCTATGATATCGATCATATCTTGGACTAGCTTTTCCATATATCGCTGAATATCATGAAATTCTTGTGTATTATCAATAGCCTTATGAACATTTTCGAGCTTTTCTAACTGGAACGTATTACCAAAAAATTGAATGATATTTCTTTCAAGTAAGACATAGAGCTGCTTAAAGTAGCTTTTTGAGCCTTCCAAATTGGCGTTCTCAAAATGTGTAGAAAGATAATTGCTTATATCCCGTATGATCTGAATCGTACCTAAAGCATCTTCATTAATGATCTTCTCACATAGCATGACTTCCTTTTCATAGGGATATTGGAAGCTTTCTGTTTTATTTCTGGCCTCAACCTTTTCCAGACTTGCTAACTTTCTTATCTTTTTTTTCGCTTCACTGTAGGCCGTTTTAATATTAATCATATCTCGGTAATTCCTGCTTTTTCCAATATAGCACAAGCCCCTAGCAATTGCTTCTATATCACATTGTACCTCTTTCAGAGTACTGGCAATCCCCTCACTAGTCTGCTGATCCTCTAAGTTCTCTCCAAATATGAATAATACCAATTCCTTAACAAGCACATAACCCACTGCTTGTAGTGAACTTTTCTTAAACTTTCCTTTTACTGTCTCTAATAAGGCTCCGTCCAGTATGTTTTCCAAATCTACTCTTATATTAATGCATAGGAAAGTATTGTATGAGATGTCTAATAATTGTTTGTAATTCTCCAATTGATCTATCGATAGTCTCGTACCATGAACCAATTGGATAACGATTTCTTTTTCTAAAAACACACCCAAGCGTTGTATGTGCTGCTGCATCATATACCGCTGATTCAGCTGATTCTCCCTGTCCCTAATTTTTTCAATCGCCTTCTCTACAGCTACATTGAATTTATTGTTAGAGAAGGGTTTCACTAAATAATCTACAATACCAATGGGGATTGCCCTTTGCGCATATTCAAAATAACTGTATGCCGTAAGGATTATGATTTCAACCTCTTTCAATTCTTTTTTAATTTCTTCTGCAGTTTTTAGTCCATCCATTCCTGGCATGTGTATGTCCATTAGAATAATTTGAGGTTGTAATTCCAAAGCTTTTTCCAATCCTTCACTTCCGTCCGCTGCTTCATATACAATCTCTATTTGATCTCCAAAAAATTTTTCTAATAAATAGCATAAGGACTTTCGTTCTATCAGCTCATCTTCTACGATCATCAGCTTAATCATTTCCCATCGCCTCCTTCATAGGAAGATAGATTGTAACAGTTGTTCCTATCCCCGGTTGGCTTTGAATAGCTATTAAATTTTCTCTTTTATAATTCAAAGCTAATCTTTTCTTTACATTGCTAATGCCCATACTTGTTTTTTGTCCAGTTTCTGCAGCATCCATTGCGCTAGATAGAATACCTTTTAACTTATTTTCTTCAATACCTTTTCCATTATCCCCCATGATGATTTTTAAATAACTTCTTTCTCTTTCAATTGTAATGAATACTTTTCCGCCTCTCTTTTTATCTTCTAAACCATGAATAATTGAATTTTCAACAATGGGCTGTAAAATCATAGGCGGGATACAAACGCCCTGTAAATCTGCTGTACACTTGAATTCAAAGTGCATTCTTTCTTGAAATCTCATTTGTTGAATAAAAGTATAGGCTCGGAGAGCGCTTATTTCCTTTTCTATCGGAACCATTTTCCCTTTGCTCTCTAAGTTATATCTAAGAATTTCAGATATTGATTCTATCAGCAGCACCGTATTATCTGTATCCTCCAGCATAGCCGTTCTTCCAATCATGTTTAAGGTATTAAATAAAAAATGTGGATTCATCTGCATTTGAAGTGCAAGCAGCTGGGATTCTTGTAGGAGCTTATCCTTTTCTACATTCATTAACTTTTCATGGCTTAATTGAATCTCTACCTCAGCCTTTGCATTCAATTCTTCAATATATCGCTTGATATTCTTTTTCATATTGTTGAAGGCGTCTGCTACCATATTTAATTCTGAGAACGGGTTTGTTTTTATGTCAGGAATTTCCCATTGCGCACTAGATAATTGTGTTGCAGTAACGCAAATCTCATCCATTGTACGAAATATCCCTTTAGAAAGGGCAACCGCAAATCCTATACTGATCAATCCAAAAACCGTAACAATCATATACATGTTTTTCTCTATATCTTTTGAACTATATAGGAGTTTTGCATACTCAGCTGTACTATAATCTAAATAGGAAAAAGTAAGCATCTGGGCTTCTCTATTCATGTATGTATATAAATTTCTTAGATAGGAAAACTGTATATAGACTTTTATATCTAAGACCTCACTGCAAAAAATTTCTTCTGCTGCCTCCTGCTGATAGGCCTGCATATTTCTTAATGCTCTAAAATACATAGAACTATTTCGATCATTGATAATATCATAGCGTATAGATTCAAGAATGCCTTCAATTTCCTTGTTTACTAAGTAATACTCCACCAATACGTTAGGATCCCTGCCCCTTAGATATTGTTCAAAATTCTGTGCGCTCTGATTTATTTTTACAGGCAGCGCACTTAAATTCGTATTATTGCGTGCAAAGTGATCATACTCCCGGATAATTTTATTTTGATTGGAAACAGAAGCGATCAATCCAATGAACATCGTTATGATAATAAGCACATATATACTCATGATCCTAAATCGAATCGACTTCCTTGCAAGTATCCCCATATGTTCACTTCACACCCCTGCTTATAAAGAAATTTCTATATATTCACTTAAATTCGACAAAAGCTGTAGAATCCCTTCCTTCATGCTTTTTCCCCTTTGTTATTAACACATAATTATTTATAAAAAAACCTTAGAGATACTCCAAGGTTTTCTATAAATCTTTTACTTTTTAAAATCTTCCCGCTGCGGTGTAAAAGCATCTACTACCACTGCATCTTCCAGCGCAGTCACACAGTGTGGTATATTACTAGGTATGTAAATACTGTCTCCCTGCTTAACTACTTTGGTCTCTTCTCCTAATGTAAATTGAAAGCTTCCTTTCGCGATATAGCTAATTTGCTCATGTACATGTGTATGGGGCGGCAAGCTGATACCCTTGTTAAAAGTTACTTCTGTCATCATCAAGCCGCCACCATAGCTGACTACCTTTAAAACAACACCCTCAGCGGGATTTTTAACCAAGGCTTCTTCATTTTTAAAAAACATTTTTTATCCTCCTTCTTATATAGAATATAGGGTAAATATACCAGACTTTTGACCTTTTGCAAAGGCCGATTTATATGATAAAGTCCCCTCCAGTATATGGAGGGGACATATGGGAAGGAGCATGAGGTAGGTGGAAAACGCTCCTTGTTCCTTATTTATAAAGGGGCTCTGGCCTCTGGATAAAGTGAAGGATGTTGCCTTCGATATCTCTAAAGAACACAGTACTTACACCTTTAGGATTTGTTTTTAGTTCTTCAATAATTTCAACCTGATGGTTTTGAAGGTTTTGGTATTCTTTTTCTATATTATCTGTACCAAAGGCCAAATGTCTGATCCCTTGATCCTTATTGTTTCCCTGATCCGTTGGATTCTCAGCAGGATAGATTTCGATCATGCTTTGATCCTCCATCAGCAGGAAGAAGGTTGGCATTTCTTTTTTATTATCATATACAATTTTAAAGTCAAATACTTTTACATACCAATCCTTTAATTTCACAGTATCCTTTGCACAGATACCCACATGCTCTAAAGTTAACATTCTCTCATCCCTCTTCCGATAAATTCTTATCGCTGTACTCTTCCGGAAGCATCACCTTTCATTAAGGTTTCCACTTCTTCTATAGACACAAGGTTGAAGTCTCCTTCGATCGTATGCTTTAAGCAAGAAGCTGCTACTGCATACTCTAGTGCATCCTGATTGCTCATGCCTGAAGATAAGCCATGAATTAGACCAGCTCCGAAAGAATCTCCTCCACCTACACGATCTACAATGCGAATGTCATATCTCTTTGATTTATAGAATTCTTTCGTGTCATAAAGCATAGCTGACCAACCATTATCAGAAGCAGAGAAGCTTTCTCTCAGAGTGATGGCAACATATTTTAATCCAAAACGATCTACTAATTCCTGGGCAACTTTTTTATATCCTTCATCACTTAAATGACCGCTTGTGATATCTGTTTCCTCTGCTTTAATGCCAAATACTTTTTCAGCATCCTCTTCATTTGCAATAACTACATCACAATATTTTACAATCTCTCCCATTACTCTTCCTGCTTTTTCGGTAGACCAAAGCTTCTTTCTGAAGTTTAAGTCAACACTTACAGTCACGCCGGCTTCTTTTGCTGCTTTTACTGCCTCAAGGGTGATTTCTGCACAATTGTCGGATAAAGCTGGTGTAATTCCTGTAAAATGGAACCACTCTGCCCCTTCAAAAATTTCTTTCCAATTAAAATCTTCTTTTTTCGCTTCAGCAATTGCAGAATGTGCTCTATCATAAATTACTTTAGAAGGTCTCTGGGATGCTCCCTTTTCACAGAAGTAAATTCCTACTCTATCTCCACCTCTTGTAATCAATGATGTATCTACGCCATATCTTCTCAGTTCATTCACTGCGGATTGTCCAATTTCATGTTTTGGCAGCTTCGTTACAAAGTATGCATCTTTACCATAATTCGCTAAAGACACGGCAACATTTGCCTCTCCTCCACCATAAACTACACCAAACTCTTTAGATTGCACAAATCTATCATATCCTAGTGGTGCCAATCTTAGCATGATCTCTCCAAAAGTAACAAATTTACCCATGTTCGTTTCTCCTCCTATTTAGCTCTCGCTTTTCTTACTTCTTCCACAAATTTGGCAGCTGTTTCTGTTACTAATTCATAATTACCTGTTTTAGCTCCCTTTGTCAGGTCTCCGCCAGTACCAACTGCTACTGCGCCTGCCTTAATCCAGTCTTTTACATTATCAAGATTCACGCCACCAGTAGGCATAAAATTGCCTTGTGGAAGCGGTCCTTTGAAAGCACTAATAATGGATGGTCCAAAGGCACTACCTGGAAATACTTTTACGATCTCTGCACCTAACTCTAATGCTTCGATTGCTTCTTTCACTGTCATGATTCCAGGCATTACCGGTACTCGATAACGGTTGCATAATTTAACCGTTTCAGGATTTAGGCTTGGACTTACGATATATTCTGCTCCTGCTAAGATACAAGCTCTCGCAGTTTCAGGATCCAGCACTGTACCTGCTCCAATAATTACATCTTCATTCTTATAAGCTTGTGATAGTTCCTTGATGATATCTACTGCTCCAGGTACTGTCATGGTGATTTCCAATGCTTTAATTCCACCATTTTTCACTGCTTCTACGATTTTTATTCCTTCTTCTTTCGATTCAGCTCTGATTACGGCAACTACACCGGATTCAGCTATTTTTTTGATTGTTTCAATTCTTTTCACTTTATGCACCTCCGCACTTATGTTGTACGTCGTCAGACAACTTTATTTTTATTATATACGTTTTCCTATGTAAAAAGCAATACTTTATTAAAGAATTATTGTCAAAATATTAGAATTTATACTTAACGATATTGTTACACAGGCAAACAAAAGAACTCCTCTAGCAGTTCTTTTTCATAGAAATCTGAGTCATACCTTGTTTGATATGTTCTCTCATATAATTTCTGGCAGCCTCAGCATCTTGATTTTTAATAGCATCTAAAACTTTTTCATGATATGCAAGGACCTTTTCATTACTTTCCGGAAGGTCTTTTGTTTCAAGATATCCTTCAATGATAGAGTCATTGATAATTGGAACAATTCTTTGAATAATAGGGTTTTGTGTACTTTTAGCAATAATATTATGAAAAGTTATATCTGCTTTTGTGTGATTTCTCCCTTCTGTTATGTCCATTTTCAGCTTTAAAAAGACTTCTTCCAATACCCGTATATTTTTTTCCGAGGCCCGTCCGGCAGCTAAAGCTGCCATCTCCGGTTCGATAATTAATCTGGTTTCGAACAGGTACAATAATAGGTCCTTTTTATTCATAAAGGTAACACCTAATGGGTCTGTCGCAATACCAGGCTTTTCACATACAAAAGTTCCCTTTCCCCTACGGATCTCCAAAATATTCATAGAAATAAGAATTTTAATAGCCTCTCGAATCGTAGACCGACTAACATTAAGCTTTTCCGCCAAATCTATTTCATTGGGCAGTTTATCTCCCGGTTTTAATTCATGATCAACAATCAATTTTTTTATATTATTCGCTACTTTTTCTGATAGTAGTACTTTCTCAAACATGCCTTTCTACACTCCCTGCATCATTTACTCTATAGGTAGTATATCATAAATTGACAATTCTGCATTCATTTCTTTCACACAATTCCTATAAGCAGTCCTTTTCTGCCTTCCTGTAAAAAAAGAACCGCAGTGCTTTTTTCTTACCTGCACTGCAGTCTTGTGTAGACGGTTTTTATTTTGATATGTCTCCATACATTTCAAGAATTTCTCCATAATACAAGGTATGATAAGTTTTTTCTGCCACATTTTCATCATAGTAGGCTTCTCGAATAGAAGGATCCAAAGCTGCGGAATTCATTGCTTGCTTATAGACAACTTTACATTCGATGTGTAAAAAAGCTTCTTCAACAATAGGTGAATCTACACTTTTTGACTTAATCGGCGTTAAGTTTGTTTCCTTAAATTTGTCAAACTCGCGGCCCGATTTGCTGCCACAGAAACCCATGGCTTTGCTGTAGCCCTTATCAAAAAAGTTTACTGTAAAATTGTTTCCTTCCTCTAACAGCCTGTAGGTATGTCTAGAGTCTCTAACCATAGCTACAAAGATAGGCTTGTTCCAGGCAAACATAATGCTTCCCCATGCAATCGTCATGGGATTGGGCTTTTCTTCATGACCCTGTGCCACCAGCAGTACCCTTCCGCTTTTTAAAATCTCTAACATTTTTTCTGCATACTGTGGAAACTCAATATTTTTCTTTTCCAAAATCCCTCAACTCCTTTATATTCACAGGATAAGTCCTGTATTTTTTAACAAAATAGCCAGATGAAACACTTTATCTGCCAAATAATCATTTTTTATTTCTACCCAAAATTCCATAAGATATAACTCAGTTTATTCTCCTCCATAAGAACTTTTTTCCGTAAGTCGTCCAAAAAACCGGCAAGGCTTCCTTCAGTACAAATATACCCATACCTAAAAATAATAACCCTGCTATTGTATGAAGAATAGGAATCGGTACATATCTAGTAATGTAATTACCGAAATAAGCGGCTATAAATGTTACTAAGGTTAATGCCAGAGATGCACCTATAAAAATCGGTAAAGGCTGCTTATGCTGGGTCGTCAGTGTAAACACCGCCAACTGCGTCTTATCTCCCAGTTCTGCTAAAAAAAGCATCGTAAAGGCTACAAAAGAAAGCTTCCAGTTCACGAAACATACCCCCAGTTTTGTTGAATCCTTCCAAAAACCATATTTATATCAAAGGTACAATAAAAGACCCTTAACCTGAGCCAAAAATAATGCGCTCACGTTAAAGGTCTCGCATCCATTAGGTGGGATAAAGCCAGGCACGTTGCCAGTATGTTGACTTTATCTAGTGAAAATCACTTGCTACTCCCCTTTATACGTCTAATCGCTTGTATTATATCACAGGGCTATTTATTTTGCAACGTATACTTGTTGTATGTAGTTGTCTTTATAATGTATCCAATAAAATGTCATACAATTCCTCCGGAGTATCGGCTTGAACCATTTCATCATGAATAAAAACATATGGCCCGGAAGCACACTCATCACAATATCCCCAGCAGGAGGCTACTTCAACCTCAACCTCGGGTTTTTCACCTTTAATTTTTTCAATCACTTCATTGGTACCATAACCATAGTTGTTTTCACATACCTTAATAACAGCCAACTTCATTTCTCCTTTCTGAGAAACTTATTCTATAAATATTATTGTGTTCGAAACAGTTATTATACAAAATTCATGTTTAACCTTATTGTATTTATCTTTGCTTTTTGAAAAACAGTATACTTTATATCTTGTCCATGAAGTTATTTCCTTTACTTTTCATGTAATTACTTAAAGAAATATAAAAAGATACTGGTTCAAAAGCTTACATCAAAAGTGGCTGCTTTTAAACCAATATCTTTTTTTCTGCTGTATTCAGGCTATGCTTCAGGTTCTACAGGATTTAACATTACCTGGATCAACTCCTGTGCTTTACAGAATTCTTCTTCCGGCACATATATTTCTACATTGTTCGCTATTCCTGTTATGATTTGTAGATAGGAGTCAATTCCACGCTGTTTTGTCAAAATAGGTATATTGTTGTCCCTCAATAGGTTACTCATCAAGCTTGCTTCTATACCCTGGGCTGTAGCCAGCAAAAGCCAGCCGGTCTTTTTAGCAACTGTTATCGCTTTTTTCTGTATTGGTTTCTCCGCTACCAATACTACCCCGCAATCACGGCAATGATTATACCCCTCTCGGTATTCAGTACTACAATTCGGACACCACGGCATACCTATATTCCTCCTTTTCTTTTAGTAAACATATGGCATGTCCCAGCGCTAGCAGGGAGTTCTATCTACACGATCTGAACTCCCGTTTTTTTATATCTACCCAAACCCATCATTTTCAATCTTAAAGGAAACATCTTCTGATTGCCATTAGAAGTGTACATGCACCAGCCAGAATTTGATTCCCTTATCGCTCCACCCCAAATCCCAAGGCACTCTATAGCGGTCTGTATTATGTGAATTTACCAGCACATACCCCTTGCTATCCGCTCCTGTTATTACAGAGATATGTACTACCTTCCCGCCTTTTTCATATGCTACAAAATCCCCAGGCTGCAGCTTATAAGCCGCTTTATGTACCTTCTCGTAGGTGCCATTGGCAACAAGGGAAGCTCTTCCGCTATAAAGCATGTAGTTCTTAAATGCCTCCGCGTTGACCCAAGCCTTGCTGCCACCTTTCTCATAATTCCACGTGGATGTCTTTCTAAATTTGCCGCCTTCATGCAGAATCTGGGAAGCATAGTTGGCACAGTCACCGCCATAGGGATTATAATTTTTATATTTTTTATTGTACCCAAAATCACTTTCCTTTGCTGCCCCCACATGCTGATCTGCATAAGCTATAGCGTTTGCTCTTCTTTCCAGCAGCGGTGCCGGATCTGGCCTTTGGGCAAGAATATATTCACGGATATTTTCCTTTTTTTCCTGCTCTAAATATAAAGAATTAGAAAAGGGATCAGAGTACCATTCCTTTCTAACCAGCCATTGTTGCTCTTCTGTTTTTATCATATCTAGAGAATGATAGGTTCCAAGCCTAAAGGTATTAATGGTCAGTGGATCATCCTCATAAACATACTGATAGGTAGTAGATACCAGTAGGTTGCACTTGTATATAAATTCTTTTTCTTTGACACTCCTAAGCACCGTCTTTGATCCAATATTAACAAACCTCACGCCTTGTTTTCCTGCCCAATCATGGAGATATTTCATTTTTTTCTTTTCGAATTCTAATGCCCATACACCTAACTTAGTCTCCTGATCGTATAGAGTTTCTAATGCCGCTTGGTCTTTTTGGAGCATAGCTTGGCTTCTTCGGATGAAAATTTGCATAATCACATCTGCCAGTTCTTCCTCTACTTCCACTGACACAGTTTGTGAGAGGCTATTAAGATAATATACACTAGCTGTCAGCACTGCCATGGCCGTAATGATGAGTAATAGCTTTCGTAAAGGCTTTTTTCGAAATATAGATAAATACACTGTATTCCCTCCTTTGAATCCCTATAAGATTATATGTAGAGAAAAGCTTAGCTAGGATAAAAAATAAAAGTTTCTGTGGAGATTTACAGAAACTTTTATTCAAAGAGTTCAATACCTAGGCTTTTATAAAATTCTTCATCAATATCATAGCTTTCAGTTAATTTGTTATCTTTTCGAAATTTTATTACTTGATCTTTCATATGTTCTCCGTAAATCCCATCTACATCCTTGGAATAATACCCTTTCAGCTGCATCTGTTTTTGTACAGCATATACATCTGCCCCCCGATCACCAGGCTTTATTGTACGAAATCCATTGTCGAAGGGGCCAAATACACCGCCATGAATGAATACGGCAGTTCCTACCTTTACCATACTGTACAATTCTTCTACGTCTGCGTTGCCCATTTGTATACAGCCGCTGGCAATTACAATACCGTCATCCATTTGATTTGTGAGACCGTGTATTCCATAATTACCCCAGGGTACATTTAGTCCCATCCATCTGGGTCCAAAACCTTCACGCCATTTTCCTTTTGCCTCTACTTGCCATGTTCCGATCGGCAGTGCAGCGGAATTGCTGTCAATGGCTATATCGTATTCTCTTAAGATCTCGTTTTTCTCATAGTCAAATAAGGTTAGCGTGTTTTCATAAATATCTACGAAAATTGCTAGAGCATTATAGTCAGGATTATCACGTATAATCTGTTCTTCCCAAGCTACATATTCATTTTCTTGAGAGATCCGGATAGGAATGTTCAGCTTTACCTTATTTCCTGTATATGTGAAAAATTTACCGCTGTATAATAACAATGTTACACAGGTCAGGCAAATCATTGTCCATAAGAACCACTTTTTCAATTGAATCCCTCCTCTGCATATTTCATTATATGCAAAGGAATTCAACTGCTATTACTATGAATTCTATACGGTCAGGCATATGCTCTCTATTTGGTAGATTTACCATGCAGTTGGATACACTTTGAAGTTAACATCATATATCCATTGGACTCTTGATATTAGGCTAGTTTACAGTTGTTTCATATAATAGAATGGCAGTTTATGCAGTTAGAAAAAGTAAATAATACGCCATCATATTTATTATTCTGTCCTGTAACTGCAACATTTAATGGGAAGAATGCACATTAATTTTCTCTGATTTTATCTATATCCTCAATATACAAAGATATTTCTCCGCACTTAGTACAAATTGCAACTTTAGGCTCTTCCTCTATTCTATCCGCAAATATTCCCGTACCTTTAGCAATTTTAATTCCGTAAGCTGCCCCTTTAACTCTAAGATTAAATCCTTCAATCATTTCACTCTGACACTGTCTGCAAACTCTCATGCTAATTCCCCCCATTTAGTATTATTCAATAATCTTTATTATATTTTGTTCTACTGTTGTGACCCAATGTAAGAATAATGCGTTTTATTTAACTATTGTAAATTGGAACTTTTTCACTCCAGAGGTGCAACTTTGAATATTAAATTACCTTCTAAATCAAATCCATATAAATAGTCAGTCTTTAAAGCATCTCTTGTCAATACTAACACTCTATTTTCTCCTGAAAAAACAATTACGGTTTCAACTTCTCCGAATTTGTACTCTTCATTGCAACCTTTAACAGTATTAAAATTATTAGCTCCTGTTGAAAAATGAAACCTATCATCTATTTTAACGACTACGACACATTATGAGAACGTTTTGATCAATCCATAAAAACATTGTAAAGCTTATCTAGATCAACTCTTCCTTCTATAATCTTATACTTGCGATTATTTATAACTAAATAATCGTTGTCTATCAAAGTAATTACTGAACTGTCTTTTTTCTCAATATCAACTCTATAAGAATAACTTTTAGGCATCTCCCCATCATATATTTTTATCGTGTATCTCGATAGCTTTGCTATAAAATCATCTATAAGATACTGATTGCCTGTTCCTGCTTCTATGTGTTTGTCGTTTACTGTAATTGACTTATAATTATTTTGAACTAGATCAACTACTTCAGAAACATTTATCTCTTTTGGAGTAATCAGCCATGAAATTCCACCAAAAAGAACAATGACACCAATAATAGATATAAATATTTTCTTTTTCATAGTAAATTCCCCCACATAATTCAATTCGTAGTATTCTACATATATGTCTTAACCCTTCTTCATTATAGTCTATATCTGAGGAAAATTCCAGCATATGGAATAACTTTGCTGCTAACTAAAAAAGGATGACCCACGTCATCCTCTTCTTATTTGGCAGATAGTTATCATTTTCCTATTGTAAAATAGCCTCAAACCTTTGGATTCAAGGGATAGTGAGTAACGTATTCTTGTCGGCAGATACCCCACTCTGCACTTGGAATATTTTCCTGCATTTCATGATATTATTTTGCAAGAGATTATCAATTATTAATGTCATTAGATTATTCAACTATTAATTTTCTCCGCTCCAGATAAGTTTCAAAATTAAAGTTTTGCCAAAATGCCCTGGCTTCCGTATTATCTAATGCAGTATAAAGTTCTATTTCCTTAATATTCTGCGCTTCATACCATTTTAAGAGTTTATTTAAGAGCTCCTTTGCCACACCTTTTCTTTTATACTCAGGTAAAACTGCTAGAAAAGGAATATACCCAATTTTATTTGGAAGAAGTGTTCTAGCATTATCGTCTATTGCACCGATTATTAAACCCATAACTTTATCATTATCTTTAGCTATAAAAGCCAATTTACAATCATCCGTCTCTATATTTTTGATATAGTCGGCAAAAATCGTCCAATAATTTGGATTGAAAGCTAAACTCTTATGTACTGCAACATACGCTTCTATTATTGGCTGTAATAAGTCTGTATTATTGAAATCTAGCTCTTGTATACTAAACACCCTGCTGAGCCCCCCATCTTAGCTGTAATAGCTAAATATTACCATTTTTTGTATCTGTTTTCAATAATAATATAGTACAATCAAAGCAGTTATTAAAATGTATTTAAATTTTGAGCTTGCTGATAAACCCCTCCCAAGATCCTCCCGGCTCCGCGACAAGGCCACTTTTATTGAAGGAAACCATTGAAAAAAGTAGCCTCGTCAAAGTCTTTTGCGTTTGGGAAGCTTAGGAGGGGTTTATCTTAAAATATGACTTTGTCAACAGCCTATTTTCTTTCATTCAGAATCCTATTCTGAAAAAATATTTTGAGAATAGTCGGTTGAATCCGGTTTGTGCCATGTAATTCCTGCACTAATGGGAACACCGTCTTTATAATTAATTTGAATCTCCTCCTGAGGAATCTCAGTGGTATTAATATATATCTTCACATTGTCTGCCGTACCTGTATAAAAGGTAATCCCTCTAATTTGATCTATGATTGGTACAAAAAATCCTCTTTGCGGATCGTTGATTCCTTTTATATATATGTCTATATCTGTGTCTGCTTGAAATGCTTCATATTCGATAAACTGATGGCAGCGGTTGTATTCAAGTAGTCGTGAAGTTCTTGCTACTAAGATCTTTCCTTCATCTTGGTACTTTTTTAATCTTGTAAATGCTTCAATTGCAGAATAGGGCAGCGTTCTATCGTCAATAGAGTTTCCCATATGGTTTGCTATGATAGAATACCAATTTTGATCTACAATTTTATCAAGATGCTCTTTAGATAATTGATTGTGTAAATTATATATATCCCATTGCCATAGATATTTGTCATCCTTTATTTTATGTGTGTATCGCTTAAAGCCCCAGATTTTTTGCCCATCTTTTAATGTTACAGGAAAAATCATTGAGTTATGCCCAATTTTATTATCTCCCTTAGAATCCCATAAAAATTCGATTCCATAAGGAATAGTAAGGTCTGTATGGTATCCAGCTGTATTTGGCACATCGCCTTGTTGATACTCCGTGGATTTATATCGTCCTCCAAAGTTTTGAACATTAGCCGCATTGCCATGATTAATCCAAACCTTTATCTTTATATCTTCTTTTTCTAATTCTTCAACTGCCTTTACTGCATGTTCTCTTTTAAATTGGATGTCCTTATAATTGTTTCTTGAGAAGTCTCCAAAAGAGTGAATAGAATCTATCCATCCGGCATTAATAAAATGCTTTATCTCTTTTGAAAAATAAGGGGTATTCCAATCGCCACCTTTAAAATAGCTTATTTGTTCTTGCCATGACAGTGTGTTATTTGCATCTATATATCCTTTTTTGTTATTTACATTATACATCCAAAAAGAATCACTAATGTCTAGACCCAATCCGTACCCCATTGTGGTATGCTGAGTAGTGTTTAAAAATCTGTGAATTTCAATAAAATCTTGATAGGCTGTGCCATCAATATCGTTTGCTACTGCAAGTATAGATTCAAAAGGGTGTGGAAATTTACGAAGACTTAGTGAAACTGGAACTTTAAGCTTAACCTCAGGAGTAATTTCTTTTACTTCTTCGAAGGTCGGAATTTGATTTTCTAAGGATGCCTCCGTCTTTAAGGAACAGGCAGAAGAAAACAATAGAGTCATTGCTATAAATATAAAAATAAAACTTTTTCTATAAACCATAAAAGCCTCCTTCGAAATAAGCATATATAAGTTAATTATAAGGGTTTACAGATGGATAAACAATCAAATGTGGAATAATTTGCAAAACAAATCGCAAAAGGATGATCTAGCCCTCCCCCTATTTGCCTTAACTCATCTGTTTGCGTGTAAACAATTGATTCGCTTTCTTATAGTAGCATCTACTTGTCTCTATTTTATTATTGATAATTTTAATAAACCTTTGAATCATCATTTGATTTTTTCATTCTCTCACTCAATGGACAGTCTATGTAGTGGTTTATAAATCGAAAATAAAAAAAGATGACAGAGCCATCCTTTTCATTCCAAACTATCAATTCATTAGAGAATTTTAAATTCTTTTAAGTCAATTACCGCTTCTACCTTAACTAAAATATCCAATCCCAATAACCCGTTTATTTTTCCTTTTGGGTCAATGATCCCAAAGTCCAGTTCAACATCTTTGAGCAGAAATGACCCTACTCTTACTGTTTTTACTTTTTTTACGAATGAGTGATGTTCACTGTCCCCAACACCTACAAAGGTCACGATTTCATCATCTTCCTCCGGATAAATCTCTATTTCATCTACAATGTCTGGGGATATAATCGATTCTGCTGCACCTGTATCTATTACAATGCTGTCAATTACCTTTCGTTTTCCCCTATATTCTATCTCAATTGATGTAAATAATAAGCCATCCCTATAATCTATGTTCATTATACCAATCCTCTATAGATGTGTGACTGAGAAAGCTTACTTATCCATCCAAGACCGTAGGGGCAGGCCTTGTGTCTGCCCGCTGCATTTTCGGGAGGACCACAGATCCTCCCCTACCAGGATCTAGGTCTTAAATCGGGTTGAATGTTAAATGTCCCAGTCACACATCTATATAAGCTCTGATGTTTTTAACCTTTACCACTATTTCTTCATTTTTCGTGTGATATACTAAGTCATCTGCTTCTCCATTGACCAAGAGCTTTGTTGCTTCCTTTGGGTCTTCTATAGGCTTGACTACTGCAACATCATCAATATATCTTTTATCATCTATCGTATGATATTTTAAGACTTTTAGTAGCACAAACTGATTTGGATACAGTTCTCGAACAGACTTCCATTTCATAAATTTCTCCTCCTATATTAGAAGATTATTATCTATATTATACCATAGTTTGCCTCTCTCAACGCTTTCATTCCATCACAGACAAAATACTTCTCTTATTTAGTTTCTTTATGAAATGATAAAAAGGATGACCCAGTCATCCTCATTCTGTTTGGCAGATAGCTATCATTTTTCTATTGTAAGAAAGCCTCAACCCCTTGTGCTCAAGGGGTATAGGGTAACGTATTCTTGTTGGTAGATACCCCACTCTACATTTAGTGATATTTTTCCACATTTTATGATATTATTTTGTATGGTACTGTCTATTTTTATTCTATTATCATGTTCGTATAATGAATAGCATTGTATTCGGAAGTTGAGCCTATTAAAACCAACACCCTTAATCAAGATTAAAAGTGTTGGTAGAATTTACAATTGCTCAATTTCCGAAACATAATATAGAACGAAGCCGCGTCACCACTACCTATGGGATTTCAATATTTTTCATCCTCCATAAAGGACCAATTTTCATATTTTCGTAGTAGAAACTTATTAGTTTCAGCCTTACTATATTAATATTTTACACTATTTTCCTATAAAAGGGTATAGTTCCCCCCTCCCCCAGAAATATTGATTTATGCCGTTTTGATTTCTCTTTCTGGCGGTGAACAATTTTTAGGAATTGGCTTTTCTTTTGTAAGCATTTTTCCCTTTTCACAGCAAGGACATCTAGTAATATCTACACCTGTTAATTTTAAAAGTAGCTCTGCTACACTTAGCTTAACTACGGCGTTATCATCTTTCCTTAAAACGACACCCATCATTACCTTGCACTTCGTAATCTTTATCTTTCGATTTCGATTGCTTAAAATCCCATAATGTCTAATTTTTACAAATCTACTGGGTAGAATATGGATTAAAAACCTACGGATGAACTCCTCAACAGTAAGAGTCATAAGTTTTTTCTTGTTTCCATCACGATAGTTCCTCCAACGGAATGTAACCTGTCCATTATCAAGCTTTACAATTCGATGATTTGAAATGGCTACCCGATGGGTATAGCGTCCAAGGTACTCAAGTACGTGCTCCGCACTCTGAAAAGGAGGTTTGCAATATACCACCCATTCTTTTTTGTACAATTTGCCAACGAAGTATTTAAAATCCACTTCATTCTTAAGAATCTTAACATCTCCTACAAGCTTCAACTTTTTTTCAGAATAAATACGTTTAAGATAATACAGGAACTTACCACGAAACTTTCTTGATAAAACCTTTACTGGAATGAAAAAATTTTTTCTCGCACTGATCCACCGACTACCGTCATGGGACAGTCCACCCCCAGGAACAATACAATGAATATGAGGATGATCCATTAAATTTTGTCCCCATGTATGGAGAATAGAGATAAATCCAATCTCACCACCCAAATATTTTGCATCTCTACCTAGTTCCAGAAGGGTTTCCGATACTGCTTTAAAAAGAATGGAATATATTTCTCTTTGGTTCAATAGGGTCATGAAATTTAATTCTTCAGGCATGGTAAATACCACATGAAAATACCCTACGGGTAACAAGTCCTTCTTTCTGTTTTCAATCCATCTTTCTTTTGTAAGGGTCTGACACTTAGGACAATGCCTATTCCGGCAGGAATTATATGAAACCCTTATGTGACCACAGCTATCGCACTCATCAACATGCCCGCCAAGGGTATGGGTTCTACAGGACGCAATGGCAGACATCGCCTTTAATATATGATTGGGCAATCTATGTTTTTCCCTATAGCCCTGTCCATATTGATTGAATATATCTTGTAGCTCAACCATTATTTACACCTGTTAAAGAGTCTAGGGGACTTACTATATTTAGCAAATCCATTCTTCTTAAATGCAAGTAAATGGTTGTGGTATTGATGGAAGTATGACCAAGAAGTCTCTGAATGTAGCAAATGTCGGTTCCTGCCTCCAAAAGATGGGTAGCAAAACTATGTCTTAGGGTATGTACAGAAGCATTCTTCTTAATTCCGACCCTATCTTTGGCATCTTCAAATACTCTTTGAATGGTACGTGCAGTAATGGGACTTTTACCATCTGCGCCCATAAACAGATAATCACTAGGATGATATCGCATCCAATATTCTCGTAAAATATCAAGATTGGTCTTAGACAAAAGTGTATATCTGTCTTTTTTACCTTTTCCACAGCGAACAGAAATTTGCATGTTCTTACTATCAATATCAGAAACCTTAAGTTTTGCAGCTTCGCTGACCCTAAGACCTGCAGCATAAATAGTCATAAGGATTGCTTTATGTTTAAGATTAGATACTGCATCAAGAATGGATTTTACCTCAGACTGAGACAAAACAACAGGCAGTTTCTTAGGCTCTTTAATTCTTGAAAGTTTTTCTACATTCCATTCTCTCGTAAGAGTTTTAGAAAAGAAGAACTTCAGAGCACTATGAATCGTATTGACAGTTCCTTCACTCAAACCTTTATTTATGATACAATGGTGTAAATATTGACGAATTTCATCTTCACCTAATAGATCTGGGGACTTACCAAAATACTTGGCAAAACGGCTCACATGAGCTACATAGTACTTTACAGTAATTGGACTATACCCCCTAAGCTCCATGTCCGTTTGCATTCTTAATCTTAATTCAGACATACTAACACTTCCTCTCTATTTTTCTCGGGATAGTTAAATATTAAAGGAAGTGTTGATATGAATAAAGTGGCATCTTTAATCAAGATACCACTTTATTTTTATATTCTAAGTAGGTTTAAAGGGGTCAGCAGCCACCGCGATAGCGGTTTAGTTCTCTCCTTGAATTGCGACACAAACCTTATATTTAGTCCAACTTACATTTTCTCGATATTAAATCCACGACTTTGAAATTTATCCTTGCAAATAGATAGATGCGTTTTTGTCATTGATCGATCACCAGAAGGTGGAATTTCAACCAATGCTTTTTCATTATCCTTTTGAAGAATGATTGTTTTCGAGTATCTTATGCAATCATTAAATGCATCAATGAAATTTTCAAAACTTGTATTATGAGTAATTTTGTACAAGTGCTTCTTCAATCTATCTCACTCCTACTAATTGTAAATTTAACGCACAAAAATACCGTAAGATTCAGTTCTGAATAATACGGTATTTTTGTGATAAATCAATTCTTAGCTTTATTCCTATTAACAATAAGAATACATGCCACTAGAGATCCAATTTGTTGAACTATATCTTTGGACTAGATTTCAGTGCGTTTTCTACTGCTTTAAGTAAGGCTTTACTCGTAGTGGTTGCCCCTGATACTACATCCACATCCAGAGATTGCTCTTCTAAAATTCTACTAATGACACCTTCTGCCTTTTTTGCATGTGATGAATCTCTATTACTAATGACATCAATTTTTTCAAGCTTATGTTCTATTACACTTACCTCTACCTTGTAAGTGTGTGAGCCGTAGCTGAAATCGCCCTTATATACTCCATCATTTATCTTATTCAAATCTACATTTTCTATTGGCATATTTCTAATAACATCTAGATTTTTTTCATTTGGCAATATGAAAAAAAGATATATGCCTAATGTGATTAATAATATTGCAGATGTAGCAGCAATCAATACTTTCTTCATAATAATTTCAAACCTCCTTTTTCTTTTACAACTATATAAACGTTTGTTGTAATAAAAAGTCTGCAATTATTTATGTAGATAAAAAATACCGTATTATTTAGTTTTCAAGGTTCATTATTCACATCTTTGTTCCTAATACTTGTTACGTATAAAAATACAAATGTGTACTATACCTTCTTCATTATAGTATATTTTATCTCAGCATCCCAGTATATGGAATCCCATATTAGTCCAATAAAAAAAAGGATGTCCTATGTCACCCTCTGTTATCCGGCGGATAGTTATCATTTTTCTATTGTGATAGCCTCAAACCCTTGCAGCCAAAGCTAGGGGTTAACGTATTCTTGTCGGTAGATACACTACTCTACATTCGTAAATTTTTCCATATTTTGTGATATAATTTTACATGGGATTGCCTATTTTTATCCTATATAGAATGTTCGTATCATCCTTGTAATGCATCATATCTCCATCTCTCTTCCTAATATAGATATTCCATAACACTGTAAATAACTATGCATTCCTACTTTGGAATTAATTTGAAAGATAGAATATAATATACTGTAATTAGTATTTAATCAGGAGGATATATAATGGATAAGAAAAAAATGGAGCTATTTAAGAGGGTAAATAGACTATATCGGTTACTTAGAATTCTAAATTGTATATTTTTTCTTTTAGGAGCTATATCCATATCTTTTTTCCTTCCTATATTCCCATATGGAGGCGTTAAACATGGTCTTGCGCCTGTGTTTTCCTTTATGTTTGCTCTCGAGTATCCAAAGTTCTTCTTCTTTTTTGGAATTGGAAATTTTATCTTTTTAATAATTGGCCTTTTTATCCAAGTAAAACTAAAAAATAAGTATAAGGATATTATTATGGATTAGAAAAGTAATTTTTCTGCGGCATTTCAATAGGATATTATGAAATATTTACACATAAATTGCATTACTATATGATTTTTTGCACACTCTTCTTATCTAATAAAACTAATGGGACTACAGTGGTCCTATTAAAATAGCATAAAAACAACAGCATTCTTAAACATAATCTTAATTAAAAGAAGGTAACTTAGTTTATCTACAGGTTATTATCATAATCTTTATCTAGAATTATCCAATATCTTTGTGTAATTCTATTTTCTTCTGGTATTTCATTTTCTAATATGCCCCCATTATTTATTATAGTCCTTGCCGATGCAACATTATCTTTGTCGCAAGTGATGAGAACTTTTTTAATATTTAATTTTGCACATTCTGATAAAGCTAATCCTAACATCTCAGTTGCATATCCTTGCTGTCTTTCTGATTTTCTTATACTGTAACCTATATGTCCTCCGAAATTTAACAAATAATCATCTAAGCGATGTCTAATATCAATCATGCCAATTAAACGACCGTCAGCTGTAGAAATAGCCATATATGTTGTTGCTGGAACTAATCCGTCTCTTACAGTTTCTTCTCTTAGATTATCACAAAATCCACTATACCACTCTTCAAAAGTTTCAGCTTTTCTCAAACCCGCAGTACCATCCAGACTATCTCCATTTTCAATAAATTCTCTTTTATAATCCATAAGTTTCTCTTTATACGCTGGTGTTGGTAAAACTAATTTCAATCTTTTCATCTTTTTCCCCCAATTATATAAATAATCCTTATTGCGTTTCTATGTACAATTACACCTATTTATATAGAGATTATAGCATAATTACTATAGTCTTTTACATCAGTAAATAATATCATCAAGTCTAAGCTTTTCAATTGGTATATTCATTTCTCCGATTTCTGAATCTTCAAATTCACCATGACAATCAGAGCCACAGGTTATAAGTAAGTTTCTGTCTTTACAAATTTCAATGCATAGATTTGTAATCTCCCTTGTATGTGATGGATAATAGCATTCAATACCATCTATACCTGAGTTAACAATTCTCAATATTTCATTCTTAAAGTCGTCTATGTTAGCTTCTTTGATAACTTTACCTGGATGTGCTAAAATTGCTTTACCTCCAGCGCTATGAATATATTTACAAACTTGTTCTATAGATGGAAATTGTACACAGTTATAGGAATGTTCATGCTTTGAATACAGCATAAATCCTTCCAGTAAACTTTTCGTTAGACCTTTCTCAATGAAATAATGTAATGCTTTCCAGCCGCCCTTTCTTTTATCATACTTGAAGTCTGTATAATCTGATAATGTTACACAGTCATAATCATGTTCCATTTTTTCAATTAGCTTTATATTAACTTCCTCTAAGAGATTACGGTTTTGTTTAATGAACTGACTGAACTCTTCATTAGCCAAATTTATACCATATCCTAAAATATGATAATTAACTCCATTGTCGACTGCGTCTACCTCAACACCCGGGATACATTTTATATCATAACTGTTGCAGAGCTTCATTAATTCCATCGAACCATCAAGTATATCATGGTCTGTTATTGCTAATAGACCTACCCCTTTATTAGATGCTGCTATTATAATTTCTTCTGGAGACATTGTTCCATCTGAGTAGAAGGAATGAATGTGCAAATCTGCAATTTTTCTAAACATTATATTCCCCCTTAAGTTCAATATAATTTGACCTTTCTTCGTTTTGCTCTACTGCTATGGTACAATATAAGAATGATGCGTCACAACAGGGTCGCGGACGACCACAGGGAGTGTTCCATGCATCACATACCGACAGGCTGTTATTTCCTGTAGGGGAGAACATTGTTCTCCCGATGCATATCATTAGCGGGCGCACACTGTGCTCCCCTACATTGTCTCCAACATAAGGATAGCGGCAGGGGCAGACCTGTGCGTCTGCCCAAAGAGACAGCAAAATTAACGGGTGGACACATAGGTCCACACTCCACCAATATGTCGCATTTAAATACTATGACATAATATCACCACAATGTGTCACAACTACTATTGCTACTTATCTCTATTTTATAATAAAATCAGTCATTTTCGTTTCTTCCCATTCGATTCCTTTGGGAGAAATATTAGAATATAAAGTTATTAAATCATTTTCACCAATAATAGCTTTTAAATGAAAATTCATTTCCTTTGGTTGCAAGTATTCATCGTATAACTGTTGATAGTTTTTATTTCCACTTTCCTTCGCCTCTTTAATATATCCGACCGTATCTGGGTCTCTATCATAATTTTTATGTATCAGCTTATATGAAAAAATAGCTTCAACATTCCCATTCACAACTTCTTCCTGATAATCTGATATTTGAAAATCTAGCAACTCATAGTATGGAGAGAAAGCTTTTCTACATTCTTCTTTCATATATGCACTTACTTTATCATAGTTTGTGTCATCAGTTGTTTCTTCTGTATCAACGGAAGCCTTATTGTCATTTGTTATACTACCAATTTCTTTTTGTGTAGTTATATCATTACATGCAGAGACTCCAAATGCTACAAGTATTGCTAATAAAATCATTATAATTTTTTTCATCTTATACCCCCTCTGGTAATTTAGTTTCATCAGTAAAAATCAGTGTTACTGCTTGGACCAAGTCCATTTCTTCAAATCTTGAAGGTGAAAAGAAATCTTCCATAGTATAGCTTCTCATACTGGTACCACTGTCATAAGTCATAATAGCAACAGGTATTTCTTTATTGATTTCAATCCTTTGAAAATCTGTCAGAAACCCTTTTGAAGATGCTACAATTTCAGAATCGACATCCAGAGTATCAGTTTGATATGATGCCCTTCCCATTGTGTTGATATTGAAATCTATTGCATAGTTGTCTTTAATCATCATCGCAAACGTACCTTCTAATCTATCATCTGGATTGGCATCCTGCCCTAATGACACCTGCCCACCTCCCATAACATTCCAAGTGTCGTTATCATTCAAAACATAAACATTTACTTTAAGGCTTCTTGCAGTTTTAGGAGCTTTAAAAGATATGATATTTGTATCCTTTTCAAGTCCTAACGACTGCAGAAGATATGTATCACTTTCTGACAACTCATAGGGTGCAACACCTTCCTTACTGAGTAATTTCGGTGTACCTGTGTTGTTTGAACAAGCAGAAAACACCATTATAATAACAATAATTAAAAATATTGTAAAAAATCTTCTCATTCTAATTGCCTCCTTGTTGCCGTGTTTTCATGAATATCTACAAAATTGCTAGTGCATCATAATCAGGATTTTCACGGATGATTTGCTCCTCCCATGCCACATATTTATTTTCTTGAGATATTCTTATAGGCATATTCTGACGTCCATCCACTCAGGTATATCTGAAGAAAATCCATTATTAGATATTTCATCGCGTTAACTTATCCATAAACGATTATAACTTCTCCAAAGGGTGGCTTTCATATTCAAGAAAACTATCCAAACTATACCAGTAAAAAATGTAATTGATCCTATCAGAAACTCTACTCAACTATTTCATTTGTAATAAAATTATATTTAAAATATTTTTGATGTTTTTGTTTTTTATTTAGGTGATAGACTGATGTATAACTATTACCGACTTCAACTTTTACTATATCGTCTTCAAAATGAATTATTTTTTCGCTTTTGTCAGGAAAATATATCTTTACGATCTTATCTTCATAGAAATGAATTACAGTACCTTTTATATATATATCACTCATTAGAGTACTATTGCCATCTTCTAATGATATATTCGTATGCTTAGTATCGACGATAAACTCCATTCCCGGATATATTTCATGGAATGGTTCGGCCTGAGACGTGAAATAATTTTTCGCATGTTCAGTCTTTATAAGGTCATTTATTTTATCAATACCGTATAATAGAGCAAATAGAATCATTCCAAGTACTACTGTTCTTCTAAGTATAATCGGAAATAATGACTTATGCTCTTTTATTAAAACTCTTTCATTATTACTGTGATCAACAGAATTTATTTTCAAAGCGAATTCTTTTTCTAAATGATTCTCTATGGTAAATTGATATGTATTATCATCATTTTTTTCATTGAAGGGTGAAACTTCATAGCCTTTTTTCTTGTATATTTGGCGAACCTCTTCAGCAACACCTAAGGATCCATTTATGGTTATCGTTCTGATATCCTCAAAATCATAATGATTGTGCATCCATGTCCAATGTTCAAGTGGCTTTGAATGTTTAATCAAACCTATAATCTTTGATATTAAATCAATTGGAATATTTTCACCTAATGTATTATTAATATGCGTAGCGGCTGCGATACCACTATCTTGAATTATCATTGTTGGATCACACTCATTTATTCTTACTATACCCTTTTTCAAAACCAACATTGGACAAACAAATTTTTCGGTTTTCTGGTATTCTAATTCATTTAAATTGTCTTTTAACCATGTCTTAAGCAAATTGACATGTCTTACATTCTCATCAATAGAATTTGTTGAGCAATCCAGGGTTTTGCAGTCACCTTTCTGTTTCCAGCCTATTGTAAACAAATCAAACTCGCCATTCCAAGCTTTAGTTTCAATAACAAAAATACCTTTACTAGACAATACCAGATGGTCAATCTGAATAAAATCGTTAGGATTTACTTCAAGTACAATATCGTTCATCAATATATGGTTGCTGCTAAGATAGAAAAAAAGAGCTGTCTTAACAGAAAGCTTACCGTGAAAACCTTGTATTTGCTTTCTGTGCTGAATTTCTAAATCCTTTTGACAAGGTTGACTTACTTGCCCCCTATCATTTGATTCAACTATTCTCCGGTAAAACAAATCTTTTATTTCTCTATTCTGAATCACAATTTTTGCCGGCATCTCGGCTCACCTCACTAGGATGATGTTCATGCATTATATACTTCATTCTAATACTTAGAAGGATGATAGTATGTCAAAACCTGTCGAGCAAACAAAAAAGTGCCGGATAGCATACTTTCCCAAAAGCCGTCCGGCTTAACTTAATGTTGTACTATTCCTATTGATGCAGCAGTAGTTAAAACATATTTTACCTTTCTTTTTTTCTACTTTCTTCACAGTCTCTGACGAAACTCTTCTCTATATTATTCAAATTTATTTCCTAACACAATCTCACTAGCTTACTCTGACACATCATGAAACTACAATGGCCCAATATAAGAATGATGTGGCATATTGGTAGGGTGTGGACCTATGTGTCCACCCGTTGGTTTTGCCGTCTCTTCGGGCAGACATATGCCTGCCCCTACCTCTATCCTTATGTTGGAGACAATGTAGGGGAGCACAGTGTGCGCCCGCTAATGATATGCATCGGGAGAACAATGTGCTCCCCTACAGGAAATAACAGCCTGTCGGTATGTGATGCATGGAACACTCCCTGTATGTCGCATTTTTCTGCAGATATGTCCCAACCTTTCTTCATTATAGCCTATATCTGTGGAAAATACCAGTATATGGAATATCCTTGCAGCTAAATCAAAAAAGGATGATCCTAGTCGTCCTCTTAATATTTGGCAGATAGTTATCATTTTTCTATTGTAAAAAAACTAAAACCATTGAATTCAATAGACAGAGGTACTCGTTGTGGTTTCGTTTTTATAATAAATTTTGACTTAATCTGCAATCATTCTACTTTTGGTATCTCTTTTTCCCAAAAATACTTCGAAATAACTAATCCTATAATTAGAATAATAAATATGAATACATTAAGCATAAATAATTCTGCTTTTCCAACCCCACCACTGGGAACATCATTAAAATCATTCCATAATTCTTCAGATATATCGGTTCCATTTGCATCATATATTTTGACCGTTGGGAATTTATTTTCATTATCTACTTCATATATGTTTAAAAAAGTACTACCATCAACATTGCCATTAAACAATTCTACTGCATCTTCTATCAAAAACCCTGAAAAAACCTTATATGATGCTATCCTTCTGCTATAACCACTGCCTCCAACAGCTACATAATTACCTTTTGAAGTTTTAAAACCATAACCTACAATATAAAAATTGCCACCACCATAATTAGTATTTCTTATCTGGTATTTCCCATTTATACCTCTATGTAATGGAGTGAATCCAAAGAGACCTTCTACATCTCTATCTCCATAAAATACCAAAAGCTTATTGTCCACCCTTATTCTGTCTATGATAACTGGATTTTTAACCCCACGGTTATTTTCAAAAGGTGTGGTGAACTCCATAATAGCTTTCTCTATCTCAACCTCATTATCTCTTATGCTATATTCATCATTATACAACTGGTATGCTGCAAATATGGTTAACAGCATTACAATACCTGCGATTATTCTATTTTTCTTCATTAGACAATTTCTCCCTTTTGATTATTTACAGATACTACAATATAAACCATTCACATAACGCATAATGAATAAAACTTGAAAAATAAGGACATTTAATACGCTCCTTATTTATGTCAAATTATATTTTATACGAAGCAGGACTAAGCTAGAATCTCTAAATATCTTTCTCAGTGATTGACTCTAAACAACTAGATAGTTCCTCTAAAACGCTTTTATCTCCATTGCTGATTCTGTATTCAATTCGTATTCGTTTTGTATTAGAAATAGCAACTTTATTATCGGAGTAAACAATTAGATCTTGTTCCCTATAATGATTTTCAGGGGTACGATAAATTATAAAATATTTATTCTTTTCGATAACATGCATTATTCAAGGAATATAGCTTAACCTTTTTTCATTATAGTACATATGCCAGGAGAATTCCAGCACGTGAAATAACCCATAAATCAGATAAGAAAAGGATGATCCAGCCATCCTTTTCTTATCTGACAGAGGTTTATCAGTTTTTTCAGTATGCTATAAAAATACCGTATCATTTGTACGCTGAATCGCAGTGATTTTTGCCGGCTATTCGGCTTTGCAATTATGATGCAGCATAGAAAGAATGTGCTATCGGACGGGTTGTAGAACCCCTTTTAGTTTAAACCTATATTTTCTTGCGTTTTACTAACCCTAGAATTAACCAGTAAAGATACTCCTGCTAGCACCACTAATGAAATTGCCGCTATCAAAAATCTGAGACCTATATCTTCGTAATGAAGGCTGTTTGAAATCCGGTTTATAATAAAAGGTGAAACAAACATACCAACATTTGAAGCACTGGTTGTTAAAGCTATGGCGGTAGCACTAAGCTCTGGTTTTACAGAGGATGAAACATTAAATATTGCTGTAGGCATTATCGTAGACAATCCAAAGCCTGCACAACCGGCTGCTACAAAAACAGAAATGAGGTTTCCAACGGCAAAAACCATTAACATCCCAAAAGCTGTTACTATAATGCCTACCGATATCAGATAGCTTTTGAAAATTCTTTTAATATGCCCGTATGCAAACCCCGTAAACGCTCCAATTGCAACCATAAATGAATTGGCTAATCCGCCGGAGGTTGCATTTCCTAAGCTATTCGTAGCAATAACAAGAGATACATTGGATTGGAAAACAAACAGGAAACAAGCATAGCAAAATACCAGGAAGCAGGTAGAATATACTACATAATTTAATTTACTCTTCTCTTTTGCAGTGCTAGCAACTTCTTTGATTGGAGCCTCCTTTGGTAAACCTTTTATTACAAGCAGTAAAACAGGGATAAAAATAACGTAAATGAGGTAGGATGACCTCCAATCCATTCCAGCTAAGACTCCGGATATTAGCAGTATCACCATACCGCCAAGATTAACAAAAGCTGACTGTAAGCCCATAAGTGTACTGCATTCTTCTCCCTGGAAGTAATCTGATATAAGGGCCATTGACAGGGTGGAGTTTATTCCTTGACCCACTCCAATGAATGCACTAGCAATAAGAAGTACATAAATACTGATGCCCCCCATCAGGAAAGCCAATGCCCCACCAAAAAAACCGCACAAAAGTCCAAAAATCACAATATTCTTTTTGGAAATTCTTGTAGAAAGGGGACCAGAAACTAATGCAAACACCATTCCCAACAAAGCTGGTAAAGTCAAAACCATCTGGATAATAGACTGCCCTACTTTAGGATAATAATTTAAAATATCAGCTAATATTGCCGAAATCGTCATCGATGCCATTAGAACAGATGAAATTGCTAATATGGCAACCTTTATCTTTTTTTTATCCACTTATAAAACACCCCTTTTTCATAATTATGATAGTTTTTTGACTGACTTGTTTAACCTTTAAAGATCCCCCTCGCACCCTCCTGGATAATTTATATGCAACAAATAATCTACTAAGAAAAAAGAAGCCTCCAAAGACGAACTTCGAAGGCTTTATATTTGCATGGTTCATTATTTTATATGCAAAATCTAGAACATTTCTTTGCTCATTCTATCAATCTCTTTATTGAGGGTCTCATATACCCCTTCAAATGATTCAATAGGTAAACCTGAAGTCTGGCATGGAATAAAGTATTTGCTGCCATTGGCTTTGCAAGCCTGTGCCACATGTTCAGCAACAATCTCAGGTGTCCAGCTTGGGAAGTCTACTAACCCGCTGTGAATGCCTCCCATAAAGGAAATTTTTCCACCGTATTCCTTAATTAGTTCAGGTATGTTGTTGGTGTTCATAACTCCCTGCCAAATATCTACACCCATTTCGATCATATAAGGAACCAGATTAGCGGCATAAGAATCACTGTGATGAACAATAAGTTCTACCCCATTGGCTTTATAAAATCCATAAATTTTCTTGTATGCAGGCAAGAAGAATTCTTCAAACATTTCAGGGGATATGAAGGAGCTTAATTGGCTGCCCCAGTCATCATGGTGCAAAATAGCATCGGGACGGATCTTTTCAATGCAAACTTTAGCAAAATCCAGTTCATACTGAGTGAGGGCCTCAATCAGTTCATGCATGGCTTCAGGCTCTTCATATAACGCCATTAATGCATTTTCCATACCCATTAGGTGATGAGTCATCTCAAAGATACCAGGTGCAAAAAATGCAGCCACAAATTCTTCATTGCGGTCAATAGCATTTGCCCGTACAATCGCTGCAGCCCATGCTTCATCTGAGGTTTCGATAGTAGGAATGGTCACATATTTTTTCCACTCAGTGATATCTTTTATTACTGTATGTTCCTTATCATGTACAGGAAACATGCCAAGCTGCCCTTCTGGCCATTGCCATGTGATACCCCAATGACATTTCCATGTCTGGCCATAATTGAACTCAACCCCTAATGGAGCTTCCATGATAAGGTTCATAAACTCATACTGCTTAACAAATCTATCGGGATTTCCGCCTTTAATCGTTTCCAATAAATTCTGTCTTTTTGTTAACATATATCATTACCCCCCTTATATTTACGGTATGGCTTAAGCTGTTGCCATAACTGCTACTAATTCTTTTGCTTTGATCGCAGCACTACCTGCATCCGGAGAATAGCCATCGGCCCCGATCTCTGCTGCATACTCAGGAGTTACGGGGGCACCGCCAACCATGACCCTAAAGCCTGTTAAGCCGCTGTTTTTGATAGCTGCGACAGTTTCTTTCAATGCTGGCATTGTGGTGGTAAGCAAGCCAGAACAGGCTACTATTTTTACATTGTCATTTTCTTTAATTGCATCCACAAATTTTTGTACAGGTACATCTACCCCAAGGTCAACTACATTAAATCCTGCACTTTCAATCATCATAGAAACTAGATTTTTACCAATATCATGCAAATCCCCTGCAACTGTACCGATAACACATGTGCCTAAAGAAGAAGTACCGGCACCTGCCAGATGAGGTTTAAGCACTTCTACCCCCTTAGCCATCGCTTTTGCTGCTACAAGCATTTCTGGTACAAATATTTCTCCAGTTGAGAACTTTTCCCCTACAACTCCCATTCCTTCGACCATCGCATTAAGGACGTCTGTTGCTGAACATCCCTCACTTAATGCTTCTTGCACCAATCCAGGAACCAATTTTGTTTTACCTGCCTCCACCTGAGCTTTTACTTCTTGAAGTTTTGACATCATAAATTCCTCCCTCTTAAATTATCTATTTTATTTATGATTAAGAACTACTTTTGTGGACCAAATATACCTTCTCTATATGCACCAATGTACTCCATACAGTATTCGTCCATACCCAACAATGCTTCTGTAGCATAAATCATGCCCATCATATCCCTGCTTAATGGATCCATAATCACACTGTCCATGCCTGCATTCATTGCAAGAACCACAAAGGCTTGGTTTACGATTTTTCGAACCGGCAGATTGAAGGATACATTACTTGCAGCCCCTGTCACATGAATGGTTGGATACTGTGCTTTTATTTCTTTGATCACATCAACAACAGTCTTGACACCGTCTTCTGATGTACAAAGCATCTCTACCAGTGGATCTATGTGCAAACGGGATGGGTCAATGTTATATTCTTTAGCTTTTTTCATAATGCCTGCAAATACTTCCATGCGTTTTTCAGCAGTTTGAGGGATACCTGTATCGTCACACAAGAGAGCAGCGCACTGCCATTTGGTATCCGCTATAATAGGAAATATTACATCAATTTTATCTCCTTCCAGTGATACTGAATTTACAAGACCAGGCTTGTTGCAAAACTTTATTGCTTCTGCACAGACTCCGGCACTAGGACTGTCAACAGCAATCGGCGTATCTGTAACCTCCTGTACCAAGTCAATAAGCCACTTCATTGTTCCAACCTCAATGGTTTCGTCTACGGAGGCACACACATCAATAAATGCAACCCCTGCTGCGGATTGAAGTTTAGCAAGATTCTTAATAAAGTCTGCATCCTTCTCGGCAATTGCTTTTGCTACGGAAGGAATAGAACCGTTGATTTTTTCACCAATTATGATCACATCTTCTCCCCCTTTTCCTCTTTAAATTCATATAAGTTAATGCTTATACTGTCTTTCCAAATGCCTTTTGTCTTTCTGCATAAAACATCTGCAAAGTACACCAAAATATTCTCACTAAAAATCTTATCGTAATCGTTTTCCTAATTGTTATAAAATAAATAAATACCCCCTTTTTGTTTGCTAGGCATTCTGATAAAATTTAAAGTGAATTTATTGAAAATTTCGTTTTTAAATGCCATAGTCCTTTGTATGTCTGTCTGATATAATAAAGAACATTTTGTTCACATTGCACAACACCCTTGGGGAGGTCTTGGAAATGGAAAGTTTAGCTGCAAATTTAAGTAAGCAATCTTCTCTGGCACAAAGTTCTCTAAAGCTAATGGATGCGCTCGCAGGGGAAGGTGACTTAAACCGGTTAGTCGAAATAGGGTATGAGATGCTAGGAAACTCAATTTTGATTATCAATATGAGTTTTAAAAGAATTGCCTATTTAAACCACTCTAAAATAAATGACGATCCCGTGTGGAATGAATTCGCCACAGCGGGTTATGCGTCATTTGGTTTAATAAATCATTATACCGCTAATAAGCTCATGCAAATCGTTAATCAAAGTCAATCCTCTTTTATTTGGAGTGATCCTTACTCAAAATATCCCCGGATTATGAGCAAAGTAGCAATCAACAGTAAACAAATCGCTGTTTTAAGTATTATTGCACATGAAAAGCCCTTCCAAGAAATAGATCTTGAACTGGCTGATCTTTTGTCTAAAGCTATATCTATTGCACTGCAAAAGAATAAATTCATTCACTATTCCCGTGAGTTAATGCATGAGGAATTTATTATAGACCTATTATATGGAAAGAAAAAGGACAGAAAAACAATTGAGGAAAGGATTAAAGCACTAAATATCAAATTTAAGAAGAATTTGTATACGCTCACGCTGGATATCAGCAGTTTCGATAAAAGTAAAACCACCTTGCTTTATTTGAAAGATAAGCTTGAGCAAAGCATATCCAACAGTAAAACAGTCGTTTATGATGATAATATTGTTTTAATAGTCAGTTGTGATAACAGCAGGCAATTCTTTAAATCCGAGATGCAGAAGCTAAAAGCTTTTTTAAAAAACCACCAGTTATATGCTGGCATAAGTCGTTGTTATTATGGATTGGAAGAAGTGCAGGAGCATTATTTACAAGCTTTGAACGCTTTAAGATTAGGTATGTCCCTTAATAAAGAAGAATACTTTTTCTCCTATGAGGAATACGCCCTTTATCATTTTGTGGAATCATGCTCCAATATTGAAAATCTCAAGAAAGCATGCCATCCTTCTCTGTTGAAACTAATAGAGTACGACAGGGAGAATAAAACGAATTATACCCGTAGTCTATATGCCTTTATTCTTCATTCCCAAAGAATTACTGAATCTGCCAAAGATTTGAATATTCACCGCAATACAATGTTCTACCGGCTTGAGAAAATTCAAGACATTATAGATATCGATATAAATAACCAGAATACATCTCTTCATTTACATTTATCTTTTAAAATTCTAGAGTTGTTGAAAATTGATTTACCCTAAGGGCAATTCCCCAAATATAAATGAAGAGGATGGAAAAATTTTACTGACTCTATCTATAAGACACGTTATGTGTTTCCATATTGAAAGTATATTGTCCGTTAAAATACTCACAATCTTCCTTACTCCAACGAACATCTACAACTACTGTTTCTTCATTTTCCCATCCAGCTATGCTGAAATACGGGTCAGGTCTGTTTTCCTGCGGTTTCACGCTTTCACCATAATAAGAAGCAATATCAGTCAGTACGGGTAAAGATATTAATTTTTTATATTTTGTATCAAAAACAATACTTTCTCCATAAGTTCGTGCTTCATAATAAATCCCTACATACCGGCCATCAGGCGACCATGCAAAATCCACAGTGTAATATCCGGGTTCCATTTTCCAGATAATTTCATCATTATCTACTTGCAACACACGGATACCCTCATAGGGATAAAGCCCCCCTGCAGTGATCGTAGTAACTGTACCGTATGCTTCAGCACGATATTCACCAGTGGGAGAAAGACAAGTTTTGGTTTGATTTTTAGGATTTGTATCCGGTATTATACTTTCTATGTTTGATTGCTTTTCTTTTTCAACACATCCTACGCAGAGGATAATAAAAGCAAAAAATATTATAAACACTTTTTTCATAATTTTACCTCACAAAATGTGAATAATCCCTTTACATAAAATTCCGCGATTGCGGCGTAATTGGAGAAGAATACCTTCGAATGCGGGCGAACACTGTGCGGCCCCTACATTTTGCATTGCTTCAGGAAGGTATCCCTGTTATTCCGAAGGCTGTGAAGGATCAGGATATACTTCTGACACCTTTCCACTGACTAGCCAGCATACCATAAATAACATGATTGACATAATGGTCATAAAGCCATTCTGTTTCCCTCGAAATTCCTTCGTTAGTAAACCCTAATCTTTCCGGAATCGCCCTGCTCTTATAGTTTTTTTCAGCACATCTGATCTCTACCCTATTTAGATTTAATTCTGTTAATGCATATTCTACAAATGCCTTAGTTGCTCTTATCATTATGCCGTTTCCCTGATAATCTTTTCCCAGCCAATAACCTATACTTGTTGATTTATTCGCCCAATCCACCTTGTGATAACCTATTACTCCAGCTAAATTTTGCTTGTACCATATTCCTGCCTGAAATCCATGATTGGATGCAAATTGTTTTTTAGTCATTTCTATAAATGCTTTTGTATCTTCAACACTCTTGGTATCATCCACCCACGGAAGCCATTTCCTCAGGTATAGCCTACATGCGTCAGTTAAATCATATAACGCCTCCGCATGATTAATATCCAGCATTTTTAGTTCAAGATCCTTATCTACTATGTATTTAAACATGTTCTATCCCCTCCTTTATCATCCTATCATTTACAAAAAATACTCTGGTTTTACTACGCATAATCTCTCTGTTGAGGTTAAGAAAGATATCTATAAGAAAATCGCATTTCTAAAGGATTTTCTCTTCTTTCAATTCTCTTATTGCATTTTTCACTGCTAACTTTACTACAAAATACAATATTAAAGCAGGAACAGCAAAGTACAATGGAAGTAGAATAATTCCAAAAGTAGCAAGTCTCATCATTAACCCAACTCCTTCCTAGCCGGAAATAATTACACAATTTTCCCGTAAACATACGTTAACTCTTCTTCATTATTAAGTACCTCTGTTGCAAAGCCTTGTCCCCAGTATTTTTTACCTACACAATATCCAACGTCTCCACACAGGTCGTTTTCATTCACTACAAACAGTCCAATCGCCCCTATAGGTTGCTTATTTCCTTTTAATGCAATTGCCCATTGATAAAAGGATAGAATGTTTTTAAAGCTTCTTTCCCCTAATATAATACTTATATTGCATCATCAGACTTGAAAAAGTCCTCTTTAATTTCATCTTCCAGGTCCCAAATCGACCATGCAGCTTCAAGAAAATTACCTTCATTGTCTCTAAAATAAAAATACTTGGCCTCTCCATTGCCTAAAACATTGATATTTTCAACTTCCACACCATTTTCCTTTAGTATGTTATGGGTATATTCTATATCAGGGCAGGCCATTGCCATTATTGGAAATTTGATACCATTTCGAATAATTGTAAGGGGTTTATGATTTTCTGTTTCAACGAGTACTACCGCAATAGCATTTTTATGCGGATAATGCAAAACGCCAATGAATGACCCACGATCTTCAAATTTATCGACTAACTTTAGCCCTAAATACTTTGTGTACCAATTAATCGATTCTTCTATGCTGGTAGTTGGCAAATATGAATATCCAACTCTAGTAAATAAAATTGGATTTTTCAATCTACTCACTCCTTCCTCCAGTTTATGCATCTCTATATTTACAGCTCTGCTATGAACCTTAAAGCCTAACTTTTTATATAATTTGATTGCTCTGATATTTTCTTGAGCAACAAATAATTGCAATCTGAAATTTGCATAGTCTCTAAGGAGCGTCTCTAATAATTTTGTTCCGATCCCCAAATCCCGTTTATCAGGTATTACATAGAAGTTAGACAGGATTAATAAATCTTTATACACGCGCTCTACACAAATATTTGCAATCGCCTGTTCTCCATCGTATACACAAATCCACTCCATGTTGTTAGGATTAAATTCTGTAAATTCCTTATTATAGCTATCTTTATATATTTTAGATATCCTCTCCCACTCATTTCTATCAATTTTTTTATATTCAATAGCCTTATTCCCTGTAGACAAACGGCCTGATTCATACACCATGATAAGATAGTAGGAAATAGAATCTGTTTTAATCGATTTTATAAAGTCTTCCATTTCGTTTTCTATGAAATTTTCCTCCAGATCATAGAAATTATATTCTTTATAGTATTGATTAAACCATCTCTTACGAAATGTTTTATCTCCCCTTAAAGTAACTGCTTGACTCTCTTCCCAGAATGCGGCCAAACTACTAATCTGTTTGCTAGGATTGTACTCAATCTCATATTTAAAATCAGCCACTTTATTTACCAGTCCCCGTATAATATAAGCATTCAGATACTCATTTTTTATTAAGTAATCCAATATTTCTTGCAACAGAATCCCTCCATATCCTCTATTATAAATCAGATAAAGTTTTACACAGCATTTTTTTGCAATACCCTCTGATCTGGCGAATATTTAAGCTCAGAGAAATTCTGTGAACACAAGACTTTCGTTGACTTTTTGCTATTGCACTTCCACAGTGACTATATAATCATACCCCTTCGGTGCATGATCCTCTGCTTCTTTATTACATATCAGCTGAATATCTTTGCCAAAATGCTTTGCAGCCAGCCAAATATGACATATCGCAATACCCATATCAATCTTATTGATTTTTTCATATAAAATGGCTTTAAGTATATTTGATTTTATGCAATAGGCATGAATCATGCTTTCTCCTCCTGCAAAAAACCAAGGTTGACTATTTATTCCAGAAGGAGCCAGTCGGGCAGCTTCCAGCAGTTCATTCATACCAGAGGTGTTGCTGATATCTTCTAACGACTTTCTCTTAAATTCTATCAAACTCTCTCTATGAAGCGGCTCCATTGGCTTTCCAAAAGCCAATGCGATGACAAATTCAAGCGATTTGTTCGTTGACATCTCTTTTGCAGGTTTTGCCATTCCTACCCAGCAGCTTCCCATACCGTTAGCGGAGAGATATAAATCCACCTGCTGCAGCAGAAATCCTGCATTCTCTAAATAACCATCTTTCACTTCCGAATATATCAAAACATAATGAGGTGCTTTTATTGGCCGCAGGCTCTTAATATCTTTCAGTGGCACAATCTTCATCTCTGTTTTAATATCCTCATACATTGGTTTTAAAGTACCTAAATAGAATGAGATTTCATCCAGCTTATTCTCCTCTATTGGCGTAGTTTCATATTTTCTGATCGATTTTCTCTTAAAAATTATATTATAGTAACCTGTTGGTTTCATTATTTAACCTCATTTCATATAAATGCTTGTAAATTATTTATATTCGCCTATTCAAACTGACATATTCTTTAAAGAAGCTTTCAGCCCATAACTTTACGCCGCAGATTTACTTCTAAAACCTTTATCCTATAATTATTTACAGCACTTTGTTTCCATTATCATAAACGATTTGTCTCTTATCCTTATAATATATTTTTTATAATACATGTATAGGTTACGGATATTTGGACAAAATACTACTAATGAGAATATAGTGATACGGCATTTTAGTCCCCCTTTAGTGCCAATAAATCACTCTATTCTCATTTTTCATTCAACAGCTTAAGCTATATACTGTAATATATCCTTTAGGTCCTCCGTTCTAATATATACGTCAGCTTTACCAATCAAACTTTCAGAATAATTGATTGCTATTGATTTTCCACTATGCTCAAATACATCCAAATCAGAATCACCATCGCCTACAGTGATGCAATCTTTTAAGGATATATTTTTGTTTCTACAGTAGGAAAATAAGCTTTTTAGTTTTCCACCTTCTCCAAAATGTTCTAAAATCCTTCCTGTAAAAACATTGTTATCAACCTCATAATAACTTCCATAGACCTGATCAAAACCAAATCGTTCTCCAACAAGGGCTGCAACCTGAATCGGTCCTGCTGTAACCAGAATACATTGTATGCCAAGTTTCTTTAAATGCTTAATCACAAAATCAATATTATGAATAAACTGAATATGTTGTTGAAAACCATCCACTACTTGATCCATACGCAAACCCTTCATGTAGGCTGCCTTTAAATAATCTGCTTCTATCCATGAAAACTGACCCTGATCCTCTTTTTCTTCAATCTCTAAAACATCTTTTTCCCGTCCATTCAACACACATAAATACCTTACAGAATTCGTATTTCTAATCAATGTACCATCCATATCGAAACAAAATAATCTAAAACCTACCTTCATAATCAAATATCCCTAAATCTTTTTTATACATAATCCTACCGTCTATAACCGTCATCAATACCTTTACATCTTTGAGCTTATCGGACTCAATGGTAAAGATATCTTCTGACAGTACTGCAAAGTCTGCAGCTTTTCCTACAGCAATAGAACCTTTAAAATTCTCCTCAAAGGAAGCATACGCAGCTCCTAGTGTAAATCCATAGAGGGCTTGTTGGACAGTCAATCGCTGCTCCGGCATCCATCCTCCTGGGGGATGTCCCTTTAAATCTTTCCGTGTCACTGCTGCATATATACCCGGCATTACATCAAAGGGCTCTACCGGACAATCCGATCCGCAAGCCACATGAACGCCTTTTTCCATCATGGTTCTCCAATTATATGAAGTTTTGGCCCGTTCCTTTCCTACTCTCTGTTCTACAATGTGAAGATCATAGTCAATAAAAATTGGTTGAATATGGGCAATAACATCTAGTTCTTTATATCTATTTAATAATGTCTCATCGGTTATCTGACAGTGGATGATTCCATGGCGCGCGTTTTCTCTAAATTTTCCCTGTTGGGCTTTCTCAATACTGTCAAAAGCCATATCCATAACCTTGTCTCCAATACAATGTATTGCCAGCTGCATACCGGCATTATGGGCAATAGCTACTAAACGGTCTAACACCTCTTGTGTATATATACTGATTCCATAATTTGTTGGATCATCCGCATAGGGTTCCCACAGATAAGCAGTTCTCGCTCCTAATGAACCGTCACACAACAGCTTGAGGGGTCCAATTTTAAAAAATTCATCACCTTGCCCTGTATAATAACCTAAATTCAGAAATCTCTCCAATCTCTCAACAGTAGGGAGTAAACACTGCTCATACACTCTTATAGGGAGCGCTCTGCTTGTTTGCAGCTCTTGATAGGCGCGAATAATGATTTCAAAGTCCTTTACAGGCAGCGCTTCAAAATCATCGGTTTGAACAGAAGTAATCCCTTGCCGCAGCGCAAGGACTGAGGCATCTAAAATCATTTGCTTTATGTCCTCCAGTTTTGGCTCTGGTATATGTTCATAAATCAGTTTCAATGCCTTCTCTCTAAAGATACCTAAGGGTTCTCCTGATTCATCCACATCAAAATGGCCTCCATGGATTTGAGGTGTATGCTTAACAACATCCATGACCTCCAGCGCTTTACTGTTTACAACAGCCACATGCCCACAGGCTCTAGCAAGACATATAGGATAATCCGTAGTTATTTGGTCTAAATCGTATCTTGTAGGGAAGTTATTATCTATGAAAAAATCTTGATTCCAGCCCCTTCCTTCCATCCATTTGACGGAATTAAAGATTTTCCCCTCTGCAAAAGTCCTACATCGATGGATCATCTCCTGGACGGAAGTTACTCCTGTTAAATCTACTTGTTGCAAACTGGCTCCATAGTGAAGCAGATGCATATGACTATCATGAAAACCGGGTACCATCGTTCTATTCTCTAAATCGATCATCACTGTATCTTGATTCTGCAAGCTTTTTATCTCTTGATTTTCTCCAAGGTTTACAATCCTTCCACCTTTAACAGCCACTGCTTCTGCTTTTGGATTTTTTTCATCCATCGTTATGATATTCCCATTAAAATAAATCACATCCATTTCTGTACCCCCTATCGTTGATCTCCTTGTACTCTTATCATACCTGCACCATTAAAGATTTACAAGGTGTAGATGTCAGAGAATTCTATATTTATCCTTTCTACATTGACCTCTTTTGTCGCTGCTACTTCTGCTTCATGATGGTCATCATCTCTTTCCATAAGTACCACTGGAAGTTCAATGATAAATTCGCTTCCTTCCCTTATATCACTCTCTACGAAGATCCTTCCCCTATGAAGCTCTACCAACGACTTTACAAGAGACAAGCCGATTCCGCTTCCTTCTTTTTCACGCCGTAGCGAGGAATCTACTTGTCGGAATCGCTCAAATATAATATTCTTCTTATCTGGAGGAATTCCTATCCCTGTATCCCTCACCGAAATAGCCGTCCAATCTCCTTTATCATAAACACTAACCTCAATTTGACCTCCCTGAGGTGTAAATTTGATTGCATTTGATAGTAGGTTTAGCATTACTCTTTCTAATTTTTCACCATCACAGGCCATAATTTTTTCTTCAATTTCTGTATCAAAAACCAGAGAAATTCCTTTCGTTTCTACAAAATCTGCAATCGATAGTGTAATATCTTCCACAATTCTAACAATGTTGCTGTTCTTAGCGTTTAGCCGCATAAACCCTGAATCTATACGGGTAATGTCAATGAGATTGTTGATAAGCTTGAGCAATCGATAGCAATTCTGCATCATAATTCGTGTGTATTTATCTAAGGGTACATGGCAATTACACCCTGAATCTGTGGATTTTTTCATTTTAAGCAGTTGAACACTGCCTAATATAACATTGAGCGGCGTTTTTAATTCATGAGAAATATTAGAAAAAAATTCGGTTTTTAGCCGATCATATTCTGTAACTTCATCTAACAATTTATCCTTTTCTAACATTGCCCTTTGCAGTTTTTCGGTTTTTTTCCGTTCACTGATATCCCTAACCACACTGATGATATACATCTCACCTTCTTGAAGGAAGGAAGTTCCCCCTATTTCTACATCAATGACACTTCCATCACGAAGTATCATCTTTTCTTCCACAAAACCTACTGTTGTTTCCATAGAAGTTAATTTTTTTAACCGTTCACTGGCCCGGTATTTATAATCCGGATGAAGATTAAACAACAGCTTGATTTTTATGTCTTCAGCCTTATTGCAATTCATTAGCCTTAATGCAGCTGTATTGGCCGCTATGGGCTCTTCTCCCTTATGTAAGAACACAGCATCCGGCAAAAGCTCAATCAGCTTTCGATGATGAACTTCACTCTCCCTTAAACCCTTTTCTGCATTTTCCTTCTCTGTAATATCTCGATAAGCCCATACCTTTCCATAGAAAATTCCATCTAAGATTAAGGGGCTTGATACCCTCTCGATGATCCTGCCATCTCTCATTTCTAAATAATCGGTGTATTCGTTTGGCATTTTCTGAATCTGCTCTGTTGTCTTTTCAAATTCATCCGGATCAACAAACTTGTCCTTTCCTATTTCTATCAGATGTATGCCATTATCCAGATCTAAATGTTGAGGCAAATCGAACATTTCATAAAATAGATTATTTGAGTGGATAAGTTGTCCGGCATTATCCGTGACGAGAATTCCATCCCCGACTGCATTTAAAATTCCCTGCAATTCCTCCTTTTCCTTTCTCAACTCTGTTTCAGCTCTTTGCCTTATAACTACTTCTGAAAATAGTTTCTGATTTGATTGATGTAAAAGTTCATAGGGTTTTCTCATGCTGGATTCCACCAATGCCTTATACATAAAATATATAGCTATTATCTTGAAAATGTGCCCCAGCAGATGGGAAAAATCGCCGATTTGTTGGGAGAATAAAAAAGAAATTTGACAGGCAAAAGCAGCGCAAAAGTATCTCGTCATATATGTAAAGATCTTTACAGGGATGTGTGCCTTGTTCTTTATAAATAATAAAAAGGCAAAAACAGAAATGCCTAATAATATGTACTCAATCATATATTGAAGAGGTGTAAAACCTATCCCAGCCACATAACTTTTAGGCAAATCTCTCCAAAAGTATAGAATCAGTAACACTCCAAATGAAGCTATCAAATAGCTCAAAAATACTTTTGCAAAGTCAATTCTGTGCTTTAGATAATTCAAACATACCAATAAAGATATATATTCCATACCGCTGCTGATTATCCAAAATTGTACAGAAGTATTATGAACATATGCATAAAAATAAGTGGACTCCATAAAAGTAATGATATGTAGAAGGAGAAATCCAGCGATAAATCCTTGTGCAATTCCTAAAAAAATCAGCCAGTTATTTTCATTGATATGATAGGTATTAAAGGCAATAGTTGCCATAATAAAAGAGACTACTACACCAGTCAATTCTATGACGCTGTGAAAGAACCTGTAGTCTCGCATGCTTAATCCAATGAGACACCCTACCAATAAGATTAATGAGATGATTTTTATGGTCTCTACTTTTTTGTCAATCTGTTGTTCAAGGTAATTAAATGGATGATCTTTTCTTTGAAAGCTTTTTTTCTTTTCTGCCATCTCCATAATTTGATCACCTTTCCTCGTAGTCATTATTGAGACTAATATTTTTATACATTATTGGAAGAATTCAACAAATTACATTTTTCTCCTTCTTTGTAATAAATTAATTAAACAAAGAATCATTTTTAGTTATTTTTCTATAAAAAAATGATACCCTCTGCTCATCTTGCGCAAGCGGATATCAACCTGATCCTTTTGTAATAATCCTTATTCTAAGGATCTAACTTCTATCCATATTCTAAGAACATCCGTTAAGTGGATCTTATTTACAAGTAATTGATGTTCTTTTCCATTTACTTTCATAATCCTGCGATCAATAATCTCTTCTATCAGATCAACATCAATACTTTTCACTTCTTTTCCCAAAAGCGTTGCGTATTTCTCTTTTACATGTTTTTGTAATGTAATCTCATCAATCTCATTTCCTCCAAAAAGTAGTTCTACTTTTATTTCCTTTAATATAATTTTTTGTTTATTGATAGACTCTTCCAGTTTTTCCAACCGTGTATCTTTATCTTCAATGGTATGCTGCAGTTCGGCAATCTTCTCATAATCTTGATCCAGCCGGTAGCTAATCAACGTACTGATGCTTAAAATCCCTATTAAACCTCCGAGGATCATCCCCGTGATAAAAACCATAAAAAGTTGGGTTCCCTTCCCCTTTATTCTCCCCATAACCTTGCACACTCTCTAAGCAGTTTGACAAGCAAACATCCTAAGTTTGCACCTGTTAAAGCAGTGAAAATATAAATAATCTGTTTGATCACCGACTTCATTTCTCCTTTTATAATGCCTTGCTCAATCACCTCAAAGGAAGGAAAAGTTCCGCCTAAGGCTACCGCCACCGCCCAGATCTTGATAGAACGTGATACTTCTATCATCGTATTGAGGGGCGGATGATTATTGAGCACAGCACTAAGGCCTGCAAATACACTGGCTCCTATAATGACACCAAAGGCAATAAGAAAGTTATACATAAGATTGGCGGTAAAATGAAACATTTCAGCCCCTGCCTCTCTTCAAGATTCCTTTGTATAACATATGACAATCAGAATGATCTTATCACAATACTTATACCTAGAAGAAAAAAACCGGAATTTATTCCGGTTTTACTTGTTCAACCTCCTTGATTCCCTTTTTTATAACCTTTGGTACAGCCAAGTAGCGATCTACGGATACCACTTCTGAACTGATTACTTTTCCGTCTTGATATACTGTTTTTACTAACTGGGATCGATAACCGATCTGTCCCTTTTCTTTGACAACTTCTTTTCCAACTTCAAGGGCAGCATCTTCTTCATATTTTATTGTCGGATCTATTTTGCCCAAAACCGTTGAAGTCAATTTTACTTCTTTCCCTGTCTTTGTGCTGAACAAATCAAAAGTAACACTATTTTTTCCCGCCGCTGCCCGTATATAGATATAGGCATCTGTATTATTTTTGAACTTCAGATCCTTGCTTCCCCAATCAATAGCAGCATCGCGGCTAAGGGGTACATAAGGTACCGTCAGGCTGTGACTGCTTCTCTCCACTATTTCTAAGTCTGTTAGCAACACAGCATTATACAGCGTCGTTGATACTTGGCAAATACCTCCACCTATACCTGTATCCAGTCTTCCATTTACATAAATCCCTGCTTCTTTAAATCCACGGGCTGCTGTTCTCCTGCCTACTACTTCATTAAAAGAAAACACTTCGCCTGGAGCAAGTATCTTTCCATCAATAAAACTTGTTGCTAATCGTATATTGGAAGAGCGTTCTAGCTTTCCTCCATCAAAGGTAGTTGTAAAACTAGCAACCTTTTCTTTGATACCTTGCTGTCGCAGTACATCTCCAGATACCTGCGGCAAAACTTCTTTTAGTGTTAAATAAAATGTATCGCTTTCTTCTTTTAGTGCATTTTCTATTAGATCTGCAGCTAGCGTCTCCTGATCAAATGCTTGACCGTTTGAACCTTCTTGAATAATAATCTCCCCCGCTTGATATAAGAATCGGGCATCTTTAGGTTCTGCTAAAGCCGAATCATCAAATGCCTTCATCGTTTCTTTAAAAATATCTTCATCAAAGCTATAACTGATAATAAACCGTTCACCCTTCTCCTCAATGCTTCTATACTGACTAAATTTACTCAAGAATCCCATATCATTATCTAAGATTAACCTTACTTGCTCCTTAATACTCTCTTTATCAAAGGTAAATCCTAGCTGTTCCAGTGTAAACTCCTGCTGTTGGTTCTCTGGTGCTCCTTCAAATATAATTACGATCTTTTTGTTTAGCTGTGTCTCTACGATTTCATCAATGGCTTTTTCTACATCCTCTAGTCTCATCCCTCCCAGATGTACTTCCTCTACCCATACATTTTTCGGTAAAACCGTATTCATCTTACCAATAGTTTCTATGCTATAGCCATAAACGGGAATCGCCAAACTTGCACATAGAATCAATATAAATAGAAAAACATTTTTTTTATTGATAAGCTTTATCATAATCTTGTGCCCCTTTCCTATATTTTTTTCTTCGATTCTAATCCGCACTTGTACTTCCTGTCCTATCATATATATTGCACTTGCATCCATGAATATGAATCTTTTGTTATAAATCCTTCTATTGTTTTTATACCCACTATTTATTAGACGAAAGAATGTAATCATTATTACAGATTTTATACAAAAAATTTATGTGAATTTTTTCATGTTTTTCAAATCTCTGTTAAATCATTGCTTTTGAATTTGTTTTGCATTTAATTATCCCGGCTGTTTCTTGCCCAGTGTAAAAGGATACACCATAGACCGATGAACACTGTTTGCTCCAACAAATGCAGCAATCTGTGCCGGAGCAGCGGACCTCCTCCGGCTATTTAGAAGTTGCAATATCCGGGTAGATTGAGCCAAACACTCAAACAATCCTTGCCGTTAGATTCAAGAATCATAAAAAAATATATTTTTCGTAGGGGAGAACAGTGTTCTCCCGACACATATATCCATCAAATATGAAACCTAGATTTTATAATAACCATATCCTTTACATATCCAGCTTCAATAAAAAAAGCCTTTTTTATCCCTTCGGAAATTGTATATATCCGATGGTAAAAAGGCTTTTTACAAAATTTTATTTTATATGATGCTTTGCGTCAAATTTCCCGGGAAATTATTTCTTCTTTCAGCATTTTTAAACACTATACACCATGTTACCCCTTTTCAAAGGTCAAATCCGCATCAAACAGATATCCTACACCCCGTAAGGACTTAATATACTGCGGTTCCTCCTGATGATCAGAGAGCTTCGTCCGAAGACGTTTTACATAAGTCGTCACGGTGTTATCATCATAATGCTCGCTTTCCCACACATGCTTGAGAATTTCTTTTCTACTCAACGCTCTATGGGCATTTTCTGCAAAAAATAACAGTAGTTTAAATTCTTTAGAAGATAAAAAAATTTCATCTTTTCCTTTTATAACTTTATGGGCATTTTTTTGGATCATGATATCGTCAAAACGAATGATAATGTTTGCACTGCTTTTTACACTAGGATTATAATCTTGAGCCCTCCTAATATGTGCTTTGACTCTAGCCGCAAGTTCCAAAGGATCAAAGGGTTTGGTAATGTAGTCATCTGCTCCTACACTTAATCCCAATACCTTATCATACTGCGTTCCATTTCCACTTAAAAAAATAATCGGAATTCTACTGTTCTCTCTGATTTTCTGACAAGCTTCTATTCCATCGATTGTATCCATATTAATATCCAAAAGTATTAATTCAATTGTATCATCCAACTTTTCCAGGGCTTCTCTTCCACTATAAGCAGGTACTACTTTTATTCCTTGAAGCTCCAGAAAGGCAGTGATCATTGCAACGATTTTCTTTTCATCATCTACTACCATGATTTTGTTCATATTTTAAACGCTCCTCAACCCATTATTTATTATGTTAACATAGCTAAAGACTGAAATCTATCATCTTATAAAGATAAAAAGATTATTTTTCCAAGATGATGACAGAATGATGACAACTAGAAATCAATATTGTGAATTTTTAAAATATATTTATAGTCAATGCTATAATAAACTTACATTTATGAAAAGGAGGTATTCTGTTATGGAAAAAATGTCTGTTTCTAAAAATGAAAATCATTACGCTTCACAAAACCTGCTGAAATTTTTACTTTTCAGTGCCATTGGTATTTTTATGTTCTTCATCCCTGTTACGATCGATGGTAAATCAACAATCCCCTTAGATCATCTGGTTACTGCGATCCGAAATACCCTCCCTTCTATGGCTCCTATCTATGCACTTATCGTTATTATTCTTGGAGGGATAAGACCCTTCTATTTGAAAACCTGGAATAAAGATAAAGTAACCGTTGTGTTTTCGTTATTGAAGCTTTTAGGAATTGTAGTTGCCTTTATGGCATACTTCAAGCTTGGTCCCGCTGCCCTTCATACACCTGATATGATTCCATTTTTATATGATAAACTGGTTATTCCGGTAGGTATGATTGTTCCGATAGGCTCAGTGTTCCTTGCATTTCTTGTGGGATACGGGTTGTTAGAATTTATCGGTGTATTGATGCGCCCTGTTATGAGGCCCATTTGGAAAACCCCCGGAAGATCGGCAGTTGATGCTGTAGCGTCCTTTGTAGGGAGTTATTCCATAGGTCTTTTAATTACCAACAGGGTATTTAAAGAAGGCAAATATACAGTAAAAGAAGCGTGCATTATCGCCACTGGATTTTCAACAGTATCTGCCACTTTTATGATCGTTGTGGCAAAGACTCTTGGATTAATGGAGATATGGAATGTATACTTCTGGTCCACTTTGGCAATTACCTTTATCGTTACAGCTATAACTGTACGTATCAAACCTTTAAGCAGCAAAAGCGACAGCTACTTTACAGGGGAAGGTGATCCAGAAAAAGAATTAAAGGGAAATATTGTTCACAATGCGCTAAATGAGGGATTAAAGGCAGTATCTGTATCTGCACCTCTAGGAAAAAATATAGTAGAGAACCTAAAAGACGGTTTTATTATGACCATGGGGATCCTGCCCTCTATTTTATCAGTAGGCCTGCTGGGATTGGTTTTAGCAGAATATACTCCGGTATTTGATGTTATAGGCTATATCTTCTATCCCTTCACATTGCTTTTAAGAATTCCTGAACCTATGCTGGCAGCGAAAGCCTCTGCCCTAGAAATTGCAGAAATGTTCTTACCGGCTCTGCTAGCAGCCAATGCCCCTATGGTTACAAAATTTGTGATTGGCGTAGTATCCGTTTCTTCGGTCCTATTCTTTTCAGCCTCGATCCCATGTATCCTTTCTACGGATATTCCAATCACACTGCCAGAGATTTTAATTATTTGGATTGAACGAACCATATTGACCCTTTTATTAGCGGCACCCCTTGCATTCCTGATCTTATAGATTGCAAAATTATTTTAAGCTCAGAATGATCTATGATACAATGAAGGTGTATAGTGCTTGAACCTTTTAGGCTAAGCAATTATACATCTTCTTTTTTTCTATTAAAAATGAATTGAGTGATGACCTTGAGCCTGCGGAGAAGAATTACGCTTACGATTTGTAGCATCATCATTTTTTTATTGATCCTGCTAAGCGGATTTATTTATACAAAATCAGCCTCGATTTTGAATCAAGATGCAGAAACCTATATGCAATCTCAATTGGAACGTGCACAAGAGAGTATTGATTTACGGATTCGTATTCATCAATTAGAAACAGAAAAGCTTGCCCTAGATGCACGAGTCCTTGAATTTCTTAAAGGATATGTTAGCACTAGTAAAATGAATACCTATCTCACTACATTGATGCAAAAAAAGAACGTGCAAAATAAACAGTATATGGATTTTTTTATCCTCAATACAGAAGGCATTATTACTACCTCTACGATGCCTGAAGCAATGTATTTAGATTTATCCACCAGAGAGTACTTTCGCCAATCGGTTCTCACTGGTCAAACTATTACCAGTGATATTCTAATTGCCCGCTCTGATGAATCTTTGATCGTAATCACCGTAAGTCCTATTTGTAATAATTTAGGAGAGGTCATTGCTTATGCTGGGACTGCCATTCACGCTGAGTTTCTTTCCGATACAGTAAAGGATTTGAAATTAGGTAAAACAGGATATTTTATTATCGTTGATTCTAACAACCTTATTCTTTCCCACCCGGACAAAAGTCTCATTGCCACGGATGCAACCAATACAGTATTCGCACTTCCGGAAAGACTGTTATCGAAGGAACAATGGCTCCAATCAGATGCTGCAAAGAAGCGGATTATAACCAATCAGAACGGCTTTCAGGAACTTCAGCTGTATAAAAAGATGAAAAGCAATCGTTGGGTATTAATTGCCATGCTCCCTAAATATGAAGTCCACGAAAAGTCTGTGGATTTATTAGGTTATGTAATCCTTATAGGTGCTTCGGTTACCTTAGGGGCTATGCTGATTGGAATCTATATTTCCAATAGGATTTCAACACCCATTGTTGCTATTACTGAGTATATGAATCGTGCAGTAAAGAGTAATTTGATGCTTCGCCAATCAGTATCTGACTCCATTAAAAACTTAACAGAAGAGGATAATTTATTAAATCATGAAACCTCGCCTTTGCTTCATCCTAGTGATGAAATCGGAAATTTAAGCCGATCTTTAAAGAATCTAAAGGACCATTTTGTTTCAACCATTAGCAGATTTGAGCGAGAAAGTGAAGAACTGATTAAAAGCTCACAGGAATTATCTTCTACGATTGAGGATAACTCCTATCGCACGGGAAATTTTATTTCTACCCTATCTCACGATCTGAAAACTTCCATTACACTCATCAAAGGATATGTAAAAGGTATTTCCTCTGACATCATTGAAGACCCTGCTATGCAAAAACATTTTTTACAGGAGATCTATAACAGTACAATTGATATAGAAAAAATAACCTGTGATATTCTCGATTCAGCCTACGAAGCCCAATGGTCTCAAAAACTCCATCTTGAGGCTGTTGATGCTGTAGGTTTTGCAGAACAGCTCTTTGAAGCCGCAAATCACTATATCAATCATTCAGAAAGATCTTTCAAAGGGTCCTTCCAATGTAATTCTGGCTGCCTGTTAATTGATACCATTAAGATCAAACGCGTATGGAATAACCTTTTAAACAATGCTGTCAAATTCTCTAAGAAAGGAAGTCTTATTCAAGTAATGATAGCGCAGCATGAAGAGGCACTAACATTTAAAATTATCGATACAGGTATAGGTATTCCCGATGAGGAAAAGGAAAAAATATTCGATATGTTTTATCGTGGTCAAAATTTGAAAACAAAAGGTTATGGTCTTGGCCTATTTATTTCTCGATCGATATTGGAGGCCCATAATGTTTCATTAAATTTTTATTCCGAATACCAGAAGGGATCAACCTTTTGGTTCTCTCTTCCAATAAATAGGGAGGATCTGTAAAGTATTCGTTGTTCCCTAAATGAGTCTATTATATAATAGAACTAATATCGTACGGTTTAAAGGGGCCGTTATAAATTTATTCATTGGGAGTGGTGGAATCTATGCTTTATATTGAAAACAAATCCTCAAAACCTCATTTTAATCTGGCTCTTGAAGAATATGTTATTCGACATCTCGACCTGGGGCAAAATGTTTTTATGTTATGGCAAAACGAACCTTCTGTTATCGTAGGCCGCAATCAAAATACTATCGAGGAGATTAATGCAAAATACATAAAAGAAAACCACATTAATGTGGTTCGCCGACTCTCAGGCGGCGGTGCAGTATATCATGATTCTGGAAATTTGAACTTTACATTTATCATGCAAGATCAAAAAGACGAAGTGAGTAATTTTAGAAAGTTCACCGAACCTGTGATCAAAGTGCTGAATTCCTTGGGAATCCCTGCAGAATTCAGTGGACGCAATGACATTACCATTGAAGGCAAAAAATTCTCCGGCAATGCGCAATATGCCTGCAACAATCGTTTGCTCCATCATGGTACTATCCTGTTTAATTCCGATTTATCTGTAGTACAAAATGCATTAAATGTAAGAATCGATAAGATTGAATCAAAGGGCATTAAATCTGTTCGCAGCCGGGTAACCAATATTGCTCCCTATCTAAAGGAACCCTTATCCATAGATGCTTTTAAAAATATCCTCATCCAATCTATCCTTAACACGAAGGATATCAGCACCATGACCTACCGGCTTACAGAACAAGACCTTCAGAAGATTACGGAGATCATGGAAAAGAGATATCTCACATGGGATTGGAATTATGGTGAATCTCCCGCCTTTGATATGCAAAAAACACGTAAATACGAAGGTGGTATCTTAGATTTACGCTTGCAAGCAGATAATGGGAAAATTGTGGGCTGCAAAATCTATGGTGATTTCTTTGGAAAATACGAGGTTTCTGAATTAGAACAAGCACTCATCCACGTTCAATATGCAGAAGAAGCTGTACGTAGTATTTTAGAAACCATTGATCTTCAAAAGTATATGCATAATATTACAGCAGATGATTTTATAGACTGTATGTTCTACTAGTCATGCAAAAAATATCCTGTAGGGGTGGCCCCTATCTTATTCCATTCATCAATCAAAACGCAATATACAGGCCCTAGTTTTTTCTTCTCTATATTCTATGATTCTGTAAAAAGAGCGTCTACGACGCTTTCGCTAGGGAACCCTAGGTTCCCTTCGACGACTGCTATCGCAGTCTGAGCACCCTCCTTAGTACAGCAGGGGATTTCATCCCCTACAACCCCTATTTTTTATATAATAGAAAAGTAGAACTTTCCTATTATATAAAAAAGCTGCAGAAATAATATTCTGCAGCTTTTTGTTTCCTTATTTTTATTGAACCGGAACGATCAGCTTTTGTCCTGGAAAAATTAGATGAGGATTCTTTAAACTGTTCATTTCCTGAAGCTTTTCCCATGTAGTACCGAATTGCTTTGCAATTCTCCAGAGTACATCTCCCGGTTTTACTTCATAGGCCTTCGTTTGTGAAGCAGGCATCTCTACAGTTTTTTGTTCTACAGGAACTGTAGGCGCTGCAACTTGGGTTTTCGTATCCGCAGCGGCACCAATGCCAGTAGATTCCTGGGGTACTGTAGGTACTGCAACACTTTCTACAGGAGCTGCTTCTGCCTTTGGTGCTTCATTAATCACAGTGATTCTGCCTTCAACAGCACCTTCAATAGTTTCTGCTCCGCGAATGTAGCTGATTAAGGCTTCATCCAATGCAGCAAAATCATTGCCTATCGGCTTGTTTGCAAGCATGGTATATCCATCTCCGCCAGCTGCCATGAAGTCATTGGTCGCCAATAAATATTCTTTTTCCAGATCTATTAGCTGCCCTTTTACCATTAAATCTGATACTCTTTCACCAGCAGGCTTGCTTGCATCAATTACAAAGCTTATGCCCGCTACATGTGGGAACCCGCCATTGGATTCGGGATAAACCTTTACACCATGCTCCAATGCAGCTTTAATATCAGCACCCTTTACAGTTCTTGTAACGATAATATTTCCAAAAGGCAATACAGTTACAACACTCTTTAGCGTGATGTCTCCTGCTTCAATCGAGGCACGGATTCCTCCACCATTTGTTAGGGCAACATCTGCTTTGGATACCTCTAACATGGCATTGGTAATCAGATTTCCAAGATTGGTTTCCCCCACTCTAACTTTTTCTCTTGCCCCTTCTAGTTTTTGAGCAGCTTTTCCGATCACTTCCGACAATGCCTGATCCTGCTCCGTTTTTATAGCACCAATCAAGTCTTCTACTTCCTGATCCCCTTCCGTTGCTTCAAGGGCTTTAAAATCTACTAAGCTGGCTTTCTTTGCTACTACTTTTCCTTCCGCAAAAGACAGTTCAACTTTTCCAAAGTATTTCGCATATTCCCCGGCACTGGCAATCAACGTGTCTCCTACCATTTCGCCTTCTTGTAATACATGATGGCTGTGGCCGTCAATAATCAAATCAATCCCTTCAACGGCAGCTGCAACCTTCTTACTTGTATCTATACTGGATTCATCTAGTCCAAGATGAGATAGGAAAATAATCATATCCGCTTTTTCTTTAAGCTCTGAAACAATTGTTTTTGCTTCTGTTACAGGATCTTCAAAAACTAATCCCTCTACATTTTTAGGATGGGTTTTATAAGTGGTTTCAGGCGTTGCTAAACCAAAGATACCTATTTTGATGCCATCTACTTCTTTGATAATATATGGTGTCAATAAAGAAGTCCCATCTGCTTTTTTCACATTTGCACCCATTACCGGGAATTTAGTCATTTGATCTAGCTCTAATAATCTTTCATAGCCATAGTTAAAATCGTGATTGCCTGCTGTCATGGCATCATAGCCAATCATGTTCATGACTTTCGCCATGCTTTCTCCCTTATCAATGGTTACAATAGGCAATCCATGAAAAATGTCCCCTGCATCCAATACGAGTGTATTTGGATTTTCTTCTTTTTGTTGTTTTACCCATGCACTAAATTTGGCCAAACCCATTACTGCTTGGTTATCGCTCTCAATACGGCCATGGATGTCATTTGTATGTAAAATGACAATGTTCTTTGCCGTACTCTCCTGTGTGTCGGCAAAGCCTGTCCCGAACATGGACAGAACCATGCTCAATACCAGCAAGCACGCAAAGAGTTTTCTTCCTGAAAAATATCCCTTCTTTCTCATCTTATCCCCCACTTTTTTTTATTTTTCAACATAGCATCATCCCCTACCTATGGCTGAAGGAGATAATACTACGGTGAAAGCACGCCAATAGCTTAAACACTTTATTAATGTAAAATAATTTTACTTATTTTTCTTGTTTTGCTAATTCTATGTTAATTTTTAGCTTGGGCTTTGTCAATTCTTTTCCTGTAAAAAGGAATTTTTCCAATATCCTTATACCCTAAAATGGATGTTTACTAACATATGGTATAAATTTATTAAAACTACATAAAGAAAACAGTAAAAAGCTATTTTTTTCTTCTTACTCTTTTTTGTATATAATCATCCCGTCAATGATCGTCATATATACTTTACTATGAATATCAAAGGGTTTTCCTTCGAATATTGCAATATCTGCATCATATCCCGGCTCCAGTTTGCCTACCTGCTCATCACATTCTAAAATCTCTGCGGGATGTACTGTAAGACACTTTACAGCCTCCATAATATCCATTCCCTCGGATACAGCAATGGCTGCCGTTGTTCTTAATTGATCAATGGTATTATATGGATGGTCTGTCATCAGCGCAACCTTAATTCCTGCTTCCACCAATTCTAAAGCACATTTGTAGTTTCGTTTTTTTAATTCTAATTTGCTTCTGGGTGTGGTCATGGGACCATAAGCTACAGGAATTTTTCTTTCGGCCAGATATTCTTTAATCAGATTTGCCTCTGTTCCATGCTCAATCACTAGTTTCTTAATATTGAACTCATCTGCAATTCGAATGGCTGTAACAATATCATCAGCCCGGTGGGCGTGGGCCCGCAAGGATATATCTCCCTTTAGCAATGGAATCACTGCCTCAAGCCGGATATTCCGCTCTGTAACCTTTCCTCTCTTCTTCTGGTCTATATAATCTTGTGTTCTCATAAACAATTCTCGAATCAGCGCTGCTGTACCCATTCTCGTTACGGGTGCTTTACTTTTTATACCGTAGATTGCAATAGGATTCTCTCCCAATGCAATTTTTAACCCTACTGGATTTCTCAAAATCATCTTGTCCAGCACATCGCCATAGGTTTTTAGAGCTGCACTGAGCCCGCCTACCGCATTATTGCTGCCAGGTCCGCTCATTACCACCGTAATTCCTGATTTTACTGCATCTCCAAAAGCCAAATCATAAGGATTAATCGCGTCAATAGCACGCATATGAGGTGTCACCGGATCAGAGGTTTCATTATTGTCTATACCGATTTTCCCTACGGCTTCTTCAATAATTCCCACATGGGTATGGCAATCAATCATACCGGGAAGTATATACTTTTCTTCTAAATCCATGACTTCCGTATTTATGCCTTTTCGTTCAATCCGGTCTGAAACCTCTTTTATTTTTCCCTTAGAGATCCATATATCCTTTTGAATAATATTTCTTTGCTCTATATCCAGTATAAATCCATTTTTCAATAGTAGGTCTTTCATTCCATCACCTCATTTTTATTATGGATGTGACGGAATGAAAAAATACATCCTCTAGTCCGGTATATTCAATAGATTCAATCCTACATTTGAATCAAAAATCCGGTCCATCTTTCCTTCTATTTTATCAATGATAATCTCACAGGTTCCACTAATCCAGGCTTCGTTCAGATGCCCTCCAAAAGTATGATACCTGCTATCCGACAGATTAATATGAAGATGCAAATAGGGCTCTCCATTCATCTCTGAAATGTTGCCCAACAGACTGGTGATTTCATACTCTCCTTTCAGTTCTTTAGAAACATATTTCTTTGTCTCTGTTTCAAAAAGCCCTATAGTAATTCGGTTAGCCGCTCCAATACCGCTTAATCCGCCTAAAAGAATATGCTGCTCCCTACAAAGCTTTTTCACAGTTTCCACTACTTCTTCACCCTTATCGACTCGAAGTACAATCTTATTTCCAAACGCTTGAAATTTCATCTAAACACTCCTTCCTCTATCTTTTCCACAGTAATTTTTACCCTCAAAGGACATAAGATAACAGGCTTTTTAAGATTTTTTGCCCATTCACTACCCGAACATATGTATACTCATACACACAAACGTTTTCCGGATATAAAAAATTTTATTTGTGCGTATAGGAAAATTCTTTTGTATTGCTAGAAATTCAATTTAAATATATAATCTCATTATACCTTTTTATGCGCTTTTTAAGGTATTTTTATTCAAGGAGGGAGATGCAATGGTGGATACTTATATGATAAAGAAATTCAAAAGAATATTGGTTGCAAACCGTGGGGAAATTGCAATAAGAATATTTAGAGCCTGCCACGAATTAGGGATCCGAACCGTGGCCATCTATTCTAATGAGGATAAATGTTCTTTGTTTCGAACAAAAGCAGATGAATCCTATCTAATTGGGAAAAATAAAGGCCCTATCGAAGCCTATTTAGCCATTGATGAAATCATCAATATTGCATTAAAGAAGGGTGTCGATGCCATTCATCCTGGATACGGCTTTTTATCGGAAAACCCTGAATTCGCAAGAAAATGTGAAGAAGCCGGTATAGTTTTCATCGGTCCTCACTATTCGATGATGGAAAAGCTGGGTGATAAAATTCAATCTAAACTGGTAGCTAAATCTGTTGGTGTTCCTACAATCCCTGGTATTGAAAAGCCCATCGCCTCCGAAGCAGAAGCTATTGAATTTGCAGCCTACTGTGGTTATCCTATAATCTTAAAAGCTGCTGCTGGAGGCGGCGGCAGAGGAATGCGGATTGTGCGGAAAAAAGATGATTTGCTCAAGGAGTTTTATAGTGCCAAGAGCGAAGCTAAAAAAGCCTTTGGAATTGATGATATCTTTATAGAAAAATATCTGGAAAAACCAAAGCATATTGAAGTACAGATTCTAGGTGATAATCACGGAAATCTCGTTCATCTTTTTGAAAGGGACTGTTCTATTCAGAGACGCCACCAGAAAATTATTGAATTTACACCTGCCCTTACACTGTCCGAAGAAAAACGGCAAGCGATCTGTAATGACGCCTTGAAAATCGCCCAGTCTGTAAACTATCGCAGTGCGGGTACCGTGGAATTCTTGACAGATATTCATGGAAATCATTATTTTATTGAAATGAATCCTAGAATACAGGTAGAACATACCGTAACAGAAATGGTTACTGGTATCGATATTGTCCAAAGTCAGATTTTAGTTGCGGAGGGATATCCGCTTCATGCTCCTGAGATCGGCATTTCCAGTCAAGCAGATATTAACCCCAGAGGCTATTCTATACAATGCAGGGTGACAACAGAAGATCCTTCAAAGGACTTTGCTCCCGATACAGGCAGAATTGATGTCTATCGCACCGGCTCCGGTTTTGGCATCCGCCTGGATGGCGGCAATGGATTTACCGGTTCAAACATCAGTCCCTACTATGATAGCCTTTTAGTAAAAACTACATCCTGGTCTAGAACCTTTCAGGATGCTGCCCGAAAAGCAGTTCGCTCTATCAAAGAATTAAAAATTAGCGGTGTGCGAACAAATTCAGCCTTTTTAATCAATGTACTTAATCATGAAATCTTCCTTAAGGGAGAATGTGATACAGGTTTTATTGCCGATAATCCCGAGTTATTTGATATAATCCCGAAAGCTGACAAAGAGTTGAAGGTGCTGAAATTCATTGGTGAAAAGGTGGTCAACGAAACCAAAGGTAACAAAAAGGACTTTGATGTTCCCGTTGTACCGAAAGTTTCGCTCCCCAATGAACTAACAGGAACAAAGCAAATCTTTGATCAGCAAGGTCCTGAAGGTTTGGTTCAGTGGATTAAAGACCAAAAGAAGCTGCTGTTGACAGATACGACGATGCGTGATGCACATCAATCCCTAATGGCTACGCGGGTTCGAACCAGAGATATGTTAAAAATAGGAAAAGCTACCAGTGTATTTGCAAAAGACCTATTTTCATTAGAAATGTGGGGTGGCGCAACCTTTGATGTTTCCTATCGTTTCTTAAAGGAATCTCCATGGGTTCGATTAGAAGAATTGCGCAAAAAAATTCCTAATATCCTCTTTCAGATGTTGTTAAGAGGTTCTAACGCAGTAGGCTATCGTAATTATCCTGATAATGTAATCCGCGAATTTATTCGTGAATCTGCATCTGCTGGAATTGATTTATTCCGAATCTTTGATTCTCTTAACTGGCTAAAGGGAATGGAAGTTTCTATTGATGAAGTGCTGCGTAATGGAAAAATTGCTGAAGTAACGATGTGCTATACGGGAGATATTCTTGATGATCGTAAAGATAAATATACCTTACAATACTATTTGAATTTGGCTAAAGAGATCGAAAAAGCAGGCGCCCATATACTTGCAATCAAGGATATGTCCAGCCTATTAAAACCCTATGCTGCCTTTAAGCTGATTTCTGCACTGAAGGAGGAAATCTCTATTCCCATTCACTTGCACACCCATGATACCAGCGGCAATGGCGTTGCCACAATTCTAATGGCAGCAGAAGCAGGGGTTGATATCGTCGATACAGCGTTTAACAGCATGTCTGGCATTACTAGCCAACCAGCCCTGAATTCCGTCGTGGCAGCTCTAGAAAATACACATCGGGATACAGCAATTAATCTAGACGATATTCAAAAATTATCTAATTATTGGGCTGCTGTTCGACAAGTATACAGTCACTATGAATCAGATCTAAAATCCGGCACTACAGAAATTTATAAATATGAGATACCAGGAGGCCAGTATTCTAATTTAAAGCCTCAAGTTGAAAGCTTTGGTTTAGGTCATCGATTCGATGAAGTAAAGGAAACCTATAAAAAAGCAAATGAAATGCTCGGCGATATTGTAAAGGTTACACCTACTTCTAAGGTAGTAGGTGATTTGGCAATTTTTATGGTACAAAATGATTTAACTCCAGAAAACATCTATCAGAAAGCAAAAGATATGGCTTTCCCCGACTCTGTAGTGGATTATTTTAAGGGTCTAATTGGGCAGCCGATGGGTGGTTTTCCTGAAAAACTTCAAAAACTTGTGTTAAAAGATGAGCCACCTATTACCTGCAGACCTGGCGAATTGCTTCCATCTGAGGATTTCCTGAAGATTGAAGCATACTTAAAGGAAAAATACCGCTTTAATCCCAGCCGCCAAGATTTAGTTGCCCATGCACTTTATCCAAAGGTCTTTGAGGATTATCTAAAATATATAGATGAAAATGGAGATTTTAGCCGCATGGGAAGTGATGTATTTTTCCACGGACTTTATGTAGGCGAAACATGCGAAGTGGAAATTGCAGAAGGTAAAGTTCTCATGGTGAAGCTTGTAGAGATCGGAAAAACAGATCCGGAAGGAAATCGAACGCTTATCTTTGAAGTCAATGGCAACCGCCGCGAAATACAGATTTTTGATAAAGCCAGCAATGTTAAAAGTGCCACAAGTACAATAACGTTGGCTGATCCTGAAAATCCCTTTGATGTTGGTGCCAGCATTCCTGGCACAGTCATTAACATCTTGGTCAAAGCTGGAGATTCTATTCAGGAAGGTCAGTCCCTGCTTATTGTAGAAGCCATGAAGATGGAGACGAATATTACTGCTCCTGTCACAGGTATTATAGAAAACATCCTAGTAAAACAGGGGCAGCAAGTTAAATCTGGAGAACTACTCCTAAAATTAAAATCATAATTTCTAAAACAGCTTAGAAGATATTCTTCAGGCTGTTTTTTTACAAAAAAATACACTGTTTCCAGTGTATTATCCTTTACTTTTCTTAGCTAATGGTTCTTGATCCAGGTAATCATCCTGTTGCATCTGGCTAATGAAACTATGTGCTTTCAGTGTTCTTCCAGGATATCGAAAAAAAGTCCCGATATACAGCAGTACGGAAATGCAAATGATGCAAATAACTGTCCACAATATCCATTTATTCACATCCATCCCCCCTCGCATAATTCATTATATGCAAGAGAAGCATATTTGTATACCGTGAATCCCTATTTGTATTAGTGGATCCTATAGAATGATTGCAATTTTTTCTCCACATCTATTGCATTGATTGTCTGCCAGATGCTCCACCTTCACATGCGTCTCTCGATCAACAATGATCTCTTTACATCGGGGACAATAGGTGTTTCTGTCTGCCCCTGGCACATTCCCTACATATACATAGCGAAGATACTGTTCTGCTATTTCTTTGGCCTCATATATTCGAGATATAGGTGTTGCCTCACGATCCATCTGATAGTTTGGATAGTACCTGCTTAAATGAAGCGGAATCTCTGCGCCAATCTCACTGATCCATTTAGCCATTGCTTCAATTTCTTCCCTGCTGTCATTCAGGCCATGGACCAACAGTGAGGTAATTTCAATATGGCAGGCATTATATGCTTTTTTTATCGTTTCAAGTACAGGGTTTCTTTCACCGCCACAAACCTGACGGTAAAAGCTGTCACTGAAGCTTTTTAGATCTATATTCATGGCATCTACATAAGGCAACAGTGCTTTCAAGGATGGTTCATTCATGAATCCATTGGTAATGAGTACAGATTTTAACCCTGCAGTCTTTGCTTCTTGTGCAACTTCGAAAACAAATTCAAACCATACAGTAGGCTCATTATAAGTAAAGGCGATTCCTAAATTATTTTTTTCATTTTGTGCAATGTTTATGATATTTTCTGCCGTAGTATATATACCGTCGGGGTCTTTCTGCGCAATATGCCAGTTTTGACAAAATTGGCAAGTAAAGTTACAGCCTGTACTACCAATAGAAAATATTCTACTTCCTGGATAAAAATGATAGAGTGGCTTTTTCTCAATAGGATCCATACAATAGGCAGTAATCTTTCCATAGTTTAAACTGAACAGTCGTCCCTCTTCATTTTTTCGAATTCTACATCTACCTAGACTGTTTGCTGGTATTTTACAAGCATGAGGACATAAATCACATTGTACGCGTCCATCTTTTAACTGTCTATAAAATAATGCTTCCTTCTTGCTTTTCATGGAAATACAACACCCCCTTGTAATGATCCCTTGGCAATTATGTTAATGTGGATAAAACTTGTTGATAATCCACTTTGCTTTTTCTATGTATTTTTCTCTATTTTCCTACTTGCACCACTTCTTGTCCACATCAAAAGTTCCTGTGAAAACGAAACCTATGGATAACCTTGTGGATAACTCTATTATTCTCTAATCCTTACTTTCACTGCATCTCAAAGAATTTTCATAATATTATGCACAAATTATCCACAGCACTAATGATGTCGAAGAACCTCAAAGCGCTGGAGATTATATCCTTCATTGATTCGGATTCCCGCCTTCTGCAATGCAATGCGTACCTGTTCCTCAACCGTATCTACACCTTCCAGGTTCGGCAGCAATAGTCCGGATTTTTCTCCACTGCTAACAATAACACCATAGCGCTTAACATCCAGGTCTTCAAGAGATTGGATTGTCTCTGGCTCCATCAATACATCTACGGAATATACAAGCAGCTCTAGCTCCTCTTCCTCTACAGGATAGAAACGTGGGTCTGCAGTTCCTGCCTGAATGGCATTTCGAATAATCTCCTGTGCAAGGTTCGCTGTTGTGGAGCTAATTGTTCCAATACACCCTCTTAGTTCTCCATGCTTTTTTATAGAAACAAAAACACCTGCTTTTTTTTCTAACATTTCTTCCATTACATTTTGTGATGCTTTCAATTGTGTACCCTCTCTCACATATTTTTCCAATGCTTCTCTGGCTAATCTGACATAAGCATCTTCTTTACTCCGAATTGCCTGAAGTTGTTCATTTCGTTTTATTACTAAACGTTCATGGAATTGCCGTTCCCCACATTTCTCTCCTACGGCAATTTTAACTACCCCATAGCCTACACCAAAAGGTCCTTCATAAGAAAGTACTTTCACGTCAATCTCATAACCATCACAGGCCCCTAGCATAATATCCGCCGCCCGTAGTCCACATTCACCGGCTTCTTCTGAAAGCTTTCGCTCCAGTGCAAAGATTTCTTCAATATCCCCTTTCTCTAAAAGAGACAGAAATCTTTCATCGAATATTTTACCACTAGGATGAAATCCTGCCGGTGCATCCTTTGTCAATCGGTGTGATAGATCCCCACTGGCTATAATGACAACGTTTTCTTCAATATCGTCTATTGCTTCCTGTAGTATTCTTCCAAAAGCATATAAATCCTCTCTAGGAAGCAACCCATATGTGATATGTACCAATTTATAATGAATGTATTCTTGGTCAATAAAATACAGGGGTACCATAGTTCCATGATCAAGCTCTAAAGAAACATCATAATCTTTAGCCATATCTTGATTCACCATGCCGCAAGGGAAATCTCTTAATCTAGCAAACTGTAAGATTTTATTTGTAAGATCTAAATGGTTTTCTTTCGTGAATTTTACATGCGCAGCACCGAATTTTCCCATATTCCCTGCAAGTTCCGGCTTTACGGAAATCACTGCCGCATCACTAAACAGCGGGCCATGGGGCGTAATCAAAATAATAGCAGCTGGTTTCTTATCTTTTATATCTCTTGCTACTTCCTTCATAGCCTCTGCCGTATTTTGTATTTTTTTCTCCTCACCTTTTCCAATTTCTTTCATAATGATGGGTGGATGTGGCAGCAAATAAGTCCCTAGAATAAATCCCATCTATTCATTCCTCCTTTGTATTTAGTCTAGATAAGTTACAATAAAGCTATTACAACTTTATGTGAGATAGCGGAGTCATGAGGACGGTTCGTCTGGCACAGATGGTTTTTATGTGCCTGAGGAACTGTCCCCGTGGCGTAGCGGATGTAACACATTTATTGCAACTTATCTAGATGCTATATTAATATAAGTCAAAAAAATCTTTCTTATACACGTTACTGTTGTTGATCCTCTTCTTGAAAATAACGCAGAACGCCAATATAAATACTCCATGCTACTTTTTCTTGATAGGTTGGCTGCTGAAGCAGCCGCTCTTCCATAGGATTGGATAAAAACCCACACTCAACCAAAACTGTAGGTAAGTTTGTATTCTGCAACAAATACGTATCATTCTTTACCTTTGATACCCTGTGATTATCATTATTAAGTACCCGAAGCAATTCTTCTTGGACCAACTCCGCCAGCATTTTACTTTTTTCTGAATCCTTTGGGTAAAAGGTTTGCGCACCATAATACTGACTTTGAGGAAAAGAATTTAAGTGAATGGAAATAAAAATATCAGCTTCACTTTGATTAATCAGATCTTTGCGATTTCTAAGGTCTTCATTCTTTTTATTTCGAATGGTTCCTCTTTCTGAGTATAATCCTACATCAGCATCTCTTGTTAGAAGTACAATGGCCCCGCTCTGTTCCAATAACCGCCTTAATTTCAGTGCAATTTCTAGATTAATGTGACTTTCAAGTATGCCACTTCTACTCACCGCCCCTCCATCCATACCTCCATGGCCTGCGTCCACCACAATCACTCTATTGATTGTAGGAAGGGTGGAAGTTCTTATGGTTTTATGGAGAAAAAGATTCGTCAGCAACAGTCCTAAAGTTAGAAACGTGAACCCCACTATCCATTTTCTTTTTAACATAAAGATTCGCATCATTTTCTCTTCCTCCTTCTTTTTCTATTAAATCCTATTCAATTCCTTGAAATATATGAAAGAAGGAAAAGAAAAAAACAGGTTATCACCCGTTTCTTTTTTATATTCTTAAATTTTCTTGCCATGCTTGATCTAATTGCTCTACTGTAATCCCCAATACTTTGGACAGTACCTCTCTAAATCTAATAATAGCCCTCTGATTTATTTCTGCACCAGTACCTTCTTGATAGGGGTATTGTCCTAGCATCTTAATAATTTCTTTGACTTTCTCAAGTCCAAAACGCTCTACCATAAACTTAACAATCATACCGGCGCTATCATAGTAATTAGAGATTTCCCGCTCCTCTGCCAAGGTCTCCAAATTAATAGTTTCTAAAGCTTTTATTGTCCTAACATCTTCTCCGTAGTTTTCCAAGTACTCCTCTTTCGTATAACGTGATGCCGGTTCATTTGGCATATTGGAAAAAAATACAGCTAAGCCTTCAGAAAACCAATAAGGAAGGTTGTTATTGGATTCTTGGATAGTAAGTTTGTGAAGTAGTTCATGCTCTATAATCATTCGATAGGTTTCTTCATCCCTAAACTCTGTTGTTTTAATAGATTCAGGATATTCATACCAACCTGCAAATTGCCACTGAAAGGAAAGCTTTACTGATTGCCTCAAAAGCTCCCGATCTTGATAAATTTTTATGATGGTCTGATCGATCAGGTCATCTCCATATCTTTTTACGATGTTTTCCCTTGCTTCTTCACATACAGCAGCAATCATTACTGCATAATTTTGAGAAGGACTAAAATATTGTATATGAAAATTTTCTGTATCAAGCCTTTCAAAAAATAGGTCTCCATCTCGCCACTGTTGGCTCTCTTGTACAATCCGCAGTGGATATTGTACCTGATAACGCCCTCCATTATAGGAGTAGTCCTGTTGGATCTCTACCTTTGCCTCTTTTGCATTAATCATCCTAATACTTTTTACTCTTAGATGATAATCCTCTATATCGTTCAGTAGTATATCACGCATCCAACTTTTCTTTTCAGCCCTGTAAGTATCGTTTTGCAAAGTAATGGTGTCCATATAGCTTTCTAAATTTTTTCCCCGAACAGCCGCTTCTTGAATAGCAATAAGTTCTTCAATTTCTTTAGCGGCTCTTTGATTCTGATCCCTGCATCCGGATAACATCAAGACCATGACCAATAGTAGTATCCAATTAAAACTTTTTTTAATCATATTCTTTCTCCTTACACTTTTATAAAATATAGGAACGTATGCCTATATCTATATAGATTATGTAAGAAGTTACGCTTCTATATCAGAAATTAATATTTCATTATTTAATCTCACTATTTTCAAGTTTAATATACCCCTTCCGAATAAGCTTTTGTACGTGTTCTTCCACCTTCTCTTTGATATTGATATGATATTCTTCCTCTAACACAAACATCATAGAAACCGCTACCTGCGCAACATCCAGCAATTCTTTGCTAATCATATCTACAACCTCATGATCCTCCAGTTCTACCTTTTCTCCATTAAGGCCTCTAAATTTTCCAATGGCCTGTGCCAGTTCGCCTGCCTCCTCCATCAGCTTAAGGCAAGTAGACTCCAATCCAGGCTGTAGATTATTGAGCTTTGGGAGACTAATCTGTTTAAAAACTGTGTATTCTTTCAATATTTTTCCTCCTTTATGAAATTATATATAAAGCCCGTTAGGATAACCGTTCTCCTATCAGGCTCCAGGGATAACTTATCATACACTCATGTAGACTAAAACTGGTAATGATCACGATATTCTTTCGGTGTTGTTCCCGTAATCTTCTTAAATACCTTGGAATAGTAACTTTGATCTTCAAAGCCCACTGCCAATGCAATGTCTAAAATGGATAGATTAATATCTTTTAACAATTGTTTACTCTCCTGAATTCTTACCTTATTTAGATAAGTGGAGAATGGTACGCCGGTTTCCTTTTTAAAAATGGTTGAGAAATAGGAAGGATTTAGATAAACGATACCCGATACTTCCTCAAGGGTGATATTATTCATATAATTTTTATTGATATAAGATAATACGGTCTTAATAAGTTCAGCATTCTTAGAGTGGGCAAGACTAAAAACATTTTCCATAAAACGATCCAGCACTTTCAATATCCAATAAGATAAGTCTTCAATATTTTCAATCTTACTCAGTTGTCCAATAAACTTATAATTCAGACCAAATATTTTATCCAATGCACCGCCGCCTTCCACAGCTGCCCTGGAAAGCAGTGAAGTTAACTCCAGAGTTCTTGCCTTCATCACTTCCATATTTCCCCCTGAAGTAAAAAAGATATGCCCTAAAATATCATTCAATATCGTTTTCGCTCCTACTTCATCACCATTTTTCACCTTTGTCATCAATTCTTTTTCTTTTTCATAGGGGTAATGACTATGACTTTTTTCTTCCTCTTTCATGTCTTGTAAGCTAAGATTGATATGGGATTGTTGATGCATTCTTTGGTTTCTTTCATATAGTACAAAGCGGTCTTGATCCATCAAACTTAAGGTTACTAAAAAAAGAAGCTTACTTAGATATTTTACTTTTTCAGGCATCACAATAGGGATATCTTCTATATACTTGCGTACACTCTCTCGGTCTTGTTCTTGCAAATCATATTTCCTCATGATTCCTTCCAGAATCATATCATCAGGTTCGTCCAATAGAATGGGACCTGCGATTAAAGCCCCTCGAAGTACCCGATTATAAATTACTGGCGCGGTATAATGAATCAAACCGGCAGGGCAATGAAAAACATAACCCTCTCCAATTTTTTCTGCCTGTTTACTGGCGAATAGGTGAACCTGTGTGCAATGACATCCCTCCTTTGAAGCAGGCGTGAGGTGTGTACAAAGGGTAGGCATTCCCCCACAGGTTTCCAAGATTTTCCCCTGTTCATCTATCATGAAAAGATTGATCCCCGTTGCATAATAATAAGCCTCTAATGTTTCTTTCAACTGTTTAGGGTTCACACCCCTGTCTTCGTCAAAGCTTCTACGTAGATTCACCATTTCCCACCCCATAAAAAAACATATTATTTACAAATAAATCCTGAAAATGCATATCCGTCGAGAGCTCGATATAACTTGTCTTCTTAAGAATTTCTTCTATTCTGTCTCTATTTTTCCTATTTATCAGATAAGCTGCTGCACCACCTAAGGCACTATTGCCTACAGATACAATCTTATCTTTTAATTCTTTTGGAATCAGACCAATGGTAATAGCACTATCAATATTTACGCCACCACCAAAGCCTCCAGCAATGTATACGCGTTCAATCTCTTCGGGGACAATCTCCATTCGCTGCATTAAGATTTCTATGCCTGATCGCAGCGCTGATTTTGCCAGTTGAACTTCTCGAACATCTTTTTGTGTAAAAACAATCGCCTGGTCTTCCACAGTTCTCGCCACTTCAACGACGCCATCCTCATAGCACTCTGAAAATCTTCCTGTCTCATCTATTATACCATTTTTACAGCAGGAAGCCACAATGTCTATTACCCCAGATCCACAGATTCCTATTGGCGGAAGGTCTCCAATCGTACGATAGGATAACTTATCCTTGTCTATCTCTACCCTTGAAATAGCACCTCTGATACTGCCAGTACCATATTGAATATTTCCGCCTTCAAGGGCCGGTCCTGCTGCAGTAGAGAGAGACAAGATTTTATCTTTATTGCCAATAGCCATCTCCCCATTGGTGCCAATATCAATCAACAATGTAGTCTCCTTCTCTTCATGGAATCCACAATAAAGCATTCCAGCAATAATATCTGCACCCACATAAGTCGATACTCCCGGCAATATAATTACCTTACATTCTAAAGACAATTGACCAAATATTTCACTAAAATGAAACTCATGCAGTGCTGTTGTAATTGACTGGAAAGGATGTACAGCTAACGATGTGCAAGATAACCCCAACAGCAGATGAAGCATTGTCGTATTACCCACAATGGCAATCTTAACAATCCTTTCTAAATTAACGGATGTAGTTTGGCAGAGATCATAAATACCCTTTAAAATATCCTCCTGTATACACTTAGAGAGCTTATCCAAATTTCCTTCGTTGCTATACTGGATTCTAGAGATCACGTCTTCTCCATATCCCCGCTGCCTATTTAATAAACTGTGGTTTCCTAAAACCTCGCCCGATATCAGCTCAATCATTTGCATTGCAATCGTTGTTGTGCCAATATCAATTGCAATACCATAAGCCGTTGCTTCTTCGTCTATAAATATATCTATAATACATTGCTCTTCTAAGATACACTCTATTACCGTCTTATGTCCATCTCTAACTGTATTTGGGATAGATTGTTTCTGGTCCATCAAATGAACCAATTTCATTAGACTTCTCTTTGAGTAAGTATAATCTCCGCCAAGTTTTTCATTGAATAGCGTTACTAAGCTTTTATTCTTTTGAAAATCTGACGGCACTATAGCTATCCTAAAACTTTGTATCCAACTATTTTTCTCCATCGGCTTGCCTGAGTAGTCTGATACAATTCTAAATTGATCTTCATTGGCAGCTTCAATGAATACACTGCAGTTTTCTGTGGGATATGCTTGGCATGCCAGCCGATAACCTTTTTCTAATTCATCCTGACTAAAGTACAACTGGTCCTCTGCAGCAGCCGGAATATTCCCCTCTTTAATCTGAACCTTGCATTTTCCACAGACACCCGTTCCTCCACATGGTGCTTTTACAAAAATATCGTGTCTTTGCATCCCACGTAAAAGGTTTTCTCCCTTGTCTATTTCAATGGAATATTCATTCTCATCCTGAACAATCTGTATGTAGAGTTTCTCTGCTTCTCTAAATTTACATGCTGTTTTGCTACAATCTATACATGAGTGATCTGCTTTTCTGAGGGGAAGCTCTGCCGATGCACCATAAAGAAAAGTCATGGATTTTACAGGCTTCAACATATAGGCTTCCGTAATTAATAGGTCTAAAGCAGCACCTTTTTCTTGAAAAAGAGAAAGGATGTCTTTTTGTACACTTAGTGAGGCGTCCTTTTCCCCAGGCTCTATCCTTCCTGTTAATCCTAAGCCAAGACTTTCAGCCTCATCACAAACTTGGCTGTAGAGTTGATTGCTAAAATTAAAGATCAGCTCATCTGCCATAACATCTAACAACATGCCCTCCAGATAATCTCCTTGATGAAAATATCTGCTAATCTCTTCACTGATCGCCTCTCCCAATGTTAAGAAGCAGTAAGCAACATGTGTGTACTTTGAGACTGCTTTTACTTCTGGAAAGGCTTTCTTTTCTTGGAAGCAATAGCCGCCCTCTGGTTTTACAATCTCTTTTAAAACATCCTCCAGTTTCGTATATGATGAACAAAGGATATCATAGGTAGATCCCTTTTCCCTGCAATCCATGGCTCTTAGCACTCTATCTCTTTGCATCACCCAGGAAAACTTATTGATTGTCCTCATGTCAATCACCCTTCTCTGCTTCTTTTAAATATGTTATAGCATATATACTATTTATTCGTCAAATACACAATTAACTTGAGTGCTGCAGTAAAATTATACTGCACTACCCAAGTTAATTGAAAGCTTGCTACAATTCGAAGCTGTTATTCCTTAGACCAAGAATCAATCGTCCAATAAACCGCTTCTGAAAGCTTGTATGTACCCCATACAATACTCATCTCTATCTAATAATGCCTCCGTGGCTACAATCATTTTCATCATTTCTCGATTGCCGGGATCCAGGATTGCCCCATCCAGTCCGGCCATCATGCAAAGGGCTAAAAAGGTGCGGTTTAATAGTCCTCTTTTTGGCAATCCAAAGGATACATTGCTCAGTCCGCACATAAAATGTATGCCAGGATATTCCTTTTTGATTCCTTGTATGGTCTCAATCGCTACTACACCCATATCTGTAGAGGTGCCAATCGGCTGAATCAGCGGATCGATATAGATATCCTCCACAGCCACACCATCCTCCATCAGTCGCTTTACCAGGCCGCATCCAATCTGAATTCTTGTAGCTGCATCATGGGGCATCCCATGGGCATCATCTATTAACAAAGCGATAATTCCCGCTTTGTATTCTTTCACCAATGGAATAATTCCTTGATATCTTCCTTCTTCTGCAGTAATTGAATTAATCAGGGGCTTTCCCCGATGTACTTTCAATCCTGAAGCAATGGCAAGGGGATCAGGACTATCGATACAGCAAGGCAGATCCACAGCCTCCTGCACAGTCTCTACAAGCCAGGCTAAGGCTTCAACCTCCTCCGATACCAACGTTCCACAGTTTACATCTATGTAGTGAGCGCCTTTTTCAGCTTGCTCCCTGGCTCTCTGCTGAATAAAAGCTGCATCTCTATTTCTTACTGCCTCTGTTACTCCCTTTAAACTGGTATTAATCTTTTCACCAACAATAATCATGGTTACCCTCCTTTGTCCTGGACATCTATTTGTTTTATGCCAAGGCAAATTGTTTTGCTAATTCGGCTGCTGATCCTGCATCCGGTGTATAGCCGTCTGCCCCGATTTCCTTAGCAAATTCTGCATTCACCGGAGCACCGCCTACCATAATTTTTACCTGGTCTCTTAATCCTGCTTCTGCAACTGCGTCAATGACTGTTTTTAATTCCGGCATGGTTGTAGTCAATAGGGCTGAAAGCGCAAGGATTTTAGGTTTATATGTTTGAACCGCCTCAACAAACTTTTCTTTGGATACATCTATACCCACATCGATTACTTCTAGACCTGCACCTACCATCATCATACCCACGAGGTTTTTTCCAATATCATGAACATCTCCCTTTACGGTACCCAATACTACTATCCCCACAGGTTTTGTGCCACTTTCAACTAACTTTGGCTGAAGAACATTTAATCCTGCATGCATGGCTCTAGCTGCAATCAATACCTCCGGAACGTATACTTCATTGTTCTTAAATTTCTTTCCAATTACTGACATTCCTGCTAGCAATCCGTCATTCAATATTTCCGCCGGTGCTAATCCTTGATCTAAAGCCTCTTGCGTTTTTTCTCCTACCAGTTTTGCATTTCCCTTTTGCAAGACTTCGGAAATCGTTTGTAATACCTCCATGTTCATTCCTCCATTATAGAAAATTTCAATACAAGTTAAATACTTTTCTCTACTCGACAGCAGACGTCTTATCTTTCTATGGATAGTATAACTTATTTTTTTGCAGAGGACTTGTAATATATATATTTTTTTTGGTATTTTATTTGTTTGTTTTTTATATTCTGAATAATTTTAATTATGCATCAAGTGAATTATCCTTTATCTTTCATATGCTGCTTCGTTCCAAAAAGCTTTTGGTAATTATCATATCTCCATATTTTCAGGGTAAACTAAAGAAAACAATATAGGAGGAACTTATGTGGACGAACCTAATATGAAAACCCTCAATGAAGTCCTTCAAGGTGAATATATGGCCTTTCACGCCTTTGAAGACGTTGCGGATAAAATAGAAGATCCCGCCCTTCGCAGTCAGCTTTATCATATGCAGTCTATTCATCAAGAAAATGTTCTTAAAATTTCCAAACGAATGGAGGAACTCGGTGGCCACCCTCGTGAAAACAGAGGTTTTTCTGGCCTAATCGCAGATGTAATGCTACGCTTAGATACTACACTCCATCATGAACCTCAGTATATTCTCAGAAAGCTTTATGACGGAGAGGATAAAGGCATCGCTGTTGTTGAAAAAATTATAACTGGAGACTTGGATCAGAAAAGTGCCCAACTGGTACAGGAAATTTTGTCAACCGATCATAATAATTTAAAAAACTTGCAAAGTTTAATTCGGAATGCAACGAAATAAAGCCTCGCAAGGAGGCTTTTTATTGTATAGGTTCACTATTTCCTGTTTTGCTTCTTTTTTCTTCGAGTCTTCGATCAATTAATCTCTCTACGGTAATCTTTGCAACAGCAATGACGGGAACTCCTAAAAACATTCCAATAACGCCATACAAACTTCCGCCTAAGATAATTGAAAAGATAATCCACAAGGGCCTTACCCCTACACTATCGCCTAAGATTTTAGGGCCTAATACCATGCCGTCAAATTGTTGTAGAATAAAGATAAACAGAGCAATCCATAAGGCTTTAATAGGGTTATTCAGGGAAGCAATTAAAAAGGCAATCGGTACACCAATCAGCGGGCCAAAATATGGAATCATATTCGTAATCCCTACAATAATACTAATGAGCACAGCATATCGGCTTTTCGCAAATAAGAGTCCTACATAGCAAATACATCCTATAATAAAGGAATCTATGGATTTTCCTACGATAAATTTAACAAATATCTCATCTGCTTCCTTACAAAATTTAATAAGTTTATCAATATGCCTGTCATCAAATAAAGCTCTTAGAAACCTCTGTGTACCATGAATTAAGCTATCTTTATCGATCAAGAAATAAAAAGAAATCATTAGTGCTAGAATTAGGGTCAGTATGCTAGAGGTAAAAGTTACAATACTGGCCACAATATTATTGAGGCTGTTTTGCAAAATCACTGCCAGCCGATTAAAGATACTGTTGATGTTGTCTTCAATGGCGCCTACAATATTGTAGACGTCATTAGCATATACTTGGTTCACCCATTCTACAATTCGGCTTTCATTGTTATAAATAAAAGTAGGCAATTTTGCAATTAAATCCATTATGTTAAGCAGAATTCCCGGAACCACATGGGTGATGGTTAAGGAGATCAGCCCAATTAGAATAATATATACCGTTATCGTACTGAACAATCTATTATATTTGTATACCTTTTTATCCTCAAATATGGGCCCATAAATCTTTCTCTCAAACCATTTTACAATGGGATTGAGTATATAGGCAATAAATATTCCAATTAAAAATGGATTAAGCACTTTTCGAATTGACGCGATCCGTTCTCCGAAGGATTGATAGATCGTACCGATGTTATCAATAAGCTTATAAAATAATATAGCAGCAAAGAGAACAAACAGCAGTTGTAATGAGTTTTTTACATACCTTTTGTATTGTTGCATATTCATCTGTTTATCATCCTAACCTTTTCTGTTCTAGTATGATCTTATTATACATAATACAGCACAAATTTTCTATAGATCTATAAAAAAATCCCCCGAACATATTTGTTTGAGGGAGCTTGCATTCTGTAAATATTATCTCTTTGAGAATTTGCACATTATCATTTATCAGCCTCACACTTCATTTGTTAGTTACATGTTCCTTTCCAATACATTTTAATAGCCTTTTATACACTTCAATCTTTCAAGATATTAACCACTCTTTACACTAATTTAACTATTGAATATACTTTTCACAATTTAATAATGTAACCTAACAGTTGAATGATGCGACATACAGGGGAACACCATAGGGAGTGTTCCATGCATCACATACCGACAGGCTGTTATTTCCTGTAGGGGAGAACATTGTTCTCCCGATGCATATCATTAGCGGGCGCACACTGTGCTCCCCTACATTGTCTCCAACATAAGGATAGCGGCAGGGGCAGACCTGTGTGTCTGACCAAAGAGACGGCAAAATTAACGGGTGGACACATAGGTCCACACTCCACCAATATGACGCATCATTCCTAAAATCCGACATGCTTTGAAGTCGTTTGTAAGAATATACTATCATGTATTAAGACTTTCGCTAAATCTATCTTTAATGAAAGACCTAGGTATTTTATTAAGTTCACAACTTACAAATTTTACATTTGGCTACCAGGTATTTATATGTAATTTTGATTCTAATTGGATTTCTTTTTGGGGAATAATTTTGGCATGAGAAGCCTTATAACCGAATGGGATAATTGCTGCTACTTCCAGCTGTTGTGGAATACTGAAAATCTTTTTTATCCCAGGTGTATTTTTAGGAATAAAAGTAACTCCGAAAACGTCATCTTCAGCTAGACTTAGCAGTATATTTTCTATACAACACCATACTGAAGCCAGGCAGTTTAAATCATATATTTTCTTGCTTTCACTTACTTGCGTCTTTGGTTTATAGACAACAATTAATAATTCCGGTGCTGTTAATATCATTCTTTTTTGTTTTGGTATTGCATCTAAATACATATCTTTTGCAAGATTTTCATAATCTTTAAAAGCTTGCTCTAATTCATTGGTTATTTCCTCTATCATCTCTTCCGTTCTAGTTAAAGCCAGCCTATGTCTGTCCTCCCTTACCAAGATAAAATCCCACTCTTTAAGATGATTATAACTTGGTGCTTTCAATCCAGTTCGCAAAGCTTTTTCAATAATTTTAAAGGGTACTTTATTTTGAGAAAAATCTCTTACAGTTCTTCTTCGGTTTATAACTTCTGACAATTCCATATCACAATCCCCCCATCATCATTATAGAAGTTAGGATAATTTTCCAAACTCAATATATTTCCATCATACAGAACATATGTTTTCCTGTCAAGTTTTTCTCTAAGATAGAGCAAAGTACAGGGTTCTCTTTACGTACAAAAAATAAACAATCCCTCAAACATTTTTGTTTGAGGGATCTGTACCCGGTAAGCATTATCTCTTTGAGAACTGAGGTGCACGTCTTGCTTTCTTTAAACCGTACTTCTTTCTTTCCTTCATTCTTGGATCTCTTGTTAAGAAACCTGCCTTTTTTAACACGCCTCTTAATTCTGCTTCTGCTTTTAACAGCGCTCTTGAGATACCATGTCTTAAAGCACCAGCTTGGCCTGTAAATCCGCCACCCTGTACCTTTGCAATAACATCGTACTTACCATCTGTTTGTGTTAATACCATCGGCATTCTGATGTCTCTTTTTAATGTTTCATAGTCACAGTAATTATCTATATCTCTGCCGTTAATTGTTACTTTTCCTTCACCCGGCACTAATCTAACTCTTGCAATAGAAGTTTTTCTTCTACCTGTTCCGTAATATTGTACTCTAGCCATGATCTTTCCTCCCTTCCTCTACAGCTTATATATCCAGTACTTCCGGTTGTTGAGCTTGATGATTATGCTCAGCACCAGCATATACTTTTAGTTTAGTGAACATTTGTCTTCCTAGACTGTTCTTCGGAAGCATCCCTTTGATCGCCAGCTTTAATGCTTGCTCAGGTTTCTTTGCCATTAATTCTCTAGCCGTTACTTCCTTTAATCCGCCAGGATGTCCAGTATGGTGTCTGTACAATTTCTTATCAAGCTTTCTTCCCGTAAATAATACCTTTTCTGCATTCACGATGATTACATAATCACCTGTGTCTACATGGGGAGTAAAAATAGGTTTTCTTTTTCCTCTTAGAATAGATGCAACTTCAGAAGCCAAACGTCCTAGCGGCTTTCCTTCTGCATCAATTACATACCACTTTCTTTCTATTTCTAGTGGCTTTGCCATAAATGATTTCATTAAATTTCCCTCCTAACACTACCATTTCAATACTCGCTTCTATGTTAAAAAACCCGGGGCTAGTGGATTTTTTAATAAGCACACTCTTTAACCATTTTAATACATGCAGCCGTGTGTGTCAAGGAATATTTGACGGATTTTAGTAAAACACCTCTGCTAAATATAATCCTTGGGCTGGAGCTGTGGGACCCGCGCTTTCCCGAATCCCCGATGCTATGATTTTTTGCATCTCTGTAGGCAGTATTTTTTCTTTTCCGACCTCTACTAATGTCCCTGATATAATTCTCACCATATTGTATAAAAAACCGTTTCCCTCAACTTCTATTTTAATTAGGTTCTCATGAAAATATACATCTAGTTTGTATAAGGTTCTAACCGTATCTTGAACGCAACTGCCGGAAGCCATAAATCCTTTAAAATCATGGCTACCTAAAAAGTATTGTGCCGCCTCCTGCATTCTATTTAAATCTAAAGGATGTGCTACAAAATAGGCATAGTTTCGCAGCAAAGGACTGCGCAAGGGTCCATTATAAATCTGATAAATGTATTTTTTCCCTTTTGCGGAATATCTGGCATGAAAATCTTCTTCAACCTCAGATGCCCCCTTAACGGAGATATCTTCAGGCAAAAGGCTGTTTAAAGCTAAGGGGATTTTGTCCATAGGAACCGTAATGTTTGCTTTAAAACTGGCTACCTGCCCTAGGGCATGTACGCCGGTATCGGTTCTTCCTGAACCATGAATCTTTACAGGCCTTTTTAGGACCTTTTCCAATGCCTTTTCAATTTCTTCCTGTATGGTTCTACCATTATTCTGACGCTGCCAGCCACAAAAGTTAGTACCGTCATATTCAATCAAAAGCTTAATATTTCTCATGGGGCTCCACCTACTTAGTTCTACTACATGATCAATCGATCTAAAATAACTACAGCCAGCATCAGCAAGGTAATCAGAGAAGCAATAAAATCTCTTCCATGTAAGGCCAATTCCTTCATTCTGGTTCGATTTTCTCCGCCACGATAGCACCGTGCTTCCATTGCCATAGCTAATTCATCGGCACGCCTAAAAGCACTGATAAAAAGTGGTACGAGCAGTGGCACGAGACTTTTGGCACGATTAATGATATTCCCGCTTTCAAAATCTGCCCCCCTTGCCATCTGTGCTTTCATAATCTTATCTGTCTCTTCTAATAGGGTTGGAATAAACCGCAGGGCAATGGTCATCATCATTGCCAATTCATGGGCTGGCATACCAAACCGTTTAAAAGGGTTCAGTAGTTTCTCTATGCCATCTGTCAGCTGTATAGGAGAGGTTGTCAAAGTCAGCAGAGAGGTTCCAATGATTAAAAGAATTAGCCTCGTACCCATAAACACTGCCTGGCGAATCCCTTCCTTCGTTATATCTAGGGGTCCTAATTGATAAATCACTTCACCCTTTGTCATAAAAACGTTAATGGCAAAGGTAAGAATGATAATCAGAAATAGTGGTTTTAAGCCACGAATCATATATGAAAAAGGCACTTTAGACAGCAGAACAGAAAATCCCAAGAATAATAGAATATATCCATAGGCAGTAAAATTCTTCACTAGAAATAAAGCAACGATATATACAAAAGTAGCCAGTATCTTTACTCTTGGATCCAGTCTGTGTATGATAGATTCTTGAGGATAGTATTGTCCAATTGTGATATCCCTAAGCATATTACTTTCTCCTTAACCAATTGATAATTTCTGTTTTAGCTTCTTCAATCGTTAGCACATCATCTCGTATAGGTTTTCCCATGGCTTTCAGCCTCCGCATGAGATAGGTGATTTGTGGTATGGCAAGTCCAATACTTTCCAATAGTTCTACATGCTGGAATACTTCCCTTGGCCTACCTTGAAGTGCTACAGTGCCCCTGTGCATAACAACGATTTTATCTACTAATCTTGCAATATCTTCCATACTGTGAGAGACCAAGAGAACTGTCATCTTATAACGATTATGCAGTGCTTTGATTTGATCTAATATCTCATCTCTGCCTTTGGGATCCAACCCTGCTGTAGGCTCATCCAGAATCAGTACCTCCGGTCGCATTGCAACGACACCTGCAATGGCCACCCTTCTTCTTTGTCCACCACTTAATTCAAAAGGGGAACGTTCCTTTACATCCTCAAAGGACAGTCCTACCAGTTGAATAGCTTCTCGAACCCTTCGATCTACTTCCTCTTGAGATAAGTCTAGATTAATGGGTCCAAAAGCCACATCCTTATAAATGGTTTCCTCAAAAAGCTGATGTTCCGGATATTGAAATACTAAACCCACCTTCTGTCGAATCTCTCTAAGCTTTACGTCTTTTTTAGTAATTTCAAAGTCATTCACCAGAATTTTACCGGAAGATGCTTTCAACAGTCCATTTAAATGTTGAATCAATGTAGATTTTCCTGAGCCTGTGTGACCAATCAAACCAACAAAATCTCCTTTATCAATTTGGAAACTTACATCATTTAATGCAGTTGTCTCAAATGGAGTATTCGGATTGTAAATATGTGTTAAATTCTCTACAATAATTGACATAAATGCACCACCATCTCGTCAACAGTCAGTATTTCCGCTGGAAGATTGATACCGCTGCTTTTTAATTGAAAAGCCAATTCTGTAACCTGAGGTACATCTAAGCCTAATTTTTTTAAAATCTCGACCTGCTGAAAGACTTCCTTTGGTGTACCTTCCAATACAATATTACCCTCTTCCATGACAATCACGCGATCAGCCTGCACAGCTTCATCCATAAAGTGGGTAATATGCACAATCGTAATTCCTTCCTCACGATTTAGCTGACGGATCGTCTCCATAACTTCCTTTCTGCCTGAAGGATCCAGCATTGCTGTAGGCTCATCCAGTATAATACATTTCGGTTTCATGGCGATAACGCCCGCAATGGCAATTCTCTGTTTCTGGCCACCGGATAGAAGATGGGGTCCTTTTTTACGAAAAGCATCCATACCTACTGCCTTTAAGGCACCATCTACTCTATTACGGATCTCTTTTGGTTCTATGCCTAGGTTCTCAGGACCAAAAGCTACGTCCTCTTCTACAATCGTAGCTACAATTTGATTATCAGGATTCTGAAACACCATCCCTGCGGTTTGCCGGATCGCCCATGTGTTTTTTTCTTCCGTTGTGTCTAAACCGTTCACATATACCTTTCCGCCGCTAGGCAGTAATAAAGCGTTCATGTGCTTGGCCATCGTAGACTTTCCGGAACCATTATGCCCAATAACCACTAAGAATTCTCCCTCATTAACCTGCAAAGATACCTTTTTTAGCGCAGCAACACCTTCATTTTGCTCATTTTTATATTCATAAACCAGATCTTTTATTTCAATAATCTTCTCCATGGTTGTTCCCTCACAACTTTACAAGTATTTTACCTAATATATTATACCTCTAACCTGGCAGAATACCAATAGATTGTTATATTTTTTTATAAACAAAAGGGACTAAGTATGTCACTTAATCCCTATCCTATTAAACCAATTCTAATATAACCATTTCCGCTGCGTCCCCTCTACGAGGCCCCAGCTTCATAATTCTTGTATATCCACCGTTTCTTTCAGCATACTTAGGTGCTACATCATCAAACAGCTTCTTTACAGTTGTTTCGTCATATACAAAGGCCATTACCTGACGTCTTGCATGAAGGTCGCCTCTTTTTGCAAGGCTAATCATCTTTTCTGCAAGCTTACGGGTTTCTTTTGCTCTTGTTACAGTCGTCTCAATACGACCCTCTCTCAACAAACTTGTAACAAGGTTTCTCAACATTGCCATTCTGTGGTCTGTTGTACGGCCTAATTTACGATGTCCTGCCATGTCTTTCCCTCCTTTAAACCCAATTAGTCTTCACTAGGTCTTAAGCCTAATCCAAGTTCAGCAAGTTTTTGCTGTACTTCTTCAAGGGATTTTTTACCCAGATTTCGAACCTTCATCATATCTTCCTCGGATTTTTCTGTAAGTTCCTCTACCGTATTGATACCGGCACGCTTCAGGCAATTGTAGGATCTTACGGACAACTCCAATTCTTCGATCGTCATCTCTAAAACTTTTTCTTTTTTATCCTCTTCTTTTTCAACCATGATTTCTACATTATCAATGTGGTCTGTTAAGGTAATGAACAGGTTTAAATGTTCATTCATAATTTTGGCACCCAAAGAAGCTGCCTCATCAGGCTTAATGCTCCCATCCGTCCATATTTCCAATGTTAGCTTGTCATAGTCAGTAACTTGCCCAACTCTTGTATTTTCTACACTATAGCTTACTTTTCTTACGGGTGTATAGATAGAATCTACAGGAATAACACCGATCGGCATGTTGTCGTTTTTATTATTTTCTGACGGAACATATCCCCGGCCCTTTGCTAAAGAAATTTCCATAAGCAATTTCGCATCGTCTTCAAGAGTTGCAATATGAAGATCTGGATTTAATATTTCTACGTCTGCATCGGAGATGATATCTCCTGCAGTAACGATTCCCGGACCCTGTGCATCAACTCTAACAATTTTAGGTCCATCGGAGTACATTTTCGCTGCCAGTGATTTTAGATTTAAGATGATTTCTGATACATCTTCTTTAACACCGGGTACTGTTGAAAATTCGTGGAGTACTCCCTCTATTTTAACAGAGGTAACTGCAACACCAGGAAGAGAAGAAAGTAAAATTCTCCGCAAGCTGTTTCCCAATGTCGTACCATATCCTCTTTCCAGGGGTTCTACCACAAACTTTCCATAGGTATTCTCAGCATTTAAATCTACACATTCTATCTTAGGCTTTTCGATTTCAATCATATTTTTGACCCTCCTTATCAATTTTATCTCTATACAATATGAGGGTAACTGATTCTATATATTATTATCTTGAATACAACTCTACGATTAAGTGTTCCGCAATTGGAATGTCTATATCTTCTCTAGTAGGTAGCGCAACTACTTTTCCCTCTAAGTTTTCAAAGCTTACTTGTACCCAGTTTGGTACATTCGCTGCAGCTTCTGCTAATTCTTTGAACTTCGCAGAACTAAAGCTCTTTTCTTTTACCTTAATTACATCACCTACAGATACTAAGAATGATGGAATATCAACCTTCTTACCATTTACTGTAAAGTGACCATGTCTTACTAACTGTCTTGCTTCTTTTCTAGAAGATGCAAAACCCATTCTATATACTACATTATCAAGTCTTGTTTCAAGAATTCTTAATAAGTTTTCACCAGTGATTCCAGGCATCTTCTCCGCCTTCTCGAAGTATGCTCTAAATGGTGTTTCTAATAAGCCATAAAATCTCTTTGCTTTTTGCTTTTCACGAAGCTGTAAACCGTAGTTAGACAATTTTTTTCTTCCTTGCCCGTGTTGTCCCGGTGCATAGCCTCTTCTTGCGATTGCACATTTATCTGTATAGCATCTTTCGCCTTTTAAATACAGTTTTTGTCCTTCTCTTCGACATAGTCTACAAGATGGTCCCGTATATCTTGCCATTATTTCTACACCTCCTAATCCTAATTATACTCTTCTACGTTTTGGCGGTCTGCATCCATTATGAGGTACAGGCGTAACGTCTTTAATTAAATTAATTTCTAATCCTGCTGCTTGTAAGGATCTGATTGCTGCTTCTCTTCCGGAACCAGGTCCCTTTACATATACCTCGATTGTTTTCAAACCGTGCTCCATTGCTGATCTTGCAGCAGTCTCTGCAGCCATTTGTGCTGCAAAAGGAGTAGATTTTCTTGAGCCTTTAAATCCTAATCCGCCCGCACTTGCCCAGGAAATTGCATTTCCTTGCAAATCCGTTAAGGTAACAATTGTATTATTAAATGTTGATTGAATATGCGCTTGACCACGTTCGATATTTTTACGTTCCCGTCTTCTTTTACGAACTTTTTTCGCTGCCTTTTTGGCTACCATCGATTCTAACCTCCTTTAACTATTTCTTCTTTTTACGTCCAACAGTTTTTCTTGGACCTTTTCTTGTTCTTGCATTCGTCTTCGTTCTCTGACCTCTAACCGGAAGATTTCTTCTATGACGGATTCCTCTGTAGCATCCGATCTCCTTTAAACGTTTAATGTTTAAAGAGATATCACGTCGTAAATCTCCTTCTACTTTATGATCACTATCGATAATTTGTCTTAGTCTACCTACTTCATCTTCTGTAAGATCTCTAACTCTTGTATCAGGATTTACACCTGCTTTTGCTAAAATACTGTTAGAAGTTTTTCTGCCAATACCAAAGATATATGTCAATCCGATTTCTACTCTTTTCTCTCTTGGTAAGTCAACGCCTGAAATTCTTGCCATTCTACTTTGCACCTCCCAAATCTGTACTTATTTACTATCATGGTTATTGTAAATTTTAAAATCTATAAATTTAGCATTAAGTAATTCGACTACATTTAGTAGTCAAATTCAGCCGCACTTAAATACTAATAATGCCACAACTTATAATTATACTAAATTACAGCAGGAAATACTAGCTTTTTATTAAATTCAGCTAGTTTAACCTTGTTTTTGCTTATGTTTCGGATTTTCGCAGATAATCATGACTCTGCCTTTTCTTTTAATGATTTTGCATTTTTCGCAAATAGGTTTAACTGATGGTCGAACCTTCACTGTTATCCCTCCTTAATCACTTACCACGCCAGGTTATTCTACCTCTAGTCAAATCATAGGGTGATAATTCAAGTGTAACTTTATCACCTGGTAATATTCTAATAAAATTCATTCTTAGCTTACCGGAAATATGTCCTAATATTTCATGTCCGTTTTCCAACTTTACTTTAAACATGGCATTTGGTAGAGCTTCAACAACAGTTCCTTGAACCTCTATGACATCGCTTTTCGCCATTAGGAAATCAAACCTCCTATTCCTGTGACTATCCCAGTCCCAGTTTTTCCAGTTCTCGCCTTAGAAGTAAATTGGTGATTTTTTCACCACTTTTCAATCGATTCTTCACTTCTTCACAGATGATATTATATTTTGCCAGATGCCGAATTTTCTTCTTTTTAGGCTTATCTAGCTTTCTTAGATCTCCATCGGCAACGAGGACGTATTGCTCATCAACAATATCTATGACAATAAAATTTTGATCCTTATCTCTTCCTGCCTTTGACTTCACCACTTGACCCACAACGATTTCAAGTGTAGTATCCATGTTTTTCACCTCTTTTAAGTTGTTAGAGGACTGTTAATAGGATCGGCTCATCCTTCGTGATCGCTACCGTATGCTCATAATGGGCTGACATCTTACCGTCTGCTGTAACAACGGTCCAATTATCTGTCAACGTTCTAACATGATAAGTACCTGCATTCACCATGGGTTCTATGGCCAAGATCATACCTTCAGCCAAACGGGGGCCTTTTCCTGGAAGACCGTAATTCGGTATCTGAGGGTCTTCATGCATATTCTTGCCAATCCCGTGCCCTACAAAATCCCGGACAACTGAAAAGCCGTGGTTTTCTACATAAGACTGTATCGCATGGGATACATCGGAAAGCCGATATCCCTCCCGACAAAACTGCAAGCCTTCATAAAAGCTTTGTCTTGTCACCTGAATCAGTCGCTCTGCTTCTTCACTCACTTTTCCTACTGGGTGTGTTTTTGCAGCATCTCCATAATAGCCATTATAAATCGCCCCGATATCTACACTTATAATATCGCCATCTTTTAACATTTTTAATCCAGGGATTCCATGTACAACCTCTTCATTAATGGAGGCACAAATACTTCCGGGAAACCCGTTATATCCTTTAAATGCTGGCTCTGCATCATATTTTCGTATTTCACGTTCAGCTATTTCATCAAGCTCCCCCGTGGTAATACCTGGTTTGATCGCATCTCGAAGCACTTCATGGACATAGGCAACAATCTTGCCTGCTTCCCGCATATATACAATTTCTTTACTGGATTTTAGTATAATCATGGTACTACGCTCCCAAAGCCGCTATGATCTCTTGAAACACTTTATCAATAGGCTGTTGGCCATCGATCGTAACCAGCGTTCCTTTTCCTTTATAATAGTCAATCAGTGGTTGTGTCTCGTTCAGATATACTTCGATCCTTTTTGTTACGGTTTCTTCGTTATCATCCGCTCTTTGATAGAGTGTGCTTCCGCATTTATCACAAATGTCGGCCTTTGCAGGAGGATTAAACTGGATATGATAGGTTGCGCCGCAGTCTTTACAAATCCTACGCCCTACAGCTCTTTCAATCAAGATTTCCTTATCTACATTTACATTGATTACCTTATCCAATACACTGTTCATTTTATCCAGCACTTTATCCAATGCTTCAGCCTGGTAAACAGTTCTTGGAAATCCATCCAACAAAAATCCGTTCTTGCAGTCTTCTTCTTTTAAGCGGTCTTCAACGATTGCTACTACTAGATCATCAGGTACAAGCAAACCCTGATCCATATATTCTTTTGCCTTTTTTCCCAATTCCGTACCTTCTTTGATATTCTTTCTGAAAATATCTCCAGTAGAAATATGTGGAATGTGATATCTATCAATAATTCCAGCAGCTTGTGTACCTTTACCTGCTCCTGGAGGTCCTAATAATATTACTCTCATGATACCATCTCCTGGTTATTTATTCGGTGTAGGTCATGGGGAAAAATCCCCATGATCATCCTATCTATTTTAAGAATCCTTGATAATGTCTCATCAGCATTTGCGCTTCTACCTGCTTCATTGTCTCTAATGCTACTGAAACAGCAATCAGGATACTAGTTCCTCCGAACAATAAATTGATACTCGTAAATTTAAGAATCAGCGTTGGAAGCACTGCGATGAAAGCAAGGAACACTGCTCCTGCCAAGGTAATTCTTGTTAACACTTTGTTTAAATAATCAGTTGTAGGCTTACCAGGTCTGATACCAGGAATAAAACCACCATGCTTTTTCATATTCTCAGATACTTCTACTGGGTTGAAAGTAATGGCTGTGTAAAAGTAAGTAAAGAATATAATCAGTAGTACTTCTAAAATAGAGTAGATCCAGATTCCCGGATTACCTCCCGGCGATAAATATCTCTCAACAAAAGTTGAGAATCCGCCTCCACGGAAGAAGTAGGTAATGGTTAATGGGAACTGCAGCAGTGATATCGCAAAGATGATTGGAATAACTCCCGCTTGATTTACCTTTAAAGGAATGTGTGTGCTGTGCCCGCCATACATTTTTCTTCCTACTACTCTCTTTGCATACTGTACTGGAATTTTTCTTGTTCCCTGTTGAATAGCAACAACTCCAGCAATGATTAAAATCGATAAAACAACAAAAGTAATAATTGAGAAGATGGATACTTCTCCAATTCTAAATTTTTGATATGTTTGTGCAACGCCTATAGGCATTCTAGAAACAATACCTGCAAAGATAATTAGGGATATACCGTTTCCGATACCCTTTTCGGTGATCTGCTCGCCCAACCACATCAAAAACGCTGTTCCTGCTGTTAGTGTAATAACCACCACGCTGACCGTCACAAAATCCGTTGATATCAACGCCTGGTTAAACAACCCCACACTTACGCCGGTAGCTTGGATTAACGCCAACACAACCGTTCCATATCTTGTATACTGGGCAATCTTCTTTCTTCCCTCTTCGCCTTCTTTTGCCATCGCTTCCAAACTTGGAATTGCAATGGTTAACAGCTGAAGAATAATGGAAGCAGTAATATATGGAGAGATACTAAGTGCGAAAATTGTAAAGTTTCCAAAGGCACCACCGGAAATCAGGTTAAATAACCCGAAGAGTCCGCTTTCGGCCTGATTAAACAGTTGGGAAAGAGCAGCCCGGTTCATTCCAGGTACCGGGATTGTTGATCCCAATCTGAAGATGATCATCATCATGAGGGTGTATAGCATTCTCTTTCTTAAATCAGGAATTTTCCAAGCATTTTTTAGGGTTGTAAACAACTTAGATCACCTCTGCCTTTCCTCCAGCAGCTTGAATCTTCTCCACAGCTGTCTGGCTGAATTTATGAGCTTGAACAGTTATTTTCTTCTCTAGTTGGCCGTCTCCTAGGATCTTCACACCATCCACTACTTTTTTAATGATTCCGTTCTCTAAAAGAAGTTCCGGTGTTACAACCGTTCCATCTTCAAATCTGTTTAATTCGTCAAGATTGATGATCGTCCACACCTTTTTGAATGGGTTATTGAAACCTCTTTTTGGTAATCTTCTATAGAGAGGCATCTGTCCGCCTTCGAATCCCGGTCTAACACCGCCGCCGCTTCTTGCTTTTTGTCCTTTTTCTCCACGGCCGCCTGTCTTACCTTGCCCGGAGGCTGTACCTCTACCGCGTCTTTTTCTGTCTTTCGTTGAACCTTCAGCAGGTCTTAACTCGTGTAGTTTCATGGTTCCACCTCCTTAAACTAAATTTCTTCTACAGATACAAGATGTCTTACTTGATGGATCATTCCTCTAGTTTGAGGATTATCCGGTTGCTCAACAAATTGATTAATCTTTTTTAATCCTAATGCTTCTACCGTTTTTTTATGTTGAGGCTTCACGCCAATTGTACTTCTTATCAATGTTACTTTTAACATATTAGCCAAGGCTTTTCCCCCCTAACCTAATAGTTCCTCTACGGATTTCCCTCTTAACCTGGCAACTTCTTCTATCGTCTTTAGCTGCCTTAAGCCTTCAATCGTAGCATTCACCATATTTCGCGAGTTATTTGTTCCTAATGATTTTGCTCTTACATCTTTAACGCCTGCCAATTCAAGTACTGCACGTACAGGTCCGCCAGCAATAACTCCTGTACCTTCAGCAGCTGGCATGATCAGTACTCTACCTGCTCCAAAATGTCCTTCGATCGGATGCGGGATCGTTGTTCCAACTCTTGGTACGTAGATTAAGTTCTTCTTCGCATCTTGAATTCCTTTTCGAATCGCATCAGGAATTTCCATTGCTTTACCTGTACCAATTCCCACATATCCGTTTTCGTCTCCTACTACAACAAGTGCACTGAATCGGAATGTTCTACCACCTTTTACAACTTTTGTTACACGTCCTATATTTACAACCGTTTCTTTTAAATCCAGTTTACTGGCATCAATAAGTTGACGTCGCATTCATTTCCCTCCTTCTGTTAGAATTGTAAACCAGCTTCTCTTGCACCTTCTGCCAGTTCCTTCACTCTTCCGTGATAGATATATCCGCCTCTATCAAAGACAACCTTGTCGATTCCTTTATCTAATGCACGCTTTGCTACCATCTCTCCAACAAGTTTTGCAGCCTCTTTGTTTCCTGCGCGCTCTACTTTTCCTTTTAAATCTTTATCTAAAGTTGAAGCAGAAACGAGAGTTGAACCTGTCGTATCATCAATGATTTGAGCATACATGTTGCTTAAACTTTTATATATACTTAGTCTTGGACGTTCAGGAGTTCCGAGCACTTTTCTGCGTACTCTGACGTGTCTAACTTTTCGTTTTGAATTCTTGCTCTCCTTCTTAATCACCTTAATTCACTCCTTTCCTACTTCTTACCTGTTTTTCCTTCCTTACGACGAACCACTTCGTCAGAATATCGAATACCTTTGCCCTTATATGGCTCCGGCTCTCTCCACTCTCTGATCTTTGCAGCGTAATTTCCTACTTGCTGCTTGTCGATTCCCTTTACAAGGATCTCTGTTTGTGTTGGAACTTCTGTTGTGATTCCATCTGGATCGATCATCTCTACTGGATGAGAATATCCTAAGGATAAAGTCAATTTATTTCCTGACTTCGCTGCACGGTATCCAACCCCAACGATTTGCAGTTTCTTCTCGAATCCTTTTGTAACACCTTCAACCATATTATTAATCAAAGAACGACTTAATCCGTGTAGGGATCTGTGTACTTTGTTGTTTGTCGGTCTTTCTACTAAAAGGGTATTCTCTTCAATGGTAAGTTTAATATCTTTGCTAATTTGTTGTTGTAATTGTCCCTTTGGTCCTTTTACGGTAACAAGGTTTTTTTCGTCAATCTTTACCTCAGCTCCTTGAGGTATAGTGATTGGCTGCTTACCTATTCTTGACATTGCTGCACCTCCTATGCCCTAAAATGATCTATTACCATACGTAGCAGATAACTTCTCCACCAACACCTAATTTTCTTGCGTCCTTATCGGTCACAATTCCGTTTGAAGTTGAGAGGATTGCTATACCTAATCCGCCTAGTACCTTTGGTATTTCATCTTTCCTTGCATAAACTCGTAAGCCAGGCTTAGAGATTCTTTTTAAACCACTAATTACCTTCTCACTGTTCTTTCCGTATTTTAACTGTATTCTGATGATTCCTTGCTTTCCGTCCTCGATTACATCATATCCCTTAATAAATCCTTCATTGAGTAATATCTCCGCAATCGACTTCTTCATGTTAGAAGCAGGAATATCAACTGTTTCATGCTTCACAGTATTTGCATTTCTTACACGTGTAATCATATCTGCAATTGGATCTGTCATCGTCATGGTATAAATACCTCCTTCCCTTTATTTCTACCAGCTTGCCTTTTTAACTCCTGGTATTTGACCTTTATAGGCTAATTCTCTAAAACAAATACGGCATACTCCGAATTTTCTTAAATAAGCATGTGGTCTTCCGCAAATGCGACATCTATTGTATTCTCTTGTAGAGAATTTTTGTGTTTTTTGTTGCTTATTGATCATTGCTTTTTTAGCCACTATTTTCCCTCCTCACTATCTGGCAAATGGCATCCCCAACAGTCTTAGCAGTTCACGGGCTTCTTCGTCTGTCTTTGCAGTTGTTACAAAGATGATGTCCATTCCACGAATTTTTTCTACTTTATCGTACTCGATCTCAGGGAATATTAATTGCTCTTTGATACCTAATGCATAATTTCCTCTGCCGTCGAAGGAGTTCGGGTCTACACCTCTGAAGTCCCTAACCCTTGGCAGTGAAACATTAAACAATCTATCTGCAAATTCGTACATTTTTTCGCCTCTGAGGGTAACCTTAGCACCTACCGGCATGCCTGCACGCACTTTAAAGTTCGCTACGGATTTTTTGGCTTTCGTTATTATTGGCTTTTGTCCGGCAATAATTCCTAATTCCTGAACTGCTACTTCCAATAATTTTGTATTGTCTTTTGCATCGCCAAGACCCATGTTGATAACGATCTTTTCTACTTTTGGTATTTCCATTACGCTTTCATAATTAAACTTTTCCATCAGCGTTTTTGCTACTTCATTTATATATCGTTCTTTTAGTCTAGCTGTCACCGCTTAAACCTCCCTTCAAGCCTAAATATTATTCGATGGTTTCGCCACTCTTTTTAGAAACTCTAACCTTTGTTCCATTCTCTAATACTTTGTAACCTACTCTTGTAGGCGCTTTTGCTTTTGCATCCCAAAGCATTACATTAGAAGCATGCACTGGTCCTTCTTGATGAATAATTCCGCCCTGTTGAACCTTTGCGCTTGGTTTTTGATGCTTTGTAACCATATTTACGCCTTCAACGATTACTCTATTTTCTTTAGGCATTGCTTGAAGCACTTTGCCTTTTTTACCCTTATCTTTACCTGAAATAACAACTACTGTATCACCTTTTTTAACGTGCATTCATTACACCTCCTCGAACTATAGTACTTCTGGTGCAAGCGAAACGATTTTCATAAAATCTCTTTCTCGCAGTTCTCTTGCTACAGGTCCGAAAATACGAGTTCCAACCGGGTTTTTATCTTCTTTTATGATTACCGCTGCATTTTCATCAAACTTGATGTAGCTTCCATCAATACGTCTTGCGCCATGCTTACTTCTTACCACAACTGCCTTCACAACCTGACCTCTCTTTACAACTCCGCCAGGTGTTGCCTCTTTAACTGAACAAACGATTATATCACCAATGTTGGCATATCTTCTTTTTGATCCGCCTAGTACACGGATACACAGTAATTCTTTCGCACCTGAATTATCAGCAACTCTTAGGCGTGATTCCTGTTGAATCATGGTAATACCTCCTTCCAGTTATACATTACTTCGCTTTTTCAACGATTCGTACGAGTCTCCATCTTTTATCCTTGCTTAGGGGTCTTGTTTCCATTATTCTTACCTTGTCCCCGATTCTACACTCATTATTTTCATCGTGTGCTTTGAATTTTTTCGTTCTTTTTACCGCTTTTCCGTACAGCGGATGACGCACGAAATCTTCTACAGCCACTACGATTGTCTTTTCCATTTTATCGCTTACAACACGACCTACTCTGGTTTTTCTTCTTGCTCTTTCCACGAGTGAAGCCTCCTTCCTGCATCTTTTTTTATGCATTCACTTGTTTTAATTCTTTTTCTCTAAGGATGGTCTGAATACGTGCAATGTCTTTTCTTACAAACTTTACTCTCATTGGATTATCTAATTGGCCAGTAGCTAATTGGAATCTCAAATTGAAAAGTTCACCCTTTAGTTCCGCTAACTTATTATTTAACTCTTGAACAGTCATATCTTGAAGCTTATTAGCTTTCATTAGCTTCACCACCCTTTTCTCCCATCTCTTGACGTGTTACAAATTTACATTTGATGGGTAGCTTGTGCATAGCAAGTCTCATCGCTTCTCTAGCCTTCTCTTCCGGAACGCCTGCAAGCTCAAACATCACTCTGCCTGGTTTCACTACTGCTACCCAATACTCAGGTGACCCTTTTCCGGCACCCATACGTGTTTCAGCAGGCTTTTGTGTAACCGGCTTATGAGGGAATATTTTTATCCAAACTTTTCCCCCTCTTTTGATATATCTCGTCATTGCAATCCTGGCAGCTTCAATTTGGTTTGAGGTAATCCAAGCAGGCTCCATCGCCATTAAGCCAAATTCACCATAGCTGATTGTGTTACCTCTCTGTGCGGTACCTTTCATTCTGCCTCTATGCACTCTACGACGTTTTACTCTTTTCGGCATTAACATCGTCTGTTTCCTCCTTCCCTTCGTCAAGTACTACTTTTCTTCGTTAGATCTTTCTCTTGTGGTAGGTCTGCTATCACGGTTTTGATTATCTCTGTTTCCGCGGTAGTTATTGTCTCTATTTCCACGATAGTTATTGTCTCTTGGTCCCCGATTGTTGTCTCTTGGTCCTCGATTTTCTCTCGCTGGCTTGGCTTCAGGTGCTTGTGCTCTTAAAGCTCTTCTTAGTTCTTTTACTGCGTCACTCGCTTCTGGAAGAATTTCGCCCTTGTAAATCCAAACCTTTACGCCAATCTTACCATAAGTTGTATTTGCTTCTGCAAATCCATAGTCAATATCCGCTCTAAGTGTATGCAGAGGTACATTGCCCTCACTGTATTTCTCATCTCTTGCCATTTCAGCGCCGCCTAGTCTTCCAGAAACTGCAATCTTAATTCCTTTTGCACCAGCACGCATTGTTCTTTGGATTGCTTGCTTCATCGCTCTTCTAAAAGATACTCTTCGTTCTAGAGAGAATGCTACATTTTCTGCAACCAGTGTCGCTTCCATTTCTGCAACCTTGATTTCAGTAATATTCACAAGCACACCTTTGCCTGTTAATTTCTCTAATTCATTCTTAAGAACATCTACACCTTGTCCGCCCTTACCAATTACCATACCAGGTTTCGCAGTAAAGATATTCACCTTTACCTTGTTGTTTGCTGCTCTCTCAATGGTAATTCTTGCAATACCTGATGTATATAGTTTATTCTTTAAGAATTTACGAATCTTATGATCTTCTATTAAAAGGTCTGCAAAGTCACCTTTTTTTGCATACCACTTCGAATCCCAATCTTTAATGATTCCAACCCTTAAGCCGTGTGGATTAACTTTTTGACCCATACATTTCCCTCCTTCTTACGCTCTTTCTTTTAGAACAACTCCTACATGACTCGTTCTTTTTAAGATTTTTACACCCCGGCCCATTGACGCTGCTCTAAATCTCTTTAATGTAGGTCCTTGGTTTGCATAGATATCTGCTACAAATAATTTGTCAGTATCCATTTCGTGGTTATTTTCAGCATTTGCCTTTGCTGATTCGATTACCTTGATTAGTACAGGCGAACCCGCTCTTGGAGTAAACTTTAATATTGCCAATGCCTCATCGACATTTTTTCCTCTAACCATATCACAAATTGGTTTAAATTTTCTTGGAGATATGCGTACATATTTCGCAATTGCTTTTGCTTCCACTTCAGTAACCTCCTTCCGTAAGAATCTACTTCTTCACTCTTGATGACTTTTCTGTATCCGCATGGCCTCTATAGTTTCTTGTCGGTGCAAATTCACCAAGCTTGTGGCCAACCATATCTTCCGTTACATAAACAGGAACGTGTTTTTTTCCATCATGAACAGCAATTGTATGTCCGATCATTTGTGGAAATATTGTGGACGCACGGGACCATGACTTTAATACTTTCTTTTCATTTTTTTCGTTCATTTCTTCTATTCTCTGTAAAAGCTTAGGCTCAACGTAAGGCCCTTTCTTTAAAGATCTACTCATACCGCTTATATCCTCCCTTCGGCATCTTTCTCTGCTAGACATTGAGAACTACGAGGCCAAGGTCTTAACCATATCCATGACCTCCATATCTCTATTACTTCTGATTTCTTCTCTTAACAATAAACTTATCAGATGCTTTGTTTTTCTTTCTTGTCTTATAGCCAAGAGCTGGTTTACCCCATGGCGTAACCGGCGAAGGTCTTCCCACAGGAGATCTTCCTTCTCCACCACCGTGCGGGTGATCGTTCGGGTTCATTACAGAACCTCTAACAGTCGGTCTGATACCCATGTGTCTCTTTCTTCCAGCCTTACCGATTGTGATATTTTCATGATCAAGGTTTCCAACTTGACCGATGGTTGCCTTGCAATTAATGCTTACTAAACGCACTTCACCGGATGGTAGTCTAACCTGTGCGTATTTGTCTTCTTTCGCCATTAGCTGTGCAGAGTTTCCTGCAGATCTTGCTAACTGGCCACCTTTTCCAGGTTTTAACTCGATGTTGTGAATGACTGTACCTACAGGTATGTGTCTCAATTGTAGCGCATTTCCTACTTTAATATCTGAACCTTCGCCAGAGATTACTGTATCTCCAACATTCAATTTATTCGGTGCGATAATGTATCTTTTTTCACCATCCGCATAAGTTAACAATGCAATATTTGCCGTTCTGTTTGGATCATACTCGATGGCCGTTACCTTTGCTGGTACATTATCTTTATCTCTTTTAAAGTCGATTAATCTATATTTTCTTTTTTGTCCGCCGCCTCTGTGACGAATCGTGATTTTTCCTTGTGCATTCCTTCCAGCATTCTTCTTTAAGCTCACTAATAAAGATTTTTCAGGATCCTTTTTGGTGATTTCTTCAAATGTTGAAACTGTCATTTGTCGGACTGCTGGAGAGGTCGGTTTAAACTTCTTGATTCCCATCGTGTTTTCCCTCCTTCTTTGACTTACATGCTTCCTAGTCTATCTTACATGCCTTCGAAGAACTCGATTTCTTTGCTATCTGCCGTTAATGTTACAATAGCTTTCTTCCAATCAGGTCTCTTTCCAACATGCGCACCCATTCTCTTGTATTTACCTGTTACGTTTTGGGTATTCACTTGTTCTACCTTCACGCCAAAGATTTTTTCGATGGCTTTCTTAATCTCTGTTTTGTTTGCTCTCTTGTCTACTTCGAAAGTGTATTTCTTATCTGCCATATCGTCCATGCTTCGTTCTGAGACAACTGGTCGTTTGATGATATCATATGGTGTCATCATTATGCGTACACCTCCTCTACCTTGTGTACCGCATCCTTCGTAATGATAAATTGATCATGTTTTAAGATGTCATATACATTTAGAGTTGACACAAGGGTTGTTGTAATGCCTGGTATATTGTTCGCTGACTTAACTACGTTTTCATTCTTCTCATCCATTACGATAAGTGCTTTCTTTTCTACGTTAAGGTTTTTTAGCACATTTGCCATTTCCTTCGTCTTTGGCGCATTCATTTCTAAAGCATCTAATACAATAATGCTATTATCTTGAACTTTTGCACTTAAAGCAGACTTCATTGCAAGTCTCTTTACTTTCTTAGGTAATGAATATCTATAATCTCTTGGTTTCGGCGCAAATACAACGCCACCACCAACCCATTGCGGAGATCTGATGCTTCCTTGGCGCGCTCTACCAGTTCCTTTTTGTCTCCATGGTTTTCTGCCGCCGCCTCTTACTTCTGCTCTTGTCTTAGCAGACTGAGTACCTTGTCTTTGGTTTGCCAGGTAATTCTTCACAACATCGTGAAGTACATATTGATTAATTTCAACACCGAAAATATTGTCGTTTAATTCGATTTCTCCCACCTGTTGTCCTGTAATATTTAATAAAGCAACCTTTGGCATTTGAGTTCCTCCCTTCTGTAGCCAGTTTATTATTCAGCCTTAACTGTTTGTTTTATTGTAAGCATTCCGCTCTTTGGTCCTGGAATTGCACCTTTGATCAATAAAAGGTTTCTTTCTGTATCAATCTTTGCAATTTCAAGATTTTGAACTGTTACTTGTTCATTCCCCATTCTTCCAGACATCGTTTGTCCTTTGAAAACTCTTCCTGGAGTCGTACCTGCTCCTAAAGAACCGCTTAATCTATGGCTCTTAGAACCATGTGTCATAGGTCCTCTAGATGCATTATGTCTTTTTATTGTACCTTGTGTACCTTTTCCTTTAGAAATACCTGTAACATCTACTTTGTTTCCTTCTGCGAAGATATCCACTTTGATTTCTTGACCGATTTTATAAGCAGCAGGATCTTCTACGATGAATTCTCTCAAAGTTCTTCTGTACTCGGTACCCGCCTTTTCAAAATGACCTTTCAAAGGCTTTGTTACATTTTTTGACTTAATGTCGTCATATCCAACCTGAATCGCATTGTACCCGTCAGTTTCTTGTGTTTTAATTTGGGTTACAACCATAGGGCCAGCTTCAACAACAGTTACCGGAATCACTCTGCCTTCTTCTGTAAAGATTTGCGTCATCCCGATCTTTTTTCCTAAAATTCCTTTCATTTTTCACACCTCCTGATGTTCTTACAGCGGATTACATTTTGTGTAATCATACTAAGCGAGGTTTATTCCTATATGTCAACCTAAATCTTAGTAGATTTTCCTTCTTATAACTTGATTTCGATATCAACGCCTGCTGGTAAATCTAAACGCATCAAAGCATCTACAGTTTTTGGTGTAGGACTTAAGATATCGATCAATCTTTTGTGGGTTCTCATTTCAAATTGTTCTCTAGAATCCTTATACTTGTGTACTGCTCTTAGGATCGTGATGATTTGTTTTTCAGTAGGTAGTGGTACCGGACCTGAAACCTCTGCACCAGTTCTCTTTGCAGTCTCTACAATTTTTTCTGAGGATTGATCTAAGATTTTGTGATCAAATGCCTTTAATCTGATTCTGATTTTTTGTTTACCTTTACTCATTGTTATTTCCCTCCTTTTCATCGCACGCAACAGTCTTTTACGTACGACTAGAATCACTGTACACTCTCCCGGGTGTTCCCACTTTATTTTTGAAATTTTGGGTTGTACAGTTGTTCTGTCGCCCGATTCTTGAACGGACATTCTCCGCGAAAATTTCCCCCAAATCCTTTTTGGCAACCTTTCACTTCATCGCAGTCCTTACAAACACACTAATATAGTATACAGCACTTTCAAACACGAATCAAGTATTGACTTTTTTCCTTTTTTGTGCGTTCTACAACTTTTTTTCTATAAGCAATAAAGGCACATAATGTTTTATGAATAGCCGAGGTCAATGGCCCGGCTATTCATAAAATGAAAACTTTAATTATTCAACGATAGAAGCAACAACACCCGCACCAACTGTTCTTCCACCTTCACGAATCGCAAATCTTAATCCTTCTTCGATGGCAATTGGGTTGATCAATTCGATGATCATTTGTACGTTGTCTCCAGGCATACACATTTCCATTCCTTCCGGTAATCCAATGGATCCTGTGATGTCTGTTGTTCTGAAATAAAACTGTGGTCTGTATCCGTTAAAGAATGGTGTATGTCTTCCACCTTCTTCTTTCTTTAATACGTATACTTCCGCTTTGAACTTCGTATGCGGTTTAATTGATCCAGGCTTCGCTAATACTTGGCCTCTTTCAATGTCATCCCTTTGCACACCTCTTAATAATGCTCCGATGTTATCTCCAGCTTGTGCTTGATCCAATAACTTTCTGAACATCTCTACTCCTGTTACTACTACTTTTCTTGGCGCTTCTGTTAATCCTACGATTTCTACTTCGTCTTGTACTTTTACTACGCCTCTTTCTACTCTTCCTGTTGCAACTGTTCCTCTTCCTGTGATAGAGAATACGTCCTCTACCGGCATTAGGAACGGCTTATCTGTTTCTCTTACCGGTTCTGGAATGTAGCTGTCTACTGCTTCGAATAATTCAAGGATTTTGTCTCCCCATGGTCCTGCCGGATCATTTAATGCATGTAATGCTGATCCTCTGATGATTGGTGTATCATCTCCCGGGAATTCATATTCGCTTAATAATTCTCTTAATTCCATTTCTACCAAGTCTAATAACTCTTCGTCATCTACCATGTCGCACTTGTTTAAGAATACTACAATGTATGGTACCCCTACCTGTCTGGAAAGCAGGATGTGCTCTCTTGTTTGCGGCATCGGTCCATCTGTTGCTGCACATACTAGGATTGCTCCATCCATTTGTGCTGCTCCTGTAATCATGTTCTTTACATAGTCAGCATGTCCTGGACAGTCTACGTGTGCGTAGTGTCTATTTGGTGTCTCATATTCAACGTGTGCTGTTGAGATTGTGATTCCTCTTTCTCTTTCTTCCGGTGCTTTGTCTATTTGGTCGAATGCTACTGCGTTACCAAATCCATATCTCTTGTTTAATGTTAATGTGATCGCTGCTGTTAATGTTGTCTTTCCGTGGTCTACGTGTCCGATTGTTCCAATGTTAACGTGGGGCTTATTTCTCTCAAATTTAGCCTTTGCCATTTTTTTCTCCTCCTCCTGAAAGTTGGCACAGCAGGAAACTGTGCCTTGCTTTTAGTGTGTTATTTTTGAATGCTTATGGACAGCTGCCAGCTGTACCGGCAGCATATACTTTTACTAGTTAATTATTTACCTGCAATAATTTTTTCTGCTAAGCTTGCTGGAATTGGCTCATAGTGGTCAAATGTCATTGTGTAAGTTCCACGACCTTGTGTTTTTGAACGCAGGTCTGTTGCGTAACCAAACATTTCTGACAATGGAACGAAGCCTCTTACAACTTGAGCACCTGCTCTGGCTTCCATTCCTTCAATTCTACCACGTCTGGAGTTAATATCTCCAATAACGTCTCCCATGTACTCTTCAGGTACAACTACTTCAATTCTGAAGTATGGCTCTAGCAGTACAGGTTTTGCTTTCTTCATCGCTTCTTTGAAAGCCATAGATCCGGCTATTTTAAATGCCATCTCTGAGGAGTCTACCTCATGGTAAGATCCATCGTATAGTTCAACCTTAACATCTACTACTGGATATCCTGCTAATACACCATTTTCCATAGCGCCGCGAATACCAGCATCAACGTGTTGAATATACTCTTTTGGAATCGTTCCACCTACTACAGAGTTTACAAATTCATATCCTGCACCAGGTTCTTGTGGGAACATACGAATCTTAACGTGACCATACTGTCCGCGTCCACCAGACTGACGGGCATATTTCATGTCTACATCTGTAGATGTTGAAACTGTTTCTTTATAAGCAACCTGCGGTTTACCTACATTGGCTTCAACTTTGAACTCCCGCAGCATTCTATCTACGATAATCTCTAAGTGAAGTTCTCCCATACCCGCGATAATCGTTTGACCAGTTTCCTGATTTGTCCATGTTCTAAAGGTCGGGTCTTCTTCAGAAAGCTTCTGTAATGCAACACCCATCTTTTCTTGACCAGCTTTTGTCTTTGGCTCAATGGCGATTTCAATAACTGGCTCTGGGAATTCCATAGACTCAAGAATGATTGGTTTGTCTTGGATACATAGTGTATCCCCTGTAGTCGTATCTTTTAGTCCAACAGCAGCGGCAATATCTCCTGCATATACTTGTTCGATATCTTCTCTATGGTTTGCATGCATTTGCAGGATACGACCGATTCTTTCTTTCTTGCCTTTTGTTGAGTTGTATACATAAGAGCCTGATTGCAGCACCCCTGAATAAACTCTAAAGAATGCCAGTTTTCCTACATATGGATCGGTCATGATTTTGAATGCCAAGGCTGAGAATGGTTCGCTATCATCTGCTTTTCTCTCTGATTCTTCTTGGCTATCTGGCAATACACCTTTGATTGCAGGGATATCCAGCGGAGAAGGCATATAGTCAACGACTGCATCCAACAACATTTGAACACCCTTGTTTCTATAAGAAGATCCACAGCAAACAGGTACCATTGCATTGGCAATTGTCTGCTTTCTAATTCCTCTTTTGATCTCTTCGATCGTTAATTCTTCACCTTCCAGATATTTCATCATTAATTCTTCTTCAGCGTCTGCTACAGCCTCTACAAGACCTAGTCTGAACTCATCAGCCTTTGCCTTTAACTCTTCAGGAATTTCTGTGACCTCAACATCTTTTCCTAAATCATCCTTGTACATGTGTGCTTTCATCTCAATAAGATCAATGATTCCTTTAAAGGTATCCTCCGCCCCAACCGGCATTTGGATTGGCACTGCATTCGCCTTTAAGCGGTCTTTCATCATCTCTACGACTCTAAAGAAGTCTGCACCAATGATATCCATCTTGTTTACATAGGCCATTCTTGGAACTCTGTATTTATCCGCTTGTCGCCATACATTTTCTGATTGTGGCTCTACACCACCCTTTGCACAGAAAACTGCTACAGAGCCATCCAGAACACGCAGTGAACGTTCTACTTCAACGGTAAAGTCCACGTGGCCCGGTGTGTCTATGATATTGATTCTATTATTGTTCCATTGTGCAGTAGTCGCAGCAGAAGTGATTGTAATCCCTCTTTCCTGCTCTTGTTCCATCCAGTCCATGGTAGCTGCACCCTCATGAACTTCACCAATTTTATGGGTTCTACCGGTATAATATAAAATTCTCTCGGTAGTTGTTGTTTTCCCTGCATCGATATGCGCCATGATACCGATATTACGGGTTCTCTCTAATGGAAACTGTCTAGGCACAATTCTTCCTCCTTTCTTGTTCCGGAATTGCTACAGAAAATATTGTCCCCAAAATATTCATAATTAAACCAGCATTAACAAGGTTTGCCTGTAACTACCATCTGTAGTGAGCAAACGCCTTGTTTGCTTCTGCCATTTTGTGTGTATCTTCTCTCTTTTTCACAGAAGCACCGGTGTTATTTGCGGCATCCATAAGTTCTTTTGCTAACCTTTCATCCATGGTTTTTTCTCCACGCTTACGCGTATAGTTTACTAACCATCTTAAACCTAATGTCTGTCTTCTATCCGGTCTTACTTCCACCGGTACTTGGTAGTTGGCACCACCTACACGTCTTGCCCTAACTTCTAGTACAGGCATGATGTTGTTGAGTGCCTTCTCAAATATTTCTATAGGCTCTTCACCAGTTTTTTCTCTGATGATTTCAAAAGCATCGTATACGATTCTTTGAGCAGTTCCCCTTTTTCCATCAAGCATAATGTTGTTGATCAGCTTTGTCACAACCTTGCTTCCGTATACAGGATCTGCTAATACTTCTCTTTTTGGTACATGTCCTTTTCTTGGCACTTCGCTTCCCTCCTTAACAGTGATTTCTCTCATCGGTACTCGGCAACCAAGCGTTGCCGTCGTGCGTCAAAAAGCTGGTCTATATAAAACCCAATCCTAGATCAGGACTGGGTACAGCTTCGCTCGACGTTTAATTATTTTTTAGGTCTCTTCGCACCGTACTTAGATCTAGCTTGATTTCTGTTTTTTACACCTGCAGTATCCAGGGTACCTCTTACAATGTGGTATCTAACCCCAGGTAAGTCTTTTACCCTTCCACCTCTAATTAAAACAACGCTGTGTTCTTGAAGGTTGTGGCCGATTCCAGGTATATAGGCAGTTACCTCGATACCATTTGTCAATCTTACCCTTGCAACCTTTCTAAGAGCGGAGTTTGGCTTCTTTGGTGTAACAGTTTTTACTGATGTACATACCCCTCTTTTTTGCGGCGCGCTGATATCAGTAGCTTTTCTGTGAAGTGAGTTGAATCCTTTTTGTAGGGCTGGAGCTGTTGATTTGTATTCAACTTTTTCTCTTCCTTTTCTTACCAATTGGCTAATTGTAGGCATTCTGTGCACCTCCTTCCACGGTTTCATTTGATTTCAAATATATCTTCATAGGATTGATACAGCCTATGCTGTTGTAAAAAACGCTAAACTACTTTAGAATGACTGCGATGGCAGCTCCTACTTCAATGCCGCATGCCTTTCCTAACTTTTTCATAGAATCAACATACACAATTTGAATTTGTGATTCTTTACCTGCCTCTTCGATGGTTCTTGTCACATGACGTTCCGCATCTTTAGCGATAAACAGGGTTTGCGCACGATCTTCCTTGATTGCCTTGAGACCTTGTTTGCTGCCGACAATCAATTTGTTTTGTTTTTTCAATTCATCTAGCATATATAGTATCCTCCTTTATTAAACACCTGAAAGATTATGTGTATACACATAATCTTTCTAGGTATCTAAAAAGTCAACTATTGTGTTATTTTTACACACTCAAATATTTTATCACTATGAAAATCCACTGTCAACCATGAATTCAAGATTTATTTTAATCTTCAATTTTATGATCGATAGCAATATTCTTGTATCTTCTCATACCTGTACCTGCAGGAATGAGTTTACCAATAATTACATTTTCTTTTAATCCGATCAGATGATCTTCCTTGCCCTTAATAGCTGCTTCTGTTAGAACTCTAGTGGTCTCTTGGAAGGATGCTGCAGATAAGAAGGATTCTGTTGCAAGGGAAGCTTTGGTAATTCCTAGCAACACACGCTTTCCAACCGCAGGCTTACCGCCATTATCTTCGACTGCTTTGTTCTCCGCTTCGAATTCATATACATTGCTAAGTCCACCTGGAAGCAAATCCGTATCTCCTGCATCTTCAATTTTTACCCGCGCTACCATCTGACGTACAATTACCTCAATGTGCTTATCGTTAATATCAACCCCTTGCATTCTGTAAACCCGTTGTACTTCCTTTACAAGGTACTGCTGAACACCACTAACGCCTTTGATGCGCAGGATATCATGGGGATTTACAGATCCCTCTGTTATTTCATCTCCTGCCTCGATTCTTTGGCCTTCCTTTACTTTGATCCTAGAACCATAGGCAATAGAGTAGGTTCGCGCTTCACCATATTCGTCCGTAACGGTCACTTCACGATTTTTCTTCGTTTCATTAATGGACACACTGCCATTAATCTCGGAGATGATCGCTAATCCTTTAGGCTTTCTAGCTTCGAAAAGCTCCTCTACCCTTGGTAGACCCTGTGTGATATCGGCTCCAGCAACCCCTCCAGTATGGAAGGTACGCATGGTCAGCTGGGTTCCCGGTTCTCCGATAGATTGTGCTGCAATAATTCCTACAGCCTCTCCTACGTTTACCGCTTCTCCTGTTGCTAAGTTTCTTCCATAGCAGGTTCCACATACACCATGCTTTGTTCTACAGTGTAGTACGGTTCGAATCTTAACTTTGTTAATGCCCGCATCGATGATTTTACTTGCAATATGTTCTGGAATCATTTTGCTGGCTTCAATAAATAATTCTCCTGTTTCTGGATGTCTTATATCTTCTAGGGCATATCTTCCTACAATTCTATCATATAGAGATTCAATCAATTCATTTCCATCTTTGAAGTCTTCAACTGCAATCCCTTCGTTCGTTCCACAGTCAATTTCTCTGATAATTACATCCTGACTAACATCTACAAGTCTTCTTGTTAAGTATCCAGAGTCTGCGGTTCTTAGGGCTGTATCCGCCAGTCCTTTTCTAGCTCCATGGGTAGAAATGAAATATTCTAGTACCGATAAGCCTTCACGGAAGTTAGACTTAATCGGAATTTCAACTGTATGCCCAGTCGCATTGGCCATCAATCCACGCATACCAGCCAGCTGACGAATCTGATTTTTACTACCCCTCGCTCCGGAGTGTGCCATGATAAATACATTGTTTAATTTACCTAGATTTTTCATTAATGCATCTGTAACTTTTTCTGTTGTTTCCTGCCAAGTTTGAATAACTTTTTCATATCGTTCCTCGTCAGAGATCAGTCCTCTGCGATAAGCCTTTTCATATTTGTCAACAATTTCATTGGCCATTGACAAGAATTCTTCTTTTTCTTTAGGGATCTCCATATCAGATACGCTAATGGTGATCGCCCCGATCGTGGAATAATGGAAGCCCATCTGTTTGATATGGTCTAGCATATGGGCTGTCATTGTATTGCCGTGAACCCTAAAGCACTTATCAATAATTTTTCCTAAAGCCTTCTTATCACAAAGGAAATCTATTTCCAAGGCATATTTGTCTTCCGTCCGATCTACAAACCCTAGATTTTGTGGAATCTTCTCATTAAAAATGAATCTTCCTACGGTGCTCTCAACCAGTTTCCCAGAATCATCCAGAGACAGCTTCCTTCGAACCTTTACCTTTGTATGAAGGGTGACGACTTTATTTTCATAGGCCATCAGCATTTCTTCAAAATCTTTAAAGATCATCCCTTCGCCCGGGGCATTCTCCACTTCTACAGTCATATAGTAGCTGCCCAAAATCATATCCTGGGTTGGCGTAGTAATTGGGGCACCATCTTTCGGTGCCAGGATGTTGTTTACGGAAAGCATCAAGAATCTGGCTTCCGCCTGTGCTTCTACTGACAATGGCACGTGCACCGCCATCTGGTCTCCATCGAAGTCAGCATTGTATGCCGTACAAACCAATGGATGCAGCTTGATCGCCTTACCTTCTACCAGTATGGGTTCAAAAGCCTGAATCCCTAGTCTATGCAAGGTCGGGGCACGATTGAGCAACACAGGATGTTCCTTAATGACCTCTTCCAACACATCCCATACCTCTGGCCGCACTCTTTCCACCATTCTTTTTGCACTTTTAATATTATGCGCATACCCGTCGTTTACAAGGCGTTTCATTACGAAAGGCTTAAATAATTCTAGTGCCATTTTCTTAGGCAATCCGCACTGGTAAAACTTTAATTCCGGCCCTACAACAATAACAGAACGTCCAGAATAGTCAACACGCTTACCCAGCAAGTTTTGTCTAAAACGTCCTTGCTTCCCTTTTAACATGTCAGATAGAGACTTTAACGGTCTGTTTCCAGGTCCAGTTACCGGTCTGCCGCGTCTGCCGTTATCAATCAATGCATCTACTGCTTCCTGAAGCATACGTTTCTCATTTCGCACAATAATATCCGGCGCGCCAAGATCTAACAGCCTCTTGAGTCGATTGTTTCGATTGATTACCCTTCTATATAGATCGTTCAGGTCAGAAGTAGCAAATCTACCACCATCCAACTGTACCATCGGTCTTAGATCCGGCGGAATAACAGGGATAACATCCAGGATCATCCACTCAGGATTATTTTCAGACTTTTTGAAAGCTTCGACAACCTCTAGTCTGCGGATCGTTCGGATTCTTTTTTGCCCCGAACTGTCTCGCAGCTTTACACGCAGATCTTTTGAAAGTTTTTCCAATTCTATTTGGTTTAAGATATCTTTAATCGCTTCAGCTCCCATAGCTGCCTTAAATTGATTGCCGAACTTATCACGGTATTCCCGATATTCTTTTTCGCTCAACAGCTGCTTATAGCTTAAGGAGGTTTCTCCCGGATCTGTAACAATATAAGATGCAAAGTAAAGCACTTTTTCTAAAGCACGAGGGGACATATCCAATAATAGTCCCATTCTGCTTGGAATTCCTTTGAAATACCAAATATGAGATACAGGAGCAGCCAATTCGATATGCCCCATTCTCTCCCTTCGAACTTTTGACTTCGTCACTTCAACGCCACATCGATCACATACAACGCCTTTATATCTTACCCGTTTGTACTTTCCGCAGTGACATTCCCAGTCCTTCGTAGGTCCAAAAATCTTTTCACAAAACAACCCTTCTTTTTCAGGTTTCAGTGTACGATAGTTAATGGTCTCCGGTTTCTTTACTTCTCCCTTTGACCAACTTCTAATTTTTTCTGGTGAAGCTAATCCAATCTTTATAGACTCAAAGTTGTTCAATTCAAACAAGGAGTTTCTCTCCCTTCATTTTGGTATATGTCGCGAAATTATTCGTTCATTTCTTAAAAATCGTCATCCTCATACTCGTCGTAGTCGCTGTATTCCTCATGACTTGCGTAATCTTCATCCTGTACTAGATCCTCTGTGTCAAAATCATCAAGAACATCTGCATCCTCTTTTTCTTCAACTGCATCGTCCTCTTCGTAGACACTGTACTCTTCTCCGTCTAGGATTACATTCAGGTCACTGATATCATCCTCCACCGATTCGCGGATTTCGATTTCTGCATCTTCTTCTGTTAGAACCTTAACATCTAATGCCAAACTCTGAAGTTCTTTAATCAATACTTTAAAGGACTCAGGAACGCCTGGTTCAGGAATATTTTCGCCTTTCACAATAGACTCGTACGTCTTTACACGTCCAACCACATCGTCAGATTTTACCGTTAAGATTTCTTGCAATGTATGGGCAGCACCATAAGCTTCCAGTGCCCAAACCTCCATTTCTCCAAAACGCTGTCCACCGAACTGGGCTTTTCCTCCAAGGGGTTGTTGCGTTACCAAAGAATAAGGTCCTGTACTTCTGGCATGAATCTTATCATCTACCAGATGATGAAGCTTTAGCATGTACATATAGCCTACGGTTACACGGTTATCAAAAGGCATACCGGTTCTACCATCATAAAGCACCAATTTCCCATCTTCTGGATAACCACATTCTTTCAGCACTTCGCGGATATCCTGTTCATCAGCACCATCAAATACAGAGGTAGCTACTAACCAGCCTTTCTTTTTTGCAGCTAAACCTAAATGGATTTCCAGCACCTGACCGATATTCATACGTGATGGTACCCCAAGTGGGTTCAATACTACCTGCAGCGGTGTTCCATCTGCAAGGAAAGGCATATCCTCTTCCGGCAGCACTCTTGAAATAACCCCTTTGTTCCCATGCCGCCCTGCCATCTTATCTCCTACATTGATTTTTCTTTTCTTCGCAATATAACATCTTACAAGTATATTTACACCAGGAGGAAGTTCATCTCCATTCTCCCGGGTGAACACTTTTACATCTACAATAATTCCCGATTCTCCGTGAGGCACTCTTAAAGAAGTATCCCTAACTTCTCTTGCCTTTTCCCCGAAAATTGCACGGAGTAGTCGCTCTTCTGCAGTAAGCTCGGTTTCCCCTTTTGGCGTAACCTTCCCCACCAGAATATCTCCAGAATTAACTTCTGCACCAATTCGAATAATCCCTCGTTCGTCTAAATCTCGAAGAGCTTCTTCTCCTACGTTCGGAATATCTCTGGTAATTTCCTCTGGTCCTAGCTTTGTATCTCTGGCTTCTGCTTCGTATTCCTCAATATGAATAGAGGTAAGGGCATCTTCCATAACCAATCTCTCATTTAATAAGATCGCATCCTCATAGTTATAGCCTTCCCAAGTCATGAAACCGATTAGAAGATTTCTTCCTAATGCAATTTCTCCCTTGTCCGTAGAAGGCCCATCGGCAATCGTCTCTCCTTTTTCTACATGCTCGCCTTTTGATACAATCGGCCTTTGGTTAATACAGGTTCCTTGATTGGAACGCTTAAACTTCAGCAGTTTATATTTGTCACGACCCTGACCGTCATCTCTTTTTACAATAATTTCATCAGCCGATACCCGTTCAATAATTCCTGCATTTTTTGCTAAAATTACGGTTCCGGAATCCTTAGCGGCTACGAACTCCATACCTGTTCCAATAATCGGCGCATCGGTTTGAAGTAATGGTACTGCCTGACGCTGCATGTTCGAACCCATAAGGGCACGGTTGGCATCATCATTTTCAAGGAACGGAATCATAGCTGTAGCTACAGAAACCATCTGCTTCGGTGATACATCCATGTAGTCTACTTCATCCTGAGGAACTACGTCGATATCTCCCTTACGCGTTCTTGAAGTTACTCTACGGTTAACAAATCGTCCTTCTTCATCTAGCGGCTCATTGGCCTGTGCAACAATGAATTTATCTTCTTCATCAGCGGTTAGATAGTCAATCTTCTCCGTTACAACCCCTCTTTTTTTATCTACCTTCCGGTATGGAGATTCAATAAAACCATATTCATTGATTCTTGCGTAAGTTGTTAGAGAACCAATCAAACCGATGTTCGGACCTTCAGGGGTTTCAATTGGACACATACGGCCATAGTGGGAATGGTGAACGTCACGCACCTCAAAACCTGCACGTTCCCTTGAAAGACCGCCCGGTCCAAGAGCAGATAATCTTCTCTTATGGGTCAATTCTGCTAAAGGATTGGTTTGATCCATAAATTGAGACAACTGGCTGCTTCCAAAAAACTCTTTTATAGACGCAGCGACCGGCCTAATATTGATTAATGCCTGCGGTGTAATTACATCAATATCTTGAATGGTCATTCTCTCTTTAACAACTCTTTCCATCCTAGATAGACCTATTCTAAATTGGTTTTGCAAAAGCTCGCCTACAGAACGTAATCTTCTGTTTCCGAGGTGATCGATATCATCAATTTCTCCTACTCCGTGGGCTAAACTGAGAACATAACTAATAGAAGCAACGATATCATCAATAATAATATTCTTAGGTGACAATTCCCTGCTTCTTTCTTTTAGCGCTTCTCTTAGTTCGTTTTCTAGTTTATATGTATCCAGGATTTCTCGTAATACAGGATAGTGAACTTTCGTCTCGATATTTAATCCATCTATATTAAAGGATATGTATTCTCTAATATCTACAAAGTGGTTTCCAATTACTTTAACAATTTTTCCGTCGTCGCCGAGAATATTCACTGCTTTAATGCCTGCATTTTCAATCATGATGGCTGTATCTCGATCAATTTTGTGACCTTCTTCTACGTAAATTTCACCAGTACTAGCGTTTACAACAGCTTCCGCTGCTTTAAATCCTGAGATTCGATTGACTAATCCTAGTTTTTTATTAAACTTATAGCGGCCAACCTTTGCTAAGTCATACCGTTTTGGGTCAAAAAACAAGGAATCCAACAAAGATCTTGCACTTTCCACCGTTGGTGGTTCCCCAGGTCTTAGCTTTTTATAAATCTCCAATAAGCCTTCTTCCTGGGATTTTGTATTGTCTTTATCCAATGTATGGATAAGTCTTTCATCCTCTCCCAATAGCTGCAGTATTTCTGCATCAGTACCGAAGCCCAGAGCTCTTAACAATGCTGTCATTGGCTGTTTTCTTGTTCTGTCTACGCGAACAGAAATGACATCATTCGAATCTGTTTCATACTCTAACCATGCGCCACGATTAGGAATTAATGTGGTAGAATAGAGTCGCTTTCCGGTTCTGTCCACTTGTTCTGCATAATAAGGTCCAGGTGAACGTACCAACTGGCTTACAATTACCCGCTCTGCACCGTTTATAATAAAAGTCCCTGTATCGGTCATGAGTGGGAAATCACCCATAAAAACTTCTTGTTCCTTTACCTCGCCTGTTTCTTTATTAATTAGGCGAACTTTTACTTTCAAAGGAGCAGCATAGGTAACATCACGCTCTTTACTTTCTTCCACCTCGTACTTTGGTTCTCCATCAAGAGAATAGTCAATAAACTCTAAAATTAGATTTCCAGTATAGTCCTGGATTGGTGAAATATCTTCAAAAACCTCCCTTAAACCTTCTCTTAAAAACCATTCATAGGATCTTCTTTGAATTTCAATCAAATTTGGCATATCTAATACTTCGTCGATACTGGAATAACTCATTCTGGTTTTTCTTCCGACCTTAATAGGATGTGGCATTTTTTTCACCCCTTGTAGTATTATAAAAAAGTCTTCTTTAAACATTTTGTAGGAAGACTTTTTTGGAACACATAATGAAAATTATGACTTATCCACAACTTGCAGTGGTTCATAATTTTCCATGTGCTGCAAAAAAGCTTCTTTGCCCTTCTGTCCTACTTAATAATAGGCATGAATAAAAGCTTCCGATTATTAAAAAACCTAAAGCCTTTTAAGTGGATCTTTTTTTATACATTGTTGTGGAATTTTTCTTTCTTTTTGTTTATAATAAGAATATATACACGAAAGTCTTACAGGATAAATATGTATATTATAATATCCTCTATACTATTGCCATATTTTTTATTATTTATACAATGGGCCTAAAACTTTTGACTTGTATGGCATTATATAATGCTATCACAATGATTTTTTATTGTCAAGCCTGTTTTTTCTTTATTTTTTGTTATGTTACGAAAACTCTTTTTTACTATATAAATAAGCGCAAGAAGACCGAAAGGTCTTTTTTTATTGTCTTTTTTCACCGCCCCTTTAATTCTGTAGATTAACTAAAATTTAAAAATCAACTAACAGCAACTTAACATTCGTACTCTACACTAAGAGTGACAGTATCCTCTCGTATTATAAAAATATCTTAACACAATACTTTTATAGATTTGTGACTGAGATGAGAATCTTTATTTATCCACCCAGGTCCTCCCCTACCAGGATCCGGAAATAAAACCAGGTTGAAAGTTAAACTTCTCAGTCATACATCTATACTTGAAAGGAGGTATACATAAATTTTTTGTCCATTCATCATTGCTTTTTATCCTTAGTAAAAAGAAATTATAATTTTTGGGGGTGTATTGCGTGTTCAAGATGAAAAACAGAGTTTTACCTATTCTTGCACTACTACTCGTTTTAACTGTTGCATTATCTGCATTTTTACCCAGTGACACATTTGCTCAAGCTTTTAGCAAAACTAACAATACATATAACGGAAAGACGCCAAAATATGTCTTCTTATTTATTGGCGACGGTACCAGCTTTCCGCAGATTGCTGCTGCAGAGATGTATCTAGGTGCTCAGAAAAAAACGACTGCACCACAAACAAAAGCCTTAGACTTTACAAATTTTCCAGCTACTGGTGTAGCAGCTACTTTTGACAGTGATTCTTTTATTCCTGATTCTGCTTCTACCGGTACTTCTATTGCTTCTGGCATTAAAACCGGCAACGGCATTATCAATATGGATCCGCAAAAGCAAACTAGTGTTGAACCTATCACAAGAAAACTTAAGGATAAGGGTTATAAAATCGGAGTTGTTTCCAGCGTATCCATCGATCATGCTACACCTGCAGTTTTCTATGCAAATGAAGCAAGCAGAAACAACTACTATGAAATTGGTTTACAATTAGCCAACAGCAACTTCGACTATTTCGGAGGCGGTGGCTTTAAAGATCCAGAAGGCAAAAACACAAAGATGCCTAATCCTCAAAATATACTTGACGTCGCAAAGAAAAATGGATTTACAGTTGCAAGTACAAAGGATGAGATTCTTCAATTAAATAATAACTCCGGAAAAGTCATCGCCATCAATCCAGAACTGGATGCCGATAAAGCTATGCCTTATGAAATTGACCGAAAAGATGGAGAGTTAAAGCTCTCTGATTACGTTAGAAAAGGCATTGAAGTATTGGATAATAAAAACGGTTTTTTTATGATGGTTGAATCGGGAAAAATCGACTGGGCAAACCACGCCAATGACGCAGCTGCTTCTATCCATGATACTATTGAATTCAATAACGCTGTAATGGAAGCTTACAAGGTATATGAAAAATATCCGAACGATACACTCATTATCGTAACCGGAGATCATGAATGCGGTGGATTAACGATCGGTTTTGCCGGAACAGAATATGAAACCTTCTTTAATAAACTTGAAAAACAGACCCTGTCTTATATCGGTTTTGACAAGATTATCAATGACTATAAAAAGAGTACAAAGCCTGAAAACTACAAATTTGAAGATTTACTGCCACAAATCAAAACTGCATTCGGCTTAACTGCATCTGCTGATGGTACCTCCGGTTTAGTACTGACAGCTTCTGAATACTCACGTTTACAAGAGGCTTTTAAGCGCAGCATGGAAGCAAAAGCAGATAGAAACTATACCGATCATGAAAAAATTATCTACGGTACTTATGAACCATTAACCGTTACATTAACGCATATTCTAAATAACAAAGCAGGATTAAGCTTTACCACATACTCCCATACCGGTCTTCCAGTCCCTGTATATGCAGTAGGACTTGGTCATGAGTTATTTAACGGCTCCTATGACAATACGGATATCTACAAAAAAATGGCAGCCATCACAAAAGCAGACCAGAAATAGCTTCTATTATAGCAAAATGATTTTTAGTAAGCATAACGAGATTATATTTTTGCCAGATAGAGGTCCATTTCGGCCTCTATCTATTTTATCTATCCAGAAAGGAATGAACGCTGCATGCGTAAATATTTCTGCAATTCTGATGCAATATCCGCACTTGTGGTAACTGCCCTTGTCATCCTGCTGGCCTTTGTGCCTACCGGTTTTCCCACCAATCAATATCCTGATAGTGTACGTGCAGCTGCCCTTGTTCTAGATACCAATGATTCAACTATGTACAGTACCGGAATCATACGGCAAGGCGCGCAAATCTGCACCCTTCAGGTTTTAAATGGTCCCTACAAGGGCCAAATAATAGAAGGCACCAACCGGTTTATCGGAAAAATGGAAATGGATAAAGTATTTGTACAGGGCGATAAAGCCCTCGTTGTCCTAGATACCTACCAAGGGAAAATTCAATTCGCAAATATCATTGATCACTACCGCATTAACCTTGAATTAATTCTTTTCGGCGCTTTTGTGCTTCTACTGATCGGATACGCCGGTTGGACAGGTGTAAAGGCTTTACTTTCCTTTGTATTGACCATACTGATGATTTGGAAAGTTCTCATCCCTACCCTTTTAAAGGGCTGGAACCCCATTATTGTATCCATGGGTGTTGTGGTACTGTTAACCTTAGTAATTATTGTACTGGTAGGGGGATACAACCGAAAATCTCTCGTAGCCATTATCGGGTCTTTAGCCGGTACTTTTCTAACGTGTTTCCTAGCCATCATTTTTGGTGCTCAATTTAAGGTACATGGCGCCATCATGCCATTTTCAGAAAGCCTTTTGTACGCTGGCTATGATTATTTAAATTTAACGGATATCTTTATTGCGGCAATCTTCATCGCATCCTCCGGTGCTTTAATGGATTTGGCCATGGATATATCTGCTGCCATGTATGAAATCATACAAAATAATCCTTACATCACCACGAAAGAAGCGATAAAATCCGGCTTGAATATTGGCCGCGCAGTCATCGGCACTATGACTACCACGCTGTTGCTGGCCTACTCTGGCGGCTATATTGCTCTTATGATGGTCTTTATGGCACAGGGAACACCCACCATAAATATATTTAATCTAAAATATGTTTCTGCAGAAATTCTCCATACCATCGTAGGAAGCTTCGGACTTGTTACTGTAGCACCCTTTACAACAATTGTAGCAGGCTTTGTATTTACCCAACCTTCCTTTGTTAATCAATTGAAACAGCAGTTTATACCGCCGCAGCATCAACCAGTTATTACAAAAGCGTCATTACAGAAAGAAATCTAATATCTAATCGTTAATGAATTCATCTGCTTATCGCATTCACAACTTTATTGTCTGAATGACCTAAAAGTTAAACGATAGAAAAAGGTATTGTGATTACTCACAATACCTTTTTCTATCGTTTATTACTTCACTTCTACAGAAGCGCCTACTTCAGTTAATTTTGCTTTGATTTCTTCAGCTTCTTGCTTAGAAACGCCTTCTTTTAATGTCTTAGGAGCGCCATCAACTAAGTCTTTTGCTTCTTTTAATCCTAAGCCTGTTAATTCTCTTACTACTTTAATAACTTTGATCTTTTCAGCACCAGCACTTGCTAATACTACATCGAACTCAGTTTTTTCTTCAACTGGAGCTGCTGCTGCTCCTGGAGCTCCGCCCATCATTACTGGAGCTGCTGCAGATACACCAAACTCTTCTTCACATGCTTTTACTAATTCATTTAATTCTAATACTGTCATGCCTTTAATCGCTTCAATAATTTGATCCTTTGTCATTTTATATACACCTCCGAATTATTTTCCCAAAATGATTATTACGCTTCCGCACCATCTTGCTTATCAGCAATTGCTTGTAATAAGTATGCAAGATTTGATAATGGTGACTTAATGCTTCCAAGGAATTGTGCAAGTAATACTTCTCTTGATGGGATATTGGCAATTGCCTTTACCTTTTCTACATCACAGTATTGACCTTCTACAAGTCCTGCTTTTAACTCAAGTTTCTTATGATCCTTTGCAAAGTCACTTAAAATCTTTGCAGGTGTTACAGGATCATTGTATCCGAATGCGATGGCATTTGGACCTGTTAAGTCGCCTAGCAATGCTTCAAATCCAGTTTCTTGAGCAGCCATTCTTGTCATCGTGTTTTTATATACCTTGTACTCTACGCCGGCTTCTCTCATTTTGCTTCGAAGTTCTGTAACCTCTTCTACTTTTAAACCACGATAGTCAACAATAATCGCTGATTGTGCTTTGCTAAACTTCCCTTTGATTTCTTCTACGATCTGCTTTTTTGCATCCAATTTGCTTGACATTTAGATGTCCACCTCCTCTGCAATTTTACTATTGCTGGGTCCGTTCTGTTAAAAATAACAGAACCTCTCTGCCGTAGACATAGAGAGGTTCAATAATTTCCTTAAATCTATAGAAAATTACCTCGGCAGGCTTTCTTTAAACCCATTGGGTACCTACTGTCTACGGTTTATATTCATATTTCATTTACAACTATGCAATTGTATCATTGTAAACTATATATGTCAATACTGCTTTATTGGTATATTAACCCACTACACGAACAGGATTTATTTTAACACCAGGGCCCATTGTACTCGCAACAACTACACTTCTTAAGTATTGTCCTTTTGCTGCCGCTGGTTTTGCTTTAATGATTGCTTCCAATAAGGTTTGGAAGTTATCTGTTAACTTATCTACACCGAAAGATACTTTACCAATCGGTACGTGGATAATATTTGTTTTATCTAGACGATATTCTACCTTACCGGCTTTAATCTCGTTAATGGCCCTTTCAACTTCAAAGGTAACCGTTCCAGATTTTGGATTCGGCATTAATCCCTTTGGTCCAAGTACTCTACCAAGTCTACCTACGAGTCCCATCATGTCAGGTGTTGCTACAACAACATCGAATTCAAACCAATTCTCGTTTTGAATTTTTTGTACTAAATCTTCTGCACCTACATAATCTGCTCCGGCAACTTCTGCTTCTTTCGCTTTGTCACCTTTTGCAAATACAAGTACTCTTCTCGTTTTTCCTGTACCATGGGGCAATACGATGGCACCTCTTACTTGTTGATCTGCGTGTCTTGAGTCAACGCCCAGTTTCACGTGTACTTCAACAGTTTCATCAAACTTTGCTTTTGCAGTTGTTAATACTAGGTTAAAAGCTTCGTTTGGATCATATAAATGCATTCTGTCAATTGTTTTAAAGCTTTCTTGATATTTCTTACCTCTTTTTGGCATTTGGTTCCCTCCCTGTGGTTTTAACGGTGTTGAGAATACCTCCCACGCGATTTGCTATCTGCGAATTACTCTTCTACAACAATTCCCATACTTCTAGCAGTACCTTTCACCATACTAATGGCCGCTTCGATACTACCAGCATTTAGGTCTGGCATTTTTTGTTCAGCAATTTCTTTTACCTGATTCATTGAAACTTTAGCAACCTTTGTTTTGTTAGGTGTACCAGATCCACTCTCGATTTTTGCTGCTTTCTTTAATAGAACAGCTGCCGGTGGCGTTTTAGTAATAAAGGTAAAAGATCTGTCCTGATAAACAGTAATAACAACTGGTATAATTAAACCAGCTTGATCTGCAGTTCTAGCATTGAATTCTTTACAGAATTGCATTATATTAACACCCTGTTGTCCTAGAGCAGGACCAACTGGTGGTGCTGGAGTAGCTTTTCCTGCAGGAATTTGCAATTTTACTAATCCTGTAACTTTTTTAGCCATGACTACACCTCCTCATTTATCTATGTGTATTCCTATTCTCATACAATTCTATTAAATTGTATGTTTATCTTAAAAAAGCAGTTCTTGCTTTTTAAAAGCAAACTATAACTTCTCTACTTGTACAAAATCAAGTTCTACAGGTGTTTCCCTGCCAAACATAGAAATCAGAACTTTGAGCGTATGTTTTTCCAAATTAATTTCCTTCACATTTCCAATAAAGCTTTCAAAAGGTCCAGATATCACTTTAATCGTATCTCCCACGGCCATATCAATTTCAGGGACAGCTTCCTCAATACCCATGTTTCTAACTTCTTCATCAGACAATGGAATTGGTTTCGATCCCGGACCAACAAAACCAGTTACGCCTCTGGTATTTCTCACAAGATACCAAGACTCATCAGTCATGATCATTTTTACGATAACATAGCCTGGAAAGATTTTCTTCTGTTTAACCTTTTTCTTTCCGTTCTTAATTTCTACCTTGTCTTCTGTGGGCACTGCAACTTCATGAACTACATCTTCCATGCCTCTATTTTCTACAAGCTTTTCGATGTTTGCCTTTACTTTATTTTCATGCCCAGAATAGGTATGCACTACATACCATTTCGCTTTTTCCGACATACTAGAGAGTATCTATAGAATGCTATAGAATACTCTTCCCTCCCTCACTATTTAATGATCCACTTAAGGATCTGTCCAAATGCACTGTCTACGAACCATATTCCTAATGCAGCGACTCCGCATGTAATGAATACAATTCCCGTGTATGAGGTTAGTTCTTTTTTGTTTGGCCAGTTGACTTTTTTCAATTCTGATTTAACACCTTTTAAAAACTTGCCGAAATCTCGTGTTTTTCCCAAATTATTTGTATTCGTTTGTGTTGCCATACTCAATTCACATCCTTATATATTAATATGGAAAACATACATACAAAGGGTAAGGATTACTTTGTTTCTTTGTGAGAAGTATGAGCTTTGCAAAACTTGCAATATTTCTTCATTTCTAATCTGTCCGGGTCATTCTTTTTATTCTTCATTGTGTGATAATTCCTTTGTTTACACTCTGAACAAGCAAGGGTAATTTTTACTCTCATTTCTACACCTCCTAAAACTTGTGTCTATCTCAAGTACCTTTGCAAATCGACGCAGATATCTCATTATAATACCATTACTTAATAAAGCTATCATAATTTTTAGCGGATGTCAATAAGGTTTTTATGTGTTCAAACTTGGAGAAGACAGCATCTACAAGCATTCAGTCTCTGTTTATTGATGATAAACACAGAGAAAAAAATACCAGCTTTTCTTGTATTTTCTTCTCTGTGTTTATATTCACAATTCCAACTTAGTATAACCAGTATTTGTTATGTTTATTACCTTATTCCTTAGATTCCTCTATGAAAATTATGATCATTTAAAAGGACTAGGCTTGGCTTACAAACCTAGTCCCTCTATATCTTTATGAATTATTCAACGATAGAAGCAACAACACCCGCACCAACTGTTCTTCCACCTTCACGAATCGCAAATCTTAATCCTTCTTCGATGGCAATTGGGTTGATCAATTCGATGATCATTTGTACGTTGTCTCCAGGCATACACATTTCCATTCCTTCCGGTAATCCAATGGATCCTGTGATGTCTGTTGTTCTGAAATAAAACTGTGGTCTGTATCCGTTAAAGAATGGTGTATGTCTTCCACCTTCTTCTTTCTTTAATACGTATACTTCCGCTTTGAACTTCGTATGCGGTTTAATTGATCCAGGCTTCGCTAATACTTGGCCTCTTTCAATGTCATCCCTTTGCACACCTCTTAATAATGCTCCGATGTTATCTCCAGCTTGTGCTTGATCCAATAACTTTCTGAACATCTCTACTCCTGTTACTACTACTTTTCTTGGCGCTTCTGTTAATCCTACGATTTCTACTTCGTCTTGTACTTTTACTACGCCTCTTTCTACTCTTCCTGTTGCAACTGTTCCTCTTCCTGTGATAGAGAATACGTCCTCTACCGGCATTAGGAACGGCTTATCTGTTTCTCTTACCGGTTCTGGAATGTAGCTGTCTACTGCTTCGAATAATTCAAGGATTTTGTCTCCCCATGGTCCTGCCGGATCATTTAATGCATGTAATGCTGATCCTCTGATGATTGGTGTATCATCTCCCGGGAATTCATATTCGCTTAATAATTCTCTTAATTCCATTTCTACCAAGTCTAATAACTCTTCGTCATCTACCATGTCGCACTTGTTTAAGAATACTACAATGTATGGTACCCCTACCTGTCTGGAAAGCAGGATGTGCTCTCTTGTTTGCGGCATCGGTCCATCTGTTGCTGCACATACTAGGATTGCTCCATCCATTTGTGCTGCTCCTGTAATCATGTTCTTTACATAGTCAGCATGTCCTGGACAGTCTACGTGTGCGTAGTGTCTATTTGGTGTCTCATATTCAACGTGTGCTGTTGAGATTGTGATTCCTCTTTCTCTTTCTTCCGGTGCTTTGTCTATTTGGTCGAATGCTACTGCGTTACCAAATCCATATCTCTTGTTTAATGTTAATGTGATCGCTGCTGTTAATGTTGTCTTTCCGTGGTCTACGTGTCCGATTGTTCCAATGTTAACGTGGGGCTTATTTCTCTCAAATTTAGCCTTTGCCATTTTTTTCTCCTCCTATACACTCTTAATATTGTACACATGCTTTAAAAGTATATTTTAAAAATAATTCACAGTAAACTCATCCGGGTGTATCTATATGTATGAAATAAATTATGGAGCCCATGAGCGGATTCGAACCGCCGATCTCCGCCTTACCAAGGCGACGCTCTAACCTACTGAGCCACATGGGCATTCACTGTTTAATATTTTACTATCTTCTACTATACATGTCAACTCTTTTTAACAGAAAACATTTTCCAATTTTTAACTGCTGCGTACTTCCAAATATCGCTCTAGCTTACGCTTTACCCGCTGAAGGGCATTGTCAATAGACTTTACATGCCGGTCTAAATCCTCTGCAATTTCCTGATAAGATTTCCCTTGTAAATAAGACATCAATACCTTCCATTCCAAATCACTAAGAATCTCACCAATCTTTGATTCGATATGACCTAGTTCTTCTCTGGATATAATTAATTCTTCAGGATCAGAAATCTTCGCGCCGGACAAGACGTCCAACAACGTTCGATCGGATTCTTCATCGTAAATAGGCTTGTTTAAGGAAACATAAGAGTTCAAAGGAATATGTTTTTGTCGGGTCGCAGTTTTTATTGCTGTAATGATTTGTCTTGTAATGCACAGTTCTGCAAAGGCTCTGAAGGAAGACAGCTTGTCCGAACGAAAATCTCGAATTGCCTTAAATAAACCAATCATCCCTTCTTGGATGATATCCTCTCTGTCTGCACCAATCAAAAAATAAGACCTTGCTTTAGCACGGACAAAGTTCTTGTACTTCTTTATTAGATATTCCTGGGCCTTAGCATCTCCATTTCTTGCATCCTCAACAACTTCTTCATCAATCATACGTTCATAGCTGTCCAATACTTCCTTTTGTGCTCCTATTCCCACCAATATCGCCTCCAGCACTGTATTCAATTTGTGCTTTTCTTTTGTATAGAACAAAAAGCCTTTGCTATCCTGCCAAATATCACAGCACTTCTCTCAGGAGAAACCATGGTTTTTGACTACTCCTTGTATATCAAAAGCACAAAAACTGTATTTTTATTATATCGCAACCAGATTATGTAGTCAAGCTGATTTACTGTTTTCTTCGCCATTTTTCAAGGATTTGAACAGTTTCATCATCTAACCGATCCGCTAAAGCGGAACGATTCTGACGAATTTCCTCTGCTTTTTTTCGAATATTCTTCTTCACCAGGTCCATCTCAATCCGCAGCTCCCTGGCAGAAATCCTGGTAGCACCGCTGCCAAGCACAAACTGTTGCTCTGCCCAATCAGAAGTAGCAACTCGAACCCTATTTCTTTGATTTCGGGTCAACTGTTCTACTTGTCTCTCAATATAGGAGTCTGCCGTTTGATGCTCTTTCGTAAATACCACTTCAACACCGCTAATGGTTTCATTTTTTTGGTTACTCCCCTTTACCAAATGTGCATCAAATACAATAGTCACCCGTTCTCCTACAAAGGATTGATATTCTATCATTTGCTCTATCAGATTTTCCCGAGCCTGCTGCAGATTGGCTCCACTTGCTTCTTTCAACTCTGGCCAAGCATTGATAATATTATACCCATCAACAAAAAGATAATTGCGCAAGAACGATTCACCCTATTTCCTTCGATCTCTTTGCCGCATAACCTCATACATCAGCAGGGAAGCAGCTACAGAGGCATTTAAAGAGCTTAATTGTCCCTTCATTGGTATGCGTACAATAAAATCACATTTTTCTTTTATAAGCCTGCCAATGCCTTGTCCTTCACTACCGATTACCAAGGCTACATTTCCGGTTAAATCCTGCTCATAATAGGTGCTCTGCCCATCCATATCTGCTCCAACTACCCACAATCCCTTTTCCTTTAAATACTCGATGGTCTGTGAAATGTTAGAGACCTTTGCAACAGGGACGTATTCAATAGCACCAGCAGAGGTTTTTGCTACAACTGCCGTCAATCCCACTGCCCTACGTTTTGGTATGATTACACCATGTACACCAGCCGCATTTGCCGTACGGAGAATAGATCCTAGATTATGGGGATCTGTAATCTCATCTAAAATAACAATAAAGGGTGATTCTTCCTTCCGGGCCGCGCTTTCTAATATCTCATCAACTTCTACATATCGATAAGCTGCCACGAAGGCTATAATCCCTTGATGGGCATGGGATTCTGAAATTTGATCGAGCTTTTGTCGCTCCACATATTGTATAGGGATTCCTCGATCCTTTGCCACTCCTACTATTTTTTGAACAGATCCTTGCTCGGCTCCCTTTGCAATGAATATTTTGTCAATTTCTCTTTCTGCTTTTAGTGCTTCTAAGACTGGATTTCTTCCTTCAATCTTATCTGATTGCGTCATTGATTGGCACCTCACTTATTTTTTCTAATAGCTTTCCCATAGGTTTATCTGCTTATGTAAATCTGCAGCCTCGCCTTATGACAATGCTGCAGATTATATAGTTTATCCTAAGCGGAACGGCACAGGGGCCATTCCCTACAACTAGTTCTATCCTATCAATAAAAAGTTCATCTTCCCGATTCTAAATCTATATATCCTATAGGCTTTTAAAGAATTCTCTTACCTCAAGGGTTTTTCCACAGGTCATACTGCCTTCAGGACATGGATCATTCAGGCAGTTCGGGCCGCTATACTTAAACAGGCTAGGGGCTACTGCTTTTACCAGTTTTAACATTTCTGTAGCCAGCTGGCGAATTTCCCACTGTGCTCTTTCGCAGCATCGATGATGGAAAAAGTTCATCAGGGTTCTAGCGTTCATCGTATAAACAATTTTTGTTTCACAAGCATTTGGGAATACATATCGTGCATCCTCAATAGACATCTTTTCTGCTGCCATTTTTGCCTGTTTTTCTGTTTTTCCTTCCTGGATCAACTGGTCAAAATGTTTTTTATAGAGGAGCTCTACTAATTCATTATAATGCTTCTGATCTGCTTCCATTGCCTGAATGAATTTTTCCTTCGCCTCAGGGATTTCTGCGATACTTGGTGGGATAATATACTCAAATTGTTCCAGCTTTACATATCGCTGCGACTGCTGGGAAAAAGATGCAATTCTATGTCTTACCAACTGATGGGTAAGTACCCGGCTAACACCCTCTGCTGCAAAAGTAAATGATACGTGCTCTATGGGAGATTCGTGGCCCATACCCATCAACATCCCGACAAATTTCTCCGCTTTCTCCTCAGTCAAGTCCTCCATAATCTTGTCTACACCTACGGGGGAATAACAGAGTTTTGCAGCTGCAGCGACCACCTTTTCAGGTTGCGGTGTATATTGAAGCAGTTCTACCTTCATTTTCCATCCTCCTCATCATGATGTTTTTTCCTTTTATCCAAAATTATACCACAGGTCTATAGGATTTAAAAAACAAAAAGGCCAGTAATCTGACCCTATTTTTCTATTCTCGGCTAAGCACCCGGATTTCCTTGTAAGGAATCAGGTATAGAAAATATCCTCTGACTTTCGCCCTATATTGGCCCTGAATTGTTCCTTGTATATATTCCTTTCCCTGCTCGTCCAAATATTCAATCCGGGAAATCCCTTCTTGGCTAATCTGCTCTATCGACACTACTCTATATTTTACGATATTATTTCGCTTCAAGAACCCTTCCACTTTTTCATCAACGGCTTTTTCTACAAACTGTTTGAATTTCAACTCTTCCTCTGTCTTAGTTTTTGCTTCATCTAAAAAGAATGACTTAGAAAACAGTACTGCCACCAGTAATAGGGTAACCAACGATAAAATTTTTTCCTTCTTATTCATGAATTGTCTCCTTTTGTTCTATAATTTCTAAGGCATACTTAATGACTTCTTCTAACCGAAGGTACTGCTCTGTAAGGTACAGGTAGCCGATCAAGGTTTCAAAGCCAGTAGCATATCGATAATCCCCTACATTCGCATTTTTAGGTGTCGTGCCGGATTTTTGATTTCTTCCCCGTTTAATAATACTCCATTCTTCCTCCGTCAATCGTGGCTCCAACAGGTGTACAATTTCTGCTTGCGCCGCTGCCTTTACAAACTTAGTGGCCAGCTTATGTAGTCCATTTACGTTTCCACCATATTGGTGAAGGATATAGATTCTGACAAAAACTTCATATACCGCATCTCCTATATAGGCTAACACCAATGGATGAGTAAACTGGATCTCTTCTTTTGTTTTTGCTGTCAATCCCATTTCCTTTAGAAAATCTATATTCATGAAAAAACCTGCCTTTTTCAATTGCTATATTGCATTTTAACACAATTCACTTTCTTTCACAAGGTATTCTATTTGGAGGGCACGGAGACCCTCCTCTGCAATCTTCATTCTACTACAAATTACTTTTTTATAATCCGTACCCCTTGTGGAGTATCTTCTATGGTAATACCTCTTTCCTTCAATTGGTCCCTGATTTGATCTGCTAAAGCAAAGTTTTTTTCCTTTCTTGCCTTTTGCCGCAGTTGTACCAGCTCCTCAACCTCAGTGTCGATCGTATCTTCTTTTTTTGTTAAGAGTCCTAAAACGCCGGTCAGTTCTATAAGTAAGTCAAGGCTGCCTTTGATAAGCTGTTTACTATGCTCGATTCTAACGGTAGCATTCATCTCTTTGACGAGTTCGAAAATAGCCGCGATGGCATCAGCAGTATTGATATCGTCTTCCATTGCTTCGATGAACTTTTGGCGATATTTCTCAAATCTATGGTATAAATCTTTTTCAATCGCATCCAATTCTTTTTCTACTGCATTTTCCAATAAGTGCTCTAGATTTTTCTTTGCGTTATAGAATCGCTCTAATGCATTTTTTGACTGCTCCATTAGTTCACGACTAAAATTGATGGGATTTCGATACTGCGCCGATAACAAAAAGAATCTCACTGTTTCTGCGTCATATTCTTTCAAAATATCTCTTACAGTAAAGAAGTTTCCCTTTGATTTAGACATTTTTTCATTGTCTATATTAATATATCCATTGTGGATCCAGTACCTTGCAAAAGGGTGTCCACTGCAGGCTTCACTTTGTGCAATTTCATTTTCGTGATGAGGGAAGATCAAATCTTGTCCGCCTGCATGGATATCAATGGTTTCTCCTAAATACCTTGTAGACATTACAGAGCATTCAATATGCCAACCGGGCCTTCCCTTTCCCCAAGGACTATTCCATGCCAATTCATCAGATTTTTGTGCTTTCCATAAGGCAAAATCCATAGGGTTTTTCTTGATTTCATTTACTTCAATTCTAGCACCAGCCTCTAAATCTTCCAGATTCTGTTTTGACAGTTTCCCATAGTCTTCAAAGCGTGCTGTATCAAAATAAACATCTCCATTTACTTCATAAGCATAACCCTTCTTAATCAGTTTTTCTACAAAAGCAATAATCTCTTGAATATTCTCTGTAACCTTTGGATGAATATCTGCCCTCTTAACACCCAAAGCCTCTGCATCCTTAAAATATTCTTGAATATATTTTTTACTAACCTCTTCAGGACTGATACCCTCTTCTTCTGCTCTGTTGATAATTTTGTCATCTACATCCGTAAAGTTTTGTACATAGGTTACCTTATAGCCTCGATACTCTAAATATCTTCTAAGGGTATCAAATACCACAAAGGGTCTGGCATTTCCAATATGAAAATAGTTATATACGGTGGGACCGCAAACATACATCTTCACCTCACCAGGTATCATAGATATAAATTCTTCTTTTTTTCTTGTTAAGGTATTAAATAATCTCATATTATCGCTCCTTTTCTATTGTCTTTTTTTCCAGCTCTACAATTCGTTTTCTCAAGCACTCCAGTTCTTCAGCAACAGGATCTGGCAGCCGCACCTGATCTAAATCGATTTCTTCCTTATGCATATTTTTCAGTTTTTTATTATCTTTAATTACAATATGCCCCGGTACACCTACAACTGTACAATTTGGCGGTACTTCCCTTAGCACCACTGAACCTGCACCAATCTTTGAATTATCTCCAACCTTAAAAGGCCCTAATATTTTTGCACCACTGCTAATAACTACATTATCCCCAATAGTAGGATGTCTTTTTCCTTTTTCTTTACCTGTTCCCCCCAAGGTAGCTCCTTGATAGATGGTTACATCATTCCCAATTTCCGCGGTTTCTCCAATGACTACGCCCATCCCGTGATCAATAAACAATCTTCTCCCAATTTTAGCACCAGGGTGAATTTCAATACCTGTAAAAAATCTGCTGATCTGAGAAACTACCCGGGCTAAAACTGCAAATCCTCTATTATTCAAACCATGAGCGATACGATGATTGATAATTGCATGAATGCCGGGATAGCACAGCAGTACTTCCAACCTGCTTTTAGCAGCAGGATCTCTTTCCATTACTGCCTTAATATCTTCATTGATCATTTGAAAAAACTTACCCACACCTGTTCCCCTCCAATTCAAATAGAAATAAAAAAAACCTTCGTCTCAATAAATACAGAGACGAAGGTACTTCGCGGTTCCACTCTGCTTAGGCTATTGCCTCAGCTCAAAAGCATATAACGGTGCCTACCGGCTGCGCCTACTGATCTTTCGGGCAGCAACTCCCAGGTGCACTTCAGTAAAAGTATCGCCTTAAACTACTCTCAGCCAATGGTAGTTTTTCTCTGTCAGGTTCTCTTTACTTACTCTCCTGTTCCAAGTCTTTTAAAGATTTACACGATAAAAATAAATACATTTGTATGAGGCAAACCTTGTGTCTGCCCATTTTTCGGAACAGCACAGGGGCTGTTCCCTACAGTTATATTTAATTTCAGAGACGTTTGTTTATATATAATTATAATAGATGTTCTTTCACATATTCTATGCGGGAAAGAATATTTTGTTTCCCTAAAACTTTAATAATCAGAGGCATATCCGGCCCATGGGCACTTCCTGTCAATACAACACGCACTGGCCGGAATAGATTCTGTCCCTTGATACCCGTTTCTTTCTGAATTTCTTTAAATACTTGCTTTCCAAAGGCTTCATCTATCGCTTCGGCAGCAATTACCTTTTGCTTGAAAATCTCTACGAGCTGTGGCACATGCTCTAGCTTTAATAATTCTTCTGCTTCACTATCTTCAGGCTCAATTTCTGTCTTAAAGAAAAGATCCACCTTATTGACGATTTCTCCTACGTAAGACAGATATCCTTTTAGTACTCTAACCATGTCCACCAGCCATGCATATTTTTCCTTGGCTTCTTCTTCAGTAATATACCCTGCTCCTATTAAATGTGGTATGGCCAAATCTGTAATTCGTTCATCACTGCTTTCTTTAATGTAATGGGCATTGATATAGTTTAGTTTATCAGTGTCAAAAACTCCGCCACTCTTAGATACCCTATCTAAAGAAAACTGTTCTATTAACTCTTCCATAGAGAAGAGTTCTTTATTCTCTTCAGGACTCCAGCCGACTAGAGCGATATAGTTTACCAATCCCTCAGGCAAATAGCCCTTTCGAATAAAATCTTCTACCGCCACATCTCCTTGCCGTTTGCTCAGCTTCTTTTTGTCCGCATTGAGGATGTTTGGAAGATGTACAAACTGAGGCGCTTTCCATCCAAATGCTTCATAGGTAAAAACATGCTTTGGGGTAGAGGGCAGCCATTCCTCACCTCTTATGACATGGGTGATTTCCATAAGATGGTCATCCACCACCACCGCAAAGTGATAGGTTGGGAACCCATCAGATTTCATTAATACTTGATCATCCATATCTTCTGTGTTCACAGTCACATGGCCTCTAACAATATCATGAAAATGAATGTCTCGATTAGTAGGTAATTTTAGACGAATTACATGAGGTTCACCTTTTGCTGCCCGTTCTTTTGCTTCTTCTAAGGAGATTCCTCTACAAAATCCATCGTATTTCGGCAGCAATCCCTTTGCTTTCTGAACCTCTCGAACCTCTTCGATTCTCTCTTTGGAACAGAAACAGTGATAAGCATGTCCACTTTCTAGCAGTTGCTGTATATGATTTTGATAAATATTCAAACGTTCTGATTGTATGTAGGGTCCTTTTTCACCTTTTTGTACGATATGATCTCCTTCAAAAACAGCACCCTCATCATGATTGACACCGGCCCAAGACAGTGCCTGGATCATTCCTTCTACCGCACCTTCCACATAACGGGTTTGATCCGTATCCTCTATTCTTAAAAGATACTGGCCTTCATTCTTTCGTGCAAATAAATAATTGTATAGTGCAGTTCTTAAGCTCCCAATATGAACAAATCCCGTAGGACTTGGTGCAAATCTGGTTCTTACTGACATGTACATACCTCCCTATAGCCAATGTAAATCCGTTTATCTTAAATTAACATTGTTTTTTCAACTATCTCCAGTATATTAGCTTATTATACCCCAAAAAAAATTTCCAATCAAGAAATTTGTCACATGCTTAGGGGAAAAACAAGACAGCGATCTCTCGCTGTCTTGTTTGATTAGTATGCTTTCGCTACATATACCATATGTTTCGCTTCTTTGCCACAGAAATGGCATTTATCTCCCAAATCCTCCTGCTCAAAAGGAATGCATCGAATGGTTGCACTGGTTTTTGCCTTAATGTTGTCTTCACATTCCCGGCTGCCGCACCACATTCCCTTAGCAAAGCCTGGAGATGTTTCCATTTTCTTTACAAGGTCTTCAAAATCTGTAATATAGTATGTTTTTTCGTCTCTTAGTTTTCTTGCCTTTTCTAATAATCCCTCGTGAATATCATCCAACAGCTTTTCCACGGTTTCCTTTAATCCATCCATGGAAACAGGTTGCTTTTCCAATGTATCTCTTCGGAAAATGACTACCTGATTATTTTCGATGTCCCTTGGCCCTACTTCAATTCGAATCGGTACACCCTTCATTTCCCACTCATTAAACTTCCAACCCGGTGAATAATTCTCACTGTCATCAATCTCTATACGGATTTCATCTCCTAGTGCTTTCTTCAACTCATAAACCTTATCTAGTACGCCTTCTTTATGTTGCGCAATTGGAATCATAACTACTTGGATCGGTGCTACCCTTGGGGGCAGTACCAGTCCGCGGTTGTCTCCATGCACCATGATGATCCCGCCAATGAGTCTTGTAGAAACACCCCAGGAAGTATGATATGGGTTCTGAATTTCTCCGTTTCTGTCTAAAAATGTAATCTCAAATGCCTTTGTAAAATGCTGCCCAAGATTATGGGATGTTCCAGCCTGCAAAGCTTTTCCATCATGCATCAGTGCTTCCATCGTATAGGTCGCATAGGCACCGGCAAATTTTTCCTTGTCGCTTTTTCTTCCGGTAACCACTGGAATAGCCATCAGATTTTCCGCTGTTTCTTTATAGATCTGCAGCATTTGTAAGGTCTCTGCCTGCGCTTCATCATAGGTTTCATGCAGCGTATGACCTTCCTGCCATAGGAACTCAGAGGTTCTTAAGAAAGGTCTTGTGGTTTTTTCCCATCTTACCACACTGCACCATTGATTATATAGATAAGGAAGCTCTCTATAGGACTTTAACCACTTTGCATACATTGAGCAAATAATCGTTTCCGATGTTGGTCGAACACATAGTCTTTCTGGCAGTTCTTCTTTTCCACCATGGGTAACCCATGCCACTTCCGGTGCAAATCCCTCCACATGCTCTTCTTCCTTTTTCAAAAGACTCTCAGGAATGAGGAGTGGAAAGTAACAGTTTTTGTGACCGGTATCCTTAAATCGTTTATCCATGTATTTCTGGATATTCTCCCAGATGGCATAACCATAAGGTTTAATCACCATAAATCCTCTTACCGGTGAATAATCAACTAAATCTGTCTTTAAAATCACATCGGTATACCACTGTGGAAAATCTACTTCCATGGGAGTAATATCCTGAACAAATTCCTTTTCTTTTTTTGCCATAATCTTTCTCCTTTCTCATTATATGTAGGTTAAGCATATGCTCGAAAATGTATTCAACTGCCGCAGAAGCGTACAAAACAAAAACCTCTCTTCTCCACTGCTGTTGTAGAGACGAAAGGTTGATTTTCCGCGGTACCACTCTAATTAATCTCCTTTAGGAGACTCTCTTGATTCGGCTGTAACGGACCGAGGCCGTTAAGACTTACTGTTTTCAGTCCCAAACTCCGGGGCGGGTTCGTAAAGCTGCTCCTACAGAATCTTTCAGCCAGAGGATTCTGATCTCTACAAAGTGCTAACCTTCTACTATTCCCCATCTTTGTTTTTAATGTTTTAAATTTAAGTATATATTAACCAATTCATTTGAGATTGTCAACGCTAAATTGCATTCTTCATCAATACTTCCTGCGAAAAGATCGTTACTACAGCCTGGGCTGCAATCCCCTCGCCCCTGCCTGTAAAACCTAATTTTTCTGTAGTCGTTGCCTTAATATTGATATTATCCAGGGGAATTTCCAATGTTCCTGCAATTTTTTCACGCATGGTTTCGATGTAAGGAGCCATTTTAGGTGCTTGTGCAATAATGGTGGCGTCCACATTATTTACACCATATCCTTTTTCTTTTAATTTAACTTTAACCTCTTGCAATAACTTCATACTGGAAATACCACGATAGCTTTCATCACTATCTGGAAAATGACGTCCAATATCACCTAAAGCTGCTGCCCCTAACAGTGCATCTTTAATAGCGTGCAGCAGCACATCCGCATCAGAATGACCCAATAGTCCCTTTTCAAATGGAATTTCGACACCGCCTAAAATCAGTTTTCTTCCCTCTACCAATTGATGTACATCAAAACCGCTTCCCACTCTTATCATACTGATCCTCCCTGTCATCTTATCTTAGGTGCTGCTTTTTTCCGTATGACTTATTCCTTTCTTTCTCCTGTCATATCCTTTAGAATCTTGAATTCCTTTATCATACGATAAGGCTTGGTAACAACTCGAAAAGGAATAGAACATAGGAACTTTGACAGATCATCACGCATTTCTTTGCTCATCCGTTCCGGTTTACTGGTGACTCTTCCCAAAACATCTGCTGCATAATTAGAAAGTACCAGCTTTTCATCAATTTCCAAAGAGGTTTCACATTCGATACAGGAAATTTTCTCGATGTTTTCTCCAAGATACACCACCTCATGGAGGGTATTTTTATTACAGTTTATGCAATAAAGATCTGCTTGCATTTTTGTAATATTCATAGAAACACCCCATTCATTTGAGTATATACACAATTCTTAAAATAATATATGAAAAACCATTGGTATTTATAATAACATCATATTATATATTCTACTATTTGAATAGTTGTTTTATTTTATTCTTCTCCTTTTGTTTTCTTTTATAAAGAAGTATTGCCATAGAAATCTCCTTTCTACAGCAATACCCCTATCCTCCATACTTAGATTTCTTATTCACCAAAATTTGTTTGGATTAATGCTACCATAGATTCTACTGCCAGTTGTTCATCTTCTCCCTGCGCTGATATGAGAATATCACTACCACATGTAATTCCTGCAGACAGCAACCCTACAATACTTTTTCCATTTATCTTTCTTTCTTTAAAAGTAATCGTTATATCCGCACTAAAACTGGATGCTTTTTTCGTAAATTCTGATGCCGGTCTAGCATGCAATCCTGTTTTATTTGTAATTCTAACTGTTTTACTGTACACCAGCCTTCCCCCTTTCATCATATCTTATCCTTTAGGAATTAGATGAATTGATTGACCAATACAATCTGCACAGGCTTCCATAAATGCTTCCGAGAAAGTCGGATGCCCATGAATAATTTTAGAGGCTTCATATACGGTAATCTGCATATCCATTAGGGCCGCGGCCTCATTGATCATTTCCGCTGCCCCTGGTCCAATGATATGTACACCTAAAATCTCTCCATAAACGCTATCTGCAATTACCTTTACAAACCCGATCTTTTCCCCCGAGGCCAACGCCCTTCCATTTGCTCGAAAAAAGAACTTCCCCACACTGATGTCATAGCGTTTAGCGGCTTCCTCCTCTGTTAATCCCACTGTTCCAATCTCTGGAGTAGTATAAACACAGTTAGGCACTATATCCAGCTTGATCTTTTCTTTATGCCCCAGTGCATTGGCAGCTGCTATCTCTCCCATTTTAAAAGCCGCATGGGCAAGCTGGCTTCTTCCGTTTACATCGCCCGGTGCGTAGATTCCGGCTTCACTGGTTTCCATGTAATCATCTACTTGAATCATTCCATTTTTAACCGCTAACCCGAGGTCCTTAATCGCCTCTAAATTCGGTGTTCTTCCCACAGCAGCCAGAATATGGGTAGCTTCCAGCGTTCCTTTTTCTCCGAGATTTAAAACTGTCATATTTCCTTCTTTTTGGACATCTTCAACTTTAACAGCCGTAATCACCCTGATTCCCTTTTTCTTAAACACCTTCATAAGAACAGCAGATAGGTCTTTATCCATCCTTGGGAGAATTCTATCTGCCATTTCTAAGATTGTAACCTTGCTGCCATAGGCACGAAATATCATGGCTATTTCTACACCGATGACACCGCCGCCAATAATCGCTAGTTGCTTCGGAATTTCTTTAAGGTCTAAAATCTTATCACTGTCTAGTACAGATATCTCTTCTTTTTGCAATGTTTCAAGTACTGCTGGTTTTGATCCGGCGGCTAAAATAATCTTTTTTCCTTTTAGCAGCTTTTTTTCATCTACCAAAACCTCTTTGTTTTTTGCAATTCGTCCGGTACCTTTATAGAGTTTCACCCCATAGGCCTTGAGCAAGCCTTCTACACCAGTTGTTAGCGTAGTTACCACATCATTTTTATTTTCTACTACCTTCTCCATATCCACGCAGATAGCTGGATTTTCAATTATAATTCCCCGTCTGGCTGCTTGTTGAATGTATTCAATAAGTTCTGCATTTTTTAGGTAAGTTTTCGTAGGGATACATCCTCGGTTTAAACAGGTTCCTCCCACCGTATCCTGCTCGACTAAGGCTGCTTTTCCTCCCAACTGGGCAACTTTAATAGCTGCTACATATCCAGCTGGCCCACCGCCGATTACAACAACATCAAAGGCCTCATATTCCATCGTCCTATCAGCCTGTGGCATGATTTCCTTGGTTGCCATGTCTCCACTCCTTTTTACAGATTTACGCTAAACACTATACCAATATCTCCAAAGGATTTTCTAAAAGTGTTTTAATATGCTTTAGGAAAATTGCACCCTGTGCTCCATCTATCAGACGATGGTCTACAGTCAAGCTTAGTCCCATCATCTTTCTATTTTCGATTTTCCCGTCAATCATTTTTAATTCTTCATCAATGGCACACACCCCTAAAATTGCACTTTCAGGCTGGTTAATAATTGGTGTGAAGGATAATATATCGTACATACCTAAATTGCTGACAGTAAAGCTTCCATTTTCTACTTCGCCAGGTAATAATTTGCCTTCACGTCCTTTCTGTGCCAGTTCCTTTGTCTTTTCTGCCAAATCTCTAAGTGTAAGCCGATCCGCATCTTTAATCACAGGCACAATCAATCCCTCTTCTAATGCAACAGCCATACCGATGTTAATGTTTTTCCTTAACAGGATTTCCTCACCGTCCAAACTAACATTAACATTCGGATAGGCTATCAGCGCCTTTGCTGCTGCTTTGATAATAAAATCATTGAATGAAAGCTTTAAAGACGTTTGTACCTTTAACTGTTCTTTAAGCAGAGCCAAGGCAGTTACATCAGCTTTCGTATTTAGTGTAACAGGCGGTGCCAGCAAGTGACTAGCCAGCATCCGCTCTGCAATAATCTTTCTGATACCTGTCAAAGGCTTTTTCTCAGCAGCTTCTATAATCTGCTCTCTTTTTATTGCTTGTGGATCATCTGCTTTGGATGTAGTTTCAACCATAATAATATCTTCTTTTCTGACCTTCCCTTTATAGCCGCTCCCTTGTATTCTTTCAAGATCAATATGGTTCTTTTCTGCAATTCTCTTAGCTAAAGGCGTAGCCTCTATGTTTTTTGCAGAATAAATATCTCGTGCTTTGATCTCTCCACTTTTCCCGGTTCCTTTTATCATACTTAAATCAATTCTGCTTTCTTTGGCCAGGGTCCTGGCCAAAGGCGTTGCGGCTATTTTCCCGTTCATGCCAACCCTTTCATGTTGTCGGGTTTCTGTTATATCTTCATGGCTTTCCGCTTTCCACTCAACACCTATTGCAGGCTTATTGCCTTCCAAATCTTCTTCTATTTTTTCTCCTGGCTGACCAATGTAACCAATTGTCTCTGTTACAGGAATCACATCTCCTTCCTGTCCTATGATTTTTAGAAGAGTTCCAGAAACCAGCGCCTCTACTTCCATATTAACTTTGTCTGTATGAATTTCAATGAGGGGTTCGCCAACTTCAACTTTTTCGCCTTCTTTTTTTAACCATTTTACAATGGTGCCTTCTTCCATAGCCATGCCTGCCTTTGGCATGATGATTCTTACAGCCAATTCAATCCCTCCTTATGCTAGCAATTCAAAAATAGCTCTTTTAATTGTTTCATAGGTAGGAACCACATTTTTCTCCAACTCAGGACAATAAGGAATCGGTACATCTAATCCTCCCAGCCTTTTGATCGGTGCATCTAAATAGAAAAAAGCTTCACTGTCAGCAATCACCGCTGCAATCTCTCCGCCAAAGCCCCCTGTTTGTACTGCTTCATGCACAACCAACAGCCTTCCTGTCTTCTTAACCGATTGAATTAATGTCTCCTTGTCTAATGGAAGCAATGTCCTCGGGTCTACCACTTCCACTTGTATTCCATCCTTCTCCAAATCTTCTGCTACTTCAAGACAGGTTGGAACCATTCTGCCATAGGTAATAACGGTCAAATCACTGCCTTCTTTTTTTACCTCTGCTTTTCCTAATGGAACAACATAATCTTCTTCCGGCACAAATCCTTTTTTTCTATATAGAAGTTTTTGTTCAATAAATACAACCGGGTTCTCATCCCGTATTGCTGCTTTTAAAAGTCCTTTTGCATCATAGGGAGTTGACGGCGTTACTACTTTTAATCCAGGCACATGACAAAACCAAGATTCTAAGCTTTGAGAGTGTTGAGCTGCGGCCCCTGTCCCAGATCCTCCTGGAGTCCTGATCACCATGGGTACCTTTGCCTTTCCGCCAAACATATATCGCATTTTCGCTGCTTGATTGACCAATTGATCCATCGAAATCGTCATAAAATCACTGAACATAATTTCAGCAACAGGTCTCATACCCGTAACAGCTGCACCTGCAGCTGCACCTGCAATCACCGCTTCAGAAATAGGTGTATCTCTAACCCGTTCTTCTCCAAATTCTTGAATCATCCCGACAGAAACGCCAAAGGCTCCGCCGTATAAGCCTACATCTTCCCCCATCAGAAAGACATTCTCATCCTTTCTCATCTCCTCACTCATGGCTTCATTAATTGCCTGTGCATAGGTTATTTCTCGCATGACCTTCTCCTCCTTACGCATAAACATCCTCCATGATTGTATCTATCGATGGATACGGGCTAGCTTGTGCAAATTCTACGGCCTGTTCGATCTCCTCCGTGGCTTGCTTTTCTATCGCATCTAATTCTCCTGTTGTAGAAATGCCATTCTCCGTTAAATATTTCTTCAATCTTTGAATTGGACACCTTTCACGCCACGCGGCAATTTCTTCCCTGCTGCGATAAACATTGGCATCACTTTTTGAATGGCCCATCCATCGGTATGTCTTCGCTTCAATCAGCATGGGACCATTTTTCTTTACGTACGTCTTCGCTTCCATGACCGTATTGTATACTGCTATGACATCATTCCCATCAATTATTTTGCCAGGTATTCCATAAGCTGCTGCTCTATCGGCCACATTCTGAATCTTCATTGACTTCGATGTAGGTACAGACATACCATAGAGATTGTTTTCGCAAATAAAGATAATGGGCAGGTTCCAGACCGAGGCTAGATTTAGGGATTCATGAAAGCTGCCTTCATTGGCAGCACCATCACCAAAGAAACATACCACTACTTGATCCAGCTTTTTCATTTGGACTGTCAATCCAGCCCCTACTGCAATCGGCATACCGCCTCCCACTACACCATTGGCCCCTAAATTGCCTCTGGAAAGATCTGCAATATGCATAGAACCGCCCTTACCTTTACAATAACCTGTCGCTTTTCCTAATAGTTCCGCCATCATTCTATTTAGATCAATACCTTTTCCAATGCAATGACCATGACCCCTGTGGGTACTCGTAATCAAATCTTTATCTTCTAAGGCACTGCAAGCTCCGACTCCTGTTGCCTCTTCTCCCACATATAAGTGAGTCGTTCCATGAACCATTCCCATTGAAAAAAAATGTGCCACTTTCTCTTCAAATTTTCTTACATGAAACATTTTCTTGTACATCGTTTCTAAAATTGTTTTATTGATAGTCATTTCTTTTCACCTCTCTGTCTCATTTATTCAAAATAAACTTTTCCAAAGCTTTCGCCACACCATTTTGCTGATTCGATGCGGTAATATAGTCAGCGCTTTCTTTGGCCGCTTGGCTGCCATTCTCCATAGCAATACCCATTCCCGCATATTCGATCATAGAAGCATCTGTCTCTCCATCCCCTATCGCGATGATCTCCTCCTGTTTAATTTGGTAGTACTCTGCGATATATTGCAGTGCCCTTCCCTTTGATACATCCTTATTAAAGATCTCTAAAAATATAGGTTTGGAGTAGGAGAAGTTTAGTTTCTCAATAAATTTTAGAGAAAGATTTTGTCTCACAGGTTCTAACTTTTCATTTTCATCAATTAGAAGAATTTTTGCTGCTCCAAATTCACAGCTGTATTCTTTCAGGGAGGGCACATAATCTATTTGTATATTGGTCAAGTTCATATAGGCATCCGCTTGTTCGGTCCGCTTACTGCACAATACCTTGTTGTTATGATAATAATTTATATGAACCCCTGAAGGTTCGATTTCCTTTAATAGTTCATGACAGATATCCTGATGAATAGATATCTGATGCACGATTTCATCATTCTCCGGCATGATAATGCTTGCCCCGTTTAGACTTCCACACAAATGTTTGAGATTTAGCAAATTCACGTACCTTTTTATTGAAGCATAACTTCTCCCAGATATAATCGTTACAATGATATTCTGACGCAGCAACTTTTCAATAGCTTCCCTATTTTGCCGGGATATTTGATAATCATTATCTAAAAGCGTATCATCTAGATCTACTGCAACCATTTTATACATCGCATTGACTCCTTTTGGTAAATTAGGAGCACAAATCCTCTCTCTATATAGAAAAGAATTTGTGCCCTCCTGCTTTAGAAGAATGTATCCTGCAGCTTTCGCAGCTGAACAATCAAAGAATCCTGATCCAACGCTACCATATCATAAGTAATTAAATCACCCTTTTTTACACTTTGTTTAAGAACCGTATTTTTATTGACCAAACCAAGAGGCAAAGCACCCATCGTTTTTGCAACTTCTGCCCTTTCTATGGTTCCGTATACTGTATACCCCCCAATTCCATCCAGCTTTTGACCTGCATTCAAATCTTTCTTTGCCACTGTTACAGTTTCAGAAACAGGTCCGCCCATGGGTACAATCGTAGGCTGTTTATCCAACACTGCAAGCACTACGGATAAAGGTGTTTCTAAACTGCAGAGATGATAGGGTCGATAAAGGACATAGTTCGGCCCAGGTCCCATGCTTAGGTACTGCATTTCATGATTTACTTCCGGCAGTTTACTGGATACGATAACAAAAACACCAGGAGCTACGCCATTTACAAAATCAACGATACCATATTGATTTAAAATGCCGCCTTCTTCTTTTAACCTAAATAGCTGAGGAAGCTCTTCAACCGTACCAGAGGCGCCATGTCCGCCTCTGATATCTGGTATATATCCTGTTGCATTGGACATCGCTGTCATTTCTACCATTGTTTTGGTTCCATCTTTAAAAGAGGTCAGCATCTTAGGACTCACGCCTCTTCTCGTTGCCTCCTCTAGGACTGAATCAGGATTTGCATCAAAATCCAACTTATTATTTTTCCCTTTTCCAATTACCTTCACTTCAAATCCAAGGGCATTGGCAAAATCATATAATTCTTTTACCGAGCCCGGTTCATCTCCCGCTGATCCCGTATAGACTACCCCTGCGTTGTCTGCTAATTTCTTCAGCAAGGGCCCAATGACAATATCCGTTTCTACATTTAACATGACAATATGTTTTTTATTTGTAATGGATTCAATTGCTACCTTCGCACCAACTTCTGGTACTCCTGTAGCATCCACTGCTACATCAATCAGATTCGCTTTAGATGCAATTTCTGCATTATCCGAAATGATATATTTTCCCTGTTCCATCCACTGATTTGCTTCACTGAGACTACTGACGATCCGATAGTCATCCTCCTGAACTCCTGCATTTTTATAGGCTCTAACTGCACTCTCAACATTGATGTCAACAACCACCGCAGGTTTGATTCCCTTCATGAGCATCATCTGGCTAACCATACCCTTACCCATCTGCCCGGCCCCTACGATGCTCGCCATGATCTTTTCACCACGTTCTTCCAACGCCCTTAATTTATAGTTTATCCCCAACATATCCACCACTCCTATTCCATTGACTTGCCATTATTTAATAATCAACAAATCTCCAATTTTTACTTTCGGCATGCCGTTGCCCTGTAATTCTATATGTCCTGGAAGTTCTACATCTTCCTTTCCTGTAAATTTGAAGGTACAATGCCCCATTTGCCTGAAAGTTTTATTCGCCTCTTCTCCTACAGCTGTAACTCTATATTCTTGCTTTGAAAATATAATTACATCCCCAACCCGAATATCCCCGGATACCTCCTCAATTGTATGCAAGACGGATATTTCAGCCAACTCCGCTGGCGCATTCTCGTTAAAAAGAATCAGAAGGTTATCTGCAGCAAAATCAAGAGCTAATTCGCCTAAGCCCGTTATCGTTGATTGGTATTTCATAGAATCCTCCATTATGAATAAGACTTAAAGTTTGTCTAAATTTGGGGTATAATACTCATAAGGAGCATTATACCCCAGAATTATTTGCTAGTAGAGTCCAATACTGAAAGCATAGGCAATGAGAACAGATATTGGCCCTGTAATCAATCTTGACACGAGAATTGCAGGTACCCCAACTTCAATCGTTTCAGGCGTAGCTTCTCCCAAGCTAAGTCCTACAGGAATGAAGTCACATCCAACTTGTGGGTTTATAGCAAACAATGCTGGCAATGCATACTGAGGTGGAATGCTCCCTTTTCCTATCTCAACTCCAACTAAGACACCTACAACCTGAGCAATAACTGCACCGGGGCCTAACAGCGGTGACAATATTGGTATAGCACAAACTACGGATATTACCAACAATCCAGGAAGCGTTCCAGCGTAAGGGGATATTGTGTTGGCAATCCAATCACCAATTCCTGACTTTAAAATAATACCGATCAACATACTTACAAATGCCATGAACGGAATTACGTTCTTAATAACCTGATCAACGGTCTCTCTTCCTGCTTGATAAAGCTTTCCAACAACACCGCCTACACCTTTTCCCATTTTCGTAAGGAAATTACTTTTTGCAGGCACAGCAGCTGGTGTAGCTCCATGTTGTGCCGGTTTGACCTCTGCAACGATTTCTTCAGCAACTTCCACAGTTCCTTCATATAGGCTGATATTATTTTCCTTGACACCTGATACATAGATATCTTCTTTGATGTATTGTGCCAAAGGTCCTGATGCACCTACTGAAGTCAAATTTACTGTAAATATTCTTTTTTTAGGATAAACGCCGCATCTTGCAGTTCCACCACAATCCACAACAACCACTGCGATTTCACTATCAGGCACCCCAGTATTAAACCCATCTACTGGAATCCCCCCTGTTAGCTCTGCAATTTTTTGTGTAACTGAATCTATTCCCCCGCCGGTAATGGATACAATTTTATTTCTTGTGGCTGTCGGCTGAATAATTAGTGGACCGCCCCACCCACTGCTTCCCTTTTCAATTTTAACAGCTCTATAGGTTGCTAAAGCATCACTCATCTTAATCCCTCCCTATGCATTCTTTATAGCACGCTTCATCATAATACTAGTGATTCTTTCAGTAAGCACACCTCTCAAAAAGATCACTACAACCCCTGCTAAGAAGTATCTTACTGCTAAATCCCCAAGGGGAAGACCCTGCTCTTGAATGCCTTGAGCAATTCCCATGTAGACAAATAATTCACCTGCGTTTGCATGTGGGAAAAGACCCGTAATAGGATGGACAAAGGAAACCGCTGCGTCATAAAAAGCCGGCTTGTATTTTTCCTCTAAAAACTTACCGAAGGAATAACACATAGGATTTGTAAGAAAAAATACCGCGAGTACTGGAAATACAGTATATCTGGTTATGAAGTTTTTCGTAGCAGCCTGCGCAACTTTATGTACTTTTTCCTCTCCGATAATTTTAATAAGTGCATTGACAGCGGTAATCAGTACAATCAGCGTTGGCAAAATACCTGTCACAAGACTTACAAAAACATTTCCGCCTTCTCGAAAAAGTCCGATAAAGCTATCTGCTAGATTTGCTAAGGTTGTTAACATGCTTTTTCCCCCTTTTCATTCATAATGCTATCTGCTTTAACGCTATGAATTGGTACAACAAGTCTTTTTTCTATCCTCCTTTACAATAAAATAGAGTTTTTATGTTTTTCATTAAAGCACCTGTTCATGGCTTTCTACAGCCCTTTCTAGAGTATCAATGGCCTGGAGCATTGCTTTTGATGCTGCATTCTTTTTCTTTTCCGTATAAATTTTTTTTAATTGGGAAAGTGACATTCCTGCCAAGGAATCGATTTCCCGAAAACGGCTGAAAACTGTAATACCTTCCATTTGCTCGCCTGTGATAACTTTACCCTGTTTGCTGCAGACCAGGATAGTAATATTACCAGCCCGCAGAAACCCCTTTTCTCTGCCGATTCCCACAAGCCCTTTCATTTTCAATTCTTTGATCCGTATTTGATAGTTCTTGATCTGTTTAAAGGAAAATATGCCTTGCAAAATAAATAAAATGAATGCAATGATAAAAATTTTTTCCATAAATCTACCCCTTTACTTTAAGAGTTTTTTACCACAGCTATAATTCGTCACCAACACATTGATATACTTTCCATGTATGGCACCCAGGATCGCTTTCGTTTTTTCTTCTCCACCGGCTACCCCAATTACTTTATCAATATTTTTTAGCTGCGCTATTTCTATGCCAAATACTCTTTCATTAAATTCAAAGGGCTCCGTATTTCCATTGATATCATAAAACTGCAAACAAATATCTCCAACCGCTTTCTTTTCTTTTAATGCCTTCATATCCATTTCGTCATAGTATCCGGTAGCCATCATAGTGGATCGCTTATCTGTAGGCACCCCAATTCCTACGACTGCAATATTGGTTCGCTGAATATCTGCCAAAATATGCTTGATGCCTTTTTCATCCTGTAGATTAGATTTGATACTTACGTCGGATATCACTGCCGGTGCATGGAGCAATGAAAATTTTCCACCAAAGGCCTTTGCCAGCTCCAGTACAATTTGATTGGGATGAATATCAATACCAATCTGCCCTACACCACCAATGAGCGGTACAAAGGTTACTTGAAGGTTGCTGGTATTTTTCACATATTGAGTAATTTCTTTGATTGTTGTCCCCATTGAGACACCGACGACATCTCCATTGGCGACCGTCCGTTCAAGATATTTTGCAGCAGCATTGGCTAACTCAAGCTTTTGTCCTGCTGCATCCAGCTTATCTTCTACGATAATGACTTCCTTCAGCCCTAAATATTTTTCAAGTTTTCTTTCAAGCAGTTGGTAATCTGATTGATAGCCACGGTCAATCTCAATTTTGACAATGCCAGTTTCTTTGGCCTCCTTTAATAGTCTAGATACGGTAGGTCTGGAGATCCCTAGAAGCTTAGCAATTTCTTGCTGTCCTATATCTTCTTCATAATATAAAATGCAGCATTTAACCATCAAACGAATATCTCCAACGATTTTTTTCATTAAATATGCCCCTATTCTTTGTTATTTTTACATTTGTTCTTATGTTGCACATTTTTTCTTATGTTATTATATTCTAAATTTTCGTACTAGTCAATCGTGCTTAATTACATACTTTGTCTATTTATTAACCAGCGAATCACATATTTATTGTTTGTCATTCTACTCTATCTATTGCTATCCTGAAGCATTTATTTTCTTTTTCATTCATGCTATAAGAAAAGTATGAATATGCTCTTATTTACCTAGTTTCTCTTTATTAGGCGCAACAAATGACGTAGGTACATCAAGTTGCAATCATTCGTTGTTCACGATATAATTCTCTATAATTATTATTTTAAAAAATTTTATTTTTACATAATTTCAATTATATATAACTCTGAACAAATGACATTGTGAATTTGATGTCAATTTTATAGAAAAATTTTTAGAATTTTTTAAGAAATAAATCTCATTTTAAGTAAAGGAGTGTTTGTGTATGAGTGTACAGATACAGGAAATCATCCGAGAGTTTAATTTGGATGTTTGTAATGAGGGAGATGCGGACCTATTCGTCACAGAGAATGAATTAAATCGATGTGGTTTACAGCTGGCAGGATTTTATGGATATTTTGCTGAAAAAAGAATTCAGATTTTAGGCAATGCAGAAACCAGTTATTTTCAAAGTCTTTCCCCTGGAAAAAAACAGAAATCTGCAAAAACTCTTCTAGCTCATGAAATACCCTGTGTTATTATTACTCATGGCAACTGCGCCCCTGTAGAAATTACAAGTTCTGCAAAAAAATATCACCGATGGCTCCTAACAACTCAAACTCCCACTTCTATCCTAAATGTAAATCTTACCTCCTATTTGCTCCATGAATTGGCAGAAAGTACAAACTACCACGGGGTTTTATTAGACGTATTTGGTGTAGGTGTATTGATCACTGGCAAGAGTGGAATCGGCAAAAGTGAAACAGCACTGGCCCTTATTAAAAATGGACATCTTCTCATCGCCGATGATAATGTAATCATTAAAAAACCGAGTCCAGATACCTTGGTAGGTACAGGCTCGGAACTAACAAAGCACCTGCTGGAGATAAGAGGGATTGGCATCCTGGATATAAAGTCCCTTTTTGGTTTGCAGGCTATTCGCATACAAAAATCTATTGAAATGGTCATCCACTTGGAACCTTGGAACGAAGACACCTATTATGATCGTGTTGGAGACACTTACCAGTACCGTGAAATTATGGGTGTTCAAATTCCTGAGATTGTAGTCCCTGTCCGTACAGGCAGAAATCTCGCCGTGATCATTGAAATAGCGGCACTTAACTATCGGCAAAATGTTATGGGCTATAATACTGCAAGGCTTCTGGATGAAAGGATTAAGAGCCTGAGCCAAGGTTAATAAAAAGGGCCAAAAATTCAGCAGAAATTTTTGGCCCTTTTTCATAATCTTCGTTTATATCCCAAAATAGCTTCAGCTGCAATTAAATCCTCCGGAGTAGTAATTTTGATGTTCTCATAATCCCCTTCTACCATCCTAACCTTCTCTCCCATGTGTTCTACCAACATCGCATCATCCGTACCTAAAATTTCATGTAAGATAGCAAAGTCATGGGCTTTTTTAATGATTTCAAGCTGAAAAGCTTGTGGTGTTTGCGTGATCCATACATCTTCTCTTTTTGGTGTATATTGTACAAACCGATCTTTTGTCATAATTTTAATCGTTTCTTTGATAGGTACACCGGCGGATACGGCACCAAATGCTTGCGCTCCCTTGACACATCTCTCAATAATCTTTGAAGTAACCAAAGGCCGGGCGCCATCATGTACAAGTACAATTTGAGATCTTGGATCTACAACATTGAGGCCATTATGTACCGATCGCTGCCTTTCAGCACCTCCGCCGATAAGCTTTGTTATCTTTTTATATTTAAAACGGTCTAAAATCCTTTTTTTGCAAATTTCTTCTTCCTCTGGATTGATCACTAAAATAATTTCATCGATGAGTGGGCAATTCTCAAATACAGTTATTGTATGGGCAATAATTGGCTTATCTTTCAAAACCAAATACTGCTTGTTTAACTCTGCTTTCATCCGCGACCCTTTTCCTGCAGCTAGTATAATGGCTGAATTCATCTATCTGTAACTCCTTTTCGTATACTTATCTATAGGGTTATCCAAAAAACCTATAAATTATGAATATCCCTTTTCCAACCTGGTAATAAATACTTGAAGCCCTTTTCATTTTACACAATTTGCTTCACTTATTCCACTTTTTTATGAGTTTTCATCAAAAATAAGAAAGCCTGGTTCTTACCGGGCTTTCTTATTTCATAATAATAACGTATTATATTATGCCGTTTTATCAGCCATTGATTTAGGTTTTGCAAAGATCATTCTTCCTGCCGCTGTCTGCAGTACACTGGTTACTAGAACTCCCATGGTTTCACCAATATGTTTTCTTCCACCTTCTACTACAATCATTGTGCCATCATCCAGATATGCGACTCCTTGTCCTGATTCTTTTCCTTCCTTAATAACCTGGACAATCATTTCTTCACCAGGCAGCACCACCGGCTTCACCGCATTGGCCAATTCATTAATATTCAGGACCGGCACCCCTTGTAACTCTGCAATTTTGTTTAGATTATAGTCATTGGTTACTACCTTCCCTCCCATAAATTGGGCCAGCTTTAAAAGCTTGATATCAACCTCTGCAACATCTTCAAAATCTTTATCTGTAATCTGAACCTCTACCTGGAGTTCTTTTTGAATCCGGTTTAGAATATCTAATCCCCGGCGTCCTCTATTTCGCTTTAGACTATCCGATGAATCTGCAATATGACGAAGCTCTTCCAGAACAAACTCAGGTATCACAATAGGTCCTTCTACAAAACCTGTTTGGGTAATATCAGCGATTCTACCATCAATGATTACGCTCGTATCCAAAATTTTGGGCTGACTTTTATATTCCTTTTTTGCGCTTGCTTTATCCTTCCCTACCCCGCTTTTCTTGAAGAGGGCTGCTAAATTCCACAGGTCATCCCGCTTCTTGGTAGCAATGCTCACACCTAGATATCCTAAAAAGATGTATAAGAGTACAGAGAGGATTGTTCCTAAAAATGGTATCGGTATTCCCATTAAAATTTGGCTTATTAAATAGGCGATAAAGAGGCCTATGATGAGTCCAAGAGATCCAATGACCATGTCAGTGGTCGGTATTTTTTGTAATTCTCCTTCAACCCAGTTGGCTGAATTTAAGCCTTTCTCCATCAGCCATGGAGTAATAATAAAAAATATGATTCCACCGGCGAATGCACCCATACCATAAATAACGAATTCCATAATAGGCGTAATCTCAGGCACCTCTATAAACTGCTGCATACCTACAAGCTTTGTCAGTAATACGGCTGTTGCATACCCTGCAGAAGCACCTGCCAGAGTTAATGCTCCTCTAATAATTTTGTTGAACATCCATATTCCACCTCCTATCTTAGCAGTATAACCATGCTAGTTCTATTTTATAACTAAATAATCAGGTATTTCAATAGGTTTTCATAAATAAGATTCAGGGCATTGGTCTTAAGTTTCTGAATTCTCGGTTCCTGACATAAAATAGAAGCGTCACAATGACGCTTCATATAGCCCTATCCTTATTGAACCGCATCGTTTATTAATTCTTCTGCCGCTTTTTCCTCAATTCCTCTTGCTAAGACAATTTCGCTGACCAAAATCTGCTTTGCATTGCTCAGCATTTTTCGTTCTCCTGTAGATAATCCCTTCTCTCGATCCCTCAGCATTAGGTTTCTTACTACCTCAGCTACTTCGTAGATGTCTCCACTCTTGATTCTATCCATATTGGCACGATAGCGCCGGTTCCAATTCAACGGCATTTTTGAAATGTCATCGCTCAAAACTGCGATCACTTGGTCTACTTCACTTAGAGAAATAATCTCTCTAATTCCTATATCCTCAACCGTATCAAGTGGAATCATTACCTTCATATCTCCCAAAGGCATTCTCATGATGTAATATTTTCTCTTCTTTCCAAGGATCTCTTTTTCCTCTATCGCTTCAATGATACCCGCTCCATGCATAGGATAAACAACTTTATCACCGATATTAAACATTTAACAAACCCTCCTAAAATATTACATTGCCTGGTTATAAGTATATAGGAAAATCCAAGTTTTGTCAAGTTTAAATTAATATTTTATCACAGCGCGTATTTATTGTCAACTTACTTTTTAAGTTTTATTTTAGGTTTTTGTTTACCTGTATTTACTTTTTATACGAGGAAAAAACTGCAAATGGATTTACCTGAACAATTTATCGATTGGCCTTTCCCTTTTTAATATTCTATGCTAAAATAGACGTGAAACAGATAAAATATGGTATAGAGGTGGTTCAAAGAATGGATTCCACAACATTTAACAAATTTCAAGATTCTGTCTCAAAGGTACTCGTTCGCCACAAAAGTATATTGGATGTGGTCACTAAATATCAGGAAAGCTGCGCAAAGGTTAACCGAGCTGTCGTAAAATCAGCTACTAGCTGTGGCTGTATTAAAATCAGCGCTGAAAAACAAAACATCCCCGATGATGCTTCCTATGAAGAATTACATGGTTATATGAGTACTCACCTTAACGGGGCCCCTTGTGATGTATGTAGGGATAAAATCGAAAAAGAAATCGGCAACCATTTGTTCTATCTGGCAGCGCTCTGTAATACTTTGGAATTAGAGCTAGATGATATCCTAAAAAACCAATTAAAAAATATCGATACTTTAGGTAAATACAGCCTCTATTAAGCAAGCATGGCTTTTCCCGTGAACCATCTGCAAAAATATACAACACCAATGGCTTCTTGGTGTTGTTTTATTTTTTGTAAACAAGTATATATAAGTTGCAATAAATAGGTTACATCCGCTACGCCAGGACAGTTTCTCAGGCACATAGAAACCATCTGTGCCAGAGGAACCGTCCCCATGACTCCACTATCTCACACAGCGTTGTAATAGCTTTATTGTAACTTATATAGTTCATTTTTTATCTTATGTGCCGATCCATAATTACCTGTTCTTGCACCCGCCTCAGCCCTTCTTTTATCGTTCTAGCCCGTATCTCTCCAATCCCCTCTACATCATCCAATTCTTCTATAGATGCCTTTAATATCTTTTGGAAATCTTTGAAATGCAGCACTACATTTTGTATGATGGACATTGGCAGTCTTGGAATTTTATTTAGAATTCTATAACCTCTTGGAGACACCTGGGTATCTAAAAGAGGTGTTAAACCTCCGCTATAGCCTAATATCTTGCCTATAATCGACAGGTCCAGCAATTCTTCCGAGGATAAGTTTTTTATTTGCTTTGTGATGACTGCATAATCTAAACCTTCTCCATGGACACGATAATCTTCGATGACATACTTTCCATCTTCTCTTACATTGTCTAACAGCTCTTCCAACTGCATGTTAACCAGTCGGCCTTCATTGCCTAGTTCGCAAATATATTTATCTATCTCTGTAACAATCCGCATTACCATCTCTGTACGTTGAAGAACAGTAACTACATCATGGATAGTTACGAGATCTTCAAATTCTAAAGCACTAAGACTCGTCATTGACTGGTCTAATACTTTCTTATATTTTTCTAAGGTTTGAATCGCTTGATTGGCTTTTGTTAATACCTTATTTGTATCTTGTAGTACATACTTGGAATAACCTTTATAGAGGGTAATAATATTTCTTCTTTGAGAAATAGATAGTACCATTAGCCCAGTCTGCCGTGCTACCCTTTCTGCTGTTCGATGTCGAATTCCAGTCTCTGATGACGGAATTGAAGGGTCCGGAATCAGCTGGGTATTCGCGTACAGAATTCTCTTTCCATCAGAACTTAAGATAATTGCTCCGTCCATTTTTGCCAATTCATATATATATGCTGTAGAAAAGTCGATATTTATTGCAAACCCGCCATCTACAAGACTCATTACATCTTCGTTGTCACCGACAACAATTAATCCCCCGGTTTTTGCCTTAAGAATATTTTCCAAACCTTCCCGCAGCGGTGTGCCAGGAGCAAGAATCCTTAGGGATTCCATAATTCCGTCTTCCTTTACTCTATCTTCTCGCACCAATCCCATTGACCTCCCAGTCTCTTTTTCCTATGCCCTATCTATTATAGTATACCCGCATCTTCCTTTAAAGGTGTTTTCGTCATTTTGATAAAATTATATTAATTAATTTGTTATTCAGAAAAAGACTACTTAAGAAAATAAGGCCATAAATGTGCTATTTTTGCCGCTCACACAATGTCTTATATTTTCTTGTTTAAAGTATAAATGCTTACACCAAACTAAAAAGGGTGCTCCTTACTGAAAAACATACTTTCTATAGCATCCTTCAGAAAATGAGCTCCTATCAGTTGAATAGGCTCCTGAATCTGGAGCTTCTTTAAATTCTTAGCCGGCAATATGCATTTTGAAAAACCCATTTTTGCAGCTTCTTTCACAATTTTCTCCGCATTAGCTACAGGTCTTAACTCTCCCGTTAGACTGATTTCTCCAATAGCAAGGGTAGTGGTAGTCGGAATCGGAAGTCCTCTCATGCTGGAAAATATGGTTAAAGCCAGCCCTAAGTCCGCAGAGGTTCCTTCCAGTTTTAATCCGCCTACCACATTTACATATACATCTTGATTGGTTAAAGGGAGTCCTACTTTTTTCTCTAATACTGCAATAATTAGATTCAGGCGATTTACATCTACACCAATTGCCGTCCGCCTTGCAAATCCTAAACTGGTCGGTGCTACCAGGGCTTGAATCTCAAGAAGCAATGGCCTGCTCCCTTCTAATCCGCCAATCACCATCGCACCATCCACATCCGGTGTAAGGCCTTCTAGAAACATTTCTGATGGATTGGCTACCTCAATCAGGCCTTCTTCCTTCATTTCAAAAACACCGATTTCACTGGTCGTTCCAAAACGGTTTTTGAGCGCACGGATCACGCGAAATTCTTGGCTTCTTTCCCCATTAAAATGAAGTACTGTATCTACTAAGTGCTCTAGTATTCTTGGCCCTGCCAGCTCTCCAGTTTTTGTTACATGGGCTACAATAAACACGGGAATGTTTTTTGTCTTTGCAATGTGCATAATATGATTGGCACATTCACGGACTTGCGAAACACTTCCCGGTGCTGATGTCAATTCTGGCTTAAATAGGGTTTGAATAGAGTCTATAATGATAAATCCAGGGTTAAACTCCTGTATGTACCCCTCAATAACCTCTACATTGGTTTCCGATACAACCAACAGTCGGTCAGAAAGGGCATTCAGCCGCTCTGCCCGCATTTTGATTTGTTCTTCGGATTCCTCTCCGGACACATAGAGTACTGTTCCGTATTTCTCTGCAATAACGCTGCTGACTTGGAGGATCAATGTGGATTTTCCAATTCCAGGCTCTCCCGATATCAGCGTCAATGAACCCTGGACCAATCCACCTCCCAACACCCGGTTGAGCTCTCCTATATGCGTATCTAAACGATCATAAGAGCCCGATTTGATTTCCTTAATAGGTTGTGGTTTGACAGAACTGGTTATGGTTGCTGATTTTTTATAAATTGCACTGCTGCTGGCCTCTAATTCTTCTACCATAGAATTCCAAGCCCCACAAACGCATTGTCCCATCCATTTTGGACTTTCGTAACCGCAGCTTTGACACACAAAAACGCTTTTTACTTTTTTCGCCATCTGATCCTCCCACAATCATTCTCTATAATAAACTGATTCGTACAGCAATTTGTTAGGATCTCTATAGTTATTAGAACTATATCCTATCTATACTGATTTTATACTTTCATTTCCAAAGCGTCAATCACCACAAAAACGGGTCTGAAATGTATACAGACTGTATAATAAAAAAACATTATGATATGATCCACAAGGCACCGATGCTGTTGATTCAAAAAATACAACAGGCAGGCACAAGGCCTGCCCCTACGACAATCAGATAATAAAATTAAACTTCTCAATCACATATTTATATGAAACAAATGCGCCATCAATGATTTAATAAACTACAGCACCCTTTTCGTCTGCCTCAAGCATATGGATTTTCCATCCGCCTGGCAGAGTATTTAAATAGTTTTCCATTTTTTCCTTAAAATCTTTATTTTCTCTCTCCACCATAGCTAATAAGGTGGAGCCAGAACCGCTGATGACTTCTGCCTTTGATCCAAAGTCATTCGCTTGTTGAAAGATCTCATAGATATTCTGGATTAAAGGTGCACGATAGGGCTGATGCACTTTGTCACCGGTGGCAGCGCGCAGTTTTTCCAGTTCTTCCCTTTGCATAGCCGCTACCAGCAAAGCTGCCCGTGATATATTAAAAATACAATCTTTCTTTTCGTAGACTGAAGGTAGAGCACTCCTAGCCTCATGGGTAGACAGCTTGAATTCCGGTACCATGACCGCAAATTGCAGTTTCCTTGGGATACTTACATTTGAGTAAACCACATTCTCCCCATCCATGATCGATATAGTCAACCCACCTAAAACCGCAGGCACAATATTATCTGGATGGCCCTCCATTTCCGTCCCTAAGTTTATGATCTCTTCTACGCTCAATATCCGATCCATGCAATGATTGGCAATGAGTATCCCTGCTACAATGGAAGCCGCACTGCTGCCCAATCCTCTGCTCATAGGTATATCAAACTGTTTTCCTACAATGCGTATACTCTCTGCTTTTCTTTTATATCGTGTTAGAACCTTCTCCATAGCAGTATATACCAGATTTTCACTTAAGGGGAGTCCATTAAATCCATGAATTTCGATTCCATTGGATATCTGTTCTATTTCAATCTCATTATAAATCTGAAGCGCCATACCCATGCTGTCAAAACCAGGACCTAGATTAGCGGTAGTAGCAGGCACTCTTATAGTGAATTTTTTCTGTTCCATAAGCTTAACCTATAATTGCCTTTTCGATGGTTTCAAAATCTGCTTCTAAAGCTTTAAACGTTCCACCCATCTCTACTGCAATATCCGGGTCCTTTAGTCCATTTCCAGTTAGGATACATACTACCTTTTTACCCTTTTCCAAAAGTCCTGCCTGATGCAACTTATAGATTCCCGCTACTGAAATGCAAGAAGCCGGCTCAGCAAAGATCCCTTCTCTACTGGCAATCATACGATAAGCTTCTAGAATTTCTTCGTCTGTAAGCTTATGAATCATACCCTTGGATTCCTCCAGTGCCGCCACTGCCTTCTGCCAGCTGGCTGGATTTCCAATACGAATGGCTGTTGCAACTGTCTCTGGGTTCTCAAAAACACGATTTTCCACAATCGGAGCTGCACCGGCCGCCTGAAACCCTAAGAGTCTTGGCAGTGCACCGCTCTTGCCTTTTTCCTGATACTCCTGAAATCCTTTCCAATAGGCTGTAATGTTTCCTGCATTTCCAACAGGGATCGATAAATAATCTGGTGCATCACCTAACTGATCGCAAATTTCAAAGGCACCGGTTTTTTGTCCTTCAATCCGATAAGGATTAATTGAATTTACTAAAGTAATCGGATGTTTCTCAGATATTTCCTTTACCATACGAAGAGCATCATCAAAGTTCCCTTCTATAGCAATGATTTCAGCTCCATAAGCAATAGCCTGAGCCAATTTCCCCATGGCTATTTTTTTATTCGGAATAATTACTATACAACGAATTCCTGCTTTCGCCGCATAGGCTGCTGCTGCTGCTGAGGTGTTTCCTGTAGAGGCACAAATAATCGCTTTCGCACCTGCTTCTACCGCCTTTGTCACGGCCATCGTCATACCCCGATCCTTAAAAGATCCGGTAGGATTTAAACCATCGTATTTTAAATAGACTTCTAATCCTTCCATTTCCTTTTCCAAATTGGTTGCTCTGATTAAAGGTGTATTCCCTTCACAAAGGGTAACCGCCTCTACTTCCGGACCTACTGGTAAATATTCTCGATAATGATTGATTAAACCTTGCCATCTCATGTTGCACTCTCTCCCAACTTTATAATCTTATTCATAAAAATTGACTGCCAGTTCTTTTATAAATCTGTGATTGATTACTCCTCTCTATTCCATTGCAATGAGTTCAACCTTTACTACACCCTTTATGCCTCTCAATCCTTCCATCAAATCGTCAATTCCTGTTTTTGCTTCCGAAATATCGAAAGTGATACTTACATTTGCAATATTGTTGATGGGAATATCCTGATTGATGGTTAATATATTGACATTCCAAAAGGCAAGCTTATTTAAGAGATTCGATAAAACTCCGGGGGCATGACTTAAAAGTAAGGTAATGGTTACTTTTTGACCTTTTGTTCCCTCAGAGGATGCAAAAATAAAATCTTTATATTTATAAAAAGTACTTCTACTGATTCCTGTCATCTGCACAGCCTCCGTTATCCCCTTGGCACGACCTGTTCTTAATATTTCTTTTACTTCCAATACCTTTTCATAGACCTCTGGAAGAATCTCCGTATCAATAATCAAATATTTCTTATCCGCCATGCCCTCACTCCTTTTGTCCGTCAAATTAATACACTTGTATCTCATATGAAAACTATAGGGATAATCTTATCATATTTCTTTCGTGTATACAATATCTTTTGCAAAAAAAATGACAGACATACTGCCTGCCATTTATAAGATTTTATTTTATTGAAGCTTTTGCTCGCTTTCTGTGAAATACAAGACGATCATTCTCCGCCTCAACGACAATTTCATCATGCTTGGAGATATTTCCCCGCAGCATCTCTTCTGATAATTCATCCTCCAGCATTTTGGTGATCGCTCGTTTTAAAGGTCTTGCACCAAAGGCTTGGTCAAAGCCTTTTTCAGCCAGCAGCTTTTTGGCTGCTTCATCTACTTGAATTTGGATATCCAGATCCTTCAAACGCTTGGCCAGATCCCCTACCATAAGATCTACAATCTGCTGAATATGTTCTTGTTCCAACGCATGGAATACAATGATGTCATCAATTCGATTTAAGAATTCCGGTCTAAATGTTCGCTTTAAATCATCCATAATATTTTCTTTCATCTTCTCATAGGCACTTTGCTTTTCGTCTTGTTCTATACCTGAAAAACCTAAAGTTCTTTGCTTCTTAATCGTATGCGCACCTACGTTGGAAGTCATGATTACGATGGTATTTTTAAAATCTACCAATCTCCCCTTCGCATCCGTCAACCTGCCATCATCTAGGATTTGCAGCAGAATATTGAAAACATCCGGGTGGGCCTTTTCTATTTCATCAAACAAAATAACAGAATAGGGTTTTCTTCTTATCTTCTCGGTCAATTGACCCCCTTCATCATAGCCTACGTACCCTGGAGGAGAACCAACTAAGCGGGATACGGTATGCTTTTCCATATATTCCGACATATCAATACGGATCATAGCGTCTTCATCGCCAAAAATTGCTTCCGCCAAGGCTTTTGATAACTCTGTTTTTCCTACCCCTGTGGGACCTAAGAATATAAAGGAGCCAATAGGACGTTTTGGATCCTTTAAGCCTACTCGTGCTCTTCGAATAGCCTTGGAAACAGCTTTTACTGCTTCCTCCTGTCCAATTACCCGTTGATGCAGTATTGTTTCAATATTTAACAGCCTTTCCGATTCCTCTTGGGCCAATTTTTTTACAGGTATCCCAGTCCACTGTGAGATGATATGAGCGATTTCCTCTTCCCCAACCATTTCTTGATGATTCGTTGTAGTCTTCCAGTTATTCTTTCGGTTATGAAGCTCCTCCCGTATCTTCTTTTCTTGATCTCGCACACGTGCGGCCCTTTCGAAATCCTGCGCGCTAATCGCTTCTTCTTTCTCCTTCGAAAGTTCTTCCAATTTTTCTTCCAAGTCCTTCAACTCCGGCGGCTGTGTCACTGTTTGCAGCCGAACACGGGATGCTGCTTCATCAATTAAATCAATCGCCTTGTCCGGCAAAAACCGGTCAGTAATATATCGATGGGATAATTCTGCCGCAGCGCGTAATGCTTCATCTGTAATCTTTACACGGTGATGGGCTTCGTAACGATCTCTCAAGCCCTTTAGAATCTGTATAGTCTCCTCTACCGAAGGCTCTTCCACCGTAATCGGTTGGAATCGTCGCTCTAAAGCAGGATCTTTTTCTATATGTTTTCGGTATTCATCTAAAGTAGTCGCACCTATGGCTTGCAGTTCTCCTCTGGCTAAAGCAGGCTTTAGAATATTAGAAGCATCTATAGCCCCTTCTGCTGCTCCTGCTCCAATGATTGTATGCATTTCATCAATGAAGAGAATGACATCGCCAGACTTTCTGAGTTCTTCCATTACCTTTTTCAATCGATCTTCAAATTCTCCCCGATATTTGGCACCGGCCACCATAGAGGCTAAATCTAAAGTAACAACCCGCTTGTTTCGTAAAATTTCCGGAATATTTCCCTCTACAATCCGCTGGGCCAAACCCTCTGCAACTGCCGTCTTTCCTACTCCCGGCTCTCCAATTAGGCATGGATTGTTTTTTGTCCTTCTGCTGAGAATCTGTACAACCCTTTCAATTTCTTTTTCTCTGCCTACCACTGGATCCAGTTTTCCTTCCCGGGCCATTTCTGTTAAATCTCGCCCATATTCATTTAGGCTGGGCGTCGTAGTTTTTCCAGTAGTCTCATAAGCAGGTGCTTCTCCATCACGTGGTGTGGGATTGCCTAACATCTTCATGATCTCTTCCCTGGCTTTTGCCAAGTTCACACCACTATCCACCAGTATCTTTGCCGCTATTCCTTCCCCTTCTCGTATCAAACCCAAAAGTAAATGTTCGGTACCTATATAGCTGTGTCCTAACCTCCTGGCTTCTGCAAAGCTTAACTCAAATACCCGCTTGGTTCTAGGCGTAAACCCTAATAATTGTGTCCCCTCTTCTTCCCCTATACCAATTACCTGCTCTATTTTCTCTTTTAACTGTTCTAAGCTGGCTCCCATGCTCGTCAAAACCTTAGCTGCGATTCCTTCTCCTTCTTTTACTAATCCTACCAGCAGATGCTCTGTGCCCACATAGTTGTGCCGCAGCTGCTGAGCTTCCTCCTGAGCCAACAGAATAACTTTCTGTGCTCTCTCTGTAAATCTTCCAAACATAGCCATATATCACACCTCCGTAACAATGAAAATCATCCTTATTATTATCTTTCTAAGAAAAATCCAACAATATAGCAAGGCATTTTATTTTTATCCAAGGCTGCCTAATTTTTGTCTAACGATTGAAGCCCTACGAACGTCTCTTTCATGGGTACTTAAACTCTTCTCTGCAGATTTTTGGAGACAGGCAGGCTGGGTCATTACCATTAACTGATTTACTTCTTCCAGCTGTATATCCTTTAAAACTTCCAGATCAATTCCTAATCTCAAATCTGACAAGAGTTTCATACATTCCTGAGAAGTTAAAATTCTCGCATTAGATAAGATCCCATAAGATCGGTAAATTTTATCTTCTAGGCCCAATCTATTGCTATTTAGTAGTGTGCTTCGGGCATCTCTTTCTTTTTGAACAATCTGCCGCATAACATCCTTGAGGTTAGAAATAATTTCTTCCTCACCTCTCCCTAAGGTAATCTGATTCGAGACCTGAAAAACATTACCTACAGATTCTGTTCCCTCACCATATAATCCCCTTACAGCTAAACCGATTTGATTTGCTGCCTGAAGTACACGATTAATATATCCTGTCATCGTGAGGGCAGGCAGATGCACCATGACGGATGCGCGAATACCCGTTCCAACATTGGTTGGACAAGAAGTTAAATAGCCTAGTTGCTCATCAAAGGCATAATATAGACTCTCCTCCAATACATCGTCCAACTTATCTGCAGTATCCCAGGCTTCCGTTAATTGAAGCCCCGGCAAGAGACATTGAATTCGAATATGATCCTCTTCATTAATCATAATGCTAACAGATTCATCCTTGTTTAAAAGCACTGCACTCTTTTCAAAGTTTTCCATCAGGCTAGGGCTAATTAAGTGTTTTTCCATCAATACTTGTCTTTCCATCATCGGCTGATTTTCCATCTCCAATAATTGAAAGTCATGCTTTAGAACCGTGTTGCCTTCTAAAATCACAGCACTAATCTTTTTAATAATTTCCTTGCTTTTTCCTTTTGTGAGTGCCACTGGAAATGGATATTCTTGTAAATTTCTTGCTAAGCGAATTCTGCTGCTAATAATAATATCTCCATCAGGTCCCAATTGTTCCATCCATTTTGTCATGTTCCCACCTCCCTACACCACATCTGGAATCTGACTTTCCAATTCACGTATTTTGTCTCGTAACACTGCCGCTTTTTCAAATTCTTCCTTACGAATCACTTCATCTAGTTGAAGCTTTAGTTTCTTAATTTCTTTCTTAAGTCGAATAACACCGCCTGACCGCTTTGGCATTTTTCCCGAATGCACTTCATTTCCTTGGACTCTCTTAATCAATTCCAGCAATTTTTCATGAAAAGCATTATAACATTGCCCACAGCCTAATCTCCCTAACTGTTTAAACTTACCATAAGTCATCCCGCAATGATCGCACTTTGTGGTCTTAATATAATCCACTTTTATAGGAGAATCTTGTATCGAATCCAGCAGACCAGTTAAGAAATTATTTATTGTAAAGGATGCATCAAATGCCATCTCCTCACTTTGTTTTGCACATTGTTCACAAAGATGCAGTTCTGTTTTGTTTCCATTAAGGATTTTTGTTACATGGACTGTGGCATTCCGTTTGTTGCAGCTTTCACACAACATTTTATTCCCTCCCAGCCTAATTAAATAAAACCATTAAAATATTTTTTAATATTCCTGCTCTTACCGTATCCTTGATATTCATCGGTACGTTGATGCTTCGGTCACTGAGAGCTGCTGCCATGATTCGTGCCTCTCGGTCATTGATAAATCCCTTTTCCTTGAGCATGCCAATCATAGCCGCAGCGCGCATCATACTAATTGCTTCATTTGTTTCTTCTAAAAGCATTCGAAGCAATTGATTTTTATCTATATTTAATTGAATAATTTTAATATAGCCGCCTCCACCTCTACGACTTTCAATCACGTATCCTTTATCCAGTGTAAACCTGGTAGTCAATACATAATTGATCTGAGAAGGAGCACAATTAAAATAGTTGGCCAACTCATTCCTTTGAATTTCAATAGCCTGATTATTAGCCTCTTCCAAAAGTTCCTTAATAAAGCCTTCAATGATGTCAGTAATTCGAGACATCTCTACCACCTCGTTTTGACTTTCTTTGATCTTCTTATATTTTAAACAAATGATCTTAGAATTTCAAGGTCAATTTTTAGTATTTTTTTGGAATTTTCTTCAGTTTTCACTTTCTTTTTATTCAATTTATAGATTTATTTTATATTTTTACCACTTTTAAAAACAGCCAATCATAGGATTGGCTTTGTTTAGCTTCTTTTTTTATGCGCGATAATATGATACTCCTTGCCGTCATGACTGCCTTTCGTTAGCACTTCAAATCCATTTTTCTCAAGTATTGCAAAAAGGTAATCTGATTGATCATCATCATATTTGTCAATCGTAATAATGAGTTCATCATCCGCGCCTACCGACTGCATAACATCCATCAATCTGTCATTGGCACTCAGACCTAATTCTTCTTCTAAATGTATATAGTGATCTGACATTCAAAACCCTCCTTCTATCTTTTTCTTACTTATTTTCTGTAATCCCTAATATATTATGCCTATATCTTTCAATTTAAAAAGAGTCCCGTGGACTCTCTAGTAATCAATTTCCTTTAACAGTACTTGCAGTACCGGTTCATCTTCTTTGAGGCTAAAGACAGATTCTTCTACAACAGCCTTTGTCAATCGTACACTATCTCCTACCCGAATCGGATACTCCACCTTGCTGCAGTTGAACAGTCCATATAATTCATCTTCACTCAAATACATTTCCCGTATATGCTCTTTTTTAATCAGCGGACCCATTTGAAAAATAAAAGAAACTTTCATTTCAACCTACCCCCATATCATTCAAACAGAAACGGAGCCGAAGCTCCGTCTGATTATTTCTCTGATTTTGCTGCATCAATAACCTTTTGACTCAGGTGCTGAGGCATTTCATCATACCTTTCAAATCTCATGGTAAAGCTTCCTCTTGCTTGTGTCATTGATCGTAAATCCGTTGCATATTTAAAAAGTTCTGCCTGAGGTGCTTCTGCAATGACTTTTTGTGAACCGTCGCCCAGCGGCTCCATTCCTAGAATTCTACCGCGGCGTTTGTTCATATCTCCCATGATATCTCCCATATAGTCTTCCGGCGCTACGATTTCCACCTTCATAACTGGCTCCAGTAGTACCGGTTTAGCCATTTCCATCCCTTTCTTAAAAGCTAGGGAAGCAGCAACTTTGAAGGCCATTTCCGAAGAGTCTACATCATGGTAAGATCCATCATAGAGTATTGCTTTCATATTCACAACAGGATACCCCGCTAAAACACCTGATTCCAAACACTCACGCAACCCTTTTTCAACAGCAGGAATGTATTGTCTAGGTACAGAACCGCCAAAAATCTCCTCTGTAAATACAAAGTCCTCGTCGGCAGGCTCAAACCTGATCTTAACATCCCCATATTGTCCGTGTCCTCCGGATTGCTTTTTATGCTTCCCTTGTACATCCGCTTTTCCTTTGATGGTTTCGCGATAAGGGATTCTCTGCTCTGCCAGTTGAACATCTACACCAAACTTATGCTTCAGTTTATTGGTAATAACATTGATGTGCATATCTCCCTGTCCACCAATAAGCGTCTGCTTCGTTTCCGCATTTCGAATTACAACAAAGGTAGGATCCTCTTCCGTCAAGCGGTTTAATCCTACTCCAATTTTCTCCTCATCCCCTTTAGCTTTCGGCTCTACTGCCATGAAAAGCGTTGGTTCTGCAAAAGCAACTTTATCGTATCTTACTGAATTGCTCTTATCGCACAGCGTATCTCCCGTTGATGCATACTGCAGTTTAGCAATCGCTGCAATATCTCCAGCAACAACTTTGCTTACATTGATTTGGTTCTTGCCTCTAAGTAGGAAGAGGTTCCCTACCTTTTCCATTTCATCTTTATCTGGATTATATATTTCCATATCGGAGGTCAGCTTCCCGGAGCATATTTTCAATAGTGAAATCTTTCCTACATATGGGTCTACGATGGTTTTAAATACATAGGCTGAGAAAGGCTCCTTCTCATCGATGGTCTTTTGTACCGGTTTATTTTCTCTTACATGAACCCCTTCTACCACTTTAATATCCCCTGGAGAAGGCATATAGTCATTAATCATATTCATCAAAGTGTGAATACCAATATTATTTATACCAGAACCTAGCAATACTGGTACAATATCTCCGCCCAGCACACCTTTTCGAAGGCCTTCGTGGATTTCTTCCGTAGTAAACTCCTCACCGCCAAAATATTTTTCCATTAGCATTTCGTCACTTTCTGCCACGGATTCCATTAACATTTCACGTACTGCAGAAACACTGTCCATCATATCTTCCGGTACAGGCTGGTCTGTACAGTCTTTTCCATCATATATCCTTGCTATCATATCTACTACATTAACAATCCCTTTAAAGCTGTTTGCATCTCCCAAAGGAATAGCGAAAGGCGCAATGCCTTTTCCAAATTTTTCCCGCAAATCATTCAATAATTTATCAAAATTAACGTTTTCCTTATCCATCTTGTTAATAAATATAAATTTAGGCATCTTTCTATCAATAGTGTATTTCCAAACCTTTTCTGTTCCAACTTCTATTCCAGAAGATGCATCCATGACAATTACAGCTCCGTCGGCAACCCGTAATGCACTTTGTACCTCACCGATGAAGTCGAAGTATCCAGGAGTATCAAGTATATTATACTTGCAATCTTTCCACTCAATAGGAATCAAAGAGGTACCAATTGAAATCTTACGGGCGATTTCTTCCTTATCAAAATCTGATACAGTGTTTCCATCCTCGACTTTTCCGAGTCTGTTTGTAACTTTCGTGGTAAATAGCATGGATTCCGTTAATATCGTCTTCCCGCAGCCTCCATGTCCTACTAATGCTACATTCCGTATTTTGTCGCTTTGATATTCCTTCATTTAAGATCCCCCTCGCTTCAATATTTCTTGTCATAATTGGACAACTATATCTATAATATTCTATACTATTCAGAAAATTCCTTTTAGTTTTTATATTTTGTTATCCGAATGTAATATTTTTTATTTTATATAGTTGTCTAATGTTTAACTATTTTTCTATATTATTCCATAAACAAATTCCAATATACATATAAAGTCCATAAAAAATCAATTTTTCATGGACTTTATATATATATACTTTTTTATGAGATTATATTGTAAATATTTTTCTTATCTCTATACATATTTTCATCAGCTATTCTCAGTAACTCCTCTATCGTTCGAGGCTGATTCGCACAATGCATGGCAACACCAATGCTTGCGGATAATTTGTAAGGCCGGTTCTTTAAATGGTTATGCTTTTCTACCATAAGATGCAGGCGCTCTGTGATTGTTTCCATAGCCTTTACTTCTTTACACAAGGCAATCACCACAAATTCATCGCCTCCAATCCGAGCAATAATATCGGATTCTCTAAAGGTATTTTTCAAAATTGCAGCGGTATCGATAATTGCCCGATCCCCTTCATGATGCCCGAAGGTATCATTAACTTGCTTTAAGCCATCTAAATCTATATAAATTAATAGCATAACTTGGTTTGTACGCACTGCCGCCTTTCGTTCCCTTGCAGCGAGATCTAAAAAACCGCGTCGATTATATAACCCCGTTAGTTCATCAATGCTAGATTGTATTTGCAGCTTTTTTAGAAGCTGCTGCCTCTCAATAGCGTACTGGATGGATCGAATCAATATTTCCTTTGTAACTTCCTCTTTGTAAAGATAATCTTGGGCACCTTCTTGAACTGCCCGGATAGCCATGTCCTCACAGCTCAATCCAGTAAGAAGTATAATTGGTATTTCATCGCTTTGTTGTTTGATTTTCAAAAAAGTTTCATAGCCTTGTGAATCAGGCAGCCCTAAATCCACCAACGCTATGTCTAGATTTTCTTCTCTTAGAATCTTACAGGCATCCTCTAGACGCCGCACATGGGTTATTGCAAATTTTATATCGGATACTTCCTTTAATATTTCTGTAATAAGTCTGGCATCCCCATGATTGTCTTCCACCAACAGTAGTTTAATTAAACGGTTATATTGACACATTTTCTCACCTCCTTGGTAATTTTACAGCAGTCATCCAGAATTCTTCAATCGCCTTTACCATCCGAATGAATTGATCAAGCTCTAAAGGTTTAGATATATAACAATTTGCATGCATATGATAAGCGTTATAAATGTCTTCTTCTGTTTGAGAAGAGGTCAGTATGATTACTGGAATATGCCGCAGCACGATATCTTCTTTAATTTCCTGCAGTACTTCATATCCACTTTTTTTAGGCAGATTCCAGTCTAATAGAATTAAATCCGGTAATGTCCCATAGACTAGCGCACTCTGAATGCGAAGATAGTTGACCGCCTCTTCACCATCTCGTATAACACAAATCCGATTGCTGATCTTAGCTTCTTTCATAACTTCCATAATTAGTCTAATATCACCGGGATTATCTTCTACTAGAAGTATTTGAAAGGGTTCTCCCGGTATTTTTCTTTGCATTTTAATTTCCCCCTATAGCCGGTATTGAAAAATAGAAAGTTGTCCCCTCATTAACTTCTGATTCTAGCCAGATTTGACCTCCATGCCGCTCTACAATTTTCTTACATATGGATAACCCGATACCTGTGCCTTCATATTCCTCCCTTGTATGGAGTCTTTGAAAAATAGAAAAAATTCTTTTTTGGTGATGATAAGGTATACCTATACCATTATCCTCTATACGAAAGACCCAATACGCTTTTCTTTTCATGGCTGAAATATTTATCTTTGGTTTATCATGACTGTTGAATTTTATTCCATTGCTAATTAGATTTTGCAGTAGTTGAATCATCTGTGTTTCATCCCCATAGATTTCCGGAAGTGAATCATAGGTAACTTTGGCATTCCTTTCATGGATATATATGGATAAATTATCTAACACCTTTTGGAGCATGTTTTGGGAGCTGATCATAGCAAACTTTTCCTCTTTTGTATTCACCCGTGAATATGTCAAAAGATCATTGATAAGCTTTTGCATCCTTTTTGCTCCATCTACAGCAAAATGAATAAACTCATCAGCATCCTGATCTAAACGTCCCTTGTACCTTCGCTCTAAAAGCTGCAAATAACTGCTTACCATTCGCAAAGGCTCCTGAAGATCATGGGATGCTACATATGCAAATTCTTGAAGGTCTTTATTCGACTGCTCAAGTTTTTTCGTTGTTTCTTTTAGTTCAAGTTCTGCAAGCTTTTGCTGTGTAATGTTTTTAGCAATCCCATGTATTCCTGTAACTTGTCCATTCATAATGACAGGGATATTGGTAATATTAAAATAAATCTTTCTGCCGTCTTTGCCAAGGATGGCCAATTCATAATTTTGAGATTCTCCGCACAGAGCTCTTTCATGATGATATTGAGCCTTATCTCGGTCTTCCGGGGAAACAAAATCTAAAAAAGATCTAAAAAGCATCTCTTCTCTTTGATATCCGCCAGCCTTTCCGCAAATCTGATTAAGGTCTTGAAAATTCCCTTCACAGTCGATGGTATAAACAGCATCGGGATTTAAATGAAAAAGTGCCCTGTATCTTTCTTCACTATTTAGCAGCTGCTGCATATTATCACTTATCGTGCTGGACATTTCATTAAATGCTTTGCAAAGAGCGCGCAGTTCTATGGGAGCAGAAGCAATAACATTTTCTTCGATTTTAAAATCATAGTCGCCTGACTGAATAATCTCCGTACCCTGTAGAACATATTGAATGGGTACCTCTATTTTTTTACTTAATCTCAAGATGAGGAGTATCAGCAAAAGAAATACAATGATGAGCGTAGTTCCCCAGAAAAACAGCTGCTTGTAAAATCTATGCAGAAGAATATTTTTGGCGATTTTATTAATGATGTCCCACTTTCCATGTTTGGTCCGGTGATAATTACGATATGCTTCGGTTTCTCGATAATCTACGTAAGAAGTTTCCATCCTTTTGCTATCTAATACACTGCGGAGTATTTCCGTATCTACCTCAAGGTCCGCTACGAGAGAGACTTTTTCGTGCTGAAAGCCAATGTAGAAAAATGAAATGATTGCAATACAACTTAGCACTGCAATCATAAAGCAGCCCCAAAACCGAAGCTGTCCATTCAATGTCTGTAATCCTAAAGCTTTTTTAATTCTATCCATATTTTTCTTCAAAATATCGCTCCTCTTAAGAAAGCTACACCCTATAATATTACCGGCAATTTTCTCATCAGCATAATTTCTCAATTATTTATTCGACATATTTCGACTTTTTCCTTCATTTATTACTTTTCTCTTTTCTATGAATTTATTCATATGGCATTTTAAAATGAGCTGTGTATTCTATTATGGGTCCAGGCACGTATTGATTGGAAAAATTAAACAGCGGTCAAATTGGCTTTCACATCAGCCATTTTGATCGCTGTTTAATTTAATGGGCGTATTTTTTTATCAAAAATCGTTTTTATTCAATAATACCTGACATTGTGATCACTTCTAATCCTCTATTTCTTAATTCTTTAATCAATATGTTCAAACCAATAGAGTCGCTTGCCATATGTCCTGCTACAATTACATTTCCAATATTTTGCTTCTCCACTTCTTCACGGACATCATCAGGTATATGCATGCAAATAATAGTACCTACTCCCGCTTCAAAATATGCTTTAAAAACATCCGTCCCCCCATTGGTTCCACCTGCCATTAGTACCGCTACTTTACCGGCATAGTCATCACTTCCACCTACGCGAATCACGGGACCTGCCGGTGTACTTTGATACTCTCTGATTTGCATAAGAGTATTTATAACATCTTTTAAAGTTGCCTTCGGGTTATTGTGGAGCACTTGATCAATGTAATTCTGAACATACTTTTCAGTAATCCTGTCAGCAGGCAAGTGGATGTTCATATAGGGCATTTTTAATAACTTTGCTGCAGATTGAATCCGGTCATAGTTTTTCACATGGGCATTTCGCTCAAGGCTGTTAACCTTTTTTCTCAATGCTTTTTGCGCTTTATTGATGGGAATCCCATAGGATATCATTTTATCGATTTGAACTTCCAATACCTTATGAAAATGGATTTCTTGCTCACCGGTATGAGGATGATGACTAATTACCAGGTCTACACCTAATTCTTTTCCCAATAAGAGCTCTTGTGTTTCCATATCCACGCCAAACAATACTTTTTTAATATTATCTCCTTGAACCACAATTCCAGAATCCCATGGAATCTCTTTTAGGTCTGACAATTCCAAGGCTATGTCCATAATTTCCTTCGTATTCATATGCTTCACCCTTTATGTATAAGACTTTTTCTATGTATATTGTATATTTTTTTTCTTTTTCATACAATCTATTTCGTAGTGCGAAACAAAAAAACATGGTCTAATTCCGGCAGAGGCGACCAATCAATCGGTCAAGATAATGGGATTTCATTTGCTGACTGGCCATCGCCTGCTTTACTGGCGGCAATCTTAGAATAACCCCTAGAATAGCGGCCATAGCCCTATGGCTCATATACGCCTTATTATCAAAAATAAGATGATGCAGCTTTCCTCTTTCAATCGCCATAAGGACTGCCCGATGCGTAGAATTAACCGGTGTAATAATCCTTTGGTTTCTTGATTGTAATGACAAGGCTTTTACAGGGCAATTTCGAAGGCATAGACCGCAGCCTAGGCAAATACTTTCATCAATTTTCACCTTTCTATGGATAGTATTTTGTAAGTCATTGTTCTTTACTATAGTAGCAGCTTCTACAGGACAAACCGCCACACATTTTCCACAGCCTTTACATTGATCCACGTTCACTACGGGGAGAAAATTAGTGGTGTGGATGGGCTGCAATACCCCGAACTTCTTTGCAGCTATCATGGCTTCACAACAGCAGCTGCAGCAGTTGCAGATGAAATTTACTTTTTCTCTCACATTTTCGCCGAATTGCACGAGATTATGCTCCCATGCTTTCTCCAAGAGTCTCAGCCCCTCTACTTCATCTACAGGTTTAGCATATCCATGCTTAATAAGAGATGCTGCAGTACCATGAAAGGTCATGCAGATCTCCATCGGTGCATTGCAGGCTTTACCCACATGCTGCATCTTATGTCTACAATAACATATGCCGATTCCAATATGCTTCGCTCCTTTTATTACCTCACTGGCTCTTTCATAATCCATTACATGAAGAGCATTCTCACTGGATAAAACTCTTTCTTGTACAAATACTCTCCCCAACTGCGTTTCTCCGTGCAGTAATAAATCTTTGATAAAATCCTCTTCTACATTAAGATATTGATAAAATAATTCTCCTAAAAGCTTCTGATCTATATCTCCACGAAAACGCATCATAGAAAACTCAAAAAAACCAGCCATCGGCGGAGGCAGAATATATACTTGCCTTCCATTGCTTTCCATATCCAAAAGAATTGCTCTACTGGACAATTCGTCCAATATCTTCTTTGCTTCCATTGGCTTCATATTCCAGATCTTTGCAGCCTTTTCTACTGTAAATGGCTTGATTGGCAGCTGCGCAACCAAGTGAGCCTCACTTTCACTAAACAGCATTTTCAAAATCTGGAACAGTAATGCTGTAGGCGGCGCCCCTTGCGGAAATCGATTTAATCGTTCGGATAACCGTCGGTATCCGGACTTAATCGTATGATGGGCCATTGTCATTCTCACCCCCTAATATTTTACTGACATATGAAATTTTTTTCTATTGTAGTATATTCATAATTTCTAGGAATCATAAGACAACCTTTAAAATTTTATAAAAAGAAAACCCCATACGGTTAAATTATTTGTATGGAGTCAATCGGATTAGAATTATTTATCTGTTAATACCGACGCAAAGGCTTTTACATAGGCCCCTAGATCCGGAGGTCTACGGCTTGAAATAATATGTTCATCAACCACAACAGCTTCATCCAACCAGATAGCTCCGGCATTTTCCATATCATCACGGATGCCTGGCGTACTGGTTACTTTTCTTCCTTCTAATATTTTTGCCGAAATGAGTACCCATCCTGCATGACAAATCTGTCCTATAGGTTTGCGATTTTCATCCATATAGCGAATCATTTCTAATACCTCCGGATATCTTCTTAATTTATCCGGCGCCCATCCTCCTGGAACTAAAATGGCATCATAATCAGCAATATGAATATCTTTAAAGGCAAAGGCTGAAAACACAGGAACACCATACTTTCCTATGTATTTTTCTTTAGCTTTTGGCCCTACCACGTCTACTTGAGCACCTTCTTCCCTTAGGTACAGCAGTGGATACCACAGCTCTAAGTCTTCAAATTCAGATTCTACCAAGGCAACAATTTTTTTATTTCTTAATGCCTTCATCGCTTACCCCTCCATATTTTTTAAATATTCATAACTCTTAATCTATTCATTCTCATTATACCACCCTTTTCCTTCCACCAAACTGAAAAATTGTTTTTTAAAAGTTATATCTGGGTACAATACTAATAAAAACAACAAAGATACATATTTCTCTAATCTTCCTACTATATTTCTTTCTATAGAAAGAAAAAGCTATCAATAGACAATATCGAATTTCTTTGTTCAAGATGAAATGACTATGAGGAGGAAACTAGATGATTAGCAAAAAGTTATTTTCAGAATTAAATGATCAAGTAAAATATGAACTTTTTTCTTCTAACTTTTATTTGGCGATGGCCGCCTACTGCGCCTCGGAAGACTTGAATGGCTTTTCCAACTTCTTTAGAGTACAAGCTGAGGAAGAAAAATTCCATGCGATGAAATTTTTTGACTATATTATAGAACGAAATGGAAGAGTAAAGATTGCAGCACTAGACCAGCCTGATAATGACTATCGTTCCATGCTGGATGCTTTTCAAAGAGGCTATGTTCACGAGCAATTTGTAACAAAACGGATCTACGGCCTTATGGATATAGCTATGGATGAACGGGAGCATGCAACCATTAGCTTTTTAAAATGGTTCATCGACGAACAGGTGGAAGAAGAATCTACTTTTAACAGCATCATCAAAAAACTAGAGAGAATTGGCAATGACACCAATGCATTATATATGCTGGATGCAGAATTGGCTCAAAGAGTATTTACTCCGCCAACTGATACCAATCAGTAATCCTTCTCCTAACATAAGCTTTACTATAGTAAAAAGAGCGTCTACGACGCTTTCGCTAGGGAACCCTAGGTTCCCTTCGACGACTGCTATCGCAGTCTGAGCACCCTCCTTAGTACGGCAGGGGATTTCATCCCCTACAACCCCTATTTTTTATATAATAGAAAAGTAAAACTTTCCTACTTATATAAAAAAGGGTGTCTTTATTTAAAGACATCCTTTTTTGATGATTTTTTCAATAGCTATTCTAATTTTTTATGATTAATTCTTAGAAGGCCTAGCAATAGTCATCGTCTCTAAGACCATCGAGCGCTGGTACAGCAACTTGTCGTTTTTGCAATATCTTAAGTGTCAAATATACAACTGCTTTTTCTTCTATTTTTTTGAAACATTTTTCTTCAAATGGGAATTCCCCTTTGATTGGTTGAGTTCGATTGAGTAATTCATCAAATTCAACGATTCTGCTGCTGATCAGTTCACAGAAAGGAAGTTCATTGAAGTATTCTGTGCTGATTTGGTTAAACTCAGACAAATCGGAAGACAGCAGATGATCCTTTTCTGCAAAGTCTGGCCCTTTGAGGTCTTGTTTTCTAAAGTAGCGGAATTCTGTTGCTTCGCTTGGTACAATTGGCAGCGGATCAATTCCATTAAAGATTACCGGAGTCGTACAGCTGAAAGGTGCATCCACGGTACAATGTTTGATATCTCCGCAAATTCCTTCATTCGTTGAGCATTTTGCTGTAGCATATTGGATATTCTTTCTGATGAATCCTTTAATGAACAACATGTTTGTGTCTTGTATTAAGAGGCATTGGGTGATCTTCAAGTGCTTTTTGATATCCTTAATCTCAATGGCAGGTTCCGGTAAAGTAATAATAGAATTCACATTGATCTGTACCGTTAATTCTGCTAGTACAACGGGTATTTTTGCAACTGCACCCGTTGCAAGGGGTGTAATAGCTACTGGGATGTTCCCACAATCTGGTGCAGTTCCTCCAATAACCTTTGCACAAGCAGATTTTACTAATGATTTTCCATCGGATGGTACTCCGACCTTTGGCATGTTATATTTGTTCCATGGCATATTCTATATTCCTCCTTCATTATATTATAGAGATCTGATTTTTCTTGGACTATCCTTGTTGTCCTAGTACAGGATATTCATCCTGTCCTAAATATGCTACCTAATTTTAATTAAATTTTTTATTATCTTTTCTGCATTTCGTTCTAATGAGCAATAGATTTTTATCTATTCCTTGAAATTTCAAGAAAAAGAGCAATGCAACAAAGCACTGCCCTTTTTCTTGAATCAATTTTACATCTTACCATTTAAAACAAATTCCAATTGCCTTTGGTCCTAAGTGGGTCCCAACCACCGGGCCTAATTCATCTACGGTTACCCATGCATTTCTAAATTTTTCTTCTATTATTTTCTTTAATTCATTTGCTTCATCTTCATTTAATGTATGGCAAATATTGATTAATTCCTTATATTTTAAAGATTTTTTTGCTTTTATAAGGGTAATTAAAATATAACTAAATGGATGGGGGGATTTCTATGTATAGCAAAAAAAGATCATTTTAATCCCTATCGAAAAGCAATTATTGTAAATAAAGATGAAAACTTTGAAGGAATCCTCGGTCATAAGGACCCTGCCCAAAATATTATATGCAAATGCGAACAGGTTACAGAGGCGGAAATCATCGATGCCCTTCAAAGGCCGATCCCTATTAAATCTTTGGATGCAATCAAAAGGCGTACCCGAACAGGTATGGGCCTTTGTCAAGGCCACTTCTGCGGACCAAAGGTTAAGGCAATCATCTCAAGAGAAACAGGGTTGTCTGAAGAGGAAATCACTCCCCGTGGCAAGGGGTCTTCTATCCTCCCACCCCGGGCAGAGCGCAGTTTTTTTATCAGGCTGAATGCAAAGCCATAAATTTGTCAAAAAACAGTCTGAAATCTAGACATACTGTATATGCTAGATTTCAGACTGTTTTTTCAGGCCAAAATTCTTCCAAAGCTTTTTTTAATCTGGCAAGTGCCTTTATTCGTAAACAGTTTCTCCATTCCATTGGAAAGATCTGCTGGTATCTGCTGGTTGTAAACCTTTCATCAATTAACAGAATCACACCCTGATCTTCCTCTGTTCGAATTACCCTGCCGGCTGCCTGCAGCACCTTATTCATACCGGGATACATATAGGCAAACTCAAAGCCCTGTTGATTTTTCTTTTGAAAATACTCCCGGATAATATCGGTCTCTAGACAAATCTGCGGCAATCCGACACCTACAATGATCGCTCCAATTAACCGTTCACCGGTCAGATCTACACCTTCTGAAAAAATGCCGCCCATAACAGCAAAGCCAATTAAGGCATCAGATCTACCCGGTTGAAAGTTCTCTAAAAAAGCTTTCCGTTCTTCCTCGCTCATTCCATTTTGCTGTACGATTACAGTCATATGAGGATACTGTTCTTGAAAAATGGCAGCTACCTCTTGCATGTATTTATAGGAAGGAAAATATACCATATAGTTTCCTTTTTTTCCGCATACGGTTTCATAAATATATTGAGCAATGGAGGTGTAACTCTTTTCGCGATCTCTATATTTAGTAGAGACATCGCCGGCAATCATCAAGCACAGCTTTTCTCGTTCAAAGGGCGAGGGTAACAGTAGTTTACGCGTCGCTTCGTCACCTCCAAGGATTTCCACAAAATAATCCATCGGTGACAACGTGGCAGAAAACAATACAGCAGCTTTCCCTCGCGCCAAGGCTTCTTTGAGAAGTTTGGAAGGATCCAGGCAAAAAAGCTTTAGCTTTAAATCTCCCACTTCTTTCTCCACATAGGTTACATACCGTTCATCATATAATTCTGCAATTCTGAGAAAAGCAGCGGCCTCAAAATAGAAATCCAAAAGTTCTTCATATCCACTGGTTTTTTCATTTTTTTGAAGCCATTCATCAGCCTGTGTCATAAATTTTCTTAGCATGGGATATATCTCTTTTGGCTCTTCTGTCATAACCAATATACCCTTCTCTTCCCATTGCTTTCTCATCTGTATCATATAGGCATTCAATTGATTGAGACTTTTAAATAACTTCGGTTCTTTCTCTTTCATCATTTTTTTCAAGTGGAGTATTTCCTTTTTATTTAGCGCTGCGGAAAACATCTCCCGTGAACGGTCCACCAGATTATGGGCTTCATCGATTAAAAAGATATAATCCTCATTTTGTTCTTGGAAAAAACGTTTTAAATATACTCTTGGATCAAATACATAGTTATAATCACAAATGACACAATCAGCCCATAGAGCCAGATCCAATGAAAATTCGAAGGGACAGACACGATGCTTTTGACCATAGATTTCGATAATCTCTCTGGTAAGAGCATTTTCATTCTTGAGAATATCCTCAATGGCAGCATTCACCCGATCAAAATGTCCTTTTGCATAACTGCATTCCTCTGGCACACATTTTGCTCCTTTTTCAAAACAGATCTTCTCCTTGGCAGTCAACGTAAGGGTTTTACAATCCAATCCCTTCTTCTGCATTCGCTCAAATGCTTCTTCTGCAACACTACGGGTAATCGTTTTGGCTGTCAGATAGAATATTTTTGAAGCATACCGCTCGCCTAAAGCTTTGACTGTAGGAAAAAGCGTAGAAATCGTTTTTCCCGTCCCTGTAGGCGCCTGGGCAAATAATTGCTTTCCCTCTTTTATTGATTTGTAGACAGCTACAGCCAGATTACGCTGTCCTTTTCTATATTGACCAAAAGGAAACTCCATCTGTTGAATCGATTGGTTCCGCTTTATTTCCCACGATCTGGTCCAATTTGCCCAGCTTATATATCCTTTAAGCAGTTCATATAAAAACACCTCTAGCTCCTGTATGTGAAAGGCTTTACGAAATCTCTTTATTTCTTCTGTATCCAGCTGATAATAGGTTAATTGGACACTGATTTCATCTAATTGATTCTGCATACTATATATATAGCCATAGCACTTGGCTTGCGCCCAATGAAGCAGATTCTCCCCATCCAGCTCCTCTAGGGGTCGCATGGTGGTCTTAATCTCATCAATAACAGGCCCATCAGCTTCTAGAAAAATCCCATCGGCTCTCCCTTGAAGAGTAAGTATGATTTCTTCATACTGTAGGGTATGTTTTAGGGCAACTTCCGGAATATAATTTTCCTTATAAGATTTTTGAAGCTTCTGGTGAGCTTTTGTTCCTTCGACCGCTCGACTGCTGCCCATGAACCGACTATCTAAATTACCTGCACGAAGAACAAGTTCCACCAGATTGCGTACCGACAGAATAATTTCTTGCTTCTGTTCCATAATTTCATCCTTCCTATCAAAATAGAAAAGATGGTATTGAGGCTGTAGCCTCAATACCATCTTCTTTATTGTACCACAATATTATAAATTCTGCCCGGTACGTAAATTTCTTTCACAACTTTCTTTCCTTCAATAAATTCAAAGATTTTTTCATCTTCTTCCAGCTTTCTTCTAGCATCCTCTTGAGTACCATCGGAAGGAATTACGATCTTGCCGCGGACCTTACCGTTGATCTGTACAGCAATCTCAATCATCTTCTCAACAGTCTTAGCCTCATCCCATGCAGGCCAAGCCTGTTGATGAATCATACCTTCAAACCCTAGTTTCTGCCAAAGCTCTTCAGCGATATGTGGTGCAACAGGCGTTAAAAGCAGCAAGAATGCACTCATTTCTCCCTTTGTTACCTTTCCTGCACTATTAAAATCATTCAATAGCGTCATGAGCGCTGCAATACCAGTGTTGAATTTCAAGGTTTCGAAATCCTCGCTGACCTTTTTAATGGTCTTATGCATAGCAGTTTCAAGCTCTGAAGAGAAGTGCTCCCCTTCTACAATTAGACTTTGAAGTTTCCAGACCCGGTCCAAGAATCTTCTACAACCTTTAACACCATTTTGAGACCATGGAACACTCTTCTCAAAATCTCCTATGAACATCTCATAGACACGGAAGGTATCTGCACCAAATTCTTCAATAATATCATCAGGATTGACTACGTTCCCTCTGGATTTAGACATTTTTTCATTATTTTCTCCCAGAATCATCCCATGGGAAGTTCGCTTCTGGTAAGGCTCCGGCGTAGGCACAATACCGCAATCATATAGGAATTTATGCCAGAACCTGGAGTATAGCAAATGCAGGGTTGTATGCTCCATGCCCCCGTTATACCAATCAACCGGCAGCCAATAGTCTAAGTTTTCCTTACTTGCAAAGGCATCATTATTGTGTGGATCCACATATCTTAAGAAATACCAGGAAGAACCTGCCCATTGAGGCATTGTGTCGGTCTCCCTGCGTCCAGCCCCTCCACATTTCGGGCAAGTGGTTTCAATCCAATCGGTTATCTTTGCTAAAGGAGATTCCCCGGTTTCTGTAGGTTCATAGCTTTCTACCTCAGGCAGCAGCAGCGGCAGTTCTGCCTCCGGTACCGGTACCCATCCACAGGTTTCACAGTAAATCAAAGGAATCGGCTCTCCCCAATAACGTTGACGTGAGAATACCCAATCTCTCAGCTTAAAGTTTACTTTCCGTTTCCCTAGGCCCTGCTCTTCCAGCCATTTGCTGATCTTTTCCTTTGCTTCCTTCACCTTTAATCCATTGATAAAGTCAGAATTGACTAAAATACCCTCTTCAATATTTGTATAGGCACCCGCTTCAATATTTCCGCCTGAAACTACTTCGACAATGGGTAGTCCGAATTTCTTTGCAAATTCCCAGTCTCTGTCGTCATGGCCCGGTACTGCCATAATGGCTCCGGTTCCATAAGACATCAATACATAATCAGAGATAAAAATAGGAATTTCTTCCTTGTTTACCGGGTTGATGGCCGCAATGCCTTCTATTTTTACACCGGTTTTATCTTTCGCCATCTCTGTACGCTCAAAGTCAGATTTCTTATTGGCATTTTCTACATAGTCTTTGAGTTCCTTCATATTTTTGATATGATCTTCTAATTCTTCAAGTAATGGGTGTTCTGGTGCAATAACCATATACGTAGCACCAAACAATGTATCAGGACGGGTAGTATATACCGTAATTACTTTCCCCCCAGTTACTTGAAAATCTACTTCCATACCTTCAGATCTTCCGATCCAGTTTTTCTGTTGAATTTTTACACGTTCTATATAATCTACCAAATCTAAATCTTGAATGAGTTTTTCTGCATATTCGGTAATTTTTAGCATCCACTGATTTTTAATTCTGCGAACCACTTCACCGCCGCAACGCTCACAAACACCATTTACTACCTCTTCATTAGCTAACCCTACCTTACAATCTGTACACCAGTTAATCGCCGCTTCTTTTTTATAAGCAAGTCCCTTTTCAAATAGCTTTAAGAAAATCCATTGGGTCCACTTATAGTAGTTCGGATCTGTAGTGTTGATTTCCCTAGACCAGTCAAAGGAAAGACCTAAGGCTTTTAACTGGCCTTTGAAGCGCGCTACATTTTTCTCTGTTACCACTCTAGGATGAATCTTATTTTTGATTGCATAATTCTCCGTAGGCAACCCGAAGGCATCCCACCCAATGGGATATAGTACATTGTAGCCCTGCATTCTGCGTTTTCTTGCCACAATATCCAATGCAGTATAAGGTCTTGGATGTCCTACATGAAGTCCTTGTCCAGAAGGGTAAGGAAACTCGATTAATGCATAAAACTTTTCTTTTGACTTGTCATCAGAAGCATAAAAGGCGCCTTCCTGATCCCAAATCGCTTGCCACTTCTTCTCGATTTCTTTTGGATTATATCCTGTCATAAACTTTCACATCCTTTTGGGAATTTTTAATAAACAAAAAAGCCTCCGTCTATGTTAGAGACGAAAGGCTCGCGGTACCACTCTATTTGACAGTTTTACACTGCCCCCTCAAACATGATAACGGATTGAATCCGGTTACGGCTACTTGTCTAATTTCACCCTAACAGCTCCGAGGCGAGTTCGGAAGTCAGTGCTGTCATCTTCCACCAACCGATGACTCTCTATCAACAATGTAACCACCTACTACTTCTCTTCAATGCCAAATTATGAATTTTGAATGTATTGTATCAAATTCTGCGGCAAATTTCAACGCTTATTTATTATATTTCTCCTATTATATGAAATTTTATGTTTTTTTGTATCAATTTTTTTCATCAATCGCATAAAATGTACTTTGTCATATATAATTTTTTATTTCAAAATCAGGTTGGGGATAACTTTTTTCAGTAGTCTGATTATCCACACCTTATTCAGGCTTATTCCTCTTATTTGCTGCATAGCTGACGCCAATACCATGATTGCCTGAGGATACAGTTATAACACCTCTTGCTTTCTCTTCTTCCGATAGAGAAGTGAGCTTACTAAAGGCACCTCTAATTTTAAAGGCCTTTAATAACTGCTGACATTCCAGCTTTAGGTAAACTTTTGTCTTTTCATTGCTAAAGTTGATGGAAAAATCCAAGGGCGTTCGGTAGATATATTTCTCAATTCGATCTCTTGCTGCTTGTACATCCTCAAAGGTAATCATATATTACCGCCTCCTATTTTTCTATTCATCTTAATTATACCTATAGTATTCCCCACAGCAATAAGAACTCAGGCAGAAAATATTTTGCCTGAGTTCTTATCATTAATGAACTACATCATTCATAATCTCATAGTCTGCTAATTATTCTCTTTATTTATTCTAAACCAGTTCGAAAATCATAAGGGCAAGGTGTTGGTTGCACAAAATTCATATTATTATTTGCATCATCCAGTGCATTTTTATAGTATTCCTGCTTTGTACGATTATTCTCCAATAATGCGTCGTTTGCTGATTCCATTAATTCATCTATTGTCATAAATTCGTCACCCGTCCATACAAAGCGGTTCTCATCTACAAATCCATTTAAAACATTTAACTTCATAGCAGCCAGCTGAGCCGATAGCATATATCCCATATTTACTGAATTTGCTCCTCGAAGCCAATTTTTAAATTGACTATAGCCATTAGGATCAAAAGATGTACCGTCAGACTTTACAAGATTTAATCCTATCAATACTTGCAAATCTTCATCAGATACCAATTTTTCTCCATTTTTATTTCCCCAAAAGCCGATGGTATGGCCACCGCCTCCACCTAAGCATATATTCCCAAATACAACTTCTTCTTCATCGCCATTTTGCAAAGTTACTTCAACAAGCATAGAAGTAGTTGCTACCCAATGGTCTAGGATATATTCTTCTATTGTATAGGTACCTGGAAGCACATATTCGTCATAGGCTGTAAAAAAGTCCATTTCACTTCCATCTTCATAAATTATTTTCACTTTCCAGTCAAGCAGTTCTGGCTCATCATCATCCCATTGTCCATTTACATTAATATCATAGAATTTTCTTATAGTCAACTTCGGAAGCTCTGGAATAATATTTTGATCGCAATAGAAGAAAGTAACATGGCTGATTGCATAATTTTTACCATTCTTCTGATTGATTGGCGTGTATAGATTGCTGCCAGCAGTAGCACCCTCTGAACCATAATCATATAGGTGTCCACCATGACCGCCCTTTACCCATACATATCTTACAGGTTCAGTTGAAGTCCATGATATTACTCTTCCATTTTCAACATCTAATTCTGCCTCAACGGTAATTCCATTCTTTGTTTCTGAGAAAATCCCTTCACCAGCGGGATTATTAATTTTAATTAGATCGCATACATTAAAAATTCCTTCCAGATCCTTATCATTGGCACCCCATATGCGCTGTGGTTGCGGTGTTGGTGCATAAGTAGTCAACACAAATGCATTTAGTGCAACAGCTTCCGGTATTAGTTCTTCTTCTACCACTGCATCTTCTTCTACCACTGCATCTTCTTCTGTCGCTGCATCTTCTTCTACCGCTACATCTTCTTCTACTGCTGCTTCTTCTTCTACCGCTGCTTCTTCTTCTGCCGCTGCTTCTTCTTCTACCGCTGCTTCTTCTTCTACCGCTGCTTCTTCTTCTGCCGCTGCTTCTTCTTCTACCGCTGCTTCTTCTTCTGCTGGTTCTTGGGATATTACTACAGGAGATTTAGGACCTTTTTCAACCGGTGGTTTCGCATACACATTGATAGCTGCTCCAAAAGCCAGTAATACAATAAGTGTCATGGCAAAAATAACTCTTATTTTTCTGTTCATTCTCATCTTTTACTCTCCTCCTTTTTTCATAAACCTGTTTTTTTAGATTAAAATCACTATAAATCTCTTTTGTATGTAGCTCCATAGCTAAATATACAGTCCAATTTCGTTGTCTCTCCTGTTTGCAATCCCTCCTTTTATCCTATTTCGTTTTTTAAAATTTCAAGAGTGTTTCTATTTATCCCTCTGCTGTAAGAGGAAAAATGACATCTAAATGATTACTTTTATAGACATTATTTACTTGAAAAAATAAAAAGCTGCCGCATATCTTCTACGGCAGCCAGACGATCATCATATAAATCTCTTCGATTTATACCTTAGATTCTGTACTTTGCGTCCCATACTTTCGTATGGTTTGCCTTTATCATAGCCTATTATATCTAGTAGTATACCCATAGGTTCTTCTTCCAAACTGTTAATGATAAATATTTTCTTTTGAATGTCATTCCTATTTGATTAGTTTATATTCTTAAATTCATTAATATAGATATCCACCTTTTAGTGGCAATATACCACTTTTTTACACCTTAACTAGAACTTTTTTCCCATACAGCGGATAGACAAAAAACTGACCTGTATTTTATTACAGGCCAGTTTTTCTAGTCTAAAGCACTCTCAATCATCTGTATATAGCTTCTGGTAGTATCATCCAGTGAAGCGAGTCCTTCATACCAATGTTGGTCTGGCTTTACTTTTTTCGAAAAGTATCTGGATTTCAAGATTAGCTCCGGCCGATACTCAAAATGAAGAATATCAAAATGCGCCCATTTTCCACCCCATATAAATCGATTTTTTTCAAAGATTTCTACGATTTCTCTTGGATATACCGCCAGCCTTTTCTCACCCTCTTCCCGGGTAGTCCACTTCCAATAATCCTTGTTATTTCTTGCTAGGTCGATAGCTGTTCCAAATGCATGGGGACTAAGCTGCCCTGTTCCTGCAATATTTCTATAATTAAAGGTACCGCTCATAGGAAATACAAAAGAATAAATCCTAGGGTTATTTCCTGCCATTGGCACCAATTCATCTATTACAAGATCCAACGCTTCAGCTGCACCATTTTGCTCATTAAATAAAAGATATTGAGATCCGGCTTTTACATTTGTGAGATTTCCTTCAACCTGAGTTTTTGAATTTCCATAAATCTCATGAAGAAAAGGATATACACGAATTCTCCCGGGATCAAGATTTGGAGCCATTAGGCTCTGTATATCTTGCAGCGGATATATCTGTTCCAGCATGTCCTGAAGATCTGGATTAATCAATTTCTCCTGAAAGTTCTTTTCCCTTTTATCATCATATAGAATTCTTCTTCCTGAACGCATAACAATAAATATATCCTTATCATTCTCTGCTTCTATACCCGTTATATACCCCGGATATGCCATCATTAGGCAGAGTAAGTCTTGTTTCATCGTTATATTATATTGATCCTCTTCCTCTGCTAATATTAGTTGATTCCGTACATAATCCCGATTGATTGTACCAAATCCTATGGTCAAAAAGAGCAATACCATCCATAATGCTGCTTTCTTCATCATTTCCAAAATCCTTTCCAGTAGTATTCTGCCTATTATAGTATTCTCACTTTTCTATTCAATTACTATCGCTATTTCTTCTTTAATTATTAGTTATATATTTATTATTCCTCTTTTACCGAATAACACTTTCTTTTCCAAGAGAATATTATGATAACAAATTGCTTTTCCTTCAGTCGTTTTTATATTAAAGGGGGCATTCTAAGTGGATTTTGTACAGGAAAATATCGCTGAACGCCTTGGCGGTATCAATTTTGAACCTTCGAAAAAGAGCTACAAGTTTGCAAAAATAAAAAAAATGAAAGCAGCCGTTAGCGCCATGTATCCTCATATCCCTATCATCGATTTGGGTATAGGTGAACCCGATTTGCCAGCCGATTCATCGATTGTAAATACCCTGTTTCAGGAAGCCGGCAAACCCGAAAACCGTTGGTATGCAGACAACGGAATTCTGCCCTTTCAGGAAGCTGCAGGACAATTTCTAGAAAAATTTTATGCTGTACACGATATTGATCCCCAACGGGAAATCTTGCACGGCATCGGTTCAAAACCCATATTGGCTATGCTTCCTCTATGTTTCATCAATCCGGGAGACATAACACTTACCACCGTTCCCGGATATCCAGTCATGGGCACCTATACACAGCATCTTGGTGGAAGTATTTATCCTTTGCCGCTGTACAAAGAGAACGATTTTTATCCTGATTTTTCAAAAATCCCAGCTAATATATTAAAGAAAGCAAAGCTTCTCTACATTAATTATCCCAATAACCCTACGGGACAAATGGCCACTAGAGAGTTTTACGAAACCGTAGTCGAATTTGCTTGTCGAAACCGTATTATAGTGGTTTCCGATGCATCCTACAGTGCTATTACCTTTGATGAAACAAAACCCCTAAGCTTTTTATCCATAGAAGGGGCCAAAGAGGTAGGGGTAGAAATCCATTCCCTATCTAAGGCTTTTAATATGACGGGTTGGCGTCTTGCCTTTCTTGCAGGCAATTCCAGAATCATTGAAGCCTATGGCTATATCAAGGCCCATACAGACTCAGGCCAGTTTATAGCTATCCAAAAAGCAGGGATTTGTGCCTTATCCCAACCAGAGATCATTCAGAAAAACTGTGAGCGCTATAACAGAAGACACAGCTTGCTCGTATCCGTACTAAAAGAAGTAGGATTTGATGTAGCAAAACCAAAAGCCACTTTCTACTGTTATGTTCCCATTCCTAAGGGAACAAAATCTGGAATCTGTTTTAAAAATGCAGAAGAGGCAGCAGAATATCTTCTCAAAAAGGCTTTTATCTCTACCGTTCCATGGGATGATGCAGGATCTTATCTACGATTGTCTGTTACTTTTGAGGCTAATGATTATGAGGAAGAAAAGAAGATCATTGAGGAGCTAAGAGAAAGGCTTTTAAAACTTGAGCTGGTATTTTAGTATAAAAAGTTCATATTATTACATTCATGCAGCTGTGTGATTAAAAAATTTTATTTTTCGGGACGACACGAGGTCTTCCCTTACAATATTTGATTTTCCTAGGGGCAGGCCCTATGTCTGCCCGCAATATTTTACAGTCTCTTGATGTCTTATCCCTTATGACGATTTATCCAAACATGTCTATTTTTTCCCATTTATGATATTTATATATAATGTAATCGGATAAAGCAGGGTGTGATTGTCACTTCTATTTACGAAAGAAAGGAGATGGTGCGATGAGTACATATCAGGCAGTTACGTTAATGATTGCATTTGGAATGTTTACTGTATCGCTTATCTCCTTAATTGTTATCCTAACAAAGGACAACAATAAGGAAAAAAAATAATCACCCTGCCCGTCACGCAGAGTGATTATCATTGATAAACATCTCGTGGCAATCGCATAATGCGAATGCCGATTACCTCTATTAATTGTATTATAGCACAAAATCCTTAAAAGTAAGCATTTGAAATTCCAAATATTCATCTTATTTTTTTAATCTCTTTCCCTTAAACCGCTTCCCTTTTAATACCTATACTTTCCCCAGCAGACTCCGAAGTCTCCACTTCATTTATACCAGGTTGCCTTATTCAAAGGTATTTCGCAACATTGCTTTTTATACTTTATACTTTAATATATAAGTAAAAACTGTTAATATAGCGGTTCTATGTATTCGGCATACCTTTACAAATATTCCATAAGTTAATTGCCTGTACTGATGAACATTGATCTAATGAGAAGTTCATGCTCGTTTAAATCTTATTTATTCTCTATGTACCTCTCTACTAAAGATTTCGCCAGCGCTTCTGATGAATCATACATATTCAATCCCTGATTCAGGCTGCTTAATATACTTAAATCCGTACAGGCAATCACAATTCCATCCACACATTTCCCTTTGACTTCATTGATAAGTTCTTTCCAGCTTGAATTAATAGAATCTCTATCTTTCTTCATCTTTATGGAAGTAATAATACTGTTAATTTTAGGCTGCCAAGCTTCCAAAAAAATAAACTCATGCCCGGCAGATATAATACCTTTCTGATATAATCCAGACTTAATAGTAGTTTCAGTTGCAAATACTGTAATACGTTGTTTCGTGTTGGGTAAACATTTTACCGTTTCCTCTATTATATCTAATAAAGGTATACTAATTGCTTTTTTCAACTCTTTATAATAAACATGTGCTGAATTGCAAGGCATGGCAATTATGCGTACTCCCGTTGATTCCAACTTTCTTAAACCTTCAATTATCGTATCTTTCATTCGTGAATGATCTATTTCCCGATCAATATAAAAAGGGGTTGGCAATGAATAAATCATAATATGGGGATAGTCTATATCATGCTTTGCATTATATTGAACTTGACATTGGTCAAGAACTAATTCCAAAAAAGGACTCGTTGAACGCGGACCCATACCTGCTAAAATTCCAATCATTGGCTGTTCCATCTAAATCTTCCCCCTCCAATATTTGATTAATCATATATTTTTTACGTCGTCTACTTTCCTGTTCAGAAATATATTTGCCTTTTATCTTTTAATGTTTACCTATACTATATTCTATAATACCATACTATGGATCACCTTTATAGAAACTTGTAGCGATTATATATCCAAGTACTACCTGAACTTCTTGCCTGAAAAATAAATTGACTTCCGAATACATGTTCGGTATAATTTCCATATAAATACTTTTTAGGAATGAGTGATGAAAAAATGATAAAAAGAATAATTACAAATTGTGATGATGATACATGTCCTTCATGTGTCATTGCAGGAGACTACATATTTTTGGCTCATCATGCAGGAGGACATGATAAAAATGATATTGTGCATCAGATGGAAGTAAGTTTTAATAGCTTAAAAAGTACTTTAGAAGCTGTGGGCGCTACATTAGATGATATGGTACAAATCAATCTATATCTTAAGAATATTGAAGATTTCAGGCAAGCAAGGGATGTTTTCTATAAATACTTTCAAAATGGTTTCCCTGCAAGAATGACAACCACAACTGATTTTATATCCCCAACATGCCTATGCATGATGATGGGATAGCCTATAAAAAACATAATTGACCTGCACCTATAAAGAAATGTGGTAAACTCTGAGAATTATAACATAGTAGGAGGGCGCTTTATGAAGGATAGACAAGTAACTGCTTATAACGCAGACATTCATACACAGCTAATCGTATTAGAGAAAATCATCCTGTCAAGCAAAATACTGTATGAAGCAATACATAGGGCTAGATTACTGGACATCAAAAATTACTACATAGGTGCTGGGTGCATTGCACAGACAGTATGGAATTATCTATCTAATAAACCATTGGATTACGGTATTGATGACATTGATTTTGCTTACTTTGATCAAAAAAATTTAGGCTATTCTGCAGAAAATGAGGTCATTCAAAAAGTCCATAAACGCTTTTCAGATTTAAATACTAAGATAGATGTAAAAAACCAAGCCAGAGTTCACTTATGGTATGAAGGTCATTTCGGTTACCCTATGAAACCTTATCTATCCCTCGAATCCGCTTTAAATACGTGGCCTACAACTGCTACTGCCATAGGCGTTAGGCTAGGCAAAAATAATGAATTGAAAGTATATGCTCCCTTTGGGTTGAATGATTTGTTCGGAAAAATCGTACGCCCCAATAAGACACAAATAACCGAAAACATTTATAGTGATAAGGTCAAAAAATGGATTCAAAAATGGCCCGACTTAGAAATTATTCCATGGGAGACTTAATGAATCAATTGTTCTATAGCCATTTTAAATATTTCCTAATTTTGGCCCTCCTGAATCACTCCAGTAATACTTATTGCTCATCAGAAATAATCACCGGAATATCTATAGCTTCTGTTTTTTCATCTTCCATAATATGTTCTTTTATTCCTGACACAATTGCTTTGGCAATCTCAACCTGGTACTCTTCTTTTTTTAATAACTCCCTTTCCCGTTGATTGGTGATAAAACCAAGCTCCACAATAACGCCTGGTATCTCTCCTTCCCTTAGAAGATAATAGTCACCTTGCCTCGGTTTATGTTCTTGTAAATGATACTGCTTCATTACGCAATTCAGATGATTCTGTATTGTTTCAGCCAACTTTTGGGATTCTGCGTCTCTTTCATAATAATATACAATCGCACCTGTTACTTGAGGATCTCTTGGCTCCGAATTAATATGTACACTCAGCAGCAGGCTGCCTTCTTCTTTACGGATGATCGATAATCTTCCCTCTAAATCTCGAATATGCCTGGAACCTTCTTTCAAACTCATTTGCTCTAAGGAATAATCCCCCTCCCTGGTCAAAATGCTCTTTACCCTTAAATCATTTAGATTTCTCTGTATTTTTTTCCCTACGGAAAGGTTGATCTCTTTTTCAATAAAGTCTTTGGTTTTCGTTCCCGTATCAATTCCTCCATGACCTGGATCAATGATAATTATAGTTTTTTTACTAAATGAATCTTCTTTGAAGCTTGATATGATAAGATGCCTATGTATATACAAACCGGCGTTCACAAATAAAATTGCAGTACATAACAGGCTGGCCAACAACATACGCTTTGAAATAATAAGAATTCTTATTTTCATCCAGTACCACCTCATTCATATCATTTTCTATATCCCAGCTGCGGCTTAAGCCTTCTCTCATATACAATCTATTAAAGACACTATGCCTATATGATGAATATATTCCTCTAATCTTCTCTGTAAAATAAAAAGAGACCAATCTAGAGGAATTGATCTCTGCATATTGGAATCTATTGAATAAATAAAGATAGGCCTCATAATTTCCGCCTTACAGACTTCCAGTATTTTAACTGAAAAATTTATTATAAATATATCTGCTTCAGGTAATTATTTTTAATTTTTTTGGAATAACGGTAACCTTTAAAGGAAATAGCGGTCCTTCTTCCCCATCCAGATCCGTTCCTACATCATTTTTCGTATCAACCGTTAACTCTTTGGTTTTAAAGTGAATTACATTTAAATTATTAATATGTTCTCCATTAATAACAGCCAATAGTAAGGGAGCCAATTCATATATCGGACATTTCTTAAAAATGAATATATCCAACAAGCCATCATTAATTGATGCACAGGGTGCTATTTTATTAAAACCGCCTGCAGATTTACCATTCATAATTAACATGAACAGTATCTCTCCATCATAGTTTAGCATTTCACTATTTACTCGTATCTGAACAGGTTTAATTTTTGACAGTTCCCCTATTCCATTCAGATAATAGGCCAGTACGCCTAAACTGTTTTTAAGCTCTGTATTTGTTCTTTGACTAATGTCGATTAATACGCCAAGACTTGCAACATTAATAAAATACCTTTCATTTACCAGTCCAATATCCGATAATGTATAATGATCTCCCAGAAGAATTTCTACGATTTCTTCAATTTCGTGAGGAAGGTTAAAATACTGAGCATAATCATTGGCTGTTCCAACAGGAAAAATACCCAATGGCAATGTAATGTTGTACTTTAATAAGCAATTTACAACTTGGTTAATGGTACCGTCCCCACCTGCAACCAGCACCTTACTATACTCTTTTTCATTCATTAAAGAAATCATCTTGTCCAGTTCTTCCTTTTTACCGGTTCTAAAGGGCTCAATTTGCAGCCCTGCTTCCTGAAACTTCTCAATTATATAATCAAGATGGTTCTTAAACCTCCCGTGTCCTGAAACTGGATTATAGATTAATTTTACTTTCATACATTCACCAGCCTTTAAGTTTATACATTGCTAAATAATGGGGTATTTAATGCAAATCTTTTAAAATTTCTATTATTAATCATTTCTACATGTCTTTAGGATTTCCTTTTACCAAAAAAGACAGGCCCTCTTTATCAGCCTGCCTTAATTAATTCTATACTTTTGTATTTAAATCTTACATGTCCGTAAGTGTTATAGATTTACGCCTTTAAAGTAAGATCTATTTTTACATAGGTCCTCCACTACGTATATTCATCTTTAGAAGCGTATATCTATAGAAAACTTTTATGCTCCTTTAAAGCTTAAAACTCAATACAAAGGTTTTAATTAATACTTCATCGTATTCTTTGGTGTTCCTTCTAACCAAGCATATACATTGTCAAAGGTAATTTTCGCTCTTCTGTAGATTGATTCTTCAGAAGCATATGCCACATGAGGCGTTAAAACTGCATTTTTTGCATGTAGTAAGGGATAGTCTTCCGGAATTGGCGGTTCCATATCAAATACATCCAATCCAGCTCCCGCAATCTTGTTTTCATTTAATGCATCGGCTAATGCTTTATTATCTACAACTGGCCCTCTTGCAGCATTAATAAGTATGGCAGTTTCTTTCATTAACGACAACTTTTCTGCATTCATAAAGCCTCTTGTCTCACTCGTTAATGGTAAATGCAATGAAACAATATCACTTTCTTTCAGCAGGTTTTCAATGGATACATACTTTATATCCATTTCTTTTGCTTCTTCTGACTCAAAGGCATCATAGCCCAACAAATCACAATTAAAAGCCTTAAATAGCGCCGCGGTTCTTCTGCCAATTCTACCGGTTCCAACAATACCGACTGTTTTTCCACTTATTTCATTACCAATTAGTCCAGCAATGGTCTTTCCGTTTCTTGTGGCTGCATCCCCTTCCTTCATATTTCTTAACACATTAATGGCTAATCCTATAACAAGTTCTGCTACGGTTTGATCGCAATATCCTGCAGCATTGGAAATAATAACATCTTTCTTTTTACATTCTTCTTGTCCCACATGATCAATACCAATAAATGCAACAGATAACATTTTTAAATTCTCTGCTGACTTAATTGCTTCATTCGGTAGTGGATTGTTCGCAATCATCAGCACATCTGCATCTTCAGAACGTTTTTTTAATTCTTCAATGTCCGTCGTTTTCTCATTATAATATGTGAATTCATGCCCTGCCTCAATAAATTTTGATGACAATTCATCAATAACTTTTCTGTCTACGCCTAATGGCTCTAGCAATTTGATTCTCATGACTTTTCCTCCTTTAGTATACTGGATACATTTTTTCCTGCAGAAATTGTCTATAATTCTATACAATATCTTAGGCAGAAATTATATAAAATAATCCTATCACTACCCACACTTAGAAAAGCCGCAGCTTCTGCAGATCATGCATCCGCCTTCATGCTCTACCCTCATGCCGCAGTCGGGGCAAAGGACTTCTGTCTTTACACCACCCTCTTCTAAACCTAAGGTTAACTCTTCCCGATACTCATTATTGCAAATTTCTGCCATACTGCACAAGGAACAGTTGCTGCTGCAGCCTTCTCCTTTTTCATCTTCCATCTCCATAGCGATGTCTAATACATTAGGCTCATCTGATTTGACACACATATTTAAAACCTTTTCTAACGTCCTTCCAATTGCATCTGGGCAAGATAGTACTTTAATATTTTTCTGATCCTTACCTCTCTGTCTAAGCGTCGAGTGGCATCGTATACCTTTTAACTGCTCGATAATAGATTCTGCACGAATCCCGGAGCGTAAAGCAATAGAAATTAATCGGCTGGTAGCCTCACTTTGACTTGGGCAGCCCCCTGCTCTTCCCAGGTTGGTGAATACTTCACAGATTCCTTTTTCATCATAATTTGCAGTGATATATAAATTTCCGCAGCCAATCCGAACTTTTTCTGTCAACCCTGTAGTAATATCAGGTCTTGGCCTCGGTACGATATCAGTTGTATTCGAATTCGTGCTAATTCCAGCCGCCTCTTCATTCGTTTTATCTAAGGTACCAATATTGAGCACCTGCCCTTCCCTGCTTCCGTCACGATAAATCGTAATTCCCTTGCATCCCCATTGATGCGCTAGGCGGTAAGCCTGATGAACATCTTCTTCCCTAGCTTCATAGGGAAAGTTTATTGTCTTAGAAACCGCATTATCTACATGATTTTGGAAAGCCGCCTGCATACGAATATGCCAGTAAGGAGACACATCGTGGGCTGTAACAAATATTTGCCTGTATTTTTCCGGAATTTCTGATATACCTTCAACCGACCCATGAGAAGCTACCTTTTCCATAATTTCTTTTGTATAGAAACCTTCTGCTCTCGCAATCTTTTCAAATATAGGATGGGTTTCTATCAGCTTATCATTATCCATTACATTTCTAAAATAGGATAGAGCAAAGAGCGGTTCAATTCCACTGGAGGTTCCTGCAATGATACTAATCGTTCCTGTAGGTGCAATGGTAGTGGTAGTAGCATTTCTGAGCCTGACGCCTCTTTTTTCATGCATACTGCCAGGAAAACTAGGAAAAACCCCTCTTTCTTTCGCAAGCTTTATAGAAGCTTCCTTAGATTTTTCATCTATAAAGCGCATCAATTCTTCTCCTAGTTTTACACCTTCCTCTGAATTATAAGGGACACCTAAAGTGATCAGCATATCTGCAAATCCCATAATTCCTAAGCCAATTTTTCGTGTACTTTTAGTCATTTCCTCGATTTCTTTTAATGGATAATTATTGATATCTATAACATTGTCTAAAAAATGCACTGCCAGTTTTACTCTATTCTCTAGTTTTTCGTAATCTATATAACTTTTTTCTCCTTCTTGTTTGAGCATTTGCAATAAATTGATGGATCCCAGATTACAAGACTCATAAGGAAGCAGCGGCTGTTCCCCGCATGGATTTGTGCTTTCTATACTTCCTAGTTGAGGAGTCGGATTATCCCGGTTCAATCGATCTATAAAGATGATACCCGGTTCTCCATTTGTCCAAGCCATATGTACGATTTGTTTAAATACCTCGCGCGCATTTAGTTTTCCTACAGATTCTCCGGTCTTAGGATCAATTAAAGGGTACTGCACATCTGTTTCTACTGCCTCCATAAAAGATTCTGTTATTCCCACACTTATATTAAAATTCGTAACTTCTTCATTATTTTCCTTACATCTAATAAAATCCAATATATCAGGATGGTCTACCCGTAAGATTCCCATGTTGGCACCTCTTCGCGTTCCCCCCTGCTTTACGGCCTCTGTGGCTGCATTAAATACCTTCATAAAGCTTATAGGGCCAGAGGCAACACCTCCCGTCGAGGCTACCGTCGCACCCTTAGCGCGAAGCCTTGAAAAGCTAAATCCTGTACCACCCCCTGATTTATGAATGATGGCTGCATTTTTAATGGCATCAAAGATTCCCTCCATAGTATCCTCTACCGGCAATACAAAGCAAGCAGAAAGCTGTCCTAGATCCCTTCCTGCATTCATTAATGTAGGAGAATTTGGTAAAAACTCTAAGTTTGTCATCATCTGATAAAACTGTTCTTCCAGTTCTTGAAGATTGGCATCCGGATTATATATATGATCAGCCTTGGCAATATGGCTGGCTACCCTTCGAAACATTTCATCCACTGTCTCAATGGCTTTTCCTGTTTCATCTTTTGTTAAATATCTTTTTTCAAGTACCTTCAATGCATTCTCTGAGAATTGCATGAATACACCTCCAATTACAATATTTAGTATATTTTACTTTATTCATGTACCAAATATTGTATCACTTGCCATTTTGGTTGTCAAAACCCATTTATCGGATTTTGGCGAATAGATAGGTGTTTTTCGTACTATTTTCATTTTCAAGCTTTATTTTTTATATCACACGTGCTTTGAAGTAGATCTTCAGTGAAATATTTAAAGCAGTTTTTTTCACATTAATCCCCAATAAAAGAGCGTCTACGACGCTTTCGCTTTTATATAAAAAAACGGCGAAATCGCCGTCTCATATGCTTTATTTATCTTTTTACAATTTCTAATATTTCTTTTATTGTTTCCGAAATATATTCTCCTTTTCTATATTTACGCTTCGCCACAATAATTTCCACCTGATTTCCTTTTCCTTCAATTGTTTTAATTACTTGGGGTTGCTCTATAAACGCACCTATTTCAGTAAAATCCTCTTCCATAAAAATAAAAGTAGGAATTTTAGGTTTGCCATTTATTCGATAGTTTTCCATATAGGCTTCATTACCTTCTCTTGAAACAATGCGAATAGTAAAATGATTATTGTACTCTGCGATCTTTTGCAAGGCAGGCACATTAATCATACAATCAGGGCACCATATTTCTGCGAATACCAAAACATAGATAGGTCTGTCTACTGCTTGGATAGCTTTTTGTAAATCTTCGTCAACAATAATTTGATTATATAACTCCAATGTTTTCTCTTGATAGGTATCTTTATCTTGATTCACAAATTCAATAAATGTAACACCCTTTTGAAAAAATTCCTCTATGACCATCAAATCCCCCCTTTTCTATGTGTAGCTCTTTACAAAATAACCTAACAAATTTATTTATTAGTAATATTTTATTGTGCCATCATCATATAATCTATTTACTATAGTTATATGATATCTTATACAACTTTAGACTTGCAACATGTTTTTACAATAGGAAGTAAATACTATTTTTATAAAAGTTTTCTAGCTCAAAAGAACTTGAAAAATTTAGAAAGAACGCTGTTCTTCGCTATCATATTCAAAAACAATAAAACAAAAACCTCAGAAGAAAATCTTCTGAGGTTTTTTAAAACCAGCAACGACCTACTCTCCCAAGGCGCTTCCGCCTAAGTACCATCAGCGCTGAAGGGCTTAACTGCTGTGTTCGGTATGGGAACAGGTGTGACCCCTTCGCTGTAGTCACTGGATTTTATGAAGTTAGAAGGCATATACCTTCAAAACTGAACCATGAAGTTAGAGAAAAAATACATTTGGTCAAGTCCTCGACCTATTAGTATCGGTCAGCTGAAGACATTACTGCCCTTACACCTCCGACCTATCAACCAGATAGTCTATCTGGGGTCTTACTCCTTGCGGATGGGAAATCTAATCTTGAGGGGGGCTTCGCGCTTAGATGCCTTCAGCGCTTATCCCGTCCGTACATAGCTACTCAGCCGTGCTCCTGGCGGAACAACTGATACACCAGAGGTACGTCCATCCCGGTCCTCTCGTACTAAGGACAGCTCCTCTCAAATTTCCTGCGCCCACAGCGGATAGGGACCGAACTGTCTCACGACGTTCTGAACCCAGCTCGCGTGCCTCTTTAATGGGCGAACAGCCCAACCCTTGGGACCTACTACAGCCCCAGGATGAGACGAGCCGACATCGAGGTGCCAAACCTCCCCGTCGATGTGGACTCTTGGGGGAGATAAGCCTGTTATCCCCGGGGTAGCTTTTATCCGTTGAGCGATGGCCCTTCCACTCGGAACCACCGGATCACTAAGCCCGACTTTCGTCCTTGCTCGACCTGTACGTCTCGCAATCAAGCTCCCTTCTGCCTTTACACTCTACGCGCGATTTCCAACCGCGCTGAGGGAACCTTTGGGCGCCTCCGTTACTTTTTGGGAGGCGACCGCCCCAGTCAAACTGCCCACCTGACAGTGTCCCAAAGCCGGATTCACGGCTTATGGTTAGAACTCCAGTATTACAAGAGTGGTATCCCAAGGTTGACTCCACCTAGACTGGCGTCCAAGCTTCCAAGTCTCCCACCTATCCTGTACATGCAATACCAAAATCCAGTGTCAGGCTACAGTAAAGCTCCACGGGGTCTTTCCGTCCTGCTGCGGGTAACCAGCATCTTCACTGGTACTACAATTTCACCGAGTCTATTGTTGAGACAGTGCCCAAATCGTTACGCCTTTCGTGCGGGTCGGAACTTACCCGACAAGGAATTTCGCTACCTTAGGACCGTTATAGTTACGGCCGCCGTTTACTGGGGCTTAAGTTCAGTGCTTCACCTTGCGGTTAACACGTCCCCTTAACCTTCCAGCACCGGGCAGGCGTCAGCCCCTATACATCGTCTTTCGACTTAGCAGAGACCTGTGTTTTTGTTAAACAGTCGCTTGGGCCTATTCTCTGCGGCCACCTCGGGCTTTAACACCCTACCGTGGCACCCCTTCTCCCGAAGTTACGGGGTCATTTTGCCGAGTTCCTTAACAATAGTTCTCTCGCTCGTCTTAGGATTCTCTCCTCACCTACCTGTGTCGGTTTGCGGTACGGGCACCTAGATCTAACTAGAGGCTTTTCTTGACAGTGTGGAATCAGTCAGTTCGCTACTTAAATTTCACTCCCCATCACCTTTTAGGATTGTTAGAACGGATTTGCCTATCCTAACTCCCTACGGGCTTAGACGCACACGACCAACAGTGCGCATGACCTATCCTCCTGTGTCACCCCATTGCTCAAACAATCTTCGGTGGTACAGGAATTTCAACCTGTTGTCCATCGCCTACGACTTTCGTCCTCGGCTTAGGTCCCGACTAACCCTGAGCGGACGAACCTTCCTCAGGAAACCTTAGGTTTTCGACGGGTGGGATTCTCACCCACCTCTCGCTACTCATGCCAACATTCTCTCTTGTATGCAGTCCACCACTCCTTACGGTGTGACTTCTACCCGCATACAATGCTCCCCTACCCCTGATGTAGAACCAGTACTACCCTCTAGGTTTTAGCTTTTTGGATCTTGGCGTAAGTTTTCTCGCTCTTTTAGGTAAGCTCGAAATCTTTCGCGAAGATGTCCTTCATCCCGTTAGGGATTTTCCTAAAGAATACTATTGGTTCTACATCAAGCCGTAGCTTCGGTGACAGGTTTGAGCCCCGGACATCTTTGGCGCAGGATCACTCGACTAGTGAGCTATTACGCACTCTTTAAATGAGTGGCTGCTTCTAAGCCAACATCCTAGTTGTCTGTGCAATCCCACATCCTTTTCCACTTAACCTGTACTTTGGGACCTTAGCTGACGGTCTGGGCTGTTTCCCTTTTGACCACGAAACTTATCTCACGTAGTCTGACTCCCAAATATAAGAATACGGCATTCGGAGTTTGATAAGCTTTGGTAACCGGTGAGGGCCCCTAGGCTATTCAGTGCTCTACCTCCGCATCTCTTCATTTGAGGCTAGCCCTAAAGCTATTTCGGGGAGAACCAGCTATCTCCGGGTTCGATTGGAATTTCTCCGCTATCCACAAGTCATCCCAGCCTTTTTCAACAGACATGGGTTCGGACCTCCACGAAATTTTACTTCCGCTTCATCCTGCTCATGGATAGGTCACCCGGTTTCGGGTCTACGGCATGCAACTGTATCGCCCTCTTAAGACTCGCTTTCGCTGCGGCTCCGCTGCATAACAGCTTAACCTTGCTGCATACCGTAACTCGTTGGCCCGTTCTACAAAAAGTACGCGATCGTCCATATAAAGGACTTTCACTGCTTGTAAACATAGGGTTTCAGGTTCTCTTTCACTCCCCTCCCGGGGTTCTTTTCACCTTTCCCTCACGGTACTATACGCTATCGGTCACCAGGTAGTATTTAGCCTTGGGGGGTGGTCCCCCCTGCTTCCCACAAGGTTTCACGTGTCTCGTGGTACTCTGGAGTATACTCAAGACTTTAGTCGTTTCATCTACAGGACTCTTACCTCCTATGGTGGGCCTTTCCAGACCGCTTCGACTACAACTGCCATCTCTTAATGAGTATATCCGCAACCCCAAGAAGAAATCTTCTTGGTTTGGGCTAATCCCCTTTCGCTCGCCGCTACTTAGGGAATCGAGTTTTCTTTCTCTTCCTCAGGGTACTTAGATGTTTCAGTTCCCCTGGTATGCCTCCTCACTACCTATGGATTGAGTAGTGGGTAACTGGGTATTACCCCAGCTGGGTTCCCCCATTCGGAAATCCCCGGATCAATGCCTGCTTGCGGCTTCCCGAGGCTTATCGCAGCTTACCGCGTCCTTCTTCGGCTCCTGGTGCCAAGGCATTCGCCCTATGCTCTTTATAACTTGACCAGAAATTGTATTTTGATTCTCTCTTCATTGTTCAGTTTTCAAGGTACATTTACCAGACGCAAGATGCGAGAATAAAAGCCCGTCTCTGCGGGCCGTTCTCTTTTTTTCCCTAAGCTTGAGGTTTTTTCTCCCCTCTCGCTTCTGGCCTCTTGCTTCTATTTTGGTGGGCTTAGGAGGACTCGAACCTCCGACCTCACGCTTATCAGGCGTGCGCTCTAACCACCTGAGCTATAAGCCCATATTGAAAGACTATTAGTCTCTCAAAACTAGACAGTGTAAGAAAAAGCCTTAGCTCCTTAGAAAGGAGGTGATCCAGCCGCACCTTCCGATACGGCTACCTTGTTACGACTTCACCCCAGTCACTCATTTCACCTTCGGCAGCTGCTTCCTTTCGGTTAGCCCACTGACTTCGGGTGCCCTGAGCTCCCATGGTGTGACGGGCGGTGTGTACAAGACCCGGGAACGCATTCACCGCGGCATTCTGATCCACGATTACTAGCAACTCCAGCTTCATGTGGGCGAGTTGCAGCCCACAATCCGAACTGAGACTGGCTTTTAGGATTTGCTCCAGATTACTCCTTCGCTTCCCGTTGTACCAGCCATTGTAGCACGTGTGTAGCCCAGAACATAAGGGGCATGATGATTTGACGTCATCCCCACCTTCCTCCGAGTTATCCCCGGCAGTCTCTCTAGAGTGCCCAGCTTCACCTGCTGGCAACTAAAGACAAGGGTTGCGCTCGTTGCGGGACTTAACCCAACATCTCACGACACGAGCTGACGACAACCATGCACCACCTGTCTCTCCGTCCCCGAAGGGATTTCACCCGTTACGGCTAATGCGGAGGATGTCAAGTCCTGGTAAGGTTCTTCGCGTTGCTTCGAATTAAACCACATGCTCCGCTGCTTGTGCGGGTCCCCGTCAATTCCTTTGAGTTTCACTCTTGCGAGCGTACTCCCCAGGCGGAGTGCTTAATGCGTTAGCTGCGGCACCGAGGGCTGTCGCCCCCGACACCTAGCACTCATCGTTTACGGCGTGGACTACCAGGGTATCTAATCCTGTTCGCTCCCCACGCTTTCGTGCCTCAGCGTCAGTTACAGTCCAGTAAGTCGCCTTCGCCACTGGTGTTCCTCCTAATATCTACGCATTTCACCGCTACACTAGGAATTCCACTTACCTCTCCTGCACTCAAGCCAATAAGTTTCCAAGGCTTACTACGGTTAAGCCGTAGCCTTTCACCCCAGACTTTATCGGCCGCCTACGCACCCTTTACGCCCAGTGATTCCGGATAACGCTTGCCCCCTACGTATTACCGCGGCTGCTGGCACGTAGTTAGCCGGGGCTTCCTCCTAAGGTACCGTCATTCTTCTTCCCTTAGGACAGAGCTTTACGACCCGAAGGCCTTCATCGCTCACGCGGCGTTGCTGCATCAGGGTTTCCCCCATTGTGCAATATTCCCCACTGCTGCCTCCCGTAGGAGTCTGGACCGTGTCTCAGTTCCAGTGTGGCCGATCACCCTCTCAGGTCGGCTACTGATCGTCGCCTTGGTGAGCCTTTACCTCACCAACTAGCTAATCAGACGCGGGCCCATCCTATACCGATAAATCTTTGACCGGCGCTCCATGCGAAGCATCGGTGTTATGGGGTATTAGCACACCTTTCGGTGTGTTATCCCCCTGTATAGGGCAGGTTGCCCACGCGTTACTCACCCGTCCGCCGCTAGATTGCTTCGTAGCAAGCTACTCCACAATCCCGCTCGACTTGCATGTGTTAGGCACGCCGCCAGCGTTCATCCTGAGCCAGGATCAAACTCTCAAATAAAAATGCTCGCTTCGTTCAAATTATATTGAACGGGTTTGCGCTTACGCGCTATATTTGCTGGCTTTAATTCTTACACTGTTTAGTTTTCAAAGACCAATTTATTTTGGCGTCTTAGTGACACCGACTTAAACATATTATCATATTTATCTTGACTTGTCAATCTCTTTTCTTTAGAATTTTTTAATGGATTTTTCTTAGAGACGACAACGAACATATTATCATTCATTGCACATTACGTCAATACTTTTTGATTTCCATTTTTTCTCATCTGTGCAATCATGATTCTATAGAAATATTGCTTCTAAAGACAGATTCTAATATATCATACTATTGGCCTCTTGACAAGCATATTTCCAAATCACTATTAACCATTATATGCAGATATCTTTATAATATTCATTCTTTCTCAGCTTTTCTTTATCGTTTCTTCATCTAATTATTTCCTTATCTTCTTTATTTAAGAGAAAAAAAAAGAGCTCGGATTGATTTCCAAACTCTCTCACTTCTATTTTTCTATTGGTTTCATTGTTGGGAATAAGATAATATCGCGTATAGATGGTGAATCCGTAAGCAGCATAATGAGTCTATCTACACCGATTCCCAGTCCTCCTGTTGGTGGGAGGCCTACTTCTAGTGCATTAATGAAATCTTCATCCATTGGATGGGCTTCTTCATCTCCTGCTTCTTTTTGTGCTAATTGTTCTTCAAATCTTAGTTTTTGGTCTATCGGATCATTTAATTCAGAAAAAGCATTCGCTATTTCCCATGTATTTGCAAAAGCCTCAAATCGATTAGTGATTAAAGGGTTCTCTGGATTTCTTTTCGCCAGCGGTGAAACTTCTACTGGGTGGTGCAGCACAAATGTAGGCTGAATCAAATCCTTTTCACAGAATTCTTCAAATGCAAGGCTTACAAGATGTCCCCTTTTCATATGTGTTTCTACTTCTAAGTGTAGTTTTTCTTTTGCTGCTTTTCTTGCTTCTCCATCACTTTCAAAGGCATAGAAATCAATGCCTGTTTTCTCTTTTACCAGATCATGCATAGAAGCTCTTCTCCAAGGTGGTTTAAAATCTATTTCTGTTCCCTGGTAATTGATCACAGTAGTACCGTGTGCTTTTTCAGCGCAATAGGCCACGATATTTTCTGTAATTTCCATCATATCCTCATAATCCTCATATGCAGCGTAAAGCTCTATGTTCGTAAACTCAGGATTATGCTTAATAGAAATCCCTTCATTTCTAAACATCTTACCCATTTCATATACTTTATCAAATCCACCTACAATTAACCGCTTCAGGTAAAGCTCATTTGCAATTCTCAACTGCATATCCAAGTCCAAAGTATTGTGATGTGTAACAAAGGGTCTTGCTGCTGCTCCACCGGCAATCGTCGTAAGAATTGGTGTTTCAACCTCTAAGTAGCCCCTGTCATCAAGGAATTCACGTATGGCCTTTATGATCCTATTTCTCTTTAGAAAAGTTTCTTTTACTTCAGGATTTACAATTAAATCCACATATCTCTGTCTGTATCGGATCTCTTGATCCTTCAAGCCATGCCATTTTTCTGGCAGCACTTGAAGCGATTTAGAAAGCAACAGCACCTCTGATGCCTTTATAGAAACCTCACCTTGTTTTGTTTTAAAAACAGTTCCTTGAATACCAACGATATCACCGATATCATATGTAACAAGAATGTCGTACTCTTCCTCTCCAATGGCATCCTGTCTTACATAACTCTGAATGCGACCTTGCTTATCTTGTATATCTAAGAATGCTGCTTTTCCCATGGTCCGCTTTGCCATAATTCTTCCGGCAATAGAAACTGGCTTTCCTTCCATGGTATCAAAGTTTTCTTTTATTTCTCCACTAAAGGCAGTAGCCTTATATTTTTCAACCTTAAAGGGGTCTCGTCCCATCTCTACTAGCTTTTTTAGCTTTTCTCTTCTGACTCTTAGTACTTCGCTGAGATTCAATTCTTCACTCATCTTTGGTTCCCCCTTCAGCTATCTTTTGATTTCTAGAATCTGATACTTTGTCACACCATCTGGTATTTGTACTTCTACTGTTTCTCCAACTTTTTTCCCTAATAAAGCTCTTCCTACAGGTGATTCATTTGATATTCTCATTTCATAAGGATCTGCCTCTGCAGAACCTACGATCGTATATTCCACTTCTTCGTCAAATGCAAGATCCTTTACCCTTATTGTAGCGCCGATACCTACCGAATCAATAGAAATTTCATCTTCATCTATAATTTTTGCTTTTCTTAGCATAGATTCCAGCTTTGCAATTCTCTCTTCTAATTGCGCTTGCTCATTTTTTGCCTCGTCATATTCTGAGTTTTCACTAATATCTCCAAAGGCGATGGCCTGTTTGATTCTTTCTGCAACTTCTTTTCTTCGAACAGTCTTCAGAATCTCCAAATCATCCTCAATCTTTTTGAGCCCTTGTGGGGTCAATAGTACCTCCTTATCGGTCATATATTCCCTCTCCTTTTCTGTTTAATTTATAAATGTTTGATAATAAGTATATGTAACGACTACTTATTTATTCTTGTAATCCCCTGTTGATTTACCCTTGATTAGTATAAGAAGCACTGAAAAAAACAGTGCTTTTCTTTAATGCCTGTTATATGCGAATAATTATAATGTAGATACAATTTATTGTCAAGCTATATACTGGATATTTTACCGTAATTCGGTTATTGAATCCTTCTCCTGTAAGGATATGATTCTAGGCTCTAGTGCAAGCTTTCGGATCATATTCTTATAATCCGCTTCTGTAACCTCACTTGTATTCTTTCCAATACAGGTAATAATTATGGCTTCCATTACATTCGTTCCAAAAGACCTTCCCTTAAATTCTGGCGTTGTTGTAATCAGCGTCTCTACTCCTCTACTCCTCATCTCCTCTATATCCTGAGATGTGACTGTATTCGTAATGACGATTTTATTTTCCAGTCGTTTCGGCATAAATCGGTGAATATAATGAAAATCCCCTGCGATGATATCTGATTCATGATAATACTGTTCATATTTATAGATTTCATTCTTATGCTGTTCTTTTCCTGTTGGATATAGCAGGTGGAAAGGCATTTTTACAGCAATCGGTGCTATTATCCCAGCAATCCTATAAAATAATTTCAATGATTTTACAGGATAAGGGATACCTAATGAAAACATTAAGTCTCCACAAGTTAATGTACAGCCTGCAGCCTCTAATGCCTGTGCCATTCCGAATCGGTCTGCAGCAGATACCATCAAAACTTTTTTTCCGGAAAAATCGATCAGCTTTTGCTTTTCCAGATACTCTATCACATTTCTTTCTAAAGTATTTTTTAATCCTGAGCCATCTACAATAGGCGTATATCGTACCGCTTCTCTAAGTGGCAGCGCATCCTTGATCGTATATCGTTTGCTCCCTACATAGATATATAAATCTATGCCGCCCATTCCAAAAGCATCTACTTTCCCATCCAATGTCTTCAATATTTTTATTGCCTTTTCTATGTCTCCATTGGTTCCAATGCGTTCTATGATAAACTGTTCCCCTAAGAGATCTACTTCTGCCCGGTGATTTCTTTCAGTAGAGCCAATGCTTACGCTTACAATATGTTTCATAACTTTCACCCTTCCCCTAAAATTCCTTTTCTAAGGGAATTCTCTCCAACTAATATCTAAATTAAACTTATCGGATGCTATCCAGAAAATTCATCATCAAGCCTCTTAAATCCTCTTTATTATTCATTTGATTAATTTGTCCCCGGATCTGCGCAGAGTGACGGATCCCTTTTAGATACCAAGCGATATGCTTCCTCATTTCGCGAATACCGATGTATTCTCCCTTTTCTTCAATAACCATTTCCATATGAATTAATGCTGTATTGACTTTCTCTTCTGCAGAAGGTTCTGGAAGAAGCATTCCGGTTTTTTGATAGTGAGCAATGCGTTCAAATATCCAAGGATTTCCCTGTGCGCCTCTGGCGATCATCAGGCCATCGCACTTTGTCTCCTCTAATATTTTCAACGCATCTTCTACACTGAAAATGTCCCCGTTTCCAATTACAGGTATAGATACTGCAGCTTTTACCCTTCGTATAATATCCCAGTCTGCTTTTCCGCTATAAAATTGTTCCCGGGTTCTCCCATGCACCGCTATGGCCTTTGCTCCACTTTCTTCAACAATCTGCGCCAGCTCTACAGCATTTACATGGGCTTCATCCCACCCTTTTCGAATTTTAACCGTAACAGGCCGATCTGTAGCTTCCACCACTGCTTTTACGATCCTGCCTGCCAGTTCAGGATTTTTCATCAGCGCAGAGCCGTCACCATTCTTTACAATCTTAGGGGTCGGACAGCCCATGTTGATATCCAAAATTGCATGATTCTGGCGATTTAGTTTTTCCGCCGCCCGGGCCATAAATTCCGGTTCTGAACCGAATATTTGTAAACTTACAGGTTTTTCTTGCTCTTCAATTTTTAATAAAGACTCCGTATTTTTATCTTCATAGCAAATTCCCTTGGCACTGACCATTTCTGTATATACCAAACCACACTGCTTTTCCTTGCAAATCAGTCGAAAAGTTAGGTCTGTTACGCCAGCCATGGGCCCCAGGGATAAATTGTTTTCCAATTGTATATTTCCAATTTTCATCTAATCACCACCTTATGCATATTAAAATAGCCAGGATTTCTCCTGGCTATACACTACTCTTTATTTCGTTCGTAGATAATCCTGAGTCCTTCAAGGGTTAGCAGTTTGTTCACTTCATCAATTGTCTCCGATTCCGAAGCAATTAATCCTGCTAATCCACCTGTAGCAATTACCTTCGTCTTAGGATTGTCTCCCAACTCCTTTTTCATTCTGCGAACAATATAATCTACTAAACCAATATAGCCATATACAATACCTGACTGCATACTGCTTACGGTATTCTTGCAAATCACATTGCCCGGTTTCACCAGTTCCACCCTTGGCAGTTTGGCTGCACGCTGGAACAAAGCTTCACTGGATATCTTTATCCCCGGCGAAATCGTTCCTCCCAGGTACTCTCCCTTTTCAGAGATCGCACAAAAAGTTGTTGCGGTTCCAAAATCAACGATTACCAAAGGTCCGCCATAGGCTTCATAAGCAGCAACAGCATTTACGATTCTGTCTGCACCAACCTGTTTCGGATTATCGTATTTTATATTTACACCTGTTTTGATGCCGGGACCGACGACCATTGCTTGTTTGTGGAAATAAGACATTGCCATATGCTGCAGTGAATACATCAACGGGGGTACTACCGAGGAGATAATAATGTCTTCTACTTCCTTCATATCCAACCCTTCGTATTGGAATAACTGATAAACCAGCATACCATACTCATCAGAGGTTTTACTTTTATCGGTGGAAAATCTCCAGCTATTGATTAACTCACTGCCCTTGTAAACACCCAATACGATATTGGTGTTACCCACATCAAATGCTAACAACATATACTTGTTCAACCTCTCTCCAGGGTTACCTCATTCATAACATAACCCTTTTTTCATCTGTTACAATCTATCGTTTCTTATCGCATTACTTTCTTTAAGGACTTTGCTACTGCCACTACAATCAGAGAAGACACAATTACCTCTGTTGTACCATTCACCCCTGCAATACCCAATACAACATTGAGCGGCAGGTAACCAAAAGCAAAAACCAGCGACAATACACCAATGGTATTGGTTAAGGTTCCTACAACTGCAGCTGCTAAGGAGCTCTTCGTCCACTTATATGCATAATAAGATGTAAATCCAATCAGCAATCTTGGCAATATAGCCACAACAGGATTCATAAAGAAGGGGTTGTTGGCTCTTAAAAAGCTTGATACTCCAAAAATTGCCCCTACCATTGTTCCCACCAGCGGTCCTGATACAATCGATGCAATAATTACAGGAATATGCATAGTGGTTGCATTAACATTTGCTAGCCAAGGAATAGGAATATACCCAAGGGGTGTCATGCTTAATGCGATTGCTACGGCCCCCAATAATCCTGCTACTGTAATCTGCTTCAATGACAATGATAAACCGTTGTTTGCAACTCTTTCCATTTTTTCACCTCCGTTCCAGTTCCATATAGGATACCGGACAAATATGTTTCACTTACACTTTACCTGTGCAACATAAGTCCAGCTCAATTTGATGCTGGCTGTTACCCCTAAAATATCGTACCATTTGTGTTTTTGTTTTGCAAGTGAATTTATCAAGTTGGCAAACAGTTTTATAATTTTTCTGTAACGTTGATTTCTATTTTACAGTATACCCAAATCCCTATAGCCTATTCTTGAGCAGCTATAAATGTGCATGGTCTTTCTTCAGAATCTTACTGTTTAATGCATTTTATATATAATCCGATACTCCTCTCACAGATACTTCACCGGATATGATTTTTTCGATTTCTCCTGCTTCATTCCTTATTAGCAGTTCACCATCTTCAGTTAGATCTACAGCCTCTGCGTAAACAACCTTATCTTTGCTAATAATTCTTACTTGATTTCCTAATGTTACAGAATATTTCCTGCAAATCCCCACACTCTTATCTATACTTTTCCTTCGAATAAAATCTAAGTACAAGTCTTCAAATATCCGCAAAATCTCTAGAACGATTTCTTTGCGGTAGATTTCATGTCCTACACTTTCTTTTACCGATGTTGCAATCGATCTTACCTCTTCGGGAAATTCTTCAGGATCTACATTTACATTAATCCCCATACCCACGATGATATGATTGACGGAGTTCAACTCAGCACTCATTTCCGTTAATATACCACATACTTTCTTCTTATTAATGATAATATCATTGGGCCACTTAATCCCTGCCTCGCAGCCGGTCACATTTCGAAGAGCGGTTGCTACCGATGCCGCTGTTAATTGTGTAATTTTTGCGGCCTCAGCAGGCTCAAGCTCCGGCTTTAAAATAATGGACATCCATATTCCGGTTCCCTTTGGGGATACCCACTGTCTGCCCAGTCTTCCTCTTCCCCCGGTTTGCTCATCCGCAATAATCACCGTTCCTTCCGGCGCCCCTGCAGCTGCTTCTTTTTTCGCTTCATTATTGGTAGAATCGATACTTGGATAATAAATAAGGTTGCTACCGATTAATCGAGTTTTCATATCGATTTGAAGCTCGTTTAGTTCTAGTGTGTCGGGTTCTTGGATTAGGCGATATCCCCTTCTAGAAACCGCATCAATATCATATCCATCTTCCTTCATCTGTTTGATATGTTTCCAGATGGCTGTTCTTGTAACCCCAATTTTAATGCTTAATTCTTCTCCAGAAATAAATTTCCCCTTGTTCTGCTTTAATGCTTCCAATATTTCCTTCTTCATTTTTCCCACATCCTCTATCAGCATTGTAAACCATATTTCACCCTAATGATTATTTTACCACATCCAAAAAAACAATGAAAGAAAACAAAAAAGTAAGATATGCCCGTTTTCCTAACGGACATACCTTACTATGACTATTCATAAAATGAATGTATTAAAAGGCAGGTCACCTTCTAACCAAATATAGACAGTAATACCCCTGCTGCAATAGCAGATCCGATAACCCCTGCAACGTTTGGTCCCATTGCATGCATCAACAGGAAGTTTGACGGGTTCTCTTTCTGGCCTACTACTTGTGCTACCCTGGCTGCCATGGGTACTGCAGAAACTCCTGCAGATCCAATCAATGGATTTACTCTGCCGCCAGTCATCTTACTCATTATTTTTCCGAATATGGTTCCTGCAGCCGTACCTACTGCAAATGCAAGCATACCAAGGGCAATAATCTGAATCGTTTGTGCTTTTAAGAACTTATCTGCGCTTGTGGTTGCACCAACGGTTATACCTAAGAAAATGGTTACAATGTTAATCAACTCATTTTGTGCTGTTTTAAAGATTCTGTCTACAACACCAGACTCTCTAAACAGGTTTCCCAGCATCAGCATACCTAGTAATCCTGTAGCAGATGGCAGTAATAAGGCACCTAAAACGGTAACAAGAATTGGGAATAGAATTTTCTCTATTTTGGTTACCGGTCTAAGCTGCTCCATTTTGATCATTCGCTCTTCTTTTGTTGTCAGTGCTTTCATGATCGGAGGCTGTATAACCGGTACCAATGCCATATATGAATAAGCTGCAACGGCTATGGGTCCCAGTAGATGGGGTGCAAGCTTTGATGTTAGGAAGATTGCTGTTGGTCCGTCCGCCCCGCCGATGATACCTATGGAAGCTGCCTCTTGTCCTGTAAATCCAAGGGCTACAGCTCCAATGAAGGTTGTAAATATTCCGAACTGCGCTGCTGCTCCCAGCAGTAAGCTTCTTGGGTTGGCAATCAATGGACCGAAGTCTGTCATTGCACCTACCCCAAGGAAGATGAGTGGTGGGAATATCCCTAATTTAACGCCTTGATATAAGTAATATAATACACCGCCCAGCTGTGTCATGTGAGGCAATCCATCAGCACCTATTTCATAAACCGGATATTCCATTAAACCTCCCAGTGGAATGTTTGTTAGAAGCATACCGAAGGAAATAGGGAGCAGTAGTAAGGGTTCATATTGTTTTACTATTGCCAAGTACAGGAAAAAGCAAGCAATTGCAATCATTACAAGATGCTGCCATGTGAGGGCCACATATCCGGTACTCGACCAGAAGTTTTGAATAACTTGTAGAAACATCTCGTCGTCTCCCTCTCTTTCTAAATTTTTATGCCGAAGTTATGCTGCCACTATCCTAATACGATTAAAACATCTCCAGCATTTACAGAAGCACCTTTTGCTACATTTACAGATACAATTTTTCCATCTCCAGGTGCCATAATTTCGTTTTCCATCTTCATTGCTTCTAGGATCACCAGCACTTGGCCATTTGTTACGGTATCGCCTTCTTTTACTTTGATATCTAAAATTGTTCCAGGCATTGGTGCAGTCACGCTGTTTCCGCCTGCCGGCGCTGCTTTAGGTGCTGCTTTTGGTGCTGGTGCCGCTTTAGGTGCAGGTGCTGCTGCCTTTGGCGCCGCTGCTGGGGCTGCCGCCGGTCTAGCTGCCGGTGCCGGTGCAGAAACGCCACCGATTTCTTCTACCTCTACCTCATAAGTACTTCCATTTACAGTTATGTTAAACTTTTTCATGTTCTATGATCCTCCTTCAATTTTCACAAATTGATTTATTGTTGTTTTAAGCAAATTAGAATCTGCTATTCATTTGTTCAACTCTGCCTGCTCTACCCCAAGTTGGTGTAGTGTCTCCTACACGAACGATATTTTGAACAATAATATTGTGCGTAGATGTTTGCAGACTGGCAGCTACCGCTGCTGTAATAACCGCTACTAATTCTTCCATGTTATCTTCTTCTGCCTCTGCCTCTGCTTCTGCAACAGGCTGCTCAACCACCTGTACCGGCGCTTTCTTCGGCTCTTTATAAAACAGAATTCTAAGTAAATCCAGCATAAAGGATAACACAATTAACGCTACGAAGGTTACACCCATACCAAGGGCGGTAACAACTAAACCTTCACCTAAACTAATCGTTTCTCCAAACAATGATATCACCTCTTTTTCTTGATCTTCACTGGTGAGTTGCTAATGATTATACCGGTAAGTTTCCGTGCTTCTTCGCAGGTCTTGCTTCTCTCTTGGATGCAAGCATGTTAAATGCATCTGCAAGTCTTGGTCTTGTTGCACTCGGCTCGATTACATCATCTACGAAGCCTCTCTCTGCTGCTTTGTATGGTGTTGCAAACTCATCGGTGTATTCCTGCACTTTTTTTGCTCTCTCTGCAGCAGGATCTTTCGCTTTAGCGATATCATCCTTAAAGATAATATTTGCAGCTCCTTGGGGTCCCATAACAGCGATCTCTGCCTGCGGCCAAGCCAGTACAACGTCTGCACCTAAGTCTTTGGAACACATTGCCAGGTAAGATCCACCATAGGCTTTTCTTACGATTAATGTCACTTTTGGTACGGTCGCTTCACTGTATGCATACAGCATTTTTGCACCATGCCGGATAATTCCGCCGTATTCTTGGTTTGTTCCAGGTAAGAAGCCTGGTACGTCTACGATATTTAGTAATGGTATATTGAATGCATCGCAGGTTCTAATAAATCTTCCAGCCTTATCTGAAGCATTGATATCCAAACAACCGGCTAATACTTTTGGCTGGTTTGCAATAATCCCAACAGTTTGTCCGTTAATTCTTGCAAAGCAGGTAAGGATATTTTTTGCATAGTAAGGTTGTACTTCATAGTAGTCTCCGTCGTCAACGATTCTGGAAATCACATCAAACATATCGTAGGGCTTATTCGGATTTTCCGGTAATAAATCATCTAACTCCGGTGCTAAACGGTTTACATCATCTTCTGTATCAAACAGCGGTGCTGTTTCCATATTGTTGGATGGCAGGAAGCTTAATAGTCTTCTGATTTGTGCGATGCAGTCCTCATCATTAGAAGCAACAAAATGCGCTACCCCGCTGGTTGAGTTATGGGTCATTGCACCGCCAAGATCTTCAGCAGATACCTCTTCGCCTGTAACCGTTTTGATTACCTGTGGTCCTGTAATGAACATCTGGCTGGTCTTGTCTACCATGTAGATAAAGTCCGTTAATGCTGGAGAATAAACTGCACCTCCTGCGCAGGGTCCCATGATTGCAGAAATCTGTGGGATTACACCGGATGCAATCGTGTTTCTGTAGAAGATTTTTCCGTAGCCGGATAATGCATCCACTGCCTCTTGAATTCTTGCTCCACCGGAGTCATTTAAACCAACGACTGGCGCACCTACTTTTAGTGCATTGTCTAATACTTTACAAATTTTAGCTGCATGCATTTCCCCAAGGGATCCCCCTACTACTGTGAAGTCTTGTGCAAATGCATATACCAATCTGCCATCTACCATTCCGTAGCCGGTTACTACCCCTTCACCGGGTGCATCCACTTTTTCCATGCCAAAGTTTACGCATCTATGGGTTATGAAGGCATCTAATTCTACAAAGGTGCCCTCATCAAATAACAGATTCATTCTTTCTCTGGCTGTTAACTTTCCACTTTGATGCTGCTTTTCAATTCTCTTTGCGCCGCCTCCAAGAGTAATTTTCTCTCTGCGTTTACGCAAATCTTCTATTTTGTTGTTTGCCATGTTTTCTATACCTCCTACTCTGATTTAAGCTGCCGGAATAATCGACAGCCTTATACTACTCTCTTTCGCTGATTTCTACAAGTACACCGTTTGTACTTTTGGGATGGCAGAAAGCGATTTTTGCTCCACCTGCTCCATATCTTGGTTTTTCATCAATCATTTTAACACCTTTTCCCATTAGCTCAGCGATTGCTTCTTCAATATTCTCTACACGGAAAGCAATATGTTGAATTCCTTCACCTTTTTTATCGATGAATTTTGCAATCGGTCCTTCTGGATCTGTAGACTCTAAAAGCTCAACTTCCGTATCTCCAACTGGTAGGAATGCTACTTTTACCTTCTGCTCTTCTACCACTTCTGTACCTTGAAGCTCTAAGCCTAACATTTCTTGATAAAATTTTAATGTCTCATCAAGACTTTTTACAGCTACACCAATATGGTCAACTTTTAATACTTTCATGAAAAATCCTCCTTTATATTTATAATTAAGGGCTTCTTCATCGGTCAACTGCTTCTGTCAATTGCCTCCCACCCCTATAAGTTGAGTTACTACTTTATTTCCTTTAACACCGTTTCAGCAGCCGTATAAGGGTCTGCCTTTCTAACAGCAACATCCGTTGCAAGGTTATTGATCAGATCTTCCTTGCCGGATTTATCTAGAATTATGCGCATCAAGTTTTCTTGAATGAGATCGATGATTTCCAATTTACTGTTTAATATTCTTTTCTTTTCAAGCTTTCCAGTTTCCTTCATATGGGCCATGTGGTCCATAATATGGCCTAGAAGCTCTTCGACACCTTTATTGTCTACGGCAATCACCATTTGAACAGGGGGTCTCCAATCGGTTTTATTAAAATCCAGCATCATTTCAATCTCTGTGGCCGTTCTTTTTGCACCATCGCGGTCCGCTTTGTTTATTGCAAAAACATCGCCGATTTCCATAATGCCTGCCTTAATCGCCTGGATATCATCACCCAGTCCTGGTACCATGACCATTAGTGTAGTATCTGCATTTTTTGCGATATCTACTTCAGATTGTCCTACTCCAACAGTTTCAATGAAGATGTAGTCCACACCATAAATGTCTAACACCTTCACTGCAGCCTGGGTAGCTTTAGATAATCCTCCTAAGTGTCCTCTTGTACCCATACTTCTAATAAAAACGCCTGGATCTGTACTTAGATCGTTCATTCTTACTCTGTCACCTAAAATAGATCCTCCTGTAAAGGGACTGGTCGGATCCACCGCAATAATACCCACAGTTTTCCCCTGTGCGCGAATTGCTTTAGCCAATTTATCAGTAAGGGTGCTTTTTCCTGCGCCGGGAGGTCCTGTAATACCAATAACATGTGCCTTCCCTGTTCGCTGATAAAGAGTCTTTAAGATTGATACCGCTTCAGGGTCATGATTTTCTGCCATCGAAATTAAACGAGCTGCTGCTCTTTTATCTCCTTGCAGTAATCTTTCAGCTAAATCCATACGCTACACCACCTATACGAACAAGAAACCTTGGCGACAAGCTTCAGATATTTGTACTTCAGCCTGTCGCCTTCGGTCTTTTTATTTATTATTTTCTTTTGATATTTTCTTTGATAAAATCAATTGTTACAGATGTTGGTGTTCCAGGTGTAAAGATTTCAGCGACTCCCTTTTCCTTTAAGAAAGGAATATCATCATCTGGAATAACGCCTCCACCAATTACTAAAACATCATCTACTTTTTCAACTTTTAGCAGCTCTACTACTTTTGGAAGCAATGTATTGTGTGCTCCGGAAAGGATGCTCATTGCCACTACATCTACGTCCTCTTGAATTGTAGCATTTACGATTTGCTCAGGTGTTTGTCTTAAGCCAGTATAGATTACTTCCATACCTGCATCGCGAAGGGCTCTTGCAATTACCTTTGCTCCTCTGTCATGACCATCAAGGCCAGGTTTTGCAACTAATACTCTAATCGGTCTATCCATGAATATTTCCTCCTTATATACAATCGGTTTTCAATTTTTAAATTTCATGCATATCTATTTCCAAATGTTTTTGTAAAGGCATTATATCTTTTATCTTACAGCTGTACAGATTGCTGATACTCACCAAATACTTCTCTCATTACACCACAGATTTCGCCAAGGGTACCATATGCTCTTACAGCATCAAGAATAAATGGCATTAAGTTTTCATCTGACTGACAAGCTTTTCTTAGTGTTTCAAGTTTTTCTTGTACAAGTGAATTATCTCTCTTCGCTCTTAATTCAACTAATTTATTCTTTTGTAACTCACCAACAGATGGATCTACTTTTAATAATCCCTTTGGTGCTTCTTCTTTAATTTGGAATTTATTCATACCCACAATAATTCTCTTGCCAGCTTCGATATCTTTTTGATAGTTGTAAGCTGCATCCATAATTTCTTGTTGGATATATCCTGCATCGATTGCCTTAGGTGCGCCACCGATTTCATCAATCTTCTTAATGTATTCCATCGCTTCTTTTTCGATTTGATTTGTTTTTGCTTCGATATAGTAAGAACCAGCTAAAGGATCTACTGTATCCGCAGCACCACTCTCATATGCAACGATTTGTTGTGTTCTTAATGCAACACGCACAGAATCTTCTGTTGGTAATGCAAGGGCCTCGTCCTTAGAGTTCGTGTGTAGAGACTGAGTTCCGCCAAGAACAGCAGCTAATGTTTGAATCGCAACACGAACGATATTGTTTTCAGGCTGTTGCGCAGTTAACGTGGAGCCTCCTGTTTGTGTATGGAACTTTAATGCCATAGACTTAGGATCCTTCGCACCAAATCTTTCTTTCATGATCTTTGCCCATAATCTTCTTGCTGCTCTATACTTAGCTACTTCCTCTAAAATATCATTGTGTGCATTGAAGAAGAAGGAAAGTCTTGGAGCAAATACATCTACATCAAGGCCAGCTTTAATTGCAGCATCAACATAAGCAATACCGTCTGCCAAAGTGAAACCAACTTCTTGAGATGCAGTAGAACCAGCTTCTCTAATGTGGTATCCTGAAATACTGATTGTATTCCATTGTGGTACATGCTTTGAGCAGTATTCAAAGATGTTTGTAATTAATCTCATAGATGGCTCTGTTGGGAAGATATACGTTCCACGAGCAATGTATTCTTTTAAGATATCATTCTGGATTGTACCTCTTAATTGATCAGAAGAAACACCTTGCTTTTCAGCCACTGCAATATACATTGCAAGTAATACAGAAGCAGGTGCATTAATTGTCATAGATGTGGATACCTTGTCTAGTGGAATACCGTCAAAAAGAATTTCCATATCTGCTAAAGAGTCAATTGCAACCCCTACTTTTCCTACTTCACCTTCAGCTAATGCATGGTCTGAATCATATCCAATTTGTGTTGGCAAGTCGAAAGCTACAGAAAGACCCATAGATCCTTGCTCGATTAGGTATTTGTATCGCTTGTTAGACTCTTCTGCAGTTGCAAATCCTGCATACATTCTCATTGTCCAAAATCTACCTCTATACATGTTCGTTTGAACACCTCTTGTATAAGGATAGCTTCCAGGCATTCCTAAATCTTCCATATAGTCAAACTCAGAAACATCTGCTGGTGTGTATAGTACATTCACTTCTGCACCAGAACCAGTTTCAAAAGTTTGTTTTCTTTCTGGTCTCTTCTCAATTGATTTTTGATGTTTTGCTTGAAATGCTTCAGCACTTTCTTTGATTTGGCCTAGTTTCTCTTTGTCAAACATTCTTTTTCCTCCTTAAATAAATCTACCTTATTATATTTTAATTTAACTGCTTGCCACTGTGATTGTAAGGGAAGTCGAATTTAATTTATATTTCCCTTTTTTATTTGAAAATAGTACTTAGACAGAAGGTTTCTTTGCATAACTACGGGGGAATCAAATCCCCCCGTAGTATACATGATTCATTTCTATTTCTGATGGGTAAATTCCTTCATTTTTCCAGTAAAACTATCAAACTTGCAATTTTCAGACTATTTTAGTTTCATTGAACCTGTATCAAGGAATCTTTGATGCCAGGATAATGCTTCTCCAATCAGGTGTGGTTCATGCTTTGTCTTGGTCTTTAACGCTCTTTCGAAATAGTCATTTAACATCGGCTGATAGTCTGGATGTGCGCATTTGTCAATAATTAATCTTGCTCTTTCAACTGGAGCAGTACCACGAAGATCTGCTAATCCTCTCTCTGTAACCACTACCATTACATCATGCTCTGTGTGATCTACATGGGATACCATTGGTACGATTGAGGAGATATCTCCATTCTTCGCAGTTGAAACAGTAGTATAGAAAGAAATATAAGCATTTCTTGTGTAATCTGCTGACCCACCTAGGCCATTCATCATACGGGATCCCATGATATTCGTAGAATTTACATGTCCGTACATATCAATCTCAATTGCAGTATTCATGGAAAGTACACCAAGTCTTCTGGCTACCTCAGGGTTATTGCTAATTTCTTGTGGTCTAAGGATAATATATTTTGCATATTTTTCAATATCTTTGTGCAGTCTTACCAGACCTTCTGTAGATGGTGTAATGGAAGTACCAGATGCAATCGTTACTTTTCCTGCATCAATTAGATCCAACATAGAATCCTGAATAACTTCGGTATAGCAAGTCAAGTCTGTAAACGGCGACTTTACCAATCCGCCTAAAACAGCGTTAGCAACTGATCCTACGCCAGATTGAAGCGGTAAAAGATTTTTCGGAAGTCTACCCTTCTTCACTTCATAATCAAGGAACTCAATGATATGGTTAGAAATTGCCTCAGAATCTTCATCAATTGGTCCCAGGGGTCTTACTTTATCTGTAATATCTGTTACAACGATAGCTGCAATCTTTGACGGATCGCATGGTATGTATGTAGTTCCTATTCTATCTCCTGATTTTTCGATTGGAATTGGCTTTCTATAAGGAGGATTTTCAGGAATGTAGATATCATGAATTCCTTCTAATGCCATTGGCTGGCTTGTATTAATTTCTACAATCACTTTGTCTGCCAGTTTTACAGCTGTTGGAGAAATGCCTACGGAAGTCGTTGGAATGATGCCACCGTCTTCTGTAATTGCAAGAGCTTCTACAACTGCAACATCAATATTTCCGAAGAAGCCATAGCTCATATATTGCGGCAAATGACTTAAGTGCATATCTTGATACATGATTGTACCATTATTGATGCCATTTCTTGTATCATTATGTGTTTGATAAGGGAATCTTCTTTTAATTACTCCGGCTCTAGAAAGTGCACCATCTAACTCATCCCCTACTGAAGCTCCAGTCAAAAGTGTAATGCCGATTTGTTCGCCTGCTTCTGCTCTTTTTGCCAATGCCAGTGGCACTGCTTTTGGGTAACCGGATGGCGTAAATCCACTGGCAGCTACCGTCATGCCGTCCTTAATCAGCAGTGCCGCTTCTTCTGCAGATACGATTTTGCCTTTTAGATCTTCTCTTCTTATTCTGTTGTCGATCATGCTCATATCCTCCTTTAATTCTATAATTTAATATCATTTTTATTATGCAAATAAAAACGGCTAGATATACCATTGACCTATATGCACGGAGGCGGATAGGTTAATAGTGTATCTAGCCGTAATTTACCTACTAGAGGCGGTAAAAGGGTTTTTTACCATCATAGATAATGAGGCTCTTTTTATTCTATTTCTTCTGTTTCAACACCTTCTATAGCCTGCTTATACTTTTCATGACATGTTTTTAACGCAGAAATAATAGCTTTCCTAGCTGAGCCGAAATAACTTTCATTAAGTATTTTTTCCATCGACTCTACATTGTTAAGGTTTTCCCCTATTACGATGTTCCTAAAAAAATTCTTTGCCGTCGCAGTCACTAAGGAGCAATCTCCTTCGAGGATCTCTCCGGTGGAACGATTGACCAAAAGCCCTACAGCGATGACACTATACAATTCTGTAGCTGTAATTCCCTTTGGTAATTTGGCATACCCACTGATAAATATTTTTTTTGATGCCATAGCCACACCTCTTATGTATAATATTCGACTATTTTTTACATTTTCCTTCTTAACTTTTAAAAAAATTAATAAATTTTTAACATATTTTTTTATGCCTTTTGCTCTACCCGGTAACTTTATTTTAATATTTGTGACATTATTGTATCACTTAATAAATCATTTGTATAGTATTATTCAAAGATTACTTTTGCTTTACTTATCCTTTTACCACACGAACAAACCCTTGTATTTTGAAGTCTCAAAGAGATTTGCCCGCTTATTTGATGATTTTCGCCTGCGCTCCTGCACGATAGGACTTTAGTCTGATTTTTAGGACTTGAGTTCTATCAAGTTTTCCGTAGACACAGATTTTAGATAAAACAGCGATGTATTAAATAAAATCCGCTTCCAGTGAGTCCAGATCTAGTTTTTCATATTTTTTTCTTTCTGTTTCATACAAATTTGTTCCTTCGCAATCGATCACTACGATCATTGGGAAATCTTCTACTTCTAACATAGTTACCGCCTCTGGGCCTAGATCCTCATAGGCTACGCCTTCCGCTTTCTTGATTGCATTAGCAATCAAAGCCCCCGCGCCCCCAATTGCGGCAAAGTAAACAGAACAGTGCTCCTTCATCGCATCCACTACCTTTTGGCTCCTGGTACCTTTTCCAATCATTCCCCTTAACCCTCTCTCCAATAAGGGCACTGTCAAATCGTCCATTCTCCCGCTTGTCGTTGGGCCTGCCGAACCAATCACTTGTCCTGGTTTAGCCGGTGAGGGTCCTACATAGTAAATTACAGAATTCCTTATTTCAAAAGGCAGCGGTTCACCTCTATCTAATGCAGCAATAATTCTTTGATGGGCAGCATCTCTTCCAGTATAAATAGCCCCCGATAGATAAACTGTATCTCCTGCCTTTAAACTTCTTACTTTCTTTTCAGTTAATGGGGTATGTATTTTTTTAATTTGCATTGATACACAACTCCTTTCTGAATCTCTAATTTTTGAGAAAGGTCGTATGTAAAAGTATTATAGAATTACTTCAACATGTCTAGCCGCGTGGCAGTTAATGTTCACTGCCACAGGCAAGCCTGCAATATGAGTAGGGAAGGTTTCCACGTGAACTGCCAATGCAGTGGTATTTCCGCCTAAACCTTGAGGTCCAATTCCAAGGTAGTTTAATCGTTGAAGCAGCTTTTTTTCCAAGGTTTTATAATATTCCTGTTCATTATAAGTGCCAATCTCCCTAGTCAATGCCTTTTTAGCCAGCAAGGCTGCTTTTTCCATCGTTCCTCCGATGCCTACGCCAACAACGATCGGTGGGCATGGATTAGGCCCTGCCTTTGAAACCGTATTTTCAACAAAAGCTATGACGCCTTTTTCTCCGTCAGAAGGATTTAGCATTTTGATTGCACTCATATTTTCACTGCCAAATCCCTTTGGTGCAAAAACAATCTTTACCTGATTTCCTGGCTTTATATCATAGTGAATAACGGCCGGCGTATTGTCTCCACTATTCTTACGCAGCAGTGGATCTAAGACCACAGACTTTCTAAGATAGCCTTCTTTATACCCCCTTCTTACACCTTCATTAATTGCTTCAGTTAAATTACCGCCTAGAAATTGAACTTCTTGCCCAATTTCTACGAAAAATACTGCCATACCTGTATCTTGGCAGATGGGCATATCTTTTTCTCTTGCGATCTGAGCATTTCTCACTAGTTTTTCCAATATTTCTTTCCCGATAGGAGAGTTTTCTTTTTGTATACTTGCCTCAAGTGCTTCTATAACATCCTCTCCCAGTTGAATATTTGCTTGGATGCACATCTTTTCTACTATCTCTATAACTTCTTTTACATCTATTAACCTCATTACAACGCCCACCTCACATGCTTTAGTATTGAATATACGTAGTGTTTTCTATGTTATACAAAGCACTATATGCTATTTCCCGGGAAATTCATGTAGCTTTTTATGTTATTCTTCATCATTTGACAGTAATTTATTTTTTTCCCTTCTTGTCTGCTGTTTGAACAAATTGGTCTACCTGTATAATATACCGACTATGGAAACCCTCGCCTATTTTATCCTTCTCATCGAAGGCTTCAATCTTGAACTTTAACTTTTTTCCATTAACTTCAAGAAGCTCTGCCTCCGCCTTCACTTTCATTCCTACTGGTGTTGCAGCCATATGCTTCACATCCAGGTGGGTTCCTACTGTTGCAAAGCCTTCAGGCAGATGAGGATCTACAGCTTTTAGGGATGCATTTTCCATCAGGCCAATCATCATGGGTGTAGCATATACTAAAACCATTCCACTGCCAAAACTTGCTGCCGTATCCTTCTCCTCTACCAGATGCTCTACGGTTGCTTTCATGCCCACTTTTAAATTGAATTCCAAAGAAATCTCCTCCAATCATAGTATAGTTTTTCACTATCAATATTTTTGTTGCATAATAGACAAAACACATTATAAACGGACGAACACTGTTCGTCCCTACGGTTTTAAGAATCTTTATAGGAGCTTAGAACCCATTTTAACCATTTGTGCAGTTGCAGTACACGGGTGGACAGAGTCATCCACCCCTACATCCCCTCTTTCTAAGCTCAAATACGATCAAAGGTCAGATTTTCTGTAGGGGAGAACAGTGTTCTCCAGATACACATATTGGCGGACGACCACAGGTCGTCCCTACGATTTTAGAAATCCATGTAGGGGGCGACCTGTGGTCGTCCGTTTGCAACTGAGTTTTTAGTATAAGCAGCTTTCCAGGCGCAATACAGCACTATCATTTGCTTGTAGATTCGAAAAAAGTGGTACAGTTCTGTACCACTTTCTAAAATTTCTATTCTTCTTTCTTATCGTCGTCGATATTTCCAAATAATTTTTCAAAATCTTCTGCGTCAAGGGTCTCTACTTCTAACAAGGTATTGGCAACTAAATGAAGCTTATCAATATTTTCTTTTAAAATATTTTCTGTTGTTGTATAAGCTTTTTCAATGATAATGCGTACTTCCTTGTCGATAGCAGAAGCAATTTCTTCTGAGTAGTTCCTCTTTGTCGAGAAATCTCTGCCTAAGAATACCTCATCCTCAGAACTATAGTTGATCGGTCCTATATTTTCACTCATACCGTATTTTGTTACCATCGCTCTGGCGATATTGGTTGCACGCTCTAAGTCATTGCTAGCACCTGTACTGATATCATCTAAAACAAGCTTTTCTGCAACTCTTCCCCCCAGAAGGTGTACAATCTGTTCTTCCATTTCTGTTTTGGTAGCATAATACTTGTCTTCCTTAGGTAAGATCATGGTAAAACCGCCAGCTCTTCCCCTTGGAATGATTGTTACCTGATGCACAGGATCTGTATTAGGCAGCATTCTTGCTACCACCGCATGGCCGGCTTCATGATAAGCTGTAAGCTTCTTATCCTTTTCACTGATCACACGGCTTCGTTTCGCTGGACCTGCAATTACTTTCGTAATTGCTTCTTCAATCGTATGCATATCGATCTTTTTACTATTGTGTCTTGCAGAAAGTAGTGCAGCTTCATTCATAAGATTTTCAATATCCGCTGGTGTAAAGCCTGGTGTTCTTCGTGCTAATACTTGAAGATCTACATCCTCCGCTAATGGTTTATTTCTAGCATGTACTTTTAGGATAGCTTCACGGCCCCGAACATCCGGCACGCCTACAACTACCTGACGGTCAAATCGTCCCGGTCTTAAAAGGGCTGGATCCAGAATGTCAGGTCTATTCGTAGCGGCAATGATAATAATGCCTTCATTTACACCAAATCCATCCATCTCTACGAGAAGCTGATTCAACGTTTGCTCACGCTCATCATGACCCCCGCCAAGACCTGCGCCCCGTTTTCTTCCTACCGCATCGATTTCATCTATAAATATGATACAGGGAGAATTTTTCTTTGCCTGTTCAAAAAGGTCTCTTACACGAGAGGCTCCTACCCCTACAAACATCTCGACAAAGTCAGAACCACTGATACTAAAGAATGGAACTCCAGCTTCTCCTGCAACAGCTCTTGTAAGATAAGTTTTTCCTGTTCCTGGAGGCCCTACCATTAAAATTCCCTTTGGAATTCTCGCACCTAGCTCAATATATTTTCTTGGATTTTTCAAGAAATCCACAATCTCTTGGAGTTCTTCTTTCTCCTCATCTAGTCCTGCCACATCCTCAAATGTGACACGTTTTTTTTCATCTTCCTTATGCAGTTTTGCCCGACTCTTGCCAAAAGACATCACACGGCTGCCTCCACCTTGAGACTGCTGCATAAATACAAACCAGAATACAACGAAAATCAAAATCATAAATATCGAAGGCAATATATCAAAAAACCAAGGTGTCTTTGCAGGCGGCTCTCCATCAAGCTTTAAAGCCCCTTTTTCCATTTGTGGATAAATATATTTTTCCATTAGCAATGGAGAAATGACCATAGGAGGTATATATGTCTCAAAGGTCTGCTCGCTGGTTCTGAGCTTGCCTCGAATCGTATTTTCCACAACATAGAGTTCTCTTACATTTTCCTTCTGCAGCTCCTGTACAAATTCTGAAAAGCCAAGGGTAACTTTATCTGGTGCAGGTTTGCCATAGAATTGTACAATTGCTACTATAATGATAAATATTAGTATATAGAAGCTAGCTCCCCTAAAGAATTTCTTCAACAAAAGCCCTCCTTTCAATGACAAAAATTGGCTCATAAATGGCGTCTTTTTATTCTATCATATTTTTTTCAGGAAAACAATAAATTAAAAGCGTTGGTGCCTGTGAATGGTTTTTTATCAAGCTACAGATTCTTGTAGCAATAACTGATCTTTAGTATTTGCTTCGTATTTTTATCCAGCTTATACTTCTCACTCATGCGATAACCGGCGACCCACATGATTCCTGCTTGATCACAAACTAGGGGGATCTCATCTCTCTTTTCCCTAGAAATCTTTTCGTCTATCATAAACTCTTTTAATTTTTTTGTTCCTTTGATGCCCAGCGGTGAGAATTTATCTCCCTGCCGTCTATTTCTAATGATCATACCCTCTTGAATCTTGTCTAAATCAAAATACTGGACTGCAGTTGCTCCGCTTAAGTCTTTTCTTGAGTCTTTTGGCAACACTTCTGCAGAAAAGATAATATCCAACTCCCTTATTTCAGTATTCTCTCCAATTTTCAAAGGATATTCAAAGAAATTTAGCCGCTTATTATTTTTTTTATTTCGAAAACAAAGTTTGCTATAGTCTCTCAGTACATTGATCCCATTCGGCAAGTCCAAACAGCTGCCCACCTGTCCTCTCTCTACAAGATCCATTAATTGATCTATGTGTATGGTTGTAATATTTTTTAGTTTTCCATCCAATTGCAATATGGATTCTCTTAAGACACGTTTTTGTACCGCAGTATGATTTTCTTGCAAAGCGCTAACAGAAATATGCACTTCATCTTCTACATTTATTGCTATGGCTTCAAAGATTTTCTTGCTTATAGAAGACATAAAGTCTGCATCCTCGCGCATTAAGCTTGCGGTTCGAGACAAGGTCTCTTTAATTCTCGGATTAAAGTATTTTTCAATAAAGGGAATTAGCTCTAACCGAATACGGTTTCTGGTATAAATCGACTGGAAATTCGTCTGATCAATTCTTGGATTCAATTGATGCCTTTGACAGTAGTTTTCAATTTCCTGACGACTAATATTCAAAAGAGGTCTAATAATATGTTCTCCTCGCTTATAATCCATTGCGCCCAAACCTTCAAGTCCTGAACCCCGCATTAAACGCATTAAGACTGTTTCTGCCTGGTCATCCAGGTTTTGAGCTACTGCGATGCAATGTGCCTGATTATCTAAAAGAACTTGATCAAATAACTGATATCTCCGTTCCCTTCCCCCTTCTTCAAAACTAATTCCTTTTTTTTGACTATATGCCTCTATATTTTCACTAAAGAAATAGCATGGAATTTCCAGCCTTCTACAAAGGTTCTTTACATAGTCCGCATCTTTTTCTGCTTCTTCGCCTCGAAACTGGTGGTTTAAATGAACAGCATAAAGCCGCAATTCAAACGCCTTACGAATCCTCCAAAAGAGATGCAGCATCGCCGTAGAGTCAGGCCCACCGGAAATACCCAGTACAACACCCTGTCCTTTTTCAATTAGTTGGTTTTTGTCTATGGTTTCCAAAAACTTCTCTAGCATAACATTACTCCTATTTTCTTATCGATCTTACCTCATTATTTCTATTTCAATCAGGGAAATACCTTTAAATTATAACAACTTTCCAAAAGAAAACCATAGAATAAAAATAAAAAGTAGAATGCTGCTTCCAAAGATGAGGTTGATCCTCAGATCTTTTATGGAAATTCTGCGTTTTCGATCAACGGCCAAGTTTTGCTCATATATTTTTTTTAACTGCTTTAAGTATCGATCTATAGATATTCTTTTTTGAAACAACCCTTTTTCTACTAATTGTACCAAAGCTAGCGGCGTATCTATCTGTCTCAATGCTTCCGTAACTTTTTCTATCCGATTGCTTATGCCAGGCATTTTTTCTCCTAACAGAAGAGATGCGAGAAGCATATTTAGGCTAAAAAGATCATATCCTTCCTCCGCTCTTCGAATGCCCATATTCCAACTGGCTCTATCATAAAGAGGCGTAAATTCCTTTATTCCCTTTCCTATGGCGGTTACGCCGCCTAAGTCAATGATTCTTATAAACCCTCTAGCTTCATCGATCATTAAATTTTCAAGCTTTAAATCCCCAAAAACATATCCCTTTTGATGAAATTTACGAAAAACATTCCCTATGATTAAAGCAATCCCTATGGCAGTTTGTCTAGAAATCACGCTATTTCTTATATATTCTTTCAAATTACAACCTTGTATGTATTCCATTAAAAAAAAATGTGCTTTTTCTCCATTACTTTCCCAATCATCCAAATCTCCTACATAGGGTGTAATATTCAATCCTTGAAAAGACTGGAGCTTGTCATACTCTTTTGTGATACTGTGTATGTCACAACTGATTTTCAAAGCTGCAATATTTCCCGTTTCTAACTCCTGAACCTGATAAACCGTCCCTATGCCGCCTTCGCCAAGTTTTGCTATTATTCTATAATGCTTTTGATTCCATTTTCCTGTAAGAATACTCCCCAGCTTCAAGTCTCTCTTCCACATGATCCTTCCCCCAATAATATTGCTTCCATGTAAAGAAAAACGGCCTAATTCAGCCGTTTCTATACCATGCTTTCTTTCAATAGTGGTGTTTGATTCCATTCACTGTCCGAGTAATCTATGTCACGCTCCCCCTGTATTAGTTCCAATGCTTTTTCAATAGCAGGTGCTGTAGGGGTTGTTCCCCCGGCTTTTAAAGAAAGGACGCTTCTTTTAATTTGATCTAAGTCCGCTGTAAAGGGGTGGATGATTTTACAATGCTCGCCATTCTCTCCTGGATAGGCAATGACTGCAATTTCACTTTTCCCGCCTCTTCCTTTCAGGGAATTCATCAGTTCAATAATGCTTTGGCGCGCAGTTCCAATTTTTTGTCCCATGCTGCCGCTGCAGTCCATCACAATACAGCACTTTAATCCGACACTCTCCCCCAATTGATCCATGTATTCTATAATCTTATTTCTCGATCGGGGTGGAATTTCTTCCAATTCACTTCCCAATATTTCTTTTAGCTGTTTCCCTACAATGGTCTCAATGGTTTTATTCATACTTTTTTGCGTTACCATATGCATTGTGTGCCCTAAGTCTTGAATCATAGTAATTTCTGATACGCCTTTCCCTGCTTGCGCAATTTCTTCTACTTCTTGAAGAAAGCGGTCATCCATCTCTTGCGGTGCCATGATGCCAATCACATTTACTGTAATTCCTTCTCTTGCTGCACAGACAGCAGCCTCTACCGGATTTCCACCTATATTTGATTTTCCGTCTGTCACCACAATAATTTGTTTAATCTCTGGCTTTTTCATGGGCTATCCCCCCTATACACTTTTTATCTTGATTATTGTCTGCTTTTCTGATTTCTATACCCCTGCCTTGATCCTTGCTTGTCCAATACAATATATGCTGTTTCAAAAGAAAAAATACCTTAAAAATCATCACAAAAAGAGCCCCCAAAAGAGGCTCTATTTTGATTCCCATATTTTTGATACCAGTACTGTCATATCGTCTTCAATTCGATTTCCATATTTACTGATTGCCAGATTCAGCAGTTCATCTGCAATAAACTGAGGATTCTTACTATCAAAAGATCGAAGAGCCGCCAGAATCCAATTTTCTTTTTCATCCATATTTTTGTCTGCATCCAGCACGCCATCGGATAGGATCACGATCAGGTCTCCGTTGTTTAATCTTTTGCCAAAGCTTTCAATATCCACATTGTTTAATATCCCTACCGGCAGGGAAGTAGATTTTATGATCTCTACTTCGCCGTTGGCCCGTTTAATAAAACTTGGAGCTGCTCCGATTTTGATAAATTCTAGTTTTCCACTATACAGGTCAACTATAGATAAATCAATGGTGGAAAATATCTCTTCAGAGGACTTGGATACCAATATGGAATTGATCGTACGTATTGCCAATTCCCGATTAAACCCTGCCTCTAATAACTGCTCCAGCAGTGTAATCGTCGTCAAACTCTCTTTTGCGGCCTTTTCTCCCGATCCCATGCCATCACTGAGTGCTACCATATACATACCGTCCTTAAGTTGAGAAAATGAGTAATTATCTCCACAAATATATCGATTATCCTTTGATATGCGGGCTACACCAGTAGCTATTTTGTATTTTTCCGCTTCCACCAGCTTAAATAGGCAATTATTGCTATCCTGAAGACTGGTACAGCGATGATTCTGTCGTATGACTTCTCTTCCTATTACCCTGGATACCATAGGGGCAACCTTATCATCACACTGTTTTCTATCATAACAAGCCCTTCGTTCTATATCGATTTCAAATTTACCGCTGCTCCGTTCCATAACGGTTACCTTTTCAACAGCCATTCCAGCCTTATCAAAAGCTACATAAATTGCATCCTCTATCTCTGTCCGAAAAGTTAGATCCTCAGTGATCTCGGATATCAGTTCATAGAAAATCTCCGATACACCTCTAAACTGCTCAGCAAGCAGTTGCCTGCTGTCAAATAGCTTTCTTTCCCATTTATAATGAATTTTATACAACTCAAATATATCTCTAATTGCCTGCAACAGAGGCTCTATCCGTATGCATCTTTTTTTTAGGCTCTGTGGAATCTTATCCTGCGGAATTGTCCCCGTGGCTTCCAGCTGAGAGATTACATCTACGATTCCATTGTAGGTATCATAAAACCCATTTTTCCAACAACTTCTACACATACCGCATTGGCTGCATACCTTATTGACCACTTGATCTACAATACTTGCCAGCTCCTGTTGGTCAATCATTCGCTCTTTTACGGATACCTGGTCATACGTACTGGCCAACTCCGAAAAAGCATTGGCATATTCGCGAAGCCGTTCATAATTTATTTGCCGGATTCGCTCACTATAGGACTTGTCCCATTCCATAGCACCGACGCCGCCATTTGCAAATTTTTCGATATATTGCATCATACCTTTTGGCATTATCAGAAAAAGAAGAATAGCCGCAAGGATTTCTTCAAATTGCAGGATAACCTCTGTAGAACCGTTAATATAAAATGTAAGAATTGTATTTCCTAATATAATTCCTACTGCAGATCCAAACTTTCCCAGATCTTTGAATATCCCTGCCAAAAGTCCAGAAAATCCGTATATTCCGATTACTGTTGGCGTTCCAATCGTCGACATGCTTGTAATGATTCCTATGGTAATTCCCACACTGGCTCCAATGCTTGCACCGCCCAAATACGAAAATATTAAAGTAAGTAAAATGCCTAACATATTCTTCAATGCATATCCGGCGATCGCTACATCCGCTAATCCAGTTATTGCAATCGCAGTAGATATGGCAATACAGATCAATTCTTCATTTGATAACTTCTTGCGCTTTGTGCGCTGCACAACGATTGGCAAGGCATAAGATAAAATATAGACAAATACAAATACTACCACAGATTCAAAGCTAGTCATAAACAAATCATAAGCATAAAACCCGGATAAAAAAATATGGACCACGCCAGTAGAAAACATTAATAAGCCGGCAATACTTGCCGTTCCTAAAATGGACAATGGTTTTTTTTCCCGAAAATAAGTAAAAACAACCCACGACAAAATTAAAATACTCCCATATTTTAACCACTCCGCAGCATGTTGTGCAGATAAAACACCTGCCATAATAAAGAATGTTAAATATCCATGTCCTTTTTCTCTTGAAATCATTGCAGCATAAAAAGCAATTCCAAAGGGAGCCAGTCCATCAAGGATGCTTGCCCTCCCCAATAGTATGGCAAGCAGGATGATCACGATGGTATTCTTGTTAAGACCTGTGCCAAATACTCTTTTGTCACTCCATAAAAGTGTTTTTGCTTGTCCGCCTTTACCTTTTCTGCCCGATACAATCTGGAATCTTTCGATCATAAAAACACCACCTATTGTTATTCTTATGGAGATTATAACAACAGGTGGATAAGAGATTTGTCAGCTTACCTGTATGAAACCTATGTTTTTTGTGACAAAGGATTTAGCTTTTTTACAAAATCCAGTGAATTTATCAGGAAACCATCAAAGTTCTTTTCGTGAATAGACAATGAAATAAAAATGTTCCTGTTTCCTTGCCGATTCATGAAAAAGAATCTGAATCTTTTCAGGAATTATCTTTTAAAATTATGCATATGCTAATTAATTACAAGATTTTTCGTTTTCTATGAATAAATATCTGAAAATTCAATATTAATGATTTCTGTCAATTCATTATCAGACCTTATTCTCCCCATGTCATTTTCTTTTTCGGAGATTTTTCGATCAGGCAGGAGTAAAGAAAATGTAGTACCCACATTTTCTTTGCTTTGTACCTCCAAGACCCCCCCCATCTTTTCTACAAGTGCCTTCACAAGAGATAATCCAATTCCGGTTCCTTCACTCCTTCTTGACAGAGAACTATCTACTTGTACAAACCGGTTAAAGATTTTTTCTATTTGATCTTTGGGAATTCCAATTCCCTGATCCTGTACAGATATTTTTATGTAATTTCTTACAACCTCTATCTTCACAATAATCTTACTGTGTTGTGGAGAAAACTTAAATCCATTAGACAATAAATTTAAAAGAATCCGTTCATACATATCTGTATCGATTGCAATTATATGACTTCTTTTAGATGCAACAAATTTTAAAGTGATTTGTTTGCTGGCTGCAAAGAATTGTAGAGAATCTATAATCCCTTTACTTACCTTTACAACATCTGCATTTATGTAATGTATCCGTAAAAAACCCTCTTCTATTTTCGTAATATCTAAAAAGTTATTAATGAGTCGAAGCAATCGATAGGAATTCTGTTTTATCTTTCCAATTAACCGCTTGGCTGAAGGAGATACATCCTCTTGATAATAGGGAGAAAGAAGCATTTGCGTAGCAGCATTTATAATCGCCGTAGGAGACCGTAATTCATGGGAAACAATAGAGAAAAACTCATCTTTTTGTTTCGTTATTTCTTCCATTTTCTTATTATATATCACCTGATTGGTCACATCCGATACCACCACAGCTACATGGGTGGTTTTACCTTCTTTGTCCAAAATAGGTGTATAGATACAATTATAGTATGTATCAATTCGCTTATAATACCTGGCTTCTTCACAAATCTCTCGTCTAGTTTCTGCTGCCTCAACTACTCTTTCTAAAAAAAGTGAATCCTGTAAAATAAATCCTACCTCCTGTACGCTTTTCCCTGTTATTTTCCAATCTGACTCCCCTACTTGCAGCAGTTTCATTAAAAGTTCCGTATTTTTTTGATTAGAAATCTCATAAACTAAATCCGGGTAGGAGATTACTACAGCTGCAACACCTAGGGCATCTAAGATACTGGTTACAAATTCTCTCTGTCTTTTTATATGCTCTTCTCGAATTGTCAGTTCTGAAATATCTGTATAAGTTGTTATAACATATTTAATGTTATTTCTCCGATTCCGCAAGGGTATGCTATTGGCGATTAAATGTCTTTTTTTACCGGTCCTTTTGCATTCCGCCGTAATAATATCTTTTTCAATCTTTTCTCCCCGCAGCACACGATTGACATAATAGTTTTCTACCGGAATTATCTTTCCCTTTTCATCCTTGAGTGTTATATAGACAGTGCTGTCTCCAACCTTCCCGAGCTTCATTTCATCGGAAGATAATCCCAGGAGGTTGTATCCCGATTCATTAGCCATAATGTAGTTTCCTTCTATGTCAGAAATAAGCAACCCATCTGACATATTATTCAATACCGTTTGGAGCAGTTCAGCTTTTTCTGCCAACTCCCTTTTTAGTTTCATTTCTTGCCGAATAGATTTATTTAATTTAGCATTAAGCTCTTCCATTTTTTCCATATAGTTAATATGGTGCAGTTCTCTTTCAATTCCATGTATGGCCGTAATAAGAATGCTGTATAGATTCTTACTGTCCTGCTCAGTGCTGGCGCTGATATCTACTACACCTAAGATTTTTCCATCTGTATTATGAATAGGTGCTGCCAAACAAGTGAGCTGGTGGTAATCTTCTATAAAGTGCTCTGTTCCAACTACTGCATAGGGCTTGTCCAATAAAAGAGCTATCCCTATACCGTTGGTTCCCATATACTCTTCACGCCAACATACACCCGGCTGAACACCAAGCAGATTTAAAATCTGAATTGCATCACCATATGCCCACCGTTGCAAAATATACCCATTTGGATCAGCAACCGCAAAACTGATATCTTTTACCTCTTCCACAGCAGCCAGAACATTGCGCGCATAGGTGTCTACTAGATTTATCAGTATTTTGTTTTCTTCCAGTGCACAGGCTAATTCCTGGGGCGTATACGCAATGATCGGGTTTGATCCCCAGTGGCTTAAGCCATAGGCTTTAGAGCGCTGCCAACTGGCCTTTATCGTTGCCTCTATCTGACCTATTTCAATTCCCTCTGTATTGAAACCCTTCCATTGTTCATATGTAGTTCCCATTAATACTCCCCCTAAAGCGGTTTGCTTTTCATCTAAATTTTACCATATCTTCTTCAAAAATGGTACTGCGCTCATATTGACAAATAAAAAATAAGCAGCCTGCGCTCTAGCAGACTGCTTATTTTTATTGGCGACCCAGAAGGGGCTCGAACCCTCGACCTCCAGCGTGACAGGCTGGCATTCTAACCAACTGAACTACTGGGCCATAATGGTAGCGGCGAGTGGACTCGAACCACCGACCTTCCGGGTATGAACCGGACGCTCTAGCCAACTAAGCTACGCCGCCATTAAACAGTGACAAAATATATAATACAGCAGAAATAATATCTTGTCAATATACTTTTTCTGGCATATTCTAAAACCTCTGTTTTTCTACTTGTTCAAATACAAGACCTTCCAAGTTATCATATTCACTAATTCTTATACTGGCAAAACCCAGCTTTGTAAGCAGCCTATCCAATATGGTTATTCCTGCCGTTATGACATCTGCCCGCTTTGGATGGAGTCCCTTCATCTGTTTTCTTTCTGTCAAAGTACTGCCTGCAACCATTTCCCATAGATCTTTTAGCTGTTGAGTACTTAGGTCAAGGTTATGTATCTGCTCCCGGTCATATACTTCTAGTTTTTTATGCATGGCTCCAAGGGTTGTAGCTGTACCTCCAATCCCAATAACCCGGTCAACGGAGTGTTTTTTTAAGATTTTAATTGCATCTTCAGCAACAGTATCAATTCCTTCAATCAGTTGCTCCATTTCCGCCCTAGTAATCGGATCCACAGTAATATATTTTTCTGTCATCCGCACTGCGCCTAAATTTAAACTCATCAGCTGTTGTATTCCCGCAGGATTGCCTATGATCAGTTCTGTACTTCCCCCACCAATATCTATCACAAGAATTTTTTCATCAGGATCCTTAGAACCCTTTAAAACACCTAAAAAACCAAGGTATGCTTCTCTTTCTCCACTGATAACATCGATATCCACATTTGCAGCTGCCTTGACTTTTTGTATAAAAGCATCCCGGTTTTGGGCATCTCTGACAGCACTGGTAGCAATGACTTGAAGGTTATCAATTCTATTTTGCCGAACGCGCTGAACAAAGTTTGTAATCGCCTTGATACTCCGCTCCATGGCTGCTTCAGACAATACACCGCTCTTATCTACATTCTCTCCGATGCGTGTAGTTTCTAAATCCTTATAGCACTTTACAATTCTATCTTTATCTACATAAGCAATTAACAGCCGAATAGAATTTGTGCCGATGTCTATTGCAGCATAAGGCTTCATAACTTTCCTCCTATAATAGAAATTATAAAACCGAGACATTGGCCTCGGTTAAAATCATCATATTTATTTTATAATCTCTTTACGATTATTGACTCCATTGCCTTTTCCATTGCCTTTTCTATTATCTTTACTGTGCTTTTTTAATTGCTGCTGTTTTTCATCACTGTCCTTGAGGAATTTAGACAGCTTATCTTCGAAGGATAGTCCTCCATCTACACTTTTCTTCTGCCACTCAGCCTGCATTGGCTGACTGCTTTTAATCGGCGGCTTTACTTGTGCTTGTCGAATAGAAAGACTAATTTTTCCATTTCCGTCAACGGAGATTACTTTTACTTTTACTTTTTGCTGCTCTTTTAAATAGTTATGAATATTCTTTACATAATCATCTGCTACCTCAGAGATATGACATAGACCAGTTTTTCCTTCAGGTAATTGAATAAAAGCACCAAAGTTCGTAATGCCTGTCACAGTGCCCTCTATTACTTTTCCGATTTCAACGGGCATAAATTTAATCTTCCTCCTTTTATCTAATCACAACCCTAACTATCACTAATTATAAAGGATAACTATAGGCATGTCAATACAATCCCTCTTTCTCCCAAAAACTACTCATGCTTTGCTTTTTCACTATCGATATATATAATTTCGTGAGGTTTCACCATTTTTAGTTGTTCGCGGGCTACCTTTTCAATAAACTCAGGTGTATTGGACTGTTGAATCTCTTCCTCTAGCCGGAGTACTTCCTGTTTTAATATCGCTACCTGTTCCTGTTTTTCCTGTTCTTGCTGTTGCAAGGCATTTAGTTTGATTTGCTGATTGCCAAAAACCCAAGCAACATATAGAATCACAGAAAAGATGATCATATAGAAAAGACGATTCCCCTTTATAAGGCTTTTCTTTCTCTTTGCACTCATGATCTCATCCCTCTAGAAATGACTTTGTATTATTATTCTATATCAGGATATGAATTCCTGCTACTTTTTTTTCAGGATTTTCATTATATATCTTTTTGCTTTTTTAAAAGTTTTTTTAGGTAGGTTACGGAGACGATGATAGATCTTGGGTACCCAAGCTAATTTTACTTTTATCTCCAATACCATTTTTTTAATTTGTTTTTTCGCTAATCCAAAGGGGTAACATATTGTTTTTACAATTTTTCCAATACCCTTATATATTATACGCAGGACTTTTCGAATGGTTCTTATTACGATATTGCTAAATGTCCAATAATATAAGAGCATTCCTAAGGAGAAACCTAAAAAGCTAAAAAATCGTATCTGTCCCGATGCACTGAACAACAGTACAAACATTGCTACCCCTGCAATGACAATCCAGAAGAAAAAGTCTTGTATCACTGTAGCAATTTTTCCCGGCTTGAAAACACCTCTGAAAACCCTGTATAAATCATAGATAAAACCTATGAGCATGCCTCCATAGGTTGCAGCAAAAAAAATATACAATTGTTCTAGTATAAAATCTCCCATCCAATCCACCTCGAATTCTGCAGAATTTGATCTGGCAGTCTTCACGATATTGAAAAAAATAACCGCCATGCGGTTATTTGAACATTCTTCCTAAAAAGCCTGCACCTTTGTTGCTTGTGCTTTCCTTTTCCGTATACTGCATTGAGTAAATGTGTCCATTAACGACCACATTTCCATCCTCTAAATTTAGCCTACTGATATCTAAGTCTTTTCCTTTTATGATTAAACCTCCCTCAATCGTTTCCAATAATACAATATTTTCATTAAAGCTGGTTACGTGCTCAACACCAGAAACACTGAGCCGCTCACGATTTTCCAGTATAATGCTTTGGCTTTTACTTTTGCTAGTTCTTCTCTCCTCCACCAGCATTCACCTCTTTGCCAACAATATTCTTATACTAAGATATTCTTGTACCTGAATCTTTATTCCAGGTTTTTAGTGCCAAAGCCTGACCAGATTGACATTCTTAAAGTAATAGTGTATGATTTCTTCGGCTATATATCCCTGCTTAGCTAATTCAAGAGCTCCCCACTGCGACATACCTACGCCATGACCAAAACCCCTGCCTTGGATGAGTATACCGTTCTTTTTTACCTCCATATGATCAATTAAAGTTGATCGCATTTTTTTACTTCCAATCTTCATGCGAAATCTTGCCGCTTCTACATCTATTCTACCTATTCGTAATGTTGTTGCTCTTCCGGAAGGTCCTCTCGAAACAATTTCTGCATGATCAATCACGCCCGGGTTCTTTCCTAATTGCTGACATGCATCTTGAACTTCCTTTTTACTAAAGACTGCACGCCATATTCTATATTCTGTCGGTGCATCTAAGGAATCCTGTGAATCCACAACTTTTATGTGGTTCGGTTCATCTCCCATCGTACCAAATCCCTCTCTGGCAAAGGCAGTCTTTCCCCCGCTATGGGCGTGATACCATGTTTTGGCATAGGTACCACCATAGGCAACTACCTGTCCTCTTGTTTGTTCTACCGCTTGAATAATACTTTCATTGACTGCATCCTGGTTCCACGCCTGAGCCTCTGTTACATCACTAGATATATCGGCCCCTTCATATTTTGACTGCCTTGTTAATAAAAAGTCCATTGTAAAAGTTCTAGCAATAATAGCCTGAGCTTTTAAAGCTTCTAGCGGCCAATTATTGGGCATTTCTCCCCCTAAAACTCCCTGAAGATAGGTTTCAAAAGGCAATTCAACAACGTCTCCCCGCGCAAGGATATAAACACGAATAGATGGTTCTCTTCCCTGCAGATCCTCAAATATTTTAGGCAGTGGAAGCTGTCTCCATTCTTCAGCTGTTTCTTCTGTGTCTATTTGATTTAGACTCTCAAAATTCACCAGCCCCATGATCCCTATGCATAGAAGTAAGAATAATCCCCCTCTTATTTTCCAGTTTTTCAATAGTTCCACCGCTTTCTAGCTAACTTGAATTTTACCTATAGTTTTCTTCCTGCATTTGGCCTCTATACAAACAAAGCAGAAGCAATCGAGAGGATTTATATTTGCTTATAAAAATAGCATCCTTATCGGATGCTATTCTATCACTCTGTACATTTCCCTAGAACTTTCCTTTGTCACATGCTCTGAAAGATCTAGTACCTCTACTTTTGTCGCTCTGATCCCGAATTCCAGCGTGATAATATCACCAAGCGCTACTTCTGTACCCGCTTTAGCCACTTTATCATTTACCAGTATTTTTCCCTGATCACAGGCTTCTTTTGCCAGTGTTCTACGCTTGATCAGTCTTGAATTCTTTAAAAATTTATCAATTCTCATTGACACATCGCTCCAACTTAAAAAAAGCAGCCTCGCTGCTTTTTTCGTTTTATGGTTTAAATTAAGCGTTCACCATGTCTTTCAATGCTTTACCAGCTTTGAAAACAGGTGCTTTTGATGCTGGAATATCGATTACTTGCTCAGGATTTCTTGGATTTCTTCCTTGTCTTGCTTTTCTTTCTCTAACATCGAAAGTACCGAATCCAACTAATTGTACTTTGTCGTCCTTTGCAAGAGCCTCTTCTACACTTTTCATAAATGCATTTAGAGAAGCCTCTGCATCTTTCTTTGTCAATCCTGACTTTTCTGCCATGCTGGCAACTAATTCAGCTTTATTCACACTCATAACCTCCTTATGGATTTAGAATACGTATTAGCATATTCTATCTTTTCTTCTAAATTCCTTCTTTTTACTAGTATTTTTTATCATTTTTTTTATTTTTATGTATTTTTGCCATATTCCACATATCATCCATCTCTTGCAATGTCATATCTTCCAGCCTTTTTCCATTTTTTCGTGCCATTTCCTCAATATACGCAAATCTTTCAATAAACTTCTCTGTAGTTCCTTTTAATGCTAATTCTGGATTGACCTTTAAAAACCTTGCTACATTGACTACAGCAAAAATCAAATCTCCAAGTTCTTCTACTATTTTGCCTGTTTCTGATGTTTTGTATACTTCCAGCAGCTCTTGTAGTTCTTCTCGGATTTTATCAATGGCGTCTTCTACATTGTCCCAGTCAAAACCCGCATCTGCTGCCTTTCCTTGCACTTTATAACTTCTCATTAGTGCGGGAAGCTGTTTGGGCACTCTTTTTAAACCTTCTGTATGACTTTTCTCATCCTTCTCCTTCCGTTTCATCTCCTCCCAATTTTGTAGTGCGGCTGTATCAGTATTTACACGGTAGGATCCGAACACATGTGGATGCCTGTAAACCAGTTTTCTGCAGATTCCCGTCAAAACATCTACCATATTAAAATGCCCTGATTCCTCCGCAATACGAGCGTGGAACACAATTTGCAGAAGTAAATCCCCTAGTTCCTCCACCATTAAATCTGAATCTTCTTTCTCAATGGCTTCCAGTACTTCATAGGCCTCCTCAATCAGATACTGCTTCAGACTCTCATGGGTTTGCTTACGATCCCAGGGACAGCCGTCTTTATTTCTTAATTTTGCCATAATCTGAATCAAATTATTCATAGTATAGTATTTTTCTGTATTTTCTTCTATTTTAGGTATATACACACTGGTTAAATAATCCATCCATCCAAATCGATCCAGTTCATAAAGCTTACAGTCTTGTATACGCTCTTCTCCTGGAATGCCGGCCCCTCGAATAATCACGACCGGAGTTTCATCCGGATAATAGTTCATTAACTTAAGTTTAATGTCAGAAGCTACGGCGCTGCTATATACCTGAGTTATAAGCACATCGCCATCCGGATCTGGTATCTGACAGTCTAACTGGAGCCCATCCAGGATTTTTAATCCCTTGATCGGGTCCTTCTTTAATACATGAAGAACAGCTTCTATGAAACTAACCCCCGGAACAAAAACTATGGCTATTTTCATTTCATCAGCTCGCTGAATAAGCTTCTGCACTGAATTTTCTGCAACAAAGGGGCTTCCAGGCACTGCATAAATCACATCTTCTTTTTGGAGCATTTCAAATAGCCTGTCCACAATCGCATCATAAACTTGATCAAAATCAGCAGCCCCTTCATAGAGACTGTCAAAGCTTTCCATTGAAATCCCCAGCGCTCTCAGTTCTTCCACTACGGGATGTTTCTGGGTCCGCAGTATGATTTTTTTTCCACTTTTCAGTCGTTCTACAGCCGTCATCGTAATATAGTCGATGCTTCCGGGCCCCAGACCCAATACTGTCAATTGATATTGCATCCAATCACCTTCTTCTCTAATGGTTCTTCTCCCTCTATCTTCCTATTATTTCCGCAGCAATCCGAAAATACGCAGCAGTTTTACAAGCTTTCTTCCTCCTGGCATCAGATCAAAATCCTCCGTCGTAATGCCTCCAGTAGCCAACAACATCAGGCCATAGACCAGGGCACCTATACCGATGGCAATCACTGCCGTCATACGGTTACCCATCAGGTTTACCAATCGACTGTAAACGAAGAGCACGACCACTGTCATAGAAGTAATCGCAACCAACGGTTTGATCACAAATTGCATTGCATCGAACTTGGTTCGTGTCAGCCTCCTTACTGCAAAAAAGTTGAGTATTGCAGCTACGGCATAGGCCATCACGGTTCCAAAAGCAGCCCCCTTAATATTAATGGATGGAATGCCTGTAAGAACATAGGTTAAAATAACTTTCACTACTGCACCAATAAACAGATTGCATACGGGGACTGTAGGTCTTCCTAGCCCCTGCAAAATTCCAGTAAATGTCTGTACTAAAGTTAGAAAAATTACACCCACTGCCAAAACCGCCAAAGGCGCAGCTGCACTGGCTGCACTTTCCGGCTTTAATGGATATAATAAAAGCATAATTGGCTTAGATAAGGCTACTAGACCGGCAGCCGCCGGCAAACCGATTAATAGGGCTACCCTCGTCCCCGTTTGTATGGTATTTTGAACCTGCAAGCGGTCTCGTCTTTGACTGGCTTCCGATATGGCCGGTACTAGGCTCATTGCCAACGCTACTGTTAAAATCTGGGGTAAATTGATAATCGTCATGGCCATACCTGTTAATTGCCCATACATATCATTGGCTTGTTCATAGGTAAAACCAATTGTTTGCAGTCTTCTTACGACGATTGCCACATCTATCATATTCATCGTCGGTATGATCGCCGCACCTACGGTAATAGGCACTGCAATGGTCAATAGTTTGTAAATAATTTTCCCCCAAGAATCCTGTTTGTGAACGGGCGTTCCCCGAAGCTCATTTAAAATACCGCTCCTTCTACGGAAGTAAATGAAAACAATCGCGACTGCACCAATAACACCGCCAGCAGCTGCCCCGAAAGAAGCTCCAGCAGCAGAGATCTCCAGTCCTCTATCTAAAAGCATAATCGCAAGACTTAATCCCACTACCACTCTGGCAAATTGTTCAGCAACCTGTGAAATAGCTGTTGGCGTCATATCCTGACGCCCTTGGAAAAAACCTCTAAAAGCAGACATGACTGGTACAAAAAGTAATGCAGGTGCAATTGCTACCATAGAATAATAGGCACCAGGACTTTTGATTAAATCGACGATGACTTTTGCCCCAAAAAATAAGATGGATGAAGTAAGAATCCCCGTAATAAACAATAGAATGAAGGACACTTTAAAGACCTTAAAGGCACCATGTCTATCCCCAATTGCATTTTTCTCCGAAACAAGCTTTGAAATTGCGGTGGGAATCCCCGCAGTGGATACGGTCAGCAGCAGTACATAGATGGGATAAGCTGCCTGATAATATCCAAATCCAGTAGCGCCAATGATATTTCCCAAAGGAATTCTGAAAAAAGCACCCATAATTTTTACAATCATTCCGGCAATACCCAATATAACTGCACCTTTTAAAAACGACTTATTACTCATTCCTTTTCCTCCACTCCCAAATCTACTGAGCATATAACTATTAAAACCAAATCTATTATATCAGAAATAAAGAATCCTTGTTATAGAGAAATCCCGTTAAATGTATTCTAACCACAAATAAAAAGTAGTAGCAAAATGCTACTACATAATTATGTATTATGCCCTCATAGATTTATTGTTCCATTTGCTTTCCTAAAAAACTAGCTGCAGTTTCCGCGACTTTTAATTCTAGTTCACTCATAGGCTTTGCAGGATCTTTGGATACAAGTAAAACGGCACCAATGGGATCTCCCTGCGTAATAATCGGTGCAATTACTTGAGATGTAAACTTTCTTTCCTCTCCTTCATCTGCAGCAAGTGGTGTAGTTCTTTCCTTTTCAGTAATGATGAGGGCTTTTTTATCTTCCATGGTCTTCTCCAATGCCTTACTTACACGCTTGTCCAAATATTCCTTTTTAGATCCTCCGGCTACTGCAATGATTGTATCCCTATCTGCAATCACAGTCATGTGTCCTAGAGCATCATTTAAGGATTCCGCATATTCTGTTGCAAATTCTGTTAATTCTCCGATCGGTGAGTATTTTTTCAAAATCACTTCGCCTTCTCGATCTGTAAATATTTCCAAAGGGTCCCCTTCTCTTATTCTTAGTGTACGTCTTATTTCCTTGGGAATTACAACTCTACCTAAATCGTCAATTCTTCTAACAATGCCTGTCGCTTTCACTCAATTTCCCTCCTAAATATCCTTAATGTAGACTGTACCTCGTAAGCTTATTATTTTACTAGGATACGTTTTTTATACATCTATGGGAATATTTCTGTTGTTATGGTATTTTATTACGTTTATAACTGAATTATAAAAATTCATAAAATAAAAGTTCTCTCCTTCCTATGCAGTAAGAGAGAACTTTTATTTTATAATATTTTTAGTTATTGAATTTTATCCATATATCTTTCAATTTTTGCTTCTTTCGTTAATTCATCAATCACATAATCGATCTTCGCATCACGCTTCATTTCTTCTTTCATATCTTGTACATCCAATACTTCAATGATATGATAACCAAATTGAGTTTTTACCGGTTCACTTATCTCACCAATATTTAAAGAAAAAGCCATATCTTCAAATTCTTTTACCATAATTCCCTTAGGGAAAAAGCCTAAATCTCCTCCCTGCACGGCAGACCCTGTATCCTTAGAATATTGTGTGGCTAGTGTTGCAAAATCTTCTCCATTACGAATTCTACTTACTAAATCTTTCGCTTCTTCCTCAGTCTCTACCAAAATATGTCTTGCTCTTACCTGTAGTTGGTAATCTACATATTTCTCGCTGTTCTCTGCTATATATTTTTCAATTTCTTCATCAGATACAGTTATACTTTGTCCAACATGCGCTACAAATTCTTCCATATAAGCACTAGATACAAAAAATTTTCTGATAAAAGCTTCATCAATTTGGTTCTCTTCGTAGTATTTTTTCTTTTCCGGTTGACTGTTTAATCGTTCTACTTGTTTTTGATACTCCGTATCGATTGCATCCTGATTAATTTGAAGGCTTTGCTTTTCAACATATTGCTTTAATAATTCATCTCGAATTAATCTTTCCACTAAATTCTCCTGAACAACTTGAAGAAAAGTCTTTTTATCTTGATAAATCTGACTCCATATTTTATCTCCATAGGATGCTTCTAATTCATACTTGATCATGGCAAAATTCTTCCGATATTCCTCATAGCTTATAGGGGTATCATTTACCTTCGCCACAGTGTCCTCATCTCCCACACTTCCTCCCTTTGGCTGACAGCCGCCTAGAAGAAGAGTAAATACTGTTAACGTAATGATCAGCAGCAATAAGCTTTTGTTTCTCTTAAAATTCACGTAATCCTCTCCCTTATTTTCCTTTTCTTTGCTCTTATTTTCCATTATATAAGAATTTATTTTTTATGGAAACCACTAATTTTTTCTAAGAATCCTTGGATTTCTTTAAGTCTTAGGCTAAAATCTTCGTATTTCAGCTGTATTGAAGGGCTTATTCCTGCATGTAAATGAATCCTATTTCCAAACTGATCGAGAATTTTTGCTACCATCTCCGGCTTCACCCGGTGAGCCTCATCAAATTGAAGTTTTACAAATGTCTCACTTTCAGATACTTGTATGACGCCGCAGCATTGGGCCAGAGTTTTAATGTATGCAATGAGAATCAGGTTCCGGACTGCCTCTGGTATGGTTCCAAATCGATCCTCCAATTCTTCTTCAATGTCATATACATCCTGCTGGTCCCGTATAGATGCAATTTTCTTATAGACTTCTAGCTTATAGTTTTCATTTTCAATGTAATTTTCCGGTATAAAAGCATTCACATTAATTTCAATAGTTGTATCAACGGGTTTTAAGATTTCATCACCTTTCATCTCATGGATCGTGTCTTCCAATAGCTTACAATACAAATCATAGCCGATCGCAGCCATGTGTCCGTGCTGCTCAGCCCCCAGAAGATTTCCCGCCCCCCGGATTTCCAAATCCCTCATGGCAATCTTAAAACCTGAGCCAAACTCGGTAAATTCTTTAATGGCCTTTAGCCTTTTTTCCGCTACCTCTGTCAGCACCTTGTCCTTTTGGTAAGTAAGATAACTATACGCCATCCGGTCCGATCTCCCTACCCGGCCTCTCAGTTGGTACAATTGAGATAAACCCATTTTGTCTGCATCATAAATAATAATGGTATTTACATTTGCAATATCCAATCCGGTTTCGATGATAGTCGTACACAGCAGCACATCATGTTCTCCTGCCAGAAAATCAATCATTACATTTTCTAGCTCCCTCTCACTCATTTGTCCATGAGCTACGGCCAGCTTTATTTCCGGCAGCATCTTCCTCAGCTTCCCAGCCATTTGCTGTATCCCTTTTACCCGATTAAATACAAAGTAAACTTGCCCGCCTCGGCTGATTTCCCTTAGAATGGCATCCCGAATCATCTCCTCTTGATACTCTAAAACATAGGTTTGTACAGGATACCGCTCCTCGGGAGGTTCCTCAATAACGCTCATATCCCTCAGACCAATCAAAGACATGTGCAACGTCCTAGGTATAGGTGTTGCAGTTAGGGTTAATACATCTACATTTTTACGGATCTGTTTTAATGCCTCTTTATGCTTTACACCAAATCGCTGCTCTTCATCTATAATAAGCAGTCCTATATCCTTAAATTGTACATCCTGTGAGAGGATTCTGTGAGTACCGATTACAATATCAATATTTCCTACCCGCAGACTTTCAATAATGTGCTCTTGCTGTGCTTCCGTCCGAAAACGGCTTAGCATTTCTACAGAAACAGGAAATTGACTAAAGCGCTGTACGAAGGTATTGTAGTGCTGTTGAGCCAATATGGTAGTGGGCACTAGAAAAGCTACTTGTTTTCCCTCCATGACACATTTGAATGCAGCCCGGATTGCAATCTCTGTTTTTCCATAGCCAACATCACCGCACAACAATCTATCCATAGGAGCCGGCTTCTCCATGTCGTCTTTCACTTCACGAATACATCTGAGCTGATCTTGGGTTTCTTCGAAGGGAAACATATCCTCAAACTGCACCTGCCAAGGAGTATCCTTTGCAAATGCATAACCCACTAAAGTCTTCCGCACTGCATACAAAGCAATTAAATCTCTTGCCATGTCTTCAATGGCACCCTTCACTCTGGCCTTCGTTTTTTTCCATTCTATTCCGCCCAGTTTATTGAGTTTAGGTGTACCGTCATCAGCACCGATATATTTCTGCACCAGATCCATCTGCTCAATCGGTACGTAAAGCAAATCACCGTCGCCATATTTCATTTTTAAATAGTCTTTTTTTGCACCTTGAACTTTTAGCTGCTCAATCCCTACATATTTCCCAATACCATGATTTTCATGAACAACATAATCCCCGATACTAAGATCCATAAAGGATTTTATCGGTCTTGCATCCTTCCGCTTAGCAGTCTGCTTCTTCTTTTTAGATACACCAAAAATTTCGTTGTCTGTTATGGTGATAAATCTATCTGAATAATATTCAAATCCTTTTGTAAGGCTCCCCGCTAAGATTATAATCTGCCCCGGCTGGAGCACTTCTTCTCCAATCCCTGAACGAACCCCTTCAATACCTAATTCTATTAAACTTTCCAGCAGCCTCTTTCGCCTGTCTTCAGTGCCACACAACAAGATCGTCTTATAGCCGCGAATTTTTAGGTTTTTGACCTCTTCTGCCAAAAGGTCGATTTTGCCATGAAAGGTCTGTGTCATTCGAGTAGAGAAGTTGATAATCGTTTTGGGTTGAAAATCAGGATTATCCTTTGGTAAACTGCTCAACACAAAACTTTGCTTTTTTTCTATACTGCGAAGAATTTCCTCATAGTCTGCTACAATCATCCCTTGCTCCGGCAGTACTTCTCCTTTTTCCAACAGTGCCTTAAAAGTTTCTTGAAACTCTTTATGCTTGTTTTGCGCCTTTTCCTTTATACGAGAAGGTTCGTCAACAAAAATAAATGCGTTCCTTTGAAGATAATCCGTTAACAGGTATGTTTCCTCAAAAATAAAATCGATATAATTCTCTATTCCTTTGGGCAGGCTGCCACTTTCTAATTGCTCAACAACCTCTCCAATTTTTTCTGCTAACTTGCGGCTGCGATCCCCTTTCAGTTTTTTCATGGTTCCCTGCAACGCAAGCTTCAGTTTTTGAATCCCCCGTTCTCGATTATGCTCATTTAAGAGAATTTCCTGAATCGGTGTAATAGACACCTCTTTAACTTTCTCTACCGAAAGTTGATTCTCTAAATCAAAGGTCCGAATCGAGTCAACTTCTTCATCAAAAAATTCGATTCGATAAGGCATATCCGTTACAACGGGATAAAAGTCTACAATTCCCCCGCGAATGCTAAATTGTCCCTTCGCTTCCACCCGTGTTACCCGCTCATAGCCTAATTGAGTAAAAACCCATAGCAGCTTCTCCATGGATACGGATTCTCCGTAACGGATTACCTGTGCCCTTTCTCGGAAAAGTTCCTTTGGCATTAATCGACTCATAATACTCTCAACGGATGCTACCACAATACATTGTTCCTCATTGGCGATCTTATTCAGAGTTTTCATTCGTTCCTCTAAAAGCTGATGACTGTGCGCATCAATATGGTAAAATACAGTCTCAGCAGCAGGAAAAAAGCAAGCTCTATCTCCCATAAAGAACTTCAGATCCTCGTAGATTTTTTTTGCTTGCATCTCTTGATCTGTAATCACCAGACATTGCCTTCCGTAAATCTGGCTCAGAGAAAAAGCAATATGTGGGATCTGCGAGTCGATTAGACCATGGATGGTAGCGGGAGACCACTGTTTTTCAATAGTCATATGAAGCTGATTATATTCTTGAAAGTTTTTTACAGCTTCTAAAAATATTTTCTGCAAGCGCCTTCACTTCCCCTTATCTATACGCAAACAGCCTTAGCCCAGGTTCTATTACCTGGGCCTACCTTTGCATCTTGCATTATCATCCTATAATTATTTATTATATTGATTCATAGCTGTTTGAATACCTTCTTTTATAAATACTTCCACAGCTTCAGCTGCATCACGAACAGTAATATCGATTAACTCTCTTTCCTCTTTCACAATTCGTCCCAACACATAGTCTGCAAGGTTTCCGAATTTGGGTTTTCCAATACCAATGCGGACTCTAGGAAAATCGTCGGTTTGTATTTCATAAATAATAGACCGCATTCCATTATGGGTTCCCGCACTTCCCTTTGTACGGATCCTTAGCTTCCCTGTTTCAATGTCGATATCATCATAAACTACAATAATCTGCTTTGGATCTAGCTTATAGAAGTTTACGATCTCTAATAAACTATGTCCGCTTAAATTCATATAGGTTTGTGGTTTTACCAGCAGTACTTTCTGATTTCCAATAAATCCTTCTCCGACAAGGGCTTTAAATTTAATTTTATTTACAGGGATTTGATTTCGGTCGGATAGAAGATCAATCACCTCGAAACCAACATTGTGCCTTGTCCCCGTATACTGTCTGCCTGGATTTCCCAGACCAACGATCACAATCATTTGGAACATCCTTTCTATATTTGCAGTCATTCATTATTATACCACAATTCTATCTTTCCCGTGCAAAATGCCATAGAAAAAGCAGCTTAAAAGCTGCTTTTTCTATATTTTAAATTTATTTAATTCGTTGCTTAAATGGCTGGCTAATCCATTCAGTTTGTCTGCTGCCTGTGCCACCTCATCTACTGCAGAGGTCTGCTGCTGCATGGAAGCCGTTACTTCCTGGGAGGAGGCCGCAGTCTCTTCCGAAACTGCAGATATATTTTCTATAGCAGCTACAATGTTTTGTCCGTCTTGGTTTACCTCTCCTACATATGTACCAATGCCTTCTATCTTTTCATTAATCGACTGAATAGATTTTGAGATTTCTCCAAAGGCTCTGTTTACTTCTTCTACCGCACTTCCCTGTTCTTTATTTCTTTCCTTTACATCCTGCATGATTTCCACCGTGGTTTTACTGTGTTCTTGAATACCCACTACAATCCTTTGGATTTCATCAGCTGATTTGCCAGACTGCTCCGCAAGCTTTCGGATCTCATCAGCTACTACAGCAAAACCTCTTCCTGCATCTCCTGCTCTTGCAGCTTCTATGGCTGCATTTAACGCCAATAGGTTGGTTTGCTCCGCAATGGTACTGATGGTTTGCAGAATCGTTCCGATATGCTGAGACTGGCCGTCTAGTTCCGTCACTGCTGTCACAATCCGCTCCGTAGCATCATTATTAAGTTTTGTTTTCTCTTTTAGCGCCTCTACGGTTTCTACGCCTTTATGATTGGCTTTCATTACATCTGATGAAACTTCCAGCATTTTACTGGTGCTTTCCCCTAACTTCTCCATCTTCCCTGCAAGACTAGCTACTAATCCGGAGCCTTTTTCTGCTTCCCCTGCCTGTTCTGAAGCCCCTTTGGCAATCTCTTCTACCGTTCTGGCCACTTCCTCAGCCGAAGCACTGGTTTCTTCAGCCGTTGCTGCCAAGGTCTCTGCCGAACCTGTTACCTCTGCAGCCACCTGTCTTACCTGATGAACCAAATTCTTTAGCCCCTCTGCCATTACATTAAAGCTTTCTGCTAAGGCGCCTACTTCATCCGTCGTCTTGATCTGACTTCGTACAGTAAAGTCTCCTTCTTTAATCCGCTCCATATCCTTGGACAGCTTGTGAATCGGCTTTGCTATGCTGTTGGCAAGCCATATCGACACAGCCGTTCCAAGTATCAGTGCAAGAATTCCAATGATGAGGGTTGCATAGAGCATACTGACATACTGCTGACGAATTTCCTTGATATACATGATGGACACAACTCTCCAGCCCATTTTTTCGATAGTATGGAAAACTGCAAACTTCTGTTCCATTACACCTTTTTCTTCCATTTTATAATCTATGATTGCCTCTGATTGTTTTTTCATAGCCTCTGATAACGCAGGAATAGGGATAGGTTGTCCGATCAGATCAGGATTCGGGTGCGTCATGGTGTTGCCGTTGCGATCTACTAAAACTACATATCCTAACTCACCCATTTTAATATTGTTAATCATATTGGATAGGTTTTCCAAAGATATATCGATTGCTGCCACACCTACAAAAGCATTCCCATTTTTAGCATTATATACAGGCTTAGCCACAGAAATGATTACCTTATCGCTGCCTGCATCTGTATAGGGTTCTGTCCATATAGCTTTGTTCTGTCTCACAGCTTCCTGATACCAGGGCCTCAAGGTGGGATCGAAATCAGCGGACAAACTTTGGGCTGGATAAATATACATCTTCTTCTCCGGCGTTCCTATATAAACATTCATGATATCCGGATAAGATTTCGCAATATTTTCAAATACCTGCAGCGCTTCCAATTCTAAATCTTCACTCGAAGTAATTTGCTCAATGTGTGTGTCCCTAGAAAGCATGTCTATATTACCCTCCATGCCATTCACAAAAACATTAACCATATTGCTGATTTCCCTATCGGTTAGGAATGTGCTCTGCTTCAGATTCTCTTTCATTAAATCTACTGATTCTGTAAAAACCCTTATTCCCAGTACAGTCATGGGTATTGTGATCAATAGGATAAAGCTCACAATCAGCTTAAGGCGAATTCCACCCTTCATATATCGTTGTTCCCCTTCCTTTGCTCTATTTTTGTATATAGCCTTTTAAGTCCTCACTTTCTAAAAATTTATTTCTACATAATTTGTCGACATGTTATGAAATTTTTTTATATTTTTCAGCAATCCATTATATACCATTTGCCTAGAATTCCATATCCTACTTTTTTCCTATTTGTGCATCACCGATGCAAAAAAAAAGGTGGAGTAAATTCTCCACCTTTGGAATGATTAATCAAACAGCTTGCTCACTGACATATTTTCATAAATCCGCTTAATTGCCTCCGCAAAAACTGGTGCTACCGATAGGGTCTTGATATTTTTCAACTGTTTTTCTTCTGGCAGCGGTATGGTATCAGTAATAATTAACTCTTTAATTACAGAACTCTCAATTCGCTCTATGGCTGGCCCTGATAATACAGGATGTGTACAGCAAGCGTATACTTCTTTTGCTCCGAAATCTTTCAATGCTTTTGCCCCCTGGGTAATGGTACCGGCAGTATCAATCATATCATCTACCAGAATCACATTTTTCCCCTCTATTTCTCCGATGATATTCATTACTTCAGATACATTGGCCTTTGGCCTTCTTTTATCAATAATCGCAATAGGCGTATCCAGTAAATTCGCAAGACTTCTGGCTCTGGTTACACTGCCCAAATCAGGGGATACAACAACTACATCTTCTAAATGGAGGGCTCTAAAGTATTCTGCCAGAATGGGCACACCCAACAGATGATCTACAGGAATGTCAAAATAACCCTGAATTTGAGCTGCATGCAGGTCCATTGATAATACTCTATCCGCCCCTGCTGTCGTAATCAGATCCGCAACTAATTTTGCAGTAATAGGATCTCGTGCCTTTGCCTTTCGATCCTGTCTTGCATAACCATAGTATGGAATCACTGCTGTAATTGCTCCTGCTGAAGCTCTTTTGAAAGCATCAATCATAATTAATAATTCCATCAAATGCCTATTTACCGGTGCACTGGTAGACTGAACTACAAACACATGGGCACCTCTAACGGTCTCGTTAATATTTACAGCAATTTCTCCATCACTAAAAGATCCTACTTGCGCACAACCAAGGCTTACACCTAACTCCTTACAGATATTTAATGCTAAAGCATTACTGGCATTACCTGCAAAAACCTTAATATTTTGTCCTTTGACATTCATTTGTAACCCTCCCAAACTAATCTTTTTTCAACAATCCTTTACGTTCAACCCAACCTTGCTTATTTTCCTGCTTTGCTCTTGCAACAGATAGTGCTCCAGCTGGAACTGTTTTAGTAATTGTAGAGCCTGTAGCAATATATCCATTTTTCTCTACGGTTACCGGTGCAACTAAATTCACATTACTTCCTACAAAAGCATTGTCTTCGACAATGGTTCTATGTTTGTTTTTACCGTCATAGTTTACAAATACAACACCACACCCTATATTGACATTTTTACCAACTTCTCCATCCCCTATGTAAGCCAAATGGGAAGCTTTTGAATAATCTCCAAGGGTAGAATTCTTAACTTCAACAAAATCTCCTATTTTCACATGCTTTCCCAACCTGCTGTTCGGCCGGAGATATGCATAAGGACCAATATGACAATCGTCCTCTACAAAGCTATCTTTTAAAGTAGAACTTTGTACTTCTACGCGATCCTTCAAAACACAGTTCTCTATATAACAATTATGACCAACGATACAATCTTCGCCTATTCTAGTATTCCCCTTGATAATAGCCCCTGGATAAATGATTGTATCTCTTTGTATTTGCACAGTCTTATCAATATAAGTATTTTGAGGATCAATAATGGTAACACCGGACTCCATTAGTTGTGTTAAAATTCGCATCCGCATCATTTCTTCTGCTTCAGCCAATTGTACCCTTGAATTCACACCCATGATATCCGTACTGTCTTTGATTGTAAACGCGCCTACTCTATAGCCCTGACGATTCAGAATCTCCACTACATCGGTAATATAATATTCTTTTTGGGCGTTATCATTCGTTAACTGTTTTAATGCTTCTTTTAAGAGCTTACTTTCATAGCAGTAAATGCCTGAATTAATTTCCCGAATCGCTTTTTCTGCTGCTGCAGCATCTTTTTGTTCTACAATTCGTTCTACTTTTCCATCGATACCCCTCACAATTCTACCATATCCTGTAGGATCTTCCAGAATTGCGGTCAATACCGTGGCTTGATAACCCCCTTCTTTATGGAAAGCAATCAAATCTTGAATCACACTCCCCCGTATTAAAGGTGTGTCCCCATAAAGAAGCAAAACTAAGCCTTCTTCCGGAAGCAAATGCTCCGTTTGCATCACAGCATGACCTGTACCCAGCTGGTCTGTCTGCAGTGCAAAGGATACGCTTCTATGTTCGGTAGCCTTCTTTACCAATTCTGCTTCATGCCCTATTACCAGTATAGTTTGCTCTGCAGAAATTCCCTCTTCTGCAACATCAATTACATGCTCAACCATCGGTTTACCACATACCTGATGCAAAACCTTAGGAATCTTTGATTTCATTCGTGTTCCAGCACCTGCAGCTAAAATAACCGCTGTTATTTTACTCATTTATGCCACTCCTTATTATACATGATTTTTAAAGTTTATTGTATACAGGATTCATTTTTTATTTTTATTATATAGAACTATAATTAGTATATGTAGGTAAACTTTTTCCCGTTCAATAGTATACCACTTTTTGTTTGAAACATCATCAAGGTTTTTCGAGTTTTTTCTTTATGTTTCTCCACAAGCTCTCAGACACAAAAAAACTATGGTCGCCCTTTAGACTTCCATAGCTTTATTTCGACTAAAAGGAGTATAGATCATGTCCATGATCTATACTCCTTTTTACTCTTCTTCTTTCTCATCCTTTACTTTTTCGTACTCAGAAAAGATTGCATCCTGCAATCGTGTTCTTGTCTCTGAGTTGATTGGATGGGCGATATCACGAAAATCTCCCTCACCCATCTTTCTGCTGGGCATAGCGATAAATAATCCGTTCTGTCCTTCGATAATCTTGATATCATGTACAACAAATTCATTATCAAAAGTTACTGATACTATTGCTTTCATTTTTCCTTCATCGTTAATCTTGCGAATTCGCACGTCAGTAACCTTCATAGGGTTCACCACCTTCCCGGTCCGGGCTAACTAAGATGATTAACTTATTCTCTAAAAATTTCCAATCTCCTGCTTGTCCAAGAACAAATTTACAAATAATTTGATCTTTTTTCTAAAAACCATCCTTTAGCATCTTTTTTTCATAACCTAGACCAAATTTTCATTAGGATATACAAGGATTCGTCCTTTTTTTTCATCTACATTCTGTAGAATTAATAAAGGAATATACTGATCTACCAGCTTACTTTCCGGTTCACTGGTAGCAATCATTACCCCAATTCCTTTTACATTGGCCTCAAATTCTTTCATCATATCGATCATTCCTTTTGCAGTTCCTCCTGCTTTCATAAAATCATCGATAATAATTACATTCGCACCATTCTTGATAGCCCTTTTAGAAATTGACATGGTTTGGATCTTTCCTGTTGAACCAGATACATAATTGATACTTACCGTTGATCCCTCCGTTACCTTACTGTCTCGCCGCAAAATAATTAAAGGCACATTTAAGGCATTCGCAGTCATCAGAGCTATAGGAATTCCCTTTGTTTCTACGGTCACAACATAGTCTACAGTTTCTCCTATAAATTGACTGGCAAAGATTTCTCCCATCTTACGCACCAAAGCTGGATTATAAATGATATCCGCCATGTACAGAAATGTTCCAGGCACAATTCGATTCGACTCTGCTAATTTTTTGCAAATATCTTCTAATACCACTCGATTATTTTCACGACTGGTAAACGGAATATATTTAACTCCTCCTGCAGCCCCAGCAATGGTTTCAATCTTGCCTAAGCTTAAGTCCTCCATCATCTTTTTTGCAACTACTATATCTTCACTGATTGTTGATTTTGCTGCATTAAAGCGATTTGTAAAATAGCTGAGAGTAAATATTTCATTAGGATGATCAGAGAGAATTTTTATCAGCGCACCTACACGCTCATTTCTTTTTAGTTTCATAAACTACGCTCCAATCCGAATATTTTGATGTTCATTATATAATTTTATTCGTTTTTTGAAAAATATTCAATCACTACTTAAATAAATCTTTATCAAAAATAATTTAAAATAATAGGATGTATGATATAATTTGACTATCCTTCTCTCGAAAGTTTTCGATAGAAGTAGAATATACATATATTAATAGGTTTTTGTGTCAATACTATTAAATAATTTTTATACAAGAACCTTTTTAGATACAATTGAAAATGGAGGAAATAGAATGGTTAATTTTGATCTAAATGCCCACCATATACAACATATTCACTTTATCGGAATCGGTGGCATTAGCATGAGTGCAATTGCAGAAATGCTTCTGTCCTTTGACTATAAAGTATCCGGCTCCGATCTAAAAGCGTCTAAAATTACAAATCGACTACAGGCAAAAGGTGCTGATGTTATCATCGGACATAGTCCTCAAAATATTCAAGCATGTGATTTGGTGGTTTATACAGCTGCAGTAAAGGAAGATAACCCTGAATTAGCAAAGGCTAGACAAACCGGTATTCCAGTAATAGATCGTGCAGAAATGTTAGGCTTGCTAATGAAAAAATTCGACACCAGTATTGCAGTGGCAGGAACCCATGGAAAAACTACAACAACCTCCATGATCTCCCTTATTTTAGAACATGCAGGATTTGATCCCACGATTCTTGTAGGTGGTGAATTAGATGAAATTGGCGGAAATATCAAGATTGGTAAAGATCAATATTTGGTAACCGAAGCCTGTGAATATGTAGAGAGCTTTTTAAAATTCTTTCCTAAGATTGGTATCATCCTGAATATCGATGCAGACCACTTAGATTACTTTAAAGATATGGATCACATTCTTGAAGCTTTTAGTAAATTTGCCCAGCGGATTCCTTCAGATGGTTTTCTGATTGCCTGTAAGGATGATCTTCATACAGAAGCATTAATTGAAAAGGTCGATTGCCCAGTTGTTACCTATGGTATAAAGAAGGAAGCTGACTATCAAGCGAAAAATATTCAGTTTAATCATCAAGGATTCCCTATGTTTGACTTATTTTACAAAGGAGAATTCTTAGCTGCATTTCAACTCTCGGTTCCAGGACACCACAATATTAGTAATTCCTTAGCTGCAATTGCCTGCTGTCATATACTAGGCGTTCCTTTAGACAGAATGCAAGAGAAGCTTAATCGTTTTCGGGGAACCCATCGACGTTTTGAAAAACTTGGTGAAATCAACGGACTTACTATTATTGATGATTATGCCCATCATCCTACAGAAATCAAGGCTACGCTGCAAGCAGCAACGCAATATCCTCATCATAGCCTATGGTGCATCTTTCAACCCCATACCTATACACGAACAATCACGCTGTTAGAAGATTTTGCTGAAGCGTTTAAGGATGCGGACCAAGTGATTATAGCAGATATCTATGCTGCTAGAGAAAAAGATACGGGTATGATCCACGCGCGAGATCTGGCAAGTGCAATCGAAAAGCATCAAGAAAACATCACCTATATTGGTGGTTTCGAAGAAATTACACGTTATATCCTCACCCATGCCCAATCAGGAGACTTGATTATTACCATGGGTGCCGGTGATATTTATCAAGTTGGTGAAATGCTTTTAGGTAAAATTTAAAAAGCTTGAGGGATTTTAAAAATTTAAATCCCTCAAGCTTTTTTATTGTACATCGAATATACTTCTTACGGAGTCGGCAATCTTGTTGCTAAAATAGATCTTATCTTGATAGATGATATGATTCTGATAAACTTTTAAATCCACATGTTCCTTTCCTACAGTAAAAGTCATCATAAATGCCCACCGTTCCTCTTCCGGCAGCTCTTTTACTTCCTTCAAGCTGCATTTAAGAATCCATCTGGGAATTTCAACGGGATAATAAGTTTCGTCCTCGAAATCATAATGGTTTTGTGCATCCTCTACAACTACCTTTTTAGACTTTAGTAAGTATGCAATCTCGTGTGAATCCGTGGTAGGCTTTATAGGTAATTTCTTAGAGACATACTGCCAAAGCTCCGGATTGTATTGATAATAAGAAAAGCTATCTGGAGAATCCACGGATAATATTTCCTCGTTTATCAAATTAATCCCATAAGTTCTCTCTCTACTGGTGATAGATATATAGTAATCCGGATAGCTTACAGGAACTTCAATAAATTTATCTCTTGGCAATGGAGCCAACAGGGCAATGGCATCCAACAGATTAGGAATCTCTGCCTTATCAACAATCCACTTCCGGTTTTCATCCCTTGCCTCAATAAATGCACTGTCTGCTTCTTTAAAGGTTACACTGGCGTTATACCGTCCCATATAAATATGTTCCAGTAGATTGACCAGTTCTTTCATTTTTTGATCGTCCATTACAAAGTATTGCTTCATACCTTGAACCTGTTCTACGAGCAATTGATCTTCCATAATATGAAGCTTAGCATTCTTACTCTTCATATGCATAATAAAAATGAAATGTTCCTCTTCCAATTCTTCCGACTCCTTTAACTCAACTGTCATAAAGAAATCGGTTATCTTTTTTAGATCTTCGCCTTCTACTTCGATGGACTCCGCTGCACCTGGATTGCTTTCCAGCCAAACTTCCTCCAACCCTTCGAAAAGCTCCGGCAGATTAATCTTTTGAACTAAATTTTTTTCCTCCTGCACAATCCCAGCGGTTAATTTCTCTTCTAGCCGTTCTTTTTGATTTTGCTTTCCTCGTACAATATAAAAGGTAACGGATGCACTAATCAAAGAAAACATGATAAAACAAATAACAAAAACACCTACATTATTTCTCTTTTTTTTCATATTTTCTCACTCCTAGTTTTTCAAGATGCTCAATAAATTGAGCCTTTCTCTTAATAGCTTAACAGCCTGAATAATTGGTATTGTTTATTATACTGTCTTTCTTTTAAAAAATATACTTGTACCTATTTCTCTGCTGCTACAAGAATATTATTCGTCAAATTTTCTTAAAAACCTTTTGGGCACCTTAAACTTATTCGTTATCTTCTTAAGATGGTTTAGCTGTAATCACGATAAAAGGACGAAGCAGTGCACCCGTCCCTTATCAGCCAGTTGAATAAATTCATAAAATTCTTCATCACGCTAATTTTTCTACAAGTTTTCATCGGATCTATAGATTTCTAACATTAGTTGTTCCGCCTGTTCAGCGTTATGCAAAAAATAGGAAACCCCTTTTTCTGTACTTTTTCCAGGTAAAGAATGGGTTTTCAAATCCTCCGCTGTAATTCCCACTGCATCTTTTGCATATACCAATATCTCCCCTAGATCTATACTCGTATCAATATACTTAAAGATTGTATTGGCTACTACTGGAAGTCTGAATCCTAGTGCCTTTCCCCAGGCAGCCTTCATAAACTGCTGCTGCGCACGAATCCGACCCAGGTCCCCATCCGGATAACCGGTACCATTATTATTCTGTCTAAAGCGCAGAAAATTCATGGCATGTTTTCCATCTAAAACCTGAGTTCCTTTTTTCAATCGAATGTGTAATTCTGGTGTAGCATAGGGATCATCGTACTCCATATCCATTGGCACATTAACTTTTACGCCACCAAGAGAGTCGATAATTCGCTCTACCCCCGTGTATGTAACTTTAATATAATGGTGCACCGGCACGCCTGCTAATACGTCGCTGACCGCCTTCATGGTACCCTTTGTCCCTTCATCTCCATAGACAGAGTTAATTTTTTTCTTCGCTGCAGTATCTTTCCCCGGGCGCGCATAATAGGTATCTCTTGGTATAGAAATTATATCTATCTTTTTCGTACCAGGGCTAAAACTTGCAAAAACAATAGTATCCGTTCGGGGTCCTTCCATTCCTAGCAATACGGTATTAATGCGTTTGCTGTTATCTATAAGCTTTTCCAATTCTGTTTTTTCCTCTACTTCCTCTGGCTGTTCCGGATCACTATCAATGATCTCAGCCTGATCTCCGTCACTTACTACCACATCATCAGAAGATTGATGGATTTTAGAAAAAACCGCAAATCCTACACCAAGCGTAACGGTAAAACAGATTAAAGATATTAGAAAAACTTTTAACCAAGGTTTCATGTTTTTCCCCTTTCACGATTTCAGTATCTCTTTTATTGTATCACACTCAATTTATGAAGTGGATTAAAATTCTATTACAAGTTTATGTGAATTTTCTGATTTCTCTCTGCTTAAAATGATAAAAGGAGTCATAATAGACTCCTTAAATTTTTTACGCGTTATAGTTAAAGAATCCTTTACCCGTTTTTCTGCCTAGCAGCTTTCCACGAACCATCTTTCGGAGCAATGGATGGGGTCTGTATTTAGAATCTCCAAATTCACTATATAAGACTTCCATAATCGCAAGGCATACATCATTACCGATTAAGTCAGCTAAGGCTAATGGTCCTATAGGATGATTGGCACCCAGCTTCATAGCTTCATCAATATCTTCAGCCTTTGCTACGCCTTCAGCTAAAATTCCTATTGCTTCATTGATCATTGGAATTAGGATCCGATTTACCACAAATCCAGGGGCTTCTTCTACCTCTACCGGCGTTTTGTCCATGGCCTTTGTTAAACGAATAATGGCAGTCCTTGTTGCTTCATCGGTAGCTACTCCTTTTATAACCTCTACCAACTTCATAACAGGAACAGGATTGAAAAAGTGCATGCCAATCACCTTTTGGGGTCTGTTTGTGGCAGCCGCAACTTCTGTAATCGATAAGGAAGAGGTGTTGGTAGCCAGAATGGCTTCAGGCTTACAAATTTTATCGATTTCAGCAAATATCTTTTTCTTGATTTCCATATTCTCGGTAGCCGCTTCAATCACCAAGTCACAATCTGCGATATCCTCTAAAAAGATAGACCCCTGGAGATTTTTTAAAGCACTTTCCTTTTCCGATTCTGTCATTTTTCCTTTTTGAATACTTCTGTCAAGGTTTTTGACGATTCCCTTGATACCCTTATCAATAAACTCTTGACTAAGATCCCGCAAAACAACATTATAGCCTTTTTCAATCAATACCTGAGCAATACCAGCGCCCATGGTACCTGCACCGATTACACATATCTTATTCATACGCAATTCCTCCCTATGTAGTACACTCACTATTTTCCCTGAAATACAGGTTTTCGTTTTTCCAAGAAAGCACCCATGCCTTCCTTCTGATCTTCACTAGCAAAACATAGGCCAAAAAGATCTGCCTCTATCTGCGTACCTGTATCTATATCGGTTTCGATCCCTCTATTGATAGCCAGTTTTGCATAACGGACAGCCAATGGCGCTCGTTCTGCCATACGGCTGGCTAAAGCAAGTGCTTCTTCCATGAGCAGCTCCGGTTCAACCACTTTATTTACCAGTCCAATGCGCTCAGCTTCTCCAGCGTCAATCATATCTCCAGTGTAGATAAGTTCCTTTGCTTTTGCTATTCCTACCAGTCTAGGTAGACGCTGGGTTCCAGCAAATCCAGGCGTGATTCCTAAACCCACCTCAGGCTGTCCAAATTTTGCTTTACTGCTGGCAATACGGAGATCACAACTCATGGCAAGTTCACAGCCTCCTCCTAATGCAAATCCATTCACAGCAGCAATGACTGGCTTCTCCATACTTTCTATTTCTCCAAATACTCTTTGGCCCAGCATACCAAACTTTCTTCCTTCATCTCCACGCAAATCTTTCATTTCTGCAATATCTGCCCCTGCCACAAAGGCTTTCCCGACCCCTGTAATGATAAGAACAAGCACCTGTGGATCTTCTTCCAATTGTTTTACAGCCGCCCCCAATTCCTTTAGCAGTTGCGTGTTTAAAGCATTTAATGCCTCGGGGCGATTGAGTTTTATGATACCCACTTTTTCTTTTTGTTCGATCTCTATCATTTGTAAAGTCATAGGATTCCCTCCCTCATTAATAAAAATAACTTCTTCTAATTCTAATACTTGCCATCTACTTCAAATTATATCCTTATTTGCCTGAGATAGAAACCCTTACCCTAAATATTATATTTCCTTGGTTCTGTCTATGCAACATGCATACTATAGAAAACTGTTGGCAACACTGAAATTGAGCAAAAAATAGGAGGTGCTACCGTGTTAAAAATTGGACATCCTGCTCCAGAGTTCTCAGTACCTAGTACAAAAGGACAAATTTCACTAAAAGATTTTAAAGGAAAATGGGTTGTATTATTTTTCTATCCTCTTGATTTTACTCCTGTGTGAGGCACCGAAGTACCGGAATTTAACAAGTCTTTAAAATACTTTGACCAGTTAAATGCCGTAGTATTGGGTGCCAATACAGATAGTGTTCCAACCCATAATGCCTGGGCACAGCATTTGGGCGGAGTCAGTTTCCCCTTAATCGCAGATTATGATAAGAAGCTGTCTCAAACCTATGAGGTTCTCACAGAGGAAGCTGGAGGAATTGCATTGCGTGGTGTATTCCTCATTGATCCCGATGGATTTCTCCAATATCAGCTCATACAGAATTTATCTGTAGGCAGAAATGTGAAAGAAGTTTTAAGGGTATTAAAAGCCTTACAAACAGGCAAAGCCTGTCCAGCCAATTGGGAAGAAGGCATGGCTACCTTATCTTAAAGAAAAAACACCGGGCATGTACCGGTGTTTTTTCTTTACTTTATATTTTCCACTGCCAATACCTCTGCCAAATGAGCCAGCGTTCTAACACCTACGCCAGTAGGTCCCTTTACCCGGTATCCTCGTTCCTTCTGTGTACTTACAGTTCCAGCAATATCAATGTGCACCCAGGGTTTCTTTTCAACAAAAGCACCTATAAACAGTCCGGCTGTGATCATTCCTGCCCAACGCCCTCCTGTGTTTTTGATGTCTGCAATATCACTTTTAATCAGTTCTTTGTACTCCTCAAAGGCAGGCATTTGCCAGATCTTATCTCCGGCTCTAGCTGCAGCTTCTTTTACCTGAAGCCACAATGCTTCATTATTAGCCAGTGCACCTGTGGTCACATGCCCTAAAGCCACTACGCAAGCACCGGTTAAGGTGGCAATATCTATAACTTTATCTGCACCCTTTTGAATCGCATAAGTAATGGCATCAACCAGGATGAGTCTGCCTTCTGCATCCGTATTAATAATCTCGATTGTTTTTCCACTCATACTCTTTACCACATCTCCCGGCTTTTGTGCCGTACCCGATGGAAGATTTTCGCAGGCTGGAATGATTGCAATTATATTTATTTGAGGCTTCAATGCGCCAATTGCATCCATTGCTCCTATAACTGCAGCACCTCCTGCCATATCATCTTTCATTTCTTCCATTCCTTGAGCCGGTTTTATAGAGATTCCCCCAGCATCAAAGGTGATCCCCTTTCCTACCAATGCAATTTTTTCCCCCTGGGGTGTTCCACCATTGTACTCCATCACAATCAGTTTTGGAGGTTCTGCACTCCCTTTTGCAACCCCTATTAGGGCATGCATTCCCAGTTTTTCCATATCTTCTTTCTCGAGAATTTCTATTCTCATACCATGATTGACTGCTACCTTTTTCGCCACCCCGGCCATGACTGTAGGTGTCATCCTATTTCCCGGTTCGTTCACTAAATCGCGGGTTAGGTTGACTGCCTTCCCAAGTGCTGTACCTCTTTGAATTCCTTTCTGGATTAATCCATCCTCAACTGCATACTTTTTCAAAAGAAAAACTTCCTCAATTTCTTCCTGCTTCTTTTCAGTGCTTTTATATTTATCAAAGCGGTAGAGCGCCATCAGCACCCCTTCAGCTAAACTCTGGCCTAGTGCAACGGGACATAGCTTTTTCTCTAAATCTTCTTCTAAGCAGAAGGCTACTTTTTTATTTCCCAGCTTCCTCGCCGTTTTCACTGCACTTCCCAATACATTTCTAAGTATTTCTTCATCAACCTTTTCTTCTTCTCCCAAGCCCGCTAATATGAGGTTCTTAGGCGTAATCCTTCCCAACGTATGAATGACTTGAACCTCCATCGCTTTTCCTTCGAAGGTTTCCGTTATGATCATTTCACCAATAACACCACCTAGTTGGCGATCTAATTCCTTTATCTCTGGAGACAAAGTTCTTATTCCCCTATACATGCACAACACCAAACTGTCTGACGCCATATCCCCTAAAGCTCCTCTAACAACCCGAAATTCCATTCCCCTTTTCCTCCTTATATATAATAAATGTGTTCTCCTTTTCTATCAATGCATTAGACTTTCTAGCCAAAAACCGATGATTACAATGAATATACCCATCAGCGCTGCCCCAATTCCCTCGGCGCCGGCCTGAGGCTCTCTCCGCCGTTCCGGACTAGCAAACATGGCTTTTCTCATGGATGGCGTGCCAATCAGCAGGGCAATGGCAACAATCATCGTGACAATGCCTCCTCCCAGCACAAATATATAGGCCCCTTTAAGCACCGGCCAACCTCTTATGAAAGAAAAGATGATACCGATTGCAGCAAAAGCAGCAGCGTACAGTACCGCCCTGATCGAATAGCGAAAAATATACTTTATAAAGGACATTTGTTTCCCTCCTGCGGGGTATTCTCTATTATGATTACCATTTTATTCTACGATATGATGATAATTCCCTTTCTATTAAGAAATAATTTTATTTAGCACAACAAAATAAGGCCATAGATGCTATCATCTACAGCCTAACTTCTATTTCAACATTCTCAATGCATCTGCTAACTTTGGAAGTATCTGTTTTTTCCTGGAAACGATAGCTTGGACAAATACACCCTGCTGTGGCTCTATGTCAAAAGCTACAGCCAACAAACTTTCATTTGCACATTGATATAACAGGTAAGATCCTTCACTGAGGATATCCGTAATAACCAGAAGGGTTAAATAATAGCTATTATGTCCATGGACCCGTTGAATAAAATCAGTAAATTGATCCTTACGGTTAAAAACATCCTCTATATCTAAAGTAAATACCTGACTAATCCCGATCTTGACTCCTTCCAGTTGAAATTCTTTAAAATCCTTATAAAAGACTTCTTCAATGCTGTACCCTTCTAAAGAGGTACCTGCCTTAAACATTTCCATCGCATAGGACTCCAGGTCCAGGTTCAGTATTTTATTTAATGCTGTTATTACATTCCTATCCCATAGGGTTGTAGTTGGGGACCGCAGCAGCAGTGTATCAGAAACAATACCTGAAAGCAAAAGTCCCGCAATCTTTCGCGGAATCTCCTTTCCTGCCTCCATGAACAGATAATAGACGATGGTACAGGTACTGCCTACAGGCATATTTCGAAAACTGATGGGTATAGACGTAGAAATATCCCCGATCTTATGATGATCTACAATTTCAATAATCTCTGCCTCTGCCAGCCCTTCTGCACTTTGGGCATATTCGTTGTGATCTACTAGAATCACTTTCTTTTTCTGTGGATTGATGATATGTCTTCTGCCAATAAAACCTAAGAATTTTTGATCCCGGTCAATTACCGGAAAATTTCTGAAGGTTGTATGGATCATTTCATCCTTTACTTCTTCCAGGTATTCTTCTTCCTGAAACTGAATAATCCCTTGACGCTTCATGATGGAGGCGATGAAATTACATTGATTGATCAGCTTAGAAGTCATAAAGGTATCTATGGACACCGCCAAAAGATTCACCTTTTTCTCCGCTGCCATCTGCACGTACTTTTCGGGCAGTGTCTTTCCTCCCGTTACGAGGATTAATTGAACCCCTACTTCAATAGCATTTTCAATAATGCGGTAGCGATCTCCTACAATAATGACATCCTTCTGGCTCAAGGTTCCTAGAATCGTGTCATCATAGAAGGCCATTATTTTAATTCTCCCTTTGATTTCCTCACAAGCTTTTACTAGGATTTCACCGTTCAAGTCAGCAGCAAGATTCTCTAAAGAAGTTTCCAATGTATAAAAATCCCCTTTAATCAAACCCATAGCAATATCCTTCATGGTCACAATTCCGGCTAATCGTTCATCCTCATCTACAATGGGCAGTGTCTTGAGATTGCGTTCCTCCATCAGTTTATACGCATGCAGGATGGAAGCACTTGGCGAAATACCTTCCACACGGTCATAATTAAGATCCTTTAGCTGAATTTTTACGTTCTTAATAAGCTCAGGTACAGATACCTGAAAATAATCCAGTACAAACTTTGCTTCCTCTGTTAAATTCCCCAGAATGCACGGCACGGTGTCCTCTCCCAGCATGTTTTTCAGCTTAGAAAGGGCAATGGCTGATGTTACGGAATCCGTATCAGGATTTTTGTGTCCAAATACTAATAAGGGCATTTCCATTCTCCTTCATTGGTTTTGAAATAATATCCATACTTTTCTTTTCTTAATTTTCTTTCCCAAAGATTTATATTATCATACATTTATCCCAATAAAAAGACTACCTTTCAATGGTAGTCTCCCTTTCTTATAGTTGAAATTCTCTGGCAACTGCTTCTATCGCTTTCTGCTTATCTGCTGTATCAATCGCATAGGATATTCTGATTTCGGAAGTAGTAACCTGCTTAAATCCAATGTTGTGATCAGCAAATATTTTAAACATCTTTGCCGCAACACCGGATTGGCTTCTCATACCAATTCCTACTACCGAAAGCTTCGTAATCGCCGTTTCTACATCTACTTCAACACCCTCAAAACGTTCCTTGATTTTGTTCATAATCTCTTCAATAATATGTTGGTCATTTTTCGGCGCTGTAAAGGAAACATTCACAAGTCCATGAGAAGGCGCCGTCTGGCTGATCATATCAATGTTGATATCCAGTTTCGCCAGCTCCTCAAAAATAAAGGAAATATTTTTTATGTCATAAGGCACATGATTGATTGTAACCATTAAATCTTTATCGCTAACGGATAATCCTGTAATTGCTCTACTTTCCATCGTCACATCATACTCCTTTATATAAGTTCCCGGCCAATCTTCCGTACTTAACGCAACATAGATCGGCACACTATATTTCTGCCCAATCTCTACAGCCCTTGTTTCCATTACCCCAGCTCCTAAACTTGCCATTTCCAGCATTTCTTCATAGCTGATGGTATCCAGCTTTCTTGCTGTAGGAACTAGTCGGGGGTCTACCGAATAGATTCCATCCACATCGGTGTAAATCTCACAAGTACAACCCAGCTTTGCTGCTACTGCCACTGCTGTCGTGTCCGAGCCGCCTCTTCCTAGCGTAGTAATATCCCCATTGGCATTAACACCCTGAAATCCTGCTACGACAACAATTTTTTCCTGTGATAAGTACCCTTTAATACGCTCTGCATCAATATCTTGTATTCTTGCCTTTGTATGAAATCCTTCTGTGATGATTCCTGCCTGCAATCCTGTTAAGGACACAGAATCATATCCCATTTCATTAAGTGCAATGGACAACAGGGAAATAGATACCTGCTCTCCGGTTGACATTAACATGTCTAACTCTCTTCTGGATGGTTTGTCACTAATTTCTTTAGCCATCCCCAGCAGCATGTCTGTGGTTTTTCCCATAGCCGATACCACTACCACAACGCTGTCACCCTTTTCTCTGCGCTGCGCAACACGCTTTGCCACCGCTTTAATCTTCTCGATGGTACCCACTGAAGTTCCGCCGTATTTTTGCACTACAATCGCCATACCTTCATCCTCCTAATACAATTCAGATCTTTATCCAACTGCTTCACACGTCTGTTTCAAAAACAAAAAACAGCCTGAGCGCAAAAGGTACTCACAGCTGTTATATTAACAACAGAATACGACTTCTCCCCTCGTGTGAAATAGCCCCTCACTGGTAAAATGGGTCTCTACCAGTGACAGTCCTATATTTGTTCAATATAGTCCCAGCTCTAGAAATCGAGGCAGATTTCTATGCTTCGGCAATGATTCCTTTCCGGCAGGATCTACGACGTCCTCACTCTCCCCTACCGTACTGATAATACACTGCAACCTCTAAGACACAATCCAAAAAATCTTAAGTATACTTATTAAGTTTTTCTGTATTTTAACACATCCATTTTTTTCTGTCAACTTTTTCCCTCCTACCTGTTTTTCCTCTCAGGCCAGTCTCTATCATTGAAAACGTTATCCTACATTTTTTTAGTATTCTAAAAATTGTTTCATTGATTTTTATATTTATGCATTTTATTATAGATAATATGCATTGCATACTGCCTCTTTATCGCTTTATCACAGCATCCGACAATTTTTTCACAATGCATAAAATTCAAAAACATGGTATCGTTTTCTTGAATTTATGGATATTTGTATGCTATAATGTAACTACTTTAATTCAACATTGGCCTAATAAAACTAAGAAAGGGGAATACCCAATGGAAAACAGAATTCCTAGAAGAATTACTTTTCTTGAAGCAATGTTTGTTATTGTTTTCTTGATTGCAGCACTGATGAGCACGCTGATGTTATTCGGTGGAGACCCGCACATGCCGATCCTGGCAGCGACAGTAGTAGCATCTCTTATTGCAATCCGTGCTGGCTTTAAGTGGTCTGATATCGAAGAAGGTATCATAGATACAATCAGAATGTCTATGCAAGCTATACTCATACTAATGATTATCGGTGCGATCATTGGTACATGGATTCTGGCAGGTATCGTGCCAACAATGATTTTTTATGGACTTAAAATATTATCTCCAGGTATATTCCTTATAGCCACTTGTTTAATTTGCGCGATCGTTTCATTGGCAACTGGAAGTTCCTGGACAACTGCAGGTACTGTAGGTATTGCATTGCTAGGTGTTGGTGGAGGTCTTGGCATTCCACTCCCTATCGTAGCCGGTGCGATCATATCCGGCGCTTACTTTGGAGACAAAATGTCCCCGCTTTCTGATACTACAAACTTGGCCCCTGCAATGGCAGGCGCAAATCTATTTGACCATATTAAACACATGATCTTTACAACCGGTCCAAGCTTAATCATTGCATTAGTATTATATGGTATCATTGGATTCAGATACGCTGGACAAGATTTAGACGTAGCTGGAATCAACATGATTCTAGACACATTAGGGGATCAATTTGCAATTAACCCATTATTGCTTCTTCCACCTATTCTTGTTATTGCAATGGTTATTTTCAAGGTTCCTGCAATTCCCGGCCTTATTGGAGGTACGCTGCTTGGAGCAATCTTTGCTGCACTCTTTCAAGGTGCAGGCATGTCTGAAATCATCGATGCAGCACACTATGGGTTTGTTTCTGAAACAGGAATTGAAGCTGTTGATGAGCTGTTAACCCGTGGTGGCTTAGATAGTATGATGTGGACAATCTCTCTGATTTTAGTAGCAATGTCCTTTGGTGGAACATTAGAAAAAACAGGTATGCTTGAAGTAATCGCTGAAAAAATTCTTGCTTTTGCAAAGAGTACAGGATCATTAGTCACTGCAACTATTTTAACTTGTATCTTTACAAACTTAACAACAGGGGACCAATATCTTTCTATCGTAGTACCAGGTAGAATGTATCGTCAGATCTTCGCAGATCGTGGACTCCATCCAAAGAATCTTTCCAGATGCCTTGAAGATTCCGGAACATTAACCTCCCCATTGGTACCATGGAACACTTGCGGTGCCTTCATGATGAGCACCTTAGGCATCCATCCTTTCGCTTATCTGCCTTATACTTTCTTAAACTTAATTAATCCGTTAGTATCTATTTTCTACGGTTTCACCGGTATTACCATGGAGAAGCTGCCAGAAGTAGACACCCGTACCGGAAAGCAAAACTAATCCATTTTCAAACTACCTTTACCTCTAGGATAAAGGTAGTTTTTTATTTCCAAATAAGGGCTCTCCATATTTCATCATGTCCAAGTCCATGGTTTTTCATTCTTGCTTTAATTTTTGTAGCTCAAACCATATCCTGTAGCCAACAGACTTACTACTTCAGAAATGGACAGCGGCTGTAAGAAAGGAATATTAATAATTTGTGCTGCCCCATCCAATAAGAACAGGACTAGTGGAAAAGTAAGAAATATTAATCTTAACCTTGCTTCCTCATCACGGTTCGTCCTTGCAGCTTTGTATGTGTAATATACAAGAAACAACAGTACAATCCCTTGAACAAATCCCAGACCGAGTTTCCAGTAATACTCCAATCGAATTTCATAGCCTAAAAAAGCTGAAGGGACTATAGATACTTTAGCCGTTACAATAAACAAACAGTAAAATAAAAGCAATGGAATGAGACGCAGAACCAACTGGTGCGCTGCTGTTCTCTTCTTTCCGTATAGATAGTGTATGGTAAAAAAAAGAGATGTTGTAATTCCCATAGCTGAAAAAAGCAATGTCCTTTTCCATTTTTCCAAAACATACCATTGCCCACCCATTCCGAATAGCATCACTCCTATATATTTGAAAACTATTAGAACCATCATGCAGCTTACCATCCATTTTGTTATCCTGCAGTCTGTCCGTATCGCAACATAGATATTATTCAAGGCTATGCTCCCAGCCATGAGTGCAATCATATAATAGGCGACTGTCATCCACAACATATTTTCCCTCTCCGTCCTATACTTTATTTGTCTAATATATATGCGACAACAGGGAAAATTTAGTCTTATTTATATAGGAAAAGTCCTTCTTTAAAATAAAAGAAGGACTTTATTTTCTGTCACACTTCTTTCTTAATGGTGAATAGGCTTATGGATGGCTCCATGAGCTGCCTCCATCATTATTTCCGATAGGGTCGGATGAGGATGAATTGCCTGGGCTACATCATATACGGTCCCTTCCATCTGCATGGACACAATGGCCTCTGAGATCATATCTGTCGCATGAACTGCCATAATATGCACGCCTAAAATCTCCCCATATTGCTTTTCAGCTACAATCTTGACGAAACCAATACTTTCTCCCTCAGCCAGAGCTTTTCCGTTGGCACTGAGCGGAAACTTACTGATGGTAACATCATAGCCCTGTTTCCTTGCATCTTGTTCAGTCAAACCTACGGTAGCAATCTCTGGAAAACTATAAATACAGGAAGGTACAATCTCATAATTGATTTTACTTTCTTGACCAAATATATTTTCTACCGCTGTAATCCCTTCTGCTGAAGCCAGATGGGCCAATTGGTATTTTCCATTTACATCACCAATTGCATAGACTCCTGGTATATTGGTTTCTAATTTTTCATTTGTCCGAATGCCGTTTTTGTCCATTTCTAGTCCTAAAACTTCTAAACCATCTGTATTTGGCTTGCGTCCAAGGCTAACAAGAATCTTGTCACCATAGCATATCTTTTCCTTGCCCATTACCTCCAGCACTACGGATTTACCTTGTACTCTCTTGATTTGACTGTTGGTTATAATATCAATACCCTTATCGATTAGGTGCCGTTGGAGTCCTTCTGCTAATTCTTCTTCAACATTAGTCAAAATTCTAGCAGACCGTTGAACCAGCGTCACTTTACTCCCTAGTGCATTAAAGAGGGTTGCAAATTCAACAGCAATCACTCCACCACCTAAAATTACAACTTCAGCCGGCAAATCCTTCAGCCCCAGAGCCTCTTTACTGGTAATCGCTATACCCGCTTTTGCTGCTTCTTCGATTCCCTCAATTGAAGGCATTACCGCCCTGGATCCGGTAGCAATAATGAGATTTTTCCCTTTTAATATTTGTCCTCCTACGACCACCGTATTCTTATCCTGCAGCTTACCTATTCCTTGAAAAACTTCTACACCATTCTTTTTTAGTAGATTGGTCACGCCATTTACTAACCGCTTTACTACAACATCCTTCCGAGTATTCATTTGCTCCCAATTGACTCGGATCTTATCTTTATCAATACCATCTATACCAAAAAAATCACTTTTCTTTATTTCTTCATAAAGTCTTGCACTTTTTAAAAGCGCCTTGGTTGGAATACAACCCCAGTTGAGGCATACCCCTCCGATATCTTCTTTTTCAATCAATGCCACCCGGCCACCCATTTGTGCAGCCTTAATCGCTGCCACATAACCGCCGGGTCCGGCCCCAAGAATTATAACATCATATATCAATTGAACACCGCCTTTCTAAAAATTTGCTACTTTACAGCAGTGCAAGCTTGTAGGGGTCTGATAAATATTTTTTTAAAGCGTTGATAAATCTTCCTGCATCGCCCCCATCCACAATCCTATGGTCAAAGGAAAGTGACAGTGGCATCATATATCGAAGTACTAGCTTATCTTCCCGAACTACTGGTTTTTTTTCAATTTTTCCTATTCCAATAATCGCGATCTCAGGATAATTGATCACAGGAACACCAAAGGTCGAACCTACTGCTCCATAATTGGTAATCGAGAAGGTGCTTCCCTTTAATTCTTCCAGCTTCAGTTTCTTTGCTCTCGCCCTCTCACTAAAATCTTCCAAATTTTTTGCTAATTCAAAGATACTTTTCTTATCTACATCCTGTATAACTGGAACCATTAATCCTTCTTCTGTATCTACAGCAATACCCAGGTGATAAAATCTCTTCAACAAAAGCTCTTGGCGCTCCTCATCGTAAGAGCTGTTGAGCTTTTCATTTTCCTTTAATGCCAAGTATACCGCTTTCATGATGAAAGGCATAAAAGTAATGCTAATACCGTAATCCCCGATAAATTTTTCTTTTATTTTATTTCTAAAATTCACCAAGTCTGTTACATCCGCTTCATCCATGGCAGTAGCATGAGGTGCTGTATACTTGGACTGTGCCATCTTCTTTGCGATGGTCTTTCGCATCATACTAAGAGGTACTCTCTCAATATTGGAAGCTCTAGATTGCATGGCTTCAAAATTTTGTACAGGTTCTTCAATTACGGCTGGAGCAGCTTGATTTTTGCTCTCCTCTGCCGCTCTTCGAATATCCGCTTTCATAATTCTCCCGACAGGCCCAGTACCCTTTATGCCACGTATATCCAAACCCAAATCATGGGCCATTTTTCGCGCAACCGGTGTAGCCAAAACCTTTTGGGTTCTCTCATTCTCAAATGAAGGATTTTTTCTTCCTTCAGCACTAGACGGGATTACTTTTGAAGATGCCTCCAGTGCTCCCACTACACCCGCATTTTCTTCTTCTACTACTTCTATTTTAGGCTCAAACGAATCACTCTGATCGTCGATTTTAATAATTACCTGCCCTACATGGATCGTACCTCCTACTGGCGCCAGTTGCTCCTCAACTTTTCCTCCATAAGGTGATGGCAGTTCTGCATTAACTTTGTCAGTTTCTACCTCTGCTAAAGGGTCTCCTGCCTTCACCATATCGCCTACCTTTACATGCCATTTGAGAAGAATTCCTTCGTGGATACCTTCTCCGATATCCGGAAACTTAAACTCACGAATCATTAATATCCCCTCCTAGGTCAAAAAGTTTACGACTTCATTTATTTTTTCATAAATCATATCGGGATGGGGCATGTAGAATTGCTCTCCTCTTGGCAAAGGAACGATAATATCCGGTGCGGTTACGCGGGCTGGCGGTGCTTCCAAGTGCAGAAATGCCTTTTCATTTACAAAGGCAATGATCTCTGAAGCAGCACTAAAACTCTTTACTGCCTCCTGAACAACCAAAATTCTACCGGTCTTTTTCACCGATTGAATTACCGTTTCTTGATCTATTGGAGAGATCGTTCTAAGGTCAATTACCTCCGGATGAATTCCTTTTTCGTTGGCTTTCTCTACAGCTTTCAAAGTATCCCTCACCATTGCTCCCCAGGTAACAATCGTAATATCTTCCCCTTCTTTCACGATATTGGCTTTTCCGATTTCGATCACATAGTCCTCTTCCGGTACTTCCTGCTTAAAAGCACGGTAAATTCTTTTTGGCTCCATAAAGATAACAGGATCTGGATCTCTTAATGCGGCCAACAACAACCCTTTGGTTTCATAAGGCGTTGAAGGTGCTACCACCTTAAGTCCCGGTATGTGTGCAAATAAAGCCTCCGGACTTTCAGAATGATGTTCTAAAGCACGAATACCTCCACCAAAGGGGAATCGAATAACCATCGGCAGCGTATATTTGCCTCTGGAACGATTTCTCATTCTGGATACATGGCTGATGATTTGATTGAATGCAGGATAGGTAAATCCGCAAAATTGAAGCTCTACAACTGGTTTCAATCCATTGATGGCCATTCCTACAGCCATTCCTACGATACCAGATTCCGATATCGGTGTATCAAAGCATCTATCTACACCAAATTTGGCCTGTAAATCCACAGTTGCCCTAAAAACGCCCCCTTCATAGCCGGCATCTTCACCAAAAACAACGATAGAAGGATCTCTTTCCATTTCCTGCATTAGGGCATAATTTAAGGCTTGAATATTATTTAATACTGGCATTATAGCATCCCCCTTTCCTGAAAGAAGGCTTTCCACTCTGCATATTGTTCCTTTAAGATGGGTGTCATTTCCGCATATTGGTACATAAATACATCGTCAAAAGCAGTGCCTCCGTTTTGTTCAATATCTGCAAATACCTGTTCTACTTCCTCTTCCTTTTCTGCCACATAGGCTTTCTCTATTTCTTCGTCCCATAATCCTCTCTTTTCCAAATAGATTCTAAATCGCTTCACCGGATCTTTCTCCCGCCAGGCTTCTACTTCAGTGTTATCTCTATATCGAGTTGGGTCATCAGAAGTTGTATGGGCACCTAGTCTATAGGTGTAGGCTTCAATCAGTGTCGGTCCTTCACCTTTTCTTGCTCTGTCTACCGCTTCCTTCGTAGCCGCATACATAGCGAAAATATCATTTCCGTCTACCTTGATTCCCTTAAAACCATAGGCATAGGCTTTTTGTGCAAAGGTTTCGGAGGCCGTCTGGAAATGCTTTGGTACAGAGATTGACCATTGATTGTTTTGGCAAAGGAATATTGTAGGGGTTTTATATACACCTGCCAAATTCAAAGCTTCATGGAAGTCCCCTTCGGAAGTTCCCCCATCTCCAAAATATGCAATAGATACTTCGTCCAATCCTCTTACTTTTGCAGCGTAGGCCAATCCTACCGCATGGAGCAGTTGTGAGGATATGGGTATTGAAACTGGTAGGATTCGTATCTCTTCCGATACCTTGCTTCCCATTTCGTTACCATACCAATAAAGGTATAGGGTCTTTAAATCTACACCCCGAGTCAGCCATGCTCCCAGTTCACGAAAAGCAGGTGCCATCCAGTCTCTTTGCTCTAAAGCGTATACACTACCGATCTGGCAAGCTTCCTGTCCTTCATTGGGCGCATAGGTCAACATTCTGCCCTGTCGTTGATACATTAGGGCCTTTCTGTCTATCACCCTGGTATAAAGCATTATTTTAAACAATCTTACCAGTTCTTCATCAGGGATCTCCGGTAATAGTTTCTCATCTGTAATATTGCCCTCCTGGTCTAATATCTGCAACATTTTTCCTTCAAAAGGGTTGTATTGATCTACAAGCATGAAATTCCCTCCTTCATGTCTTTTTCAAATATATAGCCTTTTTTTGAAGATTTAAACAGATTTATAAAAAGACTTATAGATGGACAAATAAAATTAAGTACAAATGATTATCATTTATTTCCTTTAATCCTATTCATAGAACGGATAAGCAATTCCTTATCATTTTTCCTATGGTGATTTTAAATGCAATGAAACAAAAGAACCATGGATAAAAATTTATCCATGGTTCTTTTGTTTCATTAGCAAGGCAAACGCGCTAAGCTTTTACTGGTGTATCCAGCTTAATTCCAGATACCTTGATAGCTGTCTTTACCGTACCGTAAATCACCAAGGTCATAAAAATGTTCACTACAGCCGTGGGAAGAACAACTACTGAAAAGAGTGTTGTAAAGGGCGCTGGCAGTCCGGTGATCATCAAAGCCGCCCCTAAAAAAATACTTCCGCTGATGACCGTTCCCACAAAACCTATAACACCTGTAATAACTGGATTTCCTTCAAATCTGCTGAGTACTTTAATCATATAATAAATCACCATGCAGGTAATCAATTTGTCAATAATATTAGGCAGCTGTCCTCCAGGAAAGGTAGTAGTCATCGCCGTAATCAGGCCTCCCAGTAGTCCAGTCAGTAGTGCATTTTTAAATTCACGATTAATTAATAGGGATACAAAGATCACAGAGAGCATAATATCCCCTTTCATTCCTCCAATTAAGCCAGGGATTAACTGCCGTAAAATAAAACCGATGGCCATTAGTAATGCTGTGAGTATATTTTTTCTTAACATAATCAATCTCTCCTTTTTGATTTTTATCTTTTTTCCAACACCAATCCACTTCTTCAGATGTTCACAACATACTAATCACCTCCTCTATAAGCTGCTGTATTTTTAGGCAAAATAAAAAGTCCTTCATCCCAAAAGGGACGAAAGACTTACTTCCGCGGTACCACCCAAATTAGACAGCCTAAACTATCTCTCTTATCAGATACAGAGCCCAACACCCGATATCCTGCTTCTGTAACGGGAAACTCCCGGCCCCGGCTACTCTAAATTTCACCTAGCTTCTCCCAAGTCCATTCACCAGTATCCTTGCTATCAGGCTTCCACCACCCCTGACTCGCTGCAGCTAGATTCTCCGGCTACTCCTCTTGTTCAACGAATTTGATTTATTGTTATGATTTTAATACAGAAAAGTGATGGAGTCAATAGATTTTGAAAATTTTTTCATATTTATTTTTGATCTGAAATAAGTTAAAATAGGAGTATGTTATAAGAATAATTATCATTATCTTTTAGATATTTCTTTAAATGATGGAAAGGAAAAACAATGAGCATACAAGTTAATTTTATCTGCAAGACTGAAATTAAAGAAGGATTAAATGCATTGAAGGCTGCCAAGGAAGCTAAAGTTAAAATTAAAGCGCCTTGTGACGGGAAAGGCAAGTGCGGCAAGTGCCTTATTCGGATAGTTGATGGTGATGTATCTGAGCCTACAAAACAGGAAAAGAAACTATTGGGAAAAGAGAAGCTGCGCCAGGGCTATCGCTTGGCCTGTGAAACCGCTATTTCTGAAAATGCAGTAATAGAGGTACCCCAAAAGCATTCAAAAATATAGAGAATTATAAAAGCTAGGGGGCAAAATCCTAGCTTTTAAACAATATATAACTTCTTATGAAAAAGCTTTTCAAAGAGCTTGTCGCTCTTCATGGCAGCCGCTATTTCTAATTCTGGTGTATTGCTTGTCTTTAACATCATTTGTACGCTGTCGGGCATAATATAACAGCTGATATTTTCCACGCTTCCGGATTCATTGCGATCCAGCTTTTCTGCAATCCGTACAAAGATACTGAGCCGCCTAATGATTTCATAATCATTCTTATCCATCAGCATATTATAATTTTTCCAATCTACCTTAAACTCTTCATTGCGATGCATAGCTACAATAAAAGCACACATAACCAACTCTCGATTCCTTAATCCGTTGAGCCTGGAATTTAAAGCCAGATAAAAGCCATGCTTATGATGATTATAATAATCCACATACATGCCGATATCATGGAGCTGTGCACCGACAAAAAGCAGCTTCCGTTCTGCTTCCCCTAGTCCGTGTAATGGCGTTAGCTGGTCAAATATAGATAGAGCCAGCTTTGTCACATGTAAACAGTGCTCCACATTTACATCATAATTTTTTAATGTATTGTCTACGCTATGGTAGAGCACATCCTCTAAGATTTCATCCGGATAACCCAAGAAATCTAGATAGTACTTGAAAAAGAGCCCTTCCCGAAGACCATTGCCACTAATAATAATTTTGTCAGCTTTTAAAAAATCCATCAAAGCTTTTACAGGTACTACACCTCCTGCAATAATATCTGCCCGTTCCTTTTCAACACCCGGTATGTCCTTACGGGATTCTATACTGGTCTTTGTTACCAGATCATAAGCATATATTACTTCCCGATATTCCATTTGATAGTTGTGGAGACTTTCTAAAGGAAATCCTATTTTACGTTTGTCAATTTTAGCCAAGGTTCTAATCGACCCTCCAAGGCCTACTACAGGAAGGCCTTTTACTTGCTCCAGCCATTTTATGCCTTTATACTGGTTTCTAATATAATCCACTAGTTTTTTAATGCGCTCTGACGTATAGTTTTCTTTTCCAAGGAAGCGCTCCGTTAGCGTTACAGCTCCAAAAGGAAGACTGACAGCTTCCCTCATTCTTCGGTTTTCTACCCAAACCAGTTCTGTACTGCCGCCACCGATATCTACGATTATACAATCTTCAATTTTTATGGTGTTCATCACGCCCATATAATCCAGATAAGCTTCTTCTTCACCAGAGATCACTTGAAAATCAAACCCCGTTTCCAGTTTGATTTTTTCCAAAAATGCCTGTTGATTGATTGCATTCCGAACAGCAGCTGTTGCAATGGCAAAGATTTCATCAGCCTTATGGGCTTCTATTAATTTCTTAAAGAGCTTTAGGGTAAATAGAGTTCTTTTAATAGCCAAGGGCTTTAGCGTCATCTCCGCCCCCATATCTTCACTAAGTCTCACCATTTCTTTTGCCTGATCCATCATTTTATAGGAGCCATCTTCGTAGATTTTCATAATGATCATCCGTACAGAGTTGGAGCCTAAATCTATGATGGCAATTTTCTTTCTCATAACTTCACCTTCTATTCTTCCTTACAATCCATCGCCACCTCATCTATACCATTTTTGCTATTGGATAAAATAGGTTCAAACAAGGACTTATTCGTCTCTTTATTATATCGCTTTACACGCTCATGGGCAATGTGACAAAATTCATTTTGTGAGTGGCGATGCTTTTTTCCCCGGAGATCTATCTTCTTATATTTACCGTCCACATCCAATAGTCTTGCTTTTACATTATCCTCTAAAATAATTTGTAATATAGCAATTAACCGATCCTTCATCGCTTTTTCTTCTATTGGGAAAAGCAGTTCTACCCGTCTGTCTAAATTTCTAGGCATCCAGTCAGCGCTGGAAAGATAAACATCTTCCCGCCCCCCATTATAGAAATAAAAGACTCTGCTATGCTCTAAGAAACGGCCTACAATACTCCTGACGCTAATATTATCACTTACACCCTCTATGCCTGTCCGCAAGCAGCAGATTCCCCGTACAGCCAGATCAATCTTAACGCCCGCAGCGGATGCACGATACAATGCTGAAATAATCTCCTTATCTACTAAGGAATTCATTTTCGCAATAATTCTTCCTTTCCCTTCTGAAAGACAAATCTGACTTTCTTGGTCAATCATCTCCAAAAATCTATTTCTTAAACCTTTCGGTGCCGTTTCGATCTTATACCAGCCTGGGGGCTCAGAGTATCCCGAAAGCATATTAAATACAGCAGATACATCTGCTCCAAAATATTCGCTGCAGGTAAACATACCGATGTCTGTATAAAACTTTGCCGTAATATCGTTATAATTCCCTGTTCCCAAATGAACATACCGTTTAATCCCTGATTCTTCTTGACGCACTACTAAAATAATCTTACAGTGGGTTTTTAGTCCTACCAATCCATAGATCACATGACATCCGGCCTTTTCCAGCCTTTTCGCCCATTGGATATTGTTCTCCTCATCAAAGCGAGCCTTTACCTCTACTAGAACCGTGACCTGCTTCCCTCTTTCCGCAGCATCCTCCAATGCCTTTACAATAGGCGAATCTCCACTGACACGATATAGGGTTTGCTTAATGGCCAATACCTTCGGATCCTGGGCTGCGTGCTTTACAAAAGCTACTACAGGGTCGAAGGATTCATAGGGATGATGCAGCAGAATATCTCTTTTATTGATGGCTCCAAATATATCCTCTTCACCTAAAAGATCTCCTGGAATTTGAGGATCGTTCTCAGGATACTTCAGATGGCCATAATCCTCAAAACTATATATCTTCATTAAAAATGTCAAGTCTAAGGGGCCATTGATGTAGTATATATCTCCATGATGAATTTCCAGTTCACTTTTAAGCAATTCTACTAAACGTCCAGCCATTTTGTCGTCTACTTCCAGCCGTATAGTGGCTCCCCATTTTCTCATTTTCAAGGACTTTTCAATCTCAATCAGCAGATCCTCTGCCTCTTCCTCCTCAATGCTTAAGTCTGCATTGCGGGTAATACGATAGGGATATGCACAAATTACATCTTTCCCTTGAAAGAGCTTATCAATATTCATAACAATGACTTCTTCCAGCAACACAAAGCATCGCTTTTTCACTTCCTCAGAGGGTAATTCAATCAATCTAGGCAGTACTGAGGGTACTTGGACAGTAGCAAAAATGTATCCTTCTTCTGATTCTTTATCTTTGATTAGGGTGCCTATATTTAGGCTCTTGTTTAAAATCAAAGGAAAAGGCCTGCTGGAATCCACTGCCATAGGAGTAAGTACCGGGTATATCATTTCTAAAAAAAAGCCCTGCAAATAAGTCCTTTGTTCTCCGTTAAGATCTTCCCGGTAAAGAATGTGAATCCCATTTCGTTTCAATCCGGGCATAAGTGCACGATTGAAGGAGGTATATTGCTCATCTACCATTCTATGCGTTCTTATAGAAATTCTTTTTAGTTGATGCTTTGGTGTAAGTCCTGAAGGATCTGCCCGATTAAAACCTGCATTTACCTGATCTTTGAGAGAAGCTACCCGAATCATAAAAAATTCATCCAGATTAGAGCTTACAATGGATAAAAATTTGAGGCGCTCAAAAAGAGGATTTTTTCGATCCCTCGCTTCCTCCAATACTCTGTCATTAAATTCCAGCCAACTGAGTTCCCGATTAATAAAGTATTCTGATTTATCAAAGTTTATCTTATTCATATGCCCATCTTCCTCTTTATTTTCATAATTGGGGTTACACCAAAAACTTCTTTGAAGAATTCTGCCTTTGTCTCAAAGGTCCATTCTTCCAGCAAAATATCTTCTTCTGTATCTACACGAAACAAAATCTCTTTTTCTTCCCAGACTATCTGTACCGTCTTGATTTTTTGCCGGTGACTTCGGTCCAGTGCATCGGCCAAGCGAATGATCGCTACTAATTTTGAAACGACAACCCGGTTTTCTTCACTTAGTTTTCTAAAATTATCATGATCTGCCCGGGGAACCACCTTGCTGTGGTAGCGGGATATATTGGCGATGATCTCCATTTCCTCCCTGGATAGTCCCATCAAATTAGATGCCAAAATAATGTGATAAGAATAAATGTAGTGCTCCAGAGGATTTACAAATTTTCCGATATCGTGTAGGATCGCTGCCAACTGCAGCAAAAAACGCTGCCTTTCCCCTAATCCATGCATTCGTTTCAATGCATCAAAAATCAACAGGGCCTTTTCTTCTACCTCTCTTCCATGTTTTTCATCGTATTTATATTTTACAGCTAAATAACGGGCTGAACAGAGGATATCTTCCATAAAATCAGCTTTTCTCTGGGTATTAAATTTTGTATCAATGATATCTGAAATAATCCCATCCCGCAATGAAACTAAAGGCGCATGGATTCCCTTTGCTGATGTCATATTGAAAAATTTTTTAAAAATCATCATAGAGGGAAGCAAAATTTCTGCCCGCTCCTGAGCTAATCCATACTGCTTCGCGGCATAGTAACCGGGCTGTTCCATTAATTCTTTATATACGCGTATAAAGTCCTCTTTCTTTATATATTTTAGTTTATGATAATCACTGGTTTTATTGCATAATTGGCTTATGATTCGAATTTCTCCGCCAAGTGCGATAAAGTTTTTATAACTTCCTTTTTCTTCTGAAACATCCAGGCGGTCGATATTGCTGCTTATGTATTCTTCCAATAGTCTTGGGAAATTTAAGGTTCTGTTTTCTATACTGGAAAGAACTTCTCTCAGTCTTAGGGATCCTAGCTTGATATTTTGCGTAAGGGCTAAATGGTTATTCTTGTAAACAGATATTTCCACACTGCCCGAGCCAACGTCTACAATCATAGCCCCCTCAGACCTGATTTTTTGATGGTAGGGCAGATTTTCACGAATAGATTTGTAGGTCAAAAACCGTTCTTCAGTATTATCGATTACATCAATCTTCAATCCGGTTTTTAGTTTGATTTGATCTACGATATAATCCCTATTTTGGGCCTCCCGGATGGCACTGGTAGCTACCGCCCTATAAGTTTCAATATGATAATCATTCATTAATTTCTTAAACCCTTTTAATATCTCACAGGTCTCATCCACCGTCTCAAATCGTACTTTCCCCATGGTAAAAGTATCTCGTCCTAGTGATATTGGATGACGAAGCATCTCTAGTATCTTTACTTTTTCCTCATTGTGAACTTCTACGATCTTCATTCGTAATGCATGGGAGCCAATATCAATACCTGCCATGGCCTCTCTTTTTGTTTTTTGATTCATTGAGAATCCTCCCTAAAACAGTTCTTTTGTTTATATTACCCACATTCTGCATAACACATCATTCATGTTTACAAATTATCATTTATATTTTGACAAATTCTTCTTAAGTAATTTCTTCTGCATTATAACATATGGAACTGCCGGTTTTGTTAATACTATGTTAATGAAGAAAAGTTCTGCTGAATTAAAAAATTTTACTTTGGATAATAGAAGTTGGAGGTGCTTTAGTATGAAAGGATGTTTATTGATCCACGGATACACCGGCGGTCCCTTTGAAGTTGAACCCTTAGCCCAGCGTTTGCAAAATGAAGGTTTTTATACCCTCTGTCCTATTTTGCATGGTCATGGCGGTATCCGAAAAAATCTTAGATATTCTTCTTGCGAAAAATGGATGAAATCTGTAGAAGATGCATATATAGAACTATCAAAGCAGTCTGATGAAATTACAATTATTGGCTATTCTATGGGAGGATTATTGACCTTTCAGCTGGCACATAAGTATAAGCCTAAATGCATTGTAACAATGAGTACACCAATCTATTGTATTGATTTTAAAAATCTGAAGGAGGACCTTCTCTTAAAAATTCGGATGCGGGACGTCCAACGTTTAAAAGAATATTTCTATTCCTGCTTCACGCCTATGGTTGCCAACCTGAATTTTCGTATTTTGCTTCATCATTCAAAGCGCTTAATTCCCCAGCTGGATATGCCCGCAATGATCGTTCAGGGCAAAAAAGATCCTATCGTAAAAGCTAAAAGTGCCCAATTTATCTATAACGAAATTCCTTCTAATGAGAAGGAGCTCTACTATTATGAAAACAGCAACCATCAGCTGCATTATAGCAGCGAAAAAGATATGATATACGAGAATATTATACGTTTTGTCAAGCAATACGGTTAAAACATTTTCACGCTTCTTTTCATAAATTTGGTTAAATTATTTAATTTATGGTATGATAAAAATAGAAACTATTGAACCCGAAGGAGATGATCAGAATGAAACTACGATACTTAGGCCATGCATCTTTTTATGTAGAGGAAGGAGACTTTAAAGCCCTTATAGACCCTTTTATATCCAATAATCCTAATGCACCGGTAAAGGCCTCTGATTTTAATGATATAACCCATATATTTGTTACCCATGGTCATGGTGATCATTTAGGAGATACGGTAACCATTGCCAATCGTACTAATGCAACCGTTATCACCAACTATGAGATTGCTAATTACTTAAGTGGAAAAGGTGTTCCCACGCACCCGATGCACATTGGAGGAAGAACAAAATTCGATTTCGGAAAAGTTAAAATGACTCCCGCACTTCACGGTTCAGGCATTGAAACCATTAGCGGCCTCATATACGGCGGCAACCCCTGCGGTTTTGTCATAGAAGTTAACGGAAAGAAATTGTACCATGCCGGAGACACGGGCCTGACTATGGATATGCAGCTTTTGGCTATTGAGAATATCGATGTGGCTCTATTGCCTATCGGCGGCAACTTCACCATGGATATTGAAGATGCTGCACGGGCAGTTGACTTTGTACAGCCAAAAAAGGTAATCCCAATGCATTATGGAACATTTCCTGTGATTACTGCAGATCCAGAAATCTTTAAAGAACAAGTAAAGAATGCAGAAGCAATTATTCTTAAGCCTGGAGAAACTTTTGAGTTTTAAAAATATGCAGAAACTTAATCAAACCCCCTCATAGAATTATGAGGGGGTTTGATTAAGTTTTTTCATTCGTGTTGGTACACAATTCCAAAAAGGGCATCCAAAAAATAATTATTCATCTCATCTGTTCCCAAGGTTACTCTAATACAGGTCCGATATTTCTCATGAAGAATAGGTTTCACTACGATCCCACGCTCTAACAGACGTACATATATATTGATGCTGTCTATACCTGTATTAATCATAATAAAGTTGCCGCTTGAATTAAAATAGGATATACCTTGTTTTTCCAACTGTCTAATCATCAACGCCTTACTCTTCTGATTAGAATACTTGATTTTACCGATATGAATAGGATCTTCCAAGCTTGCCTCTGCTGCAATTAATCCCAATGTATTTGTATTAAAAAGCAATCGTGCATCATTCAATTTTTTGATAAGGGTACTTTTTCCTGCAACATATCCGATTCTGCAGGCAGCCAGCCCATAGATCTTAGAAAATGTCCTGATTGCCAATATATTCTTTTTATTTATATATCGAATACCGCTAACATGGCTGCACTCATACTCTGCATAGGCCTCATCCAATACCAGTATCACATGCTCAGGTAATGCCTCTATAAACCTTTCTAAAGCCAGTCCTGATATAAAAGCCCCTGTAGGGTTGTTTGGGTTACACAAAAAAATCATCTTCGTCTTCTCTGTAATTGCACCTTGTATCTCTTCCAAATCAAAATTGCCCATTCGCATATCTAGAAATTTGCAGATTCCCCGGCAGCGACTAACTGCTACTGCGTAGTTGTCATAGGTAGGCGTAGGTATGATTGCCTCATCGCCTTCCTGCAGCAGGGCTCTAACAATTAGGTCAATGACTTCGTCGGCCCCGTTGCCGATAAGAATTTCTTCTATTTGAATGTTCCAGAGATTGCAAAGCTTACGTTTCAGACTGGCAGCCTGAGGGTCTGGATAAAACTGTAAATTTTCAACAGCATCCTTGATAACCTCTAGGGCCTTTGGAGAGGGTCCATAAACATTTTCATTATTTGATAACTTAACAATTAGTTCTTTATCTAAAATTCTCTTAATCTCTTTTTCCGGATACTCCTTAATATCTAATAGATTGGGAATGCTTCGTACATCCATATTTTTCCCCCTTGCAGAACCATAAATCTTGTGGTCATTATCTTAAAATTCTTAAAAATAATAAACCAATTATATCAACTTTCATTTTTTATGTCAACAAATCATTGGTTCACTGCTTCTACATAAAATCCTGCAACGGTTAAAATCAAACCCATAAATATTAGCAGTACTGCAAAGTTCAGATCCAACTGTTTATTGCTTCTGTCATAATCCATAAATTCTTTAGGTCCTGTTAAATCAATACGATAGGCAGCCTGCGGCAATCCACTATTTTTTGAAGGCTGGGACATAAATCCGGATATGGTCAGATCTCCTCCAAAAGCACCTAGAATGCCAATTGTAATAGAAAAAATCCCAATTCCCAGCATTCCCTTCCATAGGGTTATGTCTACTATATAGAGAATTAAGATAACACCACCAGCAGCCATTAAGCTAATGATCATTTGTTTAATCAAATGAAATATCCACTTCATACAAGCTCCCCCCTTTTTATTATTATCTCATATTTTATGACATAATACCATATTATGGATATTATTGTAAATAGTTTCCTTCCCCCAATCTTCTGCTCAAAAGCCCCCGGACATGTTCTTCTTCATCGATTTCTAATGCTTCCCATCGTTTTATTCCTAATCTGGTTATAAGCTGTAATACGTTATCATTGTCAAAGGGTGTTTCCATTTGGGTTTGAAGACTATATACATCTACTGCCTTTTTTCCCTCCTCAATGGATACAACAGCTCTCGGCCCTCCAACGCAACCACCTGTACAGCCCATGCCTTCTATAAAGTTAGCCTTTATTTCACCTTTAATGAGTTTTTCTAAACCAGCTTTGCACTCTCCAGTTCCTTCAAAGCTAATAGATTTAAATGGAATATTACGCTTTAATACCCGTTCTACCGAGCGCTCTACTGCCTTGCTTACACCTCCCGTTCTAGCATAAACTCTACCGGCAAAAGATGCTTCCTCTCTATTTTCTTCATCCAATGTTTCCAAATCAATCTCCAGCACAGCAAATATTTCTTTCAACTCCCGAAATGTCAGTACATAATCAATAGCACCTTCCAGTTCCGGGATCTTGGCCTCTGCTTTTTTAGCAATGCAAGGCCCTATAAATACGACTCTGGCAGTTGGATTTAATGCTTTTAATACTCTTCCTGATGCAATCATAGGAGATACGGATGGTGAAACATGCTCTGCAATTTCCTTATAATTTTTTTGAATCATCCCCACCCATACAGGACAGCAGCAACTGGTGATCAAGTAGTCTTCTTCTGTTCTCACCATATGATCAAACTCATAGGCCTCTTTTACCGTTAATATATCGGCAAATACAGCTACTTCCACCATATCCGTAAACCCCAGCCTTTTTAAAGCATTTCTGATTTTCCCTGGTGTTACGCCACGTCCAAACTGCCCTACATAAGCAGGTGCTATAGCTGCAAAAACCGGCGCTTGCTGCTCTTTCAGCAACTTTACCACAGGCAGGAACTCAATTTTGTCAGAAATAGCACCTAATGGGCAGTCTCCAATACAGCGGCCACACCCTATGCATCGATGCGCTTCTTCGGTACAATCTAGATACTCACGGGGACAATTTTCTCTCTCTGCCGCTGTTTCATTTCCGGGATGCCTTCTACAAGTTTCACAAACATCTTCAATGACCGATACCAAAGGTGCTTTAATTCTATCCTGATTCATTGCACTGTCTACATCCTCTTCTAATCTGTGATATGCATCACCAGTCAAAGGATCTAAGCCCATACTAATGCGAATATGATTCTCAACAATCCTCCTCTCTTTTTCATCTTGGATATGTCCTTTCAATATTTTCTCCGGCAATTCATCCGCCTCATGTTTAAGCTTACCTGCCCATGCCAATTTGACTACTTCACCAAAAACCATCATTCTATAATCTTGAACCTTATGATCAATTGCCCGTTCCATTTGAGTCCTCCCTATCCATTACATTCTTACCTTTATTTTCACTCTACAGAGTCCTGTTTATCCAAAATAAAAAACTCACCTTGTTAGGTGAGTTTTTACGCTAAAGCAATTTTTTCACAGCTTCTATTGCACGATCATAGTCTGGCTCCGATGCTACTTCTTTTACATACTCTACATAAACTACCCTGTTCTCGCGATCTAAGACCACGATACCCCGGCTTAATAATCTAAGTTCTTCAATCACAAAACCATATTGTAGCCCAAAGGACAGGTCTTTATGATCTGATAATGTGATCACCTTATCTATACCCTTAGCTCCACAAAATCTTTTTTGTGCAAAAGGCAAGTCTACACTAATAGTCAAAATAAGTACATCTCCTAATGCTGCTGCCTCTTCATTGAAATGAATGGTCTGGAGTTCACAAACACCTGTATCAATGGATGGAACTACACTAATAATCTTTATCTTATCTCCCGCATCTTTTAATGTATAGGGCTGCAGGTCATTTTGAACCACAGTAAAATTCGGTGCCTGATCTCCTGCCTTTATTTCGTTACCCAACAGGGTTAATGGGTTTCCCTTCATCGTTATAAGACCTTTTCTTGTTTGTGTCATCAAAAAATCTCCTTCCATATTATTTTTCCTTTACATATTACCCATGCACAGGACTTTTAAATCATCTCATAAAAATGAACCTCGGAATCGAGGTTCAAATTATTTATAAAGTTGTATCTTCACTTACGGTCTTTTCTGGTGTAGGTGTAGATATAGATGCAGGTACAGGCTTAGCCTTATGCTTAATCAATTCTGTCAGATCAATCCCAGTGATCGCATTTACTGTTTCCGGAAGCGTAGATATGATATCTGTTACATATCCGGTAACCTTTCCTGCGCCCTTTCCATTTTCTCCGGAATCCACGATAACAATTTTATCTGTCTTGCTAAGTGGCTCAGCAACAGCTTTGGCTAGCTCCGGTAATTTCTCAATAATCATCTGGGTTACTGCGGCTTCATTGTACTGCTTAAAGGCTTCAGCCTTTTTCAACATGGCTTCCGCTTCGGCTTTCCCTTTTTCCCGGATAATCTCTACCTCTGCAATTCCTTCAGCCCGCTTAGCTTCTGCTTTCGCTAAACCTAGGGCCTTGATCCCCTCTGCTTCCGCCAATGCATCTTGGACTTCTTTATATCGTTCTGCTTCGGTCTTCTTTTCGGCACTATATTTTTCTGCATCCGCTTGCTTTTTAATTACTGCTTCCAGTTCTCTTTCTTTCCGTAAAGCTTCTTGTTCTGCCAATTCGATTTCCTTTTGTTTCTTTACAATCAAAACCTGCATTTTTTCTTTTTCTGCATCCTGTTGTACCTTGCTGGTTTCAATCTCATAGGCCATATCAGCCTTCGCTTTTTCAGTCTCCTGCTCTCTCCGATATTCCTGTACCTTTAATTCCTTTGCCTTTGAGGCTTCTGCAATTTGGGTTTCTGCGATCAGTCTTGCTTCTTCCCCTTCTCTATTTGCTTGAGCTGTTTTTATTTTGGTCTCTTTTTTTGCACTGGCTTCTGCAATTTCTGCATCACGCTTTACTTCCGCAATCCGCTTCTTCCCTAAAGCTTCCAAATAACCGTTGTTATCTGAAATATCTCGAATCGTAAAAGCTTTAATTTCAAGTCCCATGTCCGCCAAATCCACGGCAGCTACCTCTTGAACCTGTGAAGCAAATTTTTCACGATTTTTGTATATATCTTCTACAGTCATCGTAGAGATAATTTCTCTTAGTTTTCCTTCCAGCACGTCTCTGGCAGTATCTTTAATGACTTCTATGGTTTCTTTTTCATTGCCTGTATTAAATTGTTCCACTGCAGCCAATATAGATTCTGTGTCAGACTTGACCTTCATTACAGCTACACCATCTGCTTTAATGTCGACCCCTTGTTCCGTAAGGGCACCATCGGTCTTGACATATATTTTCATATTTTCTAATGAAATTACATCCGTCTTTTCAAGCAGCGGAATCACAAAACCCCCGCCTCCAGAAATTACCCTTTTTCTTAAACCAGTTACGACCAATGCCTTATCCTGAGAAACCTTTCTCCACATGATAATCAAACCAAATAGCAATAGAATGATTACCAATACAATGACAAATGGTACAAATCCTACAAACTCACTAATATTCATCAGCTTTCCCCCTTTAAATTTTGTCTACGAAAAAGACATTTTTTTGTATATCTATAATAATTACTTCTTCTCCTGCTATAAATTCTTTGTCTCCCAAAGCCTTTGCAGGAGCAGAGTAAATATTACCGCCAACTGTATAACTGATTTTGCCGAACTTTTTTTCTTTAATGCTCAAGGTTACTTTTGCACGCTGGCCAATTAAATTCTTTTGTTCCACGGCACTAGTATTTTGAACTCTATGCAACGGCACCAGCACAAAATAATAAAGTACAGCTGCAATTGCCAAAGCGGCTAGGAGTGCAGCAGTAATGATTTGCATTGAATGCCAATCCTTCTTATGTTGAAAAATCAATCCAAATCCGCCAAAAGACGTTAGAAATGCAGCGATAATCATAGGTTTGAAGGGAGAAACATGCATGTTAAAGAGTCCCTCATCATCAAAATCTGCATCAAAATCCATAAAATCTAACAACTGCCCTAGAAGAAAGGTTACAATGGTATAAAGCGCTCCTACACCAAAAAGAATGTAAAAAAATGACGTCATCTGCTCACTCCTTTCCAAAAATAACCATGCTCCTATATTATACCAGTTGTTTTAAAAAAAGTCCTTAAAACTGGAAAATGTAAAACAACTGTAATGTAAAAAAGCAAAGCGTAGTACTCGCTTTGCTTTTTTACATTACAGCTTTGTAGCTTCTCCTTCAATCCCAATGCGGACTCTTTTAATGGATACATTATTTCCTGCATCCGCTACTGCCTTTTCCACGGCTCTGACGATGCCGGTGCAACAAGGCACTTCCATGAAGGCTACGGTAACGCTCTTTATGTTATTCATCTTTATGATCTGTGTCAGCTTTTCTGCATAGAGAGCAACATCATCCAGCTTAGGACAACCGATTACAACTTTTTTACCCTTCAATAGCTCTAAGTGATAATTTGGATAGGCAAAGGGTACACAGTCGGCCGTAACCAATAAATCTGCATCCTGGAAATAAGGTGCCGTTGGTGGTACCAGCATCAGCTGTACAGGCCATTGGGTTAGCTGGGATTTAATTTTGATCTCAATATCTCCTTGTGAAATCTCCGTCACAGCAGTTTTCTGTTCCTGATTGAAGCTTCTCAGCTTGCTACCAGGGCAACCTCCATGTCCATGACTGTGGCCGTGGTTCACATGAGTATGCTGCAATTTCGGCTTATTTTCTTTTTCCAGATGGTCTTTTACAGCCTCTTCATCAAATTCAGCTGCATCCCGCTCAATTATCAATATTGCATCTTTGGGACAGTCTCCAAGGCATGCACCTAATCCGTCGCATAAATTATCTGCAATCAGCTTTGCTTTACCATCGATGATTTTGATTGCACCTTCTGCACAAGATGGTACACATAATCCACATCCATTGCATTTTTCTTCATCTATATAAACAATTTTTCTTACAGTCATTTTCTATTCCTCCTCTTTTTCTATGTTTATGTCTTTATTATACTGCCTTCGGAAGCTTATTTCTGTGATATATATCAATATGCAAAAAATTTTTCATAATTTCAATCAACGGCTAAGCCGTTGACAATCAATAAGTATACAGATATAATATTCAGAAAATGATATCCATCATGCTGTTGTTAAGAGGAGGAAATATCATGTCTACAAAATTTTCTATGGTAGCAGCCCATTCTAGAAGACCAGCTGGAGAAGACAGTATCTTTGCAATTAATAATGCAGCCCAGCAAGCTGCCAAAGTACACGGTGCCGATAAAGTTGTTAATGCTTCGGTAGGTGCATTATTAGAGGATGACGGAAAACTTTCTATCATTCCTAGTGTTATTGAATTGTTGAGAGGACTTCCTGCTGTAGAGTACGCTGCTTATGCACCCATTGCAGGTCTTCCCAATTTTCTGGAAGCTGCTAAAAAAGCTGTTTTTCGTGATCAAACACCAGAAGGATATATTGAGGCTATTGCTACACCCGGGGGCAGCGGAGCTATTCGTCATACCGTCTGGAATTATTCTAATGCCGGTGATCATATTCTAACACCCGACTGGTATTGGGGACCTTATAAAACCATTGCCGAAGAGCATGGTCGTTTTATCTCTACCTATACCTTATTTGACGAAAATGATCATTTTCATATTGAGGCTTTTTGCAAAACAGTGGAAGAACTCCTGCAGAAACAAGATCAATTAGTGATCCTGCTAAACAGTCCCGCAAACAATCCTACCGGCTATAGTCTATCCAATGAAGAATGGGAAGCTGTATTGTCATTTTTAAAACAAAAAGCAGCCAACGCAGAAAAGAAGATCACCCTGTTTGTAGACATTGCTTATATAGATTTTGCTGGTAAGACGAATGAATGTAGATCTTTTATGAAGCTGTTCGGAGGTCTTCCTGAAAACATTCTAACCATTGTGGCTTTCAGTATGTCGAAAGGTTATACTTTATACGGCATGCGCTGTGGTGCAATGATTTGCATTACGTCCAATCAGGATGTGGCTGAAGAATTTAAAGCTGCAAATCAATTCTCTAACCGTGGTGTATGGTCTAATGGTACACGTCCAGCCATGACTGTATTGGCACAAATATTTGAAAATCCCGATCTGCTAAAAAAAGTAGAAACTGAAAGAAGCATACTGCAGCAAATGTTATCTCAGCGTGCAGCTGCATTCATGGAAAATGCCCGTAAAGTAAATTTGAAGGTGTGCCCTTATAAGGCAGGTTTCTTTATTACCATTCCTTGCAGTAATCCTGAAGCAGTTACACAGGAACTTCAGAAAGATCTGATTTTTGCAGTTCCTATGGGTAAAGGCATCCGCTTTGCCGTATGTTCTGTTCCAGAGAAACAATGTGCCCTTGTTCCTGAAAAATTTGTAAAAGCTATAGCCAAATTTGAATAAGTTTCAATGAGCCGCAATCTCTGCGGCTTTTTTTTATAATAATTTTTATTCCCTGTAAGCCTTGAAGAAAACATTTTCATACTTTACCGCTGTAAATAATAAAATTTATTTTTTAAAATGCTATTGACATTTATTTTGTAAATCTCTATAATCAAATCAATTGAATATTCCTATCAAGAGTGGTGGAGGGACTGGCCCTATGAAACCCGGCAACCGGCATTTTTTTTATGAGCACGGTGCTAAATCCTGCAGAATTTATTCTGGGAGATAGTAAATGAAACCAAAAGTCTTTCTATCTGTCGGAAAGGCTTTTTTTATTACTCTAAAGGAGGTGAACGTGTCAACCAATCCATCTTATTTCATAGGATTTCCTGTCTAGCCCTTCATTTACAGGAACGCTACAGCAACTACTGCCACAGATCAGTTGCACTATATTTACAAAAGCATATACAAACCGCCTTACCTACTCGTCCAAACACTTTGAGGATTGGTCGTTTCGTTCCCCCAAATATTGGACTCAATTAAATTATCATAAAAGGAGTGTTTTACGTGAAAAAAATATTATCATTATCTTTATGTTTACTGTTGTTAACAGCACTATTGAGCGGATGCGGCAGCAAACCTGCTGCATCCACTACTACTGGCCCCTTAAAGGTTGGTGTAACTGCAGGTCCCCACGAACAAATTATGGAAAAAGTTAAGGAACTAGCAAAAGATCAAGGTTTAGATATACAATTAACGGTATTTAGTGATTACGTGCAGCCGAATATCCACTTATTTGAAAAACAACTGGATGTAAATAGTTACCAGCATCAGCCTTATTTAGACAAATTCAATGCAGATCAAAAAATGGATTTGATTTCTATCGCCAGCACGGTAAACTTCCCAATGGGTATATATTCTAACAAAATTAAATCCTTATCTGAATTGAAAGCTGGAGATAAAGTCTCACTTCCTAATGATCCGACAAACGGAGCAAGATCATTGATTCTTTTACAATCTGCTGGTATTATCAAGCTCAAAGAAGGGTCTGGACTTGCTAGTACAGTAAAGGATATTGCTGAAAATCCTCTAAATCTAAACTTTATCGAATTGGAAGCACCAATGGTAGCTCGTTCACTTCCTGATGTAACTGCTGCCGCAGTCAATACAAACTTTGCCATCGAAGCAGGCCTAAACCCTGTTAAAGATTCTATTTTTATTGAACCAAAGGATTCTCCATGGGTAAATGTAATTGCAGTAAGAAACGATGGCTCAAAGGATGATCCTCGCATTCAACAACTGATTGAAGTATATCAGTCGGATGCAATAAAAATCTTTATTGAAGAAACCTTTGACGGTTCGGTTGTTGCAGGTTTCTAGGAGGCGATTACATGTCTGAATATTCATTTAAATATGGCAGCACATTATGTAATTTTGAAATCCAAAGTGAAGACCTTCTTCACATCTTAAAGCCTCGTTATGCAGATCCCATTACAGATGTTCAAAAAAAATGTATTGAGGCTTTAATGAATCCTATTGGCACACCGCCATTGGAGCGAATCATAAATCCGGGTGAAAATGTACTATTAATCGTCAGTGATATCACACGGGCCTGGATTCGAACCAATCAGTTTTTAATCCATATTATAAACTATCTCAACGATCTAGGTATCTCAGATCAGGATATTTCAGTACTCATTGCCCTGGGTACCCACCGCCCCTCTACAGAAGAGGAAAAACAGCTGATTGTAGGCGATGAAATATATAATCGAATTGCGGTCTATGACCATGACTGCTTTGATCCTGAACAACTTTCTTATCTAGGTACCTCCAGTGCTGGCACACCCATTTATATTCATAAAAAAGTGGTGGCTGCTGATCGTGTCATTTTAACTGGAGGCATTGTCTTTCATCTGTTTGCAGGCTTTGGTGGCGGTGCGAAAGGAATGGTTCCTGGCGTAGCTGGTTTAGATACGATTCAGCACAATCACCGCCTAACCTTCTATGAAGGAGAAAGTGCAGGTCTCAATCCTGATGCCTGTTCCAATAAGATTGAAGGCAATCCTATGCGGCAGGACATCACTGAAATTTGCCGCAAGGTTAATCCAGACTTCCTCTTCAATGCTGTTTTAGATGCAGAGGGAAACTTTATTGAATTTGTAGCAGGAGATTTTGAGACCGCATGGCTGAAAGGCTGTAATATCATCCGTCAGCTCTATGGTGTTGAAGTACAACAAAAGGCAGACCTGATTATTGCTTCTGCTGGAGGGTATCCAAAAGATATCAACCTTTATCAATCGGTAAAAACCATGGATAATTGTATTTTTGGCGGCAAGGAAGACAGTGTTATCCTACTCTTGGCAGAATGTAGGGATGGTCTTGGGGCAGATGAATTCTTACAATGGTTTCAATATGATACCTTAGAAAAAATGGAAGCTGCTTTAAAGCAAAACTTTACAGTTCCAGGATATGCAGCCTATAAAGCAGCTTACGTGGCAAAGTATCGTAAGCTGATCCTCGTATCTGCTCTAGAGGAGAAAGTTGTCAAGAAGCTTGGCTTTATCCCGGTTAAATCTCCAGAAGAAGCTCTATCCCTGGCTTATTCTCTGACCGGAGAACATCCTAAAATTACTTTAATGCCCTATGGTGCCAATACACTGCCGATCTTAATATAACAATAATATCCTTTAATCCAATACAAAACCCACACCTTCCGGTGTGGGTTATTTGTACTATCTGTCGTAAGATCTTCTTTGTCCACCATTATTTGGTTTTGAGAAATTTCTCTTTGCCTTTTGGCGACATTCTTTACATTTCTTAGGCTCATTGTCGAAGCCCTTTTCTGCATAGAATTGTTGCTCTCCTGCAGTAAAAGTAAACTCTACACCACAGTCTTTACATTCGATTGTTTTATCTTGGAACATTAAAACAACCTCCCTTCATCAATGGATTATAGAACATATAACATTACTTTTTTAAACAACCTAGCCATTGATTTGGGAAGGGTGTAGTTATAAACGCTATATATTCCATTATATTATAATACGTACATATTTGTATTGCAACAAATATTTTCAAAAATTTCTAAATTGTTCCTTGTAATTTTTTACTGTACAAACCATTATTTTGATATTTTACAAAAATATCAATACATCTCCTGGCCTATTTTGAAATCATAACTGCCTTAAGCCTTATTCTCAATATATGATTTATCCTCAGAACCTTCTAACTCTCCCCATTCTATGCATAGGATTTATAGAATGGGAAAGAATCATTTGAGAAGCTACTAAATTTAGTATATAATTGTTGTAAATACCTTATTTCATAGGAATGGAGTGTTGAAATGATTATACCGGAATTAAAAATAGGACACTTGACTGCAAAAGTTCCCATTGTGCAGGGTGGAATGGGTGTCGGAATCTCTCTATCAAGTCTGGCTGCCGCGGTTGCCAACTGTGGCGCCATTGGTGTAATTTCAGGGATCGAACCTGGATTTACTTTAGAGCACTATTCTAAGAACAAGTTCCAAGCTAATATAGACGGATTGATCCATCATATCCGCCGTGCTAGAGAGCTGGCCCCTCAAGGAATTATTGGTGTGAATATTATGACGGCCATTAACAATTTTGATGATATGGTGAAAGCAGCTGTCAAAGAAAAAATTGATGTTATTTTTGCTGGTGCAGGGCTGCCAATGAAGTTGCCTGAACTTGTAAAGGACTCTATGACGAAAATTGCCCCTATTGTATCCTCTGGCAAGGTTGCTCAATTGATTTGTAAACAATGGGATCGAAAGCACAGTTATCTTCCTGATGCCATTGTTGTAGAAGGCCCAGAAGCTGGAGGTCATTTAGGTTTTTCAGTAGAAGAATTGGAGCGTATAGAAGACTTTTCGTTGAAAAGACTGGTACAAGAAGTATTAGAAGCAATAAAGCCCTTTGAAGAAAAATATGATCGGAAAATTCCTGTGATCGCAGGCGGTGGCGTCTATGATGGAGCAGATATCGCTGCATTGCTGGAAGCGGGTGCTTCTGGTGTACAGATGTCTACACGTTTTGTTGCTACCTATGAATGTGACGCCTCTCCCGAATTTAAGCAGGCCTATATTGATGCCAAGGAAGAAGATGTAATGATCATCAAGAGCCCTGTAGGCATGCCTGGTAGAGCGATTCGAAATACCTTTCTGGAAAAGGTTTATAAAAATGAGAAGCCTAAGGGCATCAAATGTATTAACTGTCTGAAGCCTTGTAATCCTGCCGAAACCTTATATTGTATTGCCGACGCCCTGATTAATGCTCAGAAAGGTAATCTGGATATGGGTTTTGCCTTTGCTGGTGCAAAGGTACACAGAGTTGATCGATTAATGTCTGTAAAAGAATTAATCAATGAATTAATGGAAGATTTAAAAAAGCAATAGGAGCCTAATGGCTCCTTTTGTTATTTTAAAAATGCATATAAATTTTCCAGATTCCTTTTTTGCGCCTCTACCCCTCCAAAAATTTCATTCATTAAAATAGAATCATAATTCATCTCTTTTAGTTTTTTAAAGAAGCCAGCAAAGTTAATACTTCCTTCTCCCACTGATAAATGTTGATCTCTCTCCCCAAAATTATCATGGAGATGAATATATTTTAACCAATGTTCATACCCTTCCAGCCAGGGTAACAGGTCTGTTTTCACCAAAGCATGGGCATGTCCTGTATCCAAGCAGGCTCCTAAAAAAGGTGAGTTGACCTTCTCCAATACTTTTCTTATCAGCTGATGGCCTTTATCATGTATGTTCTCTAAAACAACGGTAACATTATATGCTTCAAATGCACCTATATTTTCTTTCCAAAAGTTTGTATTCTGATCTATAAAGTATTCGTCATATCCATCATCATAGGTCTTCATTGGATCATAGGATGAATGAATAATCATATACTTGCACTTTAGCGCAGCTGCCGCTTCCAAGCATTGATGATATCTGGCACTGCTCGCTTGACGGATAAGAGGATCAAAGCTTGTAGGCTGAAGGTCAATATATGGACCGTGTACTGTGAGAATTCCTTTATAGCCTTGGAGCTGCTGCTGATACTGTTTAATGATATGCTCTCGGCCAAGATCCAGATTATCAGGCATTACGAAATCCTGTATTTCTAAACAGTCGTAAGTTTTCATATAAAATTCCTGATCTTTTATAAACTTTTCCCAAAAGACCCCTACTCCAATTTTCATAACCTGTCTCTCACCTTCTATGCTAATTATAGTCGTTCCGCCGACACAAAATTCTTTCATCTCATACATTATCATGTTTCTCACCATAAGTCAAAATCACATCTTCTTTCCATGATTTGGACAAAATATTCTTATGAATTAACGCCGGAATGATTGTATTTTTTCCCGGCTTCATGGTACAATGTCATGTGGATAATTTATAAGAGAGGAAGTTTCTAATGATTCAGCACAATATTCGAAATATTGCTATTATCGCCCATGTTGACCATGGGAAAACGACTTTAGTAGATGAAATGCTAAAGCAAAGCGGAACCTTTCGCAGCAATGAGCAGATAGATGAGCGTGTAATGGACTCAAATGACCTTGAGCGCGAAAGAGGAATCACCATTTTGGCCAAGAACACATCTATTCTCTATAAAGATGTAAAAATCAACATTGTAGATACACCCGGCCATGCAGATTTCGGCGGCGAGGTAGAGCGGATTATGAAAATGGTAGATGGTGTTCTCCTTTTAGTAGATGCCTTCGAGGGCCCCATGCCTCAAACCAAATTTGTATTAAGAAAAGCCCTCGAATCTGGAATAAAGCCAGTAGTTGTAATTAACAAAATAGACCGACCGGAAGCAAGATGTGAAGCCGTTGTAGACGAAGTACTAGATCTTTTCATAGACCTTGGTGCCGATGATGAGCAATTGGAGTTTCCAGTTGTCTACGCATCAGCAAAGCAGGGAATCGCTAGATATGAAATTACAGATACCAATCAAGATATGCACCCTTTGCTGGATATGATTTTAGCAGAGGTGCCTGCACCTGAAGGCATTCTGGAAGATGGTTTACAGTTAACAATCTCTTCCATCGATTATGATAAATACGTTGGCCGTATCGGTATCGGGAAAATTACCCGGGGCAGCATTCGAAAAAACCAAGAAGCAGTATTATGTACTGCAGATGGTCAGTTTAAAAACTTTAGGATCAGTAAACTCTATGCCTATCACGGACTAAACAAGGTAGAGATGGAAGAAGCACAATTTGGAGAGATTGTGGCTATTGCCGGAATCGAATCCTTGAACATCGGCGAAACGGTCTGCTCTACTGATAAGATTGAGCCGCTTCCATTTATTAAAATAGATGAACCTACCATTGCTATGTATTTTATCGTTAACGATAGTCCTTTTGCAGGCAAAGATGGACAATTTGTTACCAGTAGGCATCTACGGGATCGTCTCCAGCGAGAATTACTTTCAAATGTTGCCCTGCGCGTTGAGGACACAGATTCTCCTGATTCCTTTAAAGTTTCTGGTCGCGGCGAGCTTCATTTATCCATTCTGATTGAGACTATGCGCCGGGAAGGCTATGAGCTTTCTGTATCTAAGCCCGAAGTTATTATGCGGACCATTGATGGCGCATTATGTGAGCCTATGGAGCATGTGACCATCGAAACGCCGGAAGAATTTATGGGTGTTGTCATTGAAACACTTGGGCAACGAAAAGGCGAAATGATCAACATGTTTACCAATAGTAACGGCTCTATAAAGCTTGAATTCCGAATCCCTGCAAGGGGATTAATCGGCTATCGCTCTGAATTTATGACGGATACTCGCGGTAATGGAATTCTCAATCATATCTTCGATGGCTATGCCCCACACAAAGGAGAAATCAAGTCTCGCTCCAGAGGCTCACTGGTTGCTTTTGAAAGTGGAACAGCCGTAACCTATGGTTTATACAATGCCCAAGAAAGGGGAAGCCTTTTCATTGTTCCTGGTACAGAGGTCTATGAGGGAATGATTGTAGGAGAAAATGCCAGGGCTGGAGACATTGCTGTAAATGTATGCAAACGTAAGCAGTTGACAAATGTCCGTGCTTCTGGCTCAGATGATTCCATGCGTCTGGTTCCTCCTAAGAAACTCTCCTTAGAACAAGCCTTAGAATTCATTGCTGATGACGAACTAGTAGAGGTTACACCCAAAAATATTCGACTTCGAAAAAAATTATTAGACAAGCACGCCCGTGCAAAAGCTACCCGGGGATAAACTTATAAAATCCCATGAATCGCTAACCGGTTCATGGGATTACCTATAGAATATTTTCCTTTCTCAGCGGTCCTTGCAATGCTATAGCAGAGGAGAAAAAAGCCTCCCTGTTGCTTCCTTTATCTTTTCAGAAAGCGGTCTTTGTAAATGGGCCTCCAATAATACCTCCTTGCTGTCTTCTATATCAGCTAAGAAGTCTTTCTCCATACGCATCACAATTTCCTTATCATAAACAAAGGCATTTACTTCAAAATTTATTTGGAAGCTGCGAATATCTAAATTTGCAGTTCCTATAGAAGCTGCACTGCCGTCTGCCAATAGAATTTTTGCGTGGGTAAATCCTTTCTGATATTTATATATTCTTACGCCAGCCATTAATAAGTCTTCAATATTAGCCATGGATGCCCAAAATACAGTTTTATGATCGGGTCTGCTGGGCAAAATAATCCGTACATCGATACCGCTTAAAGCCGCTGTTTTTAGCGCCATCATAATGCTTTCATCCGGTACAAGGTAAGGTGTGTTGATCCATATACGATCCTCTGCTGAAGAGATGATGGCAAAATAGGCCTGCATAATCGACTGCCAATCGGAATCTGGGCCACTGCCTGTAATTTGAATCAATTGCTCCCCATAATAATCCAGCTTTGGATAATAAGTTTCGTTGAAAGCGATGTGTTCCTTTGTAACAAATTCCCAGTCTCCTAAAAATATATTTTGCAAACCATAGACCGCTTCTCCCTCAATTTCCAGATGCGTATCCCGCCAAAATCCAAGATATGAATTATTTCCCAGATATTCGTCTCCAATGTTAATTCCACCTAGAAAACCGATTTTTCCATCAATAACAATAATTTTTCGATGGTTTCTATAGTTTAGTTCTCTGCTTAACAAGGGGAAGAATACAGGTAAGAAGCCGTAGATCTCTACACCTGCTTCTTTCATTTCCTCAAGATAGGCTTTGCCCAGCTTCCAACTGCCTACGCTATCATAGATCACCCTGACTTTTACACCCTTACGGGCTTTCTCCATGAGCAATTTCTTGATGACTCCACCGATAACATCATCTTTAATAATAAAATACTCCAAATGTATATGATCTTTTGCCTTTTCTAAGGCTTCTACAATGCTTTCAAAAGTCTCTACTCCATTGGTTAGTACTGTAACACGATTGTTAACCGTAAAGGGAGATTTTGCATTGTTTAAAATCAAACTAATTAATCTTTTTTTCACCAAACTATCATCCTCAAAAAATAACTGTTTCTGCCGAATCGCCTCTTGCTGAATTTTAGCTACTTCTTCTAATTGTTCAAAGTTTTTTACCCGTTTTTTTCTAAATATATTTTCCTTTCGAAAACTATGTCCTAAAAATAAGTAGAATATAAATCCAATTACAGGTATCAATACCAATACTAATAACCAGGAAATCGTCTTAGTTGGATTTTTATTTTCCATAAAAATCAGGATAGCGATAAAAACCGTATAAATCGTAAAAACGATTCCCATCACTCTTCTAAATTCCTTAAATCTCTCTGCCATGCTACCATTCGTTATATCCTCTTCCTGAATTTGAGCATGATCCCTCAACTGTGCTTTATCCATTGCCATGTGCCCTAATGCAGTAATTGAGGTAAAAAGAGGGGTGAACATTAATAACAAAATAATTAAGCCGATGAGCCTTTTACTTCTTCTGCACACATTTACCACCTCCTCTTTTCTATGTACTTCTATATAATACCCATTATACGATGAGAACTCTCAATGGTTTCCTTTATTAGAAAAAGGCCTCCATGACAGTTCCTATCTATTCGACACACTGACCATAAGAAGCCTCCTTATTTATTACTACCCGCTCTACCTTAATTCTTTACTAGATCTATTTCAATGCGCATACATCTACCTAATATTTTTACCTCTTTCATTTCTTTTATGATGGACTTTGGTTCATGAACATTAGAGATCAATTGAATTTTATTACCTTCTGCGCGCTTAACCTTTCGGATCATTTTGTTTCCTTCAGTTTCTAGCAGCAAAAAACTATTATCTACCCACTGATTATTCAAAAACACAAGCGTTCTATCTCCTTTCTGCATTCGAAAACCACTCATATTTTGGTCAGGAATTTCTATATATACAAGTTTGTCAGGATTCACACCTTCTACCTTACGATCAATGATCGGAAAACTCTTATGTCCTTTAACTTGTTCCATTTGAATATCATAAATAGGTATTTTTTTAATAATATTGGCCAATGCATTGTCCCATTGTTCTAGCGGCTCTACTGCCTCTCGTTTTACGGCGGGAGTTTCTATTTTTTTTGCCTTTGGCGCTTCTATTCTTTCCTCATTGGCGGGCTCAAGTATAATGTTTTCTTCTAGATTAACCCCTAATGCCTTTGAGATTTGTTCAATCAAACGCTCGTTAATAATTTTTTTTCCACTTTCCACTTCTAGAATAAAGGATTCTGTAACGCCACATTTTTTCCCTAGCTGTTTTGGTGATAAACCCCGTTTTATTCGCTCTTCTTTAATCTTATTTCCTATACGACTCATATAAACACCTCTCCATACATAACCCATATCTATTTTTATATAAAACTTACTGATACATCCATTCCACCATAGACTAAAAACTTTGTCAATTTCTTTTTCGTGCTTCACAGCGATAGATAGGCTTTCCCATCTGGACAAATTTATCTTCATACTCTGTTGTAATATTTTCTTGAAGATCACTCTGATGTAAATCAAAAGTGATTTTTTTCAGTTGAAAATCACAATGTGAAAATTCATTTAAGGAAAATTCGAATAACTTTGCATTATCTGTCTTAAAATGAATCTCTCCACTTGCAGCCAACAGATTTTTATAGATTTCTAAAAAACCGCGATAGGTTAGCCTCCGTTTAGCCCACCGATTTTTAGGCCATGGATCACAGAAATTAATAAACATGCGCTGCAGCTCACTATCTTCAAAAATTTCCGTTAACCGATTGGCATCAAGCCATAAAAAAGCAATGTTTTGCAGCTTTTTTTCTTCAGCCTTTATCACCGCTTGCAATAGCACTTCTTCCTTCATCTCTATGCCAACATAGTTAATATGAGGATTTCTTTCTGCCATAGTCGTTAGAAACTGACCCCTCCCGGTTCCAATCTCCACATGGATTTCCCCTTTTTGTTGAAAGTATGTATGCCATGTACCTTTGTATCTTTCCGGTTCCGCCACCACCAGCTTATCTTTACTTAAGAGTTTTTCCTCGGAACCTGGCTTCTTTCTTCTTCTCATTCTATATCCTCCATCGATCTTTCTTCAACCTCAATGACATTATTATATCACTTTTTTTTACTTCTCTATTCTATTTACTGTCTAGCATAACATAAAACTGTTTACTAGGTAAAAAAATACCTACCTTCATGAAGGTAGGTATTTTTTGCTTATGACTGGCGGAGAAGGAGGGATTCGAACCCTCGCACCAGTTTCCCGGCCTAACGGTTTAGCAAACCGTCCTCTTCAGCCTACTTGAGTACTTCTCCCTAATGGCTGGGGTAGCTGGACTCGAACCAACGAATGCCAGAGTCAAAGTCTGGTGCCTTACCGACTTGGCTATACCCCAATAAATTTGGTGCGGGTGGAGGGACTTGAACCCCCACGCACATGGCGCTAGATCCTAAGTCTAGTGCGTCTGCCAATTCCGCCACACCCGCAAAATAAAAAAATGGTGGTCGCAATAGGGATCGAACCTATGACCCCCTGCTTGTAAGGCAGGTGCTCTCCCAGCTGAGCTATGCGACCTTGCTTAAAAAACTTATAATGGCTCCAGAGGGGGGACTCGAACCCTCAACCTACCGGTTAACAGCCGGGTGCTCCACCATTGAGCTACTCTGGAATGCCTAAACCAGCAACGACCTACTCTCCCAAGGCGCTTCCGCCTAAGTACCATCAGCGCTGAAGGGCTTAACTGCTGTGTTCGGTATGGGAACAGGTGTGACCCCTTCGCTGTAGTCACTGGATTTTATGAAGTTAGAAGGCATATACCTTCAAAACTGAACCATGAAGTTAGAGAAAAAATACATTTGGTCAAGTCCTCGACCTATTAGTATCGGTCAGCTGAAGACATTACTGCCCTTACACCTCCGACCTATCAACCAGATAGTCTATCTGGGGTCTTACTCCTTGCGGATGGGAAATCTAATCTTGAGGGGGGCTTCGCGCTTAGATGCCTTCAGCGCTTATCCCGTCCGTACATAGCTACTCAGCCGTGCTCCTGGCGGAACAACTGATACACCAGAGGTACGTCCATCCCGGTCCTCTCGTACTAAGGACAGCTCCTCTCAAATTTCCTGCGCCCACAGCGGATAGGGACCGAACTGTCTCACGACGTTCTGAACCCAGCTCGCGTGCCTCTTTAATGGGCGAACAGCCCAACCCTTGGGACCTACTACAGCCCCAGGATGAGACGAGCCGACATCGAGGTGCCAAACCTCCCCGTCGATGTGGACTCTTGGGGGAGATAAGCCTGTTATCCCCGGGGTAGCTTTTATCCGTTGAGCGATGGCCCTTCCACTCGGAACCACCGGATCACTAAGCCCGACTTTCGTCCTTGCTCGACCTGTACGTCTCGCAATCAAGCTCCCTTCTGCCTTTACACTCTACGCGCGATTTCCAACCGCGCTGAGGGAACCTTTGGGCGCCTCCGTTACTTTTTGGGAGGCGACCGCCCCAGTCAAACTGCCCACCTGACAGTGTCCCAAAGCCGGATTCACGGCTTATGGTTAGAACTCCAGTATTACAAGAGTGGTATCCCAAGGTTGACTCCACCTAGACTGGCGTCCAAGCTTCCAAGTCTCCCACCTATCCTGTACATGCAATACCAAAATCCAGTGTCAGGCTACAGTAAAGCTCCACGGGGTCTTTCCGTCCTGCTGCGGGTAACCAGCATCTTCACTGGTACTACAATTTCACCGAGTCTATTGTTGAGACAGTGCCCAAATCGTTACGCCTTTCGTGCGGGTCGGAACTTACCCGACAAGGAATTTCGCTACCTTAGGACCGTTATAGTTACGGCCGCCGTTTACTGGGGCTTAAGTTCAGTGCTTCACCTTGCGGTTAACACGTCCCCTTAACCTTCCAGCACCGGGCAGGCGTCAGCCCCTATACATCGTCTTTCGACTTAGCAGAGACCTGTGTTTTTGTTAAACAGTCGCTTGGGCCTATTCTCTGCGGCCACCTCGGGCTTTAACACCCTACCGTGGCACCCCTTCTCCCGAAGTTACGGGGTCATTTTGCCGAGTTCCTTAACAATAGTTCTCTCGCTCGTCTTAGGATTCTCTCCTCACCTACCTGTGTCGGTTTGCGGTACGGGCACCTAGATCTAACTAGAGGCTTTTCTTGACAGTGTGGAATCAGTCAGTTCGCTACTTAAATTTCACTCCCCATCACCTTTTAGGATTGTTAGAACGGATTTGCCTATCCTAACTCCCTACGGGCTTAGACGCACACGACCAACGGTGCGCATGACCTATCCTCCTGTGTCACCCCATTGCTCAAACAATCTTCGGTGGTACAGGAATTTCAACCTGTTGTCCATCGCCTACGACTTTCGTCCTCGGCTTAGGTCCCGACTAACCCTGAGCGGACGAACCTTCCTCAGGAAACCTTAGGTTTTCGACGGGTGGGATTCTCACCCACCTCTCGCTACTCATGCCAACATTCTCTCTTGTATGCAGTCCACCACTCCTTACGGTGTGACTTCTACCCGCATACAATGCTCCCCTACCCAGCGCTGACGCGCTGCCGTAGCTTCGGTGACAGGTTTGAGCCCCGGACATCTTTGGCGCAGGATCACTCGACTAGTGAGCTATTACGCACTCTTTAAATGAGTGGCTGCTTCTAAGCCAACATCCTAGTTGTCTGTGCAATCCCACATCCTTTTCCACTTAACCTGTACTTTGGGACCTTAGCTGACGGTCTGGGCTGTTTCCCTTTTGACCACGAAACTTATCTCACGTAGTCTGACTCCCAAATATAAGAATACGGCATTCGGAGTTTGATAAGCTTTGGTAACCGGTGAGGGCCCCTAGGCTATTCAGTGCTCTACCTCCGCATCTCTTCATTTGAGGCTAGCCCTAAAGCTATTTCGGGGAGAACCAGCTATCTCCGGGTTCGATTGGAATTTCTCCGCTATCCACAAGTCATCCCAGCCTTTTTCAACAGACATGGGTTCGGACCTCCACGAAATTTTACTTCCGCTTCATCCTGCTCATGGATAGGTCACCCGGTTTCGGGTCTACGGCATGCAACTGTATCGCCCTCTTAAGACTCGCTTTCGCTGCGGCTCCGCTGCATAACAGCTTAACCTTGCTGCATACCGTAACTCGTTGGCCCGTTCTACAAAAAGTACGCGATCGTCCATATAAAGGACTTTCACTGCTTGTAAACATAGGGTTTCAGGTTCTCTTTCACTCCCCTCCCGGGGTTCTTTTCACCTTTCCCTCACGGTACTATACGCTATCGGTCACCAGGTAGTATTTAGCCTTGGGGGGTGGTCCCCCCTGCTTCCCACAAGGTTTCACGTGTCTCGTGGTACTCTGGAGTATACTCAAGACTTTAGTCGTTTCATCTACAGGACTCTTACCTCCTATGGTGGGCCTTTCCAGACCGCTTCGACTACAACTGCCATCTCTTAACGAGTATATCCGCAACCCCAAGAAGAAATCTTCTTGGTTTGGGCTAATCCCCTTTCGCTCGCCGCTACTTAGGGAATCGAGTTTTCTTTCTCTTCCTCAGGGTACTTAGATGTTTCAGTTCCCCCGGTATGCCTCCTCACTACCTATGGATTGAGTAGTGGGTAACTGGGTATTACCCCAGCTGGGTTCCCCCATTCGGAAATCCCCGGATCAATGCCTGCTTGCGGCTTCCCGAGGCTTATCGCAGCTTACCGCGTCCTTCTTCGGCTCCTGGTGCCAAGGCATTCGCCCTATGCTCTTTATAACTTGACCAGAAATTGTATTTTGATTCTCTCTTCATTGTTCAGTTTTCAAGGTACATGTTGGTGGAGATGAGGAGGATCGAACTCCTGACCCCCTGCGTGCAAGGCAGGTGCTCTCCCAGCTGAGCTACATCCCCAACTTTTTGAAAGACTATTAGTCTCTCAAAACTAGACAGTGTAAGAAAAAGCCTTAGCTCCTTAGAAAGGAGGTGATCCAGCCGCACCTTCCGATACGGCTACCTTGTTACGACTTCACCCCAGTCACTCATTTCACCTTCGGCAGCTGCTCCCTTTCGGTTAGCCCACTGACTTCGGGTGCCCTGAGCTCCCATGGTGTGACGGGCGGTGTGTACAAGACCCGGGAACGCATTCACCGCGGCATTCTGATCCACGATTACTAGCAACTCCAGCTTCATGTGGGCGAGTTGCAGCCCACAATCCGAACTGAGACTGGCTTTTAGGATTTGCTCCGGATTACTCCTTCGCTTCCCGTTGTACCAGCCATTGTAGCACGTGTGTAGCCCAGAACATAAGGGGCATGATGATTTGACGTCATCCCCACCTTCCTCCGAGTTATCCCCGGCAGTCTCTCTAGAGTGCCCAGCTTCACCTGCTGGCAACTAAAGACAAGGGTTGCGCTCGTTGCGGGACTTAACCCAACATCTCACGACACGAGCTGACGACAACCATGCACCACCTGTCTCTCCGTCCCCGAAGGGATTTCACCCGTTACGGCTAATGCGGAGGATGTCAAGTCCTGGTAAGGTTCTTCGCGTTGCTTCGAATTAAACCACATGCTCCGCTGCTTGTGCGGGTCCCCGTCAATTCCTTTGAGTTTCACTCTTGCGAGCGTACTCCCCAGGCGGAGTGCTTAATGCGTTAGCTGCGGCACCGAGGGCTGTCGCCCCCGACACCTAGCACTCATCGTTTACGGCGTGGACTACCAGGGTATCTAATCCTGTTCGCTCCCCACGCTTTCGTGCCTCAGCGTCAGTTACAGTCCAGTAAGTCGCCTTCGCCACTGGTGTTCCTCCTAATATCTACGCATTTCACCGCTACACTAGGAATTCCACTTACCTCTCCTGCACTCAAGCCAATAAGTTTCCAAGGCTTACTACGGTTAAGCCGTAGCCTTTCACCCCAGACTTTATCGGCCGCCTACGCACCCTTTACGCCCAGTGATTCCGGATAACGCTTGCCCCCTACGTATTACCGCGGCTGCTGGCACGTAGTTAGCCGGGGCTTCCTCCTAAGGTACCGTCATTCTTCTTCCCTTAGGACAGAGCTTTACGACCCGAAAGCCTTCATCGCTCACGCGGCGTTGCTGCATCAGGGTTTCCCCCATTGTGCAATATTCCCCACTGCTGCCTCCCGTAGGAGTCTGGACCGTGTCTCAGTTCCAGTGTGGCCGATCACCCTCTCAGGTCGGCTACTGATCGTCGCCTTGGTGAGCCTTTACCTCACCAACTAGCTAATCAGACGCGGGCCCATCCTATACCGATAAATCTTTGACCGACTCTCCATGCGAAGCATCGGTGTTATGGGGTATTAGCACACCTTTCGGTGTGTTATCCCCCTGTATAGGGCAGGTTGCCCACGCGTTACTCACCCGTCCGCCGCTAGATTGCTTCGTAGCAAGCTACTCCACAATCCCGCTCGACTTGCATGTGTTAGGCACGCCGCCAGCGTTCATCCTGAGCCAGGATCAAACTCTCAAATAAAAATGCTCGCTTCGTTCAAATTATATTGAACGGGTTTGCGCTTACGCGCTATATTTGCTGGCTTTAATTCTTACACTGTTTAGTTTTCAAAGACCAATTTGTTAACGTTTTCATCTTTAGCCACTTCTGCTGACTCTTATGATGATACACGCTTTTTTTCATTTTGTCAAGCCGCTTTCTATTCAACTGCTATCGTTGTTTGCTGCTTGAGGTAGAAATGATTATATCTTATTTTTCTCGATTTGTCAATATTATTTTTTCACCAATTATTAGGGGGTACTCCCCTTTCTCCTCCCTTGAGGACAGAACAAAATATATCATATATTATGCTTAGGGTCAAGAGATTTTATACAGGTAATTTGTTCCACATGATATGTTTTTGTCCCCTTCGCTTTTCCTATACCTATTTATTTTGCGCCAGTAAAGGTTCATACATCATGATTGCATGATTTTCTGTAATAAACTCATCTGCAACTTGGATTCCTTGCTGATTGTATTTTCGTCTATACAGTTTATTATGCCGCGTATAACCTCCCCAAAACTCCTGCCTAATGCAATGTTTCTTTTCATACACTTCATAGGAATATGCTTCCGCCCGATCTGAACGCCAGGCGCCTACCAAATGGTCTTCTGTTAGATATAACTCCAGAAAGTACGGTTTATCTGTTTCGTTTTTAATTTGCAAATCTATATAATTATAGGAACAAGTAGCTCCACTCCCAAAGGGCTGCGTTCTATCTGCGTCTGGAAATACATCATAGCTATGTCTCCATCGTTCTACTACTGTTAAAGGTGTATGTAGTGTCATCCAGTAGATTAAATTGGATAGCTGGCATATGCCGCCCCCGATTCCCGGCTTAAAATTTCCGTAAAATAAAACCATTCCTTCTACAAATCCATCTTTTTTTCTTGGCTTTCCAATGGTTTTCCATTAGGAGAAAGTCTCGCCTGGATGAATTACAATATCGTTCATCCGTTCTACTGCAATCTTTAGGTTTTTTACCTTGTTATATTGCAGCCACATGTCTACATTTCTCAGCTTGCGGAACAGGGGTGTTCTATGTTCGAAAATCAATTGAGTATACTTTTCAATATTATCTTTTTCTATTGCAAATTGGGTTTTAGAAAAGTACCAGGAAATATACCGTTTATAGGTATAATAACTTCTCCCTAGGAAAATTCTAAGGTTTGATCGCTTTTTGGGCTGCATTCCTAATCCTCCTTTTTTTGCCTATTTTCCTTTCTCTGGCTCGTAAACATCTTCCTCATAATCAAATTCGATCTTCTTTCGTGTTACCTTATTTGTAAACACATTCATCTTTTGCGATCTCTGGTTAATATTTTTCAACCGATCATAATCATCTTCCTCGTAATCAAAATTTCTTTTCCCGAACAGTTTCATTTTTTCGTTCATCACTTACCTCCCATATCTTTAAATTCCAGATAGATTTTTCTCCATTTTTTCATCTGAATTCTATATAATAAGAATAGCAAAAGAAAGGAGGAAGGACCAGTGAAAACTTCTGCTCTCCTATTCTTTCCTTTATATTATCAGTGCAATACTTTTCTTTATTATAGCGTCACAATCGAAATTTCTATTAAAGGATTACAATAGAAGTTTATTGTTTTTTATAACTGCTCATAGGGTAAAATAGAGGTAAGTGACGCGCATTTAACATAAGGAGAAAAAGATCAGGAGGGATGCTCATGAATCGAGGTTATGTTCATGTATACACTGGAGACGGCAAAGGGAAAACTACTGCTGCCCTTGGCTTGGCCTTGCGGGCTGCCGGAGCCGGAAAAAAAGTTTTTATTGCTCAATTCGTAAAATCAATAGAATATAGTGAATGGAAAGCATTAAAATCTCTTCAGAATTCTATTGATATTACGCTATATGGTCATGGCTGCTTTATCGCAAAAAATCCTGAACAGGAGGATATTTCCGCAGCCCGGAAAGGGCTACAGGATATTCACCGGATATTAATGAGCAAAAAGTATGATCTGATCATTCTCGATGAAATTACGATTGCATTATACTATCGTCTTTTATCTCTAGAAGATGTAATTACATTGTTGAAAGACAAACCTTATGAGACAGAGCTGGTACTAACAGGTCGTTATGCACCAGAGGCGATCATCGAGTTCGCTGATCTTGTAACAGAGATGAAGGAAATCAAGCACTATTACCAGCAGGGCGTTTTAAGCCGGGAAGGCATTGACCGGTAGGCTCCTGCTATTCATTTCTCTTTTTAAAAACATATTGTCCGTCTGCAGTGATTGCAACTACTTTATCGGCATGATCTTTCACCCGGTAAACCGGTGTTCCTTTAGCGAGCATATTGGATTGTCCTTCTTTGGGTATAAATTGGGGTGCTATTCTTTCCTGTATCTCTAGGATCAGATCGCCTATTTCCAGATCTTTCCCCACGGTATCCCAATAATATTGTTCACCATTTTGCAGAACAAGCATTCCCACATAAGATGCATTACCTGTGGGTTCAGTAAATATAGGTTTGCTACATCCAATCATCGACAATCCCCAAACGATCATAACAATAACCATTCCAATCTTCTTCACGATCCATGCCCCGTTTCTTTATTGCTTTCCTTTTTCCTTCGTTGATACTACAATTTCACAAACATTATATAGTATGAAAACAGTTATCCAAAACATCGGGTCAAAGTGTAGAATACCGAATCCAATCGAGGCCATCCCCAGTACAATACTGGCAACAAGCTGTATTACAAATCTTCTAATCATATAATTCTCCTTCCTATTAAGGTCATCATTATCAGCGAACCACATAGTAGATATTTTTTTCTAATAGTACACAACATATCCTTAAACCTTCTTTACAAAATTATTTTCTGCTTTAACGTCTTCTTTTTCCCTGAATGAAATTACTTTATTCAATAGAATATCCAGATTTTCCTTGTCTGAAGGTTGAATACATAAATCAGCCTCACACTTTTTGCCTTTTCCCAATAATGTCTTCCGGTTATAGTAGTAAATTTTCAGTTCATAATAGGGCTGCAGGCGTCTAAATTCCCGCCTATCCCAAAAATGTCCCCATTGAAACCCACAAACGGATTCCCAGGGTATGACTGCCCGTTGGACATAAATAGCAGTTTTGCATATTTGATCTCTTTTGAGTGCCGTGTAGACGCCATTTATTCCGGAGATCATGGTGATAATCATGCTAAATAAATTTACCATTCCACTATTTCTATATCTCTGTACGGTAAAAAGCTCCATCAACATTTCTCTCTCATAGTAGTATTGTCGCATGCTATCCAGATATTGATCGTTGAATAGTTGAAAAAAACCTTTTAAATCTTCAGGCTTCAACAGTTTATAAATGTCGCGGAAAACATGATACCAAAAATAAGCAAAAATCAGAGAAAAGACGATATTTATACATGAAAGGGCCAGCTGGCTGTTAAAGATTCTGATCGTCTCCATGATAACTTGGTCCGCTCTTTGGAGTCTTCGGAATTCTGTTACCAACATTATTCCTGCATTTACTAAAATAACAACGACAATACCGATTATGAAAGTATGATTTGTCATATCAGAGACACTCCTGCACACGCTAAAGTATTTGCTATAGTAATAGACTTTAGAAAGGATAAAAATGTTCCCGCCTTAGAGAACATATCTGTCATATTGTTATTTCCCCGGGAATTTCCTTCATAGGCTTTTGTAAATAATATTTTCCTGAAATCACTGCATCTGATTTTTAATTATGGCATGCATAATCAGAAAAAATATTCAAAAAAATGTATTGACAATCTTTTTCTCTCCCATTATACTATCTATTAACGGTAATTGAAATAAACTAAATATTGAGAGATTTCTCATCCAGAGAGGTGGAGGGACTGGCCCTATGAAACCCGGCAACCGGCTTTTTAGAAAGCAGCGGTGCCAATTCCTACGGTACGTTTGTATCGGTAGATGAGAGAGTGCGCATTTGCCTGTTGCCTCTTTCCCTGCGAAAGAGGTTTTTTATTTTTATTCATATTCGTGTTCCACTGCAAATATAGAATCAGGAGGTGCTTCATAGAAATGGCAGTTGAAGATGTAAGAAATTTTTTCATTGAAAAAGGATTGGAAGATCCGATTTTTGAACTATCTACCAGTTCCGCTACAGTTGAACTGGCTTCTAAGTCCATCGGCGTTGAACCCGGCCGAATTGCAAAAACTTTGGCTTTTCGTCTGAAAGATAAGGATATTCTTATTGTGGCCAAGGGAGATTCTAAGATTGATAATAAGAAATATAAGCAGTATTTCAAAACAAAAGCAAAAATGCTGACCCACGAGGAAGTTGAAGCAGTGACAGGCCATCCTGTAGGCGGTTTGTGTCCCTTTGGTCTGAAAAATCCACTTGAAATATTTCTTGATCAGTCTATTCAGCAATTTGACACAGTTTATCCTGCAGCTGGTTCAAGATATGCTGCACTGCAGATTACGCCTGACGAGATGCTCCGTTTAACGGCAGGCGCATGGATTGACGTGTGTGAATAAACAGTTCAAATATTTCAAGCAGTCAAAAAAATTTAATCATGAACTCATATCCAGAGAGGTGGAGGGTCTGGCCCTATGAAACCCGGCAACCGGCTTTTTATAAAGCAGCGGTGCCAATTCCTGCAGTATGAAAATACTGAAAGATGTGAGAGGAATATTATTCACAATGCCTCTTTCACTTTGAAAGAGGCATTTTAATATATCCTTCTAACTTTTTAACATGTTCTACAGGTAGCAAAATAAAATTTATAAAATAAAAAAGGAGAGATGAAAATGAGTGAAAGAAAGTTAAAATTTGATACCTTACAAGTTCATGGTGGTCAGAAGCCTGATCCCACAACAGGCTCCCGGGCTGTTCCAATTTATCAAACTACATCCTATGTCTTTAATGATACAGACCATGCAGCGAATTTATTTGCCCTAAAAGAATTTGGCAATATCTATACCAGAATCATGAATCCTACAAATGATGTATTTGAGCAAAGAATTGCCGCCCTTGAAGGAGGCGTTGGGGCCTTGGCTACAGCATCCGGCTCTGCCGCAATCACATATGCCATACTGAATATTGCAGGAGCAGGAGACGAAATTGTTTCAGCAAGCACCTTATATGGTGGTACTTATAATCTGTTTGCCAGCACCTTCCCCAGACTAGGCATCCATACAGTTTTTGTAAACCCTGATGATCCTGAAAACTTTCGAAGTGCAATCACTGCTAAGACAAAGGCTTTTTACATTGAAAGCATCGGTAATCCGGGAATCAATCTGATTGACATTGAAGCCGTTGCTGCCATCGCCCACGAGGCAGGTATTCCATTGATTGTAGATAATACCTTTGGTACACCCTATCTCTTTAGGCCGATCGAATTCGGTGCCGATATTGTGGTACATTCAGCTACCAAATTTATCGGCGGCCATGGTACCTCAATCGGTGGTGTCATCGTGGATTCCGGCAGGTTTGATTGGGTAAAAAGCGGTAGATTTCCATGGCTGACAGAACCAGATCCAAGTTATAATGGAATAAAGTACGCTGAAGCATTCGGCCCTGCTGCATATATTATAAAAGCCAGAGTGCAGCTTCTTCGCGATACGGGTGCATGCATCAGTCCATTTAATTCTTTCTTGCTGCTTCAAGGATTAGAAACCTTATCCCTAAGGCTGGAAAGACATATTTCTAACACTAAAAAAATTACTGAGTTTTTGCAGAACCATCCCGCAGTTTCTTGGGTAAACTATCCTAGCTTGCCAGGCAACAAATATTATCCATTGGCACAAAAATACTTTCCAAAGGGCAGTGGTTCTATATTTACGTTTGGCATCCAAGGCGGAACTGAAGCCGGCAAAAAATTCATTGAAAGCCTAGAAATCTTCTCATTACTGGCAAATGTAGCTGATGCAAAATCCCTCGTAATTCACCCCGCAAGTACGACCCATGCACAACTGACAGAGGCAGAACAACGGGCAGCCGGAGTTACACCGGATATGATTCGTTTATCTATTGGTTTGGAAGATGCGGATGATCTAATTTATGATCTGAATCAAGCCCTGCAAAAGGCTGTAAAGTAATTCACAATCGTATAACGCTTATAAAGGAGAGGTTTTATGCCTATTAAAATACCGGATACCCTTCCGGCTGCTGAAATTTTAACCAATGAAAATGTATTTATCATGTCCGATACCCGCGCATGCCATCAGGATATTCGCCCTTTGAAAATTGCCATATTGAACCTAATGCCTACAAAGATCATTACAGAAATTCAGATTCTACGATTATTAGGCAATTCACCGCTGCAGGTGGATATTACACTGCTGCACCCTAAAACACATATCTGCAAGAATACACCGGAAGAACATCTTACAAAATTCTATAATTCTTTTGAAGATATACAACAGGATCGCTTCGATGGCTTAATCATCACGGGTGCCCCTGTGGAGCATTTAGACTTCGAAGAAGTGACCTACTGGGAAGAAATTAAACAAATAATGGAATGGAGTAAGCACAATGTTTACTCCACCCTTTACATCTGCTGGGCAGCACAGGCCGGCCTGTATTATCACTATGGCATTCCAAAATATCCTGTAGGGCACAAAGTATCCGGCGTGTTTCCCCATACGATCAATCAAAAGACAAATAAGCTGCTCAGAGGCTTTGATGATGTGTTTTATGCACCGCACTCCCGACACACAGAAATAAGGAAAGAAGATATTGAGAAAATTAAAGATATCGAAATTCTATCCCAATCAGAAGAATCAGGGATCTACATTGTAGCTTCAAAAAACGGGCGGCAGATTTATGTAACGGGACATTCTGAATATGATCCGCTAACTTTAAAATCAGAATACGATCGAGATGTGGCTAGAGGTATGCCTATTGCAATTCCTAAAAACTACTACCCGGAAGATAATCCCGATAATCCTCCTGTGGTAAAATGGCGCAGCCATGCAAATCTGTTGTTCTCTAACTGGCTGAATTATTTCGTCTATCAGGAAACCCCTTATGAACTGGAGAAACTAGAAGAAATATAAACTTTAAATACCTGCACGCCTTAGCTTTTCCTTAGGCATGCAGGTATTTTTTATAAGCCGATATATTTGGCATAAAGAGATTTTGCCTGGGCAATGTCTGTAGTGTTTTTCAATATGGCTCTTCCATCATGAAAAAGTGTAAACTGCACATTTTCAATATTAAATCTTAGGAAAAATGCATTTTTTAGCACCCTTATTCCCATCGTTTCTAATCTTTTTATGATATTATCTGCATCAATTGAAGAATTGACCGGATTGATTTGTATGCTATCCTGCCCACAGAGATATACTGCATCTTCAGTATTATTTTGAAGATATGTGAAATTCTTTCTTTGGCAGGCAGGGCAGTCCTCTCTTATAGAATGGTCTAATATCTCATAATGGTTATCCCAGATATCTATGTATCGGCTGCCTTTAATCAAGGCATCTTTTTTTCCGATAAGCAGTTTGATCGCTTCCACTGACTGAAAAGATGCAACTACATTCACTGTACCGTTTAATACACCTACCAAATCACAGGTGTCTGCAGTACCAGCTGGCGGAACCTTCGGCATAATACATCGAAAACACGGTGTTTCTCCTGGAATAATGGTATGGGTCATTCCCATACTACTGACAGCTCCCCCGTAAATCCAAGGGATCCTCAATTTGACGGAGGTATCATTGATCAAAAACCGGGTGTTAAAATTATCAGTAGCATCCATGATTAAATCCATACCTTGACAAAACTTTTCGATATTTCTAGGATTTACATCAGCTATAATCTCCTCAATCTCGATACTGGAATTGATCTTTCTTAATTTTTGTGCAGCTGCAGCTGCTTTAGTCAAATTATTTTGAAGATCTTCCTCATCAAAGAGAATTTGCCGCTGTAGGTTAGACAGTTCAATATAGTCTCGATCTATAATTCTGATATACCCTACTCCAGAGCGGGCCAGATTATTGGCAATCACTGTACCCAATGCGCCACAACCAATAATCACGACCCTTGAAGCCAACAGCTTTTCCTGACCTTCTCTACCGATCTCCGCAAACAGCATTTGCTTCACATATCTCTCCAAGGTTTCACCCCCTGCCCGTTTCCCTATTGTTTCTCCGCTTCACTTAATACTTCGTTCATGCTCCCTGTTCTATAGCCTGAGGCATCTATCGTTACATAGGAAAAGCCAAATTCCTTTAGCTTATGACCTACTTCATCCAACAATTCCAGATCAAAGAATTTTTCCCTTTCCTGCTTTTCTACCTCTATTCTGGCCATATCTCCGTGATGCCTTACACGGATTTGTCGAAAACCTTTATCCAGTAGGAATTGTTCTGCCAATTCAACCATTTTTAGCTTTTCTGGTGTAATTTCCTGACCATAGGGAAATCTGGAAGATAGACAGGCAAAGGAAGGCTTGTTCCAGGTTGGCAGGCCCATGTCCTTTGACAGTACCCGAATATTCTCCTTTGTAAGCCCTGCCTCCTTTAGCGGACTCACTACCTTCAACTCTTTTGCGGCTCGCATGCCTGGGCGGTAATCTCCCAAATCATCAAAATTTGACCCGTCCAATACGATTTTTACTTGCTCTCCCTTCGCCACTTCCTGTATTTTTGAAAATAATTCATGTTTACAGTAATAGCATCTATTGGTCGGATTTTTTGAGAATCCTTCTATTTCCAATTCTTCTGAAATAATTACAATATGTCTTACACCGATACTTTCAGCAAACTGTTGTGCTTCTTTGAATTCTCTCTCTGGATATGTTGAAGACCGGGCAGTAACGGCAACCACGTTTTCTCCTAGAACATCCTGTGCTGTTTTTAACAGAAAAGTACTGTCTACACCACCGGAAAATGCCACAGCTACACTATCTAATTCTTTTATTATTTCCTTTAATTTCTCAAATTTTTCTTGCAGTGTCACAATATTCCCTCCTATTATGTCGCTTTAAACACGATTGATCCTACAACTTACAGATAGCTGGCTTTTAACTTTTCTAGAACTTCTCCGGCATATTCCTTCGCTCCAAATAAAGAAAGATCCCTGTAATTTCCACACTGAACTGGATTCGCTGCAGGCACTTCCTCTGATAACATTACCTTTTCTAAAGCATTTATCCATGCTTTTGCAATCTCTTCTTCCTGTCTGTCACCTACGAGGATCAAATAGAATCCTGTTCTGCATCCCATAGGAGACAAGTCTACTACATCTGCAATCTCTTCCCGGATGAATCCAGCCATCAGATGCTCCAGTGCATGTACTGCCCCCGTAGGCATAATCTCTTTGTTGGGTTGTGTGAATCTCAGATCAAACTTTGTAATGATATCTCCCTTTGGCGTTTCAATCCTTCCGCACCTCCTAACAAAAGGCGCTTCTACTGTTGTATGATCCATTGTAAAACTCTCTACCACAATCTTTTCCATGTGAATCCCTCCCCAGGTAATTATTTCTAATATTTCATACCGGAATACTTTGATTTAGTTTATCATAATTTGATAAAAGTATCAATTTGTGACCAAAAAAAAGTAGAAAAATAGAACCTATTCAAAATAGATTCTATTTCTATTAATTTAATTTCAAGTGCTTACAGATATACTATTTCTATCGAAAGTACATCGAACGTGCAAAAATGGATGAAAATTGGGGATGAGAAGCCAATTCTACAAAACCTACGAAATCTGCAATTTCTGCAGTTCTTTTATACTCGCTGACAGAAAGCAGTGCCAGTTTTGCACCTGTACCTGCAGCATTTCCCACCATTTTAATTCGATCTTCCAGTTCTTTTGGAATTAAACCAATGGCACAAGCACTATGTGGGTTTAGGTAATTTCCAAAAGCACCTGCCAGTAATACTTCCTGTATCTGCTCTACTTCTATGCCACATTTTTCCATAAGAATCTTCATGCCTGCAGCCATAGCTCCCTTTGCCAGTTGAAGTTCACGAACATCTTTCTGTGTAACCAAGATAGAGCTTTCATGGTCTGTAGAAGACGCATCTGCCAGCAAAAATGCTCCCATTCCCTCATGCTGCACAATATTCTCTTTGAAATTTTGCGCTGCAGGATTAGAAATTTCATCTGGCGGTAAAAATCTTCCCTTTTCATCAATAATTCCTGTGTGAAGCAATCCTGCAACCACATCTAAGAGTCCAGAACCACAGATCCCGCGAGGTTTGCCTCCTCCAATTACAGAGTATTCCAATTTTTCTCCAAAGTGGACGTGATCAATCGCTCCCGCTGCACCTCTCATCCCACTGCTGATTTGCGCTCCTTCAAAGGCAGGACCTGCTGCTGCAGAGCAGGCAAATAGTTTATCCTTAGAGCCAAGGGCGATCTCTCCGTTGGTTCCGATATCGATCATTAATTTGATTTCTTCGCTTTTATCCAACTCTGTTGCTAAAAGGACTGCAACTGTATCTGCGCCTACAAAACCCGCAATATTGGGCAATACCAGGATCTTACCTGCCTTGTTGATTCTGATGGGCAGATTTTGTGCACGCATCACTACAGGCTCGCTAATGGTGGGTATATAGGGTGATATAGAGATATATCGCGGACTTAATCCCAGAAATAGATGGTGCATACAGGTATTGCCTGCAACCGTAATCACATAAATCGCATCACTATCTACGCCAGCATTTTCAGTAGCCTCTACTACAAGTTTATTGATTGCTCTAATCACCGCAGAATGCAGATTTTCTAATCCCTTTTCTTCTTGATTTGCATAGTTGCTGCGACTAATCACATCTGCACCAAATTTTGTTTGTGGATTTAATGTAGAAACAACGCTTAATTCTTTCCCTGAGTTTAGATCCATTAGATACCCTACGATCGTGGTTGTACCAATATCAAAGGCCATCCCCAGCAAAGTTTCTGTTGTATCCTGATGTTCAATACCTATAACCTCACGTCCATAGGTAATAGCGGTCAAATGATATTGAGCTGACCGCAGCGCTTCCGGCAGCTGATGTAAAATAGGAATCTGCACATCCAGCGCTGCAGCTGATTCCTCTTCCCCCTCAAACAAACTCTTTTTAAACCGCTTCCAATCCGATTGATGGTCTCCAATAGAAGGTTTTCTAACCTCTATATATTTTTTGGTAATGTGAGGTTCCAGTTTTACAGTTCTTTCTTGCGATGCCAATAGAATTTGATGCTGCGCAGCCTTTACTTGAACAAGTTCTATGGCGGCATCACTATAGATTTCAGTAAAACAAGCAAGATGAATTCCATCATAGATTTCTTTCTCTCCCAGAAATTCTCTTTCCTTTTCCTGGGACTGCGTAATTCCATTTACAATACGAATCTTACACTTTCCACATTTTCTCGCTCCCCCACAAGGAAAATCATAATCAATTCCGGCTTCCCTAATTGCCTTCATTACTGTGGTTCCCTCATGGACTTCGATGCTTTGACCTGTTGGCTGAAAAGTTATCCTGTACTTTTTCAAAAGGTCTCCCCCCTTTTTCTTACATAAACTCACGAATACACATTTTGAAACTCTGCAGCTTAGCAAGCGTTGTCTTTTTCTATTTAAAAAAGAGTTACCCTCAAAAGTAACTCCTTTTCACTTTTCAATTACACGATTACTGACTGACTCCCTGAATCTTGATATAGTCACCTCTAAAGTAAGTGATTCCCAGCCCCATCGGCTTATCTTTACTATCGTAAAGTTTTTGTTCTACTACTAGTAGAGCAAGCTTATCATAAATATTCAGCAATTTTTTTGTACTCTCTTCAGGCGTTGTTGCATAAATAACCAATTCCTTTTTCATTGCAAAAAGTGAAGTATTTTTTGATATCATTTCTGGAAATGTGGCTTCCTTAATTTCTGTTTCTATGATGGGCATCCCCTTTTGATAGATCAGATACTTGATATCATAAGCCATAGGTTCTCCATCAGTATAAAATACTCTGCGAATCTTAATGATTTTTTTATTCTTACTTATTTGAAGTCTGTTGATTAATTCTTCATGCGGCTTTATAATGTCTACTGCGATCAACCTCGTATTGTCTACATTGTTAATTAAATTGTTCATCTCATCGTAATAAACGGTATATTTATTGTATTCAGGTTTTTTAACGTAGTACCCTTTTCCTGGAATGGAGTAAATATACCCTTCGTTTGCCAGAATAGCAAGACCTTTTCTTACTGTCATACGACTGGTATCATATTCTTTACATAATGTTGTTTCTGATGGTATGTCATCTCCCGGCTCTAAATCCCCATTGTTAACCTTATTTCGTATATCTTCAACAATCTTAACATATACCGGATTTTTCATCGTTTGCTTCTCCCTGCTTATTGATACGTTTCATCCAGCCTAGACACACCTTTGTTCCAATTGAGGCATCATTGGCAAAACCGTCCGCTCCAATATATTTGCAGATATCCTCATTGATGTGATTTGCACCTATTATGATTTTCACCTGATTCCGTAAGCCCACTTCAATGAAACCATTTACTACTTCTCTCATGGATTCAATCGTATAGGTCAATGCACCGCTCAATCCTACAATATCAGGTTTTTCTTTTTCAACGCTTTCAATGAAAACTTCCTTCGGAGTATCTACGCCAAGGTCAATCACCTCAAAACCATTTGTCTCGAGCATACCCTTAAAAATATCTTTGCCAATATCGTGAATATCTCCCTTCACTGTACCCAAAACTACTTTTCCCATCCTTTTTTTACAATCATTTTGAAAGTGGGCTTTCATTTTATCTAATGTCAATACTTCTCTAAAGATCAGTCCCGCAACAATTAGATCTGCAATAAAATAATCCTTCTGTTCATACAGCTTTCCGACCCGATTCATACCTTCATTGATTATTTCTAATAACGCTAGCGGCTCTATTCCTTCATCTATGGCTGCTCTAGATAATTCTATTACTTTTTCCTCATCTAACTGTTCTACATATTTAATAATGGATTCTTTTAATTCTTTTAAATTATTCATTGCATCCCCCGTTAACTCTCGACATGATTTTCGTTTTCATTATAAACATAATAGATAGGCTGTCCATTTGTATGGGCTTATATTTATAATAATATGACTATACCTCTCCTTTGTCAACGAGTATGTATCTCCTGCATAATTACTGCGAAGAGTACATCATCCAAGAGTTATAAAGACTTCTACTGTTTTTTCTCTGTTTATATCCGTGGAAATATTTTAAAAAAATTTTGAATTATAAGTATTCTTCCATTTTTACATCAAGAGCATAATAATAAAATTAAACATCATCTCTTCATATTGTTGTATTTTAGGAGCCATTACCCCTTCAAGTTTTTCATCAATTTCAGGATGGGCAGTCTTATATTCTTCCCATGTTTGATAATAATTTGTATTCATACAGTATCCTCCTTTTAATAATTTGCATTTTCAGCTACATACTGTAATACCGCCTGTAAGTTTTCAATGTTAACGCTATCTACAGTAATAATGCTCTTATCAAAACCAAAGTAGTACTTTCCTCCTGGAGCGAGAATATCAATAAGTTCTTTTGCTTTATCAATACAGTTCTGCTTTGTTCCTGTTTTTAACAACGTAAGAGGATAGAAACCTGTAAGAATATGTTTTTTACCAAGCTTTTCTTTTACAAGCTTGGGATCGCCAAATTCAAACATCATTCTAGTATTTTCTGGGAGTTCATATAAATAATCAATAAATCGCATCCAATCATGCTCAACAAATAAAGTTGTCAGCTGTCCTGCTGCTGCTAAATCTTCAACGAGCTTTTTAAAGGATGGCCAAAAAAATCTTTCAAAATCCTTATCACGCATATAGGGTGCCATATGTAATGGAATAAAAGTCGTTGAATAGTTTGATGGGGCCTTGGGCATTCCCTTTTTAACCATCATAGAAGTAACAGCATCACAAGCGGCTTCCACCTTTTCCGGATATCTTCTAACGTCACTGGTGATACCTTTAAATCCTCTTAACAGATCTGCTACGAAATCAAAAGGCGCTTCCGTTGCCCCTGAGAAGAGAGGTGGAGCATATCCATATTTTTGAGTCAATTTACCAAAAATGGCTCCCATATTGCCCATTTCATCTTGATATGCCTTAAAGGCTTTTGCCAAAACCACAGACTTGCGAACCGGATTCGTATCCAGCTCTGTATAAAGTCTTGGCATAATCTTTTCCATAATGCAATCATAGGGCGATGCAATGAACTCATCATATTCTTCCGGTTCCAGTCCATGAACCTCCGGATGCTGTAAAAATCCGCTGGATCCCATCACAAAGGTTCTGGCACCCAATATTTTGTAATAAGAAGGAAATCTTATGGAGCTTAGCGGAAGTGTATCAGAGGGAAAATCTTGGCACACCTTATCAAGAATCTCTTCTAAGGTAGAGGTATCCCACTGAGCCTCAGCCAGATCTTTTTCTGCGTATTGAATGGCAAACTCTGATGAAAATCTTGCAGCACCAATCGGTACCCTTTTTGGTAGCTTTCCATTGAATACATCCTGAAACATTTGTATGTTTTCCTGTTGTAACGCTTTTACATCCGTCATATTACTTCACCCACCCTTGACAGATTTTTACACCTTCTGCTGCATTGGTGGTAAATGCATCGGCACCAATTTGTTCACAAGCTTCCTTTGTTACCGGGTTTCCACCGATAACAATTTTCACATTGTCTCTTAGACCTTCATTTTTCAACTCATCTACTGTAACCTTCATCGCTTCTAATGCTAATGTAAGTACACCACTCATACCAATGATTTGCGGCTTTACTTCCTTCACTTTTTCAACAAATGCGCTTGGAGAAATATCAATTCCAAGATCATACACTTCAAAGCCGGCAGCTTCAGACATGCTTTTAAATATATTCTTTCCGATATCGTGTAAATCTCCTTGAACTGTACCCAATACAATGGAGCCTACCTTCGTTTTACTGCCGCTTCCGATCACAGGCTTTAGTACATCAATGGCACTGGAAAGCAATTCCCCTGCAAAGATTAAATCGCCTACAAAATACTCTCCTTTGTCAAATAAGTCTCCTACAAGTGCCATTCCCTGCTGACATGCATTTACTACTGTTTGTGCTTCTTCTTCACCTGGATTTGTTGCTACAAACTGGTTTAACATATCTAATACTGCGCTTTCATCAAGATCTCCTACCGCTTGCGTCAATGCATTTAAATCCATCATGTTAATCTTCCCCCTTATTTCTTATGATTTTATTTTTTACTAACTTATCTTTAATTTTATTAAAACCAGTATTTTCACTGGCGTTTTAAAAAATCTCATGATATGTCATGAAAACGGGGCCACTTCTTCAACGATTTTCTAAATCATCTATAGACAGCCCCGTTTATAATTTCAGAATCTAATCATTCAAATATAATCTATTGTACTGCTTGCGCTTTTCTCGCATCGATTTCTGCCTGGTAAGTTGCAAGTTTTTCCCTGGTCAGCCTATAACCAAAGGTAATAATGAATGCAGAGACTAAGGCGAATATGCCAGGAATAAATAAGAATACATTGATTACAGCTGTTTTTAATTCTACGGATGCAGTTGCCGGATCAGCCCCTGCAACAAAGCCTGCTGCTGCCAATACAAAAGGAATGATGGTTCCTCTTGAAATGATCGCTGTTTTAAGAGATAGGTTCATAAGACCCATAATAAAGGCAGTGGCATTTTTTCCTGTCTTCCACTCATTGTATACTACAACGTCAGAGTATAAGCTTACCATAACCGCTGTTAATACACCCAGGAATGCTCTTGCGAATACAACCACTATAAAGAACATGGTTACGTTCATCGCTACAAATTTACAAGCAATTAGTGAACCTGCAAGACCAAATAGACCCACAATAGCTGCGTTTCTTGTTGTAAGTGCCTTCGCCATTGCACCACTGACATAAGCACCGACTACCTGTGCTATAGCACCCACTAATAGATAGATTGGCATCAATGACATATCCTGTGCCACATAAGTAAAATAATATGCTGCTGCTGCAGTCATGATAAAATTTACCATGTATCTGAAGAAGTCTCCCAATAGCAACATCAGCAGCGGTGGATTTTGAAATACACTCTTTACCATAACGCTGACTGGCACCTTTTCAGATTTTTGAGGACCGACAGCAGCATTGTTTGCTTCTTTACCAGTTTCCTCGTAGCCTTCTGTAATCTTAAATACGATCCAGTAACCAAGCATCATTAAAAATGCCATAATTCCTGCCAATAATGTAAATCCTAGCACTTCATTTCCAGTACTTCTACCAAGAAGCAGCGCTAAAGGCATACCGATATAGGAGAAAAACACACCAGATAAAGCCGTCCAAGAAGCACGCCTTGAAGCCAAAAAGCTTCGTTCTTCAGGATTGTTTGCCATAACAGATATTAGCGAAACGTTTCCAACCCATGCAATGTTCCAAATAATGTGACTTAAGATAAAACCAGCACATACGATTGCTGCTGCAACTGGTTCCGGTCCAATCTTAGTGAACTGGAACATAAATAGTACTACAACTGCAGGAGGTGCTATGAGCATCCAAGATCGGTTACGTCCCCACTTTAATGCCTTTGTACCGCTTATAATGGCTCCATATACTGGGGATAAACAGGCATCTACGATACTTGTTACCGAGCCTATGAGAGCTACCATCGGAAGGGAGAATTTTGCTACGTTGGTTAAAAAGAATACGAAACAGAAAAGTTCAACACTGGTCATGAGAGAAAAGCCAAGATCACCAACCCCATAGAAAGTTCTTACGGCTTTATTTAATGGTTTTTTCATAAAATACACCTTCCTTAATGTTAATTGATAAGGATATAATATTGTGTAGATTAGTCCTTCTGATTCGTCATGGAAAAATCCCCATTCTTATATATCGATCGAAGATGCGATCATAAGTAAAGTCCTGAGAGGGTCTTTTATAAGAATGGGGATTTATTCTATATGTTATTACAATAAAAGGAACATTAGATACTGGAATATTCGTTCTTCAAAACCTTGAAGTTTTTCCTGACCAAAATCTGATACTTCTGGATTAGCTGCTTTATACTGATCCCATGTTTTGAAGTACTTGCTCTCTAGTGGTCTGGATGGAGTAGCTTTATAGTCCTCCTTATTAAACTGCATCCCAGCAGTTTCACCAGCATTGCTGTATACACCATAATCTCTAACGGTTTCTGCAACAGCAATAAGGTTTTCCATATTCACATCATTAATTGAAAGTGGGTTTTTATCCAACATAAATATGTACTTACCGCCCGGTGCTAGAATATCTATATATTCTTTAGCTAGATTGACACACTCTTCCTTTGTATGTGTTTTTAAATAGGTTAATGGGAAAAGTCCTGTGATGATGTGTTTTTTACCTAATTTTTCTTTGATTAACTTCGGTGTACCATATTCAAACTGCAACACAGTATCTGTTGGCAAGTCATATAAGTAATCCAAATATCTATCCCAGTTGTCTTCACAGAAGATTCTACAGTGTATTCCCATTGAAGCATATTCTTCGAGCAGCTTCTTAAAGCTAGGCCACCATAATTTTTCAAAATCCTTTTCACGCATAAAGGTCGGCATATGCAGTGGCAAGAATACTTGAGAATAGTTCGAGACCACTTTAGGCATACCTTTTTTTAGTACGATTGGGTAAAGCGCTTCACAGGCTGCAGCTACTTTTTCAGGCATTCTTCGAACATCCATGCTTACCCCTTTGAAACTTCTTAGTTGATCTGCTAGGAAGTCAAATGGTGCTTCTGTAAATCCGCCCGATGCAATAGGACCACCTGGATAATATCCATATTTCTCTATCATCTTACCCATAAGCGTACCGCCCAGCATCATATCATTGTTATAGCCAAGGATACTCTTTGCAAAGCTGATTGCCATATTTACAGGATCTTCTAAGTTCAATGCCTTATATTGTCTAGGGATTACTTTTTCAAGCAAACAATCATAGGGTTTCTCAATTAAATAATCATATTCTTCCGGAAGCATACCCACGACTTCAGGATGCTGGAAGAATCCATTCGATCCCATGACAAAGGATTGAGACTCTAGTGCTTGATAATAGGAAGGATATCTTAGGGAACTACCACCAGGGCAAACATCTGTATATATGGTTTGACAAAGCTTATCTAAGGCGCCCTCTGCAATCATAGGGTTCCACTGCGCTTCGACAATATTGATTCCCCCAAACTCGGCCAAAGCTTCAAAAGGTATACTCAAATTTACCGGTACTCTCTTAGGTATCTTATTGTCGTAAACATCGTAGAAAATACTAATCCTTTCCTGCTGTAATGCTTTTACATCAGTCATATTATTTCACCCACCCTTGACAGATTTTTACACCCTCTGCTGCATTGGTTGTGAATGCATCGGCACCAATTTGTTCACAAGCTTCCTTTGTTACCGGGTTGCCGCCGATAACGATTTTTACACTATCTCTTAGACCTGCATTTTTCAACTCATCTACTGTAACCTTCATCGCTTCTAGTGCTAATGTAAGTACACCACTCATACCAATGATTTGCGGCTTTACTTCCTTCACTTTTTCTACAAATGCACTTGGCGAAATGTCAATTCCAAGATCATACACTTCAAAGCCTGCAGCTTCTGACATACTTCTAAAGATATTTTTTCCGATATCATGTAAGTCTCCTTGTACTGTTCCCAGTACAATCGATCCTACTTTTGTCGTGCTTCCAGTTCCGATCACAGGCTTTAGTACATCGATGGCATTAGAAAGCAATTCTCCTGCAAAGATTAAATCGCCTACAAAGTACTCTCCTTTGTCAAATAAGTCTCCTACAAGTGCCATTCCCTGCTGACATGCATTTACTACTGTTTGTGCTTCTTCTTCACCTGGATTTGTTGCTACAAACTGGTTTAACATATCTAATACTGCGCTTTCATCAAGATCTCCTACCGCTTGCGTCAATGCATTTAAGTCCATCATGATTACGTGCCCCCCTTTATAATAATTGTTTTATACCTTATCACAATTGTGATAGAGTGTTTTAATTAAATTGTTTCATTGTGCTTAAAGCATTTTCCGGCCTTTATAGAAACGTTTTCCAAAACACCTGAATAATCACTAATCAAAAGATTCTACGCCTCTTTCAATGGGCCAATTTTATTCTTTCTGTATGCAGTAGAATAGTTTCTACAGTATTTATCTCTTCCCAACAATGCTTCTGTGGCAAGAAGCGTTGCCAGCATATCTCTATTGCATGGATCCATAATAGCGGAATCCATACCTATATAAGCAGCGATCGTCAAGAATCCTTGGTTTACAACTTTTCTTAATGGCATGCTGAAAGAAATGTTGCTTAATCCTGAAGTAACCTTAATCGTAGGATACATTGTTTTGATTGTTCTTGTGGTCTCAATAAAACTCATCAAGGAATTATTGTCAGTGGAAAGCGCCATTACAAGCGGGTCTATATGTATTCTGTCTGGTGTGATATCATATTTTGAGGCTTTTTCAACAAGAATCTTTGTAATATCCACTCTCGTTTGTACATCGCAAGGAATTCCATTATTGTCACAGGTTAATCCAATAACCTGCCACTGTGTCCCCTGAATCATAGGGTAGATTACTTCACATTTATCACCCTCTTCAGAAACAGAATTGATGACTCCTGGTTTTTTTGCATATTTAAAAACCGCTTCAATGGTTCTAGCATTTGGACTATCGATGCAAAGTGGCTTATCTACTACACTTTGAACAATATCCATCAGCCATTTTAAAGTTTCTACTTCAAATTCCGGTGCTGTACTTGCACAAATGTCAATATAGTCTGCGCCAGCATCTACCTGCTTTAGAGCAAGCGTACGAATGAATTCTTCATTCTTTTCTTCGATGGCCTTCTTGACACTTGGGATGGTTCCATTAATTTTCTCCCCAATTACAATCATCTAAAATTCCCACCTTTATTTTTAATATATTACATTCTGTATATACAGGTAGTTTATCTGTATATATTTTAATTATATCAGACGAATAGAGCATGTCAATAGAGCCAATAATTTTTTTTAAAATATTCTAAACATTTTGTAACTAAATTGCATCCTCATATACTTCTTCAAAAACAACAAAGAATTTCTCAATATTTTTATCCGGCGCCGGCTTCGTCAATAAGGATACTGCCACCAATAATACCGTAGATAAAATAAATCCTGGTGCTGAATAATGCATATTAAAGGTAGCCCATTCCGGCATAACACTAAAGGCACATAATGCCACAAAGGTGACCGAAGTAACTGCGGAAACCACTACACCCCACTTTGTACAGCGTTTCCAATAAAGTGCTCCTAAATAGGATGGGAATAAACAAGCAAATCCTGCAAAAGAAAATGTTGAAATCCCTAAAATTGTTGCTGGCCTTAATAAAACCAGACCATATACGACTATTGATAAAACCAAGATAAATACACGGCTAATTCTGTTTTCCTGTTTTTCAGACAATTGTATTCCACGTGATTTTAAAATAGGTTTTACCAAATCATCTGAAAAGATCGATGAAGCAGCTAGCAACATACCATCCCAGGATGACATAATTGCAGAGAGAATTCCTGCTCCTAATAGTCCAATCATCCAAACAGGCGCAAACCGTTCTGCAAGCATTGGAATGATATTCTCTGCCTCTCTAGGGGACAAACCTGGAATCGCTACACTACCCCAAACTCCTAAGCTTATAGTCATAAAGAAGAATGTTCCATATAACACTGGATAGATTAAACAATTAAGTTGAATAACCTTCGGGCTCGTAGCAGACATATTTCTAATCAATAGATGCATAATTACAGCATTTGAAAGTCCTGTACAGAGCATACTATAAGGAATCCATTGCCCCAAACTCTGAGGTCCTTTTCCGCTGAGTGCAAACATCTTAGGGTCTAACTTTGAAACAATTTCGCTACTTCCTCCTAGGGTTCTAAAGATCATAACCATCATAATTAAGATAACACCCATCATAATAATTCCTTGATAAATATTGGTCCACGCCGTTCCCCGCATTCCTCCTGAGTATGCTACATAAGTTGTAATAAGCAAGATAACCAGTGCACCTAACCAATAAGGAATCGTCCCTGCAGTAATTGTAGATAGTATAAGTCCTGCACCTATTCCACAAATCAAGATGTATGGAATTTCTAAGAATATTTGTAATACCGCTACTACATATCGGGCCAAATTGTCTCCCCAGCGATCGCCGAGAAAATCTACCGGTGTAACATAGCCATACCGGTCTGCCAGCAGCCATGCTCTATAACCGATTAAGAAAAATCCTGCTGTACCAACAAAAGATGCGAGTCCGGTTAGATAACCCATGATAGAATATCCCTGCTGATAGGCAATACTTGGAACACTCAGCATTCCGAAGGCAGTAATCTGCGATCCAAAAATAGACATAACCAGAGCAAGTAGTCCTAGTGATCTGTTCGCTACAAAAAGATCTAATAGTGACATTTGCATTTTTCTAGCGGCCAAATGACCTATGAAGATCGTTCCAATCAAATATATTAATACGATAGAAATCGTCAACGTCACGCCATTGTTCACATCTATTCACCTACCTTATCTTTAATTTCTGCTTTTGCCTTAGGCAGCGGCCAGCTTAATTTTTGAATGGAATAATTGGCCAAGGGTATAAAAACGATCAAAAATATCGTCCTATATAAGAACTCTTGCGGCATCCATCCAAAATATATATTTGGATTGCCCCAATTCCAAAAATCGCAATGTAAAATAGTAAGAATAACTAAAAGAATCAAAACATACAGCAATGATCCCGTTGAGGTTTTAAAAAACCTTTTTTTCACAGGCTTATCCATAGCCTACACCCCCAATCTTGATAAATAGCAGTTGGTTTACTTATGGATATTTTTATAGAGAATATGCAGCTTAATTTGTATAATTGATAAGTGCACTACCATAATAACAAAGCTTTATAGTATTCCATCACCTGCATTAAATTGATTACTTAGGTAAATACCACTGCAGCTTTCATGGCAAATCACTTCTGGAAACGTTTTCCGGTACAGCAACATCCAATTTCACTTATTCTCTCGATGTCTCCCCCCTCCAGCTAAGTTTAAAATCCCCTGCTTATCGCAATAAACACTTCAATCCCTTCTTCGTTCCTCCTTTTCATAAGTTTTTAACATCTGTATAAACAAGCTTTTCCATACAGTGAAATAACATGTATATACAGTTATACCCTACTTGGTTTAATGATAGACTATAAATTATATGCTGTCAACACAATTTTGAAAATTCTGTATTTTTATCTTTGTGAACTGCCCTCTATCCCCCAGCTTAAGATCATGCTGCCTATAAATCCTCTATTTATAATTTGACAGCAAATTGTCATTATATTATGATATATTATATAAAATACATTTTACATTTTCTTACTTCATTATAGATTTTTAGCAAATTTCAAGAGTTATTTGCTTGGTTGAGCAATGAATATCTATACTTGTACTTCTAGATAAATTACTGACGCCGTGGCATTTTCTTCTGCTTTGCCTCTATTACAGAACGCTTATATCAAAAGATTGACATGCAACTTCTAAAAGGGGGAAGTCCGATGAATACTTTGATTATTGCCTGTCGTACCATTGCTGATGAGCTGAATATGGCGATTCAGGAAACAGATTGTAAGTATCCTGTCCTATGGATTGAATCCGGACTGCACTTATATCCAGATTCTTTGAAAAACAGGCTTCAGGAAGAGCTTGACCATATAACCAATGTTGATCAGGTCCTAATGGGTTTTGGCTACTGCGGCAATGCATTGCTTGGCATTACACCACCTACTTATAGAATGATTTTTCCAAGGGTAGATGACTGCATTTCTCTACTGCTAGGCTCTTGTGAAAAACGCAAAAAAATTTCTGATGAAATGGGTACTTATTTTCTTACAAAGGGTTGGCTGCAATATGAAAAGAATATCTGGAGCGAATATCAAGAAACCTTAGAGCGCTACGGCAAAGCAAGAGCTGACAAGATTTATAAGATTCTGCTTCAGCACTACAAACGATTAGGCGTTATAGAGACCGGTTCTTATGAACTAGCGGAGTTTTTGGAGAAAGCCCGCCTGATTGCTGATGATTTACAGCTCTGTTATCAAGTCATTCCGGGAACCCTTACATATATGAAAAAACTTTTGACAGGTCCCTGGGATGAGGACTTCTCAATCATTCAGTCAGGAGAGACCGTTACCTTTAATCACATATATGGAAATAATTGGAATTCTACAGAAAGTGCTCCTGCTTACAGTTTTGCTACAAATGAAAAAATTGTGTGAAAAAGATAAAAAACCAGGAGACAGATCCATCAATGATCTGTCTTCTGATTTTTTAGCAAACAATCAAGTCTTCCTCCTTAAGCACCATAAGATCTTTCAATTTTCCATTCTATTCTGCCTAGTTCCTTTTATGTTTTTTATTTCTTTATAAATCCTGTTTTTGATGCAGTAGTATACTTCCTACAGAATTTATCTCTACCTAGCAGCAGTTCTGTTGCATATAGCGACTCAATGAGCTCTACATTGGAAGGATTCACTACCGCTGAGTCCATTCCTGCTGCTACTGCTAAAGTTAAAAATGTTCTATTAATCAAAGCCCTGTTCGGCAACCCAAAGGATATGTTGCTCAATCCGCCCGTTATATGTGCCTCCGGATAAGTCGCCCGAATAGTACAAATACAATCGAATGCCAGTGTTCCTGCCTTTTGATCTGTTGCTACTGCCATAATCAATGGATCGATAAAAATCTTATCATCAGCAATGCCCATTTCCCTGGTAGCTTTAAAGATACGCTCTAATACCATCATTCTCTCTTCAATAGTTTTAGGCATTCCGGATTTAGACTCATCTAATGCGAGAGCAATCACTGGGCAGCCCTTTTCCTTAATAAAGGGCAAAAATTCCTCTAACCGTCTAGGATCTCCATTGATGGAATTGATCATGGGTGTCTGCTTTACGATCTTTATAGCTTCCTGAATGGCAGAAGCTGTAGAGCTGTCGATACAAATCGGTGTTTCTACTACCCACTGTACTGTTTCAATCAACCAAAGCAGGTCCTCTGTTTCTCTTTCAGGCTCTGTTCCTGCATTGATATCTAAGTAGTCTGCACCGGCTTCTGCTTGGGATTTGGCGATCTCCTGAATGTATGCTGCATCTCTATCGAGAATTGCCTTTTTGATCACATTCCTGGTTCCGTTTATTTTTTCACCAATAAATATCATATCAGGTACTCCTTATACGCTTTATTTGTATTCTACCGCTGTCTTGAACATGGCTACCATATTCTCAAATTTTGCATTGGCAGGAGCGTCACAGCCTGGCGCCAGGAATACACCCTTAATGCCTATATCATCCAACAGTCTTTTAACATATTCACTAACCTCTTCAGGCTTACCTGTAGCTAATAATTGAGACGGTACATCCCCCATGAAAGCCATGTGCTCCCCTAACTTTTTCTTCGCATTTCTAAGGTCTGTCATACCATCGGTATTTAGGATACATGTTTTCGCAGGCAGTTCAAGAAATCTTTCGATGTCCCGATCCCAATTTTGGTCCAGGTGGAAAATCGGAGCTATGCCATTTTCAATCAATTTCATGGCAGCATCATACATATAGGGCCAAACGAGTTTATCCCATACTTTAGGTGATACCAAAGCACTGGCTCCGCGCCATCCTCCAACCCAGGTACCAATCCCATTTGCCGCCTTTGCTATGCCAATAGCTGAATTTACAATAGCAGGCTGCATAACATCGAGTGCTGCCTTTACCTTATCAGGCTTCTTATAGCAGTCCATGTAAAATTGTCCCATAGAACGGGCACCGCAAAGCTGCTCAAATGGAGGGCTTATCATAGAAGCAGTAACAACAGGGTAGCATGCATCAATGTATTTTTCTGCATCCCTTGCGCCATTCTCCCGGTTATATTGGATAAACTCCTGAAATTCTCTCATATCAATAACTTGTGGAAGCACTTTTTCAAACAGTGCATCGTACCCCTTTTCAACAACTAAATCATAATCCTCATCTTGCATGACCTTTTTTTCTAATACCTGCCACAAGGAATTCTCAGGTAACTCCCTACCGGGCATGGTTATTTTTGATAGCCATGCTGTGGCTAAGGCAACGTTCGGTTTTAACATATACCCAAAATTAAGACAGTCAACGGGTGCAACATCATTAATTTCATTTACATAACCTAACAATGTGTCAAGCCCTTTCTCAGGGTCTCTAGTATATTCTGCCATTGTTACATCCATATGTGCCGGAGGTGTCGCTGATCCCATATAACAGGTGGTTACCGAATCATTTTCAAAAGCGATCGTTTTCCTTACTTTTTCTAAACGCTCTAAAAATAATGGATTCATTTCCATTCTACATCAACTCCTTACATAGTTTTACAGCATCCTGGGCATCCTTACCATAAGCATCTGCCCCAGTATACTCTACTACCCCTTGATCTACCGGGCCGCCGCCGATCATGATTTTCACCTGATCTCTAAGCCCCGCTGCTGCTACAGCCGCTACGGTTTCCTTTACTGCATCATAGCAGGTCGTCAACAAACAGGAAAGTCCTAATACTTTGGCCCCGCTTTCCTTCAGTGCATCTACGAAGACCATTGGCTTTACATCTACCCCCACATCAATGACATCAAAGTTTCCGGCGCTAAGCATGGCCACTACTAAATCCTTGCCGATATCATGAATATCTCCTTCAACGGTACCTACCACTACTTTTTCTGCCTTTGATTCTTCTGTTGATTTCAGATAAGGTTTGATTAGATCTCCTACATCCTTGAAGATTGCTCCCGACATCATCAGATCCGACACAAAAAATTCTCCTGCTTGAAACTTCTTCCCTACCTCAACCATTCCATCCTGGCAAGCTCCAAATATCTCTACAGGATCGGTACCGGCTTCCAATTGTCTTTTTACCTCTGTCATAACATTTTCATCTTCTAGTTTTGCAATCATTTGAACCAATGCATTGCCCATATCACACTTCCCCCTTCTTTTGAATGCTTTATTTAACCACTTGGTGGCTATGTTTGTTTTGATGTGGTGCTCTTCCTGATCTCTCCATAATAAACGTGGTTTCCAGCAAAAACTCTCTTTCCAATTTTTCTGCAACATATTTCATTGTCCTTAGAGAATCCTCTTCCGTAACTCCATAGACTAAAGAATTGACAGTTATAGCGATCGTCTTATATAAAGAATGCCCTTTTATCAATAAATCTGCTGCTATATCCAGCTTGAACTTGCTATATTTTATATACTCTTGATCTTGGAGAATAGCGATGGCTTTAATATGCCCAATATATACATCCGGCCTATTACAAAGCTCCTTTGCATATAAAGAAAAGTAATAATTTAGAATATCACCCCACCGTTGAATCACTGAATTCTCTGGCAAGCTTAGCTGAACCTGAAAAGTAACAGGAGAAAACACAATCTGATGCAAAATCTCTCACCCCTTATCTACTAAATCTAAGATGTAAGATTCCAGTTCAACTGGAAAATGATTTCCTCTTTCGATTAGAAAAAACTTATTATGAATCGTATGAATATTTACATGTTGTGTACATCTGCCAACTGCTTCCCTATCCGCTAAATCAAGTTTATTAATAATCACAATATCTGACAGCTTCAGACTTGAAAACAACAAAGGAGATAATATTTCTTCAAACATGTCTATGCGGGTAGGATCTAAGACAAAAAAGTTGTGAATCTTGTTTTGATCCAGACCGGCATAAACCAGTGTATCATAAATTGTTTTTGGTTCAGCTGCACCACTCGGCTCAATAATAATCATGTCTGGATTATAATTTTTTTCTAATTCTTCAAGGGTATTTTCTAGACTGCTGGATAATGTGCAGCAAATGCATCCGCCAAAGATCTCCCACACATTATATCCTAATTGCTTCATATATTGATTATCAATACCAATCTCCCCTACCTCGTTAACAATCAGTGCTGCTCTCTTATTGTAACGAGCGAAGCATTCAGCTAATTGAATAATAAATGTAGTCTTTCCTGATCCTAGAAATCCAAAAACCAATAAGACATGATGGCCCATAAATTCACCTCTATTATGTACTCGTACGTATAGGTACATATTAATTCTAATCCTTTCTTTTATGTCTGTCAATGGATTTGTTTAAAATTTTTGAAAATTCATTCATGTTTTCTTTTCAAAAAAAAACACAAAGTATCACTTTTCTGTATACCTTGTATTTTTTCAAAAAACTTTTTATATTTTAAAAAATCTTCCTACTGTCATCTTCTTCAGGGGTTTTTGCAGTTAATATAAAGAACTCTTTTTTAATATAAAAGAGGCTATAGGTCAAAGGTGCATTATTCTCTTTTTTTAGTGTTTTTTTGCTAACCAAAAACACATCCTCACTTTCAACGATATTCAGTTTCTTGCATAGATCCCTATCAGCCTCTACGATTCGAATAGCCAGCTCTTTTTTTATCCCAAAGGCTAGTTTGGTTTCCAGTGCCTTTGAATAGTTTGCAAAATTCAGCTTATCTTCTACCACCGGCTTGTTCGGTATATAGGAAGTATATACAATTTCAAGAGCGATGGGTCTATGATCGCTGTAAATAAGCCGTTCTATGCGTACAACCTGTTCTCCGCTTTTTAATGAAAGATTGGATTGTATATCACCAGGAGCTGTGTCTATGATAACCGACAGCAGTTTGATTTCATCGATTTCCGTCAATAGGCTGTCATATTGGTTAAAACGGAATTCATAGGTATCTACATCAGGCTTTCTGATAAAGTTTCCTTTGCCAGGAACAGAATAAATATATCCTTGATTGGATAATAGAGACAGGCTTTTTCTCAGTGTCATTCTACTGACATCATATTCTTTCATTAACTCTGATTCTGATTTTAACATATCGCCGGGCCCTAATGCACCGGATATGATTCTTTTTTTAATATCTTCAACTACCGATAAATATAATACATTCGCCAAAACTCTTCATCCTTCCCAGGCAAACCTATCTTTTTTCCAGCATCCACTGCTCACATATTTGAAGGCCCTCATAGGCATCATTGGTAAATGCGTCAGCAGCATCTACCTTAAAATATTTTTTATTCATTGCAGCACCGCCCACAATGATTTTTACATGATTTCTTAGGCCCGCTTCTTCGATCCCTTTAATGGTTTTAAAAATATTATTGATGGATGTTGTAAGAATACAGCTTAAGCCTACAATATCCGGTTTATGTTTTTGTATTTCTTCCACAAATCTATCTGCAGGAACATCCACCCCTAAGTCAATCACTTCAAATCCATCTGCTGCCAGCATCTGCTTTAAAATATCCTTACCTATATCATGAATATCATCGCTTACCGTCCCCAGCATTACTTTACCTTTAAAAGTCTGATTGTTGAAAGACAAAGGATCTTTCATTTTTTCTAAGGACAAAATATCCTTCATCATCATACCAGAAACGATTAGATCTCCTATGTAATACTCGCCGGATTCGTACTTCTTCCCAATTTCATAAAGACCTATCAGCATCTGTCTTTGTATTTCTTTCGGCTCTATATTTTCACCCAACATCTTTTCTACTTCACTTTTTATATTATTCACATCCAATGCTGTCACGTAATCAATTAAATTGTATTCCAATTGGATCACACCCCTTATGTACGTGTACTTACTGTTATTATAATGAAGTCTGAAAATTATATCAATGCTAAAATAGGACTGTTTATAAATAAACGGTCCTATTGATTCTCAATAAATGCCATATAGGCTTCTCCCCACTCATACATTCTGTCCATCACCTTTAAAAATTCTCTGCCGATATCCGTTAATGAATACTCTACCTTCGGAGGTACTTCCTTATATACTTCCCTATAAACCAGTCCATCTTTCTCCAGCTCTCTTAACTGCTGTGTCAAGTAACTTTGCCGTATACCTGGCAAAGCTTTTTGCAATTCGTTGAAACGCTTTACGTTATCCTTTAATATCCAAATGATAACTAACTTCCATTTACCACTGATCACATTGTGGGCAACGCCGACAGGACATTTGATTTCTTTGAGTTCTTTTCTTGCTTCCACTTTAATCACCCTCTCTTTGGTACGAAAAATCGTACTATGTACGAAAAAAGAATGTACTTGTATAAAATAAACCCTTGTAATACTATTATAGTAAATTACACACAGTTTTTCAAAATAATAAATTTATGGAGGTATGAAAATGAAAGAAATCATCGGTTTTTTGTACGAAAACCCTTCCGGTGCATTTGCTACAGTCGATAATGGAAAAGCAAGGGTTAGGCCCTGGGGTTTTATGCTGGAAGAATCCGGTATGTTTTATTTCTGCACAGCCAATACAAAGGATGTATACAAACAATTGCAACAGGTCCCCTTTGCTGAATTTACTTCTACTTCAAAGGATATGGTAACAGTAAGGTTATCCGGGAAAGTCATTTTCACCGATGATGTTTCTATGAAACGTAAGGTCCTTGAAAATAACCCAATGGTAAAATCCATTTATCAATCTGAGGACAATCCAATCTTTGAAGTATTTTACATTGAACACGGAGAGGCAATCATCTCGGATTTTTCCGGCCAGCCTCCAAGAAAATTTACCTTTTGATTGCGTCTAAGATAAATGTGTATTTCTATCATCTAAAAAAATAGGACAGTTCAATGAAAAAACTGTCCTATTTCTAGTCTTCTTTCTTAAAAGCCTCAATAATGGGAACCAGTGTTGCTGCAACGATTCCTCCTGAAAACCCGTTATTGTATAGATTTAACCCTGCATGCAGATACCCCACATTTTGCACCACCACAGAATGAAGAAATCCTGCAAGAACGCCATATCCCCATCCAAATTGCCCTGCAATAGGCGCTAATGTAGTACCGAATAAGGCAGCTAACACCATCCCTGGGTCATTAATATCCCATAGATTTGTCAATCCGCCCAAGAATACTCCGGTAAATATGGGCAGCATGTTCGATAAATGCTTTCCAAAGGCGCTGAATCCGACAATTGTAAAAATTCCTCCAATGATAGGGCCATTGAGAACGCCCCCAATCAGAATCACGTATGCAGTAGCAAACAGTCCATTGATTCCCATGTTCATCAATGTTATCGGAAAACCTTCTAATACTATAAAATCTGTAACTGCTCTACCAGAATATTGATATAGCTTTTGAAAACCTTGTAAGGACATTCCGTTTTGAAAATAACCTATTCCTAACATACTTAAGAACATGATCACCAAGAGTACCGATAAGGGTGCCTGATGTCCTGTAGACCAAATCATTCTCGTATCCAGCTTAAGACCATTAGACTTGAAAATAGAAACAAGAATCGTTCCAATAATTCCTGCTGTAAAACCAATATTATATAGATTAAAGCCTTGATGAATTCTCATCATATGCGAAGAGAGAGGGGGGAGAATAAAACCAATAACAACACCTGTTAGGATTCCTAGAGGTATACTGAATGTTTTTGATAGGTTTAGCCCAAACATAACCTGTGTAACTGTGGGTGCCAGACTTGTTCCAAATAATGCGATATACACATACTTGCTGAATTTTTCCTTTTGGTACCGGGCATAGAGCCATACGCCCAAAATGATAAACCACACATTGAACAAATTTTTTCCAAAGAGTCCGAATCCGGACATTAACCATAGGCTTGATACGGCTGCTCCAGTAATTTTGACATCTAAAAAATGCAGTATACCTATGGAAATCAGCATTAAAAGTCCGGCGTTCACAAAAGCTGCCCCAAGTCCGCCTATGCTGATATAATCTGTAATCAGAAAATCCGGCTCTATAATTAAACGGTAAAGTCCCGAGACAATCCCTTTTGGCGTATCCATTGTCATGCCAAATACGAAAAGCATCAGTCCCCATATAATCAAAACTAAGTAATTGCTATGGTTTCCTAGTTTGCTTTCCCCATATAAAAAGGTAGGCTTCATATATATACTTTTAAAAATAAAAATCCCCCCTTACCCAATTCTATATCTCTAATTATGTCAAGTCTCATCTATAGGAGGACACGCAGGTCCTCCCCTACATACATTCATGTTTAGGAGCGTACATCTATACAGGATAGGTTTTTTGTTCTTTGTCTACGCAGCTGCTGTCGATCTGATATTTCTTTGCCTGTCTATATTTGAAATATTCTACTGCTACTTGAGGAAAAAGTGCATAGGATAATACATCTTCCTCCTGCTCAAAATATTCTTTCATTTCATTTTTTATGGTTTCAAGCTGGGGTGGAATCATGTCTGCAGGCCTGCAAACAATGATGTCTTCATTACCGACAATTTTCCTTCTGATTTCTTCTTTAATTTCTACCGTAGGTCTTCCATATTCACCTCTGACATAGGCCTTGATTTCTTTTGGAACCATCTTGTATCTTTCTCCTAGAACAACATTAAAAACAGCTTGGGTCCCTACCATCTGGCTCATCGGTGTAACCAATGGCGGGAAGCCTAGGTCTTCTCTTACTCGTGGGACCTCTTTCAATACTTCCTCATATTTATCCACAGCATTCTGTATTTTTAACTGTGATACCAAATTAGAGAGCATTCCCCCAGGTACTTGATATACAAGTGCATTTACATCAACCCCTAATACCTTCGGATCCAGCTGTTTGGTTTCCAGATACTTATCCCGTATCGGTCTAAAATGATCTGCAATTTGGTTTAGCACTTCAAGATTTAAACCCGTATCATATTCCGTTCCCTGCAATGTAGCTACCAGCGGTTCTGTCGGTGGCTGGGAGGTGCCCAGCGCCATAGGGGATATTGCACAATCTACTACATCTACACCCGCTTCAATTGCCTTCAGATAAGTCATGGAGGCGATTCCGCTGGTATAATGGGTATGCAGCTGTATAGGTACCTTTACAGTCTTTTTCAGCATAGTGATCAATTCAAAGGCATAATAGGGTGTCAGAATTCCTGACATGTCTTTTACACAGATGGAATCGGCCCCCATGTCTACCATTTGTTTTGCAACCTTTAGGTAGTTCTCTGTATTATGCGCGGGACTGATTGTATACGATATGGCAGCCTGAGCATGCCCCCCTTCCTTTTTTGTTGTATTTAGTGCAGTTTCCAGATTTCTTACATCATTTAAGGCATCGAATATTCTAAGCACATCTATACCGTTTGCAATCGCTTTTTTAACAAATTCAGAAACCACATCATCGGAATAATGCTTATATCCTAAAAGATTCTGCCCTCTAAGCAGCATCTGTAATTTCGTATTCTTCACATGCTTTCGGATTCGTCTTAATCTTTCCCACGGGTCTTCATTTAAAAATCGAAGACAGGCGTCAAAGGTTGCTCCTCCCCACACCTCAAGAGAGTGATATCCTACCTGATCAAGGGTTTCTAATATAGGAGCCATTTCCTCCGTCTTCATTCTTGTAGCAATCAATGACTGATGCGCATCTCTTAATACGGTCTCAGAAATCTTTATCTTTGCCATTTTTCTCCTCCTTGCTTGTTTTCTCTGCCACATTGCTTTTATAGCAAAAATAGCAGGCAGCTTTCAAATCCACCTGCTATCTTACTATTCAAAGGGATGTGCTCCTTATTTTACAACATTTCTTATTACATCCATTGCCGTTCCGTCTCTATACTCTATAATTCCTACAATCTTATCTCCAAATGCCACCTTTTCAGGCTTACCTGTAAAATTTTCAGCTAAGTTCTTTAACTCTTCGATGGTCATAACCGGCAGGTTGGTCTTTTTTAGCTTTTCCAGTAATTCTAGGTTTTTAGGATTTACGGCAATACCCCTTTCTGTTACCACTACATCTACCGTTTCTCCCGGTGTCACTACGGTGGTTACTTCATCTACGACAATGGGTATTCTCTTTCTCATCAATGGTGCCACTACCACAGTCAATTTTGCTCCTGCAGCAGTATCAGGATGTCCTCCTTGGGCCCCCATGATTACACCCGTAGAAGCAGTCATCACATTTACATTATAATGAACATCTACCTCTGTGGCAGAAAGAATCATGATATCGAGCTTATTGGCTACGCATCCCTTGTTGTGAGGGTTCGCATACATAGAAGCTGACATCTCCAGATGATTTTCATTCTTCACAAAGGATGTAGCTGCTTTTGCATCAAAGGTTTGTGTGTCCAGTAAAGTTCTAAATAACCCTTCCTCCAGCAGTTCCACCAGATAGGAGGTAGCCCCGCCGGAAGCAAAGGACCCGACAATATTATTTTCCTTCATATAATCCCTTAAAAATTTCGCTACTGCAAGGGACGCACCGCCGCTTCCTGCCTGAAAAGAAAATCCTTCCTTTACCAATCCTGATTGAATCAGGACTTCACTGGCATATTCTGCAATTAAGAGTTCTAAAGGATTTTTCGTTACCCTTGTGGCGCCTGCACTGATTAGACTTGGGTCTCCAATTTCCTCCACTACTACAACATAATCAACCAGGTTTTGTGGGATACTGATGGGATAGGCAGGGTAAGATACCAGGTTATCTGTTATCGCTACGACCTTATCTGCATATTGTGCATCTACCATCGGATATCCCATTGCACCGAAAGCAGATTTGCCCACTTTTCCATTCATATTCCCCATCTCATCACAACAGGATGCTGCAACAAAGGCTACGTCGATTTTTACGTCTCCGGATTCAATGGCTCTGGCTCTGCCACCATGGGTTCTAAAAATTACCGGTGTCGGCAGAATACAATTCGTGGTAATTTCCTTTGCAATATTGCCTCTCAATCCACTGGTATGAAGTCCGGTTACCACGCCTTTTTTAATATGCTCAATCAATCCCTCGTGGGCATTCGTCAAGGAAGAAGAACAAATCGTAATATCTTTAATCCCCATCTTCGCGATCTCATCCATTACCATCATGAGTACATAATCACCATTTCTAAGATGGTGATGGAAAGAAACAGTCATTCCATCCTTCAATCCTGTTTTTTCAATTGCTTCTCGAATTGATCCTAACAGTTTTTGATCTGATGGTACTACTTTACTATTTATGGCTCCATGTCTTCTTCCCTCAACTTCTGTATCAAATATTCCGTTAAAGGGCTTTAGTTCTCCGATACCCTCAATATAGGTGGGAACCATTCTTCCAACTTTATTTTTTACAAGTTCCATTTTCATCCCCCTTATTTTAGTACCTTCGCAGCTTTAGCCAAATCAACGATTCGTTCAGCTTTTTGAATGACTGGTACATCTACCATCTTTCCGTCTACTGTAATAACCCCTACACCTTTTTCTTCAGCTTCCTTAGCAGCGCTAATAATTCTCAAGGATTTTTCTATCTCTTCCGAAGAAGGCGTAAATATTTTGTGAACTTCCTTTACCTGTGCAGGATGAATACAGGATTTACCTGAGAATCCTAGTATTTTCGCCTCTTGGGCTTCGGCTCTAAAGCCCTCAATATCAGATACATCTGCCCATACCGTATCAATTGCGTCTACATTTGCAACACTGGCGGCAAGGACAATATAAGATCTTGCATGGGTCAGCTCTTTCGCTGTTTTTGTTCTATCCACACCAAGAGTCCTTGTGTAGTCTTCTGCGCCAAAGGATATGGCTACAACTCTCGGACTTGCTGTGGCAATGGCAAGTGCATTCAAAACTCCCTTTGGTGTTTCAATGGCACATTGTATTTTCACAGTTCCTACTTCAATATTGTTTTCCTTTTCAACTTCTGCCAGCAGGACTTCCAGTTTTTTTACATCCTCTGCCGTTTCGCACATCGGCAGTCTTATATTTCGCACACCGGCTTTTACTACCTCTCTTACATCGGTTTCCCCAAAAGTTGTATAGAGAGGATTGATTCTGACAAATATTTCAATATCCTTAAAATCTAAGGTTTTCACCGCTTCACACAATAAGTCTCTTGCACTGTCCTTTTCTGCATAGGCCACTGCATCCTCTAAGTCGAAAATAATACAATCCGGATTGTATACAGGGGTATTATAAAACATTTTTGGCTCGCTTGCCGGGCAAAATAACATTGTTCTTCTAAGCTTGTTCATATTTAGCCCTCCTAGCCCTTCTGATCGCTGTTTTCACTCTTGCTTTAATGGCAAAATCCAGAGATCCGAATTCCGACACTTCGATATTTGCGTTTTCAACCTTCATTTCATTGGCCGCATCTCTTACTGCTTCCAACATCAGCTTTCCAAATAGCAGTTTCAGCTTGCTATTGATATGGATGTTCAATCCACCTGTATCCTTTAAGGTCACCTTTACAAGACAGTCTTGTTCCTTTTCAAATCCTGCAATTCCTACCATATTTTCCCTCCTTAACTAAAACAGCATACCAAATACGATACTTGCTATGACGAGCATGATCCCTCCACCAAGTCTGGAAGAAATCTGTGCAAAGGATATTAAATCCATTCTCTTTGCAGCGCCTAGTACAGCCAAATCTCCTGAACCACCTCTGTTTGCCATACATAATCCTGCTGTAATCGCTGATTCAATCGGATAGAATCCTACCAGATAACCGAATAATGCAGTGCCCATCACTGCTCCTGTTACGATAAATGCAGCTATTACAACATTGGTCACGTTAATTGCAGCAATAATTTCTGCTAAATCTGTATAGGCTACCCCTACACCAACCATGATAACCCATAGGAATTGTCCCGAGAAAAAGCTTTGTAATTTCTTGGCCCCTTGCTTTAACTCCTCCGGAATGATATTGATCATATTAAATACAGCTACCAATAACACCATGTATGCAAAGGTATGAATCTTTACGCCACCGATTGAAGGTAAAATAGCCTTACTCATCAATGTTCCAAGAAGAAACATACCGATTGAAAGAACTAATCCAGCTCCAATTTCTTTATGGGTGATTTTTAAGTTTGATTTTTCATCCTCGGCATTAAAGCCTTTTCCTCTAACCAATTCTCCGTTACCGGTTAATACAGGTTTCTTTTGGCCTAATTTATTAAGGATTGCAGCAAAGAATATGGATATAATATTTGCAATTGTAAGAATCGGTAAAGCAAAAGATAAGAACTGTTTTGGATCTCCACCGGTTGTTGCAGCATAGATTTCACTCATCGGCAGTGCACCTGCGCCGGTTCCGCCTCCCATGATCGGCAGTACATACATCGTCAATACATTTGTAATTGGAACACCGGTAATCAATCCACCCACTGCGCCAAAGATCATTGCTCCAACAACACCCATGATGATCGTCGGTACATATCCTACCATTGCTCTCATCAATAGTTTTCTATTTACGGAAAGCATACTTCCTGTGATCAATACAGCAATAAAAAGTGTTAGAAAATCTGTGTCTTCCATAAATACGGTGATAGACTCTACTGTTTTTTCAGGCATAATTTTACTGTAGACCAAATAGGCAGAACCTAAGAATCCAAGGATTGCTCCTCCTCCGATATATTCATTCCAAATAGGAATACGATCTCCTATTTCCCCAAATATAGCACCTAGTACCAAACAAGCGCCCAAAGCACCCACAATCGATACAGGTAAAACCCCTGCAATAGACGCACCAATTGTGATCGCTGCAAAGATTGCAAATAGGGGCAGTGGAATACCATATACCTTTATTTGCTTTTTTTCCAGTTTTTCACCTTGAACTGCTTTTACACCTTGTGTAATTTCCATAATGTTCCTCCCATATTTTATAATTTTAAAAAAATAAATAAAAAAAGGCCAACACAGAAATAATGATTTCTGTGTTGGCCTATTTAAGCTAAATCGACAGACTTTCTCAAATAAACTCAAACACTTGGGTTATTATTAGGTTTTGACTTCCATAAGCTATTTTGAGAAGCTTTTCATTGAAAACCTTTTCAAACGTAGCTTTAATTTTAATATACAACAATTCTATTTTGTTGTAAAGTATTTTTTTAACAAATTGAAAAATAAAGTCGATTTTTGTCGTCTACAACATCAATTTCTACAGATTCTAATCGAATCTCCCATGGAAAAAAGGCCTTTATACTATCTCTCATTGCTTCTTCATAGTCCTTATAAAAAACTTCACGGTTATATCTTACGATGGATATATTTTTCTCTTTTTCTAAAAGAGCCTTCTCTAACTTTGTGAAAGCTTCTAATATTTCTATCTCTAATGTTAAACCATGAAGAAAAGCCTTTACATTTTTAGGGCCCTTTCCGGTTTTTTCCTTTATGAATTTCGCAATGGCATTTTTAATATTATCTTCTATCATCAGTTTTTCTTCTTTAGAAAATACTTTGTTTCTGACTTCCAGAAGTTCTCCCCTGTTTCTGAAAATCTTCACTGCAATACTCTCCATGGCCGTCACAAGTTCTCTAGCATCTAGGGGCTTGACCAGATATTTTTCAATGCCTACATCAACGGCTTTTAGAATAATGTCTTTCTCTGAAAAGGCAGTTGTAATAATAATGGGTACATCACTGATCTTCCGAATCTCCCTTGCCATGGCAATCCCATCCATAACCGGCATCTTCAAATCAGAGATGATTAGATCCGGCCTATTTAACTTAAATTCCTCTAACCCGTTCTTGCCGTTTTTAGCAGTTATTAGCCTTCCCGTTCGTTTTTTTAGAAAAAAGCTCATCTGCTCCATCACTTCTTCTTCATCCTCAACATAGAGGACTTTTAGATTTTTGAGCAGGTTATTGCTCATGCACACCACTTCCTCCCTTAGGTAGAATCATCACTGCCTTCATCCCATCCTTTGTATTTTCTATGAATAAATCTGCATTAAATTTTTCTTTTAATATATTCTTTGAGATATACAAGCCTAGCCCTGTTCCCTGATCCCCCTTTGTGGTTACATAGGGCTCGAATAGTCTGTCCTGAATCTCTGGTTGGATTCCCCCGCCATTGTCCGTAATCTCAATAATAACCGTTTCTTCTTTTTCTTTAATATCAATATCTATATATCTTTTTCCAATCCCTGCTGTCATAGCATCAATTGCATTATTTAGCAGATTTAGCACAACTTGAGAAAATACGTTGCTTTCCCCTTTTATGGTTAAATTCCGAGTACCTTTTAAGTTTACTTCAATTTCCAGATTGTTTATTCGCGCTGTGTTTAAGTCAATGGCAAAATTTACCGCTTCACAGACATTAAATTCTAGCTTTTCATATTGCGGTTTAAAAAAGAACTTAAAGTCATCAATAGTTTTTGCCATTTTGTCTATAAATTTATAATTTGACTCCATCAATTTTTTTAGGTATTCTTCATTATTTTCTCCTAATGTATAATAATCCTCAATATTATAAAGAGAAAGCTTAAGTGCATTTAGCGGCTGCTTCAACTGGTGGGCTATGGTGGCAAGCATTTCTCCCATGGCAGCAAATTTGGACTGGTGCATTAAAAGTGCATTCTTTTCCTTTAATTCATTTAAATATACAGTTTCTACCATGAGGGTATTCTTTTTTATTTCTACACGATAAATGTATCCTATAATCACTAAACCGGTTGTAATCAGCAAAAGGCAAGCTAATATCGTTACATTCGTAATACCTTGAATACCCGATGTAGTTTCCTTATAGTCCACAGAAAAATTGACAATAAGAAATGTATCTCCGATATCACTGGTAGTGAATGCACTAATTTTTTTAATTCGCTTTCCTTCACCATGCCATATGGAGTGATAGATTGCAACCCCTGTTTCTTTATTAATCTGCCTCTGTACAATGCTCTCCAGCTCGCTCCAGTCATAATCAGGATACTGCCTTTTTCTGACTTCCACCACATCTTCGCCGATTCCCTCCTTAGAAGGGTGGAACAGCAGCCTTCCATAGCGATCCTTTAAGGAAATATATCGCTTCTCGTTCAGCTTATAGCTTGCGATATAAGTATTAAAGATATAATCTGTATTCAGCTTCATTCTTATAAAACCCAAAACATCTCCTTCTATTCTAACCGGGTGAGTAATATTGATACTCCTATCTCCTATGGGTTCTATGAAATAGGTTTCCTTCCCTGCTATAACGGCATTTTTAATATCTTCTCCCATATTGTAAATATATTTAGGATCATTTGTATACGCCTTTAGCAGGCTTCCATTCTTGTCAATAAGCTCTAATGCAATATACTCCTGGCTCTGGAGTTTAAACAGCAGTTCAATGATCTTTACTTCCTTCACCAGACCCTTCGTTAATTTTGAGAATTCTTCCTGAAATTGTGGCTCACTTAACATCTCTCTGAGATAATGATCTTTCTTTTCAAAGTATCCTTCCATCTGTTCTGATACGGTTGTGACCACACTCAAAATATTATTCTGCTCAGAAGTCACGATCATGTCTTTATAATAGTGGTAACTTTCTACTACCAAACCTAAAATAACCAGCATTAATATAGCCGTTATCAATATCAACTTAAATATCCTATAGTATACCTTATGATTCATTTTACCTGCCTCATTTTGCATAGATAATCCTTTCTAATTTGTGAGTTGTTTTTTCCTTCTATTTTACCATGTTTAAAAAAGAGGTGAAGACAAATATGTTTTATATACACTATAATTTAGCATCTATTTTGGGAAATACACAAAGCTTAAAAGTTATTTTAAAGCCCTCGAAATTTTATTCCGGGGGCTTTAAAATAACCTTATATCATTTATTTTGACTTGTTTATCTTGTATCTGTATAGAATAATCTCTACATCCTCACCTTCACTATAGCGTACGGTTGCTTCATCAATCATCATTCCAACCAGACTTAGTTCATTGGCTACATCGCAGTCTCCTGTCAATGTCCAGTAGTACTCTTCCAGTTCCTCATGCTTTGTGCAATTCAGAAGTTTCACCAATTTTTCCAGCTTTTTTAGTGAGTTTTCTTTGTAATTACTCTGACAGTAAATCTTAAAATGATCTTCTGTTTCCTGCACGTTAAAATTAAATTCTGTAGCTCCCATATAGAAGAAATAATTCATAAGTTCTTCTACAATTTTAGATATTTTTAACCTTTCATGCTTCATGTTACTCCTCCTTCTTGAAGGCTTCAATAATCGGAATCATTGTTGCTGCTACAATTCCACCTGAAAAACCGTTGTTGTACAGATTTAATCCAGCATGCAGATAACCTACATTTTGCACTACAAGCGAGTGTAAGAATCCTGCGATAATACCGTATCTCCATCCAAACTGCCCTGCAATAGGGGCTAATGTTGTACCAAATAATGCGGCCAATAACATACCTGGTTCGTTAACATTCCACATCTTTGTTAATCCTCCTAGGGATACACCTAGGAATATCGGAAATATATTTGATAGATGCTTCCCAAAAGCACTAAAGCCTACAACAGTAAAAATACCGCCAATAATCGGACCATTGAGAACACCCCCTACAAACAGGATGTACAATGTAGAAAATATTCCATTAATGCCCATGTTGATTAATGTTACTGGAAAGCTTTCTAAAACCAGAAAGTCAGTTACCGCTCTTCCAGAATATTTATACAATTTCTGCAATCCTCGAAAGGACATTCCATTATAGATATATCCGATGACTAGCATGCTCAGAAATAACGTCATCAAAAGTATAGTCAACGGACCTTGGTATTCTGTAGACCAAATGATTCTGGTATCCATATATAATCCATAGGACTTAAATATAGAAACTAGAATGGTTCCAATAATTCCTGCAGTAAAACCAATGTTATACAGATTAAATCCTTGATGAATTCTCATCATATGAGAAGAAAGCGGCGGAAGGATAAAACCAACAGCAATCCCTGTAAGTATTCCAAAAGGAATGCTTAGCGTTTTAGACAGACTCAATCCAAACATGATTTGGGTTACGGTAGGCGCTAAGCTCGTTCCAAATAAAGCAATATACACGTATTTACTAAATTTCTCCTTTTGAAATCGAGCAAACATCCATACCCCTATGATAATAAACCAGACGTTTAGGATGTTCTTTCCGAAAAGACCGAACCCGGACATCAACCACATACTTGATACGGCTGCTCCCGTAATTTTAATATCTAAAAGCCGCAGCATTCCTGTGGAAAGCAGCATCAAAAGTCCTGAATTTACAAAGGCTGCGCCTAACCCGCCTATACTGATATAATCTGTGATTAAAAAATCAGGTTCCACAATGATGCGATATAATCCGGAAATAATATTCTGTGGTGTGTCCATTACCAGACCAAAACCTAACAACGTAAGCCCCCATGCAACTAAGACCATATATCTGCTGCGATTTTCCGATATACTTTCTGAATCCAAAAAAGCCGGTTTTACATATATACTTTTAAATATAAAAATCCCTCCTTCACAAAGCATATACTTATTTTGGCAGCCGTCCATACATTACTGAATCACCATCCATTCGCCGGTTCATCTTCTTCAGCTCATATAAGCTAGAGCAATCATATGAACTTTCCTGTGGCACCAATTATTTGAAATTCTTAAATTCGACTCTTAAGCGATTTACTCTAATGAATCATTGATACAATAATAACATAAGGTTCTTCTATAAAACAAGTTCCATTCGTATATTAAACTTTTCCAAAAATATTTCCTTGCTCTATTGATAGCTAATATTAACTTTAAGAAAAAAGCCCGTAAGTGTAAACAGAACTTTTTCTGTCCACAATTCACGAGCTTCGAACCAGTTTTTTGTTAATCTTCAAGCTTTTTATTATGGCTTCATCATTCCTTCAGCTTATCCAATATAGGCCTTCACTACTTCAATCACCTCCGGAAGATCCATACCTATTTTTTGAAGGTGCTCTATGGTAGGTATCCCCTTTAATGTCCACCCTCTTCTCTTATAAACAGCGTCGATAAGTTGTTCATACTGGCTTTCCCTGTACTTTCTCAAAACTTTAATTTTTTCCTCTGTTGATTTTCCCACAGGATTATATCCGACCAACTCACTTAACTGATGATCATATCTTTCCTGCCTGGACTCGTACTCTTCTACAGTTACAGGTCCCATAGCACGGTAAGGTATCGCGTCATCTTCTCTTTTGCCGTGACCCATTCTAATATTAAAAATTCTTTGGAAATTATAGACCCGTTCTGATTCTCTGATCAGTTCCTCTTTATCTATATTTTTTCCCGTTACGCCATTACATAGATCTACATAGTTTTGCACATGCTCCGGTATCTTTGCCGGTTCATCAGTCTCCCCATTTGTTTCCGGGCTGATATCATTCCACGGCAGCTTGCACAGTCCGTATAATCCAAACCATGTTCTAAACATCGGAAAATAGTGGAGCGCTTCTGCCTTATCCTCAAAGGTAGGTATTTGATTGTTTACCATATCCATGAAAATCAGCCATGCTTCATCATGCTGGGGTCCTTTATTGGTGAGGCCATATCCCCCTTGCTGTGCCAGGGATTCTTTTGGCAGGTATTCCGAAAACTCCAGCCCCTTTTGTTCCATACCGATATCCTTTATGAAATCCGGGTCTGCACCATATTCTTCTATAAAAAGCTTTTTCATCCTGCGTACACCTTGCCCGGCAGTCAAACCAAAGCCTTCTCCCCGTGACATCTGATGCAGAAGTGCCAGCGACGCTTCTGCATTTCCAAAGTTCAGTTCAAGGCCTCCAGTTATCTCTTTATTTAATATGCCTGCTTCATAGCATTCCATGACAAAGGCTGTGAGTGTTCCAAAGGATATTGTATCGATTGCATAGGTATCACAATAAAAATTAAGCTCCAGTATGGCTTCCGGATCAAATATTCCGCAGTTTGATCCGAGACCGGCTGCATTTTCATACTCTGGTCCATCGACAGTTACTTTATGGCCCTTATAGGGGCCTGTTTTTAGTTCAAAATGATCTGCAGCCTTTGCACAGGATAAAGAACAGCCGTACCAGCAGCCATCCGGCATTCCCTGCGTAATATACTTTTCGATAAATACATTGGATGCTATTTTATAGGTATCCGGATGACTGCCAAATTTGTAGTTATGGGTTGGAAGCAGATCATAATCATCCATTACTTCTATGATGTTGGCCGTTCCTATTTTTCTCATCTTATTTTGCACATTGTCAAGTTTGCAGATTTCTTTATGCAGCTTAATACCTGCTTTATTGATTAAAGACTGGCTGGCAGAATTGTTTAGATTTCCTTTAACACCCTTATATTTAACGACTAAGGCTTTGATCCTTTTATCCCGGAATACCGTTCCGATACCGCCTCTTCCGGCTTGCTTCAGCCTTGCTGCCTGTCTTCTAACATCATAGAAGCTAAAGTTGAGCAGCCCCAGACGTGTATGCTCAGCCGCTGTTCCAGCTGTTACGACAGATATATGCTTCTTGTCCTCTTCTGAATCTGCGTACATTTCCGTAAGTATCTCACTTAACACATGTCCATCCACAGGCTCAATCGGTGCCTCTTCGATTCGAACAGTTCCTGCATTCCCGTCGATAAAAATGATTACATCCTTTTCTGCTTTTCCCTGCAACTCCAGCGCATCCCACCCTGAGAATTTTAGATAGGGTCCAAAATACCCTCCTACATTGCTGTCCATAGGCATCCCTGTTAATGGCGATATGGTACAGACTAATGACTTTCCTGATCCGGGATATTGTGTAATACCACATATGGGGCCGCCTGCAATAATAATCTCATTCTCCGGATCATTCCATTTTGTCCTTTCGTTGACCGCATTCCATAGATACCATAATCCAAACCCTTTTCCGCCTATGAATTTGTCCTTCATCATTGCAGTTACAGGCTTTGATGTAATTGTACGATCGGATAAATTTATGTAGAGACTTCTATTGGTATAGCCTTTTTCTATTTTTCCCAAATTATATTGATATTCTGTTAATCGTCTATGTGCCTTTTTCATCTCTAAAAGATTCATGAATGCCTTCCTCCTTATCGGTTTTTGTATAAAAAGAACTGATTATTTACGCTCATCACTAGCTGCAATTTGTTCTAGCATTTCTAACTGCTGTCCTTCAATGTCCTCAATAAATACTGCTCCAGTTGGACATACCTGGGCACATAATCCACAAGCTATACATTTAAAAGGTTCTATATACGCATCGTGCTGCCGCATTGCCTCTTGTGGACAAAAGCCTACACACATAAAGCATCCGACACAGTCTTTCTTTTTGATGGTTACCACACCCATTTTATTTCTGGAGATCGCTTTAACCTGGCAGATGTCAATGCAAACACCACATTGGTTGCATAGATTTATCTTTTCTTCCTTGTCTGACTCGATCCTTATGCAAGACTTTTCTCTATTATTTTCCTTAAAATAGGTTTTTGAGCATACCTCTTCACAGGCGCCGCATGCTATGCATAATTCTTGTTTCTTCGATAATATTTTCATTTTCGCCACCCCATTTAATCAATTTTGTTTACGTAAAAATATCCTTCTCTTAATTTAAAGAACTGGAGAATAATGGCTCTATCCTTCTCCAGTTCTTGCCCAACACATTGGTTAAATGTATTTAAAAGCTCATATGCTCTGTTCTTGCAATGATCTCGTCTTGGAGTCCTTTATTGAGGTTATTGAAATAATCACTATAGCCGGCAACCCTTACAATCAGATTCTTGTATTTTTCAGGATTTTTTTGAGCATCCCTTAAGATATTCCCATCTACGATGTTAAGTTGTATATGGTGCCCATCCAGCTTAAAATAGGCTCTGATTAGATCTTTTACTTTTACCAGTCCGTCTTCTCCACGCACCACACTGGGGGTGAATTTTTGATTTAACAGGGTTCCGCCTGTTCTTAGATGATCCATTTTGGATGCTGATTTTATAACCGCTGTGGGTCCATGCTTATCGGCTCCCTGAACTGGAGAAATCCCTTCAGACAACGGAATTCCAGCCTTTCTGCCATCCGGTGTGGCCCCTACAACTGCACCAAAATATACATGGCAGGTAGTCGGAAGCATCTCTATCCGATAGGTTCCGCCGGTTACAGTAGGTCTGCCGTTTACTTCCTCATAGAAGGCATTAAATATCTCAAGCATAATTTCATCTGCATAATCATCATCATTGCCATACTTCGGTGTTTTGTTTAAGAATAATTGACGTTCTTTTTCGTATCCATCGAAATCTGCTTTTAATGCCGCTAGCATCCTTTCCATGGATAAATTGTTTTTATCAAAAATGTGGTACTGAATAGAAGATAGGCAATCTGTAATGCTTCCAATTCCAACGCCCTGTATATATCTGGAATTATATCTGGCACCACCGGCATTATAATCCTTTGCATTCTGAATACAATCATCAATGATTACAGACATAAATGGAGAAGGCATATACTCCGCGTACAACTTTTCGATAATATTGTTTCCTCTGACCTTAATTTCAACAAAATGGTGAAGCTGCCTTTTAAATGCATCGATCAACCGCTCTAAGGATTGGAAGTCCCTTGGATCTCCTGTCTCAATGCCGATCTTCTTTCCTGTTCGGGGATCAATCCCGTTATGCAATGTTATTTCTAAAATTTTAACTAAATTTAGATATCCCGTCAGAATATATGCTTCTTTACCAAAAGCTCCAACTTCTACGCATCCGCTGGTTCCGCCGCATCTGGCATCTACCAAAGATTTTCCCTGGCGAAGCAATTCTTGAATGACTGCATCTGCATTAAAAACAGAGGGAAATCCCATTCCCTGGCGGATTACTTCAGCAGCTTTTATAACAAATCTATCAGGATTCTTTTTACTTATCTGTACATTTGTGCTCGGTTGGAGAATTTTCATGTCTTTAATGACATCTAACAGCAGATAGGAAACCTCGTTTACACCATCTGACCCGTCAGCTTTTACTCCTCCGATGTTGATGTTGCAGAAATCTGTATAGGTTCCGCTTTCCTCTAAAGTAATCCCCACCTTAGGCGGCGCTGGTTGATTGTTAACTTTTACCCAAAAGCATTCTAATATTTCTTTAGCCTTTTCTGCGCTCAATGTTCCTTCTGCTACTTCTTTTTTGTAGAATGGATATAAATGCTGATCCAGTCTTCCCGGACAAAAAGAGTCCCACGTATTGAGTTCAGTGATTACCCCTAAGTGAACAAACCAATACATTTGCACTGCTTCTCTGAAATTTCTTGGCGGATTTGCCGGCACGTGGCTGCATACCGATGCAATTTCTTCCAGTTCTCTTTTTCTTTCAGGATTCATTTCTTTTTTTGCTAATTCTAAAGCTTTATTTCCGTGTCTGCGGGCATAGGTGATAATCGCATCACAACAGATAAGCATCGCTTTTAATTGTTCCTGCTTTTTATAGGCTTCACTGTCATTGTAGTAGTCAATTGTTTCAAGGGCTTTTTCAATATCTTTTTTAAAGTCTAAAAATCCTTTTGTGTAAATCTTCCCGTCCAATACAGTGTGGCCAGGAGCTCTTTGTTCCATAAATTCTGTAAAAATTCCAGCTTCATAACAATCTTTCCACTGGCTGGTCATCTGATCAAACAATAAGTCCCGAATTGATTTTCCGCTCCAGTATGGCATAATCTTTTCCTCATGGACTTTTCGGACTGCATCACTTACCTTAAAGGAAATCTTTTCTCGGTCGTTCATAATCTGCAAATCTTCCATCGTATGGCAGCAAAGTTCCGGATAGGTAGGCGTTGATTGAGGTGCGGGCCCCCGTTCTCCAACAATTAACTCTCCTTCGTTAATACATATTTCTTTATTTTCCATTAAATACTGAAAAGTCAATGCCCTTAATACCGGAATAGAAACTTTTCCTGCATACCGCTGATAAGCTTCTGTTACCAGTTCAGCCCTTTCTATAGATATATGGGGTATTGCCGTAACACTTTGTTCCCTTAATTTTGCTACTCTTTCATTCATGAATACATCATCCTCCAATCCTCACTTTTAGTCCACAAGATTTCAGGTTTTGGGCTATTTCGTTCATACATCTATCTGAAGGAGTCTGAATATCCGGCAGGCCATAGGTTTTACCCAGTCTCCTGTATTTATCCATCGCAATATTATGGTATGGCAGCAGATATATTTCTCTTAGCTTCAGTGAATCCATTAGGCTTCCTATTTCTGCTATGTTCTGGTCGTCATCATTGATCCCTGGTATAATAGGCACTCTGATCCAAATCCTTTTACCTTCTGCCACAAGTTTTTTTAAATTATCTAATATCGGCCTGTTCGATACGCCTGTCAAGGCCATGTGTTTCTGATCGTTCATGTGTTTGATATCATATAAAAACAATTCTACATGTGAAGATATTTTAGAAAGTATTTCCCAGGACGAATATCCAGAGGTATCTAATGCAGTGTGGATTTCAACTTCCCTGCATCTATGGAGTACCTCATGAAGAAATTCTGACTGCATCAAAGGCTCTCCTCCGGAAAAAGTTACACCACCGCCGGATTCCTCATAAAAGATCCGATCTTTTTCAATCTCCTTCATTAGATCTTCTGCTGTCATAGTCTTCCCAATCATCTCTATGGCTTCAGCAGGACAGTTTATTGCGCAATTCCCACACAAACTACACTTATTATTATCTTTTATCCGTTGACCTTGAATACTTGAAATTGCTTTACCTATACAGCCCTTATAGCAATCTCCACAACCGATGCACTTATCCGGTGAAAAGAGGATCTCCTGTTGAATACTCTGGCTTTCAGGATTATGACACCACCAGCAATTCAGTGGGCACCCCTTTAGGAATACGGTAGTTCTTATTCCCGGTCCATCATGTATAGCGTACTTTTGAATATTAAAGATCGTTCCGATTGTCAAATCAATCACCTCAAGTAAAAGTCATAATTGCCGCAGTTCATTATTCCTTTGAAAGCTTTTAAAGATGAATCCTTGATGACATATTAGCATTTCCTATTTATTCGCTCAATCAAGGATTCACCTTCAAGTTCATTCTGTCGGATCTATAAAGAGCCGAAGATAAAATTATTCCTGAGATTTTGTTTTTTCCTTATTTGCAGCTAAATTGGCAAAATATATAAATCCCCCTAAGTTTATGCCCAGCAATAGAATCATCCATAATACGGTTTGCATCTGCTCATCCTCCTCTATTCACTTTTTGCAGTACCCATTGGGGAGCTATCTTTTATCCAATTAGCCAGCCAGTTATTCGCAAGATAGAATAATATGCCTGTAATAACCCATTGGGCCACAACGGTTCCAACACTATCTACTACAAAGGGATTCCACCAGTCCTCCGGGTGCCATATAATGGATTGATAAGTCCACCAGCCTACAACAATGGCCAGCAGAACCGGGAAAATCCTTACACAGTAGTTAAACCATTTTCCAACATAAATATCGCTGCATGAATTAATGATTTCATTACGGAAACGGTCTACACCATATTTATATACGGCCATGGCAAAGAATAGGCCGCTCACCAGCAACCCTATACCCCATACCCAATCCTGATTATTTAGTATATCGATACTGTAAGCAGATGGAACACCCAGTATAAATACGCCTACACATACTATAATTGTAGATTTTTCCCTTGAAAATCCTGCATTTACAAAGTTTCTTACAATAACTTCTGTTTGTGGTATAATGGATGTTAATGCTGCAAGAGATAATGCCAAGAAAAAGATTATAGAAATCATTCTTCCTGCAGGAATATTAGAGAACAGCTTTGCTATGTACACAAAAGTAAGACCATAATTTCCGGCTGACAGGGCTTCGACAGCTGCCCCTTCACTGGCTGAGAGAGCGAAGACTGCCGGTAAAACAGCTAGTGCAGCGGTCAATGCCCCCAGCGCATCTCCAAAAGTAATCATAAAACTATTCACAGCAATGTCTTCGTTTTTCTTAAAATAATTTGCATAGGTTAACATCATCGCCCAACCTGCACCAGCAGACCAAGCCGATTGTGTAAGGGCATTCAGCCACAGCTTTGAAGTCCCCAGAGCGGCCCATTCAGGCACAAATAAATACTTTAAGCCTACAGATGAACCGGGTTGGGATATAGCCCATACGGCGGCGATAATAAGGGAAATAAACAAAGTAGGTATTGCAACTTTACCAATTGCCTCAAGGCCATTTTTAACACCTCTATAAATAACAAATCCAGTTAGAAGTACTGCAATTCCGTGGAAGAGTATGGTTTCACCGGGAGAATTCACAAAGTTTTCCCATAGCGCAGCAGAATCAAACCCCGGCTTCATAACTCCTTGTACAGCATAAACAAAATATCTCATTGCATAGCCAAATACTACAGCATAGTAAAAGGTGATAGCAGCACAGACAAAGGTAATCCATCCTCCAAGCCACGTTTTATTCTTCCCATAAAAATCTCTAAAAGATCCTATGGCGCCCAATCGGGTTGTCTTTCCGATTCCCATTTCCATCATCAGCAGGGGAACAACCCAAATCAGATTCGTAATTGTATAAGCCAAGATAAAAGAACCTCCATGATTGCTTCCTACAATACGCGGGAATCTCCAAATATTCCCCGTACCGACAGCCATACCCATAGCAGCTAAAATAAAACCTAACCGACTGCCCCATTGTTCATTCTTATGGGTGTTTTTTTGACTCATAAACAACCTCCTTATCTTATCTCTATTCTTTGAAAAACACCGATCCTCCTTCCATTTTCAAATTTTAATCATTTATTTTTAAATGGATATATTAGCAACTTACGTGCCAAATATTTAACAATTTGAAAAATACTGAAAAATGCACCATTTTAGCTTTATTCATTTTTTTACAAACAAAAACGTCCCAAAGTTGGGACGCAATAAGACGACTTTTGTTACATCGTCCCAATTTTGAGACGTTTTTATATTTTGGTTTGCCACATAATTTTGTATTTTTTAACCTTATTGTGTAATGTTTGTCTCGGTATCTTTAGGAGTCTGGCTGCCTTGGCACAATTGCCGTTCGTATTTTCAATGGCTTTTTGGATTAGCTCCCTTTCATATCGGTCTAATGCCTCAGACAAAGGCGGAATATCCTCTGGTCTGGCCGATTCAAGCCTTATAGTTTGTCCCTGTTTCATGCCGTTGAAAATATGCTGTGGGATATCCTCTAAGGCAATGATATCCCCTTCTATAAAGTTCATGGTACTTTCTAATGCATACTTGAGTTCTCTTACATTTCCCGGCCAAATATAGCTGCATAAGGCTTCTATCGTTTTTGCTGAAATATCTTTTACCTTTTTATTTAATTTTTTATTATACATATTAATAAAAAAGTTTATGAGCATTGGAATGTCTTCTCTTCGTTCCCTTAAAGGGAGTATATTCAAATTGATAACATTCAGCCGGTAATACAAATCTTGCCTTAGGATCTTTTTTTCAACTGCCTTCAAGGGGTCTTCATTCGTAGAAGCTATAATTCTTACATCTACGGTTATGGTATTTGTGCCTCCTACTCTCCGGATAATTCCATCCTGCAGCACCCGCAGCAATTTCCCTTGAAGTTCTATATCCATGGAATTAATCTCATCTAGAAAAAGAGTTCCTCCATCTGCCAGTTCAAACAATCCAGGTTTATCTTTTGCACCTGTAAAACTGCCGGAGGCAGTCCCAAACAAAATGCTTTCCAGTAAGCTTTTAGGCAGTGCCGCACAATTTTGCGCAATGAAAGGCTTATTTTTCCTAAATCGACTGGCATTGTGAATAGCTTGTACCAATAATTCCTTTCCGGTTCCTGTTTCTCCGTAAACCAATACAGGAGAACTGCTGTCTGCGATTTTTAGCGCCTTTTCCTTCAGCTTTTTTATCCCACTGCTTTCACCAATGATATCCTCAAATGTATAAACCGTTCCATTGCCTTTATATATTTTTTCAGTACCATTCTTTTTGAATAATTGGGATTGAAGATTTGATATTTTTTCAGACAGTTCCTTTACTTGGGTAAAGTCCCGGTATATTTCTAAAGCGCCTACCAATTCTCCTTTTTTCATCAAAGGGATTGTGGAGGTTACAGTTGAAACCTTTTTACCCTGAAAATTCATATAGGTTTGTACATAGTCAATGATCGGTTCTTTATTTTTTAATACATTATAAAATGTGCTGGTTTCCGGCGTCAAATCTGGAAATATCTCTAGAATATTTTTACCAATGGCAATTTCCGGTGTTATTCCCGCAATATTTGTGGCCGGTTCATTGTAGAAGGTCACATTTGCATCTGTATCTACTACCAAGATCCCTTCATCCAGCTGTTTTAGTATGGATGCCAATAGGAATTTGTAATCCACCATATCATTCCCCCTCGCATATCCCTATGATTTTCTTTGTAACTTCGCTATAGAAAATAGAAAATCCTTCATATTGGTCAATGCATATTGAGTAGATAGATAAGTCACATTAAGTGCATTACATCCGCTTTCATCGTTCAACTTCTGTGGCGGTCGGAGAGGATTCTCCGCCCCTACATATATTTCCCTACTGTAGGGGCGACCTGTGGTCGTCCGCTTAAGATGTATATCGGGCGACCTCAGGTCGCCCCTACGGAGGGATGTCTTTTGAGCATAAATATAGATTCCGTATAGGGGCATTGATCCGCTTTCATCGTTCAACTTCTGTGACGGTCGGAGAAGATTCTACGACCCTACATATATTTCCCTATTATAGGGTCGACCTGTGGTCGTCCGCTTAAGATATGTATCGTGAGAACACAGGTCTCCCCTACGGGAATATTTTTTCATGAGCAATAATTTGGCGGCACAGTGTGCGCCCGCCTTCTATCCTATTCTTTATCTGCTGCATACGAAGAACAAAACATTCCCATAAATAACCTGGAGCAGTTTTTTTCACCGCCCCAGGTCTTAGGTCTCTTCTATTTTCTTATCTTCAGGATTTCAAAATAATCCTTGGTTTCTCTTTCTATCTCTTCTAAAGTATTTATATCAAAAGGATGAAACCGGCCTGCTCCTCCTAGGACGGTTTCCCCATCCCGGAAGTTTTGCAGGGTATAACGTCTGCTTCCCTTGATAAATGATGCAATTTCTAAGATATCTGTTTTCGTCAACAGCTCCTTGCACACGGTTGTGCGAAATTCATAATCAATCCCTGCATGCTGTATCAACAGGATGCTTTGCCTAATATCTTCGATGCTCACCTGTACGCCTGCAACATCCGCATACAGGTACAGCGGCGCCTTTATATCCATGGCAATATAGTCCAGCAGCTTCTCTTGAAGCAACTGTTCAAGCATCTGGGGATTCGTACCATTCGTATCTAACTTTACCAAAAGCCCTTGCGCTCTAACCTTTCGGATAAAATCACATAATCCTTCATAAAGGGTTGGTTCTCCTCCAGAAATACAAACCCCGTCAATATATTTCTTCCGCTTTCTCAGAAACTGAAATACCTCTTCTTCTTTTATAGGATTGCCCTGCATCTTCACCAAAGGACCATTGTGACAGTAAGGACACTTAAAGTTACATCCTCCTACGAAGTATACGGTACAGATTTTGTCTGGATAGTCTACCAGCGAAGTTTTCTCTTGTCCTAGAAACTGCATTCCTTCTCACCCAATCTTTAGCACACTCTGCAAGCACAGTCCACTTCTTCTATCGCCTCAAGGTTTTCTTTATATTCAAATTCTTCCCGATCCTTGAATTCTTCCTGCTTTCCTTTATTCCAGGATTGTACCGGCCTATGGAAGCCTACAACTCTGGACCACACCTCTGCTTCCCTTCCGCAGTGCGGGCATTGGAAATGCTCTCCTGATAAGTAGCCATGCTCATCACAGATGGAGAAGGTTGGTGTAATCGTTATGTAAGGGATGCTGCTGTTTTCCATAAGCCTCTTAATCAGCAGTTTACAGCTCTCAATGTTTTCGAGTTCTTCTCCAATGAAACCATGCAGTACAGTTCCGCCTGTATATAATGTTTGAAGCTTTTCCTGTCTCTCTACGGCTTCGAAAATATCTTTCGTAAAGTTTACAGGCAGCTGTGTTGAGTTTGTATAATAGGGCTCATCCTTGCCTTGAGTAAAAATATTTGGATACATCTTCTTATCCAAACGGGCAAACCGGTAAGCTGCTCCTTCTGCCGGAGCTGCCTCAAGATTCCATAAGCTGCCTGTTTCTTCCTGGAAGATTTGGATCACACGATTCATAAATTCCATGACCTCAACAGCAAATTCATTTCCTTCTTCTGTAGTAATATCTGCACCCAGCAGGTTAATACATGCTTCATTCATTCCATTTAAACCGATGGTTGAGAAGTGATTTTTGAAATATTGTCCCATGCCATCCTTTACGCCTTGCAGGTAGAATCTGGAGTAAGGATATAACCCCGCATCCATATATTTTTCCAGCACATCCCGCTTACTTTCGCAAATTTCTTTGGCCAATTCCATTAACTCCCTTACTTTTCTTTTAAACTCTTCCGGTGTGGAAGACAAATAGCCGATTCTGGCCATATTTAAGGTTACTACGTTAATAGAGCCGGTTAAAGGATTTGCGCCAAAAAGACCTCCGCCTCTTTTTCTCAGCTCACGATTATCTAATCTCAGGCGGCAGCACATAGATCGAATATCTTCAGGAGACAAATCAGCGTTAAGAAAATTGGCAAAATAAGGGGTGCCAAACTTTCTGGTCATTTCCATGACTGCATTAACTACCTCCGAATCCCATGGAAAATCATGAGTAATATTAATCGTAGGGATTGGGAAACTGAATGCTCTGCCGGCACCGTCTCCCTCCATCATCACTTCACAATATGCTTTGTTAAACATATCCATCTCTTTTTGGAATTCTCCATAAGTTTTCTCCATGGACTGTCCGCCAATAATGGCCGGCATGTTTTTCAACAAAGGATGTGGTATAATATCTAAGGTTATATTGGTAAAGGGGGTTTGGAAACCTACCCGGGTTGGCACATTTAGATTAAATACAAATCGCTGGACGGCCTTTTTAACTTGGGCATAATTCAATTCATCGTAGTAAATAAAAGGCGCTAAATATGTATCAATGCTGGACACCGCTTGGGCACCTGCAGATTCCCCTTGAAGGGTATAAAGTAAATTGACCAGCTGCCCCAAGGCTGACTCAAAATGCTTAGGTGGTTTAGATTCAATCTTTCCTTTTGCACCTTTAAAGCCTTTTCTCAAAAATTCCTCTAGATCCCATCCACAGCAGTATGGTGCCAATAATCCCAAATCATGTATATGTAAATCCCCTCTTATGTGGGCATCTCTTAACTCTTTTCGATAAATTTTATTTAACCAATATTTCTTCGTAATGCTTTCAACGATATGATTATTTAATCCTTGTAAGGAAAAACCCATGTTGGCATTCTCGTAAACCCGCCAATCCTCCAGATTAACATATTCCTCGATCATTCTCTCTGCATCCATGAAAAGATTCTTTACTTCACGAATCTCTTCATGCTTTTTTCGATAAAGAATAAAAGCTTTGGCTGTTTTTGCATGTCCTTCTTCAATTAGAACTTTTTCCACAACATCTTGTATATCCTCTACCATTGGTATGCTTGCACCGTAGGTTTCATTGATAATTTCTACGACCATTTTTGTAAGCCTTTGTGCTACCATTTCATCTTTTCCACCAACAGATTTGGCTGCTGCAAATATTGCCGACTTAATTTTTCCTCCATCAAAATCGACAATCTCGCCATTTCTCTTCTGAACCTTAGTTATCACTTCGTACCCCTCCTGTTGTGCTGCTTTTTTCCTATCGTACTACATATTGTATATTATGCATCAAAATGGCCAAACATGACAATAATTCCATGGCCCTATTTACTCTAAAAATCTGATGTATTTCTACATTATCTCAGTCTTACGCAATCTGTCATAGATTTGAAATTTATTTGGCTTTTGGGGATTAAAATAGGCGGACACAAGGCCCGCCCCTATTATTTCTCTGTAAATATATAAGGATTTTTACTCCACTGTTCCAACAAGCTTATTTCTTTTTCCTCTAAAAGTCCTATTTCTTTTGCCAGCGGCAGTAAAATCTGATAACTGGTAAGCGTATGATACACTACACCTTCGCTGCTAAACAGTTGATCCAACTGATCAAATCCATAGCTAAAGATAGCCACAACCCCTAATACGTCAGCCCCTGCCTCTTGCAAGGCTTTAACTGCTTTCAGCGAGCTTCCTCCCGTAGAGAGCAAATCCTCTATAACTACCACTTTTTGTCCCTGCTGCACTTTACCTTCAATTTGATTTCCTCTTCCATGAACCTTTGCATTGCTTCTTACATAGGCCATGGGCAGATCCAGTTTTTGAGCCGTCCATGCAGCGTGTGGAATTCCTGCTGTTGCTGTTCCAACAAGCACCTCTGCTTCCGGATATTTTTCTCTAATTAATGCAGCAAAACCTTCTGCAATAGCCTCCCTTACCTGCGGATATGCCATAGTAAGACGATTATCACAATAAATAGGTGATTGAATCCCTGATGCCCATGTAAACAGATTTTGTGTGTCTCTTAGGGCAACTGCTTGGATTTCTAACAACATTTTTGCAATTCTCTTGCCTGTATTCATTTTTCTTCCTCCTTGTTAGCCTCACCGGACTTCTTTTAAAGGTTTTTTTATCTTGTCAATCTTACCATGACAAAAGCCAAGTGTCAAACAATCCTATCTCTCAAATTTACCTTTTTCCCCAAAAAAAATCCACACGGTTCCCTTTTTTCCCAATTAGCTTATCTGCAGCCCCTGTCTCTGGTTATATTGAAGGAATCCTTAGCCTATAAGATAACCGATTTCGCTTATATTGCATACGCTATAGATGAGAGCACAGTTGAAGATATAAATATTTTTATAAGATGTGAACGGTTAACTTTTTATTTCATACAATAGAAGTAACAAACTATGTTTTCTGAATGGAGGGAAGCCATGTTTATCTATCCTATCCTGCTTGCCATATCCATTAGCATAGATACCTTTGGCATTGGAGTAACCTACGGAATGAAACGAATTAAAGTACCTTTCCAATCATTACTTCTGATCAATATGGTATCTGTCTTATCACTCTTTATAGCTTTTGCTTTAGGCAATCTGCTTTTAACATTTATTACAGTTTTTCAGGCAAAGTTAATCAGTTCATCACTAGTTCTTTTGTTAGGATTTTTCTTTCTAATTCAGGCCTATTTAGATTGTCGCTTTCCCGCTAAAAACGGGCAAAAGATGATTAAGAAGATCTCCATTAAAGCCCTAGGCATTGTCATCAACATCATTCGAGATCCAATAAGCGGCGACAGCGACCATTCCGGAACAATAGAGCCCAAGGAAGCCATGTATATTGGTGTGGCATTGGCAGTGGATGCCTTTACCATTGGCGTGGCTATATCCATCATAAAAATTCATATGCTTAGTTTTATCGCAGCAATTTTCATCATCAATATTCTCTTTTTCAGGATTGGAGAATTTTTGGGAAAAAAGATTGGACACATAACACGCGAACACATTTTAAAGTATATTTCTGCTACCATACTTATCTTCCTTGGACTAATACGTCTCATTTAAAAGCTTCCGGTTTCATAACCGGAAGCTTTTTTCAATCATTATCGTTCTTCCCTGGAATAGCTTACTCCAAGTGCCGCTGGTGGTGCTACATTGCGTTTATTCTTGGCGGAAATAAACACCAAAACTGCAATGGTAAATATATAAGGAATCATTTTCATAAAGAAGGGAGATAGAGTGATCCCAAAGGTTTGGGCTCTAAATCCTAGAATGTCCAGTCCTCCAAAAATATAAGCACCCAGCATTGCCCGGAGTGGATTCCATAAAGCAAATATTACAAGCGCAACGGCAATCCAGCCCCGCCCTGCTGTCATATTTTCCAACCATGCAGGGGCATATGCCAAGGATAGATAGGCCCCACCTGCACCTGCCAGTACTCCTCCCAGCATTACATGAATATACTGCATTCTCGTTACACTTACTCCCAAAGAATCTGCTGCAGCCGGATTTTCTCCTACTGCTTTTAGCTTTAGACCCATGTTGGTTTTATACAAATAAATCCATACCAGGATTGCTAAAGCATAGCTTAAATAGATTAAGGCATCATGATCAAAAAATATTTTTCCCATATAGGGTATATTTACCAGGCCTGGAATGGGGATTTTTTGAAACTTTACAGGAGCCGGTATGCCGATCAAAGGCTTTCCGATAAAGCTGCTCAATCCTGTACCAAAAATCGTCAAGGCTAAACCGCTTACCACTTGGCTTGCCTTCAAATGTATGGTAAGAAATCCATGGATAAGGGAAATCATTGCTCCAGCAGCCATTGCTGCTAGGAAACCCATCCAAGGATTTCCCGTGATCACGGCTGCTTTAAAACCGCATACAGCACCGATCAACATCATTCCCTCTACACCTAAATTCAGATTGCCTGACTTTTCAGTTAAAAGTTCTCCCAAGGATGCATAGAAGATCGGTGTTCCTGCAGTTACTGCTGCTGCCAGCGTTGCAATCAACATGGTGTTATCCATGAACTTCGACCCCCTTTCGTACTACTTTCTTTTCTTCAGCAGACTTTTTAATCCAGCAGATTTGGTATTGGGTAAAGAACTCGGCCCCCAGCACGAAGAACAATATCAAACCCTGCATCATTACAGCAGTAGCAGCAGGCAAGCCGCTGGTCTGTACTGCATAACCTCCTACCAACATACCTCCGAATAAAAATGATACACCAATAGCTGCCATGGGATTTAGGCGTGACAGCCAAGCAATAATAATGGCGCTGTAGCCGTATCCTGGCGAGAAATTAGACTGGAGTCGATGTGTAATCCCTGCAAGCTCAGCCATCCCGGCGATGCCTGCGATCCCTCCGCTTATAGCCATAGCTAAAAGAATATTTCTTTTTACATTCATTCCTGCATACTTAGCTGCTTCACTGTTTTCTCCCGCCACGCGAATTTCATATCCCCACAGGGTCTTGTTGATGACTACATACAATACTACTGCCAGAAAAAGTGCGATAATAATTCCCATGTGCACTCTGCTTCTCCCGAAGGTAGGCAAAAAAGCAGATGGACTAAATTCAGGTGTAATTGGAAAATTAAAGCCTTTAGGGTCTTTCCATGGGCCGAATACCAAATAATCTACCCATAATATACCGATATAATTCATCATCAGTGTCATAATGGTTTCATTGGTTCCCCATAGGGCTCTCGGTATTGCTGGCAGCAAACCCCACACTGCACCGCCTAAAAATCCGGCTGCAGTCATCATCGGAATCAATAAATAGGCAGGCAGATGTCCAAGCTTCAATGCAACAGCAGCAGCAGCGATCCCCCCTACGTAAATCTGTCCCTCTGCACCAATATTCCAAAGCTTCATGCGAAAGGCTACGGAAATCCCTAAAGCAGCTAATAGAAGGGGAATTGTCTTTACGATGGTTTCATTGATACCATAAGAAGATCCAAAGGCACCTTCCAACATAGCTTTATAGACAGTGATGGGTGCATGGCCTGTAGACATCAGGAAGATGCCTCCTGCTATCAGTGCCAAAAAGATACCCACCAAGCGGATACCTGCTAGGGCATATTTATTTTGGATTTCTCTTTTCTCTACCTTAAATCGTCCATTCATAATCCTTCCTCCTAACTGACCCGGCCATTTAACATCATTCGTCCGATTTCTTCCACTGATGTATCCTGCGGTTTAACGATCCCTGTTGTTCTTCCGCCTTCCATTACCATAATCCGGTCCGACAGCTCTAAAATTTCATCTAAGTCCTCAGAAATGAAAATTACAGCACATCCTCTATCCCGCTGCTCCAATAATAGATTATAAACCGCTTCAGTAGTTCCAATGTCTAAGCCTCGTACAGGGTAAGCAGCAATAAGTACCTTCGGTTCCTCTAATATCTCTCTGCCCAATAAAATTTTTTGTAGATTTCCTCCGGATAAACTTTTAATCGCCCCGCTGCTATCGGCGATCTTCACATCAAACTGTTTAATAACTGCCTTCGCACGCTCTTTCGCTTTTTGTTTATTGATAAATATCCCCTTGCTGATCGGTGCCTTTCGGTAGTCCTTTAAAATCAAATTATCTGCAATATCCATAGAACCGATAAGCCCCATACCTAAGCGATCCTCCGGTACAAAACCAATTCCTAGATCAATGAGCTGCTTTGCCGTTTTCCCTGCTATTTCCTCTTGATGCATCTGTATGCTTCCACTTTCAGCCTTTCTCAATCCCGCGATGGCTTCAGCCAGTTCCTTCTGTCCGCTTCCGGATATTCCTGCAATTCCTAAAATCTCCCCTTGCTTCACGGAAAAGGATACATTTCTGACTGCATCTACACCCTTGTCACCCTTTACCGTAAGATTCTGCACAGCCAATACTGCTTCTCCTTCTAGATTTACATTTTTAACCCTTTCCCGGACTACCATCTGGCCCATCATCATCTCCGCAAGGATTTGCTCATTGACTTGGCTGATTTCCTGAGTGCCCACTTTTTTTCCTTTTCTCAGCACCGTAATACGATCAGCGATTTCCATAACTTCCTGCATCTTATGGGTAATAATAATTACACCGCAGCCTTCCTTTGCCATTTTTTTCAATATAACAAAAAGCTCCTTTGCCTCTTGGGGTGTTAAAACTGCTGTAGGCTCATCTAGAATCAGTATATCTGCTCCACGATAGAGGGCTTTCAAGATCTCCACCCGCTGTTTTTCTCCTACAGACATTTGATAGATACAATCCTGCGGCTGGATGGATAATCCATAAGCTTTAGAAAAATCAGCAATTTCCCGACTTATTTTTTTTCGATTTAATAATAGTCCTTTTTTATAACCCAAAATGATGTTTTCAGCAGCTGTCAGATTCTCCACCAATTTAAAATGCTGATGGATCATTCCAACTCCACAGGCAATGGCATCCTTTGGAGAATGAATGGTCACTGACCGACCGTGAAGGTTAATTTCGCCTGCATCCTGACGATATACTCCAGACAGGATATTCATCAATGTAGATTTTCCTGCACCGTTTTCTCCCAGCAGTGCATGGATTTCTCCTGCCTGCAGGTCAAAATCAATCCGATCATTCACTGTTTCAGCGCCAAAGCTTTTTGTTATTCTCCGCATTGATACCAACTGTTTTGCCGTCATGGTTTCTCTCCTTTCAAATCACTGGGTGTGAAAACTGGCACACAAGTAAAGCCCTGTGTGCCATCTCTATTGAACCTTTGGGTATTTTTTTACTTAGGAATGTTTCCTTCTACGCCTTCTACAAACCAGTCAAAGGACAGCATTTCTTCATCCGTCATTTTTTCTCCAGCTTTTACTGCGATATTTCCACTTTGATCTTTAATTTCTCCTGTGAATACATCCCATGCTCCGTCAATGATTTCCTTTTGCTTTGCCTCTACCAATGCTTTTGTTTCAGCATCTACTAGTTCTGTCATCGGTGCAAGCTGGGTAATTCCGTCATTCATGCCGCCCCAGTACTGTTCTGGCTTCCAGGTGCCGCCTATGACAGATTGTACCGTCTCTACATAATAAGGTCCCCAGTTCCAGATCGGTGAAGTCAGATAGGCTTTAGGTGCAAACTGACTCATATCTGTGTTGTATCCAATAGAAAACGCACCCTTTTCCTCAGCTGCCTGTTGTGGTCCCGGTGTATCTTGATGTTGGGCAATTACATCAGCCCCTGCATCCAATAGTCCTTTTGCTGCTTCCTTCTCACTTGCCGGGTCATACCAGGTATTGGTCCAAACAACTTTTACCACAGCATCAGGATTTACTGAACGAACTCCTAGGGTAAAGGCATTGATTCCTCTTACGACTTCCGGAATCGGGAAGGCTGCCACATAACCGATCACATTAGATGATGTCTTGTTTCCAGCTACAATACCGGATAAATATCTGGCCTGATACATTCTTCCAAAGTAAGTACCTACATTCTCACTGGTTTTAAATCCTGAACAATGAAGGAAGGTTACGTCAGGATATTTTTTTGCCACATTAATGGTTGGATCCATATATCCAAAACTTGTTGTAAAAATAATCTTATTTCCCTTTTCTGCCAGTTCCGTAATCACGCGCTCTGAATCAGCGCCTTCTGGTACAGATTCTATAAAAGTTGTTTCAATGTTTGGTATCTTTGATTCTAAATATTCTCTTCCCAAGTCATGTGAATAAGTCCATCCTGCATCCCCTACAGGTCCTACATAAACGAAAGCCACTTTTAATTTTTCTTCCTGGCCCTCATCCTTTGGCTGATCTGCTTGTGTCGGCTTTGAGCCGCAGCCAGTTACCAATAATGCCAAAATCATCATTATGGATACTGCGAATAAAGCTTTTTTCTTCATTTTTTCTCCCCCTATCATTTTCTCAATTTGGAAACTGCTGTAATCAATCTTTAAAAAGGATTCCTGTACTGGACATTTTTTCAATAATGGCTAAGGATTCTACCCGTATGCCGCTTTCTCTTAAAATTTTTCCACCACTTTGAAATCCTTTTTCAATCACAATTCCCGCACCCACCAGGTGGGCTCCGCTCTTTTTAATCATATCTGCCAGGCCCAGCACTGCATGACCAAAGGCAAGAAAATCATCGATGATCAGAATGTGCTCTTCCGGTTGGATAAAATTTTTTGACACCTTGATATCGTACACGGTTCCCTTAGTAAAAGATTTTACTTGCTGTACATATACTTCGTCATTTTGGGTGACTGTCTTCGTTTTCTTTGCAAAAACCATAGGCACGCCCAGTGCTTGAGCTGTTGCCATGGCTGGTAGGATTCCAGAAGCTTCAATGGTAATCACCTTGGTGATTCTTTCATCAGCAAACCGTCGTTGAAATTCTCTTCCAATCTCTGTCATGAAGGATACATCAACTTGATGATTAAGGAAGGAATCCACCTTTAACGTAGTTTCTGTAAGAACTTGACCTTCTTCTCGTATTTTTTGCTTTAGCGCCTCCATATTGTCCCTCCAACTCCAATAGATCTACGGACTATGCTTGATAAAAATAAAAAAAACCTAGTGCTGCGTTCTCACTACGGTGAAAACTGCAAACACTAGGTTTAATGGCAAAATAAGCATACAAAAACGCCATTTCCCGAACAATTTTCACTCATAGTCCAATAATTTACGGTTATCGGGTAGAAACTTTTGGGCCATATTCCCAACATTATATGAGTGTTGTATTCATTTAATATACCTATTGTATATGGTTATGTGTCCATTGTCAACCATATGCATAAAATTTCACCGATTATTCAAAATACAATAAGGGTGATCTCGATAACCACCCTATTGTTCGTTATTTTTTCAGTGCTTCTTCAGAATATTTGTTTCCAGCATTCCAGAGCAGATACTCTGTTACACCATTTTCCTCCATTGCCCTGATTTGATCTTCTACTTGCTTTGGTCCATATTTAATATAACCCTTTACCCATGATGCCGTAAAGTCCTGAATCCACGGCCGAATGGCAGCCGGTGTTTTGATATTCTTATTTCTGGCCACAGAATCCTTGGTACTGTTGTATACCGTCTCATAAGGATATGCATCCGGTACCGGTAAACCATAGGTTCCATTGGCATAATGACTTGGATACATCATTGGACTTACATAATCTACAGCATTGCTGACAGCTTCCCAATACTGTCCCAATGCCATATCATCGGCTACAGAACCTACTAAGCCGTAAATATCTGCAGAAATATATACCTCCATTGGAGAAAGCTGCTCCCGGGCATATTTCAAAAAGTTCTGAATGGTTTCCGGCTTGTTTTCCCCCTTCGTATTACGATAGTCTAAGCTCGCATCCAGCTTACCTCCATTTGACGCAGGAAAACGCACATAGTCAAATTGTATTTCATTGAATCCCACTGCTGCAGCTTCTTTAGATACTTCTATATTGTATTCCCACAAATCCCGATCATGAGCTGATGCCCAGATTAGTCCGTCACTGTTCGTAAAAGGTTTTTTCGTATCTTTGTAAATAATCGCCCTGTCCGGATGAAGTGTTGTATAAGTAGGATCTTTAAAGGACACAATCCTTGCAATCAGGTAGATATCATTCTCTTTCAACTTCTTAACCAAAGCTTCAATATCTTTCACAGTAGCTTTTGCATTGGCTTCCGGAGCATATTTTTCAGCTGCCTTTGTCTTGAAGAGCATGTGCCCTTTGTCATCCTTTACGTCAATAACAAAAGTATTTATGTTTGTTCTCTTGCTCATTTCGATCAGTTGATCTAACCGGCTGTTAGATGCTGAATATTTTGTTAAGTAAATTCCTTTTACTGCTACCCTTGGATTATTAGGATATTCAAAGGTTTTTTGCTGGGGAGAATAGTCCAGCTTTCTTAAACTCTCACTTAGCAATTCCGTACGGTCCTTTACAGTATATTCTGATGAAATCCAGCCATTCATTTCTCCTTTTGGCGTGTCATAGCTGACTTTGTACCATAGACTGTTGCTTTCATCCGTCTTTTCTTCAATAACCTTGACAGCACTTCCCTTCATCAGGCTATCTACAATTTCACCATTTTTTACAGCCTCTTTACGAATGTTTAATTTGCTTGCGCTGATATATATTACCCCGCTATTTTCTTCTGCAGATGGTTGTGTCTGTTCGCCATTTGTTTCTTCGCCCTCCCCTTGTTCCTGAGGTTGCTGCTCATTATTGGCTTGGTCAGCTTTTGTTGCCGGTGCCAGGTTTTTACCAAATATTACAATGCTGCCAATGGCAAATACAACCATTACTACAATCAGCCAAATCTTTTTTTTGTCCATTTAGACACCTCACTCTTTCCCTGTTTATTTCCATTATAACATGGGGTGTCGACAGACTCCTACAATTTATTCTATGAAAATATTACTATTTTCTACCATCCTTGCGGTCTTCTTCTAAGATTATTTTCCCCTCTTGCAGCCAATTCCAGTATTTTTTTCGGATTACCCTTGCTGTAAGGCGTAAATTTTTTCTTTGCGGTATGTACTGAGCCCTATAATAGGTCTCCCAAAACTTTTCAAAATCATCACACTCGACGGCCGCTTCAAAATCCTTTCCTTCTTCTTCATAGATGTTATCCTCCTCATCACAAATATATGCCCGTCCTTGATTCACCAGTATCAACGTGTGTGCAGGATAACGCTGACGAAAATAGGCCATAAGAAAGTCGATGGTATGGTGTTCTAATTGGATTTTTGCGGCCAAGGCCCCCTGACCCAAAGGCACAAATCGGGCAAAACCACAAATGGCATGGATTTCTCCAAATACACTGCGGTAAAGCTTATACAAGGCTTTTCCTTCATCGGTAGTCTTGTAGATGATCCCCTCGATTCCATGCTGCAGACCATAATCAATCGCCTTCTTGCAAATACCATACTTTTTATCGTCCCGATGCCGAAGAACGTATAATAACAGATATTTTAGCCGAGCCCCTCTATTGTCAAAAATCCACTGCCCTTTTTTCTTTTTCTGCAACATACCTTTAATTACTTCCCATGTATATGCCCTTTCATCTACTACCGATGCAAACTGCAGCAATGTGCCGTTCCATTCCTCCTCACTGCAGATATCTTCTTCCAAAATCCATCCGAGGACACATGCCTTAAAAAAACTCCCTATATTGTTATTGTATCGTATCATAGCCTACAGACTCCTTTATAAATTGTTCAATGGTCAGTTGTTCATACATCGGCCTTTCACCCTTCAACAGCTCATCCAGACTGCCAAAAGCTTTACCGTTTAGTAGGATGAAGGGAGCAGCCCGTTTGATCACCACACCCATATGCTTCAGCTGCTGCAAGTCTGTAAGCCTAACACTCTTTCTTATTTGCAGGATTCTTCTGCAAGAAGTGGGTCCGATTCCCGGAATACGCAATAATTCCGTCTCAGTAGCCTTCTGCAGATCTATAGGAAAGAGGTGCATATTGTTGACTGCATAGGCCATCTTTGGATCTACCTTATAATTGAGATTGCCATCCCTCTCAAAGACAAACTCATCACTTTTAAAATGATACTGCCGCATTAAAAAATCCATCTGATACAACCTATTTTCCCGCACCAGGAGATTCTCTCTCTTTGCTGCGAAAGAGCCTTGTCCTATTGGCTGATAAGCACTGTAATAGGCTCTTTTAAGATTATATGTATGATACAGTTGGCTGACCGAATGGAAAATTTCTTGATCAGTTTCCCCTGCCGCTCCAACTACGTATTGTGTTGTCTGGGTTACACCCTGCTCTTTTTTCAACTGCCGGCTTATTTTTCCTATCGTGCCCAAAATATCCCGTTCAAAATTCTTTTTCCGACTCAATTTTTCCATATGCCGGTCACTGGGGACCTCAATGTTCACGGATACGCGATTGCAGAGAGAAACAGCCTTTTCGATCATGCTTTCCTCGCAGCCTGGGAGAATTTTCAAGTGAATATAACCGCCAAACCGATGCTTTATACGAAGCTGCGCTACTACCTGAAGCATATCCTCCATGGTTCTGTTTGAAGAGGCGCGAATCCCCGAGCTAAGAAATAATCCCTCAACATAATTCCGTGTATAGAATTGTACAAAAAGCCGTACCAATTCCTCCGGTGTAAAGCGCGCTCTCCGAATATCCCGGTGGCAGTTATTTTGGCAGTATCCACAATCCTGCTCACACTCATTGGTCATCAGCACTTTAAACAACGAAATACAGCGGCCATCCGGTGTAAAAGAATGGCATACCCCCGAGGGAGATACAGCACCGAAGGAGGCGCCCTGTATCTTTTTATTAGAGCCGGAGGCGGCACATACATCAAATTTCGCTGCGGTACCTAAAATGTCCAATTTCTCCAGCAATTCCATAATGCTCTCCACCTTTCTAGGTTCTTGTAGAAAACCAGCAGCAGAAACTGTCCACTTCTACGAATGCGCATCCGCTGATTTATCGGGACGACACGGCGGTCGTCCCCTGCTATAATACTGATAAATGCTTTTAATGATATCGTTGATTCTGCCCAGCATCTGTTTTTTTGTCATAGATCACTGCTGCTAAAATTCCATTTGTATGAAAAACTCTGCATTCCTTTCGAAGGCAGCAATAGGCACGAATCGTTTCTCCCTGCCATGAAAGGACTTTGATCTTTCTTTTGGTAATCTCATTTTTTCCTTGATAGATAATCGTAATCGGCAGTCCACTGTCGATACTATAATTTAAAACTTGAGAAATCATGGCCATCCCCCGTTTTCTCGAACGTATGTTTTTATTATTATATCACGAACATGTGTTCTATGTAAAGTTTGCAAAAATATTTTTTGTAAATACTGGAAAGTAATTTTTCCAATTAAAAAAGAGATGCTCATGAACTGAACATCTCTTGCTTTTCTCTTAATAATCTGCTGCATTGGTGATCGTTACCACCATGCTAACTTCTCCAGAATTCTGTGCTGTGCTGAATAAGCTTCTCAGACTGTTCCAAACCTGCTCCTCCGATCCATGGATATGGGTGTCCATAGATCCTACTGAAAATTGTACCCCTTGATTTCTTAAAGCTTCAATAGAATTGTTAATCACTTCACTGGCATGGCTGGTTTTTAAAGGGTATAAAGCCACTTCTGCATGGATCATGATCGATTTCCTCCTCTGTTATTTTTCATTATATAGTATGCAGACATAACCTTAACTTTATCCCTTGAACTTTTTTATTTTACTGGATTTGTAAGGGTTCCAATTTTTTCAATGCTACAAGAGACTATATCTCCTGAATTTAAAAATTTAAAAGGTGAAAAGCCCATACCTACACCAGCTGGTGTTCCTGTGGCAATAATATCTCCAGATTTTAAAGTCATACCCTTTGACAAATCCGAAAGAATTGTTGGAATATCAAATATTAGGTTGTTGGTATTGGATTGCTGGCGCACTTCTCCATTGACACTGCAGGAAATCTCCAGTTCCACAGGAAATGGAATCATACTCTTATGTACAAGATAAGGTCCCATAGGACTAAAGGTGTCTAAACTTTTTCCTTTATGCCACTGACCATGACGTTTTTGCAATCCCCGCTCACTTACATCATTTAAGATGGTATAGCCAAAAATATATTCCTCTGCTTTTTCCTTTGGAATATTTTTTCCTTCTTTCCCAATGACAATTGCCAGTTCTACTTCATAATCCAGCCGTGTTACCACACCCGGCATATATTCGATCACATCTCCATGCCCTGTAGCCGGCGAGGCTACCTTGCTAAAATAAATGGGATACTGTGGAACCTCATCCTGATCTCCTAGAACAACGCCTACTTCCTTTGCATGATCCAAATAGTTTTTTCCCAAGCAAAATATGTTGCGCTTTGGATAAGGAATCGGTGCACAAAGTTTCACCTTTTCGATTTCAACTCCATTATTATTAAAGTCTTGATCGGTTAATTGCTGCAGTTGTTTTAAAACACCATCATGGCAAAATTCAACAAACTCCAGCATCGTTTTAGGGCAGCTTTTCAATCCCTCTGCCAATCCGAAAGACACATATAGCTTCTCCATATCCATAATTTTTGTTCTGCTGCTATTTAAAACCCCAATTTTTTCTGACCCATTTTCTAAGTAAGTTGCAAAGTACATATTTTTTCCTCCTTCTCTCCTGTATCTCTTTTTATTATTTTTCTAGAAAAAAAGAATATTTCCTTTTTACAAAATGATATTTGTTTAAACTTTATCCTATTGGATCTTATCTAATCCGCTTACCCGATGGGAATAATACTTTTCAATTTTCGTTTGATGTAGTCATCCACAGCCTTTTCCAGCTGACGGTTGATCTCCTTTTGTTTGCTTTCTAAAGTGTCTTCTATCATTTTTCGAACTTCCCCTGTAATTTCACCTTTTTTCTGTTGTATAATTCGATTGATTTCATCCTCCAATCCTTTGCGAAGCTCTATAAGAATCGTATCCTGCTCTTTAATAATAATTTCTCTTACAATGGCTGCAGAATCCTTCTTTAGTTTATAGTTAAGCCATCCTACCGTAAGCATAGATCCAAATAAATTTCCAAAGATTAGTGCCGCGGTCACACTAGCAATCCATCTTCTGCTTATTTTCATGCCGCATCCCTCCCTTCTCAATATATCCCGAAGCTTTTTAAATTATTACTGGCCTGCTGCACTGTTTTGCTCATAGAGGCGTGCAAAAAAAACAGATCTATTGTAAAATGAAAGATGATTCTTCCTTTTTGAAAAATTCTCTTTTCACAATAAAATTTCAATAATCCGATAGATATAAGGGATAGATACAAGGATGGTGTTCCGTATGAAAAATAAATTTTTAATCGGATTGCTCATAACCATTATTCTACTTAGTGGTTTTTCAGCCCCTTCCCCGCTAGAACAAAATACTGTCCCCCAACTTTCAGAAACCCGTGTATTAAAGGTTGCAGGAGACAGTAATTTTCCTCCCTACGAATATGTAGATGAAAATGGCAACTATACAGGTTTTAATGTAGATATTATGCGTGCCGTCGCTTTACAGGCAGGGGTAGAGTTACAGTTTTATCCTATGAATTGGCATGAAGCCTGCGAAAAACTAAAGCTTGGTGAAATGGATGTCATTGAGGGGATGAAAATTACAAAAGATCGTGAACTCTATTATGATTTTTCCAGAGAATATTTAGAAAACTCTCAGTCTATATTTGTAAGTATTGATAATGAGAAAATAGACAGCTTTCAAAACTTATCCGGATCAAAAGTAGCCGTTCAGCAAGGAGATGTAGTCATTACCGATCTCCGCAAATTGTCCGGAATCAACATCTTTCTTTGCAAAGATCAGCAGCATGCAATGCAGCGTTTACTTAATCTAGAAGTAGATGCATATATCGGCAACACCTTAGCCGGTGTGTTCCTGATGAATCAAATGGGTGCTAGAAATAAAATTAAAATGACAGGAGAAACACTCAATCCAACAAAATACGCCATGGCAGTAAAAAAGGGAAACACCGAAACGCTTCATCTCCTTGACAAAAGTCTTAGTGAAATTAAAAAGAATGGAACCTATGATAAAATCTACAGAAAATGGTTTGGGCAGCCCACACAGCTTCCAAGTTGGTATATTCGTAGATTCCTAGTAGGTGCAGCCTTTGCTGCTCTGTGTTCACTCATTGCCCTATTAATCTTTTATCGCTGGAACTACCTGTTAAAAAAAGAAGTCTACCGGCAAACACGCCATATCCAAGAAGCTAATGAAAATCTTATCCAGAAAAATATGCTGATTCAAGAAGAAAGGGATTTTCGCAGTAAAATCCTGAACGAAATTTTTAGTGGTATTGTAACAATCAATCAAAAAGGCCATATTACCTTTGCAAACCAACAAGCTCATTATATTTTTCGAATGGAAGATCATTCACTGATCAATCAGCAATATTATGATACCCCGGTTCAGTCGATCTTGGATATTCAGGCGCTGCCAAATAAGAATCAAGAAAAAGAATTATGTATCGAAAATGAAAAAATAATTCTCAATTATAAAACGAGTTTGCTTCGCAGTATCGATCCTGAACAAGAAGAAATTATTTTAACCTTTCGGGATGTAACAGAAGAACGGTGGATGCAGGAAAATATTAAAACAAAAGATAAACTTCAATCTCTCGGAAATCTGATATCCGGTATTGCTCACGAAATTAGAAATCCATTAACAGCTATCAAAACCTATGCGGAGCTCATTCCAAAAAAATTCGATAATCCAAAATTTCGGACGATGGTTTCAAAAGATATTCCGCAAGAAATTGACCGCTTAAATACACTTATCAACGATTTGCTGGAATATTCCCGACCAAGGAAACCCTTTAAGGAAAAATTGTCTCTACTCGATGCAGTAAATGGAGTCATTCAATTACTGCATAATAAATTAGAAAAAGAAAATATTCTAATTATGAGCAATGTTCCCCAAAATGTACACATTTATATGGATAAAAATCATCTGCGTCAGGTGCTCATTAATATTCTTTTAAATGCACTTGAAAGCATCGATAAGGACGAAAAAAGAATTATGCTGGACTTAAGGGAAACCCCTCAGCATATATTATTTTCCATTCGTGATAATGGCTGTGGCATTGATGAAGAAAGTTTTCATAAAATCTATAACCCTTTTTATACAACAAAATCAACAGGAACAGGCCTAGGTTTATTCGTATGCTATCAATTGCTGGTTGAAAATGAAGCAGAAATCATGGTTCATAGTATGAAAAATGAAGGCACTACATTTACCATTCAATTCAAAAAACCGGAGGAGGATCAATTTGGAGAAATTGCTCATTGTTGATGACGAAACATCTATCTGTACCTCACTAAGCTTTGCCTTAGAAGATGAATATCAAATATTTGTGGCAGAGGACGAATCGACTGCACTCCAGCTTCTAACAAAGCAGGATATTGCCATCATATTACTCGATCTGCGTTTGGGCAGCAGCGACGGTATCCAGCTCCTAAAGCAAATTAAAACCCATAAGCCTGATATTGTAGTGATTATGATGACAGCTTACGGAACGATTGAATCCTCTGTAGAAGCGATGAAAGCCGGTGCGTTTTACTACATTGCAAAGCCCATCAATATAGATGAATTGCATCTCCTGCTGCTAAAAGCAAAAGAATATATGTCATTAAACAGCAGAATAAAGTATCTTACAGATCAAATAAGCTTAAACCAAGGCCGCTATAATATCATCGGCACTTCAAAAAAAATAACCCATGTATTTGACCTTATTGAAAGAATTAAGGATATTGACAGCAATGTATTGATTACAGGCGAAAGCGGTACGGGCAAAGAATTAGTAGCAAGAGCCATACACACCTGCGGAAATCGTCAAAATAAGCCCTTTCACATTATCAACTGCTCTGCAATTCCCGGTCATCTTCTGGAGAGCGAATTATTTGGTTTCAAAAAAGGTTCTTTTACAGGCGCTTTTGAGGACCAAAAGGGAATTATTGAATTGTCTAACGGTGGAACACTTTTTCTCGATGAAATTGGCGATATGGATCTAAATCTGCAGACAAAACTTTTACGCGTTATTCAAGATAAGAAAATCCGCCCGATTGGTGCCAGTAAAGAGATACAAGTAGATGTTCGCTTCATCTCTGCTACCAATAAGGATCTGCGTGAAGAAATTAAATTGAACACCTTTCGTATGGATTTGTTTTATCGGTTAAATGTGATTCATATCCATATGCCGCCACTCCGCGAAAGAAAAGAGGATATCCCAAAGCTTACAGACTTTTTCATTAAAAAATATAACATCGCTTTCAGCAAAGAAATTAAGGGAATTACCCACAAAGCCTTAGATATCATTGAAAAATATAAATTTGACGGCAATGTACGGGAATTACAAAACATTATTGAGCGTGCAGTTGCCTTGACAAATCATAGTTTTATACATGAAGAAGATCTGCCCGAAGAGCTCTTTATAACTGAAAATGTATTTAATCCCCATGATGATCTCCTCCCGATCCCTGTAGGCGAGTCTATGAAGCATATAGAAAAAAAAGTTATCACTGCTACATTGAAAAAATATGAGGGAAATCGCAAGAGAACCGCAGAGATTCTGGGAATTAGTGAAAGGGCCCTCCGTTACAAAATCAAAGAATATCAGCTCACTTAACCCTGCAAATTTTGCCACTGCGTAAAAATTTGCAGGGCATTTTTTTATCCCATGATGCTTCCCAATAGCAAAACCGAAATGATCCCACTTCAATTGGCTGAATTACAGCCTTTCTAAATTCGAAAAAAGGTTTTCCTAACTTGGCATGACCATTGCAATAATATATTGTGCCATGGCAGATACGTTAAATATAGAAGGAGGGTTTTTATTGAAAACGGAAATGATTGACGGTATTTTTACATTAAGTGTAGACATGGTCGCAACACTGGCCATCGCTATCTTACTGCTATTATTGGGTTATTCTTTAAGAAAAAAGGTTAGCTTTTTTGAAAAATTCTGTATCCCTGCACCTGTAATCGGAGGTCTCTTATTTGCTGTACTGGCGCTCATTTTGAAACAGGGCAATATCGTTACCCTCAAGATGGAAACTACTTTTCAGTCTCCATTCATGATTGCATTCTTTACCACTGTGGGATTGGGTGCAAGCTTTGGGTTAGTAAAAAAGGGCGGCCTCCCGCTGATCATCTATTGGCTGCTGTGCGGTTTCTTAGCAGTTTCTCAAAACATAATCGGCCTCACCTTTGCAAAACTAACGGGTATTCATCCTTTATTGGGCATTATGGCCGGTGCTGTGTCTATGGAGGGCGGCCACGGTGCTGCGGCAGCCTTTGGCCCTACTGTTGAAGCTCTAGGTGTTCAAGGGGCAACTACCGTGGCTGTGGCCGCTGCAACCTTCGGTTTGATTTCCGGTGGGCTCATCGGAGGACCCATCGCCCGCTATCTGATAGATAAGCATCAGTTAAAACCGGATACCTCTGATATGGAAACGATTGAGACTTTTGAACAAATCGCCGGAACTTCAGAAACATCAAAAATCACTTCCCATTCTATGATGATCCATATGGCCGTAATTACAGTTTGCATGACGCTGGGTTCCATGGCTGCAGGATGGTTTGCAAAGGTTACCGGTCAGGTCCTTCCCGGTTATGTAGGTGCCATGTTCCTTGCCGTATTGTTTAGAAATCTAAATGACAGAATCCATCTGGTACGCCTTGATCAATATACCATTGACTTGATCGGAAACGTGTCTCTGGGAATCTTCTTATCTATGGCCTTAATGACTTTAAAACTGTGGGAGCTTTTCGGTCTTGCAATCCCAATGTTTGTCATCCTGGCAGCACAAGTCGCATTCATAATTGTATTCACAATTTTTATCTGTTTTAGACTGCTTGGTAAAAACTTTGATGCAGCCATCATGTCTGCAGGTATGGCTGGTCATGGCTTGGGCGCTACACCCAATGCGATTGCAAACATGGGTGCTGTAACAGAAAAGTATGGACCGTCTCCTAGAGCATTCATGATTGTCCCATTGGTAGGGGCATTCCTAATCGACTTAATTGCTTTACCGAATATCGTCTGGTTTATTAATCTATTAAAATAACTTTCTCACCCAATAAGGAGGATATACTATGGCAAAATTGGTTGAATGTGTACCGAACTTTAGCGAAGGCAGAGACAATAATATCATAGAGGCTATCGTTGAAGAAGTAAGGAAGGTAAAAGGTGCAAAGCTTCTTGACTACTCTTCTGATGAGGATCATAACAGAACAGTCGTCACCTTTATTGGAAGTCCGGAACCGATTAAGGAAGCAGCCTTCAATCTGGCAAAAAAAGCAGCTGAACTGATTGACATGACAACCCACCAAGGGGGACATCCCCGAATGGGTGCCACCGATGTCGTTCCTTTTATTCCTATTTCCGATATCACAATGGCAGAATGTGTCCAACTTGCTCGGGAAGTAGGACAGAAAATGGGGGAAGAATTAAATATTCCGATATATTTCTATGAAGAAGCTGCAACAAAACCCGATCGAAAAAATCTTGCAGATGTACGAAAGGGCCAATACGAAGGATTCTTTGAAAAAATTAAGGACGATAACTGGAAACCTGATTTCGGCCCGCAGGAAATGAATGCTAAATCCGGTGCTACTGCAGTGGGTGCCCGTGTTCCGTTGATCGCCTATAATGTAAATCTGGGTACCCACGACATTGAAATTGCAAATCAAATCGCTAAGAAAGTACGGTTTCTAGGCGGCGGTTTAAGATATGCCAAGGGTATGGGCGTTAAGCTGGAGGAAAGGAATATCGTTCAAGTATCTATGAATTTAGTTAATTATGAAAAAACAGCGATCTATACTGCCTTTGAAATGGTAAAAATGGAGGCAAAACGCTATGGTGTTCCTGTCATCGGCAGTGAAGTGATCGGATTGGTCCCGATGAAGTCTCTGATAGATTGTGCAGAGTACTATCTACAAATTGAAAACTTTAGTATGGATCAAATTCTTGAAAAAAGAATTGTAGAATAGATAGGGTTTAAATACATCAATATTTTAATTCGTTCAAAAGGGGATAGGGTAAATATAAGGCATGGAGCTCATTCGCGCGCTTCCATGCCTTACGTTTTTCAAAATACACCAACCTCTATTTTCTCCAACCCACAGCTATCAGGCATATCCAAAGTATTCCTTGATTACTTTTTCAGCTGTTCCGATCATTAAGTCAATCTCTTTTTCTTCAACTACATAGGGCGGCATAAAATAAAGTACATTCCCCAAAGGTCTCAACAATACCCCTTCTTTTAATGCCATCTGATAAAGCTGGTAGCCTACCCTTTTCTGCCAATCAAAACCTTTTTTTGACTCCTGATTCTCTACTAATTCGATCGCCCCTACCATACCCAGCTGCCTGAACTCCCCTACATGTGGATATTTCAAGAGGTTTTCAGCCTTTTCCCTTATGCAGGCAGCTTTCATAAGATTACTCTCCAAAATATTCTCTTCCTGAAAGATCTTTAAAGATGCACAGGCGATGGCACAGCCTATTGGATTGCCTGTATAACTGTGGCTATGCATAAAAGCCTTTAGTGCCAGGTAATCGTCATAGAAAACCTCATAGATTTTATCCGTCATCAAAGTCAAGGATAAAGGCATATAGCCCGCTGTCAATCCTTTTGAAAGAGTCATAATATCAGGAGACACGCCTGCATGCTCACAAGCAAACATCTTTCCTGTTCTTCCAAAACCTACAGCAATCTCATCTGCTATCATATGGATATCATATTGGGTGCACAGCTCCTGAAGTTTTTTCAAATAAATGGGAGAATAGATCTTCATCCCTGCAGCCCCTTGAATCATGGGTTCTATGATCACCCCTGCAATCTCCTCATGATGGACCTCTATGACCGCTTTCATGGCTTCAAAGCATTGGGCATCGCAGGTCTCACGGCTTTGTCCGTATTTGCAGCGATAGCAGTCCGGTCCCTCTGCTTTAAAGGTTTTTAATAACAGCGGCTTATAAATTTCATTATATAAATCAATGTCTCCCACAGACAAAGCACCCAGTGTCTCCCCATGGTAGCTTTCAGATATGGCTACAAATCTCGTTTTCTTTGGCTTTCCAATTTGCTGATAGTATTGAAAGCTCAGCTTTAAAGCGACTTCTACTGCGGAGGAGCCATTATCCGCAAAAAATACTTTATTGAGGCCTCCCGGGGTAATTTTTACGATCTCCTCAGCCAACCGGATGGCTGGTTTATGGGAGAAGTTTGCAAAAATTACATGTTCCAGTTTTTCTACCTGCGCTGCAATGGCCTGATTAATCTTTTTGTTGCTGTGTCCAAAGAGATTCACCCACCAGGAAGAAACTGCATCTAAGTAGCACTTCCCCTCCACGTCATACAGATAAGCCCCTTCTCCGCGCTCAATGACGATAGGGGGAAAAGTTTCATAATCCTTCATTTGGGAGCAGGGATGCCAAATGTATTGCAAATCCTTTTTCTGCAAATCATGCATTTGACTTCACTTCCTTTGCTTCTGCCATACACACTATAAGTTTCTCTATTGAAAGCTTTTCATCAAATTCTTCTCTCAGTTCTCCCATGGACCCCGTTTCTACATTAATATTCTCTAGTTTTCTAATGGTTGCCAGTACAGTTACCCCGGTAAATCCTTGGATCATTTGTATATTATCCACTTCTGCTGCAGATCCGCCATAACCATTGATAATGATCCCTTTAACACCAATACCAAAGTGACGGGCGGCTTGAACCGTAAGACAGGTGTGATTGATGGTGCCTACACCTGCCTTTGCAACCACGATTACGGGCAGTCCTAAATCCTGGATCAGATGATAAATCATATAGTCCTTATGCAGCAGCGGCACCATCAAGCCTCCGCTTCCTTCAGCTACAATAAAATCATATCTTTGGCACAACGTATTATAGGCATTGAATATCTTTTCTTTTTCGATTTCTATCCCTTCCAGTCTGGCTGCCAGGTGAGGGGATACAGGAGTTTTTAAACAATAAGGGTTTAAAAGACTATCGTCCTCCTGGAAATCTGCCACTCTCTTTACAAATCTCGTATCGGCAGAGATCAGTTTTCCGCCCTCATCAATCCCGCCACTTTGAACAGATTTAAAGCTGCACGCATGATGTCCCTTTGACCGCAATGTATGCACAAGCCCGGCCGTAATCACCGTTTTGCCTACATCCGTATCCGTTCCCAAAATAAAGATTCCTTTTGCCATCTTCTTATCTTTCCCTCCAGGTAAAATCATTTATAAAAAATAAGCATATGGTTTGCTATATCCGAGCTGCACAACCATATGCAAGGGGCGTTTATACTTCTAATCCTTCACATCGGATGATCCGAATATCATCCTCTATTTTACTGCCGATGGTAGTGAGATAGTTTCCTACCAGTGCCGCATTTACACCCGCGCGGAAACCTACCTCCTGCAAGTCTCCTAACAGCATTCTTCCACCTGCATAGCGTATATAACAGTCCGGAATCACGAAGCGGTATAATGCCATCGTTTTCAATGCCTCCACCGGCATCATGGTTTCTGTATCTTCCAGTGGTGTTCCTTTAATTGGATTCAATATATTTACAGGAATTGATTTTACACCTAATTCCTTGATTTCGAAAGCCATTTTTACGCGGTCTTCTACACTTTCTCCCATGCCGATAATCCCGCCACAGCAAAGTTCCATTCCCGCCTTCTGTACATTTTGTATGGTATCAATCCTATCCTGATAGCTGTGGGTCGTACAAATCTCTTCATAATATGTACTGCTTGTTTCAACATTATGGTGATACATGCTAACACCTGCATCTTTTAACCTCATGGCTTGCTCGTAAGAAATGATTCCGTGAGAGGCACAGATTTTCAAATCTGTATCTTGTTTTAATCTGCTATAAATCTCTAACAATTTTTCAAAATCTTCTCCATCGACACCCCTGCCACTGGTTACTAAAGAGAACCGATGGGCTCCTTCTTTTTCCATCTCCATGGCTCGTTCCAGCACCTTATCATAATTCAGCAGGTCATACTCGTCTACCCCTGTCGTATAGTGTACAGATTGGGCGCAATATTTACAGTCCTCAGAACATTTTCCTGATTTGGCATTCATGATGGTACATAAATCTACCTTGTTCCCTGCATATTTCTTTCGTATTTCATTGGCCGCACTGTAGAAGTGAGCCAACGCATCTTCATCCATCTCATCAATTTCCATTAACTCGAGCGCTTCTTCAAATGTAATCGCTCCACCTTGTAGAATTTTTTCTTTTATTTGCTCAATATACTTTTTCATTCATCTTCTCTCCTAGTTTTGTTTTATTCCCACATATCCTGCCCTTCTAAGGATAGGCACCACCTTTGTTGCTGTAAAAGCTACCAATGCGCTTAGCAGCACATCTTGAACAATATAAGGTACAAGACCTACTTTTACGGCTGCCATAAAGGACATTGGCTTTCCAAGATATTGATTAATAATGATATACAGGTAAGGAACTCCAACTGCATACACAGCCGCCAAACCTGCTGCTACCGGTAAAAATACATTTGCAAACTTTACTTCTCCAAGATTTTCTGTTAACTTTCCAATGATATAGGCACAGCAAATAAAACCTAATAGATATCCAAAGGTCGGTTGAAATATATAAGAAATTCCGCCGCCTTGAGTAAAAATAGGAATACCCGCTAAGCCAATTCCCACATAAAGCAGCTGTGAATATAGACCTAGCCTAGCTCCTAAGAACACGCCCGCAAAGGCACAGAATAAGAACTGCAAAGTAAATGGCACAATCGGCGTTGGAATTTTTAAAAATGCACCAATTGCCGTAAGTGCCGCAAATAATGCTACCAAAATCATGTCTCTTGTTTTCATCCTCATTTTATTTCTTCCTTTCTTATGTAGGTTACTTTTTAATGATATATTGCTTTTTTCCTTTTGTCAACATTATTTGTCATTTTAGTTTACGTTATGTGTTAACAATTTCTTTTGTTGCTTTTTACATGAATTTGTCGAGCAAAACATGTAAAACGACAGAGGATTTTTAAACTATATTGAGAAATTTAACACGAATATTATATTCATTGTTAAAATTTTATTAATTATTTATAGGAAAGGTCGTATGGATCCCATGGAGCACACTCGCCACTTTAAAAAAGCATATCCACTTAAGAAAATGTATTCTGGTACCCTAGAATCCCCCTTATTTTATCTGTTTCTTCTTGCGGTTACTTTATTTTCAATTTTCTACTCTCTAGATATTTTTTCTTTTTTTACATATATTACCTATGCTATAGGGTTGGATGATCTTAAGATAATCCATTCCGCAGTCATTGCACTCCTATTCGTTTTTGTTTTCTTAACCTACCGGTATAGATCACTTACAAAAATCTTAAAGTCCCGGGATCTGGAAAACCTGCAATTAATCCATACGCTATCTGAAACAAAGCAGAAGTACAGAGTACTTTTAGAATCAATTCCCGATGCGGTCATCGTGATTAACTATGACTGGAAGGTTTTACTGGCCAACGACATGGCCCATCAGCTATTTATTCAGGAATCTAAGGAGACCTTGATCGGTGTCAATCTTCTCAAGGCCTTTTCTTATTTCGCTGAATCCAGTATTTTAAAAACGATGCAGCATGTTATGGAGAATCGAACCCCTGATGTGATGGTAGATTCTTTTTCCTTCGATAATGACCATACAAGGTGGTTTGAAATTCACATCTACCCGGTTTCTGAAGGAATCATGCTCATTAATATTGATATCACCGAGCGAATTCTTGCAGAGGCTGCCTTATCAGAAAGCGAGCAGCGTTATCGCAGTCTCATCGATCTGTCTCCGGATATGATCACCATTGAACAGGACCATAAAATCGTCTTTGCAAATCCTGCTGCCGCTTCTATGCTGGGTATTCATTCCGTTGAGGAGCTGCTGGGAAAACCGCCTGAAACTCTTCTGTCCATAATTGATGGACATCGGGACCGGTTGATACAACAATTCGAAAAAATTTATACCCGGAACGTCTCTCCATCCTTTGAAGAATTTAGATTTGTCCGTCATGACCAAGAAATTTTAGATATAGAAATGGCATCGATTCCATTTATATTTGGTGAGAAACCTGCTGTCCAGCATATTTGCAGAGATATTTCCGTCCGGAAGAAAGCCGAAGAGGAAAGAAAAGAGGCGGCTGTAAACTTGAAATTATTACAGGAAGCAAGAGAATATGACCGTTTGAAAACTGAATTTTTCTCTAATATTTCCCATGAATTTAAAACACCGCTTAATGTGATTCTGGGAACGTTGCAATTATATGATCTGCATCTTCAAGGTACAACCCTTCCGGCAGAGCTATATCCGATTATCCGTTATAAAAAGATATTAAAGCAAAATTGCTACCGTCTGCTGCGGCTAATCAACAACTTATTGGACATCACAAAGATTGATTCAGGGTATTTCCAAATCCAGCACCGTAATTGTGATATGGTCTCACTTGTTAAAGAGATTACCTTGTCCGTAGCGGATTATGTACATAATAAAGCTCTCAGCATTACTTTCAATAGCAATACCGATCAGAAGCATATGGCTTGTGATCCCGATAAATTTGAAAGAATTCTTCTAAATCTGCTTTCTAATGCTATTAAATTTACGAACATGGAGGGCAGTATTTCTGTTAATTTCATCGACTATGGTAAACGGGTGGAAATCGTGGTTAAAGATACAGGTATTGGGATCCCAATAGATAAACAGGAAGTTATTTTTGAGCGTTTCCGGCAGGTAGACCCACTGCTCACACGTAACCATGAGGGCAGTGGAATTGGCTTGGCCCTCGTAAAATCTTTAGTTGAAATGCATCTGGGGACAATCAGGCTTCAGAGTGAAGTGGAAAAGGGAAGTACTTTCATTATTGACCTGCCTGTAATCCATTTAGAAGAATGCCAGCCGAATAATGATCCCATTGAACCCCCTTGTAATGTGGAAAAAATTCATATAGAATTCTCTGATATTTATCATATGTAAAAATAGTACCCATTCCGGGTACTATTCTAGTTTTCCAATAAAGTAACAGGGTACTTCAAAAGTATTGGCAAATACACGATCGGTAACCACTAAGACTACAGTGCAAGGTCCGGCAGACTTTTCCATATCCAACCGCTCATCATTTAGTACGTCAAACCTCAGCTGATAAGCCTCTGCCAGCTTATTTACTTCCCCTTTAATTCCAGAAGATCCTACAGGAATAATCTCTTTGACCCCTTCCAATTGAAGGAGCTTCTTCATCACCCGGGCATCTGCGATTTCACCTTGGTCTGCTGCCACATCATCTCCAATCTTCGGCAACCCCAAACTATATACCAAATCACCGGGAGATATTTTTCCAATCATCAACTGTGATTTGGCTACCGTACCTATGAGGGTTATGCCCAGTGCAGTCATTGCTGTCGGCATATTTTTCTCTGTACTGATAGTAATGGGAAGCTTCAAATCCCATTCCTCCAGCTCTTGCCTGATCCCCTCCATGATTTCTTCTCCTGTGGGGCTCGGCTCGTTGCAAATATTGGCAGTCACTGCAACAGGTTTTGCACCCGTAGCCATAACCTCCATAACAGCTACCCTGGTTGTATATTTTCCTACAATATGAGGGGGAACTTTAACCTGATCCCCTGCTTTACTGCCAACGGCACCACAGGAATCACAAGCTATCACCAGCATCTGATCTCCTTGTAAAGCAACCAGACTTATATCTCTATGTTTACTTTCCATAATCCAATCCTATGCTTTGAACGAATTTTGTCTTTTTCACCGCAGTAAATACCACAAGGGATATACCTACATTTACAGCACTGGCAAAGGTAAGAAAAGGTGCGATTCCCATAAAAAAACCCCATCCGAACTGCGGCATTAGTGCCAATACAAGAGGTGCCCCTACTCCATTTAAGAAGACGCCTACAATGCCAGCTATTGCCAGATTTGTCTTTTTATACGTCCAATGATATACATAGATAGTTAGTGCCATCATAGCTGCTACCAGTAAATGTATCGGCAGAGTCAAGTAGAATCCTGCATTTGCAGCCGTTAGCATGTGACCTAGAAAACCAATAACAGCGCCCTCAACACCACCCAGCATTAGCCCCCCTAAAAAAGCAGGCATTGCATCTAAAGCAATGCTTTGAAATGGACTGGGAATTTTTATGTAGGAACCCACAAAGCTAAGTGCAACAAACATCCCCATTAAAGTAAGTTTGAAAGTTTTTGAACGCATTTTTTCTTCCTCCTTTTTTCAAAAATAAAAAAGTTCATAGTCTACCTGTAAACCAAATAGACCATGAACTTTACCTTCATCCATGATGCAGTACATTTAGGCAGGTCTCCTGGCTCGATTCAACGCTCACTGTCCCTTCCCGGCTCTCCGGTGGTATTGACAGCAGCTCCTCCTCACAGTGACGGGTTCGCTGAAGACTTTCACTTCATTCCCTATTCTCCCCGAAGGGCACCTAAGTACTCACTTTATTTCCTTTTCACTTATAGTATAATGCCTGCCCCGGAAACTGTCAACCATCTATCCAACACAGACAAGGGGACGGTTCTTTTGTCTGCCTGCATAATCCTATTGCTCCATTATTGATCGTCCTATTGGAATGAAACGGGAACCAGTAGGAATGAATGACCTTTGGACAGAAAATAAAATCCTACGAGTAGTGCTATTCAATTATTTTTCCGCAATGCAAGCAGTTTCGATAAAATTCTGCCTCATCCTTTTCATCCATTTCAGCAGCTCTATAGAGCCGATAACCGCCGCTAAGGTTCAGGGTTTCATATCCATTTTGATCCAAAATCCGCTGTGCGATGTACCCTCTTAATCCAATTTGACAGATAATATAAACTTTTTTATTCTTATCAATTTCCTTCAGACGACTCCTTAAGCTGTCCAGAGGGATATTTACCGCTCCATGGATATGCCCGCCTTCGAATTCTTTATCCGTACGAACATCAAGCAAAACGGCTTCTTCTTGAATAGAGGATAGATCCTCTATATAAAAGGGCTTCATCTTCCCATCCAGTACATTGCCTGCCACATACCCGGCCATGTTGACAGGATCTTTCGCAGATGAAAAAGGTGGTGCATAGGCAAGCTCCATTTCCTGCAGATCGTATACGGTCAGTCCAAACCGCAAAGCATTTGCAAAGGTGTCGATGCGTTTATCCACACCCTCATAGCCAACAATCTGCGCACCTAAAATCTTCCCCTCATCAGGAGAAAACAACAGCTTTATGGACATCATTCTTCCCCCCGGATAATATCCTGCATGGGACAGGGAATAGGTAAATACCTTCTTATAGGGAATTCCACTGCTCATGAGTGATGCTTCCTTTTCCCCTGTAGCCGCAATGCTCATCTCAAAAAGCTTTAAGATGGATGTCCCCTGGCTTCCTCTATATTTCTGCTTTTGACCGCAAATATTATCCGCAACAATCCGTCCCTGTTTATTCGCAGGAGCTGCCAGCGGAATCAGCATCTGCTTGCCGCTGACAATATGCCTTACACTCACAGCATCTCCCAGAGCGTACACGTCCTTCACAGAGGTCTCCATGTAATCATTGACAATAATCTCTCCCCGCTGCCCAAGGGCAATCCCGCTGTCTTTTAAAAATCCGGTTTCAGGGGTTATGCCTATGCTCATAAGGATCATATCCGCCGCAACCTCTATACCCTTTTCCAGTACAACGGAGTTCTCTGTAACCGCCAGCGCTCTGCTGTTTAAATAGAGTTTCATCCCTTTAGCACGCATATAGTTGTGTAAATCATGGGCCATATCGTTGTCGATAGGTGCCATTACATGAGATGCTGCTTCAATCACACTTACCTCTACTCCTGATCTTTGCAGGTTTTCTGCCATCTCCAGACCGATAAAACCCCCGCCGATAATTGCACAAGATTTAGGTCGGGTATGTTCTACATAATCCCTGATGGCATAAGCATCGGGAATATTTCTCAAGGTAAAGACATGATTGAATGCCATTCCCTTCATTTCGGGAACAATTGGTGCTGCCCCGGGAGAAAGTACTAGTTTATCATAATCTTGTATGTAGGTTTCACCGGTATCGTGGTTTTTAACACAAACTGTTTTCTTCTCACAATTTACCGAAACCACTTCACTATTTACCCGTACATCTACCCGAAACCGGTCTTGAAAGCTCTTTGGCGTTTGAAGCAGCAGGGCCTCCTTATTCGTAATCACATTCCCAATATAATAAGGCAGTCCGCAGTTGGCAAAAGATATATGGGCTCCTTTTTCAAACAAAATGATCTCGTCTTTTTCACTATTTCTCCTTAAACGGGCTGCAGTACTGGCTCCCCCTGCTACACCGCCCACAATTAAAATTTTCATATCCATACTCCTTTCATCTTATCCATCAAAGATAATGCGGCGTTCTGTAAGTTAATATCTCACATCCATCCTCAGTGATCAGTATCATATCTTCAATATTAAAACCGCCCTTACCACGGATATAGCAAGGGACTTCTATGCAGAGAACCATCCCTGCTTCCAGCGGACGCCTTTCCCCCGGATGAATATAGGGTGCTTCTGCCGTTTGGGGACCCATGCTAATACTGTGCCCCAGGTGGCCTCTCCGATAGCAGCCGTATTTCTCTTTTACATAATCAAAACCAATATGGAACAACTCATTGATGGGAAGTCCCGGTTTTGCGGCTTCAATCATTTTCCGCTGACCTTCATACAATCTGTCCTTTAGCTCCAAAAGAGCTGGATGCCCATTGCCAACAATCCATGTCCGGGAGGTATCCGTGGTATAAAAATCGAATTCAGCATTTACACCTCCATCGAATTTAAAAGTATCCCCATCCTGTATCCTTCTGTCACTGGGCAGGCAGAGCCTTGAGCTGTCTATGCCCGTATTGAAGGTACTCCATGCGCTGGGAGCACAACACCCCGAAGTTATAACATGCTTGCGGAATTCTTGGGCAACCTGACATTCTGAAGTGCCAATCCGTACAAACCGACTGGCATGGCTTAATGCCTCATCAGCAACACGGGTAAGCCGGCGAAATACGCTAATCTCTTCTGTAGTTTTCACACTTCTTGAAAAAATAAATAAGTCGGAGATATTAACAAATTCTGCCTCCGGAAAGCTCTCTCTTAATCTATTGTAATAGTTTAAAGGAAGGAAATCCATCTCTATTCCAATGCTTTTATTGGCCAAATCTAATGCTTCAACCGTTTTTCTCAACACATCCATTGAAGTTTCAAAAGTATTGGGACAATCTTTTTCAATCCCGGTAACAACCTCGTCCCATTCGCGGACACCTACCCAGGTGTCATATTTTTTTACTGTAAAATCACTCATCTTTTCTTGCAAGGCTGGCACTTCAAAATCCATTGCAATGACATGGGTTTCTATCGCATCCTCTGCCCTCATGACCGCACTGGCAAACCCAGGCTGTCTGGAAACCGTATGCTGATGACTGGCAAAACCCGTAACATAATGAAAATTTTCCGGCGAAGCGACAATTGCACCCTCTATTCCGTTTCTACGCATCAATTCCTTAATTTTATGCTGTTTCGACAACACGATCCATTCCCCCTTTAAAGGAAAGCGTACCCCTCAGAGTACGCTTTCTTTTCATCTTCATTATACCGCAGGATAAAATAATGGTGCTCCAGGGCCTAGCGGTAAACCCAACAAGTACCACCCAATAAATAGGACAATCCATCCCAGGAGAAAGCAAATGGAATATGGAAGCATGGTAGAAATCACACTGCCGATCCCTGCTTTTTTATCATATTTTTGGAAAAAGGCGACGGTCAGCACAAAGAAAGGCATCAGCGGAGCAATAATATTGGTACTGGAGTCTCCAATCCTATAGGCAACCTGTGTCAACTCCGGAGAAAGACCTAAACGCATAAACATCGGTACAAATATAGGAGCCATGATTGCCCATTTTGCTGAATCAACTGCGATGAATATATTTATGAATGCCGTGAGAACGATGAAGCAGATAATTAAAGGCAATCCTACAAATCCAACGGATTTTAAGAAATTAGCACCGGATACAGATATGATGGTTCCTAAATTGGAGTAGTTAAAACAGGCTGTAAACTGTGCAGCAAAGAATATCAGCACCATGAAGCTAGAAAGTCCTGAAATGGCCTTATTCATTAAAGCAATAACATCTTTGTCATTTTTAATGACTCTTGCACCAATACCATAAAACACACCGGGAATTAAGAATAAGAGCATCATAAAGAAAATGATCCCGCTCATAAACGGAGATTTAAGAATGTCCCCCGTTTCAGGATTTCTTAAAAGTGCATTTTGGGGTAAAATCAACAGAAGCATCACAGCAATATAAACCAATGCTGAAATACCGGCAAACCGTATGCCTCTTTTCTCATCAACAGAAATATCCTGTACAATCCCGGCACTTGAAAAATCAAAAGGAGCCAATCTCGGTTCAATCAGCTTTTCAGTAACCAAAGTCCCTATGATTGTAATAAGAAAGGTAGAAACAAACATATAATACCAATTTGCAATGGGCATAACTGCATAGTTCGGATCAATCATCTGGGCTGCCTGGGTTGACATTCCGGCAAACATAGGATCATTGGTGCCAATCAACAGATTTGCGCTCCACCCCCCCGAAACACCGGCAAATGCCGCTGCAAGCCCTGCAATAGGATGTCTTTTAAAAGCCATAAACAAAATTGCTCCCAATGGAACCAGCACTACGTAGCCTGTAGAAGATGCAATATTAGACATGATTCCAAGGAACACCACCACAGCGGTAACCGCTTTCCTGGGGGTTACCGCTACTACTTTTTTAAGCAATGCTGCCATAAACCCTGTACCTTCAGCAACCCCAACCCCTAAGATAATTGTAAAAACGGTCCCCAATGCAAAGAAGCTGGTAAAGTTGCTTACTACCGTCGTTACCATATGTCGGATACTGTCCGGTGCAAGCAGATTCACGGCATTTACTGTAACCTCCTCAATTTTTCCGGTTGCACTGTTATATCCTTCATAAGTGACAGAAACACCGGCCTGTGCACAGATAAAGGATGTGACAATGGTGATTAAGGCAAGAAGGATAAATAAAGTTGCCGGATCCGGCAGCCCGTTGCCCACGCGTTCAACCCGATCCAAGGCCCGGGCGATAAAGCCTTTTTTCTCACTTTTCTGCTTTACTCCTATTTTTTCCATGTTTCTCCTCCTTTTTTACATTTATCATTTATTTTTATATAGCTATGTAACCAAACCCCTATTTTACCAGCCGATCTACCGCTTGTTTCAAATGATTCATTGCTTTTTCAAGGGTAGCTTTAGGACATGCCACATTCATCCGCATAAACCCGGCATCCGTACCAAAGGCTCTTCCATCGCCCAGTCCCAGATTCGCTTCATTTACCATAAAATTCACCAGTGCATCCCCTCCAAGATTCAACGCCCGGCAATCCAACCACATTAAATAGGTGCTTTCGGGAAAATATGTTTTTATTTGAGGAATATTTTCATCACAGAATTCCTTTACGTAAAGGATATTCTGTTCTACATAGCGGAGTAATTGTTCAAGCCAGTCCTCTCCATACCTATAAGCCGCTTCCACCGCCACAACACTAAAACAGTTATTCCTGGTAATATCCAGGCGCTGCCAAAAACCTTCAAACTTTGCCTTTACTTCTGCATTAGGGAATATCGTAGTAGAGGCTTGCAGCCCTGCCAGGTTAAAGGTTTTCGTAGCAGAGATACAGGTTATTGTGTTTCTTGCAAAGGCTTCTGAAATCGAAGCAAAAGGGATATGCTTCTTGCCCCATAGCATTAAATCAGAATGAATTTCATCAGAAATTACCATAACATTATATTTCAAGCACAATTCACCCATTTTGACAAGCTCCTCCCTTGACCATACCCTGCCTACAGGGTTATGCGGACTACAAAGGATAAACATTTTCGGACCTTGTTTGAGTTTTTCTTCAAAATCTTGAAAATCTACAGTATAGTGCTGGTTTTCTTCCTTCAATGCACTGGTAAGTGCTATACGGCCCCATTTCTCCACAGTATCAAAAAACTCTGAGTAAACAGGGGTCAAAAACAATATCTTATCCTTTTCCTCACTAAACTCCCTCACTGCAGTACACAAAGCAGGAACAACCCCTAAATTGAATCCAATCAGATCCCTGTCAATCTCCCAATGATTACGGCGTTTTTGCCAATCGCACACGGACTCAAAATAAGAGACCGGGCGGGACGTATACCCAAAAATTCCCTGGCTTGCCCGCTGCTGAATGGCATCCATAATAGGTTGGGCAACCATAAAGTCCATATCCGCAATCCACAGGGGAATCACATCCTCCCTTCCAAATTTATTTTTTCGCTCATCAAATTTTGCTGCCAAATTATTGCTCCGATCTACAGGTACGTCAAAATTATATCGCATCCTATGTCCATCCTTTCAAATTATTTTTTTACATCGGTTTATTTTGCAAAAATTATGCCAAATGAAGGCAAGCTTCAAAATAGGATCTTTACATAGGACTATGCCGCTATTATTCTGCCTTTTATGCATTACAACCGGCAAATAGCACAGCGGAGATTCTAGTCTCCGCTGCGCTTGTTGAAAACCTCCTCTTAAGATCCTCCCGGCTCCGCAATCAGGCCACTTTTACTGAGTGAAACAGCTGGAAAAATTAGTCTTCGCCCAGTCGCAAATTGGGAGCTTAAGAGAGGGTTTTTATGAAAATATGTCTTGCTCAACAGTCCGGCTGCATCATAGAAAAATAATTTTTGTCACCTCTCCGGTATTTAATGGTTGAAGATATCAAACTTCAACCTTATTAACCATTTCTTTTATTTTTTCAAATAACTGAATCCCCTTTTCCGTAATCTTGCTGCCTCCTCGTCCCTTAGAAACTTTCACAAATTGAAATTTATCCAGATGCAGGAGAAGTCTTCGTATCTCCTGTTCCGTAAGGAAAATTCCCTGCCTTTCGGCTTCTTGCGCCATGAATTTACGTCCAATGGCTTTGCGGTTTTTCGTGGCTTCATAAAGCTGCTCCAGAATAAAGTAACAGGCCTCTTCATCACTGCCTACAGTCTTCATAAAAACCTCAATCTGAGCCTTATCCTTATGCCTCATTTTATCCTGTATCACCATCACCGGATTTCCTTTTAAGGCGGGAGGCAAATCTTCATACGCTACCACAGGAATATCCATATAGGTGAGGTACTCCACGTAATTTCGCAGTTCTCTTACATTTCCACTCCATTTATGCTGTAAGAACGCATTTTGGGCTTCCTCAGTAAGAATAAATTTACTGTCCAAACTCATTTTCATATGTTCAAACAGCAGCATAATGTCATCTCCCCGCTCCCGCAGGGGCGGCAGTTCAACGGGCAGTGTATTCAGTCTATAATACAGGTCCCTGCGGAAGCTTCCCTTCTCAACCATATCCATAAGGTTTTCATTGGTTGCTGCAACAATCCGCACATCTACATTGATAATTTTATTTCCTCCTATACGCAAAACTTCTTTTTCCTGTATCACCCGGAGCAATTTTACCTGCAGATTTGCACTCATTCCTTCAATCTCATCCAAAAATAGGGTTCCTTTGTGGGCAAATTCAAATAAACCCAGCTTCCCCCCTTTTTTGGCGCCGGTAAATGCACCCTCCTCATATCCAAATAACTCACTTTCCAACAGATTATCAGGAATAGCCGCACAATTTATGGCAACAAACGGGTATTCCCTCCTTGGTGAATGATTATGTATCGCATGTGCGAAAAGTTCTTTGCCGGAACCGCTTTCTCCGGTTATTAAAATGGAGCCATTTGTGATGGCCATTTTTTTAGCAATCTCCCGGGCTTTTTTTATAGACGGGCTATTTCCTGTAATGTCATTAAATGTATATTTGGCTTTATGGCCTTTATTTAACAACTGCCTTCTTAATTTGTGCTGATTATACTCCTCATCATTAAAACGCTTTACTGCCGCAAAGGCGCCAACGTATTTGCCGCCACGTATAACAGGGGTTACAGAAAGACTAATATCTGTATCCGCAATTTTAATCAGCCGGGACTTAATAATGTGCAAATTTCTTCTGCATTCACCAAAGGGAATTAAAGGAAAAACTTCATTGGCAGGTTTATTCAGTACAAAGTTTCTTTTTACACCTAGAATCTGCTCTACTTTTAAACTACAGGCAAACACAATATTTTCCTCATTCACCCCTATAATCCCATCATCTAAAATATCCATCAATATTTCAAACTGACTTTCTAACCGGATGGACCGACCGAATAAACGATAGAAGCTATAGCTGTTATCTGCGATGGAGCTGAAATAATCTAAAAATTTGCTTTGTTCCAGCAGATGCTCCAAATTCAACTTCAAAGCAATTTCAACAATCGTGGCTGCATCCAATACCCTGGGGCCGATGTCCATAATCTGTGCCACACAGGAGGGAACGTGCCGCTTTTCTCCCGGGGTAACTGCAAAATCTAATTCTGGAATTTTTACCATCCCCGGATACACGGGAACAAAATCAATGTTATTGACTCCCAGCTGATTCAATCGGGTCAGACTTTCAATAGCCATTTTACTGCTTAGGTTTACAAACATGGCCCGGGTTCCCTTCGGCAAAGACAACAGTTCTCTGATACTTCGCTTGGTAAAGGTTACCCGAATCTCTACGATGTCACTGTCTAGGGGCAAATATTTATTGATGTCCTCACTGCTTTCAAATGCATCCGTAGAAATCACATATAGATCTGCCTTCCGTATGGAAAATGCAGAACTATCTTGGATATTGTATGTATCTATTTTGATAATGTCTCCGAACAATTCTTTTATCTGCAAAGCGTAAAAAAACACTGCCTGGGAATCTAATGTTATTAATGCAATCTTTTTCTGCACAACCCATCCCCCTTCCTACACCTTGTATCTAATAAGACTTTATCCTTATTATATTCTTTGCCGTGCAGATAAACAATCTAAAGAAGAACTTTTCGGTAAATATGAGAATTGGCACTGTTTTTGCTTTATTCCTTATAGATACCCTTTTAGCAAATCTATGAAAGGTTGTGTAAACATGTCAAACTTTTTAAATGCGGCTCACGAAATGAAAGAGGAATTGATTCACTATCGCAGATTTTTACATCAAATCCCGGAGGTCGGAGATAATTTACCTCAAACCACCCGTTTTGTCATGGAAAAGCTAACAGAAATGAACATTGAACCGGAAGAGATCTGCAAAGGTGGGATAACCGCTGTCATTGGCGGAAGAAAAGGAGGAAAGGTCATTCTGCTGCGTGCAGACATGGATGCACTTCCAATGATTGAAGAAAGCGGACTGGCGTTTTCTGCAACCAACGGATGTGCCCACACCTGCGGTCATGATATACACACAGCCATGTTGCTGGGAGCAGCAAAGCTTCTCAAGCAGTACGAGGAAGAACTTGACGGCACTGTAAAATTAATGTTCCAGCCTAGTGAAGAAAATATGGCCGGTGCTGCTGCAATGCTTCATTCCGGTATACTTCAAAACCCAAAAGTTGATGCGGCCATGGCGCTGCATGTATTTCCCGGCAATATGCATGTCGGTATGATGTATTGGGGAACCGGGCCTATTCTGGCTTCATCGGATGTATTTCGCATAACGGTTTCAGGCAAAGGCGGTCATGGCGCAATCCCGCAGAATCCCATTGATCCCATTCATGTGGCTGTACATATTTATATGGCACTACAAGAGATTCTAACGCGGGAAGTTGATCCCCATGAGCCCATTGTGCTTACCATTGGCACTCTTCATGCAGGAGATGCCCCCAATGTCATCCCTGAAACAGCCGTAATGACAGGCAGTCTGCGTACCTTTTCCAAGGATGTTCGCGTTTTTGTCAAAACACGGCTGGAAGAAATTGCTGCAGGGACTGCAAAAACCTTCCGCGCTGATTGCACGGTGGAATATATGGGAGGACTATGCCCAACAGTCAATGATGAAGCCTTGGCATTGGAAATCAGAAAATACATGAATGAGCTGGGCATCCAGCTGCTTCCATTTCCCAGACAAATGGGCTCCGAAGATTTCGCTTTGGTTGCCGAAGCCGTTCCATCAGTCTTTCTCGGCATTGGTGCCGGCGGTGCAGAACCCTACTATCACAAGGGAGGCTCTCATAACTCAAAAGTTATATTTAATGAAGATGTTCTTCCCCTTGGTGCAGCAGCACTTTCATACAGCGCCTATCACTGGCTGAAAAATCACTGCTGATGGACTTCCTGTATTCCCGAAAAATCTAAAGTCGCACCGCGTAAACATAAAGCAGAAATATACGGATCGACACCCTCGTCGATCCGTATATAAATAATGGTTTCCAGTCACAAGTCTATTATAGGTTGCATGTAATAAGACAACTGTCGTCTCTTTGATTTAATGAAAATACTCTGTTACATCTGGTACATTAATAAATTGAAAGGTTTTGATGCAATAAATCAGCTTGATGCTGAGCTCTTGAAAGTGGTCCTCATTAAAGTAGCCATTTACAATACTGCTTTTATAAAGAATAGGTTTAAATATATCTAAAAAAGCGCCGATTGCTTCATGATTTCCATCTTTTGCTTGGTCAAAAAGATCTCTCATCGAAGTATCACTCATCGGAGGACCTCCTTTACCGACCAGCCTTTACAAGGCTTTCAACTACCTGAATAAGGGTTTTGTTCAGCTCATCCAACCTCTTTTCTATCCGAATTAACAGAAAGGCTGCTACGGCTATGGGGAAGCCTAAGTTTGAAATAAAGTTATTAAATATTTCCATGCTTATTCCCCTCCAATCTGTTTTCTTAGTCTGTTCTACAGCTGCACAGGTTGATTCTAAATAGGCAGTCATTAAATTTCTTATTGAGGCTTTCTAGAGATGGATGTCCGTTCTTTCAATAGAATATCATTGATATATAGATCCCTATTTCCTGTATCCTCTTCTAGAAAGCCTCCTGTCAGGTGATCCATGTTATCCCCTCCTTATGTAAACCTCCATACACACTTTCCCAATAGTAAAAAACCTAAGCTTAAAGTAATTAAGCTTCCCCTACTATATAAGACAAGATTTTATGCTATAAAATCACCCAAATTTTATAAAAAATTCTGTAAATTTTAAGGATAGGATTGAATTAACTATTTTAGCAGGGATAAAAGGAGTTATATCCATTTTTACCGAATATACGTTCGTAAAAATAGTTAAAAAAATATTCTTCTCTTCTCTAATTTTAAATTTGATCCCACCCTATATAAAACAGACAAATGGATCAATAAATCAACCACTTTTGAAAAATTTTTAAAAAAATATTTTTGAGATGTGATCAATTTAAATTGTTACAGCAATACCTTCTTCTTCAACATCGATAGCTCCTGGTAAACTCATTCAATTTAAGTGTCCTCTCTAGAATCCCTTAAATATTCTTCTATTTTTTTCAGACGCTCCTCAATGATCAGAAAACCTTGTTTTATGTTCCATGCAATAACTCCAAGCATAAAAATAAGTCCCAATATCAAGAAAATATTCATGATAACAACTCCCTTAATTTATTCTTTTAGTATTTATAAAGTCAAGTAAAGCCCGGAACGTTTCTTGACTTAGTTATCTTCATAAATCTTGCAAACTATGGTATATTTCCAATCCAGTTTGGGATTGTTTATGTAGTGCCTAATCAAATGAATCCAGTAAATTCGAGAATCATCCCTAAATTTACTGAATTCAAGACCCCTCTGTTTTTTCCATTCTTCCCTGCGATTTTAACCATAACTCTACTTTGCTTTTTATAGCATCGTGTAAATCTTTAGGTTTTTCATTTAATGCTTTTTCTGCATACTCTGTAGGAAACATTTTTTTCACGTCCTCACTTACTACAGAATCTTTGTAGTTAACCACTTCAAACTGTCCATTCTTTTTTTCCAATTCAATGACTACATATCTTGTAGAATATGCTAGGTTTTTAAAGTATCCATCACTAAAGGAGTACCCATCAAATATAGAAAATAGATACACGGTTATTCTATCCGCCTTCTCTTCTATACCGTATATTCTGTGTTCTTCAAATTGTTTTTCTGTTGGTTTATGCAATACATTCACATAGCGTATAATATAATCCGAAATAACTTCATCCATGTTTGTTTTATCTACTTCGCTGTCAGCTTGGATATTTACATTCTCTTTGTCCGCTTTTATGCTATCGCTATCACAACCAGCAAAGAGTAGCGATATGACCACAAGCATTGAAATTACAAAACTTTTTTTCAATGTAACTTCCTCCCTAAATATATTCATCATATTGTTCATTATAATCTATGTGAATGATAAGAGAGGCATTTGCAACAATAAAACACCTCTGCCTCCCTACTCTTTAATTACTCGTAAATTAGTCTAATTGTTAAAAATTCGCTGAAGAAAAACGTATTCCCCTAGCTTTGGTTTTGTCTGGATTATTGAGATAGGTTAGTATATCTTCATCTAGAGCCTCACCAGAGTGGGCGCAAACAAAAATTATATTTTCGGTTAAGGTTTTATACGCGTAGGAAACATACACGGAATGTCTCCAATTTCCATACGAATTACTATAGAACTGTACAACATCACCTCTTCCAACATTATTTAAATTAAAGCTGCTTGTAGATGCTTCTCCGTAGCCAGTTCCTTTCGGCCCTGTGGTTTTTGAAGAAGTAACATAGTTATAAAGGTATGTTACACCTGCAAAAGCATTAGAAATGTCACCATAACCAAATTTTGCTCCATACCAAGAAGTCGTCATTCTTACTTTATTGCCTACATTATTTCTGCTATTTGTAACACTACTTTCATCCCATCCTCCATAAGCAGCCCATATACATTGAGAAACAAAATTTGTGCAATCAGGTGAAGCTGCAGCAAATATTTTTTTAGAATCTTCAAGACTAGATTCTTTTGCAAAAGCTCTTGCGTATCTGATTCCTTTATCAATATCATAACTGTATGTAGCTTGTATAGTTAAATCGCTGGTAGTATCAGTGTCAACAATTGCCTCAGCAGCAGTATCAGCCCCAAAGCTTTTTTTCAAAGAGTTTTTCAGCGATTTAGTATAATTATCTTTTTTATCAAACATATTTGCAATATACTGCTTTTTCGTTTGTTTAGAGTTTAAGGTATTGAATAATTTCAGCTCATTTTTAACGTACTCATAGTTTAAGTTGGTTTCTGAATCTATGGATGATATTTTCCAAGTATCATCTATCTTTTCTAACTCTATTATATACTCGACATTACCAATTTCTGATATAATGTCTTTAGGCGATACATTGTATTGAAATTGGGCGTTTTCTATCATTTTTACTTTGGCAGTATTTTTATCTGTTTTTATATCTTTAAAATCTAGTGCTAACTCATAGAAATTATAGCTCCTACCAAATTCTTTAAAAAGTAATAGGTGATTTTTAAGTATTCTTTGCGGTATCATTGCCTCATCATTGTCAGTAAATAAATCAGCCACATCAACGTAGGTTCCTGTTTTTAGGGTTTTGTAATAACTGTCAAAGTACTTTTGGATTGTGGCTTGAATGAGTGTCCTATCATCATCTGAGTTGTTTGCGTTTTCCCCAAATACACTGTATGATGATGCAAATACCATTACTATGCAAAGGCACATCAACATAAACCTTATATGTATTTTCTTCATAAGAAAACCTCCTCATTTTTTAAAAATTTGATTTTTGTGTTTTTATGATATACAATTTTAGATATAGGACTCTTAAATATCTACCCGATCGAAAGACTTTGCAGAGGTCAAGATATGGGGATATACAAGAGTCTTTTTACTTGGCACGGTGACCTTATGTATAACATGGTGTTCACCTCCTTAAGTATCAATTTTTTATCTAATAAATAGAGTAAGAGTGGAAATTCAGTTATCTGATTTTGTTGCTTATATACTTATGTACAATTAACTTATGCTGTAAAATAGTATCTTAAATTAGAAGCCACTCTTTTTACTTATTACGACTTTACTATATCACATAAATTTCCACAATAATATATTTATGGAACGAAATGGGAGTTAAAGGGAATGAAATAGCGCATAAAACTTCTTCGCTCCCTTTAACTCCCATTTCGTTCCCCTTGGATTGTACTGATCCTGTAAAATTTATTGAATTTAGCCGCCCTGCTTGTACAATAATAATTTATCCTTATTCTCACCTGTCCAGCCTGTTTTAGATCAGAAAAGAAGAGGATATGGCCTACCTATCCTCTTCTTTCTCCTGAAGTAAACTTATATTCTATTCATAAAGAAACCCTGCTCTCCATTTTACCCTAACAAACTTTTCCCGGGTTCAGGATATTTTTAGGATCAAAAGCTAATTTAATATTCTTTAATAGGGCCATGGTTGTGTTCCCCTCTGATTCTTGTAAAAATCCTTTTTTGGCATAACCGATGCCATGTTCTCCCGATACCTTTCCACCTAATTCATGGGCTTTTTCATACATCAGTTTAAATACCTCATCCATTTTCCGCTTCCATACAGCTTCATCCAATTGGTCCTTTAAAATGTAGATATGGAGATTCCCATCTCCCGCGTGTCCAAAACCTTTTATTCTGATATCGCAGGTTTTTTGCAATTCATCTGCAAACTTTACAAACTCGGCGATACGATTTCTAGGAACCACCACATCGCATTCGTCCATCTCTGTAGTAGATGCTTTGATGGCCTCTAAAAAAGCACCTCTCGCTTTCCATATGGATTCTTGTCTTTCTTGGGTGTTGGAAATGAGTACGTCTAGTGCTCCTGATTCCAGGCAGATATGGGCCACCCGTTCATAGGCATTTTCAATTTCTTCCGTACTGTTTCCATCAAAAGTAAGCAGTAGGTAGGCATCGGAAGAATTATCGGGAAATTTCCTGCCCAAGAATTCTTCTGAAGCTAGAATAACATCCCGTACCATATACTCAATCGCTGTAGGAACCGCCTTTGATTTAATAATCTTCGGTACTGTCTCGATAGCCATTTCAAGGTTAGGGAATGGAATCAATAAACTAATGGCCTTTTTCGGCAGGGGAAGAAGCTTAAGCACTGCTTTTGTGACAATCCCAAGGGTTCCTTCCGAGCCTACAATTAAATCTTTGAGGCTGTACCCTGAACTATTCTTCACCACTTTGCCTCCCACTTCAATAATCTCTCCCGTTGGCAATACCACTTCCAAGCCCCTTACATAATCTCTCGTCACGCCGTATTTTACTGCGCGCATGCCCCCTGCATTGGTATTAATATTTCCTCCGATGGTAGCACTCTTTTCTCCCGGATCCGGCGGATAAAACAAATCATGATCCTCTACATATTTAGAGATTTCCATTAACAATACACCGGGTTCTACAGTCAAAGTAAGATTTTCTTCATCCAACTCCAGGATTCTATTCATTTTGCTCATATTGATCATAATTCCACCATGAATAGCCACTGAAGCACCTACCAGCCCCGTACCCTGACCTCTCGGTGTAATACAAATATTGTTCTCATAGGCATACTTCATAATGGATGATACTTCAAGGGAATTTTCCACTTCCACCAATACTTCCGGGAATTTTCGAATGCCTGCCAGCTCATCGTGACTAAAATCTTCATTAATTTCTTTCCCAACAAAAACTCTATCTTGCCCACAGGCGGAAATCAGAAAAGAGATATCCTGTTCATCTATTTTTTTATAAGTCATATCCATTCCTCCTTATTCTATGGTGGCGGCTGTTAACGCTTCAAATACTCTTATTTCTCCGTTGCACTTTAAATTCTCTATCAGTCGTGGAATTATCTCGTAGATATCTCCCACAATGCCATAATGGGCTGCATTAAATATCGTTGCGTTTTTGTCTTTATTGATGGCAATGATACATTCTGAATTATTCATCCCCGCTACAAACTGAATGGCTCCCGATACCCCACAGGTAAGAATTAGTTTTGGCTTTACCGTCCTGCCACTAAGACCAATCTGTTTTCTTGGGTCCACCCATCCTGCTTCAATAAGGGGTCGCGTGGCCGCCACCTGGGCCCCTAATAAATCAGCTAAATTGTAGATCATTTCCATGTCCTCAACCTTTTTGACAGCTCTGCCTGCAACGATAATGATTTCTGCATCTTCAATCGTTGCAACCTTTTCCTTTTTCTTAATCTCTAATACCTGAATACCCGATGAAAGTTTGTTTTTATCAATTGTACACAGCGTAACTTTTCCAAAGGCCTCCATGATTTTTTCAGGTGCAGTAAATATTTTGTATCTGACGGTAGCAAATTGAGGCCGGTGGTTGGGTGTGAAGATATGGGCCATGATGTTGCCTCCAAAGGCTGGCCGGATTTGGTCCAAGTCTGTATTTTCCTGTACATCTAATATGGTACAGTCTGCCGTTAGACCGGTTCTGAATCTTGCAGCCGTTCTTGGCGCAAGAGATCTTCCGATGGTAGTTCCCCCTACCAGTACAATGGTTGGCTGCACTTTTTTAATGAAATCCTCAAAAACTGCCGTATAGGGTTCGATTCTGAAGTCCTTCAATTCTTCTTCATCATATACAAACACTTCATCCACGCCATAATGGAGTAAATCCTTCGCCTTTTCTCCAATGCCGTGTCCCATCAATACACAGTAGACAGGATGATTGATCTTATTCGCCATTTCCCTGGCCTTACCGATTAATTCATAGGTAACCGGATGAATTTCCCCCTCCACATGATCCACATATACGGCAATTCCTCTCCAAGCCGATTTATCAATTTCTACTACCGGATCTTCTATAAACTCAAATACCCCCTCGGGTCCTTTCTTAATACAAATCTTGCACATTTTACAAGCAGCATTGATCTGGAGATACTCATTAATATATTCAATAGCTGAAAATGGACATAGCTGAATCAATGCCTCGGGACAAGTTACCTTTTCCTGGTGAATGATAATTTTAGCCATATGATCCCTCCTAAGCAAACTTTAACGCTTTTAATTTTTTGAGCAATCTATCGGATAATTCCATGTCTGTGCCTTCCCAAATCTCATGATTTTGATTGGCTTCCGGTGGGAATATGCGTTTCACCTGGGTAGGCGACCCACTCAAGCCATAATTCTTTTCATTTTGATCTTCTAAGTCTTCTAATCCATAGAAATCTATCTTTCTATCCTTTGTAGCCAGCTTCAATTTAAAGGATGGCAGCCTAGGTTGAAATATATCCTTTTCTACAGTAATCAGGCAAGGGAGCTGAACTTCTGCGATTTCTATGCTGTTTGGCATATCCATTTCCACAACGATTGATTTGTCCTTTACTTCCAGAATACTTAACACATTGGCGACATGTGGGATTTCAAGAAATTCTGCGATTTCTGGCCCTACCTGGGCGGTGTCTCCATCGGTGGTCATTTTTCCACAGATAATTAAATCTGGGTTACCCATTTTCTTGATACCCTGTGCCAACGTATATGCTGTTGCCAGCACATCCGCCCCTGCAAATTTTCTTTCCGTTAACAATGCGCCATGGTCTACCCCCATCATATAGGCTTCTCTGATAATCGCTTCTGCTTGCGGTGGCCCCATACTGATAACGCCTACCCTTCCGCCTTTGCTTTCTTTCATTCTGATAGCCGTTTCCAGGGCATATAAATCATAGGGATTCATCTTCGAATCAATTCCATCTCTTTTTAAAACCCCTGTTTTTTCATCTACTTCTACCTCTGTAGTTCCAGGGACCTGCTTAATACATACCAGTATTTCCATACATAAACCTCCTTGTTGAATGCTTCTCATGATTATAGATGTACTAAAATATTTTTGTTTTTTCTTTCTACCCTGCTACACAAACAAACTTCCTGCATAAACCAATAACCCCAATATCAATACATAAATCATGCAGAATTTTATCGTGCTGTTAAAGATTCGACCTTCTGATCCTACCAATCCTGTAGCCGATGTAGCAACAGCAATACTTTGAGGGGAAATCATTTTCCCCGCCGTCGCGCCGGAGGTGTTGGCCGCTGCCAGCCAATAGGGATTCACCCCAATAGAGGTAGCAACCTCTTTTTGCAGTGCTCCGAATAAAATATTGGAAGAAGTATCACTTCCTGTTACAAAGGTTCCCAACATCCCGATAACCGGAGAAATTAAAGCAAAGTTTTTGCCTGTGACTTCTACAAGAACAACAGCCAGAGAGGTAATCATTCCGCTATAGCCCATAATCTTAGCCATAGAGACGATAGATACTACTGTAATCGTTGATTTGGTCAGTTGTTTGAATGTATTCAACAACACTTTGGCGATCTCTTGTGTTTTTGCCCCCTGTATCCAGCCTCCCAAAAAGGTCGCTATGATAATCAGGGCACCGGGTGTAGCAATCCAGTTGAAAGAAGTTGCCTTTGCACCTTCTCCCTGATAGAAGACAACCTGGGTTTCAATATTTCCGAGCAGGCTCTGTACTCCTGGAAATAGAGGACTGGTCAAAATAATAAAGAAAAATATCAGCATATAGGGCAACCATGCCAATAGCCCTTCTTTTACCGTGATAATTTCTTTCGAATGGGCCTCTCCCTGCTCATTTCTTCTTCTTGCTAAGAAAATGGTCACCGCCATGCTGCATATACTCCCTAGCAAAGCAGGAAGCTCCGCGCCAAGAAATTTTGCAACCAATACCTGTGGAAGTGCAAAAGCCAATCCCGAGGCAAAGGTTATCCCGAGAACCCCTTTTAATCCTTTGATACTTTTCCTAGTCATAACTACCAAGACAAATGGGATAATCATGATAAAAATGACCAATTGCATGCCTATGGCATAGCTTAAGGGCGCCACATCCAAACCAGTGACTTTGGCCAAGGTTGTTACAGGTATGCCTACTGCTCCAAAAGCGGTCGGAACGGTGTTGGCAATCAAACATATTACTGCTGCAAAAATCGGGTCAAAGCCTAAAGATGCCAATATGCTTGCAGGAATAGCTACGGCAGTTCCATATCCTGCCACGGCTTCAAGAAATCCTCCAAATCCCCAAGCCAGTATGAGTACTTGAATTCTGTCATCGGTGGTGATACTGGATAACATCTTTTTGATCGTATCCATGCTTTTCGTATGCAGTGCCAGGTTATAGGTAAAGATCGCTGCAATGATTACAATCATAATTGGCCATAATCCAATAGCCACTCCTTCAATGGTTGCAGAAATTGCAGATAAAACCGGCATTTTCCATACAAATACTGCTAAGATTAGCGTAGCCAATGTTGTCATACTACAGGTTATATGGGCTGGCAGCTTCAGAATACCTAAAGATACCATCAACCATACAATTGGGATCAATGCAATTACAAACAGCAAATACATACTCATTTTATCCCCCTTTAACATATTGGTAATATGGTAGTGTGGTCTTACCACCTTACCAATATGTTACACCAATTTTCTGAATCATTCAATAATAGTCTTTTTTTTAACAAAAAACATCTACAAGGGGTAATCCCAGCAACTGTGTCATGTACTGAAAGGTAATTGTAAATATATGTAAATAGCAACAAGCCATCGCCACATCTTATGAAATGTGGTGATGGCTTATTAACGATATGGCTATTTAAGATTTTTTCATATCATTAGATGTATGATTCTAACTGCCTGCTACCTAGAACTCTGTTATAAAAAACTATTTGTCTATATATTCTTCAAAATATAGAGGACTCTCGTATTTTACATTTCACATATGCTTTGATCCTTCAGATCACAGACTGTTCAAATCCGAAGGATATCTTTGCTTCATCATTTTATATTTTCTTTCTATAAACCATTAATATAAACCATAAGTTTTATTTACTTCTTGGATAAACATAACTCCATTCCCTGGCTTATCGATTTCAAGATGATCCCTAATGGAAGCTGCAATCGATTCCGTTAGGTCCTTTTGAGATATAATCAATACGATCTCTTTTTCTGGTTCTATTTCCATCGCAAATAATTTACTCGTTTCATGGATACCAGACCCTCTTGTATTGATGATCGTTGCGCCTCTAGAACCTGCCTTGTTTGCAGCTTCTACTGCAAGTTCCGCCTTCCCTCTGTCAACAACTACAAAAATAAGATTGTACATTGAGCTTTCTACACCTCTGCTTTCTGCTATATTTTTGCTTGTTGAGCTTTTCGTACCGAATATATTCATAATAGAAGTACTGATTGCTATACCATGATTTGGTTTAACAAAACCAAATTTCTTATTAATCCCCTCTAAGGCAGTATAAGCTGTAGATTTCTCTGCTGCCATTAAAACAATTTCTCTTCTAATTTCAGATAACTCTAGGAATTCTAAAATAGGGTTTTTGTTAGTTCCTTTCCCTAAAAAAATTGTGCCCCCTGTTATGCCATGTTGCTTTGCACACTTTATTATCTTGCTTCCACATCCAAAATTAACAATCACGCAGAGTAATTCAAATTTTTTGCTTTCAAAACTGGTCTTCATCTGTTGCTAGGCTACTTACAGAGGAAGCTGTTGAAGATAATATAACTGAATTTTTAAAAGATGCTAACTCTACAGTAGAAAAAGCTCACTACGTGATATTTACAATTCCATGTCGTATGTGCTAAACCGTTCTTATCCATTTCGGATACCTCCCTTTGTTTTTTAAAATTGGTTGGCGAACCTTTTTTATTCTAACAAAAGGAGGTTATTTTTTTCTACTCATAGCTAAAGCTTTTTGGAATCCCCGGTAGAACCGGGGTTTTCTGTATACAAATAAATTGGTAAAAAACTTAGTCTTTTCCCACGCTAAGTAAATAGGTATAATTTCTCCTATTTATATGCTATAATATAAAATATAGGAGGTGTTGAAAATGTTAATCAATCCTAAGAGACAAGTTAGCATTACAGAAGCGAATCAAAACTTCTCAAAAGTTACTAAAATTGTTGACGAAGAAAAGATGGTTATTATTTTAAAGCAAAATAAACCAAAGTATCTTGTTATAGATTTCGAGGAAATTGCTCAAACCGTAGAAAATAATGAAGAAGAAAAAGCTTGGGAAGAAGTAAGTAAAAAGATGTTGTTCAAAAACTTTGAAGCTTATAAAGAGCTTGCGAAATGATTTATCCATCTTTAGAGCAAATTATAAGTGACCAAGCTATGATCGTACAGTACACTGGAGGGAGTCCAGGAATAAAAGATCAAAAACTATTAGAGTCTGCTTACTATAACCCTTTGCAAACTTTTGAGGGAGAGGAATTATATCCCGCGATAGAAGAAAAATTTGCTGTCCTCTGTTATGGCTTAGGTCAGAATCATTCTTTTCAGGATGGGAACAAGCGAATTGCTGTTCATACTCTGACTGTTGGATTAGAGGTTAATGGAATAGAAATAACCTATACTCAGCAAGAATTAATTGGTCTAGGTTTAGCTATAGCACAGAGCCAGTGCAGTAAAGATTGTATTTTAAAATGGATCGAAGAACATAAAAAGTCCATTTAAATCATCACTAAAAGTAGGGTTTTTTCGGCATTGAGATTTTATCTCCCAAAACTATCAAAATTAATTTCTGGGATAACACAAAATAGCTCATGGACTTTTAGAGTAGTCCACGAGCTATTTTATAGGTTGTCAATATAATTACATGCTTTACATATGCACAACGTTAAACACATTGAAAACGCTCAATTTTTCCCTCTTGAGTATAGATAAGTGTCAGGATGCTGGTACTACCCCTACAAGCCAGGTAGATGCTTCTCACAAGTAAAGTTAGGGACGGTTTTTCATGCTTTTAAGTTGCTTTTACTGCAAACCGGTTTTTGAAACTTTCAAATGAAAGATAGATCACGGGTATAATGATCATGGTCAATAATGTAGACACCATGAGTCCTCCCATAAGGGCAATGGCCATAGGACTAAATAATTCACTGGCGGAAACCGCCAAAGGTACTAAGCCCATCAGCGTTGTGATGGAGCTGAGCATGATGGGCCTAAACCGCAGATTCACGGCATTGATGCAAGCCTCTTCACTTCCATCTCCCTGTTTTCTGGCATCTTTAATGTAGTCAATTAGTAAAATGGCATTGTTTACTACGATTCCCATTAGACTAATCACACCAAGAAGGGCCGTCAGTGATAGGGGTTTTCTAAATATCCAGAGTCCAAGCATAGAACCAATCAAGGAGAGGGGCACCGTCAGCAGAATGATAAAGGGCTCAATGAAGGATTGAAATTCTATAAGCAGTATACTATAGATCAGAAAGAAGATTAAAATTCCCAAAGCACCCATATTGGAAAAATTTTCTCCAATTTTTTCCCTTTCTCCATCAAAAACGATTTTGACGCCATCTAAATCTATATCTTTTAGCGCTACATTCTCTATGTGATTTTCAACATCCACAGGGCTAAAGCCAGGCTTAACATCACTGGTTACCAAAACGCTCCTTTGCTTTTTAAAGCGTCTTATGCTATCAATTTGGGGCTCCAATTTGATCTGGGCGACCTGCTTAAGGAGTACCTTCTCCCCCGTAATGCTGGACTTGATAGCCAGGTTTTCCAATTCATTCACACGCTTCATATTACTTATTAATTGGATGTCGTATTCCTTGGCGGCCTTTCTGAATACTGCATTTCTACTGCCAAAAAGGGCCGTACTCACCTCCTGTTGGATATCGGAATTCAGTATCCCCATCATAACTGCCTTATCGGTATCTGCATCTATTAAATATTCAAAAGTATTTTCACTGGCATTGCTCTTTACATTAATGGTTCCGGGAGTATCTTTAAGTCTCTTTTCAAGCTCCCAGGAGACCGCTTTTAACCGGTTCATATCTTCGCCCAGCACCCTTATGACTACAGGCGTTTCCGTATCAGTCATTTCCAACATCTTAACCGTGGCTGCAGCGCCAATCATTTGAGCATCTAATTTCTCTTGAAGATACAGTGCAAGTTCTGTTTTTGTCTTAAACCGCCGGCTCTTTTTTATATCAAACTTCAATATTGCCCGCGTATAGTTTTCTTTATTGGGAAAGGGCATCATGGTCGTATAAAATTTGGGCATGGAAGTGCCGATTCCCGTTGTTACATCCAATATTTCCGGCTCTTCCAACATCAATTGATTGATCTGCCCTGCTATTTTTTCTGTGTGCTTTAAATCTCCCACCTTCTCAACAAAGGTGTCAATATAAAGCACATCTTTATCTGCCTTCGGAAAAAATGCTACTTTTAGCTGGGGCATCACAACGCCAACAGTCAGTAGGAATAAAAGGAGGGCCACAGCCAATGTTCTCCCTTTTCTTTTTATGCCCAATTGGAGTAAGGCCATAAATCTTTCTTTGATCTTCCCCGTTCCCTTATCAGTAGATTCTTTTCTTTTTATAACCATAGTCAGTAGGGCTGGTGTCACAAAAACAGCGGAGATAAAGGAAGCTGTCAATGCATAAATAACAACCTTCGGCAAGCTGGATAAAAAACTTCCCACATCGCCCGGTATGAACAATAAAGGCACAAAGGCGGCCAAGGTGGTTAAGGTTGAGGTGAAAACAGGCATGGCTGCAGCGCCGGTGGCATTGATGGCTGCCTCTCTCTTGCTTTCTCCATTGGAATACCTGACTGCTATTCCATCGCTGATGACAATGGTGTTATCCACAATCATTCCTAAAGCAATGATCAGGCCGGCTAGAGAAACGCTTTGAAAGGTTACCTGGGTAGCCTTCATTGCAATAAAGGTCACTGCTACAGCAAAGGGAATACCCATGGCAACCACCAAAGCATTTCTAAAACCCATTCCAATAAATATAACGACTATAACCAAAACCATACCTAGAATGAGGTTGGTAGTAAAACCCTTCATGCTTTTCTGAACATCTTCCGGCTGAAAGATTACTTCTGTTAAAATCAGATCCTGGGGCAGGTTCTTTTTTAAGCTCTCTAACGTTTCCCTAACTTTTTTTCCGATGGGTATTATGTTTTTATCTTCCTTGAAATAACCGGTGAGAATAACTGCTGACTGCTCCCCTTGCTTGGTTTTCTCAACATCTTCCTTCAGCTCCATCTCTATAGTGGCAATATCTTTGAGCCGAAGGATGCCTCCATTTTCTGGCGAAACCCCTACAATCGTATTTTTAATATCTTCTATCGATTGATAAAAACCCTTTGCCCTCACATAGAGTTTTCCGGCTTCATTCTCTAAAGCTCCATTTGGAATTTCCACATTTTGTGCATAGAGTATTTGATTGATCTCACCGAAAGACAGATCTAACTGATTTAATCGATCTGTATCCACCTTTACCGTTATCTGCTTATCTACATTCCCTACCAGTTTTGTTTTATAGATCCCATCTATTCCGGCAATAGCATCCTCTATTGCTTCAGCATAATAAGACAGCTGCTCATAGGTATATCCTTCTCCAGAAAGGCTGATCAACATCCCAGCCGCCTCCGCCAAATCCGTATCTATTTCCGGTTCCAGGCACCCTTTCGGCAATTGGCCTTTTACACGATTAATTTTCTCTCTTAACGCTTGATTGGCCTTATCAATATCTGCGTCATTATGATATTCAACAATTACCACCGATACATTTTTTGCAGACTCTGAAGAAACCTGTTTAAATTCTGATATCTCTGATACGGCATCTTCAATCTTTTTGGTAACCAGCTCCTCCATATCCTGGGGCGAAGCTCCGGGGTATAAAGTTGTTACCATAGATGCCGTTACCTTTATATGGGGATTCTCCTGTTTCGGAATCATCATATAGCTATAAATCCCCAAAATAGCGGCCAGCAGGGCCATAAACAATACAATTTTTCTTTGTTCAACAGCGATTCTTATTAAATTTTTCATCTTCTTTCCCCCTACTGCACGCCATCATTGAAATCAATATCCATGGCTACCGCATATCCATCTTTAATGCCTTTGATCCCTTCTGTAATCAATATTTCTCCTTCCTGCAGCCCTTCTAATAAAACCTTATCTTCCTGGATTTTTGTCATTTGTACATTTTTTCGCTTGGCCCTTCCCTCCTCTACGATGAAAACATAATCTTCTCCATCATTGAGTATATATTGAACCGGAACCCATATACCATTCTCTTCACCTACTGGAATGGAGACTTTGATGATTGTTCCTACACTTAATTCCTCCCAGTGGTCCAAAGCAATATCCACTGGGTAGGTTTGCGTTTTTTCATCAGGTATTTTACCTATCGTAGTGATCCTTCCCTTTATTTGTTGTTCATTAATGAAAACCGTTACCTCACTGCCCACATCCACTTTTGAAATATCCTCCTGGGTTAAACCAATACGCCCCTTATAGGCTGCGCTGCCTATAACCACTACCGGATAACCCGCTCCGGCAATTTCACCGGCTTTTCCCGGAATACCAACTACATAGCCGTCGCAATCGGCCAAAATGAGTGCATCCTCCAGCAGTTTTTCACTGGCGTTAAAATTTGCTTTTGCCACTTCATATTGCTGATAGAGCGCTTCCAGTTCTTCTATCCTGGCACCGCTTTGAGTTACTTTGTATACCTTCTGGACCTGTTCTAAACTAGCTTTCGCTTGATCTTGCTGCAATTTCGCTTCTTTTAGAGCCTGTTCAGAGATTCCACCGCTGTCATACAATGCTTTTGCTTTTTCATAATAGTCCTTCACAAATTCATATTGTTCTTGCGCTTTGTCTGCATTCAGCTTTGCCATTTCTATCTCCTCAACCCTTGCACCGTTGAAGGCTTTGTCATATTGAGCCTTTGCAGCATCCATCTGCGCCTTAGCTCCTTGCAGGGCAAAGTTCAATTCTTCCTGTTCCAGAAGCGCAAGGGGATCTCCTTTTTTTACGGATTGACCTTCTTCTACAAATACTTTTCCAATTCTTCCTGAAGTTTTGAAGGAATATTTTATCATCTCCTTTGCTTCTATCCTCCCGGTATACTGAAGGGCAACCGGCCTGGATTCCTCTCTCAGGGTCATCACTGCCACAGGCTTTACAATTCTTTCATCTTCTGCATCGGCCCCACTGGCGGCACAACCAGTCAACAAAGACAATAAAAGGATTCCGCTCGTAACCGCACTCCAAAACTTTTTCATATATTCTTTGCCCCTTTCCTTATGAAGATTTGTTCAGAAACCAATAACAACCAATCGGTCGTTTTTAATTAAAAAAATTTAGCTGATTGAATCAGCAAAAAAATAGGAATACCCATAGATATAATAGCCCACCAACATCTTTACATTATTCTGAATCCACATATCACTTTGATTATGCCGGATAATTTCTAATAAGCCTTCTATTAAGCTGGTTGATATATAGTGGGCAAAAAACCAGTCCTCATTTTCCAAAGTAATATGGTACTGCTTGAATTCCCACTTCATGTGTTTCTCTAGTCGGTGAATGATCTCCTCTTTGGCATTTTCAAATTTAGTTCCTATAGAGCGATCCAAAATGAGCAATATTTCTTCCCTGTATTTTGTCAGCAGTACAATCAGTTCCTTTGTCATCAATGCTGTAAATTTTTCCAGTTGAAAACAGTCTTCAGAATCATGCCTTAACAGATTTTCCATGGTATTGTTGATTTGTATATAAGCTTCTTCTGTTAAAGCATAAAAAATTTCTTCCTTAGATGAAAAATAGTTATACAAGTTACTCTTGCTAACGCCTGCCTCTTTGGCGATCATACTCATAGATGCCTTTTCAAAACCAATGTCTAAGAAGAAGGTTTTTGCTGCCTTTAGGATCTTTTCATTAATTTCATCCTTTAGTATCTGCATTAAAGACCCCCCAGTCTTTTTTCATTTTTATTATATAGCAACTGGATATTCTTGTAAAGAAATCTTTTATTCGTTTTTGTAAATTCGTTCATTGATAAATTTTCAAACCAAAATGCACCATTATAACGGTTTCTAATTTCTTACAATAAATTCATTATTGGTAAGGGAATCATTTACTGTCATTATGGTATAATTGATTAGGTTACATACATTTTAGAGGAGGTGCTTTTTTGACAATTTTTAAAGCCATTCTATTAGGAATTGTCCAGGGATTGACAGAATTTTTACCCGTCAGCAGCTCAGGTCATTTATCCGTTGCCCAGCATCTATTAAATACGCCTGAAGACAAAATACTGTTTTTGACAGTGATGCTTCACCTTGGCACGCTTATTTCTGTCTTCTTTGTATATTCATCGGATATTTTTTTAATCTGTAAGGAATTCATCTTGATGATTTTTGATGTTTTTAAAGGCAAAGGCTTCAAAATAAACAATGATCATAGAAAGCTGGGGATTTTAATCATTATAGCTACGATCCCTACCGGCTTGATGGGAATCTTTCTTAAGGATATTTTCGAAGGCTTTTACAGATCTCAACTCATTATCGGCTTTTCCCTAATCATAACGGGTACGCTCCTATGGACAGCTGAAAGGGTTCATAGCGGTAAAAGAAATATCAAGCAAATGAACTGGGTAGATGCTGTTATCGTTGGACTTTTTCAAGGGTTTGCCATTACTCCTGGGATCTCCCGTTCCGGCTCTACGATTGTAGGCTCTTTATTTAGAGGCTTTAACAAGGAGTTAGCTACTAAATTCTCCTTTCTCATTTCTATCCCTTCCATAGGAGGGGCAGTACTATTAGAGGCAAAAGATGCTATCGCCCATGGTACAGGAGATATGACCTTTTCCATTCTTCTTGCAGGTATTTTCGCTTCCTTTATAGCCGGAGTTCTTGCTATAAGGACTTTAATTAATTTTATTAAAAAGGAAAAACTCTACTATTTTTCCTATTATACCTGGACAATAGGAAGTGCCATTGTTATTTTAAATCTAATCAGATAGTAAAAAAGCCAACATTGAATGTTGGTTTTTTTCTTATGGCTGACTGTTTTTTCATAAAATCTGTGATTGAACGAAAAATTTTTAAAATATTGGTCAGGCAATAAAATATTATAACGAATTAATAAGTGAAAAGTTTAAAAAGGGAAAAGGAGGTAGAAAACTTGCAGGATATAGAATTGCTGAATGAATGTAAAAAGAACCCGGAACAAGGACTGGAATATGTCATAGAACAGTACGTAGACTTAATTTATACCATCGTATATGGAAAAATATCTACCGTTGGAACGACAGAAGATGCCAAAGAATGTGTTAGCGATGTTTTCATGGCATTCTATCAACAAATTGACCGGATTAATTTAGATAAAGGCTCTGTAAAAGTTTATCTGGCAATGATCGCACATCATAAAGCAGTTGATTTGTATCGTAAATTAGTCCGAGTCGCCAGTAATATTGGCATAAATGGGGAGTTGATGGAATATCAAGATTGCAAGACAGACCTAGAGCACGATATGTTAAAAAAGGAAGAAAAGAAAGTTTTATTGCAAGCCATTGATTCTCTTGGGGAGCCGGATAAAGAGATCTTTGTTAGAAGGTATTATTTGGGTCAAAAAACGAAAGAGATTGCCGATGCATTGAACTTACGGGATAATACAGTGGATAAAAAAATTTCCAGGGGTTTAAAGAAACTTAAATTTTTGTTGGGAGGTGTGCAATATGGAAGAGAAGAAAATTTGCTTGCTAAGTGAGGAGGATATAGATGCGAAAGTCACTGATTTCATGAATGAATTAGATATAGAAGAGACACAAATATTATTAGAAGGTTATTCTATAGATTGTCTACATTTGGATAAGGAATATGTGCAGGATATTAAAGAAAGAGTTGCTTTAAAGGTTGGAATGAATAAAAGCACTGAGAAAGATATAGCAATAGAAAAAGACCGCAGCATTTATGAAGAGGTGCAGGGCAAGAGAAAAGAATTGAAGGATAGCCGCGGCAAAGGATCAAAAAAGAAAAATGCTAGATGGAAAGTCTATGCCGCTTCAGCAGCTGTAATTTTAGTATGCCTATTTGCTTGGAAAAATAGCGACAGCATTGTACATGCATTCAGCAAAATGTTTGGATTGATTCCTGGTGTAGGAATTGTTGAGGATAATCAAGATATTTTATATCAATTAAAACAATGTGAAAGTGTAGAAACAGACCAGGGAATTTTAAAGGTCTTAAGCGCAGTAGCCACAAAGGATTGTATCACCGTTAATTTTAGCTTTGAGAGAAAGAACTGCACAGAAGAACAATTTATGTTGGAGAAGGAAGAAGAATGGGAGCAAATAAAAAAAGAAGATAAATTGGTAGAACCCAATATTTATCTTATGGTAGATAATGAAAAATACAAGATGTCCGGGGGAAGCAGCGCAGGCGGCCTAACATCCTATTTTTCTGCAACCTTTGAGTTAGAAGAAAAGAACATTCATCCCTCTAAAGTCTATACCCTCCAATATGAAGATTTTGATATCACTGCAGATTTTCAGTTAGTAACATTAGATCAATATAATAGCCTGGACCAAATCGGAGCCACAGGCATCCATAATAATATAAGCTTAACCGCTATATCATCGATAGCAAGTAATCAATTGCAGGTAAATGTATATCCTATAAACCATTCAGAATACAATCTGATCAGTTTTTATAATGAATATGAAATGGAGTACTTCGGTAAAAAGCTGACATTGAAAACGGAGAATGGAAATAAGGATTATACATTGCCGGGGTCTTATGGAAGTGACCTGAATGCAGCCTATACCTTTGATATAAGTGATGGATCAAAAGAGTTTCTCCTTCATATCCCCTTTGTAGTAGTGGAGTCAAATGAAGAAGAAAAAATCACACTGCCGATTCCTAAAGAAGGAGAGGTAGTTGAAATAAATAAAGAGATTGCCTTTAAAAATGGCAGCGTAATGGTTGAAAGTGTAGAAAAAATTGTATCAGGACAGGAAAACGAGTATGGTCATTTAAAGGTTAATCTAAAGTATAAAAATCCAAATGAAAACCAACAATTGGTTGGCGTAAAGTTAACTAGGAGAAAATCAGAAGGTTGGTTTGAAGAATTCGATGAGCAGGGAAGAATAAAAGCCATTAACTATATGTTGGAAAAGTCTGATAATGGAGCGTTAAAATTATATGTAGTACATCCTAGATATGTTTTTATGGATGAATACAATCTAACGTTAGATGTAGAATAGTCATTTTAAAAAGTTAATCCAGCTTGAAGCTGAAGCTTTAGGCTCTGTCAATGATGTTTAAAAGAGGGTTTATCAATGGGTTAAGTATATTTCTTAAAGGGCTCAATCGCAAGCTTGCCCCTTAAAATAAGGCCTAAACATTAGTTAATATCTAAAGTTTAGGCCTTGATGTTTTTTGAAGACCCTATTTCATTTTGTAGGTGAGTTTTTATAACCCCTTTTCTGATTATATTAGCGGAATAACCACACATTCTGCCGTCCCTTTTGACTTATAAAAAAGTCCTCAAAGTAGGACTTTTTTTGTTATCCTTATTTTTAATTTTTAGTTTAAACTATTAAATATTATGACTTTGGTTTTTTATAAATTATATATAGATCCACAATATTTTTGCCTAAGTGAGCACCAAGAAGTGAACATATTATACCTATTCCAGGTATTACAATACCAATTGCTATAATATAAATAATGTATGCTGCTTCTAAAATAGTAAAAATTAAACTGTATATCACACTTCTTCGAAATGTGTGTATATTTTTTTCAAAATTTTCATTTACATTATTCATACAATCTTAGCAGGAAACCACTATCCCTTTAGGGTACTAGAGGAATGCTTTTGACGACAACCATCCCTAACCTGCGTTCCTTCTTTCCCATAATAAAGATTTTCTTTTTTCTACTAAGTCTAACTTCTTACAATTTATACTGCCCTTGTTTACTTTTGCCTCGTTTAAGGTGTCCAAGTATTCTACTTGTATTTACTAAATCAGATTTACTATTATCCAGGTAGATAGAAAAACTGCTCCATATTCCATATATAGTCTTCCGGTTTTTCACCATACCTGCCTTGACTGGATTATTATGTATATATTTACTTACTTGCATTAAATAATTGTCGTCTAATACCAACTCACTTAGGAAACGATTTTGAAAAAAGTGGTCACATCTTCTGTACTTCCGATTGAAGTATAATACATAGCTCACATTAATGCTCTTTATAAACTTCGATATGTCATTTCCATTGTCATTCATCAAATAGGTGGACATGATTATCCATCAAGCAATAAGCATAAATGATAAAATTATATTTATTTTTCATTTTAAGCAACGTGTCAACAAATCGAGTTTTGTCACTATCTGATAAAAATATGTTATTCCTATCATTACCTCTTTGAATTATATGATAGGTTCAAAATTCTCCTTTTTCTCTTGCTTGTCTAGGCATGTCCTTTCACCCCCACACACGCAGTTTATTGTTACTGTCAACGGAGGCAAGCAGGGACCGTCCTGGTTTGCCTTCTTTATTCTCTTTTAAATTCCTTCACAATAACAAAACTATTTAATCCAATTGCTATCAAAATAAAGATCAAGTAAATCAAACTGCCCTTCGGCTTAGTAGAAAAACCATACCCTAAAAAGAAAAAAATTGTATTTAAAAATGTATATTTAAAAGAAACATGCTTATCTCTTTTAATAAACAATGTAATAGCTGAGTAAAGTAGCAAAATAGGACTAATCATTGCCCCTAAAAAAAATATTGCCTTTAAAAGATAGAACATATCATCACCTCTTTTTTATATTTTAGTTTTTAGTTCCGAGAATATGCTCTAACAGCAAAATCTCCAAGCTCTATGCTTTATTCTGACTAACCAGATCAATTTGTAAATATAACTATTATCTCTATTATAGATTTAGATTTTAGACTCTAAGATTATGTAATACTCTTTTCTTTATGAATTTATTTGCTTATTGAATAATTATGCAAGAACTTTCTAAGAATACCCATTTTGTTTAGATTCTTATTTATTTCAAGGAAACTTATTACAAGTAATCTCATGACTCTTATTGATGATTTTTTGGAATAGGATCCACATTACGTAAAATTTATTCTTGTTAAATCCAAACCCCTTTAATTCTTGAACCATTTGGCGCGAGCCGTAGTAAGGAGGCTTCATGTGTATTAGAACAATTAATTGCATCAGAAGGGTTTGAGAACTATCATTTGGCTTGGGTTGCTAGTATGTTCCGGTTCGATTGATCTGTAACACATCACACTGCCTTTTGATGGATATTCTCTTCAAGTCAGGCTCCAGCATACTTTTACGTTCTTCAACAGATTTACTTGCGGCCAGATTTTTTTCAACCAATCAACCTCTATGGTTAATTGTCCAATTTTTTTGATTAATGACTCCTTTTCTGCCTCGTGTTGCTGTTGTTCTTTATTAGCTTTGTCATCTGCACCTTTGAATGCATTCGCCATATTATCTAAGAATTGCTTTTTCCATCTTAGAATCTGGTTTGAATGGATTTCATAGATAGAGCAGATTTCTGAGAGTGTTTTTTCTCCTTGGATTAGCTCCATTATTATTTTAGATTTTTCTTCTGGGATAAATTGTCTTCGTTTTCTCATAGTTTCATTATAACTTATTCTAACGTTTTTTGTGTCAAATCTATGGGTCCATTATACAGCTAGGCCGTCTCCACTTGCCCTACGGCAAAGAAAAAGGGCTATTTGCAACGCCCTTTTTCTTCAAACTTTTATTCTAAACTTTTTCTTCACATCAATTAGGTAATCCATTCTTTCTATTATTTAAGATATCATAGTTATTCTCTGTATATACTTATACATTATAACTTCTTGAATATTCTATAAAGCAAATAGCCAATAAAAATATATAGTAGCGTATTAACAATTTGGATGAAAATCCCTATTCCAGATATATCTAAAATTCCATTTGAAATCATGTTAAATCCCCTTTTTTACTTAAATGTTGACCTACTAATACTATGAATCCCGCTTGCAACACTATATTTGTATGTGATAACAGAATTTTCCTCACTAATCTTGATTACACCATCTAGAAGAAAGTAATATGTATAGTGACCTCCAGTTTTAATTGTAACAGTTTTTCGATCCGATGAATAGCTAATATTATTATGTCTTGAATTATGCTCATACTCAACACCTACAGTATATCCTGTAATATCTGAATACAAGTTAGATACACTGCCAATCGTATTATTTGTCGTATCGTAAGTTACAGTTGAGTATGCATTCTGACTATGTAGTAAATTACTCACATATGCCTGTAAGTTAACAGACTTTGTATCTACACTCATTGGTCCTACTAGTGCATCTTCCTTTAATAAAATTGGCGAGTCTATACTCGAATCGATAGTGTATTCTCCGTTTCTAAGTTCTTCTAATACTTTTACTAATTCTACTTCATCTTTTACTTCTATAGGGGTTATCCATTCGGGTACCTCACTGATGTCTATTGTTTTTAGTTTATAATCATCTAAATTACTGGTCTTTTTGTCAGCAGCAAACCCAGAAGAACTCATCAATAGAATAAAACATAAAGCTAAACAAAGAATATTTCAAATTTTTTTCATTTATTATTCCTCCTTGTATAAAATTAAGCAGTAACATAGCATTAAATTCTTTGAACCATACAGAGAATAATTATAATATCTTAGAATACTCTTTAAGTTCTCCCTTCTCTATTTTTTGAAAAAACATTGATACCAGATTTGTCAGCTTTCTTTAATTTACTATGTCTGAATTACTTTTTCTAAGAAATAGCCTCTATTTAGAAACCGTTCTCAATTTTATATGTTTGCTAATTTTACATGTAACATCTTTCCCCCTCTTTTACAAATTCATATAATTAAGTAGTACTTCCTGCTTTACACACGTTCACTGTATCACATGAATTTCCACAATAATATATTTCTGGAATGAAATGGTACATAAAACTTTTTTGTTCCCTTTCACTCCCATTTCATTCCTATCTAATTGTATATATTTTACAGGTATGTTATTATTTGAGTAACTTCTTTAAGAATGGAGAATACATTGACAATGCACAGTTTTATCGATATCTTTGCCTATAAAATCTATAAAGAAAAGCTTTTATCCCATGGAGATATCCGCAAAATGAAATATGCCATGAGGGTTATCTGGAACGAAGGGTTGAAATTTGTAATCCTCTTGTCACTTTTTACCATGCTAAATAAAATGTACCTGTTCCTGTTCTGCCTCAGCTTACTATTGTCTATTCGTGCTTTCTCCGGCGGGCTGCATTTTGAAAGCAGCTTCCTATGCTTGATTGTAAGTTTAAGCTTTTTTTCTTTAGCCATATTGATTCTGCCATATTTATTGCCTATGCCCTTACCTTTAGCTATCTTGCTCATACTGATAAGTATCATCGTAATTTGTTGTTATTCTCCCATGCCCTCACGCTTTCGGCCTATTTCAAATCAAAAAAGAAAAAGGATATTAAAATACCTATCCCTTTTCTTTACGCTGCTGTGGATTTATATTCTATTTAAATTTGTTTTTACATATGACAAGACTTTTTTTGAATGCGGTATATGGACCATTGGTCTACAGGCATTCCAACTATTGATAGGAAGGAGGGGATATCAGTGAAAAACACCAATCCGATACTAAAAACTGTTTTATTTTCTATTGCTTCCATGTTTGTTGCTGCTTCCGGCCTAATTACGACCTCAGGATCATTGCTTTTCTGGGGAGAGTCAAAATGTCCTAAGAACTTACTAAAGTAATATCCTAAAAACAGTATACATACCATCAAAGGAAAGCTCTATGGTTCCCTTGTAACGATCGATGATCCTCTTTACATTATACAGACCATAGCCTCGAGACTTTCCTTTTTTGGTTGAAAAACCTCTTTCAAAAATACGGTCAATATCTTTTTGCGGAATTGCTCCTCCTGTATTTCTTACTTCTATCACACTGGAATTTTCTTCTGTTCCAAGGATTAGTACCACCTTAGGCCCATTAACATCCTTATTTTCTACCGCCTCAATGGCATTGTCCAACAGGTTGCCCAGCAGTTCAACAAGCTCGTGCTGCTCTAACGGGTATTCGGGAATTGGTCCCTGGAATTCAATCTCAAACAGAATTCCTTTTTCCGCTGCCAAAGACTTCTTACTATAAATGATGGCACTTAAGACAGGGTCTTTTATATTTAACAACCGATCCGTACCTTTTATCCCTTCAATCAGTGACTCTATATACTGTTTCATCTCTTTTTTCGCCTGCCGGTCATCTTCCATTTGTACCATTCCATAAAGTGCATTCAGGTGATTCTTAAAATCATGCTGCTTTTCTCTTACTTCATTTACCATATTTTTTAAATAGGGTATATATTTCTCGTGTATATAAATAATCTTTTGCTGCTGGTGAATAAGAATAGACTGATATAGGAAAAAAATATTTAAGCCTTCCCAGAGAATAACTGCAAATACCAAGTATAGGATATGCTTCTCTACAAAATCCTTATCAATTTGCCACATATACATAAGCAGCAAAATGATTCCGGCAATATTCAGGCTAATCGTGATTACATAATTTCCATACCGGTGCAAATATTTATGTATTTTACTAAGCGTACTATATTTGTGAACGAGCATACAGCTTGCCAGTGTAGCTGTATTGACAATCAGCCCATTCGCAAGTGAGTAGTATATTCCATCTGAAAACCATGTTAATAGATAGGTAAATACAAATTGGATTGTCGAAACTGTAATAAATACAATAGAAAACTGAAAAATTGTATCTTTAACCGATATTTTAAATAGGATGATAACCATTATACACAATAGGATGAAATTAATTAAAAATCCAATATCTACGTCGTAAACATCAACAATTACTACAATTGTCGGTAGAAGTGCCATAATGAAAAGACTTTTTACTGTATATAACCCTATTCGGTTATTTAACTTATTCCATATGTATAGAAGGGATAAAACCTCTAATACCGAAAGCAGATATATTTCATACCACTGCATTACACACCCCTTTTCCTTATGATTCAAGCTGGAATTTTTTTAAAAACTCCTCTTTATAACTATTGCTGATATAAGCAGGTGCAGCGTAATCTCTAAAGTACACAATCCAAGAATTCTTCTCATTTTTTTCTATCTGGCGGACGTTCTCAAGATTGACAATATATGATTTATGAGTTTTTATAAAATGGACAGCAGGTACTTTCTCTAATACTTTATTTATTGCAGTATTCGGTAAAGTGTATGGGGTATATTTTGTATGAACCCTACAATTCTTTCCTTGTGCCTCAATAAATAAAATATCTTTTACAGGTATCTTTAAAATACAGTTTTTAAGTTCAAATCGAATCGTTACTCCTTCAGTATTATTATATTGAAGCCCTCTGATCAGCCGCTCAGAAACCCGTAACACCTCCTCCCGTTTATAGGGCTTTTCAATAAAATCATAGCAATTGTATTTTTTAAAAGCTTCAAGCTGATAATAAACATGGGTGGTTATAAACACAATATAGGTTAATTCATATTGGCGGATAGAACGAATCTTCTCGGCAACTTTTAAACCTGAGCAATCAGGCAGTTCAATATCTAGGAAAAATAATCCTATTTCCTCCTGTTCCATTATCCTCACTGCCTGTGTTCCGGTAGATGCTTCAAATACTTTCATATCTCCATTCAAATGCTTAAGTATTTCCACAAAATTTTTTCTTTCAATCTGATCATCTTCAACTACGAGAATATTTAACATAGGAGCCCTCCTTGCTGACAATTCACTCGTTTTACATTTTATGGAATATTTGCTACTTAAATATTATCATACAGAAGCATAGATTAAAAGAACAGGCTGCAAGATTCTGTTAAATAGTAACAAATGACTATTGTGCATAACAAACAAAATGAAAGAGAGGTTAGCACTCGTATAATAAGTTCTAACCTCTCTTCTCGTTTTGCATATCGATATGACTGAGAATCTTGATTGATATCCGGATCGACGAGGGCGTTGATCCCTACATTCCCATTTAGACTTATGCATGTGCAACTCTGTATGTCTGCCCGCTGCCAAAATCTTTAACCCTTTATCCTCTTTCCTGCACCAGCTGCTCCCAATTGGCAGGATAGGTTACATAAAGAAATCTAACCTTATCAGGACACCCAAACTTGATAGTGGTATCTTTCGGAATGAAGAATACATCTCCTGGTTTGCCGGTCATTTTTCGCCCATCAATGGTGATTTCCAACGTTCCCTCGATAATATAATCGATTTCGTCATACACAAGTGTCCAGTCAAACTCTGAGGCTTCCATTTCCATAAATCCGCAGGCCATTCTTGGGCTTTCCTCCAGGGTAAATATATCCCGCAAAAATACCTTATCTCCTGCTTTTCCTGTATCAAATGGATTGCATTTTACCGTACTGCCCTTGACGAGATGCACGCCACTGGCATCTGCAGCCTTATCAAATTTCTGTAAAGCAGAACTTTTCATTTGTTCTTCAATCACTTTACGGACAATTTTTTCAATCAACCCTACGTCAAAAGCTTCCATGTGCATCCCCTCCACTATACCTCTTCTTTTTCTGCAGCCGGATTTTTAGGTGTAATCATTGCAGCCAAAGCGACTGCAGTCATACCGGCTACCAGCTTTCCTACAACCATCGGGAAGATCATTTCCCGGTTTACCCCTGCGGTAAAGCCCAGATGATCCCCGAATACAAAAGCGGCGCTGACCGCAAAAGCTACGTTTAATACCTTTCCTCTTTCATCCATATCCTTCATTAAGCCAAACATAGGAATATTATTGGCTAAGGTTGCCACCATACCGGCAGCAGCCACATCTCCCATCCCTAATAATTTTCCCATCTTCATTAAAGGCTTCTGGAATACTTTTGTAATAAAGAATACCATTGGGAATGCACCGATCAGCATGATGGCAATAGCGCCCACGATCTCAATACCGTCCCAAACCGGTGCCATACCCGGAATAATTACGATGCCTGTAAGGGTTTCCACTACGATGGCTGCTGTTCCAATGGTAATGACCACCACGACACCCTTTCCAAAGTTGGTAAAGCCCCTGATCATCTTATCCGGTATTTTCCACAGCCCCAGTGCAATCAATACAGCTACGATGATAATCGGAATCAGATTACGGATAATCATGCCAAAATCAAAACCTGCCACCAATCCCCCGGCCAAACATCCAATAGGAATGGTAATCATCCCGGCCAATATGCCCTTTGCCAAATATTTATGGTCCTCTTTTTCAATGATCCCCAATGCAACCGGTATGGAGAATACAATGGTGGGTCCCATCATTGCCCCAAGGATCAAGCCTGCAAACAGCCCTGCTTCCTGACTTTGGGCCAGCTCCATCGCCAACGGATAGCCGCCCATGTCGTTTGCCAGCAATGTGGTTGCAAACATGGCCGGGTCTGCACCCAATGCGGTATAGATAGGTACAATAACAGGCTTTAACAAATTTGCCAATACCGGTGCCAAAGAAACGACCCCTACCATGGCAATGGCCAGGGAACCCATAGCCATAAAGCCCTCATCAAACTTTTCTCCCAAACCGTATTTGTTTCCGATGATTTTATCCAGTGCACCCAGCACCATAAAGCCTACCATAATATAGACGATAATCTCATTAATACTCATTTCAGTTCCCCCTTCATCTCATTGAACTGTTTTCAGCAAACCCCCCATTATTTAGCTTTCAATAGGATATTGTCGACTTCACCATGGGGTCTTGGAATTACATGGACAGAGATCAACTGTCCTACACGTTCTGCCGCAGCCGCACCTGCGTCAGTGGCTGCCTTCACTGCACCTACATCGCCTCTTACCATGACGGTTACCAATCCACCGCCAACATGTTCTTTTCCTACCAATGTTACGTTGGCCGCTTTTACCATCGCATCGGCGGCTTCAATCGCACCTACCAAACCCTTCGTTTCAATCATTCCTAATGCATTTGTAACTGCCATAAAATCTCCTCCTCCTCTATCATTCCTTTATTTTTTCTAAGATCTTCTCCAGCACCTGCTTGCGCTGTTCACGATCAACCATTTGGTACTGCTGCTGCAGCAGAATATCAATTTTATTTTCAATGGTCTCTGCATTTTCTTCCTGCTCCCCATAGATGACACGAAAGCCCTTATCGTGGGCAAAATCTCTGGCACCAGGCGTTATGATTACTTTGTCGTTTACATAGAGCTCACAAATACCCTCTGAATGCATTTTAGCAATTTCCTTTAACGTAATAAGCTTCTTTCCCATGTACTCACCCCTTTATTTTAAAGTAGGCTCTGGAATAATTCCTTTCCAGGAGATGGAATCACCGCACGATACACCAGCATTCCCTGTTCCTGTGCATACCGCACCCCACTTTCTACGGCCTCTGTTACGGCACTAACATCTCCAGTCAAGGTCACAAAGGATTTTCCTCCGATTCCTATTCCTAACCGGATCTCCATCAAATCCACCTGTGCAGTTTTTACAGCAATATCTGCTGCGGTTACTGCTGCCGCTACACTAAAAAACTCCATCACCCCCAGTGCATTCAACTGATCGATTACAGTTGTTGCATTGATTGCATGGATCACCTGAGGATGGATTCTCGGCAGCATCAAATGATCCACTACAAAAACTCCTCCACCGGCTAATCCGGTTTCTATAGATGCATTTACTGCTGCCACATCCCCAGCAACTAAGATAATAAACTTCCCGGGACAAATGGCCTTCGCAAATAGCAATTCTACCTCCGCAGCCTTGATCATAAAATCTGCCGTTTCGATCCCTTTAGCAATGCTGTTGAATTCAATCATACCGACGGTTCTGATCATTCCATCACCTCCTGTTCTCCTATGATCTCAATGCTAGGCCCTATTGCAGCGATTCGTCCCCGTATGCTGGCATGGACATTGGCTCCCAGCTTGCCTTCTTCTACGATCCCGATACATTGTCCCTTTTCCACCGGATCTCCTACAGAAACCACCGGCACTGCCGCTGCTCCAATATGCTGCTGCAAAGGAATGGTTACCTGTTTCACTTGCAGTTCTTCCAATTCCCCCACCTTCTGATGGGTATATTTCTCCAACCCCAGCCTGGCGATCAATCGGTTTACGGGAATTTTTCGATATTCTCTTGTTTCATTGGGTACGACAGCGCCTTTTTCTCCTTGATAGGCAATCCCTTTCTTTCGCAGTTCCCCCTTAATATAGCCATTCACCAGTCGCGGAGACAACCCCATTGGACAGGCATACAGCTCGCAGATACCGCAATCACAGCAAATCAGTGCCTGATTAAAAACTTCATCTTCTATAGATTTTGTCGCAATGGCACCCATGATTTTATGGGGGCGCAGGGGATGACCGATTAGATAACGGGGACAGAGGTCGGTACAAAAACGGCATTGAATGCATGCGGATTTGCTCTGGTTGATAATATGTGTCATAGGCGTCCGCTTCCGCTTTACGATGTACTGGTCCTTCGGCACTACAATGATAGCTCCATCGGTCTTTTTGATCACTTGATTGCCAATATCAAAATCATCCATGATCTGCCCCATCATAGGTCCTCCCATAATGGCACAAAACCCCTCTATGGCAGCACCGCCTGCCGCCTCGATACATTTTTTCACCGGCGTTCCAATAGGAACCTTCAATAGTTTTGGCTGCTTCACTTCTCCCAAAACTGTCACATACTTATCAGTTACCGGTTTGTCCTGTACGGCCTCATAGATATTGACCATGGTCCCTACATTTGATACGACCACCTGTGCCTGCAGCGGAATCCCTCCCGGCGGCACGGTCCTTCCTGTAACTTCATAGACCAGCACCTGTTCATCTCCTGCAGGAAAAAAATTGTCCATAAGAAATAGGGCGATTCTACTGCCGCGGTTTTTCAGGGTTTTATTGAGTACTTCAATCTCTTTCCCATATTTTTTTTTCAATGCAAGAAAGGCTTTCTCCGCACCAATTTCCCGTTGCACCATTTCTATCGCTTGAACCAGTTCTTCTGTTCTTTCCCGCATGAGATATTGGTCTGTCTTCAGCAAAGGTTCACATTCTGCACCGTTTATGATCAATATTTCTACCTGGCTCTTCATCTTGACATGGGTAGGAAACCCGGCCCCACCGGCTCCGACAATACCTGCATGCTTTATTTTTTCCAACAAGTCCATCTGGGCACCTTCTTTCCCTTTACTCTGATTCAACCTCTACCGAATCAATGATTCCTACAACAGCCGCATCCACCGGTATGTCTTCTTTTCCCTGAATTCTTCTGGCAGAGCTTCCCTGTACCACCAGTACCGTTTCCCCTATCCCTGCACCAATCATATCCGTGGCTACCAAAGTGCTGCCTGCCGTTTTTTCATAGCGGTCCAATGGCTGAATCACTAGAAATTTTAATCCTCTTAATGCTTCTTCTTTTCGAGTCGCCCAAACATTTCCGATGACTTTTCCGATAATCATAGACTGCTTCCTTTCTCCGATTCTCCCAATCCCCGGGTGATCTTCAACTGCTTCTGCTTAATGTAGTCTGCTGCAAGGGGCGTAATCACCGCATTTTTTGCAACTCCAATTTCCTGATATCCCTTTAGAAACAATTCTTCCAGGAGGGATTCCGTAATGAGGCGTCCACTTACGCAGTAAGCCCTACTTTGCTCCCGGGATACATAAGGCTGCCCTGTCTCTCCAGAAAGCTCCAGCTCCTCCCAATCCACCAAAGAAATTCCAAAATGACTTAACTGGGTTTCATACCCTTGCAGCATTTTATAATAGGCCGGATTTGCCGTAACTTCACTCTCCCTATAGTCCAATCCATCCCGCAGCATGCAGACCTTCTTTCCCAGCAGCAGGGCCTTTGAAACCAGCGTTTCCGTCTCTCCCTGCTGAATTCCCAGGGCTATATGGACCATTTCTCCAACACTCACCTCCGGTAAAATAATGGCATCATAACTTTCAATCTCCTCCAAGCCTCTAAACTGTATCCGGTCCTGCAATTGCTCTATGGGAAGCTTTAGTTTTGCAGAAAGCTGCTCTTTCATCTCCCAGCTTTCCGTCCACACCAATATCTTTTTCTGCTGAAGGATGGTCGCTTTCTCCTCTGCTTTTAACTGATTCAATACTTCCATGGTGATTTTTTTGATTAACTTTTCCAGCTCCATAGGATTCACATCCTTATCTATACACATTGCTTATTCTAGAGAAATAATTCTACCCTGCGTTCCCGGCATATAGTTGCATGCATTGGCTTCGTCATAGTCAATATGCAGACTAAGCCGGTAATTTTCGTTCACCCGTACGGTAACATCCTCGAAGACTACAGGCCGGTCCGTCATGATCCGCACCGCCACCTTTTGCCGGTCTGCTACCTTTAACCGCTCTGCATCCGCAGGCTCCATATGAATATGTCTTTTAGCGATAATTGTGCTTTCTTCTGCCAGGACAACGCCTTTTTCAGAAGCGATCAACAAGGAAGCACTCCCTGTCAGGTCTCCCGACTCCCGAACCGGTGGATCTAACCCCAGCTTTACTGCATCAGTCTTTGATAGTTCTACCTGTGTATTCCCTCTCGCCGATCCTAATAGGGTAACCCCTTGAATAATCCCTTTGGGACCAATTAATGTTACCCGCTGCTGATATTGGTACTGTTTTGGCTGGGACAATTCCTTTTTGACAGTCAGCTGATCCTCACTGCCAAAAAGCTGTACGGTATGCTCTTTGCTCAGATGCACATGCCGGCCGGAGGCTTCTACTGGGAGATTTACGGTCTCTTCGATTTTTTCTATTACCCGTTCTATGATTTTACGTATTTTTACTTCATTCATTTCGCCTTTCCCCCTATTTGTAAAACCCGCCAACACATCGGCACATCAGAATATATACACCGCTGCTTAAACGGTTTAATGCCTGCAATAAATCCTGCCGTTCTATGTTTTCTTCTTTCTTAAATGCCTGGACTGCAGCCAGCTCTACCTCCCGTACCGCACTGCGCAGGCTGTTCAGCCCTAACACCAATTCCCCCATATCGTAACTGGGCACAATATGGCCAAAATCAAAGAATTTTTGGGGATGATGGGACATTTCCCTCAGCATATCCTCTTTATAACCAAAAAGGGTGATCTCCGGCAAAACTTCCTCCAGTACCTCGGCTCTCAAAATATTCCGCAGCAGCTGCAGTACTTCTCCCAAATCCTTCCGCAGCTGCTCTGTTTTGTTTTTATACGCTAAGTACTGCAGTTCTAAGGTTTTAGACTGCAGACTGTCTAGCCTGCCCCGCAGGAAAATCTGGGGATGATCCTTGTACACCAGCTTATTGCCGTAAAGCTGCGTCATGTACTCCGGTTTTTTCTCAAAAAAACCACCGGTCGTTCCACAGACATATTCGGGTTGAAATCCCTTTTCCGGTTCTGCTTTTTGAGGTGCTTCCCCCAATACCGCTTTCGACTTATTTTCAACTACCAGTTCAATATTTTTATCCTTTAGATACTGGCGTGCGGAGGGTGTGATCAATATGTCGGGACTTACTACATACCGGTCTGTTTTTTGATTTTTTAATTCGCTTCTCAGGGCGGACTCTGTTAATACGCTCATTTCATCACTTCCTTTTCAGAAGGTTTAGGACCCGGGCTAATACTAGCCCGGGTGAAGAGTTTATCCCTCAACCTTTGGCAGGATAACTTCTACCTCATTATGGGGCCTTGGAATGACATGGACAGAAACCAATTCTCCAACCCTTTCAGCCGCAGCGGCGCCTGCATCAGTAGCAGCCTTTACTGCACCTACATCTCCTCTTACAAGGACAGTTACCAATCCTCCGCCTACATGAACCTTTCCGATAAGGGTTACATTGGCCGCTTTTACCATTGCATCTGCTGCCTCAATAGATCCTACAAGCCCTTTTGTCTCAATCATACCTAAAGCATTCATATTTGCCATTTAGAATACCTCCCTTTACATTTTTTGTAATTGCTCCAGGACAAGCCTGGTGATTTGTTCAAGATCGAACCCTTGAATTTTCTTTGTTTCAGGCTTTAATGCCTCTACTTCCCTGATCCCGTATACCATCCGCTTGATATTGATAAGATGCATAGGACTTACATTGTCAGAGGTTGCACTGCCGCCAATGGTACCGCAGCCAAGGGTTAAGGATGGCGCCAGGCTGGTAGTTGCACCGATTGCCCCTTGAGAAGATGCTGTATTAACCAGAATTCTGTATACGGGCTTTTTTAATGCAAACTCCCGGATGATGGCTTCATCATTGGAATGAATCACCAGGGAATGACCCAATCCACCATAGTTTAAAAGCTCGATGCATCTTTCACAGGCCTTGTGCCAATCTGCTTCAACATAAAAAGCAAGAATGGGTGAAAGCTTTTCCATAGAGAAGGGGTACGCCTTTCCTACTCCCTCTTGTTCACAAATCAGCACCCGAGTCTGCTCAGGTACTGTAATTCCTGCCATGGCCGCAATAATTTTGGCCGGCTGACCTACGATTTTAGGGTTCAATCCACCACCGGCCTTCTGAATCACAGCCGCTACTTTCGGAATTTCTTCCCCCTTCAGAAAGTAGCCTCCCTGATGTATGATTTCTTCCCTTACTTGATTTTCTACACAGCTTTCCGTTATGATTGCCTGCTCAGAGGCACAGATGGTTCCATTATCAAAGGTTTTACTATCAAAGATCCGCTTCACTGCCATAGGGATATCTGCTGAACGCTCGATAAAAGCCGGTACATTTCCAGGCCCTACTCCCAAGGCTGGTGTCCCTGAACTATAGGCGGCTTTTACCAAAGCAGAACCTCCTGTAGCTAAAATCAGTGCTACATCTTGATGGGCCATGAGTTCTTTACTTCCCTCCATGGTTGGAAGATCCATGCAGCCAATCAATCCTTGTGGTGCCCCCGCTTTAACCGCCGCTTCATGCAATATGACTGCCGCCGCTAAGGTGCATTTTACTGCTGCTGGGTGGGGGCTGAAGATAATCCCGTTACCTGCTTTTACGGCAATTAATGCTTTATAAATCGTCGTAGAAGTAGGATTTGTCGAGGGAATCATGGCTGCGATCACCCCTACAGGCGACCCGATTTCTACAATCTTTTCTTCCCGGTCTTCCCGAATGACCCCCATGGTTTTCATGTTCCTGATATATTCATATACTGCTCTGCTGGCAAACAGATTTTTTATGATTTTATCTTCATATTTACCAAATCCAGTTTCTTCGGCAGCCATTTTTGCCAGTTTATCTGACGCATCTTCCGCAGCTACTGCCATTGCCTTTACAATCCGGTCAATGTCACCCTGCTCCAGCTCTGCCAGTCTTTTTTGTGCCTTTTTTGCAGCGGATACTAAATTCCTTGCCTGCTGTATGGATTGAAGATCCCTATCCAAAAGCTGTTCCATTTAATTCTCCCCCCTTCTGCAGCAGTATAAAATTGCATCGATCAATTCTTCTTTTTTAGCAAACTTTATAGCGTTTCGGTCTATCGGCATATCTGGGATTTGTCTTGCCAGGGTTCTTAAATCTACAACCTTCATATTTCTTAAGTCCTCCTCTGATTTGCAGTGCTGGGCTGCAAAACTGCTGTTAGAAGATCGGCCTTCTTTCCTTTCCTCTTCAGTTTTTCCCAGCGGCCCAGTTTCCACTGGCTGCATTTCCTCTTCCCGCCTCTCTGCAACCGGCTTTTCCTTTTGGATATCCAGTATTTTATAAAGTTCTGTGGAAGGCCTCGGAATTACATGGGTAGAAACAAGGGTTCCTACTTTTTTAACGGCTGTCCCGGCTGCATCAACGGCGGCCTTTACAGCACCCACCTCACCGGCAATCTTTACGGTCACCAAACCTCCTGTAGCCAGCTCACAGTCGATCAATGATACATTGGCAGCCTTCAGGCATACATCTGCGGCCTCCACGGCCCCTACGTAACCCAAGCTCTCAACCAGACCAAGTGCATAACCTTTCATTCTTTTTCACCGCCTAATCCGGGGTACTTTATTAGAATTTGGTTGGATGATCTGCCACAAATTGGACTGCAGAGGCAAAAGCATCACAGGCTGCTTTACAAGCAGATTGGCTGCCTGTTAATAATCCGCCGCCAAAGTTTGTTTCAGAAGGTGGACCATAAAATGCCGACAGTTTTACGTCCGCAGCCTTTAATGCTGCGTCCAGCGCATACATGGCCTCCATCGGAGGAGCAATTAAGTACGCCAACGCTTCGCCTTCTGCGATCCCTGCAACCGATGATAAGTAAGAACCAGTTCTGGAAATGCATTGTGCATAATAGGCGATCGTATCTTCATCGTTGGCACTGTAGAAGCAAGCATCGTTTTCAATAAACTCAATGGCTGCATTTAAGCCGCTTCTTACTTCTGCCGGAGTAGGTCCTGCCAGAATTCCGATAAACTCACCGGCCAGCTTTGTATTGGCATTGGCAGCGCCGCCATAAAAAGACTTTGCATATACTACCTGAACATCCGCCTTTTTTGTTGCTTCATCTAAAGCGGTATAAGATACATCATCAATATCTGTAGTGATCATACCAATACTTCTTTGATGGGGTTGCAGGTTAAAGGATGCAGCCAAGTCGGGACTCACATTTGAGATTAATTTAGCACTTAATACTTTTGCACGAATGGGATCATTTCTCATAACATTTCCTCCACTTCATACTTATTTTATAGTTTCAGATCAAGTCCGCTGGCTTTTTTGTCCAGCATCAGTTTTAAAATATGGGCGATATGGGCTCCGGCCTCAACAGCGGGGGTACCGCCCTTATGAATATTGGAAACCACGGTTCTTCTTGCTTCCGGCATATTGACGGTTGCCTTGTAGGCCATATAGGCACTCATACTTTCTCCCGTCGCCAGTCCCGGACGCTCTCCGATCAAAACACAAGTTACATCTGCTTCCAAAGTCTCAGAAATGACGTCCATGGCCGGTACTCTTCCATATTTTACAAAGAAAGGTGTTCCCATTTTGATGCCATAACCCTCCAGGCCCTGCTGAATGGCCGGCAGAATATCCCGTATATTTGCCTCAACGGCTGTAGAACTAAGGCCATCGGAAACATAAATCTGCACCTGGGGATTTTTCACACAGTTTTTACGAATGACGTCTAACGCTTCTTCCTCAAATTTTCTTCCCAAGTCCGGCCTAGTCAGATACTCATCCTTGTTTCTGCACTTGGTCTTGATCGATATCAGGTTCATTTCCTGCAGGAATGCTTCGGATACGTCACTGAATACAGCATCCATGGCAACTGCATGATCTGCCCGAAACCGCAGCAGCGTCTCTGTTTTATACCTTGGACCTGCCCGCCAGACACCGATCCTGGCTGGTGTTGTTTCTTTCATTTTCAACAATCCTTCTAAATCTTCCGGCGTAGGCACCAGCACCTGCTTTTTTAAATCTACTGCTGTAATATCCGGCAGACCTTCCTCTATGTCCAGCACCTGCTCTGCCGCTTTTTCAGATATACTGCAAGCTTCACTTCCTCCAGCAGCCCCAAGTTCCAGCAAAACCTGCTCAATTACTTTCTTTAAGTCCTTCTCAGAAATCATACATTTCACCCCTTTATTATTTTAAAAATAGAGAAGCGTCTCCCGCTCTTTCTGTAAGCCTTCCCCGTTCATCCATGATCCCTATGGTGACCTGCCATTGGAAGAATTCCTCAGCAGGCTTCAGGTTCAATAATTCTCTAAGTGTAGCATCATCATGATAACTGGTATCCTGGTAGCTCAGCATAACGTCATCCCCAACAGGAACGCCCATATAGTAGTTCGCCCCGGCCATAGCCAGCAGCATCGTAGCAGTTTCCTGATCATTTTGATCTGTATTCACATGATTGGTATAACAGGGTGCCATTCCCATCGGCAGACCTGTCAGCTTCCCCATAAAATGATCCTCCAGATTGGCCCGCAAAATTTGTTTGCCGTCAAATAAAGTCTCTGGGCCAATAAAGCCTGAAACATTGTTTACCATAAAAGGCCTATAGCGTTTTGCAAATCCGTAGGTTCTTGCTTCTAAAGTCATCTCATCAGCACCATGGTCTGTATTCAAGGACATTTCAGATCCTTGCCCGGTTTCAAAATACATTAAATTCGGCCCTGGCGCTGTTCCATACCGCTGAATCAATTGAAATGCTTCATCAATCAGCTCCTGATCGATGCCAAATGCCTTATTGGCATCCTCTGTACCGGCTACACTCTGGAAAAATACCGAAACTGGTGCTCCTCCCTGAAGTGCCTGCATCTGCGTAGATAGATGGGATAACACACAGGTTTGGGTAGGTATCTTCCATTTCACCATAAACTGATGAATAGATTCCATAATTCTTTTTGTATTCTCTACTGTATCTTCTACGGGATTAATTCCGATAATGGCATCTCCACAACCATAGGACAGTCCCTCCATCATCGACGCGAGAATCCCGTCAATAGAATCTGTGGGATGATTGGGCTGTAATCGGAAGGATAATGTACCTGCCTTGCCGATTTCATAGTTGGCTTTCCCTGTAACGCGAATTTTACTGGCACCATATACCAGATCCATGTTGGACATGAGCTTTGCAACAGCCGCTACCATCTCCCCGGTCAACCCTTTGCTTATCCTAAGAATATCTGCCCCCATCGTTTTATGGTCTAAAATATATTCACGAAAGCTACCTACCGTCCAGTTTTTAATTTCCCTGTAGATGGATTCATTTACAAAATCATCAATTACCCGGGTGACCTCGTCCTCTTCGTATGGAATCACCGGATTCTTTCGAAGTTCCTCCAAAGTCAGTCCGCTTAATACCACCTTTGCAGCAATCCGCTCAGAAACCGAACCGGCAGCTATACCCAGCAGCTGATCCCCTGACTTTTCCTCATTGGCTTTGGCTAAAACCTCTTTTACATCTCTAAAGGCATATGTACTTCCAAAAAGCTTTGTTTTCAACCGCATGCATAGGCCTCCTTACTTCAGAAATATTGAAGCATCCCCTGCTCTGGCTGTCATTTTTCCTTTATGCATCAAATCCATTTTCTCTAACCACCGCTCAAATTCTCCAATGGGTTTTAGATTCAGCAATTCTCTTAGGGTCTGCGTCTCATGGTATCCTGTACACTGATAGTTCAGCATAACATCATCCCCTGCCGGAATCCCCATAAAGTAGTTGCATCCTGCATTGCTCAGCAATACAGCTAGATTTTCAATATCATTTTGATCTGCCCGCATATGATTTGTGTAGCACGCATCAACACCCATAGGAATGCCCGTCAGCTTACCCATGAAATGATCTTCCAACCCTGCCCGGATAACCTGCTTGCTGTCATAAAGATATTCGGGCCCAATAAATCCAACCACTGTATTCACTAGGAAAGGATTGTATCTTTTCGCAAAGCCGTAACATCGTGCTTCCATCGTCACCTGATCTGCATCATGATGAGCATCAGAGGACAATTCAGAGCCTTGACCGGTCTCGAAGTACATGACGTTCGGCCCCATGGCGGTTCCTTCTTTTAAAGCAAGCTCTCTTGCTTCGTCCAGCAATGCGGCGGAAATACCAAAGGCTTCGTTCCCTTTTTGTGAGCCTGCAACACTTTGGAATATTAAATCTGTAGGTGCACCCTTTCGAATGGCTTCCATCTGGGTCGTTACATGGGCCAGCACACAAATTTGTGTGGGTATTTCCCACTCTCTTTTAAACTCTTCAAAAGTTTTCAATATTTTGGCCACATTATCTACCGTATCTTCTACCGGGTTAAGTCCGATTACGGCATCTCCTACCCCATAGCTCAAGCCTTCCATTACAGAAGCCATTACCCCTTCAATATGGTCCGTTGGGTGATTGGGCTGCAGTCTGGCAGACAAGGTTCCCGGCAAACCGATCGTGGTATTGCAGTGGGCACTGATCCGTATTTTCCCTGCCCCATAGATTAAATCCAAGTTTGACATGAGCTTCGCTGCACCGGCAACCATTTCACTGGTTAATCCCCTACTAACCCGCTTAATCTCTTCTGAGGAAGTGCTGTCGCTTAAAATCCACTCCCGAAGCTCCGACACACTCCAATTTTTGACCTCGTTATAAATCCTTTCGTTGACACTATCCTGAATAACTCTTGTTACCTCATCCTCTTCATAGGGAACTACAGGATTGTTCCTAAGATCTGCCAGAGTCAGGTTGCTCAATACTTCCTTTGCTGCAATTCTTTCTGTAACCGTGGCAGCGGCAATGCCTGCCAGTTTATCTCCTGACTTTTCTTCATTTGCCTTGGCCAATACTTCCTTTACTGATTGAAACTGAAACACTTGACCGAAAAGCTTGGTTTTGAGTCTCATCATTCCTCACCTCTCCTATTCAGCATTAAAAACTAATGTTTTGATTACAACAGGCACCACCCTGCCGTTTGCAAGTGGTCTTCCAATGTCAATGTAATCTCCGTTTTCAACCTTCACTCCGTCAATACAAACAATGTCTTTCTTATACTGCAGCTGCCTGTGCAATGTCTGTCCCAGTACCTTTGCCATATCATTTTCTACAATCACTACCAGGGGTATCTTCTGTGCGGTTATTGGCTCCATCCCCTCAATGATACTGGAAGCGATACGCTGTACCTGTAGAAAGCTTGGATTTTTCACCCCCCTTATTGCCAATGCCATCTGCTGCGTTTCTTTTTCCAAATCAAACCATTTTACTTTTTGCCTAATCTTCTCTGAAAAATCTTTATCTTGCAGCTGCTCTTCCTTGAGCAGCATTTTCAGAATCGGAATATTTTTTAACGGAAACACATCCTCCGTATAGGTAATCGTACTTCCGCTGATTTCTACCGTATGGGCACCGGCCCCCACCACTGTGGCGCGAATGGTTTCTTCCGGTTTATAGACCTGAAAGGCATTCATCACAGGGGACTGTTGAATCGCTTTACCTAGAAGGATTCCGATGTCACCGTATTTATAAAAGCCTTCCTTTTTGTTCTCATAGATAAAGTCTGCAACGCCCCCAGAAAAAGAGATTCCATCCATTGGATAATTTCTTTTTAAGTCTTTTCCCGTGAGCATCACCGAAAGCAGTGGTGTTGCCGGTCGAATCCCCAATACTTCTTCTAATATGGCGGCCATTCTCCCGGTAATCTTTTTTGCCTCTTCAAAGGAAAGCTCCTTGCCTTCCTCTAAATGAACACCTATCTCCTCACTCAAAAGCTTAAGCTTGGGTGCGGCATAGGCAATGCGCGTACTGTACTCTTGAAAACGGATCAATCTGCCTCCTATATCCAGACAGGCAGTGTCTATCACCTGGCCATCTTGAAATACGGCAATATTTGTTGTGCCTCCACCGATGTCTAGATTTACAGCGGTACAGCTTTTTTGCTTCGACCACTTATCAGCACCGGCGCCACGTCCCGCAATGATGGCCTCTAAATCAGGCCCTGCAGTAGCCACCACAAACTCTCCCGCTAAATCACTGAGGGTTGCTAAAACAAGGGCTGCATTTTCCTTTCTCGCCGTTTCTCCCGTAATGATCACAGCACCGGTTTGGAGATCCTGAGGGCTGATTCCAGCCTTCTGGTACTCCTTCAAAATCATTTCCCGCACCTTCCCGCCGTCAATTTCATTTTGAGACAGCAAAGGCGTAAAATAGATGCTGCTCCTATAAAAAAGTTCTTTATCTACAATACTAATTCGGGGAACCGATGCTGCAGAAGCTGTATTCTCTAAAGTAATCCTACTAAAGACCAGCTGGGTGGTTGAAGTACCGATATCAATTCCTACACTCAAAATCACTTCCCGCATAGTCCATCACTCCCTTCCATATCATGAAAAAAGGAGCCATAAGAAAATGTCCGGACATTTCCCTATGGCTCCTTTGCCGCTTAAACACACCCTTGTGTTTTTTCTATTCATTTTTAAAATCAAAGATGATCTTTGTTCCCTCCGGTGACGAATCGATATGCAAATCTCCGGAAAGCTTATCCTGAACAATACTATTTACAATTTTTAATCCTAAGCTGCCCTGCCTTACCTCATAAACATTAAAGCCTACTCCGTTGTCTATAATAGATATGCTGGAATACATGCTTCCTCTTCGAATCCAAACCTCTATGGAACCACTATCCCGATCAGGAAAAGCATATTCAAGACAATTTTGCAGCAACTCATTGACCACTAAGGCAATGGAAGTTGCTTTATCTGAATCAATAGTAAAGCTGTCTCCCTGTATCTCAATCTGAATGTGCTTATGGGGTGCAAGACCATAGTCTAAAGTACTATCCTTGATTCGGGATAGAATCGTCTTAATATCCACATCATCAACACCATTCTGCGCCAGGATTTCGTGGGTTACTGCAATGCTAAGAATTCTACTGATGCTCTCATGAAAAGATTTTTTTGCCAGCTCATTGTCAATCCTTCTGGATTGAAGCCGGAGCAGGCTGGCGATCGTCTGGAGATTGTTCTTCACACGATGATGAATCTCCCGTATTGCCACAGATTTTAAAATCAATTCTTTTTCCTTTTCTTTCACCTCAGTGATGTCCTTGATTAGCATAATGACTCCTACTAGTCTGTTCTTTTGTTTCACAACAGCATATTTTACCTGTAACGAAAGCTTTCCAACATCAATCTCCCGGATATTAAAAGACTGTTCCCCGATGACTTTATCGAAGACACTGCCATCAAATACCAAATTATTAAAATTCATTCCGATAATATTATCCCGGTATCCCAGCTTTTTATATAATTCATCGGCCATAGGATTTGTAAAGGTGGCAATGCCCTGCTTATCAAACATTACAATGGCATCATTTACATGGTAGGTAATATTATTTTCCTTATCCATGAAAGAGATCAGGGTCTCTGTCAGCTGTTCGGCTGTTTCAGCCAATATTTCCATATGCTTGTTTTGATTGACATGATCTGTAATATCCTGCTCCATAATCAACACACCAATTGTTTTACCAATGTCATTTTTGATCGGTACTACGTTTTGCTTTACGCTCATATTTTCTTGGGTAATGGCTTTCAAATCCCTGGTAGCCATGCCGATTTCCAATGTCCTCAGAGCTGCCGGTTCATTTTCCCGCAGGGCCAGCTCTCCTACAACTGTATACTTATACATAGACGGGTAAATGGATGGTTTTGCCTCTGCTACCACAATAGCCGTATTGGAATCTCTCGTCATACAATCAATAAATACATCTGCTTTTACTAAATCTGCTATGATTGGAAGATTTGCCGCAATGTTTTCCAGTTTATTGATATCTGTATCTGACAAATTCGTATGCATATAGCATAATTCCCTGAGCATCCTCACCGCTCCTAACAATTTTTCGTCTTTGAAAAATGGAGTGCTGTTCTTTTATTTCCCTCTGAAGTTATTCATTAATCACGATGGCAGCCGCTATTTGTTTCATTGGACACCGTTTGTCCATACTTAATTTTCTGATTTGGTTGTAAGCTTCGTTCTCTGACAAATCATGCTTATTCATTAATATCCCCTTTGCCTTCTCTACCAGCTTCCTGCTCTCCAATTGCTCTTTTACCTCTTGAATATCCTGCTTCATTTTTTCAATTTCCCGCCCTTTGCTGATTGCTACTTCAATCGTAGGCATTAATGTTTTTTCATCAATCGGTTTAACTACATAACCCATTACACCGACTTCCTTTGCCTGTTCGATGAATTCCCTTCCACTATAGGCAGTTAAAAGCACCACTGAATTCGCTAAGTTTTCATGAACAATCATTTTCGTCGCCTTCAACCCGTCCAATAGCGGCATTTTCACATCCATCAACACCAAGTCCGGCTTGAGCTTTCGACAAAGCTCTACTGCGTCGAATCCATCAGAGGCCTCTCCTACTACAGTGTATCCTGCCTCCCGAAGCAATTCACTCAAATCCATGCGAGTAATAGGTTCATCATCGGCTATTACCACTTTTTTATACATGGTTTTCCCCCCTTGGATATGAATTTTCTAGTTTAGCCTTTATGTAAATATCTCGTTTGTCATAGTGTTATTTGAATATATGCTTGTTCAATTTATTTATGTCATAGGTTTTTCTCTATTCTTTTCGGAACAACACAAGCCTGCTTCCTACGTTCCTTACGGCAGAGCATAAATTCTCCGCTGCATCATGAATAGATCTGCATCCTTAAACACATATCAATATTCCTCCAAGATAAAACCCTTCAAATAAACAAAAAGCTCCTAAGGATATTCACTATATCCCTCAGAAGCTACACTGCTCTTTTTATTGCACCCCATTGTGCAACAACTTTTCAGTTATGAAAACCTTATCACTAATAAGAGTATAATACAAATTTTTTCATATTACAACTATTTACGAATATTTTTTTAAAATTATTCTGAATAGTATTACGATTGCATGCTTTTTATAAATATATGCTCGATTGTCCTACTTTTATTCCACCAATAAAGCACGAATTTCTTCAATTCCTGTCCCATTTTTGGCACTAACTTCAAAGACCTGCTCGACACCTGCGCTCTCGAGCATCTTTCGGACATGTCCTATGGAATCTGTCCCTTGATCCGTTTTCGTAATAATCCCAATGGTTTTTTTCCCAAGCAAGGCTGCAAAACCTGGCGGGAATATACATGACTCATCCTGACAATCCTGGACAAAGGCAATCAGCTGGCAGTCTGCTGCAGAAATCAGCAATGCATGATAATAAAACCTTTTTTCAATATATTCCCCCGGTGTATCAACTACCTGCGGGTAGTACTCTATGGTTTGCGTCTTTGTTTCTTCCTGGGGCAGTCTGTGAATCGCCTGAGACAAAGTTGTTTTCCCACAGCCTGAGCGTCCGATTAGCATTAATTTAGCCATAAGTGCTCCTAAGATCGGGTGACCTTTGTAGGAGTAAATGCCAAAACTGTGCTGAGCATCTGAATAACTTCCCTAAGGGCAGATTCTACACTGGATACATTTCCGGTGATGATCAAGGAACCGCTAAATCTATCTATAAATCCGATTTCTACACCCGCCGCCTTTTTTGCAACATCTGCAGCAATAATTGCAGCTTCACTGGGTGTGATCGTTAATATTCCAATGGCTTCCCGATATTCTTCTGTGAGCCCCAGCTTTTTATAAATGCTTGCATCGGGGTTTGCAATTAAGTGTGCCAACGTAATCTGCTTTCCCGGTACATATTCTTGTATAATCCTTTGTTTTTCCTCTGCCATATTCCCCACTCCCTTTTGATCTTTTACAAGATCCTATTTATGTTCATTATATTATGAATACACATACAATTCAATGGAATATTTAGAACCTCCGGCAAGCACCTTTAATTGTTACAATACCGAAGGAAAGTGGTATAATGAGAATAAATAACAGAGAGGGGTGATAAAATGAGAAAAAAAATTGAGCCAAAACAATATCAATTCCTTAAGGAAGAACTGCAGCACTGGACCAATGAACAGCTGATTACAAAAGAACAGATGGATGACGTAGTCGCCCTTTACGATGTAAAAGAAAAAATAAGTTTTATCCGCATCCTGCTGACCGTCGGTTCTGTCCTGATCGGATTAGGAATCCTAAGCTTTATCGCCAGCAATTGGGCCTATATGGGTAAAATATCCAAATACGTACTGATTCTTACTTTGTATACGGGCGTAAACTACGCCAGCTTTCGTATCGCAGATCTGTATCCAAAAACCAGCCGCAGTCTTACTTATCTTGGTATTCTCATATTTGGAGCCGGCATTTTCTTAGTGGGGCAAATTTTCCATTACGGCGGCCATTTTACTCAGGCATTCTTGCTTTGGACAATTGGAACACTTCCAATGGCACTGCTTTATCAAGATAAACTGTTATTTATATTTGCAGGAATTCTGCTAATGGTTTATGTAAACGGGTCTTTTGCATTGGGAAGCCTTCCCCTTTTATTGTTTGTTCTGGCTCCAGCCTATTATTACTGCATTCGTTACTTTAACAACCATCCGGCTGCAGTCTTCTTTGGCAATCTATTGATTTTAAACAGTATTTTGCGCCTTACGGTGTATGCAAATTTTGGTTCTCTGTATAGCCTTCTATTTTTCTTTGCAATTGGCGTGGCCATGTACTTTGTTCCCGTCTCCTTCGGCAGACATGTCTTTAAACTGCAAGGAGGATTGCTCTTCGGGATATTGGGATTGGTCCTGACGATTTCAGGTACTTGGGAATCCGTATTTTCCTATAGTACAGCGGACTTTGCCAGTGTCTTTTTTGCCATAAGCTATGCTGTTTTTCTCTTTTATCTGACCCGAAAGCAGGACCTGCTCAGTTTGGTTTTTATCTGCATCTTGATCTTCCGCTACTATGTGGATACCCTATATGACTTTATGCCAAAATCCCTGTTCTTCATCTTAAGCGGTCTGCTGCTCACCGGATTTGGTTATTGGTTTGAACGTTCCCGCAGGAAGAAAGGAGGGATCTTCCATGAAAATTAATACACAATCCCGTTTCCTGATTGCCGCAGGCATCCCCTTAATCATTCTTCTATCTATGGTAATCCTTCCTGTAATGACTACCTTTATGGGTGAAACCATCCTGCTGCAAACACGCCCCTTCGACCCCAGAGACTTATTCCGGGGAGATTATGTGGTACTAAGTTATCCCATTGAAGATATACCGTTGGATAAGTTTTCCCCGACAGAACAAACTGCGTTAACACGAGGCGAATCCTATCCTAAGTTTCGCAATAAAGCCATCTATGTATCTCTGGCCCCCAATGCTTCAGGAATCTTTGAAATCCAAACCGCTTCCTTCAATAAGCCCAAAGATGGCATATACATGAAATCCGTTTACCTCTATGACCGCATCATAGAAGGCAACCCCACCATACGGGTTGACTATCAATTAGATAAATATTTCGTACCGGAGAATACGGGTACGGATCTGGAGGATGCCTCCAGAAAAGGAGAACTGCTGGCAGAAATAAAGATTTTTAGGGGTTATGCTGTCATACAGAATGTATATCCCAAAAAATAAAGCAAGCCACAGCTTGCTTTATTTTTGTTTTATTAGGACACCTGGTCTAATTCCCATTCCATAATATACCGGTGATGCCCTTCTCCATATTCATTTTCACTCATTTCTTTTATCTCAAAACCGATTTTATCCTTATAGAGACGGATAGCCGGCTTGTTTTCTATATCTACGGTCAAACTCATCTGCAGAAATCCCTGCTCCTTCAGATTCTTTGCAATAGCCGTAAGAAAGTGATATCCTAATCCTTGCCCTTGCAGCTCTTCTGCAATGGCATAATCAAACAAATAACATTTCCCGGTATCTTCCCAATCTCTCATCAGAATCGCTAACCCAATGATTCGGTTTTTATCTTCTTCCTTCAAAACAAATACATTACCATGACGTATCTGGGGAACCAATCCCCATTCGTCCATGCCTAAATCTCCAAATATATTTAATCCAAAATCAACCATACGCTTTAATAGGCTTAAATTAAAATCCTGGACTAAATACACCTTAAGATTGCCGATGTCACCATCGAGATTCTCTACAACTTTTTTGGGTAATCTTCTAATTTCCTCTAAATACACCAAATCACACTCCCCATTATTTATTGTGTTTTGCTTTCCCCCCATTATAGTAGAGAACATAATAGATTTCAAATACTTCAAGCCCGGATATCTTTGCTAACGATCGATTTCCATGATTATCCCCTTGTATTCATACGGAGATATACTAATTTCTCCCTTTTGATCCATAGATGCATGGAAAATATCTTTCAGACTGCTATATCCTTTTTCTTTCAACTTCTGCCATATTTGATCTTCACTAGTATGCAGTTGTCGGATATTTTCCTGCATAAAGGCTCCATCCAAAACTACTGTTAAAGGAAGACCTCCTTCTACGACGGGAATCTGCATATCCTTTTTAGTAGGATTTTCTTCATCGGCTTTTTTGAGAACGGATAAATTCCCATTGGACTCCACAATAGCAAAAGCTACTTTACTGATATCAAAAATATCCTTTTCCCGAAGCAGCATCAGTACCTCATCCACCGTATAGTGAATCTTCTGCAGACTCTTAAATAAGATTTTTCCCTCCTGCACAATAACGGTAGGCTCAAAGGTAATCATCTGTCTGACTTTCTTGTTTTGTACGATCGTATAACTAATCAGTCTTTGAAATAGTGCCAGCACCACTACCGCAAAAGCTGTAGGCAGATGCTTTATTTCAGGATCTGCAATATCTGCCCCTACAATGGCACCGATCACGATGATTGTAATAAAATCAAACACGGGCAGCTCTCCAATGGGTCTTTTTCCCATAATAAAGAGCGTAATAAATAAGGTCAAAAGCATAATGCTTATAATCCTGCCAAAGATAATTAAATAGGCATTCATGCGGTTCTATTCCTCCTTTTATAAATCTCAACAATTTCCCTATTAGAATCTGTGAATAACCCTTTGTTTATACGATCGAAAAAACAGAAAAAAAAACATAGCATCACCACTGTTCCTGTGTCTTTTTCTATAGAGGTGTAATTTAAAAATTGAAGCGGGCAGACACAAGGCCTGCCCCTACTCCAAATACATGTTTTAATCAAGCGATAACCCGGCCGATCACCAATTTCTAATACTTATGCTTGTAAATTTCTCTCAAATTCTTATTTTGAGCTTTATGGCTTTTCTTTGCCGCCAATCTTACTTGCAGTTCCTGTTTTCCTTGGAGAAAAAGAATCTCCTTCTGCAGCTTTTTATAGCTCAGCCATCTACTTTCATCCAACGCACCCTCTGACAGCGCCTCCTGTATGGCACAGCCTGGCTCCTTCTCATGGCTGCAGTCTTTAAAACGGCAATTTCCGGCAATCTCCTCTATATCTTCAAAAGCCTCTTGTATTCCTTCTTCGCTGCCCCACAGCTGCAGCTCCCTCATTCCAGGCGTATCAATAATCACACCTCCACCAGGTAATACATGCAGTTCCCGATAGGTAGTTGTATGCTTTCCTCTGTCATCTCCTGCCCTTATTGCCTGGGTTTTTGCCGCTTCTATACCAATCAAAGTGTTTACCAATGTGGATTTTCCTACACCGGAAGAACCTAAGAGGGCTATGGTTTTTCCCTCTCCTATATATTGCTTAATTGTCTGCATTCCCTCTCCCTTAATAGAGCTGATTACATGAACCGGTATCCCACAGGCTATTGCTTCTACCTGCAACTGCTTTTCTTCAATATCCTGACATAAGTCTGCTTTGCTCAATACAATCACAGGCGCCGCTCCGCTTTCCCATGTCATGGTTAAATACCGTTCTAATCTGCGGATATTAAAATCTCCATTGAGGGCATTGAGAATGAGTACCGTATCTACATTGACTGCTACCAATTGCTCTTCTGTAGTATTCCCGGCTACTTTCCTGGAAAATTTGCTTTTTCTTGGCAGAATGCTATGGATGATTCCTCTATTTTCTTCTCTCAGGGAAAGTGCCACCCAATCTCCTACAGCAGGAAAGTCTTCCCTGCCTGCAGCATGGTATCTCATTTTTCCTTTTAATTCTGCCAAAACCTCTCCTTGCTCCGTAAACACCCTATAAATCCGCTTATGCTCAACGGCAACTCTGCCTGGAATATATCCTTGACCATAATGATTTTGAAAATATGTTTCGTAATCGGAATTCCAACCTAATGCTTTTAAATTCATGCTTTTCCTCCTCTTATTTTAGGCAAAAAACTGAAAAAATTCCACAGATCTTCATAAATCCACGGAATTTGGCTAAAGGAAAAAAGGTAATAAAAAAACACGATAAGCAAATCGTGCACCATTGTATCTACCTTAAAAGGATTCCTTATGGACATGACATCAGCTTTTTGCAAGTTTTCCGAAAAAAAGAACAAAGCAAAAACGCCTGTTGCAACAGGTTCGCTGTTTCATTTTTTCGGCACGATTCAGTTATACATCATTCACCTCAATCACATTCTCTACTTTTCGCATATTCCAGCACTCCCTTCAGTGTATATTCTACATTAATATTCTAACAATTTCATTTTATCTTATGTATATATCTTCGTCAAGGTACCAAAAGAATAAGAGACGGTTATCCGCCTCTCATTCTTAATAAGCTTTGATCTCTGTCCAAACCCGGTCATACTCGGTTGTAAATTCTCCTAAATCTATAAAAACCTCACCCTTCTCAAAAATGTTGCCTTTTGGATAAGCCAGCTCATCTTCTGTAATTTCTTCAGGCAACAGCTTCATTGCTTCTACATTGGGTGTAGCATACATTACATAGGCAGCACACTTGGCCGCAACGTCAGGACGCATCATATAATCAATAAATAACTCTGCTTCTCTTTTATGCTTGCTGGTTATCGGTACAGCCATGGCATCAAACCATAGATTGGTTCCTTCGTTAGGGATCACATAGTCTAAATCTGGATTTTCTTCAATGAGCAGCATAGCATCTCCAGACCAGGCCAACGCCATAGCAGCTTCTCCCGCAATCATCATATCTTTATAGGCATCCACTTCATAAGCCTTTACCAATTCCTTCTGACGCACCAATTCGTCTTTCGCTTGTTCCAGCTCTTCAATATTTCTTGTGTTGAGCGAATATCCCAGTTTTTTCAAAGTAATCCCAATAGTATCCCTTGCACTGTCAATCATAATAATATTTCGGCGGTATTTAGGATTCCACAAAGCTTCCCAGCTGTCAATCTCTTCCTCTACCAGTTGGGTATTGTAGATGATACCCATAGTTCCCCAAAAATAAGGAATCGAATACTTATTTTCCGGATCATAAGGAAGATTCTTAAATTGCTCCCCAATATTCTTAAAATTAGGCAGATTATTCATATCTATCTCTTGCAGCAGCTCCTGATTAATCATAGCCTCTACCATATATTCCGATGGAAAGATTACATCATAATCGGTTCCGCCTGCCTGTATTTTCGCAAGCATCTCTTCATTGTTGGCATAGTTTTCATAATTGATTTTTATACCGTATTCTTTCTCAAAATCCTCCAATACTTGAGGATCTACATAGTCTCCCCAGTTATATACATTTAATCGGTCATAATACCCTTGCTCATTGGTTTTACCTGATCCACAGGCTGTCAACGCAAGTAGCAGCAGGAGTATCCCCATCCAATTCACTATTTTTTTCATATGGATCACCTCTCTAATCATAAATTTTTCGAATTCTTGCCTGCAGTATGCCCAGCATACTGATAACACCTACAAAAAGCAGCGCAGAAAGTGCATTTATTTTGGGACTTACGCCTAGTTTGGTCATAGAATATATTTTAATGGATAAAGTATTTACCCCAGAACCTGTAGTAAAAAAGCTAACCATAAAATCATCCAGAGATAAGGTAAAGGCCAGCAAAGCTCCCGTAATTACTCCAGGCATAATTTCCGGCAGGATTACCTTCAAAAATGCTTGCATAGGTGTGGCGCCTAAATCTAAGGCAGCTTCCTCCAGATGCGGGTTTAACTGCTTTAGCTTGGGCAAAACCGCTAGGATGACATAAGGAATATTAAAGGTAATGTGTGCCAGAAGCAATGTGACAAATCCAAGTTTTAGCTGCATCCAAACAAATAGGGCCAGAAGAGATATCCCGATTACAATATCTGGATTTAGCACAGGCAAATAAGTAATATTCATAAAGAATACTTTACTTCTTGGAGACATATTGTGAATCGCAATAGCACTAACCGTACCAATAATGGTGGCAATCAAAGAAGCCAACAGGGCGATGGTAAACGTATTATAGAGTGCAGCAACAATGGTCCGGTCTCTAAACAGCTCTTGATACCAGCGAAAAGTAAAGCCGCTCCAATTGCCCCGATATTTAGAATCATTAAAGGAATATATAATCAACAGAAAAATAGGCAGATACAGGAACAGGTAGAGCAGTGTCACATATATATATTTGAATGCTTTTTTTACCACAACTCTCCCCCCTCTTCCCGGTATCTTCCCATGATGGCCATACAAATCAATATCATGGAAATCATAATAATGGAAATGGAAGAACCAAACTGCCAGTTTCTAGCTACCAGGAACTGGTTTTGGATCAAATTCCCTAACAGGATCGTCTGACCGCCTCCAAGCAAATCAGAAATAATAAAAGTACTCACTGCAGGCATAAAAACCATTATCGTACCCGAAACCACACCGGGTAAGCTTAAAGGAAAAACTACCTTCATAAAAACCTTTAAGGAAGTAGCTCCCAGATCCTCTGCTGCTTCAATCAAACTATGATCCAGCTTAGAAAGTACTGCATAAATCGGCAGCACCATAAAGGGCAAAAAGTTGTATACCATTCCAAGCAGTACAGCACCATTGGTATACAGCAGCTTTAAAGGCTCCTGTATAATCCCGAGAGAGATCAGCAAATGATTGATCACACCCTGATCTCGAAGCAGTACCATCCAAGCATAGGTTCTTAATAGAAAGTTCGTCCATAAAGGCAGTATAAACAGTAGAATCATTAAACTTCTTTTTTTTACATGACTGCGTGCAATAATCAGCGCCATAGGATAGCCTATAAGAAAGCAAATGACTGTGCTCTGTACGGCTAACACCACAGATCGCCAGAGCACATTTAAATAAATCGGTTCTAAAAACCGGTTATAATTGTCCCAAGTAAAGACATAGATGATGTTTCCATAAGGAGACCGGCCGCAAAAGCTGTATATGGCAATAAGCAAAATCGGTATGATACTAAAAATCAAGGCCCATAAGGCATAAGGAATAGCCAACCACTGTTTCCGCATGGCTACACCGCCTTCTTCATGATATGGATGGCATCAGGCAAAATGCTTAAACCTACCGTATCTCCCTTTTTTGCCATATGAATGCTGTGGATCATCCAACCTACACCACTTTCATCTCTGACCATAATCTCATAATGAACACCTTTGAAGACGACAGACTCTACTCTCCCCTGAAGCATCCCGGTCTCCGGTGCTACCACCTGAATATCTTCCGGTCTTACCAATACTTCAACTGATTCATTCTTTCCAAATCCCTTATCTATGCAAGGAAAAACCTGTTCTTCAAACTTTACACGATAATCCTCCAGCATAACGCCATTGAGTATATTTCCTTCTCCAATAAAATCTGCTACAAACTGATTCACCGGTTCATTATAAATATCCTCTGGGGTCCCGATTTGCTGAATCTCTCCATCACTCATAACCACAACCCGATCGGACATCGTAAGCGCCTCTTCTTGATCATGGGTTACATAAATGAAGGTAATTCCCAACTGCTGCTGCATTTTTTTCAATTCCAATTGCATCTCTTTTCTCAGTTTCAAGTCTAATGCACCCAACGGCTCATCCAGCAGGAGAACCTTTGGCTCACAGATTAAAGCTCTTGCGATGGCAATACGCTGCTGCTGCCCTCCGCTTAGGGAATGTATCTTACGTTTTTCGAATCCTTCCAGATTAACTAACTGCAGCATATAGGCAACCTTCTTTTCGATTTCCTTTTGTGCTACTTTTTTTATATTCAGCCCAAAGGCAATATTGTCGTATACGTTTAAATGGGGAAATAATGCATACTTTTGAAATACTGTATTCAACTGCCGTTGATAAGGTGGAAAATCATTGATTCTCCGGCCTTCAAAATAAAGTTCTCCGTTTGTAGGCTGCTCGAATCCTCCGATAATTCTCAGCGTTGTCGTTTTGCCGCAGCCGCTGGGGCCCAGCAGCGTTACAAATTCCTTCGGCTTAATGCTAAGGCTGATATTTCTTAAAGCATCTTTCTCTGCAAATTTCTTAGACACATCCTTTAATTCAATAATATATGCCTCCATTCTATCCCTCCTCCTGATGTTCCTATAGACTAGCTACCCATTCCCTTGTTTTTTATGCAAAGAAGCATACAAAATTATTTAGTTTTAGTAAACTTAAAGTTTACTAAAACTAAATTCAATTAATTATATTTTTTTTGTGCGTTTTTGTCAATATTTACCCTGCAAACAAAAAACTTTTTTAAGATCGTGTTTAATGATCCTTTTCTGTGGTATTAATAAAATAAGAAGGACATCCTTCTTAGAATAGTATCCGGTAATTCCCTAGCAGCCAGATCCAGTAAAGCTAGAAAAAAGAAGAAAACCGATAATATCTCCAAAGAAAAGAAAGTCCGTATTCAAAAGATTGTACAAAGAAGGAAGGTTGTGAAAGATTGATAAAAGATAGTCCACCAAAGTTCTTAGAAGGCTGCTACAGTTACTTCCGATTCTATTCATCATAAAAACGAGTCACCGTAGATTTATCTAAGTGACTCGTTTTTATTTTATAAATCGGCTAATTCAGTTTTTTCCCGTATGTAATCTGCCAGAATTCTTTCTACACTACCTACAAAGCTATTAGCCGCACCCCAATCAAAATTGATAAACATTCCTTCTGAACTTCCAGTGGAAATCACTCGTAATCCCGTCTCTCCTTTAAAGTCTTCCAAGATTATTATCAATGCTACGCGATTCTTCACCCGCATAAAGTATTTTTCAAATACTAAGGTAGTAATAGACTGATCTCCTACCTGATGGGATTCTTGATGCACTAAACTGGCATCTAATTGATCCACGATCATATCCGCTGCCTGCTTGGGTGACAGACTGACTTTCATAGCAACTCTGCTCATTTTTAATACCCCTTTCTTTATAAACAAACTACAATTTTGTAAAATAGGCCAATGTGATATAGGTGTAGTAGTAAGGAAGCACCAATAGACCATATAAGAAAATATCTACGATTGCAAAAAAGGCATAGCTGGAAAAAAAGTGCGGTTTTCCTTTTTTGGTCATGTAATTCATCACGCAATAGAATGCAATAACCGTTGTTAAAAGAAACAAAATTCCAAATACAAAAGGATTTTTGATAAACGCAGGCAATACATCACCCAAGTTTTCGTTATTAAAGATTGCGCTATAGGTAAAGGACAGCTTTGCCAAGGTATGGATCCCCACAGCTCCATAGAGTACCTTCATCGTATTTTGTTCCATCCAGCTTAATTTTACCATTGATCCAATAAACATGAGAATCATAATCGGTACAAAGGTATACATCAATGGAATGGTTGCAATGTACGTAATCGGTACTAATCCCAGAGTCGTATCCATAAAAAGCCTCATCCATTGATCTCCTCTCAGGTTGCCGGCAGCTTCCATTATTTGCGGACTATTTCCAGCAAGCATGATACGTTTTTTATTTCCTACGATGTCAATCCACTGCAAATAATAGTTTTCTCCAACCTGAAACCATTGGGGGCTTACTGACAATCCATCGGTTTTTGATAGTAGCTTTTTGTCAATAATCTCTCCATCTCTAAAGGTAAACTCCACGAGATTATTCATCTTTTTATTGTTTCCTTTTGTAGTTTCTGTTGTTGCAATAAAAGTAAGGTCTTTCCTGTTTTGATGAAGAATAACGGGATTTGGGGCATAACCGTTGATTGCCATGATACCTCTTTCTACACCTTCAGGTCTGTTTACGGGAAATTGAAAATATTCTACCGTACTGCTCCCAAATTTAGCGTCTGTACTTACAGCTATAATATACAAATCATTTTCTACGCTGCCGATATCAATATGTCCTAGGGATATGCTTGTATTGCTGGTGATATTTCCAATTTCTTGAGATTTTAGAGAACCCTCCAATGGGTTATAGAGGGCGTATCTCATGACTTTGCTGCTATCGGCTTTTTTTTCTACAAAAGCAATATGATAAAGATTGTCTGCTTTTAGCACTTCCAGCTTTTCAATAAATAGGCCTTCCATAGCCCGATGGACTTCCCCTCCGTCAGTCCACTGCAGTCCCTGCTCTCCAGCGAAAAATACCAGGTTTTCTGCTACGGCCATATCCCGTACTTCTTCACCCATTACCTTTCTTCGGATTACCTGGCCGGTTTTCCAATCCACCACATAGCCCTGCAAAGTCTTATTCTCCAGACTGTATAAGTAAATGTTCTCTTGATCCCTCCACGCTTTCAACTTAAAAGTTTCCGGGACCTCCGGCTCCAGATCCCTTACAGCAATCATTTTGCCGCCATAATCCATCTGTAAGGTATAAAGCCTTTCTCCTTCATGATAGATCGTTAAAAATCCATTTTCCTCGGGCAGATGTACGGTTGCAACATTTCTGCTGTTCATAATTTGCGATACATTGACTGCATTAAACTCTTTGACAAATTGTTCCCTACTCCATTTTTCTGATGGAAGTTTGACTTCGTCCATATAAAGCACTGAGAAAAACAAAAAGTACAATGCAAAAAAGGAAATCAATAAAACAAACTTCCAATCCCTTATTTTTACCAGCATTTTAATCCCCCCTGGGATATCCCCTTTAGATTCTGAAAATTTCCATAATACGATTATATAGTAAAAGCGGCACCCCATGTTGTGGATAATTCTTTAACTTTTTGTAATGAGTACCTATAAGATTGATAATCATCACATTATTTCGTGATACATGTCACAGAGTATATATCTGAAATCAATTAAAATAGTATTGTACTTAAGATTTCGAGAAAACATAAAAAATTTCAATATATTATAAGGAGGATGTCCAATGTTTTTCAAAAAGAATGAAAAAAGTGAACCCAATCCAATGTTTTGTTATCAATGTGAGCAAACACCTGAAAACGGTTGTGTGAAGTTCGGTGTCTGCGGAAAAAATCCTGATATTGCAAGTTTACAGGATACTATTATTTTCGGTTTAAAGGGTGTCGCAGCTTACGCTACCCACGCAAAAGAGTTAGGCATGAGAGATCCGGAAGTAGACGAGATCATGCATGAAGCCCTCTACACAACACTAACAAATTCAAATTTCAACCTGTCAGAGCATATTGGCATGGCAATGAAAGTTGGTCAGGCTACTGTAAAAGTAATGGATCTGCTGGATCGTGCACATACTTCAAGATTAGGTGTTCCACAACCGGTAAAGGTATCGCAAGATAAAGTGGAAGGGCATGCAATCTTAGTAACTGGACATAACCTGTATGCCTTAGAAGAATTGTTGAAGCAAACAGAGGGAAAAGGTATTAATGTTTATACTCACTCTGAAATGCTTCCAGCGCATGGATACCCTGAGCTAAAAAAATACACCCATCTAAAAGGCAATGTCGGTAAAGCATGGTTTGATCAAAGACAGCTCTTCGAACAATTCCCCGGAGCAATCCTTGGAACAACCAACTGTCTAATGCCTATTAAAGGTAATTATTCTGATAGAATGTGGACTTATGGCACTGCTGGTTTAGAAGGCGTAGCTAAAATTGAAAACAATGACTTTACACCGATTATCGAGAAAACTCTCGCATTACCAAAAGCAAATATCGAATCCGATAAAACATTGACAACCGGTTTCCATCACAATACAGTATTAAGTATTGCTCCAGAAATCATTGATGCAGTAAAGAGCGGCAAAATTACCCGTTTCTTCGTTGTAGCCGGCTGTGATGCTCCTACAAAAGGAAGAGACTATTACAGAGAATTAGTGCAGGCATTGCCGGCAGGTGCGGTATTATTAACAACTTCCTGTGGTAAGTTCAGATTTAATGACTTAGATCTTGGCACCGTACCTGGTACAGATATTCCAAGATACATCGACCTTGGCCAATGTAATAACTCCGGTTCTGCAGTTAAGATTGCCCTTGCATTGGCAGAGGCTTTCGAATGCGGGGTAAATGATCTTCCATTATCTATCGTATTATCCTGGTTCGAGCAAAAAGCTGTAGCGATTTTATTAGGATTGTTCAGCTTAGGCGTAAAAAATATTTACGTTGGGCCAAGTGCACCGAAATTTGTTAGCCCCGGCGTATTAAAAGTACTGCAAGATACCTTTAATTTACAGCTAATCAGCGGAAACCCACAAGAAGACTTAAAGGTAATGTTAGGATAATATCATTAAAAGAGATTTGCGGATATTCGCAAATCTCTTTTTTAATAATATACCTCATAGAGAAACAATCCCTGGGCAGGTGCCGTTACCCCTGCCTTTTCCCGTATCCTGCCTTCCAGAATAATAGGAATTTCTTCTGCTTTTCTTTTTCCCTGCCCTATCTCTATCAGCGTTCCTGTAATAATCCGAACCATATTATGCAAAAATCCATTTCCATGAAAGAAAATATCTATTCGTTCTCTTTCTTTAATGATTTCTATAGCATAAATCTCCCTCTCTGTAGATTTTTTCTTAGATTTCATAGAAGAAAAGGCTTGAAAATCATGATTTCCAATAAAATAGGAGGATGCCTTGCGCATCTTTTCTATACTGAGCGGTCCTGGTACATGATAAGAATATTTTCGGTAAAAAGCTGTAGGTATATTGCTGTTCCAAATTCGGTACATATACTTCTTACTGGTGGCATTATAGCGGGCATGAAACCGTTCCTCAGCCTCCTGTACTCTTTTTACTACGATATCCTGGGGAAGATATTGATTGCAATAATCCAGGATCTCCCTTGTGTTTAAAGCGCTGCGGGTATGAAAGTTAGCCACTTGCCCTAAGGCATGAACTCCTGCATCGGTTCTTCCCGAACCAATGATTTCGATCTTTTCCTCCGACATGAGGCTCAGTACATTTTCCAGCTTATGCTGAATGGTATTTTCTGTGTTTCCCAATCTCTGCCAACCATTATATTTTGTACCATCATATTCTATAAGCAATCGTATATTTCTCATTCTTATCCTATTGTCTCCTTCCTCCCGGTTATAAATCCCTATTGAGGCATTCATGCTTTCTTTAGAAAAGTTCCATGAGTGCTTCAGAGCTTATTACCGTAGCAAAACCATTATCCAGTATAGACTGGGTCATTTTCTGAATCTCTTCCCGCGGTATCACATCTCCATTCTTTTCAACGATGTCAAATGTAGCCGTACAATCTGAAATAAAATAGTTTCGATAACCCAGAGCATGGGCCTCTCTGGTAGTCGTATCGCAGCAATGCTCTGTTCGCATGCCTGTAAGAATCAGATTTTCAATTCCTTTTTCCCGCAGCATCTCATGCAGGTTTGTGTTAAAAAAAGCACCGGGTGTATGCTTCGTGATTACGGTTTCTTCCGGCAGCGGCTTGATCTCTTCCATAATTTCCGTACCTTCTGTTCCCTCTTGAAAAAAAATGCTTCTTGAGCTGTGACTAATATGCCTAATATAAACGACTTTTACTTTGCGGCTTCTACAAAAATGAATTAGAGTTTTTAGCTTAAACAGCAAAGAAGCAGGGGGTACTTGGGGCAGCTTGAGCTTCCAATAATCCCACTGTACATCGATTACTAAGAGCGCCGTCTTTTCAGGTACTAATTTCATCATGTCATTCCCTCCCAATCATTTTTGCGTTATGCAGTATGAGTATAGTTTATACTATTTATACCCATTTGTAGGATAAAATAGACTATATCATTCATTTCTATACATCAATGAATTTTCCTCCTATATTTATATAATTTTCACACGGGTAAAAGACGCTGCATAAACGGGCGCACACTGTTCTCCCGATATGCTTTGCTCCATATAACTATTATTCGAACAGTATTATATCTAAGGCATTATAAAATTCAAAATCTATATTATGCGTCAAAGGCAGTTCTTTATCTCTCCGAAACTTGATTACATGGGATTTCATTCCTTCACCGTATATACCATCTATACGACCAGGGTAATAGCCGATCCGCTTCATACGCTTCTGTACTTCAAAAACATCAGAACCGCGATCTCCGGGACTTAAGACGCGAAAACCATTGCCAAATGGTCCAAAAACTCCACCCCAAATAACTACAGAATCTCCAACTTTAACATACTTATATAAATCTTCAACATCCTTATTCCGCATTCTTATACACCCGTGAGAAGCATCTTGTCCTATGGAATGTGGTTTATTGGTGCCATGTATCCCATATTTACCCCATGGCACATTTAAGCCCATCCACCTTGTTCCGAATCCCTTTCCCCATTTGGATTTTCCTATAACCATCCAGCTTCCAATAGGTGATGGAGTTCCTTTTTTCCCACTGGCAATAGGATATTTTTTTAAAATACTGTTGTCATCTAGGTTAATTAGCTCTAATATGTTGGAATTTACATCAACGAAAATTACTAAATTAGGATAGTCTGGGTTTTCTTTCATTACTTTTTCTTCCCAGCTTACATATTCGTTCTTCCTAGAAATCTTTATTGGAATATCAAACTCCATCCTACTGACTGTATAAGAAAAAAGACTTCCAGCAAGAAATATAACTACAATGAGTATAGTATAGGCAACTGTACGCAATAACTTTTTTCCCAAAATAATACCCCCTCCACATCACTATAATTATATGTTCGAGAAGAAATCTTCCATTCCATAAATCAGAGCTATTTTTTGGCGGTAATATACAATTTACCTAAAGTAACTGCTTGCAATAAAATGAAGAAGATGCAGCCAAAAAGGCTACATCTTCTTTATTTGCTCCGCAATCAAATTTCCCATCTCTTTTGTTCCAACCAGCTTCATGTCCTTTTCCATGATATCCTTTGTCCGGTAACCGTCTTCCAATACATTGGCAACTGCCTGCTCAATCATCACAGCTTCTGCTTCCATCTCAAAGGAATATCTAAACATCATAGCAGCCGACAGAATGGTAGCAATCGGGTTGGCAATATCCTGTCCTGCAATGTCCGGTGCTGAGCCGTGGATCGGCTCGTACATTCCCAGCTTTCCGCTGCTTAGGCTGGCAGAAGGAAGCATTCCCAGAGATCCTGTTAACATAGAGGCCTCATCACTCAATATATCTCCAAACATGTTGCTGGTGACCATCACATCAAATTGATGGGGATTTCGGATCAGCTGCATGGCACAATTATCTACATACATATGCTGCAGCTCTATTTCCGGATATTCCTTTGCTACTCTCTCTGCCACCTCTCTCCACAGGCGGGAGGTTTCTAAAACATTGGCTTTATCAATAGAGGTGAGTTTTTTCTTCCTCTTTTTCGCGATTTCAAATCCTATTCTTACAATCCGTTCTATTTCATCCTCCGAATAAGTTTCGATGTCATAGGCACTTCTCGTTTCCTCAACTCTTCCTCTCTCCCCAAAGTAAATACCTCCGGTTAACTCCCGCACTACCATGATATCAATACCAGCCCCTATAATCTCTTCCTTTAGGGTGGAGGCTGATTTCAACTGCGGAAACAATATAGCAGGTCTTAGGTTTGCAAACAACGTCATTTCCTTTCTTAGCCCCAGCAGTCCTCTTTCCGGCCGCAGATGTCCAGGAAGTGTGTCCCATTTTGGCCCCCCTACTGCACCTAGCAGTACTGCATCACTTTCTTTACAGCCTTTGAGTGTATCTTCCGGTAAAGGTGTTCCTGTATGATCAATGGCACTGCCGCCTACCAAATAGGTATTGAATTCAAGTGAAATTTGCTTTTTCTCTCCTATGGCATGAATCACCTTCACCGCTTCTTCTATAATGTCCGGTCCAATTCCGTCACCGGGTATTAATGCAATCTTCATTCCTGTGCCCTCCCTTTTTTCACATAGTTGATCAGTCCTCCCGCTACAATGAGTTCCTGCATGAATTCAGGGAAGGGAGCAGCTTTATAGCTTTCTCCGGTAGTATGATTGATAATATTGCCGCTGCCTAAATCTACTTCTACTTGTTGTCCTTTTTCAATAGCCTTTGCAGCTTCTTCACATTCTAATATCGGTAAGCCGATATTAATGGCATTGCGGTAAAAAATTCGGGCAAAGCTGACAGCGATAATACAGCTAATCCCTGATGCTTTAATGGCAATCGGTGCATGTTCTCTGGAAGATCCACAGCCAAAGTTGCGCCCTGAGATCATCACATCTCCTGTTTCAACACGCTCTACAAAACTAGCATCAATGTCTTCCATGCAATGTTTAGCTAACTCCATTGGATTAGAGGTATTGAGGTATCTTGCCGGAATAATTACATCGGTATCTACATTATCTCCATATTTGATGACCTTTCCCTTTAACATCCCATTACCTCCTTTGGTGATGATATTTTTCCCGTAATGGCAGATGCGGCAGCCACCGCAGGACTAGCCAGATATACTTCGCTTTCCGGGTGTCCCATTCTTCCCACAAAATTTCTATTAGTAGTAGCTACAGCTCTTTCGCCTTTTGCTAAAATCCCCATATGTCCTCCCAAGCAAGGCCCACAGGTAGGTGTACTCACCACCGCACCGGCTTCTATAAATATTTTCAGCAATCCTTCTTCCATCGCCTGCAGGTAGATTTTTTGGGTTGCAGGGAAGATAATGGCTCTTACATTGGGATGTACTTGCTTCCCTTCAAAAATTTTTGCTGCAGCACGCATATCTTCAATACGACCGTTGGTACAGGAACCGATCACTACCTGATCTATAGTCACTTCTCCCACTGTATCAATGGATCTGGTATTCTCCGGCAGATGGGGAAATGCAACCGTAGGCTGGATCTCTGATAGGTCAATATGATAGACTTCGCTGTAAACTGCATCCGAGTCCGCATGATATACCTTGTAGGGCTTGGTAGAATGTTCTTTTACATATTGCAATGTAATCTCATCTACTTCAAAAATCCCGTTTTTAGCCCCTGCCTCAATGGCCATATTGGCCATGGCAAACCGGTCGTCTATAGAGAGGGCCGCTACCCCTGCTCCCGTAAATTCCATAGATTTATATAATGCACCTTCTACGCCGATTTTCCCTATGATATGCAAAATCACATCCTTGCCGCTTACCCATTCTCCTAAAGTTCCTGTCAATTCGAACTTAATCGCCTCTGGGATCTTAAACCATGCTTTCCCTGTAGCCATGCCTGCTGCCATGTCTGTGCTGCCAATGCCTGTAGAAAACGCACCCAGTGCCCCATAGGTACAAGTATGAGAATCTGCACCGATGACTACATCTCCCGGCACGACTAATCCCTTCTCTGGAAGCAACGCATGCTCAATACCCATCTGTCCGATCTCAAAGTAATGCTTGATATCATATTTCTTTGCAAACTCACGCAACCTTTTAGCCAGTTCTGCTGATTTTATATCTTTATTTGGTGTAAAATGATCCGGTACTAGAGCGATCTTTTCCTTATGAAATACGTCTTTGCATCCAACCCGGTTAAATTCCTCAATCGCTACCGGTCCTGTGATGTCATTTCCCAATACCATATCTAAATCTGCTTGAATCAGCTGTCCTGCCTTTACTTCCTGCAAGCCTGCATGGGCAGCTAATATTTTCTGCGTCATTGTCATACCCATATCCTATTCCCCCTTATCTTCCTGCTCTGTATAGATCATCTTATTAATCGCATTGATATAAGCCTTGGCACTGGCCTCAATGATATCGGTGCTAATACCTCTTCCCAGATATAAAGTGCCGTTTTTCCGTATTCTCACCGTTACTTCCCCCAATGCATCCTTTCCGCTGGTAACCGCCTTTAGGAAGTACTCTGCTAAAATGATTTCCATGCCTACCGCTTTTTCTATTGCCTTAAAGGTCGCATCGACAGGTCCATCTCCCGTAGAAGCTTCTTCAATCAATGCATCATGTTTTTGCAGCTTAACCGTTGAAGTAGAAACGGTCTTATTCCCGCTAGATATGTGGAAGTATTCCATCACATAGGTTTCCGGAATCTCTGTGATTTTTTCAGAGAGGAGTGCTTCTAAATCCTGATCGGATACTGTTTTTTTCTTATCTGCTAAATCCTTAAACTTTACAAAACACGCTTCAATCTCCTCTTTGTTCAAAGAGAACCCAAGCTCCTTCAGCCGTTCTTCAAAAGCATGCCGTCCTGAATGTTTACCTAATACCATCTGATTTTCCTTCAGTCCTACAGACTCAGGGGTCATAATCTCATAGGTGGTTCTTTCATTCAGTACCCCATGCTGGTGGATACCTGATTCGTGAGCAAAAGCATTATCTCCTACGATAGCTTTGTTGGGCTGTACAGAGACACCTGTCAGTTTGCTGACTAAAGTACTGGTTCGATGTATTTGTTCGGTGATGACACCTGTAGCTCCACTAAACCAATCTTTCCTTGTATGCAGCGCCATCACGATTTCTTCTAATGCAGCATTGCCAGCCCGCTCTCCCAAGCCGTTGATGGTACACTCCAGCTGCTGTGCCCCATTTTCTAAGGCTGCTAAAGTATTGGCTACCGCCATTCCCAGGTCATTATGGCAGTGTACACTCACAATGGCTTGATCAATATTGCTGACATTTTCTTTAATATTCTTGATTAATCTACCAAATTCAATGGGTGTAGCGTAGCCTACCGTATCTGGTATATTGATCACCCTAGCCCCTGCAGCAATAACCCCTTCAAAAACTTGATATAAGAAAGCGGGGTCACTTCGAAATGCATCTTCTGCTGAAAATTCAATGTCTTCGCATAAACTTCGCGCATATTTTACCATTTCTACAGCTCGCTTCAAAACTTCTTCTCTAGACATCCGCAGTTTGTGCTGCATGTGAATCTCAGAGGTTGCAATAAAGGTATGAATTCTAGGTTTTTTAGCATACTGCAGTGCTTCCCAGGCCCGATCAATATCCTTTTTCTCTGCTCTGGCCAAACCGGCAATTACAGGCCCTTCTATTTTCTGTGCGATCGCCTTTACTGCTTCAAAGTCTCCTTTAGACGCAATGGGAAATCCTGCTTCAATCACATCTACATTTAATTTCGCCAGCTGTGATGCGATCTGAAGCTTTTCTTGGATATTTAGGCTAACCCCTGGTGATTGTTCTCCATCCCGCAACGTCGTATCAAATATATGAATTCTTCCTGCCATCATTATCCCTCCAATTTACTTGAATCTTCCGAACTGCCGTTATGCTGTCTGCCTGTTTTGCTGCCTCTATCAATGCCAATAGCTCCCGTCCGAACCATTTCTTTGATTCCGAAGGGTCTCAGCAATTCTTCTAATGCTGAGATTTTTTCGCTGTCTCCCGTAATTTCGATAGTGATGGAAGTTTTGCTCAAATCCACTACCTTTGCACGGAAAATATTAATGATTTGGATAATCTCATTTCGATCAGCAGGTCCTGCATTTACCTTAATCAGCGCAAGTTCCCGCATTACTGAATCTTTAGATATATCGAATACCTTAATCACATCTATCAACTTGTTTAGCTGCTTTGTAACCTGTTCAACCACTGCATCATCTCCATCTACCATGATAGTCATTCGAGAGATGCTCGGGTCTTCCGTAGTACTCACTGCCAAGCTCTCTATATTAAATCCCCGGCGGCTGAAAAGTCCAGATACTCTGGATAATACACCGGGATGGTTTTCAACTAATACAGATATGGTATGTCTCATCACACACTTCTCCTTTCATCAGCTATTTGCTACAAGGTATTACATTGTCATGGACATCGATAGCAAGTTCTATTAAGATTGAAGTTTTACTCTCCAACAGCTGGCGCAGCCCATCCGCTACACCCTCTGGATGCTCTACCTTTATGGAAGGAATTCCATAAGCGTTCACTAGTTTGCCAAAGTCAGGATTACCCTTTAAATATACTTGGTAATACCTTGATTCGCAGTAATGCTGCTGCAATTCCCGAACCATGCCAAGGGCGTTATTATTAAACAGCACGATCTTTACGGGAATATCCTCTTGCATCAATACGGCCAACTCTTGGACACTCATCTGGAAGCTTCCATCCCCTGTCAGAAGAATGATCTCTTTTTCCCGGTCTCCTATCTTAGCCCCAATAGCTGCCGGCAACCCATATCCCATGGTCCCTAGTCCGCCGGAACTAATGAAGGACCTTGGCCGTTCAACCCGATAGTGGCTGCCTGCCCACATCTGGTGCTGCCCTACATCGGTTACCAATATGGTTTTTTGTGGATCTACCATGCCTGAAAGTTTGCGGAGAATGTCTCTTGGATTTAAAGAAGGTTCTTCTGTATAGGGGTATGCCAAGTTTTTCTTCCATTGAGCTACCTGATTTGCCCAGTCATTTTCCATGCGTGTCGGTTGATGTTTAATCAACTGGCCTAAAGTATGTTTGATGTCTCCTACAATAGGAATTTTGGTAGATACATTCTTTCCAATTTCTGCAGGATCCACATCAATGTGAATAATCTTCGCTCTAGCAGCAAAATGCTCCACATTTCCTGTAGCACGGTCTCCCAAGCGGGCACCTAGAATAATCAACAGATCTGACTGACTAACTGCCTTATTAGCTGCAGCACTGCCATGCTGTCCCACCATACCTGCATATAAAAAATGCTTCTCCGGAAAGGCACCCTTCCCCATTAATGTATTTACAACCGGCGCTTGAATCATCTCTGCCAATGTCAAAACCTCTTCGCAAGCATTTGCAGAGATGACACCTCCACCCACACAAATCATCGGTTTCGTACAATCCCCAATCGCTTGCACTACTTTTTTAATCTGAAGGGGGTGACCGGCAATGGTCGGCTTATAGCCCCGTAATTCTACTTTTGACGGATATTTGTAATGCATCTGCTGTTGGGCTACATCTTTTGGTATATCAATCAGCACGGGGCCCGGCCTACCACTTCTGGCGATATAAAAAGCCTCTGCCATAATCCGCGGAATTTCTTCCGCATCCTTTACCAAATAGCTATGCTTGCAGAAGGGTTCTATCGCTCCGGTGATATCTACTTCTTGAAAAACGTCTCTTCCAATCATCTGTAATGACACCTGACCTGTAATGGCTACAATAGGTATTGAGTCCATGTAGGCCGTGGCGATTCCTGTAATTAAATTTGTAGCACCTGGACCTGATGTAGCAATACAAACCCCTACTTTGCCTGTAACTCTTGCGTATCCACTGGCATTATGGGCAGCACCCTGCTCATTTCTTACCAGCACATGATGAATTCCCGATGCAATCAGACTGTCATATACAGGGAGGATGGCACCTCCCGGATATCCAAAAACTACTTCAACCTTGTTTTCTTTTAGACATTCCACTACTGCCTGTGCTCCTGTTATTTTCATAAAACTCTACCTCCCTTTTAAGAACAGTAAAATGGGTATAAAAAAACTCCTTCTTTCCCCAGCTAGGGGCGAAAAGGAGTTCTGTTCGCGGTACCACCCTAATTTACGGCATGCCGTAATCTTGTCATTGTTAACGATGGCATATACCACCGGAATGTCCTACGCAGATCCATATCCTTCAAACATTCACTCTGGAGCGAGTTATTCTATATCTGCTTTCACTGACTCACACCATCCGCCAGCTCTCTGAAGAAAGATAGATATTTTTTCTCTCCATCACTGCTTTATCTTATCAAAATTATTTTACACAGTAGGATTTCAGCGCTGAAAACTTTCACCTGTAAAAAGAAAGCTTTCAAAAGATTGTATCAGCATATATCTCTATTGTCAACAGTTCGTTTCTGAATAATTATAATTTTTTGAAAAAAATTTTTTTTAGGTCGGCCTTGGCAGAACTTTCGGTCATTTTTCTATAAAAATCACTTCTCTATCCTAAATCTTTTTTGTTTTCATGCAAATTTTTCATATGCATGGCAAATTTAGGGTACTTAAGCCTATTTTTTTCTACGTATATCTATATTATTATAAAATTATATTATTTTTAACCATTGCCGTTGGAGGTACCTCCATGAATATTGATAACAAGCTAAATGAATATTATTCATCGAAAACTTGCAAGTATTGTCAGGGTCTCATCCAAGATCCCTCCCCCTATGGCTGCTGTAAAAAATGTGAGGGGTTGATTGCTGAAGCATACCATCAGGTTAAAGAGCATCTTGCTCGGTTTCCCGGCGCTACCCTCACGGATTTGCGAAGAGAACTGGATATTCCTTTTAAGGTGCTTCATCACTTGATCAAGGAAGGACGCATTTCCCTCTTAGATGATTTTCTATAAATTTACTACATAGCAACCCCATTACTTTCATTCACTCATATAAGATAAAAAGGAACAGCACACAAAGCCGTTCCTTTTTATCTTATCCTTTTCTCCCAACGAGAGTACTTATATTCCTCATCCTCTTCCGCAATCGTGATTGTGACAGCCGCCTCCCCCTTCACTTTTTTGTCCTACACCAAAGGTGGAGAATATTTTCTTTACCTTTGAGCCCTCGCAATGAGGACACTGCTGAACTCTCTCATAATCGCCGGTTTTCATTAATAAATCGAAAGTCTTTCCACAGTCTTCACATTTAAACTCATAAACAGGCATTTCCTCACCCCTTTCACTTATACTACAGATTTCCAAACAGCTCCTTTGGCGGCTTTGGGCCAAAGAACTGATAATAATCCACTTTAATCCTGCCATTAAAGAGCTTCCGTTTTTTACTGGTTTTTTTCCCGTATAGCCTTTCAAATTCTTCATGAGAGGTAATCACATAAACAGACCATGTGTCAAATTTGCTAAATACTTGCCCCATTCGCTTATAAAGATCCTCCACTTCTTTCTGTTCTCCCAATCTTTCTCCATAGGGAGGATTACAAATAATATAGCCGTATTTTTTATCGGACCGAATCCGTGCCATGTCTTGTACTGCAAAAGTAATACAGTCGTCCACATTGGCTTGATAAGCATTTTCCTCTGCAGTCTTTATCGCCTTTGGGTCCGCATCTGAAGCATAGATTTGAATATCTGTATCCTGCCGAATCGCTTTGAGCGCCTCTACCCTGGCTTCTTTCCAAAGGGCCTCCGGGACTCTAGGCCATCCTTCCGACACAAAACTCCGCTCTAACCCCGGTGCAATATTTTTACCGATCATTGCAGCTTCGATCGCAATGGTACCAGATCCACAGAATGGATCAATCAATACCCGGTCCTCTCTCCAACGGCTAATCAGCACCATAGCTGCTGCCAGGGTTTCCTTTAGCGGTGCTTCGTTGGCCTTTTCCCGATAACCCCTTTTATGCAGTCCTACGCCACTGGTATCAATCGTCAGGGTAACCACGTCTTTTAATAATGCTACCTCTATAGGAAACTCCGGCCCTTCCTCAGAAAACCACTCTACCTCATAGTTTTGCTTTAGCCGCTCTACAATGGCTTTTTTTACAATTGCCTGACAATCAGACACACTGAAAAGAGTAGATTTCACTGATTTTCCCGTAACAGGAAACTTTCCATTTTCGGGAATCCACTGCTCCCATGGCAGCGCCTTTGTTTTCTCAAATAGTTCATCAAAGGTTCTGGCTTCAAATTCTCCCATTTTTACTAAAACTCTATCGGCAGTCCGCAGCCATAAATTTGCTTTTGGGATCGCGCCTTCATCTGCATTAAAAGTCACCCGTCCATTTTCTACAGTAATTTCTTCATATCCAAGCTTTTTCACCTCAAGCTTAACCATCTCTTCTAAGCCAAAAGTAGCCGTAGCAATTAGCTGAATCTTCTCCATATGATCTCTCCTAAAATAAGCTTTATTTTTCCACTTTATTGGTATTATAGCATAAACTCAGCCTTTGAATACATTTCCACTCAAATTAAACTTCCTTGCTGTTTTTCGACATCTTATCCATATAAAAAAAATTATATACAGTGAATTCTGAAAATGATATAATAAAATACATGGTATAATTTGGATAATTTTATAAAAAAAGGAGGAATTTGCTTGTCAATACGTCGCTTTCTTGGCCCCTATCAGCATTTGTCCAACAGTATCTTCATCATTTTTTTCGCACGCATGGTCAACAGTGCCGGTCATTTTGTTATGCCTTTTATGGTTATGTTCCTGCGTGACAAAATCGGATTAAACCCAGAACAAACCGGTTATTATATGATGCTGGCAGCCTTTGCCTATGTGCCCGGGTCTATAGCAGGAGGCAAGCTGGCCGATATTCTTGGTAGAAAGAGAATATTTATTCTTTTTCAGAGCTTGGCAGCTTGCAGTTTTATCCCCTGTGCTTTTCTGGAAAGTTCAATGCTGATCCCCTGGCTTCTAATTTTATCAAGCTTCTTTAGTGGTGCAGCAGGCCCTGCCAACAGTGCTATGGTCGCCGATTTAACGAAGAGTACCAATCGTAAGGAAGCATATTCTTTATTATATATGGGTCATAACCTAGGCTTTGCTATAGGCCCCCTGGCAGCCGGATTTTTATACCGTAACTATTTGCCTTGGATTTTTATCGGTGACGCCTTTACCAGCTTTGTTTCAATTTTTCTTGTAGCAAAGTTTATTCCTGAGACAAAACCTGATTTAGAAAAAAAGGAAATTCATGAGGAACTATCCCATAATGAGCATGCAGAAACCGGCAGCTTCATAGCCGCTTTACTCAAAAGACCGGTTTTATGTATCTTTATGCTGATGATTGCGCTTTACTCGTTTATCTATGTACAGCATCATTTTACCCTGCCGCTGCAGCTGGAAGAAGTTTTTGGTGAAAAAGATGCGTCTTATTACGGCATGATTATGACAACCAACGCCCTAACTGTAGTTTTTTGTACAACCCTCGTTACCCATTTAACGTTAAAGTTAAAACCTATTTTCTGCGTGGGACTGGGAGGACTCTTTTATGGAATCGGTTTTGGTATGCTTTTTGGGATTAACCACTTCTATCTTTACATATTGTCTACATTTATCTGGACATTGGGTGAAATATTAGTAAGCACAAATGGAATGGCCTTTGTAGCCAACAATACACCGATATCCCACCGAGGCAGATTCAACGCCATCTTTCCTATTATTGCAGAGGCGGGTCATGCAGTAGGACCCTATCTAACCGGAAAATATCTTTTGAGCCATAGTTTGCGGTCCGTATGGCGCCTTGCCTTCTTTGGTTCCCTTAGTGTTGCCTGCCTTTTGTTCCTCCTGCAGATGATGGAAAGTATGCGCAGTCCTGAAATAAACCGAGAGCAAGAGCAAATATGACGCTACCCTGAAACATCAAGTCTATCCGCTTGGTGTTTTTTCTTTTGAAAACCAAGGAGGATTTTCCAGAATTTTATGGAAAATTATATCTAAAAAGATCTCTGCCATGATAGAAGCTATTTTACTCATAAGCCAGTCCAACCGGACATAGATTATGAACAAAGAATACAAAAGGGAGGGGATTCACATGAAAAAAATTCTAATCGTCGGAACGCTCGATACCAAAGGGATGGAGTTTAAGTTTATCAAAGACGTGGTAGAAAGCACGGGTATGGAAACCATTGTCATCAACACAGGGGTAAAGGGTGCTGCTGCTTTCCAGCCGGACATTTCAAACAGTCAGGTTGCTTTAGCCGGGGGTTCTAGCATTGAAGCCTTGATCGCTAAGGACGACAGAGGTGAAGCAATGGCAGTCATGACCCAAGGTGCTGCCAAAGTTGTTCTCGATCTATATGAAAAGGGGCAAGTTGCCGGCATCATTAGTCTTGGCGGCTCCGCAGGAACTACGATTGGCTGCTGTGCCATGCAAGCCCTTCCCATAGGTGTCCCGAAAGTAATGGTATCCACTGTTGCATCGGGGGATACACGTCCCTATGTAGGTGTAAAGGACATTACAATGATGTACTCTGTAGTAGATATTTCGGGAATCAACAGCTTATCACGCCGTATATTATCAAATGCAGCCTATGCGGCAGTAGGTATGGCTAAAGGGGAAATACCCGCAGCAAAACAGGAAAAACCACTGATTGGGGCTACCATGTTCGGTGTTACGACTCCTTGCGTTACAAAGGCAAGGGAGTATTTGGAAGAACAAGGCTATGAAGTATTGGTGTTCCATGCTACAGGAACCGGTGGAATGGCCATGGAGAGCCTCATTGCGTCTGGCTTTATTAAGGGAGTCCTGGATATCACTACTACAGAATGGTGTGATGAACTGGTTGGGGGTATTTTAGCCGCAGGGCCCGCTCGCTTAGAAGCTGCCGCGAAGATGGGTATTCCACAGGTCGTCTCCACAGGAGCTTTAGATATGGTAAACTTTGGTCCTTATGAAAGCGTTCCCGCCCAATTCAAAACTAGAAATCTCTATAAGCATAATCCTACCATTACCCTTATGCGTACTACTAAAGAAGAGAATATTGAGCTCGGTAGAATCATCTCCAGTAAGCTGAACAGGACAAACGGTCCTACAGCTCTCTTTCTTCCGCTGAAAGGCGTCTCCTTGATCGATATGGAGGGAAAGCCTTTTTATGGACCGGAAGAAAATGCGGCCCTTTTCGACACACTGCGTGCAAACATTGACAGGAGCAGGGTTGAGTTAATTGAGATGGATACAGATATCAATGATGAAGCCTTTGCTTTGGCAGCAGCAAAGAAATTGGTAGAAATGATGAATCAATAATATAGAGGAGGAAATAAAAATGCCTATAAAAAGAGAACAAATTCTGCAAAATTTAAAAGGTCAGATTGCACAAGGGAAAGCACTGCTAGGCGCTGGCGCCGGTACAGGTATCTCTGCTAAAAGTGCAGAAGCCGGTGGTGTTGACTTAATCATTATATACAACTCAGGACGTTACCGTATGGCAGGAAGAGGTTCTTTAGCCGGTCTTCTCCCCTATGGCGACGCCAATGCCATCGTAGTAGAAATGGCCAGCGAAGTATTGCCTGTAGTGAAGCATACTCCTGTATTGGCTGGGGTTTGCGGTACAGATCCTTTCCGTCTAATGAATGTATTCTTACGGCAGTTAAAGGACATCGGTTTCTCAGGCGTACAGAACTTTCCTACAGTAGGACTGATAGACGGTGTATTCCGCGCCAATCTGGAAGAGACCGGCATGGGTTATGATTTAGAGGTGGAAATGATCCGCAAAGCCCACGAACTGGATCTGCTAACCACGCCTTATGTTTTTAATGAAGAAGAAGCAGAAAAAATGGCTAAAGCAGGAGCAGATGTCTTAGTAGCCCATATGGGCCTCACTACGAAGGGAACCATTGGTGCTAAGACAGCCTTAACCTTAGATGGCTGCGTAGAGCGCATTCAGGCCATTCATGACGTAGGTAAAGCCATTAATCCGGATATCATGGTCATTTGTCATGGCGGTCCCATCGCAGAACCGGAAGATGCAAGATATATATTATCTAAAACAGCAGGGGTAGTAGGTTTCTTCGGTGCTTCCAGCATTGAAAGGCTGCCGACGGAAGTGGGTATTAAACATCAGGTAATGGATTTTAAAAATATTTTGCTGTAATCGAATAAAAACCCTCAAATTGAGGGTTTTTTCATCATTATTCTCTAAATTTTATGCGCCCTGCTCTTTGGATTGAACATATACTGCGCTGGGACCCGATTCATCAATCCGTTTCAGTACAAAATGCTTTGAATAAGCCCGAATCAGTTGAGACAGCTGTTTGTGTCCGTAAGTACGAGGATCAAATCCAGGATCTAACTGCAGCAATGCTTTTCCCATAGACCCGAGATGGGCCCATCCATCTTCCTGGACTACCATTTCAAAAGCCTCCCGCAGCATTTGGACCAATGCCAATGCCTTTCCGTTTTCCTTCTTCTTTTGATTATCTTCTTTCAGGATCGGCTTAATTTCCCTCGGTGATATGTTCTCTGTATAAATAAATACGTCACAAGCATTTACAAAAGCCTTCGGTGTTTTCTTCTCTCCGATGCCCATAACAAAAATTCCTTCCTCCCGAATTCTTGTTGCCAATCTTGTATAGTCGCTATCACTGGAAACGATGCAAAACCCATCTACCAGTTTACCATGCAGAATATCCATAGCATCAATGATCAACGCGCTGTCGGTGGCATTCTTCCCCACAGTATATCGAAATTGTTGTATCGGCTGTATTGCGTAGTTATGTAAAGCATCTTTCCATCCGTTCATATTAGAAGTGGTCCAATCCCCATAAATTCGTCGTACTGTCACGGAACCATGCTTTCCTGTCTCCGCCAGCATTTTTCCCAAAAGAGACGGCTGCGCATTTTCCCCATCGATGAGTACTGCCATCCGATTTTCCTTTGAGTCGTTGTAGTTTTCGATCATTTTATTACTCCCTTCTCTGTCCGTTTCTCTTTATATGGGTATTCATCGTTCTGCTCTTTTGGTAGATCATCTATTCCAGCAAGCAACTTTTCTTCCTGTTCCTTCCATTCTCCTTATACATCATTCTTCCTTCTTCTTTATTTTCCTGCTTTACTCGCAAACTTTATATCAGCAATACAGTTCTTTTTATTAAAACATGGTCATACAAACGGGTTTATGATCTGTCATAAAAATTCTGTTGACTTGACCGACATATTTTTCATCAGAAATCTCAGCTAAACCGAAGTGATAAAGTGTTCTAAAGTTCACAGCACCCATCAGCATAGAAGAAAAATCACAGATTTTCATCGATACTTCAGCTTCATAATCTTCCTCAGACACACGCACTGCTTTTCCATTTATAAAATGTATAATCCAACTGCCATTGTTTTTCGGAAAAAAGTCATCTTCGATCCATAATTTCAAACGGCAGGTTTCGTCGTTAAAATTATGGGCATGCAGTTCCTTAAAAATTCCCTCAACGTTAATAACACGATACATTACACCAATCCCCGAAGCATCGGTTTCCAAAAAAAATGTTTGGAATGTGTCATTTAATCCATTTGTAGGATCTGAAAGCAGATAATGAAAGCTTTCTTCCTGCAGATTTATGTGAATCCGATGGACCTGATCTGCCTGGGTATGAAGAAAGGTGCACAATTCTGCAAGTGCTTCCTTTGTTTCATATATAAATTCCTTAACAATCATATTGTATATAAAGCGGTAAGACTCCTTCTCCTTTTCAAAGGTAAAGACAACATATCCTAACAGCTTCCCGTCTTCCTTATATCCCACAATCCTGTAATCTCCATCAAAGGTATTTCTAATCTCAAAGGATTTCTTTGCCAAAAGGCCGTTTGTTTTATTCATGTACCGTTGATAACACTCTATATATGCCTGCTGATCCTTTTCATTTAAATATACAATATGTTCTTTAGAAGTTCCCTTGGGAAAGCTCTCCGGTTTTACCCGATATTGGTTCATCTTTGTCCCATATCCAAAACCCATTCTTCTGTAGAAATTTGCATTAAAAGGGTAGAGCATAACCATACTGCTCCCCGCATCTCTGTAGTGCTCCAAAAAATAGGTCAATAACTCTTTTGCAATTCTTTCCTTTTTGTGAAGCAAATCTACACAAACTGCACCAATTCCTCCCACATTAATTTTCTGTGAAAACAAGTTCATCTGAAAATCAAACAATCGCATTCCACCTACAATGGTTTCATCTAAGAAAAATCCGTAAAAGCCACCTCCATCATCAGTGTCTACAATGCTATCCATTCTCGATTGAAAGTTTTCCCTATCCGTTTGTGTATGCCCAAACCCAGGATAAGCATTCACAATCAATCTGGAAAACGTTTCGCTATCTTGTTTTGTTAGCTTTCGAATAGAATTCATACCCCTGCCCCCTTTTGGTAAAAATTCCGAAATACTCATCCCCCGATTGATTTTCGGAATTTTCATTATCCATATTATATCATAAAATGATAATGGTCTCTTGATAACTATTTTGAATACGCCATAACGGGATCTGTTGACCTATCGTTTTTTTCTTTCAAACAAATCTTGATACAGTTTTAAACTCTTTCTTATATGTCCGTTTCTTCCGACGGCAGTCTCAGCTGCGATCATGGAATTTAGTATCGCTTCTTCCACAGCTTCAGCAGAAGCTTGAAACACTTCATCAATGATATCTTCATGGATCATTCGGATTGCATAGGTTCCCTCATGACGTTCATGGGGTACCTTATTGGCCGTTGTAAAAGTAATCACGATATCTCCGCTGCCGTGGCCTATATAAGATCCCGTTCTGGCAAGTCCTACCACAGCACGCTTTGCAACCCGCTTTAGCTGCCGTTCTGTCAACGGAATATCCGTAGCCAACAGCATAATGATCGAACCTCTATCCTCTTCTTGTACGATCTCTTTATCTCTCTCTTTTATCCATCTCCCTAAGGGTTCTCCACTAAGCAGAAAATCTTCTGTTCTTCCCATATTTGTTAATACAAGGGCACCTACCGTATAGTCCTCATTGGAAAGGTTCACAATTCTGGAGGCTGACCCGATCCCTCCTTTTAATCCATAACAAGACATCCCGGTGCCTGCACCTACCCCGCCCTCTTCAAAATCTTCACTTGCATTCCGAATCGCATGCCACACATCTGTTTCAGTTACATGTCTCCCGCGAATATCATTCAGATATCCGTCATTGCATTCGCAAACAACCGGATTGACGGTTCCTGTAGTTAATCCTATATCGCCGTTACCTTCCAGCATATAGGAAATTAGTGCATCGCTAACTGTACCAATACTTAGGGTATTTGTCATAAGAATGGGTGTTTCAATATTTCCTAACTCTTCTATCTGGATAGATCCCATGGTCTTGCCAAAACCATTGGCAACATGAATTGCTGACAAAACTTTTTCCTGAAATAGGTTTCCATCATGCGGCAGTACTGCTGTTACACCGGTCTTTATATCTCCTTTGCTAATTGTAGTGTGTCCTACTTTTACTCCAGCTACATCTGTTATAAGATTCTTCTTCCCTGTAGGCATACTTCCGATGCAGATCCCATAGTCCCGTATTCTTTTTTGTTTCTTCATTTTCTTCGCCTCCCCCGGTAAAGTAATAATTTTTTTACATAATGAAAAAATCAAGAAAAAATTCTTGATCTTTGCTTATTCTATCAATATTTCTTCTACAGTTAAATCCTTCTGCTCATATAGATCAATGATCTTATGGCTTCCTTCCAGCCGTATCACTGGATAGCCTATGGCCTTTGGATCAACAAAGGTTACATGTCCTTTTCTACCATCACTTAAACCTACTTTACTGCCGATCAAACAATTCAACATATTTTTAACAAAAACAAGGATAATCTCTGTGTCCAATCGATCCATATTACTATGTAAATGATCCAGCACCAGAAAAGGACTGATTCTACCGCGATAAACCCGTTTGGAAGTCATGGCGTGATAGACATCTGCAACGGCAATAATTTTTGCATAGGGATGAATATCGTCTCCCACGAGTCCCTGAGGGTACCCTCTTCCGTCTTCTCGCTCATGATGCTGCCGAACTGCTAGTTTAATCTCGTCCTCATAGGAGGGCATCTTATTAAGAATATCATAGCCCAGTCTTGGGTGTTTTTTTATGACTTCAAATTCTACTGGGGTTAATGGTCCCGGTTTCTTTAAGATTTGCATAGGTATCTTGCTTTTTCCAATGTCATGCAATGTGCCTGCAATAGTAATTTTTGACAATTCTTCTTCATCCGTATATCCCATCCACTTGGCAATCACACCGGCAACGATGCCGATATTCACTGTATGCTGAAATGTATAATCATCTTGAGATTGAAGCTGGAGCAGCAGTCTTACAATATTTTTTTCCCGCCTTGTTTCCTTGAGGAGCGGCTGCAGCATTTTAACAACTTCTTTTTTAGTAATGGGTTTGCCGTCCATAGCTTTTTTCATTAATACTTTACTGTCTTGAATAGATTTTATGTATACTTTTGTTAAATCAATCGATACAATTTTCTCCTCCATATTTTTTAACCTGACAATGTGATTCACGGTGAGCTTCGTTCCGGCCGGTATAATCATTGCCCCATGATCAAGATATAGATCATAAGCCAAAATATCTCCCGGTGTCAATTTATTCACTTCGATTTTCTTTGTATATAGTTCCATCTCTTCCAGTGAACGTACCATGCTATTTTTCTCAGCTCCCCGTCTATATTATAGAATACTACATACAGTTTGTTATTCGACTTTTTAAACTTGTTTTCCTCTTATTTCGTCATATTTCTTCTATCATCTTAACAAATCTTCTTTGTAGTTGTAAACAAGACATCGTTTTCTTTTCAAAGTTTTAATAATTATGGGAATACTAAAAAAACTCCGGTGTTATCACCGGAGTTTTACTGAATTTCAATCTTTTTGCTTGTTTTTTTATGCTCATCCTTCGGAAGCAAAATCTTGAGGATTCCATTTTCATATCTGGCCTCGATCGCTTCACTGTGAATGTTTTCTACATAGAAAGATCTACTGGTCTTAGCCATCTTTCTTTCTCTCCAAATATAATTTTCTCTTTCTTCATTTACTTCCACTTTATTCTCAACAGAAATGATTAAATAGTCATTTCTATAGTCGATATGAATCTGTTCCTTATCTACACCTGGAATCTCTGCTTCTAAAACATAGCCTTTTTCGTCTTCTTTAATATCTACTCGCATTCCTGTTGAAATTGCCGGAAGTCCAAAGTCCTCCTGAAACATCCTTTCGAAGATATTCTCCATTTCTCCGGTTCTTTTGCTGAAAGGTACTAATCCACCAAACATATTGAACACCTCCATTAAATATTTATATCTACTATAAATATAAAATAAAGGTCAAAGAAAGTCAAAACGGTTTATGCCTAATTATTCTCTGTTTACTTTTTTCGATAGCTATTTATTCCGTTTGGCTTTCTCTTCCTTCTGTTTTTATCATATTCCTTTATTTTTCATTGGGAATCACTTTTAATTTTTTTATTTATATTTTTTGTTCACTTTCTACAGACACAGCCACTTCTCGCTGTGCATTTGATTGCTTTTTATGGGCCAGCATCTGAATAAATGCTTCTACAATATTGGGATCAAAGTGTTTTCCTGCACAGCTTCTTAGTTCAACCAGTGCCTCCCCTTTTGACTTAGCTCTGGCAAAGGGACGGTCATGGGTCATACAGTCATATGCATCAATCACTGCAATAATTCTTGCCAAAAGCGGAATTTCTTCTCCCTGAATGCCCTGGGGATATCCGCTGCCGTCCCAATGCTCATGATGGTATAAAATAGAATCTGCAATGACCGTTAATTCTTGAGATGCACCTGCTATACGATAACCAATTTCACTATGGGTCCTCATAATCTTCCATTCATCTTCTGTTAGCTCGTTATTTTTTTCAAGAATATAGTCAGGAATAGCAATCTTCCCTATATCATGAAGCTGTGCAAGTAGATCAAGTTTGTATAATTGATTTTCGTTTAACCCAATTGTTCGCCCCAACTTCAATGCAAGCAACTTCATTCGCTGCCCGTGTTCCTCCGTTTCGTGGGTACGCTCCTCTAAACTCTGCTTCAGAGACGCCAAGATAGAGCTTCTGGTACTTTTGCTTTCAAAAAGCTTATTTTGGTACATTCTGTCTTCAGCAAGCTTAAATAAAGCCTGGATATTCTGGCTTTCATATTCTTTTGTAGCTGCCCCTAAGGCAATACTGACCTTGATTGGATCTGCAGTTTCTTCTTTGCAGCGGTCCTTCATTCGTGCAATGATATCTGCTAATTCATCAGTTCCAACGTTTGGCAGTATGACAGCAAATTCATCTCCTCCAACCCGGGCAATAATATCTTCCTGTCTACAGACCTCTTTGAATATTTCTGCCACCCGCTTTAATAGATTGTCTCCCGCCTCATGTCCAAAAGCATCATTTACTAGTTTTAACCCATTGGCATCTCCTAAAATCAAACTCAGCGGCAGTTGCCTGCCGGTATCCAATCTGGCCAATTCCTCTTCAAAATATGCCCGATTATATAAACCGGTCAGCTTATCATGAAAACTCAAATAACGTATTTCTTCTTCGGCCTGCATGGTTTGTGTGATATCATTAATGGCAAATACGATACCGCTAATGATTCCTTCTTCATTCAAAAGCGGTGCCCCATTAATCGAAAGAAATACCCTTGTACCATCTGGCCGTTCGATCATTTGATGATAATCATCTATAGCCTCTCCGGTTTCTAATACTTTTCTAAAAATTAATTCTTCATCAGCTAGAGGCCTCCCATTAATGTCCATATTTCTCCATTTTGCTTCATTATATTTTCTCGTTGTGATTTCACTTCGTGTTAAGCCAAATATCTTCTCTGCTCTTGCGTTTGCGAATATAATCTGTCCCTTTCGATCGACAACAGTGATTCCTGCAGGACTTGTTTCCATTAATTTTGTGATTACATCCCGTTCCCGGCTTAATTTTTCCTCATTTTCCTTATTGTTTGTGATATCATGGAAAATTGTACTGAAGTAGCCTGTTTCATTGCTGTAGGCGGAAACAGAATACCATCGCTTCAACGGATGAAAATATTTTTCAAATCGAATGCTCTCACCTGTTATTGCCACTTGTCCGTATAAATCAATCCAATCAGAATCTTCCTCTAAATTATTTTCAAAAACTGAGGTCATCCGTTTTCCCAATATTTCCTCTTTCTTCAATCCGGTTAACTGTTCGAATGCATCATTTACGTCAAGAAATATATAATCAATCGGTTTCCCCTCATCATCAAATACAATTTTATGATAGGCAAAGCCATCCAACATATTTTCTATCAGTGCCCTGTATGTATCTTGGCTATGACTTTTCAATTGTGCTGTCATTTGATTTCCCTCCCACAGGTATTGAAATTTAGGCCTTTTGCACAGAGATGTTATTGTTTTTAAGGAACTATAATTTTCTTTGAATAATAATTACCCAGATTTACTAAGAAAACCCAGTGCATTAAAATTTAAAGCCTGTATATGATTCTTAATAAAAAAACAGGAGATCAATGGTGATATCTCCTGTTTTTTATCTATCTTATTTTGATAAACTTTAGTGCAAATTCTAAAAAATCATTTTCGTTCATAAAGTACCCCGGTTTGTTTTTGCCCCTATGATTTGCAGTTTCCCATTTGTCCAGAATATCGAACTTTCTTGAGATATTTTGAATTTCTTCATGGCTTACATAAATCTGCATGCTTTTTAAATCTTCCTCTATCTCTGGAAATTTACTTACAATACGATACATTAAACATACCCCATGATAAAATACTTCTGTATCCATATTGTTTTGCATAGCCTCTACAATCGGTTTCATAAAACTCTTTACAATTGCCATATCGTCGGGTAAGGCGTTGCATGACTTAAATATTGACTGTACTTGAATCGGTTTAACTGCCTCCTGAACAGCCTCCATCAATACTGGAAAAAATTCTTTTCTTCTGGTCTTTTCGATGGTTTTCATGCAGATCGTAAACTGTGACCCATTTTCTTCTACACTTCGAAAGAAGATTTGGCAAAATTCTTTGACCTTATTCGGATTTCCGATCATTCGCATATACATTTCCATCGGTTTTTTGTCTGTCTCGTCTAGTTGTTCAAGAAGCCCCTGTACTTCCATGTCAAAAAAATTTTGGTTCACTTTCTATGCCCCCTTAATATAATCCCTTTATGCTAATCCCTATTTAGATTATAGTATATTGTTCTATATTTCTGCAAACTGAAGAACTCATAATTCAGCTATAAGAATGGCCTATTGCAGTTAAGAAAGAGCTTAATATGGCTTTTGAAAAAACATCCCATGTTATGGTTCAACATGGGTGCTTTTTTTTGTGTAATGAAAAGCTCCGGTTTTACGTTAGAATCCAGTAGAGTAAACATAGGAAGTTTTCCTAAAACCATCTCATAAAGATTATTACTGCTATATTCATGAAGAAGATACTGCTTGTTATGACGGAATAGTATAAAGAAATCTATGTTAGAAGGAAATTTTATAAAGGTGTCCTGATATCTATCTATGTTAGAAGACAGGACAATTTCCTTTAAAGGGCTGTTTATCGACAATCCACAAGACTTTCTGTTAGAATAACGAACAAACGTACAAAGATAATGATTATTTGTAAAAGCAACTCAATCTTAATTGCATAAAATTTTCCTGTAGCTTCTGTTAAAAATAGCAATTGTGTATAAATTTAAGAACAATATTTAAGATTTGGCATATTAATTGCGACATACAAATCAAAATATAATAAATACCAAAAAACTTTACTTTTCAACCTAAGAAGAAGGGATGAAAATTCAACGATTTTGCTATCACTATAAGAAAACCTATATAAATTGGAGGGTAAAAAATAACAAATCATTTAAAGGGAGGATTTTTATGAAGGCAGCAGTATGGTATGGAAAAAAAGATGTTAGAATTATGGATGTTCCTGAGCCATCAGCGCCAGGAGAAGGAAAGGTTAAGATTAAAGTTCACTGGTGTGGCATCTGTGGTTCTGACTTACACGAATACTTAGTGGGGCCTATTTTTATCCCAACGACAGAGCCCCATCCTTTAACAGGTGATGTAGCCCCTGTTATTCTTGGTCACGAATTTTCTGGAGAAATCGTAGAGATAGGTCCAGGTGTTACAAACTTTAAAGTAGGAGATCGAGTTGCTCCTGATGCTTGTCAAGTTTGTCATAAGTGCTATGCCTGTAAAATCGGGAAGTACAATGTATGTGATCAGCTAGCCTTCACGGGATTAATGACAAATGGGGCCTTTGCAGAATATGTTGTAGTTCCAGAATACACCCTTTATAAGATACCAGACAATATGTCCTACGAGACAGCTGCTTTGCTTGAACCCCTTGCGGTAGGTGTTCATGCTGTACGACAGGCACCAATTGCCCTGGGAGAAAGTGTAGTAATCTTTGGTGCAGGTACCATCGGATTAGCAACCCTTCAAGCAGTTCGTGCAGCTGGTGTCAGTAAAATATATGTTGTTGAGGTAGCAAAAGCAAGAAAAGATTTTGCAAAGCAGTTGGGAGCTACTGAAGTTTTTGATCCGACCAAAATGGACATTAAGGAAAAGATTAAGGAAGTCACGAAGGGTGTAGGAGCAGACGTTGTCTTTGAATGCATCGGCAGTCATAAAGTAACCCCTATAGCTGTAGAAATAGCAAGGGCCGGTGGAAAGATTGTAATAGTAGGGGTTTATGAAAAAGAAACAAGTCTAAATTTCAATAATGTTGTTTTTAAAGATAAGCATATTATCGGTTCTCTAGCTTATGCAGGGGATTTCGCTATAGCCATTGATTTAATCAATGATGGACGTATCAATGTTGAGCCTTTGATTACAGGAAAAATTAGAATTGATGATTTAATAGAAAAGGGATTTGATGAATTAGTTAACCGAAAGGAAGAAAATATTAAAATTATTGTTACACCATGGTAGTATCGATAATTAACGGCAACAGGTTATTATATACAGAAATCTTTGATAAAGGATAATAATAAAGGACTGCAAAGAATAAAGTCTCGATAATAAAAGTTCTATATTTTTAAATAGCTCCTGGATTATTCAATTAGGTATCACTTTTAATGTTTTTTTATTTAGGAATACAGCTATCCCGCTTTATCCTGCAAACCGGCACTTCCTCCCACTAACTCCATCGTCACATGTTTTTTCAATAAAAAACAATGGTTCCGATTCTATTGGATTCCATTGTTCTCTATTTTTCATCTACTTTATTCTAATAAACTTTAATGCAAATTCTAAAAAATCATTTTCGTTCATAAAATAACCCGGGGTGTTTTTGCCCCTATGATTTGCAGTTTGCCATTTGTCCAAAATATCGAACCTTCTTGAGATATTTTGAATTCTTTCATGATTTACATAAATCTGCAGGCTTTTTAAATCTTCCTCTATCTCTGGAAATTTACTTACAATACGATACATTAAACATACCCCATGATAACATACTTCTGTATCCATATTGTTTTGCATAGCCTCTACAAACGGTTTCATAAAACTCTTTACAATTGCCATATCGTCGGGTAAGGCGTTGCATGACTTAAAGATTGACTGTACTTGAATCGGATTAACTGCCTTTTGAACAGCCTCCATCAATACTGGGAAAAATTCTTTTCTTCTGGTCTTTTCAATAATTTTCATACAGATCGTAAACGCTGATCCATTTTCTTCTACACTTCGAAAGAAGATTTGGCAAAATTCTTTGACCTTATTCGGATTTCCGATCATTCGCATATACATTTCCATCGGTTTTTTGTCTGTCTCGTCTAGTTGTTCAAGAAGCCCCTGTACTTCCATGTCAAAAAAATTTTGGTTCACTTTCTATGCCCCCTTAATATAATCCCTATTTAGATTATATTATATTGTTTTATATTTCTGCAAATTTTGGAACACATAATCTGGCTTTATTTGTAATTTTATATATATCCATCTATACAACCTGAATCTGCCTTTTTAGCCGGATAAGATAGGCAAACAGATCCGCCACTAAGATACCTCCTTTCTATTTCACGTAATACAGATAAAACGATATTTTTCTTGGCTTCATTGTTATTCGGGCCCTTAACTTTACATCTCACGTAGTGCAGATAAAACATTTTCAGGATAACACTTTTTGTAGAGGTACAATATATTTACATCTCACGTAGTGCAGATAAAACAAAAAGAAGTGGATGACAGAATAAAGGTTTTTTATGATTTACATCTCACGTAGTGCAGATAAAACCTGGAGGGGTACTGCTACTGATGCAGGTGGTAATACCATTTACATCTCACGTAGTGCAGATAAAACGTTGCGTAAAAAAGTCAAGCCACTTCTGCCGAAACATATTTACATCTCACGTAGTGCAGATAAAACATACGAGTTCTGGTTCTGTATCTGCTTTTGTTACCCCATTTACATCTCACGTAGTGCAGATAAAACACAAGTAAGCATCCATGATCTTATAGAATATGTTTGTAATTTACATCTCACGTAGTGCAGATAAAACCTATCTTTTTTACTATTTGTCTTACCAAGTTCTTTTAATTTACATCTCACGTAGTGCAGATAAAACTCGACCTGTTTACCCGGGAGCAATTTATCATGTTTCAATTTACATCTCACGTAGTGCAGATAAAACGAAGTGGATGCGTTAGACCTGATAATGCTTATGATATTTACATCTCACGTAGTGCAGATAAAACGCAGATTTTTTCAGAATTGTTGTATGGGGAAAGACAGATTTACATCTCACGTAGTGCAGATAAAACCAATAGAGGCCATATGGTGCGAAGAAGGATATTCGATTTACATCTCACGTAGTGCAGATAAAACTGTATACTTTTTGGTGATTGTATGGTGTTTGTGGTATATTTACATCTCACGTAGTGCAGATAAAACGAAACTCGGCAACCATACATAAAGGGAGCGAATATAATTTACATCTCACGTAGTGCAGATAAAACAATTATTATAAAAAATCACATAATTCCAATCTTTATGATTTACATCTCACGTAGTGCAGATAAAACATACTTAGTGATATTGTTTAGTGTATCCCAAGTTGAGATTTACATCTCACGTAGTGCAGATAAAACCATGATGTTATGACTTTCTCAGAAGCTTCTGACTTAATTTACATCTCACGTAGTGCAGATAAAACTTTGAGCATAAAAAATCCTCGGTTCATTATCTTCCGATTTACATCTCACGTAGTGCAGATAAAACTTGATGAATTCACCAGTAATAATCTCTGTTGCACCCATTTACATCTCACGTAGTGCAGATAAAACGAAATATGCAGGATACCTCCTTCCTATAGAGAATTAATTTACATCTCACGTAGTGCAGATAAAACGCATCTGCAATGCGGATGTGTATCCATTACTACCCTATTTACATCTCACGTAGTGCAGATAAAACTGTACAAACTTCAAGAGCTAATTTTCCATCCTTATCCTATTTACATCTCACGTAGTGCAGATAAAACAAAACCATATCTGAAAGATCAAGAACCTTTCTATTTATTTACATCTCACGTAGTGCAGATAAAACTCTGGAAGGTGAAACCTGCTTGTGGGTCCTTAAACTCATTTACATCTCACGTAGTGCAGATAAAACTCTACAAAAGATCGTCCTTATCATAAGGTTAGTGAAGACATTTACATCTCACGTAGTGCAGATAAAACTTGGCTGAAAATGTGACATATTCTAGTAGTTTTACAATTTACATCTCACGTAGTGCAGATAAAACTGGTGTATGAAATTTAGTTTGTTTAGGCTGCTGTTTAATATTTACATCTCACGTAGTGCAGATAAAACCTGTAAACTCAACAGAGGGCTTCCTGCGCCGGCTAATCAAATTTACATCTCACGTAGTGCAGATAAAACTTGTTCGCTTCTCATGCCTTTCCCTTGCTATCGCTGATTTACATCTCACGTAGTGCAGATAAAACAAAATTCCAAATAAGAATATTTCCATCATAGATCATTAATTTACATCTCACGTAGTGCAGATAAAACTCATTTCCTTCCGAATGTTGTATATATTGATAATCCCAATTTACATCTCACGTAGTGCAGATAAAACAGATGGATAGAAGCATGGAACAGCAAAGGCCTAGGAATTTACATCTCACGTAGTGCAGATAAAACTTGCCTTTTTTTATGCTGACGCTTATGAGCTAGACTAAATTTACATCTCACGTAGTGCAGATAAAACGAAAAGATATATAAAAGAATTAGAAAAGACTCTATAATTTACATCTCACGTAGTGCAGATAAAACTTAATAGAATGAATAAAAAACTTAACAAGGTTTTAACATTTACATCTCACGTAGTGCAGATAAAACAAAGACATTCAAGAAAATAAAGTTAATACAAATCTAAATTTACATCTCACGTAGTGCAGATAAAACTGTACGTCTTTATCCTTAACCTTATCAATCTTCCAAATTTACATCTCACGTAGTGCAGATAAAACTGAGTAAGTTAGAAAATGCATTTGCTAAAAAAGATTGATTTACATCTCACGTAGTGCAGATAAAACGAAGCTTTTGAAGCTACTGTAAAAGCCTTGCAAAATAATTTACATCTCACGTAGTGCAGATAAAACCAAGCCTGGAAGGAGGTGAATAAAGTGGAAGATATTAATTTACATCTCACGTAGTGCAGATAAAACGCAGAAGGAGATACTGATGAAATTCTCGAGTTAGCATCATTTACATCTCACGTAGTGCAGATAAAACATGCCCTTTCCTCTGCCACTGCCCTTTCTTCTGCTTGATTTACATCTCACGTAGTGCAGATAAAACGAAAAGGTATGTAAGCTAGTTGAAAAGGTTGGATACGAATTTACATCTCACGTAGTGCAGATAAAACAATCGGTGCATGGTTCGCCTTTACGACAGGAGAACTAATTTACATCTCACGTAGTGCAGATAAAACGAATGAAAAGAATGTAAATAAAAAAGAAATATATAGATTTACATCTCACGTAGTGCAGATAAAACGTACCTAAGGGTATTGTATCCTACACTAAGTATCAGATTTACATCTCACGTAGTGCAGATAAAACTTATTTTCAGAATCACTCCAAATTGGAACAAAAGCAATTTACATCTCACGTAGTGCAGATAAAACGAATCATCAACTTTCGTCCGATCTCTCCCCATGCCGAATTTACATCTCACGTAGTGCAGATAAAACTTACCTTCCTATACCATACATAAGAGCTGTCGCATTTAATTTACATCTCACGTAGTGCAGATAAAACTGGGATAATATCATGCTTCAGTATGCTGCTATTATAATTTACATCTCACGTAGTGCAGATAAAACTTGCTTGTCATAATACCATTTCTCATTATGTTTATAATTTACATCTCACGTAGTGCAGATAAAACACTTGGGGTCAATGTGGAAGCAGGGAGAGTTCCAGATTTACATCTCACGTAGTGCAGATAAAACCGAATAGATCGAAGAAGGTGATATAACCATCATCTAACATTTACATCTCACGTAGTGCAGATAAAACTTTGCCTGCAAAATCCATGTCAATTATGTAGTATTCATTTACATCTCACGTAGTGCAGATAAAACTCTCCAATATCCACAGTATCCACATCCTTTACTTAAATTTACATCTCACGTAGTGCAGATAAAACCAGCCACATTTCAATAAGTTTGCTCAGATTACACGAATTTACATCTCACGTAGTGCAGATAAAACCCCAAAAACTAAAATAGCTGTATATATTCATTTTAGCCGATTTGCGTTGCTTTGAGAACTGTTTAAAACTCACTTTGTTGCAGTAAACCTTATATAATGTATGTTAATTTTGTAACAACACATTCAAATTCGAGCTTTTTCAATACATTTAAATACTTTCTAAAAAATAGTGGTTTACTGCAATTATAAAAACATATCATCAACATTCTTTTCTTCTCCAATGATATCCTTTGTAATTTGACTAGGTATTTTTATTTTATAAACATAGATCGAATCTTCATGTTTATTAATTTTTCTACTTAGTTCCATCAAACATTTCTCCAGTTTTCCTTCTGTTATTTCCCCTTCAAAAACAGAATTCTGCACCCATATCAAATACTTTTTTAAATGTTTGCGTACCTTATTTACTCTTTTTTCACCTACATCATAAGTCACTATAACAAACATTTTACCACCAAGCTTTCAGCGGTTTATAAATTTCATCGTCTACAAGATGTTTAATCAGCTTATAACACTCTAGCCGTATAAATGTTTTGTAGGATACTTTTCGACCTAATTTTCTGTGTGTAATGGTTGTCTCCAACTTTGCTTCAAATTCTTTTAAGAACTTTTTCTTTCCTTGTTCGTTTAAAAAGCATACCTCTTCTTCTTCATCAAAATCATCTTCTGTGATCATTCTGTTATTGGCTAGGCGAAATATAATTGGATCAATAATCAAGGGCTTAAATATTTCTGCCAAATCTAGACTAAGGGAGAATCTTTTTGTTGAAGGTTGATGTAAGTAGCTGATAGTGGGTTCTAGTTGAGTTTTATAGATTTCTCCTAGAACTGTCGTATAGATCATACTATTTCCAAAAGAAATGAGAGCATTTACGGGATCTGTGGGAGGCCTTTTCTGTCTTTTTTCTAAGCAAAATCCATTTTTCAAGACTTTATTAAAAGCTTCATAATATATTTTTCTAATCCTTCCCTCAGTACCCATCAATTCATCAATTTGACTGGACTTATATATATTGTTTCTCTCAGTTTCTATCTTTTCAATAAATTCTTCTGTTCCCGCATAATTTCTTAAGTTCCTTAAGATATGAAACACTGCACTATCAATAAAAGATTTTGCTAAATATAACCGTTTACTTAAATTGCTATAATGTTCCGCCTGCTTGACCAGTAAAAAACCGGATACATTCTTTTTCCTGGAATAAAAAGTACCGGTATAAAATCCATGGTAGTTGTAAAAATTTAGCAAAATTCCGTATTTGGACACATAGTTCAATAATTTGCTGTTTAGATCTGTTTCTCCAAAGAAATGTATTTTGTCTACATCTTCAACAGGCAATGCCCTTCTAGCACCAATAGCATCTTCAAAATATATGGTATTATCCTTTCTCATGATTCTTCCATTACTAAAAATATAATAATCCCTACTCATTTATCATCATCCTCTTTAATATAACAAAATCCGTAATAAGCACACTTTTTACAATAAGGTAGTTTTTCAAGTCTAGGAGGCTTGTCCCGAGACAAGATATCGTTAATATCAATTAGAGTCTTCTCAATTTCCTTTTCTAATTCCTCTGTTAATTCAATCTCTTCCCTTTTTCTCTCCTTTACGTAATTGATCATTCCTTTTTTCTTGATCCCCAGTTGTTTTAAATAGTATAGATAGTAAACTGTCTGCATATAATCAGCATTAGTCATTTTACTGGAGATTTTAATCTCTCGAATAAAGTCATTATCCATGATATCGATTTTCAACATATCATCTATCAAAATCTCCCTTGTTTCAATCCTGGGATATGAGCTTTCATGAAGGATCTTTCCCTGCAACACTCGATCACTATTATCCTCCATGGAAATTCCCTTATCAAAAAACCACAGCTTTCGTTTACAGATATAGTAATAGTTTACCTTTGTACCTTGGGTTTTTAGTTTTTCAAAATCATAGTCCATAATATCACCTTCTGAGTATACAATTCTCTACTAAAACATGTTGGATAGAGCCTCGTCTACAATGACACCTTTTCCCTTCATAATATCTTCGGGAAAATCATACTCTCTTTCCAAAATCACAAAATTTTCTAGCCCTGCTATGTTTATCGGACTCACAGCGCCTTTATTCTTTTTTACCTTGTAAAGGGGAACATTTACAGTGTACTTGCTAATCTCTCTTCTCAATCTTTTCCTTTCGTTTTTATCAGCTTCAGCTTTATACTTCTGAAGCAAGTCATCAATGCTTTCATAAATCTCTCTTGGTATCGTATTTATACTTTCAATATCTCGCAAAACTCGCTGTGCCTCGTTAGAAGATAGTTCATAATCATTGTTTGTATCTAAAAAACTAAGAGCATTTTTGAATGTCTTTAAGAATCTTGTCTCTTTTAGATTTTCTTCTGAATAAAGATGATCCACCATGTTCACTTTATCACGCTCTGATAATTCTTTAAAGTTGTATTCCGTGATTGCTGCTTTGCCCATATTCCAAATATCCTTGTCATAAATCGTACCTATGCCTTTTACTTCTTCTGTGTAAATATAAGCATTAGGCTCGCTTAAATCAAATTTCCTCTTTCTATAGCATCTTCCCAAACGTTGGAATAAGCTATCCAACGCAGATAATTCCGTAAATAAATAGTCAAAATCTACATCCAGAGATGCCTCCACAATCTGTGTTGTAATCCAGATGCCTTTTGTGTCTGACATATTTGCAAAGTCTTTAATCTGTCTTTCCAAATAGCTCCTATGCTTTTGTATAAATAGAGAATGCAGCAAATATACATCCGCTTCTCCTGTTCTCGACAGCTCTCCGTAAAGTTCTATTGCCCTATCCACCGTATTTACTATAACAAGTACTTTTTTCTCCTTTCCTCGTTTGATAATCTCATCAATATCACTCATGATGGCTTTGTCTTTAACTTCAATTTTATGTCTTATCCTATCACTCAAATATTCTCCCATCACAAAGTCATCTTGAGTTAATACACCTCTTTCCTGTAAGGTTTGAATATATAGCTTAGGGAGAGTTGCTGTCATGATCATAAATTTTCCACCTATCTGATGTATCATTTCTAATCCCTTTAATAATACTGCTGCTATATCCGGACTATATGCTTGTATTTCGTCAATTACTACTTTAGAATAAGCCATTGTTGCATACAACTTTTCATATCCTCGGTACTTAAAAGGAAATTTAAAGATTTGATCTATCGTTGTAAACGTCAGTTTGCTTGACAATATTCTTGAATGATCATATATTTCTTCCCAATTTTCGTAGCCCGCTTCATCTAAGTGGTCCATACTCGTTGAATGGAGCAATCCTGTATATTCATAGCCCATGCCATCTTCTTTCTTCTCTATATCTTCTTTTTTTGTTACTCTATCATACAGAGCATTGATACTGACCCTTAAGGGCAGAGTAAAAAACGCTTTATCATTGTCTATCCATAACAGCGCAGATTCTGTTTTACCCATTCCCGTAGAGGCAACCACAATTAAATTTTTTTCTTTATTATTTTGAGAAAATATCTGTACATCTCTCAACGGATAGTTTTTCCTTGTCAAATAGTCTGAAGTATATTGGGCTACATTTTTATTCACATCTCTTTCTATTTCTTCAAAATAATCTTGTAAAGATGCAGAAGCAGAGTGATCAATTCTATGAAGCAACCCTTTAATTAAGACATACAGAAAGTAATTTTCATCATCTGATTTTATGCGTTTTAAGGATGAAATATATGCCGTGTATTGAGACATTAATTTGTCTGGAACCTCTACTAACAATTCATTTCTTACATTCTCTATCTTATATTGTAAGTCTTGTTCTATAATGTCTCTTATTTTTAAAGTATCCGGTTCTTGATTCCTTTCATGATGATAGGCAATAGCTTGAACTAACACCTGAAATTCTTTCTTTGAAAGACCTAAATCTTTAAAATGAGGTAAAAACGCAGGGGATAAATAATTATGTGGTAAATCATAATCAACAATTTGTTCTACTCCTTGAATTTCCGCTTTATATTCTTTACGTATATTCTCAATAATTTTATTTTGAAATTGACAATAGATTTTTCCTGCATCATGATATCGTACCGCTGTTAACAACATATTCCACATTTTAGGATTCTGTATTTTCTTTCCATAGCATTCTTGAAGAAGATAATAATTTCGAATTAGTTTATCTGTATGCTCCTTCAAACTTTCAATAGGTTTTGACTTTGCATATATCATCATATATAAACCTCCTTGAGCAAACACCACACTTAGATAAGTGTGGTGTTAAAATAAATCAAATCTCCAGGCTCCCCGTCATTATCTACTTGTACTTCGTCTGTTATCTCTGTACCTTCTTCTACATATTTGACATCAATTTTATCCCATTGTCTCAGTCCATTCACTACATTGTACTTCCAATTTAATCTATAATTAATACCATCTACATCAGAAGGCAAAGAATCTACAGGAATATATATAGGGTTTTGAATAATGAATGACTCTCCCTCTAAATCTGGATCATATGATTTTACTTCAACATATTTTACTTCATCAATCCTCACAAGGTCCTCTTTTCGTCCCAAACTCAAATGTTCCTCTAAGTTCTTCAGTCCTTCAACAATACGGTTTAAGACTTCTTCTACTGCATCTACATGTATAATCAATTGCACATTATACAAAAGATGTATATTTAATGGCATTTTTGTTGTTTCATTTGGCTTAAAAAAATACATACTTTGATAATTCACAAATTTGCTTTCATAATTGCCTTGAATAGAAATCCTCATCGGTACTGGTGGCGATCCTTCTTCTACCTTTAAAATTTTATGAAGCATGCCTTTTACTGTTGAATATGGCGGTAAGGGGTAAGTTTCCCCTACTTTGAATGCAAAAGGCTTTTTATAGCATGCCGTTTCTTGAAATAGCTTTAGTTTTAAAACTTTCATATACTACCTCTGATGATAAATTTCATCTAATTTTTCTTCTAGAGCTTTAAAGTATTTCTCCACAGACAGCACCTGATTAGGTAGAATTTTTTTGAACTCAGCCTTATTGGCAAATATATCATCAACCATACCGATGATTGTGTCCTCTTTGATGGACTTGTCAAATAGCGTTGTCTCTAAAGCACTTTCTATTGGCTTTATTTTAATAGAATATTTATCGCCTTTGGTTTCTAAATCAATTCTTCCTTGAAAAAATGGATTTGCTATATCATAAATACCACCTATTACAAACAACGGAGCTAATGTTTCCTGTCTTCCTCGTATGTTTCTATTTAATAGCTTTACGATCGTAAGCAGTTCCTTAACTCTTTTCTGTTTCTCAGAATTATCTAATATAACCTTTCCATCTACCCCAACCTTATCCAGGTCAATTGTAATGGTGTATGTATAATAGCTTTGATGCTGTTCCACATTGACAGGGTCACATTGTTCATGGATACGATCGGCAAGTCCTTTACTTGTCATAAAGTCCATATCACTTTTATATGGTTCTACTGATATTGCATGACTTATCCTTGCCGCAGCGGATCGAGTATCTGCTCCACCTTTTTCATTGTCTCCTTTAGCTTTTGTCTTCATATAACCGAATAAATCCATTTCCGGTGAATCTTTAATTGTATACTCATCTTTAAACTGCATTGTTCCTTTGCTTTTATCAACAACTTGCAGATTCCAACTAAATAATTCGTGTCCCAGTCTTGCAATATCATATCTCAAGCACTGCCTCGATGCGTAGGTATAAACATTTCCGTTTCCTCTTCTTAATTTTTTTAATTCCGAAATATTTCCGATTCCTTCACCGTAATTTAATGAACCAGCTTGAAAAATCACTGTCATTGAAAGTCCTTTTGCCATATTATTTATCCTCCTTTACACCATGATTTTCACTTGAGATTAATCCGGATACAAATGCATGGGCAACCGTTTCAAATTCTAAATCTTGTTCATGCATTACATTTAAAAAGATTGAAGGTACTTCTTTACCTGCAGTCATATAAATCCTTAATAGCGAATCCAAGAATTCCTTTTTATTACCTGCCTTGCTTGCATTTAAAAGACGATATGCGATTCCCTGAATTTTGTTCTCTGATTGATTTCTTTTGAAATAAGTATTCAATTCTTGTCCGCTCTTGTAGATAACCCATATTTTCTTACTATCCACTTTTTCACACCCTTCCTTCGTTCTATTAAACTTATGTTTTGCTATGGTAGCCAGTAGGGCATCATACGCCGAGTATTTTTCGGAAGAGATAATACTTCTCAACTTGACTTCTATCAATCGCTCAATATTATTGGCAATCTGTTCTTTACCTTTACTTTTCTCATTGTATTGATACGTTATGGTCTTGATAGTCTTATTATCTAACATTAATGCAACGAGGTCCTTCTTAAACGTCTTGTCTTTTATTTCACCTAAATCATTTTGTGCGTGCTTTTTGAAATACGAGGCCACATTTTTAGGGATATTAAAGTAGTTTAATTTGCAATTTTTAGAGTCTATATCCATTTTAAACTCTATAAACAATATATTTTGAAGCATCCACTTACTCTTTTCCCTTGCCTCACTGACAATATCATATATCAAGCTCTCAAAAACATTATCTTCTTCTTTTTTAAGTCTTAAGTTTTCATTCTGTCTGAATAATTCATATACATCTGTATCTAGATTTACAAATCCAAAATACTCATCCTGCATATCAACAGTACCGGCAGGAGTACAAAGCAATATAAGCTTTGCTATATCGCTGATAGGATAGAATGTACAAAAATCCCACATATAATTTTTTGCATTGTTATTACTGACTGCAAGAGGTGCGAAAACGCCTTCTGTGAAATCATTGGTTGCTCTGAAATTTTCCCATACGGAGCAGTACAGCATATCTTCATAAAAACATTTTTTGACCGCTTCCAATGAATCCCTTGTTTTGGCAAGTCCAGATATCGTTTTTAACATTTTTTCATAATTTTTTGACAGACTACTGTCTTTCAATTCATTTTCAAGGTTCATCTTCAATGCGTCAATGTCTTTGCTCTGATCCATTAATTCACTCAACCCAATCACAGGCTTTATATAATCTCTGAACATTATCTCACTTTGCTCTTCTACAGATTTAGCAGCACATGGCTTTTGTAAAAAACTAGCTTGTCCAAAATACTGTTTGGAAAAAATACTTCTTACAAAATTAATTGACAATTTATTATTTACATCTTTTACTGTCATAAGTTTCTTAAATTGTGAAACGCTGTCCTTTAATTCTTCTATCTGATCTGCTTTCTTAATTTTGCTGAGGTTCTTATAAATTTCATCAAATTGCTGTTCAAATACCTTATTTTCAAGCTTTCCCTTTATCTTTTTACGATTATTATCTACAACCCCTTTTATCCAATCAGTAGCATTTTTAAACTTATCTTCCTTCTGAGCGATCAACAGATATCGGTCAATCTTTTCACATTCCCGAACGGATATATCATATCTTTTTAGAAAATAGTCAAAATAGTTTTTATGAAAATCCTCTAATAATTCACTGTTGAATTCTATATAGTTGTTTTTCATCTTTTTTATGTCATTATCATCGATTTTACCTGCTTCCTTCAAAATCCTGATAAAGCCAATCAATCCCATATTAATAAACCAATCATTCAAATACAATTTTAGTTTCAGTTAAATCACCTCCACCATTCCAAATCCCTGATTTCTCTTAAAGCTGATCCCTAATGCATATAAATCTTTTAGATCATCTACATTACCCTTTAGTTTAAAAGTGCCTGCATAGGCATGGATCTGTAAATGCTTGTCTCCTGTATTAGCTTTGTAGTCTCTGATTTCTTCTTTAACAACCGTCTTCTTCATCTGTAAAGGTATAAAATCCAGTTTTTCTTGTAATCCTTGTCCACGATAGTTTCGCAGTACAATATCAGCAATGTAGTTCAATTCATCTACATAGGTTTCATCTTCCGGTTTCATAAATCGATGATTTTTTGTTTTGATACATATGGGAGATAGAGTTTTTAACATTACTTCACTGCTTGTAATTTCTTTTTCTTTCACTAAGTCTATTCTGATCTTGTTTAATAAATAGTCTTTATACTTGAACTGATTGAGCTTCAGCAAACCATTATATACCTTAATCATAAATTCTAAATCCGGTGAACTGATATTTAATACAACTTTATCTTTGATGCTAAATATTTCATCTGCAATTTCGTAATCTTTCATGTATACGGCAAAGGTAAAATTCTTGCTCTGTTTGTTTGCCGCATCTCCATACTTGTACAGTTTTTGAAAATAATCACTATCTGAAATTTTCAAAGCCTCCTTGATTAGGCTTACAAACATCATCTGGTAGGTAATGGGTATTTTGCTGGCTTTGTATTCACATTTTAGACGCATTTTTTCACCTCCTCATATTTTCATTGTACTGATCAACCTGGTCAGATATCAGCACATAATAAAATTTAATAAATTTTGTGCATATTTTTTATTTCATTTTTTATTTTATCCGCTAGGAATTGAGGACTGATTACTTTCACCTTGCTTCCCATACTCAAAATCCAACTCTTAATCTCTTCAACCCCTTTCATCGTTGCCTCATATATAATAGAATGATCTTCTTCATTTTCTGTGATGATTTGATTTTCTACCCATATTTTTTCTTTCACGATCTGTGACATTGGATGATATACCTTCAATTTGATATGGATTTCATCATCTTTGAAAATACCAATGCAATTTTTCATGTACTCGTCCAGATCAAAAGATTTATCCGCTAAAAACTTTTCATTAAGAACGGTATATTCATGTATTCTGCATAGCTTGAAATCTGCAATAGCTTGTTTTCTCTCACAGTATCCTGTAAAGTACATATCTCCTTTGTACTGTATCGTTGCATAGGGTCTTACAATTCTTTCTGTCAAACCTGAACTCAAAGAAGTATATTGAATTTGTATTTTATTTTTGGTTAAAGCAGCGGCATGGATATCGATCAATTTTTTCCTTTCTTCATTTATGTTAATATTTGCTTTTGTTCCTTTCGCGATGAAATTAAAAATATTGATCCTGTCTTTTTCGTTTTTCCCACTTATATACACTTGTTGAATTTTTTGCAATGCAGAATCATAGTCTTTCAAAACAACATGGTTTGATTTTTCCAGTTCTTCTTTTATCATTAGAAATGTCAAATATTCTTCACAAGTCAAATTGAGGCCAAGAAGATAATTGTCATTGTGAAGATAATATCCACCATGTTTTCCTGCCTGTGAGTCTATATATATCATTGCCTGTTCTAAGTCATCCCGATATCTTCTTACGGTTCTCTCATCAACCTCTAATTCTTTTGCTATATCCCTTATTTTCATTTTACCTTTACTTTGAAGCAATAAGTATAGTTTCAGAGCATTTCCTATGGAGCTCATTAGAAAAAGCACCTGCTTTCCTTTTTATTTCGTTAACCCAAGCATATGTAATTATTTCGACTGAAATATTTTTTATCCTCCACTAATATACATAAATTCCAAATTATCTACAAAAGTCCGTTATTAACCATTTATTCTTGATCCTTCTTTATACTATATTTCTCTAATACATCTTTAGTTTAAGGTCTTCACATAAAAAACAGAGGTCGGACTTTCGTCCAACCTCTGTTTTTATCTAAAGATCTTATCTCTATATCTCTCTAGCAGTCCTATCAAGGGATAACCTAACCCGTAGCATGCTATCGTCTGACCCAATGTTACCCAGCCCATTGCAGCAAGTAAGGGAACCTGATATAAATAGTTTAATATAAACCCTACTACGATCCCATTCACAACAATCGGCGGAATCGGCACCATCCACTTCTTCGGCACCTTATAGGACAAAAATGCCGCCAGCAGTGTTGCCAGACTGCCAAATACAATGTCCACAGGTCCTCCGCCACCGTAGATGTTGGCTACGATACAACCTACAAACAATCCCGGTATAGCCGCCGGTGTAAAGAAGGGCAAGATCGTCAGGGCCTCAGAAATCCTCACCTGGATCTCCCCATAACTAATGGGTGCAAAAGCAATGGTAATCACGGCATAGATCGCCCCGATCAGTGCAGCCTGCACCAAAAATACTGTTTTTTTCATTTTTCAACCCTCCGTAGTTTTGTTTTAAGTCAGGATAATTGCGAACTGACTAATTATTCTTATGTATTTTGCCTTATGCTTAGACGTATAATAACGATAGGAAACACTCTTTCAATAGTACCATGTACTTTCCTTCTTTGTCAAATAGAGTCATCTTCGTTTGCAAACCATTATAAAAAGATGGTACTGAACATACCATCTTTTTTCACTGCTACTTTAAAATATCTGCTCCATCTCCAAAATACAAATATCCGCCTGAGGTCCTTTCCCAACCTTTCACATAATCTCTGACCATCATTGGATCGGTATAGTAGTAAAGAGGCATTACAATCATTTCTTCCATCATGATGTCTTGTGCTTTATAGAGTAAATCAAATCTTTTCTGTCCGACAGCTAGTTTTGAGTCTTCAATCAACTTGTCAAACTCTGGGCTTTTCCACTTTCCATCATTGAGGGCAGAAGATGAAGTCCAGAGTTCAAGCATGGCAACGGGATCTGCATAGTCTCCCATCCAACCGGCCCTTGCAATGTGAAAGTTGCCTTGAGATCTTTGGTCCATGAACACTACCCATTCCTGGCTAATCAGCTTTACCTTGATCCCCAGATTTTTCTGCCACATTTCCTGTATCGTTTCTGCAATCAGTTTATTTGCTTCGCTGGTATTATAAAGAAGTTCAACTTCAGGGAAGTCTTTCCCTTCCGCATACCCCGCTTCTGCTAATAGTTTTTTTGCTTCCTCTATTCTTGCGTCATTAGGATCAATTCCATAGTTTCCTGCAGTTTTATGGAATTCTCTGCCTTCCATATCCACCAATCCCGGAGGTGTAAATCCGGTGGCTGGAATCTGTCCGCCCTGTATGTATTGGTCAATTAAAACCTTACGATTAACAGCTAGAGAAAGTGCTTTTCTCACTAGCTTGTTATCTAAAGGGGCCTTTGAGGTATTAAAAACATAATAGGCAGTCCCGACCTGGGGAAAGTTGTAGAAATTGGGCTCTTCGGCTTGAAGTCTTGAGATTTCACTAACAGGTATTGAGTTTAAAATATCTACCTCTCCGGAGTAATATGCAGTTAGGGCTGCATCTTCATCCGGCACAAATAACACATGAATTTTATCAAGTTTTACATCCCCAGCTTTCCAGTATTCAGCGTTTTTCTTTAAAAGTGCCTTACCGGCGCTATCATAGGCTTCCAGTACAAAAGGGCCGTTTGAAACAGCTTTTTGTGGATCTATGCTCCAACCTTCCTCCGATTTTTCTACTCCATCTTTTCTAACAGGCATCAGCATGGGTAATGAAAGAATGCTTAGGAATTGCGGCATCGGCTCTTTCAATACTACTTCCAAAGTACGGTCGTCTACTGCTTTAATCCCTACTTGTTCAGCAGTTCCAAGGGATTGGTTATAGTCTTCAGCACCCTTTACCCCATACAGCATAAAAGCCATCTCTGCAGTTGTCTGAGGATCTAATAATCGCTTCCATGCATATTCAAAATCTCCGGCTGTTACCGGTTTTCCATCGGACCAGTTTGTATTTCTTAGCTTGAAGGTATATCTCATGCCATCCTTTGACACCTCATAGCTTTCCGCAGCAGCCGGCTCCAGCTTTCCTTTTACTTCTCTCATTAATCCTTCATACAGATTATTGATTACAGTACCTTCTGAGGTGCTAATACATAGCTGCGGATCTAATCCTCGGGATATAAATGGCAATTCTACGGTCAGTACTTTTTCATTCTTTGCTTTTTCCCCAGCTTGTTTATCGTATATACCTTCTGCAAATGAAACACCTGTAAACACACTTACATAGAGCAACAATACTACTAATGCCTTTGCAACACTTCTCATGATACATCTCCTCTCTTAGAATTTTTGTGGATTGGATAAACTGTTGTACATACCCTCAAGATAAATCCTCTGTCTAAGAAGACGATTTTCTAAAGCAAATTGTTTCAGAAAAATTTATATATAAGTTGCAATAAATATGTTACATTCGCTACGCCACGAGGACAGTTCCTCAGGCACATAAAAAACATCTGTGCCAGACGAACCGTCCCTATGACTCCGCTATCTCACATAATCGGCGCATATAAATACCTTAAAGAATAAAACCCTCTATACAAGAGGGCCTTATTCTTTATCTTCCGGTGTGCTGCTGGTAGCTCCAGCCGTATTGATTTGGTTTTCTGTCCCAGCGATAGCACCGGATTTTAAAGGTCTTTTATTGAAATGCAGCTGTTGAATATCTTCTACTGCACCTGGCTCAGCAAATCTATTTTCTAGAAATATCTCCGGTTCCTTTTTTTCTTTTTTCATAACTTCATCACCTCATCTTTATTCTTTGACGACATAAAGCAAGGTATTCAGTTTTCTTTCAAAAGCTTTGCAAAAGTATTTCTAAAAATAAATATCGGAAAACTCGATGTTGATTCGCTCTGCCTGATTGGTCCATGCATTCACTCCCGCTGGCTCATCATTAGGCTTCTCCTCATGCGTCACAGGCAGTCTTACGGTAAATACGCTGCCTTTTCCATATTCACTTTTTACTGTGATATAGCCGCCATGCATTTCTACCAGCGCTTTTACGATGGAAAGCCCGATCCCGCTGCCCTCTTGATTTCTAGAGAGCGACTTATCTATCTGATGAAATCTTTCAAATATAATTTTTTGTTTTTCTTGTGGTATGCCAATGCCTGTATCCATAACAGATAATACGATGTATCCTTCCACTTCATCTTCGCCCAGGAATACATCTATTCTACCGCCTTGGTCTGTAAATTTAATCGCATTGGAAATGAGATTCAGAAGAACGCGCTCGATATGGTCCGGATCACAGGTTATTCTTTTTTGAGGGATAGACATATGACATTCAATGATAACGCCCTTGAGGTGAGCGTAGTCTTGAACAGAAGATGTGATATCTTTTACCATTTTTGTGATATCCTCATTTTGCAGCCTCATCTGCATATAGCCACAGTCTATCTTTGTAATGTCAATCAGGTTATTTACTAACCGGATCAATCGATAGCTGTTTTGCTTAATCATTTTTATATTTTTCTGAGTCGTCTCTAGCGGTGCAGTCTTGCCCTTATTCAGGTACAGCTCTTGAAGCTGTACTGCTCCCAGAATTACATTCAATGGTGTCTTTAGTTCATGGGATATGTTTGCAAAAAACTCGCTTTTTAACTTATCATATTCTACCGCTTCAATAAGTCTTCGATTACTTTCATCTACCTCATTCTTCAGCTTGTCCAATTTTTTTCTCTCGCTAATATCCCTGGCAATAAGAAGATAAGTCATTTTATCATCATAGTAGATATACGTACCTGCCACCTCTACATCTACCAGAGACCCGTCTAAACGTACAAATCGTTGTTCTGTAGGCAGTGCATTTTTTCGTTCATTTTTCATCATATTAATTCTTTGCTCGTAAAATTCACGAAGATCAGGATGAACAAAGTCTGTATGTTCTCTTCCAATCACCTCGTCCACTTTTTCTGCACCCAAAAGCTCTGCCGCAGCCTTGTTGACCAGTAAGATCTTTTCTTCATCAATGACAAACAACGCTTCCGGACAAAACTTAAAGAGCTTACGGTATCTTAATTCACTTTGCCGTAATCTCTCTTCAATTTCTTTTCTCCTGGAAATGTTTCGTATAATCCATAGGATATATTGTTGGTCATGAAGTTCAAAATGTTTTAAGCTGATCTCTACAGGAATATACCTTCCTGCCTTTGTACTAACGTAGGTTTCTAATAACTGCTCTCCGGAAATACGGTTCTCTGTGCATAAATCGGACATCAGTTGTTTTATCCGGTTTCCTTCACAGCAAATAAGGGAAAAATCTATTTCCATCAGCTCTTCTCTTGTATATTCCAGCATTCTACATGCTTGATCATTGGCTTCTATAAATTTAGAGCCATGGATATCTGTAATCTTATCCAGAATAATGCCGCTGCTCGAATTATGAAAAACCTCCCGATATTTTTTCTCGCTCATTTTTAGTTCTTCGTCTCTGCGTCTATGTTCTGTAATCTCACAGCTAGCGCCCACATACCCTTGGAACCTTCCCACCTTATCCATAGTAGGCCTTCCCGTATCAATCATCCAGTAATATTCCCCACTCCGATGTCTTAAACGATATTCTCTGGTAAAGGGAATACAATGACTTGCCGCATTTTGATAAATATGGTTATATTCTATCCAATCATCTTTATGGATGGCTTTTCTCCATTCGCCGCCTAACACATCTGTCAATTCCAGCCCTACAAAATCTAGCCAACTTTTGTTACAATAGATTGCTTCTCCGGAAGCATTCGATTGCCAAAGCAGTGAAGGTGATTGATCAATAAAGCGGTAGAAAAAGTTCAACTCCCTATTTAGTGAATCCTCTTTATTTTTTTGTACCGTAAGGCTTTGTTCCAGTTCTAATACTCTCTGTCTTAAGGTTTCATTTTCTGTCATAAGGGATGCCATGTTTTGTTCCGATTCTTTCATCCTAAATACCTCCAAGACCTATTACTGACTTTTATTTTATCATACTTTTTATGGTATTTGACAATAGGTAGTTGGAATTAATTTCTTTTTTAGTAAATATTTTATATATATGATAATTTTAATACTTGGATCGATGATGGCGTTGCGCTTACCGCTTCATTTAACTCTCAAAATGTTTATCTATATTATCGAGTAATTATTTTGGAAAAAGGTTTCATATTTTTTTTATAGAATACTATGATAAATGTCTATATTATTCTATACAGAGGAGGTCAATATGAGAATACCCATCCTTGAATCTGATAAGCTTCTTCTTCTTGAAACAGCATATGATGACTTAGATACTGTTTTATCTATAGAAAACAGCGGGGATGCAAAAAAGTTTGTCTATGCGTGGCCTAAAGATAGGCATCTAATGGCTATAAAAAATCCTGATGAAGCACATCTGCTTATACAGGAAAAAAGTACCGGTGAAACCATCGGCTATGCACTTTTATCCGGTCTTACCAATGAGGATCAGTCCATAGAGTTTCGTAGAATCACACTCTATAAAAGAGGACTGGGATATGGTCAAGAAGCTTTAGAACTTATTCAGAAACTCTGCTTTGACCAGTACAACTGCCATCGGCTATGGTTGGACGTATTTGAGGACAATCAACGGGCGCTTCATCTATACCGTAAAATGGGTTTTATACAGGAAGGTGTCCTTCGGGAATGCAAAAAGTCAGATTTTGGTTACCGGTCTATGATCATCATGTCTATGTTGGCGCAAGAATATGACAAAGTCAAGTTCAATCTTAAGTAAAAAAATTTTGCAAAAGACAAGGACAGGAAAAATATCCTGTCCTTACAGTTTACTCCATTTTATTCATTTCTTTGATGTCTTCCGGTTTGATTTCCGGGAAAGTCACTTCGCCATTAAAATCATAATACTTATAGGTTCCTTCGCTGCTGGTATGACTTTTCATCTCTCCCATATTCATTTGAAGGGTTTGCTTGATTTTCATATCCTCAAACAATTTTGTTTCCTTGTCAATGTACATGGAATACTCCATTTCCATTTCCATCATGCTAATCATTTCTACAATTTGTTTCTTTATGACTTCCGGATCTACCTGCGGCTGCTCTTCTCCTTCTTTCACTGCCATCTCTGCAAACTGAGGCATGATCTTTTCCATGACTTCCTGGTACATCTTTTTGAAGGCTTCCTGATCCATGTTGACATTAATTACATAATAAGTTTTTCCATCCTTCACAACATCTTGACCGTAGGTAGCATACATACCTAATGCGGCCATTTGCTCTTTTGACATCACAGCACCGCCCATTTCCTGGCTGCCTGTTAGTTTTTGAATTTCCTTCAGCAGTGGGTCCATATCCATTTTGATCCACTGTTCCTCCTGTCCGTCACGTATGTACATTGTATTGTCATTCATGTATACTTCAGTTGTCCGATCTCCTCCTGGAAGTTCCATATTCAGAATCTTTCCGGTTGTCTTTCCATAAACCTGCTGTGGTTTTTTGAATACGCCTTCTTGCACTATTTCCATTTTCATCTCTTGCTTTTCTTCTCCAGGTACATCCATTTTCATTTCCATATTTAACACGCCATTATATTTATAGGTGTCAAATGCATCCATCTTTTCACTTGCCAGCTGCATCATCTCCATTGCACTTAACCCTTCACGAGTGAGGTTTGCAGCTTCTGTTTGTGCCATGGCTACTGAAGTCACGGATAAGACCATCATCATAGCCAATAATAAGACAACTTTTTTGTTTTTCATAATCTCTCCTCCATTATCTTTTTTCAATTTCCCTTAAGCACATTCTATTATATACCACTTGTAAGGATTTGAAAACCAGATTATGGAACTATTTCTTTTCATTATTCAATTCTTCTGACATCTGTACTAAAAAGTTAATATTTTATCTTATTTTGTCAATTTTTTGCTCTTTTTGTAGAATATTCGTCGTGATATAATAAATAAACATAATTTTCAAAATATTCCTTATCGGAAGGGGGATCTGTAGAATGAAGGAAAACGTATTCTCAGGACAAGATGTAGTTAATTTAAAGGAGATCATTGACTTAGCCTTCTTACAGCAGTTTCAGGATGATTTTGCAAAAAGTATCGGCGTGGCCAGTATTGCAGTAGACCTAGAAGGAAACCCCATCACTGAACCCAGTTGCTTTACCCGTTTTTGTATGGACTATACCAGAGGAAGCAAAGAAGGCCTGCAGCGCTGTGCAAAATGCGACCGTGAAGCCGGTGAAATCTCTGCCCGTACAGGCAAGCCCTATGTTTATGAATGTCATGCAGGGCTTGTAGATTTTGGTGCACCGATTATGCTTCATGGCAAGCAAGTCGGTTCCATTTTGGGTGGGCAAGTACTGACAGAAGTCCCTGACGAAAATAAATTCAGGCGTATTGCGCAGGAAATCGGCGTAGATCCAGATGAATACATAGAAGCTTTAAAGGAGATACATCCCATACCAAGGGAACGTATAGAATCCGCTGCCAATCTCCTTTATTCCGTTATCAACAATTTATCGAAAACCTGGTATCAACAAAGCCGTTTGAAAGATATGTCCAACATACTCCACAGCAGTCTTGAGCAAATCGCGGCTACTATGGAACAAATGGCCGCTTCCTCTGTAGAGGTCAGCAGCAACCAGGTAGAGTTAAATCAGGAAATTCAACAGGTCAACACAATGTCTGAGCAGATTAATGAAGTAATTGAGTTTATAAAAGAGATTGCTGATGAAACACGGCTTTTAGGATTAAATGCTTCTATTGAAGCAGCAAAGGCTGGCAGTGCAGGCCTTGGTTTTGGCGTAGTAGCAGAGGAAATTCGAAAACTTTCAACAGATTCGAAGCAAACCGTTGGTAAGATTCGTGAGTTTACAAAACGCATACAAGAGTCTGTAGCAAAAACAGCAGCGATGGGCAGTTCTACTATGTTGAATACAGAACAGCAAGCAGCTGCAGTAGAAGAATTAACTGCAAGCGTTCAGGAGATCACTGCACTTTCAGAGAGTCTAAAGGCATTAGCAGAAGAAGATTAGTCAGGGATAAGATATTATCTCGCTAGCAATAAGAGAAATATTGAATAGGAGAGATAGATATGATGGAAATCCGTTATGTGCTTTTCAGTATAGGCGAGCAAGAATACTGTATAGATATTGACTGTGTCGAAGGCATTAATAAGTTAAAGGATTTCAAGGTTTTAAAAGTACCGAATACGCAAAGCTATATTGAAGGAATTATCAATCTTCGAGGAAGTGTGATCCCCCTATATAATCTCCGAAAAAAATTTCAATTCGAAGATCAGCAGTATTCTAGGGATTGCGAAATCCTCATCGTATCTATGAAAGGCATGAAGGTCGGCTTCATTGTGGACACGGTTTTAGATATCATTAAACTAAATGAATCAAATATTGATTTGGCATCTGATCTCTTCACCCAGATCAACAGTGAGTTCATCTATGGGATCGGAAAATCTGAAAATAAGATGTTGATTCTTCTAGATGTCCAGCATATACTAACAAGAGAAGAACGAGATCATATCATTCCACTGGCAAAAGAGAAAGTACAAACTGAAGAAGATCTATTAACCTCATAATCTTCTAGAATTAAATCTTGTCATATTGCTCATACTTATGATAATATAGGGTAAAATAGTTTCACTGGAAAAGACATTGAAGGAGCCTAGTAGTCTTCATGGTTACAACTCAGAGAGCAGACCGGTTGCTGAGAGGCCTGCAGTACATGAATAGATGAAATTACACCTCCGGAGTTTCGAAGCAAAACTTCGACGGTTTCCCATCCGTTATCATGGTTAGAGGCATTTTATAATGCGAATTAAGGTGGTACCACGGGTCTGCTCGTCCTTATGCTCAGGATGAACAGGCTCTTTTTTATTATGGAAAGTAAGGAGGGTTTACATTGACAAATGTATTTGATGTACTAAAGGAGCGTGGTTTCATACAGCAAACCACTCATGAAGATGAAATCCGTGAATTGCTAGGAAAGGAATCTGTGACCTTCTATACCGGTTATGACCCTACGGCCGACAGCCTCCATGTAGGTCATTTTCTACAACTGATCGCCATGGCCCATCTGCAGCGGGCAGGCCATCGTCCCATCCTTCTGATCGGAGGCGGTACAGCGATGGTTGGTGATCCTTCTGGAAGAACAGATATGCGCAAAATGCTGACACTAGAGGATATTCAACACAATGGAGAATGCTTTAAAAATCAGTGCAGCAACTTCCTTGATTTCTCAGAAGGCAAGGGAATCTTAGCCAATAATGCAGATTGGCTGATGAATCTCACTTATGTTCCTTTTTTAAGAGAAATCGGAAAGCACTTTTCTGTCAATCGAATGCTCACTGCAGAATGCTTTAAGAGCCGTATGGAAAAAGGCTTGTCCTTTTTAGAATTTAACTATATGATCATGCAATCCTATGATTTCCTTGAGCTTTATAGAAGATACGGCTGTAAGCTTCAGCTAGGCGGCGATGATCAGTGGTCCAATATTATTCACGGTGCTGATTTGATCCGTAGAGTAGAAGGTGCTCCAGCCTATGGGATGACCTTTACGCTGTTAACAAATAGCGAGGGAAATAAAATGGGTAAAACACAATCCGGCGCCGTCTGGTTAAGCCCTGAAAAAACCTCCCCCTATGAGTTCTACCAGTACTGGAGAAATGTAGATGACAGAGATGTAGAAAAATGTCTTTCACTGCTGACCTTCCTGCCAATGGAGGAGGTTAGACGCCTGGGCGCTCTAGAAGGCTCTGAGATTAACAAAGCGAAGGAAGTCCTGGCCTTTGAGGTTACACAGCTGGTCCACGGGACAGAAGAAGCAAAAAAAGCTGAAGAGGCTGCTAAAGCACTCTTTGGAAAGGGCGCAATGTCTGAATCTATTCCTTTTACTGAGATTGCCCAAGAAGAGTTTCAGGATGGAATGGAGATTTTGACATTGTTGGCAAAAGCAGGTTTAATACCGTCCCGCAGTGAGGGCAGACGACTTGTACAGCAGGGTGGCGTTGCTGTGAATGATCAAAAGATTGAAGATGCAAATCATATCATCCAGCTTACTGATTTTACAGATGGTACACTGATGATTAAAAAGGGTAAGAAAGTATATCACCAAATAAGAATCAACTAAAAGGCAAAGCTATCCACTTTCTTGTGGATAGCTCTTCTTTTTTCTTATATTTATCAACAGATTTGCGACCACTTCACATACTTGCTGAGGATATCTACAAACTTCTGCAGTCCCGCAGCGTCCTTTTCGTCAAATCTTTCTTTGATAGGTGCATCGATGTCTAGCACACCGATTAACTGCTCCTCGTGGATAATCGGTACGACGATCTCAGATTGGGAGGCTGCATCACAAGCGATATGCCCGGCAAAAAGATGTACATCCGGTACTAGCTGGGTTTTTCGTTCTTGTGCAGCAGTGCCGCAAACCCCTTTACCAAGTGCGATATGGGTGCATGCCGGTTTTCCTTGAAAGGGTCCCAATACCAGCTCTCCATTTTTATAAAGATAAAAGCCTGCCCAGTTGATATCTTCCAGCAGTAAGTACAGTAAAGCTGCTGCGTTGGATAGGTTGGCCAGCCAATCCGGCTCTTCACAGATCAAACCGGTCAGCTTTAGGTTTAAATAGTTATAAAATTTCCCTTTATCTGCAGTTTCTATTTTTTTTATATCGTTCATAGTCTAATCCCGCCTTTTTCCATACTTTTGATTCATTGAAATAAATTGTTTTTAAAACATGCTATTCTCCCTTTTTTATCACCAGCCGCTCCTTCAGCCGCTCGCCCAGGACCTTTTCCAAATAAGGTTCTATCTTCCAAAAACTTTTGAAATTAATATATTCTTCCACAGCTTCCTGCGTATTCCTGCCTCCCTTTACAGCACGAATCAATAAATTTTTTGCCGTATGCTCCATACTGATAAACTCCAGAATTTGAGTGGTATATCCCATGATTTCTAAGATATTGGCCCGCACACTGTCTGTCACCAAAGAAGACAGCCTTTCTTTAATGATGCCATGCTTCTCCATAGGCTTCATAACTTCATTATGCAGCTGACCCAAAAGCTCATGCTGGCAGCAGGGAACGGATAGGATCACCTCTGCATCCCACTCCAGAGCTTTAATCAGTGCCGCATCGGTGGCTGTATCACAGGCATGCAAGCTAACCACCATATGAATCTTCTCTTTGCCCGTGTACTGCCGGATATCTCCGGTAATAAATTTCAGCTGCTCATATCCCAAATCACAGGCAATAACATTGCAATGGTTGACAACATCCTCCTTTAGGTCCAAGCCCAGTATATTTACCTTCATGTCCAGGATGGCCGTCAGGTAGTGGTAGAGGGCAAAGGTCAGGTAAGATTTTCCGCAGCCAAAATCTACAATTTGAAGGGGTTCTCCTTTGTTTTTCAGGTGGGGGACAATATCCGCGACCATCTCTAAGAAGCGATTGATTTGCCGAAACTTATCATATTTATTGGCGAGTACTTTCCCCTTTTCATTCATAACCCCTAGCCGCTTCATAAAGGGACAAGGTTCATTCTCCGGAATGATGTAGCTCTTTTTACGGTTATGACTTAGATCTTGAGCTTCTTTTGTAGGAGGCTTTTTCAAGACAGCAGCACTCCCTTTTTTGCTGATCAGTATTTGATAATCCGCTTCAGCAGTATAGAGCTGACCTTGGCGAAAGTACTGCTCCATAAGTTCTCTAAGCTTATTCACGGCTGCTGCACCTTCCAGGTTTTCATGAATCACCTTTTTGGGATAATGATAACTAAACTGATACACCCGGCCACCCTTTATGATGATGGGACGCACATCTACCTTCTGATATTCTACTGCATCTTTCTTACGCAGATTGCTCAATATCCCTGAGATTAGGATTTCCTGATCTATGATCGTATCGATAAGCTGAAATACTTTATCCATTTTCCTGCTTCTTCCTTTCCCTTTTGTCTGTCTATATTATACCAAAGTGAAAATTAAAAGTGCTGTCCTTTTTAGGATACAGCACTAGTTTTTGTGGATTGACGGTTTTCGATGCATCTATATTTCCTTTAGTTCCCCGGCAGCCTTCTGATCTAATATGACTACCACATCATTGTGCAGCTGCAGCACAGAGGCAGGAAGCTCCGGTAAAATTTTTCCCTCCAATGCCTTTTGAACTATCTCTCTTTTTTCATGGCCGCTGGCAAGAAGGACAATCTTCTTGGCTTGCATAATGGTTTTTATCCCCATACTGATAGCTTGTGTGGGTACTTTATCTATAGAATCGAAAAACCTTGCATTGGCTTGTATCGTATCCGCATCCAAGTGCACCAAATGGGTGGTTGCTTCAAACTTTACATCCGGTTCGTTAAACCCGATGTGTCCGTTTCTTCCGATGCCCAATACCTGCAGATCAATTCCCCCCGCTTGCCTGATGAGCCCTTCATAACGGCTGCATGCCTCTTCTATGTCAGATGCCTCTCCATCAGGGATATGGATATTCTCCTTCCGGATATTAACATGCTTAAAGAGGTTTTCCATCATGTAGTAATGATAGCTCTGGGGATTTTCCTTTTCCAAGCCGTAATACTCATCTAAATTAAAGGTTTTTATCTCTCTAAAATCCAGATCCTCCCTTTGGTGCATGGCAACCAGTTCGCGGTACATCCCCAAAGGCGTATCTCCCGTGGCCAATCCTAATACGCTGTCCGGTTTGAGTCTAATCTGACTGGCTAAGATATAAGCTGCTTTTTTGCTTAGCTTTTGATAGTTGTCTTCCACATAGATCTTCATCATCCTTCACCTCGGCTTCATCCTGACATCCATCTGTCTCTCTATTTTAACTGAACTTCCATCAATACTTCTGTAGATGACTCCTTATGCTTTGTAATTCCTTTTACTTTTTCCGACATATTTGTGATTACAACAGGAGTGACAAGAGATTTCCCCTGGACTTCTATATAACTTCTATCAAAGGAGACCAATTTATCCCCTTTTTTTACTGTATCTCCATTCTTTACAAAGCTAGTAAAGCCTTTCCCTTTTAACAGCACCGTATCCAGACCGATATGAATGAGTACCTCCAGCCCCTCCTCTGTCCCCACGGCTACCGCATGCAGACTATTGGCAATGTGAAGTATTGTGCCATCACAGGGTGCTGCAATTACATTTCCTTCTGGAATTACTGCCACACCATCTCCTAAATATTTTTGTGAGAATACTTCATCCGGTGCTTCTGTAATATCGATTACCTTACCGGGAACCGGTTTATAGAGGATTATTTTGTTTTCTTTTTTCTTGAAAAAATTTAGCATTTGTCTTCTCCTTACTTCGATGTTTTTTAGTCTTACACCCGCATGGCCATTCTCCTATAAGTATGTCTCCTGCCACGGATAGCAATGGAATATGCCATAATATTTTCAGGCACTGCAATTCCTGTATAACCTGCATCACCAATATGATGGAGGTCCGCTCCAGCCATTTTGGCATAAAGGGCAATACTTTTAATGGTATCTTCGCCGGCCCCCTCCTGTGAGGTCCCTATGGTAGTCAGCAGCAATGCGCCCCTCTGATGGATAAAATCTCCCATTTCTTTTACAAATTCTAAGGTAATGCCAGGTACAGTTCCCGGAGCAGGCAGCAGGATCACATCTGCTCCGGCTTCTAGAAATCTGCCTATCACGGCTTTGCTGATAATGTCCTCGCCCATTTCTCCGGCAGTACCGGCACTATGCATTTTTCCTGCAATGAGGATCACCCTGTCTCCTAATTCTTCTCTTGCTTCTCTGATAGCGCCTTCGATCCGGTCATTGGAAACACCTGTCTTAGGATTTCCCGTCAAAGTAATGATTTGTGTCCCTTGTTCATAGGCTTTTCGCATGTTTTCCCGCGTAGCGATTCGTCCGGGTTCTAGCATACTCCTCTGCCCCATTACCTTTTGCTCCGGATCTACAGGCTCCAGGTTGATTCCTACAGCTCTTCCCGTAAGCTTTTTGACGGCTTGAATAGGACTTTCACCAGGCATTGGTGCAACCCCAAATATAGCCGGTTTCTGCGTATCGTAAAAATTAAGCAGGATAATATCAGCACCAAAGGCTCCAACCAGCTCTGCATTGGTCACGTCCATCAGCAGGGGCATCACAGGGCAGAGGATTTCACAAATAATCGTTCTCCCCTCTGCCGCCCGTATACTTTCCAGCAGTTGTCTCCCATCCAGGTTTACCAAATCCTTTGGCCGCATATCTAAAATCCGGTCCATACTTCTTCCCCCCAGGTCTATTGAATATTCTCAGCGTTATATACTTCTCTTCCTTTGACAAAGGTACGTTGAATATTTAAGTCCTCATCAAACAGAATCATATCTGCATCCTTTCCCACTTCAATACTTCCTTTTCGGTTTTCCAATCCAAGAATCTTGGCCGGATTTAATGTAACCATTTCAATGGCATCTTCCAAAGGAATTCCGGTAGTTGCAGCAAAATTCTTCACAGCCTTATTCACTGTCAGGATACTGCCCGCTAAGGTGCCGTCCGCGAGACGGGCAGTATCATCTTTCACAATCACCTGCTGTCCCCCCAGATCAAAAATACCATTTTTCAGTAAACATGCCCGCATGGCGTCTGTAATCAATACCATTTTCTCCAGTCCCTTAGCCCGAAATACGATCCGCTGCGCGGCTTTATGGGAATGAATATTGTCAGCAATCAATTCACAAGTCACATCACTGTCCATAGCCGCCCCTACAACGCCAGGATTTCTATGATGAAATGGCGCCATGCCGTTAAAAACATGGGTGACATGGCTTACACCTGCCTCTATCGCTTCCATGGCCTCTTCATAGGTAGCATTACTGTGTCCGATGGAAGCAATGATATTATGTTCTGTACAGCACTGAATAAAGGTATGCTTTTCGTCAAGTTCCGGAGCGAAGGTGACGATTTTTATTACATCGGTATAGGCTTTGATTTGGTCGAAGTTAGGAGGACGCATATATTTTTCATCCTGTGCACCTTTATATCTGTGATTGATAAAGGGTCCTTCCAAATGGCAGCCTAAGATTTCAGCTCCCTCCTGCAAATTCATAGCTCTTCGAATCCGTATTAAAGCACTTTCAATTTTCTCAAAGGCCATGGTCATGGTGGTCGGCAAAAAGGAAGTCACCCCGGTGGAAACAACAGATTTCCGGATGGCAGATAAGGCAGATTCCTCTTCATCCATCACATCACAACCATTACAGCCATGGATATGAAGATCAATAAACCCGGCAGATATATAGGCCCCATACCCATCAATCCACGCCTCTATTTGACCGTGTAGTAGGTCTTCTTCCGGAACAACCGCTTCAATTTTCTCATCAAAGACTACAGCAAATCCCGACATTATTTTTCTGCCGCTGATCAGTCTTATATTTCGGATAGCTTTCATTGTTTTCACCCTTTATATATTTTTTGCAAATTTTTTTCAAAAAGAATGGTGACAGATTGTCACCATTCTCCTATTATGCTTTTACCTTTTTGATTGCTTTTTTCATTTCATCGGCAATAAGTTCTGCCTTGGTACCCACAATAACCTGCAGCATATTGCCTTTTTTAATCATTCCCTTGGCACCTATCGCCTTCAAGCTATTTTCTTCGATAATGTCAGGGTTTTTCACTGTCAGTCTCAAACGTGTAATGCACGCATCCAGACTTTCAATATTCTCTGCTCCCCCCAGCGTTTCTACCAACAGTACGGCCGCTTCGCTTACATTCTCAAAGGACTCTCCCGTTTCTTCATCCAATCGCCCCGGTGTAAGAATATCAAATTTATTGATGGCCCATACGAATACAAAGTAATACAGCGCAGCAAAAGCAAGACCCGCTGGAATAATCAGAATGGGCTTTGTAGCTAACCCCCAGTTAAGGGCAAAATCAATCATCCCTGCAGAGAAAGTAAATCCGTGAAGTGATCCCAGCATGTAGGAAACAACTAAAGCCAAACCTGTGAATATTGCATGGAAGAAATAGAGCATCGGTGCCAGGAATAAGAACATGAATTCAATCGGCTCAGTAATCCCTGTTAAAAATGCAGTAAAAGCAACGGATACCAATGCGCCTCCCAGGGCTTTACGGTTTTCCGGTTTTGCGCATTTATACATGGCCAATGCTGCTGCAGGCAGTGCAAACATGAAGATGATGAAAAATCCTGCCATAAAATTCCCTGCCGTCGGATCTCCCGCAAAGAAGCGGCCTAAATCACCGGTAGCTACCTTCCCTGCTGCATCGCTATATTCCCCAAATACAAACCAAATAAAACTGTTGAGCACATGATGTAAACCAACTGGAATCAATAGACGGTTAAAGAAGCCAAAAGCAAATACACCAACAACGCCTGCACCAATAATCCATTCCCCAATGGCATGGATGCCGTTCTGAATCGGTGCCCAAATGATACCAAAGATGCCTGCTAATACGATGCAGGCTCCAGCTGTCACAATGGGTACAAATCTCTTGCCGCCAAAGAATCCTAGAAATTCCGGAAGCTGAATGTTATAAAACTTATTATAAAGTCCGCCAGCTAACACTCCTACCAAAATCCCCGCCAATACACTCATGTTGAGATCCGGATTAATGGTCTTTAACCCATTGACCAGTACGAAATAACCAACCATTCCTGCAATTCCTGCCGCCCCATTGTTGTCATGGGCTAAGCCTACCGCGATACCGATTGCAAATAATAAAGCCAAGTTGCTAAATACAGCTCCTCCTGCCTCCATGACAAAAGGAATGTTTAAAACATCCGGCGCTCCCAGCCTCAATAGAAGCCCTGCAGCCGGAAGTACTGCGATCGGCAGCATTAACGCTTTTCCCAGCTTGGATAATCTTGCAAATCCATTTTTACTCATGTGGTTTTCCCCCTTTTTTATTTATTTCTTACGCCGCATGGCGCAAAATTAACGTTTTAACATGACTTCATACTTATATTTATCGCTTCTGTAGATGGCTTTGGTTAACTCCATGGGGGTGTGGTCCTTGAGATAGGTTTTTCTGGAGAAGAGTAATCCTAAAGTATTTTTTTCTACCCGCAACAGCTGACTCTCATAATCATCGATAATAACCGGCTCTATGGTTTGATAGGCATACTCCATTTCCAGATTGTAATGCTCTGCTAAAATTGCATAGAGCGAATTGTTTTCCAGTTCTTCTTTTGTTAAATTTTCACATAGATTTGCAGGAATGTAGGCCGTTTCTAATGCATAAGGCTCACCGGATACAATTCGCAGTCTTCTGATTTCGAATACTTGCTGCCCCGTTTTCAGTTGTAGCGCTTTTTCTATCTTTTTTGTAACAGGTTTTCTTTGAAAAGAGATCATCTTTGTCTCTACGGTCATCCCCTGGCGCCGCATATCCTCTGTAAAGCTTCGCAGCGCAGACAATGAATGTCTTTCTTTCGGCCTCGCTACAAAGGTTCCTTTGCCTTGTTCCCTGTACAGCATCCCCTCTGAGACCAAGCTTGTAATCGCTTTGTTTACAGTCATACGGCTAATGCCATGATACTCGCACAACTCTCTCTCCGATGGAATAGGATCCTGGGGTTTTAGTTCTTCATTTTCAATTAATTCTGTAATAATATCCTTTAGCTGGTAGTACAGTGGAACAAAGGAATTTTTATTTACTCTTTTCATCATTTCCTCCTGACATGTTGACATGTTGTATATACCACTTTAATTATATTTTATCACCTTTTTTTGGAAATGCAATGGTTTTTTAATTATTTTTGAAGCGCTTTCCAAAGAATTCCCTCATGTGCCCTTAAAACTTCTTCTGCCTGCTCCCTCGGCAGCCGGGACAATCCCATAAACACTGCTAGTTTAGCAGCATAGCCGGTTTCTGTCAACAGTCTTTCTGCCTCTTCCTCCGTGACATCCGCTGCCAAAGCAACCATTCTTTTGCATCGGTTCTTTAGTTTTTCATTACTGGCTTCTACGTCGATCATCAAATTTTTATATACTTTTCCCAACTTCACCATAGTTCCGGTGGAGAGCATATTGACTACCATTTTCTGTGCTGTACCGGCCTTCATCCTGGTAGATCCCATGATTACCTCCGGCCCGACTACCGGCGCAATAGAAATATCTGCGCGATTGGCCATTTCCGATTGAGGGTTGCAAGTAACAGCAATGATGGATGCTCCAAGCTTCCTTGCATACTCCATGCCGCTGATTACATAAGGAGTCTTCCCACTGGCTGCAATGCCGACCAGTATATCCTTTCCATTGAAGGCAATACGTTTTAAGTCTGCAATTCCTTCCCCGGCCAAATCCTCCGCTCCATCCCGGGGCAAATAGATGGCCTCAATTCCCCCTGCTATGAGCGCCTGCACTATAGACAAATCCACACCATAGGTTGAAGGACATTCTGCGGCATCCAACACCCCAATACGCCCACTGGTCCCTGCCCCCATATAAATGAGTCTTCCCCCTTGTTGGATTTTCTTCACAATTAGATCAACCGCCTTCGCAATCATAGGAATTTCTTTTTCTACTGCAAATGCTACCGTTTTATCCTCTTCATTGATCATGCGGATCATTTCTTCGGTTGGAACGCAATCAATATCAATGGTATTCGGATTCACACCTTCCGTTGTTAATGCTTTAAAATCCATTCTTATTTCCCCCTATTTTTCAAAATATAAAATGCACCTTTCACACTTAACTATATTCCATTTGTTCTTTAAATACAATAAAAGGCTTCCTTGTTTTTCCACCGGACTTTTTTCCCATTTTTTGTACATTTAAAGGATATTTTTACATTTCTGTAGAATTATTGTCATAAGACAATCATTTTTGCCTTATTTTATCAATTTTAGTTGTTGAGCGTGTTCTACCTGGGTATACATACTAAAAGTATCATGATTTGCATTTTTATAAGGGGGAGTGATCCGTTCTATGTCTAAAAAAGTACAACAAGACTTTGATAAGAAGGATATGAAATCCAAGTTCATAAGAGGGACATTTTACATATCGGACCATATTCTCAAATCAGACCATATCCAGAGTTCAAGTCTTGCTGCATTAAAGATCACCTTAATATATGCATTCATCGGTATCTTATGGATTTTATTTTCTGATGAGGTCTTAAAGTATTTTGCACAAGATATTAACGGGCTGACAGATTTGCAAACCTTTAAAGGCTGGTTCTATGTAACTGCTACTGCATCACTGCTATATGTTTTGATCTATCGTCATATGAAAAACACCCTTTACTGGTCAAAAGAACTAATGGATAGCTATGAAGAGTTAGAAGCGATTACCGAAGAACTGCTGGCCGCGGAGGAGGAGCAAAATCAACAATTGATGAAATTGAAAGAAAGTGAAGAAGCGCTTCGGGTCAGCGAAGCACGAGTTTTTGACTTATCCTACTATGATCCCCTTACCGGCCTGCCTAACCAAACACTCTTTTATGATAAGCTCACCCAGGCACTTTCCCAGGCACAGATAAAAAACCATAAAGCCGCTCTTCTTTACTTAGACTTGGATTATTTTAAATTCATTAATGAAACTGCAGGCCACAATACGGGGAATGAATTGTTGGTTAAAGTCGGGGCTGCACTAAAGGCATGTCTTCATGAAATCCACACGGTCACCCGTTATAGTAGAGATGAATTTGCCATACTGCTTCCGGTGATCTTCGATCCTGAGAGCGTGACAGACATCGCAAATAATATTCTAAAGCTGTTTGAAAGCCCTTGGATGCTCAATCAACAAGAAATCTATATTACTGCCAGCATTGGTATTGCCATCTACCCTGATGATTCCCATGAAGGATATGATTTGCTTCAGAAGTCTGAAACTGCCATGTGCTATGCCAAGGATCAGGGCAGGAACTGCCATCAATTCTATTCTCAAAAACTAAATGTTCCTTTGTTGGAAAAATTCCAGTTGGAGACCCATCTGCGTTCTGCCCTGAGAAATAATGAGTTTTTTCTTCACTACCAGCCCCTTGCGGATTTAACCAGCGGCAGAATTGTCGGTGCAGAAGCGCTGCTTCGCTGGCAGCACCCCCTTATGGGTCTAATTCCACCTATGAAATTTATCCCGCTGGCGGAAGCATCCAATCTTATTCTGCCCATCGGTGAATGGGTACTCCGGACTGCCTGCAAACAGTTAAAAACCTGGAAGGATCAAGGACATCCTACGATCGTCATATCTATCAATCTCTCTGCACGCCAATTTCAGCAGAGCAATCTGGTAGATCTGGTGACTTCCATATTGACAGAATATCAAATCGAACCCCATTGTCTAGAGATAGAAATCACTGAAAGTATTGTTCTGCACAATCTGGAGCTTGTCATTGAAGCCCTCCATCACTTTAAGCAGATGGGAATTCGCATTGCACTGGATGATTTTGGCACGGGATACTCTTCATTAAACTATCTAAAACAGCTCCCCATAGATACCATAAAAATTGACAAATCTTTTATCAGCGGTATCATGAAGGACCCTAAAGAAGAGGCTATTGCCAAGGCAATCATCAACTTAGCTCACAATCTAGGACTTTCTGTTACAGGAGAAGGAATTGAAACCAAGGAGCAGCTGTTGTTCTTAAGAAATCGTTTTTGTGATAAGGCTCAAGGCTACTTTATAAGCAAACCTTTGCCTTCTGAAGAATTAGAAAAAGCTTTTATTAAAAACATAAATTTGATTTAGGAAATAATTAATAAGCGCCTGCATTTTTATATGCAGGCGCTATTATATGCAATATCCATTTCCAGCTTGTCAACCCCCGTTATGCTAACGCCGAAACCATCCTACTGTTCAGGTTGTATATGTTCTCTTTTTATTTGAACATCTGCATGACTGTCGCTCAAATGTTTTATTTCAAAAGCCAGCCATATACCGGTAATTACAGAAGATACCAGGTCTGCAGCCGGTGCAGCTGCCCAAACTCCCGTAAGACCATACATATTTGGCAGGATCAGCAAAGCAGGAATAAACACCAAAACCTGCCTGGATAAGCTTAGGATCATGGCTTGTTTCGGTTTTCCAACAGCCTGGAAGTAGTTTGCACTCACAATTTGAAAACCAATGATCGGAAGCATCATCAAGAAAATCTTAATTCCCTGTGTACCAAAAGCAATTAATTCCTGATCCTTGTTATTAAATAATCGGAATAGATTTTCCGGGAAAACCTGAATGACCACAAATCCGACCAGTACGATTGCAGAAGCTGCCACAATAGCCAAGGTAAGGGCTTTTTTCACCCGGTCGTATTTCTTTGCTCCGTAGTTAAATCCGATAATCGGCTGAGCGCCTTGATTGATTCCAAAGATCGGCATCATGATCATCATAGCAATACTATGAATGATACCCATGGCGGAAATTGAAACATCTCCCCCAAAGATTCGCAGCTGGTGATTCAGCAGCGCCATTACTGCACTGGCAGCAACTTGCATGGCAAAGGGTGCAGAACCAATCGCAATAATTTTCATTACGATAGCTCTTTGCAGCTTTGCATTTTTCATACGCATCTTAAGGGAACTTTGATCACTAAATAGATATCGAAGCACCCATAGGGCTGAAACTGCTTGTGAAAGAATGGTTGCTAAGGCTGCTCCCTCGATACCCCAGCCAAATACAAAGATAAAAAGGGGGTCTAACAGGGTATTCAATATGGCCCCAATCAGCATCGTCATCATTGCTGTATGTGGATTTCCTTGGGCACGTATCATGTTGTTCATTCCGAATCCTACGCCTTGAAATACGGCGCCGATCAGAATAATTCTTAAATAAGTTTTTGCGTAGGGCAGTACTTCAGCACTAGCCCCAAAGATTCTCAACATTGGATTTAAAAAAATAAGTCCCAAAACAGAAGCACCCAGTAGAAGCATAATCAGCACCACAAGTGCATTGGTCATGATCAACTCTGCTTCTTCCTTCTTGTTCTCTCCCAGTCGGATAGAAACTAAAGAAGTAGCTCCTAACCCTACCAGCATCCCCAATGCCATCAAAATAGTCATCACCGGGAACCCTATCGTAATCCCTGCAATGGCCAAAGTACCTACGCCCCTGCCGATAAAAATTCTATCTACAATATTGTATAATGCATTTACCAGCATCCCTACGATTGCCGGAATGGAAAACTTCAGCAACAGTTTCCAGACCCGTTCCTCTCCCAATTGTTTTGCACGTTCGTCCATAATTTCACTCCTTAAATTTTTTCATCATTTCTACGGTAGCTTTAACATTCACTGCAAAATCCTCTATTTCATCTTCCCCAAGATTACTAAACATCGCAATGATGCTTTTTTCGAACTCTTTCATCTTAGCATCCATGTACTTTTTTCCTTGGTTTGTCAGATCAATCCAAGTTTTTCTCCGGTCTGTCTCATCTGACTGCCTAAAAATCAGACCCATCTCTTCCAGGCTATCTATCATTGTTGTTAGACTTCCCTTTTTCATGTCTAAACACTGTCCCAGCATAGTGGAAGTCATTCTACCCTTTTTTCCCACAATCATCAGTGCCTTGTTTTGACTCTTGGTACAGGAATATTCAGAATGGCTGCTGCTGCGAAAAACATGACCGAATTTTTGATGGAACAAGGCATTGAATTCCATCAATCCTTGATAAACTTCCTTGAGGTTTTTCTCACGCATTCCTATATAAACTCCTTTCTCGCTATCTTTCGGTATATCTTTCGAACCCAAAAAGGTTAGAATTCTAATAATTAGAATTCTAACCTTTTTGATTGTTCCTGTCAAGGCGGATTCACATAAATTTTTATATGCCAATAGATATATACTTTGTTTCCAAGAATGCATCTATACCATAATGACCGCCTTCTCTCCCTATTCCGCTTTCTTTAAAGCCTCCAAAAGGTGCTTGGGCAGTAGCGGGCAATCCATCATTTACACCGATGATGCCATACTCCAGTTTTTCCGATACCCGGAACGCACGAGACAGGGATTGCGTAAATAGATAGGCTGCAAGGCCATAGGGTGTATCATTAGCCGCTTGAAGAACCTCTTCCTCCGTTTTAAAGGCAACAATAGGGATCAGCGGTCCAAAGGTTTCCTCTGACATCACTGCCATATGCTCTTTAACTCCTGTCAGTACGGTGGGTTCAAAGAAAAATCCGGCATCCTCGTGGTCTGCACGATGATAGCCCTGCCCTCCTGCTGCAATCTGAGCACCCTTTTCCACTGCATCCCGAATATGACTTTCTACCTTCTCAAAGCCCCTACGATCAATCATTGGTCCGATTAGCACGCCTTCCTCCATACCATTTCCGATTTTATAATCCCGTAGACGAAGCTTCAGTTTTTCCACAAAAGCTTCCAAGATGCCTTCCTGTACGTAGAATCGGTTGGAAGCAATACATACCTGCCCACAATTGCGCAGCTTTGATGCAGCTGCACCCTCTACAGCCTGCTCGATATCTGCATCGTCAAACACGATTAACGGCGCATGTCCTCCCAATTCCATAGATACTCTTTTCACCGTGTCAGCTGATTGCTTAATAAGAACTTTTCCCACTTCTGTAGAACCTGTAAAGGTGATTTTTCGTACTCTTGGATCTTCCATCAGTGTATTTCCAACCTCTCCTGCCGAACCCGTAACTAGATTGACAACACCCTTTGGAAGACCTGCCATTTCCAATAATTCAAAGATTTTAACCGCAGTCAGGGGCGTTTGAGATGCAGGTTTTAGGATAACCGTACATCCTGCAGCCAAGGCTGGAGCCAGCTTTCGTGTTACCATGGCAGCAGGGAAATTCCAAGGTGTAATGGCGGCAGTCACGCCGACGGGTTGCCTCAATACCATAATTCTTTTATTTTCTTTTGATGCAGGGATCATCTCTCCATAAATTCTCTTAGCCTCTTCTGCATACCATTCCATAAAGCTGGCTGCATACATTACTTCTCCCTTTGCTTCTGCAAGGGGTTTACCCTGCTCTAAGGTCATGATCTGTGCAATTTCATCTTGATGGTCAACCATAAGATCATATGCTTTCTTTAAGTACGCTGCCCGGCTGGCTGCAGTTAAAGATGCCCAACCGGAAAATGCATCATGAGCAGCTTGAATCGCACTTTCTGCTTCCACTTTTCCTCCCTTGGGCACAGTCCCTAAAACCTCCCCGGTGGCCGGATTAATTACTTCTAAACTTTTTTGCCCTTGCGCCTCTATCCACTCACCATTAATATACATTTTATAATGCTTCATTTTCATTCCTCCTTCTGTACTAAAGAACTCGCGTCCTTTTACTACAATTTCCTCAATAAACAGAAACCTATGCAAATCTGATTCCATTATCTTTCCAATTATTATACCATAATTTTGTTTTAGCTAAAGGAGGAGGGGTATAATTATACAAAATGAAATAAGGAGCGTGACGCCCATGGCGATTCAATTTGATGGCAGTAAATTGCTGCAAACGATCATTCGCAACGAGGCAAAGGTTGCAGAATTCTATTCCAATCTGGCTGCTCAAATGGAAGAGGGAAAAGGGAAAAAAATATTTGAATCCCTGGCCCAAGATGAGTTAAAGCACGAAAAAATTTATACAGGCCTTCTCAATCGCTTGCCTGATGAAGGAAGACTGGAACTGACAGAAGACGACGCATCCTACATAGCGTTATTAATTGAAACCGATATATTTTCACAAAGTGATGATGTATTGACAAAAATACAGGGAAAATTCTCTAAAGAAGATGCCTTGCACATTGCCGAAAAAATTGAACGAGATGCTATCCTATATATCAATGAATTAAAGCTTCTTTTTCCTGAATTGGCACCGGATGAAATCAATATTGTCTTGGCTGAGGAAAAAAAGCATTTACGGATGGTATTATCCAAAGAAGCTGACGCTTCCGTCAAGCTGCTCGGGCTGTAATATTTTCACTACACCACTTTAATAATTTACTTTGGTAAATTATTAAGCAATCAAGAGATTTGTTGAGGATAATCAAATAATATAGAGCTGCTTTCAGTAGAAACCCTATTTTGAAGATTGCCTTTATCATTGTCTCTTTAATATACTTATACTCAATAACATCACGCATAAAAATGTTGACGGAAAGAAGTAATTATGGGATTCATGCAGAGAGCCGATGGATGGTGCAAATCGGTTGATGATCATAATGAAATACATTCCTGAATTGCAGGCTGAACAGTAATTAGTAGGCTGAGCCGTTTTATTCCCACGTTACGGGAAAAGAGTGGATCTATTTGCATCAAATAGGGTGGTACCGCGAAGTATATTCGTCCCTTTCTTTTCGAAAGGGACTTTTTTATTTTACTATGCGCCTGTCCTCTTTATTTTTTACATTTAGATCAACAAGGGTGGTACCGCGATAAACATTCGTCCCTTTTTTGCACGAATGTTTTTTTTATTACTTAAAAATCCCTTGTCTCACCTGCATCGTTAACTGATTTAATCAAATTATTGATAGAGGAGGAACAATATGGATAATACATTTGCACTAAAGTATGGCAGTAATTCTCTAGAGATCAACCTTGAAGGCTTTAAAACCCTTGAGGTTCTTCACTCTAATGAAATGGCTCCTATTGAAGATCTTAAAGAAGCAGTTTGCAAGGCTTTAGATCATCCAATTGGTTCAAAGCCCTTCGATGAGCTTTTTAGTAAAGGGGATCAAGTAGTCATCGTAGTCAGTGACATTACGCGGCTTTGGATTCGTCATGACTTATTTCTTCCCCATATTGTAGAAAGATTAAACACACTGGGTATTCCCGATGAAAACATCATTGTTCTAGTAGCTACAGGCACCCACCGGGGCCAAACCGATGAAGAAAGATGCAAAATCGTTGGTAAAGAATTGTACTCCCGACTGCAAATTATTGACCACAACTGCGACGCCCCGGATCTGGTTCATGTAGGTACTACTACACGAGGGACAGAGGTCAAGATTAACAAATTACTTACTGAAAGAAAAACCATTCTTACGGGAGGTATCGTTCATCACCTAATGGCTGGTTTTGGCGGAGGGCGGAAATCTATTGTTCCTGGTGTAGCTGGTCGAGATACCATCGCCCAAAATCATCTCCATGCCCTAGACCCCCATGCTGAAACTTCTAATCCTAAGATCGGAGTGGGTGTTTTAGCCGATAATCCTCTACATTTAGATATGGTCGAAAGTGCAGCTTTGGTAGATCCACTTTTCCTATTCAATGTAGTCGTAGATACCAAGGGAAGTCCGGCTAAATTTGTTGCCGGCCATTGGTTAGATGCTTGGGAAGCCGGCTGTCAGTGGGCTGACGTAAAATTTGGTGTACCGATCGATGAAAAAGCTGATCTGGTAATCGCCAGCTGCGGCGGCTTTCCAAAGGACATGTCCCTTTATCAGGCAACGAAAACCCTCTTTAATGCGGCACTTGCGGTAAAACCCGGCGGAATCATTCTTCTGTTGGCTGAATGCAGGGAAGGTGCAGGAGCAGATGCTTTCTTTAACTGGAGTACTCCTTTAAAAGAAGGACAATTGGATGCTGCCTTACGAAAAGATTTTACTATACCAGGCTACATCTTTTACGCAGCTGTAGAACTCGCCTGCAAAGCAAAGGTGATCTTATTATCTACCATTGATCCAGCTTTAACTCAGCCTATGGGTATAGAGGCAGTCCATTCTTTAGAAGAAGCACTAAAGCGTGTAGATATAGAAAATATAAATCAAAAAGTTATATTGATGCCTTACGGCGGAAATACAATTCCTATTCAAAAAATAAGATGAGGTGATTATGTATGAACATTCCATTGTTGATTGTTATCTGTTATATCATTGCATTATTTGCAATCAGCGCCTTTGCTAGAAAGCTGGCAGCTAAAGGTTCCGAGGATTTTATTCTTGCAGGAAGAAAGCTCACTACCCCTCTGGTTGCCGTCACAATCACAGGACTTGCCATCGGAGGTGCTTCAACCATAGGCGTTTCAGAACAAGCCTATAATGTAGGTTTGGCTGCAGGCTGGTATAACGTGGCATGGGCTGCAGGCGCTATTGTAATGGGCCTGGTTGCAGCAGCAAGATACCGTTCTCTCAATATCTCCACAGTACCGGAGCTGTTTGAAAAATTTTATGATACCAAAGGTCGTGTCATCTGCGTTATCGGTCAAATCATTATTCAATTGGTTATTACCTCTCTTCAATACGTAGCTGGTGGTGCCATATTGGCTGCACTGCTGCCGGAGATTTTTACCTTCAAGTCCGGCATGCTGGTTAGTGCCATTGTTTTTATCAGCATTACTTTCATCGGCGGTATGTGGTCTGCAGGCTTATCCAATCTTTTGAATGTAGCACTTATTTATTTAGGAACCACGATTGCAGCTATTATGAGTATTGTTGGCCAGGGTGGTCTCAATACAATTCGTCTCGAACTTCCTGCCGAAGTGCCTTATTTGCACCCGATTAATGGTTTAGGCTGGATTGTCATAGCCGGTTGGTTTGCCGTAATGATTACACAAGTATTATCTCTACAGGGAACTGTACAGATCTCCTGCGGTGCCAAGGATGAAAAATCAGCTCGCCGCGGCTTTATTATCGGAGGAATGCTGATGATTCCTATTGGTTTTTTATCAGCACTCATGGGTATCGCAGCAAAGGTTGCCTTTCCTGATATCAGCGCTACCCTTGCACTTCCGAAGATCATTATGTCGTTAAACCCGGTAATCGCAGGCTTGACCCTTGCTGCCCTGTGGGCTGCAGATGTGTCCACTGCCTGTAACCTGCTATTGGGCTCCGCAACCCTATTTTCACAGGATATTTATAAGCGCTTTATTCGCCCGGATAGCACCGAAAAGCATTTTATGCTGATTACGAAAGCATCTATTTGCGTACTTGGACTCTTAACCCTTTTTATGGCTTTTACCGTTGTCGGTATTTTAAAAACCCTGTTAATTGGCCTCAGCCTAACAACAGCCTTTACCGTAGTCTTCCTCTTTACGATTTTCACACCGGGACTTTGCAGAAAAAACTCTGCTTTTTATACAACACTGGCAGGAATGCTGGTACTCATTCTATGGCAGTTTGTACCTGCTATAAGAATTCTACCTCATGTTATCTATCTGGAATGGCTGGTTTGCGTAAGCGTATTCCTACTGATGCCCTTATTGGATAAACGGCCTATCCATAACATCGGCATGCTGAATCCTGGAGATAGTATATCTTAATTTTTTTAATAGAATCAAAAAACCCATAATGCTATGGGTTTTTTGATTACTTTGTTTTTTTCTTTCGTACAACATCTATTTAAAATCCAGTCTGTAATTTGAATGAAATTCTTCCACAATCTGAGATTTATTTTGTTATTTGTTTAGTTTTTGCTTATATACCAATCTGCCGCTTTAGAGAAGCTCATTCCTTTATCAATATGATGCAAAGCCTCATGTATGGCTTTTATGTCTAGTTTAAAATCCTTTATAATCTCATAAACCTCAGGATAATCTTTCTGAAAATCTTTTCTGATCAATGTTGTACAATATTCTTCCTTTCCGAATACTTCCTGGGGATCCTGTAAAAATTTTAATTGATACGTACCAAATATCTTGTGGGGCTGCCATCCTGTAATCACAACAGGCTCTTTCTTTTTAATTCTCAACTCTAGCTCTGCAAGCATTCCATTCTCATCTTTATGTTCTATGTGGAAGCCCTGCAAATTGTATGCTCTCAATGTCTCTGCGGCTAAAGCACCTACCTTTGTTCTCCTTTGTATCGAATAAATTGTTTCTTTAACGTCCATACGAATCTTATTCAAATCCTGAATTGTATTGGCTTCAACATATTCTGGCACAACTAAGCCATATTTACATCCGTACAGGTTTCCTCCTAAATCATCTATACACGCTTTATATTTCTGTGCTAAAGAAGCCCATGAGTAGGGCATCCATGGAGATAAAGAGCATTCAACCTTTCCTTCTGCAAGACTCCTCCATATTTCATTACTATTCAACTGAACAGCTTCCACTGCCAAGCCTAGCCTCTTTTGAACAATTTTTTTAAATATCTCTGCTTGAAGAATGGCGAAATCAAATTCTGTATGCGCAATTTTTATATATTGGAATTTTTCAAGTTTTTGAGATACGCCCTTCACCTTTTGACTAAACTCTAATACCCGTTCATTAATTAGAGCAATGGAAGCCGCCTGTTCTTCTATACTGGCACCAACTTCTTGAGCCCCGGCAGCGGTTTCCTCTGTTACAGCAGAAATGTTTTCTATTGCTCTGTAGCTGTTCGTACTGTACTGATTCAATTCTTTTATTTTACTAAAAATACTGTTGATTTCATTATTTATAGCGGTCACGGAAGTATTTATAAGACGAAATGCTTCTTCTGTATCTTTAATCATATGCTCCTGTGCTTCCACTGTTTTACTGCTCGCATTTACTACTTCTACAATTTGTGTGATTTCCTTTGTAATTTTGGCAACAAGCCTGTTAATTCTTTCTGTTGACAACTTTGAGTTGTCCGATAGTTTTTTAATTTCATTTGCTACTACTGTAAATCCTCTTCCGCCCTCCCCTGCCCGTGCTGCCTCAATCGTGGCATTTAAAGCTAATAAATTTGTTTGTTCCGAAACCATAGAAATCGTATGTGTGATTTCATTAATTTCCATGGCTACTGCTTCTAGCTGAACGGTTTTCTCCTGTATCTTTCGGAAATGCTTAATACTGCCTGTTATGCTTCGTCTCTGGCCTTCTATAATAGCCTGTCCTTCATCAACTGCTTTCGTCATTTTTATTCCATAGTCCTGTATACCCTCCATGTCCAATTGGACCTGCTGAACAAAGCGGTCTGTACTTGCAATATTTCGGCTGGTGTCGCTAACCAAATTCACGATGTGGCTGTTCCCTGCAGCAACCTCTCCCACTGCCGTCGCTACCTGTTGGGCAGAGAGTTCAATCGTAGCTACGTCCTGAGATAGTACATAACCCATTCCTTCTGCACTCCTAATCATTCCATAGATATCTGCAGTCAAACTACGCAACTGGTTTATAAAATCGTATAATGTTTTTTCCCACCCCATCCGGTCATTTGTTTTTTTTGTTTGGGATAAGTCGAATTGCAATAAACGAGCTACTTCTTCTTCCATCTGATTATTTTTAGTTCTTCGATAAAAAGTCAGCCCGATTACGCCCATGATAAGGATTTGTGCTACAATAAAGGAAAAGGTATCTGATAATCCTATTTTTTGTAACAACTTGAATTGATGCATAATATTAACACTAATGCATAGGAAACTACCTAAAAAAAATGGGAATATTTTTTTTAGGTAGTTTAGAACTTTTTCCATTTTTTCACCTTCTCATCCGTCAAAATTCTTTTTCTTATTCTTAATAAATTTATTAGGAAATTCTGTTTGATAATGTATAGATTTCTCAAAGAAAGGCGCCAATTGGCGCCTTTCTTTGACTGCTATTACTTTTTTAGAAACTATTATTTATTTTGCAGACTGAATCAGTGGCTTATAGAAATAGGTCCTTCTGGATTCAATTAATCTTTGCTGATTAAACCACCAGTCATTTTGTAAAGTTTTAATATCCATTAGCAACAGGTCTTCTTGATTCTTTCGTGCTGCCAGCGGTTGATCCAATCCATATAAGGGATCTAGTGTATATAAGCCGCTTTGCCCAAAATAGTTGCTGTCTGTACCGATAAGATTTGAAACAATGGTATAAGCCTGAGCACTCATTGCCACAGAATCCCAAAGACTCATGGCCCCTGCAGGGTATTTATTGGCTGAAATATTTGGATTCATTTCAATTTCTCTATCAAAAATACCATTCCATCGGGCAGGCATTGCTATAATGTCGGCTCTCCTAACGGCCATAATTCCTGCTACTTCTGGAAATGCTGCATCATATCCAATCATTACTCCGATTTTTCCTATATCAGTTGAGAATACTTTTAATGCATTCCCCGGAGTTGCCCATGTCTTATCTGTCTCATTTAAATGGGCTTGCCGATAAGATCCAATCACTTCTCCCTTAGGACCTACAAGGACAGCGCTGTTATATAGCTTATCTCCTTCTTTTTCAATCATTCCAAATACAATATGCAGATGATTCTCTTTAGCTATTTTTTCAAAAAACTTTACAGTTGTTCCATCTAAATCCTCCGCTGCATTCTTGATCGTATCTAATTCTTTGATAGGACCTGTGGCTGACAGTTCTGGCAAGACAACCAGTTGAACTGCCTTTCCCTTTTGTTTTCCTTCTTGCAGGGATTTCTGGAGTAATGTACTGATTTTGTCTAAGTTTTCATCCTTATTGCCAATAACAGGTTCATATTGGATTACTGCAGCGGTTATATCATGCGAATCATTATTTTTGCTATAATCCCACGGGGCAATATATAGCATTAAATCTTTATATAATTCCGGCCTTCTTTCCTTTAATCTCTTTTTACCCTGATTATTGTATTGCATCCGATCAATTTCTCCATAGATAATCGTCGATTCATGGATATCCTCATTGGGAGACGGAACAAATGCTGCTTCAGCTAATTTCTTTCCTTCCGGTGACCAAATGGCACTGGCGCCAATCATATGAAAACCATTTTCTGTGTTGGATCGGTTTGCACTGACAATGTAGAGTCCGTTTTGAATCGCTCTAGCCTGCAGTGCTGCGATTGCCTGTGCGGAAGAATTGGTAGGGAAGGCTAAAATGTCCGCCCCATTTACAGCAGCTAGTCTGGCAGATTCGAAATAGGCTGAGTCCATGCAGATATTCATTGCAATTTTTCCTATTTTTGTATCATAAACCGGTACTCCCAGATCCCCCCATGCTGCCCAGTGTTCCTCTGTTTCCCATTGATGTGTTTTTCTGTATTTGCCGATATACCCCTCTGGTCCTACAAGAGCAGCCGCATTATAATATAGCTCAGTTTCCGGATCTACCTCCGGCATCCCAATCACGATATAGATATCATATTTTTTTGCTACTTCTTCAAATTTCTTGGTTGTATATCCCGGTATCGTATCCACGAAAGGTGCAATGGCATCCCTATTTGCATAATAATATCCTGTGGTTGCCATCTCTGGTGTTACAATCAATTTGGCATCCTGCTTCGCTGCCTCAATAACAACCTCCAGAAGTCCCTCAATATTCTGATCCCGTTCATTTAATTGCGGGTTAAATTGTACTGCCGCTGCTTTAAAGGTCATTGTACTGTCTTCCATAATCGCCTCACTCAATTGTCTTTGGTAATAACCCGATAGTATCAATACGAACAAAAATATAAGTATACAGCTAGTGAATCTCATGAACCTTTTTTCCAAAATCATATGACAGCCTCCTCGTTTAATTAGTGAGAGGAATTGAGTCATGCACAAAGATATTTCATGGCAGACAGCCTGGAATTCCACTTGGCTATCCGCCATGAAAAGAGGAATGCTATGCTTGTTGTCTTGCTTCGCGATCTCTATTGTATTGCTCGATAATCTCTGCTTCGCCTTCTCTCAATTCATCCATCTTTCCTTTATGTACACCATATTTCAGAATGGTTAATCCTACAAGACCTAAGAAGATCAAAGTGAGAACAGCACCGGTAGAGAACATCTGCCCTTTTGCTACAAACACAGGCACCATGGATACAATGAATACCTCTATAACCGAAATGAATACATAGGCCATTCCATAATCCTCTAAGGTTTTACTTCTAAATTCAGGGTCGACAATTCTAAGCAGTGTAACACCCATAGCTACAACACCGGATGCCCAGCCGTAAATGAATATGGATCTTTCAAACCAGAAGTTATGAAACAGTTTTCTTCCAATAACAAATACATAGAATACACAGAAAAAGACTCCACCTAAAACCATGATCAAAATCGGCATGGCATACTGCATCACTACAGATATCCTGATAGAAGCTACTCCAAAGGCTACCAGGTAGTCTGTTACGGAACTTCCGATTCTTGTAATCACTCGCTTATCTACATATTGTCCCAAACCTAATGCATTAAGGATCAACTGCAATAACACCCCTGCCAACATGGATAAACACATCATCGGCAAGCTGATTTTCGGTGCAATAACTTTGAAAGCTTCAAAGGAATAGTACCCTCCAGCTGAAGCAATTAATACGAGAAGTAGATGCCAAGTCAATGGATCGATTGCCATTGGACTTACAGTTTGATTTCCTAGAGAAATTTGCTCTTCTTTTGGTACTAAGCCAGTTTGCATGCTTTGCGGCAGCTGCGCCATAGTCTTGATAAAACGGGTGGCCTTCGCACGGGTTGCAATATTTATCAGCACGAGTCCTCCCAAAATTCCTGTTAAAAGACCAATCGTTGCAAAGGTTTGCCCAATGATTACAGCTTCTTCCCATCCAGCCATATCCTTCAGGGTACCTCCAATAGCTGCTGCATAGCCATGTCCGCCTACAAATCCCGCCGGCAGCATAAGGGCGAAGGCTTGATGAACATCGGGGAATAATTTCGTTAATATAAAGCCTCCAAAAAGAATTGCAAGACCAAACTGTCCAAACTCAACTGCCATATTCAATGTAAAGGTGTCACCCACCTCATTGATAACCTTCTTAAAGGACTGTTTTTCTGAATTACCGATATATAAGGAAGCAAAGAGTACAACAACTAACATATATGGATAGCTTCCAATGTTATTGGTAAAAGGGAGCCATCCTAGGAACTGACTGCTGAGAAATAACCCCATAAAGCCTGCCAAGAGAGAAGAAGGTAGGTATAGATTTTGAACCAGCTTTATTTTCGCTCTCATAAATTGTGCAATGAACAGTAATACAGACATCAGTGCAAAATCCATTAACATATTATATGGTCCAAAAGGAGGAGGATCTGCCGCCTTAGCAAGCATATTTAATGCGCCTAAATTTGTATACAAGATACTCATAGTTGACCACCTTTCCATGTATAAAATTTTCCGAAGATGTACTGAAAGTAGCATAGTGCTCTACAAGTGCTGCGCAGATGTCTTTCTTGAATGAATGATCTTTATATAATCATCATTCATTCTTTTCAAGTGAATCCATTAACACTTGTAATGGTCATGTGGTCACCTCCTTTATTCTGCAGTTAGTCATTACGCGCTGTATGATTCATCATAATTTTTTCTCAGAATAATAAAATGAAGCTGAATTCAGTATGAGCTTTACGCTGTATGAATTGTAACTGAACCATTTTTATGCTATCAGCATATTGAGATTTTCATAATTATAACATTATTTTTGAACATCAATATGCTGATTTTAGTATCCTCTATTATTTGTAAGTTCCCTCATTCAGATATGCCAGCAATTCTTCCTTGCTCATATTGTCTATGCCTATATATTCAAGTGTGTATCCTTCACTGAAGTAGTCTTTACCAAGCATTGCAGATGCAATCGTAATCATAGAGTCGATAATTGGAGTTTTTACACCGTACTTAACCCCGAGTTCATGATATACTTTACATCCTACCGGGACATCTTCCGTTACATATCTATGATAAATACTATTTGGTCCTGTATTTGCCTCAGTCGTAGGCTCGTCTAGGGGCAAATGCATATTCCCTTTACCCATGTATTCTATTGAAAGTACACTCCTTCTTGAAAAGAAATCTTCTTTATCGTATCTGTCAAGATCTACACCAATAGCATCTGCAAGATTAATCTCCTCATGATAGAATTTGTATTGAACTTCACATATAGAAGGACATAAAGCATGAGCATACATTGAATAGCCCGTCTTATCAAAATCACCAAAAATTTTCCCCCAATTCTCCATCGTCGAGACCCCTAGCAGTGTTGCAGGTACGTGGATAACAGGATTAATATTGCTAAAACCGATATCAAGCACTGTCTTAGCCTTTACAGGACCATTTCCATAGGTTACAGCATCCATACACCCTAGGAACTTAACCGTTTCCATAAAATCATCGATATCGGTCATAGGCATGGTTGCACCTCTTAAAGATATGGCTCTGTATTTGATACCACACTTCGGAAAAATGAATCCTCCTGCAGTTTCAACTCTTGTACCGAAAGGAGAACTAGACCAACCGCCTACGATTATCTTTTTAGTACAGTTCATTTCTCTCATTAATTTTCTAAGCAGCAATGTGCCGTAGTTATCCGTAAAAATATGTATGACTTGCCCATCCTCAAGATAAGGTATTACTTGTCTAAATAATACTTCATGTCCGATTGCCGGCATTGCAATAATGATCATTCCTGCTCCCTCTACAGCTTTCTGAATATCCGTTGTAATCATTGCAAGTTTTGCTACTCCGGATCTTTTAAAGTTGTAGAAGTTCCTCTGGATACCATCAATCTCTATACCGGTTCTTTCAACATTGCGTAAGGTTGTTTCTGCGAAAGGAAGCATATCAAAAAGCCTTACCTCTTGTCCTGCCAATGCACAATCAGCTGCACAGGTCTTACCTACTGCTCCACCCCCCAATACTGCAATAGGCTTCTCTTTTAAATAATCCATTTTGCTCATTTAGATTCCTCCATCTCAAGATATGATTTTATACAGTTTAATTTTTACTCATATCTTTTAATAAGCAAAAACCATTCCAAATTTAAGCGGCTTAATATTTAATACTTTTAAAATCTTATAATCCTTGATTTTACGTTAAAAGCTGTATATTAAACATTCTAAATTGATTTACATTTTTTTATCTCAGATCATAATCCTATCTATCATATTTGACATCTATGTCATCTTGACACAATAATTTCGTAGAAGTGTTCTAATATCTGGCCTTTGGCTATCCACATATTAATTGTGTCAATATTATTTTTATCTCACTTTGACACAATAATTTTTTAAAAGTATCTCTTTAAAATAGTACCACTTTACAAGTAAAGGCAATGTTACCATTGCCTTTAAAAGTATTTTTACGAACAGCTATTTTCTCGTAATTTCTATAATTCCTGTATTCCCATTAACTTTTACCCAGTCTCCGTCTTTAATGATTTCAACAGGGTCTACTTCTTCAAAATCAGATACGGCAGGAATATTCAGTGATGCAACAGCCACTCCAAGCCTTGAATCTATTTTTGTTAGGATCCAGCCTTTGGGACCCATACCCATAAGCTGCGCTGATTTACAATGAGCTGAAAATCCAGTGGATCCTTTTGAACAAGGTAATACTAAAATTTTGTCTTTTATAGATTGACCTTTTGCGGCGTTGCCTCTTTCTGCAACAACTCCATTTAAATCTCCCAATCCTCCTGAATTTCCTGAAATACTATCTGGACATACCATTGCCGCTCCTTCTGCAATACCTCCCATTGTTGGTCTTCCTTTTATAATGATCTTATTCATGTTCCCCCTCCCATCTACCGCTTATTGCAGCGTCTATGCATTTATAGATATCACCAAAATAGACTTTCGCTCTAGTCTGAGGCTTTATTGCATGGGCTTGCTTTGCTCCATTAATCACCATTGCTTTTGCATGTTTATGACTCTCTTCTCTCATTACTACCGGACAACTGCTTGTTAAAACATATCCCCCTGTATCTTCTATCACCTTTGTATAGCCATTCACATTTGCCATTTCTTTGATCGCATAGTCTGTCCATATTAGTAATTCAACATTTTCTTTTACCTTTTTATTTTCCATATACAATGCAATGTCCCTTAGTTCATTTAAGGATAAATGGGGACATCCTATGCTAACATAGTCTATTTCTCCACTTCCAGGATCGCAGATCATTTTTACTGACGTTTTATACTCCTTCTCCGTAATATCAACGATTTTTATAGGTACTTTTCCTCCTAAGGCACTCTCTAAGGTTGGAGCTTCCGGTGTGATGCCAACTACATGGCAAATTTCAGCTGCACTAGTAGTCGCGAGGGTTGAAAAACACTGCCTTAATTTATCTATATCCGGTCTTTTAAAGTTTCCATTGATAATGGGTTTTTCATGCGGCGGTAAAACCCTGCCTATGGTATATCCAATAATATCCCAGTCATAAACCGTATCTGCATTACACTGAATATTAAAAACAACTGTACCGTATCTATTTTCTTTTACGTGATTTCCCCATAGAGGTGTTCTGCCAGTTATAGCTGAACATACGGATGCCTCAATTCCATCAGCGTTACCGTAGGCACCAAAAACTGAATTGCTCATTACCACATTACTAGACTCTGTAGTTACAAAGTGTTCTCCCATAAGAGGTATCCATCCTATATAATAAGGGGTACAAGAATTTACAATGTTGACGCCAACTTCTTTTGTTATTTGCAGAAATCTATTGTTTTTATCGAAAAATTCTTTGGATAGGTGGGTAGTCTTATAATCATGCAAATCACATGCTGCTGCACAGGTCTGACAAATACAGTTCTCCGAGAATTGTTCTATTTTTACTTTCTTATCACTACTAAAGTAAAATTTTGAAAAAATTTCATCATAATCACCGGTTTCAAAACAATCTAAGTAATGCTGTGCTCCAATAAATAATGTAGCTCTTGTTACTTCACATAACTCCTCCGCGCCTAAAACATTGGCATATTTCACGATAAACTCCAATGCCTTCTGTTTAAACTCCCCCATTTCCCCATTAAGCATTCTCTGTTCATAGTCTGTTAACTTTACCAATAGTACACACCCCCAGGCAATAAGATATAAGTAATTGTTTTTTTACACAGATATAATATTTTTTTAGATTTTAACCTGTATAAAATTTCAAGATCATTATATCATCTTAGCAAAAACACGGCAATCGTTTTTCATAATATTTAAAATATTTATATTGCACTGAAAAATCATCCATTGTATTATATAATTATTACATGGCTTTACTCTTTTTTGATTCAGCAGCTTAACCTTTGTGAAAACGGTATCATCCAGTGCCTTTTACCCCAAAAGAAGTTTAATATTCAACCCGATTTAAGTCCTTGATCCTGGTAGGAGAGGAGCTGTGGTCCTCCCGAAAATGCAGCGGGCAGACACAAGGCCTGCCCCTACGGTCTTGGATGGATAAGTAAGCTTTCTCAGTCACACATCTATAGATATAATACCGCTTAAATGAGTAATTATCTTGCTTTTTTCATTATACCTACGCTGGAGGTATTCTTAATGATAACAATTAATAACATAATTGATTCTGTTAAGGAACTTGCTGAAGCTACACGGGCAGCATTTAAAATCGATGTAATGGTTGTAGATTCCAATAAAACGATTATTGTTGCCACTGGGATGCTTGAAAGCATGCTCAATAATAAAATAATCGAATCCGGTATTATAAACAGGGAAATGTTTCAGCACAGACAAAAATATTTTATTTTGACAAATCCGCAAAATGATCATATATGTGTCGGTTGCGACAGATACCAAAAAACCTGCATATATAAAAATGTTGTAGCTACAACCATCTATAATGGAGATACCATTGCAGGCGTAATATCTATAAATGCCATTACGGAAGATCAACGGGCTTTTATGGCTAACAATGAACAAAATATACTTGATTTTTTAATCAGAATTTCCCATCTTCTTAGCGCTAAACTATCTGAAAATAAAATGATCAGAGAATTAAAAAAGAATACCGCTTTTCTTGACAATATTTACAATAAAATCAATAAAGGCATTCTCATTACTACGCTTGACTATAAGGTAATAAAGACCAATGATTATATGAAGAAAATGCTGTCTCTTGAAGATTCAGAGTTACTAGATACACATGTAAAAGAAATATTCCCGGATCTGCCTGTTGATGGTACTATAGGAAACTTAGAAAACCCTAAGTATAATGAAATATCCAGAAATGTAAATGGTCAAAGAAAATTTTTTCTCTACACTGCTACCTCTATATTTTTAGACGGAAATATAGAGGCGATCATATATATTTTTGAAGATCCCAAAGCCTTTAACAATATCCTTTATCAAATTTCCGCAAAAAGTAACTGCATTACTTTAGACGATATCATCGGCGAAGATAGCGCCCTAATCGAATTTAAAAAGAAGATAAAAAAAATTTCCCTTAATGATTCAACAGTCCTTTTATGTGGAGAAACCGGTACGGGAAAAGAACTCTTCGCAAGAGCTATACATAATGAAAGTCCAAGATCATCAGAACCTTTTATTGCAATAAATTGCGCCGCTATTCCTGAGACTCTTATTGAGAGCGAATTATTTGGATATGAGAAAGGTACTTTCACAGGTGCTCTCACAAAAGGAAAACACGGAAAATTTTATTTGGCAGATAAAGGCACTATATTTCTTGATGAAGTAGAGTCAATGCCATTATATCTTCAACAAAAACTATTGCGTTTTATCGAAAGAAAGGAAATTGAAAGGATTGGCAGTAATGAGTGCATTGCCGTTGACGTAAGAATCGTTTCAGCAACAAATATTGATCTTTATGAAATGGTTAAAAGGAAAGAGTTTAGAGAGGATCTGTTCCACCGGTTAAATGTCGTAGGATTATTTATTCCCCCCCTTAGGGAAAGAGGCAGAGATCCCTTAGTCCTGGCAAACTTCTTTATCGAAAAGTTTAATAAAAAATTTAATAAAAACATTTTGGGATTAAGCAAAGAAGCAGAAGCCTTGTTTTTAGAATATGATTGGAGTGGAAATGTAAGAGAACTCCAAAACTCAGTGGAATATGCCATCAATATGGAAACCTCCGAATATATCAAGGTTAATAATTTACCGGCTAATTTGAGAAGTTACAAAAAAGTTAGTTCTAATACCAAACAAAAAACAAATATTATTGCACTTGAAGCTTCTGAAAAAGCGAATATTATTAATGCCTTGAATTTATACGGCTATAACGATAAAGGCATCATTAAAGCTGCAAAAAAACTTGGCATCAGCCGTTCTACTTTATATCGTAGAATTGCCAAGTATCAAATTAAGCAGTAAACAGCTTATTCAAGCATTAAATACTACTTTCCATTACAAAAAAGCAGAACACCCCTTCAGTAAAGATTTACTTTTGGGGTGTTCTTTTCATATCTTATTGCTTACTCCAACTTTGGCAGATCTTTACGCCTTCTGCGGCATTGGTTGTGAAAGCATCTGCGCCAATCTGCTCACATGCTTCTTTTGTCACCGGATTTCCACCAATAATAACTTTTACATCGTTTCTTAGTCCTGCATTATTCAACTCTGCTACTGTAACTTTCATAGCATCCAGGGCAAGGGTAAGAACGCCGCTCATTCCTACGATCTGCGGCTTTATCTCTTTTACCTTTTCTACAAAAGCACTTGCAGGTACGTCAATACCTAGATCATATACTTCAAAACCAGCTGCATCTGCCATACTTTTAAATATATGCTTCCCAATGTCGTGTAAATCTCCTTCTACTGTGCCTAAAACGATCTTTCCTACCTTTGCGCCACTTCCTCTTCCGATAACAGGCTTTAATACATTAATCGCACTTGTAAGTAATTCCCCTGCAAAGATCAAATCTCCCACAAAGTACTCCCCTTTGTCAAAGAAATCTCCTACTAAGGCCATTCCCTGTTGACATGCGCCGACTACCTTCTGCGCTTCCTCTTCACCCGGCTTTGTGGCTACAAAATCATTTAACATATCTAATACTGCCTCTTCATCAAGGTCTCCTACTGCCCGTGTTAAAACACTTAAATCCATCATGAACATATATCCCCCTTATTTAAATAATTTTTTCCTTATCATCTGCTAAACATCTTAAGACATGATTTATTAGAAATTTATTCCTCTTTTATAGGTCCAATTTTATTCTTTCTGTATGCAGTGGAATATTTTCTACAGTACTTGTCCCTTCCTAAAAGGGCTTCCGTTGCAAGAAGTGTTGCCAGCATGTCTCTATTGCTTGGGTCCATAATCGCAGAATCCATCCCCACAAAGGCAGCAATGGTTAAGAAACCTTGATTTACAACTTTCCTTAAAGGCATGCTGAAAGAAATATTACTTAAACCTGAAGTAACTTTAATCGTAGGATACAGTGTTTTGATCGTCCTGGTAGTCTCTACAAAGTTCATCAAAGATGTATTGTCTGTTGAAAGGGCCATTACAAGTGGATCGATATGTATTCTGTCTGGTGTGATATCATATTTTTGCGCCTTCTCTACCAATATTTTCGTAATATCTACCCTGGTCTTTACGTCGCAGGGGATGCCGTTATTATCACAGGTTAAACCGATTACCTGCCACTGTGTCCCCTGAATCAACGGATAAATTACTTCACATTTATCGCCCTCTTCAGATACAGAGTTAATAATGCCTGGTTTTTGGGCATACTTGAATACAGCTTCAATGGTTCTAGCATTTGGGCTGTCAATGCATACCGGCTTATCCACTGTATCCTGAACAATGTCCATCAGCCATTTTAAAGTCTCCACCTCAAATTCAGGTGCCGTACTTGCACAGACATCGATATAGTCTGCACCTGCCTCCACCTGTTTGATGGCCAGATTGCGGATAAATTCCCCGTCCTTGGCTTCGATGGCTTTTTTTACACTTGGAATGGTTCCATTGATCTTCTCACCGATCACAATCATTTAAATTCCCACCTTTACGATTTGTATGCGCTCTATCTAAATGCTGCTGGAATAAATTTATCTAATAGTTTTTCCTGCTCTGCTGTATTCTCGGGATCAATACATTTTTCCAATCTTTCAAGATAGATTTTATGAGCCTTTTCCATGACTGTTGGCGATCCACTTTCAACCCAGTTGTTTGTATTGCAATTGTTGAATGCAGGATTAATGAAGAATTCTTTTCGATAATATTTAGATGTTCTTAAATTGATAAAGTTTCCCCCAGGACCAACCTTTTCAATATCTTTCATCAGGAAGCTGTCTTCATCTACCGGCATATCACTTAACTGATTCAGGATTCCTTTAATTAACAACTCATCAAGAATGAATTTTTCTGTTCCAACAGCATTGATTGTATCCAAAATCCCTGCACCCATAATAAAGAAGTCACTGCCTGAAGCAAGTGAGGCAAATAAATTGGAATAGGTCTCCGCTCCAGCCTGATAGTCTACTTGCTTCGCATCGTTAACACTACCGCCTGAACGGCTTGGAAGCCCATAATAATTTGCAATGGCCTTGGTCAGATAAATAGATTTTGCTGTTGCAAAATTACCGTAAACTTTCGTAATTTCTTTTAAGTTAGAGCTGCTTCCCTGACACCCATAAATCACCGGATTTCCGGGATTAATTAACTGGATTAGAACAATCCCTGCTAATGTTGCGGCATTATTAACAGTAAATGCACCAAGTAAACTGGATGGGGTACTCAGTCCAAGAATCCCTCCGGCCGTTAGCAGAATACCCTGATTCTCCTTGGCATACTCAATTAAAGCTTCAACCATATCCGTTGCATATCTTAGGGGATCAATTGCATTGATTAATCCAACCAAAACAACCTTGTCATTCACTCCATAAAATTCTTTTGCCATTTGAATTGAATCTCTGGATGATTCCCTTCCGGCGGTCATACCCATAACTGGCTTTGTATGATATTTTAAAGTTGTGGCTATACGGTAATTGCTGCGAATATCAGCCGGCACTTCCCATGGTTCTAAAATATAAGGTGTACCCCCATCTAAAACATCACTGGTTTCATGAAGTCTGTGAAAGTTCTTAAAATCATTAATGTCAGGTTTTCTCATCACGTTGTTTTCAATAACATAGTTTGGACCATAAGATGGAAATACCAGACTTTTTCCACCCCCAACAGTCACCGAATTACCCCGGCCATACCATTCAAATTGACTTGGGCAGGCTTTTAGTGCATCTTCTACCATTCTTCTTGGAATAAAGACCTTTTCTCCTTCAACTTTAGCTCCATGGTTTTTGAAAATTTCACAAGCCTCTGCACTCTGCATGGCAACACCGATGTTTTCTAACAAGTACAAGGACTTTTCATGAATCTTTTCAATACTCTCTTGATCCGCAAATGTTACATTAATTTTCATACTTTCTCTCCCCCTTTTTAATTCTGTTATTTTTGAACTCAATATAAAGAACTTGATTCTTAGATCTTGTTCTTGTATTTCTCCGGTAAATAGCGGCTCAGTAATTTTTCCTGTTCTGCGGAAATTTCAGGTGGGCAATAGCTTTCCAACCTCTTTTTCACTCCTTCTTTTGCCGCATCTCTTACTGACCTGGAACCATTGCTTTGCCATTGATTTGGGTCATCTTTATTCAAGTAAGCGGAAAGATAGAAATCTTGGCGATAGCTTTTTGGCGTCCGTCCCTTCAAAAAGCTTCCCCGCGGCCCCACCTTTTCAATTTCTGTCATTGAAAAATTTTGATCCTCGCAGTCAATTCCTCTGTAAATGCGTTTATTCATCATATAAATTTCTTCATCTAATAAGAACTTTTCAAAGCTTACAATATTAAAAGTCCCAATCGTTCCACATCCGTGGTGAATAAAATCTGCACCACAATCCAGTGAGGCCTGGATCATCATATTCGATTCAATTCCTGCCTGAATATCAAAATCTTTGGCATCGCTTAATCCCCCACCCGCTCTAAACGGCAAATTGTATAGATCTGCCAAACCGGCTGTTGCGTAGCAAACAAGGGCCGTTTCAGGCGTTCCAATCGTTAACTGAAGTGTCCGCATATCTGTTGAACCAGATGTGTTTCCATAAATAAAAGGAACCTCAGGGTTTACTAATTTGCATAGTATATAGCCTGCCAACACTTCTGCATTGGTCACAGCAATCATTCCTGCCAATGATCCGGGAGCCGTCAACAACGGCATGGCACAGGGAGTAAGCCATAGGGCTTGATTTTCTTTGCAAATGGCTAGTGCCATTTCAATTTGTCCCCCATGAATCGCCAATGGTGTCAATGTGCTCATAATGCCAATATGTACAATTTTATTTGATTCTTCAACACCCTCAAAAGACTTAATAATTTTAAGACCTTTCGTATACTCTTTATAGATTTCTGATTCATTCACATTAAACATATCCGGTCTCGCCAAGGCTGTGCACTTATTACTATATTTCAATTGCGTGGCCAAATTTCCGAACATTTTCTGATCGCTGCTTAAATTACTTCTATCCACGAGAAAATTCATATTGCTTAAAGAAATAACGGCACTCGTATCTGACAGCTTAAATTGATTGATAACATCCTCGTCTGTCATTTTACGGATTTTTCCATCTTCGTTCATATAAATATTGCTGGATGCCGGTCCAACAAGAGCACTTCCGCCGCCAACGGGAATGGCTTCTTCGAGTTTTGAAGAATAAAGATCGAATTTAGGCTTCGCAAGTTTCAGTGCATCAACAACCATTTTTTCAGGGATTTTGACAGTATGGCCCTCTACATTGGCGCCGTGCTTTTTAAATAACTCACAGGCTTCGGCATGTTCTATTTGAATGCCTACATTTTCTAAAATATAAAGTGTTTTTTCATGAATTTTTTCAATCGATTCTTTTGAAATAAACCTTTCATAATTTTTCATTTTCTTCATTTTCCCTCCTTTATCTGAGAAACAGCACAGGAGCCCTCCGAGGCCACAGAGAAGGTCCCCCCTTATGCTAAGACACCCATCAAAACTTTTTCAATACCCGCGAACCCTTCTCTCTATATATTGGATTTAAAGTTTATTTTGTTTAAGCCTACCTAGGAAGTTAAAGCCGTTGTATGCTGGTTTGCCTTCACATAGTATCCTGTTTTGAATAAATTATACTGTATAAAATTTTAATTGTCAATCAATTTTGAACAGTATAATTTTTTTATTTTATACTGTATAATTTTATGTAACTATATAAAATTTATCGATATGCATAGGATTTAAATTAAAAGATGATTCCTATTTTTTATAGAAATCATCTTTTTAAAATTGCTTGGCTTTTTTATGTAATTGACAAAATGTAAGTTTAATGGATTATAATCTCTTTTTCTTCCGGTTTTCTAAAATGGATCATCATTTGAATGATTTCATCCATTCTCACATCGGTATCCGGATTCTTTAAAATATCTAATAACTTTTCCTGGCTGCTTTCTGAATAGACAGACTCTGTTAATTTATTAAATTTCACAATGATATCATCGATTGAAATATTGTCTTTCGGTTCTCCAATAGGCTGGCATAAACCGGATTTATAAACTGAGCCGTCCTTCAATATAATTTCTACTTCACATAAACGCTTTGCAGGGAATGCTTTTTCAAACGCATCATCAATAATAAACTTCATTTTGTCCATCATATCTAAAATTTTAGGGTCAACTATTTTATCATCTAAAACTTGGGCAGGGCCTACTTCTCCATAGACGATCGCTGCTGCAATTGGATAAGCAACATTATATTGGGCTTCCTCTGTATCTGTCGGTTTTCCTTTATATAATGCCTCTGCAGCTTTAAAGGTCAAAACATTAACGTTACTAATATCTCTGTAATCTATTTGATTCTTTTTCATAAGTTCAATACTTCCGCAAATTGGTCCGTGAGCCCACCGACAACATGTGAAAAATTTAAAGTAGAGATCTAAAAATTTATAATCCTCTCCCAGGCTATGAATATACTCAGCATATTTTTCTTCGTGAAGAATATAACGCCTGGCTGTAGTTCCTTCTTGCGCCATAATAACTGCTGCCGCACCAATCAAACTTCCTCCATAAACTCCGTCTTTTCCCATTGCAGGCGTTTCTACCGACCGCATCACGGGAGTTAATGGGGCATTAAAATCAGCAATTCCTAGAGCTTCCCGGATCTGCTCCTCGGGCATTTCTAATATTCTCGCCATACCGGCTGCCATACCAAAGGCCGCCCATGATCCTGACCCGTGATAATAATTATAGAAATCATGAAGTGCCAATCCATGACGAATGGAGGTTTCATATGCTACAATCAAAGCTGTTAAGAATTCTTTATAACTGATTTTTTTATATTCTCCTGCTGCAAGAAGTCCTGAAAAAATACCGCACCCGGGATGTCCCTTTAGCATACTGTAGCCATCATCAATATCCAGCGCATTGGCGACCATGCCATTGGCAAGGGCTGCCCCCGTTATGCTGCTTTTTTCCCCCGTCACTAATAACGTGGCTTCATCGCCTGAAAACAACCGCTTCGCACTGTTTGTCATTCTTAGAGATGAAGATGTCTTATAGCCTACAGATACAGCTCCAATAAGATCGATCATACATTTAATTGCCTGTTCCTGTACCTTTTTAGAAAGCTTCTCCCATGCTTCGTTCAGTATATACGCCTCGACCGTCCTGTACATTTTTTGTTTCACTCCTTTTCATTAATTTTATACTGTATAAATATAATTTTTTAAATTATACTGTACAATTTTTTTGTTGTCAATTAATTTTATACTGTATAATATATATTATTTTAGATTAGATATGCTATAATAGAATCATCAATTTGGAGGTATCGTTATGGCATATAAAAAAAGTAAAGAAACTAGAGACAGGCTCATTGCAGTTGCAAGGGATCTTTTTTACGAGCAGGGCTTTAAAAAAACATCTGTCCGTCAAATATGCAAAGAGGTAAATATCAATCACTCTTTGATATATTATTATTTTAAAAACGGTAAATATGGTATCGGTCAGTTTCTAATAAACGACCACATGCGTCGCTGCATCCGTGCAATTTCAAAGTATTTTCCTTATAGAGACAATTACTTGCTTTACAATCTTTTACTCATCCGTTTTATTTTTAGGGAGATCAGCCAAGACCCGATTGACCTGGAATGCTATATTGCCACTTGGGAGGAGGAACAGATTCATCGTCCTTTTCTAATCGAAACCTACTCCATCACAAAAGAATTAAAACTCAATGTAAACTATACGGATGTAAAAACTGCCGTTTTAATGAGTGATTATGTTTGGCGGGGACTGTATGAAGCCAAGCACAACGGGAATCTTGATCTTACAGATAAAAAAATAAGAGATCTTACAGACATTACCCGTTGGACAAATCTCGGTCTAGATAAAGAATCCCTCATGAAGGAAATAGAAAATGCAGAAAGGCTCCTTGAAACGATCCCTATACAGCATATTCATTTAATTAAACCATAGTCCTGCAGGTGAGGAGGATTAAAATGTCAAAAGCGATTATTTCTTGTAAAGTATTCAAACCTGAAATTGATGCACTGTTGAAACGCTTTAACTATGATTACAAATGCATATATCTAGAGGAGCAACTCCATAATACACCTTCTGATTTGCATGATCAATTACAGGCTGCCATTGATTCTCTTGAAAATATCGAAACAATCTATTTAACGTATGGAAATTGCGGAAACAGTATACTGGGACTAAAGGCTACAACCGCTGCTATCGTATTTCCTAAAACCGATGACTGTATTCATACACTATTGTATTACAACAAAGACTTCCCCAACATGAGAAGAGATACATATTTTTCCTCAAAAGGTTGGTTATTAGGAAAAGAGGATTTAGGGTTTGAATATGATCGAATGAAAGAAAAGTACGGAGAAGCCAGAGCTTTAAGAATTGTTAGGGCTATGTATACTAATTATAAATATTTGTGTTACATAGAAACTGTTGATGAGGATAAAGAAATCACAGAAAAACGATGTGCTTTTAAAGCTGAAAAGTTTGGGCTTGCATTCGTAAAAACAACGGGATCTCTAAAGCTTCTGGAAGACTTGTTAAGAGGAGTCATCGATGAGCGGTTTGTAAAAATTGAGAAAGGTTCTTCCGTCCCATTAAATTTAAGATTTATTACATTTTGAATAGGTTCAATAGAAAGTGGTATCAGCAATATACCCGTTTTAAATATTCATACCCTTCTATTAACGCTTCTGCTTATAGGACCATTAATAAAAAACTCCCGTCGGGAGTTTTTACGCTGTGTCAACAATACATCTAGCCTATCAGGACTATTACCATCTGACATAGGGCAATTAAGATCATATATTCAAATGATCCATTAAATTCTTATTCGTGCGTTTTGATAACCGTTCCCAGGAATCCCATAGATTCCCTATTTCTTCTACTAAGTATGGATCAAATTGCAATCCTTTATTTATTTCAACTTCCTGCTTGCATTTTTCCCATGAAAAAGCACTTCTGTAGGATCTGCTGGAAGTCATCGCATCTATGGCATCACAGATTGCAATAACCCTCGATCCCAAAGGTATATGTTCTCCGGTAAGTCCTTTGCAATATCCTTTCCCGTCCCAGCGTTCGTGGTGGTATAAAACAATATTGGCTATGTCCTTTAGACTGTCTGAGCGATTTAGGATATTATATCCCATTTCTGGATGCTTCTTAATGCATAACCATTCGTCCATCGTTAATTTTTCAGTTTTATTTAAGATATGATCTGGAACACCTATCTTTCCAATGTCATGCAGATGCGCTGCTATATGAATATCTTCCAGCTCTTTCCCCTGTATCCCAATCTTTCTAGCCAGGTCATAGGACATATCTGCAACTCTATTAGAATGGCCGCTCACATATAAATCTTTTGCTTCCAGTGCTCCAACAAGGCATTCAATTACATCATGATAGATTTCTTTTGCAATGCATTTCATTCAATTCCGTCCCCTTTATAAAAAATGATTTTATCCTATTCTAGCGTGTACCCTAACAATTAACTGCATTTTTGACAGAGACCAGAACAATCAATCTGTCCTCCTACGACATAAAAATTCATCAAAGGTTTACCTGTGTATGTGCAATGAACTTCTGAAATTGTTTTACGTTTCCAACCGCATATGCGACAGGTCATTTCAATATAATAATAGTTGGTTAACATAAAATATCGCGTTCCATCTTTTAAACTACTACAGTAAATCTTTCTTTTTAATTGCAGTTGCTCAATCATTCTATAGACGGTTCTTAATGCAATAATCTGTTTGTCTATATTGATAGCAGATAGAACATCATACACACTAAGTTCTTCACCTGCCTTTTCCTTAAAAAGTTGATATATGATCTCTTCATATCTCGATATCCTCGAAGTTTTAGCACTTAACTTCATTGTAATTTGCTCCTTTATCCACTAGGATTTGGTTGTTTACCGGGTCCAATATTTATTGACACCTTTCGAAGGCAAAGATGTAATGATATTAATTATCATTTTCAAAAAGGGGGGAATATTTTATCTTATGTCACATATCCACCATTTTCGTACACGAGTGATTTATGAATTTTACATAGGTGTTCAAATAATGAGTATTGTAATTTAGGGTGGACTATAAGCGGCGGTGTTAGAAACAGCTCCTATTGCAGTCCCTCTTGTCAACAGCATGCGTTTTTAGATTCGGTAGACAGACTTCTCTATGAAGCAAAATCCTCCGGCAAAAATCAAATCCGATCTGCGTAGCCCTAAACCATTGATACCCCAAAGTTTTCTTTATATTTAAAAGGACCTATATAGGTCCTTTTAAATGTTTATTTCCATAGACATGCAGGCAAAAGGCCGCCCCAAAGGTTATTTCCGGGGCAGTCTGCCTTTTCATCAGAAGTGTCATTTATGTGATTGATGGCTTTCACATTGATCAGATACACTACAGGAATCGCCGCAGCTGTCGCAGCCTCCTCCTGATTTCTGTCTCTTAATATAGCGATAGATACTAAAAGCTACAATAGCAGCGATCAATCCGCCAACAATAAAATCAGCCATTTTTTTCCCTTCCTTTCTTCATGGGTTGAGAACGTATAGAGATTTTTTTCATTCATCAACCTATGCCAATCCAATACCTAATAAACTTCCTATTTGATATACCAGCATGGATACAAACCAAGCGATCCCGCATTGATAGGCAACAGTAAACAAAGTCCATTTCCATGAATCCAATTCCTTTTTGGCTGTTGCAATTGCTGCAAAGCAAGGGGCATACAGCAGAACAAATACCATTAGTGAATAGGCGGCCAGTGGAGTAAAATGCGCCTCTAGGGCGGTTCCTAAAGCACTTGTCAATTCTTCCAACTCTTGGCCGATATACAGAATACCCAATGTACCTACAACAGCTTCTTTCGCCACTAAACCAGTAAGCAAGGCCGCTCCGATTTGCCAATGAATCTCTGACGTTCCTTTAATCACGCCAAAACCGTTTAGTGTAAACAGAGGTGCAAGCCATCCGCCAATTACACCAAAAATACTTTCTGCAGAATCCTCAACCATCCGGAAAGAGAAGTCGAAGGTTTGACAGAACCAAATAACCACCATCATGGAAAGTAAAACTGTACCAACTTTTACAACATAACCCTTTGCCTTATCCCATGTATGTATAAGAACAGATTTTATGCTGGGAATCCGGTAAGGCGGAAGCTCCATCACGAAAGGAGGCGCCTCTCCCTTAAATACAGTTCGGTTTAAAAGGATGCAGGACAGCATGGCAACCACCACACCCAAGGCATAGATACTAAATACGATCGTTCCTTGGTTTGATGCAAAGAAAGCTCCTGCAAATACAGCATATACCGGTATTCTTGCTCCACAAGACATAAAGGGCATCAATGTGATCGTCAGTCTTCTGCTTTTTTCATCTTCTAAGGTTCTTGTACCCATAATCGCAGGAATTGCACAACCATAACCCATCAGCAGGGGCACAAAAGCCTTTCCTGAAAGCCCAAAGGGTCTGAATACCCTATCCATTACAAAGGCCACTCTTGCCATATAACCGCTGTCTTCCAATACTGAAAGACATAAAAACAATAATAGTATTAAAGGCAGAAAGCCCAGCAGTGCTCCCAAGCCTGCAAATATTCCATCAACTACAAGACTCATTAGGATATCTGATACCCCAATGCTTTCCAGAAAGCCTGCCACTGCTTCCGGTATCACCTCTCCGGTAAATTCTGCAAAGGGATCTGCAATCGCTGTACCGATAGGTCCTAAGGCAATTTGGAAAATAGCATACATAACTAAAAAGAAAATAGGTAATCCTAGTATTCGGCTCGTGACGATATTGTCAATTTTATCGGAAAAAGAAAGTTCGCCTTGCACTCTTCCCTTTTTAATATATTTTGAAGTAATTTCACTGATATATTTATACCTTAAATCAGCAATCATGGTTTCTATTTCTTCTTCACCTTTGCCTTCACTTGCTGCAGCCATTTCATCAATGGATTTAAACAATGCCGGGTCTATTTTCAATTTTTCCTCAATAATACTGTCCTTTTCCAGCAATTTTACTGCGTAATAAAGGGTGTTGCCGTATCCGGCTTTTTTTAGGATTTCACGAACACTTTCAATCGCAGCTCCCAGTTGTGTCTTCTCTAGAGCAGTCTTGCCCAGAGGCTTAGGATTTTTTGCAGATTCTATTGCTTTCTCCACAAGTTCTTTAATTCCATGTCCTTTTACCGCAGTGATGGGCACTACCGGTACCCCTAATTCTTTTTCCAATCCTGCTGCATCAATAACATCTCCATGTTTGTTTACTTCATCCATCATGTTTAAAGCAATCACCATTGGTATTTCCAGCTCAATCAATTGTGTTGTCAAGTAAAGATTTCTTTCAATATTTGTTGCATCTACGATATTGATGATTAAGTCCGGTGCCTCTTGTGAAAGATAATCCCGGGCAATCACTTCTTCCGGCGTATAGGGTGAAAGTGAATAAATTCCGGGCAAGTCAATAATATGAATCTCTTCCTTAGATTTTTTACACTTTCCTTCTTTTCTCTCTACTGTAACACCGGGCCAGTTTCCTACGTGTGCATTACTTCCGGTTAAATTGTTAAAAAGCGTTGTTTTCCCGCTATTCGGGTTTCCTGCTAATGCAAAACGATAAGCCATTTTTTGCCCCCCTTATTTTCTATATCTTCTCTACTGTAACCTGATCGGCTTCAGCTTTTCTAATGCTCAATTCATAGCCCCTTATGTTTACTTCAATGGGATCTCCTAACGGTGCCACCTTTTTCATAATGATCTTAGCACCGGGTGTTATGCCCATATCCATGAGCCTTCTCCGAATGGGTCCACTCCCACCAATGCTTTTAATGGTTCCGCTTTCATTTGGTTTTAAATCCTTTAAAGAAACTACCACAATTCATTCCCCCTTATTTGATATCTGTATTAATCTGATATCGATATTCATTATCATTAATGATTTAAAATTTTTTTCCCTCTATACCTGTACCATAAGTTGTTGGGCAATTCCTTTGTTTAAGGCCACTCTTGAACCTCTAATACATACAATCAAGTCGCCATTTATTTCAGCTAATACGGATATGGCTGTCCCTGGCAAAATCCCCAATCCTTCAAGAAATTTTTTCGTAGTCTCCTTAGCTACACATCTGTTCACAACGGCTTCCTTTCCTACAGGCAACATGGTTAAGGGCATAATGTTCACTCCTTATAATTATTTTAATAACGATAATCATTATCATCATATGTCCTAAAAAAAATACTATTCCTGACAATTCCGAACAGTAATGATTTTGATCCTTGGATTCGCATATCATTAAATTCTGATTATTGTAGAAGGCATACCTGTGCTACAAAATATCAAAATTCCCTTTTATTATGTACAGTAAATACGGACCCTAACTTCGCTGTTATTGTACCATGTTTTTTTGACAACTGTCAATATTTTCATGAAAAAAAGCACATTTTTTCCTTCCAATCCATCATACTGAAATTTAATTCATTGCTTGTCTTTCCTAATGATTTAGGGGTAAACCCGTATAGGAGTGTGACTGAGAAGTTTTATATTCAACGGAACGGTGAAACACCGTTCCCTACGTAAATCTAAAACAGGAATGCAGGGATCGACGCCCTCACCGTTCCGAGAAATATTAAATTTCCCAGTCACACATCTATATCGCATCTCTTTATAGATGTTTATGCTACATCTGGGATAAACCCATCAAATTGTGCTTTATATAGTCTGGCATAAATACCATTGTTATTTAATAATGTCTCATGGCTGCCTTCTTCTACAATCCCCTCATCCGTCAATACCATAATTCTATCCGCTTTTCGAATGGTAGCCAACCGATGGGCAATAATCAGCGTAGTCCGATTTTCTGACAACTGATAAAGGGATTCTTGAATTACCTGCTCTGTTTCATTATCCAAAGCAGAGGTAGCTTCATCCAGTATCAAAATCGGTGGATTTTTCAAGAATATCCGTGCAATGGAAACTCGTTGTTTCTGTCCTCCGGATAGTTTGACACCACGCTCACCAATATAGGTATCATATCCGTTTTCCAAACCCATGATAAATTCATGGGCATTGGCCAGCTTTGCTGCCGCTATGATTTCTTCATCACTTGTACCTATTTTTCCATAGGCAATGTTTTCTTTTATGGTCCCGGAAAATAGGAATACATCCTGTTGTACAATCCCGATATTCTCTCGGAGAGATTTCTGGGTGATCTTTCGGATATCTATGCCATCAACTCTTATACTCCCCTGATCGATCTCATAGAATCTTGGTATCAGGCTGCAAAGCGTGGTCTTTCCACCACCGGATGGGCCTACTAGTGCTACGGTTTCCCCTGCTCTGATTTGCAGGCTGATATCATGCAGTACGTCCTTTTTGTTATTGTAGCTAAAGGTTACATTCTCAAAGCGAAGATCCCCTTGGATCCTTCCTACAGTCATCGCATCCTTATCATCTTGGATATCCGGTTGGAGATCTAATGTTTCCGTAAAGCGGTTAAACCCTGCCATTCCCTTCTGGAGGTTTTCCACCAAGGTGGTTATCCGCCGGATAGGCTGTAAAAACATGTTGACATATAATAGAAACCCTACCAGTTCTCCAGTCGTTAACTGATCATAGTATAGAAATATTCCTCCAAAAATCACTACCACTAAACTAATGAGATTAGAAAAAAAGTTGATGCCTGAAAAAAACTGTGCCATTACTTTAAAAGCATTTTCTCTCGATACTCTAAAGTTGGTATTGCCTACTTCAAACTTTTTTTCCTCATACCATTCATTGGTAAAGGACTTTACTACTCTGACTCCTGAGATGCTGTCTTCTACCTGGGCATTGATATCAGCTACTTTTAGCCGCATTTCTTTAAAAGCGTTTTGCATATGTTTATTCTTCGAAATAGCAAACCAGAGCATGATAGGCACGATGGTAAAGGTTATCAGTGCCAAGGGCCAGTGAACTGTCAGCAAAATGATGAAAGCGCCCATCAGGGTTACTGTAGCAATAAATAAATCCTCCGGGCCATGGTGGGCCAACTCTGATATCTCATTTAGGTCATTGACCAGTCTTGACATAATGTGTCCTGTCTTTGTGTTATCAAAATAGGTGAAGGAAAGCTTGTGAATATGATTAAACAGATCCTTTCGCATATCATATTCCATTCGCACCCCCAATACATGCCCCCAATAATCTACTACGTAATTTAAAACATACCTCAGTATATACAAGATTAGCAGTACTGCACCCATGATCAGCATTACGCGCAGGTTTTTGTTCGGTAAAACATCATCGATCAGTTTTCCCACTGCCATGGGAAAAACCAGGTCTAAGCCTGCAATGAGAAATGCACAGCCAAAATCCAAAAAAAACAAAGGCATATGTGCACGATAATACTTTGAAAATCTTCGAATCATATCTCTCTACCCCTTTTAGTCCCATTTGTTTCGATCTTCTAAATAGTTACCTCAAATTATTATATCATATCTTTCTTTGTTCCTATCACACATCTTCGGCTGCTGCATAAAATAATTATTAACGCTACAAAATGAGTAGGTGAAATGATATGAAAGCTGTTCCCAGCTATAGAGATCATGTTGTCGGTGTAGAAACACCCATTCCTTTAATGAACGGAACGATCGCAAAAGCAATTAATTTTGACAATGCTGCCACTACACCGCCCTTTATCTCCGTCATACAGGCCATTGTCAATTTCTCCCCCTGGTATTCTTCCATACACAGGGGTACCGGATGTAAGTCGCAATTTTCTTCTAAGCTTTATGAGGAAGCCCGGGAAGAGATTGCGGAGTTTGTCCGGGCAACCGGCTCATCACAAACCGTTATTTTCGTTAAAAATGCTACGGAAGCCATCAACAAGCTTGCCTATCGCCTATGCGACAGTCAAGATCATGGAGTCGTTTTATCCTCCTGCATGGAGCATCATTCCAATGATTTGCCTTGGCGGGAAAAATATACGGTAGATTATATTGACATTGACGAACAGGGCAGATTGTCTCTTCGCGATTTAGCGGCTAAGTTGGAACAATATCAAGGTCGTGTCAAGTTAGTTACCGTGACAGGGGCTTCTAATGTAACAGGCTATCGCAATCCCATACATCAAGTGGCTGCTATGACCCATAACTATGGCGCCAAGATTCTTGTGGACGGTGCACAGTTGGTTCCCCATACTCCCTTTGATATGAAGCCTGTAAGTTCTCCCGAACATATTGATTTTTTAGTTTTCTCTGCTCATAAAATGTACGCTCCCTTTGGCATTGGCGTCTTGATTGGTCCTAAGTCCGCCTTTGAAGAAAGCTGTCCGGATTACAAGGGAGGCGGCACGGTTGATCTTGTAACCCATGACTTTGTCCGTTGGGCACCGCCTCCACAAAAAGAGGAAGCAGGCACTCCTAACTTAATGGGCGTTATGGCCTTAAAGGAATCCATACGGACCTTATCCAGTTTTGGAATGGATAAGATTGATCGATATGAAACTTTTCTGCTTTACTATGCACTTGAAAAGTTACGAAGGATTCCCGATATCGAGCTTATCGGCAGCCACGAACATCAGAACCGCGTAGCTATTATTCCTTTTAATATTTCCGGAATGCCTCACGGCACCACAGCAGCTATTCTCTCCTATGAAGGAGGTATCGCTGTACGCAGCGGATGTTTCTGCGCCCAGCCCTATGTACAGCGGCTGTTAAAGATTCCTCCTGAAGAAATTCACGAACGGATCAAAGATCCTCATGTTCCCCATCCTGGTTTGGTGAGAATCAGCTTTGGATTATATAATACCCGTGAGGAAATAGATACCTTAGCTGCTTTATTGCAGCATATTGTACTTCATAAAAAAGCTTATTTAGATAAATATCAAGCCATCTCCCCTCCCATTCATTAACTTTTTTTCTTCAAAACCCTTCCGCGGAAGGGTTTTTTCCTGCTTTCTTTTCTTATAAAATTCCTCTTTTGGGATACAATAATATTACGCATTGAAAGCATATACCCATGCATAAGGGAGGACAATCGTTTTGGAAAAAAAAATGAATCTGCTGATGTTCAGCGGAGATTATGACAAGGCACTGGCTGCACTCATTTTGGCCAACAGTGCTCGTGAAATGAATGTGGATGTAACAATGTTTTTTGCTTTTTGGGGACTTTTCTTACTGCGAAATCCAGAGACATTTACCCTTGAGGAAAAGACTGTGTATGAAAAAATGTTCAGCATGATGACACCCAAAGGTCCTGAGGACCTTCCCCTTTCTAAAATGAATATGAGCGGTATCGGCAAACAAATGCTGCTAGAAATGATGGATGATAACGAAGCACCTCATCTTTCTGATTTTTTAAAGGGTGCCTTGAAAAAAGGTGTAAAATTTCGCGGTTGTAAACTATCCATGGAAATCATGGGCTTTAAGCAGGAAGAGATGATCCCCGAGTTGGAAATTGTCGATGCGAAGGAATATTTAAAGGATGCCCTTGAAGCGGATATGCAGCTGTTTATCTAAGGCACAATAAAACACCTCCTATTGGTAAACCTATAAATCCCAGGAGGTGTTCTTATTTATTCAGCTGGTTTCCCATATATGATGTCAAAGCCCTCTGCTTTTTTAATTAATTGATATCCTATAAAGCCCTGCTGCAGCAACTGCTGCTGTTTTTCGATATCTCTATTGGAGAAGACAACTTGTTCAACAAAGTCTATTCGACTGGGTTTTCGAAGATCTCTAGCCAATAAAAACCTCAGCTTTCCCTCGTACACACCGCTCCGATTCTTTAAATCCCGTATCACAAGGCCTGTATCCATCACATTTTTTAGACTTGGATAATTATAAGGAGAAATGGTAGAAAAGACATGATAATATCCTAGGCTTTCCAGCAATGGGATCGTGTGCTTCAATAACCTTGCCTGTAATCTATTTCCCCGATACTGGGGATGTACGACGGTTGCCTCTAAAATAGATACCTTTCCAAGCTCTTCTTCAGGAATATTACATTCCCTGCCTAAGTTGTAGTCACTATCCGGTTTTGGAAACGAAATATTTCGATAGGCAATCAGCTTTCCTTCAGAAAAAACACCAATCATTCTACCTCTGCCCGGTGCTAAGATCTCCTCCCGCATAAACGTTTCCGAATCAGCAACAAATGTCTGTTCATTTTCCAAGTGATTACTTACAAAAGCTTGCAACGCCAACACATCATTTAAATAAGCTGCATCGATTAGCATCATTTCATAGGGTACTCTGATTCGTTTTTCTCCTTCGATCTTATTCAGGATCCCTTGCTCTAATAAATGTTTTACCCGCTGAGCTCTTTCTTTTAACGGCATGCTATACAAAATTCGTTTTTGTTTTACTAAATTTTTCATCCGTTCTCCTCCTTTATCGAATTTTTGTCCTCATCTCCTTTAGATTCGTATTCTTGTCTACTATATTTATTTCTTTTTCTTCCCCGTTATTCCTGCTTTTAATCATTTTTTACCCGCATTCCCCTCAATCAAAAAATAAAGACAGCAGGAGGCCGCCTTCATCGATCATTTATTTAACGCAATGATCTACATTTCATCTGTGCTAATTTTCTACCTCTAGTGCAGGGTAATAAAAGACTCTTCTTTAACAATAACTTGATTGTTTTTAAGAATTTGTTTTGTCCGCTCCCCTTCATCAATAGAATCTAAATACACGATTTCCGAAGGTACAATTTTGATCGCTTTTAGAGACTCTCTCTCATGCTCTATAAAAAATGGATCGGGAACATAAGCCTTTGCCTCGTCAAATATTTCAGATTGTTGAATGCTTGTGGTAGCTTTTCCAAAAACCTGCACCCCTTTAATCCTTCTAGGACTGATATATTCAGTATTGACGAGTAGGCATACATTGGGATTTTCATCAATCGCATGAAACTTTTCCCCGCCGGCGGAGAAGATATAAATGTTCATGTCTTCACCGATAGAATATTGTACAGGACTGCTTCTTGGTATATTGTTGAGGCTGGTTGCCAGAGAAGCTTCTCGATGTTCTTTCAAAAATCCCTGAATATGCTCTTTTAATTCTGCTGCAGACATGGCTTTGTCCATATCAAATCCTCCCTTATCATCATGAATCAATGGTTTCTACCGGATACAAGCAGGCAACTGCATTTATAGTATTCGTATTTCGCTAAATCCTATTCAGTTCAGCCCATAAAGATCTACAAAAAAGTCATTGATGGAATTTCTTCTTTTTTTTCTTCTTAATAAGAATCGGAAGCAACGAAAAAGCAGCCAACATTAAAAAGAAAGCAATAATTTTAGGCGAAAATAAATCCTTTGTGGATTGAATGCCTCCTAAATTTTTCCCTGCAATTGTATAAATAATTGATCCGGGAAGGCCTCCTAAAGCTGTTGTCCAGAAGAAGGTTTTAGCAGAAACGTTGGTAACTCCTGCCAAAATATTGATCAAAAAAAAGGGAAGTATGGGAATAAACCGTATGGTTAGTAAATAGTTTTTCCCATATTCCTCTAATTCCCGATTTAGTTTTGAAATTTTCTTTCCATATTTTTTATATACCCATTCTTTTCCTAAATACCGAGCCATTAGGAAGCAAAAAACAGCACCTCCTGTAGCACCAATATTTACATAAATCATTGCGGGTAGCACCCCAAACAAAAATCCTCCAGTAAGGCTTAGAAGAATAGCTCCTGGAATTGCAGTGGCCGCTACAAGAATGTATAGCAAAACATATCCAGTTGCTGAAATAACATAATGTTGTGCTACATAGTCTTTTAACAATTCTTTATTCTGCTGTAAGTTTTCCAAGGTAATCCAATCTACTAGCCGGGTCTGGCTTAAAACCAAAGAAGCTGCTATGATAAATAAGAGAATCCATCCTGTTTTGTCGTACTTTTTAATTGACTTCATCTTTTTCTCCTAATAGTTAAAAGTTCTCCAGTAAAAGGGCTCGAACAGGTGCTGCTTCTGCCTCCGGAATGAAAAGTGGGGGAGCAATAAGAAAATATTCTCCTTCCTGAATTTTTGCCAATCTCAAACCCTCTAAAATGATGACCTCTGCTCCCAGTAATATTTTATGGGTTACATGATTTGATTGTGCTCTTTCAATGCCAAGAGCATCAATTCCTACACCCACAACCTTTTTTTCCTTTAAGTAGGATGCCCCTAATTCATCTAAATAGACAAATTCAAAATCGAAATCCTGCTGGTAGGAGTTTTTTGTTTTAAATAACAAGAAATCTCCTATTTCGATCTGCTTTTTCTCTAAATCCGGTTTTGATATCTTTTCTGACAACGCTGTAAAATCAAAAACCTTACAAGGCCTAATCACTTTTTCTAAATCTAATGCTTCAATAGTTTTTCCTCCCTCCAACATATGTAAGGGCATGTCTAGATGGGTACCTGTATGCATTTCCAGTGAAATTTTAGATTCAAAAGCAGAAGAAGTTTCATAGTCTCTTATTATTTCCAACTTTGGCCTTTTTTCTTCCTTGTTTTTATAAACCGTCATGGCTGAATGGATTGGCATAGAAATATCATAAATTTTCATCAATGGGCCCTCCTTTATAGGTTCCACCACTTACGTCCGCTTCTCTCAATTAATTGCTGCCCCTGCTGCGGCCCCCAACTTCCCGCTGAATAGTTCTCTATCAATTCTGCTTTATTGCTGCAGCAGTTAGAAATCTCATCAATAAAGCGCCATGAGTACTCTACCTCATCCCAGCGTGTAAAGCGGGATGCATCCCCTGACATTACATCTAATAGCAGCTTCTCATAGGCTTCTGGAGAATTATTCTCCAAATTGCAGTTTTGACAGAAATTCATTCCCACAGGGAGTATTTGCTGCAGGTTCCCTGGCTTTTTAGCATTAAACTGAAGTACAGTACCTTCCTCAGGCTGAATTTTAATCACCAGCAAATTCGGATTACAACCCTCTTCACATTCCTTGTAGAAGGGTTTAGGCGGCTGCTTAAACTGCACCACGATCTGAGATGTCTTCTGTTCTAACTTCTTACCGGTCCGAATATAAAAGGGTACGCCACGCCACCGGTCACAGTCTAAGAACAGCTTTAAAGCTACATAGGTTTCTGTTGTAGATTGCGGAGATACTTTTTCTTCCTGTCGATAGCCGCTATACTGACCTAGGGCTACATGCCGGCCAATGGCAGAAGCCTTTGGAAAGTGGATCGCCCTCAATATTCTTACCTTTTCATCCCGTATAGATTCAGCATCATTTTTTTCAGGTGGCTCCATAGCTGCTATTGCCAATAGTTGAAGCAGATGGTTCTGGACCATATCCCTTAGTGCCCCTGCTTTTTCATAATATCCTCCACGGCTGCCTACCCCTTCTGTTTCAGCTGCCGTAATCTGAATATGATCAATATATTGATAATTCCAAAGAGGTTCAAATATTGTATTGGCGAATCTGATTACCATAATATTTTGGATCATTTCTTTGCCTAAATAATGATCAATCCGGTAGGTATCCTTTTCAGAAAAAACCTTTCCGATTCTTTTGTTCAAACGTTGTGCTGAAGGTAAATCCTGCCCAAAAGGTTTCTCAATAACAACCCGCTGCCACCCTTCGTTTTCCGGGATTAGATTATGTTCTTTTATCTTTTCCACAATGGGTGCAAAATTTTCTGGAGATACGGCCAAATAGTACAACCGATTTCCTGCTGTATTATACATTTGATCGATCTGCAATAAATCTGCTTTTAATTTTTCATAGCCGTCTTCCTCATCGAAGGAAAATGCCCGATAGTATATTCTTTCACTCAATCGATCCCAGAGCACTTTCTGTACTTGAAATCGAGAATACTTCAGTACAGATTGGTAAAGTTCTTCTCTGTAATCCGTATTGCTCTTTTGTTGCCTGCCTACAGAAATTACTGTAAAACCTTCTGGAAGCATGCCTTGATACATTAGATGATAGAGGGCTGGGATGAGCTTCCGATGTGTCAGATCTCCAGTTCCTCCAAATATGATCATGCTGCAGGATTGATTTATTGTCAAAATCATCGTCCCCCTTATAGCTTTTCAACACCATGCCCACCGAATTGATGCCTTAAACCAGCGATCAGCTTTCCAGAAAAAGTATCCTGCTGTTCTGAACGATACCTTACAAATAGAGAATCTGTAATCACAGGAGCAGGTACCTTTAGCCGCAAAGCTTCCTCTACTGTCCATAACCCCTCTCCTGAGGAATGAATAACTCCTTTGATTGTTTCCAGTGAAGGATCTTCCTCAAAAACCTTCTGAGTTAATTCCATAAGCCATCCTCGAATCACTGAGCCATGATTCCATACCTGTGTAATTTGTTTATGATCAAAATTAAATTCACTTTTCTCCAAGATCTCGAAACCCTCACCGATTGCTTGCATCATTCCATACTCAATGCCATTGTGGATCATTTTGACATAGTGTCCAGCACCTGTTTTGCCTACGTGGGCATATCCATTCTCCAAGCAGGCATCTCGAAAGAGCAGTTCTAGATAACAAAATACTTCTTTTGCTGCACCGATCATCATACAAGCACCATTTCGTGCGCCTTCTATACCGCCACTGGTTCCTACATCTACATAATCAATCTTCGCATCCTTTAACCGTTCATACCTGCGAAGCGTATCCAAATAATTGGAGTTTCCCCCATCAATGAGGATATCTCCAGGATTTAACCGCGGCATAAGGGATTCTATAAGGTTATCTACCTCTGATCCTGCAGGAATCATCATCCAGATTACCTTTCTTTCCTCTAGGCTGCCGGTTAAGTCCTCCAGGGTATAGGCTCCCAGGATTCCCTCGCCCTCAATCTTCTTGATCTTATCAGTACTTCTGTTATGGGCGATTACTTCATGACCCTTATCCCTTAGATTCAATGCTAAATTATAACCCATCTTTCCTAAACCAATTAGTCCTATTTTCAAGCTTTCCACTCCCTTTATGCATTCTCCCTTCAGAATACACATTTTAATACATTCATATCCCTAGGCAACTATTTTAAACATTCCTTTTGCTATGGTATGCGGTCTTCTGCTAAAACTTTCTTCTATCTTATTAGGATTCCCATCAGATTTTCTTTTCGATGCAAAAAAACAGCCCCCTTTTACGGAAGCTGCCGGATAAACTCGTTATTATGATCAATCTATCGTAGCAATACCAGAATCAGTATCCCTAGAATGATCCGATAATAACCAAAGGGTTTAAAATCTTTTCTGCGGATGTATCCCATAAACATAGAGATCACTACCAATGCTACGAAAAAGGATACAATAAATCCAACGGCTAAAAGCATCCACTGTTCCCCCGTCATCATGGTTGCTGACTTAAGCAAGGAGTAGCCTGAAGCCGCTGCCATTGTTGGAATTGCCAGAAAAAATGAGAACTCTGCTGCTACATTTCGTGACGCGCCCAGAGCCATTGCACCAATAATGGTTGCAGCAGACCTGGATGTTCCGGGAACCATGGCCAAGCACTGGAATATACCGATTAGAAAGACCGTTCCATATCTTAATTCTTCTAAGTAATTGATCCGATAGCTTTTTCTGCGGCTCTCCATCCAAATCAGAATAATACCGCCAACGACTAGTGCAATTGCAACGGTATAGGGATTAAAAAGATATTCTTCAATCAGATCTGCAAAAAGCGCACCCAACACCAATGCCGGAATAACGCCCACAGCGGTTTTCTTCCACAGGCGCCAAATGTCTCTGCGTTGACGTATGGTCTTATTTCCTGAAAAAGGAATCAATTTGTCATGAAAATATATAACCACGGATAGGATTGCTCCTAATTGGATTACTACGTTAAACATATTTCCAAAGCTTCCTTCCAGGTTAAACCACTGGTTCGCAATGATTAGATGACCTGTAGAGGATATGGGTAGAAATTCTGTAAACCCTTCAATAATCCCCAGTATAATTGCTGTAATAATTTTATTCATACTTTTACACCCTTTCCGCTTTCCCGATAATCCTATTGATTATGCCTTATCGAGAAGTGTTGTCTGAAAAACATAGTCAATTTATTATAACAAATATATGCGCACTTTTCTGTTAAAAATAAAAATCTGTAACACTTTTCAAGGGAATGGTAAATATTACAAGGAAAACGTTTATTTCTGAAAATTTTAAATATTATAAAATTTTCCTATTGACTCTGCTTTTGATCCCTGATACAATACATTTAATCGAAATATTTTTATGCGATGACGGAGAAGTGTATTTTGAACATCAGTTCCAGAGAGTCGGTGGTCGCTGCGAACCGATACTGAGCCTTAATACAAATCACTCCTGAGCAGTATCTGCGAAAGTCTCCCAGTAGTGGATACCGATTAGCCTCGATAACGGCTTAGGTTTAAATGAACCGACAGAGAGGCATTTCTTGTCGAAAGGCAGAAATGCAAAGCAGGTGGTACCGCGGGTGAACAGCTCGTCCTTGCAATAGTCATTTATTGTGAGGATGGGCTTTTTATTTTGGTAGAACATGGGAAGGGGGAATTTAAATAACGCTGATTGCGCTTTATAGAGACTATTTGTATAGAATCAACAATAATAGAATGGAGGAATTCCTATGTCAATGGTTCAAATGAAATATGAAAATGCTGTAAACCCAACAAATACTGAAGTTATTTTAAAAGAAGAAAAACAGAAAAGCAATACTTGCGTTGCTGGCCAAGAATCTCAAACCCAAGCCAATAACCCTATGAATGGATTTTCTGTTAACTATTGGGGTGCTGGTTCAAAGACAGATGAACTCTGTTGGGATCTCTGCTGGGACGATTAGACTTATCTACTTTCATTGCTTATTTGTGGTATTTATATACTGTCTTCGTCAAAACCTTAGCATGCTGCTAAGTTTTTTTTTGCACTTTTCCATATTTATCTATCCCTATTGGTTCCGCCTGTGGTAATCCTCCTCTCCTATTCTTCTATACAACCAATCTGATGATATAACTTCTCTACAAGTTTTTCTAAATCCTCTTCCAACTTCCTGCTAGCCTTTTGGGAAAAAGGATGTTTGGGCAGCTTCATGGAAAACAAATTTTTTCTTTTTCCTTGTAAGTAATGATATAAAATTTGCGCCTCATCGAGGGCCTCCCGTTTGAGTCTTTTCTGTTTTTCCGTATTTTCTTCATTTAATTGCAGAAAAATAAACTCTTTTAATTCCTCCAATAGGACCTCTTTACTTTTTCCTTCCAATAATATTCTTCTTTTGAGCCACAGCTTATAGTTGCGAATATAAAATAGCTTTGCTTGCTTCCCATTTAGAAGCTCTACCGCCAACAGATCTCTTTGTTTTTCTATTGTTTTTATTGCCTTTTGGCGCTGATTTAGCATTTTGGCCAAGGCTAATTCATCGCGATAAATAGCCGCTTTGTGATATTCTAGCTGTGCTGCTGCCGCTGCCATTTTTTCCTGTAAAAATATTAAAAGGGATTGATCTCTTCCTTCCAAAAAAGAGACTGCTTTATCGATTTCTTCTCTATAGGCCTTATGGTCACAACTTTCTATACAAGCACCTAAGCAGTTGTGCAGCTGGTAGTTCAAGCATCCTCCCCCTTTAGGAATGCGTTGGCTGCTGCATCTTCTGATCTGAAAATACTTATGAATCAGTTCCAATATCTTTTCTGCCATACTGCTCTTCGCAAAAGGTCCGAAGTAAAGTCCCTGATCCGCAGGGTTATACACAATTGACAACCGTGGAAATTCATCTTCTATGGAAATATGGATATAGGCATAACCTTGATCATTTTTCATCAAACGATTATAAAAAGGCTTGATCTCTTTAATCAATCTGCATTCCAACACCAATGCCTCTAACTCTGTATCCGTAACAATATACTGAAAATCTTTTACAACTCCCATCATGCGTTCAACCTTAGGAGATTGAGATTTCATACTTTGAAAATATTGCTTTACCCGCTGCCGTAGATTTTTAGATTTTCCTACATAAATCACATGATCCATGGCATCTTTCATCAGATAAACTCCAGCTTTCTCCGGCAACAGTTTTGCCTTTTCCTTCAAATTCAACGATAACAACTCCCTAATTAGATCATTTAAGTTCTTTTACAAAAATCGGCACATACTGCAGAACACTGTTGATTCTTGTACTTTCCATTAACGAAATCTTTGCTACCTTAATTGCTTTTGGTACCGTATCTAACTCTCTTGCTAAATCAACCGTGTCCTTTTCCAATACGACTTCTCTCCCTAAGGTAATGTGTGGCGTTAAACCTTTTGCCTCCCTGGAAAATCCGCGTTTTTCCAAGGCTGCTTCCAGACGCTCAAATAAATCCTTTAGCGATTGCAGACCTTCAGAAATTCCAATCCAGAGGATTCGCTTATTCCCCCTTGGAAATTCTCCCATGGCACCTAATTTCATATAAAATAAATCCTTTTTTTCTACAGCCTCTTCCATGGCACTTTCTATCCGCTGAATGTCATTTCTGTCTATTTCTCCAATGAATCGCAGGGTTAAGTGAAGATTTTCCCTTCTTGTAAAATTTCCTTTTTTGCTGTTTTTCCGAATAATTCGCTGCTGGTCTATCAGATAATTTCTGATTCCCTCTTCCAACTCTATGGCAATAAATACACGCATGCATCTCATCCTTTTCTAGGTATTTTCATGGTCTTACGATTTAGCTTATCTTATTGTCTTCCTATTCATTAGCATAGCATATTTTTTAATATTCTATAGGCGTAAAGCTATTTTTTCTAATCTAATTCTAATCTTTCCCTAAGAATCTTCTAATCCCTGACGCTTATAATAAAAATATGAACAGCGAAAACCTTTAAATGCTAAATCATCTATTCATAAGAGGTTTTCACAAATTATATACGGAGGGATATGCAATGAGTATTACACTTGAAAAGATCGATTTACTAAGAGAACGGGCACATGTAAGCTACCAGGATGCCAAAGAGGCACTGGAACGATGCAATAATGACATCGTTGAAGCCCTTGTGTATTTGGAACAGGATCACAAGGTAAAACCAGAAAAAAAAGCTTCCTGTGAAAGCAAGTTTTTCAGTAAAGTTAAAACGGTAGTTCAAAAGGGCAATGAAACAAAGTTGGTTATCGCAGGTAAAAAGGATAATTTAATCAATATTCCCCTAACCGCAGCAATCCTCATCACCATTGTAGCTACACCTGTTGTAATCGTAGGCGTTCCCGTGGCATTGCTGACAAACCACAAAATCAGAATTGAAAAAAAAGATGGCCAGGACGTAGAAGTCAATGAAATTCTAGATAAAATGTCCTCTGCAGTCAGCAGTGTGAAAGAGAAGTTTACTTCCGAGGATCACCCTGTAGAAGAAAAACATTAACCTACATACTTTTGTAGGTTTTTTCTTTCATCTAAAGTTTAATCTATATTTTTTATGAAAAAATACGTTATAATGAAGAAAAGAAATCCTTCATCTTGAGGAGGCATTTTTATGGAATCTTATAAAATATTGTTGGTTGAAGATGAGCTGAAAATTGCCCGATTTGTTGAGCTTGAGCTGAAATATGAGGGTTATCTGGTAGAGCAGGCCCATGATGGAAGAACTGGCTTAGAGAAAGCCCTGCAGCCGGATATTGATCTAGTGCTTTTAGATGTGATGCTTCCAGAGTTAAATGGGATGGAGGTCTGCCGCCGCATCCGTCAATCTTCGGAAGTTCCCGTCATCATGCTGACAGCAAAAGATGAGATTACCGATAAGGTTATGGGATTAGATTTAGGTGCGGATGACTATATTACAAAGCCCTTTGCCATTGAAGAGCTTTTAGCACGGATTAGAGTCGCATTAAAAAGGAAACGTACAGTCACGACTTCCACAAAAACACTGTGTTGCGGCAATCTGTTGTTAGATCTGGATAAACATCTTGTTACCTTCAGCGGTGAATCGATTGACCTGACTAAGAGAGAATATGACTTACTTCAATATCTGATAGAAAACCAGAATATTGTCCTAACAAGGGAAAAAATTCTGGAAACCGTATGGGGATATGACTATTTGGGAGATACCAATGTGGTAGATGTCTATATCCGCTACCTGCGCAGCAAAATTGATGAAAAATACAATAAAAAACTGATTCATACCGTACGAGGGGTGGGATATCTTTTAAAAGATGAACCGCAAAAATAAACAAGGATTGTTCATGAAACTGCTATCATGGCTGTGGCTGTTGCTCCAATTTCTTTTAAAAATTATTCCTTTTCTTCTAAGGATTATTTTCTCTCTGGTAGGGAAGTTGCTGAACCCTACCTTTAAAAAACTTAAGAAGCTTTTTCGTTTTTCTATAACCTTTAAAATAACAGTGGTGTATAGTTTCATCTTTGCATTGTTATTGCTTCTTTCCACCGCCATGATCTTGATAGGCTTTCGTTTCTTCCTGTTCCAGCAGGTACGTCAGTCAATGGATATGACCAGTAGAATTGTGGAAGATTATCTCCATCAGAGTCAAGAAATTCCTGAAACTTCTCTAGAAGAATTGGCTCGCCGCAATGGTGCAGTAATCATCATTTTTGATAATCAGAGAGAATCGATATACAGCAGCACCTCCAAAACCCGAATAACTGGATTTTGGGAAGGTCCCTCTTCTCCTTCTCTATTGCGGCTGGAAGCAAGGCAAATCATATTGTCCAACCGCCAGATTCTCTGGAAAGGTCAAACCCTCCATCTACAGGTCTATAAGGACTTGGAAAGAGAAAATAATTATATTGGAATCTTGTTCGTCATATTGCTGATTGCCAATGGCACTGGTATTCTGGTTACCACTCTTATTGGTTCTAGGGTCAGCAGAAGAATGCTCAGTCCTATTGCAAAGATGACAGAAACCGTTAAAGCCATCACCATACAGGATTTAGACATGCGCTTAGATGTAGGCAGCTCTCAGGATGAATTGAAAGATCTGGCAGAAACTTTTAATGAGATGATTGATCGTATCCAATCTTCCTACGAGCAGCAAAACCGATTTGTGTCCGATGCATCCCATGAATTAAGAACACCGATCTCCGTCATACAAGGCTACGCCAGTCTGATGGACCGTTGGGGAAAAAATGACCGGGAGGTTCTGGAGGAGTCTATTAGCGCCATCAAAGGTGAGTCTGAAAATATGAAGGATTTGACTGAAAAACTTCTTTTCTTGGCTAGAAATGATAAAAATCTTTTAAAGCTGGAAAGGGAATCTTTTCTTCTCAACGAACTCATTGAAGAGGTAGCCAAGGAAACTAGGTTGATTGACACTAAGCATCGGATTTCCACAGCCCTAAATGGAGAGATTATACTGAATGCGGATCGCAAACTGTTAAAGCAGGCCTTTCGTATTCTAGTAGATAATAGTGTAAAATACACTCCTGAGAATGGCAGCATTAAAATTATCTCTTATATACGTAAGAAACAGGTCATTTTGGAGGTTGCTGATACCGGTGTAGGTATCCCGAAGGAGGACTTGCCCCAAATCTTTAACCGCTTCTATCGTGCAGACAAATCTAGGGCAAAAGAAAGCGGCGGACATGGTTTGGGATTATCTATCGCTAAGTTGATTATTGACAAGCATGAAGGCAAAATTGAAGTGGAAAGTACACTGCAAGTGGGTACTACTGTGCGTATGATTTTACCTATGCAATAAAGTCAGCCCTTTTGGTGCACATTGTTGACCGCTACAGCCTATCCCTTTTTCATTTATATAAATTTATTTATATCAGAAAAGCCCTCAGTGCATTGGATTTGCGAGGGCTTTTCAATTCTTTTCCCCTATGTTATTCTTGCATCAGCGATTCGAATTCATCCAGGAGATCATTAAATTTTACCAAGGCTTTTTCTACAGGCTCCGGATTAGATAGATCCACCCCTACTGCCTTCAGCATTTCTACAGGATAATCAGAACCGCCGGCTTTTAAGAAGTTCAGATAAGCATCTCTTGCCGGTTTTCCTTCTGTAGCAATCTTATCCGATAGGATAATCCCTGCAGAAAGTCCTGTAGCATATTTATAGACATAGAAATTCCAATAGAAATGTGGAATTCTTGACCACCAAACCTTTGCCAGCTCATCCACCTCAAAATCTTCTCCATAATATTTCTTCATCAGACTGCCCCATGTCTCGTTTAAGAAGGTGGCATTTAATGCTTCTCCTGATTCTACCGCATCATGAATTTCTTTTTCGAATTCAGCATACATAATTTGCGTATAGATAGATCCTCTGATCTGCTCTAAATAGGAATTGATCAGATACATTTTTTCCTGTTTTGTTTCGGCATTTTTGATGAGGTAATCCAGCATCAATGCTTCATTGGTAGTTGAAGCAACTTCTGCTGTAAAAATCGGGTATTCTGCCTTGGCATAGGGTTGATGTTGATTGGAATAATAGGTGTTTAATGCATGCCCCATCTCATGAGCCAGCGTACTTACAGCATCCAGAGTGCCGTTATAATTCAACAGCACATAGGGATGTGTATCGTAGGCACCCCAAGAATAAGCTCCTGAGTATTTATTTTGTGTCTCATAGACATCAATCCACCCAGAAGATAAGCCCTTCTTCAAATCGGAAATATATTCTTCTCCCAGTGCGCTTAGTGCTTCAAGCATCATTTGCTGTCCATCCTCATACTTGATATCAGAAGCTACAGAGGGCACCATGGATACATACATATCATAGAAATGCACCTTATCCCCAATTCCTAGAAGCTTCTTACGTAAGGAAACATATCGATGGAGGGGTTCTAGATTGTTATTAACCGCTTCGATCAAGCTATTGTAAACCTCCGGTTGAATATTATCCGGGGCAAGAGCTGCTTCTAATGCCGAATCATATTTCCTGGCTTTCGCAAAGAAGACATTAGACTTTACTTCCCCCGAGAGGGCTGCTGCAAGTACATTAATGCTTTCCTTAAAGCTTGTAAACTCTGCTTCAAAAGCCTTTTTGCGCATATCCCGGTTTGGGTGCTCCAGCATCCCACTGTAAGTAGCCGGTGACACTTTGACTTTTTTCCCTTCTTCGTCCTCTATTTCACCAATTCTCCGATCTACGTAGCGGAAGGATGTATAAACATTTTCCGGTGCTGCAGCCATTTCTCCCGCAAGGGCTAACAGGGCTTCTTCGGTTTCTGAAAGCCGATGGGCTTTCGTTCGAAGCAGGTTGTCAAAATATAAGCTGTAATCTTTTAATTCTGCCTTTTGCATATAATCTTTCAAGGTATCCTCTGGAAATTTCAGAATTTCAGGTTCTATGAAGGCTGCAGCTGCCTTCAGTTTGGCAGTTATACCATCGGCACGATCCACCATGGCTCCGTATGTATCATTAGCATTGTCTTCATCACTCTTCATGCCCGCATATACAGTCAATTTATCACTAATCCGCAGCATATCCTCTCTAAGTTTGAAGGCAGCTATCAATTGGTCTGTCTGAGCAAGCTTCCCCTTATAGGTATCCATCTTGGGAATCATCTCTTCCAGTTTTTTATAATCCTTCTCCCAATCCCCATCTGTAGGATAAATGTGTTCCAATTTCCATTTATACTGTGAAGCGATCTGATCTCTGCTAGAAATCTCTCCCTGTGATGCAAAGACTGTAAAGCTGGAAAAAAGCATTACAAATAAGAGTGTCCATACCAGGCCTTTCATGCTGCTCACACTCTTTCGCAAAAATAACATCTCTACTTCCCCCTTCACCCACAATGTTTTTAATTTTTAGAAAATTATAGCCCTATTTACAGAAGATGTCAATTTATTTCATATGACACAATTTTATTATATGTCACATTTTCTTCATACAAAAAGAAACAGCCACTCTAATAGAGGGCCGTTTTTTATACTAATAAATTATGCTTTTGTAATCTTTGACCAAGAGTCTTTTAATCCTACAATACGGTTAAATACCAATTTATCCTTGGAGGAACCCTTTGTGTCTACACAGAAGTAGCCTTGACGCAAGAATTGATATCGGCTTCCCGGCACTGCCTCTGCAAGATTTGACTCTACATAGCATGTTGTTAATTTCTCGAGGGAATTTTTATTTAGTTGTTCCTTCCAGTCAGACGCTTCTTCTTCCTTCTTTTGTTCTTCATCTAAAATCAGGTAGTCATATAGGCGCACCTCTGCTTGTAGACCATGAAGCGCAGATACCCAGTGCAGTGTTCCTTTTACCTTTCTGCCGCTGTTCGCACCGCCACTCTTTGTTTCAGAATCATAAGTGCAGCGGAGTTCCAAGATTTCTCCTGTAGCTTCATCTTTAATTACTTCTTCACATTTGATAATATAGGCATGTTTTAATCGTACTTCTTGGCCCGGTGCCAGTCGGAAAAATTTTTTTGGGGGATTCTCCATAAAGTCATCCTGCTCAATGTATAGTTCCCGGGAGAAAGGCAGCTTTCTGGAACCCATTTCCGGACATTCAGGATTATTTTCTGCATCCAGCAGCTCTACTTGACCTTCCGGATAGTTGGTCAGTACAACTTTTAATGGCCTCAGTACTGCCATAACCCTTGGCGCCTTGGCATTTAGGTCCTCTCTTATGCAGTGTTCCAACAGCGCCGCATCTACAATGCTATTACTCTTGGCAACACCAATACGATCGCAAAAATCCCGAATAGCTGCCGGTGTAAAGCCTCTTCTCCTCAAACCTGAAATGGTAGGCATCCTTGGGTCATCCCATCCGTCTACATAGTTTTGTTCTACCAGCTCTCTAAGATAGCGTTTGCTCATGATGGTGTTTGTTAGGTTTAACCGTGCAAATTCGATCTGCCTTGGTCTTGGCTTAATGCCTAGTGTATCGAGGGTCCAGTCATAAAGTGGCCGGTGGTCTTCAAACTCTAAAGTACAAATCGAATGGGTAATGTTTTCAATGGCATCGGACAACGGATGGGCATAGTCATACATTGGATAGATACACCAATCATCCCCTGTACGATGATGGTGGGCACGCATAATCCTGTAAAGTACAGGATCTCTCATATTCATATTTGGTGATGCCATATCTATTTTTGCACGGAGTACTCTGGAACCATCTGGGAATTCGCCTGCACGCATTCCTCTGAATAGAGCTAGATTCTCCTCTATCGAACGATTTCTATAAGGACTCTCTTTTCCTGGTTCTGTTAATGTACCTCTATATTCCCTCATTTCCTGTGCACTTAAATCACAAACATAAGCATTTCCAGATTGAATGAGCTGCATTGCATAATCATATAATCGCTCAAAGTAGTCAGAGGCATAGTAAAGCCTTTCTTCCCAGTCAAAACCAAGCCAGCGGATATCCTCCTGGATCGACTCCACAAACTCTACTTCCTCTTTACTAGGATTGGTATCATCAAAACGCAGGTTGCATAGTCCCCTATTTTCTGCTGCAATACCAAAATTTAAAGCGATAGACTTAGCATGTCCTATGTGTAAATATCCGTTAGGCTCTGGCGGGAAACGGGTATGTACGCGATCATATACATGCTCTTTTAAATCGTCATTAATAATACTTTGAATAAAATTGGTTGAGGGAACAGAAGCGGATTTTCCATTGTCCTCTGCTTGCTCCTCTACTTTATTCTTATTGTGTTCTTCATTTGACAGGCTCATGTCTTTACTCCTCCCCATGTAGAATTTCCTATGATCTATCTATTGAATATTCGATTTCAGCATAAACTTACTATAATAATACACAATGTATACAAGATGCGCAAGTCCTCCGTAAGATTCTTCCTTCATCTAAAATAAAAGACAGACTTTTAAGGATATTTATCCCAGTCTGCCCTTCTGTCGGTAACCCTTGTTACTGTGGTTGATACATTCCTTTACTGTTCATATACATGTAGATATCTTCTCCATGCTGCTGTTCCTCTTTCTGAATATGATTAAGGGTTTGACGAATATTGGTATCTGTAAACTCAAAGATAGCTGTATCATAAGCTCCTGAAACGTATTTCTCTGTCATCAGCAAATCGTTGCAAAGAAAGGCATCTTGTTGGTTGTATCCGCTGCTTTGGGGTTGTCCCTGAGAATTGTTCTGCATGCCGCCGCTCTGGCTTCCTGATTGGTCTTGCTGTTGCCCCTGTTGCTGTCCTTGCTGATTTTGCTGGGTATTTGGCATTTTACCGCTTAAAATGTCATTGATGGTATTCAAGTGCTGCTGTTCCTGAGAAGCATGGTTTTTGAACAGCTGTTTTAACTGGGAGTCTTCGGCCTTCATGGCATAATCTGAATATTTTTGGATACACATCTCTTCATGCTTTTTTTGATCCTGCAACAGCATTGTTTCTTTTTGTGTCAATTTAATCGTCACAGAAAACACCTCCTGTAACTATTTTTGGATTCTCTGCAAAATTCTATACCTGAAGAAATAAAATATGTTTAGATTTATACTTAAATTTAATATAAAGGCACTTCCCTTTCGTAAATGAAACCGGCCTGGTCCTCCAGCTTTACCCGAACGCTCACGTCACCCCGCAGAACATCTTGAATTTCAAGGATACTGTCGTAGGTAATTGATTCTTCCACTATCTCTCCCTGTTGATCCGCTCCCGAAGATCTTCCTTCCTTTATTAAATCCACAGTTTTCACTTTATGATCGTTTACAAAAATTTCTGCTACAGCAGTTTTCAACTTTAGCTGGTCTTTCGTAATCTTTACTTTTTCCCTGAAAAAATATCCCCGGTCTTCTATAAAATTCGTTACCTGGATATTCAGCTGGAGTTTTTTCCCATCAGGGGAAAATGTATGTCCATAAACTTGTATTCGTTCCGCTAGCATACTATAGGGATTAAACTCCGTCAATTCTGCAGAACGAATCCCTTCTTTGCTCTCCGCTACTGCTTCAAATATATAGCTGCCTTGAAGCGGTAAGGTTAAATCCATTTGATAGACAAGGTCTGTCTCATCCTCAATCGGATACTTCTCCCATACTACTTCAGCCTTCGTATCCTGGAGGATTCTCTTCCCTACTCGCAAGAACACCTTCTCTTCCTTTTGCAGATGATTAAACTGCCAAAACACTCTGACTTCCATTTGTTTTAAATCCTCAGATATACTCATCAGCTCTGCATTAGCCGTCCTGATCCACTGGTTTTCAAGCTTCCAGCTGTTCATGGTGCCAGATACCGAAGAACTTATGTTACTTATGGTATTTCTAAGGTTGTCGTACTGATTCATTTGATGATCCATCCGGTTTGACAGTTCCTTCATTAGACTTAACTGATAAAAATTTAATCCTATTAGCACAATCCCTAAACCCAGAATTCCTTTTGTCGTACGCGTCATCGTTTTTTCCTTTCTTAAAGCGGCGTATTTAAAATATTTTCCACCTTTAATTTTATAGTATTCCTGCTTATACTTCCATACGTAAATAGGACGGTTTTCCCGCCTATTTGTTCCCATTTTACCAGTCATTTCTCTATGCATCTTTAAAATTCAATATAAAAACTTTCTATCGTTGTTGCTCCAATTATTGAATTTTTCTCTATTTATTTACAGATACTATATGCAGTGTTACAATAAAAAACGTAAGAAAAAATTTATCTTACTCTATTAGCTCAGCTGGCTAGAGCACCTGACTCTTAATCAGGGGGTCCAGGGTTCGAATCCCTGATGGAGTACCATAACGTAGAAAACGTGTATTTCAGCCAATTTGAAATGCACGTTTTTTCTTTACTTTGAAATTCTGACAATAGGATTTTTGATGTTTTTTTGTAATCACAACGTCCGATTGGACGTTATTGAAACACACGTTTACCTGTCATTCTTGAAGTTGGGCTTTATTCCTACAAAATAATTGAAGCCGGGGTTTCCCCCAGCCTCAATTACTGCTACCGACGACAACCAAAGAATACAAATAGCACAACGATAATGATAATGATCAGCACGAAACCATTATCACCATCAACTCCACCAACTCCTAATAATAATAGTAAAATGACTATTATCAAAAGGAACATCCAGTCAAAGTTCTTACGACAGTGATATGGTGGTGGATAGTAGCTTTGTTTGAAATAGCTATTCATATAGACACCTCTTTTCATAGGATGTCCCAAGCCCCTCTGGCACTACAATAATATGCTAGTCCATAGAAAAGGTGTATCATTATATTTATAATATTAAAAAAGATCAAATGGTAATAAACACCAGATGATCTTCTTGGATTGTTACTTATTTGTTTTTTTGATTTCATTTACTATTTCAATAGCTTGTTCTACTATGCTTTCAATATTACCAGGATCGATATTCTTTTGTTCGTCTAGATCTTTTAATTTATTTGTTATATTTTCAATTGTATCCGTATCAACTTTTCCTTTAGAATTTTTTATAGCATCTACTACATTGGGGTCTTTTTTCAGTTCATTTGCTATTTCAATAGCTTGTTTTATTATATCTGCAAAGTTACTAGGATTTATATCTCTATCGGACATTATGGGCTGACCTCCTTTATTTCTAGTTTTATTTAATGTATTTATTATTGGGCGCCTATCAGAATTACTCTTTTCTGTCTTAAGCATTCCTAATATATTGAGTATCTTTCCAATGTCCAAGTTGTATTTATTTATAAAATCTTTTGTATTCAAGATTCCTCCTTTAGAAAATATCCCTATCAAAAAAACTGTTACAGCCACTAAGTGTTCTAATGTCACATGAATACTAATTGTATTATAGGAATTAGCTGGATAATTTTGCTTTTGAGTAAATTCTCTAGATCTATTATAAGGATTTTCTATAGGTCTAAAATAAGGACTTTCTATTTCAACATTATTGCAGCGTGGGGTTACCTGTATAGTACTTATCATTTTCTCTCCTCCCTTCAATGAATTTGTTAGTAAATACTTTGGACTCCTGCGAAAGTTTAAGTTTAATTGGAAGCTGGGGTTTCCCCCTAGCTTCCATTACCACTACCAACAATAACCAAAGAATACAAATAACACAACGATAATGATAATGATCAGCACGAAATTATTGTCACCATCAAATCCACCAATTCCTAATAATAATAGTAAAATGACTACTATCAAAAGGAACATCCAGTCAAAGTTCTTACCACAGTAATATGGTGGATAGTGTTTTGCTCTCATTTGGTTATACATATAGGCACCTCCCCTTTTAAATGTTCAGGGGGCTTGGGCACTACAATAATATGCTAGTCCATAGAAAAGGTGCATTATAATGAATTAAATATCCTCTCTATTATTAGCTTACCAAGATAGGGCACCTGAGTCTTAATCAGGGGCTCCAGGGCTCGAATCCCTGATGGAGTACCAACAAAAATAAAAACCACATGGCTGCCATGTGGTTTTTTTATTAATCTTATACGACACCAATCCCTGCCTCTTGGAAGGTAATCATTTTTTCACTCATAAAGGCGGCTGCCTCAATAATATTAAAGGCTAAAGCTGCGCCGGTTCCTTCGCCTAACCGCATATCAAGATTTAGCATCGGTTCAAAGCTCATAAAAGCAGATGCTTTGGCAGCTCCCTTTTCCTCGGATGCATGTGAACAAATCAGATAATCCCGCACCTTCGGCTCAATGGCTACTGCAATAATAGCTGCTGCTGTTGATATATACCCATCTACTACCACCGGAACACGATTTGCTGCTCCTGCCAGCATAACCCCAGCCATTCCTGCAATATCTAATCCTCCAATTTTAGCAAGTACATCAATGCCATCGTTTTTGTCAGGCTTGTTGATCTCTATGGCTCTATGGATAACAGCAATTTTGTTGTCCAGCTGCTGCTTTGGCAGGTTTGCACCCACCCCGGTGATTTCTTCAGGATCTGTTCCGCTCATCACAGCCAGGATCGCTGTACTGGGTGTTGTATTGCCAATCCCCATCTCACCCGTGCCTAATAGATTTCTACCATTCTTGATTTCCTGTTCCGCGATCTCAATCCCAACTTCAATGGCCTTTATCGCTTCTTCTCTGCTCATAGCAGGGCCCTTAGCAATATTACCGGTACCGTGGCGAATCTTTTTATGTAGGATCTTCGAATCTTCAAGATCTCCTGCTACACCGATATCCACCGTAATTACCTGTGCTCTCGCTTGAGCCGCTAAAGCACACACACCACTGACCCCATTAGCTATATAGCCAGTCATTAGTTTGGTAACCGCCTGCGGTGCTGCAGAAATGCCTTCTTCACATACACCATTATCTGCAGCCATAACAATGATCGCCTTGCTGTCCAGCTTTGGATGCAGTTTTCCTGTGATCCCAGACAATTGCACCGCGATATCCTCCAGTTTGCCAAGGCTTTTCTGCGGTTTAATCAAATGATCAATTCTGTTTCGTGCCTCCTCCATAGCCTGCTGATTAAGTCCTTGGATTTTTTCCAAGGTTTGATTTAGCTTTTCCATTATATATCCCCCTTTTTTATACAAATAAAAAAAACCACACCAATAAAAGGCGTGGATTTTCCATCATCCTCACCAAAGCCGACTTTACACACGAATCGACCGGTTCATTTTAGGCAGGTCTCCTGACTTAAGATCATCGTCTTATGCCGCCTTCCCTCTTTACGAGGTGACATACTGGCACTTACTCCCTCTTTACAGTGGCGGGCCCGTTCGGGACTTGCACCCGATTCCCTATTCTCCCAGCTTTCTGGGCACCTAAAGGCTTTTCCTATTCATTTATCAATATTATTATATGAATAATTTTCAGAATCGTCAATAGAAATTAGCGCTCTTGATTCATCTCTTCTAAAACCCGGATCATACGGAAGAGCATATCATTCACCGGGGTCTTTACCCCATGCTTTTTCCCTAGGTTCATTACCGTCCCTGCCAGCATTTCCACTTCAGTCTTCCTGCCTGCTTCCACATCTTGGAGCATGGAGGTCTTTCCTTCAGGCGCCAAAGTATTTAATATTTTAAAGAACTCTTCCATATCTTCCGGCTTCAGATTCACCCCCTCTTTTTGAGACAAAATCAAGACTTCCTCCATGGCCATCTTCATTAATTCTCTAGCATCCTCCATCTCATGAAAAACACCATAGGGTGCCTTTAAAACCGCAGAGACCTGGTTAACCCCTACATTGAGGGCATATTTCCACCATAAGGTCCGCAGCATATCTTCGGGGATATGGTAGGGGATACCTGCTTGGTCGAATAATTCTTTTACTACTTCTACTCTGGAAGACAGTGTAGCATTTTGCTTTTCCCCAAAGTTTATCTTGCCGATATTTGTATAGGAGATGACAGACCCTTCCCGTACCGCGTCAATACCCACACAGCTGCCGTAAAGCATTTTCTCCATGCCATAAACACTGCCCAGAATTTCCTCACTGCTAATGCCATTTAACAATGATAAAATCATCGTATCCTTTTCCACATAATTTCGGATATCTTCGATTACCTGAGGCAGGTCATGAAATTTTACAGCTACAATTATCATATCTACAGGCATGCCCTTTTCTTCCGGCTGTACATAATTAAAATCATAGGGTTTCCCATTAATTGTAAAACCGGTACGCCGGTATCTCTCTGCACGCTCCTGATTGGCAATAAATTTTACAGACTGTGGATTTATATCGTACAGTTTACTTGCATAAGCGGCACCAATGGCACCTAATCCGGCTACGGCTATGGTCTCAATTTTTTTCATTGTCTATTAACCTCCTTTAAGGTCTTCTTCAAGGTTTCCATATGTATCCCCCTTTTTCCTTTTTTATTATATAGTTGTATCATGAATCTTTTTATCTATGTTATTTCCTTTTCTTTTCGCTTATCGCTGTACATATTTTTATCTGCTAATTGAATTAGCTCCTCTATATTCACTTCATTGGATTCTCTCGTTGCAAACCCGAAAGCGGACTCCACCGCAATAGGATTATTTTCAACAATGGATATGGGGTTATTGGCATTTATCCGCTTGATCTCTTCGATAATCTGTTCCACATCACGTTCCTCCATCGCTGTCAAAAGAATCAGGAATTCATCTCCCCCCATCCGGATGATTACACTGTCGGCGGGACAAACAGCCCTTATTGAGTCTGCAAAAGTCTTCAGCAATTCGTCCCCAACATGGTGCCCATACTGATCATTAACAACTTTTAAATTATTGATATCACAGATGATAGCCGTCTGCGGATACCCTTGTTGGTCCATCTGTTCCTTAATTTTTCTTTTAAAATAATTGCGATTATGGAGTTCCGTTAGTGCATCGGTATATAAAAACTGCTCCCTCTGTCTCAGCAGTTCTGTTTCTGTTTTCTCTTTTATCAAGTCATTGATCAACTTAATTACATAGAGAATTATAGCAATAAGCAATATAACCAGTCCTATGATCAGCGCAACCAGCTTTTTATAGGATTCCTGGTCATACCGGTGAGGCACCTCTCTATATCCTTCTTTGAATAATGCATCTATATCCAGTAACGGAATAGCCTTGTCGATAATACCGGCCAGTTCTGGTTGTCTCTGGGCAATACCATAATATAAATAAGAATCTGTACTGGTAACGCCTTTTTCTGTCAGGTCATATAAGCGCAAGTCTTCTATATAGTACCGTGCAACTGTAGGATTTTCAATGAGATAATCCGCCTTTTTACTATGAACAAGCTTTAAGGATTCCTGGATATTATTGGTTTCAATAATTTTTACATTTGTAAGGTTTTTTATCAAATGCTCTCCATGCCAGAACCCTTTTATAACCGCAACTGTTTTTCCTTCTAATCCATATACATCCAGCGCATCCTCGCTTTCCTTTCTTCCGATAATCACATCTCTTTCCGTACTGTAAGGCCTAGGGAAATGGAAACGCTTTATTCGCTCTTCCGTTCTGGCAATGTTGAGCAGGTCTATCTCATCTTTTTCTAGCAGTTCATACAAAATATCAAAGTCTTCATATTTTCCAATAAACTGGATTCCGGTAATTCTGGAAATTTCTTTGATAATCTGCCCGCTAATCCCCATATACTGGCCATTTTTATAATAATCAAAGGGCAAATAATCCTTAGTAACGCCGTAAATTGCTACACCATCCTTGCTTAACCATTCTCTTTCTGACTCCGTTAGATTCATGATTTTTTTATAGTAACCTACCTCTGCCTGTTGAATTAGCTTAGGCAATACAGTATTGCTCATTTGAGCAATTTTTTTATCCAACATCCTTGCCAAAATTTCATCTTCTTTTCTGGTAGAAAGGGTCATATCCGAGGTAATGGTACGAATAGATGCAACTTGTCTTAAATCTGGATAGTTATATATAAACTCATTGATTACAGCGCCGCCGGTTATGATAAAAGCGTCTATCTGATCCTCTAACAATGCCTGTATTCCTTCCTCTTGATCAGAGAATCTTCTTTGGTTATATTTGATATTTTTATATTTTTCAGGCAATAAGTCTATAGCCGCATCCCCATCAATAAATCCTACAATCCTATTATCAATATCCCCAAGGGTATGAATACTGCCATTTACCTTCGCTACGACGGCATATGGATATTGATGCACCGGTCGGGTAAAAGACATCATTTTCTTCCTATCAGGGGTTTCATTGGCGCCACAGAGAATATCTATAGAGCCATTTTGCAATCCCTGATAGATCTGAGACCAGTTTTGATCAGCCTCTATTCTTATCTGCAGCCCCAACTCTTCCTCAAGGGACTTTTTCAACTCCAACAGATATCCCTTATCCTCTCCATTGTACTGATAGTAGTCCGTTCCTGAGTAGGGTACCACTCCCATAATCAATGTACGGCCCTTATTTTCTAAAAGCCATTCTTTTTCTTGTTCCGTCAAGTTTATCGAATGGGTAGGATCCCATTTTTGCGCATTGCCATTAATAAAAGACGTGCAAAAAAATATACATACAATTATAAAAAGGTGTTTTATTCTGTTCATAGAGTCATCTCCCCTCTTGGTGGGTATTGCTCATTTCAATTATTTACAGCACTACATCTATTTATATTTTTTGTATAATATCCATAATTTCAACAATGTATATTATTTATCATAATATATTCATACTATTTTTACAATCTAAGCCTTTCTCTTTACGTTACAAGATGCCTTCCTGAAAACGATCAAAAATAAAACAGCCAAAGTTGAATTGACTGTTTTATTTATTCATCCTCTAATATTTATTTTTCATGAATCCACTCAAGGGTATGTTGGGTATTTTTTACTTTTGTAATATATTCTCTCGTCTCTTGAAAAGTAATCGCCGTAGGAAAATCTGTCTTTGATTTTCCTACCTTGCTTTCACTCCAACGTCTTACATTCCCTGGCCCTCCATTGTAAGCGGCCAGAGCTTTGTCTTCATCATCTCCAAACATGTTTAGCATAGACCTCAGGTAGTACGCACCAAAACGAATATTTACTTCTGGCTTTAGCAGATCTCCATCTTCAAAGGGTACCTTTAACCGTGCTGCAATATCCTTTCCAGTGGCAGGCATAACCTGCATCAATCCTACCGCCCCCACAGGAGAATATACATCTGCACGATAATGGCTTTCCTCTCGCATCACTGCCCAAATCATATTCGGGTCAAGATTAAATTCCTTTGCTGCTTTTTGTACTTCTTCTTCATAGGGTCTCTGATAGGCCAACTCATAAGCCCGCTTGCTTGGCTGCTCCCGCAGGGCTCTAATCCCCCAAAGTACCGCTTGATAATACTTTTCCTGTTCTAAATACCAATCCCCTAGTGCTAACTTATCGGAGTTATCTGCAAATCTTTCACCAATTATCAACTCTATATCTGCCAGTTTCCCTCTGCCACTCTCCCGGTAGATCTCTACCCGATCAATAAACACTGGTCTTTCATAGGAGACTACCGGTACAATCTCCCATTCTGCCTTCTTATTCAACCGTGCGGCCCAAGCTGGGCGCTTTTTCAAGAAGGATAGCAATTCTTCTGTTTCTTGTTTTCCCATTCGCTGCATGAGTATATAGGCACGATAGGCAGCATCATCTTGGTGTATATCCTCCTCTTTTGCAAGGCTCAGATAAATTTCCAATGCTTTTTCTCTCTTGCCCAGCTCTTCCCAAAGTCGGGCGCCCTTCCATCGGGAAATATTTTCACTGCTGCTGCTGAATACTGCTGCTGCAGTCTCTAATGCGCCATCCTTCTCCAGCAATAATCCTAAACGGTAGGCACCCCGGGCATCCAATGATTGATATACCTTTTTCGCCTGTTCCGTTTGCCCCGTTCCTTCCAAGGCTCGCCCATACCACCACTGCAGCTCCTGATCCCACAGGTTTGAAACCATTAAGGGTTCTAATGCCAGTAATGTATCTTTATAAAGACCTAATTCTCCTAGAGCCTTTGCATATTGCTTCTGCAACAGCACCTTTACTTGGACCTCTTCTGTTTGCTCCAAATAAGGCTTTATAAATTCTGCTGCTCTTTTCCACTGTTTACGCTCCAATAACCATTCTCCTAATGCAATTGGTTGGATTTCCAGGTTTAGCAGAGCTAGGCAGGCTTCTTCGTCAGGAATCAACAACTTATATTGCGCTACAGCTTCTTCCTTTCTTCCTTGTTCAACGAGAGCTGCAGCTAATTTGTAACGTACTTCTTTTGTATCGTATAACTCCAATGCCTGTCGATAATAGCTGGTAGGATCCTTCCTCAATGTTGAAATCCTCTCCGCCAATAAAATATTGGCCTGATATCCTACCGCGTCTTTTCTATTGGTTAGTGCTTTCAGTCCTTCTATAGATTCTTGATTTTTCTCTTGCTCCAGCGCTTCCAATAATAGAACTTCTTTTAAAAGATCGTCCTCCTGAGAGTTGCTCCCATCCGCTTGAACAACCCGTTCCTTTTCTCCATTGATATGGGGCAGCAAAATTGAGAAACTGATCCATGCAACTATACCCAATACGAAAACACCTATCAACAAAGGAAACGAAATAAACGACTTTTTTTTCATCATTTTATAATTCCTTTCTATTTGATTGCTTGTGATATCCTTTAAAAAATAAAAACTTCTTAGGTATAAATATATGCATACATCAGTATATATACCTATTCTTTCTTAGGGCAAAAACAAAAGAGCAGAGACTGCTGCTCTGCCGCTTCATATTCCTAGCCACAGACTTATCACCAACCACCAGGCAATAAGGGTCCATATAAAAGAAATACTGTTTAATAGGATTCCCAATAGATCCACTGGGTTTTTCTTTTTTTGCCAACCACTGATCGATATTCCTGCGCCTATCAAATAAAGGGGTGTCAAGTAGAAAAAAGTGTATAGAGGTGAGAGCATTGGAATTCCGATCAATCCAATAATAACAGAGACCCATGCTAAATGGTTTTTTTCTTTTTTACGGCTACGTCTTGTTCTGTATCTCCCATCGGTTAAAAATTCATCCATTGATTCAACCCCTTTTGCAAGGCTAGCAAGTCATGCTTACTTTCATTATACCAAACTTTTTAGTCAGTGGCATCTAAATCAATATGGCAGTATCCCCCAGGATTTTTTTCCAGATACCTCTGGTGATATTCTTCTGCAGGATAAAAGCATCTCAAAGCTTCTATCTCTGTTACAATAGGTATTGGATATCGCTTTTCCTGCTCGGCTTTCGTTTTAAAGATAATTTCCAAATCTTCTTTATCCTTGTAATAGATCCCTGTACGATACTGCGCTCCTATATCTGGTCCTTGTCTATTTAAAACAGTAGGGTCGATAATCTTCCAAAAATGGTTTAAAAGCTTCTCTAAACTAATCACAATTTCATCGTATCGTACATAGCAGGCTTCCGTGTGTCCTGTTTCAGCAGTACAAACCTGTTGGTAGGTGGGATTCTCTATGTGTCCATTGGCATAGCCAACTTTTGTTTCTACTACACCCTCAAGTCTGGACAGGTAGGCTTCTACACCCCAAAAACATCCTCCAGCCAGTATAATCTCTTTCATGAATAAAGCTCCTTTCAAAATCATCACAGTAGTTTATTTTGATCAATGCGTCTACTATTCAATATACCCAAATTTCCTTTATAATTTAACTAGATTTCTCTAGAACTCAAACTTTTTAGATCAATATGCTTTTAAGTGATTTTTTCAAGATTTAGACCTATACTTACAGACTTATTATATAATAGGTTTTCTCAATTCATAGTATTCCAGCAAATAGATGATAAAAAGGACTTGCCTAAACAAGTCTCTTTTATTCATTCATAATTCCTTCTTAAGTTAGTGGTAAGGCACTTTTTTCCTTATGATATCTCCTATCCATGATTCTATAATATAAGACATTCCAGAGGGGAATCAGATAAAGGTAAATGGCAAAGGGGATATAGGCTGTACTGCTTACGTCCATAGTAGTCGTAGGCACTAAGGCTGCAATATTCCATGGAATCAAGGCTGCCAGTACAACACTGGTATTTTCAATATCAAGAGCCAATTGATGTTTATCCAGTTCTCTTTCAGTGTAGGTTCCCTCCATAAGCTGATTTGTCAAAACAATAGATATGGATTGGCTGCATCCAAAAGCTCCAGTCGCAATACTCGTTAAGGTCGTATAGATAAATACAGCAGATTTAGAGTTTGCACGTCTAAGAAATCTTTCAATATACTGAAGCATTTCAGTCCCTTCAAAGATTCCGGCCAAAGCGCAAGATACAAATACTACTAAAGAGGGTTTCCACATAGATAAGATTCCTCCTCCTTTGATAATATTATACAATGTGCTTTGCTCTGACAGTTTGAATCCGAATACGGTATACTGTAGTATTTCCCAAAGGGCGTAACGTTGCAGTACGATGGCTATGGCACCTGCAGTAATAATGCTGATCATCATAGATTTCTTTACATCAATACGAAAAGCAGCTAATATAAGTATCATCAACGCTGGAAGCAAAACAGTCCAGTGGACAGTAAAAACCTGACTGATTTCACTATCTATCGAAGTCCCAGAAAAATTTAGCGGTTGTTGAAAAGAAAGAATTCCATAAAATATAACTGAAAGGGCCAGGGGCATTCCTGCACTTTTAAACATATTTTTTATATTGATATATAGGTCTGTTTTTGTAAGATTTGCTACTAAATGGGCACTAGAGGACATGGGAGAACATCGATCTCCAAAATAAGCACCTGCAATCAGTGCTCCTGCAACAATCGCGGTATCTACATTTCCACTTTTCGCCATCATCATAAAAGAAATACCTACCGTGCTGATCGTTCCAAAGGAGGTTCCCAACAAAAATGAAACGACTACGCTAATTAGAAAAGCATATAGGATAAAATAGTTGGGATTCATAAGCTGTATCCCATAATATACAATTCCCGGAACGGTTCCTGATGCCATCCAGGCCGCAGTAATTGCCCCGATCAATAGAAATATTTTTAAAACAATAAGGGCTTTTTTCCCGCCCCTATAGGCCATGACTGCAGTACTTTGCCATGAAAATCCTCTTCTCCACGCTACGACAGCAAATACCAATAGACATCCTGAAAGTATGTATCCAATAAAAATTCCCCTGTACACGCCATAAACCAATGCCACAAATGCTATTCCTATGCTAATTAGCAGATCCATTGTATCCCTCACTTATTTATATCTTCAATTTACCGATCGTCTACTTTATGTTGTTATAAAAATCTATTTAATTACCTCCATTAATTCGATTCTCTCTCCATCAGGCCCTTGAACAAACATAACCCGCCAACCGAAGACCTCTCTAACCGTATCTGACAAAACTACCACCTGATGTTCTTTCAATTTTTGCATTGCTGCATCTAAATCTTCCACAAAAAAAGCCATATGATCCACTGGCCCATCTGCCCGTTTTTCGTATTCTCCATTTTTTAGTTGCAACAGCTCGATCTCCGTATCGCCAAGCTGAAGAAAGACTACATAGAATCTTTCCGTTTCCTCTCTTCGTGAAAATGGAATGCCTAGAATATCTCTATAAAATTTAGTAGACAATTCAATGTCTCTTGTTCGGATAGAGATATGTCCTAAGTTTCGTATCATACAAATCGCCCCTTATCTACGGTATTTTCAAAAATCCTATATACATATTCTATCCGCAACCTTATATTTCCTTCTTTATTGCGCAGTATAGACTTTCTGCAATTCATATCAAGCTGAGTATATTCGAAGTCATGACTGAGTAATCACAATATAAGCCAAGAAGTTCATTCTTGGCTTATTGCAGTCAGTAATATTGATACTCTTCCGAATTTTTCAGTCATTAACTGCCATAACACCTAATGGCCCATCCTCTCTGATAATATCTTGAATTTCATACACTGAGATAGGAAACATCGGAAAACCGAAGGCATAGGCTGTCAATTCATAAAGCTGATAGTAAATTACCAAGCATTTATCAGCAATATAAAAATCCTGATCCGAAGAGATATCCTTAAAATCATCTAAAAGAAAGATATCTCTATCTTTGATCTGTCTCCGAATAATTGCCGACAACACTTTAACATAATCACTTCCAGGCTTAAATAAGTCTCCAAGGGTGTACACCTTTCCTGTTTGGATATCAAAGGTTAACGACTTTATCACAGTTAATCCGTGGGCGGCTCCTTGCGTATAAGCAAAGTTAATAATATTAAGGCTTAATATTCCCCGCTGATTGTTTTTGATTTCATACCAGCCTTCCACAGAAGTTTGATAGTTCTGATAGTATCCCTGGTCAATAATGATCTTGTTCACTAAACGACGAATGGCTATGTTCATCTGATGTTGTACCGCAGTATCAACCATTCCTACAATTACCGGGTACTCAATATTTAATCGCTGATCGGAGGAAACCATTCGCTGTGTAATAATTTGTACGGGATTCTTTATAAAACTCATATTACACCTTCTTTTCGCCAGAATATATACTTTCATTCTATGCAATAGAAAAAAGAATGGTGATCATGAGATACTCTCTGCTATCTTTTATTTATGATACTTGTCGATGAAATTGACTCATATACAATTGATGATAGAATCCTTTTTTCTGCAGCAGCTCTTCATGGGTACCCTGCTCTCGAATCTCTCCCCTATCGATTACCACAATTTTATCCGCATCCCGTATTGTACTCAATCGATGGGCAATCACAAAGCTGGTGCGCCCCTTCATTAGATTGAGCATTGCCTGCTGGATCTGTACTTCTGTACGGGTATCCACACTGCTGGTGGCCTCATCTAGAATTAATATGGCCGGATCTGCCAAGATAGCCCTCGCAATCGCCAGAAGCTGTCGCTGCCCTTGGCTTAAATTCCCTCCATCTTCCGACAAAACAGTATCATAGCCTTGAGACAGGCGCCGTATAAATCCATCGGCATTAGCTAATCGTGCTGCTGCTTCAATTTCTTCGTCAGTTGCATCCAATCTTCCATAACGGATGTTTTCTTTCACTGATTCTGAAAACAAATATGTATCTTGTAGTACAATACCTAAAGAAGTACGGAGATCATTCCTTTTGATTGTTTTGATCTCTTGTCCGTCAATTCTAATTTGTCCCTGACTCACATCATAAAATCGCATTAAAAGGTTAATGATTGTCGTTTTGCCTGCTCCCGTAGGTCCTACTAGTGCAATGGCCTGCCCCGGCTTTACATGCAAGTCGATGCCTTTGAGTACCGGAACCTCCTCTTTATACCCAAAGGAAACCTGATCAAAGTCTACTTCCCCAGCAATATTGTCAAGCTTCACTGCATTTGGCGAATCTATCGTTTCCGGCTTTTCGTCCATAATTTCAAAAACCCTTTCTGCTCCTGCAATTGCTGATTGGATCATGTTAAATTGATTGGCAAGCTCATTCAAAGGACGGGTAAACTGCTTTGCATAGCTAATAAAGCTGGCAATGATTCCCACAGTTATAACACCTTCTACCGCTAACCATCCTCCTGCACCGGCCACAATTGCCAGACTTAGGTTATTAAGCACATTCATCAGGGGAGGTATTAAACCGGAAAAGATTTGTGCCCGCATACCCGCCTCTCTTAATTGAAGATTATACGCATCAAATTTTTCAATAACTTTTTTTTCCCTAGAAAATACCTTCACCACCCGTTGACCCGAAATAGTTTCTTCTATTAATCCATTTAATTCTCCTAAATGCTTCTGCTGTTCTGAGAAGTAGTTTCTCGTCCTTTTTGCTATAAGCTTGGTACAGGCTGCCATAAGGGGTATGACAATAATACTTAGCAGAGTTAATGCAGGACTGAGCCACAGCATAAATAGGAATGTTCCTACAATGGTAATTATACTGGAAAAAATTTGTGTCGTACTGGTATTTAAGGTATTACTGATGTTTTCAATATCATTAGTTAGCCGACTCATTAGCTCACCATGAGGTTTATTATCGAAAAAACTCAAAGGTAGTGTCTGCAGCTTATTAAATAAGTCTTTGCGCATATGTAAAACCGTATTCTGAGCCATTCCGATCATCCAATAGTTCTGCAGCCATGTACTTACTACATTGAGTCCGTAGATTGCAATCATCACCAAGGCAATATACTGCAGTCCTTCAAAGTCACCGGGTATAATATAACGGTCAATGGCAACACCTATTAAATAAGGTCCCAGCAAATTTAACAGGGCACCGATCAATACAAAGGTAAATACGGTAAGCAGAGTACTCTTCTGTCTGCCCAAATAGTACCAGAGCCTGCATAATGTTGCCTTTACATCCTTTGCCTTTACCACTGGTCCCATCATCATTTTGTGATGCCTACTTCCCATACCGCCTGGACGTCCACCTGGTATTTTCACCATTCCTCCATGATTGTCTTTTTCAGATTCATTATTCGACATGATAGGCAGCCCCCTCTCCCATTTGAGATTGATAGATGTCCTGGTAAATCGCACTTGTTTCAAGAAGTTGCTGATGAATGCCCTCTGCAGCAATTCTACCATCTTCCAGTACAAGGATTTTATCCGCATCCATTACAGAACTAATTCTCTGTGCAATCAGAAATACAGTAGGTTTTTCCTTTCTTTGATTCAGGGCAGCCCGGATTCTTAATTCAGTTCCTAAATCTACTGCACTGGTACTATCATCAAGGATTAGAATGGGAGGCTTTTTAAGTAAGGCTCTCGCAATCGCTAACCGTTGTTTCTGGCCTCCAGAGAGGTTTACACCCTTTTGTCCCAGCTGCGTATTATAACCCTCCGGAAAACTCATAATAAAATCATGGGCTTGTGCCATTTGAGCAACCCTTTCAATCTCTGTATCAGAAGCATTCTCTTTTCCCCAACACAAATTCTCTCTAATAGATCCTGTAAACAAGACTGATTCTTGAAGCACGAAGCCCACTGACCCCCGCAGTAAATCTAGGGGAATATTTCGTACGTCCTGTCCATCGATCAATACCCGTCCTTCTGTTGCATCGTAAAGACGAGGAATAAGACTAACCAAAGTAGTTTTTCCGGAACCTATGCCCCCGAGAATGGCTATCGTTTGTCCTGGATCTGCTGTAAAGCTGATGTTTTTCAGTATAGGCTCACCCTTCGAGCCCGTATAATGGAAACTAACATTCTCAAAAACTACTCCTCCTTGTTTAATAAAGGCAGTGCTTTCTTGAGGCAAATCTTTCAGATCTATTTCTGTCTGTAGTACCTCTTGAATGCGATCTGCTGAAGCTTTGGCACGGGAAAGCATAATAAAAACAAAGGCTACCAGCATAAGGGAAAATAGTATCTGTGTCATATAATTGATAAATGCAACCACTTCACCCACCTGCATCTGTCCATTATTTACCTGAATACCTCCAAACCATAAGATCGCTACGATGCTCAAGTGCATCACCAGCATGATAAAAGGCATAGTTAACGCCATAATCCGAGAGGCTTTTACAGTGATTTCCATCAGCGCTTCATTTGCAGAAGCAAATCTCTCCTTTTCCAGGTCACTTCTTACAAAGGCTTTTACAACTCTAATTCCTGCCAGATTTTCCCGCATTACATCATTTACACGGTCTAGCCTGGCCTGCACCTTAGAGAATAGAGGAAATCCCCTTCGGGCAACAAAGGCTAATACAAATGCCAGGACTGGAATGGCAATCAAAAGAATCCTAGCCAGGCGAGGATTAATACTTACGGCCATAATAATGCCGCCTATTGATAAAAGGGGTGCCCGTACCATAATCCGCAAAGACATCAGTACAACATTCTGTACCTGTGTAACATCGTTGGTCAAGCGGGTAATTAGAGAAGATGTCTTGAACGTATCTAGGTTTGCGAAAGAAAAGCTCTGGACTTTTTTAAACAACGCTGATCGCAAATCAGCACCAAAGCTTTGGCTTGCAATTCCTGATGCAATAACACATCCGAATCCTCCCATGAGTCCTATGATTGCAATCCCGATCATTAATAATCCAGTTCTCATAATATAATCCATATCGCCTGTTGCAATCCCGTAGTCAATAATATTTGCCACTAATTTCGGCTGCAACAGATCTGTAACCACCTCAATCAGCATCAACAACGGTGCTAAAAGTACGGCCTTCCAATAGGGTTTTAAGTATGAGAGTAGCTTCAACATAATAAATCCTCCAGTTAACATTTACTGCCAATCATAAATCCATCGTACCTTGCTGCAGTTTATCTGTCAATCATGATAATATAATGTTTTTTCTTCCTTTTATATAATAGACCTTATTCAAAAACAATAAAACAAAAACCTCAGAAGAAAATCTTCTGAGGTTTTTTAAAACCAGCAACGACCTACTCTCCCAAGGCGCTTCCGCCTAAGTACCATCAGCGCTGAAGGGCTTAACTGCTGTGTTCGGTATGGGAACAGGTGTGACCCCTTCGCTGTAGTCACTGGATTTTATGAAGTTAGAAGGCATATACCTTCAAAACTGAACCATGAAGTTAGAGAAAAAATACATTTGGTCAAGTCCTCGACCTATTAGTATCGGTCAGCTGAAGACATTACTGCCCTTACACCTCCGACCTATCAACCAGATAGTCTATCTGGGGTCTTACTCCTTGCGGATGGGAAATCTAATCTTGAGGGGGGCTTCGCGCTTAGATGCCTTCAGCGCTTATCCCGTCCGTACATAGCTACTCAGCCGTGCTCCTGGCGGAACAACTGATACACCAGAGGTACGTCCATCCCGGTCCTCTCGTACTAAGGACAGCTCCTCTCAAATTTCCTGCGCCCACAGCGGATAGGGACCGAACTGTCTCACGACGTTCTGAACCCAGCTCGCGTGCCTCTTTAATGGGCGAACAGCCCAACCCTTGGGACCTACTACAGCCCCAGGATGAGACGAGCCGACATCGAGGTGCCAAACCTCCCCGTCGATGTGGACTCTTGGGGGAGATAAGCCTGTTATCCCCGGGGTAGCTTTTATCCGTTGAGCGATGGCCCTTCCACTCGGAACCACCGGATCACTAAGCCCGACTTTCGTCCTTGCTCGACCTGTACGTCTCGCAATCAAGCTCCCTTCTGCCTTTACACTCTACGCGCGATTTCCAACCGCGCTGAGGGAACCTTTGGGCGCCTCCGTTACTTTTTGGGAGGCGACCGCCCCAGTCAAACTGCCCACCTGACAGTGTCCCAAAGCCGGATTCACGGCTTATGGTTAGAACTCCAGTATTACAAGAGTGGTATCCCAAGGTTGACTCCACCTAGACTGGCGTCCAAGCTTCCAAATCTCCCACCTATCCTGTACATGCAATACCAAAATCCAGTGTCAGGCTACAGTAAAGCTCCACGGGGTCTTTCCGTCCTGCTGCGGGTAACCAGCATCTTCACTGGTACTACAATTTCACCGAGTCTATTGTTGAGACAGTGCCCAAATCGTTACGCCTTTCGTGCGGGTCGGAACTTACCCGACAAGGAATTTCGCTACCTTAGGACCGTTATAGTTACGGCCGCCGTTTACTGGGGCTTAAGTTCAGTGCTTCACCTTGCGGTTAACACGTCCCCTTAACCTTCCAGCACCGGGCAGGCGTCAGCCCCTATACATCGTCTTTCGACTTAGCAGAGACCTGTGTTTTTGTTAAACAGTCGCTTGGGCCTATTCTCTGCGGCCACCTCGGGCTTTAACACCCTACCGTGGCACCCCTTCTCCCGAAGTTACGGGGTCATTTTGCCGAGTTCCTTAACAATAGTTCTCTCGCTCGTCTTAGGATTCTCTCCTCACCTACCTGTGTCGGTTTGCGGTACGGGCACCTAGATCTAACTAGAGGCTTTTCTTGACAGTGTGGAATCAGTCAGTTCGCTACTTAAATTTCACTCCCCATCACCTTTTAGGATTGTTAGAACGGATTTGCCTATCCTAACTCCCTACGGGCTTAGACGCACACGACCAACGGTGCGCATGACCTATCCTCCTGTGTCACCCCATTGCTCAAACAATCTTCGGTGGTACAGGAATTTCAACCTGTTGTCCATCGCCTACGACTTTCGTCCTCGGCTTAGGTCCCGACTAACCCTGAGCGGACGAACCTTCCTCAGGAAACCTTAGGTTTTCGACGGGTGGGATTCTCACCCACCTCTCGCTACTCATGCCAACATTCTCTCTTGTATGCAGTCCACCACTCCTTACGGTGTGACTTCTACCCGCATACAATGCTCCCCTACCCAGCGCTGACGCGCTGCCGTAGCTTCGGTGACAGGTTTGAGCCCCGGACATCTTTGGCGCAGGATCACTCGACTAGTGAGCTATTACGCACTCTTTAAATGAGTGGCTGCTTCTAAGCCAACATCCTAGTTGTCTGTGCAATCCCACATCCTTTTCCACTTAACCTGTACTTTGGGACCTTAGCTGACGGTCTGGGCTGTTTCCCTTTTGACCACGAAACTTATCTCACGTAGTCTGACTCCCAAATATAAGAATACGGCATTCGGAGTTTGATAAGCTTTGGTAACCGGTGAGGGCCCCTAGGCTATTCAGTGCTCTACCTCCGCATCTCTTCATTTGAGGCTAGCCCTAAAGCTATTTCGGGGAGAACCAGCTATCTCCGGGTTCGATTGGAATTTCTCCGCTATCCACAAGTCATCCCAGCCTTTTTCAACAGACATGGGTTCGGACCTCCACGAAATTTTACTTCCGCTTCATCCTGCTCATGGATAGGTCACCCGGTTTCGGGTCTACGGCATGCAACTGTATCGCCCTCTTAAGACTCGCTTTCGCTGCGGCTCCGCTGCATAACAGCTTAACCTTGCTGCATACCGTAACTCGTTGGCCCGTTCTACAAAAAGTACGCGATCGTCCATATAAAGGACTTTCACTGCTTGTAAACATAGGGTTTCAGGTTCTCTTTCACTCCCCTCCCGGGGTTCTTTTCACCTTTCCCTCACGGTACTATACGCTATCGGTCACCAGGTAGTATTTAGCCTTGGGGGGTGGTCCCCCCTGCTTCCCACAAGGTTTCACGTGTCTCGTGGTACTCTGGAGTATACTCAAGACTTTAGTCGTTTCATCTACAGGACTCTTACCTCCTATGGTGGGCCTTTCCAGACCGCTTCGACTACAACTGCCATCTCTTAACGAGTATATCCGCAACCCCAAGAAGAAATCTTCTTGGTTTGGGCTAATCCCCTTTCGCTCGCCGCTACTTAGGGAATCGAGTTTTCTTTCTCTTCCTCAGGGTACTTAGATGTTTCAGTTCCCCTGGTATGCCTCCTCACTACCTATGGATTGAGTAGTGGGTAACTGGGTATTACCCCAGCTGGGTTCCCCCATTCGGAAATCCCCGGATCAATGCCTGCTTGCGGCTTCCCGAGGCTTATCGCAGCTTACCGCGTCCTTCTTCGGCTCCTGGTGCCAAGGCATTCGCCCTATGCTCTTTATAACTTGACCAGAAATTGTATTTTGATTCTCTCTTCATTGTTCAGTTTTCAAGGTACATTTGAAAGACATTAGTCTCTCAAAACTAGACAGTGTAAGAAAAAGCCTTAGCTCCTTAGAAAGGAGGTGATCCAGCCGCACCTTCCGATACGGCTACCTTGTTACGACTTCACCCCAGTCACTCATTTCACCTTCGGCAGCTGCTTCCTTTCGGTTAGCCCACTGACTTCGGGTGCCCTGAGCTCCCATGGTGTGACGGGCGGTGTGTACAAGACCCGGGAACGCATTCACCGCGGCATTCTGATCCACGATTACTAGCAACTCCAGCTTCATGTGGGCGAGTTGCAGCCCACAATCCGAACTGAGACTGGCTTTTAGGATTTGCTCCGGATTACTCCTTCGCTTCCCGTTGTACCAGCCATTGTAGCACGTGTGTAGCCCAGAACATAAGGGGCATGATGATTTGACGTCATCCCCACCTTCCTCCGAGTTATCCCCGGCAGTCTCTCTAGAGTGCCCAGCTTCACCTGCTGGCAACTAAAGACAAGGGTTGCGCTCGTTGCGGGACTTAACCCAACATCTCACGACACGAGCTGACGACAACCATGCACCACCTGTCTCTCCGTCCCCGAAGGGATTTCACCCGTTACGGCTAATGCGGAGGATGTCAAGTCCTGGTAAGGTTCTTCGCGTTGCTTCGAATTAAACCACATGCTCCGCTGCTTGTGCGGGTCCCCGTCAATTCCTTTGAGTTTCACTCTTGCGAGCGTACTCCCCAGGCGGAGTGCTTAATGCGTTAGCTGCGGCACCGAGGGCTGTCGCCCCCGACACCTAGCACTCATCGTTTACGGCGTGGACTACCAGGGTATCTAATCCTGTTCGCTCCCCACGCTTTCGTGCCTCAGCGTCAGTTACAGTCCAGTAAGTCGCCTTCGCCACTGGTGTTCCTCCTAATATCTACGCATTTCACCGCTACACTAGGAATTCCACTTACCTCTCCTGCACTCAAGCCAATAAGTTTCCAAGGCTTACTACGGTTAAGCCGTAGCCTTTCACCCCAGACTTTATCGGCCGCCTACGCACCCTTTACGCCCAGTGATTCCGGATAACGCTTGCCCCCTACGTATTACCGCGGCTGCTGGCACGTAGTTAGCCGGGGCTTCCTCCTAAGGTACCGTCATTCTTCTTCCCTTAGGACAGAGCTTTACGACCCGAAGGCCTTCATCGCTCACGCGGCGTTGCTGCATCAGGGTTTCCCCCATTGTGCAATATTCCCCACTGCTGCCTCCCGTAGGAGTCTGGACCGTGTCTCAGTTCCAGTGTGGCCGATCACCCTCTCAGGTCGGCTACTGATCGTTGCCTTGGTGAGCCTTTACCTCACCAACTAGCTAATCAGACGCGGGCCCATCCTATACCGATAAATCTTTGACCGGCGCTCCATGCGAAGCATCGGTGTTATGGGGTATTAGCACACCTTTCGGTGTGTTATCCCCCTGTATAGGGTAGGTTGCCCACGCGTTACTCACCCGTCCGCCGCTAGATTGCTTCGTAGCAAGCTACTCCACAATCCCGCTCGACTTGCATGTGTTAGGCACGCCGCCAGCGTTCATCCTGAGCCAGGATCAAACTCTCAAATAAAAATTGCGAGTTGCGCTATGCGCTTTAAACATTTATTGCTGGCTTTAATTCTTACACTGTTTAGTTTTCAAAGACCAATTTGTTCTCGCTGTTTTGCAGCGACTTGTTCTATATTACTAGAACTTTTTCATTATGTCAACCACTTTTTTTATTGGAAGTTTTTACTTATTTCCTGTAGTGACGACAAAATATATCTTATCATAACACATAATGAAAATCAACTGGTAAATCATGCTATTGATTAAAACCTGGTGCCCAGAGGCGGAATCGAACCACCGACACGGGGATTTTCAGTCCCCTGCTCTACCGACTGAGCTATCTGGGCGAAGATGGTGGGCTTAGGAGGACTCGAACCTCCGACCTCACGCTTATCAGGCGTGCGCTCTAACCACCTGAGCTATAAGCCCATACTATGGTCGGGGTGGCAGGATTTGAACCCGCGGCCCTCTGGTCCCAAACCAGATGCGCTACCAAACTGCGCTACACCCCGATTCATTATTGCTATACTACACTAAACTGCAGTATTATGGCGGAGAGGGTGGGATTCGAACCCACGGCCCCTTTCGGAGTCACTGGTTTTCAAGACCAGCTCCTTAAACCGCTCGGACACCTCTCCCTATAGAAGTTGGAAGTTAGAGGTCGGAGGTCAGAATTAGGGTAACTTCTTCGAAGCAAACCTAAAAATCTTTTCTCACTTCTCACCTCTGATTCCTCACTTCTCATTTTGGTGACCCATCCGCGGCTCGAACGCGGGACACCTTGATTAAAAGTCAAGTGCTCTACCTGCTGAGCTAATGGGTCATAATGGCTGGGGTAGCTGGACTCGAACCAACGGAATGCCAGAGTCAAAGTCTGGTGCCTTACCGACTTGGCTATACCCCAATATTAAAGTGGTGAGCCCACAGGGATTCGAACCCCGGACACACGGCTTAGAAGGCCGTTGCTCTATCCAACTGAGCTATGAGCCCACATATGGAGCGGATGATGGGAATCGAACCCACGCTATCAGCTTGGAAGGCTGAAGTTCTACCATTGAACTACATCCGCACAAAAAAATGGAGCGGAAGACGAGATTCGAACTCGCGACCCTCGCCTTGGCAAGGCGATGCTCTACCCCTGAGCCACTTCCGCAAGATTGGTGCGGGTGGAGGGACTTGAACCCCCACGCACGTGGCGCTAGATCCTAAGTCTAGTGCGTCTGCCAATTCCGCCACACCCGCATGTTAAGTTGTAAATGGTGGTCGCAATAGGGATCGAACCTATGACCCCCTGCTTGTAAGGCAGGTGCTCTCCCAGCTGAGCTATGCGACCTTAATATTGGTGACCCATCCGGGAATCGAACCCGGGTTACCGCCGTGAAAGGGCGGTGTCTTGACCGCTTGACCAATGGGCCTTAATGGTTGCGGAGACAGGACTTGAACCTGTGACCTTCGGGTTATGAGCCCGACGAGCTGCCAACTGCTCCACTCCGCGATGTTATGGTGCCGGGGACCGGAATCGAACCGGTACGGTCTTGAGGACCGCAGGATTTTAAGTCCTGTGCGTCTGCCAGTTCCGCCACCCCGGCAACTTCATTACTCCTTGAAGATAACTCTCAATGCTTAACCTGCCGGTTAACAGCCAAGTGCTCCATCATTGAGCTATTCAGAAGTATTTGTGCGTCGTCTTGAAGCGACAATAAACATGTTATCATATCTATTCACTGTTGTCTAGATGTAAATTTTTACAGTTTTTTCATCATTTCTACAAATAATACAGTCATTATCTTCTGGATGTACCCGGTCTTTCGTATATTCAAATCTTACTTTTTCTTCACGGTCATAGCCAAACATCATTAATGCCTTTTCTGAATAGGTCACACCTTTCTTGCTTGAGTGAACAAGCTTATATATTGTTCTCCTATACACATTTCTTGCAAACACGTTTTTATTCTCATACTTCCACTCCTACCCTTGATGCATATGTCGTTCTTAATTTTATGATTATTTCGACATTTTCCGGTTTTTTCCTGTTTTTTTATTGTTTTTTGTCCTTATTCACCTACTGCTGTATATAAAAAAAAATAAAACCTCTTATCTGAGATTCTAGATAAGAGGTTGTTTAGCAGATCTATCTTATAGTATTTTTCTAAGCTTTGCTGCTTCAAACTGTTTAAAGGATTTGATATTGCCTTGATCTACACAAAGGAGTTCTACCATTTGGTCTGTTACATTCATTACTTTTCCTTTAATTTTTGTTCCAATTACATTTACCGGTGCTTTTTTGACAAGATCTTTGAAATTCGGTGATTGACAGTAACTGCATTCTCCGTTAAAAGCAGCAATCCTTCTGCAATCCATACAATAATGCAAGTTTTTCATACACATAACCCCCATTTTTAGTAAGTTGAATTAGAAGTTTGACTTCGCATCGGTTTTGAATACAACCATACTATGTATATTATAGAAAATTATGAAAATTCCTCTAAATTTTAAATTTTTTTTTAATTTTTTTATAAGTAGCCGCTTGTTTTTACATCAAGGTGAATTACCCTGAACTTTCCTGCTTTTTTTAGCAAATTTCTCTTTGAAACAGCAGCTATCTCGTATATAATCTATTATGTATGTTTTCATAAAGTCAAAGCCCGTATTTTGTATGAATTAAATAATATAGTTATCTGAATATATGTAATTAGGAAAGGAGTCTGCAATGAGTATCTTAACCGTAAAAAACTTAAGCCACGGTTTTGGAGACCGTGCCATCTTCAATAATGTATCCTTTCGTCTCCTAAAAGGTGAACATATTGGTCTTATTGGAGCTAATGGCGAAGGAAAATCTACCTTCATGAACATTGTGACCGGAAAACTTGAACCAGATGATGGACAAATTGAGTGGTCTAAGCGTGTTCGTGTAGGATATCTGGATCAACACACTGTCTTAGAAAAAGGCATGTCTATTCGAGATGTGTTAAAGGGTGCATTCCAGTACCTATTTGATTTAGAAACAGAAATGAACCAAATCTGTGATAAAATGGCAGATGCTTCTCCAGAGGAACTGGAACGCTTGCTGGAGGATATGGGTACCATCCAAGATCTTCTGGATAACAATAATTTTTATATCATCGACTCCAAGGTAGAAGAAATCGGGAGAGGCCTGGGACTAGAAGATATTGGTCTGGATAAAGATGTTCATGATCTCAGCGGAGGTCAGAGAACCAAGGTTTTGCTGGCCAAGCTTCTTCTAGAGAAACCGGACATTCTGCTTCTGGACGAGCCTACCAACTATTTGGATGAACAGCATATTGAATGGCTAAAAAGATATTTACAGGAATATGAAAATGCATTTATATTGATTTCCCATGACATCCCCTTCTTAAACAGTGTAATCAATCTGATTTATCACATGGAAAATCAAGAATTAAATCGTTATGTGGGAGACTATAATAACTTCCTTCAGGTTTATGAAGCAAAAAAGCAGCAGCTTGAATCTGCATACAAAAAACAGCAGCAGGAAATCGCAGAATTAAAGGATTTTGTTGCCCGTAATAAAGCTCGGGTTGCCACACGGAACATGGCTATGTCTCGCCAAAAAAAGCTGGATAAGATGGATGTGATCGAACTGGCTAGAGAAAAGCCAAAACCTGAGTTTAACTTTAAGGAGGCCCGAGCTTCTGGTAAATTGGTTTTCGAAACAAAAGATCTTGTAATTGGATATGACGAACCTCTTACAAAACCTCTAAATCTTCGAATGGAGAGAGGCCAAAAGATCGCATTAATGGGTGCCAACGGCCTTGGAAAGACTACACTGCTAAAAAGTATTCTAGGACAAATCCCTTCCATTTCAGGTTCTGTTGAACTAGGAGAATATCTTTATATTGGCTACTTTGAGCAGGAAATCAAGGAAGCCAACTATAACTCCTGTATTGAAGAAGTATGGAAGGACTTTCCGGCCTACAGCCAGTATGAGGTACGGGCTGCATTGGCGAAATGCGGTTTAACCACTAAGCATATCGAGAGTAAGGTATTGGTGTTAAGCGGTGGAGAGCAGGCCAAGGTGCGACTTTGTAAACTGATTAATAGAGAAACAAATATTTTGATTCTAGATGAGCCAACCAACCATTTAGATGTAGATGCCAAGGAAGAGCTTAAACGAGCTCTAAAGGCTTATAAGGGCAGCATATTGCTGATCTGTCACGAACCCGAATTCTATCGTGATGTAACTACTGATGTCTGGAATTGTGAATCCTGGACAACAAAGAATATATAAAAACAAAAGGAAATCCCCGGAAGCTTGATATTTTCCGGGGATTTCCTTTTATATAACTCCGTTCGCATCCTTTATCAAAAAATATTCAGGATACTTTATCATCATCTCTTTCTCTTCATCAATTAGTTTTCTAAGGTGTTTTTGCAATATGAATCGTGCCTGCTCTATGTTCCTTTTTTTAATAGCATCCAATAGCATATCGTGCTGTTCTATCAAAGCATTTAATGCTTCCTTACTCCAAAGCGTCATTACACGAATGCGCTTGTAATGGCCACTTACATCCTGTATAATCTGCCAGCATATTTCCCTTTTGCAGCCATAAAAAATCGTTCGGTGAAATTCTTGATCTAATTCAAGAAAGCGCTCATAATCCACACTCTCTATGCATTCATGTTGATGCTTTAAGTTTTGCTCAAGTATAGGAATGATATCTGTCGGAAAACAGGTCATCGCCTTGTCTAATACAGCAAGTTCAAGACTTTCTCTTATAAAACGCTCCTCTTCCACACGATCAAGATCAATTTTGGATACAACTGTTCCCCGTTGAGGCAATACCTCCACTAAACCTTCTTTTGTCATCTTAATGAATGCCTCCCTAACAGGCATCCGGCTTACACCCAATTGCTCAGATATTCCTTTTTCACTTATCATGACTCCCGGTTTTATGTTCCAATTAATAATATTTTCTCTGATCGTCTTATATACAAAATCGCTAACATTTAAATTGTCTGGCGGCTTTGATATTTCAATTTGATATTTAATAATAATCACCTTCTATATAATACTATAATCTGATTAAGCAGTTTCATTCACAAATCTTTACTTTCATACGTATAGCACAACTTGAATACTAGTATTGTAACATCCTAGTATGTATGAAGTCAATGATATCGTTTTCATAAATTTTGAAAATGATATTTTAAATAACTTTTCCGTTATCATTATAGAGTCCTTCCCCTTTTGTAATATAATATACCTCAAATTCCTCTAACAATCCTCGTATTCTATTCTGACTCCACGCCCTGTTCCTTTTTCTATCTTTTTTTTCTTTTTTCGATTTTCCTTACTTTCCAACAGGATGTCAAAATCATAGTCCTCGGGGTATAATTCTTCACTGTCAATATAGAGGGACAAGCGTTTATGATTGATCTTAAATCTCTTTTTCATCACCAGCACGCCCACTTCCCCTCTGCTGTTTTCAGCTTCGCAGACAATTCCTGGCCTATCCATGGTACTGATATGCACACAATCCCCTACCTTAAATCGTTGCCGAACCTCTTGTTTTTCCGTATTAACTTTTCTTTCCGCCCCCTCCTTTTTTCGCAGAATCTGCTCATAGCTGTTTTCTAAGATCCCATCTTGTATTATTGGTGCGGTTTCAATTTCCTGCATAGAATAGTCCTTATTTTCCTTATAGGTGATTTGATGGGCTCTTTCAATCATCTCTTTTTTCATGCCTAGCTTTAATGCGATCAGAAATGCATTGCTTTCTCCTGGTTTTCCGATACTTAACCGGTATAAGGGTTTTAAAGTTCTAATATCAAAGTCCATACAGCCGTTGATAAAGCCCTCATGCTTTAATGCAAAATCTTTGATTTCACTATAGTGGGTCGTAGCAAGAGTAGTCACTTCTTTCCTGTACAGGTCTTCTAAAACTGCAGTACCGATCCCCATACCTTCTCCAGGGTCTGTTCCCGCTCCTACTTCATCTAAAATCACTAAGGTATTTCTATCCGCACCGGCAAGAATGCTAATAATGTTTTTAATATGCGCAGAAAAAGTGCTTAAGTTTTGCTCGATGCTTTGACCATCGCCGATGTCAGCAAGAATATCGGTAAATACAGCAAAGCTGCTTTCCTCTCCCACAGGTACATGAAGACCTGATTGTACCATCATTGTCAGGAGACCCACGGTTTTTAGTACTACAGTCTTTCCGCCTGTGTTCGGCCCAGTAATAATCAAACTGCGATAGTTATCGCCAATGGCAAAATCCAAAGGTACGGCAGTATTTCCCAGAAGCGGGTGCCGCCCCTGGCGGATGCAAATAGAGTTTTTATCATTTACTGCAGCACACCTTCCATCTATTGCTTTGCTGAATTTTCCTTTAGCAAACAGGAAATCATAGTGGATCATAGTTTCCCGGTTGATGGAAATCTCCCTCTGGTATTGAAGAACATATACTGTAAGCGTGGATAAAATCTTATAAATCTCCTTTTCCTCTTCAAAGTGCAGGGTGCTTAATTCATCCTGCAGCTTCTTCACCTCTGCCGGTTCAACAAATACCGTAGAGCCGCTGCCAGAAGTATCCAGCACATTGCCTTCGATATTTCTTTTGTATTCACTTTTTACCGGAATAACATATCTCCCATCCCTCTGACTGACTGTATGGCTCTGGATATAACTGCTGTAGGCACTGCCCTTCAGATAGGTATCCAGCTTACTCTTGATTCTTCCTTCTACAATGGTAATTCTTTTTCTAATCTTAGCTAAAGTACTGCTTGCCCGGTCATCTACCCGTCCCCGGGTAATGCATCGGTCGATTTCTTCCGTGACATCATCCAGTTCTGCAATAGATTGAGCATACTTGCTGATATGGGGCCCTGCATGTTCCTTATCTTTCATAAATCCCTTCAACCTTCTGCCTTCTCGAATAAACCCCGATAGCAGTTCTAGCTCTTCCGGCGACAGAATAGCCCCTTTTTCAAGGCCCGTTTGCAATTTTGTCATACCCTTTAAGCTGTGCAAAGGGATACTGGAAATAATATTGACAATAGCCCTTGCCTCAGTCGTTTCTTTCAATAGGCGCTCAATAACTGGAAGTTCTATATAAGGGCTCAAAGTATCTATCATCTCTTTTGCTGCCTCTGACAGGGCATAATTTTTCAGTTGTTCCTTGATTTTATGATATTCCATTAATTCCATAGCATTTTTATTCATTTTAGCTATCTCCATTCTATTAATATTTTTAAAGCAAGTCTATCGCCTTAGTTCACACGCAACATATTTACACCTCCAGAAAAAATAAATATAAAAAGGCCGCAAATGAACACAGTTCACCTGCAGCCTATATCCTGATTTTATTAAATACAATTATTTTTATGTCCTACAAACAGCTTATATGGATGTATGATTGAGATGACTACCATATAGCATTTATGGACATAAAAATACCGTGCAGAGCACGGTAAGAATCGCATATTCACCAATGAAAAAACATTGGTTTCATAAGGGCGGCTATTTCGTGTTCTTTAACTAACAGTGACTGAAAGGTACACCAAATAAACCTGACATCAGCAGGCTCTTGAGCACTTTGCAAATCACTTTATTAAATTTGTTAGTTAAGAACAAACTCACTCATCAAAAAAACTCCTTTATTGCATCTTATTAAGATTTTACACTATAAATAAAGTAAGATCAATAGATAGGATGCTCAATTTTTACAAAAACATACTATTAGAAGAGAATCCCAATGCAGATGTATCATTGCGTCTCTTCTTTTCACTTTTTTGTTATGATCGTGAAGGAATATAGATTCTTGTCTAGAAAAGATAGATAAGGTTGTCTCGCAAATCATCATAAAGGAGTGAAGGAAATGCATAAAGAACGCGTTGAAAAGGTTTTGTCCGCAATGCAGCAGCAGCATATCTCTCAAATGATTATCTCAGATCCGGCATCTATATTCTATCTGCTGGGCAAATGGATTCATCCAGGCGAGCGGATGTTGGTTCTTTATTTAAGCTTGGAGGAAAATCATAAACTTTTTATTAATGAGCTTTTTCCGGTCCATGAAGATTTAGGAGTGGATAAGGTCTGGTTTAAGGATACTGACCAGCCTGTAACTCTCCTGGCACAGCATATGGAGGGCGAAAATGTAGTAGGTATTGATAAAAACTGGCCGTCACATTTTTTATTAACGCTAATGGAGCATAAATCCGATTGTAATTATGTTAACGGTTCTCTTCTAATTGACCAAATCCGCTCAGTAAAAGATTCTTTAGAAAGAGATTTGATGCGCAAAGCATCCAGCTTCAACGATACTGCCATGGGCAGCATTATTCATCTCTTATCTTCTACCCATACAGAGAAAGAAATGGCACAAAAGCTGTTGGCTATTTACGAAGAGCTCGGTACAGAAGGCCCTTCCTTTGATCCGATCATCGCTTACGGGGCCAATGCAGCTGATCCTCATCACGGTCCCGGCAATGGGATATTGAAGGAAGGAGACAGCATTATTATTGATATCGGTTGCAAACACGCCTCCTACTGTGCCGACATGACACGAACGTTTTTCTATAAATCTGCATCAGAAAAAGCGCAAAAGGTCTATAATATCGTTAAAGAAGCCAATGCGCGAGCTATCTCTATTATAAAACCGGGAGTAAGGTTTTGCGATATTGATGCTGCTGCCCGAAGCTATATAGAAGAACAAGGCTATGGCAAATACTTTACCCATCGTACAGGTCATTCCATCGGTATTGAGGTGCATGATTTCGGCGATGTCTCTGCGGTTAATACTGACAGTGTAGCTCCCGGAATGATTTTCTCCATAGAGCCGGGCATTTATCTTCCTGGAGAATTTGGTGTCCGGATCGAAGATTTGGTGTTGGTGACTGAGGATGGTTGCGAGGTGCTGAATAAGTTCAGCAAAGAACTAAGCGTTATCGGATAGAAATTCATATATAAGCCCGTGCATAGCAAAAGGAGGGTATGACAAACACCCTCCTTTTGCTATGTAATACTTATATAATTTCTTATCATTTGCCGAGAGCTTCAAACTGCTCTAACTTCAACTCCATATCTTTTAAGTCATCTGCAATTTGCTTTATGTAAGATTCAAGTCTTTCTAATCTTTTCTTATTCTCTCTTTCGTTTTGTTGAAGAACATCAATTCCATATGGGTTTTTATACTTCATTTTAAATCTCCTCCTTTTTTTTATCAATATTGAGAGATGGTCAGAGTACAGACTTTGATCCATCTTTAATTTCATACTACTTTTATATCCAAAAAGTAAAAGTCTAAACAGTTTTTTAATAATTTTTTTTAACGGATATTTATTCTCCTTTGTCATCTTCTCTCATTCTAACTATTCCTTATGTCTTTAGAAAATAAAACAGCTTTGGCAGATACCAAAGCTGTTTTATTTTAGGAGCGTATTTTTTATATAATCTTTCCGAATATCTAAAATGATATGGATCAGCTCATCAATAGATTTTATTTTACTCCTGTTAAGCAGCATAAATTGATCTATGACAATGGATAAACCCTGGGCATTGCATTTATCCGCCATCTCCTCCATCACATCATAATCTGGATAACCGGCTAGTGATATGAGCCTGATCATATTGGCACAGGCAGCAAAACCGATTACCTCCGATAAAAATGTATCTAAAATGGATTCCTTGTAGCCTTTTACACTTCTATACTCTTCTTTTAAATCCTTCTCCCAGCATTCATTAAAGTAATGCACATAATATTCATACATTTCCTTAATGGTATTCAGCAGGTAGCAGCAGTAGTTTTCTTTTTGCTCTTCGCCTATATTCGATTTAAAGGTGAACGCTGAAAACTGAGATACAAAATTAGCGATGAGATATCCCATATCAAAGGAATAGGGGCCCATGAAGGTATATTCCATATCAATGATCTTCATGCGGTCACAATCAATGAAAATATTTGAGGTATGTAAATCTCCATGAATGAGGCACTCACCTCTTTTCATAAAAATATCCCTCATTTTATAGCACTCTAGAATAATTTCCTCCTTCGACCATACGCGTTCCGATACATTTAACAGCCTTTTGTTGGGCGTGTTATAATCAATCTCTGCAAAGGCACCTCTTATGAAGGCAGCATTTTCCATAATGGATCGCATATCTGCATTAATAAAAGAGGCTTGAAGAAGTCTATGCGTTTCTGCATCCAGATAAAGTTCCGATGTATAGAAGTTTGACTTGGCTAGATATTCCCCTATCTGCTTGGAAAATTTGGGAAAGTACATCATTTTATTTAACTGGAAACGCATTACCTTTAAATAAGATAAATCCTCCATAATGAAAATATTGTTTTCCTTATCAATAAAAAAAGTCTTTGGCGTATATTGAGGAACAATTCCCCCTCTTAACTTTAGGGTTTCATGTTCCAGAAGATTCCTCAACGGTGTGAGCGTATAGCTTTCTCCGAAATATTTCAGATAGGGTCTTGCCTGCTTGACGATAACAGATTTTTCGTGATTATAAACTCTGTAGATATAGTTTACAAAACCTTCTTTTTCTTCTTGAGGGTTAAAATCACTGATATCCTCTACACACAATTGCCTCGTAGTAAATAACTCTGTGTTCTTCAGAACATATTCAACGATATTATCTGTTGTAATGATCATCATTTGTCGTCACCTACTCCCACTTGTTGGGAAAATGATATCATGCCCCTTATTGGTTGTCAATAAAGGTAAAAGGATACAATTTTGCCTACTTGTTATACTTTTTTGTGTTCTGGCAAAGCAGTAATCCCTATTGTTTGCAAAAGAGTACCCCTTCGTCAGAAGGGGTACTCACCTACTTCAGCTTCAGCTTTGCCAGCGCCTCGGCCAAGGCTGTATTCACCGGCTCATCCTGTACCTTTTTCTGTTGATTTAGATACTTGGCTACATCCTTTTTGGATACCTTGTTACTGTCCTGCTTCTTTCGTTCCTGGAAGGCAGAAAGCTTTTCACGATGACCGCAGGGGCAGACAAATATCTGTCCTTCTCCTTCGCCTCTCAGTTCCAGCTTTTTATGACAATTTGGGCATCGTGCATTTGTAACGGTAGCAAGACGCTTTCGATGACCGCAATCCCGATCCTGACAAACCAGCATCTTTCCTTTTTTTCCTTTTACCTCCAGCATATATTTTCCGCATTCAGGACACTTTGTTTTTGTAAGATTGTCGTGACGGAAATTCTCTTCACTGTTTTTAATCTCCTGTACCACTTCTTTTGCATAGATCCTCATCTCTTGAAGAAAAGTGTCTTTTTTCAAGCTCCCTTTGGCAATGGCACCCAGTTTTTGTTCCCACTGGGCCGTTAGCGAAGGAGATTTGAGTTCCTCTGGAACCAATTCCAGCAGTTGTTTTCCCTTAGACGTAATCCAAATGTCTTTTCCTCTTTTTTCAATCAAAAAACTGTTAAAAAGCTTTTCAATAATATCTGCCCGTGTAGCTACAGTACCTAAACCTCCCGTCTCACCAATGGTTTTAATTAGTTCCTTAGCTTCACCTGCCATGTATTTTACCGGATTTTCCATAGCTGAAAGCAGAGTTCCTTCATTAAATGGTGCCGGAGGTTTTGTCTGTCCCTTTGTTTGTACAAGGACTATAACTGGAAGTTTATCTCCTTGATTTACAAGCGGCAGTGTTTGTTCTGAAACATCCTCTTTTTGGCCTTCCTCTTCAAAGTGATTGCCATATACCTCTTTCCATCCTTGAGCAATCACTCTTTTTCCCTTTGCAATAAACAGTTCTTCTCCGATTTTTGCTTTGATCGTTGTCTGTTCGTATTCAAAGGGGGGATAGAGTACGGCAAAAAAACGCTTTACAACCAAATCGTATATTTTTCTTTCCTTATCATTCAAATCTCCTAAAAAGGCAGTCTGTTCTGTGGGTATGATGGCATGATGATCAGATACCTTGCCGTCATCCACAAAGCTTTTATTTGCCTTGACCGGCTGTCTCAAAAGCTTGCCCCCTATTGCAGCATAAGGCCCTACGCTGCAGCCTTTAATCCGGTCTTTTAAGGTATCTACAATATCTGTTGAAAGATATCGTGAATCTGTTCTCGGGTAAGTTAACAGCTTATGCTGTTCATAAAGTTTTTGCATAATCGAAAGCGTTTCCTTGGCCGAATATCCAAATACCCGGTTGGCGTCTCTTTGCAGCTCTGTCAAGTCATAGAGCTGGGGTGAAAAACTTTTTTTATGAACTTTATCTACCTCTATCACTTGGGCATCTTTCTTTTGTAAATCTATTAAGATTTTGTCAACTTTGTCCTTGTCAAAGCTTTTTACATCTTTTGACTGTTTATCCTGCCAGGTAAGCTTTAGTTTCTCTGTATCTGCGGTAATCCCATAAAAAGTCTTGGGTTGAAAGCTTTGAATCTCCTGTTCTCTTCTAGCGATTATTGCCAGTGTCGGCGTCTGTACCCTGCCGCAAGATAGTTGGGCATTATACTTGCAAGTCAAGGCGCGGGTAGCATTGATCCCAACCAGCCAATCCGCCTCAGACCGGGCTACTGCTGAGGCATATAGGTTTTCATATTCTTTTCCGTTCCGCAGCTTCTGAAATCCTTCACGGATAGCTTTATCGGTTACCGAAGAAATCCATAGTCTTTTGATGGGTTTCTTAACCTGTGCTTTTTCGATAATCCAACGGGCTACCAATTCTCCCTCTCGGCCTGCATCTGTAGCAATGATGATTTCATTGACATCCCTTCTGCCCATTAGCTCCTTGACCGTATGATATTGTTTGCTGCTCTGCTTGATGACCACAAGCTTAAGATGCTGGGGCAGCATAGGCAAATCTTCTATCTTCCAAGCAGCATATTTTTGATCATAAACTTCTGGGTCTGCTAAGGTTACTAAATGTCCTAAGGCCCAGGTAACAATATACCGTTCTCCTTCGAAATAACCGTTTCCTTTTTTATTACAATTCAATACCCTGGCAATATCTCTTCCAACGGAAGGCTTTTCTGCCAGTACGATCGCTTTACTCATCATAACAATCCCTTCTAGTGAATTAGGAAAAAATTAATCAATAATGCAGTTCCAATGGTAAAAATTCTACTGACGTTAATGATTATAAAATTCTTCACAGCCAATATAAAGGTATCCCGCTTCGTCTGCCTCTCATAAAAAATCTTTAAATTTTTTCTGACCGGAATCAGCGTCAGCAGCATCAATAGAGAAATCATAGGCTCTACACCTACAATCAGTAGTAGAATAATATCTGCATAAGTGATATAGTATAAGGCTTTAAACAGCTTTAATGCATTTTCCTTTCCGATATAAATCGGTAACGTATACCGCTTATTCTCCATATCATCCTCTATGTCGCAGATATTGTTGGCCAGCATGATATTGGCAATCCCCATCACGGCCGGTACAGACATCAAAAAGAGGTATAACAGCTCCACAATATTCATCTCTAATCTAAGCATGCCATCATGATACAGCAGTGTAATGATATTTTTGTCATATACATGTATATAAGCAGAGATAAATACAATAACAAAACCCATAAAAAGACCGGAGAAAATTTCCCCCAAGGGCATCCTTGATATAGGCATCGGTCCAAAAGAATACAATACCCCTACGATAAAGGAGATGACACCTAATAATAGTACGACCTTATTGGTATTCAGAAAGAGTAAGAAGCCTACACATACAGCAATTGCCAATAGGATTGCAATCGTTGCTATAACAATAGATTCTTTCAAGTCATATTTTACGATTGCATTATGGGTTTCATAGTTGAATCCATGGGTTTTGATTGCCTTTTTATAATCTAAATAATTGTTGATTACTGTTGTTACCATATCAAAAGCCAACAAGGAAATAAACATGAGCAGAAAGTTCTTTAAGTTGAACTGCTGGAACCGATACAGTGCATAGAGAGTCCCTAAAGAAAAGGGAATTGCGCTGGCAACTTTTGTTTGAATCTCTACTAATTTTAAGAAACAACTTAATGACATGGATAAATCCTCCTTATTATCTACCTCCACAGTATCAACTTGCTTATTTAATATTTATCACAGCCCCATTGCTATTGTCAACTTGCTCCAATCAGGGTTTTGCATTTACAGCATGCTTTTCCGCTAAAACTTCTTCTCCATCTTCAAATTCTACACCGGCCATTTTCATGAGGTATAATGCATTTCTAGTGGTTGATATTCCTGGTCGTAGCTTATAATCAAAATAGATTTGATTGTCTCTATAGTGCTCCTGAAAGTGATAGTTTTTTACGATCTGCCCACTTTCTTTTTCCAGTTCTCCCAGTTCCAGGTCATGGGTAGAAACCAGTCCAATAGCATTATTATGATGTAACTGCTGTATCAACATCTTCGCACCCATATGACGATCATGAGAATTGGTCCCTTTAAAAATTTCATCTAACAAAAAGAACACTTGTCCATCTTTCTTACTAGCCTCAACAATTCTTTTAATTCTCAATAGTTCTCCATAAAAGGAAGAGATGCTTTTCTCAAGGTTGTCACTGATTCTCATGCAGGTATAGATCTGCAGCATAGAGCATTCCATAATTTTTGCACAAACAGGAGCTCCGGCATAGGCCAGCACAAGGTTAATTCCTAAGGTTCTTAGCAAAGTACTTTTCCCAGACATATTGGACCCTGTAATTAACAATACCTTGGCTGGTGTATCGATAGCTACATCGTTACATACCTGCTTATTGGTCAGCAGCGGATGTCCGATCGTCTTCGCATTTAACCTGGAAGGCGTTTTTGTGATCTCCGGCATCACCCACTGCGGATAATCGTATCTGATCAGTGCCAAGCTGGCAAGTCCTTCTATCTCTCCAATAACTTCCAGATATCTTCGCAGCATGGGTCCTGCCTGCTGTTTCCAATCCTCTACTGCAAGCATACACTGGTAGTCCCATAAAACCAGCAAATTAATCGGAAAAAAGGCCATGTTGTTTCTATTCAAAATCTGATCTACAACCCCCTCTAACTTCTTGATCTGTGCTACAGCAGTAACTCCTCTCGAGTCCATCAACCGCTCCTTTAAGCTGCCTAAATAGCTTGACTCAAAATGAACTTTTTCGAAATGACTCAATATTTTTCCATAGACCTTAATACTGTTTTTGCATCGGTAAATCAGCGCCAGCTCTTGTGTTCTTTTTTTTACATCATAGGAAAGCAAGAAAAAGTGAACTGCAAGTAACAGCAGCGGAATATATCTTGCCAAAAGATTCGTTGAAAAGGCCAGCAACAGTGTAATGGTTGTAACAACAGGAAGCAGCCGCAAGAAGATCCTCACCCAGGTTCTTGAATAAAGAGGATGATCATTTTCTGCCCACTGCAGCAATTCCTCTATATCCTGCGCCTCTTCTCCCTTCAACATGCTTTCTGCCTGAAGCCGTTGACGCCACCAACGTTTCTGAGCCAGTTCCTGAATAGCAGCCTGCCTCTCCTCTATTTGCACTTTATCCTTACAGGGACTTGTCAGCATCTCTGCCAATTTTGCTTTTCCCATACAGGTATTGGCCGTGCTGGTCCACTGATAAAGAGATCCTTGTCCAAAGATATCCAAATCCTTTGAAAAATCATGGTCTTCCTCTTGAAAGACATCTCCTTTATCGGGAAATTCTTTCCACTCTCCGTTTATCCGCTTCATAGAAGTTTCATTTACTTCCTTTAACATGATTAAATACCGGTTGACGCTCTTCATTCGATGATGCATATAGACCAGATATATAAATATGATAAAGAACAAAAATCCAATTCCCCAAGTTACATAATTTATAGCTGTTTTAGACAAGAATATCATACTGAAAACAGCTGCTGCTGCAGTAAATATACGCAAGTGACTAACCCTATTCATTTCCTTTAGTAATTTTGATGACTTTTTCTCATAATGTTCTATTCTTTTTTTATAAGTTTCCTTTGCAGTCTTCAAGTTTTTCTCTCCCCATACATGTTTTTCAGCCTCTGTCTATTATTCTCTTTATTTTTTCCAGATTTTATGATTCTTTCTTAATCCTATTATATCCTATGTTTATTGATCCTTTTAAAAAAAGTTCAACTTTATATGGCTTTACAATTTATTCCTTGATGTAATACAATTCAATATGTGGTATAATATCGCGAAGATTAATTAAATTCATATAGAAGGATGGTAATCAAGTGATCACAGTAACCAATATAAGCTTAAGATATGGAGAACGTAAACTCTTTGAAGATGTAAATCTAAAATTCACACCGGGTAACTGCTATGGCGTAATCGGAGCCAACGGAGCAGGAAAGAGTACTTTCCTAAAGATCCTATCTGGAGAGATCGAACCTAATACAGGGGACGTAAGCATTCCTTCCACCATTCGAATGTCTGTCCTAAAACAGGATCACTACCAGTATGATGAAAATCAGGTACTCGAAACGGTTATTATGGGAAATGCCAGATTATATGAGATCATGAAAGAAAAGGATGCCATTTATGCAAAGGAAGACTTTACAGATGAAGATGGCATCAAGGCATCGGAGCTTGAAGGTGAGTTTGCAGAATTAAATGGTTGGGAAGCAGAAGCAGAAGCATCTTCCCTGCTTCAGGGTCTTGGAATTGGTACAGCACTACACGATAAAAAGGTAGCGGATCTCTCCGGTGCAGAAAAAGTAAAGGTACTCCTTGCACAAGCTTTGTTTGGCAAGCCAGGAATCCTGATCCTGGATGAGCCTACCAATCACTTGGACATAAAGTCTATTAACTGGCTGGAGGAATTCCTTATTGAATTTGAAGGAATCGTCATTGTTGTATCCCATGATAGACATTTCTTGAATAAGGTTTGTACCCATATGGCAGATGTTGACTTCGGCAAGATTAAGTTGTTTGTAGGTAACTACGATTTCTGGTATGAGTCCAGTCAGCTCGCCCTGCAGATGATGAAGGATCAAAATAAGAAAAAGGAAGAAAAAATAAAAGAGCTTCAGGAGTTTATTGCTCGCTTTAGCGCCAATGCATCAAAATCCAAGCAAGCAACCTCCCGGAAAAAACTGTTGGAAAAAATCACAATTGATGATATTCAACCTTCCAGTAGAAAATATCCTTATGTGGGCTTCAAACCGGAACGGGAAGTTGGGAATGACATTCTTTTCGTAGAGGGATTAACAAAAACGATTGATGGTGAAAAAATATTGGACAATGTCAGCTTTACTGTATCCAAAGGAGATAAAATCGCCTTTGTAGGCAGCCGCGAAATCGTTAATACCACACTTTTTAAAATTCTGATGGGAGAAATGGAAGCTGACAGCGGCACCTTCAAATGGGGTGTTACCATCACGAAGGCTTACTTTCCAAAGGATAACTCCGAATTCTTTAATGATGTAGAGTTGAACTTAGTGGACTGGATGCGCCAGTTTTCTGAAGAAAAATCTGAAAGCTATCTGCGCGGCTTCTTGGGCAGAATGCTTTTCTCCGGAGAAGAAGCCCTCAAGCAGGCTAAGGTACTTTCTGGAGGTGAGCGGGTAAGATGCATGCTTTCCAGAATGATGTTAAGCAGTGCCAATGTATTGATTTTAGATCAGCCTACAAACCATTTGGACCTAGAATCCATTACTGCAGTAAACAACGGTTTAAGAGATTTTAAGAGTAATGTACTCTTTACTTCCCATGACCACCAGTTTATCCAGACAATTGCCAATAGAATTATTGAAATCACCCCTTCTGGCATCATCGATAAGCAAATGACCTACGATGAATACCTGGAGAGCATCGGGTTATAAATAAGGTTGCTTTTTATAAAATGTTTGTGTTATAATAGGTTTTAATTTCCATAAAATTTCAAAGAAATCGGTTGAAGGCAGCGGAATACTGGTTAGACCGCTGCTGGACGAGCCTCTGGAGAGACTCATAAGAGCACCGAAGGGGAAAGCCAAGCTTGCTTGGTGAAACTCTCAGGTAAAAGGACAGGGGAATTTTTATTAAGGGAATTATATCTCTTGCTTTTTGTGTATACAATAAGCAGAATATATTCTTTTAGTATGAATTCTAATTTTCCAGAGACAAAATGATTCCATTTGGTCTCTTATTTTTTTCCGGAAAAACTTAATAAAGGAGGAGATTTTTTAAATGAAAGCTTTCATCACTGTGATTGGAAAAGACAAGATTGGTATTATTCATGGGGTAACAACGGTATTAAAAGCGTACCAGATTAACATCCTGGACATCACCCAAACTCTTTTGCAAGAGTATTTTACCATGATCATGCTCGTAGATTTAGAATCCATGACCATCGATTTTAAAGAATTGAAGACAAAACTGGAGGAATCCGGACAGGATTTGGGCATGTCCATCCGAATTCAGCATGAAGATATTTTTCATTCCATGCATACCATATAGACTGGAGTTGAGCAGATGATTAATTATAAAAATATCATGGAAACCATTCGAATGATTGAGAAGGAAAAATTGGATATTCGTACGATCACCATGGGCATCTCCCTTTTAGATTGCTGTGACAGCGATGGAAAGAAATCAAGGATAAAAATTTATGATAAGATTACAAAATGCGCTGAAAATCTTGTGAAAGTAGGCGATGAGATTGAAACAGAATACGGTATCCCCATCATCAATAAAAGAATCTCTGTTACACCGATTGCACTTGTGGCACAATCCAGTCAAGACCCTGATTATGTTGCTTATGCTAAAACTTTAGACCAGGCAGCTGAGACGGTAGGCATCAACTTTATCGGCGGTTACTCTGCTCTGGTACAGAAGGGCTACACAAAAGGAGATCGGACATTGATCCATTCAATTCCTGAAGCATTATCCGTAACAGAAAAAGTATGTGCATCCATCAATGTAGGCTGTACGAAATCCGGTATCAATATGGACGCTGTTCGTGATTTAGGACTCATCATTAAAAAAACTGCTGATCTTACAAAGGATAGGGATAGCATCGGTTGTGCAAAACTGGTGGTATTCGCCAATGCAGTTGAGGATAACCCCTTTATGGCAGGGGCATTTCATGGTGTCGGAGAAGCTGAATGCATCATTAACGTTGGTATTAGCGGCCCCGGTGTGGTAAAGTCAGCACTGGAAGGCACCAAGGGCCAGCCCTTTGATGTAGTAGCTGAAACCATCAAAAAAACAGCTTTTAAAATTACCCGTGTGGGCCAGTTGGTGGCCCAAGAAGCTTCGAAACGCCTTCAGGTTCCCTTTGGGATTGTAGATTTATCCTTAGCGCCTACTCCAGCCATTGGTGACAGTGTCGGTAGAATTTTAGAGGAAATGGGTTTGGAAAGCTGCGGCTGCCATGGCACAACAGCCGCCTTGGCCCTGCTGAACGATGCAGTAAAAAAAGGGGGTATCATGGCATCCTCCCATGTGGGAGGACTCAGCGGCGCCTTTATCCCTGTCAGTGAAGACGAAGGCATGATTCATGCAGTGAACATTGGCTCATTGAGTCTTGATAAACTAGAGGCTATGACCGCTGTATGCTCTGTAGGTATCGATATGGTTGCAGTCCCGGGAGATACTCCGGCTTCCACCTTATCGGCCATCATTGCCGATGAAGCTGCCATTGGGGTAATTAATAATAAGACTACAGGAGTCAGGATTATTCCTGTACATGGAAAGTCCCTAGGGGATACGGTAGAATTTGGCGGCCTTCTCGGCCATGCGCCCATCATGGCTGTCAGCAAATTTTCAAGCAATGATTTCATCAGCCGCGGAGGCAGAATCCCAGCACCGGTTCACAGCTTTAAAAATTAATAAAAAAGAGCTTGCAGTATTTTTATCTGCAAGCTCTTTTTTAATTTCATTCTCTATATTTTTTTCTGCCTTCCCTATCGCTGCCAAGCGCTCCAAATGGGACATGGACTCTTAAACGGACATTCCTTCCTGATGCAGGGCGGATGAAAGGCATGAATGATTAGAATGCAGGTGTGTAATCATCTATTCATCCTCATTGTTTTTATAAGTTACCTTCATTTTGATTTACTTATAGGGAGAATCTGCTATGCCTCTTTTAGTGCTCTTCTCCTGAACATTCGGTTTTCCGGGTCATAATTGCAAAAATATTGATGTCCCCCATTATTTAATATTCCTTCCCTTTTGCCTAATATTAAAAATCCATTTTGGTTTAGGGAGCAGTAGAAGTTCTTTAAAATATTTTTCTGTAGATCCGGGGAAAAATAAATCAGTACATTTCTGCAAAGAATCAATTGAAACTCATTGATGCTCCCACTATTCACCAGGCTATGCTGAAAGAATAGAATACTTTTTTTTAGCCTCACGTCTATTTCCATATATGTCTCTTTTACCTTAAAATACTTCATGAAGCTTTTTGAGCCCTTTGCATTTCTATAATTTCTTATATTATTCTCTATTCCAGCCAGCGGATATAGACCATTTTCTGCTTCTTCTACTACAAAGGGATTAATGTCCGTAGCATATATCTGGGTTTTATTCAGCATGTTGAGCTCATCCAGCATTATTGCAAGGGAATAGGCTTCTTGCCCTGTAGAACACCCGGCACACCATATCTTAATGTGATGAAAAGAATCTAAATAGGGTAGTATCTTATCTCTAATTGCTGCAAAGACCTCCGGGTCCCTAAAAAAATCCGTAATATTGATGGAAAAATCCAGAAAAAGACGCTCAAATACTTCTTCATTCTCTAGTACAACCCTTTTGAATACTTCAAAGCTCTGTATATTTTCTTTCAGCATACAGAGCTTAATCCTCCTCATAATACTATCTATTTGGTACTGGGTATAATCATACCCGTACTGATCATATATTGCCGTTAAAAAATCCATCACCTGCTGTGCATAAAGCGCCTTACTATTTCTGGTTGTCACTTCCGACTCCTTTTTACATCCCTCAGGTTCCTGTGCAACATAATAGCTGCGAATACCTATTTTAGACAAATAAGCATAAAGATAGGGCTTTAATACAAATACTCTAGACCGCTTATGCTTCTGTAAGGCGTATAATTTTTCTATAATGCTCCAATGAAGTATACTGCTATCAAAAAAAGTTATATGTGTTTCTTCTATGTTTTGCTCCATGTGACTTAAAAGTTGTTGGATTTTTTCCCGTGTATCTAACTCCCCAATGATGGCCATATGTCTGATCCCTTTTCCGTCATAGTGGATATTTATATTCATAACGTTTTCTCCTTCTTACTTATTTATCCACGCTTTTACTAATCGGATGAGAACATCATAATCAACCGGTTTGGAAACATAATCATTTGCCCCAGCTGCAATGCATTTAGCTCTATCTTCCTTTAAGGATTTTGCAGTTATTGCAATAATCGGGATATTTTGAAGGCTTTTATCCTCCCGGATTTTTTTCATGGTCTCTAATCCGTCCATAACTGGCATCATAACATCCATCAGAATCAAATCCACTGCCTGTCGATTCAACTTTTTAAGTGCCGCTTCCCCGTTTTCAGCTTCAAGAATTTCTGCTCCATATTCTTCAAGTGCCGTTGCCAAAACAAAGAGATTTCTAGGATCGTCATCGACAATCAGTATCTTTTTTCCATCCAATCGCAGTGCATAGTCCTTGTTTGTCTTGGAAAGCAGATATTGATCTCTTTCTTCCCTCTTCTTCACTTGGTGCAAAAATAAGGTTACTTCATCCAGTAATCGCGCATCGGAGTTTGCTGTTTTTATAATAATGCTGTCTGTATATTTTCTAATCTCTTTTTCCTGCTGGACTGTCAAATCGCTTCCTGTATAAACGATAACAGGGGTTTCCAGTTTTTTCTCCTCAATATACTTGCAAATGTTGATTCCATCCCCCGATCCAAGTCCCAAATCTAAAATAATGGCATCATAGATCCCTTTATCGATTTCCAATATTGCCTCTTCTTCCGTACCTGCAGTTTGAATCTGCACATCTTCTCCGGAAATTAATGCTTCCATGGCTTTACGCTGTGCTTCATTATCTTCGATAATTAACAGTTGTTTTTGTTTCTTATTTGAAAAATCTACCAGCTTTGAAATGCTCTCTACAAGATCTTGCTCTTCTACCGGTTTTTGCTGGTAGCCGATGGCTCCCATTTTTTGAAGGAGATTGTTCTTATCCTTTGCTGAAATTACATGAACAGGAATTTTTCTAAGCGCTGCTGTACGCTTCAATTCTCTTAAAACGTCAATTCCACTCATATCTGGAAGCATTAAATCTAATAAAATACCGTCAACAGGGTATTCTTTTGCATAATGCAGGCCTTCCTTTCCACTTTTTCCAACAATCGTATCAAATCCCATGGCCTTATTCATTTCCATAATGTGATTCGCAAAATTCTCATCGTCTTCAATGATCAAGATTACTTTCTCTGACTTCTGTACAAAGTTTGACTCACTGGTTGCCGCCGCACATTCCTGCAGGGCATCCGTATATTCCTTGGCTGCGTAGTTTTCCTTCGATAGCAGGCTGCTGTCTTTTAAGTATAACGTAAAGGTACTTCCCTCCCCTACTTTACTGCTTACCTGAATTTCTCCGCCCAGCAATTCCGCAAGTTTCTTAGAAATAGAGAGCCCTAGTCCCGTCCCCCCAAATTTTCGGGAGATAGACCCATCCCCTTGCTGAAATTCCTGAAAAATTCTAGACATGTTTTCTTCGCTAACTCCAATACCTGTATCGGTTACGGAAAACTTAACCCTGTTGTTCTGTTGCTTATCGGCCATTATTCTAAGTGAGACAGAGCCTTTCTCCGTAAACTTTATGGCATTGGATATGAAATTACGCAGTATTTGTGAAATCTTATCCCGATCTCCTGAAAGGACAGCGTTGAGCTCATCCACTACGTTAAATTCTATTTTCTTTTCCTGTGCAATACTTTCAAACAGCTGCCGCAGCTCTGTAGCTAAAGCCTTTGTATGAAATTCTGCCTGGTTTATATCCATTTTTCCTGCTTCTATCTTAGATAAATCCAGAATATCGTTGATCAGGCGCAGCAATTCTTGTCCTGAATTGTAAATAACATTTATTTTTTCGTAGTTTTCTTTTCCCAGTCCATCCTTATCCTTTCTCATGAGCAGTCTGGATAATAAAATAATTGAATTCAATGGTGTCCGCAGTTCATGGGACATATTGGCTAAAAACTCAGACTTATATTTATTTGAGATTTCAAGCTGCTTGGACCGTTTCTGCAGCTCACCCCTTGATATTTCCAAGTCGCGGTTTCTCTTATTTAAAAGTACGGATTGTTCTTCCAGCTGTTGCTGCTGTTCTTCCAGTTGAGAATTGGTCTGCTGCAATTCTTCACTTTGCTGCTGCAGCTGTTGCTGCTGTTCTTCCAACTCAGCATTGGTTTTCTGTAATTCTTCTGTCTGCTGCTGTAATAGCACCTGCTGTTCTTCTAATGTCCTATTGGCACGCTTTAATTGATCTGCTGCAGTTCTCGCTTCTCTTTGGGCTTCTTCAGAAATCGCGAGCAAATCTTTTACCTTTTGATTCTGGATTGCTGAGTAGAGATTAATGGCAACAATATTCGCCCCCTCATTCAAAAACTCTTGCTTTAATTCATCAAAGGGCTCAAAAGATGCCAGTTCAATAACCCCATACAGCTCCGCCTCATGTATTAATGGAAAAGTATATACATTGAGGGGAGCTTCATGAAGCACGCCTGTTTCAATATACATTTCTTGTTTATTGATATTTTTAAGAAGAATTGGCTTTTTTTCCAGAGCAACCTGTCCAATAATTCCTTCCCCTAACCGGTAGCAATTGGACAGATGCTCCCTTTGTGTAAATGCAAAAGAAGCGTGGAGATGAAGGGATTTTTCCTTCGGATCATATAAATAGAAAGTGCCTTTTCCAGCATTTAACTCCCTGGCTAAAAGATTTAAGGCCCTCTGGGTTAACCCATCTAATGAAAGGGTTCCTGACATTTCATGATTTAATAAATTCTGGTTGTCTTTTATCCAGAACTGGTTTTCAAGCTTTTGAACCAAAAGGTTGTAGAACTTAGACATTTCTGTAATTTCATTGTCTCCAGCCAAATCTGCTTTCTCAAGCTTTCCTGTCACAGTGCTTCTATTCATAGCAGCCTTTAACATCTCAATAGGTCTCAAAATGCTGCGTATATTCAGCCAGACAAAAAGAGTAAACATAATACCCAAGCCAATAATCAGTAAAATAAGAACAAGCCTAAGATTCTTTTCGATCTGCCGGGCTTGGAGGACCAGGCTGTCGGCAAAGTTTTGGGCATTGTAGTCAATCTGCATTAGCTTCGCATCCATCTGCTCTACCAGAGGACTATTTTGCAGCCTTGTGATGCTAGCAGCCTCTTCCTGTCTGTTTTCTAAAACCAGTGCATAAACTTGCTCATGGCTTTTTCTCCATTTAAGAAATAATTCTCTTACTTCCTTTTCAGCCTCCTGGTTCTCTTTCAGTCCTGCCTGCTGCTTAATGATGTTTAAACACTCTAATACTCTATTCCCTAGAACCTCTACATCCTGCATTTCTTCATTCGCTGCTTCGTCCTTTGGGGAAAGGATAAAACCCTTTATGGCTCTCTGTATCTTTATTATATTGACCCTGGCTTCGACAGCCGCATTAGACACAGTTAGAGGGTCCTCATAGATTCTACTGGTTACGGTCCCCAGGCGATTCATTCCTATGATTGTAAAAATGCCAAAACCGCAAAATACAACTATGGAAAATAATACTATACTGATTAATCTGCTTCGGATACTCAAATCCCTTAGCCATTGCACTCAAATTCCCCCTTCTCGAAGATTTTTATCTATCCTATAGCATCAAGAAAATAGATGTCGGAAAATTCTACTTGGATTTTTTGAACGACACTTTCATTCGGCATGTACCCTGCGCTGCAATCCTCTGAAACCTGCATGCATTTCAAATTGACCGGCAGTTCAACAATAAACTCACTGCCTTTTTGATATTCACTATGAACATAGATACGTCCATCATGCATCTCAACCAGGGATTTTATAAGACTAAGGCCGATTCCGCTTCCCTCCTGCTTCCTCGTCAATAGCTCGTCCACCTGCTTGAATCTTTCAAAGACAAGGTGTACTTTATCTTCTTCAATGCCTATTCCTGTATCCCTTACAGATATCTTCACACGGTCTTGAAGGTCCTCTACATCTACATAAATGTTTCCGCCGGTCTGCGTAAATTTAATTGCATTGGATAATAGATTAAGAATGATGCGTTCTATAGCATCCAAATCGCAGGCTATTATTTTTTCTTCAACATTTGTATCAAATATCAAACGAATCCCTTTATCCTCCACATACTCAGCTACCGATAAGGCAATGGCCTCTACAATCTGGACAATATTGCACTTGCTCATAGAGATTTCAAAATGACCCGTGTCTATTTTGGAAATATCGATAATATTATTTACAAGCCGCAAAAGACGATAGCAGTTTTGCACCTGCATATCCACTTTCTTTCGAATTTGGTCCCGGTCTATTTCCTTATCGCTGCGAAGATATAAATTCAACATTTGTGTTGTCCCCAGTATAATGTTCAAAGGGGTTCTTAATTCGTGGGAAATATTGGCCAAAAAAATATCCTTAGCAGCATTTGCTGCTTCCGCCTCTTCTTTTGCCTTCTGCAGGGCGCTTGTCTGCTCCTTTACCTTCTGTTCCAGCAGAATATTCATATTTCTTTCTTTCTCTATAAGCTTTAGATAAATATTAATCCGGTTGATTAATTGGTATTCATCAATGGGCTTTGTCAAATAGTCCACAGCACCAATTTGGAATCCCCTCTTTTTGAACTCTTCTCCAATATAAGAGGCCGTCAAAAAAACGATGGGGATATCTTTCGTTTTCTTTCTCTGTTTGATCAGAGAAGCGATTTCAAAACCATCCATATCTTCCATCTGAACATCTAATATGATCAAATCTACTACATTCCCTGATATTTCTTGAAGTGCTTTTTTTCCGCTGTCTGCCTCAATAACTTCTGCATCTATGTACTCTTCAATCAGGGTTCTTAAGGAAAATAAATTGTTATGATTATCATCTACAATTAATATTTTATAGGGTGTATTTCTTTTCATCCCATATCCCTTTCCTTATTGATAAAATATTAAGATTATTTCTCCTAGTCTATTTTACAGCAAAATTTGGTAAATTACTATGAATTATCATCCAATTTTTGCCTTTTAATATTTCATAAATAATTTCTTCTTAAAAAAGTTCCATTTATTGTTAAATAGCAATATTGGTTGACACATCCCATGGATTTTGATATCATACATACTAATTAATAATTATTCATGATAGAGGTGTGCCTGACAAGAGTAGGCATGGGGAGGTTTTAGAGAAGCCTGAAATCCATGTTGAAAGGGGAGGGCACCGAAGGGTGAATTGACTCTACAATTCATGCCTGGTTCCAGGGTTAAGAGCTCTGTGACTGTCACCAAAACCTGGTGGAGTGCTATCTTGTTTGTGTCTCGAGTAGCTTTGTGCTATTTTTTGTGATGACAGGCAATTGGTATTCTATACCAATTGCCTTATTTTATTGAAGCAAATATTGAGGAGGAAAATAGATGACAAAAATCGTAGTAATCGGTGGCGGATGGGCTGGCTGTGCTGCAGCAGTAAGTGCTGCAAAAGCCGGTGCACAAGTAACATTGCTCGAAAGAACAGACATGCTCTTAGGTACAGGTCTCGTTGGAGGTATCATGCGAAACAATGGCAGGTTTACTGCTACAGAGGAGCTGATCGCCATGGGCGGTGGTGACCTTTTTCAAATATGCGATCAACACAGCCGGCATAAGAATATTTCATTTCCAGGTCATGATCATGTAAATCTTTACGATATTGCAGATACCCATGGAGCGGTTTTAGGTCATCTGCAGCACTTGGATGTTCATATCGTATTTGAATCCAGAGTAAATAAAGCAGTAATGCAAGAAAAGCAGATCACTGCAGTAGAAGACCAATCCGGCCGGGTCTTCCATGGAGATACTTTTATTGATACCACAGGGACTGCAGGACCTATGCATAATTGTGTAAAGTATGGCAATGGCTGTGCAATGTGTATCTTGAGATGTCCGAGCTTCGGAGGCCGGGTAAGTATAGCCAATCTGGCGGGCATTGAGGAAATGGTCGGCAAAAAGGCTGATGGCAGCATCGGTGCTATGAGCGGTGCCTGTAAGCTGTACAAAGAATCCCTTTCTCAGGAAATACAAGATGCATTGTCTACAAAGGGTGTTGCCATCATTCCGCTTTCGCAGGAACTCATTGAAGATCATTTGGGGGTAAAAGCCTGTCAGCAATATGCCCTGCAGGAATTCAAAGACAATATTATTTTATTAGATACAGGACATGCAAAATTAATGGCCCCTTACTTTAGCTTGGAACGGCTGCGCAAAATCCCCGGATTTGAATATGCAAGATATGAAGATCCCTATGCTGGAGGAAAAGGAAACTCTATGCGATATTTCAGCATGGCACCACGAGATAATCATCTAAAGGTAGAAGGGGTAGACAATCTGTTCTGTGCCGGTGAGAAAGCAGGCTTGTTGGTAGGTCATACAGAGGCTATTATCACAGGCACTCTCGCAGGACATAACAGTGTAAGACAAGCCTTGAACAAGCCGCTTCTCCAACTCTCCAAAGAAACCGCTATCGGAGATGCCATTGCCTTCGTAAAGGAAATGATGACAACTGAGGCAGGTATGGGAAAAAAATATACCTTCTCCGGAAGTATCTATTTTGAAAGAATGAAGGAAAAAGGATTGTACCGCAAAGAGCAAAAGCAGATTTCTAAAGATATCGAAGCCCTTGGATATACTGGCATTTTTGCTCAGAAACTTATAAAAGATATGGACAGTGAAATAATAAAGAGCAAAATTTGTTCATAGCAATCTCGATTTCCGCCCTTATTGGCAATCTGGACATGAACAATCAAGATGAATGATAGAAAGATTCTATTCTCGTATAAAAACTATGAAATGTAAAAATAAGGGGGAAATCAGATGGTTCAATTAACAATGCTGCATTACGCATACTTTTTCATTGTATTGATTATCATGGTTACAATGGCTTTTCGGAAGGATACGGTACTTCCCTGTATATTGGGAATTTTTGCGATTGGCTTTCTTTCATCGGGAAGCCTGCTTACAGGTGTGCAGGTAGTCTATAATGCCTTGATCGCTGCCGGAAATGAATTTTGGGGAATTATCGTCGTTATATCCCTTGTGGTTGCCATGTCCCATGCACTCCAAGACATCGGCGCTGATGAGCTGATGATGGCACCGATTAAGAAATTGATGATTAACCCAGTAGTTGCTTTCTTTGGTTTAGGCTTTATGATGATGTTTTTTTCATGGTTTATCTGGCCGTCTCCTTCCGTAGCTTTAGTGGGGGCTATTATGCTGCCGGCGGCACTGAAAGCTGGCCTGCCTCCTATATGGGCTGCAGTAGCCATGAATATTTTTGGACATGGCGTTGCCCTATCCAGTGATTATTTCATTCAAGGCGCTCCCTCGATTACTGCAAAGGCTGCAGCTATTGAAAATCCATTGATGTTGATTCAAGCAAGCATTCCTTTGTGGCTAACCATGAGTATCGTTACCGTTGCCTGTTCCTTTTTTATGATGCGTAGGGACATGAAAGGTTTTGAGGAAATTGCCGTGGCCGTAGAAGCAGAAGAAATAACAAAGCCTACAATGGGCGTGTATTTGGTTGCAATCCTTACGCCGCTGATCTTCCTGCTGGATGTTTATGTGATGTACAAATATAAGCTACGAGGTGGAGATGCAACAGCTCTGGTAGGTGGGACAGCTATTTTAGTAATGAGTTTCGTAGCCATCGTACAGCACAGCCTAATCGACTCCCTAGAAAAAATAACAGATTATGTTCGAGGTGGTTTTATTTTTGGAATCAAGATCTTTGCCCCTGTTATTATCATCGGTGCCTTTTTCTTCCTAGGCAGTGAAGAAATCGCAAAGCAGATTTTAGGTGAAAATGCCACTGGCTTATTATCCGATTTAGGCATGTATCTGGCAGACCGCATCGCATTATCTAAGTTTCCTGTAGCCATGATCCAAATGATTATCGGTGGTATAACAGGTTTGGATGGTTCCGGTTTCTCTGGTCTTCCACTGGTGGGCTCCTTGGCTCAAACTTTTTCATCTGCCATTAGCATTAACAAAGAGTCTTTAGCTGTATTGGGACAAATTTCTGCGATCTGGGTAGGTGGTGGTACCATTATTCCTTGGGGAATTATTCCTGTTGCCGCCATTTGTAATGTAAGTCCATTGGACCTGGCAAGAAAAAATATCATTCCTGTCGCGGTGGGATTAATAGCAACTTTCATTGTATCCATGTTTATTTTATAGTAAAAATATCAATACCCTCCTTTAAAAGAGTCTTCATACAAGAAACATGCAAGTTTTCTACTTGCATGTTTTTTTATTGTCTAGGAAGATATATAATAGAAGAAAATGGAAATTCAAATACATATATGGAGGTTATAAAAATGTCTGAGATTTATAAAGATCCCTCTTATACCCCCACAGAAAGAGCCCAGGATTTGCTCAGTCGAATGACGATGGAAGAAAAGGTCGGACAAATGTGTCAAGTAGATGGAAGAATCGATGCGGACACATGGATTTATGAGAAGCATATCGGTTCCTTTCTCCATGTAACCGGTGACGCACCCATTTATCTTCAGGAAAAAGCTGCCCATACAAGACTAGGCATTCCTATCTTCTTTGGTATTGATGCTATTCATGGCCATGCTTTTTGCAGCGGCGCTACCGTATTTCCCTCACCACTGGCCATGTCCTGCAGCTGGAATCCTGAGCTTTTAGAAACTGTCGCCCACATTACTGCTTGCGAAGTAATCATGACAGGCCTTCATTGGACCTTCTCACCAGTTCTATGTATAGGTAGAGACCTGCGATGGGGCCGTATTGACGAAACCTTTGGAGAGGACCCTTATTTAATCGGCGTTCTTGCCCGAGCCATGATTAAGGGTTATCAAGGAGAGAAGCTCTCAGATCCCTATAGTATCCTTGCCTGTGCTAAACATTTTGCTGCTTATGGTGAAACTCAAGGAGGCAGAGATTCTGCAGAAGCCGATGTTTCGGAAAGAAAACTCCGTTCAGTTTTTCTACCACCTTTTAGAGAAGCAGTTGATGCCGGTTGCGCTACTTTTATGGCTGGCTATAATGCCATAGACGGTATCCCTTGCTCTGCAAACCGCTGGCTGCTCAATGATGTATTAAAAGAAGAATGGAGCTTTAAGGGCTTCGTTGTAACCGATTGGAACAATGTAGGTCATCTGCACACTACACAGAAAGTCGCACCGACCTTTGAAAAAGCCTGTGAGATTGCAGTATGGGCAGGAAATGATATGATGATGTCTACGCCTGACTTTTATGAAAAAACTGTAGCTTTAGTAAAGGAAGGGGTTATTGGAGAAGCACAGTTGAATGCAGCATGTTTGCGAATTTTGGAACTGAAATTCGCTTTAGGCCTCTTTGATCATAAACGCTTTCCTGACCGCAGCAAAGCCGCTGATATCGTTGGATGTGAAGCCCATAAAAAAGCAGCCTATGAAGCCGCCCTTCAATCCATCGTTCTTTTGAAAAATGATAACCATGTACTGCCACTCTCTAAAGATGTAAAACGTATTGCCCTCATAGGTCCTAACTGCGAAAATGTACAGTCTCAGCTGGGAGATTGGTCCTTTGGTACAAGAGAATATCCGGAACAACCCACTCTCGACTATCATCCGGAATATGATATCTCCCCAATTGTTACTGTTTTAAAAGGTATTCAACAGCGTGCCGGAAAAGGCATCCAAGTGGTTTATGAAAAGGGTTGTGATCTGCTGGATAATAAGGAGCATAATTTCCCGGCAGCTGTAAAAGCAGCAGAGGAATCAGATGTAATCATCGCTGTAGTAGGTGATACAAATACATTAAACGGTGAAACGCGGGACCGGGCAGATTTAAATCTAACAGGGGCGCAACAAAAGCTTTTGGAGACGCTTAAGGAAATAGGAAAGCCTTTAGTAGTTATATTGATTAACGGCAAACCTCTTACAATACCCTGGGTCAAGGATAATGCCGATGCTATTTTAGAAGCCTGGAATCCCGGCATGGAAGGCGGGAATGCGGTCGCCGCTATTCTCTTTGGTGACTTTAATCCTTGCGGCAAACTTACAATCTCTTTCCCCTGTCACGTAGGCCAACAACCTGTTTATTATAACCAGCTGCCTGGATGGCATGGAGGCAAGTATGTGGAAATATCCGAAGATCCATTATTCCCCTTTGGTTTTGGTTTGTCCTATACCCGCTACGAATACAGTAATTTAACTTTATCCTCAACGATGCTGAAAGAAGACGATACACTTATTGTTTCTGTAGACATATGCAACGTGGGAAATTATACAGGTACTGAAATTGTACAGCTTTATGTCAATGACCTCTACAGCTCTGTTACCATACCCATTAAGGAACTAAAAGGCTTTACCCGCGTTACACTCAATCCAGGAGAGCAGCAACGGATATCCATCCATCTGCCCATTGCCTCCCTTTCATTGGTTGACAGACAATGCAGATCAATCGTAGAGCCGGGTGAATTCGAGATTATGGTGGGTAGTTCTTCAAGGGATGAAGATTTATTGAAGAAAGTTATTCGGGTCATGGAATAATTAAATAAAAGATTGATTAATCTTCGTTGAGATGGGAATAAAATGACTATGAAGAAAATTAGCAATAAGCTTCTACGCTATGAATTAAAGAGTGAATTAAGTTTTTTCTATTACATTAATCTCATAAAGGCGGTGCATATTCAATGAAACCAATACTTATGTTTATGATGGATTCTTGTCCCTACTGTAAAGAGGCTTTTAGATGGATGGAGGAACTCAAGAGAGAAGATTCTAGGTACCAGTCTCTGGAAATCAATATGATTGATGAACGGCTCCAGCCGGATTTAGCCAACCAGTATGACTATTATTACGTCCCTACCTACTATGTGGACGGTATAAAGCTCCACGAGGGGGCTGCTACAAAAGAGAAGATTCGAAGTGTTTTTGAAAATGCACTAGGAAAATAAATAAAAAATGATCCCCTGCAATGCAGAGGATCATTTTTTATTTATTTTCTCTTCTCAATTTCTTCAGCCAATTCATTCAGATAAACCCATCTTTTCATTTTCTCATCCAATTGCTTTTCTAAGGCTTCCTTTTCCTCCAGCAGCTGCTGTAAAAGTGTATATTCGGAGGTTGTCTGTTTTATTTTTTCTTCTACGGTCTGTATTTGAGCTTCCAGGCCGGAAATAATCCCGTCAATCTCTTCAAATTCTCTTTGCTCCTTAAAGGAAAACTTTAATGTTTTTTCCTTTGTTGAATTCAACTGATTTTTATTTGAAGGATGGTTATTTCTGCTCTCCTTTTCCCGGTCTTTCCCTGCGGTTTTGTTCTCTATCGGAGTATTTTGCAAATCCCCTATATGGTTCTCTTTAAATTCTGTATAGTTTCCCGTATATTGCCGTATCCTGCCCTTTCCCGTGAACACAAATATCTTTTCAGCTACCTTGTCTAAAAAATACCTGTCATGGGAGACTGCAATCACGGCCCCCTGAAAGTCCTCTAGGTAATCCTCCAGAATTGTCAGGGTTTCTATATCCAAGTCGTTGGTTGGTTCGTCCAAAAGCAGCACATTGGGGCCTTCCATAAGAACCCTCAGTAAATAAAGTCTCCTTTTTTCTCCTCCTGACAGCTTTCCGATCGGGGCCCACTGCATAGACGGCGGAAAAAGAAATCTCTCTAACATTTGTGATGCGGTAATTTTAAGTCCATCGGCAGTGGTTAAGTATTCACTTCCCTCCCGGATATATTCTATCACCCTGGCATGATCATCCATATGATCGGTTTCTTGAGAAAAAAGACCGATTTTCACTGTTTCCCCTATTTCTATTTTTCCGCTGTCGGGTTTTATTTTTCCAGACAATATATTGATGAAGGTAGTCTTTCCTGTTCCATTCGGACCAAGAATCCCTACCCGGTCATTTCTTAATAAAATATAACTAAAATCTTCAATGACTGTCTTTTCATCAAAAGCCTTATAAATATGCTCTAGCTCCACCACTTTTTTACCAAGTCTGCTGCCCGCTATAGATATTTCAAGCCTATTTTCATTCAAATCTGCTGCACTTGCACTTAGTTTCTCAAATCTCTCGATTCTGGCTTTTTGTTTTGTGGTTCTAGCCTTTGCACCTCGTCGAATCCAAGCCAGCTCTTTTCTGAACAATCCTTGCCGCTTTCTTTCATTAGCTGCCACAAGCTCTTCTCTTTCAAGTTTTTTTTCTAAAAAATTATTGTAGTTGCCCTTATATGCATAGAGACTTCCCTGATCCAGTTCAATGATCTGATTAACCACACGATCCAAAAAATATCTGTCATGGGTAATCATTAGCAGTGCCCCTTTTCTTCTATTGAGGTAATCTTCCAGCCAATCGATGGTTTCATGATCCAAATGGTTGGTAGGTTCATCTAGAATCAGCAGATCCGATGGATTGATCAATGCCGCCGCTAAAGCAATCCGTTTTTTCTGCCCTCCTGATAGGGTCCTGATTTTAGCACTAAATTCTGTAATGCCCAGCTTTGTCAATACGGCCTTTGCCTCGTTCTCTAAATTCCAGGCATTCAGGGTATCCATATCATGGGTAAGCTTAATTATGGTTTCATTAGAGGTGCTTGGATTCTGAAGCGCTTCCTCATAAGTTCGAATAAGCTGCATTAAAGGAGAGTCTCCCCGAAAAACCTGCTCCAATACGGTGGCATCTGTATCAAAACAAATATCCTGGGGCAGATATTCAATGCGTACATCATTCCCTTTGATTAAGCGGCCTTCATCTGCTTGCTCTGCCCCGGCAATAATTTTGAGCAGAGTAGTTTTCCCCGTGCCGTTAATCCCGATGATCCCAATCTTATCTCCTTCATCTATGCCAAAGCTAATATGCTTCAACAGCGGTTTTTCACTGTAACTCTTTGAAAGATTCTCTGCACTTAATAGATTCATATTCTTTCCTTTCTGTAGCTTCCTGCGATTTCAATAAATCTATGCTTTAAAAATAAAATGTATTTTTGTATTTATTATATCATAATAGAATGAATAATTTCCTATATAAGATAAAACAGGCAGACATAAGGTCTGCCTTTGGTTAAACTTTAAACCGCTGGATCATTTCATTCAGCTTTTCAGCAATCTCCGCCTGCTCCTGGGATACTTTTGCTGCTTTTTCCAATGCATCTACTACCTGAGATACATTGCTGGATATTTCTTGTGAACTGGCGGTGGTTTCTTCTGAGGTTGCTGAAACCGATTCGATCGCTTCACTGACTTCATTGGTAATCAATGAAATACGCTCTATCTTTAAGCTAAAATCTTCGATGAGTTCATTGATAAATTCTGCATCCTTTTTATATTGAAGACCTGTTTTTTCCAGGGTATCATAGTCCTTTTTCACCTTTTCATCAATAAATTGCAATATTTCGTTTGCATTGCCCGACAGATTCATAAATGCAGTATGTACCTGCTGAATGACACCTTGGATACGGGCCACCGTTTTTGAAGATTCTTCAGCTAACTTTCTTACCTCCTCTGCTACTACTGCAAAGCCTCTTCCATGTTCGCCTGCTCTTGCTGCCTCAATGGCTGCATTTAAAGACAGCAGGTTAATTCGTTCTGCGATAGAGGAAATCCCGCTGGCCATGACCTCAATCTCCTTAACAACCCGTCCATCTTCTATGGCTGTTAAAATCTTATTCTGTTTCTCCTGGTAGATTTTTTCAGCGGCCTCTTTTGATTGCTCCGCCTCACGTTTCATTTGATCTGCTCTCTGCTTAATTTCTACAGCAGCATTACTTCCTTCTCTTGCTTTTTGTACGAGCTGACCTGTTGTTTCAGAAACCTTTTGCGAGGAAGTACTTACTTGTTCTAAAGCAACACTTGCATCCTCTGTTCCTCTTGAAATCCCGTTGGTCGCTGTATCAATATGCTGCATCTGTGCCAATACTTCTTCTGTTGCCGCAGATAATTCTTCACTGGAAACATGCATCTCAGAAGAACTTAAAATAATTTCTTTCAGCAGGCTTTGTATATTGGTTACTGATTTATCGAGAGCTGCAATCAACAGGCCAATTTCATCCCTGCGGTCTATCCTTATTTGTTGTGTCAAATCTCCATTTCCAAAATCCTCAGCAAACCGTAAACTCCTCTTCAATGGTTTTGTTATAATAACAGACAGTATACTTCCGAATAAGACCGCAATGATGACAGCACCTACAATGATCGCAATCATATTCACAACAGATTTTTTATACAAATCATCACTGCGAAACTTAATCTCTTCACCCGATTGATTGTTAAAGTTGATGAGATGATCTAAAGATTGCTGGACCGCATCTCCTGTCTTTTTTATATTCTCAAAAGCAATAGCTGCGCCGCTCATATTGTTGCTCTCCACCAATGCCACATACTTGCTTTGGGCATATCCGTATTCCGTAAGATGATTGGTAAACTGCTGTAGCAGTTGCTCTTCTTCTTCTACTAATGCAATGGAAGTATATCTTTTAATCAGTTCATCAGTTTCATCTTTCAGTTCATTAATAATTTTCTTTACTTCAGAAACAGATAGTTTGTTTTCATACATCAACAGATGAAATAGATTCATACGGATAGACATTACATTTTTCTGGATCTCTCCTAATAGTTGGATGGGAATCAGCCGGTCATGATACATAACATTCATACCTTCATTAATTACCTTCATATTTGTTATCCCAATAAATCCAACTAAGCCTATTAAGATAGACAAAATAAGAAAACCTGAGATAATTTTTGTCCCTGTTTTGAGATTCAAGTACCATTTCATGATTGCACAGCCCCTTTCCATCCTGCTATATTTATGCAAAATTTTAAATATTGTTTCAATTATATATACTTTTTCACTGTTATGCAACAAATTTTTCCTCTAATTTTAAACTGCTTCATGATTGATTTTTTATCCCATAACCTGCGATAAGCAATAATTGATATTAAAACTTTTTATAAAATACATTAAATTTTTCCTTGACAGCCATCAAAAATCGTGATATCTTATTACTTAAATATTTTAAAAATTTCATCAATCCATGGCGAAGATGGAGAGCGGTGTTCTATGCCAAACAGTTTCAGAGAGTCGGTGGTCGCTGCGAACCGATACTGTACTTGAATACAAATCACTCCTGAGCCGTATCTTTGAACATGATAGGGAAGGCTTCTATCAGTAAAAGATACCGTCTAGTCCCGTTATCGACTTAGGTTTGTTAGAACTGAAAAAGGGGTATTTATATTATGAATACAACCAAGGTGGTACCGCGGGTAATCCTCGTCCTTGAAAGCTTATACTTTCATGGGCGAGTTTTTTATTGCCTACATCAGTCTATTCGAACCTATGCAGGGTGTACAATGATAAAAATTATTCGAAATCAATCAAGGAGGTATGAAAATGTCAAATGCAAGCTACTCAACACAGGTTCGAGGGGGGGATGTGGCAGATTCTCTGCAATTTAAGGAGGCAAGGGATCGGTTAAAAAATGTTGTGGAAGAAACCAATCTGCTGTATAGCGCCGTTTTCAGCAGTGAGTTCGGTAATAATGTCTATATTAAACCAGAAAATCTTCAAAAAACCGGTGCTTTTAAAATTCGAGGTGCCTACAATAAAATCAGCAAGCTTTCTCTAAAAGAAAGACAGAAAGGATTGATTTCCTCTTCTGCTGGCAATCATGCCCAAGGTGTGGCCTATGCAGCCCAACAGCTTGGTGTGAAAGCTACTTTGGTGATGCCCAAAACGACTCCCCTGATCAAGGTAGAGGCCACCAGAAACTATGGGGCCCAGGTCGTGCTGTCAGGAGATTGCTATGATGAAGCCTATGCAGAAGCCCTACGACTGCAGAAAGAAAATCAGTCTCTTTTTATCCACCCTTTTAATGATTTGGACGTCATTGAAGGACAGGGAACCATTGGGCTGGAAATTCTTGAAGAACTAGAAAACGTAGATTGCATACTGGTTCCTATAGGTGGCGGCGGGCTCATCGCCGGTATCGCCGCAGCTGTGAAATCGTTAAGGCCGGATATCAAAATTATCGGCGTAGAGCCAGAGGGCGCGAAAGCCATGAAGCTCTCCATGGAGAATAACAAGCTTACCTACCTAAAAACAGTGGATACCATCGCCGATGGTGTTGCAGTAAAGAAACCAGGGGACTTAACCTTTTCCATCATCAAGGATTATGTGGATGAAATTGTGACAGTTTCTGATTTTGATATTATGGAAGCCTTTCTCCTTTTATTAGAAAAACATAAATTGATTGGGGAAAATGCGGGTGTATTATCTCTGGCTGGCCTCAAGAAGATCCAGGAAAAAAACAAAAACGTCGTATGTGTGGTCAGCGGCGGAAATATTGATGTATTAACCATATCCTCGCTGATTAACCGGGGGCTTGTATCTAGAGGGCGTATTTTCTGTTTCTCTGTGGACCTTCCCGATAAACCGGGTGAACTTTTGAGAATCTCAGAAATTCTGGCAAAGTTAAATGCCAATGTTATTAAATTAAACCACAACCAGTTTAAATCACTGGATAGATTGATGGATGTACAGTTGGAAGTAACCGTAGAAACTAATGGACATAAGCATATTGAACAGATTATCCATGAAATGAGTCAGATGGGTTACGAAATTGAGAAAGTCTATTAACAACCAAAAGGGACGATTAGCTCGTCCCTTTATTGCATCATTAGTTTCATATATCTTCTCAATAGTTTTATCGACCCCTTACCCAGTCGAAAGACGGTATTAAAACCAAATTTGCGGATCATATAGCCCGTATTGTTTTGAAACAGATTTACATAGAGATTGGTTTTCAGCATCTCATAGTAGTATCTTTGCAGGCTCATTTTTGAAGGCCTTATAATTACTTGTCCAAAGCTCCAGCTTTCATAATCTTCCTTTTCTACTAAAAGGCGTTCCTTGTATTCCCCATATAAAGGCAGGTTTGGAAAAGGTGTTAGGGGTGAAAAGGTAGAAATCTCCGGCTGCAGGGCTTTCAAATACTTACGGAGGCCTTTGAAATCTTCAGTACTCCAATCGGGATGAAGCATAAAGGAGGCCCAAACATCCAATCCAATTTCCTTCATAAACCTACTGGCTTTCAGATTATCTTCAATGCTGGATTTTTTCTCGTAAGCCTCTAGTTCTTCCTGCTTAAAGGTTTCATAGCCTACCAGCACGGCCTTTAGTCCCAGTCCTTTAAAGCGGCGGATTGCCGTTTGATTCTTAAGAATGCTGTTGACACTGGCATAGCAAATAAAGTTTTTATAGATTTTTTCTTCTTCTAAGAAATCACATAGAGCTTCTATTCGCTCTCCATTATGCAATAAATCATTATCAAAAACCATAATGGTATCTTCTTGAATGCTTCGAATCTCTTCTTTCACAAAATCCAGGGGAAAGTATTTTTCTGTATATCCTTCTATTCGCCATCGGAGACAAAAACGACAGGTTTTAGCACAACCTTGAGCCGTTCCCATGATCGCCGCAGGCTTATATCCAAAATAAGAGTACTGGCTCCGGTATTTTGCGGTAGAAGTTCGATTTGGATGAATATATTCATTGATCCCGCAAACCTTTGTGCTTTGGAACCCATTGCTGCGACTGCAGACGCCATCCAGCAGCGGAGGACTTTCCTTGTTTTCCAGATAGGAAAATAATTTTTCTACGTTCTCCCGAGTGGTATATTTCATTACATGGTCTACTGCATCGATAAAAAATGCTTCACTATTCAGATAGGTTTGCGTACCCCCAATGATGGTGATGATCTCCGGGTTAACCTGTTTCACTCTTTCTGCCAGATCTTTAACTGCAGGTACGTCAATGCACAGCGTAGTGATCCCTACTGCTTCGGGATGAAAGCCGCTCAATTTGGCTTCCAGGGATTCTCCTTCAGACATCAAGTCCAGGATTTCTACCTCATGCCGTTCCTCCAACATAGCATAGATCATTTCTAAGCCGATGGGTTCACTATACATGAACTCACCTAAAGTAATGGCTTGTTTCATTCTCGGGGGCCTTACCAAAAGTACCTTCATCTTCTCTGCCTCACTAAATTATATTTGGGGTAATTTTTCTCTTGATTTGATATCTATAGTAGAGATTGACTAAAAAATAGAATAAATACCGATCCTTTTTTTTCAAAAACTCTTTTCGCAGAATTGTCCGCTTGAAGATAGAAACAAAGGAAAACACTTCATTATAAAGCTCCCAATAAGCTCGCGTCAGCTTCTCCGGACTCATATTTTTCGGTATATGGACAGCTTCGCTTCCATTATAGGAATACATGTCCTCATTGCAAATTCGATTCTCGTCTTTCATCTTATCATAATATTTTGTTCCCGGAATAGGCGTCAGGATATAAAATCTGGGAACTACTACCTTATTCGCCTCGATAAAGCGGGCTGTTTCTTTGATAGACTGCAATGTGTCTCCATCTGCCCCCACTACCATCTCTGTAGATATATCGATTCCTGCTTCTTGAATATTCTTGATTAGTTCTGCATATCTGGCGGGCTTTGCCCAAGCCTTGTCCATGCACTGGAGGCTTTCGGCAGAGATACTCTCCAATCCAAAGCTAAGGGCCGTGCAGCCACTTTCCGCCACCCATTGTAAAAGCTCTGAATCCTCTCCGATCGTGATTGAACATTGGGAAGTCCATTCCATGCCCAGTGACTTAATCTCCTTGCACAGCGCCATAAGATATTCCCGGTCTGAAACAATATTATCATCTAGCAATAAAAACTTTCGAAATCCTAATTCCTTTACCTGTCGAATATCTCTTACAACCTCTGCAATATCTCTTTTCAAGTACCGGTTCTTGTACAGGCAGTATACAGAACAAAAACTGCAGGAATTGGGACAGCCGCGCCCGGCTTGCACGGGTAAAAAATCCCCTATATTCTTTTCTACGATCAGGTCAAATCTTGGCGGCGGGGTTGACAGTGCAGTCAATTCTTCTCGGTAAAAATCCTTCAAATTGTTTGTCTCATAATCCCGCAGAAGCCTTTTCCATATTTTTTCTGCATCGCCGATTACCACACTATCACAATACTGTTTCGCTTCCTCAGCCATCAGACTTACCATGTATCCTCCCATGATCACCGTTTTGCCCCGCCGCTTAAACTCCGTAGCAATATCAATGGATCGGATGACGGCATGTCCCATACTGCCAATGGCGATAAGGTCTGCATCCGTGTCAAAAGGAATATCCTCAATGGTCTCCAGGATTATTTCTACCTGCCAATCCTCCGGCGTTAAAGCAGCTAAAAGGGGCAAGCCTAATCCAACAAAATAGAGTTTTTTCTTTTTAATCAGTTTACGATCCCCATCGTAGGGTGTGGATTGAATCAACAGCAGCTTTTTCATACTATCTCCCCCTTACCATCTTTTGTAGATACTGCAGGGTTACAACACTGCTTCCCCAAGACAGCTTCCATACTTCCGCAAAACCGTACCTTCGGATCAGTTTCCATACATTTTGAGGCGCCATAGTGATCTGATAATATAATTTTATCATTTCAAAATAGTACCGACGCACAGACATTTCCCGAGGTTCCAGAACTAAATGGGCCAGATCCCATTTCTCATATTCCGCCGGGTCTACAATAAAATCCTCTCGATACTGTTCGTAGATCTCCGTCCCCTTTAAAGGTGTAAGGGGTTGTAGATTAACAAAGATAAGTCCTAATCTCTTGATCCATTGATATAAGTTTTGAAAATCTTTTTTAGAAAAATCCATATCCAAAATCAGCGTTCCGTAAATCTCTATATCATATTTTTGCAATATACGAATCGCTTCCTCATTATCTCTAATGCTTGTTCGCTTATTGTACCTGTCTAAATCTTCATTCTTAAAAGACTCCAATCCCACAATCACTGCCCTCAATCCATGATCTCGGAAGACTTGGATCACCGATTCATGCTTACAGATAAAATCCGCTCTGCCATAGACCAAAAACTTTTTATAGATATGATTCTCCCTTATCTTCTGGCAAAATTCCAATATCCGATCCTTTGAAAACAGAAAATCATCATCCACAATATAGATTTCCTGTTCCGGGATCTCTTTAAGCTCTTCAATGACTGAATCAATAGACCGGGTGAAGTACTTTCCATCAGTGATTTCCTTGCAAAAACAAAAGCTGCAGCTGTAGGGACATCCGAAGGAGGTCTTAATCAGTGCGCAGGGATTGTGGAACATATAATAATATCGGCGGCGATATTTTTCTACCTTCTTTCGGTCTGGAAATCGATAGGAAAAATCCATTTCCTTGGAACTCTTTTTTCCCGCGTAATAAGTGCCCTCAATTTCTTTTCCATCGGGATTCTTTATGATTTGGTTAAAGGTCTTAAGTCCATTGGCAGTACAGATAAAATCGATAGCCCCACAGAGAAAATTCTGGGGTACTACCTCTGCATGAACACCGCCTACTACAATTTTGCATTGGGGTTGTATCTTTTTGATTCTTTCAGCATAGTCCTTGATCACATTGACATGCGTAATATATCCGCTCATACCCACAATATCCGGTCTGTATTTTTCAATGAAATGTTCTAAGGGCTTCTTTTCTAGAATCATATCCAGGATTTCAACCTCTGCATGGGGATTATCTATATTTCCTGCAATATATTCCAGCTCCAGGGGCTCACAAATCATTACATGCTGTAATCCAATCGTCTCCGGGTCTGGTTTAGGCCGAATAAGCAAAATTTTCATAGATCCATCCCCTTTAGTATGAAGAAATAGATAGAGGGCATATAGAACCTTGCCTTTATTCTTATGATGCCCTCACATTGAAAAAGTTTCTTTGTCATAGCAAGGACTTCTTTTACACTTGGATATTTCGCTTTACCGGTAGTAAATTTTACAAAAAACATGGTTAAGGCATCATAAGCATTATTCTGAGAGGCTTGTGCCAAAAGCAGGTATCCTTCTGATTTCAAAAGCGCTCTAAAATCCTTTATAGCTAAATCCTGATTCTCATAATATGGAAAGGAATGGGTGCATAGGATAAGGTCATATTGCTGATCTAACCCTTTGATCTCTCTCACATTCATCTGCTGAAAAGTAATTTCATGATCCGGTATTTTTGCCCGTTCAATCATGGCCTTTGAAAAATCAATGCCGAAAAGTTCCAGGTCATATTCAATAAATGCCTCATGGATTTCACAGAGCAATTGTCCTGTTCCACAGCCTACATCTAGAATTCTATACTTCTTTTCCTTTTTCAATATCTCTTTCAAAAAATTTAATATTTCCCTTCTGGTGGGGCCTAAGGAAACTTTTTGTACCCATAAACCTTCATAGTACTTTGACCAAAAATCCCAAACTTTTTGTTTACGCATGTTTGCCTCCAAATGGTAAAATGCTTCGCCAACGATTGAGCAGAAAGCTTCTTATATATTTGCTTCGAAAAAATTGTTCTAAATAGATGCAATAGAATTGAAAATAGAAGGAAAGTGCATGCATTCGGGTAGGTTTTAAAGTCAAATGCAAAAAATCGTATTTAGCTGGGTCATGGGTCAACAAGCGGCTTTTGTAATCCTCATAATAGGCCATTCCTTTAATGGGCGTAAAGATGGAGGCCGTATAGCTCTGCAGATCCATTTTTCGAATCCACCTGCGGAGATTGCGAAAATCCTTCCAGCTAAAATCTATCCCCACAATAAACAAAGCGGTTAGTTGAATATGGTGTTTTTTTAAGATCCCTACGGCTTTGAGATTTTCATACGCAGAGCAAGCCTTTTGATATTCCTTCAGCATTTGATCCTCTACAGCTTCCATCCCAACGATTAGCTCAACAAGTCCTATGTCAGCAAGGCTTTGAATAATATCTTCATTTTTTGCAATAAAATCTACTCTCGAATAGGCAATGAACTTCTTTTTGATATCACTTTTCTTTACTTTTTTAATAAATTCCTGGATTCTTTTTCGATCAATCAAAAATGTATCATCTACAATCCAGATAACTTCTGCAGTGATGCCTCGGATTTCCTCAATTACAGCATCTATGCTTCTGGTGTTATATACGCCTCCGTTTAACTGCTTGCAGTAGCAGAAGCTGCATTGATATGGACAAGACAGGGCTGTTTTCACAATGGCAACGGGACTATAATGCATATATTTTGTTCTGCTTTGATATTTTTCAAAATAGCCCCGATTGGGCATAGGTAGTGCAGATAGGTCTGTAAGCTCCTTGCCATTTATTTTCCACTTTTTATTTTCCCGATAGGCAATACCCTCAATCCCTGCCAAAATTTCTGTTTCAAACCCATTCCTTAGTATCTTTTCCAATGCAGTTAGACCATTGGCGTGAAAAACGATATCGATGGTTCCCACACAAAAATCTTCATAGTTTACTTCTGCATGAATACCCCCTACAAGGACCTTCACCGCTGGATTTTGCCGTTTCGCAACCTTAGAAGCTTCTATAATCACATCGACTGCGGTTATATAGCCGCTCAATAACAACACATCCGGCTCATAGGATTTGAAAACTTCAAGGAAATTGCTTCCTTCCAACAATGGGTCATAGATTCGATGGCCAATTTGCAGATATTCCAATAAAGCAGATAAATATTCCAACTCCAGTGGCTCCGTGACTGCCGGCTCAAATTTGGAATAAATCGTTTTTTTATGGCATTTTGCCAGCAGAATTCTCATCCTTTTCCCCCTTAAATACTTTGTGAAAAACTTCATATTTCTTATATGAAAAAGGCGCTACCCGGGAACTGATGATTTTATTCAAGAGATTATTGCTGTGATGGACATACATCCGCTGGGGATACTGAATCGCTCCCAGCTTCAGCTTGGTTTCCTCGGCAGTCTGCCCTAGATCGATAGAATGACAACCCTGCTCAATTCCGTATCGAATAATTTGCAGCAGCATATTCATATAGAGATCGTATTTTTGATTGATGCTGTGATCGAAACCTCCAAACAGAAAAATTAACTCTTTCTTTTTCTCTAACAGCTGTACAAATCCTACAATTTTTCCATGGACTTTAAACGTAAAGATTGTAGCCGGAAATTCTCTAAAAAAATGAATCGTTAGTTTTTCTAACTTTTCCTTAGAATTCTCATACACGGCTTCATAAAGACAATACATTTCTTCATCAAATAACCCCACATCCGCTAATTTCTCTATTTTCACCTCGGAAAATTTTTCTATAGCTTTCTTAACCCGATAACGGTAGTGACTGCGCATGCTGTTCACATAGCACCCAAAAGTATACCATCCAAGGTCAATCTTGCAGGTGGGAAGGGTATTGCCGCTGGCCAGCCGTAGGCCCTCCCCGGCGTTCAACACTACATAGAAGCCCTGCAAGGAACGGATATATAGACTCAACTCCTCCAGGTCCTCTGGTTCCGCCTTATAACCCCTTCCAGATACAGAGAGGGGGATTCCGATAACCCGTATCGGCAGCTTTAGCGAGAATCCCTCTGCGAAGGTGAAAATATCCAGCTTTATTTGATAAGATACTAATGCCAACTTTTTTTCCCGATGAAGATGATATTGTTGTCTGCAAGGATTCAGTTTTTCCAACTTTTCTAAAACCCTTTTAGATAAGAAAAATTGGTCTGCAACCACTGCATCCCATCTTTCCGGCAATTCCTCAGCATGTTGGTAGGTTTTAAACATAGAAAGCTTCTCCTTTTAAACATCAGAATATCACTAGCGCCATATTCTATCATTAAATAATTTAAACAGGAATTCGAAATACTTTAAAATGCTTGTACTCTTTATCCGCCCACCGATATCCTAATCCTCTGGATGCCCGATTGTGCTCCAGGATCCATCCAGATTCACAATAGTCATACCGATCTCCAACAAATTCACGACATTTGTGAAAAAGCGCGAATACAGCGCCGTTTTTCTGATACTCAGGAAGAATCCCCAACTCAACAATTTTAAATTTTCTAATCTTATGAGCACAAAGTTTGTGTTTAATGAGGGTTTTTATACCCAGAGACTCTCCCGGTCCCATCAGTTCATGATAATCGGGATACCAAAGCATAAAACCAATAGGTTTTCCATTATGCTCTAGGAACAATAGATTTTCTTCTCGAAGCAGCAGCTTAAATTCCTGAAAAAGCTCCAGGTCCTCTTCAGTTCTTCTTTCATAGTAAAATTTATGATTTTGAAAGGCTTGATTGTTTAGCTCAGTATAAATACCTGCCTCTCTCTTAATCTCTTTGAAACTGGCTTTCCGCACCTGGTATTTTTTATTGATCTTATTGATCATTCGATCTTTTATACCGAAATCAAAGCCTTTCATTCTTGCCACATAACTGACCAGATTAAATTCCTCTCCACCAAGACGCTGAAAATAGTCAATATAGTAGGATGGATTATAGGCAGAACCAAAACCTTGTACCTGCTCATATTGATCGGCTAGGAGACCTAGTCCGTAATTGACATGAAAATTTAAGCCGATAAGGATTTCTTTAATCCCATGGGCTTTTGCCAGAGCCTTTCCATAGGTGATCATCTGTTCCACAGCCTTGTCTTGATGAGGAAGGGCTTCAAAGTAAGTAAGCTGTAAAGTATCCTTCATTCGATCCACAATGGCAAAAGTACATACAGCTGCAATTCGCCCTTCCTCCAACACCATGATGGGAACAATCCTACTGTTTTTACAGATTTCTGCTTTCCCCTTTAGAATGCTTGTTAGAACCCTACTCATACTGTCCCGATAATATATATTTCGGCGATAAATTGATTTACAAAAAGAGATATAGGCACTAACAGATGCCTGATCTACTACTCTAATCTCCATACCTCACCTCAAATCGAAGTTAAATGATTGAATAATACATAAATACCCATAAAAATCTGCATTTCCTTTTCATTATAACATTTTTCGTCATTTATTTATTGCTTTGGAAGTACGCTATTTTTTTCCTAATCTAAACAAAAGCTGCTCCTACAAAAAAACTTATTTGTTGGAACAGCGCATTATTTCCTATAGATATTTTTTTAACCATATAATGGCTTCTTCCATCATCCCTGTACTGATATAATGATCCATATTTTGAATTTCCACAAGTCTAAGTCGCTCAGGGCATTCTTTATAATGATAGGATGCACTTTGATAGAATAATCTTTGGCTATTAATAGGCACCGAAGAATCCCGATTTCCATGCAGCATTAAAATGGGCCTTAACTGGAGATTTTCTTTGTTTAGCATAGGATCATAAGGGGATAATTCTTGCATTTCCTCCGGTGTCATAGATAGCCGCTTTGATTTCCGCCGAAATATCTCTTCTGCCTTTACCCAAGCACAAGAACCGTTAAAATTGATTAAACATTTCAAATTTTTGTTCTGCACAAATATTCCTGAAGCACTAAATCCCCCCATAGAACTTCCAATTACAGCCATCCGGCGGGGATCTCCCTGATGCTCTTCAATAATTCCTGCTATAAGCTGCTCCGATTCCTGAACATTCTGAAGAATGACTTTCCAGAAATATGCCTCTAGCATATTCGGATCATCGTGATCGATAGGGTCTCTCTCTCCATGATAGATTGCATCGGGTACAATTACCTGATAGCCATAGCTGGCCAGGACGGTGCCCTTAAATCTTTGATAGACCTTACCAGAGTGCCAGCCATGATAATATAGAATTGTAGGCAATCGTTCCTCTTGGATACCTTTAGGCTTAAACTTTAAGCAAGGTATCTTCTTTATAAGAATTTCCTCTACTGTTACAAATTCATTTTCAAACGAAAAAATAGTCCTCATGTTACTATCCCTCTTTCAGACTGATCTGCATACAAATTCCTGAGATCTCACATATTATAATAATCCCTAATCTATCATATATCAAGTCATAACATCTGTCGATATTCTATTGAAACAAAACATTTTTTTATTCCAATTCTTTCTTCTCAATATTTTTTATTTTTAAATTTCTAGCATAAAAAATTAAAATTTGGGCAATAGTAATATTGCGTGTAGGTTTATCCTATATTTTTATTTTGTTTGACATAAATGAATATTCGTGATAACCTTACATAGTAACAAAGTTACAAAACTTAAATTTTTTGGAGGTTTTTTAATGAAAACAGGTGTAGTTAAATGGTTTAACAGCGAAAAAGGCTTTGGCTTCATTACAGTTGATGGAGGAGAAGATGTTTTCGTACATTTCTCAGCAATCCAAGGTGATGGCTTCAAAAGCTTAGAAGAAGGACAAAAGGTTGAATTTGAAGTAGTAAAAGGTGACAGAGGCCTTCAAGCTGCTAATGTAGCTAAAATATAATAGAATATAATTCATATTTTATATATGTAGACTACTATAAAAGCCCTAAAATTTTAGGGCTTTTATTTTTTAATGACCGATATTGATTTTTGTACCCACTTTACAGTATGGCCTAGAGCTTGCCCTCTGCCATAAATTGTGCATTGGTTCCGTTGATCTCAAAAAATTCCTTGGCTGCCCTCTGTCCAATACCAGCCGGATAACGGGATACGGTCTTAAGGTAATCCTCTTCCTCAATGGTAAGTATCTTTCCGTCCCGCATAATTACCATTCCGTCCACAGCTACGAGAGAAACTTCCTGTCCTCTTGCGCTGTAAACCAGATTTGGTACCATATTCCTCATAGGATAGGTGAAAATGGGCAGCATAGACGGACAACTCAAATCAATAGCAATAAAATCTGCCTGTTTTCCCACCTCTAAGGAACCTACCCTATCTCCTAGTCCAACAGCCCTGGCACCTTCTATGGTTGCCATACGCAACGCTCTCCAAGCAGGCATGACTTCCGGGTTTCCATATTTGATTTTATTGAATAAAGCTACATTTTTCATTTCATTAATGATATTGTGGCAATTATTTCCCGGCGCCTGATCCGAGCCCAAAGCCACATTGCCTCCGGCTTCTTGAAATGCCACAGAAGGTGGAACGATTCCATCAATAATGGCAATGGAACCTGGACAAAGGATCATAGAAGCTCCACTTTTTGCCACTACAGCAGCTTCTTCATCGCTACAGTCGGTCAGATGAACGGCCATCAAGCTTTCATCCAAGTATCCCAAACTCTCTAAGAATGCTACCGGTCTTTTGCCATAACGGTTTACGATCTGATAGGTCTCGCGATCCCCTTGCTGTGTATGCATATGGATTTTTGTTTTTCTTTCTTTTACAATTTTCTGTATCTTTAAAAGCATTTCCGGACTCACAAAGTCAGCCCCCTGAGGACCAAACAATATTTTAATTCTGCCGCCGGCTTTGTTATGCCATCTGTCATAGAGTGCCAAGTTTCTTGTCAGGCTTTCTGTGCCCAGCTCGTCATCAAATTCATAGAGTTCACCCGGTTGATATACTCTGCGCTTCGCCGCGCGAATAGTCTGAGTAATATTGCCTCGGGCACCCACTTTTTCAATAAAGTGACATACATTATCCATTTTGGATTCATAATCTCCCAAAGTGGTCGTACCTGCTTTGATAGCCTCAATAATAGCTACATAGCTTCCGACATCTCTTTCTTCATCAGATATGGCATTATCAAAAGGCTGCAGTCCATACATCATCCAATGATTCGTGTCTTGTGCCAATCCACGCATAATGTTGCACGCCGTATGCATATGTGCATCAATGAATCCTGGGAAGATGGCATGGTGATCCATATCCAGCTCCTCTGCCCCCTTGTAGTTTGCTAAAATCCTTCCTGTTTCTGCAATTTCTATAATTTTACCCCCATCTACTACCATCGCTACCTCTGTTCTGTATCCTACTCCGTCTCCTTCCATCGTATAAAAATGCGGTGCTTTAACAATCATATCTACATTTTTCATTTATTCACCTCAAATTATTTTTAAATAAAATCCTATAGGTGGGCCAATTCCGTACTTTCTATATTCTTGTGTTTAGAAACCTTAGTCAATATAAACAAAGCAGCGTATAGGACAATAGCTGTAACAGCTATGCTCAACATGTATTGACCGGTCAGTCCGCCGACCAGGAATCCAATGAATGCAGATACTCCAACAGCTAACCCGTAAGGGAGCTGCGTCATAACGTGTACCACGTGATTACAAGAGGCTCCAGTAGAAGACAAAATGGTAGTATCGGAAATGGGAGAACATTGGTCTCCAAACATCCCGCCACTGATTACAGCCCCTACTACATAGGGAATCGGTAAGTTAAATGCTACGGCCATTGGAAATGCAATCGGCATCATAATCGACCACACCCCCCAGGAAGAACCTGTTGCAAAGGAGATCGCTGATCCGAAGATAAATACCATAGCCGGTACAAGGCCCGCCGCCAAGTGGTTCTGAACAACCCCTGCCATATAGTTCCCCACTTCCATGGTTCCTGTAATTTTTCCCATAGACCATGCACAGATTAAAATGAAAGGGACGGAGATTAGTTCTGCCATACCATCGACAAAATGATTGAATGCCTTTGCAGGTGTGAACAATTTTGTAGTAACACCCATTACTCCTGCACCTATTCCTCCTGCCAGAAAGCCCATGCAAATTGCCAGTGTAATATTTCCGTTTAAGAATGCTCCTTTCAAACCATTTTCCGCAAAATTACCCGTCCAGAAAATAGTTGCAAATAAAGCAAGAAACAGAGAAGTCATAGGTATTATAAAATTCCACACACTTAATTTATACCCTTCCGGCAAAACATTTTTCATTTCCGGAACCAGCGGATCTACACCGTCAGCCAAAAGCTTTCCAGTTTCTCTTGCTCTCTTTTCTTCTGCATACATCGGTCCAATATTCAGACCAAATACAGCTACAATAATCACGGTAATCATTGCAAATAAGCTGTACATGTTAAAGGGAAGCATTTGGGCCCAGATGGCCCATTCGTTTCCTTTGATTCCGGCTTCCGCCAACTGCGTGGCGATCAACCCTGCAATAAAGGGTCCATAGCTGCTAATGGGAGAAAAGGAGGCTAAATTACATCCCATAGAATCCAGGATATAAGCCAACTTTGCTCTGGATACTCTTACTGCGTCCGTTACCGGCCTCATAATGGTCCCTAAGATAAGACACGGCTCTGTGTAAGAAAAGATGAATGCGCTGAGGCAAGTCACGATCTGTCCTTTTTTCGCATTGTTAATGCTCCTGGTCACCAAAGCTGCAAAGGCCTGTGCCGCACCGATCACCCGCAGCATAGCGATCAACCCCCCAGAGAAGGTAACCAAAACCAGCAGACTGGCGTTCCACTCGCTGGCGATAGCCGGAACCATATAATCGGAAATAATCTTTACAAATCCGACAATAGGATTCCAGCCGTTAATCATGGTGGAGCCAAGCCAAGTAGCTACAAATAGCGAAAGAATTGTCTGCTTGGTGATGAGTGCTAATACGATGGCGACAATCGGCGGTAATAAACATAAAATGCCAAAGGTGGTGCTCATGTTATCATTCCTCCTTTTATTATGGTACTTATACGCTACTCAATTAGAAGCAATAACCATGCCAAGAGAAAAAATTTTGGATTTTCAAGGTTTTCCGTCAAATTTGTTATTTTGTCGTAAAAATTTTTTTCCAGCCAAAGAATTTGGCTGGAAAAAAATTTTTACCCCTTTAGACCATATTTCGTTAATTTATAATTCAATGCCTGCTTGGAAATCTTTAATTTATCAGCAGCAGCAGTCACAGACGGTGAAGAGTCCAGTGCTGCCATAATCAACCTTTTCTCGTAAAGCTCTACCTTTTCTGCCAAAGACAAATTCCGATTACATGCTTCTAGGCGCTCTGATTCCCGATCATACCTGCTAATAAGGTATTGAGGCAGATTTTCTTTTTGTATAAACCGGGAACCTATGATATTAAATGCACCCTCGATAATATTTCGAAGCTCCCGCACGTTGCCCGGCCAATTATAATATTCGAAAATTTCCTTTACTTCCTCCGTTACTCCCAGTACATTCTTATTCATCTTAGAATTATAAACGGCAATAAAATAGTCGGTTAGGTACGAAATATCAGCAATACGTTCTCTCAGCGGCGGAATATCAATCTGTACCGTATTCAGCCGATAAAACAGGTCTTCTCTCAGTTTTTTCAATTTTACGCACCCATAGGGATCTTCGTTGACTGCAGATATAATCTTAACATCAACATATATTGGTTTATTATCTCCGATTCTTGTAATCTTCTTCTCTTCAATAGCCTTCAAGATCTTTACCTGCATGACCATATCCATGGAATTAATTTCATCTAGAAACAATGTACCCCCATTGGCTGATTCAAAGAGTCCGGGCCGATCTTCCGCTCCCGTATAGCTTCCTTTCACAGTACCGAAGAGTATGCTCTCGAGCAGCGTAGTGGGAATCGCTGCGCAATTCTGAGATATAAACTTTTTACTAATCCGATTTCCGCCGGTATGAATGCTCTGGGCAATCAGTTCTTTCCCGGTACCCGTCTCCCCATAAATTAAAACCGACGAATCTGTATTGGCAATCCTAGGGATTAACTGCTTAATCCCTTTCATTTTGGAGGAAGTGGTAATGATATCATTGGCATGATAGAGATTTTCACTGCCATCCACTTCATATTTCGGCAAAACGATATTTTTACGCTGGTTTCCTTCAGCTATACAGCGTGATAAATCGATGGCCCCTATGATTTTTCCATTTTGAATAATCGGCAGTGTACTGTAAATATTTGTGATCTCCTGTCCATGGGGAGTCGTAAGGGTTTCGATATGGTCATAAATTGGTACGCCATCCTTCAGCACCTTCATGATGCTGCTATCCTCTTCTTTCATTTCCGGATGAATTTCTAAAATGGTCTTTCCTACGATCTCTTTTAATTTCAAATCATAGAGATCTGTTCTGAAGTTGGAATAATATAGGATAACACCCTTTTCATCGGTAATGATCGCTCCATCAAAATAATTATACATGTTCAGTATCCGTTCGATATTCAGCGTCCCCATGTAATTCCCCCTTTATGCAGTCTTTAGGGATTGCTTTCAACTCTTTCCGTTTTTTTTATTTTACTGCATTTCACCCTTCCAGAGAAGTAAGTTTCTGAAAATTTATAAAAAAAAGCAATTCGGTGTTTTATAGTCTGAATTGCTTTTCTTCTGAGAATTTTACGGCTGTTATCCTTTAGAGCACATAAATAATGTCGGGTCTACGCCCATAATCTTTTAGCATTATCACCTTTGCTATCCGTACATAGTTATAGTTATCTCGTGCAATTTTCCTTTGCAATATAAATGGCTCTTCTTACTGCTTCTGCCTCTGTAAAGGGAGGTCTGGAAACATGATGGTAATGGGGTGTAGTTTGCCCTTTTTTAATACATTCTTTTCTCAAGAAATCTATAATTTCTCCGTTTTCTGCATGAACAAATACTGTAAGTGTCAAATATAAGGCCCCCATAGCTCCCATAGAAAATATAGCAAAAGGTTTCGGCTCTTTAAATTCCTCCGGCATCCTATTTTATTTGATCCTTTTCTTATCTCTTTCAAACCATTCATTCTTCCGACTATACTTTTTGCTATTTTTCCTACACTTTTGGATACTATTTTTGTGTTGCTTTTCCGTACTTTCCCATATAAAAAGAGAGTATTACTCCCTAGGTGTAATACTCTCTTGGCTTATCTGTTCCTTTACAATTCATCAAAATTGATTTTGCTGGTAGAAAGCGGCATGCACTGCAAAAGCTGTGTTTCTCGCACTATAGATAATCCAGCGTGTACTGTCGGTTTCTGCCGTTCCCACCTGCCATTTTTGCAGCATCCATTCACTTTCCTCTAAATAAGCCACGGGATCACACCTCTCTCTTCTTATCACTGATATTTTCCTATTTATTATCCAATGCTTCAAGCTTGTCCTTTCTTGAGTCCTCCTGCTCTTGCTCTATCTTTTATCCGATGACTAACAACCCCTGGTTCAACTAACATTCAGGTGAAGTCAAAACTCCATCTGAATAAAGTTTCACTTTATTTGTATTGTTCCAATTCATCTTTAATGAATAACATTTTATTGTCTAGGTGTGTAATAACATCGGCACATTCTTTTAACTGCTTTGTTATATATCCGGGAACCGCCTTGTTAAACTTGTAAAAGATTTTATGCTCTAAGCTCGCCCAAAAATCCATTGCAATGGTTCGTATTTGTATTTCCACTTTTGCCTCTTCAATTCTGTCTGAAAGGAATACAGGAATTTCCACAATTAAGTGCAAACTTTGATAACCATTAGGCTTCGGATTTCTAATGTAGTCCTTTACTTCGATTACTTTCACATCACTTTGATTTTGTATTAGATCATATATTAAATAAATATCGGACACAAATGAACAGATAATCCGTATCCCAGCAATATCATAGATATATTCTTTAGCATTCTGAATCGTCGGCTCATAGCCTTTTCTTTTCAGCTTCTCTATAATACTCTCTGGCGTTTTCACTCTGGACTTGATATATTCAATCGGATTATGCAAATGAATAAATTGAAATTCTTCATTAAGAATATTTAATTTCGTATCAATCTCTTTTAATGCAAATCGGTTCATCAGTATTAAGTTTTTCCAATCATTGATATCTCTTGCTAGCATCATTGGTTCCAAAACAGCTCACTCCTTTTGTGCGAATAAACAACCTTCCATATACCCATTCCTATTAAAGGAATCCTATAAAAGAAAAGTACAGACTCATTCCTTCCTTTTCTATTATAGCATATAGAAAATACTGCATTGCTGGCAAGATCTATTGCAAATTATTTTACTTTCCTTTTATTTTAGTGCTTTAGAGCTTGCCATACATGCGAAAACTAACGCCACTCTATAAGCGTTAAATAAGTTCACTGTAACCCCTCTACCTATTTACAGACCCATGTGCAGGAATCGATTTAACACCTATAAAGCAAATGGAGAACCTTGATCAAGATTCTCCATTTGCTTTGTCAAAATACAGCCCTATCTTTTACTTCTTCTTAATATATTTACGGGTATCGATTGCAACTGCTGTAATGATAATGAGTCCTTTTATGATGTATTGCAGGTATGGGTTTACGCCAATAAAGGCCAATCCATAGTTGATAACCTGGAAGATCAATACCCCTGTGACGACTCCTGCTACGGTACCTACTCCTCCGCTGAAGGATACCCCTCCTACTACGCAGGCTGCTATGGCATCCAGTTCATACATGTTTCCTGTGTTGTTGGTGGCACTCCCTACTCTCGCCGCTTCTAATGACCCTGCAAATCCATAGAGCATTCCTGCCAGTACGAAGACGATGATGATGGTTTTTGCTTTGTTTACTCCTGAGACTACTGCCGCATCCGGATTCCCTCCTACCGCATAGATGTTTTTCCCAAAGCGGGTTTTGTTCCATAGTACCCATATGAATAGGGTTACTGCTGCCGCATAGAGGACCAGGTAGGGCAGGATGAATCCTCCTATGTTAAAGCTGCCTTGGGCAAATTTCATGTATCTTGGGTCCAGTCCTCCGATCGGTTGCGCCCCGTAGGGGGGTCTGTCAAAGTAGATGGAGGTTACTCCATAGACGATGATCTGGGTCCCTAGTGTGGTGATAAAGGGGGTTACGTTGAGTTTGGATATGATAAATCCGTTAATGAGTCCAAATACTCCTGCTACTGCTGCTGCCAGCAGGATGGGCAGCAGGATGGGCAGTGCCGGCAGCTCCGGGTACATTCTGTAGGCATAGCTGGGTGCCTGCAGCAGGGATGCGGAGATGACTGCCGACAATCCTACGATTCGTCCTGCGGATAGGTCCGTTCCCTGCAGGATGATGATGCCCCCCACTCCTAATGCGATGATGATCCGGGTTGAGGCTTGGGTTAGGATGTTTCGGAAGTTGTTCATGGTGACAAAGTCCGGGGATATGGTGATGATTACCAGCAGTAATACCAGTAATACGAGAAAGATTGCATTGTTCATCATCCAGGCTAGGATGTCTTTGGTGGTTATTTTCTTTGTTTTTTTTGTTTTTTCCTGTATCACTTTTCTCTCTCCTTATCCTATAGATACTTAGCTGATAGGCGTAATATTTCTTCTTGTGTTGTTTTTTTGGTTTCTACGATCCCTGCCACCCGGCCGTTGCTCATTACTAGTATTCTATCGGTGATTCCTAGGAGTTCCGGCATTTCTGATGAGATCATGAGGATGCCTTTTCCCATTTTCGCCAGTTCTATCATGAGTTGGTAGATTTCATATTTTGCTCCTACGTCGATTCCACGGGTGGGTTCGTCCAGCATGAGTACTTCCGGTTGTGTCAGCAGCCACCGCCCTAAGATTACTTTTTGTTGGTTCCCTCCGGACAGGCTGTTGATCATGGTCTTTTGTCCCGGGGTTTTTACGCTCATGCTGTCGATGACCCATTGGGTGTCTTCTTTTGTTTTTTCTTCTTTCAGGAGTCCTATGGGGTTTGTGTATTTTTCCATGTTGGCGATGGTCGCGTTAAAGAGGATGTTTAGTACGCCGAAGATTCCTGTTGTCCTCCTCTCTTCGGTTACCAGGGCAAATCCGTTTTGGATTGCGGCCTCCGGGGTCTTGTTTTTGATTTCTTTCCCATGGAGGATGATCTGCCCCTTTTTGATTTGTCTTATGCCAAAGAGGGCTTCTACGATGTCTGTGCGTTTTGAGCCTACCAGGCCGGCTATGCCCAGGATTTCTCCTTTTTTCAGTTCAAAGTTTATTTCTTGTATGGAGGGTTGATACTGGGCTGTCACTTCTTTTATCTGCAGGATGGTCTCTCCCGGTTCGTTGGTTTTTTCCGGGAACCGGTGGGTCAGGTCTCTTCCTACCATCAGGTTGATGATTCTGTCGGTTGTCAGTTCTTTTGCCCCTTGGGTTGTGATCCACTTGCCGTCTCTCATGACGGTTACTTCGTCTGAGATTTGTAGGATTTCTTCCATTTTATGTGAGATATAGATGATCCCTACTCCTTTTTCTTTTAGGGCTGTGATGATTTTAAACAGGTGGGCTACTTCTTTTTCTGTCAGGGAGGAGGTGGGTTCATCCATAACGATTATTTTCGAGTTGTAGGATACTGCTTTTGCGATTTCTACCATTTGCATTTCTGATACGGTTAGTTTTTCTACTTTTTCCCGGGGGTCCAGCTGGATGTCCAGTTCTTCAAAGATTTTCTTTGTGTCTTTATGCATTTTTTCTTCGTCGATGAAGGGGCCTTTTCTGGGATACCGGCCCAGCCATATGTTGTCGGTGATGCTTCGCTGGCGTACTTGGTTTAGTTCCTGGTGCACCATGGATACTCCGTTGTCTAGGGCTTGTTTTGCTGATGTGAAGTTTACTTTTTTTCCTTCCAGGTAGATTTCTCCTTCGTCTGCATGGTAGATTCCGAATAGGCATTTCATCAGGGTAGATTTCCCTGCACCATTTTCTCCCATCAGCGCGTGCACTGTTCCTTTGTTGACTCTCAGTTCTACCCGGTCTAATGCTTTTACTCCCGGAAATTCTTTTGAGATACCGATCATTTCCAGCAGGTAGTTTTCTTTGTTTTGTTCTTCTTTTTGTTTGGTCTGCACAGGTTTCACCCCTTTCTATTTCTCTATTTCTATTTAAAAACAAGGATGCATGCTCATACATCCTTGTTTTTTCTGTTCTTTTGGTTGTTGCTTATTTGTATGCTTCTTCTGCTATGGCCAGATTGTCTAATGTGATCCCCACATAGGGTACTCTTACGGCTTTTTTGTCATCTAATGTCCATTTGGTTCCTTCTAATGGGTCTTTTCCATTGGCTACGTTTAATGCCAGGTCTAATGTTGCCTGTCCTTGGTTTTTCGCGTCGTTCAATACGGTTCCTACCATGAGGCCCCCTTTGATTTGTTCTAATGCATCTGGGATGGCATCTACTCCTACTACCGGCATGAATTTGCCGTTTTCAAAGTATCCATTGGCTTTTAGTGAGGATACGGCTCCCAATGCCATGGCATCGTTGTTGGCGATGATGTATTCGATTTTGTCTCCATGTTTTGCCAACCATGCATCTACCAGTTCTTTTCCTTTTACGCTATCCCACATTCCGGTTTGCAGTTCAAGTTCTTCTACTTCGATTCCGGATTTTTTTATTTCTTCGATTACGTATTTTGTACGGGCTTCAGCGTCCGGATGGCCTGGTTCTCCCTTTAGCAGTACGTACTGGATTTTTCCGTCCCCGTTTTTATCCCAATCCGGATTTGCTTTCCAGGAGTCTGCTACGATTTTTCCTTGCATGACTCCCGATTCTGAGGATGTTGTTCCTACATACCATGTATGGTCATAGCTTGCCAATGCTGCTGCATCCGGCTCTTTGTTAAAGAAGACTACCGGCAGGTTTGCCCCTCTTGCTTTTTCTATGATCGATGGTGCTGCTTGTGGGTCAACCAGGTTGATGGCTAAGGATTTTACTCCTTTTGAGATCATCATGTCTACTTGCTCATTTTGGGTTGCCTGGTTGTTTTGTGAGTCGTTTAGGATCAGTTCTGCTTTATCCTTCCCACCGGTCTCAATTGCACGGCGTACAAAGGACATAAAGTTGTCATCAAATTTGTAAATGGTTACTCCTATCTTTGGAACGCCTGCATCCCCACCGGCTGCTGGAGCTTCCGCAGGCTTTTGACCGCATGCAGCCAATGTAAGTACCATTGTCAATGCCAGCAGTAATGCCAATATTTTTTTCATACATACTTCCCCCTCTTAGAATACTTTTATTTAGCGTGCTGCAGAATCCTGCAACTCACATAAATACTGCATTGAAATGTGTTGAAATGATCAATCCTCCATTTTGGGGTATCTATATAATACCCAAGGCAGATTGTGGAAATATTCAGGAAACGTTTGCCCGCTTCTTTAAAAAATTGCTGGCATTCATATCCCAGCTTACAGGCTTGTGCATTGGCTTCCTATGCATCTTACTAAACTCTATTTATTTAATTCGCCTTTCATGCTGGTTTGCCTCTGTAGCTTTTTACGTTCACCTTTTCTATTTTATCTGTTAGCGATTTATGTCCGGTCCCTATAGTATTTTTTTAACACAAAAAAATATAGTTCCCTATTTTTTACAGGGAACTATATTTATACAAACAAGATTTCTGAATCCTTAATTTATATGCTCATTTTCAGGTGAATTTCTATATACCTCATCCCGCATATGAAATCCATCTTTGATGATTGTATCTTCTATATTGCTTTTATCTACGGCAATAGGCTCCAATACATAATAGGGAACACTGTACTTTCCATCATACATGGTCGTTTGAATATTGTTCAAAGATTCGCCTTTCGCTAGCTGAATAGCCGTTTTTGCGGCAGCATCAGCCAGTTTTTCTATAGGCTTATATACTGTCATCAGCTGTGTTCCTTCAACAATTCTTTGACAGGCGGCCAAGTCAGCATCTTGGCCAACAACAATAGTCTTCCCTGCCATTCTGTGTTCCGACAGTGCCTCAATGACCCCATCTGCCAGGCCATCATTTCCAGCAATAATTCCATCTATTTTGCTCTTATTTTGAAGCAGTTCATCCGTAACCTTAAAAGCATACTCCTTCATCCAGTTCGGTGACCAATATTCCTCTATGACTTTAATATTCTGCTCCTCTCCTTGTAACTGCAGCACCTGATCATAGCCATACTTAATCATCTGCGTATTATGATCAGATGTGGCGCCATTTATAATTAGTATATTTCCGTTCTGAACCTGATCCACGATGTATTGTGCCATTAGCGCTCCAACCTCTGTGCTATCAAAGGATATGTAAATATCTACATTTGAATTCAGTACCAGCCTGTCATAGGAAATGACCTTTACGCCTTGCCTTTTTGCCAGTTCAACAGCAGATGCAGCTTTTATCAGGTCATTGGGCACAATAATCAGCACATCAATATTCTGTTCCAGCAGATATTTTACCTGCTTTAATTGATCTTGGTCATCATTATTGGCATTTTGCACAATAATCTCTGCGCCCAGTTCTTTCACCTTTGCCATAATAATATCCCGGTCCTTAATCCAGCGCTCCTCTTTTAATGTTCCCAGGGAAAAGCCGATCTTTATTTTATCGCTCCCCTGTACTGTTGTCCCAGTCTGGTTCCGGTTAACGTAATTCGCATATATATTTCTTCCCAGCAAGTAGATAAGGGATACAAATATAATCAGGAGTATAATTAATATTCCCAGCTTCAGTACTTCTTTTGGCTTCATCCTCACATCACCTCTTGTGACAAGGGATTCGATCTAAATTCCGTAGGTGTCATGCCCGTTACTTTTTTAAATATCTTACAGAAATAATTAGGGTCGCTGTATCCGATCTCATGGCAGATGTCTTTAATACTGGCCGATACATCCTTTAACAGTTCCTTTGACCGTTCGATCCGTATTTCCGTTAGATAATCAACAAAATTCTTTCCTGTCGTTTCTTTAAAAAACTTACTGAAATAGTGATAGCTCATATTCACTTCTTTGGCTACATCATCCAGGCTGATATTTTTTTGATAGTTGTTGTTGATATACTTTAATGATTTTAATATGAGTCCGCTCAATTCTTTTTCCCGGTTTTCTCCGATGGCCAGCGTAGTATTTTTCAAATAATTTGTATAGCTGGCTTTAAGCTCTCTGATATTCTGAATTTTTAGCAGCTCTATAAACTGTCCTTGTTCAGGAACATCGCTTTCCTTAGCTTCATAGGGAATTGACCGTTTTACGACCACCAATAATTCCAGCAGCTTTGACTTGATTTTATCCATATCATCTTTATAGTTTACAGTAAGCCACCAGAAAATCTCTTCAAAGCTTTCCAAAACTCCATTCAAATCTCCGGTGAGCATTTTATGGATCAGCGTTTTCTCTTTATTGGTTGGATAAGTGTCCACTGCGTTTACCGATAAAATCACATCTTCATAATGGACCATCAAATCCTTATTGGCTACAGCTGCTGCCATATAAGCCTCATTGGAGGATTTTAAAAAATTGCTGATATCATATCTTCTTCCTAATCCAATTTTATAATGAATATTGATACTTTTATTGATTCGGCGGATAAGCTTTTGAGCTATTTCGATGGCCATATTTCTAGCTGTATAGCTGTCTTCATTCATATTAACCGGAATATACGCCACAGTCCGGTCCAGCATAGGGGGCCCGATCAGGCAAGGCGTAAGGTTTTTCAGTTCCAGGCTAAAAATATCATAGAATCGCTGCTTGTCGAGACTGTTTTTCAAGGTTTCCTCTCTTTCATAGCTTTCAGACTCCTCCACAATTGCCATCATGACATATCCATGTCCCAACGCCATGGCAAAAACCTCTTCATAGAATGCGATATCCTTGATTATTCTACCGCTAAACAACTGGGAATAGACAAATTGCCCTTCCATATGGGGAATAATTTTATTGATTTTTTCCCTTAACAACATCTCCCTTTGGATGGCGCTTCTTTTAGAGCGTATCAGCTGTGCTGCACTGTTGACGGTTTCCATTACCCGATGCTTGTTTACAGGTTTTAACAGGTATTCATGAACACCTAGATTTACAGCATCCTTTGCATAATTAAAGTATTCGTAAGCAGTAACAATTACAAATACTACATCTCCATTGGTAGCCTTGATTTGACGAATTGCCTCAATCCCGTCAATTCCAGGCATACGTATATCCATAAACACAATATCGGGCTTTAACTCTACTGCCTTTTCAATCGCTTCTCTTCCTGACCGGGCTATACCAACAACCTCTGTCTCATCAGTATATTTTTCAATGATAAATCGAATGGATTCAACCACCAAATGTTCATCGTCAGCGATTAAAAGCTTTATCATCTTCTTTCACCCCCTCAAGGTATGGAATTTTTAAGGTGATTTTCGTCCCATATCCCAATTTACTTTCTATTTCTATCACATCATGTATATCTGCTATATTGTAGAATAATCTTAAGCGGTCGATTACATTATGGATACCTATCCCGGTAACATGTCTTCGGGATAAATCCTCTTTTGCATCCATAAAGAGTATGGATTTCACCCGGTCTTTATCCATTCCCATTCCATTGTCGATTATCTCAATATGAATTTCTGAGGACTGTTTTCTCACATTCAGGTAGATTGCTCCATTTCTCTCCATATTCTCCAATCCGTGAATGTATGCATTTTCTACAATGGGCTGCAGAATTGTACACGGAATCTTTACACCCATAACATCTTCTTCAATATCTTCAAAAAATTGGATCCTGTCTCCAAATCTTGTTTTTAAGATATACATATAGTTTTTTACATATTTAACCTCGTCTGCTAAAGTAACCGGCTCATCCAACCTTCTCAAGTTATAACGGAACAGTTCTGCAATATTTTCGATAAATTCTGAGGCACGATCTGCGCCTTCCATCATAGAAAGCTGAGAGGCCGCGTTTAGTGTGTTAAATAAAAAATGCGGATGAATCTGTGATTGAAGAGACTTCAGTTCTGCATCCTTTAAGAGGCTCTTCATCTTAAAATTTTGCATTTCCTGTTCTTTCAACCTATTTTCAAATTCTGCCTGCTTTTTTATTTCATCTATATAATTTTTGATACTAATCACCATCTTATCAAAGGCAGCTGCCAGGATACTGATTTCGTCATCGGTTTCAATCTTCGTTGGCTGAATATCAAAATCTCCCTTTGAAATTCTTTCTGCTGAATGAGATAGATCAACAATCGGTTTTGTGAGACGGTAAGTAAAAAAAATGGCAAGAAAAATATTAATAAATACGGACAGAATAATAATGGTTAAGTTAATATAACTGACAACAGTCAGGCTTTTTGTTATTTCATCATATCCTAGAGACCCTTTTTGCAGCTTTCGATTCAAAAGTGTATTGATATAGAATTTTATATATTCGCTGATCTGGTTTGCCCTGGAAAAATGTGCAATATATTCGCTGCTGATTCTTCCTCTTTTTGCTCTTACTGCATGATCCGTTTCATTCAGAAGTTCGTCAATCATATAGCCGATATCTTTGAGCATCAGACTGTCTAGGTCATATACAGCCTTTCTGGGAATGTTTCTTGATTTTTCCTGCAATGCATTCAAGGTTGTATAGTAGTTCAGTATAGACTCAGAAGATTTCGTAGTAAGATATTCTTCAACTTCTGTCATTAGTGCATTTACGTCATTATTCAAACTGTTGAGATATACATAATCTCTTATAATGGTCTTTAATCCTGTTAATACAATCCTTGCATTGTAATAAGAAAAAACACTGGTAACACCTAATAAAACAGTCGTTATTAAATAATAGGCAATGAGCTTTTTTCTAATGCCTGTAAAATGAAAAATATCCTTATTCATATATTCACCAACTATTCGACCAAGTCTGCTTTCATCTCATATTCATCCAGATTTCCTTTTGTAATAATCTTTACACCTGTATCAATAAAGGTTGAAACATTATTTTTTTCCTTAATATCCAATAATGCTTTTACGCCTTCGTAACCCATCTTATAAGGATCACTCATTACTGTACCATAAATAATGTTGTTCTTGATATATCTCAAGATATTCACTGTATCACCATAGCCCACCAGTGTAATGGTTCCAACCTTATTTTGATCTACAATGAGCTGAGCTGCACCAAATGTATCTACGGAATTCGTTGTAAGAACCGCATTAATATCTAATTGCCGGTTAATAATCGATTGAGTTATTTCTTCAGCACTCAGAATTCCCATTCTTGACACATATATTTGTGCTACATTCATCCCGGGATAATCCTTGATAGTGCTTAGGAAACCACTTATTTTCAAATTTTGGCTGGCACTGTCCATCTCGTAATCATTACTGACAATAATTACAATATTTGCTTTTCCATTGGTTGCATCAATCATTAACTTTGCGGCTTCTTTTCCCAATACAAAACTGTTGGTACCTACAAAGGCATTCCGGTTGCTGTTCTTCGCATCATTTTCTATAGTAACAACGGGAATCCCCAAATCATAGGCCTTATCAATTAAGGCTGTAAAGCTCTCGTCATTGGAAACATGGGTAATAATGCCGTCAACATTTGATGTAATGGCTATATCCAGATACATCTGTTCCTCTTGGGGATTGTTAAATCTTGGCGCATTAAACTCTACAACAACATTATGATCCCTTGCTGCACTTTCTGCCCCTTGCCGGACTTCTTTCCAAAAAGGATCTACAGAGTTTTGTCCTACAAGATAGAAATGATATGCCGGCTTTGCGGACGGAACCACTGTATCTTCCTGCTGCAGCCAGAGCAGCATTGTGCTCGTTATTGCAATTAAGATGATTAAAATGAGAATGATATGCTTCTTGTTAATCAGGTATAAAATCTTTTTTATGATTTTCATTAATAGCTTATTACCCCCTAGCTGCTTTTCAACAAAGTCATTACAGGTCCCGTAATCAGTTTTATTATCTATTCTATTTATTCACCTAATATCCTTCTATCTATATCTGCTTGCGTCTTAACATTTTTTTACTTTTTAAATGGACAGCCATTTGCTTTCCAATGATTTAAGGCACTTTATCAATTTGTTCAGAAATTCTTAAGAAATATGAGGAGTTTTTTGTAAAAGCTTCATTATACAATAGGAATAAAGCTGCAGCAAGGGGGGGAACAAAGATGGTATAATGGGAGCGAAAGGGTGTGGAGAATATGTCAAAATATAGTGTTTTAGTTGTAGACGATGATGAGGAGATCAGCGATGCCATCGAAATCTATTTAAAAAATGAAAATATAAAGGTCTTTAAGGCAAAGGACGGAATCGACGCGCTGATGATTCTTGAAGAAGAAGAAATTCATCTGATTTTAATGGATATCATGATGCCGCGGATGGATGGCATCAAGGCCACGTTTAAAATCAGGGAAACAAAAAATATTCCGATTATCATGCTTTCAGCAAAATCTGAGGATACGGATAAGATCCTCGGTCTAAATATCGGTGCTGATGATTATGTTACAAAACCTTTTAATCCCTTAGAACTCGTAGCACGGGTAAAATCCCAACTTCGCCGCTACACCAATCTGGGAAACTATAAAACCGGTGAGGATGAGATTACTGTACGGGGATTGTCCTTGAATAAAAGTACAAAAATGATTATCGTGGATGGGGAAGAGGTTCGGCTTACACCTACGGAATATAAGATGCTGGAATTATTAATGGAAAATAAGGGCCGGGTTTTCTCCATCGAAGAAATCTATGAAAGAGTTTGGAAGGAACCCTATTATAATTCTGAAAATACAGTAGCTGTACACATTCGAAGAATCCGTGAAAAAATTGAAATCGATCCAAAAGATCCAAAATATCTAAAGGTGGTGTGGGGTATTGGATATAAAATTGAAAAATAAATATTCTGCCGGAATTGCTTTGCTGTTATGCATCTACCTGCTGGCCCTTTCCTATATGATCATCTTTGACGTGGCCAGTCATGAGAACTATTTGGGCCAAAATCCTTACTTTAACAGTAGCACATTTAAAAATGAGCTTCGGCACTACTTTGAACAGATTAAAGCCTCCCATATCGATTATCAAAATTTTCGGCAGCTTCCTGACGAGGAAAAAGTAACAATGGATGAAATCACCGAGCAAAAAGAACAGTTGGAAGCAAAATTATGGGAAAAAGAGCAGGAAATATTAAGTACCTATGGGATGTATATTAATGAAGCAGAAAATATGGGCAATAAAGACCGCGCACAACTTCTGACAGAGGAACGGGATGCCCAGCTAAAGGAATATCGTGAGAAAACCATTAAGACTACCGATGAAATTAGAGAATCCATCCTGCTGGATAAAACAAAACATTATGAGGAACTGAAAAAGAGTTTATCTAACAAAAATGATCCTATTAAGTATTATATCCAGGATAGCGAAAGAGGAGAAATCTATTCCAACTTAGATGATGTCAAAGATATTGAGCAGTATGTAAGGGAGCATTCTCTATACAGTCTAAAGCTGCCTCAGGCAAACTTTAGAGATCCTTACCTGGGTTGGGTAAACAACAGCTTCCAAGAACTTCGTTGGAGCGGATATTTTATCGTCCCTCTGCAGATTGAAGGATATAGTCAATTACACGTTAATTACCGCTATTATAACGAAATCCGAGAGAGATTGTTTATCGAGATTTTTCTATTGATTTTAGTTACCGGGTTAACGATCTTCTTATTTATCCAAATGAAGAAAAAGAACTTATTGGATTTAACCTATGTTGATCAAATCGGAAGGTTTTATAGAAAAGTCCCTTTGGATATAAGGGCATTTATCCTCTTCGTTTACTCCCTGGGAATGATCGGCTATGCAGTAGAAATATCCTTCTTTAATTCTCCGTTTAGGTTGAGCCATATCCTCAAAATTACTTTTACCGCAGTCTACATCCTGTACCTTATCGTAAATATACGGGAGATACAATGGATGAAAAAGTACAAGGGAGAACTTAAAAATCAATGGCACGGCAGTATTTTACATCGCATTAAACGCCTTCTGAGTGAAAGCTTTGTAAACCGCAGCATATTCTTTAAGGTAATCCTTGTACTCCTCCTCACAGCACTCTTAGGACCCTTTGCCGTCATTGGCTTAATGGGATTATCCGGTCATAATGGGTTTTTCCTCTTGATCTCCTTGGGGTATGCGGGAATATATCTATTCATGGTATTTCCCTATATATTAAAGAATTTAGCCTTTTTAAACCGAATCTTAAAGGGAACCGATGAAATGGTCTCAGGAAATCTGAACTATGTGATTGAAGAAAAGGGGAATGGCGCCCTGGCTCAACTAGCTCGCAATATCAACAACATAAAGCTGGGCCTGAAGGCCTCTGTAGAAAACCAAATGAAAAGTGAACGGCTTAAATCCGAATTGATTACCAATGTATCTCATGATCTAAAAACCCCTTTGACTTCTATCATAAATTATGTAGATTTATTAAAAAACGAAGAACTGCCAAGGGAAGAAATTCAAAACTATGTGCAGATTCTCGATAGGAAATCCCAACGGCTAAAGGTTCTTATCGACGACCTGTTTGAAGCTTCTAAAATGGCCAGTGGTGCGGTAGAGCTCAATATGGAAAAAGTCGATGTGGTCGCTTTATTAAATCAAGCCCTGGCAGAATATGATGAGAAAATTCAACAGTCTACTTTAACCTTCAAAGTAAATATCGAAAAACAAAAAATCTTTGTACAGCTGGACGGAAAGAAGACCTGGAGAGTATTTGACAACCTCATCAGTAATGCTTTAAAATACTCACAGCCGAATACCAGAGTATATGTTTCTCTATCAGAAGAAGCCAATAAAACAGTCTTTACAATTAAGAACATATCCGCCTATGAAATGGATTTCGATGTAGATGAGATTTTTGAAAGGTTTAAGCGGGGAGACACTTCCAGAAATACAGAAGGCTCCGGCCTAGGACTGGCGATTGCAAAAAGCATCGTCGATTTGCAAGGGGGTCAATTGGATATCCAAGTTGACGGAGATCTCTTTAAAGCAATCGTAACCTTTTATAAATAAAAAATTGGGAGGACCAGTGTTCCCCCCCAATTTTTTTATTTGCTATTTTAAAATGCAAAGTTGCCCTGTTTAAAGACAGGAATCTCTTCTCCCGATGCAGTAACGCCGGTAATCTCCAGATCTTTCGTGCCAATCATAAAATCTTCATGAACCAAGGAATCATTCATCCCTAGGGTTTCCAGTTCTTCTTTGCTCATGTTCTCCGCATTCTGGATACATACAGGATAGGCCTTTCCTAAAGCTAAGTGACAGGATGCATTTTCATCAAATAAGGTATTATAAAATAGGATATTGGAATTTGAAATAGGCGAATCATAGGGAACCAGCGCTACCTCTCCGAGATACCGGGCGCCCGCATCCGCCTCGATAAGATTTTTTAATGTTTCATACCCGGCTTCAGCGGTAAAATCAATTACTCTTCCTTCCTCAAAAGTAAGGGAAAACTGATCAATGAGATTGCCATTATAGTTTAACGGCCTGGAACTTACAACCTTTCCGTTTACTCCAGTTTTTTTGGGCAAAGTAAAGACTTCCTCCGTTGGCATGTTGGCAATAAATTCGACGCCTCCTTTTGTGTATTCGGAACCACCCAGCCATATATGCCCCTCCGGCAGTTCAATTTTCAGGTCGGTACCGGATCCGCTCTTAATATAAAGCAGCCGGAATGCTTTCTTGTTCAAAAAGTCCATCCGTTTCTTTAGATTTTCTTTATGGATTTCCCATGCGTCTACGGGGTCCTCCTGATCCACCCTTACCGTCTTAAAAATTGCTTCCCAAAGTCTTTCAACAGCCGCCTCTGCCGGTAGATCCGGAAATACCTTTTTTGCCCACGCTTCAGTGGGAATGGACGCTACACACCAGGAATTTTGGTTGCTCATAAGCTTTTCACGGTATTCTGTTAGTGCCATGTTGTTGGCTTTACGGGCTTTTGCAATTCTTTCAGGATTCACGTCCTTCATCAGCTCCGGATCTGACGCAGAGATGGTTAAAAATGCAGCTCCCTCATGTACATAAGACAGGTAAAAGGTTTTCTGCCATTCAGGGAATTCATCGAAGATTTCCTCCGGCCCATGAATATATCTAATTTTCGAAAACAATTCATCCTTCCAGCTGATCACCACATCTCTTGCCCCTTCCCGATAGGCCTGTTCAGCAACGATACGGGTAAAGGGGGCACACTCGATGGGAGAAAAGACTACCAACGTCTGATTTCTTTGAATGTTAATTCCGGTTTTTACGATCAATCGCGCATATTTTTCAAGCAGGTTATTATCCATATTACAGCTCCTTTCATCATACTCTTTCTATGAATTTTAGTATGCTTCTTATTCCGATTATTATAGAAATAATATATCATACAATTAATAACTGGTCAAAAATACCAGCCTGCCATGGATAAAAAAAGTCCCTTTCTAATCAAGGGACAGATTGTGAATTTGAGACAGTGTATTCACAATGGAAAAAATCAGTACAGCTGCCAGGTTTGCAGTAGTGTTATCCTGATCGAATCTTGGTGAAACTTCAGCAATGTCAAAGCTAATGACTTTGTTGGTCCTCAGTAGATACTTCAAAAACTTCAAAACCCGTTCCGGGTCTAGTCCTAGGGGCTGTGTAGCACTAACCCCCGGCGCAAATGCTGAAGAAAATACATCAGAACAAATGGTAATATATATATGTTGATTTTTTTTCACGAAGTCATCTAATTTCTCCAATACATTCCAATCATCGCTGTCAATGATATCCTTCGCTAAAATATACTTGGCACCCAATCGGTCTGCCGTTTTAAACAATTCAATCGTATTGCTGTGTTTTTGAATTCCAAGACAAAGGTAGGCATACTTTAACTCTTTTTCTTCACATAAGTCTGCGATCTGCCGAAACATGGTTCCAGAACTGCCTCCGTTTGGATAAGGCCTAAGGTCAAAATGGGCATCAAAATTGATAATTCCAATGGTTGGTTTCTCTTCCTGCTTCATTAAATTTTCTAAGATTCCTTTATAGTGCCCAAAAGCTACTTCATGGCCTCCCCCCAGGACTATAGGAAACAGGTTCAGTCCTAATAGTTTTTCCACTGCTGCTGCAAGAGCATTTTGGCTTTCCTCTAATGTGCAGCTTTCACACAATATATCTCCAGCATCAAAGAGCTTTACTGCTGGGTCAAATCGACAAGGAAGGTTGGCCATTTCTTTTCGTATAGCCTGGGGTCCATTTGCAGCCCCTGTTCTTCCTCGATTGCGTCCTACTCCCTCGTCACAGCAAAACCCGATGAATGCAATGCCTAATTCTCCTTCAAAGGGAAGTATATCATTCTTTGATAAGTCAATAGGTTCTATCCATTGATGCCACCGAAACGCGTCATAATTGCTGTCGCTGTCAACCCTTCCCTGCCATGTACCTGCTTTTATTGCTCTATAATTTGCGTTAATCATTTTGTCCCCCCATAGTTTGTTTACATGATTACTTTAACATTAATAGAATATCCTTTAGCCTGTCAATGGTATATTTTGGGGTTTTAAAGGTTGTATCTTTTTGTCCCCTCAGTAAAGCTAAAAGTATCCACTTCCGCCTCTGATCTTAGAGCATATCAGAAATGTAGGGGAGACCTGTGGTCGCCCGATATACATATTAACGGACGACCACAGGTCGTCCTTACATTTTCCAACCTGGTCTCCTACTATCCTCTGTCTGCCGCAAATTGAGCCTTCTAAAAAACAAATCTTCTTTCCTAATCAGGCAAAATTGGACTCCTACTGCCTGTATAACAAAGAATTAGTCTGTGCAGGGCACGGGTACATGCAACATACAGCAGCCTTCTATCCGCAGCATTGTTATAATTATCTGCCGATACATTATATACCACTACAGCGTCAAATTCTAAACCCTTCGCTAGATATACGGGTAAAATCATTGTACCGGTTTCTACGGCTTCTTCATTCCCCAAGATCAGCTTCAAATCCAGCACATCCTTCAGCTGATGATACAGGTTCTCGGATTCTGCTGCCGTTTTACATAATAGGGCAATCGTACCCCATTTCTCTTCCTGAAGCTCTTTTATCCGGGAAATCATCGCTGCTATTAGTTCCAGTCTCCTCTCTTCATAAATAATAGCAGGCCTGGTTCCTTTTCGTTCAAAGTGAATATGTTCTTGCGGGCATCTTAGCAGTTTCTGTGCAAAACTGCTGATTTCATGAGATGAGCGATAGCTTTTGTTTAGAAATAATTGTACGGCTTTCTGCTTCGCCATGATCTCGACGATTGTTTGATATAGGGAGAGATCTCCTTCTCGATCAATCGACTGATAAATATCTCCCAGAACCGTCCATCGGCTGTCTCTAAATAACAGATGAAAAACCTCATACTGCATAGGTGTGTAATCTTGCGCCTCGTCAATCACCACCTGCTTAATTTCCCTAAATTCATCACTGCCCTCCAGCTTTAACTTGAGAAATAACAAGGGTGCACAATCCTCATAAGCCAGGTACCCCCTATCAAGGTTTTCCTTTGTCTCTTCAATGATTTCTTTAATCTCCCCAGGCAAGTCTATCTCTTTGGCTAATTTCTCAAACAACCCATTCTCCGTAAACAACAGCCGGTATACTTCAAAAGCACTTACCTCTGTCATCTTCCTAATCTTCTTCAGCCGCACACTGGATTCTTTCATGGATAGCAGTCTGCTAAATGCCTTGATCTCAAGCTCATGTCCATCCATTTGCTGTACCAGCTTTTCAATTTTTCCTATTCTCAGCTTTCTCTGTTCATGAATCCTATCCAATAAGATGTTTTCAATTCTTTTTAATCGCTTTGCCATGGGTCTTCCAATCTTGTTCTGAAGAAATTGGTTTTTTAATAATTGCTTGGTTGCTATAACCTGCCCATCATAATAGACATCCTCAAAGGGAATATACTTTCTTTCATAGGTTAGAATCAATCGCTCCAGAATCTGGGCAAAGAATCTAGAGCCTTTGAAAACACTGGCTGTCTTTCTCCTTTCCAGCTTCTTGGAAGGATTGCACGCCATAAGTGTTTCCAACCATAATTGCCGTTTCTCAACCTTCAGTTGATCTCCCAAAAGTTTCTTCACCAAAGCATCAAAGGTAATCTGCTGCACATTCTCCTCACCCAGCTCCGGCAGTACTCCCGAAATGTATTGGCTAAAGATTTCATTTGGGGAGAGGATAAGAATATTATTGGAGTATAAATTCTCAATCATGCCATGATAGAGCAAATATGCAATACGATGCAATGCAATGGAGGTTTTTCCGCTTCCTGCAACGCCTTGTACAAGCAACAGTTCGTTGTCTAAGTCCCGAATCACTTGGTTCTGCTCTTTCTGAATGGTTTCAACAATATTGCGCATTCTCGGTGAAGCATTTTGGCTCAAAACCTGCTGCAGCATTTCGTCGTCAATTTTCAGACTGCTGTCAAAATAATACTGTAATTCCCCTTGGTGAATCTTGTACTGTCTTTTTAAGCTAACCTTTCCCTTAATGATGCCTTGCGGTGACCTGTAGGATGCAGGCCCCAATTCGCTTTGGTAAAATATACTAGAAATTGGAGCCCGCCAATCATAGACAAGGATATCATAAGTTTCAGCATCCACAACATTATGAAGGCCTATATAGATTTTTTCTTCTTCCTCCAGCTCTTCCTCTGTAAAATCAAATCTCCCAAAGTATGGAGCGGAAAGCATTTTCTTATATTTGATTATTTGCTTAAAGGTACTATCATAGCTAGTCGTTTGACCCTGATGAAGGCTAAGGTATTGATTAATTTCTGTCATACGTGTGAAATCAGTAGAAAAGTGGACCGTATTCTCATACATCTCTTTTCGCAGCGCCAGCAGCTCATTTTTTTTGTCCGTCAGCTTTTCCGCTTCCCGATCCAGTTCGCCGCGGATAAAGGCCAAGGTTTTCTTCAGATATTCTTTTTCCCTCTCCAGATTTTCTTCATACCTCTCCATACATTTATTCGCCCCTTCCCATACGCCTTCATTGTCTACTGAAAAAGCTTTGTAATGCCGAAAAGATGATACCGGTTCATCCATTGCAGGCATTGTCGTGTTTCCTCAATGCTCCGGGTATTCTCTATAATCCGCAGCGTCATATCGATAAGATTTTCATAAAGAATTTTTAGAAGAAGGCTACCTTCCTTTCCATAACAGAAATGCCCTCCTTGTTGGAGATCACTGGACTTTACTTCTTCTAACAAAAAATCTACTAATTCTTCCTTTGTATTTTCATATCGTGTTCCTTTTCCTTTATGGAGTACGATTAAAATCTGCAGTCGTTTTTTTACCATGAAGGTAATAACCTCTTCATTTACTAACCAAAATTCATCAAAAGTCTCTCTTTCTTGTAAGTTTACATGCTTACTCGATACAATTTTATCTTTCAACAGCTTTTTCAGCTCTTCCGGAAAGCTTTCAGGTATATTCGTATAAAAAATTTCCTCTTTGCTTTTGTAGTAACGATAGATATTTCCTATAGATACACCTGCCTTCTCTGCAATATCTGCAATTTTCGTTCCTGTATATCCCTTCTCTGCAAATACTTCCAATGCCGCAAAATCAATTTTCTCCTTTACTTCATCCTTTTTATACTGCATGTTTTTCTCCTCCAAAAGCGAACGTATTATTCTCTTTTATTATATGCTTTATTAGAAAAATGTAAACAGCCGGACAAAAAAAGAGTCGAAAAAATGATATGCTCCCCTTGTGGTAGACAGTTTAAATAATAGAAACTGTTCACTATAAGGAGGAGCATATCATTTCTCCTGATGACTCCTCTTTCTATTTTTATATGTGCTACAGTACAGTAAAAACAGTTAAATACTTTTACCAATCGATTGTATCTTATTTAGAGTTTTTCCAATAGCTCCTGTTTGCATTTCTGCTATTTTCCCTTGATGCATGGCTATTCCGGCAATCATCTGTACATCAAAGGGCCTCATCCCTGTAACCCGATGCGCTACCTTTCGAACAAGGGCGAAGGCCTCCGGCAAAAGCTGATCCGGAGAAACACCCTCTTGTACCTGCCGTTTAAGCCCTGCTGACATATTCTTAAGACCTTCATTTCTCAAAGTACTTAATTGGATTTTATCTATATCTGCTAGCAGTCTTTGATAGGGTTCTAGATCATAAGATCCTGGTTTATAGAGGTTTTGAATCGTATTTTTGAATGAAAACAAATTTTTAAACATAAGATCCCTCCTGTAATTTTCCAAACGTCAATAGAGCTCCTGTAAATATGTTTAATTTACACGAACTTCAAAGCTATTTATAATCTGTTCTGTTTAGACTTTGAATTATTTTACAGAAAGGATTTTTGTCAGTTTAAGCGTCTGATAAAGAACCAGCATGATCATACTGAAGAGAAAAATAATATCTAAAGAAATAATGAGGTGGTTAGAAAAATGCAAGCAGCTGCTGACGGCAATTTCCGGCTCCTCCAACAGTCTTTTTATGAAAAGGTAATCATGTTGAATGGTAGTATTCGCAAGAGACAAATGGAATAAAATCGGGCATGTCATTAGAGCCTTATTGATTGAAAAAAACGCATATCCATAAAGCTGTCAACTGATTTTACAACTGCATGTATCATTACCAGCATTACAATCATAATGATCATGGATCTATATGCTCCTTTATCCTGAATCCTGCAAAGTAATAGGTTCTATCCCTATTATAACATACACAGATAGAATAAATACCTGGTGAAAACTTCTTTTCACCTTCTCGAATATAGTTATGCGATTGAAAAAGCTTATTTTATCTTGATTTTTTTAGGGTAAAGATCCCCTCCTCTAAGCGTTAGCGTAGGTGGGATTTTAAAATCAGGTGGAGTAGACTCTCCACCTGATTCCCCGATGTTTCAGCTTGCTGGAACGAGTTCACTTGGGGCAGCACAAGGCCGCCCCCTATGAAAGAATCTTATCATTCTTAAGCAAATCCGTCACTTCACTCTCTCGTTCAATTACCGATGCATTTCAGCAAGCATCTGCCCCATCAAGACTCCCATGACAGATGCCATCATAAGTCCCCTTGTCCAACCGCTGGAATCTCCAAGGCAGTATAATCCTCTGATATTGGTTTGAAAATCTTCATTAAGGTTGATCTTATTGCTGTAGAACTTGATCTCCGGACCGTACAATAATGTCTCTCTGCTGGCAAATCCGGGAACGACCGTATTCATCGACTTGATAAAGTTTAAAATGTTTACCATCGGTCTATAGGGAATGGCAGAGGTGATATCTCCTGCTACCGCATCAGGCAATGTAGGCTCTACGTTGGATTGAGCCAGTTCATGCTGCCAGGTCCTTTTTCCGTCCAATATATCTCCATATCTTTGCACCAAAATCTTTCCATTTCCTAACATATTCATCAGTTCTGCCACTTTTTTTCCATACTGTATCGGCTGGTTAAAAGGCTCTGAGAAATTGTGAGAACTTAATATGGCCAAATTTGTATTCTCTGACTTTCTATCTTTATAAGAATGTCCATTGACAATTGCTAAATCATTATCGTAGTTTTCCTGGGAAACGAATCCGCCGGGATTCTGACAGAAGGTTCTGACCTTATTTCTAAAAGGCTCCGGATAACCGATCAATTTTGACTCATAAAGAACATTATTAACCTTTTCCATTACTTCATTTCGCACTTCTACCCGCACACCAATATCCACAGTACCTGAGCTGTGGTGAATGTCATGCTGAATGCACATCTCCTTTAACCAGTCCGCTCCCTTTCTGCCTGAAGCTACAATAATTTGATCCCCATACAATATTTCTTCTTCTTTTTTTGTTCGTGCATTTATGGTTTTAACACCCTTTGCAATCCCATCTTCAATATACAGATCTTCAACAGCTGTATTAAATCTAATTTCTACGCCTGCTTCCATCAGATAGTTTTGTATTTTAAGATAAATCTCCTGTGCTTTTTCTGTGCCTAAATGACGAATTGGACAATCCACTAACTTTAATCCTGCTTCTATAGCTTTTCTTCTAATTTCCTTAATTTGTTCGTTATTTTCCAATCCCTCTACCTTGGGATCAGCACCAAATTCCAGATAAATTTTATCTGTATACTCAATATACTCTTGAGCTTTACGGCTGCCTATCAGCGCAGGCAGGTCTCCCCCTACTTCATAGCTTAAAGACAGCTTTCCGTCGGAAAAAGCTCCAGCACCGGAAAAGCCCGTTGTAATATGGCAATAGGGTTTACAGGAAACACACTTTTTGGTCTGCTCCTTAGGACAAGATCGTTTATCAATGCTGCTCCCTTTTTCAATGATCAATATTTTACAGGAAGGTTTCTGGCGAATCAATTCCAAAGCTGTAAAAATACCTGAAGGGCCTGCTCCTACTATCATTACATCGTACCGCAAAATTATCATCTCCTCTGAAAAATTATAGTTTCCATCTTTAAATTGCAGCTTAACTTTCAGATAAAAATAAAGCTGTAGTACTCATAAGAAAAACACTTATAGCCTACAACTTTTTACGGTAGTTCGGTAGATACACCCAGCCCATATTGCCAGATTTATATAAGTAAACTTTTTGTTTTCAGTTTTCTATATTGTTCGTCTTTTCAATAAGATTATACCGTATTCCTTCTATTAATTCAATATATTTATGTTATATGCAGGTTAATTTTCGAACTTTAATTGCAAACATTTAGTTGTCGTTCGCTCATTGACCTCCTTCTCTCTTATAGATCTGTGACTGAGAAGTTAACATTTACCGGAACGGCACAAGGGCCGTTCCCTACATAAACCTCAATAGGGACGTAGGGATATCCGCATATAAATAAGGTTTCTCAATCACACATCTATATATAGATTTATGCTTCTAAAAGGGGAAATATAAGTAGGGAATGACCCCTGTGTTATTCCGGAAAACGGGCGGACACCTAGGTCTGTATCTACGAAAGAAAATAGATTATATTTAAAAAGCGTATATCTATAAAAATGATAATGATACTTTTATCTTTTCTATAAAGATTAAATTTTCAATCTATATTTCAATCTATACAATATAGTTTTGTTCTTTTTACAGGTTTTTTAAATAAAAAATTAGATACCGCAGCTATAGACAATCTTCTTCAAAATATTTCCTGCCCCAACACATTTCCCGGGAAATTTAACAAAATAATACAAATGACTTACAGCACATATAAAAGGTACTATTCTAATTCGAATAGCACCCCAAAAATTCACGGATTTATGTTTTGTTGTATTTTAATTTATTAAAATCTATCTTTTATAAAACTGCTTAACTCCTCTAAATTACATTCCTTTACATCAAGCTGATGTCGCTCAAGAGCAGCTGTATATTTCAATCCGCTTCCCGTCACAACACAAACAACGGTTTCATCTGCTTTTATGTAATTCTCTTCTCGAAGCTTCTTTGCAGCCGCCAGTGGCACTGCTGATGCAGGCTGCCCAAATATTCCTTCCTCTGCCAGCATTGCTTGTGCTTTGATAATTTCTTCATCAGAAACAGCTACTGCAGTGCCTTTATTTTCCCGTATCATTTTCAATACACGGTTTCCGCTGGGAGGATACGGGTTTTCAATGGCATGGGCAATGGTATTTGGATTTTCTACCCTTGAAATCTTTTCCGCCCTCTTATGGTAGGCATTAAAAATAGGTGAACAACCGCTGGCTTGGGCACATAGAATCTTCGGAATTTCATCAATCAAGCCGCATGTAAAAAACTCCCGAAACCCTTTTTCTATTCCCCGAATATTCCCTCCTGCACTGGTAGGTACAATAACATAATCCGGCATCCTGAAATTTAACTGCTCACAAATTTCAAAGGCTACGGTTTTAGATCCTTCTACACGGAGAGGCACGTCGGAGTTTATAAAGTAGATCTCGTTTTCCTCCCCAATTCTCAAACTTTCAAAATAGAGGTTTCCATAATCTCCTTCAACCTTTATTAAATGAGGATGATAGATGGCAATGGGTTTTAACTTCTCCACTGCAATCCCTTTACTCACGAATATAAAGGTCTCTAGGTTGGCTTTTGCTCCATAGGCAGCTACAGAGGTAGCCATATTCCCGGTAGAAGCAGTTCCGATTCTTTTATAGCCCAGCTGTAGCGCATGCGCCACACCTGCTGCTGTCCCACGATCTTTAAAGGACCAAGTAGGATTCTGGCTTTCGTTTTTAAAGTATAGTTTTTGTATGCATAAATCTTTTGCAAGCTTTTTTGATTCTACTATAGGGGTAAACCCTTCTCCCAGTGAATTGTTCTGCTCTATATCTAAAAAGGGGAAAAAATCTGCATACCGCTCCAACATACTTTGATTGATTGCACTTCCCTCTCTAATTTTTCCTTGTTTAATCTCTTCTACTTCTAAGGGTTCATTGCAGGCACCGCAGCGATGTCGCAACAGATCGATCCTATAGCTTTTTCCACAACCTGTGCAATAAAATTTTATATCCCTGCCCATCGTACACACTCCTAACATGCTTTTCTATTGATATTTATTTCTTATACATTTAGACTTCCTTCTATTCCTATGTCTTTTGTTGAGAAAATCAGAACAGAGATCCTTTTGAGATCTCTGCAGTAATTTAACTTTTCACTAAAGACTATTCTTTTATATATTTTAGTCCTATTGTATCTATGATTTGTGTCCAAGCATTTAGGAATAATTCACCATTATCTGTCATATCTGGGTATTCAGGAATTCTTCCCAAGGACCATAGAGATATTCCACCGATTCCTGCTTCCTTCGCTTTTATAATTTTTTCTGTGATACTGCGGCTATCCTCATACAGAATAAAATTGAATGATTGGTCTTCACTGTTGTAATAGCTTATATAAGGACTACCTAGCACCTCAATATAGTTTGGAATTCCTCTGTCTACATCTCTGGTCATTCTGCTATGGATCTGGCTGTAAGAAGGTGTTGTATGCACACCTTGGGTTTCACCAACTATATTTGACCAATCTTCTTGACTCTTCACGTTGTTAAATTTCCACTGGGCTGTGCCAAAAGAAATTTGCAACAATATCTTTTGCGGATCTTCTACCCCTGTCTCCTTGTCCGTTAGGGCTTGAATTGCCTTTTCAACTCTGTTTATAGGTGCAAGAGAGTTTACAAGGTTGGGATTTTTCAGATACAGCAGCACATCTGATTTTTTAATATTTCCCTTTGGCTCGTAATCATGGGCCATCAAAATTATTTTATCTGCAACAGCTCCGAGCTCCCTGTAATTATATCCGTCATAATAGGGAGAATAAGGGACTGCGATATACAAGTCCTTGCTGGAATCTTGGATGTGTATTCTCTCCTTTAAATCTTTCAAGAAGGTTACATATAGCTCACTCATGTACTTCCCATCATAGGCAACCTTTTCAGCGACTCCAGTACCTGCGCTTATTTGCGTATCCCTAAGCTCTTCAAAATCAATAACTAAACCATCCCAGTACAGCTGGCCATCTATTATTTCCTCATCTAACAACCGGAGGATGCTGTCAATTAGATAATCCCTCTTCTCTTGATACGGTAAAATATTTTTTAGTGCGTTCATTGTGGAAAGTATATTCAGCCGAATAGGGATATGATTTTCTTTTGCCTGCTTTAATGCATCTATGTGTTCTTCTGTAAGCGCTGCCTTGCTTATCTTTATTCCATAGTTTTCTGCAGATAAAGAGTCAAATTTAACATCTGCAAATGCAAAACTAATATCATCAAAGTATTTTATAAGATGCTTTTGGTTCATTTGATTTGATTTAAAAATTTCCTTTGGATAGAACCCGTGAAGTGTTAAAGGACCGATCTGCTGCATAAGTATTTCTGAATCATTTAGGTCGATCACTCCATCTCCATTTAGATCCATAGCATTGTCGTAGCTTAGGTCATTGCTGTTTACTCCATGGCTTTCTGATAATAAGAGAAGGTCATTTCTATTCACCACGCCATTGCCATTAATATCTCCCGGAATTTGTTGGTTCGTCTGTCCGTGGACCACAAAAGATGTAAGGATCAATGCCGTAATGATAAACAAATACATATAGCGTTTCATAAATCTGCAATCCCTCCTAACGGATTCTTCACTCTAACTACTTGTCAATCAGCTTTCAAAAAATCTTATATATATATCCTTCGGCAAAAAAAGACTATTTCCTCCAAAATTTTCATTTTAATTAAAAAAAGACAGACTACTTCTTTTAGAAATCGTCTGTCTAGATGCTTAACAGGTTAGCGTATTCTGCACTTATGGCTATGTGATTGAGAATCCCTATTTATGTTTACGTAGAAAACGATGCCCTCACCGTTCCGAGAAATATTAAATTTCACAGTCACATATCTATAAATCTATAATGCACCTTTATAAATAGCAATAATATCTTCTTTGCTCGGAGTCTTAGGATTACCCGGAGTACATGCATCTGCAAGGGCCATATCTGCCATCGTCTCCAAATCATCTTCTCGTACACCAAGCTCTGCTAATCCTGATGGAATTCCCACATCCTTTGAAAGCTTTTCAATGGCGCTGATGGCAACTGAATTCGCTGCTTCCACAGACAAACCCTCTACCGGCTCTCCCATAGCTATTGCTACATTTCTCAACTTATCCCCTACAGCCGAAGCGTTATATTTTACAACATGGGGCAGCAGCACCGCATTGCAAACACCGTGAGGCAAATCATAAAGGCCTCCTAATTGATGGGCCATAGAATGTACAATTCCCAGACCACAATTGCTAAAGGCCATCCCTGTTATGTATTGCCCGTAAGCCATCTTGCTTCTGGCCTCCAAATCCCCGCCATCTTTAACTGCATCTCTTAAACTGGAGGCAATAATTCTAATGGATTCTAAATTTAATGCATCCGTTAATAAGGAAGCCCCCTGGGTCAAGTACCCTTCTATTGCATGGGTTAGCGCATCCATTCCCGTAGCTGCCGTTAAAGACTTAGGCATTTTCACCATGAGTTCCGGATCATTCACCGCTATGGATGCCAGACTATTGGTGTCTACCAGTACCATTTTTACTTTTCTATCCTCATCGGTTATAACATAATTAATCGTTGCTTCGCTGGCTGTCCCTGCGGTTGTATTGACCGCAACAATCGGCAATCCTCTGTTTTCTGTTTTGTTGACACCCTCATAAGCCCTTAGATCTCCGGGGTTTGTTGCAAGTATGGCAATTCCCTTAGCACAATCCTGAGGAGAGCCTCCACCGATGGATATTACAAAGTCACATTTGTTCTCTTTTAATACTTCCAATCCATTGTATACATTTTTTGTGGTTGGATTGGGTTTTACATCTGAAAACACTACATATTCAATCTGACTTTCATCCAAGATCTTCAATACCGCTTGTGCTACCCCAATGTCCAACAGTACCTGGTCTGTCACGATAAGCGCTTTCCCAACCTTCATTTTTTTGATTTCCGGCCCAATTTCCTTGACACATCCAGGGCCAAGCAAGGCTAACGGCGGAATATACATTCTTCTTGCCTGTAACATTTCATCACTCCTCATTCTATATTTAATAGAATATAAAGCAATAATAATGCCAATTGAAGAAGTTCTTATTTCCGCAATTGATGAGAGCTCTTTTATTTTCTAAAAATAAAAATGTTTAAATATCATACATATCTTTCGCAAGTATATGTCTAAAATTTAAACATTGTCTAAATATTATGCACTCTCTATTTTATATTTCTTTATCTTCGCATATAATGTTGATCTGGTTATCCCAAGAATTTTGGCAGCCATGGAGTAGTTTTGATTACATGCATGCAAGCAGTTTTTGATGGCTTCTTTTTCAATACTTTCTAGGGATTGAAGTCTATCCTCTTGTATATACGCAGCTTCCTGAGGTTGGCTGTCTGCCAAATTATCCGCATCAATTGCGAATGACATTTCTCCATCAAAGTTAACAATATTTTCAATACAATTTTCCAATTCCCTGATGTTTCCCGGCCAATGGTAGGCCAGCAATTTTTTATATAGGGCCCCTTTGATTTGTGGGATTTCCTTTCTTAGAGAAATCGCTTTGTTTCTTAAAAAATATTCTATTAAAAGGCCAATATCTCCAGACCTGTCACGTAAAGGAGGCAGATAGATAGGAATAACACTTAACCGATAATATAAATCTTCTCGGAATCTTCCCATTTTTACTTCTTCCTTTAAATCCTTATTGGTTGCTGCTATTATCCGGACATCCAAATAAATTACCTTATTATCCCCTAATCTCGTGATTCTTCCCTCTTGAAGAAATCGAAGCAGATGTACCTGCATATGGAGAGGCATTTCTCCAATTTCATCTAGGAATAGGGTTCCTTTGTCTGCCAGAGCCAATTTCCCTGAATATCCACCTTTTCTCGCTCCCGTAAAAGCCCCTTCCACGTATCCAAACAATTCGCTCTCTATAAGACTATTGGGTATAGCTCCGCAGTTTATCGCTACAAAACTGTTATGTGCTCTATCGCTGTTGTTATGAATGGCTTGGGCCAGAAGCTCTTTCCCGGTTCCGCTTTCCCCTTGAATCAATATGGTTGAAGGACTCTTTGATACCTTCTTGGCATATTCCTTTACCTGCAGGAGTTCTGGACTCTTTCCTATGATCATGTCAAAATCATACTGTGCAGTCATTCCAACATACTGGTTAACTAATTTAAAGACTGTTCTTATGTCCTTTAAAATAATAATATATCCTGACAGTTTATGATTTTTGTCATAGCTTTGGTTGGAACTAAGAACGAATTTCTTTGTTCTACCGCTTATAACAATATTTATTTCCTTGTTTTCAACCTGCTTCCCCTTGACCAGCAGCCTTCGCAGTTCCATTCCATCTTCGATGAGCTGAAATATATTATGTCCTACAGCCTCTTCTTTATATATATTGATCATCTTGCAAGCGGCATAATTAATCAGCTTAATCCTTCCGTCGAAATCTACAGCTAGAATCCCTATATCTAGAGAATTCATGATGGTATTGGTATAGTTATAAGCCTCCGTTAACTCATTCTGTTTTCTGCCTACCTTTATCTGATTTTCAATAGACCTTACTGCTGCAACCACCAAAGCCAAGGTATGCTTATGAACCCGATTGGACCAACCGGTAAGATTAATGCAGCCAATAATATTTCTCTCTTCGTTATGTACGACTGCAGCAGAGCAAGTAAATTGATGAAAAATTTCTAGATAGTGCTCTTCTCCAACCAATTGAATTGGGCAATCCTCTTGTAGGGCAAGAGAAATAGCATTGGTGCCCGCACTTTTTTCACTCATATCCGTCCCCACAATCATATTCATATCCAGAGATCTTTTCTCAATGTCATCATCCCCGATAATATTGAGAATAATGCCGTTCTTATCAATGACTTCCAGGAAGAATCCCGTATCTTTTACATAATTGTATAGGGTCTCTGTGATCGGCTTTGATATTCTCAATAGTTCTTCATTCTCCAGCAGTAACTCCTCTAACCTTTTTCCTTTAAAGCCATCGGGGATATATGTTGTATCCTTTTTTACTCCATAGTCCTCAGATCGCTTATGAGAGTCCTCTACTAGACTTCTATGAATTTCGTACCTTTCAATAAACCTATGGGCTGCAATTTTTTCCATTTTCCAACCCCCTATCCCTCAGGCTTACCTTACATGCCCGTCTGACTCCCCTTAGAACCTCTCTTTTTATATATTCATTTCCAGCACTACTGGACAATGGTCGCTGCCTATAATACTTGAATGGATCTGTGCATCTATTAATTTATCCTTTAATTTTTCAGATACAATAAAATAGTCAATTCTCCAACCCACATTCTTCGCCCTTGCCCGTCCCATATAGGACCACCACGTATAAGCATCTTTCTGGTCTGGATAAAAATATCTGAATGTATCTATAAAACCAGCTTCCAATAATGCTGTCATTTTTTCCCGTTCTTCATCTGTAAAACCCGCATTTCTTCTATTGGTTTTTGGATTTTTTAGATCGATTTCCTTATGGGCAACATTTAAATCACCACATAGAATAACCGGCTTTATCCTGTCCAATTCCTTCAGGTAATTTCTAAAAACATCCTCCCAAACCATTCTGTAATCGAGTCTTGCCAACTCACGTTGAGCATTTGGCGTATATACATTTACCAAATAGAATTCTTCAAACTCTAAAGTAATAACTCTTCCCTCCAACTCATGTTCGGCAATTCCTACACCATATTGCACCGATAGAGGCTTTTTCTTTGTAAATATGGCTGTTCCCGAGTAACCTTTTTTCACTGCATAATTCCAATATTGTTCATAACCTTCCAGATTGAGTTGAATTTGCCCTTCCTGAAGCTTGGTTTCCTGAACACAGAACATATCTGCATCAACATCTTTAAAATATTCTAAAAACCCTTTCTCTACACAGGCTCTCAGCCCATTTACATTCCAAGAAATTAATTTCATATTTCATCCTCCGCAAACAGATTTTTCTTCTGATTTCTTATAAGAATATTGTACTACAAAACAAAGTGAGTCAAAAAGAATTTTTCTCTTTGACTCATAGCTTCATATCTAATGTGTATATACATCCACAACCTTTGCCACATAATCATCGAACCCTGCTTTCACCAAGATTAAAATAGATTCCTCTTGTTTCCCCGAGATTTGTGCTTTATAGGCTTCTGCACCATTCTTATCCAGTCCTTTGACTCTATTTACTGTAACGGTCTCCTGATTCGCAGCTTCATAATCCTCAAGGATTTCAGTAATTCTGGATTCTAATTCTCCTGTTGGACATTCTAAGACTTTAATTCGTTCTATCGCATCTGTAAGTCCTGCCATATTCTTATCCTCCTGAAAAGCTTATTTTCTTTTATTATCTCTCTAAGCTTTATTTTGATTCCTTGAGGTTTTTTGATTCTCTAATTCTCTTTTGGCTGCCAGCCTTCGTTCCAGCATACCCGTTGTTAAATATACGCCAATAAAAACAAGAAGCCCTCCTCCGAATTGCGATGCCGTCACCGGTTCTCCAAGGATCCAGCTAATCAGGGCTGTAAAAACAGGAATTAAGTTTAAAAATATTCCTGCCTGAGTAGCACCGATTTCCCGTACGGACATATTCCAGAAAACAAATGAGCCTACAGAGGGAAAGATAATCATATACAGAATTCCTATAATTGCCAAAGAACTAATGTTTCCCATATCAATTCCCTGGACAATGGCAAAGGGAGCCATCATAATGGCGGATAAAAAAGCTGACACTGCCGTAGCGGTAATGGGGGGTACTTCCTTGAGCTGCTTCCCCATAACAGAATATAAGGTCCACATTAGCACAGCTGCCAGCATGAGTAAATCTCCCCGATTATATGCAGTTTGAAACACCCGTGTTAGGTTCCCCCCAGTCAGTACTGCCAGTACACCGATCAGGGAAACCCCTATGCCGCTAACCTGGATTTTTGAGATTTTCTCTTTCAGCATATACAGAGAAAATATTGCAATCATGCCAGGTCCTAGAGCACTTACCAGCGCAGCATTTGTTGAAGAAGTATAATCCAAGGCTGAATAAAGGACCATGTTATAGCCGACAAATCCTAGCAGTCCCAATACAACTAATGCAGGCCACTGTTTTAATACAGCCCTCCAATCAGGCTTCTCATGAAAATGAGCTATGGTCAATAAAATAACGGATGCCACCGCCCACCGGGAAAATGTAATCCACAGAGGACTCATTTCTGCTACTACATATTTTCCAAACACATAATTTCCTGCCCAAAATAAATTACAAATCACTAGCAGAAACCAAGTTTGATATTTGCTCATATCCGTTTCACTCCTTTGACAAATCACATAAGGGCTTCTATACTGCGGCAGGCCTTCAAGCCTATCCAACTCTTATTCTATGATTTTTCTTTTTAACCCTGCCTAGTTAAATAAAGATCATTCATATATATAAGTCACACTAAAAGTGCATTACATCCGCTTCGCCAGGGGGACAGTTCCATCGTCTTCCCTCCGGACCTTCGCTATGCTTCGGTGACGCTCGAACTGTCCCCCTGACTCCGCTACTTTGTGACTGACTGTAATATACTTAGTGTTATTTATATAGTTAAAATTTACTTTACCATATTTTCAATTCTTTGTCTTCAGGAAGAATAGCTTTTATTAAAAAAGATGGCTTCTATATTAAATATATCAGCCATCTTTTTAGGCGATTCCTTTAAATTCCTCTGATCTATGCAAAGCTAATCATTCTATATGATAGATCCGTCTCGATACAATGGGTTTCAAAAAAGAAATAAATCATACCATAGGATCTCCTTGTGTATTGTTTTTCCCTTTGTTTTTTATTTTTATCGTTATAAAAATCAGCAGCGGTATAGGAAAAAACAATGGTATGGAAGAGAAAAAGTAGGGTACTACTGTTTTTAAGATAATATCAAATCTGGGGATTAAAAAAGGCATAGATATGCCAATCATAACTGCAACCGGTATTGAAAAATCTTTCGGCCTCCCTGTCTGAAAGTAGTCTGAAATAATTTCACAAATAACGTAATAGGTCAAAATAAATTTAATAAAGGTAGTTCCATAAAACACCGCTAATAGCAGTGCATCCAGCCTCTCTAGAATATCCCCGATCTCTATCAATCGGATGGTGCTAAAGGGAGGATAAGTAAGGGTTATTAGTGTTGCTTCATCAAATGCAGCAACAGAAGCCATTGATCGCAGAGAAAGAAGTACAGTTGCCATAAAAATTGCTGCAAAGATGGACTTTAGAAACTTTCGGCTGCCCCGTGACTCACTTCTGGTATATCTATAAAAAAATGCTACGGGCAATATCTGGGCGTAGGGAAAGTTCATATTCGGGATAGCGCCTGCCAATACCGGCTTCATTCCTTCTGATAAGACCGGCATTAGGTTCCCAAAGTCTAATTTCGGCATTACTAGCAAAAAAAGTGTGCAGTAAATCACTATAAGCAAAGGCAGAAGAAATTCCAGTAGTCGAGCAATCGTCTCTAGTCCCAGCTTTATCGCATAAACTGCAGGAATAAGAAAAAATATAATAAAGATATATCCCGGAGTTTCAGGCATCGTTATCTTTCCAAAATAAAAAACATCAGATATGATCAAGCAGCACAAAATAAAGAAGAAAAAAAAGTAATAAAGATTCACGAATCCTCCCAGAAATCTGCCCCAATATTTATTTAACGTTTCAGTCATGGAGCAGTTAGGGCACAGAGATAGGGGTAGATAATGACTATATACGACAATATATCCTACTATGGAAGCAACAATGTTAGAAATCCAAACATCTCTTCCTGCCTCTGCCACTCCGGGCAGGTAGATGATCGCTGCCCCTCCCAGTTGTGCCAATGTCAACAAGAAAAGCTGCCTAAAAGATATTATTTCTTTATTTTGATCTTCTGTACTGTTCACAATACTTCATCACCTTCTCTCTTTGATAGTCTTTGATATTTCCAACAAAAAATGTACAAAATATTCATATTAAGGCAGGTGTGAGAAGAATGAAACAATCTATGCTGGGACTACTAAAAAGTATTGTTGATAGATTAGAAAAAAAAACAAAATACAAATCTGAAAGTAATGAGTTTAAAAAAGATGAACCTACATACTTCTTAGCTGATATAGATAAAAATATTAACATTCTTCAATCTTTTTTATGTGAAAGTGATGATATTGTCTTTAGGACCTTTCAGATAACTACACTCCCCAGTATAAAAGCTGCTGTTGTATTTATCGAAAGCCTGGTAGATACCAGCGAACTAGAATCTTCAGTATTATCTCCCCTCACTCTGGGTATTGGCGAAAAATCTCTAGAAGAAAGGAAAGTCCTCTCTTCGGACACAGCAGCTTTGATTGAAAAAAACTTGATAAATATCAATATTTCATTTTATCAACAAGCAGAGATGGCTATTGACGAAATACTGAAGGGAAATGGTATTTTGCTTATCAATGGATTCCCTAAGGCTATATCCATTGATATATCTAAAATCATCGGCAAAAAACATGCTGAACCAAAAACAGAAAAAGTTGTGAAGGGACCTCAGCAGGGTTTCGTCGAAGATATTGCTACCAATATTGCTATCATTAGAAGGCGCATTAAATCTCCCCATCTTGCGATCAAGGCGCTTCAATTAGGAAGAGTCTCCAAATCCGAAGTAAAAGTCCTTTATCTGGATAATATTGCAGATCTGTCTATTGTAGAAGAATTGTTTAGAAGATTAAAAAGAATTGATGTGGATGGAATCATGGGTTCTTCCATGATTGAGGAGTATATCACTGATTCACCTGTAAATCTGTTTCCAACAACCTACTATACGGAACGGCCGGACAGGGTGCAGGCGATGCTTTTAGATGGTAGAGTGGCCATTGTTTATGACGGCACACCCTTTGTCATTGTTATCCCTGCTATTGTGTCAGATTTTTTTACTACTCCGGAAGATTACTATCAGAATTATTATTTTTCTACTTTTAATAGGCTTCTAGGGTATTTTGGAGCGCTGATCCTCACATTCTTACCCTCAATTTATATTGCTTTTACCACCTTTCACCAAGAAATGATTCCTACCCGCCTTGCCCTCAGCCTTGCAGGTACAAAGGCAGGTGTACCTTATCCCGCCTTTGTAGAGGCATTGATCATGGAATTTTCTTTCGAGGCTTTAAGGGAGGCAGGCATTCGCCTTCCAATTCATATGGGACAAGCAGTTAGTATTGTAGGGGCACTGATCATTGGACAAGCTGCTGTCGAAGCGGGATTGGTTTCTCCAACCGTTGTCATTATTGTGGCTATCACTGCAATTTTTTCCTTTACCATGCCCTATAACAATTTTTCACTAAGCCTAAGATTAATCCGATTTATCAATATGGCTTTGGCAGCAACACTGGGTATCTATGGCATTATGACCAGCGCTCTCATCATCGCATTGAGTCTTACATCTTTAAGATCCTTTGGTGTTCCTTTCATGGTTCCCTTTGCCCCTTTGAGCCTTCAGGATATGAAAGATTGGGTACTTCGATTTCCTGATTGGTCTATCACGAAAAGATCACCTCATATTGTAAACAACAATATAACCAAAAAAGCAAAAAATCTAAAACCTAGCCCTTCAGGCAATGAAAGGAAAAAAGAGCTATGAGAAAGTTCAGGATCTTGCTGATTATACTTATATCTTGTATTCTCACTACCTCCTGCTGGAGCCGCCGAGAAATAGAAAACCTTGGATTTGTCATGGGAATAGGGATATCTAAAACAGATAAGGGCCTGTATACCGTCGTGGCTCAGGTTGCCAATCCGAAGGCAATCCATGCTGATATACCAACACAAAGAGATGTATACACAATGATGGAAGCAGAGGGCCTTACCGTCTTTGATGCCTTAAGGAATCTATCTCTAATTGCTGCGAGACGTCTGTACTTGGCTCATATTCAATCCATTCTAATAGATGAGTCTATCGCCCGGGAGGGAATCGGCGAGATCGTTGGTTTTCTGGTACAAGACATGGAGCTAAGATTATCTTCTCAAGTATTTATTACCAGAAACAATCCAAAGGATACTTTAGATTCTCCAAACATCTTAGGCCAAATCCCGGCTACCGTATTAGAACTTGCAGCAAAAAACTATGGTGCCCATTCTAAAATATCTGTATCTGATCTTCGGAGAACTGTTGAATCTGTAAATAATCCCGTGATGAACTATACCACTGCCCTTGTTGAAAAAATACCAGCACCAACAAACTACGAACAAAGTCGGCTGAAGCTGACTCAAATGGCTGTTTTCGATCATGATCAATTAAAAGGTTATCTTACCTATGAAGAAGGTCAAGGCTTTAACCTGATTACCAATAAGTTCAAAAATGGGCTAATTGTCTTTGAGTGCAATCAAACTGGTGATAAAATCACCATAGAAATTTTGGAATCCAAAACAAAAATTACACCGAAATATGAAAACCAAACTGTCGTTTTCGATATCGAACTCAAGGTGAAAGGAAATGTAGCAGAAAGAATTACCCAAATGAATCAAATTCATGAATTGGATATCGAAGCTGCACAAAAGCAACTGGATCAAATTTTAAAAGATAAGCTTAAGCAATCTATCACTGCTGCACAAAAAAAGTATAAAATTGATTATTTCAACTTGAGCAAAGATTTCTCTAAAAAATACCCCCATGACTTCAAAGCATTGAAAAGTGAATGGAACGATGCATTTGCTTCTGCCGATATCAATATCAAGGCAGAAAGCACCATTATTCATTCTGCTTTAAATATAAACAGGGGGAGGATCTGATGAATATACTCTTAGTTCTATTCGTTTCACTCATACTGTTGATTGATTTTGTTAAATTAAAAAAAGATGACAAAGCAGTTCCGTATATCTATATTGCCATGACAGCTATCATTCTAACCATTGCTTTGGCACATAAATACCAGTTTTTTCGAACAAGTCCTATTGAGGTATGGATAGAAAAAATGAAACCTCTTACAGACTGGATAGAAACACATCTAAAATAAAGCTTATGGAATGAACCGTTTCAATTCATGAAGATATGTTCAAATTTATCCTCTCCCCATTTAAGATAAAAGAAATATTTTTCCCCTACGCCTATAGACAATTATAAAATCTAGCTGCCCCGGAGATGCTATAACCATTACAGAAAGGAGGTTGATCTATGAAACCTATCGCAGTAGGTGAGCATGCACCGGATTTTGCTTTGATGGATCAGCATGAAAACAACATCCGCTTATCTGATTATAAAGGAAGAAAAGTGTTGCTTTCTTGGCATCCCCTTGCATGGACACCCGTCTGTACAGATCAGATGCGGGCTTTAGAAAATAATTGGCAGGCTTTTCAAAAACTGAACACCATTCCCCTCGGCTTTAGTGTTGATCCCCAGCCAAGTAAGAAAGCTTGGGCAACTGCCATTGTAGTGAACAATGTTAGCCTTCCCTCTGATTTTTGGCCCCATGGAAAAGTTACACAAGCATATGGCCTATTTAACGAGAGTCAAGGTGCATCAGAACGTGCCAATGTTATCGTCGATGAAAATGGCATCATCAAATGGGTGAAGGTCTATTATACCCAGGAACTGCCGGATATCAATGAGGTGCTCCAGGTTCTCTCTACAATGTAAGTAAAAACCGGTGGCAAATATGAACGCAAACGCATTCATGTCTGCCACCGGTTTTTTAATTTCACCGCAAAAAATGGAAAGGAAAATATCTTCCACAAAGTTATGGTTGACTTTTAGCGATACTATCATTATACTATTTCTAATATTCTTACTAATTTAGGAGGTTGACCCCATTGAAATTAAAAGTAGCTAAATTCGGCGGAAGCTCTCTCGCCAATGCCGACCAGTTTCGTAAAGTCCGTTCCATTGTCCTGGCTGATGAAAGCCGCCGATATGTGATTCCATCTGCTCCCGGCAAGCGTTATGCAGAAGACAGCAAAATAACAGACCTGCTTTACTTGTGTCATGCGCATGTACAGCACGCTGTGCCTTTTGAGGAAGTATTTCAGATTATTACCGACCGCTATTTAGGAATTGTGGCCGAACTGGGGCTCGATTTAGATATAGGCGCAGAGTTGAAAATAATAAAAGAAAAAATTAAAAACCATGCATCCTTGGACTATATTGCAAGCAGAGGCGAATACCTTAACGGAATCATTCTAGCCAATTACTTAAACTATGCCTTTGTCGATGCTGCAGAAGTTGTATTTTTTAAACAGAATGGCAGTTTTGATGCAGAACGTACCAATGTAGTCATTGCCCAACGGCTATCCAAATATCCAAAGGCTGTCATTCCAGGTTTCTACGGATCAACACCTAACGGGGAAATCAAGATCTTTTCCAGGGGCGGCTCTGATATAACCGGAGCTATTGTTGCAAGAGGCGTACAAGCTGATATCTATGAGAATTGGACAGATGTATCCGGGTTTTTGATGGCCGATCCCAGAATCATTGACAATCCAAAACCCATTGAAACCATTACTTATCGCGAATTACGGGAGCTATCCTACATGGGTGCCAGCGTACTTCATGAAGAGACTATTTTTCCCGTTAGAAAAGCAGGTATTCCTATTAACATAAAGAATACAAATGATCCCGTTCACCCAGGTACCCTAATTGTAAATGAAGCAAAACGAACAGCAGCTATAACAGGAATTGCCGGCAGAAAAGACTTTACTGTAATCCACCTGGAAAAAAATCTTATGAAATCGGATATCGGATTTGTTAGAAAGCTGCTTACAATTTTTGAAATGAATGGTGTATATTTTGAGCACATTCCCTCTAGTATAGATACTTTATCGATTGTTATAACAGACTATCAGATTGAAAATAAATTGGACAAGATCATTAGGGAAATCCAACAGCAGTGCAATCCTGACGCACTGGAGGTTTATCCAAACATGGCATTGATTGCAACCGTTGGACAGGGCATGTCCTATACTCCGGGTATGGCTGCAAAGCTTTTTACTGCGTTAGCCAACGCCAATATCAATATCCGGATGATTGACCAGGGTTCTAGCGAGATAAATATTATCGTGGGTATTGAAACTCAGGATTTTGAGAAGGCTGTACATGCAATATATAATGCCTTCGTTGAATAGTAAGCGTACTTATAAACGATTATTATTATTGATATATTGTCTATAAAGGGGAGAATTCATTTGGTTATTCAAGCACAGCAAGTTTCTGTAATAAAAGATACAAAAACCATCTTAAAAGATATCAACTGGACTGTTTCTCCCGGCGAGCATTGGGCTATTTTGGGGTTAAATGGTTCAGGTAAAACGACATTATTAAATATGGTAAACGGTTATCTTTTTCCTTCAAAAGGAGAGCTCGCAGTTTTAGGTAAAGTCTTTGGAAAGTTTGATTTGAGAGAGTTAAGAAAATCCATTGGTTGGGTCAGCACTGCACTTCAAGAGAAGCTTTATGTGTCTGAGTCAGTGGAAGACATTGTTTTAAGCGGTAAATTTGCTACCATCGGCTTATATGAACAACCCAAGCTTGAGGACCGGGAATTTGCCATACATTTACTGGAACGCTTAGATATCGGTCATTTTGCAAACCGTACCTATCAGTCTTTATCACAGGGAGAAAAGCAACGGGTATTAATCGCAAGAGGACTTATGTCTGCCCCCCGTTTATTGATTCTGGACGAACCCTGTACAGGTCTGGATATCTTTGCAAAGGAACAACTGCTTTCGATAGTGGAAAAATTAAGTACTGAAAAGGATGCACCAACACTCATCTATGTTACCCACCGTACGGAAGAAATCCTTCCTGTTTTTAGTCATACTTTATTGCTTCGCAGAGGAGAAATTCATTCTTCCGGAAAGACAGAGACTGTTTTGACGGCAAACACACTCTCTGATTTCTTCGAGGCACCCATCCTCTTCGAACAATCCCAGAACCGCTTCTGGCTGCGTCCTGCTTCTCAATAATACAAATCATAGACAAAGGACCATCCGTTTAAAAAGATGGTCCTCCTGTTTTTTATCAGAACGAATAGCAGCAATTGCCTAACAGTCGCTGTTCATAGCCTTTGCAAACCTGTTAATCCGCTCTTCTGAAATATTAAATATATCCTTGTCGGTTTTTGATACCTTCTTAGCAATAAAGCGGTCTATAAAGCTCATTTTATCAAATGTAAATGCTCCTCCAAAGTATTCACATGCAATACTATTGCTTAAAAGCTCATGGGGAAAGGAATTATACAATTGCTTTTCTGCAGTATCTCCCTCCTGCATACAGCATATATATAAGCCGATCTTTTTATCTTTTAAACTACTTATATTCTTTAGGCAAAACGCGTTAATTTCTTTTTGAATTCTGCCCATATAAATAGATCCACCAACAATGATGCGGTCATACTGGGTAAGATCTACCTCCTCTACTGCCTTCAAATCAAAAAGTTCCACTTCTCCATCCAGCTGTTCTGACAGCATGGCAGCACACCTTTCAGTGCTACCGTATTTCGTTCTATAAGCAATTAATGTTCTCATCTTCAAACCTCCATTTTAAAATAATTTGATAAGATTAATACAGATACTTCTATAACCCTTTTTCTAAAGCATTTTCTATTGCCTTTAGTATGATTGTGCTGCTTCCAGTGGCTCCTGAAATCACATCTACCTGCAAGCTTTGCCCATTAATGACACTGTCAGTAATACGCTCTGCCTTCTTCCCTTTTCCATTCTTATGTTCAACAAAATTGATAGCTGCAATCTTGTTGTTTTTTACCGTTACATTTACCACAGCTCCTACAAGATCATTTACATAATATTCCCCTTGATATATCCCATCAGCAATCTTAGATAAATCAATCTCTTGAATTTCAATCTTGCTGATTTCTTCTCTAAATTCCTTCAGCTTGGTTTGAAGTCCTACATAAAAGGCAGCGGACAAGCCCAATGTAAGAATCAGTACAATTGTTAGCACCTTCTTCGATCTTCTACCCATTGTTACACCTCTTTACCTTTCATCAAAAATTCTATTTCCCTTCTGATCGAAGTAATCATAGCCTCCAATCCGTCCATACTTCTCCCTTGTATGAAAAAGAGCAGCTTTCCATGAACGGAAGACCCGATCAATTCACTTACCAAATCAATATGTTTCTCTTCTAAATAGCCTCGCCACGCACAGGCCAGAACGTTCTCTCTAAGCAGCATCCCTACAGACGGCTGCATACCATTTTTCAAAAGTTTCTCCAAGGGTTTCCCCAATTCATCTACAAATATTAACTTGAACATATATTTATTTTAAATATCTATGAAACGCATTAGGAATTAAATCTGTACCCTGCCCCCCAAATGGTTTCAATATACTCTGGATTTGATGAATCTTTTTCAATTTTCTTTCTGATTTTTTGGATATGCACAGCTACGGTTGCTGTATCTCCATAGTATTCTTCACCCCATATGGTATCGAAGATTTGATCCTTACTAAATACAATATTAGGATTGGATGCCAGAAACAATAAAAGCTCATATTCTTTCGCTGTCATTTGAATTTCTTTCCCATTTATATAAATCTTATGGGCTGCAGTATTTATTTCCAGGCCCCTGTGGTTTATGACTTCGTTTGTTGTCTTGGTTCCCATCAGACGTTCATACCTCTTGATATGAGACTTAACCCTTGCAACCAATTCTGCCGGGCTAAAGGGTTTTGTCAGATAATCATCAGCACCAAAACCCAATCCTCTGATTTTATCAATATCTTCGTTTCGGGCAGAAATAACGATGACCGGAATCTCTAAAACCTTTCGAATCTCCTGTATAATCTCATATCCATTTTTATTCGGCAGCATCAAATCTACAAGGACTACATCATAAAAGCCGGATATGGCCTTTTTAAGCCCCTGCATTCCATCTTGAACAATATCTGCTTTATAACCATTAAGTTGAAGATAATCTCGCTCTAATTCTGCGATGTTGATATCATCTTCAATAATCAATATTTGTTTCATAGACAATACTCCCCTCGTACTATTTGACAACTGGAAGCATGATTGTAAAACAGCTTCCTTCTTCTGCAATGCTTGACACAGTGATTTTGCCGCCATGTGCCTCTACGAGTTCTTTGGCGATTGCTAACCCAAGGCCTGTACTCATAAAATCCTTGGTACGTTCATGATCGATTCGGTAAAATCTATTAAAAATATAAGGGAGCTTATCCGTAGAGATTCCTGGTCCATTGTCTTTTATTTCAATACATACAAGATCATTCTGAAAAAGCAGTCCTACCTCTATCGCCAGATTCTCTTTATTCCCATATTTAACTGCATTGCCGATAATATTTCTTATTGCCTGCTGAATCCTTTTTCTATCTAAGCGAACATAATGTTTCGAAGCCACCTTATCCTTATACGTAAATTGAATTTGCCTCTCCTCTAAATCAAATTTGAACTCTTCCATCAGGTCTTCCATATAAGGACGAATCTCTATATCTTCGTATTGAAAATCCAGCTTTTCCATATCTAACTTGGAAAAGAGGAAAAGATCATCAATGAGCTTATTCATATAGATAGTGTTATGGTGTATGATTTTAAGGTATTTATTGACTTTTTCCTGTGATTCAACAAAGCCATCCCGAATTGCCTCTATATATCCCTGAATAGATGCGATGGGTGTTTTCAGGTCATGGGAAATATTTGCAATCAGTGTCTTCCGATTTTCTTCATAGGCCAGTTTTACTTTCTCACTTTGCTGTAACTGCTCTGCCATCTTATTAAAAGAATGTATTAGTACGCCAAATTCATTGGTTACCTCATATTCAACTTTTACATTGTAATTGCCTTTTGCAATTTCATCCACTGCCGCTTTAAGCTGATCCATAGGTTTAAATATTTTATTCTCTAACCGCCACAGAAAGGATAGATGAATGATTTCCTTAATACTGATAAACACTGCAAAAAAAATGCTGACTGTTTGATTGCCAATCCATTTAAACAACAAATACAAGATAGACAGATGAAAAATAAAAACCAATGGCCTTCCCCATCGAAGACATCGATGGTATAGATGAAAATCTTTATGATACCAGCAGCGCTGTTCATAATCCATATGAAAACATTGATGCATATATTTACGTCTTGTATACATATTGATCCCCTTATATACTAATTTTTTCCTCTATTATAACACTTTTTTTCTATAGAATATAAGGGCGTTAAAATGCTTATTTTTAACACCCTTATATTCATAAGTTATCCCTAAATATTTTCCTTATAGATGTGTGACTGAGAAACTTAAGATTCCCTTTACCAAATTAAGTTTAACTCAGCTTCTATATTGATATCCTTCTGTTCTCCCGATTCATTTTTCTGCTTCCCGCCGACAATCACTACTGCCTTTTCTAACTCGCTGTCCTTGTTAATTTGTATTTTTATAAATACATTTATATCTTCTGTAAAACAGAAATCTTTCATGCAGCAGCATTGCTGTTCGCTTCCATGTTGTTCCTCCTTATGCTGTATCTTTTCTTGGAGGACATTTTTTAATTCTTCCGGCACTTCATCAATATGGACGGATAGCAGTACCCCCTTGTCCTCCAGCTCCTCTACCTGCATATTGTTCAGCACATTAAGTATGAATGCAAGCTTTGACAGCTTACTTTTGACCCCGCAGCATTTCATTCCCTCATGGCGATGATGCCCATGCATTTTTCTCATAAAATCATGGTGCTTGCTGTCACAACAATCCTGCAGGTTAAACTCCGTACTGCTTTCATGTTTTATGCTTTTTCCTTCATAGTCCAACATGGTACTAATTTTTGATTTGACTTGACCACTAACAGTATTTTTCTCAAAATCTTTTATGAGGCTAAACACTTTTACCTGGTCTTTCTTCGCTTCTGCTTTTAATGTACCCTTAAAAACCTGCTTTTCTTTTAAAGTCTTTACCACATCATACATTAATTTGATTTTGTTCATAAAAAAATGACCTCCTTTTTATTGATGAGATCATTATAAAAAATGAAATTAAATTCCAAATAAAGCAAATATAAAAATTTCATAAAAATATATTAAATATTTAAATCTATGTATAGATCTGTGACTGAGAAATTTAAGACTCCTTGTTTTTCAGATCTTGGCAGGGGACGACCTATGTGTCGTCCCCTACGGTCTTGGATGGATAAATAAGGATTCTCAGTTTTCCGGCACGACACGAGGTCAATCCTTTCAAAAATACATTTATTTTCATATTTCACATTGTTCAATTTCTATAGAATAGCTCCCGCAGTTCATACATAAGATAATACTTGCAATATAGCTGTTATCCGCTTTCTCCTTCTTTAGCAGTTTATCAAAGGAGGTATCCTTATAGGCTGGTGATATGCTGCTCATTATATATTCACCATTTTTTGCAAAAAGATAAAAGTGATATTCCAAGAATGGAAAATGTTTCGCTTTCTCAGTTTTATTGGCCAAGCAATCAGGGCAAGGCTCACCATAATAGGTGATATCAAAATCAACCTCTTCATGTTGACTTAGCAGTTCTAGTATATCGACAATTTCAATTCCTTTAACGGGATGTATTTCATCATTGATCCATTCACTACAGTTTTCTTGACTAAGGGTATAGATTTTTTCATTAAAAATAAATTGATATTTTTCCACAATGCACCTCCAATATCTAATCGTGTTTATATTACAGATACTTCTCTTTTAGTTCCCTTATTCCTTCAAGAAATTTCCGTTTTTCCCCTTGGGCAGGATGTCTCACCTTATTTTATCTTCTTCATCATACAATCAATCCTTTATGTATTTTATATCCCTCCATATCATTATATATGTTGATCTTTTCTTGTTCAATGCCGTGTAAAATTTACTAAATTAGACGATCTTCCCCGGTGCTTTTTAAATAAATTCTTGACAGGAATAGCGTATGGATATATAATACAACTGTATTAAGTGTATTATTGTTTATAGTACAGTTAGGAGGTGCCTATGTTCCAGTTAGATTTTAAAGACCGGAGACCCTTGTATGAGCAAATTAAAGAAAAAATGAAGTTTCTAATGATTAATGGAGTTTTGAAAGCCAATGAGAAGATTCCATCAGTGCGTGAACTGGCTCAAACCCTTACGATCAATCCCAACACCATTCAAAAATCCTATAAGGATCTTGAAACGGAGGGATTTATTTACTCCATCCGGGGGAAAGGAAGCTTTGTAACACCATTGGATAATACAGTAAATCAAGGCAGATGCAATGAACTGATGGCAGAACTGGAGAGAATTGCCGCAGAACTAATGTATTTGAATGTACAAAAGGAGCAGCTTATACGCTGTATCGATGCTATTTTTCAAAAGGGGGGAAATAATACCGAATGATTGAAGTAAAAGAGCTAACCAAACACTTCGGTGAATTTAAAGCACTGGACAGTCTTAATTTACATGTAAAAGAAGGGTCTGTTTATGGACTTTTAGGACCTAACGGAGCAGGAAAAACTACACTGATTAAACATCTCATCGGTATATATCAACAAGATTCAGGTACCGTTCTGGTCCAGGGGAAACCGGTCTATGAGAATCCTGATATTAAATCTTCTATCGGATACATATCAGACGATCTATATTTCTTTTCCCAGTATACAATTGATGACATGGCAAAATTTTATGCCAGCATATATCCAAATTGGAGTTGGGAAAGATATGAACTTTTAAAACAAGTATTCCCGATTAACAGCAATAGAAGAATTACCCGCCTCTCTAAGGGAATGCAAAAGCAGGTAGCCTTTTGGCTAAGCATCTGCACGATTCCTCAGTTGATGATTCTAGATGAACCTGTTGACGGACTAGATCCTGTAATGCGGAAAAAAGTTTGGAATCTGCTGCTCCAAGATGTGGCAGAGCAGCAAACAACCGTATTGGTATCCTCCCATAATCTCAGAGAATTGGAGGATGTCTGCGATCATGTGGGAATCCTGCACAACGGTAAAATTGTAGTTGAAAGAGAATTAGACAATGTCAAGTCTGATATCCACAAACTGCAGATTGCCTTCTCTAGTGAGGTTCCTAAAGAATTTCTCTCTAAGGAGGAGGTTCTCCATTCTTCCCAGAACGGCAGCGTTCTGCTCCTGATTGTGAAGGGAAACAAAGAAAAGTTGTTATCTAAGGTACAAAAAGAAAATCCTGTGGTACTTGATATATTACCTCTAACACTGGAGGAAATTTTTATTTATGAGTTGGGGGGTATGGGCTATGACATCCAAAATATCACTATTTAGTAAGGGCTTATTCACCGCCAATATAAAACGGTTTTGGTGGGTTAGTGCCCTATATGCATTCATCCTGTTTTTTATCGTTCCTTTTCGCTATATGATGTTTGATCCCAATGCTCAAAATGAATGGAAAAGGGACTTGTTAGAAGCCACTATAAACTTTTTCTCCGGTCGTAACGATATTCAGATGATTATGATTGCTGCCCTGCCTACCGCATTGGCCGTATTGCTCTTTAGATATTTAATGAGCGGCAAGGCTACCGCCATGATCCACAGCCTTCCCTACAGCCGGAGAACATTGTATTTCAATCAGCTTACGGCAGGATTCCTATTGCTCACAGCCCCGGTTCTTTTGATAGGAGTCATTATGGCGGGATTGAAAATTTTTACGCCTTTGGGGATATATTATTCCATGCTCAGTCTATTGCAATGGATGGGAATGACCATACTATTCAATACGCTGTTTTTCTCTATTGCTGTCTTCGTGGGAATGTTTACAGGCAACTCTGTGGCGCATATTGCCTTCACCTATATTCTGCATCTGCTGCCGGTAGCGATTTACGTGCTTGTTCGGGATAATATTGCGGCTTGGTTATACGGTTTTAGCGTCAGCAATAATTATGACCCTTTTTTCGATAAGCTTCCCTGGTTTGTGCTCTTTAACAATTCTCCAGCGCAACCCTTTCTTCCTTGGAAGAATGTATTCGGATATTTGACCGTTGTGTTATTATTCTTGGCAGCAGCAGGATATGCCTATGAAAAAAGAAAATTGGAAGCAGCCGGAGACATTATTGCCTTTACCTTCTTCCGCCCTATTTTTAAATATGGGTTAACTATTTGCGCCATGCTGATGGGTGGATTATATTTTAGGAGCATCTCGGAAGGCGCCTTGTCTATATTCTTAATGGGATATCTGCTGAGCTCCCTGCTGGCCTATGGGACAGCAGAGATATTGATGCAGAAATCGTTCAAGGTTTGGCATACTTACAGAGGGTATCTTGTATACCTGGCAGTAGTTTCGGCGCTGCTGGTAAGCATGCAGGCGGATGTCTTCGGATATGCCCGCCAGATACCGGAATTAGATGAAGTAGAGAAGGTTTACTTTGGCTATTATGCAAATATTTGGACCAGTGAAGATCCTGCGACCGATCCACGGTATAAGAACATGCATCATGAAGCAAACACGTTCTTTAGTGATCCTGAAAATATGAAAAATATCATAGCACTTCACACACAATTGGTTCAACAGCCTAGACAGAAAGTGACGGGTCCCAGCCCTTATATCGTATATATACTGAAAAACGGAAAGTATCAGGTCCGTCAATATACGATCGATGAAAAGCAGTATGCGTCTCTGTTGAAACCTATCTATGAATCCAGGGAGTATAAAAAGGCAAAATATCCGATTGTTGTACAAAAACCTGAAGAGATTAAGTGGATTCAAATCAATGATAACCGAACCTCCAAAAAACCGCTGATTTTAGCGGATAGTCCTGAAATGCGGGAGTTTATGGGTCTTTTTCAGGATGAGGTTCGTTCAATGACCTTTGAGGAAATGTCTGCTCCTTCTAATGGTAATGTTTATATGCAAATTGCAGACAACAAGGATAAGTATTATTATTATGAACTACGTAAGGATTTTAAATCGATGATTGCATGGCTTGAAGAAAAGGATTACTATGAAAATCTGGTACTGCTGCCCAAAGATATTGAATATGCCGTACTGAGAAAAGAAGGGGTAATCGCGCAGGCCGGTAGAAATGGCACTGCATCGAATGCACCTGATAGTGTAGAAATAAAAGATCCGGAAATCCTTAGGGAACTGCTGGAAATTAGTGAAACCGCCCAATATACTTATGAACGGGTATCAATTTATGTAGATTTTTACATCAGAGGACCCTATGGTCCTCATTCCTACCGGACACCATTATACACCAATGTACCTATTTCCGATGCGCTAAAAAGTTATATAGAGACATTGAATTAATCCCAGTCCATAAAAAACCCAGCCTTGACAATAACGTCAATGCCGGGTTTTTTTATTTCTCTGTATAACCTCTAGCGGTCAACATATCCGGTTTTTCCGATAAAGGTCATTAACTGCTCATAGGTTGGAAATCCCTCCATATCTCCGCTCACCAAAGTTGCCATTGCCCCTACTCCGTTTCCATACTCAGCAGCCTCCCGCAGCCCTAGCCCCCTTAGAATCCCAGCAAGAAATCCAGCGGAAAATCCATCTCCTGCGCCTACCGTATCCTCTACTTTCTCAATCAAATATCCTTCTACATAAGCCTTTTCCTTAAGATTTTCCGCATAGCATCCTTTTTTGCCCAGCTTGACGACTACCGTGCTGCATCCTTTATTCATAAAAGCCTCCGCTATCTTTTCCGGTACTTCCGTACCTATCAGCAGCTTCCCTTCATCTTCTCCGATCAGTAAAATATCTGCTTTACTGGCGATTTCTAATAATATTGGTTTTGCGGTCTCTATATTCCAAAGCTTTAACCGAATGTTCGGATCAAAAGAAATGAGAACATTACTCTCTTTAGCTATTCTAATAGCTTCAAAAACTGCTCCCCTGGCTGCAGGAGACAGGGCTGGGGTAATACCCGTTATGTGTAATATCCTGACGCCGCTGATATATGCTGCATCTAAGTCTGCTGCTGATAAGGAACTGGCTGCAGAATCCTTCCTGTAGTAATAGATATTGGGATTTGAAAATCCGAAGCGTTCTTTGAAAAGCAGTCCCGTATTTCTGGCAGGGTCAGTTAGAACTCTTGAAACGTCTACGCCCTCCCCCCGGATTACAGATAGTATATATCGGCCAAATTCATCTGCACCAAGCTTTGAAAACCATCCAACAGAATGGCCCAATCTTGCCATGGCGATAGCAACATTAGACTCTGCACCTGCAATGGTTTTCCTAAAGCTAGTAGCATAGCGCAATGGGCCTGTAGCATCTGGATAGAACAAAACCATACTTTCTCCAAAAGTAATTACTTCCATATAAGATACTCCCTTCCGCAGACTTATATTATTGATAGTTTTGAGCATAGTTGTCTGACGTCTTATGTTATATTAATAATATATTATTTTTCTTTAAAAATCAATGTATATCCCAAGATTTACATACTCATCTTATTCATGGATTTAACCTCGCTTAAACAACTTCTTCGCAACGGCTTAGAATGACGCTTCGATAGGATTTTATGGTAAAATGTAAGCATAGGTTGACGCCTATGGGCCTGCCCCTACGATCTTGGATGGATAAATAGGCTTTCTTAGTCGCATATCTATACTTTTTTGGATTTTGTAAAATAATACTTTACCCACAAAATATGCCACCTTCAATATGAAGGTGGCATTGTCAAAATCGATGATAAAATACCAATAAAAAACGGTTGAAATTTCCCTCTGAAAAACGGTACACTCTTTCCGAAAGGAGAGAGCTATGGTACAGACAGAGGAGATGTTTATGATAAAAGATATGCGAAGTAAAGGGATGTATATTAAAGATATTGCAAAGCTTACGGGTAGAGATCCTAAAACCATTAGAAAATATATAGATTCAAAGGATCTGCCTGAATATAAACGAAGTGTCAACAAAGAATCAAAACTAGATTCATTTAAAGAATATATCTTAAATAGAATGCAGGAAGGCTGCGTTAATGCAGTAGTAATTCAAGAAGAAATAGAAGCCATGGGCTATACAGGTAAGACTACAATTCTACGGGAATTTATGAAGCCCCATAGAGAAAAGAGTTTGGCGAAAGCCAGTATTCGTTATGAAACACCGCCAGGGAAGCAAGCCCAAGTAGATTGGGGCGAATTCACTGTTGAAGATATAAATGGGAAACTAAAGAAAGTACATGGATTTCTAATGATCATGGGCTACTCAAGACAAAAGTATCTGGAGTTTACGGAAGATGAGAAGATAGATACCCTCATCGGGTGCCATGAAAGAGCCTTCGAGTTCTTCGGTGGTCTTCCTGATACAATCCTTTATGACAACATGAAAACCGTTGTAAGATATGCCCATCAGAAGGGAGAAAATAAATGGAATGAGAAGTTTTTAGCCTTTGCTAAACACCAAGGATTTTCACCCATTAGATGCCGTCCCTACGCTCCGCGTACTAAGGGAAAAGTAGAAAACGGTATCAAATACATAAAGAAGAATTTCTGGGTAAGGATCAAATCCATTAGCAGTATAGCAGACCTTAATCATATGGCACTGAACTGGGTTGTTGAGAAGGCAAACAAGCGAGTCCATGGTACAACAAAGGAAGTCCCTGAAGAAAGATTTAAAAGAGAAGTTCTAAAACCTTACAATTCTGCTCCATTCCTATTGGAATATCACGAGCAGAGAAAGGTAATGAATGATTGCATGATCTCCTATGAGACCAATCGTTATTCGGTACCATATCAGTATGTGGGGAGCTATATTGGTGTGAGAGACTTAAGAAATGGAATATTAGAGTTTTACGATGGTTCTGGAAAGTGTATTGCAAGGCATGAAAAGATAATAGGTAAAAACAAAAGCAGCTACAATAAAAAACACTTTGAGAATATTGTTTCAGGGAGTCAGAAAAAGGTTGCCGCCACAGCACCAAAACTCAATCCTGATACAACACCCAAAGTGCAAGAACGCCCACTTGAAGTGTACGATAAGCTTCTTTGTCGGGAGGTGATCTAATGCTCATCGAACGACTTAAAAGCGCCTTTGATGAACTAGGATTCATTCATATTCCACAGATTTATGACCACCTTGCAGAAGAAGCATCTAAAGGAAGTATACCCTATTTGGAGTTTCTAGACAAGCTCTTATGGGCAGAAATTGATGCAAAACAACAGCGAGCCATTAAGACTAATATGAAACTGGCAAAGCTACCCTACGTTAAAACTATAGAAGAGTTTGAATTTGATTTTCAGCCAAGTGTAGATGAAAGGCGAATAAAGGAGCTTATGACCCTGGCATTTGTAAATCGCAGTGAAAATGTGATACTGTTAGGTCCTCCCGGTGTAGGGAAAACCCACTTAGCCGTAGGCTTGGCAGTCCATGCCCTAAAGAATCGGCATACAGCCTACTTTCTCAGTGCCCATGAACTGATTGGTATAATCAAGGACAACATACGCAGTGGGAGGATAAGTAGAAAGATCAAGACCCTGCAAAAGCCTGATGTACTAATTATTGACGAAGTAGGCTATCAAGCTATGGAGGCTGAAGTCGCCCATTACTTCTTCCAAATCGTTTCCGAACGATATGAAAAGGGCTCTATCATACTGACTTCTAACAAGTCCTACGGACAATGGGGTGAGGTGTTTGGAGATCATGTGGTGGCAACAGCCATCCTTGATCGGCTCCTCCATCACTCCACAACCATCAATATCAAAGGCGACAGCTACAGAATCAAAGAAAAGAAAAAAGCTGGATTCTATGATTCCAGCAAGATTAGTGACCAACAGAAACGGTAAAAAAGGGAATTTTCGACCGATGATTTAAAGGAATTTCAAAACGTAATTGACAGCATATTTTCAATGTTTTAGATATTTACAATATTTTTTCATTTACTTGATAAATAAACATAAAGGAGAAATATCTTTACCACATTAAGAGGATCTATTTTTACTCTTAGGGTTCTTTTCTGTGAGCAGTTTTTTATTATGCATCATATCCTCATGATCAATAGCTCCAATGTCTCCTGCAAGCTCATAATTCATCTCTTTAAAAAAATTCTTATCTATAGTTCTGTCACTATGTTTTTTACTCACGCTAATCACCTCATATTTATTTTTTGTTGCAGACTTTTTTCGCATACAAGGTAATTTTAGGGATAAACGTTTAATAACTTCTTTTCTTAGGATTTGGAAGGATTTGATCTCAATAAAAAGACTTGTATGAAATTCATACAAGTCTTTTTATTGGCTTATACTCCTGAATAAGCTAAAAATCCACCATCAACAGGAATAATCGTACCTGTTACAAACCCGGATGCGCGGTGGTCAACCAACCATAAAAGAGTTCCAACCAATTCCTCTGGATTCCCCAATCTTCCCATCGGCGTTTGACTGATAATCTTATTGCCGCGATCGGTATAACTTCCATCCTCACGGGTAAGAAGATCTCTATTTTGCTCTGTTAAAAAGAAACCCGGAGCTATGGCATTTACGCGAACGCCAACCTTTGACATGTGTACCGCCAACCATTGTGTAAAGTTGCTAATTGCTGCCTTCGCACCACTATAGGCTGGTACTTTTGTCATCGGTGCGTAAGCACTCATGGAAGAAATGTTTATAATAACAGCTTCTTTCTTCCCAACCATATCTTTTCCGAAAATCTGTGATGGAAGAAGGGTTCCAAGGAAATTCAAGTTAAACACATATCCTACCCCTTCTGGATCTAGATCAAAAAAGGTAGTATTTCCACTGTCTTTTGAAAAGCTCTCTAGGTTAAAATATTCTTCAGACGTTATGCCCTTTGGATGATTTCCGCCTGCAGCATTGATTAATATATCGCAGGTGCCTAACTTCTCCGTGATGATTTTTTTTGCATTTTCCAAGCTCTCAACGCTCAGCACATCTCCAGATATCCCTAATGCAATACCTCCGGAAGCATTAATTTTTTCAGCAACCTTTTCTGCCTTTTCCTTTGTCCGATTAATAATAGCTACCTTTGCACCACACTGTGCCAAAGCCTCACAAAATGCCGTACCAAGAATACCACCGCCGCCAGTGACAATAGCTACTTTATCTTTTAAATCTACATGAAATGGTATTTTCATAAAAACATCTCCTCTTTAAAAAATCATAAATAAATATTCTATGTGCTTTTTGATTTCGATGTATTAGAACTTTAAAATAACCTTGCAGGTTTTCTCGCTTTGCGTTTCGATAAGCTTTATCGCTTCTTCAATTTGATCGAACTGGAAAGTATGACTGATTAAGGCTCTTGGATTTAGCGCTTTTTTGTTGAAAAGTTCAACGACCTCTGGAAACTTATTATTTTGCAATCTTGAACCTACTATTGTAAGTTCTCTTTTGGTTATTGGTAATTGTGGAATTTGTGAAGGCGCTACACCAAAACCTAATACAACAACTCTTCCTGCCACCGAAGTTACCTCTACTGCCTGCTCAAAGGTTTTAGGAATACATACAGCATCTAAGGTAACATTGGCACCCATTCCTTGAGTAATCTTTAAAACTTCCTCAACAACATCCATTTGCCCAGCGTGAAGAATATAATCTGCACCTAATTTTTTCGCAATCTCTAATCTATCGATATCTAAATCTGAAATCATACAGATTGCACCTTTATGCTTTGCATATTGGAGTAGACATAGCCCGATCGGTCCTGCCCCCATAATAAATACATAATCCCCTTTTCTTACATCTCCGCGCCAGGTAGACTGTGCGGCGATTGTAAAAGGCTCTATCATTACAGCCTCTTCCCAGTCTAAATGTTCATCAAATTTATGAGCATTTTTTTCCGGTACTACAACAAATTCTTGAAATCCACCATCTCTATGAACACCCATTACTTCAAGCTTTTCACATACATTCTGTCTTTCTGTTCTACATGCATAACATTCCCCACAGTAGAGTATGGGTTCAATTGTGACTCTGTCTCCCGCTTTAACGCGCGTTACTCCTGCACCCGTTTCAACTACTTCGCCAACAAATTCATGGCCGATGACTCTGGGATATGTTGCCAACGGATTTGTTCCATGATAAATATGCATATCTGATCCACAAATTCCTACAGCTTTAATTCGCACGAGTATTTCATTTTCAGATTGAATTTTAGGCAAGTCTTTTTCTATGATATCTATTTTCCCTGGCGCTGTTACCATAATGGCCTTCATGAGAAATCCTCCTTTTTGTTTACTTCAGACAAATGCTTATCTTGCTGCCATTAAACTTGGTAAAAACAAACTTATCGCAGGTACATAACTGACTAAAGCCAATATAATTAAACTAACTAATAAGAATGGCAGAATGGCCTTTGTCGCTTGTGCAAGGGATATTTTACCGATACTTGCTGCAACAAATAGACAAACCCCTACTGGCGGTGTGGTTAAACCAATTACCAAGTTTAGTACTGACATTACGCCAAACTGTATTGGGTCCATTCCTACACTGATAGCAACAGGTAACAATACAGGGAAGAGGATTACTAAAGCTGCAATGGTTTCCATAAATGTACCTACAAATAATAAAAGTATATTAATCATAAGGATTACGATGATTTTATTTGTGGAAATAGACAAGATGGTTCTAGCGATCAATTGCGGAATCTGTTCACTTGCCATAATCCAAGCAAATACATTAGCAAATCCAACAAGGATCATGATAGAAGCCGTCATCCTCATAGATTCAATAATAACCCTGGGTATGTCTCTAAATTTCAACTCTTTATAAATAAATTTTCCTACAATGACTGCATACACCACTGCAATGATAGATGCTTCCGTTGGTGTAAATACACCGCCTAGTATTCCATATAGAATCAGTATTGTCATAAATATGGCCCAAAATGCTCCATAAAAAGATTTAACAATAAAGCTAAAGGGTTTCCTTTCTCCTTTTGGATGATTACGCTTTACAGATATAAAGTAAGATACACCCATTAAAGATAATCCAAGGAGCAATCCCGGAATCGCACCTGCTAGAAATAATTTTCCTACAGATATCCCTGTTAACGTTCCTGCTATAATCATAGGTAAGCTTGGCGGAATAATTGGTCCAACCGTTGATGAAGATGCTGTAACTGCTGAAGAAAAGTCTGGCTCATATCCTTCCTCAACCATAGCCGGTATCAAAATTCCCCCGATACTTGCCGTATCTGCAAGAGCTGTCCCAGATATTCCGGCAAAAAGCATGGATGCAGCAACATTGGCTAATCCCAATCCACCTCTAATAAATCCTAGTACCGCATTAGAAAATTCAATAATCCTCTTGGTAATTCCACCGGTATTCATCAAGTTTCCTGCCAGAATAAATCCCGGTATACAGATAAGCACAAAGGAGTCAATACCGGCGTACATCTTCTGTGCTGCAATGCTTAGGGGAATATCCATCATAATAAGGTATAATACTGAAGAAAGTCCTAATGAAAAAGCTACAGGAACACCTACAAAAATCAAAATAATAAATGAAAAGAATAAGACTAATGCCATCATGTTCTATCACCTCTATCTCTCATCCCTCGAATGTCACTTACAAAATTATAGATTCCATAAATCATAATAAAAAAGGATGTTATAGCTATACTTGAATAAATACGATACATCGGTATTCCCAACGTTGCAGATGTTTGTCCCATACCCAATTTTGCAAACTCAATTCCCTTTATAAAAACAACTCCAAATAGACCGATAGATGCAATCTGTATCAATAGTTCTATAGCTTTTCGCATACCTTTCGGCATAATATTTAGCAACATATCTACATTAACATACTCTCTTTTTTTCATAGCGAGGGGAGCTGCAAATACAACAGAATAGATGAAGAGGAATCGTGAAGCCTCTTCTGTCCATACAACGGTTACAGATGGAATTAAGAATCTTGTTACAACTTGAATGGTTACGTTGACTACTAAGGCACCAAATGCTAAAGAAGTACCTAGTTCCAGTATTCGCTCTATTATATCTTTGTTTTTCATTTCATCACCTCTAGCCTGTCGCAATATTTTATTAGCAATAACTTTCCATATAGCTTTCCTACTAGATTCTATCTAAGATGAGCATCCTCAGATACTTCCATCATTTTATCCATATAACATAATCAGTTCAAAATGGGAGGATTAAAATTTCTTCGGATATTTTATTATTCTACAAAATATGCTATTTCAGCCTATTTGTAGTATTTCTTGGAACAAAAATTGAATAGAATTTCACTAAGTTTACGCGAAACTTAGTGAAATTCTATGTGAGATTGTCCTAGAGTAAATATTTTCAAATAATTAATGCTATTTATTACTGAAAGTTTACAATTCTCTCATATAAGTCTGCTTGTTCCGCATCTAATTTACCTTTTACACCCGGCTCCATAGCCTTTTGGAATGCTTCTTTATCTACATTTGAATTAAATTCCATACCTTTTTCCATCAGTTGGTTCTTAAATCCTGTAGTTTCCTCTTCGAATAATCCATCTGCGTATGTTTGTGCTTCTGCAGCTGCTTCTACTACTGCACTTCTTAAATCATCAGATAAAGATTCTAATTGCTTGTTTCCAATTAGAACATACACCCATCCATTTACGTGCTCTGTTTCGTTAACATACTTTTGTACTTCATAGAATCCAGCACTATAGATTAAGTCAACTGGATTTTCTTGTCCATTGATTACACCTTGTTGTAATGCAGTAAACACTTCACTAAATGCCATAGCTTGTGGGTTCGCTCCTGCAGCTTTCCAAGCTTCTACGAAAATTGGTACGTTAGGAACACGCATCTTGAAGCCTTTTAAGTCTTCTGGCTTGCTGATTGGCTTATTTGATGTAAGATTTCTTGGTGCTCTCACGTGATAGTAAAGTGGTGTGATACCAACTTTTTCTTTGATTTGATCGGCAATTTCTTGTCCAAGATCACTTTCAATAACTTTTCTCATATGTGCTGTGTCTCTAAATGCATAAGGCACAGCCATTAAAGCTGCCTTTGGTGCCCAGTTTTGCATAGATTCTCCTGAAACTACTAAATCTGCAGTACCTGCTTTTACCATGTTAATTGTATCAATCTCATTACCTAACTGTTCATTTGGATAAACCTTTATTTCGATTTGTCCATTCGTTTTTTCATCAACTAATTCAGCAAACTTAAGTGCTGTCTTATTCCAAATATGCTCCTCATTGCCAAGGTGCCCTAATTTCCAAACAATTTTCTCTGCAGGCGGCTGTGGTTGTTCAGGTTGCGGCTGTCCACCAGCATTATTTCCAGCACAACCGGACAAAGTTACTGCGAATAATGCCATTACCAACATTAAAGATAAAAATTTAAAACTCTTTTTCATTTTTTCCCCTCCTAAATTATTGTACTGATTATTTGCATTGTAGAAGTTTCCTGTAGAATGAATATGTAGTGCAAATAGGAAATTCTACATAAATGCCCACTGGATTTTTTCGCTTCTTTTCCTCTCTTATAATAGGTTACACCGGATTGTTCTTATATATTAAAACTTAAAACGTTTTCTTAATAGGTCTTATAAATATGATTATATCATATACTACCATACTAGTATAGTTAAGGTCAATTATGAAATTATATATTTTAATCTTTGTTTCCCTTCAGACATCTCTTAATTTTAAGAAAGTTTTCTCTAGAAAGCTATAATGCTGATAATAATAAAATCTCCTGATCAAAATAAAAACATAACAGGATGTAAGTTATAGGTCGACCATGTCAAAATAATAGACATTAAGCCATTTTATGTAGTTATTTTAAAAGTTGCATCTCTATAAAAAATAAATAGTTGAATACAGACATCTGATATGGTAGTATACTAATATATCAGATGTTAATGAATATATTGATGAATAGGAAGTGATTACATGAAAATGACCTTTCGCTGGTTCGGTGTAGACAATGACAGTGTTACACTGGATCAGATAAAGCAAATTCCTGGCATGACCGGAGTTGTAGGTTCTTTGTTTGATGTTCCTGTAGGCGAAGTATGGCCTATGGAAAAAATAAAAGCTTTAAAAGAAACTGTTGTAAATGCCGGACTAGAACTAGAGGTTATAGAAAGTGTAAATATCCATGAAGATATTAAATTAGGTCTTCCCACACGAGACCACTACATCGAGAATTATAAGCAAACCCTAAGACATTTAAGTAAATTTGGTATAAAAGTTGTGTGCTACAATTTTATGCCTGTATTTGACTGGACTCGTTCGGATCTGGCTAAGGTCTTGCCTGACGGTTCCAACGTTTTATCCTATGACCATAATAAAATTCAAACGATAGACCCCAATAAAATGTTAGAAGATATGGATGCAAATTCTAATGGATATGACCTCCCCGGTTGGGAGCCAGAAAGATTAAAAACTATTAAAACTTTATTCACTGCCTACCAAGATGTAAACGAAGAAAAGTTACTTGAGAATTTAGGATATTTCTTAAAAGAAATAATACCGGTGGCGGAACAGTGCGATATTAAAATGGCTATTCATCCGGATGATCCACCTTGGTCAATCTTTGGACTTCCAAGAATTGTGACAAGCAAAGAAAGATTAGAACAAATTGTTAATTTAGTAGATAGTCCTTACAACGGTCTTACTTTATGCAGTGGTTGTCTGGGCGCAAACCCTAATAACAATATTCCTGAAATCGTACGATATTTTGGAGGGAAAGGACGAATTCATTTTGCCCATGTCCGAAATGTGAAGATCTATGAGGGCGGCAACTTTGACGAAGCATCTCATTTATCAAGCGATGGTTCTTTAGATATGTTTGAAATTATGAAGGCTTACCACGACATTGATTTTAAAGGATATATCCGACCTGATCACGGAAGAATGATTTGGGGCGAAAAAGCAAGGCCAGGATACGGACTATATGATCGTGCCCTGGGTGTAACTTATCTTAACGGAGTATGGGAAGCTATCGGAAAAATGAAAAAGCAGAAGTAGCAATGATCCTTCCAAATAAAAGCATGATACTCCCCTTTAGCATAATTTTTTGATAAACCACTTCAACTGAAGTGGTTTATCTTTTTACTGAAAAATAAATACTTGGCATAAAAAAGAGAATTCTTTTTGTTTTAAAAAAATTCTCTTCCCTTATGTTTGTATCTTTATGTTTTCTTTTCTAAGAGAACAGTTACCTTATTCCTTAATAAAGTACTGTGGGTATTTTTCTTTTAATTCTACCTGTTCGAAGATCAGCTTTTTTAAATGTTTCGTAATGATAGCCTGGCCTTTTTCTTCATCTTTATTTCTTATACTGTCTATGATTTGTCCATGTTGTTCGATAACAGCTTTCCAATTAACATCGGCTATAAAAGTAAGCATGCGAACCCGCTTGTATTCAGTATCAATTTGCTCTATGAAAGACCAGGTTCTTGCTTTATTACACCCTGCAAATATCGTTTTATGAAATGCAGCATCAAACTCAAGAAACTTAGAAAACTGTTTTTCTTCTATTAAACGCTTTTGTATCTTTAGATTTTCTTCAAGAATTTCTAGAAGCTCTGTTGGAAATCTTTCTGTTGCGATTTTCATTACAGACCTTTCCAAGCTTTCTCGAACAAATCTTGCTTCCTCAACGGCATCTAAATCTATATAGGATATATACGTTCCCCGCTGCGGAAGAACATATAAGAGCCCTTCTTTAGACAGCTTGATAAAAGCTTCTCTAACAGGAGTCCTGCTTACATTTAGCCGTTCAGAGATTTCTTTTTCACTCACCCTGTTGCCAGGAGTCATGTTTAGATTAATAATATTTTTCTTAATAATCTCATAGACATATTCACCCACTGAGACGCCCTCTTTAGGTCTATCTATTTCTAGGTTCATATACACACTTCCTCAACACTAAACTCTTATTGAATACCTCAATATGCTACCATACAAGAATACTGCTGTCAATAATAATATTGTTTTCATTCAATGGCAAATAATATACCATGATATCAGAATTATATTTACTTCCATAGCACTATAAAATCAATAATACTACGGACCTTTGTACTCTGTCCTAATCTAAAATGTTCACCTAATGGCTATTCGTTACAGGTCATAGAAAAGAATTCTAACACCTGGCAATTTGCTTTAAAAACACAACTCCCTGTTCCTCTTGGAAGTCAATGGAAACAGGGAGTTATTTATGGTATAAATAAAGAATGACTTAAGCTATATCACAACTTTCTCGTAATTAAATTCACATGCTTTAATGCCGCATCCTTGATATTTATACCTTTATGTATCTCACTCAATGCTTTATTTACAATATCCATATCCAGTTCGAAGTCTTTAAGCACTTGATATAATTCAGTATGCTCTTCTTTCAGTCCTTTTCTCACTAAGGTTGTACAATATTCTTCCTTGCCAAATATCTCTTTAGGGTCTGTTAAAAACTTTAGATCATAGACTCCAAATTTATAGTGGGGCTGCCAACCGGTTATGATAATCCATTCTTGATTCTTAATGGCTTTATCTAAGGCTTGCAGCATGATCTCCTCCTCGTTATACTCTACATTAAAATCATACAGGTCATATGCTTTTAAAACTTCTCTCGCCAGTTGCCCTACACCTGTACGTCTTTGAAGGGTATATACTTTATTGTTAAATTTATTGGCATAGTTTTTCATCTCCGTGATGCTGTCTATTGTCACATAGGAAGGTACCACCATGCCCATCTTGCAGCCTTTTAGGTTTGAGCCTAGATTTTCTAAACGATTCCCGTACTGCTTTTCCAGATACGCGTCTGAATTCGGCATCCAAGGCACTATGGTAGCATCTGCTTTGCCTTCTGCAACACTTCTCCATACTTCATGGTTATTTACCAGTATTCCTTCTACTGCTATTCCATATTTCCGCTTAATAATTTCCTTTAGTACTTCCAATCGAAAATAAGATTCTGTATATTCATTATGGGCAATTTTAATAAACTTGTAATGTTCCAATTGCTTTGAAATAACCTGAATCTTCTTTGTGAATTCACTGAATTTCTCTGTTATTTCCCCGATTGAGTCCGCATTTTCCTGCATAGATGCACTTATTTCTTCGGAACTAGCTGCGGATTCCTGACATACTGCAGAAATATTTTCCATCTCTTCACTGATGCTTTCACTAAAAGAAGTAAGCTCATTAATTCTATTCAATATCTCTTTAATATCTTCTCCCACAGTGTGCATAGAGTTGTTTATATCCAAAAAAGCTTCTTCAGTATTTTTTAAATAACTTTCTTGCTCCAAAATTATTTCATTGTTTGTATTTATTACCTCAATAGATTTATCTACCTCTGTGTTGACTTTATTAATTAAGTCCCTTACCTTCGAGGCAGAAGTATTTGACTCCTCTGCTAATTTTCTTATTTCTCCTGCAACGACCGCAAAACCTTTACCTGCTTCACCAGCACGGGCTGCTTCTATAGCTGCATTTAATGCCAGCAGATTTGTTTGTGCGGATATGCTGGAAATCGTGTCCGCAATGGAATGAATCTCTGACGCCATATTTTTTAGATTTCCGATTACACTGCTTACCTGCTTAATTGACTCAATACTTTCGTATAGCTTCTTACTTTGAGTTTTAAGTGCATCGTTTCCCCTATCTACCATTCCTATTGTGTTTTTTGAATTTTCGTTTATTCCTGTTATTTGATGCTTTATATCTACTATAAACTGATGGTTTTTTGTCATTTTATCGGATGCTTTCAGAACTGAATTTGCAACCTCAGAATTTCCACCAGCCATTTCGTTTATGGCTGTTGATATATTGTTCATTCCTCCAGAAACATTATTAATATCTTCCTGCAGCAGGATACCCATACTATCTGCAATTCGTACGACACCATATATTTCTGCCATGGTATGTCTCATCTTACCGACAAACTGTTTAAGTTTTGTTCCAATCACATCTGATTTTTCTGCTGATTTAGCGTCGAATAGATTTCCGTCTGTTAGATTATCAATTATTTTAGAAACATCCTCATTTTTGCCTCCTTTAGGAAGCATCTTACCGCTAATGTATACAGACAGCAGGATGCATGCTTGCGTAGCAATAAAAATCAGTATACTATAGTCCTTATTTGCTCGCATGGATATGAAAAAAATGATATTGAATACAAAACATATACTAGAAATAATTACAGGTCTAAGAAACATATTCAATCCCCCCAGAATTGTCGTTAATTAGAATTAAAACCACCACAACGCGTCTCTATCCTCAGAATCTATCCTTCTCTCATAAAATATTGAATAAGAGCAGTCCGATCTTTGGACTGCTCTTGCTCAATGAAACATACACTCCTCTATAATGATTCTAACTACTTTTTATAAAAATCTTTTTTCCTAAAAACTGATCGCAGGAAGACAATCCACCCCCAGGAAATCGTCAAGGCAGGCAAAGCTGCTGTTAACCCTGCTTCCAAGGGAGGTATTTGAGAAAATCTCAGTGGTCCGAAAAATAGAATGAAGGTAATCACCATTACGAGAAACAGTGTAACGCGCTCATACATGGTTGACGGCGGCGTTAAAAAGATTTTTCTAATGTCAATTTCTACCTTCATTTCACACCAGCTTTCCGATCTTTTCTTCCACCAGATCTATAATTTTTCCTGAATGAATTAAATCTCTCAAGCTATTGATATGAGGATAGAGATACATATCTTCTTCCATCTTGGGCACAGTCAGTGCAATTTCATCCAGAACCGCCTTGGAAGCAGCCCCAGGCAGGATACCTTCTGCCATAAATTGATGGGCTTGAAATACAGATAAAAGCTCAATCGCTAAAATGAATTCAAGCTTTTCTGCAATCTGTCTTGCTTTTTTTGAAGCATTATAACCCATTGCAACATAATCCTCCTGTCCGCCACAGGTGGGTATGCCATCTACAGTGGCGGGATGTGAGAGAATCTTCATATCGTTTAGCAAACCCGCTTGCGTGTATTGAGGTATCATCAGGCCCGAGTTAAGTCCTGGATTCTTGATTAGAAACCAAGGGTACTGGGAAAGACTGCCGTCAACCAATCGGTTGTTTCTTCTCTCCGACATCTTTGCAATCATCGTTGCAGCAATACAGGCCGAATCCATCTCAATCCCAATATAAGAAGAATCCGCATTACATCCTGAAATCGTCTCGCCATCCTCTCCATTGGGCCAGATAATAGGATTATCACAACAGGCATTCATTTCTATTTCGATGGTTTTTAGCGCATCCTTGAAAGTTTTCTTCGCCGCACCGTGGAGCTGAGGAATACATCGAAGGGATAACGCATCCTGCAAGCGATGATGCTCAAAATGCTTGGCAATCTCCGAATCCTCCAGCAACTTTCTCACATTTTCAGCGGTCTTGTGCTGATCCTCATGGGGCCGGACCTGCATTAACCGATTATCGAAGGCTCTGGTAGTCCCTTTCAGTACTTCTAAAGCCATTGCACCTATAACATCTGCTGTTATGGATGCATTTATCATATCATAAAGAGCTAATGCCCCAATAGCAGTGACACTTGTGGTTCCAGATACCAGTGTCAATCCTTCCTTGGATGCAAGTACTGTCGGCATTAAACCTGCCCTTTTTAGAGCTTCTTTAGCAGGTAGAAGCTCTCCATTCAAATAGGCTTTGCCTTCACCGATCAACACCAGTGCCATGTGTGCTTCGGGACTGAGATATCCGACAGAGCCCTCTTTCGGCGCAAAAGGTATAATGCCGCGATTTAAAAATTGTCTATATAATTCCATTGTCTCCATACGGGCTCCTGCATAGCCTTGCCCTACATTCATCAGTACCATTAACATAGTACCTCGAACTTCCTCAATAGAGAGAGGTTCCCCTACAGAGGTAGCATGTGACAGAATGATATTTCTTTGCAGCTTTGCCGTGTCTTCCTTCGATATGACCTGAGTACACAGTGCGCCGAAACCTGTAGTAATCCCATACATAATGCGGCCTTCTTCAGTCCATTTTTCAACGAGACTGCGTGATTTCTTCACACGGGCAATATACGCATCTGAAAACTCTACAATGGCACCATGCCGAGCTACTGCAACAAATTCCTCTATACTGATATGGCCATCAAGAATAATCTTATCAATTTCCTTGGCCGGTATTTTTCTAGTCAATGGCAGCCTCCCCCTTATACATCTTAAATTCAGATTGATACTTTACTGGTTTTTTACATTTTCTTAAGCTGGCTACATAGATAAAATTATTTTTACAGTGGTAATTCATGCTCCACAGAATAGATAATTGCGCCTTTTGGACAATTCTCTGCACATACGGTACATGACCAACATTTTTCCCTATCAAAGTTTACTTTGTTTCCTTCAATCTTATAGAATGCGCCAAAGTTACACATCTTTACGCACTTTCCACAATGAATACATTTTTCTTCATTCCAGTAAATAACATGCGTCGCTTTAGGCCATTTCTTTTTAGATCCAAGCACCCCGGCTGCTCGAAACGGATAGCAGCAGCAGCCATCACAATTGCACAGGGCCTCATCTTCACCAGAATGTATGAGCCCACCTTTATTTGCTTCCTTTAAAACTTCTTTTGCCATTTCCTTTGTCAGCTTTTCTCCCCATCCTCGGTCTGCCGGGGTATTGATCTCACATCCAAACTGAATACATGTATTTTTCGGTTTACTGCAGTTTAGTGCGATGGCCCTGCAGTTACAGGGTTGCAGATATATTTCTCTTTCCATGCTGTCAATCATCTCTTGTGCTTCTTTTAAAGTCATTATATTGCTATTATGAAGGGGGATATTTTCACCCTTGATTTTCTTCTCAATCGTTTCCCGTATATCCTCTACATAGGTTTTAAAACACCATTCGTCCAGTTTTTGTCTCTCATCTTTTGCAATCGCTTGCCACGTTTTCGATTCATATTGGGCAAAATAGGATAGGCGGGTATAAAAGCGATCCACTTTAAAATAAATATTATGATCTTGTTCAAATTTTTTAATAATCGCCCGCTTATAACAGTTTTTTAAAAACGAATCACTATTCTGGTCGAAATTCTCACGAATCAGATTCTCCAACTGCTCAAGATCGAAGGCTTCTCTACCCATAAGACTGATGAGTTTTATTTCATTTTCTAACAGCATGAGCTCGATAAGATGATGGAACGGTTCTGGTACTTCGTAATATTCTATAGCTCTTATATATCGTTCATCATAAGTCATTTTTGACCTCCCTGAAAGGAATAAGGAAGAAGAGAATGAACTCCTCTTCCTAACACTATCTCATAACAAATATTCTATTCCTCAACCTTATCAATAAAGAACATTTTAATACAAGACACTACTTGAAGAACAAACACGAAAAGTACTACGAACCCACCTGCTGCAGAAAGATATTTAACTCCGTTAACACCTTGTGAACCACCGGCGAATGCTACCATTAGGTATGCAATCGTCCCAACAGAGATTCCCCAAAGTAATTTTTGCCAAGTAGCAGGTTCCTCATCATGCTCGATTCCTTTTGTACAAAGAGAAGCAACGGTTCTATTGATAGAATCTGCTGCGGTTGAGAAGGATAATACAAGGGTAATCATTACAATTGGGATAATGACAGCGCCCAGCGGTATATGTCCTAAGAAGGCCCATAGTGCAGCAACCGCACCGTTATTATTAATCGTACCGACTAAATCTAATGTACCATCTGTCTGCCAATAGATGGCAGTGCCTCCCCAGATACCAAACCAAACTACACTAAACAATGATGGCATAATCCAGTTAATAATCATAAATTCACGGATCGTTCTTCCGTAAGAAATAATCGCAAGGAATATACCCATGAGCGGTGCATAAGCGATCCAAATCGCCCAGTCATATAATGTCCACCACATAACTAAGGCTTCGCCACCGATATCAATTGGATCCAGTCCCCATATCCAGAAATTCTGCAGCCAGTATGCCATACCTGCAGTAGACATTCTTAGGATATATAGGGTCGGTCCAACAAGGAACAAGAAAACTAAAAGAATATAGAATATTTTTGAGTTCAAGCTGGAGCACCATTTGATTCCTTTATCAATCCCTAATAAGGATGATACGGTAAAAGTAGCAGTGATCACCAGTGCTAAAGCCAGCCACACGAAAGAACTCTGTGCAATACCGTAAGTCATTTCCAACCCTGAACTTACCAATGTCAGCCCCGCACCAAGGGAAGCAGATAATCCCAATGCGATTCCTAAAAGTGCAAGTGTATCCACCACATCTGCCCAAACTCCTTCAGTAACCTTATCCCCAAATAGCGGAATAAGGGATGATGTAACAGATAATGGCTTTTTACGGTTAAAGTACATATAGGCTACTACAAGTCCGCATAATGAGTACATTGCATAAGGTATAAATGTCCAGTTAAAAAATACACGGGCAAGAGCGAAAACTGCTGCTGTTACGGATCCAGCAGTTACACCAGTTTGTTCCAGTTCTCCCCATACATTTCCGAAGTAAACGATCGGTTCATTTACCCCCCATGTGATAACACCTGTAGCAATACCCCCAGTAAGGGCCATGGCAAACCAAGTTCCAAAAGAATACTTTGGCTTTGCATCAGCACCTCCAAAACGAATTTTACCAAGCTTAGAAAAAGTAATAATGCCAATAAGGATTAATGCCATAATGGAAATAATTTGATAGAGCCAACCAAAGCTTCTAAGTGTCCATAAAAAGGTATTTGTTGCAACTTCAGTTAATAATTCGTTATTAAAAAGTCCTAACACTGCTGAACCACCAATTACAATAATCGATGGCCAGAAAACGCCTTTACGTAATGGTTTTGCTGGTTTTACATCAGGTTTTGTATTTGCCTCTTGTAACATTCACCTTTCCTCCTTTGTTTGTTATTTGTACTGTTAATGAGATTGATCCCCCTTACTGTCTTCACCTCCATTTTTCAGGTATATCGAATACAGTCATCCAATTCGATAACAGGGTTACCAATAATCTATAGCAAGAATAATGCCATTTATATTTTTTTGCCTGAAATTTGTCAAAGCCTTGCAATCAGTTGTTGTTTGATTTAGAATTTTTAGAAAGGTGTTGCTGAGCATGCAAAATTATTTTGCCCTTTTAAGATTGTGCTGCTGAAACCCTGAAAAAATCGCAAGTGAGAGGTGCCTGTTTTTTTTGCACTGCAGCAAAATTATTTTGCGCATTTATTCCATCTAAAAAATGTAACTCTATCTATATTATAGAATGTAATACATACTAAAAACAGAGTCAAAAGGAGATCTCCTTTTGACTCTGTTTTACTGGTTTAACCAACGAGGTTTAAAGCGATTGTCTTTTCGATATATTTTTTTCCCTGCATCCAAGGCTAAGAATGGGTTACCGATTATCGTGCCAGCCAGCCACCATCTACTGCAATTGTATAGCCATTTACATAGTCCGATGCAGAAGATGAGAGAAATACAGCAGCTCCCTTTAAGTCTTCAGGCGATCCCCACTTTCCTGCGGGAATTCTTCCCAGTATTTCCCGGTTTCTTGATTCATCAGCTCTTAAAGCAGCTGTGTTGTCGGTTTCCATATACCCTGGTGCAATGGCATTCACATTAATATTGTGTTTTGCCCATTCATTTGCCATGAGTCTTGTAATACCCATAACCCCAGATTTTGACGCTGTGTAGGAAGGCACTCTGATCCCACCTTGAAAGGAAAGCATAGAGGCGATGTTTATAATTTTACCGCCAGTGTTTTGCTCGATAAACTTCTTTGCTGCTGCCTGACTTAGAAAGAATACCATTTTTACATTGATATCCATCACTTCGTCCCAGTCTTTTTCCGAGAAATTAATCGCATCTTCACGGCGAATGATTCCAGCGTTATTTACTAAAATATCTATTTTTCCGAAATTGCTGATAGCAGCGTCTATAACCTTTGGGATCGCATCCATTTCCATAAGATTTGCCTGAACACCAACAAATCTTCTTCCCAGCTTTTCTACAAGTGTCTTTGTCTCCTCTAAATCACTAGATCCAACTCCAAGTATATCAGCTCCGGCTTCTGCAAGTCCTAAGGCTATGCCTTGTCCTAATCCTGTTCTACAGCCCGTTACGATAGCCATCTTTCCATCTAATTTAAAACGATCTAAAATCATATCTATTCTCCCTTACTTAATTGTATTTTAAATATTATCGTAAGTCACTGGCTTTGATATGATCCATATCAGTAAAGGTTCTATTCTCCCCTGCCATCGACCATATAAATGCGTAGTTGCTAGTCCCGCATCCACTGTGTATAGACCAGCTCGGTGATATGACTGCCTGCTCATTTTGGATGACAATATTGCGTGTTTGCTGCGGCTCTCCCATAAAATGAAATACTACATTCTCCTCAGTAAGATTGAAGTACATATATACTTCCATCCTTCTTTCATGGGTGTGACATGGCATTGAATTCCACACACAGCCCGTATCCAGAACAGTACATCCCATAGATAATTGACAGGTCTCCAGAACTTCAGGGTGAATAAACTGATAAATCACTCGTTTGTTTGAGGTTTCAAATGCACCCATTTCTACTTTGTTTGCCAGCTCTAAAGTTATCAGTTTCGTTTCAAATTTTTTATGTGCAGGAGTAGAACACATGTAAAATTTCGCTGGATTTGAAGGATCCTCACTGCTAAACCTTATATTTTTAGACTCTTTTCCTATATATAACCCATTCATTTTTTCCAGCTTGTACGCTTCATCCCCTACCAATACGCTTCCAGTACCGCCAATGTTGATAATTCCAAGCTCTCTTCTTTCTAGAAAATACTCCACGCCAAGATTTTTCCGGCAGTTTATGCTCTTTTCAAGTGCTATTACTTGAGATACCGGCATAACTCCCATGGTAATGATTCTGTCAATGTGTGAGTAAGTTGAAAGCACCTCGTCTGCTTCAAATAATTTCTCGATCAGAAACTCTTCTCTCAGTTTCTGTGTATCATACCCCTTAACATCTGCCTGATTTGCACCATATCTTATATCCATATTTACCTCCTATTAATAAATCCTAAATTTTTTAAAACCAATTACAGAAAATCTTTCCTTACATAAAATAATCTTTTAACTCATTGTGTATCTTATCCCCCAATCTATTGATATTTCCATGGAGATGCCGTTCCATCATCTCGTCCAGTCTTTCTTTGTCTCCGCTTTTGATAATATCAAACAGCTCACAATGTTCTTCATACAACCTGTCAAATCGGCCTACTGCAACAATATCAAGCATTCTAAACCGCGTATAATACACTTGGAATTCCTGTATGATCTGCCAGAGTCTTGTCTTTCCTGCAAAGTCAAACAATATCCCGTGAAATTGACTATCTATTTTATAAAATTCACTTGGATCAATATCCGGCTGCTTCACAATCTCTTCCTGTTTCTTTAGATTATCAGATAACTTGCAAAGGATTTCCGCCGGGACATTTCCAAGTACGCCTTTGATTACCGTAGTCTCAAGAACTGTGCGCATGTAAATAATCTCTTTGATCAGCTCCATATCCAGTAAGGTAACATAAGTACCCTTTTGTGGAACAATTTCAATATACTTTTCACTGCTGAGTCTTAAAAAAGCTGTCTTAACCGGTGTCCTGGAAACATTGTACTTTTTTGAGATCTCGTTTTCACTGATCAGCTGACCGGGGGTAAGCCTGAGATTTAGAATATCTTTCTTCAAAGCGTGATAAATCTCGTCACTATTCATACTTTTAAAATGGTTATTTGTCATTCTAACACCTACTTATCGCATATAGTTGGCCATTCCTTTTGCTATGAAAATCCAAGTTTTCGTCAACTGATTCCTGCTATTTTTCACAATCTATCTTACTTCTTGAATTCTTGAATGCTTGAATGCAAGTTTTATAAATAGAATACCATTCCATAATTATATTGTAAAGACTCTTTACAACATAATTTCTTTTTAGAAAAACAAATTATATTTTTATGTATAAATATATTCCCAAAAAGTTATAACAAATATAAGGAAGGGACAGATAATTTTCCCTTCCTTATATTGTCTTTTAACAAGTTCATTTCTTGTTGATGTTGAGGAGCAGCAGCTTACTGGATATTTTTAATAAACAAACGGATTACATCAGCTCCACCAATCACGGTTCCTAATGTACTTCCCAAGTTTGTCAAGGTTACGATCAGCAAAATGCGCGTTACTTTATTTCTCCAGAAGCCTTTTATGGTAAAAACATCCTCTGTCAAATTTTCAAAATCTTCTACGCTTGGACGACGGATATAGGCTTCAACGATTCCCGCAAACCAGCCCGCTGCCACTAATGGATTTAAAGAACTCAAAGGCGCTACAACAAAAGCAGTAAGAATGGTAAAGGGGTGTCCAAAAGCGATTAGGGCACCCATTGCCGAAAATAATCCATTCCATAACACCCAGCTCATTGTTTGATCAACGCCTGCTGAACGGTTTGCATAAAAAGTATATCCAATAACCGCAAGTATAAGCAGCGGAATGGTCCAAGCAATCATTTTAGGAACTTTAGATTTGTCAGGCAGCTGGGATAATGCTGCTAAATCGTGGTCTTTTCTGATTTCTTCTTTAATTCCAGGAACATGTGCAGCTCCCAGAACTGCAACAATCTTATTTCCCGGAGCTTCTTTGATTTTTTGCGCCAGATACTGGTCCCGTTCGTCAATTAAGGGAACTTTTAATTTAGGGAAGGATACCGTGAAATCTTCGAGCATGGCATCCAACATATCTTGCGATTTCAATTTTTCCAGTTCTTCTTCTGAAATATTCTCATCATTAAAAATACTAAGGAAAATTTGCATGAGAAGTTTAGCCTTTCCCCATAGACCGATTCCATGCCAAATCCGCGAAAAAGTTATTTGTATATTCCGATCAACCAAGACCAGGTTTGCACCTACTTCCCTAGCGGATTCAATTCCCTGAATCATTTCTTGTCCGGGTTTAATACCAAACTGCTTTGCCACCCGCTTTTGAAAGGAGGATATTACAAGGTTCATTAAAAGAAAAGTAGCTTTCCTTTGCTTAATAACCTTAAAAATATCCATTTCCTTCCATCTGTCTCCAGCCATAATAGACTGATATCTTTGCTCATCCAACTCTATGCAAACAGAATCCGGCCTTTCCGATTCAATAACTTCTTTTACCTGCTCTGCACTTTGCTTTGACACATGGGCCGTTCCGATCAGTATAAGTTCCTTATCCTCTAGGTATATTCTCGTAATATTTTCTTCAGACATAAGCTACCTTCCTTTTTACAGATTTCTCTATCGATAATAATCTTTCTTTAATACCTGGCAAAATTCTTTCCGGCATACTACAATTATGTGCTAGAATACAATAAATTTCAACCGCCATTTATTTGTTCTTTTTCTTTTATGTTATAAATCCTGCCTTTTTATTATTTACAAACAGTTTAATATCATCCGCTTTGCAAATGCCTGTTATTCTTTCTGATTTAATCTCCTATAAAATAAGACGGGTCAAAATAAATAACACTTTTGACCCGTCTTATTAAATGTATTCTGCCTTCACCCTAGCGGATTTATAATTCTTTTTTAAATATACCATAAACCAGGTTGTTAATATAAGGCCTTTCAATATACTGCTTATACTGATACTCCACCAGACACCATTCAAGCCCAGTAAATTTTCATTGGATAAAATTAGGGCCGCTGGTATTCTAAGGGCATTCAGTACGATTCCGATAATAGCTGGCGGAACCGTTCTTCCTAACCCATTAAAGGCGCCTGTAGTAGCAATTTCCATACACATAAAAAACTGTGATACGCCCAGTATTTTTAAATAAACAATCCCATAGCCTATTGCTTCCTCCTCAGAAATAAAAATTGAGAAAACAGGCTTTGCACCGAATATTAAAAGAACTGTTGCAAAAATTCCTATAGTACCTACGATGCCCATGGCAACAAAATATCCACGATATATTCTTTCATGTTTTTCCGCCCCATAGTTCTGGCCTACAAAGGCACTTAGGGCTGTTGAAAAGCCTCCCGCTGTCATCCATGAAACAGCTTCTATCTGAGAACCTATTTTCTGGACTGCAATAGCCACCGGTCCCCATTGGGCAATGATTCTTGCAATAATCATCGCAAAAATGGTAAAACAACCGCTTTGGAGGGCAACAGGAATACCCAGTTTAAAAAAAGTCATGATCCGTTCTTTATGAGGTTTTTGAAGGATCTTTATTTGTTTGAATAAAGGCATTATTTCCTTGAGCTTAAATAAAAAAACCACCATGACCAAAAACTGCGCACCCACTGTTGCTATCGCTGCACCTGTAACCCCCATAGCCGGGAATGGTCCAATCCCTAGGATAAGGACGGGATCAAGAATCATATTGATAATCAATCCAATAACATTAATATAAAATGGCGTTGTACTATTGCCATAGCCATTGAGAATTGCAGTAAATATAGGATTCATAAAATTGAAGATCATTCCAAAGGCAATGATGACTAAGTAATTCTTTGCCATCTGAATGACCTCAATGTCTCCTAAATTAAAGAAGCCGATCAATTGCTCCTTGAAAAGAATTAAAGGAATGCTATATAAAAGGGCCAATACAGCACCGATTTGCAATGCATGTACAATGTGCTCTTTTGTTGCAGCAACATCTTTTCTGCCTACAGACTGCGCTACCCCAACTTCTGCCCCAATTTTAGGTATCAATATAAATGCCATTGCCAGCCATGTGAAAAATCCTGCAGTTCCAACAGCTGCAACAGCTTTACTTCCTATTCTCCCGATCCATATCATATCTGTCATGTTATAAGCCATCTGGACAAAAGATGTGCTCATAATAGGCAGTGACAGCTTCACCAATGCCCGCCATATACTTCCTTCTGTAAGATTATTTGCTTTCATAGACTTTACGGAATTCTCCTTATACTGGATTTAGCGCTATACCTGATTTTTTCAGCAGCTTCTATTATATCTCATAATTTATAAAGGAAGCAAGCCAAGAGGTCCTTGCTTCCTTTATAAATTTTACAATCTTTACTTTGCTGGCGTTAAAAAGCATTTCCACCATTTTCACGCCGCTCATTTTTTTAACTGCACCTTCAATTTTCGTTATACAAATAGGACATGTCAAGGTTTCTAATTGATAAGTTTTTGTTGTCATTGTGATTCCTTCTAACCGGTTTTATTTATTGCTTTGTTTCTTCATTATAAACAAAAAATGGATGATAATCCTTTAATAATTTATCGTTTTAAAAATTCTAACCGCACTAGGCTTATCCATATCGATCAAACATCGTTTATACTCCTCCCAGCTATTCATATGTTCGATGCTTCTGTTGAATAGCAGGATTTCAAGCTTCTTTCTTATTTCATGAATATTTTCATATTCATTACTACAGGGGTTTTTCTTGAGTAATGCAAGTGTCAACCTCAAGCTCTCCAATACTTGCTCTTTATCATAATGCTTGCTCGAAACGCCTTCTGCAGGTACAAAAGCTTCGTGCTGTAAGATTCCGTCTTCTTCGATACCCTGCTTAATCAATGTTTTGGTAAAACCTACTATGCAGTTATTGCCCTGACAGGCTTTACAGGTTTCTATACCCAGGCAGATTTTATCTATGCTTTCTTCAACCTGCTGGTAATAATTATACAGTTCTCTTGATTTTCTTCTAAATACAGATTCCTGCCCTTGTTTTCTTCTTACTATCATTGGTCTTAGCATTATAAAAACCGCAATAGATACTATTCCGATAAATATAGAGATACTTTGTAAACTTATATACGCACTGGGCAAGTTTTGATGTAACTTGGTTATTCCAAAAAACATAAATACAGAAGCTGCTATTATTTTTATTGCGAATTCAGGTATTTTATCCCCTAGCTTTTTACCAATAATGATGCCGATTCCACCCGTAACAATCATACCTAAAACGGTTCCACATAATATTAATAGCGGGTAGGCAGCAGCAGTTGCCAGTGTTATGGCTGTTAATTGTGTCTTGTCGCCTAATTCGCCTATAAAAAACGCCAAGGCCACTGTTAGCACCGGCCCAAACCTAGATTTTTGTTCTTCATCTTTATCTTCATTCTCATCGGATTTTAATGTCCAAAGCGCAAATCCAACAAAGGCAAACCCGGCAGCTATTTGGATTGTATTCACCGGAATAAAGCTTGAAATGTAACTGCCTAAAATTACAGCTAATCCATGGTTCAGAAAAGAACCTAAAAAGATCCCCATCAGTACTTTTTTTACCGGAAATCGTGTAGCAAAGGCCATTGCTAATATTTGAGTCTTGTCCCCCATTTCTGCTATAAAAATAAGAATAAATGCCTTTAATAATTCATGCATATCCGCTTTCACCTCATTGTATTCATATTTAAATAATCACTTGATAATCATTAAGCCTCATATTTCATGAACGCTGTTCAGGACTTTTTTCTATGTAGCTTCTTTAATAATCATTCCCAAAACACATATGGCTTCCTCCCTTCCCTTATAAAGTAATAAAAGCGAGACAAATAGATTAACAAACCATTGTTTAATGGCTTACTAATCTAAAAGTCTCGCTCCTTTAAGTCACGCTTAAAGTAAATAAAACCAGGATTTCTCCAGTATGTTGATTTTATTTATCGGCTTCGCCACAGCTACTCCCTTTTAGAACTTATCCATAATTTATCACATCATCTGCATCCTGTCAATAGCATTCGGGCCTGCTCCTTCTGCGGTTAACATTCTTTCCGTTTCAATTTACCTTCACTTTGCTTAAGCTCCCTCCCTTTACAAATAAACCTTCGATCTTCTTTTCAACTGACGGATCAGGAATTAATGGCGGTGCATGGTGTGGTTTCACGCGGGCATCGATAATCATATTATCACAGGCCCAGTGCTTGTTTTCATAATAGCTGTTAACGCCATAAATATCATGTGAAGGATTGCTTCGCGTAAATGCGGCCCAGAAAAAGTTTTGGAGTGAACCGCTCATAAATGAACTGTCATCGCAGAGGATAATCATTGGACAACCCTGCATCGTGCCCCTTGCCTGAATAGCCGAGCATAACTCCCCCAATTGCTTTTGTGCCTGCTGATAGCCCGAAAATACCGGTCCTTCAATCGCAACGATCCCAGGCATCACCAACCGTGGATTTTTAAAATCACATAGATCCTTCAACTGTTCCGGGACTCCTTTGCACAAATTTCTTTTTTGATCACCGTAGGCGGCAATGATCACTTTACTGCCTGTATTTAATCCTGTTCCCGAATAATCAAGGGTATCTATCGTTGTATTAGTTTGAAAATGAATGTCACGGCGAAGATCCATCCGTTCAAGGATATAAGTTAAAAAATTTATTTCTTTATGTGTATCCAGCGGATGGTTTTCTTCAGCTGTAATAAATAAATACTTGGCCAGGCTCAGCTGTCCTGTTCCTAGAATCCGGTTTGCAATGGTAAGTATTTCTGCCGGCTCTTTGACGTTGCGGTATGGTGTATAGCGCTCGCTGCCGATTACAAATAGCAAGGGATGAACACCCGCTGCATCTACGGCATGGACTTCTTTCACTCCGGGAATCTCCTGTCTTACCGCATGGCCTGTTATCTCATGGATGAGCTCCCCGAAGGCAGTATCTTCCTGGGGGGGGCGGCCAACAACTGTAAAGGGCCAGATCCCGTTGGATTTTGCAAATACTTTATGCACCCTCATGAAAGGAAAGTCATGGATAAGGCTGTAATAGCCTATATGATCACCAAAAGGCCCTTCCGGTTTCGTTTCCCCCGGATGGACTTCACCTGTAATTACAAAGTCAGCATCTAGGCTGATACAATAACCGTCCACATAGCAATAACGAAAATTACGCCCGGAAAGCAAACCGGCAAAGGTCATTTCACTTAATCCTTCAGGCAACGGCATGATTGCAGCTAGCGTATGAGCCGGAGGACCTCCGATAAAAATACTTACTTTTAACGGAACCCCCAGCCTGTTCGCTTTTTCCTGGTGGACACCGATTCCCCGGTGAATCTGATAGTGCAGGCCCATTTCTTTATTCATTTTATAATCGTTACCGCTAAGCTGAACACGGTACATTCCTAAATTGCTGTTTATAATCCCAGGCTTTTCCGGATCCTCTGTATAAACCTGCGGCAAAGTGATAAATGCTCCCCCATCATCCGGCCAATGGTGGATCAGCGGAAGGTCGGAAATTTGTATTTCCTGAAACCCAGTCCGTTTACTGCTTATTTTTTTCAAAGGAAGTGCCTTTGAAGCCGCCCACCCTGTGTGGAAGTGTTTGAAAGGATTTTTCAATAGGTTCATTGGATCATTGCGTAACGCAATCACATCCTTTGCTGCCTCTAAGGTATTCCTAAAAATAAATTTACTCCGCTCCAAGTTCCCGAATAAGTTGGATACGGCCCGGAATTTCGAACCTTTTACATTTTCAAACAGCAGTGCAGGACCCCCGGCTGCGTTAACTCTCCTATGAATAGCTGCCATTTCAAGATTCGGGTCCACTTCCTCGTGTACCCTGACTAATTGGCCGGCTTTTTCTAAATCAAGAATACATTCTTCCAAATTATGATACATCCTTTACGATCCCCATTTCTGTTGTTTAACTGTTCATTTAGTATCCCTAGAAAATCATTTATCTGACTTAATATACTCCCGTCATAGGTCTTTGTATAATTAATTTCCCCATATTTTTTTTAATATTGATTAAATTTATCCTTCGGGAAGCTTTCCCTAATAAATGTTTCTTCAACCGGCGAAAAAAAACACCACTTTGAAGAGTCCCGCCTTTAATCCGTATAATATGCTGCAGTTAATAATTTTCTACAGATGCTGCTTATTTTCCTTTAGGATATATCACAAAAATCCTATCCGCTCACCTTTTTCTATATATGTTTGCAGCATTCCCCTTCATATCCAACTAGGTTTTTTCCCTGTGCCAAATAGGCTTTTAAATACTTCACCGCTTCCTCAATCATTCTGTCAAGCTCTTTTTCTGTTAAGAACCATCTAAAGGATAAGGGCACAATACGGTATATTTTTTCTACAACCATGGCATACTTTAACTCTCCTGTGCCGCTGCCCAGTTGTTTTTCAGCCTGGACTACCAGCACAAGAATGATTTTTTTCAGCAGGTCTTTTCGGTTTATACTGTACAAATACACCAGCGTCAGTATTCCTGCCAATACAAGGACCAACGCTGCAGCGTTGGCCTTCAATAAATCCAACATATTCATTCTCCTTTCAACGGACTATTTCTTTGCTATCGCAGCAGTAATTGCTGAACTGCATAAAAAAAGAACCCCAGCAAGCTTGTTGCAAAAAGTCCCATGAACCATTTCATTGTTGTGATCAAATCTTTAACCTGTTCACATAAATTCTGAATCTGAATTTTATACTCCCTGCTGTCTTCAGAAAGGTGATCCAGCTGGTCAGAATGCTTATTGAGGCGTTTTTCATGCAGGTTCAGCCGTTCTTCTATTTGTTTGTGTTTTTCTTTGCAAAGTGCTTCATTCATGTCGAGCCTCCTGTTGTAAAAAATCTATGCGCTTTGTATTCTTGTGATGCATTAATATCCAAAACTAATATGAAATGTTCATAGAAAATATATTACCACTTCACACAATTTTCATTTCACTTCCAATAACTGAATTTTCTCTTTTTCTGTAATTAATCCAAGAGAAACAGTTTTTTATGTCAGCTATTATTACATGATAGGCTAATTATTATATTTTCAAGTTTCTTTTTATCTTTATTGCATAATATTCATCACATCATTAATATACACCTTTTTCATTATTCATTACCTCCGTATCCATATTCATTAATAGGCGTATATGCAAGTCTAACGTTATAAAGCCTAGTTCGAATACTACTAGCATCAGTTTTTGTAGTTATCGTAATTACGTCTCCTTGTTTTATATTTAATAGAGTACTAGATTGATCTCTATCGTAGTCTGCTGAACCATACAATGTATGAATACTGTATTCAACACCATTTACATTTACAGCTACTCCACTACTTTGTGTTACGCTAAATTCTGTTCTATATATTCTAAAATATAAACGCAAAGACCCTGATATTGGAGAAATTACAGTGCCAAATATTGTGTTTGCTCCTTGGTATCTCGTATAATCTATTGATAAAATATGTTGGACTGTTTGGGATGCCTTACCAATTTTAACACAGCTTGAACTTGTCACAGCATCATATACTTTTCTTAAATACCCCATAATGGTTGTCGTATCTGCTGTTGGGTTTGTAACACCGATTAGATCAAGCTTTCCTATTCTTGTAGTTGTCAAGTTGGTTGACATGTAATCATAAATCTGTTTCAATCTTCCAAATACAGTTGTAGTTCCTGCGACATCAATGTTTGTGCCAACTTTACTGTTAATACTTGATACATTCGTATTAACAGTATTTACCGTTGTGTTCACAGTATCAATAACATCAATTTTTGATGCTCTTGTTGTTGAAAGGTTAGTTGTTAAGTAATCATAAATTTGTTTCAACCTGGCGAATACAGTTACTGTCCCACTTGTATCTACATTTGTTCCAACTTTCGTATTGACAGAATCTAAAGTAGTTTTGTCTGCTATTTGTATTTGTGGCATTATACCGCCTCCTCATAATTAAACATTACTATCCCATTCGCTACACTAAGTCCCCATCTATACGTAGTACCATTATCAACAAATCTGTGTGGCATAGTTTCAGCCTTATGTGCAGCAACCTCATTACTTAACTGCTCCATGGACTTCGTTGGTGGATCCCACCAGTTTCCCTTGCCCACGATAGCTTTAATCCTATTTGCAAAATAACTGGTCCAGTCAACGATTTTAAAAGGTCCGTTTGAAGCCGGAATTTTCGCAGGGTCTGCCTCCGGGGTTAAAGCGGCATCAATTTTTGCATTATCCTCCATAAAGTCCTGCCGCTTCGGATATTCGTTGCCCAACCATTGATTCAAACCATAATTGGTTGTTTTATTCATACTTGGCATGATTATTCCTCCTTATAGCATTCTAGCTGTTCCCAGGTCAAATTCAATGCATCCCATTGATCCCAGGTTTTATTTGCTTGATCGTATTCATCCCATATCAAATAAGTATAGTGATACACTGCAGTCAGATGGGCCGGTTTAATTTCTTCGATAGCCTTCTTTAAATCATCCATATTGGGGGGAATCCCCCTGACCCCGACAAACTTGATGGTAAAACGATAGCTTTCAGGATTTTCAACTACCTCTACCTCTCCATTGATAAAGGATTCTGATACATTTTTAATAAGCTCTACGGTCACCGTCCCTGAACCTCTCAGCTTGCTGGTAATGACAGACCGCCTGTAGGCTATCGGCTTTGTATTGTTAACTGGAATTCCCAGTTCTCTTTCCCACCGCTCAAGAGTATAGGTAGCCGTATCCACAAAGAATTGGCTGCATGTTTCCTCTAATTTCTGCTGAAAGTTTTCCACTTCCTGTCCTTCCATACCCGTAAGGCTTGTGATTACCTTACTGGTCCGGTAATAAGGGGGCATATATTTTGTCAACAGATTACTCAAAGCTGATCGCCCCCAATACCGGAATTTCATTCTCCTGAAGGATGATATTTTCTATTCCCCAGCAGATGGTCCCCGTTGCTTCTTCTTGAATGCCTATGTTCAGACTGCCATATTCCTGAACCTTATCGGCTTCCAACAGCCTGCTTCCTAAAATGGCATAGCTCACATGATTTTGGTGAAAAGCAATCTCCTTAAAGTATTCTTCCGCTTTTCTTTCCAGGTTTCTGAGAACCTCTTCATAATCAGCATTATCCGTATCCCATGTAAAAGAAGCCCTTATATAAATGGGCACTTCCTGAACGCTTTCAACGATGACTTTTGCCCCAATGGGTCGGCGTTCTTCGATATAGTCAAATACCTGGCCAATAAGCTCCGGCTCTGCTTTTCTTTTACTGCTGTCAATAATTACGACCTTCACGGTTCCGGACAGCTCTGGAAAAGTAAAAACCTTTGCATCTCCAACGCCGGAGACCTCCCTGGCCCAGTTTTTATAATGATGCTTATTGCCGCTGGTAGCAGGCGTCCTGATCTTGTCAAAATACCGCTGCCTTAGCTCTGCATCCGTCTCTCCCGGATAGCCGTTTTTAACCGCTTCAGGATTTGTCACACTGACAATCCCGGATAATGTGATGGGGAAGTACCGGATAGCCCCCTTCGGTACATTTCCTATACTGCCGCATTCTTCGCATTCTACAGGCACTTCCGCCTGTCCGTTGACATCTATGGTTTTACTCTCTGTACAAACATAGGTCACTGCATCGCTGGCAACTTTATCCCCTGCCTGAATGCTCACGCCCGCTGCTCCGGTTATGGTTACAACCGTCGTGGCCTTCGTAGGTCTTTTTCTGTATACGCCCTGCTCGGCAGCTTTCTTATCCAACCATTCCCCTTCAGCGGTCTCTCCAAAGCCTTTATCAAGAATTTCTTCCAGCCGCCGATAGGCCGTTTCCAACTCTATAGCTATGGGTTTTACCGCATCATAAAAAAAAGACCCCTCACTGGTGTCATATTCTTCCGGAATTCCTGCTAGCATTCTGTTCTGTATCGTTGTTCTGTCTGCTTCCATTAAAAAATCACCTCCTGACCGAAGGTATTTCCCTGCACAAGATTGACGGTAAATTCAATCATTACCTTCTCTCCGTCTATGGAGAGATTCAGGTTCGATATGCTTTTAATCATCGGATGCTTTTCCAATGCAGTCCTAATTTCCCGTTTCAGCTCGCTCTCCACAAAATCCCTTGGCAAAGTCTGCCCGATAAGATCCTCCAATCCCGTACCGTAGTCTGTATCCTCATAGATTTTAAATTTACCTCTTTCTGTCTTTAACACCTTCATGATCCATACCTTTAAGGCTTCAATTCCATCGGTTTTTATCAGCCGTCCATCCCGCAGTACAAAATCTCCCTGCTGAAAATCAAACAGAAAGGATTTTCCAAAGTCCTCTGCGGCTTTTGTCTCTGTATGAAACTCCAATTGCGCAATCTCAGGCAACATTATAATCTCACCGCCTTATCCACAAGATAATATTTCTGGTTGTCGTTTGAGGGTATGAGAATCACTTTATCTCCCTCCTTCAAGGTATCTGTATATTTTAGGGCTCCCTCTGATTTTGAGGTAGTGCCCGCCGGCAAGGAGAACCCGGTGATGGTATAATTCTGCGGAGGCGGGTTTCCTGTCAGGTGAAAGCTCATATTGCCGCTGCTGGAGCTGACTCCTGTGTTTGTGATGCCGGTTGCTTCAATCTCCCTTTGATATCCGTCCAGGACATGGGCAGCCAGAATCAGATCTTCCTTATCTAATATGATTTTGTCTCCCAGCCCTACCTTGATATTGGGCGGCGGAGAAATTACCGTTCCTAACTGCGGGCCCATGTATAGGATATTTTCCCTTTCCTTAAAAAGCATGGCCAGTTCAGATATTGCATCCATCATACCGCCTCCAATCCTACCGACATGCGGTGAATACCTTTTTCCACCCTGTGGATGACATCCTTCACCAGGTATTTTCCAATCATTCCCGTAATGGGTTCTTCCAGCTCCAGGGTTCTCCCTGCCCGTACCTGGTCATTCCCCGGCAGCTCTATGGAGTTCTCTTCAAAAATCTTTCCCAAGTCCTCCAACATTTTTTGTGCGATATTTTTTGCCTGCACCTTATCCTTATTGCTGATCTGCATAAACTCCTGCAAAACCCCATATTTTCTGATCAGATCCTGATCCTCCTTCGTCTCGATGATCTGGTCATTCAGCAGTATCCCGACACGGTTTTTCATTTCTTCAATGGATCTTTTCCGTGATGGGTTGGATATGGCGCGGGTAACATCATAAGCAGCAATATTTTCTGCTAATTTGAAGGTCGCTTTGACCAGCAAATCCTCTTTCTTTTCAATATGGAGTTTTCCTCTTCTCATTTCCATCCTGTATTTGACTCCTGTTTCTTTTTCCTCGATATCAATAAGGTCTCTGATGATATCACTCACAGGCTCATTTACATATATTTTTTTGATCACCGTATTTAACTGGCTGATATTGCCGATGGGAATCTTGTGCTCTGTTAGAATCATCTCTATGGCTTTTTTGGCAGCTATTTTATTGAACTGGTAGACTGCCTTGTTCTTATTGAGATAAAAGGCATAATCAAAACAGGTATACTGTATAGGTTGTCTTCCGTTTTTCTGCTCTGTGACCACCACGCCTCTGAATAGCTCCTCCTGATTGACCAGGCAAATAGCATTTCCTATGTCCACCGGGTTTTTGGGGAAGTATTGGGCATCATTAAAAGCAATATCAAAATCCAGCTGGTCTCCCAGCTCATTGATATTGCTTCTCCATTGGATGCTTCCTATCAGGGGCGTGATATCAGTCTCAAGGTTCTCTGAGATATTTAAAATCCGATGCATGCTACACACTCCTTTTCCCCAGCTCTATGAACTTGAACTCGCTGAGGGTAAGGGTATAGTAGATATCCCCCGAACCATCCTGCAAGCCATATTCAAAGGATTCAATGGTACATGCCATATTGACAGGCGTATCGCTGATGACAAGCCTTATGGGCACCCTTCTGGTTTTCCAGGACTCCAGCATGTTTATATACTCCCAGCCTTTGTAGGTCCTGTCCTTCAGGAAGGAATAGTCCTTGGACGGAAAAAAGGATTGGATGGATATGGATTTTAATGTCTCCATCCCGATCAGTTTGATTTCCCCCTGGCTGATGGTATCATAGGTGTCGTTTTTCATACCGGATTGTATCCGGAATTCCGTAGGGAGTACAGGTAATGTGATTAACTGCTCCCGGTTGTTAATGGATAGATAGATATCCATGGGTCATCCCTCCTTTATACTGCAGCCCCTGCCGTGTTGGCCAGTGACAATTTTAGCTGGGGTACCAGCTCGTTTATGATCTCATTGGTTGTTTTATTCATACCTGCAATATTTACCACAAAGCTATTATTATTTACTGAATTATTTTTTTGTTGAAGAGCGGATTCCTTATGCCCCTGATCTTTTAGACTCATTGTTTTTACTTTATTCTGTCCTGTACTCTGAGGATTGTACAACTTAAATATGCTGCTGTCATCCTTTCCACTCTGTAGATTTGGGCGTCTGTTGTTCTTGGTATCAATTCTATTTCCCAGGATAAGGGCACCCGGTTGACTGCGCTTCTGTTCTATCGTTTCTATTTGTTTCTTCGTTAGTTCATTAGTCTTTCTATGAATTAACTGCGGCAGCGTTTCCATTGGTTTCCCTTCCTGAGCCATCTTTTCAAGATATCTTGCTTTTTCATGCTTGCTGTTCTGTTTGTCCATTTTTGAATAATTTTTCTCCAGTGCAGCAATGAATTTATCATTATTAAATACCTTCGGCCGTTCTGGTATATCCGGTGCTTTAACCCAACTATCCGCTGATATCCGCTCATCCGATGATTTTGTATAATGATCCTCTTTAAACATTTGGTCTAAAACCCGTCTCCCCTTGTCTTCCAATATTTCATCATAAACATATGTCCCTACAGTATTAACTGTAGAGGTTATGAAGGGTATAGGCGTAGGACCTACCAACATTGTAGCTGTGCCTGCTAAGTCAAGCCGGGCAAGACCCTTTTTGAAATCGCTTTCTTCTTCTTTTACAAGGGTATAAACATTCAGCCCTGCTCCCAATGCAGTACCACCTATTTTTGCCCATTTGCCACTTATATCAACAACTTGCTCCATGGTTTTCATCATCTGTGGATTTTTTCTTAGAACATTCATCAAATCATCACTGTATTGAGGAAAGTATTTTAGCATATCATCTATATTGTAGGGTAACTGCACAACATAATTTATATTGGATACAGTTGTTGCATATTCCTCCATCCACTGGTCCAACTGAATTATCCCTGCATACATATCTTTACGGTAACCTAACAGCAACTCCTGCTGTGCTTTATATGCACGTTCCATCTCTATACGCTTTTTACTGTTATTTTTAATCATATTGCCCATTGTATTGTTCATCTCTTTTTCCATTCGTTCACCACCCCTCGGTTAAAAGCTAGTGAAAAGCAGCCGGTGATCCGGCCTGCCCTTCACCTATTACAAATTTCCTATATGATTATCAAAAGCTTGTACCTATCCTTCCATCTGCCTTTCTTTCACTTCCTGATGAAAGAACCCCATGATCAGGACCAGTTCACCTTTCGGCATGTTATAAAACACAGAAGGCCTGATACCTTTTGTCTTCCAGTAATAATACATCATCTGGGCCAGGCCGTCTGTGTTAATTAGTTTTTTATTTCTTCTATCGCCCCGCCGTCAAAGCCGCTGAGTTCGCCGACCATATTGTAGAGGGTCAGTATTTCCCCGGGTAATAGGATTTTTTTAATCAAATCCTTTGGGGTATAGACATTGAATTTATCCATCAATTCCTTGGATTTAAAGTTTGGGTCCTTGGTCCCCTCCACTACGGTCATGATTTGCAGCTCTGCCATGTTGATATGATCTGTATTTTTATCTATGGACATTTCCTGAATCTCATCCATTTTTGCCGGCGTTAAGGCCTCGATTCTGAAGACCACTTTGCTTCCGGTCAGTTCAGAAAGTCTTTTCACTTCTACTTCTTTACTTGGTTTTTTAAGCTTTTGCTCATCCAATTGCAGTAATAAATCCAATGTATTCATAGTTTTCCTCCTATTCCGGTTTGATTACATCTGTAAAGTCATAGTCGATAAATGTAAAAGGACACTCGATTTCACCCAGTGCCTTTGCCTCGAACTGTGCCAAAGTCAGGTCATCAAAGCTGACATCCTTCAGTACTACCCGTTCTGCCTGTGCATTGGCAGTATCAGGATCAGCCAGCTTCGATACGATAATAAACCGTAAATCCCTGCCTTTTTTCACTGCATCTCCCAGCTTCACAGCCATCCTTGAATTCACCTTATAAAGCTTTAATGTCCCTGTGCCTTCCCAGCCTGTAATCTTCGTATCCTTGGCCAATACACCGCACATCGTTACGTCTTCTTTCTGAATGGTGATCTTTGCCTCAAGTCCCTTTAATTCACTGACCTTGTCTCCATCCAGCCAGATTTCTCCCCATGTTCCGTTAATCACTCTATATCCTGGTATTTTATTTGCCATCTTCTTTCCCTCCTATTTACATATAGATCAGCATTTGCAAATCTTCCATTGCGTCTAAAAACTTGACGTTGGCCTTTGCAAATACCTTTGAATCCGTATTGTATTCCTTGATTTCCTGTTCTTCCAGCGCTTCCACGTCTACGCCCTTCGTCATCAGATACAGTCTTTGGGATTCTGCATCGAGTTCTGCCTTGTTGGTAAAGGCCGGATCCAATACATCAATTCTCTCCAGCTCTCCAAAGTATGCATTGACTGCTGTCATAAACAGTACCTTGTTATCGTAGGAGTTGATAATCTTTCCTACATAGGCATTGTTAAAGGTATCCCGGATATCATCATGGACAAGGTCCACTGCATCGACAATTTTAATTTTCTTAAATTCCCTGCCCTTGGATGCAGTCAGGGTTGTCAGTGAATTCACACCCCTGCCGATTTTAATTCGGGTTCCGTCGTTGATCAGGATCAGTTTTCCATTATCAATATCCGTACCAGGCTCTTCCGACTCCTGGATGCTTTCCACTTCATTCAAAGCAAAATATGTGGAACTGCGAGTAAATGGCAGTCCTGCCATGATGCCGGCAATCCTGCAGGTATATTCACCGGCACTGTAAACCTTCTCTCCCACTTTGATATTCTCTGTGGCAAAATTAATGATCCCTTCATGATCTGCCTGAATATTTGGCAGTACTGCCTTAAAGGTTTTCTTGTTAATGTCTCTTTCTGTCTTGATCCAGGTAGCAATGTTGGTCACAGCTGCACCAGCCACTCCCGGCACTGCCAGGTAGTTCCACTTTTTGCTCTTTAGCCTGGATAGGGCTGCAGAATAGTCAGCGTCCGTTGTTGGAATCCGCTCGACAAGAATTTTGCTCGGCGTGCCCATAAAAGTTTTTTCAATATAATCTTTATTTTCAGGTGTCCAGTCCTCGGCCTTCACCTCGTCAATGGATTTATATACGATAGAATCAAAGTCTTGGGTATCATCTTTTAAAACCAGCGCTACGATCCCCCTTGCGCTCCGTTGTACTGCTGTCAATCCTTGTGTTTTAAACTCTATTAAAATCTCTGGTAATCCCATAATTAATCCTCCTTTATTAATAGTTCTTCCATGTATTCATAATCCTGATAATCATAAGCCTTTTCCTCATCAATACTATCGCTGAATTCAATATCAAAGGTGAAACAAAGAACATTTTCCTCAATAATGGTTCTCGTCTCCTCCACCATCAGCTTTCGGTTTCCTGCCATAAGAAAAGAATCAAAGAGCTCATTCAGCAGATCCGCCATATTCAGATTTTCCAGATGGGTTTCATTCCGGGAAAAGTAACGGATCTCTACATTGATTTTCCTGTTTCTGTAATACTTATTTTCCACCCTTGTGGAGACGGGTAAAATGTGCATAAAAAAAGCAGGTCTGGTAATTTCCTGCGGCATTTCTCCTACATATATTGGATATGCAGGAAAGTTTGTATTCAGTTTGTCATCCACTGCATTCTGGATTTCCGCCAGTTTTATCATACTTTCCTCCTTTGATTTCTTCATGCTGCATTTTACAGTTTTTGAAGCATCCTCCCATGCATCAAAGCCTCTACATAATCATGTATCTTTTCCAAATAGGACAAGGTATCTTCTCCAAATAGAAATGGCTTACTTTCCTGCAGGACCTTCAACTGTTCTTCCAAGCCAATAACCCTTCCATCTTCAAGCAGAACCAAGCCTTCTCTCTTGATGAGTCTGCCGACTGCATCCGTATTTTTCGCATTTATCTTGTGGGCCTGAAGATGGATAGCTGTTATTAGGCTCCTTTCCTTGATTTTTTCATTCTGCTGCTTAAGTTTTTCATTATCATCCTGAAGTTTTTTTACAAGTTCTTCATGCTTCCGGACGATTTTTTGAAGTTCTTTCAGTTTGCCGCTTAGAAGCTTTATTTGATCTTTGTAGGCATTCTTTTTCTGAATAACCTTGTTGAACCGACTCTGGGGGATCAGATTCCCTTCATCCAGCATGATTCTCTTGTCCTTTGTTTTTTCTCTAACCTGCTGATATAAAGCCTCTCCCAACAGGTCTTTCAACTGCTCCATAAGCACTCCTCCGATCCCGGATACTCCGTTTTACGTGTCACGGCACGAATAGTTTTGATTTTTATAACATCTTCCAATGGACAGCCCATGAATTTGTTCCTTCTATAGCCCATTGGGTTTGTTGTTATTTTGTTCGCTCATCCCAAAATGCAGCTGTCTTTCGACTGTCTAAATGAAAAAAGGTGTTGTAAAAACCAACGCCTCCGCCCAGACCATCTGCATTGCATAACTGTGTCCATTTGTCTCTTATGTTATTTAGAAATTCATTTCTTCTCGCCGGGGTATATCCGGAAAACTCCGCCATAGGCAAAGCGATATCCGCTGCAATACCCTGTATGTGATAGCTGTTCGCTGCACCTCCGATTTGTTTATTATAGGCTGGTGTCCGGTACCCGCTATTCACCAACATAGGTCTGCCATACCAATCCCTGAATTTTTCAAGCCTCCGGATATGGTCAATGACCGCTGCATTGACCAGTACTTCCCCATTTGCTTTACACCTGAATTCTTTTATATTGAAATGGGGCGTGATCTGACCGTCAAATACCTGAATGTCCAGCTTCTCCATACTTTCCCCCCTCTCTACAGATTATTTCATTCTTTCGAATTTGGCTGGTTGATGCATGATGTGCTCGATATTTTTGTGCTAAGTTTTGATTAGATCGTCCTATGTCCCAATAATATCTAGATATTGACAGTGAAAATTTATCAACTACTACATCCTGTAACTCAGTTGCATAAGATTTTCTTGAAAAGAACTGTTTTGATTTAAAGGCATTTATTATTTCACCTCTTTTTATTTTATAATTATTTATTGATCTTTTTTCTGTAGATTAAAAGATTGCATTAACCAAGAACCTATAGGACTTGTTTCTCCAAAATGATCTATTACATAGCTAACGATTCCTTTTTCAATACATGCTAACATCATTGTTTCGAACTGCCCTAAGATATTATTTGTAGCTCCAATATCAACACTTTGACCAGCTATATGAAGAACATTATAAGCCTCAATTGCATATCTTTTTGTTAATGAAAGTAATTGGTTTGAATCTTTACTATCTTTATCAAAAGAACTATCATCTAATTCAGTTTTTATTTTGGACCATATTTCAAGTTCTCTTACTCTATCTACTCCTTGTTTTTGCATATATTCTAATTTAAAAGCAAGTTCTTGTTTTTCAAGAGATTTGATTCCTATTTGAGCCTCTATCTTTTTTATTTGCCAAGGCTTTAATTCTAGATTGGTCAATATATCTTCTAACTCTTCTATTTCTGCTTCTTTGATTACGATCTCTCCCTGTGTTTTTCTGTAATTAAAAGATAATTGCATAAGCTGTTCGAAGAATACCATTTGCTCTGTTTTTGCTTGATGATACTTAGAAGCTTTATCTGGAAACATTTTATTTTGCAATACAGAGTATTTTATTTCTGTTTCTGTTCTCCAAACTGTACTCGTATTAAAATTATGTTTTAATTCTGGCAACAAATCATTTACTATTTGCATTTTTTCTGGAGGCAGTAAATTTGCTTTCTTTATTTCTTCTAACGAGTTATTGACTATTTGTAATTCTAACATTTTAAATCCCCCTTTAAGTTCTTAAATAAATCTGTGTATATGCTCTTATATATCCGTTATCACAACCACCAACAGCGACACCTCTATCACTACTAGTAGCACTAGAACCTGCACTTGATAATAAAACCATAGGAGATGCAGAAGTCCAAGTAGAACCATTAAATCTTTCAGTCGTTGCAAGTTGGACTGTTGTACTACTTTCACCGCCAGCAATAATTGCGTTATTATAAGCCGTGCCTACGTTAAATGGGTATTTTCTATCAGAAGACAAACGAGTAAGTTCAACCCAACTTGTTCCATTAAAATATTCTACACGATTTGTTGAACCGCTACTCGTGTAATAGCCACCAGCAAATATAAAAGATGATGCGATACCAACTGCAGCTCCACCATATGTCGGAGTTATTTTGGAAGCTGTTAAAGTGGCGGCAGTGCCATTCCACAATTCAGATGTATAAACAACTGAACTACTATAACTATCTCCAACATTAATATGATTATTTTGAACTCCACAACAGCCATGGTTCTGTCTTGTGTCTGTCATATTACCAGATTGAGACCAGCTAGTGCCATTGTAATATAATATCGTACGCCTTCTATTTGCCGCCATCCTTCCTCCACCTGTAACAGCTACAGCACTTTGGTTAGCTCCAGTTGAAGCATGTCGTGAGTTTGAGGAGGGCATTGAACCTGCACTTGAATAAGAAACACCATTCCATAATTGGCATGAAAATGTATCTGATGAACTACTATCGCCTCCACTAATAACACAACCATAAAAAGTACCGCCAGCCGCATGATTATAATATCCATTAGGTAATATTGAACCACTTGCTATCCATTGTCCTGTACTCCATCCTGTCGGCATAGGTGTTAAAGTTCCAGTAACACCAAATATATTTACTCCCAATTTGATATTTTCTGCTGAAAGATTAGTACTTCCTGCAACTGATAGACTGCTCATATATCCTGAACTTCTTGTTTGTGTAGTAGCACCAGGAGTAATTGTAATAGCTCCATGGTTAGGCATTGTTCCCGCTGTTCCTGCTATAGTCGTACCTGTTAATACCCTTGAAGCATCAAAAGTTACTGCGGATACTATTCCAGAACCATTGTGGTAGCCTGCGGAAATAGTTTGATTTGAATTTGACGGTGTTATTGTAACTGCTCCTCGATTGGGCATTGTGCCTACGATTTCTCCAGCATCCGTAGTAGCTGTCTTGCCAGAGAGAAGGTCGGATGCTGTAGCGTTTCCACTTGCTCCTTCACCCTGTAATATAAAATTTGTGCCATCATACCTCAATGTATAAACACTATTTAATACAAGCTTCCCTGATGTGAGCACATTCCCTTTGCTATCTCTTATAGATTTTGCACCTACTCCATTAATGTTGATTGTCGATGCTCCTGTATTGGCAGCATGGATTTTAACAGCAACGCATACACCTGCTGTATATGCTGTAAGAGCAGGATTAAGTGTAAGTGTGTAGGTATTAGCACTTCCTGAGGTTACTCCATAGCCCGGTTGTCTCACGTAATCAGCCAAATGAGCTTCTATAGATTGCCCGCTTTGGGTAATCACATTGGAAGCCTTTGTAACCGGATACAGGTTATCCCATGCTGTATTGGCTGGGTTTCTCTTTTTTATCTCTACATTGTAATTTGCCATTTCAAAAATCCTCCTAACTCAATACCTCGAAAAATAGTTCTCCAGCTATTGGCGTTGACGGCGCTGTGGCACTGACGGTAATTTCTTTCTGTGCACCTAGCTCAGCTGCAGTAACTGCGCCCCATGATGCAGTCCCGCTCGATCCCCCGTATTTTAATACCTGTCCTGTTGCACCGCCTGTAGGTATATGCTTGTTTCCTGCCGTAGTGGGATGTACATAATTATTTGCTCCTGCACCTATACCCTCTAGTTTTGCCTTATCCGAAGCAGACATAAGTCCGTCTATACTCGTAGTTACTGGTGGAATTGCATCAGACCCTCCAGTCAAATGGGTATCTTTATGTGCAGTTGGTGTTCCTGATGCATGACTGTGACTTGTAATTACACCAGTAAGTTTTGCTTCGATTTCAGCCTTGGTTATGTCACTGTTTTTCTGCGCGTTTACAGGTGCATGTGACGAATCAGAGTGAGTTTTAGCTGTATTCCATGAACTTCTGTCGGTTGATGATACGTGACTGACACCATCAGTTACGTGCTGTTCCACACTTCCTCCGGTTACTTCAACTAAACTCCCCTTTGTCTTGGGATATAAATTATCCCATCCGCTGTTTTCCGCATTTCTTTGCTTGATTTGAATATTTTTATCTGCCATTTTCTCACCTCATTTAAATTTATATATTTTCAAACCATAAATCAGAATCTGGTGGTATATCACTATTAGTGGCGTTCAAAACAGCTATACCACCTCCTTCACCGCCTAAATTAAAATCCGTTTCACCTACATTTCTAATCCAAAAAGTGTTACTGTTTGGATTTTGTGGTTCTATCTCGCTAAATTCAATCTTTACATGACTAACCAAATGCGACGTAATGTTGCTGTCAATCACGTCCATATTATAATTAGCGTGATTCTCCTGATCAAAATAATCATTGGGTTCTGGCTTTTTTAGTCCAAGATGGCTCGTATATTTCATCTGCATCTCCCCTTTCAAAATTTAATTTTTCTTTTTAAAAATCATGAAGCTTAATCTGCCTATAGCTTCGGTTGCCTAGAGCCCCATAGGTGAATGCACCCAGCTCTCCATAGGTGATATAGACATAAACAATCTGCACCCTTAGATGGGCCGGCTTAATTTCTTCGATACTATTGAGCAAATCCTGTATGCCGGTCATGGTCTCATTGACTCCCAAGAGGTAAATGGTAATCGCATGGTTAAACACGACCAATACTTCCCCTACGGCATAGGATTCTGCAATCAACTGTATCAGGGCCCTATCCACCTTTCCTATTCCCCGCCACTTGGCTATGATTGCGTTTCTGCGCTCCTCATCGCTCTTGTGGATGTCTGTTTGGATGCCTAGTTCCTGTTCATAGTTTTCAAGCCCCCAGGTAGCGGTGTGAATCAACAACTGTTTTTTCAGCTGCTCTATCTGCCCATCTTCCTGATCCAGTTCTTTTCCAGCTGCATTCATGATCCCTTGAAAGACCTTTGATTTTCGCTCATAGGCGGGCAAATAGGCCATCATTCGTTTATTCCTCAATGTGAATCACTCCCAAAACTGCCACTTCATCTTCAGCAATGGCGATATTTCCCGTTTGTCCGTTAATTTTTAAACCGATAAAATCAACGATTCCCCTGGAGTCCAATATAATGCTGCCAATTCTGTTATAGCTTATAATACTTTCTTTAAATGCAGCCTGTTTGATATATTGTTCGATATTCTTTCTGATATTTTCGGATCTTTCCGCATCGGTTACAGCCGTATCCTTTACAGCTTTAAAAGTGATGTCCAGACTTTTGCCCACAGCACCAACTACAGTACAGTAAGCACCTATCGGGGCTTTGCCTTCCCCTAAGCCCTCCATGCCGGGATCAATATATTCCTGGACCTGTGCAATCAGCTCTGCATCGGCAGGCTGTTTGTTTGCGTCGATGATGATGATCTTGACGGTATTGTCTCCATTCCATAGGGGTACTACCTTCACGTCCCCAACTCCCGTTACTTCCTTTGCCCAATCTCTATAATGATATTTGTTTCCTGAAGTAATGGGAGTTTGGATTCGTTCAAAATAACGGGCTAAAAGCTCCTGGTCTCCTTCTTCCTCATATCCGCTGGTAAAATCCTCATGATTGGTCACACTTACAAGCCCTGGAAGAGTCATGGGAAAATACCGGATCATCCCGGCAGGTACATTTCCTATGACACCATATGCCTGGCATTCAACCAGCACTTCCGCCTGCCCGTTTTGACCCAGGATTTTCGTTTCTTTGACAATAAAATGAACCGTTTCACTGGCAACAATGCTGTTTTCCTGTACCCGTGCACCAGCGGTTCCTTTAATGGTTACATGTCCCCGGGCCTTGGTTGCAGGCTTCCTCTTTATACCGGTTCTTTCAAATATAAACTGTTCCAGCTCCTGTCCTGTGAGTTTTTCAACCCTTAATTTCTCCTTTACCGACGAAATGCTCTGATGTACGGTTTCCAGTTCAATGGCCATAGGCGCTAAAGCGTCATAAAAAAAAGACCCTTCTGTTTTATCAAACTGGCCTTGTATATTTCCAAGCATACGGTTGAGTATTGTTTTTTGGTCTGCTATCATTATGATTCACCTCCTATAGCAGTTCTTATCTGATTTCTTCTTCATTGCACGGCAGATGGATTTACAATCCCTTAGATTACCTGTAAATCCATCTGTTTTGCCCACAGTCTGTATAGAGACCTGTATGTCCGCTGATATTTATGTCATGCACCCTCACCCCCTTTGGCTCATCCTTAAAATCTAATAAAATATACAGGACACTTCATATTGAAGCAGTATAGTATCCTATTCATTAGTCACTTGTTTTCAGTATATTTAATATCTTGCTTAAGGTTTTATTCTTTATCTCTCTGCATTGTCTCTCTTCCAGATTAATATCAAAGGTTATGTATCTCCATATCTTATTTTCAATGTATTTCTTCTGAATAATCTGCTTCTCTAGTTCTGTTAAGCTGTCGATTGCATTCCACACCCGCTTGATAAACCGCTCAAGATGTCTTTTTTCATATTCCAGCAGTTCAATTTTGTTCTGTAGTTCGGTATCTTCCATTACCTGCATCTCCGTTTTAGAAAAGATATTGTTTGTCCTTATGATATTTTCATAATTAATTCCTTTAAGGCATAGACCCTGCATGTCCTTATACTCTTCGATTTGGATTTCTATTTCTTTGATTTTGGCCTCATACTGTTTTAAGTTTTTCAATATGCTTTCAAGTTCTTTTATGTTTAGTACTTTCTTTTGGCTAAAAGCATCTTTATTTTGATATACATAATTTGTATTCATGATTACTCACCACCTATAATTGTTAATCTTTCCTGCTTGCTTTTGATATGGGTTCCTATTTTAAAGTATACTATGGACAAATCGATCATTTGGGCATACTTGCGGCAATTTTTCGGAGATGTTTATTCCTGTAATAGCTATTGTCTTCTGATAATCTTTTAAGCTTTCCTTATTTTACAGTATATTATAGCTTTACAGTAAATATTGGCGTACTTCCGGCAGATTATCGGAGACATACCAGCGTATTTTGATTGTTCTATTTTTATTTTCACAATGCCCTTCTCTTGTAGATCTCTTTTCTTCTAAATATACTTGCTTGTCATCTTTAAATTTTCAAGACACGCCTCGAACAGCTTGTTTATTGAAATCTCCTCCTTCGTAGTTTTTAAAAATGGCGAAAACGTTGATTTTCTAGGTATTACCTTTTTTGGTAACTTTATTATACCACATAATCGAACATATGTTCGGTATTTGTTCAAAAAAAATCCCTTTTTTTCAATTTAGAACTTAAAGACTATAGCAAACAACACTGGATAACAAGTAAAGTTTTAGATCAAACTGACATCTTAAACCATAAATTCAAAGAGGATAACCAAGTTGAATTGATCCCTATAAGTTAGACAGTATGGTAAACTGCAACTTCGTCAGGATACATTCGACTTTGGCTATCCTCTTATATATACGCCTTTTAAATATCATCTATTTTCTTTCGTAGGCACAGACCTGGGTGTCTGCCCGTTTTCCGGAACGACACAAAGGTCGTTCCCTACTTATATTCCCTTTTAAAAGTGTAAATCTATAGTGATTCAATCCGCTTATTCAATCATGTTTTCGATTTTGTACTCATTATACTTAGCTTGAAGCCAGGTCTCATAGGCTGCCGGTAGTTTTTGTTCTACTAAAATGTCTCTTACTTTATCTTTATTTTCTTCATAACTGGCTTCTTCATTTTCTTCTTCTGTAAACATCTCTTTATTTTCTTCGAAGTAGCTTTGCATTTCTTCTTCTGTTATTGAAACTTCCTGTTCAAGCAGTTTTTTCACCTTTAGGTTCATTTCAATATTCTTTTTTACATCTGTTAATGAATATCCGTACATTTCCATTACTTGGTTGAATTCTTCTTCTCCTCCATATTCTGCTATAATTTTATTGATCTCATTTTCAATATCCCCTTCATTCACTGCAATATTTTGCTTCTGAATTTCCATATCCATAATCTTATCTGCAATTAATGAATCTAACACTTGCGATCCATACTGGTCAACTAAAAGCTGGTACAGCTCCTCCTTGGTAATCACCTGATCGTTTACACGGGCTACGATTTCTTTATTGGAACAAGCCGTTGTCGTTAAAATAACCAACAGCAGCAAACTAAATAAAATAATCCGCCCCACGCTTCTGTTTGTTCTCTTTTTCATCAAATCTCTATCTCCCTTCCTATACTCGTTTTATTTTCTACAGATATTTATTCCTAAAAACCACCACCCACCCTGCTTTCTAAGTTTTTTTCGTCATATCTTTATTTTACCTTACATTCCTCTAATAATTCTTGGCAAAACTGTGGCAATGTTAAAACAAAAATAGATTTTAAAGGATACGATAATTTTTTCATGGTAAAATTATTAAAGAGGTGAATGAAACACTATGGAAAAGAAATTAATATACATCGCAGATGATGAGGTAAATATTTGCAACATTATAAAGTCCTTTCTTGTCAGGGAAGGTTTTGAGGTGGAGACTTTCAACGACGGCCTTTCCATTCTTGAAGCCTTTAACAAAAAACCCGCGGACATGCTTATTCTGGACATTATGATGCCGGAAATAGATGGCTATGCTCTTTGTTCATTAATTCGGAAAAAAAGTCGTGTTCCCATTATCATCGTATCTGCAAAGGATACAGAACCAAATAAAATCGCAGGGCTTACCCTGGGCAGCGATGATTATCTTACAAAACCCTTTAGCCCCATGGAACTGGTAGCTAGAATCAAAAGTATCTTTCGAAGAATTGAATTTGAAAAAACAACCGGAGAAACCAAACAAACTCTGAAAATCTGCAACACGGTAATCAATCCCGATACGAAATTAGTAGAGGTAAACGGAAAAGATATCGGTCTTACGGGGATGGAATTCTCCTTACTCTACTATTTGGCAGAACATAGGGATCGCGCGGTTAGCCGGAGCGAGCTTCTGGATAAAATCTGGGGTTTCGAAAATGAAGTGGAGACTCGGGCAACCGATGATATGATCAAAAGGGTCCGAAAAAAACTATCAGATACCGGTTCAACACTTAAAATAGATACGGTTTGGGGATTTGGCTTCAGAATACAAAATAAGGAATGAGATTATGAAGAAAAATACAATCAAATGGAGAATTTTCAAATATAATCTGATCATCATTGTCCTTTTAATTACACTGACCACTTTTATATTTAATGCGGCAGTCCGTCTTTATATCGAGAGAGATCTAATGCAGCAATTAAGCAGAATTGCATCCAGTACTGTAGACACTGCCCTTCGGCAAGGTCCGTATTTTTTCTCCTCACAAATAATCATCCCTCATTCCTATATGCAAAATCATGATGAACTCATCAAATACTATTTTCGCTTGGACCGTTCACTAAGAGAACCGCTTACGATTTTGAATGCCGATTATATTTTATTGGATAAAAATAAAAACAGAATCATTCCTTTTCCGGAAGACTTCTTTACAGCTTCTGCGGATCAATTGGATGAGATCACTGCTGCCATCCGTCAGTCTGCAAGCTTTCAGCAGGAGGAATTTATAAGCTTTTATATATCCGGCAATAAATACATGGCGGTCATTAAACCGGTATCTCAAACCAATACTTTACAGCTCGGCTGGGTAATCATATACTCCAGCCTCCAAAAGGTAAACCAGCTGCAGTGGGGAATAAACCTTGTGCTTTTTGCTATTCTCAGCATTTCTGCCCTTATTATTGTAATATTTTCTTCTATCCTGTCTAAAAAGATATCTGCACCCTTTTCTTCTCTTAATCAGCATATAAGGGATATCGCAGAAAGAAATTTTGGTACAAAAATCCACATCCCTGTAGACGACGAGCTTCAGGAGCTTGTGAATAATATTAATGTTATGTCAGAAAAACTTGAAACCTATGATCAAGCCCAAAAAACCTTTCTGCAGAACGTTTCTCACGAATTCAGAACCCCGCTCATGTCCATACAGAGCTATGCGGAAGGCATCTTATATGACGTAGTTGATCATCATAATGCTGCAAATATTATTATTGATGAAACCAAACGCATGACGCATCTGGTATCAGACCTGCTATATTTATCCCGTCTGGATACGCTGGAGGAAAATTATCACTTTGATTCTTTGAATCTGAATGAGCTTATCAGTAGCTGTATTGAACGCACCAGCGGCATTGCAATGAAAAACAATATAGAAATACGCCTGGACCAAGAAGACCAAGGGATTGAAATATATGGAGATGAAGAAAAGCTTTCCCGTGCCATCACAAACATTCTTAGCAACTGCATACGTTATGCCCGTGAAGAAATTTCCATCACTACAAAAGCAGGCCAAAGGAATGAGGCAGAAATCAAAATATCCGATGATGGCCCCGGCTTTGATGCCAATGATCTTCCAAATCTGTTTGAAAGATTTTATAAGGGAAAAAAGGGGAATTTCGGGCTAGGTTTGGCTATCAGCAAAAATGTTATTGAAAAACATAATGGGAAAATTTCTGCGCAGAATTCAGACTCAGGTGCATTGTTTATCATTGAATTGCCGCTTCTTTCCGAACAAATCCCTAAATAAGATCCTACGGAACGGTGAAAGACCGTTCCCTACGTAAATCTAAAACAGGAATGTAGGGATCGACGCCCTCGCCGATCCTTATTTGTCCATCCAAGACCGTAGGGACAGATCTGTGTGTCTGCCCTCTTTATTTTCGGGAGGACACACAGGTCCTCACCTTCCGAAACCCGGGAATCAAATCAGGTTGAATGTTAAATTTCTCAGTCACACATCTATATTTTATCTAATCTCTTGATTCTAAGTTAATATTTTTCATAATGCACTATTTCCTGCAGGGGTTTTCTTGTTGTGCTGTGCCGGTCGGGGGATGCGCTTTCTCCCGCAGGATATCCTACTGCTAAAATATTTACTGCTTCGATATGTTCAGGCAAGTCGAATTCCTTTCTTAAAATTTCAGGGTCAAAATAGCAGATCCAAACGCTTCCTAATCCCAGATCAGCTGCTTGAAGCATCATATGATCCGTTACAATGCTGATATCAATATCTAATACATCTTTGCCGTCAAAGGGCCGCTTCCAGGACAGGTTGTGATCTCCGCAAATAATCATTGCAAGGGGTGCTCCATAGATATTTGCACACTTCTTCAATCTGTCCAGCCCTTCCTGCTCCTGAACAACGATGATACTATGGGGCTGGTAATTTGCTGCTGTTGGGGCAATCCTCCCTGCTTCAAGTATCTTAAGTACCTTCTCTTCCTCTACTTTTCTTGCTTCATACTTACGCACAGAATAACGTCTCCTTGCCAGTTCCAAAAATTCCATTATAATTCTCTCCTTCCATATTTATCTATAATTGCATCATATACCATACAGGCTACGCTATCAAGGCCTTACCATTTTGTAATATTGAATGAGTACGAGTAAAAGCGGTTTATTACTATTATCACAAACATAAAAAATAAATGTGTACTTCATAAAAGAAGCCTATAGATATGTGACTGAGAAATTTAATTTTACCCGGGACGACACAAGGCCGTCCCCTACAATATCCGATTTTCGTAGGGGCAGGCCTTGTGTCTGCCCGCTATATTTTCAGCACTGCTAGCAGTGACTCTTCTATCTGTTGAAATCAGGAAAATAACGGGCATAAATAAGGATTCTCAATCACACATCTATATTTTCAATGACGATTCAGAAAAGAATAAATCTATTGACCATGATGATTAATAGATTGCAATTCATATCCTCTACCGGGCTTTTATAATAGTAAAATATTGCTGCAGGCAAATATCTTATAGATTACAAGGGGAGGACCCGTGTGTCATCTCTATATATTCTCACTGCTTTGCAGCTGCCGGATCATATCCTACCACAGTCCATACCCCTGTAGCATCTTGCCGTATAAGCCGTTTTAGATACACTTTTTTGATCGGTGCAGTACTTCCACTGACCTCTACAACTGCTTCTGTTCCAGTGTTTTGGACTATTTTCAGATCCTCTTCCCCAATAGGGTACTCTCCTTGAATGCCTTGTGGAGAGATTTCCAGGCTGACGAAAACTTGAGCTACAAAAGCAGGGTCTAATTTCCATGGAGAGTGACCTGAGTCAGCATTTTTCTGATCTCCTTTTTCCACTTCCAAATCTACAGGTACTTCAACTTGAGGTTTAGCTAAGGATGAATCTTCCGGTACTGATAACTCCACTGATTCACTGGTTAATCCTTGAATAAATTGCGTTAATTCCTCTAATGAAATATTCCCTATTACGGCATATTCAAAGCTCTCCTGCTGCCATCGGACAGAATTTATATTTGTTACGCCTGCATAAATTCCGCCGCCTCCAAGAATCCCAGCTTCATCTTGTACCGGTGCTTGAATTTCTGCAATATTGCCATCTATTTTTCCCAGCATTGCCATAGAAGCCGGTTTCAATTCACCAGCAGCCTTTCCCTGCAATAATACCACCCTTTTCCGGTTATCCTGTGAGATATAGGTGTTTTTAACAACCTTCATATCATTCCCAACAGCGATTGTGTCCCAGATATATCCTGCTGGTATATTCTGCGGCACTCTAGGCATGAATCCTACAATTCCCTGTGCTTCTTCCAGATTGTTCACCTGTTGTTCCGGGTTCCTCTCCATCTCTCTGAATCCTGCAGGCACGCTGTATACTAAAAGTTCCTCTGGTATCCTTTCCATAAAATCAATCTGCGTATAGGATACTTTGTACTGCAGTGAATACGTCATGGCAAATTCTTTCTGCAATGGCATTTTAGTCTCTGCATCAATCCATATTCTATAAGGACTTCCTCCCTGAGGCGTTACTTCCACAACAGCAGCCGTCCTTCCGGCAACGGTATCTTCCACGATTACCTTAGTTTTAAGTGCATTCTTTACATCGTCAATTTCTTTTCCCAATTCAAATGTAAAACTATAAGGGTCAGGAAAAGCCGGAAATATGCTTACCTGTTCTTGATCCGGTTGGATCTGCCACTTTTTTTGTCCGTCATTTACTGTAATAAAACCTTGTTGAAAACCATCCAATCCTTTAACATAATAACGGCCTTCTTTATCGGCCCAAACTGCTATTCTTGCTTGTGTAGAGGTTTTTCCCTCTGCGTTGGTCTCTGCAATTTCAAGAATTCCATGATATGCCTTTACTTCCTGAAAAGCTTTCTCCATTGCATGAACGATATTGTTTTTTCCTAAAGGTGCCAGCATATTGAACAGAAATAAAACCGCTAAAGCTGCTGCAACCGATGCTGCACCAAAAAACCAGGATCTTTTTGATCTCTCTGGTGACTTCTTCACAGCTAATCGCTTATTCAGGTCAACCGCTAATGTTTTGGGATAATCTGACTCTGGCAAGCTGGGTTCTTTTAAACTTTTAACCATTCTAACCGTTTCAAAAAGCTGTTTCATCTCTAGTGCCTCTATTTCACTGTCATGCTCTTCCGGTTTTTTCTCTTCATTTAAACGATCGATATAATCTGATAATCTTTTTTCATCATTACTCATTAATTATATACACCTCCGCTATTTACTGTCATTTTTGAGGATCTTTGTAAGGTTCTGCAGGGCTCTATGCTGCAATACACGAACATAATTTTCTTTTTTGTCCATCAACTTGGCAGTATCTGCCACTGAATATCCTCTTATAATTCTTAAATCTATCACTGTGCGTTGTTCCTCATTAAGATGATTGAGTGCATTTTCTATCGCTTCACGTTCTGCTACCGCTTCCGTAGGGTCTCCTAATGCAGTATCTTTTGGGTTTATTGTTTCAAGATTTACATTTATTCTCTGACGTTTATTTTTCCGCCACTTATCTCTCAGCACATTTAATGCTACAGTTTTTAAAAAAGCAATGTGCTTATCTATTCTGATATTGCTTTTCTGCATATATGAAATTGCTTTAAAGTAGGTTTCTTGGGTAATATCTTCTGCTTCTTCACGGTTTTGAACCTTGTAGTATATAAAGCGATATAACGGTTCCCAAGTAACTGAACAGATTTCTTCGATTGCCTTAATATCTCCCTCTTGCGCTTTAATAATTTTTTCACCCTCCATCATAGATTTGACTCCTTCTTCCCTAGCTAGGTACTTACACTAATAATGACGTTAAAAGATTATAAAAATTACAGTTAATATTATTTTTTTTATTTTTCCAGATTTTAATATAATTTTTATTTTTCACAGATCTGCTATGAAGAGTATATTAAACATATAAAAATGGCCTGCAGCGATATCCTTGCAGGCCATTTTGTATAAAACCAGATCACTATGTCGTTCTTATAAGTTTTTTTCAGCAGTCATTTCCAGGGAAAAGTAAAACATTACACCTTTTTCCGTATTCTTTACACCATAATCACTGCCATGCAGCTCCAAAATATTTTTTACAATCGCTAATCCCAGTCCGGTCCCTCCTGATTTACGATCCCTGGATTCCTCTACCCGATAAAATCTGTCCCAGATATGATTTAATTTGTCCCCTTGAATGTTATCCCCTTCATTTTCAATGGTGATATAAATTTTCTCACGGTCTTTCTCTATGCCGATATGAATAAATCCTCCTATTTTTACATGTCTTATGGCATTGCTAATGATATTGGTTATTACCTGCTCTATTCTTTTTTTATCCGCTCTAACCATAAAATCCTCTGAATCGTAGCTATGGCATACCTCAATGTTTTTTTCCTCTATCTGTTGAATAAATCTATTTTTTACTACTTGCATCAGCGGATTAATATAAAAGTTCTCCTCTACCAGCAGGTATGCTTTGGACTCAAGCTTAGATAAATCCAGCATGTCTAATACCAGTGCATCCATTTTTTCTATTTCTTCCAATATAACATCCAGATAATAGTCCTTTTTTTCAATAGCGATCTCATCTTTAAGGCCTTCGGTAAAACCTCTCATGATGCCTAAAGGTGTTTTTAATTCATGGGAAGCACTAGAGACAAACTCTTTTCTCATCTTCTCTAAAGTCCGCTCCCTTTCTATTTCCACCTTAAGTCTCTCGTTGGTATCCCGTAGTGTTTTCATATTCTTATGCAGACTTGAGGCCAATTTATTTATACTATTGGCTAAATTTCCAATTTCATCGTCAGATTTAACATCACATTCTACGGAAAAATCTAACTCCGCCATTCTTAAAGCTACATTATTAATTCTTATCAAAGGCTCCGCGATCAGCCTGGAATAAATATAGGCTAAGAGCAGGATGATGAATATTGCTGCTAAAAATCCATAAATATAATAATCCTTCATTACACCAATTGCTTCTCCTACAGGTTGTAGAGAGGACATGGCAAATACCATTTCATTCAATACACCATTATGAAAAATCGGTTTGATCATAACGATGTTATCGATTCCATTGATCGGACTTTTATATTTGTAACGAATAACTTTTTCATTTTCTATAACAAAATCCTTCCCCTTTGAAACCCAGAACCAATGATCCATTGCGGTCCAGAGCATACTTTCTCTATAGGGCATCATAAAATCCTTTTGTGCCGGAAAATTCAATTCTACGATCTTGCCTTGAACCTCTCTCATCTTGGCTTTCACAATCCCTTGCACCGCTTCCCTGCTGGCAATGGCAAAGTTACTGGGGATTGCTTTTGATACCTCAGTAAAACCGCCCTCCAAAAGTGTTCGATTTTTATTAATCACAGTAATACTGGGAGTTCCAAGGACCTCGTCACCTTCTGTTTGCTCTGCTGCTTGACTTAAAGCCTCCCATCTGCTTTCCTTGCCTGCGATGCTAAAGGGATATAATGTGTTGTATTCATTATTTGAATAAATTCCTTCAACCACAATTGAATACCCTATTGAAAGATTTAATTCTTGTAGGGCTTCCACTAAAAGCATATTGTTTAGAGGCACCACTACCTTATTTTTATCTTCTGTTTCAATAATTATATTGAATAGAGGAAGGTATTTGGCTGCTGCTTTGTCATTTAAGATTGCGATTTGTGCATTACTTTTATTGATAAAGTCATTAATGTTTTTTGTGATTGTCGCTTGATCCCAATCTTCTTTGTCATATTTCCGGGCAAATTCTTCTAAGCTTCTCTCTAATCTGCTAATTTTTCGATTTATATAAAATTTTTCAAAAAACAAAGATTGACTAAGGACTACAATCATTAAGAAAATTATAAAAAAAGTAGTTGTTATAATAAAAAGCTTGAAGGTGATGCTTTTCTTTTTCATCTATTCACCTCAAATTTATAACCTACTTTATTCATGGTATTGATATGCTTTGCTTTATCTCCTAGCTTGGCTCTAAGCTTTTTTATATGGGTATCAATGGTGCGCAGGTCCCCAAAATAGTCATAACCCCACACGTGATTGAGAATATTTTCCCTTGTCAACACCATTTCTTTATTTTCTATCAGATAAACCAGCAGATCAAATTCCTTTGGAGCCAGCTCTATCAATTCATTATCTATTTTAACCGTTCGGGATAATTTATTCACTTCAATATCCGCACATAAAATCAAGCCATTCTCCTTTACTACATTGCCTTCAGCCCGTTTAAGAAGCATTTTGGATTTTGCAACCAACACCTTAGGGCTAAAGGGTTTTGTCACATAGTCGTCTGCGCCTAACTCATAACCCATAAGTTTATCCTCTTCATCAGAGCGGGCAGTTAACATAATAATGGGTACTCCGGATTCTTTGCGCATCCTTTTACATACAGCCCAACCGTCTATTTCCGGTATCATTATATCCAGGATTACCAAGTGAATGTTGTTGGTCTCAAACAGTTCCAGCGCCGCTCTTCCATTATCTGCTTCAAATATGGTAAAATTTTCACGCTTGAAATAGTCTACTAATATCTCTCTCATTCTTTTTTCATCTTCGATTAATAACAGGTTTCTATACATGAAAACTTCCTCCTGGCCGTGATAAAACTCTAAATGAATACTTTCGTAAAATTTCAGGTTTTTGAATGTCTCCTAATGGATTATAAAAAAATACCTACTTATTCATTATAGCGTATAAGTAGGCATCTAAGTAAATTGAATATTTTACTATTCCAGGGTTAAAGCTGCCGGTATGGCTTTTATCATCATTTGGGGCAGGCTGATAGTTCTATTGTTAACCGTAATTTCCTGGGGTAAAAATACATCTCCGCCAATAGGCGCTCCTTTCACAGCCATTGTTTCAGTTCCTTCTTCATCTATCTTGAATGCTTTTCCAAGACGCTCTTTCAGTTCGCCGGACAGTTCCTGACCCTTTTCGAATACCCTGATATTTCCGAATTCTTTTATTTTTTCCGGATCAATATCTTCCTTTAATTCTTTAAGTACAATGTCTCCACCTTTTGCTTTTATTTCTTCCAGTTTATCTTTGTCAATTCGCATCGACTCTACCTTCAGTTCTCCTTTTGTTTCAAATGTAGATATAAGCGCATCTTTAATTTCCCTCGTTTTCGCTACGTTTAAATCAAGGTCACCTTCATTAGCATCTAATTGGCTGCCATTACGGGCTATTCTGACCATTTGTACAGATTCCAGCTTAGATAAATCTTTCCCGGTTATGGATACTTTCTGTCCTACCTGAACATCTACAGCCTGATATTCTTCAAGGTCTTTAATACCTAAAACGGGTACCGTATATTCCTTGCCCTCAAGATCCTCTACTACCCAATTAAAATCCCCAATTTCCTTAATCGTACCTTCTAAAACATCCCACTCAATCTCTTGCCGTACCGATAGCACATCACCTAAATCCTCCTGTTTATCTAGTTCCTTTGCAGAAACAGGTGAAGTAAATAGGCTCGTAGATAAGGTTAACAATAAAGCTGTTGATAAAATTCTTTTCATGTTGATTCCTCCTTGCATAAAATGTATTTAACTTCTTTACATTTTCTAGTTTAATCTTTTATTGTGTTCTTTCTGTGAACAAATCTGGAACTTTTTATGAAATATCTCAAATCTTAATTAAAGCCTGTTTTATCTAAGAAAACCCAAGGAAAAACCACCCTTGCAACTTGACTAGCAATGTAGATATGTTCTAAAAATATACTGTTATTTGCTGCCAGAAGGACTTGACCCCATGAAAAAATAAGGATCTCCGATTAATGGAGATCCTTATTTTTTCATGGGATTTACCAGCCCATTCCTTTTACGAAAAGTCTATGGAGCATAGTCAGGGCTTCTGCCCGCTTCAGGTCATTGTCAGGTTTGTCGATAGAAAATTCTGTTTATACAGGATAGTAAATAACCATACTGATTCGTATTAATGCATCGGATTTATTATGATAAGCGTGAAGTCTATCCGCCCTGAATTTAATAGCGTCACCCGCTTTTACAATGTATTCTTCATCTTCCACATAGAGAGTTAGTTCGCCTTCATATACTGTAATAAATTCTTGGGTCCTTTCACCATGGGCATTTGAAGAAAATGAGCAGCCCTTCTCTAACTCTACAGTATATATTTCAAACCTGCGTCCTTCTTCAGAAGGAAAAATAGAATAGACCTGATACTTTCCATCATCCTCAATTTGAGGCTCAATATCAGACCTGGAAACAACAAATGTATCCGGTTGGGGGGCATTAATGATAGAAGTATAAGGGACTTTCAAGCCTGTCGCAATCTTCCACACCGTATTAATGGTTGGACTGGACTCGCCTGTCTCAATCTGTCTAAGCATAGCTTTACTTACGCCGGTAATATCCGCTGTCTTTTCAAGGCTTAATTTCATTTCTTCTCTTATTCGTTTCAAATTATTCGCTACGATTGAATTTAAATCTTTCAAAAAATTCTCCCCTCTGCTTGTTATTTATTCCTTAGGATTATATAATAGAATCATTAGTTTGTTATATTATCCAAAACATGCTAATATAACAAACATTTTTTAAAATGTTCTTTGTGTCTAGTATAGCATATTCCGTGTTGCACAAAACAAATATTGGGAAATCGTAAGGAGGTAATAAAATGGAAACAGAAAACAGGATATCAGCGCATTTAAAAGAGGGATTCATTTCAGCACTTCCACTAATGTTGGGGTATTTCCCTGTAGCTATGTCCTTTGGTTTGCTTTCTAAAACTACAGATATTTCCTTTAGGGACAGCAGCTTGTTTTCGTTATTGGTTTTCGCCGGAGCCAGCCAATTTATGGCATTAGATCTGATAAAAACAGGTGTTGCAGCAGGAAATATTATTCTTGCCACATTTCTCCTTAATTTACGGCATTTAATGATGAGTGCCTCCTTGTCCCTGCGCCTTAGAGAAATTAAAAAGCATTGGCTGATTTTCATAGCCTTTGGAATAACGGATGAATTTTTTTCAATTACATCTTTAAGCAACAGAAAATTGACTGCACCTTTTTTACTGGCTCTCCATGGAGCTTCTTATTGTTCCTGGGTATTCGGCACAATGGCTGGATATCTGGCAGGTGCAGTGTTGCCGATGACTGTTCAGAGCAGTTTAGGAATCGGCTTATATGCTACTTTTGCAGCTTTATTGGTGCCTGAAATAAAAAAATCACAACCTGTTTTGTTTTTATCCATTGTTTCCGCCATGATCTATATAATCATTGATTATTTTAAAATTATTTCACCCTCATGGAGCCTTATTACTGCAATCATTGTTGCGTCAGCCATTGGTGTTTTATGCATAAAGGATGATGTGAAGGAGGTAGAAGTATGAAAAGTTATTTACCCCTGATTATTGGTATGATGGCTGTAACCTATTTACCAAGATTAATCCCGCTGCTTATCATGACGGAACGCCCTTTGCACCCATTATTAAGACGGTTTTTACTGTACATCCCCTATACGGCGCTGAGTGTCTTGATTGTGCGCGGTATCATGCAGCCAGCTTCTGATATGCGGTTGGTAACACTTGCAGGAATCAGTGCAGCCGCTATTTATTCGTGGTTTAAGGGCGGTTTGGTATTCCCGGTGCTCCTCTCTATTATTACAGCATTTATCCTTTTACACGTTTAGTAGTTGCAGCAAATGCAGCCGGATACGGAAATGCCATGGCGGATTGTGCTGTAGCCTTGGAAAACATGATGTTGGCAGTTGCTGGATTAATCAACTGAAATGGCTAGGTGGCAAACCAGCACTTATTCAGCCCTTTACCATTTCTTGAGCAGAAGAAAATTCACCCCACGCTAGAGGCTCCAGCGGCATTTCACATCTGCATTCCGCTTCAGGTGAAGCCAAGCTCTCACGTACCACATCTATGAACGCTAACATGGGAGGAGAAAGCCACTTGTTTTTATGATAGACGATCTGGGTTGCGATGTCGAAATCTTGACCGACCCAGCGAAGTACGGCCAATTCCTTTCTTTTTACTTCCTCTTGAACGGTTATAAATGGCAACGCGGTAATCCCCAAGCCGCCGATAACACATTTTTTGATTGCTTCTACACTGCCGTATTCCAATATTGCTTTAGGCTGAACCCCAGCCTTGTTGATCATTTCCTCAAAAACGACACGGTAACAGCTATTGGCCAGACCTTTATCGGTAAGAATTAAGTGTTCCCCATTCATATCTTCGGGCGTTACCGCATCCTTTTCCGCCAAGGGATGACCCGGTTCGCTTAAAATAACTATGGGTTCAGATATAAGGGACTCGGTTATAAGATATGGATAAGAAAGTTTCCGGCCAATCATAAAGGATATATCAATATCATCATTTTTCAGCCAAGACAGCATTTCTGTACAGGCACCGGTCCTAACGACAATTTCAACATCCGGGTAGCGGTTGCGGTACGCTGCCAATATTTTGGGTAAACGATATACGCACAGGGACTCTGGTGCACTGATCGTCAGCGTTCCTTTCGTCGAAGACCCTTTTATAACCTCCTTTGCTTCAGAAGAAAGGTTAATAATTTGCCGTGCATAGACCAGCAGGCGCTTACCGCTTTTGGAGAGGAGAATATTCCGTCCCAGGCGTTCAAAAAGCTTTGTTTCCAGTTCTTCTTCCAGGGATTGAATTTGAGCAGTTATACTGGATTGGGCATAACCCAATGCTTCTGCCGCTTTGGTAAAGCTGCCGGTTTCTGCTATGACACAGAATGTCTTCAGCTGGCGCAATTCCATTTTACCCCCTCCTTTCTATCATATATTTCGATAGATTAATTCGAAACTATCAATTTTACTAAACCCTATCACAATGGTAAGATTTTTTCAAGAGCGCTCTGGCTAATGATGGCTGTAGAAGCATTACAGACCATCATCGTTAAAAATAATAAAATAAGGGGGAAAAATGATGTTAGAAAAAGAAGAACTGGAGAAATTATTCAATCAGCATGGGTTCGCAGACTTTAAATGGATTCATCCAAAAGATATCATTGTTTCACAATGGGTTCGCTTTCGCTGTATGTACGGATGTTCCTCCTACGGCAAATGCGGAACATGTCCGCCTCACACACCGCCAGTCGATGAGTGCCGCAAGATGATCTCCGAATATAAGGAAGCGGTCGTTTTTCACATTCAAAAAGCTGTTGAGAATCCGGAGGACCGCAAACCATGGAGCAGAAAAGTCATATTGAAGCTCCTGGCACTAGAGAGAGAAGTGTTTCTTTCAGGATATCACAAAACATTTATCATAACTTTTGATAATTGCGGGCTTTGTGAAGTATGCAGCGGCAGCAGAATTGATTGCAAGAATCCCAAAATGGTCCGCCCCGGAGCAGATTCCCTGGGAATAGATGTGTACTCAACCGTCAGGGGTATCGGCTATCCTATTCAAGTTTTAAAAGACTACAGTGAGACCATGAACAGATATGCTTTCCTGCTTATTGAATAACCTTTTGAACCTGTACACCAATCAGATAACCGCTAGGTTGTCCGAGTAAATTTATTTATACAGAAGAAAACTTACTTCTGTGGACTTAAGATAAAAAAGAGGCTGTCTTTTAGTGATTTTTTCATCACTGGAAATCAGCCTCAGTAGTTATTTGTTTTATACGGCAGCAGAAAGCCTCAATTATCAGTGATAGAATACCTCTTTCCAGCTTCTATAGCAGCCGCCCCATTATAATGGTATCATGAAAAACTCCATCTATATAATTTTCATTTTTTAATCGTCCTTCGATCTTAAATCCTACCTTCTCATATTTTGTTTTTCTTCTCTCCATTTTCACGCCGGTATATCTGCATTTGTACTTTTTATCTTCAAATATTTTCTTAATGTAATAACATGCATAGGATAAAAATGTTTTTCTTTTTTGTCCAGCAATTCTTCAAGCTCTTCAAGTGAAACCCACCGCATGTTCCTTGCTTCATCCGATTTATCTAGAAGCTCCCCTGCAGCTCTGCAAATAAAAATCTGTACCATAATTGGATAAGTTCCTTCAATGTTTTGGATACTACAAAAAGGCGTGTAGTTCAAAACTTTATACCCATTGCCTTCGTAGACCAATGTATCGCCTTCCCCCTCAATCATAGTAATCTCTAGGCCCGTTTCTTCCCGCACTTCTCTTCTGAGGCAGTTGTAAATATTCTCAAAAGCTTGAATCTTCCCGGCAGGTATTTCTATCAAGCCACGCTCCAGCGGACAATCTGCCTTATACCGATCCTGTATCAGTATATAAGTTACACTATCCACTACCTTTTCGATAATACCGCCTACACCCGGTATAGCAAATGTCTCCATCCCAAGTTCCTCCTTAGTCCTTTTAAATCTCTCAATCACAGCGCTTTATTCATTTTGTTCATCTTCTTATATATTAAAAAAACCATATATCCGCAGCCTGCAATCAGCGCACATGCAGCAAATCCAATCTCCATGGATAAATCAGCAGCCTTTCCAATGAAGGGGTTTATTATTGCAGCAACGAAGTTTCCTGCCATCGCATATATAGATAACATGGTTGCTCTGTCTCCTGTAACAATGGACTTATTCTGTATCTCTAAAACAATAGGATTGATTAAAGACATACTTCCTGAAACCATCATGATGAATACTACAGACAATACTGGATTTTGAGTAAATATAAGCGAAAAGCAGCAAAGGGTTATGCAAAGCATTAATATCTCAATACTTTTATTTTTTCCAAGCTTGTTACTTAGAGCATGAGACCTGTCAGAACTTAAATTTCCAATTTGTATAACTACAGCCAGTATTCCAAAATATCTCATATCGATTCCACTTCTTACATACTGAAGCTGATTTAAAAACACACTTGCCGCTTGTGATATTTCACGAATGAAAGCAATGGCAATAATTAAAAGGATAATCTGCTTATTTCTGAAAATATTTCTAAAGCTGTCTTTTAGCTTTACCCTTTCTTTCATATTTTCCTGTACATCCTTAATGAACAAAGTGAATCCTATTGCTATCCCATAAGGAAAAATTGTGAAAAAGCCTGCTTTATCAATAGAATGCTTCACGATTACCGTAGACATTAGAGACGCAATTATATATCCTAAAGTGGATAAAGCATAATATCTTCCAAATACCTTTTGCGATTCCCCTTCCTCTGTGAAAGCATATAACAAAGCCGCATCACAGCCTGATAAGCCAGATATAGCTATTGCCAGCAATACTCTTTCAAAAAGGAACATTTCAAAAGAAAAGGCTTTGTAGAAAACAATCTTCGATATGAAAAATATTATATTTGATATTAACAGTGTTCTTTTATATCCAAATCTATCGGCGAACCATCCCCAGGGAATTTCAAAGGCTATCATAAGTATCCAAAACACAGATTCTATTAGGAAAATCTGATACATCGAAATCCCTCTGCCCTGCCTGTACAGGGTTGCAACGGGCCCATAAAAAACAAACCCTTGAAAAAAGACAATTAAATACATACAATAGATGTTTAGTCTACTGCTAGACCTCGCTATCTTATCCAATTTAAACACCTCCATAAATTACACTACAAAAAGACCTTTTTAGAAGGCCTAAGTATGAAGAATATGGAAGTTCTTTTAAATTGGATTAACCATAACGATATCTCCTTGCTTAACCGATTTTAAAAACTTTAACAATATTTAATTATCCTATAGGATTTTTTCTGTATTCATTTGGTGTCATTCCTACATTTTTTTTAAATACATTTACAAAGTAACTATTATTTTTAAATCCAACCTTTTTAGCAATATCGCATACTTTTATTGGGGTACTTCTTAAATATTTTTTCCCTTCCTCAATTCTTAGATTCTGTACATAGTCACTAAAGGATATGCGGTTTTTTTCGTTAAACAGAGAACTTAGATAGTTCGGGCTGATATAGAATATCTCCGCTATCAGATTTAAACTCAGATCCTCCTTATAGTGGGTGTTAATATACATATTGATATTATCGATCAATTCTCTCCGGTTACTTTGTCTGATCTTTTTATATTCTTCAATACAATCCATACAAAAACATTTAAGAATTTCCCACGGGTCCTCTTTTTTGATTTGCTGCAGGTGTTTATCATATTTTTTTCTCATCTGTGATATGATTTCTATATTTTCTAAGCTTCTCATAGCAGTTCTGGATAAAACTATAATCATTTCCTGCACTATATTTTCGCTATCAATATATTTATTCCTACAATCATCAATACTCTTTTCTATTTTTTCCAGATCAAGTTCTTTGATCGCATTTTCTAAAATAATTTCCACATCATAAGGATATACAAATTCTTTCGTTATGTTTGCACCACCTGCAAAGATTTTATCATGATATATTTTATGATTTGCTTTTTTAAGTGCGTCTTTTAATTGTATTTTCTCTTTTGTACTCATTAATATTTCATTGTCTTTCTCTGTCAATTCCTGCTCAAAAACACTCCGTTCCAACATTACCTGTGTGAATTGTGCAGCGATGACTAGGTGCTCCTGTATTACATAAATACGGCTTTTAATAATATCAGGGATTTTTTTGTAAATGGTCCAAATAGGATCTCGATCTATTCCTAATCTTTCTTGGATTGCATCAATTTTTTTATCAATTTCTTCGGAATTGCTTAAAACAAAGCTGCCGCTTTTAATGTAACCTAAAATATTATCATTTAAAGTAATCGGGACCTCAAGTTCTATTAAATCGTAATCACATTTATACATGTTATCAGATAATAGATTGCTACTGTCACTGGTATATTTTCGTTTATTACACGGATGCATAGAACTGCAGATTTTGCAAAATTCATTTTCCTCATTATCTTGCGTAAGAAGTTGATGATTCCCATCATAAATATGAATGATGAGCTTTAAAAGCTCTGATAACTGTTCTTTAATATTTTGCAGTATTTCTAGCGGAATCAAATCCTGTATATTTTTATACGCTGCCACAGTATAGGGTTTTTGTAATTGTATTAATTTTATGGGTACATACACAACGACGAAGATCAAGTCCTCTTTCCCTGTGTTGAATACCTCATGTTCTGAATGGGGGGGAATATATACAATCATGGGTTTATAAACATCTTCTTTTTTCCCATTGGTAATAAAGCTTCCCTGCCCTTGCACGACATAAAAGAGTTGCTCTTCTCCTAAATGAAAATGCTTCTCTTGCTGGCATCCCGGATAAATTTTTACTTGTGCCACGCTTAACCTTCCGTACGGCGAATCAATGGGTTCATGCATCCATGAGATTTCTCCCCACTCAAATTTTTGCTTATCATATATGTTCGTGCTGTCAAGTAAGTTCATATCATTCACCCCTAATCATATTATAAGAGCTGATGTATATATATTATAGTCCATCAATAAAAAAAGCAAATCTATTCTATAAGATTTGCTTTTCATGACAGCATATTTTTGTCTTTATTGAGCGTGCGAGGTTTCCTTTTCAAGAGATTTTGCAACCCAGGCAAAAACCGCACCGGATATATTGTGCCATGCGCTAAATAAGGCGGCAGGAACTGCTGCCAACGGCATTGCCGCAAACTGGCTGGCTGCTAATGATGCTGCCAAGCCTGAGTTTTGCATACCTACCTCAACCGCAAGGGTAATACTCTTTTTACGATCCATACCCGTCAATTTACCTACTAAGAAGCCCAGCGCATAACCACATGCATTATGAAGAATAACTACTAAGACGATTAACCCTAAAGAACTTAATATTTTTGCTGCATTTGCCCCAATTACACCTCCAACAATACATGCAATGGAGATTGTAGAAACTGCCGGCATGTAGCTCTCAACAACATCTGCTTTTTCTTTTATAACCGCTTTTACAATTAAGCCCACTGTAATTGGCAGCAGCACTACTTGTATAATACTCATAAACATGCTTACAGGACTAAAGCTTACAGTTTGCTTAATCAGCAAATAGGTAAGTGTCGGTGTTAAAATAGGTGCCAGTAATGTGGACACTGTCGTCATAGCCACAGACAAGGCTACGTCTCCGCCTGCCATATAGGAAATAACATTGGAAGCCGTTCCTCCGGGGCAAGTCCCCACCAATACCACCCCTACCATCAATGCCTCTTCTAATCCAAAGAGTTTTGACAGGAATAATGCCAGCACAGGCATAATAATAAACTGTGCAGCGGTTCCTTTTAAGACATCCAGCGGCCTTTTCAGCACAATTTTGAAATCATTTAAGCTTAATGTCATACCCATACCAAACATAATGATCCCCAGCAAAATATTAATGACAGGCTGTCCAAACAGTTTTGATGTTACCCACTTAAATGCACCTGGTGTTACAAATCCAAGTATCATAAAGACAATAATGATAACTCCAAAATACTTAGAAATGATCCTTGCTATTTTTTGCAAGCACATGACCCCCTTGTTATTTTTTATTTACTTCTAAAACAGCGCCTCTATTGCCTGATGTTACCAGGGACGCATAACGCTCCAGGTAGCCTGTTGTAATCCTTGGCTGCCTTGGAACCCAATTTGCTCTTCTCTTCGCCAGTTCCTCTTCCGTTATATCAAAGCTTATAGTGTTCGCCATAATATCGATCTGAATCATATCGCCCTCTTCTACAAGTGCTATATTTCCTCCTACCGCAGCTTCCGGCGATACATGACCTATGGATGCCCCTCTTGATGCACCGCTGAAACGCCCGTCCGTTACAAGAGCCACCGAGCTGCCTAAGCCCATACCTGCAATTGCTGAAGTTGGATTGAGCATTTCCCGCATGCCTGGCCCTCCCTTTGGCCCTTCATATCTGATGACGACTACATCTCCCGCCACGATTTTTCCGCCCTTGATTGCTTCAATGGCATCTTCTTCACAGTCAAATACCCTTGCCGGTCCTTGATGCTTCATCATTTCCGGCACAACTGCAGAGCGCTTTACCACACAGGAGTCTGGTGCTAAATTTCCTTTAAGCACCGCTATGCCGCCGGTTTCACTGTATGAATTTTCAATGGGCCGGATAACCTCCGGGTCCTTATTGATACAGCCTTTTATATTTTCTGCTACGGTTTTTCCAGTACATGTGATAATGTCTATTTTCAGCAGGCCTTTTTTGTCCAGCTCATTCATGACAGCATATACTCCCCCGGCTTCATCCAGATCTTCCATATATGTATGTCCTGCCGGTGCCAAGTGACATAGATTGGGAGTCTTTGCACTGATGGCGTTTGCAACATCCATCTCTAGTTCTATCCCTGCTTCATGGGCAATGGCCGGCAAGTGCAGCATACTGTTTGTGCTGCATCCCAATGCCATATCTACAGTAAGTGCATTCATAAATGCCTCTTTTGTCATAATATCCCTTGGCTTAATATCTTTTTTAAGCAGTTCCATAATTTGCATTCCTGCTTGTTTCGCCAGCTGTATCCTTGCCGAATATACGGCCGGTATGGTTCCATTTCCCCTGAGTCCCATGCCCAGGGCTTCTGTTAGGCAGTTCATACTATTCGCCGTGTACATACCTGAACAGGAACCACAGGTTGGACATACTTTTCTTTCATATTCTTGCACCTCTTCAAGGGACATATTTCCTGCTGCATAGGCGCCTACTGCTTCAAACATGGAGGACAGGCTTGTTTTTTCTCCTTTGACCCTCCCCGCCAGCATTGGTCCGCCGCTGACAAATATCGTCGGAATGTTGAGCCTTGCTGCAGCCATTAAAAGCCCCGGTACGTTTTTATCACAGTTGGGTATCATCACCAATGCGTCAAAGGCATGTGCCATTGTCATGGCCTCTGTCGAGTCTGCAATTAACTCCCTTGTTACCAGGGAATATTTCATTCCCTGATGTCCCATGGCAATACCATCGCATACCGCAATTGCCGGGAATACGATTGGCGTTCCGCCGGCCATGGCAACTCCCAGTTTTACTGCATCTACAATTTTGTCCAAGTTCATATGCCCTGGTACAATTTCATTATAAGAACTGACAATACCCACTAATGGCCTGTTCATCTCCTCTTGTGTCATTCCAAGTGCATTGAACAAAGAACGGTGTGGTGCCTGCTGCATCCCTTTTGTTACTGAATCGCTTCTCATTTTTTTCATTCCTTTCTTGGCTAGTTTTAGAAAATGGGGATATATTCGTAAATATCTCAGTGTCGATCATCTAAAATGCTTGGAAACTATCGATAAAACCTTTGAATTCCTGTCACAGATCGAATCAATTTATTTTAGAAAATACAAATAATTTCGCCAATTCTCTAGCATCAGTATAATATAATTCAATTCTAAATACTTACAAGATCTATTTAAATATATTACGAAAATCATCATACTAAAAAGTTAAGAATTATATCAAAAAAATAAGATATTTCACTTTTCGTAACATATTTTATCATAAGACAATGCCATAATAGATGGTATCTTATTTTTAGGGTATACGGCTTAACAGATTAAACCATAAATCATTTATTAAATAAAATACTTTAAAAAAACTTTAAAAAACAAAAAACCTGTCAAGGTCTGATTTTCCGTACATTTTAACCTTGACAAGCTTTTATTTTAAGTCTACTTTACACTTAGAAGAGCATGCTATAGTTTTCTTTCAATGTGTGGCGTACGTTTGCAATGTGCTGACGCATTACTCTCTCTGCCTCTTCTGGATTATGCGCTTCTAACGCTTTGAATATTGCTTCGTGCTCGCTATAGGATCCGGTACTTCTCCCGGAGATTAAGATCGTTCTTTTGTTATAGCGCCTTAGTTGTAATTTTATAGATTGAATCATTTCTACTGCTTCTCTGTTGGGGCATATATCATAGATTGTCTTGTGAAGGATGTCATTTATGGCTGAGTATTCGACTAGCTTATTTTCTTTTATTAGCGCTTTCATTTCTTCTAAATTAGTTTTCATAATATCCAGTTCTTTATCTGTGATCACTTGAGCTGCCCTGTAAGCTATTAACCCTTCTAATCTTTCCCTGATTTCAAGCAGGTGTACAGCTTCTTCCATTGTTAGAGATTTGACTCTGGCACTTTTATTGGCTTCCAGTTCTACTAATTTTTCATTAACCAGTTGCATCAAAGCCTTTTTCACAGTATTTCTACTTACCTCTAGTTCCTCTGCTAGTGCAGATTCAACTAAAGTTTGAGATGGAACATAGATATGATCAATAATTCTTTGCTTAATTATCTCATATACTTTTTCTCCTGATGATGACAATGGGTTACCCTTCCTTTCAATCTAAATATTTCATAATTATGCTAATTATACCACAAAACTACTGATTCCGAAACTAATCATACCTAGCATCCATCGGAAGTACCTTTTTAATATATTACCCGATTACTCCTGCCTTTCTAAGTGCTTCATCTATATCTGGTTTTGTGATTACCCCACGCAAAATTTCTTCCATTCTTTTATTGTCTTTCTCTAATTTTGCTTCTGCACCTTTCAGAACTTCATCTATTATGCTTGGATCAATAACCACGATTCCATTTGCATCACCTACAATTATATCCCCTGGGTTGACCGGTACACCTCCACATGATATCGGTGCATTTATTTCTCCTGGCCCACCTTTATCTCCTACTGCCGGGGTAACACATTTTGCAAATATTGGCGCTTTACTTCTTTTAAGTTCCAATACATCTCTTACGCCACCATCTATTACTATTCCTGCGATTCCTTTTTTCACAGCCGCTGTTGCCATTAAATCTCCCAGCACTGAGTTTGACTCGCAACCACAGGTATCTACCACGATTACATCTCCTGCCTGGGCCATACCAATAGCTTTGTGGAGCATTAAGTTATCTCCTGGTCTCATTCTTACTGTTATTGCATTTCCTGCTATTTTTACCTCTTCATAAACCGGTTTTATTGCGTGATGCATCGTATTAAACTTATTTAGTCCATCGCTTATCGCACATGTCCCTACATTTTTTAGTCTTTCAAGTATATCTCTGTCGCTTCTTTTTATATCTCCATAGATTCTAAATCCGATTTTTCCCTGGTTCAATGCTTTAATATCCATATGATTCTCTCCATTCATTACTTTTATAGCGTTACACTCCAAAATTTTGATTTATTAATATTATTTCAATGTTTGACGCTCTGGGCTTGTATAAAAATACTGCAAGGCTATTGCACATATAGCCCTTTTTTTCTAGCTTGTCTTTTATTTGTTCCCACACAATAATCTCTCACTTTAGGATTTTGCCAACTTTTTTTTCTTTACGAAAAATTCTATTCCAAGTATTGCAGTTGCTAAAATACTCCCCAATATATTCACCATAAATGGATTCGTTACAAATAGCATGATTGAACATGGGAATAGAAGGATTCTGCTTATTATTGAAATATTGTGTTTGAACCAACCTATAAGGGCTATAGCCAACAGTATGCATCCTATTGTTGCTGTAATAAGCCCTATCAATATTTCTAAAGGTTGTCCTACTAACAATAATTCTTGATTAAATACATAGATAAATGGAATTATAAATCCTGTTGCGGCCAGCTTCATTGAGTCTATTCCTGTTTTCCAGATATTCGCTCCTGCTATACCTGCTGCGGCAAAAGTAGATAGCGCTACTGGCGGAGTAATCGTTGATAATGCACCAAAATAAAGAATAAACAGATGTGCTGCCAATACGGATGAACCCATGCTAATGATTGCTGGTGCCACTAAGACTGCAAGTATCATATACGCCGCTGATGTTGGCAAGCCCATACCTAGTACTAAGCTTGTTAACATTGCAAGAATAAGTCCCACAACTAGCCTGCCTGCTGCAATTCCTTCAATGATTCCACTGATTTTTAGTCCTAATCCTGTAAGATTTATTACGCCCATAATTACTCCCGCTAGGATACAAGCCGCTGCTATTGGTGCGATGCCATCTGCAGCACTCTTGAACGCTTTGAGGAAATTCTTTACTTTCATCCTTTCTTTATCTACTATAAATCCAACGACCAAGGTTGCTATAATGGCACCAAATGCTGATCTTTGGGGACTAAAGCCCTTAAATAATAAAACTACTAGTATTATTAAAGGAACAAAGTATAACCATCCTGCTTTGAAAGTCTTTTTAAAATCTGCTAACTCTTCTTTTGGAATTGCAGGGATATTCTCTTTTCTGGCAGTAAGATAAACTGCTGATGATAGCGTTAAATAATATAGGGCAGCGGGTATTAATGACGCTTTTGCTATCGCTGCATATTCAATGCCTGTGATTTCACTCATTAAAAAGGCTACCGCGCCCATTACCGGGGGCATGATTTGGCCGCCGCTTGAAGCCACTGCTTCTATGGCACCTGACATGCTTGGCGTAAACCCTACTTTTTTCATAAGGGGGATTGTAAATGTACCCGTTGTTACTACATTTGCAGCTCCAGAGCCATTGATTGTACCCATAAGCATACTGGAATAAATTGCTGCCTGAGCCGGGCCGCCTCTTGAACGTCCAGTTAACGAAAATGCTATATCTACAAAAAAGTTTCCGGCACCAGTTAAATCCAGTATCGCTCCAAATAAAACAAATAAGAATATGAATTGAGCTGATACAAGTAGTGTTTGTCCATATAATCCATCGGTAGACGTATAAAGATAAGGCGCGATTCTATTCATTGAAAAATTTATCGTCTTAAACAGGCCTACAAGGTGTGAACCGTATAATGCATAGGCTACAAATAATACTGAAATAACCGGAAGTATTAAACCGATTACCCGTCGTGCTACTTCTATTGCTATTAAAATGGCTAGAACGGATAATATTACTTCAAATTTTGTATATATTCCTGACCTAAATATCATTTCTTCCTGAATTATGAATTGGTAATAAGTTAGGTATGCTGTTACTGATAAAATAATAATATCAATTGCCCTGCCAAATTTAAATTTTAATGGTTTCGTTAGGAGTATATATGCTGCCACCAACGCCCAATGCACAGATGATTGGGCGTATCCTGGCAATATGCCGAAAGAGGCTGTATATAAATGAAATGCAGCTAGAGCAACCGAAACCAAGATTATACTCGTATCAATAATATTTGTTTTTTTGCTTTGATTATTATCTAATGGTGCCATTTGAAACCTCCTATAAGTTGGTGATATCTCGATTCGGCAAATTTTAAATTATTTTAAAACTCCAATCTCCCGATAATACTTTTCCGCACCCGGGTGTAATGGGACTGGAACTTTCCAGGCTGTTTCAGGGGTAATTTCTTTTACAACAGTATGAGCACTTGTATAATCTGCCACCCCTTCAAGTGCATGTTTAACAAATTCATAGGCTGCTTCATCTGATAATGTTGATTTAGCAAAAATATTGGTCATAATTTTTAAAGTTCTAATATCTTTATCTATACCTTTATAAGTATTTGCCGGAATCGTGTACTTTTCAAAATAAGGAAATTCATTAGCTATTTTATCTAATATCGCATCTTCTACATCTAATAGATCAACGCCGCCAGTTGAGCTTGCATTCATAAGCGCAGCTGTTGGAACTCCTGCCACGAAGAAACTTGCATCTACATCCCCGTCTACCAGCTTTGATACGCCTTCGTCAAATGATAAATAGAATGGTTTGATGTCTTTATCCGGGTCTACTCCGTGTTCTCTTAAAATAGCTTTTGACATTTCCACGATCGTTGTACTTGGAGGTCCAAGGACTACTTTTTTACCTTTCAAATCAGCGTAGCTATTTATTCCTGAGTTCTTTTTTACTACCATATGTCCAGCACTCATATAAAGAGACATTAATCCAACAATATCTTGCTTGCCTCCTTTTTCATAGCTGCCTGTTCCATAGTATCCATCAAATACGCCATCTGCATTTGACATGCCCAGTTGCATTTCTCCTACACTTGTTAAGTTGATGTTTTCCATTGAACCTTTGGTAGCTTGAACAATTATATTTAACTTATCCGAACGCTCTGAAACTACCTTACCCATCGCAGCACCTACAATGTAGTAAGTTCCCGCAGTTCCTCCAGTTCCAAATATTAGTTCTTCTGTACCTCCTGTTGGCGCTGGTGTTGCCGTTTCATTTTGTGACGGGGCTGGATTTGCTGGTTGCGTACATGCTGTTAAAATAAGGACAAGTAATAAAAGCAAACTAATTACTAATTTAAACTTATTTGATTTTTTCATTATTTACACCCTTCCTATATTTGTTTTATCAGAATTCACTTGCAACTCTTGGAAAGAAGTTTGAAAAACTTTCTGCATACTTATACTCCTTTACACCCGAAAGCCGTCTAGCATGATTTCCCCTCATAAATGCCCTTTGCGTATAATATTCTATCAGGTGCCCTTGAGCCTTGAAGCACTTCATTGCTTCAACTTTTTGCTCATATGTTTCTGTGATATCTATAAATGTTCCTGGCTTGAAATCACTTATTTCTGTTTGATGTGGTTCAAATCCAAACAGCATCATTTGCTTGGTAACTGGGAATCCAGGAGTTATTACACCTGCTGAATTTGACATGATACTAGATTGGAAAACGTAATTTCTAACTGCATCATGATCTGGATTAAGTCCATCTTTTTTATCATGAGTAAGAATGATATCCGGCCTTGTTTCTCTTATTTTTTGAGCGAGCCTGTCCAATCGCCCTCTTGTGATTTCCATTGGGTAATCTTCAAAGTCCCAATACTCTATATTTTTTACACCTAATATTTCTGCTGCTTTTGAGGATTCTTCAAGTCTAATCTTCTTAACATTTTCCACTGTTTGATTTTCCTCTTTCCATAGATCATTAGATTCGCCTCTAACACCAAAGCTTAGCACTACCACATGGACCTCCGCACCATGTTTGATGTATTTTGCAATTGTCCCACCGGATCTCCAAACAAAGTCTGCGGCATGTGCACTGACTACTAACATTTTTTTTCCTTGCAATTCAAAAACCTCCCTTACTTTAATAATGTAGTGTTATTGTGAACTGTCATTTTTTCTACTTCTGCTTCTTTTATACCTGCGTCTACCAGTTTTTGTGCAAAGAGCAAAAGCCCTTCATCTGGATATAGTCCTGCAGGCTGCCCTAAATCTGTTCCTAATACTACATGATCAGCTCCTATTGCTTTGATTTGCTCTAATGTTGTTTCAAAGTCTACTTTACCAGTAGCCCATGTCGTATAAACATGTTCCATATATGCACCTAGAGCCACTAGCTCTTTTTGTTCTTCAATTGTATAGAAAGTAGTTGGAAAATCCACATGGGTAACAATAATTCTTTCTACATTTCTTTTCTTAGCCTCTTTTACCAAAGCAAGGGTTTCTCCGTGCGATAGATGTGCCGTTGCCAATATCATTTTGTGTTTCGCTATTATTTCCAACACTTGTATTGTATTGTCAGTTAATTTTCCATTTTCTAATACTGAGAGTGTAGGTGTAATGATTCCCTCTTCTTTCATTTGTATTACTATTTGTGCCCAGTACGGTAATTTTTTGTTTGCATCTCCTGAAAAAACATGTTTTTGCTCGTATGCTCCATCACAGGTTGGAAACCACACAATCTTAGCACCTGCTCTTCCAGCCATTTCAACAGCAGATGGATTAATCCCCCCCACGGAGTTATTTAGTGTAATGGTACCCACAACATGGCATTCTGGATAAAGCTGATTAACCAGGGCAGCTCTTTCAGCAGTGCAAAAGTAGTGAGATTTGGCAGCGTAACCTTTCATTCCCGCTTTAATAATCCTTTGGGCCATTTCTAAATCATCCATTTTTCTAGGCAGTACATCTGGTGCTGAGTGGACGTGTAAATCATAAGCGCCATCAATTAATGATTTCATGCTATCTCTCCTTTATATTTAAAATCGTTTTCCTTTATTGTAGACACTATTGTTCTACAATCTTGTATGCACATTATATCACTCGCTTATTTTTATTGTCAATACATTACTTGATTATTTAGAATATTAGCTGTCGGCAGCAAAGATTGAGCACTCATATCCTATTTTAAACAATCTATCTATAGGAAAGGGCTTCCCAATTCTGCAAAATATACACGCATCTAAAAAGCCCAAATGAAAGCAGTATCTTCCTAATGAATAAAATTTAATAAAGTTTTGATGATAATAGGGTAAAAAGCAATTACACTTACAACTCTTGCGAATTGCAATGTAGCAACTTTAGGAGCATCTGCTCCCATCTCACTTGCTATGATCGCCATATCCGTAAGCCCTCCTGCCGCTGATGCATATAGTGATGTAATTATATCTAAAGTACTATGCTTTGAAATTAAGAATGCTAATAGAAAATTAAGTGCAATATACCCTACTATTACAACAGAAATTATCAGGAGTAAATCTTTCATAGCTACAACCTGCTCCATTGTAATTCTGGCACCTATAAGTGCCCCTCCTAGAAATTGAATACTCTTACGCAAATGAATGGACATATATGCTTTTGAAGTTCTGACGTTGTAAAAAGCACAAGCAACCATTGCAAAACTGATAATTCCAGCAGGGACACCTAAAAAATAACCTATACATCCGGAAATAATACCTACGGACAACGTATAAATGGTTCTTTTAACAACTTCTTTGAAATCGTTATTTGTATCAGTATTTACGCTTATTTCTTCCCGGGAATCATCAAAGCTTTCAACTATATTGACTTTTGCTGCCAGGTGCTTAATAAGCATCGGCATAATTGCAATTACAGATATGAGTCTGATAAGTTGCAACGCTGCAACCTTAGAAGAATCTGCACCAAAATCCACTGAAATCAGCGTCATATCTGTAACCCCAGCAGGAGCTGTTGCAAAAAGTGCCGTTACTAAATCGATATTTGTATAATTTGTTAGGAATATACTCACAGCAATATTAAATACACACATAGTAACGGTTAAAATTATTGCTGGGATAATTGTTTTTTTCAACTCAACAACATCTTTTTTACAGATACGTGAACCTATATATGTACCTGTTCCAATCTGGGTTATCATTTTAAACTCCTGTGGAAATACCGCTTTACCCGTCAAAAGATTAAATACTACTACTGCAAGCAAGGAGCCTATTATTGCACCCGCCGGTACTTTTAACTTAGTAGCTGTTAAGCCCCCTACTGCCGCAACAAGAATTGTAATCATTACCCACATATGAATGCCTCCTTTTATATACCACCTTAAATAACACAAGAAAAAGGCAATTTTTACAATTGCCTTATGTTGGACTGATATTTTAACACGCAAAATTATTTGTTTTATTAAAAAATATCCAAATAAATGGCTGGACATGAAAGCAATATATTTATAAACCCAGAATTCATAATGATATTGATTATCTAATATCATTAGAAATCAATGGGATCAAATGTTTTTTTAAATTTACACCACCCACCCGGAAAAATGTTCAACAATATTGATAACATAATTGTATCAACATCAAATATTTTCGTCAATACAAATTCTTATCAATACATCAAGGGAGAGCACATTTTGCCCTCTCCCTATCAATTAATTTTTAACAACAGATGTATAGAATTTTCTCATTTCACGATGTGATATATTTGGTCTTTACTCTTTCCTCCAACTTTTCTCAACATATGAAATACCTCTCTTTTAATCTTAAAACACTAAACGCGATAGATATTGATAACAATTTTGTTGATCAATATTGGTTGTAATATTGTAAATCATCTGATAAAATATATTCTATCGACAAACTTTTACAGTTTTCTCAGATTTATACAACCTTTATCTATAATATGGGAGGTGTATTCGTGTTTAGCAAACTTAAAGAAAGAAAATATAATAGCATTCATGTTGAACAGGAAGGCAAAGATCTAGCGGAATTACTTTATTTGTTCAAAGAATTGGAAGCAGGAAAAATTGTATTGGCAGATAAATCTAAATTTAAAAATGAAGCATTGGCAACTGTTTGGAATGACATGGTTAACAGCATATATCTGGAAAAGAAGAATAAAATGCTAGAAGTAAATAAAATACTAGGATATATTACTGAAATGACCTATGTAAAAGACATGATAAATGAAGCCAGAGCTCAGAATGACGCAATACATATGATAACTGCAAGCAGCGAGGAAATGAGTGCATCTATAGAAGATGTCTCGTCACGTGCTCAAAATGTTGCAGGTTTTATTAGCAATACATTAGAGGTAACGTCTGAGTCTAATGCTAACATGCTGGATGCATTTTCATTTGTTCAGAAGTCCTTTGAAACAGTGAAAACAATAAGCACAGACATGAATATTCTAATAGATGAAATGAAGCAAATTGATCAAGTCGTGGATATAATAAAAGAAATTGCCAATCAGACTAATTTGCTAGCCTTAAATGCTGCTATAGAGTCTGCAAGAGCAGGAGAACACGGTAAAGGCTTTGGTGTAGTTGCATCAGAAGTAAAAAAACTAGCTGAACATACAAAATCTTCAGTAAACATCATACAAAACAATATAAAAACCTTAAGTGATGAACTATCAAAGGTTGTATCCCATACCGGCAAAACGGCTAGTGAGCTTGAAACGGGTTCTATTCTTGTAAATCAAGTCATTGAAGCAAATAAAAAGGTGGTTGAATCTATAAAACAGTTGAATAATGAGGCAATTCAAATTGCAGCGAATACACAGGAACAAACGGCTGTTACCGAAGAGTTTGCCAGCAGGGCCGCAGAATTGTCTCAATCAGCAGATAATATCCTTACAACTTGTAATAAAACCGGACAGGGAATTTTTAAGGTTAGCCAGTTGAACAATCAAATAAGGCTGGGCATGATTAAGGATACACAACATCTTGCCATAAACGATATCTTAGCGTTATCTAGGACAGATCACCTAAATTTAAGATGGCGTATTTATAATATGCTGCTTGGTTATGAAACAATTGATGTAAATATAGTGGGAAACTACAAGGAATGTAGACTTGGCAAATGGTATTATGGTGAGGGCAGAGATATTTTTAAAGATAATGCTATTTTTAAGAAAATTGAGCAGCCCCATGTGCGTTTGCATGAATGGGCAAAGGAATCTGTAGTAGCGGTCGCCTCAAATGATATGGCTAAAGCAGAAGCCGCCTTTAAAGAGATGGATTCATATTCCGATCAAGTAATTGAAGCATTAGATGAATTGAATCAATATGTATTGAAGACCCTGCTATAAAATATAAAGTTAACTCCCTTCTGGTAAAAATATATAGGCCCTTGAGGAAACCGCTGTTCTCAAAGGCCTATATAAGCATACAAAAATTTATAAATCCCTTTTTCTGAAATTTGATGCACCTTTCATATGTGCCTATCTTGTTCATCCAGATTTAATTCACCTTTAAAGACGATCCGTGCATCTCCAATAATCTCTAATCTATTAGAATCTTTTATTCTTAAAGTCATCTCGCCGCCTCTATAGGAGGCCTGGTGTACTTTTAGTTCATTTATGCCTAAAATTCTTGACCAATAAGCTGCTAATGCCGTATGTACCGAACCGGTCACAGGATCTTCATTGACTCCCGCCCAAGGATTAAAATATCTTGTGATAAAATGGTATTGATTATTGTACGTGGAAGTAATTCCAACGCCTTTTATTCCTTCAACATTTAGCTTTTTCATCTCTTCATATTTGGGTTGAACATTTATAACTTCTTCCTGGCTCTTTAAATGTATAATAAGTTTTTTTGTACTTCTGCCCAATACTATATTTTCATAGGCTGAAATGCCCATAGCTTTTAAAAGTTCACTATACGGGTGAACCGATACTTCTTCCGGTTCATCAAGCGGAAAATCCAAACTAATTCCATAAATATCTTTCTTTGCCTTAAGAATTCCACTTTCTGAATAATATATTATTTCATCAGAAGAAATTCTTTTATGGTCAAATAATACTTGTGATGCTGCAAGGGTTGCATGACCACATAATGGTACTTCTTTTTGGGGTGTAAACCACCGGATTGCATATTCATTATTATTTTCTTTAGGCAGCAAAAACGCTGTTTCTGACAGGTTAAATTCAAAAGCAATTTTTTGCATGAATGCATCCTCTATTTTTTTATCTAAAATACATACCATTGCTGGGTTTCCTCTAAATATTTCTTTCGTAAAAGCATCTACCAGAAATATTTTAATGGTTTCTGCATGCTTTCCGTTCCTCTTCATATAACCACACTCCCTTGCATAAGCCTTAGTCACGGGGACATTTTACCTGTCACCCTTGCCATCATTATATCCCTTTACTTTAGCATAACATAATAAAAACAAGGAAACAAATGGGAAGCTCCCGCACCTTTTTGCCTTTTACATCAGCAGCGGCAAGAACATCTTTGCCAGGCCCAAAAACAAAAAAAATCCAAAAACATCGGTTGCTGTCGTTAAAAATATAGCCGATGCCAAAGCCGGATCTATCCCAAACACCTTCAATAATAATGGAATTAAAAATCCAAAAAACCCTGCTATCACTAAGTTTCCGATCATCGCAGCAAAGATTATTAGACCAAGATAAGGATTGCCATACTTCATATAAAGGATTATACCTGTCAAAATCCCCGTAGTTGCCCCATTAATTACACCAAGGGCAATTTCTTTAAATACCAGCTTCCAATTCTTTTTTAAACTGACTTCCCCAAGGGCAATACTTCTAATTACCACTGACAGCGTCTGGGTTCCTGCATTTCCTCCCATTCCTGCTACAATAGGCATGGCAGCAGCCAAAGCAACTACTTGCGCGATAACGTCTTCAAATAACCCTACGGTAAAAGCAGCTAAAAAAGCCGTTCCCAGATTAATAAACAGCCAGGGCAGCCTCTTTTTAATAGAGGTTGTTAATGCACTATCCACCCTTTCCTCCTTGCTTACGCCGCCTAAACGCAGCATATCCTCTGTCTGTTCTTCTATAATAACATCAATGATGTCATCAACGGTTATAATGCCTAAAAGAGAACGCTTGTGATTAATAACAGGAATAGCCTTTAAATCATATTTTGAAACAAGCAAGGATACCTTTTCTTGGTCCTCTTCAGGATTAACAGAGATTACATTATCATTCATTATGTCGATTAACTTCTTATCTTCAGGAGCAATCAATATATCCCGTAAATCTGCAGTTCCAATCAATCCTTTATTTTTATTCAATACAAATATGGTTTCAATCACTTCTGTTTTCGGTCCAATCTCCTTAATTTTTTTTAAAGATTCCCCTATGGTTAAATCTCCTTTTAATGCAATATACTCTGTTGTCATAATACCACCGGCACTATCTTCCTCATAACCTAACAGTTCTTGTAACTGCTGCGTATCTCCGTCCTTCATCATCTTTAATAAATCTTTTCTCATTTGGATGGGGAGATTCCCCAAAATATCGGCAATATCGTCATTGGACATATAGGAAAATAAGCTTACGATAGCTTTGAAATCGAATAATTTAATCATTCTAACCTGTAATTCCTCACTGGCCTGTTCTATGATCTCAGCCATAAGCGCATCATCTATTAGCGAAAAAAACTTCAATAGGCTTTTATCGTCAAACTCCTCTAAAATTATGGCAATATCTATGGGATACATGTTATCAATCATCCCGTATATTTTATCTCTATCGTTTTCCTTCACACCATCTATTAATGTTTCCTGCTTTTCTTCAAACATATTTGTACACCCCTCTCAAATCTTATTGACACTTCATGCTGATTCTCTCTGTTCATACTGCTACTATTCTCCCCACCTTCTGAAATAAAAAAACCCCATCATAGCTTGAATATGATCGGGTTTTCCAAACGATTTTTTCATTTCTTTTAACTTTATATCCCATATTATACCATAATAGTTTTTAGCAAACAAAAAGTCAAAAAGAATGATGTCTTTTTGACTTTTTATCTATTTAAATAAAATAGACATTTTAGGAGTTGACTTAATATCTAAAAACAAGTATAATTAAAATAACGTCCATTTTTGCAAATGTTACAATATCTCTATTTTATTATATCATATTTTTTATAATTTGTAAATATATTTTTGAAAATTTATTTGAAAGTGAGGGATCTTTATGTATTTTCTTAATATTTTTCATGCTACAGAATTGTCTTTAATGGAAGACATGGCCCATGAAATTATGCTTACAAATGAACTTTCAACACTTTTTGGATTGTATCTCTCCCTACAGGATTCCCGGGAAATTATAACCGCCCGGAACACTATTCTAAAGGAATATAGCCGGGTCGAAATAGATACTGAAATCACGCGCAAAATCATTGCGCAATTTTGCTCGTCACCTTATATTCAACAAACGGATTATGCAGAGACACTGATTGAGATTCAGGAATTGTTTCATTATATAAAAAATGAGTTGGATGATGATATAGGCGATGACACATTGATTGAAAAATTGGCAGAATTGTATAATCATAAATGCTTTGGTGTTATGGATCTGCTAAAAGGAAGGGAAACAGAAAAGATCATTAGGTACTATAGATTTGGAGAGGAAGAGGATCAGGATATTGATGAGGAGACGGATGAGGATCTGTTAGAAAGTTGGGAGGATGCATTATGGGATCAATAATTGGAATAAATAAGGAAAAACTGAATCATGATCAGTACTTTGCTTCACTTGTAAACGAAGGTGTGCGGGGCAGATTATTGCCTTTAGATCTTGCAAAGAATATTCCTCTTGAATTAATGGAAGTTTTCAAAGAAGTGATGAGAATGTATACAAAGGGAGAAAGTTCTACTTTAAAAGCTGAAACAGCAGAAGATTTGATGAAATCCATTGTCTATTCACTAGACCTTTATTTAATGAAGCATCTTAATCCGGAGGATGCCATCAGCCATTTACAGTCCTGCAATATAAAAACCTTATATAAAGAAGCAATGATCTATGCCGAAGATTATTTCGAAAGTACAAAAAATTTATATCAATCCGTCGAAACAAAACGTGTGGCAGTGCCAAATATTGTCTATAACGAAACCTTTACAAAGGCAATACCCAATTTCTTTTTAGATTATGACATACTTTTTTCAGCCCATAATACTTCCAGCGATATAGACTACCCTTTAGTCTTCGATGACATGTCCGTAAAAGGAATCGCTTACATCAGAAGCTATCTTGCTGCCTTTGAATTAGAAAATGACTTTTGCCGCAAGTTTGATTCTAAAAGTATAACCCTACTGCTCCAAGCCTATGGAAAATCCAACAGACTAAATTATGAACAAACACCCATAAACTTATTTGAGCTTGTATTCAATAACCTTGTTTTTCTAACATTACTGGATAAAGGCTACGAAAACCTTTTAATTTCCCCTATAGGGCTTGAAATGATTAAGGCGGAGCTGAGTGGAATAAGCAAAACTAACTTAAAACATCTTATTTCCAATATTTTAGATAAAATCATAAACCGCTTAGAGATCACAGTACCTGACCTTATTGACTTAATTTACCGGTACTCGGAATCTATGGTAGAACGTCTAAATAATGCGTTAGAATATGATCATCTTGTAAATATGATGGTTTTAGAAACCGTGGCTCACCATAAGGAAAAAACCGTTCTAGAAACAGGTTCCAAAATGAATAATAGGATCTTTAGATTTATCTATAAAAAAATAACAGATTGTTCCACTGTTGAAGATAAAATGATTATATTAACAAAGTATGTTAATTCTTTAGAGGATTTTGTTGATTTGCTGAAAGCAGACTGTTTTTATGAAAAAGAGTATGATCACCTCTTCAATAGTTTAGGAAATCTGGAAATAAGTACATTAATCACTAGTAGCTTTAAGGAATATATGTTAAGAGGAGAAGAAAAGCTTCCTACATTCCTTTCAAATTCCATTGCTCACAGCTATGCCTGGGAAACAGCTTTTTTCGATTGGTTAAGAAAATTAGATAAAAGCCGTATTCAGGAAATTGAACTGCTGGTCCATGAAAATCTTGCTTCGGAAATCGTTTAATAAAAACAACCTTGTGAATTACAAGGTTGTTTTCTTAGCATATTCATTATGGCCAATGTACAAATCACAGAAGGCCGCCAGACTGTGCAGGAACTGTCACTCTAAACTTTTTTAGTCCTGTATCTTCTTATACTGTATCTTAAAAAGAGGTGTAGACTATTCTATAAATCTTACCTTTGATTCTATGCTTTTTCTTGTAGGTGCTTGTCCAATATGTTCAGGGTAACCTAGGCAAATAATGGCAACGGGGTCCTTATCCTCATCAATTTCAAATATCTTCCGGACATCCTTTTTTTCAAACAGAGAAAGCCATAAGGACTCCAATCCCATGCTATGGGCAGCCAAAAGCATGTTTTGAATTGCTGCGCTGCAAGCATGCTCATACCCTTGACTGGGTTCTTCAAGAAATTGTTCAGCACCATTTTTACTTGGATCTCCAACCACCACGATTAATGTAGGGGCTTGATTAATAAAGTCAACATTGTATTTAGGTACCCATGACCATCCGCTTTTCTCTGCAATCTTCTCTTTTGACCGCTCTACAGCATCTTTTAGTTTTTGATTGTATTCAGGATTCTCTACCACAATAAATTCCCATGGCTGTTTATTGGCAGGAGAAGGTGCATATAATGCACATTCTAAAATTGCAGTAATCTTTCCCTCTTCTATCTTCTGATTTTTAAAACTGCGGCAGCTTCGCCTTCCTAAAATGGCTTCGATACAATCCACTTTTCTCATCTCCTTTAAGATTAAACCTGATTTTGTCGTGCAAATCGTTAATCAGCTGACTTGCTCTTTGATCTGCATATCGCTAATTCAGCACAAATATATGCCTTTCTTTCCATACACCATTTAAGCTCTTAGCATCTATTTCCCTGCTCCCTTATGGGTGCCACTGGTATTTGTCTAAGTCAATATTTCCGTTTATATCTATTTCAATACCCTCGATCTCTAGAATCATCATTTGTTCATTGTAAGGCCCATCACTTGGCAGCGTAATCTGTCCTTTTCTGTTAATGACCCGATGCCACGGCAGCCCATGCTTCCTGCTCATCGAGTGGAGTATACGGACAACCTGACGGGCAGCCCGAGGATTTCCTGCAAATCCTGCAATCTGTCCATAAGTCATGACCCTCCCTCGGGGGATGCTTAATATAATATTAATCACTTTTTCGGTAAAGGGCGTCACAATAATAGTTCCTTTCCGTTAAAATTCAATACTCGGATTATCTTGATTTACTATGTACCGTTGGCATGTACCGCCAAACCTTTCTACAATAAGCGCTTCCAATGAATCCAGAGCTTTTGTCAGCTGACTGCCCTCATTGCCTTCAAAGCTCACCAATTGAAAGAAAACATCTTTTGTATCCAGCATCATTTTGCCCAGTTCACTCTGACGCCAGATCCATTTTCTTGTCTGAACAATATTTCCGCTGGTAAAAACCAGTTCCCGATCTTCTACCTCTTCATATTCTTTTGCACCAAAAGGCAAAAACCTTTCAGTCCCTTTACTGAAGCAAACGCTCAAATCCTCCTGTATATCTCTTAGATCATGGCCGCCCAGTGAAATCTGATTTTCCAGGGAAACTGCATTGCACAAATCCACTAATGCATTGATTGTAGGTAGTGAAGAACCTTTTAATACCCTTTTCATCATAGCTTCCGTGGATGGAGGATATTTATTGGGGTTTATTCCTGCCTTTTCCATGGTATTTCGGTAATCTCGTATAGTGGGAAGATTTCGGACTTCTTCTTCTCTAATGGTTTGCCTGACATAATTCTCCGCATTTCTAAGCACATCCGTGTCTGAAGGCAATGACGCCGTATTGCTAAGCCCTTTTCCTACCAGAACTCCGAAGTGCAATCTTGGATCGAGCTCAAACACTTCTGGCTTTATCGTATAACGCATGATATCCCCTCCTTTTAAATTCTATATACCTCTAAAGCCACGCATGCCTTTAGATTATTAGCTTTTATTATATCCTTTAATACAAAAATAGTCTAAAGAAATCTCTTCTTACTACTGGAATTTCAACAATATAGCTTACGGTTTACTCAATATTTTCCTGAAAAATTCTAATTCATCCTGTCTAATCTCCTCAGTTATTTCATGTCCTATCCCTTTATATAGAACGAATTCGCTTTTATCTATATTTAACATATCAAAGGTCTCTTTGATTTTTAAAAACCTATCTATTAGAATCTTCCCGTCATACGCCCTAAATAATATTTCCTTTTGTTCTACATCCGTTAGATTTCCTTCAACACAAATCGGTTTAGCACGTTTTTTCAAGCTTTCAATTAGTTGAGGCGCTTCAAATTTCTCATAATATTCTTTCCCTGTACATCTGATTTTTTTACCATTTTCTACCCATAATTGCCATCCGCCTTCATCTTCCGCTCCTTTAAATATATATCTATATACATCCCCTATTAAATTCACATCAAATTCCCTACCTGTAATTTTTTCATAATCATAAATTCCTATGGGGTATGGAATATTCTCTCCATTTAGATTTTTATAAGGAATAATATTGTCACTTCCGCCAATAACAGCGGCCTTTACCATTTCAGGGTGTAGAAAGGTGAACCTATCCACAAAATCTCCTGAAGCAGAAAATCCCGACATGAATATTTTCTCATCAACCATAATCCCTTTTTCCGATAATATCCGCTTAGCATCATCTATCATTGCTATGAGCTGCAAATCCAACCTTTTTAATTCATTGATATTTGTAAAAATCGTTTCTCTGTCAAGGGCGTGGGTATACAATTCATTGTGACTTTCAGGCCTAGGGAAAATAGGTACCAAGAGGGGTATTCCCAGGTCTTCCGCTAATGTTGCTTTATATATAATCAGTTCTTTTGCTTTTTCTTTATGAACATCAATAAGATCGCTGACTTTTCCTGTATTGTTAGGTACGACTAAGAGCTTGCTTTCTTTTATTTTACTTGGAATATATAGCAAGTAATCCCAATAAAAGCTCTTTGATGGATCACTTGGAATAATGCTGTAACCCTCATTAGGAAATGCATTTATTCTAACTATATTTTCATAGCCTAAGGCAGCGGCACCTGTAAAATTAGAAATATTTATGCTCAATATGTATCTTCCTTGCCTTAGAGCTACAAGGTATTCATCTTTCATTTGGTTTGCTTTTTTGCTAAAATAAATTTCCCCCTTTTTATCAGTTATTGTTATCTCAATGCTTCCGGTCAAACTTCTCCACCATAGATTTAATTCTAATTCTTTAGCCTCATCCATAAGAAACTCAATTTTATGACTTGCATTATATAATGGATGCTGTATCATCGTCCAATTGCTATATCCTCCATTGGCTGCAGCTTTTTTATATTGACCTATAATTAGGATGTAATTAATTACTACAAAGATCATAAAGATGGACAGCATAAGAAAAATTCTCTTCATCTTTTTCATTTTCCCCCATCCTAAGCTTTCTTATAAAATTCTACCATAAATTTACTGTTTATGTAATTAATACACTAGGATGATTCTTGTTCGTTTTATTTCCTTCACCTTCTTTTATCTAAATCCGTCGTGTATTTCAAAATATTTGCCCATAAAAAAACCGCAGTCATTTATGGTACGGTTCAGCGTATCATTGTATCAGCGGTTTTTTATAAGCCAAAGAGGTCAAAGGAAATACCATCTTTTTCAGCGACATAGTAGATCTATCTTTACAGCTTCTCTTAGTTATCATCGTAAGCATAAAGGCAAACAAGAACCATCCCCTTCGACCTAACCCACTTGCTATGTATGACTTTTGCCTTCAAAAGCATATCTTCTATTAGCAAAAGGCATGACAACTGTCAAGTTAGGTCGAAGGCGCAGCCAGAGCCGCAAATCCTCGTATTACACGACGGACCGAGCCTCAAAGCTAAGAGCAGCATGGTGCTGCGGTCAATGCCTCATCCTGTAGACTTTCACCAAATACTTTAATTGCCTTTTTTTAACTTTACTTCACAGGAATATATATATCCATATAGTGAACACCATCTATATCATATTCTTCTTCAAATGCAATTCTATTCTCCCATGAAGTAGCTTTATATTCTCCACTGTTTACAAACTCCATCAATATTTCATATCCCTTTGGTATTTTTTCAAAAGAATTACTATGGGGATCTGTTACTGTTAAAGTTGCATATGTATCTTCATTTATGTATGCTATTTCTACTCCTCCACATTCAGGTTTAAAATTCTCTGGAATAATGTATGCACTCACATAACCACGAAGTCCAAACTGTTCTGATTGTTGTTTAGACACAAACGGGAAATCCCAACCTATTCTTCTTGGCTTATAATCTTTAAAATCCAATAACCCACTATTTTTTGCCCAGTTATCCATGTAAGAAATCACATCATGTTCTGGATTGGGACTAATAATAACATATCTTGCAACTTGCATCTTTGGTACTTTTACAATCTTAATTTCGCTATAAACACCTTCCATTTTATTACCCCCTTAAATTTATTTCACTGTAGTTTAGTAAGCGCTAATATTTTAAATTTATTCTATGTATTCCTTGTGAAACACCTACCTTAATACTTATCATGCCAGGACGGTGCCCAAGTTAATCGATCTGTTGTGTAACGTCTCGCATTTGTGACGCCTTCGAACTGGACCCCATAGGAATACCCCTTAGCGGAGCTTCGCTCCCAGTGAGAAGATGTGGTGCTAAACCTGCCCCAAAAACGTGCTTCCAGCACCTTTATGCAAATGCATTGTTCTCCGATGCCATACGTCCCGTGATTCAGAGGGCGACAGGACGTCGCACCCTTAAATCTATTATTTATAGCATACATAACATTTTAGAATACATTACGACTTTTTTAAAAAAGCAAACCAATTTAATCACACATCATGCTAATCACTTTTCTTTCCTTGTCTCATTGGGCAAATTACCCTGCATTTATTGCAGTTAACAGTATTAAAGCCTCTGTCATTGGTTCCATATGTATTCGGTCTGCATTTTGCCTGATTTGCGTTTCGGCCGTCCAATGCTTGAGACGGGCAGTTTTCGATACATAGATTGCAACCATCTATACAGATACTCTCCGCAAGCGAGTCGGAGACAAGATCAAGCTCTGTAAGAACTATTCCCAAAGTCAACAGATTACCATGCTTTTCGTTTAGTAGTAATGTATTTTTACCTAGTGTTCCTAGTCCTGCGAGTACGGCGGCATGTTTCATGGATATCAGACCACGGCCTTCCAGTTTTTCTGCATCCCAGTATTCATAAGGACCGTCTGAGGGAAGCGGTACAGCATAGCCACTAGAGATCCTTTCAATCTCTTTTGCAGCTCTTAATGCGACCCAATCAACCTCTGGACATGTGCTATAATTGAAATGACCGTATATCAGCCTTGGTTCTATCATTGTCAGCCCTTTTGGAAGAGCTATGCCAAACACAATGATCGATTTGCAGTCGGAAAATATATCTCTTGGGTGAAAGCCTGCTGGTGCTTCGGAAAAGCGGTCAACATTAGCGACACCACACACATCCGCACCAAGATTTAATATAAATTCTTTGATTTGCTTCTTCACTCTTAAGCCCCCCTTTTACATATATGCTATATACATAATTCTTGTTTTGCAGTTTTGTACAAATTTTCCCAACTTGATACCATCTCCCATGTAACACTAAGTTTTTCTGCTAATGCTTTTTGAGAAAGGTCTGCACCCTTTCTTTTCTTCAATATATTTTCACCAACTACATTTATTTCCTTTGAATTCAAGTCTATCGCTCCTTTTAATTTGAAACTTAACTACATTGATATTTATGATAGCCCCTTTGCAAACAAACCAATTGACCCCATTACCTTGCTCCGATATTGGAGTGTCATCTAACGTCTCCGTGTTCAAGACGCCATAAATACTTAGCCAGACTTGGCTTAGTATTTATGGTGTGCGCAGCTCTGCTCCAGAGACTTCACCTACCGCACGAACTTGAACACATTGTTAGACGGCGTCTCTGACGGAAATAACCAGCAACTTAAACTTCTAAGATAATTTAAACTACTTTGTTTCTGTTATTTGCACTCTTTCGAATAAAATTTCAAATTACTATATGAGAAAATTTATTTTTCTACAAGCAATAATATTTCTTGAAGTAACTTATCACCATCGATAATATCATAAGCCACTTTGTCACTAGTCTCATACCAAATATTAAAATTGCCCAGTATAATATGCTTAGGTTTATTATTCTGATGAATTGATATCTCTGCAATTACATCCCCTGTTGTATATGGAAAATAATTGGATTTACTTTTTTTGCATTTGTATTTTGTTAATATTTTAAATAGTTTATTATTATCTACAATATGACCAACATCATTAACCTTAATATAGGTAGCATTATCAGATGCTTTTATTTCGGCAACAACTTTGTTATTTTCAGTATAAGTCGACGAAGTGATGTTAATCTGCTCTTCATCGATCAAATTATATATTTTGCCATATATCCGCTTGTCATTCAGATAGGCAGCAGTAATAATAATGCTGATTACTATTATCGTAATTACTATATATAAATATTTTTTCTGTTTCATTTTCCCTCCCCATTTTTACAATCCACTACCCTATTGCAAAAAAATCTAGTCAGATATGCCGTCTAACGTCTCCGCACTCAAGACTTTTCTCAGCCTTAGATAGCTCTTATCTTAGGCTGAGAAATGTGCTTTGCTTCTTCCAAGGGATGACCCCAAATAGGCAAAGCGAACTTGAGTGCAATGTTATGTAAAGAAGATGTATTAGAAGAAAAATAAAAGATATTATTATTTTCAATTTTTCGTGGTTTTAGCGTAGCTTTCTGATTTGGAAAACCATCCCCATCAATCGACGCTATAACGCCACTTTCTGCATTTTAATGAATTTAAGTATTTCTTCAACCGATTTCATGCGTCAACCTCCGACATAACTATTAAATAAATAATCTCTGTTTCTAAAACTAATATGCCATATCATATAACGTTTCGTTTTCACGACGCCGACGAACCGGGCCAGCGGAGCCTTTCCCTTTAGCGGCGCTTACCGCCCGGTGAGGCGGTGTGGCAGAAACGACCCGTGAGCACGCCCGAAGCGTTGAAAACATTGTTTTGAACTGACCTTTATCTATTTATTAAACCACTCGTAGTCAATTTGATGAAAATGCGTAATTATTGGATATTTGTCTATCCATGAATTATAATCACCACTATTTGAATCTACAATTATCACCTTCCCAGCACCAGCCGCCTCAGCTGCTTTTATTCCAGAAATAGAATCCTCAAAAATGATCGTATCCTTTCCTTCTATTCCCAATATACCCATGGCTCTAAGAAACAGATCCGGGAAAGGCTTACCTCTCATGGAACCGTCATTATAAACGATATGCTCTTTTTTAAACCACTTATTCAGTTCAAGTTCCCTAATGTAAAATTCAATATTCTCTATTCCAGATGCTGTTGCAATCACAAAGGGAATGTCCTGTTCCTTAAGCTTATTAAGCAATTCGATTACACCTTCAGCTAATGAAAATTCATTAATCTCCTTACACAGCCTCTGATATTCGTACTCTTTTTCAAGGGCATAACGTTCAATTTCCTCTCTGGTCAACTTGCTTTCAAATAAGTCCTTCAATATCTCGCTATTCAGTCTACCGTGGATACGTTGATGCTTTTCTTCGTCAGACAAAGAGAAACCATGATTCTTAAGAAAATTATCCCATGCTCTGTTATGTAGCTGAGTATCCCATAAAAGGGTTCCATTAAAATCAAAAATAATTCCCTTTCTTTTCATATAATAAAACACCCATCTCTTTCTATCATATTTTTATCTTGCGCATATTAAACAACCAAAGACATTTTTAAATCCACCATAGAACGCGGTGTCTTTTACGTCCCATTTTCGATAACATCTCGCATTTGCGAGGCCTTCGAACTGGACCCTAAAGGATTACCCCCTTGGCGGTGCTTGCCACCCAGTGAGAAGGTGCGGTACTCTGACCTTTCCCTTAAAACGTGCTTCCAGCACCCCTGTGCAAACACATTGTTCTCCGATGTCATACGCCCCTTGACTCAGAGGGCGACAGGACGTCGCCCCCTTAAACTTTTCATTTGGCAATAAAGCACAACATATACATATTGTGTAATATGTCGATTAAATTGTATATTCAAATTTTTCTTCAATGCTAATAACTTTTCCGTCTTGGACTTCAATAAAATAAGGTATTGTTTGTTCAAAAAGCGGAATATCATTTAAATTATACTCACCTAAATGTTTAAGAAATTCATCTTTCTTTGTTGTAATATATACCCTATCATCTTCTGATTCTTCTACAAAATTAAGGTATACATCAGTAAATTTATAAACTACTTTATCTGCTAATTCATAAGTTGTTCTTTCTTGATTTTCATTTATAATCGCATATCCACTTGGCACATCGCTTTCATCTAAATCAAGCTCTTCCATTCTTTCTTTGTCTTCCCTTTTTACAATCTCAACCTGGTCAAAATGCAAATTATTATCTTCTATAACTATATATCCTATTAGTACTTCTATTTCATTTTCAGGATCTTCTACTTCAGTTTTAACACATCCTATCATTGAAAATAATAATACACTAATTAATAAAATAATTGATTTTTTCATAAAATTACCCCTTTTAGAATTAAATTACTTGAACATAAATATACAAATGTGTAGTAAGAAAGCTCTTAAAGTCATCTTCCCCTATCCGCGGCAGGACGCCGCGTCCTTTGCTTATGGTTTCGGAGAACTACTATATTTCCGACCCAAAGTTCGTTTTTTATTCCAAAATAGAAGGATTTGCGAACCATGGTTCGGGAATATCTCCTTATAGTTGTATATTCTATCTTTTCTACCCTTTCCTTGTCTTATATGCATTAGCATTCTATCACTATCAATATCATCTACCTTTAGTCTTACTACTTCACCGACTCTAAGACTTGCTGAATAAGTTAAGAACAATTTATGCTTTTAACATTATTAGGACCTACCCAGCATTTTTTATGCGGCTGCCACCGCCTTCCTTCAACCTTCTTAATCTTTTTTACCAATTCATCATTATACTCAAATGATACGTGAATTTCTCTATCATTCATTCTTTTAATTTTTATCCCATATACGCTCCTCTTTCCTAAGAGATTTCTTTAAAGATAAATTTAATCTGCTTCTATAGTTCTATAAAGCCTATATAAATCCTTTGATTTTTTTACAAATAATAGCAATTTTTGTATTAAAATCTAGGTAAGAAAAAAGCCGAGAGTTTAGTTCTCGACTTTTTGTTGTAGCAATATATAGTTCATCCTTTTTAATTAAAGTTAAGCAGTCCTTGTCCACCATCTTAGCAATTTCGCTATTGAATTATTTGACCTTTTCTATTGCAGTTCTTCCAACCGCTTCAACCTTTTTAACTACTTCCCCTCTAATAGCATTTAATTCATTCTGAAGGTCTGAAAGTACTTCTTTTGCTATTGCCCCCATTGAATCTTGAACCCGTACCATATCCCAAATAAGCACACCCCAGCATATAACCTATTTTCCTTACTTCATATAAGATAATGATTAAAATGCAATTATATAAGCTTAATACATCTAAGTATTTCCAATGCTTCCACCAAAAAACCGCCATCATTTATGATACGGTTCATCTTATCACAAATGACGGCGGTTTCTATTGATAACACTTTGCTTGATTTGAAATATTATTGCCTATATTCCCGGAAAACTCCTTCTCTATATACTATTAAAGCCATGTAAAGTTTAATATTAGATAAACAAAGTAGATGAGAAAGAGTATAAAGCCTTCTTTTTTAGTAATTTCTTCATTGTCACCTTTTGAAAATAACCGGAAGGCAATCAGAATGATCAGCATCGTTGGAATCTGGAGCTTATAGAAATTTAATGGGACATCTAATCCCCCTGATGTTACAGCGGCAGCACTGCCGACTACAAAGAGTACATTCAAAATATCTGCCCCAACAATATTGCCAATAGCAAGCTCACCATGTCCTTTTCTCACAGCAGTAATAGCAGTTACTAACTCAGGCAAACTCGTTCCGAAAGCAATTAAGGTTGCTGCGATGATACTTTGTGGGATTCCAACGCGAACAGCTGAGATTTCCACTGCTGGTATAAGAATTTTTGATGAACCTATAACCAGTGCTATGCCTGCAAATAACTCTAATATTTGAATAATCAAAGGACTTTTTTCCTCGGCTAAAATATCTTCACTCAAGATATGCTCTTCTACCGTAAAGGCAGTTTCCATTTCCATAGATGATCCATCTAAAACCGGGTTTTTAGACCATTTAATTGAGCTATAGATATAGATTATTAATAAAACTATAAATAACCAGCCAACCCATCTGCTGATATTTCCATTACCTCCGGAAAAGAAAGGAAGGCTGACAACTGCAAGTAAAATACCCGCCCATACCTGGACCTTTCCTTGACGTTCTACAACAACCCGGTCTACAGGCAGACGCCCAATAAGCGCAGCTAATCCAAGAATCAGACCCGTATCAGCAATAATAGATCCAATAGCATTGCCCAATGCCAAGTCAGGGTTTCCATTGATTGCTGCCAGCACGGAGACGGTAGCTTCGGGAAGCGTTGTACCTAAGGATACAATTGTAGCTCCGATAATCATTTTAGGAACACCCCAGTGAAGAGAAAGGCTGACAGCCTTATCTACCAACAGGTCTGCCCCTTTACTCAGAATATATAGCATTACGGAAATTATAAGAACTAAAACAAATGTTGGAAACGAAGCTAAATAAGTATGAATCACTGCTTCCATTAAAAATACGCCTCCTTTTGGTATTGGCATCCCTGTGTGGCAATAATGTGCTGTTAGAAAGTTCTAAGCAAAAACAAGAGACTCTACAGAGAATATAAGCTAAATTTGCATTAGCTTATATTCTCTGTAGAGTCTCACCAGGCATACTGCCATTAAAGCCGGGAAATTGTTGTTTCCGGAATGACGACTTTAATCCCTTATAAAGGTCAGTTACTCCCTCTAACTATTTAAGTATAAGTAAAAGAAAAGTATTTGTCAATTCCTTTTGAAATCTAAATTTCAGCAATTGCAAGTGGACCGCTGCAACAGTCCCCTTGTTCCTACCAGCTGAAGGATTGTTTTCTACTCATGCTTACTGCATATCAATGATCCAATTTCCATTTATCACAAAATTAGGATAACTAATTTCAAGATTGGTAGCAGCGAGCTTTTCATCAAATTCTAAAGTCATTGTAGCTTTATCTCCATTAAATTCTGTAGATGCTTTCTTTATATCAGGGCTGTAAAAACTAAACGATCTTATACGAATTTTTTCATTAGCACCGATATTTAACTGAAATTCTACTTCCGCAGATGTCGGTGATATTCTTTTAATATTTTTAACTATAGCTTTTTGAATAGTAAAGTCGATTTCTTTATTCACTGCTACTTCCCCTTTATCAGGAATGTCAAGGGAGAATGAACCGACTGTTTCATGATAAGCAGCAATGATTGCAGGTAATTTCAGTGTAAGCTTTTTATCTTTGGGTGCATTTGTTTCAAATACCGTTACCGGACGGCCTTTTGAATCTTTTGGAGTTTCAAGCCTGTATTCATTACCGGTTCCGTCAAATACATAAAGGTCATCGGTTCGTAATCCGCTACCGCTGCTTACTAAACCATCCTTCCCTAGATTTTCGAATGTTCCTGATGCTCTTGCTTCTGTTGGTTTACCATATTTAGCCAACCTTAAATTTTTATCTTCAAAGGAGGCAATCAGCTGAATGTTTAATTTTTCATTTCCCTCAATGATTTTAGCCCCAATGTTTATACCTTCCAAACCGTTTGTGGCTGCATTAGAAGTATAAATTCCGCTGCCTGCATCTAAACTTTTAGCTTTTTCCAATGAAATCTCATAGGAGTTTCCTGCAATGATAAGTTTAAAATCCTTAAAAGGCTTAATATTGTAGTTTTCTTCTGTTTTATTCATAAAGAGAAAGTAATATTTCTCCTGCTCCTCAGAATACCCTCCTGGAAAATAAACTGTATCCGGATTATTTTTGGGTATAATGTTTATATCCTTTAATTCCTTAGAGTCTAAATTTGAGGTTATTTCCATTTCCAAGTTGCCTTCGGACACCATTATACTTTCTAGAGTAATATGATCATTTAGCGCGTATCTTTCTTTCAAGTAATAGGCTTCTCCATCGACAATCGTTGAATATATTGGCGTTTTATTAAAAAATGATTTTATTGCCTGTGAAATATCATTGGCATATATGGTTGTTACACTTAACAGGCATAGACAGGCGACAGCTGCATATGCAAATCTTTTTCTGCCTTTCATCTTTTTATTGTTCCTGTTTAGTTTTTGGTGAGCTTTTTTATTTATAGAATCCATATCTATTTCCACTCCGTCTAATAGTTTATCCATTTCTTGTTCCACCAAATCATCATCCAAACTGTTTAACAGGTGAATTAGTTTATCTTCATTCATAATTTAATGCCTCCTTTATTATTTTTCTACCTCTCAGAAGCCTATTGTCTATAGCCGATCTGGATAAATTAAAAGTTTTTTCCAAATCACTTATTTTTTCATCAAAAAAATATCTTCTGAAAAATATTTCTTTGTCTATTCGGTTGAAAGAATTGATTATTTCTACAACCTTTTCCTGGTCTTGCCTTAAAAAGAATTGTTTCTCCAGGTTATAGCTGTCCTTTATTTGAAACTCCTCAATATCAACGACATTTTTTGTTGCTTTCTTGCGTTTATATGTAAGTGCTTTATATTTTGTTAGAATGAAAAGCCATGTTCTGAAATTTCCTTTTTCCTGGTTAAATTCATCGATTTTAATCCATGCATCCAGAAATACATCCGATACACACTCTTCAATATCCTCCTTACCAAGCGCCGGCGACAAAATATTATAGGCCAAATAATAAATTGTCTTTGTATATTTGTTTATCATATAGTTGTAAGCAGCCACATCCTTTGCCTTTATTCCTTCCACAAGCGCACTTTGTGAGTATTCCAAAATATTCACCCCTTTACTGATTTTTTATGACCGGTCTTTCATATATTACTACGCACAAAATATTCCCCTTCTCTTAAAAATTTTATATAATTTTTCCCGAATAAAAAAGCCTGTAGAATATTCTCCGCTCCATTGAAATATTCTACAGACTCTGTTAATTTTATTATTTTAAACTCATTTCATAATTTAAAATCCTTTAAAAGTGAAGGCTATAGGCATAATTTAGAAGTTTTCCAATATATGCCCCCATAGTGTATATTAAATTCAAAGCGCCAAACACAATAATGATTCCTGTACAAATTATAACCATCCATACAATAATTTGATAAGAATAAGAAATCTTCTTAAATGAACGATTGATTAAAATCCAAATATCTTTTAAATCTAATTTTATACTGTCGTTGTTTACTGCAATATGATTATCTTCTCTCAATAAATCATCTAAGGATACTTTGAAAATATCACTTAGGAGGATTATTTTATCGATTTCCGGGTAGCCTTGTCCTGACTCCCACTTGGAAACAGCTTGTCGTGACACCCCTAATTCACCTGCAAGTTGTTCTTGTGATAAGCCATTCCTTTTTCTCAATTTTTGTAGTTTTTCATAGAAATTCATTTCAATCACCTCAATCAAATAATACCTAAAATCAAAAATTGATGCTACCAACTTAAACTTGCAAGATGTCAACTTTAAGTTGCAATCGACGTTATATTAGTTTTTCTCCACAGTTGGAGCAAAAATTGCCTTCACCTGTTTTGGTGCCACAGTTAGGACAAAAATTCGGCCTTTTTTGCGAAGCCGTTTTTTGATCCTGATTCATTTGTTTCATCATTTCACTGGCTACATTCATTCCCATCATCATACCGACCATATCAGAAGCGGCACCTCCTCCTTTAACCCGTCCCGATGCAATGCCGTCCACCATTTCTACTTGCTGGTATTTTCCCATATCTCCAACCATACTGTGGGAAGCCGTTTTAGTGATCATTTTTTGTATTTCTTCAGGATAATTAAAGCTAATAATATTAAATCCGGTAATCGTAAGTCCATCCTTCAAGATAATCATATCTAAATCTTCTCTTATTCCTTTAGCAATATCAAAAGCATTGGCTTGAAGATTAAACATATCTTTTCCTTCTCTGCTAATCCATTTCATTAGAAGCTGGTCCAAAGCAGACACGATCCTTAGTTTTACATCCTCTACAAAATAAGCTTCCTTTATCCCGGCAATTTTGTCTATTAACGCCACATAATCATGGACTTTCACATTAAATGTACCGTTCGCCCGTATAGGTATACCTCCTGGTAGTTGCGGGTGGGGTATATGAATAGCATTTTTCGTGCCCCATTTTACTGTAAATTCCTTAGTATTTACAAACAATACTTCTGCCCGCATTCCGCTGTTGAATCCAAACTTAAACCCCTTCAGTGTAGATAGGAATGGAATAATTTGTGACTCAATATCATAATCTCCTTCATCTTTAAATATTCCTTCCACTCTTCCGGAATTTAAAAATATGGCATCTTGCCCCGGCCGAATAATTAACCTGCTCCCTTTTTTTATTTCCCGGTTACTCCATTTCCAAAAAATCATGTCATCTCTAAATTCTTCCCACTCTACTACATTGGCAAATTGCTTTCTAAAAATCATATTGATCCTTCCCTCCACATGGCTGTAATATTAGAAACTTCCCCTGCTTCCGCTATGAGAATGTCCGCCTCCGGACATGCCTCCACCAAAGCTGCCTCCTCCAAGACTGCCGCCGCCGCTCTTTTTCTCATTAGACGGTTTTTTTCGTTTGGTGGTTTCCGTCCTTATATAGACATCTCTTCGATTGGTTATCCCTGAATTCTTGGCATCCAAATAGGTACTCCCTCCAGTGGTAGACCTGCCCCCAGAATGGTATGCCATCGTCACAACACTGACACTGGCAACGATTATGGCAACAAGTACTTGAAACCATAACTTAAATAATATTTTTTCCGGGTTTACTCCTGGCTTTATGCCCATATATTGATAAGATAGTTTTATAAAAGAATGGAAAGCTTCATAATAGTTTCCTCCAGATAAATCTGGGGTTATTTTCTTCCGGATCAAATCGCACCTGCTATCATCCAGATATTTCTCTCCTTTATAAAAACCTGCAACATACACTTCCCGGTGCTCCATGTCAATGGTCAAAATCACAGTATTCCCATGGGGCTTGTCGTATCCCAATCCTTTTTCGTCATAAAAGTCTTCCATATACGTTACAACATCTTTACCTTGCGTATCCTTGGCGGTTAATATGATAATATCTACCTGTCTTTTTTGACTGTATTTATCTGATATCCCCTCTAGTTTTGCTGCTTCCTCTGCCGTTAAAAGCTCGGCAAAATCATAAACTTTTTGATTTGCCTTTTCTGCAGCCATTACGGGATGAACACCAAACACCATAAATATTATCAACATAATCACTGAAAATCTTCTTAAATACAACCGGTTTTTCACTAAAAGCCACCTCCGCTGATCCATGCTGCCGATTTCAGTACGATAAATGTAATGCCGGCAATACCTGCAAACCAGGCAGCCACTTTTCCATAACTGACCGGAGGTTTTCCTACGATCTTCCCTGTCTGACCATTCATTGCAAAAATATGTTCCGACTGATTATAGTCATAGCATACCATCCATACGGGAAATAGTGTATAATAAGCATGTTTTTGCCTCGTATCAATATGCTTGCTCCTATATGCCGTAGTACTGTATCCAGTAATCGTAGAGCTGATATAGGATTCTACATAGTTGTCTATTCTAGACTTTACCCTTGAAAACAACTGCTTATCATTATAATTATATTTCTCAGCAATATAGCCTGCTAAGTAGGGGGTATTAAAATCCTTTAGATGATTATAATCATAGGGCTCCAGCTTATCCATTAACTGATCGTTCATTTTTTCCGATGCATCTACCGGTACCTTTATATAATGAAGATCTAGGCTTCGGTGCACATCATAATAACTGGTCTCTGTATATATGTAATCCCCTCTGCTGTAGCTTCTGACCTTTGTGCAGACAGCATCTGCATGGGCTTTACTGTTCAAATCATATAACCAGAAAGGAACATAGATTCCTGTTATACTCTTTATCCTATCTGCTGTCATAAATCCCTTTGGTGTCAAGAGTCCATTTTTGCACCAAGCTTTGAATGCTTGCATAGCCTTCTCTTTGCTAATTGTAAAGGGGATAACTTTAGCAGGAGCCATATTGCCAGCCAGTCTGTCACCCAGTACAACACCTGCTCCGCAAAAGCTGCAAGTCGTCGCCGTAGTATCTGCATCCGTCAATATCACTGCCCCACAGTTTTTACAATGATACTCCACAGCTTCTCCTTCTGCAAATGCATTCAATATAAACTCTTTTGGAAAATCTTCTACATTGTTCTTTCTTCCACAACTATCACAGGATAACTTTCCTGATTCACTATCAAAAACCATATCCGCACCACAATCCGGGCACTTATAATGGATGACCATCTTTCCCACCTCCCACTATAGATAGAACCTTAAAAATACCAGAGAAGACCCCTTAATAAATTCATCGTTTCCAGCATATCATAAAAGCTGTAGATCACGGCTACAGCTTCATTTGTATAAAGACTACTTGTTTTTTAAACTTGCCTTTAGGGCCTCCAATTCGCTATCTATGTTTGTAGTATTATCATATTTAGCCTCTAAATCTTTTATGTCGTCCTTTGGTCCTGCATTTAGATCTGCCATGGCATTTGCTTTATCAAGAGCCAGATTTGCCTTCTCTTCCATTCTATCAAAAGCGGATAGGGAATTATTGGCACTATTTACAGAAGAACTGATTCTGTTTATTCTTTCCTGCGTTTTTGCAACAGCCAGTTTTCCCTTAATCATGTCCTTACGGGATTCCAGCTCCCGGATATCGGTAACCAGTTTATCATGCATTTCTCTCATTTTACCAGCATTGGATGCTGCTAACTCATAGGCTTCCTTAAGCCCCGCTTCCTTTGCTGCTAAAGTAGATTTTCTTTCTAAAAACTTTCTGGCATCTTTTTCATTATTTTCCTCTAAAGCTCTGACAGCATAATTCTGCATTTTGCTCATCTCTTCTATAAGTTCATCCAATGCTCTTTTGGCCCGGTACTCTTCTGCTATAATCGCAGCCGTTTCAGCTTTAACTTTTCCCAAATCACTATTGAGATTTCGCAAACACTGCTCTATCATCTTTTCAGGATCTTCTACTTTATCCAATAACGCGTTGATGTTACTTGTCATAATATCTCTGAATCTTGTCAAAATAGCCATACGTATCCTCCCCTGTTTTGGTATATTTTCCAAGTAGCCCTCATGAGAACAATATATCATAATATAGAATTCTTTACAATTGTATCATGTATAGATATATAATTGAGAAGCTTAGGGTTTAACAAAACGCTGAGGGCACCGTTCCCTACAAAAACCTAAAACAGGAGCGTAGGGATCGATGCCCTCGTCGATCCGCCATAAAATAAGCAGTCACAAACCTTCTTAGAGTCCCTAAAGCCCCCTACGGGACATAATGGCCGTCCTTATTTCATCAATATATTTCGATCCCGTCGGCTGCCCGTCCCTTTTATCAAATTTAGCAGCTATACTTAAAGCCTGATTTTTACAATGTTCCATTATCTCCTCTACTTTGTATTTTCCATCCTGCTCCGTGAATGGTGCATTTTGGGGCAGCTTCAATACATACTCTTTCCGTTTACTCCGCAGGCTGACATTTTCCCACAGCATCCAGGAAGCTGCATAAAAGCTTAATTTACTCCACTCCTTTTTTGAGTCTAAGACCCACTGAAGATGCCTGGAAAAAATTTTTATACCTTTAATTGGATCGGTAATTGCGTAATAGAGAAGATGTCCATCCAAGTCTCCAAGAAAAGCCTGGTTTTTATAGATTAGTTTATAGGATTTGTCCAGTATTTTTTCTGCTTCTTCCAATTTACCCTTTGTAACATAGTGGTAAAGAAATTTCTGATAGGTCTCATGGGGTACGTGACCACACTTTTTTTCCCCTGAAAATAAAGGTTTTGCTGTTTCCAGCGCCTCCTCCAATTGATCAAAATGAAGGTAGCAAGCCACATCAAAGCTTAGCTCACAGGCTTCACAGTTGCTTAAACGGTCTCTCTTACAAGATTGATATTTGCTAAAGAACTCTCTGATTTCCTCATCTCTACTAAAATAAATGCCATATGCAGCCTGCATAAAATAATAAAATCTTAAAGAATAACCATACTGAATACAGCGGTTTTTAAACTCTTCACACAAAGCGTAAATCTTTTCCCATGGAATTTGATAGAAACTTATCCCATTATTTATTACATATTTAAAGGCCCATAATAAGTCATAATGTTCATTTCTGCCAACTTTGTCACTATTCTCATCGATCAGGGACAGATATCTGGGAAAAGTAGTGATGATTTTAAAAGCATCTCCATAGTAGCCGCTTTGATATATGAGCTGCTCCCTTAAGGCCAGCTGCTGCCTTAAATTGTTCTCACAGTCTGCAAGTCTGATTGCTTCCTCAATAAGAGGAATCTTTGCAAGACCATCCGGTGCCTTCTCGATTATATCCAACAATGCATCTAACTGACTGCTCATTTATTGATCCCCCATTCAATCAGTGATATGATTCCATTATTTAAAACCCGCATCTCATTATATCTCAAAGGGAAATGACCCATAAGAAGAGATTGCACATATAATAGTTCAACTGCATTTTTTAAAGCAACTTCCTCTGTTAGCGTCATTAGTTTTTGAATAAGAGGATTATCAAAGTTAAAGCATAGATTAGAATAGGAACTTCCCTCATATTCATCAATAAATCCGTCCAAAATATCACCAAAGGAACTACGGCTCTTTTCTTTATTCTCTATCAAGTCCCTATAGAACATGGCGTGGGTATCCATTGTATAAAGGGTTGGCATTTCCTTCGGTTTAAAGTGCTTTATACTTGCTTGGCAATTAAATTTGTTCAGAACGATATTAGCTATCTTTAGTAAGCCATAAGAAAATTCTTCTTCTTCATAGGTTAAATCCTCCATGATCTCAACCACATCATCGGTATTCACCAACTCTACCTTGACTTCTTCATGCAAATATCCTAGCATTTCAATCAATTCTGCAATATATACATATCCCCCATTTATCAATAATTTATCTTGAGCTGTAAAAATAGGTGAGATTTGTTTAAACTTATCTACCGAGTTGGTATATTGAAGGATTTTATATTGTGTTCTCAGCTCATAGCCGCTTTTGGTTCCTTGAGATGTTTGAAATAGCAGATAATCAAAAAATACTTTATGCAAGTTGTCATTCTCTACCGCAAGGCTTTTTATCGCCAAATCATGGATACTCACGATTTGAGAAAGCTTTTCTGTATCGGTAACAGCAATATTGGACAAATAGTGTATGATACATTCTCCTAATTCATCACGGGTCTTATCCAGTAAATCATCTTCATAAAAGGTTTCTCTGGATGCCGTAGGCCTGAGTAAATTTGTATTAATAATACACTTCACAAAAAAAGCCCACTCGGGAAGTAAATTATCTCCTTTCTCTGTCAGCAGCATACTTTTAAGATAAATCCTATGGGAGTTTTTTGCCTTAATACCTACTTTTCGAGAAACAATGTAGGCAATCCCCTTAACCTGGGCACTTTTCGATTCCATAGGTATATAGTCAATAAATTCCTCATTAAATATTTCTTTGCCCATAGCCAGGACATCATTTTTTGATAAAGATCTGTCATCCCATATAAAGGTACTTTCGTTTATCCTGCGTTCACTTCCGTTTTTGTTGAAAAATATTGGAATCGGCAGTGCCAGACCATAGTATCGAATCAGTTGGACCAGGTTTTCATCATTGTAATAAACTTCACTACCCTTTTTGCCCCTAAGGTATATGATTGTTCCATAACCAATTTCACCGGCGATCCTTTTTATACTATAGGTTCCATCAGGTTTACCGGTCCAATGATAGCCAGATTCTTCATTTATAGACCGTGTAACTAAATTAATTTCATCTGAAATCATGAAACAAGATAATAATCCGATACCAAATTTTCCAATATAGTCATCTTCTATCTTGCCGCTTATTAAATCTTTTTTCGAAGACTCCCCTATTATAGCAACAAACTTATGTATCTCTTCTTCTGTCAAACCGATGCCATTATCCTCGAAGATAATGGTATCTTCTATTAAGCTTATGGTAATCTTTCCATCCGGCCAAAAATTCTCTGACTTCTTTCTGGCATTTATAGCATCTACTGCATTTTGCAAGAGTTCCCGTACAAAAACATCCGGACTGCTATACAGATGATTGGACAATATATCGATCATCCCACCTAGGTTCACCTTGAACCTATAATCCTTTTCCATAAAAATCCTCCGATAATTTTATATATTGGTATCCCCTAAGAATATCTCCTCTTAAAATTATTCTATATACTGTCGCAAGCTCCTTTTAGACTTTTAGCAAATAGTATCATGGGCCTAATCCCATAAAAATAACCTGCCTCCAAACAACAACCGCCTCAATATAATGATATAGAATCCTGTCATCAGATTGAGGCGGTATTATGTCCTTAGGCAGTACTTAAATTTCCTTTTGAGCAACCTTATACAAATACTGAGCTTTTAATGAAAAGTAAATATACATAATAACTAAAGCCAGAATGAAAAACCATAAGAATCCTCTCATAAGTGCAAATGGTGTCTCAAATATAAATGCTTTCCAAAACTGAAATCCGCTTTTTTCCCATAAACCAGGTGTATAATATAACAACTTTGGATGAACTATCGCATTTACATCAATAGCATTGGAAAAAATTAGTGCCATGATTATTGGCATATAGGAGATAGCTGCCATTAACCATATACGCGATAAACGCTTATATCGTTCTGCTTTAGAGGATGCATCTGAAAAGATATCTTCACTCCCATTTTCACTGATTTTCTTAAAATACTGGGTTGTTGAATTTTTACCTCCTGCAATATGCTTCCAACCACTATCTTCAAACATCGTACAATAATCTGTGAAATCTTTGCTGCTTTTAAAAGTCCGGTGGTCAATTCTAATATTGGCATCTTGTGGTTTTGTCTCTTTAAACTGATACCCCCAAGATACGTTCACCAGTTCATAACCTTGTTTAGCTATCTGGTTCAACCATTCTTCTTCCTTATTGCAGTCGATAAAGATCTTATATTTCTTCACGATTCTTCCCTCCCATGAAATTGGCTTTCTGTTACTGCAATCATATGTTTCATTCTCTCCATGTCCAACCTTAAAATTTCTTTTCCCTCTTCTGTGATGGAATAGACCTTTCGCCTGCTATCTTCGCTTTTGACAGGTTGGATGTATTTTAGCTTTAGTAAATTTTCAATAGCTCCATACAGTGTTCCGGCCGCCATCCGCACATCTCCGTTGCTTAATTCTTCAATCCGCTGGATAATTAAGTACCCGTGGGCAGGTTCCAATAAGGACAACAAAATATAATATACGGTTTCCGTTAATGGTAAATTCTTATTTCTTTTCATACCCTCTTCCTTTCTTTATATAATAAGACTATACAGTCTAGCTGTATAGTCTTATTATATAAAGTGTAACTGTATATGTCAATATCAAAATGGCGGTATGAATCATTTTTAGAAATACAGCTGCTTTATCAATATATAACGATATAGATATGTGACTGAATTGAAAATAAGTTTATACTATAAGCAGTATAATTTTCATCTCAACTTAAAATGAACCATTTACCCTTTCGTGACTAAATAAAGATGAAAGGGTAATTGGAAAGGAGGTTTTTCAAAAATGCTGAAAGGATGGTTCTTATGAACCCTGAACACTTAGATAGCCTTGTTGGCCAGTATGGCAATTCTCTATACAAGTTTTGCCGTAAGCTTGCCCTAAGCAAAGTGGATGCAGATGACTTATATCAGGAAACTTTTTTAAAAGCAGTAGAGCAATGTCATAAAATTGATGCAAGCAACAATCCCAAAGGATACCTCATCTCGATTGCAATATACATATGGAAAAGCAAAGGGCGCAAGTATGCCCGACGGCAAAGGCTAGTCCCTAACACAGGCATTGATGACATCTCTTCACAAGCAGATAACTACAATTTAGAAAATGATATTATTTCTAGAGACCTAAGCGATTGTGTTAAAAATATTGTGGATTGCCTTGACGATAAATTTAAAATACCCCTCTATCTGTATTACACCGTTGAAATGACAGTAGAAGAAATTGCATCCACTTTGAGAGTTCCACAGGGCACAGTAAAAAGCCGATTGCACAAGGCTCGAGCCCTTATAAGAAAAAGACTGGAGGCTGTTGGATATGAAGCAACATCAACATGATTCCATAGATTTGCTATTAAAAAAGACCCTTTCTTCAGCACATGCTCCAGATGAACTATTAAATCAGAGAACAAAAAATCTTATGAAGGAGAAGATGGTCTTGAAAAAAACAAGTAAAAAGTCCATGTCAAGAATGATTTTGATTGCATCGATGCTGACTATAGCTATGTCAGTAACTGCTTTCGCAATATGGAATTTGCTTTCAGCTGACGAATTCGCCGATCACGTCCAATACCCAGTCCTAGCCGAGGCCTTTAGAAGTGAAGGGGCTATACAAATCAATGAATCGGTAACTTCTAACGGATATAAAATTACACTGCTGGGTATTGTTTCGGGGAAGGGACTTACTCCGCTTCCAGACAATGCTGATATAGAGGCTGAAAAAAGCTATGCTGTCGTAGCTATTGAAAATCTGAATGGAAAAATGCCAGATACTTCCGAGGCAGCGTACGACGATGTGCCCTTTTTTATCTCCCCTCTTGTCAAAGGTCTGATCCCTTGGCATATCAATATAGCCACAATGAGCGGAGGTTATTCTTCATCAGTTATTGACGGTGTTATGTATCGATTGATTGAATGTGACTCGATTGAAATGTTTGCCGACAGAGGCCTTTACCTTGCAGTATCTTCCTCAACTTTTTATGATACAGAAGCCTTTGTGTTTGATTTCCAAACCGGTGAAATAAGTCCAAATCCTGACTATAAGGGTGTCAATGTACTTTTTGATTTGCCGATTGATAAGACGAAGGCCGATCCACAAAAATCTCAGCAGTTCTTGGAAGACCGGTACGGTGGAGATTATAAGAAGGAAATGAAACAAATTGAAATCCATGTCAAAGTTCAACAGTATTTAGATGAAAATTACCGGGGAGACCGTACAGAGGATGAAGTAAGGGCTAAAATTACTCAGTTTTTGGAAGAACGATACAAAGGGGATTATACAGAGGAAATGATTAAAGAAATGGTTGAGGGGGCTATGCTAAAAGAGAGAAGTGATAGCTCTAAAATAATTCTGAATGAAGAATCTTGAGGAAACATTGCTTACAATGTAGAATAGTCAAAAAAGATTCCAATTTTCCAAATCAAGTACCTTCGAAAAAATCTGTAAAAACAGCTTTCTATGATAAAATCAATTGATCATAGAAAGCTGTTTTTGTTAGTATTATAAAATCTTTGACCACATAGATGTATGATGGCGAAATCTAATCCATCTTCATTCTTTCTTAAAATACTTATTTTATAAAATTCGTTGGGCTAATATTAAACCGCCCACGATGGCTGCATGATCCCCTAATGAAGGTGTTACGATATATGAATCTAAATCTGGGGTTTCAACGTAGTTTGCCAATAGTAAAGAAAACTCTTCTCTGACTAAATCGATCATCCTGGCCTGATTCATAACACCTCCTCCTAATATAATCTTTTCTGGTCTTAATATCAGTGTATAGTTCATCAAAGCTTGTGCCAAATAATATGCAATCATCCTCCAGACTTTGTGATCAGCATCCAAATTTTGTGCTTTTATGCCATATCGTTTTTCAATGGATGGACCCGCTGCAAGCCCTTCAAGACAATTTTTATGAAAGGGACACACACCTTCAAAATCATCCTCCGGGTGATTACGGATGATAATATGGCCCATCTCTGTATGACCAAATCCCTCTACAATTTTTCCATTTAAGATTGCGCCGCCGCCAATTCCAGTTCCCACCGTTAGATACAGGCAGCTACTGTTATCTGAAGCACTTCCAACTTCATATTCTCCTAGGCAAGCTGCATTTACATCTGTCGTCCATCCGATAGGTATGTCATAATGCCTTTTCATCGCTCCCAGAAAATTAAAGTTTCTCCAATTTGTTTTGGGCGTGGAAGTAATATAACCATATGTTTTTGAATCTTTATTTATGTCAATCGGCCCAAAGGAACCTATTCCGATGGCTTTTAAATTTCCACAAGTATCAAAAAAATCAAAAATCCTTTGTAAAGTTTCCTCCGGGTATGTTGTAGAAAAAGAAATCTTATCAAGTATTTTAAAATCATCATCTCCCACTGCACAAACAAATTTTGTACCACCTGCTTCAACAGCAGCTAACATGTCCATTCCTCCCCATTTAAATAATCTATTTATGCCAGTGCAGTTACTACCGCTCCATAATCTCCAATTTTTTCACCTAATTGTGCAGGAACGATTTTAACTGCCTTTCTGGAAGACTCTAATGCTTGAATTTCAATCTCTTTGTACATCTCTTCATTTAAAAATTTGCCTGCGCGTACATATATACTGCCTACTACGATGATTTCAGGATTTAAAATGTCTATGATTATGGATAACCCTCTCCCAAAATACTTGCCTGAAGTTCTAAACACATCTAATGCATCCCGGTTTCCTGCTTCGGCAGATTCAGCAACATCCTTCGCTGTAATATCATTCATTTCAGTCTTAATAAATGATGCTTTTATCCCTTGCTTTTCCAGTTCATAGGCTTTTAATTTTGCTATTTGAGCGATTCCGCCACCACTGCAAAAGCCCTCAAAACTTCCACCTTTTCCATATCCGATTGGCCCGTGATCTTCCAAAGGGATATGTCCTACTTCTCCTGCCATATTGCTGGCACCCGTATATAAATTTCCGTTAAGAATCAATCCTGCCCCTAAACCGGTTCCAAAGGTAAGAAAAATCAAATTTTCATATCCTCTACCTGCCCCATATTTCCATTCTGCCAGAGCACAGGCATCCGCATCATTTTGAAGCTTTGCCCAAACACCCAGCTTTTCATAGATATAATCAATGATAGGAACATTGTCCCACCCCGGAAGGTTCGGTGGTGACTGTATCATACCTTTTTTGCTATCCAGCGGCCCGCCGCAGGAAATACCTATTTTGAAATTTTCAACCTTTTTGCCATTTCTTTTGAACATAGCTTTTCCTTCTGCTATTAGATGATCGATCATTTCCTTCCAGTTGCTTGTGGTTCTAATTTCTTTCCGGTCTAGAAAATGAATGCTGTCATTAGATCCTTCTGCTAATACTACAGCAGACTTTGTTCCGCCTATATCAAATCCTAAAACAATCATAAGTCCCCTCCAAACATCTCATATTCGAGAGCCCTACAGATCAAATGATATAAAGGCAGATGATATTCCTGTACCTTAAAAGTCTCCCGTGCAGGGACATTTAATAAAATATCACTTAATTTTTTAAGCTCTCCCCCGGTTTCTCCCGTAAGCGAAACCACTAAAACGTCTTTCGCCTTAGCTACCTTTGCAGCATAACAAAGATTCGATGCGTTTCCAGATGTAGACAATCCGATCAATATATCATTCTTTTCTCCATAAGCATATACCTGCTGTGCATAAGCCATGTCGAAGCTTACATCATTTCCATAGGCGGTTAGAAATCCCGTCTGTGACACCAATGATACTGCCGGGATTGCCCCTTGAAGGCATTCTGTCATGTAATTGAATTCACTTTCATGTACATACCCTTTGAGTCTTGCTCTGAAATTTTTATCCACCGGCCTTTTTATATAAAATTCTTTTAAAAGTTCCCCTACAATATGTTCACTATCAGAAGAGCTCCCGCCATTTCCGCAAACAAGTATTTTGCCTCCCAGCTTTATTCTGTCTGCTGCCTGCTCGATTAAATTTCTAATGGCTTCTTCCAGGTAGGCCATCATCGGATACTTTTCTTTAAATTCCTTCAACACCAATTCCGTTTTATTTTTCAAATGTTCTCACCCTCATCATATAAATATGCCTCTGCCAATAATACACGCTGCCCTTTGTGCATAAAAATGATTTATAGCGTTTTAAAGAGGTTACCTAAGTAACCCCTTTATTGAAATGGATCTTCTTCTATAAAGAATCTTTGGTGATAACAGAAACCCCTGTATCCACATAGGCTTTGTCAACCGTATTTCCTTCAAGTACTTTCACTGCGGTCTTCATGCCTTCATATCCCATAACATCAGGATTCTGTGACATAGTAGCTAGAAGGTGTCCTTCTTTAATCAGTTGTAATATGGTATCCGATTTATCAAAACCAACGCCTATAACTTCTCCGCCCGCTTCTTTAATTGCGTTTCCTGTTCCTACGGTTGACCCTTCATTTCCTCCAAATATACCAACAACGCCTTCCGTAATATAGTTCGCTGCTATATCTTTTGATTTTGCTGCATCTCCGTCTCCATACTGTGTCTGGAGAATTTCGAAACCTTTTCCTTCAAAAGCTGCTCTAAATCCTTTTTCTCTCGCAACGGTTGAAGCAGTGGAAGCGTTTACATTTACGATACCAATCTTACCGGATGTTATGCCTTTTGCTGCTAAAGCCTTAAGCATTTCTTCTCCAGCAGTTTTACCGGCTGCTTCATTATCCGTAGCTAATGTTTGTACTGCTGGAAAATCAGCAGGTGAGTCAACATATACGATTTTGATGCCTTCTGCCTCTGCCTCTTTAAGCGCTGAGGTTACTGCAGTTGGTCCGTTTGCTGCTAAAAGGATTGCATGGGCACCACCAGCGATGGCGTTATTGATACTCTCGATTTGTTTTGCATCATCTTTTACATCAGGAGCAAGCCATGTATAGTCTACATTGCCAAGTTCCTGTGCAGCTTTTTTTGCCCCCTGGTCAACAGTAACCCAGTGCTGGTCCATTTGATCCATCGTGATGAGATAAACCTTATAGTTTCCTTCTTCACCGCCTTGCTTGCTTGTACCTGTATTGCTTGCGCACCCCACTACCCCAACGATTAGTACGAAAGTTAAAACTACCGCTAAAAGTTTTTTCTTCATATTTACTCCCCCATTTTATTTATTTTAAAGCTCTCGCTTTAATAACTTAAGTGCCCTAAGCTTTGCTTTTTGCTTTTTTGGTCTTATTCTTATTGGCTCTTACAACGATATCCAGGAGTACAGATATAATAACAATAATACCTATCACGATATTTCTGATGGCTACAGGGGCACCGGCAAATTGCAGCCCATTTTGCAATACGCCCCAGATAGATGCACCTACGATTGTTCCAAGAAGTATTCCCTGCCCTCCAAGGGTGCTGACACCTCCTATTACAGAAGCCGCTACCGCATACAGCTCATAGGTTGTTCCTGCATCCATAGTGCCCATACCGCTAACAGCTGTCATTATAAGCCCTACGGTGGCAGAACATATGGAGCTTACTACATAAGCTTTTGTCACTGTACTGGATATATCCACCCCCGATAGATGGGCAGCATGGATGTTACTGCCTACTGCGTATATATGCCTCCCTGTTCTGGTTCTGCTAAGTATAAAATTAAAAACCATCCAAAAAGCAAGGGCGATCCATATGGTATTGTATAGTCCGAAGGTTTTTCCGTAATAAAAGAAGTCTCTAAACCCTTCAGCCGCCGGTCCTATAGAATCCGTATTGTAATTGTTGTTGACGATCTGCGCTACGCCCCTCGCAATGGTCATGGTGCCCAGGGTTGCTATGAAAGCCGGAAGCTTAGCCTTTGATATCAGCTGGCCATTTAACAGCCCTATAACGAGGGCGGATACATAAGTGACACCTACTGCTAGCCAGGGATTCATACCCTTTGTCATCAGTGTAGCTGAAATCATACAGCTCATTCCTACAAGGGACCCTATGGACAAATCAATATTTCCTGTAATCAATACATAGGACTGTCCGATACCGATAAGTATAATCGGCGCAATTTGTCTTAATAGGTTAGAAATATTTCTATTGGAAAAAAAATTAGGATTCAGCATACCAAACACGATAATCAGGACTAAAAGCCCAACAGATACTGTAACAACTTGCATCATTCCTCTTTTAGATAAGAACTTCATAAATCTATCCGTTTTTTTTCTGTTTTCCATACTATAATCTCCCCCACTTTTTCTCAAGCTTCCATTTCTTCTTTAATCTTTTTCTCAAATTTGGTGGCATATTCAAGGATAATGTCCTGCGTAGCCTCTTGAATATCAAGCTCCTTGGTGATTCTTCCATCTGCCATTATCAGAATTCTATCACTGATTCCAAGAATCTCCGGCATCTCAGATGAAACGAAAAGCACGCCTATTCCCTGACTTTTTAATTCATTCATGAGATTATAGATTTCGACCTTTGAAGCGACATCAATTCCCCTCGTTGGTTCATCAAATATAACAACTCTGGAATTTCTCACCAGCCATTTACCGACAACAACCTTTTGCTGGTTTCCGCCGGAAAGACTGTCTGCATCTACCTCTGCATTCGCCAACCTTATATCCAGATTCTCTATAGATCGTTTTGTTATTTCTTCCTCTTTTTTTCTGTTCACAATACCTAATTTATCCGCGATGATGTCAAGATTCGGAAGGGCGATATTATCCCTTATACTAAGCTTTACGCATAATCCGTCTTTTTTTCTGTTTTCAGGAGCCAATACAATTCCCGCTTTTATTGCATCTATGGGCTTATTAATTTCCACTGCTGCTCCATCAACGATGATTTCTCCCGATTCTTTAGGGTCAACGCCAAATAGGGCTCTGGTGGTTTCTGTTCTTCCTGCACCCATTAACCCGGCGATTCCAACGATTTCCCCTTCAAAAAGAGAAAAATTAATATCCCTAACCATTTTTCCTGCATTTAAATTTTTTACTTCCAGTATTTTTTTTCCTGCACTTTTATCTATCCGTGGGAATTTCTCAGTGATTTCCCTTCCCACCATATAAGAGATGATCTCTTTCAGATTGGTGTCTTTATAGTTCATAGACGTTATATATTGTCCGTCTCTTAAAATCATCACCCGATCCACGATATACTGGAGCTCTTCAAGTCTGTGGGATATATATATGATTCCGCATCCTTCATCCTTCAACTTGTTAATAATCTTAAATAAATCATCAATTTCCCTGGAGGTTAAAGCAGATGTAGGCTCATCCATTATCAGTATTTTTGCCTTTGTAGATAGGGCTTTTGCAATTTCCACCATTTGTTGCTTAGATATGGATAAGTCTCCAACGATGGTTTCGGGATCAATATCAATATTTAGCCCATTAAGAATCTTCCCAGCCTCATCATTCATTTCCCTGTCGGATAAAATACCTCTCCTGGTCACTTCTCTTCCCAGGAAAATATTTTGCGCAACGGTAAGGTGGTCGCACATATTCAGTTCCTGATGAATAATTGCTATGCCTAATTCATGGGCTTTAACCGGATTCATATCATCAATGGTTTCCCCGAATATTTTCATTGTACCTTTATCCCTGGTGTACACACCGGACAATATTTTCATAAGTGTAGATTTACCTGCTCCATTTTCTCCAAGCAATGCAAGAACTTCTCCCGACTTTAGCTGTAAAGAAACATGATCAAGCGCCTTTACGCCCGGAAAGCTTTTGCAAACGTTTTCTAATTCGACAATATAATTTTCCATAAAAACCCCCTAATCCAGTTTCCCCCATGTAATTCTTTAAATAGATCATATCATAATTTAAAAAATAACATGGTAGAGATTCTTTTGAATTAGGGGGACATTTATTAGATCTTTTCTTTTTAAAGATCCAGTTCTTTTTTATCATAATTTTTTAGTAGTCTGCCATCTTCCATAACCAAGAGTCTATCCGAAACCGTTAAGGTATCCGATATATTCACTGCAAGAATAATCACTACAATCCCTTTTTTCTTAAGCTTATTGATAAGTTCTATGATTCGCCCTCTTAAATACATATCTGCATCCGTAAAGGGCTGCATGATAAAAACAACCTTAGGATTGAATATATGTATTCTATAATAGACTAAGTCATATAAGGATTTCACATCCAATCCTGCAAGATCCCGTGCATCTACGTCATTTCCTACGATTGCTCTATACTCTTCCTTTACATTCTTTAATATCTTTTTGCTTATAATACTTTTATTCAGCTTATAGTCTATAAGAAATGTAAGATTTTCCAAGTAGGACATATTATAAAACAGTGTCTTCTTAACAGGATTTTCAGGTATAAATACCACCTTATTCAACAATAAATTTGTAGCATTCATAGGAGCAACAGAATGGTTATCCAATAGGATCTCTCCATCTACCGGCTGGCTTGATCCGTTAAACATTTCAACGATATCCTGAATTCCTTTATTGTTAATATCAAGAATCGTTACACATTCACTTCTCTTTACAGAGAAACTTATGCCTTTAAGATTTTCAGTAACAAAATTTCTGAACTCAAATATTCCTGAATCTTCACGCGGTTCATTCAATCCTGTATTATTGCTGAAGGATATAATATAAGGCTTCAAAATCGCATCAGAAAAATCTTTTTTGTCTATTACCTTTATGATCCTTCCGTTTTCTAAAAGACAAGCCCTGTCACATATTTTAAAAGCCTCCTCATGATGATTGGCCATGTAGAGAAAAGAGATTCCCTGTTGTGTATAATATCGAATTAGCTTTTGAAAGTCTGCAAGCTCTTCAATACTTAAAAAGCTGGACAGTTCGTTGAGTATTACCAATTGTGCACCATTTATAACCGCTTTGATCAGCTCAATAATGGTCTTTTCAAAGATGGATAATTCAGAAACATATGCATGGGTTTCTATTTTTATCCCCAATGCTTTCAACAATGCATCCGTTTTTACTTTTAATTTCTTTTCTCTTATAATGTGGTCATGAAAATTGTGGTTCAGAACGTTAATGTTATCTGTTACCCTAAGATCTTCTACCAGTTTCGTCTCTTTATCAATGGTATAGACTTTGTTATTGGTCATGTTGCTGTGTTCATAATAATTTACAAGCTCTTCATTAAAGTATATTCTTCCAAAATTAATGGATACATTTTGTGATATAAGTTCTATCAACTGTCTTTTTCCATGATTATTCAACGGCATTAAACCCATTATTTCCCCTTTAAAAACATGGAAGTTTATATTGTCCAGATAGGTAATCCCATCTATCCTTCTTGTTACATTTTCTATTCTTAGCAACTCTTCCCTCATAACCCCGTCCTCATCATACACCTGTTAAAATATTAATTCATTATATAGGGCATTGTGATTTCAACATCTGTCCCCGCTCCCACTTTGCTATATACATAAATTCCATATTCATCACCGAAAATAAGCTTGATCCGGTTATTTACATTGAGCAATGCGATTCCGCCTTTGTTTTTATCCTCTTTCATATATTCAAGTGAGGCCCCTCTAAGCTTTTTATTCAGTCTTTTTACCCTTTCTTCTTCTATGCCTGCACCATTATCCGATATTGTAATAATAAGTCTTTTCGCTGTAGCAAGAATTTTCAATGTCAATAGTCCTTTTCCCATCTTCCGTTCTACCCCATGAAAAATAGCATTCTCAAAAATAGGTTGTAAGGTAAGCTTTGGTATTTTTGCTTTAAGTACTTCTTTATCCTGATCATCTTGGAATTCGATGCTAAAATCCAGTTTCTCGCCAAATCTAAATTTTTGTATTTTATAATAGTTTTCTACATTTGTGATTTCATCTTCAAGACTTACAAGCTTATCTACATTTGATATTGTATATCTGAAAAAAGTTGCCAGCGTTTCTGTCATATTCGCAATGCTGTCTACCCCTTCAATCAGGGCTTCACTTCTGATTCCTTCCAATGTATTGTACAAAAAGTGCGGATTAATCTGATTCTGAAGCGCTAAATATTCAGCATGTTTTTTGGAGCCTTCTATAAGTTCTTTTGTATCAATAATCTCCTTAAACTTCTGAAAGGCAAGGAATGATTCACGGTTGAAATGTACTCTAAGGTCAAAAACACCTTTGAAAATATAGCCTTCGTGAAAGAGCCTTAATACTTTGTTGCTTTCTTTATAAGGTCTATAAATCCATTTATAGGAGAAATATAAAACTCCGGCTATGAAAACCGTATAGATCAATAAAAAAATATATGTTCCCCTGCTGATAGCAGTAACTATCAAGTGTAAAAAAGTTATCAAAAGTATCATCATGATGCTAATGAGAACAACAAGTATTCTATCAAATAAATAAAGCCCTTTTTTATCCTTCATGCCATTCTCCTATGCGAATATTTTTCTATATTCATTAGGTTTTAGGCCTGTATGCTTAATAAATGATTTGGTAAAGTATTTGGCATCATTATATCCCACCATTAAGCATACATCCTGTATCCTTAAATCCGATTCCCTTAACAGATCCTTAGCCTTCTCTATCCTAATCTTAGAAAGATACTCGATAAAGGAAGTCCCTGTTTCCTTTTTAAAAAGGCTGCTGAAATAGCTTGGGTTAAATCCTATGTGTGCACCCAAATCCTCCAAAGTGATATTTTTCATATAATTCTCTTCTATATATTTTCTGGCCTGCTTTATTTGTTTAAGGTTATTATGGTATTTCTCCCCGGCTATAACCGTCAATGAAGCGGTTATATGCTCCACCAGCTCACCAAACAAGCAGTCTATAGAGCTGCAATTATCTATTATATTTTTAAGGCTTTGATCGTCACCGGGAGTACTGTCCACCTTTATATGATTACTTTTCATTGTGATGTAATAAACATTCCCTGTTTCATGGATCAGTTTTTTTAATTCAGCGCCCCTTATCCTTTTCCCCCGTATATCCTTCTTAAAATGAAAGATTGTCTTTTTTACCTCATCCACATCTAATAATTCTACCGCTTTAATAAATTTTTTTGAGAAGTTATAGAAAATATCTTCTATTTCAGTCTGATTCGTTCTTTGCCCATCCATTTCTATTATTTTTCCTGTTCCTTTTAGGATTCTATCTTCTATTAACAGTTCTGCCGTTTTAAAGGATCCTGTAATGTCTCTTAAATCTCTGACTTCTTCTCCAAGTGCAATGGTGATTTCCAGTTTTTCAGCAATAAAAATTTTTTGATGAAACCATGCCAGAATCTTTAAAAAAGCCGTCTCAATTTGTTTTTTCTCATTTTGGCCGTAATTTATCAAAATATATAAGCTGCTTTTGTTATAAATAATATCTGTTTCGTAAGTAATGTTTTGTAATTTTGATTTAACCATGTCTATGGTTTCGTTCACTATGTTCTTTATATTATTGGAATAGCCTTTGGTATGGTCAATCTTTAAAGCTGCTATATTAAAAAAGCCCTCCCGAAAATTGAAATGATAGTTTTCGTTAACCTCACTTAAAGTATACTCATTAAAGCTTTCCGGATTGAATCGTATAAGCTTGTTTAAAAATGCCTCTCTGATTTTATTTACATCATTTTTAAGTATCGATTCATACTCTTTCTCTAAACGAATCTGTCCCTTTTTCTTTTTAACACATTCTCCTGCTTTTATTAGAGCCTTGTGTAAATCGTCTTTGTTTATAGGCTTCAAAAGATATTCTTTTACTCCAAAAGCGATTGCTTTCTTGGCATATTCAAATTCGCCATACCCACTGATGATAATAAATTCCAATTCATTATTTATTTTTTTCGCCTTTTCTATCATCTCTAATCCATCATAACCAGGCATTCTTATGTCTGTAATAACAATATCCGGATTTTCCTTTTCAATAAGTTCCAGTGCTTCGATCCCATTACTGGCAGTCCCTATGATAAGCATACCGATCTGATCCCAATCTATAAGTTTCATGATAAGCTTGCATATTCGAGCTTCATCATCCGCTATTATCACTCTGATCATATGCTTCAACTCCCATTATAGATTTTTGCTTAAAATCCTTTAATTTCTCAGAGGTTATTACTTAACCTTTTCAATACACTTTTATGATTTTATTATACAATCATGGTTCTGCGTCCGTCAAACCACATATAAATTAGCTTAAATTCTCTTTATCGTAACGATAAAGAGAATTTCCAATGACGCAGACCATTGGAAGATACATTTCTTCAGTATCACTTGCTCGCAAATATCATTATGGCCATTCCTATAATAATGGTCGTTAATACATTTTTAGTTTTATACGCTGTAAATGCGGCAACCATTCCTGCTAAAAGATAACTATTGTTAAATGATATATCCAGATACCCCTTAGGCAGTAAAATAGCCGGTGTTATCAGTGCTGCCAGAAATGCTGTTGGTACGTGTTTCAACCACTTCTCCAGACAAGCTGGCATTCCCGTACTGGCAAAGATAAGCTGTGCTCCAATGCGCGTAACGAACGTTACCAAAGCCATGCCTATTATAATAGAGATTAGTTTAAAGTTCATTGTCTCTTCCCCTTTCCATGAGTCCTCCAACAATACTGGCAACAACAGCGGCTAGAATAATATACCACTTGCCAGGCAGATATAAGGCCCCCAAAACAGCTGTCAGCGCAGAGACTAGAGCTACAAGCAGGGCAGTGAGGTTAATCAGTCTGGGCATTAACAAAACCAGAAAGGTTAATGGTATGATAAAATCAAGTCCCCATTCCAGCGGGTTAGGGATATTGTGATAAAGTGCAGCTCCTAAAAAAGTAGAAGAAACCCATATAAGGTATAAAAAATAGCTTGCTCCTAACTGGTAATATACTTCATAGCCCTTTTTTTCAATCCGGTTGACCGTCAACGCATAACTTTCATCCGTCATACTGAAGGCTAAGAGATACTGTAGGATTTTAGACTGCTTGAAAAGATAAGGTGATAAGGATGCACCCATTAACAAGTGCCGTAGGTTAATTAAAAAAGTAGTAAAGACCAGTACACCCCAGTTGACAATACCGGAATTAATCATGGCAATCGCCATAAACTGGGCGGCTCCTGCAAAAACTGTCATGGACATAAGGGTTATTTCAAAAGTTGAAAAGCCTGCTGTTTTGCCCATTATACCACAGGTCAAGCCAAAGGGAATAATCCCTGCAGTAATGGGTAAGCAGTCTTTTAATACGTCCTTCCAAATAATTGTATTCCAATTTGATAAAGTGTAAGATGTATTTTTATCCACTAGCAATTTCAACTCCTTTCATTAATAAATTTATTATAATTTAAAAGGAAATATCAAATAAATATCCAATTATAATATTATTCTGTTAAATTGGATACCAAAGGAGTGAAAATCGAGAAATGGATATATCCAAATTGATCATTCATACAAAGTTGGACACTGCTTCACCCTATTACCTGCAGATTGCTGCTCTTATAAAATCGAAGATTGTTGACGGCTCCCTGGAAGCAGGCGAAAAACTTCCTGCCGAAAGAGAACTGGCTTTATTGTTCGAAGTCAGTAGAACCACGGCCATCAATGCATATCGCCATCTAGAAAAGGATGGCTACGTCAGTATAAAAAATGGCAGCGGTACATATGTCAGCGATAGATATTCTTTTGAAAGCAGCACCAATACTGAAATACCCTGGCCTCAACTGCTAAAACCTTATATTCAGTCCTCAATGGCTTCACTGATGAGTGAACTGATGGTTAGCAATGTGCTGGAGGATAAAATTTCCCTTGATGCCGGTATGCCGGATCCTGATTATTATCCGGTCGATATATTTTCTAAACTTCACAGGGATTACTCGGCAGAGTTAGATCCTAGGGATTTTGGACATATTCCTATTCACGGCTATGAACCCTTGAGACATACAATTACTCAAATGTTAGCTTCAGAAGGTATCCGGTGCCATGCTGATGAAGTAGTCATTCTTTCAGGGTCTCAACAGGGTTTATACCTTACTGCAAGGGTATTGATCGAGCCCGGTGATTATGTGGTTATTCAGGCACCTACTTATCTGGGAGCTATCCAAGTTTTTCAATCATTGGGGGCAAGGGTATTGAGCCTGCCGCAAAGGGAGGATTTTCCGCTTGAAATATTGGAAGATTATTTGGCCCGCTACAGGCCAAAATTATTGTACTGTATTCCCACCTTCCGAAATCCTGACGGTACGGTTATGAATACTGGGGAAAGAAAGAAGCTTATCCAGCTCGCAGCGCGTTATAGGTTGGCGATTCTGGAAGACGATCCTTACAGCAACTACTACTATGAAGATACGCCACCAGCAAGCTTGAAATCTCTGGATGACTATGGCGGGGTGGTATACTTAAGCACCTTTTCAAAAATACTGATGCCGGGATTAAGACTGGGATACATGGTTGCCCATCCCTCATTGATTAATAGAATTATTTTGGAGAAACAGTATGTTGATTTGCACAGCAATAATATTTCACAATGGCTGCTTGACTTATTTATTAAGGATGGATACCTGGCAAATCACCTGATAAAGATGCGGGGAATCTATAGGAACCGGAGAAATGTTATGGTTGATGCACTTAACCTGGGACTGAAATCAAAGCTTTCCTTTCAGATCCCTCAGGGAGGGTTTTACGTATGGTGTAAAATCAATGAAAATATTTCACCAAAAAAACTGTTGCAAGAGGCTTTAAAAATGGGCGTATCTTTCGTTCCGGGAGAAGCGTTCTATGCAGCCGCAGGAGAAGAATATGAATTTCGTCTCTGCTTCTCCCGGCATAACGAAAAGATAATATTAGAGGGGATAAGCAGATTGGAAAAAGCAATAGGCAAACTAAGAAAAGGCCAGTTTTCTACTCCTAAAAAAGAAATGCGGCCAATTATCTAAGGGGCATTTGACGCCTCAATCCGTAAAAATTCGAGCAATAATGCTAACTTATCAGACAATAATTAGCATTATTGCTCCAAATACAGCAATCAAAAACCACTAGCATGTGGGACAGATGAGGTCACTAACACTAAATCAGATACCCTGTTAAATATATTACTTAATAAAACTCAAAACTTATACCCGTGTCAGTTGATGATAAGTTCTAGTGCCTTTTCCAAAAGCTCGTCTCTTCCCTCTTTTATTCCTTGTATAGTAGGCTCTATATAAATATCCGGTGATAATCCTACTCTTTGGGTTTCTGATTTATCAGGATAGTAAATTCCAACTCCTGTGATGGCGGTCTCTATTCCTCCCGGCAGCCTAAATACCGCTATATTACCGTCTGTACCGCTTGAATTGCTTCCTATAACCTGTGCATTCGGTGCCTTTCTCAATGCCATAGTTGTAAACTCAGCCTGACTTTGAGTAGATTCGTTTATGATTATAATGACTTTCCCCTTGTAATAATTTGGATTATTGCTTCCAACCTTCAAATCTTCATCAAATACAAATTCTCCCGGCACAGACGGGTTTGCTACGGTTACTTTTGAAAAAACAACTTTTTGAGCCATAAGATAATTCCCCAAACTATAAACAATAAAATCTGAGGGGTAATGTCTTAAATCTACGATAAGTCCTTTCGTATCCCTATACTTACTCATAATATTATCTATTTCGCCCTTTTCTAATGCACCTGGATTGATATATCCTATATTTCCTTCCAAAAGTCTATGGGACTTTTCATTTGCCTCAAACATATTTGTAAGATTATAGCAATTAATATTTTCTTTTAAGGTCTTGCCATCTCTCTCCAGCGTAAGGATTAAGCTGTTGTCAGATGTTCTGAATAAATAGTAAAGCATATTCCTTATAATTCCCTTATCATTTGAAGCAGATATATATTTTGATCTTTCTTTTATGACTTCAAATACATCTTTATCATGAATCTTTAATATAATGTCGCCCTTTTGTATATTGGAATCCATTGCATACTTTTCTGCTTTATCTGTAACAACAATTTTATTCTCAACCAATTGAAATTTTATAGGAGCTACATTATATCCCCAATATTTTTCTAATTCCCTGCTATAATCCCTAACCCACCCATGAGAGTCATGTATTTTCGTTGTTAATTCTGCAACTGTAAGCTTATAGGATATTGAGTCCCTGCATTGGACAAACCTAGGTATAAACGCTGTTAAAACGCCATCCCAATCTTCTCCCATTACGGTTCTGTACGGATAATAATACTCAATGATATTCCAATATCTAAACAAGCTGAGGAGCTTATATCCATCATCGTCAAATTGCATATTTGGATAAGGCTTTTCATTTTTAAAGTCTACAAAAATTGAATCTTTTTCAAAGCGGGTATAGGCTTTATTTCTTTTTGAAATATAGGTTTTTGAAATTTTTACTAATAAATCACTTAACTCCTTGCTTAAAAACTTGTCGTCTTTTATCCAGTCTATATCCGGTGTCACCATAACATCTTTTTTATCAGGCCTGATGCCTTCTTTCACTTTTCCTAAGTTATTAACCCAATTATATAGAACTTTATCCACTTCACCGGAATCTTTTACTTCAATAACCTTGGGTATTATTCTGAACAGCTCATAGTCCCAATTTACTGAAGCGGCTATAACCTTTGGATGATGATATTTAACAAAGCCCCAAACTTTACATAACTTATGCAAATTTTCAACTTGGTCCTCATTTAGGTGCTCAATGCTAATACCACTTTCCTTATCCAGAAGTCCTCTATTTTTCATCATCCCCAAACTTACCAATATAGTAAGCGCAACCAAACCAATTAATAAGCTTCTTCCGACCCACAGATTTTTTCGCATCTATATCCCCCCATAAAATCTAAACTCTACCATCCATATAAATAATTATATGTCAATGTAATTTTAAAGAAAATAAAAAGCCTACTTCTGGCATAAGTAAGCTTTTAAAATACTTGCATATAATAATTATCCGTTTCCTCTAAAGATCGTAATTCCAAGGAGCAACACAAAAACAACAAAATAAGCAGTTGAAGCAACATCTGGTACAGTAAAAAAATCTTTTATACTATCATCTTAACATTTTTAAGTTTCCTGTTAATTTATTAATTTTTTTCTTTGGTCCATAAAGACATAGACCTAAATAATTTATCTGTTGTCTGTTCATTGCAGACAACTTTATTTCATAATCATCATAGCTTAAGGACTTTTGCGCCACCTCACTAAAACCAATAACCTGGATCTCCGGATCCTTATTTTCCAGCAATATATCATATTTTTCCTTAATCTCTTCTTTAGATAAAGTTAATATTGGAATCGGTATGTTTGTAATACCTTCATGAATCCTATCATCCTTATCTGCTACTTTTTTGCCAATTAAATTTTTTGTTTCACTGGCTAAACTAATACCTAATGCTGCCGTAGTGTTTGCTATTATACCCATTGGCAAACTTCCGTCAACAATCATCACGCATTTCATATATCAATACCTCCTTCTATAAAATGATTATAGAGGTATTTTCTATTGCTTTATTGTATAATATTGCTTTAAAATTTTAACGACTTATGATATTGAAGCGGGGTTATCCCATAGGCTTTTTTAAATTCCTTGGTAAAATGAGCTTGATCGTAAAAACCTGACCTTAGGGCAATATCTACTATATTGCTGCTGCTTTTCAGAAGATATTTCCCATAATTAATCTTAAGCTGCAGCTGGTAGGCATTGGGAGTGGTATTAAACTTATCCTTGAAATTTCTAATTAATGCAAATTTATTCATACTAAAATGTTCCTCCATATCCTTCAGATTCAAAGGCTGAAGAAAATGCTCCTTTATATAGGTCTTAACTGCATGGATCTTCCGGCTGCTTTCAAGCTTTATAGCTACATCACAGGTGTCAAATAAATGAATAAGCGTACTGATTAGTTCAACTTCCTTATCAAATCCGCTGACATCGCTCTTTAGAGTATCCACCAAATGCTTAATCTGATTAAACTCATATTCACCTAGTTTTTTTATGCCAATGGAATGCTTTGTATCCAGGTCATCAAAAATCCCCTTACAAAACGCATTGTCTACATAAATCATTGTAAATTGCCATTCGGTAATGTCTAATGGCTGACACCTATGACTTACATAGGGATATATGATTATGGCATCCCCAGCGCTAATATCATAGTTTTTTCCGTTTACATGCAATACCGTTGTTCCCTTTTCTATATAACCTATGGATAATTCCTGATGAAGATGATCTTTATATGCATGTACATCATTTGCACAGGTTTTAATCTCAACCATATTGCATGCATCTGCCCGATAATAATGTATCCCCTTCATAAACACCATCCTACATAAAATATATAATTCATTATATCATTGATTTAACGCTTTAAATTATTAACTATTGCAATATTTTACAATACAGGGTTTTAATTCCCTTATAAAATGTAGGTGTATTCAATATTTATGGCAAGGAGGTAAAAAATGATTAAAGGATATACCCTTCCACGGACACCTACAGGTGAGTCCAGCCTCGTGCCAAGCCCGCCTTGGCATTATGCAGGTAATGTACTGGCTGTAGAATACACAGCAGATCAAGAGAAAGCTGCAGCTTTTTTACCGGAAGGCCTTAGGCTTGCCAGCAGCCAATGTGGAATTTACTTCATCGAATGGCAATATACAAGCGATTCAGAGGAGGTCTATCTGGACCCAGTCTGCAGCCAGTACCGAGAAACGATTATTTTATTATCAGCAATCTATAATGAAACGCCAGTAGCCTATTGTCCTTTTATTTGGGTGGATCAGGACAAATCCCTTATGCGGGGGTTAATTCAAGGCTGGCCCAAGCAGATTGGAGAAACCTGGATAACCCGTTCTTATGATATACCTTCCAAAGCTTCTCCTATTATAGGAAAAGGGGGCAGGTTTGGTGCTGCGCTATCGGTTGGAGGCCGCCGGCTGGCAGAAGCAAAAGTAACGCTGATTGAGGAAAGCAATTCCCTGCCTACCCCAACATTTGCATCTGCTGTAAACGTAAGGTATTTCCCAGAGCTTACCAAAGGTAAGTATTTTGAACCTGCCGTTCACGAGCTTGTTCAGCTTAAATCTCGGAATGTAAACATATCTCCGGTCTGGAAGGGCGAAGCTTCCATGAAAATATTCGATCATCCCTATACTGAACTGCCCGATTTAAAACCCCTAAACGTCATTGCAGGCTACCGGTTTTCAGTGGCCCTTACGGTTGATGATCTGATCTGCCTTCGTGACTTGAGGTAGGAGAATCTATACAATAAATTTATTCTACAAATGGATAAGGTATTTTACTATCCCTTGTCCTTATTTCGGGTTTTTGCAAACCATCACTATTTTCTTTAGGCCAATATAAAATATATTTATTCCTCCTTATTTTAATTAACAAAATAAAGAAAGCAAGGAACATACCCATCTTCTCTTTACTTTGGGATATTCCTTGCTGTTTTTACCGTCTTAAGCTTTTGCTGCTGTAGTCGTTTTAGCAGCCTCTGGGCTTGAAGTCATAAAGAGAATGTATCTTATTAACACATATAGAACCATAATAACTGCCCAAAGCTCCAATATATTTATAAAATAACCCGCAAAAGGTATACCGGGTCCAGTCTCTGTCAGATACGCACGGGTACCCTTCATGGCAATAGCGGTAATGACAAATGGAAAGGTAAAGGCCGAATAGCTTGGATAAAACTTTAACTTAAACAGCTTAGGCATATTCATAATAACAAAAATAAACATTGATAATGAAAGAACGGTTAAAAAGCCTACCATCAATATGCTTTTGCTTTGAAAGGAATTTAGGTAACCGGCCAGGCACAGACTTGCCGGCGCAGTATAGATTGCTAATGTAGGCATTGCCGGCTCAGGAATTTCTTTGACAATAAAAGTTCTATATAAAACAATCGGTAATAACACTAAATAGCATACAAACCCAAACCAGAAAATATATTGACCAAGCTGTGCTAAGTTAAATGCAGGTGCAGTTACACTGGCACATACAATTCCAACATAAACGATAAAATAGCTTGGAAATACCTTCTTTACGTTGAAGTTTACTATATATTTCATTGTAAAGAGCACAATTAATATAATATGCAGGGCCAAACCCAGCAGCCATAAGCCGTATGCTGCTGAAGCGGCATAGGGTTTAATATAAGTTGATAATAATATCAACCCCATCGAAAAAGTAGGGATTATACTGGCAATCACAGGGTTTTCGAAACCTTCCTTGACAGCTTTCGGCATTATGAATATTTTTGTTAATAATAATAGTAGTACAATCCCCGACATAATACCAAATATATTTCTATAAATACTTCCATAAGAAAGCAAAAGATTCCCCGTTGCTGCCAAAGCCAATATTAGTCCGGCTATGGGAAGAGGCAATTTTTTAATCATAAACGAATCATTCTCCTTCTTAAAGTTTATGAATATTTTATTCTTAACCATTCCTCATACTTAATAAAGTTGGATTAGGCTTGTGCAGCTTCGATTTTTTCCGAAACATCAGGGTCCTCCAACAGCTTTTCAGCTATCCATGCAGCTACCTCACCGGTAATTTGGACACAGTGTGCTTTTCTTTCCGGGCTGGTAAACTCATAGCCTTTCACAAGAACTCTGCAACATGTACTTTTGTATATCTCCTTGATGTGATCATGAAGGGCTGCTGAAACAGGAAACATTTTTTCATTCATTGCCTCACCATGCTTCCTTCCGTAAGCCATACCCAGCGCCATGGAACCTCCGCTTACAGCGCCGCACAAACATCCGGATTTTCCCAGTCCAATCGGAAATGCAGACGCAAGCTTAACCACATCTTCTTGGAAGGGGCGGCCCAGGAATTCATTAATCGTATGCACAACAGCTTCTGAACAGAAGAACTCTCCCCGTTGAAAATAACCTTCTGCCTCCTTGCGAACAGCTTCAATGCGTTTGTTTTTCTCCATTTTATTCCCTCCAAATAGTAGTGTAAAAATCTACGATAAGTATATTAAACCGTGTTTGATAATACAAATAGAAAAAATATATAAAACTACTAAATTGAATAGGAATAATCTATAGATAATAGTATTAAATGAAAGGTTTTGCTGAATGGTTGATTCCCTTTATTCATAAATACTGCTTACCCGAAAATTTAAATTTTCCTTATCTGTTGGATATGCAACTCTGGCATAGTTTTCTAAAATTTCTAAGCACTCCAGCTTCATGTTGTTCATATGCTTATGTCTAATCTTATAACATATTCTTGATGGTGCCGAGGATTCAAGCTTTTGAATAACAAATTTTTTGTATGTCATAAAATGATTTGCTACTGATTTTGGTACAATTGTCCACTGATTTTCATCATACATTAGTGAAAAAATCAGTGCGGCAGTATCCACCATTATTCGCGAACCAGGTGTTGTCTCCCACCATTTTTCATGCCAAATTTGATAAGAAGGGCCCCAGTTCATAAAAATTTCATGGTTACTATCCAGTTTTTCAGGTGAAATTAACTCATTAGGCGTCCTGTAATTCGTTGCTAAACGAATCACAACCATTTCATCTTCATAAAAAGGTTCAACCAATATATTCGGTATAATTTTTTCCTTTTTTACAAAAGCAATATCTACGTCCCGCCGTACAACACTTTCATAAGACTCGTCAGTATGCTGGGACAGAATTGTCATATTTACTGTTGGCTTGTGTTGACACATCTTTTGGTACAGGGGAGGCAATATATAACTATTAAAACTATCCGCCGCACCTATAATGATGCTTTTTCGATTCCCTCTTCTTTTAAGTATTTCGGTTTCCTGTTGGAGGCTCATCCACCGCTCGGCAATGCTAATGAATTCTTCTCCAAAAGGCGTGAGTAGTATTTCTTGAAGGCCTTTTTCTCTCACTAAAAGTTTTTTACCAATCTCCTGCTCCAGCATTTTTAGCCTGTAGCTTATCGTTGACTGTGAAAGATGCAATTCATCGGCCGCCTTCGTCAAAGTCCTGGTTTTAACAATTGTTAAAAAAGCTTCGATTCCAAGATAATTCAGCATCCCTATCCCCCATTTATCAAATTTATCGATATTTATTATCTATTTTTTGCGCTTAACATCTATTATTTCTATATATATACTTACCATATTAAGAAAATTTCATCAATGGTATTGGGGGATCTAAAATGACAAGCATAGGCTTCATACTCATTATTTTTTCTGCAATTTGTCATGCAACATGGAACTATACTACAAAAAAGATTAAGAGTAATACAACTTTCATTTGGCTATTTTCAGCGATTTCTTCAGTTATTTATTTGCCATTTGTTTTGACATTATTATTTGTTTATAAGATCAATTTTCAATTTTTCTTTATTTTCTTTATTACGGGAAGCGCAGCATTACATTCTGCTTATTTTATATTACTAAACAAGGGCTATCGTTCTGGAAATCTTTCTGTAATATACCCTTTGGCCAGAGGCACAGGTCCGCTATTTTCAACGGTGATCGCTATTGTTTTTTTAAAGGAAAGTGCATCTCCAGCTGCAATCGTTGCTATTCTTCTAATAATATCAGGAATTGTTTCAATCACAGGGAACCCTGCCTTAATTCTAAATTCAAGCAAAGATAATTCTCTTATTTATGCTTTTCTATGCGGGCTTACGATTGCTTCCTATACTATTTTTGATAAAATAGCAGTAAGTACACTCATGCTGCCACCCATTCTCCTGGACTGGCTAGTGAATTTAGGCCGGGTTTTGCTCCTTACACCTTACGCATTGCGTAGAAGAGATCAACTAAAAGGATTAATGCTTTACCATAAAAAGGAAGTGCTTACGGTAGCAGCATTATCTCCACTGTCATATATTCTAGTTTTAACCGCTATGGTTTCCACCCCCGTTTACTATGTTGCCCCCATAAGAGAACTTAGCATATTAATTGGTACCTTTTTTGGTGTTCGATTTCTTTCAGAAGATTTGACTACAATAAAGCTGATGGGCATATGCCTGATGGTAATAGGAATAATTACCCTTTCCCTTGCATGAATAATAGAGTATCAGCAGACTTAGTCAAGCAAACTGTCCTCACCCTTTCGAGAAATATTAAACTTCTCAGTCACACATCTATAATTAGAAATGTAAATATCAAACTTTCTTAGAGGATTTGCAATATATTCTGCTATATTAAATATTCACACAGCCTGCGTCCTCCAGTCCTATTATATAAAAAACCGCCAGCTTAGCCGGCGGTCATGATTCAAACTAGTACTATATATTATATGCTTTATCTTTGTGCTTCAAACTGTCTTAAAAGTTTAACAAACAATTCAGGAATCTTTGCCATTTTTTCAGGGGTTTCTACAAATGAAATTCGGAATTGCGTGCTTCCTGGATTTTCCTCTCCTGCTTGAATATCATAGAATCCCTTCATCGGTGCTACCAGAAGCGTTGTTTCAACTCCATCGATTTCTACAGACCCTTCTCCTGCACAGTATAAGACAAAATCAATTGCATCAAACCCGGGTTTTACTACTTTTCTAACGTCAATTACAGTGTATATGGATGCATCAGGGCTGGAAACAATCAAACCAGGTTCCTGCTCCTTCAAGCCTTTATACACACCCACGATTTGTTCTCTGTAGTACTCTCGAATATTTTTGCACCATTCAGCGATTTGTTCCTTGCTCTCATGCGCCAGTGCCCCGAATATATACTGTCCGATTACATTGGCGCAAAGGTTTGCAGTATACTCAGCTACGGAGCGGTTGTTGAATTCAGCATTGTCCGTAATCAAAGCACCGATTCTTAAACCGCAGGCATTCCATACCTTTGACGCAGTCTCGATGCTAATTCTCCTGCCTTCAATGCCAGGAACATCTGCATCTGTAACTCCCCAGATACTCACAAGTTTGCTGTCTCCTACATAATAGAGTTCACGATAGGCTTCATCGCTGACCATCCACATGTTATATTTCACACACAATTTAGCCAGTTCTTTAAGGGTTTCATAATCATAGTACTGTCCTGTAGGATTGTCATAAGGAATGACAAGAAGCGCTCCAGGATTATGTGCTTTAATTGCCTCTTCAATTTTATTTAGTTCCGGAAGGTTGTACTTGCCGTCTTCGCCTAAATTACGCTTTACTGTAACGGTTTTACGTCCGATTCTTTCTGCAAAAGAAATATAATTGGTATAGGCTGGATCGATCATCATAAGGGGTTTGTCTCCAGTACCTGCAGCTCCACATACACCTACTAAAAGCAATTCCATAGCCGCAGATCCGCCGTCGGTTACCTGAACAAACAATTTGCTTGTATCGAAACCTTCACACTTAAGGATATTTTTAAACGCATCCTGACACTCTGTATAACCAGCGGTAGTTGAATATCTCACAACACCCTTTGCAAACGGGCTATCCGGTGCATCAAGGCCAAACATCCTTTTTTGCATAGCGGGATTTGTTGGGAGTGAAACGTTACCGATACCTACATTGATTACAGCCTCGGGTTTGACTTTTCGCTCCTCATATTTCATTTGTGCCAGTCGAACAGCTGATGGTTTTCTTGATTCAAAGTGAGCTGATAGAATTGGTTTACTCATTAATAAATCCCCTTTTCTAAAAGTATTTTTTAATTTTCGAGCCGCTTTACTTTAAGTATTCGAGTATAACGTTTTCTTTGTATACTCAGTACTATTTTACCACCAATTTATATTCATTTCACTTTTTTTTTATATGTTTCTTTGATGAAAAATGAATTCCCAAAATCACTTACTTTAGGGTGCGGAACAGTCCCCTGCAATTTTTGTCTGATTGCTAAATGGATATTATTTTGTAACTTCTTTGTAACGACTTATTCTTTAAAAATATATAAAATTTATTTCTAGGAGGAGCATTGTTTTAGGTTAGACATACGCACCGGTAAGAAATAGCAAAGTGGAAAGCGGAGTCTATTCCAGATTTAATCCTCCTTTTTTAGGGTGGAATGTAGTGAAAATCTTATACAGCAGGTTTAGTAAAAATAGTATCATACGGAGGGATAAAAATTGAAAAAATTAATAGTAATTATTTTGACATTCACCATTATATTAACTGGCTGCTCTACCAACAATAATGTAACTGAAACTACGCAACCGGAGAACCGTCAAGATCTTCAAAATGATATAGGGGACAGCAGCAATACCAATTCCAACATACCCGATAATATCAATACGGCTGGCAGCCTTTTTGAAAAAGGATATTATGATTATCAAGGGACTATAAACAATGATATAACAATCCGCATGAGTCTCTATCCGCTAGAAAAAGATATTGTCGGTTCATATTTTTATGAAAGTCAAAAAAAGGAAATTGATCTGAAAGGAAAAGCTGGAGGAGAAGATATTTTGTTGTATGAATACGATGAAACCGGCAAAAATACCGGTGTTTTTAGAGGAAGTATGGATACGGTTGATAAAATTGAAGGAACTTGGACAAGTGCAGATAATAAAAAAAATTATCCTTTTACACTATCCCTCATAAGTAATCTTCCCGGGGCCGAATATGGAAAAAGATATGCCATTGCAGCTCTTAAGGCCAGCGATCAGGATGTGGAAAACTTTATCAATAAAGTTCAAGATTATGTAATGAATAATAAAAAGGAAGAATTATCCAAACAAATAAGCTATCCTATCACCGTAAAAATTGATGGGAAGGCTACAACAATACAAAATAAAGATGACTTTATTAAACATTATGATAAAATTTTCTATTTAGATTATAAACAGGTAATTGGCAGTGCTTCTACAAAATATATGTTCGCAAATTGGCAAGGCATAATGTTTGGCACAGGTTCAAGCAATATTTGGATTAATGAACTGACGGCTACAGATGGTAATCAAAAATTGATGATTACTGCTATAAATCATTAAGATAAATAAATACACTCCCTTAAAGAACGCAGAGACGGCAGACCGCATGAAAATGGAAAATGGTTGGGATGTTCACACGGTCTGCCGCTTCTGCACCTCTATCAAGATTCACAGGAGTTTGAGTTGTCTGTTTGTGCTCTGTACCAATGTCAGGCACTTTATTTAACTAAAGTGCAAGCTAAATTCTTTTATACAAAACCAAAAGGACCCCAAGAATAAAAAAGATAAATATAAAAGTAATAAAATTTAATTTTTTCATTTGAAGTTTTGTCCAAAGGTTTTTATTAACAAATATCAAAGCCGGCAAATAGATGGCACTTAAAAATATTGATAGGATTAAGAATACGACGAACAGTCCTTCATCCAATGTAGGGTCTATTATCCATCCAAAAGACTCAGCGACATACATAAAGGTCATCATCCACGAGAGAGCTACAAAGAAGAATAAACCTCCAAAAATAAAATTAAATAAACCAGAGAATAAAATGTAGATTGTTTTCATTTAATACCCCTGACGCTATATCACAAATTTAATTTTCCCGTCTCATAAATAAAAATTTACAAATCCTCTAAGAAATATTTACCCTCTAAAAACGCTGCACATATTCCTAACTTTTCAAAATAATCAACCATAGATATACATGCATATTTTTCAGTTGAGTAATGGGTTGCCCCAATAACATTGATTTGATTATCTTTTACTATTTTGTGAAATTCCATTGTCGGTTCAAAATACTGTAGCGGTTTTGTAAAACCAGTTAAATATACATTAATGCCCAGGTCTGCTAATTCTGTTGCTACAAACGGATATGATCCTCCGCCTGCCGCTATTGCAATCTTTCCGTTTCTTATATCCGCCTCGCCATAATTTCGTAATTTTATATCATGTCCAATCACTTTTCCAACATGATCTGAAAAATCCAAAACTGATTTGAAACTTGTCTTACAAATAACTCCTACCTTAATATTATCGTATTGACAAAACTCATCAACCACTTCCAGATTCAATGCTTTTGCTAAGCTTACGGATGTTGAGTACTCCCCGTTTCTATCAAGCGGTGCATGAAGCATATAGAAAGAAATACGCCTTTTTTTCATTTCCTCCAGGTACGCAAGGGGGATATTATAAAATGGAAATCCTTCTGCATTTCCCCTGTAACCCATAGCATGATGAGAAAACAATAAAAGATCAAACGCATTGGTATCTAGAATCCTCTCAATAATCTCTTTATCAGGAAAAGTTGCCGTATAGACCTTTTCAATATTATGGGAGTTGTCTAAAATAAGGCCCATATATTTTGATTTGAAAGTTGGAACAATATAGCTATTAAAGTCCATAAAACTCCAATCATCTCTGATATTCTTAATGTCAAAATCCTCGTCTAGCCGGTTATATAATTCATTGGCAAGCATGCAATCCCCTCCTGAATATCCCTTTAACCCATCAAAAATGCATAATAGACAATTACTTGTTTCAAGCCTATTGTATAACAGTATTTTTACATATTATACCACAACATATGTTTGTGTACACCGTGTATATAAAAGCAATGCCCTTTTATACAACACTAAACTATTTTATAAACTCCTTGAGACTCACAAAGGGATTCGTATACCGTTCACGTTCTTGAGTTTTCTTACCGTACTGGATAGCTTGTTTGGGACACCATTGAATACAGGCAAGACATTGCTCACATTTATGGTTCCAAACTGGCTTCCCTTCCTTGATCTCTATATTATCAGCGGGGCAAACTTTATTACATATTCCACAGTGATCACATCTGCTATCCACCCAAAAATCCTTATCCATTTTGGGAAAATGGGGCATAGATACACTATAAAGAGCCTTACTTAAGAAAAAGTTGGCTAAGATTGACCCAGATTCTATACCATGCTCTTCTTGTTTTTTAATGGTGTTTGCTATATGTCCCATTCTATTAACCCAATTCTCGAACATTTTCTTTTGCCGTTCCTCAGATATCGCTCCCCCCCATATAATATAGTTTGTAGGCATTTGTACCACAAAACCCGATGAAAGCTTTATATTTTGCCGGGCAAGCTTTTTCTGGGTCTGTAGCAGAGTTCCTGCGGCAGACCCTCCACAGGTCGCTATGGCAAAAAAGTATTTTGCATGCTCTTTCCTAAGCTTTTTAACAAACTCAGTAACCATCAAGGGCATTCCCCAGCAGTAGACAGGAAATACTATTCCTATGTTGTCCACGGATGTATCCGGCCCTGATTTTATTGCTTTTGGAATAGAGGTTAGTGTTGTTTCTCCTAGTTTCTCCGATATGTCCTTTGCCACTTTTAAAGAATTGCCCGTTCCAGAGAAATAGTAAATATTTGTTTTCATAAAAACACATCTCCCGTTCTAATATTATTTTTGAATATTATATTTCATCCTAATAATACGTTAATACGCTATCATTTGTTTCCATTGTCCTTCAATTCTTCTATACTCTTTAAATATAATCCTGCTATATCTTAGGCTCCACATAGATGACAGCAATCTTTTCAGCAGGATTAATTCGTGTTTTTGACATAGAAAATGCTCCTCCTTATGATAGACAATTTTATTATTTTATCTGTCTACCATAAGGGGAGCATATCAACCACTAAAAAACAGCCCCTTTCATATACTAATTGGTCAGATCACGGCGCTTTAGTCCATAGAATCCTAAAATTACTAGAACAGCTGACAATAGAGTGAGCCCTGCAAAAGTCATGGCACTTGGCCGAAAGTAGGGATTCACATGGGCGAATGGTGATAACACTAAGAACAGCCATTCTGGCAATAACTTCATCTTTACAATAATCTCAGTTATGATGCCCACAGCAAGGGCGGTCCACCCAATAACGTTGCTGACCCGGCCTAATAGCCCAAAAGCTGCCATGGTAATTCCCACGATCACCCATACGGCAGGTACCAAAGAGGTTGTAAGCCTTAACATCCGTGCAATATCCCCGCTGAGATCATTGCTTTGGACGCCGTTGCCTAGCCCGAATCCAAAGCCCAAGATTACTAGAAGAATCACTGGTGCTCCAATTCCAAATGCCAAGTGACTGGCAGCCCATCTACCACGGTTCACTGATGTTGTCAGAATCATCTCCGCTGTACCTTCTGCCTCATCTGATCGCATACGCAGGGTGGCCATGATCGCATACATGGCGATAGGAAAAACCATGACAAAGACCAAATAAGTGAAAAAGGCATCCGTTGGATTCGCAACATTGATGGCAGCAGCATACTCCTGCAGCCACTGGCTTTGGGCGTACTCCTTCATAGCACTTGGACCGACAAAGCCGGAGGGAAGGGCAATAATTGTAATTAACCCAATCCAGAAAAACAGCATACGTCGTTGCAATCTCCATGCCAACCCAATGGGATTTCGTAACCCTGCTGGGGCAGTGGCGGGGCCATTTCTGGCAGGTATCAATCCTGCACCTAAGTCCCGTCTCCCTGCCAGCCTAAAGGCAAGCCTTAGCAGCAGAATTACAAAAACTGCAATTAATCCAAATATCCACCAACGCTCACCGGCAAAGGGGCGCACACGCTCAAGCCATCCATTGGGAACAAGCCATCCCAACCAATCAAGAGACTCTCCTCCCATATCACTGATACCGCGTACGAAGTGAAAACCATAAAAAAGTACAATAGCACTCACACTCGCCACGCCAGAGTTCTCTGTCAACTGGGCAGCTACAGCAGCCATAGCAGCTGCAATCCAGACCGCTGACCCTACTACTAACCCAAGCGCTAGGGACCCAGCCATGGGGAAACCAATACCTATCAATCCAATGCTTGAAACTGCAGCAAGAATGACGCCAGCTCCCAGTACAACAGTTAGGGCAGCAGCAAGGGGGGCATGTCGCCCTACCACGGTGGAGCCAATCAACTCGCGGCGTCCCGTCTGCTCTTCCTTACGGGTATGACGTACCAGAAACAAAGCACTGCCCAAGGCTGCTAAAATTGTGGTACCTCCAAAAGCTTGCTGGGTAACTAGAGCACCTGGACTTATATCAAACGCTTTACTTTGAAAAAGCATAAACATTGGGATATTCATGACCTGATCAAAGCGCTCTTGCCTTGCCTCCACAGTAGGATAGACATTTTCAATAGTGGCAGCGCCCCCCAGTATGATGCTTAAGGTAACCAGCATCCATAATAATAGCAAAATTCGATCACGACGCAGAATAAGACGAATCAGCCCACCCGTTCCGATCAGATCCTTCTTCATCTTTTTCCACCTCCAGCTTTATTTCCTTTTCCTTGGCCTGAATCATTGCTGTAATGACTCATGAACAGTTCTTCTAGGGTAGGGGGTGTACTGGTCAAAGAACGTAGTCCAAATGAAGTTACCTGCTGCATAATACGATCCAACTCCCCAGCATCCACCTGAAAATTTGCCCTCAATCCCTCTACACTCAGGTTGTGAATACCTGTCATTCCCTCAAGACCTGAAATTGGCTTGCTCGTTTCCACCGCTACAGTTGTTCGTGTAAAGTGGCGTAGTTCTGCAAGGGTTCCAGACTCAATAATCTCGCCATTCCGAATGATACTCACTTTGTCACACACTGCCTCTACCTCGGCTAAAATATGACTAGACAGCAGGACAGTCTTTCCAGCTTTCTTTAGTTCAGCTACACACTGCCCAAAAACTGCCGCCATCAAAGGGTCTAACCCAGTGGTTGGTTCGTCAAAGATAAACAACTCGGCGTTGGATGAAAAAGCCGAAACCAGCGCCACCTTCTGACGGTTTCCCTTGGAATAGGTGCGACATTTTTTTCTAGGATCTAACTCAAAACGTTGCAGCAGTTTATTGCGATTTTCAATATCAAATCCGCCTCGCATTCTGCCTAGCAGATCAATAACTTCTCCCCCCGTCAGATTCGGCCATAATGTCACATCGCCAGGTACATAGGCTATTCGGCGGTGAATCTCAGCTGCGTCATTCCAGGGGTCCCTCCCAAAAACACGGACTTCTCCTCCACTTTTTCGTATTAATCCAAGTAAAATCCGTATCGTTGTAGACTTGCCTGCCCCATTTGGCCCTAAAAACCCCATCACCTCTCCTTCCTTTACGCTAAGATCCACTCCTCGAAGGGCTTGATGTTTACCATAGGCCTTGGTAAGTTTATTGATTTCAATAATATTCATAGTAAACACCTCCATATATTATTTATTTTAAAGTTAGATGATATTGATCAATGTATATATACTATAAAACTACCTTGAACGAAAATAAGCTTAGATTCTTGCTAATTATAGGCCCATACTTTGAGAATGTCCAAATAAGCATCGAATTCCTCTAACACTTTATCATAGTCAGGTTCTTCTAGCTCTGATGCCTTTACTTCCTCAATCACCTTATTCGTATATCCTCCAATTGCCCAGAAGATAATATTTTTAGCCTTTTCAACATCAATTCCCTTCTTGAATTTTGATTCATCAATGTTTTCAAACATCTTCGCAAACCCCATGGATTCCATTTCCAGTTTCCTACTTTCCAGTTCCTTTTTCACATCTTTGGAATCTGTAGAAGCTGCAACCGCACTAAACTGGAATAACCATGGATATTCGTGAATTAGTTCTATCTTAAGCAGATACACTTGACGCAGTCTTACAAAGATGTCCTTATCCTTTGTGTTGATCATATCAAAATACTCTGTTTTGATAATCTTCATGCTGTAGTCATAGAGAAATAGGAAAAGATCTTTCTTCGTATTAAAATAGTGAAACAAAAGACCTTTAGAGATGCCCGCTTCTTTGACGATTTCAATGGTAGAAGCATCATCGTAACCCTTACGGGCAAATTCCTTTAGCGCAGCATTTAAAACACGCTGTTGTTTTTCTTTATCTAAGTTTAAGAACTTTGAAAATATTGGCTCCACCTTCTTTCTATTTCATCAACATCATGATCGTATTGTTGTCCAAACCAGTTAATAATATCAAGGAAATATTATCTTATAAGGTCAATCATAATTAAATTTATTGACCGTTATGGTTAATAATATAATATCACCATTGTCCATAATGGTCAATAGTGACATTATATTATTTATTCCTTACTACATCAAAAATACTTGGAGTACTCCAAATCATAACTCAAATAAACTCATCTCTTCGTATGCCCTTAATTTTCCTTAATTCATATAAATCAATAACTAAAAAGCAAATATATTAATCTCTTTTCATCCTAGTATCTTCAATGCTTCAATCAAAAAACCGCCATCATATAGGTGATATAACTTTGCTATACCGGATTACTAGACTCGTTTGCCTGAAGTTTCAATATTATTGCCGATTCAACAAAAAAACACCGATTCTTTTATATAAGAAATCAGTGTTTCTTGGTTTTTAATTATTATTTCCGCAAAATCTTATCCATCGCTTTTCCCTTTGCTAACTCATCGATCAGCTTATCCAAATAGCGAATTTCCTGCATAGTCGGTTCTTGGATGTCTTCCACTCGGACACCGCAGACCACACCTTTGATCAAAGCCCGCGAAGGATTCAGTTGGGGAGCTTCCTCAAAGAAGGTCTCAAAGTCTGTCTGTTTTTCCAGCTGCGCTTCTAACTCTTCCTGGCTATATCCTGTCAACCAACGGATGATTTCATTGACTTCTGTTTTCGTACGTCCTTTTTTCTCCGCCTTCGTAACATAATGGGGATAGACACTTGCGACACTCATTGTATAGATATGATGTTTGGGCATGATACATCCTCGCTTATATGGTTTTCTTTATAGTATCACTAAAAATAGTCGGATTCAAACGAAAGTTGCCTTTATTTTTTATTATTCATATTAAGAGTTTTTAAGCCTTAATTTTTTATGTAAAATAATGGCGAGCTCCTTTATACTCACTTCACAGCCTAGTGTAATTAATTAAGAATAGTTATCAAATAAAGTTTCACATGTCATTTCAACATGAGTTCTTACGAAGAAAACCGCCGTCATTTATGATACGATTCAGCATATCCTAAATAACTGCGGTTTTAGGGATGAAGGCTAAGTCAAAAGAATCGTCTCTTTAACTCCGTTCAAAAAATAAACAATACAGTACACGACTTCATGGCAAAATTTCCCTTAAAATGCTTTTCGTCTAAGTGAACAATACTTTCATTTTAAAATGAAACCCTTCGCTGAACCATAAGCTGCACTATTTCCTACTCTACTAGAGTCTCCCATGATATTTTAAAAGCTGTTCTCCATAGAACTGCATTTATCAATAATGCCACAATAATATAAATATATATCCCAAAAGGTATCCATTTCGAAAGAAAATGAATTCCTCCTAAAATACCCAGCAGCAGCATAAGAAGAAATACAGCTCCTCCAGTTCCTTGCTGTCCAGTTTGAAAAGCCCGGGTAAAAGGCAACTCTTTTTTGAAAGCTTTAAAACATATCACCGTATAGATATAAATATTGAGAAGTACTGCGATTAAATCTGGGAAAATACGAACGCCAAATATCCAAATAAAAATTATACATTCAAATACATATAGAGGTAATAACAGATTCACTAGGAAAGCTTTCAGTGTTCCTTTAAAAACAGACTCCAGTTCATTGATAGGCATGACCTTATAGATCCATGCTCCTTTATAATTGGCAGAATACCGCATCATCAAAACTACAGTAGGTAAGAACAGGGCGCAAAAATAAATATTAAAATATGCATTACTCGAAGCTATACGCTCAAAGCCTCCATCTCTCATTCCGTTGGCCAGAAAAATAAAGGGAAAAATAAAAGCAAAACCTAGGGTAGGGTATACACGCAACTTAAATTCTCTTTCATTTTTCACCATCTTGGAAGCAAAATGAAAAAAGCTTCTTTCTTCTTTAGTTGAACATACGATGGCTGCGATCCAAGATACTAACTTTTCTTTACTTCTTCTATTTCTACCGTTATGATTATTTAGTTTTTGCAGGTTTCTTTCAAAAACTGGGATCAGCTTTATATATAGGAAAATAGAAAGAATAGGAACGACCAATGCAAACATGGAGAATATAATGTAGTGTATATTCAAATCCCCGCGGAGCAAAACCTCAAAAGGAGCGCCAAACCAGGTGGGAATCACAAAATACTGCCACCATTTAGGTTGAAATGTTATATTCAAATCTATAAAATTAAACAATCGTCCGATGAGCTGGTAACCTATGGTTATCACCATAGATAAACCGATTTGCACGTAGTTGATAATATCTTTTAGCTTCTCTCCGTCAAAAAAACGCAGTATCCCTAAGTACAACAACGCCGTTAAAGCCACTATGAAAAAATCTAATAAAATGATCTCTGCAAAGAATAAAAGAAAAAACATAACTCCATGTCGTATGACCGCTGCTACCAAGGCAGGACCTACCAATGCCATGGTGATGAAAAATAAATATACAACAATATGGATCATTTTTGCCATATTTAATGTTATATTGTTTACAGGCTTTGAAAGAATAAGATTCTTATCCTTAACGTCTAACATCACCGAAGAAAAATCAGATATGAGGGAAGTCATTACCATAAACATTGTAATGCCAAATACAAGACTCATTTGAAAGATATAGCTTTCATTCATCATGACGAGAACAACATTTATTATTCCCATCAATACATAGATCCATAGGGATTTAATGAAGCCATTCTCTGTTTCTTGATCTTTTTTTTTAGCATTTCCTATGACAACAGGGACTTTTCTGCCGTCCATCACAAATTTTACTTGAAGGATTCTTCTCATCAGATCGTAATCTACTCCCATTTTTTCAAAGGCTTTTCGGAAGTGATCCAGTATTTTTAACGTTTTGAACTCTTTCATATCAATGCTCCTCTGTAATTATGGATATAAACTCTTCTACAATTGACTGATGTTCATTAAATCCCGTAAGTTGGTTGAAAATCTGCTCTAAGGACTTATCTTGTGACTGTCTTCTTAGTTCCTCAAAGCTTCCATCCGCCAAAATTTCTCCATCCCTCAGTAAGATAATCCGATTACTGATTTTCTCGACGACATCCATAATATGGGATGAGTAAAAGATCGTCTTTCCTTGCTTTGCCAATGCAGCCAGTAACTCCTTTACAAGAATAACACTATTAGCATCCAAACCACTTAATGGTTCATCTAAAAATAGTATGTCCGGATTATGCAACAAGCTTGAAATAATCATCGTCTTTTGCTTCATCCCTTTGGAATATGACGATATTCTTGCATCAATTACCTCTTCAATTCCAAAAATTTTCATTAATTTCGCTGCTTTTTTTTCTATTTGTTTTGGATCCTTACCATAAAGATCTCCAATAAACATTAAATATTCTCTAGCGGTAAGCGTATCATAAATCTCCGCACTTTCAGGTACATATCCGATTCTTTTCTTGTATTCGATATTATCTTTTAACAGCTCATTCCCGAAGATTTTAATATCTCCTTTATATCCTTCCAACAACCCAAGCATGATCTTTATCGTGGTACTTTTTCCCGCTCCATTAGGCCCAATATATCCAATAATCTGTCCGGGATATATCTCGAGGGAGATTCCCTTTAACACTTCTTTAGTGCCAAAGCTCATTTGTAAATTTTCAATCTTTATGACAGCTTCTTTCTTATTTTCCATGGGTCCGTTCTCCATTTCTATTGTATTGAGAAATACAGAGACGTTTCGTCTGTGTTCGCTTTTAAATAAATTATTTTACTATTTCTATTTTATAGCTGTTCCCCAGTTTCAGGATATCATAAAAATATTGCTCAGACAATCAAATGGGCCCTATGTCTAATTCCTTTTTTGCCCTAGTATCTTCCATTGCTTCCATCAAGTAACCGCAGTCACTTATGGTACAGTTCGCCGTATTGCTGTAACTGCGGTTTTTTATAAAGTTTTAGCAGTTATTCTTTTAGCTCAATTGCAACTAAAAGGGACAATGTGCCTGTCCCCTTGTCCTTTATCTTTTCAGTTTGACATCACTTTCTTTAGCAAATCATGGGCAAATTCCCTTGCTTTAAGCAGGTCTTTTTCATTGGGACGACCTTTTCCTATCCCGCCAATCCATTTGAATAAGCCATAGATATTATAACCCCTACAGGAAAATTCACCGACCAGATTAGCACCTTTACTTGCTAAAATATCTGCTAATACTTTATTATATTTTATCTGACCACTTCCACTTGTTGAAAAAATAAAAGTATCCTTTCCCTTAACATTTATATTTTGAGCTATTTTAATAGCGGTATGGTGATGCCTCCCATGAAAGATTCCTGAGCCAAAGCCAATCAAATCATAATCCTCCAATATATTCTCCCTAAAGTCGCTAAATTGTACTAAATCTCCTTGAAGGATATTGCTGATTTCCTTAGCAATTTTTTCTGTATTACCATGATGTATGGAAGAGTATATTACTAATGCTTTCATAGTTTGATACTCCTTTCGATTCCTAAAAAAGTAAACAACTATAATTTATCGGTTTATTGTGAAAGCAATTTTGTCAACAATGTTCTTCGCTGTTGTCAACTTAGTTAGATCGCTATACAGGTTTCCATTACTTCCATCAGGACTACTATGTCCTATCGGTACTAATTCATATGTTTTATTGTCAGCAGCATTTATAGTAGCAGCGTATATTATTGATGGCTGACCGCTCCCAAATTCACCGCCGGAATAATTATTATCCCCTTGGATTGCTTCTTTTGGGTAGTATTCGTTAAAATCAGTTGACATGTTTATTTCTGCTAAAACAACAAATTGATCTTTTGCTGTATTTAGTTTTGTATTAAGTTCTAAATTGCCCTTTGGAGTTGCGGAGGTAATAGCATCAGGCGCTATTTGGCTGTCCCCCCGTTTATGGGTCCAGTATGGAAGAGATTCTTTACGCTGAATTTGATCTTTTAAAGTAGGATCGGAGGGAGCCTTACTCCAGCTTTGATTAACGGTTTTCCTTGTAACATAAAGAGTATCAATATAATTTCCCTCTAGATCTTCAACCCATATAGCCATCTGGGGTGGCGTCTTTATAGTAATCAAATAATTTACTTTAAAATCATGGAGATAATGTTCTCCTTTATAAATGTCTACTATAACACTACTGCCAGCCATGTCATTCTTTAAGTTTATAACTTTTTTTCCTTCCGGGCTTATTATGAAAAATATAATTATACATATGACTAAAATCATAGTGCCTAAAATAATCTTCCGTTTTTTCATGTTCCTCAACTCCTATCTATATTAACTTATTTTTCAATAGAACGAAGTAAGAATTTGAAAGCTTCATCTACCAATTCTGACGGTTTTTTGTTGTGATAATGAATTAAATACTTTTCCTTCTTTTTAGATGTATTCAATACCCCTACTATGCTTGCCACAAAACGAGAGCTGTATTTACTACATCAATGCTCTCTAAGATAGTGCCTTCTTTAATTCCCTCATCTAATGCGTCTTTTAAAAAATTAAATAACTTTTCCCCTTCGCCATAACATTCTTGTACCAACTTATCATCATTCTTTTGGGGTCAAGCTCAAAGGCTTCGACAAAGCGAAATGTTAGGTGAACAATTCAACAGGGAAAAAACAGAAAACTTAAGATGCTAAAATAAAGAAGGAGAGGTTTTTTATGTTCAACGATGTAAGAAGTAAAAAAATAGCATTTGTATGTCATTGTGTTCTAAATCCAAATTCAATCTCTGATGGAACAGCTGACTTTCCAGGTACAAATGCGGAAATTGTAAAAAGACTGATGGATACAAAAGTAGGTGTTGTACAGATGCCCCATCGGCATAGGCCCTGTTCTATTTCTTACTTACCCTTTTGGTAGCTAGATATAGCATTTTCATAAGACTTTCATCATTGTTGAGAGAGATTGCTAGATACGTAATGTCTTTAGAAAAACTTCCATTATTTCCTCGTAATCATCTAATGCATTAGTATGAGAATTATCTTGTTCTTCACCCAAGTACTTTCTTAATCCGCCTTCTTTCAGAAAGACATATTGAATTGGCGCAATAACTTGAATAGCAAGATATTTGATCTCTTTTTCCGATAAATCAGGTTTTATTTCTTTTAACAGACCTACAATTGTTTCTGGTGTGCTGAAACGATCACTGAGTATCTCATCTCTAATAAGTACACTTGTATACTTTTGGTACTTACATACCACCATAGCCATAGCTTTCAAAAATGTCCTCAGTTGCTGTTTTGGAGTGTCGTTAAGATTTGACAATGTCTGAAAGGCTTCGGTGGCAGCATCATCGATTATGGAAGAAATAGCTGCCACAATCAAGTTCCATTTGCTACCAAAATGATAATTAATCAACCCAGTAGATATATGTGCTTCGTATGCGATCTGCCTAACAGTTAACTCTTCAACGTCAAACCCGTCATCAAGCAAGGCTATGACCGATCTAATTAGTTGTGCTTTTATTTCTAACATAGTAACCTCCTTAAAACCCGTTGCTAAAAAAATGCTTTATAGCTTCAGAAATTTCCTCATGATGGCTGAAAAACATATGTCCACCTTCCTTAAAAGAGAGCAAAGTAGAATTTGGAATTTTTTCGTGAGTGTATTCAGCATAATAAAACGGCTGTAGCGTATCATCTTCAGCATGAATCACCAATGTTGGCGCTTTTATCTCCCAAATCGGATAGTCTTCAGGTGACAATTCTTTAAATTGAATATTTGCATTGAAAATCCCTTTTTTTCTCAAGGAAATAGGATTCATCATTTCAAAAAATTCCTTAGCCATCTGTATTTCATCTTCTGTCATTTTTTCCTGAACTTTTTTAGATACCCCCAATACATTCAACAAATCTGACTGGATATACTCTGTAATCATCCAGAATAGAAAATCATTATGAAATATCGTTCCAAAAACGATTGACTGAACAGTTGTCAGCTTTGGTGGCGTTTTACTTTTTGCGCACATCATTGTAAGTGATTTCACACGTTCTGGATACTTTATGGTAAATTTCAACCCAGAGGGTCCTCCATCAGAGACAGCTACTACATGAACTTTGTTTATTCCCAATTTATCCAGTAAGTCCCTATAGAGAGTGGCTTGATGATCTGGGGTAGGCTCTTCTGGCAATGGAGTATCTAGATATCCGAATCTGGACACTGCAATCACCATGGAATCCTTTGGCAGGAATCTGTCTGCCAGCAGCAAGCCTTGGTCATATCCGCCTCCAGCACCATGAATCATTAGAACAGGATCTCCTTTGCCAGAGATTGCATATTCAATGGTTCCCTCCTCAGTTTCAACTACGATACTTTTACCCTTCGCTTTCTCAATCTGGTCCAATTTAACTTTTGAAAATCGCTTGTGCTGAATCCCTAGAAAAACAACAGTTGTGCTTATTAATACAAAAATGATAATCACTGCTATTTTTTTTATGGTAATTCTATTTATTGTACTCATCTTCATTCTCCCTTCTTGAACACGTTCAATCGTTATAAGTATAACTTGGAGAATGAATAAAATCAATCAACGTAAGTTCAAATTGAATCCATTGAAAAGACTGCATTATGGTAATTCGTTCAACACATTCTAAATACCAAATTTCTATAAAAAAAACCGCAGTCATTTATGGTACGGTTCTCCGTAACAGGTATAACGGTGGTTTTTATTTGGTTAATATTACTTTATTAGAATCATTTTAGTAGATATTATCGGAACTGTTCACTTAATTTGTTTTCAAATTAATATCTAAAAACTCTACTGACTTATCCCATGCTACTCTATTTGCCCTACTAACATCTGCTGGCATTACTTTGCAACTATCTACAATAGGTGGAATATTAGGTACAAAGAAAGCATGTCCCATCTCAGAGAAGTTAAGATGTTCATGTTTATAAGAATAACTTTTCATATCTAAAGTTCTTTTTATGCTGTCGCACATCTCCTTTGAAGGCCAAGTATGATCCTTCTCACCTGAAATCATGAGGATAGGGCAATTTATTTTTTCAACTTTTATTCGAGATTCTTCTTTTTGTTGAGGAGAAGCTTGCCTTAATGCTCTTGCATGGATTTCCAATAGCGTAGCAGAATCCATATTCATATTAAAGGACGTGTCTTCAGGATATCTAATAAAGTTCATAGGCTCTCCATTAAAAGACCATGAGGACTTCTTCGGGTGCTCACCCATAGCAATTCCTTCAAAAATATGGGAAGAAGGCGAATATGCAATTACTCCAGCTAGACTATATGATGAAATAGAAGCAATTAATAATGATAGCTCGGCACCCTTAGAAATTCCTATTATACCTATTTTATTCGTATTAACTTCAGGTCGATTACGTAACCAATCTAATGCTTTCAATGAATATTCTAATGGAATTTCTATAAGTTGATTCGGTACACCATAGGTTGATTGATAGTCAAAGTAATTTAAAGCTAGAGCCGCATATCCCCTTGAACTAAGTACAGAGGCTACTTGCTCTGACCATATAAACCCACCTGAAGACCCACCTAAAACAAGTATAGCAGGCAGATTTGTTTTGTTACTTGGTCTAAAATACTTTCCAATAATCTCGTTTTCGATTGTAACCATTTCAGTATTAGGATCAAGAAAATCCATTTGTATAATTTTTTCATCTAACACTACTTCTTCTGATATCAAGCGTAAGGTGATTTTAAAAGGTTTTAAGGTAGTTTTTAAGAATAATGGTAGCTCATTATTATTCTCTGGTGTCATAGACCATAGAAGTCCTTCTGGGCTGCAATTCATATAACTGCCCTTTATAGGAGAACTTTTATCTAATTCAATATTCCCATTTTCATCTGCTATAAAAATCCCAAATGATTTCCATGTGCGGCCAATATCATCTTGTGCTTCTGCTTGTAATGTTACCTCTTGATATGAAGATAATCCCTTTATATTGAATTGTAGATGCCCATCAATCATTATACGTTTTTCTTTAATTGATATAATATCTTTCATTAATACATTTCTCCCTTCAAATAGTTAAGTTTAACTATATTTTTAAAATTATAAGGAGTTATATTTCTCCTTTTTCATCGCATTCTTTAATATAATTTAGAATTGTTTCAAGATTATCTTTAATATAATATAGCAGCTTTAAATCAGCTTTTATATGCTCAATTCCATTTTCAAATATTGCATTGAGAGGTTCTTTCATACTAAAATGCTTTGTCTTTTTTTCTTTCCCCCGCTCCCATAGAGAGATATCCTTCTCTAAGGAGCTAATATTTTTTTGTATTGCTACCCTAATTTCACTTTTAGGTAATACATTTAAAAAAGATAGTGATGTATAGATATCCGCAGGGTATCTGCGAAATGGAGTACCTAAAGCCCCTTTTAAAAGTCTGAAAAACTCTTTCTTTCCTTCCTCAGTAATTTCATATATTACACGAGTTCTATGTCCTGTTTTTTCAGTATTTCTTACTTTTACAAATCCCTCCTTTTGCATTTGTTTTAGTGCAAAGTATATTGAATTAGGCAAAAGATTCGCCCATAAGTCTATACGTTCTTCTTGTAGAATTTGTTGCATCTCATACCCATGCATAGGACTCTTGAATAATAAACCAAGAACAATTATTCTAGACATTTGCAATCTCCAATCAATAAATATAGTTAATATTTAATATTTAATATTAACTATATTGTACAGATTTTAATTAAAATATTCAATAATTAAGTAGCTTCTTTATTAAAAATTTTACATGTTCCCGCTCTCTATTGAAACTTTCCTATGCTAGTGTTCACCGTATCACTGTAACTGCGGTTTCTTGTATAAAATAGAGCCAAGAGAAACCGTCTTTGACTCTATAATCTTTTAAAATTAAATCTCAGTATTTCACTTCTACTAATATTGTCACTTACATAATAAAGCTGATTTCCTCCTTTAGTCCACCCTATGAAGGTTACATAATTTGTATCTATATATATTATTTCATCAGATTTAATCATTTCACCATCATAATAGGCAATGTGTAATTCATTGGAGCCTTTTGTATTCTGAAGTATATAGGCAAGTTTGCCATCGGAGGTAATATCAAAATAATAGATGTTCCCCTTTATAATTGTCTTGTAGGTTTTGTCTTCGGTGTTATAAATAAAAATCCCCTCTTCGCCGTTAATATTTCCTCTGAGCATTAAATTTCTGCTGCTTACTAGAGTAAAATCAACAACAAATCCTGTAGATAATACCTCCAATGAATTATCATTATTTAAATCCAACATATATATCGCTACACCGTCTCCATAAGAGGCTAGAAAATATACCTTGTTTCCATCTATTGAAAACTTATATTTGGTAGATATTAAATGCTTTAGATTGATACCATTAATACTTTTATTAATTTCTTGAGTCCCTTTTTGTTTTTCATAAAAAGCTGATAAGCTAATTATATTCTTTTTCATGCCGCTTTCTATTTCTTGTATAAATAGATTATCATCATCCATTCCAATATAGCGATTTCCATCAGGTAGTATTTGATGCCCAGTACCCTTAAAGGATTTTACAACCTCTTGCTTTTCTAGATCATATATTTGAGTTTCTCTAGTATCGTTACCAGTAGTATATAGCAAAATCTTTCCATCAGGTGAAGAGCTAAAAGAATAGGCATTTTCATTAACTATTTGATGAGCTGTCTTGTTAACTATATTTAATAGTTGAAGACTTAAAGAATTCTCGCGGAAGGAACCTCTCTTTTCTCTGTCTTCAAGTGTGATATACAGCAAGGAATTACTATCTAAAATGTTTATATTCAAAATATGATATGGGGAACTGAATTTATCTAAGCTCTCCACTACTAGCTTTAGTTCAGGTCTTAATGTATTATCATCGAATATGCTTTTATCCAAGATAATTGTTTTAGACTTTGTGGTATCTATAAAACTATTGCTTAAGATATAAAAGGTAAAAACAAACACGCCTAAGGCTAATACAAAATTAATTAAGCTTTGGTATTTTTTAAAATATCCTTTTTTAAATATTGCCCTCACCTCCAAATACAATAATAACTACTGTTCCTTCGTTTAACTTGCTTTTTATGTCAATAGTACCACCATGGTTTTCTATAATATTTTTAACAATAGTTAACCCCAAGCCAGCGCTGCCTTTTTCCTTTGAAGTGTTCGATGAAATTCTATAAAAAGGTTCAAAGATTTTGTTAATATGCTTTTCCGAAATCCCTTCACCCTGATCTTTAATTTTTATTATAATAGCTCCATCTTGTCTGTAAGCGTCCACATCAATGGAGGAATTAACTCTTCCATATTTAATTGCATTATCAAGCAAGTTAATTAGTACTTCCTTAAGCTTATTTTTATCACCCTTTAGAAACAGGTCCTTCTGAAGGCTGTAATGAATAGCAATATTGTACTTTTTACCCTTCATCTTCATTTCATCACAAGTCTCGGCAATTAACTCTGTTAAATTGACCTTTTCATAATGATAGCTGAAATCCATTGTAGCGGTCTTAGAAAGCTCTAGTATTTCAATAACCAATTTATTTAGTCTTTTACTCTCGTTAATAATGTAGGATGTCCCTTTATCAAAAAAGTCTTTATCAGAAAATCCATTTTCCTTTAACACCTGGGCATAACCCATTATTGTAGTTAAAGGAGTCTTCAATTCATGCGTTACATTATCAAAAAAGACTTTACTTTGAGCTTGAACCTCCTTCAGCTTATCTCTATCTCCTTGTATAATTTCAATTTGTTCTTTGATTCTCTGAGCCATAAACTTGAACCTATCAGCCAGTTCTCCTATTTCATCAGGTGAGTTAATATTAATATTTAAATTGTAATCTCCAGTTGAAATTTGCTCTGACCCCTTTATAAGCTGTCTTATCGGTTTTGTTAGTTGCCTAGATAAGTAAAAGGAAGTAAGGAATATAAGAACAAAAATAGCAATAGCAAAATAATTTATTACATTATTAAATCTCCTATTGTAATTGAAAAGCTCAGTATAGTCTTTTGTGCTTCTCATAATGCCTATGATATTCTTATTTAATTCGATGGGATAAGATAAAGTAACAAAAACTCTATTTTCTTCATGACTAATTGTATATGCTGTTTCACCCAGTAATGCTCGTAAAAAATCTTCTTCTAATGCAATTTCTTCTTCTAAAAAGTCCCTTCCGTTTTTTCCTGTAAGACTATTTATTTCTATCATACTTCCTATCTGAGCACTTAAACCCTTAGATAGCTTTTCTGCTTCAGCTTCCAGAGATATTTTATTTAATTCTAAATTATTAATTAAAAAATACTGCCTCAAATATAAGTCGAGACTTTTTCTATCTCCAATCATATCCTTCTCTACAACTTGTAAGGTGTTTTGTTTATTTATGTTATATGAAACAAAAAGTAGAGAAGTCATTCCAATGAATATGACTAGTATAAAGGGGATCAATATTTTATACTGAATTGAATATCTCATAGGATCAACTGTCCTTTTTTACAATATTTTATAACCAATTCCGAAAACAGTCTCTATAATAGAACTGTTCTTATTTTCATCCAACTTCTTTCTAAGCCTTTGCACATGTATATCCACGGTTCTTGTGTCTCCAGCAAATTCAAACCCCCAAACTCTATCCAATAAATCTGCCCGTGAAAAGACTCTTCCTTTACTTTCTGCTAGAAATACTAATAATTCGTATTCTTTGTTGGTAAGCTCTACTCTAGTATTATCTTTAAATACCTCTCTCTTTTCCTTAAATATTTCAATATTTTTTCCTATCCTTATACCTTCAAACTCGTTGTTTTCTCCTGCTTCTGAAATTAAATCAATCCGTCTGAAGACTGCCTTTATTCTTGCGATGACCTCCCTTATATCAAAGGGCTTTGTAATATAATCATCGGCACCCAATTCCATTCCTAAAATCTTATCAACTGTATCTGATTTGGCAGTAATCATTATGATTGGTATGATGTATTCCCTTGTTATAGTTTTACATATTTCAAATCCGCTGATATCAGGCAGCATCAAATCTAATATTATCAAGTCCGGCTTAAACTCCTTTAAAAGCTTTAGTCCTTCCTCTCCATTAGCAGCAACATTTGTGATAAATCCTTCTTTTTTCAAAGAATATGAAATAAGATTTGATATTGCTTCTTCATCTTCTATAATGAGTATCTTCTTATTCGCCATAGCTATACCTCCCTCCCCTTATCATACCTTATTTTCTATCTCTAGTTTATTGAATATCTATATAATTTACAAATTAGATACAAGTTATTTATAAGTTATATACAGTTATGTAAACTTCAGATACATTTGCCCTTTATAATTAGCACTATAGCTTGTCTAGATAATTACTAACTTGTAGAACAAAGGATAAAAAAGGGGGTATATAAAATGATTCAAGATAAAAGAAACGATGGTTCAATGGCACCTAGAACCAGTAAGAGAAGTAAAAGGAGTATGATGAAAAGAAGGAAAAGAAATATGATGAAAAGAAGGCTACTGACATTAGCTGTAATGTGTATTTCAGCTTTGGTAATTACAATTTTTTGGAATAATAATCAGGTTGATGCAAAAGTAATTGCTATTGAACAAAAACCTGCACCGATTGAAGCAAATGATAAAATTACTTCCTCTAAGCCTCAAGAAATAACACCTGTAGATACGAATAATAGAGAAGACATTATAAAAGAAGAAATAGAAGTAAAACCACCTGTGAAAACTTCTAATTCCAATACAGAAGAAAAGTTACCTCCTACTCAAAAGGATTTGAATGATATTCTTATCCTGGTTAACAAAACAAATGGGTTTCCGTCTGATTATAAACCAAACGATTTAACAGTCCCTAATGTTAGATTTAGCTTTGAAGGTCCGCATGAAAAGCAAAACATGAGAAAAGAAGCGGCACAAGCACTGGAAAGCTTATTTAAGTCCGCTGAAAGAGAAGGAATTTACCTTTATGCAGTATCTGGCTTTAGATCCTATAGTAGGCAGCAAGCTATCTATAAAAACAATGTTCAAAAATTAGGACAAATAGAAGCAGATAGGGTTTCTGCAAAGTCAGGTCATAGTGAACATCAAACAGGCTTAGCAATGGATATAACAAGTAAAGGGGCAGGTTTCGCACTTTCAGAGGAGTTTGCCTTTACACGTGAGGGTGAATGGGTGGCTGAAAATGCACATAAATATGGTTATATTATAAGGTATGAAAAAGGTAAGGAGCATTTAACTGGATACAAATATGAGCCTTGGCATCTTAGATATGTAGGAGCGGATGCAGCAAAAGAAATATATGAAAAGGATTTAACTTTAGAGGCTTATCTAGAAGGTAAGGCATTGTCTCAAAACAGATAAATCAAAAAATATAACAGCACTATTATACTTAGAGTCTGTAAATAACTTTGTACTTAAAGGTATAGAACCTTTCTGACAAGATATTAATGATGAGGTTAATGAGAAAAATATTTGCTTTTATATTTGCCAAGAGTATGCAGTCATATGCATAAAATTGTATAATTTTGGAAATAGTTTTAATTATTGGGACATTACTATACTTTGCTACCTCCTAAAATTCCCTCTCTACCTAAGAAATGAATTTCTTTAAAAATCTTCCAGTTGTATTTGTCGACATCAAATTATTTAAAATTCTCTCTTGTTGTCAGCTCATTTAATTTTTTCCAATTAATACTTTTATTTGATGTTGAACCATAAGATATTATTTTCTCCATTCTTTACTTACAAACATGTCTTCAACCCAACCAATTTTCAAGTCACCTTCCTTAATCACGTATAATAGACTTGCGGCTATAATTTGATCTTCCCTAAGGACTAATATCCCCCTAAAATCGGTTTTTTTCTTAAATTCCAATTTCTATTTAGACGTTCAGAAATGAGTGTCTATTTTATTGCCCTAATGGCATGCAATAGGAGCAAATACAGCTTTGTACTATGCGGCTTTTCGGGTATGTTTTCGACGGGGAAGGAGTCGACGCTAAAAGTAAAAGGCTTGTTGTCGCAAGGGCAACAAGATTGTCTTTACCGTTTCCACAGAATTCCTCCATAAGTTTGATTGCGTTTTCGTATTTGCTCATTTTTAATTTCCTCCATTCAAAATATAAACTTTTTTTAACTCAAACACTTTTCCGTTAATCATACGGAAAGTGCTTATTTTCTTAATTAACACGACACCTCATTATCAAGCCATGTTTCAATATTCCTGCTGATATTTAATATTGAGCCATCCAAAGGTATGCGAAACCCCTGACAACCGCCCTGACAGGGTTCATTACGCAGCTTCCTGTCACAGCCATATCCCTTTGCAATTTTTTCCTGTAAAGATAAAGAGAATTTTTCAATAACATCCGCATATTTATCTGTTTTTTTGGCTCTTATAACTAAACAATAACCATATCTCGTAGATAAAGCAAACTCCCATACTCTTAGCTGATATACATCCCGTGAGGATAAGACCCGCCGGCTATTCTTTATATATGAATAAGCAAAATGAACTTCGAATGTTGATATGATCGTTACGCAAGTCATTCCCATATCTATATAACGCTGATGTAATTCTAAGGCGAGCTTTTGGACTTTTTCGGGTAACGGATGTAAAAAATCTTTCAAAACATCGAGTACATCCGTATCTTCTGCTTTCATTAACCTGTAATCGCACCGTAAAAGATTATCGTGATTATTATCGTTCTTATATCTTTTCGTTCGCAGTTCTATATCTGCAATCGACATGGCTTTTAACCCCGTCAGCAAGACAGAAGCATTCGGATATGATACTTCTAATAATTGTACTTCCGAAATATTAAGCGTCTTTGCTTCTAAATCAATACCGGTAAAAACAAAACCACAGAGAGCTAAAAACCGCAAACATTCAATTAGCTTAGAAACAGAGTTTTTAGGCTTCTTTATATTTCCTTTCTCATCAATTGAGGCGGTAAATGACGGTATTTCAGTTATCAATAATGAATCGCCGCTTTCAGCCAGTTTACTATGATAACCTATGTCAGCTAACAGGTCTGTAACATTATATAAAAATGGATAATCTATCGCATTCTTCGGATTTTTTTGCGGCTTGACATATAAATGTCCGTCTGAGATTAAGCGGTCACAAAATAAATATAAAAAATCCCTGAAAGCAATAACGCCATTTCGTATATTTTCTTCGCTTGCAACGTTCTCAAACATGGGTTTCAGCGCATAAGTCTCAGGTATATTCGCCGGTATCAAGTTTTTTATGTATTTAGCGATTTCACTGATGGGTTTTTGCGTTACTGGGCCGCCGTGATATGTACTCATTTTTTCGCTCCTTCTGTTTTTGTTATTATACTGTTTCTAATGTGACAACAGTATGTCATATTTGATAATATAAATGCTGTTCTTCACACTCGTTCAACCATTGCCCGCGTAAAGGTCTCATGGTTGCCAAAGCCATATTCCACCGCGATGTCGAGTATACGGTTTCCCTTGTCGCGAAGCACATCGCGGGCCCTGGCCAACCGGTGTAGCTCGATATATTCCCGTACATAATATTTGGCTGTTGTATCTAAATCTCCAAATACAATAGCATCATTTACATTAAGCATTTTAAGTTTATAAACATCATCAGATGATGAATTGAAAGGCATCAACACAAATATAAATTTCTTCTCGTTCATTTTTCTCACCTTCTTTTCCTCTAGAAAATGCAAATGCATTATTCAAGTCATTTCTTTTTTATGCATTATATCGTTTTGCAAACCCATCACAACTAAGAGAGGCAAGGGGTCAGGTTCATAGTCCTACAAATACCCATTGCCAACTATTTGAGTCATAAAGATACTCCTTTTTTAAATAAATTTACTTATATTCTTACAAACTCCTCTGTTTTTCGTTCGCCTTATTTCGACATATATAATTATCATAAATATAACTACTGATATGAATAATATCATTTCTCCAACTTATCGTTTCGATTAGTGGAGCCACCTTCCCCCAACAAGACCCACACATGCAAAAAAGCCGCATAAAATGTGGCTTTTTTGCTATAGTGTATTTGAATGGTGGAAGCGGTGCGTGGCAGGTGAAATCCACTCATTAGGGAGATAACTCACCTATCCCTACGTCCCATTAGATCAAACTGTACCACATGCCAATCTGATACACTAGTTTATATACCTAGCCTACAGAGAAAATCGCAATCATTTATGATACGGTTCACCGTAACGGATATAATGGCGGTTTTTTTAATAGTTAAGTTTACTATTAATAACTTATCTAATGTTTAATAACTATCTTTTATCGTATAAAACTCTATTCATTGTAAAATACTCAATTTGTTTTTTCTCCATGGGTAAATTAGAATTTGATTCTGAATTATTATTGAAGGATATTTTAAATTTTTATAGAACATTTACAATTCAAGGTATAAAGTTTTTTGTAGACATGAAAAATACTAACTTAGTGGAGGTATATAGTATCGTGATTTTATTTAAAAATAAATATATAAACATATTCCAGAGTCCATTATTTCAAACCAACTCATCTATTATTGAAACAGAAGATATGGTTCTTGTTGTTGATCCAACAACGTTACCTCATGAAATAATAGAAATTAGAAATTATGTATCCAGTATTCGCAAAGATCGTCCTGTATACGTTTTTTTTACTCATTCAGATTGGGACCATATCCTAGGATATAATGGTATTGGAGAAGTAATATATATCGGCAGTGAAAAAATGATGATTCGAAATGATAAAGAAAGAATTCTTGAACAAATAAACTCTTTCGATGATCAATATTATTTAGTAAGAGACTATGAAGTGAGCTATCCACACATAAACTATTTAGTTAGTAAAGATGGTCAACAATTGAAGATTGGAAATACAACTATTACCTTTTATACATCTCCAGGTCATACAGATGATAGTTTATTCGCAATCATTGAACCTATTGGAATTTTACTCTCAGGAGATTATCTATCTGACATTGAGTTTCCGTACATATATCACAATAGTTATGAGTACGAAAACACAATGAATAAAGTGGATAGCATACTTTTAAATCATTCAATTAATTTGCTGGTTCCAGGTCATGGAAATCCGACAGAGGATAGTCAGGAAATCCTTAAAAGGAAAACAGATTCTTTAGCGTATATCCGTGAGCTTAGAAGTTCTTTGAAAAATGAAGATGAACAAAGAGCAGATAAACTTTCACAAGGATGGCAATTTCCAAAAATAATGGGAGAATTCCACAAGGGAAATAAAGACCTTATCAAAAAGGAATTACAAACCTCTAAATATTAAGTTTCTTTACCCTATCATAAAGGCCTAATACACCTTTAATATCTGATTTTTATTAGATATTAAATAAACTTTATTTCTTTTAAGCTCCTTATACACCATTTTTGGCATATCAATTCTATGGTTAAAATAGTTAACAATAAACTTCTAAAGGAAATCATTATTTATCACTAGATACCCTCTCATTTTACAAGTTTATTTTGTAGAAACTTTTACATCATGCGTATTTATCTATATATTACAAAAACCGCAGTTACTTATGGTACGGTTCACCGTACCGTTGTATCGGCGGTTTTTACACCTGTCAATCTAGCAAGCAAGGACCGTCCCCACTTGCATATATCATAGTCCTGTCTTCTTTCCAATTTACCTTGCTTTAATTTCAGCACACATGCCTTTTCACTAATCCATAATCTCTATGTCGAATCTTAGGCCAAGTTTACTAATAGTAGAGAACTGTCCCCATACTACTACTATGTGGGCTTTATTTGACGGATACAGTATAAATGTTTTTGGCAAGTACCTTTCCGTACACTTCGGAACTTAATTTTCCGAGCACCCCATTTCCATTACTGGGATTTCATGGTTGAATGTGTTAGTCTATGACTTGGGCCTGTATAAACCAGCAGATGGCTATGATGAACCAGTCTATCAATAATGGCGCTGGTTAGCTTTTCGTCATAGAAAATACCATTCCACTTACTGAATTCCAAATTTGTTGTGATGATGACACTTCTTCTCTCGTAACATTCTGATATGACTTGGAACAGAAGCTGTGAACCCTCCTTCTCAAAGGGAATATATCCCCATTCATCACATATCAATAAATCTGTCTTTTCTACCAGTCTCATGAAGCGTTTTAGTTCCCCCTTTGCTTTAGCTTCACTAAGTTGATTCACCAGGGATGCTGTACGGAAGAATCTCACTCTCTTACCACTGCTGCAGGCTGCAACACCTATTGCAGTGGCCAGATGGGACTTGCCTGTCCCCACTGGGCCATAAAGGATCAAGTTCTCTTTCCTATCAATAAAGCCTGCTGTCTTTAGCTGTTCAATATCAAGTGCCGGGGGTATTTGTATCAGACTGAAGCTGTAGCCCTCGAAGGTCTTGATCACATCAAAACCAGCAGCTTTTAAGTTTCGGTTCTTACGTGTCAGTTCTCTATTCTCCAGTTCAAGCTTTAATAGCTGTGCCAGAAAGTCTGCATAATCGATAGCCTGTATCTTTTTGTAGTTCTCATAGAGGTTTCTGCCAAACCGAAGTTCTTTGCAGTAGTGTTTAATTAAGGCATCCGAGTTCATAGTCCTAATCCTCCGGAAGTGATCAATTCATCATAGATGTTAATATCTGGAGTGAATCTATTAAGTTGTGGAACTGTATCCGGAAGAGATATATCCATTACCGGCAAACTTCCGGAGTTTATGCGACAATAGGTAGCCCATATACTGTCTGCATCCTTTGCTCCGCATCGGATTCCTTCGTCAATGGCTTCTATCGCTGTAGCCATGCCCGTATCTGCTACCATACGGGTAAATATCTTTAGGGTTTGCTTCTTGCATTCATAATCGCACTCTTTTAAAAACTGTTTTAGGCTCAGCGGAAGCTGATTGAATAGACTCGTGTACTTTAGTGCTGTAGGTCTTCTCGCCATTAATTCCAGGTAAGGAATCCAGATCATTGATTCTTTCTCCTGACCATATAGTCTTTTGTGTCTGACAATCAGATTACAGTTATTATCCAGAATTGCAACATCATAGGCTCCTGCCTTTATCATCACTTGAGTGCCTGCGGCAGCAGGAGAGGATGAATAGGTTCTCGTGTCGAATTTAACCTTGCCATAGTTATCAGCTTTTGCAAACTCATGTAAATATACTTCAAAGGGAACTTCCGGAAGCTTGAAGAATTCCTTTTTATCTTCCTCAAACAGTTCTTTAATGAGGCCAAGGCCCTTGTAATGCTGTCTTTGCATATCCTTATCACAGCGATTTAGAAGTTCTTTGTTGTATTCTCGTAAGTCCTTAAATTCCGGAACCGGCACAAAGAGATTCCGGCGGTGATAGCCTACCTTGTTTTCAACCGAACCCTTCTCATTTCCACTGTTGGGGTTACAGAAGTTACTCTTAAATCCGTAGTGCATCATAAATCTTAAGAATCCTTTGGTTAGGTCCCGCTCACCATAATCCTTGATTTTCTTAACAGCTGTAGACATATTATCAAACCATATGGCGGTTGGCACGCCGCCAATATGCTCAAATATTGTTTTTAGGCCCTCAAGGAGACATTCTTGATTTTCGCTTTTGAATAGCTGTGTATGTCCACCATTGCTGTGTGGGTAGGATATGTTTAGATAATGACCATCATATGTAATTCCATTCTCGATAAATCTTGCTTTGCCAAAATCTACTTGAGCTTCTCCTGGAGGATGCTCAAGTGGAAGTGAGCCATTGGTATCCATCTTCAGTTCCTTCTTAAGCTTTGCAACAAAGTTTCTTACTGACCTTTCTGAGACATCGAATTCATCGGGATAGATCTCACGCAGCCTATCATATACTCTTTTGGCAGTATGCCGTTGCTTATGGGGTGCTTTCCCATCATCGGTCAGCCACTGGAGTACTAACTCCCTATAGGGAGACAGTTTTCCTGTTCTGACTTGCTTAGGGCGGATTTCTATATTAAAATTGGCCTTTTGAACATACTTCTTTACAGTTTCAAAGTCATGACCTGTAATATCTGCTATTTTTCTTAAACTTTTCCCTTCAAATTTCTTCAGATTTCTGATACGATATATTTGCTCCATTGTTAGCATCTCCTTATGCTCCTTTTCAGTTTGGTCACTAAAAAGGATAGTATTTTTCCGGGGTGCTTGCAATGGAGTTTTTCCATTTTTTGCAGGGATTTTTAACTTCCGCTGTGCTTGGTTTCTATTCTACCAAAAACAGTATAAAAGCAGACCATCGCTTTATTTATTAGTAAACAATGATCTGCTTTCTATTTTTTTACTAAGGATTAAAATCTTTTATCCTATTTAACTATATCTGTTGTACCAAAATACCAGTTGCCTAAGGCAGTAGTCTTCTTCCAATCCTTCACATAATCCTTTACTAACATCTTATCTGTATGATGGAAGATTGGCATGAATAGCTGCTCATCGAATAACATCTTTTCAGCTGCATATAAGGCTTCATCCCTTTTAATTGGGTCATTTTCAGTCTTAATCTTATTCATTAGCTCATTATACTCTTTGCTTACCCATTGTGAAGAAGTATTTCCACCATCTGAATTATAAAGATCTAAGAAGGTTACTGGATCTGCATAGTCTCCTATCCAATTATGGCGAGCAACATAGAAGTTACCATTTCTTCTATTATTAGCAAATACTGACCACTCTTGATTTGTTAATGTAGCATGAATATTTAAGTTCTTTTTCCACATTTCCTGTATTGCCTCTACTATAGCTTTATTAGATTCGCTTGTATTATAGGATATATCTATTTCTGGGAAGCCTTTACCATCAGGATATCCAGCTTCAGCGAGAAGTCTCTTGGCCTCATCAACCTTGCTTGAATCTATAGCGATTCCATAATCTGGAGCCATTTCTCTGAAAACATTTCCTCTAGTATCCTTCATCCCTGCAACAGGTGGTACAAATCCTACAGCTGGCATTTCCCCGCCCTTTGTTACATTATCAACTATTAATTTTCTATCTATCGCTAATGTAAGTGCCTTTCTAACTCTTATATCATCTAGAGGTGGTTTTTTTACATTGAACACATAAAAGCTTGTTCCATTTCTCTGAGTAATGTGAAACTCAGGGTTATTGACCATAATTTCAGGTACTTCTTGTAATGGAATATTTGTAATTATATCTAAATCTCCAGATTCATATGCAGTTAAGGAAGTAGATTCCTCTACTATGATATAACACACTATCTCATCTAATTTGACATTATCTGCATTCCAATAATTTTCATTCTTAGCCAAAACTGCCATATCTCCCATTTTATATTCCGCAAGCTTGAAAGGTCCATTTGTTACAATAAGCTCAGGATTTTTTGCCCATCCCTCAGGATCCTTTTCAACCACATCCTGTCTTACGGGCATAAAGGTATAAAATGCCGTTAACTCCAAGAAGAATGGTGTAGGAGCTGCAAGCGTAACCTCTAGTGTTTTATCATCTAAAGCCTTAACCTTAACATCTTCAGAACTTCCTTCACCGTTGAAGAACTCATATCCACCAGCTATATAATACATTAAATTAGCATAGTCAGATGCAGTAGTTGGATCAGCTGCTCTTTTCCATGAATACACAAAGTCATGAGCTGTAATAGGTTGTCCATCTGACCATTTAGCATCCCTCAAATGGAAAGTGTATGTAAGTCCATCATCACTAACTTCATAGGATTCTGCAATACCTGGAACATACTTACCATCAACTTCCCTCATAAGACCTTCATATATATTGTTAATAATATCTCCTGCTTTTATTGAGGAGTTCAATTGTGGGTCTAATGTCCTTGGATCTTCTGCCATGTTATATTTAAGGATCTTTTTTTCCACTTTAGCTTCAGTATTTTCATTGGCGTTGCCACCCGCTGGTCCTGTCTCTTTAGTCTGACATCCAGGTAATAGCATTAGAATCATAACAATTACCAAAAGTAACGATAATACTCTTCTCTTCAAAATCGTCCCCTCCCTCTTAATAGAAAACCCCCACTATTACAACTTATCTGCTAATATATTCTGTGCGATGATATATTAGACTACATTGTATACACTTTAACTAATCCACCTACACCTCCAATTTTAATATTTTCACTTCATTAACAAACAGCCTAAAAAGTTTTAAATGCTCTTCATATTTATCAACCATAGCCTCGGGATGCCATTGTACTCCAACCACAAAGGGATAATCAATATGCTCTATTCCTTCAACCATTCCATCCTCTGCCCAAGCTGTCTTCTTCAACCCATCTCCAATTTTGTCAACTCCTTGATGATGAAAGCTATTAACCATAATCTTGTTTCTTCCAAAAGCTGTATATATTTTACTGTTTGTGTCAACATTGATAGAGTGACAATAACTAAACTTAGGTAGCATTGTTCCCCTATGTTCAATAGTGGTAAACTTGGTTTCCTTTAAGTCTTGATACAATGTACCCCCGAAAAATACATTGATAATTTGAAGTCCTCTACAAATACCCAATATTGGTTTGTTAAGTTCTAAAGCTTTTTTACAAAGCTTTAATTCAAATATATCCCTTTCAGGTACAACTGTACCTAGGCCTATTTTTACGTCTTGGCCATACTCTTCCGGATGTATATCTGAACCTCCGGTTAATAATATCCCATCCAATCTTTCAATGATTTCTGTTATATATTCATCATTATCTTCAAAAACCGGGATAGGTATAGGGATTCCTCCTGATTTTTCTATACATTTGATATTATCCATAGTGCACAGCAACATATCCTGCCCAATAAGACCCTGATCTCTATCCTTGCCTAATTCCCTATCTTTGATATAGTAACTGGTTATCCCAATTAAAGGCTTCAAATCCATCCCCTCCAATCTGTGTATGATAAATCCTAATGCAATATCTATACCATTCTTAAGACTTTTAATCGTATATTTTTACAACTAGTTATTTCTCGGTTATTGAGCTTCACTTGATACCGATAATCTCTGGTGTAATTTTTATCCTCAAAATAATTAATGGGTTAAATGGGTGTTTTATAACCCCAATTAACCCATTTGTTTCAATACTTTTAATGTCTTTCTACCGAATTCTGTTATCTTTGTACCGCCTCTCCCCTTTATTACTTCAACCATGGAGTAGCCATTTAAAGTGTGTAGAATCCTTCTAATCTCTTGCTCAGTTAGAAATAATCCCACTTCCGTTGCTTTTGCCTCTAAACTTCTCCTGCCTACATTTTCCTTTGAAATATAGCTTTTTTCAAGTTTTTCTAAAATAAATCGATAAATTTTAACATCTCGATTCATAGAATTTATAAATCTATTAATAATTATTATTTCTTCTTCCGGTATTTTTTGTAGTTCCTCCCTTGTATTAAAAAAATTAAAGGGAAGGTGCATGGGTTCTATTATTTTTTCTCCTAGATTTGAAATATACTCAATATAGTTTCTTAGTTCCCTAACATTACCCTTCCAATCATGTTCAAAGAACAGCTTATTCGTAGGAACTGATAGTTCAAAACTTGAACCAAACTCCGTCATAAATTCATTAATTAATATATCTAAATCCTCTTTTCTCTGGTTTAAGCTTGGTATCCTTAATGTTAAAACATTTAATCTATAATAAAGGTCTTGTCTAAAATTACCTTTCTCAACCAGCTTATCTAAGTCTCTATTTGTTGCGGTAATAATCCTAGTATCAACATTGATTATACTGTCTCCACCGATTCTCATAACTTCCTTCTCTTGTAATACCCTTAAAAGCCTCCCTTGCAAGCTTATAGGCATTTCACCTATTTCATCAAGAAACAATGTTCCCATATGGGCTAGCTCAAATAAACCTGGCTTACCCCCTTTTCTAGCTCCTGTAAAGGCACCCTCTTCATATCCAAACAGCTCACTTTCCAATAGACTTTCAGGTAATGCAGCACAGTTTATTGCTACAAACTGATAATCCTTTCTTAAAGAAGCATTATGTATCGCTTGAGCAAATAGCTCCTTACCTGTTCCACTTTCCCCAAGAATTAAGATAGAAGAATCGGATTTTGCCATTCGTTTAGCTATATCCTTTGTTTTATTAATTTCCACACTGTCCCCTAAGATATCCTTAAAGGTATACTTAGCTTTATGTCCCTTTCCGATCAACTGAGCCCTTAATTTATACTGTTTCTTTTCCAAATCACTAAACTTTCTAATTGTAGCAATTCCCCCATATAAGGTGTTAGAATTACATAGTGTATTAGAATCACAAATCGGCACCACTGTAGCCACAACATCTATATCTCGTATTTTAATCAATCGTTCCTTTATAGGATTAGATGTTTTTAAAACATCTCTAAAGGGTATTGTAGAAAATATCTCTTCACACCTTTTACCAATAATACTTTCCTTATTAACCCCAAACATCTTTGATGCACTTTCATTACAGGAATGTATTATCCCATCTGAATCTACAGCTATTATCCCTTCATCTAACATTTTCAGCAAGATATCGAATTGACTTTGAAGCCTGTTTGTTTTTCCCATTATTCTATTTAACCCTGTGCTTTCTGATATTACCTCTTTAAAATATTTATTCGTATTCTCATTATTTAATATATGTTCAAGCTTAAGTTTAACTCCTATATCTATTATGGTACTTACATCTAAAACCCTATCTCCTATATCAATAATAGTAGTTATTTTGTCTGGTACATATTTTGCTTCGCCAGGTGTAATCGCTATATCAATATCAGGTATGTTTTCTGTTCCAGGATAAAAAGGAGTCAGTTCAATATGCTTTCCTCCCAATTGATATATTGTAGCTATAGTATCAATTGCCATCTCTACACTAACGTTGACCAGAATTGCTTTGGTACCCTTTGGTAAGCTCATTATTTTTTGAAGTGCCTTCTTTGATATTGTTCTTTTAGCAACGACAATTTCTGGATTGCCCTTAAGATATCTTTTAATAGCGTCATAGGTATCAAAGGATGGAACCAATAATAAATCCGCTACAATATCTTCTTCTATTGTTCTATCCTCAAAACAATACCTATTAACATCTACATAGTCCCCAAATAAATCTTTAATTTGTTGATAATAAAATTCCCCAGAATTTCTATATAATGTTGCAACTGCAATCTTCTTCAAAGTATTCACCCCACAATTACACCTTATTCCTATCTCCCTTATTCTTTTATTCAACAAAGTATCTCACTTAACACCGTAAGGGCAAGCGGGGACGGTCCTTGCTTGCCAATCTAACCATTCAATATTCTACTTATCCTTGATTCACTTATGCCTCCAACAATTTGTCCTATTTCTTTTAGCGTTAGATTTGAATTTTTTCGTAGGTATCTTATCATTTCATTACGTATGTCCTTATTTAAAAGACATTCCTCCATCAAAAGATTTCTATCTGCTAGCATATATGTTACAGTTTCTCTTGCATCGTTAATGGAATCTATAAATACAGTGTTTTCTTTTACATGTTCATGATGATCTTCAATGTCTATTATCTCTACTGTATTCCCTATCTTATTGACATAATTTTGATATTCCTTGATCGCTTTGCTTCTTGTATTAGAAAAACCATCTAATATTTTATCTGTATCAATGAATCCCAATGTTCCATTCCGCATATAGTCTCCATAGCTGCTCCATCTATAGGCCTCCGGCTGTTGCACTATATTAACCTTCACAGGATTGTTATGAATATATTTGCTTACCTCTACTAAATATGTATCATCAGTAATTAATTCGCTTATGAACCGATTTTGAAAGAAGTGTCCATACCTTTTGTATTTTCGATTGAAATATAAGACATAGCTTACATTAATACTTTTCATGATTTTGGATATATCATTGCCGTTATCATTCATTAATAGATGTACATGGTTATCCATCAGGCAATAAGCATAGATTATAAAATTATATTTGTTCTTCATCTTAATCAAGGTTTCTATAAATCGGTTTTTATCATAATCAGATAAAAAAATTTCTTTTCTATCGTTCCCTCGCTGTATGATATGATAGGTCGAAAATTCTCCTTTTTCTCTTGCTTGTCTAGGCAATCTTCCCACCCCCATATCTCCAGTTTATTCCATACCTATACCTATGTCAATCTAGCAAGCAAGGACCGTCCCTTGTAATATGTAGTTAGAAGGATTATTCATTTTAAGATTTTAAAAGTCCGAACAATCATCAAAAAGGGTATATGCATTTTGAAGAATATAAATGTAACCGTCCCAGGGAAGAATTTTCTATACCCGACATTCAGACTATTATTCCATTTCAAAAGCATATACGTTTTGGCTGGTTGGGATCACTTATTCCCGTTTAACGCGCAAGGCTGTAATCTCTAGGGAATGGAATGGATAATCCTTCAAAACTATACTAAGGAGGAATTTCATATGAAAGGAGAATTTCCAGTAATAGGGGCTGATGTGGCAAAAGACTTTTGCTACTATGCTGCGCTTTCTCCAACAGGTGAAACTTATCTCAAACCATTTAAGGCTTTAAACACAGGAGAAGGACTAGCTTCAGTCATCAACCAAATAGAAAAAGTGGAGAAAGCCTTTAATAGGAAACCAGTAATCGTCTTAGAATCCACTGGTCACTATTCAAATCGCCTCGTCCACTTCTTCACACGCCATAACTTGAAGGTATATTTAATTAACCCTCTCCTATCTCATTCTATCAAAAATTCCACGGTTAGGAAAGTCAAAACAGATAAGGTAGACGCTGAGGAACTTGCAAAGATGTACTTCTTTATGAACTTAAAAGAACATCAAATGCAGGATGAGTACCTTGAGAACCTAAAGATATTAACCCGTACCCATTATCATCTTTCAGAGCAAAGAGTTAGTGTAATGAATCAGTTAAAAGCTGCTATCGAACAGGTTATGCCCGGATTTACAAAGGTTTTTAAAAGTATTTCCTGTAAAACATCCCTAGAATTATTAGTTCGTTATCCGTCTCCAACATCTTTTCTAGAAGGAACCAAAGATGATATTGTTCAAATCGTCAGAACTACCTCGAGAACATCTATGGCCTATGCTACGAAAAAATATGAACTCATTCTGAAGAGTGCACAGGAAGGGAAGGAGACTGGAATTCTATTAACTGCCTATGAACAAATCATCATTGTCTATGCAAATCATTTAAAGCATATTAATGAACAACTTGATTTGATAGATAAAAAGATAGAGGCTTTAGCAATCAACATACCTGCAATTCAGCTACTTCGTAGTATTCCTGGTATAGGTAAAAATCTAGCTCCTATCATAGCTGGAGAGATTGGAAGCATTGCAAGGTTTCAAAGTTCTAAGCAGCTTGTAGCCTATTGTGGCATTGACCCATCCGTTAAACAATCAGGTAACTTCATTGGGACAAAGAATAAATTTACAAAGGGAGGATCTAGATTTATTCGCAAGGCACTCTATATTGCAGCCACAGTAGCCATTAGACAAAACCCTAACGGGCAGTACGTCAACAAAGTTATTTATGACTACTATCACAAAAAGATACAGATCAAAGCTAAAAAACAAGCTTTAGGAGCAGTGATGAACAAACTCGTAAGGATCATATTTTCTGTACTTAAAAATGAGAATCCATTTGTCTTAATCACGCCTGAAGAGCAAGTGAAAATGCATCGGTCTAATGTGAAGATAGTAGCCTAGAGAAATGTATTAGCTAAACTGAATATTTTACTTTAGCTCTTTTAAAAAGTTCGGCAGAATAAAAGGGCTGATTCCTATGCCCCTTATCAGTAAATCGTTATTTTAAATTTACTCTTGACATCAGTTAGCTGGTCTACTTGCTTTCTGAACTACTCAACGATCTTGTGGTTGCATATAATAAACCCATAGGGTGAGACACATAATCTGAAATTTAAGTTATAATGATCTTATGAAAAAGAGAACTAATTATACACCAGAGTTTAAAGCTAAAGTTGTACTGGAAATCTTAGCAGAGACATCGACCATAAATGAACTAGCTGCTAAGCATGATATAAGTCCTTTCGTATTATCCCGCTGGAAAAAAGAATTCCTTGAGCGAGCTTCTGAAGTATTTAAGAAAGGGCCTTCAGAATCCGAAAAGGAGCTTGAAGAAAGCAAGGAACATGTAGCTGAACTGGAGAGAAAGGTTGGCCAGCTTACCTATGAGGTAGACTGGTTGAAAAAAAAATCTGAAGAACTCCTCGGACCCAACTGGAAGAAAAAATCTCGTTGATTTTAGTGATACTAACATCTCCATTAAGAGACAGGCTGAACTATTAAGTGTCAATCGTACAAGCCTATATCGTGATCCTCCAAAAGAAATAAGCATTTCAGAAGAGGACTTAAAAGTCATGCACAAAATTGATGAACTTCATACAGATCACCCCACATGGGGTTATAGGATGCTCACAAAAACCATCCGCCGTGAATTAAATGTGATCATCAATAAGAAGAAAGTCCGTAGGATGATGACGGATATGGGAGTTTATACAATCTACCCTAAGCCAAATCTTAGTAAGCGGTATCATGCCCAGTACAAGAGGCCGTACCTACTCAGAAACCTAAATATCAGTCGCCCTAACCAGGTTTGGGGCGTTGATATTACCTACATAAGAATGAACAAGGGCTTTATGTATCTATTCATTATTATTGATTGGTACAGCAGATGCATTGTAGACTATGAGTTATCCACCACCTTAGAGAAGACCTTTGTGATGGACTGCTTAAAAAGGGCATTATCCACAAGAAAACCAGAGATTATCAATAGTGACCAGGGAAGTCACTTTACCAATCCTGACTATATTGAACTTCTTGAATCCGTAGACGTAAAGATTTCAATGGATGGAAAAGGTCAAGCCCTGGACAATGTAAGAACCGAGCGCTTATTTAGAACCCTTAAGTACGATTTAATCTATATTCATGAATTTGAAACCCCGAAGGCCCTAAGACGGGCACTGGGTCAATACATCCATGAGTACAACACCTATAGACCCCATTCTTCCATAGGAGATTTATGCCCTATGGAAGTCTATAATGGAAAACTACCCGAAGTCGCCTAAATATCCAATAGAAAGGAGCATAACTTAAAAAAGTTCATTTCGTGTCTTGACATTGGGGGGCATTATAGCAAGAGGTGAAGGCACATACAAAAAACTGATTAAAACCTATCAAAAGGTAAATCTTTTGATTTTGGATGAGTGGCTCCTAAAACCCCTTAGTACAGACCAGGCCATGGATCTATTTGAAATCATCGAAGCCAGAACGAGACAAGGGTCCATGATTTTCTGTACTCAGTTTGATCCAAGGGGCTGGTATGAGCGTATTGGAGCTAGCGAGGATAGTACCGTGTCGGAAGCCATCATCGATCGTATCAAGCATAATGCTTATGAAATTCTCATTGACGGGAAAGAGTCAATGCGTGAGCGACATGGGCTAAAGCATCAAAGATCTAACAGCAGCATTTCTGATTAAATCTAGTCATTTCAAAGAATACAGGAGCCATCTACTTGGGTGGCCCTGTGTTCCGAAAAAGGCGGCTCAGTTTTAGCGTGAGGGCGGTTCACTTTTGACGACAAAGTGGTACTCTCTCATCGAAATATTCATTATCAAACAACCAAATAAATTGTATAATAAGTGATGAAGATATCTTCATGGGAATCTCTCCTTTGTGATTTGGTCGTCACTTTGAGATTCCCATTTTTTATGCTTTTTTGCAAATGTAATTTTTACCTTGGAATAACATGGGTTAGGTTAACGCCTATGAATTACAAATAAAATTTGCTGCATCTAGTAAATTGTCAAATATATGATCAGGATTGCAATCATTATCCATACATCCATAACCAGTTTTTACCCCTATTGTTGTTAATCCAATTCTTTTTCCACATTCTATATCCCTATAAGAATCACCAATAATAAACGAAGAATTTAAATCTATATTGAAGTCTTTTACAGCTTGAAGAATCATCCCAGGCTCAGGCTTTCTGCAAGAACATTTGATTTTATATTTCCTATTTTCTTCTTTGAACCCAATATCTGGGTGGTGAGGACAGTAATATATAGCATCTATCTTAGCATTCATTTTCCCTAATAAATATTCCATCTTATTATGTATTATTTGAAGCTCACCAATACTGCACATATTTTTTGCTATACCTGGTTGATTAGTCACTACAACAACTAAATATTCTGTATCATTAATCAATTTAATTGCTTCAACTACTAAAGGTAAAAGTTCAAAATCATCACTTCTACAAATAATATTCTTCTCAACATTAATTACTCCATCTCTATCTAGAAAAACAGCTTTCCTTTTATTTATCATATTCATTCTCTCAATTTTGCCTGATAAATAATCTTCTGTTACCTTTTGTAATCTATATGGAGTTCCTATATCCTTTATGTATTCAGCTGTTATGTAGCCAAACATTTTCAACTTGTCAAATATAAACGGGAATATATCTTTTCCAAAGTCTGATTTTTTTCCACTTTCAATATATTGTAAAATACTTGGTGAAAAAATATAAATTGCAGCATTTACAAGGTTTCTGTAATAATTATTCTTATTACGGTATTTGGGATAAAAGTTAATAATTCTATTATTACTATCAATTTCAACAAGATCACTATCATCGGGGTGATCATTAGGATGTAATACAAGCGTACATTCACTATTTTTTTCTGCATGAAACTTCTTTAAATTATCAAGATCAATATCAAAGATAACATCTCCATATATAACAAAAAAATCTTCTCTTAGTTGTTTTTCTATAGCCTTTATTCCACCTGTTGTACCTAAAGGTTCCTTCTCAATAAAATAAGATATATTAACCCCCAAGTTTGAACCGTCGCCAAAATAGTTCTCAATATAGGATGACATATATCCAGTGATAAGAACTATATCACAAATATCGTACTTTTTAAGTATATTAATTTGTATCTCTAATAGAGATTTACCACCAATTAACCTCATTGGTTTAGGGACATCTTTTGATCCAAGTCTAGTACCTTTACCACCAGCAAGTATTATTGCTTTCATAATATATTCCTCTACTAACCTATATAAAATTATTAAGCTAGAATTCGCCTAATTGTTTCACGTACAGCCCCTTCTGAATTTATATTTGGTAGCCAGTCACATTCTTGAATTTTTCTAATATCAAGCATTAATCTTGGTACATCTCCCTTCCAGCCATAATCGTCATCAGATGTCTCTATATGAGTAATATTTTTATACCCCATTTCTTCTATTGCTATTTCTGCAATTCTACGAGCTGAAATTGTATCTTTGTTGGCAATATTTAGTACACAACATTGTTTACTTCCATTTGATAAGTATGCTTTATGAATAGCCTTGACACAATCATCTATTAGTAAATAGCTTCTTTCTTGACAACCATTACCAAGAATTTTTAAACAACTGTAATCATTCTTTAGATTATTAACAAAATCAAATATAATTCCCCTACTCATTCTACCTCCTATTATATTTGATAATCTGCAAATTACTGAATTAATATTAAAAAGATAAGTATAAGCGCTAATTAATGCTTCACAACTTAACTTTGAAGCCCCAAATATTGAAACTGGGAGCAATGGACCATGCTCTTCGGAAATTATTATATTATTCTTAGTTTCACCATAAACAAGTTGGCTTGAAGTAAAAACAATGTTTTTTACTTTATTTTCCACCATGGCTTCAAGTAAATTTTTAGTAGCAATAAATCCATTATTGATTGTTAATTCTCTTGCTGACATACTTGCTTTAGTATCACTATAAGCAGCAAGATGAAATACAACGTCAGTACCTTTTATGCTATCTTTCAATTTTTCTTCATCATTTAAATCTCCATCGATTATTTGCAAATTATCATTCTTGATTGCTGATAGCTTGTTTTCAGCATTTGCGAAATTATCATATACTGTTATATTATAATTATTTAAACTAGTTAAATACTCAACAAAATGACTACCAATGAATCCATTTCCACCAGTCACAAAACATTTAATACTCATATACATTCCTCTTTCTTAATAATAAAATAATAAAAAATACGTTTTTTACATAGATATTCATTTATTCAATCGGATCCGATTTACTATTAAAATAATCTGCAATCTTATTAACTACCTTATTTGTAAACAACTTAACCCCTACGCTATAACTCCATGTAACTTCTATATTGAATTTGTTAAAGCCACCATTACAAACATCATCTAGAGATAAAAAAAGTAAAAACTCCGACTCATCTCTATCCTTTGCATTACTCCATGCACTTATTATTTGCTCTTTAGTAACATTTACTACTGCTGTAGAAAATAGCTCTGGATGACAATAAACTGGGTCATAGGCTAGTCCGATAAAATTAAAATACAGAAATTCATTTGCACCTAATTCTTCATTAACTTCCCTTAATGCTTCATTCATTAAATTAATGCTATTTTTTTCATCAAATTTTGGTTCTGCATACCCCCCACAGAAATATAATTTATTTGGGTTTTGCTCCATTTTTGCAGATCTTTTAGTAATAACTATATTTCTATCTGATGTAATTGGAATTATAGTCATACCAATAGGATTCGCTCTGATTCCTGTTAAACATCTTTCTTTAAAAACTGGATCCCTTGTTCCAATATAATGTGAATAATATGTTATCCCAGTATACAATTTCAAAATCTCATCTTCTTTATTCCAAGAACTAAGTCTTAAAAGTTTGCTATCATAATGCTTTGCTCTTTTTTTGCAATATTCAGACCAAATATCATTTATATATATTTTTGTTTTTTCATCATTCTCAACTAAAGCATTGTCAAATATGACATTTACTTTATTATTCTCCCATGGACCATATGCTAAAATATCATTATTATTCATAAAACACCTCACATTTTATTTTATATTTATAGAATTAATTTTTTGCTATTTTTTAGGCATAAATTATTTATATCATCAATAAAACATTCACATTTACCTTGTTCAATTAAGCCTCTAAGCCGTGGTGACAAAGAGCCTCCCTTTACTTTCGCAGTCACTTTTCCCAAATATCTTTGCGGTGTTTTTGAATAATAAACGTGTATTTCGTCATCATTAATCAACGGAATATTTTGGTAAAAAGGAAACTCTATGACCTTACTAATAGCATCGATCTTGTTATTGAATTCACTTATGCTTAATACCTTTCTTAAGGATAAAGAATACGGATTTACATCTGTAGCCATTGATATCATACGTGTTGTCCCACATAATCGTGCATTAATTTCAGTAACTAGTAAAGTCTTATCGTCACATAAGAACATTTCTACCTCTGCCCATCCAGTGCTTTTTACTGCTTCTACTGCAGCTACTGCAGTAGAAATTATCTGATTTAGTTGCTCTTCTCCCCAATCATATGGACAAATTCTTAATTTATTTAAAGCATGGTCTGATGTAATAGACGTATCCCCCTTGTAAACAGGAGGGTAGCAAAAGTGTTTATCATTGTGCGTAAATATATTAACACTAATCTCAATAGCGTTAATAAACTTCTCCACGATTATTGGATATTCAATACTGTCTAATTTATCTTTTTGAATCTGGTCAGGAACTATAACCAACTGCCCAATTCCAGACCAACTCTTTAATCTTTTGCAGATTATAGGCTGATCTGTAGCTTTTATTATTTTATATAATTCTTCTTCACAATTGCATAATACACTTTTAACTATTGGTACATTATTATAATTTAGTACTGCCTTTGTTAGCCATTTGTCATAACATATAATTGAACTTTCAGTTGATTGTCCAATAAATGGTATATTTATTGAATTACAATATTCTCTAAGATTGCTATCTAAAATAACAAGATCGTCATACCCAGAGGTAGAAAAACAGAAATCTATTTTTTCGTCTACCAATATTTTTTGTACTAATTGAAGATATTTGTACTGATCATGTTCAAATGTTACTTCTGGTATGTCAAATCCAACTAAAGGTTGAGAGCATTCAACTATTCTTAATTCAATATTTAACTCTTCAAATGCTGCTTTAATCATATCCAATCTATCAATTTTTGTAATAAGCCCTTTCAAAATTCCCACCTCCGTATGTAGTTAGCTTTCACATTCCAGCATAAATTGTTCTTCAACCCACATAAGTCTATTAAGTACTTCTCTAGAAGATTTGCCAATTACAACAAATTCTGCTATAGAATCACTACTATATTTGGCATTAGAAAGTACCTGACCAACTTTTACATTAATTTTTTTAAATGGTATCCACGGTTTATCAAACTCTCTAGTGTCAGAAACCTTTTTTATAACCCCTTTTTTAGGAAGTAGAATTATATATCCACTCAAATAACCAGTATTTTTTACTTTAGATAATTGCTGTCCCAATTCTAAGCATATAGCCGCTTTATGTAAATTAATAGTATACGCTTGTTCGTATGCAGGAATAATAGTTGCTCCTCCGGGCCTAGCTGCAATTTCACAAAATGTTATTGTGCCAAATTTATCTATAAACAGTTCTAAATGAGAAACTCCATTTCTAAATCCTAGCGCCTTTATAACGTCTTTATTAAAGGATCTTATGTTTTTATCTAATAAATCATCATCTAACATAAACCCGCCGCCAAATCTATTTGATTCATAATCCATAATTGAATTAATATACTTCATAAAAGAACAAAACATAACTTTTCCATCTTGGACCACAGTATCACAATGATAAAGCTCTCCTTCTATAAACTCTTCAATTTCATAACTCATTATATCTTCGGATATAATTGGCAATATAGTTTGAAGATCTTCCATGCTCTCAATTACAAACGTATTCTCAGATCCCATTCCCTGTCTAGGTTTTATAATTACTTTATTATATTTACTTATAAAATCAACAATATCTTCAACCTGCTTTATCTCTACATAATCTGGAACCTTAATATTAGCTTTTTTTAAAATACTTTTCATTGTACATTTATCTCTGAAAGGATAAATATCATTGTACGTCATACCTGAAATATTACAATATTCCCTAATTAGTCCAGCAGTCAATAAGTTTCTTTCTGATAAAGCAAGCACTTTATCTAATTTATATTTGTTGTGTAATTCCTTTGCAATTTCAATCACTCTTTCATCATTATTTAAGTCTAATGAGATTAATTCTACATAATCATTCACTGGGATTGATTTTGCATGTATTTTTTTTGTCAAAATAAAAACATTATACTTACTATAATCTATTACTGGTTTGTCATTATCATAATAATTACTGAAATCTATTCTATTAAGTATTAAAATATTTTTTTTCATAGACTATAACACCTCCCTCTATAAATTAAGTTTTTCTTTAAAATACTCACTCATTCTTAGAATTTCTTTATCTTTTAAAAGAAGTCCCTTGGATATTTATTTAATATATTCAAATTTCTGGTATTTAGGTTTGACTTTTCATAAGGCTACGCCTAGCTTAGCTAAATATGATCGCCAATGGATCTCCACAATAGCTCATGGTGATTACCCTCCCATGTCTCGCAGGATCAAATCGTCCCTAAATTCCTTCGTTCTATCTATCCATGAGGTGGAGGCTGGAAATGCTCCTTTACAGGATCAATGTCCTTATGGAATATATACCTACCAGCTGCTCCGAGCTTCTTTTATCAAGGTTCAAAGTTCTAAGACATTTCAATACTGTTACCGTGACAAATCAAATACTGTTTTTGAACAACGATTAAGCTACTTGTAAATCTACTGTAGAAGCATTCATATCCTTTAATAGTTTCTGTGAACTGTACATAGTACCCTTTGTGCCTAAAGCAAATAATACCCTAATCAACTTACAACATAATGCAATAAGAGATTGCTTTTTCTTTAATGGGTTATGCGCCCTCGTTGTGTAATATCTATGCAATTCCTTAAACTCAGGATTCTTAGCAACAATTGGCATAATTGCCCTAAACAAGAGTGCCCTTAATTTGTGCCTTCCTCGTTTAGTTATAGTTGTTTGTCCCTTATGTTCACCAGAACTGTTTTCCTTCAAATTTAAACCTGCAAGCTTTTGTATTTGCTTTGGATGTCCATAGTTTTTTAAATCTCCCACTTCAGCCAAAAAACCAGCCACAGTAGTTACACCCAATCCCGACATAGAAAGCATTGCATCTGATCCTGGAATAGTTGATAGAATACTTTCAATCTGTCCCATTAATCCTTCCATTTGAGCATTCAAAAGTTCATATCTATCTAATAGATTATTCAATTGTTTTCTAGCCATTGTAAGTCCAGAATCAATACCAATAGAAACATTAGCGGCTTCCATAAGACTACGAGCTCTTTTAGTGCCTACGGCTCTCTTGACATCTTCTTTCCAAATTCTAAGAATTTGATGTTCTCCAAGTGTTAAAATATCTTTAGGAAATGGAAACTTTCTTAGGGTAATTAAAGAAGCTTTACCTTCCCAATCCTTAAATACTGTTAGAAACTCTGGAAAGTATTTATCAAGCCAACGATGAATCTTGTTCTTAATTGAATTTAGAGAATCGCTAATATCCTTTCTTTCATCCATAGCTACTCGAAGCTCCCCGTAGGGTCCTTCAGGAATGATAGGTTCAGAATATCTACCATCTTTAACTAATTGAGCAATTACTTTTGCATCTTTAAGATCATTTTTTGTAGGAGAATTATCGTCTAATTCCTTAGATTTCTTGACATGCATGGGATTTACTAGGACCAATTTAATATTCTTTTCTTTTAAGAAGTGTCCTATGTTAAATCAATAATGACCTGTGGGTACCATACTCAAAGCCTCTAAAGTCTTGGGCTCTAGCAACATGCTTGTGTTTCGCAATATCAACACCAATAATTAAAGTTCTTTCATTTATTTGAAAAACCTTTCTGTTTTGTGTATAATTCATATTAGAATACCTCCTGTTATTTAAATTTAAGGGTCAGTTTTCCTCGCGAGACTATCTGACACCTCGTATTTTAACAGGTGATATTTCTTTTTTCAAAGTCCATTTTTATTTATTACAGGAATGCTCCTTTTCTATTTTCTTTAATATAAATCAATACTTCCAGCATGTTTTGAATTTAATTCTAAAATTCTAAAAAATATATAACCTAAAATTAAATAGATTGTACCAATAAAAAATTCTTCAACTAGAAGAATTTTTATTTGTTGGAAATCATATCCAATCATAACTTTTCTTATAGCTTCTAATCCATGCGTTAGTGGAAGTATATAGGCAAACTTTTGAATTAATGAAGGCAAACTGGTTACAGGAAAATTTACCCCGCAACATACCAAAAGTATATAATAAATTAAATTTGAAAGAAGATTTACCTCTCTTAATGCTAGTCCAAAACTGCCAATTAATAATCCCAAACCTGACATTGAAAATATTGTTATAAAAATGCAGCACAGAACCAAAAAAATATTAACATTGTTGAAGCTTAAATTTAAAAATACATATCCAAATAAAAATCCTATGCCAGTGGTTATAAGTCCATCTATAATATGTAAAGCAGAACGACTTACAAAAATTCTAACACGATTTGCTGGAGTTCCTAAAATTAAAGCTAAAGTACCTTCTGTTCTTTCTGAGGCTACTGTCATAGCTACCCCATTTATAGCACTAATTGCAGAAATCTGAACAGCATTTCCAATTATATAATAAAGATTTCCACTTCCTTTTATATAATAACTTCCTAAATAAGTAAAAAAGATAATTTGAAAAAGTGGACTTACTATTTTAGTTAAAATATAAATTTTAGGTTCTAACCAAGCAAAAAGAGCTTTATACGAGTATAGAGTTGCTCTCAAAAAGCGTAAAATATATTCTGTAAAAAACATGTTTGAAGTTCTATTATTTTTTAAAAATTTGTTACTCATATTAAAATACCCCCAAGGTTGCAGATTTTTTAGCTTTGTTCTCTACAATTTTGAATAACCAAAGAGATAAAATAATATAAAATATTGTTAATACAATTAAAATTGCTAAATCCATTTTGTAATCAGCCCAATTATTAATTCCTCCACTAGTCTTTTTTAGTGCTTCAATCCCCCACGTTAAGCTTAAGATATAAGATGCAGGTCGAGACCAAAATGGAAGAATTGTTATTGGAAACATAATACCTGATAATAAAAAAATAGGAGTTTCCATAATATTAATTAACCCTCTTGCTGCACGGGACAAAGTGAATAGAGTACATACAATCATTCCTATAGCTGAAACAGAGATTAAAGTAATAATAAGCGTTAAGCAAAATAGTAACGGATGTTTTATAATTACTTGCTGATTAAAGGACAATATGGTTAAATACGCTAATATCATAGAAAATATACCAGAAAAGCTATTAGTCAAAGCTTTTCCCATAATAATTGTTGAAAGTGATGTAGGAGATCCAACTAACATCTCTAATGTTCCCCACTGACGTTCTCTTTCAATATCAGCTCCTGATGAAAATAAAATAGAACTCCATGTCCCCATCATTCCGGCTCCAATAATAGTATCAACAGTATAAATTTTCCTATCACTTCCTTTAAGTATCATCCAAATCATAAATAAATAGAGCAATGGCTGAATAAATACTACAAAGATCCACATATGACTTGTTTTTCGCATAATTAATTGAACTCTTGCTATATTTATAACTTTTAGTATCTTAATCACTAGTTCCATCCCCCACCAACTTTATGTATGCATCTTCTAACGTAGGACGTCTGTTTGTAATTGCCTTAATCCCATTATCATCAATAATTGATAATATACTACTTATATTACACTCTTTTTTTAATTGAATTTGCAAAAGTTTACTATTTTCATTTGAATCAATTTGTAAATTCTGCACAAATTCAAGGTTTCTAATTTTGTTAATTTTATCATTGTCAATGTCATAAACTTCTACCTCAAAAATATTAGAGTCTTTGACTAAGCTTTTTAAAGCTTCGGGTTTATCGTTCGCTAGTATTTTGCCTTTATTTATAACTGCAATCCTTTTACATAATAAATCGGCTTCGTACATATAGTGTGTTGTAAGTAATATTGTTTTGTCTAAATTCAAGAGATTTTGTATTATTTCTCTCAAATCTTTTGCTCCAACAGGATCCAATCCTAAAGTAGGTTCATCTAAAAATATCACTTCAGGATCATTTATTAATGCCTTTCCAATATGCAATCTTTGCTTCATACCTTTAGAATAATTTTCAACTCTTTCATTCTTCCACTCTTTAAGTCCAATGATTTCTAAAATTCTATTAATCCTCTTGTTAGCAATATCCGTAGGCACATTGTATAAATCAGCAAAATATTTCAAATTATCCATTCCTGAAAGTCTCCAATATAATCCTCGTTCTCCACCAAAAGTGAAATTAATTTGATTACGAATCTTTTTAGCATCTTTTCTAATATCTAATCCCATTATATTAACGGTACCTTCTGTAGGAAATAGCAATGTTGTTAATATCTTAATTGTTGTGGTTTTGCCAGCACCATTTGGCCCTAATAATCCAAACATTTCTCCTTTATTGACCTGAAATGATATATTATTAACTGCCACATACTCTTCATTTTTTTTTAATAAGTTCTTTTTTTTGTATCTACGTACTAATTCTTCGACATTTATAGCTATCATATAAAACCTTCTTTAAACGTAATTTAAGAAGGATTCACCTCCTCAGCTTCAACGTATTTTATTTTTATTAAATCTTCTGCTGTACAAGCAGTTTTATATGCTTTTTCTCCAGTAATATCACAAGTAACTACATATCCCATACGTGTAAAGAATCCTTCTGGAGGAACTTTTAATAACCCAAATGGCGGCTTAAACCTTAATTCATGTACATTTGATAACTTTATTACATCTACAAAATCGGGATATTCTAAAATTTCACATGAAGATGGAGGAACAAAAAATTTAATTGCAGAACCTTTTATGAATTTATATTCAAAATCCGGATTTTGACCTAATGCAACCTTAATAGCATTTCTAGCCAGATTTATACCTGTAGCTAGTTGTATTAAATATGGTATTTTATCCCCACCAAGTCTTGCTCCAATCTCTACGATAACAGGACCTGAAGGGGTTAATCTTAATTCTGTATGGGTTACTCCACTATTAATCCCTAAAGCTTCAATACCTTTAGCCGTAACATTAAGTGTATTTTCAATCAAATCATCAGGTAGTTCTGCCGGAAAAGAATGTCCAACTTCTTCAAAATAAGGTTCATTACAAATGTATTTTTGAACAATACCGTAATGATGAATTTTTTTATTAAATATCACAGATTCTACGCTAACTTCATTACCTATAAGATATTCCTCCAAAATAAAAGTAGGTTCAGTTTCAGTAAATTTATTTTTAGAGATTTTCTCAAAGATACCTTTAAGCTCTTCCCATTTTTCAACTTTTATAACTCCAATACTTCCCCAACCATCAATTGGTTTAATAACTACTGGTAATTTTAAACTATCTTGTGCATATTGTAGATCTTCAATGGATCGTATTTTTACATAGTTTGGTGTCTTTAATCCACTCTCTTCAAATCTTTTTCTCATCACATATTTATTTCTAGCTGCCTGAGCTGTCTGTACAGAAATAAAAGGTAATCCTAATATTTGGGCTAATTGCGCAGTAGGATAAACTGCTTCTTCTACATACGTAAATATCCCATTTATACTATTAATATCAATAGATTTTGAGAGCCTTTCATACATAGCAGCAGCATTGTCTATATTAGAAAAAATAATTTTCTTGCATAAACCTATCTCCCAAGTAGCAGACCTATTAGAAACTAAAATAATTTCTAACCCCATTTGAACCGCAGTTTCCAAAATATATCGACGATAATTTTCCGATCCACTTCCTATAACTAATAATCTTTTTTTCTCCAAATTTAATACCACCTTTATATCATTCTATAATATAATAAATATTCTGTAATGGAATGAAAAGTATTTGCTATTTACCTTAAAAATTGATTTTATCCCATGAGTCTTATATTTTCTAAATGCTTCATAATTCGCTATCTTTATATTGTTTATGTTAAACTTAATGCAAATGTATTTCCTTTGCTGTTTACAAAGTAACACTTAAGCATCAGTGATATCATATGGCATATTGATAAATGAACATCTTCTACAACCCCATAGTTATAATTATCTATTAAAATATAGTTATCTAATTTTTCTAAAACCTCCCCACCATCAAACCCTAACAAACCAATAGAATATATATTGTTTTCCTGTGCAAATTTAACTGCTTCTATTATATTTGATGAGTTTCCTGAAGCAGTTAATACTATTAGAATGTCCCCTCCTTGTGATACTCTAGACATTTGATCACTAAAAATCATCTTATAATCAATATCATTAGCGATAGCTGTAAGTATTGCACTACTATCATTTAAACAAATTGCTCTGAGTCCCTTACCAAATTTATCTGCAATTTTTGCTAAATCACATGCTAAATGTGAAGCTGTAGCTGCACTTCCTCCATTGCCTACAATATAAATGCCTTTATCATTCATATAGCAATTGTATATCGCCTCAACAATCTTTATAAGTTCATCATTTTTAATTTTCTGAATTTGTAAAATCAAATCTTTTCTATATTGTTGATAAATTTTTAAATAATTGTACACACCCCTTCATCCTTTCATCTATACTATTTCTATAAAACTTCCATTATCAACATAATTAAAAAATATTTCTTGCAGATCAGACAATTCCTCTCTTACACTTTGCTGATACTCTTGTGGACAATACAGTAATAACATACCTCCACCACCTGCACCTGTAATTTTCCCTCCAATGGCACCTGCTCTTTTAGCTCTAGTATAGAGTTCATTAAGAGAATCAGAGCTAATTTTATCCGACAATCTTTTTTTACACTCCCATCCATGGTCCAACAAATCACCTATCTCTGCTAAACAACCTCTATTTTCAATAATTCTTTTTATTTTTTCCGCCTGTCTACACATTAAATCCAATTCCTGTAACCTAAGGCTAATATTACGCATCTGATCACCTAATATATCGTCTGCTGAACGTTGTATTCCAGTATAAAATAATAAAACTTCCCCATTTATCCATTGTTTTTGCTTTTCTGTTAATTTCAGAGGAATCGTTGTAACTGTGTCATCAGAATTGAATTGAAAATAATTACATCCTCCAAATGCAGCTGCATACTGGTCTTGCTTTCCTATAGGTTTATTCATTATATCAATCTCAATTTTACAGGCTGTTTCTGCTAATATTTGCGAATTTACTTGTTGGTCTTTATATTTATAAAGTGCATTTACTAATCCTACGGTAAAACTGCTAGAAGATCCTAACCCGGTTCCTCCTGGTACATCTCCACAAGATATTATCTCAATGCCTCCACTTATATTGAAAACTTTTAATGCTTCTTTAATGATAGGATGTTCTAATAGTTCTATATTCTCTACAATCTCTTCACGTGATGAATAACTCAATTTTATTCTTTTTTCATCGTAGTTTTTAATGATTACATAAATATACTTATCAATAGTAAAGCTTGTAACAGCTCCATAACCTTTCCGATAATAACTGTGTAAATCGGTTCCACCCCCAGCTAAACTAATTCTTAACGGAGTCTTTGATTTAATCATACAATATCCTTTCTGCCTAGAATTGTTCCTTATTTAGCAATATAGTGTTAGTGTAGAATCGTGGACACGAAAAGTAGGATATAATAACTATATCTAAAAGGAAGTGTGTCCCCATGAAACAAAATGTCAAACGATATGATGAGGATTTCAAGCGCATACTTGTAAACCTTTACAATATCACTAACCATAGCTACAAAAGTCTCGAAAGCGAATATGGCGTAGCAGCTGCAACCATTCAGCGATGGTTAAGGATTTGACTCCTGTTAATCCTTCCGACGAGAGTTCATTAAGTCCTCGCGAAATAGCTGAACTCAAGGAGAAAATTGCGCAGTTCGCGCGGGAGAACGAAATCTTTAAAAAAGGCAATGACCCTATTGGCGAAAAAATAGTGAAAAGCAGTATCTTTGAGACTATCAACACCTTAATAACTCAATATCCAGTTAAAGCCGTTTATAAAACTTTAGGGATTCCACGTAGTTCATATTATGATTTTCAAAAGCCACAACGCTCTCCTAGGGCAATGGATAATAAGCTAATCAAAGAACACATTCTCAAAACTCATTTAGAAAGCAATCATCGATATGGATCATCTAAAATTCATGAATATATGAAGAAAAAGGAAAAACTTCACAAAATACCTGGCCTCAAAAGAATTCAACGATTCATAAAACATATGGGCTTATTTGCTGTGGTCATCAAACGCCTCAATCGCAAGAATAGCAAGACTACCAAAGAAGATCTTCCAAATCTATTGAAGTAAGATTTTTCTACGACAAGATTGAATCAGAAATGGGTGTCAGATATTACCTAAATTCATACAATGCAAGATGGTTGGTGTTACTTAGCCTACATTCTTGATTTGCATAGCCAAAAAATCATTAGTTATGAATTCAGCAGGAGATTGGATGAATCTATTGTTCTGAATGCTTTAGACAAAGCGACACTTAAACAAGGAAAACCTAAAAATGTCATTATTCATACTAATCGTGGAAACCAATATTTGAGCAGAAATTATATCAAATCAATAGAAAATTATGGAGTAAAAAGGTCCTATACTACCAAAGGAAATCCTTATGGTAATGCCGTAATTGAGTCATTTCATGCAATTCTAAGGAAAGAAGAAATCTACCGGAATATCTATCAAACATACAAGAAAGCAAATTTAGCGATATTTGAGTTCATTGAATCTTGATACAATAACAAAAGAATTCATAGCAGCATTGGATATCTTACTCCAAATGAATTTGAAAAACTTGCTGCTTGAGATATCACACTTTTATATCCAAACCATTGACCCTGATCCATAATTTATTAATTATACCATTTAATGGTTATTTTCCATTTTTTTATATAATAACTTAATTATTCCAAAATTTCAACATTAAGTTATCGACAAACGTTGTCATATTATTACACTTTATGTATTTTTTTATCATCTGCCTTTTAGTAGGTAATTAATTTGGAGAAACTACTCCTCTTTAATGAACTTTAAAACTGTATTTGTCAACATAGTTGTCGCTAAATCTCTAATATTTTTTATCACTGAAATGTTAGGCTACCATTTTATTCCACGGTCCTCTTGACAATGAGCCTCCCATGATATGTTCTAGGGCAACAGTGGCATCCCCTTCATTTAAGCAGGATAAGGCTTTGTAAGAGGATGCCGCCCGCAAAACAGTCTAACATATCATGCCTCATTGTAAAGAGGCTTTCGCGGCATAAAACTTCTGATTTTAAAAAATCGAGGTATACCTGGATAATTTTAGGAAGATTTCTCTTTTTCTTCTACGATTTCAGATGATTTTTCTGGGTTAAGCCAAACCTCTTCATCTAAATCCCAATTTCTAATTTCCCTAGACCATCTCTCTGGATGCTTTGATTTAGCTTCTTCATAGACCTTTTTCCTTTGCTCTAGAATTTGTTCAGCTAGTCCATTATGTCTCTGATTTGGAGTCAAGAAATTAAGCCCACTGTGCCTGTGTTCTTGGTTGTACCATCTTACAAAGGATAGCACCCATGTTCTGGCCTGGGTTAGATCCACAAATCCCTTTGATGGATAACTTGGATGATATTTACAGGTTCTAAAGATGGATTCTGCGTAAGGATTGTCATTACTGACTCTCGGACGGCTTCTAGATGGACTTATCCCCAGCTGATAGAGGGTTTCTAATAGGGAAGAGCCCTTCATTGGGCTGCCATTATCAGAGTGTAGTACATAAAATATCATAGCAAGTGGGGACGGCAGACCGTGTAATAATGCTAAAATATTCCAATCCTGTTTTATCAAAATTTGGTTATCTTCATGAGATAAAATGGGTATCTCAAAATCAAAACTACCCGCTCAGCGGATAGTTTGTTCAGCCCTAGAAGGGCATGTTACTCGCTTGAGCCTTAAGGCTCATTGACTGGTTCGCCAACTGTTTACATTTACAGGCTGCTGCTAAAGCAGCTTGTTATTTTTTCTTGCCTTTTTCTACTTGCTCACCCGTAAACAGGTCAATATATTCTTGAAGGCTTATTTGATCGTTGGCTATATCTTCTTGTATTTGGTTCTTTACATATTCCCCAATTTTCTTTTCATTGCGTCCCACTGTATCCACATAATAGCCCCGGCACCAGAAATGCCTATTCCCACAAGCAAGTGGGGACGGTCCTTGAAGGGTTCAATCGGAAGTTTTGCCCCTGAAATAAGACCTAAACATTAGTAAATATCTAGTGTTTAGGTCTTCATATTTCCTTTAGCTACATGTGCAAAATTTTTGATTGCCCTAGAAGAAGGAAGTCGCGGTGATTAGGGCAAATGTGTTTGACCTATGGGGTTTAAATCTTTTAACTTTGCATCTTTTTGTGTTGATATTGTTGTTTTGATGCCTGTTTTGTCGATACAGCCTGTATTTTTGTTCAATATTTCTTGATTTTGGCACATCTCCCCCCTCCCCACTAAAGAGGCCTTTTTGCAGTATGTATTCAATTTCATTGGTGTTATGGTGATGCTCCCGGTAATAAAGTACGGGTTTGCTGGAATTTACCTATCCGGCATGTAGGATACATCCGTACATCCCTACCCACTAATAGACAAAGAATCTCAATGGTTGAATGGCTTTCAAATTGGGGCTTGTAAACTGAACTTACGGTTAATTTTCTGCAAAGGGCTAGCTTCGTTTTTTTGTTGCGGTTGGCAAGCAGCCCGTAGTGTCTGATCTTAACAAAACCCTTAGGAAGTATGTGCATCAAGAACCGCCGAATAAATTCAACGCCTTCCATGACAATTGTCTTTGTCTTGTTTTTATCTTTGTAATCTTTTACGGTAATGGTTACTGTATGCTCATCCATAGAAACAATTCTGTTGTTAGATATAGCGATTCGATGGGTGTACCTGCCTAAATACTTTACAACCGCTAAAGGACCTGAGAAGGTTCTTTGTGTGTAAGTATACCAGTCCTTGGCATAGCATTGCTCAAGTAAGTGATAGAAATTCTTTGGCTGTAGGTATTTGACTGCATCCCCATAAAACTCAAGTTGACTTTGTCTGTAGTATTGCTTTAGGAAATAGATGAATTTGCCTCGAAATTTCTTTGCCAATACCTTCACCGGAATAAAGAATTTTTTGCTGGTCTGAGTCCATTGATTGTGCTTTGTTAGTCCACCAGCTAGTACTACTGTATGAATATGGGGGTGATAGTGCATATCCTGCCCCCATGTATGTAGTAAAGAGAAAAAGCCTATCTGAGCACCTAGGTATTGAGTATCCTTAGAAAGCTCCGAGAGGGTTTCTTCAACGGCCCTGTACATCAACGCATATAATAGTTTCTGGTTTTGATAAATTAGTGGATGAAGCTTGTGGGGTATTGTAAAAACTAGATGAAAATAAGGGGCACTCAGGATATCCTTTCTTCTTTGATCGATCCAAATCGCTTTCGTAATCCCTTGGCATAAAGGGCAATGTCGATTCCGACAGGAATTGTACTGCACAGTAATCCTCCTATATTCTTCACATTCATAAACATGTCCACCTAAAGCTGCACTTCTACAGCTCATGATATCTCTTGCAGCCTTTGCTTGCTGTGCAGATGGGGTATAGTTTTGTTTGTACTGAGAATAAAATCTAAGGAAGATTTCCTGTACCGTACTCATTTTATTTGACCTGTGTCCAGAGGACTTTTAATACCCATCAGGCTTTTTGAGGTCATGTGAAGATAACTTGTTGTAGTTCTAAGATTTTTATGTCCTAGCATTTGCTGTATAAAGACAGGATCTACTCCATCTTCTAAGGCATGGGTGGCAAAGCAGTGTCTTAGTGTATGGGCAGAAATATTCTTGTCAAGTTTAAGGCGATTACGTAGCTTGATCAGGGTATTCTTTATGGTCTTAATATGAATATGTTCACTTTTGTTTTTTCCTGGAAACAGCCAATCATCCAGAATGTAACTCTTATCGGAAAAATGAGCCTTGAAATATTCCCGCAGGAGCTTAAGTGAGGTTTCTGATAAGATCGTATAGCGATTGGTGTTGTGTTTTGCATGGTCTACTCTAATTCTCATGGTTTTGCTGCAAATATCACTAATTTTTAATTTAGCTACTTCGCTGACGCGTAAACCGCTTCCATAAATCAACATTAAAATGGCTTTATGCTTAAGATTAGTGGTTGCCTCTAAGATAGCCAACACATCTTCTTTAGGAGGAATTACAGGAAATTCATGAGGCCTTTTCATTCGGGGGATTTTCAAAGCATCCCATTCTCTACCAAGTACATAAGTATAGAAAAATTTGATAGCAGAAATATAGTTATTGATCGTTCCAGCACAAAGACATCTTTCTTTTTTCAGAAAAAGAATGTATTGTTGGATATCACTTGTGGTGATATCTTCCATAGATATTTGACGATCTTGTATGAATTTAATAAAGGTATTCATCCTTCTCAAATATGATTCTTTTGAAGAATCTGGTGTGCCCTTAAGTTCAAAATATAGATCGACTTGTTGTTCATAGTGATTCATGAAACTACCTCCTTGTAATTGATTTTTTATGAATCAATCAGAAGGCAGGCGGTGCTCTGGTAGTGCTATAAAAGAATTGTGTTTGTATGTTTCTACATGATATAATCATAAAAGTGAAAAGTATGTCTCCTTTCTGTGGCTTGTTTTCTTTGGCGATTAAACAATATCACAAAAGCACATACTTTTCACTTTTTTTTATATGTTTTTTATGCAGTTAATGTTTTTAATAGCCATCGCGGTAGCGATTTCGTTCTTCTTGCTTGCTAATCTATAATCTAAGAACTCGATATCCGGCTTATCCTTGATTCACTTATGCCTCCAACAATTTGTCCTATTTCTTTTAGCGTTAGATTTGAATTTTTTCGTAGGTATCTTATCATTTCATTACGTATATCTTTATTTACAAGGCATTCCTCCATCAAAAGATTTCTATCTGCTAGCATATATGTTAAAGTTTCTCTTGCATCAGTAATGGAATCTATGAATACAGTGTTTTCATTTACACCTTCATGATGATCTTCAATGTCTATTATCTCTACTGTATTCCCTATCTTATTGACATAATTTTGATATTCCTTGATCGCTTTGCTTCTTGTATTAGAAAAACCATCTAATATTTTATCTGTATCAATGAATCCCAATGTTCCATTCCGCATATAGTCTCCATAGCTGCTCCATCTATAGGCCTCCGGCTGTTGCACTATATTAACCTTCACAGGATTGTTATGAATATATTTGCTTACCTCTACTAAATATGTATCATCAGTAATTAATTCGCTTATGAACCGATTTTGAAAGAAGTGTCCATACCTTTTGTATTTTCGATTGAAATATAGCACATAGCTTACATTAATACTTTTCATGATTTTGGATATATCATTGCCGTTGTCATTAATTAATAAATGCACATGATTGTCCATAAGACAATAGGCATAGATTATAAAATTATATTTGTTCTTCATCTTAATCAAGGTTTCTATAAATCGGTTTTTATCATAATCAGATAAAAAAATTTCTTTTCTATCGTTCCCTCGCTGTATGATATGATAGGTCGAAAATTCTCCTTTTTCTCTTGCTTGTCTAGGCAATCTTCCCACCCCCATATCTCCAGTTTATTCCATACCTATACCTATGTCAATCTAGCAAGCAAGGACCGTCCCTACTTGCTTCCATACCTAACTGCTATAATTAGTAAGCACATAGTCCATGTGTTTACATCCTATAGCAGCGGCAACTGAACTGCATTTTGCTCTCAATAGGTAGAATATAGTCTTATCTTTAATGTCACTCAATGTTTCAAAGTTTGCTTGTCCTTTACTTATTATAAGATCTGCTTTACTAAATTCATCCTTAAATGTACTTGAGCAGTCCTTTAGTACCATTCCTTGTGCAGAATGTCCATTGTCAATAACCTTCACTAAATCTACAACACCTGTGCTTATTGCGTCCTCCATAGTTGCGTCATTAACTATGGGCTCACCCTTAACTACATAAGTAACCTTATCTACGGGAAGATTTTTTAATAGGAATTTATCGAATATGATTTCACCAGCATTATCAGCAATATACATAATTCTCTCTGACTTTTCTACTGCTTCTCTTAGGGCAGCTGTTCCAGTTCCAAAAATATCATGCTTGATACTGTCCTCTACTGACTTAACAATATCTGACGGCTCTAACCTTAATCCAACTGAAAAATCCATAATATTTCCTGCAATAGCCAGCCTACAAGCCATATCAAAGGTATTTTCAGCCTTATCTAACCATTTTTCCTCAGTAATTCTATCGTATATCGCTTTAGCAATTTCATTGTATTGTTCCTTCAATCTTAGATAGGGATCATTAATTCCGGCGATATCCTTGGCATGCTGATGCATCCTAAAGGCTATTTCAGGTGCTGTTTCGTTGAAGTCCATTTCTCCTAATTCTCTCAAAGATCTTTTTATTATTGCTTCTTGCATTGTTACATCACTTGTGGCTTCTTCAGCTATTTCTACAGCCTGTCTAGCAAGGCAGTGAATGCATTCGCGCGATATCTTCATATAATCTTCCTCCTTAGAGTACTACGATCTTGTTATCCTAGGCATTATATATAAGAAAAAAAGATGATTAGTTCCCATCTTATTTCTTGGTATTAAGTGTAAATTCCTTCTTGTATTTCTATTTGTCTAATTGATAATCCATATCTATCTCTTAGCTCTCTTATATATGCATTTCTTTTGTATGTACCAAGATTTTGAAGTTCTGCTCCATAACTAACTTTACAATGATCCATAATGATTTTATCGCAGCATCCTCCGTTATTTGCTGCTTTTCCTGCATAGCCAGACATTCATCCTTGTTTCGTTTTGCCATATGCGCAATAAAAACGCTTATTGCTTTTTCTCTATCTAAATTATTGAAAATACCTAACGCAAAATCCGTGTCAGTCCTATTACTTCCGTGGATATAATCAATGTAATTCGTCCATTTGTATTGATGATGTTCATTTGCCAAACCGGCCTTTAACAGGTTTTGTAGTATATACCTGAGGACTGTTAGAAAATATCGGTCATCCTCTACCGGCTCACTTTTAAACCGGTCCTGAAATAAGTGCCCGATTCTCCCGTACTTTTTGTTGTAACATAATACAAAGCTGTCACATATCTGCGCATCACTGTTTCTAATGGTCCCGTACCTTCCATAAGCAGTATATGCAGATGATTACCCATTAAGCAATATGCATTTTCTTTGCCACTGCTTTCTTACCAAGAAACTACCCCTACCCATAGTTTTATCCTTGATTTATTGAGAAGACCTACTTAATTCTTGCATAATTTCATAGATCCTTCTGGTGGTATTGACATTTCTAACAGTCATTTTCTTATATAGGGCAGTACCTACGATCTTCGTCAATCCGCTTTTGGTTACATTTTCTTTATCAACAGACCAAAATATCACTCCTGGGGCAAATAAGACGGTGTCTATATTATGCCTAATTACTAGCATGGAGTCCACTGTCTCTTGATCAAGTTCATCCCATAGAAATAGTACATCTCCTTTCATAGCCCCGTCATTTTTCCAAGATGCAGGCAAGATCCCCATCATAGATTCAAAATCATTCATGCTGCGGACCAAGACCTTTATTTCTATGTTAAAGTCCTCATATATCCCTTTCTCTAAAAGGAATGATATCTCAGGCTTTGTATACCTCTCGTCAATAAAAATAACATTTCCAGAATTAATGTATGTAGTTACTGACCCCATCCCTAGGCGTCCAAAGGTTTCTTTCAGAAGCTTCATGTCAATTTTGTTTTTTCCACCAACATTTATCCCTCGTAACAGAGCTACGTAGATCATGATTGTCCCTCCTCCACATCATCAGAATATCTATAGCTAATCATCATGTACTCCTATCAAATGTTAATTTGTAGCCTAAATTAATAATAAAATTATAAACTATGCTCGTTTTAGAAACCCTCATCCTTTTTATAAATGAATGGAGAGAATAAAAGCTTATTCTAAACCATATATACCTTTCATATAGTTCTTTATCACTCATATTTTTGGATGAAATGCCACTCTAGTCTATCCATATTTATTTCTTGATTTTCAGGTGTTACACTTCTTCATTTATCCGAGAATCTTTTTTGCGGCTTAGTAGCCGATCTTTCTATATTACAACAACCTCGTTATGATTATGGGTTTTCAATATTAGACCTAGCCCAAATATTAAAATCAATTAAACCCGGCAAATAACGCAGTCATTTGTGGTACGGTTCACTGTATTGCTTTATATAGTAAAAGGTCATAGTGAAAGGGATAGGCATGAGCCTATCCCTATTAATCAATTATATTCATCTGTAGCTCTATAACGGCAGCTTGTAGCGGCTGTAGCTTATTTTCGATGACATCCCAAACGATATTCATATTAACCCCAAAGTATTCATGAATCAAAATGTCACGAAGTCCAGCAATCTTCTTCCACGGTATATCCTTATAATTGATTCGTATATCATCTGGAATCTTTTTAACTGCTTCACCGATGACTTCCAGATTCCTTATTACAGCATCCTGTACGAGTTCATTTCTTATTAAATCTTCCTTTGACATGCCCGTGGTATATTTTCTAATCTTTCCAATGGCTGTGATTATATCTTCAATATATATTTTAAGCTCCCTTTGCATATTTAACACTCCTCAAAATGCTAGGTTTCACTAATGGCTTTATTGAATTTAAAATAACCACATCCACTTTTCTATGAAATAACGCTTCCAAATAAAACTTCAAGTCCATATAATTATCAAAAGTCTCATAGCCCTCTTTAAATTCAACTAAAATATCAATATCACTTTTATCGTTTTGCTCATCCCTGGCAAAGGAGCCAAAAAGACCTATCTTTGAAATATGAAATTTTTCTATGTTGTTCATATTGCTATTCAACATTTCCATTATTTCATTTGAAGTATACATAATTTACTCCTTATTTATATTGGACTAATTTTTTATAGATATATTTGCATACTCTTTCTTCTATTATTATATCACAAGTATATTTATCTCAATATAAAACTTTAATTCTTTTTCTGAATCAACAGAGCGGCCTAAAGCTCTCCCTTGACATACTCAAAATTTGGTGTATCATACAGCTAAGGCAATTCGCTGATTTATTGAGTCGTGGGGACGGTTTTTTTTGGCTCGCTTTTACTCTTTGCTTGTTCTTTGCACAACATTTCTATCCAAGCCTAATGCCTCTGCTATTTTCCTTATTGGATAACCTGCGCTTTCTTTAAGTATTAGGATCAATTCATCTCTAAATTCTTTATCTTTTCTTAATCCCTGAATGTCTATATTCTTTTCCTGAAGAAAGCTTTTTATCACTACTTCTAACCCGTCCTCTCTCGCTTCTTTCAATTCTATATCTAGAAAGTCATTATTATCCTTTTGACATGTATATTCAATCATTCGCTGGACTGCGCTCTTTCTATTTTGCCAATACATCTCTAATATTTCGCTGCAAGCAATTAGACCTGATTTATAGCTGCTGCAGTCCAAATACAAAGGAAAGCTACTCCAAGGATATTTCTTTGGTTCAGCAACCAGTCTAGCCTTTACTGGATTATTATGGACATATCTTATTGCTTCTAGTAAGTAGATTACTTGCTCAATGGCCTCACTTTTATACCGATCCTGAAAGACATGTCCCACCCTATCATATTTTTATTATAATAGCTGGCATAACTTGTATTAATCCGTTTCATGATTCGTGCTATCTTCGTCTTCATTAAAGATGACTTTTCTCTCATTTTCCCTTACCATCACATGATAAATCCCCGTACTGCTATATTCCCGAGGTTTTCTAGGCATATATTCCACCTCCTCATTATTATAGGAATAATATGCTAGACAGAAGAAACAGAGTCGAAAGAACCGTCTCCTTGACTCTGAACATTTCTTACAAGAGAAAATTGATCACGCCATGCATATTCACTAAACTTTTATACTAACTGTAAATATGTTCAATGCATCTGATATCAAAATTTTATTTGTAAATATCTCTTAATTATTCTAAAATGATACTGTACTCTTTATGAGGACTTTATTGATATTAAGGTGCTAAAGAGGTCATCTAATGACTGATAAGATCACTACTGCTTTTTTAAGTTATAGTTGGGACAGCCCTGATCACGAAAAATGGGTAATAAATTTGACAAATAGATTACGGATAGAGGGCGGAATTGATGCAAATTGTGATAAATTCGAAATCTATACACAAACTACAGACTTATATTCAATGATGTTTCATCTATTAAGGAAAATGACTACGTAATTATTGTTTTGACAGAAAATTATGCTAAAAAGGCTGACTCTAGACAAGGTGGTGTTGGCTTTGAGACAATGCTAACAACTCCCGTACTTCTAGAAAATAAGGATAAGTTAGTATTTATCACCAGACATAACGGTGATAGATCTAAAGCTATCCCTTTCCACTTAAAATCTTTCTACGTAATTGACTTTTCTGACGGTACAAAATTTAACGAGAAGTTTAAAGAACTACTACATAGAATATATAAGGTTCCTCTTTATGAAAAAGCTATTATTGGAAAAAAGCCTAATTTACACCCTGAAAAGATAGAAATAGGTGACAATACTGAAATAGCACCAGATTTAGAAGTTATAAATACGGATGATTCAGAGCGAGTTATATGGCTACTTCCGAGGGGTTTTCTAATTTTTGATGACATTACATATGAAAAGTATGATCATTGGAGTGTAGTATCTAACTACTATGACTATACTGGTGAGTGGCATCATGGCACCCATTATCATGAAAGCTATAGAGATACCTGGGATAAAAATATTGAAATTCAACTACGAAAACTTAGTATTCCTTCAGGAGATTGGCTATTTGCACGTCCTGCATTACGATTTCTCCAAGAATTACGAGAAGTACCATCTAAGATAGATATGGAGGCTGAGGTTGAGAAGTTAAAGAATTCTGGGAGACACGTATATTACTACCCCCCTTCAACGCCTGCCTTCTTACCTTCATTACCTGAAGAATATCGTAACTTATCAGATACTGGAGACTTGAGGGATATTGCTGCAGATATATACTCTCTAATATTCGATATCTCCACCAATGTTATAGTTAGGCCAGAAATTCGTAGCACTATTCAAGTATTAAGAAGGCGAGCCCATTTGTGGATTTTCAGCCATTATGATAAGGATCATCCAGCAGTAGGTTTTATAAATGAAGTTAATAATAAATATAGTGATACCATGTCTTCCGCCGAGCTTAAAGAGTGGATAAAAGAATTCCATAGTACTATAAACGATATACTATATACAGGCTAAACCTATTAGCGAATTAATCTTAAAAATATAGAAATATATTATTTCTCATGTTGTGTTACCATGATGTTACCACCAAATAAAATATTGAAATACCATATTTAAAAGGGCTGTATTGACGTAAACGGTGTAAACGGTAAACCATCCGTACTAATATAAATAAGGCCGCCATTGCTGGCGGCTGATTGAACTATTGATTCTGTTTTCTGCATTCAACGGGAAGCTTTTCGGACCACGGCAGAAGATCATCTAGGAAATCAAGATTCGTATCTTCCATGTGTTTCGGGATTTCAGTTAGGAGCAACTCAAAATAATGATAGGGCTTTAGATTATTCGCTTTTATTCAGAAGCCTTTATTTTTATAAAAGGTAGTAATATTATATTATTTATAAAAGCTCTTTCTAAGCTCGTCTAAATAACTATCAAATTCTACACGTATTTTTTCAAAATCAAAGTTCATAATTTCTACATTTTTCGTCTCTTCTATTCGATGGGTTGTATATCCTAAAATGCACCAATAAATAAGTTTTTTGCATTTTTCGACGTCTAACCCTTCTCTAAATTTAGATTCATCTATATTATCAAACATAACTTCATAGCCTTCTGCATTTCCTTTTATTATTCTGCCCTCCAGCTCTTTTTTAACTTCAGTAGATTCTGTTAGCATAGCAACTTTTATAAATTCAAAAACATGAGGATATTTAAGTATTACATCTATTTTAAGGAGATAAGTTTGACGAAATCTCTCCAGTATATCCCTTTCCTAGAAATTAATCAGATCAAAATATTCTTCCATTAATATCTATTAGAAAAACTATAAACTTTCACCTGGTTTATTTAAAGCCTCTTGTAACTCCTCAAAATATTTTCCCACATGGAAACCATCCATTAATGCATGATTTACTTGGACTGAAAAAGGTAACTTTAATTCTCCATTATCTTTAAAGAACTTTCCCCATGAAATTCTTGGTATTGAATCGGTTGGTGATAAATGTATTGGGTGTGTAACACTTGTAAATGAAATCCAAGGAATACTAGTTATAAATATTAAATCATCTCTATTCGGTTCATCTTCAACATCAACATTACCATTTAATAAAACCTTTTTTTCTTCCACCTTATTATTAAAGCAATGAAAATCTCCTGTATAATCTACAGTACAAAAGCTAAACACCTCTGGTTTCGTCATAATTGTAAAAGATGGATGGGTAATATTATACTCAGCAATTTTTTCTCCTTGTATCCTATATCTAAACTCTGGTATATTATTTACTACTTTCGAAGTTAAGAATACCATTGCTTTGAAAAATGGTATTTCATTATTCTTTATATAAGAATACGTTTTTGTTATATCTAAATTTGCACATATATTAAAATGAGGATAATCCATCTGTTTAAAAAGCTTGTATTGTGCCTTTCGTGGCCATGATTCTATATCTATATACTTTTTCATTTCTAGACTCCTATCTACTTAATTTTGTAACCATATTTAAGTTACTCACTTTTATCTATAGTACTTAAGAATAGCTAGCTAGTTGGTTTATTTTTTTATTTTATTATATCAAACCTAAGACACAATTTAAAACATTAAAATCAACCTACATATTGGAATCAATTCATTTATAAAAACCGCAATTACTTGTGGTAAGGTTCATTCTTCATAATCCTAAAGCCCCGATAAATCTGTTCCAATAGGATGACCCGCATCAATTGATGAGGAAAGGTCATGTGTGAAAATGAAAGTCTGTAATCAGCCCTGCTCAATACTTTCCCGGATAGTCCCAGTGACCCGCCTATAACAAATGTAATGCTGCTATTCCCCTGCAGGCCCAGGTCTTCTATCATCTCTGCAAACTTCTCTGAGGATAACATCTTTCCCTGGATGTCTAATACAATAACATACATCCCTTCCTTCACATGCTTTAAGATACTTTCGCCCTCTGCTCCTTTGATTTGCTCCATTTCCTTTTCGCTTAAATTCTCCGGAGCCTTTTCATCCGGGACCTCTACGATCGACAGCTTGCAGTATCGGCTGAGGCGCTTCGTATATTCCTCTACCGCACTAACCATAAACTTTTCCTTAATCTTTCCTACGCTAATAATGATAATATTCATACGTTTATTCCTCCATAAAAAATTGACGAGGATTTCCTCGTCAACATTATACCACTAAGTATTTAGGGGAATGCCCACAAAAATCACAGGTATGGGGACTGGTCCACTCAGTAAAAGTGACCTTATCCAACTCATAGAGATCCGGCGGCTGTTCATATACTTCTATAAACTCGTCAATGGCTTCGGGTAAGTGCTCCGTACACACTACATACATCTTGTTCACTCCAAGTCACTTTTTTGTTTATTCTTCCGTTCATTTCTTAAGCTTATACATTTCTATTCGCTTCTTGGTGCCGCTTCTAATAGAACGTCTAGTGTCACCGGCTCACCGTCTCGAATAATCTCTATTTTTACGCTGTCGCCAGGTCTGTATTTATACATCTGCCGCACCAGTTGCCCCATCGTATCTATCTTTTGACCCGCTATTTTAACGATTACATCACCATCCTGCATACCGGCTCTAGCTACTGGAGTTTCCGGCGTCACTTGATGTACGTATACGCCCTGCTTTGTGCCTAGCTGGTCTCCATAACTTTGGATATACTGCTGTACATTAATCCCCCGGATTCCTAAGTAAACCTTTGTAAATTCACCCCGTTCGATAAACTCATCTACAATCGGCCTTGCAGTGTTTATTGGAATGGCAAATCCTAACCCTTCACCGGTTTGAATTTTTGCCGTATTAATGCCGATAACAGCCCCTTCTGCATTGAGCAACGGCCCTCCACTGTTACCTGGATTAATAGAGGCATCTGTTTGAATCAATCCTTCGATGCTTTCAAACTGGGTTAGGGGAATGCTCCGCTCCAGACCGCTAATGATTCCCGCTGTAACGGTTCTTTCAAAGGTTAATCCCAAAGGATTTCCAATCGCAACGGCAATCTCTCCTACTGTCAGTTTATCTGAATCTCCTAAATCTGCTACCGGCAAATTTTGCGCTGCTACCTTTAACACCGCTAAATCCAACATAGGATCGTTCCATAATACATCGGCTTTCAGATTTTCTCCATCATAAAAAAGTACCATGACCTCCTCGGAGCGTCCATCATTGACCACATGGGAATTAGTTAGGATATAGCCTCGGCTGTCTACGATTACTCCCGTTCCAACCCCTTGGCCTCTTCTCGTTCTAGAAAAGATATCCCGCTCCAGGGTAACAGTGGTAATACCCACCACCGAAGGCAATGCCTTTTTGGCTACTGCAGGTATCACCGTCAGTTCTTCCCCCCGGGTAACAATTTCAACCCGCTGAGGTGCGCCTTGGATACCAGGTGCCTGGGGATAGGGAATATATCTTCCATAAAGATAGTTTGGCGCTACATAAGCTCCAATCACGCTACCAATCATTGCAGAAATCAACGCCAGCAGAATCATTAAAAAATAGGGTGGACGTTTTTGCTTGTAATAATAAGTGGGATTCGGACGGTTGACATAGTAGGCGGAAGATTGTTGTTCCTCTTGTCTTTGACTTATCTGCCCTTGCTCTTCTATCCTTTTCTCAAATTCACTTTGCTGGTGATCTCGGTTATGAAAGTCCACAAAGATCCCTTCTTTCTAACAATTATTTATGAATACTATATACCCTACTTACCCGGTCTCTATAGGTTAAATCAATATTTATATCCAGACCAATTTTTATATTTCTCGCCTCTAGAATAGACTTAACCGTTTCATAGGCAAGCTCTGGAAAGTTATTTTCCTTACTAAGATGCCCCAATAACACATTGGAGATTCGTCCCTGTCCTTCCAGCAAGTCAGCAATGACATGTCCGGCGGTTTCATTGGATAAGTGACCGTAGTCTCCTAGAATTCGCTGTTTTAAAAACCATGGATATTTACCCATCTTTAACATTTCAATATCATGATTTGATTCTAACATCAGCAAATCTGCATCCCGCAGTTCTCCCATAATCCTTTCGTCTACATGGCCTAAATCTGTTGCAATGCTGATCTTAGCCCCCTCATGCTGAAAAGAAAATGCCACAGGTTCAGCAGCATCATGAGCAATGGCATAACTTTTAATCATAATATCTCCGATGACAAAAGTTTCCCCGGTTGTAAAGGTTCTTTTGTTTTCTTCCTTGACCAATCCAATTTTACCGCTCATCTCTTCCCATGTATTATTGTTAGCATATATTGGCAAATTAAAACGTCTTGAAAGAATTCCAATACCTCGTATGTGATCACTGTGCTCATGACTGACGAGTATTCCTTCTATTTTTTCGGCTTGTTCTCCGATAGATTCCATACATTCAACAATGCGTTTTCCGGCTAATCCTACATCTAATAAAATTCGCGCTTCTTCACTGGCGATAAACTGACAGTTACCGCTGCTGCCACTGGCCAAGGAGCAAAATCTTAGTCCCATAGTATCCTCCATATCTTTTGTACACTATTCTATCTAAGCATTTTATATCATTATAACTGATTGTTCTAAAATAGAAAAGACAGGCTTAACAACCTCATGCCTGTCCTGATCTTATACTCGCTTTATTTTTGCTCCCAGACTGAGAAGCTTGTTTTCGATGCTGTCATATCCTCTATCGATATATTGTACATTTTCTACTTCTGTTACTCCCTCAGCCATGAGTCCCGCTACTACTAAAGCTGCCCCTGCCCGTAAATCTGTAGCAGATACTGTAGCTCCTGACAGACGGCTAGTTCCTTCAATCACAGCTACACGGCCTTCCACCTTAATTTTAGCACCCATTCGCTTGAGTTCATCTACGTGTTTAAACCGGCCTTCATAAATGGTTTCCGCCACAATACTCGTACCATTGGCAACGGTCAGCAGGGCCGACATGGGCTGTTGCAAATCTGTGGGAAACCCAGGGTAAACTAAAGTTTTGATGTTGCAGGCCTTTAATTTGCTGTTACTGACAACCCGCAAAGATTCTCCATTTTCTTCTATTTCCATACCCATCTCTCTCAGCTTTGCCGTAATGGGATCTAAATGCTTAGGAATTATATTATCAATAATAACGTCTCCACCTGTAGCTGCAGCCATAATCATAAATGTTCCTGCCTCAATCTGATCAGGAATAACACTATAAGTACATCCGTGCATTTTCTCAACACCATGAATTTTGATTACATCGGTGCCTGCACCTCGAATATCTGCTCCCATGGAATTCAGAAAGTTTGCTACATCCACTACATGGGGCTCCTTTGCTGCATTGTCAATGATCGTAGTTCCTTTGGCCATACATGCGGCTAACATGATATTGATGGTTGCGCCTACACTAACGACATCCAGATAAATTTCGGCACCTACCAATTCCTCTGCTTCTGCATGGATGATTCCGTGTTCAATGACTACCTTTGCGCCTAGCGCCTCAAACCCTTTAATATGCTGATCTATAGGTCTTGTCCCAATGTCACAGCCTCCTGGGAATGCAACCTGTGCTTTTTTAAATCTTCCCAATGCCGCTCCTAGTAAATAATAGGAAGCCCTCAGCTTTTTTGCCATTTCATAGGTTGCATGACAGCTTAAAACCAATTCAGTATCTACTTCCATGACTTTCTTTTCTCCATCAAAGGCTACAGTTGCACCTAGTTCTTCAAGAATCTCTCCCAATACATGTACATCTCGAATATTCGGCAGGTTTTCTATTACACATTTGTCTCCTGCCAATATAGAGGCAGGTATAATTGCCACTGCCGCATTTTTAAATCCACTAATGCTTATTTTACCTGTCAGTTTATGGCCACCTTCAATCAATAATTTTCTCATTTATTCTTTCCAACCCTTCCAACAGATGAATATTTATCTTCATATAAATAAACTAATTTACCGCATTTTATTAATCTACAGCTTTTTCCAATTATATAATTTTTCAGTCTTTCACCATTATATCATCATTGACGCAATTTGGTAAGTATCTATTGATTGGAAATCTTTTCATTTTTACAAAAAAAAAGCAAAAGACATAAATAAATGCCTTTGCCCTTTCTTCTCTTTCTAATAATTCTCGTAAGCATCTATAAAAATCGTTTCACCATCCTTTAGGGTCATTCTCCACGCAGGCAATGCCCTACCGGACTTGATGTTTTCCCAGTTGGTTAAGCTTATCTTAGAGGGATCAAACAAATAACCTAAGCTGATTTCAGTAATAATCGTTTCCTGCTCCCAATCCTCCAGCACATTCATTACTTTTAGCAGGGCTTTTGTAGCAGGCATAATTTCATTCTTATGCTCTCCTAGCTGGAGAGGCTTTAACCACATTCTCTCAAACTCCGTTACCCCTGCCTGGGTGACAATCAGCCGCATATAGCTCATTTCCAGGAAGTACCCTTTATATTTCTGTTTATAAATTACCTCGTACTGTCCTTCTTCTTCGAAGGTATTCCAGTATTCTACATCCTGCCGCATATAGCCATGATCTTTTATAAATCTTTCTGCCTCTTCTCGTGCCTTACTTTCATTAATGTTTTTTATTCGAATATCCCTACTGTTGTTTTTGTAGATAATAATTTTATTTTTCGTAACTTCGATCTGTTCTTGACTATTGTTTTGAGAAATTGGGCCTCCACGACCAAAGCGCTGTACCACCTTTTCCTCGTTATAGGTTTCGTACTCTACATCCAGCACAGGCATTTGAAGGAGAATTCTTGGAATTTCCGCTTCTACCTTAATATTTCTGTCAGCTAAAATAGCGACAACATCCTCAATATTCCGATCCTTTAATACGGACAACGAATTGTTTTCGTATAAATTGCTCTGAATATTAAAGATCAAAAAAAGATTCGTAATAATAAAGGCAATAATCAATATATTTTTTGCTTTTGACCAATCCATAGGGTTTCCACCATCCGTTATAATTCAGATCTATTGAGTATTGTTCCTTTATAAGCGTCAAAGTAATATTGATACGTTTTTAATTTGATAATCCAAATAGGAATCAGACTATCCCGCTCTCCCATCGGTTGCTCATAGTACCCCAGCTCTACACCGTCTATAGAGGAAAGGATTTCTTTTAATACCTCATTTTCCTCGATCTCCTCGTCTGTCTCCATTACTTCTCCTAAAAATATGCTTTTAATATAATCAAAATTTATATCTAATACCTGCTGAGGAGTAAGAATGGTTCGATTATCCAACTTTTCTATAAACGTAACATCAATCTTCTCCCTTTTTACATATCTCTTATAAGCGGTTACCTGTCGCCCAGTCACTTCTACCTCGATCGGTGCCCGGATCACTTTATCATAATAATATATTGGCAATCCATTAATGCGATACCCGAAAAGGAATAGGTATCCTCTCTTTTTGTCCCGTTCCACGATTCCCTTTAAATATGCCTCCTTCGGCCAATCTCCGTGCTCTGTGACAAATTTCACTGCAGCTCTCAGCGCCTCTGTTACCTCCGCAGTGAGTACAGGTCGACCATCTGCTTCTTCGTTATACTCTACCGTACCAGAGGCATCAATTTTTAATGCCTTCTGTCCATAGCCATACATATAAATCACAGTACCGCTGGTTTCTGTAATCTTGCGAACAAAGTCAAAATTTTCTCCGAAGAAGGTACCCGCGAGAGGCTCTACCTGCCGCGTATTGGTGGTATCCACTTCTTGTACTACTTTTATCTTAGAGATATCTTCGCTAAGTGCGATCGGCATTAGCGTATTATTTTCAACGCCCATAATATCCTTTACCGCAAAATAATGATCAAAACCGTTCTGCTCTATAGTATTAATAATCTCTGCCATGCTGCCATTTACTTCTCTTGCTCTGACACGATAGAATTTGCTCTCTGCCGGACTGCTTATGTAAAGGGTAGCTTCTTCAGTTACAGGAATGAGTAAACTTCTAAAGCTGCTGATTTTTCCTTGCAGGCCCAAGTCCTTTCCTTGTACCACATTTTTCAAGACAGAAATCGGCATATCATAATCAAAATCCACCCGTATCGACCGGAAGTCATTGACGCTGGTCCAGCGCTCCATATTAATTTCTTCTATTGCAACCTCTTGTTCAAAATATGCCTTTAATATAGGCACAGCCTCTGACCAGATATTATATGCATCTGAAAAAAACACCGTATGATAACCACCCCCAAAGTTAATGGCAAAACTTTGGGGGCTTATTACATTCATCATAAGTGTCGTTATATCGTAGTTCTTTATTTCATTGTTTTCAACATCCTTTGTAGCCGGCAAGATTTCCGCCATGGGAATTCCTACCCAAAGCTGCTGAGTCAAACCAACACTAAGAACAAAAAGCATTGTCAACAAAAGGGTTTTAAAGCCTTCCTTACGCATATGCATCCTCTCGCTTCAATCACCTATTTGTTAAATAGGATATCTTTCAATACGTTTGTATTCATAATATTATTGAGTGATTTCGTCATCTCTTCATCTTTATTCTTAACTGTAAAATATTTTACTACGGGATCTTTTTTGTTTCCATCTTTATCCTTCACTTCAAAAACCATTTTGTATTTGCCCGGAGATAAATCTTTAATTTGCTTATTATAGAACTTCAGATTCTCACCTTGATCTACTTTTTCCGGTCCAAAGATTAACTCATCATCTGTATCTTGCTTATAGATTTTTAATGTTACAGATGCATTGTCCAGTACCTGTACAGAGATCAGAAGACTGTCTTGAACGATCACATCTCCCTTCGGGCTGATGATTTCAATAAGGCCTTGGTTTATTTCTGTATTTGATCTATATTTAATTTGGGCAAACTGCCGATGGGCGGCATAAGCTGTAGTATTTGAAGCGCTTATGATTACCAGAACCAAGGCTCCAGTAATTGCCTTTTTGTACATATGGATTCCTCCCAGTAAGTGCATTGGTGTACTATATTTTACATTATACTCTATTATTATTACAAACGTATTACACCCATTTTAAATTCCGATTACACAACTTTTTCCTGTAGCGGTAAATTAATCACAACCTCCGTACCTTCCCCATAATTGCTTAATATTTCTATTTGCCCCTGATGGGCTTCCACAATTTGCCTTGCAATAGAAAGTCCTAATCCTGTTCCTCCCAGTTCCCGGGATCTGGCCTTGTCTACCCGGTAAAACCGTTCAAAAATTCTTGGTTGGTCCTCCGCTGGAATTCCAATACCATTGTCAACCACTCGGAGTTTCGCACTATTTTCATCATGGGTCAAGTACACATCTATTTCTCCACCATCCGGCGTATACTTGATGGCATTGCTCATAATGTTTAATACAACCTGTTCAATCTTGTCTATGTCCATATAGCCTACTACAGGAACACCTTCACTGACAAACTTTATTTTTTGTTGTTTATTTTTTGCAGTCATGTTTAGTTTTAGTACACAACTTTCCACAATTTTTACAAGATCTGCATTTTTTTTGTTCCATTTTACCTGTTTATAATCCAAACTTGAAAGCTGGAGCAAATCTTTGACCAGACGACTCATACGGTCTGCTTCACTATTCACTACCTGTAAAAATTGTTCTGACAGCTCACGGTTATCCAAAGCACCATCCAGCAGTGTTTCTGTATAGCTCTTGATGCTCGTCAGCGGCGTTTTTAATTCATGAGAAACATTCGCCACAAATTCCTTGCGCATATTATCCAGCTTCTGTCTTTCTGTGATGTCCTGCAGTACCATAACAACACCTGTCTTCTCACCGTTTTCATCCTTAAAAGGAGCATAATTGGCTTGATATATAGCGTCCTGCAGTCGGATCACTTCACTGCCTACCCAGTCAGAATCATTTTCTTCAATACAGCGCAAGGTTAATCGCTCGTTCAGATGTCCAATCAGCTCATCGTAGGACTTTGTTTCGGTTTCTTCCTTTGTAAGATTCAGCATGCTTAAGGCAGTTGGATTCGCATGGACAATCGAGCCTTCATTATTCACAGCAATCAAACCATCGGCCATATAATTCAGGATGGTTTCCAACTTGCTCTTTTCTCTTGAAATCTCAGATAAAGTAATCTTCAACTTCTCTCGGAGATAGTTAAACATTCCTGCCAGTTGTCCAATCTCATCATCAGATTTTACTTCTACAATCTGATCAAAATCTCCACGGGCCATTTTTGCCGCCTTTACTGTCACATCACTGATAGGCTCCGTAACGCTTCTCGCGATTAAAAACCCTAAAACCACTGTAATAAGCAATGCTAGAAGGGTAGCTTGAATTAAGATCATTCTGGATTCATCCAATGTTTTATAAATATCTGACAAGTCTGCCCGGAAATATAAAATTCCAATTACCTTTCCACCAGCATTCTTGATTGGAAAAACGATATTCTTTACATTAATAGGTTTATCTCCACCCGTATTGATCAGTTTATCCTTCTCAGAAATCTGGCCTCTTCGGGCATCAGAAAGCAATATGTGCTCCAATACATCCACTGCACTTTTATCTACCAGAAGTTCATTGCTGCTGGCAATAATCTGAAAATCCGGATTGACAATAAATACCTCTTCTTTAAACTTTAAACCCTTGGTATAAGTATCCACATAATCCTGGATCTTGGCTTTATTCTCATCCAAGTCCTCGTAGCTTTCCAGTTCAGGAACAAAGTAATCACGGGCAATCTTCGTCAGGTTTTCACTGACAACTCCCAGATGATAGTCTTGAAATTGTTGGATAATAAATACACCTACAATTACCATTGCCATAAATACCAGTAAAAAGTAGATGGTGATAAACTTCCATTGCATACTTTTAAACATCCTAAGCCCTCCTAAAGTAATATCCTATACCTCTCTTCGTTAAGATATATTTAGGATTGCTGGAGTTGTCTTCAATTTTTTCCCGCAGTCTTCTAACAGTAACATCAACAGTACGAATATCTCCATAGTATTCGTAACCCCAAACCTCTTCTAATAGCTGCTCTCTTGTGAAAACCAGATCCTCTTGAGTAGCTAAAAACTTTAACAATTCAAATTCCCTTAGCGTTAATTCTACTGTTTCGTTTCTTTTCTTCACTTCATATTTTGTCAAATCAATGGATAATTCTCCAGAAGAAATCATATTGGATCTTCCATTTCCAGGGGTAGTTCCTACCCGCCGGATGTTGGCCTTCACTCTTGCCACCAATTCCCGTATACTAAAAGGCTTTGTAATATAATCGTCAGCCCCTAGTTCAAGGCCTAATACCTTATCCACCTCTTCTTCTTTTGCTGTTAGCATCAAAATAGGCGTATTGAAGCTCTCTCTTATTTTCTTACACACTTGAAAGCCATCCATTTTCGGCAGCATGATATCTAATAAAATTAAGTCCGGTTCAAATTGATACACCTTACGGATTGCATCTTCTCCATCAAAGGCTACACCTACTTCATAGCCTTCCTTTTCCAGGTTGAACTTCACAATATCGGAGATCGGCTTTTCGTCATCTACCACTAATACTTTTCTATTCATCCCTATACCACCTCATCAAATTTGTATCGTGTATTATATTCTTTTTTTTTTTCTTGAATCCTCTTCTTTTGTAGGATTTCTCTATGATTTTACACGGGGTTCATGTACAAATATCCTTAATTCATATATAAAGGGAAATTTTTAGTTCTAAATTTCTTTTTTAGTCCTTTAGACCTATAAAAATCCGACAACTTCTTCATGTTTTATTTACCCAATTCATATATACTATACGTAGAAGAAAAATAACGATTATAGTGGTTGATCATTTTACTTACTAAAGACAGTTTATTCTGAAAAGACTCCTCCTTTTTCATAGATCATTTTGTAGGATCTGTTGTTTCCAACAGATCCTATCTTTTTTGTCTTATTCAAAATATATTTTTAGCACATCCTCTTTAAAAGCCTCTCTTTTTGCTGCTGATAATGTTTTTCCACTGCCTAGACTTTCCAACACTTGCTTCATCCCTTCAAAACCATGATTTTCAATGATATCACGAACAATCTCAAAGGAACGTTTATAGGCAAGCATTTCATCTAAGTTTCCAAACTCTTCCGTCAACTGCTGAAGAGTGTAGGGTCTATCCTCTGGATATCTCAGGTCTTTACCCCATTCATATCCTGTTTGTACATACTCTTGATATAAGGCCATTCCCTCTGTAAACCACAGCGGATAATTTCCTTTTGCCATGTCGTCTACCAGCAGATGAGTAAATTCATGGACCATAGGCCCTTCATTCAGAAATACCTCCCGCATATCCTCATGCTCATTTACCCATAAACGGGGTGAGAGCAACTGTACGGTTGATGCATAATATACACCCATTGGAGGTTTTCCTTTACCCAGATTGGAATTTGTCATTAAAGCAGCAGGATCATTATATAGGATTACTACTGTTTTTCTTTCTGGTCGATAGTTGAACATGTCAACCATTTCTTCATAATGTTTTTCAGATGCTTCAGCCACCAAGTCGATAACCTCTTGGTCTTCTTGATCATATCGGATCACAAAGTTTTCTGTTTCTATTGCCTGATAGTCTCTTGTCTTAAATAAAATCCACTGATATTGAAGCTCTCTCAAATGTGGGTAGAAAAAAGTCTTTAGTGCACCCACATGGAAAGAAGTAGCAAAGACTATAAAAGCCAGTGCGAATATCAACAGGCTGGAAGCAGTTGTTTTCAATACTCTTTTCATGTGTATCCCCTCCCCCTTTAAGAGTATGTATATGAGCGGATACACTGCTATTATAACACATTATTATGTCAACTTCATTGACAATAATAGGAATACCCCTTATTCCTTTTAAGCCATCATTTTGCTTTAACACTTTATGGACTTACTGCATACATTGTATTGAAAATATAATGATATGGAGTGAGCAATATGCCTATGAGATATACGACCAATCGATTTATCGACCCCGTTGTAGCGACAAAAATGTCAGCTGAGCCAAACAAAATGCTGTCTGTTATCGTGCATAGCAGCGACGCTTGTACCCATGTCCACCAATGTATTGAATCTCTAGGGGGTAAGGTAAAGTACGTTCTCCCCTTAATTGGAGCAGTTGCAGCGGAAATCCCCGCAAGCCAAATCGAACGCCTGTCCCTGGAACACGAAGTCGAATATATTAACCATGATTCCAATGTATTCAAGTGCATGGATGTTGCCTCTCTAGCAGTTGAATCTGATTATGTCAATGAAAGCGGTTATACGGGAAAGGGCATAGGGGTTGCAGTTATTGATACTGGGGTCATTAACCATGATGACTTTGTAAGACCGACAAATCGAATCGTCGCTTTTAAAGATTTTGTGAACGGTCGTGCCAACCCCTATGATGATGATGGCCATGGTACCCATGTTGCCGGGATCATCGCCGGAAATGGTTTCATAAAAGAAGATTATAAGGGAATTGCACCAGAAGCCAGCATTATTGGTGTAAAGGTGTTAGACGAAAATGGCAGCGGAAAAACTTCCGATATCCTTGCAGGGCTTCAATGGGTTATTGATACCAAAGATATGTACAACACCAAGGTAGTCTGCATGTCGCTTGGTTCTCCTGCTGAAAATCCCTATAACAAAGATCCTCTTGCAAGAGCCGTCAGCGCCGCTGTGCAACAAGGACTCACTGTGGTAGTAGCAGCCGGTAACAGTGGCCCCGAACGCCGAACCATCACCAGTCCCGGGATTAGCCCCTCTGCCATCACCGTAGGGGCTACAGATGATAACAGAACTGTCACCTTAGAAGACGATTTTATTGCCAAGTTCTCCGGTAGGGGACCCACCATTGACGGCAATGTCAAACCCGATGTGGTAGCCCCAGGTGTTGACATCATGTCCTGCTCCTACAAGAGCCCAACTTCCTACGTAGCTTATTCAGGCACCTCCATGGCTGCCCCAATCGTAGCCGGTGCTGCAGTACTCCTGTATCAAAAGTACCCCAATATCAGCCCAGCAGAAGTAAAGTCCAGACTCGTTCAGTCTGCGATCCCTATAGATCGCAGCCCATACAATCAAGGTGCAGGCTGCATCCGAATACGTCAAGCTATAGGCGTTGAAAAAAAAGAGAATCCACAGCAGCAACAACCTCAAAGTCCTACGCCTCACCCCAGGCAAAGACAACTCCCTTATTGGTGGAGATTCTGGGGACGCGGCATGTTCATGCTGCTTCAACTCATTTTCTTCATTTAGAGGGAATACTGTAAGATAATGAAAAGAAAGCCTGGCACAATGCCAGGCTTTTACTGTTTTAATATTTTACGTAGTTTAGCGGATTCACAGGGGTTCCGTTCTTTCTTACCTCGAAATGAAGGTGCGGCCCTGTGGTTCTTCCCGTATTGCCTACTTCTGCGATTTTTTGTCCCTTATGTACCTTCGTTCCCGTAGATACTACAATTTTGCTGTTATGTGCATAATAGGTCTGATAACCGCCGCCATGGTCAATGATAACCAGCTTTCCATAATTCCCTCTCGTTCCTGCAAATGTCACCTTACCGCCATCTGCAGCATGAACAGCCGTGCCGATTTTCGCAGCGATATCAATCCCTTCATGCTTGCTGCCCCAGCGCCAGCCGAATCGGGAGCTCAAGCTTCCTCTTGTAGGATTGCTAAAAGTCCCTGTTCCCACCTTTGGCGGAACATCCTTAGTTCCCTTTAACACAATCTGCTTTTTCGGATCCTCAAGAATATTTTCCTCCAATATATTTCTGGATACTTCTATGCCGTTCTGTTTTACGATTTCTGCCAAGATCTGTCTTCTACCGTCTTTTCCTTCAACCTTTATGCGGGTCTCTCCTTTGAAAAGTACGGCGGTTTCTTCAAATTCAACATCAAAAGGAATTTTTTCATCTAACCGGGTTTTTTCTATTGTTGCAATTGTAATCAACGGCTTGGGTACAACCAAACTAACTTCTTGCTTTAGCTGTAGTTTATCCGGATTGATACCGGGATTTGCCTTTATTAGATCGTCAACCTTTAAATCATACTTTTTCGCAATACTCCAGAAGCTTTCTCCTTTTTCCACCTGGTGAATTTTCACTTCTTCTGTTCCCTGTTGAATAAGCTTCATGGTATCTTCATAATTTTTAAGTTCTTTCGTCTCTGTAGACACTTCTTCAATCGTCACATTTTCTCCAAAATAAATCTTCTCTACCGATGCGCCTTCAGCAGGTGTATAATTCTTCTTTAAGTCTGCTAAGACACGTTCAGCCTCTTCCTGGGTAGCCAATACAGCAATCACCTGATCATTGACCTTGATCCCGTGGGCCTTTACCTTGAAATTCATGAATGCTTGAACGGATTTTTGCAAAGTACTTTGATCCGTCAACGCCTCGTCTTTAGCTCTTGTTTTTTCATAGGTAATGTTTTGGTTGAAGACGACCTCTGTATTGTAGGCGTTATGTAAATTCCTCTCTATTCTCTCAATGATACTGGAGAAATCTTCCTTTTTCCTGACAACTCCAACTACTTTTCCGTCAACCTTTACCGTGAAGGCCTGATTTTGATGATAGATCACTGTTATTATTGGAACAATCACTAATAAAGCTAGCATTCCAATCATAATTCTTTTTCTGTTTCGTCGGCTAAGTTTTTTATAAAAGGATATCATCTGTCTTTGGATTTGTTCAGGGAATTTACGTATAGGCATCAACTAAAACTCCCTTCTTTTTTCTGTAGTTCTAGAGTCCTAGAATTCTACAAATAGGTTTCTAATTCCTTCTTTTTTGTAATACAATTGTAATAATTTTACCCGGCATTTTTTATTATATCATAGTTTTGATATCAATCAACCGTTCAGAATGATTTTTAATCTCACAGGACAAGTTATATACTTATCATATGCTAAATATTGGATATTATTCCTGATTATAGTTTAGCCACTTATTGAAATAATCCTGCAGTTCCCGATCTGATATCTGTTCACAGAGCTTTATAAAATCTTCTGTAGTAGCATGTTTGAAGCGATATTTATCAAAATAAACCTTCATAATTTGAAAAAACATCTGCTCACCCAGCTCTTTTCGCAGTTCTCCAATAAATATAGCCCCTTTACTATAGACCAATGCCTGGTATTCACGGGCATTGTCGAATTCCTTTAGACTTTTGTAGATCTTCTCCTTCGATTCTGTTCCTGGGACATGATAGGCTTGATACATTCTAGCGATCATATTTTTATAAACATTTTCTTTTACATCATTTCCATATTTTTTTTCATAATACACCAATGTTGAATATTCTGTAAGGGCTTCATCCAACCATGGCTCGTTTACCTGATCATTGCCTACAATTCCATACCACCACTGGTGGGCTACTTCATGAGCAACCACATACTCAAGGATGTCTTTATGGTCCTCTTGATACAGGGATTGATCGATAAAAACTAAATTGGGATATTCCATGCCACCAATAAAAAAATCTGCTGCAGCAACAGAAAGTTGTTTATAGGGATATTTACCAAAAGCCTTATTAAAGATTCCTACAGCATCTTTCGCCGTTTGCAGCGCTAAATCCCCATAAGTGTCGTCTATAAAATAAGATTTAATTTTAACTCCGTCTATTTCATCCTCCAACACTTTGTATTTTTCCCCAGTAATCATAGCAAAATCCCGAACATTTTTTGCCTCAATGGTCCAGAGTGCTTTTCCTCCAATATTTTCACGCTTGATAATGTTTCCGGTGCTGGCTAAAGTGTATTCCGGCAGCATCGTAATATATACTCTGTAGTTGGCAATATCGCTATAGAAAGGATCCCCAATAGCATAATAGGGTTCTAGATTCCAACCGCGGCTATCGTACATTGCAGCGATCGGATACCAGTTAGCAATATTGATGGTGTTTTCCCCATATCCGAAACGTCCATTAGATGGTGGAATTTTTACAGTAAAAATAATCTCTAGATCAATTTTTGACCTTGATTCTAAGGGCTGGTTCAGATTTACTTTCAGAATGGTTTCTCCTACCCCTAAAATTGCATAGTTGAGTGCCTCTCCATTACTTTCAACAGATGTAATTTGAATATATCCCGGTTCAAATCCTTTGGGGTAGGCCAACATCATTTCCCCTTCATCAAAAGGCACGGTATCTTTTGTTTTAAAGGTATTTGGATAGAGATGAAAGTATATTGCTTGAAAGTTGGTATCAGACATATTGGTATAGCTTATCTTTTCATTGGCAACCAAGAGTTTTTCTACGGAGTCAAATTCAGCCTTGATCACATACTCATTGGCAGCGGCTTTAGACCGTTTTTCCCTTTGTGAAAAAACCGCTGCAGTCCCATCCAAAAGATCTAATTTCTCTATTGTAAAAGACATGGTAAGGGATAGCAGGACAACTGAGCACAGGATCAATTTTCTTTTGATCTGCTGCTTCATCCACACACCTCCTATTCTATCGCTTATATAACTATATGTAGAGGTTTTTCCAATATGTACATATTTTGTCAGGGTGCTTAATTTCAACCCCATGGATATGATATAATAGAGTAAAGTTGCTCCGATGGAGCTAGGAAGGTGATCAATTTGCATTTTTTCAAACAAACAAATGATATCGACCTGGGAGATACCCCTGTAGAAAATATTTTTCTTAACGACTTTATGCCCATGGCCAATGGAACCCATGTAAAAGTTTATCTGCTTGGTTATAAATACGCCAATGACAAGGATTCTTCCCTAACGGTCAGTCACCCTACCATTGCAAAGCACTTAGGACTCCCCTTATCCGATGTCATGGATGCGTGGGATTTTTGGGAAAAAAAAGGTGTTATTCGCAAGCATCCCATTGGAGAGGATGATCCTTTTCAATATATGGTTGAGTTCATTAGCCTAAAGCAGTTGTACATAGATAATAATTATAAAGCAGTAAAGATTGGGGAAAGTGCGGAAGAAACTTCGTCGGGTACCTATAGCTGCTCACCGGAAGATTTACTTGAGGCGAATAAGGTACCGGAAATCAAAGAAATGTTTTATCAAGTCAACCAATTGGTCCGACGAAGCCTTGTTCCAAATGAAATGATGGATATACTAGAATGGATCTATAACTACAATATGGATCCTGATCTCGTCATTCGTGCTTTTATGTATTGTATCCATCAGAAGAATGTAAAGAATGTAAAATATGTAGGGGCAGTCATCCGCAACTGGTATGACAACGGTATTACCAGTGTACAAAAACTGGATGAGTACCTTTCAAAAACCGATGAACGCTATAGCCAATACCACAAAATATTTAAAGCTTTGGGTTTTCACTTCAGAGAACCTTCAGCAGCAGAACGAAAGGTTATGGATCAATGGCTGGATGATTGGCAATTTGACATGGAGATTATTTTAAAGGCCTGTGAAAATTCTAAAAAAACTTCAAATCCCAACATCAACTATATCCACAGTATTTTAAGTGCCTGGAAAAAGGATGGGATACAGTCGGTAGAGGAAGCAGCTCAGCGTCAAAAACCGGATGCAGCTCCTGTAAAAAAACCGGTTAAAGCCGCACAAAACCGATTTCATAACTTTGAACAGCGAACTGCAAAATATAGTAAAGATGAATTGGAAAAAATCCTTCGAAAAAAGGAATAAGGTAGGTGTAAACCTTGAAACATCAATTTACCAATGAAATACTGTTAGAGTATGAAAAGATTCGGGATCATCAGCAAAGAGAACTTGAAAAACGAAAGGCTTTGGTTTATAGCAAAATTCCTAGAATCAAAGCCCTAGATGATGAAATCGCTGGAACCGGTGTACTGATTGCAAAAACGATTTTGAATCATCCGACAAACTATGAAAAGGCCTTAGAGGAAATACAAAGCAAGATGGAATTTTTAAAGCAGGAAAAAGCCATTCTATTGACAGAAAACAATATTCCTTTAGACTATTTAGAAGCGTCCTTTCAATGTCCCCACTGCAAGGACACCGGCTACCGCCCCAGCGGAGAAAAATGCAGCTGCTTTAAACAAAAACTGATCAACCGGGCCTATGCCATGTCCAACCTGTCTAAGGTTTTAGAAAAGCAAAACTTCCAATCCTTTAATATTGATCTTTTTTCCGATGAAAAATTTGAAAACCGGGATTTGACGCCCCGGCAGAATATGCTTCAAGTTTTAAATGTCTGTGAAGGCTTTGTACATAACTTTGACAGCAAACAACGGGAAAATCTGCTGTTCTACGGTACTACAGGATTAGGTAAGACTTTCATGTGCAACTGTATTGCCAAAGCCCTGTTGGATAAAGGAAAAATCGTGGTCTATCAAACCGCCTTTAAGATCCTGGAAATATTAGAGGATTATAAATTTAACAAAACTCGTACCTCGGATATAGAAGTCAGCTACCAGCTTCTTTTTGATTGTGATTTACTGATTATAGACGACTTAGGTACAGAGATGACCAATACCTTTACCAATACAGAAGTTTTTAATATTCTCAATACGCGATTGATCAAAGATAAAAACATCCTTATTTCTACAAATCTATCTCCGATTGAAATCGCCAATACTTATAGTGACCGAATTTTTTCAAGGATTTTCGGAGAATTTACCATCTTAGAATTTTATGGTAAAGATGTACGGTGGGAGAAATAATAAGGAAAGTAGGGGCGCACACTGTGCGCCCCTACTTTTTGGCTTATCCCTTAAAGAAGTCCCCTATTGTAGGGAACGATCTGTGATCGTTCCGGCAAATACGAACCCATAATTGCAGCACATAAAATTCAAGTCGTATATTGTTAATTTTGGCAAAAAATTTTTGTCGTTTTTTATTGACAGCTTGCCCATCCTCCTGTAATATATATAAATGTGAGTTGAAAAAATGACCCATTAGCTCAGCAGGTAGAGCACTTGACTTTTAATCAAGGTGTCCCGCGTTCGAGCCGCGGATGGGTCACCACCTTTGCTAGTGTGGCTCAACGGTAGAGCAGCTGACTTGTAATCAGCAGGTTGGGGGTTCGATTCCCTTCACTAGCTCCATTACATAAAAAGGGATGTAGGATAGGTATTCTTATGTCTCTTTTTCTTATTTTTTGAACTTTGAACTATAAAAAAATATCTGTGATTTTAAGAATCCCCGAAGAAAAATTTTATTTTTTCCTTCGGGGGGTCCTTCTTATCGATAAATTTTCTCCCTAATGATGGTCTGGTTTCTGCCAGGTCCTACAGAGATGATCTTTACAGGTACATCGATTAATTCTTCAATACGCTTAATATATTTTCTGGCATTTTCCGGCAGGTCCTCATAAGTAGTACACTGAGTAATATCCTCGCTCCATCCTGCCATTGTTTCATAGATCGGCTCACATTCTGCCAAGGTTTCTAAACAAGCAGGAAAATGCTCTATAACTTTATCTCCCAGCTTATAGCCTGTACAGATAGAGATTTGCTCAAATCCTGTTAAAACGTCCAATAGCATCATCGATAACGCTGTCAAACCATTAATTCTTGCGGCATATCTTACCATTACAGCATCGAACCATCCACATCTTCTTGGCCTTCCTGTAGTTGTACCAAACTCGTTTCCTGCAATACGAATACGGTTACCAATTTCATTATCTTGCTCTGTTACGAAAGGTCCTTTTCCTACACGGGTGGTATATGCCTTGATAACACCTACAACTTCCTGAATCATGTTGGGACCAATACCAGATCCTACGGTAAATCCGCCAGAAATCGGATGAGAACTGGTAACATAAGGGTAGGTTCCCAGATCTACATCCAGCAGGGTTCCCTGTGCGCCTTCAAATAGTACCTTCTTATCTGCTTTTACTGCTTCATATACCACTACAGTGGTATCCTCAACATATTTTCTAATTTGTTCTGCATAACCTAAGTATTGATCTATAATTTCCTGTTTATTTAATTTTTCACCGCCATAAATCTTTTCAATGATTTCATTCTTCTTATCAATCTGCTTCGATACCTTATCAATAAATACCTCTCGGTTCATTAAATCACAGATCCGGATTCCACTTCTTTCCACCTTATCCATATAGCAAGGGCCGATCCCTTTTTTTGTCGTACCGATCATTTCTTCTCCCCGTGAATCCTCCGCTAATGCATCTATTACTTTATGATAAGGGAAAATCACATGGGCTCGATCACTAATCTTTATGTTCTCAGTACAAACTCCCTGAGCCTCAATTTTCTCTACTTCCTTTAGAAAACCTTCTGGATCAAATACAACGCCATTCCCAATAATATTGACAGTCTTCGGATTCAAGATGCCTGAAGGTATCAAGTGAAGCGCATACTTTTTATCTCCTACCACCACTGTGTGTCCTGCATTGTTCCCACCCTGGGCTCTGACAACTACATCTGCTTCGCCTGCCAGATAATCGATAATCTTTCCTTTTCCTTCATCGCCCCATTGCGCACCTACAATTACCACCGTTGACATCTGCGACACCTTCCTCTTATATATTGTTCGTGTTATTTTCATAATTTCCCTGATACACACCTCTTATAGTATCAGAATTACCGCATTCCGTCAACAAATATACGAATAATTAATATATATATTCATTTTTTATTCGACTATAGCTGACTTACCCTAAGGGCAATCATCATAGATTCGAATTCCATTAAAATATCCACAACCATTTTATTTTTTATCATATTTATCCACATGAATAACACCCTGGCTGTTAACAGTCGCCAATGAAACTTCCTCTGCCCCTGCAACGCCATAGGCTTTTAGTGCAAGAGCCAGCCAGCTGATATCTAAGCCGCGATACTTGAGATTTTCCTCCAGTATTCTCCCCTCTATGATCACAGGCAGCGGAATTTCTACGGGCTTCACAGCTAATCCTACATCTGCCGCCTGCAAAGGTCTTTTATCCGCCTTAGGCATCACAGTGACTTTTCCTGTATCCTCCATAATGGCAAATTCTACATCTGCTACATTGCAATAACCCTGCTGGCGCAGTTCATTCATCAAATCCAGCATGGAAAGCTTGGCAGCACGCAGAGAATCTTCGGATATTTTTCCTCTCTGAATTAAAACCTTAGGCGTTCCAAAAATCATATCCCGAATTCTTTGATTCCTACTAATTGAAATCATCAGGAGATGCAGCAGGGTTAGCAGTATAATTCCATAGAATGTGATCATAATATTCTGCGTCATGAGCGGTCCTGCTGCAATCATGCCTAGGATCAGCAGCACTGCCATGTCAAAGTTCGTTAGCTGCGATAAAACACGCTTTCCTATTATACGAAAAATGATTAAAATCAGTATGTAAATGATCAAGATCTTTAACACATAGGCCATAATATTTTGCCTCCGAAATATGGTTTTAACCATAATATAGCTCAAATAATCCATAAATATACAAACGGTGTCTAAGTTCCCTTAGACACCGTTCTGTTTTACTCACCTTTTTTTGCAAAGAATTCATTTAAATCATTTATTAAAGCATCTACACTTAATCCGTGAACCATCGCAGCATCAGCAATGCTTTCCATGGAAGATGCCGGACAGCCTAAGCAATGCAATCCATGTCTCATGAAAATAGGTGCAGTTTCTCTATCCATTCGCAGGACATCTGCAATAATCATATCCTTCGTTATTTTGGCCATATGTCAAACCTCCTTCATTGGTATTCAAAGATACACTAACATTATACCACTTTTCATTTAAAATCAAACTACTATTTACCATTTTTCTCTAGCTTTTGGGTATACTTTCTCCCTACTTTTTAATATTTCTCTTAAGGTTTTGAAATATTCCTTTGTGGATGAATCAAAGATATGGACAAAATTCATCCACATATCCACATAGTTATTCACATTCTAACATTATTTTTGTGGATAAGCTGTTGACGGTATGAGAATAATCTTTTTTTGTCATCCGCATCACCGTATATCGTGTCATTACTACACCATCTACAAAAGTAAACAGCTTTTTAATATCTGGTGCTGTCTCTTTGTAGAAAATCTCCGCATATTGATCTTCAAAAGCAAAATCTTTTTCTTCAACAACCTTAAATCCACATTTTTCGTAACAGCGCTGTGCCCGTGCATTATATTTTGCTGTTCTAAGGCGAATCGCCTGCATATTCATTTCTGTAAAATAGAAATGTAAAAAGGCTTGTATGGCATCAGTCCCGTAGCCTTGATTCATATATTGGGGATCTAATACAATCCCCAGCTCACTTTCCCTTCTAAACCATTGAATGTCCCGAATGAGAAGATAGCCAATAACATGACCTTCCGCATTTTCAATGGCATAGCTTTTCTTTTTCCACTTAACGGTTTTCACCTTATACCAACTATCTCTTTCTCCCTGACTCATCTTCGGAAAATTATAATGAAAAAATAATGGCTCTGTATGTTTTGACCAAAGCTGCATTTTGTCTACATCTTCCCGCAGCAGCCTCCTGATTTTTGTTTTCATCCCTGTTGCAATATACATTCCATCACCCTTCCACAGCTTTTTCCCTTATATAGGCTTTATTGAATCTATATTAACATTTACCGAAAAAAATGTTTCTTTATTCTCTTTATTTTATCATGAAATTTAAAATTTTGTTAATAAACTGAAAAGACATCCTTTTTGGATGCCTTTTTTATAACTTTTCTAAAATTTCAGGAATCGTTAAACCAACCTCTAAAAGTCCTTGTACTGCTGTCTTTTGGGTGACTGCTTTTTTCAGCACTGCCATTTTTTTAATATCTCCTGTTAATACACCGCCAATTAGCTTGCCTTCTTCTATAAAGAGCTTATGAAATACAGTCCCTTCCCGGAAAGTAAGTCCCTGTTTTTCTCCATTTACTTCCCCTACAGAAAATACATTGAACCCGCCAATAGATAGAAGTGTAGCTGGTTGGGGCAGTGTATAGGCGTCTTTGACGCCTACCATACTTCTCCCGGCTACCTTGCCTTGGTCTGAAGCCACTGACCAAAGTCCCATAGCCATCCCTCCAAATTCTGCCACATCTCCAGCTGCATAGATGTTCTCCACCGATGTTTCCATAAAGGCGTTGACTTTGATTCCCCTGTTTTTATCGATATCTGTACTCTCTGCGATGGAGATATTCGGTTTTACCCCTGTAGAAAAAAGCACCATGTCCGTAGGTATAACACGGCCATCCTTTAATGCAATCCCTTCTACTTTTTCTGTCCCAATAATTTCTTGTGTCTCTGCAGTTAGATAGATTTTGAGTCCTTTTTGCTCCAGCTGCTCCTTCACGTATCTTGCCAGTTCAGGATCCAACTGTCTAGGCAACAGATAGGGAAAGAACTCTACTACATTTACACGTAGTCCTCGCTCCTTTAGGGCCCAAGCAGCCTCCAGCCCTAACAGTCCTCCACCAATAACAGCCACTTCTTTGCAATCCAACAAATATGCTTGTATTTCCTCAAGATCGCGAAGGTTTCTTAAAGCAAATACACCGTCCTTCTTTGCCCCCTCTACGGATGGAATAAAGGACGAACTGCCATTTGCCAATAGAAGCTTATGATATCCGACTTCTTTACCACTTTCCAAAAACACCTTCTGCGCATTTGGATGAATAGATTGTACCCGTTCTCCTAGAATCAGTTCTATATTTCTTTCCCGATACCAGTTCTCATCATGGATCAGCAATTCCTTTATTTGAAAGTGTTTACTAATAAAGTGGGATAATTTTACCCGATAATAAGTTAAGACCCGCTCATCTCCAATGATTGTAACATGTGCATCTTTATCGCATTTCCGGATTTCTTCTGCCGCAGTCATACCGGCTACGCCATTTCCGATAATTAGATACGCCCCTTTTACCCCTTCCATAAACCTCACTCCTTATTTTAGCTCTTGAATCAATACCTTAAATTGATATAAATGTTTAACTTCCTCTTTTATTAAACGTTCCAATACTTTTTGTGTCATATCGGTTTTCGTATTCTTTAGAAAGGTCTCATAAAACAAAATCGCATCTTTTTCTGCCTGCATACCGATTAGCAGTGCATCCCTTACAGTATTTACTTGTTGTACTCTATAATATGTAAGTCCATTGGTGTTAAAAATAGCAGTATCACTAATAGCCTTTAGATACTGAACGACCTCTTCCTCCATTAAATACTCCTCGCTCACCCCTAGGCGCGCTGCTACACGATCATATAGCTGTTCAAAAACTTTTACATGCTCAGCTTCTTCTAATGCTAGATAGTGGAACATCTGTTTGATGTCCTCATCCTGAAATCGCTCTGCAGCCTCCATGTAAAACCGATACCCTTCTTCCTCAACACCTTTAGCCATTTTTAATAGCTCTAACTCATTAAATCCTTCCACTTCATTTTCCTCCTCTTGTTTAGGTCTTTTTTCGACTTATTCATACAATGGACGCTTTATAGGATTCTCATGAAATCCTTTCTCTACATCATTCTTACTGGATCGTCAAAACTATAAAATATATTACCCTGACGTCACTTTTCTAAACATCATACTATTAATCTCTGAACTTTTCAAGATTAGCAAACTTAGTAAACTGGCCCAACCATGCCAATTCTACCGATCCAGTCTCCCCATTACGCTGTTTAGCAATGAGAACTTCCCCGATATTCTTTTTCTCACTATCTGGATGGTAGTATTCATCACGATAGAGAAACATAACAATATCTGCATCCTGTTCGATGGCTCCTGATTCCCTCAGGTCAGAAAGAATCGGTCGATGATCTGCTCTCTGTTCTGGAGCACGGGATAACTGAGAAAGTGCCACCACGGGACAGTTCATCTCTCTGGCCAATCCCTTTAATGCTCTGGATATCCCAGATATCTCCTGCTGACGGCTCTCCGCCCGCCCATCACCAGACATCAACTGAAGGTAGTCAATCATAATCATGTCTAAACCCTGTTCCATTTTTAGCCGTCGACATTTTGCCTTCATCTCCATAATCGAGATACTCGGCGTATCATCAATAAATATTTTAGCTTGAGCAAGAGGACCCATCGCCTTTGCCAGTCTTGGCCACTCATCCTCGCTAAGGGTTCCTGTACGAATTTTTTGTATTTCAATATGAGATTCAGCACTTAACATACGCTGTACCAGCTGATCCTTGGACATCTCCAAGCTAAAGATGGCTACAGATGCATTTCCCTTCAAGGCTGCATTTTGACAGAGATTCAGTGAAAATGCAGTCTTCCCCATACTGGGACGCGCTGCAACCAGAATCAAATCAGACCGTTGAAGTCCCGAAGTTTTTCGGTCAATATCGCTAAAGCCTGTAGTGATCCCTGTAATACCGCCTTTGCTTTGGTACAGTTCTTCAATCTTATTGAAGCTTTCCAGCAATACATGTTTAATATGGGCAAAGCCTTCCTTTGACTGATTTTGTGAAATATCGAAAATGCTCTTTTCTGCCAGATCTAGAATCTGTGTAACTTCTTCTTCTGCTTGATATCCTTTTTCCAAAATTTCTGAGGAAGCCTTGATCAATCTTCTCAAAACAGATTTTTCTTCTACGATTTTAGCATAGTATTTTACATTGGAAGTTGTTGGTACAGCTGCAGAAAGACTGGCAAGATAAGTGATGCCGCCTATAACATCTAAAGTTTGGCGCTGTGTCAGCTCTTCTGACAGCGTCACCAAGTCCACTGGTTCATCCCGGCTATAGATGGCAATAGTAGCTTCAAAAATCTCCCGATGAGCCTCTTTATAAAAATCTTCTCCACGGATCATTTCTGAGGCTGTAATCACAGCTTCCTTATCTAATATCATCGCCCCTAATACCGACTGTTCCGCATCAATATTATGGGGCGGAATTCTTCCTAAATACTCCATATTTTCATCTTCCTCCTTACCCCTGTCCCAATAATTCCTTTAACTGTTTCCCAGCAATACATTCAACAAAGACCAGCACAAGCCTTTTAGTGCCCCATGCTGGTCCCTTTTGATTAGCTGCAAAACAAAATCTCCATTACTTCTTCGATTGTCTCTACAGGTATGATCTCAATACCAGAAATACCTGCCTTTACATCCTTTGCATTTTCTTTCGGAATAATTACGGTCTTCATACCCGACTGTTTGGCACCAAATATTTTTTCGTTAACGCCCCCAATGGGCTTTATTTTTCCTTGAATAGAAATCTCTCCGGTTATTGCTGCATCCTGGCGGACTTTCTTCTGCTGAATGGCACTGATCATGGTCATTACAATCGCTGCTCCTGCAGAAGGCCCATCAATCTTGCCACCGCCTATAACATTTACATGAATATCATAATCGTGAAGAATTTCACCGGTTGTTTTACGGATGAGGGAGGCTGCATTGAAAAGAGAATCTTTTGTCATAGAACCTGCTGTATCATTCAATCGCAAACTGCCTTTTCCCTTCTCTACTGCTTTAAAGGCATTACATTCCAACTCAATCACAGATCCTAAGAATCCATTGACCCCTAGTCCAAAAATCTTTCCAATCTCCGGCTGCTCACTTGCTTTTTTTTGTGAGTAAGATATTAATCTACTCATCCGTACCACACTATCCATATGCTTTTTAGTAATATGGATTTCTCCCTCCTTGGATTGTTCGTAAAGGGCCATACTATAGGCATCAGATAAGATATTCATTGCTTTCCTTCCTTCAATGGTGTATTGACTAATCATCTCTGATACACCATTTTCCAGCTCTACAGACAATCGTCTGGCTCCCTGCTCTACAATATTCTGGATATCTTCATTGGAGAGAGGTTCAAAAAATACCTCTGCACAGCGGGAGCGCAGGGCAGGATTGATTTCCTGCGGCTGCCTTGTAGTAGCACCAATCAAAATAAAATCTGCTGGAGCACCTTCATCGAAAAGCTTCTTTACATATAGCGGAACGGCTGGATTATCTGGATCATAATAAGCGGAGTCAAACTCTACTCGCTTATCTTCTAATACTTTTAACAGCTTATTTTGTAAAAAGTCATCCAGCTCTCCGATTTCATCAATAAAGAGAATTCCTCCGTGAGCCTCTGTTACCAAACCTAGCTTAGGCTCCGGTATTCCGGTCTCTGCCAAGTCCCGCTTGCTGCCTTGATAAATGGGATCATGAACGGAACCCAGCAGCGGATTGGTAATTTCTCTGGGGTCCCAGCGAAGGGTTGTCCCATCCACCTCTACAAAGCGCGCATCTTGCTCAAAGGGTGTATATTTCATTTTCTTTGCAAACTCTAGCGCCAAACGGGCAGCAGTTGTTTTTCCTACCCCTGGTGGACCATAGATAAGTATATGCTGAGGAAAAGGAGATGCAATTTTCGATACCAAAGATTGAATGGCTTCCTCCTGTCCTACGATATCTTCCAGCTTTTGAGGTCTGAAAAGCTCCATGGCTGATTTTGAAAGTTTTTTTGTCTCTAACTTTTCCAGATGTGCATACTTCTTTAGGGTATACCCATTCTCCGGCCCTGCATTTTTCTTCAAAAGCTGCAGTTTCATTTCTTCCATATACTGCAGCTGCTTCTCTTCAATCTTTTCTGCCATTTCCTTCTCTAGGCGGCTCTCTACAGCCCGCCTAGCCAACATATCCGCTACCTGACTCTCAATAGCCTTCAAAGCAGGATCAATTTCCTCTGGCTGAAGGCCCTGTGCTTGCTCCTTTGAATTGAAAACAATTCTGTGGAGTGCCAGAATCCTGTCTTCAATTTTCTCCGACTGTATAAAATCCTGCACTTCTAACTTCATAAGTCTTTCTGAAATTCTATCCTTGCCCATCAAGTGATTGACAATATCATAAAGGGCGGATACTTGACGGTTTACTTCTCCGCTCCCAGAGATTTGCTCATATGAATCTTCTGTATTGATAGCTGCTGCCTGTTGCTCTGTTAAAGATTTCATTGAAATCTCCCTTCTATTCTGCTACAATCTCTACTTTCATTTTTGCGATTACCTCTGGATACACCTTAATTTCAACAAAGCTTGCACCAAGCTCCCGAATCGGGTTATCCATTTGAATCTTTCTTTTATCCATTTTAATTTTATGCTGTTTTTCCAAGCCTTCCGCGATATCCTTGGAAGTGATGGAGCCAAACAACCGGCCCCCTTCGCCGGCCTTTCCCTTTAAGCTTACTATCAAGCTAGACAGTTTTTCTGCCAATACCTTAGCCTCCTGGAGTTCTTCCTGCTTCTTTCTAGCCTCTGCAGCCTTCTGCTTTTCCAGCACCTTAATACCGCCTTCTGTAGCTTCCTTAGCAAGGCCTCTTGGAATCAAATAGTTTCTTGCATGACCGTCACTGGCATTTATAATTTCTCCTGCTTTTCCTATACCCTTTACATCTTTTAATAAAATCACCTTCATTATTCTTCACCTTCCTCAAAATATTCATCAATTGCTCTAATGAGCATTTCCTTTGTCTCATCCATGGTATAATTCTTCAATTGGGTGCCGGCCACTGTTAAGTGTCCGCCTCCACCTAATCGCTCTAAAATCATTTGTACATTAATCTCTCCCAAGGAGCGTCCACTGATAAAAATCTCCTCATCATTCCTATATCCCAATACAAAGGACGCAGTAATTCCTCGAATATCCAACAATTCGTCTGCCGCCTGGGCGGCTACCAGCTGCGCGTTGTGCGTATCCTTTGGGCATATGGATAGGGCAATATTTCTACCAATATCCTGAGCATTTTTTACAACCTCTGCCCGGGCCACGAAGGTTTCCAAATCATCCTGGAATAGCTGCCGTACGCTGGTGGTATCTGCACCGGCTCTTCTCAAAAGAGATGCGGCTTCAAAGGTTCTTACTCCTGTTTTAAAGGAGAAATTCTTCGTATCTACCGCGATGCCGGCTAAAAGGGCTTCTGCCTCTATTTTCTCGATACTCATCTTATCTTCCATATACTGAAGAATCTCTGTAACAAGCTCACAGGTGGAAGAAGCGTAGGGCTCCAAATATGTAAGCACTGTATTTTCAATAAACTCTGCCCCTCGTCGGTGATGGTCAATTAATACGATTCTTTCAGCCTTTGCTAAAGCCTCTGGAGATTGAGTAAAATTCGGCCTATGGGTATCCACCACAACAATCAATGTATCTTGATCTACACGGTTTAGAAAATCATCTGGGGTGATAAATTTATATTCCGGATAATCTTTGATCCGATTCCAGAGATTTTCAATAGAGGGATTCACACCTTCCAGTAGGATATAGGCTTCTTTTCCTCTATTTTTCACTGCCCGGTAGACACCGATGGCCGCACCAAAGCTATCCATGTCCGGAATCTTGTGACCCATAATTAGTACACGCCCGGATTGATCAATCAACTGACGCAAAGCATGGGCAATGACTCTCGCCTTCACCTTATTGCGCTTCTCTACCGCCTTTGTTTTTCCTCCGTAAAAGCTTATGGCATCGATCTTTTTCACAACAGCTTGATCCCCACCTCGGCCCAAAGCCAAATCCATTGCTGCCCTGGCATACTCATCATTTTGCTGGGGTGTTCTACCATTAGCCCCTACCCCTACACTAAGCGTAATAGGAATTTCGTTTCCCATTTGGATCTCCCGGAGTTCATCCAATATGGCAAACTTTCTGTTTTCTAACAGCTCTAAATATTTGTTTTCAAAAATCAGAATGTATTTATCCTTCTGAAATTTTTTCATAACTGCATTCATTCTTGCCGCCCAGAGATTAACCCTACGATCGATCTCTGCAATTACAATGGGTCTTTTTGCTTCTTCGGTGCTCTGCATCACATCATCATAATTATCTACCTGAACCAGCGCAACATTGGTTCTCTCTTCATTATAAAGTATTTTTAGGTTATGGAAATTAGTGATGTCAATCCAATAGAGCATCACAATATGTCTCGATTCTAAATCCTCTGTTTTCACTATATTATATAAAACTTTATAATGTCTATCATTAATTGTTACCTCAGTTACCATATCTTTTTTGTCCTGCAAAATATTGTTCAATTCTATTCCTGAAATAAAGTCTTCAATATTTCTTTCTAACAGATCCTTACTGTCTGTAATTTCTCCAAATCGAGCGTTATACCAGATAATGCTGCCATCAAACTCTACGATTACTAAGGGTATCGGCAGGTTCAGCACCGCATACTTGGTTGCAGCATCTATATTAGAGGAAAAACCTTCTATATACTTGCGCCACATCTCCCTGCGATCATGTGAGGTTTTCCAGTTATGGTACAGCAAATAAATCATGACGACAATACCGATTCCGCCAATCAGCGGATTGTAGTAGGCCAACACCAACACCAAAAGTGTCATGATCCATAAATGAATCCTCGTATCAGGAATGAATATTTTTGAAAACCGTTTATTTCCCATCTATTACACTCCTATAATTTATTCGGACTGAAGCCTTCTCAAATTCACAAAGGAATCTGTCAGCCCGATCATGGCAACCATAAAGGCGCCCATTTGGTTTAAAAGTAGAAATAGGAAGATCAATAGCCGCATTGGCTTAGTGAGTTTGTAAGCCTTCATGAAATAAAGGATTACAGCTATTCCCTGTATAAAAAATATAAATTGAAGGATGACAAATATATTTACTACTAAAGTATCGTAATGAATGATGTTTAGATATCTTGTCAAAAGGGTTAATATGATAATAAGAAAACTCCCTGCCAATATGCTTTTCGGCAACCTTAAATTCTGTAAGGGCGGAAGCTGTTCTGCCTTATATCCAATCCGATTTAGTATGTACACGGTTAATAGATAGTTCACATAGGATAAAAATACTGCTGACAGCATAATGGCTGCAGGAATCACCATCACTGCCATTTTTGCGGTATTTTCCAAATTCGTTGTAATTTGCTCCATTTTTTCCGCTTCCATACCCATCCGCTGCATGAGATTGATCTGCATTTCCGTTACTTCTTTAAAGATTTCACTCATCTGCGTAAAAGCATTAATTCCTGAAATGGCTGTAGCCAGACTGATGGACAATCCTGTAGAAAGAAGGGCTGCTGCTGTGCCCCCAGCCAGTACCATTCCTGGAGAATAACCCTTTTTCATCATATACCCCATTACAATGGCTACAATTCCCGGAAGGAGTACTACAAAGACCGAGTAAATGGGTTCCGTCAAACTGCCGATAATAATTGCAGAGGCGATAATGGAAAGTACGACAAAGTTCATTCCATGTCGCTTTCCCAGGATAATAAAAGGTACCGGAATAAAATAAAGTACGAAAGTTAACACAGGAATATACGTACCAATTACTGCAAAAATGCAGGTAATCGCAGTCATTAGGGAAGCTTCTATCAATGCTCTTGTCTTCTTCTGCGTATTCAAACCAAATCACTCCTAGTTTCTGTTTCTATTGAAATATTGTTTCAAATTTGATAGATCCCCATACCATTCTTCTACTCTATGTTCTTCTAGAATGCCCAAACGGATCTTATCCTCTATCTTCATATCTATGGTGGAAAAATTAATTCCCAATCGCTTTCCCAAGATATAAGTAACCAGAATAATATTTGCCAATACATCTATCAATGCCTCTTGACCTGCTTTTGTTCCTTTTATAAGTAACTCGAAAAGTGAAGCGATGGCTGTTAACAGCTCGCTCTTCAACCATTCAATGATTTTAATATTCTTTGTAATGTCTAAATTATTTCTTTCTCCTGTAGTCATTGCCTTATTCCCCTCCTTTATATACATTATAGCAGATTCCACTATCTTGTATATATTCTGCAAGCAAGACAGGTTATCCTTTTTTCTTCCCTCTTTCAGCGAAAAGGATGCATACTTCAAAAAAACTTCCTGCAAGGCACTCCAGGAAGTTTTTAGTGTACAGTCCTATTCTATAGGCGCTTCTTCATCAAGATATGGGTGGAGCAGTTTGGTAACCAGTATTGCCAAAAATCCTCCAGCCAACGCAGTAAAAAGCTGTGTAACGCCAAAGGCTACGGCTACCTTCTCCCACACAGGGGCTGGTAGAAACTGTGTTAAAATCAGCCTAACTGCTACAACGAGAAACAAGAACTTCCCCACAGAAGCCAAGATGATCTGTATATATATATTCTTTCTTCGCAGACCATAGACAATCCAAATTAAAACAAGATTGCTCATCACAATAAAGGGAACTACAGGTGCCATCGGAGGTTGAATAATTCCCACCAAGAAGGCAACTATCGGTGTAATACAGCCAATGGCCGATGCTTCCAATACGCCTATCGTACTTAATGAAATCAGCAGTACGGCATTTACAGCAGTACCGGTTACCAATTGAGGCAAGCGCATCAATTGGATAACCAATGCCAGTGCCAATAATATCCCCGTTCTTGTAATACTTTTTGTGTTTATTTTCATCATACCACATCCTCTCTGTCCTAGAATATCTTACCTCTATTGTATGGCAAATTACGAAAAAAGAGAAGTGATTTCTCACTTCTCCATCGCTTATTCTGCAGTATATGGCAATAACGCAACAATTCTTGATCTTTTGATTGCGATCGTCAAAGCTCTTTGATGTGTTGCACAAGTACCAGAAATTCTTCTTGGAAGAATTTTTCCTCTATCGGTAACATATTTGCCAAGTTTTCTGATATCTTTATAGTCAATATGCTTTGCCTTATCAGCACAGAAGCTGCATACTCTTTTTTTACGGCCGCGTCTTTTCTTCATCATCATTCTGTTTTCCCTCCTTCTCTAGAATGGAATGTCGTCATCCTCTTCAATGGCTTGAAAACCATCTATGTCTATATTGGACGGATTGTTAAATCCTCTGTTCTCGTTTTTGTTTCCCCACTCTAGGAATTCTACTCGATCCGCAACAACTTCCGTCGTAAAGCGCTTTTCTCCACTTTGCGTCTCAAAATTGTTGTTTTGTAGTCTGCCCTGAATGGCAACAAGTCTGCCTTTCGCCAAGTAGTTGGCACAGTTTTCACCTGTTTTTCCCCATACAACTACTCTAAAAAAATCCGCTTCTTTTTCTTTGGCAAATGGTCTATCTACAGCAAGTGTAAAGGTGGCTACTGCTTTGCCGCTACCTGCGGTAAACCGAAGCTCCGGATCTTTGGCCAGTCTTCCGATTAAAGTGACCTGATTCATACCTACACCACCCTGCTTATTTTTATTATTTTTCTTCAAGATTTACGATCATGTGTCTAATCACATCATCAGAGATTTTGAAATTTCTGTCCAATTCCTTTGGTAAGTCCGCACCAGCCTTGAAGTGAACTAGTACGTAGTAACCATCATTCAGCTTGTTGATTGGGTATGCAAGCTTTCTGTTTCCCCACTCATCTACGCTTTCAATCTCACCATCTGTCTCGATGATAGCCTTGAATTTGTTGATTACTTCGTTTCTTTTCTCTTCTTCAAGATTAGACTTCATAATGAACATCGCTTCATATTTTCTCATATTTTCCACCTCCCTATGGACTGATTCGGTCCTGCTCTAACACAGGACAGAGAGTATATTCTCACATCATAGTATTATATCAGTAGTACAAGCTTTATGCAAGAATTATTTAAAAATCCCTTTCAAGATCAAGATTCAATCTTTAAATAGATCAAAATCTAAAGGGTTAATGAAATACTATTTTAAAATAAGCTCTTCATAAACTTCCGATTTACCCCTTTGGTGAAGTCCTTTTTTCTTTTTACCATGCAGCAATTGCACCATCCGTTCTCGGTTCAGTTCCTCCGCAAAGGGTTCCGTCTTCAGTTCTCCAGATGATTTGTCCCCGCCCCATTGAGATTGTATCTATTTGTGGTACGACCTCATGCCCCTTAGCCGCTAACTGTAGGGCTAAGGGGTTTGGAAAATCAGGTTCAATATCGACTCTCTTCCCCCCTACCCACTGCCAGCGATAAGCATCTAAGGCATCTTGTGGGTTCATATGGAAGTCTATTGTATTCATAATTACTTGAACATGCCCTTGCGGCTGCATAAATCCACCCATTACCCCAAATGGCCCGATTGCTTTGTTATTTTTCGTTAAGAATCCAGGAATGATTGTATGGTATGGTTTTTTGCCCGGTGCCAGGGCATTGTCATGGTTTATATCTAATACAAAATTATGCCCTCTGTTGTGTAGAGCGATTCCCGTTTCTGGTACTACAAGGCCTGAACCAAAGCCCATATAGTTGCTTTGGATCATGGAGACCATGTTGCCGTCCTCATCAGCCGTTGCTAAATAAACCGTTCCACTGGCGGTAGGATCTCCCGGTGTCGGCATAAGTGCTTCTTCCCCAATCAATGCTCTTCTCTGCGCTGCATAGGATTCAGAGAGAAGCTGCTCTACTTTCACAGACATCATTCTTGGGTCTGCTATATATTTTTGGCCATCTGCAAAAGCTAGCTTCATTGCTTCTATTTGTTTATGCAGCGTATCTATATTGTCCCGATCTTTAAATTCATAGCCGCTTAGAATCTTTAATGCCAGTAACGCTACAAGCCCATGTCCATTGGGAGGAATTTCCCAAACATCATATCCCCTATAATTGATAGAGATTGGCTCTACCCATTCTGGCTCAAAGGCTTCTAAATCTTCTTTTCTTAGATAACCATGATAGGCCCTGGAAAATTGGTCAATTTTATCCGCCAATGCGCCTCTATAGAAGGCTTCACCTTGGGTTTCTGCGATTACTTCTAGTGTTTTGGCATGGTCTGGTGATTTCCAAGTCTCTCCTGGCTTTGGCGCTCTTCCATTCGGTGCAAAGGTTGTAAACCAGCTGTCAAATTCTTTTCCTTTTAAGCTAACTTTATAGTTTTTATAGTCTCTATCCCATAGTTTTCCCACATTCGGGGTAAGAACATAGCCTTCCGTTGCATATCTTATTGCTGGCGCCAATACCGCTGTAAGAGGCAGCTTGCCAAAACGCTTAGAGAGTGCTGCCCAGCCTGCTGGAGTGCCTGGTACCGTTACAGGTATCCAGCCGTATTTTGGAATCTCTGTAATCCCCCTTTCCTTAAGCTTTTCAATAGATATGGATTTTGGTGATTTTCCGCTACAGTTCAGACCATATAGCTTTTCTCTTGTCCAAACTAAGGCGAAATTATCTCCACCTATGCCATTAGATGTATGTTCTACTACAGTTAAACATGCAGCTGTTGCAATTGCTGCATCAATGGCATTACCACCGGCTCTTAGTATCTCTAATCCTGCTTGTGCAGCCATTGGCTGCCCTGTGGCTACCATGCCTTTTTTTGCATATACTACATTTCTTCTTGATGCATAACGATAAACCAAAGAATCATAATGCAACCTTTCCACCTCCATTTGATGATATCCAATATCTACTAAAAAGAGCCTAGGAACTTCTGCCCCTAAACTCTGTTAAATAGGCTTAATAACTAGAGTGCGTACGCATATTTCCTTTCTTCTTTTTCAGGACCTGCTGTAGGATTAATATTGCTAATATTGCAAAGCCGCCTATATCTTGAAAAAAGTTTGCTGTGATTAATAGTAGTGCACCAATAAAGGATGCCACTCTAAGAACCAGCGGGATCTCTCTTAATAAGTAACCCTCTATAGCGGTTCCTATCATCATAACCCCAATAATTGAGGTAATCGTTACTCTAAGGGCAATCGTCCATGTTGTATCCAACAATAGCAGCTCATTATTGAATACAAACATATAAGGTATAATAAAGCCTGCTAAAGCGAGTTTTACCGAGGCTACACCAGTCTTCATAGGGTCTCCCCCTGATAATCCTGCTGCAGCAAAAGCCGCTAGGGCAACCGGTGGCGTAAGGTTGGCAAACATGGCAAAGTAGAATACAAACAAATGGGCGGCTACTACAGGAATACCCAGTTTAACAAGGGCTGGCGCAGCGATGGTTGCTGTAATGAGATAAGCAGGTATACTGGGTAAGCCCATACCTAAAATCATACAAGTGATCATTGCAAAGACTAAGGTTGCCAGAATACTTGTACCGCCCAATTGAATAATCGCATTGGCCATATTTAATCCAAAACCAGTAATACTGGTAACGGCAATAATGATACCAACAATGGCACAAGCCATGGCAACGGATACTGTGCCTTTTGCTCCACCAGCTAGGGCATCTATGATATCCTTTACGCTCATTCTAGTACTTTCCTTAAACATACTGGTTATTACAGTTACAATGATTGAACAGAAGGCCGAAAACACTACGGTTTTACCACTGAAGAACAGCATCCCTAGTAAAAATAGTATCGGAATCAAAAGATGTCCTCTTTCTCGCATAACATCTTTAACCCTAGGCAGTTCCTCCTTTGGAAGACCCACTAGATTACTTTTAGAAGCTCTTAGATGTACCTGAATAATAATGCCTAGATAATATAAAATTGCTGGAATTGCAGCATAAACAATAATCATGCTGTATTTTATCCCTACCATCTCTGCCATGATAAAAGCTGCAGCACCCATAATCGGCGGGAGCAGCTGACCTCCTACAGAAGCCGTTGCTTCTACTGCACCGGAGAATTCCTTAGAATAACCGGTTCTCTTCATTAAAGGAATGGTAAAGGCCCCCGTGGTAACTACATTGGCAATAGCCGAACCATTAATACTTCCTAGAAATCCACTAGCGATTACTGCAACCTTTGCAGGTCCACCCATGGACCCTCCAGCCAAAGCCAATGCAATATCATTAAAAAATTTACCCATGCCAGATTTATTCATGACTTCCCCGAACAGTATAAATAGGAATATATAACTGGAAGCTACACCTACAGATGTGCCATAGATGCCATCAGTACTAATAAAAAACTGATTGACAAGAGATGCCCAGTCATAACCCCTATGAGAGAATATTCCAGGGATATTCCTGCCATAAAGGGCATACCCAATAAATGCCATGGCCAATAGGGTTAGGGGTAGGCCGGAAATTCTTCTGGAAGCCTCTAAAACCAATACGACTAAGATTGTTCCCACAATCATATCCATGGTATTAATCAAGCCTGCACGGGCAATGATATTGGGGTAGTCGATCCATACATAGAGGGTGATGCCTAAAGATAGTACTGCAAATATCCCGTCATATAGGGGCAGCTTTTTTCTACTTGCCTTATCATTGATCGGATAGAAGATAAAGGATAGAAATAGTATCATACTGACATGCAGGGATCTATGCTTTAAAGTGGCAGGTGCACCGACAAAGGATGTAATAAAATGATATAACGAAATAATAACTGCAGCCCAATAGACCCCCTTTGCTAAGGAAGCCTTATCAAAGGAACGGGTTTTTTGTTCCTTATCATATTTCTCGATAATCTCAACCTGTTGATCATTTATTTGGTTATCTATTGTGATCTTCGACATAGCTTCAACCTCTTTTCTATTTTCAATTTCAATGCTTCATGATGCGGTAAATCCACACCTTTTATGAGGGTCTGATCATTTAACTGAATGTACTCTGTGGCAGTCTGAGAATGAATCCAATTGATTTCTTCAAAATCTTCGTTTATTTCCTCCATAACGATCGTACCGTCTTCTACTCTAGTCAGCTTACCCTTATTATGTGGAATTCCAGCACCAAAGGCGGATAGGGTAATCCTGTAAAGCAGCAGGTGATTGTTTTTCTGTATATAATAATCCTCTGTCCAAGGTATATGCTCAAGGGAATGAATCCAGCCATAGGTGAGCTTATCTCCTGGAACCACCTCTGTTGTTAAATAAACCTTATTGGTGTTTTGATTTATAATAGAAAGCCTTTGGATCTCCGATATTTTAAATAAAAATAACAAGACTACAAATGCAAATATGCTCACGAATAAAGTAATTTTAAAATGAGAAGAAGCAAAAATCTGCTTCTTCTCTGTTGATCTGTCGCTCATCTTATTTTATGATGCCTACTTCCTTGTAGTATTTTTCTGCTCCTGGATGGAATGGAATGTTAATACCTATTTGAGAATTTTCTAGTGATAGATGTGTATTCGCTGTATTGTGAGAGGCTTTGATCTCCTCGATATTTTCAAAAATTCCTTTTGTAATCTCGTACACCACTTCCTCTGGAAGTTCTTCTCTGATAATCATGATATTTCTGACAGATACGGTATTTACATCTGTATCTGTATCGTAAGTACTTGCTGGGATTACTTCCTCTACAAAGAAAGGATATTTTTCTATAAGGTTCTTAGCACCTTCTCCTTCAATGGGTACGATAACAATCTTATTGGTAGTACCTAACTCCATAACGGTTGCATTAGGAATTCCACTGGTTACAAAAGCGGCATCAATTAATCCATTTTTCATTTGGTCGATGGCCTCGCCATAGTTTAGGTAGTCCACCTTGCTATCTTCATAGGTCATGCCATGGGCTTCGTACATCATTCTCGCATTTAACTCAACTCCTGAATTCGGTGCGCCAATTCCAACTCTCTTGCCTTTTAAATCTTCAAACTTCGTTATACCAGATTTGTTTGTAGTAACCAGCTGTACATAGTTTGGATATAGACTCATTAGGACTCTTAAATTCTTTTGTGGTTCCTTACCTTCGAAGGCACCAAAAGCATCATAGGCTTGTGCAATTGCATCAGACATCGTAATGGCTAGATCAGCCTTTCCACCTATGATCAGGTTAATGTTTTCCACAGATGCGCCTGTAGATTGAGCAGAGGACTTATAGCCTAACTTGTTCTTAATAACGTTTGAGAAAGCACCTCCAATGGGATAATACAATCCGCTGGTAGGTCCTGTAGCTACGGTTATAAAGTAATCGTTCTTATTAATGGTATTTGTCTCTGTATTGCCAGCGTCTTGATCTGCCGGTGCGCTGGTTCCGCCTCCACATGCTGTTAGAAATAAAGAAAATACTAATAATAAGGCAACGAATAATATGGACTTTCTCTTCATTTTTAAATTCCTCCTCTAAGTTATTTGACTACAAATTGAATTAATTGCAATTGTCATGCCAAGATTAAGAATAGGCAAAATGAAGACTTTCCGTGATCTCCTAATGATTTAGACAGCAAAAAAAGAGGAAAGAACTTCCCTTGCGGCAATATTTTCCCCTATAATTCGTATTCCTTCAGCTTATTTCTTAGCCCTCGTTCACTGATTCCGAGCATTTTAGCCGTATCTTTCCTATGGCCCTTGTTTAACTCCAATGTTGCCTTTATCATTCGTTTTTCGATTTCATCTAATGGAAGGCCGACTAATGAATCTACTTCATACTCTAGATTCATATAGGTTTTTCCTGCCTTTACTTTTTCCGGAAGATCCTCTAACTCCAAGGTATCACCCTTTGCCATGAGGATACCATACTCCATGATATTAGACAATTCTCGTATGTTTCCAGGATATGAATAATTGAGAAGCAGCTCTTGAGTGGCAGTAGATAGCTTTATTACCTGCTTTCCAAATTCCTTATTATACACTTCCATAAAGTGATTAAAAAGCAGCGGCAAATCCTCTTTCTTCTCTCTTAAGGGTGGCAGCTTGATTTCAATGACATTAAGTCTAAAATAAAGATCTTTTCGAAAAAGTCCTTCCTCCATAAGCTTTTTTAAATCTCTATTGGTAGAAGCTAAAACCCGGGCCTTTAGCTTGATGGGGATATTGCTTCCTAGAGGCGTAACCTCTTTTTGTTCCAATACCCTTAGGAGTTTTGCCTGGAGTATCAAACCCATGTCGCCTATTTCATCCAATAAGATGGTTCCCTTATCTGCAAACTCAAACTTTCCTATACTATCCCGATCCGCCCCTGTGAAAGATCCTTTTTTATGTCCAAACAATTCACCCTCTAGAAGGCCCTCCGGAATGGCCGCACAGTTTATCTCTACAAACTTTTCATTACTCCTTTTCCCCCCATAATGAATAGCTCTGGCTACCAATTCCTTACCCGTTCCGCTTTCTCCTGTTATGAGTACATTGGTATCCACATCCTTGAGCTTATCGATTAAATCAAATATGTTTTTCATAGAGGGGCTCTTTCCCAGAATGCCATTGTAAACATATTTCATTTTTAAAGCATTGCTCAGATGTTCCACCTTTTCATTTAGTCCAATAAACTCTAATGCCTTCTCTATGGTTATCATGAGCTCACTGATATTCAAGGGCTTGGTTAGATAGGTAAAAGCGCCGCTTTTGATTGCCTCTATGGTAGAGTCTATAGATCCATAAGCAGTCATCATAATTACAACAATCTGCGGATGAATCTCCTTAATCTGCTTTAGCACTTCTAGGCCGCTAACTCTTCCTATACGTAAATCTAATAAAATCACGTCAAATTTATTCTCTTTGAGTAAAGTCAACCCTTCTTGGGGATTTGTGGTAGTAACCACCCTATATAAGTCTTCTAAAGCATAGGTAAGGGATGTACATATATTTTTCTCATCGTCTATGATCAGAATGCTATTTCTCATATTGATTCACCTCTAAACATTAAGGTTATTTCTGTATGTTCATATTTAAGACTTTCTATCGATACATTACAGCCGTTCATTTCTAGCATCTGAATAGATAGGGGCAGTCCCAGACCCGTTCCCTTTTCCTTGGTGGTATAGAAAATCTCATAGGCCCTTTCCAGCTCATCCTTATTCATCCCTATGCCGTTATCTCGAAGGGTAAGCTTCACATCATTTCCCTCTTGAAATCCGTCTATAAGGATTCGTCCCTGATAGTTTGGATCATGGACCGCTTCTCCCTTTTCCCGGATCGCATCTATGGCATTTAGAAGAAAATTAATGATGCCTTGCTTAATTTGGTTTTTGTCTCCATATACATAAATCCTTCTCTGCATATGGTTTTCATAGACAATGTTGTTTTGGTCAAAAACAGGCTTAAATAAAGTTAAGCAGGAACTAATAAGTTCCTCTAGCTGAAAGCTTGTTTTATTTTGACGCTTTGGCTTTGCATAATCAATAAGATTTTCTATAAGATTATCCACTCTTTCGATTTCTTCAGGGACCACCACAGCGATTTCTTCTTTAAATTTTTGATTATCTATCTTTTTGGGGATCAGTTCGATAAATGTTTTAATCGTCGTAAGAGGGTTTCTGATCTCATGGGAAATACCCGATACAATTTGTGTGAGGGCACGGTTTTTATCCTTTTCCATGATTTGTTCCTTGAGTTTACACTCCTGTGTTATGTCCTCAATGGTGATGATTGCACCCCTGAGCTTCTGCTCATAATTATGCAAAGGGTACATGATATAGCGATAGATAAATTCTTTATGATTTCTTCTGTATTTGAATTGATCACAGGTATAGCTTTTTCTTTCACGCATAACGATATCCAATGTTTCTTTAAGCATAAGATTCATCGGTTCTATATCAAAGATAGATTTTCCAATCGGAGGCTCCTGTAACACTGCCATAGCCAAGGCAGAACTATTGAAAATAGAAATCATTCCATCCACATCAAATATTGCTATGCCTCTAGGGCTGCTTTCACAGATCAGGTCTTTTAACTCACTGTTGTTTCTAGTTTCGATGATCTGCGCCTCTAGATCCAAATTGGTCTTGGAAAGTTCAAGGGTCTTTAGCTTCACCTGTTCCTTTAACTGCATATTCCACAAGGTACTCATAAATAAAATCACCAGACCAAGGATTAGTCCTATGAGGCTTATTCTGATGATACTTTCCAATCGTCTAGCAATATTTGCTTCTCCATTATCCACCCATTTAAAATAGAGCTTTTCATATTCTCCGCTGAGCTTAAGCTGGCTAATGCCTTTATCTAGTAGACTATATAGATTTCTATTATCTCCCTTAACAGCGATTGAGTACTCAACTGGCGTAGTATAACTATCTATGATCGTGTATTCCGTTGCCGGCTTATGCTTATTAAGAAGATATTCTGCTGTGTCCTTAACCCCTAGAAGGAAATCTGCCCGATCCATCAATAGGAGTTCGAAGGCATCCTCCTGATTAAAGGCTACATTAAAATTGATTAGCCTTACATTCTGGAGAAAGTTAAGTTCAGCAGAATCGTTCTCCACGCTTGCCAAATAGTAGGCACTATTGAGGTTGTTTTGAATTTCCTTGCTATTTTCCGTTTTAGCGAGGATGCAAACCACGGACTGTACGATACTCTCTGTAAAATATACTTGATCTGACAGCCTTGGGTCGTATCGCAATCCTAATACTAGGTCTATACGTCCATCCAACAATTTTCTTATGCTTGATTCCTTGCTCATAGGTATATAATTGATCTGAATGTTATTTTTCTCTGCAATGAGATTTAAGATCTCTATGTTTAGCCCCGTTAGCTGTCCATCCTCTTCAAACTGAAATGGGGGAAGGCTAGGCTCTATACCTACATTCAGTCTTACCAAGGGATTTGAATACGCTGCAAAGACATGATCCGTAGAGATTCCTATTAAAAGAATTATCATAAGCAGTAGAACGATGGGTCTTCTATCTATCATGTTTATCACCGCTTTGCAAATAGTTTCTTCATCACTTTAATCCTATGCTGTAAATATTTCTATATCCTTTTACGTTCTCCTTCACAGAACCTATAATTTCCAAAGCCGAATGAAAAAAGCTGTATCCTATATGATACAGCTTTTTTATAACGTATTTATTTTTGAAGAGCTTCCGCAAATACTTCCCCTAAACGCTTGATGCCTTCCATAATCTTATCCTCGGGCATGTTGGAGTAGTTGATTCTACAGGTATTTTCATGGCCTCCATTTGGGAAGAAGGACCCACCGGGCACAAAAGCTACATTCTTTTCTAAAGCCTTTACCATTAAGTCTCTTGCATTGAGATGCCCGGGCATGGTTACCCAAGTAAACAGGCCGCCCTCCGGATAGGTATATTTAAACTCTGGCGGGAATGCTTCCTTCATGGTTTGAAGCATCAGATCCCGGCGCTTTCTATAAGTATCTTTAATTTTTTCTACATGCTCATCCAGATTATATAATTCTAAGAATTCATTTAATTCTCTTTGAGAAATGGTACTGGACTGCAGGTCTGCTCCCTGCTTTACCAATATATATTTTGTAAGGATTTCCTCTGAGGCACAGACCCAGCCGATACGAAGTCCAGGACAGAAGGTCTTGGAATAAGTACCTAAAAAAATCACGCGGCCATCGATATCAAAGGACTTAATCGAAGGTGGAATCTCTCCCTCAAATCGCAATTCTCCATAAGGATTATCCTCTACAATCGGCAAATCAAATTTTACAGCCAATTCTACCAATCGCTTACGTCTATCCACAGGCCATGTTCTTCCTGTTGGGTTTTGGAAATCTGGAATTACATAGATCATTCTTGCCTGTGGTGTTGTTTCTAGAATTTTTTCCAACTCCTCCATGATCATACCATGATCATCGGTAGGAACCTCTACAAATTCACATTCATAGGCTTTAAATGCGTTAATCGCCCCTAGGTAACTTGGACTTTCACAGATTACAACATCTCCTGGATTCAAAAATATCTTCCCGCTAAAATCCAATCCCTGCTGTGATCCATTTGTGATCAATATGTCGTCTGCCTTTGCTTGAATCCCCAGCTTGGCCATTCTTGCGGCAATCTTTTCCCGCAGCGGCGTAAAGCCCTCTGTAGTACTGTATTGAAGTGCTTGCTGGCCACCTTCTTCTAAAACCTTCAGCGTAACCTTCTTCATCTCTTCTACTGGGAACAACTCTGGTGCAGGCAAACCTCCTGCAAAGGATATGATCTCCGGTCTTGTTGTAAGCTTTAACAACTCACGGATTTCAGAAGCTTTAATACCTTCCATACGATTTGCGAATCGAATCGCCATTTCAAAAGCACCTCCATTAGAATTATAATAAGGAAAAGCATTGCCCGACTATATCTATTTATTATTATATCACTAAACAATTCTGTGTTGCTTAGATTTTTAAAATATTTTTGTAAGTGTTACAAAAATATTTTAAAGAATATTCTGCAATTTTGAATTGTTTTTTACTGACTACTCTTCTTTTCTTTCTAAGATTTTTTTTACACGCTTTTCCAGCTTTACACGGGGAATCCATACTTCATGGCTGCATCCACAGCACTTGATGCGAAAGTCCATTCCCGTACGCGTAACTTCAAATTTATTGCTGCCGCAAGGATGATTCTTTTTTACTTCTAAAATATCCCCCATCTTTAAATCCATGGGCATGCTGCCTCACCCTTCCTGATTGATTTCATTTTATTATATATATTTTATAACGGACGATAGATTTATACACCCTGCTTCCAGACTTAAACCTGTCTGCTTTATCCCGGTAATAGAGTAAAGAAACATTATAGAATATATTAACACAATTTATCCTTTTATAAAAGCAAAGTTCGAGAAAAAATCTCGAACCTCACTATCTTCTTTCACTACTCTCAATAACCACTCTTCTGGGATATGGTATCTCGATTCCCTTCTCTTCCAGTCTTTCTTTAATCCGTTTACGCAGTTCTCTTTCCACTGCCCATTGTTCCATGGGAATGGTCTTGGCCATGATGGCAATCACTACATCGGATTCGCCCAGTTTGGATACGCCAAGAACCGTAGGCCCTTCAACAATCTTATCATTCTCTTCAGCAATCTCTGTACAAAGCTTTCTCAGTACCTCCATAGTACGGTCAATATTTTCCTCATAAGCAATACTAACCTCTACCAAGGCGCGCATATTCCCTCTGCTTCTATTGGTGACTTTATCGATAGAGCCATTGGGAATAATGTGTAAATCTCCGTTAAAATCCCGAATTTTTGTTACACGAATTGCCATTTCATCTACTATTCCCGATTTGCCGCCAGTCTCAATATAATCTCCCACATGGAATTGATCCTCAAATATAATAAAAAACCCTGTGATGACATCTCGCACTAGATTTTGTGCGCCAAAACCAATGGCTAATCCGCCAATACCAGCAGCAGCAATTAATGAAGATATATTCACTCCCAGTGTTTCTAGTATGGGCGTAAAGGCTACAAAATAAATAATATACCGAAAAATGCTTTTGATGATATCCTTAAGGGTATCAAATCGGCGTTGTTCTCCTACAATTTTCAATTTAGATCTGTTTTGAAAAAATTTGTCTACCACCATATTCATAAATCGTATAGCAATTTTTGCAGCAATAAAAATAAAAATGATCTTTATCAGCGCCCCAGAGTATCTTGACAAACGCTCCGAGTCCCCATACATTACAATCGTATCCTTTAGTTTTTCGTTGATAATGCCCATTGTATCTTCCATAGACAACTTCTCCCTCTAGGTTACCTTTGTAATCTGACGTTGACCGCCTACCCATTCAACACGAAATACGTTGTATTTCTTTTCATCCTTTTTCAGTAAATCTGTTACATCTGTAAACAAGTCCTTTGAGAACTTTATAGACAAACCGCAGCTTGCACTGATCTCACGTGGGGTAGGGATGGTTTCAATCTTGAATCTTGTTCTTAAATCCTTTTCTGTTTGAATAGCATGATGTGTAGATTCAAATGCGATTACATAAAATTCTTCATTTTTCATTTTTGGTTCTCCGCTATAACTTTATTGTGTTTTTTGCATTGTTCATTTTGTCTACGATGGTATACATATTGGTAACGCCGCCCACCATCAGCTTATTTTTTAAGTTATAATAGTCCAGGCAGGTACCGCAGGAGAGAATTTCTACCCCTTCGCTCTCCAACTGCCTTAAGTAGTCGAGTACGTCAGAGCCTTCTGTTGTCAATTTGACACCGCTATTAATAAAAAGCAAAGCCTTTGGATAAGGTGAATATTCTGTAAGGGTATACATAAAACCCTTCATAAGGACTTTTCCCAACTCTTCAGAGCCTTCTCCCATACAGTCACTGCCGAATAATATGGCCATCTCCTTAAGCTTCTTAGGCTGCGCCAACACATCCTTAACTACCTCTTGGGAATAAATGTTGATATAGTAATCTCCACCCATCTCCTTAACGTCTACGTTATAGGCCATGCTCTTTGCCAGCTTCGTTACATTTTCCTTTGCTACTTCATTGTCAACAATGGTAACCACGCTTCCTTCTTTTATGCTTTCCAATAATTTCTTTGTTTCAATCACAGGCTTTGGACAATTCCATCCCCTGGCATCCACTTGTCTGTCCACTTTTCATTCCTCCCAGCATTCCTAAAAATTCATCTCTAGTTTTATTATATCGGTTCTTTCATCCTCCATTGTATAGTATTTCTCTATAACGCTTAGAGGATTATAGATTTTTCTTATTCATTCTATTATACCCAAGACTATTTGCTTTAAAGGATTTTTCCAATCATATTGAGCAGCAGATTATGGTCATAAAGATATTTAGCGAAAACTGACTTTTCCAGCCCCTCTGCCAGCAATCCCCTTCCTGCCATAGTATTGACCGGTACCATCAATAGCAGCAAAATAAATATGATCAGGAGTCCCTTCATGCCGCCGAAAGCCAATCCACCGACATGATTGAATTGATTGAGCACTGGAAGGGAAAATAAACCGTCTAATAAATGCCCGATGAGCATCAATGCCATTTTTACGCAGATGAAAATTAGGATCATGCTGAGCAAGTTAATAAACATTCTGGCAAGCACATCGGCTACATAGGCATGAACCCCTTCCATAGCCTTTGTACTGTAATCCCGCAGGGTTTCAGAGCCCATGAATACCTGCTGGATGCCTCTGGGCATACCTAAAATCTGGTAAATGTTATCGGAGGCAATATCTCCCCGGGAAGAAACCTCCTGATAGGCAGCATCCTTAACCCGAAGTCCAACCCATTGCTGCAACTTAAGAAACAAAGTGGTGTTGTCTAAAAGATATTCTGAAAATCTTGGATGATAGAGTTTTGCAGCTACTGCAGCAGCAATAACACTAGCTAGGCTGAAAAAGCTTAATACAAATCCACGCTGCCAACCTTTCATGGCATAAATGGCCAATATCACAAGAACTAGGGTATCAAACCAACTCATGATTTCACCTCTGTTATTCCTTAAATTTTACCCGTATGATTTCTATTTTATCGTTAAAGACCAATGCCAATCGATCCTTATCAACCATATGTACCGATTGTATATCGTTGTTAACTTTTTTTTCAATTAGATCCTTGTCATCCTTTGACAATAGATACAGGGTCCTGTCAGTAAAAGCCACTATGCGATCATCCTTTATATCTATGCCCAATACCTCACCTTTTACAGGGAGCTTGTTCAATTCTTTTCCTTCTTGATCGATAATGGATACCCTGTTTCGATTTTTTGTATCAATGATCGTTTTTTTATTATTTACCAAACCTAGGACGATAAACCCTTCTTCACTCCATGCTGTTTTACCGATCGAATCCTCTATTTCTTTATTCCACAAGAGTCCCTTTTCCTTACTGAAGCCGATCACTTTTTTATCTCCAATATTTACGATCTGCTGTTCTCTTCCTGCATAAACACGGCTGATGATATCTCCATCGTATTTATTTCCCCCTAAAAGCTTCCCCTCCATGTTATAAAGGATCACATTGCTCTCAATTTTATCATTGGCAATACTCATCACTGAGAGAGCCAAAAGGTCTGCTTCTTGTGATAGAGTCATATCCATCAGATATCCTTGGTTCAGGCTTATTTTTCCCCGCTGTTTTTTCTCCATGTCAAAAATGTGAACGATTCCTTTTTCCTCTTCATCTTCACTGTATACTGCCACATAGCCTCTCTCACTGCTCTGAAGCATACGGATCGTTCTTTCAAGATCGATTTGCCAGTCAATACTGCCAAGACTATCTACACAGAAAATTCTTCCTGTTTCTCTCTCCGCAATATATAAGTGGGTAGCCGTATTGCTAAAAATGGGATTTTCTATTTTTTCTTCAAAAACCCATTTTTCCTGACCCTCCAGTCCGTAAGCCTGCAAAGTTTGCGTAGCAGGCTCATAAACCATGAAGTTCTGCTCAAAACCCCGTACTAAAGCTTTATTCTTATCTCTTAAAGAAATGGTTGCTATTTTTTTTAACTCTAGTTCCCCATAACCTAGCAGATTTTTTATCTTCCCTATAACCTGAGTGCTTCCCACTACAAAGACGAACAAAATAACGGCCACAGTAAAAAGAAATCGTATGTTTTTTCTCTTCTGATTCTTCTTTTTTGCTATGGGAATCCCTCCTTTTAAAAATCATTGCTTTTAGTCCCTATAATACTATTCTTTAATACTTTCTAAAATCCTCCCTCTGCATATGCTTAAGGAAGAATAAGGAAAAGCCATGGATTTGCACAGGCTTCCACAGCTTCTTGGTTTGCTGATCTATAGAATTTGCGCCATCATAATGGCAATGTCATCTTTGATTTCACCTTGAGCAAATTCCTGCACATCTGTGATGATCGCTTCCATAAGCGGTTCCATATCCTCTTTGAGATAACTTGTACACAGCTCCAATATCCGGTCGTTTTGGTAGAAACCCTTATCCGGATGAACCGCTTCCACAATCCCGTCCGTATAAAACAATAACCGGTCTCCAGAATGGAGTGTTAAAACCTCATTCTCATATTGTACATCTTCAAAAACCGTACAAATGGGAAAACCAGGCATGTACACTTCCTCTACATAATTTTTCCGCAGGACGATCGGCATACAATTATGACCGGCATTAGAATAGCAGAAGCTTTTATTTTTCTTGTCATACACCCCATAGAAAACGGTAATATAATATTGATCATCGATATGAAGCTCGCGATAGCGGTGGTAGAGATATCGCAGGGTTACAGCTGGATCGATGGCTTTCTCCTCCAGACTTTTTAAGGTCTGCCGAATAAACATCGTCATCATGGAAGAGGTTACGCCATGTCCTGAAACATCTGCAATATACATGCCGATATAGTTTTCATTGATCTCGATTACATCATAGACGTCTCCTCCCAGCAATTCACAAGGAATATAGACGGAAACAATTTTCAGTGTATTATTATATATTCTATTCTCTGGAAGAATCTTATGCTGCAGCTGTTTTGCAAAATTTAAATCTCTTTTCATCTTGGTATTCTGCTCTAAAATTAATTCTTCCATGGCTCTTTTTTCTGTGATATCACGAAAAACCTCTACAGCGTATTGAATGTTATTCTCTTCATCATAAATAGGGGAACTTACCACGGAAAAAATCTTATCTCCCACCACCTCTTCCTTAGTAATGGATTTACCTTCAAAGATAGCACGATTGGTAATGCAATTCTCGCAAGGTTCTTTTTTATTCAATGCCTTGAAGCACTGTTGTCCCGTCGTATCGCCTACTTGTTTTTTCATAGGCTCGTTTAGAAAAAGTACCCGGTTATCTCTATCAATGACCCGCACCCAGTCCTTCATGCCTGATAAAATATCTTCAAAAAATTTTCTCTGCTTCTTTAACTGCAGTTCTAATTCTTTTTTCATATGCATCTCCTCGAAATAGACTTCTATGTTACTATTCGTGTTGGAAGATAAAATTCCTTCTAGATCCATATGATCCGCAAGCTTTCCTATCGTTTGAATACAAATAACAGTGCAACACCTATGCCCATATATCCAAACATGGGATATAGGGCATTGACAAGGGTTTTAAATCCTATGTTGGCCAGAGGGATTGCAGCAATACAAAAAAACAAACAATGCCATATATGCCGTCCCAGCAAGTGCTTTTCTATGGTTTGAATCAGCACAAAGCCGTCGGCAATCGCAGTGGTTAACATGGCAAACCAAAGGAGGATTCCATAACCAATCTGCATAGAACTACCCAGTTTTGAGGCAATTGCCATCATGGGTATTTCCACTCCATTGATATCCGTATAAAGAATCAGTGTAGGCAGTAATAAAAACATGGCCAATAATCCTAATCCCATCCCTCCTAGAACCCCTCCTCTCAGAGCAGCATTAGGACTACTAATCAGCGGTAGGAGGGAACACATTACTACGGTAGCACCAATACTATTGTAGGAGACATAGAGCAGCGCGGAAGTAATCCAATTGCCGGTATATACATTGAAGGTACTGCCTACTTCATTGCTTAAGGTGAATCCACAGCTAAAGATTACCCAAATGCCCATACTCATAATTCCTATAAACAAAATGGGTACCACTACCATATTAATCCATGCCAAGCCTCGAATACTAAATAAAAAAATAATAAAAGTAACAAAACTCATCACTAGGATTCCTGAAAGTTTAGGCAGACCAAACTGCTGTTGGAACAGTGCTCCGCTACCAGCTAACATAATGCAGTATCCAGAAAGGAGCAGTAAAGACAATAATCCTTCTATCATCTTTCCTACCGTATGTCCGAGAACCGGTTCGATTAGCTGATCATAGGATTGGATCTGATAGCGATAAACCTTCCATAAAATAAAGCTCCCTACCAAACTAAATAATAGGGATGCCACCAATATACCATAAAGGCCGTGGATTCCATATCTTGTGAAGAATTGCATGATTTCCTGTCCTGAGGCAAAACCTGCTCCAATAACAGTTCCTATGTAGATGCTGGCAATTTTAAAGGTGTTATTGCTTTCCATCGGAAAACCTCCCATAACGGTTACTACTTCATTGTATGTACATGAGAGGTTGTTTCATGATAGCTGCTCTAATCTATCCTCTAAGAACTACATAAACCCCATAGAATACGTAGGACATCAACAGGATAAATCCCTCTTTCCTGCTGATTCTATGATGGCTTCTAGAGAACACCAATAAGATCGTCATATATAAAATCATCAACTTTATATCAAAAAAGATCTTTGGATCTACTTTTATAGGATAGACCGCCGAAGAAATTCCCAGCACAAATAATATATTAAAAATATTGCTTCCTACAATATTCCCGACCGCAATCTCACTCTGTTTCTTAATGGCTGCGGTCACAGAAGTCATCAGTTCTGGCAGAGAGGTCCCTACAGCCACAATGGTTAATCCGATCATGGTTTCGCTCATTCCCAGTGTTCGTGCAATGGTCGTACTGCTGCCCACCACCAGTTCTCCGCCAAAGATAATAGCCGCCAGGCCTCCCACTGTAAAGACTACGTTTTTCCCCATGGTTTTGGGGCAAAATGCCGTCAAGTCTTCATCTTTTTCTCTACTATGCAGTGCTACCTCTAATAGATAAAACATAAAAATCAGGAAGAAACAGCCCAAAACAAAGCCATCTCCCCTGGTAATCTGATTCGTAACGAAACCCTGCAGCAGAGTATCTGATACTAAAATCAATAATAAGATACTGGATAGTAAGGTAAAAGGAATTTCCTTTCTCACCGTTTCCCGCTCTACCTGTAATGGATTAATCATGGCAGTAATCCCGATGATTAGAGAGATATTAAAAATATTGCTGCCTACAACGTTCCCCAGTGCAATTCCGTTGCTTCCATTTAACGCTGCCCGGATACTGACAGCAGCTTCGGGCGAGCTGGTTCCAAAAGCTACGATGGTTAAGCCGATCAGGATAGGCGGTACCCGAAGCAATTTAGCAATGCCCGAAGCTCCTTCAACAAAGTAATCAGCACCCTTAATTAATAGTGCAAAGCCGATTAATAGCAATAAATACTCCATAGCTTTCCTCCAAACAAATAGTTTCCAGATGTTATTCATAAGCAATGATATTATTATACCCCCCATTTCAATTTTCTTTCCATAGGAATTGGCAGCTTGATTTTTCCGAAAAACGATTTGCAGAAGAAGGAGTCTTTTTTTATTCCTTTGTGACCTTCTTATAGGTCAAATACGAATACACGAAGGTAACAGAAACCATAATCACCAAGCTTCCTATTGTTATAGCAAAAGCAGTTGTTCCTGTAGTGAAAGTAGTTAATACGCTGATGATACCGACAATAACAAAACCATACCCTCCCACTCTGTGGGTCTTTTTCCATACCTGTTCGTTTGCCAGAGTCCAAGGGTTACGGATGCCGAAAAAGTAATTGTGGCGAATCTGACTCATGTAATTGCCTAATAGAATGAATACAATTCCCAGCGCCAAGCGGATAGCAATTCCTATATCAACACCATAGCCTAAGGCTGCGGCAATAGCAATCCACTGAATATAGATTAACAGCAGTACAATCACCCATTGGGCAATCATATAGGCTTTTTCATGTTTTAAATAGGCCGCTCTCTTAGGATCTATCTTTGGCAGGAATACCATCAGCAGGTAGATTCCTAAAGGCAACAATCCCGTAATCCATACACTGGCTTTATGGTCATAGCGGTTCACTTCTCCTGCTGCATTCCAGTGGCCTGGGATTTCTTCCGGAAGCGAAGGGTATACCACCGCAATTCCTATAATGGACAATATAATGATGAGTAACATCCACTTATTGATTTTCATTCTTTATCTCCCCTTTCTCGAAATTCGAAAAACCATTGAATAATATCCTGAAAAACTGTAGTATTCAGCGAATAGTTAATATTTTGCCCTTGCTTCTCACTCTGTACGAGATTTGCTTGTTTTAAAAGACTGAGATGATGACTGATGGAGGGTTTGCTAATATTAAATGCATCTGCAATCTCACCTGCGGTTAAATCTTTTTCTCTCAGCATCGACAGGATTTTTCTTCTTGTAGGGTCTGCCAAGGCTTTAAATATATCATTCATTTATTCAACTCCTTCCATTAATTATATATTTAGATAAATATCTAATTATCTAAATATAGTATATGCCTTTTTTCTTTCTAATGCAATATGCTTTTAATAAAAATTTTATCCAATTTTACCCCTCTATATCCAGGTTTTATGATATGATAAATAAGGTATATCTCGTTATTAAGGGGGAATTCTCAATGCTTCGGACTCTTTTTTGGTTTGTTTATTTCGGAATCTATATGATCTTATTATTACCAAGGCTCTGGAAGGTAAAACATCTGGAAAAACAGGGAAAGTTAAAAGAAATGCAACACCTAACCCACAAAACTGCTAAAGTTTGGGCCAGAAGGCTCATCGCCATTACTGGGACATCGGTACAAGTAGAAGGACTGGAGCATGTTCCACCTGGACCTGTGGTTTTTGTTAGTAATCATCAGGGAAATTTTGATATCCCCTTGTTCCTAGGCTATGTAGAAAAACAAAAAGCTTTTATCGCAAAAATTGAACTGCTTAAAATGCCTTTGGTATCCACATGGATGAAATATATTCGGTGCATTTTTATTGATCGGAATGATGCCAGACAGTCTCTGAGAGCTATTAATACAGGAGTCGATCTATTAAAAGATGGGCACTCTTTGGTAATCTTTCCAGAGGGCACCCGGAGTAGAAGTACTGAAATAGGGGAATTTAAGAAAGGCAGTCTAAAGCTGGCTACTAAAGCCGGTGTACCCATTGTTCCGGTAACCATCAATGGTACTTACCGCATGATGGAAGCCAATGGCGGCCGAATGAAACCGGCTAGTGTCAAGATGATCATCTCCCCACCCATCGATACGACAAACCTCTCAAAGGAAGAGGAAAGCCAGTTGACAGATCGAGTCTTTGAAATTATAAAAGAGAATTTAAAGAGCTTCCTTTAGGAGCTCTTTTCATATTTTCCGTATATATTCATACCTTTTCGCCAGTGATGTCCCCAGCATTCCGTGATAATCTTGCGGGCGGCAAAAAGGGCAATTTTCGATTCTTCCAGGTTAGGTGCCACTTCCACCACATCAAAGCCGATGACTGGAAGCTCAAATAATCCATAAAGCAAGTCCAGCAACTCACGGCCATCCAGCCCTCCAAACTGTGGGGTACCTGTCCCCGGTGCATAGGCAGGATCTAAAGCGTCAATATCAATCGTTATATATATTTTCTTAAATCTAGCCATTTTCCCTTTAACCTTTTCCAACACTCTTTCTATCCCTAATTGGCGAATTTCTCTTGCACCCAATATGTTCATTTTATTTTCCCGAATAAACTTCGCTTCCTCAGCTTCTGCCGAACGAATACCTAAAAAGTATATGCTCTCTGTATCGGGAATATTTTTTAGTTCTAAAGCTCTCCGTTCTGTAGAACCATGAGATAGGTGATCGCCTCCCATCTCATTACAAAGATCAAAGTGCGCGTCAATATGTATAATACCAAAGGACTCCTCAAGGGCTTGATCAATACCCCATAAAATAGGAATCGTTGTGGAATGATCCCCTCCGATAAAAGTGATGAGTTTTCCAGCCTTCACGCAGTCATAGGTAATCTGCTTTACCTTTTTAAAAATTTCTTCCCGGCTTTCTCCTTCTATATCTCCAAAATCCAGCACTTTTAATTCTTCAATACTCTCAAACCGCTCTGTTGTAGGATCGATCGTATAAGTAATCTCCCGCAGCGCCTTTGGCGCTTCCTTTGCACCGGAGCGGAAGCTGACACCCCCATCAAAAGGTATACCACATACCGCCACATCTGCCTCTTGCAGTGCAATATTCGGGTGATTCAGGCCTGCCCAGATTTCTTTTTCTTGAATAAGCTCCTTTACTGTCTTCATTGGTGACTACCTCCTTTTAAATATTGTATCATAGTTTTATTGCTTGAAAATTATAAAAAATTTTTGTCGAATTATTAATATTTTTTTCTTATTTTGGAGGATTTGGAAGAATTATAGAGAATTATTACTCAAGTATAACAGAGATCGTTTTCTTTTGTCCTATAGAATCTTTATAATAGGGAAAACAAAATCATTCATATTGCATGATAATAGCAAACTTACCGAAAAGTAAGGACGCAAAGCCATGGATCTAAGGGGTATTTTTTTATTCTATGATTGCCAGGTTGCCAAAGCATTTAGAAATTTGATCAATTTTAAAATTATCAAATTCATTGTATGTCTTCTGCACCTATCATAGCATAGGTGTATTTATTTTAATCTTTAACAACTTATCTTATAAAAAAAGTACATCAAAGAAGGGGAGCGGTTTGACTTGGGTATGATAAAATGGAGTAATATGAGAATCGGATTTAAGTACGGCATTGCATTAACTGCTACAATTATCTTATTTGTTTTTGCTTCAAGCTTTGTAATTACCTCTTTATTTCAAATTGGAGACGCGGTATCTACGATTGAAGTCACTGCAGACAGATCCATTACTTTAACGCATATGGCCTCTCTATTTAGGGCAAAAGAACTCCTTGTTGCTGACTATATGAGTTTAGAACGAAAAAGTATACTCGATGAATACGAGAAAATACAAAGTGACTTTAAAGAACTTCAAGAACAAATTGATCCTAAAATGGATACAGAGGAACTAAAATTTACCTATGATCTAATTAGCAGAAATAATGAACAAATGGACAATACCTTTAAAAATGTAATTATTCCAAACATGCAGCAAAACAATATGGATGAGGTATCCGGCGGACATATTAAAATATCTTCACTGAGAAATCCTACAGCACAGCTGTTTGAAAAACTTAGGGAGATCGTAGATGGACAGCGGAAAGAATCAATAACCGATGCATATCAAAAGATTGAGAACTCTATTCGAACACTGATCATTTCTATTGTTTTAGCTGCTGTCCTAGGTAGTATAATTGTATTTTTAATCAGCAGGGGCATTAGTAAAAATTTAAACCGGCTTGTAGATATAACTTATAGGGTTTCTAAGGGAGATCTCACGGTAGACAGAAACCACTATCACGGTAAAGATGAAATTGGTCAACTGACATCTGCTATATATGATATGGTGCATAATTTACAAAATATGATGCAGGAAATTACGAAAGCAGCTTTGGAAGTAGATAGTGAAAGCAGTGAATTGAGAAAAATAGCTGATGAAGTGAAAGAAGGCAGTTATCAAATTGCTTCAACCATGCAACAAATGTCAGCCGGGGCAGAAGATCAAGCTCATGCTTCCAGTGAAATTGCCCACTCTATTTTTACGCTAGCGGAATTGATTAGCCAGGCAAATATAAATAAGGAAGTACTTGAAACTTCTTCAAAGGATATTTTAACCGTTGTTCAAAAAGGCAATATACAGATGGAAACTTCTATTAATAATATGAATCAAATAAATATAATTATCAAAGATTCTGTTACAAAAGTTACACAACTGGATGAAAATTCACAAAAAGTGTCCACCCTTGTTCAAGTCATTGATACAATTGCCGAACAGACCAATCTTTTAGCCCTGAATGCAGCCATTGAAGCTGCAAGAGCCGGTGAATCCGGAAGGGGTTTTGCGGTTGTTGCTGAAGAAATCAGAAAATTAGCTGAACAAGTAGGCAAATCGTCAAAAGAGATCACAGCGATTGTTGAAGGTATCCAAAGTGAATCTAAATTCATGATGGAATCCCTTGAAAAAGGATATCAAGAAATTGAAATGGGTACCCATCAAATTAGAACCACCGGAGAAGCTTTTCAGACAATCGATCATGAAGTTATTACCATGATTGAAAAAATAAAGGATGTATCTGAAAGCCTAAGCCAAATATCTCAAAACAGCGATAAGATTAGCGTTGCCGGAGAACAAGTTGCCGCTATATCTGAGGAAAACTCAGCAGGCATTGAACAAACCGTTGCTTCTGTACAGCAACAGAGCAGTTCTATGGAGGTAATTGCCCAAAATACCCATTCATTATCTATGGCTGCAGATAAATTAAATAATGTAGTAAATCAATTTAAATTATAAATGTAAAAACCCACTGATGAATAAAAACCAGTGGGTTTTTTATTAGCTTCCAAGATTATTTTATTTCTTCAACCATAACCTCATAGGATTTTCCATTAATCCTTATCTGAAATTCTCTCGTATGGATTACTTTCTGGTCTTTACAATTCTTCCGTATTTCAGATATTTTATTTTCAAAAGCTCTTAATCGTTGATGTGCATCTTCCACCGTTATTTTCTTGAATCGAATAATATCACCAGGTTTTGCTTGAGCAATTTTATTTAAATCCTCCCATATGACATTGCCGATCTTCGTATATCCTCCTGTGGTTTGTCGATCTGCCATCATAATGATTGGCTTTCCATGTCCAGGTACCTGTATAGCCCCAAGGGCTATACCGTCTGAAATAATATCTCCACCCTGAATATGCTCAATTTCCTCACCTTCCAGCCGAAATCCCATCCTGTCGCATTCGTTTGTAACCGTATAGGGATTCGATAGAAAAGTTTCGATTCCCTTAGTGGTAAAAAGATCATCCTGAGGGCCTAACACAACCTGTACTTCGAAGTGATTTTTATACTCTGGAATATATTGCCTTGGAAGGCTTCTTTTCGATGAAGATAATACGTATTTGGTATTCCCTATATCTAAAATATCTTCGGCTTTTAATAATCTGCCCTCATATCCACCAATTTTTGCTTTTGCATAAGTAGACTTGCTTCCCATAATAATAGGAACGTCTATCCCTCCAGCAAATGCTATGTAACTCCTGCATCCTGTTTTGGCACCACTAAAAGACAAAATATCTCCTGACTTAACATAGATACTTTTCCACATCTCTACAGACCGCCTATTGATCTCTGGAGATAAGTTTCCACCGGTAATAGCAATAACTGCTTCACTTAAAAACTCTATTTGGGGACCTAGTAAAGTAATTTCCAGCACAGCCTCATTTTCTTCATTTTCAACGAGAATATTGGCGATACGATGGGCAAAACTATCCATCACTCCAGCTACAGGAACACCGAATTGCTGATATCCATATCTCCCACCGTCTTGAACAGAGGTTAAAAGTCCTGGATGAAGCACTTTAAACTTTCCCATACTATTCGGCACTCCTTTCTATTGCATAGGTTCTATATTGATAACAATTAGCTTCTACAGCTTTTTCGATCTTTTTATATTCCGCTTCATTAATCGGAATGAATTCTATATAGTCACCTGCATTTAACAAGATCGGTGTTTCTCTATTGGGGTCATAAAGCTTTAGAGGTGTTTTACCGATAAGCTGCCATCCTCCAGGACTGTCTATTGGGTATATGCCCGTCTGATTTCCAGCTATGCCTACCGACCCGCCGCTAATTTTAGTTCTCGGTGTCTTTAATCTTGGTGTAGTAATTCTTTCATCCATTCCCCCCAGGTAAGGAAATCCTGGGGTAAATCCAAGCATATAAATGAGATATTTTCTGCCTGTATGGAGGTTAATGACCGTTTCTACAGATAGACCGTTATGGCTGGCTACATTTTCAATATCTGGTCCGTATTCCCCACCATATACAGTAGGAATTTGAATAACCTTCGGAAGTGGGATTTCTATGCTGTCCAGTTCTTCCTCAAACTGCTGCAGCATATGTATCAAATCTTGAAAACCTAACAGCAGCGGGTCATACTGTATCATCAGAGATCTATATGTAGGTGTCATCTCAACAATTCCTTTAATTTCCTTTCTTTGAATGCCAATCATTACAGATCTAACCTTATGGTTGATTTCTTCCGAAATAATATTTCCAAACTCTAACAATAACGCTTTATCTCCAGCCGTTAAATACCTTGTCTTTTCATACATACCGTGACCTCCAGTGCCTTTTTCTGGGAAAATTCTACCGATTAGCCCAATAGTGCTGCAATACCCTTTAACGAAGCAATACCCGCATACCCGGACACTAAAACAATGATGATTCCAAATACCAGCAGCCATGCAGGATGCTTATATTCGCCTACAATGTCCCTTCTCTTGGAAGCGATTAAAATGGTTCCTATGGTAACCGGCAAGATTAGCCCATTTAATGATCCAGCTAAAATTAATAGTTTTGCAGGACTTCCTACCAGTGCCATAATGAGTGTAGAAACAATAATGAAAGCCATAATAAAGTATTTTTCATTTTTTGCAATAAAAGTATGGAGTGTTTTTAAGAAGGATACAGAGGTATAGGCAGCACCTACTACAGATGTAATGGCCGCACACCACAGTACCACACCGAAAAATTTATAGCCCAGCATACCCGCACCATGTTGAAATGCAGATGCAGCAGGATTGGCAGGATCCAGCTGTAAACCCTTGCTAACTACCCCGAGAACAGCTAAGAATAAGAATATTCTCATAACAGAAGCAATCAGTATACCTGTAACAGAACTTTTTGTAATTTGAGACAAGTTTTCCTCACCAGTAATACCGGCATCGATTAATCGATGACCACCAGCAAATGTAATATAGCCTCCAACCGTTCCGCCTAACAGCGTAATAATGGGTAAAACCAGTGTACTGGGATTTTCAGGAACAAAGCTCCTATAAATTGCTTCCCCTACCGGCGGATTTGTTGTGAAGGCCACATAAGTTACAATAAGAATCATCAGTCCTCCAAGAACCTTAACAAACCGGTCAATCACTGCACCTGCATCCTTGGATAAGAAAATGATAATCCCAACAATTCCGCTAATAATGGCTGCCACCTTAACATCTATACCGATCAAAACATTCAGCCCAAGAGCAGCACCTCCGATATTTCCAATGTTAAAAGCCAGTCCACCTAAGGCCACCAATACGGCAACAAAATAGCCTAAGCCTGGAAGTACCTTATTTGCAATATCTTGCCCCCTAAGCCCTGATATCCCGATAACTCTCCATACATTTACCTGCGCGCCTATATCAAGGATAATGGACAACAAGATAACAAAAGCAAAGCTTGCAGCAAAATCAGCAGTGAATTTTGCCGTCTGTGTTAGAAATCCCGGCCCTATGGCTGATGTTGCCATTATAAAAGCTGCTCCCAGAATAGCACCTGCATTCTTTTTTTGTGATTTTACTGCTTTCTCCAATACGTTTTTAGAAGTATTCATAGCCATTTTCCTCCTATCTAATGAAATTACCAAGCTTTGAAATCAATATACCTTCATCTTCCAATGCTTTCCGGATTTGTTTAACAAAGGCCACTGCTTCAGGATTATCTCCATGAACGCAGATAGATTGTGCATTGATTGCAACATCCTCTCCGGTTATTGCTGTCACTTTCCCTTCCTTCACCATTCTTACAACCCTGGCGATAGCTAAATCTGTATCATGAATCACTGCGCCCGGCAGTGTTCTGGCTACCAGCGTTCCATCTGCATTGTATGCTCTATCTGCGAATACTTCACTGGCAACCTTCAGTCCCACTGCTTCTCCCGCCCTGATCATCTCACTGTTGGCAAGCCCTAAAAGAATGATGTCCTTATCCACCGCATAAATAGCCTCAGCAATTCCTTTTGCCAAACTGTAATCCTTAGCAGCCATATTGTACATGGCACCATGAGGCTTTACATGCTGTATTTTTTCTCCTATGGACATGACAAATGCCATAAGTGCTCCTAATTGGTATTGGACATAGGCCTTTATTTCTTTAGGTGTTACAGTCATGTTGCGCCTTCCGAAACCCATTAAATCCGGGTAGCCCGGATGGGCGCCAATCCCTACCCCCTGCACCTTCGCCATGGCTACCGTTTCCTGCATTACAAGAGGATCTCCCCCATGCCATCCACAGGCTATGTTTGCAGAGCTGACAAATTGAATCACACTTTCATCCAATCCAATCTTATAATTTCCAAAACTTTCCCCTAAATCACTATTTAAATCTACTTGAATCATAATTTCACCTCCAAATATTTTATAAATGACTTACGCAAATTCCATACCAATTTAGAAAAATGCAAAATTCTGTATTTTCCAAAGCAATTATCCAAATATTTTATCTACTGTTTGATTTCGCACATGTAAAATGAGCGTTTTCGCAAATCATGTGCAAAAACGCTCATTTGATGCCATTCCTACTCAAAATATTTTTCCATCTTTCTCTTGAGTGCAAACCGACTGATTCCTAACAGTTGAGAAGCCTTTGAATAATTGCTCTGCGCCAGATCTAATGCCATTTGTATATATGCAGCCTCCAGTTTTTGTGTCTCTTCATCTAAAGAAAACCCCTCTGTAAACAGCCTTTTTGTTAAATCCTTTTCTTCACCAATTGGGCTTTGTACCTCTTGAGAATGATGGATTTCCAAAGGTAAATGCTGTAAATCAATGTAATCATCTTGATAAAGAATAACAATTCTTTCTATCACATTTTTTAACTCTCTCACATTCCCAGGCCAGCGATAGTGCATCAGCTTTTCTTTTGCGCAGGGAGTAATCCCTTTAATACCTTTGCCAAACTTTTTATTATATTCACTTATAAAGTGTTCTGCCAGCAGCAAAATGTCTTCTCCACGCTCTCTCAAGGCTGGCAGGTGAATCGGTACAACATTCAGGCGGTAATACAAGTCTTCTCTAAATTCTTTCTTTTGAAGGGCCTTTTCCAAATCACGATTTGTAGCTGCAAACAACCTTATGTCTACTTCAACATCATCCAGTCCGCCAATTCTTTTGAACTTTCTTTCTTCCAAAAATCTCAACAGCTTTGTCTGTATATCCATAGGTAATTCCCCTACTTCATCTAAAAAAATGACCCCTCCATCAGCCAATTCGAATAAGCCTTTTTTTCTTGCACCTGCCCCGGTAAATGCATTTTTTTCAAAACCAAAAAGTTCACTTTCTACAAGATGCTGTGGTATTGCTCCACAGTTGATTTTCAGTATCGGAGCATCCTTTCTCACGCTATTTTTGTGTATCGCAGAAGCCACGATTTCTTTACCCGTTCCTGTCTCTCCCCGGATTAAAACCGTTACTTCATCGGTTTGTGACAAAATATTGATTTTATCGTATATCTCTCTCATTCTGGGATGTGTGCCGATCATAGACAAATGGTTTTCTTCTTTTTCTTTTTCCAGCAAATAGAGCTTTTTTCTCATTTCCATGTTTTTTAATGCCTTTGCAATCAGTAGCTGAATTTCATCCAGATCAAAAGGTTTATTGATATAGTCAAAGGCACCGTTTTTTATTGCGGCCACAGCAGTTTGGATATTTCCATAAGCCGTCATCATAATAACTTCCACTTCTTTATCCACTTCTTTGATTTTTTTGATTACTTCCAAACCACTTTCTTCTGATAATCTCATATCCAGAAAAATCACATGGGGTTTAAAGACTGTCAGCTTATGAATTCCTTCTTTGCCTGTATAGGCAGCATCTACTTCAAATCCAAGATCCTGCAAACCCTCCATTAACGACATGCAAATTATCTTTTCATCGTCAATAATTAATATACGTTTTTTCATTCTACGCCTCACCGTCTACATGGAATTTAATCTTAAATTTCGTTCCTACTTCAATTTTACTCTCTACTTCAATTTCCCCGTTATTTTCCGTAACCAGCTTGTGGACAACTGACAATCCTAGGCCTGTGCCTTGTGGATAAGTGGTATAAAAGGGATCAAAGATTGTCTCCATATCCTCAGGTCGAATGCCACAGCCATTATCTTCAAATTCCACAGATACAAATTGTCCCTTTGGTTCAGAAATACGTTCAATGTAAATATTTAATGTCCCCTCTTGTTCCACGGCTTTAAGGGCATTGGCAATAATATTTAAAAAAACCTGTTCAATTTGTCCTTGATCCACTATAACCTCATGCTTTTTTCCATCATCCTTAATATTGATCTCGATCTGTTTCTCTGAAGCTGCTTTTTTTATTAAATAAAGGGCTCTGTTTAAAATCTCCCTAACATTCGCTCTTTCATATCTGGGCAGCCTTGGTTTAGCAAAATCCAAAAGATCTGTAATGAGATGATTGAGTCTGTCAATTTCATATAAAACCCCATTAAACAGGTTTTCATTGGATGGTTCTTCTGGCGTGGACAATCTCTTTTTCAATACCTGCATGCCCGTTTTCATTCCCGCCAAAGGGTTTCGAATTTCATGGGCCAAGCCTGCAGCCAGCTGCCCAACCGATGTAAGCCGATTGACACGTTCAATTTTTTTCTCAATTTTTTTTCGTTCCGTAATATTATTAAAATTGCATATAGCGCCGCTGATCTGCCCTTCATCTGTTTTTAGCAATGAGGTGGTTACGTCTATATAAAGCATATCATTATTCTGTTGATATTGAAAAACATAAACATGATTCAATGATTTTTCTAAACTTAGAGTCTCCTTTAATTGGTCAATCAAAACCTTCTCTAGACTCTGATCACTGTCTTGTCCACAAGTATCCTGCTGGAGCATTTCTTCCGCCGTGTGATTGATAGATACGATATTTCCTGATTGATCCGTTGTAATAATTCCTGTAGATATATTTCTCAAAATATCTTCATTAAACTGCTTTATCTCTATCAGCTTAGATGTATTCTTTTGAAGCTTGTTCATCATATTATTGAAAGCATTTGCCAAAACACCGATTTCATCTCTTCTTCTAATAAAAATCTTTTCTTCCAGATTTCCATTTGCAATATTGTTGCAGGTATCTGCCAACAATTTAATAGGTTTGGACAGGTTGTAAGCAATGAGTATCGTCGCTTGCATAGATATGATTAAGAAGATGATAACGATCAATAGATTATACTTTTGTACTGCGATGAGCTCTTCAGAAAATATGTTTTTATTCAGTCCATAACCGACAGTCCATTTCCATGGCTCGTATACGACATAAGTAAAAACAAAACGGTCTGTTTCAACAGCCCCTTTCTTTTGATCACCTCGAATGTCACTGAAAATGTTCTCTAGAGTGGTATTTGATGGCTCAAAACGGTCAACCATGATGTGTTTCTTCTCTGCAATAACGAATCCAATTGGACCTAACTGTTCATAATATCCAACGACCTTTTCTTTTGCCTCTTGTAGTGACAGTTGTTTACTTTCTACCGCTTCATTGAAAGTCTCTATTAAATGAATGGTTTCCGTTAGATTTTCTTGCATGTTCTTTTTCTGATTATCTAATAAAAGCCGGTATCCATTCCAATAAGAGATTCCGCCTACACTGCTAATCGAAAGAATGATCAAAACCATAAAGGGAATTAATATCTTATTTTCAATGTCTGGTTTCAATTGAATCACCTTTTCTGCCATAGGTATATTTGCTAATACTGTAAAATAAAATAATGGCTGCAATCACACCTGGTAAAGCCGGATGAATCACATTACTGGGATCTGCTTCTGTAAACTTGTATTTCAGTACAAAGGCAATCATCGTAGCCAGTCCTCCGACAAAGGAAGCAATCGCACCTTCCTTCGTGGCTTTCTTCCAAAACAAACCTCCATACAGAGGCAGCAAAAAAGTAACTGAAAACACACCCCATATTTGACTGCCATAGATCAATAAACTTTGTGGCGGATTTATCGATAATATTAAGGAAATGGTTCCGGAGAGCAATATGAAAATACGATTCAGATTCATATATTTACCTTCATCTATCTTTAAGCAGGAATAGTTTTTTAAAATATCATAAGTAAAGCCGCTAGCTAATATCAGCAGTTGAGAATTAGCTGTAGACACAGCTGCCGCCGTGATACCGATCAAAACCAATCCGCTGAATCGCGAATAGATGACTTTATTAATCATATAAGGGAAAACTTCATCTACAGAATCAATACTATCAATAGATGGCTGTAAGACTCTTGAACCTAGGCCAATTATAAATATTCCCAGATAGATAATGGCAAGAATCAGTACCGAATAGCAAATCATATTCACTGCTGTTTTTTTATTTCGGGCAGATATGATTCTTAAAGCATATTGAGGATTGCCAGCTAACCCTAGTCCCCAACCGCAAAATCCGGTGATAATCATTAGTGGTGGGTATAAACCTTTTGAAAAAGGATCTAACAGTGCCCCCTGTTCTGTAATAAACGGTGCACGGGGGAAAGGTTTCGTCGCTATTTCTGCTGCTTGTTCATGTATACGCAGAATACCCTCTGTGTTCCTTAAAATCATACCCGATGCCAACAGAATACCCAGAACAATGAGCACGAAGTTTAATCCATCTGTTTTCGCAACGGAAAATAAACCGCCAAAGGTGCTATAGACAATAAACAAATATACCAGTATGATTGCAAGGGTATAGTTGATATCCAGCAGCTCAGACATCACAACACCGAAGCCCCTGATTTGTATAATCATATAGAGCGTATAGCTGAAGATAATGATGCATCCTCCCATGGCCTGCAGCAGTCTGCTGTCATATCTAATCCTAAAGTACTCAGGCACTGTGAGTATGTCATATGCTTTTAATCTGGGCACAATGGATACTAAAAAAGCTGCACCTATAAACCAAGGCACTACGGAATATAACACCATAGCATAGCCATATGCATAGATCGATCCTGTAAGTCCCTGCATGGATGCAGCACTAAACCAGGTGGCTGTAAAAGTGAAAATACTGGCAAGCAGTCCTAAACTGTTTCCTGCAACAAAAAAATCCTTCAAATTGTTCGTCTTCTTAAATCCATCTTTACCAAACCATAACAGCATCAGCGTATAAAGTGTAAAAAATATTAGGTAAATAATTGCTTTATTCATCTTTATCCAACACCTTCTTACATTTTAGGATGAGGGCTACGATAGAAGGCAGCAGTGCAGAGACGATAAAGGTACCGCCTACAATGAATAAAGTTTTCATTGGTAAACCAATATAGTACAGTCCATCCATTTCCTGCATACCTCATTTCATGGATATAATATGTGCTAAAATCCGTTCACTTTACATGATGCATTCGATAAATAACATTCGTCATAAAACCATATTTTCCTCCATAAAATGAACACTCTCGGTGACGCATAAATCTGATTCTATCTTCTATTGGCGCTTCTATCCATACAAAAGGTCAAGAAGCAATCAGATAAAGATGTATCTTCACAAAAATAAGAGAGCAAGGAAGCATAGCTTCAAGCTCTCTTATTTCTTTGTTTACGAAAACCTATTCAAACCTCTTTTATTTTTCCATTTCCGGATCGTAAAATTCTCCGAAAAGTTCTTCGTCAGAGGGTTTATCTTCTGGGATCGGATAAGATACCCAAGTTGTATTCATATAATGCTTTAGGTTAACATTCTCAGAAACAATGTTTCCACCCCACGTTCCGCAGCCTAAGCTTGAAGTCATCGGCATTCCATTTGTGAAGGAGCCTGCATTTGCTTTGGATTGGGGCTGTCGAACCATAATCCGGCTCACAGGAGCTACTAAACCTAACTGATGAATATGTTCATCATTAAAGGAGTAAATTCCTACAGAGTGACCTTTTCCGCCAACATTATAGATCGCATGCATCATCTTTAATGCATTTTCGAAACCCTTCTCATATTTATACACAGCTAAGAGCGTCGTCAGTTTTTCTCTGGAGAATGGATATTCTTTTCCAATACCGTCTCCCATAACAATGATAAATTTTCTATCGTCTGGAATACTAAAACCAGCAGCCTCAGCTAGTTTTTGCGGTGCAACAGCTACTGTATCCACCAGTCTGTGTCCCTCATCATCCCACATCACTTTGCGAAGCTTTTCTTTTTCTTCTTCATTAGCAAGGTAACCACCCTCTACTACTAATTGCTTCACCATCTTATCGAAGATCGTCTCTTCAATGATTAGATTTCCATCGGCTGAACAGCCTGAACCAAAGTCTGAGGTTTTGCTGAGCATGGTGTTTCGAGCTGCTTCTTCCATATTGGCTGTCTCGTCAATAATCATGGTAGAATTTCCGGCACCTACTCCGTACGCTGGTGTTCCAGAACTATAAGCTGCTTGAACCATCGCTGGGCCCCCTGTAGCAAGTACAAGATCTGCCTTAGACATAAGCGCCTTAGACATAGGGATATTTACTTTTGTCAGGCATTGAAGAATATCTGCTGGAGCGCCTTCTCTTTCAAGAGCTTCTCTCATCAGTCTTACAGTTTCAAAAGTAGTCTTTTTAGAACGTGGATGCGGTGAGAAAATTACCACGTCTCTAGCCTTGATGGCATAGATTGCTGTGCCCGCCGGTGTTAAGTCCGGATTTGTGGTAGGTACAATGGATGCAATAATTCCAACAGGTTTTGCATACTTCCGAATGCCTTTTTCTGGAATTTCTTCGATAAGTCCTATACTCTTCTGCCGCAGTGCATCTCGGAGAACACCTCTAATTTTAAATCGCTTACCTTGTCTGCTTACAGGGTCTCCCAATCCACTTTCTTCAATTCCCATATCCACTAAGCGAAGAAAAGTTTTTTTGTTGGATACTGCCCAAGCTACTGCTTGACATAAGCGATCTACTTTTTCTTGGTCATAGGTTTCTATGACAGCCAATGCTTTCTGCGCCCGCTCAAAGGCAGTATCTAATTCTTGTTGTTGTTCTATTGTGAGTTCATTTGCCATTTATAAACACCCTTTCTTTACAATTATTTTCTCTTATTTGCTGTGCTTAATCCTTTCGTACTCTATTTTTGCTTTTTTACTATATCACAAGACTTACCCGCCTTTAAGATCGCACTGGAGGTATCGTAACCGATAAGCTGTTGAACATATCGTCCTATAGAAATAATTCCGTCCAGGTCATATCCTGTTTCAATACCCATTTCGTGACACATATGCACTAAATCCTCTGTAGCTATATTTCCGGATGCCCCAGGAGCGAAAGGGCATCCTCCTAAGCCAGCAAAACAGGAGTCATAGCGTACAATACCTGCCATCATACCTGCCATCACATTGGCTAGGCCCATTCCTCTTGTGTCATGAAAATGTAGATTCCATATAACATCAGGAAATTGTTCCTTTACCCGCAGACTATACTCATAAACCTGCTGAGGGTTGGCCATCCCTGTCGTATCAGATAAAGAAAGTTCTTTCACTCCAATCTCTTGAAATGCTTCAATAACGGAAATAACTTGCTCCAAAGGCACTTTTCCTTCCATAGAACATCCAAAAGCTGTAGAAATTGCCCCTGAAAGGGTCATTCCACGAGCAGCCGCATAGGCTGCACATTCCTCGAATCCTCGTACTGCCTCCTCGGGCGTTCGATTCAGATTGCTTAAAGAGTGGGCCCGGCTGGCTGATACCGTCAACTTTGCTTTCTGTATTCCCGCAGCTTCTGCCCGCTGTAACCCTTTGATGTTCAAAACAAGGGCACGATATTCTACACCCGCTGCTCTTTTTATTCGCTTAGCTACCTCATCGGTATCTGCCATCTGAGGCACCGCTTTAGGATGAACAAAGGAACCTATTTCTATGATCTTGGCACCTGCCTGCACATAACGATCGATAAGCTCTACCTTTTGCTCAACCGTCAAAGTCTTTTCTTCATTCTGAAGGCCATCTCTCGGCCCTACCTCACAAACTAGAATATTTTTAGGCCATTGAATTCTATCCTTCAGTTCATTTGAAGACATCTTTTTCCCTTCTTTCTTTTTTAATTTAGTAATTTGAAAAAAACTTATCCTCTAAAATAAGCTTCATCAAATCTTGAATAATGAAATCCGATTGTTCAATACCTCTGCGATCGATGCCAAATTCTCTGCTGCTCCTGCAATTCCTTCGATCTGTCCAGCTTGTTCCTCAGTAGTAGCACTCACCTCTTGCGCTGACGCAGCTGTTTTTTTAGCAATATTAAACACGGTTTCAAAATCTTCCATAACGCTGTCTGCCTCTTGTACAACCTTTAGAATAGAACAATTCACCATCTCTATTTCTTGTGCCATTTCCTGTATTTCATGGTGAATTTCTTCGAAATTTTGACTTGCCTGATTTACGATAACAGCCCCAGCTTTTAAAGCATGGTCATTCATTGTCATAGAATCGGTAAATACCCTGATCTGCTCCTTTATCCCATTGATTGCGACGGAAATTTGATTCGCTGATTCTGCTGATTGGTCTGCAAGCTTTCTGATCTCTTCTGCAACGACTGCGAAGCCTCTACCCGCTTCACCTGCTCTGGCAGCCTCAATAGCTGCATTTAGTGCAAGCAGATTAATCTGTTCATAAACTGAACCGATCAGCACCATTACACTTGCTATTTTATCCGACGCTTGATTCAGATTTAATATTTTTTCAACAGTTTCCTCAGTATTTGCCTTTATCAATTCAATTTTTTCTGCAGCCTCATAGGATACACGTCTTCCTTCTGTTGTTGATTTTAGATTCTCTTGGGAAAGCTGCAAAACTTTCTGTATCCTCTTTGATACCGTATCCGTATGCTCAAAAATCTGATCGATTTTCATTTTTGACTGCTCAATGGTCAGGGACTCATCATCGGTATCTTTGCTTAGCTCTATAGCAACTGCATTCACCTCTTCCACAGCAGCAGATACCTGCTGGGAGGATGCAGATAACTGCTGGCTTGCAGCACTTATTTCCTCGGCAGAAAGCACAGCTTGTTCAATGAACCCACGTAACTCTCTTACCATTCTATTGAAAGATTCTACTAATAAACCTGTTTCATCTCTCGTCTCTATCTTGATTTCTCTATTTAGATCTCCCGCTGCTACAGCTTGGGCTGCTATACTAAATTGCTGAATCGGGCGAGTAATACTCCTGGTAATCAGTAGTGAAATTAAAAAGCTCAAGGCTATAGCTATCGCAATGAATCCGACCGTCATCCCCTTTGTCCGGTCTTGCAGTCTATAAAGGTCTGTTATTTGTTCATCAACCTGTTTTTCTTTGAAGCTGATGAGAGCAGCTACTGTTAGTTTAATTTCCTGGGTTTTGGGATACGCCTTAAACTGCATATCCTCGATGGCTTCTTCCTCTATCCCCTGTTCTTTTAACGAAAGTATTTTTTCACTGATTCCATCGTATTCTTTTGCTTGGGCTATCAATTTTTCTATCAGTTCCCGCTCTTCTGAGTTCTGACTGTTGGTTAACGTTATGTCGCTGCTTTGAATTCTCTCTGACTGCGCTAATTTAAAATTGTCAATGAATTCTCTTCGTCCTGTAATGATAAATCCCCGTAAGGAAACATCCTGTTCAAGGGCAGACGATTGAATGTTTTTTCCATTTTGTATACTGCTCATTGCCTCCTCAATCATCGCTTTACTGGTCTCTTGTATGTGAAACATATTCATCAAGCTGTAAACGCATAACCCTGCCAATAATAGAATCACAATAAAGAAACTGATTAAAATTTTTGTTCGTATTTTCACGCTTATACTAGCCCCTTCCTCCTTAAGATTTCGAATCTAAAAATCTATGTAGGTGAAAATTAACTTTATTAGGCTCAACGAACATTCTATCTATCTTTTCTTCATATGCAATATACTCTTTTGTCGTCTATGCTGCTGCTTTATTTTTCTCATAGAAATTAATCCATCACAAATTTAACTGCTTTTACAAGCCTGATCTTTCATTATAGGGGGATATTCTTCTATCTTTCTGTTTTTTGAATACACCAGACCCATCATAATAATGAAGCCACCTACAATTTGCATGGGAGAAATTGTTTCTCCTAGGATCAACCAGCCGAATAATACAGATATAAATGGAGGCAAATTGGCATAAATTGCTGTTCTGGTAGGCCCAACTCTATGAACGCCAGTGTTCCAAAGTATATAGGAAATGCCTAAGACAAATACTCCAGAGAAAAATACTCCTCCCCAAGCCGCCGTCGAAAAAGAAGCCCACTCACTTTGTAATACTTGTTTAGCGCTCAGAATTAGAAAAAAAATGGTGGTGAAGGATAAAGAGTAAGTTGTAACTTTGATAGTAGATAAATCTTTAAAATACATTCGTATCATAATCGTATAAATACTCCAGAATACAGTTGCCACAACAATTAGAATATTTCCTTTGGCGGCTTCTATTCCCCCGGCAAAGGGGTTCCCCGAACCCATTACTACCAAGGTTACCCCCATAAAGGATATGATAATGCCTATATAAGTTTTCATAGTGACCTTTTCAAGTTTTAATAATCTTGCCAATAATACTACGCATACTGGTGTTGAGGCAAGAATAATAGAAGTGGCACCTGCAGTTGTTTTTGCAACTCCATATATAAAGGAAATCTGATTGATGCCATGAGCGATAATCCCGGTAAACACTAAGTATATCAATTGTTTTTTACTGATCTTAATCTCTCTCTCCTTAGTAAGAAGAATGATCCAGCAAACCGCTGAACCAATAGCAAATCTTAAGGTATTAAACAATAATGGGACTATTTCCTTGAGCGAAACTTTCACAATTACATAGTTTAACCCCCACATGAGCGTAACGAAAGCAAGCATCAGGTCTGTAGACCCAAATCTATTTTTCTTTGTATCAACAACCTCCACAATAAGCACCTTCTTATTTATTAGAGAAAATGATCTCCTTTATATAGTCCGTAGGCATTTCTACTCCAGTCCATATTTTAAAAGCCAAAGCACCTTGCCAAATCATCATGCCCAATCCATTAATCGTCTTACATCCTACCTGCTCTGCCATTTCAAGCAATTTAGTCTTTACCGGATCATAGATCAAATCTGAAACGATTAATTTGGGATGCAGCATTTCTGGGTCTGGAATAATACTCTTATCCTCGTGAGGATGCATACCTAAAGGAGTACTGTTAATCAGCATATCTGCTTCCTGTAATTTTTGTTTTAGTATATTATTGCTTAGTTCTAACGCTTCTACCTTGCAATTCGATATGTTCGCACGAATGGTATTGCAGATTTCTTCAGCCGGCTCTATAGATCGGTTCATAATAATAAGTTCTGCTGCTCCGTCTAATGCCAATTGAATAGCAACACTTCTAGCTGCACCGCCAGCTCCAACCATTACAATTTTTTTTCCTTCTATGGAGATTCCCTCTTCATTCAAAGATTTTACGTATCCTCTTCCGTCAGTATTATAGCCAATGAGTTTTCCATTATCATTTCGCACCGTATTCACTGAGCCTATCAGCTGTGCCTCTGGACTTATTTCATCTAAAAGGGGAATAACTTTTTGTTTATTGGGCATCGTTACGTTAAAACCTGCTGCATCCAATACTCTCATGGCTTTTACTGCCTCGGCCAAACTGTCTTCTGTTGCTTCAAAAGCAAGATATACATAGTTTAGCCCAAGATATTGGAACGCCGTATTATGCATATGCGGTGAACGGCTATGCCTAATAGGGTAGCCTAATAAACCAATGGGTATTGTTTTTCCGTTTATACAATATTGCATGTAATAACACTCCTTCATCATTCTATATGATCGCTAGCTTATTTTCGTTATATCCTAATTGATGAGAAATTCTTTTAGCTCCATTCACAATCAGTGAACAAAATAGATCTGTATTATCGGGGAAACGGAATACCGGGCCGGATATAGCGACACATCCAATTACTTTTCCATGGGCATCAAAAATAGGCGCTGCAACACAACCTACCTGATCATCTTTCTCTCCTAAACTAATGGCATAGCCATTTTGTTTAACACCTTTCATTGTATTGATAAATACATCGGGATCTGTAATCGTATTGGGTGTAAAAGATTTTAATTCCTTAATCATATCAAACCATAATTTTTCTTCCAAACCTGACAATATAGCTCTTCCACTGGCTCCAGCCCAGAGAGGAGACCGCTCCCCTATTTTTATCGCCTGCCGTATAGGCAGTGGACTCTCTACTTGTGCAAGGCACATACTCTCCAGGTTATCTAATATATAAAGGTTAATGGTCTCCTTTGTTGTCTTGTTGATTTCCTCCATAACAGGACGTGCAATCTCATTCAATTCCAGTTTTTCTTTGGCAATGAGCCCTAAATAATACATGTTATGTCCTAAAGAATATTTATTGTTCTTAGGGTCTCTTTTTATGAATCCCTCTGCTTCTAGAGTTGCCAGCAATCTAGAAGTGGTGGATTTTGCCAAGCCCATTTTTTCAGTAATCTCAGTCATTGTTAGTTCTTTTTCTTTCCAATTAAAACATAATAGAATATGGAGTGCTCTTTGTATGGATCTTACGCTGTTTTCACTATTTTTTTCTGCCATGACAGTCCTCCTATATTTTTCATAACACAACTCTACTCCCACCAATAGAATAATCTTTTACTCTATTAATTCCCTTTCAACGAAAACATGTCCCTTATTTTTTCTCTATTCTGTTATCACGGTCTCTTCTGCTAGATTTTTACTTTTTTTTTCCTTATTCATAATCGCATTGCCTACCTTTGACTGTGCAAAAATCATAACTACGATTGCAACGAATAAAAAGAGTGAAATAGGATTTTGCAAAACGTCTAAAAAGAATTCTGGTATCGACCCTGCAGACATAACCGATCTTCTATAATTGGTATCTAACATCGGTCCCAGTATTAGCCCGAGCACCAATGGCCCCACTGGAAAGTCATAGGTTTTCATAATATAACCAAGTACACCAAATGCCAGCATCCAGTAAATATCAAAAATATTGTTATTAATGGTGTAGGAACCCACAACGGATAAAATAATAATCATAGGAATCAATATTCCTTTTCTTATTTCTACTAATTTTGTGAATATTTTTACCCCAGTAAGTCCAAAGACCAATAAAAAGAAATTCGCTAATATTAAAGAACCTACAATCAGCCAAAATAGATTCGGTGATTCAACCATTAACATTGGGCCCGGCTTTAATCCATGAATAAACAGTGCGCCAATAATAATCGCCGTAACCGCATCTCCTGGAATCCCTAGCGTTAACATAGGGATAAAGGCACCTCCTATGGCTGCATTGTTCGCAGATTCCGGTGCAACAAGTCCCTCTAGTGCACCTTCTCCAAAAGGCCTTGTAGGATTTTTTACCGTTCGCTTTGCATGATCATAGGCCAAAAGTGCAGCCAAATCCCCACCGGTTCCGGGTAGCGCACCTACAACAACCCCTAGTATTGAAGTACGGATCGATAAAGGTAAAAACCGCAATAAAGTCTCCCATGAGGGTATGATTTTCTCAATTTTTTGCTTTACTACGGGCAAATCTTTTGTTTTTATCTGTACCAGCGCCTCAGAAACCCCAAACAATCCGATCATGGCTGTTACATAATTGATTCCCCCCATTAGGTTTAGAGAACCAAAGGTAAATCTTCCTTGGCCTGTTAAAGGGTCCATCCCTACTAATCCCAATAAAATTCCAAATGCTGCCATAAATAGTCCCTTAGGTGTTGATTTGGAACCAAGGCTGCCTACCAGCATTAAACCCATAATTGCTAATAGCAGATAATCTCTTGGTGCAAATTTCAACGCAAATTCTGATACAAAAGGTGCTCCCAACGCCAATGCAGCAATTCCAATAAAACCTCCTAAAACTGACTCTACTGTAGAAATCCCGATGGCTTTACCCGCTTCTCCCAGCTTTGCCAGTGGATATCCGTCAAAACTGGTTGCAATCGCTGCTGGAGCTCCTGGGATATTCAGCAAAATTGAAGATCTGGAACCGCCATAAACGCCACCGGTATAAATTCCTACCATTAAAGCTAGCGCTGAGTGCGTATCCCATGAAAAGGTAAAAGAAATCAATAGGGATACTGCCATTGTAACAGATAATCCTGGTATGGCACCAATATAAATACCTGCAAAAGTTCCTGCTGCGATTAGCAGTAACAAATTTATATCCAGCAGGGGTAAAAAAATATTCATAACATGTGCATCCACGACTCCACCTCCTTAAGGAAGAATAACTTTAAACAGTACTTTGAAAATCAATAAAATAACCCCTAAGTTTAATAATGCAATGAATAGGTTTTTTCCCCAACTGCCTGAAGTCAGGTAACTGATTGCTATCCATAAAAACGCAAATGTTGCCAGCGGGAATCCGACAATACCCAGAAACACACTATATAGGACTAGAAGAAGTATTACAACCACTACATCCTTTTTAAATATTAAATTTCCAAGAGCTTTTATTTTCTCTCCATAATTAGAATAGGATTCTGGGGAGAATTTTTTCTTTTCTCCCCAAATCCACATACTAAACACGAACAACAAGCTGGAGATAAATAGTGGAAACGCTCCTGGAGAAGATGATGTAAGATTTGCACCGGATATCTTTACGGATTCATAGATCGCAAATGAACTCAGTGCAATTAGCATATAGCTAAGTCCTCGTTCTCCAACCTGAAGCTCTCTGTCTTCCACAATAATCCTCCTCACATATTATTATTCTACACGTTTAATTCCGAATTTTTCCGGAGATATTGGTGCTCCACCGGCATCATAGAGCAGCCATGCAGAAACACTCTGCCAGTTGTCTAAGAATTCTTCAGCTTCTTTTCCTGATGTTCCTAGCGGCGTGATATATCTGCCCTTTAGGAAGCTTTGGAATTGCTCTTCTTCAAAAGCCTTTCTAAATGCGTCTTTTAAAATTTGCTTTGTTTCTTCCGGTGTCTCTTTTTTTACAAATACACCATAGAATAACCCCCATGGCAGATATTTATTATAGGCAGGTATTTCTTGTCCAATTGCTGCAACATCTACACCTTCCATTGGTTTGTCTGTGATGGCGGATATAACCTTAATCTTTCCCGCTTTATACATTTCATCGGCAATAGACATCTTTACAATCGTCACCTCTACGTGGCCCCCTAGTAGTGCTGTAAGCACTGGACCGTCGCCATCGAAAGGTATTTGGTTAAACTCTACTTCACTTACAGTTTTCAAGAAAGAAGCTACAACGAAAGGCAATCCTCCCGGGCCTGTAGTTCCTAGTTTAATCTTTCCTGGGTTTGCTTTGGCCTCATCCAATAAGTCATGAATATTATTAAACTTTGAATCAGCCGGAACAACGATTACTGCAGTTTCATAGCCTGTAAGAATTACTGGTTCAAAATCCTTATAGGTTAATTTCGAGATATCCATTACTTGATATAGTTGGGGATTTTCTGCTCCAAATAATAGTGTATGTCCATCTGCTTTCTGGTCATATACAAACTGCGTCGCGATGGCACCTGTAGCACCAGTTTTGTTTTGCATTACAATAGTTCTTCCAAGGTACTTTTCTGCTAATGGTGTGATGGCTCTAGATATCGTATCGGTTCCACCACCAGCACCCCACTGAACAATCCCTGCTAAGTCTTGGGTTGGAAAATCTACCTTTTGTTCTTGTTCCGGCTGCTTTGGAGCCTCTTTTGCACAACCTGCAAGCACGCCTGCCAGCAATACCAATGACAGTACTACACAAAAAACTTTCTTTAGTTGGATTTTCGTTTTCATTTTTTTCCCCCTCATCATTATTATTTCATTGAATCATTCTAAAATCAATGGGTTTGATTTAGAATGATTTGCTGACTTGGAAATCGATTTCTTCTTGACGAATCTGCTTAGCTGATAAATATCTTCCAATTAAAAGAATTAGCTCAGAAGATTTTTCATTATCAGGAGTTTTAATGCTTTTATAAAAACTCCTGATAACTTTCTCCCATTCGCTTACGCTAAATGCAAGCTTATAAAAATACTATTGCCGGTAGCCCTTTACCGGTCTACTTTGTCGTTACGTGTTTTGATTTTGCAGGCTCTCCATACATTAGCTTACCTTCTACAACATTTTCCTTCGGTGTATAGATATCATTGATGTTCCAGATTCCATCTGTAGGTACCGGGATGTTTTCCATCGGCACATCGATTAAGTAGGGTTCATTCGCATCTAATGCTTCTTTAAATACCTCTTTGAATTCTTTTGCGCTTGTGATCTTCTTGGCTTTAATGCCATAGGCTTTTGCCACTTCAGCCCATTCCGGGTTATATCTTGTTCCATCCGGCTTCTGGAATACCGTGCCAAAGGTGTGGTGGTAGTGGCCTGCTTCTAGTCCTGCGATGGTTCCAAAAGCACCGTTGTTCATGACTACCCATACTACAGGTATTCCTTGCTCTACTGCTGTCGCCATAACCGATGGGTTTGTTCCAAATCCACCGTCACCTACCATGGTAATAACTTTTTTATGTGGCGCACCAAGCTTTGCACCTAGTACTGCCGATGGACCAAATCCCATCGTTGCCAGTCCGCCTGGGTGAAGAATCGTTCCAGGCACTGTAATGGGGAACTGCTGTCCCATACCGTTTTTATTCCAACCTACATCTGTTAGAATGATGCCGTCTTCAGGAAGTGTCTCTCGTACGTCTTGGAGGATTCTTTGAGGCGTCATGGGGAACTGGCTGCTCGCTTCTACTTCTTGATTGCTCTTTTTAAAGGCTTCCTTGTATGCTTTAATTTCTTTTCTTAGCTCTGGTCGCTGCACGCCTTCCGGCTTTTTTTTCTTTGCAACGGCTAGCAGATCTTTTAATGCTGCTTTTAGATCGGCCACTGCACCAATTTCTACCGGAAAATTTCTACCGATTTCTGTAGGGTCAATATCTATGTGGATCAGCTTGGTGGGTGGAATATTAAAGGTTACTCCTCCATACCAAGAACTGCTGTCCGCCTCTGCAAAGGTTGTACCTAATCCTAGAATTACATCTGCATTCTTTGTCGTGTTGTTAACATATTCCGTTCCCCAGAAGCCTGTCATCCCTACGGCCAGTGGATGGGTATCGGAAAGGCCCCCTTGGCCCATTAGGGTTCTTGTTGCTGGTATATCCAGAAAATCTACGAAATCTGTTAATTCTTGTGATGCTTTTGCTAAAAGAATTCCACCGCCATAGTGAATAACCGGATTCTTCGCTGCTAACAGCATATCTATGATTTTTTCTCCTGTCTCTTGGTCTAATGAAGGCTTCGCAATATTCATCCTGTGATGGTATGTTCTTTCGAAGTGAATCATGTCAATCTCTCTTGAAAACATATCCATCGGCACTGAAATCAGTACAGGCCCAGGTCTTCCACTGACAGCCATTGTAAAGGCTTTATCCAGAATCTCAGGGAATGCCTCCGGTCTTTCAATCCGCCATGCTCTTTTTACAAATGGCTTGTAAATCTCATATTGTGAGGCATCTGCATGTAAATTAAATTCTTGGTGTGGATGCTTTCCATAGTAGTAACTCGGTATATCTCCCGCAATGACTACCATTGGAATATTATCCAGCGCCGCGTTGGCCACACCAGTAGTAGCATTTGTAAGTCCAGGACCTAAGTGAAGGAGCACCACACCTGGTTTTCCACTGGTTCTTGCATATCCATCGGCTGCATGGGCAGCAATTTGCTCATGGCGAACAGAGATAAACTTTAATTTGCTTTTCTGAAGGGCATCTAACATTCCGATAACGGTGTGACCGCATAGTCCGAAAACGTATTCGACCCCTTGTCTTTCTAAGTAGTCTGCCAGTGCATGGGAAACCAACTTTTTCACCACATTCTCTCCCTTCAAAGTTAAACGATTATTTTTCATCTTTATGCTACATGTTTTTATGCAATATATCTATGACCTCTCGCAGCTCTGCGACAGCAATCTGTCCCGGTGCAGAAGCTGCTTTTCCGGCACCAAAGGTAACCGCAGAGCCGAAAACACCTCCGGCCATTCTGCTAATCAAGCCTTTTCCTGACATAGACATTGTAATTAGGGGTATTTCTGCATATTTTTCCTTCATTGTATTGGTAGCATACAATAGATTCAACACATCTTCCATCGTATTTGGCATCACAGCAATTTTTGCAATATCAGCACCAATTTCCTGAGCTTTTCTCAATCGCTCAATCATTTCCTCTTTTGATGGCGTTTTCTGAAAATCATGGTTGGATATAATTACGTAAATATCGTTTTCATTGGCTTCAGCAATAATTTCCCGTAAAATCGCTTCCCCACTAATTAGTTCCACATCAACAATATCTACTTGTCTGCTTTTTATTACTTTTTTGATTAAATCAAAGCGTAATCCATTCTCTATCTTTCGATGTCCTCCCTCAAGGTCTACCCTGCACGTAAAAATAATGGGGTATGCTTCCAGCTTTTTTCTTAAGTGTGAGAGTATATCTAATACTTTTTGGATATTTTCAACATCATCGAAATAATCAACTCTCCACTCTACCAAGTCTGGTTTTAAAGCTAATATTGCCTCTGCTTCCTGGAATAACTGCTCTTCTGTCTTTGCAACAAGAGGCGTACAAATTTGGGATATCTCTCCACCAATCTTTCTTCCCTTTACCTCAATCACTTTTTCCGATTTACTCATTGCATTAAAACCTCCTAACAAGTATGCTTATTGGCACAAATTTAATTTTTAAATTGAAATCAAAGTAAATTTATATGTATGAAGTTTTGTTGTTCCACTCAATGGTACTACGTTCCTCTCTTTGGAACTTGCTCTTAGTCTACCACCTTTTTTTTTGAGTGTCAATCTAATATTCTTAATTTTTCATATAATTTTAGTTTTATGAATTTTTTTCAAAGCACCACCTTCTTATTTTTCTGTACCATTTGCCGCTATAGTCCATACTTCCTAATGTCTACGTGTTTTTTGAATAGTTTGAAAAGACAAATACAACTATTGACAAGCACGAATAATTTACATATAATTTTGTTAAAAACCGTATAGTAAAACCAGATTCCATCTGACGGAACTCGAGAGGAGTAAGAAAATGAAACGACAATTTTCTTTAGCACATCTCACTGTGCTAGGATGTGCACCGCCTGAAATGACTTATATAGCTGCTATGGCCGGATATGATTATGTCAGCCTGCGGCCTATTTATATGGGTCTTCCTGGAGAACCTAACTATGATTTAGCCGGAAATAACGAGATGATGAAACAAACGAAAAGAGCCCTTGCAGATACAGGTCTCAAACTTTTGGACATTGAATTAGCCCGTATCTATGATGGTCTGGACCCAAAAAGATATCTGCCGGCAATGGAAGTTGCTGCTGAGTTAGGCGGCAAACATGTTCTAAGCAGTATCTGGACCCCTAATCGTAATTTCTATATCGAAAAATTTGGCGAACTTTGTGATCTAGCGAAATCATTCGGTCTGACTGTAGATTTAGAATTTGTTCCAATTGCCGAAGTGTTTGACCTTGCAGGAGCAGTAGATGTTCTTCGTGCGGTTAATTGTGAAAATGCTGGTATTATGATTGATACACATCATTTCCACCGTTCAAAAGACAATGTTGAAGACCTGAATGCATTGCCCCGCCAATGGTTCCACTTTGCACATCTTTGCGATGCTCCTGGAGAAATTCCAACAGAGAGAGATGAAATGATCCGTATCCTTCGTGAGGCCCGTTCCTATGTCGGTGAAGGCGGCATTGATGTTGCGCGTATTTTAAATCAAATACCTGAGGTTCCATACTCAATTGAGCTGCCAAATCTGGAAAAAGTTAAAGAATTTGGTTATGCAGAGCATGCACGTCGCTGCATACAAACGGCTAAAGATTATCTGGATGCTTATCCACGGGAATAGTTTCATAGTTTATTCAGAAAAAATAAGCAAAAAAACTTATTCAACATAGCAACAATATCGTACTTATGTTATCTTTAATTCTTTTACTTCTTCAGCTTTATCCCGTACTTCTACTCAAAAGAACGATCGTAAAGTAAAATTGGAGAGATTTCCTTTTTTCTCTCCAATTCAACGTCACAAACCTTCTAAATATTGTTTGATTAAATTGTAAGATTACAACTAAGATCATAAGCTCTTCCTATGTCAGAACTCTCTTGTCTCTGAAAAATTTCTATCCGTCTTATTCGCCTATACGTTTAATTCCTAATGTCTCTGGTGATATATCCGTACCGCCTGCATCATACAACAACCAAGTAGACAGTCTCTGCCAATTTTCCATAAAGTCCCTTGCCTCTTGTCCTGAGATCCCCATCGGTACTGCACCAAAATCCTTTAGAAAACTCTGGAACTTTTCTTCTTCAAAGGCTTTTTTATAAGCATCTCTCAGAATTTCCTTCACCTCTTCAGGTGTCTCATTTTTTACAAACACACCATAGAAGGGACCCCAAGGAAGATATTTTTTGTATTCCGGCATAATCTGACCAATGACTGGAATTTCTTCCATTCCTTCTACCGGATCATTTGAAATGAGTGCTAAAGGTTTAACTTTTCCACTTCTGTATAGCTCCCTTGCTGCAGCAAGTCCTACACTTGTAAAATCGACATGATTTCCCAGCATTGCAGTTACTGCTGGACCTTCTCCGTCAAAGGGCACCAAGTTAAACTCTGTCCCACTTACAGTGCTGATCAATGATGCAACAACAAAGGGAAGTCCACCAGGGCCTGTGGAGCTCATTTTCATTTTACCCGGCTGTGCTTTTGCAGCATCAATCAGATCCTGTATGGTATTTAACTTTGAATCGGCAGGAACAATAACTACGGCTACGCCTCTTCCCAATATGCTAATAGGCTCAAAATCTTTATAGTCTAGCTTAGAAATATTAAGTACCCCATATAGCTGCGGATTCTCTGCACCGTATAGAAGCGTATATCCATCCGCTTTTTGATCATAGACAAACTGTGTAGCAACAGCACCTGTGGCACCTGTTTTATTTTGCAGTACTACACTTTTATTCAGGTATTTTTCTACCAGCGGCGTAATCGTTCTGGAAACATTATCCATTGCCCCACCGGCCCCCCACATGATATAGCCATTTAAGTCTCTTTCTGGAAAGTTCACTTTTTGCGGTTCAGCAGCAGTATTTTTCTCTCCTTGAGAACAGCCTATCAACATGGTTAGCATTGTGATGAATGCGAGGAATACACAAAACAGTTTTTTTGTATGCCTTTTTTTCATTTTTCTTCCCCCTTGTTATTGTTTTGAGTCTTTAATACAAATTTCTAGACAGAGAGAGTCTCAAAGTTCCACTTAGCGGTACTGTGTTCCTTTTAGTGGAACTTTCTTAAAGTTTATCATATTTAGAATTATCTGTCAATTATTCTTTGCCCATGTTATTTGATCGTTTCTGAAAAATCAATCTCCCCGATCACATCTGTCATATAGATGTGTGATTAAAAAAATGAGGTCACTTTGTTTGGCTACTCAATTTCATTAAAGTGACCTCATTACTAAAAATCTATTTTTTTCAATAACTCTCCCTATTTTCCATTTTTAAGTAATTTATAAACAATTTCCTGACAGATTTCTTCCTTATCCTTATTAGAAGTATCTACAATGATATCTGCCGCTGATTCATATTTATCTTTTCTTTCTTCCATTTTCTTTTGAATAAATTCAATGCTCATATTTCCTTTTAAGACCGGTAAATTCTGGTCCTCCTTCACTCGTTCATATATAATCTCCGGATGCGCACTTAACAAAACAATCTTGCCGTTATCCTTTAACTGCTTCACGTTATCTGGATGTAACACAACCCCTCCACCGCAAGAAATAATAGTGTTTTTTCGATAGCTTACTCTCTTTACCATATCTTTTTCAGCTTCTCTAAAGTACTTTTCTCCATGCTCCTCAAACATTTTCGCTATTGAGGTTTTCATTTGCCGTTCAATCAAAACATCCGTATCAATGCACTCCATTCTTAAAAGTTGGGACAGTCTATCTCCAATGGCACTTTTACCTGTTCCCATAAAACCGATCAGAATAATATTATAAGGAAATAGCCTTATTGACTGCATCTTACGGCTGATATTTAAGATGCTTTTAATGAAGTCTTCTATTTCTTTGCTAAAGTCCCTATTTTTCACACTTCTTAAACCGTGGGCAATAATCTCTTCTTCTCTCGAACTGTCCAGTATGGGCATCCCTTCTTTTGTTTTATATTCCAGTACTTGAAGTACTAACTCCATTCTTTTCTCAAAGGCTTGAATCAATATTTCATCGCAATGATCAATTTCTTTTCGAATTTCTTGAATTGTTTTCAATTGTAGACCCTCCATTACATCTTCTCAGTATTTTTAACCTATAGAAATACACAATTATTTCTATTTTTCATACTACCATTTTACTGCGTCCCTCTGCAGCATCACTTCTTTTACACCACCCTTTTCTATTGGCAATATAAAGGAAATTTTATTTTCCTGATTTTTTTTATCTCCCATCATCTTATCCAGCAGTAACGCTTTATCCATATTGGTAATATCAAGGGATATTCCTGTCTTCTCAATAAGCCCTTTAATTTCTTCATAATACAGTCTATCAATCCAACCCATATCCCATGCCATCTTTGCCTCGACACTCATGCCGATTAATACAGCCTCTCCATGGGTATATTTTTCATAGTTGGTAGCTGCCTCCAGGCTGTGACCAAAAGTATGACCAAAGTTTAGAATTTTTCTTAACCCGCCTTCCCGTTCATCTGCTGCAACTATCACTGCCTTCATCCTGCAGCAGTCATAAATGACCTTTTCCAGAACTTCCTTTTTCAAAGTAAAAAGCTGGTATAGATTTTTATTCATATAAGAAAAAAAATCATAATCACATATAATACCGTATTTAATCACTTCACCGATACCACTGACCATTTCTCTTTTCGGTAAGCTCTTTAAAACATCTATATCAATAACAACCGCTTGGGGTTGATAAAAACTTCCAACAACGTTTTTTCCCTGGGGCATATTCACTCCGGTTTTACCGCCTACACTGCTGTCTACTTGAGCCAGTAGTGTAGTAGGAAGCTGTATCCACTCAATTCCCCGCATATAGACCGATGCACAGAAACCTGCGATATCTCCTACTACACCGCCGCCAAGGGCAATCAGCGCAGATTTTCGGGTAAATTGCTGGTCCAGCATGTAAGAAAGGATTCCCGTCACTGTTTCCATTGTCTTACTGCTCTCTCCCGGTTCTATGACATATTTTTGGCAGTTTTCTTTTCCTACTGCAGCCATAACCTGCTCTCCATAGTAAGCATCTACATTCTCATCGGTCAACAGCAGATAGCGATCTGCTTTGGGCTTAAATTCATCTAACTTTGAAAACAATCCTGTACCAATATAAATAGAATAGCTTCTTTCTCCTAGGTTGATTTGCAGGCTTTCCACCTTTGCATCATCTCCTCCAGCGAATCTCCGCCAAACTTCCGAATAAATTCTTCCCCAATCACAGTCAGAGCTACCATCTCTCCTACTACAGCCGCTGCCGGCACTGCACAGGTGTCACTTCGCTCTACCGATGCATCGGCAGGTTCCCCGGTGTGTAAATCTATGGTTCTTAAAGGTTTACATAGCGTCGGGATCGGCTTCATGGCACATCGAATCACGATGGGTTCACCATTAGTCATGCCCCCTTCAATGCCCCCTGCCTGATTGGTAGAACGATAGATGCCGCGTTCTCTCTCATAAAAGATTTCATCATGGACCTGAGAACCAGGCTTTTGTGCATTTTTAAATCCAAAACCAAATTCAATCCCTTTGATCGCCTGTATGCTCATAAGCGCATAAGCCAGCTTGGCGTCTATTTTCCTATCCCATTGCACATAGCTGCCAAGACCTACAGGCAGTCCTTTTATATGGATTTCGAAAATTCCACCTAAAGAATCTCCTGTTTCCTTTGCATCGTCAATCCGCTGAATCATCTGCTGTGCTACAATAGGATCAACACAACGAACAGGAGAATCCTCCGCCTCCTTGATCTTCTCAAAGTCCCATATTTCTTCTTCCAATGCAGCTTTTCCAATAGCTGTAACATGGGCCGCTGCCTCAATTCCAAAAACCTTTAGCAACTGTTTTACTATACTGCCTGCTGCTACCCGGGCAGCCGTCTCTCTGGCACTACTGCGCTCCAGCACATTGCGGACATCATCAAAACCATATTTTCGTGCACCTGTTAAATCTGCATGCCCCGGTCTAGGGTTGGTAACCTTTTTTGTCTCTATATCTGCTTCCATTGGATCCATATAGGATTCCCAGTTTTCATAATCCTTGTTTTTAATTAGAAAGGCAATAGGGCTTCCTAATGTTTTCCCATTACGGACTCCTGAAAGAATCTCCACCTGATCCTGTTCAATCTTCATGCGTCCGCCACGACCGTAACCCTTTTGCCTTCTTGCTAAATCCTGATGAATTTCATTGATATCCACCCTAACGTTGGAAGGAAATCCTTCTATAATTCCTACCAAGCCTTTTCCATGGGATTCTCCTGCTGTTAAAATTCTTAGCAATTACACCACCCCTAACCTTGTTCTCTGCTGTAACCCCTCTTCTGCGCTTAATGGATATGAACCCAAGACTTTTACCCATCTTGTTATATTTTGAATTTTTTCTAAAACTTCCTGTATCATAACCTCTTTTTGATGTCCATGGAAGTCAATATAGAAAACATATTTACCTAATTCCGCCTTCGCAGGGCGGGATTCGATGCGTGTTAAGTTAATGTCTCTTTCTGCAAATTCTCGCAAAACCTCATATAAGCTTCCAGGATGATCGTCATGAAAAGAAAAAGCAATTGAGGTTTTATCCCTTCCCGTAGCCGATGTTTCTTTTCTACCGATCACAATGAATCGGGTTTGATTCATTAGATTGTCTTGAATTTGATCACTGAGAATATTCAGTCCGTATCTTTCTCCTGCTACTTTATTTGCAATGGCGCCATAGGTGATCCCCTTATTTTTGGCAGTAATACAGGCCTGTGATGAACTCTCGCTGGCTAAAAGCCGTATACTGGGATAATTTTTTCTAAAGAATTCACGGCATTGTTCAATGGCTTGGGGATGCGACAACACACACTGTATGTCTTCCACATTTTTTCCTGTACTGAGCAAATGATGACGGATTTCAAAAACTAATTCTCCAATAATCTGTGCCCTTTTTGTGTGTAAAAGGCCATCCATAACCATGGTAACGGCTCCCTCTGTAGAATTCTCTATAGGCAATATACCCATCTTTATTTTTCCTGTTTCCACTGCCTCAAATACTTCTGAAAAACTTTGCATTGGAATTGCTGTAGCTCCTGATATATAGGCCAGTGCAGCTCCGTGACTATAGGAGCCTTCTGGCCCCAAATATGCGATTTCCATAATGAACCCCCTGTATTTTAGAATTACCAAGTAATTTCTTTTAATGTCTTTTCAAAACCAGGAAAAGATACGGCAATACATTCACTGTTTTGTATTTGAACAGGCTCTTGTGCAAATAAGCCACAGACTGCCATGGCCATGGCAATGCGATGATCTCCATAGCTCTCTACCACGCCTCCGCTTATTCTACCGGTTCCTGTGATTTCCATCCCATCCTCTAGTTCCTCCGCCTGAATGCCTAGTTTTTTCAGTTCGGTAACCATTGCAGCAATCCGATTGGATTCTTTAACCTTTAACTCCTCTGCTCCGGTAATGCGCATGGTTCCTTCTGCCAAGGCTGAAATGGCTGCGATAACCGGAACCTCATCAATTAGTCTCGGCATAATTTCCTTGGTTATCGTAATGCCCTTTAGTTTTCCGCCTTCTACAATAACCGTGCCTAAATCTTCTCCACCGCTGCTATATATATTATCAATCCGAATATGGGCACCCATTTCCCTCAGTACATCTATAATGCCTGTACGGGTTGGATTTAACCCCACATCTTCAATAATCAAATGTCCTCCAGGCATAGCAGCTGCAGCTGCCATAAAAAAGGCCGCTGAGGAGATATCTCCCGGTACCTTTACCGACTGTCCGTACAGCTCTGACTTTTTCAAAACTACGCTTCCGTCCCTTCGCTCCAGGTTTCCTCCGAAAAACTGCAGCATCCGTTCTGTATGATCCCTGGATAAAAACTCTTCTCTTACAATAGTTTCACCTGAAGCATATAAACCTGCTAATAAAATAGCTGATTTCACCTGTGCACTAGGTACTGGCAAGGTATAATCAATCCCTTCCAGATTTCCCCCGCGAATAATCAAAGGTGCCAGCTTTCCACCAACACGCCCGTCAATCTTTGCACCCATCTGGCGGAGAGGATTGGCAATCCTTGCCATAGGACGCTTGCGCAGTGATCCATCACCAGTAATCACAGACAAAAAACTTTGTCCTGCCAGGATACCGGATAAGAGCCGCATGGTAGTACCTGAGTTTCCCGCATCTAACAGATTCTCAGGCTCTTGAAGTCCATACTGTCCTTTTCCCTGAACCTCTAAAAATGTGCCTTCCTGCTTAATGTCGATTCCCAAGCCTCGGCAGCATGCTACCGTACTAAGACAATCCTCGCCTGGTAGAAAACCTTCAATAGTGCTTTTCCCCTTTGCTATACTGGCGAACATTACAGCTCTATGGGATATGGATTTATCCCCTGGAACCTGGATTCTTCCCTGTATTCTCTCAACACGATTCACTGTCAGCATCATTCTTTTCTCCCTTCATGTATGTCCTTGAAAATCCGCCTCCCCTTAATACTAAAAAGGCCTGCTCCTGTTCCTGCGCCGTTGCAAATCCCATTCTTACAGCCCCTTGCTCGCCTTCTCTGGCGTGGAGGATTTCAATTTCTTTTATATTCATAGAATGATCACCCATTAACTGGGTCAACTCTCCTAGTATGCCTGGCCGGTCCTCTACATCAACAACAATATCATATAGGGGAGGCATATAATCCGGTAATCCCTTCGGCACACCGTCCCGAATAAACTTTGCTTTATTTAACAGGTCTAATACCTGATCTTCCTTCTTTTTCTCCAGCAGTTCTCGGAACTCACTCAGCATTTTTTCTAAGCTTTGGATCCCTTGCAGCATCTCCTCTTTGTTATAGAAAAATATATCCTTCCACATCGCTGGATTTCCGGAGGCAATTCTGGTCGTATCACGAAATCCTCCCCCTGCAAAAGCAACACTATTAACCCCACCTTCTCGGTCTAAAAGATTTGTTAGGATCACTGCAGCCAAATGGGGAATATGACTAATTCTTGCAGTGATTTTATCATGTTCCCTCTGTCCTACTACTACCGGGTATGCTCCCAGAGATTTAACGAAGGTTTCCATCTTGGCTACTGTGCCGTTTACTGTTTCCTGTCCCGGAGTAAGAAAATAGTAAGCATTTTCAAACAGTGTTGCACTTGCGGCTTTTAATCCTCCTTTTTCAGATCCTGCCATAGGATGGCCGCCTATAAACTGAATATTTGGGTTTATATGCCCTTTTACTAAATCTGCTACACAGCCTTTAACACTTCCCACATCGGTTAAGATTGCTTCGTTTTTTAGATGAGGGGAAATTTCCTTTAATATCTGGGCGTAAGCCGCGATGGGCGTACACAGAACCACTAGGTCCGCATCTGCTACAGCATCCTTCAACGTATCTGCCTTATGGTCAATGATACCCCATTTTTTTCCTTCAATTGAGGCATCTCCTGATGCATCATAACCAACCAATTCTCCACCGTAACCCCTCTTCTTTAGTGCAGCTGCCATAGATCCGCCAATCAATCCTAAACCGATAAAAGTTATTTTATTAAAAAAGTCCATTGTCTTCTGCTTCCTTTCCTACAGTACACTAGATTGATGCAGAGATTTTTTGGACTGCATGCATTAGCTTTCCAAACTTCTCCGGTTTCAGTGATTGGGCTCCGTCTGATAGTGCCAGCTCTGGCTGATGATGTACCTCAATGATCAACCCATCTGCACCGACTGCGATGGCCGCTCTGGATAAAGGCTCTACCATGGACCATTTTCCTGTTGCATGGCTCGGATCAACAATGATTGGCAAGTGGCTTAATTCTTTGATTAACGGTACGGCACTCAAATCTAAGGTATTACGGGTGTAGGTCTCAAAGGTACGAATCCCTCTTTCACAGAGGATCACATTAGGATTTCCCTCAGACATAATGTACTCGGCCGACATTAAGAATTCTTCTATCGTCGCACTTAATCCTCTTTTTAGCAGCACCGGCATCTGACACTTTCCTGCTTTTTTCAACAGCGCAAAGTTCTGCATATTTCTGGCTCCAATTTGCAGGATATCTGTATATTCCGCTACTACATCAAAAGTATCCAAGCACATTACTTCTGTAACAATGGGCATTCCTGTTTCTTCTTTTGCTTTTTTCAATAGCTTTAACCCATCTTCTCCCATGCCTTGGAAACTGTATGGGGATGTTCGGGGCTTGTAAGCGCCGCCGCGAAGCATGTGGGCCCCATAATCCTTTACAATCCTAGCAATGGTCATTAGCTGTTCTTCACTTTCCACAGCACAGGGCCCTGCAATCACAACCACATTTCCCCCGCCAATTCGATGTTCTCCAACGGTTACAACCGTATCATCGGGATGAAACATTCTACTGGCCAGCTTAAAAGGATATTGTACCCGAAGGACCTTTTCAACATGCTCATTGGCTTGAATTTGGCTAGGATCAATCTTTCTGGTATCCCCTATCAATCCTAAAATACAGTGATTCTCTCCTTGTGTTAACTGTACTTGACATCCTAGACTCTCCATTTTTCTCTTAATTCTCTCCATTTCTGTTTCTGGTGTTTGTGGTTTCATAACGATTACCATCTCCATAACCTCCTTGATTTCTGTATCCTTTTCATCTTTGACGAAAAAAAAAGAGACTCTATTCTAAGAGTCTCTTTTTAAAAAGTATATGAGTATACTTTATGAGTAGATTCATGCACCCATAGGGTACAAAGATTTTCTTAGAAAGGTGGTTTCATATCGGTTATTATTCCATGCAAAAAATCCAGCGCTAAAAAAGTAAAAGCCCCAGTAAAAATAAAAACCGATATAAAGTTTGCAGCCCTTTCTAATTTTCTCTAACATCTTTATCACCCTAACTTATTTTTTGAAAGTTTATACAATTGTATGCAAGAAAAATCTCTTTGTCAACATTAAAAAAAATATTTTATGTATTGTAGATTTTATATGGTTTGAAAATCTATTTTCTGTCCTCTTTAAAAGGCAGCAAATTATATCTCTTTTTCCCTTCATAACACGCCTTTAGCAAACTACTCCATTATACGTCCTACGAATAAAAAAATCTGTTTACTCAATAAATACCTTATGGACATAGGCAGATGTCATAGCAGCCAGCAGGGCGCCATAGCTCATGGTAAATTCCAGTATGTCTCCAATCTTCTTAGTAATTTTCGCATCAGCGATATCCACCAACAAGTGGTCACTGCTAGCTCCCAATATGATCATCTCTTTTTCTATAGGTTGAATCCCATCTAAAAGGATATCCTGCCTTCCCATAGCAACAATAGCCCTTTTCCGCAGGCCTCTATCTGTAAAAACAGGAACATTGCCAAAGGCATCTATTCCTCTTTTTCCAATGGGAACAGAGGGTTTTTCTTTGATTTCCACTACTTGTCCAAAGAGGCGAAATGCATCTTGATATAATCCATCGATAGGCACATTGTAAACATCTTCTTTTCCCAATACAATTGGCTCTCCCAATCGAAGCTGATTGATTCCTTTAGGAATTTGATTCTCCCATAGAAGATGAAGACTATTAGAGTTCCCTCCGGAAATGAATTCCAGTTCTAATCCCCATCTGTTTTCAATTTCTTCTTTGATACCCACCAGTTTTTCCAGCGTATGCCGCTCTGGAATTACACCGCCATAACAACCAAAGTTGGCGCCAATTCCTATCAGGCGAACACCTTTTAGGGCCATCGCCGCCTCCACGATAGTCTGCACCTCATCCTCCCAACAACCCTCCCGGAGATCTCCCAAATCTACCATCAACATGATATCATGGATTTTATTTTGTTTCTGGGCTATTTCCGATACTTTCCTAATTGTGTCAATCTCCGATTGAAAGCTGACATCTACATATTCTACCAAATCCTCCAGTTCACTCAGCATAGGTATTCGCAGAAGCATCTTTGGAACCGAAAGATTGCTAAGCTTTTTTATATTTTGCATTCTTGAATCTGCAAGCATGGTTATGCCCTCTTCGACCAGAACCTGTGCAATTTTGGCCTCACCACAAAAGACCTTTGTCACTGCTGCTATATGAATACCTGCTTTGCTGCATTGGGTAAATAATTCTCTTGCATTATGACGAATCTTTTTTAAGTCAATCTCTAACCTAGGATATCCCACAATCATTGCCCCCTTATATTTGAGTCTACATAGACCTTACATATTAATTACACCTGTTCTTCTAAAAATTTCTATACCTTTTTGATAAAAGTCTACACTTTTTTTCTCCTGCCCTACTTCCCTATAGATTTCTGCCATATCTAGATAACTAGCAGCTAGCTGCTTTGGCAGCTGCAGCTCCTGTAATATTTCTATTACTTCTGCTATTATCACGACCGCCTTTTCATAATCCTTTTTATATCTTTGAATTTTTGCCAGATAGCGAAGTGCATCTATTCTATGTATTTCCCCGTGGTCTCCCTCCACGTATGAAAGTGCTTCATTGATTAGCGCTTCCGCTTTTTCGTAATTTTTTTGCTCTATATAGTACTGAACATACTCAAAAATCGTATTCGGAAGGGTATTATCCTGAATCTCTTTTTTTAGCGTATATGCCTTCTCCAGATGTAGTAGTGCCTCTTCGTATTTTCCTGTTTTTCTGTAAATCTGGCCTAAATTATTTTCAATAAATGCAATTTCTCTTTTTTCATTCTCTTTTTTATAAATGGCCAACGCCTGCTGCAGGCATTCTTTTGCAGACTGCAGATCTCCACTTTCCATATGGCCTGCAGCCAGTAAGGTTAGAGTTTTACCCTGCTCCCTATAATTTTCCATCTTTTCTTGAATTTCCTTTACTTTTAGCGCATAATCCAATGCATGATTTCCCTGACCTAACCCTACATAGCATAGAGATATGTTAAAAAAGGTCTTATACTTTAGCTCCAGATTATAAATGCTATTTTTTTTCAGAATTAGCTCTGCTTGATTGTATTTGTCTAAAGCAGAATGGAAATAGTTTTTATAGTAATAGACCAAACCAAGCTGCAGGTAGCTGTTGACAACACCTTCCTGATTACTGATGCTGGAATAGAGACGTATGCTTTCCTCCAAACAGTGGGCTGCTTCTTTATAGTTCTTCAGCTTTATATAGGTCTGACCCAGCAGATATTTTGCAAAACCATCTAAGTCTGCAATTCCGTATCCTTCTACTAGCTTAATAACCTCTTGAATCCTTTCGCTGGCTTTTAGATATTCTTCACGATAAATCAAAGCTTCCCCTTCTAACAGCTTTATTTCACAGAGTTTTCTCACTTGGGCTTCCTTTGATTCTACTAAATATTCTATAGTAACATCCAGTCTTTTTGAAAAATACTCCAAAAGGTCTTGACTCGGATAGGACTTATCTCTTTCAATATGGCTGATTTGAGCAGCTGTAATCCGATCTCCTGCTAATTCCTTCAAGGTTAAATTCTTTTTTTTCCGTTGCAGCCTTACCTTTTGCCCTAAGCTAAGAATTTCCATTCAATCAAGTCCTCCAAAAATATAAATATCTTTATACTTTTCGATTCGATATACTATAAACCCTTTCAAAATTTATAAAATTTTAATTATTTTTTATTCTGTTCACAAACTTTTTACACTGTAATTCTCTCAAAAATGTCACCTCTGTATACCTTTTTTTATAACACAATAAGCTGGAAATCAGAGCCCCTTGAAGCCTACGGCCAAAGAAATGCTTGCATGCAGCTTCATAATCTGTTATTTTTCCCGCCATAATTTTTTCTGCTGCCAATTCCCCGCTTTGCAACGCATAGTAGATTCCCTCCCCTGTGAAAGGATCTACAAATCCCGCAGCATCACCTGCCAGCAATATATTACCTTTTTGTACTTTTCTTTGAAATCCCCCTGCCGGTAGAAAAGACCCTCTTATACCTTTTGGTTTATCTATATGGAGATATAGCTCCATTACTTTTCTCAAATACACTTGAAAGTAGTCCATCATCTGCTTTTTTTGATAGGCAGGACCTCCAATTCCTATATTGATCCGGTTTCCCTGTGGAATAGCCCATCCCATGGCAAAGGCCAGTGGAAGCCCGAAAAGCTTAAAGTCCTGAAAAGGTTCCTTATGATCTACCGGCAGCAATGTATTGACTGCAAAGCCCATTTTATAGTGTTCAAAAGAGTGTTTTTTTTCTACAAATCTCTTTACAGTACTATGGGTCCCATCACAGCCTAGTAATGTGCTGCATACATATTCTCCTGCAGAAGTAATCACTCTGATATGCTGTTTCTCCTCTACCAGATGCTGCAGTCTCGTCTTCTGATAAAACCGAACCCCTTGAGCAATCGCTTGATTCAATAATTGGTGGTCAAAATCCCTCCGGTTTACAGTTTTTCCTAGAATACCAGGATCTTTATAGGTAGAGGCCCCCATATGCTGACTGTACAAAGTAATACTATGGATTTCATTTAGGATTGTTCTTTTTGGTATTTCAAAATCTAATAGCTTTAATGCTTTTACCGGTATTAATCCTCCACAGTGTTTGTCTCTTGGAAAATCTGCCTGATCTATCAAAAGTACACGACAGCCGGACATAGCTAATTTCCTTGCTGCAGTAGCTCCAGCAGGACCTGCGCCGACTACAATAACATCATAGCTTTCTTGATTTGCTGTCATAGCTTTCTCTTCACTCCTAAAGCTGTATTTTCCTTATTCTATATTGATCACCGCTCGTGTTCCTTCGTGTTTTTCAGTCAATCCGCCAATCTACAGCACATATTAATTTAGTTTACCCGTTCTTAGTAAAGTACATTCTTTTAGAATTTCAAGTATAATGATAAGAGCACTTTCCCAACGGAAAATGCTCCTCAGCCTATAACTAAAATTATTTTTCTATGAACTATTTTGCTTCTACCGCTGCACCGTCTACCAGCTTTTCTTGACCAACGATGATAATCTCTTCCCCTGTTTGTATTCCTCCAGTAATCTCAATATAACCATCTATAGTCATGCCTGTAGACACTTCTTTCTTTATTGCTTTCCCTTCTTCTTTTACAAAAACATAGGACTTTCCATTTTCTTGAATGACAGCTTCCTTTGAAACACCTACTGCTGCTTTTTTGTTTTCTGTTACAATTTCGATGGTAGCAAACATTCCCGCTTTTAGTTGATTATTCCGATTATCCACCAGGACCTTAATAGGATAGGTCTTGGAAGGTTCTATAGGTACCGGGCCGATACTTGTAATTTTCCCGGTGGGATTCTGTCCCTCCAGGGCATCAACTTTCATCAGCACTTGCTGGCCCAACTTAATCAAGCCGATATCTTTTTCGGATATTCCTGCCTCTACATAAAGACTACTTACATCTACAATTGTAAATAAGGTTTTTCCGGGGCCAATGTTTTCTCCCACAGCAACATCCTTCATGCTGATCGCTCCTGATATAGGGGCATAAATATTGGTATAAGCCAGATTTTCTTTTGCCAGATCATAATCATTTTGGGCCAATTCTAAGAGCTCCTTGGCCATAAGATATTGATTCTCTGCACTTTCGTATTCTGTCTGAGCGATTGCCTGATTCTCATAGAGGGATTTCATTCTCTGATAGGTTTTTTCCGCGTTTTCTATCTTGATTTTTTCCATGTTTAACGCTGTTGCCGCTTTATTAAATTGGAGTTGAAACAGTGTGTCGTCTATTTTGCACAGCAGTTGATCTTTCTTAATACTGCTGCCGATCTCGCCATGCAGGGATTGGACTGCACCGCTTGCTTTGGCTGAAACCATTACCTCTTCCCTGGGTTTTAATACCCCTGGAAGAGACAGTTTACTTGTAAAATTCATAGATTCTGCCGGTATCGTTTTAACATAAGTGATTTCCTGTTGAACCGGTTGCTCATTCTTTTCTATATCTGCTTTGGCCCCTGTTTCTTTATTGCAGCCTGCAGTAATCATACTACTGAGCAGGAGTAATATCAGCAGCTTCTTCATGTCTACCGACTCCTTTCTGTAATCGATAATTCTTTCTATTTTTTCTCCATCCTTTAAATTCTTCCAGCATTACATAAAGCACAGGAATGACGATTAGTGTAAGTACGGTTGCCACACCCAATCCAAAGATCAAAGCATATCCTAACGGCGCAAAAAACGGCTGTCTTAAAGTAATCGGCAGGATTCCACCTACAGTAGTAATGGTAGTGGCCATAACCGGAATAAACCGTGTCATTCCGGTTTCTTTTACCGCCTCATAAAGCTCATATCCATTTTTCCTTAGGTAATTAATATAATCTACCAATACGATGGCATCGTTGACAGCAATTCCTACCAGCGCAACCACACCAATGAAGGAAACAAATCCAAAATTATTTCCTGTAATTACGTGCCCGGGCATAACGCCAATTAATGCCATAGGTACAGTAAACAAGATAATTAGTGGCTGTGACAAAGAATTAAACTGAATTGCCAGGATTAAAAACACTAAAATTGCTGCTATGATCATATTTCTAAACATATCCGTAAAAGACTCCTGCATATCCTCAACTTCCCCGCCATATTCTATGGTTATTCCTTCAAGCAAGGGATAATCTGCGATTGCTGTCTGAAATTCCTTTGTAATATCTGCTGCATTATACCCGGCAACCAGATCAGCAGTAATATTCGTTTGACGTTTCAAGTCTTCATGACCGATTGTCAGGATACTTGTTCCTTCTACGATAGAAGCTACCTGTGAAAATGCAACCGGATATCCAGACCGGGAATAGAAATATATTTTTTCTAAATCTTTTATGGTTTCCAGCTTATCTTTTGATGTACGAATCACCACATCAATTTCTTCCTGATTGCTTCGCAGGGTAGTTGCCTTTAAGCCGTGGACTGCATTTCTGATCCCCGTGGCTATTGTCATATTCTCCAGGCCATAGCGTGCGGCCCTTTCTTTATCTACATGAACCTGAATCTCAGGAGTTCCCTCTGCCATGCCGTTTTTTACATCTAATGTACCGGGAATTCCCTTAAGAATCTCTACAAAATCGTCGCCGGTCTTTTTAATATCTTCCAGACGTTCTCCCTTAATCCGGACGGTAATGGCCTTACCGCTTGGAGGCCCGCTCTCCATCTCCTGTACGTTAATTTCCGCTCCTGGAATACCCTCAAGTACTTTACGCATCTCCGCAGAGATCTCCATACTGGAGCGTTTTCGCTCCTTCTCTTCGACCAAGTCAATGATTACTCTCGCAATATTTGGAGTTCCTCCAGAGCTTACCTGGAATTCATCAATACTGTCTGCCCCAATCATCCCAATATTACTAACAAAACTTTTAATTTCTTTAAACTGAAATAACCGCCTTTCGACTTCTTCTGTAATAGCCGAAGTTGTGTCTAAACTTGTGCCGTTCGGGGTTTTGATGTTTACATACAAACGGGTAAAATCTGTAGTTGCAAACATTTCTACTTTTAAAAATCCTAGAGGAATCAGCGCCATACTAAATAGGAATGCTGTCAGAATAATGGCAATTACAGCTCTTCTTCTCCATTTATTTTGAATAATCTTATAGAGTCTTTCTCCATAATTTCTAATAATAAAATGATCTTTTTCTGTTTTTCCTCTTCTTATAAGCTTCAGTATCATCCCACCGGCAAACAAAAAACCAAAAATGACCGACAATGTGCCAAAGCCCATAAGCCCGCCTTCATTGTCCTTGAAGGCATACATCGTCAGAATGAAAACCAGCAATACAGCCCCTATTTTTTGAACTATTTTTTTGGCAGTACTTGTTTTACCGGTCCCGTTGCTCCGATGACCCTTTAATGCCATGGTGCACAAAGCGGGTGTAATGGTTACGGACACGAGGAAGGATGCCCCCAAGGCAAACATTACGGTTTGGGGAATGGGCTTGATAAAGGCCCCCATTACTCCCGGTGTCAGCATAATGGGAAAAAATGCAGCTAGGGTGGTCAGTGTCGATGCTGCGATCGCCGGGGCAATTTGATTTGTGCCTACCTTCGCAGCCTGCTCGGAGGACAATCCCTTAAACCGAAGGCGGTCTATATTTTCCATGATTACAATTCCGTTATCCACCAGCATCCCTACTGCTAGAATTAAGGAGAACATTGTAATGCTGTTAAAGGTCATCCCCGTAGTTTTCATCATCCCAAAAGCAACTAAAATAGACAAAGGGATGACGAAGGATACAACTAAAGATTCTGCAAAACCGATGAATAAAAACAGTACGGTGATTACCAGCAGCAAGCCGGATTTAGAGTTATTGATTACTGTCCCCAATTCATCCTTTACGTAAACGGCTGTATCGCCGCTAACCTCTATTTGTAAATTTTCTGGATATAAATGCCCTTTCTGCTTTTCTAACAGGTCATGGATTTTTTGACTGGTTTTAATAATGTCTGCTGCTTCTTTTTTCTTTACTGCAATAGCTACGGACTGTTTTACAGCTGGCTGATCCGTGCCCAAGCCATAGGACATTCTGGAGTAGGATTCCGGGTCGCGATGCCCATCCTCTACCACAGCCACATCCTTTAAATAAAGGGGGCTGTTATTCATGTAGGTAAGTACAACATTTTCTAACTCAGCTGCTTGTTTCATCTCTCCTACTGTACGAATATTGTAATTCTTTTTATCTAACTGTATATTTCCTCCGGGAAAATTTACATTAGAAAGCATTATTGCATTCTTAATCTGCTCCAATGAAAGATTGTATGCAGACAATTTCTGGGGATCTACGATAATTTTAATTTCTCTTTCCAAGCCGCCAATAATTTGTATACTGGAAACCTCTTTTAATTTCTCTAAATCCTCTTTTATCTTTTCTCCATAGCTTTTCAAAGTCATTAAATCATAATCTCCGCTGACATTGATGATCATGATTGCTGCGTTGTTGGTTTCAAAGCTGTTAACTTCCGGTGTCTCCGCATCGGCAGGCAATTCTTTTTGAATACTGGAGACCTTTTCCTTCATTTTTTGTACTGCATCATCAATATCTACACCGGTTTCAAATTCTACAAAAACCATAGAATATCCGTATCCTGAAGTAGATAATATCTGTTTCACTTTACTGATTTCATCCATTTTCTTCTCGATTTTATCTGTCAGCAGCCTCTCAACTTCCTCTGGAGCAGCTCCCGGATAAGTCGTCAGCACATAGCCATAGGGCAGCACGACCTCCGGCTGCAGTTCTCTTTTCATTTCAAAGTAAGCAGTAATGCCCCATACCAGAATAGCCGCAATCATCAGATATACAATTCTGTAGCGGTCAATGAAAAAACTGGCCCACCTGCCAAGAATATTCACCTTCTCCTCTAGCTCCGGAATATGTCCTTCCTTTTTCTTCTCTTCCATACAATCTCCCTTCTTTCTCTAGCCGCTGTCTGAAGCCAAAAGCATATATAGCTGGATAAGAAATAGCTATCCTTACCTACACGCTTTTTTATGCTGAGTATTTCAAGTTTCCTCCCTTGCATTTCCTTTTACGATAAGAATCCAATTTTGTCTGGTTTGATTTGTAAAAATTTTATCCGACCTATCGCTTTATCGTTCTCAATCTGTATAGATGTATAATTATCTTCTTTTAAAAGAAAAGTTTGGTTAAATCTTTTATTTTGCACTAAAGTTAATAATTCACCGAATCCAATTGATCTGGTTCTATTCTTTGGACATCCTTCATAATGTATTTTATAGGATGATTTCGGAGAAACTTAAATTATAACAGGCAAAAAGGAGTGACTTTCGACATATGAATACTACGGCTGTCATAAAAGATTCTTCCATCAATGTAAATGCCCCTCTAGCCACTTCTACCTTTAGTAGGATTCTTATAGATTATCTGCATACCTACTATCGCAATCCTGAAAGAGATCTTATTATCATGTGCATTGGCACAGATAGGTCAACAGGAGATTCCCTAGGTCCCTTGATTGGATATAAGCTGGATAAAAGCCTTCGGCGTTACAATAATGTTTTCATCCACGGCACCCTGGAGGATCCTGTCCATGCAAAGAACCTAAAGGACTCCATTGACTATGTTTACAACACCTACCAGGATCCCTTTGTGATTGCCATCGACGCCTGTCTGGGAAAACTGGAGAGAATCGGTTATGTAACAGTAGGGCATGGCCCTTTGAAGCCAGGTGCTGGCGTCAACAAAGAACTTCCTCCCGTAGGTGACTTGCATATTACCGGGATCGTTAATTTAGGTGGTTTTATGGAGTATATTATTCTACAGAATACGAGACTCAATTTAGTTATGAAAATGGCAGATACAGTTTCAGAAGCCTTTCAATATGCTTTATGGAAATTCTCCAAAAACACAGAAAAGGAACAGTCAGGATTTCATTAAATCCGGCTGTTCCTTTTTTATAAAAGCAATTAAAAAAGGGATTCGTAACTTCTTCTCTCTATAGCATATATGATGTCATCAATACCTTTCCCTTTTGCATTAATTACTAAGGCACCTCGATCCATGTCAATTACATTGTCAAAATTATTCAGGTAGCTTAAGCGGCTCCTGTCACTGTCGTATAGTATGGCATCTACATATCCATCAAAGTTTTCATGGACAACTTCATAACCTCTGGCTTCCAGCTCTTTTCCAACGTTTTCTAGACCACTCTGAATTGCTATGATTTTCGGCATCCATACCACCTCCTAGCAGTATTATGACTAGAAGGTTATATCTTTATACCTGAAATTTCCTTTATTTATACATGTTATTGGATTTTTTATTGTCTAAGAAAGTATAAATTTTAAGTAAGCTCAAATTAAGTAAGTACAATAGATGTAGAGATTGATGAAAGCTAAACAATAAAAAATAGGGGTTTACAAGGGGATGAAATCCCCTGCCGTACTAAGGAGGGTGCTTTTTTATATTTATTTATTTGGTACAATAACAGAAGTTCTATTTTCTATTATTTCTAAGACTGCCGGAGTTGTGCCACTGATATCTCCATCTGTATTTAAAATCATTGGATCTTTACTGCTAACCCTGATCTTTTTTCCTTTCAAGATTATCACTTCCGACTCCTGGATGTGATCTCCACTAAAAATCGTAGGCAGCAGCCGGAGCATCTTAAATTTTGACATAGGTTTGATCAGGCAAACTGTAAAATAACCATCATCGATTTTTGCCGAAGGCACCACCTTCATACCGCCTCCATAATATTTTCCATTTCCTACAGCAACCAAAGTTATTTTTCCCTTATATACCCAGTCATCTATAACAATCTCTACATCCTGTAGTCGGTACTGGAATAAAGTTTTGAAAAGCCCTGCCATGTAAGCCGTCGGACCCGGGATATATTTTTTCATTTCTTCTGTTTTTTTTACAATCTCCGCATCTAGCCCTATACTGGCTACATTGATAAAGTATCGGCCATTTACTTTGCCGCAGTCGATAGCAGTTATTTCACCGTTAAGAACCGTTTCTAATGCACTTTCTAGTTTTGGGGAAATCTTCATTGTCTTTACAAAATCATTTCCCGTTCCCGATGGAATCACACCTAGGGCTGCAGTGCCTCCTGCTAATCCATTGATGACTTCATAAACTGTCCCGTCTCCGCCAACAGCCACAATTTTTTCATAGGTGCCATCTGCAGCTTCTTTTGCAATATGTTCTGCTTCTCCTTTTAGCGTGGTGAACTTCATGGCATAGTCAATTCCTTTTTCTTTCAGGGTATTCTCAATATAAGCTGCAAATTCTAAGCTTTTTCCCTTTCCTGCTACCGGATTGACAATAAATAATATACTCATATCCCTTACTCTAGGAAATCATCTTTCCATATTCGTCCAATGTATTATTTTTTGCACGATCCAATGCCTGTATTTCTTCAGCAGATAGTGCATAGCTTGCCTTTCCTTTTTTCACAGGTTTTGCATACATAGCACTATTGCTTCTGCCATAGATGCTGGTAATAATAAATCCGTTATGCTGCTCATCTAGAAGCGCTATAGAAAAGCTTAAGTCTCCACCGGTATCATCAAAAGCATTGTATCGAATAATCCCTACTTTTTGAACACATTTTAAAAGTCTTTCGTCCATAACCTCTAACTTTTTATTCATCTGGTTCACACGAATATCTGCCTGATCTACTTTTTCATAATATTTATAAATGATTTCTTCCAGATTTTTGTTCTCTACACCACGAGCTAGATTCATACATTTCTTATCCAATTTGGAAAGCTTACTGCCTTGAATTAAAATCATCAGCAATGCTAAGATATTAAAAATCCCGCTGTACAGTAAAATAATCTCGCTGTACTCCTTAATAAAATCAAATACAATATTCATAAAGATTCCCCTCAATCCAACCAAATTTTATATCACTATCGAATCTATTATCTCATGGAAAGCAAAAAAAATAAATAGCATGTCGAAGGAATAAACATGCTATTTTTTGCTATTTTATAAATCTATACTTCCAACTCTTCTTTAATACGGGTTAATGCGTCCACTGCTTTATCTATATCTTCTCTAGTGTTAAAGTAACCTATACTAAAACGAATCGTACCCTGTTCAAAAGTTCCAATGGTTTTATGCGCCATCGGTGCGCAGTGCAAACCAGAGCGAACAGCAATATCAAATACCTGATCCAGTACATAACTTACTTCCGAAGAATCCTCCTCCCCAAGGTTGATAGAAATTACAGCAGCTTGCTTTCGATGATCCTTGGGTCCATAAATTCTTATTCCTTCAATTTTTTCCAGTTCTTTTAGAAAGTATTTCGTTAATTCCTCTTCGTGCGTTCGGATTTTTTCGATTCCTTCTTCCAGGATATATGCCACACCAGCACCTAGGCCCACAATTCCTGGCGTATTAGGTGTCCCGCTTTCATATCGGTCAGGCAGAATCTCCGGCTGTGTCAAAAATTCTGATTTACTGCCTGTGCCACCCTCTTTCATATGCTTTAATGTTATTCCCTCACGAATATAAAGGATTCCTGTTCCTTGAGGCCCCATCAAACCCTTATGTCCCGGAGCTGCCAACAAGTCAATATTCATTCTTTGAACATCAATGGGGTATATTCCTGCAGTCTGGGCAGCATCTACCAATAGCAGCACATTGCTCTGCTTTGCAATAGCCCCCACTTCTGCAATAGGCATTAAAGTACCAACAACATTTGAGGCATGGGTCATAGCGATTAGTTTTGTATTTGGTCTAAGGGCCGCCTCAATCTGTTTTGGATTTAAGCTCCCCGTAGTGTCGCACTGAACCACAGTGTTTTCTATTCCCAATTCTTCAAGAGCCATAATGGGCCGCATCATAGAATTATGCTCCATGCTGGTGGTAACTACGTGGTCTCCTGGCTTTAATAGCCCCTTCAGCGCCAAATTTAAAGAATCAGTAGCATTATGGGTAAAAATAATTTGCATAGGGTTATCAATATGAAACAACCGGCAAAGCAAGTCTCTTGTATTATAGATGCTTCTTCCCGACACAAGTGCCATCTTATGTCCTGATCTTCCTGGATTTGCATTGTACTCCCGCATGCATTGATCCATGGCTTGATAGACTGCTTCTGGTTTCGGGTAGGTAGTTGCTGCATTATCTAAATATATCATGACGTCACCTCTTTATATAAATCGATTCAGTTTTTCCTATCCACATATTATAGTATATGGTATCTCTATAATATTCGCGTAATGGAAATTTTTGTTTCACGTGAAACTTTTATTTGTTTCCATTGTTTTCATTATATCAAACATTTCTCTATACGTGACATACTCCCACCACCTACGCTAATGCTTAGAGGTGGGGGCTTCTTGGGACCTACCAGCCAACGCTGATATAATTACCAAGCTAACCCCGCTTGCCCAACGGTTTTTTATTTATTTTACTAAGCTATGCCAAGAATCCTACATCCTTCATTTTTTATGTTGATTGCTGCGTTGATATCTCTATGTATTATTTTACCACAGGCACATGTCCAAACCCTATCTGCAAGGGTCAATTGGTTATTTATTGTACCACAGAATCCACAAAGTTTACTTGATGGATTCCATTTGTCTATGACTACTTGTCTCCCTATTTATTTTTGTTCTAGTATAATTCTTCTTGTATAAAATCCGTATCGTTTATAAAACTTTAATGCTGCATCGTTTCCTTCTGCTACTCCTATAATTTTTGTTTTTACCTGCTTACTATCAAGCCATTCTAACGCTTTAACCATGAATTGGTCTCCTAAGCCAAACTTGCGATATTCCCTTTCTATATAAAGGGAATCGATCTCTCCTACTCCCTTCCCATTTACTGTACTAATACAATACCCTACATACAAACTTGTCTCTTTATCTTTCACCAGATCAATTTTTATATCTGAAATATCTTCACCTAAAAACTTACTCTTTCTTATGGTAAAAGTCTGCTGACTAAACTTCTCTGAAAAGTAGTTTGAATGCAGTTTGTGATGTTTGTTTAGCTTCTCCCACAAAGGTTGTACTAAATCAAGCAATTCTTTGCTCCCCTGTATGTATTCTAGATGCTCCATTTATATCCTCCCCTGTGCTTCTATGGGTGAAAAACGATAATTATTGCATAGTTTTGAGTTTTTGACGATAGTGAGAAAATCTTCATACTTTTTCACTCATTTAATTTTTTATTCTCTTTTTCTTATTTACATACCTATGTGTTAAAAAGTTAATTCCTATGAGCATCTCTTTTTAATATTTTTAGCCCCTTCAGATCACTCAAGAATTTTTTCAAAATTTATACTATCCTGCCATCTTCCATCTTGATAAATGTACTGGCTAGATCGGCCGCAAAATTGAAATCCGTTCTTAATCAGCACAATTTGCGAGCCAATATTTTCTGGAGATGTTCCTGCCTCAATCCGATGGAGTTTATGGATGATCAACGCTTTTTCCAAAACAAGATTTACAGCTTTCGTTGCATAACCTTTGCCATTATATGCCTTACCAACCCTATAGCCTAATTCAGCCTTATTAAAACAACCTCTCATAATTGAAACTAGATTTACCCTACCTAAAATGTTCTCCATAAGATCTTTTATTAGATACATATAAACAAATCCTTTTTCTTGTTCTTCAACCAGTTCTGCAATAATTTTTTTGAAATTTTCCCGTTCATAATAGCTATTTCCTCTTGAGGCAACCATGCTTTCAAAAAAAACTCTATTATACAGCTCAAATTTATAAAGCTTTTCTGTATCAACTTCCTGAAGCAGGCAAATACTAATTTCCCCCATACAAATCCCCCTAGGTCTTCATTTTCGATTCATAGAATATTGCTTGTCACGCTTGCCGCCCTTCGGAGGACACAGAAAATCCTCCCTTGCAAGCCTCAGCTAAGTTAATTTTTTCGAAAACGCTCTTAAAATCATCATTCTGACCGATCGTGAAGCATACTGTTGTTCTTAACCTTTTTCCATAATTTGTTTCACGGGAAACAAATTTAAAATTGCTATAAATCCAATCATTTACTGTTCTATCTGATATAATATTTTATTGTCTATCCAGCTTCTCATTAATCTCTCTTATTTGTACTTCTATCTGTTCTAATCGCTGTGCATTCATCTTCATTTGCTTTGGCAGTATAAAGATCAAGTAGAAAAAGATGTAGATGATTCCTATAAACAATACGGAATTAACTAATTGAAAAAATAGTGAAAATCCCAATAGATACACTCCCTTATTCATTATTTGTCTTGAAGCTTTTCCCCGTATATGCTCAATAAAACTTCTATCCTTGTTACCTTTTCTTGAATATCATTTAAGACACCTATAAACCATCCAACAAACATTACCAGTGTAAAAATCAATATATAAACGAATATTGACATTTTACTGCCTCCTAATCAGCACGTTCTTAATCTTTAGCGGTATAGCATCAAACAGTCCACTTCAGAATTTATTTAACTAAATTTATTTTTAAGGGCAAGCAGGAAGTAGGTGAGTACTGTAACGCTTATAAAATACAAAAGAATTTTGGGCGCTGCAACATTAAGGACATTCATTGATACGATAACCATAAGCAGCAGCATATTTATAATATATAATAGATTTTGCAGTTTCTTATTCATAAACACTTCTCCTTTATATTACCTGGGTGAGTTTATATACACGATTAAACGCCAAATTAAAAAAGCAGCTGTGAAACCGGGAAATTTGAGAGGAATAAACATATTTTACTTTTCACATTGATCTCTCCCATTTATTTAAAATTCTCATTTCTACCATATATGTATTGATTCACTATTATTGCATAAGCCCCCGCAAGGATTATTTTAAAAATCCATCCATATTTAAGAGCCATATAAAATTTAGTTTTCAGCATATCCCATACAGTAGCATCTGCAGCAAATTTAACTGATAAAAAAAATGTAGATAAAAACCCTATGATAACATAGGCTACAAGAAAGGTTGCAATAAAGCTAATAACTCTTTTCAATCAATCTCCTCCCTAAGGATTTTTCTCTTCCAAAAATAACTTAACCGGCTTGTATAACATCAGTAGTAAAATAAAAAGGAAGATTTTTAAAAAAATCTCCAGCAATAGCTGCCCTGTAATTTTTCCTGTAACAAATATAGCTGTGGGACCGTCAGCACCACCAATGATGCCAATGCTTGCTGCATGCCTTTCAGCATTAAAAAATTTTTCGAAAGATTGAAAGAATATCACGATCAACAGTGAAATCCCTATGTGGACTTTAAAATTCCACTTTATTTTTCTATTTTTCATACCTGCCCATCTCCTCCTGCAGGCCCTTACGAGCGCTTTATATAGACTTCTCCCAAGTATTTGCAATAAACTCAAACAGTTTCTCTGTAGCAATAACAGAAAATGGCAGCATAATAAAAACAGCCGCGAAGATCGTGACCCATTCTGCCCCCGATACCACTCCCCATAGCATATGGTCAATATAACGCCACAGTCTAAGTAGTAAGCACCAATGAATCATTGTATAGAGGATATAAATCACTTTTCCCATTTATACACCTACTTTAATCATTATTTCTACGATTCTCTGGAATATTCCTTTTTCCTGCACTATTTATTTAAGTTCATTGGGCAGATGTTTCCGCCGTAACCTCTGATCATTCGAGTACCTGTTCCCCAGTATAAACTAGAATAATATTCTAATTCTAAGATGCTGTTCATTATAAATATGTTCCTGTTTTTCACAATATTTTTAGTCAAAAAAATATAAAACCGCTCTTTTCAGCGGTTTTATACCATCATAACCCCTTCCAATGTAATTACAGCCTTACCTCCAACTTTTACAACCAGATCTTCTTTACTTCCTTCAAGCTTTACCAGAATTTTACTCGGTCGATCCATATAATAACCTTGCTCACAAAGTAGCGTATGCTCTCCGCTCCACGGAATGATATTATTTTGAATCAAGTATGCTCCCAGAGCACCATTAGATGTTCCTGTAGCAGCTTCCTCATTAATTCCAGCTGCTGGTGCAAAGTTTCTACAGGCAAGGTCTGAATCTTTCTCCTCTGTTTCCAATGAGAAAGCATGTACCCCCACAACTCCTAGACGATTGCTATAGGCAGCTAAAACATTCCAGTCTGGATCAATCTTCTTTAATGCATCAAGGTTTTTTATCGGCAAAATAATATCAGGAAGTCCAGTAGAAATCACCTGAGGAACTGCGTTCATTCCTCTCAAACCAATGTCTTCTTCTCCTAATTTCATAATTTCAGCTAACTCTCTTATGTTTTCTATCGAAAACGCAAAGCGAGGTTTTGTTTGTGTCATATAGATATGTGCTACCTCGTCCGCTTCAAAATAAATTTCAACAGGTAATATTCCTGCACCGGTTTTTTGTTTTACGATCTTAATTTTTTGATCTCCTTCGATATACCCCTTTTTGGCTAGTACAAAGAAAGCTCCTACAGTAGCATGACCACACAGATCTACTTCTTGAGTAGGAGTAAAAAAGCGAACTTGAAAATCTGCAAACCCATCCTCCTGTTTTGTTATAAAAGCAGTCTCAGAGACATTCATTTCTCTGGCGATCTGTTGCATTTGCCTATCAGTTAATCCCACAGCATCTGGAACCACCGCAGCCGGATTTCCGCCAAAGGGTATATCGGTAAAAGCGTCTACTTGATAGATAATTTTCTCCATTGGCATCACTCATTTCTCTTTATCTATTTATTAAGATGGTATAATTAGATAAATAATTACTCTTTTATCATAGTATAAAGATTTTTTTCTGTCCACCTCTTATAAATGGAAAAAGATTTAAGTTTCAAGGAAGTGCTGCACCTTTTTTCCTTTCTTAAAAAGAAAAAAAGGTTTCACGTGAAACAATGAAACCTTATACACGCTGAAACAAATCAATCAAACGCTCCAGCTCTTCGTCACTATAATATTCTATTTCAATTTTCCCTTTTTTCTTCCCTTTAACAATATTAACTTTTGTACCAAATAAACTCTTTAAGGAATCTTCTAAAGAAACTAAGTGATAATCTTTTACTTTTTGCGCTGGCTGCTCCTTTTTTATTTTTACAGTTAGTAAATTATCTACCAACACCTCTGTTTCTCGAACAGAAAGTTGATTTTCCATAACTTTCTGTGCAGTCTCCAATTGTAGATTCTTATCCGTTAGCCGCAGCAGCGCTCTTGCATGCCCGCTGGTAATCTCTTCATTGACTACCATTTGTTTGATTTTTTCACCTAGATTTAACAGCCTTAAGGTATTTGCAATGTGAGGTCTGCTTTTTCCCACTACCTGAGATAATTCTTCCTGTGTCAATCCATAAAACTCCATCAGCTGTTTATAGGCACTTGCCTCCTCAATAGCATTTAAATCTTCCCGCTGAAGATTTTCTATCAATGCAATTTCAAGACCTGTCCGCTGATCCATTTCTTTAATAATGCAAGGGATCTCTTTAAGGCCCGCTTCTCTAGAAGCTTTCCATCGGCGCTCCCCTGCAACAATCTCATAGCCTTGTTCGATAGGTCTTACAACGATGGGTTGAATCAATCCATGGGCTTTAATGGAATCCACTAATGTCTCCAGTTTATCCTTATCAAAATGCTTTCTCGGTTGATCCTTATTGGGCCGAATCTCTTGAATGGATACTTTATATGCATCACCCTTTGGTGGTATGTTAACTGCCAAAGGTTCTTTACTTGCTGGTATTAGAGCATTCAACCCCTTACCTAAACCACCCTTCACTTTGGCCAATTATATCACATCCTCTTCTAAATCTAAAAACTCTTCTGCCAGCTCCATATAAGCTTCTGCCCCCTTAGATTTGGGATCATATTCAATGATAGACATCCCATAGCTGGGTGCCTCTGCTAATCTTACATTTCTTGGGATGAGTGTTGTATAAACCTTTCCCCGGAAATATTTTTTCACCTCATCCACCACTTGAATCGATAGGTTGGTTCTTCCATCAAACATACTCAATACTACTCCCTGGACCATTAAATCCGGGTTTAAGTTGTTTCTTACCAATTCAATGGTATTCATCAACTGACTGACACCCTCCAAAGCATAATATTCGCACTGGATGGGAATCAATACACTGTCGACAGCGGTTAGGGCATTGATTGTCAGCAAACCAAGGGACGGTGGGCAATCCACAAAAATATAATCATATTTCTGCTTGATCTCCATAATAGCTTTTTTTAAAGTAGTTTCCCGTTCTTCCATTTCCGTCAGTTCGATTTCTGCTCCCGCCAGCTGTACACTAGATGGGATGATATATAAATTTTTACGATTGGCTTCTAGGATACACTTTTCTATACTTGCACTGCCGATAATCAAATCGTACATGGAATACTCAAGGCTATTCTTATCGATACCGAACCCACTGGTGGTGTTTCCCTGAGGATCAATATCTATTACCAATGTCTTCTTTCCCTTTGTTGCAAGACATGCACTAATATTCACATTGGTTGTTGTTTTTCCAACACCGCCTTTTTGATTAAATATGGCAATAACCTTTCCCAACCCAATCACCTCACAATTTCTTGGTATGTATAAATTTCGTTACAACCCATCTGATTCCTTCTTGAAAATTAAGGAACTCAAAAAATATTCAAATAATACATTGAAAACTTCTGAATATAATATAAAAGGTCTCTGTGTATATAAGGGGGAACAAACATATGTTAAGAATCATCATGACTGCTTTTTGGATGGTATTTCTCGCCGAACTAGGGGATAAAACACAACTTCAAACAATGCTTCTGGCTACGCAGTCAAAATCCAGATTGGGTGTATTCATTGGCGCATCTTTAGCACTTAGCCTAAGTGCACTTTTAGGCGTTGTGGCTGGAACCCATATTACAAAATATATTTCTCCCCATTATCTTCAGTTAGGCGCTGGTGTCGCGTTTATTATTATCGGCGTCCTCACATTATTGGGGAAAATTTAAAACTCAGGACCAATGGCCCTGAGTTTATTATGTTTTAGGAATTTTTACAACTACCTCTACATAGTCACCTTTATCCAACTGTTTATATTCTGCATTTAATCCAGTCTCTTTAATTGCATTAAAAGCGTTTTTTAAAGTGTTTAGATAAATTTTAAAGTTAAAAGCACTTTTTATGTTTTGTCTTCTTTCTGGCTCTTTAGGCTTTGAAAGCTTCTCTAAAGTTTCTGTAATCAATTTTTCTGTTTTCTTAACATTAAGATCCTTCTTAATAACCTGTTCTAAAATTTCCATCTGAAGTTTTTCATCGGGAAGCTTTAAAAGTGCCCTAGCGTGTCTTTCTGTTAATTTATGCTCTAAAAGCATGGACTTTATTTCAGGAATTAACTTTAATATTCTCAACTTGTTGGCTATTGTAGATTGGTTTTTTCCAACCTTCTCAGCAATTTCCTGTTGCGTAAAGCCATGGTCATGCAATAAATGAGCATAACCTTCAGCTTCTTCTATAAAATTCAAATCTTCTCTTTGTAGGTTTTCTATCAACGCTAAAATAGCTGAATCTTGATCATCAATATTCACTACAATTGCCGGTATCGTCTCCATATCCGCCAGCTTTGCAGCCCGTAGCCTTCTTTCTCCTGCCACTAACTCATAGCTGTCTTGACCGATTTTTCTTACGTTAATCGGTTGTAATATGCCATATACCTTAATGGACTCACATAATTCATCCAAGGCTGTTTTCGTAAAAACCTTTCTTGGTTGATAAGGATTGGGACGTATTGAACCCACAGGGATTTGCAAAACATTTCGTTCTTGTTCTCTGATCATATTATCTTCCCCTTTGATTTCACAAATACTCTCAATACTACTTATTATTTCGTCAAAAAAGCCCCACTTCCTTCTATCCGTTTGAAATTCCTCTCATTATCGCTCAACAAATAAACCGATGAAACGACTTATAAAAGAGGATTTTTCGTCGGAGTACCCGCTTTCCTAGGATATTTTGTCGGTGTTTGTTTTATTTTTTTTATAATGACAATATTATGCGTAATCTCACTGAATGGCAGCGGTATATCTATTTTTTCTACAATCTTTCCTCCCAATATTTCAATGGCTTTCTCCGCCCTTTTCATTTCTTCTTCGATATTTGGACCCTTCTGTGCAATGAAGAACCCCCCTATCTTTACAAAGGGTATGCAGTACTCTGCTAGGCTATTCAATTCTGCCACCGCCCTAGCTACAGCAACATCATACCTTTCTCGGTAATTTTTATTATTTCCGTAGTCTTCAGCTCTTCCATGTAAAAATTCTACGCTTTTCAATCCAAGGGTTTCACATACCGCTTGTAAAAAATGTATCCGTTTGTTCAGAGAATCTAATAGGGTCAACTGAATGTCTGTATAATACACCTTTAGGGGAATTCCTGGAAATCCGGCCCCAGTACCCACATCAATAATTTTTACCTCATTCTTTAAAGGGGATGCCTTTACACAGGATAAAGAATCAAGAAAGTGCTTAATCATCACATCTTTTTCCTCTGTAATGGCAGTCAGATTTATCTTTTCATTCCATTCTAAAAGCAGTTCTTTATACTTTACCAGCTGCTGCCCTTGCTGTTCCGTTAGCTCGATCCCTAAGGCCTTAGACCCCTCTTTCAGTATGTCCATGCTATTCAACCCCATCACCCTTCCTTCTTCTCTGCTGCTCTAAGTAAACCAACAGTACGGAAACGTCTGCAGGAGAAACGCCGGATATTCTTGATGCTTGACCCATAGAAAGCGGCTTAATAGCATTTAACTTCTGCCTGGCTTCCAGCCGCAGTCCTTCAATCTTATGATAATCAATTTCTGGATCTAACCTTTTGCTTTCCAGTTTTTTAAACTGTTCAATTTGCTTTAACTGCTTATCAATATAGCCTTCATACTTGGTTTGTATTTCGCACTGCCTGATTACATGCTCAGGCAGGAACTTTCTTCCGGTATCAAGTGGATGAATGTTGTCATAAGTCAGCTCCGGGCGCTTCAGTAGGTCATATAGAGAAATGCTGCTTTTAATGGTTGCGCTCTCCATTTTTTCTAAAAATTCATTGCCCTTTTCAGGTGTTATAAATACTTCCCTTAAACGCGCTAATTCCTGCTCTACCTCTTGTTTACGCTTTAAATATCTTTGGTATCGCGCTTCCTTTACTAAGCCTATTTGATACCCCTTCTCTGTTAATCTCAAATCTGCATTGTCTTGACGCAGTACCAGTCGATATTCTGCTCTTGAAGTCATCATGCGATAGGGTTCATTGGTTCCCTTCGTAACGAGATCATCAATTAATACACCAATATAAGCCTCTGACCGGTCCAGTACAAAGGGCTCTTTTTCCTGTATCTTTAAAGCAGCATTAATCCCCGCGATTAACCCTTGTGCTGCAGCTTCCTCATATCCTGAAGTACCATTAAACTGTCCTGCAGAAAAAAGGAACGGAATATCCTTGCACTCCAAGGTTAGCTTCAACTGGGTGGGGTCTACACAATCATATTCGATGGCATAGGCGGGCCGCAAAATCTTTGCATCCTCTAATCCAGGTATAGTTCTTAAAAAACGAATTTGTACATCCTCCGGCAAACTGGTAGACATTCCTTGCACATACATTTCGTTGGTATCTAGGCCCTCTGGCTCAATAAAGAGCTGATGTCTTTCCTTATCCGCAAATCTTACAACCTTGTCCTCTATGGATGGACAATATCTTGGCCCTGTTCCCTCTATATCTCCGCCATACATGGCAGAACGATGAAGGTTTTGACGAATTACATCATGGGTATTTTGATTGGTATAAGTTAGCCAACAAGGCTCCTGCTCCCGTTGAAGATCTTCATTCATAAAAGAAAATGGTACAATTTCTTCATCTCCCGGCTGAATTTCCATTTTACTAAAATCCAGGGTCTTTTTATCTACACGGGCTGGAGTCCCTGTCTTAAATCTTCTCATTTGCAACTTCAGCTGCTTTAGGTTTTTTGTCAGTTCATTAGAAGGTGCTAGCCCATTGGGGCCGCTTTCGTAGTTTACACCACCGATAAAAATTTTTCCCCCTAAATATGTACCTGTAGCCAGTATCACTGCCTTTGTATAATATATAGCACCGGTTCTCATGAGTACACCAACGACTCGATTTTCTTCCATCAATAGAGAAACCACTTCACCCTGTTTTAGATCAAGATGCTCTTCATTTTCTACAACCTTTTTCATTTCTACGTGGTATCGCAGCTTATCTGCTTGAGCACGCAAAGAATGTACTGCAGGACCCTTTGCTGTATTCAGCATTCTACTTTGTATAAAAGCCTTGTCAATATTACGGCCCATTTCTCCACCTAATGCATCAATCTCTCTCACCAAATGTCCCTTTCCGGTACCGCCAATAGCCGGGTTACAGGGCATCATCGCAATAGAATCCAGGTTTATACATAGAAGCAGGGTTTTGCATCCCATTCTGGCTGCTGCCAGTGCAGCTTCACAGCCTGCATGACCAGCCCCTACCACAATTACCTCATAGGTTCCAGCCTCAAATTGTTCCCGCATAACGCTTTTCCTCCTTATTTTCCTAAACAGAAGTTGGCAAATATTTTATCAATCAAATCTTCACCTACTGTATCTCCTGTTATTTCACCTAAATAATCCCACGTATTCTTTACATCCACTTCGATAAAGTCTAAGGGCATGCCACTATCGATAGCTCTAATCGCATCCTCCATGCTTCTTTTCCCGCGCTCTAATGCATTTTTATGGCGTGTATTGGTTACAAGAGAATGATCCTGATGCTTCACTTCCCCACCATAGACCATTTTAACAATAGCATCTTCCAGCTCATGAAGACCCTTTTCTTCTAATACAGATATGGGAATAATCCTTTTTCCCGGCAGCAGTTCTTTAATCTTATTCTCTTCCAACTTTGAAGGCAGGTCTATTTTATTGATCAGAACAATGGCATCCCGGTGCTCAACCAGCTGCATGATTTGTTCATCCTCTGTAGATAGCGGCTCTGCTGCATTGAGTACAAAAATAATTAGGTCTGCACGGTTGAAAAATTCTTTACTTCTCTCTACTCCGATTTTTTCGATTAGGTCCTCTGTTTCCCTTATTCCTGCAGTATCAATAATTCTTAATGGAATTCCTTGTATATTTACATACTCTTCAATTACATCTCTGGTAGTACCTGGAATATCGGTAACAATCGCTCTCGATTCCCGCAGCAGTGCATTCATTAAGGAAGATTTTCCAACATTAGGCTTCCCGATAATTACAGTGCTAAGGCCTTCACGTATTATTTTTCCCGCATGGGCAGTTTTCAACAGGCCTTCTATATTTTGTTCAATACCTTCAGCCTGTTCTTTTAAAGTACGATATGTAAGTTCCTCTATATCCTCATCAGGAAAGTCAATATTTACTGTTATATGAGCCAACATTTCCAAAAGCTTGTCCCGAATAACCTTAACCTCTTTCGACAGACTTCCTTCCAATTGCCCTAAAGCTACATCAAAACCTACATCGGTTTTAGCCCTTATTAGATCCATTACTGCTTCTGCTTGAGCTAAATCAATTCTACCGTTTAAAAATGCTCTTTTCGTAAATTCACCAGGTTCAGCGGTTCTTGCCCCATGTCTCAGCACCAATTCTAATATCTTTCTTACAGGAACAATGCCGCCATGACAATCAATCTCTGTTACATCCTCTGCTGTATAAGTATAAGGTGCCTTCATATAGGTAACCAGTACTTCATCGACTCTACTTTTTGTATCTGGATCTACAATATGTCCATGGGTTAATCTTCTACCGGCATACTCCAATATACTACTTCCCCTGGTGGGCACAAATAGCTTATCTAATATGGCCACTGCATCAGGTCCACTCATACGAACAATCCCTATACCCGCTTCTCCCGGGGCTGTTCCAATGGCAGCAATGGTATCATCTATCATAAACTCACCTCATTTTCTTAGCTGCTTCTATATATTATACCAATTTTTAATTAAAAGGATAACAAAACCCAGTATAGCTACTGGGTTTTAATTGAAGAAATCTTACTTTAAATTTATTTCAGTGAAATGACAACCTTACGATAAGGTTCTTCTCCCTCACTTCTGGTAATAATACCGGAGTGATTCTGCAGCGCGGCATGAATGATTCTACGCTCATAGGGATTCATTGGTTCCAGTACAATCTCTTTTCTGTGTGTCTTTACATTATGGGCTAATCGATTGGCTAAACGGATAAGGGTTTGCTCTCTTTTTCTACGATAATCTTCCGTATCAACCAAAACCCTTAAATAGTTTTCACGATCTTTATTCACTACAAGGCTTACCAAGTATTGGATAGAGTCCAAAGTTTGTCCTCTTCTGCCAATTAATACACCCATATCCGGCCCAAATACATCAATATACAGATTGTCTCCCTTAAGCTTTGTTTTAAACTCAGCTTTTAATCCCATCGTTTTCAATACATCTCTTAGAAAATTAACTGCTGATTCTTCAGGATTATCTTTGACGATTACCTTAACTTTAGCCTGCTTTGTACCAATTAGTCCGAATATCCCTCTACTGGCTTCTTCCAAAACCTCAACTTCTACCTGATCCCTTGTAACCTTAAGTTCTTCCAGGGCGGCAATTACCGCTTCCGCTACGGTTTTTCCGGTTTTTTCTACGAACTTCATACTAATTAGACTCCTCCTTAGGGGTACCAGCTTTCGGTATTACATACTGTTGTGCCATCTGGAACAAGTTACTTACAACCCAGTATAAGGTCAATCCTGCGGGGAAACTTCTACCCCACCATAAAATCATAACCGGAAATATGGTGTTCATCATCTTCATGCTAGGATTTTGTGCTGCACCTGGATTGGAAGCTGTATTCATAGAAAAATATGTTGTAATACCAGCCAACACTGGTAGTATAATCTTATCAGGTTCACTTAAATTAGGAATCCAAAGGAATGACTCATTTACAGCCTGGACAAAATTAGGATCTGCAATGTGTTTTATAGGTTCTCTTAGAACAGCAAATAGACCGAAGATGATCGGCATTTGAATCAATAGTGGCAAGCACCCACCTAGGGGATTCACTTTATATTCCTTATATAGTTCCATGGTTTTTACATTTAATGTTTCTTTATCATTTTTGTATTTATTCTGCAGCTCTTTTAACTTCGGCTGCATGTCTGCCATCATTTTTGTCTGTTTTAGCTGTTGAAAGGTTAATGGTAGCAATAGTAGCTTAACGATAATTGTAAAGAATATAATAGATATCCCGTAATTCCCTATTAATCCATATAGAAAGTTCAACAGCATTCCTAACGGTTTTGCGATCAATACGTTTACCCCCTATCGACACTATTTTAAAGGATCATACCCACCGGTATGAAAGGGATGACATTTCAAAATTCGCTTGATACTTAGATATCCGCCTTTTACTGCACCATACTTTTCAAAGGCTTCCAAAGCATACTGGGAGCAAGTGGGATAAAACCTACAGCTTGGCGCTTTCAAGGGTGAAATATATTTGCGATAAAACTTTACCAGTAGAATAAAGATATGTTTCAAATTTCTTCACCTATTTCAGTAGCTTAGACTTTTTAAAAAGGTGTACCATCGCCTTTTCTATCTCTATGTAAGAAGCATCCTTACTATTTACTCTAGCGATAAATACGAGGTCATATCCTTGTTCCAACTTTTCTGCCACAGTGCGGAAGCTTTCCTTCATCAATCTCCTGACACGATTACGTACAACACTTTTTCCAACTTTTTTACTAGCTGAAAAGCCAATTTTGTTGTAATTTTTCCCATTTTTCATCATAAAAAGTACTAAGTATCGATTTGCCAGCGAGGATCCTTTAGCATAAACCTTTTTAAATTCTGTGTTCTTTTTTAAGCGCATAGCGTCCTTCATCCAATATGCCTTCTTTCAATGGGGAAAAGATCTGGAAACGTTTATCCTTCCGATACTTTATACTTCCTTAAGCAGTGTGCTACATTAAGAAGGTATTTGGCCTTGATCTCTGAGCAACAACGAATTATAGAAAAAGGCCACTGTATGCGGCCTTATGCAGTCAATCTCTTTCTGCCTTTTAATCTTCTTCTTTTTAATACATTTCTTCCAGGCTTGGAACTCATTCTTTTTCTAAATCCATGTTCTTTCTTTCTTTGTCTTGTTTTTGGCTGATAAGTTCTTTTCATCGAAAACACCCCCTTCAAAATCTGTCTATATATTGAAAAGATTATATACCCTTAAAAATGAGCATTTACTAAATAATTATACCGTTGTCCTCCCTATCTGTCAAGGAAGTTCTTTTTTTGTGGATAAATTTATGCCCAGTCTTTTTTGTTGTGGATAATTTTTGGTTTACGATTGAATTTCCCCATAAATTTTGATATGATAGTATAAAACTGTTGATATGTGGAAAATGTCTTTCACAAATCCACTTTTATGCACAGGTTGTGGATAAAAGTGTGTATAACTTGATTTACTTTCTCTTATTTCTTGATTTTTTCCCATAAAGCCTTGTGAATAGTTTATACATTTTCTTTATTATAAATGTGTACAAGCCTTTTTGTGCTTTATTATATATTTGCTGTGTCAAAAATATCCACAACGTTATTCATTTCCTAGATATAAAAAATTATACATCAAAAACCATACAGCGAATACAAAATATCCACAAAATCTGTTGATAATCTGTGGATATTGATTTTTATTCAACTCCTATTTCAAAAATTTTTTCTATTGGATGGGGTTGTTTTTCATTTACTATTGAGTAGGGGGCTGTAACATGAGTAAAAATTTACACGAAATGTGGGAAAAGTCATTAAGTCTCATTAAGACAGAGCTTACAGAGGTTAGCTTCAATACTTGGTTAAAACCAATTGAACCAATGAGTATTAACGGCAATACAATCGTTCTTGCCGTAGCCAATGACTTTTCAAAGGGTATTTTAGAAGCAAGGTATGCCAGCTTAATCATTAATGCCCTAAAACAGATTACCGCTATAGAATACAAGCTTGAATTTATTGTTCCTGGCAGCGAAAAATATATAAAATATTCCCAGACAAGTCATCAGCCAAAAAATACAGATACCTTTGATACTTTAAACTTAAATCCTAAATATGTTTTTGATACCTTTGTAATCGGCAATAGTAACCGATTTGCTCATGCAGCTTCTCTAGCTGTTGCGGAAGCACCAGCGAAAGCCTACAATCCACTTTTTATTTATGGGGGCGTAGGATTAGGCAAGACGCACTTGATGCACGCGATCGGCCACTATATATTGAGTCAAAATCCCAGTGCCAAGGTAGTATATGTTTCTTCAGAAAAATTCACGAATGAGCTCATCAACTCCATCCGTGATGATAAAAATGTGGAGTTTCGAAATAGATACAGAACTGTAGATGTATTATTGGTCGACGATATTCAATTTATCGCCGGTAAAGAGAGGACCCAGGAAGAATTTTTCCACACCTTCAATGCCCTCCATGAAGCCAATAAACAAATTATCATTTCTAGTGATCGGCCTCCAAAAGAAATTCCTACCCTAGAAGACCGTTTGCGCTCTCGCTTCGAATGGGGTTTAATTACCGATATTCAGCCACCTGATTTAGAGACAAGAATCGCCATTCTTCGAAAAAAAGCTGAAGTTGAAGGTATTGACGTTCCTAACGAAGTGATGCTGCACATTGCCAAAAAAATTCAATCCAACATTCGTGAGCTAGAAGGAGCCCTAATCCGAATCGTTGCCTATTCCTCCTTAACCAATAAGGAGGTTACTGTCGAACTGGCCAGTGAAGCCCTAAAGGATATCATTTCCTCTAAACCAAAGCAGATTACTGTACCTTTAATTAAAGAGGTTGTATCTGAACATTGTGGTGTAAAGATGGATGATTTCAATTCTAAAAGAAGAACCCGCTCCATCTCTTATCCAAGGCAGATTGCCATGTATCTTTGCCGAGAGCTTACAGATCTGTCTCTTCCTAAAATTGGTGATGAATTTGGCGGGCGAGATCATACAACGGTTATTCATGCCCATGAAAAGATCACTCAGGATATTGAAAATGATATGGATATCAAAATAAAGATAGAAAATATCATCAAAGATATAAAAGGAAAGTAATGCACATCAGTATGTTGGCATCTATCGAATAAGTTGTGTATAAGTACGGAGCAATTTTACTCCCTTGTATATGTGGATAACTTTTCATAAATTGCACACAGCTAAAAAAATTTTCAAACACAGCATTTATCCTTGCTTAATAGGGTTATCCACAAATCTACAGCCCCTATTACTATTACTACTAAAAATTTATATATTTATATACCTTTTATAACAGAGGAGGTTATCCACAGATGAAATTTATATGCAGCCAAAAACAATTGGCTTCAGCTATTACCATCGTTCAAAAAGCAGTTTCATCAAAAACCACATTACCTATTTTGAAGGGGATATTATTAGAAACTGTTGGACAAAAACTTAAGCTTGTAGGTACAGATTTAGAAATTGGAATTGAACAGACCATAGATGCAGAAATTCTTTCAGAAGGATCCATTGTAATTTCTTCAAAAATATTGGGAGAAATTATCAGAAAACTACCGGATGCAGAGGTTGAGTTCTCAATTGATAATGATCACAACACAGTTATTCATTGTGAGAATTCTGAATTTACATTGGTTGGACAGCCTGCTGTAGAATTTCCAGAGTTACCGGTCGTAGAAGAAGAGCATGCCTATCAAATTTCCCAAGATCTTTTTAAGAATATGATCCGTCAAACTGCATTTGCAACTGCGCTAGATGAAACAAGGCCGATCTTAACAGGTGTATTAATGGAAATTGCTGAAAATAGCATTAATATGGTAGCACTAGACGGTTATCGATTAGCTTTTAGACAGGGAACAATCAAAAGTTATGAAAACAGCAGGGCGGTTATTCCAGGAAAAACACTTAATGAAATTCACCGTATTATCTCTGATGAAGATACTGCAGATGTTGAATTATTCTTTACAGACAAGCATGTACTATTTCAGATGAAAGATATTAAGGTAATCTCTAGACTGTTAGAAGGTGAATTCATTAACTATAAGCAAATTTTGCCAAAAGAATATAAGTCTAGGGTAAAGGTTAAAACCAGAAATCTGTTGGATAGTATGGAGCGGGCATCCTTACTTGCAAAGGAAGGGAAAAATAACTTGGTAAAATTCTCTATTAAGGATGAAACCATGACCATCACTTCCAATGCGGAAATCGGAAGAGTATACGAAACCTTAAACATAGAATTGGAAGGTCAGGATTTGGATATTGGATTTAATTCAAAATACTTCTTAGATGTCTTAAAGATCATTGATAGTGAGGAAATCTATCTGGAATTTACAACAAATGTAAGCCCTTGTATTGTAAAACCAACAGATACGCAGAATTATACATACCTCATTTTACCGGTGAGATTGGCTAACTAATAAAGGAGTTTTCTGTACTGCGGTATAGAAAACTCCTTTTCAAGGTAAATAAAGGTATTTATTTGAATGCAATGGCAAGCTTTTGGTACAAAATAAAGTAGTAGAAGAATGATTTTTGAGCAAGGGGATGTGTATAATGAAAAAGATAAAAATAGAGGAAGATATCATTAAACTAGATTCTTTATTGAAGTTGGCTGATTTTGCCCAGACAGGAGGTCATGCAAAGTTTATGATCCAAGAGGGGCTGGTAAAGGTAAATGGTACCGTTGAATACCAAAGAGGCAAAAAAATTAAGCCAGGAGATCAGGTAAGCGTAGAAGGGGAAGTCATTACGGTTATTCGATAAATAAACCATTATAAAGATAGGTTTGTTACTTCCATCGGAGCTGTGGGGTGTTTTTTTGTGTATATAAAAAACTTAAAGTTAATTAACTTTAGAAACTATCACCAATTAGAATTATCTCTTCATCCTAAGGTAAATATTTTTGTAGGAGATAACGCCCAAGGGAAAACAAATATTTTGGAAGCTATCTATATGACCGCATCAGGAAAATCTTTCCGTACAATCAAAGATAGAGAAATTATTAAAATGGATAAGCAGCAAGGGTATATAAAAATAGAGGGTGAAAAAAGATATGGAAAAGTTACGGTAGAGATAAAGTTAGAAGAAGAAAAGAAAAAACAAGTTAAAGTAAATGGTTTAACTTCAACAAAACGTACAGAACTTCTAGGAAACGTATATGTTGTCATTTTTTCACCGGAAGATTTGAAGTTAGTTAAGGAAGGACCAGCAGAACGAAGAAGATTTATTGATCAGGAGCTTTCAAATATTAAACCAAAATATTTTCATCATTTACATCAATATCATAAGGTTTTGATGCAGAGGAATAATCTTTTAAAGAAAATATATCAAAATAAGAAATATATGGATACCCTTGATATTTGGGATGAAAAGCTGGCAGAATTGGGAGCTCGGTTAATGTTTGAAAGGTTAAGCTTTATCAATCGACTGAGTATGTTAAGTAAGTTGGTTCACCGGAAGATTACTGACAATAGAGAAACCCTTGAACTAAGGTACCAGAGCAGTATTCCAATGAAAAAGAATGATGAAGAAATGAAAGCCTTTTTTATAGAAAAGTTAAAAGAATCACAGGAGAAGGATGTGAATAGAGGGAGTACTACACTTGGCCCTCATCGAGATGACTTGGGCCTCTATGTAAATGGGATTGATATCCGGGTTTTTGGTTCACAGGGTCAGCAACGCACCACTGCTTTAGCTTTAAAACTGGCAGAAATTGAGTTAGTGAAGGGAGAAACAGGAGAATATCCAATTCTTTTATTGGATGATGTAATGTCGGAGCTAGATCAAAAAAGACAACAGTTCTTAATCAAAAGTCTTCGGGATATTCAAACCTTTGTAACGACTACAGAGCTAAATAGCTTGGAGACAATGGAATTTAGCGATAAATCAATATTTTATGTAGAAAATGCAAATGTAAAATATTATGCAAAGGACTAAAGTATCGGTTCTGTGAAATAAGATGAATATTTCTTTTATATAGAACCATAAAAGGTTATAATATAATTTGGATAAATTTTGTAAGGAGGCGTTGAGATGTTCCTTCATTTGGGTGGAGATATCGTTATTCCCATTAGTGATATTGTTTCCATCATAGATATGGGTACTTTGACGAAATCGAAAGATAATAAGGAGTTCTTTAAGATTGCGGAAGAAGAGGGATTTGTTTACCGTATTTCAGGAGAAAAACCAAAGTCCTGTGTGATTACAGAAAGAATAGAGAGCGGAAAAAAAGGATCAAAAGATACGGTAAAATCTATTATTTATTATTCACCCATTTCATCAACAACACTCCAAAAAAGGGCCGGATTTATTGATGAGATTCATATATAGTGTGAAAAATTGTGAAGATCAAAAGGCAGCTACTGATTCTTAAAATGGAGAAAGAGGAGTGGTTGAGTCTGTAGTTTTTTTGTGAAAGTGAGTCGTATTCACAAGAAGTAAATCGTAGGGGGTAAAAAACATGGAAAAAATAAATCAAGAATATGGCGCTGAACAGATTCAAGTATTGGAAGGATTAGAACCAGTTCGGAAAAGGCCGGGCATGTATATCGGCTCTACAGGACCAAAAGGCCTGCATCATCTGGTATATGAGATTGTAGATAATAGTATAGATGAGGCTTTAGCTGGTTATTGCAAAAATATTGATATCATTATCGGTAAGAACAATACGATTCGTGTCAGTGATGATGGAAGAGGTATGCCCGTGGATATACATCCAAAGATGGGCAAACCTGCTGTGGAGGTTATTCATACAGTTCTTCATGCGGGAGGAAAATTTGGCGGCGGAGGATACAAAGTATCCGGAGGGCTTCACGGCGTGGGTGCTTCTGTTGTAAATGCCCTGTCAGAATGGATGGAAGTTACCGTCAAAAGAGAGGGTAAAATCTATCGCCAGAGATATGAGAGAGGGCATACGGTTACAGCGCTTGAAGTGGTCGGAGAGGCGGAGGAAACGGGCTCCAGTACTATTTTTCTTGCGGATTCCCAGATATTTGAAGAGGTACTTTATAAATTTGATACATTAGAGCATCGATTAAGAGAAATGGCATTCTTAAATAAAGGAATCAGAATTAGCCTGACCGATGAAAGGGAGGAAACACCTAAAAAGGTTGTTTTTCATTATGAAGGCGGTATTAAGGAGTTTGTAAAATATCTAAATAAGAATAAGGATATTGTCAACAATACAATTGTGTATTTCGAAGGCAGTAAAGAAGGCTCTTATGCAGAAGTTGCCATGCAGTACACAGATACCTATACAGAAAATATATTCTCTTTTGCAAACAATATTAATACCCATGAGGGGGGCAGCCATTTAATCGGCTTTAAATCTGCTCTTACCCGTGTAGTGAATGATTATGCCCGAAAGAGCAATATATTAAAGGAAAAAGAAGAAAATTTGACAGGAGAGGATATCCGTGAAGGATTAACGGCTATTATATCTGTCAAGCTGACAGAACCACAGTTTGAAGGACAAACGAAGACAAAGTTAGGCAATAGTGAAATGCGGGGAATTGTTGAAACAATTGCAACTGAAGCTTTACAGGCATTTTTGGAGGAGAATCCGGGAGAATCCAAAATCATAATAGAAAAAACAATACGAGCGGCAAGGGCTAGAGAAGCTGCAAGAAAAGCCAGAGAACTTACAAGAAGAAAAGGTTTGTTGGATAGCATGGCCTTACCGGGTAAGCTGGCTGACTGCTCTGAAAGAGATCCAAAATTAAGTGAGATTTTTCTAGTGGAAGGTGATTCTGCGGGAGGATCTGCAAAGCAGGGAAGGGACCGCCGAATTCAGGCAATTTTACCTCTAAGGGGAAAAATTTTGAATGTGGAGAAGGCCCGTCTGGATAAAATATTAAACTACAATGAAATCCGTGCGATGATCACGGCTTTCGGTTGTGGTATTGATGATGAATTTGATCTTGAAAAACTCCGTTATCATAAGATTGTTATTATGACCGATGCGGATGTAGATGGTGCCCACATCCGAACACTATTATTAACTTTCTTCTATCGTTATATGAAACCATTAGTAGATTATGGATATATTTATATTGCCCAACCACCTCTTTATAAAGTCAAAAAGGGGAAAGAAGAGCATTATGTGTATTCAGACAAGGAATTAGATAATTTATTAAATGAAATTGGAAGAACGGGAATCAGTTTACAGCGTTATAAAGGTTTAGGAGAAATGAACCCCGAACAGCTGTGGGATACCACCATGGATCCGGAAAAAAGGACTTTAATTCAAGTAACTGTAGATGATGCAGTGGCAGCAGATGAGATTTTTACTACACTTATGGGAGATAAAGTAAAACCTCGGAGAGACTTCATCGAAGAAAATGCAAAATATGTAAGTAATCTAGATGTGTAGTAAGGGGGCAGGAAGATGTTAGAACATATTGGTAATATTATGCAAGTAGATATTGAAGAAGAAATGAAAAAATCCTATATCGATTATGCTATGAGTGTAATCGTAGGACGTGCGCTGCCAGATGTAAGAGATGGTTTAAAGCCAGTTCATAGAAGAATCCTGTATGCGATGAATGAACTGGGATTAAGTCCTGAAAAGCCGCACAGAAAATCCGCACGTATCGTTGGGGATGTTCTCGGTAAGTATCATCCCCACGGAGACAGTTCTGTATATGAAGCAATGGTTCGGATGGCCCAGGATTTTTCAACTCGGTATTTACTTGTTGATGGTCACGGAAACTTTGGTTCTGTAGATGGAGATGGTGCTGCAGCCATGCGTTATACAGAAGCAAGACTTTCTAAACTGGCAGTGGAATTATTGAGAGATATCGGCAAAGAAACCGTGGATTATGCACCAAACTTTGATGAAACATTAAAAGAACCTGTAGTGCTTCCCAGTAGATATCCAAACCTGTTGGTGAATGGATCCAATGGAATTGCTGTTGGAATGGCAACATCTATTCCTCCGCATAATTTAGGAGAAGTCATTGATGCTACAGTAAAGCTAATTGATGATGAAGAGGCTACCGTTGAAGATTTGATTAAAATTGTAAAAGGTCCAGACTTTCCTACAGGAGCCACGATCATGGGGAAAGAATCCATTAAGGAAGCTTATCGTACTGGACAGGGACGAGTAGTCGTTCGTTCAAAAGTAGAAATTGAGCAAACTGCAAAAGGAAAAACGCAAATTATCGTCAATGAAATACCTTATCAGGTGAATAAAGCCAAAGTAATTGAAAAGATTGCTGAGCTGGTGAGAGATAAAAAAATAGAAGGAATTTCTGATTTAAGGGATGAAAGTGATCGCACTGGTATGCGAATTGTAATTGAAATCAAAAGAGACGCCAATGCGAATGTAGTTCTAAACAAGCTCTATAAGCATACGCAGCTGCAAGATACCTTTAGCATTATTATGATTGCTCTGGTAGACGGACAGCCAAAAATATTGAATCTATATGAAATGATCTATCATTATCTAGGTCATCAAAAAGATGTAATTCGAAGAAGAACAGAATATGACTTAGCTAAGGCAGAAGATCGTGCACATATATTAGAGGGGTTAAAGATAGCGCTAGACAATATTGATGAAGTAATTCAATTGATTAGAAGTTCTCCAAATGTGCAGACAGCTAAAGAAGGATTGATGAGCAGATTTAAGCTTTCAGAGAAACAGTCTCAAGCGATTCTGGATATGCGTCTGCAGCGGTTGACAGGACTGGAAAGAGAAAAAATTGAAGAAGAATATGAAGAGTTGATCAAGATGATCAATCATTTTAGAGAAATACTGGCCAATGAGAGACTTTTATTAAGTATCATCAAAGAAGAATTGTTGGAAATTAAAGATAAGTATAATGATGATAGAAGAACGATAATTGCTGCAGCGGCTGATGAAATTGATATGGAAGATTTAATTGATGAAGAGGACGTGGCGATCACTTTAACTCACTTCGGATATGTGAAAAGACTTCCTTCCAATACCTATAAGAGCCAACGAAGAGGCGGAAGAGGTGTTGCGGGTCATTCTACCCGGGAAGAGGATTTTGTAGAACACCTCTTCATTACATCTACCCATAACTACATCGTATTCTTTACAAATTTAGGAAGAGCTTATCGCTTAAAGGCATATGAAATTCCTGAGGCGAAGCGCCAAGCAAAAGGAACAGCTATCGTAAACCTGCTGCAGCTGCAGCCGAATGAAAAGGTTACGGCAGTCATTCCTATAAAAGAATTCGAGGATAATAAATTCCTGATTCTAGCTACCAAGACAGGAATAATCAAGAAAACTGAGCTATCTCAGTTTGATACCTCTAGAAAGTCGGGTATCGTGGCCATCAGTCTAAGAGATGATGATGAACTGATTAGTGTAAAACTAACAGATGGTGAAACAGAAATCATTATGGCTACTAGAGACGGTATGGCCATTCGATTTAATGAAAAAGATGTAAGAGATATGGGCCGTTCTGCCATGGGTGTAAAAGGAATGAGCCTTGACGAAGGGGATTATGTCGTTGCTATGGAACTGGTAGAAAAGGACAGTGATCTGCTGATTGTCAGCGAATACGGATTTGGAAAGAGAACTTCTCTAGATGAATACCGTATTCAATCCAGGGGAGGAAAGGGTCTAATCACTTATAATACAAAGGATAAAACCGGTATGGTAGTAGGTGCAAAGGTTGTAAATGATCAGGACGAAGTGATGTTGATCAGCACCGATGGTGTAATTATCCGTTTAGAGGTAAAAGGTATTTCAAGAATGGGAAGAAATACACAGGGTGTTACCTTGATGAAGGTAAGACAAGATACCAATATTGTTTCCATTGCTAAGGTAGCACAAGAATTTGAAGAAGAAAATGAATAATAATTATTAAGTAAAAATAAATAAAAAAATTATTTAAAACTTGTTTAATATATCAAAAAAGGGAAATATATAAAATAACAGAAGGTGATTCTAACACTTTTGTTTATGTCGGAGAGTAGAGTCGGCTTACTATACTTTCATTGGCATACATTGGACTTAAAACAACCCCCTTATTTGATATTTGCGCAAAAGCATGAAGCTTTTGCGTATTTTTTTTATAAACAACAAGCGGTTGTCATGGTTGACGAGAATCAATTTTATTTTTACAATAATAGTGTAAAAGAAACAAAGTTTTCTTTATTTTTACAATTAGTAATAAAAAGGTTTTTCATAAACATGTTTAATCGATTATGAATTGGGTAAAATCAAAAAAAGAAAGTTGGGGGGGTTTTTTGTGTCGTTAAAAATAAATACGCAATATTTGTCTGACAAAGATATATGGGTTGTAATGGTAGCTGGTGAAATAGATATTTACACAGCAAATTGTCTAAAAGAAACATTAATTAATTTAATTAATGAACGAAACACCGATATTCAAATTAATTGTGAAGAATTAGATTATATAGATAGTACGGGTTTAGGTGTGTTAATTGGAGCGTTAAAGCGTTTAAAACAGGATAATAAAAATATTATTATTACAAAACCAAAGCAAAATATTTCCAAGCTCCTCAATATTACAGGCCTTAACAAAATATTTATTATAGAAGGGTGAATGAAAGAATTATGAGCAACATAAAAATAATAGAGAAGGTGGAAGATCAAATGGGTGACAGCTTATCTATATCCTTACCGAATAAACCGGAGTATGTAAGTGTGGTTCGTTTAACAACTTCTGCCATTGCCAGCAGAATAGGTTTTAATGTTGAAGAAATTGAAGATATCAAGGTGGCAGTTGCAGAAGCCTGTACCAATGCGATTACCCATAGCAATTGCAGCCAAAATGAAAATTTCAATATTCTTTTTGCGGTGGATGAGCAAAAGATCGTGATAGAAGTGCAGGATCAGGGAACCGGTTTTTATTGTGAAGCTGTGGAAGAGCCGGATTTGACAAGTCCAAAGGAGGGAGGATTGGGTATTTTCATTATTAAATCTCTTATGGACGAAGTAGAAGTAGAATCAAACATTGGCAAAGGTACAACGATAAAAATGACTAAATATTTAGGGGATGATATTTAATGAAGAACGTAGCACCTGCTACCATGAACAGAGATTTAAATTCCCTAAAAGAGTATAATGAAAAAGAATTATTTAAACTATATGCAGCTACCAAGGATAAGGTAATTAGAAATGAATTGGTAAATCGTTATTTATATATTGCTGAGATCCTATCAAAAAAATATGTCAACCGTGGGATTGAATATGAGGATATTTACCAAGTAGCTTCCTTGGGTCTTATTTATGCCATTGAACGTTTTGATCTTAATAGGGGATTCGAATTTTCTAGCTTTGCAACACCGACAATTATAGGAGAAATAAAAAAACACTTCCGGGATAAGGGTTGGTCAATTAGGGTACCAAGAAGAATTCAAGAATTATCAAAAAAAGTAAATGCTGCAAGGGTAGTTTTAAATCAAACACTACAAAAAAATCCAAAAATTGAGGACATTGCAGAATATTTAGGATGCACAGCAGAGCAAGTTTTAGAGGCTATGGAAGCAAGTCAGGTCTATACGCCAAAATCTTTAGATCTAAGCTATGATTCCAATGGTGAGGATAAGGATCTACAGCTGATGGATCTAATTGGAGAAGATGACCGGCATTTTGATATGATTGAAAATCGAGATTTTATAACCAAATGCATGGATAAGCTGAATGAAGTAGAGATAAAAATCGTTAAGGATCGATTTTTTAAGAATAGGACGCAGATTCAGGTGGCTGATGAATTAGGTGTTTCTCAGATGACCATCTCCAGGATGGAGAAAAAGATCATTGAAAAATTTAGAAAAGAATTGGTGAGAATCAAAGATTTATAAAAAGGTTAAATGCAGATTAGGATTTGACCTTTTTATTTATATCTAAAAAAAGTATAAAGTCTAGAGCCAAGGCATTTTGAAGGCTCTTATTTTTTTGATTTAAAAATATAATTTTTTATTGTATCTCACTATGCTATAATAACCTAAGGTTGACAATAATTACGAAAATTTAGGATGAAATCTTCATAGAGGGAGGCCTAATCATGACAAAGGAAGAAGTAGCGCGACTAAAGGCAGAAGGATTCATCGCACAAAAACAAAAAGGATATTTTTCTGTCCGAATTCTTAGCAAAGCCGGAAATTTTACAGCAGAAGAGCTTATATCTATAGGAGAAATTTCAAAAAAATATGGAAGAGGCTACGTGGGAATGACCGTGCGGCTTAGTGCTGAGATTCCATGGATTGCCTATGAAAATATTTCTCAGGTGAAGGAGGCCATTATTAAAAGCGGCTTGTCTTATGGGGGCACTGGTAAGCGTGTGAGGCCGATTTTAAGTTGTAAAGGTACCGTTTGTACCCATGGCGTCATTGATACGCAAGAATACTGCCGTGTGCTTCATGAAAAGCACTTTGCACGGCCTACACCGGCAAAGTTTAAAATCGGCATTGTGGGCTGTCCGAATAATTGTGCAAAAGCTTCTTTAAATGATATCGGATTTATGGGTCAGAGAGAGGTTTTTTTCAATGAATCAATGTGCAAACAGTGTGGTGTGTGTCTGTCAGTATGTAAAGTAAAGGCTTTAGCAAAAATAGATGGAAAGATACATTTTAATCCAGTAGAATGTAAAAGCTGTGGAGCCTGTACCAGAGTATGTCCTGTAGAGGCAATTACTACTAAAAAAGAAGGGGTGGCAGTTTTTATAGGAGGAAAGTTTGGAAGAGATTATCGTGTTGGAAACAAAATGGAAAAAGTTATTTCTACAGAAGAAATGGATCAAATGGTAGACCGAATTATTATTTATTATCAGAAGAATGCAATATCAGGAGAAAGACTATCCGATATGATCGAAAGAATTACCTGGGAAAAGGTTGAAAATGATTTGATGAAATGAAATATGTATAGGAACGAAAGCTTTGCCTTCGTTCCTATATTGAAAAGAATGATCTAATACCCGAAAAACCCTCCAAAGCCTCCGCCAAATAGAACTACTAGCAATAGGAAGAAGAATAATAGACTTGGGTTGTCACCGAATCCGCCTAAAAATCCGCCGATGCCTTTACCACAACCGCCAAAGCCTCCTCCAAACAGGATTACTAGCAATAGGAAGAAGAATAATAGGCTTTCGTTACCTGCACCAAACCAACTGCCTGGTTTTTTTGTAGCGTCTGCCATAGTATAACCTCCTTTTAATAAAGTGTTATCAAAGAATCATATTTTTTTCTTATGTTTACTATTAGGTTATGTTTTTTGTCCTGTTTTCGTTACAAAATAAATATTTATTAAATTAAAAAGAATAAAGATAAAGAACAGGACTGGATTTCCAGTCCTGTTCTTTATCTTTATCAGATTATTTAAAGCATTACAAAGCCCAGTTTCTTTTTTGCTCTTGCCAGTGTCTCGTTTGCAATCGTATTAGCCTTTGCAGCACCTTCCTGAAGTATAATTTTTAACTCCTCAGACTCACGGATTTTATAGAACTTGTCCTGAATTTCTGAAAGAGAGCCGGTTACAACCTCTACTAAATCCTTTTTTAGTGTGCCATAGCCTGAATCTTTATATTTGTTTTCAATCTCAGGAATCGTCAAACCGGAGAAAAGACTATAGATGGTCAAAAGATTGCTAATCCCTGGTTTATTTTCTACATCATAGCGGATTTCATTATCAGAATCAGTGGTAGATTTCATAATGGATTTTTTAATTTGTGCAGGGGTATCCAGTAAAGAAATGCGACTGAGCGGATTTTCTGCGCTTTTGCTCATCTTTTTTGTTGGCTCATCTAAAGCCATAATTTTTGCCCCAACTTCTTTAATCTTTACATCAGGGACAACAAAGGTTTCACCAAATCGATTATTAAATCGGATGGCGATATCTCTGGTCAATTCCAAGTGCTGTTTTTGATCACTGCCAACCGGAACGATATGGGTATCATAAAGCAATATATCTGCAGCCATCAATGCTGGATATGCAAATAGCCCTGTAGGAACAGCATCTTTCCCGGAACTTTTATCTTTAAACTGAGTCATACGGCTTAATTCACCCATATAACTATTGCAGAGCAGCAGCCAGCTCAGTTCTGTATGTGCAGGTACATGAGACTGTATAAATATAGTGGCTTTCTTAGGGTCAATGCCTACAGCCATATAAAGCGCTGCAACATCTAATGTATGTTTATAGAGTTCTTCTGGATTTTGTGGCAGTGTAATAGAATGCAAATCTACAACACAGAAAAAGCAGTCCATGGTTTCTTGCAGCTCTACAAATTGTTTAATTGCACCGATGTAATTGCCTATATGTATATTTCCTGTGGGTTGAACCCCTGAAAATACTCTTTTCATCTTTGAACACCTCCGTCTAAATAATAGGCTTTAAATTATAATATAACCAAATCCAATAAAAAACAAGACAGGAAAAAGTAACTGCCTTTCAAAAGACCGATTCCTTCCAAGTCAGTAATTTACAGCATATCAGTAAAATATGTGGAGGAATAGTTATTGACAAATATGTTACAAAAACTTAAAATATAGTTAATATACATAGTTTTTACCGTATAGTAGCGGTTACAAAAATATTAAAGGAGGAATTGGCTTACAATGCCTGCCTGTAGCAGGAGGCGCACAAGGAGGAAGTGTTATATCCATGAGATATATGGGAATCATATTGAGTTTGATATTGGCAGGGGTTATCTGTATGGGATGTATCGGCTCCGTACAGGTAATAAGATCAAATGAGAGAATAGAGGACCGCATACAAGAGGAGGAGACCATCCGACTAGGTGTTTTCCAGCCTTTAACTGGAGCTGCAGCTGCTGGAGGAAAGATCACTCTAGAGGGAATACAACTGGCAAACCAGCTTTTCCCTGAAGTATTAGGAAAGAAAATTGAATTGGTAGTTATAGATAATCAAAGTGATCGAACAGAGGCAGCAAATGCTGTAACCAAATTAATTCGAGAAGAAAAAGTAAAAGCGATTATTGGGAGCTATGGGAGTTCACTATCAATAGCTGCAGGAGAGATTATAAAAAAAGAAAAAATTCCAACCATAGGATGCTCTCCAACAAATCCGATAGTTACTATGAATAACGATTACTACTTTAGAGTTTGCTTTGCAGATCCTTTTCAAGGAACAGTAATAGCGAATTACGCAGTAAGAGATTTGGGCGTCCAACGAGCTGCCATCATACAAGATGAGGTTCAGGAGTATTCATTAGGTCTTAGCCGTTATTTTATGGAGGCTTTTCAAGAAAGTACAGGAGATCCAGACAGCATTCAAGGCGTGTACAGCTATCACTCTGGTCAGAAGGATTTTTCTGCTATATTAAGGGAAATTAAGCAAAGTAGTGCAGATGTGATTTTTGCACCGGGAAACCATATGGAATCTGCACTGCTCATCAAACAGGCACGAGAAATGGGAATACAAATACCCTTTTGCGGAGGGGATACCTGGGAGACTCCAGATTTTAGAGAGATTGGTGGAGACGCTGTAGAAGGTGTTATATTTAGCAGCCATTTTTCTAAAGAAGCTCAAGTAACTAATCTCACTCAATTATTTTTAAAAGAATATGAGAAAAAGCATCAACAAGAGGTCAATGCTTTCGGAGCCCTGGGTTTTGACGCCTATCTGGTATTGTTGGATGCAATTAAAAGAGCTGGTGTTGAAGATCCGGAAAAAATTCGCACAGCTTTATCAGATACAGAAAATTTTGAGGGAGCAACAGGTAAAATTACTTTAGATAATAATGGAGATGCACAAAAAAGTGCAGTAATTATGAAGGTAGAGAATAAAAAATTAAGTTATGTAACTTTTGTTGAAGCAGAATGAGACATGAACAATGGTAGACTTCCATGGATTTGGAAGTCTACATTGTTAAAGGAAAACAATGTAGTAAAATAAATCTATTAGATATGGGGGATATAAGGATGGCATCTATGGAGTTTCAAGTTTTTATGCAACACTTAACAAATGGCATATCCTTAGGCAGTTTATACGCACTGATCGCCATAGGCTACACAATGGTTTATGGAATTCTGAGATTAATTAACTTTGCCCATGGGGATATTTTCATGATTGGTACTTATGTAGCTTTCTACGGTGTTACACTATTGGCTTTGCCATGGTGGCTTTCTTTTATTGTTGCAATTATATTTACATGTTTTTTTGGAATGATGATAGAAAGGGCTGCTTATAGGCCTTTAAGAAATTCTCCGAAAATATCTGTTCTGATTTCAGCCATCGGCGTATCATTTCTTATTGAAAATCTTGCCATTGTAATCTTTGGTGGAAGGCCTAAAGCTTTTCCGATACCGCCTATGTTTAACAAAATCATTCATATCGGTGGTGTTTCCATTGTGAGCCTTACCTTTTACATTCCTGTTATTACCTTGGCCCTTTTAATGGGATTGGTGTATTTTATCCATCATACAAAAACAGGAATGGCTATGCGGGCTGTATCCAAAGATTATGAGGCTGCTAGATTAATGGCCATCGATGTAGACAAAATTATATCCCTTACTTTTGGAATTGGTTCTCTACTGGCTGCTGTTGGTGGAATCATGTGGGGATTAAAGTTTCCACAGCTGGTACCTTTAATGGGTGTAATGCCGGGATTGAAGTGCTTCATTGCTGCGGTTATCGGTGGTATCGGTGATATTAAAGGAGCTGTTTTAGGTGGTTTTATCTTGGGATTGGGTGAAATCATGATTGTAGCGATGCTGCCTGCACTGACAGGATATAGGGATGCCTTTGCATTTATTCTTCTAATTCTAATCCTTTTGGTAAAGCCCACAGGATTGATGGGACAAAAATTAACAGAGAAGGTGTAAAAGATGAAAAATACGAAAAGAATTTTAAATATTGTTTCAATCATAACTTTGATAGGTTTACTATTCATCTTTGATCAAACCTTCGATTCCTATAAGATGAGAATTGTAAATCTATGTGGTATTTATGTGATCTTAGGATTAAGCTTGAACCTTATCAATGGTTTTACCGGTCTTTTTTCTCTCGGACATGTGGGTTTTATGGCTGTAGGTGCCTATACTGCAGGACTTTTGACTATGTCTCCGGCAATGAAGCAAATGAATTACTTTATGAAGCCAATTGTTCCTTTTCTAGCAGATGTGGAATGGCCTTTTTTACCAGCATTGATTATGGCAGGACTTGTGACTGCACTGGTAGGATTCTTGATCGGCGCGCCGGCTTTAAAGCTTAGAGATGATTATCTGGCCATTGCTACTCTCGGTTTTGGGGAAATTATCCGGGTAGTTTTTACCAATACGCAAAGTTTGACCAATGGTGCGCTAGGTCTTAAGGGGTTACCAAACCATACGAATATTTGGTGGACCTGGGGAATCGCATTTTTTACAATCCTATTTATGGTGTTCTTGGTAAAGGGAAGTTATGGAAAGGCCTTCAAGGCGATTCGGGAAGATGAAATTGCTGCAGAGGCCATGGGAATCAGCCTTTTTAAACACAAGGTGATGTCCTTTACCATGGGCGCATTTCTAGCAGGAATTGGTGGAGCGCTATTAGGCAATCTATTAGGAACCATTGACCCGAATATGTTTCGTTTCACACTAACCTTTAATATACTGCTGATTGTGGTTTTAGGCGGTATTGGAAGTATTACCGGTACGGTAATCTCTGCCGTAGTAGTTACAGTAGCTATGGAATATCTAAGAGTTTTAGATGAAGCGATCAATCTCGGATTTATAAGAATTGAGGGAATACCGGGAATGCGTATGGTTGTTTTTTCACTCCTTCTAATGATCGTTATTTTGTTCTATCAAAATGGGTTAATGGGAAGTAATGAATTCACCTGGGATTGGGTTTTAGAAAAAAGATTCCTTAAAAAGACAGGAAAGAAGGAAGTGAAACAATGAGTATATTAAGGGCTGATAATATTACAATGAAATTTGGAGGACTGGTTGCTGTATCTAATTTTCAGATGATGCTGCAAGAGGGTGAAATTGTAGGGTTAATAGGTCCTAATGGGGCTGGAAAGACCACAGCATTCAATATGATTACCGGTGTATATACACCTACAGAGGGACAGATTTATTTTACCGAGGGAAAAAAGGATGAACAGGGTAATCAAAGCAGTCATGAAATAAATATTACCCAGTATCGGCCAGATCAGATTACAAAACTGGGAGTAGCCAGAACCTTTCAAAATATTAGATTGTTTAAGGAATTATCGGTGTTGGATAATGTAATCATTGCAAATCATCTTCGGATTAAATCTGACGTAATTTCTTCCATACTAAGACTGCCAAACTATACAAAAGAAGAAAAAGCAATGGTTGAAAAATCAATACATCTATTAGAAGAAGTTGGTTTAAAGGATTTGGTACATGAAAAATCATCTTCTCTTCCTTATGGAAAACAGAGAAGATTGGAAATTGCAAGGGCATTGGCCACAAGTCCGAAAGTACTCCTTTTAGATGAGCCGGCAGCAGGGATGAATCCGAAGGAGTCTTTAGAACTAATGGAATTTGTCGGAGAAATCAGAGATCGCTTTAAGCTGACGATTTTTATGATAGAACATCACATGCAAGTGGTTATGGGAATTTGCGAGCGAATTTTTGTACTGGATCATGGGGTAACCATTGCCAAAGGAACCCCCAGTGAAATACAAAATAACGAAAAAGTTGTTGAAGCATATTTGGGGGTGGATTAGATGTTGGAGATTAAAAACCTGAATGTACATTATGGGGGAATCCATGCCCTAAGAGGGATCAATATTGATATTCCTGAAAATAAGATTGTAACTTTGATTGGTGCCAACGGTGCAGGAAAAAGCACCACTCTGCGCAGTATTATGGGTCTGACAAAAAGTAGTGAAGGAAGTATCCAGTATCAAAATGAAAGTTTATTGAAGTACAAAACAAAGGATATTGTAGAAAAGGGAATTGTTTTGGTACCAGAAGGCAGAAGAATTTTCCCTAACCTGACAGTAGAGGAAAATCTTATCCTAGGTGCATACAGTCGTAAAGATAAAGCTGGAATTACCAAGGATATGGAACGGGTTTATGAATTATTCCCAAGATTAAAGGAAAGATCCTGGCAGAAAGCTGGAACCATGTCTGGAGGAGAACAGCAGATGCTGGCTGTAGGGCGCGGGTTAATGTCGAAGCCAAAACTATTGATGATGGATGAACCCTCTCTTGGTTTGGCACCGCTTTTGGTAAAGGAGATTTTCAGTATCATTAAGGAAATTCATCTGCAAGGTGTAACGATTCTGTTAATTGAGCAGAATGCCAAAGCATCTCTAGAGATTGCTGACTATGGATATGTATTGGAAACAGGATCTATTGTATTGGAGGGGAATGGAAGAGACCTGCTCACCAATGAAGAAGTAAAGAAAGCCTACTTGGGTGAAGCAAAATAAAAAGTCTGAAGTCCGACAAACGTCGGACTTTTTTTAGTTTTTCGTTTTAAATTCTTTCTTACAGACCATAATAGTAAATAAGGTTTGTAAAGAAAGGAAGAGTAATTTGAACAATTTAATAAAAAAAGATACGCTGCGTCAAAATAAGGATATATTTCAGGCTGATCCTATTCCGGGAATGGAAGCTGTGGAGCAGATGCTGCACCAGGCAGTCTCCGATAGCCATCATTTTACGAATAAAATATGTACAGATCTTATAGAAGCAGGAGGAAAAAGGGTGAGACCCTTGCTTGTGTTAAGTTCTGCCCAATGCTTTGGATCTTTGAATCAGGAAACTGTCTATACTGCTGTAGCTTGCGAACTCATTCATATGGCTTCTCTGGTACATGATGATGTAATCGATCTGTCCAAAACCAGAAGAAATAAACCTACCCTGAATGTACAAATTGGCAACCATGCCTCCGTATTAGTAGGGGATTATTTATTTGCAAAAGCCTTTGAGATTCTATCTGCAAACAAGTTACTCTCTAGCATGAACTTAGTGGTAGAAGCTATTGGAGAAATGTGTGATGGAGAAATTGTACAAGCAGATAATAAGTTTAATCTTAATCAGACGATGGAGGACTATTATAGCAGAATCTACAAGAAAACAGGTATTTTAATTGCTGCCTGCTGTCAAGCTGGTGCTATTGTTGGCGGAGCAGAGGATCATGAAGTGGAAGCATTTCGAGAGTATGGGAAAAATATTGGATACGCTTTTCAAATTATCGATGACCTTTTAGATTTTACGGGAAATGAAAAGATTATGGGAAAACCTGTAGGATGTGACCTTAGAGAAGGAAATATAACACTGCCGGTTTTGAAATTAATTGCACAAGCGGAATATAAGCAATGGATTCAGGGCATTTTTGAACAAGGAAATGTAGGTAAAAGCCAATACCTTGAAATTTTGAGACTTATGAAGGACAGCTATGCCTTAGAGGAATCTTATCAGGAAGCAGTTGTCTGTGTTGAAAAGGCTAAAGCAGCATTGGGAGAAATCAAAGATTCTCCCAACAAAAATATGCTGTTGAACTTAGCAGATAAAATTATCCGAAGGAAAAACTAGACTATATAATATTATTTCTTCTAAGTATTTTACAGATATAATAGTACATAGTAGCTGAAGGGGGTGCAGCACGAAGCAGTTGCTTTGAAAGCAAACTTTCCTCAGGGAGAGAAGTTTTTGGGTCAGACAGATACATAGATAAGAGTCCCTCGATTACTGTTAAATGGAAAAGTGGGTAATCTAATGTAGATATTTTATCCATGGATTGATGTAAAAACCAAAGAAGACGCTGACGTTTATGATGGAAATTCTCATAATAAGAAACAAAATTTAAATCACCGGTAGAAGAATCTTCCTGTAGATCGATAAAATAGTCTAACAGAATATGAAGTCCACAAACCCAGGGAAAATAAGCGTCCATTACCTGGGTTACTTTATTTTTTGTCAAGTCCGGGTTTCGAGCTAGAGTACAAAGCATAAAAATTCCTAATGTAGATCCCGCTGCAGCAGAGAATTCCCAAGTAGAAAGCTCCGGATATTTTATAAGATGGGGCTTTGACCAAAGCTGCATGTGTTTTTCCCTAACGGATAAAGAAGTGTGCTTATAAGCCTGCATCTCACTATAAAGGCCTCCTAAATAGAGAACTTCCTCCTGGACCAGTGGATAGGAAGGTAAAGTACGGATATATTCTTTACAGGTTGATACGAGGCGCTGCAGGTAACCTCCATCTTCTTCATAGGGATAAAAAGCATAATAATCTTTGTAATCTTCCTCCCTATGCAATGCATCAGTAATAGCACAATGAAGCTGTAGAAAAGCATTAACATCCTCTACCCCTACGCGGTCACATAAATTATCCAGGTAATCACTAATCGTCTGTAATGCTACAATAAATTTTATTAAATTTTCATCCATAGATGAACCATAAAGACTATAAATACTGCCACCTTGGGCATGAAAGGATTTTTTTCCGATGCTGGCTGATGCCTGTTCTGAGAGGATATTGCTGGAAGCTTCTGCAGCCTTCTGCTGCCAGAAGTGGAGTTCTTTTTTTACGACGGGGAATACATCCTTCACAAAAGTATAGATTATTTTTGATTGGTCCATATGATGACGAAAGGTTTTTGAATACAAATAAATCACCTCAAAATAAAATATATATCCTATTGTTGACAGGCGGGCAGGAAATCATTCTTTTTTGGAAAATATATAGATTATAAAGGTGGGGGTGGAAGCGGATGTATACCTTAGAAATATTACAGCAGATTGTGAGCCAATGCAGGAAATGCGCTCTACATCAGGGTAGAAATAAAACTGTTTTTGGGGTAGGAAATCCCAGTGCGGATATACTATTGGTGGGAGAGGGACCAGGGCAGCAAGAAGATCAGCAGGGAGATCCCTTTGTAGGACCTGCAGGTCAGCTGTTGACAAAGGCTATTGAAGGAATCGGTATGAATAGAGAGAAGGTATACATTGCTAATATTGTTAAATGTAGACCCCCTGGCAACCGAAACCCACTTAAAGAAGAGATGGAAAGCTGCATTCCCTATCTCCGATGGCAGGTAAAATTGATACAGCCTAAAATAATCCTATGTTTAGGCGCTATTGCAGCTACAAATATCATTGATCAAAATTTTAAGATTACGAAGCAAAGAGGGCAGTGGATTGAAAAAAAAGGCATTTGGCTGATCGCTACTTTTCATCCTTCGGCAGTACTTAGAGACGAAATGAAAAAAAGGCCCTTTTGGGAAGATTTTAAAGAATTAAAAAGAAAATATGATGAAATATTGAGATAGGAGTTGTATTTTGTGAAACAGGAGAAGTTAGAGCAATTAAAAAAACAGTGTATTGAGGCGAGCAGTGAAACAATTGTCTTTGGGGAAGGAAGTATAGATGCACAGATTGTATTAGTAGGAGAAGCTCCAGGGGCAAAAGAAGTAGAACAAGGAAAACCCTTTGTAGGACAGGCAGGAAAGAATTTGGATGAATTTCTAAAAGTTTTAGAATTAGAGCGAGATGCTATTTATATTACTAATGTAGTAAAGATTAGACCATATAAGGTTAATGAAAAAACAGGAAGAAAATCAAACCGTCCGCCCAGTAAAGAAGAGGTTGAATATTATAAAAATTACTTATTGGAAGAAATCCAGGTCATTCAACCCAAAGTTGTGGTAACATTAGGCAATGTACCGCTTAAGACAGTATTGAAGAACGCTAAAGCAGCCATTGGGGAGAAGCATGGCATACCGGTCCAATTAGAGAATTATTATGTTTTTCCGCTATATCATCCTGCCTCGATTATTTACAGACAGGAACTAAAAAAGGTTTATCGAGAAGATTTAGAAAAACTAAAAGAATTTTTAAAGGGGATTTGAATATGAAGATCATTGATTTAACCCATAGGATTGATTCAGAAATGCCAGTATTTCCAGGAACAGAAAAACCAATCATACAAAAAGCGAATACCATAGAAAAGGATGGTTTCGCAGAAGTAAAAATTACGATGTATTCCCATACGGGAACTCATATGGATGCCCCTGCACATATGATACCTCAGGGTACCACTTTAGATAGTTTTCCTATAGAACAGTTTATTGGAAAATGTATTATTCTCGATTTTTCCAACATCAGCGAAAAAATAATTAATGTAAGCACTTTAAAAGTATATGAAGAGAAGATCAAAGAAGTTGAGTTTCTGATCCTCAAGACCGGTTGGTCTCAGTACTGGGGAAGTGAGGCTTATTACAAGGAGTTTCCTGCGCTAAGTGATGAAGCTGCTCTATGGCTGACGAAGTTTAAATTAAAGGGAATAGGAATAGATGCCATATCGATTGATGATATGGATTCTGTTACTTTTGCCGTTCATAAGAAGCTAATGGAAGAAAATATATTAGTAATTGAAAATCTAACGAATTTGGATGAAGTAGGAGAAGAAACTTTCACTTTAAGTGTTTTACCATTAAAGACAGGGGATGCAGATGGATCACCGGTGAGAGCGGTTGCGATAAAGAATATATAGAGAAATATGAAGAGAGCTTTCGGCTCTCTTTTTTCGTCTAATAAGTTTAAATCATTCCCAAATTCATTTGTATGTATGATAATCCAAAAATTTCAAATACTATTCTCTGAAACATTTATAAAGGATTTTAACCAGAGGGAGGAAAGATGATGGCAAGAAAGATGAAAACAATGGATGGAAATGAAGCTGCTGCATATGTATCCTATGCTTTTACCGAAGTAGCTGCGATCTATCCCATAACCCCTTCATCGCCGATGGCCGAGGGCGTTGATGAGTGGTCCGCCTATGGAAAGAAAAATATTTTTGGTCAAACTGTAAGAGTAGCAGAGCTGCAATCAGAAGCGGGAGCAGCCGGTACGGTACATGGATCTCTGCAAGCTGGTGCACTTACCACAACCTATACTGCATCACAGGGACTTCTTTTAATGATCCCAAATATGTATAAGATGGCGGGAGAACTGCTTCCGGCAGTATTTCATGTAAGTGCCCGTGCTGTAGCAGCCCATGCATTATCTATATTTGGAGATCATCAGGATGTGATGGCTACAAGACAGACCGGCTTTGCCCTACTGGCATCCAGTAGCGTACAAGAGGTTATGGATTTAGGCGGTGTTGCCCATTTGGCAGCAATCAAGTCTAGAGTACCCTTCCTGCATTTCTTTGATGGATTTAGAACATCTCATGAATATCAAAAAATTGAAGTAATGGATTATGATGATTTAGATAAGCTCTTAGATCGAAATGCATTAAGAGAATTTAGGGATCGTGCTTTAAACCCTGCACATCCGGTTATGCGAGGTACGGCACAAAATCCGGATATTTACTTCCAGGGAAGAGAATCTGCCAATCCATATTATGAGGTGGTTCCAGATATTGTGGCTGATTATATGTATGAAATCAGTAAGATCACGGGAAGAGATTATCAACCCTTCAACTATTATGGTGCAGCTGATGCCGAATATGTGATTGTAGCCATGGGCTCTGTATGTGATACCATTCAAGAAACCATTGACTATTTAATGGCAAAAGGAGAAAAAGTAGGGTTGATTCAAGTACATCTGTACAGACCCTTTTCACCAAAGTATTTCTTTGGTGCACTTCCACCATCTGTAAAACGTATTGCTGTATTGGATAGAACAAAAGAACCGGGAGCCATAGGTGAACCACTCTATTTAGATGTAAAGGCCCTTTTCTATGATAAGGATACAAAGCCCATGATTATAGGCGGTCGTTATGGATTAGGTTCTAAGGATACAAGACCATCTCAAATTATTGCTGTCTATAAGAGTCTGATGTCCGATGAACCGAAGAATGGATTTACCATCGGGATTGTAGATGATGTGACCAATACTTCCCTTCCAGAGAAAGATATTGTAGAAACCTCACCGGAAGGAACCATTCGATGTAAGTTCTGGGGATTAGGTTCAGATGGTACTGTAGGCGCAAACAAGAATGCTATTAAAATTATTGGAGATAAGACTAATTTATATGCCCAAGGATATTTTTCCTATGATAGTAAGAAATCCGGAGGGACTACGATCTCTCATCTTCGCTTTGGGAAAAAACCTATTCGATCTCCTTATCTTGTGTATAATGCAGATTTTATTGCTTGTCACAACAAATCTTTTATCTATCACTATGATATTCTAAAAGGATTAAAGGATGGAGGGACATTTGTACTGAGCTGTCCATGGTCCGTGGATGAATTGGATGAGAAGCTGCCGTCCTATCTGAAGCGATATTTAGCAAAAAAGAATATTCATTTCTATATCATTGATGCGATTAAGATAGCTGACGAAATTGGATTAGGCAACCGGATCAATATGATCATGCAATCTGCCTTCTTCAAGCTTGCCAATGTAATCCCTCTGGAAGATGCGGTTGGATATCTGAAGGAAGCGATTGTGGATACCTATGGCAAGAAGGGTGAAAAAATTGTTGACATGAATATTGAGGCTGTAGGTGCAGGGGTCAAAGGCTTGATAAAGGTAGAAGTACCTACAGCGTGGGCCAATGCAGAGGATGAGCCGCTGCCAATCAAAGACGAACCGGAATTTGTAAAGCGTATTCAACGACCGATGGCAAGGAATGAAGGCGATGAACTTCCTGTTAGCACCTTTAAAGGTATGGAGGACGGAACCTTTCCGATGGGAACGACTACCTATGAAAAACGAGGTATTGCTGTATTGATTCCACAGTGGCAGACGGATAAATGTATTCAATGTAATCAATGTTCTTATATCTGTCCCCACTCTGTAGTAAGGCCCTTCTTATTGGATGAAAAAGAAAAGGATAAAGCGCCCCATACCTTTGAAACAAAGAAAGCTGTGGGAAAGGGTTTGGAACAGTATGAATACCGGATTCAAATCAGTCCAATGGATTGTACAGGATGCGCCAACTGTGCGGATATTTGTCCTGCTCCGGGAAAGGCTTTGGTAATGGTAGAAGCTGAGGAAGAAACCATTCGCCAGTCTGAAAACTGGGAATATGCCATGACGGTTACAGAAAAGGATCATGTGATGGATAAAAAGACAATTAAAGGAAGTCAGTTTGCCCGACCGCTGCTGGAGTTCCACGGAGCTTGTGCTGGCTGTGGAGAGACTGCCTATGTGAAGTTGTTGACACAGCTCTATGGAGACAGGATGATGATTGCCAATGCCACAGGCTGTTCTTCAATCTGGGGTGCCAGTGCACCATCTATGTCCTATACCACAGATGTGGATGGAAGGGGACCTGCGTGGGCTAATTCTCTTTTTGAGGATAATGCAGAGTATGGTTATGGTTTTTATTTAGGCGCCAGTAAAGTAAGGGAAGGTTTAGCAATCCTAATGAAACAGGCGATAGAAGCAGGTGTAGATCAGCTGCGAAAAGAAGTGTTTAAAGAATGGTTAGACAGCATGGATGATGGTGAAGCGTCAAAAGCCGCTACGAAAAAACTTTTGTCGGTGATTGAAGATGATCAGTATAAGAATGATCCTATGGTACAAGAAATCTTGGAGAAAAAGGACTTCTTGATAAAACGGTCCATATGGATTATCGGAGGAGATGGCTGGGCCTATGATATTGGTTTTGGCGGCTTAGACCATGTGCTGGCTACAGGAGAAGATGTTAATTTACTGGTTATGGATACGGAAATCTATTCAAATACCGGAGGGCAGTCCTCTAAGGCAACGCCTACCGCTGCTGTAGCGAAATTTGCAGCAGCAGGAAAGAAGGTGCGCAAGAAGGATTTAGGCTTAATCGCTATGAGTTATGGCTATGTCTATGTTGCACAAGTATCTATGGGCGCTAACATGAATCACGTAGTCAAAGTAATGGCTGAGGCAGAAGCTTATAAAGGGCCTTCTATTGTAATCTGTTATGCACCTTGTGTAAGTCATGGAATAAAAACGGGTATGGGTACCAGCGTTGCTCAGGAGAAAAAAGCAGTAGAAGCAGGCTACTGGCATCTGTATCGCTATGATCCAAGGCTAAAAGAACAGGGTAAGAATCCATTTATCATGGATTCTAAGGAGCCAAAGGCTTCTTTCAGAGAGTTTATAGAAGGAGAGATCCGTTACTCTCAAATTATGAATACTTTCCCCGATATTGCAGACGAACTGTTTACACAAGCGGAAAAGCATGCACGAGATCGATATGATACCTATCGACGATTAGCAGAAATGCAGTATTAGAATACAAAAAAATGGAAATCCACACGCTGGTGGATTTCCATTTTTTAAAAGGAAAAGGAGTCTTGAGAAAGACACTTACTTTTCATTGGTATCTACATATTCCTTCGCATTTTTTACTTGAACATCGGAGGGAATAGGAACTCTTGATACCTTTTTCATTTTTTCAATATTTGCCCAGGCAGCAGTCCTTTGATTTTCAACAGGAATCGATAGATTTTTTTCCTTAAATCTGTTTTCTGCCATGATATACGCCTCCTTTTCTTTTATTATTTTCAAAGTTAACAGAATCTATTTATTTAAAAGAGGGTTTCGGGGAGAAAATAAAAAGTGAAAAAAATTATATAATAGGACATTTCTATTGCAATCGTTTTGTCTATAGAAAAACTCAATTTTTTTATTTTTTATAAGGAGAATATAATTAATGATGATAGTAAATAAGGGGGGGTATTTATCATGAAAAATTCAGTGTTTTCATCAACGAATGCCATGGTTATGGCTGCGCTAGGGATTGTTATTAATATTGTTTTTGGTACAGTTGTACAAACGCTGCAAATTCCACTGCTTTTTTTAGATACGATCGGAACCATATTTGTTGCAGCAATATTTGGTCCATGGGCTGGTGCGCTTACAGGAGGGTTAAGCAATATTATACAAAGTATGATTACCAATCCCAAAAACTTGCCTTTTGCTGTTGTAAACATTGCCATAGGTATTATCGTTGGTTTTGCAGCAAAGCGGTGGAAGTTTGACTTAAAGGTTGCAGGGATTACAGGTCTTATACTGTCTGTCATAGCACCTTTAATCGGAACACCGATTGTTGTATGGGTATACGGAGGGTTAACTGGTGGTGGTACAGATTTAATCTTTGCATGGCTATTAAACAGTGGACAAAAAATATTTACCGCAGCTTTTATTCCTAGAATTTATGGGAACTTTGTTGATAAGATTGGCAGTTGTCTCTTAGTAGCGGTTTTAATCCAAAAACTGCCAAAGGAGCTATTAAAAGGACAGACTACAAAGAGAGATATGGAAGAGGATGAGATCACAAAAGATGCATAGAAAAAAAAGAATACTCTTTACCGCCCACTGTATTCTCAATCAGAACGCGGTTATTCGAGGGTGGGAACGGGCAAAGGGTGGGTTTAATGGAATCATACAAATTATTTTAGAAAATAATATTGCCATTGTGCAGCTGCCTTGTCCAGAGTTTACATTTTTGGGTGAAAACCGGCCGCCAATGACAAAGCAGGAATATGATACAGAAGGATATCGAAAACATAGTCGAGAGATCTTAGAAATCATTCTGAAACAGTTTGGAGAATATATAACCCAGGGATATAGTATCGTAGGGATTCTTGGTATTGAAGGAAGTCCATCCTGTGATACATTAAGAGAAAAAGGGGTTTTTATGGAAGAACTGTTGGAAATGCTAGCAAAGCAAGGCATTTATGTTAAGACCTTTGATGTTCCTGAGGATTATTTGGAGGGAAAAGATCATTACATATTGAAGGAGTTCGAGGAATTTATCCATCAGCAAGTTTAAAAATTTTTCGTAGGGGCAGGCCTTGTGTCTGCCCGCTTAGCTTTCATAACAACAAAATAAGGTAAGGATTTTCCTAGGGGCGGCAGGGGAGATGTGGTAGGATATAACAGTTGACCAAAGTCTATGTCCATGGTAAGATAGTTCTTGTCGTCACCGCAAAGAATTAGAAAAAACTGGTGGTTGACGGGAGCGCAAGAAGATGATAAAATATTACTTGTCGTTACCGAAAGAAAGGTACTAAAAACTACCAAAAAAAACGGTGTTGACATAAGATGAGAAATATGATAATATGTTTAAGTCGGTGTCGCTAAGGCGCCAAAGCAAATTGGTCTTTGAAAACTAAACAGTGTAAGAATTAAAGCCAGCAAATATAGCGCGCAAGCGCAAACCCGTTCAATATAATTTGAACGAAGCGAGCATTTTTATTTGAGAGTTTGATCCTGGCTCAGGATGAACGCTGGCGGCGTGCCTAACACATGCAAGTCGAGCGGGGTTGTGGAGTAGCTTGCTACGAAGCAATCTAGCGGCGGACGGGTGAGTAACGCGTGGGCAACCTGCCCTATACAGGGGGATAACACACCGAAAGGTGTGCTAATACCCCATAACACCGATGCTTCGCATGGAGAGTCGGTCAAAGATTTATCGGTATAGGATGGGCCCGCGTCTGATTAGCTAGTTGGTGAGGTAAAGGCTCACCAAGGCGACGATCAGTAGCCGACCTGAGAGGGTGATCGGCCACACTGGAACTGAGACACGGTCCAGACTCCTACGGGAGGCAGCAGTGGGGAATATTGCACAATGGGGGAAACCCTGATGCAGCAACGCCGCGTGAGCGATGAAGGCTTTCGGGTCGTAAAGCTCTGTCCTAAGGGAAGAAGAATGACGGTACCTTAGGAGGAAGCCCCGGCTAACTACGTGCCAGCAGCCGCGGTAATACGTAGGGGGCAAGCGTTATCCGGAATCACTGGGCGTAAAGGGTGCGTAGGCGGCCGATAAAGTCTGGGGTGAAAGGCTACGGCTTAACCGTAGTAAGCCTTGGAAACTTATTGGCTTGAGTGCAGGAGAGGTAAGTGGAATTCCTAGTGTAGCGGTGAAATGCGTAGATATTAGGAGGAACACCAGTGGCGAAGGCGACTTACTGGACTGTAACTGACGCTGAGGCACGAAAGCGTGGGGAGCGAACAGGATTAGATACCCTGGTAGTCCACGCCGTAAACGATGAGTGCTAGGTGTCGGGGGCGACAGCCCTCGGTGCCGCAGCTAACGCATTAAGCACTCCGCCTGGGGAGTACGCTCGCAAGAGTGAAACTCAAAGGAATTGACGGGGACCCGCACAAGCAGCGGAGCATGTGGTTTAATTCGAAGCAACGCGAAGAACCTTACCAGGACTTGACATCCTCCGCATTAGCCGTAACGGGTGAAATCCCTTCGGGGACGGAGAGACAGGTGGTGCATGGTTGTCGTCAGCTCGTGTCGTGAGATGTTGGGTTAAGTCCCGCAACGAGCGCAACCCTTGTCTTTAGTTGCCAGCAGGTGAAGCTGGGCACTCTAGAGAGACTGCCGGGGATAACTCGGAGGAAGGTGGGGATGACGTCAAATCATCATGCCCCTTATGTTCTGGGCTACACACGTGCTACAATGGCTGGTACAACGGGAAGCGAAGGAGTAATCCGGAGCAAATCCTAAAAGCCAGTCTCAGTTCGGATTGTGGGCTGCAACTCGCCCACATGAAGCTGGAGTTGCTAGTAATCGTGGATCAGAATGCCGCGGTGAATGCGTTCCCGGGTCTTGTACACACCGCCCGTCACACCATGGGAGCTCAGGGCACCCGAAGTCAGTGGGCTAACCGCAAGGAAGCAGCTGCCGAAGGTGAAATGAGTGACTGGGGTGAAGTCGTAACAAGGTAGCCGTATCGGAAGGTGCGGCTGGATCACCTCCTTTCTAAGGAGCTAAGGCTTTTTCTTACACTGTCTAGTTTTGAGAGACTAATGTCTTTCAAATGTACCTTGAAAACTGAACAATGAAGAGAGAATCAAAATACAATTTCTGGTCAAGTTATAAAGAGCATAGGGCGAATGCCTTGGCACCAGGAGCCGAAGAAGGACGCGGTAAGCTGCGATAAGCCTCGGGAAGCCGCAAGCAGGCATTGATCCGGGGATTTCCGAATGGGGGAACCCAGCTGGGGTAATACCCAGTTACCCACTACTCAATCCATAGGTAGTGAGGAGGCATACCAGGGGAACTGAAACATCTAAGTACCCTGAGGAAGAGAAAGAAAACTCGATTCCCTAAGTAGCGGCGAGCGAAAGGGGATTAGCCCAAACCAAGAAGATTTCTTCTTGGGGTTGCGGATATACTCGTTAAGAGATGGCAGTTGTAGTCGAAGCGGTCTGGAAAGGCCCACCATAGGAGGTAAGAGTCCTGTAGATGAAACGACTAAAGTCTTGAGTATACTCCAGAGTACCACGAGACACGTGAAACCTTGTGGGAAGCAGGGGGGACCACCCCCCAAGGCTAAATACTACCTGGTGACCGATAGCGTATAGTACCGTGAGGGAAAGGTGAAAAGAACCCCGGGAGGGGAGTGAAAGAGAACCTGAAACCCTATGTTTACAAGCAGTGAAAGTCCTTTATATGGACGATCGCGTACTTTTTGTAGAACGGGCCAACGAGTTACGGTATGCAGCAAGGTTAAGCTGTTATGCAGCGGAGCCGCAGCGAAAGCGAGTCTTAAGAGGGCGATACAGTTGCATGCCGTAGACCCGAAACCGGGTGACCTATCCATGAGCAGGATGAAGCGGAAGTAAAATTTCGTGGAGGTCCGAACCCATGTCTGTTGAAAAAGGCTGGGATGACTTGTGGATAGCGGAGAAATTCCAATCGAACCCGGAGATAGCTGGTTCTCCCCGAAATAGCTTTAGGGCTAGCCTCAAATGAAGAGATGCGGAGGTAGAGCACTGAATAGCCTAGGGGCCCTCACCGGTTACCAAAGCTTATCAAACTCCGAATGCCGTATTCTTATATTTGGGAGTCAGACTACGTGAGATAAGTTTCGTGGTCAAAAGGGAAACAGCCCAGACCGTCAGCTAAGGTCCCAAAGTACAGGTTAAGTGGAAAAGGATGTGGGATTGCACAGACAACTAGGATGTTGGCTTAGAAGCAGCCACTCATTTAAAGAGTGCGTAATAGCTCACTAGTCGAGTGATCCTGCGCCAAAGATGTCCGGGGCTCAAACCTGTCACCGAAGCTACGGCTTGATGTAGAACCAATAGTATTCTTTAGGAAAATCCCTAACGGGATGAAGGACATCTTCGCGAAAGATTTCGAGCTTACCTAAAAGAGCGAGAAAACTTACGCCAAGATCCAAAAAGCTAAAACCTAGAGGGTAGTACTGGTTCTACATCAGGGGTAGGGGAGCATTGTATGCGGGTAGAAGTCACACCGTAAGGAGTGGTGGACTGCATACAAGAGAGAATGTTGGCATGAGTAGCGAGAGGTGGGTGAGAATCCCACCCGTCGAAAACCTAAGGTTTCCTGAGGAAGGTTCGTCCGCTCAGGGTTAGTCGGGACCTAAGCCGAGGACGAAAGTCGTAGGCGATGGACAACAGGTTGAAATTCCTGTACCACCGAAGATTGTTTGAGCAATGGGGTGACACAGGAGGATAGGTCATGCGCACCGTTGGTCGTGTGCGTCTAAGCCCGTAGGGAGTTAGGATAGGCAAATCCGTTCTAACAATCCTAAAAGGTGATGGGGAGTGAAATTTAAGTAGCGAACTGACTGATTCCACACTGTCAAGAAAAGCCTCTAGTTAGATCTAGGTGCCCGTACCGCAAACCGACACAGGTAGGTGAGGAGAGAATCCTAAGACGAGCGAGAGAACTATTGTTAAGGAACTCGGCAAAATGACCCCGTAACTTCGGGAGAAGGGGTGCCACGGTAGGGTGTTAAAGCTCGAGGTGGCCGCAGAGAATAGGCCCAAGCGACTGTTTAACAAAAACACAGGTCTCTGCTAAGTCGAAAGACGATGTATAGGGGCTGACGCCTGCCCGGTGCTGGAAGGTTAAGGGGACGTGTTAACCGCAAGGTGAAGCACTGAACTTAAGCCCCAGTAAACGGCGGCCGTAACTATAACGGTCCTAAGGTAGCGAAATTCCTTGTCGGGTAAGTTCCGACCCGCACGAAAGGCGTAACGATTTGGGCACTGTCTCAACAATAGACTCGGTGAAATTGTAGTACCAGTGAAGATGCTGGTTACCCGCAGCAGGACGGAAAGACCCCGTGGAGCTTTACTGTAGCCTGACACTGGATTTTGGTATTGCATGTACAGGATAGGTGGGAGACTTGGAAGCTTGGACGCCAGTCTAGGTGGAGTCAACCTTGGGATACCACTCTTGTAATACTGGAGTTCTAACCATAAGCCGTGAATCCGGCTTTGGGACACTGTCAGGTGGGCAGTTTGACTGGGGCGGTCGCCTCCCAAAAAGTAACGGAGGCGCCCAAAGGTTCCCTCAGCGCGGTTGGAAATCGCGCGTAGAGTGTAAAGGCAGAAGGGAGCTTGATTGCGAGACGTACAGGTCGAGCAAGGACGAAAGTCGGGCTTAGTGATCCGGTGGTTCCGAGTGGAAGGGCCATCGCTCAACGGATAAAAGCTACCCCGGGGATAACAGGCTTATCTCCCCCAAGAGTCCACATCGACGGGGAGGTTTGGCACCTCGATGTCGGCTCGTCTCATCCTGGGGCTGTAGTAGGTCCCAAGGGTTGGGCTGTTCGCCCATTAAAGAGGCACGCGAGCTGGGTTCAGAACGTCGTGAGACAGTTCGGTCCCTATCCGCTGTGGGCGCAGGAAATTTGAGAGGAGCTGTCCTTAGTACGAGAGGACCGGGATGGACGTACCTCTGGTGTATCAGTTGTTCCGCCAGGAGCACGGCTGAGTAGCTATGTACGGACGGGATAAGCGCTGAAGGCATCTAAGCGCGAAGCCCCCCTCAAGATTAGATTTCCCATCCGCAAGGAGTAAGACCCCAGATAGACTATCTGGTTGATAGGTCGGAGGTGTAAGGGCAGTAATGTCTTCAGCTGACCGATACTAATAGGTCGAGGACTTGACCAAATGTATTTTCTCTAACTTCATGGTTCAGTTTTGAAGGTATATGCCTTCTAACTTCATAAAATCCAGTGACTACAGCGAAGGGGTCACACCTGTTCCCATACCGAACACAGCAGTTAAGCCCTTCAGCGCTGATGGTACTTAGGCGGAAGCGCCTTGGGAGAGTAGGTCGTTGCTGGTTTTAAAAAACCTCAGAAGATTTTCTTCTGAGGTTTTTGTATTTGCTGATTTTAAATATGGCAGCGGGGAAAAGTATTCTTTCAGATCCCTTAGATTTTTATTTTTTGTTTTCATGAATACACCATACATGTGTTTTAGATAGAAATTTGGGTAAGAATGATAAAGATAGAAATTATAGGGAGGGATAAGATGTTTGATGCATTAACACCATTATCGGCAGCTGTAATTGCACAGGCTATTGAGAAGAAGGGATATAGATTTTATGAGAAGGCCGTAGAAGCTTTTAAAGTGCCAGTAATTCAGAATTTATTTATTACCCTTAGAGATCAAGAAAAAAAGCATTATGAACTTTTTAGCGAGTTGTATAATGATTTGATCGAGAAAGGGGAGCGAGAACTCAGTGAAGATGAAAAAAATCTAATTGTGCAAAAAGCGAATATTGATGCCTTTTTCTTGAACATGGGAGATATTACAGGAGTAAAAGAACCGGAAGATGTACTTAAAAATGGTATTGTAGCAGAGCAGAAAAGTATAGAGTTTTATAATGGAATTAAGGATAAGTATGGCAGTAAAAAGGCAAAAGAAATTTTCGATACGATTATCCTGGAAGAACAACAGCATGAGCAAAATTTAACAGATATGCTGAAGCTGGTGGAAGAGAGAGGATTATATTATTAAACTGTGGTTTGACCACGGTTTTTTATTGTAAATTTTTAGTACATCAGTCGTGATTCTTTGTTCTTTTAGGAAAAATGAGATATAATGAAGAAAATTATATAAGAATTGAGAAAAACAGGCATAAAGCATCAGGATGAAATTATTGGCGTAAAGGTGGGGAGAAGATATTGGAACATAGAATGAATGTGATCATCCATAACTACAAGGGAATTCATGCAAGAATTGCAGCTATGATTGTCTTTCGGGCCAATCAGATTAACAATCAATATGGTGTTTATATGTTTATTCAAAAGAAAAGTGGTAAGCAGAAAATTCCTATTACCAGTATGGTAGCCCTTACTTCTTTAGGAGTCAAGTCTGGGGATGAAGTGACCTTGCTTTGTCAAGGCGAAAAGGGGGCGGAGGCATTACAGGAAATGACCCAATACCTGTCAGGACAAATAGAAATAGACAAAGCAAATATTGATGAAATGGATACCATTATCGAAAATGCTACCTTGACCAGTGAAAAAATCTTCGAAAGTTTATCTAATGGGTTGGTCGTAGTAGATGAAAATAACAATATAACGACATTCAATCGAGCTGCGGAGATCATCACTGGTTTAAAGCGCGAAAATGTGATCGGAAAAAAGGCCCAGGAGGTTCTAGAGGACTCTAAACTTCATGTGGTTCTAAAAACAGGACAAGAAGTAAAGGGCGCCAGACAAAAAATCGGTAAGACTACAATTATTACCAATAGAACGCCTGTAATTGTAGAAGATAAAATTGTAGGAGCAGTAGCTATTTTTCAAGATATATCAGAAATAGACCGTCTTTCTAGTGCATTAGAATCCGTGAAGGAACTAAAAGAGAGGTTTCACAATATATTAGAGCATGCTCATGATGCCATATCTATGGTAGATGATCAAGGTATTATTACCTATGTAAATCCGGCCTTTGAGGAAATGTGGCAAGTACAGCGTCAGGAAATCCTGGGAAAAAACATATCTGATACTTTTGCCCAAGATGTAGGCATTGAAGTATTAAAAAGTGGAAAAAAGAAGCTGGGTGCTAGAATTCAAAAAGAAGATGGTACAAAAATAATTTCCAATGCCTCGCCGATTTTTATTAATGGAATGATGAAGGGGGTTGTGGCTACCTCAAAGGAAGTAACGGAGCTTCAAAAAATGATGGAAAAGCTGGAGGCAGCAGAGGCAAAGGTAAAGTATTTTCAGGAAGAACTATATCGTAAAGATAAATTTGATGAGGCATTTCAGCGGATCATTGGAAAAAGCGGATCGCTGCGAGAGATTTTGACGATTGCTTCAAAGGCAGCAAAAACTTCTTCTACCGTATTAATCCGGGGAGAAAGTGGTACAGGAAAAGAGCTGCTGGCTAGGGCAATTCATCAAACTAGTGAGAAGAAAAACAAACCTTTTATTCGTGTAAATTGTGCCGCTATACCCGAAAGTCTTTTGGAGTCAGAGCTTTTTGGCCATGAAAAGGGAGCCTTTACGGGTGCCATTCGAAGGAAATTAGGAAAATTTGAATTAGCTAATCATGGTACGATTTTTCTTGATGAAATTGGGGATATTAGTCGTGATATGCAGGTAAAACTCTTAAGAGTACTGCAGGAACGGGAGTTTGAAAGAGTAGGAGGTTTAGAGACCATAAAATGCAGTGTTAGAGTAGTTGCAGCTACGAATAAAAATCTGGAACAGGCTATGCTGCAGGGGAGCTTTCGGGAGGATTTATATTACCGTCTAAATGTAATTCCCATTACACTGCCCCCCCTACGGGATCGTAAAGGAGATATTCCCCTGTTGGCAGAACATTTCATTGAAAAGATTAGTAAAAGAGAAAACATGACAGTTAAAGGGATCTCGAAGAATGTATTGGGACTTTTAGAGGCATATCATTGGCCAGGGAATATTAGAGAATTAGAAAATATTATTGAAAGAGCATTGGCCTTAGGAGAGGGAGAGTTACTGGATGAAGATGCACTGCCCGGTTATCTTAAGTCAGAGAATACTCCGAAGACAGTAGAGTTGGTTAATTTAGTGAATGGAGAAGTCATGAGCATGGCGGCTTATGAAAAACAAATTATCCAAAAAGCACTACAAAAACATAAATCCTTTAATCGTGCAGGAAAGGCCTTAGGATTGGCTCATCGCACCATTGCATTAAAAGCTCGAAAATATAATCTCATATCCGAAGAATAGAAGTTGATAAATTTTATCAACTTCTATTCTTTTTTTAATAAAAACTGTCAAGTAAAAAAATAACAATATGGAATTTTCAAACGATTTGATTTGGCATCATTTTTGCTATATTAATAATTAATAATGTTGGTCATGCTAAGGCTTGTCTATGCATAGAATAGTGTTGAGCAAAAGCATGCTAATGTTGTGCCGAAAAATTAAAATAAATTAACCGAAAAGGGGGAATTTTTATGAAAAAATTAATCAACAATCCAGAATTTGTAGTAGAAGAAATGTTAGAAGGCGTTGTAAAAGCACATCCCAAATATGTAAAGAAGCTTGATGGATTCAATGTGCTGGTACGTGCCAATTCACCAATACAAGGCAAAGTTGCTTTGGTCAGTGGCGGCGGCAGCGGACATGAACCTTCTCATGGAGGATTTGTAGGAAAAGGAATGTTGGATGGCGCTGTAGCAGGTGCAGTTTTCACTTCTCCTACACCAGACCAAGTTTTTGAAGCCGTGAAGGCTGTAAATGGGGGTGCAGGGGTCTTATTAGTAGTTAAGAACTATACAGGAGATATTATGAACTTTGAGATGGCAGCAGAAATGGCTGCAATGGAAGATATTCAAGTTGCCAGTGTTGTTGTAAATGATGATGTTGCGGTAGAAAATAGTACATGGACAACCGGAAGAAGAGGAATTGCCGGAACCGTATTCGTACACAAAATTGCTGGTGCTGCTGCGGAAAAAGGAAAGAATTTAGACGAAGTGAAGGCGGTAGCTGAAAAAGTTATCGAAAATGTACGGTCTATGGGTATGTCACTAACTCCTTGTACAGTTCCTGCAGCTGGAAAACCAAGCTTTGAGCTGGCAGAAAATGAAATGGAAATGGGTTTGGGTATCCATGGAGAACCGGGAACTTTTAAAGATGTTATTAAGCCTGCAGATGAAATTGCAGAGCATTTGGTAGAAAAAATTCTAGCAGATATTGATTATAGCGGCAGTGAAGTAGCTGTGATGATTAATGGTTTAGGCGGGACTCCATTGATGGAACTTTATATCATGAACAGAAAAGTTAGTAATCTATTGGAAGAAAAGGGAATTAAGGTCTATAAGACATTGGTTGGAAACTACATGACTTCATTAGAAATGGCTGGGGGTTCTGTAAGCATCCTAAAGCTTGATGATGAATTAAAAGAGCTATTAGATGCTACTGCTGATACACCTGCATTTGTACAAATATAAAGTAATGAGAGTAGGAATAGAGAAATTCTCTATTCCTACTCTTTTCAATCGTTAGCCGATGGGGAACAAGCATGGGTTCATCTAAAATAAGTTGTAGTGTAAATACCCTTCGGCTAACGGCTAAAAAATTAAAAGTATAGGATAGATAGCTTATTGCTAGAAAATCAATAATAGGGGAAGGTGCAGAAGATGATTCATCGAGATCAGTTACTAAAAATAATAGAAGAAATCACAATGGTAATCGGAACCAATAAACAGTTTTTAACGGATCTAGATCAGGCAATTGGAGACGGAGATCATGGTATAAACTTGGATCGGGGTTTTCGTGCCATTAAGGACAAGGTTGAAGCAGTGAAAGATAGGGATTGTGGTACCATATTAAAAACCGTAGCTATGGGTCTAATCTCAACGGTTGGTGGTGCTTCGGGACCGCTCTATGGGACTGCTTTTATGAAAGCAGGTCAAGTTGTGGCCAATAAGATGGAAATCAGTCCAGAAGATGCTGTAAAAATAATGGATGAGGCTATTCAAGGTATTATGGCAAGAGGAAAGGCCGCACAAGGAGATAAGACAATGCTAGATGCATTAATTCCTGCTCATGAGGCACTTAAAGCTTCCGTGGAAAGCGGAGAAGCTTTAATCAGTGCGATAGCGAAAGCTGTAGAAGCAGCAGAAGGCGGTGTAGCTTTTACGAAGACCATCGCAGCAAAGAAAGGGAGAGCCAATTATCTTGGAGACAGAAGCATTGGGCATCAAGACCCAGGTGCTACTTCAAGCTATCTCATGCTAAAGGCGATTTCTGATGTGTTAGTGAGGGAGGCCTAGATATGGTAGGATTAGTTATTGTTTCTCATAGCTACGAAATAGCAAAAGGGGTAAAGGAATTGAGTATGCAAATGATTCAAAGTGATATCAAAATCGTTGATGCAGGTGGAATGAGTGATAGAGAAATTGGAACAGATCCCAATAAGATAAGGGATGCGATTCTTGAAGCTGACACTGGAGATGGTGTCGTAGTCCTGGTGGATTTAGGCAGTGCGATTATGAGTTCTGAGATGGCTATAGAGTTTTTAGATATGGATCAACAGGGAAGAATTTTAATCGCAGACGCTCCAGTGGTTGAAGGGGCCATTGCAGCAGCGGTTCAGGCTTCCGTAGGAGGAACCCTACAACAAGTAAAGGATACAGCAGAGGAATGTAGAAATACAAGCAAATTATAGAAAGGATGAAACCATGCTAGAACGATATTTGCAAGTACTAAACAAAGAAGGGTTTCATGCAAGACCAGCTACTGCACTGATTAAAGAAGCAAGTAAGTTTAAGAGTAATATTGAAGTTGAATACAACGGAAGATTAGTAAGTTGTAAAAGTATTATTTCTCTGATGACCTTAAAGGCAAAACAGGGGGATCAAATAAAGGTATATGTCTATGGAGAAGATGAAGCTGCTGCCATGGATTCAGTAGTGGCTTTGTTTGAAAATCGATTTGGAGATAAGGAATAGTGCATATTTTGCTTTAAACTATTCAGAGATGGGGGTTTCTGAGTAGTTTTGGGATAGAGTAGATAATATTTAAAAAGGAGGGTAGCAGAGTTATAGAATGAAAAAATTACAGGGGGTATGAATATGTTAAATAACAAAAAAAGACTATCATTGCTTTTAGTTGTACTCTTATTAATTATGACGTTAAGTACCGTGGGGGTACAAGCCAACGAGAAAGCGGAGATCAAAAATGTTATTCTTCTGATTCCTGACGGCATGAATATTACCAGTACAACACTAGCTAGATGGTATAATGGGGGTGGTCCATTGGCTATGGATGAAATGGCCTGTGGGCTAATAAGAACATATTCAGCTGATGCAGCCATTGCAGACTCAGCACCTGCAGGCACAGCGATGGCTACAGGATTTAAGTCTCATACAGGATTTATATCTGTATTACCAGATGTGGCAGATATGCCAGGACAAAAGCCTATTGCAGCAGGAGATGAAAGAAAGCCTGTAGCTACAGTATTAGAGGCAGCAAAGCTTGCAGGTAAAGCGACAGGAATTGTTGCTACTTCAAATATTCAACATGCAACACCTGCAGACTTCACAGCTCATTATCCAGACAGAAATAAATATGAAATTTTAGGAGAGCAGCAAGTTTATGCTGAAATAGATGTAGTTTTAGGTGGAGGAAAAAAATATCTAGTGAAAGAAGGACGAAGCGATCAGGAAGATATGATTGCTGAAATAAAGAGATTGGGTTATGACTATGTTACAACCCCTACAGAATTAGCTGATGCTAAGGGTAATAAGTTATGGGGAATGTTTGCAGATGATGCTATGAGCTATGATTTTGACAGAGATCCTGAGAAGGAGCCAAGTTTAGCAGAGATGACAGAAAAAGCCATTGAAGTATTGTCTAAGAAACAAAAAGGATTCTTCCTAATGGTAGAGGGCAGTAAGATCGACTGGGCAAATCATGCGAATGATCCTATTGGAACCATCAGCGATGTATTAGCCTTTGACCAAGCCGTAAAAGTAGCTTTAGATTTTGCGAAGGAAAATAAAGAAACTATAGTAATTGTTGCTCCTGACCATGGAACCGGCGGATTGAGTATCGGCAATTGGGATACAAATAAAAACTATGATAACCTACCACTCTCTACCTTCATCGATCCTTTGAAGAAAGCGAAACTGACAGGAGAGGGCGTTGAATCGAAACTCAATGCAGATAAGAGCAATGTGGTAGAAGTCATGAAGGAATACTATGGCATTGATGATCTAACAGAAGAAGAGATAACTGCTATTCAAGCTGCAGCAAAAACGAAGCTAAACTATGCTGTTGGAAAAATGATCAGCAAGAGAGCTTTCTTAGGCTGGACAACAGAAGGTCATACAGGTGAAGAAGTTGCACTATATGTATATAGTCCGAACCGTGAAAGATTAACTGGAGTTGTTGAAAATACAGATATTGCAAAATACATTGAAAGTGTTCTTAAATTAAATTTAAAAGAATCCAACGAAAAGCTGTTTATTGCAGCACAGGCTGCTTTTAAGGCAAAAGGAGCAACAGTAAGCTTAGATGAATCCGATAAAGAAAACCCTGTACTGACTGTTACAAAAGACAAGATAGAGTTAAAGTTTCCTGCATTTAAAAATATTGTTATCAAAAACGGTCAATCTATAAAGATGAAAGGATTAACCATCTTTAATGGTGAAGTTTTCTACGTACCAAAAGAAGCAGTGGATATGATTCAATAAGAAGAACCATAAAGTAAAATAAAGGATTTGCCTCTCTAGGGACTGTAAATTAAAGGAGAGGCAAATCCACTATTATTCGTATTCAAAATTTTATTGGCGTATAGGTCTGTGACTGTAAAATTTAATTTTACTCGGGACGACACGAGACCGTCCCCTACAATACCTGATTTTCGTAGGGGCAGGCCTTGTGTCTGCCCGTTATATGTTTGCGAGGCATGTTGCCGAGCCGATGGTTTGAAAGATAACCTGTCACCTAGCTAATGGGAAGACAAGCTGTAAGCAAGGGCGTTTTCGGCGACGAAAGGGTCTGAAGGAAGCTGATGGCGGTTGTTGGAACGAAACGTAAGTGAACCAGTGGTGGCATATGTAGCGGATAACCCTCCATATAATGGGAACGTCCTAAAATTAGCTGAGCTACATGTGTTATGATGGTCGTTTTAACAGCAGGCGGAGCAACTTAACCTTGGAAGTGCTGTACTCGAAGCTGTAGGTTTCACCTACAAGCGAAAGCAAGAGGTGATATGAGGGTGCAGTATGCAGATGAAGCCGTAGTAGTGACAAAACCTAAGCCAATGAAAGGAAGTAATTCCATGGAGGGGAAAACTCAGGTGACATATTACAGGGTTGATATGGCTATCGTAGGTCAAAAGTTTACGATAGATGCGAAGGGCGGAAGAGATTTCAAAGTGTATCAGAAGGAATTTTAAGTAAGGGTAAAGATGTTAAAAGAAGGCTGAGATGCTGGAAGGTACGAATAGTTGGCATAAGAAAACTTGCGAACGATCTTGACGACATAGATATGAAGTAATTAGGAGAATAAAGATAAGATTGCCATAGAGCTAGAGACGTCTTGTAAACCTAGTGAAGAACATATAGCCTAAACAAAGGATACTGGAAGATACAGCAACAAAGGAGGGAAATCATGAAGAAATGGTACAGCCTTATCGATAAAATCTATCGACAAGAAAATTTAGAACTAGCCTTTAAGAGAGTCAAAAGAAACAATGGAGCTCCTGGGATAGATGGAGAAACTGTTTCTGATTTTGGCGCTATGGCAGAACTAAACATTAAGTTTCTTCATGAAGAACTAAAAACCAACAAATATGAGCCTAGTCCAGTAAGAAGAGTAGAGATCGAAAAGCCAGATGGTGGAATAAGATTGAGAATGGTGAAAATGAAACAATGGAAAACATACAAGGCAATGCATAAAGAAATGAGAAGGTTGGGAATCAAAGGGAATGGTTTAAAGATGGCGGTAGCCAAGTGGAAGAATTCCAATGCCCGTATTATACATCAGATACTGCCTAAGCAGTACTTTGATGAACTTGGCCTCATTGACATACAAAAATATGAAGTTGGATTGTTGTCGAATTACTATTAGTTCGGTGAGAAATTTCAGGAGCCGGATACGGCAAACGTAAGTCCGGTTCTGTGAGAGCAAAGAAAACAGGACTAATTATCCTGTTTTCTAGCTACTCGATTTCCAGCACTGCTAACAGATCATCTTCTATCTGTTGAAATCAGAAAAATAACGAGCATAAATTAGGATTTTCAATCGCATAGCTATAAGACAAAAAATTATACATTCGGCAAAGAATTAAGATAAAAAATTATCTTAATATTTCGATAAATTACAGTAAAATCCCAATATCAAGTAAAAGGATTTTCATAATCAATATAGAATACTAATGAAAATGGAGTATGTTGAATAATTGTAATGATTGATACTTTTTACCAAGCATAAAAAGAAAAGAAGGCCGTTTATGGGAAAAAGTATCAGAGCCGGGTTCTGATAAAGCTGGGAAATTAGAATATTTAGACTATTTTTGTTTGGCACGAATATTGCATTGTTTTTCTGTGGAGGTTGAGTTAAATGGGAAATAAATTTTACAGCAAGATTCAAGCAAATCCGATTGTTGCGGCAGTAAAAGATATAAGCAAGTTAGAATCAGCCATTCGATCTCCCAGTGAAATCATGTTTTTACTTGCAGGGAATATTTTCAATCTAAAAAGTATCGTAGATAGGGTTAAAAATGAAGACATGTTCATATATATCCATATAGATTTAATGGAGGGATTTTCAAAGGATGCCGTAGCACTAAAATATATTAATGAAAACATAAAACCCGATGGAATTATAACGACTAAAAGCAATCTAATCAAGATAGCTAAGGATCTAGACATTTTTGCTATTCAAAGACTTTTTATTCTAGATTCGCTCTCTTTAGAAACCGGTATCAAGGCCATTCATGCTACAAAGCCTGATGCGATTGAAATACTGCCTGGAATCATGCCAAAGGTGATCAAAACCATCCATCAAGAAACAAGGATTCCTGTCATTGCTGGAGGATTAATCAAGGATAAAGAGGATGTGATTGAAAGCTTAAAGGCAGGTGCCATGGGCATTTCTACAACCCGAGAAGAGGTATGGTACTTTTAGTCTACTGTTTTTACCGCAAAAGGTAAACGTTTACCTTTTGCGTAAAATAATACTTTTAAATCTATAGGGGGTGAAAGAATGAAAATGTTCAGATCAATTGTAGGTTTTGCCATCGCTGGTATGTTTGTTATGAGCGTATGGGGAGCATTTGCTGGAGCTTATGGTATTGCAGGTGGATGGTTTGCAGGTTTTATAATCATCAGTATCATGTGGTTCTTAAATCACTTTATTGGAATCATTGATAATCCAGGCGCATTCGTAGATATGGCTATGGGTATTGCGATCTGCGGTACATTAAGACCTGTTTTCTCAGCAGGTTCTATTACACCGTTAATCGAATCTTTACCTACACTAATTATCGTGATTCTAGGTGGTATGACAGGCGGTATCGTAGCAGTTATGTTCCAAAATGATTTAGCAAAGAAATCTGAAGAAGTAAAAGAAGAGGCATAAAAAATTAAAATATTAGGAAGTGAAAGGAGGTTACAATATGACACCTGGATTGATGATAGCAACTTTTGTTGGCGGTTTTATATTTCCATTTCTAATTAGTATGTGCTGGGGTAGATTGGTAGAAGCTTTTGGACCAGCGGGTGGATGGTTTGCAGCAGCATTTATCGTTGGCACAACTTGGACACTAAATCATGGCGTAGGATTGATTTACCAATCAGGCGGTGCTTGGATTGATATGGCATGGGCAGCAGCTTTCGGATTATTGGCAGGAGCTGTTTATTCTGGGGCGAGCCTCAGTAAAGCAATGCCTACAATCGTTTCCGCAGCAATTGGAGGAACATTAGGTGCTTTAATTTTATCCTTTGTTCTATAGTTATTTCAGAATGCACTGACAACATGGCAAATTACAAGGTTTTTTTAAATAATAAACATCTCTTAGATGAAGGGGGCAATAAACATGGGTAAATATATTTTGGCATTAGATCAAGGTACAACAAGTTCAAGAGCAATCATTTTTGATAATAACGGAAAGAGTGTAGGTGTAGCACAAAAAGAGTTTACACAAATTTATCCTAAGCCAGGCTGGGTTGAGCATGATGCAATGGAAATTTGGGGAACTCAAAGCGGTGTTGCTAGAGAAGTTTTAGAAAAAGCTGGTATTAGACCACAGGATATTGCTGCCATCGGTATTACTAACCAAAGAGAAACAACGGTTGTTTGGGATAAAAACACCGGAAAACCTGTATACAATGCTATCGTATGGCAGTGTAGAAGAACTGCAAGCATCTGTGACGAATTAAAAGCAAAAGGCTGCGAGCCATATATCCGTGAAAATACAGGCCTTGTAGTAGATGCTTATTTCTCCGGTACAAAGGTGAAATGGATCCTTGACAACGTAGAAGGAGCTAGAGAAAAGGCTGAAAATGGCGAATTGTTATTCGGAAATATCGATACTTGGTTAATCTGGAACTTAACAAGAGGAAAAGTGCATGTTACAGATTACTCCAACGCATCCAGAACGATGCTATATAACATTAAGGAGCTTAAATGGGATGAAACAATCCTTAAGGAACTAGGAATTCCTGTTTCTATGCTTCCAGAAGTAAAACCATCCAGTTGTGTATATGGTGTAACTGACCCACAAACTTTTGGTGGTGCAGAAATTCCTATCGCAGGAGACGCTGGAGACCAGCAGGCAGCATTGTTTGGTCAGGCTTGCTTCGAGCCAGGTATGGCAAAGAATACTTATGGAACAGGTTGCTTCATGCTAATGAATACAGGCGATAAGCTTGTACCGTCCAATAACGGGTTATTAACGACGATTGCCTGGGGCGTAGGTGACAAGGTTGAGTACGCATTAGAAGGAAGTATCTTCGTAGCAGGTGCTTCTGTACAATGGTTGAGAGACGAATTAAAATTAATAGACTCTGCAGCCGCCAGTGAAGAATTGGCTACAGCAGTAGAAGATACAAATGGCGTATATGTAGTTCCTGGCTTCGTAGGTATGGGTGCTCCATATTGGGATATGTATGCCAGAGGAACGATCGTAGGCTTGACACGTGGTGCTAATAGAAATCATATCGTAAGGGCTACTTTAGAGTCTATCGCATATCAAACAAGAGATGTATTGGAAGCGATGCAAGAAGATTCTGGTATCAACCTGCAAGCATTAAAGGTTGACGGTGGTGCGGTTGCAAATAACTTCTTAATGCAGTTCCAGTCTGATATCCTAGGTGTGCCGGTAGACAGACCGGAAGTAACAGAAACTACTGCTTTAGGTGCAGCTTATCTAGCTGGTTTAGCAGTGGGCTACTGGGATGATAAACAAGAAATTGCCAAGAAGTGGAACGTAGACAGAACCTTTACTCCAGCAATGGAAGGCGAAGCAAAAGAGAAGAAATACAGTGGCTGGAAGAGAGCGGTTGATAGAGCGCTTAAGTGGGAAGAATAAGTATTATAAAATAGCCTAATCATCAATTGTGGGGCTCAAGCATCAAGAACATAGGCTTGGGCTCCGCAGTTTTTATGCAAGTAGGAAAAAGTTTTCATACAAAGGGAAAATGTTTGCTTTACAAATAAGTTAAAGATATAGTATAATAATAAAAAGTGAATATTATGAGAGCTTGAGAAACGGAGAGCTGCACAAGTTAACCTATGGAAAGATAGGGTTTACTTAGTGCGGTTTTTTTATGTCCTAAACAAATATTTTAATATTCTGAAAAAACTAAGAAAATTTTTAAAAATTTTAATATAGATGGATTTCATGGATGAAAGATTAAAACTCAACAAATATTCCAAGGGGGAATGAGTATGTATGATGTAGCAATAATCGGTGCCGGAATCAGTGGTACTTGTATTGCAAGAGAGTTATCAAAATATAATGTAAAGGCTGTACTGATCGATAAGGATACAGACATATCCAATGGAACGACGAAGGCCAATAGTGCGATTGTTCATGCGGGCTATGATGCCAAGCCAGGTACACTAAAGGCAAAGTTTAATGTACTGGGAAATGCGATGTTTGACCAACTATGTGAAGAATTACAGGTGCCATTTAAAAGAATTGGTTCTTTTGTTGTAGCTTTCAACGAAGAAGAAATGAAAACGCTTCAAGAACTATATGAAAAAGGATTAAAAAATGGCGTACCCGATATGGAGATTATACCGAGAGAGCAAGTGCTTGCCATGGAGCCAAATTTGAGTCCTGAAATTGTAGGTGCATTGTATGCAAAAACCGGTGGGATTGTAGGACCTTGGGAGTTAGCTATTGCAGCAGCGGAAAATGCAGCGGACAATGGGGTGGAAATCAGGCTAGAGAGCCAAGTAACCAATATCGAAAAAATTGAGGGTGGGTATCGGATCTTTATAGATGAAGAACAGTTGGATGCGAAGTATGTGATTAACTGTGCGGGCCTTTATGCAGATGAAATTCACAACATGGTAGCAACACCTTCTTTTAAGATCCTTCCAAGAAGAGGACAATACAATATTTTTGATAAAAGTGTAGGAAATTTTGTGAATAAGGTGGTTTTTCCTTGTCCCAATGAATTTGGTAAAGGTGTATTGGTTGCACCAACAGTACATGGAAACCTACTGGTAGGGCCGGATGCTGAGGATTTGGATGACAAAAAAGCATTGAATACAACTATAAAGGGATTAAGCTTCATACGGGAACATTCTGTAAGATCTGCAGAAAAGGTGCCTTTTAATGCCATCATTACAGCCTTTGCAGGACTTCGGGCAAGGCCGAATACAGGAGATTTTATTATAGAAGAGCTTCAGGAAGCTAAGGGTTTTATCGACGTAGCAGGAATTGAGTCTCCAGGATTAACTGCTGCCCCGGCGATCGCTGTATATGTGGTCGAAATGCTTCAGCAGATAGGCAGCTTTGAGAAAAAAAATGATTTTAATCCAACACGGAGAGATGTTGTACACTTTATGGATTTATCTAATGAAGAAAAAGCAGCTATGATTCAGAAAGATCCTCGATACGGAAGAATTATTTGTCGCTGTGAAAACATTACTGAGGGAGAAATTGTGGATGTAATCAAGCGTAGTGCAGGAGCTAGAACAGTAGATGGTGTCAAACGACGGGCAAGACCGGGAAGTGGCAGATGCCAAGGGGGCTTCTGTGGACCCAGAGTAATGGAAATTCTTGCGAGAGAAATGAATATAGAGATCGTAGAGGTAGTGAAAGACAGCAGAGCATCTTATATATTAACAGGGCCTACGAAGGAAGCGGCGATCCTAGAGGAGACGATGGAATCTGTGGCAGCTTCGAAAGAACAATAAATGGGGGTGAGTATATGTTGAAATATGATATTGTGGTAATCGGCGGAGGACCCGCTGGGCTGGCAGCGGCTATTGAAGCAAAGAAAAATGGTGTAGATCATATTCTTGTTTTAGAAAGGGATAGAGAACTGGGTGGAATACTGCAGCAATGTATTCATAACGGCTTTGGACTTCATATTTTCAAGGAGGAGTTAACAGGGCCTGAATATGCACAGCGATTTATAGAAGAACTCCATGACTTAGGTATTGATTATAGATTAGATACGATGGTATTGGATATACAAGATGACAGAAGTATAAATGCCATTAATACGACTGATGGATTTATGCAGATTCAAGCAGCGGCCATCATTTTATCCATGGGATGCAGAGAAAGAACCCGAGGGGCTATCAATATCCCAGGTACAAGGCCTGCAGGTGTTTATAGCGCGGGAACGGCCCAAAGGTTTGTAAATATGGAAGGCTATATGGTAGGAAAGAAGATAGTTATCCTGGGTTCCGGGGATATCGGACTGATTATGGCCAGAAGACTTACGCTGGAAGGTGCAGAGGTTAAGGCTGTTGCAGAGTTGATGCCTTACTCCGGAGGATTGACGAGAAATATCGTACAGTGTCTGGAGGATTTTGACATACCACTCTATTTGAGCCATACGCTGATTGATATTCAAGGAAAAGATAGAGTAGAAGGGGTTACCATCGCAAAAGTAGATGAAAATAGAAGACCTATTGCGGGAACGGAAATGTATTATGAATGCGATACTTTGTTGCTTTCTGTAGGATTGATTCCGGAGAATGAGTTATCAAAGAGTGCGGGAATCCAACTAGATGGCATTACAGGAGGGCCTGTTGTTAATGAGGCCATGGAAACAAGCGTTGAAGGAATATTTGCCTGTGGCAATGTAGTTCACGTCCATGACTTAGTGGACTGGGTGACAGAAGAGAGTCGAAAAGCAGGAAAAAACGCTGCGCGATACGTTAAGAAAGAATTGACGACGGAGGGTATTACTGTAAAGACACAGCCAGGTAAAGGCATTCGCTATATCGTGCCTCATACTCTTCGGTTAAATAACATAGAAGACAGCGTCGATTTAATGATGCGCGTAGATGATATTTATCATGATGTAAAAATGATCGTCAGCGTTGATGGAGAGCCAATTAAAACGATGAAGAAAAGACACTTGGCACCGGGAGAAATGGAATCTGTTAAAGTGTCTCTAAAAGAGTTAATAGACCGTAAAGGTGCGGTTATTTCCGTAGCCATTGAAAAGGAGGGGGCATAATGGAAAAAAGAGATATGGTCTGTATTGTTTGTCCGATGGGATGCCGTCTCACCCTAAAGGAAGATGCAACACAGCCGGGCGGCTATGAAATCATCGGAAATCAATGTAAAAGAGGAATAGAGTATGCCATTAAGGAAACGACAAATCCTACAAGAACGATTACGACAACCGTAAAAATAAAAAATGCATTATTAAATAGAATTCCAGTAAGAACAGATCAATCTATTGCAAAAAATAAAATATTTGAGTGCATGCGGCAACTGGATCTAGTGGAAGTTACTGGTCCTGTGAAAATGGGTGAGGTTATTGTTGAAAATATTCTTGGTACAGGAGTCAATATCATAGCATCGAGAAGTATGTAATGAACGGAGGGATGAAGGTGAGGGTTGCAGCTGTTACTAACTTAGGCACAAAAAAACGGATGGGGGTAAAGGACCATCTAGAATTGCGATTTGAGCAGGTTTTTGACAATATGCAGGATGGTGTATGTATCATCAATGAACTTGGTAATATCCAATATATGAACGATATTTATATAAAGATGTTTAGAGTTAGTAACCCCGCGGAGATAGGGAAGAGTATTTTTCAAACAGCACATGATGATGTGATTTTAACTGCCTATAGAGAAAAAAGACCTGTCAAAGGAAATCTCAGCGGGCATTACGGTATATATTTAATTAGCGTTGCTGCTTCACCCATATTTCATAACGATGTGTTTAAAGGTGTGATGGCTATTTATAGAGAAGAACTATCTTCAGAAAAAGGAAAGAAAAAAGAGACGGTTATAGAATTGTCTATTCCAAAGGAAGCTGCTCAACAAGAATCACTAAATACCATCTTTCAGCAGATTGTTGGAAAAAGTAAAGTTATGGAAAGGGCTTTGTTGATTGCACAAAAAGCTTCTAAAACCTCTTCTACCGTATTGATCCGCGGAGAGAGTGGAACAGGGAAAGAACTGGTTGCAAAGGCCATCCATTATTCCAGTGATCGTTGTAATAGGCCGTTTATAAAGGTTAACTGTGGTGCAATTCCCGGAAACTTGTTGGAATCAGAATTGTTTGGTCATGAACAGGGTGCCTTTACGGGAGCCATTCGCAAAAAAATCGGTAAATTTGAACAGGCTAGTACAGGTACAATCTTTCTTGATGAAATCGGAGATATGCCAATGGAAATGCAGGTCAAGCTTCTGAGAGTGCTGCAAGAGAAGGAATTCGAACGGGTTGGAGGAGAAGAAACCCTTCGCTGTGATGTTCGGATTGTGGCAGCAACCAATCGAAACTTAGAGGAGCTGATTGAAAAAGGCGATTTTCGAGAAGATTTGTATTACCGGCTCAATGTAATTCCTATCTATCTTCCGGCGCTTAAAGAACGGCGGGAAGATATACCGATATTGGTGAGACACTTCTTAGACAAAATCAACAGCAAGTTGGGAAAGAATGTTCAACAAATTGCTGAGGAAGTGGAAGAGGCATTTCTTTATTATGATTGGCCAGGAAATATACGGGAATTGGAGAACCTGATGGAGCGATTGATTGCCTTAGTAGATGGAGATTGTATTGAATTAAAAGATATCCCTTCCCATATTTCAAACCTTTATACAGTCCATTACTCTGAAGAAAATCAAAGCAGCCTAATCAATATGGATTGGAAAGGAGATCTGGCTACCTTAGAGGAGTATGAAAAAGAGATTATTCAATATGCTATTAAGCGTTTCGGCAGTTTCAACGCCGCAGGCAAAGCTCTTGGCGTAACCCATAAAACCGTAGCCTTTAAAGCACGAAAATATAAGATTATAGAGTAAGTTTGAAATCCTTAGAGCCATATAGAGATAATTCTCTAAGTGGCTCTTTTTAAAACCTTCATAAGAATTGCTGCTACAATAGAAAATTTGTTGATTATTTAGAATAGAATGAAAAATTAAAGGGTTTTTGAAGATATTGGTAGAAAATATCAAAATATAGTGATTAAACATCCTATATTATGTAAAATTATGGGGGTAGAGAGGAAATTTTATTCTGAAGTGAATAAGTAAATTTGGCATTTTATAGAAGTTTCGTTGAACATGCTTTTCTTTTTCATAACAAATGCGTATACAATGGCATACTTATTGCAATGTACTTTATTAGATAAAAAAGAGGGGGCGTTGCAGAAATGAGTGATAAAAAATGGTTTTTAATCGGTGCTTTTAATGGGCTACTCGCATTTCTTTTGGGTAATTTTCATCTGCCTTACAGAGGGATATTCATTTTTATCGCGTTGACAGCAGGGCAGGGCATACTGTTTAAGCTGCTAAAAACTGATAGAAATCAAAAAAAGGCTATGATACAAACAACGGGGTTGGAGGGAGGTCGAGAGGATAATTTACTAGAAGTTTCGGAGCAATTAGCAATTGCTGCACAAAATCTAATTAATCTCTCTAACAGAAATGCAGAAGATGCAGTAAAAATGGAGCAGTTAGCAAAGAATATGACAGATAATGTCAGTCTGACTGCAAAAACTACTGATGAAGTAAATGCAGGTATTCAGCAGTGGGCAGCGTCTTCACAGATGGCCAGTGAACAAGCGAATAACATGTTAAGCTTTACCAATGCATCTATGACCCTTATTCAAAGCAGCAGGGATACCATAAAAGAATCAAACACGCTGCTTTTACAACTGGCTCAAGATATTGAAGGTTCTTTCCAGTCTATAGAAGAGCTAAAACCGATAACAGACCAAATCACTCAGTTCTTAAGCAATATAGAAAACATTTCTAGTCAAACGAACTTGCTTGCATTGAATGCTGCTATTGAGGCCGCGAGAGCAGGTACTGCAGGAAAAGGTTTTTCTGTAGTAGCGGACGAGATCCGGAAGCTGTCTGATGAAAGTGCTCAATTGACAGGAGAAATCAAAAATGTAGTAAAATCAATCGGTCAAAGGATTGATAAAGTAAATCATGTTTTTTCAGCAAATATTAAAAAGATTACAGGTGTAGAAGAAATCTCTAGGAAATCTTCTCAAGCAATCCTGGAAATTGAAAATAAACTAAAGGATATTCAACAGGCTGTGGCTGTATTATTTGAAACAGCTGAAAGTCAAGCGAGAACGGGGGATGAAATTTCTAGTTCGGCACAACAGATTGCCAGTGTAGCCAATAATTCTAAAGCTGTTGGAGGAGAAACTATGGAATCGGTGCTTCACCAACTGAAAAACAACAAAGAAATTACTATTTTAGCAGGAGAGCTTGGAAATTTAGCCTATGATTTACAAAAGACAGCGATACAGTTTAAATCAGACCATGAGGTGTTTTTTGGGATCAATCCAATAGCATCTCCTGAACTGAGAAAGCAATATTTTGGTATTATTAATGAAGTTGCCAGGCAGGCAGGTTTCAAGGCAAGAACCATTATTGTAAAAGATTATAATGCACTGGCTGAGGCCATGCAAAACAATATTATCGATGTAGGATGGTTTTCTCCTTTTGCTTATGTCAATGCCAAAGAGAAGGTGAATACGGAGCCTATTGCCATGGGGGTTTTAAATGGACAACCTTTTTATCATGGTTGTATTGTAACAAAAAAGAATAATGGTATTCAGCAACTGAAAGATTTAAAGGGAAAAGTGTTCGGATATGTGGATGTGAAATCTACCTCCGGATATGTTTACCCCAGGTATTTATTAAAAGAAAACCGGTTGAATCCGGATACTTTATTTAAAGAGGTACAGTATCTGGGCACCCATAATAAGGTAATAGAAGCTGTTCTTAATGGTGAGATTGACGGCGGTGCTACCTATGATGTAGGAATCGGCGTAGCAGGGAAAGCAGGACTGAATATTAATAATCTAAACATTTTAGCGAAAACGGAGCCGATTCCAGCGGATGCCATAGCAGTCAATCCTAATTTGGTTCATGAAAAGAAAGAAAAGCTGAAGTATGCATTTTTGAATTTGAAGCAAATAGAAGAAGGAAGAAAATTATTAACCAACTCCATCTTTACAGATTTCATCCAGAATGATGATAAGTACTATGATGTAATCCGAAAAGTATCTAAATAAAAAACAACAAAAAAAGTACACCCAAGGGTGTACTTTTTTAGAACGAATGCTAATCTATGGGGAATAGGGATTTGTACATAATAATCAAGTTATTGCAGTTTTATAAAACAGAAGTATATCGCTTTGCCTTTTCTATCATAATCTTTACATTTTCCGGTGCGGTAGATCCTTTGGAAACTTTGGAAGCGATACAATGCTCCGGTGTAATAACAGGAAAGATGTCCTCTGTAAAGTCAGGAGAAAAGCTTTGAAATTCTTCTATTGTCAGATCTTCTATAGCCTTTTGCTCCTGAATGCAGTACAATACCATTTTTCCTACTACCTCATGGGCGCTTCGGAAGGGCAGCCCCTTTTTAACCAGATAATCTGCTACATCAGTAGCATTCATAAAGCCTTCCCGAGTAGCTTTTTTCATTTTATCCTTACGAATTTTCATGGTTGTAATCATTGCGGTGAAAATTTCCAGACAATCCTTCAGGTTCTCTACAGTGTCAAAAAGAGGTGGTTTATCCTCCTGCATATCTTTGTTATAAGCTAAGGGAAGGGCTTTCATAATCGTTAATATATTTGTTAGGTTGCCATAAATCCTGCCGGTTTTTCCTCGAATGAGTTCTGCCACGTCAGGATTCTTCTTCTGAGGCATGATGCTGCTGCCAGTACTGTAGGCATCATCCATTTCAACAAACTGAAATTCTGCAGAACTCCACAAAATCAATTCTTCACAGAAACGGCTTAAGTGCATCATCACCATAGAAGCATCACTGATAAATTCGATGATAAAATCCCGGTCACTAACGGCATCTAGAGAATTATCGCAGTAGGCAGAAAAACCCAGTTCTTCTGTTAAGAAATCACGGTCAGTGCCATAGGTAGTGCCTGCTAAGGCTCCTGCGCCTAAAGGCATGATGTTTACTCTTTTATAACAATCTTGTAATCTCTCATAATCTCTTTTAAACATTTGGAAGTAAGCCATCATGTGATAACCAAAGGTTATGGGCTGAGCGCGCTGCAGGTGAGTATATCCCGGCATAACCGTCTCTATATGACTGGCAGCTAAATCTGTTAGGCTTATTAACAGGTTTTTTAATAATCCACAGATGCAATCTATTTCTTCCCGCAAATATAGGCGGATATCCACAGCTACCTGATCATTTCGGCTTCTGGCTGTGTGCAACTTTTTACCTGTATCGCCGATTTTATCCGTTAGCAGTTTTTCAATATTCATATGGATATCCTCATAGGCCAGCTGAAATTCAATCTGGCCATTTTCAATATTTTCGAGGATGGACTGTAAACCTTCTATGATTTTTTGTGCTTCTGCTAGGGTTATAATTTGTGATTTGCCTAGCATTTTGGCGTGGGCAATACTACCCATAATATCAACCTTATAAAGCTTTTGGTCAAATCCGATGGAGGCGTTGAATTGGTCTACTAATGATGCAGTTTCTTTGGAGAAACGTCCTCCCCAAAGCTTCATATAACTTTTTTCTCTTTCTTTTGCTCCTGCTGCATTTGGCTATGCATTAAGGAACGAATTGTAATCGGCAGGGCAAATAGATTGATAAAACCTTCCGCATCTTTTTGATTGTAGACATGGTCTTCTCCAAAGGTAACAAACTCTTCATTGTATAAAGAATAAGGGGATGCAGAAGCTACGGCTGCGCAAGTACCCTTATAAAGCTTCAATTTTACTTTACCCGTTACAACTTGTTGGGTGCTATCTACAAATTGATCCAGTGCATCCTTAAGTGGTGTAAACCATAATCCATCATATACCAATTGGGCATATTTTTCTGATACGGTTTTCTTAAAGCTCATGGTTGCACGATCTAAAGTTAATTTTTCCAATGCTTTATGGGCTTGGAACAAAATTGTACCGCCAGGAGTCTCGTAAATCCCTCTGGATTTCATCCCTACCAGACGATTTTCTATAAGGTCGATAATACCAACACCATTTACTCCACCAATTTGATTGAGCTTATGAAGCATATCGATTGGTGAATACTTCACACCATCTACAGCAACAGGAACACCTTTTTCGAATTCGATCTCTACAAAGGTAGGCGTATCTGGAGCCTTTTCAGGTGCAACTCCCATCATATAAATGCTGTTGTCATGTTCATTCCAAGGATTTTCCAAGTTTCCACCCTCATGACTTAAGTGCCAGATATTTCGGTCGCGGCTATAGATATCTTTTTTTGTTACAGGGATTGGAATATTATGTTCCACAGCAAAATCTACACAATCTTCACGGGATTTTAAATCCCAGATTCTCCAAGGAGCAATAATCTTCAAATGAGGATTGAGGGCCTTAATGGTTGCTTCGAAACGTACTTGGTCATTTCCTTTTCCAGTAGCACCATGAGCAATGGCAACAGCGCCTTCTTTTTCAGCTACTTCTACCAGTTTTTTTGCAATTAGAGGTCTTGCAAAGGAAGTTCCTAATAAGTAATCATCTTCATAAACAGCACCAGCCTTTAGGGTAGGGTAGATATAATCTGTAATAAATTCCTCTGTTACATCTACTACATAGGCTTTAGAAGCTCCAGTAGCAAGGGCTTTTTTCTTAACTGCAATCAGGTCCTCTCCTTGACCTACATCTACGCATACCGCAATAACCTCATAGCCATAGTTTACTTCTAACCACTTCAATATAACCGATGTATCTAAGCCACCGGAATAAGCCAACACAACTTTTTGCTTTTCCATTAATTAAAACCTCCTTAAAATAATTGATGCTAATACATATTATAAACGGAATTGTATTTTCATGCAATATAAATATGCAAAAAACTTCATAAAAATACATAAAAATTTTTTTGGGAGTGTCTGAGTTTAATTGTTTTATAGTAACAGCTGTGCGATAAAAAAAGAAGTAGTGCTAAAAATAAAAATTCTGTATTTATGCATAATAATGTATAAAAAGACGGAGAACTGAAAATGCGTATTTGTATAAAAAATATCTTTTCAAGACGGCATAAATGATTGGAGATTTCTTTTTTTCAAAGGCTGCGTGTTGTATTAGGTTTAAATATCTGATGAATAAGCATACTTTTTAGAATTAATGAATAAGCTTCTAACCATAGGAAACACTGATATAATGAAGGAAATACATATAATTCCTGCAATTGATTATAAAGGGGCATCATTATTTTTCGATAAATATGAAAGAATAAGCGGAAAAAATGAAACTATATTCTAAGCTGCTTAAAAATAAACAGAAGAATTATGCAGGAAACGGGCAAAATACTTGTATACGTTGACAATGGTATGGGATTATAATACAATGAATATAAGAAAAACCTTTGCCTACCAGGAAAAACATAACTGGTAGGTTAAATATTATTGAGGACATGGAGGACAGTATGGGAAGAGATCTATTAAACGATGATCAAGCCGGAAGATTATCCTTGACTTCTAAGATTTTTAATATCCTAAGAGATGATATATTAAATGAAAAATATAAAGAAGGCGAAAAACTGATAGAAGCGAAACTGGCAGAAGAACTTGGAGTAAGCCGTACTCCTGTAAGAGAAGCCTTAAAGCAGTTGGAACTGGACGGCATTGTAGAAAATATTCCAAATCGCGGTGTGATTGTAAAAGGCATCACAAAGCAGGATATTCAAGACATTTTTACTATTCGTATTGCAATAGAAGGTATTGCAGCAAGCTGGGCAGCAGAAAGAATTACCGATGAGGAGATTCAGAACTTAAAAGAAATCTTTGAACTGATGGAATTCTATGCTTATAAAAACGATCTGGAGAAGGTGGCAGAATTTAATACTCGTTTTCATGAGGCCATCTATCGTGCAACAAAAAGTCGTTACCTAGAACAAGTATTGAGAGATTTCCAATACTATATGAAAAAAACACGAAAAAAATCTCTTCAAGTGGAAGGCCGAGTGGAGCATGCACTCCAGGAACATAGAGAAGTATTGGAGGCATTTATTGCAAGAGATAAGGAACGGGCACAAAAAACCTTATCAGAGCATGTAAACAATTCAAAAAAAAACGTAGAAAGACTACTAAGTAAGTAGTCTTTTTTGTCGATGGACAGTTCTCCCGATAATTGAAACAAGCTTTGCCATTCCAATTATTAACAGTTATAATAATATTGAGAAGAGTTGAAAGTTCAATGTTAATAAATCTGTGTCTTAATTTTAGGTATTGGCGGAAAGAAGGGTTTTGATGAAAAGGGTTAATCGTAGAGGAATTACGGGAAGAAAGATGCAAATAATCAGTCTGATTTTTAGTGTAGGACTTATTTTTTTCATCTTTTTTTTAAATGTCTATCGTGCCTTTGATGAATCGCTATTTCAGGTAGATTATGTGTATGATCACATCAAAGAGCTGTCTCAGCCTAAGTATGAAGGAAGGTACCCTGGCACGGAAGGGAATCAGCTGGCCCTTAAATACGTTGCTGATTATTTTGAAAAAATTGGTGTAGGACCAGGCGGTGAAAGAGATACCTATTTCCAATACTTTGAGGCAATGGTTCCTTTTTATGGAAGCGAACCATTTTTTCGTGTAATGAACCAGGAGGGAGAAATTATTCAGCGTTATAGAATTCGCGAAGATTATCGGGATTCCCATCAAGGAAGAGGTTTTGTAGAGGGAGAGCTGATGTATTTAAATCAGCATATGATTTTTTACGAAAAAGAGAAACTGAAAGATAAAATTGTTTTAGTAGATCTCCCACTGAGAGCGGAGGATACCCGATATGCGAAGGAATCCGGAGTAAAAGCGATCATTTTGACGGCCTACAGTGATCGTTGGGCTGTGGTTGATCCTGTTAAAATGACGAAGGCCTCTGGCAATTTATTGAGGTTAGAAGATGAGGGGATCATTATTCATGCCATGGAAATTCCTACTTTTCTACAACTAAAAGGATATGCAGAGAAGGGCTATCGAACAGCCATTGGGTATGAATATGTTTATCGCAAGGTTCAAACAGCGAATGTATTAGGAAAAATTGATGGAAAAAAGAAAGATGCAGGCTATGTGATTTTTTCAGCCCATATTGATCATGTAGGGACAGATTATGATGGCAGATATTTTCCCGGTGCTTTGGATGATGCTTCCGGTATGGCTATGGTGATGGAGTTGGCACGGGTTATAAAAGAACAGAAATATCAACCGGATAAAACAATTCTCTTTGTGGGATGGAATCATGAGGAAGGAGGCATTGTAGGTTCAAATTATTATGCAGATCATCCGCTCTACCCTCTGGAAAAAACACAAGTAGTTCAACTGGATTGTATAGGCTTTAGGGGTGTGCAGGAACTTCTCTTTGCATCGGGAGGAAGAAAAGGGGAAATTCTACGCAGCAAGTTTCGCCAAATAGGAGAAATATCGGAATTGAAGGTATTGGAGAATGCTTTTATGTCCAGTGACCATGCGCCTTTTGTTGAAAAAGGTGTGCCTGCGGTATTGGTCACGGATAATTTATGGAATATCAAGGAGGGAAATCCTTTACATACCTATCGGGATACGATTGATGTAATCAGTAAAGAGAATCTGCAAAAAATTGGATCTGTGCTGCTCTCTTATATACAGAATGAACTCTATAACGAGGGAATTGTTAAAATTTTTTATCCGAAAGAAAAGCTGCTGTTAGGTTTTTTCATGACGGCAGGTATTTGTATTTACCTAATCTATCGTCTTAACTTCTCCATACCCAATCAGAAGATCGGAAGGTTTGCCATCGAGGATATTTATTATTCGGTGTCATTTCAATTAGCTGCGAAGTTTTTTCACTATATTCTCTTGATTGGTACCGTAACCTTTTTACTGGTCTTTATCTCCAATATCCCTACGGATTTTAATCTGCTGATGGAAAATGGAGAGGTCTATACAAACTTTTCTATTTCCTTGACCGTGCAAAAAAGTATCGTTTATATCCGCAATCTTTCCACAGAAGGACTGGGAAAATCGTTAAGAAATATCAGTGTATTGGAGATTATTCAAACCTCCTTCTTTAAAAGTATGAAATTGATTTTAAGCACTTTAAGTTTTTCCATTATCATAGGAATGATGAAAGGAATCCTGGATGGATATCGTGATAAAGGGAAGGAGAACCTGCACTCCCTCGGTACGATCGGTGCCTTGTCCATACCTGATGTATTGGTTGTGATGATTGTGCAGATCCTTATTGTCTGGATGCATCAGCATCAGATTCTAGAGCCAATTATGGCCACGGAGACGATGCGTAAATTTTTTATTCCGCTAATTTGTTTATCTGTAGTTCCCAGTGTCTATATTTCTAGAATTACAGCTGTTGCTTTGCAGGATGAGATGAAGAAGGACTATGTCAAAGCAGCAAAGGCCAAAGGGCTCTCAAGAAATAAAATTTTGATCTCCCACCTTTTAATAGGTGCTGCGATGAAGGTAGTGGACTCTCTGGTTTCTGTAATCCCTATTCTCATTTCTAATTTGATACTGGTAGAGTACTTTTTTCACTATCCGGGTGTGATTTATATGCTTTTGAAAGCCTATCAAGAACAGGACACGGCTACCTTTATCGGATTATCCCTTGCATTAGGGAGTATGTATGCTTTGTTTAATCTAATATTTAAGCTAATTGCCTATTGGGTAAATCCGCTGAAAAGGGAGGGAGCCTATTGAAAAAAGTAAATTTGCCATTATTGATAGGTGTATTCATTTTGATGATACTTATCCTCATCCTTATGTTTCCAAAGCTGTTTACGGAAGTCAATCCCTATGCTACGCAGACCTTAAAGACCTGGAGCCAGGAAAACGGTGAATTCAATTTGGAAGCACCTCCTTTTCCACCCTCTAGGAATTCACCCTTCGGAACGGATGAAATGGGACGGGATTTATTGAGCTTTATTGTTCATGGGACGAAGATTACAATGACCATTGGGTTACTCGTCGTAGTAGGACGATTTCTCGTTGCGCTGCCCATCGGTATTGCGGCAGGTTTTGGCAGCTATCTAGCTAAGATGACCATTGAACAATTCAGTATTATTTTCAGTGCGCTTCCGGCTCTATTAATTGGTGTTATTATTCTAAAGATGAATTTTTTTGCTAATTTATATCGTGAGCAATCTATCCTTGCTTTCGTGGTGGTTCTAACTTTTATAGATTGGGCTAGACTAGGAAATCTCATCATGGAAAGAGTCCAGGAAATATTGGCTAGACCCTTTGTTAAGGGAGAGATTGCCATTGGGAAAAGCAGATTTCAGATTGCCGTAGAAAGCATAGTACCCCATCTGGCAGCAGAATTGATCGTATTGTTTTTTATGGAAATTGCCAGGGCCTTAACCATGATGATGCAGTTAGGCATTTTTGGCGTATTTGTAGGAAATATGGGGTTTGTACTGGATAGTGAAGGCGGAAATGTAACATTTATGAATATTAGCTTTGAACCGGAATGGGCCAGTTTGCTGGGAAGTGCAAAAGATTATATCCGCTCGGCTCCTTGGATTGTGATTTTTCCAGGCATAGCTTTCTTTATTAGTATTCTGGGATTTAATCTAATTGGAGAAGGATTACGCAGATTGTTGCAGGAAAGGGACTCAAAGCTATTATTTCACTTACGGCAGTTTTTTCTGCCAAAGGTTAGGAAAGAGCTTTGTTTTAAGACAAAAAAGTTCCATGTGCCAGGACTTGGACGAAGCTTTATCCTACTATTCTGCATGATATTATTTGTTTCCTTCATGCTGGATAGGAGTCAAGAGTCATTCAAACATGCAAATGCTGCTGCATTTCTTTCCTATGAAGCAAAAGATCAGGTATTGATCGGAACAGCTCAAGCCAAAGAACGGGCTGAAGAGATCGCCTCTGCTTTAGAACAAATAGGGTTAGTGCCATTAGGAGAAGAAGGATATATTTCTTCTTATGAGACTGAGGACCTCTATATGCCTGTGCAGACAATTTTTAGAATAGGAGATTTAGGAGCAGGAAAAATAGAATTTCAGCACGGAAAGGATTATACCTTTGGCAGTTTTGGGAATTTGGACATAAAGGGAGGCCTTTATGATGCATCCGGGGAGGATCTGCTATATCCTTTAGATTTTGAGCGGTTTAGAGGAAAGTTTGTGCTCTTGGATAGTCAGATATATTCTCCAAAAGCCTGTAATTATCTTATAGAAAGACTGATCCAGCAGGAGGGGATAAAGGGTGTGATCTGTATTCTTGGAGAGGAAGCTCAACTGCCCTATAGTGCGGGAAAAGACCAATATGAGGGTATCATTGTATGGGTAACCAGAGAAACTGCAGGCCAACTTCAAAAAAGGGATGGGCAGGAAGTCCATATGACTCTTGCCAGCGAAAAATTTACTCCTATAGGGAGAAACATTCTGGGGATGATTCCCGGAAGCGATAAAAAGGTTGGCAAAGAAGCGATTATTCTAGGCTTTGAATATAATTATGACTCTTCTCAGCAGCAACTAGGCAATCAAAAACTATTGTTTTCCATGGAGTTGATAACGCGGCTGGTTCAGCAGAAGGAACAAAGCAATAGAACCATTATTTTTGCTTTCTGGGATGGAACGCTGACAGCGGATTACAATGGCTTGAAAGCTTACTGTGAAAAACCACTTTATGATCCACAGCAAAGTATGCTTTATATGGACCTAACAAAAATAGATGTAGAGCAGGCAGAAGCCATTACTTACAGCGGGAGGCAGGCACCGGTTACCCGATATTTTGCATTTCGTTTCAATCATCAGCTAGGTGAAGTACTCCGTAAGAGCAGCATTCCTCAAAAGGAATATCCTGTGGATATGCATATAGAAGCTAAACGAGAAAACTACTTAGACAAAATCATGTATTATGAGGTCAATACTCCGACCATTATTTTGGGCCTGCAAGGAGAATCAGGAGATAGGGAAAAGCAGGCGACCTTGGATCAATTGGGGAAGGTAATATTAAGAGCTATACAAAAAAAACTTTATTAAGGAGAGGACGAGGGATGGATCAGAATCAGCTGCTCCAAATCAAAGATCTGCGGATATCTTTCCCCTATAGCAAAGAGAAGCTTCAGGTGGTTAGAGGCGTGGATCTGACAGTAAAACAAGGTGAAATCATTGGCATACTTGGAGAATCAGGCAGTGGAAAAACCGTATCTTCTACAGCTGTACTAAGACTGTTTCAGGAGGTCGAAGGTGTGGTTGATTCAGGAGAAATACTGTATAAAGGGAGAGACTTATTACATTTATCTGAAAAAGAGATAAATCAGATTCGGGGGAAGGAGATTGCTTACATTTTTCAGGACCCCACTGCATCTTTAAACCCCTATCGAAGAATTGGAAAACAATTGATGGAGGCAGGAAAGACCCATGGACACAAGCTTACAAAAGAGATCATACAAAAACAAATGGCAGATGTGGGATTGGACCAACCGAAACTCATTTATAACATGTATCCTTTTCAATTAAGTGGAGGACAATGCCAGCGTATTGTGATTGCCATGGCACTTTTAACGCAACCGGAGCTGATTATAGCGGATGAGCCTACCAATGCCATTGATGCCTCCCTTCGAAAAAAAATACTATCATTGCTAAAAAAAATTAACACGGACCATGGAACTGCTATGATGATTATTACCCATGACTTTGATGTAGTAAAATTTTTATGCAGCAGGGTGGTGGTCCTCTATGGAGGACTTATCATGGAGGAGGGGAGTATAGAGGAGGTCTTGGAAAAGCCGATGCATCCCTATACAAGAGAACTTCTTCATTGTGTAAATTCTCTCCAGGATGGTGAATCTACCTTGTACTGTCTTGAGGGAAAGCCCCCTAGTCCCTATGAGTTTGAAGATTTATGCCCTTTTTATGATCGTTGTAAAGAGCGAGAAGCTTCCTGCAGGGAGGGCATTCCCCTAATGGTAGAGTTGGAAAGAAGAAGAAAGTCAAGGTGCATTCATTGTGAAAGAAAGGTGATCTGATGAATAGAATTCTGTTAACAGTTGAAAATCTTTCTAAGCACTATACCTTAAGAAAAGGTCTGCTTTCCCCTAAAAATGTAATCAAAGCGGTAGATCATATTTCTTTTGAGGTTTATGAGGGGGAAACCTTAGGTCTGATTGGTGAGAGCGGTTGTGGAAAAACAACAACAGGAGAATTGATCTTAAGACTTAATCGGAGTGATACGGGAAAAATATGTTTTCTAGGGCAAGATATTACTGTAATACAGGAAAAAGAGATGCGAGAACTTCGAAAGGATATGCAGATTATTTTTCAGCAGTCTCAGGAAACCTTAGATCCTAAGGCCACCATCGGAGAACTAATTGCTGCACCGCTGCGGCTTCATGCAATTGTATCGAAAAATGAAATAGCAGGAGAAGTAGTAAGGCTTTTAAATTTGGTAGGATTGCGGTCGAAAGATCAGTATAAGCATACGTATCAATTGAGCGGCGGACAAAAACAAAGAGTGGGTATTGCCAGAGCCATTGCATCCCGGCCCAGGTTTGTGGTTTGTGATGAGCCGGTTTCTGCTTTGGATATTTCAGTACAGGGACAGATTCTGAATTTGTTGATGGACTTGAAAAAAGAATTAGGATTAACCTATTTGTTTATATCCCATGATTTAAAGGTGGTACAGCACATTTGTGACCGAATTGCTGTCATGTATCGGGGGCAAATTGTAGAAATGGGGGAGACAATGGAACTTATAGATAACCCTAAGCATGGATATACAAAAAAATTGTTTCAGGACATAGTATAAACACCTTCACGAAAGTATTTTTCATTGATAGACTCCTTAAACAAATCTGTTATGCAGTAAAAAGATAATTGAGAAAAAACAAAATTGCAATAATGGATGAAAGAATAGGAAAGATTTACTAAATAAATTTAATAGATATTGAAAATTTTAACAATACGTCAAAATATAGAGGAATATTATAAAACTTGTCGAAAAAGATGAACATGGAATATTGTACTTATTTTATGCACTACTCAAAGGAGGAAAACCAGTGAAATCTATTCAAAACAAGCTGATTCTGATTACGCTAACCCTAGTGCTGATTCCCTTGATGATATCTAATATCTTGGGATTCTATTTTATTTCAAAGGACTTAAAAGAACATGCCCAAGAAGATCAAATCATGATAGCCAATACGATTGCGGACAGTGTTCATGCGTTTATTGATAAGGCTTATGTTATCACAGAACACTTGGCAAATGATAATCACATTATTAGTTTTGAAGGAGAGGCACAGAGAAAAGAACTCGTTGGGACGGTTCAGCGTCATCCTTATTTCGAATTACTGTACATACAAGGAACTGATGGGATGCAGACTGCACGGTCCTCTGGGGATTTAGGAGATCGATCGAACCGCTGGTGGTTTATTCAAATGATGGCAGATAAAAAGCCCTTTGTCAGCAAATCCTACTATTCTGTTACCGGAAATAAACCCGTGACATCTATCTTTCTGCCAATTTATGATGAATCACAAGCCTTTGTGGGCATCATAGGATCAGACCTTAGTTTAGATGCGCTTCAGGCTGTAGTTGAGAAGCATAGCAGTGAGGGCAGTTATGCTTATATTATCGACGGAGAGGGCGTTGTGATTGCCCATCCGGATAAATTGCAAGTATCAGAGCTATATAATTATAAGACCTATGAAAAGACGGTACAAGTTAGAGATAGCCAGGGAAATGTAGTCAGGGACGAGAAAGGTAATGAAAAAACAGAGATTCAACCGATTACAATACCTGTGAAGTTGAAAGAGATTACAGAAAAAGTGTTATCCGGTGAATCTGGTATTGAAGAATACGAGGACCTTAAAGGAGAATCAGTGATCAGTGCCTACAAAAGTATTCAGCTGCCGGGACAATCTGCACCGTGGGCGGTAATTACAGTGGAGAAAAAAGCAAAGGCCCTAGGCATGATCAATGCGATGCAGCAGAGAAATCTGCTGATGGCGGGAGCTCTGGCGCTGGTTGTTATCCTAATTACCTATTTTGTAGCAAGAAGTATTACGAAACCAATTACAGGCCTGATGGAGTTGATGGAAAAAGCATCCAGAGGAGACCTAACTATAAAAAGCAGTTACCAATCCCGTAATGAGCTAGGCAAGCTTAGTGAGAGCTTTAACCGGATGCTGGCAGGAATGTCAGGATTTATTCGAGAGATTCAACATAATGCAGTTCAGGTTTCTGGAACCTCCGATATGTTGGCATCTACCACAGAGGATACTGCAAAATCTATTGAGGAAGTAGCAAAAACCATATCGGAGGTAGCTAATGGGGCAAATGATCAGGCTTCAGAGGCGGAAAAGGGAGCGGCTGCCGTACAGAGTCTTTCTGCAGAATTAGAAAATATGGCAGTCCATATTCAAGGAAGCAGTCAATCCTCTAATCAGGTATATGAGGCCAATCAAAAAGGACTGGAAGCGATTGAGATCTTAGAGGAGAAATCCAAGGAGAATAATCAAGTAGCGATGAAGGTGGTAGCTGTGGTAGAAAGCTTAAGTCAAAAGGCCAATACCATCGGAGAAATTGTTGAAACCATTACTTCTATTTCAGAACAAACCAACTTATTAGCATTAAACGCAGCCATTGAGGCAGCCAGAGCAGGGGATGCAGGTAGAGGCTTTGCCGTTGTTGCAGAGGAAGTGAGAAAGCTGGCTGAAAATAGTGCACAGTCCAGTAATCATGTAAAAAATATTATTGCAACCATACAGCAGGACATTGAAAAGGCACAGCAAACCATGAAGGATGCGGAGATTGTAGTAGGGGCTCAAAATAATGCGGTGAATCATACGAGAGAAACTTTTAGGGTCATCGACCAAGGGGTAGAAGGAATTGTTGCAAAAATAGAAGACATCTCCCAATCGCTTCAACAAGTCATGGAGAGCAGAAGCAGGGTAATGGAAGTGATTGAACAGGTATCTGCTGTTTCTGAGGAAACTGCAGCTGCAGCCCAGGAGGTATCTGCAGCTACCCAGCAGCAAAATGCAGCAACAGAGCAGGTTAGCGCCCTTGCTGAAGAAATGAATGAGATGGCCAAGCGGATGGAAGTAGCAATTAAAGCTTTTAAAATTTCATAAGCAATAAAGATAAACAGCTGCCTGCAGCTTTATTGCTGCAGGTAGTTTTATTTTGCCCTAAATCATAAATCATAAGGGACGGTTTTTGAATTGAATTCTGATTCGAATGATTGTAGGGAATTCTTGAGAAAGTGTCTTTAAAACACCTTATTGTGTAAATATTTGCATAAATGATATACTGTACATAGAAAAGGAGGAGGAGGGTGAGGCAAGAAATGTATCTATCAGAGGCGTACAAAAATAAAGTAGTTGATTTTTTATTGAAAGAATTCCATCCAAAGTTTATCTGTCTTTTTGGTTCCCTTGCCAAGGGGGAAGGACGAGAGGATAGTGATATTGATATAGCTATTTATACAGATCAGGTGATCCCTCCATATATCCTTTTTACAGCTGCTAATGTAATGTACAAATATTTAAACTCATGAAAACTCTAAACCTATCAAGCATGCGAGTGATGAAGAGACCCTCTGGGATTTTTTGTATAAGGGTGTTGAAAAGGAAGGTCTGCTTAGGGAAGACAAAGAGAATTAACGAGTTGAACGGGGGGATCAAATCCTATGAAATTTACATTGACCTTTGCAGGGGATACTAGTCTAGGAGAATGGTATCTTCGAAAGCCAGGAAAAGAAGAACTGGTAAAACGGTTAGAAGAAAATCCTTTTTCATTTTTTGAAGGGGTTAAACCTTTAGTTGAAGGAAGCAATTTTTTTATTTTAAACTTTGAATCTGTATTAGCGGATCATCCTTCCTCTGGTATAGAAGGCAAAGAATATCCCAATTGGGATCAACCTAAAAGAATGTTAGATGTTTTACATAGACTTGGTGTAACAGCTGTAGGGATGACCAATAATCATACAATGGATTTTGGTGCTAACATAATGTTATCGACAAAAAAAGAAATAGAAGCTTCAGGTATTGCAACCTTTGGTTCAGGGGAGAGTATTTCTGAAGCGGCAAAACCATGCATCATGAGGCTGGAAGGAGAATACAGCAGCAAGAATGTATATATCCTTACAGGAATGCGGGCATCAAGACGTTATGAAGTAGATTATAAATTCTTTGCTGAGGAATATCGTCCAGGCATAAATACTTTAGATCAACAACAAATGGTGGATCAAATCACCCAGTTGCGCATGGAGGATTGGGAAGGAATTATCATTGTGTATCCCCACTGGCAAGGCCTTGATTATAGGTTTGCCTCAGAGAATAGTAATATTCAAAAGAGATGCAGAGCCTTCATAGAGGCCGGGGCAGACTATGTATTTGGTCATGGGCCACATATAATTAATGATATTGAAAAATACAGAGATGGGACTATCGTATATTCTATTGGAAATTTTATATTTAATTCCCCTGGCAGATACGAAAAAATGCAAGCTCCTCCCTATAGCTTTGTTGTTCAGCTTAAATTGGAAGAGGGCAGTGATAGCTGGCACATCGAAGAACGATATTATCCAATCCTCTCAGACAACAAAATTACCCAATTTAAAAGTCGCCCGATAGAAGAAAATGAAGTAGAGGATCTGGAGGGATTTATAAAGGATAAAGCCTATGAGGGACTACAAAACACTTATGTTCTCAAAAAAGATCATCGAGGCTATTATTATTCATTTGATTATGCAAGAACAGAGCATTCTATAGACAGAAGCACATGCAACATAGATTATGAGCTATTTAAACCATTAATTGGAAAGACTCAAAATATTTACAATGAAGGGCGATTCTCGGTAAAAAAGCTGCTAGCTGAGGAATTTGCTAGGCTGGGATATGAATCTAAAAGCCTAGGTAAGTACCTTGTTGCCAATTTAGAAAACACTAAATTGTGCTTTTTAGAGACGGAATCATCAAACACATCCTTGCTTGGCTGGAGAATATTAAAAAATAAAGCGGTTGCTAGAGAGTTTTTAATGGATGCTGGGGTGGCGATTACAAAAGGTAAGCTTTTTTTTGAACGTCAAAAAGAAGAGGCGGAGAAGTTTGCAAAAAGCCTTAAATCCTACGTAGTAAAGCCTGCTGATGGAAATAGAGGTAGTGGTATAACCGTTGGTGCAAGCGATTTTGATAGTGCTTGGAATACTGCTTTATCAATCAGCAGCACAGGGATACTCATAGAAGAACAATTTATCGGAGGCACAGAAGCAAGATATCTAGTCGTTGGGAATCAATGTGTAGCCGTAATTAAACGAATTCCTCCTCATGTTATAGGAAATGGTATGGATACAGTAGAGATGCTCATACATAAAAAGAATGATATTAGGCTTAAGAATCCTGCTTTGTGCTATAGACTAATCAAAATGAACGAGCATAGGCTTTCGATAATTCAAGACCAAGGGTTTAAATTAGACAGTATACCAAAGAAGGATCAAGTGGTTTTGATTGATTGGAAGGGTGGATTATCTACAGGCGCGGATTCCTATGACATTACAGACGAAGTACACCCATTATTTAAGAGGATTGCCGAGAAGGTATCGATGATTGCACCTGGCCTTGACATCATAGGGGTAGATATACTTGCCTTTGATCATTCGAAAAAACCTAACAGAAGAAATTATATTGTTGTTGAAGCGAATACAAGACCCGATATCGGTGGCCATCATTATCCTGTTTATGGGAAAGCCAGGAATGTTGCACGCTGTATTGTTGAGCATAACTTGCGCTTATTGCAAAAATAAAGTTATTGAAAAGTCTGGGTTAGGATAAAGGTCTCCTCAAAATATAAGAAGATTTGTAATAATGCTGTAATAGTATTTTATCTTTGAGTACGGTACAATTATTTTATTATTTTTCTTTGTGGTAAAATAAAGACATAAATGGGATAAATACATTGACGCCATTTAGTAGATGAATGGATTGCCGATAGAAAGGAAGAGCGTATGTTATCGGAAAAGAGACGTCAAAGAATATTAGAAATGCTAAAAATGGAGGAAGAAGCGGTTACAGGAGGAGCACTGGCAAAGGCCTTTGATGTGAGTCGGCAGGTCATTGTACAAGATATTGCAGTGCTTAGGGCTCAAGGTTATGACATTCTAGCAACGGCTAACGGATATATGCTGCCAAAACCACAGCCGTCAGATCGATACCTCAAGGCCATTGCCTGCAGGCATATGGGCTATGAAGAGATGGAAGAGGAGTTAACCATCATGGTGGACATGGGGGCTAAAATATTAGATGTGGTGGTAGATCATCCTGTTTATGGAAAAATATCTAGAAATCTTATGATTTGTTCACGGATGGATGTTCAGGATTTTATGCATAAGGTAAAAACCCAACGGGCAGAACCCTTGTCATCCTTGACAGGGGGAGAGCATATTCATCATTTAGAGTTGCCTAGCGAAAGAGCATACAAACGAATGATGGAGACCTTGGTGGAAAAGGGATTTTTCTTACGAGAAGTTACCGCTACTTAAATTTTGAATGATTAGAACAAATCAGAGGTTGCAAAAGCGCTAAAGATTTGTTATATTTTTACTATGAGGTGACAAGACAGGTGATATACACATGACTATTTAAGTCTTAAGGGATAGGAAAGGTATCCTTTAAGACAGTATGTATAATCTAGAGAAGAACGCAAAAAATGAAAGATAAAGCGTGAAGGAGAAAGGATTTGAAATCATGACAGAACAAGAGATGATCAAAGAAGTGGTGCGTCTAAAAAAGGAAAAGAAAGGGGTTATTTTTGCTCATAACTATCAAATACCTGAAATTCAGGATATTGCTGATTTTGTTGGGGATTCATTAGAGCTTATTCAACAAGCCGTCAATACGGATGCAGAGCTTATTCTTTTCAGTGGCGTTGACTACTTAGCGGAAAGTGCAAAAATCCTGGCGCCAAATAAAAAAGTGCTGCTGCCCGTTTTAGATGCGGGATGTCCGATGGTAAACATGGTTGATGCAGAACAGCTGAGGGTATTCCGAAGGGAATATCCCCATATTCCGATCCTCTGTTATATCAATTCATCAGCAGCAGCTAAGGCAGAGAGCGACCTTTGTTGTACAGCATCCAATGTAGTAGAGCTTGTACGAGAAATAGAGGCAGATAAAATTCTATTTGTGCCGGATCAAAATATAGGCAGATATCTTGCAAAACAGGTGCCGGAAAAAGAAATTATCAACTGGGAAGGCTTTTGTATGACTCATCATATGGTAAAACCTTTAGAAGTTGATGTGAATCGAAGAAAACATCCGGAAGCCCTAGTGCTTGTACATCCTGAATGCAGTGCAGCGGTAGCAGAGAAAGCTGATTTTGTAGGAAGTACTACAGAGATCATTCGTTATGCCAATCAGTCAGAGAAGAAAGAATTCATCATCGGTACAGAGATGGGTGTGCTGCACCGGCTGCGTAAAGAAAATCCTAATAAGAAATTTTATCTTTTATCACCGTCTCTAACTTGCTTTAATATGAAAAAAACTGCCCTTGGAGATATCTATCATGCATTGTTAAAGGAGCAGCATGAAATAAAAATTGATGAAGCCATTCGGCAAAAGGCACAGCTTTGCCTAGAAAAGATGTTCATTAAAAGATAGCTGTTAAAGCGTATAAAAAGACATGGGGGTTGATGGGAATGAAACAAAAAGATTTCTCCTTCCGAGAATATATTACACAGGCGCTAAATGGAATGGCCTTAGGATTATTCAGTTCACTGATTATCGGACTTATTCTAAAACAGATTGGAGATTATACACATTTGGAGACAGTATCTGCTTTTGGCAGAATGGCTCAGTTTTTAATGGGACCTGCTATTGGTGCAGGGGTGGCCTTTAGTGTCAAAGCACCTCCTTTGGGAATTTTTGCGTCTATTGTGACCGGTGCCATTGGCGCAGGAACCTTTGTACCGGCAGAGGGTGGTATCTTCATAGCCAAAACGGGAGAACCGGTAGGTGCCTTTATAGCAGCCCTAATAGGGGCGGAGTTCTCTAAACGAATTGCTGGAAAAACAAAGGTGGATATTGTGTTGGTACCGGCAGGAACCATCCTGTTGGGAGGGTTGGCAGGCCTGTTTATCGGACCGGTCATGACGCAGATCATGAAGGGCTTAGGAGGGCTCATTAACAGTGCTACAGAACTGCAGCCAATTCCTATGGGAATCATTGTAGCTGTACTCATGGGCATAATTCTTACACTGCCCATCAGCAGTGCGGCACTAGCCATATCCTTAGGCCTAAGTGGACTGGCCGCAGGTGCCTCCGTTACGGGCTGCGCAGCGCAGATGATTGGTTTTGCGGTAGCCAGTTACCGTGAAAATGGTATGGGGGGATTGCTTGCCCAGGGATTGGGAACATCCATGCTGCAAGTACCTAATATCATACGGAATCCTTTGATTTGGATTCCTCCAACTTTGGCCGGTGCTGTTTTAGGACCCATTTCTACTTATATCATGAGGATGGAAAATAACAGCGTGGGTGCAGGGATGGGTACCAGTGGATTGGTAGGTCAATTCGGTACCATGGCAGCCATGGCAGGAATGGAACCTACAGTGATAATTCTTGGAAAAATTGCAATCCTTCATTTTATTCTCCCAGCCGTCTTAACCCTGATGATTTCCGAATACATGCGAAAGAAAGGTTGGATCAAGTTTGGAGATATGAAGTTAAATTCTTAGAAAAGCTTTCCTCCCGATCGTATTTATGGATATAATAATACTATCGGGAGGTTTTTTATGTGAAGATAAATTAGATTTTTGAATAATGAGGATGAATAATAAAACAGAGGTGATGTGATTTGAAACATGGAAAGCGTGTGTTGGTGTTTATCGGAATTGCAGCAGTAATATTTTTACTGACATCCTTTACTACCATCATTAACTTTATTACAGATTACCAATGGTTTAAGGAACTTGGATACGAACAGGTATTTTTTACGAAGCTGATGACGCAGATTAAGATTGGAATTCCCGTTTTTGTTGTGTTAACAGCTTTAATCTATATTTATCTGTTGTCGATTAAAAAGGATTATTATAAAAAGGTAAGCATCTTAACCGTTGCTGGAGACGAAAAAAGAATGAATCGAATGGCGCTGCTGGCAGCAGTTTTTGTTTCTTTCTTAACCAGTATGGCTTTTACAGGAAGCCTATGGTATGAACTGCTGCAATTCCTTAACGCATCGGAATTTCCTACTGTTGATCCTATTTTTGGGAGGAATATTTCTTTTTATATGTTCCGATTGCCATTAATTCAGCGGGTTTATTATATGCTCATTAGTTTTATTGTACTAATGGCTATCCTTACTTTCATATTCTATATCATCCTACTCAGTATGCGTAGGCCCACTGCCTTTGATGAAGTACATGAACCGGAAACAATCCGAATGGGGAGAGGAATGAACCTTACAGAAGGTAAAAGAATTTTAGAGATTGCCATTCGTCAAGTGAGAATGATCGGAGTAATCTTTTTTCTGATACTAGGATTTGGATATTATCTCAGAACTTTTGAATTATTATATTCCCCGAGAGGCGTAGCTTATGGAGCCAGTTTTACTGACGTTCATGTAACTCTTTGGATGTATCGGGCAATGGCCGTGCTGGCCCTGATTTCCGCAGTGCTTTGGACTGTGGGTATTCGAAGGGGGAAAATGAAGCAGGCCATCCTAGGACCGGTATTGATTATTTTGGTTGGAATCATTGGCAATGGTGCAGCCATGGTTGTGCAAAACTTTATTGTGGCACCGGACGAGATTTCAAAGGAGCGTACGTATCTGGAGTACAATATCGAATATACTAAAGAAGCCTATGGACTAAATACCATTGATACCAGAGATTTTCCTGCAGACAATACCTTAACACGGGAAGACTTAGAGAGGAATAAGGAGACGATTAGAAATATACGGATCAATGATTATCGTCCCACCATACAATTTTACAATCAACGGCAGGGAATACGACCCTACTATCAGTTTAATGATGTAGATATCGACCGTTACGAAATTGACGGGCAATATACCCAAGTGTTTTTATCCGCGAGAGAAATAGACTCCAAGCGGGTGAATGAACAATGGATTAACCAACATTTAAAATATACTCATGGCTATGGGGTTGCCCTTTCTCCTGTCAATACCATCACCCCAGAGGGAGCACCGAGATTGCTGGTAAGCAATATTCCACCGGAATCAGAAGTCAAAGACCTGGAGATTACCCGGCCTGAAGTTTATTTTGGGGAATTAACCAATCAGTATATTATTACGAATGCCAAGGAAAGAGAGTTTGACTATCCTCAAGGGGAACAGAATGCAGAAGCTATTTATGAGGGAACTGCAGGTATTCGCCTGGGAGGCTTCAACAAGCTCCTTTATGCAATCCGGCAGGGGAGTCTAAAGCTTTTTGTATCGGGAAATATTACCGGAGAGAGCCGGATTCATCTCTATCGAAATATCAATGAACGGGTTAGAAAAATTGCACCTTTTATCTATTATGATGAAGATCCTTATCTGGTAATTGATGAAGGCAAGCTTTACTGGATCATCGATGGGTATACTGTTAGCGAAAACTATCCCTATGCGGCGCCTTATGTGGGTGATCGGGGTAACTACATGCGCAATGCTGTAAAAGTCGTAATTGATGCCTACAACGGTACCACAACGTATTATATTGCCGATGAACAGGACCCGGTGATCCAAACTTTAGGCAAGATTTTTCCCCAACTCCTGACTCCAATGGATCAAATGCCGGCAGGTATTAAAGCCCATATCCGGTATCCACAGACTTTTTTTGATATACAGGCAGAGGTATACCGAATCTATCATATGCGGGATATTGATGTTTTTTATACCAAGGAAGACCTGTGGGACATTGCCCGGGAGATGTATGAACGGAAGGAACAAGTGATGGAATCCCACTATAATATTATGAAGCTGCCTGGAGAGGAACGTGAGGAATTTATCCTGTCGATTCCCTACACGCCTAAGAATAAACCCAACATGACCGCACTGCTGATGGCACGGTCCGATGGGGAGCACTATGGGCAGCTGGTACTGTACCGCTTGCCAAAGCAGAAGAATGTTTACGGACCAATGCAGATCGAATCTAAAATTGATCAGGATACCAATATCTCTAAGGAGTTCTCGTTATGGGGGCAGCAGGGTTCCACCTATATCCGCGGAAATCTGCTGACAATCCCAGTCGAAAATTCTCTGCTTTATGTAGAACCGATCTATCTGAAGGCTGACAATGAAAGCAGCTTGCCGGAAGTAAAACGGGTGGTTGTATTCTATGGTGAACGAATTGCCTATGAGGAAACCTTAGAAGAAGCTCTAGAAAAGCTCTTTGGTGCAGCAGAAGAGGTGCCTGATCCCGTAACGCCCCAGCCACCGGCTATAGAGGGAGAAACAGAGGATTTCCAAGCGCTGATCCGTCAGGCCAATGAGGTATTTGACCGGTCCCAGGAGGCACAGCGGGCAGGAAACTGGTCAGAATATGGCGCTCGGATCGATGAGTTAAGAAGAATATTAGAAAAATTAAACCAAGTGTCACAATAAGCTGGAGAGGAACATAAAAGAATTTCGGCAAAGCAAATTTGGCAAAGATTTGCTTATCGTGGAAACTTTTATGTTCCTTTTTCGTCTATATTATTGAAGTATGCTAAACTGGGGAGATTTCTTTGAAAAAAATATGATTGAATTATTACTTAAATCACATTGATTGTCATAAGCTGCACGTACCAGGATTATAGTTGTTATATTTGAGGGACTTGATATAGGCGGTTATACATTCTTTCGCAGTGTATGTACTTGGGCAGGCCCATAACTTACTTGTCAAAATGAAAAAGAGACCTTTTTGTATGAATAGGTCTCTCTTTTCGCTATTATTTAGAAAAAAATACTGAAAAGCCCATTGTAGATTAGAGCAATGGGTGGTCCGATAACTCGGTCAAGGGCGTTGCTGATAATTAACAGTGGAAGAATAATTCTGCCCTTCGTAAAAAATTCATAGAAGAATGCTGTATGCTTGAGATTAAATAGTCCGAAAAAGATATGGGAACCGTCCAATGGTGGAATTGGCAGCAAATTAAATACAAAAAGCACCACATTAATCCAAAGAGTATAGTCGAAAACATCCATTACTGTGTCATAGACTCCGTCGGGAAGGATGGTCGAGGGAATGTAATAGGTAGCTTTCATCAGGAGTAGAAAAAATAATGCGATGAGTAAATTCATTAGAGGACCTGCTAGGGATACAAGAATATCGTCACGCCTTGGATTTCTAAAATTGGTTTCATTTACTTCTACTGGTTTTGCCCATCCAAAGCGGGCGATCAAAATCATTAGAAATCCGAAAGGATCAATATGCACCCAGGGACTTAAGGTCAAGCGGCCTTGATGTTTTGGGGTATCATCTCCCAACCATACAGCCATCTGTGCATGGGCATATTCATGGAAAGAAAAACCAAGAATAATTCCAGGTAGGATCAACAATATTTCCCGAATGTCGAAATTCATAAAAAACCTCCTTGTGTAGATAGTCGTACATACTCATTGTACAGGAAAGGAGGATAAGTGCAAACCGTTAAATTAAGGGAGCTGAGTCTCTTTTTTGTATTGTTCATACTGTTTGTTGAACACAATTTCAGCTTTTTTTAATTTTTCTTCTATGTAGTCTTCAAAACGGTAGGTGCCAATGGCTTTTTTGAATTTTTCCTTACTCAATTCCTGTTTGATTTTTTCGTACATGTGGTTTTTATAACTCTCTTCTGTTTCTAGTTCAAATAAATCCATTTCTCTTGCCTTTGCATATTGATAATAATACTGATAGAAGATATTGCTTTCAATATCCTCTCTAATTCGGGTTTGATAGGCTAAATAGGCGCCATCTATCTCACTGGAGGAGGGGATTAGATTTCGTGCCTCTAATTCCTGCATAATAATGGATTTAGCCAAAGTTTGCTGAAAGGCATAAAGAAGGGTTTGCTTTTTCAGAAGCCTTTCATAACTGTCAATTTCTTTTAATACGAAATATTTCAATGTATTTTTATCCTCTGGAATAGCCAGATTTTGTACGGCAGCTCTCGCTTCATCTAATTTTCCCTGCTGAATTAGAAGGATAATGTCATCTACTAAGGAGGGCCGAATGTTCAGAAGCTCCAGCTTTGGATAAATGTTATTTCGAAAGCGATTATACTCATAAAGCTGTTTTTCCAGTTGTAGAAACTTTAATTGACTTTCTACGTCTTTAACGGTAATAATATGGCCATTGACCATAGCTACCTGATCTGCATCTAAGTTTTTTTGCTCTGAGCAGGAAGCTAGGAAAAAAACAAGAATCGGTATAAAAAGCAGGAAAAATAGACGTCCCATCCGCATAATATAAAATCCCCCTAAAAAAACCTTCATAAGTATAGACGGAATTTTCGGCAAAAGGTTTCATAATTTACAAATAAAAAAAACCTAAGTTTTAGGTTTTTTTTATAAGGGCCTTCTTTTTCAATTTTAATAGAAGGGCTTTTATATTCAATAAAGGAGTGTATTTGTAAAAGTAAGCAGCGATTTACTAGCGGCTGCGTAAAAACTTTAATTCTTCGATTGTCATATTATCCAGTTTTTGTGCCATTTGAGAAAATTCCTTTCGCTGAATTAAGCCTTTATCAATCAGCAGCTCAATCATGGTAGCGATGGCCAAGGTATTGCGGTAGTCAACTTCTTTTAAGTCGCCAATTTGAGCATATAAGTCGATATCATGCATACATATTCCCCCCTACATTCTTTGCTACTTGTAAGTATAGGCAATAGGACAAAGTAATATACATCTTTTTTCACAAATATCCGAAGCCATAGGAATCCTTATAGAAACAAGCGTATCAAAGCAAGGTATTTTTGCATAATATGAATATAGTACAAATATAATCCTTATTATAGACAAAATGCCCTGATAAGGGGGGGGAATCCATGGATAATCAGAGGGTATTGACCACCGGCAGCTATTTTTGGATGTTGACGAAAATATTTTTTCGATCTTTAGTGGCCTATTATTTTCAGAGAGACGATAATCGTTTAGAAGAATTGTATTATGAAACCCTGGATCTTCATGAACAATATATTGATATATACTGTGACGAAGAGGACAAAGAAGAACGGCTAAAGGAGAAGGTCTATGAGATGCTGGAGCTAATTTTGCTAAAGGAACAAAAGGACATACTCCATATGAAAGGCTCCGGCAAAACTTTTCGAGGGCTAAAACTGAGAGAGAATATCATTCATGATATTTATGTAGAACTGTGGTTATTAGGACAAAATCTTTGGATTTATACCTTTGGAGGCAGAGATCAACAGGAAAACATTCTTCCTTTCGATATAGAAAATCCATATCTTCTGCGCATCGACCAAGTATATCACTGTTTAAAGGGACAACGTGTACCAGGACTTTTATCGATGCTTTATGAAAAAGAAAAAGAGAATAAAAAATAAGGTTCTTGCCAAACTAAAGGTAATATGTTAGAATATTTTAAAATATGGAAAAGACTGTGAAGAGAAATAGTAAATAGTCGGATTTCTACAGAGAGCTGGTGGCAGGTGCAAACCGGTGAAGTTGGCTATTGAATCCATCTCGGAGTTGTAGGTTGAAAGCTTTTGTAGGCCTAAACGGGTGCGACCGTTATATCGCAACAAAGAGGATTGAAGGAATTCAATCAATTTGGGTGGCAACGCGGGAACATAACTCCCGTCCCTTTTATGGTAGGGACGGGAGTTTTTTTTACGAAATGAGATAAGGAGGTAGGTCAAATGCTAGATTTAAAACGCATTCGAAATGAATTGGAGTATGTTAAGGAACGAGTTATGTCCAGAGGCCAGGGAGATTATGGCTTAGATCAAGTTGTGCAGTTGGATGAAAAACGCCGCAACCTGCTTCAGGAAGTAGAACAGATGAAAAACAAGCAAAATATAGTATCAAAGGAGATCCCAAAGCTGAAGAAAGAAGGAAAAGATGCTTCTGCAGTGATGGAAGAAATGAAAGGATTATCTGATAAAATCAAAACACTGGACGAGGAAGTAAAAACAGTTGAACAACAAATTCAAGAGATGCTGATGGGTATTCCCAATGCACCGCATCCAAGTGTTCCTGCAGGGAAAAGTGATGCAGACAATGTGGAGGTGAAAAAATGGGGAGAACCAAGACAATTTGATTTTGAGCATAAGGCCCATTGGGATGTGGGTACTGACTTAGGCATATTAGACTTTGAAAGAGCAGGTAAAATTACAGGTACTCGCTTTACCGTATATAGTGGACTGGGTGCAAGACTGGAAAGAGCTATCCTCAACTTTATGCTGGATTTGCATACGGGAGAGCATGGCTATACAGAAGTGCTGCCGCCTTTTATGGTAAATCGCGCGAGTATGACAGGGACAGGACAGCTGCCAAAATTTGAAGAGGATATGTTCCATATTCCATCGAAGGATTATTTCTTGATTCCAACAGCAGAGGTTCCGGTGACCAATTTGTATATGGATGAAATTCTGGAGGCAGACCAGCTCCCAATTTATCATACGGCCTATACGCCTTGTTTTAGAAAAGAAGCGGGCTCTGCCGGAAGAGATACCCGTGGATTGATCCGTCAGCATCAGTTTAATAAGGTAGAGTTAGTAAAGTTTACAAAACCTGAAACTTCTTACGAGGAGCTGGAGAGCCTATTGGCAGCGGCAGAAGAAGTACTAAAGCGTTTAGAGCTTCCTTATAGGGTGGTGAAGCTGTCTACTGGAGACCTGGGCTTTAGCTCTGCTTGCACCTATGATATAGAAGTATGGATGCCCAGCTATAACCGCTATTTAGAGATTTCTTCCTGCAGTAATTTCGAGGACTTTCAGGCAAGAAGAGCCAATATACGCTTTAGACCTGAACCAAAGGGAAAGGTAGAGTTTGTTCATACCCTCAATGGTTCTGGGTTGGCAGTAGGCAGAACCTTTGCAGCAATCCTGGAAAACTTCCAGCAGGCGGACGGTTCTGTAATGATCCCTCAAGCCCTAAGACCTTATATGGGCGGTATTGAAAAAATTACAAAATAAGTAAAAGTCAGACCGTAGAAATTTCTTCTTCGGTCTGTTTTTTTGTTTTTTGAATGCGCAAAAAAAAACAATTTTTTCAAGCAAACGCTTTCATATGAGAAAAAAGTTGACGGGCTAATCATAGATAAAATATGATATAAGTAAACACTAGAGGGCAGCGTCAGTATAGCTCTATTTGAAGCAAAGGATAAAAATAGAGGGGGAATGAAGGATATGTTTAAAGGAATTGCAGCATCTCCAGGAATTGCCGTAGGGAAGGCACTTGTATTAAAAAAAGAAAACATCATTATTGAACGGAAAAAAGTTGATGATCTGGAGAATGAAAAGAACAGATTCCAGGAAGCCGTAAAAGTATCAAGGACGCAAATAGAGAGGATCAAAGAGAAAGCAGGAGAAGAGCAAAAGAATATTATGGATGCCCATATTATGATTTTGGAGGATCCGGAACTGCTGAGCAATGTAGAAGATAAGATTCAATCGGAAAATATCAACGTGGAAGCGGCGTTAGATGATGTATTGAACTTATTTATTGCGATGTTTGAAAGTATGGATAATGAGTATATGAAGGAGAGAGCTGCAGACATCAAGGACGTAGGTCAACGTCTGCTTATGAACCTACTAGGAAAAGAAATTCCTAATCTGTCGGTATTAAAGGATGAGGTCGTACTGGTGGCCCATGATATTACACCTTCAGATACTGCGCAAATGGACCGAGAGAAGGTATTGGGATTTATAACGGATATTGGAGGCAGAACATCACACAGTGCCATTATGGCACGTTCTATGGAGATTCCAGCAGTACTCGGATTAAAAAATATAACGGAACAGGTTAAGACAGGAGATTATGTAGCATTTGACGGAGATGAAGGGGTTGTATTCGTTAATCCGGAAGATTCCGTAGTAAAATCATACTTAGAAAGAAAAGAGAAGGAACTGGCAGTAAAAAGAGAATTAATGCGGTTGGTGGATAGTCAGAGCGTATCCTTAGATGAAAGAAGAGTAGAAATTGGCTGCAATATAGGAAACCCACAGGATGCGACAAAAGCTCACGAGAACGGAGCAGAGGGAATTGGCTTATATCGTACAGAGTTTTTATATATGGATAGAACGACACTTCCTTCAGAGGATGAGCAATATCAAGCCTATAAGGCTGTGTTGGAAATCATGGGGGGACGGCCGGTAGTGATTAGAACCCTAGATATCGGTGGAGACAAAGAACTGCCTTATATGAACCTTCCTAAGGAAGCAAACCCCTTCTTAGGCTATCGGGCCATAAGAATTTGCCTTGACCGAAAAGATATTTTCAAAACCCAGTTAAGGGCATTACTAAGGGCTAGCGTATATGGCAACCTAAAGATCATGTATCCTATGATTTCTTGTGTGGAAGAAATCCGAAGTGCCAACCGTATCTTAGAAGAAGTAAGGCAGGAGTTGGACAGGGAAAACATAGCGTATGCTTCCGACTTTGAGGTGGGAATCATGATTGAGATTCCTTCTGCAGCGGTGATTTCTGATCTGTTAGCTGACGAAGTAGACTTTTTCAGTATTGGTACCAATGATTTGATTCAATATACTACTGCAGTGGACCGTATGAACGAAAAGATTTCCCATCTGTACAACCCTTTTAATCCTGCAGTGTTGCGACTGATTAAAACAGTTATTGACAGCGGACATGCAGCAGGTATTTGGGTAGGTATGTGCGGTGAGGTAGCTGGTGACAAACGCTTGATTCCAATACTGCTGGGAATGGGTCTTGATGAATTTAGCATGAGTGCAGGTTCTATCCTGCCAGCCAGAAAGCAAATTCAAAATCTGTCTTATGAAAAGATGAAAGCTCTGGCTGATCAAGTACTAAAGATGAAGAGTGCCGAAGAAATTGAAAAGTTTGTTGCACAGAACGTGTAACATAGAAAACCCGCCTGTTATTGCTTAACCGGTGGGTTTCATTATAACAAAACACCCAGGATAAATAGGTAACAATATATAGGACTTTGTTTTTATACTATCAGGAGGACAGATAAATGGTTATGTTCAATGCATTACAAAGCATCCTAAGCATTATCATACTGATTTCGCTGGGATATCTATTAACAAGAGCAGGATGGTTTAATGAAGAGATTTCAAAGTTATTTTCCAAATTGGTAACAACCATATCCCTGCCAGCATTAATGATCGTAAATTTTACCACCACCTTTGACAAAAAGACGCTGATTCAGTCTAGTTCTGGCCTTGTGATCCCATTTGCATCTATATTCCTATGTTTTATCATTAGCAGTATTATGGCCTATTACTTTGTTGCAGATGGAAGAAGAGGTACCTTTGAGGCACTCTTTAGCGTTTCAAATACAATTTTTATTGGTTTGCCGGTAAACATTGCTTTATTTGGCGAGCAGAGCATTCCTTATGCTTTAGTTTATTATATCGCCAATACTTTTTTCTTTTGGGTTGTAGCTGTATTTAAAATAAGCCGTGATGGAAATATAGGACAAATTCCTATTCTATCGAAGCAAACGATTAAAGCTATTTTGTCCCCGCCTCTACTAGGATTTCTTGCTGGAGCTGTTTTGGTGTTAGGGGAGATCAGGCTTCCGGCTTTTATATTGGATACTTGTAAATATCTTGGAAACCTGACTACACCCTTATCCTTGCTGTTTATAGGTATAACTTTTTATTCTATAGATCCTAAAATTTTATCCTTTAATAGAGATATGTTTCTTGTTTTTCTAGGAAGATTTTTTATTTCACCGGCAATTGTATACCTGTTAGCGATTTTCTTTCCAATACCTCCACTAATGCTAAAGGTGTTTATTATCCAATCGGCAATGCCTGTAATGGCGCAAACTGCTATCATATCTAAGACTTATGGTGCAGATCACGAATATGCAACGATTATGATTAGTGCTACCACGCTAGCCAGTGCGTTTTTTATACCTGTTTATATGAGTATTTTGAGCTTGTTTTGATAAAAATGGAAAAAGGCCCATTATATATGGGTCTTTTTTTCCTTTTTATGCTTACCGGATGCCGAAATAATGGGCAATGTTGGCTTTTGCATCTTTGATGCCACGAATTTTAGGTAGTTTGCAAGTCATGAGGGTGGTAACTCCGGGCCCGTGACCCATTTTAACACAATCACTGTGAACGACCACGCCAATGGATACTGCGCCCTTTAGGAATCCTCTGCCGTAGCTGTTGTCGCAATCACGCAGCAGTACAATATCTCCAAAGCGAAGATCATTTAATCCAAAAGCCGCATTTGCCCCTGCATCAGCCGTCATGATATCATAATCTCCACTAGCAGCCGTTACAGCGCCAATGCCAGAACCCATTAGGTAGGCCGGTACCTCTGTTACCACAGGAACTTCTAATACGCCGTCTTTTCCAATTCGAAGATCCATCTTTTCCAGCAGATTCGGGTCTAGGTTCATGACTGTAACCTCCGGAAGGTTAAGCAGCTGCAGTCCTTGTCCATAGGCTTTAATGAGAATTTTATCGCCAATGGCCATATTTTCTAAATCCTTCTCATGAAAATAGATCAATACATGCTCAATGCCTCCGTGGGTTCCTGTCACAAAACCTTTTGCACCCTTTGCATCACCGCTGACAATCTTGGCTTCATTTCCTACACAGGCTAAAAGATTGAGTCCTCCATTTGTTTTGTTGTCCTCTAGTTTGATGCTTACACCGGGTTCTACATGGTCTCCGGCCCAACCCATAGCCGGATCACCTACCTGTACATTATAGGTGATGCCACCGGTTGCGGGCAATACGAGAGAATTACCTTCATGACTTAAACGATAAGGGTAGACTGCGGCAGGATGAGCAATCTGACCTTGAACAGATTGCATAACTACTCGATCTCTATTGGTTTTGATCATAGACTAGGGCCTCCTTTGCATAAAAAAAAATTTTTATGATAGAATATTCTACAAAAAAAAGTAAACCCCTTTTTCCAAAGAGCGTAAAAACATGGTAAAATAAAAATATGAATATTCGGAAAAATAAATAGCGGTATGATGGACGAATCAAGGACAGCGTATAAAGCATCGAGGGGGAATGGGGCGTGCAGAAGATTATAGGGAAGAAGTTTTGGATGATTGTAGTATTATTTTTATCCGTTAACAACAGCTGCGGCGGAGCTTTAGAAATATGGGGCCAAGATTTTATAAAAAGTCAGTCAAAACAATTTCAGATCATACATGTATTTCAAGATGCCAAGCCCTTTGCCCAGGCGGAGGAATGGACTTACGGATGGGATATACTGCAAGGGAAACAGCAAATGGGTCGACTGACCATGAATCAGTACCGGCTGAAGAATGGAGATCTGTATTATTATCTTCGTTATCTGCCAGAGCAAAATAGCAAACACCCTCTGATTCTATCTATTCCGATAAATCTTACTGACTTTACTTACCGTTATGTAACTTATCCGCTTGGTTATGATTTTGCTAAATCCCAATGGTCGGAAACAATGGTTGGGGACAAGGATACAAAGCTTACTAAAGAGTCCATGTATATCGATGATGTGGCAGGGTCTTATTATCTAAGCTATATCGATGTTTTTGAATTACAGGATAAGTCGGTAAAAAAGGAGCGGTATGATCTAGGAAAAGCTTTACAGATTTCAGATGAAAGTATCTTTTTAGAATTTCCTCATATTAAAGGAACAAGTGTAGAGCAGTGGGGGGTATTATCGCAGGAACGCCTGGTTGACTGGGAAGATCCCATGGGGACCATGCACTTACGAATGGCAGATTTGAACCGAGTCCGAAAGCAGGGACAAGAGGGAATCTATTATTTTACGCCTAGCAGTTACTATCCTAGTTCACCTACCAGCTTTTGGTTCAATCCCGCCCATCATATTGGAGAGCTGTTTATTCGTACAGAGGGAGCGCGATTTTTTGATGATTTTGGCCTGGTTTCTCTTTATAAAGCTGTAAGGTCGCAAAATCAAAAAGGTTATTGGTGGTCTACTCCCCGGTCCAATTGGCTGATGGAGGACTATGGTATTGACAGCAGCTTTTATGATACGCGATTTTCTACAGATGCAGCCATCTTTTTACTGAAGGGATATGACAAATATCAAGATCCTGTATTTTTGGATGCAGGAAAAAAATACGGAGATTTTCTGCTGCAGTTTGCTGAAGACCATCATTATGAAACAGAAAATCAAGGATGGTTAGTGATGGACTACGGACATGATTTAAGACCAGAGGTAAAAACCCATGTTTCCCTCAATCATTTATTAACGGAGATGAATTTTCTTTATCATCTGTATATACTTACAGAGGATGAGGCGTATTATGCATTGGCAAGGAAGATCAAGCAAGGGGTTAAAGATACAAGTATTCATTGGATCAAAGAAAACGGGGATCTATGGTATGCCTATATGATGGATGGCACCTATGGAAAGTTGGATTATCCCGTATTGACTTTAAACGATCTACGGATTAGCCAGCAGTTTTTCGAAAAACTGGAAGGAGAAAGAGATGATGATTTTGAAATGCTGATCCAAAGCAAGGAGAACTATCTAAAAGACAATAATCTATCCCTATGGTAGCTGAAGTGAGAGGAAAAGGACATATCAGATGCTATGAGTGACATAAAAGAGCAAATCAGTTTATAGAAATTTAATTCAGGAGGTGGGAAAGTGAAAAAAGTACTTCTTTTTACCAGTAAAACCTGACCACATTGCTATACGGCGAAAGAGTATCTTTCGGAAAAAGGAATTCCCTATGAGGAACGGGATATCAATGAAGATTTAAATGCCAGACAAGAATTGATGAAAAGAAAAGTAATGGGGGTACCTGCATTTCTAATTGGAGAGGATATCGTTGTCGGTTTAGATAAGGGGAAGATTGAATCCTTGCTGGACTTTATCGTTCAACCTTGTCCCCAATGTACTATTCGTATGCGAATTCCTAAAAATAAAGGGACACTGTTGGTGACTTGTCCGAAATGCGAACATAAAATAAAAATAAGGACATGAAAAGTAGGGCATACTTTTCGGTTTCTAGTATACCAAGGCATTTGGAATAAATTTCATGTAGACAACTTGTAATATATGTGGTAATCTATTCATTGTCGCTCTAAGGTGACGAGGAAATATTCCAGAGTAGCTCAATGGTGGAGCACCCGGCTGTTAACCGGTAGGTTGAGGGTTCGAGTCCCCCCTCTGGAGCCATTAAGGCCCATTGGTCAAGCGGTCAAGACACCGCCCTTTCACGGCGGTAACCCGGGTTCGATTCCCGGATGGGTCACCAATATTAAGGTCGCATAGCTCAGCTGGGAGAGCACCTGCCTTACAAGCAGGGGGTCATAGGTTCGATCCCTATTGCGACCACCATTAAAATGGCCCGGTAGTTCAGTTGGTTAGAATGCCAGCCTGTCACGCTGGAGGTCGAGGGTTCGATTCCCTTCACTAGCTCCATTTTGCGGATGTAGTTCAATGGTAGAACTTCAGCCTTCCAAGCTGATAGCGTGGGTTCGATTCCCATCATCCGCTCCAATATATAATATTATGTGGAGAAGTACTCAAGTAGGCTGAAGAGGACGGTTTGCTAAACCGTTAGGCCGGGAAACTGGTGCGAGGGTTCGAATCCCTCCTTCTCCGCCACATTTTAGATTTTTAATACAGGGGTATAGTTCAGTTGGTAGAACAGTGGTCTCCAAAACCACGTGTCGTGGGTTCAAGTCCTGCTACCCCTGCCAATTTCCAATCTAATACCGGGGTGTAGCGCAGTTTGGTAGCGCATCTGGTTTGGGACCAGAGGGCCGCGGGTTCAAATCCTGCCACCCCGACCATAGTATGGGCTTATAGCTCAGGTGGTTAGAGCGCACGCCTGATAAGCGTGAGGTCGGAGGTTCGAGTCCTCCTAAGCCCACCATAGATTGGGGCCTTTAGCTCAGTTGGTTAGAGCGTCCGGCTCATAACCGGTAGGTCCGGGGTTCGAGTCCCTGAAGGCCCACCATTCTCGCCCAGATAGCTCAGTCGGTAGAGCAGGGGACTGAAAATCCCCGTGTCGGTGGTTCGATTCCGCCTCTGGGCACCAGGTTTTAATCAATAGCATGATTTACCAGTTGATTTTCATTATGTGTTATGATAAGATATATTTTGTCGTCACTACAGGAAATAAGTAAAAACTTCCAATAAAAAAAGTGGTTGACATAATGAAAAAGTTCTAGTAATATAGAACAAGTCGCTGCAAAACAGCGAGAACAAATTGGTCTTTGAAAACTAAACAGTGTAAGAATTAAAGCCAGCAATAAATGTTTAAAGCGCATAGCGCAACTCGCAATTTTTATTTGAGAGTTTGATCCTGGCTCAGGATGAACGCTGGCGGCGTGCCTAACACATGCAAGTCGAGCGGGATTGTGGAGTAGCTTGCTACGAAGCAATCTAGCGGCGGACGGGTGAGTAACGCGTGGGCAACCTGCCCTATACAGGGGGATAACACACCGAAAGGTGTGCTAATACCCCATAACACCGATGCTTCGCATGAAGCGCCGGTCAAAGATTTATCGGTATAGGATGGGCCCGCGTCTGATTAGCTAGTTGGTGAGGTAAAGGCTCACCAAGGCGACGATCAGTAGCCGACCTGAGAGGGTGATCGGCCACACTGGAACTGAGACACGGTCCAGACTCCTACGGGAGGCAGCAGTGGGGAATATTGCACAATGGGGGAAACCCTGATGCAGCAACGCCGCGTGAGCGATGAAGGCCTTCGGGTCGTAAAGCTCTGTCCTAAGGGAAGAAGAATGACGGTACCTTAGGAGGAAGCCCCGGCTAACTACGTGCCAGCAGCCGCGGTAATACGTAGGGGGCAAGCGTTATCCGGAATCACTGGGCGTAAAGGGTGCGTAGGCGGCCGATAAAGTCTGGGGTGAAAGGCTACGGCTTAACCGTAGTAAGCCTTGGAAACTTATTGGCTTGAGTGCAGGAGAGGTAAGTGGAATTCCTAGTGTAGCGGTGAAATGCGTAGATATTAGGAGGAACACCAGTGGCGAAGGCGACTTACTGGACTGTAACTGACGCTGAGGCACGAAAGCGTGGGGAGCGAACAGGATTAGATACCCTGGTAGTCCACGCCGTAAACGATGAGTGCTAGGTGTCGGGGGCGACAGCCCTCGGTGCCGCAGCTAACGCATTAAGCACTCCGCCTGGGGAGTACGCTCGCAAGAGTGAAACTCAAAGGAATTGACGGGGACCCGCACAAGCAGCGGAGCATGTGGTTTAATTCGAAGCAACGCGAAGAACCTTACCAGGACTTGACATCCTCCGCATTAGCCGTAACGGGTGAAATCCCTTCGGGGACGGAGAGACAGGTGGTGCATGGTTGTCGTCAGCTCGTGTCGTGAGATGTTGGGTTAAGTCCCGCAACGAGCGCAACCCTTGTCTTTAGTTGCCAGCAGGTGAAGCTGGGCACTCTAGAGAGACTGCCGGGGATAACTCGGAGGAAGGTGGGGATGACGTCAAATCATCATGCCCCTTATGTTCTGGGCTACACACGTGCTACAATGGCTGGTACAACGGGAAGCGAAGGAGTAATCCGGAGCAAATCCTAAAAGCCAGTCTCAGTTCGGATTGTGGGCTGCAACTCGCCCACATGAAGCTGGAGTTGCTAGTAATCGTGGATCAGAATGCCGCGGTGAATGCGTTCCCGGGTCTTGTACACACCGCCCGTCACACCATGGGAGCTCAGGGCACCCGAAGTCAGTGGGCTAACCGCAAGGAAGCAGCTGCCGAAGGTGAAATGAGTGACTGGGGTGAAGTCGTAACAAGGTAGCCGTATCGGAAGGTGCGGCTGGATCACCTCCTTTCTAAGGAGCTAAGGCTTTTTCTTACACTGTCTAGTTTTGAGAGACTAATGTCTTTCAAATGTACCTTGAAAACTGAACAATGAAGAGAGAATCAAAATACAATTTCTGGTCAAGTTATAAAGAGCATAGGGCGAATGCCTTGGCACCAGGAGCCGAAGAAGGACGCGGTAAGCTGCGATAAGCCTCGGGAAGCCGCAAGCAGGCATTGATCCGGGGATTTCCGAATGGGGGAACCCAGCTGGGGTAATACCCAGTTACCCACTACTCAATCCATAGGTAGTGAGGAGGCATACCAGGGGAACTGAAACATCTAAGTACCCTGAGGAAGAGAAAGAAAACTCGATTCCCTAAGTAGCGGCGAGCGAAAGGGGATTAGCCCAAACCAAGAAGATTTCTTCTTGGGGTTGCGGATATACTCGTTAAGAGATGGCAGTTGTAGTCGAAGCGGTCTGGAAAGGCCCACCATAGGAGGTAAGAGTCCTGTAGATGAAACGACTAAAGTCTTGAGTATACTCCAGAGTACCACGAGACACGTGAAACCTTGTGGGAAGCAGGGGGGACCACCCCCCAAGGCTAAATACTACCTGGTGACCGATAGCGTATAGTACCGTGAGGGAAAGGTGAAAAGAACCCCGGGAGGGGAGTGAAAGAGAACCTGAAACCCTATGTTTACAAGCAGTGAAAGTCCTTTATATGGACGATCGCGTACTTTTTGTAGAACGGGCCAACGAGTTACGGTATGCAGCAAGGTTAAGCTGTTATGCAGCGGAGCCGCAGCGAAAGCGAGTCTTAAGAGGGCGATACAGTTGCATGCCGTAGACCCGAAACCGGGTGACCTATCCATGAGCAGGATGAAGCGGAAGTAAAATTTCGTGGAGGTCCGAACCCATGTCTGTTGAAAAAGGCTGGGATGACTTGTGGATAGCGGAGAAATTCCAATCGAACCCGGAGATAGCTGGTTCTCCCCGAAATAGCTTTAGGGCTAGCCTCAAATGAAGAGATGCGGAGGTAGAGCACTGAATAGCCTAGGGGCCCTCACCGGTTACCAAAGCTTATCAAACTCCGAATGCCGTATTCTTATATTTGGGAGTCAGACTACGTGAGATAAGTTTCGTGGTCAAAAGGGAAACAGCCCAGACCGTCAGCTAAGGTCCCAAAGTACAGGTTAAGTGGAAAAGGATGTGGGATTGCACAGACAACTAGGATGTTGGCTTAGAAGCAGCCACTCATTTAAAGAGTGCGTAATAGCTCACTAGTCGAGTGATCCTGCGCCAAAGATGTCCGGGGCTCAAACCTGTCACCGAAGCTACGGCAGCGCGTCAGCGCTGGGTAGGGGAGCATTGTATGCGGGTAGAAGTCACACCGTAAGGAGTGGTGGACTGCATACAAGAGAGAATGTTGGCATGAGTAGCGAGAGGTGGGTGAGAATCCCACCCGTCGAAAACCTAAGGTTTCCTGAGGAAGGTTCGTCCGCTCAGGGTTAGTCGGGACCTAAGCCGAGGACGAAAGTCGTAGGCGATGGACAACAGGTTGAAATTCCTGTACCACCGAAGATTGTTTGAGCAATGGGGTGACACAGGAGGATAGGTCATGCGCACCGTTGGTCGTGTGCGTCTAAGCCCGTAGGGAGTTAGGATAGGCAAATCCGTTCTAACAATCCTAAAAGGTGATGGGGAGTGAAATTTAAGTAGCGAACTGACTGATTCCACACTGTCAAGAAAAGCCTCTAGTTAGATCTAGGTGCCCGTACCGCAAACCGACACAGGTAGGTGAGGAGAGAATCCTAAGACGAGCGAGAGAACTATTGTTAAGGAACTCGGCAAAATGACCCCGTAACTTCGGGAGAAGGGGTGCCACGGTAGGGTGTTAAAGCCCGAGGTGGCCGCAGAGAATAGGCCCAAGCGACTGTTTAACAAAAACACAGGTCTCTGCTAAGTCGAAAGACGATGTATAGGGGCTGACGCCTGCCCGGTGCTGGAAGGTTAAGGGGACGTGTTAACCGCAAGGTGAAGCACTGAACTTAAGCCCCAGTAAACGGCGGCCGTAACTATAACGGTCCTAAGGTAGCGAAATTCCTTGTCGGGTAAGTTCCGACCCGCACGAAAGGCGTAACGATTTGGGCACTGTCTCAACAATAGACTCGGTGAAATTGTAGTACCAGTGAAGATGCTGGTTACCCGCAGCAGGACGGAAAGACCCCGTGGAGCTTTACTGTAGCCTGACACTGGATTTTGGTATTGCATGTACAGGATAGGTGGGAGACTTGGAAGCTTGGACGCCAGTCTAGGTGGAGTCAACCTTGGGATACCACTCTTGTAATACTGGAGTTCTAACCATAAGCCGTGAATCCGGCTTTGGGACACTGTCAGGTGGGCAGTTTGACTGGGGCGGTCGCCTCCCAAAAAGTAACGGAGGCGCCCAAAGGTTCCCTCAGCGCGGTTGGAAATCGCGCGTAGAGTGTAAAGGCAGAAGGGAGCTTGATTGCGAGACGTACAGGTCGAGCAAGGACGAAAGTCGGGCTTAGTGATCCGGTGGTTCCGAGTGGAAGGGCCATCGCTCAACGGATAAAAGCTACCCCGGGGATAACAGGCTTATCTCCCCCAAGAGTCCACATCGACGGGGAGGTTTGGCACCTCGATGTCGGCTCGTCTCATCCTGGGGCTGTAGTAGGTCCCAAGGGTTGGGCTGTTCGCCCATTAAAGAGGCACGCGAGCTGGGTTCAGAACGTCGTGAGACAGTTCGGTCCCTATCCGCTGTGGGCGCAGGAAATTTGAGAGGAGCTGTCCTTAGTACGAGAGGACCGGGATGGACGTACCTCTGGTGTATCAGTTGTTCCGCCAGGAGCACGGCTGAGTAGCTATGTACGGACGGGATAAGCGCTGAAGGCATCTAAGCGCGAAGCCCCCCTCAAGATTAGATTTCCCATCCGCAAGGAGTAAGACCCCAGATAGACTATCTGGTTGATAGGTCGGAGGTGTAAGGGCAGTAATGTCTTCAGCTGACCGATACTAATAGGTCGAGGACTTGACCAAATGTATTTTTTCTCTAACTTCATGGTTCAGTTTTGAAGGTATATGCCTTCTAACTTCATAAAATCCAGTGACTACAGCGAAGGGGTCACACCTGTTCCCATACCGAACACAGCAGTTAAGCCCTTCAGCGCTGATGGTACTTAGGCGGAAGCGCCTTGGGAGAGTAGGTCGTTGCTGGTTTTAAAAAACCTCAGAGGATTTTCTTCTGAGGTTTTTTTTATGCACATATATTCTGTTTTCAATCAAATTAAGGCTTATGGAAATATTCAACATTCAAAAACAAATTAAAGGAGTTTCCCCTTATCAGCGAAAGCTTTCTAAAAATGTTTTTCTGCTGTTTGTAAGTTTCCAGTGCTGCTTTGCAGTAATAATGCCATCTAAAAGCAAATGATCACACAACTGTATAAAGTTTTTTATTGTTTCTATTAACTTCGTTTCTTTCATTCTTTCGCCTCCATGGTCTTGTATCATATAAGATTATAAGAACCATAAAGAATTACGTAGAATAGAAGGAATTTGTGTACCATAAAAATATCTTTTATAACATTATGACGCATCTTTTCATTTCATATGATACAAGCAATATCATGAGGAAATAGCACCGGGCATTAAAAATAGACTAATCTCCGCAACGCGAATAAATTTTTCCTATGAAAGTAGACAACTTTTCTATGTTTTTATTTTTTCTGCAGCGTATTTTTTGCAATCTACACAATAATGTTTTTATCATAAAACCATCCTTAACCTAGAGTCTATACACAGTATGGTCAATAACTGATAAAAACATACAAAAAACGACAAAAACCCCCTTATAGCCAAGTGTGATGCAGATGATTATAAGGGGATTTGAAAAATAGAAATTGCTAAACCGTCAGATTTTACTGGTTATGGTTTACGTACGATAAGCACCGTTAATTTTTACATATTCATAGCTAAGGTCGCATCCCCAGGCAGTAGCGCTATACTGTCCGTCCTTTAAATTAATCACTATGTTGACATAGCTTTCATCTAAAATCTTTTTGGCTAAATCCTCATCAAAGGGGAGTCCTGCACTGTCTTGAACCAGTTGGAGCGTACCTTTATCGTTTTTAAAAAAAACATCTACAGAATCTGGAGAAAAGGCGCCGCCTGAATAACCTAGCGCACACATGATTCTTCCCCAGTTAGCGTCAGCACCAAAGAAAGCAGATTTAACCAGATTTGATGATATTACTGACTTAGCACAAAGCTTAGCATCTTTTTTTGTGCAGGCATTATGGAGAGATACCTCAATAAATTTTGTTGCACCCTCTCCATCCTTTGCAATTAATTTGGCGAGTTCGGTATTGACATAATCTAAGGCTTGTTTAAATAACGTATAATTTTCGTTTTCAACATCAATGATTGTATTTTTTGCAGTACCATTAGCTAAGGCGATGACCATATCATTCGTACTGGTATCTCCATCTACAGAGATCATATTATAGGAGTCACTGACACTTTCCTTAAGGGCTGTAGACAACATAGATTTTGAAATATTTGCATTTGTAACCACAAAGGAAAGCATGGTGGCCATGTTTGGGTGAACCATACCAGAACCTTTTGCAAAACCGCTGATGCGCACCGGTTGGTTATCTAATGTAATTTCAACTGTAATCTGCTTAAGAAAGGAATCGGTGGTCATAATCGCTTCTGCAGCACTACTGCCATTTCCGCTATCCAACATTTCACAAGCTGCTTTAATGCCTGGAATAATCACATGCATCGGCATAGGTACACCGATAATTCCTGTAGAACTAACCATTACCTGCTGGGGACTCAAACCCAATGCTTCGGCTGTGATATTGGCCATTTCCTTTGCATCCTGTAAACCAGATGCACCAGTGCAGGCGTTGGCATTACCGCTATTAATGACAATGGCTTGTGTTGTATCTGACTTCAGATGCTCTATATTGACCTGTAAAGGAGCAGCTTTTACTGTATTGGTCGTAAGGGCGGCTGCAGCTACTGCAGGCTTTTTACTATAAAGAATGCATAAATCTTTTTTTCCGTTCTTTTTAATGCCGCAGTGAATGCCTACTGCTTGAAAGCCGGATACATCTGTAACAGACATATTCTCTAAAATTTTCATGAAAACAACCTCCTATAGAACAATTATAATTTTGATTTTAAATATTTGTAGGAACTGATTCTGTTTTGCTTGTTGATTTACACATTTTCTAAGGCTATTCTTTAGGGAATCATAGGCAGCACATCTAATCCCGCTATTTCCTCTAATTCAAACATTAAATTCATGTTATGAACAGCCTGGCCAGCCGCTCCTTTAATCAGATTGTCAATCGCTGAGATTACAATAACCCTTCCGGTTCGCTCGTCGATGCACAATCCAATGTCACAGAGATTGGAGCCTTTTACATTTCTTGTTTCTGGTATCGTGTCTATTACCCGAACAAAATATTCATTCTGGTAAAAGGCTTGATAATAGTCATGCAAGGCTTCCTTTGTAATTTTTTTTCGCAGGCTTCCATAGCAGGTTGCCAATATACCTCGATTCATTGGCACCAGATGGGGCGTAAAGGAAATGCAAAAGGAGCTGCCGTTCAGTAAGCTTAATTCCTGTTCGATTTCAGGTGTATGCCTGTGACTGGCAACACCATAAGCTTTTATGGACTCACTGCACTCTGTATATAAGGTTGCAATATTGGCAGTTCTGCCTGCTCCTGATACACCGGATTTGGCATCGACAACAATAGATTCTTCTATAACTAACTGTTCCTTTAATAATGGCGCCAGGGCCAATATACTGGCTGTAGGATAACAACCCGGATTGGCAATTAAATTAGCCTTCTTTATTTTATCCCGATGGAGCTCCGGCAAACCATATACCGCTTCCGGCAACAGTTGGGGACAGCCGTGATCCAGATCATACCAGTCTTTATAAAGGGCAGCATCCTTTAATCGAAAATCTGCCCCCAGATCAATAACTTTTACATTTAGTGCTAAGGCTTTTTTTGCTAATTCGAAAGATTTGCCGTGGGGCAAGGCAATAAATAATACATCTATCGTTGAGAGTTGTTGCTCTGCTTCGTGGATATCTATGCAAATATTTTGCATAAAATTCCTGTAATTCGGATAGGTATTTGAAAAGGGATTGCCTGTATGATTATGAGAACTAAGGAAAGAAATCTTTACTTGTGGATGCCTGTGCAAGAACCAAACAAGCTGTTGTCCTGCATATCCGGTTGAACCAATCACACCTACATTTATCATAATTATCACCTCGAAGATTTATATTTGTAATTATACAACAATATAACATAAATATTCAATACAAAAAAGAAAAAACTCAAAAACATATTGAATAAATATTACAATAAACGTATAATTATAATTATCATTTTTAAAAAGAAAAGGTTGGTGGATCTAATTTATGAATGGCGAAACAGTAAAAATTCTCATCGAAGCCTTGCCCTATATTAAAAAGTTCAGGGAAAAAACCTTTGTGATTAAGTATGGCGGCAGTATTATGAAGAATGAAAAAGCAAAAAAAGCCTTTATTGAAGATGTGGTATTAATGAAACTGGTAGGAATCGACATCATCATCGTTCACGGCGGCGGCCCCTGTATTTCTTCCATGCTGGACCAACTGAATATAGAGAGCAGATTTGTCCATGGCCTGCGTGTTACCGATGAAAAGGCAATAGAAGTGGTGGAGATGGTTCTGTCTGGACAAATCAACAAAGAAATTGCAGCTGCATTGTGCAAGCATGGCGTTAGTGCCATTGGTATAAGCGGAAGAGACGGACATCTCATCGAAGCAGAAAAGAAGTATATTTATGATGGAGAAGAAAAACTGGATATTGGCTATGTAGGAGAAGTTGTTAATATCAATAAGAAGCTGTTGGCGGATCTTCTGGAAAAAGAACAGCTGCCGGTTATCTCACCGGTAGGCTGTGATATAGAGGGAAAGGTATACAATATTAATGCAGACTATGTAGCTTCTGCTGTGAGTACAGTATTAGAAGCAGAAAAGCTGATCCTATTGACGGATATTGAAGGAATTTATAAAGATATTAACGATCCGGAGAGCTTTATCTCGGAAATCAGCATAGAAGAAATGGGGGAATATATTCAAACAGGAATTTTAAAGGGAGGTATGATTCCAAAGGCGCAATGCTGCATCGATGCCCTTGAACAGGGAACGAAGAATGTACATCTCATCGATGGAAGAAAAGAGCATAGCTTGCTATTGGAGATCTTTACCAAAGAAGGAATTGGAACCATGATAAAAGGGAGGGAGTTATAAATGAAAAAAGAGCATATCATGAATACCTACGGAAGATTTGATGCCACTTTTGTAAAAGGTTCTGGCACCAAGGTTTACGACGCTCAAGGAAAGGTCTATCTTGATTTTGTATCAGGTGTAGCGGTAAATTGTTTAGGCCACAGCCATCCAGCTATTGCAAAGACTTTGGCAGATCAGAGTCAAACCCTGATCCATGTATCCAATTTATATTGGAATGACAAGCAGCTAATGTTGGCAGAAAAGCTTGCTGCCTATAGTGATCATCACCAGGTTTTTTTCAGCAACAGCGGTAGTGAAGCAGTAGAGACGGGGTTAAAGCTGGCACGGAAGTACGGAAAAATAAAGGGCGGCAGTGATAAAAATGTAATTCTCTATATGGAAAATTCTTTTCATGGCAGAACCTTAGGTGCACTGGCTGTAACGGGACAGGAAAAATATCAAAAGGATTTTATGCCTCTGATGCAAGGTCTTAAGGCGGTAAAGTTTAATGATCCGGATGATCTGGAAAAAAAGATGGACGACACAGTATGTGGCGTGATTCTTGAACCGATCCAGGGAGAAGGGGGTATTATTACTGTCAGTCCGGAATTCTTACAAAAAGCGAGAAATCTGTGTGATCAGTATCAAGCACTGCTCATTTTTGATGAAGTGCAATGTGGTATCGGTAGAACAGGAAAGCTTTTTGCCTATGAGAATTTTACGATCCAACCAGATGTGATTTGTATGGCTAAGGGTTTAGGGGGAGGATTCCCGATTGGTGCTACCCTAGCAAAAAAAGAAGCTGCCCAAGCCTTTGTACCGGGAGACCATGGCTGTACCTTTGGGGGAAATCCTTTAGCCTGTGCAGTCGCTTTGACAGTGCTGGAGGAATTAATGGAAAAAGGGGTATTGGAAAATACAAAGCAGCAAAGTGTTTATATTATGGATCAACTTTCTAAACTGCAGAATAAGTATCCTGTGGTGCAAGGGGTACAGGGTATGGGATTAATGTTGGGATTAGGATTAAATATTGAGGGAAAGCATCTGGTGCAGAAATGCTTTGAAAAAGGTCTGCTGCTGGTAGGTGCGGGAGAAAAGGTCGTTAGAATCCTGCCGCCACTGAATGTAACACAAGGAGAAATTGATAAAGCCATAGCAATTATCGAAGCGGCATTAAAGGAGCTATAGAAATTTCTTGACAATACTAAAAAAAGTATGATAATATTTGATGAAATGAAAATAGGTTTTCCTTTAAAATGGTCCAGAGAGGCCAAAAAGGAGGTGAAGTAAGATGCGGGATTTCCTGTATCTCTATGATCTATGCAACCAAACCTTCTGCCTCTGACAGAAGGTTTATTTTTTTCTTACAGTGGATATATATGCATAAAAAGAAAGAAAGAACCTGCAAAAGCAAATGAATAAATATTATCAAAAAACTTATAAATTTACATTTTGTTTTGTTTAAAAAAGAAAAAACCAACATAAACAACAATATATTTTGCAACGAAATAACTAGTGAAAAACCGGGTTGTCCCTATCTGTTGAAAGACATCCTGCAAAAGTAAAAAATCCCATAAAAAAACGGGAAAAATTTTTAAATAACTGTTGCATAAATATATAATACTAAGTATAATTATAAATAACCAAGTAAAGAAGGGTTGATAAAATATGAAGCGATATCGTAAAAGGCCCAGGCCTCTACAGTAAGCAGAATTGAAAATATATAATAATCAATAAAGAAAGGATGAGAAATCATGACATATATGCTTTCACCAAAAGCACTTCATACAATGGATATGGAAGAGGTTTGCAGCAGCTGCAAAGGAGGATACTTTCACATTGCACCAAAGATCACGAAGATCGCTGTGATCAATCTGGGGATGCAAAAAGAAAGCTTTATGGATATGGTAAATATGAAATGCAGTTTGAACGTATTCGATGAAGATTTTAGCATAAATCAATTAAATATGGTACCCCATGATGTGGTGATGGTATCAAATGGCAAAGTGGATGCCGAAAAGATGCCTATGCTAGTCGATAAGATTAAAACATTGATTGGGAAAAAGAAAATTTTCGGAATCGGACTGGGTCAGCAACTGGTAAAAGAAGCTGCAGCGCAAGCAGGGGCAAAAGCTTGGAAACAGGAAGGGACGATTATGATCAGCGAAGATCATAAACTATACTGCTGTGATATGAGCCAACAAAACCAACTGGAAGAAATTATGAAATATGCATAAATCGCAAAGGGAAACAGAAAAGAAAATGAACTTTTCTGTTTCATTATGTAGAGGAGATTGGCACGCTCAATCAATAAGAATCTATAGAAAATAGAGGTGTGAACAATGAATGGATTAATCTATTTAGAAGACGGAACAGTATACGAAGGAAAAGGCTTTGGTAAAATAGGAACCTCTGTTGGAGAGTTGGTATTCAACACCTCTATCACAGGGTATCAGGAAATTCTCACAGATCCCTCCTATGCGGGCCAGATCATCACCATGACATACCCCTTGATTGGAAATTATGGAGTAAACCAATGGGAGAAGGAATCTGAAAAGGTATATGCGAAGGGGTTTGTGGTTAAGTCTATTGCACAAAATCCTTCCAACTATATGAGTGAAAATACGGTAGAAGAAATGCTGCAAGCAATGGGTATCGTTGGCGTGAGCGGCGTAGATACCCGTAGTATCACGAAGAAGATCAGAAATACAGGGGCACTAAAATGCGTAATCACTAACGAGTCCCTATCTATCCAGCAGCTAGAGGACCACCTCAAACAGGCAAAGCAAGAAGATGACTGGATGAAGGATGTAAGCACAAAGAAAGTCATTCATATCCCTGGTCAAGGACCAAAGGTTGCATTAGTCGATTTTGGTGTGAAGGCCAATATTGTCAATAATCTAAAGGCTAGAGGTTGTGACATTACGATCCTGCCTTACAATGCATCCTACGAAGAAATTATGAATCTTAGTCCCGATGGTGTGCTGCTGAGTAACGGACCTGGGGATCCAAAGACAGTTACAGAGGCCATTGCTATGGTTAAGAAAATCATCCATAAAATACCTACTTTCGGCATTTGCTTAGGACATCAGATCTTAGCATTATCCGTAGGCGGCGATACTTACAAAATGAAGTATGGACATCGTGGCGGCAATCATGGTGTATATGATATTGAAAAGGACAAAGCTTATATTACCTCTCAAAATCATGGATATGCAGTGGACCCGGAGAGTGTAAAAGATAAAGGAATGGTTGTAACCCATGTAAACCTGAATGATAACACGGTGGAGGGCATGAAACACAAGGAATTGCCGGTATTCTCCGTACAGTTCCATCCAGAAGGAGCACCCGGCCCGACAGATTCCTCCTACCTATTTGACAAATTTATGAACCTGGTGAAGGAGGACGCAGTATGCCTTTAGACAAAAGCTTAAAAAAAGTATTGATCATCGGATCTGGCCCTATTATCATTGGTCAAGCTGCAGAGTTTGACTATTCAGGGACACAGGCGTGTAAGGCCATCAAAGAGGAAGGTATTGAAACGGTTCTGGTAAACAGTAATCCGGCTACAATCATGACAGATATGAACGTGGCGGATAAGGTTTATATCGAACCGCTGAATCTGGAAAGCTTAGAGAAGATTTTAGAAATGGAAAAACCCGATGGAATCCTGGCAGGGTTTGGTGGGCAGACCGCATTAAATCTAGCGATGAACCTGCAGGATCAGGGAATTTTAGATAAATACAATGTAAAGCTTTTAGGCACCGACAGTGATACCATCAAAAAGGCAGAGGACAGGGAAGCCTTTAAAGAGTTAATGCTGGAGATTGGTGAGCCTGTACCGATGAGTATTATTGCTACAAACTTAGCCCAATGCGAAGAATTTGTACAACAGTACGGATTTCCGGTGATCATTCGTCCTGCCTTTACCCTTGGGGGTACTGGTGGGGGGATTGCTACAAACCATGACCAGTTAATTGAAATCTGTGAACGTGGTATTCACAACAGTCCGATCGGACAAATCTTGTTAGAACAAAGTGTAGCCGGTTGGAAGGAAATCGAGTATGAAGTAATCCGGGATGGAAAAGACAATTGTATTATTATCTGTAATATGGAAAATATGGACCCAGTGGGCGTTCATACGGGAGACAGTATCGTAGTGGCTCCTTCTCAAACACTGAGAGATAAAGAGTATCAGATGCTGCGACAAGCTTCTATTAAAATAATCCGAAGCTTAAAGATTCAAGGGGGCTGTAATATTCAGTTTGCCCTAGATCCAAAGAGTTCAAACTACGTGGTTATCGAGGTTAATCCGAGGGTAAGCCGTTCCAGTGCTTTAGCTTCTAAAGCAGCAGGATATCCTATTGCGAAAATCGGCGCTAAGATTGCCATCGGATTCAGCTTAGATGAGTTGAAGAATTATGTTACCAAAAATTCAAGTGCTTGCTTCGAGCCAACCCTTGACTACATCGTGGTGAAGTTTCCAAAATGGCCTTTTGATAAATTCAGCAAGGCAGCCAGAACCCTTGGTACACAAATGAAGGCTACGGGAGAAGTTATGGCGATTAGCCGAAGCTTTGAAAGTGCATTGTTAAAGGCAGTAACCTGCTTAGAAGGCAAATTTACGGGACTGCGTATGTTTTCCATTATGGAAATGAACGAAGAAGTGCTCTTTGAAAAAATCGGAAAGTGTGATGACGAGCGAATTTTTGCCCTAGCCGATGCACTGCGAAGAGGGATTACCGTAGAGAAGCTTCATGACGTTACGCAAATAGACCCTTGGTTCCTTCATGGGGTAAATAATATTGTAAAAATGGAGCAGCAGTTACAGCAGGAAAAAATGGATGAAAAGCTGCTTTATGGCGCAGAATCCATGGGCTTTACGGATACAGAAATTTGTGATTTGACAGGTTTAAATCGTGAAGTACTGCAGGAGATCCGGAAAGAACATAAAATCTATCCAGTGTACAAGATGGTAGATACCTGCAGCGGTGAATTTGATGCACAAACCCCTTACTACTATTCTTGTTATGAAGAAGATGATGAAAATATCATCAGTGACAATAAGAAAATCTTAGTTATTGGCTCTGGGCCAATTCGTATCGGACAGGGAATTGAATTTGACTACTGTTGTGTTCACGGGGTATGGGCGATCAAAGAAGCCGGTTATGAGTCCATTATCATGAATAATAACCCGGAAACTGTGAGTACGGATTTCGACACAGCAGATAAGCTGTATTTTGAATCCCTCTATATTGACGATGTGATGAACGTAATTCGTAGTGAAAAACCAGAGGGCGTTGTCCTTCAGTTCGGCGGTCAAACCTCTGTAAACTTAGCACCGAAGCTCTATGACAGAGGGGTAAATATATTAGGTACCTCCTATCAGTCTATTGACCTGGCAGAAGACCGGGAAAAATTCAGAGACTTCCTGGGCCAAATGAGTATTCCTACACCAACGGGAAAGTCTGTAACCAGCATTGCAGAAGCAAAAGAAGCGGTGAAGGAATTAGGATACCCTGTAGTGGTGAGACCTTCCTATGTTATTGGCGGCCGTGCCATGCAGGTAGTTTATAATGACTATGCATTGGAAAGTTATATGCAGGAGGCGGTGGATCTTTCCAAGAAGTATCCGATCCTTGTTGATAAATATGTGAAGGGGATTGAGATTGAAGTGGATGCCATTGCCGATGGTGAAGAGGTATTGATTCCAGGCATTATGGAGCATGTGGAGAAAACAGGTATCCACTCTGGGGACAGTATCACCGTATATCCTTACGTGTCTCTATCAGAGGAAACGGTAGCAACCTTGGTTGAACATACCAAGAAGATTGCTAAGGGACTAAAAATTATTGGTTTGGTGAATATACAATATGTATTTGATGGCAAGGATGTCTACGTAATTGAAGTAAACCCACGAGCTTCCAGAACCGTACCGATCCTCAGCAAGGTTACCCAGGTGCCGATGGTTAAGGTGGCAGTAGAGATCATGCTGGGCAAGAAGTTGAAGGAAATGTCCTATGGAACAGGTTTAATGGAAAACCAAGACCTATATGCAGTAAAGGTGCCGGTATTTTCAGGAGAAAAATTAACCGATGTAGATACCTATCTGGGACCAGAAATGAAATCTACCGGTGAAGTACTAGGAATTGATCAAGACTTGGACATTGCCATCTATAAGGGCTTTAGTGGTGCAAATATCAAGATTCCTACAGATGGCGGCATCTATGTATCTCTGAAGGATGTAGACAAAGAAGAAGGCCTAGAAGTAGTAAAGGCTTACGGGGAAATGGGCTTTAAGATCTATGGTTCAGCAGGTACGAGTAAGTATCTTACAGAAAAAAATGTTTCTTGTGAAACAATTGAACTAAACCAGCTGGTGCAGGAGCTTTCTAAAGGAACTATTCAAATGGTGATCAATACCCCAACCATCGGTAATGACAACCATCGTGAAGGCTTTAAGATGCGCAGAAAGGTCAGCGAGTATAGAGTGCCGATCTTCACTTCCATTGATACAGCCCGTGTGTTTTTAAAAGCCATCGCTGTAAAGAAAGAAGGTAGACCCGTGGTCTATAAAACTTTAGATTCCTTCTTTCCAGAAAAAGATAACCAAGAAAAATACAGCGCTTAGACAGATTAAATAATATTATATATAAAAAATTAATTTAAATGGTTGCTTTTTCTAAATAATCATAATATAATAGAAAAAATCATCAAAGGCTTTGAACGGTAGTAGTAAATGGTTGCTTATTTGCAGAGAGTCGATGGGTGGTGCGAATCGACAATAGAGACTGTTGAATCCGACCGGGAGCTGTGCAGGGGTAAAAACCTGCGCCGGAATTTTCCGTTATCAAATCGAGGCTGCAGTAGCAGTAAAAAAAGGTGGTACCACGTGGATGTTGATCTCCGTCCTTTACATCATGTAAAGGACGGGGTTTTTTATTTTATTCATAAAGGGAGGAATAGACGATGCAAATGATATTGATGACCCCAGGACCTACAAATGTGCCGGAGCGGGTACTGGAGAAAATGAAGAATACCCAATGCCATCACCGAACAAAGGAGTTTGGCAAAATTTTCGGAGAGTTAAATGAGGGATTAAAGTATGTATTTCAAACGAAGAATCCGGTATTGACTTTTCCTGCTGCAGGAACAGGCGGATTAGAGGCAGCGATCGTAAACCTGTTTTCTCCTGGAGACCGGGTGCTGGCGGTATCCATTGGTGTATTTGGAGATCGGTTTATTGAGATTGGCCGAACCTTTGGACTACAGATAGATGTATTAGAGGTGCCACGGGGGAGAGGTGTTACGGTAGAAGAGATTCAAGGGGCTTTAAGAGATGAACATATCGCTCTAATTTTGACCCATAATGAAACCTCTACAGGGGCGGTCAATCCAATTAAAGAAATTGGCGAATTTATGAAAGATAAATCTCAGATTTACATCGTTGATGCAGTCAGTTCCCTGGGAGGAAGCGAAATTCGTATGGACAACTGGCATATCGATGTACTGATTACCGCGTCTCAGAAAGCACTGATGTCACCACCAGGGCTGACCTTTATCGGTGTCAGCGACAAAGCCTGGGAGCAGGTAGAGAAAGCAAAGCTTCCCCGATTCTACTGGGACTTTAAAAAGGCCAGACGGGATATGGAGAAGGCTACACCCCAAAACCCATATACACCGGCTGTCGCTTTGATCGGAGCGGCTAATGAGGCGATCAAAATGATGCAAGAGGAAGGATTAGAGGCAGTATTTGAAAGGCATAAGAAGCTGGCCGCTTATTTTAGAAAAGAAGTAGAGAAGCTGGGATTGCCTTTATACACGGATGAAAATTATTTGTCTGATACCATCACTGCCATTGCTACAGTAAAAGGAGAAGAGATCAAAAAAATCATGGAAACCCAATATGGTATCGTGATCGCAGGCGGGCAGGACCAACTAAAGGGAACAATGATTCGTGTAGGCCACATGGGCTATGTAGATCAAGATATGATTGATCGTACTTTAACCGCTTTAAAAGGAGCGATAGAGGAGGTTTGCTAAAACCGGTTTTCTTTACACATGAACACTTTTACACAGCATAACTGGATAACAATAAAGTGAAAAAGGAGAGGATACTCATGGATCATAAAAAGAAAGTATTGATTACAGAAAAAGTAGATGAAGAAGGAATCAAGTTATTGCAGCAGGAATTAGAGGTAGATATTGCTTTAGGCCTTCCACGGGAAGAACTGCTGCAGCGCATTGGAGATTATGATGCACTCATCGTAAGAAGTGAAACAAAGGTCAATGAAGAATTGATGAATTATGGAAAAAAACTAAAGGTAGTAGGAAGAGCAGGAAATGGCATCGATAATATTGACGTACCTGCAGCTACAGAAAGAGGGATTATTGTAGCCAACACCCCAGAGAGTAACACCCTTTCTGCTTGTGAGTTGTCTATTGGCCTATTATTGGCTCAGGCAAGAAACATCCCTCAAGCCAACAGCTTTTTAAAAGCAGGAAATTGGGAGCGGACCCGGTTTAAGGGCTCAGAGCTTTATAACAAAACCCTGGGAATTATCGGTCTGGGAAGGATTGGTTCTTTAGTAGCTACCAGAATGGCTCCCTTTGGTATGAAGGTGATTGCCTATGATCCTTATATTTCCGATGAACGGTTCCGCCGCTTTGGCGCAGAGAAAAAAGAAACACTAAAAGAGCTTCTGGAAGAGGCTGATTTCATCACGATTCACACACCAAAGACAAAAGAGACCTTTAAGATGATTGGAGAAAAAGAAATCCAATGGATGAAAAAGGGTGTGCGTATTGTTAACGCAGCCCGAGGAGGCATTATCTGCGAGCAAGCCTTGTATGACGGTCTTGTAAGCGGAAAAATTGTTAGTGCAGGACTGGATGTTCATGAGCAAGAACCCTGCTTCAACACACCGCTTTTTGGTTTAGATCAGGTGATTGTGACACCCCATATTGGTGCGGATACCTTGGAGGCCCAACAAAATGTGGGAATCACCGTATCTCAGCAGGTGCTAAATGGCTTAAAGGGAGAAATTGTGCCGAACGCAGTGAATCTTCCGGCCTTGCACCGGGATGAACTGGTGGCTATAAAGCCCTATATTGACTTAATGGAGCGATTAGGAAAGCTGTATTATCAGCTGCATAATGAAACCATTGAATTGATAGAAGTAGAATATTGGGGAAATATTGCAGGTCAGGACACAGAAATGGTTACCATTGCTTTTGTAAAGGGATTGCTGGAGCCGGTCATCAAGGAAAAAGTAAACTATGTAAATGCTTTCTTGCAGGCAAAGCAGCGGGATATTATCATTGAGCAGAAAAAGATGCACCAGCCTTATAACGGTTATGCAGATCTTATCTCTGTAAAGGTGAAACATAAAGGAGGCACCTTTACTTTAGCAGGAAATCTTTCAACCAAACGAGAAGGTAAGCTAGTGGAAATCAACGGCTATGAAGTAGATGTAAACCCAAGTGAGCACATGCTGTTTATTCAGAACCAGGATGTTCCTGGTGTTATCGGTAATATTGGAACCCTATTGGGAACAGAGAAAATCAATATTGCTACCATGCAGGTAGGCAGACATCACCGGGGAGACAGAGCCTTAATGGTCTTAAATATTGATGATGAAGTAGGAAATGGTACTTTAGAAAAACTAGAGAAAGTGGATAATGTACTGTGGGCCAAAGGGATTAAACTATAATATGGATTCAGGGGGGATGGGTATGTATTATCGTATCGGATATGCAGCAGCGATGGGAGAGAAGGATGTGCTATCTGCAATTGATTTCGCTGTGGCACAGGGCATGAATGCAGTAGAAATCAATATGAATATGCCCTGCTTCTTTCCAGAGAATTATAGTAAAGAGGCCAGAAATGATATCCGTTTATACAGAAGAGAAAATGATGTGGCGTTAACCCTCCATGCACCAGAGGATATTTCTTTACTCCAACTTCATGAGGAGGTAAGGGAAGCGGGAATAAAACGCCTCAAGGAAATCATTGATTTTGGATGCGATATCGGTGCGACACGCATGACGATCCATATAGGCACCTCCGTTTACTTTACCATGACAGAAGGAAAAAGTTATTTGGAGGAACTGCATTATGAGGACTTTAAGCGAATATTGAAGAATAGTCTGATTGGCTTGGGCGATTACTGCGGAGATCGCATGAAACTTTGTGTGGAAAACTCTGGGCGGTTTCCGAAGGTGTTGGTCCAGGAAGTACTAGAAGAATTAGTTGAGAGAGAAAATATTTATCTTACCTGGGATATTGGACACTCCTACACCAACCTTTATGGAGAAGTAGAATTCTTTCAGCGGCATCTTCATCGCGTAAAGACTTGCCATCTCCATGATGTTACACAAGTCAGCGATCACCAGATCATCGGAACAGGAAAGGTAGACTTTACAGGACACATGGCAAAAATGGGCAAGGAGGATATGATCTATATCATTGAGGTGAGACCTAGAGAGAAGGCTGCGGTTTCCTTTGAAAATTTAAAAAAGACACTAGGATATAAAAACCGGTAAAGGCCGGTTTTTGTTTTGTAAAAAACCATTAGATACATAATGTGTTTTTATATAAATAGGAAAGTTCTACTTTTCTATTTATATAAAAAATAGGGGTTGTAGGGGATGGAATCCCCTGCCGTACTAAGGAGGGTGCTCAGACTGCGGCAGCAGTCGTCGAAGGGAACCTAGGGTTCCCTAGCGAAAGCGTCCCTAGACGCTATTTTTATGGGCTTTCAAATCAATTTTATATTAAAATATAGAGAATACAAGCAATTATAGATATAATGGCTTAATGTCACTTGTTGTGACATTGTTTACAAATACCTTTTGCTGAGGAAGCATTACAATATAGTTAAGGATGGTGGTTAGGTTGTTAAGCAAAAAACATTATCGAATAATTAAATACCTCAATGACCAGGACATATACCTAACATCCCAGGTATTGGCACAAAAATTAGGAGTATCTTCACGTACAGTCAAACGGTATGTGGAAGATATAAATTATGAGATAAAAAACTCCGGAGTAGGAATTATTTCAACGAAGGGGGTTGGATATAGATTAATTGGACCGCCTAAAACCATTCAAAATATCTTGAAAGAAGCTTTAAGAATCATAGAGGGATTTGAAGCAGATGATTCTATTGAAAGCAGAGTTGAAAATACTATATGCCTGTTCATAAACAATGACTATTTAAGTGCGGATGAATTGGCAGATAAATTGAATCTAAGCACATCCAGCATAAACAAAATGACATCAAGAGTAAAGGAATGTCTGGCTAAATATAATTTACGGCTGATTTCAAAACCCTATCATGGGACCTGTATTGAAGGAGAAGAATTAAATATTCGATCCTTGATTTTAGATTATGGCATTAAATATGATGACAACAATAATCTGAAGGTCTACCTTTCTAACATTACAAATGAGGATATAGAGAAGGTAGAGGAAATTGTTGAAACTTATTTGAAAAGAAGCAACATCATTGTTGCCGACAAAGACTTTAATAATCTTCTGTCAAGCATATTGGTAGCCATTTCTAGAACCAAAAATGGGAATAACATTGGAAACCTGTTCCAGATAAGCAGCTATCGGGTACACAACTATATTGTCATTCACCACATCATGACTCAAATACAGGAACGTCTATCCCTCACATTTGATGAAAACGAATACAAATATGTATCCCTCTATTCTGGCTTTATGATCTATAACTATGGAATAAAAAATGCACAATTGGAGGAGATGATTCATAAAGACCTGCATCATTTTATATATGAACTATTGGATGAGATAAAGATCATTACAGGAAATGAGTTCCACAAAGATTTAAAGTTTATCAGTGCACTTGCTATTCATATAAAAATTGCTATCAATAGGGCTAAAACAGAATCTCAGATTAAAAACCCGCTGCTTTTGCAAATCAAGTCCAATTATCCCGTAGAAATGAATTTTGCTATGTTTACAGCAAAAAAAATTCATGACCACTTTGCAATAAAGCTGAATGAGGATGAGATCGGCTTCATAGCAATGCATTTCGCTGCTGCCCAAGAAAGAATCAATATTCATAACACGAAAAAAATATGTATTTTATGCCATTATGGTATTGGCACTGCCCAGCTGTTGGCTGAAAAAATAAAAAAATACATAAAGCATGTAGAGATTATTGGCGTATATCCTGTGAGATATTTAGATCTAGCTTTAGCACAAAATGTAAACTACATTATCTCCACAGTAAAGATAGAAGACTTTAATGGAAATGTACCAATGATTATCGTAGATAATGTCCTATCAGATGCTTCCATAAAAAAAATTGATGAAACCATTTCAGTAGCAATAAGAGAGCGGGAAGTTCTTTATGGAATGTTTAATGAAAAGGCTTTTTATAGAATGGAGGCCCATTCAAAAGAGGAAGTAATAGAAGAAATGGGCAGAAGAATGATTATGGAAGGGTTGATCGATAGCAGTGTTATTGCGTCTGTTCTTGAACGGGAAAAAATGTTAGCCACAGATATCGGGCATATGGTAGCCATACCTCATTCTCCGATTAATGGGATACATAAATCTGTAATCTGCGTAACTGTATTGGATAAGCCTATTCTTTGGAAGAGCTATGAAGTACAGCTTGTATTTATGATATGCTTTAATCTGGCAGACCGAAAGAACTTTGAAATATTTAAATATATGTATAATTTAATAGAAAATACTGATCTCGTAAAATCCATTACGAAAGCTCAAAGCTTTCATGAATTTATTCAGATGATCAAAGAAGGAATTTAAATGAATTCCAATATAATATGGACAAGGGGAAATAAGGATGGACAAAGTTACTTCAATCTTTCAAAAAAATCATATAAAATTGAACATTGATATCCGGCATAAAGAGGAAACATTGAGGTATTTAGCGGAACTTGCACTGGATGTAGGTGTATCTCACGATCTGGTGCAGACTTATGAAAGCATGTTAAAAAGGGAAGGGGAATTTACTACAGGCTTTGGAGAAGGCTTTGCCATACCCCATGCAAAGTGTGCCAGTATTGTGAAACCAGGTGTATTTTTAGTAAAGCTTAAGTCTCCTATCGATTGGAATGCTATAGATGGAGAACCTGTTTCTTTAATCATTGGACTGCTGACACCGGCTGAAAACAACGGAAGTATCCATCTGACTCTATTGGCGAGTTTGTCAAGAAAATTAATGGAGGAAGATTTCAAGAAAAGGTTCTTTCTTTCTCATGATCAGGATGAACTGTTTAATCTGATTACAGAGGCCCTTACAGCCTTTGAAAATGAATAAAAAATAAAGGGGGGAATGAAATGAGCAAAAAATTAATCGCATTATGTGCATGTCCTATGGGATTAGCCCATACCTTTATGGCAGCCCAAGCAATCAAGAAAGTTGCTGAGGAAATGGGGTATGAAGTAAAAGTTGAAACACAAGGAGCAGATGGTATTAAAAATGAGCTAACCACGAAGGATATCAAAGAAGCTGATATTATCATCCATGCGATCGCTGTTACACCTATGGATGTCGAAAGATTCGACAACTATACGGTTCATGAAGTTACACTGCAGGAAGTGATTAAAGATGCAAAAGGTGTAATTCAGGCAATTGAAGCAAGCAAATAAAAAAATACCTCCTCTAGAAAACGAATAAAATAAGGAGGCATAAAAAAGTATCTACAATAGAATATAACCTATTATCCCGGTATGTGCAATATCTGAATGATTAAAATTAAAGTGGGGGATTTGTATGATAAGTGTAAAAAAACCCGGTACTTCTATTTGGAGAACTTTCAGTAAACATGTAATGACAGGTATTTCTTATATGATTCCGATTCTGATCATGGGGGGACTTATAGGTGCATTTTCTCAAATGATTCCCTATGTATTCTTAAAGATTGATGCATCCCAATCTATCGTGGATGCAGTAAATTCAGGACAGTTTAATGGTACATCCCTGAGTATGTTAAAGTTAGCATATGTGATGGAAAACTTTGGATTTACATTGTTTGGTTTTGCAATTCCCATATTTGCAGCCTTTGCAGCAAATTCTATTGGTGGGAGAACTGCACTGGCAGCAGGATTCATCGGTGGATATGTGGCAAATAGACCTACTGCACTATTAACCTTAGATGGAGGCAGCTGGGCAGCAAAGGCACCGGTACCCTCCGGATTTTTAGGTGCAATTATTATCGCTTTTGCAGTGGGTTATTTTGTAAAATGGTTAAATCAGAAGATTGAACTTCCTCAAAATTGGTTAGCCTTTAAATCTACATTTCTAATTCCCTTATTAGCGGCATTATTTTGTATGGTAGGTATGGTATTTATCGTAACACCTTTTGGAGGCTGGTTAAACACATTGATTCGGGCAGGCCTGCAAGCTGCAGGAAATGCCGGTCAAATCGTATACTCCATTGCTCTTGCAGCAACTACGGCCTTTGATTTAGGAGGGCCCGTGAACAAAGCCGCAGGCTTCGTAGCCTTAGGATTTACAACTGAAAAAGTACTCCCAATAACAGCTAGATGTATCGCTATCGTAACACCATCTTTTGGCCTGGGATTGTCTGTATTAATTGACAAAAAGCTGGTTGGCAGAAGAGTCTATGACAAACAATTCTACGAAGCAGGAAAAACCGCTATTTTCCTTGCATTTATGGGAATTTCTGAAGGATCAATACCTTTTGCATTGGAAAGACCCGGTTTCACCATTCCGCTTTATGTGGGAGGTTCTGTGATCGGTGCGCTGACAGCTGTTGTCCTGGGTGCGGTACAATGGTTTCCTGAGTCTGCAATATGGGCATGGCCGTTGGTCAGCAATTTAGGGGTATACATAGTAGGACTAATTGTAGGTGCCGCATTCATAGCAGTTATTAATGTACTCTACAGAAATAAGCTAATAAAAGAAGGAAAGTTAGAAGTGATGGCAGATTAAGAAAATAAAAAAATATGAAGGGTTGACTTGTAAAGGTCAACCCTTTAATAAAGAAGGAATCCATATGCAAAAAATTTTAAAGATCAGGAAGTTGCTCAAAAGTAAAAAAATAGAGGCGATCTTAATAGCATCCTCCTATAATAAATTCTATTTAGCCAATCTCTATAGTGGATCAGGGTATGTATTTGTAACAAAGCGCAGTCAATATGTTATTGTTGATTTTCGATATTATAAACAGGTAAAGGAAGATACAAAAGGTTTTACTGTCATAGAACAAACAAGAGCAAATAAGCTGGAAAATATATTAAACAAGATCATTCATGATGAAGAGATTAGAACAATAGGCTTTGAAGGAGACTATATTGTTTATGATGCATTTTCAAACCTAGATACAAATTTGGAAGCCCAGCTGGTTCCCGTTTCGTTAGAGGCCCTGCGGTGTTTAAAGAGCACAGAAGAAATACACCTGATAGCGGAAGCTGCGGAGATAACAGACAAGGCTTTTTCACATATTCTTGACTATATACAGTGCGGGATGTCGGAAAAACAGGTAGAAAACGAGCTTGTAAGATGTATAAGGGAATGTGGTGGAATAAAGGAATCTTTTGATATTATTGTTGCATCAGGAGAGCGGGGAGCCCTGCCCCATGGAAAAGCTTCAGACAAAAAAATCTGTGCCGGTGAACTGGTAACCATTGATTTTGGTGTAAACCTTAAACATTATTGCTCAGATATGACAAGAACTTTTGCCATGGGATATGTGAAGGATGCGAAACTCGTTGAAATCTATGAAGTTGTTAAAAGGGCTCAAGAAGAAGCGATAAAACAGATTCGATCAGGAATCCGTGCAGGAGAAATTGATGCCGCAGCCAGAAGCATTATTCAAGCTGAGGGATACGGAGAATACTTTGGGCACAATTTAGGCCATGGTATGGGCATTATGGTTCATGAATATCCAGCGCTATGCCCAGATTCTTCTGTAATACTTGAAGCGGGAATGGTCGTTACCGTTGAGCCGGGTATTTATATTCCACAATTGGGTGGCGTAAGAATAGAGGATGATATTTTGGTAACGAAAGAGGGTGCGATACCCTTAACAAAGAGTCCAAGAGAACTGATTATTGTAAAAGGATGATGTCCATGTATAATTTTAATGAAAAAGCAGATAGAATGAATGAGCGTTGCCGCAAGTGGGATAGAAAGGTGATAGAGGAACATTTTGGTAGAGTACCAGAGGATTTCATACCCCTTTGGATTGCAGATATGGATTTCAAAATACCAGAAACCATCAGCAATGTTTTTCAGAAAGCAGTGGAAAGAGGTGTCTTTGGGTACACCTACGTATACGATGAGTTTTATGATGCGGTGATCCACTGGCAGCGGGATATGCACCATGTGGAGGTGGAGAAGGAGCAAATTACCCTCACCTACGGTACAGTATCTACCTTGCATTATGTCATCCAAGCCTTTTGTGGTGAAGGAGACAAAGTACTAATGAATACACCCATATATAATCCTTTTTATCATGGGGCTATAAAGCAAAGGATAAAGTGTTTATATAACACTTTATCTATAGTAAACAACAGGTATTATATTGATTTTCAACGATTAGAAACCCAGCTGAAAGAAGAAAAACCCAAGGTGTATCTTTTTTGTTCACCGCACAACCCTTCGGGAAGAGTCTGGAGCAAACAGGAGCTTCTTACTGTATCAACGCTCTGTAAAAAATATCATACAATTCTCGTGGTAGATGAGGTACATGCAGAACAGATACTATTCGGGGATTTTACATCTGCCCTATCTATGGAAAAGGATTTGACCGACAATGTCATTCTGCTGGCTTCACCGAATAAGGCTTTTAATCTAGGGGGCCTTAAAACCTCGTATGCCATCATTCCAAACCCGGAGATCAGAAAAAAATTTAAAACGCTTCTGGAAAGAAACTCAATTACTTCGCCCAATACATTTGGGATTATGGGACTGATTGCGGCCTATGCTAATAGTCGTCAGTGGTTAGAAGCGGTTACTGTATATATTAAGAAGAATTATGAATTTTTTGAGAGCTACATATCAGAAAGAATTCCAGAACTGCAAATAATGCAGATGGAGTCTTCCTATCTGGTATGGGTAAATATCGAAAAAACAGGACTATCATCTAAGGCCCTGACAGAAATCCTTGCTGCCCAATATGGGGTTTTGGTAGAAGACGGGAATCATTTTGTTCGTGATGGAGAAGGGTGGATTCGGGTAAATTTAGGAACCCAGAGAGAAAATATTATAGAAGCCGTGAGAAGGATAGAAAGCTGCATAAGGGCTATCGATCCAAGGAGAGGATATCTCATTTTGCGCTAAAAATACTTTTGCCCCATTGTTAGCGAAAGCTTTATTTATTACAAAACATGTAAAATCATGGTATGATAAATATAAAGAAAATATTCCGAACATATTGGGCCTTATAAAAAATACCACAAACCGTAAAGGGCAGAAGCAGGAGGGATTGGTGTGTATCCATTAAAATTTGAGCATATTTATGTGGATAAAGTATGGGGTGGAAGAAACTTATCCACATTTAGAACAGACTTGCCTAAGGGAGACATCGGAGAAAGTTGGGAACTAGTTTGCAGAAGTGGTGCAGTCAGTAAAGTTGCAAATGGGGAATACAGCGGTTTAGGATTAAATGAACTGATCCGCATGAAAAAGGAAGCTTTGGTAGGGCACAAAATTTCTATAGAGCAGTTTCCTCTGTTGGTTAAGTTTTTAGATGCAAGGATTAAGCTATCGATACAGGTTCACCCTGATGATAACTATGCAGCAGAAAAGGAAAATGATCTGGGAAAGATGGAAGCCTGGGTGGTTCTGGAAGCAGCAGAAAATGCCAATATGATTTTGGGTTTTAAGGATTGCTCTAAAAATGAATTTTTGGAAGCGATAGAAGATGGGAGCTTAGAAGACTATTTAAATGTTGTACCTGTTAATAAAGGAGATGTTTTTTTTATTCCCAGTGGTTTGATTCACTCTATGGAAGGAGTTGTTGTGGCTGAAATTCAGCAGAACAGTGATACGACCTATAGAGTGTATGATTATAACCGGGGTAGGGAACTTCATGTGGACAAGGCTGTAGAGGTTGTGGATTTTTCCCTAGAAGCAAAAAAGATAAAGGGTATATGGAAAGAAAAAGAAGGCTACAAGAAGATTTATTATTGTTACAATCCATACTTTTCATTGGAACAATATGAAATTAAGACTTTCTGCACTGAAAAAAGCAACCCGGACCGATTTTATATTTTTACTTGCATTGAGGGAAGTGGAAAAATAGTCTATGAAGAGAAAAGTGAAGAGATTATAAAAGGGGATACTGTGCTTATTCCTGCTTGTTTAGGAGAATATACATTGGAAGGACCTATGTCCTTGTTAAAATCCTATGTACCGGATATAGAAGCGTTAGAAAGTGAAATACTTGATGGAATTAAACATATACCGAAAGACAGGAAAAAAGATTCTTTCGTATAAAACATTCCGTTTATAATCCGGCTTTACTGAAGATCAGTGGAGCCGGGTTTTATTTTGCTTTTCTTTATACCCTTTTATACAAATATATTCCATGGCTGTGACATATTCTGTATAATAGGGATATCAAATATTTTTCAGGAGGCATATCATGAGAAAAATTGAAAAAGGGATTGGCGTCTTGCTCTTAATCTTCCTGCTTACAGTAACGGGATGCAAAGGGCCATCGCCTGTGGGGCCAATACAGCAGGAAACCCTGATCGTGGAAGATCTCAACGGGTTTGATCCAAATAAACTTACCCAATACCATATGGATATTGTGTTTACACCTGAAGAAGCTGTGATTCACGCTGAACAGAAGATTGATTATATTAATAGCGAAACCATTTCTCTGGATAAATTATACTTTCACTTATACCCAAATGCTTTTCGGGATCAAGAGACCACTCCTTTCCTATTCGATGACTTTGATAGAGCCTATCCTGAAGGCTTTCAACCGGGATATATGGATATCAGTGAAATCAATATTGGAAAAGAAAAAATAAATTATCGTATTATTGGTGAAGGAAATACCATTTTGGAGATTAACCTTCCCAAGATACTACAACCAGGAGATAGAATTCTGCTCGAGATGACGTATAGTGTAAAGCTGCCATCTGCCCAAGAAAGATTTGGATATGGGGAAAATACCTTTAATTTCGGAAATTGGTATCCTGTAGCTGCGGTGTATGATGAAAAGGGTTGGAATCTAGATCCCTATTATCCCATTGGAGACCCCTTTTACAGCGACGTCAGCAATTATAACATAAGGATTGAGACACCAAAGGATATGGTGATTGCCAGTACTGGAAACATATTGAGTGAAGGCATACAAGGAGAAAAAAAGATTTGGCAGATTGAGGCAAAGCTCATCCGGGATTTTGCCTGGGTTGCCAGCAAAGATTTTGAAGTAGTGGAAAAGGATGTAGAGGGTACGATTCTAAAGATGTACTTTATCAAGGACCGTGCCCTCAAGCAAGACATTAAAGATTGGGCTACAGCTGCTGCGGAAAATTCTCTCATAATTTTTAACCGTACCTTTGGCAAATACCCTTATGGACAATATTCTGTAGTACAGACAAATTTCCCCAGCGGTATGGAATACCCTGGAATCGTATTTATTGGAAAGCAGTACTATGATAAGCGATGGAAAAATTTTTTAGAGATTGTCATTGTGCATGAAACAGCGCACCAATGGTGGTATGGCATCGTAGGCAACAACCAAATCGAAGAAGCTTGGCTGGATGAGAGTTTGGCGGCCTACTCCGAGGTTATCTATGCTATGGAAAAGTACGACGAAGAAGTCGGACAGCAGTACCATATCCAATTCAATGAAGATGAGTATAGGGAAGCCGTGGAGACCATAGAGGATGAAGTTATTCTCAAGTCCCTAAGAGCCTTCCAGGGCTGGTATGATTATGGTCCATTGGTATATAGCAAAGGGGCCATGTTTTTAAATGAAATCTATACGGAATATGGAAAAGACACATTGTATCAAATTTTAAGTAAATATTACCAGGAAAATCGGTTTAAAAATGCGAAAACAGGAGACTTCCGCAGGATCAGTGAGGAAATTACAGGAAAAGATCTGGGATCATTCTTCGAAAAATGGCTGTTGGCAAAATAATATAAAAACCACAGGGAAAAACTACCTGTGGTTTTAAATTTAGCACTTCTTTAATATGAATAGATATAGAGCAAAGATGCAAAGGAGGAGCATGGTGAAAAAAATATATATCCTTTTGATTGGGATTCTTCTAGTTTTTGTAATGAATGTATTTCCTGCTTTTGCACAAGAAGAAGTGAGCATTCAATCCCGGGCAGCTATTTTGATGGAGTTTGATTCCGGAAAGGTTATATGGAGTAAGAACCCGGATATGAAAACCCCTCCAGCTAGTATTACCAAGCTGATGACTTATCATTTAGTCATGGATGCAGTGGAAGTCGGAAAGATCAGTCTGGAGGACCGGGTAATTATCAGTGAAAAAGCAGCAGCAGAAAAAGGCACCAGCTATAATCTGAAAGCAGGAGATATTGTATCCTTGGAAAAACTCATTGATGCGATGCTGATTGTATCCGGCAATGATGCGGCTTATGCCATTGCAGAATATGTGGGAGGTTCAGCAGAATACTTCATAGATCAAATGAATGTAGAAGCAAAAAGACTGGGGATGGAGGGTACTACCTTTGTGAATCCAAACGGAATGCCGGCGGAAGGTACGGGAAACATCACAACGGCCAGAGATATCGGAATTCTTTCTAGATATTTGATTGACCGCTATGGAGAAGATCTCCTGCCGGTCACCCGCCGCGGGAGCTTTGAAGATGCTGAAAGAAGCTTCAAAAAGGATAATACCAATAGACTCTTAAATGTACTGCCCAGGGTAGATGGCCTTAAAACCGGATTTACCAATGCTGCAGGATATTGTTTATCGTCAACGCTGAAAGTAGAATCTCAAGAAGTAGGAACATCGGACTTTCGGTTGATCGCGGTGGTGCTGGGTGCTCAGAGCGATCAGCAGCGGGTTGCTGATAGCAAAAAGCTCTTGGAATACGGTGCTTCAACCTACAGCAGGCAGGGTATTATAAAAGCAGGCGAGATTGTGCAGAAATATCATTTTTGGGACATAGAATCCTTAGAGATCGGTCTGACGGCAGAGGAGGATGTTTTGCTCTTTGGGCCTAAAGCAGGTGCTGTCAAGCAGCAGGAGATTTTTATGCTGCCGGAGTTGGGTCTGCCGATAGCGGAAGGGCAGAAACTGGGAGAACTTATATTGACCCTTTATGATGACAGCAAAATGTATGTAGAATTAGTCAGCGACAGAGACCTGAAACGGGTCCCGCTAAGGCTCAGAATGCTCAAATGGTGGTGGGGTTTTTCCGGATTTATGGTAACTTTGGTGGAATATTTTACTGGTTAGCCAGTACTATATACCAATAATCTTATTTATATGTTGTCATAATGAAAAATTCACTTTATAATGGATAAAAAGCTACTTTAAAAGAGATAAAATAACAGTGAGGATGAGCGTGATGAACATTCAGATTGATGAAAAAGTAAAGAACTTTTTAAAGAAAAAGGAGAAAGAGACTTTAACTGTAGAGCTTCAAGTGAGTGACTCCTGCTGTATCCCTGCATCACTGCCCCATGTAGTTATGGAGCAGCCAAAAGAGCCTGAAAAGTATGATCAATTTGACGTAGAAGGTTTTACCGTTTATGTTTATAAAGGAGCTGTAGTAAAAAATGCTTTGCGTCTGGTTTTAAATAACTATATTTTGTTTAAGGAAATCGAAGTAGAAGGTATTCAAATTCTATAGAGAACCCATTGGGGCAGCCTAAAGAGGCTGTCTTTTTAATTCTGACATTCTTATATCCGTTTTTAATTCTTTTCTGAGTAAACTGACAATACGGCTAATACTGACATAGGAAGCTTTATCCTGTATTCCTTTATGAATTATACAGGATAGAAAATATCTATCTCTCTCAAAACGGTAAGCCGATATAGGATCCTTTTGCCTTTAAGTATTGAGATATAGTATAAAAAAAGATAAATGGGAGATGCTGAAAAAAGAGGCACTGGGAGCAAAAGATCCTTTGCATTTTTATTGAATGCTTTTATAGTCTTGACAAAAGTGAAATTTGTGAATATGATTATAATTGATCCCTGCACCTGTAGCTCAGCAGGATAGAGCGGCGGTTTCCTAAACCGTGTGTCGGAGGTTCGAATCCTCTCAGGTGCACCATATTGAAATGAGAAATCCCAATACCTTGAAGGTGTTGGGATTTCTCTGTCTTTGAGGGATAAGGGAATTGTTGACCAAATGTTGCCCAATTGGGCAACAATATCTACATTAAGTATGATATGTTTCCGTAGCTCAGTAGGATAGAGCAACTGCGTCCTACGCAGTAGTCCGTGGGTTCGATTTCTGCTGGGAACACCATCTTGAGTGTTGACAAAGTCTTGCAGCATAGTTTGCAGGGCTTTGTTTTTTTAGGTTCTCTTAGATCTCATTTTAAGAATAGTGCGACATATTGGTGGAGTGTGGACCTATGTGTCTACCCGTTAATTTTGCCGTCTCTTTGGTCAGACACACAGGTCTGCCCCTACCGCTATCCTTATGTTGGAGACAATGTGCTCCCCTACAGGAAATAACAGCCTGTCGGTATGTGATGCATGGAACACTCCCTGTGGTGTTCCCCTGTATGTCGCATCATTCTACCATTGTGTCATTGCTTAATTATACAGAATACCAATATAAATTTCAAATATTTACCATGATTTATCTTAAATCTAGCCCTAAGTTTTTATTCAAGTTGTTACTCATTTTTTTAGTCTCTGCTTAATCCAATATCCACTATTCAATCCTACAGTCCTCTGTCACTGTTTTAATACCCGTACCTATACTAGTACCATAAACCGTTGTGAGGCCGCTTTGAGGGTGACGGACTAATGCTAAAAAGGCTCTTGTGTCGATAAGGTTTTGGAGTTATGATGGAGACCATTATATGGGGGTGGTTAAATAGATTTTATAGAAGGTTTGTATCACGACGGTATATATCCAAGTGAAGGAAATACTTGTCCTACATGCGTAAAATATGATGGACTACAAGGAAAATTATTTAACTTGCACAAACAACTGCAAGAAAGCTTGAACAATGAGCAGAAAACTTTGCTAAACGAATTGATGGAAACAAAATCAGTTTATCTTCTACTAATTATTATAAAATAGAACGTGTTAACTGGTATCCTTATCAAGGATGACTAGGAAAGACAGCTATTCTACAAAAAGGTGATTCTATATTTTTAGTAATCATCTTTTTGTAATTTCAAATTGTAATTGTAAAACTAATGATAAACTCGTGCGTTAAGTATATTTATTGGTATACTCATTAAGTACGTATCTTGTACTAATTTATTAGTCTGTTCCCACTGGGTAAGGTGTATGTATACAGAAGATTTTATCAAATAGATTAAAATATATTTCTACTTGTATAAGTAATACGAATACTGTAATCTGTTATTAATTGAGATAAGAAAGGAGCTATTATGATTATAAAATCATCCTTTATCAAGGTTAAAGTTTTACTTTTGTTGACGATAGTATTTTTCGTAACGATATCTTGTGCAGCATGTAATAAAAAAATTGATGAAAAGCCAAGTAAGTATTTGATAGATATAGAAGTAGTTAATAAAACCAATTTAAAAATTGATTATTTAGAGTTATATGAATTTGGAAAAAACTGGGAATATCTAATTACTAAGGCCTATGAAAATGAAGATGGATATGTTCATTTTGCAATTAGTTACAATAAAGATAGCAATTTTTATATTCAAGGATCTGTAGATCAAAAAGAAGTTAAAAAATATGAATTTGATTTACATGGATTTGATCAAGTTTATACGAAACAGACTCTGTATATTTACCTTATCAGAAATGAAGATGGAAGATTTGAATTACAAAAGTAGAGCATCCAAGTAGTTAATGTGACAAGGGGACGGGGTTATCGTCACATTACACTCTTTGAATGATGCCTCTACTAATTCCTGTCAATCTTTCAATTTGTCTAATTGATAGGCCGTATCCCTCCTTTAACTCTTTTATACATCTATTTCTTTTATCTACATCAACCATTTGTAAATCTAAACCTTGCTCAATCTTACAATGGGCCTTGATTATTTTTATAGCATCATTATCGGTTATCTGCTGGCTTTCTTTTATTTCTAAACATTTATCATCGTTATCTTTATTAATATACTCAATAAATTTCTTTACAGCTTTTTCTCTATCTACATTTAAAATATCAAGGGCATAGTCCCTATCAGCCTGATATTTTTCTCCAATATAGTCTGTATAATTCGTCCATAAATAGTCTTCAACTCTAGCTGCTATACCAGCTTTTACAGGATTCTGAAAAATATATCTCAGAACTGTCAGGAAGTAGGCATCGTCCTCTACAGGCTCACTTTTAAATCTATCCTGAAATAAATATCCTACTCTTCCATGTTTTTTGTTATACCATAAAACATAGCTGCCACATATCCTTCGCATAACCGTCTCTAATGGCTCCTTATATTCCATTAGTAGCAGATGAAGATGGTTACCCATTAAACAATAGGCATATAATTTGTACTCACTAATCTCTCTATATTTTTGCAAGGTTTGAATAAACTTATGGCAATCTTCCTCATCTTCAAACACAGTTTGACGATTTATTCCTCTCATAACAATATGATATATTCCGCTTTTGCTTTTTATCCTTGGCATTCTTGGCATAAAAACCACCTCTATGATATGTTATATCATATGGACGAACACGTGTCAATAACCCCGTCCCCTTGTCACTTTCTAACCCCGTCCCCTTGTCACTTTATTTAATATTTTCCTATTTTGTTGGAACTCCACTCTATATAAAACAGATAAAGCGGTAAATAAATCAACCACTTTTGAAAAAAATTTAAAAAAAATTTTTGCCACGTAGTTGATTTATTTACCCATTTAATCTTCTTATCTAGTGTAGGGCAAAACGAACTGGCCAGAGAGTGGAAGAGCCTAACAAAATATAAAAATACAAAATGAAAAGGAGAGGTTTAATATGCCAAACCCAGGTGAAGTTAAATATGTAACAACTAATAAACTGACAGCAGATGATGTTTTAGCACTTCATGATGATTGTAAGGCCGTTATAAACAGATATCAAAAGGTTGATCCCATAATGACTTTATATAGAGTTGTTTCAGCTTTCTTATCTTTAACAACTATTGGCTCGGGTTTCGTAACGCTACAAGGAGTTGGAGCTAGTAGTGATCCTGTAAAACAAGCACTTTTAATGGACTCCTTTTATTTTGACGCCTACATAAGACTTACAAAAGACGGAGCCACATATATTGAAATGAGACAAAAATTTAGATACATGGAGGGTGGCCCTAACAGCAGCGCAGGATGGGTGCCTGTAGAGAGTCCTTGGATTTGTGCAACTTATTTCTATTAAAGAACAGATAAAACCATCAGTATTATATTGATGGTTTTATCTGTTCTTTACCAAAGTATTAATGGCTTCTAAAGTTTCAACGATCTTTTTATTAGGATAATACTTGGTATAAAAAAAACTTTTTTTCTCTAAGATAATTTTTGTATTATTTAAATCCTCTTTATATTTTACTATTTCACGCAAAATGTTCATATCTTCCTGTAAAATAATTTCTTTTTTAGACAGCTTATCTAAATAATTAATTAATGGGGTTAAGTCTGCATTATATAGATTTTCCTTATCAATAAAACGGAGATTGAGGAAGATTTTTGTATAAATAATTATTTCTGATTTGGCGTGTGAAACAGATGCAAGAAATTCTTCATTATCGATTATTTTATTCTTCGAAAAAAGCTCATCACTTAAAACTTCTAAAGTCATTGCTGTGTATTCAACGCAATCTTCAAAGGTCGAAGCCAAATAAAAGTTTTCCAATGCTCTTTCTTTCATCAGTGATCTAAAAGCAATCAAATTTGTAACAATTAGCAGAAAAACAAATGTAATAAGTAATACTTTTCTCATAATCTAACACCTCATTGTTTATAGATCTTACCAAAATTTTAATACCTATAATTATATCATATTATTACATATATGGTTTATTGTGGAATTTTATGTCTTGTTGCAGTGTAGCTTTTATAGGCTTAACTTGGATATAAATAGCCATTAACGAATCTATAGAAAATATTTTTAAAATAATAGAAAATTTTACAAAATATGGGTGATTATTTTTTGTATAACACGTCTTATATAGTAAGGGGAAGCTTAATTACTTTAAGCTTAAAGTTTTTTACTAATTGGGAAAGAGTGTATGGAGGTTTACGTAAGGAGGGGATAAGATGGATCACCTGGCAAGGCGCTTTCTAGAAGGGGATACAGAAAATAGGGATCTATATATCAATGGCATCCTATTGAAGGATCGGACATCCCTAGAAAGCCTCAATAAGAAATTTAATGATTATCTATTCAGAATCAGTCTGTGCAGCTACATAAAAAAATCTATTGTCTTTGCTTCAATAGATTTAAGGAAAAAAGAAAGCACGATCAGGGAAAAGGAAGGACTCTATTTAAATACCCTGGACGAAAACTTTGATGAAGAAAAAATCAATACCATTCCCGATGCTTCTGTTAATTTTGAAGAAGAAATCTACGCGGATAAAGAGTATCTGAATCTTTGTGAAATATTTACAGATAGAAACATATTAAAGGCTATTCACAATCTTACAGAGAGACAAAAACAAATTGTTTATGAATGTATTGTTAAAGACAAGAAAGACCATCTGGTTGCCAAAGAATTAGGCATCAGCAAACAATCGGTCAATAAAATTAAAAATACTGCATTGAATAAACTAAGAAAACAGATCGGAGGGGAATAAGCATGGAAATATTTAATGACTGTATTTCAAATTTAGGCTTCCCCATAGCCGTAACAGCCTTTCTTTTAATCCGGATAGAAAAGAAGCTGGATGAGTTGAACAAAACCCTCATTCAGGTAGTTGAAAGCCTTGTGAAGGCTAGTCAGTAAAGGAGGTCCTCCTATGAGTGATACTTCGATGAGAGATCTTTTTGACCAAGCGAAAGGTGGAAATCATGAAGCAATCGGTGCTTTTTTAGATATATTTAAACCTATTCTTTATAAAAGTAGTATTGTAAATGGCTATTTTAACGAGGACCACTTTCAAGAACTTAGCATCAAGCTGATTTACTGCATCAAAACCTTCCAATTTGCTAATGTTTCAGATATAACAGCATATTTTCATTAAACTATAAAAAGTAAAATCAACTTTACCAACCCACCACAGTTACAATTGGGCTGTATTCATTGAAACCATTCAAATAATTAATATGACTGGATTTAAAGGTGATGTTAGCAATCACCTTTTTCTTTTAATGATTTTTAAGGCGAGGAAACACTTCGTTTGCCTTTTCATTAAAAAGGATTGAACACGGCAAACGAAGTATCTCCTAGTCCTGCAATTAAAACCTATCCATATCTTTCTACTTTATGGAAGGTTATTACATATCATAAGTCGAATAGTCTAAAAACTTATATTAAAACAGAAGGCAATGGGAGGATTAATATGGATGAGGGTCGAGGGCTAGAAATACTGTTCATGTGGATGAAAAAATCTAAATTCACAGTAGTTTTGAAAAGAAACCCTATGTAAACCGGATCAAGTCATAGAGATCCAATAGTATAAAAATCCAAGAATAAAGGGAATGTTCGATGGAGGCATGATAATGAAAAAAAATTTATTTCAATTTTCAATTTCAACAAAAAAATCTCAGGAATTTATAGATATTACATATTTAGGGGGGATTGTGAAAAGATGACTGATAACAACAGGCTTGATTACACTTTTGAAGACTCCGCTTTAAAATCACTTTTTGATCATCCGGAAATCGGTGTGTATACTTCCACACTAGCCGGAAAGTTTCTTAAGGTAAATAAAAAGTTCAGTGAAATCGTAGGATATACAGAAGAAGAGCTTATTAATATGGCCATAGAAGATATCTATTTCGTAGAAAATATCGATAGAATATCTGAAGACCTGTTATTTGATCAGGGAAAAGCACATTATTCTTTTGAGAAGAAGATTATACGAAAAGATCATTCTATTATATGGTTAAGTTTTATTTTATCATTTAATTATGATACTGCAGGAATACCTTATCAATATATAGGCATCGTACAGGATATAACTAAACATAAAAATAATGAAACTGAATTATATGATGTCAAGAACACTTTAGAGAGTATTTTTGATACAAAAAGTGCTATGATCGCTTATCTTGATAAGGACTTCAACTTTATTCGTGTGAATAAGCGGTATGCCGATGCAGGTAATCATCCTCCTGAATTTTACATAGGAAAAAATCATTTTGCTCTTTATCCATATGCTGATAATGAAGTAATTTTCCGCCGTGTAATTGAAACCGGCCAGCCCGTTTCGTTTTATGCAAAGCCCTTTGAGTACAAGGAGTTCCCTGAGATAGGGATTACCTATTGGGATTGGGATTTAATTCCTGTGAAAAACACCCATGACACGGTTACGGGACTTGTTTTTAGTCTAGTGGATGTAACGAAGCGGAAAAAAGCAGAAGATGAGCTTCGTAAAACAAATGATTTGCTTGAAAATAGAGTTAGAGAACGAACGATTAAACTGCAGGAGGAGGTAGCAGAACGTAAAAGGGTAGAAGAGGCATTAAGGCAAAGTGAACAGCGTTACCGAGAAGTCTTTGAAAATACCTCTAATGGGGTTCTGCTTATGGATGCTATTTCAAATGACCGTTTCAAAATTGTAGCCATCAATCCTTCTATTGAAAAGAGGCTGAGGATGAAAACTGCAGATGTTTCAGGCAAATATATAGAAGATGTTTTTCCTAAGGATTCTGCAGAACTTCTAAGTAACAATTATAGAAAGTGTATTGAATTAGGAACCATGCAAAGCTATGAAGAGTGCCTGAACATGCCAGCAGGAATTATATATGTTTATACAACGCTTATACCGATTCAGGATGATACAGGAAAAATTTATAGAATTTTAGGAGTTTATCGTGATATCACAGAACATAAGGCAATGGCTGAAAAATTAAAAAAGGCAAAGGAAGAAGCGGAGTATGCCAATAGCGCAAAAAGTGAATACATTGCAAATATGTCTCATGAACTAAGGACGCCCCTTAATGTTATCTTGAGTGCAATACAATTGTTCGACCTATATTTAAAAGGAAATCCATCTTTAGAAAGTGATAAATACTTTCACCATTTAAAATCAATGAAGCAAAATTGTTTCAGATTGCTGCGACTCGTAAATAACCTTATCGACACAACAAAAATTGACGCAAATTTTTATGAGTTAAACTTGGGAAATTACGATATTGTAAACATTGTTGAAATAATAACGCTGTCGGTAATGGATTATGTGAAAGATAGAAGGATTGAACTTAGTTATGTTTCAAATGTAAATAAAAAGATTATTGCTTGTGATATTGATATCATCGAAAGAATTATGCTTAATCTTCTTTCAAATGCAATTAAGTTTACAGACGCTAATGGCACGATACAGGTAAGCTTGATAGATAAAGGTAAAAAAGTTGTGATTTCCGTTAAGGATAGCGGGATTGGTATTCCTGAAGACAAACAGAAAACGATATTTGAGCGGTATAAACAGGCAGACCAACTGCTTACAAGAAAGTACGAAGGCAGCGGCATTGGATTATCTCTAACAAAAGCTTTTGTGGAAGTGCTTGGAGGCAAAATATATGTAAAAAGTAAAGTAGGATTTGGAAGTGAATTTATTGTTGAACTGCCATGCAAGGTGATTTCAACAAATAATGATAAAACAGAGATAGAGTATGCTTTGAATGATTATTCAATTATACAAAAAATCACTGTTGAGCTTTCAGATATATATTCGATTAAAGAGATTAACTAACTTTTACATTTAGTATAAAACATAAAGGCAAAGCCGGTTCTGATGGCTTATTTTTCTGAGAAAAAAGCACAAATAAATTTAAGATATATTTCAGGTTCTCTCAGACGGAGGGGTTGGGAGAACTTTTTCTATTATATCATTGATAATATGACAGCATGTTGTCATATTATCAATGATATAATAGGGCTATAAATAATTCCTATAGAAGTCTTGAAATTTATAGAGCATTTCTGTGCACTTTTAAGATTCAAAAAAGAGGTGAAAAAATGCAATATATAACTTTGAATAAGAGCAACATTGATTCTGAGCATATTTGCTGTGCTTTTTCCGATAAAAAATGTTCAGAGGGCTATGAACTAAAAAAAAAATGGCTGAGAAGAGCATTCGATAATGGATATATTTTCAGAAAGCTGGACGAACGGGCAAAAGTATTCATCGAGTATGGACCTGCTGAAAAGGCGTGGGTTCCTGTAGCAGCGCCCAACTATATAATGGTGAACTGCTTCTGGGTTTCAGGAAAATATAAAGAAAATGGTCATGGTAAGGCACTATTGCAACAGGCGATGGATGATGCTGCCGCACAGGGAAAAGATGGTTTGGTAACCGTTGTGGGTACACAGAAATACCACTTTATGAGTGATGGCAAATGGCTGCTGAGACAGGGGTTTGAAATATGTGAAAGCATACCTTCTGGATTTAGCCTTCTGGTCAAAAATATGAACCGCAAAGGAATATCGCCTGTTTTTAACGAATCGGTAAAAACAGGGGAGTGTCCAGAGAAAAATGGCTACGTTGTATATTATTCTAACCGCTGCCCTTATTCCGAGTATCATGTTAAAAATTCACTGGTTGAAACAGCAGCAAAGCGAGGTCTTTCTTTAAAGATCATTAAGCTGGAAAGTATGGAACAAGCGCAATCGGCCCCTTCACCGGCCACGATTTTTAGTCTTTTCCATGAAGGGAAATTTGTTACAACAGATATCAGTGTTTGTATGGATAGTCGGTTTGATAAGATTATGGGAAAAAATAAATAACGCAGATAGACCTGCCCTCACTGGAACAGATGAAATTACAGGGTTCTTAAACAAGTCAAATTAACCCGGATTTGGACTTTTTCAGCAGTTTGGAAATGTGCCATTTTTTCATCAAGCAGGATTTAGTTAAATACTTACTAAGATAGGAGATTATTATGCAGAGAAAAAGATTAAGAGAATTAGGCATAACGATTGGTAAATTAAAAACAGGAAAATTGAATGCAATTACAGACGTGGAAGGAATTGTTGTAGGACATAAAACCATTATAGATAAAGATGTTTGTTCAGGACTTACAGTAATTATGCCGAATAACGGAAAACTGCAAGAATGTCATTTTCCCGCAGGAATTTTTGCCTTTAATGGAACAGGAGAATTTACAGGCACCCATTGGATTGATGAAACGGGGACCCTGGTAACACCAATTGTTTTTACAGGCAGCCATTTACTAGGATTAGCACATCATTATCTTTCGTTAGCAACGAGAAGAATTGATAATCTTGAACCATTTTCCAATGGGATTGTAGCTGAAACCTGGGACGGATGGTTAAGTGATCTGGAAAAAACCACAATAAAATATGAGGACATGGAGGAAGCAATACGGGGTGCTAAATCTGGAGTTGTTGAAGAAGGTAATGTTGGCGGCGGAACAGGAATGATTTGTTTTGAGTTTAAAGGAGGTATAGGGACTGCTTCCAGAATCGTTGAATGTGACTGTGGAAGCTTTACGATTGGAGCACTGGTTCAAACAAATTTTGGAAGAAGACAGGATCTTGTTATCGCGAATCAAATGGTTGGGGAAATAATAAATGAGCAGGAAGTTCCCTTACCCTGGGATACTCCGGAAAATGATGGCTCATTATTAGTCACGTTAGTAACAGATGCTCCTTTAATCCCTTTACAGTGTAAAAGAGTATCAAAAAGGGCAGCGTTAGCAATGGCAAAGTTAGGAGGTATTGGGGAAGAAGGCAGCGGCGATTTTTTTATTACTTTTTCTACCGGAAATTGTTACGCTTATGGTCATGAAGCAATTTATCCTATAAATATGTTTCCGTCAGAGCAACTGGATGTTATTTTTGAAGGCGCGATTGAAGCTGTTGAAGAAGCAATCATTAATTCGATGTGTATGGCAGAGACCCTGCAAGGACAGAAACAAAGACAGGTACATGCACTACCGCAAGACAAATTGTTAGAAATATTAAAGTGATTTTTATAGGGTGACACTTCCTTTGGCGTGGATAAAGCTTCAACAGTAGGTGAAATTATAGAAAGTAGCCAAAAACTTGTACGCAAATAATGTAATGATTACATAATAATGGTATAATTATCCTTATCTATATAAGTACTATGAATTTGTGAGGGGGGGCTGCGTACAAATGAAATGGCTGTCAAATTTAAAAATCGGTACGAAGTTGATTTCTGCTTTTCTAATAGGGATTCTTCTTATGGGAAGCCTTGGATGGATAGGAATCAAAAGCTTGAAAGATACGGATGCCCGTATTGAATCTATGTATACAGATAGAGTTATTCCTTTAGAGCAGATTAGCGATGTACAGAAGAATGTATTATCTGTCCGGTTAAATCTATCTTTTCTGATGATGCCTAATAATACATTATCCGTTTCGGAAGTTGAGAAGCTTGTGACGCTTGCAAGAAACAGCAATGATGAACTGATGAAATCCTATACCGATACCTATATGACAGAGGAAGAAAAGCTGATGATAGAATCTTTCAACAGCAAACTTGCTTCCTATAGAATGGCACAGGACAAATATTTAAGGTTTATAAAAGAAAACAAAATGGATGAAGCCATGGTCGAATTTGATAACCTTACAATATGGGAAAATAGTATACAGCAAGCATTACAACAATTGGTAGATCTAAATAAGCAGCTTATGGAAGACGTAATGAAGGAGAACAAGAAAGCATATGCTAAAACTGTTCAGGATACGCTGATTTATTTAGCCATAGCTATTGTCTTTGCCTTGTCTATGGGAATCATACTAACGAAGATTATCACCAATGGATTAAGAAAAGTCATAGAATTTGCAGAAGGATTTGGAAACGGCGATTTAACAAGGCAAATGGATGTACATACAGAGGATGAAATAGGGACTTTGGTCAGGGCATTAAATAGAGCTGTACAGAATACACAAAATCTGATAAAAGAAATTGTAAACAATGCAGCACATATGAATACTTCCAGTCAGGAACTCTCTGCGACCATTGAAGAAGTATTGGCCCAAGCCCATAACATTGATGCTGCAACACAAGGAATTTCAAAGGGCACAGAAGATACCAGCGCTTCACTTGAAGAAGTAAATGCATCAGGACAAGAAGTGGCTGCAGCCGTAAACCGATTGGCAGTGAGGGCAAAGGAGGGCAATTTTGAATCTATTGAGATTAGCAAACGGGCTGAAGGGATGAAAGAAAGTGCAGAGCAATCCCGACAAGTAGCACAGGACATATATAAAGAAAAACAAAGAAGTATCCTCCAAGCAATTGAGGCAGGAAAGGTCGTTGGAGAAATCGAAACCATGGCCACAGCCATATCAGCTATTTCAGATCAGGTGAATCTTCTTGCGCTCAATGCAGCTATCGAAGCAGCCAGAGCAGGGGAACACGGGAGGGGATTTGCTGTTGTTGCAGATGAGGTAAGAAAATTAGCAGAGGAATCTTCTAAAGCTGTTTCAAATATCCAGGAAACGATAAAACATGTTTATGGTGCTTTCAATAATCTATCCAGAAATTCCAACGATATTCTGCAGTTCATTGACGAGAAGGTACATAAGGATTATGAAACCCTTGTAGACACAGGAATTCAATATAAAAAAGATGCAGAATATATGAATCGTCTCATTTTCGAATTTGATCAAAATGCACAAAGCATTGCAGAAGCCGTCAATCAGATCAATGTAGCGATTGAATCTGTATCAGCCACTTCTGAACAAACGACTGCCGGTACTCAGGAGATATCAAGCAATGTGTCTGAAGTTGCAGATGCATTGGAAGAGGTTGCTAAGGTATCTCAAAAACAAGCAGAACTGGCCGGAACCTTAAATCATATGATACAAAAATTCAAAATTTAACTCAAAAACCCGTTAGAGGAAAGCATCTACTGATATTCCATATATTACATCGCCTATAAACTCATATATCATTGTATAATGAATGCTATAAGGCGTATCCGATAGCCTTATGGCCGCTACTGTACGAGTTGTGATAAAGGAAAAGGAGATGGATATGAATGAAGAAGATGAAAAAAGGATTATCGGTAGTATTGGCATCAACACTTCTGATGGTTCCATTCAGTTCAATGGCAAATGCAGAAGTACAGTACAAAGTTTATGTAAATGGCAAGGAGCAAAACAAAGTTTCACTGACCAATGCAACACTAAATAAGTCCTGTAATGTTAAAGACGTAACTGCTTGGTACAAGACATACATAAAAACGAATCCGAATAAGTCTGTGCCTGCTCCGGCAGAAGAAAAAGAAGTGAAGCCGGCACCACAACCAGCACCGGCACCGCAGCCAAAACCGGAACCACAGCCAGCACCGACACCAGCACCGCAACAACCGGCAGAAACAGGAAAATACCAGGCTGGTGTATACGAGATGCTGGAGTTGATCAATGCTGAGAGAGCAAAAGTAGGGGCTGCACCACTACAGCTTCATGACAAATTAATATCTGTTGCACAGGAAAAGTCTGAAGATATGGTAAGAAACAAATATTTTTCTCATACTTCACCTACCTATGGAAGTCCTTTTGATATGATGAAGACCTTTGGAATCAGCTATAGTACTGCAGGGGAAAATATTGCTATCAACAGCAGCGTTGCGAAAGCACATACCGCTTTCATGGGCTCTGAAGGACACCGAAACAATATCTTAAATCCCAATTATACGCATATCGGTATAGGAATAGCAAAGGATTCAGGAAATTCTAACAGCTATAGGTTTACACAAATGTTTATAAAAGCTAAATAACAACCAGCTGAAGGCTGTATGAAAAACTACCTGTTTACATCTACAGGTAGTTTTTTCTGTATTATTTGTAATATATTTTATAGAAACAGGATAAAATTTTTTATCTCTTGGAAAAAGCAAACGGGCGAAGATTATTCTTCGCCAGCTTTATATAGCAGTTTGTACGCTTTTTCTTCCACGATATAAAGGGATTCGATATCATCGCTAATGATTGTCCGGATCTTATTTTCATAGCTGAATTTTGCGGCGATACCACAGTTAGAGCTTACCTTTCGGGGTACCGGCATTAAGTCGACGGAGCAGCCTTGGTTTCTAAGTAATTTCTGATATTTTATGGCTCCTGAGTGGGTAAAAAAAGTTGCTAAATATTCCATAATTATTTTTTCAGGGTAAGGACAAAATCCTCACCTTTTTCAGCAACTTCTACTTTATAGCCTGAATGACTTCCGAACCGTTTAATGTTCTCACAGGCAGTAGTATTATCTACTAAGACCTGTATCCCTTCTGAATTTAAAGCTACAGCTTTTTTAGTCATAAGCACAGGTTCAGGACATGATCTTCCTCGTGCATCAATGGTTTTAAGCTTCAAGCTTTACATCTCCTTTCATTTTTATAGCTTCTTTTTCCATATTGAAATAAGAAACAACCAGCAGTATGATCAAACCTGTTATTACAGCAATTTTACCATTCGGTGCAGGCCCGTTTGCAGATGCGGCAAGGCTGAAGTTATGCGCAAAAGCTGCACCGGTGAGCATGCCCATAGCTGTTATTGCAGAGTCAATATTTCCTTCTCCGGCGAGTATCAGCTGACGAAGGGGGCAGCCGCCCAGCAGTACAGAACCCCATCCGGCCAACGCCATGCCCAGGAAGTTCCAAAGACCGTCCATATGGGCTACCGGCTGACCAGAAAAGCCAAGATGGAAGGATTTGGTTATTAGCAGGTTGCCGATTAAAGCAGCTGCAAATATGGATATAAATCCCGATATCAGATAAGCATCTTTAAAAAGAATTAAATCTCTAATTCCGCCTACCATACAAAGTCTTGTTCTTTGGGCTAAGGCGCCAACAATAAGACCGGATATAAGGGCCAATAGCCACGGGGCATGCTTTGACCCAGGGCCTTCTGTACTGAAAAATATAAATGCAGGTGCAGCAAGGAGCAGTGCAAGAAGTCCCAGATTAAGAGAAGGAAATACGAAACCTTCAAAGCTTGTAAGGGTATAAGTTCTTTTCAGGCTGAAACCTTTGTTTAGGAACAATATGCCTACCCCGATACCCCCAGCAAAGCCAAGGAGACCGACCAAAGCGTTTGCATCTCCACCGGCCATTCGAAGTACCATTCTGAGTGGACATCCGAGGAACATGAGAGCCCCGATCATAACGATAAAGCCAAGGACAAATCTTAAAAACGGGGAAGAGCCGCCTCTTGTCCTAAATTCTTTCATGCCGAAGGACATTAGAAAAGCGCCCAGTACCAGACCAATGATTTCTGGTCGTATGTATTGTACTACTGCAGCTCTGTGGAGACCTAGGGCGCCTGAGATATCTCTCAAAAAGCAAGCTATACAGTAGCCCATGTTTGCCGGATTGCCGTATTTAACAAGGAGAACAGATATAAGACCAATGACGGCACCCGTAGAAATAATACCTTTCTTGTCTTTCATTTTAACCCTCCTTAGTAATGAATAATGATCTCATGGATATTATATTATCAATGATAGAGGATGTATAATTGACAGAAAAAATGATGGTAAAGATTCCCATAGAAAATATCTATAATCTCCTATCCCTCCGTCCTGTATAATGAAATTAAAGTGGAAGTACATATAGATTGGAGAGAGATGTGATGCATAACATTTATATGGATAATGCAGCAACTACGTTTCCGAAGGCCCCAGGGGTAGGTGCCGCAGTAAAGAACTATATAGATAATGTAGGAATTAACGTAAAGAGAGGGACTTACAGCAGCGCGTTCTCAGCTGGTGAAGTGGTGCTTGAGGTCAGAGAAATGATTTGCAGACTTTTTAATTTCGATAATCCGGATAATGTGGTTTTTACCATGAATATAACCCAAAGTATGAATTATCTTATAAAAGGTATACTGCAGGCAGGAGATCACTGTATCCTGTCCTCTATGGAACATAATGCAGTGATGAGACCACTATCACAACTGTGCAGTCAAAGAATAGAGTTTTCCAAGGTACAATGCGACCGCTTTGGAAGGTTGGATGTTGAGGATATTAAGCAGCATATAAAGCCAAATACAAAAGCTGTTATTATGACCCATGCCTCTAATGTATGCGGGACAATCCTTCCCATTTATGAGATAGGTAAGCTATGCAAGGCATATAATCTCAATTTTATAGTAGATAGTGCACAAACTGCAGGGATCTATGAGATAGATTTTAGAGAAATGAATGCAGATGCAGTTGCATTCACAGGACACAAAGGATTGTTAGGGCCACAGGGGATTGGCGGATTTGTTATCAGCAATCCATTAGCGAAAAAGATGGATTCCCTCATATGCGGCGGTACTGGGAGCGCCTCGGAGTCTGAATTCCAACCGGATTATTTGCCGGATAAGTTTGAACCGGGAACCATGAACCTTCCTGGAATCTTTGGACTGCATGCAGCACTTACATATCTTATGAAAACAGGAATTAAAAGTATAAGAGACGAGGAACTGCGGATCACACAGCAGTTTATTGAAGGAATATTGAATATGAGAGGTATAAGATTAGCAGGGCTGCCTGGAGCACAAGGCCGGACAGCAGTGGTTTCTATTGATTTTACAAAAGGGGACAATGGAGAAGTCGCTTATCTTCTGGACAAAGAGTATGGCATTATGACCCGGTGTGGTTTGCACTGTGCGCCATCAGCTCATAAAACCTTGGGAACTTTCCCCCAGGGTACAGTACGGTTTAGCTTTAGCCATTACAATACAATAGAAGAAGTAAAATATGCGATAGACAGTATTCATAAAATCAATAAAGGGCTGTAGGGAATATAATTCCCCTGCCGGCAGAAAGTATATTCACGGTATTAAAAGTCTATCGGGAAAAGGCATCAAAAAACCCTGAATAAGCAACGATTCAAGGCTTTCTGCAGTACCTATTGTACTTCAAATTCACAGGTCACTACCGATGTGATTTCCTTCTCAATGGAGGTTGTATCATTCATCCCATAATCGGAAATTTCATCGGAATATAGGGGTGTTATTTGGAAAATACCTACATATGCTGATTTTAGCGTGCCAACCCGGTTCCCTGTGGCTCCGAGCATCTTTTCTGCCCTGGCTTTGGCATCTTTGGTTGCAAGCTCAATCATATCTATTTTTAACTCTGACAGTTTTGTATAAAAATATTGAGGCGTGTTAGACTGGAACTCTACACCTTCATTAATTAAATCTGTAGCATTTCTTGAAATTTCTGTTATCTTATCAATATCATTAGATCGAATCTCTACACTCTGATAGAGCCTGTAACTTTCGATTTGGTTAGAGTACATCCCGTTCGGCAGCATCACATGATTGGTATTGGTGGATATAGAAGAAAATATGATGTCTTGCTCTTTAATTCCCTGCTTTACTAAATAGGTTCTTACTTTTTTCTCACTATCCTTTAAGTTTTGATATGCCTCAGAAAGACTTGAAGACTGCAAACTGAAGGAGCCAGTCCAGACGGCTAAATCAGATGTAATTTGCTTCTTTGCAGAACCTTTTACCGACAATGAATTTGTAGAGCCTTTGATTTCTTTGATTCCGGAGGTCAAAATATAGGATGAAACAACAATCCCCAGTGCCAGAATAAGCGATACGACCATCCATACAGCATTTTTTTGATCCTTAATAAACATAGTTATCCCCCTTTAATCTATTGAAAGGCGCTCACACCTTACCATTTATTCTCATCGTATCATAAATATCATGAAAGAAAGTTAAGAATTGTTTACAAAAAAACAACGTAATTATGTTTTTGAAGTTTTTTATATAGAAGTTTTTTAAAAACTTTATCTAGGAAAACCTGAACCAGCTGCAGCTGTGGATTTTTATCAAAAATGAAATAAAAAATAGAATTTTCAGTTTTAAAGTTTAATTTTTTATGCTATAATCAAATTACAATATACAAAATAATGTACATTGCGAGAGGATAAAAATATGGATGATTTTAAAAAGAAGCTAATGTCCAAAAACGGAATTATCATTACACTTCTTGCCCGGGAATTCCTCACTTATGGTGAAGGCGACAGGATAGGTACGGTCAGTCAGTATACGGAAAACTTTAATACGGCTAGAGGAACCGTTCAATCCGCCTTGAAGTTTCTTCAAGAGATAAAAGGAATCGGCTTAGAATCAAGGGGGCATTTAGGAACCTATATTGTAAAAATAGATTATAAAAAATTATGGGAGATATCCGATTTTGGCGTGATCATGGCGGTAATGCCCCTACCCTATTCAAAGAGATATGAAGGGCTTGCTACCGGACTTTATAAGACCTTTGAGCAAAGCAGCATACCCTTTAGTCTAGCTTTTATGAGGGGTGCTTCGAAAAGAATCGAGGCTTTGAATTTGGGGAAATATAACTTTGCCATTGTTTCCAAATTAGCAGCTAATTTAGAGATGGAAAAATCATCGGATATAGAAATTGTACATGAATTTAGTGAAGAAAGTTATGTAGGAAATCATGTGATCATCTTTAGGGATCATCAACAAGACAAGATCAAGCGTGGCATGCGGGTAGCATTAGACTCTACATCCATTGACCAGATTATATTAACTTCCAGTGAATGTGAAGGGATAGATGTGACGTATATTAATACGCCCTATAATCAGATACTTCAAAAGATGAAAAATAATGAAGTAGATGCTGCTATTTGGAATATCGATGAGATCAAAGAAAAGAATCTTGAATATAATATTTGTCCTTTAAAAAATCTCATATCCAAACAAAATAGCAAAGAAGATACCATCGCGACGATCGTAGTAAATAAAGAAAATAAAGAATTTGGACATATTTTAAAGAAGTTTATTAATATGAATGAAGTAGAGAATATTCAGCAGAAAGTGATTCGGAACGAAATGATTCCGACTTACTAGAAAAGGAGCTCTTTTTTTAGCTTGAATGTACAAAAAAATGTATATTGAATCGGAGGTGATAAAATGGATGACTTACTAAAGCAAAGACTGGATATCTTAGAGGAATCAGATCAAATAAGTCCCGAAATAAAGATTGCTGTCATAGATTTTGCACAGGAATTTGAAAAAAAATACGCTCTGATACTGACCGAAGAAAATGGTTCTATGTTAATAACCCATTTAGCGATCGCATTGACCAGAATAAAAAATGGAGAAGAAATCAATGCGATCGATGAACTGGTTTTAGATGAGGTTAAACAAAGCAAACTTTATGATGAACTCCCTAAATTTTATAAACGTCTTGAAGAACAGTTAAGCATTAAGATACCGGATTCAGAAAAAGGGTTTATTGCTGCACACGCATGTACAATACTTTCAAAATTACAGAATGAAGGAGGAGAAAAGGGTGATTAAATTTGTAATTGGCGGGCAAGTTGAAAAGCAAAAGATCGCAGATTTAGTAAAAGAAATAGGTGGTGATAAAGTAGAAGTACAGATAAAAGGCGATTTGCAAGCTGCCAGTGATATGAAGGCGGGTAAAGCGGACTATTATTTGGGGGCTTGTCACACCGGTGGAGGAGGCGCTTTAAGCATGGCCATAGCCCTACTTACAAGAGATAAATGCGCTACGGTTTCTATGCCTGGAAAAGCACCAAAGGAAGAAGAGATTATAAAAGCTGTAGCAGAAGGAAAAATAGCTTTTGGTTTTACCGGGGATCACTATGAAAAAGCGGTCTCTGCAATTGTTAAGGAAATTTTGAAAAAATAAAAACTTAAAAGGGGGAAAAACAATGAATATCCTACTGATTATGTTGATTGGGGCTTTAGCCGCCATTATGGCGAATAAAGGGATTGCCGTTTTTAACGATGGACTGCGCCCCATAATGCCGGAACATATAGAAGGGAGAATGACAAGAAAAGAAATTGCAGCGACTTCTTTTGCAATGAGTTTCGGTTTAGTTATCGGTTTTGGTATACCTTTCTCATTAACTGCAAGTATTATTTTAATTCATTGTATTTTGTTAGGGACAGATATTATAGGGAACTCTTCACCGGATGGGAAAAAGGGAATAGCTGTTGCAGGTATTATAGGAGCACTTTATGGTGCCGGAATTTTATTAGGATTGGAAAGTGTAGTAAAAGCCTTTGAATTACTCCCTGTGAATTTTATGGGAAGTCTGGGGCAGGTGGGCAGCCCGGTAGTGATTGCCTTTGCCGCATTCCCGGCCCTTGCTACCGGATATCAATACAGCGCGAAAAAAGGTTTGATTAATTTAGTATTTTCTGTTTTAGCAAGACAGCTGGCGATTATATTTAGCCCAGTACAGCTGGGAACCATTACAGTCAACATTAATCCGGAGGGTACTGCACTGATTGTAGGTATGATTATTTTGATTATCTATGCCATGAAAGAAAAATCAGAAGAAGAAACAATAGATCTAGTCTCTGTGTTTGCAGAAAGAGTAAAACGAATAAAGAAAAACATTCCCTACTTTATGGTGATAGGTGGTTTGATTTCTGCAGCTACAGCGCTAAGCCTTATGGCCGGAGATCCAATATCTCTAAATTTGTTGGCAGAAGGCAAGCACATTGATGCAGGTGTAGCTGCATTGGCAAGAGGAATAGGTTTTATTCCATTAATTGCTTCTACCGCTATAGCAACAGGCGTATATGCACCAGCAGGGATGACTTTCGTATTTGCAGTAGGATTATTTATTAGAAATCCATTGATTGCAGCAGTTGTTGGGGCACTGGTTATAGGTGCAGAGGTATTATTCCTTGATCAAATATCCAAGTTTCTAGATAAATTTCCAGGCATAAGAAAGTCAGGAGACAATATCCGTAATGCCATGTCTAAGCTTTTGGAAGTTGCTCTTTTAGTTGGAGGTATGAACGCTGCCAATGCCATGGCTCCCGGAATCGGCTTCTTCATCGTTCTAGGGCTGTATATCTTAAATGATATCGCCGGTAGACCTGTTGTTCGTATGGCAGTTGGCCCAATGGCGGCAATCCTGGTAGGAATTCTGGTAAACATTCTTACAATAATCGGATTATTTGTACCTGCAGCATAAAATGACTTTTGTGTGGTGGGGTTTCCATGCCTGCCAGCGTGTAATACCGGAGGTCCAGAGACCCTTCCATACATTCATTAAAGAAATAAGGAGCGAGCGTATGAATATTCTACAAGACAATTTGCTGCTGCAAATGAAAAAGCTTAATAAAGCCATGTTGAAGGCAAAGGATATGGAGAATAAAAGCGTAGTTTATTTCAGAAAGGAAGTACTGGAAGAAGCTGTGGTTACTTTAACTGAAGACCCAATGGCTTCCTTGGTATTGTTTGGCGTCAAGAATACAGTCCAAATAGGTCCAGCCCTTGTGCAGCGCTTAAAAGGGATAAAAGGCTTTTTATTTCATACTGTTGACAAAATGTCTGAAAGAGGAAGAGCCATTGACGTGGATTTGATCAATCCATTAACAGGAAGAGTGATGACAGGTTCTTCCAGCGGAAGCTGTGTAAATATATTGCGTGGTATCAATGATATTGCCATAGGTACCGATGGGGGAGGGTCGGTTCTTGCTCCTGCCATGAGTACAGGACTTTTTTCTATTATGGGTAAGGGCTTGGGATTAAAAGGCAGCCATCCAAGAATTTCAACAGATAATATAAATTTTATACCGGGTATCGGAGTAATCTCCCATGATTATGATTTGTGTAAAAAAGCAATCGGTGCACTTAGCAATATGAAAGAGATTGGCTGCAGTGATATTCAGAATAGGAAAGCAAGGGTTGCTGTACCAAAGGAAGGCTCTGTGCGGCTGCCCAATGGAAAGGATATGAGAAGACAGCTTGATAAGGTTGTGAATGAGATCTCCGGATTCGTGGAAATTGTTGAGAAGGATTTTAAGCATATAGAAGACCGGCATCTTGCAATCTCCACCTGTGAAGAACTATTTAATGAGGATATAGACATGATTATTACCCTGGAAGGGCCCATAGATGTATATGGTACAGGAGATTCTGTACTAGGGCTATTCGGCCAAACAGGAAGAGACATTCAAAATAATTCGGGAAAGTATCTGTTAAAGGTCGCCAATATGATTGATGGGACGGCCATTACGATTCCAAGCGATGAACTGGGAATGGGCATTTTAATTGTAGGGAAAAAAGGAGTAGAAAGCGGTAAGCTGGCGATTGCCCTTGGGGATCGTATAAGAACATTATTTCCAAAGCCCGATTTATTTGAGCGGTATTTTATAGAAGGTTATAAAGAGAAAGACCTTGGATTTTGGGGATGGAAAGGAGAGGACCTATGAGTATAACAACGATTCATGGAATAATTAGTGCAGAGGATTTAGGAAAAACCTATATTCATGAACATCTTAAAATAGACTTGTCAGCCCAAAAGAAAGATCAAGATGCAAAATTTGATGATATAGATGCTGTCATTGGAGAAATGAAAACCCTTAAGGGAAAAGGGATCGATACAATCGTCGAAGTTACGAACCGCGGCATGGGAAGAGATATACAGGCGATGAAAAAAATTGCCGATGCAAGCGGAATCAATATCATCATCAGTACAGGATTTTATAAAGAACCTTATTTGCCCCAATATGTATATGAAATGGAAGAAACAGAGATCAGCAAGCTTTTGATAAAAGATTTATTGGAAGGAATAGAGGATACAAATATAAAAGCCCATGTCATTGGAGAGATCGGAACCAGCAACAATGTCATGACGCCTATGGAACTTAAGGTATTCAGAATCGCAGCAAGGACCCATTTAGAAACCGGAAGGCCGGTTTCAACCCATACGACATTAGGGACTCATGCATTGGAGCAGCTAAAGTTTTTCAAAGAATTTGGCGTGGATGCAACAAAGGTAGTGATCGGACACTTAGATTTAAACTGTGATCTGGATTATCACCTGAGCATTGCGGATAAAGGCTGCTTTTTAGCTTTCGATACCATTGGCAAGCTGAACTATCAATCAGATGAAAAGCGGGCAGCACATATAAGGGATTTAATCCATAGGGGACATTTGGATCAAATTGTATTATCTCAAGATATGACGAGAAAATCCCATCTAAAGGCTAATGGAGGAATTGGATATAGCTATCTAATCGATCATTTTATACCAAAATTGATGGATGCCGGAATAACGGAAGAACAAATTGATGTTATGATGATTCACAATCCAAAGAGATTTCTAAAGATTTAGGGGGCGTATATTGATGAGGACATATCCGATCGCGACCATGGACTTAGAAAAAGCGAAAGAGATGCAATTTAAATTGGTAGATATTATACATCAACACTTTGATGGATATGAATTCTTCAATGGTGGAGATTATGGTGTGGTGCCGGGTATTGGACAGCCAAGGTATACCAAGAAGGTTGAGGAAGTGCTGGCTCAATTTTTTGAGGCGGAGGATGCAGTGCTGGTTCGGGGAGCAGGAACAGGTGCCATCAGAAGTGTTATGAATGCGGAATTAAAGCCTAACCAAAAAATACTGCTGCACGAAGCACCCATATATCCAACCACAAAAGTAATTATAGAATCAATGGGGTTAGAACCTGTTTTTATTAATTTTAATGAGCTGTCTTATAAAGACCGTGAAGTCCTTTCATCAGTATCCTTTGTGCTTATTCAGCATTCCAGACAAAAACTGGATGACAGCTATGACCTGGGCCAGGTAGTAAGCATAATTAAGGAAATAAACTGTAACACAACCCTATTGATTGATGATAACTATGTTGTAATGAAAGCAGAAAAAATAGGGGTACAGCTTGGCGCAGATGCCAGTGCCTTTTCTTTATTTAAACTGCTGGGCCCGGAAGGCATTGGCTGTGTCGTTGGTAAAAAACAAATGATAGACAAAATTAGAAAGATGAATTATTCAGGGGGCAGTCAAGTTCAAGGCCATGAGGCAATGGATGCTTTACGGTCGTTGGTGTATACACCTGTATCTTTTGCTGTTCAGGCGGAAGAAGGAAACAAAATAATCAATCGATTAAATTCCGGTGAGATAAAAGGCATTCAATCAGCTTTTATAGCAAATGCACAATCTAGAGTGGTTTTAGTTGAACTTGAAGAACCTATCGCAAAGAAGGTTTTAGAAATTAGCGCCAAACTGGGTGCAGCGCCCTATCCAATAGGTGCAGAATCCAGATATGAGGTTGCTGCCATGTTTTATAAGGTATCTGGAACATTTTTAAAATCAGATCCTGGATTGGCTGATTCTATGATACGGATAAATCCAATGAGAGCCGGAGCAGATACAGTCCTTCGAATATTAAAGGCATCCATGGATCAGGCCTTAGAGGAAGGAGAAAAGTAAATGTTTTTGGATATGACGATAAAAAGAAATCCTAAATTGATAGAAACTGCAATTAAATTTCATAGGGAAGGTTTAATCAACCCGAATTCCTATGTATTAGATATAGATGAAATAAAGAGCAATGCCCAGAAATTATCGCAGGCTGCTAAAAAGCATAATATAACCCTCTATATGATGACCAAGCAGATCGGAAGAAATGCGGAAATAGCAAAGATTATTGCAGAAAGTGGGATAGCCAAGGCTGTTGCGGTAGATCCATGGGAAGCTATAGAGCTTGGCAGGGCGGGAATAAAGTTAGGACACGTGGGACATTTGGTTCAAATTCCTTTTGGAATGATACGAGAAGTTTTATCTTATAAACCGGAAGTGATCACAGTATTTTCGGTGGAAAAGGCACGGGAGATTTCGGAGGAAGCCTTAAGATTAGAAATGCGGCAGGATATTTTATTAAAGGTTGTAGGTCCTAATGATCTGGTCTGTGAAGGGCAGGTAGGGGGATTTAAGGAAGAAGAGCTGATAGAAAAGGCGAAAGAAATAAAAAAATTGCAGGGGGTTACCATTACAGGGGTTACAGCCTTTCCTTGCTTTTTATATGATTCGGAGAAAGGGAAGATTAAAGAAACAGAAAATGTATATACCGTCATTCGAAGCGTGAAAAAACTAAAAGAGGAATTGGGTATAGAAATCAAACAAATCAATACGCCAAGTGCCAATGCAGTAGCTTCTTTCCCTTTGCTAGCGAAACTAGGTGCAACCCATGGGGAGCCGGGACATGCGCTTACGGGAACGACGCCAATCCATGAAAATGAGATAGTTGAAGAGAAGCCTGCAATGGTGTATGTAAGCGAAATATCTCATTGTTTTGAAGATAAGGCCTATGTATATGGGGGCGGGTACTATAGAAGATCCCGTGTAAAGAAGGCTATGGTTGGCAGGGATTTTGAAAATATGAGGCAGAATATCCTGGAAGCTGAAGAGATTTCTCCTGAGGCCATAGACTACTATGGAATATTAAAATTAGGAGAAAGAGCGGTTCATATTGGAGACACAGTAATTTATGCATTTCGCACGCAGATTTTTGTAACCAGGAGTGAAGTCGTTTTGGTAAAAGGAATACAAAGCAATCATCCTGAAATTATTGGGGTCTATGATAGTCTGGGTAAGAAACTTAGATAAGGTTGTGATACGATGAAAAAACGAGCGATTGTATTGATAATCGATAGCCTGGGTGTCGGACACATGGAAGATGTCGTCAGGATCCGCCCTCAGGATCAAGGAGCCAATACCTTTTATCATATATTGGATAAAGCAGAAAATATAAGCATACCTAATTTAAGCAGATTAGGCATCAATAAGATTGTGAAGCACCCCAGATTAAATGGGAATACAAGTATAGCCAGCTATGGCGTTTTAAATTTGCAGCACTATGGAGCAGACAGTTATGCGGGACACCAGGAAATAATGGGTACCAAACCGATGAAACCCCTCATGGAACCCTTTAAAAATTCCATGATGACTGTAAAACGGGCCCTTGAGGAACAGGGTTATGTGGTTGCAGTACCAGATAGGGATAAACCTTATCTATTCGTCAATGAATTGGTTATCGTGGCGGATAATATAGAAACTGATTACGGGCAAATTTATAATATAACGGCCCCATTGGATGCCATATCCTTCGATGAAGTTCTAAAAATAGGGAATATGGTGAGAAACAATGTTCAGGTAAACCGTGTGATTGCTTTAGGGGGAAAAGAGCTTAGCGTAGAAACGCTTATAAACAGCATAGAAAGACGAGGGGATGGATTGGTAGGCGTTAATTCACCCAAATCAGGCGTATATAAAAGCGGATACCAGGTACGGCATTTAGGATATGGGGTAGATCCTGAAAAGCAGATTCCCAGTATATTAAAAAAAGCGGGAAAAGAGGTTGCACTGATTGGAAAAATGCAGGATATTATTCAATGTGAAGGTGCAACAAAAGTGGTTGCCATTGATACAGAGAAGGTCATGAAAGAAATCATAAACACTGTAGATAGAATGAATGAAGGACTTATTGCTGCTACTGTTCAGGAAACGGATTTGGCAGGCCATGCGGAAGATGTTTCAAGATATTCGGAAAAGCTAATGATTGTAGATAAATATTTGGAAATGATCATAGAAAAAATGGAAAAGGATGATTTGCTTATAATCAGTGCGGATCATGGGAATGATCCTACCATCGGACATAGTCAGCATACAAGAGAAAAGACATTTTTGCTTGCATATGGAAAAGCATTAGACAGTAAACCCCTGGGAGAAAGGGAAACCCTATCGGATATAGCAGCTACCATTGCTGAATACTTTGATGTCAGATACCCACAAAACGGACGCAGCTTCTACAGCCTGATAAAGGGGGATCATTTCGTATGAACATCATTGTAGTAAAAAATTATGAAGAATTGAGCGAACAAGGAGCATCTATCATTGCACGAGAGGTAAAAACGAACCCAAATGCTGTATTGGGATTAGCTACAGGGAGTACGCCCTTAGGTACCTATAGGAAATTAGTGTGTATGCATAAGGAGGAGGGCTTGGATTTTTCTTCGATTACAACCTTTAATTTGGATGAATATTATGGATTAGCCCCAAACCATGAACAGAGCTATGCTTATTTCATGAGAAGAAATTTGTTTAATCATGTGAATATTCAACTGAAAAATACCTATATACCGAATGGCATCGCAGCGGATATTCTCGAGGAATGCAAGAGATATGACGAGCTGATTGAAGAAAAAGGAGGAATAGATCTTCAACTGCTAGGGATAGGGGCCAATGGACACATTGGATTTAATGAACCCAGCGAAGAACTATTGATTGGAACCCATTTGGTTGATTTGGCAGAGAATACAATTAAGGCAAACAGCAGATTCTTTCATTCGGTAGAAGAGGTTCCTAAGCAAGCGGTTACCATGGGGATCGGCTCCATCATGAAGGCAAAGAAAATTCTTTTGTTAGCATGTGGAGAAAATAAAGCAAAGATTATATCTAAGATTATAGACGGAAAATGCAGTACGAAAGTACCGGCTTCTATATTACAGATTCATCCACAGGTAACCATCGTAATAGATAAAGAAATAAATGATCAATTATAGGAGAAAATATAATTTAAATTCAAAGTGCATAGGAGGAGGAAAACAATGTATAAGGCAGAAGTAATCATCAGCAATAAGTCGGGATTGCATGCAAGACCAGCCAGCTTGTTTGTAAAAGAAGCAGGAAAATATGATTCGATAATTAAAGTTATAAAGAATGGTAAAGAATATGATAGTAAAAGCATCATTGGAATTTTAAGTATGGGAGCCGTTGAAGGAGATAGGATCACCATATCAGCTGAAGGTCCTGACGAAAAAGAAGCAGTGGAAGGATTGGTTAGGCTTTTAGAATCTAAATTTGGTGAAGCATAAGAAGCGCTGCCTCTTTGCGCATTATTGGAAGATGTAAGCCGTTGTTAAGACATCGTTTTTATGATATAATTCTGGCTAGATGTATTACCCCTTTTGTAGGAGGCAACTCTGTGGATGAATTTTTTATGCAGGAAGCACTAAAAGAAGCCGCGAAAGCCATGGAACTGAAAGAGGTGCCCATTGGCGCAGTCGTTGTAAAAGATGGGGAAATCATTGCAAGGGGTTATAACTTACGGGAAACCTCTAAAGATCCTACTGCCCATGCTGAGATTATAGCGATTCGTGAGGCAGCAAGGGTTTTAGGCGGATGGAGATTACATGGTTGTGACCTCTACGTGACCATAGAGCCTTGTCCTATGTGTGCAGGAGCTATTCTAATGGCCCGGATCGATCGATTGATTGTGGGCGCTATGGACCCTAAGGCAGGGGCTGCCGGATCGCTGCTCAACATTCCAGAGGATGAGCGGTTCAATCACCAGACAGAGGTTGTCAGCGGTGTATTGGAAGAAGCATGTAGTGAAATGATGAAATCATTTTTTCGGGAGCTGCGAAAAAGAAAGTAGATATTACGGAGAGATGTCCGAGTGGCCGATGGTGACGGTCTCGAAAACCGTTGTACGGGCAAACCCCGTACCGAGGGTTCAAATCCCTCTCTCTCCGCCAGTTAGATTTTACTCAGATACAGTATAAAAAGAACCCAGTTTTTCCTTAGTATTTTAGGAGAACAGGGTTCTTACTTTTTAGGATAAGCGGGTAGACTTTTGTAGCTAATTATTTTATCTGCTAAGTATTTCTTAACACTGTAATAAACCCATTGAGTATCTGGTGACTTGTTTTAAAACCTTTACTTTGATAGAATTTCAATGCATCCCCATTCCCGTTTGATACAAAGATGAACAAATCATTTATGAATTTAAATGATTTTAGCCAGTCCATAGACTTTTCGAACAAAACGGAACCTATGCCAGTTTTACGATAACCCTCTTTTATATAAAACTGAGAGAGACAACCGACATCATCCCCTTTAACAGAATCAAAGTCAAAGAAATTGACAGGTTTAAGCGTAGCAAATCCGCCGGAATAGGTTTCCTTGGGACAAATATTGCTATAGGCATATCCAACAATTTCATTGTCATCTTTAGCGATGATTATTAGGTTGGCCTGAGCACTCTTGATCGATGGAAGCATTCTCGTTTCAAAACACATATTGTCAAACCATTCAGGATGGATATGGGCTTTAGATTTTTGATAAGCCATCAATTCATTACATAAATCCTTAATACAAAATATACTTTCATCAGAAATAACCTCATAATGTATACTCATATGAATCTTCCTTTCTACAAAAGATTAAAAAAATATATTTGATTGATCAATCAGCTTTGATATGATTATATCAATTAAGGTTATTATGACAAGTATGCAGTTTTTTCTGTTTAAGGAAGTAAAAACTAAGTATTGGAGTGATAGTATGAATGACAAAGAACTGTATAAAGGTCCTCTAGACAACTGTCCGTTAACATTCGCACTAAACCTTATCAGGGGAAAGTGGAGGTTGCCAATAATTTGGATATTAAGTAAAAACGGAACGATGCGATATAATGAATTAAAAAGGGGTATTGATGGAATTACCAACATGATGTTGACGCAAACACTAAAAGAATTAGAATCATATGATATTATAAACCGAAAGCAATTTATGGAAGTGCCGCCTAGGGTAGAGTATTCACTGACAGAAAATGGAGAAAATCTAATTCTAGCTCTTAAAGTACTAGCCAACTGGGGAAGCAAAATGAAGAACCGCGGTGATTCAGAATAGCATGGCGTTAAGACTTGTTTTAAGAAGAGGACAAGCTTTTGTCTGATTGTAAAAATACGAAAAGAGGAAGATTAAATGGAGCGAAGAATGAAGAAACTAAAGTGTGCATGGAAAATATTCATCTATTTATCGATCCTTACAGTTGTTGGGTTAACTGCCCTGTTTAGTATCAATAGCTATGTAAAAAGCTCTGTTAAAGATCAAATACTGTCCACACAAGAAGCTGCTCAAACAGACTGGGATTGCATTCTTGTACTCGGCGCAGGGGTTCGGGGTGAGAAGCCAAGCCACATGCTGGAGGACCGACTTCTTCAAAGCATCAGCCTCTATGAAAAAGGTGTTTCAGATCGGCTGATTATGAGTGGTGATCATGGGAGAAAAGAATACGATGAAGTGAATGTCATGAAACAGTTTGCTATGGATGCAGGTATTCCCTCTAAACAAGTTTTTATGGATCACGCAGGATTTTCTACCTATGAAAGCCTGTATCGTGCAAGAGATATCTTTCAGGCCAAGAAAATCATTATCGTTACCCAGGAATATCATTTGTATCGCGCACTATATATTGCAAGAGCACTAGGTATAGAAGCCAATGGTGTTGCTTCCGATCTACGCTTGTATGCCGGTCAGGAATATAGAGAGGTACGAGAAGTATTAGCAAGAGTCAAAGATTTCTTTTATACGATGATAAAGCCAGAGCCGACTTACCTTGGGGATGCTATTCCAGTCACAGGGGACGGCGATTCGACAAATGATTGATAAGCTAATACAGGATAAAGAGATGTTTCATTAATCAGTAGACTTGCAGTGCAGGTATCACAGTATACATCCAGATTGGAGTGCAGTTCAAATATGAAAGATAATTGGAAAAAGAACATCTTCTTGTTTCTATTAAGCCAAACCTTGTCGCTTTTTGGTTCTTCATTGGTTCAGTATGCAATTATGTGGTATATTACGCTCAATACCAAGTCGGGTCTCATGATGACGATTTCTATTATTTGTGGTTTTCTGCCGACATTTTTCATTTCGCCTTTTGCAGGAGTTTGGGCAGATCGATATAATCGGAAAATACTTATCATGTTGTCGGATTCATTTATTGCAGTAACAACCCTACTGCTGGCTATCTTATTTCTTCTAGGCTATGGTTCCATGGGATTACTTTTTACTATGTCTGCTTTCAGGGCAATTGGTTCTGGTATTCAAACGCCAGCTATTGGAGCATTTATTCCTCAAATAGTGCCGGAGGATAAGCTGACAAAGGTCAATGGTATCAACGGAAGTATCCAATCTATAGTTATGCTGACCTCGCCTATGCTTAGCGGGGCGCTTCTTATGATGGCAACCATTGAAGCAATCTTTTTTATTGACGTAGTTACAGCTGCAATTGCGGTATGGGTACTGCTTTTTTTCCTGAAGATGCCAGCCCATGCCAAGGCGCAAAATTTGCAACAAGTCAGTTATTTTAAAGATATGCGTGAGGGTATCGTTTATATAAGGGACCATACTTATGTGAGAAAGTTCTTTGTATTCTGTGCCTTTTTCTTTTTTCTAGCGGCTCCGGTTGCTTTTTTAACCCCACTTCAGGTCACTAGAAGCTTTGGCGACGATGTATGGCGCCTAACCGCCATAGAAATCACCTTTTCTCTTGGGATGATGCTAGGGGGTATGATCATCGCTTCTTGGGGTGGTTTCAGTAATAAGATTTATACGATGACATTTTCGAGTTTTGTCATTGGTATTTGTACCATTGCCCTTGGCATTGTGCCTGTCTTTTGGATTTATCTATTAATTATGGGGATTGTGGGCATTTCCATGCCGCTTTTCAATACTCCTTCAACGGTTCTGCTGCAGGAAAAAGTTGAAGCGGATTTCCTAGGAAGGGTATTCGGTGTCTTAGTAATGATATCAAGCTCCATGATGCCCTTGGGAATGCTGGTATTTGGACCAATAGCCGATATGATCCGAATCGAATGGCTGTTAATAGGAACTGGGTTTCTACTATTTATTCAAAGTTTTTTCCTGATTGGCAGCAAGGATCTGGTTGAAGCGGGAAAACCCCAAAATAAGCCCAATCAAAACTAACTCAGAAGCTATTCCCGATGAGGCTAAAGCTATAATCAAAAAAGAAAACACATTTCTATATGAAGTATTAGCCCGGATTATCACCGAAGGTCAAAAGGATGGTTCAATTAAGAATTTACTACAATCCTGCTACGGGTCCTCTTTTCCCAGAGGCTACACAAGCATTGGAAGAAATTCGTTCTTTTATAAATAAGCACATAGGCAGTTTAGATTAGGAATATATCATAAACCGCAGTTACAGCGATAGGGTGAAGCACATCATAAGTAACGGCGGTTTAATTAATTATTTAATATTTTTTACATTCTGTCCTCTCAAGATAGGTTTTTATCTGTGCTTATGTTTCGTTAAGAGATTTATGGTCACTCCATTCTCAAATTTTATGATAGGCATATGCGGTGAGTTTATATAATCTTCAAAACCAACAATGATACCTCGCCCATATTCTTGATTGACTGTGGGTTCTCCTAGTTTAAAGAAATTATATGAACGTGCAGCATCCTTAAATATTATAGAAAATAATCGGTATTAGGAGACTTTATTAGAAAAACAAACGTATCAGCAATACATATGAAAACGACTATTTTATGTGGAGGTCAATTTATGGAAAATGAAAAGATAAATTTCTTTCAACGGATATTTCAATAAAGAGGCAGAAAGAAGAAAAGCTTGATGAGGATGATTTGATAGAGATGATTTAGAAAAAGGTATTTATCTTTATGTTATAATCATAAAGTATAGAAGTATTGAACAATGGCAGGACCTAAAATATAGATTACAAAAGAAGCAGTTGGAATGAATGAGGTGTAAATATGGATCTGAACCGTATACTAAGAGAATATTTTGGTTATGAAAGTTTTAGAAAAGGCCAATATGAATTAATTCAAGGGATATTAAGTGGACAAGACGTATTAGGCATTATGCCTACCAGTGGAGGGAAATCTTTATGTTACCAAATTCCTGCTTTATTGATGGAAGGCATAACGTTAGTCATTTCACCGCTTATATCATTAATGAAAGATCAAGTAGATGCCTTAAGAGAATCCGGTATATCAGCTACTTATCTAAACAGTACCTTAACATCACAAGAACAAAGAATACGGCTAGAGGAAATAAGAACAGGTCAATATAAACTTGTGTATATCGCTCCAGAAAGATTAAACACTCCCGACTTCTTAAATATTGTGATGGATGTAAGCATTCCGTTTATAGCAATAGATGAATCCCATTGCATCAGTCAGTGGGGACATGATTTTAGGCCGAGTTACAAAGAAATACCCAGGTTTATCGCTAGATTGAATCGCCGGCCAATACTAGGTACCTTTACAGCTACGGCGACAGAAGAAATTATAAAAGATATAAAAGGAATCTTGAGGCTTAACCGACCATTAGAGATCGTGACGGGTTTTGACCGGCCCAATCTTTATTTTCGCGTTGAAAAAGGCATAGATAAGAAAAAATATCTTCTAAATTACTTAAAAAAGCGTTCAGATCAATCAGGAATCATTTATTGTGCTACACGGAAAGAAGTAGAGAGCTTAAATAAAGAATTAAAAGACAAAGGTTTCTTTGTCAGCATGTATCACGGGGGAATGGGAACTGAAGAAAGACAAGAAGCTCAGGATACTTTTCTCTATGATCAGAGTTCAATTATGATAGCTACCAATGCTTTTGGGATGGGAATAGATAAATCGAATGTTCGGTATGTGATTCACTTTAATATGCCAAAGAACATGGAAGCTTATTATCAGGAGGCTGGCAGGGCAGGCAGAGATGGTGAAAACAGTGAATGTATCTTATTGTTTTCTCCCCAGGATGTAGTAAAGCAAAAATATCTCATAGAGCTCAATACGATGCACTCTGAAAGAGAAATCGTAGCATATAAAAACCTGCAGATTTTGATCGACTATTGTCATACCCATGACTGTTTAAGGAAAAGACTTCTAACATATTTTGGGGAAACGACCGATTGGGTGCAATGTGGAAAATGTAGCAATTGTTTAGATGACAGAGAGAAGAGAGATATTACCTTGGAAGCGAAAAAGATTCTCTCCTGTGTTTACAGGATGAAGGAAAGCTTTGGTGTTACAATGGTAGCCAATGTTTTAAGTGGATCTAAAAATAAGAAAGTATTCGCATTAGGTTTGGAAAAACTTTCGACCTATGGAATCATGGAGGAATATACGACAAAAGATATACAGCAGATTATTCTATTTCTCGTGGCAGAAGGGTATCTTACGATGACGGAAGGCAAATATCCTGTAGTCAAATTAACACCTCAATCGGCAGCCGTATTAAAAGGAAAGGAAGAAGTATATAAACGAGGAGAAATTACTGCAATGGAGTGCCAAGAAGAAGGGACAGTTCATGAAAGCCTATTGAAAGATCTAAAGGATTTACGTATGAAAATTGCCTTAGAGAAGGGTGTGCCTCCCTATGTTATCTTTCCTGATACCACATTGAAAGAAATGGCTGTATATTTACCAGAAAGCAAAGAAGCACTGCTAAAGATAAAGGGGATTGGAGCGGTTAAGGCCGAAACCTATGGAGGGCTGTTCCTTCGCACAATTATAAGCTATATGAATAAAAACAACATTGAATCCACTGTTTCAAAGCCAGAAAAAGACTTGTCATCAAAATCAAAGGGGCCTGATAAAATTCAATCCCATCTTGAGACTTATGCACTGCATCAACAAGGATTATCTATAGAGAAAATGGCTGAAGAAAGAGGCTGTACAGAGAATACAATATTAAGCCATTTAGAGAAGTGTTTTTCAGAGGGTTTAGAGATAAACCCTGAGGGCATGGTTGATGAAGCTATAGAGAAACAGATCTTGGAAGTGATAGACCGGGTTGGGAGCCAGTATCTCAAGCCGATTAAAGAGGCATTGCCGGAAGAGATATCTTATTTTGATATTAAGAAGGTGCTTTTAAAGAAAAGCATAGATACTGCTTCAAGTAGTATGTGATAAAAAGTATATGGCATAATCTATTTTAAGGATTCCAATCTTGAGAGACTATGAGGATATGCATGAGAGAGGATACTATAGGTTTTAATCTCTCTAGATCGCTGAAATAAAGGACTGTAGAATTTTTTCTGCGGTCTTTTTTGTGTGTTTTTATAATATTTTTAAGATTTATTTTAAGAAACAGCATGTCAATGACCATGTGGTCATTGACTAGCGATGGAGGGAGCAGTATAATGATTATAAAATGACCATATGGTCATACTGGTGTAAGGGGGAACGGCTAAATGAAACCAATTATTACAATCAAGGATGTAGTAAAAGAGTATGTAATGGGAGAGGTAAAAATCAGGGCTGCCGATGGCATATCCTTTGAAGTTGTCCAGGGAGAATTGGTAGTTGTGCTTGGGCCCAGCGGAGCAGGGAAAAGTACGGTATTGAATATTTTAGGCGGAATGGATTTTCCTACCTCTGGAGAGGTATGGGTCGATGGGAAGGATATAGCAAAGTTGAACCAGAGTGAATTGACGATGTACAGAAGAAAGCATATTGGATTTGTATTCCAGTTTTACAATCTGATGCCCAATCTGACAGCCTTAGAGAATGTGGAGCTTGCAGCTCAGATTTGTGATAACCCCCTAGATGCTGTATCGGTGTTAAAAGAGGTGGGACTAGGGGAAAGAATAGCCAATTTCCCTGCTCAACTTTCCGGGGGGGAACAACAAAGAGTATCTATTGCCAGAGCCGTTGCTAAAAACCCTACTTTGCTTTTATGTGATGAGCCTACAGGGGCGCTGGACTATATGACCGGCAAAGCTATCTTGAAGCTGCTCAAAGATGTAAACCGGGAATTCAAAAAGACTGTGATGATCATTACACATAATAGCCCTATCGCACAAATGGCGGATAAGGTTGTAAAGATCAAAAATGGGAAAGTAGAGGCGGTTGAGTTGAATGAAAACCCCATGCCGATAGAAAGGATTGAATGGTAATGTGGATCTTTTTAAAGAAATTTTATAGGGATCTAGGGGAATCAAAGGGACAGTTTATATCTGTTCTGGCGGTGGTTATGATTGGCGTGATGTTCTATACCGGATTGAATTTTGCTCTGGAGAACCTTTCAGAAGCGGGCAGCAAGCATTTTAAAGATTACCGGCTGGCGGATCTATGGAGTTCTGTATATCGTGCGCCTGAAGGTGTGGTTAAACGGATAGAAGCTATCCCTGGAGTGAAAATGGCCATAGGAAGGGTTGTTCAGGATGTAAGGATAAGTATGCCGGAAAAGGAAGCGACGGTCAGGCTGATTTCTCTTCCCGATAAAAGAAGTACAATTGTCAACGACATCCAATTGAAATCCGGCAGCTATTTTTCTATGGATGCGAGCAATCAATGCATTGTATCCGATTCTTTTTTTTATGCCAATGGATTAGCAATCGGCCAGACTATAGAACCCATTATTAACGGAGATCGGGTGAAGCTAAAGGTAGTGGGCACGGCGAAAAGCCCTGAATATATATTAGAAATGCGGGACCAAAGTGAAATAGCACCTGATCCCACACGGTTTGGTATTATCTATGTGAAGAAGTCTTATTTGCAAACCATCCTGGATTTCAAAGGATCGGTAAATGATATAAATGTACTTTTAAATCAGGAAGGAGATGTCAAAAAGGTTAAGGATGAACTGAAAAGAATGTTGAAGCCCTATGGCATGATCAGTACCATCGAAAGAAAGAACCAGATCAGTTACAGTATGTTTGATGCAGATGTGACCGCCTTGAATTCTATGGCAGCAGTTTTTCCCATGCTCTTTTTTATCGCATCTGCAGTGATTATTTATATTACGATGACGAGGATGATTGAGAATCAGCGGACGCAGATGGGAGTTCTTAAGGCTTTAGGCTACAGCAACCTGGATATTATGCTCCACTATCAAACTTATCCTTTGCTGGTCGGTGTACTTGGCAGCATTGCTGGAGCGGTAATGGGAGTATTTATTGTCGGGAGGGGTTTACTCAATATGTTTAACATGATGTACAGCCTTCCCATTGAAGGAACAGCAGTTTCCGGATCGCTGGTACTGCCGGCGGCATCATTGGCTTTGTGCTTTTGTGCCGCTGCGGGCTATAATGCATGCAGGAAAGAGTTGTATCTGGTTCCAGCCCAGTCCATGAGACAGAAAGCGCCTGCTTCCGGTAAAAAAATGTTTTTGGAAAACATCCAACTGCTTTGGAAAAGGTTTAATTTCAGCTGGAAAATCATCTTGAGGAACCTTTTCCGCTATAAGAAGCGGTCTGCAATGGCTTCTATAGGAATCATTTTTTCAATGGCCCTGCTTTTAGTAGCATTTGGATTGAAGAACTCAATCGATGATTTAATGCGGGTACAATTTTCTGAAATACAAAAACATGATATAAAAATTAGTTTTTCAAAAATCATGAATATAGATGAACTTGATTTTATACGAAGTATTGACCCTATTCGGTCTGTTGAACCGATATTAGAAAGCGGAATGGAGATCACGAACGGCTGGATGAAAAAAGATATCGGCCTGGTTGCCCTAAACAGGAATTCTACGTTATATGGTATTCTTGATGAGACTGGAAAGCAGGTAGTACTTCCGCAAGAAGGGATTTTGCTTCCTGTAAGGTTACTGGATACGTTAGATTTACAAGTTGGAGAAAAAGCATACCTCCGGTCTTTTTACCCCGGAAAGAATGAAGAAAAGAATAAAAAAGAGGTGCATATAAAAGGCGTCATAGCCCAATATACAGGTCAAAGCGCCATATGCAGTACAGATTATCTAAAGTACTTGCTGAAAGAAGGCCTTATAACCAATGGGGCCTATATTAAACTAGAAAATCCGAAGCATGAGAAAGCCGTCATCGATCAATTAAAAGATATCCTGACGATTAGTACCATTCAGTCGAAATCAGAGATTGTCGCCAATAATGAGAAAATGCTGGAGTCGATGAACTCCGTCATTGTCTTTATGATTCTTGGAGCGGGCATTCTAGCTTTTGCGGTCATTTATAATATAGCAAATATCAATATTTTCGAACGTCGAAGAGAAATTGCAACGTTGTCGGTACTGGGGTTTACAGCCAGGGAACTAAAAAGTGTGGTATTCAACGAAAATTTCTTTATTAGTGCTTTTGGAATTATCGCCGGAATTCCCTTGGGGAGATTTCTTTTGGATATTGTGATTAAAATGCAGATGACGGACAATATGCAGCTGCCCGTTGTTCTTAAGCCATCCAGTTATTTGATTGCAGCATTATTGATTATTGCTTTTACAGCAACGGCAAATTGGATGCTTGCAAAAAAAATCTTATCCATTAATATGGTTGAATCTCTAAAAAGTGCAGAGTAATGGCAAAATGATTATTTCGGGTAGGCAATATTTTATAGGAGGTTAAATGTGATGAAAAAGAAAGTGATATGGAGCTTGATGATCGGGATTGTATTGATAGCTTCTCTTTTGTGGGGCCTTTTAAATCAAGGAACAGCAGTGGAAGCAGCAAAGGTAGAGAGAGGAGATATAAAAAAATATGTAGAAGATATAGGAACTGTGAAATGTAAGGAATTAGAGACCATAAGCATTGAAGGCAGCGGACGAATCCAAAATGTAGCGGCTGAAGTGGGGCAACAGGTGAAAAGGGGTGAACTGCTCCTTACTATGGAGAAGGAGCAGTTGGAAATACAGCTCAAGAATGCCAATGAAAAAATAAAGGAAATAGAGGCAAGCTTTCAGGGAAGTGAGATACGAAACTATGCAACACAGGTAGAAAAGGCAAGGATTGCCGTTCAACAAGCAGAGGATACTTATTTATCAGCATTAGATGATTTTAATAATGCAAAGCTGCTTTATGCGTCAGGCACAGTAAGCCGCCAAGAGTTCAATCAAAAAGAATCCGGACTGAAAAATGCACAGGCTTCATTAAATACTGCCAAAATTCATCTGCAAGAGATAGAAAATAATACGCCGGACAGTATTCGGGCAGCCTATAGGGCTCAACTGGAGCAAGCCGTACTGAACCGGGAAAGTATTTTATTAAGCTTGAAAAAACAGGAGATGCGATCCCCCATAGACGGAATCATTCTTGAAAGAAAAGTAGAAGCCAATACAGTGGGTGTGCCAGGAACGATCGCATTTATGATCGGAAATATAGAAAATGTTGAAATTGAAGCGTATATTCTTACAGATGATGTTACCGGTGTGAAACTGGGAGACGAGGTAGAGCTTATAGAAAGATCGGAAAGAAAACAGATGGTAGAAGGAAAAGTTGTTAAAATTGCACCCAGTGCAACAACGATCACATCTTCTCTTGGCGTCAATCAAAAAAAAGTCTCTGTGACGATTGAGGCATTGAAACAAATTGTAGAATTGAAGCCTGGGTATGAGGTGGACATAAAAGTGATTACACAAAGGAAAAATAATGTTATAATGGTGCCTGTAAGCGCGGTGTTTGACTATAAAGGAAAAAGCTGCGTATTTGTGATAGAATCGGAAAAAGCAGTTCTTCGAACAATACAGAAGGGAATACAGGATGAGTTTTTTGTAGAAATTATGGATGGGTTAAAAGAAGGAGACCTTATTTTATCCGCGCCTGACAACAGTATTCGGGAAGGTATGAAAATAAAGCCTATAGAATCTAAAGAATAAAAATGAAAGTTTAACGCTGTTTAGAGGAGGGGAACACGAATGTATGAGACCTTCGAAAAGTTACCCGAAAGCAAAAAAAATGATATTTTACAGGTATGTATCGAGGAATTTGCCATAAACGGCTATATAAATACCTCAACCAATACAATCGTCAAGCGTCTTGGCATCTCTAAAGGCGTATTGTTTCTTTATTTTAAAAACAAAAAGAACCTATATTTATATCTTCTGGACTACCTTTTTGAATCCCTTACCAACAAGTTCTTGGAAGACTTTCAGAGAGAAGAAGGAACCATTGATGTGTTTGACCATTTTGACCGCATAGGAGAATATTATAAAGACGTTATGCAGGAGAATGTTTATGTATTAAAGTTTATGCTGGGCGCCATACTGGAGGCCCCTGCTGAACTCAGAGAAGAGGTTGATGAGCGGCATAACCGTTCACATGAACGGTTGTTTAAAATGATAAATACCGATAACTACCGGAAGGATATTGACCCTGAAATGGTTATGGACCTATTGCTTATTGTATCCCATCATATTGAAAATACGGCGGTTAAGCGACTTAAAGAGGGGGAGGATAATTTAATAGGGTGTATTGATAAATATATGGAACGGTTTGATCAATACCTGAGAATTATTAAGTATGGTGTGTATGAGTAGTCCTTTGCCGATACTTCATATTATGGATATGTGACTGAGAAAGCTTAATTTTATCCAGGCAGACACGAGGTCGTCCCCTACAATACCTGATTTTCGTAGGGGGGGCCTTGTGTCTGCCTGCTTCATTTTCAGGATCATACATAGGTCCTTCCCCTACGTATAATTATTTTTAGAAATGCAAAAGATCGTTTTCTATTTCTTTTTGTATGCCGTTAAAAGATTTACGGTCATCCCATTCTCAAATTTTACGATAGGCATATGAGGTGCATTCATATAATCTTCAAAACCAACAATGATGCCCCGGCCATATTCTTGTGTAACGGTGGGTTCTCCTACTTTAAAGAAATTTGTGCGGCGAATAAAAATATCTACGATATTAGGATCAAGTCTCTTCCCTCTGTTTTCCCAAACTAATTTTATAGCCTCTCTTGGTTTTGTTCCATTGTTATGGAAATAGCCGCCCACCTTTTCCTCATAAAAGTGAGCAATTGAAATTATTCTGCCAAATAAACTTATGTCTTTACCTTTTTTCCCTTTTGGATAACCTTCACCATTGTAATATTCATAATAATCAAGGACTCCATAAATAATAGATTCCTTTCTGAGCAGAGGAAGCTCATTAGACAGGCTTTTTATAAATTCTACATATACTTGGTAAAAATCTTTTTGTTTTGAAGCGTATTGCAGGTGGGTATTGAAAGTATCCTTAGGAAGCTTCGTTAAGGATGCGTCCATAAGTAGCGCTGTAACTGCAAGATCTACAAGTTCCGCTTCTGTTAGCTCGAGGGTCAATCCAATCATTAGGGAAATACTTGTTGTATTGATACTATGTATCAGCAGGATGTCTTTATAGTTTTTTATTTGGTTAAGGGCCTGCCGAAGGACATCATTTGATTGAATCATATCAAGTAAAGTTCGCCTTACTTCACCAGCCCTGTCTTTTAACCGGGATGATTCAAGATTATTTTCAAAAGCTAAAAACAGTGGAAACTTATACAACGTACTTAAGTAGTCATTATCGCTCTTGTGGTTTTGCTCTGGGATAGAACTTTGGTTTGCATCTTGGAAATTAGCCCTTGAATCTATCAAAGAGCTTATATTTAAGGCCATTAACATGATTTTATTATATTCGGTGGTCGTTTCTCTTAATAAACGAATATACTGTGCATCTTCATACTGCTTATCTTCGATAAACTGTTCATATAGTGCTTGTTTAGTTGCAACGATTACTGGCATTCGTGATGGTATATGATAAACAATCTTTTGAATAATATCTGCTGACAATGTCTTGTATTGATTGATCAGCATTAATCCATCGGTTCTGTAAACCGGATGCAAGATTATATCACCCGGAACAAGCTCACTAATTTGTTTTTTTACATATAGGGCATTTTTATTATTTCCCATTCATATTCACACTCCTCGTTTAGAGAATCAAAAAAATACAGCAGTTCTTTTGAGTTTACTTCCAATATTATCAAATCTGTCTTAGATTAATTATATGCGCTTTTAACATTTGAGTAAATATTCAAATAGTTGGTAAAGAAATGATATGAATGTGCTGGCAAAGGTGGACCTTCCTTGCTTGTTAGGTTGATAGGAGTATATAAAAGAAATGGGAAAAAGATTGCTTAGGCAAACTTGTACAGGGATGTTAGATAACAAGAAAGAGAATTAATAAACTATTGACAAAATTCAAGAACTTTAATATAGTGAAAACATAAATAAACTTTAAGATTGAAATTTTAAAGTTTATTTATGGCATATAAATCGTTAGAAAAATATTTAAACAGCAGTGCTTTATGTGTTGTAGCGGATTGTTGCATTGTACCATGTAGAGATATTTTAACAAGAACTCGGGATATAATGATAAACGTTGATTTAATTCGTCAAGAAGACGATTTAAGCCATGACGGCTATTTTATTAGCATTCATGGCTTATTTTTATTTTTAAAAGGAGATGAAAAGATGATTAAGAAGTTATGGGAAAAATGTGTTGATTTTCATGGACATGAATGTCCAGGGCTAGCCATCGGCTACAAAGCCAGTCAGGCAGCTAAAGAAAAACTAAAGATTGATTTTTCTAAGGACGAAGATGTTGTTTGTATTACTGAAAATGATGCCTGTGGTGTGGATGCGATTCAAGTACTTTTAGGCTGCAGCTTTGGAAAAGGAAACCTTATTTACAGAGGAACTGGAAAGCAGGCTTTCAGCTTTTTTCATCGTCCTACCAATCAAAGCATTCGTATTGTTCTAAAGCCATTTCAGGTAGAGATGGGAAGAGAGGAGCGACAAGCCTATCTATTAAATGCACCGGTGGAGGAGATTTTTGAATTCAAAAGCCCGGGCTTTCAATTGCCGGAAAGAGCGAGATTGTTCAAAACCATTATATGCGAAAACTGCGGGGAAGGCGCCCCAGAGCATAAGATTCGATTAATGGAGGATAAAAAGGTTTGTTTAGATTGTTTTAAGGATTATTCCAGGGAGTTATAAGAAAAAAGAAGAGAAAAATACAGCTTATGTTGCTCAAAAAAATGAAGGAAATAGGATAAGAATGCCTTCTAAAAGGGTGATGCAGTAATTGAGTTACTGTATGAAATATGTTATATTAATGACAATAAAACAAGGCCATGAAGGCTTTGATGAATTTGTAAACTTTGATTGATGGAAATTAAACCATGAAGGGATGCTATTTGAAAATAGCTCTTTTGTGGTTTTTTTATTTTAAACAAAGAAAAGGGGATTTTTTATGAAAAACAAATCGAGAAAGGAAACAGTATTATCAGGTTTTTTTATTGCTCTAGGGTTAATTTTACCTACAGTGTTTCATACGTTTGGCGGAGGCTCAACTTTTTTACCCATGCATATTCCGGTTCTTATTGCTGGTTTTGTTCTTAGTTTACCCTTTGCCATTGCAGTAGGAGCCATTACGCCGATTTTAAGTTCATTGCTCACAGGCATGCCTCCGGCTTTTCCGGTATTGCCTTTTATGGTGTTTGAATTGGCGGCATATGGAGCGGCTACAAGCTTGCTGTATAAGAAATTCAAACTAAATGTCTATATTTCCCTTATCTGCAGTATGCTTGTTGGGAGGATTATTTCATCGATCGTTGTATGGGTCCTTGCAACATTCTTTATGGCTAAACTGCCCAGTCCTATTGTATTTATAACCGGAGCAATTGCTCAAGGAATTCCAGGAATTATAATACAAATTGTGTTTATTCCGGCAATAGTTTTTGCATTGGAAAAAAGCAATCTAATTAAAAGGGAGGGTATAATCGTTTGATTACACAAAGGGAGTTTTTTGATTCAATGGCTGAAAAATGGGATATTATTTGTAAGCATGATACAGACAAAATCAAGTATATTTTAAACTTACTAAATATTGAAAGCGGAGCCAAAATCTTGGACGTAGGGACAGGAACAGGAATTTTAATACCTTTTCTTGCAGAGCAGGCCGGAAAAAAAGGAGAAATAAAAGCAATCGACATTTCCGATAAAATGCTTGAAATTGCTCAACGTAAATATAAATATGACAATGTCTCTTTTATCTGTGGAGATGTTCTGGAATCTAACCTGCAGCATGGATACTTTGACTTTGTCATTTGCTACTCGATGTTTCCTCACTTTAGCGAAAAGCAATTGGCCATTAAAATTATTGCAAAGTATTTAAAAAAGGGTGGTCAGTTTGCAATTTGTCATTCTCAAAGCAGAGAAGCGATAAACAATCTGCATAAAAATACTTCAGAAGCAGTATCGGAGGACAATTTGCCACAGATGCATATAATTAAAGAGTATTTTAAGAACTCAGATTTAGAAACAATTGTTGAAATGGACAATGAAGAAATGTTTGTTATTGTTGCAAAAAAAGTCAAAAGGGACGGTTCTTTTTGACCGTCCCGAATGACTCGCTTGCACAATTGCCTTAATAAGAAAAAACCCCCTTTAGATAGGTTTAAAAACTTATCTGAAGGGGGTTTTCTTTAGTCGAAAGGTTATTTCACAGCTTGATCAACAGCTCGAACAAGGCAGCTCAATGGAAAAGGTTGTACTTTGAGATACCACGCTTTTGGCGGAGATTTTCCCTTTATGCTGTTCAATGATTGCTTTAGCGATGGCCAGGCCAAGTCCGTAACCGCCTCCTGCCCTTGATCGTGATGCATCGGTGCGGTAAAATCTATCAAAGATTCTACCGATATGTTCAACGGAGATACCTTCGCCTGTATTGGTTATGGACAAGATAACCTGATGATGGCTTTTTTTCAAAGAGAAATCTATATAGCCCTGGTTGTTTGTATATTTTATTGCATTGTCCAGAAGAATCATGATTACCTGTTGAAGCTGTTCACGATTGCCGTAGAGAAAGACATTGGGCTCAATATTGTATTGGAGAGAAATATTATTTTCAAAGATAACCGCTTCCATGGTTAATAGCACATCTTCAGCGGCTTCACTGAAATCAAAATTGGAATAGATCATTTTCATGTTTGAATAATCTATTTGAGCAAGATACAGCAGATCATTCGTGAGCCTCGTCATCCTTTCTGTTTCAGACTTGATATAGTGAAGCCATTTTACCTGATCATTGATGGATTCCTGGCGGTTAGATAAAAGAACGTCTACATTTGTATTGATTACCGTAAGGGGTGTTTTCAATTCGTGAGAGACATCGGCAATGAATTGTTTTTGTTTGTCGAAGGCTTCTTTTATGGGCTTGATGGATCTATTAGCAAAGAATCTGCTGATAAAAAAGATAAAAATCAACATAATGAGTGCAACCGCTAAAAAAGTATAGATCAGATTCGTAAGAATGCCCAGCTGGGAAGTGACATCTAAGAAAATGATTTTGTTATAGCCGTCAAAATGGGGCCGGGTCATAAAGGCCCAATAAGTGCCGTCCATTTTAAAGGTGCCTGTATTTGCATCCCGGGATAAGGCAGCTTCTTTTGCAGATTCATAAAAAGTATTGTCCATATCAAATATAGATGCAATATGAACGAGGGTCCCTTCTCCATCTGTGATTAAAACAAAAGAAACAGAACGGTTGGGCGGAGGTGGAGGCGAATTAAGATCCCGGTCTAACGGTGGTTGACCGGGGCCGCCGTCCTTTTTACGGCTAAATTCTGATATTCTATGGAGCTCCCTGTCAATGTCCCTATATACATTGGTATAAGTGAGTCCGTAAATAGAAAGAAAAGCAGCCAGCATCAGGATCGAGATAATGATTAAATTAAGAATAAGAAATTTATTTCTAAGCTGTTTAAACATTTATTCCTTCACCTCCAAAATATATCCTACCCCGCGAACGGTACTAATGGTTACTTCAGAGTTTATAAACAAAAGCTTCTTCCTCAAAAAAGAAATATACACTTCCACATGATTATGTTCAGCCTCTGATTCAAATCCCCAAAGTTTTTCGATAATTAACTCTTTTGGAGAGGTTACATTTTTTCTTAAAATAAGGAATTCCAACAATTCACTTTCTTTTAATGTGAGTTTTACCTCTTTATTACTTCGGGATAATTTTAAAGTTGAAGTATTTAATTCAATATCACCATATTTTAAAGTGTTATTTGATAATATTTCACCTTTGCGCCTTGATAGTGCCCTTATCCTGGCTAATAGTTCCTCTGTTGCAAAAGGTTTTGCCAGGTAATCATCGGCACCGCTGTCCAGGCCAGTCACTTTATCGGAAATTTCTCCCTTTGCTGTGAGCAGGATAACAGGCGTGGAGATTCCTTCCTGGCGCATGTTTTTTAATATGCTGAGGCCATCCATTTTCGGCAGCATGATGTCCAACAGGATTAAATCATAAATATTGCTTAAAGCATTATCCAATCCAACTTCGCCCTCATGAACCACATCTACGGTAAAATTATTTTTTTTCAATATTTGTACCAATGCTTCAGCTAAAGGAAGCTCATCTTCTACGACTAATATGCGCACATTAAAACCTCCCATTCAATTTCATTTGCTGTATTATATCACATTCAGGCTTAAAGCAACCTTAAATGTGAGGGATTTATGAATTTTTATTGATGTTAAATCTTTGTTAAATGTTTAAGGTTTCTTTAAGCTTCTCTTTGTAGAATGAGATCAAGAAATAAGTTTTGCAGCTGCTTCAATCTTTAAAATTTGATTTGAAAGGGAGCGATTATCGTGGCAATAGAGGTTTTTAACCGATATGAAAACAAATTTTTACTGGATCAAACCACATACCAAAAAATTCAACAAAGGCTGCTTTGGTATATGGAGCCGGATCAATATAACAGAGATCAGGAATTTTACACCATAAGCAACATTTATTATGATACAAAAGACAATTACCTTATCAGGAATTCTTTGGCCAAACCAAAGTACAAAGAAAAACTGCGCATTCGTTCTTATGGGACGCCTAAAGCAGATGCAAAAGTGTATGTAGAGATTAAGAAAAAGGTGTGCGGGTTGGTCAATAAAAGAAGGACAGCCCTAAAGCTAGATGAAGCCTATAATTTTGTAAGTACAGGTATTCAGCCAGAGCTTAAAATCTATATGAATAAACAGGTAATGAATGAAATCGCGTATATTTTAAGCTTATATTCCCTTGAACCAAAGCTCTATCTGGCCTATGACAGAAAAGCCTTATTTTGCAAGGACGATAATGATTTAAGAATCACTTTTGACACAAACATCAGAACAAGAAGATATGATTTGAGGCTTGAAAGTGGAGATTACGGAGAAAGCTTACTTGAAAGGGATCAATGGCTTATGGAAGTTAAAGCAGAAAAGAGTATTCCACTATGGTTATCAAAGCTTCTTTCTGAACACAAAATTTTTCCCACCAGCTTTTCAAAATATGGTGTGGAACATAAACGAATGGTATTAAGAAATAAACAATTGAAGGGAGACGTAAATGTATGTTTGAGACCTTATTCAACACAACGGCAGCTAGTGCCTCAATATCTTTAACCAGTGCCATATTGACGATCATTGTATCCTTTGTTCTAGGAGGCGTTATCAGCCTAACCTATATGAAAACCTGCGGAAAAGGCAGCTGTTCGCAAAACTTTTCACTTACACTGGTGCTGGTACCCACGGTCATTGCCATCATTATCCTTTTGATCGGCAGCAATGTGGCAAGGGCATTTAGCTTAGCCGGAGCCTTTTCCATCATTCGGTTTAGAAGTGCACCAGGAGATCCGAAGGATATTGCCTATGTTCTTTTTACAATGGCTGCAGGACTTGCCTGTGGGGTTGGGTTTTATGGATATGCTGTTTTGTTTACAGCAGTTCTTTGTTTGCTGATGTTAATCCTGAATCTATTAAATTTTGGAGCTAAAACAACTTCCCAGAAGCTTTTAAAAATTACTATTCCTGAAGATCTGGATTTTGAGGGAGCTTTTGATGACGTATTTGAAGCATTTACAACGAATTATATGCTTAGAAAAGTAAAAACAACGGATTTGGGCAGTCTATATGAGTTGAATTATATCGTAGAAATAGATAAAGAAATAAATCAGAAAGAATTCATAGATGCAATCCGTTGTAGAAACGGGAATCTGAATATTACCTTATCCATGTGTGCCGACGCGACAGAATATTAACCAATAGGAGGAATGAAAATGAAAAAGAAGATTATAGCAAGAAAATTCATGAGCATTATACTGGCAGGGATTCTCTTATTTACAACCGTAGCAGTTTTGAGAGCCTATGCCCTTGAAGTTATATCGTCCAAGGAGACTGCCGAGTATGGCGGAATATTTGAAAAAGACCGTGTGATAGATATCCACGTGGAAGTCAGCGAAGAAGATTGGAAGAGTATGCTAAGCGATCCTCTGGCAGAGGAGTACAAGAGTGCAAAAGTAACCATTGATGGGAATACAGTAGAAAATGTAGGTTTTAGAACCAAGGGGAATCTTTCTTTAAGGTCGGTAGCAAGCAGTGATTCTGATCGCTATAGTTTTAGAATTAAGCTGGACAAATATGTAAAGGGACAGACCCTTTTTGGACTGGATGAATTTGTGGTAAACAACATGTATTCTGACCCTTCCTATATGCGGGAATACTTAAGCTATGAAGCATTGCGGGAAATCGGAGCGGATGTACCCCTTACAGCCTTTGCCAATATCTATATTAACGGTGAATTATATGGTTTTTATCTTTGTGTAGAAGCAATTGACGACAGCTTTTTAGAGAGGAATTTTGACAACGACAAAGGAAACCTTTATAAGCAGGAACAAGGCAGTACCTTACAATATGTAGAAGGCAGCAACTATGACAAAAGCGAACAAAAATCCGGTAAAGATGAGACAAAAACAGATCTGAAAAACTTCATAAAAGTTTTGAATGATATGAAGGCCGGCGAAAAGGGGAATATTGAGAGCGTATTAGATGTGGACAGCACATTAAAATATATTGCGGCCAATACCGTGCTTGGCAACTATGACAGTTACAATGGAAACATGGCACAGAACTACTATCTCTACGGACAGGATGGAAAATTTACGGTACTTCCTTGGGATTATAATATGTCCATAGGCGGTTTCGGCGGCGGCGGAGGAAATGGCAGCAGTACAACTATTCCCATCGATGAGCCTGTATCGGGGGCAAATATAAAAAACCTTCCGATGATCAATAATCTGCTGGCAGTGCAGGAATATAAGGAAAGGTACCATGGATATATCAAAGAGCTTGTTGCATATCTTGAAAACTTTGAAGGTAGAGTTGATGAACTGGCCAAAATTATCCGACCTTATGTTGCAGCAGACCCTACGAAGTTCTATACGATGGAGCAGTTTGAAACTAGTATCGTCTATTCTGAAACAGAGGCAGCGGCGATAAAGGATGCTGTTCAGAATATGCCTGTGAAACCGGATGAGAGTGCTGGAGAAAAAACAAATGAAATGTTTAGACAGCCGCCTCAAGATCAGCAGCAAGGCATGCCGCCAGTATTTCCAGAGGGAGAAAGACCCGAGAGACCTGATGGTGAAGAAAGGCCAGAAAGACCGCAGGGGGGCATGGGTGAGAATATGAAAGGTGGACCGGGCGGTAGAATGGGAGGAAGCTCCGTTTCCATTATAAATTATGTAAAAGCTAGGGTTGAAAATATAAAACAGCAGCTGGCAGGTACGCTTCCTACCACCGGAAATACGACCATGAATAGGATGCAAGGAGAAACACAAAAAAGCAACTAAAGTCTAATCATAGAAAGGTACATTTTTGTCCAAACTTTTACCATAATAAGAACAGGGTCAGGCAGACATAGCTTAATATCTCTGCCTAGGCCCATTCTTGATTAAATGCGCATTATCTGAAGGAAAACAATTCCCCCAAATTTATACAGGGATGTTGACTTTTTTAAAATCCAAATGTATAATTGTAGCATGCTACACGTTTAGAAAGGAAGGATGTCTATGCACCAAAATGAGGATGTCGGTTTTCTGATAAAACTCATCCATGATTGCATTGAGAGGAAGTCAAATCAAAAATTAAAGCTATTTGATTTGACCTTGTCTCAAGGAAGAGTGTTGGCTTATCTAAATGAGCGTAAGGGATTAAAGACCTCACAGAAAGACATTGAAGACTATCTTGAAGTAGCGCATCCTACCGTCGTTGGAATTTTAAAACGCCTGGAAAGCAAAGGATTTATTACGAGCGAATTTGATGCTGAGGATAAGCGAGTTAAAAATGTCTATCTCACACAAAATGAAGCCTCTGTTCATCGTGCCATGTGCGAGTTTAAAATTCAAATGGAACAGAAACTACTTCAGGGGCTCACAGATACCCAAGTTGAAGAGTTACTATATCTATTAAATTTAATCTATGAAAATATTCAAGAGCAGTAGACGGAGCGAAAAAGCTCCTATCTTTTTCAAAATATATGTAGCAAGCTACACTATTTTATAAGGAGTGATTCTTGATGGAACAAAATATAGCATTATTTGAAAGAATGTCTGTACCGAAAGCCGTTGCCCAAAATGCAATTCCTGCCATTATCAGTATGCTGGTGGTGTTCATTTATAATATTGCAGACACCTTTTTTGTAGGTCAAACTGGTGATGAATTACAGGTGGCTGCGGTATCGTTAACCACCCCTGTTTTTTTGCTGTTTATGGCAGCAGGCACCCTGTTTGCTGTAGGTGGAACCTCTTTAATATCTAGGGCATTAGGTGAAGGCAGACGGGAATATGCCAAAAAAGTATCTTCCTTCTGTTTCTATGCTTCTATAGGGATAGGCTGTTTATTAATGATATTATTTTGGGTTTGCATGCCGACGATTCTCCGCTTGATTGGTACCAGCAAGGATACCATTGGTTTAGCAGGAGGGTATCTGAATTATGTAGCATTAAGCGCACCCTTTGTAATCCTTTCCCAGACGTTTAGTAACATTGTTCGTGCAGAAGGGAAACCCAATGAAGCAATGTTTGGGATGCTGCTTGGTACAATTGCTAATATTGTACTGGATCCGATCATGATTCTTACGATGAATATGGGTGTTGTTGGTGCCGCTGTTGCTACAGTAATTGGCAATATAGTCGGTGCGGGATATTATATTATTTATTTTTTGCGTAAAAAGTCTATTTTATCTATTTCTTTTAAAGATTTTCAGATGGGTGATCAAATTCTAACGACCGTACTGGCAATAGGTATTCCCGCATCTCTTAACAATATTTTGATGACGGTGTCCAATGTAGTTTTAAATAATTTCCTAGCCGGTTATGGTGATATCCAGGTAGCCGCTATGGGTGTTGCAATGAAAGCAAGCATGATGATTGTCTTGCTGCAGCTTGGTTTAGGACAAGGAATTCAGCCGTTGTTGGGGTATAACTATGGTGCAAAGAATTACAAACGATCTGGAGAAGTATTAAAGTTTTCAGTTATATGTTCGGTAGTCCTTGGCACTATACTAACGATTATCTATTGGTTGGGTGCAAATTCAATTGTTCGAACATTCATTAACAGTAAAGCAGTAATTGAATATGGCATGATTATATTAAGAGCTTTGATGCTGTCTGGTCCGGTCATCGGTATCCTGTTTATTTTCACCAATGCTTTACAGGCAATGGGTCAAGCCATACCCTCCTTGGTTTTATCTGTAAGCAGACAAGGTTTTGTATTTATTCCCCTACTGTTCATACTAAACGCATTTGGCGGCTTTACAGGAATCGTTTATGCGCAACCATTAACAGATTTTGTATCTATTCTGATTTCCGCTGTTCTTTATTTTATAGTAAGCCGAAAGCTGCCGGCTAGAGTCCAGTGAAATACTAGAATATTGCTTCTTACAGCTCCAAAAAATACCTCCCCAAACTAGCGCTCTCGTGAAGAGAGTGCTAGTTTTGTATTGACTACCTATTGAACTAGGTGTAATATAAATTTGTAAAAGATATACAGTTCCTTTAGGATATTAGAATAAAAAAACAATTATATTAAATGATCAGGAGGGTATTTATGAGTAAACAAAAAGGAAATTTGTCTATCCACAGTGAGAATATTTTTCCTATCATTAAAAAGTGGCTATATTCAGACCACGATATTTTTATTAGGGAACTTATCTCCAACGGGTGTGATGCCATTACAAAACTAAAAAGACTACATAGCCTGGGTGAAGCAGACCTAAACGGTGAAACTGATTTTCAGGTGAAAGTGGTATTGGACAGAACTGCAAGGACATTGAAATTCATTGACAATGGTATCGGTATGACCGATGAAGAAGTGAAAAAATATATCAATCAGATTGCCTTTTCCGGCGCTGAGGATTTTCTGAAAAACTATAAGGACAAAGGAGATACCGATCAAATCATTGGTCATTTTGGATTAGGTTTTTATTCTGCTTTTATGGTAGCAGACGTTGTAGAAATCCATACCCGCTCTTACAAACAAGATGCGCCGGCAGTGAAATGGCGCTGCGATGGCGGTACTGAATTTGAGATGGAGGATGGCAGCAGAACTGAAAGAGGAACTGAAATCACCCTGCATCTGGGACAAGATGGAGAAACCTTCTTAAGTGAATACACGGTAAAAGATACCATTGAAAAATATTGTTCCTTTATGCCTTATCCCCTTTATTTTGAGGTGGCGGACAAGGAGCCGGAAAAAGATAAGGACGGAAATATCATTATCACAGAACCGGAAGCATTGAATGATGTTTCACCGCTTTATCTGAAGCAGCCCAATGCGTGTACCGATGAGGAGTATAAAGACTTTTACAGAAAGACCTTTAGAGATTTTAAAGAACCGCTGTTCTGGATTCACCTGAATATGGACTATCCATTTAACCTAAAGGGAATTCTTTATTTTCCGAAGCTCAATACAGAGTTTGACACCATTGAGGGGCGCATCAAGCTTTACAACAGCCAGGTTTTTGTTGCCGATAATATTAAAGAAGTGATTCCAGAATTTCTGCTGCTGCTGAAAGGTGTCATTGACTGTCCTGACCTGCCATTGAACGTTTCCAGAAGCTTCTTGCAAAATGATGGTTTTGTAAGAAAAATCTCTGACTACATTACGAAGAAAGTAGCGGATAAATTAAACAGTCTGTTTAAAGAGAATCGGGCAGAATTTGAAAAGTTTTGGGATGATATCAGTCCATTTGTAAAATATGGACTCATCAAAGATAACAAGTTCTATGAAAAAATAGAGGGGATCGTCCTGTATAAAACGACGGGGGAGCAATATGTAACTGCTCAGGAATACCTGGAAAAGCATACGGGAAAATTGGAAAAGCAAATCTATTATGTATCGGACCCCATCCAGCAAGCCCAGTATATTAAGCTGTTAAAGGAGCATGAAGTTGAGGCTGTTGTCCTGGATCACAGCATTGATTCAGCCTTCATCTCACATATAGAGATGAAGAAGAATGATATCAGCTTCAAACGGGTAGACTCTGATATTTCAGAGCTGATGAAGGATGCTGACCAAGGGGTGGATGAAGAGACAAAGAACAAAGAAATAGAGGCATTGACAACGATCTTTAAGAAGGCCCTCAACAAAGAGAACTGCAAGCTTCAGCTGGAAAATCTGAAATCTGGGGATATTGCAGCAATGATTATTCTTTCCGAGGACAGCAGAAGGATGCAGGAGATGATGCAGCGTTACAGTTTAGGGGGATTTAATCCTGGTGTGATGCCAAGTGAAGAAATCCTTGTGCTGAATAAAAAGCATCCCCTGATTCAATATTGCTTAAAGCATGCCGGTGAAGCGTCAGAAGTACTAAACTTAGTTGCACAGCAGATATACGATCTCGCTGTGCTAAGCCATAAACCTCTTGAGCCGGAAGCGATGACAAGTTTTATCCAACGAAGCAATGAAATTATGAAGCGTATGATACAGAACTAAAATCCATAGAATTTGACATAAACTTTCTTACGGTCTGCTGCTTTATACAAAAAACCGGAAGCCCCGTTTATGAGAAAACAATGAAAAACGAGTCAAGGGAGAAAGCTGCCTTTGACTCGTTTTTTAAACCCTATTTCTAGAAACCCAGTTCTTCTTCTACAAGCAAAATGTGAATGTCTGATGCTGGCGGGCGTTTATGCAGTACTGTTGTGACATTACATAGCCGTGTCGGACCTTGACAATCCATGCATTTACCTGTTTGAACACAGGGGTTGGAGCGGTTTAACCTTTTATTGTTAAGGGGGGCAGCAGTGGCGCGAATACGTTCCTCGGCTTCCTCCAAGCTTTGTACAATCTTATTTACCCCTGCAATGACAATCACCTTTTTAGGACCAAAAATCATGGCGGCTACCCGGTTACCCGTTGCATCTGTGTTTACCAGCCGGCCATCGATGGTAATGGCATTGGTACCTGTCAAGAAAACATCACAGGTTAACTGTTTGCGTCGGGTTTCTAAAACTTCCTCCGGGCTTAGTCCAGGCTTATGGTGACAGAAAACGGTGTTCCCGCGTTCCTCTAGCGTTTCTACCACACCCAACTGCTGTAAAGTCCAAGACCCTGCAATTCCAACAGAATCCTCTGGTGTAACCATTGAAAAAAGTTTTTCCAGGGCCTCCTGAGCGGTCTTATAAAAAGAAGCATTAAATCTGTTTTTCTGTAATGCTTCAACGGTTTTCAGTCCAAGTGCTTCGTAATTTAGATCTAATTGGGTATTCATTTGCAATCCTCCTATGTTTCCAATTGAATTGATGCGGATACGAAATTTCGTATCCATAGATATATTAAATGTACCATGTTGTGACGGGTTTGTAAATTTATAGACTTAAAAATTTTTCCATCGACTCTTTTAATATTCAGGAAACTGTTTTTTTATAAAACAATGAATGAAATGTAACAAAGGTTTACATGTAGAGATTATAGGAAGTGGAGAAGGAAATTCTTCATATAAAAACAGCGCCTTAAAAATATGAAAAGAATAATTATTCAAAATTAATAATTATTCTGAAAGATTAATAAATATTTTCATTTACCTGCAATTTGGCGGATGCTATAATCACTATTGTACTGTTCTATTGGGCAGTTAGTAAATAATATTTTCAGAAAATAGTTATAAACAGTAAAACACTTTCTTTTATACCATAGATCTTAGAATAGAATTTTGACAATATGACAGCAAAATAGGAGGTAATAGAAGATGAATATTAGTTTAATTGGTGTTCCAATGAATTACGGCTGTGACAGGGAAGGTGCACAGTATGGTCCGGAAAAACTGCGAGAGAAAAAAATCGTAGATGTTATTAAAAAATACAACCACAGTATTTATGATTTTGGAAACTTGTATGTTCCAAAAGTATGTGATACGGAAAAGTATGCCTTCCATAATAGAATGAAATATCTTAAGCCGATTGTTGAAGTAAACACAAATCTGGCCCATCAAGTTTATAGTGCCTTAGCTGCAGGAAACTTTCCCTTTGTTATCGGAGGAGACCACTCGTTGGGTTTAGGAAGCATTGCAGGAGCAAGCAAATACTATGAGAATTTAGCGGTTGTATGGATTGATGCCCATGGCGATATCAATACCGACGAAACCTCTCCATCAGGAAATGTACATGGTATGCCTTTGGCAGCAGCCATGGGTGTCGGATGCACTTCATTGACAGATGTTTATTATAAAGGGGTAAAAGTAAGACCGGAGAATGTATTTATCATTGGCGCTAGAGATTTGGATGAGGGAGAGGTTCAGCTAGCAAAAGATAAAAAGCTTAACTTGTATACCATGGACAAAGTTAAGTATATGGGTGTTGATGGAATACTTAAAGATATTGTTGAAAAATTAAAAGCAAATAATGTAGAGGCAGTGCACTTGAGTTTCGATATGGATGCCTTGGATTCAGATCTTGTACCTGGAACAGGTACGCCTGTAACCGATGGTATGACAATTGATGAAGTAAAATATGTATTTAAGCATCTGATGGATACAAAGCTTGTAAAATCAATGGATTTAGTAGAGTTAAATACCCATCTGGATAAAAATGATGTTACTGCAGAGGTAGCAATAGATTTAGTAGATTGGACCTTTAAGCTGATTGCATAATCAAAAAATATAAACTTATCAATAAGTTGAGAGAGCGATGAGAGCGCTCTCTTTTTGTGATTAAATAAAATGGAAAAATTGACAAAATTTTTTAATAATATAGTATATAGATACATAGATAATTGAGAAGAGAAAGCAAAAATTTATAAGCAAATAGGGGTGGGAATATGACAGACCGGATAGAAGCGATAATTCAGGATGTATTGGCATTAAACGCTGCACATGCTGCGGTTGTGGGTATAGAACAGGTGAAATTTTCCGATGAGCTGCGAAAGTTGTGTGAACAAAATAAGTGCGGCATGTATGGAAGCAATTGGATGTGCCCTCCCGGCGTAGGCACTGTAGAGGACTTGAAAGCTAGAGCCATGCAGTATGGACAGGGGCTGTTGTTTCAAACTATACATCCTTTGAAAAGTTCCTTTGACATGAAGGGAATGATGGAAGGAAAAGCAGTACATACCGGCGTATTTAAAGCTATCCGCCACTTGCTCGCAGCAAAATATCAAATGAAGGAAATACTTCCACTGAATGTAGGGCCTTGCGGACACTGTGAGAAATGTGCCTATAAAGAAGGAAAAGAATGTTATTTTCCAGAAGAAGCGGTTGCATCTGTAGAAGCCTATGGGATTGATGTCATGGGATTAACCCGCAGTTGTGGTATCCCTTATAACAACGGGAAAAATACCGTATCCTATATAAGCTTAATTTTATATAACAACCATTCGGTCAATTTTGAGGAGGATGCCATATGAAATATGATTTTGATACCGTCATAGACAGAAGCAATAATTTTGCAGCGAAATACGATGAATTAGAAGTGAAGTTTGGAAGAAGAGATTTATTGCCGCTGTGGGTTGCAGATATGGATTTCAAAGCTGCAAAGCCTATCGTAGATGCCATTCAGGATCGTGCTGCCCAAGAAATCTACGGCTACACCGCTAGACCAGATTCTTATTTTGAAGCAGTGATGGACTGGTATAAGAGAAGATATGGATGGGAGATTAAACGGGAATGGATTTGCCATAGTCCTGCTGTAGTGACATCTATGAGTATTATGATGCGAGAATTTACAAAACCAGGGGACAAAATTATTATACAAACACCAGTATACTATCCTTTTTTTAGTGTCGTTCAGGATAATGACAGAGAGCTTATATGCAATCCGCTAAAGCGAGTGGGAGAAAAATATGTGATGGACTATGAGGATCTGGAGCGCAAAATCGATGATGGCGTAAAATATCTGATTCTCTGTAATCCGCACAATCCAGTGGGGCGCGTGTGGACAAAAGAAGAACTGATCAAGCTGGGCAACCTTTGTATTAAAAACAATATCAAAGTAATCGCCGATGAAATCCATGGGGATTTGGTTTTAGGCGGTAAAAGGTATACTCCCTTTGCCTCCATATCTGAAGAATTTGCCAAGCACTCCATTACATGTGTCGCTGCGACAAAAACTTTTAATATTGCAGGGCTTCAGGCATCAACAGTGATTTTTCCAGATAAAAAAGATTATGACAAATTTGAGAAAGTATTAAATATATTAGATATAAAAAGAAATAATTGTTTTAGTTTGGTTGCTGTTGAGGCTGCCTACAGAGAAGGGGAGGAATGGTTAACCCAATTGATCGCCTATTTAGAGGAGAATATTCAGTTTGTCACGGATTATTGCAGGACGAATATTCCTCAAATAAAACCGAATAAACCAGAGGGAACCTATCTCCTATGGTTGGATTGTAAAGAACTTGGCCTAAACAATGAGGAACTTCAGGATCTTATGGTGAATGAGGCAAAAGTGGCACTCAATAGCGGAATTGGCTTTGGAAAGGAAGGCAGCGGATATATGCGAATAAATGTGGCTTGCCCAAGAGCCCTTTTACAAGAGGGACTAAATAGAATGGAAAAAGCCATCAGAGGGAAATTTTTAGAATAAATACTTATGCATAAATGCTTTCTACTAGATACCGGAAGGTTAAAGGAGGGGGATAAGCCCACCGGGGAAAGATGGGTCTATTCGAATTAAAAAAATAATAAGGAGGTATAGTGAATGAACGAAGTATTTGAATCGATCAATAGTTTTTTTGAGTTTATTGTTCCAATCGCTGATTTTTTATGGGACTTCCCGACAAATTATGACTGGTATGCCAGCATCCCGATCTTAGGCAAATTTACCTTTGCAATTCTTCTTCTTGTAGGCTGCGGTATTTATTTAACTTTTAAAACTGGCTTCGTACAATGCACTAGATTTTCTAGAGGAGTTCGCATCCTGATGGAGAAGAAGGCATCAGATACTGGCGTAAGTCCATTGGCAGCCTTCCTATTAAGTTCAGCCATGCGGGTAGGGCCTGGTAATATTATGGGTGTTACCGGTGCGATTTCAGTAGGAGGACCGGGTGCTGTATTCTGGATGTGGGTTTCTGCCTTTTTCGGAATGGCTACAGCTTTTGCAGAAGCCGTTTTAGCCCAGATATTTAAAGAGAAAAAAGGCGATGAATTTGTTGGAGGACTTCCTTTCTATGGTAAGAAAGTTTATGGAGATAAAAGATGGGTGGGTGTTTTGCTCTCTTGGATCTTCATCATCTATGCTTTGTTCAGTATTCCTGGGCAAACCTTTCATATGTTTACGGCATTAGGATCTGTTGCAGATACATTAGCAGGTACGACCTTCGATCGCCAATCTGTTGTTTACTATGCCATTGCAATTTTCTTAGTTATTTCTGTAGCAATGACGGTTTTTGGAGGACTTAGGCGCGTTACTGCAGTGACGGATTTATTGGTCCCTCTTATGGCAGTGATTTATACAGGGATTATTTTTATACTGATCCTTATTAACTTTCCATTAATCCCCTACTTCTTTAAGGCTGTATTTGCCGGAGCGTTTACTCCCGATGCAATTTTTGGCGGTGCGTTTGGGGTGGCATTGTCCCAAGGGATTAAGCGTGGGTTGATGTCAAATGAAGCCGGTCAAGGTACAATTACCATGGCCGCTGCGGTAGCAGATAATGATCACCCATGTGAACAGGGCTTTGTTCAATCTCTTGGAGTTTTTCTAGATACCATTGTTATTTGTACGATGACTGCTTTTATGGTTGTTATGGCACACGTTTGGACGGGAGATGCAGGTGTTGCGTGGGAGTCTATCAGCTCTTCCAAGCTAACCGTATATCTTACATCCATTCAGCATCTTGTGCCTGGTACTTCCATGGATGCTGCGATAAAAATGATTGTTTCACTATGCTATGCTTTGTTTGCCTTTACAACACTCATTGGGCTCATCCTTTTTGCTGAGATTTCAGGAAACTTTATTTCAAGAGGCAAAAGCTTTATTACAGGGATTCGTGCGGCAGGAGCATTGTTTTTTGTTCCCTTTGGTGCATTAACGGTTCTTGCAGGACTTGAATTAGGAAATTTATGGTACATTTCAGATTTTGTAAATATCATGGTGGTATATGCAAACGTACCAATCCTTATTATGGGTTCCGGGATTATTATTAAAACCCTAGAGCATTATAACAGAACCAATGGTGCCCGATTCATCTCCCAAGAGATCGGAATAGAGACAGAATACTGGACGGGAAATGCGCGCACCAAGGCGAAGTAGCAAGTAAATAGTCCTTTAGATATGATGAAATTACCTCATCTATGCAAGAGTTGAATCGTATGATGAATCAACTGGGAGAAAGTATAAAAATATTTAAGCTATAGGCAAAGAGTCAAAGAACAGGAATTGTTCTTTGGCTCTTTGTATTATCCAAAACATGCATAGACGATAATGAATCTGCTTTTTTCTGGTATAAAGGTAGAAAGAATTATTTCCATATATAAATTTTGTTCAATAAATTGCATATATACCGATGTTTTAAGAAATCTAAATCGTAGATTTATGGAACGAAATCATTTTTTCATCGTCTAAGGATATAAGGAACGGTTAGAAAGGAGGCAGATAAGATACCCGATGGTGCAAACTTTTTTAGATATACCATAATTAAAATAAGCAATTACCATGATCAAGGGAATTCCGTCAAATTAAAATAATGGAATAAGATTAAAGGCGTAAGGAGGAATTTTATGATTAAATCAAAGGTTACAAAAGCGTGGATTATGGGTATGTGCATAACGGCGATTTCATCAGGTACAGTTTTTGCCAACTCTGATGATATGGCATTTAATAGGGCTTCAAGTATAGAAGTAGAAACTGAAAATTACCTGGTTCAAAAACATAGGGAAATTGACCAGTACATATTTGAGAAGAATGCCAAAGAAATAGCAGAAAAAGGGTTTACCGTAACCCACACAGGACCAATGGGAGACTATATTGAAATAGGTATTACACCCTATGCTGAAGAACATGCAGCGTATCTTTATGAGATTTTTGGAAGAGAGCTTGTAAAGGTAGCTAAAGGAGAACAGGCCTATCTCTTGAAACTTCCGGCAGATTCAAGTGATTCTGAAGCTGGCAGTAGAGAGGACAATCTGCCAATAGAAAACAGAGTGATTATGGATCAGGGCATTCGTATACAAGTGAATGATGAGTGGGTTGAAACGGATGTTGCCTCTTTTATCGAAAATAGCCGGACCTTAGTTCCTTTGAGGGGAGTGATGGAAAAACTAGGGACTACAGTAGCGTGGGATGCAGAGAAGCAAGCAGTTAAAGTACTTGCAGAGGATATGGACATCGTATTAACCATTGGACAGGACACTGCAACCATAACTAGAAAGGTCGATGGAATACAAAGTGTAGAAACTGTGCAGCTAGAAGTGCCTGCAAAGCTTGTAGAGGGACGTACCTTTATTCCTGGGCGTTTTGTAGCGGAATCTTTAGGTGCCATAGTAGGATGGGATGATTCAAACCGTATCGTTACGATTAAAACAGACGGGAACAGGGAACAGCCTGCCGGAAAAAAACCTGCTCCCGCTGAAATCGGTGAATCCCTGGAAGCAATGGGAAAAGCAATACCGATTGATGAGATTAAAGAAATGAAATTATATAGCTTGATGCAGGAAGAAATAAAAACCTATACACCAGATGAAATAAATAATTTAATTAATCTGTTAAATATAAATCCTACACATAAAGGTGTATATCCCCTTATGCTTGCAGGCAACAGCATAAGCATTGTCTTAAAAGATGAAACCAACATTCAGCTGACCAGCTATGGTTTTGAGGAGCATGTTTTGGTGAACGGACAAGTAGACGGGGAACAGATATCCTACTGTATTGTTAGCCCTGAAATTGGAAGAATTCTTCTGAATAAAACAGAATAATAGGATAAAAATAACAACGCTACTTTCTTTGCCGCATAAAGAAAGTAGCGTTGTTTATGTAAATGGGCAGCGTAAAATAGAAATAATCTTCTGCAATACCAAAAATAATTGACTTTTAATATAACAGGATATAAAATTTAACTAAACAGTTAATTAATGAGCTGAAGAGGAGGCAGAGAATTAATATCATGAAAGCAGATAGTCAGGAAAGTAAACAAAGGATACTGGATGCAGCTTTAGATGTATTTTTTGAAGTTGGATTTGAGGGTGCGAGGGTAAGCGATATTGCAAAAAGGGCACAGGTAAACCAGGCTCTCATTTATTATTATTTCAAAAGCAAAGAAGAATTGCTGACAGCGTTGATCAATATTCATATAGATGAAATGGTTCTGCTAAAAAGTCAATTAATGAAAAATAAAAGTATTTTAAATAAAAAGGATGTTAACGAAGTTGCCGATGAAATGATGGATTTTTTGAAGGATAAAAAAAAGATTTTCAGTATTTTATTTGGAGAAATGATAAAAAATTCCGGCAGTGAAAAAATCAACAAAGCATTTGAATTTTTTTCTCCTATCATGGAAGATAGCAGACAGCGGTTAAATGTTTTAGAGATTGACCCTGAGGGAATAGACAGAGGAATTATCGCTGGATTTTTCTTTGGAATGATGCCTTTAACTACATATATCATGGTAGGAGAAAAGTGGGCGGATTATTGTGGCTTTGATAAGAAACTTGTAAAAGAAACTTTTGATGAGTTCCTCTATGATTTTTATATAGAATCTATCACGAATTATTTAAAGAGATGGCAAAAATAAAAAAATTTTTATAGAATATTAACTAATTAGTTAATTAAAATGAAAGAAGTTATGATTTTTTTAAAACGGATTAACTAACTATTTAATTAAAAAAGGGGGGGTAAATATGAAGAAATTCATTGTATGCATACTGATAGGAGTATTTCTTTTAACAGGCTGCCAGCCTCAAAAAGAAATAGAAGTACAGAGAAAAAACGTCAGGGCCATGCAGGCTGAAACAAAAAAGGTTCCGCTGACTTTAGCGTACATGGGAATCGTAGATGCACAGGATGTAAGGACATCTGCCTTTAAAACGGGAGGAAAAGTAGAAGAGATATTTGTAAAATCGGGACAGCAGGTAAAAAGAGGAGATAAGCTGGTCAGGATCAGTGAAGAAGATTTAAAAACAAAAGTTGATATAGGGAAAGCCCAGTATGAAATAGCAAAGACCCAATATGATATGGCTGTGAAGGGAGCTGTACAGGAAGATATTAACCAATTAAAGATAAGTGTGGAAGTTGCTGAAAAAAATTACGCAAACACGAAAGATAATTACGAAAAATATGAAAGGCTCATGGAAGCAGGTGCAATCTCATCCCAGCAGTTGCAAGAAATGAAGCTGAAGCTGGATTTGGAGGAAAAGCAGCTTAACAGCGCGAGAGAGGCTTACAACAAGATATTAAGGGGAGCAAGGAAAGAAGAGATTGAAATATTAAAAAACCAAGTAGACATTGCATTGGCCAACTACCGGCAAAACCAGGAATTAATGGAAAACAGTGTTCTGAAGAGCGAAATTGACGGTGTGATCCTACAGATACAAGTAAAAGAGGGAGATTATATAACATCCGGGTTGCCCGTCATTTCCATAAAGGGAGTAGAGAGCACCGTTAAGGTTGGTGTTACTAATGAAGATCTAGGCAAGATATCATTGGGAACGGATGTTGCAGTAAGGTATCAAGGTGATGAGATCAAGGGAGTTGTGGAAACCCTATCTTCCATTCCCGGCAGCCAAAGCAGCCTGTATGAAGTAAAGATAAGCATTGAACCCAATGAAATTCCCATAGGAACCTTAGCAGATGTCGTGTTCATACTGGGAGAAAAACAGGGGGTATTTATTCCTATGAACAGCCTTTTGAACGAAGGATTTGACTTTGTTTATATTGTACAGGATGGAAAAGCTGCAGCAAAAGAGGTGACTTTAGGAGAAGTATTTGGGAATGAAATAGAGGTAAGAAAGGGGATCAATCCTGGGGACAAAATCATTGTAGAAGGGATGAGAAGCATAAAAAATGGGGATAGCGTGGACATAAAAGAGTAGAGGAGGGATCAATTTGTTTAAACATATACTTCGATTACCGATAAAAAACAAGACTGTGACCATATTCACCATCATAATGATCATCATTTTTGGTGCATATAGCTACCACACGATTCCCAAGCAAGAATATCCCGAAGTTCCTGCTCCGGCAGCAATGATCACCGTCATCTATCCAGGGGCTTCCGCAGAAGAAGTTGAGATACTGGTAACACAAAAATTTGAAGAAAAACTTACGGAATTGAGAAACTATGATTATACCAGTTCTTCTTCTCTCAACAGTGCAGCGGCAATTCTTCTCGTTTTGGATATGGACATTTCTGAGAGTGAACTGGATCAAAGCTGGAATGAACTCTATAGGATGATTGAAGATATAAAGGAAGAACTTCCTGACGGGATAGCAGAAATAGATATCAATACCAACCTTATAGAAACCACCGGAATGTTAATCGGATTGTCCGGTGACGGATACAGTTATGAACAGCTGGTATCCTATGGAGAAAGATTGAAAAATAGGCTGGTAAAGCTTGGCGGCATCAAGAGATTTGACATCATTGGAGAGCAGGAGAAAGAGATAAAAGTAGAAGTAGATTTAAAGAAACTGGATTTATACCAGCTGTCCCTCAGCCAAATAAGTAGTATACTTGCTGCGCAGAATATTCAAATGCCTTCAGGAAATATACAAGATGAAAAGATGAAGTTTTATGTAAATCAGGAGGGTTTATTCCAGACGCTGGATGAAATCGCCAATAGCATTATAGATATCCGGGAAGACAAAATGGTTGTAAGACTCAAAGATGTGGCACAGGTATATATGGGAGAAAAGGATTCTAATTATAAAATAAGAAACAATGGGGAAAACGGAATTATTTTGGTAGGGTATTTTAAAGGAGATTTAAACGTAGTTACAGCAGGAAAGGAGGTAAGAAAAGTTTTAGAAGACTTTAAAAGAGAACTTCCTCCAGATATCAGCATAGATGAAATTGTTTACCAGCCTGACGAGGTCGCCAAATCGGTAGATCATTTTTCTGCAAATCTTTTGGGCGGAATATTCATCGTTATTCTGGTGATTATGATGGGAATGGGACTTCGGAACGCTTCAACGGTTTCCTTTGCCATCCCTTTATCCATGCTGATTACTTTTATAACGATGGGCATCATGGGAATCAAAATTCATATGATTACCATCACGGGGCTCATCATGGCCCTGGGGATGTTGGTAGACAATGCCATTGTAGTAAGTGATGCCATTCAAAACAAAATAGATGAAGACATAGACAGACTGACTGCATGCATAGAAGGAACAAAGGAAGTTGCCATACCCATACTATCTTCTACCCTTACAACCATAGCCGCTTTTTCTCCCCTTCTGTTTCTGCCGGCAACAACAGGGGCTTTTATAGGAGGCATCCCTCAGATGATTATCATATCCCTGACAGCCTCTTATGGGATTGCAATTTTAATAACACCGCTTTTAGCTTTTTTATTCTTTAGAAAAAGCAGAAAGAAAGAGAAAGCAGGGAAAGTGAAGGGCGCATTTGAAAAACTGCTGACTTTAGGAATGCGATACAAGAAAACAACCCTTGCACTTGCCTTTATTATTTTGGTTTTCTCTTTATCCTTAAGCGGCGTTTTACAGCAGCAGCTTTTTCCTAAATCTGAGAAAGATATGATCTATATTGATATACAAACGGAATATACCAGCAATATAGATAAAACCGACGGCTTGGTAAAAGAGGTGGAGGCGGTACTGGGAGAGCAGCCGGAAATTACGGCCTATACATCATCCATTGGCGGAGGTCTTCCCAAGTTTGATTTATCCATTATGCCTCAATCCAATGCTCCGAACCTGGCGCAGATTGCTATAAGAGTAGATTTGGAAAAAGGAGGGCGCTTTAAAAGCAATGAAGAATTGGTTCGAGAGCTTCAACAGATCTATGACAAAAGGGTTATAGGCGCAAGTGTCATTGTGAAAGAGCTGGAAGTACAAGGGGGATTGGGTGCGCCTATTCAAATCCGCATCAAAGGAGACGAAATGGAGGACATCCTCTCGGCAAAAGAGAAAATCAAAGAAGCTCTGGAAGATATAGAGGGAAGCACTAATGTACGGGATGACCTGCCACAACTGGATTATCAGTTTAAAATGAAGGTAGACAGTAATAAGGCACTTTCCTATGGACTTACGAAATATGATATACAAAAAGAAGTAAATCTAGCTTTGATGGGGAGAAAGGCAACGATATTCAGAGAAAAACATCAGGAGTATGATATCTTGGTAAAAGGGGATATCAAAAAACTGGAGGATTTGAAGAACTTGAAAATAAAATCTACTACTGGCTTGCAGGTACTGCTGAAGGATGTAGCAGATATTCGATTTGAGCCGGTTATTGCACAGGTAAACCGTTATGAAGGGGAGAGGGCCATAGCTGTTCAAGGGGAGGTACTGCCTGGATATAATGCAATTGATGTGCAGACGGTCTTGGAAGAAAAGATAAAGGACATGGACTTTCCCGGTGTTACGATTATTCCAGAAGGAGAAAAAGCAGACCTGGAAGGGGATATGGGAAATATAGGTATTGCGGCCCTGTTTGCAGTATTTATGCTGTTCATCATTTTAATGATACAGTTCAATTCAGTTGTTCAGCCGGGCATCATCCTTGTGGCAGTACCATTATCCCTAATAGGCTCTATGATTGCCCTGGTAGTATTTATGCAGCCTTTATCCCTATTTAGTATATTGGGTGTCGTCAGCCTGATGGGGGTAGTGATTAATAATGCGATTATTTTAATCGATTATATTAATGATCAACGAAAAGAAGGCATAGGGATTGAATCGGCATGTACCAAAGCGGTCAGTGCCAGATTCAGACCGGTGGTGCTAAGTACCACTACAACGGTATTTGGCCTGTTTCCGTTAGCATTCTTTGGCAATGACTTATTTCGCCCCATGGCAGTAGCCTTTATGGGCGGGTTAATGGTATCTACCCTATTGACCCTGGTGGTGGTACCTGTGCTGTATAGTCTTATCGAAAGCAAAATAGAAGCATTCAAAGAAAACTACAGACATAAAAAATTAAAAGTAAATATGTAGAAGCTATCAGCATCAAAGGCAGAGACCTTGTCTCTGCCTTTGATTTGTTTTATAGGGTACTTACGGTTTTAAATATGTCAGAAAATTAAAAAAAGGTTTGCAAGACAAAAAATTTGTGCTATTATAAAAATAAAGTTAGTATAAGAACATAAGAACATACTAACATGAATATATATAAATATACCGAGGGGTGATCGCTATCAATAAGAATATACCCATTCCGCTCTACTATCGGGTGAAAGAAGATATCATCAATAAAATAAAAGACGGAACATATAAAGTTGAAGAAAAAGTTCCAAGTGAAAACGAGCTTCAGAAGATCCATAATGTCAGTTCCATTACGGTGAGAAAGGCCTTAACGGATTTAGTAAATGAAGGGTACCTTTATAGAATACAGGGGAAAGGAACTTTTGTAGCAAAGCCCAAAATCAACAGAATGTTGAATCTTATGAGCTTTACAGATGAGTTAAAGGAGAAGGGAATTGAAGCGGAAACAAGAGTCATCGAAATTAAAGCTATCCTCGATGAAACTATTGCTGAAAAATTGAATATAAACAAGGACAACGGGATTACGAGGATCAAGCGGTTAAGGCTGGTGGACGGAGTGCCGATAGCATTGCAGACATCCCATATACCATCTAACTTTTTATCAATAGAGGAGGCAGGGCTAATAGAAGATATTGGCTCATTATATAAAATATTAGAGACCAAAGGGATTACACCGCACAGTGCAAAAGAAATCTATAACATCAGCATTTTGGAAGAAAAGGCTATGTACACACTGTTTGGTCAAAAGAAAGGCACTCCTGTATTTGATGTGAAAAGAATAACCTATAACAGCAGTGGTGTTCCATTTGAATATGCAGAATCTATTTTAAGGTGGGACAGATATTCGATAGAAGTGGAATTAAAAAGTGAGTATTAGGGAGGCGGGAAAATGGGAAAAAACTTTATTCGGGTAGATGATCGATTAATACATGGTCAGATCATAACCAAGTGGGCGATAAATCTGGAAATTAAAAATATCGTTGCCATAGACGATAAAACTGCGGCAAATCCTATGCTGAAATCAATTATGACCATGTCCGTACCTAAAAATTATAAGACCTATATGTGCAGTATGGCAGAATCCAAGGAAATGATAGAAAAACTAGATTCTGAAGAAGGAAACAATTTGATTATCGTGAGGTTTCCGTCCTTACTTAAGGAATTATGCAGGAATGAATTTCGTCCTCAATGGATCAATATTGGAAATGTATCTAAAAAAGAAGGTGCCCAGTATGAGATTACCCATAATGTTTTTTTAAGTGACGCCGATATTGAAATACTCGAAGTGCTTCACGGGGAAGGCTTAAAAATTTCTTTCCAGTTGGTCCCGGATACCCCTTTGATAACATGGGACAAGGAAAGGCACAAATATGTAAGGGAATAGGAGGTGAAAGAATAGAAACAAGGCTTTACTTTGAAAAATAAATAAAGGGAGGAATGAAAGTGACGATCCAATTAGTGTTCATTGCGCTGCTGACTTATTTAGGAGCAATTGGGGCACCTTGGTTTTTTGGAACTACCGGTGGTTTTTATACCTTAGGCAGACCACTTATCGCGTCAGCTCTTGTAGGTATTATTCTGGGAGATGTAAAGCTTGCATTAGAAGTGGGAGTTCTAATACAGGCAATGTATATCGGTATCATCACACCAGGCGCCGTAATGCCATTTGACGTGAATTATATTGGCTATCTCACCACAGCTCTTGTAGTTCTATCCAAGATGGACCCCCAATTAGCTCCAACCCTGGCTATACCAGTTGGATTGCTGGGTGTACTCTTATGGAATGTAGTATGGATTGTAAATGTTTACTTTGTCCATAAAGCTGACAAGTATGCTGAAGCAGGAAATATGAAGGGTGTAAAGATGATGAATCTTCTGCCTCAGGTCGTAAACTTTGCACTAAGATTTATACCAGCATTCGTAATACTTTACCTTGGAAAAGACTTTCTACAGAATTTTATATCATCAATACCTCCATTTGTCAATCATTATCTGCAGGTAGTAGGAGGAATGCTGCCTGCGCTCGGTATAGGCCTTCTTCTAAATATGATTATAAAAGAAAAAATTTACTTCGGTATATTTCTTATAGGATTTTTAGCTGTAGTATATCTGCAGCTGCCGATTATACCGATTGCCTTGTTTGGCACGGTACTGGCATTATTCTGGTTTAAATTTACAGCAGAGAGCGAGGTGTCATAAATGACTGAGAAGAAATTATCCCAGAAGACTTTATTCAGATCATGGCTGACATGGTTCTTCTTTAATGGATCATCACAAAGCGGGGAAAGGATGCAGGGGATTGCTTTTGCCCATTCAATGATTCCCGTAATAAAGGAGTTGTATCAAAAGGAAGAGGATATCAGAGACGCTTTGAAAAGGCATTTAATGCTCTTTAATGTTGAACCGCAGGTAGGAAGTGTTATTAACGGTGTAACAGCAGCGATGGAGGAACAAAGAGCGAATGGGGTAGATATTGATGATGACACGATAAGCACGGTAAAAATTGCTCTCATGGGGCCTATGTCCGGGATCGGCGATACCCTTGTACCGGGGACTCTGATTCCTATCTTATTGGCAATAGCGCTGGGCATTACAAATTCTTCGGGTTTATTGGGGCCCGCTTTCTATTTTCTGCTCTACCCGACGCTGACAATGGCATATTCATGGTATCTTTATAAGTTTGGATACAACGCTGGTTTAAATGGTATCCAGAATGTTATGTCAAGCGGTAAGATACATGCTTTGACAGATTCCTTGAATGTATTGGGTCTTCTGGTTATGGGTGCACTAAGTGCCAGTTATATAAACGTAACTACGCCGCTTAAATATTCATCCGGTGAAATGGTGCTTTCACTGCAGGAAATTCTGGACAGAATCATGCCAGGGATGCTGCCCTTAGCAGTCGTGGGAATGGTGTGGTATCTGCTATCAAGAAGGAAAATGTCACCACTGCGGGTTATGGGTTTTATATTTATCTTTGCACTAATAGGCGTAGCAATAGGAATGCTTTAATATAGCCTTTAGAGGATCGTTAATATTAATTGCAGTAGATAAGACAAAATCGAAGGGAGAAATGTAAATGTCAGTAGAATACTTTGTAAAAGCAAACGAGGTATTAGATAAGATTGCATCGACACAGGAAGAGAATATTAAAAAAGCAGCTGAAATTATGTCAGAATCCATAACAAAGGGTGGATTGGTTCATTTATTCGGCAGCGGGCATTCTGTTATTCCCATATTAGATGTATTTCCAAGATATGGTGGTATCGTTGGATTTCATCCTTTAATGGACTCAAGACTTATGTGGTTTAATGTTATTGGAACAGGCGGCGCACGTGAGTTGTTGTGGATTGAAAGGCAGGAAGGATACATTAAAAATTTCCTGCAAAGTTATACATTCAAAAAGGATGATACAATGGTCGTCTATTCTCACGGAGGCCTTAACGCCGCTCCCGTAGAGGCCGCGATGTATGCCAAAGAAATAGGAATGAAAGTGATTGTCGTTGCTTCAGGGGAAAACTATAAGAAAGCAAAAGCAACGCATTCTACGGGTAAGAAGCTTGGAGATTTTGCAGATGTATTTATAGATAATTGTGTTCCCCTTGAAGATGCCCTTGTTCCGGTGGAAGGATATCATCAAAAAGTGGGGGCAGGATCGACTCTTTCCGTAATATATATCAGTCAGGCATTTGCATCAGAGACGGCTAAACTCTTGCAGAAGAAAGGTTTTGAACTGGCGATATTTGTTTCGCCGAATGTTGTAGAAGTCCCTCAGGAAAATAATGACAACGTATATGCAAAATATACGGAAGTAATCAAAAAAAATAACGTCGTAATCTAAAAAGGTGATAAAATGGTAGCATTTGTTATTACAGGACACAATCATTTTGCAAGCGGTATGATCAGTGCTGTAGAAATGATTATGGGAGAACAGAAGAACGTTGGAATCGTGGATTTCCTACCGGAGGACGACATAAATGTATTGGATAGAAAGTTAATGGAGTCTTTCGAAAAACTGGATACAACGGAGGGAGTTATCATTTTTGCAGATCTCCCTGGGGGCAGTCCTTTTAACCGTTCGATGGTGATGCTCGCCGAAAATCCTAAGTTTAATATACATGTCCTAAGCGGCACAAACCTGCCTTTGTTGGTTGAGGCGCTAAATGCCAGAACCTATACCAGCGGCGTCAGTCAGATGATAGCTGATTTAGTGAATATATCATCTTCGACAATCGTCTATGGAAATAAAATGCTGGAAGATCACATGGGCAAGGAATAGCAATACTTATAGAAGCAGGTAGATAGGGGCATGATCTACCTGCTTTTATTACAACTTGATCAATCTAAAACTAATTTCGGTGAAGCCTAATGATAGGGAGGAATGAAAACTGAAAGCAATCATACATGGGAGAATAATAACTGAAAAAGGGCTGCTTGATGACAATGTCCTATTATTTGAAGATAAAATATTCGGTATTGTTCCGGAGAAGGAAATTGACCGTTATAAAATAGAAAGGTTTATTGATGCGAAAGAACGCTATGTATCCCCAGGCTTTATTGATATGCATATCCATGGTGCAGCAGGACATGACATTATGGATGGCAGTGAGGAGGGGATTAGGGTCATAAGTGAAAACCTGGTTGCTTCAGGCGTCACAGGCTTTCTTGCAACAACGGCGACAATGGATTGGAATACGATTGAAAAGGCGCTGGACAATATCAAAAAAGCAATGGATAAGCGATATGGCTCTAAGGTGCTGGGATGCCATCTCGAAGGGCCGTTTATCAGTAAGAAATATCCCGGAGCACAAAACGGTCTTCATATTATTAGGACTGATTTTTCTTTTCTGGAAAATTATAAAGATGTGATTAAAATGATTACTACAGCTCCGGAGCTGGAAAATTCTCAAGGATTTATCCGGCGGTGCGTTGAGGAAAATATCCTTGTATCCATAGGTCATAGCTGTGCCACATATGACGAGACATTGAATGCGATCAAACTGGGAGCCAGAAGTATTACGCATATTTTTAATGCAATGACGCCTCTTCATCATAGAAATCCCGGTGTAGTGGGTGCGGCTATGGACGATAAGGACGTAAATTGTGAGTTGATCGCCGATAACATTCATATCCATCCGGCTATACAGCGAATTTTGTTGAAGGTAAAGGGAACTGAAAAAATAGTTCTTATTACTGATTCCATGCGTGCCTCCGGTATGGAGGAAGGCTGCTATAAAGTAGCAGGACAGACCGTTATTGTTAAAGATAACAGTGCCAGATTGGAAAATGGAACCCTTGCAGGAAGCATACTAACGATGGATAGAGCTTTGAAAAATTTTAGGGATAATACGGGTGTACCCATTGAAGAAGCTGTAAAGACTGTAACCTTCAATCCTGCGAGATTGTTGGGCATATATGACAGAACAGGAAGTCTAGAGAAAGGAAAAGATGCGGATATTGTAATTTTTAACGAGGAATTTAATATTGCATATACATTTGTAAGGGGAGATCAATGCTACAAGGAGTGATCCGATGAATTTCGTAGTTGTCAAGGATTATCATGAAATGAGTAAAAGAGCTGCAGTGATTGTAGCCGGGCAGATTTATTTAAAATCTAAGTCTGTTATTGGATTTGCCACGGGAAGTACACCTATGGGAATGTATAGAGAGCTTATAAGTATGTACAGGGAGGAGAAGCTAAGCTTTTCAGAGATGATTACTTTTAATTTGGATGAATACATCGGGCTTGCAAAAGAAAATACGAACAGCTATCATTATTACATGATGGAGAATTTCTTCAAACATATCGATATAGAAAAAGAAAATATCAACATGCCGAACAGCAATATTGAAGATATTGATAAAGAATGCCGTGGATATGAAAAAAAGATAGCTGAAACGGGAGGAATTGACTTACAAGTTCTAGGTATAGGCAAAAATGGACATATTGGTTTTAATGAGCCCAATATAAGTTTCGAAGCCACTACCCATCAGGTTAAGCTTGATGAGGAGACAATACTGGCAAACTCAAGATTTTTCACAAATATTGAGGATGTACCCCGTTATGCAATCAGTATGGGTATTCAAACAATTATGTTTGCAAGAAAAATACTTTTGCTCGCAAACGGAAAAGAAAAGGCGGATGCTCTGTGTAAGGCGGTAACTGGGCCTATAACACCCGATGTTCCGGCATCAATTCTTAGACTTCACAAAGATGTAACCGTAATAATGGATGAGGAAGCAAGTTTTTTATAATAAGGCTATGGCGGCTATTGTTTTGAAAAGATTTATTCCTGTGCTGGAAGGATGGATGCTATATGAAGCTGGATAGATTACTGGCGATTACAATGACCTTGATGAATAAGAGGAGAATCCAGGCAAAAGAACTTGCAGATTTATTTGATGTATCTGTAAGAACGATTTATCGGGATATTGAGTCATTGAATATGGCGGGCATACCCGTAATTACATATCAGGGGATTAATGGGGGCATAGGTATTGTAGATGGATATAAGCTGGATAAAACCCTTTTGACCAATGATGAACTGGCTTCTATTGTATCTGCGTTAAAAAGTGTGGCTTCATATAGTGACACCCGCTCCGACAGGCTGCTGGACAAGCTCCAGGGAGTTGTTCAGGATAAGGAAGCCGAGGCTTTCAGGGCAAAAACAGAGCAGATCTTTGTAGATTTTAGTTCTTGGGGGAATGAAGCTTTCCTCAAAGAAAAGATTGATATAATCAAGGAGGCAATCCAGTCCTTCCGTGCCATATCTTTCGTTTACAGGGGCAGCAATGGAGAGTCTTCAGCCCGTGAGGTAGATCCTTATACGATCGTGCTAAAGAGTCAAAAATGGTATCTTTATGGCTATTGTAAGCTGCGGAAGGAATTCCGTATTTTTAGGCTTTCAAGAATGAAAGATATCAAAATAACGGATAGTTCCTATCAGCGACAGCCAATTGACTTAGAACAAATTCCTTGGATGAAGGGGTGGCACCAGCCCTCAAATACTGTGCAGCTGGTGTTGAAATTTGCAGCGGACATGAAGACTATGATAGAAGAATGGTTTGGCAGCGAGAATATTTTGGTGGAGGAAGCTGATTATTCAATTGTACAGATAACATTGCCGGAAGAAAACTGGGTTTATGGTTTTATTCTGGGTTTTGGGGATCGGGTAGAAGTGCTGGAGCCGGAGGATATTCGCCGAAAAGTAAAGGAGATTGCAAAAAAAATTTACAGGCTTTATAATAAATAAAGCTATGACCTTCTAAAGCTATAGATGAATAAAATTTTCTACACCAAAGGATGATTGCAAAATCAATATAGCTGTGATAAACTAAATAAGAAAACTGAATCGTTTATCGGGGAGCTGGAAGAATCCGGCTGAGAGGAAGGTCTATTGATCCTTCGACCCGCATACCTGATCTGGGTAATGCCAGCGTAGGAAGTATAATATATATTTTGCTTTTCATGCTGCATTCAATCGATGCAGTTTTTTTATTGGTGTAAAAAGGAGGAAAAATCATGAAAAAATTATCTACAAAAATGTTGGTGGAAGCAGGGATTATGATAGCATTGGCACAAATCCTAAGCTATGTAAAGATTTTTGAAGCCCCTTATGGGGGATCTGTTACTGCAGGGAGCATGGTTCCCATTTTGCTCTTCGCCATTCGGTGGGGAGTAGGACCGGGGCTTCTAGCCGGTACCGTTTATGGACTGCTGCAGTTTATACTAGGACCGAAATATTCATTTCACATCCTTTCCATATTGTTGGACTACCTTGTAGCTTTTGGATTACTGGGCTTAGCAGGGCTATTCCGGAAAGATTTAAAGGGTGTATATGCAGGAACCTTTCTGGGGGTATTTGGAAGATTTGTATCATCAGTGCTTTCCGGGGTGATCATTTGGGCATCCTATGCACCGGAAGGGATGAATCCCTGGATCTATTCGATTATCTATAATGGAGCCTATCTGCTACCGGAGCTTGGGATTTCTTTTATTCTCGTAGGCATTCTATATAAAGCTTTCAAGTCCATTCCCAAGTAAAAGGAAGAAGCTGTAGTCGAAAACTACAGCTTTTTTATGCGGGTTTTACGATTCTATCTTTTTCAAAGGCATCACTGTTGGACCCTCAATAATCTCACCATCATAGGTATATCTGGAGCCGTGGCAGGGACAGTCCCAGGAGTTTTCCGCTGCATTCCACTGAAGCTCACATCCCAGATGGGTACAGGTGGTATCTACAAGGTGAACTTTTCCTGCTTCGTCCTTGTATGCGCCGGCTCTTTGGCCATTAACTTCTACAATTTTTCCCTCTCCCGGTTGAGGGTCGATGCGGTCGGGAACCGGCATCAGCTTTCCGGAAATAAATTCTGCAGCCACATCTGCGTTCTCAACGATAAAGTTCTTTGCAGAAGCAGCAGGTGTAAAGCGGGCAGGATCATATACAGGCGTCCAGGGATTCTCTCCTTTAAGGATTAAATCTTTCAAAATAATTGCTGCTACGGTACTGTTGGTCATACCCCACTTTTGGAATCCTGTGGCGATGAATAGATTGTGCTTGTCTGCGGTAAGCCTGCCGACATAGGGCAGTCCATCCATCGTGATGCAATCCTGTGTTGACCAGCGATAGGGGATGTCTTCAACCGTATAGATTTCCTGGGCGAAATGTTTCAGGTTAAGATAATGCTGCAGGGTATTTTCTCCTTGACCGGTTTTATGGTGGTCTCCGATAAACATAACGAGTTCTCCGCCTTCATAGGGAAGAGACCGGAGAGATCGGGTAGGCTGCTCTGCATTGATGTACATGCCGCCGGGGAACGGCTCCTTGATTTTAGCAGCAAGGACGTAGGAACGTTCCTGATAGATTTTAGCGAAATAAAAACCGGGTTTGTCATAAAAGGGATAATGGGAGGCAATGATTATATTTTTCGCATAAATCTTTCTGCCACTGGCACTGATTACAGCAGGCAGATCTCCTTCTTCAATGTCTACGGCTCTGGTTTGTTCGAAAATATGGCTGCCCTCGCCGGGGATCTTCTTCGCTAATGCCAGCAGATATTTTCGCGGGTGAAACTGGCCTTGATCCTCAAAGCGGACGGCAGCTTTTATTGGGAAGGGAAGCGGAATTTCCTGTTGATAAAAGGCTTTGATCCCTAAAGCAGCCGCAGTTTTTACCTCGTCCTCGATTTTTTGTATATATTGCTCTGATTGGGTATAAACAAAAGCTGGCTGCCATGAAAAATCACAATCGATATTCTGATCTTTGATCAATTCAGCCACCATTCTGATAGCAGTTCCATTAGCTTCTGCATACTGCCGAGCCTGTTCCTCTCCCATCTGCTGTGCAATCTTATTGTAAATCAGTGAATGCTGGGAAGTGAGTTTTGCCGTAGTATACCCGGTGGTTCCCTGAAGAATCCTGTCGGCTTCAATGACTGCAACCTTTAGACCTTCCTGCTTTAATAAAAATCCCACAGTGATGCCTACCATTCCACCTCCTACGATTGCTACATCTACAGAGCTATCTTCACGGAGTTCTGCATAATCCGTTTGCGGTGTAGAGGCAATCCAGTAGGATTGTGGGGGATTTGAAAAACTGTCTTCTTGTAAAGCTGATTTTTTCACGCTTCATAACCTCCCTACAAAATATAAATTTTTATACAGATTTATGTTTTTTGAATAAAATGTATTTTTGTAAACGCAGGCTTCATGTCTGCCTGTTTTTCGGAACGATACAGAGGTCATTTCCTGCATCATGAGGAAACTTGACGACGAAAACCTTGAAGCGGGAAATCCCGTTCTTCCCGATAGTTTTTTGAGGACCGTTCTAAGTCAGACCATTTGTTGCAACGGCTGCCCCAGCGGCTTGCCAGACTTTCACCGATATATAGCTCATTGATTTCACAGTGATTGGAACAATCTGAACAAGAAAAGGTTTTTGGTACACAGGAAAAAGAAGCAATGGGTTTGATCCCACGAAAAGCGGAAGCATATCCTGTTCTTTCATGACACTGCTTTGCCAATAAGGCTGCACCCCAAGCGCCCATGACATTATGATGCCGGGGAACCGTAATAGGAATGCCTAGTCTCTGTTCAAAGGCCGCTTTGATCCCCAGATTGGCAGCTACGCCACCCTGAAAAAGGACTGCCGGTTCAATTCTTTTTCCACGAGCTACATTGGAGAGATAATTGCCGACCAGCGCAATGCATAACCCGGCAATCAGATCTTCCTTTTTATAGCCCATTTGCTGCTTATGGATTAAATCTGATTCTGCAAAGACACCGCATCTGCCGGAAATTTTCACAGGACTATAGGATTTCAAAGCATAGGCACCAAATTCTTCGATCGGAATACCTAGGCGTCCTGCTTGATGATCAAGAAAAGAGCCTGTCCCTGCGGCGCAGATACTATTCATGTTAAAACCCGTGGACACACCATTTTTGATAAAGATGATTTTTGAGTCCTGGCCGCCGATATCAATGACAGTCCTTACTTGAGGGTCTACATGCTTGGCTGCAGCTGCATGGGCAGTAATTTCATTTTTTACAATATCTGCTCCCACCATAACAGCAGCCAAATGACGTCCACTACCGGTAGTGCCGATGCCTTTGATTTCTTGATCTAAATCACCCATCTCTCTTGAAAGCTGTAGAAAAGATTTTTGAATGGTCTCAATAGGTCCGCCCTCTGTGCGCATATAGGTATCCCAGACCATTTTCCCTTGCTTTTCTATTAATGCCAATTTTGTAGTCACACTTCCCACATCAATACCGATATAGTATCCCATTGTCAACACCTCTCTGCGTTTTCTCATAACGTCTTTCCAATAATAAATCTAAGAAGGCATCCAAACGTGTCTCAAAGCCGGCTTCTCCTGTTTGATCGCTAACGATCAGCGAAAGAATAGGAATATCCAGCTGTTCAGTAACTTGGCTTAAAATACTCTGGGCTACGATTTCAGGCATACAGGTAAAGGGCATAAGATGTATGACTCCATCTACGCCTTCATGGGCAGCCAATATACTCAATCCTACGCTATGTATACCGTGTCCTCCAACTTGTTCAGTTAAATAGGGAGCTGCAGCTGCATGGACAGCCCGGGTTCGAGCCTTTGCAGCGGGGGTATGAAAAAGATTCCCTTGGAGCCAGTGACTTACGCTAATTTCTCTTTCTACCAGTACCCGAACATCGGAATGTCGGCCTAAAAATCTTTCGATTTCCAGATTTACAAAGGGTTCCAGCAATACCCATATCTCTCCAACAAGAGCGATTCGTAAAGGTTCTGTCTCTTCAATTGCAATAGAATGCATTTCTTCAATAAAGTCTTTGTTTAGCCGGGAAAGTTCCCTATGTGAAAAGAGTTGATCCACTTTTGTTTGAAATTTTGAAAAAATACGATCTGCTTGCCCTCTTTTTATTTCATAAGCTCTAAATTTTCGTAGCAGCTCTTCTGCCTGATCTAGAAGTTGCAGCTTGTAGTAGGCCAGCCAGATACTTTTACCGATAGTGCTCCAAGAAGCACCATTGGTTATTTTTTTTACAGCATGGATAAAACTGGCGCCATTTTGCTTCAATGGAAAGGGAGAATCGAGAATAGTCATATCGAAAGATAATCCCTTTCTTTTCAGCAGCATATCTTGAATTTGTGCATACCACCCCAACCTGCAAATACCCTTTCCACCTACCATTAGAAAACCATTGACCCCCTTCTCTAATAGTTCAATCATTTGTCCCAGTGTAGCAGTCAGAGGGAGACATACAAATTCGGGAACCAATTCTTTGCCCAGCTCAATAGAGCGCCGGGATATGGCAGGGGGGCGAATGGCTTCTACGCCGCATTCTTTCAAAATAGAGTGAATGATAATATCCAGGCGGCCCATAGATGGAAACCCGATGATGGGGTTTTTGGGTATAATGCCGGGGGCTAAAGATGGAGCAGGCGGATTTATTTTTTTGGTTTTTTCATATTTATCAACGGCCGTATCCATGAAAGCCTCTATTCTAGTCACGAGACCTGCTTCGCCAGTCTGCTCGTCCATAAAGAGCTTGAGCAGAGGAATGTTCATTTCTTCAGCCAATGTTTCTATATAGGGCTCTATGATTGATTCAGGGCCGCATTCAAAAAGGCCGACTAAAATCAAACGGTCCACCAAGTGATTTTTCATCAGATGAAAAGCGGCCCCTAACATCTGGGCCTCGAAGGTCCACAATCTTTCTCCTTCGAAGATCTGCTTCATTTGCTCGCGAATAAAAGTTGTCTCTACCATCTCCGGAGTAATGACGTTGCCATAGCGGCGAAGACGGCTGGGAAGATCATGACTGATCCACTCATATAATACATAAGGATGGCCGATAAGGCCAATAGTACAAGGGAGTACTTCAGATGATTTGGCATGAGGTTTTTCTTCTAAAGAGCCATCAAAGATTCTATAGGCTTCTTCTACGGTTAATCCATGATTTGTCATTAAAGAAGAAACGCGTTGTTGTACTTCCCAACCGTGCTGAAGATGCTTTGATAGATCTTTTTTATTTAATCCAAGGTGATCAGCCAATTGTGCCAGATCTTGAAGCATGGATTCTTGATTTTGAACATCTATCCGGGGCATTAGGATACGGTCCTCTAAATGAAAGGCTGTTTTGACCATATCAGGTATACCGATAAATTTAGGACAGCAGTAGCTTCCCTTTTCCACACGAATGAGCTTCGGTAAAAATACATAATCGCAGTCGGTTTCTAATAACTGTTGTACGTGGGCAAAATAGAGCTTTACAGCTACACAGGGTTCATCGGTAGGACAGGCTGACAGATTCTCCAAAGTAGCTTTGGTTGTAGGTTGAGATAAGGTTACTTCGGCCCCCATATCAGAAAGCAAGGTTTTAAAAAATGGATACAGATAATAATAGGACATAGCCCTTGGGATTGCGATACGAACCATAGGAACCTCCATATTCTATAGATTTGAAACATTTCCTAGTATTGCCATTCTCTCTAGGGATATACCTTTTGTAAGGCTATGGACGCAGATCGGGTTGAGTATTTATTGCTTTACATCCGTGCCGGACTCAAAGGGTATCACTAAAAGACCTTCATTCCTCTCCCATTCTGCGTATAAAACATCCTTTACATCACGAATACCATGCATGTGGAGCTGATCCATCAGCCATTGGTTGTCAAGGCCATAGTTCGTGAGATTATCTTCAATAATTTCCCTATCCATTATTAAGGCGATCGGTAAGAACACAGGTTTTTCTGGAATTTGAAGATCTTGACGATCCGGTTGATCATAGTTAGATTTTTTCAGGATACTTAAAGAGCCGCTGAGTTCTAAAACCGCATATTCTACTTCTCGAACGGAAAATATATCCTTCTGTCTCATCAAGCTTAATAGTTCATTGAGATCCATCCGGTTCTTTTTTAATTCCTGATAGTCAATTTTTCCTTGTCGAATAAGAATAGAGGGGTTCCCTTGAAAAAAATTTCTAGTCTTTTTAAATTTTTGCGTTAAAATTTCAATAAGAAAAAGGAGGCCACCCCATAGGAAAAGGGCATAAAGCACATACTTGATGCTGACTTCCCGATCGTAGATGGCGTTGCCCAATAATTCGCCCAGTACCAGTGCAGATATGAAGTGAAAGGGTGTAAACTGACTGATTTGAGTCTTGCCCAAAACATTTGTGACGACTAAAACGGCAAAAAAGCCTATGATTAACTCAACTGTCAGACTGTAGAAATCTAATTTGTTCAAAAAATCACCTGCCTTTGGAGAATGGAATAGCAAATATATGCATTTACTCTCATTATTCTTCCTGAACCTGGCAAAATCTATGTATTTTATTTCGATGATATATAAAAAAGTGACAAGAATGTGGAAGAAGTTTGCATAATTTGAGGGGGTAGTCCTAGAGGAAAAGTTTGGAAACATATGGAGTTCATGATAAAGATAAGGTATGATAGAATGGGGGAGTAGTATCGAAAGAAAATGTTTTATATCAGGAATAGAATCTGCCATCATAAAGGGGTTGAAAAAGTGGGGATATTTTCGGGATTAAAAGATCGAAAGAGTGATACGCTTTCACTACATAAGATCTTATTTGAAACCTATAGAAGTAAGGTATATAAAACAGCGTATTATATTGTAAAAAATGAAGATGATGCAAAGGATATTGTGCAAGATACCTTTGTAATTGCTTTTAGCAAGTTGGAACAGTTGAGAGATAAAGAAAAATTTGAATCATGGCTTTGTACCATTGCATGCAATCTGGCAAAGGACAAATATAATAGGAATAAAAGGGAGATCTGCATGGCAGAGGAAGATCAGATTTTAGCCTACAGCCATGACAACAATAAATATGGGTTTGAACTCCCAGAGGAAGTGTTGGAAAAAAAAGAAATCAATCATCATATTCGGGAACAAATTTTGAGTTTGAAACATCATTATAGTGAAGTATTGTATTTATACTATTATTGTGATTTATCTTATGAAGAGATTAGTAAAGCGTTAAATCTAAATATAGGTACTGTTAAAACCAGGTTATTTCGAGCTAAACATATTCTAAAGAACAGCCTTCGATCGATACAGGTGGAAAAGGAGGGTAGTCATGAATAAAGAAGACGTTATGGATATCCTAATCAAAAATGCATTGGAATCTTCCATGGAAGATATCAGTGTTCCACCTATGGAAGATACTTGGAAACGTGTTGAAGAACAGATCGGGGAAAGAAAAAAGAAACCTCCTGTACATAAAAATACAGTAGCAGCAGCTGTGCTGCTGCTGATCGGCGTGGCTGTAGGCAGTGGACTAAACCACGAGGGCTATGCCAATTATTTTCGTACTATGAATATTTTTACCAGTATCTCAGATCAATCCATTAATGTACAGATGCATAACAAGACTCCCGGTGAAATGGCAGATAAACAAGGAGCGCCGTCCGTTGTGGAAGAAGTTTCCCTTGAAGACATGGAAATGGGCATAGAGGATGCAAGGGATGTTGCCAGTTTTCAAATACAAGAGCCTACCTATATGCCGGAGGAATATCCGATAGATAAGGTGATTCTAACAAACCTAGGGACAAAGACTATCCAAGTAAGGATATTATATGGTCAAGAGGACCAGGGGATAGAATTGCTGCAGGAGCCGCTGTTTGGGGAGTATGCTGCTACAATTAATATCAACCCTAAATATGGGAAAGTTTTAGAAAAAAGAATTCATGGCTTAAACTATATGATTTTTGAATTTGTAAATGGCGAGATAAGAATCCACTGGGATCGAAATGGAGTAAAATTCACATTAAATGGAAAATTGGAGCAAGAAGAAATGCTAAAGATTGCTTCGTCTATTCGATAGCATCAAAGGTAAAGGAAATTAAATCATAAACACAGAAATAAAAAAAGCTTCCCATTCTAAACATTTAGAAGGAGAAGCTTTTTTACTATACTTTAGGTATATTTCGGCCATAAAAGATCTCGGCCATTTCCTTCTTCAAACGCTGCTTGATTTTTTTCTTTTCACCGGGAAGAAGTTCTTTCTTTGTAATACCAAACAGATAATTATCTAAATCAAATTCTTTAAGCAACATTTTCGTGTGGAAGATATTTTCCTGATATACATTTACGTCAATCATATGATAACGATCGCGGGTATCTCCTGCGATATAGTTTTGAATAGAATTGATTTTATGATCAATAAAATATTTTTTACCACTTACATCTCGAGTAAAACCTCTCACACGATAGTCTATGGTCATGATATCGGAGTCAAAGCTATGAATTAGATAATTCAAGGCTTTCAAAGGAGAGATATGACCACAGGTAGAAACGTCGATATCTGCCCGAAAAGTACTAATCCCTTCATCGGGATGATATTCAGGATAGGTATGGACGGTGATATGACTTTTATCCAAGTGAGCAACCACAGCATCAGGAAGAGGGCCTGGAGCTTCATTGTTTGCAGATGTATCACTGTGATCTACATGGCCTTCTGAAACCAATATTGTAACACTTGCTCCCTGGGGATCATAATCTTGCTTGGCAATATTTAGAATATTTGCACCGATAATGTTGGCTACATTGGTTAAGATGTTTGTAAGCCGCTCTGCATTATATTGCTCATCAATATATTCTATATAACCTTTACGGTCCTCAACGGTTTTCGCATAGCAAATGTCATACATGTTGAAACTTAAGGTCTTTGTAAGATTATTAAAGCCATAAAGCTTTAGTTTTTTAATAGACTTAATTTCCATCTTTTCCTCCTTCTTCCATTGTGGTCTATTTTTGAAAAAACCTTGTATTTACTAATATTATTCCTTGCGTTATCAATTATAAACCTAGTGATTGAATATATCAAGGGAAATGTTAAAAGCTTTGCTCTCAATTAATCATTAGATAATAGTATAGCACTTTTTGAATGCATAGAAAAGAAATATTGACAGCGCTGCAAAGAAAAAGTAAAATGAAAGACATGCTTAGAGGAAAGAAAAAAGAACCGGAAAAGTCCGATCCTTTCAGAGATTGTGCTACCATAGGTTTAGGAATGGGAATCCCCCAGAGCATAGCAGGATTACAAGCAGGATGATAAACAAACTGTTATCACTTCCAAATCCCCCAAAGATGTTTCCCAAGGGGCCTATTCCGCCACACAAAACAATAATGATCAAAACCCAAAATAGTATGTTGCTGTCACCCAAGAATCCAAAACCGGATTTTGCTGCAGTTGTATCAGTCATCTTTAGACACCTCCTTTATGGCTATGTAAAGGTAAACGAGTTCCTTTTATAATAGCTTATGCAGATTAGCCAGGGGATGTGACTCAGTGTAGTATGATCAGGCAAGTAGATTTAAACAAAATGGCCAATTGAAAATATTGCCAGAAAAATATTTGCTAGGATTCATTGACAGAAGACATGTTTTTCGCTATAATAAGATTCTGTTAAGACATTGCACATTGCGTCATCAAAATGACAGATCATAATTACGGAGAGGTGTCCGAGTTGGCTAAGGGGCACGCCTGGAAAGCGTGTAAGGCCGTATGGCCCCGCGGGTTCGAGTCCCGCCCTCTCCGCCAGTATACAGTTTATAAGTTTTGCCGTGCTAGATGGGGAGGTAGCGGTGCCCTGTAACCTGCAACCCGCTGTAGCAGGATTGAATTCCTATCGGAGGCCTGCTGTTGTTGAGTCTGCCCTGAATAAGTGGCGAGGAAGACTGGGTCCTGCGCAACGGGAACTTATGAACCCCGCCAGGTCCGGAAGGAAGCAACGGTAAGTAAGCACTCTCGTGTGCCGCGGGGGAGCCTGGTCTGAGTTAACTGTTCAGGTAACGTCAGTAACAGCTTGTCAACGATAGGTGCACGGCCCTATATATGTTTATCAAACATGTAGAATGATTCTACATGTTTTTTTATATTTTAGTGTGTTATAATGATAAATAATTGAGCTTAAAAGAAGTAAATAATAATTCCAATGGAAAGCGGGTGATTCCCTTGACATATATTGCCCTATATCGAAAGTGGCGTCCCAGAACATTTGAGGATGTGATCGGTCAGGAGCACATTACACAAACTTTAAAAAATCAGATTAAAAATAATAATATTGCCCATGCCTACTTATTTTGCGGTACCCGTGGGACTGGAAAAACCTCAACCGCCAAGATTTTTGCACGGGCTGTAAATTGTGCCAATCCGGTTGACCTGAATCCCTGCAACCAATGTGATACTTGCACGGGTATCCAACAGGAAACGGTCATGGATGTTATTGAAATCGATGCAGCTTCGAATAATGGTGTTGATGATATTCGAGAGCTGAGAGAGAATGTAAAATACCCTCCGACAAAAGGTAAATATAAAGTATATATCATTGATGAAGTGCACATGCTCTCTACAGGAGCGTTCAATGCTCTGCTGAAAACCCTGGAAGAGCCGCCCCATTTTGTAATTTTTATCTTGGCTACCACAGAACCTCATAAGATTCCTGCCACCATTTTGTCCAGATGTCAGCGCTTTGATTTTAAAAGGGTAAAAGAAGAAGAAATGGTGAAATTGTTGGCCGATATCTGTGAGAAAACAGGTATTCAAGCGGAATCAAGCGCCCTTCGTCTAATTACAAGAAATGCAGACGGCGCGATGCGGGATGCTTTAAGTTTGTTGGATCAATGTATTGCCTACTGTGTAGACGGGATTACATATGATGATGTAATTGGTGTATTAGGGACTGTAAGCGACGAATTTATATTCAGCCTTGTCAATGCAGTGATAGAGGGAAACTCAAGAGAGGCGATGGAGAACATCGAGGCGCTTATTGGTGCGGGGAAAGACATCCAGCAGTTTATTAAGGACTTGATCAGGCACTATAGAAACCTGCTGATGACAAAGGCTTCTCAAAATGTAGAAGGAATTATCAATCTTTCTAGAGAAAATATTGAAAGATTAAAGGAACAAGGAGAAAAGACGGATACCTCTGCGGCTATTCGTGCTATTCATATTCTGTCTGAGGTGGAGGTAAATGCCAAGTGGTCCAGCCAACCAAGAATATTACTGGAGGTAGCAGTGTTGAAGCTATGTCAACCAATGTTAGATCCTTCGATAGACGGGCTGTTGGAGCGGATTGCAGCATTAGAGAAGAAACTGCAGCATGGATTTGTAAGAAGTGAGGTAGAAAAAAGAGCAGAGGAAGAAGAAAAACCGATTGAAATATCAACAAAAAAAGTAGAAGAAAAACAACCACAACCGATGCCAAGACCGCCGGCTTCAGGGAAATCCATTTCTTTAGAGAAGATTGAAAAGCTTTGGTCGGATATCCTTAAAGAGATTAAGAAAAGAAAGATCTCAGCCCATGCAGTACTGATGGAAGGAAAGCCGGCTACTGTAGATAGGAACACACTGCTGATTGTTTTTAAAGAAGGCTTTGGTTTTCATAAGGAAGCTGCCGGAAACAGTCCGAATAAGGAATTTATTGAAGGGGTCCTTGAAGAAATTCTGGGAGAAACAGTCTATATCAAATGTATTATGGAGGATGAAGCGCCCCAGCTATCTGAAGCCGGCAAAGAAATTTCTATAGCTGAAGAGGATTTGGAAGTACAAAAGATCATTGAGATCTTTGGAGAAGACCTGGTTGAAATCATAGAAGAATAATCATGATTATATCAATATTTGGAAGATATATATGATATAATAATTGAAGAAAAAAGAAATTCGTAAAACGGAGGAGATAAAATTGTCAAAAGGAAAATTCCCCGGAATGCCCGGTAACATGAATAATATGCTGAAGCAGGTACAGAAAATGCAAAAAGAAATGGAGAAGCTTCAGGAAGAGGTTGAACAGAGAGAGGTAGAAGCCAGTGCAGGTGGCGGAGCCGTAACTGTAAAGGTGAATGGAAAGAGAGAGATTCTAGATATCGCGATCCAACCTGCAGTGGTGGATCCTGATGATATCGAAATGCTGCAAGATCTAATCTTAGCAGCAGCCAATGAAGCTTTGAGAAAAGCTGAAGAAATGATGGCTAAGGAAATGGGTAAAGTGACAGGTGGAATGAATCTGCCAGGCTTATTTTAATTGTAGGAAATCCACGGGTAGTTGTAAACTGTAAATTAAGGCGGGCCTTGTGTCCGCCTAAAATTGTAGCGAACCATTTGCTGAAAAGAGGAGATTTAAATGAATTATTATGCGGCGCCAGTGGCTAGACTGATTGAAGAGTTTTCAAAACTTCCCGGGATAGGAAGAAAATCTGCTCAGAGACTTGCCTTTTATGTGCTAAATATGAGAGAAGAAGACGCTGTAAATCTATCTGAAGCCATTGTAGAAGCTAAGCAAAGAACGAAATACTGCTCTTATTGTGGGAACATCACAGATATAGATCCATGCAACCTCTGTAGAAGTGAACAGCGGGATAGAAGTATGATCTGTGTGGTGGAGGACCCTCGCGATGTGGTAGCCATGGAGAGAACAAGAGAATTCAAAGGCGTATATCATGTGCTCCATGGAGCCATTTCTCCTATGGAAGGCATTGGACCGGAGGATATACGCATTAAGGAACTGCTCCTTCGACTACAAAATGTATCAGTCAAGGAAGTGATCCTAGCAACGAATCCAACCATTGAAGGAGAAGCCACTTCTATGTATATTTCTAAGCTAATCAAGCCTATGGGAATCAAAACCACAAGAATTGCCCATGGAATACCGGTAGGCGGAGACTTGGAATATGCAGATGAGGTGACCTTGTCTAAGGCTTTAGAGGGAAGAAGAGAGATATAAGTATGAAAAAGATAAAGGTTTACAATAAGACATGGTTTTGAGGAGTCATTCGTCTCTTTTCAAACCATGTTTTTTATTAGAAAAAATCTGTGCCAAATATATTTTAAATGCTAAAAGCGGATAAAGTTAACATAGATTTTATACAAGGTTAATGATCTGTTAATATTTCTTTCATATAATAAGTGCAAGAATTATAAAAAATTTCAATATCCTGAAAAGTTTTATGCATGTTGATCTTATGAAGGGATGTTATAGATGCGTGACCTGGCCCATTTAACAGAAGCGAGTCCGGTAGTATATCGTTACCAGGGAGTTTTCTCAACCAGAGATCAAAAAAAATACTTTCAATTTCCCTTTGAAGTTAAAGAAGGAGCTACAAAGATTTATGTTCATTTACAATATAATAAAGAGCCTAAAAACATACTTTACCTACAGCTTTATGATTATCGAAGATTTCGAGGAATCGGAAAATATACTGCCAATATCAAAAAAAATGAGATCGAAATATTCATTACACCTACTTGTGCATCTCCGGGGGCACTATTTGGCAATATTCCTAAAGGACGATGGATTGCTGAAATTGACAGCGTAGAAGTATTTGCAATTTGTAAATATCATCTCAGTATAGAAATATATTATGATAACAACACTGTCAGCCGATTTGCTATAAAAAAACCAACACAAAAAAAGCATATCGTATCGAATGAGAAAAGATGGTATAGAGGAGATTTGCACATACACTCCCAAGAAAGTGACGGGAAAGAGCCGGTAAAGGAAATCATTAAAGCAGCCCGGGAAAACCAGTTGGATTTTATTGCAATTACTGACCATAATACGATCAGCAGCTGGCAATATTTTAAAAGACATAAGGATATTCTGCTGATTCCGGGGGTGGAGGTGACTACACCGAGGGGGCATGCCAATGCCTTGGGGATCGATGATTGGATTGATTGGCGTATCGGTTACCGTAATAGAACCATTTTTGATATCATTAAAGATACGCGCAGTAAAGGCGGTATTTTCTGCATCAACCATCCCCGTATATTAAATCATAATGGTCAAGTCAGCTGGAACTATCAGGGAATTGATTATCATCAGGTGGATGCCATAGAAATATGGAATGCGCCATGGCTTTTAAAAAATACTAGAAGCAACGAAATGGCTAGAAGTTTATGGAATGATCTGCTGAATCAAGGATATCGATTAACTGCTGTGGCGGGGAGTGATCTTCACAGTTTTGACCTATATGCAAAAAGATTGGGCAGTCTGCTAAATTACATTTACTGTGAAAACCTGTCCCAAGAAGCACTGCTTCAAGGAATAAAAAGTGGAAAAGTTTTTATGACTGCAGGGCCGATGGTAGACTTTAACGCCATATACAAAGGAAAAACCTATATGATCGGGGAGGAGATTGTGCCCTCAGAGAATCAAGTCGTTGAATTTCATATAGGTGTGACTAATACAGAAGAGGAACTGGAATTAAGAATTATTCAAGATGGGTATATCCTCAAAAAATATTCGTGTCCGCCAAAGGAGAAATTAAACCTATATTTTGAGAAGGTAGTCCATGATACTGGATGGTATCGGATTGAGCTGCATCATAAAATCACTGATGATGAAGAGGATTCGCTGGTAGCAATCACCAACCCCATCTATATTGTTTTGTCTTCCCAATAGAAAGAGGCTGCATGGGATCATTCCCTCGCAGCCTCTTTCTATATTATTCTTGTTTTTTATTCTCATACAAAATTCTGAAGTGCGTAAAAAGATTATTTTTTTAAAAGCTGATAACGTTTTTCAACAGCGTCCCAGTTTACAACATTCCACCAAGCATTTATATAATCAGGGCGCTTGTTCATATATTTTAAGTAATAAGCATGTTCCCATACGTCCAACCCTAAGATTGGCTGTAAGCCATCTGAGACGGGGTTATCCTGATTTGGTGTGGAAACTACGGATATGGAACCGTCGGGATGAAGAACCAGCCATGCCCAGCCACTGCCAAATCGGGAGAGGGCTGCCTTATTAAAAAGGTCTTGAAATTGTTCAAAGGTTCCAAAGGTATCTTTAATCTTTTCTGCCAGTTCCCCAGAGGGATGGCCGCCGCCATTCGGACTTAGCAGTGACCAAAAGAGGGTGTGATTGAAGTGGCCGCCGCCGTTATTTCGTACAGGCCAATAAATTGACTCGGGTAACTGATCTAGAGATTTAAGCAATTCTTCTAAAGATAATGCTTGTAAATCTTTATAGTTTTCCAATGCATTATTTAAATTATTGACATAGGCAGCATGATGCCGGGAGTAATGGATTTCCATTGTTAGCTGATCAATATGCGGTTCAAGGGCATCATAAGCATAGTCCAGTTTAGGTAATTGATGTTGCATAAAAAAATCCTCCTTATTATTGAATTGTTTTTAATTTATCTTTTTGATATAGATTTACGCTTTAAAAATAAAATATATTTTTGTAGGAGCAGGCCTTATGTTTGCCCACTTATTTTGGGGATAAGGCATAGATCATTTCCGACTAAAATCCATAAATCAAATGATCTTAACAGATATCATTGATTGAGTACAACCAGCGATCTTATCTCATATATATCCATTTGTGATATTAATAATCATTATCAATAAATATTTTTTGGAGATATTACCCAAGGTAAATATTCCATCCTTGAAGACAGGTATAGATCATCCAAAATATGGATAACATACAAAATAGAATTAATGTACATGGGGGGTACTAAAATGGGTCAAATGACACAATACTCAAGAAATAATAAGGAGTCGGAAAATAAGTTTCTGAGTGCCGTTAATAATTTTTACGCAAGAATTATCAGTGGCGCTGATCTGCGGTCAGAAGATGAAAAAATGATTGATACTATTCGGATTGCCCATGAAGAATGGAAGAATGCAGAGGCATATTTTCAAAATGTTACCGATGATGATCTGGTAGATTATGCGATCTACCGAGTACAAGCGGCAAAAACCAGATATGTCTATCTCATGAAGCTGGCAAGAGAAATGGGTGTACGAGATGGACTTCAATAACATAAAGAGATCGATACATTTTATCCAAGGGCAGAATGGAGAGTGGGACAGACTCTCTCGCTGTCCTTTTTATTTTTCACAAAGCTAAAAATGTGACATATTCTTCGTACAAACTCTATATAATGTAACAATAGAGTCTGGATAAAAAATGATTATACATGCCAGGAGTGAAGCGGATGGGAATTGGAATGGAGATTAATATTATTTTAGCCTACGCCTTCGGCTTGATACTGTTATATATTGTAGGATATATTTTGCTGGTGCCTATTAAGATTGTAATCAAGTTAATGTACAATGGAATCGTTGGTGGTATTGCGTTGCTGATTTTAAACTTTATTGGTGGCTTCTTTCAGATAGGCATTGCGATTAATCCGGTTACTGCACTGGTAGCAGGATTTTTAGGTGTGCCAGGAATCTTCTTGATGCTAGGATTACGATACTTATTATAATAAAGGAAATATTTTTAATAAAAGAAAATCTGTTTAATTTGTATATTATACCTTCGCTATTTCATAAGCGGCGAAGGTGTAATTTTTTTTGTTTTTGATGAAATACCAAGGAAAAATAAGGTTTTTCATGGAGGAAATATCTATATTGACACTTATAAAAGCATCTGTTATACTAGGCTTTGAAAGCTGTAACAATATATTGTAGCCAGAATTAATAAAAACTATACATACTGTTACAGTAGAGTTTTAAACTGTAATAATACAGACACACAAATATACCGCTGTAATAGTACAGTTGTATACCGAGAATTGTCAGTAAATTGACAATAAGGAGAATTGCCTGATCAGGCACAGTTTTGAAAGTTGCTGGGCTTATGCTTTCAAAACGGAGGCTTGCATTATATTGAAGGAATATGAAGGGAGGAAAAACAATGGCAATGCAAATGACAGAAATCCGCTGGCATGGCCGTGGTGGTCAAGGTGCCAAGACAGCTTCTTTATTGTTGGCAGAGGCTGCTTTTATGACTGGTAAATATATTCAAGGATTTCCGGAGTATGGTCCGGAAAGAATGGGTGCACCGATTACCGCTTATAACAGAATCAGTGATGAAAAAATTAGAATCCACAGCAATATCTATGAGCCAGACTTTGTAGTAGTAGTAGACGAGTCCCTTATCAAAGACGTAGATGTATGTGCAGGATTAAAAAAAGAGGGCGCAATCATCGTTAATACAGACAAAGATCCTGAGCAACTGAGAGCAAAATTAGGTGGATACGAAGGAAAAGTCTATACAATTGATGCGCGAAAAGTATCTATGGAGACGCTGGGAAAATATTTTCCTAATACACCAATGCTTGCAGCCGTAGTGAAGGTAACAGGCGTTATGACTGAAGAAAAGTTCTTAGAGTCAATGGTAGAATCCTTCCAACACAAGTTTGCATCTAAACCTCAAGTAATTGAAGGAAACATGAGTGCATTAAAAGTAGCTTTACAGGAGGTGAAAGGCTAATGGCAAACAAGAAAACAACGCCTTCACATTTAGAAGAAATTCTATGGAAAGATGCAGCTCCCGGTGGTGTTATTTATGAAGCTGGAAATGCTGAAAAATATAAGACCGGTGCTTGGCGATCTATGAAGCCAATCTGGAATGAGGAAAAGTGTAAGCATTGCATGCTTTGCTTCCCTGTATGCCCAGATTCATCGATTTTAGTAAAAGATCAAAAAATGACTGGTATAGATTATGATCATTGCAAGGGCTGTGGTGTCTGTGTAGAGGTCTGTCCATTCAAAGTATTTGATTACGTTGTAGAAGAGTAAGAGGGGGGAAAAAGAATGGCAATTCGAGAAAGATTAAGTGGAAACGAAGCCGTAGCAACGGCGATGAAGCAAATAAATCCTGATGTAGTTGCTGCTTTCCCAATTACACCATCCACTGAGGTGCCTCAGTACTTCTCAACATATGTTGCGAACGGAGAAGTGGATACGGAGTTTGTAGCAGTTGAAAGTGAGCATAGTGCCATGAGTGCCTGTATCGGTGCGGCTGCAGCGGGTGCTAGGGTTATGACAGCAACTTCAGCAAACGGTATGGGATTGATGTGGGAGATGTTATACATTGCATCTGCCGATAAACTTCCAATCGTTATGCCTTTGATCAATAGAGCAATGTCTGGACCATTAAATATCCATAATGATCACAGTGACGCTATGGGCGCTAGAGATTCTGGGTGGATCCAATTGTTCTCAGAAGACAACCAAGAAGCCTATGACAATACGATTATGGCTGTTCGGATTGGAGAGCATAAAGATGTTAGACTGCCTGTAATGGTATGTTTAGATGGATTCATTATCAGCCACTCTGTTGAAAATATAGAGCTTTTAGAGACAGATAAAGTTAGAAACTTCGTAGGAGAACCAATGGCACCATTCTATCTATTGGATAGTGAGAATCCTGTAGCCATGGGACCACTGGATTTACCCGCTCATTACTTTGAACACAAGAGAGAGCAAGCACAGTCAATGTTTAACGCAAAGACTGTAATCGCTGAAGTTTTCGCAGATTTTGAAAAGCTTTCAGGAAGAAAATATAGCTATTTTGAAGAATATAAGTTGGACGATGCAGAGGTTGCTGTTGTAGTATTGGGATCTACTGCAGGTACGGCGAAAACAGTTGTAGATGAACTAAGAGCGCAAGGAATGAAAGTTGGTTTATTGAAGCTCCGTGTATTCAGACCATTCCCGGCAGCAGAGCTAGCAGAAGCTTTAAAGCATCTAAAAGCTGTTGCGGTAATGGACAAGGCTGAATCCTTCTCAGCAGCTGGCGGTCCGATCTTCATGGATGTACGTTCTGCTTTATACGATTTAGAGGCAAGGCCGAAGATTACTAGCTATGTATACGGTCTAGGCGGAAGAGATGTAAGAACAACAGATATTGAAAAAGTATACAATGAGCTCAAGGAAGTTGCTGCAACAGGTGTTGTTTCTTCACCGTACAACTACCTTGGCGTAAAAGAGTAGGAGGTGCAGACATGGCTGTAAATTTGAAGGAATTAACAGAAAGACCTGAACGTTTGACAGGTGGACATAGATTATGTGCTGGTTGTGGAGCTTCTGTAGTAGCTCGTGCCGTGATGCGTGCACTGAAGCCGGAAGATAAAGCGGTTGTAGGTGTAGCAACAGGATGTCTTGAAGTATCTACTTGTATTTACCCATATACTGCTTGGAAAGACTCTTTTATCCACAGTGCATTCGAAAACGCAGGTGCTACAGTGAGTGGTGCGGAAGCAGCTTACAAGGCTATGAAAAGGAGAGGCAGAGTAAAGGATACCCATAAGTTTATCACTTTCGGTGGAGACGGCGGTACTTATGATATCGGGTTACAGTCTTTATCAGGCGCTATGGAGAGAGGCCACGATATGGTATATGTATGCTACGACAACGGGGCCTACATGAACACGGGTATCCAAAGATCTTCTGCAACACCAAAGTATGCAGATACCACTACATCTCCTGCTGGGGATGTAATCCCAGGTAAACCGCAATATCGTAAGGACTTGGCTACAATCTTAGCTGCGCACCACATTCCATATGTGGCGCAAACGGCTCCTTTCGGCAACTTCAATGATATCCATACCAAAGCGGAAAAAGCGATCTATACAGAAGGTCCGGCTTTCTTAAATGTCTTGGCACCATGCCCAAGAGGTTGGAGATATGATACGCCTAAGCTAATGGAAATCACGAAATTAGCGATGGATACTTGCTTCTGGCCGATCTTCGAAGTAGAAAACGGTAATTGGAAGTTAAACTATAAGCCAAAGACAAAACTGCCAATTGAAGAATATCTAAAAGTACAAGGCAGATTTAGCCACTTATTCGAAGAAGGAAACAGACATTTAATTGAAGATATGCAAAAAGAAATTGACCGCCATTGGGAGATTATCCTGGAAAGATGCGGAGAAAAGTAAAAAAGCGAAGGCTAGCACTAATCAGTGCTAGCCTTTATTTTCACTATCTGCATCCTGCAAATATTGAACTAGAACTTATTGACGTGTGAGCTTTGATGTATAGGCTGAATGAACAACTGCTTCTATATGAATATCAAAATCGACCTTTTTGTATTCTTCGCGCCAATCAATCTGATCCCAATAGGTAGGATATTTTGCACGTACATATTTCCCGATGCGCAGTATATCTGTATTATATTTTTTAGTCTTTTTTATAAGATTGTTACCATTTTTCTCAAGCAGCTCTTCTAATTGTTTACCGGCAAAATGATAAATCTCTTCATCAGAGGTGCCCGTTGGACGTTCAGGATATTCTGCAATAACTCCCCATAATTTAATATGTACTTGTGCAGTGATTCTTCCCTCTTTTAAAAAAACTTTTATACTACTTTTTTTATTGGCAATCCGTATAGAAAACACGTCTTGAGGATTTTTGTTGTAATACTGACCTCTGACAAGGTAGTATTCTTCAGTGTGCTTTTGATAGGGAAGCAAGGATAGAAATCTTGTTTCTTCCCCATTAATAGTGCCAACCATATCAAATCCATTAAATAAAGCCATTCCTTCAACAGAAATCGTATTATTATTTGTTGTAATAATAGGTATTGCTGGATCTGCATCATGGCTCTCTACATCCAGTAAAAAGTTATCTAAGGTGGTAGGGATAAAGGAATTACTGACATTTACATCAAACATGTTTCTTAAATCCGTCATCGGGGCAGTATCTAAGGAGCTGGAAGCAGAAATAACATTTCTTGCTTCACCGGATGTTATTAATAGGTAGACATGCCTTTGGATCTGCGGGTTTCTGGATAATGTATCGATGATATTTTTCATATGAGTTTTAGCGATTTGCTCATTGATTACAACGATTTGAAGATGCCCGATATATAATTTCTTTTTCAGCTCCTTTCCCATTTTCTCTAAGGCTGTCAATACGGTTTTGCCGGATCGGGTAACAATTTTTGCCTCCTGCATGAGTGTAGAAGCCTCTTGCAGGTTGCTAGAGGGAACGGGAATCCGAGCAGAAACCATTAAATCCTCAGAACCAGAATGAGGGTCAATAGCGATTCCCACAATCAAAAAATGATTTTGGATTTCCCGAAAATCCCAGCAACCAGGAAGAGCAATAATACTAAGAATTATTAGGAGAATTACGAGCTTTCGCATCATAGAACCACCTCTTCAGATAAATGATAATAAGAAGTGCAAGAGGGATGATTACAACAGGAATAATGCCGAAATATCCGATAAAATCCAGAAACTTTATGATTACTTCTATATTTGGGATATATGCCCCAGTAGTAAGGCAAACCAAGGATACCATTAAGACAATATAGCCAAATTTGAGTTTGGGAATCAACTGTTTTATTAGATAACAGCAGGAAAAAAAGAAGACACCGATAGTGGTGGAGGCAGCCGCCATCCAAAGCATTAAAAAAACTAGTTCCAGCCGTTCCGGTATGATTAAGCGCAGGTGGAGCGACTTAAAAAGGCTAATAACGGGGTAAATTAGAATTTTTAGCTGATCGATGCCAAAAAAACCAATGGTTAGGGTTACTAGGCCCGTATAAAGCAGGCCAACGAAAGTGAGACTTTTAACTACCATAGACTTGATTTTATTCTTGTTTTGAGTATATTTATAAAAGATGAATAACACTTCGCCACCGAAAAAAGAGAGGAATGAGCTGCCAACACCTTTGGAGAGATGAATAAAATCTGTATGAAATACAGGTTGAATATGGAATATTTTTATATATGGAATAGATGCAATGGTTACCATTACTACAGAGCCAACATTGAAAATTAGTAGAGTCGTACAGAACCGAGCCACGCCTTCAACTCCTTGAAGTGCTAAGAATGCGGTTACGCCTAATATGATAAATAGGAGAACGAAAATTGGCGTCAGCGGCAGCATCCAGGTATTTACTGCAGTGGCAGTAAAACTAACGGTACCTATGGTGAATAATAAGAAATAAAGAATATACATTAATGTAACAATCGTCCCTATTCCTTTGCCTGTCAGAATAAAGGCGATATCCCGAATATTTTGATCGGGAAAGTATTCTAAAATCTTTAATATGATTAATTTACTGGCAATAATTAATAGTGTAGCAATGAGCAAGGCCAACCAGGAAGCTGTACCTGCCTCAACGGCTATAGTACGTGGCAGAGAAATAACGCCAATACCAATAATTGTCGTGATGATTATTGCCCGAAGCTGAATGATATTGATGACTTCTTTACTCATGAGAGTTCACCTTGCTTTCATCCTGAATTCTATAGTAGCTGTGTCTCTTTTTTGAAAGCTTGAAAGGAATCCTTAAAACATCCTTTATACTGATCAAAATTCCTTTTTCCGAAAAGGGTGCCAGATAAGGAATGCCAAAGCAAGTCAGGGAGCACATATGGATGATTAAAATCGTTATGACAGCACCAATGCCAAAGATTCCGAATAGGGAAGAAAAAATAATCAATAATCCTTTCACAATTCGAAAGGTTGAGACCAGATCCGCATAAGGGATAGCAAAAGAACCAATGGCGGACAGGGCAACCACAATCGTCAGAAAAGGACTGGTAAATCCAGCGTTCACAGCTGTTTGGCCGATCACTAGTCCTCCGACAATACTGATGGCAGGACCAATAGGACTTGGAATACGCAGTCCGGCCTCACGGAGCAGCTCTAGGGTGATTTCCATGATGATGACTTCTACAACCAGAGGAAACGGGATTACATACCGAATTTGTGAAAAGGGCAAAGCCAGCTTTACGGGCAGCATGTCCAGATTAATTGCAGTGAGTGCTATATATAGAGGTGTAGCCAATGTGGCTAAAAAAGCTCCCAAAATACGAATCATTCTGGATATAGAGGCAATATAGAAGTAATCATAGTAGTCATCTTGAATATGAAAATAGTCCCCAAAAACAGTAGGGATCAGGACTGCAGTGGGACTGTTATCAGATAAAAGCACGATTTTTCCTTCTAAAAGATTGGAAGCTACTTTATCAGGTTTTTCGGTTTTTAAAAGCAGAGGAAAAATGCTAAAGGGATTGTCTTCAATCAAATGGGCGATATAGGTACTGTCCTGGATATTGTCAAAGTTTATTTGGAGAAGTCTATTTTGAAGCTCTTCAACAATTTTTAAATTAGCGATATCGCGTAAATAGGCAATACAGACACCTGTGCCGCTTCTGGAGCCTAAGGTCATATTTTCAATCTGTAAATTTAGATTTTTTATCCTACGACGGATAAGAGAAGTATTTGTTCGCAGATCCTCAACAAAAGCATCCCTAGGACCGCGAAGATTTTTTTCTAGCTTGGAATCTTCTAACGATCGCTTTTCGCCTCCGCTAAAATTCAATGCATAGGCTTTTTTGGAGCCTTCAAATAAAACGATGACAAAACCATCTAATAGATTTAGGTAAACATCTTTAAAAGTATGGCTTACGATCACGTTGGTAGATGGAATCATTTGCTTGGAAAAAAACTCTATGGATTGATCATTACGGGGTTGTTCGGTGCTTTTTAAAAGAGAATTTATTAAAAAGGCACTGATATCGGTTTCGTTAACTAAACCATCGATAAAAAACAGTGTGATTTTATAATTTCCGGCAGTAGTTATTTTACGCTCATACAAATCGCTGCTTTTACCGAAAGCAGTCTTTATCTTTTCCATGTTGCGGGTCAATGAGGAAGAAAGCGACCCGTAATCAATATCTGTCCTGTCGTATTGAATATCAGAGGCTGGAAGGTCTTTTTGGTTGTGCTCTGACCTTATAATGTTGAGCAAGTCGCGAAGCATCATATCATCCTATCTGTAACATATAATAATAAGTGGGTTTAGTTTTTGAAAGTTACTAAAAATTATTCCACTAGAGGTATCAAATTAAATTCCTATAAAAAACTGGAAAATCTAGACAAAAATAAATAAAACTATTTGAAAAATTACGAATTATCTGTTTTAATAATAATAAGGGCATAAATGCTTACTAATCCAAAGGGGGAAAAGTGAACATGAGCAGACCATTATTAAGATCAGAAGTTAGGGCAGGCACGGGGAAAAGTCATCTGAAAGTTATACGAAGTGAAGGATATGTGCCGGGAACTGTTTACGGACATAATAAGGAAAGTAAAAATGTATGCTTCCCAAGAAAGGAATTGGAACATCTGTTAGGTAAATATGGCGTTGGTGCCAGCGTTGAATTGTTAATTGGGGACGAGGTACGTCATGCAATTATTAAAGATATCCATCGCCACATTATAAAGCAGAATGTCCTACATATTGATTTACAGGAATTAGACGCATCTGAGAAAGTAAAAGTAAAGATTCCGCTGCATTTGACCAATAAGGCTGCAGTAGAATCAAGTGTTTCTGTTGTACAACACCAGATTACAGAACTGGAAATCCAAACCTATCCCAAACACCTGCCGCAGATGATAGAAGTAGATGCATCTAGTATAAAATTTGGCGAACCAATGAGAATAAAGGATTTAGCTGTATATGCGGACGTCAACATTGAGGTACTGCATGATCCTGAGGAAATCGTTGCATTGATTGCTTCTGCGTCTAAGGATGTAGTCGTTGAAGAGGTATCTGAAGAAGAAAAATTAAGAAAGTTGTATTAAAGTTTTTAGGGCATATCGTGAGATATGCCCTAAGTTTTTTTTTACAAAGCTTACGTGTACATATTCTCTCGATGCCTTTCTATAATTCATGAATGAAAAGTATATAAAGAAATGAGATTGGAAATAATGTCAAATAGATTGAAGCCTAGGAGGGGAGAATATGTTAAAGTCAGCACTTAATGCGAGTATAAGGAATGACGTCGGTTCAAAAGCCTGCCATAGAATCAGAAGCCATGGACATATACCAGGTGTTATTTATGGACATGATGTACATAATAAGACAGTAGAACTGGATAAAAGGGAAATGGATGCAATTGTAAGGAATTATGGAACGAATGTATTGTTAGATTTAGGTATAGATCAGGATCATGCAACTGTAATGATTAAAGATGTTCAACGCCATCCGGTAACCAATGAGATCATGCACATTGATTTTCAAGAAGTATCTTATAGTAAAGAGATTCATGCCACCATTCCAATTTTATTGAAAGGAAAGGATAAAGTAGAATCCAAAGAAGGAATCGTGCAGCAGCAACTTAGAGAACTACATATCAGCTGCTTGCCCCAACATATACCTGAACGTATTGAATTAGATATATCTATTCTAACGCCAGGACATCCGCTGCGGGTTGCGGATGTGGAGTTTGCAGGTGAATTGAGCATACTCAATGATCCTGGCGAGATTATTGCTTCTCTGGCAAGAACAGAAAAAGTAATCGACGATCCTGGTGAAGGAGAGTCGGAGGATTTGTTGGATCGTTTAATGAAAACACAATAAAGTATTTCAACCGTTAGTGATGGATCATTCACTAACGGTTTTTATTTTGATGAAATAAAACCATATAAACGCATATGTCTTTATATAGACCATCGCTATTTGACAGTAAGCCTATCGTAGGGGCAGGCCTTGTGTCTGCCCGATTGACTTTCATAACAATATAATAAGGTGAAAATCTTTTCAGGGGTGGCAGGATAGGTATGGTAGGATATACCAGTTGACCAGCAATAAGAACCATGGTAAGATAGTTCTTGTCGTCACTGCCGAAGATTAACAAAAACTGGTGGTTGACGGGAGTGCAAGAAGATGATAAGATATTCTTTGTCGTCGCCGAAAGAAAGGTACTAAAAACTACCAAGAAAAACGGTGTTGACATAAGATGAGAAATGTGGTAATATGTTTAAGTCGGTGTCGCTAAGACGCCAAAGCAAATTGGTCTTTGAAAACTAAACAGTGTAAGAATTAAAGCCAGCAAATATAGCGCGTAAGCGCAAACCCGTTCAATATAATTTGAACGAAGCGAGCAATTTTATATCAAGGAAAGTTATTTCCTTGATATGGGGAGTACAGAGGGGATTCCCCTCTGTCGCAGTCAGGAGGGTGCTCAGACTGCCCCCGCAGTCGTCGAAGGGAACCTAGGGTTCCCTAGCGAAAAAATTGTTGCAAACAATTTTTATTTGAGAGTTTGATCCTGGCTCAGGATGAACGCTGGCGGCGTGCCTAACACATGCAAGTCGAGCGGGATTGTGGAGTAGCTTGCTACGAAGCAATCTAGCGGCGGACGGGTGAGTAACGCGTGGGCAACCTGCCCTATACAGGGGGATAACACACCGAAAGGTGTGCTAATACCCCATAACACCGATGCTTCGCATGAAGCGCCGGTCAAAGATTTATCGGTATAGGATGGGCCCGCGTCTGATTAGCTAGTTGGTGAGGTAAAGGCTCACCAAGGCGACGATCAGTAGCCGACCTGAGAGGGTGATCGGCCACACTGGAACTGAGACACGGTCCAGACTCCTACGGGAGGCAGCAGTGGGGAATATTGCACAATGGGGGAAACCCTGATGCAGCAACGCCGCGTGAGCGATGAAGGCTTTCGGGTCGTAAAGCTCTGTCCTAAGGGAAGAAGAATGACGGTACCTTAGGAGGAAGCCCCGGCTAACTACGTGCCAGCAGCCGCGGTAATACGTAGGGGGCAAGCGTTATCCGGAATCACTGGGCGTAAAGGGTGCGTAGGCGGCCGATAAAGTCTGGGGTGAAAGGCTACGGCTTAACCGTAGTAAGCCTTGGAAACTTATTGGCTTGAGTGCAGGAGAGGTAAGTGGAATTCCTAGTGTAGCGGTGAAATGCGTAGATATTAGGAGGAACACCAGTGGCGAAGGCGACTTACTGGACTGTAACTGACGCTGAGGCACGAAAGCGTGGGGAGCGAACAGGATTAGATACCCTGGTAGTCCACGCCGTAAACGATGAGTGCTAGGTGTCGGGGGCGACAGCCCTCGGTGCCGCAGCTAACGCATTAAGCACTCCGCCTGGGGAGTACGCTCGCAAGAGTGAAACTCAAAGGAATTGACGGGGACCCGCACAAGCAGCGGAGCATGTGGTTTAATTCGAAGCAACGCGAAGAACCTTACCAGGACTTGACATCCTCCGCATTAGCCGTAACGGGTGAAATCCCTTCGGGGACGGAGAGACAGGTGGTGCATGGTTGTCGTCAGCTCGTGTCGTGAGATGTTGGGTTAAGTCCCGCAACGAGCGCAACCCTTGTCTTTAGTTGCCAGCAGGTGAAGCTGGGCACTCTAGAGAGACTGCCGGGGATAACTCGGAGGAAGGTGGGGATGACGTCAAATCATCATGCCCCTTATGTTCTGGGCTACACACGTGCTACAATGGCTGGTACAACGGGAAGCGAAGGAGTAATCCGGAGCAAATCCTAAAAGCCAGTCTCAGTTCGGATTGTGGGCTGCAACTCGCCCACATGAAGCTGGAGTTGCTAGTAATCGTGGATCAGAATGCCGCGGTGAATGCGTTCCCGGGTCTTGTACACACCGCCCGTCACACCATGGGAGCTCAGGGCACCCGAAGTCAGTGGGCTAACCGAAAGGAAGCAGCTGCCGAAGGTGAAATGAGTGACTGGGGTGAAGTCGTAACAAGGTAGCCGTATCGGAAGGTGCGGCTGGATCACCTCCTTTCTAAGGAGCTAAGGCTTTTTCTTACACTGTCTAGTTTTGAGAGACTAATAGTCTTTCAAAAAGTTGGGGATGTAGCTCAGCTGGGAGAGCACCTGCCTTGCACGCAGGGGGTCAGGAGTTCGATCCTCCTCATCTCCACCAACATGTACCTTGAAAACTGAACAATGAAGAGAGAATCAAAATACAATTTCTGGTCAAGTTATAAAGAGCATAGGGCGAATGCCTTGGCACCAGGAGCCGAAGAAGGACGCGGTAAGCTGCGATAAGCCTCGGGAAGCCGCAAGCAGGCATTGATCCGGGGATTTCCGAATGGGGGAACCCAGCTGGGGTAATACCCAGTTACCCACTACTCAATCCATAGGTAGTGAGGAGGCATACCAGGGGAACTGAAACATCTAAGTACCCTGAGGAAGAGAAAGAAAACTCGATTCCCTAAGTAGCGGCGAGCGAAAGGGGATTAGCCCAAACCAAGAAGATTTCTTCTTGGGGTTGCGGATATACTCGTTAAGAGATGGCAGTTGTAGTCGAAGCGGTCTGGAAAGGCCCACCATAGGAGGTAAGAGTCCTGTAGATGAAACGACTAAAGTCTTGAGTATACTCCAGAGTACCACGAGACACGTGAAACCTTGTGGGAAGCAGGGGGGACCACCCCCCAAGGCTAAATACTACCTGGTGACCGATAGCGTATAGTACCGTGAGGGAAAGGTGAAAAGAACCCCGGGAGGGGAGTGAAAGAGAACCTGAAACCCTATGTTTACAAGCAGTGAAAGTCCTTTATATGGACGATCGCGTACTTTTTGTAGAACGGGCCAACGAGTTACGGTATGCAGCAAGGTTAAGCTGTTATGCAGCGGAGCCGCAGCGAAAGCGAGTCTTAAGAGGGCGATACAGTTGCATGCCGTAGACCCGAAACCGGGTGACCTATCCATGAGCAGGATGAAGCGGAAGTAAAATTTCGTGGAGGTCCGAACCCATGTCTGTTGAAAAAGGCTGGGATGACTTGTGGATAGCGGAGAAATTCCAATCGAACCCGGAGATAGCTGGTTCTCCCCGAAATAGCTTTAGGGCTAGCCTCAAATGAAGAGATGCGGAGGTAGAGCACTGAATAGCCTAGGGGCCCTCACCGGTTACCAAAGCTTATCAAACTCCGAATGCCGTATTCTTATATTTGGGAGTCAGACTACGTGAGATAAGTTTCGTGGTCAAAAGGGAAACAGCCCAGACCGTCAGCTAAGGTCCCAAAGTACAGGTTAAGTGGAAAAGGATGTGGGATTGCACAGACAACTAGGATGTTGGCTTAGAAGCAGCCACTCATTTAAAGAGTGCGTAATAGCTCACTAGTCGAGTGATCCTGCGCCAAAGATGTCCGGGGCTCAAACCTGTCACCGAAGCTACGGCTTGATGTAGAACCAATAGTATTCTTTAGGAAAATCCCTAACGGGATGAAGGACATCTTCGCGAAAGATTTCGAGCTTACCTAAAAGAGCGAGAAAACTTACGCCAAGATCCAAAAAGCTAAAACCTAGAGGGTAGTACTGGTTCTACATCAGGGGTAGGGGAGCATTGTATGCGGGTAGAAGTCACACCGTAAGGAGTGGTGGACTGCATACAAGAGAGAATGTTGGCATGAGTAGCGAGAGGTGGGTGAGAATCCCACCCGTCGAAAACCTAAGGTTTCCTGAGGAAGGTTCGTCCGCTCAGGGTTAGTCGGGACCTAAGCCGAGGACGAAAGTCGTAGGCGATGGACAACAGGTTGAAATTCCTGTACCACCGAAGATTGTTTGAGCAATGGGGTGACACAGGAGGATAGGTCATGCGCACCGTTGGTCGTGTGCGTCTAAACCCGTAGGGAGTTAGGATAGGCAAATCCGTTCTAACAATCCTAAAAGGTGATGGGGAGTGAAATTTAAGTAGCGAACTGACTGATTCCACACTGTCAAGAAAAGCCTCTAGTTAGATCTAGGTGCCCGTACCGCAAACCGACACAGGTAGGTGAGGAGAGAATCCTAAGACGAGCGAGAGAACTATTGTTAAGGAACTCGGCAAAATGACCCCGTAACTTCGGGAGAAGGGGTGCCACGGTAGGGTGTTAAAGCCCGAGGTGGCCGCAGAGAATAGGCCCAAGCGACTGTTTAACAAAAACACAGGTCTCTGCTAAGTCGAAAGACGATGTATAGGGGCTGACGCCTGCCCGGTGCTGGAAGGTTAAGGGGACGTGTTAACCGCAAGGTGAAGCACTGAACTTAAGCCCCAGTAAACGGCGGCCGTAACTATAACGGTCCTAAGGTAGCGAAATTCCTTGTCGGGTAAGTTCCGACCCGCACGAAAGGCGTAACGATTTGGGCACTGTCTCAACAATAGACTCGGTGAAATTGTAGTACCAGTGAAGATGCTGGTTACCCGCAGCAGGACGGAAAGACCCCGTGGAGCTTTACTGTAGCCTGACACTGGATTTTGGTATTGCATGTACAGGATAGGTGGGAGACTTGGAAGCTTGGACGCCAGTCTAGGTGGAGTCAACCTTGGGATACCACTCTTGTAATACTGGAGTTCTAACCATAAGCCGTGAATCCGGCTTTGGGACACTGTCAGGTGGGCAGTTTGACTGGGGCGGTCGCCTCCCAAAAAGTAACGGAGGCGCCCAAAGGTTCCCTCAGCGCGGTTGGAAATCGCGCGTAGAGTGTAAAGGCAGAAGGGAGCTTGATTGCGAGACGTACAGGTCGAGCAAGGACGAAAGTCGGGCTTAGTGATCCGGTGGTTCCGAGTGGAAGGGCCATCGCTCAACGGATAAAAGCTACCCCGGGGATAACAGGCTTATCTCCCCCAAGAGTCCACATCGACGGGGAGGTTTGGCACCTCGATGTCGGCTCGTCTCATCCTGGGGCTGTAGTAGGTCCCAAGGGTTGGGCTGTTCGCCCATTAAAGAGGCACGCGAGCTGGGTTCAGAACGTCGTGAGACAGTTCGGTCCCTATCCGCTGTGGGCGCAGGAAATTTGAGAGGAGCTGTCCTTAGTACGAGAGGACCGGGATGGACGTACCTCTGGTGTATCAGTTGTTCCGCCAGGAGCACGGCTGAGTAGCTATGTACGGACGGGATAAGCGCTGAAGGCATCTAAGCGCGAAGCCCCCCTCAAGATTAGATTTCCCATCCGCAAGGAGTAAGACCCCAGATAGACTATCTGGTTGATAGGTCGGAGGTGTAAGGGCAGTAATGTCTTCAGCTGACCGATACTAATAGGTCGAGGACTTGACCAAATGTATTTTTTCTCTAACTTCATGGTTCAGTTTTGAAGGTATATGCCTTCTAACTTCATAAAATCCAGTGACTACAGCGAAGGGGTCACACCTGTTCCCATACCGAACACAGCAGTTAAGCCCTTCAGCGCTGATGGTACTTAGGCGGAAGCGCCTTGGGAGAGTAGGTCGTTGCTGGTTTACAAAAACCTCAGAGGATTTTCTTCTGGGGTTTTTGCTATATAAAGAAGATTTGTGTCACATATATATAGTATGTCAAATGATGACGTAAACTATATGTTGTGCATGCGGTTCCAAAAACAGACAGAAAACACGCTAAAAACATAAAATAGGACAAAACTACTAATATTTTGATGAAGGAAAAAAGAAAGAAATATAGAATTCTATTTTAATAGAAAATCCTAGTAAAGGAATGGTACGATGCTTATTAAATTAATTTTTCTAATCATGCTTTGTATTCCAGTAGGATGCCTTCAATATTATTTATTGACAGAAACCCTCAAGGATCTAAAAAAGGGAAAAAAAGTTGCTGCGCGGAAGCAACAGCCTACTTATTATGAAGATCCTTATTTTCAGCGTGAATATTTAAAGGTTGTGCGTTAAGTTGTTTCTGGTAAAAGCCTGCAGAGGGCTTTTTTTGTTGCTATTTTTCAGTGAGAGTTGATAAATTTCGGGGAAAATGATATCATGGACATAATGCTTTAGACTATAGAAAAAAGATATTGTAGGGAGACAAAACATGGCACTATTGATTAGACAAACGATTCGGCAGCAGAAAATTCCCTTTTGGAAGCTGCTGGCGCTGATTATGGCTTCTTTGGTTGTAATGGATATAGCGATTAGTATTTTTAGCAAAATAAGCCCCATTGCCGGAAGTGTAGCGGGGATGGTTACCTTAATTGCTGCCATTACCACGTGCTTTACCCTCATTTATCGGCAGATTGCCTATTTTAACTATAAGCTGATTCAGGATGAGTTAATCATGGAGCGGGTAATTGGCAGGGCTAATCATTTATTTTTATCGTTAAAGCTCAGTGAGTTGGAAAGTATTAAAACTTATGATCAAATGGAAAATAATAAGGTCGCTAAGACCTATAAATTTGTATCCGGAAAAGACACGGAGAATTGGTATGTTGGAGAATTTACCAGAAGTAGTGACCGATACCGATTTATTTTCGAACCCAATGAAGAATTAAAAAACGCCATTTTATCTTTTGTAGTAGAAAAATAGGGAAAGCCTCTGTGACAGTAGATGACACAGAGGCTTTTTTATTCTACATGTTGTGCATTGTGTCGCATGATGACACTACATATGGGTTTCTTAATAAAATACAAATAAAGCATAAAAAAAGGATTAACCAGACAGACTGCAACTGAATAAACTAAAGCATATAGGGTTATAATCTCAAAAAATGATGAGAGTAGGTGTACTGTTTATGAGAGAGGTCCTATGCTTTACATGTAAAAAGCAATCTACAAATTATATAGAGATATTAGGAAAATACATATGTGAAAGCTGTCAACAGGAGATACTTACTTTAAGTCCTGGAGATTATGGATATGATCATTTTCATAATGAAATCAAAATCCTTTGGGAAGAATATCTGGAATGCCTCATAAAGAATCAAGTCATTAACCATGGTTAATGACTTGATTCTTTTCTAATGACAATTATTCTTATAGCACATAAAGGAAAATTCTAGGGAATATCGAAGTTATAAGAAATACAAGGAGGGTTTCTATGGAGAATAATATTTTAATAGATAAATTGCTAAAACAAGCAAACAGAAACATGGTATCCTTTCATGTGCCGGGACACAAGAATGGAAAAATCTTTGAGCGATATAATTACAAAAACTTCTTACAATATCTAGTGTCTATGGATGTTACAGAAATAGAGGGTATGGATAACCTTCATGCGCCAGAGGGAATGATCTTGGAAGCCCAGAGAAAGGCAGCAGAGTTTTTTGGTGCGGACGAAAGTTACTTTTTGGTAGATGGTACCTCCTGTGGAGTCTTATCTGCTATTATGGCTGTGACGAATCCCAAGGATCAAATTCTTGCTCCCAGGGATTGCCACAAGTCAGTGAGTAATGGGATAATTCTTGGAGATTTGTATCCAATATATATAAATCCCAAGGTGAATCATGATTTCCAGATTTCAGCAGGATTGACGCCAGATACTGTAGAAGCAGCTCTTTCTACCCATGTTGGAATTAAGGCAGTAGTATTAACTTATCCCAATTATTATGGGATTTGTTCTGATATTGAGGAAATCGTGAGAATTGCTCACCAATATGATAAAATAGTAATTGTAGATGAAGCCCATGGCGCCCATTTAAAGCTACATGAGAGATTACCTATTTCAGCACTGGAAGCCGGGGCAGACATCGTTATACAAAGTACGCACAAAACCTTACCTGCTTTTACGCAAAGCTCTATGCTTCATGTAAAGTCAAATCGAATTGATCGGGAACGGTTAAGATTGATGCTGTCCATACATCAAAGTACAAGTCCATCGTACTTACTGATGGCGTCTTTGGATATGGCCAGAGCAATTGCCCAGCAGGACGGACGATTTTTGATGGAGAAACTCTTAGAAGCGGTTAATGAATTTCACATGGAGTTGAAAAATGAGAAAGGGATACGCATTCTAGGAAAAGAAATGATTGGAACCAGTGGGATTCAAAATATTGACCCGACAAAGCTCGTAATTGATTTATCTGATCTAGGGATTAGCGGTCCGGCATTGGAGAAATTGCTGCGGACACGATGCCATATTCAAGTGGAGATGGCAAATATTTATAATGTAGTTGCACTATCCTCTATCGGAAATGAGCAAAAGGATTTTGCCCGTTTACTTCGGGCACTGCGCAGCATCAAGGCGGGTAAAGGAATTGCCCATAAGAATATAACGCTGTCTGAGTATTCCTATGGAATACCTGATATGCAAATGACTCCGAGGGAGGCTGTATACAGCAGGAAAAAAGAGATAGCTTTTCTACAGAGTTCTGGTAAAATAAGTGGAGAGTATATTATACCCTATCCTCCAGGTATACCGATCCTCTGTCCGGGAGAAGTGATTACAGCAGAAATGATAGAGTATGTTCAACAGTTAAAGGACTATGGTATTTACAGTATTGGAATGCAGGATGATCAATTGGAGACCATTAAAATTATAGATGTATAAACAATTAGGAAGAGGTGCAGGATGGGTGGTTTGTTTATTACCATAGAAGGGCCTGACGGATCAGGCAAGTCAACACAAATAAAAAAGCTGGCTGAATATTTAGAGCAAAAAGGACATGCGGTTATTCTTACGCGGGAACCTGGAGGCACGAAAATAAGCGAAAAGATTAGAGAAATTATTTTGGATAAAGAAAACATGGAAATGGACCCTGTTACAGAAGCCTTATTATACGCAGCTTCAAGAGCGCAACATGTTGCAGAAGTGATTCAACCGGCGTTAGAAAGTGGCAAAACGGTTATTTGTGACCGATTCGTAGATTCAAGCATCGTATATCAAGGAATTGGAAGAGGGTTAGGGATTGAGGCAGTAGAGAACGTCAATCGAATTGCTGTAAAAAATATCTTGCCTAAAATCACATTTTTATTTCAGCTATGTCCTGAGATCGGACTGGAAAGGAAGACTGAGCAGGGAGAAAAGGATCGGCTGGAACAGGAAACTTTGGATTTTCACCAAAAAGTATTTGAAGGCTATCAAGGCTTGAAGGCATTGTATCCACAAAGGATTGTTGTTGTAGATGCCAGCCGGTCTATTGAAGAAATTCATAAAGATATCATTCTTGCTATAGAAAAGAGAATGAAGGGGTAAAAGTATAAATAAAAGAATAGAAAGGAGAAGGGTGTATGAAACTGATTATTGCGATTGTTCATGATGAGGATACCCATAATGTAATGGAGAAGCTGACAGATCAAGCGTATCGTGTAACAAAGCTGGCTTCTACAGGAGGCTTCTTAAGAGCAGGGAATACAACCCTCCTGGTAGGGGTAGAAAAAGAAAAGGTACAGGATGTCATTGAGACCATCAAAGCTACCTGTAAGAACAGGAAGGAAATTGCACCTGCTGCTGCACCTATGATGGGTGCATCCGGCGTATTTATGTCCTATCCTGTGGAAGTACAGGTAGGCGGTGCTACGATTTTTGTATTAGATGTAGAGCAGTTTGAAAAGGCATAGGGTGACCACTGGTTAGCGGAGGAAAGCGATGGGATTTTCAGAAGTATTTGGACAGGAACAGATTATAAAAAACCTAACAATGGCGATACAAAAAGACAGAATTGCTCATGCTTATATTTTTGACGGATCAGATGGTTTGGGCAAAGGAATGATGGCAATGGCTTTTGCCCAAGCCATTGTATGCAAGAACTTCCGGCAAGATGTTTGTAATGCATGCGCTGCATGCATCAAATTTCATCATAATAATCATCCGGATATCATGATCATTGAACCTGAGGGAACGAGTATAAAGAATAAACAGATAGAGGCATTTCAGCAGGATTTACAGCGTAAACCCTATGAAAGCAGAAAAAAAATATATATCATACAGCAGGCGGATCAAATGACGGAAAGTGCTCAGAATAGGCTCTTAAAAACCCTAGAGGAGCCTCCAGCCTATGCAGTGGTCATTTTGATCAGCATCAATGCCAACCGATTCCTGCCAACGATTCGATCCCGTTGTCAAATGATAAAATTTCATCGGCTAGGGGAACAACAGATACATGTGTTTTTAAAAGAAAAGTACGGAATGTCCTCTGAAGCGTCAAAGATATATGCAGCCTTCTCAGATGGCATTATCGGTAAAGCAATCCAACTAAAAGAATCTCCTGACTTTTTAGAAAAACGGGAAGCTGCGATTGGTGTGATTGAAAAGGTATTAGAAGGAGATCCGTTAAGTGTATTTCCGATGTTGGAATTTTTCGAAAGCAATAAGGAAGATGTATATGAGCTGCTGGACTTCATGTTAACCTGGTTTCGTGATATACTCATTTTAAAAGAAACTGCTTCAGAGGATTTTTTAATTAATCTGGACAAAAAAACTATGCTGGAAGAATGTGGACTTCGTATAGGATATCAGCAAATAAGTCATATTATAAAAATAATAGAAAGAACGAAACAGGATATTAAGGCAAATGTAAATTTCCAACTGGTTATAGAAAATATGCTTTTAAGCATGCAGGAGGTATAAGATGATACTTGTAGTCGGTATACGATTTAAAAAAGCAGGGAAGATTTACTATTTCGACCCTGACAGTATAGATGTAATAAAGGGACAAAATGTAGTTGTTGAAACCTCCCGTGGAATAGAGTTCGGAGAAGTAGTTGTAGGCCCTAAAGAGATTGCTGAAGAGGATATTGTAGCCCCTTTAAAGAAAGTATTAAGAATCGCTACAGTAGAGGATGAACTGCAAAACAAGCAAAATCTTGAGAAGGAGAAAGAAGCTTTCTCAACTTGTTTAGAGAAAATTGACCAACACCAGTTGGATATGAAGCTGATTGATGTAGAATATACCTTTGATAACAACAAAGTGATCTTCTACTTTACAGCCGATGGCAGAGTAGACTTCCGGGAGCTGGTAAAGGATTTGGCGGCCATATTTAAAACCAGAATTGAATTGCGTCAGATCGGGGTTCGGGACGAGGCAAAGATGATTGGCGGCATTGGACCGTGCGGTAAATCCCTCTGTTGTGCAACCTGGCTTGGAGATTTTGAGCCGGTTTCTATCAAAATGGCAAAGGAACAAAGTTTATCTCTAAACCCTACAAAGATTTCCGGGATTTGTGGAAGATTGATGTGCTGTTTAAAATATGAGCACGAGATGTACCAAAGATTAAGAGAAGGGCTGCCTGAGGCAGGAGAAAAAGTTATTACACCCGATGGGCCCGCCATTGTGATTGAGAACAATGCTTTGCTGGAATGCGCAAAGGTGAGAAGTATATTGGAAGAAGCAAGAGATGGGAAGGAACAGAAGCTCAGCGACGATATCAAAGTGTACGACAAGAGTGCCATTAAAAGAACCGGCTGCTGCAATGGAAGAATGAAACGGGAAGAAGAGCACCTAGATGAGGAAATCATCAATCTAGAGGATTAGCATCAATATTTTCTGAAAAGAATATCATAATTTGCAGATCTCTTGGAAATACTTTACGAAGATAAGGATTATCAAGAGATGGAGGTGAAGCCTATGGCATATGTTATTTTAGATTCATGCATCAGCTGTGGTGCATGCGAACCGGAGTGTCCTGTAGATGCAATCACTGCCGGAGCGGACAAGTATGTAATTGATGCTGCTACGTGTATTGACTGTGGGGCTTGTGCAAATGTGTGTCCCGTTGATGCACCGGTACCTCAAGATTAGAAATTGTAAATAAGAGAAGATCCTTTCAAAAGGGGTCTTTTTTTATTGAAAATATAGTATAATGGTTGTATAACATCATCCGACCTAAAGACATTGATTCCAGCAATGCATAGGAAGGGTGTGGGAACTGTGAAAGGAGCGATCGGTATGCGTCAAAGACAAGGTATGAAACTTCTACTTATGATCATGGTATTACTGCTGACGATGTCCATGCTGTCAGGCTGCCTTTTTAGAAGAGAAAAACCGACAGATAAAGGAAAGATCACGGTAGAGGACCCAAAGAAACAGGATCAAGCCCAAGAGAGTCAGCCACCTGCCGGAGATGCGAATGGGGATGAAAGCCCAACAGAAGAAAAAACAGGTGTTTTTGTCGGGGATAAGGCTTTTGATTTTACATTACTGGACAGAGAGGGGAATGAAATCAGTCTTTCCTCCCTTCAAGGAAAGGTTGTATTTGTGAATTTCTGGGCTACTTGGTGCCCGCCCTGTGTTCAAGAAATGCCATACATACAGGCAATCTATGACCAGTATCAGAAAAAGGATGTAGTCATTTTGGCTGTAAATGTGCTTGCTACAGAGAAAAGTAAGGATGCGGCTACTGTCAATCAATTTCTTGAAGAGAATGGATATACTTTCCCTGTTCTTTATGATGTAGACGGATCTGTTACGGTAAAATATAGAGTAAGTGCTTTCCCTGCAACCTATATTATTGATAAGGACGGCTATATTGCAGACTTTGTTTCTGGCGCCATGAATAAAGATACAATGGAAAAGAAGATCGAAAAGGTTTTAAATCCATAATCAAGCGTTATTGAAGGGATAGCTTTTATACCTGACCTTAATAATAAACCCCTCATAAGATTCTCACGGCTCCGTGGCAAGGCCACTTTAGCGGAAGTGACCTCGTCAAAGCCGCGTTTCGGAAGCTTATGAGGGGTTTATTTGAAAATAAGCTGAGGTACAGTTTCTGTACCTCTAATAGTTTGGAAGGGGTTGTGTTATAATAAGTAGAAACATGGACTATAGGAGAGAACTGTATGGAAGAAGTACTTGTTAAGGAAATGGAACGGGTGGATGATCTACAGTGTAAAGGGCTGCGTCTCATTCAAAATCCAGAAGGGTTTTGTTTTGGCATTGATGCAGTATTGCTCAGCAACTTCTGTGAAATCCGTAAGGATTGGAGCGTGATTGATTTAGGGACAGGCACAGGGATCATACCAATCCTCCTGGCAGGAAAAACCCAGGCCAAAGAGATTATTGGTGTTGAAATACAAGAAGAAGTAGCAGAAATGGCTGCAAGGAGCGTGAGGCTTAACCGGCTGGAGAAACGGGTCAGAATTATGCCCCAGGATTTGAATAAGGTCGTAGAGGACTTAGAGCCCTATTCCTTTGATGCAGTGACTTCAAATCCTCCTTATATGAATGAGGGTGGAGGATTGTTGAATCCGGAAAGTATGAAAGCCATCTCACGACATGAAGTCAAGTGTACCTTGGAGGATGTCATTCGTGTGGCGTCTAGGCTGGTAAAAGATAGAGGACATTTTTATATGGTTCATAGACCCCATCGCTTAGTGGATATTATTTATTTGTGCAGGCAGTACAAGCTGGAGCCGAAAAAAATAAGGTTTGTTCATCCCAATAAAAGTAAAAAGCCCAATATATTGCTGCTGCAGTGTGTGAAATATGGAAAACCCGAGTTAAAATTCATGGATCCTCTCTACGTTTATGAGGAAGATGGCAGCTATACCGAGGAAATCCATGGCATCTACGGTAGGGATTGTATGGATGAGAATAAGGATGTGGAGTAATGAAAGAGGATTATGGGAAGCTATACATATGCCCAACCCCCATTGGCAACCTGGAGGATATCACCCTAAGAGTATTGCGGATTTTAAAAGAAGTGGATTTAATCGCAGCAGAAGATACCCGGCATACGATTAAGCTGTTGAATCACTATGACATTCAAAAACCTCTTACCAGTTACCATGAGCATAACCGGGAAGGAAAAGGGAAGGTTTTACTGGAGAAATTGATTGCGGGAGAAAATATAGCCCTTGTCTCTGATGCAGGGATGCCAGGCATATCGGACCCTGGTGCGGATTTGGTAAAGCTGTGTGTGGAAAATGAAGTGACAGTGGAGGTACTGCCAGGTGCGGCTGCTTTTGTAACTGCTTTAGTAGCTTCAGGGCTTTCTACGGATAAATTTACCTTTGAAGGATTCCTGGATAGGGATAAGAAGAAAAAAAAGAAACGATTAGAAGCAATTAAAGGAGAAGACCGTACCCTCATATTTTATGAAGCGCCGCACCGTATTCGCGCAACCCTCCAGGATCTGAAACAGGTACTGGGAAATCGACATGCAGTAGTAGCCCGGGAACTGACAAAAAAGCATGAGGAGATTCTACGGGGAGAGTTGGAAACGCTGGAAGTGCATTTTGAGCAGAAGGAGCCAAAGGGAGAAATGGTGTTAATGGTCGCTGGAGCAAATCCAGAAGATCGGAAACAAAAGGCATACGCTTGGGAAAATTTATCGATTCAAGAGCACTTAACACAATATTTGGAAACAGGTATGGATAAAAAGGAGGCCATTAAGACCGTTGCCAAAGAAAGAGGGATTCCAAAACGAGAAGTCTATGAATGCAGTATCCATTTGGAATAAAATTGCAGCAGGAATCAGCGTTTTTGCATAGAATTAAATTAGGAAAGATTTATGGTGGTTGGGAGGGGATAAGATGGTTTATCAGAAGGATATGATGATTTCCGAAGTACTTTACAGCCATGAGGATGTATTTGAAATCTTTGAGAAGCATGGCCTGCCTTGCTCTGTTTGCAATGGAGCAGGATCAGAGTCTTTAGAAATTGCAGCGAGGGTACATGGCTGCGACTTGGAAAAGCTGCTAGAGGATTTGAATGATCTACAGCTCTAAAGAAAAGAAAAGATGCTTGAGAGTATCCTCAAGCATTTTCTATGATGGCCGTATTATTTTATTTCAGAGATACAGGCAGGGCAAATATTTTTTCCCTTAAAATTCTTAACATCCTTTGCCTGGCCGCAGAAGATGCAAGCAGGCTCATATTTCTTCAGAATGATGTGCTCTGTATCCACATAGATTTCTAAAGCATCTTTTTCTCCTATATTTAAAGTACGCCTTAATTCTATAGGAATAACGACTCTTCCGAGTTCGTCAACTTTTCTTACAATACCAGTAGACTTCATACATAATCCTCCTTTATTTTACAATATTCGACAAGTTTTTCTTATTTAAATCGTACCAAATCTACCAATAAAAGTCAATAGGATTATGTGCAGTTCAGAAAATAATATTTTTGTTCATCGATATTTCGGGTAATATAATGAAAATGGGATGATGAAGAGATGTGGATAGGATTGACAATAAAATACAAAATGTTTATGATAGATGAAAGGTTTTTCCATTTCAATTTCAAGGAGTGAAAACCATGGATACGTTAAAGTCCTGTATACAGCTTATTAGGAGTTATACAGGGTCAGATATTTATATTGTTGGAGGCACCTTGCGGGACCATTTAATGGGGCGGGAGAGTAATGATATTGATTTGGTTGTTGAAAAGGATGCGGTCTCCATCGCCAAAAGATTTGCCCAGGAAAATGGAGGAAGCTTCATCTTATTGGATAAAGACCATGGCACAGCAAGAGTCGTATTTAAGGATAAACAACTCACGGTGGATATTATGGAAAGCAAAGGAAAGGATATCTATGACGATCTAGCTAAAAGAGATTTTACAATGAATGCGCTCGCATGTAAGATAAGCTTGAATGGCACCTTTGATCTGGATCAAATCATAGATCCCTTCGGAGGTATAGAAGACATCAAGAAAAAGCAGATAAGAGCGATATCAAATATAGGTTTCCAAGAAGATCCTATTCGCATGATGCGGGCTGTTCGATTTATGGCAGAGTTTGATTTTGACTTAGAGGATCATACGGTCTGTTTAATTAAGGAAAATAGTGACAGGTTACAAGAAGCGGCTGTAGAACGAATTGCCTATGAGCTCTTCCACCTGTTGAAATGCAGCCGTACCCACTATTATTTTAATATCATGGATAAATATTTAAATCTATTGAATAAAGTTTTTCCAGAGATTGAGCCTATGAAGGATGTAGGCCAGTGCAAATATCATGTGGTGGATTCATGGACGCATTCTTTGTACACATTAAATGTGGTAGAAAGCATCATCTATGCTGATGGATACTTTGAAAACCACTTAAAGAGAGCTTATGAGGAGCATACGCGCCAGATTCTGGGTGGAGGGCACACCCGACTGCAGCTGATTAAGCTGGCTGCACTATTTCATGATATTGGAAAACCCAGTGCCCGATGGGTGGATGAGACAGGAAGGGTACGCTTCAGAGGTCATGAGATTACCGGAATGGAAATTATGGCAGACATTTCGGATCGATTGAAGCTGAGCAGCAAGGAAAAGCAATTTTTGTGCAAAATGGTAAAGGAGCATATGTGGCCGCTTACCTTATATAAAGAGAATGATGTGAGCGGAAGTGCTGTATACGGGTTGTTTAAAAATTTTGGTGAAGATACCCTGGATATATTGTTGATTTCTTTGGCGGATATTATTGCTACCCGAAAGCTGTTGCATCCTCATGAGGAGATGGGTATGTATAAGGTACACATTGAATATCTGGCAAACAATTATCTTACACGATTTAAGGATATTGCAGATCTGTCCAATATATTAAATGGAAATGATATCAAGTCAAGATTTTCCCTAAAAGATGATGAACAAATTGGAGCGCTTTTGGAAGCTGTTCGAAAGGGTATTTTCTTTGGCAAGATACCACCAGAGAGGGAAAGAGCATTACAATATATTATGGATGAAATACTAAAGCAGCCGGAATAAATTTTTTCGGCTGCTTTTTGTCAATTATTTATTTAGAACCATTTTCTTTTTCTGCGAAAACCGCTGATAAAATCGCGGAAAATATTGATGACTTGAACAAAACCCACAAGGATGGAGAGGATATCTGTGTTTTCTGACAACGCACCTGCAGCAGCTTCCGTAGTACCTACAATCTGATCAATGGTACCCTGTACTGCACGGACATCGTGGGAAAGGTCACTGCTGATACTTTCAATATTTGTAGCAATTCCAGGCACTTTATCCAGTATTTCATCGATATTGGAACGATTGTCCTCTACAATCTTTCGAATGACCTTCAGGGTATCGTTGAGATTTTTTAATAAGAAGATTCCATATGTAATTAAAACCAGCAGGGCACCCCCCAATAGCAGGGTAGCTAAATCTCCGACTCTAATGGTTGCATCCATTGGCATTCACTCCATTATTCTTTATTTTCCTCTTCTGGCATGGTCTGTTCTTCAGCTATAGCTGCTTCTTCTTGGCTCGATTTACCTATGGTACGGAGTTTCTGTACAGCTTCTTGAATCTTTGTTTTTCTATCTGTCAATGTACTGCCGATATTGTTTTTTGCTTCATCAATATTTTTTTGCACGTTGCTTTTTACATCTGTAGCACCTTCTTGAATTTTCTTCCGTGTATTCTTTCCTGAGTCCGGTGCCAACAGCACACCTGCGGCACTGCCTAAAAGGCCTCCTACCAGTGTACCCATGGCCAAGCCTTTGGCCACTTTCTTTCGCTCTTCCATTTTTTTCTTGCGCTGCAGATTTCTAATCAATCTCATAGATGCTCTCCTCCCTACTATTTTTTCTATTAATTGCCCTATGACACGATAGGACAAAGAATACATATAAAATTTTATTACCCTATTTTACCATATAAAAACAAGCATTTAATAGAGAATATTTTAAAGGAAAAAAATTTTTGAAAAAGTCAGCGATAAGTTCCAAGCATCAGACCTTAACCACAGTCCACATACAGCAATGCACTTGTCATATACATCTTGGCCCACTTCATATATTGTCTTAAGGCTGGCCAAAGGAGATGAAAAATGATGCTGAGTATCATATGGTTTGTGATGATCGTGATCGGAATTTTTGTGGCAATGCTGAAAGGACAGCTAGATATTGTGAATCAGGTAGTCATCAATTATACACAAGAGGCGGTTGTTTTTGCTATTGGACTTACGGGGATCATGTCTGTATGGCTGGGATTAATGAAGATTGCAGAGCGTTCCGGATTAATCGATACAATTGGAAAACTTATGGGACCAATTATAAGACTGCTTTTTCCGGAGATACCTTCAAACCATCCTGCGATCAGTGCGATTATGATGAATCTAGTGGCGAATATGTTCGGCGCGGGTAATTCTGCAACAGCCTTAGGATTAAAGGCTATGGAGGAGCTGCAGCAGCTTAATGCCAGAAAAGAGCGAGCTACCAATGCTATGTGCATGTTTCTTGTCATCAATATGTCCTCTGTACAATTGGTTCCGCTTACCGTATTAAAAATACGAGCAGATGCAGGGTCAGCAAATCCTGCGGAAATCATTGGAACTACTTTAGTAGCCACTACGGTATCTACCATTGTGGGAATTTTGTCCTGTAAAATATTAGAAAGGAATCGATAGAAATGATAAAGATCTTGAGTATTTTGTCTATTGGTATGATCCCTGCTATGATTACACTTATTCTAATACACGGAGTCATGTATAAGATAAATCTCTATGATGCATTTGTGGAAGGGGCAGGAGAAGGTTTCAAAACAGCTTTGCGCATTATGCCCTATCTTATAGCTATTTTTTTTGCTGTAGGGATTTTTCGGGAGTCTGGTGCCATGGATCTATTTACCCAGCTATTGGCTCCAGTGACAAACTTGATCGGGATTCCTAAGGAAGTTCTTCCCTTGGTAGTGATGCGGCCTATATCGGGCAGTGGCGCATTAGGGATTGTACAAGACTTAATCCGAAACTATGGACCCGATTCCTTTATTGGCCGGGTAGCTGCCACCATGATGGGCTCTGCAGAAACGATTTTTTATACGATGGGCATTTATTTTGGTGCTGTTGCAGTAAAAAATACACGACATACCCTATCCGCTGCGCTGGTATCCCATTTAGCGGCAGTCATTGCCTCTGTAATCCTTTGTACCATTGTTTTTGGATAGAGAACAGGATGTATCTGTCAATGAAAATAGATAGATTTAACCTAAGACTTCTTTACAGGAAGGGAATGTATCAGGTATACTGAATAAAAAACAAAAGGAAGAGGAAATCGTGGAAACGGTAAAAACATTAACAGATACAGCGTCAAAACAGAAAAAAAGATCATTTTATAAAAAAATTTTTATAAGCTTATTGTTTGCCATTATTCTATTCAATGGTTTTATTTCACAAATACCTGTAGGAACATCTTATGAAGGAGATCTACACCAGGTATCGGATATTTCGTTTTTGTATGATTTAACCTATGAAAAAGGAGGAGAAATTCTACAGGAACAGACAATTTTTCAGGAACAGCTAAAATTAATTGAAGCGGCAGAGACGTTCATTGTTGCCGATCTATTTTTATTTAACGATGATTATGATAGGAAGGATCAATTTCCTGATCTGTCCGGACAATTAACCCAAGCACTGATTACGCAAAAGAAAAAAAATCCTGGATTGCAGGTGGTTTTTATAACAGATGAAATTAATAATTTTTATGGAGCTTATGAATCCAAACAGATCCAAGCCTTAAAAGAGAATGATATCGAGGTAGTGATTACAGATACTACAAAAATGCGAAATTCTAATCCCTTATATTCCGGGATCTGGAAAGCCTTGCTGCAATGGTTTGGAACGGAAGGAAAGGGCTGGGTGAGAAATCCCTTCAGTCCAGATTCTCCCAAAGTAACCCTGCGTGCATATTTAAAATTGCTGAATTTTAAGGCCAACCATAGGAAGGTTTTGATTACAGAGGATGCAGCAATTGTAACGTCTGCCAATCCCCATGATGCCAGTGGGAATCACTCTAATATAGGGTTCCGTGTAGAAGGATCAATCCTTAAAGATTTAATTCAGTCTGAAAGAGCAGTGGCTCAGTTCTCCGGGAGTGACTTTCCGGAGCTTATAGTAAATACGAAGGCAGAGGTCGTGGGGGATACGCAGGCAGCAGTGATTACAGAAGGAAAAATAAGAAAGCATATATTGCATGCAATCAATCACGCTCAGCCAGGAGAGCAGATTTCCATAGGCATGTTTTATTTGTCTGAACGTAAAATTATCGATGCCCTTATAAAGGCTTCAAATCGCGGTGCTGAGATTCGAATTATTTTAGATGCGAATAAAGATGCATTTGGAATAGAGAAGAATGGTATTCCAAACCGTCAGGCTGCTATGGAGCTGGTAAAAAAATCTCAGGAGAAAATCCAAGTAAGATGGTACAATACCCATGGAGAACAATACCATGCAAAAATGATGATGGTGGAGAAAAGGAATGAAGTAATCATCATTGGAGGCTCAGCCAACTTTACGGGGAGGAATATAGGGGACTATAATCTGGAAACAAACTTAAAAATAGAGACAACTACAGATAGCACACTGGCCCGGGAGATCAGAGCATATTACGACAGGTTGTGGAAAAATGAGGAGGGTCAGTATACTATGGATTTTTCTGAATATGCTGAGGATAAGTTTTTTAAGAATGTGGTCTACCGATTCCAAGAATGGAGCGGATTATCTACTTTTTAGAGCGAGCAAAGCAGAAAAATGATTCGGAGCTGTGGATAAAGTTTAAAAGACTCAATAGATATCCACAGTTTTTATATATTTTTAAAAAAAATGGGTATGAAAAATTTTCTGAAATGTAAAAGACTTTAGCTGTTGGTTATAAATAAAGGGATTTTCTGCTGGAAAATGGACATAATAGCATATATCCTGCGGGAGATAAGGAAAAATTAGAAACCTTATTGACAAAAAGCCTATATTTTAATACATTAGATATATAGATATTTATTAAAAGTAATGATGGGAATAGTAAATACATTTGGGTAGTAAAAGAGAGCCAGGATAGGTGAAAGCTGGTACTATCAAATTTATTGAAGATGGCCCCTGAACTGCATGGCTGAGGCTTCTGCTTAGGTTATGCCGGTGTTGCGTCCGTTATGTGTGCAAGGTGATAGAAGTCACCTACCGAGGTTATTGTCGTGAGATAATAATAAATTAGGGTGGTAGCGCGAGTACAATCTCGTCCCTTTTATAGGGACGGGATTTTTTGATTTATTTTTTATTAAAGCGAGGTGATGTGATTGGCAGCCGGCAAGCAGCTGGGGATAAGTTTACGATTTGTATATGGATGCCTTAAGGGTTTTATATTGATCTCAATGATTTATATGGCCATAGCAGCAACGATTATTGCATTTCATCCTGAAGCTTTTTCCATCTATATCATTGAGTACATAAAAACTCCAGAATATAGTAAACTAAGAATTACATTATTTGGTTATTTATTGATGGCTTTTAATGGAATTCTTGAATTAATAAAATTGAGAGATGAAAATATAAAAAATCGAAGGAGGAGAAAAAAAAATGAGTAAAGGAAGCTACTATATTACTACCCCAATTTATTATCCAAGCAGTAAACTCCATATCGGACACACCTATACGACGGTGGCTGCTGATGCTATGGCAAGATTTAAGCGCGCTACAGGCTATGATGTGAAATTTCTTACAGGAACAGATGAGCATGGACAAAAGCTCCAGCGTGCAGCGGAAGAAAGAGGAATGAAACCAAAGGAATACATTGACGGCATTGTAGATGGTATTAAAAAACTGTGGGAGACCATGGAGATTTCTTATGATATTTTCATTAGAACAACAGATGACTATCACAAGCGTAGGGTACAACAGATTTTTCAAAAACTTTATGACAAAGGGGATATCTACAAGGGGGCCTATGAAGGCTGGTATTGCACCCCTTGTGAAGCCTTCTGGACAGAAACACAGGTTCAGGAGGGGAAATGCCCAGATTGTGGCCGTCCGGTAGAATTGACCAAGGAAGAGGCTTATTTCTTTAGACTATCAAAATATCAGGATGCACTGTTAAAGCACTTTGAAGAAAATCCTGAATTTCTAGAACCCCTTTCCAGAAGAAATGAGATGGTGAACAATTTTTTAAAGCCTGGTCTAGAGGATCTTTGCGTATCTAGGACAACATTTAGCTGGGGAATTCCTGTCCCCTTTGATGAGAAGCACGTAATTTATGTTTGGATTGATGCCCTATCAAATTATATTACCGCATTGGGATACCCAGAGGATCAAGAAGGCCTTTATCAGAGATATTGGCCTGCAGATGTACATTTAATGGCAAAGGAGATTGTGCGATTCCACAGCATCATTTGGCCGGCGATGTTGATGGCATTAGATGTACCCCTACCCAAAAAGGTTTTTGGTCATGGGTGGATTCTGTTGGAAGGCGGAAAAATGTCAAAGTCTAAGGGCAATGTAGTAGATCCGGTAATACTGACACAAAGATATGGTGTAGATGCACTGAAATATTTCCTGCTAAGAGAATATTCCTTCGGACAGGATGGCATTTTTAGCAATGAAGTATTGCTTAACAGAATTAACGCGGACTTGGCTAATGATTTAGGCAACTTGGTGAGCAGAACCGTAGCGATGATTGATAAATATAATGGTGGAATTATTCCTGAGGCACGGGTTGAAGGAGATTTTGATCAAGAGTTGAAGAACCTGGCTACCGCTGTATCTACAAAGTTGGAAGAGCGTATAAATAAACTGGATTTCAGCAATGCATTAGATGAAATCTGGAAGCTGGTAAGAAGGACGAATAAGTATATTGATGAAACAGCCCCTTGGATTCTGGCAAAAGATGAGGAAAACAAGGGGAGATTGGACACCGTATTATATAATCTGGCCGATTCTATTCGCATCATTTCTGTCCTCATCCGGCCATTCATGGAAGCGACCACCAAAAAAATCTGGGTACAGCTAGGATTGGATGAGCATCAAGGGACTGCGTGGGAAGATACTTTCCATTTTGGAAAACTGCCTGGCGGTATTAAGGTGCACAAAGCAGAAGCACTGTTCCCGAGAATTGATGTGGCAAAGGAATTGGAGTTTTTAAACAGCTTAACAGAGCAGAAGCAGGAAGCGGCACCAAAGCCGGAAGAAAAGAAAAAAGAGGAAAAAAAGGGGGCAGAAGAGCCCTTGGAGGAGAAGCCGGAGATCACCATAGATGATTTTGCAAAACTAGATCTTCGGGTAGGGGAAGTACTGGAATGCAAAAAGCATCCAAAGGCAGACCGATTATTGGTGTTCCAGATTAAAATAGGCGAAGAAACCAGACAAATCGTATCGGGCATCGCAAAATACTATGCACCAGAAGACTTGATCGGGAAAAAGGTGGTTGTGGTAGCTAATCTAAAGCCTGTAGTATTACGGGGAGAAGAGTCAAGAGGGATGATTCTTTCTGCTGAGAGCGGGGAAAAACTGGATCTGCTGACTGCAGATATTGAAAGTGGTGCTTCTGTAAGATAAGAGGGGTGAGTACATGTTATTTGATTCCCATGCCCATTTAGATGATGGGCGATTTGACCAAGATCGAGATCAAATCATAAAAAATGCTCAGGAAAAAGGACTTGCCTATATTATGAATCCTGGAGCGGATTTTCGCTCTTCCGTGAGAGCAGTAGAATTAGCAGCGCAATATGAAATGGTTTACGCAGCAGTAGGGGTGCATCCTCATGATGCGAAGGACATGGATGATGTGACATTAATGCTGCTGAAGGATTTAGCAAAGAAACCAAAGGTAATGGCCATTGGGGAGATCGGATTGGATTTTCACTATGACCATTCTCCAAGAGATGTTCAAAGACAGGTTTTTAGAGATCAGATTCAACTGGCTAGAGAGGTAAATCTTCCTATCATTATCCATGACCGGGAAGCCAATGAGGAAGTTTTCAAAACCCTGCGGGAAGAAAAAGCCTTTGAAGTAGGGGTAGTAATGCATTGTTATTCTGGCAGTGCGGAGTTGGCAAAACAGTATGTAAAGCTTGGGGCATTGATTTCCATTGCTGGCCCGATTACCTACCCTAATGCCCGAAAAACCGTGGAAGTGGTAGAGCAAATTCCCTTAGAGCATCTATTTATTGAAACAGATTGTCCCTATTTAACCCCCGTACCTTATAGGGGAAAGCGCAATGAACCGGCCTATGTCTACCATGTAGCGGAGAAAATCGCGGAGATTAAAAAGATATCTTTGGAAGCGGTAGCGCAGAAGACCACTGAAAATGCTAAAAGATTTTTCAAGATTCCATAAAGTAAAGAGGGCTGGTAAAACAGTCCTCTTTACTTTTTAATGATACCATATGCTACGTATAAAAATTATAACAATGGAATATAATACAATATTGTGAGGGAATTGTGATGCAGAATTGACACATTTTGAATATTTCCTGGGAAATATGACGGATTATAGAAGAAAAAAGAAAATGCTTGTAAAAGTATAAAGGTTATTGCTAGAGTATTCTGTGAATACTGCATCCGAGAAATAGGGCTTTTCGTTTATCGGTTAAAATGGTATAATACACCTATATAATTGGTAAAATTATGCATAACTACGAATACCTATGACAATACTAGAAAAACCTAGGATTCCCACAAAAATTTGACATAGGCCGGATTTTTGTGTAGAATACATTACATTGCCCCGTATTAAGAAAGGGAGGTATAAAAACCTATGGAAACAGACAGGAGAATCGATAAGCTTCTTACTAAAAAGAATCTTATTATTCTCGGGATTGTGTTGGTAATAGGGATTTTTTCTGTTAGCAGTGCATTAACAAAAGAGATTACAATCAAAGATGGAGATAAAGACATAGTTGTAGCAGCAAAGTTCTCCAATGTGGAGGAAGTACTGAAAAAAGGGAAAATCGAATTAACGGAGCATGATCAAGTGCTTCCGGCTCTAGATACCAAAGTGAATGATGGGATGGCTATAACTATAAAAAGAGCACATCCTGTAAATCTCGAGGTTGATGGAGAAACAAAAGAAGTTATGACAGCATATGAAACGATAGGAGACATTCTAAAAGAATATGAAATTACCCTCGGAGAATCAGACCGGGTAGAACCTGAAATGGAAGCCGTAATTATGCCTTATGATACCATTAAGGTTATCCGGATAGAAGAAAAACGAATATCCGAGAAAGTCGTCATTCCTTATCAAAGCATCATCAAGCATAATGACAGCTTGGATAAAGGAAAGGCCAATGTTATTCAAAAAGGTAAAAACGGGGAAAAACAAGTAGAATATGTAGTACTTTATGAAAATGGAGAAGAGGTTTCTAAAATCTTAAAGGAAGAAAAGATATTAGTGGCAGCAGAAAATGAAGTCGTTGAAAAAGGGACTGCCCAGTATCTTGCTACTTCTAGGGGTGCAGTAAGATTTAGAAACGCAATCAAGATGTCTTCAACAGCCTATGATGCAAGCTTTGAAAGTACCGGAAAAAACCCGGGAGATAAGCATTATGGTCTAACCAAAAGCGGTACGAAGGTGAGGCCAGGGGTTGTAGCTGTAGATCCCAAAGTCATACCATTAGGAACAAAGCTGTACATAAAATCCTTGGACAGCAAGTGGCCTGATTATGGATTTGCTATAGCGGAAGATACAGGAGGGGCTATTAAGGGCAACAAAATCGATTTATACTTCGAGAATACCCAAGATGTAAAGCGGTATGGCCGAAGGAACGTAGAAGTATATGTTTTAGAATAAGGCGGGCAGGGAAAAATTTCCCTGTCCTAACTTGTTTTAGTAAAGAAACTAGGATACAATGATTTAGAAATAAACTGGAGGAAGATGAGAGAGACTATGATCAAGGAAGTTATTGTAGTAGAAGGAAGAGACGATGCAATTGCTGTTAAAAGAGCTGTAGATGCGGAGATCATCATCACTCATGGATTTGGACTCACAGAGGAGACATTAAAGAGAATCGCCTTTGCACAACAACGGAAGGGTGTTATCATTTTTACGGATCCTGATCACGCTGGAGAAAAAATACGGAGGATCATTTCCAATCGGGTGAAAGGATGCAAGCATGCTTTTTTGCCTAGAGAGGAAGCAATCAAGAATGATGATATCGGCATTGAAAATGCGTCTCCAAATAGTATTCTTGCAGCTCTGGAAAAAGCAAAAATAGAGCAGGTAGCTAAGCGGCAAGAGTTCTCTCAGGCTGATATGCTTCAGTATGACCTGTTGGGATCTGAGCGTTCAGCTGAGCGAAGGGATATACTTGGGAAATGGTTGGGTATAGGACATGCCAATGCAAAACAGTTTTTAAATCGTCTAAATCATTATGGAATTACCAGAGAAGAATTTGAAGCAGTAACAAAAAAACTTTTGTAGAGTAGGGGAATAGATGGAAAGATTGATTTCACCAAAGAAAACGAAGGAAATTGTTCGAAAATATGGATTTAAGTTTTCGAAGAGTTTAGGGCAAAATTTTCTAATCGATGAAAATATATTAAATAAAATTATTGATGGAGCAGAAGTGACTAAGGAAGACCTGGTTATGGAAATTGGACCGGGTATTGGAACGCTTACCCAAGCCTTAGCAGATCAGGCTAAAAAAGTCGTAGCCGTGGAAATAGATAAAAGTCTGCTTCCCATTCTGGCAGAGACTCTGAGAGAAAGTAAGAATGTAACTGTTGTTAATGCCGATGTACTAAAGCTGGATTTACATCAGTTGATTCAGAAGGAATTTGAAGGGGCACCTGTAAAGGTGATTGCAAATCTGCCATACTATGTGACGACACCCATTATCATGAAGTTTCTGGAGGATCGGGTACCATTGAAAAACATGGTAGTCATGATCCAGAAGGAGGTAGCGGATAGAATGCAGGCGAAACCAGGTACAAAAGATTATGGTGCGTTGTCTGTTGCAGTGCAATATTACTGTGAACCTCAAATTATTACCCGCGTGCCGTCATCTGTATTTATTCCTCAACCGAATGTAGAATCTACGGTGATTCGGTTAACATTATTGGGAGAGCCAAGAGTTAAGGTGAAAAATGAAGAGGTATTATTTCAAGTAGTGCGGGCGTCCTTTGGGAAAAGGCGAAAAACATTGCTTAATGCCTTATCTTCCAGTGAGTTAGGAGTAACAAAAGAGCAGGTGAAAACTGCTTTGGCTGCAGCACAGATCGAAGAAAATCGCCGGGGAGAAACCCTTACCATAAAAGAATTTGGGATATTGGCAGACGCTATTGCGGAAGTTAAATCTATATCATAGGCTTATAAATAAGCTGAGATTATTGATAAACCTCTCATAAGATCCTCCCTCCTCCGGGACAAGACCATTTTTATTGAATGAAACAATTGAAAAAAGTGACCTTTGTCAAGTGGCGAATCGGAAGCTTATGAGGGGTTCATCTCAAAATATAACTGCATTAACAGCTTGGGTCTATAAATAGGCTTATTTTTTTTGCCAAAAAGTAAACTATTTATAATTGTAGACATATATTAATAATGAATGAAAAAAGGGGGAGGGTACTGTGGATTACAAGCGATATCGAAGATATTTCATCATACTGGATCGAGAAGATAGCGGCTTTGACAATAAACCGGGAAAGAGCCCTAAGGGATATACGAAAATAGAGATAAAGAATGGAAAAGGCGTACTTAGTCACTTTGTACAAAACCTTAAATACGATGAGAAGGCACCCTATATATATAGAGGATATCTGGTAGGTATCGCAGGAAATCATCCCATCTATGCAGACACCGGCAGTATTGTTATCGATCAACAGGGAAAAGGGGAATTAACCTGGCGTTTTGATCCTGAAAATGTGGACGGAAAAGGGAACTCCATCGATGCATTTAAAATCATTGCTATTGTAGGGGAAAAATTAGGAACATCGTCGGAGACAGTTACAGCACCTTTGGTAGGTTACGTTGATAAAAAAAAGGCGCCTTGGAAAAATGCCTTTATTGAGATTGCATCTTCCCAAAAACAAGAGGTAAGAGAGGTAGATAGCGAGCCAGTAAAAGAGGAATTCCAAGCAGCGGTACAGGAAGAATCAATATTGCCGGAAAAGAGCGAAGAAACAATGGAAAAAGCTGCGGTACTTGAAGCAGATACGGCAGAAATACCGGAAGTAGAGGAGTCTAAAGCGCTAAGGGAAGAAATGATATTAGAGGAAGTAGAGGCAGCAAAGATAGAAGTGAATCTGCAGGAACCGGAGAAGACCGAAGAATCAGAGGAAAAAAATATGATCGAGGACGAGATTCCAGTGGAAATATTGGCGGCAAAGGAGAATGCAGCCCTGAAGGGTGAGGTGGTGGAAGAATCTGTAGATAAAGTGGAGGCCGTAAATATAGAAAAAGAGAATATAAGGGTATTAGAAGATAAAACGCCTACAGAATCCATATTTGAAAAACCTATAGAGGAAATGAAAGATAGAAGTGTAGATGTAGAAGAAATGAAAACAATAGAGGAAGGAGAGGAAGCTGCAAAGGATCAAATTCCAGAAGAAGATCCAAAGGGAGAAACGCCTCCCATACCACCACGGCAAAAAGGGATCTTCAACCAATATCAGAATCTGGAATCAGAGCAGATGAAATATTATAGAGGAAAGTCATCACAGCAATACAACCAGCAAAATTTTAAGATGGCTGTCAATTACGTGAAAAATGTACTCAAACACTATGAAAAGGCTGAACCTTTTGAGAACAATTTAGAGGGATATCAATGGTGGAAAATTGAAAGCAGTCCACAGACAATGCAGCGGGGATTCCCACCTTTCTACGGATATATTTCCAATATGTATACCTATTATCCTTATATGAATTATATGACAGGCTATCCAGATTTGATCTATAAGTATCAACATTATATTTTTGGTTTAAAGGCTGATGAGAATGATGAACCAACCTATTTTGTTTACGGAGTTCCTGGAAAATTTGCCTTGAGTGAACAACCTTATGAAGGAATGACGGGTTTTGTTTATTGGCACTCTATGCAAGATAAAGAGCCAAATCTGGGGGATTATGGATATTGGATTCTTCATATTGATGCGAAAACGGGAAGTGTAGCAATGCCGTTAAAGGCCACTCCGCCACCAGGATATTAAAAGGAAAGGCACACCGAAGGGTGTGCCTTTGGTCATTTTAAAATTTATAATTTATCCAATATATAATCGTATGTTTTCGATAGAAAAATTTTGTAGTTGCATATAATAGCTATAAGAGGTGATTTTCTTGCAAAAAATTTTTTTGCTAATGATTGCAGTTTCGGTGGCGGTATCAGCACTCGGCTGTGAATCCAGCTATGCAACGAAGAATAGGATTAGGAAAGAGCAAGATAAGATCGTAGTCGAAAAATTAAAATATGATTACGATGAGATGGAAAAAGATCTAAAGGCATTAAAGGAAAAATATGAGGATGCAGTATCCTATACCTCTATTGGAAACTCTCTGGAAGGCAGAGCGCTTTATGCTGTGACCATTGGAAAAGGAGAACAGAAGCTTCTTGTAGTAGGGAGTGTACATGCAAGAGAATGGATGACCTCCTATTTACTTATGAATCTTCTAGAGCTTTATCTAGACACTGGACAAGCTGGAAAGAGAGTTGGTGCATACAATATTAAAAAGATGCTTCAGGATACCACAATTACCTTTGTTCCCATGTTGAATCCAGATGGTGTAGATTTGGTACTGAACGGAGTAGGTGATCGGGACCTTGTACCTTTGCTTCACATGAATGAAAATCTCAAGGATTTTTCAAGGTGGAAAGCCAATATTGCTGGGGTAGATTTAAACCGTCAGTTTAATGCGGATTGGGTGGCAACAGACAGTAAAGAAGCACCTTCTTTTGAAAATTACAAAGGGGAAAATTATCTGGATCAGCCAGAGAGTCAAGCCTTGGCAGCATTGACACAGAAAGAGGACTTTGATATTACAGCCGCCTATCATCTAAGTGGCTCCGTGATCTTCTGGTATTACCACCAAGAGGGAGCAAATTATCGGCGAGACTTGCGGATCGCTCGGAGACTTAGATGGATTACTGGATATAAATTAGTAAAGGAACAAGATAGTGATGAGGTTGCTGCAGGCTTTAAAGATTGGTTTGTAAAAGCTTATAAAAGGCCAGGTTATACGATCGAAATTGGGGATAAACGCTATGATGAGATTAGCGTCAAAGATATAAATCAGTTTGTTCGGGAGAATCGGAAGGTGATACCTTACTTAGCCAAGGAAGCAAAAAAAATAAAATAAGTATGAAAAAATCTCTGGCCAGGGTCAGAGATTTTTTAAGGTTACTGCTGCTGTCTATATTGGGGCTCTTCGCTCTTAACAAATTCTAGTCTGCTTTGAAGCATCTGTGTTACATTATCCACTGTAGTAGATAACTGTGTGAACATTTGTTTTGCTTGTTGATCATCTGTATCCATGGAAAAAGTTTTTAAATCGGTAGCTAATCCTTTTGCGCTCGTCAGCGCCTGTTCTAATTTGTTCTTTGTTGTCATAGAAAAACCTCCTTTTTAACTGTGTATCAAAAATAGTATACCAAGTCTAATTATAGAATATTCTTTGGAAAACCTTTGCTTTTTAAAATCATCATGTTAATGAAAGTTTAAAAAAAGTTATTGCAAAAAAATTGAAAAAGAAACGTTTTCTAATGATTTTAAATATTCAAACTATATTTACATTAAAGTGATGCTGTGCTAAAATGACTTTATATTTAAATCAAATAGACCATTGCTTGCTTAGCAGTAGGGATAAAAAGACCTTTTGTCCAAAAACTGTAAGATAACGCAGTGGGCCAATCTTTGATACAGCGATAGATGGGATACATCTACTGGTAAAACAAAGAAAATATAACAAAATAAGGGTGTATACATTATACAATATGCTGATATTTGTCTAATAAGAGAAGTGAGGTGAGAGCAGATGGGGCAGAAACTTGAGGCAGACCAGAAAAAGCATTGTGGCGGATAGAATGTGATAATAAAAAAGGAGGATTTAATTATGGAATATGGTATGGCGATCGATACGGTATGGGTTTTACTTGCAACAGCATTGGTGTTCTTCATGCAAGCAGGCTTTGCTATGGTGGAAACTGGATTTACCCGGGCCAAAAACGCAGGTAATATTATTATGAAAAATCTAATGGACTTTTCTGTAGGTACGATTATGTTTTGGATTTTAGGATTTGGCATTATGTTTAATAATGATTTGGGTGGATGGATTGGGCAAATTGATTTATTTTCACAAGGAAGCTATGAACACCTTGGGTTAGGAATTCCAAAAGAGGCTTTCCTGATCTTTCAAACAGTATTTTGTGCCACTGCAGCCACGATTGTATCGGGAGCTGTAGCAGAGCGGACAAAATTCATATCTTACCTTATTTTTAGTTTTATCATTAGTGCATTAGTCTACCCTATTGCTGGTCATTGGATCTGGGGTGGCGGCTGGTTAGCTGAAAGAGGTTTCCATGATTTTGCTGGTTCTACCGCAGTCCATTCTATTGGTGGATGGGCAGCCCTGATGGGTGCATGGATTGTAGGACCACGTATTGGTAAATACACGAAGGATGGAAAGAGTAATGCCATTGCAGGACATAGCTTAACACTAGGTGCCTTGGGGGTATTTATCCTATGGTTTGGTTGGTTTGGGTTTAATCCTGGCTCAACCTTGTCGGGCATGGATGCAGAAGGCATTGCCCACATATTTGTAACGACCAATCTATCTGCCGCAGCCGCAGCTGCTGTGACCATGGTTGTGACTTGGTTTAAATATGGCAAACCTGATGTGAGTATGACGCTAAATGGTGCATTGGGCGGTCTGGTGGCGATTACGGCAGGCACTGACGCTGTAGGCCCTGGAAGCGCAGCAATAATCGGAGCTTTAGCAGGAGTCGTGATTGTATATGCTATAGAGTTTATTGATAAGGTTTTAAAAATAGATGATCCGGTAGGTGCTATTGGTGTTCATGGTGTATGTGGAGCCCTTGGAACGATCTGTGTAGGATTATTCGCAACCGAAGGAGGGTTATTGTTTGGCGGGGGGGCAGAATTGCTAACGATACAGTTGATTGGTGTAGCTGCAGTAGCCTTATGGACTCTCACAACAACCTATGTATTGTTTAAAGCCATTGATGCTGTTGTTGGCTTAAGAGTAACCGCATCGGAAGAGCAAATCGGGTTAGACATTGAAGAACATGGTATCGACAGTTATGCAGATTTCCAAATGAAGGGGATTCAGATACCCTCTTAGAATAAAAGGATTGATAAAATAAAAAAGAGGGGGATTTAAAATGAGTGAAAAATTAACGAAAATTGATATTATTGGAAGGTCCGGAAAGTTTGAAGAATTGAAAGAGGCCTTAAATGAAATTGGAGTAACGGGGATGACGGTGACCCAAGTACTAGGTTCAGGAATGCAGAAAGGAAAAACAGAAAGTTATAGAGGGGTACCCTTTACAGTAGACCTACTGCCGAAGGTAAAGGTAGAGATTGTTGTCTGTGAGGTGCCTGTAGAAAAAGTGGTAGAAACTGCACGGAGAGTTTTAAATACAGGAAATATCGGAGACGGTAAAATATTTGTCTATGAGATTGCCAATGCAATTCGAATTAGGACAGGAGAAGAAGGTGCTGATGCAATATAGTAAAAAAGACTAGGGAGGCCTAGTCTTTTTTGATGAAAAAATGAGGGTCATTCAATTTCATAAGGCCATTGTTCAATGCCGCCATTCAAAACGTAAACCTTGGAAAAACCATTATTACTGAGAATTTCTGCAGCTTTTGCACTGGTCTTATCATTTTTAGCGTAGATCATATAGACTTTTTCCTGATCAAAGGCAGTTATTTTTTTCTTAAGTTCTTTCTGGGAAATCAACGTTGCTTGCGGAAGATGACCCTGTAAATACTCTTTTTCATCGCGAACATCAAAAACCATCAGATCTGGATTCTTTTCCATAAGTACCTTTGCTTGCTCAGCAGAAATCTTCTTATAGGCATACTTAATGGTTTCTGAGAAAGTTTCATCAGAGCCTGACAGTGCAACAACTGCTGCAATACCTAGCACAAGCAGTAAGAGCACAGTCAAGGCGATGTATAAGGTCCGTCTTTTGAAAACGAAGATTCTTAACATACCGATATCACCTCATCACCTTGTCTCGTACTACTAATATATTTGCACTAAATCAGTTTTATTACTGAAATATTCAGGGAAAATCCCTAGGACCATGCACGCAGTACAAGTAGAGTGACATATGATGAAGTGAATTAAAAATTGGGTACAATAAGGAGGGCACCAATATGTATAACAATATGTATTATACAAATCAATATGAACAGGCAGCAGAAAGTCTATATCCTCAAATCTATCATGATTTGAATATCCACGTCAAAAGGGTATGTCAAAGAGTAGACCGCCCTAATGGTACCACGCTGTATGGCTTGCCAAGCAAGGAAGTAGTAGATCAAATGATTGAAGAAGTTTATGATGCCTATCATACAGAAACCTTAGGGAGTCAAAGCAGAGAAAGCTATATGCCTGAGGATGAATATTATGCCGCACAAAGAAATCCATTGAGAAATCTTATCGGAGTTATTTTAATTGGAGAGCTATTAAGAAGAAGAAGAATATATCCTTATCCGACACCCTATCCATACCCATCTCCCTATCCCTATCCTTACTATTAGAATAATGTGCTGAATAAAAGCATAAACAAGTTATAGGATTTTTAAACTTGTTTATGCTTTTTCTTTGTAAAGAGCCAGCTTATCATGCATTATATGTTAAAATAAACAGCGCTATCCCTATATTTATCTTCAATATAAAAACCATTGAAATCAGGCGCAATTTTTTCGATTTTCTCAATAACATCTTTTAAAATATGGATATAGGGTAGATAAATCAACTCATCTACTTTCTTATTTCCAAGAATAAGGGCAAATTTTCCTTTATCTATAATTCTAAGTCCAGAAAAATGATAACAGATCAATTTGTGATTATTAATATAGACTTTGCCATCCCGTCGACGAAAATTATACTTTTGCTCGTTCCAGGGGGCTATATTTACACCCGGTGTATTGATTCGGAAAATTTTCTCAAAGGATCTGGGCATCAAATCGAGATATTTTTGATCTCCGAAATTACCGCCATCTACCCTGTCATAACACCACTCCATGCATTTATGCTGCCACCAGGTGAGGACTTTTTTGCTGGACTTATTATTTCTAAATACGATAAAGCCGGAATTATATTTACCGCATATAAGCTCTATCTCTCTACTCCCTTTTGAAAAATCGTGGGGGGAAAGCATTACAGTATACTCTGTATTTTTTTCATAGATTGGTGCTGGGTCATTAAAAAAACACATATCTGCATCTGTATAGGTAAGGTGTTCACCTAGATTGCGTTGTTCTAAAAGATATTTGATAAAAATAGGTTTAAGCGTCCAGCAGTATTCATTTAACGCTCTTTCATTTTTCATTAAAGTTAGTGAGCTGTTTTCCAGATCTTTTACGTGAACCAATATGGCATTGTACAAATTCAGCTGATTGCATATAGCATATACATCATCATCCATACATAGGATGTATATCTTAAAATCTTTTGTATTATAAAGCAATGATTGATATAAAGCGATTCCCTGATACAGTTTATACCTGCTTAAAATCGTACAAAAAGCATTTTTCAACTATACCCACCTCCTTCTTTTAATTCCGTCCTCCAAGCGGTGTTGAACTTCCTGATGATACATGATCGATTATCCTCCTTATATTCAACCATAAATCTTTTCTCACTTTAGCATATGTATAAGCTTGGCATTGTGTTAAAGTCTCCTGGTATGAAAAGCATTCCTCTTACAGCAGGGTTCTAAAAAAGCATTGAATTTTCCAATAATTTTTATTGACATTTTATTTAAAAACACATAAGATATAAATAGAAATACCCCACCCATAGGGGGAGGGAAAAGAAAGGAAGAAGAGAATGAAAGAGCGTATTCTCGTCATCGGAGCAGTAGCAGCTGGAACAAAGGCAGCTGCCAAAATGAAAAGAGAAAATTCAGAGGCTGATGTGGTGATCGTTACAAAAGATCAAGACATTTCTTATGCCGGCTGTGGCCTACCCTATTTCATAGGAAGCTTGATTGAAGACAGAAAAGAGTTGGTAGTTAAGACACCAGGGGATTTTAAGGCAGTTACAGGGGTAGATGTATGGATCATGCATGAAGCAACAAAGATCAATCCACAGGAAAAAACTGCAAACATAAAGAGTTTAATAACGGAGGAGGAAAAACTTTTTTACTATGATAAGCTGGTGATTGCAACCGGAGCCTCACCTTTTGTTCCCCCCATACAGGGTAAGGATTTAGAAGGTGTGTATACACTCAGAACGATTGCTGATGCTGTTTCCATTCGAGAATCCGTAGATCAGGGCAGTGTAAAAAAAGCAGTGATCGTAGGCGGAGGATTTATCGGTCTTGAAGTAGCGGAGAATTTAAGAGAAAGAGATATTGAAGTATCTGTTGTAGAATTAGCACCCCATATTTTGCCGCCCTTCGATGAAGAAATGGCGTTGTATGCACAAAACTATATGCAAGAGATGGGTGTAAATATATTTACGGAGGAGAAAGTTACTGCATTAGAGGACTGCAAAGGAAAAGTTTGCCGCGTCATTACGGATCAAAGAGAAATAGAAGCTGATTTAGTGGTTCTATCTGTAGGGGTTCGGCCTAATGTAAGCCTGGCTAGGGAAGCTGGTATAGAAGTAGGAAGCACCGGTGCCATAAAGGTAGATAAATCAATGAAAACGAGTGTTCCAGACATTTACGCTATTGGAGACTGTGCAGAAACCTTGCATCTGGTTACTGGCAGACCTGCATGGATTCCCATGGGCTCTACTGCAAATAAAATGGGCAGAGTTGCCGCTGTTAATCTAATGGACACAGGGAAAGAAATATTGCCGGGGGTATTAGGGACTACAATTGTTAAGCTGTTCAAGTTAAATGCAGGGAAGACCGGTTTGTCAGAAAGAGATGCTAAAAAGGCAGGTTATCCAGTGATAACAGCTATTGTACCCGCCAATGATCGAGCCCATTATTATCCCGGATACAGGGAAATCATTACCAAGCTGATTGTAGATCAGGAAACGCACAAAATCTTAGGAGCACAGGTTATTGGAGAGGGTGTTGTAGATAAACCCATTGATATTTTGGCAACAGCCATTAGCTTCGGTGCGAAGGTAGAGGATATTGAAAAGCTGGATTTGGCTTATGCGCCGCCATTTTCTATGGCGATGGCTTCAACAATTGTAGCTGCTAATGTTGTAGTCAACAAGTTAAAGGGAAAGCTGGAAAGCATCTCCCCCATAGAATTAAAAAATAGACTGGAGTCGGTACAGGTAGTAGACACAAGAGATGAAGGTTCTTATACCATCGGTACGATTCCGGGAGCCATAAATATCCCGGGAGGAGAGCTTAAGTTTCGAGCCCGGGAGTTAAACCCAGACAAAGAAATCGTGTTAGTCTGCAAGATTGGGAAAAATGCATATTTATCCTATCTCACACTTAAAGGGCTGGGATTTAAAAAGGTGAAGATTTTAGATGGCGGTGTCCGTGTCTATCCATTTGAATTAGAATAAAAAAGGTGAAGGGAGATTTAAATCATGGCAGAAATTATATTAAATTGTAAAGGATTGCAATGTCCCGGCCCAATTATGCAAGTGTTTAAGACGGCTAAGGAGGCACAAGCTGGAGATGTGATCCTCGTAAAGGTAACGGATAGGGGATTTGCAAAAGATATACAGGCATGGTGCAAAAAAACAGGCAATACACTGCTGGAGTTAAACGAGGGAGAAACAGAGATATCTGCAAAAATATTGAAAAAGTAAGAGGGTGGTTACATGACAGACAAAAAGACGATTATCGTATTCAGTGGAGATATGGATAAGGTAATGGCCAGCTTGATTATTGCCAACGGTGCAGCTGCCATGGGTAATGAGGTTACCATGTTTTTTACCTTTTGGGGATTAAATACGCTGCGGAAGGCAAAAAAGATAAAAGTTAAGAAGGATTTTATGGAAAGATTATTTGGCTGGATGATGCCACGGGGTGCTGAAAAGTTAGGCCTTTCAAAGATGAACTTTGGAGGAATGGGAACTGCTATGATGAAAAATATTATGAAAAAGAAAAATGTCAGCAGCCTGCCAGAATTAATCGAGAGCGCCCAGATGATGGGAGTTAGAATGATTGCCTGCACGATGTCCATGGATGTAATGGGCATTAAGGAAGAGGAATTAATCGAAGGAATTGAGCTTGCAGGGGTAGCCAGCTATTTAGGTGAAGCAGACGAGGCCAATGTTAATTTGTTTATCTAATAAAAAGAAAAGGGATGTTCTCAAGAATATCCCTTTTTCTGTATAAAAACTATTGTGTGATGGTGATGGTTTGTGTTGCAGCATTCCAATCTACATTTGCTCCAAAAGCTTCACTAATAAAACGAACAGGTACTACCGTTCTGCCACCGGTTACGATTTTTGCCGGTACATCTAGTTGGATGGACTTACCGTCCTTTGTGGCAGTCGTTTTGCCGATGGTTAATACAACTTTAGAATTAGATTTTGTAGCTGTTACTGTTTGTGCTTTTGCATCCCAGTCAAGCTTTACGCCAAGGGCTTCCAGGATGGCTCTCACAGGCACCAGTACTCTTCCGTTGTCATTCATAGGCTTTGCATCGAATGCTACTTTTTTTCCATTTACCATTACAGTGATCTCGGTGGGTGCTTGAGATTTAGGGGCTTCTATTTGTGAGGCTTCTTTAACGGTTATGTAGTCTTTCCCTACAATCTTTTGTCCCTCCGCACTGAGGATAAAGTCAATAAATTGTTTTACAGCACCGGATGGGGCAGATTTTGTTAGGAGCAAGAAAGGTCTATAGATGCCATATTTTTTTGCTTTGATGTTGGCTTCTGTAGCCTCTACCCCAGCGATTTTTAAAGCTTTCACAGTGGTATCCATTGCACCTAAAGATACATAACCGATAGATTCCGGTGTTACAGCAACAGTTTGTTTTACGGCACCAGTAGAAGGCTGTGTGATCGCTTTGTTGGTTGTGTTGTCTACTGTTTTACCGCTGGCATCTTTGCCTTGTATGCCTGTAATTTCAATAAAAGCGCCTCTTGTACCGGAACCTTGCTCTCTGGATACGACTACGATCGGTTTATCGGCACCGCCAACTTCTTTCCAGTTGGTAATTTCACCAACAAAGATCTTTTTTACCTGGTCCATTGTCAAATCACTGGTTTTATTGGATGGGTTTACCACCACTGCGATTCCGTCCAATGCAATTTCAAATTCATGAAGTCCTTTTTCACTTGTAGTCAATTCTCTTGAAGACATACCAATGTCAGCAATTCCATCTGCTGCGGATTTTACGCCTACACTGGATCCTCCGCCCTGTACTTCAATCTTGATATCTTTATTTTTTTGCATATAGGCAGCTGCTAATTCTTCAGCAAGAGGCTGTACGGAGGTGGAGCCTGCAAGGACAATCTTTGTTTCAGCTGCAAAGACTGCGGAAAAAGGTGTACATACTGCGATGATCATAGCAAAAACCAACAATCTGCTGATCATTTTTTTCATGAAATTTCCCCCTAAATTTTTATTTTTGAAGAACGAATTCTTTGTTGTCTGTCCTTCTAAAAAGTATTATAATTCATACAAAATCTAAGGAAAATAGACTTGCCAGAGTTTTAACATAATTTACTATAGTTTAACAAAAATTAGTAATATTCTTCATAGCTGTGAATTAGTGCTTTTTGAAAGCAGGTCTTTGTGGCAAAATAAGAATAGAATGATAGGATGTTATTTGAGGAGGTATTTGAGATATGTCGAGAGAGCAAGCAAAAAAGGATGTCATTAATCGTTTGAGGACGATTAAAGGACATATTTCTGGGATTGAAAAAATGATAGAAGAAGATAAGTCATGTGATGAGGTGTTGCTTCAGATTGGTGCCATTAAGGCATCCATTCATAAAGTAGGCCTGGTGATTATGGAGGAACACGCCAAGGAATGCTTGATCAATATAGAAGAAGGCGAATCGGTGAGCAAAGAGAAAGTAGAGAAGGTATTAAATACCATTGTAAAATATGTAAAATAAAAGATTACGGCTCGAGCTTCAGTTGTGTTTTCCATACAAGAGAAGATAATTGAGGGTAAGCTTGAAGAATGCCCAGGATGAGAAGGGGCCTCCCGAGGGATGCAAGTCCGGCTCTTCTGGCATAGCTGCCTCCAATAATCATCTGGGTGTTTGCAAATGGCATCGTATCTATGTAAAGTAGATCTTTGGGATCTTTCTTGGTGATCGTCATAATACTGCTAAAGGCATTCAGAAACATAGAAGGTGCATAGCGACGGGCAAAAGAAAATATTTGATGGCCATAATGATCTTTTCCATGAAAGACTAACCGCCCTTCCGAATCAGTTCTGAACCGCTCAGATAAAATGAGCTTTTCGATTTCAGTTTTTCCGGGAATTTCGTCAGAGGGCAGTTCATTTAAATGAATTGCTGCAGCTATGCTAGGACCATGAGTGCCACCAATATCATGATAAATAATGTACAAGGATATTCATTCCTTTCCTAGGCAGTCTTCTATATTGTTTACTTAGGGTGAAAATTCTATACTTTATCAAATTTTTTACTAGATTACGAGAATTACATTCATTTTAAGAAATGATTACAAATCCCATGTGTAAAAAGAAATATGCTACAATAAAATTACCCAATCATATTTTTATACCACTTCATCTCATAGTACATGACTATGAAAGGATGCTGAACCCCAGCATCCTTATTTTTGTGCTATAATCCGTATGGTGTGAGCAGTAGCACTAAGATGAGGAAAAATAATAAAAAGGTTGTTGGATGCTCTGTGCAATAAGATGTATCTTTAAGGATGAGTATTAATAGTAAGAAAAAGAATAATAGACTGTCACCTGAAAATATCTTATTTGTTGTCATTGTCATAAATACACCTCCTTCTATCTTATAATATTCTGAACCCTAAGGGGATGGACCTATAGAGGCAGGCAGGAATATGGATAGAAAAGTTTAAAGATTAAGAATATTTATTCAAAAATAGGATTACAAAAACTTAATACACTTAAAAGGGCTATTATGCTATTATGTATAGTACATGCAGCTTGCGGATACCGTTTTCCTAAAAGAGGAAAACTGCATAAAATTTCATTGAGAATTCATAAATATGCAGAAATGGGTCCATGTAGCTTGAAAGCAATTTTAGCATTATTCATTAAAATATTAGAAGAAGGAGGAAAAAAGAATGGAAAAAGTAAAAGTACAGAACACAAAGAAAAAAGGACTTTTTAATGTTTTTCTTAATATGATTGAAAAGGTAGGAAATAAACTGCCGCATCCAGTAACACTTTTCGTACTGTTCAGTATTGCTGTAATTATTATTTCAGATTTAGCTGCACGTGCAGGTGTTTTCGTTGAATTTACTATGGTTGACGCAGCTACGAAAGAAGTGAAATTAACAACAGTACAGGCCATCAGTCTGCTAAATGCAGATGGAATCCGATATATGTTTTCTAAGGCCGTATCAAACTTTACCGGTTTTGCGCCTTTGGGAACCGTATTGGTAGCGATGTTAGGTGTTGGGGTAGCTGAGGGAACTGGATTAATTCAAGCTGCTTTAAGAAAGCTTGTTTTAAGTACACCGAAGGGATTAATTACTGCAGTGGTTGTATTTGCAGGGGTTATGTCCAATGTAGCATCGGATGCAGGGTATGTAGTATTGGTACCGCTGGGAGCTATTGTTTTCTTAAGCTTTGGACGACACCCGCTGGCGGGACTTGCAGCAGCATTTGCAGGGGTATCAGGAGGATTTAGTGCCAATCTGCTCGTAGGAACGATAGATCCGCTGCTAGGGGGAATCAGTACAGAGGCTGCAAAACTGTTCAGCCCCGGGTATACAGTGGCTGCAACTGCGAACTGGTATTTTATGATTGCATCTACATTCTTGATTACAATTTTAGGTACGCTGATCACAGAAAAAATTGTTGAACCACGACTGGGAGAATATAAAGGAAGTGCGAAGGTAGATTTACACAATTTAACAAGTGAAGAGAAAAAAGGTTTAGCTGCAGCAGGTGTTGCATTATTACTGTATGTTGTTGCAATCGCTGCAATGGTAGTACCTGCTAACGGAATCTTAAGAGACCCTGAGGCTGGTACAATTTTAGGACATTCTCCGTTTATGGATGGAATCGTACCCATCATTGCGTTATTCTTCTTAATTCCTGGTATTGTTTACGGTATTTTTGCTAAAACCGTTAAGAATGACAAGGATATTGCAGCTGCTATGGGTAAAGCCATGAGCACAATGGGCGGATACCTTGTATTAGCCTTTGCGGCAGCACAGTTCGTATCTTATTTTGGATATACAAAACTTGGAACAATCTTAGCGGTTAAAGGTGCGGATTTCTTAAAGGCAACAGGGATGACAGGATTCCCATTAATCATTGGATTCATCATCGTATCTGCTTTTATCAACCTGTTTATCGGATCTGCTTCTGCGAAATGGGCGATTATGGCGCCGGTATTTGTACCGATGTTGATGGCTGTAGGATATTCACCAGAGTTTACGCAGGTAGCTTACAGAATTGGTGATTCTACAACAAATATTATTTCCCCATTAATGTCTTACTTTGCAGTAATCGTAGCATTTGCAGAGAAATACGATGAAGAGGCGGGAATCGGAACCCTGATCTCTACGATGGTTCCTTACTCTATTGTATTCCTGCTTGGATGGTCAATCCTGTTGGTTGCTTGGTATTTCTTAGGATGGCAATTAGGACCAGGTGTGACAATGTTCCTTCAATAAACTTCAACAAAGGCACCCAAGGGTGCCTTTACTTACATATAGAAGATGAAAATATTTATGATAAAGAAGGGAAAAATAAAACCTTAGAGAATAGGAAAGAATATGCACAAAGATATACGAAAATGGAGGGAAAGTTATGATCAATAGGGAACGTATTGTGGGAGAGTTTTTGAAGTATGTACAGATTAACAGCTTAACAAAAAAGGAAGGCAATTTTGCGAAATTTATTGCTGAAGAACTAAAGGCCATCGGACTGGACGTGTATGTAGATGATGCTGGAGAAAAAATCGGCGGCGATACAGGAAATGTGATTGGGAGACTAAAAGGAACGAAAAGTGCGCCATCCATACTCTTTAGCTGCCATATGGATACTGTAACGCCAGGGCAGGGGATTAAGCCTGTTATTAAAGAGGATGTTATTTATAGTGACGGAACTACGATTTTAGGTGGAGACAATAAAGCAGGAATTGCAGCGGTTATAGAAGCCCTTAGAGTGATTAAAGAAAATAATTTGACCCATGGAGATATCGAGGTAGCCTTCAGCATCGCAGAAGAAGGGGGACTTTTTGGAGCCAAAAATTTAGATTATAGTAAAATTGAATCAAAGTTAGCTTTTGTATTGGATAGCGGTGGAGATCCAGGACAAATTATTGTCAAAGGGCCGGCACAGGATAAAATCAATGTAAAAGTTATTGGGAAACCTGCTCATGCGGGCGTTGCTCCGGAAGAAGGTGTGAGTGCGATTCAGGTGGCTGCTGCGGCAATCAATAGAATGAAGCTCCTAAGAATTGATGAGGAAACTACTGCCAATATTGGTGTGATTCAAGGCGGTCAGGTTACCAATATCGTATGTCCGGAAGTAGAAATCAAAGCAGAAGCCCGAAGCCTAAATGATGAGAAGCTGGATCAACAGACTGCACATATGGTAGCTTGTTTCAAAGAGGCAGCAGAAGAATTTTCTGCGAAAGCTGAGATTGAAACAGAGCGGATGTACGGTGCCTTTGTGGTAGATGAAAAGGACGAGATCGTAAAGCTGGTAAAGAAGGCTTGTGCGAAGATGGGAATTAATGCTTTTACGGATTCTAGCGGAGGCGGAAGCGATACCAACATCTTAAATGGCAACGGTATCAAGGCAGTGAACTTAGGAATCGGTGAGCGAAAACCCCATACCTTGGAAGAGCATTTAAAAATAGATGATTTAGTGAATTCTGCAAGATTAGTATTGTCCATTATTGAGACAGTAGAATAATGAAGTATAGGTATTGAATAAAATATATGAGTATAAGAAGCTGATGTATTTCATCATCCTTAATTTTCCTCACATGAACATCTAAGCTGTACAAACAATAATAATAGACTCTGTTTAAAAGTGAGGGAACTAGAATGAGCAGAAGAACAGTTTTTGGAAATGCACAGGAAGCTTTGGAGCAGCTAAAGGAAGAAATGGCTGCTGAACTGGGTGTCGATGGCAGTCAGCTGGATACAGGGGATTTGCCTTCCCGCAGTATCGGACACTATGGTGGGATCTATGGCGGCAAGATTGGCGGGCAGATGACCAGGAGACTCATCGAAATGGGTGAACAGCAGCTTACTCGACAGAAATAATATTTTAATAAGCAAAAGTTGAAAGACAAGGTTAGCACATGCCTTGTCTTTTGTGTATATTCGCATATACTATAGTTATAAAGGATTAAAGAACAGGGGGAAAAGAAAATGAAATATCCATGGATAGAGATTGCTAAGAAGATTCAAGCCCTTGCTCAATCAGGGCTCACCTATGCAAATAACAGCTATGATATAGAACGCTATGAAGCCTTGAGAGACATAAGTATTGAAATGATGGCTCTTTTTTCAGATATGGAAATGGAGCAGGTCAGAGAGCTGTTTGCCAACGAAACAGGGTATCAAACCCCTAAGGTAGATGTACGGGGCGTAATTTTTCAAGAGAATAAAATTCTTATGGTACAAGAAAATATTGATGGATGCTGGTCTTTGCCCGGTGGCTGGGCGGATATCGGGTTGAGTCCGGCGGAAGTGGCAGTCAAAGAGGTTTTGGAGGAAGCAGGCTATGCAGTAAAGGCTTTACGTCTATTGGCTGTAATGGATAAAAAGAACCATCCCCATCCGCCATCCCCTTATCACATTTACAAAATATTTATACAGTGTGAAATTACAGGCGGAGCGCCAAAAGCAGGCATGGAAACCAGCGATGTAAAATTCTTTGGAAAAAATGAATTGCCAGAGCTGTCATTAGATCGAAATACCCAGTGTCAAATTTATAAGATGTTTGAATTTCTAGATGATCCGCATAAGCCCTCCCTATTTGATTAAAAATAAAAGGAAGTTGTATAAAAAATGAAAAATTATATTCCGTTCATAATACTGCTGATACTGGCCACAATCATTGCTTATTTTTATGCCCAGGCAAATTTTACAAAGCTCAACTATGTTACGATTGCTACATCTAAATTTTCTAAAGGGGGAGTATTCCGCATCCTTCAGATTTCTGACGTGCATGGCAAACGGTTTTCCGATGGCTATAAAAGGATTATAAGGCTGGTAGGAAGTGCAGATCCTGATTTGATTGTGCTAACAGGAGATATTATTGATGTCAATACAAAAAATTTTCAGCCGGTTTATGATTTTTTAGATGAGCTGATTGAGAGACAGTATCCTGTCTACTTTGTCTGTGGAAACCACGACCGGAAAAATATAGAAGGGTATATTTTTGTACAGGAGATTTCTAACAGAGGCATTCATGTGCTCAATAATCGCAATAAAGTGATTAAAAAAGAAGGTCTTCAGATCAATCTATGCGGCGTAGATGACCCCCATACAAGGCGTGAGAAGTTAGATAAGGCATTGAATGGAATTAATATAGAGAAGTTCACCATTCTCTTGGCCCATTCACCTAAAATTATTAAACGCTATCCTAAAATTCCGGTGGATTTGATTTTAAGCGGCCATACCCATGGGGGGCAGATTCGTTTGCCTTTTATTGGTGCGCTGGTATCCTCCGGAGATGGGTTTTTTCCCAAATATAATAAAGGATTATATCTATTGCGAGAAAAACAGCTGCTTTACATCGACAGCGGCTTAGGTACGCGGATGATTCCAATCAGGACTTTTAATCGGAGTCAAATGAGCCTGCTGACCATAGAAGGTCAGGATATATAGGGCGAAAAGCATGGAGAATTTATCCATGTCGGATAAATAAAAATAACTATTGCAATTCTAGGAAAAATAGTTTTTAATATATCTATTGGCAATGTACATGCATTCCATTTGGATAATTATACAGTAAGAAAGAACAAAGGAAGGACGTGATCATTATGAGAAGATTAGATCATAACAAGGCTCCTTTATTTGAAGCCATGAAGGCATACCACAGGAAGAATGTGGTTCCTTTTGACGTTCCCGGTCATAAGCACGGGAAAGGGATTCCGGAGCTGGTAGAATATTTTGGCAGTGCAATGTTGGAGTTGGACGTTAACTCCATGAAGGATCTGGATAATCTTAGCAATCCTATTGGTGTCATTCGAGATGCAGAAGAACTGGCCGCAGATGCTTATTATGCAGATCATGGTTTTTTCTTGGTAAATGGTACAACAGCAGGGGTTCAGGCTATGGTAATGAGTGTGTGTGAACCTGGAGACAAGATCATCCTTCCTAGAAATGCACATAAATCAGCAGTAACTGCACTTATTTTAAGTGGAGCGAGTCCTGTATATATACAGCCAGAGGTAAATGAAGAACTTGGAATTGCAATGGGAGTAAGTCTGGAGAGCGTAGAAAAGGCGATTGCCAGACATCCTGACGCAAAGGCAATCTTTTTAATCCATCCAACTTATTATGGCGCCATATCCGATGTAAAATCTATTGTTAAGACTGCCCATAAATATGGGATGACGGTACTGGTAGATGCTGCCCATGGAGCCCATTTAAATTTTCATGCAGAGCTGCCGGATGATGCGATTGCGCTAGGCGCAGATATGTGTGCCGTCAGTACCCATAAGACTGGAGGATCACTGACCCAGAGCTCCCTGCTTCTGCTGCGTGAAGGTATCGTAGATGCAAAGGCGGTAAAAACAACGCTAAATTTAACACAGACCACCAGTGCATCCTATTTACTGATGGGAAGTATTGACGTAGCCAGGAAGCTTTTGGTTACAAAGGGCGGAGAAATGCTTGCGGAGGTGCTTAAACTCAGCCGCTGGGCTAGAGAGGAAATCAATAAGATTGATGGGTGTTATGCCTTTGGAAAAGAGTTAATTGGTACTCCCGGAGTATTTGATTTTGACGAAACGAAGCTAGGGATCAATGTAAGAAATCTTGGCCTGACAGGCCTTGAAGTATATGATATTTTACGGGATGAATACAACATTCAAACCGAGCTGGGGGATTTATATAATGTATTGGCGATTGTCAGTCTCGGGGATACCCAGGAATCTTTGGGGGCGCTGGTAGCTGCCATGAGGGAGATTGCTGTAAAATACCGAAAAAGTGAAGAAGTTAAGCTGACAAAGGGGATTTTGAAGAATCCGGATATTATTGTATCACCGAGGGATGCATATTATAGTGAAAAAAGAGTAGTGCTTTTAGAAGAAGCAGTAGGAGAGATCAGCGGAGAGTCTATTATGGCCTATCCGCCGGGAATTCCGATTGTTACGCCCGGTGAAAAGATTACAAAGGAAATGATTGAGTATATTAAGCTTCTGAAACAAGAAGAAAGTTTGTTGCAGGGTACAGAGGACCCTTATGCAGAGCATATTAAGGTGCTGGGTGTTGGCGGCACACGATAAAATCAAGACCTCCATAGGAAACTATGGAGGTCTTAGTATATAAAAAGGGAAGAGAATGGCCTCTGCAAAAAGATTGAGAGATGTATGGCAAAGAGAAGTAAATCAATCAATAGAATTAGCTGTATGATCAACAGTTAATTCTATTGATTGATTTGAAAATCTATTGTATACTATTATTCAAGGCAGAGTCATCAGACAACGCACCAGTAGAAAAGCGGTTATAGATTTGGGGGAAAAGAATGATTAAAAAGTATAAACTGCGCAAAGGCTGTATGTACTATATTAAAGTTAAGGAGTTTAACTCCAAATGGCAAGAACGCATTTATCGATGGAAATTAAGTCTAAAAGGGTGGACATTTGAAGAACTTCAAGACTAAGAACACATAAGGTGTTCTTTTTTTTAAAAAATTTTTTGTCGGAAAGAAAAAATTGAGAAATTCTGTAAATCTATATATAATTATTTAGAGGATCAAAATATTCATACAAGTAGTGAGGAAAATATATGGAGCCATCTCTTGGGAAAAAGAAAAAGTCCTTTCAAATGGTAGATCTATTGCTGTTGATTACAGTAATTATTTGGGGAATAAATCCAACGGTCGTAAAAATAAGCCTGCGGGAATTTTCTCCCTTTGCTTTTAATGCAGCCAGGTATGTGGTAGCTACTGTTGTATGTTGGGTACTTTTGTTATGGATAGAAAAGGATTGGCGGGTTCATAGGAAGGATTTAATTCCTATATTGGTAATCGGATTGTTTGGTAATTTTGTGAATCAAACCTTTTTCATTATCGGTGTAAATAATACAACCGCAGGAAACTCTTCTCTGATTATGGCAGGAGTACCTATGATTGCAGCGATTATAAATGGGATACTCAAAATTGAAAAAATCAGCGAAAGAGTTGCTTTAGGGATTGCAACTTCCTTTGCAGGGATTCTCCTGATCATCTTAGGAAGCGGCAGCCGTATCAGTTTGGTAGATCAATATTTCTACGGGAATTTGATGATGATGGGCAATGCCATTACCTGGTCCTTTTATACGGTTATAAATAAAAAATACCTGAATAAATATTCGGCTCTGAGGTTGACTACTTACGGAGTCAGCGTTGGAACCCTATGCATGTTAATATTTTGGTCTGGAGCCCTGCGTACGCAGGATTGGAGAAGTATCTCCATGATCAATTATGGTGGAATGTTTTATTCCGGCGCACTTTCCATTGCAGCAGGCACCTTGTTCTGGAATCTGGGGATTGAAAAGGTGGGGAGCACAAAAACCTCACTTTTTAGTAACGTAACGCCAATTGTGTCTGTTATTTGTGGGGGTATACTGCTTCAGGAAAGTTTTAAACTTCTGCAGGGTGCAGGTGCCCTGCTGATTTTTGCTGGATTATCCATCGTCAATAGAAAAGAGATCAAAGAAACAGCTGTAGCAGCTGTAGAGGAACAGTCTGTGTAAGGGAAAAGAATACAATAAAAATAACAATCCCTGAACAATTGTTTTCAGAGGTTGTTATTTTTTATTAAAAGGGGTATATTTTGAAAAAAACATAAAAGTCAAAGCTTTTACACTATAAATCGAGAGAATGAGCAAAGGAAGGATATGGTTTCACCAAAGGTAAAAATTAAAACAGAATAAGTCAAAAAACGCATAAAACGACCTTAGCTAATCCCATAAAAAAATAATATAATTTGAAGATAGCATAGTGAATAAAAGGATTGTAGCAGTCATAAATATTAGTGAAATCAGCTGTTACGCTATTACTGGATGAGGAGTGGAAAAGATGAAAGTAGGCATCCCTAGAGCCTTGCTGTACTATTATTATTATCCGTTTTGGAAGACTTTCTTTGATGCGCTAAGTGTAGAAACGGTAGTTTCCAGGCCTACATCAAAGGTGATCGTCAATAAGGGCATTGAGGTTTCTGTTCCTGAAATTTGTGTGCCTATTAAAGTTTTTGCTGGACATGTTGCAAGTATTGTTGATCAGGTGGATTATATATTTATCCCAAGGATGGTGTCGATATCAAAAAATGAATTTTTTTGTCCTAAATTTATGGGATTGCCTGATATGGTTAAATATACAGTGCCAGGGGCGGCTGACAAAATACTGAGCCCCAAAATCCAGTCTGATAATGACAGTATTTCAAATCCTAAATATTATGCAGAAGTTAAACGGGTCCTGGGAATTAGTTCTTGGGAGCTTCAGCGAGCGCTAGCCAAAGCTGAAAAGGCATGGCAGAAATTTAGACAGCTCAGCAAGGACGGATATGTATTATCAGATGCGCTGAAAATCTTTGAAGGAGAGCCATTGAAACAGGAAATTTCTAAGAATAATGAGGATGTAGTCACCATCGGGTTAATGGGATATGTATATGATATCTATGATGAATTTGTCAGTATGAACGTTATTGAAAAATTAAAAGAATCAGGGGTAAAAATTATTACCTTCGAGATGCTTGAAGAGAAGCAATTGCTAAAAAGTCTGCAGTTTATGAAAAAACAGTTATTCTGGACTTTCAGCAACAAGCTTCTGGGTGCAGGCTACCATTTTTACCATGATCCAGAGGTAGATGGTGTTATTCAAGTGACAGCCTTTGGTTGTGGCCCTGACTCCATGATTGGAAAAATGATGGAATTAGATTCTGGCGCCTATGATAAACCGTTTATGACAGTCCGTGTAGATGAACATACAGGAGAAAGCCATCTCCAAACAAGGGTGGAAGCTTTTGTAGATATGATTCGAAGAAAGAACCGAGAAAGGGGAGGTGGAATACAGTATGAAAGTAACCTTTCCATACATGGGAACAACGCTGGTTTATAAAAAACTGGTGGAAATGCTGGGACATGAAGCCATATCTCCGCCGAAGCCCAGTCAAAGAACCATTGATTTGGGGGTAAAACATAGCCCGGAATTTGCATGCTTTCCTATGAAAGTAATCATGGGCAGTTACTTAGAGGCGGTAGAAAAAGGAGCAGAAGTAATTCTTACATCGGGAGGACACGGGCCCTGCCGTGCCGGCTTTTACGGCGAAATGCATAAGCGGATCCTGCAAAATCTTGGGTATAATGTAGACCTGATTGTATTCGATTCTATTCGCAGGGATTTTAAGTCAGTAGTAAGCAATATCTTGAGATTAAAAGGAAATAATTCTTGGATAAAGCTTTGGAAAATTTTTATACTGGTATATAAAATGGCTTATCAAGTAGATGAGCTGGAAATGCAGCTGCAGACGAAACGTGCCTATGAGGTGCAGCAGGGAAGCTGCAGCAAAACCTGGGAAAAAATTCAAAGGCTTTATGAGAATGTATATACAGAGGGTGAATTGGCCCAGGCATGCATACAAGCCCAAGAATGGATCGATGAAATCTTGATCAAGGAAGTACCGGAGGATCAAAAAATCCGGATTGGCATTGTAGGAGAAATCTATGTGGTGATGGAGCCTACGGTGAACATGAAGATGGAAGAAACTCTAGGCAGCTTAGGGTGTGAGGTCAGAAGGGGCCATTACCTGTCTCACTGGATCGAACACAATATTATTCCAAGACCTTTTAGCAAGTCACGGGAACACATTATTCAGCAAAAAGGTGAAAGATATATTGAAATCCAGATCGGGGGACATGCCCAGGAAACCATGGGACATATTGTAGACTATTATGATCAAGGCTTTGATGGGATTATACACCTGATGCCTTTCGGATGCTTGCCGGAACTCGTTTCTCAAAGTATTATGCCAAAGCTGACGGAAGATACAGGAATGCCGGTGTTGACCATTGCCTTAGACGAACAGACAGGACTTGCGAACAACCTGACTCGGGTAGAGGCATTTTTGGATTTAATCCGAAGTTCTAAGAATAGCAAATTAAGTAAAGTATCCTAAAAAGTGGGGGCAGAAGCATGGATAAGGTATTTTTAGGAATAGATGTAGGATCAGTGAGCACAAACGTGGTGGCCATCGATGAAAATCATCAAGTGTTGTCCCGGCAATATATCCGTACCAATGGTCAACCTTTAGAGTCAGTAAAAACAGGGATTCGAAACCTTCGTAAAGAATTAGAAGGGAAGTATACAGTACACGGTGTAGGTGCCACTGGAAGCGGACGGCAGCTGATCGGGATTATGGTTGGCGCAGATGTAATCAAAAATGAGATCACTGCCCATGCCACGGCAACGATTAATTATGTGCCGGAGGCCAATACCATTTTTGAGATAGGAGGCCAGGATTCAAAAATCATTTTTTTAAATAAAGGGCTTATTACAGACTTTGCCATGAATACCGTTTGTGCAGCCGGAACAGGTTCCTTTTTAGACCATCAGGCAGAGCGGTTAGGGATTCCGATTCAGCAGTTTGGAGAATATGCCCTCCGTGCAAAACGGAAGGTGCGCATTGCAGGAAGATGTACAGTTTTTGCAGAATCCGATATGATTTCTAAGCAGCAGTTTGGATTTTCAAAGGAAGAGATTATTAACGGACTATGTGAGGCATTGGTGCGTAATTATATCAACAACCTAGGCCGGGGCAAAAAGCTAAAACCCCCTTATGTATTTCAGGGAGGCGTAGCGGCCAATGTAGGCATTCGGGCTGCTTTCGAAAAAGAACTGGGTGAAGAAATTGCAATACCTAAGTATTATGACGTGATGGGTGCACTGGGAGCCGCCATCCTTTCAAAAGAAGCCATCGAATATTCAGGAGAGAAAACCAAGTTTCGGGGGTTTGAAGCAGCGGATATTGAATTTACACCTACCAGTTTTGAATGCAGCGGCTGCAGCAATCTTTGCGAGGTGATCAAGGTTGAGATCGACGGGGAAACTGCTGCCATGTGGGGAGACAAGTGTGCTAAATGGACCAATAGTGTAAAAAGCATATAGTTAAATTTCTATATGCAAAGAATAGAATCAATTTTTTAATGTATATCTCTCTGAGCTTTATGACATAATAAAAACATCTTTTTGAGATTGACAGCGAAGGGAGAGAACAACATGTTTTTTAGAAGCCATGAACCGCAGGAACCGGTCTACGAGAAAAAGCTGGTAGAAGTTTGGCAGTGTCCCGATTGTATCGGCTGGATGCAGAAGGAGTTTGCATTATCGCAGCAGCCAAGCTGCCCTTTCTGTTCAGCCAGTATGGTCGATGGTATGAAAGAAATCAATGTACCCATATAGTTTAAAAGCTATCGTTTGACGGTAGCTTTTATTTTTGTTCCAGGTTTGTACTTTTTTCTACATAGTATGACATTATGGAAACTTTCAGGGTATAATAGAAGGGAATAAATAAAGGGGGATATTATATGAAATGGAAAGTGCGGGAACTTTGGATTGCGTTAGCCATTCTTCTGCTGATGCAGCTTGGATTAAGCTATTCATGGAAGGGTATGACGAGCAAGGCAGAGATTCACAGTACAGGTGTATTGGAAAGAATTCGGGGAATATCGGAATTAAGCACAGTTGAAATGTATTTTCATGAAATTCTCGACTTTCAGGATGCCAAGTATTTTAGAGAAATAGAGATTCCCTTTACAAAAAAGAGCTTTATCTTTACCGTAAAAGCCAAGGTAAAGGCAGGCATAGATTTAAGTTTAATGAAGGATGAGGATATAGAAGTCATCGACGGCAAGACCATCCGGGTGAGGTTACCGGAAAGCCGTATCACATCCAAAGAGATACTGGAGTATAATTCCTACCATGAAAAGGATGGGTTATTTAACGAAGTACGGAATCAAGATGTATTTAATGCATTGGAACAGTTAAAAGAAGATTTGGAAAGCCAGGCAATTGAGATGAAAATTTTAGAGCAGGCAGAGAAAAATGCCCATAGAGCAATAAGTCAACTGTTATTAGGCATCGGTTTTGAGGAAGTAGTATTTGAATAATCCTAGATGAATGAAGCCGTAGAGTTGAGATGAATATGGGTAGGGACGACCAGTGATCGTCCGCCTTATACGGTATCTTTTTTAAAATTAGCCTGAAGGCTTTATTTGTTTAGAGAGAAGGATTTTAGAGAGGGAAGGAGAATACATAACAAAAATGTAGATGAGGGGGAGACGAATGGATTGGAAGGAACTTTTTCGGGAAGGAGAGCTTCTCGTCAGTGATCGGAAGATTGGAGAAGCCATAGAACACTATCAAGGGATGATGGAAAAATCACAGGAGGAGCCTACAGTATACTTTTGGGCATTAAAGCACTTAGGAGATGTGGTAGGTTATTTAGGCCTTAAGGATTACCTGCAGGCTATTGATATATATCAAAAGATTATCAATGAATATGAAGATGAGGAAGATACATTGTATAACTGGTGCCAGTTGGATATTTCCAGAGCCTATATGGAAATGGGTTTAGAAATGCTCCAGAATTTTGATAATATGCGGGAAATCATTGAGCCGGCAGATGAGGAAATGAAAAGATATTATGCTAAGATTTTAGAGAAACGAAATGATTATATCGAAAGAGAAGCAGAGATTCTCTACCGAGAAAGAATGTAGATAAATACCTCCCCTAAATTTAGGGGAGGTATTTTCTGGTGTTATAAAGTGAAAATTTTGGAAGGATTAAAAAATTCTAATCTTCTTGGGTAGACATACAGACAAAAATGGGGATAATCCGTATGATGAAAGGGAATGAAAAGAAACGATTGAGGTGTGCAGTTATGGGAATTATTATCAAATTTATATTGCGAAATATTCGGGAAAAAAAATTCAGGACCTTCTTAATTATATTTTCTATTACCCTTTCTGCGGGACTTTTTTTTGCTTCTAGTGCTATTTCTGGTACTCTTGAAGAAATGTATGTTAACCGTATGCGCAAGCATTTTGGAAGTGCTGAAATCCTGATACATGCCAATGAAAAGTCCCCCTCTGGATATTTGTCCGGTGCCAGTGCTGAAGTTTTTAAAGAAGATTTTCAGTACATCATAGAAGCTGTAGAGGGCGGGGGATTTTATAAACCCAGTCGGGATGAGAGTGTTCAAGTGGATTTGAAGGGCTTTGACTGGAAGGATCTACAGCAGATGAATCCTGTTCAGCTTAGCCATTCTTTTCATCCAGACGGTTTCAAGGGAAAAAAGACAATGATTAGCCGTGTAACGGCAGAGAAATACAAGCTGGATATTGGCAGTACCATGGAAATTGAAATAGGCGGTCAAAAACATCGGTTCTTGATTGCAGCCACCGCAGAGCCTATAGGGCCTTTTCAAGAGGATGGTCGTTCTACCACAGTCTATATGCCAAAAGATACCCTCAGTGCCCTTCAAAACAATAGGGGAAGAGCTACCACGGTTTTTATAAAATTAAAGGATCCAACGCAACTGCAGCAGATGATGGAAGCGTTGTCCAAGAGCTATCGGCGTTATACAGTCCGTGAACCTGTGACCCGGGAGGAAATTAAACAGTATACCAACCGAATTACTACTCCATTCATGCTGATGACCATCATGGTTCTGTTTATGAGTGTTTTTATCATCTACACATCTTTCAAAGTCATCACCATGGAAAGGCTGCCGATTATTGGCACCTTTCGCAGTATTGGTGCGACCCGAAAAATTACAGATGCCGTATTATTGTTGGAAAGTATGGTTTACGGTATCCTTGGCGGTTTGCTGGGCTGTGGTTTTGGAATAGGGGTATTATGGATAATGACTTATCTCATGTCCGAGAATCCTTGGACTGGAGTACGGATGAATGTAGAGATTCAATTTAGTCCTGTGCAGTTAGTCACTAGCTTTTGTATAGCTTTGATCCTATCAGTCATCAGCTCCTTGGTGCCGATTATTAAGATTTCAAAAATCCCTGTGAAAGATGTCGTATTGAATAAAGTTGAAATACAGCATAAAAAGGAAAATAGAAAGCTTTATATAGGCGTGTGGTTTTTAGCCACAGCTATTTTGCTGCCAAGGTTTGTACCCCGTCAGGCAGCGTTAGTTTTCGGAGGCCTCTGTATGCTTTTGTCTGCTGTTGCAGTAACCCTTCTGATTCCTTACATGATCATTGGCTTTGTAAAAGTATTTGAACGGGTTTATTTACATGTATTTGGAAATGAAGGTGTTTTGGCTGCTAAGAATTTGCGGGATAATCGAAATATCATTAACAACATTACCTTATTATCAATAGGAATCTCCAGTTTGTTGATGATCAATACCATTAGTCATAGTGTTGTCAAAGAGTTGGTGAGCTTTTACAGGGAAGCTACTTTTGATGTTTGGATGTGGACTTACCAAGGAGATCGGAATCTGGACCGGCTGTTAAAGACTGTAGAAGGTGTATCGGAGGTATATGGGGTTATAGGTGCCCAGAATGTAGAGATTGCAGATACAACAAATCAAATCAACCTGCTTCATGGAGTGGATAAAAATAGATATGCAGATTATTGGAATGTAGGCTTAACCAATGTACAACTGCAGGAACTAGATCAGGATAGAAATATTCTTTTAACCCATATATTAAAACAGAAATTTGGCGTAAATCAGGGTGATATCCTTATGCTGGAAACACAAAGAGGAAAGAAGCCTTATCGGGTAATTGGCTTTTTTAATTCCCTTCGATGGACGGGCAATTATGCATTGATTTCGGAACGATTTTTAAAGTCGGATATGGGAGAAAAATATTATGATGATATTTACATCAAAACAAACAAGGAGCCTGAAATAGTGAAAGATAGTATAAAGAAAAAGTTTGAACGAAGGCAGCCTTGGGTTATGACCATCGCGCAAATGGAAGAAAACGAGCATAAGTCTAATGGTCAGCTCTTTATCATTCTCAATGGCTTTTCCATCATGGCGATGGTGATCGGCATTTTTGGAATATTAAACAACTTTATTATTAGCTTTATTGAGCGAAAGCGTTTCTTGGCGATATTTCGTTCTATCGGGATGAGTAAAGGGCAAATGATCAAGATGATTTTTATAGAAGCATTAACGGGAGGATTGATTGGTGGGATTGTAGGAGTTTTTGCCGGGATCGCAATGATTTCGATTATACCCTATGTAATGCGGGCCATGGATACACCTATACCCATGCATTATTCCTTCACTTTGTTCTTATATGCCCTATGGGCAGGGATGAGTATTACGGTCATTGCATCCATCAGTCCTTCGTTAAAATCTTCAAAGTTAAATATTGTGGAGGCCATCAAGTATGAATAGAGGTGAAACCTTGGAGAAGATCATAGAAACCATAGGACTATATAAAACCTATCAATTAGGAAACATTGAGGTAGAGGTGCTCAAAGATATTAATCTAACGATTCCCAAGGGAGAGTTTGTATCGATTATGGGGCCTTCGGGTTCGGGAAAAAGTACCTTGCTGTATCTGATTGGCGGCTTGGATCAACCTACCTCCGGCAGCATCAGAATTAAAGGGAAAGAGCTTTCTGACATGAAGGATCAGGAGCAAAGCATCATGCGCAGGCGGGAAGTGGGTTTTGTATTTCAATTTTATAATCTGATTCCTAACCTTAGTGTGGAAGAGAATACGTTGCTGCCTGTATTGTTAGATGGGAAAAGGATTAAGGAATACCAACAAAGATTGGATGAAATATTAGAAGTTGTGGGTCTTTCGGATCGTAGAAAGCATACCCCGAGAGAATTATCCGGGGGACAGCAGCAGCGTGTAGCAATTGCAAGAGCCCTCATTAACGAACCGGATATTATACTAGCCGATGAACCCATTGGAAATCTAGATAGCAAAACGGGGATGGAAGTGATGGCACTATTGCAAACCATCAACCGGGAAAAAGGAAAAACTATTGTGCAGGTTACCCACTCCAGGGAAGCTGCTGCTTATGGTCAGCGAACGATCCATGTTAGGGATGGAAAGGTGGAGGAACAATGAAAAATAAAACAAAGAAGCTTTTGCTTATAGGATTGATCTTGCCCATGCTCCTCACAGCAGGCTGCAATCGAGCAGAGAATAAATCCGTGGAGGACGAAGATGCTGTAGAAGAAAAAAATACAATAGAAGCTTTTGGTTATGTGCGGGCAGAGAATCCTAGAAATATTGTTATCGACATTCCTGCTAAAGTAGAGCGAATTGAAGTAAAGGAAGGGCAGCGGGTATCTAAAGGAGATCTGCTGATCCTTTTAGATATAACGGATTTCGATGCAGAGATCCGCAAAAAGGAGCAGGAACTGCGGGTATTAGAGCTAGAAAAGCAGAAGGCAGAAAAGACTGTTTTTGAAGATTTGAATAAGGACCCAGCTATGAAAAAATTAGTGGGAGATCTGCAGTTTGCAGAGGATGAGTTGAGGAAAGCGCAGATAGATCTTCAAGCAAAAGAAACCTTATATCAGCAGGGTGCCATTCCGCAGCGGGAGTATGATGGAGAGCAAAAAATCTATCAGGGAAAGAAAAAGGCTGTGGAAGACGCGCAGCTGGCTATAGAAGGTATGGAATACGAAAAGAAGCAGGAAAAGGATCAGCTGCTTATACAGAACGAAAAAATTATGGCGATGAAAAGTGAACTGGTTTTATTAAAAGAAAAAGTGAATAGAGATTATTTAATGGGCACCCAGATTATATCTGACATAGAGTCGGGGGTGATTTATGAAATCGGCTATAGCCAGGGAGATATCCTCAGCCCAGAGAAAAAACTGTGCAGCATTTTGAATCTAGAGAGTTTAATAGTAAAAGCAGAGGTGGCCGAAGAATTTATTAAGGATGTAAAGCTAGAGGCAGAGGCGACCATCATTCCGTTGGCAGATAAGTCAAAGGAATACAGAGGAAAGGTTGCAGCCATTGCTGGAAAGGCTGTGGAAAAAGGGGGAGAGACTTTGGTCTTAGTGGATATTGCCATTGAGAACAACGATGGTTTTTTACTGCCGGATTTTAATGTGGATGTATCCATTGATATAAAATAAGCTTATATGAGTATATTATTCATCGAGACATGGGGAAGTTCCTTGACGCAGGAAAGGTGCGTCCCCATGTCTCAGTTTTTAGAATCATTTTGTTTCATAAGTATAAATTTTTACCCTCCTGACCATCCTATAGAAAGAGAAAGGGGAGGTAGAAATGAAGTATATTCAGGCAAATATCGAGCAGGGCACAGTGTCTTTAAACAGCGAAGAGATAAAGGATATGATTGAAAACAGCAATTTTTTTGAAGAGGTAGTGGATATCAGCCACCAAGTATATGAAGACAATATCTTGGCCTTTCGAGTAAAGCTGGACGGGTCAATTTTAGAAGAAGAAGTGGAGAGGGATTTAGAAGAAGAAGGATATGTTATGACGGATGAGGATGAGTATACTTCTGTTTTGCTGGAGCAAGCAGAGTACTTTATTGATTCAGCTGTAGATGACATTAAGGATCGTATCGAGAGTCGATATAATATCGCCCATATGGGGAGCTCGTATAATATTTATCAAAGCAGCAGCGGCACATCAAATGTACGGTTTGTGCTGACCTTATCCTTTGGTGCTATCGGACATGGTCAGCTCTTTGAAATTACCAATGCAGTTGTAGATAAAAACTATACAAGGAATACAGGAGAATTCCAGTAAAAAGGAAGGATGCAAGAGGGCATCCTTCCTTTTTACTGAAATTTCATCCGATATTCTGCAATTAACAAATCTACCATTCTGCCGTAGCTGTATACCCCATCCTCCTGCCGGTTAGACTTTAGATAGGCATTGTTAATCTTTGTATGGGCCCGTTCAACGGGACCTGCGTAACGTTTGTTGTATTCTTGAATAGCAGCCAAATCTCTAATAATACCCGAACTGTATTGAGACCTTAATTCTCTGTAACGCTCCTGATCATAGCGGTACAATTGGTTCATGGCATTCATAAGTGCCAACAAAACACCAGAGTATTGAAAGTCAGTGTCCGGATGGAAGCTAGCTGTAAGATAGGCGATATAATTGGCTTCATCTTCCCGTGCAAAGCCTCGCTGATGAGCCATTTCATGAGTAGTAGTAGCAAGAATAAGAGGGTCAGGCGTAGTTGTATTTACATTGGCTTCCCCCGTCAAAGGAAAGTAGATACCGGAGATTCCTGTATAGGCCATGGCATGAGAAAACAATATGCCCTTAGGCCTGCTTAGCGCGCCTCCAAGCTCTGGATAGACTGCAGCTGCTGCATCATATCCTAAATGTGCACGACGGAACATATCTGACTTTCCTTTAGGAAGAAACATTACCCCTTGATCATTTTCTGCTACTTCCTCACGGAGGGAATTGGCTCTTTCAATAAGGCTTTCAGACAAGGCAGCCAATTCTTCTACGGAAGCAGGCTGAGTATCCAAACCTGCAATCTCTGCAAAAGGCAAACGATGATAATTCAATCCCCATAGAATAACAAAGGAAAAGTAGATGAAACAGAAGGAGATAAAAAGATGGATTACCCAGTGGCCCAAAATACGGAATCCTTCGGGTTTTCTGCGAATAATTTGCAGAATTCCACGGGAAAATCCAAAAATCAAATAAAGTAAAAGTAAAATAACCATAAATTCCCCTACAGAAAAAGGAACAAATCCTGTGATCAGGCTTAGAATACGCTGGATTAAAGGATATAAGGAACCGACATAGATTTGTTCAACCAATGAGGGACGTGCAGCGGCGACAGCGGTAAGCAGCAGACTAAGGGGCAACAAAAGGAGAAACGGTAATTTTTTTGGAAACCTTTGATTGCTCATTGTAGTTACCTGCTTTCTAATTATTTGAATTCTTCCATGCCCAGATTTGCTAAGGCATCCGCCCGAATATTCATTTTAGTGACATACTCAAAATCCTCCAGGGTGAAATTGGAACCGTTCCACTCGATAAATTTCTTAAACCACTTTTCCATTTCATTTTTACGTTCAAGGCTTAGGTGGCCCTTGACTCTACAGAACTGAATATCTTTCTGGCGGTTGATCTGCTCCAGTAAGGCCTCCCAAAGTTCCTGGTTTTCTACAGGCGTTTTAGCGGAAGTCATCCATCCGTTCATTTGCCATTTAATATACCATTTTTTCGTGAAACATTCAATCAAATAAGCACTGTCAGAATATACCTTAAGGGTTAATCCATCCTGTGTTAAGGACTTCAGAGCTTCCAGCAGTGCGGTCATTTCCATGCGATTGTTGGTTGTATTGACTTCCCCTCCCCAGAGCTCTTTTTGATGCTTGCCATATTCTAAGATGGCACCCCAGCCGCCAATATTTTCATCATACTGATTACCGGAACAGGCTCCATCCGTATAAATATTAATCACCTTCATTTTTTTCCTCCTCCGTATCGAAGTATACTACCTTATTATAACAAATAATAATTGTCTTATGTCATTATTCAATGGGATTCGTTTATGATGTTTAAATGTTGTGAAATACAATTTAAATAAGGACAGAGTTTAACTCTGCCCTTATTTTATATTATTCTATCTTTGATCACTAATAGAAGCGTCGCTGTTATTAGCAGCTAACTCTGTTAGAGGATCATATGGAGGGCCAATTATAGTTCCCACCAATAATGCTATATCAACAGCATTTTCCGGAATCCCCCATGAGTTGCCTGATAAAACAACTACAGCCCTATCGACAACAAACCCTCTAGTATTATAAACAACGTTACTAACAATATGCCCGGTTGTATTGGGATTCAGATAAGCAGGCTGACGGAGAGAGTAAAAAATATTATCTTGGACGGTCAAATTGGTTGTATTGTTTTGAGATACAAAACCCCGATTTACTACCCAATCCGTAGATGGCCCTGCTTGCGGGGGACCGAAAATAATATTGTTAATAATTTTATGATTCGTTCCGCCAACCTGGATAAATTCAACGGCATACGGAATATTACTAGTGATTGTCAAGCCGTCAATGGTTATTCCAGTTCCCGTTGCCAGGAATGGAATAACGGCTGCTTGTAATTCAATGATTGTACCTGGATAGCCTTTTAGGGTAACGCCTTGCTTATTAACGACGATTGTTGCTGTAACTGGATATGTGCCGACTAGTATATGAACGGTTCCTGTTGGAGATACTGCCGTTACTCCTTGCTGAATGGTACCAAATGGATTTTGTTGTGTGCCGTCACCGCCAACTGCTCCTGCTCTGACATACACTTCAAATGGGTTCGGTTCAAAGGTGCCAGTCGGTCCTGTTGGGCCAGTCGGTCCGATTGGTCCCGTTGGACCAGTGGCTCCTGTTGGCCCGGTAGGCCCTGTAGCACCAGTCGGTCCTGTTGCTCCAGTGGCTCCTCCTGGCGGGCCGGCAGCTCCGGTTGGACCAGTGGCTCCCGTTGGCCCGGTAGGCCCTGTCGGCCCTGTTGGCCCCGTTGGTCCTGTTGGCCCTGTATCTCCGCCAGCAGGCCCCGTTGGACCCGTAGCACCGGTGGGCCCTGCTGGCCCTGTAGCGCCTGTCGGACCTGCTGGCCCTGTAGCACCTGTAGACCCTGCTGACCCTGTAGCGCCTGTAGGCCCTGCTGGCCCTGTAGCGCCTGTCGGACCTGCTGGCCCTGTAGCACCTGTAGACCCTGCTGACCCTGTAGCGCCTGTCGGACCTGCTGGACCCGTAGCGCCTGTCGGACCTGCTGGACCCGTAGCACCTGTAGGCCCTGCTGGCCCTGTAGCGCCTGTAGAACCTGCTGGACCCGTAGCGCCTGTCAGACCTGCTGGACCCGTAGCACCTGTAGGCCCTGCTGGACCTGTAGCACCTGTAGAACCTGCTGGACCCGTAGCACCTGTAGAACCTGCTGGCCCTGTAGCGCCTGTAGAACCTGCTGGACCCGTAGCGCCTGTCAGACCTGCTGGACCCGTAGCACCTGTAGAACCTGCTGGACCCGTAGCGCCTGTCGGACCTGCTGGACCCGTAGCACCTGTAGAACCTGCTGGACCCGTAGCGCCTGTCGGACCTGCTGGACCCGTAGCACCTGTAGGCCCTGCTGGCCCTGTAGCGCCTGTAGAACCTGCTGGACCCGTAGCACCTGTAGGCCCTGCTGGCCCTGTAGCACCGGTAGGTCCTGTTGGTCCCGTAGGCCCTATTATAGATTCGTACTCAATAATAAGAGTAGGCCAGTTTTCAACGATTCCATCCTCATATCCTCTGAATCCCATTAAACTTGTTTGGTCCTCGAATGTAGTAAGCAATATTCCGTTATTGGAAAATAAATCTTCATACCAGCCCTGTACCACCGGAGTTAGACTCAAATAAATATAGTCTCCTACAAGATCTTCAGATAAAACTGTCTCAAATGCAGGTTCTCCTGCAACCGCTGGCTGAGTATTCCAAGTTACGGTGTTCTGTGAGAATCCGTTTAACAACCGCCGTGCCGTTAGTGGCTGAAAACCAGGGGCTATCTTTTGAAAGAACAAGAGTCTTAATGTAGCGTTTGTAATAACTGATGCCGGCGGTACTGCACTTATATCAAATCTTAGTAGTGTTCTAAATACATCATTGGGTACTGCAGTTCGTCCGACAAAAAGGTTCTCTTGGGGACCAAAATTTGTGTTTGGCTGAAGCTGCGATACAATTGTTGCATCTGTAGGGGTTAAAAATAATATAGGCACAACCATCCCTCCTTAACTAATATTTTGTTGGCCTATAGGGTTTTAGATAGTCACTTAGTACGGTTTACAAGCAAAACGATATAACATCAAAATCAGGACGGCCTACTTTCAGTTCATACTATGTGGATAAACATTTAAGGTTACAAAAATATACTATGAAATACCTATTGTAATACTGTATTCATTGCAATGTTTTTGCCGGTGATGAATATAGATAAAGTAAAGAATTGAAGGGGGAGTCACCATGGCTGCAAGAATGTTTTCCCTATCCATTCCCCCAGCCGAGGTTTTACATACCTTGATGGGAGAAGTCGACGGGGATGTGCTTCATCATGAATACTATCCCCTGGCGAGTGATAGGGGTTTTGGATTCATTGTATTTGAAAGATTTTACAGTAGAGGAAATCATCATATTGTCTGGGTACTGCATACAGAAAATATACAAGGTGTAACCAATGCTACACTGATCTGCACGGCTAACAATGGAGAATGGAATATACCCTTGGATGAACAGGATGAGTGGGAATGCATGGATACGATGATGGGAATTCTAGATGAATATATTGTAGATGAGAAAGAGATTTAGGAGACAGCCAAGCAGACTGTCTTCTTTAATTATTTGAAAACATATTGATAGGTGATTAGGGAAATTTATTTGTAATCATTGTTTTTTATCAAGAGGGTAGGGGACGACCTGTGTGTCGTCCTGATAGGATTTAGATACTCTGAGGGTGCTGGAAAAGCAGCAAGGGGTATTCAATGGGGCAACTGGATAAAATACAGGAAAAAATTGGACAGGAAAACGTTGTTTTTTCTTTTTCTTTGTGATTTTTCTCACAGAAGAAAAAGAAAGGTTTTGATATATTTATAACAAAAGGATAAAGGTACTTATTTAAATGTAAAATGCTTTTATGTATCTATTGTGTAATGATTAGAAAGGACGGAGGCAAATGTATATTGAAACAGTGAACAGAATTGCGGAAGGAGCAGTAAACCGCGCGAACTTTATAAAGAGAAGTCTTACAAAGTACATGATTTCGTCTATGATGGCCGGAGTTTATGTAGGGTTTGGGGTAATGCTGATATTTTCTATTGGTGCGCCCCTGTCGGCGGCAAATTCCCCTGCTACCAAAGCAGTGATGGGGGCAACCTTTGGAATTGCATTAAGTTTAATTATATTTGCAGGAGCAGAACTTTTTACAGGCAACAACCTATTTATGACCATAGGGAATCTTACAAAAAAAGTAACGTTGGCAGACACCTTGAAGGTGTGGATATTCAGCTACATTGGAAATCTGATTGGCGCACTGATTTTTGCCTATTTAATTGTACAATCCGGTTTGGTCAGCAATGCACCGCAGTCTGACTTTATTGTAAAGGTAGCAGAAGGAAAAATGAATGCACCTTTTATGCAGTTGTTTATTCGGGGAATTTTCTGCAATATGCTGGTTTGTTTAGGGATCTGGACGTCAAACCGTGCTAAAGAAGATATTGCTAAATTAGTATTGATCTGGTGGTGTCTCTTTGGATTCATCGGAGCTGGGTTTGAACATAGCATCGCCAATATGTCTCTATTGGGGATGGCACTAATGCTGCCCCATGATCCAGCTGTAGTTTCCGTAGCCGGGTATGTAAAAAATATAGTAGCTTCTACTGCTGGAAACATGGTTGGAGGGATATTCCTTATTGGCATGATGTATTGGTATATCTCTAAGGAGTAAGTTCTTACAAATAAAGGAGGACAAAAAAATGGCAATACAGCTAAGTTATGAGGCGTTTAATAAAGTGTTGGGAAAATTAAAGAAAGATTATAAAATTTATGCGCCGATTCGTCTGGCAGGAACCGGTAGATTTTCTGATACAGATGTTGTGAGATATGGGGAAATCAACGATGTGACAGAGATCGTTACGGAAGAAAAGTCCCATTTTTCGCCGAAAGAAATATTGTTTCCTATAACACAGACACTTTTTTATTACACAGAAGATGCATGTCAAGAGCCAAAGGAAGAAGATAAAAAACTGCTTGTATTTTTAAGACCTTGTGACATCCATGGTGTGACCAGGTTAGACCAGGTGTTTCTGCAAAATGGAAATCAGAAGGATGTCTATTATGAAAGATTGCGGGAAAAGGTAAAATTCTTCATGATAGAGTGCAGGGAAGGCTTTGAAAACTGTTTCTGCGTTTCCATGGGAACCAATCAAACAGACTGGTATACAGCAGCCATAAGATTTGGAGAAGAACTCTCTATAGATATTAAAGATGAAGGTTTGAGGGCAGCATTTGACGGTCTTGGAGAAACTATAGATTTTTTACCGGAATTTGTTCAAAAAAATAAAGTGAATGTAAGTTTGCCGGATATTGAAAACATAGACACTAGCTTGTTTGAACAGGAGATGTGGAAGGAGTACAGCCAGCGTTGTATTGCATGCGGGCGCTGCAACTTTGTCTGTATGACCTGCAGCTGTTGGACAATGCAGGATATCGCCTACGGAGAGAATGAGAACAATGGAGAAAGACGGCGGGTATGGGCAGGCTGTCATGTGGATGGTTTTACAGATATGGCAGGAGGCCATGGATTCCGAAAGAATTATGGTGACCGCATGCGCTTTAAGACCATGCACAAGATTTATGATTTTAAGAAGCGCAACGGCTACCATATGTGCGTCGGATGCGGGCGGTGTGATGATGCCTGTCCGGAATATATATCCTTTTCTAATTGTATCAACAAGGTGGCAGAAATTGTCGGGAAGGAGAAATAAACATGAACAATCCATATATTCCAAAAAAGTATGAAATCATAGATATACAGCATCAAACCGACATTGACTATACCTACCGGTTAGCCTGCGATATAGCACCGCAAAATGGCCAGTTTGTAGAGGTTTCTATTCCCAAAATCGGGGAGGCGCCTATTTCCATCAGTGACTTTGGACCGGGTTATATCGATATGACCATTCGAAGGGTGGGAAAGGTAACCAACTACCTCCATGATCTAAAGATCGGAGACAGTATGTTTTTGAGAGGCCCTTATGGCAATGGTTTTTCATTGGACCAGTATAAAGGAAAGCATCTAATGATCACTGCAGGGGGAACCGGTTTGGCTCCCGTAAAGAGTATCATTAACCATTTTCACCGGAATCCACAGGAAATCAAAAAATTGGATTTATTAATCGGTTTTAAATCTTCCAAGGACATTCTATTTGCAGAAGAAATAGAGGCCTGGAAGAAAAATGAGAAGTTCAATGTGATTCTGACCATAGACCGGCAAGAAGAAGGATGGACTGGAAATGTGGGATTGGTTACCCAATATGTGCCTGCCCTTGAAGTGCTCGATGAGGATAATCTGGAAGTCATCATCGTAGGCCCGCCAATGATGATGAAATTTACAGGATTAGAATATCTAAAACGAAATATTGGCGAAGAGAGAATTTGGGTATCCTTTGAACGAAAAATGAGTTGCGGGATTGGCAAATGCGGTCACTGTAAGATTGATGAGACCTATGTATGCCTGGAAGGTCCGGTATTTAACTATGTCAAAGCTAAGCAGCTGATGGACTAGGGGGGATGATCAATGGATATCAATACGAAAAAAATCAAAAAAAATGCCTATAGAGTGACAAAGGAAAGAGGCAAAACTGCCCTGCGGATTCGTGTTCCCGGAGGACATTTGGAAGTAAAGTATTTTGACATTATCAAAGATATTGCTGAAAAATATGGGGATGGCAGTGTTCATATCACCATCCGTCAAGGATTTGAGGTGCCTGGTATTGATTTTGATAAGATTCCGGAAATCAATCGGATGATTGCACCGATTATCCAAGGGTTGGAACTGGATTATGGTGTAAACATCGAAGAAGTAGAACAGGGCTATCCCGCTGCGGGAACCAGAAACGTATCAGCATGTATCGGCAATAAGGTATGTCCCTTTGCCAACTATCATACCACGGATTTAGCGATAAAAATTGAGAAGGCGATCTTTCCCAATGACCGCCATGTAAAGATTGCATGTACGGGATGTCCTAATGATTGTATCAAGGCGCACATGCAGGATTTTGGCATCATCGGTCAGGTTGAACCGGTGTATGATGCAGCAAGATGTGTGGGGTGCGAGGCCTGTGTGAAAAACTGTACCAAGAGGGTTAGCGGTGCATTGAAAATGGAAAATTATAAGGTCAAAAGAGATGAAGGCCGGTGTTTAGGCTGTGGGGAATGTATTTTAAAATGCCCTACAGGAGCATGGTCTCGAAATCCGGAAAAATTCTTCCGGGTGGTAATCATGGGAAGAACAGGAAAGCGAAACCCGAGACTGGCGGAGACTTTCCTGGAATGGGTAGATGAGGCTGCTGTGATTAAGATTATTCAAAATACCTATGCTTTCATAGAGAATTATATCGACCAGGAAGCGCCCGGCGGAAAAGAGCATATCGGTTATATTGTAGACAGGGCCGGATATTATACCTTTAAGGAATATGCATTAAAAGATGTAGCCTTAGGACCTAAAGCAAAAGTTGCCCAATATATTGATTTTGGTGGATATAAATATGAGCGAAATGTTTATTTTGACAAATCGGGCAAATAGTTTTTTCCTAAAACATGATTCAATAGAGTCATGTTTTTTTCTATGGAGCTTTGTAGAATTGCAAGGGAAATCTACCCTTCTTGTCTGCTCGCTGGGCTTTAGCCGTTACAATAGAGAAATAAGCCTTTTGCCGAGTTGATTTTTATTCAGGATCTCATTATAATACTTGTATAAGCTAGGGGGAGGAATAAGGATGAAACAGTGGAAGCAGTATGGAATTTTTATCCTTGCATTAATTATAGTAGACACAGCCCTAGCACTTTTTGTAGTGAAATTCTGGGGAGATGATCTTGTGGCCTATTTGGAAGGCAGGGGAAATACTGCTCGGAAAACAGTAATACAACAAGAGAAGGTCCAGTTGGAAGAACTCCCCATAAAGGAAGAAGAAAAGAAAGAAACCGCAGCGAAGAGAACAGAAAAAGCTCCGCCAACTGCAAGGGAAAAAGCAGAATTACCCAGAGAAAAAAGAGCGCCGTTGATTGCTTTAAATCTGTCAGAAATCAAGGAAATATTCTCCCGTTTTAAGAACAATTTTTTTGCCAGCAGTAAGGCAGATTCTCAAAGTAAAGAGGATATGGGGAATATAAAAAAGGAAAAAATAATAGAAATGACAAACCTGTCAGAAAGCGCTGCGACGCAAATTTTAGCCTACAGTAGGAAGACAGAGGTGCCTGTCAGTATGATTCTTGCAGTGATGGAGCAAGAAAGCCGTTTTGATAAAAATGCCCTGGGAAAGGATGAGGACCGCGGCTTGATGCAGATCATTCCTGGAACAGAGAAATGGCTTTGTGATAAATACGGAAGAGAATTTAACATTACATATGACCCCGGCCGTATTTTCCACGAAGAATACAATATCGCCCTGGGCACCATATACTTGTGGCATCTTAGTAAGGCTTATCCAGGGGATATACATAGAATTCTTACAGAATATAACCGGGGTTATTATAAATCCAGAAACTTATACACAGAAAAGAAAAATTATGAGACAAAATATTCTCAAGGAATTATCAGCCGAATGGAAAAATATCAAATCTTTGATGAGCAGTAGAATAAGCGGAGGTGAACCCATATGGCATCAAAAAAAATTCTGGTAGTAGAGGATGACTACAATATCTATGATCTTATCAGCATCTATTTGAAAAAAGAGGGCTATGCAGTACTGGGAGCCGCTGACGGAGAAAAGGGACTGGCCGTTTTTAAAGAAGACGCACCGGATTTGGTCGTATTGGATTTGATGCTGCCTAAAATGGACGGCTGGGATGTATGCCGTGAAATTAAAAAGATCAGTGATATTCCAATTATTATGTTAACGGCTAAAGGAGAAACCTTCGACAAAGTTTTGGGATTGAAATTAGGGGCGGATGACTATATGGTTAAACCCTTTGATCCGAAAGAACTGATTGCCCGAATAGATGCGGTTCTTAGGCGGTATCAGAAAGGAACCAGCAGTACAAGACAGATTATACTGCCCAATCTTGTAATTGATATGGAGCGTTATATTGTTAAAATACAAAATGACACCATAGAATTGCCGCCTAAGGAGATGGAGCTGTTATACTTTTTAGTGAAAAATCAGAATAGGGTTTTTACACGGGAACAGTTGATTGAAAGCATCTGGGGATATGATTTTGATGGAGAACTCCGTACCATTGACGTGCATATCAAACGGCTGCGGGAGAAATTAAGACCGCTGGAGAAACAGTATAAAATTAAAACCCTATGGGGCGTAGGATATAAGTTCGAGGTGGGAAAAGATGCTTAATACCGTATTCAAAAAGCTTATGGCCGCATATGTGGCCATTATTCTTATCAGCTTTCTAATTTTAGGACTGCTTTTTTCCCAGTTGGCCAACAGCTACTTCTTTCAGCGACACGAAAAATTGCTCATAGAGGAAGGCGGCAAGCTCAATGAAATGGTCGTTGCCCATTTAAATGGCCGGATTTCTGCAGAAAGACTGAATTTAGAGCTTCAGGCAATGGAACGGTTCCTCAATACCCGTATCTGGGTGATGGACAAGAGAGGAACCATTTATGGTGTATCCAGCAATGAAAAACAGTGGATTGGAAAGCAGATTACGGCTAAGGAAATGCTGCAGGTGCTGCAGGGCAGTGTCATTGTAAAAAAGGGAATCTTTGACGCAGAATGGAAGGTGCCCATGGTCACTGTAGGAATGCCGATTATGGTCAATGGACGGGTAGAAAATGCGTTGATTATGCATTCGCCTCTCTATGAAATTACCGATGCCATCCAAGGGGTACATCGCATCATATGGCTTGCCATGGGTATTTCCTTTCTTCTGTCTACATTGATTATTTATTTTGTTTCCAAGCGAATGTCTTCTCCTCTCCAAGCAATGGGATCAGCAGCAGAAAAGCTGGCAGACGGAGATTTTACCCAAAGAATTGTCATCAATACAGAGGATGAAATCGGACAGGTGACGAAAGCTTTTAATGGAATGGCTGAGAAGCTGGAAACGATCGAAGAAAACAGGAGAAACTTTATTGCAGCTGTAGCCCATGAGCTGCGCTCACCATTGACACTGATCAAGGGCTTCGTAGAGGGAATACTGGATGGAACCGTAGAAGAAAAGGATCAAGGCAAGTACCTGCAGGTGATTTTAAAAGAAACGGAAAGGCTCAATAAATTAACCACAAATCTGCTAGACCTGCAAAAAATGGAATCCGACCAGTACCCCATTCACCTGCAAGTCTTTGACATCAATGAGTTAATTCGGCGAACCCTGCTGAAATACGATGAGGAGATAGAGCGTAAAAGCGTCGGGGTCTTACTGCAGCTGCAGGGAGAAAAAATGATGGTTTCAGGAGACCGGGATGCGATTGAACAGGTGCTTAGCAATCTTTTGGATAATGCAATGAAGTTTATAGAGGAAGAAGGGCGTATCAAAGTAATCAGCAAGACACATTTGCAGAAGGCTTGGATCTCAGTACGGGATAATGGAATTGGCATACCACTGGAAAACCAGCAGTCTATCTGGGAAAGATTTTATAAGGTGGATAAATCGAGAGACCGAAACAAAGAAGGCACGGGATTAGGGTTGTATATCGTAAAAAAAATCATCGACCGTCACGGGGAAAGGATACAGGTAGAAAGTGAAGCAGGACAGGGAACGGTCTTTACTTTTACACTGCCCCTTGCAGCGGTTAGACGATAAATAGTGGTTGGAAAACATGTTATTGTACAGATTTCTGCATTTGTAGTAGGGATGACCTTTGGTCGTCCGCCCATGATGCTTTTTTACTAAATCTTCCTCCCAATAAAAAAATATTTGTTCACAATTTATTCATAAATTGTTCATAACCTCCTTTTATAATAAAGTTATCCACAGAAAAAAAGGAGGTTTTTTATATGGATTATTTTGATAACCAAGAAGATTTACATGAAGATCAGTCCATCATAGAGCCGGAAGAACCAAAACCATCATCCTATTATGTAGCATACCAACAGCAGCAGGAACCTAAAAAAAGTGGATCAAAAAAAAGCTTGATCACTACAGCTTTGGTTTCTGCTTTAATCGGGGGCATGCTTTCCAGCTATATTTTTCCTGTATATGTATTTGGCAAGCTGATTCCCTATCCTGATAATTATTTCGGACAGGATGTCAAGCAGGTGATCCAGGTGGAGCCTCAGCAAACGGAGTTCCTCGTTTCGGCAGTAGCTAAAAAAGCCATGCCTTCTGTAGTGGGAATTACCACGCAAACGGTCCGGCAGGATTTCTTCTTTGGAGAAGTGAGAAACAGCGGAGTAGGGACTGGGGTAATTGTAGACAGCAGGGGGTATATATTGACCAATGCCCATGTGGTTGATAATGGCAGTGCGGCCGCCGTTCAGGTACTGTTTCATGACGGATCAACCAAAGAGGCCAAAGTGCTTTGGAATGACCCGGCCCTGGATCTGGCTGTAATCAAGGTAGATGGCGTCCAGGTTACCCCTGCTGATCTGGGAGATTCCGAAAATATAGAAGTAGGAGAGGTCGCCATTGCCATTGGAAATCCTTTAGGACTGCAATTTGAAAGAACGGTGACCTCCGGAATCATCAGTGGCCTTGGCAGGCGGATTGATATCAGCAGGAGTGAAGCGATTGAGGATCTCATTCAAACCGATGCTTCCATCAATCCCGGCAACAGCGGTGGCCCCCTTTTAAACAGCAAAGGGGAGGTTATTGGGATTAATACAGCCAAAATACAATCGGGAGAGGGTTTGGGCTTTGCCATTCCCATCAATATCGCCAAGCCTATTGTAGATCAGTTTATTGAAAAGGGTGAGTTCAGCAAGGTATACATGGGGATCAAGGGTGTGGATGTAGAGGTGTTTGAACGGTCTATGGGTACAGAGCTTTCTGTAGATCAAGGGGTCTATGTAGTGGAAATTACTAAGGAGTCTCCAGCTTCCCGTGGTGGTTTGAAGAGCGGAGACGTGATTGTTGGAATGCAGGGCAAGGAAATTACTACCATGAGTCAACTGGTGCGGCAAATGTACCAGTACAGACCCGGTGAACAGGTAGAAGTAAAAATCGTGCGGGATGGAGAAAATAAAACACTAAATCTTACCTTGGAACAAGTGCCTAAAAATTAATAGAGAAAAGTAAGTCAGACCTATCTAAAGGCTGGCTTATTTTTATGCAAAATTTAGGGAAACCTAAATTATTATTAAGCGCATAGGGGAAAACTGTTATGAAATTTTTCGACAAATTCAAAAAAATACTGGGGATAGAGGCAGGAGAAGCAAATAATATCATTGAATATGAGGCGTTTAAGAACGTTTATGTCCGCAAGAAAGTAAAGGACAACCGAAAATATTTGCAGGAAATCCTAAGCAATGCAGCGGATATTGTTTATCGGGAGTTTGTGATTGGTGCAGCGCAGCAGCATCTGCTAATGGTATTTGTAGATGGCATGGTGGAGAAGAAACTGATTGGTGAGCAGGTACTGAAATCACTGATGGTAGAATTAAATGAAGCAACTTATCGAGAGATTTTTACCATTGAAGAAATTAAGAACAGGTTGGTCAGCACTGCAGAAATTCGGGAGGCAGAGACCTTTGATACCTTGATGCTGGCGCTGATGTCAGGGGATACTTTGATCTTTGCCGAAGGCTCTGCCCATGGGCTGATTATTGGCAGCAAAGGATGGGAAAGCAGGGGGGTTTCAGAGCCAACGACAGAAAAGGCGGTAAAGGGACCAAAGGATTGCTTTATTGAAACCCTTCGAAGTAATATCGTACTGATTCGGCGGAGAATCCGGGATCCTAATTTAGCGGTTGAAGTACTTCAGATAGGCAGAAGAACCAAGACCGATGTAGCTATTGTCTATATTAAGGGAGTGCTGAATCCGGAAATTGCAGAGGAAATCAAAAGGAGAATTCAAGCTGTGGACATTGATGGGATCACGGACAGTTCGCAACTGGAGGAGCTGATAGCCGATCATCCGTGGACGATTTTTCCCCTGGGCAGAATTACAGAAAGGCCCGACAAGGTTACGGCAGCCCTGTTAGAAGGCAGAGCTGCCATCGTAGTAGACGGAAGTCCCTTTGTATTGATCGTTCCGGTAACCTTTTCTACCTTTCTCAGTGCTGTAGATGATTACTACCAGCGGTCGATTGTAGCTTCTACCATCAGGCTGACGCGTTATCTCAGCTTTTATATCTCAGCTGCCCTGCCAGGATTATATTTGGCCCTGGTATCCTTTCATCCCGGAATGATTCCTCCGCCACTGGCATTGGCCATCGTAGGGACCCGGGTGGCATTACCTTTTCCCTCCTTTGTAGAAATGATATTGATGGAAACGGTGCTGGAAATCCTGCAGGAGGCAGGAATCCGCCTCCCCCAGGCCATAGGACAGACTGTAAGTATTGTCGGCGGTATCGTCATCGGACAAGCGGCGGTACAAGCGGGGGTCGTCAGCCCGATTATCGTGATTATCGTTGCGCTGACAGCCATTACCTCCTTTACCCTGCCCAGTTATCATATTAATTTGAGTTCCAGAATTTTAAGAATGCCTTTTATATTGGTCGGTGCGACTTTAGGATTTTATGGGATTGTAATATTGTCCTTATTTGTGTTGCTGCATATGGCCTCCTTAACCAGCTTTGGTGTAGGATACCTGGAAGACTTTTCTCCCTATCGCATACGGGATTTCAAGGATATATTCATCCGGGTACCTATGAAGCTGATGCGAAAGCGGCCGGAGTTTTTAAAGCCGGAGGATACCCAGCGGCAAGTTGACAGAAAAAAGATGAAGGAGAAGACAGATGATCAATAAAAGGAAGGAAAAGGATAAAAGGACAAGGGCTAAAAGGGGGATAGTACTGGTTATGCTTACAGGATGCTTCCTCACAGGCTGCTGGGATCATGTGGAGATTCAGGAAAGAGGCTTCGTACTTGGGGTGGCCATAGACAAAGCGTCTCCCCTACCCATGAAACAAGAAACAGACTACCGCAGTGAGCGGGATATAGAAAAAATGCCCCTGCAAAAAGGAGAACCAAGTTATACGTATACCATTCAGGTGCCTATTATAGTTTTCGCAAAAAATCAGCCTACCGGCGTAGCTGGGGGAGGGGCGGAAGCAGATGCTACGTGGAATATGACGATTCAAGGAAAATCCTTTATGGAGGCCAATCGGCAGTATTCAACCCGCACAAACTACCCGCCCTTTTATGAGCACCTTCAGGCCATCATCATTAGTGAAGACGTAGCCCGAGAAGGAATTACCGCATCGATTGATTTGTTTCTGCGGGATCATGAGATGCGGAGAAGAACCAGGGTGTTTATTACACCGGGAGAAGCGAAAACGGTACTGGATGTTCAACCTCGAATCGAGGATTACCCTGCTATGTATCTAGCCCAGCTCCCCTTTAATGCCAGTAAGACCTCCCGAATCCTTCACAAAACTGATCTGGGAGAGATGTCTGAATTGCTGCATGCGGGTGCAGATTTTGTACTGCCCAGAGTGGTTGCTACAAAGGATGAAATCAAAGATGCAGGAGCAGCAGTATTCAAAGGGGATAAAATGGTGGGTTGGCTGGGAGAGTTGGATACTATTTATCTCAAATGGGTACGAGATGCAGTGCTGGGAGGGGTGATTGTAGTAAGCATGCCCAATGATCCGGAGAGTGTGGTTACACTGGAAATCAAAAGTGCCAAGACAAAAGTGAGGCCAAAGGTAGAAGGCAACGGCATCAAAATGGATATTCGAGTGAAGGCTGAATTTTCCCTGGCAGAAAAAACAGAAGCCCATTTTCGCAATGCATTGGATGAGGACTTTTTAAAGGAACTGGAGACAAAAGCAGAAAGGGACTTAAGGGAAAATATGGAGGATACGGTGCGGTATGTTCAAAAGGAATTTGGGGCAGATATCTTTCTTTTTAATCTGGCGATGGAGCGCTATGCACCGGATACCTGGGACCAGGTGAAGGATAAATGGGCGGATATTTTTCCTCAAGTAGAGGTAGCAGTTTCCGTGAAAGCCAAAATAGCGGAAATCGGTACCATGAAATGATATGGTCTGGGGTGAAAACGATGGATAGAAAGAGATATTTGCATAAATCCCATATATTGCCCTTTATTGTGATGGCATCTCTGGGACCGAAGGTGTTAACCCTGCCCAGGGATGTCAGCTGCTATGCCGGAAATGACAGCTGGCTTTCTGTAATCCTTGGAGGGACGGCAGTATTGATTTTAACCTGGATGATTTATTGGATCATGATGAATTATCCTGAATTAAATTTATCTCAAATATTTGAAGCGAGCTTCGGAAGATTTTTCGGAAAGCTTACGATGGTATTGTTCGGTCTGTTCAATGTTTTTGCATTAGGAATGAGTTTGAGGATTTTTGCAGACAACATATCACTATACCTGCTGGATAAAACGCCTGATACGGTGATTAAGGGACTGCTGGTGCTGCTGTGTATTTATGCACTGCTAAAAGGGATAGGAACCATCACCACCACGTTGAATATTCTTTTTCCGGCTACCCTTATCTTTCTTTTTATACTGCTCCTACTGCCCTGGAATAAGGCAGAGAGCGGCAATTTACTGCCTGTGCTCCATGAGGGAATATTGCCTGTGGTGAAGGGCAGCCACCATGTGATCAATGCATTATCTACGTTTTTTTTTATCGGATACATTACACCCTATATCCGGGACTTGAAAGGAGGCGGCCTATGGGGGGCAGCTGCCATTGGCCTATTAATCTTTATCTATTTGTGGATCGTGCTCATGTGCATTTTAGTATTTGGTGCTGCTGAAACAACAAGATTACTTTATCCTACGATTACCCTGTCCAAATCCATACAGCTTAGAGCCCAGCTTTTTGAACGGGCAGAAAGTCTGATGATGACGGTGTGGATCGTAAACACCTTTGCAGTTACACTAATTGCCAGCTTCGTCGCCGTCGAAAACATGAAAGCCCTTTTTGGAACAGAAAAAAAGCGGATGATGATTTATGTTCAAATGACAGCCGTTTATTTGTTAGCCCATATACCCCGGAATATAGCTGTACAGCAGAGGATTTTTAGATATGTAGATATAGCTACCCTAGGGGTTGTGATGCTGATTCCTGCCATTGCAGGCATTACCTTGCTAAAGAAAAGGAAAAAATCGAAAAGTTCACCGGAATAACTTTCTCCTTTGATTTAAGTCACATCGTTGATTCTATTTTTGTCATAAAATGAGTTTAAAGACGGAGCGCTGGGCAATTACAGCGGGGGATACAAGCCTAGCAGAAAAAAGTATACCAATAGGACGGCAAAAAGAAAACATAGAAGCATAGCACAATGGAAAACCTAAATAAAGTGGGTGAATAAAAATGGAGTTTATTATTTCAGAGGCGGCAAAAGGGCAATTAATAAAACAGTTTAGCCGTAAAACGGTAAGGATTTTTCCCAAAATGAAGACCTGAGCGGGGATTACTTATAAACTGGTTCTGGATGAGCCAAAAGACACAGATAGGGTTTACTTGGTGGATGAAATAAAGTTTATAATTGATCAGCAGGAAGAAAAAGATTTATCTCATCTTGAAATTGATTATGAGAAAGACTGGTGGGGAGAAGACTTTGTTGTAACCGCAGGATTTTAAGGAGGTATGAAAAATGAAAATCGAAAAAATTGTCGAAAGAATTGTGTACTCGGACAGTACCTTTACGAAGAGAGTACTGTTCAGTGAAGAAAAGGTTTTAAATTTTGTACTCAATATGCGTTCAGGACAGGAAATTCCGCCCCACCAGCATGAGGACAGCGATCTGATCCTGCATGTGATGGCTGGTGGAGCAGAACTGACAGTGGACGGAAAGATACAGGATATTGTTGCTGGGGACGTTATTTACTGTGAAGGGCATGAAACTTTTAGTTTAAAAAACAATACCGGGGTAGATATGTCCTGCTTTGTGGTACTCGCACCCAGGCCTGGTTTGAAAATCTATGCCGATGAAATTGGCAATCAATGATTATGTGGGTTACACAATGTACAACGCCTGTAATTCCAAAGGAAACTAGAAATGGGCCGCATGCCGTGCAGCCCATTTTACTCATTAAAAATATCTTGTAGGGGCGAACAGTGTTCGCCCGATTTAGCATTTACGGACGAACACTGTTCGTCTCTACGAAAAATGTAATATACTGCAAACTTAGGCGGTTATCTATACCAGCGGTTTTATATTCGACGACTGCTATCGCAGTCTGAGCACCCTCCTTAGTACGGCAGGGGATTTCATCCCCTACAACCCCTATTTATATAAAAAAGCGTTGAGATTAACCAACGCTTTTTTCCAATTCATCAATTAATGTAATATACTTATCTTGCAGCCGATTTTTGTGGGCTTCACTTTCTACTGCTTTGCATCTTTCTTCCACTTCAGCCATGGATTCTGCACTTAATTTATTTTGAGCAAAAGTATAAATAGCAGTATCCTCCTTGTCGATATGCCGATAGAGCAGGTCTGTATAGGCGATGGCATTGGCAATGATATCAATTCTTGCATCAGCATCGCCAGCCTTTGCCTTTTGTAAGGCCGTTTCTAGATTGCTGATAAAAAGTCTGCCCAAATCGTGTTCTGCAAACATACCCATTATTGGACCATGGGCAATGACCTCACCCAGTTCTTCTGACATTCTTTTAAACAAAATATCTTCTTCCTTGCTGTGATGATGCTTATCCGCATAATTACGAACAAAGTCGATAATCTTATAAAATGCTTCATAATTTACCGGAGTACCATTTAAAATTTGTATACAAGCTCTTCTTGTAATTCCAAGTACTCTTTTTATATGCTTATGTTCTTCAATCATTAAAGCGATGGCGTCCATAAAAATCCCTCCTTATATCTTTATTATTCACTTTTTTGTTCAAAATCAAACAGACTATGACAAATATCACAAATTTGTTACCAGATCTGAAAGCTTTTGTCAGGGATAACAACCATTAAATGATAGCATGCTAATAATGAATTCCAAAAAAAAGGAGGGAATTTTTTATGGATATTCGTGAAGGATTAATTCCAACAGTGCTAGGAACAGCAGTTACGGCTACGGGTGCAATGATGAAAAGAAGAGATGTGGCGCCAATGATCGCGGCAGGGATTGTAGGCTTTGGGCTGGCACATGTAGTTTTAGGAGCCATCGACTTGGTACAACACATGGATGAAAGAGAGTAATCACGAAAAAGTGAGGCAGGTCCTCACTTTTTCTTTATAAGAAAATTTAGCAGCAGACAAATTTTGAGCCTCAAATTACATTTTGTAGGGGTAGACGCCCCGGTCCACCCAAGTATTATACTAGGTTAAAACGGTCGGACAGGGGCCGTCCGACCCTACAAAAAACAGTGGACGTGTAGAGGCGAACATTGTTCGCCCGCATCATTTAATGGATAAAAAGGGATATTATCTGATGAAAACATTTTCCCTAACATTAATTCACTAAAAAATATATATAATTAAGTTATATTCTTTTAAATTGTATAAAAATTCAGTTAAAATAACTTGTAAAATATTTTAGCAAGAGGTACAATAAAATTAGAAAATTATGGTAGGAAGGTGACCTATGGACCAGTTCGACAAAAAAATCATAGAAGCACTGCAGAAAAATGGAAAAATAAGCATGGCAGAATTAGGTAGAAGTATTGGATTATCTACCTCTGCTACCAGTGAACGGGTAAAAAAGATGGAGCAGGAGGGTATTATCAAAGGATATACTGTATTAATCGATGGAGGAAAAGTGGGCATGGACATCACTGCATTCATTAGCGTTCCCGTAGGAAATATGGCCATTGAAGCGATGGCAAAAATGATCAGTGAGATTCCGCAGGTCCAAGAATGTCATAAGGTTACTGGCAATACCTGTTTTATGGTGAAGGTAAAGGCTAGAAATACAAAAGAACTAGAACAGCTTATTGATCAAATCAATCATGTAGCACCCAATACTTATACCTATCTGGCTCTATCCACCGCAAAGGAAACCACCTGGATCAATATTGAATGACTAAAGGAGGATGAACATGTTTAGTAACCTGGAAGAATTAAAAGAATTTTGCAGGAAGCAGGAAATCCGACTCATTGATTTTAAGGTAGTAGATTTGGCAGGAAGATGGCACCATTTGACCATTCCTATGGAAAGATTTACAGAGAAAACCATGAAAAATGGTATTGGATTTGACGGTTCCAGTTATGGCTTTTTATCCGTAGAAAAATCTGACATGGTTTTTAAGCCCGACATTCGTACTGCATTTGTAGATCCTTTCTCTGAAATACCGACGCTGACGATGATTGGAGACATTTATACTCTTGGAGAGAAACGTGCGCGCTTTGAAGGAGACCCCCGATATATTGCAGAAAAAACAGAACGGTATATGAAGGAATCTGGGATTGCCGACTACAGTTTATTAGGTCCTGAATTTGAATTTTACATCTTGGATCATATTTCCTTTAAAACCACACCTCAACATGTAGAAGTATTGATGGATGCGCAGCAAGCGGAGTGGAATACAGATAAAAAAGATAAACAGAATTTAGGATATAAGGTACTCAATCATAAAGGCTATCATGCAGATCTGCCCTATGATAGCAGCTTCCATTTGAGAAACAAAATGGTTTTGGCTTTGGAAAAACATGGGGTGCCTGTAAAATATCATCACTCTGAAAATGGGGGACCGGGGCAGGTAGAAATAGAAGTGAGTTTTGGGCCATTAAGAGAAATGGCAGATAGAACCATGATGCTGAAGTATATTGTAAAAAATACAGCTATTGCCAACGGGAAAACGATTACCTTCATGCCGAAGCCATTTTATGGAGAAGCTGGCAGCGGCATGCATGTGCATATGCAGCTATTTAAGAATAAAGAACCAATCTTTTACGATGAAAAAGGGTACTCAGGCCTTAGCAATATAGCGCTTTATGCCATTGGCGGCATTCTAAAGCATGCTGCTGCCTTAATGGCCATTACAAACCCCAGCACCAATTCCTATAAACGTCTAGTGCCAGGCTATGAGGCACCGGTAAGCATTTGCTATGCTACTGCAAACAGAAGCTCTGTGATCCGGATTCCAGGCTATGCCATCCAACCGGAGGAAAAGCGCTTTGAATTTAGACCCTCAGATGCTACCTGCAACCCGTACTTGGCTTATTCCGCACTTTTAATGGCTGCATTTGACGGTATTAAAAACAAAATTGATCCTGTTGATGAAGGATTTGGCCCCTATGATGTAAATGTCTATGCACTGTCCGAAGCGGAGAAGGCAAAAATAAAAGGATTGCCTAAATCCTTAGAGGAAGCAGCAGATGCATTGGAACAAGATCATCAATTCTTATTAGAGGGCGGCGTATTCTCTAAGGGTATGATTTACGACCAATTACGCCGTATCCGTGCCGATGCTGTGCAGGTAAGTATTATACCTCATCCGCTAGAGTACAAAATGTATTATGACCTATAGAAATACCCCCTTCATGTAATATGAAGGGGGTTTAATACATTAATTCAAACCTAATTCCTTGCGCTTCTTCTCAATATGATCCACATAAATCCGGATCGTTTTTTCTGCATCCATTTCTACTACAACTTTACCAAGTCCCAGGGTTTCCGTAGTCTCTGTCAGGGTTTTTACTACCACATCACTGCCGGTAATCGATGGTACGGGAGCTACATGCACCAGCCAGCCTAAAGCCACTGCAGTGCAGGCATCTGCTACTGCCTTTTGCTCCAGGTATTCCGGTGCACCAATGACCAAGGGCAGCTTATTGGTATCCACATCTAAGGCATCTGCCAGCTCTTTGGCTGTATGGGTCATCTTGCCGATATCTACACAGGCACCATAGGTCAGTACCGGTGGGATGCCCAGCTTCTTGCACACTGCCTTTAAGCCCTCACCGCATTCCTCTGCCGCCTTTGGATTGGTAAGGCCTGTATACTCCATGACACTGGAGGTACAGCCTCCGGACAGCACCAGGATATTGTTTTCGATCAAGCCCTTGGTGATCCTGAAGATGTTGCTGCCTCCCTGTCCATATCTTGCTGTAGTACATCCTACAATGGTTGCAATGCCACGAATATTTCCATTGGCAATTTGCTCGATCAATGGTTTAAAGCTTCCGCCCAAGGCTTTCTTCACAGATTCCGTACTAAAGCCTACCATACAGTCGGATACATGGGGCGGAATATAAGTTTTTCTGTTCTCGGATTTACGCTGCTTGAAGGCTTCTATAGCCATATCCAAAGCCTTTACTGCCTGCTCATTCATTTTTTCCGGAACAAAATCCAAGGTATCCGTTCCCTGCAGCTTAATGACCGGATGGGTGCTTAAGAGCTTTGTACCAAACCGTTTTGCAAAGAGGGGCATAGTGGGTACCGTACAGTTGTAGTCAAACATGAACAAATCTACTACACCGGTAGCCAGCAGGTATTCCTGGGAGAGCCACTCACCTTCCTGACCGCCATAGCCCTTCCGGTTGTGCATCCCTTCATAATTAATCAACTGCTGTCCTTCACAAACATGTCCTAAAATCTGAATACCGTCGGCACCCGCAGCTTTTGCCTTTTGCTGCCATTCATCGGTGGATGCCAGATCAATGGCTACATGGGCAAGCAGGGGCATGTGTCCGTTGGTAATCACATTGATCATATTTTCCTTCAGCAGACCCATGTTTTGCTGCTTCATGGCGATTTCTTGGGTACCCATCAGGATTTCTTGAATGATATCCAGCAGGAACAGACCTTGATACTCATTGGCAACCCCAAGACGTACACTGTTTAATAAAAATTCCACAGGATCAGAAGTGAAATTGGTCATGCAGCGGGTCTGTGCATAGGCCACCTCACTATACCCGCCTCCTGGGAATAAGCCAAGCTGTCTCCAAAGCTCCTTTCTTTTCGTAGGGGCAAAGGCTTCAACGGTTTTAGATTCTATATGATAAGGTGCATGAATATCATTCATTACCCAGTCTGCAAAATCTACAGCCAACGCATTGATTGGCTTATTGGCATTCAGACCTGCCATATCTGCATACTTTTTCAGCTTTTCAGGGTCTCTGATTTTCAAACCGCTTTCAGGATGCTCTCCGGCAGCCTTCAGCGTTCTGGCTGCCTGATGGCAGTGGAAAATATTTGCCGAAGTACCGATGGTAACATGCCGATAAACAAAGTTTCTGGAGACCATCGTATGGGCATCAACCCCACAGACCCCTCTGGGAGCCTTGGAACTGATTCTGCAAGGGCCATTGGCGCAGAGCTGGCAGGATAAACCTTCAATACAGAACTTACACTGGGTAGGCTGCTGCTGGCTGAAACGGTCAAATACATTGGTCATCCCTGCATCGTGAACTACCTGATACATCTCCCGCATGGCCGGGTCGATAATCACATTCAAAGGATAGCCTTCCTTAGACTGATCATCCTTTTGGATATGTTCCCGCTGCCACCTATGTACTTCCTCCATATCCGGCATTTTGTCAATCTTATCATAATCTACAGAAACGCTATTATGGATATCTTCATGTAAACTTGGATCATTATAATCTTTAGCCGTAAGATCCGCAGCAAAAGTTTTATTGTCTCCCCGCATCCTTTCAGCACTTCGTTCATATGACTTTTCAACATCTTTATCTGACATATATACGCCTCCTATCTTTGTACTTGTATTTGCATTCACCGAATATTTTTTACAATAATAGGGATTTCTATGTATGGATTGAAAATTCATACAGTGGAGAAAATGGGCATAGAAAGAAAAAAAGTTTAAAAATGAAAAAAAAGGATATCTATTGAACATAGATGTGGAAAAAAGGGAGGCAGGCCTATGAAATTTTCAAAATTAATAGAGGATTTTAGAACGGTTCGGGACTACAAGAAACAATCGGTAGAACACGAAAAAATAGAAGAATTGATCCATGTAGGGAAAGAGATAAAGGGAATCGCCAAAGGAAGAAATATATCTGTTCTTTTTTTAGACCGGGGACAGGAGATTTATAAGCAGCTTTCAGGCAATGCAGGATATTACGGAAAAATGATAGAAGCACCCCACTATCTGGTGATTACATCCAAGCAATTTCAGAGTTATCTGGAGAACAGTGGTTATGTTATGGAGCTGCTGAGATTGAAGGCTTGGGAACTGGGCTTGGGAACCTGTTGGCTAAGCGTCGAAAACCAAGAGATTATTAAGGAAGTGCTTGGTATTGAAAGTGAAGATGTGGTCACGGCCTTTGCTGCAGTAGGGTATCAGTATAAGGGCATTTTTAAAAAGGATACTTCTCCTAAAAGCAGCCGCTTAGGGGTAGAAGAGTTGATTTATTCTAGGCATTGGGGAAAACCCTGCACCATAGAGGAATTAGAAAACAGAGCCCTTGTTAATGTATTCTATTATGCGCGATATGCACCTTCTTGGGGAAACCAGCAACCATGGAGATTTGTTTTAGATAAAGATCAAGTAACGCTCACAGTGCTGCAAGAGGATGAAGAAAGCATGGGATTAGATGCAGGAATTGTGATGCTGTACTTTGAAAAGGCAGCCCACGAAGAGGGCATCAACGGGACATGGGACATCGAGGCAGACGAAAGCTTGAAAGCTGTTTATGGAATACCGAAGGAATACAAAGTTGTGGGGACCTTTAAACTTTAAATCTATATTATTTTAAAAAAATACAGTAGGGGCAGGACTTGTGTCTGCCCGTTTTATTTTTCGAATAGTCCTACATCTTCCCTACAGTATTTTTCCATGTAGGGAAGGTGTAGGGCTGCTCCGGTTTTTTCCCACAAAAGGAAAAAACTGCCCTAAAGGCAGTTAGGTTCGGATTAATATCCAAATCCGCCGAAGTTGAAGAAAAAGATGATCAATAGTAGGAAGAAGAACAATAGTGAGGAGTCATCACCTAATCCACCGCTGAAAAAGTCACCGCCGAAGAATACGACGAGCAACAGAAAAAAGAATAATAATGAAGAATCATCAGCAAAACCGCCAAATAATCCCTTTTTAGATTCACTCATACATGTACCCTCCATTTTTAAAATTATAAAAATTAACAATATACTACATCATACGGAAATACAAAAAAAGTGTGACTATTTTCAAAGAATTTCTTGAAAAAATAGTATTATTTCCTATGGATGTGAAAAGTTATAAGCTTTTGATAAAAATACAAACCATAAAAAAGAGTAAAATCACAGAAACTAAAAATGTGAGGTAAAACACAAAAGAGAATAGAAAGGAGAATGGCTTTGTTGAAAAAGATTAAGCTGATTTCCATGATTTTGGCTTTTGTGATTTTTGGTTCACTGGCAATTATCGGGTGTAGGCCTGCCCAACGTCCGATGGATGAAAGAAGTCGAACGGATATCAATCAGCAGCGGGCTGGAGATCTAGGTGCAGGAGACGGAAATTTAGATCCTGATGAGGTAACTCCGGATGAAAGACTGATTCCTCCCGATGAAAGGGTAGGAGAAAACCGTGAAAGCGATATCAATTATGATAATATGCCCATGGATATGGCAGGTGTCAATATAGAAACAACCATTGAAGCGATGGAAGGAATTCGCAATGCAGTAGTGATTTTGGTAGAAGACAGGGCATATGTGGGGATAGAAACAAAAGAAGATATTGAGATTACAAATATGAAAGCATTGCAGTCAGAAATAGCTGCTAAAATTAGAGAGACTGCTCCGGATATTACCCGTGTCTATATGACATCTGATCAAGATCGAGTAAAGCGATTAAGAATCTATGCCGATAAATTTAATTATCAAAGAGCACCGGAAGAAGTGCATAGAGAATTAGAAGTACTCTTTTAAAAATGTTTAGATTAAAAAGTTAGAGGCCTTTCGACTTGGTTCGAAAAGCCTCTAACTTTTATTTACACTTTATTAGACATTGCATCGCTTTTAGCTTTGCAGCTTCTGCTTCATGAAGGTGAGCTCTGTGCTTGTGCATGTTTTCCATGTAACAAAGTGTGCTTTCGTCTTCTACCACCGGCATCATGTCAGGTGTAGGCGGCTGAACCGAGTGTATGCAATCCATATGCGGCATCATACCTGCAGCAGGCAGTACCCCAGGCATCGGTGTAACTCCTGGAGGCATACAGCCTGGCATAGGATATTTTTTATCCATGATGGGCAGCATGCCCGGATGGATGTTATCCATAATCGGCATCATACCTGGCATAGGATGGATGTTATCCATAATCGGCATCATACCTGGCATAGGATGGATGTTATCCATAATCGGCATCACACCCGGCATTGTCGGATACATATTATCCATAGCAGGCATCATACCCGGCATTGTTGGATATATATTATCCATAGCAGGCATCATACCCGGCATTGTTGGATATATATTATCCATAGCAGGCATCATACCCGGCATTGTTGGATATATATTATCCATAGCAGGCATCATACCTGGCATTGTCGGATATATGTTATCCATGGCAGGCATCATACCTGGTGTTGGCATTTGTGGATGCATTGGATTGGGTTGGTCGACCCGAATATCCCTGTCTCTCATGGCTTCATTTTTTTCGTCCACTATAGTTCCCCCTTTATTCATTTTAAGAGTATCTTCTCTCAATTATAGGGTATGCAGATAGTGCTTATTATGGCACAAGAAAAATTCCCTTTTAATGGTACCTAAATTTTTTTTAGAGGGCGTAATCCTATAAAAAAATAAGGAGGTAAAATCATGAAAAAAATGATAAGTTTTCTATTGGTGTTAACATTGCTTCTTTCAGTGGCCATGATACCTGGTTATGCATATAGCGGTAAAGATTTCACACCACCTGGGTTGGCAAAAAAAGGCGGAATTCCTCCAGGAATTTCTAAATTTATCGACCTGAAAGAAGTAGAGTGGGCACGAAATGCGATTGAAAAGATGGCTGACAAAGGAATCCTCAAGGGGATTGCAGAAGACAAATTTGCACCGAATAAACCTGTAACCAAGGCAGAAGCATTAGCTATGATTCTTCGTGCCTTAGGCTATGAAGAAGAGGTTCAAAAGGAATTAACTGCAATCAAGGAAGGGAAGAAAAAGAGTAAGCTTAAAGATGCAGCACAGGAATGGGCACTCGGGTATATTGCTGTTGCTAAGGACGGAAAGATACTTGCCGACGAGGAGGAGCTTACTTGGAAAAATCTAAATAAGCCAGCTCAGAGACAAGAAGTAGCAAAGTATATTGTTCGGGCTTTAGAAGAGTTATATGGAGAAATAGGCGAATATAAAGGAGCATTGCCTTTTAAAGATGCAAATGCAATCAAAACAGCATATCGCGAATATGTTGGTAAAGCTTATGCTGCAGATATGATGAAAGGCGACAATAATAATAACTTTCAGCCGAATAAAGCTGTAACACGGGCAGAAATGGCTGTATTGGTTGAGAAACTCGATGATTATGATGGAAAACCCGTTGATGGTTCAAAGAAAATTATCGAAGGAAAATTGATACGCATCATAGATAATAGTGAGTTGGTTATAAGGGTTAATGGTGTAGATCGGGAATATGATATCAGCAAGAATGTCAAAGTATACATTGACAACCGGTTGAAGGATTTAGAGGATTTAGAAAGAAACAAAACGATTGAGATTACCGTGAAAGACGGCAAGGTTATTGAAATCAGATGGAATAGTGATACTGTGATTGTGGGTGATGTCTATGAAGGAAGGATTACAGCAATAAACAGCACCGATAAAAAAATTAGCGTAGAAAATGGAAATATAGAAAGGTTATTTACAATTACAAATGATACACAAATAAAAATCAATGGAGAAACCACTACATTTTCAAAACTGGTTGTAGGCATGGATGTAAAGATAACCGTAAAAGATGAAAAGGTTCGACTGGTGGAAGGCACAAATTCTGCTATAACCTATAAAGGTGCAATTACAGATATCAACTGGAATACAAAAGAAGTTACGTTAAGGATCGGTAATGTTGCCAGAACCTATAGAGCCAATGAGAACACAGTAGTTCGTATTGATGGAAGTTCTCGAAGCTTTGACCGGTTGGATACCGGAATGGAAGCGGATATAAAGGTGGCAGGAAATATCCTTCAGGAAATATCGGCCCGAAATGTAAGAGAAAATTTGAGTGGAACACTGACAGCAATTAATCGCTCGATTAAAGAAATCACCATAAAATCAGGAAATACAGAGAGATCTCTGAAGGTCAATTCTGACGCAGTGATTAAGTTGGATGATCAAGTGGTTACCTTAAATGATTTAATGCCTAAAATGGAAGTCGAGGTTGTGGTGAATAATGACAAGGTAGATCGAATAGATGCCTATGCAGTGGAAAGCCAGTATCGTGGAGAATTAGTAGAGAAGTATATGGGAAATCCATATCGATTGGTATTAAAGAGTAATGGACAGAATAAAACCTATAATGTGGATAGAAATGTTACCATTATAGAAGAGGATGACGACGATGATATTAAATTTAAAGATTTAGTCTTAGGCAGTCAAATAAAGATTACGGTGGTAAACGAAACCGTTGTAAAAATTGTTGTTGAAGATTAAATCCTAGGAAGTCCGATAGGAACTGTAGTTGATTATAAAAGTTTAATATTGGGAAGCAATATTCATGTCTGTGCAGAGAGGCATGAATATTGCTTTTTTTATTATGTTTAGATGTGTGATTGAGAAAGCTTGCAAGTTAGGGTTGCATTCAAACAGGAGATTCGATATGATAGGCATATATCTAGACATTAGGAAATACTTTTAAGAGAAACTAATTATTTATTTCATGAGAGCGGTCTATTTTGGAGATAAAATGAACACATAAAGGGGTGTGGTATATGGGAAAACAGGTTACTTTTAGGGTTGATGGAATGGTATGCGGGAGTTGTGAAAAGCGAGTGGAAGGGGCCCTGATGTCTGTAAAGGGAGTAAAAGAAGCTCGAGCTAATTTTCAAAGATCCAGCGTACAAGTTTTTTTCGATGCTGAAAAGATTGATGATCTACAGTTAAAATCAGCCATAAGGAGAGCTGGATACGAGGTCTTAGAAGGTCAGGAGCATTCTTTAAAGAGTGTGATTCCCTGGGCTATACTATTAGTAGGGGCATATACGATTATCAATAATTCTATTGGTTTTAACTTTATACCGCCAATCACAGACAATATGAGTTATGGTTTGCTGCTAATCGTAGGAATACTAACCTCCTTTCACTGTATTGCCATGTGTGGGGGGATTGCATTGTCCCAAAGCATTGGCGTGGAGAATCAGAGCAAAGTAATGCCCTCTTTTTTATACAATGCAGGAAGGGTAATCTCCTATACGACTATCGGGGGAATTGTGGGAGGATTAGGCGCTGTGATTTCTCCTTCAGGGCAGTTTAAAGGGATTGTAGCTGTGGGAGCAGGTATCTTTATGGTTCTTTTTGGACTAAAGATGCTCAATCTTTTTCTGCTTCCTAGTTGGTTTCGTCTGCCAATACCGCATATTTCCATTGGAAGTACAAAAACTACAGGTCCTTTGCGTCCATTGATCATTGGATTATTAAACGGCTTTATGCCTTGCGGGCCCTTACAAACCATGCAGCTGTATGCATTGGGAACAGGCAGTGTGCTGCAGGGGGCTCTCTCCATGTTCTTTTTTAGCTTAGGAACAACCCCTTTATTATTTGCTTTTGGCGCAATTACTTCTATGATTAGTGGTGGGCTGGGAAAGAAAATGATAAAAGCAGGAGCTGTATTCGTCATGGTTTTAGGATTGATTATGGTCAATCGGGGCCTTGCTCTTTCAGGTGTTTCCACAGGACCAGGATTGGTGAATACCGTAGTTGAACAAGAAAATGAAATTCGAATGGAGGATGGAAAACAGATTATTGATTTGACCATTACTTCTAGAAATTACATTCCGAGTACTCCGGTGGTGCAGGCAGGTATACCCTTAAGAATACATTTGGATGTGCAGGGAATCAATGGCTGCAACAATCCTATTGCCATTCCTCAGTATGGAATTGAAAAAGACCTGACTTCCGGAGAAGCGTTCATTGAGTTTACGCCGGATAAGGAAGGTCCCATCACGATAACCTGTTGGATGGGCATGATCACTACAAAACTGACAGCAGTAAATTACCTGGAAGAAGCATCCATGCCACCTGAAGTACCGGCTGCAAGCGGGGGATTCTTTGGCGGCGGAGGCTGCTGCGGCGGTCAATAAGAGAAAAAGAGTAGGACACCCGAATTTTCGGAGGCCTACTCTTTTTCTCTTTCCGGTTCCTCTTTTTTTTCCATTTTACGAATCTTCCTCCGCTGTGCACCGACCTGTACATGTTTTTGCAGCTTATCCGGATATTCATAAGGCTCGTAAGCCATAGGAACGCCGCAGCCTTTTGAAATGAGCTCACTCAGAGAGACCAAATCTCCTTTGTTGACATCCTTTAAGTCTTTTTTCCCCAGGGCACGGATTCCTCTATCCAGTTCTTCTTTACAGGACTTTAGATAGTTTGCCAAGGAAGCAGCACCGGCTTCGAGGTCAAATTCGTCTGTATATTTCGCACCATGCCAAACCAGTTGGGTAACCGGTTCATAGGGAATCGTTTTTAGTGCCTGGGTGTGAGAGACGGTAAAAAGTGCTGCGTTGCCTATATAACAAGCGTCTGCCCCTAATGCACAGGCTTTGAGCATATCTCCCGGCGCCCGGATTTTTCCGGAAGCAATCAATGTAATCTGATCTTTAAGATGATGCTTATAGAGCCACTCCGCTGAACGGGAAATGGCAAAGGGAGCGGGTATGCCGAAGTCATCCTGCAAAATAGGGACAGAACCCTTGGTACCTGCTTCACAGCTGTCTACACAAATAAAATCAACACCACTGCTGCATAATATGTCCAGGTCTGCTTCTAAATACTTTCCGGCACCAATTTTAGCACCGATAGGTACACCTCCTGTGATATCCTTAAGTTTTTTTACCAGCTTCTCCAGGTCTTTTGCATGCTGTACTTCAGGCTGGCGGGAATGAGCTACCAGATCATAGCCTGCAGGATAGCGGAAATATTTCAGCATTTCTGCATCAATTTTTTCAGCTTTAGTTCGGCTGCCGATTCCGCCGATGGCGCCTTGTCCGAACTGAATCTCTATGGCATCACTGCTGCACAGCATTTCTTCATCTTTAGCCCAATCCCCACGATTATATTGTAGAATACAGTACTTTGCAGCATCCCGTTCCTCGGGCAGGATAGGACCTTCTCCGGAGGTAGCGGCGGTACCGACCTGTGCAGCAGCCTTGGCAAAAGCAATTTTCACATCTCTTGAGAGTGCTGTACCATAAGCCATGGGAGCGATTAGGATAGGAATATCAATGGTAAAGGACTTTTTAGACTTCTTTCCGATAACCACACGGGTATCCACATAATCCTCAAATTCTATGGGCATAGTATGCAGCTGTGCGATACCGAACATCAAATCATTAAGACTGGGGAATTTTCTCGCAGAACCCAAAGGGCGGTCAATGGCGATCCCCGATGCTGCGCGAAGTTCATTCTCCAGGGTTTCTGTAAACCCGGTTTTATAAGAAGCGGTAAAGATTTCCCAGACATTTTCTTCATAATCGTCGGTCATCAATATCTCTGTATAGGTTGCAATCATACGCTTAAGCATACGGCGAAAGAGATACCGGATAGGATGAAATACTGGAGAAAGAGCTCTTTGTTTTGATTTCTGAGACATAATGAAACCCTCCTTCGCAGGGCATTTATGATATTATTTTGCTTGAAAGCGTGAGAAATATGTGAGAAACAAAGAATTTAAAAAGAAAAGATTGTATATGAATATTTGAAATTTAATCGATCGAAATAGCTGCAAATCATTCCGCTTAATAGAAACTTCGCATAGAGTTGGCAGCAATATGCCAAAATATATGTAATATAGACAGTCAGGGAGGCAGCTTTGATGAAAGAATTAGAAATTTTATCCTTTGTCCCGGGAAGGATAAGAATCAAATACCAGGCAATTTATCAATCTTACCCCAGGGCCATCCAGCTGGAGCAGCATCTCTACAACATTGAGGGTATCCAAGGGGTAAGGATTACCAGTGTACGGGACAGTATCTTGATCCTTTATAATGAGGATCAGCTGGATCAAAGGAAGATTTGTAAGCTAATTACAGGACAAAATTTAAGTATTCCAAATGGAAAAAAGGAATTGCAGCGAAAATATCCACGTAAGCTGGATGTTGAAGAAACCTCCATTGCCTATCAAAAAAAACAGGTAATTGCAGGGGGCCTGGTGCTAACGTATACATTTGTAAAAACAATTATTTTAGGGATTCCTATTATTTCATTAGGTCCACTAAATATTGCTTCAGTAACAACCGTAATTACTGGATATGCACTTTTCAAAAATGGAATAAGGGGATTGCTGGTACATAAAAAATTTAACAACGATCTGCTAATCACTGCTGCCACAGTCCTTTCTTTGGCAATGAATGAATACATGACAGGATTGGTTGTAATTGGGCTGATTAATTTAAGCGAGTTATTTGAAGCGATGACAGTAGACCGATCCAGAAAAGCCATACGAAGCATGCTGGATAACAATCAGGAAAAGGCTTGGCTTTTGGTAGACGGAATAGAAGTATCTGTAAGTACAGAGCAGTTGAAGGTAGGAGATACTGTAGTCATTCACAGTGGGGAAAAAATTCCTGTAGATGGTATCGTGCTAAGTGGGGAAGCCGTAGTGAACCAGGGGCCGATTACAGGAGAATCGGTGCCTATTATCAAAGAAAAGGGAGAAACGGCTTTTGCTGGAACCATTGTGGAACAGGGAAAAATATTTGTGCAGGCAAGTAAAGTAGGGGATGATACCTCTATCTCCCGCATTATTCATATGATAGAGGAAGCTAGTACCACGAGAGCACCTATACAGAACATTGCAGATATCTATGCAGATAAATTGGTACCCTACTCTTTCCTGCTATCAGGACTAGTATATTTGTTCACAGCAGATTTTGTCAGAGCTGTGACGATTCTCATTGTAGCCTGTCCCTGCGCTGCCGGGCTGGCAACACCTACAGCTTTGGCGGCGGCCTTAGGGAATGCAGCAAAGAAAGGAATATTGATCAAGGGAGGCAGATATTTAGAAGAAATAGGACAGGTGGATACGGTGCTGTTCGATAAAACAGGTACCCTTACAAAAGGAAAACCCTATGTAACTTCTATTTATATGCTTGGCCAGGAGGTTAATCAGGAGGAAACCATGTATCTTGCGGCATGCTGTGAACAGGGTAATCGGCACCCCCTTGCAACGGCTGTGGTCAGTAAAGCACTAGAGATGGGCATCAAGCCGGAAACACCTGAAGCGGTAGAGGTAGTGGTAGGGCGAGGGGTGATCGCAGCTATAAGAGATGATCAAATTGTTCTTGGAAGTAAGCGCATGATGAAAGAGCAGGATATTGATACATCGATCGGGATGGAAGTTGAAGAAAAAATGAAGGCAGCAGGAGAAACGACGATCTATATGGCAAGAAACGGAGCATTAGCTGCCCTCATTGGCATCAAGGATGTGGTAAAGGAAGAAAGTGCAGGAGCAGTGGACGGATTGAAGCAAAGAAGGATCGAAAACATAGCCATGATTACAGGCGATCACCAGGCTACAGCCGAGGCAATTGCAGTGCCTTTGGGTATTGAAAATATCTATAGCGATGTTCTCCCGGAAGGAAAGGCAGCAATTGTTCGACAAGAGAAAGAGAAAGGAAGAAAGGTACTCATGGTGGGAGATGGAGTAAATGATTCTCCGGCTTTAGCCATCGCTGACGTTGGCGTTGCCATGGGAACAGGAGGAACAGATATTGCTATCGAAACCGCCGATATTGTCTTAGCAGGAGATGATCCACAAAAAATTGTGAAGGCTGTCGACATTAGCAGAGAAACAATCGGTGTAATAAAACAAAGTTATGGTATTGCAATAGGGATTAATGGGCTAGGCGTTCTCCTTGGAGCCGGAAGACTGATTTCACCCTTTATGGCTGCTATCTTGCATAATCTCAGTACAGTGGGTGTAGTGCTGAATTCCAGTAGATTATTAAAATATGATCCGATGAAAAAAAGTCATAAAATGTAAAAGGTTGCGTAATTATTGCCTAATAATATAATGATTAGGCAATAATTATGTATAAAGCTTACGTCGAATAATGCAAATAGGAATTACTTGCATTTAGAAAAAATGTATGATATATTTTAGCTAGGTAAACGAACAGCACTTCGTTTCCGCCCATTTCGGCAGCAGCAATTGAGCTGCTGTATTTTTTAGAGAATCCATTACATAGAAAGGGGTTTTTTAGGTGAAGAGAAAAGGGAAAATTTTGATTGCAATGATCTTGGTAGTGACAATGGTGTTGGCCGGCGGATGCACAAAAGAAGATACGCCGCCTGTACAAGTTGAAGCCGCAGAGGAAAAATTATTAGTATATGCCAGTTTTTATCCAATGTATGATTTTGCCACAAAGGTTGGCGGGGATAAGGTAGATGTTAAAATGATGGTGCCGCCGGGGGTAGAGGCCCATGACTGGGAACCTACGGCAAGGCTGATGGGCGAATTGGAAAAAGCGGATGTGTTCGTTTATAATGGGTTAGAAATGGAGCCTTGGGCCGAAAAACTTCTGGGTTCTGTCCAGAATGACAAATTGATAGCGGTAGAGGCTTCAGCAGGCATTAAACTGCTTAAGTCTGAGGAAGAGGAGGACCATGAGGAGGAATTGGAATGGAGCGGTGTGTACACCTTGGAAAAGGGAACCTATTCTTTTGTTTTTAAAGAAAGCGAAGACCCATCCATGAATATTGTATTCCTTGATTTTGAAAAGATGGGGAAAGATCGTGACAAAGCAGAGCATGAAGCAGAACATGTGTTAGAAGAGCATGGTAAAACAGTACAGGCAGAAGGAACTTTTTCTATAACACATAAAGCAGCCTATGAACTGCAGCTGAATAAAGCGGGTACAAATTTCACAGTAAAAGTGGAAACTCCGGGCACCTACATTACTTTCATGGAACACTTACCGGAGGAATTTGATCTTCAATTATTGGACGAGACAGGGAATGTCATAGAACCGGCCGATGCAGAAGAACACGGAGATGGCCACCATCACCATGGAGAATACGATCCCCATGTATGGTTAAGCCCAATGAATGCAATGAAGCAGGCAGAGAATATCAAAAATGCTTTTATTCAGGCCGATGAAGCCAATCAGGATTATTATGAAGCAAATTACCGGGAGTTTGCAGAAAAATTAACTGCATTGGATGACAAGTTTAAGCAGGAATTGAGCAATGTAAATAGAAAAGAAATAATAGTCGCCCATGCAGCCTTTGGATACCTGGCAGACCGCTATGGTTTAAAGCAGGTTGCTATCCGGGGAATATCCCCTCAAGAGGAGCCTAGTGCTGCAAAAATGGCGGAAATCAGTAAGTTTGCACAAACCAATGACGTTAAATTTATTTTCTTTGAAACCTTAACCAATCCAAAGCTGGCTGAAGTATTGGCGAGGGAGGTAGGTGCCCAAACCATGGTACTAAATCCGCTGGAGGGGCTTGCTGAGGATGAGCTAAAGGCTGGAAAGGATTATATTTCAGCCATGGAGGATAATTTGGCAGCGTTGAAAAAAGCGTTGGGAGAATAGATCATGAAAAAAGTGATTCAATTAAAGGATGTATCCTTTGGATATGATGGAAACACTGTATTGGAAAAGATTAATTTAGAAATATTCGAAGGAGATTATTTAGGCATTGTGGGGCCAAACGGCTCAGCAAAGAGTACGCTTATAAAGTTGATATTGAATATTTTAAAGCCCCAAGAGGGAAGCATCAGGCTGTTTGATCAGGAACAGCATCGTTTTAAAGATTGGGGCCAGTTGGGATATGTTCCTCAAAAGGCTACATCCTTTAACAGCAGTTTTCCTGCTACTGTAGAAGAAGTGGTAGGAGCTAATCTTTATCCGCTAATTGGTCTTTTTAAGCCGATTAGGAAGGTTCATCGGGAAAAAGTCTACCAGGCGCTTGAGGTAGTTGGCATGGATCAATTTGGGAAACGGCTCATTGGCAATCTGTCTGGGGGACAGCAACAGAAGGTTTTTATTGCCAGAACCCTTGTCAGCTCTCCGAAGATTATTTTACTGGATGAGCCTACGGTGGGAATTGACCTAAAATCTCAAGGGGAGTTTTATCAGCTGTTGGAGAAGCTGAACAAAGAAATGAATATTACGATCGTAATGGTATCTCATGATATAGGTGTGATTACTGAGAAAGTAAACCGTGTAGCGTGTATGGGTGACAAGCGTCTTGTCACCCATCACAGCTGCTGTAATATTCCTTTTAATGAAGTGCTTGCCCAGTTCTATGGAGATAAAATGAAGCTGATGGTTCATAAACATAATCATTGATATAAAAGGAGCAGTCATATGCTGGAAATTTTACAATACAGCTTTATGCAGAGGGCATTACTGGCAGGGATGATTATCGGAATCCTATGTCCCTTAATCGGTATTTTCATAGTCCTTCGGCGGATGTCGCTTATAGGGGATAGTTTGTCTCATGTGGCTTTGGCTGGAATTGCTGCAGGGATTCTAACGGGGATTTACCCCTTAGGAATGGCTTTAGGAGCCTCTGTACTTGCAGCCCTGGCGATGGAGAAATTAAGAAAAACCTATGAACAATATGCGGAGTTGGCGATTGCCATCATTTTGTCAGCGGGAATTGGGATTGCAGTGGTATTGATCAGTATGGCCAAATCTTTCAATGTAGATTTATTCGGATATCTTTTCGGCAGTATTACCACTGTGTTGCCCGAAGATTTAAAGATTATTTCGGCACTAGGTCTCTTTATTATTATTTCTGTGGCGCTGCTGTACAAAGAATTGTTCTACATCGCCTTTGATGAGGAAGCTGCTGTGTTGGCAGGGATTCCTGTCCGGTGGATTAATATTTTTTTTATTGTGGTGATTGCAGCTACCATTACGCTTTCTATGCGTATTGTAGGGGTGCTGTTGGTTTCATCTCTCATGGTGATACCCGTTGCTACCAGTCTCCAGATTGCCCGCAGCTTCAAACAAGCGATGATTTTTTCGCTGATATTTGCTGAGCTGGCAGTGATTTTAGGAATTATTATTTCCTTCTATTTTGAACTGGCATCGGGGGGAACCATTGTTTTGGTTGCAATTGTTATCCTGCTGGCAGTACTTCTGGGAAAGAACCTCAGACAGCGTATACAGGCCAAAAAAAATATATTGGATAATAAAAATGCGGCTTCTGCTTAAGGGAAGCTGCTTTTTCACAAGTGTAGGGGCAGGACTTGTGTCTGTACGTTTTCCGGAACGACACAGAGGTCGATCCCTACATTCCTGTTTTAGATTTACGTAGGGAACGGTGTTTCACCGTTCCGTTGAATATTAAACTTCTCAGTCACACAGCTATAAGAAAAACTAATAAATAATTTCTATTTTCAGACTTTTGTCTGTATAATAAAAATAACGTTATTTTTATTATACAGATTCAAAATCTAATTATGTGAGGTGAGATATGCTGCAAAACAGTATCTTAGAAGGTTTTTCAACCATATTTTTAAGCATCATTTTGGAGGCCATTCCTTTCGTGATGATTGGTGCTTTCGTTTCTTCACTCATTCAAATTTTTGTATCAGAAGAAACCATTTCAAGGATTATCCCTAAAAATAGATGGCTTGGACTCATTGCGGCATCTTTAATGGGCTTTATATTTCCCGTATGTGAATGTGCCATCGTACCCATTATGAGAAGACTGATGAAAAAAGGGGTACCGTTGCATATTGCGGTAACTTTTATGGCGGCTGTTCCCATTTTCAATCCTGTGGTATTGGCATCTACCTATTATGCTTTTTCAGGTCAAATCCATATGGTATTTCTTCGCGGATGGCTGGGTTTAACCAGTGCAATTCTAATCGGTCACATTATTGGTATCTGGCAGGGAAAAAACAATCCGATGAAGGAAACCCCTTCTCTTGTACATGCCGGCTGCGGATGTGGGCATCACGACCACGATCATCATGTGCACAGCCATGATTGTGGCTGTCATAGTGAAGCGGAAGAGGGGGTATTCGATTTAATGGATGATAGCTGCTGTGGCCATCACCATAGTTATCATGGGAAGCAAAGAACCGGAGTTTTTTCGAAAATCTCCGAGATTATTGAACATACCAGCCTGGAGCTGTATGATGTAGGCAAATTTTTGATTATGGGTGCTTTTATTTCTGCGATGATGCAGACTTTTGTAGCTAGAAGTTATTTACTATCTATTGGGCAAGGACAGTTGACTTCTATTGCGGTGATGCTGGTGCTGGCTTTTGTATTATCTTTATGTTCAGAAGCAGATGCATTTATTGCCAGAACCTTCCTGGGACAGTTCACTACAGGATCGATCGTAGGCTTTATGATCTTTGGTCCCATGAGTGATATTAAAAACACCATGATGCTGATGGGCACCTTTAAGAAGGGTTTTGTTATTCGATTGACGGCTTTAATGTTTGCCGTGTGCCTTATGATGGCGCTTTTGGTGAATTTTGTGGGATTGTAGGAGGGAAGATCTATGAAACGGTTGAATGTAAATGAGTGGATATGGTTTGCAATTTTATTAGGGTTTTCCTACTATATTTATGATCTGATTGCTACAGAAAAAATTTCAATATTTATTCATCCGAAGATGATGAAATATGTTTATTTTTCCCTGTTTATATTTGTGCTGCTTTCAATCTTTCAGATTAGACAGCTCTTTCAAAAAAGTAATCGAACACCAGTCAAACTTGGATATATTTTGTTTGTAATCCCATTAATTCTGGGTTTTGGCGTAAATCCACAAGGAATCAGTGCGGATGTGGCAGCGAAGAAAGGTGTTACCATTAATCAGGGGAAAGGTTCCATCTCTATTCAGAAAGACCAGCCAGAGATTTCAGACTTTATCCAAGATGGTATGGTAGCCTTTGACGATGGAAACTTTGCTTATATTTTAGAAGACATGATGAGAGACTACTATAAATACAAGGGAAATAAAGTAGTAATCACAGGTTTTGTATTTCGAGAAGATGATTTTGATGAGAAGGAATTCGTAGTGGGAAGAATGATGATGACTTGCTGTGCGGCAGACGCACAGGTTGTTGGATTATTGAGCCGCTGGGAGAATACGGCAACCCTCAGCAACGATCAGTGGGTAAGGGTTGTAGGTACCTTGGATGTTACAAATTTCTACGACAAGTATTTGGGACAGGAGCATGAGCTCACCGTAATTCAGGTAGAACAGGTAGAGCTTATAGAAAAGCCTTCAATACAATATATCTATCCTTAAGTTGATTTAGACACAGTTAAAAAAATGCGGTCTATTTTGGAACGGCACAGAGACCGTTCTCTGAATCTGCTGCCCTTGTATTTTGTTGCTTATAGGGTCAGACGATGCTGCGATGCGTATATAAGCGGACGACCACAGGTCGTCCCTACGAAAATCTCCATTATAGGATCTGTAGGGGCGTCCTGTGGTCGTCTGTTTCATCTTCTAAAAAAATTCATTGATAAAGTTATTCTGTTTTAGAAAGATTTGAGAGAGAAGAGACTGCTTCTCTTGTTTTATTTGAACAAGGTCTAAGCTTATGGCCTGCTGAATATCAACAGCTCCCCAGAAAAGCTGGGAGAAAGTATTAATGGTACACCGCAGATCTGTTTCATTACCGGAGTAAGAAGAAACCTGTGCAACGCCTTTGTCTATACAGATAATAAACTTTCTATGATTCCACGGAGCTGATAAATCTTCAATTTCCATTGAAAATTCACCTGTAACCGCCCCATCAAAGCGGCTGTTTTCTAAAGCCAGTTTCACATCAACCACGCGGCCTGCCATAAAGGGAAGGATTTTGATCGTGTTCGCTGCCTTTGGTGTTAAGGTGTCCCGCAGATACAGGCAGGTATTGTCTCCCATGGGAGCAGTCCAGCTGATTTGATCTACCTGGGCTTTATGACGATAGAGGAAATCAAAAATAGCCTTCTGAGCCCAAGCCGTGGTATAGGCCATTTCCTTGGCAAAAATTCTTTGATCTTTAAGATAGTAAAGGATGTAGCCTGCCGGTTGACTTTGTGAATCTTTCAGCAGTACGGCATAACCTCCATCGCAATACAAATCTTCCAACAGATTTTGCCAATCCCTATGAGTTCTGGAAATATACCCCTGATATTGAGTTAAAAATTTTCGGTATACGGCATCCATAGAAGGGAGATCTGAAGCAGAGGAGATTTTAGAGAAAAAACCACCGGATTTTGATAATCTTTTTAAGCTTTCAGCCGGAACTTCATAACGAAGCTGCGTATAACAGAGCTCCCAACCATAAGGTTGATAATAACCGGTATCAAAGGGCATTAATATAGATAATCCATGATTTCGCCGCTGTATTTCTCGTAAGGCTTCTTCCAACAGAGGTTTCATTAGTCCCCGGTTTCGAAATTCCGGTGCAGTAATAACCCCTACCACATAAGAACAGGGAAAGCGATTATTTTTCAATACTACATCATAAGGATTGAGCTGCAGGCAGGATACAAGATGGTCTTCCAGAAAAACACCCAATGCATTTTCCGGTTGAAATATTGTATCAAAGTACCAACTGTAGAAGGGTTCATTTTTTTCAAAGGCATATCCCCACAGCACCTTGGCAGCGGGGATATGTTTTTTATCCAGTAATTTTATATGCATAGGACACCTCTACTCCACAATAACATCATATTTTTCCAAAAATTTTGCAGGATGATAAGATTCTTTTGCTTTTCTCAAATTTTCAAATCCCATATCTTCTTCACGGTTTATACACTTAACGCCGCCACATTCTTCCTGACAGAAAAGATAGTTGATGGCTTGATAAAGGCCCCGAATTTCCGCATTTGCTTTTTCAATATGAATCAGCATGGTGTCATTAGTGGTCTTTTCTCCCAGCGTAAATGCTTCCACCCGGTCATTGATAAGAATGGCAGCCCCAATATAATCCAACTGCTTCATATGAATGAGTGCTTCATAAATAGCCTGTTCCTCATTTTCGAGCAAGTCCTTTTCTAAGGGAGGATACTCTCCTAATTTTAATTTTCTGGTTAAATCCATACATTGATCGACTAGGGAAGCGGTCAAAGGAACATATTCATAAACGGTGTTACGCATGAAGAAATTCAAATGGTTTTTTTTGCTGTGATATTTTCGCCCCTGCAGCGTTGATAAATCTTTGGTAGCATAAATATAATCAAAATTATCTCTGTCACTATTAAAGGAAATCTTATGATGCTTTAAATCCTGAAATTCATTTAACATATGAACCGGCAAAAATTTAATTTTTAATGGATGGGAAAAAATTTTAAAGCGGTTTTTTAAAATGGTTAGTGTGTGAGAGAGAATTTCCGGATTATAAGGTTTTAATGTTAAAGGAGGAAGTATAAAGGGTTCCCCGTAATAATATCCGGATATACACAATAATCCATTGATCACTTCATAACGCAGTTCGTAGAGGTGCCGCCACATAAACAAATTTGTAAAATTAATATCGGAAACCTGATAAGGAAAGCCATGGATGTAGCGGTTAAATAGTTCTTTGTCCTCGATGCGGATTTCGTTAGAAAGTAAATGTGTTGTGCTTACATAAGATTGACATGGTAACATAAATATCCCCTTACTATTGTTTGTATTAACTATCCTATATTGTATATGTTTCCAAGAATAGCTGTTCAATATATACCCCAAAATATGCTGGTTAATCCAAGACAAGGCTGATTAAATACTTCAGGAATATTATACCTTTTAATCCTTCTAAAATCAAAAAATCCTTTGACAAAGAAAAGAAGTATATACTATAATTATAAATGAAAATGATAATCATTACCATAAATATAATTAATTTTATGCTCTTGGAGGGATGAAGGTGCATACAGCGATAAATCATTGTTACTGCTTACATAAAGATAAAACGAGCTTTCTGTATTGGCTGACCGAGATATTGGGACCAGTGATTTTAGGTGCCAAACCTTCTGAAATACTTAGCTTTCGGCTGCATGAAGCGGATAGCATTATGAAGATAGAAGCAATACAGTCTATTTTTAATCAAAGCAGTAAAATTGCATACAAGCAAATATCTTATCATAATAATTGCATCAAAATACTATTCTATCATCCAACCTTATTAGAGGATACTTTAAAAGATCAAAAAAACTTAAGGTTTTTACAACATATTGGATATAATACAGCATATGACCTGGAAAACTATCTTGATCATCTAACAGAGAAGATTGCACGGGGAAATATTCCGGATGAAATCGGAATATTTCTAGGATATCCCCTAAAGGATGTTTTAGGCTTCATAGGACACCCTTCATTGAAGCTGACAAAAATCAATGGGTGGAGAGTATATGGAGATGAAAGGCTTTCCGATCGGAGATACAATGAGATTCTTAGAACAAAAAATGAGATTAGGAGCATGTTGCAGTGCAATACTCCGAAAGATATTCTTCAATCGGTATCCTAGCAATTATTTCATTTATAAAAAATAATCCCAGGCAAGCGGAATTGCCCGGGATTATTTTTTATGAACACACTTTTCGCAGTATCCATATAGTTCAAATTTATGATCTGTTAACGTAAACTTTTTATTTACTTTTTCATGAATATCAGGGAAAGGACAAAAGTCAATGGATTCTGTTTTACCGCAGCTTTTGCAGATTATATGATGATGATGACTGTCTTCGCTGATTAAACCATAATAAAAAGTACCATCGCTGAGATTCGTTTTATGGAGAAGACCCAGTTTCTCAAAAACCTCAAGATTGCGATATATAGTAGAAAAGTTGGTCTGCTGATATTTTTCTTTAGATTTCACATAGATTTCCTCAGCAGACAAGAACCGGTTTTTATGCTCAAAAAATACATCCAGCATGGCATTGCGCTGGGGGGTTAGTTTGTACTCATTATCTTTTAAAATTTGTCTCAATTTATCTTTATCGACCACGGAATTCACTCCCATAGATTTGTTTCTCTTATTGTATAATATTATGTCCATGAAAGCAATGGATAAGCCTGTACAGAAGAACTTTTGAAATGTCTGCTCAAAAAAACAGCAGGGACAGAAAACCCTGCTGTTTTTTTAAAAATGGATGGAGATTTAATTATCGCTTTGCCTCCGCATAGTCATAGGAAGGCTCTGCCGCATCACGATCTTCTTTGCTGTCAATCGAAATATATATGATTACACAAACCAAAATGAGCAGAATTTCCATCCCTATCACCACCAATTATTTGATAAATTGATTATACCACAATAATATTCTGAAAATTTCAATGTCATTAAATTGTAATAAAAATGTAACTTGTGTAATAAAATGGAAAAGCTTGTCTAAAAAAAATAGGTGCAAAGAAGAAAAAAAGTTCTTTTCCAGTAGTTGTGAAATTGATTAAAAATTACATCGAGTAGTTATTCCATAAAGAGAAAAAAATATTAGCAGGAAACAAAATATTTATTATGTTGAAAGGAGATCTATAAGTATGAGATTGCATAAATCGATGATCATTTTTGTTGTATTTGCCCTTGTCATAGGTTTGGCAGCTGCAGGTTGCGCACCAGCCAGAAGACCTATCAATGACAGCGGCGTAACACCAGAAGTTGGTGATACAGGAGGACTCAGAGGGACACCAGGCGTTGATGGAACAGGCGGACTTGGCGGCGCTGGAGGCACAACTGGAACAGCACCGATCCCTCCTGCAACAGAACCCCTGCCTCCTGGAGATGTGGGACCCAATAGAGATCTTGGCGGAGCTGTAAACCGTGAAACAGAAAACAGAATTCAAAGAGAAGTTGAAGCAATGAATGGTGTTAGAAATGCAGTGGTTCTAATTAATGAAAACGCTGCCTATATTGGAGTAGAAATGGAAGGGGCAGGTGCAGGACAACTGACAACAGATATGCGAGATCAGATTGCAGAGCGTGTTCGAAGAGTAGAGCCGACAATTACAAGAGTACAAGTATCAGCAGAAACAGGTGTGGTAGACCGGTTAAGAGGTTTTGGTACAGAAATTCGAGGCGGAAGACCTATTACAGGATTCATGAGGGAAATTGAAGATCTTTTCAGAACACCAGCAGGAACGAGATAACAAGAAGACTTAACAAATAAGAACCGGAAATTTCCGGTTCTTATTTGTTGTAGGAATATAAAAAGAGTATGCACCACCCATTTTCCTGGAACATAAGATATAGTACTTAGAATTTTCTTTTTTAAGGCGTTCACCGCACAGGGTACTAATGGAGTGGAGACTGTAGAAAGAATTCAAGATGTGTACATAAATTGAACACAAAAACGGAAAGGTGCTTCAGCCCTCCCCTTGTATATTCATATTTAGACGTGCACGTCTACATAGATATAGATCTAGATCTGTGGCTAAGAAGTTTAATATTCAACGGAACGGTGAAACATCATTCCCTACGTAAATCTAAAACAGGAATGTAGGGATCGAAGAGGGCGTCGATCCCTACGTCCTTATTGAGGCTTATATAGGGAACGGCCCCTGTGCCGTTTTGTTGAATGCTTATATACAATGGAAAAAGCTTCCGATAAAAATTAGATTTTTCAGAGATTGAGCCGAATACGACTAACCTAAAAACCATGGCACTATAATTGCAATAAACATTGTTGGCCTATTAATTAACAAGAAAAGGGGGATTCTTAATGCGATTTACCTATGAAGAAATAAACATAGGAGATAAGGCAAGCTTTGAAAAGACAGTTACAGAAACAGACATCTATCTTTATGCAGGAATAACCGGTGATCTTAACCCAGCCCATATTAATCAAAAAGCATCGGAAAATAGTATATTTAAAGGCAGGATTGCACATGGAATGCTATCTGCAGGATTTATATCCGCTGTACTGGGGATGCACCTTCCTGGCCCTGGAACCATTTATCTTTCTCAAGAACTTAGATTTACAGCACCGGTCTTTATTGGAGACACAGTTAAAGCAGAGGTAGAAGTCATTGAAAAAATGGAAAAAGGAAGAGTAAAACTGAAAACCACCTGTTATAATCAGGATAAAAAAATTATATTAGAGGGCGCTGCAGTTGTATTGGCGCCAAAGGCTAGTTAGCAAACTAGCTAAGAAAGCCCAGGGAAAGACTGCCTGGGTTTTTAAATTGAAAAAATTATATAACTGGATAATAATGAGAGGATTTACAAACTCCTACTTTGTCAGCAGTCTGGTAAATTCAATTTGTTCACTTTTTGTACACAACAATGAGGGCTAAAATGTAAGCAAATAACAGGAGTTAAGAAAAACTATGAGCAGGCTAAATGTGTAAATATTATGAACAATTTCTTAAGAATTAGTAAAACATAAATTAGTATTTTTGATCGGTAAGCCTTTAAAGTAAAGTTTTTTGAAAAAGAACCCGCAGCTAATGGGGTAAAATGCCTATAGCTGCCATAGGAGACGCTGAAAAGATAAGTTGTTTTTGAATTGGCACAGTCCTTGCAATATCATCTATGAAAACATTTGCATGAGTCAGGAGGTATGTAGATGAGAGTAAAATTTGCTACGGCAGAAGAAGCAGTAAAAATTATAGATAGCAATAAAACAATTGCTACAGCAGGATTTGTAGGAAATGCTGTTCCGGAAGAATTAGAAATTGCATTAGAAAAACGTTTTGTCGAAACCGGTGAACCAAAAAATATGACCTTGGTTTATGCAGCGGGGCAGGGCGATGGTAAAGACCGGGGATTAAATCACTTGGGACACGAGGGCTTACTGAAGCGAGTCATAGGCGGTCACTGGGGTTTGGTGCCAAAGGTACAGAAGCTGGCTTTTGAAAACAAGGTTGAGGCATATAACCTGCCACAAGGGGTAATATCTCATTTGTTTAGAGACATTGCTGCAGGAAAACCGGGTACCATAACTCATGTGGGCTTGAAAACCTTTGTAGATCCGAGAATTGAAGGGGGGAAACTCAATCAGGTTACAACAGAAGAGATTGTAGAGCTTGTTGAGGTGCATGGGACTGAATATTTGCTATATAAGGGATTTCCCATTGACTATGCTTTTATACGAGGTACCTATGCCGATGAAAATGGAAATGTAACCATGGAAAAGGAAGTGGGATCCTTAGAGGTCTTATCTATGGCGCAAGCTGTGAAAAACTCAGGGGGAAAGGTGATCGTACAGGTTGAGAAGGTTGTCAAAGCAGGGACGCTGGATCCAAAATTGGTAAAAATACCAGGTATTTACATCGATACAATTGTAGAAGTTCAAAATCCCCAAAATCATATGCAGACCTTTGCAGAGGCTTATAACCCTGCCTACTGTGGAGAGGTGATAATACCAGTGAACTCTGTAAAACCCCTCGCCTTGGATGAAAGAAAAATTATTGCAAGACGGGCTGCGATGGAATTGATTCCCAATGCAGTTGTTAATCTGGGTATAGGAATGCCGGAAGGCGTGGCTTTGGTGGCTAACGAAGAGGGTGTGGGACATCAGATGGTGCTTACAGTAGAGCCTGGACCCATTGGAGGAATACCTGCCGGTGGATTAAGCTTTGGTGCTGCAGTGAATGCAGAGGCGATTATTGATCAACCCTATCAGTTTGATTTCTATGATGGCGGAGGATTGGATGCAGCTTTCTTAGGCTTAGCCCAGTGTGATCAGGAAGGAAATATCAATGTAAGTAAATTTGGCCCCAAGATAGCAGGATGCGGTGGATTTATCAATATTACGCAGAATGCAAAAAAAGTAGTCTTTTGTGGAACTTTTACAGCAGGGGGATTGGAAGTTGCTGCTGAAAATGGGAAATTGCACATTCATCAAGAGGGAAAAGTAAAGAAATTTATCAGTAAGGTAGAGCAGATCACTTTTAGTGGTGATTATGCCAAGGATACGCAGCAGCCAGTGCTATATATTACGGAGCGCGCTGTATTTCAATTAGAAAAAGATGGACTTGTGTTAAAAGAGATCGCGCCGGGTATGGATTTGGAAACAGATATTCTCCAGTACATGGACTTTAAACCGATTATTGCTGCAGATTTAAAAATCATGGATGAACGGATTTTCAAGGAAGAGAAAATGGGATTGATCCTATCTCCGAAAGAAATCTATGATATTGAAGCACTGGAAGCCAGCGCTTAATGCTTCTTGGAGAATTCTTTTATACATTATAGTATGTGACGATAAAGAAAGTTCTATGGTGTAAACCAAATAAAGGCAGTGGCTCCTGGTTTTGCAGCTATTTTCTTAAAATTTTGTATTGTATAATTTTTAAAATGAGGAGGTATTATAATGGGTGTTTTTGGTATCATTTTATCTTTAGGTTTATTGATGTATCTAGCCTATCGCGGAATAACCGTATTGGTTTTAGCACCGATTCTGGCATTGCTGGCTGTATTGATGAGTGGGGAGGCATCGCTGCTGCCCACTTATACAGAGGTCTTTATGGTGAATTTGGCCAACTACCTCAAGTCGTATTTTCCCCTGTTTTTGTTAGGTGCAATTTTTGGTAAGCTGATGGATGAGACAGGAGCAGCGAAGGCCATTGCCCATGCAATTGTTGAAAAGCTGGGAAAAAACAGATCCATTCTTGCCATTGTATTATCTTGCGGTATTCTAACCTATGGGGGAGTATCCTTATTCGTAGTTGCTTTTGCAGTATATCCTTTGGCGGCTGCACTATTTAAAGAAACGGGTATGCCGAAACGGCTAATTCCTGCTTGTATTGCCTTGGGATCTTTTACATTTACCATGACCGCACTACCCGGCACCCCTCAGATTCAGAACGCAATTCCCATTCCCTTCTTTAAGACAGATGCTTATGCAGCGCCGGTTCTAGGACTTATAGCAGGAATTGTAATGTTTTCATTAGGTACCCTATGGATCCAGCAAAGAGCAAAGAAAATGATTGCGGCAGGAGAGGGGTATTTACCGGACTATATGACAGATGAAACCGCTGCAACCGTGGAAGCAGGCGTGGAGGCAAAAATGCCCCCTCTGGGATTATCCCTTATCCCTATAGGGATCGTTTTACTGCTAAACTTCTGGTTATCGAAAGTGTATTTTCCAGGACAAACGGAAGCATTGACACCCATTCTTGAAAAATTTGGCACCACACCGGGTAAGGTTATCGGTATCTGGAGCATTATCGTATCTTTGGTCATTTCTATTATATTTATTCTTGTGACCAACTATAAGCGAATCAATGTAATGGAGGCAGTAAATAAAGGGGCCTATGGTTCTATGCTTGCCATACTCAATACAGCTTCTGAAGTCGGGTATGGAAATGTTATTGCAGGACTGGCAGCTTTTGCTGCAGTGAAAGGTGCACTTTTAGGTATAGCTCCCGGAAATCCGCTGATTTCGGAAGCGATTTCCGTAAATGTTCTTGCAGGTATTACAGGGTCTGCCTCCGGGGGGATGAGTATTGCGTTGGGCGCTCTTGGAGAAACCTATTACAACCTGGCGATTGCAAAAGGAATTAACCCACAGGTACTTCATAGGATTGCAGCATTGGCTTGCGGCGGTTTGGACTCCCTTCCCCATAACGGAGCGGTAATTACCCTATTGGGAATTTGCGGACTAAACCACAAATTGTCCTATGCCGATGTAGGAATGGTATCTGTTGTCATTCCCCTTGCTACGACAATTGTAGCGGTTATCCTCGGAACTATCGGAATTGTATAAAACAAAAATATAATCACAAGTCAAATAGCACAAATCCTACGCTGAATAGGATTTGTGCTATTTGTACCTTGATAACGAAGCAATTGTAAAGGCCATGAAGACATTGACGGAAATGATGGAAAAGCTGGGGGAAGTGGCTGAAAAAGTGGGATAGAGGGATAATTGGAGTATATTCATTCTATAAAAAGGTGTGCTGTCATAACTATTTAATAGATTTCAGTTTTAGGAGGGATGAGAATGAAAAAGCCAATTACGGAAGTAATAAATGTTTTCGAAGGAAAAAAGCCTTTAAAGGAAGTGCTTAAGGAGCTAGTCATCCTAAAACTAAATAATAAATAGGAGGGTCAGCCGTTGAGATGTGCCGTATATGTCCGTGTTTCTACAGAGATGGAAACACAAAAAACAAGTATTGCACATCAGATAAGCTATTTTGAAAAGTACATAGGAGAACGGAATTGGATATTATATAAAGTTTATCAGGATAGAGAAAGCGGAGTTCAGACAAAGAATAGAGGAGGTTTGCAACAACTTCTGGAGGATAGCCGGAAAGAGAAATTTGATGTGATTCTTACCAAGAGCGTATCCAGGTTTGCACGGAATACTTTGGAAGGACTAACAATCATTAGAGAACTAAAGGGAAGAAATATTCGATTTATTACCATAGAAGATGGGTTTGACTCCCAGGAATACGATGAATTCATGCTAACCCTGCTGCTTTCTATGGCGCAAAAAGAATCGATTAAAATTAGCGAGAGAATTAGATTTGGAAAACTTTGCAGGGCAAGAAACGGATATTTTAATGGTAGTACGGTACCCTATGGATACATAAGGAATCATGAAAAGGGACTTCTGCCGGCAGGAGATCTTTCTACTTTGGTAGTGCAAAAAATTTTCAAAATGTATTTAGAGGGAAAAGGACTTTATAAAATTGCAAAGGAACTCAATGAAAAATCCTATCCTACGCCGGGACAGGCGGCAGGAAGAAGCAATGGGAGCAAGATTTGGCACCAAAGCACCATACGAAAAATCCTTGGAAATCCGGTATATGTTGGAGACATGATACAGAACAAAACCAAAACGGTGGACGTTTTGACAGGCAAACGTCAGAAAAATCAAGAATCGGATTTGATTTGCATATCAAGAACCCATGAAGGCATCATAGACCTCCAGACCTTTGAGGAAGTACAGAAACGATTGACATTGAAGCAAAGAGAACAGATTGGCAATCAGAAGTACCTGTTTTCCAATCTTTTAATCTGTGGTGAATGTGGCAGTAAAATGCATTTTAAGAAGGATAAAGAAGCATATCTGTGCGGTAAAGTCAATAAGATGGGAAAAAAGATGTGTGAGGGAGCATACATTCGTCAGGAAATGCTGAAGGTTGTAGTGATAAAGGAACTGAAAAAAATCATCACAGAGAAAATTTCAGAAGAGGGTCTTTTAGAAGAAATCAAAAAAGAGATCTATAAGAAGACCGATGAGAAAAGAGTAAAAAAAATAGAGCAACTAATAGGAAAAGCTGTTGGGAAAAAAGAACGATTGTTAGAGCTGCTGCTTCGAAATGTTATTGATGAGGGGAGTTATCAAAGAAAAGTAAAGGAAATACAGATAGAAATAAATACATTTGAGGACAGAAAAAAGGAACTGTTGAAGGAATTAAAAGACGGAGAAAAGCAAATTATACTTCAAGTAAATCAAATACTGGAGATGAAAGACTTAGATTTTATGACTATTCAAAAACTCATTCATCATATCAAAATTTTTAAGGAAAAGAAAATAGAAATCAGCTACGCATTTAGGGTATAATAATAAGTGTACAAAAAGTGTACACTATTATAAGGAAACCCATATACAAGGAAAGCTGATCAAAGCGACACCAGGAAAGGACAGCAGCTTCGCATTGGCAGGATATTTGCATGAATAACAGGTAGATACTTATATAAATTATTTCTAAGGAGGAGTACAATCATGAAGGAAGTTGTTATTGCCAGTGCTGTGAGAACCGCAATCGGAAGTTTTAATGGTGCTTTATCAGCCTTGTCACCTGTAGAATTAGGAGCCATTGCAGTGAAGGAAGCTATCCATAGAGCCGGTATCAAACCAGAGCAGATCGACGAAGTATATCTAGGCTGTATATTGCAATCAGGGCATGGACAGGGAGTAGCAAGGCAAGCAGCAATAAAAGCCGGTATACCTGTAGAGGTTCCGGCAACCACTGTAAATATCCTGTGCGGATCAGGTCTTAGAACCGTCTCTTTAGCAGCACAGACCATTGTGGCAGGGGATAATGATATTGTGATTGCTGGAGGAACAGAATCCATGAGCCAAGCACCTTATCTTGTAAAGAATTCCAGATGGGGACATAAAATGGGTCATGGAGAATTTATTGACTCTATGATCTTTGATGCCTTAACTGACGTATTCAATAATTACCATATGGGTGTAACTGCGGAAAACGTTGCCGAGCAATGGGGGATCAGCAGGGAAGAGCAGGACGCTTTTGCAGCAAGAAGTCAAAATAGAGCAGAAAAGGCTAAAAACGAAGGCAAATTCAAAGAAGAAATTGTGCCTGTAGAAATCAAAACAAAGAAGGGGACTACAGTTGTCAAGGAAGATGAATATATTAAAGAAGGTATAACCGTTGAAGGATTAGCAAAGCTGAAACCGGCTTTTAAGAAAGACGGTACGGTTACAGCAGGCAATGCATCCGGTATCAATGATGGGGCGGCTGCGCTTGTGATCATGTCAAGGGAAAAGGCAGAAGAACTGGGAGTTACGCCATTAGCTACGATCGTGTCCCATGCTACTACTGGTGTAGATCCAAGCATCATGGGCATTGGCCCTGTTTCAGCTTCTAAGAAAGCTTTACAAAAAGCAGGGATGCGTATCAAAGATATTGATCTGGTTGAAGCCAATGAAGCCTTTGCAGCACAAGCTCTTGCGGTTGCTAAAGATTTAGAATTGGAAGATGAGAAAGTAAATGTAAATGGAGGCGCCATTGCCCTGGGACACCCTGTTGGTGCCAGCGGTGCAAGAATCCTGGTAACACTGCTCCATGAAATGAAGCGAAGAGATGCAAAGCGTGGGTTAGCAACGCTTTGTATCGGGGGCGGAATGGGAACTGCATTAATTGTGGAAAGAAAATAACTTTTTATAATAAGGGGATGCAGCAAAGCATCCCCTTATTATAAAGAAGATTAGAACAAAGGTGGTATAAATGTGTGAAGGAGGTGTAAGTGCTATGAAACATACAGAAAATGCGTATGTATATAATACACTCAAAACACTGATTGACATATGTGATGAAGGGATTGTAGCCATTGACAGAGATGAAAATGTCACATATTTAAACAATACTGCTGCTGCAATGCTTGGGGTAGAGGCCAAGGATTATATCGGAAATAAGATGAAGAACCTGATTGAAGATACTACTTTGTATCGGGTAATGAAAACAAAAAAGCCGGAAAAAGATGTGCATTTCAGCAAAAATAATAGGGACTTTATTGCCTACCGTATGCCCATTTTTAATGGAGAAGAAGTAATTGGTGCCTTAGCAGTTTTTAAGGATATTACAGACTATAACCGTATGGATAAAGAGTTAATCAATGAAAGAGAGCATTCAAAAATTCTGGAAACCATCTTCGAGACAGCCTATGACTGGGTGGTGTTAGTGGACAAGGACGGCGTTGTTACGATGATGAGCCAGACTTATCTGGACTTCTTAGGCTTAAAGAAGGAAGACGCCGTGGGTAGACATGTCACAGAGGTGATTCCCAATACACGCATGCATATTGTTGCAAAGACGGGAAAAAGTGAAATAGGAGAAATCCAGGAAATAAAGAGCAATCATATGATTGCTACCCGGCTTCCCATTGTAATAGACGGCAAGGTGATTGGCGCTGTGGGTAAGGTAAACTTTAAGGATATAAGTGATTTTAACACAATGGCAAAAAAAGTATTCAATATGGAAAAAGAACTGGAATATTATCGGGATGAGTTGAAAAAGGAAAGGGCTGGAAAATATTCTTTTGAAAGCATTGTAGGGGTTAGCTCAGGGATTGTAAAACTAAAAAGCATGAGTCAAAAGGTTGCAAAGAGAAGTTCAAATGTTTTGATTCTTGGTGAAAGCGGTACGGGAAAAGAATTGTTTGCCCATGCTATTCATAACTTTAGTATGCGAGCCAATGGACCTTTTATCAAAGTGAATTGTGCGGCCATACCATCAGAACTGTTGGAATCTGAGCTATTTGGATATGAAGAAGGTGCCTTTACCGGTGCTAAAAAAGGTGGAAAGATTGGAAAGTTTGAATTGGCAGACAAAGGAAGTATTTTTTTAGATGAAATCGGAGACATGGACATGAAAATGCAGGCGAAGCTCCTCCGAGTTTTGCAGGAAAAAGAAATTGAACGGGTAGGAGGGAATACGACAAAGGCCATTGATGTTCGTATTATTGCAGCAACCAACAAAAAACTTGACAAGATGGTGGAAGAAGGGAAATTTAGAGAGGATTTATACTATCGACTCAATGTAGTGACCCTCAACATACCTCCGCTTCGGGAGCGGGTGCAAGATATTAAACTCCTGGCAAAATATTTGGTAGATAAATTGTGTCATAACATGGGGATTATCGTAACGAATATTTCAGAAGAAGTAATGCGTTATTTGACCAATTACAGCTGGCCAGGGAATATACGGGAATTAGAGAATGTTTTAGAGAGAGCGTTAAATCTACTAGACAAGGAGACGATCATTGAATCGCATCATCTTCCTACTAAAATTGTTGAAAATGTCAGTGTTTCTAATGGGAATATAGAAGATTTACAAAGTACCCTTGCACGGATGGAAAAAGAAATTATTTTAAAATGTCTAAAAAGTGTAAATGGGAATAAAAAGGAAGCAGCAAAGCGGTTAAATATCAGTAGAACCAGTTTATATCAAAAACTAGAAAAGTATGGATATTAAATGCATCCATTGAGATGTGTTCAAAAAATAAACATGGAAAAGCCTTATTTTATCTAATGTCTTTAATTTTATTGCTATAATTATGTACACTCTTTGTACACGATAGAAGTGCATAAAACAATAGCCTTCAATCACGATTCTTTATAATCTCTGAAGTGCTGTAAAGAGCAGGAGTAGGTAAATTTATTGAGTTAAGGGGAAAACTCTTTCACATTGGCATGAAGCTTGCGAAATATAAAGACAAACAAATCATTTACCCAATGTGAGGAGGATAAAAATATGAGATTAAAAGATAAGGTGGCAATGGTTACAGGCGGTGGAAGAGGCATAGGGGAGACTACATGCATCCGGTTTGCAGAGGAAGGGGCCAAGGTAGTTGTTGTAGATATGAATGGAGAAGATATTAAATCAGTAGTAGGAAAAATTAAATCCTTTGGCGGAGAGGCCACAGGTATGCAGGTGGATGTAACGGACCGTGTGCAGGTAGAGAAAATGGTCGCTGAAACGGTAAAAAAGTATAGCAAGCTGGACATCCTGGTAAATAATGCGGGAATCACTGCGGATACCAAGCTTGTAAAGATGACAGAAGAACAATGGGATAAAGTAATCAATGTAAACTTAAAGGGTGTCTTTAACTGTGGTCAAGCTGCGGCCAGAGTGATGAGCGAGCAAGGTTATGGAGTAATATTGAATGCTTCCTCCATCGTAGGCATATATGGAAACTTTGGTCAGACAAATTATGCAGCAACGAAATGGGGCGTAATCGGTATGGCAAAGACCTGGGCCAAAGAATTAGGATCTAAGGGTATTCGTGTAAATGCAGTAGCACCAGGATTTATCATGACACCTATGACCGAAAAAATGCCGGAAAAGGTATTGGATATGATGAAGGAAAAATCACCGCTAAAAACATTAGGATATCCGGAAGATATTGCGAATGCTTATGTTTATCTTGCATCTGATGAAGCAAAGTTTATAACAGGGGCCGTACTGAGTGTGGATGGTGGTGTAGTATTATAAGTATATAAATCCTTACAATAACAGGTAGAGATGTTTTGCCTGTTATTTTTATGTTAACAATTATAGCTATATCCTTCGTTATGTTATAATGAAAGTAAAGAAAAAATGCTTTAAAAGGAGTAAAAAATGAAAAAACTAAATAGCAAGGACATCGAGAAATCTATCAATACTGCTGAAAATAATGGATATTTTGAAAACCTCAACAGGATTTACCGTGCCATTCCCCAGGGAAAGTGCAGCAGCTGCACCCGATGCTGCAGCGAATCTGTAAATACCTATTATATAGAATTTTTAAATCTGTACCGTTACTTTCAGGAAAATAGGAGATTGTATGAACAACTGTTTCCAAAAATACTGCGATTTTACTTTTTGGAAATGGTTGAGCAGCAGGATTGCCCCTTTTTAATGGAAGACGGACTTTGCAGCATCTATCATTATCGACCGCTGAACTGCCGGCTCTTTGGACACTGGACGCGGGAAGAGTATGAAGAAAATTATAAAAATGTACTGGCGGAAAATTTACAAACTGTGAAATTATATAAAAATCGTTATGGGATTGATCTGCCGGATCAGGTGATTCACCACAAAATCCGATATTGTGAAGATTTTGAGATTCATAAGCGGATCACCAGGCCACAGCGGCAAAAGATGATTGACAGTATTTTTACTATGGAATCGGCATTTTTTATGCGGGGACTCCTGTCGGAGGATGCCATCGGTACGGGTTTGATCAGCTGGTTGATTCATACAGTTTTTGACGGGGAAGAAGCCGGAGAGCTGCGGATTAAAATTATGAGAGAATATTTGGAGACAGATTATAGTGAAACGCTGGAAAATATTATTAAGAAAACGCGACCTGTAATTTAGCAACGTGTTAGTATGCAGGTCACATACCTATATAGGGTTGCACATTGTGCAGCCCGTTTTATTTTTAGCCTGTCGACTATAGGGGCTGGCCTTCGGTCGTCAGCTTTTTCTTTTCTACACTCTACACGCTATACTAACGGAATGATTAGACCCTGTATTCTTATAGGATAATGAAATTGCGCTACTGGTATAAAAAGATAGATCCCCGTTGGCAGAGATATAAGACTGAATACACGGGAAAAGGGGGTAAGAATTTGGATGTTAAGCAAGAAATCATAAATATTCGTATCTATGATCATAGGATACAACAAATTATTGAAAGGCCTATGGATGAGATTATAAGAGAAATGGTTGCAGCACAAATACCCATAACTTTTGAGATAGAAGCCCTAAAAGCGCAGGCGATTATTGCTAGAACCAGCATCGTTAGAAAAGCCAGGGTTTTTGGCGGAGAGGGATGTTGCAAGTTTGATGGCGCGGATTTTTGTAATTGTGACTGTGGAAAGTGGATCCCAAAAGAGGAATGGCAGGACATCTGGGGATCTGATTTTGAAGCCAATTGGAACAAATTGGACCATGCGGTTCGTGAAACGAAGGATTCTATTCTTACGATACACAATAAACCGATAGAGCCTAAAGTACATTCTACCTGTGGTGGCGCCACAGAAAACTCAGAGAGTGTAGAGGAACATAAAGTGATCTATCTTAGGAAAGTATTATGTGACTACTGCCGTAATTCTCCTGAATGGCGAGAGGTAAAGGAGATTACGTTGGAAGAGTTGGAAGAGAAGCTGAATATCACAACGGGGGATCTTTCGCCTTTTCGGGAGGTACCTATGACAGGGATCTTTGATAGTATAGAAAGGGATGACGCGGGAAGAATTGTTTCCTTAAAAATTGCAGGAAAAAAATTTGCAGGGAAAGAAATAATGAGATTATTAGGACTTAATTCTACGCGGTTTGGCTGGAAACCTACAGTTTTTCAATTCGAGACACAAGGAACGGGTCATGGCTTGGGACTTTGCCAATACGGTTCCAATCAAATGGCCATTGAGGGAAAAAAAGCAGAGGAAATTTTAAACTATTATTTTACAGGAATACAAATCAAAGAATTTGAACAACCTAGTATAAATAAGCCTTTAAGAGGCAAAATATTTGTAGTGGACCCAGGGCATGGCGGAGATAATGAAGAAGATGTTAGAGGACCTACGGGACTAAGGGAAAAGGATGTCAATCTAAGCATTGCATTAAAGATCGCTGATCTGCTGGAAAAGGCAGGGGCAGAAGTATATACAACAAGAGCAGAAGATATCTATGTACCATTGGGAAAACGTGCAAGTTTAGCCAATTCTGTCCGTCCAAACTTCTTTCTAAGCATACATCAGAATTATTTTGCGAATCCCAATATATCCGGCAGTGAAATATACCATTATCGGGGGGATCAGGATGGAGAGGAATTGGCAGTACAAATTCTTAGAGAACTATCTCAAGGACTAGGGACAGCAGATCGTGGCGTAAAAGTGGCAGATTTTTTTCTGCTGAGAGAAGTTAGAACCAGTGCATTGCAGATAGAAGTTGCCTATATAACCAATCCTGAGGAAGAAGAGAAGCTCAAGGGAGAAGAATTCCACAACAAGGCAGCGGAAGCTATTGTGAAAGGACTGATCCGGTACTACACTTACCAATAAAATAGAAGAACAGTTTAGTTCTTCTATTTTTATTTATATTTTCCATAAAGAATTTCTCCTGATTTATTGACATTCATACTATACCATTGTATAATATTTGATCAATAATTTGACATATTTCGTGAAGTATGGTATGATAATACTGTATACTTTGAAAGAAGGTGATTAGGTGGCTTCAAAAAATACTTTAGCCGAAATTAAGAAAAATGTAGAGCATCTTGTTGGTGAAAAGGTAAGATTAAAAGCCAACAAGGGAAGAAAGAAGGTATCCATTAAAGAAGGGATCCTTGAAACAACTTATCCTAACATCTTTGTTGTGCGTATTGACGGCGGATATAATTCAGTAAGAAGAGTTTCTTACAGTTATTCAGATATACTTACAGAAACAGTTGAGATTACTCTTTGCAACAATGAGAAAAAAGTACAAGTGAGTTAGCAAAAAACCATCTATCAGAGGATAGGTGGTTTTTTTATGGGAAAATTTTTATTAGAAGATATTGGACAAATATGAAACTTTTTCACTGTTTTTCGCGTCTATCATATGGTTGTCGTCAATTTTTTACGTTAGGATAAAACAAGCAAAGGAAACCGATAAGGAGGTAGAAATGAATCACGCAGTAGAAATCAATCATGTACGTAAAGTATACCGTGTAGGGGAGCAAAAAGTGGTGGCACTAAACGACATTAGTCTACAAATTCCAAGAGGTGAAGTATGCTGTCTATTGGGTACCTCCGGCTCGGGCAAAACCACACTGCTAAATCTAATGGCCGGACTGGAGAAACCTACAAAGGGGACGATACAAATCGAGGGGAAATCCATAGAAAAAATGGATGAACAACGATTGGCAGAGTTCCGCCAACGCTATGTGGGCTTTGTATTTCAGTCCTATAACCTCTTGCCCTCCCTAACGGCATTGGAAAATGTCAGTTTACCATTGACTTTTCGAGGGATGAAAAAGCAGCTGAGGGAAAATGCGGCCTTAGACCTTTTAAAGGCAGTTGGGCTGAAGCGTTATGCGACCCATAAGCCTACCCAGATGAGCGGCGGACAGCAGCAAAGAGTAGGTATTGCCCGGGCTTTTGTAGGAAAACCGCCGATTGTATTTGCCGATGAGCCCACGGGAAATCTGGATTCCAAAACGACCCATGAGGTGATGCAGTTGATTTTGGAGATGGCAAAACAAAACAACCAAACCCTGATTCTGGTTACCCATGACCGCAGTATTGCAGCCTATGCCGATCGGGTTGTCTACATACTGGATGGACATATTGAAAAAATTGAAATAAATCATGAAAAATACAAGGGGGAAAATCAGTGAGAAAAATATGGACTTATTTAATGATTACGATTTTAATCTTTACCACCTTCGGAGCGCTTGATATTGCTTATGGAGCTGCAGATGAGCTGGGTTCAGTTGCCGAGCCGGCGAAACTGGTGGTTGGCCGGGGGGTTAAAACACCTGTATTTAAAGCCGGCGGAGAAGTGCTGTTGGTGGTTCCCGTAGAGAATATAGGTGGTACTGCCGCTGAAAATGTAAGTATATCCCTATCCTTAGAAGATGTAAAAGACGCTCCCTTTAGGATGGAGCGTACAGAATCCAAAAAGAAAATCTCTTCTATTGATGCCAGGAAGAGAGAAAATGTAATTTTCTTTTTGGATATTCCAAAAACCGTAGAACCTAAGATCTACGGAATGACAGTTCAGGTAGAGGCTGCTTCCGGCTACAGCGCCTCAGAGAAGATTTACATAAAGATTGAAAATGATTTTAAAGTTCCTGCGTTAAGATTGGCGAAGCTGGAGGTTGATGGCGAGAAACTTTTGGCCGGGACTGCGAAAAAAGTAAGTCTCACCATTGAAAATACAGGGGATCTTCTGGCAAAGGACGTAGAAGTGCGGCTAGGGGGATTTGGAAGCAGTGGATTGACACTAGTTTCTCCTATAGATGTAGCGAACCTCAAAGAGATAGAAGGGAAAAGACAGGAGATGGCTTCCTTTAAAATTTCGGCTGAAGAGGATCTGGAAAGCGGCACGATTCCGTTAGACTTGATTTTGACCTATAAGGATGAGGATAACAAAAGCTATACGAAGGAAAGCAAGATATATTTTCAGGTGGAAAGCAAGAACAGCCAAAGCCCAGATCTTACCTTTGAAAATATTGCCTATCCCCAAAGTGGCGTAAATCCAAACGAAGACTTTACCATATCTTTTAAAGTGAAGAATAATGATGAGGGAGAAATAAAGGGTATTAAGGTTGGGGTTGATGCGGGCACCGATATCCTGCCTAAAAGTGCATCTATTAAAAATATCAGCCTCTTGCCCATGGGAAAAGAAGAGGAGGTAAGTTTTACACTTTTTGCAAAGGAAGGGATTGAATCCAAAAACTATCCCATTAAAATTTACATCGAATATGAGCAAAAATCCGGGAAAGACAAAACCACAGAATCGATCAGTCAATATGTAGGTATATTTGTGAATGAAGAAAGCAATACGAAATTGACGCCGAAGATCATTATTGATAATTATACCTATGGCGGAGAATATACGACAGCTGGAGTAGATTTTCCGCTTACGCTCTCTTTTCTCAACACCAATACCCACCGGCGGGTGCGAAATATCCGGGTGAGTATAAGCTCTGAGGGAGAGATATTTTCGCCGGTGGGCGGAAGCAGTTCTTTTTTTATTGATGAGATCCCGCCCCAAGAGAGACTGCAAAAGACCATAACATTAAAGCCTAAGGCAGATGCTGCCTATAAGACCCATAATGTTTTTGCAGATATTGAATATGAGGATGACAAAGGGAATAAATATAGTACAAAGGAATTTGTAGGTATTCCTGTAATACAACAGATTGGCTTGATGGTTGGTGAAATAGAATGGCCTCAAGAAATTTATGTAGGGAATAATACTGCAATATCCATAGATTTTTACAATGTAGGAAGATCGTTAATCCGTAATTTAATCGTTCGTACGGAGGGAGATTTTGAAGCAAAGGGGAACAGTTCCTATATAGGTAATTTGGAAGCCGGTAAGGATAATTACTACGATGTAACGATCGTCCCCCAAAAACCGGGAATGTTGGCAGGAAAAATTATTTTTGAATACGATGATGAGATTGGCAACCACCATGCGGCTGAAAAGGAGTTTAACCTTACCGTCAATGAGCCGGAGCTGCCGCCAATGCCGCCGGAAGGGGAGATGGATGTAGCCCCGCTTGCGTCAGGAAATTCTTTTAAAAAATATGGAATTCCTATTGGAGGAGTACTTCTTGCAGGTATAATGGGGATTGTCTACTATAAGAAAAAGAGAAGAAAACTGGAGGCGTTGAGTGAAGATGAATAACCTGGACATTTTTCATATGGCCGTTAAAAATCTTTGGAGACGCAAGACGAGAACATTTCTGACAGTTCTTGGCGTTGTGATTGGGACCAGTTCCATTATTGTCATGCTCTCTCTGGGTATTGCTATGGACCAAAGCTTTAAAGAGCAATTGTCCCAAATGGGGAGTTTAAATATTATTGAAGTAAATAATTACGGATATTATGTTGAATCTGGAAGCGGAGGTTCGAATGGAAAACAAGTAAAACTAGATGATGATGCTGTATCTAAATTTAAAAAAATCCCTGGTGTAGAGGCGGTAATGGCAGCAAAGTCTGCTTATTTGAAGGTAGCTTCCGGAAAAATGGTGGCAGGGGTTCCTGTTTATGGAATTGATCCCAGTGTAATGGAGGCCTTTGATTTTAAGGTCGAAGAGGGGCGGTTATTACTGCCTACAGACAAAGACACTTTGGTTTTTGGTAAACAAACTACTCGAAGATTTCGTAATCCTAGATTGAGAAATGAAAACTTTAATCCCTGGGACGGTAATGCGCCTCAAGTAGAGCTAATCAGCAGCAAACTGCTTTTGACCACAGATATGGAATATGGGGAGCGGCAGGATAGCCGGGTTCAACAGGATTCCAACTATAAGCCTCCAAAGCCCCATAATGTGAAAGGCGTGGGAATCCTGGCAGAAAGCAATAGTGAAAAAGATTATGGTGTTTATATGAACATTACAGCTTTGGAAAGGCTTCTGGAGGAAGATCGGCGGGTTAATCCGCAGCGAACTTCACGGGGAGAGGATAGAGATGCCGACAAATATGAGCGAATCGATGTGAAGGTCAGGGATATACAACAGGTAGAAGCGATACAGGAGAAAATTAAAACGATGGGATTTCAAGCCTATAGTTTGACAGATATGCTAAAATCCATGAAGGAAACCTCGAAAAAATTGCAGATGCTTCTTGGGGGAATTGGAGCGGTTAGTCTGTTTGTGGCAGCCATTGGTATTACCAATACGATGATTATGAGCATATATGAGCGTACAAGAGAGATTGGGGTGATGAAGGTACTGGGAGCCAATTTGAGAGATATCCGAAAGCTTTTTTTGCTGGAGGCAGCGATGATTGGCTTTTTCGGTGGTGTTCTTGGCATGGTTCTAAGTTATGGAATTTCGCTGATTCTCAATAAGGTAGGAGCAGGATTCTTAGGAAGGGGCATGGGTGGTTCCAATAGTGTCTCCGTGATTCCATGGACACTGGCTGCCGCTGCTGTAGTCTTTGCAATGCTGGTGGGTATTTTATCGGGATATTCCCCTGCTAGAAGAGCGATGAAGCTTAGTGCGATTGATGCCATTAAAACCGAATAGATATAGAAACATATCTTATAGTACACTTCCTCCAATGCTTGATAAAACCCGGATATGCTTAAATTTGTGAAATTTTTTATGAGTTTCTAAAAAAAGTAGCAGGAAATAAGAAAATTAAGAAGAATTTTAAAATATTACTTTTTTGTAAAACTGCTTGTAATCTCTAATGCATAAAAGGAAGGGAGGGAAAACAGAGCAACTGCAATTATTATCGTTTTTACAGTGATCCTGCTACGGCTGAAAATTGAACTTTTTATAGGACTTAAGGAGAAGAGAAGCAGAAAGTTATAATTTTATGATACTTCAGAAAGAAAAAAGGGAAACAGCTTTATGATGATCTTATTAAAAGGATGGAGGGATTGATAGGTGGAAAATAAAATACCTAGAAAAATTACCTTTGGTGAGGCTTTCTTTGTTATTGTCTTTCTAGTTGCAGCATTAATGAGTACATTGATGCTTTTCGGCGGAGATCCGCATATGCCGATTTTAGCGACGACCATCGTCGCAGCCTTAGTAGCCATTCGTGCAGGATTTAAGTGGAGTGACATTGAGGAAGGCATCGTGGAAACGATCAAAATGTCCATGCAAGCAATTTTAATTCTTATGATTATTGGTTGTATCATCGGAACATGGATCTTAGCCGGTATTGTGCCGACAATGATCTATTATGGATTAAAAATATTATCTCCAGGAATCTTCTTGGTGGCTACATGCTTGATTTGCAGCATCGTTTCTTTGGCCACAGGAAGCTCTTGGACAACAGCAGGAACCGTAGGGATTGCACTGCTAGGCGTTGGCGGAGGACTGGGTATTCCGCTGCCTATCGTAGCAGGGGCTATCATCTCCGGAGCCTATTTTGGAGATAAAATGTCACCGTTATCTGATACAACAAACTTGGCGCCAGCTATGGCAGGAGCCAATCTATTCGATCATATCAAGCATATGATCTATACGACCGGACCTAGCCTCTTGATTGCCCTGGTGCTCTATGGTGTTATTGGGCTAAGGTATGCCGGTAAGGAATTGGATGTTGTAGGTATTAACGCCTTGTTAGATACATTGGGAGATCAGTTTACGATCAGTCCATTGTTGCTAATTCCACCAGTTTTAGTTATTGTCATGGTTATTTTAAAAGTACCGGCAATCCCGGGACTAATCGGCGGAACCCTATTGGGCGGACTATTTGCAGCCTTGTTCCAAGGTGCCGGTATGAGTGCAATCATAGAAGCAGCCCACTTTGGATATGTAGCAGAAACAGGAGTAGAAGCCGTTGATGAGTTATTGACACGGGGCGGTCTACACAGTATGATGTGGACCATTTCTTTGATCCTGTTAGCAATGTCTTTTGGTGGAACCATGGAAAAAACAGGAATGCTCAATGCGATTGCAGAAAAGATTTTGACCTTTGCAAGAAGTACCGGATCTTTAGTTACAGCTACGATTTTGACTTGTATCTTTACGAACCTGACTACAGGGGATCAATATTTGTCTATCGTTGTACCGGGAAGAATGTACAAAAACATTTTTGCTGAGAAAGGGCTTCATCCCAAAAATCTATCCAGATGCTTAGAGGATTCGGGAACCCTAACCTCGCCGCTGGTACCGTGGAATACTTGCGGAGCCTTTATGCAGGGTGCCTTAGGGATTCATCCGTTTGCATATCTGCCCTATGCTTTCTTAAATCTGATAAACCCATTTATCTCCATTTTCTATGGATTTACGGGAATTACGATGGAGAGACTGCCAGAAGCAGAGGTACAAGAAAATTAAAAAAGTTCATGGAGACTGTCTAAAATGGCAGTCTCTTTCTTTTGGAGCACATAGGCTTAACGGTCGATGGGTGATGGAAAGCCCTAAGTTATATACGGGATGACACGCGGCTGCCCCCTGCATTAGCGCTTATTTGTAAGGTCAGGCCCTGTGTCTGCCAGAAACTAGGAACAAGTATATCAAATTAAATTTCTCAGTCATAGATCGACTATTACAAATATATAAAAAAATGTTTATTTATTTTTCTAAATTTTTATACAATATGCAAATAAATTTCGCTTCCGAAATTTATACAAAACCTGCAGAAAATTTCAATAAAAGTGAAAATGGTTATAAAAAAGCCTTTTCGAAGAAGATGAATGAATATCCAAAGAAAATACAAAAAATGGAAAATGCTTTATGTGTATTGAAAAAGCCTGGCTTGAAAGTAGACCGAATATTGTATATACTGAAGCTAGAAATGCAATTTATTCATATCCGAAATGAATGGACGTGGATGAAAATAAGAGAGGAGGCAAAATAATGTCAGACAACAAACCATTTCTGCAGGTTAGATCAGAGATCGGGAAGTTGAAAGCCGTTATGTTGCATCGACCTGGAAAAGAACTGGAAAGAATCACACCACAATACTTGCACGAATTGCTATTCGATGACATTCCCTGGTTGAAAAAGATGCGCAATGAACACGACGGATTTGCAGACGCCTTACGGACCAATGGATGTACAGTATACTACTATGAAGAGATGTTGGAAGAAATTTTGCGCGATGACAAGATTAAGGAGCAGCTGGTTGCCGAGGTTTTAGAAAAGAGTAATATTGCAAATCCAGACTTAGAGGCTCAAATCAAAGAGTTTTTGATGAAAAAGACCTCATCAGAGGTTGCAGAAACCCTGATTGCAGGGCTTCACAAGAAGGATTTTCAAGAAACGATTCGAGACAAACGACTGGTGGACTATATCAAAGAAGAATATCCCTTTTATATCAATCCCTTACCGAACTTATACTTTACCAGAGATCCTGGTGCGGTTATTGGAAATGGCCTTTGCATCAACTCTATGAATACGTTTGCCAGAGAACGGGAAACGATGATTTTAAAATATATTTATACCTTCCATTCTACATTCAAGAAAGAAGTTACGCCTCTATGGTATGATTATCATAAAAAATATAGCTTAGAAGGAGGAGATATCCTGGTCCTTGGCGAAAATGTAGTAGCTATTGGCTGCAGTGAAAGAACTTCTGCAAGGGGAATCGAGGATGTAGCTGCCAATCTTTTTAGTCAAGATGAAAAGGTCCGTCAGGTATTGGCAGTACAAATTCCCTTTACGAGGGCGTATATGCACCTGGACACTGTGTTTACGATGGTAGATCATGATAAGTTTACGATTTATCCGGGAGTTGAAGAAAAACTAAGAGTGTTTCGCCTGAGTCCGGGGAAGACGCATCCAAAGGTAGAAGTACTGCCGGATTTACAAAGTGCCCTAAAAGAAACCTTAAACCTATCAGCCATTGACTTGATCCAAAGCGGTGGCGGAGATGAGGTCACTGCTGCGAGAGAGCAGTGGAACGATAGTACCAATACCCTTGCCATTGCGCCGGGCGTTGTGATAACCTATGATCGAAATGAAGCTTCTAATGAGACCCTCAGAAAGCATGGGATTAAAGTAATTGAAATTGAGGGTTCTGAGCTGGTACGAGGCAGAGGGGGCCCACGCTGCATGAGCATGCCCTTAGTGCGGGAAGATCTGTAAAGCAATATGGGTATAAAAAAAGGCTGTTTAAAGAAAACTGTTTATGAATTATTTATATTTATGAAGGAGGAATAGACCCATGGCAGTAAATTTAAAAGGAAGAAGCTTTTTAACATTAAAGGATTTTACACCGGAAGAAATCAGGTATTTGTTAGAGCTATCCAAGGATTTAAAAAATAAGAAAAGAATCGGCGGTAAAGAAAAATTATTGGCAGGAAAAAATGTTGTGCTGCTTTTCGAAAAGGCGTCTACTAGAACAAGATGCGCCTTCGAAGTAGCGGCAATGGATGAGGGCGCTGGTGTTACATTCCTAAGCTCCAATGACAGCCAAATGGGCAAAAAAGAATCTTTAGAGGATACAGCGAAGGTATTGGGCAGAATGTACGACGGTATTGAATTTAGAGGATTCGCCCAAAAAACAGTGGAGCTTTTGGCAGAACATTCAGGTGTACCCGTATGGAATGGATTGACGGATGCAGATCATCCAACGCAAATCTTGGCGGACCTGCTGACTGTTATGGAGCATATACCAAAGGCGTTGAATAAGGTGAAAATGGTTTATGCAGGAGACGCCAGAAACAATATGGGCAATGCATTATTAATCGGTGCTGCAAAGATGGGTATGCATTTCGTTGCTTGTGCACCGAAAGAATTGTTCCCTGAAGAAAGCTTAGTTGCAGAAATGAGAGAAGTTGCAAAGGAAACGGGTGCAGTTATAGAGTTAATTGAAAATATCGACGAAGCGGTAAAAGGTGCCGATGTCATTTACACAGATGTTTGGGTATCCATGGGAGAAGAAGATCAATTTGAGGAAAGAATTAAGCTGCTTCGTCCATACCAGGTAAATATGGAAATGCTTCAGAAAACAGACAACCCGGATGTGATTTTTTTACACTGCTTGCCAGCCTTCCACGACCTTGAGACAAAGGTTGGAAAAGAGGTCTATGAGAAGTATGGATTAAAGGAAATGGAAGTAACCGATGAGGTATTTAGAAGCAGATATTCTAAAGTATTTGATGAAGCTGAGAATCGATTACACACCATTAAAGCAGTAATGGTTGCAACCATGGCATAGAAAATCGAAACAAAGTAAGGGGGGAACAGCATGAAAAAGGACAGAGTAGTTATTGCCCTTGGCGGAAATGCCCTGCAGGCGGATCCCAAGGATACAACCGCAGAAGCCCAGTTGATAACAGCAAAAGAAACTGCGAAACCCTTAGTTGATCTAATAGAAGACGGACATGAATTAATTATTGCCCATGGAAATGGCCCTCAGGTAGGGCAAATCGTGGCCACCTATGAGGCAGCAGCAGGTGTGCCAACCATGCCTTTTCCTGAATGTGGTGCTATGAGCCAAGGGTATATCGGATACCATCTCCAGCAAGCGATTCGTGAAGAGATGCTGCATAGAGGGCTGGAGAAGAATGTAGCGGCGATCGTAACCCAGGTAGTAGTAGATAAAGAAGATCCTGGATTCAAGAATCCTACAAAGCCAGTGGGCTCTTTCTTCTCTGAAGAAGAAGCAGAATTCCTGCAAAATGAAAAGGGTTATGTGATGAAGGAAGATGCAGGGAGAGGTTGGAGAAGAGTGGTTGCATCTCCAGAGCCTGTAGATGTGGTAGAAGCACCGATTGTAAAGACACTGGTAGATGCAGGCCATGTGGTGATCACTGTAGGCGGTGGCGGTGTACCGGTAATAAATAAGGGAAATGGTGTATTGGAAGGGGTACCTGCAGTTATCGATAAGGACTTTGCATCAGAGAAAATTGCAGAAATCCTAGATGCGGATTATCTGATTATATTGACCGCCGTTGAAAAGGTATCGATCAACTTCAATAAACCAAACCAGAAAGATTTGGACCTTATGACCATCGCGGATGCGCAGCAGTATGTCGAAGAAGGGCATTTTGCGCCAGGTTCTATGCTGCCGAAAGTAAAAGCGGCCATGAAGTTTGTTGCCTCCAAGCCAGGAAGAAAAGCGTTGATTACCTCTTTGGGAAAAGCAAAAGAAGGGATTCAAGGGAAAACAGGTACAGTAATCATAGGGTAATATTTAAAAATACCGGAGAAAACTCCGGTATTTTTTCAAGTTTGTGAGACATGGGGAAGTTCTTCGATGTAGGAGAGGTGCGTCCCCATGTCTCATAATGTAAATTAAAATTTCTATATAGAATAAATCAGAAAATACCGATATTTTCTATAGGATATGATAAAATATATATGGAACAAATTACCACGATTTTTTTTGGAAAAACCTCGTTTTTTATGAAACTTTTTCTAGTGTTTATACGTCTATTTATATACAGGTAAACCATTTCATAGTAATAAAAACAATTTTTCGCAGAAAGCAAGGTGATTCATTCAAGCGAAAAGAAAGATAAATCCAACGAATGAGAAAATAGCTTTAAGCTTTAGGGATTAGGGTATAAAAACCATGAAGAATTACCAAGTCAAAAGAAACAAAAATGGAGGGGTCATGATGGTAAAAAGAAAAAGCCTTGTATTTGTTCTTGCTACTGCTATGGTTGCGGGACCAACGCTTCCTGCCTTCGCAGATCAGCCAGCAACAGCGGTTGAAATGACAAGAGCAGTGACAACACGTAACGCGGTAGCGGGACCGGTAAACGTAACCATTACAGGTGTTGAGGAAGTAAAAAATGCAGCAGCTGTCTCGGACGAAAAGGCAGACATCAGTAAAGAAAAAGCATTGGAAGCAGGCAAAAAAGCTTTAAAGGATTACTTCGGCATAACAGTGGAGGATAAAAAATATCAAACCAGTACAGAGTATCGAAAAGATTGGAATAGCCCCGACCGGTATGTATGGGCGATGAATTGGAACTATAATGATCATATGGAATATTTCTATGCAGGAATCACCATTGATGCAAATACAGGCGAAATCCTGGAAATGAACAAAGACGGCGGCAAATATAACGAGCAAGGCGCAAAGGTAACAACGATTACCAGGGAAGAAGCCCAAAAAAAGGCGGAGGAATTTGCTAAAAAGATTGTTCCGGGAATTTTGGAACAGACAAAATTAATGGATAATTATGATGATTACTACCGGGACATGTATGGCGGATCCTATCCGGTATTTTATAATTTTAATTACCAGAGAGTACATGAGGGAACGAAATATGATGCCAACTATATCAATGTAGGCATCGACGGGGCTACCGGAGAAGTTCGGAATTTTGGTTACCGTTGGGATAAAAGCCTCCCGAATCTGCCGAAAAAAGACGGTATTAAGAGCGTGGAAGAGGCTACTAAGATTTACCGTGACAATATGAATATGGAACTGATTTATTTCCCGATCCGGGACCAATTCAGATACGAACCGGTACCGAAAAGCGTAAAGCTGGCCTATCGTGCTACTTATAATTTTGCAGATATGGTAGATGCCAAGACTGGAAAAATGATTGGATGGAATGGAAAAGAACAGGATCAGCAGGTGAAATTTGCAAGCCTGACTGAAAAACAGATTGATGACATTTACAAAAAGGCCAAACCGATTGTAAAAAGAGATAAAGAGTTGACAAAAGAAGAAGCAGAAAAAGCAGCAGCAGCAGTTCTAAAGGCAGAGTTTGGTGACGGTGTGAAGATTAACAGCACCAACTATGTTGAAGGAGACGGTTATTGGGAAAGTGCCGGAAGAAAAGCTTGGAACATAGAATTTAGCATGGAAAATAAAGACAGCAAGGCAACCGATGCTAAACTGGGCATTATGCCTATGAACGGCAGGGTCATGATCGATGCAGTTACAGAAGAAATATTGGCCCTGAATAATTGGCAGTATTATGAAGGGCCTTACGGTCAGTCTTTTGAGCCGGCTCTAACTTGGGAAGAAGCATATGCAAAGGCTGTTGAAATGATTGAAAAGTATCATCCGGGAAAGATCAAAAGCGTCAGAACGGAGCAGGCCAATGTAGTTTACCAAGAGATGGTGGACGGCAAAGTGATTCCGCCGATGGAATACTATTTCACCTTCCCAAGAAAAGTTAATGGTGCAATTTACGAAGAAAATCAAATCAGTATTAGTTTTAATAACAGAACAGGGAAGGTACAGTATTTTAATGCAAGATGGCAGGAAGACCTAAGGTTCCCATCTACCGGGCAGGCAATTTCTAAAGATGCAGCAAAGGATACACTGTTTAAAGTAAATGAATTAGAGTTAGCCTACTATCGTTTCAATACCAACAATGATTATCAGAATCCTGTTTTCGATACAAAATTAGTATATAGAATTGCGCCGAAAAAGGCTCCTTATAATCCTTATATGATGATTGATGCGGTATCTGGAAATATGATGGATTATAATGGGAAAACAATACCGATTGATGCTGTAAATGATTTTGACAGCTTGATCAAGGGCCATTGGATAGAAAGAAGTGCGAAGCTGCTGGCACAGCAAGGGATCATTGACAAAAATACTTTTAAGCCCGATGCAGAACTCAGCAAGCTGGAAGCGGTAAAGATGCTTGTAAAAGCCAGAGGAATGGATTATTATTATCCAGTTAAAGAAGCTGCAGATAAGCTGAAATTCTCTGATGTCAGCGAGGACAGTGATGACTATCGGTTCATCCATATGGCGATGCGCTATGGAATCATCGAAAACAAAGAAGGTAAATTTGATGGTGATGCAGCTGTCAACCGTGAGGAATTAGCGGTGATGATGGTAAAAATGCTAAAATATGATGCCTTGGCACAGGGCAAGGATATTTTCAACGTATTCTTCAAGGACCAAGGGGATATCACCCCGGAATATGTGGGGTATGTGGCAATTTGTAAAGGCTTAGGCTTATTGGGTGAAGATACAAACTTTAGGCCTAAGGATGAGACTACTATGGCAGAAGCTGCCGCTATGGTATATAAGGCGCTGGGAAATATCAATAGATAAGCGTTTTTAACGATACAGAATATCCGATTGAATTCAATCGGATATTCTGTATCGATATTTTATTTTTTTCAGGAGGTGTCTATATGACAGCAAAGAGAATACTTGCCATGTTGATTGTTCTTATTCTTGTGTTAGGGACAATAGCTCCAGCCTTTGCAGAAGAGAAGAACAACGGGCAGCCAGAAATGAACGCAGGGATTTCAAAGGATGAGGCGAAGGCTGCAGCAGAAAAGGTGCTAACGGAATATTTTAAGCAAGAAATCGATGATAAAAAATTCCAAAGCAGATATGAACTGCGAAAAGACTATGATCTCCCGGGGAATCCTATCTGGGAAATCTATTGGGATTACAGCGGTGGTGACAGAGGACTGCATATCCGTGCTGTAGTAGATGGAACTACAGGTAAGGTACTCGATATTAACCGGCACGAATACCTATTTGGCCAAGAGCAGCCTGCAGTGGCAGCCATCACTGAGGAAGAAGCGAAAAAGATTGCCGTAGACTTTCTTCAGAAAATTAATCCTAAGGAGTTTAAAGAGGTTAAAGAAGTAGAAGATTCTATGAATATGTACTATGGAGGATATTACCCGAGAAATTACTACTTCCGGTATGTACGTATGGTAAACGACATAGAATTTGAAAGAAATTACATAAACGTAGAAGTAGACGGGATTAAAGGGAGCATTTCTTCTTACAGCTGCCGTTGGTATGATGCGTTAAATGTACCCTCTAAGCAAGGTGTAATTGGAGAGGAGAAGGCAGCAGAAATTTTAGCAAAAAATGTGAAAATGGAGTTATCTTACCTGCCCCAGAGAAAAGATCCAAATTTCTATGACCAAAAGGTTGAGCGGGCGAAGCTGGTTTATGCTCCGAGCTATATGAATGGGTATGTTGTAGATGCAAAAGAAGGCGTTATGCTGAACTGGAGGGGCCAAAGCACCATTCAGGAGAAGATCAAGGATATTACCCAGAAGCAGAAGGAAGATATTTTAAAGGGTGCGAAACCCGTTGTAAAGCAGGAAAAAGAGATTGATAAAGATCGTGCAGCTAAGATTATGGAGGAGATTTTGAAGCAAGCGATGGGTGAGGGCTATGAGATTGAGTCCATGCGCTACCTATCGGGAGAAAATTATTGGGAGACTTCTGGAAACAAGGCTTGGTCAGGCCAATTTGTAAAAAAAGATAGTGCCCGAAGATATGATGAGGGCGGCACCATCACCATCAATGCCCTTACCGAAGAACTGATTGCCATGTACAGTCACTACTGGTATGGTCCAGAAACAGAAGCATTTGAACCAAAGCTGGATTGGGAAGCTGCATATGATAAGGCCATCGAAGCGGTTGGGACCTACTTCCCTGAAAAAATTAAGAATATCAAAACAGAACAAACCTATATAAAGAATGATCATTACGTTAATGGCAAGCTCGTACAGGAACAGTATTATTATTTCTATTTCCCAAGATTGATTAATGGAATCCCTTACAGTCAAGATAACATTTCGGTAAGCGTGGATGTGAAAACAGGTCAAATGAGGGAAATTAGAAGCAGCTGGAATGAGGATTTGATCTTCCAAACTGCCCAAGGGGCCATAGGAAGTGACGCGGCCCTAAAGATGTATTTGGAAAACCATGAGCCACAGTTAATTTATACGATGTTTGACATGTCAGAGAATCCAGAAAATCCAAACTTGCAGACAAAGCTGGTTTACCGTTTGAAGGCAAAAAATACCGCTTATCCATTTGTTCAAATGGATGCATTTACCGGTAAGTTTGTAGATTACAACGGAGAGGAAATCAAAGAAAACGGAAGTGAATTTAAAGATAAGATCAAGGGGCACTGGGCAGAAAAAGAATTGAGCGTACTGGCTTCACAAGGAATCATTGACGCAAAAACTTTTGACCCGGATAAAAAAATCACTAGAATGGAAGCCATAAAAATGCTGATTTCTGCCAGGGGAAGAGTATATATGACCCAGGAAGCAGAGGATCTGAAGTTTACAAACATCAGCAAGTCTGATACCAATTATAGAGAACTGCAGATGGCAGTACGTTACGGCCTGCTTGAGAATAAAACAGTTGAATTTGACGGGGAAGCTGTGATCACCCGTGAAGAGATGGCCGTACTTCTGGTTAGATTAATGCAAATGGAAAACCTGGCAAAGATAAAAGATATTTATATCCTGCCATTCAAGGATGCAGACAAGGTAAGTCCTGATAAAATCGGATATATTGCTCTTTGCAAAGGATTGGAGCTTGTGGGCGGAAGCGATGGTTTATTTAGGCCACAGGAAGAAGCTACCATGGCAGAGTTGGCTGCGGCAGTCTATAAAGGGTTAAACAGTATTCGAAACCTAAGATATTGATAAAATACCCTATCCTATACGAAAGAAGTGGAGAATTTCAATTTTTCCACTTCTTTTTTTGTTACGAACCGCATAAATATAGTAAAGACAAATCGGCTTGGCTACACAAAAATATAACATATTTTTGTGTCCTATAAATATGAATATAGTAAGAAATAGAAGGCTAAAAAAGGAGGAGGAAAATGCATGTCCGTTGAATTAATCCGCGATTTACTGAAGATAGATCAGGTTACAGGGGAGAACCATACACAAGCCCTTGTAGAGGGAGATATTCTTGTTCCGGACATTAAACCGGATATATCCAATGTACTGTCCGTTGATGGGATGGTTAACATTACCAAAAAAGAAATTCTACAGGATAAAATTGTCGTAGATGGCGTTGTGAATTTTAAAATTTTCTATACAGCAGAAACTGGAGATCAGCCGATGTACAGCATGAATGCCAGTGCAGGATTCAATCAAAATATAGATATGCCCGGTATAAAGTCTGATATGATGAGTGAAGTAATTGCAGCGGTAGAGCACGTAGATTTCCAAATCACCAATGAAAGAAAGCTTGCAGTAAAAAGTGTAGTCAATCTTTCGGCAAAAGCGCTTGACAGTTCTAAGATGGATGTGCTGCGAGAAATCTATGGTCTGGAGGATGTTCAAGTATTGCGAAATAAAATCCAGTATAATGATCTGGTAGGCAGCAATCAGGCAGAAACGATCGTCAGGGAGACCTTCGAAATCGATGAAGACCTTCCTGAAATTCGAGAAATCCTAAGATGTGAAGCTGTTGCCGTTGAAAAAGAAACGAAGGTAACCGATGGAAAGGTTATTATCAGCGGGATCGTGAAAACCAATACACTTTACTTAGGGGAAGATGAACGCAATCCAATGATTCAGCTGAAGCATGAAATTCCATTTACCCACTTTGTCGAACTAAATGGGGCGATGAAGGATATGGATAGCAAAATTGCTGTTAAGGTAGATGATATTTTTACTGAAGTAAAAGAAAATCTTGATCGGGACCGAAAGCTGTTTGATGTGGAAGCTACAGTAAAAATAGAGGCCTCTGTCTTTGATCAAGAGGAGAAAGAGGTAATCATAGATGCATACAGCCCGAGCAAAAAACTAAAGGTCGAGAAAAAACCTGTTGTATTCCAGCAGACCCTGGGCAAAAATACAGCCAATATGATCGTGAAGGAAACCTTGGATATTCCTGAAAATCAAGGAGATGCGTTCAAAATATTAAGTGTAAACACTAGGCCCGTGCTTACGGACTACAGTTTGACAGAGGATAAAACCATTATTGAGGGGCTCATTGAAACCGGTGTACTATACTTATCACAGGGTAAAGATCAAAAAGTACATAGTTTCCAGCAAGAAATTCCATTTAGACACTTTGTGGAGATTCCCGGTGCTAAGGAAAATATGGAAGCAGATGTGGATTTGAAGGTGTTCGACGTAGACTTTAGTCTCATTAACCCAGAGCAGGTAGAAGTAAAAGTAAATGTAGGGGCTGCCTGCGTCGTTAAGAAAAATGCACAACTGGAAGTATTGGTAAATGCAGAGGAGATGGAGGAAGTCGTAGATGTAACCAAGAATCCAAGTATGACGATCTACTTTGTACAGCCGGGGGATACCCTGTGGAAGATTGCCAAACGCTACAATACTACAGTAGAAAGCATTGTGAAGACCAATGAAATTTCAGATGAAAACCATATTCTTCCAGGGAGTCAAATTATCATCCAAAAGAACTATGAATATAAATTCTAGATTTATGAACCCGCAGCAAATGCTGCGGGTTTTATCTTGCTTGATGAATAATACATAAAGAATACGCCATGAGCGGGCGACCGAAGATCGCCCCTACGAGAATTCCTGCATTGGCAGGGGTGACCTTCGGTCGCCAGAGGTTATCGAAAAACCCCTTGATTTAAGAAATTGCATTATGCGAAGTCTTAATTTTCAAGGAGTTTCTTTATTAATTTCGCAGATTCAGCACTTTTTCGATGGTAGTAGGGGCGACCTTTGGTCGCCAGTTTTTCATAATAGAAGCCTTACACCGCATCAATCTACAATTGTCTATTACGTATTATCAAGATAGAACATTAACAGATCCCCAAAATTGAAGTACAGGTAAAAATATGTTGATATAAATGGAAAATTCAGATAAAATAGAATCAAACGAAATAGACAAGCTTTCCGATAATAGCAAACCCGGTGAAAGCCGGGGACGCAAAGCCTACAGATCTAAGGTGAGAAATCACGATGATGGCTGGGTTGCCGAAGAAGCACAGAGAGCATTCTCTTTTTGCAGGCAATTCAGAAGTTTGTCTGTAAAGGGGGATGTTCCATGGGGCCAGTAAGCTTTAAAAAACTTCTTTTAGTATTTTTGACAGGTATACTCTTCATGTCTCAAAGCATTACTGTTAAAGCAGAAGCGGCTTACTTGAAAAGTAAAGACGTTACATTAATGAATATAGGAACACAAAAAGTCGAAGGAAAAATACATTTAAAGGGCGATAGTAAACAGAAGCAAATAAAGGTGCTGCTCATAAAGGATGAAGAAAAGAAGTGGTACGAGCTGCCTCTTAAGGAAGGTAAGTTTGATGAAGAAATTTGGCTTACCATGGGAAAGGGAAAATATACCGCAGCGATTATGATTCATGAAGAAGGAAGAAAATACAGTTATGGCCCAAAGATCACCGTAGAAAATGTAGGAGAAGTAAATCCATTTTTAGTACCCGTAAAGCATGTAGAAAGTAATGATGAGAAGATTATTCAGCTGGCAGAAAAGCTTATAGAAGATAAGACTACAGACCGGGAAAAGGCAAAGGCCATTTATGATTGGGTAACAGGCAACATTACTTATGACTATGAAAAGTTTGGTAAACACCAAGAGGGAGATTATGACAATACATATGGAGCACTGCATACTCTTGAGACAAAGAAAGGGGTCTGCTATGATTATGCTGCCTTAACTGCATCCCTCGGAAGAGCTGTAGGACTGCAAACAAAGGTGGTAAAAGGACAAGTCTCCAGTGAACTATATAAAGGCTACCATGCATGGAATGAGATATACCTGGCGGATGAAAATCAGTGGATTTTTCTGGACAGCACTTTTGGCGTCGGAGGAAAGAAAGAATACTTCGACAAAAAACAATCAGAATTAAGCCATAGTAAACAAGAGGAACTTTAAGAAGATGAACATATTGTTCATCTTTTATTCAAAAAAGCGGATAAGAATAAAGCAACTGGGTATAACTTGGTGAAATTTGCAAAAAAGGATAGACAAGTTTATAGGGAGAGCGGACAAGATTCTACAAATATTTTCCAAATCTATAAGTATAATATGAATAAGCGCATAGGCGTAAAATCCTATGAGGGAGACGAAGAGACGTGATCGACAGTTGGGCACCTAGGTCATGAGGAGTCAGTGGTGCAACCGACCCAATGATGATTAGGTCGGTTTTTTATTATTTATAATAGTAATAAAAAACAAATGATTCTCTGTAAGCCATGCGAAGCAAAAAAGGTATAAAATATGAAAACCGGCAGATAATTCAAATATAATTTTGTGCCTGAGATATGCTAGAGATCTTTAAAAAAGAGGGAGGCATATATTTGAAGCTTCATCGACTTTTTAAAAACAATCTTTTTATAAATAATAAAACCCAAGAAACACAAATGCTTATTTTTTATAGAGCTTTATCGATTGTCATTACTTCATTCTTTTACTTCATCGGAGACCTTAATCATTCTATTGAAAGAAAGCTGTTTCTCATTGGAACGATTTGTATATCCGCTGTAGTGTTTATTTATTTGTATACCAATGCGGGAGAGGATAAGCACAAAATAAAGCTGCTGGTACTATTGGAAACAGTAGGAAACTGTTTGATTCTAATACCTTCAGGAGGATTTAACAGTCCCTACGTTTGGTATGCACTCAATACCATCATGATTACGGCTGTAAAGCTGGACAACAGTTATTGCTTTTTAAATTTAACTGCCTATTTATTTATCTCTATAGAAATTATTCATATGAGCTCGGGCAGCGGTGTTCTAGCATTATTTGAAGCAATAAAGATTGAGTCCAATCGAATTATTAGTTTCATTCTCATGGCTGTAGCCATGCAGCGATTATCTACACTCTCCAAAGATGTACAAAGACAAAGCGAAAAGATTACAAAAGCAAATGAAGAGCTGGCAGCAGCAAATTTTAAAATAAAAGAATCGGTAGAGCACATTATGTCTCTATATCAAACAGTAAACTCTTTGTCCGCTCAGAAGAATGAGGATCGGTTAATGGAATTATTCGTGCACTATGCGAAGCTGATTACCAAAGCAGAAACAATTTTCTTTATGAATATTATGCAATGTCAAAATGAAGTGTTATTTGAAAAGAGCCAGGATGAGATTTTGCTGCTAAAGCATCAATTAAGAAATGAAATATTAAATAAATGGAATAGCCTGATAGAAACAGAAATCCCTATTGAATTAGAAGTAGAAGGCACGCGGTTTGTTGTTACAATTTTAAGATCTACTTATAAGATTTATGGGATCATAGGGATTGAATCCACGATCCATAAGGAAGACATCGTCTACAGGGAAAATGTAGATCAGCTAAGATTTTTAGCGAATCTCGGTTCTATTGTACTGGAGAGGGCCCGTCTGGAAGAAGTAAACGAACGATTGGTAATTGCTCAGGAGCAGAACAGGATTGCAACCGAAATCCATGATAGTGTACTGCAAAGGCTCTACAGTATGTCCTTCAGTATATTTGCATTGATGAAAAATGTAGAGAAGATGAATCACCATCAAATAAAAAAAGAGTTGAATGCCTTACGAAGCGCCATGGACAGTGCCATGAAGGAACTGCGTTCTACAATCTATGGACTGAGCTGGCAAAAAAATGGAATAGATACTTTTCGTGAGGATATTTTAAACTATATTCATGAAATACAAGCCTTGAGAAATATAGATATCGCCTTGGATATTAAAGGGAATCATGCATTTTTGACAGTCTCACAGAAGAAGGCTATTTACCGGATTATCTGTGAAGGGATAGGAAATGCAGTGCGCCATGGCAATCCAACGGATATTCAAGTGATGCTTGACCTCAGTGATGATCCCTATCAACTCAAAATTACAGACAATGGAGCAGGATTCGACGTGAGTCTAATCAAAGACGGTACGCAGCAGGGATTAGGCTTAAAGAATATTCATTATCTTGTAAAGTCTTTAGGTGGGGAGCTGATTATCGATAGTGTTATAGGAAAGGGAACCGCTGTTTTAGTGGATATTCCTAACACAAATCAAATACTGGAGAAGGTGAATGCGGTATGAAGATCCTTATTGTAGATGATCATCCAATGGTTCGGAAAGGGCTTTCGGCTACTTTGCTATTGGAAGAAGCCGTTAAAGAAATTAAAGAAGCTACGAATGTAGAAGAAGCAGTGAGAATGATTAAAGAGGAGAAACCGGAAATTTCGATTGTGGATTTAAGGCTAGGCAGGGAAGATGGCCTTGATATTATTAGAATTTCAAAGCAGGAAGGATTAGAGACAAAATTTATCATATTAACATCTTCCATGAAAAAAGAAGATTTTATGAAGTCCCGGGAATTTCAAATAGACGGGTATGTATTAAAAGATGCCTATGCAGAAGATATACTTTATGCAGTACATACAGTTGCAAAGGGACGCAAATTTTTCCATCCGGAGATTTCTCAATTGATAGATAATCAACAAGAGGATGGAGAGTTAGAGCAATTAACACCAAGGGAAAGAGATGTATTGGAAGCACTGGGAAAAGGATTAAGCAATATAGAAATTGCTAAAAAGCTGTTTATATCAGAGCATACAGTGAAAAAGCATGTAAGCAGTGTTTTACTGAAGCTGGGGTTAACACATCGTACACAGGCCGCATTATATGCAAAAGAAACAATGTATATCTGATGATTAAATGAAAGTATGCTGAAACAGGGTTTGTACACCCTGTTTTTTGTATGGGGTATAAGGGGATACCTATGGTAAGAAAGTAGCAGTGCCTTATCCATTAGAACCATATAACAGGAAATGATATAATACAAATTCATTAATGAAAACTACGCTTTAGCAGGGAGAAAAAAAACAGGAAAAAAACTATAATCAAATATAGAGAAATTCGTGGTTTTGATTGAATAAAAGAGAGCGGGCTTATCTAGTGGGAGATGGTTTGGATAAGGTATAGGCATAAGTTAATTCTTTCTTGTATAGGATTCGAAGCAAATACTTATACAAGCGTTATAACTTATGCCATTTCTGCATTAAAAACACTTAGGGGGTAGACAAATGATAAAAACCATGCTGAAGTGGATCGGAGACAGTATCACAATTGTATTGGTGTTCATTATAGGTGTATCCGTTTTTACGATGTTTCAGGCAAAAACAAATCCACAAAAGGTGCCGTCGGTTTTTGGATTTAAGCCTTTGAAGGTGCTTACCGGCAGTATGGAACCTGTTTTAAAGCCGGGTGATATGGTAGTAACAAGGGAAACAGAGCCGGAGGAGATCCAAATTGGAGATGTATTGACTTATCGGATCGAGGGAAATACATTAGTCACCCATAGAGTAATCGGGATTGTTGAAGAAAATGGTATCGTTAAGTTCAGAACAAAAGGAGATGCCAACAATACAGAAGACCAGGAGCTTATAGAGGGCAAACAAGCGATCGGAACCATGGCCTTTAAAATTCCCGGAGGAGGTATGATTGCTGATTTTGCAAAGACAGGAAGAGGGTTTTTATTGTTTATTCTATTACCGATTTTTTTACTGATTGTTTCTGAGCTAAGGGTTATATGGTTGGAGTTGAAAAAAGTCAACAATAAAAAAACAGAGGCGCCAGACCATATAAAAGCTTAGCTGGAATAAATTGATTTACTATCATATAAATTACAACGATGGGGATTTGAATGAGAGATGAGGTTTTGGAGGTGGTTGTTAGAACGGCAGAAATAAAAACGGGTCATCTCTGACAAGATCACCCAAAAAAGCAATAAAAAAATATCTTCTAGGCTTATTTTACCACAAAAATGAAAGAAAAAACAGAAAAAGAGGAGGATCTTTGAAAAATGAATAAGAGAATTATACTGAGCATTTTATTAATCGGAGTTTTAATGTTTGGTGCAGGCATGGGAACCATTGCATACTATGCTCAAATGTTCACCAGTGAGGCCAATGAAGTTGTGGCAGCAGCATGGGAAGTTAGTCCAGGCGGTATATTACAAGAGGAATTTACTGCTGATTCAGTGAAATTAGCTCCTGGTGAAGAAAATAATTATGAGTTTTCTATTGATAAAGCTGGTACAGAGGTTCCTGTGGAATACTTAGTAAAAGTGCTTACAGCTGATGGAGAAAGCGAAGCAGGAGTCACCGGCACTCCGTCAAGTTTATTTAGTACAGGAACGCCTATTCAATTTAGAGTGACCATGAATGGGGAAGAGGGTCCTACGAAGAGACTGACTTTAAATGGGGATGCTGTGAAGTTTCCAGTAACAAACAAGGGGAAAGATGAGTTTGTTTTAAATGTGAAATGGCCTTGGGGAAGTGGAATTGCTGAAGGAGAAACACGATCAGCTGATGTTGAATTCGCTGGATTAAGCGGAAACTTTGTTTTAAAGGTTGAAGCAAAACAAGGAAAGATAGCAGTACCTCCTGTAACACCAGAGCCTTTAACAGCAAAAGCTAAACTTGAAGTTGATAAGCTCATTGGCTCAGATATAACATCTTCCAATTCAAATGTTGAGGTGGAATTATTAGCAAGTGAAACTGAAAAGGAATTAATAATTAAAAATCACCCACAATTTGGAAATTTAGGATTTAGAGTTTCTAAAAATGGAGATAAATTCGCATTTAATAATGCGTTACTTTACTATGCAGAAGGTGGAGTGAGCCCATATAATTATTTAGAGGACAAAACAAATACTTATGGATGGCGTATAACTACTCCTTCTGACTTTAGCTTTGTTTCTATTGAGATAACAAATGAATTTGGAGCTTTACTAGCCAAAGTATGGATAGATCTAGATCTTACAAATCTATCAGATCCAAGTGCAGTACATAACTGGTTTAGACCATAATTTCTTGATTAACATTAAAGAAGGGTGGATGTACATCCACCCTTTTAAAACATAAATAAAATTAAGCATTTAAATAATTTTAAATCCTTAATTTTATTTATGTAAGGAGGTGAATATGAGAATATGTTCAAAAAATCTACCTCAAAAACCTTGAGGCTGTCTTTGATTTTATTATTACTGATCCAACTCATCATACCCAGCTTTATATATGCAGAGGATAGCTACACCGCCATTGTGGTAGGAGGAAGCAGCAGTAAGGCAGGAGCTATTTTTAAAAGTAATGGCATTGGAGCTAAAGGCCCTTGGTATCCAGGCTACTCTGCCAGCAGTGTACTTAGAGTGGAAAACAAATATGGAAAAAAAATCACCTTAAATACAATCGGTATGAGTATATCCTTAAAAAGGAAAGGTGAAGAGCTATCTTTTGACCATAAGGATGCCAAAGACTATATGGAAAAAATGAAAATCAAGGTAGATTATAAAAATCCACTGGATAGCCTGCTAAAGGGTACGATCTATGATGGGGATTTTTCCGGCTTCAAGTCTGGTGCCGCCTGTTCCATTGCGATCGGTAATAATAACTATATAGATCTTGTATATACCATCAAGATGGATGAAAGTGCTGAAATTAATGTGGCTGGTATTGCCGGTAAAATAGACTTCACAGTAAATGTGAAGGAACTGGAGGATGGATCCAGTGATCCGGATAAACCGGATCGGCCGGATCGACCCGACCGACCGGACAGACCAGGTGAACTTATGGAAGAAGAACCCATTGAGGTGATTCCGGATATAGCGGGACACTGGGCCCATGATTGTATTGTTACGCTATTGGAGCATGACATTATTAAAGGCTATCCTGATGGAACCATTCGACCGGATCGCCCCATCACCAGGGCAGAATCTGCTGTACTTATTGGCAGGGCGTTGAAGCTGGAAGAGAAGAATAAGTTCTTCTCAGGATATATTGATTGGATACCCGGCTGGGCGAAGGGATATATTATCGCTACCAGTGAAAAGGGAATATTTAAGGGCTATCCTCTGAAACGGTTTAAAGCCAACAAAAATATTTCCAGACAGGAGATGGTCACCGTACTCATCCGGGGATTTGAACAGGAATCATCAGATATAGAATTAACCTTTACGGATAAGGATAAAATCGGAGATTGGGCCTTAGAATATGTAAAAGCAGGTGTAGATCAGGAGATTCTCGTAGGATACCCCGATGGCTCTTTTAAGCCGTTAAATGATATTACCCGGGCAGAGGCTTTTGTAATCATCTGCAAGCTGCTGGGCCTTCATGAGGAGCATGCAAGTAAAAATGAATGAAATGATAATAAAAATTTAAGGAGGTGAAGATGTGTGACCTATAAAAAATCTGGAATAGGATTTCTGTGCCTACGGGTTTTTTGTTGTCTGCTTTCCGGGTTGTTAGTTAGCATGGCACTTTTGGGAATGCTGGATACTTATTCCTACTTCTCTGAGTTAATGCCAAGAAGTATAGAAGTAAGTGCTGTATCTTCAGAGGAGATCCTGCCTACCTTTGAAATAATTCAAAAGATACCGGGAGAATATGCAGAAATCCATATACAAGGTGCTGAAGATTTAAAATATGCACCGATTATTTACTTTACTGTAGAAATCGGGACGCCAGAGAAGAATGCGCTAACAAATCTTCCTGATTATATTCTCCATATTAATCCGGTAGAGTTGCGTAAGAATCAGCTGTATAAAATACCTATCGAACCCATTATAAACTTGCCGCAAAGAGTAGAATTGTTGTTTCATGAACTACTCAAAAAGGAAACCGTTAATGGCGTGATTAGAGCGAAGTATCTCAACGGATTTATAGATAAGGAAGTACCCGTATCCTTTAACATCTCTTATTTGAAAAAATGCTTCGAACAACAAGTGCGAAGAAAGCCTATAGAAATTGAAGATACGGATGAAAAGCAAGAAGCATTGCAGCAGGAATTGACAGAGATGATCTCCACCGTAGCCAGTTATGGAAATTGGGAAGAAGTAAGGTGGGGGAACTCAGGTGAAAACCAGCTGGAGGTATCCATTCAGCAAGCACCTGCACTTCTCAGACAACAGGAAAAAAATAGGACAGCACTTAACAATAAAAGTAACGAATTCGAGGCGGTTGTAACTCCAATTACAAAGCTGGAGATCCCAGAAGATCAGCAGAAGCTTTTGAATATCCTTGTACCTCAATTAACTACTTATTTAGATGAAGTTTATCAGACCGTGCTGGATTTAGTAAGCCAACTGAATGGAAAAATCTCTGAGATTGTCAGTTTAACAAAGCAGATAGAGGAGTTTGTAGAGCAAAACGAGGAATTGATGGCTGAAAATGAGGATTTAAAGCAGGAGAAAGAAAGCTTATCCGCAGAAAATAAAAAACTACAAGAAGAAAATAGTAAATTATTACTGAAAGTCGATGATTTGCAATCTCAGGTTTATAGCCTGCAAAATCAGCTGGAAATATCTTCATCAGGAGGCGGTGGAGCTGCTTCGTCGGCAGTAGGTAGATCGGAGGAGCCGCCAGCAGGAGAGGACCCTGGAGAAGAGATTAAACCGGAGGAGCCGCCAGCAGGAGAGGACCCTGGGGAAGAGATTAAACCGGAAGAGCCGCCAGCAGGGGAGGACCCTGGGGAAGAGATTAAACCGGAAGAGCCGCCAGCAGGAGAGGACCCTGGGGAAGAGATTAAACCGGAAGAGCCGCCAGCAGGGGAGGACCCTGGGGAAGAGATTAAACCGGAAGAGCCGCCAGCAGGGGAGAACCCTGGGGAAGAGATTAAACCGGAAGAGCCGCCAGCAGGGGAGAACCCTGGGGAAGAGACTAAACCGGAGCAACCAGCAGGAGAGGACCCTGGAGAAGAGACTAAACCGGAGCAACCAGCAGTTGAAAACGCAGGTCAAAACAGTGATCATTCAGAAAAGGCATCAGATGGTCATAATGACGGAAGCAAAGATGAATCTATCAAAAGTCTTAAGGTAAAAATGTTCGAGGAAACAGTTATCAATAAAAAAGAAGAAGATGAGACATCTCCATTAGAATAAAAGGCTGCTATGTATTTAGAGACGAAGAAAATTCGTCTCTTTTTTTCTTTTCTCTCCTAGGGTTGAAGGAATTTAGATATGCAGTATATAATATTATATATTGCATACATGATTGGATAAGACGAGTGATACAATAAAAATAGACACAATCCTTATGAGGAGTGAATTTGGTGAAAGAAATCAGACGCAAGGCCAGGGCTAAGATTAACATATCCCTGGATGTATTAGGCAGAAGGATCGATGGCTATCATGAAGTAAAAATGATCATGCAGCAGGTAGATCTCTACGACGAGGTAGAAATTAAAGAGATTGAGGGTGGGATTATACTGGAAAGCAACTGCGGTTTTATCCCGAAGGATGAAGGCAATATCGCCTATAAAGCTGCAAAGCTGATGCAGGAGCAGTATAATATCCACAAGGGTGTATATATATATATAAACAAACAAATCCCTGTGGCAGCAGGCTTAGCCGGGGGCAGCACCGATGGTGCGGCGGTGATGCTGGGGCTGAATGAGTTGTGGAACATTAGAGCCAGTAGAGAAGAGCTGATGGCCCATAGCTTAGCATTAGGAGCAGATGTGCCTTTTTGCATATTAGAAGGTGCTGCATTGGCTGAGGGAATTGGAGAAAAATTAACACCTATTAAAGGATTAGAATATGCATGGGTTGTGCTTTGCAAACCGAATTTGTGTGTTTCAACGGCAGAGGTATATAAAGGTCTCCAATTGGAAAAGCTTCAGAAGCATCCTGACACAGATAAACTGCTGATGGCTATGGAGAACAACGATCTGCAAACCATTGGAGAAAACCTGCACAATGTGTTGGAACAAGTGACGGAAACAATGCATCCCATCGTGAAGGACATCAAGCGGCGCATGATGGAATATAATGCGATGGGAAGTCTGATGAGCGGGAGCGGTCCGACCGTTTATGGATTGTACAAAGATTATCACAAGGCAAGAAGTGCTTGTGAGAACCTATCGAAGGTATATAAACAAACTTATGTTGTCAAAACTTACAATAGGGGGAATGCGTGATGAGTCTTCAGGGTATCAATGGTTTAAAGCTGCAAAACTATCAACCGCTTCGAGATGTAGTTTTTGAACATTTGCGAAATTCTATTATCAACGGGGAACTGAAGCCAGGAGAAAGACTCATGGAGGTGCAGCTGGCGGAGCACCTGGGGGTCAGTAGAACGCCCGTAAGGGAAGCTATTCGAAAGCTGGAGTTAGAAGGTCTTGTAGTAATGGTGCCAAGAAAAGGTGCCTATGTGGCAGATGTATCGATCAAAGACATTCTGGATGTACTAGAGGTTCGCTCTGTTTTGGAAGGACTTGCGGCATATTTGGCAGCAGAGCGAATGACAGAGGAAGAGCTTGAAGAGTTAGAGTTGATTTCCTATCATTTTAAGCGATGCATTGAAAACGGCAATACAGAGGGTATGGTTGAAAAAGATATGCAGTTTCATGACAGGATTTTCAAGTCGACCCGCAATGCGAAGCTCATCCAGATTGCCCAAAGCTTCCAGGAACAAGTGCAGCGGTTCAGAATCACATATTTTTCCGAATACAACAAGCCAAAAGACCTGTTAGTAGAGCATCAGGCCATTTTAGAGGCTATTGCCAACCGGGATGCAGTAGCAGCCCAGCAGGTAGCCCAACAACATATTGACAGTTTAGAGAATAATATCGTAACGCTGGCGAATAAAAATGCAGGAAAATAGAGTTAAAAAGAGGTGAAACAAAATATGACAAAGGCTGTGATCTTAGGGGGACAAGGAGAAGCCTTGGCGGGGCGGCTGCAAAATAAGTCGCTGCTAAAAATACGAGATAAGGCAATGATCCGCTATGTAATTGATGCCCTACTAGAAACACAGTGCATAGACGAAATTTTGGTCATTGGAGACCTGGAAGAATTAAAGAAATTAGCATTGGACGAAACTGTGCGGATAAAGCAGAGCAGTCCATCATTGATTGACAATATACAGATGGGAATTGAAGCCTTTCCGAAAAAAAGGATATTGATTTCTACCAGTGATATTCCTATGATTACAAAGGATGCCATCAATGATTTTGTGGGGCAAAGCCTGGCGTTAGAAGCAGACCTGTGCTATTCCGTGGTTCAGAAGGAGACGCTGGAGGGGAGATATCCTGAGGCAAAGAGAACCTTTGTAAAGCTGGCTGATGGAATTTTTACGGGAGGCAATCTGTTTTTTGTAGATACGGAAAAAGTAGGACGGTATATGGAAATAGGAAGAAAGATGCTGATGCATCGGAAAAATCCGCTTAGGATGTGCAGCTTGTTGGGGATCAAGTGTTTGCTCAAGCTGGTGATCGGGAAGCTTTCCATCAAAGATATCGAGACACGGGTAGAAAATCAAATGGGGATTCGGGGGAAAGCCATTATCTCGACTTATCCTGAGGTGGGTAATGACATTGATAAACCGGAAGACATTCTCATAGCAGAAAAGTATATCATATAATTCCAATAAAGAAGTGAGTTTTGTAAAAACGAGACTTGGGGAAATTCCTTAACGTAGGAGAGGCGTGTCCCCATGTCTCGTTTTCTGGGAGTAAAGCCTATCTATAACAAAACATGCAAAAGGAGCAGTTAAAGACTGCTCCTTTTGCATATCTATGGAGAATTATGCAAATAGTATAGTATGAGACTTTCATTGGAGAAGGTGATACTATTTTACTGAAATGGATACGTTTATTTTATCAAGAAGTAAAAGACCTCTACACGCCAACCGGCGGACTCGTACTGATCGCCATTGGGCTGTTCTTGCTATTGCTTGACTACCCTTCCTTGAAGCAAAAAAAGCTAAAAAAAGAAGGGAGGATTTGCAAATATATGGGGATTGCCTATATCGTAGGCAGTATTGGAATGTACGTTGTGTTCCGCATTTTTTGATATATATGTGACTGAGAATCCTGATTTTTATTCGGAACGATAAGGGCGTCGATCCCTACATCTCTCATTTTAGAATTTTGTAGGGAACAGTGCCCTCACCGTTCCGTCATATATCAAGCATTGGAGGGAGACACAGCATGAGCTTTTTTGAGGAGCTGTTTTCAAAGAAAAAAGAAGATCCCAGGGGAAAAATCCCTGTAGAAAAAGACTATGAGAAAAACCTGGAAAGCATCAAAGAGATTCTAAAAGGTACTGATGATGTGGTTTACCGTGAATTTAAGGTAGGCCAGCAGCAGAAAATGAGCTTTGCTACCATTTTTGTAGATGGATTGGCAGATAAGGATTTATTGAATGAAAATGTACTGAAAAGTTTAATGCTGCTAGCCCGTATGGCAGACTTAGACCTCCATAACCTGCGGCAAAAGATTTATGAAGTGATCAAAGATGGGACAATTTCTGTTTCTGATTTAAGAGAAGTGGAAGATATCAATGAAGCAGTAGACAATATTCTTTCAGGTGAAACTGTACTCATTTTAGATAAATGGGAAAAAATTGTGATCATTGCCACCAAAAAGTGGCCTTCCAGAAGTGTGAGTGAGCCTTCAACAGAAACCGTTATTCGCGGTGCACGAGAAGGTTTTACGGAGACCATGCGGATGAACACTGCTCTGGTACGTCGCAGAATTCGAGATCCTAAGTTTAGTATCAAGCAGATGCAAATCGGTAGGCGTTCTAAGACGGATATTGCCGTCATGTATATTGAAGGGATCGTCAATAAGCCCGTACTGAAAATGGTAAAAGAGAGATTAGATTTGATTGATATTGACACCATTATGGAAAGTGGATATATCGAGCAGTTGATTGAGGATGAATGGCGTTCCCCGTTCCCGCAGCTGCAGCATACCCAGCGTCCCGATGTAGTAGCAGCAGCACTTTATGAAGGAAGGGTAGCCATCCTTATCGACAATACACCCTTTGCATTGGTTGCACCGGCTACAATAACGACCTTGCTGCAGTCACCGGAGGACTACTATGAACGGTTTTTTATTGCTTCAGCCGTTCGCGGCCTGCGATATCTTTCGATTTTGATTGCATTGATCCTGCCGGCACTGTATATTGCCGTTACCTCCTATCACCCCGGTATGCTGCCTACGGCTTTAGCTTTATATGTAGCAGGAAGCCGAAACAATGTACCCTTCCCTGCATTTCTAGAAGCTTTTCTAATGGAAGGGGCGCTGGAGCTGTTGCGGGAAGCAGGGATTCGACTGCCGGCCCCCATTGGTGCCACCATCGGTATCGTGGGCGGTCTTGTATTGGGGCAGGCAGCAGTAGAAGCCGGCGTGGTTAGTCCCTTGATGGTGATCGTAGTAGCCTTGACAGCCATGGCCGCCTATGCGTCGCCCAGCTACAGCTTTGCCATTGCATTCCGATTATTGAGATTTATCCTAATGGCGTCGGCCGCTGTTTTTGGTCTGTATGGCGTGATTCTTTCCTTATTAATGGTGATTACCCATTTGTGCAATCTGAAGAGCTTCGGTGTACCTTACATGAGTCCCTATACTGCCAGCAGCACTACCTTTAATGACTTTAAAGACGCCTTTATCAGAGTACATCTGCGCTTCATGAAAAAGCGGCCGCAGTACTTGCATCAGGAGGATAATATTCGGATGAAAACACCCAAGAATGATATAAAAAAGGAGGATGATGTATAGGATGAATCGCGACAACGATGTCATTTTGAGCAGCCAGCTGTCAGCCATCCTCGTTATGACCATTATGGGCGTAGGGATCTTATCGCTGCCGAGAATGGTAGTAGAAGAAGCAGGGCCCGACGGACTATTTTTAGTACTAGGGGGCAGTATATTTGCCCTTTTAGCAGGCTGGATCATATTCCTTCTGGTAAAAAAGTTTCCTGGAGAAACCATAGTAGAGTTTGGAAATACCCTGCTGGGGAAGTTCTTTGGAACGGTCATCGCACTAGGTTTTTTTGGATATTTAATGATTCTTTCGGCCTATGAGGTAAGGAGCTTTGGTGAGATCACCAAGCAGTATCTGCTTTTTGAAACGCCCATAGAAGTATTGGCGATCACTATACTGCTGGGTTCCGTTTATACCGCAAGAAGTGGTATTGAATCCATTGCCAGGATGGCAGAATTTCTGTTTCCCATTATTACCATTATATCTGTCCTAATACTGCTGCCGATCATACCGGAGATAGATTACACCCAGTTTTATCCCATTTTTCGGACTCCCATCCTAAAGCTGATCAAAGGAATACCTGTGGTGTTTTTTAGCTTTATCGGCATCGAATTAACTCTATTATATGCTGCTTTTGTCAAGGAACCTAAAAAAATCGGAAATGCCATGCTGCTGACCGTGGGCCTGGTTTCCTTTTACTATATTTCCATTGTATTTGTTGTTGTAGCACGGTTTGGGCTGGTAGAAACCACCCATATCATCTGGCCCACCCTAGAGGTTTTCAAAACCGTGGATTTGCCCGGAGCCTTTATAGAAAACCTGGATGCCTTTATTATGAGCATATGGGTAATTGCAGTTTTTATGAGCCTGGTAAGTGCATATTATGGATCAGCCTTGATATTAAGCCGTATTTTTAAAACAAAGGAATTTAATTTTTTTGTACTACCCTTACTTCCGATTATATATTTTTTGGCTTTTATTCCTGATAATTTGATCCAGTTAAACGATTGGATCGATATTTATTCCAATTATGCCGGTAGCTTTTTTATGGTACTGCTGCCTCTTTTATTGTTGATCATCAGCTTTTTCAAAAAAAGCAAGGGAGGAAAGAAAAATGCCCCTTAAAAAGTGGATCATATTGTGTGGGATCAGCCTTCTTTTTTTAACCGGCTGTTGGGACAAGGTAGAAATCAATGAACGGGCCTTTATTGTCGCTGTTGGCCTCGATAAGTTTGAAGAAAAAGTGAAAGTAAATGAAAAAAGCCCCTTGGGGGAACCCAGTGAACCGGAGGATCAACCCAGAAATCGCTATACCATCACCTATACATTTCCTAATACGGGCGTGATCGCAGGGAAAGGAGAAGGGGAGGCTTCCTTTATCTTTACTGGAGCGGGGAAAGACTTTTATGACGTTGAGAAGCTGATGTCTACAAAAATAAAGAATACAGTCTTTTTTGGGCATACGAAGGTTTTTGTAATCGGAGAAGCCTTGGCCAGGGATGAAGCGTTGATGCGGGAAGTACTGGATGCAATCGAAAGAAGTCCCTTGCTGGGACGTAAGATAAACATCGTTATCACACCGGAGAAGGCAAAGGATGTTTTAAACAGTAAACCTCCTCTAGACCCAAAGGCAGGAATCTACATATTTGAACTGCTGCGGCAGAAAGCGAACACCGCTCGTATGGCCGATGCAGATCTGGGGTATATTCTGCGCAGTCTTCATGAAAGCCAGACAGCCATTGCACCCCGGATCGTGGCAACAGAGGAGGATATAAAAATCGCCGGTGCTGCTGTGCTAAAGGAGTATCGTTTAGTAGGATGGCTGGGAGAAATGGAGACCCGGGCGCTGATGTTCATGCAGGATAAGATAAAAACCACAGAGGTTAGCCCAAAGATAGATGAAAAGATAATCCCAGTGGAGATCACTGAATCCAATACAGAGATGCGGGCGTTTGAAAGGGATGGAGAAATTGTGGTGGCCTTTAAGGTGGAAGCAGAGGGCGTTATAGAACAGCATCTTTTTGGAGTCAAAGGAGAAACCTTTGATGAGAAGTATATTCGAAATCTAGAAAAAATAGCAGCAAGAGACATTCATATGCAGATTCAAGAAACCTATGAAAAGCTGCAGAAAGAGTATCAGGTAGATGTGGTACAAGCAGGTGAGCATTTGAGAAAGTTTCAGCCGGATCTTTGGGCGCGCGTAAAGGACCAATGGAAGGAAATATATCCTTATACGAAGCTTGAAGTCAGTGTAGAGTTAAAAATTCGAAGAGTCGGTGTGTCGAGATAAGAGGAATCCGGTAAAAAGTTCCAAGGAAAAAATCCTACAATGCAGTTTAAAAATTCCCCTCTTTGCTAATACTGAAAGTAGAATAAAATCGTAGCAAGAGGGGGATTTTTATGAAGATCAACTTTAGGATGATAGATATGCATCAAGCAAGACAACGATGTATGATCGGTATAGTTTTTATTGCCATGGTAACTACATACTTCTTTTCTGCAGCTTTTGAGGCAAAGGCGGATAAGGACAGCTATAAGGAGCGGCTTATAAGATTTCATGTGCTGGCCAACAGTGATTCTCCGGAAGATCAAGCCCTAAAGCTCAAGGTACGGGACCGGGTGATCGCAGAGATGAATCCGAAGTTCGAGCAATCGAAAAGCCTGGATGAGACGAGAAAAATTTTGCAGGCAAGCCTGGAAAATATTGAAACCATCGCTATGGAGGAACTGCAGAAGAATGGCAGCAGTGATACGGTGAGAGCGGAGCTGGGAGAAGTAAACTTTCCTACGAAGAACTATGGCAGCATTACTTTGCCCGCCGGTTCCTATGAGGCTTTGAGAATCGTCATCGGAAGAGGACAGGGTGCAAACTGGTGGTGCGTGCTCTTCCCACCTCTATGTTTTGTGGATATGAAAAGCGGCTTGACCAATGAAAAAACAAAGCGTGAATTGATGAGTGTATTGACAGAAGAAGAATTCCGGAGGATCAGTACCGCCAGTAGTGAGGAAGCTGTTCCCGTTAAGCTGAAGTTTAAAGTAGCGGAAATCTTTGAAAGTGCAAAGGCAAATATTGGACGGGTAGTAGGATTGAATGAATAGGATGTAGGGGCAGGCCTTGTGCCTGCCCGTAATATATTTAAGGAAACGGCGTTGTCGTTTCCTTCTTGTTTTTGAAATTATACCCAGTAGCCAATCTTCGCATAATTGCTTCCAGCCCTACAAAAAATAGAGTTGTATTCACAAATCTGTGAAGGGAGGAAAAAAGTATGCGAAAGATCGCATTGGCTGCCACTGCCATCATGCTGGCAGCTTGTATTGGGTCGCTGATCTACTTAGATAGTTATTTTAATGTTGCAGCAGCACAGACCATGTACTGGGGATCTACCGGTGCAGAGGTAAGAAAGCTGCAGCAAACTCTGAAAGACTGGGGCTATTATAAGGGTCCGGTAGATGGTGTATTTGGCGGAGGAACCTTTGAAGCGGTGAAATCCTTTCAACGAAAACATGGGCTAACCGCTGACGGGGTAGTAGGTTCTGCCACACGAAAGGCGTTGGGATTTCCTGTAGAAGCAAAAGCAGCACCTAAGGATTATCAATCCAGCAGCAACGTAATATCAAGAGATCAGGAAACCACGCTATTGGCAAGAGCGATCACAGGAGAAGCCAGAGGGGAGCCTTACATTGGACAGGTGGCCATTGGTGCAGTTGTTCTCAATCGAACGAGACATCCGTCCTTCCCCAACACCATTGCAGGAGTGATTTATCAGCCCGCAGCCTTTACTGCAGTAGCGGATGGACAAATGAATATGGAGCCGACAGAAACCAGTTTTAAGGCTGCGCGGGATGCCCTGAACGGCTGGGATCCTACCGGTGGCTGTCTCTATTATTGGAATCCTGCTACAGCCACCAGCAAATGGATATGGTCTAGAACGGTAGAGAAAAAGATTGGAAAACACTGGTTTGGTAACTAGTGAATAAGGAGGTGTAAGGATGAAATATATACTGCCAATCCTATTGGCCATCGCGCTAATTGTCGCAGGTGTATGGGGGTACAATCAGCAGCAGGCCAGAGAAGAATACGCAACCTTTTTTATGAATAACAATCAGCGGTTGTATTATGATCTGACAGGAAGTGTACAAAGTATTACCACGGATTTGTCAAAACTGATGGTGTCAGGCCAAACACGACAAAATATTATCCTATATTCAAACATATGGAAAAATTCCTATAATGCCCAGGAAAAGCTTGCACAATTGCCCATCCAGCATGCACAGGTTAGTAAAACAGAGAAGTTTTTAAATCAGGTGGGAGATTATACCTTTGCTTTGGCAAAAAGAAACCTAGATGGAGAACAGCTTTCAGAACAGGAGCTAGAGAATTTAGAAAGTTTACATAACTATTCAGCCAGTCTATGCTTAGAGCTGCAGGAACTCCATAACAGCATATTTAAAGGAGAGGTATGGACTGGAGAACTGATCCGGAAAGCAAACAAAAAACTAAATCGAAAAGCAGAGGAAGAAAATCCTATCGATGTACAGTTTAACAAATTTGAAGAGAGAATGGTAGAGTATCCGGAGCTGATTTATGATGGTCCCTTCTCCGAACATGTGGTAAAGGGCAAAAAGCCTAGACTGGAGGGTGATAAAATCACAGAGGAGCAGGCCCGGGAAAAAGTAAAGGAGTTTTTAGGAGAAGGCACGATCAAGACAGCAGCCTCCGCACCGGGAAGTACAGGCAGAATCGATACCTACAGCTTTGAGGCTATTCCAAAGAATCAAGCAGAAGGGAAAGGAAATACTATCTATATAGATATTAGTCAACGGGTTGGTTATCCTGTCTATATTCTCAACAATAGAGATGTACCAAAAGCCAACATTTCACCTAAGCAAGCGATTAAGCGGGCAGATAAATTTTTAGAAGAAAAAGGCTTTAAAAACATGATGCCTACTTATACGATGCGGTATGACAATGTAGTATTAGTCAACTATGTTTATAAACAGAATGATATCGTTATTTATCCTGACTTGATCAAAGTTAAGATTGCATTAGACAATGGAGAAGTGGTAGGCTTTGATGCTACCCAATTCTTAACCTCCAATTATCAGCGGGATATTGAGACTCCGAAGCTGACCTCTGCTGAAGCACGGAAAAAGGCGACGATTCGGGCACAGATAGAAGAAGAGGGACAGCTGTGTATCATTCCCACCGATGCTTTTGGAGAAATTCTGTGCTATGAATTTGAAGCAAACTATAAGCAGGATAAATTCTTAGTCTATGTCAATGCCAACACTGGTGTAGAGGAAAAGATCTTAAAGACTGTGGAAAAAGAAAACGGAACGTTGATGATTTAATCGACGTTGAATATCGATTATGGAGACATGCAAGGGGGGAGAGAGAAATCTCTCCCTTGTTTATTTGCAAGCATTTTGTCCAGTTTTGCTTCTTGCATAAAGTACGCACTATCTCTCGCAATTTATAAATCATTTGAATAATATCCGATAGAAGTATAGAATATTAATGATAGTAAGGGTAGAATGTATATAAATACTTTCTCAATCACACATCTATAACCTTTTAAGGCTATAATTTCTTATTCGATAAAAGTTCTATAGAAAATTTGCTATGTGATCACCCAAATATAAAAGGGGGTTTTTCTATGACCAAAAAATTAAACATAGGGATCATATTCGGGGGCAAATCAGGAGAGCATGAAGTGTCTCTCATGTCAGCTGCTTCTGTGATGCGCGCCATGGACAGAGAAAAATACAACATTATTCCTATTGGCATTACAAATGAAGGCAGTTGGATGCTATATAACGGTCCTATAGAGAAGATCGAATCAGGAGAGTGGGAAGGGATTTCCAATAAGCTGCTTCAGGAAGATCCCCAGCACAGCGTTTTTACTGTGATCCCCATGGGAAATGAACCTTCGCAGGCGATTGTGCCTGGGATTCCCCCCTATTTGGGAGAACAGATCGATGTGATTTTTCCTGTACTCCATGGTCCCTATGGAGAAGATGGCACGATACAGGGGCTATTGGAGATGGCGGATATTCCCTATGTTGGTGCAGGGGTATTGGCTTCTGCTGTAGGAATGGATAAGATTTACTCAAAAAGAATATTTGAAATGGTCGGCTTGCCTATGGGCAAGTACATGCTGGTTATGCGGAAAAAGCTTCGAGAAAATCCGCAGGTTTATGTGGAGATGATTGAAGAGAACTTTTCTTATCCTGTGTTTATCAAACCTGCCAATTTAGGCTCCAGTGTGGGGATTAGCAAGGCCCGCAACCAAGAGGAGCTGTTGAAGGGACTTCAGGCAGCTGCCCGGCATGACAGAAAGATTTTGGTGGAAGAATTTATTGCTTGCCGGGAATTAGAATGTGCTGTACTGGGTAATGATGAACCGAAAGCATCAGTAGTAGGGGAGATTATACCTTCCCATGAGTTTTATGATTATGAGGCCAAGTATTTTGACGATGGAAAATCTAAGATGATTATACCTGCGGATATTCCAGCGGAAAAGGCTATGGAGATTAGAGAAATGGCAATAAAAGCCTATAAGGCCATAGATTGTTCCGGGTTAGCCCGCGTAGATTTCTTTATGGAGAAGGAAACGATGAAAATCTATATTAATGAAATCAATACCATGCCCGGCTTTACCAAGTATAGCATGTATCCGCTGTTGTGGGATGCTGCGGGTCTTCCTTACCCTCAATTGATCGATCAATTGATCCAACTGGCGGTTGAGAGGCATCAGGATAAGTAAAGTTGAGAGATATATGCATTTATTAGAATTATGAGTTTTCGTACGGGTAGATCTCTGTGTCTGCCCGTAAAATAGGCAGGTACCTTTGTACCTAATAAAGAGAGTGAGGATTTACTAATGAAAAATATCATGCTAAGAATAGAAGGAACCCAGCGCAATATAGGTGGAGAAGAAAGTACGATCGAGCTGACCACAGAGGGGAAGCTCTATAAAAAAGAAAATGCTACTTATCTCGTTTACGAGGAAAGTGAAATCTCCGGGATGGAGGGGTGTACGACTACTGTAAAGGTAATCCAGGACCAGGTGTCGATGCGGCGCTTTGGTACAGCCAACTCGGAGATTATTTTTCAAAAAGGAAAAAAATATGTTACCCATTATAACACACCCTATGGGATCTTTGATATGGAGGTACTCACTCGTAAGATTACGTGCAATATGACGGATGCAGATAAGGGAGATATTTATATTGAGTATAATATCAGCCTTGAAGGTTTGGTGGAAAGCCACAATAAACTAAGCATACGCATCATGTAGGAGAAACTTATGAAAGCGGAGATCAAAAGACAGATACTGCTGGCACTGCCTGAAATAGAGAACGCAGAACAGATCGAGGTCATGGAACCGAAAAATAAGGACCATGGAGATTTTACGAGCAATGTTGCACTAAAAATGGCAAAGGAATTGAGAAAAAGTCCAATGATGTTGGCTGAAGCGCTGGCAGAGAAAATAAAAAATAATTGGACAGCAGTGGAGGTCAAGGTCATTACACCGGGATTTATTAACTTCTATCTGAAAGAAAAATGGCTTTATAAAGTGTTTGAAAATGTATTGCCAGAGTCTATGTCCTCAAATGTGAAGGAACGTATAGAAGTGATTTTAAAGACACAGGAAGCAAAGGAATTGATTCAAGAGAAATTGCTGCCGGAAGAAATTAAAAGAATCCAATATGCTCACAGCAGAATTTGTTCTGTGCTTGAAATCTTAAGATCTGAGGGTATTTGTCATAAAGGTCCGGGAATCAGCTTCGACTATCATGGCAGTGATACAGAAAAGCAGATTCTAAAGCAGTTATTGGGTTATCCTGCAATGATTGGCCAAACCTTAGAAAATCGGGATAGCAAAGTGCTCCTGGACTACCTGGTGGGGTTGAATAACCTCTTTTATCGGTATCATGAGGGACTTTTATTCCGTTCTTTGAATCCTTCTTTGCTTTATGGTACACTAAAGGTATTGGCGTCGATGGGAAGGATCATTGGAGAATTATTAGGTCTTTTGGGTATCGATGCACCAGTAAAAATGTAATGAATGCTCACCGAATGTGAGCATATTTTATAAATCAACTGACGAAAATTGGGCAGAAGATGACGAAAAATCGGCAGAGGAGGATGGAAGATGGATTTAATTTTTTCTAAGAGGAATATGGAGATTTTGTTGGATCATATCGCAGAGGGTGTACAGATCATTGACAGCCGGGGAAGGATTATCTACTATAACCGGGCGGCGTCAGAACTGGAGGACATTAAGCAAGAGGATACCATCGGACGGCATATTCTGGAGGTGTATCCCTCCCTTTCACCGGAAACCAGTACCTTGCTTCATGCCATCCGTACCGGACTGCCTAGCTTCCAGGTACAACAAACCTTTATTAATTATAAGGGAAAAAAGATTACAACCATAAATACTTCTCTGCCCATAAAAGCAAATAACAAGGTTGTAGGAGCGATTGAGGTCTCGAAAAATATTACTGATGTGCGGGAGTTGTCAGAACGGCTGGTGGACCTCCAGGAGCGCTTACTGCACAAAGAGAGTGGTCAGAAACAAAAAAAAGTGAAGGACAGTGCTGCCTATACATTTATTGATATTATCGGACAAAGTCAAGAGATGTTGGCCTTAAAAGGATTAGCCATGAAGGCATCCCAGACTCCTTCGCCGATTTTGATTTATGGAGAAACCGGCACAGGAAAAGAGTTGTTTGTACAGGCAATCCATAATGCCAGTCCGAGAAGGGACAAACCTTTTATTGCCCAGAATTGTGCCGCGCTGCCAGGAACACTTTTGGAAGGGATTCTATTTGGCACGGTGAAGGGAAGCTTTACAGGGGCGGATGATCGGGCAGGACTTTTCGAGCTGGCTCATGGAGGGACCCTGTTCTTAGATGAAATCAATGCGATGCCTATGGAGCTTCAGGCAAAGCTGCTGCGGGTATTGCAGGACGGCAGTATTCGGCGTGTTGGAGATATTAAGACCAGAAATGTAGATGTGCGGATTATCGCCGCCAGCAATATGGAGCCGAGGGCAGCTGTTGAAGGAAAACAGTTGAGACGGGATTTATACTATCGACTAAATGCAGTGGAGCTCCGAATCCCTGATTTGAAAGAAAGAAAGGAAGATATTCCCCTGCTAACTCAGTACTTTATTGATAAGTTTAATGACAGATTGGGGAAAAATATTACGGGAATTACATCGGAAGTTCAGTCGGTGCTTCAACAGTACGCCTGGCCAGGAAACGTCAGGGAATTGGAGCATATCATTGAGGGTGCCATGAATTTAATGGACGGACAGACTATTCAGATGGAGAACCTGCCTGCCTACTTCCGGAAGAACAAGAAAAACAATGGAAAAGAAGAAAAATCTGTATCCCTTAAAAGAGCTTTAGAGGACTATGAGCAGGAAATGATTCGCAGCTGTTTTGAATCCTGTGGAGGAAATGTAAGCCGTGCAGCAGAAGAACTGGACATCCCACGCCAAACATTGCAGTACAAACTGAAAAAGTATGGCTTGACGAAGTAGGAAGTGTGGGTTTGATTGGGAGAATGTAGGGAATGGCCTCTGTGCCGTTCCGGAAAATGTGCCGAAAATTGAGCACAACAAATATCCTAAAATGCTTCACAAGGAAAACATTTTCCCGGAAATTTGTTCACTTTCTAGGAATTGCAAGGGTTTTCCCTCCGGCTTGCACCTGATACCTTGCAATGGATTCATATGGCACGATCCTTGCAATATAATTGCCTTCGGTGAATAAAATAAAAAATTAAAAAGTTAGAAAGATATATAAGGAGGAGAAACAGTATGAAAAAAGGATGTCCTTTAGGAACACACAGAGTAATTGAACCGGCAGGTGCACTGCCACAACCGGCGAAAAAAATTGACAACACGATGGAGCTCTATGACAATGAAATATTAATTGATGTACAAACTTTAAATATTGACTCTGCCAGCTTTACACAAATTAAGCAGCAGGCAGAAGGAGACCTTGAGAAAATAAAAGAAATTATGCTTGAAATTGTAGCGGAAAGAGGAAAGCATCAAAACCCAGTGACAGGCTCCGGGGGGATGCTGATTGGGACGGTAGAGAAAATCGGATCTGCCCTAGAGGGAAAAGTTGATTTGAAAGCAGGAGACAAGATTGCTACATTGGTATCTCTTTCTTTAACACCTTTGCGCATCGATGAAATTTTAGAAATCCGAAAAGATATTGATCAAGTAGACATAAAAGGTAAGGCGATCGTATTTGAAAGTGGTATTTACGCGGTCATTCCAAAGGATCTGCCGGAAAACTTAGCCCTATCGGTATTGGACGTGGCGGGTGCTCCTGCACAAACCGCTAAACTGGTGAAGCCTGGAGATACAGTGGTGGTAGTAGGCGGTGCAGGAAAATCCGGTATGCTCTGCTGCTATGAAGCAAAGCGCAGAGCTGGAGTTACAGGAAAAGTGATCTGTTTGGGTCATAGCGAAAAGAGTTTAGCCAGAGCTAAGGAAGCAGATATTGCTGATGTATATATTGCCGCAGATGCTACAAAACCTGTAGAAATCATGGAAAAAGTCGCAGCAGCTACAAATGGAAAAATGGCAGATATCACGATTAACTGTGTAAATGTTCAAGATACAGAAATGTCTTGTATATTGGCAACGAAAAAAGATGGATTGATCTACTTCTTTAGTATGGCTACCAGCTTCACAAAGGCTGCTCTAGGCGCAGAGGGTGTGGGCTCGGATGTAACGATGATCGTTGGAAACGGTTATACAAAAGGGCATGCAGAGATTACACTGCAGATTATGAGAGAAAGCCAAGCATTAAGAAAAGTTTACGAAGAATTATATGCGTAAAAACTGGGAGGGTTTATAATGAGAAATTTTAGAGAAATCGAACTATGGAAAAATGTGACACAGGAACAGTGGGATGACTGGCACTGGCAGGTACAAAATAGAGTTGATAATCTTGAAGACTTAAAGAAGGTAATCAATCTGACGCAAAAGGAAGAAGAAGGAATTATAAAGTCTCTTGAAATACTGCGGATGGGGATTACACCTTACTATGCTGCATTGATGGATCCCAATGATCCTGACTGTCCTGTAAGAAAGCAGGCAGTACCCACCCTGTACGAGACCTATAAGAGCGATGCAGATATGGATGATCCTCTCCATGAAGATACAGATTCACCGGTACCGGGCTTGACGCATCGATATCCGGATAGAGTACTGCTGCTGATCACAGACATGTGTTCCATGTACTGCAGACACTGTACAAGAAGAAGGTTCGCGGGACAGCAGGATGATGTTCTGCCAATGGATCGAATCGATGCCGCCATTGAATACATCAAAAACACACCGGTAATACGGGATGTACTGCTATCCGGCGGAGACTGCCTGCTGGTAAGTGACGAAAGATTGGAATACATCATCAGTAAACTAAGAGCTATTCCTCATGTGGAAGTCATTCGTTTAGGCTCTAGAACGCCAGTGGTTCTCCCGCAAAGAATTACACCGGAGCTCGTAAATATGATGAAAAAATACCATCCAATCTGGTTGAATACCCACTTCAATCATTCAAAAGAAATGACGCCTGAAGCGAAGCGGGCATTAACATTATTGGCAGATGCAGGGATTCCATTGGGGAACCAGTCTGTACTGCTAAGAGGTGTAAATGACTGTGTGCATATCATGCGAGACCTAGTGCACAATCTGGTAAAAAATCGTGTAAGACCTTACTATATCTATCAATGTGACCTTTCTGTAGGAATAGAACATTTTAGAACACCGGTAGCCAAAGGAATTGAAATTATCGAAGGATTAAGAGGCCATACCTCCGGATATGCAGTACCGACTTTCGTAGTAGATGCACCGGGTGGAGGCGGAAAGATTCCTGTAATGCCGCAATACTTAATTTCCCAATCTCCGGAAAAAGTAATCCTAAGAAACTTCGAAGGAGTTATCACAACTTATACACAGCCAGAGCCTTATAAAGAGACGTGCAGCTGTCCGGTATGCAAAAAAGAAAGAGAACACAAAATAACAGGCGTAGCAGGACTGCTTCAAGGCAATCAAGTGGCATTAGAGCCAGGAGACTTAGAACGGCACAAAAGAGGGCATCACGAGTAGACAACAGAAAATGTAGGGGCAGGCCCTGTATCTGCCCGCACATAGGGTATGTCGTTTCTATACAATAAAGAATAGTAGGGGACGACCTGCGTGTCGTCCCGTAAAATTCTCATTTTTTCAGGCAACATGTATTGGCTTTCAAAGGAGGTTTCAACCATGCAATTAATGGATCTCATACAAAGTAAATATAGAATCATTTCCGTGGTAGGAATGGCAAAGAATGCAGGAAAAACCATGACGCTAAATGCACTCATCGATGAAGCCGTGGAAAGAAATGTACGCTTGGGGATTACCTCCACAGGTCGGGACGGAGAAAAACAGGATCTTGTGACCAGTACTGAGAAACCTTTAATCTACGTGGCTGAAGGGACCTTGATCGCAACAACGGAAGAAACTTTTAAGTGGTCGGAAGTAAGAATGGAAATACTTGAGGTGACGGATTTTTCCACCTCCATGGGCAGAATTGTAATTGCACAGGCAAAAAATGCGGGATATGTGCAGATTGCAGGCCCTAATACCAATGGAGAGATGAAGGAAGTGGCCCAGAAGCTGCTGTTTTATGGGGCGCAGCTGGTGATTGTGGATGGCGCCATTGATCGGGTGGCATCGGCTTCACCGGCAGTTACAGAGGCGACGATATTGGCGACAGGTGCAGTACTCAGCCGGGATATGAACCGGGTAATTGAACGCTCTATTCACCAAACCCGGTTGTTTTCCCTGCCGGTGGTAGAGGATGAAAGGTTAAGACAGCGGATTGCATCCATGATGGAGGAGAAAGGCTGCTACATGGTGGATGAAGCGGGAAATACCAAAAGGCTGGAGATCAAGACTGCCCTCAATAGCGGTGCGGTCATTGGAAGCGCCATTGAAGAAAATACAAGGTATGTGGTAATCGGAGGTTCACTGGTTAGCAAAACCTTGAAAGATATTATTGCTGCTACACAAAGATATAAGCAGGTGATTTTTGTTGTAAAGGATGCTACAAAGATATTTATTGATGTCCGGGATTTTTTATATTTTGAGAAAATAGGCATTCAGATACAGGTCGTAGACAAAATTCAGGCGGTGGCAGTGACCGTGAATCCTTATGCGCCCCAGGGCTATTATTTTAATCCTGAGGAGTTTAGATATAAGATGGAGCAGTTTTTAAATCCTATTCCTGTATTTGACGTAGTATTAGGCGGTGATGCCTAATGATTACAGAAAAAATAGAAAAGAATTTAGATCTGGACTATATATTTGATCGAATAACCGTATATACGCCCTATGGAGAAGTGCAAAAAAAGGAAATGAGACCTTTTAGCTTGGGAGAAGAATCTCTGTTGGAAGAGGAATTAAACCGGACAGAAAAGGTATTGATGTTATTGGAAAAACATCGCTACACCTTTGTGGAGATCCGAAGTCAATTTAAGAATATGAAAGATTTGAGAGGATCCTTCAAGCGTGTAGAGGAAAATACAGTACTCAGCGTGGTGGAGTTGTTTGAGATCAAGGTGTTCTTAAGCATTTTAGAAAAGCTGCAGGAGCTTTTGCAGAAACTCCCTTGGAACCTTCCAAGGGAACTGCAGATTCAACCTATGTTCCGTCTGCAGAAGCTTCTGGATCCTCAAGAGTCTGGGGTCAATACCTTTTATATCTATGATGAATATTCAGAGGAATTGCGAGCCGTCCGGGAAAAGATTAGGGACTTGGAAAACACCATTAATCAAGCCAAAATACAAACCCGGGATCGGGTGCAGGCTGAGTTGGGCTTTAAGATTCGACCCAATGGAGAACTAACCATCAACAAAGGAAACCGTGAAATGATGGAAATGGCTGCAGCCTATGATGGCTTGGTGTACAGTGCAGAAACTTACATGAATATAACTTATAAAGTGAAGATGGATGAGCGGTTTGATCAGTTGTTCCAGCAAATTGAAGATCTGAAGCTGGAGGAAGAGGCGGAGGAATTTCGAGTTCGCCAAAAGCTGACAAAGGAGATTGAGACGGATTTATCCGGGATTTATGATAATATTCGTGCAGTAGGTGCTTTAGATCTGCTGATTGCAAAAGCCTATTTTGCATTAGGCTTTCACGGAGTAAGGCCGGCTTTATCGAAAGCGTGTATATTAAATATTCAAGAGGGCCGTCACATCAAAGTGGAAGATACCTTGCGAAAACAGGGGAAGTCATTTACGCCGATTACTGTAGAATTAAGGAAAGGTGTTACTTGCATAACAGGTGCTAACATGGGCGGTAAAACCATCTCTCTTAAGCTGATCGGCCAGCTCAGTGCTATGGCACAGTTTGGCATTTTTGTACCGGCCAAAGGGATGACATTTTCCTTAAAGGAATATATCTTCCTATCCCTCGGAGACTTGCAGTCTACCGACATGGGCCTGAGTACCTTTGGTGCAGAGATCGTAGAGATCAAAAAAATATTGAAACGAGCGGCAGAGAAGGGCTTGATATTAATTGATGAATTGGCCAGAGGAACGAATCCCTCAGAGGGCTATGCCCTATCCAAGGCAATCATAGAATACTTGCAGGATAAGAATGCCATTACAGTCATTACAACCCATATTGACGGCTTGGCAGAAGGTCCGGTTTGCCATCTGCAGGTGCGCGGGTTGGTGGATGTAGACTTTGATGCGTTAAAGGAGGCTTGGGCCCAGCAGGAGGTTGGCGGTATTGAAATAGTTCATCAATATATGGATTATCGATTGGAGCCTGTCAACGGAAGAAGCAGCGTACCCAAAGATGCCATCAACATCGCCCGTCTGATGGGACTGGATGAAGTGATCTTAGAACAGGCAGAAAAATATTTAGACAGATAATATTCTAGGGGATGGCCCATAGGTGTCAACCTAATCCATAGTTTGTCATCCTGAGCGGAGTGAAACGGAGTCGCAAGATCTAGATTAAGGTAATTAGATTCTTCGCCAAGGCTTAGAGTGACACTTTGATAGGGTTTCTGGAAATACTTAGCTTAGAGTGACGCCTAGGGAGAAGGACGATCCTTTCGTCCCGAAGATAGGATAGACTAGACTTGTATTTTGTAGGGAACGATCAGTGATCGTTCCGTTAAATGTTCGAATCTTATAACTGATTCAAAAAGGAGGTTTATAAAGCAAATGCAAAGCAAATTAAATTTAGATGAAAGCTTGATTAAAAAAGCGCGGAATGCTGCAAAAGTCATTGCAGAGGACACGCAGCAATTTATTGATCAGCATACTACAGTAACGGTGGAAAGAACCATTGCCAGACTGTTAGGAATAGACGGCGTAGATGAAATCGAAAAGCCTCTGCCCAATGTGGTAGTAGATAATATCATCGAAGGGGGCGGCTTGTCTTCCGGAACAGCCTATTGGATCGGGAATGCCATGGTGCATACAGGAAAGGATCCTCAAGGGGTGGCAGAGATGGTGGCACGGGGAGAACTGGACCTCACAAAAATCCCGATAGCTTCAGATGAAAAAATTCGACTGGCCATTCAGCCGCTAGCAGAGGAAATGGTAGAAAGAATCCGGCAAAACAGGAAACAGCGAGAGGCATACATTGAAAAATTGGGAGAAGGCAGAAAGCCTTATTTATACGTGATCGTTGCTACAGGAAATATCTATGAAGATGTACTGCAAGCACAAGCGGCAGCAAGACAAGGTGCCGATGTAATTGCAGTAATCCGTACAACAGCACAGAGCTTGTTGGATTATGTACCCTTTGGACCTACCACGGAAGGATTTGGCGGTACCTATGCGACGCAGGAGAACTTCCGCATCATGCGAAAGGCATTAGATGAGGTGGGAGAAGAAATTGGAAGATATATCCGCCTATGCAACTACTGCTCTGGATTGTGTATGCCGGAGATCGCAGCCATGGGTGCCATTGAGAGGCTGGATGTTATGCTCAACGATGCCCTCTACGGTATTCTATTTAGAGATATCAATATGCAGAGAACTTTGGTAGATCAATACTTCTCAAGAATCATCAACGGATTTGCGGGAATCATTATCAATACAGGAGAAGATAACTATTTAACCACTGCAGACGCAGTAGAAGAAGCGCATACTGTACTGGCTTCCCAATTTATCAATGAGCAGTTTGCCTTAAAGGCAGGAATTCCGGAAGAACAAATGGGACTGGGGCATGCATTCGAAATGAGCCCGGATATAGAAAACGGCTTCCTACTGGAACTGGCACAAGCGCAAATGGCAAGAGAGATTTTCCCGAAGGCGCCTTTGAAATATATGCCGCCTACAAAGTTTAAGACTGGAAATATTTTTAAAGGACATATTCAGGATGCCATGTTCAACATGATTTCTGTTATGACCAACCAAGGAATTCAATTGCTGGGGATGTTGACAGAAGCCATCCACACACCGCTGTTGCAGGATAGAGCCCTTTCTATTGAAAATGCAAAATATGTATTTAACAACGCGCGGGCTTTGGGAGAAGATATTGAATTCAAAAAAGACGGCATCATGCAAAGAAGAGCCCGGGAGGTTGTGGCAAAAGCTGCTGAAATGCTGGAGGAAATCCAGCGGGAAGGATTGTTTACTACCATCGAACAGGGGAAATTTGCCGGTGTAAAGAGAGCAATGGACGGCGGCAAAGGACTTCAAGGGGTTACCAAAAAGCATGAGAAGTATTTCAATCCCTTTGTAGCATTGATGCTGGGAGGTGAAAGATAATGGCAGTACAACAAATAGATTTAACCAAAATCAAACCCTATGGAGATACTATGAATGACGGGATGGTACAGCTATCCTTTACCTTGCCGGTACCTTGTGGAGAAGAAGCAAAGGAAGCAGCCAGACGTCTTGCCCTGAAGATGGGACTGGAAGAACCTAGTGTGGTTCACGCAGAGGATTTGGGTGTAGGCTATACCATGTTTGTCCTCTATGGAAAGTGCCAGCATACTGTAGACTACACTGCCATCGAAGTGCCTAAGGTAGATGTGGATGTGATGGACAAATACGGGGTAGAGGATTTTATTGATGAGAATATTGGCAGAGATGTAGTGATCGTAGGTGCCTGCACAGGAACCGATGCCCACACCGTAGGGATTGATGCCATCATGAACATGAAGGGATATGCAGGACACTATGGTTTAGAGCGCTATAAAGGGATCAAGGCCTATAATCTTGGCAGTCAGGTACCCAATGAGGATTTTGTTGCTAAAGCCATTGAGCTGAACGCCGATGTATTGTTGGTATCTCAAGTAGTTACCCAAAAAGATGTGCATATTCCAAACCTGACACAGCTGGTGGAGCTTTTGGAAGCAGAAGGAATCCGAGATAAGATGGTATTGGTATGCGGAGGGCCCCGGATCAACCACGAACTGGCTAAGGAGCTTGGCTATGATGCAGGTTTTGGCAGCGGCAGCTATGCGGAGGATGTAGCTTCCTTCGCAGTTCAGGAAATAGTAAAAAGAAAATTAGTATAGACGAAGAGACGGACCATCCGCAATGTCATTAAGTTAAGACAATTGTAATAAAACTACCTAAAAGAGTAGAGTACAGAAAATGTACCCTACTCTTTTTTTTACAAAAAACGACTTGTGCAATGAAATTTGATAGTATATGATTATCATGTTGTAGTAGTAGTAGTAGTAGTAGTAGTAGTAGTAGTAGGGGCGACCTGTGGTCGCCCGCACAGGTTTCTACATTTGCACTTCAGAAATCCGTTAAAACAAGAGGGCTGTTATTATCAAAAGGATAATGAAGATTGAGTATTTAGAATAACAGCAAGAGCATGGTTCCTTATAAACGGGCGACCACAGGTCGCCCCTACCTTTTCAGTATTTCGGAAAGGTATCTTTGTCATCCCGAATGCAGTGAAGGATCTGGAGTGCTGAATGAAAGGTTTTTCGTCACATCAAGGATGACAGATACGAAAGCATTGCTTTACCATCATTGTAGGGGAGAACAGCGTTCTCCCGTTCTATATTATTGGCGGACAAATATTGTTTGCCTCTATAGGTCTTGCACTGCATTATTCAACTACTATAAATAAAATCTATTACCGGAAAAATATAAAATAAGAAAGAAGGAATATTTTGTAAAATAAAGAAGAGATATAGTAGAACCTGTAATATATGTACCCAGAACGCTGGCTGCGCAGCAAAAACTGTCTGCTGCACGAATAAAACATAACACAAAAACATAAATTTCAACAAAATTCGACAAATGACTGGAAGATTATACTATATAATAATAGGGCAGAGCATTAACTAGTAAAAAGCAAGGAGGCAAATGCATCGTGGGAAACAGGAAAAAATATCATTGGGTCTTATTTTTAATCATTCTGATTTTACTGATGCCGCAAACCGGGCAAGGGGCGGTTATGAAGCACGCCTATGAAGTGAAAGAACATAAAGACGGATACAAGCAGGTAATCATCCGGGATCTAAATAGAGAGCTTTTGTTAAAGCCTGGAAACACCATTTTCTATGCAAATGGGGAAGAGTATTATACAGAAGAGCCCTTTGTGATGAAAGAGGGAGTTTTAGACATAACGGAGGCACAGCAGCGCTTCATAGAGGAAAATATTGCGAATAAAAAGATTTTAAAAGTACATAAGGGTGTTGCGATTGACCGGGTAAAATATCATAAGAATGTACCGGTTTTTACGGACCTATCCATGAAAAAGATCATAGAACAGATTCCTGTGAATCAAGAAGTACGCGTATTAGAAACGGTATTGGACGGCTATTTTAAGGTGATGACACCGGCTTTTAAAATAGGATATATGGATGCGAGATTTGTAAAGCTGCAGGGAGATACACTACCGGCGATCCATAATAACCTGGACAAGGTAAATAAGGACAAGGTATTCATCGTGAGCCAGAAGGAACAAAAGCTCTTTGTCTATGCGAAGAGAGAAGACGATGAATATGATCTGGAAAAAGAGATCATTGTCAGTACAGGACTCCCGGCAGAGCACACGCCCAATGGATATTTTCTCATCAAAGAGCGCCGGGGAAAGTGGTTTTATAACCCTAAATACCAGGCGGGGGGACACAACTATGTGGAGTTTAAAGGAAGCTATCTCCTGCACAGTGTTGCCACAGATAAAAATGGAAAGCCAAAGCCGGATCGAGTGGAAAAGCTAGGACAGCAGGCTTCTATGGGATGTATCGGCATGTCAATCCCTGATTCAAAATATATTTATGATCATGCGAAAGCCAACATGTTGTTGGTAATTGATCATGAAACCAAAAAAATTGAGGATATTTTCTCGCATTTGAAAAAATCCGCAGATGATCCATCGATACTAGTTGAAGTAATGCCTACAATAGAGGAGACCGCAGAGATAGAAGCCAACGATGCTATAGATCTGTGACTGGGAAATTTAAAATACCCGATTTTTGTAGGGGCAGGCCTTGTGTCTGCCCGCCCCTTCTATCCAGCAGCATGGGAATGATCAATAAACCGCAGGCTGGCTTTGTGTCTCGCAAGACTTGCACATCCTTTTGATTAAAATACCAATAAAATAGGACACCAATCGGTGTCCTATTTTATTGGTATTGTTAAGCTATTGTTCAGCATTCTGGCAACATCTCCTCTAGTTGCAGGGGTAGACGGCTTAATCGTTATGCCCTTAGTAATGCCCAGTTCATTGGCTTTATCAATAAAGTTATTTGGCCAGTTGCTACCCTTTACCGTATCCTTATAACCTAATGCGTTTACCAGGATGGTCAGTGCTTCTGCATGGGTAATATTTCGCTGCAGTTTAAAGGTATTGTCAGGATAACCGGTAATGAGATTGTTTTCTACAGATACATTAATGTGTCCTGTACTCCAGTGGGTTCTATCCACATCTTTGAACTTGGTAGCACCTTTACGGCTCAGCGCTTCAGCTTCTTTTCCAATCATGCGTACAGCAACAGCGGTAAATTCTGCTCGTGTAATATTATCTCCAAATCGCATATTGCCGTTTGGATCTCCGATCAAAAGCCCTAGTGCCTTTAGCTTTACACCGATTTCATCAAGGGTTGGGGAACTTGCCGCAAAGACTAAGGAACTGGTGGCTAAGACCAGAATGAAACAGCAGAGAAGCAAATTTCTAAAAGAAAATTTCATCCGGTGCACCTCCATTTTGGATTTCCTTCTTAAGAACATTATACCAGGCCCTCCCCTTTGGACATATTTCATTTTTATGACATTCAGGTTACATCAAAAGGACAAGGGTCCTCCAGTTGTTGGAGGACCCTTGTAATATTATTATAGGAGAGTATTGAACCGGATGTGCACTAAGGGCGGCTGATGGACATAACATGCTGCCCGTTCTGATCATAAATTTCCGCAGTTAAATTTACAGGGAAAACATCTGCGATAGTATCTAGTGCATTCATAACATAACTTTCAAAGCTACTCATGCCAGATTCCTCGATATATTTCCACTTAGAATCGGACTTAGAGAAATTGCCTTCCATTTTTACTCTGTAATGGGTTGCATCCTTCTCTGTAATATAGTACGTAAATCTAAGGGTTTCATCACCATAGGAAAATCTTTGATTATACTTATTCAGACTGTTTTCCAATTCTTCCAGCAGGGTTGCTGACCGGATGATGCCATCTTCAAAGCTGAAGCGCAATGCTTCTTTGTTCGTAGATGAATCGATGATTTTACCGTTTATGTTGATCGGCCCGTAGTATGTATCGATTTTATCCTGCAGTGATATCAGGTAATCCATTTTACGGTATTCGCTCCAGTCATAGAAGCGGTCGTCGTTGAAATAGATATTCAAGTTTGCATTCTTGCGGACCGCGCTGACTTCGTAATAGAAGTTAATATTGTTAAAGCGGCGGAGCCTATTATTGAGTTCATCAGCCAGTTCTTTCACATCTACCTTATCCTTGCCTTTGCCGCCATGCTCTTCAAAATCGAAGGAAAGTTGGCCGTCTTCGGTTTTAAAGGTAATATAGGTAGTATCTACACTGTTTGAAGGTGTACTGCGGATAGAACCGGTGATTTTAGCATAACGATCAAACAGGTCCCGGACAGCAGCATACATATCATCAACCCAGTTTCTGATCATACTATTGGAAAGTACATCAAAATCATCAAAATCATTGAGATCATAAGTGATGCGCAGTCTGTATTCATTGTCGCTAATACGGCTGAAGCGGATAGCCGTATCGAAATCCTCGAAATCCTCATAATTGTCCCGAAGAAAGGCTTCCATCCTTGATACGGAAAAAATCTGTGCGTCAGTATAGGGTGATGCTGCCATTTTCAATACAGTTTGCCGGAGATCTTCCACCTGTTCGGTTAGACGGTTAATCTCTTGGTTTTTTATGAAGATTCTCCCTAATAACGCATTGTCTGAATCTAACCGCAATGCGCCATTGGTGGAGATATCAATTTTTTTCTCATCCACATCATAATGATAGCCCATATATAAATCATCTGCAAAATCGGCAGCGGAAATATAAACTTCACCCTCATAGAGGAACGGATTTTCTGACAGATAAACCGGTTTTTGATCGACTACTACAGATATGTCATAGAACCATAGGGTCAAGTTCCGTGTTACCGCGGTGGAAACAGGAGTTTTTTCATTTTTTTCTCTTGGAACCTCCGGCTTAGCGGCACTTTTTGGATTGCTGCTGCTGATTTCACCATCTTCAAAGGTAAATAGCAATGCTTCCATATCGGTATTTGCGTCGACAATTCTGCCATAAACCGTTTTTTTGCCTTGCAGGTCTTCTATTTCCTCTTGTATATTGCGTAAAAAATCACGCCGTTTCGCAGAACTCCAATCATAGTAGTCATCATTATAAAAAGATACGGTTACATCAATACGGTTATTGTCTATATATACATCATAATAAAAACGGACATCATTATAGGTGCCAATGTTAGATTCCAGAGCTTCTTTTAATTTTCTTGCTTCGACAGATTGTGAACTGCTGGAGGAAGAACGATTAAAATAGGATTCCAATTCTCCTTCGTTTGTTTCAAACTCAATATAGGTACTCTCGGGATTGGAACGATCATGCCGGATATATCCGTCTATATCTGCATGACGATTATATAGCTCACGAATGGTATGTAAGATATCTTCCAAATACCGGTTTACCGTTCTTTGGCTGATTGTATCAAAATCTCCCCGGTCGCTGTAGGGGAAAGTAATGTGCAAACGGTAGCGGTCGCTACGGTAATGATAGAAGCTAATGGTCATGGGAATGTTATTTAGGGTGTCAAAGCGATCCTGCAGGTAGGACTGCATTTCCGAATCGGAACGGATACTGACATCGGAAGATGTCTTTCCGGAAGCTTCCCCCTTCTGCTGCTCCAGTGCCTTCAGTTCTTGATTCAAAGCTGCAATTTGATAATCCCGCTGTACCAATTGGGCAGCAAAGCTTTCTTTTTGCGTTTGCTGGCTGGCTCCCCCCGTTGTCAGGGTTGCCTTTTTATCCTTGTCAGAATAAGTGTACTGCAAGGACAGTGCCCTGGAGAAATCTGCAAGCGGTACATAGATATCCCCGTTTATCAGAAATGGTTCCCGGGACATATGGATAAGCTGTCCATCTACATACAACTGAAGATTATCGAATGTTGCAGTGACATTGCGGCTGTAGCCTTGACTAAAGCCAACTGCCGGGAATGCTGTAAACAAAAGCATCAGTACAAGCAGAACGGCTGTAAATTTTCTTTGCATGGTTTGACCTCCTTTGTTGCGATTCAGGCTTGTTTCTAATTATTATATCGTAAAAACATACCCAAAACTATAGGATTTCTTTCAGAAAAAATAAACAGGTCTTTTGTTTCATTTTGTTTACAGTTATCGAATATTTGAAAATCCTGGCAGTTCCTATGATATAATTAAGGTACTATTTTCCATTCAATTTTCTAAATTTTAGCTGAACCTTCAATTTGATTGTGACGATAGATTAGTAGGACATAAATAGCGGGAGGCGAAACAATGAAGAAGAGTACAATCGTAAAAAGAATTTTAGCATTATGCATTATATGGGTTATGATATTCTCTTTAGTCCCCTGGGAGGATATAACCGTGTATGCCTTTGATCAATCCCAGTATAAGGTAGATCAGGTAACGCTGTTTAAAATATATGACCGCAACCGGAATATGGAGCAGAGAAGAGTACTGATTCTCGGAAGCTTCTTAAAGGATGCGGAGGTAGGGATTATTACCAGCAGCGGCTATGTCGCTTTAAAAAACCGGACACAGAACACAGACGGTCTGCTTCAATTCGACATTGACTCGGACCAATTGGGGAGCAAATTGTTGGTAGGATCTGTACAGATTGATTTGAATGAAGAACAGATGCCGAACCTTACGTCCGCCAGCCGTAAAGTGAAACTGGGTACAGAGTCCCTGACCTTAACAGGAACAAACTTTTTAAACATCAAGGACCTGGCTGCAGTTAAGGCAAAATATGAACACGACGGTGCTGAAACAAGCATGCCTAAAGATGTATTCACCTCGGATACTACTGCCAGCTATACGCCAACAGTAGGGAGTTTAGGGATGCAGAACATTATTTTTGAAAAAACAGAAACCAGTCAATACAATTTTAACGATAAGTATCCAAATCATCCTGTAAACGTAGTGATCAAATATACCTACAAGGACCAATTCCAGTTTTACAAGGACTTAGTTATTAATGGCTTAACGATGCGTCCGAATCGAGGAGAAAAAGGAGATACCGTTTATTTTGAAGCACCAACCCCCGGTCTGGATGCCTATGACGTTTTTTTTCTAAAAGAAATCAATGGAACAGACCCTTATACGGTGAATAACCGGGGTACCAACAAAACCTTCCGACCGAATGTAGAGGGAAAAGATATTCTAACGGTACAGGTACCGAGCCTGTCTGTAGGAGAGTATTATGTGGTGTTGACCAACGCCACGGGAAAAGATCCCATGCAGGAGGTCATTCAGGAAAGGATTGTGGGAACTGCACCGGACTACGAAAAGTTTACCATTATTGATGCAAACATCAAATCGAAAATTATCAACATCCAACCGAACAGCGGCCCGGATACGGGATCAAAAGCGACGATATCGGGACAGTTTTTCGGAACGATAAACATTCCGGAGTTTACCCGGGATAATCCGACAGATCCTTTAGGCGTCACATTAACCGATTCAAAAGAGATGATTGTAGAATATGGATCCGGATGGTACAACAAGGGCAAACCGGGAGCCATTCAAGTCGAATCCGCTGAACGGAGGATAACGGTAATCATTGGGGAACAGGCCTCCTTTAAAACACCTGGGGGAGACCCCTATGACTACAGCTTCAATACGGATTTAGACCGTCTTACGATACATACCGCCCAGGTGGCTGATGCAGAGACCAATCCGCAGAAAGATGTAATTGTTGAAACCGTCACCATTTTAAAATATGATACAAACAAAAAAATTGAAATCAAAGAGAGAGCAGAACTTAAAAACGGATATACTTATATTTCCAGCAAGGTTACACCCACCATTCAAACGGTAACACCGGATAAAATACAGGTTACGCCTGAAGGAGGCAGCTTCAGGGTTGCAGCCAAGGGGAGCGTAACCGAAAAGGGGAAAACTTATACCGGTTTAATGATGGCCATCCATGGAACCAATTTCATGATTCACCGGTACGTAAAGGCTGATGGGACAGAAGTCGTACGGTATCCTGTGATTGAACTGGGGAATCAGATCCAATTGGACAGAAACCTGGATGACAGTATATACATAAAGGTGTTGGATGCTTCGGGAAATGAATTAGACGGTACGGAAGGCAATGAAATCGGAACCAAAATTATCGTTGTGGTGCCGAATGATAAGACTGTCAGCACGCTGGGAAAAACTTTCCTGCGAGTTACCAATCCTGTCCGTAATTCCGATACATTAGGCTTAAGTGCCCAGCGGACAGATTTTATAGAATTCGTGAATCCTGATGCCAATAAAAATCCGATTATTTCTTCCGTGAAACCGGATACTGTTTCTGTAGACGGGGGAGAAGAAGTCATCATAGAAGGAAGTAACTTCCTAAGCGGTATCAAGGTATTTATTGATGGAACAGAAGTGACGGGAGTCAACCGTCAGGAAGATGGGAAAAAGATCACGATTAAGGCGCCGAAGGGCAGGGAAGGAGAGACCCAGCTGTTGGTCATGAACCCGGAAGGCGGAACGGATTCCAGACCCTTTACCTATGTAAAGACCTTTACCAATCCAAAGATTACAGATTTTTCTCCCAAGAGAGGAAATACGGGAACACTGGTCATTATAAAAGGGGAGAATTTCCTAAAACCGGAGCCTACTGCACCGGAGGATAGTATTTATCGTTTGATCGGCACCCGTGTGTTGTTGGGGAATATCGAAGTAAATGAATATAACCTGGATCCAATTACAAAGAAAATTGTTCTAAGAGACTATGCAGCCTCTTCACAACAGGATCCTATTTTCAGAATAGATTCAACCAACAAATCCTTAAAAGTAGCCGATTATTTTTCCGGCCTGATCCTGGAAGCAGAAGGAAGCAGCCCAAAACAATTTTACACCATAGATGTGGATCAAAAAGGCGTTGTATGGTTAACTGACGGTGCAAGCAACCAGTATCGTGTACAGCTGAATGAAAGTAAAACAGCCATCATGGCCAATAAAGAGGGCGGAAGCATCCATCCGCTGCAAATATCCGACAACCGGATACAGATTGGCGCGGCAGGCGCAGGGACTTTTACACCTATCGTCACTTTGAATTTTAGAACGCCTTACAAAATAGATGACAGCAACAACATTGTAGGGAATCGCATAAGGGTAACGTCCCGAAATGAAATTTATTTCCGGGTACCTATTTTGGAAGCCGACGGTTACTATGACGTGACAGTAATCAACCCGGATACAAAAAAGGACAGTAAAATAGGACAGCAGGGATTTTATTACTATACACAGCCCCAATCCAAACCGGTAATCACAGAAATTCGCCCCAATGAAGGTTCAGCAGAAGGGGGCTATACCATTGATATTCTGGGGAAGGATTTTGAGGATGACGGAGCCAATAAAGTAAAGGTTTATATCAATGGGGTGGAGGTCAGCGCAGCAAATACGACTGTATCTGTAGGCGGAGACCGGATAACGGTGATTGTTCCAAAGTATCCGGGGGATCTCCGGGCAGATACGGGAACCAACCGGCTGACGGTTCCGGTAGTTGTCGTAAATCCCGACGGAGGCAGCGCCAGCAATGAGAAGGGCTTTACCTATGTGGTGCCCAGCAGTAAGCCTCAGATCACCAAAATTGTTCCCGCCAAAGGAACTGCTGCCGGTGGGGACATCATAGAAATTACAGGAACGGACTTCCGTTATTATGAGCCCTATGACGATGCCAATCGAAACCAGATTAAGGATATAGACGAAACCTTCAATGATTTGAACTATAACGGTCAATGGGATGATCTGTTGAACATACAAAAGGAAGCCGGAGAGTCTGACGAGGCCTTTCAGGCCAGAAAAGATGAACTGTTGGGAAAAACCCCAACCAATCATAAGCAGTATGATTACTACTACGATTCGCCTGTTCTGCCAAAGGTTTATTTTGGAAATGAATTGGCAAAGATTGTGGAATTTTCCCGGGGATATATAAAAGTGATTACTCCTCCCGGGGCATCCAACCGGGCAGATGTATACATACTGAATAATGATGCAGGGATATCCAACAAAGTTCCCTTTACCTATGAATCCTCCAATCCTAAGATTGATAAGGTCATTCCGGAAGAGGGAAGCCGGTTGGGCGGCGATAAAGTAGAAATTCTCGGAAGCGGTTTTGCCCAGTCGGAGATGGAGATTTACACGGAAGGAGAAACCAACGGCGTTACCAATTATGTACGGGTAACCCGTCCGTTGATCCGCTTTACGGAGATTGGGAACCGGAACATTGCAAGAGAGGCAGAAAACGGCGGCCTGATCAATAACAACCGTACCACTGTAAAAATTGCTGGGAATCTGACAGCAGAGTACAACGGTAACGATAAAAGAATCACCATTACGGTAGAAGAAAATAATAAAACCTATCAAAAAGTAATCAACGGCTATGATAATACAGTAAAATACATACCGCTGTCTCTCATGAAAGAGATCAGTACGGAGGAAGCCTATAACGGAAAAGAACTGGTGCGTGTTGAGGTAACCGACAGAAGACTGTTTGTGGAGAGAGGTTATGCACCGAATGCAGAATACGTCAGTCCGCAGCAGGTGCGGGTTGAAACCGCTTCTTACTATACGGTTGGAAAGGTTCCGGTCGTTATTATCAATCCCGATGGCGGGAAGGGTACCGGCGGATATGAATATAAATATCCTGACAGCCGGCCAAGGATTATTGATATCCTGAAGGAAGGCGTACCGGCCAAGACTGAAGTGATGAATGGAGAGACCGTAAGAGTACTCCGAATGACCTATAAAGGGGGCAATATCGTCACTATTACAGGAGAGGACTTCCGAGAAGGTGCGACCGTTCAAATCTCCGATGTGGCCAAAATTACTGCCGATCGAATTGATTATGACATCAGCAGCCAGCCCAATACCCTAACCTTTGAAATGCCAAACGTGGGACAAGGTGCATTGGACAAGCTGCACCGGGTTGTGGTGACCAATACCGATGGAGGCTCTGCTTACTCCGATGGAATTACTGCAGCGCAGGGTGGTCCGATCTATATCATCTTTGTTGAAGGACAGACCAATCCCCGTATTGATAAGGTAACGCCTGTAGAGGGACCTGCCAGTGGGGGGACAAAGGTTAGAATCGAAGGTACCGATTTTAGAAAAACCATGGAAGATGGCTTTGAAGGCAATACACTAAACGTCTATTTTGGAGAAAATAAAGTAGACGAGAGCAAAATGAATGTGATTGATTATAAAACCATTGAAGTCTTCGTACCCACCAGTCAAAAGCAGGGCGTTGTAGATGTAAAGGTGGAAAATCCTGATGGGGAGCTGGCGATTCTGAGAAATGCCTTTACATACATCAGCGAGCCGAAAATCGAAGGAATTGATCCGCTGAAGATTTTTGCAAATGATGTCAATGCCGAAGTGACCATTACCGGAAAAATGTTTATGCCGGGTGCGAAAGTGATCATCGGAGGAAAGGTTATTCAAGAGAAGGATGTCAAGCAGGACATGCAGGTGATGGGTACCGGGATTCAGGGGGTGGATGATGACGGAAATAATATCCGGGTAGCTGTGGTCGGAGGAAAAGAAGCCGCCTCTGTAACTGTGGTAAATGCTACCACCATCAAGGTGAAATTCAATGAAACCCTGGATTTGGAGAACAATCACTTGGTTGTGATTAACCCTGATGGGGGAATATCCAAGCCCTATGACAAATTTGACTACCAGATTCCGGTACCGGGTAAGCCCTTGGTATTAGAAGCTATACCAGGTTACGAATCCACCATGCAGCTGTTGTGGTCTGAGTCCTCACCGGAGGTGCTCAATGCAGCAGACCGTTATGAGGTTTATGCGAAAAAAGCAGCAGACAGCCAGTATATTTTCATTGGGGATACTAAAGATGCTTCCTTCCTCATCAAAGGATTAGAGCCGAATACCCGTTACAGCTTTATGGTGCGGGCCCTGAACAAATATGGTTCGGCCATAGAATTTGCAGAGGTTACGGCGAGAACCCTCAGTGAGAAAGATGACGATAAGCTGAAGGAAAAAATAGAGCAGTTGGAGAAGGAGAAAAAGAAACTGGAGGAAGAGGGCAAGGAAGAAGTGAAAGATGGCGTACTTATTAAAACCATCGGCAGCAAACAGATTTCTTCCGGCAATACAGCCTATGTCATTGATTTCTCCCTGGCTAAGTATAAAGGGCAAAATAAATATGTAGTAGCCATTCCGTTATCGGCACTGCAGACAATAAATCGCCAGATTACCGTTACAGACGGTACGGTTAGCCTTACCTTCCTGCCGAAGGATCTTTACACACGGGAGGTCAGCCAGGTGTCCGGTAAGGATATAGAAGATGCCTATGTCCGTGTAGGATTTGAGCGCATTGGCGGGAAGCTGGAAGAGAGTCTTAAAGGTGCAGTACCGAGAACCCAGCGACAGGCATCCCGGTTTTATGAGATTTCCTTTGAACTGCAGGTGGGCAAGGACATCAGCAGCATCCGTAGAATGATGCAGCAGGGAACTTTGGATATCAAGCTGGATACAGCGGCTTATTCCACAGCCAATAAAGACAAACTCTTTATCGGAGAATATGACCCGTCACAGGACAAGTTCATCAAGCTGGGCAATGGCAGCCGTGCCTACCCGCAAGCCGCCGGAAGATATGTGCTGCTTTCTGAAAGATAGACGGCAGGATATGGATGAATGAATAAGAACTGCAGGAGACGACCTGTGTATCGTCCCGAAAGATGATTATCTACATCCTGGAGAATAATGTTCTTACCGTTTGAAGAATTCCAAGTCTAAAGCAGGGGAGGGCCTCGTGCCCTCCCACTATTGAAAAATATATTTAGTAAATAAGGGACGGCGAACCTGTCCCCTTGTCCCGAAAACAAAAAAAGAATGGAGCGAAACCAATGGGAAATCTTCGAAACAGACTTAGCCTGTGGCTGGCAGTACTCTTAATGGTCCAGATATTCCCTTTTTCTGTATTTGCATTTGATGATACCGATTATCCTGTCTATGAGGGGAGCGCCAATCAAACTGCCCTATATAGCACCATCCAGTTTAATGATCTTCAGGGCCATTGGGCAAGACAAGCGGCACAGGAAGCTGCTGCACTGTCCATCATGAAAGGCCTGAACAACCGGCAATTCGGACCTAACCGTACCCTTACCTATGCGGAGGCGCTGACAGTGGTGGTAAAGGCGATGGGGCTGGAGGCCGATGCCCAGCAGGCAGGAGAGGCTCAGATGCGGCCAAAGGTAAGGGATATCCTGCTGATGAGTGCTGCGGATAATTGGGCAAAAGGATACATACAGGTGGCATCACAAAAAGGGATTCTAACCCCGCAAGAAAGCAATGAGATTTTAAACCTAACGCAAACAGAGCGGGACCGGATCGAAAGTCAGGTAGAACAGCAGCTAAGCATCTATGAAAATAGGGATTTAACCCCAGCCGAAATCAATACTTTGCAAAACCAGGTACGGGAGCTGCTTACTACAAAGGCTACATGGAACCGCCCTGTAAGCAGGCAGCAAGTGGCGGCCTGGGTTTCCAGAGCCATCGAACTGGAACCTGTATACGGCAGCGATATGGTCAATGTTTACCGGTTTAACGACTGGAGACAGATTGATACAGAAAAAATACCCATGGTGGAGGCCGTACTGCAGCGCGGGCTGATGACCGGTACCAGTGCCACAGCCTTTTCTCCAAAGGGACAACTGACCCGGGGTCAAATGGCCCAATTGGTTGTCAATATGCATGATGATCTTCTGGAGGCGCGGGGCCTCAGGCGTATCAATGGAGAGGTCAACGATGTTGAAAATATACAGGACGCAGGAAAAAACAAAAGAATCTATACGATGCGCAATGATGACAACAGCAAAAACTATATTTTGGTAGAGCCGAATCAAAAGGATTTCATTACACAAAAAAACGGAAACCTGGGCCTGTCAGCACAACTTAGCATTGGAGACGGAATGCGTTACTACATAAACGATAAGGATGAAGTGGTCTATGGAGCTGTAGATGCTGCCAGGGAAAGCAAATTGGAAGGCTTTATTGATGCAGTCGATGAGAGCCAACAGCAGCTAAACCTGATGGATTTCTCAGATAAACTTCATATGCTGACACTGCAGCCTTCAACACAAATACGAATTAACGGCAGGGACGGTGCTTTAAAGGACTTGCTTTACGGTATGGAGATCGTCGCTACCCTTAAGGGCGATAGGATCACTGCAATCGAGGGGATATTAGAGGAAGATCCTTACCGTCACGGCTACATTCCCCCAGGAAGCCGGGTGAAAGTAGGGGATGTACTCTTTATCAACAGTGATACAGTAGAAATTAAGGTGGGAGATAAAAGAGAAAAGTATCATATCACAGCATATACCCAGCTATTAAGAAGTGATGCACGGGCAAACCTGTTTGAGATCAAAGAGGGAGACAGAGTTCTGCTATCCTTCGATGATATCTATAGCCCCGATATTGCGTCTATCCAAGTCGAAGATCAGGAGCGACATATCGATAAAATTTACCGCGGAAAAATCGATTCTGTCAATGAAAGAGGGAAAGAAATTCTTCTAAGCGAGGTCACCTTTTACGAGAGCGGCAAATGGGTGAAACATCCGGATCAGAAGGTGAAACTAAAGGCAGAAAATGACAAACTCTATGACGGAGCCCTTAAAACCACACTAAAATCATTAAGTGCTGCTAAAGGATCAGAAATCTATGCAGCAGTAGAGAAAAGCTACGGCGTGGAGCGGGTGGCAAAGCTGTCCCTCAAGCAGGGATCTGCAGTACTCTATGAAAGCCGCATCACAGATATACAGTTTGGTACCAATAGAATGGTTGTGGACAACAATAGCTTCAGTTTCCATCCGGGTACCATCGTCGTCAAGAACAACAGGCTGGTAGATATGCTTAACCTAGACTTAAGCCAAAGTATTTATATGGCAGCAGACGTCAACCGGGGAAACCGCAGTGCATCATTCATTGCCATCGGCGACAGCGGTATCTTGGATGATCGTATTGACGGTACGAGAATCATGGTGTATCAGGGCAATGTGGAAGACATTTATGATTATGGCATTACCATCGGGCGTTTGAGTTACCAGCTGGATTATCTAAAACTTGAAAACAACCAATGGACAGAAGTCTCCCGCAGCAAGAAGTTTACATTGACGGAGGACAGCTATATTTTTGACAGTGACCTGAAAAAAGAAATTAACAGCAGTTACTTTATCGATACGCGGTATATTGATCCGGAGGACGTAGAGGACGAGGAATTGCGGAAGCGGATTGAGAACCGTTTCTATATTGGCAAAAGTGCATACTTTGTTGTAAAAGAGACCACCATTGATGGAGAAACCTATGCAGAAGTATTGGCGTTGAATCTGACACCAAAGATCATTTACGACCGGGGCCGTGTCAATACAGAGCACAGTGCCATGGCTGTCATTGATAAGGTAGATTTGGATAACGGCACCATAACCCTTGGAAATCTGAAATACTGGAATGCTTTAAACAAACGGTGGGAAGCTGCCAGCGGCAGTGAGGCTGTTACTATGGACAATGCTGTAGTTCTAATCAATGACCGTCCGGTTAGCCAGGATGAAATTCATAGACTCAAACCGAAGGCCCGGGCATATGTTATAAAGAACAAGAAGAGTTCCGTCAACGATGATGCCTATGTGGTTATCGTGGAACAATAAAGGGGGGAGCCATATGAACAAAAAAGCTCTGGGATTGGCCGTTTTATTGGTGCTTTCCTTCAGCCTGCAGGGGGTAGCGGCAGCACCCCCCGGCTATGAGGGCGGCATCAAAAATGAGTCAACCTATAAAGAAGTAATCTTTTTAACAGGAGAACCCATTGTTTTAGAAGGAACACTGGATATCTCCATAAGAGAACGGAACAACCAGGTAACGGAACGGTACACCTATAAACTGGAAAATGCTGAAAAGAATGCAAAAATGAGCAGAACCGTTTCTATCAACAAGGATTTGCAGAAAAATGGAGATCAATTGACAGAGAAAGCTTCCATTATAAGCTTTAAAGAAACCATTGATGTGAATGGATCAAGATATGAAGCTACGGACAAAAGCTACCAATGGAGTAAATCCGATATATACCAAAACAAACCCGGAGTAACCTACTTTGCTGGAAACTGGGATGGCCGCAAGACTTATACCATCAATAAAAACCAGGGAAAAGTTACGGTAGAAACGAGAAGCAGCGTGGTAGGTTATGACCACTATTGGGGAACTACAGAAACCCAGAGCATTGAATACTATATTGATTCAGAGAGAACAATCAGTGTTGAAGGTGAGGCGGAGACGGTTCGGTGGCAGGGCACTGCCGTTGTGGATGCATCCCACAACCGCACAAGGGATTTTAATTATGAAGCCAACCAGCCTACTCAAATTAGTTTCCGGGGCGGATATTTACTTACAGAGCAGCAGGAGAATGTATTAAAAGTTACCTATGACCTCCCTCGATTGGACGAGGAAGGAAAGCTAAGATCCCGGAGAAACGCAGGCAGTACCAGTTTCAGTATTGATACCAATCCTGTCAACCAACGGCTGAATGTACCCAATATGAGGGACGTGGCAGGCCACTGGGCAGAGAAAGATATCCTCCTCTTGACCAGCATGGATGCCTTTACTGCCAACAGCTCCTATTTTGGACCTTCACTGCCTATGAACCGGGGAGAATTTGCCAGGGCAATTGCTGTCGTAATGGGCCTGAAGGTAGAAGAGCCAAAGACGACGGCGAGAAACAGCAAAGTGACGGAAACTCCCTCAATTTTTACCGATGTAACGAAGGAAGACCCCAACAGGAAATATATCACTGCCGTATATGAAAAAGGAATCATGCAAGGGTCAGGAAAAGACCGCTTTGCTCCAAATCAAGCCTTGACAAGGGCGCAGGCAGTAACGGTGCTGGTTACCACCCTGGGTTTTGAGAATTTGGCCCCTATCCAGCAGTATAGTACCGGATTTAGAGATGACGGGCAAATACCCATCTGGGCAAAGGATGCCGTTTATATGGCTAAGGAATTAGGACTGGTTCAGGGAAGTGACGAAGGCTATTTCCAACCGAATAAGGTACTGACCAAGGCGGAGGCAGTAGCTATGATGACAAACTTCATCCGCTACCTGCAGCAAGATCTGCGCTATGACTACCGGGAGCGCATCCTAAATTTCTAGAATTATATTTAGGATTCTATTCATGTAGGGAACGATCAGTGATCGTTCCGCTTCCTTTATATAGATGTGTGACTGAGAAAGCTTACTTATCCATCCAAGACCGTAGGGGCAGGCCTTGTGTCTGCCCGCTGCATTTTCGGGAGGACCACAGGTCCTCCCGTTTAGATGAGACGTGGGGAAGTTTCTCGACGCAGGAGAGACGCGTCCCTATGTCTCACACCATTAGGAAAAAATAATTTAACAAAAAACCTACTGTTGAAAATCCTAAATATAGGGTAAAATACAAGAGAGAAAAAAATTTGCTGCAGTCACTTAAGGATTGCAGCACTATTTTATAGACATAAAAAGATAAGGGGGGGCACTGTCCTCCTACCATGAAAAATTAAGGAGGGCTCCATCATGGTCAAAAAAATTCAAGGCAAAAGTCGCATTTTAGCTTGGGTACTTATCATCTTTTTAACCTGTGCCAATTTTTCCTATGCAGCAGAACCAACAGTAACCTTTCGCAATCTTAATGAAAGAATAAGCTACTTAAAGGATATCATCCAATACATACAGGCGAATTATGTAGGAGAGGTGTCAGAGGAAGCCCTGATGGAGGGGGCCTACAAAGGCTTGTTTGAGGCGCTGGACCCTTACAGCAGGTACTTTACGGCAGAGGACCTGGATGCTTTTGAACAGCTGACTTCCGGCAGCTACAGCGGCATCGGTGCTACAGTAGGCTTTGAAGACAATCAGATTGTGATCATTGCACCTATGGAAGGCGGTCCCGCAGCAAGGGCAGGAATCAAACCCGGGGATATTATTGTATCCGTTGACGACATTGATGCAAAAGGCAACGCCTTAGAAAAGGTGGTCGACAAGCTTTTAGGCAAACCGGGAACAAAAGTGAAATTAGGGATCAAACGAGGTGATGCAAATGAAATATTATATTTTAACATCACCCGCGAAATAATCAAGCTGAAAACAGTAAACGCACAGATACTGGAAGGGAATATCGGCTATATACAGATCGCAGAGTTTAATGAAAAGGTCAGTGAAGAGGTAGAAAAGGTACTAAAGGATTTTCAACAGAAAGAGGTTAAAGGAATCATCCTGGACCTGCGCAACAACCCGGGAGGATTGATCGATGAATCTGTAGATGTGGCTGATTTCTTTGTGCCGAAGGGGCAGGTAGTAAAAATCGTATTTAAAAACAAGAGTCACCAAATCTACTCGGCAATGAAGGAGGGTATCAAAAAACCATTAGTTGTGCTAATCAATGAAGGAAGCGCCAGTGCTTCTGAAATCGTGGCAGGTGCGATTCAGGACACAAAAGCAGGCACCATTATCGGGACCCAAAGCTACGGAAAAGGAACCGTACAGTCCATTGATCCAATCAGCAACGGGGGCGGGATCAAACTAACCATTGCCAAGTACTTGACGCCAAATGGCAGGGTGATTGATGGTGTGGGAATCACGCCGGATATTATTGTCCATAATCCTGACCAGTTGGACATTACAAAGATAAGCAGCTTTGTGCCAATGATTGAAGAGACAACTGCTGAAGCCGGGGACAAAGGACTGAATGTCTATGGTGCACAGCAAAGGCTTCATTGGATAGGCTATACGAGTATAAAGGCTTCAGGCATCATGGATGAAACTACTGTCGAGGCGCTGAAGAAATTTCAGACGACTGCAGGCCTAACCGCCAGTGGAACTTTAGATGGGGAAACTGTGCTAAAACTGGAAGAGCAGATTTTAGAGATCATGAAAGGCAGTATAGAAGACCTTCAACTAAAAAAAGCCATCGAAGTCATTAAAAACAAATAATTTTATTTCTAGCCTTGTAGGGGAGGGTCTTGTGTCCTCCTGTGTACACATTGCATAATTATTCTAAAAAAGTGGTAAATATTTGTTGACGAAAATATATTCAATAGGATATACTATAAAAGTTATTTAATTCATAGGATATGAGCACCCTGCGTGGGTGCCCTGCCATAAAAAAACGGATCCGGTTATCGGTAGGTCACCCGTAGGGGTGACCTCTCACTTTTTTTGGAGGTCAATGCTACTAGCCTGTTTCATATAGCGTGTGATGCAAAACACGTATCGAAAAAGCCAATAAATATAAGAATAATACCAAATGATGAAAGGAGTAAAGTGTATGACGAAATATATCTTTATTACCGGTGGCGTTGTATCTTCATTAGGAAAAGGAATCACAGCGGCTTCACTGGGTCAACTTTTAAAAAGCAGAGGCTTAAAGGTTACGATACAAAAATTTGACCCCTATATCAACATTGACCCGGGAACCATGAGTCCCTATCAGCATGGAGAGGTATTTGTTACCGATGACGGCGCCGAGACGGATTTAGATCTGGGGCATTATGAACGTTTTATTGATACCAATTTAAATAAGTATAGCAATGTAACTACCGGAAAAATCTACTGGTCTGTGATCAGCAAGGAGCGAAAGGGGGATTATCTGGGGGGCACTGTACAGGTTATTCCCCATATCACCAATGAAATCAAAGAAAGGGTCTACCGGGTAGGCAGAGAGACCAACGCAGATGTAGTGATCACAGAAATCGGGGGTACGGTGGGAGATATCGAAAGCCTGCCTTTTTTAGAGGCTATCCGTCAGATCAAATACGATATTGGCAAACAGAATGTAATGTATATCCATGTGACCTTAGTGCCATTTTTGGGCAAGGCCGGTGAAATAAAGACGAAGCCTACACAGCATAGTGTAAAGGAACTGCGGGAAATTGGTATTCAACCGGATGCCATTGTCTGCCGGACGGAAAAGCCATTGTCTGACGAAGTAAAAGAGAAGATCGGTCTGTTCTGCAACCTGGACAGCAACAACGTCGTACAAAATATGGATGCAGAGTCTTTGTATGAGGTACCATTGATGTTGGAAAAAGAGGGACTGGCGGATATGGTATGTGAGCGGTTGGAAATTCAATGCGGCCCGGTGGATTTGACCGAATGGATTGAGATCGTAGAAAAAGAAAGAAATGCAAAGGATACGGTGAAAATTGCTTTAGTTGGAAAGTATGTAGAACTCCATGATGCCTATCTTTCCGTAGCAGAAGCACTGAAACATGCGGGTATTGCCAATGGTGTGAAAGTAGACATTGACTGGGTGCATTCAGAGGACGTTACGGAGGAAAATGTAGCGGAGTATTTAAAAAATGCAGAGGGGATTTTAATTCCCGGTGGCTTTGGCGATAGGGGCATTGATGGAAAAATCGCTGCAATCCGGTATGCCAGGGTAAACAAAATCCCGATGTTCGGTATTTGCCTGGGGATGCAGCTGGCTGTAGTAGAATTTGCCAGAAATGTGGCAGGACTCAAGGATGCCCACAGTTCTGAACTAAATCCGGATACGCCGTATCCTGTCATCGACTTGATGCCGGATCAAAAGGATATTGAAAACATGGGTGGTACCATGAGGCTGGGAATCTATCCGTGCAAGATCTATAACGGCACCAAGGCGGAAGATGCCTATGGAGAGGACTTGATTTATGAAAGACATCGCCATAGATATGAAGTAAACAATCAGTTCAGAGATCAGCTGCAGGCAGCAGGCTTGATAATCAGTGGGATTTCTCCCGATGAAAGGCTGGTAGAGATCGTGGAACTGCCTGATCATCCATGGTTTGTTGCGGGACAATTCCATCCGGAATTCAAATCCAGACCCACCAGACCCCATCCGTTATTTAGAGACTTTATCAAAGCATCCTACGAGAATAAGAAGAAATAAAGGGAGTGAACCTGGCCGATAAATTATTTTAATTCGATAGCGCGGACTGTAGTTTGTGATATAATAGGGTAAAGTATAAATCGAAAGGTGAATGCGGTATGGAAAAAATACTTCAGCAGATACTTATCGAAATCAAGGACATGAAACAATCCCAGATTGAAATGCAGCAAGATGTATCAGGGATACGGCAGGATGTATCGAAGCTGCAGCAGGACATGTCAAGAGTACAGCAGGATGTATCAAATCTGCAACAGGATATGTCAAGAGTACAGCGGGACGTATCAAATCTGAAACAGGATATGTCAAGAGTACAACAGGACGTATCAAATCTGCAACAGGATATGTCAAAGGTACAACAGGATGTATCAAAATTGCAGCAAGATATGTCAAAGGTACAACAGGATGTATCGGATTTACAACAGGATGTTCAAGAATTAAAAACAGACATGAAGGCTGTTATGCACCAAACAGCGGATTTGACAGAGTTTAAAACGGAGACGAGACAAAACTTCTCTGACATTAAGGACACTTTAAAGTTTGTACTGCATAAAGAGCTCGAAACGGAGAAAGAAATCTTTCATTTAAAGCAGGCAAATCAGGAAAAATAGGTTTGAGGAAATCGATGAAAAAACCGACAAAATTCAGGTCTCCGTCAATGACATATTTATAAAAACTGCATCCCATGATTCAAGGATCATTGAACTTACCAGAAACCTAAAAAATGTAAAATAATCAAATAAAGGGGCAAGGAGACAGCGTACCTGTTCCTTGTCCTTCTCTTACTGTAAGACGCAGTCTTAATTAGGTAGGGGAGGGCCTTGTGTCCTCCCGGAAAATTAAAATATTGTAGGGAACGATCAGTGATCGTTCCGAGCCTTAGAAAATACATAATCATGATCATTAGAAAGTAGGATTATCACCATGAAAAATATATCCAAAAAACGAGTCGCATACATTCTATATATCCTCTTCGTGGCTATTTTCGGTTTCTATGCACGACTCTGGTGGATTCATAACATTCCCACCCAACAAGTCTTCGATTTCGAAACCTACCAGGAAATCGCAACCAACATCTTTCAGCACAAGGGTCATTCCTTTGGCGGAGAACCTATAGCTTTCCAAGGCATGGCCTATCCTATGACATTGGGATATCTATACCGGTGGATGGGAAGCAATGATATCATGATTGCAAAAACCTTCAACGTAGTACTTTCTACCCTGACTTATATCATCAGCTTTTTTATCTTTGCAAGGCTAACCAATAAGCTGTGGGTACTGGCCACAGCCTTTACCGTCGTAGCTTTACTGCCGAATTATATCGCCTATACCAATGTGGTGGGTACCGAAGTATTGAGTGCCTTTCTATTTTCGGTGGTTATTCTGCTACAGTTGTATCCCTTTGATAAACGGCTCCATTATCCCCTGCTGGGTCTCTTTATCGGAATAACTGCCCTGGCAAAGCCTTTTTTCATGGCCTACCCTGTGGTTGCAGCTGCAGCCTTGTGGCTGAGAGAAAAGGATGTCAAAAAGACGGCTGTTTATTTTGCTGCCCTGTTTGCTGTAATGGTGCTGGTAATCGCTCCATGGACCTATCGCAATTATCAAAAATTTGGACGGTTTATTCCTGTGTCCTATAATTCGGGATATGTGTTTTATTTAAACAATAATGAAAATAACAGCACCGGCGGTTGGATGCCGATCAAGGATATGTATGCAACAGAGGAATTCAGAAAACAGGTAGATGAGATTCTAGAGCACGGACAGCGAAGCGAAAAGCTGGCCCATGAACTAGACCCCTTATTTAAGGCGGAAGCGAAGAAATGGATATTAGAGAATCCGGGTAAGTTTCTAAAACTAGGATTTCTAAGAGTGAAGGGCACTTTTTTCAGCGGCGCATGGGACATTGACTCATGGACGATGAATGAACTGCGGGAAAAACAGGAATGGTGGGATAAAGTAGCCTTTGAGCGGAATAAGAACCTGTTTAGAGGCTTTAGCGATATGATGATTCATCTGATGAGCTCCTTTGGCCTGGCTTATGTATTTTTCAATATAAAGTCGGCACTTATCAGCTTATTTAATAAAAAGACACTGCTAGGAAATCACCTGATTATTCCTACGGTAAACATAGGATTTTTTCTGGCGATTTACTTTATCTTCGAAGGTCAAGCCAGATACAACTTTCCTTTATTATTCCTGCTGGCTATCAGTGCAGTGCTGTGTATAGAACGCATTCACCGGGGCTTTGCCAATACTGGGAACACCCCACAAGTATAATAATCTGTAGGGGAGGACCTTATTGCTCTCTTTAAAATATTTTGTATTTTCAATAGACCCTCTTTTCATTTATGATATAATAATACAAAGAGGTGGATAGGATGGAAGATAAAATCTTTGATCTGCTAGCCAAAATGTATACGGAAGTGCAAGAAATGAAAGTGAAAATGCACGACATGGCAGAAAACATGGCGACAAAACAGGATATTAAAAGATTGGAAGACAATATGATAAGACTTGAAAACAAAATGGATGACAACCATAAAGCCCTGTATGATGGCTATCAGCAAAGTATGGAAGGCATCCATACATTAAACGACAAAGTCGATAAGCTGACAGACCGTGTAGAACATCAGGAAATCAAACTGCAGGTCATTAAAGGCTCAAAATAAAACAACACGCCCAAGCCGATGGGCCTGTTGTTTTTCTGTATTCGTCTTTTTTAGGATAAATCTCTATATCCATTTGCCGCCAATACGAGATTGATAGGGAGGCGACTTTGTGTTCAACCAAGATTGTAGGGAATGATCAGTGATCATTCCGCCTAATGAATCGTTTCATTACACATCTACATACGGATACACATTAAAAACCTTCTCATCCAAATGATAAATATGGGCAATACACCCATGGAACACCCGGAATAATATTAATAAATCCTTTGGCAAGGACAAGGTCTTTTCAAAAACCTTGGACCCCATGATGGTATTTAACTTATAAGTCAGCTTCCAATACTTAAAGTCAAATGCCTCATCGAGTAAAAGAGGTTCAAAAATGGTGTCCAATATAGGGGCCAAAGCCTTGCCATAGGACGCAATTTCATCTTCCTTAAAACCCAGATTTATAAGAAGCTGAGGCACCTCGTGATAACTTTCCTTTCGAAGGCACCGGATCAGGCTTGCCGTATCCTGTACAAAGGCCTGGTCATATTCTTTTACACAGCCAAAATCAATAACCTCCAGCAGCAGCTTCTCTTGGCTCTTGCGTATAAAAAAATTACCGCTATGTGGATCCCCATGCAGGATACCATGTTGAAAAAAGGACTGAAAATAAAAGGAGAAGAGAAGATCTAAAGCTACTCTTTTTTCATTCTCCGGCGCACTTTTCAAAAAAAGCTTTAAGGGTGTACCTGTACACTTTTCTTCTACGATAATATCTTTTTTTGTAAATTGTGTATATACTTTAGGAATAAAGAACGAAGAATTGTCTGAAAAAACTTCATGAAACCGCATTAAAAGTTTTTCTTCCTGAAAATAATCTGTCTCTACTTGAAAAGTATCTTCAAATTCCTGAAGATAGGCGGTTAACAGTGCTTTACTTTCCCAGGGAAAGCGAAAAAAGTTAAAGAAAAAATTAAAGACCTTTTTCATAAAGCGAAAATCATGATCCATGTTTGCCTGAACTTCAGGGTACTGAATCTTTACAATAACGGGATTGCTTTCAAAGTCCCCTCCATAGACCTGACCGATAGAAGCTGCTGCAATAGGAGCTTCGGCTAAATCTATCCGGTGGCCGGTCAACTGACGGGCCCGTGTATACAAGGAATGATCTTTTACAGGAATACCTTCATCCAGCAGCCTGCCAAAAGCTGTATATTTCCGTCGGTCCTTTAGGTATAAAAACTGTCCAAACTTCTGGGGAACCCCCTTCAGCTCACCCAGCAGTTCGAATAGTTGATCTGTATTTTGAGACTCTTCCTTTATAACGGAAAACAAAAACTTCATTAATTTATATTTACGTCCTAACCTCATATGCTTACTCTTCATATTGATCAAATAACTCCGCCCACTGGCTTTCTTTTCTCAGCTTTGCCATCCGCTTCTTTCCTTTATCCGGCCACCAAATATAATCATGATAAAAGAAAGAGCCAAAAATAAACAGGTTCACCAAGGGGGTTTTAAAAAATACATCCTGTATCCGCTTTAGCGGCCCAAACCACAGAAAATCCCCAACCTTTGAAGCAAAATTATCTCCTACGGTAAAGCCCCAGCTTTCCTTACTTATATCTTCTCCAATAATCTCGATTTCTTCCATCTTTCCAATACCCAGTCCCCGGTCATGGGCCAGTTTGATATACAGCAGCTCGTTATAGGGATCGAAGCCCATCATCTTGGCAGCTACCGCATCGATGGCTACCTGGTCGTCACTGGCCAGTATAAAATCCTTCTCAATGGGCAGCATGGTCCTTGGGCCGGGTCCATTGCCTGCCACCGTACCATCCATCACAGCAAAGATGCCGCTGTGGATTTCCTTCTGAATCGCCAGCAAATCCACTAAGGTTTCATGAATCACACTATGGGTATAATGCCTTTTGGAATTCAACAGTCCCCCAAATGCATTTTTCATGGCACCGGTCGTCGTTGTGTAGATATGGCACTTCATGGTGGGCAGGTGGAGTACGTTCTTATCAAAGAAATAGTCGGGGATTCGGATGCCCTTCTTAAAAATCTCATGCAGTGCCAGCATCTCTGTCTTAGGCTTATACTCCACCCAGGACATATCCTCTTCCCGGAAGTTAAACCGTGTAGGCACGTTATATTTCTTTAAAATAGGTACGTATTTATTCATTTTTTCGCCTTTGAAAGGATCTGTTACCACCGTATTGTTCTGCACGCAGGTGATAGCATCATATCCATGCTTCTGCAATCCCTGGATGACACCCTCCAGCTGCCAGGGCGTTGTATTGGCACTGAGATAAGGGAAGTGCCAAGAGATATTATCCTTTAAGATAGTAGTTTTATCCTTGGGAAGATACTGTTGAAAATCAGCCACCTCCATCAGCTTAATATAATCTTCTAAAACCGTTTCCGGCCTTGTTTTCAATACCACAACCCTTGCTTTTTTCTTCATGATTTTCACCTCGTATATTTGTTAGAGATATATACCGCCTGCATTGTAACAAGCCATGCAGACTTTCATAGAACGCTTTTGTTTCGTAGGGGTGGGCCTTGTGTCCACCCGCTTCTTTCTACCTTATTTCTCTAAAATAACCTTCTTACGCATTAATCCAATCTTCACCAATCCTAATAATCCAATCCCAACCCCCAGCCATAAGGTCGAAAAACGGGTAATAATCGTCGTGGCTACCGCCACATCCTTGGGTAAATCCATCATTACCAACAATCCTACGATACTGCCTTCTGCTGCAAACAACCCGCCAGGCATCATGGAAACCGCTCCGACAATCGTCGAAAACGAAACGACAAATACGGAAGCTAAGAGTGACAACTCGATTCCCATAGCCTTTACCGTCAGATAGATCACCAATCCTTCAAAGAACCAGGATACGGTACCGATGCCGATGGCAAACAGCAAAGGCTTTAACTGAAAAATGATATAGGTTTTATCATAAAAATTTTCCATAGCTTTTCCGAAACGGGTTAAAAAAGGAATTTGCTCCAATCTCCATAAAAGTTTATGCACAAGACTTGGAGACTGAACAATCGCAACAAACACAACCATTCCAAGCAAAACCATAACCAAAGCTGCCTTGCCGTAATTAAAGGCAATAGTACCCAAACTGGCTAAGATCAGCATACTGATCCCGTCGGTCAGCCGTTCTCCCATAACCAGCGGCGCCGTACTGCTGACCGGAATTCCTGCCCGCTCCTTCAACAAATAAGATTTAAAAAACTCCCCTACCTTACCCGGGGTAACGGTCATGCACAAACCGCTGATGAATATATAGAAGCTTTCTTTCTTATCTACCTTTGCATCAATCAAATGGAGATAATAGGACCATTTCACAAAGCGAAACAGATAGTTCAGGGGTGCCAGTATCAAAATAAAGGGAAGATAGAGGTAATCAAATCCAACAAACACATCTATCAGGCTATTGGCATCGGAATAGATGGACAACCCTGCAAACACGATAACACCTATAACCAATGAAATAAACAAATTCTTCTTCAACTTTGCATAGTCCAAAGACATTCTCCTTTCAAATCCACGAATCGTTTTCTACTTTCTAATATTGCAGGAAACAATCACTGACCGTTCCGTTTCAGATATATCTTCACAGAACGTAGGGGAGGGCCTGGTGTCCTCCCGCTCAATCTACAACCAATACAATATCACAACACAACTGACCACCCACAATAATATATTCACAATCAATGGAATATCGTTCAACAAAATCAACTCGGGATTCTCCCCCATATCCTTTGTATGGGCAATATACTGGTACCGGAAAATCCCATAAATCACAAAGGGAATGGTCCCCATCATATAAATAGAATGGGTACCTGTAAAGGTATAAAGGGAATAGGCCATAACCGTAGAAGAGGTTACGATGTGAAGCATATCATTGATCAGCTCAGGGGTATAATCTTCTAAGATCTTTCTGGAGCCCTTATTCCCATTGGCTACCAGCTCCAGTTCACTCTTCCTTTTATGCAGTGCGAGGAACATGGAAAGCAAAATGGTACACAGCAGCAACCAGGGAGAGATCTTCACATGAATTAACACTGTACCCCCTACCGCCCTTAGTACAAAGCCAAGAGCGATGGTCATCACATCAAGAATCACAACATTCTTTAAGTAGAAAGAATAGAAAGTTACCAATATAAAATAGGCAATTCCGATAGCTGCAAATAAAGGATTAAATCTGTAGGAGGCTAGAACGGTCAAGGTAAAAATAATTATAACAAAGCCTATTGCCTGTTTAACTGAAATATGTCCCGATGGGAGAGGCCGCTTGCACTTCTTCGGATGCTTGCGGTCTTTTTCTATATCCACAATATCATTGATAACATACACACTGCCAGAGAACATACAAAACAGAAAGAAACCGGAGACACTTAGCTTGAGCAACTCCATATTGAATAGGTTATCGGAAAAAAGCAGCGCTGCAAACACAATCAGATTCTTTGTCCACTGTTTGGGCCGCATGATCCTGATCAGTGATTTAATCGTATTGACTACATTAGTATATCTAAGTTTCGCAGATAAGTTTTCCATCTCAAAAGACCTCTTTCATTCGTATTGTTACAATTTACTTCCCAATAGTTCTATAAACCTGCGGGAAGGCAAACCTCCTTTATATATACTACCACTTTTACATTGACTTATAAACTGGTATATAGAAGAAGACATAGAAAACCGTATGCATATTAAATAATTTTTTTGATATTTGCAGGAATTCCAGACAAACTGTAGAATATATATTACCGTGTCAAAGTAAAGGTATTGTCTACAGGGGTAACCGCAAAAAGATAAGACTTTTTGATTTGTAATACACACGTAACCATTTGTAATATAACTGTAATGGTATTTTCTCCAAAGGTTATGTATAATAACTATAGAGACAAGGACATAATCCAGTTGAAACTACATAATGTTACACTTATATTACAACTGCCTTTGATTGGTTGACGGATAAGAAATGAGTTGGTATAATGGGTTTCAGGGTATGGCTAAGGACGTTGTTCGTTGGAAACATATTAGCTACATAAAACTGTGTTAATATGTTTCCAAAGGATAATGTCTCTCACAAGAGGGCGTGATCCTAACCTTGCAAGTTTATCGGCGGTCTGAAAAATTCTGTTCTTAGGAATGGAGAAATGGATGACTAAAGATAAAGCATTTTACAAAATGGGGGTGACCCCCAAAAAACATCAAACATTATTAAAGGAGGGTATTTTAAGTGAAGAGAAAATTATCACTATTATTGGCATTTGTAATGATTATCTCATTAGTGCCAATGTCAGCGTTTGCTGCAAGTGACAACCGTGTAATTGCGGTACCAACTGTAGCGGATGATCATGAGTTTAAAGTAACACAAGAATCACCATTTAAATCAGATGCACCGATCTTAAGAATCAAAGAAGAAGATGCTGGTGAATTTGGTAAGACAAACACTGAGTTCAGATTGGATTTAAGCAACGCTGAATGGACAAGTGAAATGTTTAATACTATTGGAACAGGCAGTGTAGCAAGAACGGTATACGCAAATAACGATAGTGGTGCTTCCCTTACTTTCCAAAAGCGTACAGCTACTTCCTTAACAGTAAAAATGAATTTACAAGGAAGAGAAGTTGATGGAAACGGAGTTCCTACTAAGGAGTTAGTATTTGAAGTACCAATGATTACTGAGATCCAAGGCAAAGGTGAAGCAAAGGTAACAATCAATGCACTTAGTTCTGCTGTATCATCAGGAACTTACACATTCGCAGTAGGACAAAGCGGTGGAACAATAACAACTGTTGGTTCTTCTGAAACTGTATCAAGAGGCAGCGCACAAAAAGGTGCAAGCATTATTCTTGATGAGGTTGTAGCTGGTGCTATTAAAGATGGAAAGACTCAAAAGCTTACGCTAAGATTGCCTAAGGATATGAAATGGCATGAAAATATGTTAATTGAAGGTACTGGATTTAAGTTTGAGAACTTAAATATTGACAGAACAAATACGACTTCAGTTGACAACAGACCTAAAGTTTCAATTGATGAGAACAATGGTAGAGATTTAAAATTAGAGTTTAAAGTTACAGGACCATCAACTACAAGAGGTTCTATTATCATCAACCCAATATTCAATATATCAAAAGATGCTAGCTACGGCGAAGTGCTAGTAAGCATCACTGGAACTAGCTCAGATATTTCTTCTGAATCAGGATTATTAATTGCTAAATACAAAGATTATGGAGTTAGTGTTGAAGTAGAAGAAGTAATCGAAGTATTTGCTGGTAGAGTAGACGAAGATTATGTGGCAAAAGTTACAATTGAAGAAACTGTAGAGAATTCATTGGTTAATGGTAGAGATATCGATTTCGAATTATCTTCCGGAACAAAGGTTATTACAGGAACATCAGCAGATGATTTATTCGTAACTGTAACAAATGCAACAAAGAGCGGAAAAGTATCAAAATTTGATACAGAAGGATCTAGCAAAACTGGTACTGCACTTGACGAGCTTAACAAGAATGATGAGTGGTCAATTACAGTAGACCGTGGAGGTCAAACAGATAAAAAAGTGAAGTACGAGTTAGAAATTCCGATTACTGTTAAAGGTACATTTACAGGTGATGTAGTATTAACAGTAAGCGGTGCTGGTATTGAAACACAAGAAATGGTAATCGCAAAAGCTCTTGCACCGGTAACAGTTGAAACAAAAGTTACTGATGTAAGAACAGGCGTACAAAAACAAGATGGTGCTGACATTATCATCAAAGAAAACTATCCAGGAGCAATCCAAGGTGGAAAAGGTAAATATTTCACTCTTCAATTCAAAGACAATTATGGCATGAAGTTTAATGATGCTTCATTCGAAGTAATCGATGGAGATATTGATCTTAACACAGATGATTCTGATGTTGATGGTGACAAGATCCTTGTTTATGTAGATGGAGACTCTACAAAGGCTTCAACTATCAAAGTATCTGGAATCCAAATGACATTCGATAGAAATGTACCAGAAGGTGCATTCCAAGTAGACGTAAAAGAAAATGCATTAGTGCAAAATAAAGATTACTATGATTTCTCTTCTAGAGTAGCTCGTTTTGACTATGTAAATGTAGTTACAAAAGCAGATGGAAACATTGCTACAACAGCTAAATTCGTAATTGACAGTGCAACTTATACAGTACTTCAAGGTAATGTAGAAGTTGAAAAAACAATGGATGTTGCAGCATTCATCCAAGACGGCAGAACATTCTTACCGATCAGATATGTTGCTGATGCAGTAGGTGTTGCTGAAAGCAATATCGTATGGAATGCAAACACAAAAACAGTAACAATCATGAAAGGCGACAGAATCGCTACAATGACTATCGGAAGCAAGAACTTAACTGTAAACGGAACTGTAGTTCCAATGGATACAGCTGCTATGGTTAAAGATGGCCGTACAGTTCTTCCGATCAGATACGTTGCACAAGCACTTGGTGCACAAATAGATTGGGATGAGGCAACAAGAACTGTAACAGTTACTCAATAATTATTAAAAACGAAAATGGACTCCTATAGGAGTCCATTTTTATATCTTTTGTAATATTTTTGTAAGCTATTTGTAATAAAGATTTGAATTTATAGCAGTAACAAACTATGATATAATAAAGGCAAACTAAAAGTAAGGAGGGTATGTAATGAAATATCGTGAATTTAAAATATTAACGGCAGGCGTTTTAATTGGCGCAATCTGTACTTTTGGCGCCCAAACCTTTGCCAATCCATCCGGCAACATTGTTACTGCAGTGGTAGACAATTTAATACGTTTTGAAATCAATGGAGAAATAAAATCTCTTCCCCAAAGTTATAATGTATTGCAGTATCGGGACCGGATTTATGTGCCTACCCGCTTTGTAGCAGAGGAAATGGGCGGGGAAGTGGAGTGGGACAGTGAGAATAAAATCGTAAAGATTACGCAGTTGCCTATCAAGCAGGAAAATGAAATAATAGAAAAAGAAAAAGAGGAGATAGAAACTCCAAAAGAAACCCCTAAGCCGGTACAAAAAAATTATCAAAAACCGTCCATTTCAAAGGATTCTCTAGAAATGTTGATCGGGGTAGCGGCCGTTACAGAAGATAATGGGGAGTGGAAAGTCCATGTTGTATTGGAGAATAAACGTACGACACCACTGCAGCTTCTCCAAAGTGAAAGCAAGATTACAGTAGATGGCGTTGAATACGCTATGTCAAAAGTAGCAGCCCATAAATTAGATACCAAATGGTACAGTGATGTCAGAAAAGATGAAAAAAAAGAAGGCTATATCATGCTTCCCCAAATCCGGTCTGGTTCACAAAACTTAGATTTAGTACTTACCGTATTGGAAAATGACATGAATCAAAAGAAACATACCATAGAATTCAATATATCTTTAGAAGGGGTTGAAAAAGAGTGAAAAGCGTTGCAAAGATGACAACCTTCTTTGTCCTGTCCTGTGCTATATTTACAACCAATATCGCAAGCGGGCAAGAAGTTATAAACAATTCACCTAAAATCTTCATAGACAATGTAGAACAAGCTTATGATGTAATGCCACAGATAGAAAATGGCAGAACGCTGATTCCGATGCGTGGCGTATTTGAAACTTTAGGAGCAGAGGTTCAATGGGATGAGACGACAAAAACCGTAAAAGGAAAGAAAGAGAATACGGAGATAGCGCTAACCATTGGTTCCTATTTTGCTTCCCAAAATAATGAAAAAGTACAACTGGAGGTTCAACCGAAAATAGTAGATGGTAGAACCATGATTCCCTTAAGGTTTGTCAGCGAAGCATTGGGAGCTGAAGTGCAATGGGATCAAGATACGAAAAAGATTAATATTCAAACTGCTAAAAAAGAACCAGTCTCTGAAAAAGTAGAAAGTACAAGTAAACCGGCAGAACCGGCTAATAAGTCAACAGAAACTGCTCAAAGACATATAAGCACGGAAGAAGCAATCGCATTGGCTTTAAAAAGCAGTCATGATTTTGAACTTAAACAAAAGGCGCTTAAAAAAGCAGAAGAGCAAAACGACAGCTTTGTTGTAAACTTAGGACACTATAGTCCATCTCAAATCCAAACCCAAAAATCTTTACAATTAAATAGAAGATGGGCTGAAAAGCAGATTGAGCTTACAGAAGAAAATATTGGGGTTCAAGTAAAAAATGCAATTGATGCCATTAATCTTCAAAAAGTTGAATTGGCATTGACGGAAGAAACGGTAAAAAATTATGAAAACAAGTTAAAGCGGGTACAAACTTTGTATGATACCGGCATGGAGAGTAAGTTTAATTTAGACATGGCACAGAAGAACCTAGCGCAAGAAAAGAAACAGAAACAAATCCTTGAGCAGAATTTAGAAAATGCCTATGAGAGTTTAAATGAACTGTTAGGATTGCCGTTGGATACACGATATACCTCGGATGAAGATTTTGACTACAAACCATTGGAAATTGCTGATATCGATCAGTATGCAAAATCTAAAGTTCCAAGTCTGCCGAATATCTGGTATCAAGAGCAGCAGATTGAACTTTTGGAACTGGGATTAAAACTATATGAATACAATGCGGGACTGGATTCATATGTAGTAAAGCAGATGGATATATCCAGTGCCAAAACATCACTGGCGAGTTCAAAGAAAAACTATGAAGAAACTATTCGGTCCCTTTATAACCAGGCAAAGCAAATTGAAGAAAACTATAAGCTGCAGCAAATAGCTATAGAGAAGTTAAACAGCTCTATTAAGCTATTAGAGACACAATTTAATGCAGGACTGATCACTGCTTTAGATTTGGAAGAGCAGTACTTAAGCTTAGAACAGATTGAATTTGCTTTGAAAAAGATGGCAGTACAGCACAATCAACTGAAGGTTTCTATAGAAAACCCTCATCTGTTATAGGTAGAACCTTACAGATCTGTGACTGAAAAATTTAATTTAAGGCCGCTTGTTTTGCTGATATTGGTAGGGACCTGTGTGTCGTCCCGTGTATGAAGTGGGCAGACACAAGGCCTGCCCCTACAAAAGAAGCGCTAATGTAGGGGATGGCTTCATGTCGTCCCTATTTTTCAGAAATGTCAAAGCCTTCTGCAGGGGTTGCAAATATTGCAACCCGTTATTTTTGTAATATTAAATAATATTTCAGACTGGATGTACTTTAGATTGGGTCAAGAAAAAATATTACTATTCTGTTACAGAAGACGGAAAAAAAAGGATTCATGGCAGGAGATGTAGAACTTTGATACGAACAACAAGTAACCATTTAGAAAATATGATAGGAGGGAATTGCATTTATGAATTACAAAAAGCGGATTTGCTTGCTTTTCATCACGACGATTTTCTTATTTAGCGCTATTGCCAGTCATGCGGCAAGTATTTTTTCGGACATAAACAGTGTACCCTGGGCAACAGAATACATCAATAAAATGGCGGACAAAGAAATCATTAAGGGAAGTATAGATGAAAAAACACTGCAGGTACTTTTTAAACCCAGTGATCCGGTTACATACATAGAAGCATTACAAATGATATATAAAACCCTTGAGGCTACCAATCAGTTATCAACAGGATCTGCGATATCATCAACAAATCAAAAAACACTGCAGGATGCCAACATACCTTCCTGGGCCCATACAGCGGTAGGATATGCGTTGAGCAATCAGATTGTAACAGCACAAGAAGTTAAAAACTTCGTAAAGAACGGTAAGGCTGCCAATGCACGGAGAGTTGATGTGGCTATTTTTGCAGGAAAGGCACTGAACATGGACGAGGATCTAGATCCACTCCCTATATTAAGCTTTCAAGATGCGGAAATGATTATTAAAGCAGGCACTCCCTATGTGGATTTACTTGCAAGGAAAGGGATCATTACGGGAGATGCGCAGAACAAATTCAATCCAAACAATTCTATTACAAGAGCAGAGATGGCAGTTATCTGTTCTAAGGTATATGATTTGCTGTTTAAACAAGACAATTCAGCCCCGGTAGTGGTGCAGCCGCCGAAAACTGAAACACAGCAGCCTGCGAACCAAAAAACAATGATCGCAGACTACGTCAACAGTGACGGTACCATGCTGGTGGTGAAGGATGAAAAGTCTAATGTGGAGGTATATAGTTTAGATGCCAGTGTTACGGTAAAAAAAGACGGCTCCATTAAACGGGCGGTAGATATCCGTGCAGGAGATGTACTAAAGCTCACCATGGACAATAATAACAAGCTGACATTGATAGAAATAGACAATAGTTCTGTGGTATTTGAAGGGTTTGTAGACCGTGTGATCAGTATGGATGACTACTATCTATTGATTGTTAAAGATAAATTTGATGCAGTCTATAAAAAGGAATATACAATTGACGAAGATACGGATATTCTTAGGGATAAAAAAGCAATATCAGCCAGCCGCTTGGTAGAAGGAGAACAGGTTTCTATCGTGGCGATTGGCCAAAAAGCTGTAAAGATTACGGTCGAAGAAAGCCGGGTTATCTATGATGGGGTTTTAGAGTCAAATCAATACTATAAAATAAAAGTAAAGATCAATAACGAACAAAGCCTGGAATTTGAAATTGATGACAAAGCCTATATCAGACGGGATAATAAAAAAGTAGACATTATTGATTTAGCTGTAGGGGATATCATAACAGTTACGGTTGAATACAATAGAGCCACAGATATACGCGCCATATCCCGTACGACAAAAAGCAAGGATGAGGGCAGCATCAAGGCCATTACCCTAGGAAATCCTACGAAAATAACAATCACTTCCAGGGATGATAAAGAAGAGTATACTTATGAGGTATCGAATAGTGCGACCATAAGAATGGATCGGGAAGATGTAAAGATATATGATCTGCGCCCGGGATATACTGTAGAGTTGCAAATGGAGAATAAAGTTGTAACCCGTATCGACGCCAAAAAAAGCGGAGATAAAAACGTAATTATGGGGGAAATCACACGGGTATACAAAGACCTTGACAGACTGAGAGTAGAATATACAGACACTTCTACAGGAAGAATAGAATCCGTATTTGTAGAAATCACCGATGATACAACCATCCTGTCCAGTGCGGGTACAAGCATGAGACTGTCCCAATTGGTTAGTGGAGATGAGGTGCTGATAGAAGGTTACTATGAAGATGACTGGTTTATTGCAAGAAGAATTATTCAGTTGGATTAATCATTTATAAGCTTTAAAGAAGACCCTTTATTGACGGTTATATCGTCAGTAAAGGGTCTTTTTATGTTGAACAAAAAAATTTTCCCCATATAATTTAACGGTATATAGTTTACACATAAACTATATACATATATAATATAAATATATAAATTGAATCGAGGAGTGAATATGGATTGGAAAAACTTAAGAAAATATCAGAAAGCTATTTGTGGGTTCATGAAATTGAGAACAAAAGTATTGTAGAATTGAAAAAAACGACAGAACTGCTAGAAGAAATCCACAACCGGTTTTTCTCCAAATTTGGAATATCCAATACGAAATTTAATGTGCTGGTGATCCTGTATAAAGGGGATGAAAGCGGCATGATTTTATCGGAAATAGGAGAGCGGATGCTGGTAACAAAAGGGAATATAACCGGTTTAATCGATAGGTTGGAAAAGCAGGGTTATGTACGCCGGATCAGGGATAAGGAAGACAGAAGAAAGGTGTTAGCTGCCATCACAGAAAGGGGGAAAGCATATATAGAAGAAGTAATGGAAGCCTATAAAAATTGGTCAAAGGAGATGCTGCATGGGGTAGATGTAGAAGAAATCAATAAAATGGTGGAAATACTGGAAAAAATGAGAATGAATCTTATTAAAAATGCAGAACAAAAAGGAGGCTTTTAAGTGAAGCTCAGATGTAGAAGAATAAGTGCAATTCTTGTCACAGCTATTATTTTAAACATGTCTGCCCTGGCATGGGCACAGGAGGATGCATTAAGTTTTTCCATTGAAGAAGCAGTAAAAGCAGGTGTGGAAAATAGCATCATTTTAAAATTAGTAAAAAATCAAATTGATCTGAATGAAGTTCAGGAAGATATAGCCGATGAAATCAGTCAAAAACTAAATCTTGCAGATAAGCAGATCCTTGGAGGTTCTGCCCGGTTGAGTGATGGCTACAGCCAATTGCAGTATGCAATCGATGCAGATCTACTGACACCTGATCAGATCAACGAGAAAATGAAAGAACTGGAGAAGGCAGCCGGCACATTAAATAGTGCCAAAGGGCAATTGGATGCAGCTGTGCAGGAGGTCATCTCTACGATAGGCAGGCAGCTGGGAATGACCAGCTCCTATATTATCGATGTACCCTCCGCCAGGAGACTGCTGATGGATATTACAAAAAAAGTGAGTGAAGTCAGCCAGGATTCCTATGATACTTATAAAAATCAAATCGCTTTGCAGATTCAAAAAAGCTATTATGATGTGTTAAAGAATCAGAAAATGATTGAAGTAAAGAAAAAGGCCATGGAACGGGCAGAGAAGCAGTACAATTTTACAAAGGACAGTTATGAGTTAGGGATGAAATCCAAGGATGATATGTTATTGGCTAAAGTTTATTATATAGGAACACAGCTGGAATACGAAAAGGCACAAAGCCAGTTAAATACAGATCTGATTGAACTGAAAAAGCATATGAACATCCCTTTGGATCAAAAAATTGTCTTAACCGATGTGCTGCAGGAAGAAGTAGAAGACTATGACCTTCATATTGGGTTAAATCATGGGATAAGCAACAGGCTAGAGATAAAAAAGGCCATGGCAGATAAAGAAATTCATGACTTAAATGTCCGGTTTATTAATAATCATTATTCTGCCTTTGCATCAGAATATAAAGAAGCTGCATTGTTGAGGAATAAAGCCGGACTAAATCTGAAACAGGTTCTTTTAGAAGTAGAAAGCAGTATACGGCAGTCTCATGAGCTGATGAAAAGTACGGGCGGGATGCTGGAGCTTTCAAGAAAAATGGTTGATGATGCCAAGGAAAATGTGGAAATTGCTGAACTAAAGTATCAGGAAGGATTTAATATCGAAACCAGTTTGTTGAAAAAATTAGACATTGAATCTACGGCAGGAACGATTGTAGAAGTGTTGGCAGCAGAGGAAAATCTGGCACAGATCGAACAGAAACAAATCGAGATCATCTATGGATATAATCTAATAAAAATGAAGTATTTAAATGATATTGGCGATTACATATACTAAATGCCGGGCAAATTTATGAAACAAAGAAAATTATAAAAGCAGGGGGACAGTAAAATGCGACGGAAGCAGTGGATGGCATATGGAATGCTATTGATACTTGTCATGAACTTAACAGGCTGCGGGAATACAGCGGTGCAGGCTGAGGAAAGCATAATAAAACCTGTAAAAGTTATGTGCGTAGATAAAGAAATATACAAGGATACCCTGGAAGTAAGCGGCAATGTAAAGCCGGGTAAAACCATCCGGCTAGCATTTAAAGTACCGGGAGTTATCGAAAATATCTATATTGAAGAAGGAGATGTACTCCAAGCGGGGCAGCGGATCATGAGCCTGCAAGACAGTGATTATATGTTGAATGTGACAGCGGCACAGGCCCAGTATGATGCGTTGGCGCTGAAATCTGACAGCAGCATTACTTCAGCCATAAACCAGGCAAAAGCAAATTTGGACTTTATTCAAACACAATACGAACGGGTAAACCGGTTATATGAAAAAGGTGCTGTACCGAAAAAAACATTGGAAGAGCTGGAAGTCAGTATGGTTGTAGCTGAAAATAAGTATCAGGAAGCTCAGGATGCCAGTGCGATATCCGATGCACAGCTGCGTCAGGCTGAGGTTGCCTTGGACCTTGCTCAATCAAAACTTGAAGATACTGTGCTGATGAGTCCCTCCTATGGTACGGTGGTAAAAAAATTGGTGGAGACAGGAGAATCGATTGCAGCAGGGTATCCTGCCATCGTGTTGGGGCAGCTGGATATATTGGAGGTAGAAATAGGCGTTACGGACAAATATGTGGGAAAGCTGAAAAAAGGACAGGAAGTAGATCTGCAGATATATGGTTTAGAGAAAGCAATAAAAGGAAAGATAAGCAATATTGATGCGACCGCTGATGCAGAGACAAGGACCTTTGGGGTTAAAATTGAAATAAATAATAAGGACAGAACGATCAAGCCGGGAATGATTGCCCGCGCCAATATTGTATTAGGGCAGTCAGAGACCATGCTGATACCTGTGGATACAGTGATCAAGCATCATGATAAGGCGGTTGTCTATATCTACCATGAGGAAGGAAACCGGGTAGAAGAAAGAAAAGTAGAAATCGGCAAAGTAATAGGGAAACGGATTGAGATCACAGAGGGAATTCACCCAGGGGAAATGGTTGTAGTAGAGGGACAATATATACTGAAGGAAAATGACCGTGTGAAAGCGGAGGTTGTGGAATAATGACAAGATGGTGTATCAAACATAGGAGCATTGTTGCAATCATTTCCATCTTCATTTTCCTGGGAGGATTGTATATCTATAATGAGATGGAACGACAAGAAAATCCCGATGTTGCCTCACCGGGCGCAACTATTCAAGTAATTTATCCCGGTGCCACTCCTGAAGATGTGGAGAAGTTTATTATTAAGCCGTTAGAAAAAAGGATTGCAGAAATTTCAGAAGTAAAGCGGATGCAAAGCTATGCGTTGGACAGCGTCGGCGTAATTGTGGTAAGGTTGCATGATCTAAGTGATGCGGAAATTGAAAAAGCGTGGAACAGTTTAAAAGACAAAGTAAGCGATGCAGAAGCCGATTTTCCGGATCAGGCATGGAGCCCCAAAATAGATACAGATCTGGTAGAGACCTATGGGATGCTCATGACGCTAAGCGGTAAAGACGTTGACTATAAAGAACTAAAGAGCATTGCAGATGAAATTAAAAATAAAATAGAGAAGGAAAAGGGAGTATCGGAAGTAAAATTAGAGGGGTATGAAAATGATGAAGTGCAGGTTGACTTAGATATATTAAAAATGAGACAGTTTCAACTGTCTATAGATACGGTTGCAAAGCTGCTGGCTGCAAGAAATGTAAATATACCGGGAGGAAATCTGGAGCTGGCAGGATCTAAGCTGCCTGTTACCACTACGGGAGAGTACAAAGAGGTTGAAGAAATAAAGAATACGATTGTGGGAATGTCCTCCCGCGGCAATGTGATTTACTTAAAAGATATTGCCAATGTGCAAAAGGTAGAGAAAAAAAGGGATACCTATATCAGTTATAAGGGAGAGAAGGCCCTTCTACTGGCGGTTAAGTATGCAGACGGGCAAAATGTGGTACGGGTTGGAAAACGACTGAATGCGCAAATAGATGATTTTAGGAAAGCCATGCCGGAAGGGGTCACCATCAATATTATAACGGATCAGGCACAATATGTAGACGAATCAATTAAAAATTTTGAGAAGAACCTGATGTCTGCCATATTCCTCGTAGTAGTTGTAGTTCTCCTGACAATGGGGTGGAGAAGTGCGCTGGTGGTTTCTACTTCTATTCCCATTACCGTAATGTTCACTTTTGTTTTCATGAAGATGACTGGGGTGATTCTGCACCAGGTGTCCATTTCTTCATTGATTGTATGCTTGGGTTTGCTTGTGGCCAATGCAATTGTGGCCAATGACAATATGTACCTGTATCTTTCAAAGGGAAGGGCAAAAGAAGAGGCCATTGTGGAAGGAATCCGGGAAGTCAATATCCCCATTCTCACTTCTACCCTAACGACCATTGCCTCCTTTTTACCCCTTCTAATGATGCAGGGTGTTGCAGGAAAATTCATAAAAACCTTGCCGCTGCTGGTAACCGTAGCGCTGATGAGCTCTTACATCTGTTCCCTAACAGCAGTTCCTGTGATGGGGTATACTTTCTTAAAAGTTGAAGATAAAAAAGCAGAAAACCCAAAAAAGAAAAAGGGAATTAAACAGTTTTTTACCAGTCAGTATGAATGGCTGTTAGATTTTGCTATAAAAAGACCTAGAACAGTTATTGCGCTGGCGATAGGGGCTTTATTGGGTAGCGGCCTATTGATTCCTACACTGGGATTACAGCTTTTCCCATTTGTGGAAAGGGATCAATATGTGATTGATGTTTCAACGATGGATGGAAACTCCCTTGAAAAAACCAGGGAAGTTACAGGACAAATCGAAAAGATTCTTCAAGAAGAACCTTCTGTAGAAAACTATCTATTAAAGGTTGGGGATGGTATACCCAAGTTTTATACTTCCTTTTTCCCCAATCAGATTGCTACCAATAAGGCGCAGTTTATTGTCAACGGAAAGAAAGAAGAGATCAAAAATATCCAGCACAAGCTGGATGGCGAAATTGCAGGGGCAAGGATCGAAGCAAAGCAGCTGGAAAATGCAGTTCCCGTGGGCATGCCTGTACAGATCCGGGTAAGCGGGGAAGACGTAGATGTACTGCGGAAAATATCTAAAGATATAAAAGAACAGCTCTATGAAATCCAGGAAGGTTACAATGTTCAGGACGACTATGGGCTGGAAGTGCAAAAAATGATTGTTGAGGTTAATCAAGAAAAAGCCAATATGTCCGGTATAACCAATTATGATATTGGGAAAATGGTCCGGATGGTTGTAAATGGCCTGGAGATTACAAAGATTAAGCCCGATGATTCTGATGAAGATGTGGCTGTTGTGATGAAAATACCCACAGAAGACAAGTCCAATAAAGAAATATTAGAAAATATATATGTGACTTCCCAGGTAACAAAGAAAAACGTACCCCTCATGCAAATCGCGGAAATACGAAATGAATTTGCCATCAATAAAATTCTGCGCAGGGACCGGGAGAGAACGATTACTGTCGGCCTTTATCCAAAGGATGGGCACACCGCTTCTGAGCTTTTAAAGATTGTTGAAGATAAAATGGAAGGCTATGAATTGCCTATGGGGTATACAATGGTTTTTGGCGGGGAGAATGAAGACCGTACCGAAGCGTTTAAATCCTTGATTGGTCCTTTCTACCTGGCGGCAGCATTGATTTACCTGGTATTGGTATTTCAATTTTTCGACCTTCGAAAACCGCTGATTATCATGGGTACCATTCCATTATCCTTTATCGGTGTGATCTGGGGTCTAAAGATCACAGGATATCCCATTGGGTTCATGGCACTCATGGGAGGCGTAAGCCTCATGGGGATCGTGGTAAACAATGGGATTGTACTGCTGGATTATATCAACACCTTGTCCTGTAGTGGAATGGAAGTGAAGACAGCAGTAAAGGAAGCAAGCTTGACGAGACTGCGGCCCATTATGATTGGTATGATAACAACGGTAATCGGATTGGTACCAATGGGTCTGTCAGGAGGCAGCCTTTGGGCACCATTGGCCTATTCGATTATATTTGGACTATTGGTTTCATCTGTACTTACCATGCTGGTAATTCCTGCTGCCTTTATGACCTTTGACAACAGCACAAAGGCTAACAGCTTAATTATCAGTAGAATTAAAGGGAAATTGAAGAAAAAGAAGAATAAAGAGGTAGAGAATCCCGGCCAAGCATAGCTGGGATTTTTTATAAAATCGGTAGAATACTAGATGCAGCAAATGATATTTTATGATATGGCAATGTCTCTTTTTTCATGTATGTTTTCCCAAAAAATTAGTATTCCTTGATTTTATAGAGATTATTCTTTACAATAGATATGGAAGAAGAAATTTTTTGGTTAAAAGGGTGTATAAAACAAAATTCAATAAGGATAACAAAGGAAGGCAGGATCAAAAATATGAATGCAGAAGAAATATCACTAAGGGAACTTATAGAGATTCTGATAAAACAAAAAAAGCTTATCATATTGATTACAGTAGCATCTATATTGGTTGCAGGTATTGTCAGTTTTTTTATACTGGATCCAGTATATGAAAGTAGAATGGTGCTCATGGCATCACAGTTTAGTGATAAACTGCAATCAACACAAATTCAAGGGGAAGGGGTCGACAGTATACTCAACTCTCTGTCCAGATACCCTACTATGACATTGGAAACTTATCGACAACAGATTACTGCACCAAGGGTTATGCGGGAAACCATAGCAGAGTTGAAGCTAGAAGAAGAATATGATATAGCCAGCCTTGCAAAGGCTATCACCCTTGAAACCATCAAGGATACAAACTTAATTACAGTAAAAATGCAGCATTCAGATCCGGAAATGGCGGCAAAAATCGTCAGCAAAGTGGGAGAGAAGTTTGTAGCATTTGTATCGGATAAGGCAAAAGAACATGCCAGTAGTTCTTCAAGTCATATAAATACGCAATTGGAAACTGAACTAATAAAGCTTGAAGAAGCTTCCAATGAGTTAAAAGAATTTTTATCACAGCCTAGAGGAGTTTCGGAGCTGGAGCAGGAGTTAGCGGCGAAACTGACACAAATAACCACCTACAAGACGAATTTAACGGATCTGCAGATCAAGCAACAGTCTCTGAAAGCATCCATCCAGGTTGCTGAGACAGAGGCCAAAGGTTCTAATAGAATTATACTGAAAAATCAATCTGACGGTGAGGACAATCTTTCCATAGACAAGCTGCAGTTGATGATAGAGGATTCTGCCACACTGCTGAAGATAGAGCTGGCTGCAGTAACATCAGATATTGCGAACATAAAGGAACAAGTAAACATACTGCAGAAGCAAATTGAGGAACTGCAGGTAGAACTGCAGGAAAAAAAGCATGAAGCAAGAATCATAGAGAAAAAGGTGGAAATTGCACAAAACACCTATGATGCTTTTGTTAAAAAATATGAGGAACTCAGGGTAGCAGAATCCTCCCAGATTGGAGAATCTACCATTACTGTTATATCAAAGGCGTATCCTGCAACTAAACCTGTTGGACCTAGAAAGGCAATGAATCTAGCAATTGCGACAGTGTTGGGAGTAATGATAGGTGTATTTGCCGCCTTTTTCATAGAATACTGGAAAACATCAGGGAATGAAGCGAAGCGCTATCAAGGTGAAAACCTGTAAATAAACTGGAATTAGGACTAGATGCTGTAAGGAACGACGCCCCCGTCGTTCCAAAGCCGAAGGATGAGGGGTGTACTATAATGATTTCTAAATCTGCTAATGAGAGAAAAAATAAAACAGGAATAAAAGAAAAAAGTAAAATAGAATTAATTGTTCTATTGCTCTCAATTTTGATATTTAGCTTACCTTTTTTTAAGGGACTCTTTTTTACAAGAGAGATTCTTATCACGCATATAGTTTCATTTACACTGTCTATTCTATATTTAGCCAATAAAACTTTAAAACGGGAAAAAATATCCTTTGATAATGGAGTAGATTATATTGGACTCTTCTTTATTATCGTCTATTTGTTACCTATAGTATTTGGCAAATGGGCCAATTTAAGGGATGCCATAGGGATAACCCTAAGATATGTAAACTGCTTTATCATTTATCTTATGGTCAAAGATTATGTCCGGGATGAAAAATGTAAGGATTGGGTTCTAAATGTATTGATTGCCAGTGGAGTAACAACCGCGGGTATTGGTATATTAGGCGCAGCGGGTTATGTGCAACTACAAGATGTAGTACTTAGCAATCGTATGGCTTCTACCTTTCAGTATCCCAATACCCTAGCTGCTTTTATGATGACCCTACTGTTTATCACATTAGGGAAACTATACAGTACAGATAAACTATGGCAGAAAATAGTATATGCAGTATCCGGATTTATCATGCTCTTTGTATTTGTATTCACCTATTCAAGGGGAGCTTGGTTATTACTGCCTATATTTGTTCTGCTATATATGCTTGCCCTTGCCAAAGAAAAGAAAGTTCAAACTATTTTATATTTCATTGTTGCACTGATTCCAATCATACTCCTACTACAGCCCATCACAAAGAATCTTTTAGAAGCAGATGGCAATAAATCCCAGGGACTACTCTACACATTTCTAGCCATTGGCATTTTTACTGGTCCATACATCCTAATAGATAAGATGTTCACCCGAATAAAAGAGACACAGTACAAATATATCTATATTTCCTTGACGAGTTTAATGCTGGGCGTTGTTGGCTTATTATTATTGGCATTCAATGCCACAGAACCCTTGACTTTTGATAACTATGGATTGACAGAAAATAGGACTAATCAAATACAACGGGTTGTACATACCGTACAGCCTGATGAAGAATATCTATTAAAGCTCAACCTAGAAGCTGCTACAGAGAATGAAAGACAATGGCCATGGCGCGTGAGAGTCATGAGTATTGGGGCAACGGGTGAAGCTCAGATGATCGCAGAACAACTCGGAGAAATAGAACAAGCTAGCGAAATTGAAATTCCATTTCAAACCTTAGCAGAAACAAAAAAACTTCAGATTTATCTAACCAATACTTATTCTGATACAAAAGTAACTTTCAATGCTGTAGAATTAATCAATATAGCTGATGAAAGTATTAAAAACATAAATCTTCATTATAAATACATTCCGGAATCCTTTATCACCAGATTAAACAATATCAACATGCAAGATAACAGTTCATCTGCAAGACTTACCTTTTACAAAGATGGTTTTAGCATGTTTAAGGACCATATGGTTTTAGGTGCGGGGGGTGGCGCTTGGAAGGGATTGTATAGGCAATATCAATCTGAAATCTATGATAGTACAGAGGCACATAATTATTTCATTCAAACCATGGTAGAGGTAGGGTCATTAGGGATTATCCTACTATTCCTAATGATTGGATGTATCGTTGTAACTGGCTTTAAAGCTGTAAAAGAGAAGGATACTAGGAATATTTCTATGACTATAGCAATCCTATCTTTACTGGCACATAGTGTACTTGATTTTAATTTTTCATATTTATCGATTTTGATTCTATTATGGGTATTTTTAGGCATGTTACCTCAAATAGATTTACCCCATCAAATAAAGAGGGAGGGATTTGCAAGAAAGATTCATCCATTGTTACTCGTCGCAGTAGTAATACCTATCATATTCTTTACAGGATTTCTTTATATAGGAAATGCTAGTGCCAGAGAGGCGGCAGCATATTTTAAAAGTGGGCATTCTCAAGAGGGTGTAGTAGCCTTTGACAGAGCTGTCAAAGCAGATCCCTTTGATGCAACTTATCGAATCGATATGGCACAGATATTGCGAAATATTAGTCAGCAAAATCAGAACCAGCAGTTACTCCTAGAAGCGGAGGAACATCTCAAAAAAGCTATCCAATATGCACCCTATAATGATTTGATTTTAAGTCAAGCGGCATTACATTATTTAAATGTAGGCCAATTTGATGAAGCTCTCCCATACGCCGATAAAGTGATTGAAGTAGCTCCTGCAGTAGCAAACTCCTATGAAATAAAAACGGAAATATATAATGCTGTAGCAAGGTATTATCTAGAAAATAACAATAAAAAACAGGCTTTAGAAACATATAGTAGCATACTTGAAGTAGTGAATGAGATTAGAATTGCAAATAATAAGACTCAAAACAAAAAACTGATCTTGACAGATAAAACAATAGATCAACTTAATGTAGCAAGGTATCATGTAGATGAAAAAGATAGAGAAATCCAGGATATTAATAAAATCTTCTATTTTGCCTTAGATACCGATGAGAATGGCTTAACGGATAACTGGAAGGTATATAATTATAAAGATGCAAATATTATCACTGAGGTTGCTGATGATGGTATTAAAATCAGTAACACAGGAGCAGGGACTGGATTCATCTATTCCACAAATTTTGAACTAAAACCTTCGACGAAATATAAGATGGAGTTGAAGCTAAACAGCACCATAGATGAAGATTTTGCGGTTATAAAGGTGATAAGCCGTAATGGAAAGACAACGCAGTTTGCTCAAAAACTAGATATGGGTATGGCTGCAAAAAATGCATTTGCCTATGAATTTGAAACTTCAGAAGAGATCCAGTCAGGTGATCAATATATCCGAATTGATCACCTAGGAAACTCAGAAAAATCTATTGATATCAATAGACTTATTCTCTTAGAATCAAAGCCATAAGGCTAAATATCTAATCCTTTGCCGACAATATAGCATTTTGTAATAGTTGCTAGTTTTCGGCGCTTATTTTATCTCTGTGTAAATCATTCATATTTGACTATAGAATGCGTTGATCATACAGACGGTTTCTTCAATAGTATGGAGAAGATATATGCTTTAAGTATCGTGATATCTTCTATATCAATAAGAAGATTCAACGCAAAATTCATAGTAAAGAGAATGCTTTTGAGAGTAATAATGGAAGTGTTTGGCTTCTGTAAACATGATAGTTTTTACAGTTTTATGGAAATAATAGCTGAACGGTAGGTCGACTTCAGTATTGTAAAAGAATAAAGCCACATTTCATGAAAACGTGAGATTAGAGGAGTTCAAAGTGCGGATAAGTATGCAATACCACCAGAAGAAGTTATCCGCGAGAGCTTAGTGAATGCTGTAGTACATCGCAACTATTCAAATAGTGGATAAGAGATAAACATGGGAGTATACGATGCCATTGTTAGTATCGTTTCTCCCGGCTGATTTCCTAGAACCATCACTCACAGAGTGCATGATAATCGAATTAAAACAAAGGATACAAAGATATTTCTTGGGGAAGAAGCACGTAGAGCAAGAAAGATTCTTAAAGATTCAGATGAAAAACAAATCGCTGTTAAAAAGGTAAGGAACCTAGTACATTTTATAAGAAAAATATCCGATACTGATAGATAGTGACGCATTTTAAAGTTGACATAAAGTATTTTAAATAGCCCATTGCTATGAAAAGAAGACAACTGTAAAACCTAAAAATACAAAAATGGATGTTCAGGGAAGACAAGTTGTTATTAATACAGTAAATGATGAAAACTATCATCTAATATCTTTATTTGTCTGGTGATTTTCTATGGATAAAAGAAATAGTGGCTTTACATTGACTGAACTTGAAATAGCCATCGCGATACTTGGAATCATCGCAGCGATAGCCAGACCCAGATGGACTCGGTATAAAAGTTTATCAGAGGATAGCGTTTGAGAGGTAAATCGAAATACTGTAGAAAGGTTGTACGCTGCTTTTTTACAGGAGAACTACCAAGAGGAGAGTACTTTTAATCAATTTCTTATTGAGAATTTTGATAGAGCATATCCATCTGGTGGGATCATTTCGTTTGAAGAAGGAAAAGTCAGATGTAGCTTACACGAGGATGAGATTCCTTGGTTGTGATTGGATGGGAGTATCGACGTGAGTGTGGTGAAAGGATAAATAGGCTGTAAGGTAGTAATATAAAGGGTTTTAGAGATTGGAGTATAAGGGCGAATGTTACAGAAGCATTACACCTCTATGCATCCAATCATGAGAGTGAAGTATGGACGATTTAGCACATAAATCAATACATAAATTTGAAAACAAGAAGGTGCTAAATACAAAAAAGCACCTCTATACAACACATAGACTTTAGAAAAGGGAGGATGACAGGAAATGGCTGAGAATAAAGCAGGTACTACTAACAAAAAGATATGGCTCGCTTCACCTCACATGAGTGATGAAGGTTATGAAATGCAATATGTACAAGACGCATTCGACACGAACTGGGTAGCACCACTAGGACAAAATGTTAATGAGTTTGAGAAAGAGCTTGCTGAAAGAGTTGGTTCAAAACACGCTGCAGCTTTAACTTCTGGAACTGGAGCAATCCACTTAGCACTTAAATCTGTTGGTGTTGGTGAAGGTGATGTTGTATTCTGTCCGACTCTAACTTTTTCTGCTACAGCCAATCCGATCATCTATCAGAACGCTACTCCGGTCTTTATTGACAGTGATTATGAAACTTGGAATATGGATCCCAAAGCATTAGAGGCAGCCTTCGAAAAGTATGGTGATAAGGTGAAGGCTGTTTTAGTTGTGCATTTATATGGCCTTTCAGCTGATATGGATAAGATCATGACTATTTGTGAGAAGCACAATGTGCCAGCGATTGAAGATGCAGCTGAGTCTTTAGGAGCTTATTATAAAGGAAGACATACTGGAACCTTTGGTGAGTTTGGCGTGTTCTCGTTTAATGGAAACAAAATCATCACTACTTCTGGTGGTGGGATGTTAGTTTCTGATGATGAAGAGAAAATCAAGAAAGTTAGATTCTGGTCTACTCAGTCTAGAGATGCAGCAAGGCACTACCAGCATAGCGAATTAGGGTTCAATTACCGTATGAGCAATGTTGTTGCTGGAATTGGTAGAGGACAGCTTAAAGTGTTAGATCAAAGAGTGGCAAAGAAGAAATATATCTTTGAATATTATAAGAAAGAGTTAGGTTCATTAGAAGGTGTGGACTTCATGCCTATTAATGAGTGGAATGAGCCTAATTACTGGCTTAGTGTAATGACTTTGAAAGGTAAGGTTAGACCTCTAGAAGTAATGGAGGCACTTGAAACTGAGAATATCGAATCAAGACCTGTCTGGAAACCGATGCATATGCAGCCGTTCTTCGCTGAGTATGATTATGTCGGTTCAGATGTGAGTGAGAAGCTGTTTGAGAATGGTGTATGCTTGCCATCTGATACAAAGATGACAGATGGAGATCTTGAGAGAATATGTGGGATTATTAAATCATTATGGAGATAGATGGGATGTATTTTGATGAGAGATTTAAACTTATTTATAAAAAGGTTGATTGACTTTTTTGGGAGTGGCATAGGATTAATTCTAATTTCTCCACTACTAATTATTTCTGCAATTTTAATCAAATTGACTATGCCAGGTCCATTGTTTTTTAAGCAAAAAAGAGTTGGTAAGAATGGCATAAAGTTCAATATTTTAAAATTTAGGACTATGAAGGTGGATAGAGAGGCTGAAAAAAACCTAGATTTCACAAAAGACAAAGAGAGAATTACTCCCGTTGGAAAATTTCTTAGACGGACAAAGATAGATGAACTACCACAATTGATAAATGTATTTAAAGGGGATATGAGTCTAGTTGGTCCTAGACCTACTATCCAGCAACAAGTTGACAATTATACAAAATTTCAACTTCAAAGACTGAATATGAGACCAGGAATGACTGGATTAGCACAGGTTAATGGAAACATCACTTTGCCATGGGAGCAAAGAATTGAATATGACGTTGAGTATATTCTAAACTTTAGTATCATTTTGGATTTCAAAATATTATTAAAGACAGTTGCTATTGTTATTATGGGCGAAGGTAAATTTAAGAAAGAAAAAAGTACTAGTTAATAATAGTTTGTTATGAAATGAGGTTTTTACATGAAATCAATACTTATTGGGTCGGTTGGGTCTAGTAGTAAGACTCTACTTCAAGAAATGGTTAGATTAAATTTTCCTGTTGAAATGGTATTTTCATTAGATGAACAATACTCTTTAAATGTGTCTGGTTATTATCCTATTCATCAATTAGCGGAAAAACACAACATACCCTATAGAAAGTTTAAAAGAATAAACGACAAGGAACATACAGTATTAATTAAAGAAATAAATCCGGATTATATTTTTGTGATTGGCCTATCCCAACTTATTGGGAAAGAAATCATTGAATCTGCAAAAAAAGGCGTAATTGGATCTCATCCCACACCCCTTCCAAAATTCAGAGGAAGAGCAGCTATGGTGTGGCAGATGTTACTTGGAATAAAAGAATCAAAATGTTCAATGTTTTTTATTGATGAAGGTATAGATTCAGGAGATATTATAGGGCAAGAAGATTATTTCCTTGAAAATACTGACTATGCTATAGATGCAGAAAGAAAAGTAACAGAAGCGTTTGGAAGGTTAGCTAGAAGAATACTTCCAGAAATAATGAATAATAATTTAAAATCCATTAAACAAAATGAAGAGGAAGCAACATATCTATTGAAGCGTTTACCAGAAGACGGTTTGATAAATTGGCAGGAACCTGTCGAGCAAATTCATAGATTGATTAGAGCGGTGTCAAAGCCGTACCCAGGTGCTTTTTCCTACTATGATGGAAAGGATAAAGTGGTATTTTGGAGAGCAGATTTTATGGAAAACAAGAAGTATATAGGGCTACCAGGTCAAATTGCAAAGAAGACAGAAGAATACTTGGATGTAGTATGTATAGATGGACTGCTTAGAATATATGATTTTGAGTGCACAAATAGCATCAAAATAAGAGAAGGATATAAGTTTAAATAAAAGACTCTTGCAAGTGAGTTAAATACCGAGGTGAATCATGAAAATTCTAATTATTGCACCGCATCCAGATGATGAGGTGCTAGGTGTTGGTGGTACAATAGCAAAATATTCTAATGAAGGTCATGAAGTATATGTTTGTATAGTTACCAGTGCAGGTGATAAAGACTTACTTAATGTTATCAGAACCGAAGCAGAAAATGCTCATAAAATCTTAGGTGTTAAGGAGACTATTTTCTTAGATTTTCCAGTTGTGAGACTGAGAGAAACTCCAATTATTCAAATCAATTCTAAGATATTAAAAGTTGTTGAGGAAATAAAACCTAATATAGCTTTTATACCTCATAAAGGGGATATGCACATAGATCATGTAGAAGTGGCTAACAGTGCAATGGTAGCGCTAAGACCTATAAATAATCCTCAACTCAAGGCGATTTATGCATATGAAACATTATCAGAAACGGAATGGAATATACCATCAGTTGATAATGTATTTATTCCGAATGTATGGATTGATATATCTAATACAATCAAACTCAAAAAGAAAGCTATGGAATGTTATAAAAGTCAGCTTCAAGAATTTCCACAGCCTAGATCGGTCGAAGCTATAGAAGCACTTTCAAAGTTAAGAGGTTCCACAGTTTGTGTTAGGAGTGCGGAGAGTTTTATGCTGATTAGAAACATAGTTTAAGGTTTTATGATAAGAATCACTAATGAATACCTATCTGTTAATTTTTTAGAATTTTTATAGAGAAAAAAGTGAGGTTAAGCAAAATGGAGAGAAATAAGGAAGATATTGATATTAGATATTTAAGTGAAATTGATTTAAATGAGAATTCTAAAGAAATAATTGAGTTATTAAATGATAATTACTTAATCAATTTCCCTAATCATCATGACCTTTCGAATTTTGCAATTTCTAACTTCCATGATATGAAAAAGTTTATAAATGATGGTTCTGCACTTATTATTGCAGCTTACTCAGGGGGAAAAGTTATTGGTTTTTTATGGGCCTATAGAAGATTATTTTTGGGAGAGGAAAGACTTCATATTAGTCATATTGTCGTAGATGCTGCGTTTAGAGGTTATGGAATAGGTACGAGAATGATTGATTTTATAGAAAAATATGCATTAGAGAAAAACATTAAAGTCATTGAACTTTTAACTACTAGCAAGAATGAAAGAACTATTGAATTTTATAACAAGCATGGATTTAGTGTAACTAGGGTGCAATTTGAAAAGAATTTGGGTGACAAAGATGATAATTAATAAAACAGCAAGCGAAAAAGAGAATTACAAACTTTGTGATTATTATTATGATAGTGCGCGTGAAGGAATGTATGATTTACTTTTAAATATGACAAATGATGGTTTGATAAAAACAGTCTTTGTACCTGGTTATGTTGGGTGGTCTCCTAGAGAGGGTAGTGGAATATTTGATCCAATCAATAAAATTGAAAATGTATCTATTGTATATTATCGAATGGACAATAACTTGAATATTGATCTAAATAATCTTTACGAGAAAATAGATAGCCTAGATAATGATAAATTTGCAATATTGATTGTGAACTATTTTGGTTTTGTTGATCCTAATATTGAAGAAATATGCTCAAGAATTAAAGAGAAAAATGGATGGATTATTGAAGATAATGCTCATGGTTTTTTCACTAGTTTGTATTTGAATCATTCGTGTGCAGATGCCACTTTTTTTTCTTTACATAAGATGTTTCCTTTTAATAAAGGAGGAAGCATTAAAGTGCTTAATGATAGTTTGAAGAAATATTCGTTTGAAGGAAAAAATATTAATCAAATAGTTGATAATCCTTGGTCATATGATATTTCGAAGATTGCATTAAAAAGAAAGAGCAACTATGAAAAAATTGATAAACTAGTAAGATTGGAAAAATATTGTTCTATTTTTGAACCATTAAAAGGTAAGTTGGACGATGGAATAATCCCACAGACATATCCGATAAAAATACAAGTTGGCAATAGAGATAAAATATATGAATTGATGAACCAATCTGGATATGGCGTTGTAAGTCTGTACCATACATTAATCGAACCACTTAGAAATACAGAGCATAGTGATGCTTTGAAATTATCTAAACAGATTTTAAATTTACCGGTTCATCAGGATGTAAATTCAAATGAGTACGAGAACATGGTAGACCTACTCGCAAAGTTTTGTTTAGAAACAGTGTAATCGTGCAATATGAAAGGGGAAATTGAAGTAATATGATTTCTACAATCACAATTGGGGAACCAGATAGATGGGATGCTATTGTAAAAAGTTTTGAAAATTATGATGTGAACTATTTGAGCCAATATTCAAGGGCATTTGGGGAAAATGGAGAAGGCGATCCATTATTAATTTACTATGAGAATGATTCAACAAAAGCCATAAATGTCGTTATGAAGAGAGATATCTCGGAAAGTGAACATTTTAAAGATAAAATACAGCCAGAAAAATGGTTTGATTTATCTACGCCTTATGGTTATGGTGGCTTTTGGATAGAAGGTGAAGATTTTAAAACATTAGATGAGGAATATGAGCAATACTGCAAAAATAATGGTTTTGTTTCTGAGTTTGTTAGATTTCACTTATTTAGTGATTATAAAGACATCTTTAATGGAACCGTTGAAAGTCATACGAATAATGTCGTTCGATCGCTTGATTTAGATATTAATGAAATGCTTATAGATTTTGAGCATAAAGTTCGTAAAAATCTAAAAAAAGCAAACAAAGCGGATCTAAAAATTGAGATTGATGAATCTGGCGAAAGAATAGAGGAATTCTTGGATATCTATTACGGAACAATGGATAGAAATGATGCAAAATCAAATTTTTTCTTTCCTGAGTCATTCTTTAAGACTATAAATGAAATGATAAACAATTTTGTGTATATACATGTTATTCATGAGGAAACAGTTATTTCCACTGAATTAGTTTTATTTGGTAGCGATAATTGCTATTCGTTTTTAGGAGGAACAAAAAGTGATTATTTCAATTTAAGACCTAATGATTTTTTAAAGTTTGAGATTATTAAATGGGCAAAGAATAAAGGCTTGAAGAGATTTATTCTTGGTGGTGGATATGGTGAAGATGATGGAATATTCAGATACAAAAAAAGTTTTTCGCCAAACGGAATTCACAAATTTTATATAGGTAAGAGGATTTTTGATAAAGAGAAGTATAGTGAGTTAACCAAGATTCGAAATAGCAATCAGAATTTTGATAAAAAAACCAATTATTTTCCACAATATCGAGTATAGGTAATTATGGTAGTAGCTTAATAAGATAAAAGGTGGTTTAATTATGAATATTGTACTTCTCTCTATAGGGGGACTAAATGATTTAAGTGAGAACGCAGTTTATCCTGATTTACTGAGGCGATTTAGAGATGAAGGTCATTCGGTGCATGTGGTCTGTCAAAGAGAAAGGCGTTTAGGATTGGATACAGAAATGAATGTTGAACATGGAATCAAGGTACTGAGAGTTAAGACAGGTAATATCACCAAGACAAACCTAGTTGAGAAGGGCATTTCGACAATATTGATTGGTTGGCAATTTAAAAATGCAATTAATAAATACTTTGGAGATATCAAGTTTGACCTAGTACTTTATTCAACTCCACCAATAACGATAGCTAATACGGTATCTTTTATTAAGAAGCGAGATAGAGCAACATCATATTTAATGTTGAAGGATATTTTCCCACAAAATGCCATTGATATTGGACTCTTAAAAAATACTGGATGGAAATCATTAATATATAAATACTTTAGAAAAAAAGAAAAACAGCTGTATTTAATGAGTGATCACATAGGCTGTATGTCAAAAGCAAATATAGAATTCATTCTTAAGCACAATCCTTATCTAAATAAGGATAATGTTGAAATATGCCCCAATACGATCAATCCGTTAGTAAAGAAACATGTAGATAAAAATCAATCAAGAGCACGTTTTAATTTGCCTAAAGATAAAATCATTTTTGTTTATGGTGGAAATTTCGGAAAACCACAGAATGTTGATTATATTATCGAAGTACTAAAAGATAATGAATTAAATAATATGATTCATTTTGTGATGGTGGGTGCAGGTACGGATTTTTATAAAATAAAAGACTATAAGAAGCAAGCTTCAGATGATTATATTACTGTATTAAACAGTTTAAACAAAGTGGAATATGATGATTTATTAGATGCCTGTGATGTAGGGTTAATATTTCTTGATTATAGATTTACAATACCAAATTTCCCATCAAGATTATTAGATTATATGAATCACGAAATTCCAGTGCTGGCTGCGACAGATACAAATACTGATGTTGGTCAAGTGATAACAGACGGTAAATTTGGTTGGTGGTGTGAGAGTAAAGGGACCAAGATTTATAAAGAGATAATTGCCATGATAATAAGGGAAAAAGATTCTCTAATCAAAATAGGGATGAATGGAAGACAATATTTAGAACAAAATTATCGAACTGAAAAAGCTTATAAAATAATAATGAGTCACTTCAACATAGAAGAAAAGAGGTAGTTAAATGTTTAAAGATAAGACCTTGTTAATTACAGGTGGGACAGGATCTTTCGGGAATGCAGTAATGAAAAGATTCTTAAATACAGATATAAAAGAGATTCGAATTTTTTCTCGTGATGAAAAGAAGCAAGATGACATGAGAAAGCTTTATAAGAATGATAAATTGAAGTTTTATTTAGGTGATGTTAGAGATCTTTCTAGTGTTAAGAACGCAATGCATGGAGTAGATTATATCTTCCATGCAGCTGCTCTTAAGCAAGTACCCTCCTGTGAATTTTTTCCATTAGAGGCAGTAAAGACGAATATATTAGGTACTGATAATGTCCTTACAGGTGCAATAGAAATGGGAGTTAAGAAGGTAATATGTCTTTCTACTGATAAGGCAGCTTATCCGATAAATGCTATGGGAATTTCCAAAGCGATGATGGAAAAGGTATTTGTAGCGAAAGCAAAGACTGTTGATTCCAAAAGGACACTTATCTGCGGTACGAGATATGGTAATGTGATGGCTTCAAGAGGATCAGTAATTCCACTATTTATAGATCAAATAAAGAATGGACAGCCACTAACCGTTACGGATCCCAACATGACAAGGTTCTTGATGAGCCTTGAAGAAGCAGTAGAGCTAGTTGTATTTGCTTTCCAAAATGCTGAAGCGGGAGATATTATGGTTCAAAAGTCTCCAGCATCAACTATCGGGGACTTAGCACAAGCAGTTAAAGAGCTCTTTAATGCAGATAATGAAATCAAAGTAATCGGTACTCGTCATGGAGAAAAGTTATATGAAACTCTACTCACAAAAGAAGAGCATGTTGTAGCTAAAGATATAGGTGGTTTTTATCGTGTACCAGCAGATAAAAGAGACCTTAATTATGACAAGTACTTTGTAGAAGGAGATCAAAAGCTCTCATCTGAAGATGAGTACAACTCTCATAATACAGAAAGGCTTAACATCGAGCAAATTAAAGAAAAACTACTTCAACTTGATTATGTAAGAGAACAATTGGAAAGTTGGGATAGATAATGAAAATTTTAGTCACAGGGGCAAAGGGTTTTATAGGAAAAAACTTAATAGCAGAGCTAAGAAATAAAAAGTATAATGAAATTTTTGAGTTCGATAAAGAAATAGATTTTAAATTACTAGACGATTACTGCAAAGAGGCCGATTTTGTATTTCATCTTGCAGGGGTAAACCGTCCCAAAGAGCAAGCAGAGTTTATGGAAGGTAACTTTGGATTTACCTCGGATTTGCTAAACACGTTAAAAAAATATAGTAACACTTGCCCGGTGATGATTTCATCGTCTATTCAAGCTGAGTTAAATAATCCTTATGGAGAGAGCAAAAAAGCGGTTGAAGACCTTCTGTTTGATTATGGTAAAGTGACCGGGGCTAAAGTTCTAATTTATAGATTCCCTAACGTCTTTGGTAAATGGTGTAGGCAGAACTACAATAGTGCTGTAGCTACCTTCTGTCATAATATTGCTCATGACTTACCTATTCATGTGAACGATTCAAGTGTAGTGATGAACCTTGTTTATATAGATGATGTAGTAAATGAGCTTATTAATGCTTTAAAAGGTAAAGAAAATAAAGTAGGAGAGTTTTGTGAAGTACCTGTTGTACACAAAATTACTCTAGGTAAGATAGTAGACTTAATTTATTCATTTAAGAAAAGCAGAGAAGATAGATCAGTACCTGATATGTCTGATGAATTTACAAAGAAACTCTATAGCACATACTTAAGTTATTTACCTGAAAATAAATTTAGCTATGAATTAAAAATGAATGTAGACCAAAGAGGTTCTTTTACAGAGTTTATCAAGACTCCTGATAGAGGACAAGTATCCGTAAATATATCAAAATCTGGAATTACAAAAGGTAATCACTGGCACCACACAAAGAATGAAAAATTCTTAGTGGTAAGTGGAAAAGGGGTTATTCGTTTTAGAAAGATAGATTCAGATGAAGTAATAGAGTATTTCGTAAGTGGTGACAAAATGGAAGTAGTAGATATACCAACGGGCTATATACATAATATCGAGAACCTTGGTGAAATAGATATGGTTACGATAATGTGGGCTAATGAGGTTTTTGACCCTGAAAAACCAGACACTTACTTCTTGGAGGTATAACTGATGAAGAAATTAAAAGTCATGACAGTTGTAGGTACTAGACCAGAAATAATCAGACTGTCAGCTGTTATAAATAAATTAGATGAATCAGAAGCAATTGAACATGTGCTTGTTCATACAGGGCAGAACTATGATTATGAATTAAATGAAGTGTTCTTTAATGACTTTAATCTAAAAAAGCCAGATTATTTTCTGAATGCAGCAACTGGTACAGCAGTAGAAACAATAGGAAATATTCTAGTGAAGATAGATCCAATCTTGAGTGAAGTAAAACCAGATGCATTTTTAGTTCTAGGAGACACTAATAGCTGTTTATGTGCAATAGCAGCTAAGAGAAAGCATATTCCTATTTTCCATATGGAAGCCGGAAATAGGTGTTTTGATCAAAGAGTGCCAGAAGAGACAAACAGAAAAATCGTTGATCATGTAGCAGATATTAATCTTACTTATAGTGATATTGCGAGAGAGTACCTTTTAAGAGAAGGACTTCCTGCAGATAGAGTCATTAAAACAGGTAGTCCTATGTTTGAGGTTCTAAATTCAAGAAAAGATGACATTGAAAAATCTGATGTACTTGAAAGGTTAGAGATTGAAGAAGGTAAATATTTTGTTGTTTCTGCTCATAGAGAAGAAAACATTAATTCAGAAGAAAACTTTATGGATCTAGTAGATACTTTAAATACAATTGCTGAAAAATATCAGATGCCATTGGTTGTAAGCACACATCCAAGGACAAGAAAAATGATTGAAGCAAAGGGCATCGAGTTTAATCCTCTAGTTAAGACAATAAAGCCACTTGGCTTTAATGACTATGTGAAACTTCAGAAGTATGCTAAGGCTGTTTTAAGTGATAGCGGAACAATCAGTGAAGAGTCATCTATTCTTGGTTTTAGAGCACTTAATATTAGGCAGGCTCACGAAAGGCCAGAGGCTATGGAAGAAGCATCAGTTATGATGGTGGGGCTAAAGAAAGAAAGAATTCTACAGGGACTTGAAGTATTAGAGACTCAAGAGAAAGATAAGTTGAGATTGGTGGCAGATTATAGCATGCCTAATGTTTCTGACAAAGTATTGAGGATTATGTTATCTTATACGGATTATGTTAATAGAGTGGTTTGGGGGAAATAGGATGAAAAAAAAAGTCCTAATAATGGCTGGTTATTATCTACCAAGTGTAAAAGGTGGAGGACCTATACAATCGATCAAAAACATTGTTGATAATTTGTCTGATAGATTTGATTTCTATATTGTTGCAGCTGATAGGGATCTTGGTGATAGCAAACCTTTTGAAAATATTGAGGTCGACAAATGGGTTCAAGTAGGGAAAGCAAATGTGTATTATACTGATATTTCAATATTAAATTGGCAAAAAACGAAGATGATTATAGACTGTTCACAGTGTAAAGTCATGTATTTAAATAGCTTTTTTGATTATAAATTTACAATAGTTCCTCTAGTATTATACAAGTTAAATAAAGTATATGTTAATAAAATCATAGTTGCTCCGAGAGGACAGTTTTCTCCAGGGGCACTTGGATTAAAGAGTAAAAAAAAGAAATTATTCATAAACGCATCAAAATTGTTTGGATTATATAAAAATTTATTGTGGCATGCAACAGCCGATTCAGAAAAAGAGCATATCCAGAAAATATTTGGAGAAGAGATAAATATAATAGTTGCAAATAATCTAACGGCTAATTATAGTGATTTAACTTATGATAAAAATCTAGAGAAATCTGAAGGAGAATTGAGAATTGTATTTGTATCTAGAATTCATCCGAAAAAGAATCTGAAACAAGCAATTCAGCTGTTGCAAAAAATAAATGGGACTGTGATTTTAAACATATATGGGCCAATCGAAGATAGTGAATATTGGGATGATTGCAAACGAGAAATTGCTTTACTTCCTTCAAATGTAAAAGTGGTCTATCAGGGCATTGTGAATCACGAAGAAATTATTATCGTGTTCAAGAATCATCATGTATTTTTATTACCAACATTGGGAGAAAATTTCGGTCATGTTATTTCAGAGGCTTTTATTGGGGGTTGTCCAGTAATAATTAGTGATCAAACTCCATGGAGAGGCTTAGAAGAAGCACAAGTTGGATGGGATATTGAGTTGAATTGTAAGCAGAAATTTATTGACTCTATTCAAGAATGTGTGGACTTAAATAACGAAGAATTTAAGAAATTATCGAAAAATGCTTTTTTATACGGGAAAAAGAGATCAAATCGAATAGAAGATTTGGAAAACACATTGATTTTGTTTGAATAAATGAATTAAATTTATAAAATAGAGTCTAATGCTATGTTGGATAAATAGAAAGTTTTTATGCATAAGAGCAGCATCCCAAATTGCCTATCCAAGGACCAGTTATGTTTAAAAACAATTAGAGACATTGCATCATAAATTTTAGACATCATTATGAAGTGATAGATTCAATTAGAGTATTTCTCAACAATATCTAGTAGAATGAACTATTGAATATTAACAATACAGTTAAATTTTTGAATGGAGAGGGTTCAGAATGAAGATATTACACATTATACCCTGGGGAAATGGTGGTATTGCCAGTTTGGTTAAGAAACTCGTTAAGCATCAGCCAAGCGAATTTCAAAGTAGCGTAGCGTTGTTTTCATGCTCAGATGAGTTTAGAAAAGAAATAGAATCATTTAATTCGGAAATATCAATCCTAAATTCGCTAGGGAAATATGGCTTATTTAAGTATATTCAAAGAATTGCACAAGTTATTAGGCTTGAAAACTGTGATGTTATTCATATACATTTAGTACATAAAAGCTATTTAGCAGTAATAATTGCTAAAATAATGGGTGTAGAGATAATTGCGTGCCATGCTCATGCAGCAAACTTTGGGAAAAAACATAATGTTTTTAATATAATTGAATTATTGATTAATCGATTGTGTATAAAGTTATTTTGCAATAAGCTCTATACATGTAGTGATTTAGCTACAGATTTTTTATTTGGAAAGAATATGCGTCCTATTTTGATTAAAAACGCGGTTAATGAAAGTGTTTTTCTAAGAAAAAATGAAACATTCTACAAGTCATTAAGGAATGTTTACTCTTCACAAAATGATGAGTTGTTGCTATTACATGTGGGTCAATTTAGTTATGCAAAGAACCATGAATATTTAATTTGTGTTTGTAAAGAACTTAAATTTAGAAAAATAAAGCATAAGGTTTTATTAGCAGGAACGGGTATCAGGGAGGACTTTATCAAGGAGCTAGTTCGGAAATTCAATTTAGAGGATAGTGTGATCTTCATGGGATTTGTGTCAAATGTTGATGATTTGCTTAATATTGCCGATGTATTCTTATTTCCATCGCATTTTGAAGGCTTGCCAACAGTTATTGTAGAGGCTCAAGCCTGTGGGCTGCCAAGTATTTTGTCAAATACTATAACTCAGCAATGTGATTTAGGTCTTGGGTTATTACATTTTGAATCTATAGAATCGCACCCCTCAGCATGGGTGGAGAGAATTCTCCTTCATAATAGAAAGGTGTGCACTCCAATTGATGAGTCCAGAATTAAGAATACAGTAATTGAGAAAGGTTTTACTGCTAAAGAGGTTGCTAGCGCTTATTACGATGACTTGAAAGGATCTATATCATTATGGGTAAAATAATAAAGGTAAATCCTTTCTTGTATGCTGTTTATTTACTGATGATTATATATACATTTTGTATTCTTATGATGTACGATAGTTTAAGCTTGAGGTTCCATGCTTCAATAGCATTATTTGCTGTTTTATCGTATCTTGTATCTTATAAGATTTCCAACAAAAAAGTGATAACACCATTAACTTTGATCATTATTTCATTTTGTCTATTTCAATCAGGGCAAACTTTACTTTTTGCTCTAGGATATGAAGATATATTCCTCTTGAAATGGGCACTTCTTGAAGAAATAATAATAGCACAGATTTTCTTTAATTATTCTCTTATATTACTTTTGATTGGAACGACTTTTAAAACGGCATATAATATTAATACTGTTGAAAAACAAGACATTCATTTAAATAGACAAATTTCTTATTTAAAAAAGATAGGGATAATATCTCTCATTATCACTTTGTTCCCAAAGTTGTTAATAGACATTTATTTGGCACGGTTTTCTTTAAGTGGTGGATACTCTGAAATTAGAAACTATACTACATTTGTTATGAGCACAAATGGTTTTCTTTATATAGCCTATTGGATTGCTGGTTTTTTTAATTTTGCTTTGTATGTTTGTTTAGTTGCTTTCTATAAGGATAAGAGAACTAGAAATAGATTACTGATTTTAATGCTTATAATTTCTGTTCTAGAATTAATTTCAGGAGCTAGATATGAGGCCGTTACTCGACTTTCAGTATATTTGTTTCTTATACTTGATTTCCAGCAATCTAAAAAATCGAGTATAAAAAGTGCTGTAGTTGTAGGTTTGGGTGGAATTCTGATACTAATTTTAAATATTGTTAAAGTATTTCGCCAACTCGATGAAAAAAATATAACTCAATTTATAAGTATGATTAGTCAACGAAGTGGTTTTATTGATGGAATTGTTGAATTAATTATTGAAATGGGTGGTAGCATGTATCCATTCATTTTGATTAATAGATTTGTTCCTAGCACCCGTTTTTTTGGAGGCGGTACGTCATATCTATTTTCAATATTTTCAGTTATACCACAAAAGCTTTTACTAGGCTTTGATTATAGCAAATATACAAACCTGCAAGAGTGGCTAACATTTGAAGTCTTAAATCAAAACTCAGGGGTGGGTTTTTCAATGTGTGCAGAAGCATACTATAATTTCGGATGGTTAGGGCTACCACTGTTCTTTTTTCTAGGTTTACTGATTACTAATGTTTTCGATTCGAATAAACTCAAGAATAAAAGTCTTTCATTTAAGCTTTTTTCAGTTTTTCTGTTTGATGCTTTATTATTTTACCCAAGAGGTCAAATTGTAACATTCATGAGACCAATAATATTGATGATAGGAGTAATCATACTAATCAACAGAGGTAACATAAAGTATATTAAAAATAGATAAATAATCAACACAACTAGTCATAATTCAGTATGAAATAAGGACGTGAAAAAATGAGTGACAATCTATTTAAGAAATTTATATCTTTTTCATATGGTAGCTGGATAGGGTTGATTATAGGATTCTTAGGGACCATGCTAACTACAAGGATTTTACTGCCGGAGGACTTTGGAAGAACATCAATGTTTACTCTGGCCTTAAATATTTCAGTTGTATTTATTATATTTGGAACTGACCAATCGTTTGTAAGATTTTTTTATGAAGAAAAAGAAGAAAATAGAAGCGGATTGTTATATAATTGTTTAGACATACCACTAGTTATAACTTTAATCATTGCCATCATAATTTTGGTGTTCAGAAATAAAGTTTCGATTTTATTATTCGAAGAAGAGAATTTCACAGCAATAATTATGTTGGTCATAGGTATAGTTTTTCAAGTAATCTATAGATATGCTGGGTTGGTAATAAGAATGCAACAAAAGGGCAATTTATATTCAATATTGGAAATACTTTATAGAACATTAAGTGTTGTCACGTTATTAGTATTATACTTTATAATGGGTTCAAGTTACGAAATTATTATTTACTCTACAGTAATTAATCTTATTATTTTGTCAACCTATGCCATTTTCCATGAAAGAAGGTTTTGGAACTTACGAAATAGAAAAAACGAAAAATTAATTCATTCTAAAAGAGATATTTTTGATTTTGGAACACCATTAGTATTGACGATGCTCATAACTTGGTTATTTCAATCGTTTGACAAAATTGCAATAAGGTATTGGAGTAGTTTTGATGAACTTGGATTGTATGCAGCGGCGTTTAAAATTATTGCATTTGTTAGTATTTTACAAGGAACGTTTTCAACATTTTGGATTCCAGTTGCTTATGAGAAATTTGATAAAGAACCTGAAAATAAAAACTTTTTTGAGAAAATGTGCCGGATTATTACATTTGCAATGCTTTTAGTTGCAGTTTTGAGCATTGCTGGTAAGGACATTATTGTTTTTCTTTTAGGGAAGGAATATAGGCAGGCTGCCAATATTATGCCTTTTTTAGTTTTTATGCCAATTATGTATACAATATCTGAGACCACTGTTTTAGGCATTAATTTTTTCAAGAAACCGAAGTGGCATGTCTTAATTGCATCGACTTCGTGCATAGTTAATATTCTAGGCAACTGGGTACTAGTACCCCAATATGGTGCAATTGGTGCTTCAATCTCTACTGCTTTTTCATATGTTATCTTTTTTACTATGAGAACAAAGATATCACTTATCTATTATAAATTAAATTATGGTTTGAAGAAATTATACCTAATGCTGTTAGTAGTATCAATGTATGCAATGTTTTCTGTTTTTACTGCAAGTGTTTATTTAAATATTCTAATGGGTGTAGCTATTACTTTTGTTTTGTTAATTGTTTATAAAAATGATTTGCTTAAAGGATATGTGTATATTAAGAAACAAGAAGTTTTTGCGAAGTACCTAGCTAGAAGATAAAGATTCCGATGAAGTTTGCCAACTGGTCAATTATACGAACTCTATCAGATAGTGAGAAAGTAAAGTGGTTAAAGAGTAATATAAATGCAAATAAGATAAATTACTATGAAAGCTATATTTAAGTATAAAAATGAAAACTATTAGTTATTCATAGACTTTAGATAAATCAAGGGGGGTAAGAATCCATGAAAATTACAATCGTTGGAACAGGTTATGTTGGACTATCCAATGCCATACTTTTAGCACAGCATAATGAAGTCATCGCCTTGGATATAATCAATGAGAAAGTTGCTATGATTAACAATAAGAAGTCTCCGATTATTGATCCGGAGATTGAAGAATATTTAGCAACTAAGGAACTTAATCTAACTGCAACAACGGATAACTATGAAGCCTACAAAGAAGCAGATTATGTCATCATCTCAACGCCGACAAATTATGATCCAGAGAAGAACTACTTCAACACAAGAACGGTAGAAGCTGTAATAGCTAATGTACTATCGATTAATCCAGATGCTGTAATGATTATTAAATCTACAGTGCCAGTTGGATATACTGAAAAAGTGAGACAAATGTTTGATACTGAGAACATTATTTTCTCACCAGAGTTCTTAAGAGAAGGTAAAGCACTTTATGACAATCTCTATCCATCAAGAATCGTAGTGGGAGAACAATCTGAAAGAGCGAAAGTCTTTGCTGAATTGTTAGCTCAAGGAGCGATCAAAAAGGACATTCCTATTCTTTATACAGGTGCAACTGAAGCAGAGGCCATCAAGCTATTTGCTAATACTTATCTTGCACTTCGAGTAGCTTATTTTAATGAGCTTGATTCATATGCAGAAGTAAGAGGTCTGAATACACAACAGATCATTGAGGGTGTTGGTCTAGATCCACGTATTGGAAACTATTATAATAACCCTTCCTTTGGGTATGGTGGGTACTGCTTGCCAAAAGATACAAAACAGCTACTTGCTAACTATTCTGACGTGCCGCAAAATATTATGTCTGCTATCGTAGATGCTAATAGAACGAGAAAAGATCATATAGCAGACATGATCATAAAGAAAAATCCTAAGACTGTTGGTATCTATAGACTGACTATGAAGATGGATTCCGACAACTTCCGTCAGTCAGCTATTCAAGGGGTTATGAAACGTATAAAAGCTAAAGGTATAGAAGTTGTCGTGTATGAGCCAGCATTTAAAGAAGATGAGTTCTACCACTCAAGAGTTATTAAGGACTTTGATGAGTTCAAGAAAATCTCTGATGTTATCGTAGCAAATAGATTGTCTGATGAGATCAAAGACGTGGTAGACAAGGTTTATACGAGAGATTTATTCAGTAGGGATTTATAATGGACCCATAGATTTGACACAAAAAACGTCAGAATAAGTTATAATGAAACTATGAAAAAACGAAGACAATTTACCCCAGAAGAGAAATCCAAAATAATAATGGAGCTAATCCAGGGAGAAAAAACACTCTCAGAAATCTGCTCAACCTATGAGATCCATTCAAACCAGATTCTAAGATGGAAAAAACAATTCTTAGATAACATGGTGAATGCATTCAAGGGTGCAGATGACAAAGCTCATAAAGAACAACAGCAGCTTGAGGCAGAAAAGGAGGCATTACTCAAAAAGATTGGCCAATTAACCATAGAGGTTGATTGGTTGAAAAAAAATCTGGCCTCAAATAAATCCGTTGAAGAGCGCAAGAATATGTTAGAGCCTGACTTTAGGAAAATATGTATCAAAAGGCAATGTGAACTGCTGCAGATCAATCGAACCGGAACATACTATCAACCTAAGCCAAAAGATGGCTCTCAGATACTTCTGATGCAATTAATTGATCTGATACACATGAAGCATCCCTACTACGGCTCTCGCCGAATGGTTGAGGAATTAAAGGGGCTTGGCTATGAAGTCAACCGTAAACGTATCCAGAAACACATGAGACTTATGAGATTAAAAATACATTATCCAGGTCCCAATCTCAGTAAGAGAAATCGTCAGCATAAAATATACCCTTATTTGCTCAGAAATGTTCCAATTACCCGTGTAAACCAAGTGTGGGGAGTAGATCTTACCTACATTCCTATGCCAAAGGGACATATGTACCTATTCGTCATCATAGACTGGTACTCACGGACAATTATAGACTATCAGCTGTCCAATACCCTTGAGTGTGATTTTATTCTCAGATGCCTAAAAAGGGGATTTACAAAGGCTAAGCCTGAAATTATCAATAGCGATCAAGGTAGCCAATTTACAAGCAATGACTACATTAGCCTACTGAAAGAGCAAGAGATCAAGATTAGTATGGACTCAAAAGGCAGAGCCACAGATAATGCCATAACAGAACGGTTCTTTCGCAACATAAAACAAGAGAAACTTTATCTATATGCTTATGAAACAGTGGGTGAGCTTAGAGCCCTTGTAGATGAGTACATGGACTTTTATAACCGTGAAAGAAAGCATCAATCTCTCTTATCAGATCCCATATAACGTCTATATGGCTGCTTAGCATGCCTAAAAATATATGAGAAGGAGGACTAACTTATCAAGTACAATTTTGTGTCTTGACAAAGGGGTCCATTACACAGGAGGCCTGGGTTTCATAGGCAGTCATACGGTAATAGAACTAATTAAACATAATCATGAAGTAATTATCACGGATAATCTTATCAACTCAAAGATTAAAGTGCTGGACAAGCTTCATCAAATAGCAGGCATCAAGCCAACTTTCTATCAGATTGATGTGACGGATGAAGCTAAGCTAGAACCAATCTTCAGTAATCATCAAATAGATGGTGTGATTCATTTTGCTGGTCTTAAGGCAGTAGGGGGTCTGTATCGAAACCCTTTGAGTATTATTACAACAATCTCGTCTCTACAATAGTACTGAGCAAGATGTGTATCAAATACGGTGTTGGAAAATTTGTATTCAGCTCATCTGCCACAGTGTACGGTGATCAGCCATCGCTGCTGAAAGAGGATATGGAACTGAAAAAGACCACCAATCCTTATGGAGAGACGAAGGCCATGAGTGAGAGGATCTTGACTGATGCAGTACATGCCAATTCTAACTTTGTTGTTTCTTTGCTTAGGTATTTCAATCCTGCAGGTGCCCATGAGAGTGGATTGATTGGCGAGGATCCTAATGGAATTCCAAATAATCTCATGCCGTATGTGACGAAGGTAGCAAAGGGTATACTACCTAAATTGAGTGTCTTTGGTAATGACTATGATACAGTTGATGGCACAGGAATAAGGGATTACATCCATGTAGTGGATCTTGCGAAGGGACATGTGAATGCCATCGAGAAGATACAGCAAGGTATCAATGTTTATAATCTAGGAACTGGAAGAGGAACATCGGTGTTGGAGCTTGTGCATGCTTTTACGAGAGTAAATGAGGTGGATGTTCCTTATGAGATAGTTGCTAGAAGGCAGGGCGATATCGCAACCTGTTTTGCAGATTCAAGCAAGGCTGAGGAAGAGCTAGGCTGGAAAACCGAATTGACGATAGATGATATGGTAAGGGATGCCTGGAAATTTGAGAAGAATACTAAGTAGATAATAACTCCTAACATCGTTTAAGGGTATTTCAACATCAATGGGCAACCCATTAGCATCAGTCCAAATCTAACAAAGGGGGAATCTAGCAAAAATGAAAGTACGTAAAGCAGTCATACCAGCAGCAGGTTTAGGCACCCGATTCTTACCTGCTACAAAGGCTCAACCAAAAGAAATGCTTCCTATAGTAGATAAGCCTACATTACAATATATTATAGAGGAAGCGGTTGAATCAGGGATAGAAGAAATTCTAATTATTACAGGTAGAAATAAATCTTCTATAGAAAATCATTTTGATAAGTCAGTGGAACTCGAAATTGAACTAGAAAAGTCCGGAAAAAATGATTTGCTAGAGGAAGTAAGAGAAATATCTGATATGGTAAATATCCACTATATTAGACAAAAAGAGCCTAAGGGATTAGGACATGCTATATATTGTGCAAAGAGTTTTATAGGAGAAGAACCTTTTGCAGTTCTTCTTGGAGATGATATCGTTTACCATCCCAATAAGCCCTGTTTAAAACAAATGATAGATGTGTACAATGCGTATAAAACCTCTATCCTAGGAGTACAGAAAGTAGCCAAAGAAGATGTAAGTAAATACGGAATTGTTGAAGGGAAACTTATAGAAGATAGAGTATATAAAGTAAAGGGACTTGTAGAAAAACCTTCCGTAGAAGAGGCTCCTTCCGATGTAGCTATACTAGGTAGATATATCATCAATCCAGGGATTTTTGAAATACTTGAGAATACAAAGCCGGGGAAAGGTGGAGAAATCCAGCTTACAGATGCCCTGAAGGTCCTTGCTGAAAGAGAGGCTATGTATGCTTATAATTTCGAAGGTAAGCGCTATGATGTTGGAAATAAGCAAGGGTTCCTGGAGGCTACTGTGGAGTTTGCTTTAAGACGTGAGGATTTAAGAACAGAGTTTTTAGCATATCTTGAGAAGATTGTAGTAAAAGAAAAAGGAGTACTGGATGAGGCTGCTACTGCAGAAGAATAGAACTAAAGGGAAAAGATATACTGTTTACAGTAGTACTGGTAGTATAGGGACATTTTTCTATATATTAATAAAAGTAAAAGTTGACGAGGATTCGACAAGGATGCCGTAGGCAAAGATAGAAAAATAAATAGAAATAACTGAATAGTAAGGGGTAGTTCTCTACTTTTAACATTATCCGACAAGAAAACTCTAATAAATCAGTCTTTAAGGCTACTTATGTAAATGATATAATGTAGCTATAGAGGAAGGCGTGGAGGAGGATGAACGATGGATGAAAAGGTTTTTAGCTTACTAGAAAAAATGTACGGCGAAATGCAGAATGGTTTCAAAGAAGTAAGGGAAGAAATAAAAGAAATAAGCGAAGAAGTGAAAGAAGTGAAACACAATGTAGTAAGACTTGAAGATAGGATGGACAATCACTTGGAGGCTTTATAAGATGGATATAAACAAAATACAGAGAAGCTCTGTGAAGTAGAGGCGAAGATTAATGAACTGGGCAAAAAAGTTGAGGGGTAAGAGGTCGAGATTCGGGTTATTAAAGGTGGTAAATAATTGAAGTGCCTGGTTAGAGAGAAAAAAGGCATGAAAAAAAGCAGTGATTGTGTTGTAAGATCATTGCTGAAATAAAAGAAGTGTTGATAGGAGCTGCTTCACTTAGCTCTTATGTTGTTTAAGAGACCTAGTAATTTGAATGTGGATGCAGTGAACTTAAGATAAATTAACTGAAATATAGCTAATTCAACAAAGGCGCTTTTTCTATCAATAGACCGTATCAGAGATAAAACAAAATGAAGGAATCATTATAATATGCATATATTTAGAGATAAAAAACAAAAAGGTATCATCCTATCTTGGACGGCAGTATTGTTATGGATGCTCTTGATTTTCCTCTTGTCTGCTCAACCGGCGCAGCAGTCAAATCAATTGAGCAAAGGATTAACAGGAGTGATTATAGAAACGGCTGAAAAGGTTACGTCTAGCTTTGAAATCAATATAAATAGATTTAATCACCTATTAAGAAAGAATGCGCATTTTTTTGCATATCTGATTTTAGGGGTATTGGTGATAAATGCCTTTCGAAAAAGTGAGGTTGTTGGTGTTCGAGGAGTAGTTTTGACTTTGGTTATCTGTGTGATTTATGCTATAAGTGATGAGCTTCATCAGCTCTTTGTTCCAGGTAGGGGCGGACAGCTTAGGGATGTATTGATCGATAGTGCTGGTGTCATTGTAGGGATAATAATATATCAGAGATCAAGTAAGATATAACAGGGGATCTATAATTGTCAAGACATAGACGGAATGATATAATGGGATTAGTAAGAAATATGTAGATATATCAATCTTCGTAATCATATATGTATATTAGGGGGACAAAATGAAAAAAAAGTTTTCTAACCTACTATTGGCTTTGGGTGATATTTTGCTAATCAACTTATCCTTTATTCTTGCTTTTATGATAAGATTTGATGGAGATATCATCAACCATCCCATAGCACCTCAATACCTTCCTGCCTATTTTGATAACCTGATGGTGATTACCTTAATTAAAATTGCAATATTTTACGGCTTTGGCTTATATAGAAGTTTATGGCGATATGCCAGTATTGAGGAATTAATTCAGATTGTCAGTACATCTTTTTTTGCAACCACGGGAACAGTTACTTATATGATGATCATGCAGCAAAAGCTTCCTCGCAGTATCTATATATTGACTTTTATGCTAGATATACTGCTTATTGGGGGGATACGCTTCAGCCACCGTGTATTAAAAAGCATGAATGAGCAGAGTGTTTTCAATGATAGAAACCTAAAAAGGGTTATGGTTGTAGGGGCAGGGCAGGCAGGTGCCATGGTTATCAAGGAACTGAAGACCCATGCCAATTTACAAAGTAAACCCATTGTAGTGGTAGATGATGATGAAACCAAGCATGGACGAAGAATAAACGGTGTACCCGTGTTAGGGAATAGACATGATATTAAGAAGCTTGCAGAGATAAAACGTATTGATGAAATTATCATTGCCTTACCATCTGTGTCCAAGCCTGAGATTCGGCAAGTAGTTGAACAGTGCAGCAAAACAAAATGCAAACTAAAAATATTACCTGGTATTTATGAACTCATAGACGGCAAGGTAAGTATCAAGAAAATCAGAGATGTAGACATTGAAGATTTATTGGGAAGAGAAGAGGTAAAAGTTGAATTAAACAAAATAACAGGGTATATTCAAAACAAAACGGTCTTGGTCACAGGCGGTGGAGGATCTATTGGTTCAGAGCTCTGTAGGCAGATTGCAAAGTTTAGTCCTCAAAAAATGCTGATATTGGATATTTATGAAAATAATGCCTACGATATACAGAATGAACTCATACGTAATTATCCGGATTTAGATCTCGAAGTATTGATTGCTTCTGTAAGGGATAAAAAATGTATCGATGAAATTTTTCAACGATATAGGCCACAAGTTGTTTTCCATGCTGCAGCCCATAAGCACGTTCCTTTGATGGAGGCAAATCCTAAAGAGGCGATCAAGAACAATGTATTTGGAACATTAAACGTGGCGGAGGCAGCCCATGAACATAATTGTGAAAAATTTGTACTGATTTCCACAGACAAAGCAGTCAATCCAACCAATGTGATGGGAGCAACCAAGAGGATTGCAGAGATGATTGTTCAGACCATGAGTAAGATCAGCAAGACCGAGTTTGTAGCAGTCCGGTTTGGAAATGTATTAGGCAGCAATGGCAGTGTAATACCCTTATTTAAAAACCAGATAGCAAAGGGTGGACCTGTAACCGTTACACATCCTGAAGTTACCCGCTACTTTATGACGATCCCTGAAGCTGTTCAGCTTGTGATTCAGGCTGGTGCCATGGCTAAGGGTGGAGAGATTTTTGTATTGGATATGGGTGAGCCGGTGAAGATTATTCATCTGGCAGAGAATTTGATCCGATTATCAGGGTTTGAACCCTATAAAGAAATTGACATTCAGGTCACGGGTCTTCGACCAGGAGAAAAGCTGTATGAAGAACTGTTGATGGACGAAGAAGGACTGCAGCAGACAAGACATAGCAAGATATTCATCGGGAAACCCATTCTGATTGACCATAAGGTGCTTAAAGCAGAACTAACTCATTTAAAAGAAATCATTTCTGGAGACGGAAAAGACCTTAGGGACTATATTGAGCATATGGTACCTACCTATAGACGTACAAGTTAGAATGCATTAGCGAGCGTTATAAAAAGTATATAGATAAGGAGCTTAAGGACAAGCCTTGACTCCTTATTATTTTGCCCTGACGGAAAATTAAAGATAAAGGAAAATAGGCAGGTGAACTGGAATGAGGCAGAAAAGGATATTTATTTTGATTGCTATATGTATCGCTGCAGTAGTGGGTATTTTAATAGTAAATAGGTTGGGTGTCATGCTAGACAACAGATTGGTCCATGCGTCTATTGATGAGAAGACAAAGCAGGAGTTTCAATTATCCCTAGTGGGAAAAGACTACAGAATAGCAGGTATAGACAATGAAAGTGATGATAGAGAACAAGTTTTAGATGTCTATAAGGAGGGCAAACAAGTCGGGAGATTGACCATTGAACATTTTCCGCTAGTACCTACAGCAGACTACTATTATTTTATAAAATACAATCCATTTGTAGACGACGGCGTGCCATTACAAATCAAGGTAAGCCTCAAATCTAAATCCCAAGAGGTCACAGAGCGCCACATCCTCTATGATTATGACCAACTAAAGCAGCAGCCTGTCCTTACGATCCCCAACAGCACATGGACTGAGCCTGCGGTTATCGCATCAGGCTATGGACTGCCAAAGCAGGCCCTCTTTATAGACGGAGAAGACTTCAGCATGCATTTGAACATGGTCAATGTTTATGAGCCGCTGGAGAATGGCGTTCGTAAAGAACGGTTTGACTTGACGCAGCCAATCCAATACCTTGCGGATAAACGGAAGCAGGAATTTATTATTTCTTTCCCCCAAGTGGCGGGAACAGAAATCGAACAGTGGGGCATCATCGGAAAAGAAGGAATGGTAAACTGGGGGGATGAAGAACAGGAGAACATTCTTCTGGTAGCAAATCTTGACCGGGTCAGGAAGTGGACACAAGGCGGCGTACAGTATGTGACACCGGAGACCTATTACCCCTATGATCCAAGGGCTTTTTGGGTGGTACCTGCCCAGCATGTAGGCAATAAGCTGCTGTTGGAAGGCAATAACCGTTTTAGTACAAACTTTGCCCGGTTAGCATTGCAAGCTGCCTTGAGAACGCAGACAGAAGGCGGGTACTGGATTTCCAGCCCAAGATCTACCTGGCTGTATGGGGATTATGGGATTGATGCAGGCTTTTATGATACAAGGTTTAACACAGACGCGGGCCTGTTTCTATTGCATGGCTACCGGGAGTTTGGAGAGGAGGCTTACCTGCAAGGGGCTCTACGCTATGGAGACTTCTTGATTGAGTATGCAGGAACCCATCATCACAAGACAAAAAATGATGGATATTTGGTATATGATTATACCCATGGCGGGGATATGGACCGGAAAACAGAAACCTTAACCTCTTTAAACCATTTGATCACAGAAATGAACTTCTTATATGAGCTTTATAAAGATACGGATGAAAAAAGGTATCTGGATACAGCAGAAAAGATGAGGCAGGCTGTGAAGGACACAGCATCTTACTGGAAAAAGGATGATGGGGACCTATGGTATGCTTATCTGCCTGACGGCAGCTACGGATTGCAGGATTATCCGCTGCTTACCCTGAAAGACTTACGATACAGCCAAAGAATGATCCAAGAAATTTATAGGGTGAAGGATATGGATTTTCAATATTTGATCGATATAAAAGAAAGCTATCTGAAGGCAAAGGGTTTACCGCTTTACGATTAGGATATATTTTAAATCGTGGAAAGTATTGACAGTATTATTATAATAGCATATTATAATAATTGAGTGTTCATTCATTAAATGGCAAAAGTTAATCTATTATAGAAAGGGGTATAGGATGGCCAGGATTACTGACCCACAGAAAATAGAGAATGTTAAGAGGGCAGCCATGGAAATCATCGTGGAATATGGCTACCGGGGCGCGTCTATTGCTGCCATAGCAAAAAAAGCAGGTGTGTCAGCCGGCTATTTGTACCTCCACTATAGCAGCAAGGAAGATTTGCTTGATGATTTGATAAATACAAATCTGGCTGAAATCAGAAATACTTTTTACCAGTTTGCAGTGACGAGTACTTCAATCTATGGTTTTTTTCAAAACACGATCAGGACTTTATTTGAATTGGCAAAAGAGGACCCAATATACGTACAGTTAGTAGCCACATTGGTACTGGATGTGGATGCTGAAAAAATTTTACATGAAAAAAATGAAGAGTTTAAATACAGAATGTTGGAAAAAGTTTTTGAAATAAGTAATTATACAGGGGAATGCCACGAATACATTAGTGAAGAAAATATTATGTTAACACTGATGACGATACCCTTTCGATATATCTTATTGAAGATTAAAGAAGAAGGCTATGAAAGGTTTTTTCAAGAGGAACAAGTAGAGAAAATTACGAGGATGTGCTTTAACTCCTTAAGGTAGAAGGCGATAATTTAGATTATAATAAATGAGTTTGCATTCATTATAACGACAGCCTGAATAATTTGCTTTTAACATAGTAAACATTAATGAATGTTCGTTTATTCATTAATAAAAAATAAATTTAATTAGAATGAGGGGACGGATAGAGTGTGAAAAGAAATATTGCATTTATGATTGTGTCAATACTGATCCTTTCTTTGGCAGGCTGTTCAAATGCAGGAAAGGAAGCTGCGGTAGAGGAAAGAATTTCTGCGGTAAAGGTTTTAAAAATAGAAGAAAGTCAAAAACCTGTAAAATTCCAGTATTTGGGTACAGTAGATGCGAAGGATATCACCAAGTACAGCTTCAAGACAGGCGGAAAAATTAGCAGGATTTATGTAAAAAAGGGAGATAAGATAGGTCCGGCAGCACCATTGGCGGAGATTGATACGCAGGATTTAGGGTTTCAGATGACTGCGGCTAAAGCGGCAATGGATGCAGCTGAACTCAATATAAAAAAAGCGGAAGATGCCTTGCGCTATAATAAAGACTTATTTGAAAAGGTGGATAGTTTATATACAGCAGGTGCGGTATCGAAAGACCAGTACGATCAGACCAAGCTTCAGATGGATATTTCAGAAACCACCTATCAGCAAGCGGGAGCACAATTTGATGCGACAAAAACCGATTACGAGTATAAAACTGCAATGATACAGGATGCAAAGCTGTACGCGCAGCAAGAAGGCACGGTTGTGGATGTTTTGTTTGAGGAAAATGAGAGGATAGGGGCGAATACGCCGGTTGTTGTGGTGAGGAGCAGCGAGCAGGTTGTCAATGTGGGCATTCCACAACAGGATTTATATAGTGTTCATACAGGTGCCGGAGCAACGGTTGACATAGACGGTGAAAAGGCAGAAGGAAGGGTTATCTATATAGCTGAAGCACCTGATGAGGCTACAAGAACTTATCATGCGGAGATAGAAGTACCGGGAAAAAGTTTTAAACTGGGGGCAATTGCCAAAGCAGAGGTCTTCATAGGAGCGGAAAAAGGGGTGTGGATCCCTATGACATCGATCTTTTCCAATGGAGAAGACTACGTATATATTGTAAAGGATGCCCGGGTATTTAAAAGAACGGTAGAACTCTTGAATGTGAGTGATGACAAGATCAGGGTAAATGGAATCGATGAAGGGGAACTGCTGGCTGTCAGCGGAATGAAGAACTTGAACGACGGCGCTAAAGTCAACATTGTAGAGTAGGGGTGGGAAACTTGAACAGATTGATACTTGCTTTAATCCGGGAGCGGCGGGTCACTTTGTTTTTGGCAGCTATTATTGTAATCATAGGCGGATTCAGCTACTATATTATGCCCAGACAAGAAAGTCCTGATGTTTCGGCGCCCTTTGCCATGATTGTTACCGTTTATCCGGGGGCATCGCCAAAAGATGTTAAAGATCTGGTTACAACTAAAATAGAAGATAAGCTGGTGGAACTGGAAGGTTATGATGAAAGTCATGGTATATCCAAAGAAGGGCTGTCTATTATTACCGTTATGTTTGAGTTTCGTGTGGACAGCGATAAGGCCCTGCAGGATGTGCGAAATGCTGTAGCGGATGTGCAGTCGGATTTGCCGAAGGGATGTTTGCCGAGTCAGGTAAAAACAGATATGCTCGAGACTGCAGGCATTATTATCAGTCTCTCAGGTGAAAACTATACATATGAGCAGTTGGCCTCATTTGGAGAGATTTTTGAGAATAAATTGACTACGATAGAAGGAATATCAAAATTTAATATGGAAGGAAAACTTGACAAAGAAGTAAAGGTGAATGTAGACATCGCCAGGTTGAATCAACTGAAACTGTCTATTGCGGATATTGGTCAGATTTTGCAGGCACAAAATGTGGAAATACCTTCAGGAAGCATAGACTATGAAAGCTCAAAAATCAAGGTAAAGACGCCGGGTATATATACTTCAATGGATGATATTCGCAACACGATCATTGGTATTGCTCCGGTAACAGGAGCCGTTACAAAGCTATCCGATGTGGCGGATATACATATGGACTTGGAAGAAGATGTGGAAAAATATAAACAAAACGGAAAAAACACGGTATTGCTTACAGCATATTTCCAAAAGGGCAAGAATGTGGTTCTCATAGGCAAAGATGTGAGAAAGGTGATTGATGAAGTAAAAGCATCGTTGCCTGGGGATTTACTTGTCGGGGAGGTTATTTACCAGCCGGATGATGTATCAAAATCAGTCAGCGATTTTATGACCAGCTTGGTTCAGGGAATTTTCCTGGTTATAATTGTAGTGTTCTTAGGAATGGGATTAAGAAATGCGTTAGTGGTCGCTACTGCCATTCCCCTGTCTGTGCTGGTCACCTTTGGTGTGATGTATATGGCAGGAATTGAGATTCAACAGATGTCCCTGACGGCCCTGATTATATCTCTTGGAATTTTAGTGGATAATGCAATCGTAATCAGTGATACCATACAGGTAAGAATGGATCAGGGAGAAGACCGGTTAGAGGCAGCTTACAAAGGAACAACTGCATCTTCTGTTCCTATATTCACGGCAACACTCACAACAATCGCGGCTTTTTCTCCCCTTCTTGGGCTGCCGGGACCCGCCGGTAAATTTTTGCAAACAATACCCATGGTGCTGATTATTTCTATTATAGCAGCTTACCTTGTTTCTATGTTTGTTACACCGGCTATGGCAGTCGCCGTATTTAAAAAAGGTAAGGAGAAGAAAGAAGAAAAGCGTGTCGTAAGAAGGTTTTTTCATTATACATTAAGGCATGCGCTGAAGTACAAAACAGTGGCTGTAGGAATGACATTTACTGTGTTTATATTAATAGTGGCAGTTTTGATGCCCCAATTGCCTTCTCAGTTTTTCCCATATGCAGATAAAAATATATTCTATGTGGAGATCAATTCAGAAGTTCCCGGGAATATTAGAGCTACAGAAAAATTAACAGATGAGGTTGTAAGGCTGCTGTCTGAGGAGCCGGAAATTACGAGTTATACTGTAGCTGTGGGAACGGGAATGCCAAAATTCTTTAGGAGTATGCTCCCTGCTACCGCTTCTCCTGATTATGGGCAGATGGTTTGTAGATTTGATCTTGGAGACAAGAAGACCAGAAGGTTTAGAGATAATGTAGAACTGATTGATTATATTCAAGAAAAGTTGGATGAAAATATATCAAATGGGAAAATCACAGCTAAACTCCTGGCGAATGCCAAGCCAAACGAGGCGAAAGTAATTGTCAGAATCTCCGGAGACAATTTGGACCGGTTAAAGGAAGTTGCTGACACGATAAAGGAAGCAACAGCAAAAATACCGGGAACCGTCAATGTAAGGCATAATATGAAGGATAAGACTTTTCAGTTGGAAGTTAACGTAGATAAAGATAAGGCCAGCAGCTTCGGCATTACCCAATATGATATCCAGAGCCAGATCAATATGGCATTATACGGTGCAAATGCTTCGGTATACCGGAGGGAAGGGCAAGAGTATAATATTCGTCTGAAAAGCAATATTAGTGATGTTGCCCTACTGGAAAATTTTGAAATCAAATCTTCCGTAACGGGCAATAAGGTGCCTTTAAAACAGTTTGCGACCGTAGAATTTGGGAAAAAAGTAGACGAAATTAGGACTTATAAAAGAAAACAGACGATTGAGCTTTTAGTCAACGAACTTTCCGGTTATAACCCCGTTGAGATAGCAAACACCATTGAAAAAGAAATACTGCCGCAAATTGATACCGCCGGTACAATTATAAGCTTTGCAGGAGAGCGGGAGGATATTAATGAAAACTTTAGCACTGTAGGTATTTTGGCTATATTATGCATTTCTGTCATCTATATTATTCTGCTCATACAGTTTAATTCATTTATTCAGCCGGTAGTCATACTGCTTACCATACCTTTGTCACTCATTGGTTCAGTACTGGGTTTGTATTTATTCAATAAACCTTTATCACTTACGGCTTTCTTAGGGGTGGTTGCACTTATTGGATTGGTTGTAAAGAATGGAATACTCCTGATTGAATATATCAATGATGCGAGAAGCCAGGGCTGTAATATTGAAGAAGCTTGCGCAGATGCTGTAGATAAGCGCTTCAACGCCATTATACTGAGTGCAGCAACAACGGTAATGGGATTGGTTCCCTTGGCGCTGTCCGGAAGTAATCTGTTTGGCCCAATGGCGATTGCACTAATGGCCGGACTAACGGTTTCGACCCTCTTAACAATGATCGTCATACCGGTGATATACAGCATATTCGAGGGAATGATACAAAAATGGAAAAAACACAAAACAGAAAAAGGTAAAGCAGTGGTAGAATAAGCGAATAGAGGCAGCATGGGGTGAAAGGATCGTGGCAACCCGGATAGAAGAAAGATAAGCGGTAAATCGCCCACATCTGTAAAGGTGTGGGCTTTTTGCCGTTTACTTTTACACAATTGCAGGAATGTAAAATATTTATGCAGGAAGAAGGAATTTTCGAAATAATGTATAATACTTATCTATTCATTCAAAAAGAAAGAAGGCGTCCCGATGGACAATATCATCAACAAAATCGTTAGCCTGGATCAGCGGGCCTGGGAGATCAAGAATTCTACAGACCAAAAGCTGAAGGAAAATGAGCAATCCATCAAAGAAACCCTGTCCAAGATGGAAAAAGAAGCAGTGCAGCAGGCAAGAGAGATCGGTAAGGAAAAATACGATCAGTGCATAAAAAAAGGCCAGGAGCAAGAAAAATATATATCTGAAGATACTGATGCAGTATGTAAGAGGTTGGATGAAAGATTTTCACAAATTCATAGCGTGCTGGTAGAAGAAGTGTTTTCTCAAATCATGGATTTGGGGTAGGTGGGAACCATGGGAAATATACGTCAATTTGCAGCCGTGAATACCAAGATTAAAGCAATGGAACGCAGATTCTTACAGAAAGATGATTACTTGAGCCTATTACGGAAAAAGTCTGTTCGAGAAATCGCAGTGTATCTAAAGGAAAAAACAGATTATACTGTCGTCCTGGAAAATGTTCAGATAGAGAACATTCATCGGGATGAACTGGAGCAGTTGTTGAAAAAGTATATCCTGCATCAGTATGAAAAGCTGATTCACTTCTTTATTGATGACTATCGCAAGTTTTTCAAATTGACCCTTATGCGGTATGAAATAGAGGACCTGAAGCTCTATCTGCGGGCAATTGCCAGAGGCGATGGACCACACAACCTGCAGCATTTGATCCATTATGCAGGCAGGTACACCAACCTGCCTCACGACAAGCTAAGCCAATCCAAGTCCATGGAAGCCTTTGTAAGCCATCTTCAGGGTACCATCTACTATCTCTCCTTGCTGCCCTTACTGCAGGAGGATGAGGACAAACGGCTGTTTCATATGGAGATGAACCTGGACATCCTGTACTTCCGGCTGCTGCAGGAGCAAAATAAAAAACTGGACAAAGAGGACCGGAAGCTCCAGGAGGAAATACTGGGAATCAATGTAGATTTATTGAATCTGCAGTGGATTTATAGGGGCATCAAATTTTATCAACTGCTGCCGGAAGAATTGATCAACTACATGCTGCCCAAAGGGCATACCCTTAGCTTCCAAAAGATCAAGCAGCTCTGCTATGCAAAAGACGAAAGGGAGTTTCTGCAGCGGCTGGGGCCCACAAAATACGGTTTTTTATTTGACAATCAGCAGACCCAGGATATCCACATGGAGAGGCGAATTGCCCGGTTTTTTTACTTTTTGTTCCAAAGCTACAGAAAGAAAGAAAAGATGAATATTGGTACGGCAGTGATCTATATGCATCTTTTAGAATATCAAACAAGAGACATTATTTCTACCATCGAAGCGATACGGTACGGCCTGGATGAAGAAAAAGCCAGGCAATACCTCATCCGTAAGCTATAGGAGGTGAAGCAATGGCAGTAGAAAAAATGGAAATGCTCAATGTGGTGGCACCGATTGCAGCCATGGATGAGATTGCAAAAGAGATTGTATTGTCCAATAACGTGCATATGGTCAATGCCCTGCATGAAATCAATGAGAGCAATTTTACCATCAGGGTTCAGGAGGAGAACCTGGAGGAACTGGTAGATATTTGCCTGATCCGGCCCTATGGCGGAGAAATGGAGGACCGGGGCACTCCGGAAGATATAAAAAAGCTGCTGGATTTTTTCAAGATAGAACCCTATATAAAAGAAAAATACCTTTCTGCAGACTATGAAGAAAACGTAATTAGGGATAAGATTCATGCGATCTATGCTGCAGCCGCACCTTTACAGGAAAAGATTAAAGAAGCAGAAGAACAGCTGCAGTCCTTGGCAGATTTTAAGGAACATATCAAGTTTATGAAGGATGTAGATGTAAATCTGGACGAATTAAACGATCTGAAGTTCTTTATCTATAAAATTGGAATCTTATCGAAGGAAAACAGATTGAAGCTGAAGCGGAACTATGAGAATGTATCTGCAGTGGTGCTGCATATTGGTTCCAATAATGTGGGAGAGGTATATCTGGTCATTTCCCCTACAGAACTGGAGCGGGAGACCAATCGAATTCTAAGATCCCTAAACTTTCAAGAAATCGATATGCCAAAGGAATTTGCCGGTAAACCGCTGGATGTGATGCTGAGCATCGACCGGCAAATGGATGTGATCTCCCTGGAACTAAAGGCACTGTATAAAAAGACAGCGGGTCTTAGAAAAGAGTATGAAGAGGATATTATGCTGGCTTACAGCCGCTTAAGGCTGAAAGAGGAGATGATGAAGGTCAAAAAAGAGACCGCCTGCACCAACGAATTCTTTTATCTGGCGGGTTGGGTCCCCCAGCGGGAAAAGGAAAATATTCGAGCCAGACTGGAGCAATTCGGTGAAAAAGTAATCCTTCTATTTAAGGATACAGCTGAAGTACAGAAATACATGATTCCACCTACGAAGCTTAAAAATAGTCCGTTCATGCGTCCCTTTGAAGAGTTGGTAAACATGTATGGCATACCTTCCTACCATGAGCTGGATCCGACTGCCTTTTTAGGGATTACCTATATGCTGATGTTTGGGATTATGTTCGGAGATGTAGGGCAGGGCGCCGTGTTGTGGATTATGGGATATTTGCTCAAGCAATGGAAGGGGCAAGGCATATACGGCAGTATTTTAAACCGTCTGGGACTTAGCTCCATGGCCTTTGGTTTTTTATATGGCAGCATTTTTGGAGATGAGCATCTGCTTCCGGCCTTGCTGATACGGCCTATTGAGCACATCGATTTGGTACTGCAGGGATCTGTGGCTATAGGAATCTTGTTGATTTTGATCAGCTTTGGATACAACATTATCAATGGAATCCGGCAGCGCAATCTACAGGAGGGATTATTCGGGCGAAATGGTCTCTCGGGATTGTTGTTTTTTATAGTTCTGCTGCTGATGGTAGGGAACCGGATAGCAGAGACTCCTTTGATCCATTCGGGTCTGGCAGGAGGATTATTGATTTTGTTCGGTATATTGATTATTGCCAAGGAGCCTTTGACTAATCTGCTGTTGAATAAGCGGCCATTGATCCACGAGTCGGCTTCCAGCTATATGATCGAAAGTGGTTTTGATATCTTTGAAACCTTGCTGAGTATGTTGAGCAATACGGTTTCTTTTATCCGGATTGGAGCATTTGCCTTGAACCATGTAGGTTTGTTTATCGCCTTCCAGACTATGGCCAGGATGATGCAGCATGCAGCAGGCAAGTTTTTTATTTTGCTGTTGGGCAATGTGATCATCATCTGCCTGGAGGGTTTGATTGTATTTATACAGGGACTAAGATTGGAGTATTATGAGCTGTTTAGCAAATATTATCAAGGTGAAGGTATGGCCTTTCACCCGGTGAAATTGGATTATGAATCATAAAAGGGGGCATAGTTATGCATATTATTTTATGGATTGCAGTGGCGTTGGTGATCGGTACAGTAGGTACAGGCGTACTGTTGACCTTTCAGGATTATTTGGCAACACGGACAAAACTAAAGAAGGCTTTGCGATATAATCTGTTTGTATTTATTCCTTTATTTTTAATGGCGATATTGGTGTTAATACCGGACATCAGTTTAGCTGCAGAGGAAAATCCGGTCAGTGCTTCGGGATTAGGATTTATTGCAGCGGCATTATGTACGGGATTAGCCACCATCGGTGCAGGGTATGCAGTAGGTGCAGTGGGATCCTCTGCTTTAGGGGCAGTATCAGAAGATCCGAAGATTTTGGGTAAGACTTTGATTTTCGTGGGGCTGGCCGAAGGGATTGCCATTTATGGATTGATTATTTCCATTTTGATATTGGGAAGACTGTAAATGTTTGCGGGTGGACAACAAGGCCCACCCCTACAAAAGACTGAGAATATAGACAATACGTAGGGACGGGCCTCGTGTCCGCCCGATTTTAGGAACTACGGCATAATCAATAGAGGTGAAAATCATGCGCGTTCACTTAATCAGTGACAATGTAGATACTTTGGTAGGCATGCGGTTGGCAGGGATTGTAGGGGTTGTTTTGCACGAACGTGAAGCCGTACTGCAGGAGCTTGATCAGGCAATGCAGGATGAAAGCATAGGCATCCTGATTGTAACCGAAAAGATTATGGCTCTGGCAAAAGAAGAAATTATGACCTTAAAGCTTAAGGAAAATCGCCCCTTGGTGGTAGAGATACCTGACAGGCACGGGCCTTCCAAAGGAAGCGATTATATTACCCGATACATCAAGGATTCCATTGGAATCAAGATATGAGGTGTAAACCATGATAACCATAGAGGAAAAGCTCAATGTATTTACCAAGCTGGTGTTTGAACGGATTCAGGAAGAGTCCAGTTATCTGCTGAAAGAAATGGAAAATAAGAATCAGCAGATGATTCAAGAACAGCAAGAAAAACTAAAACTGCAAAGCGAAAAGTTGATTCAAGAAATGGCGCTAAAAGGAGAGACAAAGAAAAACCAAATGGTTGCCAAAGCCAACATGGACCGGAAAATTAAGATACTGGAAAAAAAACAGCAACTGCTGCACAGGCTGCTTCAGGAACTGCAGGATAAAGCCCTAGACTTTACTACAACCAGTGCCTACGATGACTTCTTTAAAAAAACACTGGGAGAAGTATTAGGTCAGTTGAAGGGAGAAGAAGAGATTCTGCTCTATATTAGAGAGGCAGATCTGGGACGGTACCGGGGGATCATCGGGGAAACCATGGATGCTTTTGGGCTTCAACAGGAACAGTACAGTTTGCTGCCTGCAGAGGAAACTATCCTTGGTGGAATGATTGCATTGAATGGCACCCATCGCATGCGTATAGATGCATCCCTTCTGGCCCTGCTGCGGGATCATGAAAAAAAGGTAGGACAGCTCCTTTATCATGCACTGGAAAAAGAAGGTGAACACAATGAATAATGGACAGGGTGTCATTACCTTTATTAACGGACCTGTTATCCGTGCGAAAAACATGGACGATTTTCGTATACGGGAGATGGTCATGGTGGGAGAGAATAAGCTGATCGGAGAAGTGATTTCCCTAGAAGGCAATATCGGAACCATTCAGGTCTATGAGGAAACCAGCGGACTTAAATCCGGTGAAAAGATCCTGCCTACCGGAAAGCCCTTATCCTTGAAGCTAGGCCCTGGAATGCTGGGAAACATCTTTGACGGCATTCAACGTCCCTTAGATAAGATTAATACATTGTCAGAAGGCTTTATACCGGAAGGCATCGGCCTGATTTCCATTGATACAGAAAAGGCATGGGCCGTAAAACTGCTGGTTCAGGTAGGTGATAAAGTCAAGTCCGGACAGATTTTTGGAGAAGTACAGGAAACCTCCCTGATTGTCCATCGACTGTTAGTGCCCATTGGGATATCCGGTATAGTGACTGCCGTAAAGCAGGATGGAATCTACGGCATGGAGGAAACCTTGGTGGTAGTGGAAGAAGGGAAAGAACAGCATTTTCTAAAGATGTACCAGGAATGGTCCGTGCGGGAGCCCCGGCCCAGTAAAGAAAGAAAACCTATTGAAAGGCCCCTGGTGACAGGACAGCGCATCCTGGATATATTTTTCCCTATTGCCAAGGGTGGTACCGCAGCCATACCTGGCGGTTTCGGCACAGGCAAAACCATGACACAGCATCAGCTGGCAAAATGGTCCGATGCAGATATTATTGTATATATCGGCTGCGGGGAGCGGGGCAATGAGATGACCGAAGTTTTGGAGGATTTCCCAAAGCTGATCGACCCCAAATCCGACAAGCCGATCATGGAGAGAACCATCTTGATTGCCAATACCTCCAATATGCCTGTGGCTGCTAGAGAGGCCAGCATTTATACGGGAATCACGATGGCAGAGTACTTTCGGGATATGGGCTACCACGTAGCGATCATGGCGGATTCTACTTCCCGTTGGGCAGAAGCCCTTCGTGAGATCTCCGGCAGATTGGAGGAAATGCCTGCAGAGGAAGGCTATCCCGCCTATTTACCCTCCCGGTTAGCAGAGTTTTACGAGCGGGCAGGTTATGTGACTACCTTTAACGATCAGGAAGCCTCTGTTACAGTTATTGGGGCCGTGTCTCCTGCTGGGGGAGATTTTTCCGAACCGGTAACGGAAAACACCAAACGGTTTGTCAACGCATTCTTAGGATTAGATCGAAAGTTGGCCTATGCGCGACATTATCCTGCCATTAACTGGCTGACCAGCTACAGCGGTTATCTGAAGGCTTTGGACGGATGGTACCGGGAAAATATAGGGGAAGATATATTGGAGCTCCGGGGCAAGATGATGAAAATTCTTCATGAGGAGAATAAGCTGCTGGAGATCGTCCAGCTGGTAGGAGAGGATGTACTGCCGGATGATCAACGGTTAGTGCTGGAGATTTCCAAGGTATTAAAGATCGGATTCCTGCAGCAAAATGCTTTCCATAAGGAAGATACCTTTGTACCCTTGGAAAAGCAGTACAAGATGGTAAAGCTGATTGATCAGCTTTATGAGCGGTGTTTCCGGGGGATCAAGCTGGGGATACCGATCTCACAACTGAAGCGGGAGCAGTTGTTTCAAGACATCATTAAAGTGAAATACACGATTCTAAATGATCATTTAGAAGCCTTTGCAGTATTGGAGAAGCGTATTGCGGAGTATTATGACGAACTAGAAGAAAAGTACAACAGATAGGAAGAAGTGATGGTATGAAAAAGGAATATCTGTTATTGGATAAAATCGAAGGCCCTCTGGTGATGCTCTCAAAGGTAGAAAATGCCGTTTACGATGAAATTATTGACATCGTAGTGGATGGAAAGCGAACGAAGAAGGGCAAGATCGTAAAAATAGAAGAAGATAAAGTGATTGCTCAGGTGTTTGAAAGTACAGCAGGATTATCTTTGCACAATACCTCTGTGCGGTTCACAGGAAAGCCCTTGGAGATTCCCTTATCGAAGGAAATATTGGGGAGAACCTTTAATGGCATAGGGGAGCCGATTGATCAGGCGGGAGAGATCTACAGTACGCAAAGCTATTCAGTCAATGGCCGGCCGATCAATCCTGTGGCCCGGATTTATCCGAGAGACTATATTCAGACGGGAATTTCCTCCATAGATGCACTGACGACGCTGATCCGCGGACAAAAACTGCCGATCTTTTCAGGGAATGGACTACCGCATAATGAACTGGCAGTGCAGATTGTGCGCCAGGCTAAGATACAGGGAGCAGGAAATGACAATTTTGCCATTGTATTTGCTGCCCTGGGAGTAAAGCATGATGATGCAGACTATTTTCGAAGAAGCTTTGAAGAATCCGGGGTATTGGAAAAGGTTGTGATGTATGTCAATCTAGCCGATGATCCGATCGTAGAGCGGATTATTGCCCCACGTAGTGCTTTGACGGCGGCAGAGTATCTTGCTTTTGAAGAAGGCATGCATATCCTTGTGATTATGACAGATATGACCAGTTATTGTGAGGCCTTGCGGGAGGTTTCTTCTGCGAGAGAAGAGGTGCCCAGCCGGAAAGGCTATCCGGGATATATGTATTCGGATTTGGCCAGCTTATATGAAAGAGCCGGCATGATGCGGGGCAGAGAGGGGTCCATTACCCAGCTGCCCATTTTGAGCATGCCGAATGATGATATTACCCATCCGGTACCGGATTTGACAGGATATATAACAGAAGGTCAGATTGTTATTGGTCGGGATTTGTACCAGCGAAATATTTATCCGCCGATTAATATACTGCCGTCGCTGTCAAGATTGATGAAGGATGGTATTGGAGAAGGCTATACAAGGGAAGATCATGGGGACTTGGCGAACCAGTTGTTTGCGTCCTATTCCCATGTACAGGATGTAAGGGCATTGGTGCAGGTCATCGGTGAAGATGATTTGTCGGAGTTGGATAAAAAGTACATGGAGTTTGGGAAGTTGTTCGAAGCAAAGTATGTTACTCAAGGATTCGATGAAAACCGGAGCATGGAGGAGACCTTGGATTTGGCATGGGAGATATTGTCCGTATTGCCAAAGGAAGAATTGGATCGATTGAATCCGAAGTATATTGAGAAATACGGGAAGTGGTAAGAGAAGCGGGCGCACACTGTGCGCCCCTACGATAGAAATGATGAATGCAGGAACCAGCTGCGTGCCATTCCGCAACGGATGGGTACATAGCCCTTACGAGAAGCGGATAAATTTGTGTCCCCCTATAAAAACTGATTTGGGAAGAAGGAAATATTTATGTCGGTAAACATTGCACCAACCAAATCAAATCTCATGAAGGCCGAAAATGCCCTTGCTTTTTCAAAGAAGGGCTTTGAGCTTTTGGATAAAAAGAGAAATGTACTCATACGGGAAATGATGGGTATGATGGATCGTGCCAAAAATCTCCAAGAGCGGGTTACGGTTACCTTCCGTGAGGCGTACGAAGCCCTTCAGGTAGTTAATGTGACTATGGGTATTAACAGTGTGGAGGAAATTGCCCTTTCTATTCCTAAAGCTTCAGAGTATGAGGTGCTGCTGAAAAGTGTCATGGGCGTAGAGATCCCTACAGTACACTACAATAAAACGGATTTGCAGACCCAGTACGGCTTTTTCAGGACAAATCCGGCCCTAGACATTGCCTATGCCAAGTTTAAGGAAGTAAAATATTTGATCTATGAACTGGCAGAGGTGGAAAACTCTGTGTATAAGTTGGCTATGGAAATCAAAAAAACCCAAAAGCGGGCCAATGGTCTTGAAAATATTCAGATCCCTAAGTACAAGGAGCAGGTAAAATACATCCAGGAAGTGTTGGAAGAAAAGGAACGGGAAGACTTCTTCCGGCTGAAGCGGGTCAAGAAAAAAGGACAGCGGGAAGAATAATTGAAAAGCCACCTGCAGAATGATATAATGGGGATGCAAAGGATTGTGAAAGGATGGTGTTCAGCGTGGAACAGGAGAAATTCCAAGAAACAGTACTGGAAGTGCTGAAAGACCTAAAAGAGGGGCAAGTCCGGCTGGAGATGAAAATAGACAAACTGGAAGTGAAGGTAGATAAGCTTGATGTAAGAGTATCCGGTTTAGAAGAAAAGGTAGATGGCTTGCAGCAGGATATGAACATACTAAAAGAAAGAACAGAAGACATCGAGGAACAGGTTGTTGAGAACACAGAAATGCTGACAGAAATCAAGGAATCAATGGAGTATTTAGAACACAAAGAGAACAGCAATGAAAAGGCAATATATCAGTTAAAACAAAAACTAAAAAAAGAAGCATAAAACAGACTAAGGAGGAAACACACAATGGAAAAAGCAATGATTCGTATGAGAATGAGTATGCATGATGCCCACTATGGTGGCAATCTGGTGGATGGGGCAAAAATGCTGCAGCTGTTTGGCGATGTGGCCACAGAGCTGTTAATCCGCCAAGATGGTGATGAAGGACTCTTTGCAGGTTATGACAAGGTAGAATTTAAGGCACCGGTGTTTGCCGGAGATTACATAGAGGCTGTTGGAGAGATCGTCCATGTAGGCAATTCTTCTCGCAAGATGGTTTTCGAGGCCCGTAAAGTAATTATTCCAAGACCGGACATCAACGAGTCTGCTTGTGACGTATTGGAAGAGCCGATTGTTGTATGCCGTGCAGAAGGTACTTGCGTTGTACCGAAGGATAAGCAGAGAAAATAGTCGGTATAGATGATACAATAAGGAATTTTGGGATAATTAGAATGCGCATTATGAAAACGTTGTCAAAAGTGGAGACGTTAGAAAATAAATTGTGTTTAGCATAATTTATAAAACCCAAATAGGGTGTATGTTTAAAAAGCGTAATAGCTTTAAGGAGGGCAAATACCTATGGAAAAATTAATCATTACAGCAGCACTGACGGGTGCAGAGGTAACAAAGGTGCAGCAGCCAAATCTGCCGGTGAGCCCGGATGAGATTGCGGAGGCTGCATATGCCTGCTATAAAGCGGGTGCATCCATCGTGCATGTTCATGCAAGGGATGCTGAAGGAAATCCTACCCAATCCTATGAAGTATATAAGGAAATCAAAGAAAAGATTGAAGCCAAGTGCAATATCATCGTACAGCCTTCTACGGGTGGTGCTACCTGGCATACGCCGGAAGAACGCCTTCAGCCTGTAGAGCTAAAGCCGGAAATGGCTACCTTGAGCTGTGGAACCTGCAACTTTGGTCCTGAGGTTTTCATGAATTCAGAAGAGTATATCGAAAAGTTTGCAGCCCGCATGAAGGAGCTGGGTGTAAAGCCTGAAATAGAAGTTTTTGAGCGAGGAATGATTGAGAATGCAATCCGGTTAGTAAAAAAAGGACTATTAGATACGCCGGTTCATTTTGATTTTGTGCTGGGTGTACCGGGAGCTTGTCCGGGAACGCCAGAGGACCTGATGCATATGGTACGGTCAATTCCAGCAGGATCAACCTGGACGGTAGCAGGTATCGGAAGAGCCGAAACACCTTTGGCAGTAATGGCGATTGTTTTAGGTGGCAATGTAAGAGTGGGTTTTGAGGACAATGTGTACTACGAGAAGGGTGTAATGGCGGAATCGAATGCTCAGCTTGTAGCCCGGATTGTTAGAATCTCAAAAGAAATAGGCAGAGAGGTAGCCACACCGGATGAGGCGCGGAAAATTTTAGGTTTAAAATAGAGTAGGTCTCCAAAAAGAAGGGATCGCAAAAAATATGTCGAATACTTACTATAGGAGGAGGTGCCCCTTATGATCATTGACAGCAGCATCTTCATAGCAGTCCGATGTGGGGCCTGTAGTAAGTTGGAGACCCATGAAATTTCCATTTTCCGATTAGAAAAAGGACAATACTATAAAGTAGATTGCTTATGTGGATCCTATGCGTTTTATATAAAGACCTATGACTTTAAAAATATATTATTTAAGATTCCTTGTTCCTGTTGTGATGGAGAGCATATCTTTAACTACCGGTTAAAGGATATCATGGGAGAGACCATGCACTTTGGCCCATGTGAGACGACGCGGGAAGTGATTCTCTGTGTGGGCAACAAAATCTGTATCGAAGAAAAGGTTGAAAGAATGAACCGGGAAATCGATCATATCATGGAGGAATTAGGTTATGAAACCTACTTTCATAATGCCGACATTATGATCGAAGGCGTAAACCGCGTACATAAGATTGCCGAGCAGCATAATCTGTATTGTGACTGCGGCAGCTCCGAGATTGATATGAATCTCTTCCCAGACCGTATAGAGCTTCGTTGTTTGAAATGCAGCAGCTTGAACGTTATCTATGCAGAAACCAGGGAAGATTTGCTGAATATCAAAAATACCCATGCCATCATTATGCATGAGAAAACTTTTGCATGTATTGATGCTATCAACTATAGAGGTGAAATCAACAACAAATAGACCGGGCCAAAGGGTTCGGTCTTTTTTATGCGAAGGCCCTGCTAGAGCCCTGTGTTCATTTATCCAATCATCCTGTAGTATTATTCGGTCAGCATAATATGCTGACCCTACATACTTTCATGCTAGACCGTAGGGGTTGCACATTGTGCAATCCGATAGATTTCGGCAAATTTATGGGATTGTTGAAATATGGAGATGAGCCTTCCTTTGGAATAAAAATATTCTTCCATATTTCAACAGGAGTAAATAATTTGTCAGATAGGTTCATGCCGCTAGGTAGGAATGTACATTAAAAGAAAATACTTTAAATGAAAACCGGTTGAAAAGGAAACACTTTAAAAGAAATAACTGTGATGTTAACCTATTATGTAAATATGTGTGACTGAGAAAGTTAATGTAAGATCATTTATTTTCCTTATGGTGTAGGGGACGGCCTCGTGTCGTCCCGAAAATAAGCGGGCAGACACAAGGCCTGTCCCTACAGAAGTCCGCAAAAGAGTATAGGGATCGACGCCCTCGTCGTTCCCAATAAAAGGTACATATTCTTATCCACAGAAACAATTAATGAAACGAAACTTTTTGTATAGCACATTTAGTGATATAATGTAGTATATTTCATAGCAATGTAAAGCTTGGGAGGAATAAATATGGATAGAAATTTAGCACTAGAACTTGTAAGGGTTACAGAGACAGCAGCCCTGGCTTCTGCCGGCTACATGGGCAGGGGGAATAAAGATGCAGCAGATCAGGCTGCAGTAGACGGAATGCGGAAGGCATTTTCTCACGTATCCATCCAAGGTAAGGTAGTGATTGGGGAAGGGGAATTAGATGAAGCTCCTATGCTGTATATAGGCGAAGAAGTTGGAAGGTGGGGTTCTGGAGATAGAGCCGTAGATATTGCAGTAGATCCTTTAGAAGGAACTGTTTTAATTGCCAAAGGGCTTCCGAATGCCATCGCTGTGATTGCCATGGCACCACAGGGAACGCTCCTCCATGCACCCGATACATATATGAAAAAAATTGCGGTTGGACCCAAGGCAAAAGGACTTGTTCAGTTGGATGCACCAGTGGAGCAAAATCTAAAGGCAGTGGCAAAAGCATTAAATAAAAAAATACAAGATTTGACAGTTATTATACAGGATCGCCCTAGACATGACGCATTAATTCAAGAGGTTAGAGCTGCAGGATGCAGAATCAAACTCTTTGGGGATGGGGATGTAGCTGCAGCGCTGGCTACTTGCTTTGAAGATACTGGGATTGATGTTTTTATGAGCATTGGAGGAGCTCCAGAGGGTGTGATCGCAGCAGTTGCGTTAAAATGCTTAGGTGGAGAAATGCAAGGGAAACTAAATCCGCTTTCAGAGGAAGAGATAGCACGATGTGAAGAACTGGGATGGCATCAGGAGAAGATCAATAAGGTGCTGACACTAGAAGATCTAGTAGCCTCAGAGGATGTGTTTTTTGCTGCTACCGGAGTTTCTGACGGAGACCTGCTGAAAGGTGTTACCTATCTGGAAAACAATCAGGCCAAGACACACTCGGTGGTGATGCGATCTAAAACAGGAACCATTCGTTTTGTAGATGCCATTCACCGGTTGGATAAAAATGAAATACTGGTTGAAATGATGGAAAAACATAGATAGGGGGAATAAAAATGGATAGAAACCTAGCGCTGAATCTTGCGAGAGTAACGGAGGCAGCAGCTTTAGGCGCTGCAAAATACATGGGTCGCGGTGATAAGAATATTGCCGACCAAGCTGCTGTAGACGGCATGCGAAAAATGTTTGATACCATTAATATTGATGGTGTAGTAGTCATCGGTGAAGGTGAGATGGACGAAGCACCTATGCTTTATATCGGAGAAAAAATCGGCAGGGGCGGAGAAGCAGATCTGGCAGTAGATATAGCAGTAGACCCATTGGATGGAACGGTTTTGATCGCCAAAGGCCTGCCGAATGCCATCGCAGTAGTAGCGATCGCCCCTAGGGGTCATTTGCTGAATGCTCCGGATATGTACATGGACAAGATTGCGGTTGGACCGAAGGCAAAGGGTGTGGTAGATCTAAATGCACCGATTCAAGAGAATTTAAAGAATGTAGCCAAGGCCCTTAATAAAAATATTACGGATCTTACAGTCATCATGCTGGACCGGGAGCGTCATGAAGGAATGGTTGCTGCCTGTAGGGAAGTAGGCGCACGAATTAAACTGTTCCAGGATGGCGATGTGGCTGCAGCGATTGCTACTTGCTTTGACCATACCGGTATTGATATAATGATAGGGATTGGAGGCGCACCGGAGGGTGTGATTGCGGCGGCAGCGCTCAAATGCCTCGGTGGAGAATTCCAAGGAAAACTGGTAGCTTATACGGAAGAAGAAAAGGCCCGGTGCATCCAAATGGGCGTTGATGTGAACAAGGTATATGGATTGGATGATTTGGTAAAAGGAAATGAAGCCTTCTTTGCAGCCACCGGAATTTCCGATGGGGATTTGCTGAAAGGCGTTACCTATTATGGCAACAATATGGCTAGAACCCATTCTGTGGTCATGCGGGCAGAGACAGGAACCATTCGTTTTATTGAAGCAATCCACCGGTTAGACAGCAAGCCAGAGTATGCGAAGTAGGAATACTCCGGGCGGATGTATAGAAAATGCCGATTTTGGAAAAAAACAAAAAGAGATTTGCGGATTAGGCTTGGCTTGAGCCTTGTATAGATGTGTGACGGAGAAGTTTAATACTGCTTGTTTTATAGATCCCGGTAGGGGAGGACCTGTGTGTCCTCCCGAAAATGAAGCGGGCAGACACGCAGGTCTGCCTCTGCAATGTAGAATCGATAGCAAGCTTTCTCAGTCATAGGTCTATAAAAGATAATGCTTAGCAGCGTTAAATATATCATTTTACTAAATATGAATTGTATAATATGGATATCCATATTTGTGGAGGTGTGATCTTGCTTTTATTAGATTTGGAAAAAAAGAAATTGGAAGACCTTAGAGACTTGGCAAAGGAATTAGGAATCAAAAGTGCCACGAAATATAAGAAGCAGGAATTGATAGAACTGATTCTGGCCCAGTCTAATCCGGCAACGGCAGAAGTGGTAGAGGAATTAGCAGAGGAACCGGTACTCGAGGCCCCTAAGGAAGTAGGGTTTGACCGGCAGCGACTGCCTGATAAAATCAATAATGAAATCGACAACAGCGAAGAAGTCAATACAGTAGAAGGTGTTTTAGAGATCACGGAGGGTGGTTTCGGATTCCTCCGGTTTTATAACTTTCTTACCAGTGAAGAAGATGTATATGTCTCTCCTTCTCAGATTCGCAGGTTTAACTTGAAAACCGGCGATAAGCTCCTCGGCATCACAAGACCCCCAAAAAGCAGTGAAAAGTTTCGTGCACTTCTCTATGTGCAAAAAGTTAATGGTGACAGACCGGAAGTAGCTGCAAGAAGACCAAACTTCGAAGATCTTACCCCGATTTATCCCGATCAAAGAATTACTCTTGAACATAGTAATACTGACCTTTCAACCCGTATCATTGACCTCATTGCTCCTATAGGAAAAGGACAAAGAGGCTTGATCGTTGCACCACCCAAAGCGGGAAAAACAATCCTACTCAAAAAAATTGCCAATAGTATTGCGGAAAACCATGAGAATATAGAGATTATTGTGCTGCTCATCGATGAGAGGCCGGAGGAAGTTACAGATATGCAGCGTTCTATCAAGGGAGAAGTGATCTATTCTACCTTCGATGAACTGCCCAATCATCATATCAAAGTAGCGGAAATGGTATTGAATCGTGCCCAAAGATTGGTAGAACATGGAAAAGATGTAGTAATTTTGCTGGACAGCATTACCCGGTTGGCAAGAGCCTACAACCTGACCATCCCGCCTACAGGCAGAACCCTTTCCGGTGGTTTGGATCCGGGAGCGCTGCATAAGCCAAAACGATTTTTTGGCGCTGCCCGGAACCTGGAAAACGGAGGGAGCTTGACCATATTGGCGACGGCACTGGTAGATACAGGAAGCAGAATGGATGATGTAATTTTCGAAGAATTTAAAGGTACAGGAAATATGGAGCTTCACCTGGATCGAAGATTGTCGGAGAAACGGATTTTCCCTGCCATCGATCTGAATAAATCCGGCACCAGAAGAGAAGAATTATTATTAGATCAGAAAGAATTGGAGACCATCTGGAATATCCGCCGTGCTATGGCCAACAACTCTACCCAAGAAGTAACAGAATCCATCATCAATAAATTGGTCTCTACAAAAACCAATGGGGAGTTTGTAGAAAATATGCGTAATCGGATACTAGATCGGTAGGCATAACTCGTTTTTGATGAGTAAATATGCGCTCGTAAAATGAAATATAATTGTAGGGAACGGCCCCTGTGCCGTTCCAAAAAATGGGCAGACACAAGGCCTGCCCCTACAAGAATACATTTGTTTATTGTGGCGTAAATCCACTGATTTGTGCTCTTAAAAATAAGATCTATTTATAGGAGCATCGTTAAACTGGATAGATAATATAGGACTTTAGCAGATGGTTGTATAAGAAAAGGTCTAAAATCCTTGGACATTGTACCCTATACCTTTTTTAAAAATATCTCCTTGAATTTGAAAAAGGCCTATGCTATAATATAGAAGTTGACAACTAGGATAAAAGATGTTTTCAATATACAGAGTTAGAATAGAAAGAGGTGAACAGCATGAAAACAGGAATCCATCCAAATTACAAGAAATCTGTTGTAAGATGTGCCTGTGGCAATACATTTGAAACCGGTTCTGTGAAGGAAGAAATCAGAGTAGAAATCTGTTCTGAGTGTCATCCATTCTTTACCGGTAAACAAAAATTTGTAGACCAAGGTGGCCGTGTAGAGAGATTTAAGCAAAAATACGGCATGAAATAATACATCAACATAGAACATACGATGGGTTAGAGACAAAAATCTCTAACCTTTGTTGTATCCTGAAAAGGGGGAAAACAAATGTATAGACCGAGCCATCATGGCTGTATTGAGGTAATTGTGGGACCTATGTACAGTGGAAAAAGTGAGGAATTAATTCGACGGCTGAAACGGGCGGAAATTGCCAGGCAAAATGTAGTGGTGTTTAAACCGGCCATTGATAATCGGTATTGTGTGGAAAATGTAGTTTCTCACAGCGGTGTTCGGCTAAAGGCCCATCGAATTGATAAAGCATCAGACATATTTACATACATAGAAGAAGATACCCAAGTGATCGGAATTGACGAAGTACAGTTTTTTGATGCCGATATTATAGAGATAGCAAGAGCATTAGCGGATCGAGGACTGCGGGTGATTGCTGCAGGACTGGACATGGATTTTCGGGGAGAACCCTTTGGACCTACGCCAAAATTAATGGCCGTTGCAGAGTTTGTGGATAAACTGAGTGCCATCTGCATGGTCTGTGGAGATCCGGCCCACAGAACCCAGCGACTGATCAACGGAAAACCGGCCAGCTACTATGACCCTACCATCCTGGTGGGTGCCACTGAGAGCTACGAGGCCCGGTGCAGGCTGCATCATGAGGTGCCCATGGCTGCCGGAAATAAAGAAATTAAATTAGGGAAAGAATAAAAAACAAACTTGTGAAGACAAAAAATGTTTTCACAAGTTTTTTGCTATAATATAGATAAACAGATCGTTTATTGGAGGCGATAGAGAGGAGAAAGGCCTATGGGGGATCAACTGTCGAGAAAATTAAAGGATTCAAAGCTTCAGCTAAAGAAGCTGAAGGAAAGCATGGAAATGCTGGAGGAACTTTTTGACAATGCCTACCATGGGATGGTGTTGGTAGATCGGGAAGGCAGGATCGTCAAGTGGAACTATGAAAAACTTTTGGGGATCAAGGAAGAAGATGTCCTCAACAAGCATGTGGAAGAGGTTATTGAAAATACGCGTATGCATATCGTTGTTAAAACGGGAGAAAAAGAGTTGGGAGAGATTCAAAAGATTCAAGGCCATGATATGATTGCCAGCCGTATTCCCATCATTAAGGATGGAGAAATCATTGGGGCGGCAGGAACGGTACTCTTTAAAGACCTTCGAGAGCTGAAATCTTTGGCGCAAAAGCTTGAGAGGCTGCAAAATGCAGTACACAAGTATAAGGGAGAGATTGAGCGGTTTTATAAGGCCAAGTATTCTTTTGATAACATTATCACGCAAAACAAGCAAATGCTGTACCTGAAAGAGATCGCCAGAAAGGCAGCGGAGAGCAATTCTACTGTATTGATCCAAGGGGAAAGCGGAACAGGAAAAGAATTTTTTGCCCATGCCATACACAATGCCAGTCTGCGAAAATATGGAGCTTTTGTTACGATCAATTGTGCAGCGATTCCTAAAGAACTGTTGGAAGCAGAGCTTTTTGGCTATGAAGGCGGTGCATTTACGGGAGCCAAAAAAGAAGGAAAGTTGGGGAAATTTGAAATGGCCAATGGGGGAACCATTCTACTGGATGAGATCGGAGCCATGCCATTAGAGATGCAGGCCAAGCTGTTGCGTGTTTTGGAAAGCAGAGAGTTTGAACGGGTAGGAGGAAATAACCGTATCCAACTGGACGTAAGAGTGATTGCCTCTACCAACGAGAAGCTGGGAGAGGCGATTATGAAAAATCAGTTCCGGCAGGATTTATATTATCGTCTGAATGTCATCAAGATCGATATTCCGCCTTTAAGGGAAAGACTGGAGGATATACCGCTTTTGGCAGAAGATATATTAAAAAGACTGGAGAAAGATCTGATGATGGAGCCAAAAAAGCTCGCATCGGAGATTTTCCCTCTTTTGGCTGCCTACCATTGGCCTGGAAACATACGCGAGCTGAGAAATATTCTGGAACGGGCAGTGAATGTAGCAACGGGGAAAATCATTGAGCCTAGGTATTTGCCGGAATATCTGCAAATAGCGCCTGGTGTCCATACCGGAAAAGAAAAGGACTCTTTGCTATTGAAAGATATCATCACCCGTGCTGAGATTGATGCGATCCGAAGAGCTTTGCAGGAAAGCGGAGGAAATCGTACCCTGGCAGCAAAAAAACTTGGAATCCATAGGACGGCTATTTATAAAAAAATGGAAGCCTATGGTATTCAGCTTTCGGAAATAGATAAGGAATAAAGGGAAGTGTATCCAATTATCTACAGATCTTATGATCGTGTAGATAATTGGATACACTTGACAACGGGGTCAAAACCGCCGAAGCGAGCCCCTTGCCTCTGCGTAGATTCTTCTTGTATCGTGTGGGCCAACAACATTCGCCTGCTGCGAATATATGTCGGGTGAACACTGTTCACCCCTACGCTGATACGCTTGTATCGGTTATCTGAGTGTAAGAAAAAATAACAGAGATATATTCTTTAAGTAATGAAAATGTAGGGGCGACCTGTGGTCGTCCGTGCTATAACACGTTTTTTACCGATCACAGCATTAAGATGGCCCGGAAAACAATGACTTATTGGAAATTCCCCAGGCACCTCTCAACCACATGCCAAAAGTGTAGAAAATTATCTACAAAATAGAGAAAGTTGATCTCTTGAGAAAGCACTACATGAGAAATGAAGATATTCAAAACAAGTAATTTCAACTCATTAGAGACATTTTTCCAAGAGAAGCGGTGGTTTGGCACGGATGTTGCGTAAACACTATAGGGTAAAGAAAAGGTTTTTTATTAAATGGAGGGATCTACAATGAGAGAAGTTGTAATTGTCAGTGCAGCCAGGACCCCAATTGGTACTTTTGGCGGGAGCCTGAAAAGTATATCTGCGGTAGCGTTAGGAATTGCTGCAGCGAAGGAAGCCATCGCAAGGGCCGGTATCAAGCCGGAGATGGTCGAAGAAGTGATTTTCGGTAATGTATTGCAGGCAGGACAAGGACAAAACGTGGCAAGGCAGGTTTCCGTAGGTGCAGGTATCTCCGAAGCTGCATCTTCCTTTACAGTAAATAAAGTATGTGGCTCAGGTCTGAAAACTGTTTCACTGGCAGCCCAATCCATCATGACCGGGGAAGCAGAAATCGTACTGGCCGGTGGTACAGAGAGCATGAGTAACGCGCCTTACCTATTGAAGGATGGCAGATGGGGCTTTCGTATGGGTGACAGCAAGGTAGTAGACTATATGGTTCATGATGGCCTCTGGGATATCTTCAATGATTATCATATGGGAATCACAGCCGAAAATATTGCAGAAAAATGGAATATTTCAAGAGAAGAACAAGATCATTTTGCATTGCAGAGCCAGCATCGTGCAGAAAAGGCAATAAAAGAAGGCAAATTTAAGGATGAAATCGTACCTATCGCTGTTCCCCAGCGCAAGGGAGAGCCGGTTGTTGTAGACACGGATGAGCATCCCAAATTTGGTATGACGATAGAATCTCTAGCCAAATTGAAACCAGCCTTCAAAAAGAATGGTACAGTAACTGCAGGAAATGCTTCCGGAATCAACGACGGTGCAGCGGCTCTTGTATTGATGTCTAAGGAAATGTCGGATAAGCTGGGGATTGAGCCATTGGCAACGATTGTTTCTTTTGCAGCTGCAGGATTGGATCCGCAGATCATGGGTTATGGACCGGTGCCGGCTTCAAGAAAAGCGATGGAGAAGGCAGACGTTAGCGTAAAAGATTTAGATTTGGTAGAAGCCAATGAAGCCTTTGCTGTCCAATCTTTATCGGTTGTAAAAGATTTGGGCCTTGACCCGGAAAAAACTAATGTGAACGGCGGAGCGATCGCATTGGGACATCCGATTGGGGCATCCGGTGCCAGAATTTTAGTTTCTCTTCTTTACGAGATGAAGCGAAAAGATGCCAAAACCGGCTTAGCGACCCTTTGCATTGGCGGAGGCCAGGGTATTGCGATGGTTGTACGAAGATAGATTAAAAAAGTGGAGGTGTATTCAATGGCAAAGGTTGTATCGATAGAGGAAGCTATTGCCAAGGTTCATGATGGCATGACCGTCATGGTAGGAGGATTTTTAGGTTGCGGGAATCCCCATAAAATTATTGATGCTCTAATAGAAAAGGGTGTAAAGGATTTAACCCTTATCTGCAACGATACCTCCTTCCCTGACAACGGGATCGGAAAAATGGTTGTAGCGAAACAATTTAAAAAGATCATTGTCTCCCATATTGGAACTAATCCGGAGACAGGAAGACAAATGAATACAGGTGAAACAGAGGTAGTACTGGTCCCACAAGGAACTCTGGCTGAGCAGGTAAGAGCCGGAGGATCCGGGTTGGGAGGATTTTTGACGCCTACCGGTGTAGGGACAGAAGTGGAAGCCGGAAAACAAAAAATCGAAATTGACGGAAAAACCTATCTGCTGGAGCTGCCATTACGGGCAGATGTAGCTTTGATTGCAGGGTCTAAAGTGGATAAAAAAGGAAATATTTACTACAATGGTGCTACCAGAAATTTCAATGCCTTAATGGCACCGGCAGCTGATTTGGTGATCGTCGAAGCAGAGGAACTGGTAGAAGTAGGGGAAATTCACCCCAATGATGTAATGACACCGGGTATTTTTGTAGACTGCATTGTAGGAGGTGAAAAATAATGGATAAGGAAAGCATCAAAGACTTTATTGCTAAGCGGGTAGCCAAGGAACTAAAGGATGGGGACGTGGTCAACCTGGGAATTGGTTTGCCTACTCTTGTAGCCAATTATATACCTAAAGGTTTGGACATTACCCTGCAGTCAGAAAACGGTTTTGTAGGCTTAGGCCCTGCACCGGAGCCCGGAAAAGAGCAAAAGGATGTGGTCAACGCGGGAGGACAGCCGGTGAGTATCCATGCAGGGGGCGCTTTCTTTGACAGTTCTGTTTCTTTTGGAATTATCCGGGGCGGACATGTGAATGCTACCATCCTGGGTGCACTGCAAGTGGATGAAAAGGGCAATCTAGCCAACTGGAAGATTCCGGGCAAGATGGTACCCGGTATGGGCGGTGCTATGGATTTGGTGGTTGGCGCCAAGAAGGTAATCGTTGCCATGGAACATACTGCAAAGGGGAGTCCAAAAATTTTAAAGCAGTGCAACCTGCCTTTAACTGCAGCCGGAGAAGTAAACCTGATTATAACAGAAATGGGTGTTATAGAGGTCACCGGTCAAGGATTGCTGCTAAAAGAAATCAACCCTGAATTTAGCATAGAAGAAGTGCAAAAAGCTACGGAAGCAGCCTTAATCATTTCAGAAGATCTAAAACAGATGGAAGTTTAGTCAATCATCCGGTATTTGGCGGAGACGTATACCGCCAAATACCGGATAAAAATAAAGAGAGAGGTGTTTTAGTTGTTTAAAAAATTTACAAATGGGTGCGTTGCCTTGGTGCAAAAATATTTGCCCGATCCATTTTTGTTTGCAGTTATCCTGACGTTAATCGTTTTTATTTTAGGTATTATATTTACAGGTCAGGGTCCTATGGCGATGGTAGCTCACTGGGGAAATGGATTTTGGAGCCTGTTGGCATTTTCTATGCAGATGGCGTTGGTTTTGGTAACGGGTCATACTTTAGCCAGTTCTCCCAGTATTAAAAAGGGGTTGGCAGGTTTGGCCAGCTACACAAAAACCCCTACCCAGGCGATTTTAGCAGTATCCTTTGTTTCTGCCATTGCCTGCTGGATAAACTGGGGCTTTGGATTGGTGATCGGAGCTTTATATGCCAGACAGCTTGCAAAACAGGTAAAAGGTGTGGATTACCGCCTACTGATTGCAGCTGCTTATTCAGGATTTTTAGTATGGCACGGCGGTTTAGCTGCATCAATTCCGTTAACCCTTGCCACACCTACTGCCAATCTGGCAGAAATGACACGGGGCGCAGTAACGGAAATGATACCTACAAGCCAGACCATATTTGCCAAATTCAATTTGATTATTTCTGCAGCGGTTATTTTATCTCTTCCCTTTGTCAACAAGGCGATGCATCCTGATCCTGACAAAGTAATTACGGTAGATCCAAAAGCTTTGATAGAACACGAAGAAGAAGCGGCTTCAAAGGAACTTTATACTCCGGCTGACAAAATGGAAAACAGTCCGGTATTATCTATGTTGATCGGCTTGATTGGTGTCGTTTACATTGTTTATTATTTTAAAACCAGCGGCTTTAGCTTAAACCTTAATATTGTAAACTTTATTTTCTTAATTTCTGCTATTATCCTACATGGTACACCAAGAAGGTTCCTCAGAGCTATTACTGAAGCGGCAAAAGGAACTGCAGGAATCATACTCCAGTTTCCTTTCTACGCAGGAATCATGGGAATGATGGTTGGAAACAGCGTTGAAGGTCTTTCCCTTGCCGGTGTAATGTCCAATGCTTTTGTAAGCATTTCCACGCCTCGTACCTTTCCTTTATGGACTTTCTTAAGTGCAGGACTGGTGAACTTCTTTGTTCCTTCCGGTGGTGGACAATGGGCTGTACAAGCGCCTATTATGATGCCGGCTGGTGCAGAACTGGGTGTGCCTGCAGCTAAGACTGCCATGGCGATTGCTTGGGGAGATGCTTGGACCAATATGATCCAACCTTTCTGGGCGCTGCCTGCACTGGGTATTGCAGGATTGGGTGCAAGAGACATTATGGGTTTCTGTATTATCGACTTGATTTATACTGGTGTGATTATTGCTTTAGGACTTATGTTTTTATAGTTTTACATATTTGGATGTTTTTCCCGGGCTGGCACATTGTTCGCCCGCTATGCTTGAGCTAAGCCATATAAATTACAAGAAGGCAGGATGGGTTCCTGCCTTCTTGTAATTTGCAAAAGCGTTTAGGGTATGCTAAAATCAAAGGAAGAATTGATTGCAGCTATTATGAAAGGAAGATCATATTGGATCAGGATAAAATATTCATAAAGAACGCAACGCCCAGAAATGTAGGGGGGCAGGCAGTCATCGAAGGGGTTATGATGAAAGGCCCTAAGGATATTGCCATTGCAGTCCGCAAACCGGATCAAGAGATTATAGTCAAAAAGGAAGCGATCCAGGGAATAGCAGCAAGTTCCATCAGCAAGCTGCCCATTTTTCGTGGTGTGATTGCCCTGATAGATTCTATGATTATAGGTGTGAAAGCGCTGACTTATTCAGCAGAGTTTTTTGAGGAGTATGAGGATACTGGGGAAAAGGGTAGGATTGAGCAGTGGATCGAAAATCGTTTTGGAGACAAAGCCAATGATGTCATGATTTACTTTTCTGTATTTATTGCCATGGCATTGGCTGTTTTAATCTTTATCATTTCACCTACGGTTATCACAACCTTTTTAAAACGTTATATCACGAATCCATTAGGATTAAACATCGCAGAAGGAGTTTTTCGGATTACCTTATTCATCGGTTATGTGCTTTTGATCTCTCAGATGAAAGATATTCAGCGGGTATTTCAATACCATGGTGCAGAGCATAAGACGATTCACTGCTATGAAAGCGGTCAAGAACTGACGGTGGATAATGTTAGAACTTTTACAACTCTCCATCCCCGCTGCGGAACCAGCTTTCTGTTGATCGTTATGGTCATAAGTATGATTTTATTCACTATGATCGGATGGCCGAATCCATGGGTGAGAATCCTGTCCCGATTTGTTTTACTGCCAATTGTGGCAGGTATTTCCTATGAGATTATTCGATGGGCAGGCAGAAGTCAATCGCAGCTTGTATGTATGATCAGCTATCCTGGGCTGATGCTGCAAAAGCTCACCACACGGGAACCTGATGACAGCCAGCTGGAAGTGGCTATTGCGGCATTGAAAAATGTTTTGGTTGAAGACAAGGAGGCAGACCTGTGGTAAGGACAGTGCAGGAGGTTTTAAAGGATGCGGTTGACAGACTGGAGAAAACTGGAGCTTGGACGCCTCTGCTGGATGCAGAGGTTCTTTTATGTGAAGTACTTGGGATAGACCGGCTTTATTTATATATACAGAGAGGCAGAAGCTTGAGCGGGGAAGAGCGTGATTCCTTTGAGGCATTGCTGGAAAAACGTATACAGGGAGTACCCTTGCAGTATATCACACACCGGCAGGAGTTTATGGGACTGGATTTCTATGTGGAAGAGGGCGTATTGATTCCAAGGGCAGATACGGAGATTTTAGTAGAAGCTGTGCTGCAATGGGTGGCGGAAGAACCCGCTTTCAAGGCATATAACGCTACTTTGAACATCGTAGATCTAGGTACAGGCAGCGGAACCATCACTGTGAGTTTGGCTAAGTATATAGAAAAGGTTCATGTATACTCTGTAGATCTATCAGAAAAAGCCTTATCCATTGGGAGAAAAAATGCAGAGCAGAATGGTGTTTTAGATAAGATCACTTTTCTGCAGGGGGATTTGATGCAGCCGCTAATGGAAAAAGGCCTGTTTGGTCAGATAGACATTTTGGTCTCCAATCCTCCCTATATACCGGCAAAGGATATCGATGGACTTCAGGTAGAAGTAGCCAAATTTGAACCCCGTATGGCTTTAGACGGGGGAGCGGATGGTCTGGATTTTTACAGGAGAATTGTTGCCCAAGGGGATCAGCTTTTGCGGCATGGAGGCCGAATTGCCTTAGAAGTGGGACATGATCAGGCAGATTCGGTAAAAAATATGATGGCGAATAAAAAGAATTATGCAAATATCAAAAAATATCAGGATTTGGCAGGAATCGAAAGAGTGGTTGCGGCTACTGTAATTTAGAAATGCTTTACCATAAAAGCCTATCGAAATGTGACGAAGAATCTAAATATAAACCAGGCTGCCAAATTGCAATAAAGGCAGCTTGGTTTCGCATTTTTGAGGCTTTCTGCGGCTGAGAGAGGTAGATGGGGAAAAACAAATAGCTATCAAAAAGGAAAACGATAATTTTCCTGGAAAACTGCATTTCCATTTTCTTTTGTAATTTATATAATGAATCTATTGTAAATGGAGCAAACTATTGAGAGTGGACAATGGAGGGTTAAAAATGGAAAATGCATCAGTGATGGCAGTAGAAGAGATCTTTACATTGATTGTTATGATTCTTCTGACAGGTGTTCTCTTTTCTAAACTAAGCAAAATCTTAAAAATTCCGGATGTGGTCATGTTTTTAATTGCAGGAATCCTCATTGGACCTGCAGTGCTAAACTGGGCGAGCATTGAGCATTATCCCTTGGGAAACCAATTGATTTTAACCTTTGGTTCTGCATTTATACTTTATGACGGTGGTAGGGAAATTAAGCTGCGCATCTTGAATAATGTAAAAATCACGGTAGGACTCCTGGCTACAGTAGGCGTGGCGATTTCGGCCATGGTGGCGTCTTCTGCTGCAATGATCATTTTTAAAATCCCCTTTATTTATGCACTGCTCTTAGGTGCTGTGGTTGCATCCACAGATCCGGCTACGCTGGTGCCGGTTTTTAAGGAGATTACGATCAAAGACCGGGTGAAACAGACCGTGATTAGTGAATCCGCTTTTAACGATGCAGCGGGGGCGATTTTGGTATTTTCTATTTTAGCTATTATACATTCCGGAGTCTTCTCCTTGGCAGGAAATCTACGGCAGTTGGCGGTAATGTCCCTGGGAGGGATTTTGGTTGGATTGATTTGGGGCATTATTCTTTCTGTTACGATCTCAGATACAAAGTACGGAATTTTTCATGAATATGCACCGATTATGTCTATTGTGGCGGTGATCATTGGCTACAGCTTCGCGGAAAAGATTGGAGGCAGTGGTTATATGGCTACCTTTACCATAGGCTTAGTCTGCGGGAACAAGAAAAAGATTAATTTATGGGTACCGGAAGCTGACTTTGTTACACAGCTTCATGTGCGGGAGACCTTGGCCTTTGTGATGCGGATGGCTATATTTATTTTGCTGGGAACTCATGTAAGTTTTGAGATACTGGGTCGATATTGGGTAGGGGCTTTGGTAGTGGTATTGAGCTTGATGTTTATAGCCAGACCGCTTTCTATACTGGTTTGTGCGGTCCCGGACCGCACTGCAAAATGGAGCAGGAACGAGCTGGAATTTCTCATGTGGGTTCGGGAAACCGGTGTGATTCCCGCAGCCCTATCGGGGATGATTACAGCTATGCGGATTCCACACAGCGATGTCATTGCTTCTGTAGTATTTATGACCATATTGATTACCCTTGGGATTCAGGCAACTTCTACCAAATATGCTGCACGGAGACTGGGTTTGTTGGAAGAGCGCTAGCTTGCAAAACTTGAGAAATAGTGGTATAATTACCTGTTAGAATATATTTTATGAGGTGAGAAGGTAATGTTCGATAAATTGGAATTTATTCAGGATAAATATGAAGATCTTAGTAAGAAAGCATCAGATCCTGAAGTCATCAGCAACCAGTCTGAATGGCAGAAATATGTGAAGGAACTTTCTGATCTAGAGCCTATCGTTAATAAATATAAAGAATATAAATCCGTAAAAAATGGTATCCAGGAAGCTAAGGGTATCTTGTCAGAGAGCAATGATGAAGAATTAAGAGAGATGGCTAAGATGGAACTAGGCGATTTGGAAGATCAGATTGAGCAGATCGAAAGTGAACTGAAGATTTTAATGCTGCCAAAGGACCCTAATGATGATAAAAACGTAATCGTAGAAATCCGTGCAGGTGCAGGCGGCGATGAAGCCGGACTGTTTGCAGGAGATCTATTGCGGATGTATACCCGTTATGCAGAACGTAACCGTTGGAAAGTTGAGATGATGAGTTTAAATGAAACCGGCGTAGGCGGTCTAAAAGAAGTGATTTTCCTATTAAGAGGAAAAGGAGCCTACTCCCGATTGAAATACGAAAGCGGCGTTCACCGGGTACAACGTATTCCAACTACTGAATCCGGAGGTAGAATTCATACCTCTACAGCTACAGTTGCCGTACTGCCGGAAGCTGATGACGTAGAAATCGAAATCAATCCGAACGATGTAAGAGTAGATGTATTCCGTTCTTCCGGAAATGGTGGACAAAGTGTTAATACTACAGACTCTGCGGTACGATTAACCCATGTGCCTACAGGCCTTGTCGTGTCTTGTCAGGATGAAAAATCCCAGCTGAAGAATAAGGAAAAAGCCTTTAAAATATTAAAGGCAAGACTATATGATAAAATGCTGGCAGAGCAAAATGCAGAGATTGCAGAAGCTAGAAAGAGCCAGGTTGGAACGGGCGACCGCAGTGAGCGGATCAGAACCTACAACTTCCCGCAAGGGAGAGTGTCGGATCACCGGATCAATTTGACACTATATAAGCTGGACTATTTCTTAGACGGAGATATTGATGAGATTCTAGACGCGTTAATCACAACAGATCAAGCAGAAAAGATGAAAAGTGTCGTGTAGACAAATAAAACCTGTGGAAGGAAATTCCACAGGTTTTTTGTATGATGGACAGGTTGTAGGAATATATATAAGATGAAGGTTGTTTAGCAGTAAATGCGACATGGGGACGGTTCGCCTGTCGCACACGATTTTTGTGCGACTGAGGAACCGTCCCCATGTCGCAGCTTAAGGGGGAATAGATATGAACAGTATTCTTATGACTACACTGATTGGATTATTTGTTGGAATGATCGGAACTGGAGCAGGCGGGTTGATCACATTTTTCATTCGAAATCCTGGGAAGCGATTCTTGAGTTTTATATTGGGCCTGTCCAGCGGCCTTATGTTATCCATTATATGCTTTAACCTGTTACCGGAAGCTTTTGAACTGGGATATCTCAGTACGGGAATCACCGGAATTGTACTAGGGGTTTTTATGATCATATTTTTAGATGAAAGGCTGTCTGCAAAGATGAAAAACTATCGAAACTTTGCAGATAGAGGCTTTATTAAGACTGGTATTTTATTGGGATTAGGCGTAGCTTTACATAACTTTCCGGAGGGCTTGGCTATCGGTTCGGGATTTATTGCTAAAAAAGAATTGGGAATCGGCATTGCTATTGTGATCGGACTGCACAACATACCGGAAGGAATATCCATGGCTACGCCTATGAGTATCGGGGGCATGAAACGGTGGAAAGCATTTGTATACACGATACTGGCCGGGATGCCTATGGGGCTGGGGGCCTTTTTAGGTGTCTTGCTGGGAAATATTTCACCCCAACTCATTGCCTTTTGTCTTGCTTTTGCAGGAGGAACCATGCTCTATATTACTTGTGGAGAGTTAATTCCAAAATCCAATAATCTAAGTTTTGGCAGAATCTCAAGCTATGGACTGGTTCTGGGATTTGTGATCGGCATCATTGTTTCCGTGAAGTTTTAGTTCAAGAAAGATGAATAAAAGGTAGGGGAGGGCCTTGTGTCCTCCCGTAACAATGCAGATTGAAAGGATAAACAAAAGAACACAAAAACCATGATTTCTTCAAAAGTTCAGTGTTAGTATAGAAAATTTGGTGTATAATAATTAAAGAAATTCTTGGAGAAGCGTATTTTAGTTTTGGCGTGTCACAGATATTAAACAACGCTAAACGGATTTTGAGGTGAACAAAAGAATGGAAACACAAATCATATCCATAGATCCTTCCTGCATTGACCGGGAAAAACTATTGGAAGCAGCAGACATTTTAAAAAATGGAGGTACGGTTGCATTTCCTACAGAAACCGTATATGGTTTAGGAGCCAATGCTTTGGATCAAAGCGCTGTAGGCAAGATATTTGAGGCGAAGGGACGGCCCTCTGACAATCCATTGATTGTGCATGTTGCTGATTTTAATGATATAGAACCTTTGGTAGAGAAAATACCTGCCACGGCGAGAAAACTTGCAGAAAAGTTTTGGCCTGGACCTTTAACGTTGATTTTCCCTAAATCAGATCGTGTACCGGCGGTGATTACTGCCGGACTGGATACAGTGGCGATCCGAATGCCCGCGCATGGTATTGCACGAACACTGATTAGGTTGGCTGGAGTGCCTATAGCTGCTCCTAGTGCCAACTTATCAGGAAAGCCAAGTCCAACACGAGCTGCCCATGTGATAGAGGATTTGATGGGTAGAGTGGATGCCATCATCAGTGGCGGGGAATGCTTAGTTGGCCTGGAGTCTACAGTTCTGGATATTTCAGGAGAAATACCTGCCATTCTGCGTCCAGGCGGGATTACACTGGAGGAGCTGACACAGGTATTGGGAGAAGTATCTTTAGATCCCGCATTGGAAGAGAAAATGGACAGCACTGTGGTACCTAAGTCTCCCGGGATGAAATATACCCATTATGCCCCGAAGGCAGAGATGATGATTGTAGATGGAGCGATAACCGCTATGATTGAAAAAATCGAAGGCATTAGAAAATCAAAAGAGCAAGAAGGTTTGCGGGTGGGGATCATGGCTACAGAAGAGACAAAGGACAGTTATGGGGCTTTCTGTGTTTTATCCATGGGAAGCAGACAATCGTTAGAAACCATAGGAGCTAAATTATTTGATACACTGAGGCAGTTTGACGAAATCGGCGTAGATATTATTCTGGCGGAGGGCATTAGCCGGGAAGGAGTAGGACATGCAGTCATGAACCGTATGTTAAAGGCTGCGGGATACCGTATCCTATCGGTGTAAAAGATACTGGAGGTGAGAAAATGAAAACTATTTTGTTTGTTTGTACTGGAAATACCTGCCGCAGCAGTATGGCAGAGGCTTTGTTCCGTAAAATGCTGCAAGCTGCAGGTGAATCAGTACAGGGGATTCGCGTGATTTCGGCAGGCACTGCTGCATTGAAAGGCCAAAAGGCCTCAAATAACGCAGCACAGGTAATGCGGGAATGGCGTATTGATCTGCGACACCACCAGGCAAGGCCGTTAACGAAGGAATTGATTCATGCAGCAGACTTGATCTTTACTATGACCAGGAATCATAAACAGCAGGTTTTGAATCTAGACCCCTCAGCAGAGCAGAAAACCTATACCCTGAAGGAATATGCAAGCTATTTGGGAGATGATAAAGGAATCACAGCAGAGATTGAAAAGCTGCGGCGGGTGATTCAGCATAAAAAGGCGGAGTTCTTCCGGGAATATGAGAAGGAGATTACAGAACTCAGGAATCGCAGAGTGGAGCTGCAAGGCCAGCTGCAAGCGGTAGACGACCGGATACGGGAGCTGGAGCTGGAAATGGCGAAAACCGTCTCGAACGAACAAAGAGAGCTTGTGTACCTTGAAGATAAGCTTCCATCTGTAGATATCATGGATCCCTTTGGACAGCCTGCCTGGGTTTACCGTGAATGCGCCAAGGAAATCGAAGAAGCTTTGAAGGTAGTACTGAAAAAACTGCTGGAAGAAAATAGCTCGCGTTAGCATTTATAGCGGAGTCATGGGAATGGTTTGTCTGGCCCAGATGGTTTTTATGAAAATAGGACTTTTTCAGTGACTTCGAGCTGTCCCCGTTGCGTAGCAGATGTCTAAAGGGAATATGGGTAGGGAACGATCCCCGTATCGTTCCGGAAAACGAGCATACCTGTGTGTATGCCCCTACGACAAAAATAGATTCTATTCAATCTTTTTCAGGGAAAATTTACAAATAGGATATTAAGATTGAATATGTGAAACTGCTGTGTTAAAATGTTTTAGGCAATTGATAAGAGGAGGTGTACTTCGAATATATGAAAATAGCATTAGGAAGTGACCATGGAGGGTACCATTTAAAGGAAACCATTAGAAAATATTTAGATGAGCAAAATATAGCTTATGAGGATTTTGGTACAAACAGTACTGAATCTGTGGACTATCCGGAATTTGGAATGAAGGTCGCAGAAGCAGTTGTTTCCGGTGCATGTGATAGAGGAATTCTATGCTGCGGAACAGGAATAGGCATTTCTATTTCTGCCAACAAGGTTCCCGGGATTCGGTGTGCTGTGGTAACAGAAACCTACTCTGCTAAAATGTCGAGAGAACACAACAATGCCAATGTATTGGCATTAGGGGAAAGAGTTGTAGGCGCAGGACTGGCGCTGGAAATCGTTGATGTGTGGATACATACCGAATTTGCAGGCGATAGACATGCACGCAGAGTGAACATGCTTGGCGATATAGAAAGAAAATACAGCAAGTAAACGTATATGGAAGGGAGATGCAAATAATGAAAAATGTCTTTGTGATGGACCATCCTTTAATTCAACATAAATTAACCTTAATTCGGGATAAAAACACAGGCTCCAAAGAATTCCGCGAGGTTGTCAAGGAATTAGCCATGTTAATGGGTTACGAGGTAACCCGGAACCTGCCCTTGCAAGAAATTGAGATAGAGACACCGGTTAGCAAGACAAAGGCAAAGGTGATTGCTGGAAGAAAACTTGGAATTGTTCCTATTTTAAGAGCAGGATTAGGAATGGTAGACGGATTGCTAAGCCTAATACCCGCAGCAAAGGTAGGGCATATCGGCTTATATAGAGATCCTGAAACCTTAGAACCTGTAGAATATTACTGCAAGCTTCCGGTAGATGTTCATGAGCGTGATTTAATTGTTATAGATCCGATGCTGGCAACCGGTGGTTCAGCCAATGCAGCCATCCAGTTTATTAAAGACAGGGGTGCCCAGAGCGTTAAGCTCATGTGCCTAATTGCTTCACCAGAGGGTGTCAAGGCCGTATGTGAAGCACACCCTGATGTAGAAATTTATGTAGCTGCTGTCGATGAGAAACTAAATGAGCATGCTTACATCGTACCGGGACTGGGGGATGCAGGGGACAGATTGTTTGGAACCAAGTAGATGATATTTTTAAAGAATAGAGAGTAGGGTGATCGAAATCTATTCTTTTTGTTTGAAATGGAATAAAATAACAGAATACTCTGTCCTAATTTGAAATATTTTGAAGGAATTTTGAATAGGTATGTAGAAGTACTCTAAAAAAGAGGGTTGTATATGGAGCCAGTCAGTTTCCTGCACAACTCTTTTTTGCAGAGTGAATATTTATTCGTAACAATTCAAAACAAAATCTACAATCTTTAGATGCTTATACTTGTACCGAATCATGAGGAGGACAAAAGATGCGCCCGGATTGGGATGAATATTTTATGGAAATGGCAGAAATTGCCAAAACTCGTTCTACCTGCTTGAGAAGAAAAGTGGGTGCAGTGATTGTAAAAAATAAGCGGATATTGGCAACCGGATATAATGGAGCACCCTCAGGGACGGCCCATTGTCTGGATGTGGGATGTATCCGGGAAAAACAAGGTATTCCATCGGGAGAACGGCATGAATTGTGCCGCGGCCTTCATGCGGAGCAAAATGCGATTATACAGGCGGCTTATCATGGTGTCAGCATCGAAGGAGCTACCCTCTATACTACGCTGCAGCCCTGTATTTTATGTGCAAAAATGGCTATTAACGCAGGAATTAAAAAAATAATTTTTAAAGGAATGTATCCGGATGCCCTATCCATGGCAATGCTAGAAGAAGCGGGGATGGAACTCATCTGCAAGTAGCAAATTGTTGAAAATTAACAGGAAAAGTTGATTTTTACTCGGTTTTCATGTAAAATTACACTGATATGACTATCGACAAGGAGTGTTTATGGTGGATCAATACTACTTAGTATTTTTTATTGCCGTTATGATTTCCTTAAGCCTAACGCCGATTGCAAAAAAGTTAGCCTATCGGGTAGGAGCAATTGACATTCCAAAGGATGATCGGAGAGTACACAAACAGCCGATTCCACGCATGGGGGGCTTGGCCATCTATGCAGGGGTTGTGATTAGCGTATGGATGATTTTACCGATGGACAGGGAAATGATCGGTATGCTCCTTGGGGGAACGATCATTGTGATCATGGGAATATTTGATGATATAAAGCCTTTGTCAGCAAAAACAAAGCTGGCTGTTCAGATTTTATGCGCCGGAATCCTTATTTATTTTGGACTGAGAATTGGAAAGTTTAATATACCCTTTACAGAAGGTAAAGAAATCTACCTCGGCGTATTCAGCATCCCGGTAACAATCTTCTGGATTGTTGGGATTACAAATACCTTAAATTTGATTGACGGCTTAGATGGTTTGGCAGCCGGGGTTGCAACAATTGCTGCACTTTCTTTAGCCTATGTGGCCCATGTGGTGGGAAGACCGGAAACGGCTATTATGACCTTAGCGATTGCCGGTGCTGCAGTCGGTTTCTTACCCTATAACTTTAATCCGGCAAAAATATTTATGGGAGATACCGGTTCCTTGTTTTTAGGGTTTATGCTTGCAGCCATCTCTATTGATGGTGCGGTGAAAGGCGCCACTGCCTTGGCTACTGTTGTACCGGTATTGGCGTTAGGGGTGCCGATTTTTGATACCACCTTTGCAATTTGTCGAAGAGCGATAAACGGCCGTCCTATCATGGAACCGGATAAGGGACATTTGCACCACCGCCTCCTTTCAGCAGGAATGGGACAGAAAAGAACGGTATTGACCCTGTATGGGGTGAGTGCTACATTGGGCCTAAGTGCAGGTTTTTATTCCAACAGCAAGGTGCTTGACTCACTGATTGTACTGATTCTTGCCAGTGCTATGATGTATATTAGTATAAACGCAGTGGATTTTCAAAAACAAAAACGAAGTGAAAAGGAATAGCTTAAAAGCCTGACTCCGTCAGGCTGTTTTTATATAATAGGAAAGTTCTACTTTCCTATTATATAAAAACAGGGGTTGTAGGGGATGAAATCCCCTGCCGTACTAAGGAGGGTGCTCAGACTGCGATAGCAGTCGTCGAAGGGAACCTAGGGTTCCCTAGCGAAAGCGTCGTAGACGCTCTTTTTATATAATAGAATATGAGGTGAAACAATGAGTAAAGTAAAAATACTGTCGATATTTGGTACACGGCCGGAGGCGATCAAAATGGCACCGGTAGTCAGATCCCTGCAGGATCATGAAGAGATTGAATCTAGTCTGTGTGTGACAGCCCAGCATAGGGAAATGCTGGATCAAGTATTGGAGTTGTTCTCTTTAAAGCCGGATCACGATCTGAATATCATGCAGCCGGGACAAACCCTGAGTGAAATTACTGCCCGGGCATTAAGGGGACTGGAGGATGTTATTAAAGCGGTGCAGCCTCATATGATTTTAGTGCACGGAGATACTACCACTACCTTTACCGGAGCACTGGCTGCCTTCTATCAGCAAGTAAAGGTGGGACATGTAGAGGCAGGTCTCCGCAGCGACAATATGTATTCTCCCTACCCGGAAGAAATAAATCGCGTATTGACAGGCCGGTTAACCCACTTGCACTTTGCTCCGACGGAAGGAAACCGAAGGAATCTTTTAGCAGAAGGAATTAAAGAAGACACCATTCTGGTGACAGGGAATACCGTGATTGATGCTTTGCTGCAAGTAGTTAAGACGGACTATATTTTTGAAGATGACCGATTAAACCAAATCGACTATGCGAAGAGAAAAGTAATTTTGCTAACGGCGCACCGCAGGGAAAACTTAGGACAGCCTATGATCAACATCTTTACAGCCATGAAAGAGATTGTTGAGAAAAATGAAGATGTAGAGGTCATCTTTCCTGTGCATTTGAATCCGAAGGTACAGGCGTTGGCCCATGAAATTTTAGGCAATATGGAAAGAGTACATTTGATTAAACCCTTAGAATATGAACCTTTTGCCAACCTGATGGCGAAGTCGTACCTGATTTTAACAGATTCAGGCGGTATTCAGGAGGAAGCCCCAGCTTTAGGCAAACCTGTACTGGTTCTTCGTACAGAAACGGAACGCCCGGAAGCGGTGCAAGCCGGCACTGTAAAAATGGCAGGAATTGAGAAGGAGGCCATATTTGAAATGGCCCATGAATTAATTAATGATCCTCATGCCTATGCAAAGATGGAAAATGCTGTGAATCCCTATGGTGATGGAGAAGCTTCTCAACGGATTGTGGAAGCGATCTTAGAATATTTTAAGAAATAGAAAAGATGATGAGTTTTGAAAAATATGACTATTGCATAAATGATCATTTCATTATACAATGATACTGTAAAGGATTAGGATAGGTGATTGGTTTGAAAGAATATAGTGATGATACCGTCTATTTTATATCCTATGCAAAGCTCCCCGCGGAGATTCCTGCCGGAAACCTCCATAAGGTAGTGGGACTTGGTCTAATTATCAATAAAGAGACGGGGATTATTGAAGATTCCTCTTGTACACTTTTAACTGAAGAAGCCAAGGACTTTCTGAAACAGATTTTGATAGGGCATAATCTCCATGAAAACGGTATTGAACCCTTGGTAGAAAAAGTAAAAAGACGGTACCATGGACTCGCTCAAAAAGCAATATGTGTAGCCTTGAAGGGTACCTATGAACGGTATCATGCATGGAAAGAAGAAAATCATATAAAGTAACACTGCTTTACTTGCGGTAGTCGTGTAACCCGCTATTACTTAGTGAGTAAAATCCAGTATGAAACATTTAAGGATCATCTGCCTTAAGTTGTTTTTGTACTGGATTTTTTATTTTAAGCGGAGTCACGGGGACGGTTCGTCTGGCACAGGTGTTTTTTATGTGCTTGAGGAACCGTACCGTATGGCGTACCGTACCGTCCTCATGGCGTACATGGCGTACCGGATGTAGGGAACGGCCCCTGTGCCGTTCCGGTAACAACAGCAACCATTATATAAAAGGAGGTTTTTGTGATGAGCCAAAACAAAGCACCGAAGAACAATGTATTCTACAGAAATCAAAACTGGCATTATCCTAAAATAGAAAAAGGAGAAGGCATTTATCTTTTCGATGACAAGGGAAATCGATATCTCGATGCTTGTTCCGGTTCGGCTGTGGCCAATATTGGTCATGGAAATGAGGCCGTAGCAGCCTATACAGCTCAACAGATGAAGCGTATTGCCTTCACCCATCTCTCACGCTGGACTGTGGATACGATTGAGGCCTGTGCCGAAAGAGTATCCCAATGGACACCGGGAGATCTAAATTATGTTTACTTCGTATCCGGTGGCTCAGAAGCCACAGAAACCGCTATGAAGATGGCAAGACAGTATTATGTGGAGAGAGACGGACAGGGAACGAGCAAGTGGAAGGTAATCTCCAAATGGAATGCATTTCATGGCAATACCCTTGGTTCTCTCTCTATGACAGGGATTACAGAAAGAAGGAAGATCTACGATCCAATGCTGGTAAACTTCCCTAAAATCCCTCAGTTCTATCATTATCGCAATCCTTGGGGTTGTGGGACATTAGAAGAAACAAGTATCAAAGCGGCAGAGGCCTTGGAGCAGGAAATTATAAGACAAGGAGCGCAAAATATCGCTGCTTTTATCACTGAGGCTGTAGTAGGCGCTGCCTGCCCGGGAGCACATCCGACGAAAACCTACTTTGAGATGGTTCGAGAAATCTGCAATAAGTATGACATCTTGTTGATCGTCGACGAGGTAATGTCTGGCTTCGGAAGAACCGGAGAAAAATTCGGCATCGATCACTTTGGGATTATACCGGATATCATGACCGTAGCTAAGGGGATGAGCTGCGGGTATACGCCCATTGGTGCAGCGGTAGCCAATGAAGAAGTATTCCAAACCATTATGGTAAAAGGAACAGGTCAGTTTATACACGGGCATACTTATGCAGGGAATCCGCTATCCTGTGGTGTAGCAGACTTCGTGATGAACTTGGTAGAGGAAAAGGGTTATGTGGCCAATGCGACAGCTCAAGGAGAATATTTAATGGAAAAACTGAAAGGGTTGTACCAATACCCTATTGTAGGAGAAATTCGGGGAAAAGGGTTAATGACCGGTATTGAGTTTGTGAAAAATCAGGCTACAAAAGAACCCTTTGCTGTTGGCGATAATGTAAAGGGAAAGATCACGGCAAACGGCATGGCAGAAGGGATCATTGTGTATCCTGGCGGCGGTTCGGTAGACGGTGCCAGAGGGGATCATATATTGATTGCACCACCGATCAATATCACGAAAGAGCAAGTGGACGAATTGGCAGATGCCTTAGAAAGAACCATAAAATTCACTTGTGAACAGGCACTATAAATAAAAGGAGCGTGAAATATCATGGAAAAACTCATCATCACCCTTGCACCTACAGGGAATGTACCCACAAAAGCCATGAATCCTGCTACGCCAGTGACGGTAGAGGAGATTGTGGAGGATATTAAAAAGTGCCGTGCATTAGGGGTATCGATTGCCCATATACATGTACGGGATAGAGAAGGAAAGCCTACCAGTGACCGTTCGATCTATCAGCAGGTTTTAGGACGCTTAGCAGAGGAAAAAGTTGATATCATTACCCAGGTATCTACAGGAGCCAGAGGCGGCGAAAATACCATTGCGTGGCGGGGGCAAATGCTGGACCTGCCGGCTCGGATGGCAAGTTTGTCTACGGGCTCTTCGAATTTCCCCAGCAGCATCAATGCCAATGATCCTGCATTGATTGAGGCGCTGGCCGGCAAGATGTATGCCCATGGCTTAAAGCCGGAGATCGAAGCTTTCGATGTGGGAATGATCTCTAATGCAAAGAAATTGTTAAAAAAAGGAGTGTTAAAGGCACCACTGCATTTTAATCTGGTAATGAATGTGCCGGGAAGTATCGAGGGAACACCTAGAAACTTATTATTTATGGTAGAGAGCCTGCCAGCGGGCTCCACCTGGAGTGTGTCCGGTATTGGAAAATCCCAAGTACCCATGCTTACTATGGCAATCCTTATGGGAGGCCATGTAAGAACAGGTCTGGAAGACGTATTGGAGTATGAAAAAGGTGTTCCTGCCACCAATGCCATGTTAGTAGAGCGAATCCTACGGATTGCAAAGGAACTGGGACGAGAGATTGCCACGCCAGAGGAAGCAAGAAGGATTTTAACATTGTAGGGAACGATCCGTGACCGTTCCGCTAAGTCTTCTTACATTTTTGCCTGTGAAATAAATATTTTTGCTTCAAAAAGGGGAATCCTTTGTTAAAACAGGGTAATCTGCCTTCTGCAGCAGAGGCCAATTTAATTATTCAGTACGGATTTAAAAGATATGATAGTATAGCATAAAACAAAATGCCCGAGAAATACTAAAAGCAGTCATGGAAATATCAGGACTGCTTTATATTATTTATCATGCTCATTTTTTTTTATAAATCGCTACAGATAATAGAGGAAAATGAAAAAAAAAGTCGAAATATAGATTTTATGTAATTTTATTGGATTGTTAAAAAAATATTTAGAAGTATGCAGAATTATTTGTATATTTAAACGGCAGTTGATATAATGTTATAGGGGAGGGGTGTGCCATGACAAATGACCGTACGAAAGTATTAAAAAACCTTTCTCTTTTAAGTTATATTGGATTGTCTATGATCGCACCTATTTTTACAGGTGTGTTATTGGGGAAATGGATGGATGAAAAGCTGCAGACGGGGAATATTTTCCTGATTCTTTTCATATGCATAAGTGTCCCATCTTCCTTTGTCAGTGTCTATAAGATTGTCATGAAGGATATAAAGAAGAAATGACAATGGCCGATAAAAATGTAGGGAACGACGCCCTCGCCGTTCCGGAAAAAATACGATAAAATAAAGCGGAACGGTGGGAGCACCGTTCCCTACAAAACCGTAGTGGGCTGCACAGTGTGCAACCCGCCAGCCTTTAAGAAAGGAAGTGTGAACCCTTGGGGTACACTTGGGATATACAAGTTAAGATTTTTAAATACACCCTGATTGTCATGGCTGCAATTGCCGGATGTTCAGTAGTGCTATTCGATAAACCTTTGCCTTTTATTTATGCACTGATCTTTGGATCCTTAATCGGCATTCTAAACTTCCGTAATCTGGCGCTTACCTTGGAAAAAGCAGTAAGAATGACTCCAGGGCAAGCTCAAGTTTATGCAGGATCAAGGTATTTTATACGATATATGATCAATGGGATTGTTATTTTTGTGTCAATAAAAGCCGATTATTTAAATGTTCTTGGGGCAGTACTGGGTTTGTTCCTCATCAAGTTTGTCGTTGTTGTAACAAACCTATTTAATGATATAAGCTTTTTTAAAAGAATTTTCATCAGAAAGGAGGAAGAATAGTGGAAGGAGGATTTGGCCCTAGAGTCATATTTGAGTTGCCTGGAGGGATTCTGATCACAGAAACCGTTACTACTACCTGGATTATAATGGCAGTCCTAACAATATTTGCACTGGTCGCAACCAGAAGGTTCGATAAAGTGCCCCGGGGATTGCAAAATGTAGTTGAACTGTTAGTAGATGGGATATATAAACTCACTGCTCAGACCATGGGAGAAGACAAAAAAGCCTTTGCACCCTATATTGGTACGCTTATGATGTACCTGGTATGTGCAAACCTGGCTGGACTGTTCGGATTTAGACCACCGACAGCCGATATCAACACAACTATGGCATTGGCATTAATGACGTTTTTTATGATCCATTTCTTCGGAATGAAGAGAAAAGGAATTGGCAGTTACTTAAAGGGTTTTCTGGAACCGTTCCCTGCGCTGCTCCCCATTAACGTGATCGGAGAGATAGCAACGCCAATTTCACTATCATTCCGTCTGTTTGGTAACATCATTGGAGGGGTCATTATCATGAACTTGTTGTATGGTGCCCTTGCAGCGTTGAGCCAATCGGTGGGGATACCGAATATTCCGGTGTTCCAAACTGCGATACCGACAGTATTTCACTTATACTTTGACGTATTCGCAGGTGTATTACAATCTTTCATATTTGCTATGTTGACAATGGTATTTGTCTCTATTGCAATGGATTAAGCCATCTCATTAAGGAGGGAAAAGGATGGACAATGCCAACTTTATTGTTCGGTTCCTTACTTGGCTTATGACCTTTGATCGAAAAGCCCTCATCCTTGCAGCTTCAGCAATCGGAGCAGGTTTTGCTATGATTGCTGGAATCGGACCGGGGGTAGGTCAGGGATATGCAGCCGGGAAAGGAGCAGAAGCAGTGAGCATTAATCCAAAGGCCTCAAAACAGGCTACAATGGTAATGCTATTAGGAGCTGCTGTTGCAGAAACTTCGGGTATATTGGCGCTAGTAGTTGCATTAATTCTATTGTTTGGCAATCCGCTTGTAACACAGCAGGGAGCAGTTCTGATTCTTGCGGCTTCAGCCATTGGTGCTGGACTATCTATGATCGCAGGAATCGGACCAGGCATTGGACAGGGTTATGCCGCCGGAAAAGGCACAGAAGCAACCGGCAGAAGACCCCAGTATCAATCCAATGTCGTCAGAGCCATGTTCCTTGGCCAGGCAGTAGCGCAAACTACCGGTATTTATGCCTTAATAATATCCTTGGTACTCATGTTCGCCAATCCATTAGTAAGATTATTATAGAAGCTTTCTACAACGTCTTTTGGAACAGGCATGAGGATGCATCTTAGTGATGCATGATCGTTATAAATAGTTGGTACGCTATTCAAAAAAAGTATATTTTGGTAAATCAAAAAGGAGGAAATTTTCAATGGAACCTATTACAGGAAGAGCATTAATATTAGCATGTTCAGCAATTGGTGCAGGATTGGCGATGATCGCAGGTATCGGACCTGGTATCGGTCAGGGTTATGCAGCAGGTAAAGGTGCAGAGGGCGTTGGAAGACAGCCGGAAGCGCAGGCAGATATCGTAAGAACAATGCTTTTGGGTGCTGCAGTTGCAGAAACAACAGGTATCTATGGCTTAATTATTGCGTTAATCCTTCTATTTGCAAATCCACTAATCGGACTTTTATAAAATAGAAAAGCGCAGGGAGATGGGACCACCATCTCCTGCTTATGATTATCTCTTAGGAGAGGAGGCAATATTCTTATGGAATTAAAAGCAGGATTAGTGGAAATAAACTGGAACCTTGCATTTCAGATCGTAAATACGATTATTCTATATATAATCCTAAAGAAGCTGTTATTCAAGCCGGTAACAGAGTTTATGGCAGCGCGACAAAATGCGATCGTAGAATCTATACAGGAAGCAGACGATAAAAATACGCAAGCGGATAAGTTGATGCAAGAATATCAATTAAAACTGGCAGGTGCTCAGGATGAAGGCCGTGAGATCATCAAAGATGCTTCTAAGCGTGCAGAAGAACGGGCCGATGAAATCGTAAAGAGTGCTCAAGACGAAGCAGGCAAGATCAAAGAGCGAGCAGAAGCAGAAATTAAGAGAGAACAGCAAAAAGCTGTAAATGCATTGAAAAATGAAGTGGCTTCAATGGCTGTTGCAGCGGCTGGCAAGATCATCAATAAAAACCTTGATGTAAACGAACACAGCCAGTTGATCAATGAATTTATTGACGAGGTAGGGGAAGCAAAATGGCACAATTAGCAGCGAGAACCTATGCCCAAGCCCTCTTTGAAGTAGCTTTAGAAGCCAATCGAATTGACGACTTTGAAAAAGAACTCAATTTTGTTGTGAAAACCTTTGAGCAGCATCCTGATTTTTATGAGATTTTTAAAACGCCGCAGATCAGCAATGAGGAAAAAAAGCACATTATTGAAAATGTATTTAAAGGTCGTTTGATCGATGAAGTGATGAATTTTTTAAAAATATTACTGGATAAAAGAAGAACCGGTATTTTAGAATATATTGCAAAAGAATACCATAAGCTTGCCAATGCGCACAACAATGTGGTAGAAGCTGTAGCCGTTACAACGCTGCTCCTCAAGGATGAGGAAAAGGCGAAACTGGTTGCAAAACTGACAGCGGTAACCGGAAAGCGTGTTCAATTGAAAAATCAGATTGATCCTGCCATCATTGGAGGGATGCTGGTGCGTATCGGCGATCAGGTAATTGACGGTACGATCCAGAATCGCCTGAACAAATTGCAGGAAGACCTTGCACAAATAATAGTATAGGTAATAGGGGTGATATGACAATGAATCTCAGACCTGAAGAAATTAGCTCGATTATCAAAGAGCAAATTAAAAGATATGAGAATAAGCTTCAAGTTACAGATGTTGGTACTGTTATTCAGGTTGGTGACGGTATCGCCAGAATTCACGGATTAGACAAATGTATGTCGGGAGAATTGTTGGAGTTTCCCGGCAGCGTATATGGAATGGCTTTAAACCTTGAGGAAGACAACGTAGGCTGCGTATTGATGGGTTCTGATGATAAGATCCGTGAAGGAGACATCGTAAAGCGTACGGGAAGAGTTGTTGAGGTACCGGTAGGCGATGCATTGATCGGACGTGTAGTCAATGCTTTAGGACAGCCCATCGATGGTAAAGGACCGATTAAAACGGATAAATATAGACCGGTAGAATCCGGTGCGCCAGGGGTAATTGATAGAAAATCCGTACATCAGCCCCTTCAAACCGGTATTAAAGCGATCGATGCCATGATTCCAATCGGAAGAGGGCAGCGTGAGTTGATTATCGGGGATAGACAGACCGGAAAAACAGCCATCGCTATCGATACTATCATTAACCAAAAAGAAGAAAATGTGATTTGTATCTATGTAGCGATCGGACAAAAGAAATCTACTGTAGCCCAAATCGTTAAGGTATTAGAAGACAGAGGGGCTATGGATTATACCATTATTGTATCGGCTACAGCCAGTGAACTGGCACCGCTGCAATATATCGCGCCTTATGCAGGTTGTGCCATGGGAGAAGAACTTATGCATGCCGGGAAAGATGTATTGATCATCTACGACGACTTGTCCAAGCATGCGGTGGCTTATCGTGCCATGTCCCTGCTGCTCCGCCGTCCACCGGGACGTGAAGCTTATCCGGGAGATGTATTCTACCTACACAGCAGATTGCTGGAAAGAGCTGCAAAGCTGAGTGACAAATTAGGTGGTGGTTCTTTAACAGCACTGCCGTTCATCGAAACGCAAGCAGGGGACGTATCTGCTTACATTCCTACGAATGTAATTTCTATTACGGACGGACAGATATTCCTTGAATCTGAATTGTTCTTTGCAGGCCAGCGTCCGGCGGTAAATGCAGGGATTTCTGTATCCCGCGTTGGTGGGGATGCGCAGATCAAGGCAATGAAGAAGGTTGCAGGTAAGATCAAGCTCGAACTGGCTCAGTATCGGGAGCTTGCTGCTTTTGCCCAGTTCGGTTCCGAATTGGATAAGGATACCCGGGAGCGTCTGGAGCAAGGGGAGAGAATCCTGGAGATTCTTAAGCAGCCCCAGTATGCACCGGTAAAGGTAGAACATCAGGTTATGATCATCTTTGCAGCAATCAATAAGTATCTGAAGGATATTCCAGTTCCGGCGATTAAGCGTTTCGAGGCGGAATTCCTAAAGTTTATGGATAATAATCATCCACAGATAGGCGCATCCATTAGAAGTACCGGTGTGATGTCTGAAGATATGGAAAATCAATTAAAGGCGGCCATAGAAGAGTTTAAGGGAATCTTTCGATTAGAAGAATAATCGTCTGTTGAATGAGCCCACCCCAAAGCATGGAGGTGAATACATGGCAGGAATGGGTATGCGCGACGTTAAGCGCAGAATCAAGAGTGTAAACAGTACAAAACAAATCACCAAGGCGATGGAGCTGGTTTCATCCGCAAAGCTCAGAAGGGCGAGACAGCGGGTGGAAAAGACTCGACCTTATTTCAATACAATCAAAGAAACGGTTCAAGATATCTTTTCGAGTACCGGTGGGATCAAGCATCCTTTTGTGAGTACACGGGAGATCAAAAAAACCTGTTATATCGTTATCACCGGTGACAGGGGTCTTAGCGGTGGTTATAATGCCAACGTAATCAAGACAGCCGTCACCCATATGGCAGAAAAGCAGGCTAAATCAGTGATCGCCATAGGCACCAAGGGGAGAGACTACTTCCGAAGCAGAAAATATGATTTGGATGGCGAATTTCTTCAAATATCTGAGGATCCAAGCTACGGTGATGCCAAAAGAATCAGCAGCCTAGTGCTGCAGCTCTATGAGAATAAACTTATTGATGAAGTATACTTAGTTTATACACAGTTTGTCAGTACAATTTCTCAAAAACCGGAGATGATTAAGCTGCTGCCACTATCTGGAGAAAAGAAAGCAAAACAAGAGGAAAAGGAATTCGAATATGTTTCCTATGAACCTTCTCCCGAGGCAGTGCTGGACTATCTGGTTCCTAAATATATTGAAAGTACTATTTTTGGTGCGTTGGTAGAATCTTCAGCCAGTGAACAAGGGGCCAGAAGAGTCGCCATGGAAAATGCTACAGACAATGCAGAAGAAATGATCGATGATTTGACACTGCTATACAATAGAGCACGTCAAGCTGCGATCACACAGGAAATCGCAGAAATCGTTGGTGGAGCAGAGGCACTGAAGTAGCATCAACCATAAGAAAGGATGTGAACCGGAATGGCGCAAAATATCGGTAAAGTGGTCCAAATCATCGGACCCGTTTTGGATATAAAATTTAATTCTGAAAATCTTCCGGAGCTATTGAACGCAATTGAAGTTCAAATAGGGGATCGGAAAATCACTGCTGAAGTTTCGCAGCATATTGGTGACGATACAGTGCGTTGCATTGCCATGTCCTCTACAGATGGACTTGTCAGAGGAACGGATGCAGTAGATCTAGGAGCACCAATTTCTGTTCCTGTTGGAAAAGAAACCCTGGGAAGATTGTTCAATGTATTAGGAGAAAGCATAGATGAAAAGGGTGCTGTAAATACAATTACGAAGGCTCCTATTCACAGGCAACCGCCTGCTTTTGATGAGCAGGAAACCTCGGCACAAATCTTCGAAACCGGTATCAAGGTAATCGACTTAATTGCCCCCTACTCAAAGGGCGGTAAGGTAGGACTTTTCGGAGGTGCCGGAGTAGGGAAGACCGTATTGATCCAGGAGCTGATCAACAATATTGCTAAGGAGCATGGTGGACTTTCCGTATTCGCAGGAGTTGGAGAGAGAACTAGAGAAGGAAATGACTTATACCATGAAATGATCGAATCCGGCGTTATCGATAAGACGACCATGGTATTTGGTCAGATGAATGAACCGCCTGGAGCGAGAATGCGTGTTGCATTATCAGGACTAACCATGGCGGAGCACTTCAGAGATCAAGAAGGACAGGACGTACTGCTGTTCATCGATAATATATTCAGATTTACCCAAGCAGGTTCAGAGGTTTCCGCCCTATTAGGACGTATGCCGAGTGCCGTTGGTTATCAGCCAACCCTGGCAACAGAGATGGGACTATTGCAGGAGAGAATTACTTCTACAAAGAGGGGTTCCATCACATCGGTGCAGGCTGTTTATGTACCTGCCGATGACTTAACAGACCCGGCTCCGGCAACGACCTTCGCCCACTTGGATGCAACGACGGTTTTATCCCGTGCAATTTCTGAGTTAGGGATTTATCCGGCGGTGGATCCACTGGATTCTACTTCGAGGATTATGGACCCCAATATCTTAGGGGAAGAGCACTATCGTGTTGCCCGTAGCGTTCAGGAAGTTCTGCAGCGATATAAAGAGCTTCAGGATATCATTGCAATTCTTGGTATGGATGAATTGTCCGATGAGGATAAATTGACAGTTTCCCGTGCAAGAAAAATGCAAAGATTCTTGTCGCAGCCATTCCATGTTGCAGAGCAGTTTACAGGGTTTGCCGGCAAGTATGTTCCATTGAAAGAAACCGTGAGAGGTTTTAAAGAGATTCTTGAAGGAAAGCATGATGATCTTCCGGAGTCAGCCTTCCTTTTTGTAGGAAGCATCGAAGAAGCAGTAGAAAAAGCTAAAAAGGAAAATGAGTAGGAGTATAACCGCTAACCGAAAGGTTGTACGGAGGTGAGCAAATGGCTTCAACATTTCGATTGGAAATTGTTACACCGGACCGAAAGTTTTTTGAGGATGATGTGGATATGGCAGTGGTCAGAACGACTGAAGGAGATTTGGGTATTTTGAAAAACCATATGTCTCTGGTCAGTCCCCTTGCCATTGGTGCGATTAAAATCAAAAAGGACGGTGTCTATACAGAAGCTGCTTGTGCCGGCGGATTTGTGCAGGTGCGGCAGGATAAGACCACAATCATCACCGATTCTGCCGAATGGCCCGAAGAAATCGACATCGAACGGGCAAAACGTGCGGTAGATCGCGCTGAAGATAGAATTAAAAGCAGCCATGCGGGTGTTGACGTGCTTCGTGCACAGATGGCCCTGGACAGAGCGTTGAATCGATTGAAGATCGTAAAAAGAGATTAGCAAAACCTCCCGGACAGGATGTGTTCGGGAGGTTTTTATTTTTTTTGAAAAATTTATCGAAAAACATGCTTGAAGAGAGGCTAAATGCGGTATTATTATTATATAATAATAGCTGATAAACGTTATCAACATTGGCCAAGATTAGTCTCACAGCAGAGGCTGATGAAACATATGGGGTTTCCTATATTAGGGTTATTCCTAACATCTTTTAGAGATGACAATAAAAACAAAAGCATGATATAATGGAAGATAACGGAAAGAAAATATTCTATTAAATACAATAGCACGGAAGCTTCGTTTCCTAAGTTATGCCTTGGAGAAAGTGATGTGATGCCGATGAGAAAGATATCTACAATGTTTATTATTTTAGGCATTCTGATTGGCGGCTATCCTATATTTGATCGGGCTTACACCTGGTATTGGCAGCAGAAAGTGATGGCAGACTATGATCATTTAGACAGTGTGTTTACCAATGAAGCAGAAAATGTCACTGAACCCGTTGAAAGCTTGGAATCAGGGGAAAATTTCGGGGAACCGGAGCCTGAAATACCAGCAGTAGAAAATAACACAGCACCAGCAAAGCCGAAAGAAGTCATCCAGAATATTGGTGTGCTAAAAATTGATAGAATAAAAGTGAACTTGCCGATTTTGGAAGGGGCTACCCAGAAAAATCTAAAAATCGGGGCAGGGTGGATGAAGGAAACCACGAAAATCGGTGAAGTTGGAAATACAGCCTTAGCAGCTCATCGCAGTCATACTTATGGTCGTTTTTTTAACCGGTTGGATGAGGTTGAGATTGGAGATAAAGTGATGGTTATAGCTCAAGGAAATGAATATCATTATGAGGTGTTCAATAAGATTGTGGTGGAACCTACAGATGTATCTGTTCTAAAACGAAATAAGAAAGATAAAATTTTGACATTGATTACCTGCCATCCGCTGTATAAAGCAACAGACCGTTTGATTATACAAGCGAAAATAGTGGATTAGTTGCCTGATTATAATTTAATAATTTCTAGAAAATATATAAAATTAGAATATTCCGTTAGCAAAAAAACTGCGACGGAATAGTTTGAAAATTATGAAATATATATAGAAAAACAGGAAAAATTTGTTGATTTATAAACAAATTCATGATAAAATTACAAAAAAGTAAATATTTTCTAGAAACTGATCACGATAAGGGCAAACCATTCGAAAGAATGGGACGCAAAACCATAGGGCCTTTTACTTGTAAATGGCAGCCGTGTTACCGAAAGAGAAGTTTTTATTTTTTGAAAACATGGTTTTTATTCTTTCGTACCAGCAGGTTTTGCGCCCAGAAAATCTAGATTTAGGAGGTGAAGTAGAGCGTTATAGAGATCGCATTAGCTGCTGCATCATTGAAGTAGCAATTATTGAACAAGGGTAGCTAAGAACGGAAGTGATGAAGCACATTCGTCATCTGGGCACTTAGGATGTGTGGAGCGAGTGGTGCAACCGGCCTTTCTTGATTTATTGAAGAAAGGGAGCGTTGAAGCGTGTTTTTCATCTGGGCACTTGAAATACGTGGAGCGAGTAGTGCAACCGACCTTTCTTTAAACGCAAGTCTGTGTGTTTAAAGAGAGGAGAACGAGACATGAAAAGAAAACAAAACAAACAACATGTTATGAAGCTTTTGCTTGCAGTGCTTCTAATACCTTGCTTGACGTTCTTTGGAACCGGCTGGGCTTTTGCGGACAATGATTTTATTGGATCCGCCGCTGTGAGAGAAGCAGCAGGAGAAGAAACCAAGGAAGAAACAGCAGAAGAAGAAACCAAGAAAGAAACAGCAGAAGAAGAAACCAAGAAAGAAACAGCAGAAGAAGAAACCAAGAAAGAAACAGCAGAAGAAGAAACCAAGGAAGAAGCAGTAGAAGAAGAAACCAAGGAAGAAGCAGTAGAAGAAGAAACCAAGGAAGAAGCAGTAGAAGAAGAAACCAAGGAAGAAGCAGTAGAAGAAGAAACCAAGGAAGAAGCAGCAGAAGAAGAAACCAAGGAAGAAACAGCAGGAGAAGTAATAGAAGCTGCCAGCCTTATGTCTATGGATGCTGGGACATTATCGCTAGTAAAACCTAAAATGGCATTTTCTGTAGACACGCATATTGCAGAACCTATTTTAGTAGGTGGCCAATATGCAATTACCATTAAAGTCAAAAACCAAGGTGATTGGCACAGAAGAAAGTTGGAAAACACCACTTTGAAGCTGTATGCCAATGGACAAAATAAGCCGTTCTACCAAGAAAGTCTTGGGAAAGTAGAAGTAAAGACTGGTGATACCTGGACTAAAAAGATAAACAATCTTGAAGCCCTTATGCCACTCAGTGGAGACCGTGTACAGGTTGAAGCCAGATTAGAAGGGGATTTATACTATACACTGGTGGGAATTTCCTGGAGCTTATTGGAAAGAAATCACCAGCTAGCCGTAAACTACAGTTATACAGTGAAAGAAGAAATTGTTAGTTTGCATGCACCACATAAAGGTTCTTCCAGTGAAACCTTCAAAAAAGAAGAGGGTAATGGCGGACTTACGGCACCTGTAGTTTGGCATTTTATTTTAAACCAAGCCGATAAAGCTACCGGGGCGTTAACGCTGTATGCTACTTTCAAAGAGGCGGGACTTCAAACAGCAGAGGGACAGCCTACTGGACAATTAAAAACACAACATTTTTATATTGGGACACAAGACCACGATATACTTATAGATGCATATGTTAGAACCAGTGAAGGAAATTTGCGTCTGAGTCATGTTGCTATTAGTGATCCGGGGAATGAAGACCCAGGAAGTGAAGACCCAGGGAACGAAGACCCAGGGAATGAAGATCCGGGGAATGAAGATCCAGGGAATGAAGATCCAGGGAATGAAGACCCAGGGAATGAAGACCCGGGGAACGAAGACCCAGGAAATGAAGATCCAGGAAATGAAGACCCAGGAAATGAAGATCCAGGAAATGAAGATCCAGGGAACGAAGACCCAGGAAGTGAAGATCCAGGGAATGAAGACCCAGGGAATGAAGACCCAGGAAGTGAAGATCCGGGGAACGAAGACCCAGGAAATGAAGATCCAGGAAATGAAGACCCAGGAAATGAAGATCCAGGAAATGAAGATCCAGGGAACGAAGACCCAGGAAGTGAAGATCCAGGGAATGAAGACCCAGGAAATGAAGATCCGGGAAGCGAAAACCCGGGAGATGGTTCAAGCAGTGGCGGATCAGGCGGATCACGCAGAAGAAATACCACTGGCAGTGGGATAACTGAAGAAGTTGAGCCGGCTGCTGAGGAAGAGGTATTTACAATTTTAGAAGAGCCTACTCCACTGGCACCTGCTAATCTAGAAGAACCTATTCCATTTGCTCCTGCTAATGTTGAAACGCCATCAACGCTAGAAGCTGAAAAGGAGGATGCGGTATCCGTGCTTGTGGAAGATGAAGAAGTACCGTTAGCTGCAGCACTTCCAAAAACCGGAGAAATTCCTCCAACTTTATTCTACGGAATCGGAGCGATTCTTACAGCTATAGGTGCAAAACTAAAAAGAAAATAAAAGAATAAGCTATAGGGGATCCCTATAGCTTATTTTTGTGTTTCTTTGTCAAAAGAAAAGGATATACGGGGTAGAATATGGACTTAAAAGCGAAAAATATGCAAAAAAACAGATTAAGCACCTATAAATTTTAATTGAGCATAAGCTCTACTTCGACAAAATGATACAAGTATGCTGTGTTATACTATCTGCAACAGAATAAAATAGGGATGAAAAGGGCTAACCATACGAAAGCATGGGGCGCAAAGTCAGCATCTAAAGTATGTATATGCATACCATGATCGAAGGACTGCCATAATATAGATATATTTTGGCGGTATTTTTTATTTGGAAATAGAAATAAAAGCTTTGGAATCACATAGAATGTAAAGAAATCATATAAGGAGGGGATTAGGAAGCCTATCTAGCTATAACTAAATAGAAAAGAAGGAAGAGGTGAGAGGATGAACACCAATAAAAGAAAAGTATGGAGTATTTTTCTTACACTGACACTGATTTTCATAGGAATGGTTCCAACAGGGTATCAGGATGCCTTTGCTGCAAGTGTAATACCAGAATATATTTTAGGAAATCCGATTTGCAAAGATGCAGATTGGAAGATTGAATCAAAGTTTTTTTCTGGGTCTAATACGAACGAGACGGTAACCTTCAGCGTTTACCGGGATAAAAATGGTGATCAGTATCTGGATTGGCTGTCTACTGTGCCTATGAGTACCGTAGTAGTTAAAGGAGGACCTGGTGCCAACATTTATCATTATGGCAGCGGTCAAACTGAAGATACTAAACTGTACTCACCACTGCATAAGAAAAATATACCGGATATAAGTTATGTGGCTTTCTATTATGATGAGGGTTGGACGGAACCAAAAACCGGAAGCTTAAAAATTGAAAAGAAAATACTTAATGCATTAGATCAAGAAGTTATAGACCGGCCGGATACTAATTTTGCAATAACTATAACAGAGAAAGCTGAAGATGGTTTTGCCGAAGAGCATTTAATAAATACAGGGGACCCAATTATACTATCTAACCTGATGGCAGGGACATATGAAATTCGGGAAAGTGCTATTCCTGGAGGATATGAACTCATAGGATACGAAAGTGGATCTGAAAAAGTGGTAGAAGATATTTTCGAGGTAAAGGTAGAAAAGAATAAAACTACAATAGTAACCGTATTTAATAAAATAGTTCCTGACAACCCATCAGAAAAAGGAACACTCATCATAGAGAAAGAAGTCCTCGATAAAAATGGAAATCCAGTTGAATATGATCCACAGGAATTTAAAGTCATTGTGGAAGAATATGAGATGGAACCGGCATTCACTGTGAAAACAGCAACTGATGTACCTGGTGAACCACTGTTAATATCGACCTCAAAATCTGAAACCATCTCTAACCTGGAGCCAGGATGGTATATGGTTAGAGAGTTAACAGAAGATATGGAAGATCATGAACTGGTGGGATACAAAATAGGAGAGAAGCTGGTAGAAGAGCCTATTTATATAGAGGAGGGAAGCACTGTAACCGTAACCGTAATGAACCGGCAGAAAGAGTCAATAATTCATCCGGAAAAAGGAACACTCATTATAAAGAAGGAAGTCCTTAATAAGGATGGAAATCCAGTTGAATATGATCCACAAGAATTTGAAATCGTTGTAGAAGAATATTATATGGAGCCTGTAGCAGTTACTATGTCAGCATCTACTGCTGTATTTGGTGAATCTCTAAAAATATCAACTTCAAAAGCTCAAACGCTCTCTGATTTGGAGCCAGGATGGTATATAGTTAGAGAGTTAACAGCGGATATGAAAAATCATAACTTTATAGGATACAAAATAGAAGATAAGTTAGAAAAAATACCGGAAAAAGAAGTATATGTAGAGGAAGGCAGTACAGTAACCATAACAATAGTCAATCAACAGAAGTCCTCAGGCAGCGGCGGTGGAGGAAGCGGAGGTGGCAGCAGCGGTGGAAGCGGCGGAAGCAGCGGAAGCAGTACGACTGCAACTACACCATCTACAGTAATAGAAGAACAAACTCCAATTATAATAGAGGAGCAGCCTGTACCGGAAGCCCCTGCAACTAGTGAGGAAGCAACAGTCACACTGGAGGATGAAGAAGTTCCTGCCTCACCCATTCTTCCTAAAACAGGAGAAATTCCACCAGTTCTCTTCTATGGGATCGGAACCGTTACCGCAGCATTGGGGCTGACTATGAAAAGAAATAGAAAATAAACATAATGATGGATTTAAAACCGGGGAGCAGAACCCCGGTATTTTTTTAAGGAATAACGGTTTAGTGCAGTGGATGTTGGGTATATTATGGTCAGACATATAAAAAAACCTGTTGATTTATCGTACAAGCAGTGGTAAAATTTAACTAGGAAAATGTAAATATTTGTAGAGATTTAACTTGTCAACGACAAGGGCAAACCATTCGAAAGAATGGGACGCAAAGCCATAGGGCCTTTCACGAAAGTGAGTGGCAGCCGTGCTACCGAAGGAGAAGTTTTTGTTTTTGAAAAATAACTGAAAATTAAGAATAAAACTTGATGGAAGTCAGCTTTCCATCGATAAAGGCAAACCATTCGAAAGGATGGGACGCAAAGCCATAGGGCCTTTCACGAAAGTGAGTGGCAGCCGTGCTACCGAAAGGAGAGTTAACGAATGAAAAAACTCGTTGTTTTTGTTATCGGCTTTATAATAATATTTACAAACATCGGATTTGCAGCTGAAAAGAGCATGACATCTTTTATAGATGGATCCATGAGCAGCAAAGGTGTTGTAAATGTGAAATACCTTAGTGCTAACAATAAAAAACTAAAGCTTGTTGTAGAAAAGGAACAAGCTAAATATATATATAATTTGAAGGGCGACGATTCTATAGAAAGTTTTCCACTCCAATTAAATAATGGACAATATAAAATCAGCGTTTTAGAAAATATTGAAGGAAAGAGCTATAAGCCAGTACTAAGCAGTAGTTTAGAAGTAGAACTTGACGACCCTAAGAAAATCTACTTAAACTCTATCCAAAATATTCAATGGGATGAAAATACAAAGGCAGTTCAAAAGGCTAAAGAATTAACTAAGAATTTAAAAACCGATGAAGAGAAAATTCAAGCAGTTTATGCTTATGTAGTGAAAAATGTAAAATATGATTATGATAAAATCGGTAATCTGAATACAGATTATGTTCCAGTAGTAGATGAAACCTTTAAAAGCAATAAAGGAATCTGTTACGATTTCTCCTCTATGTTTGCAGCAATGCTTCGGAGTTTAGATATTCCTACAAAATTAGTAAAAGGATATACAAAGAATGCAGAAGGCTATCATGCTTGGAATGAAGTTCTAATGAATGGAAAATGGGTTGTAATAGACACCACCTATGATTCTCAAATGGATGCAAATAATAAAAAATATACTATGAGCAAAGATGCAAAGGTTTATGATAAAGTAAATGAGTACTAAAGATCAGCTCCTTGAGTTTCAAGGAGCTTAATCATTTTTTATAAGACAAAAGATACTTTTTGATAGATTGGGTATACTGATCATATAATCTTATTGACATAACGACAATATGTAAAGAAGGTTATGTCAACAGTGGCAATAGGAGGGAACTTTAATGACAGATAAAAGTCTTAACGAACTGGAAAGGTATATAGATCTCGCTTTAGGCAATGTTCCAGAACTTAAACAGGATGAAAAGAGAAGATGGTTGGGTGAGTTTCGAGAAAGAGTGGTCTTTGCCTTAACTGAAGACCAGATCAAGAGAAGAGAAGCAAAAAAAGTCCTTGAAGAGAAAATAAAAAATGGAGAAGCCAAAAAGCTTATTATGAATATGAAGATTGCGCCGGAGATATCGGGGCGGTTTATGGAATTGGCTGCCAAATACGACTTGGATTATAAGTCTGTGGATTTGCCGAATCAAAAAGGAGATATTGCTTTGGTTTTGGCCAGTGATGATGCAGTAAATGTAGAAAACGTAGTTTTAGAAGAGCTGCCATCTATGCCGGACAAATTTTATCAGTCGAGGAGCAGGAAGCTTTGTAAGGATCATATGGAAGAGCTGAAAAATGAAGCGCCCATGTATGTAGACGAATTCGAAGAAGTTACTTTTTTTGATAAGATGGTGGGCATCAAATGTGGAGTTTGTGAGGATAATAGCAAGGACGGCGTCATGATATAGAGAACAGGAATTATTAAAAAAATACCATCAAATTCATGTATATTCCCTTTAACGCTCGTCAATACTTTTAATAACAAGGGAAGAAAGTAGATAGAAAATATGTTTTCGTCCCCCTTTAACATATTTGCTAATTTATTTTCTTCCCTTATTATTTGCAAAAGAAAAGAGGTTTTTTCGGGTGAGGGAATTAGGGAAAAATGAAAAAAGAATAGGACTTTATATTCTCATATTATGCAATTTGATTTTGCTGCCATTCTATTCATCAAAGGCTGCACCAAAAGAAAGTGGGATTCAAGCAGCTTTCGAACAGTCAGAAGCCAACTTCGCAGAAATGAATATCAATGCCCATGCTGCCATAGAAAACCAATTCATTGGTGTGCAGAAGGCAACGCAATGGTGCTGGCAGATTGCAGAGCAATTAGAACTAGAAAACGGGCAATTGAATGCAAATGTTGAGAAGGACTATACCCAGGTGTGGATAACTGGGAAAGTAAAAGCGGGGAGTACGGTTACCATTCAAATACAATCCCAGCAACATGAAAAACTTCAAGAAACTCACATTATGATTGATTTCTATGAGGATCATGGAATGCTGGAGATTAAGGGCTTGACAGAGCAGCTTTATGAATTGCTGAAACCCTATGGAAAAACAAATATTACAACTTGTTTAATAGGGACTTTTGAAGGAAATATGGAAGTAACAGAAAGAGAAGAAGTAGTGAAAGCTTTAATGAAAGCTTTGGAAGTAAAAGAAGTTGAAGGCTATAGGGAAGGGAATATCATCAGCATTGTAGGATATAGCGATAAGATCAAGGAATGGATCAATTATGGCGGCAACCGGGTAAATGTAAATATAGCGATGCGCTACAATGACTATGAAAACAAGACCTTTCTGTGGATTGGTACACCGCTGATCACTGTAGGATACTGATTCAGAAGCATGATTTTTATTCGTTGAGCATATTTTCCTAAAGGATTTTAGGTTTTTTTGTAGAAATAAGAGGAGGGTGATGAACAAAGACAAGTAACGGATAACTCAATCATAAAGGAGGACCGGATGTGGCAAAGATAATCGTAGAAAAAAGCGCTCCCCTTAAGGGATCTGTTAGAGTTAGCGGAGCAAAGAATTCGGTTTTGCCAATCATAGCTGCATCCCTTTTAGCTCAGGAGCAGTGTGCCTTAGAAGATATCCCTGAACTAAAGGATGTAGAAGTGATTTGTGAAGTGCTGGCATCGATAGGCTCCGATATAAAAAAGAATGCTAACGGAATCATAGAGATTAATTCTTCTAGAATAGATAATTTTGAAGCTCCCTATGAGCTGGTTAGAAAGATGAGAGCATCTTTTTTGGTTATGGGACCTCTGCTGGCAAGGATGGGAAGAGCACGGATTGCACTTCCTGGAGGATGTGCTATTGGGACGAGACCTATCGACTTGCACTTGAAAGGGTTCCATGCATTGGGGGCCAAGATTGAGGTAGGACATGGGTATGTGGAAGCATCAGCAAAAAAACTAATAGGCGATAAGATTTACTTGGATTTTCCCAGTGTTGGGGCAACAGAAAATATCATGATGGCTGCAACCATGGCAGAGGGGACAACGATCATCCAGAATGCGGCAGAGGAACCGGAAATTGTAGATTTAGCAAATTTTCTAAATGGAATGGGTGCAAAAATTAAGGGTGCTGGAACTGATACCATCAGAATTCAAGGGGTGCAGGAACTGAAGGGAACAAGACATGCAGTGATTCCAGACCGGGTGGAGGCTGGAACCTATATGGTGGCTGCAGCCATGACCAGTGGAGATGTTACCGTTCTGAATGCACTTCCGGATCACCTCAAACCGATTATAGCAAAGCTTAAAGAATGTGGTGTAGAAGTAGAAGAAAACGGCGATCATGTCCGGGTATGCGCAACTAATGGTGTAACATCAACGGATATTAAAACCCTTCCTTATCCTGGTTTTCCTACAGATATGCAAGCTCAATTCATGGCATTGCTAAGCATTGCAAGAGGAACCAGTGTAGTAATTGAAACTGTATTTGAAAATCGCTTTATGCATGCAGGGGAATTAAAAAGAATGGGTGCAGATATCAAGATCGAAGGCAGAAGTGCCGTCGTTCAAGGAGTAAATAAATTGCAGGGAGCCCAAGTTACTGCAACTGATTTACGGGCAGGAGCAGCACTTATTTTAGCCGGACTTATAGCCGATGGAAAAACTGAAATTGGCGATATTTATCATATTGAACGTGGTTATGTAGGGATAGAAGATAAGTTAAGAAAGCTTGGAGCAAAAATTTATAGATCTGAAGATTGAAAAATGTGTCGTCTCACGACACATTTTTTCTATTTCCCGGGAAATTCGTAGAATCATGAGAAGAATGTAAGAGACCTGTTGTTTTTGCCAATAAACTGTCAGGATTTTTTCTGATTTCAACTGCTAGAGAATGAACGTTCAATAGCGGAGTCATGGGGACGGTTCGTCTGGCACAGATGTTTTTTATATAATAGGAAAGTTCTACTTTCCTATTATATAAAAAATAGGGGTTGTAGGGGATGAAATCCCCTGCCGTACTAAGGAGGGTGCTCAGACTGCGATAGCAGTCGTCGAAGGGAACCTAGGGTTCCCTAGCGAAAGCGTCGTAGACGCTCTTTTTATGTGCCTGAGGAACTGTCCCCGTGGCGTAGCGAATGTAGAATTAAAAACAATCATATTTCCGTTCAATCCCTCATATAATGTAAAAGCCATCGGCGGTTTACAGGACAATAACAAAGGGGGAAAAGGAATGCGGAGTATTTTTTTTGTACTCATCAGTATGTTAATGACTACGATTATAATACCTATGATTTTGATTCAAAGTTGTGATTTGTCTACACCCAAAGTGGAAAAACAAGAGTTTGTAGAAAGTCAAAGAATGGTGCATGTATTTATTCATGAAACAAAAACGGTAGAAGAAATAGAGTTGGAGGAGTATGTAAAAGGTGTTATTGCCGGTGAAATGCCTGCATCTTTTGAAATAGAAGCATTAAAGGCCCAGGCAGTAGCTGCGCGCAGCTATGCCATATCTAGAGTAAACCAGTTTAGAGAATCAGGAAATCCCAATCATCCACAAGCTGAGCTGTGCGACAGTGTACATTGCCAAGTCTGGTATTCAAAGGATAAGCTGCGGGAGGTAAAATCCAAGTATTGGATGAGGGACTACTGGCCTCGGATAGAGGCTGCAGTAGATGAAACCAGAGGGATGATTATGACATATAATACAAAACCTGTAGATCAGCCGCTTTTTCATTCAACCAGCGGTGGTCGAACGGAAAATTCAGAGGATGTGTTTGTCTCAGCAGTACCTTATCTACGCAGTGTGAATAGTCCTTATGAAGAAAAAGCACCCTATCTTACAGATAGGCAAACCGTAAAAACAGCTACATTTGTATCAAAAGTCAAAGGCAAATATAAGGATTGTGACATCAAAGAGTCTACAGTTTCCTCCGCTGTCAAGATTCTGGAGAAGAGTGAAGGCGGGAGAATTATGAAAATACAAGTAGGCAATAAAGTCCTTACAGGACGTGAAATCAGAGATTTATTGGGTTTACGGTCTGCCAATTTTACCGTCTCTTTTAAGGGAAATGAAATAGAATTTACTACTGTTGGCTATGGACATGGCGTTGGCATGAGTCAATGGGGAGCTAATGGCATGGCGGAACGGGGTCATTCTTATGAAGAAATTTTAAAGCATTACTATCAAGGGGTAGAGATAGAGCCCCTAAACCAGTAACCAAAAATTTTCATTCCTATGTATGAAAACCTCTAAATTGGCAACAATACAAGATGGAGGTGGCATGTACATGGATAGAAAAAACTGGTTCTCTAGAAATAAAAAATTAACAGAAGAAGACAAAAGAAAAGAAAGTAGTATCTATAAATTTCTTGACAAAGAAGGATTTTATATCATTTTGTTCTTATGCGTATGTATCGTTGCGACAACAGCCGTCTGGGTAACAAAAACAAACATTGACCGGTTGGCAGTCGATGATTTACAAAGGCCGTTGCTGCCATTGGACGAGGAATTGCCTGATTTAGACTTGGGAATAAATCAAGAAGAGCAGGATGAGCGTCCAGTGGTTGTAGTGGATGAGCGGGAAGATGCGGAAGAGGTTATGGCGAAGCAAGAGGTGCAAGCACCGGCAGCGCAACAGGTAAAACAAGAGATTGCTTCGATAAAGCAAATAAATAGCAAGCCGGCGGCAGCTCCTGTAAAACAGGTACAAGCTTCACCGGCAAAAATCACCTTTAAGATGCCTGTGGTTGGAGAAAAAGGGATGGATTATGCAGCTGAAACCCTAGTATATTCTAAAACGCTGGACCATTATACCACCCATTATGGTATCGATATTGTGGCTCCGGAAAATACCCCTGTAGTAGCAGCACTGGCAGGGGAGGTTATAGAGGTAGTTGTAGATTCAAGAATGGGCATTACCATCACGATCGCCCATGAAGGAGAGTTAATTACAAAATATGCAAACCTTAGCACCGGCAGTATGGTAAAGGTTGGAGATCAAGTAGAAAAAGGCCAGATTATTAGTGGTGTAGGAAGAAGTGCACTATTTGAAATATCTGAGGAACCACACCTTCATTTTGAGGTATTGGTGGACGGGGAACAGGTAGACCCAAATCAATTTTTACCGAAGAATTAGAATATAAAACAGGGTATAAATAAAATACCCTGTTTTTATCTATAAGCACCTCTATAGGATTTTAGCGTATCTGATGTTGTCCTGACTTCCTATTCGTGGCCGTTTCGATATTTCAGTTTAGTGGCTTTGCCACCGCGAATGTGTCTTTCGGCTTTGTTCTTGTCGAGAATTCGCTTTACTTGATTTGCCACAAGAGGGTTTATCTTAGGAAGTCTTTCGGTTACATCTTTATGTACTGTACTTTTACTTACTCCAAAGACTTTGGCTGTCTGGCGTACTGTAGCTTTTTGATTTATTATATATTCAGCGATCTCCATTGCTCTTTCTTCTATGTAGTCTTTCACTTACTTAACCCCCTTTTTGGATGATTCCTTTGTTAAATAATATGCGGGGATATGGTACTGTAGAACTGAAAAAACCATATGAAAATATATAATATAAATTTTTCTGGAAATAGAGGAATTAGCAAAACAATGTAGAATATGAATACTGTTTGAGGCTATGAATATTGTCAAATTAAGATAAATAAAATCGCTATTTGAATGAAGCGGTAGGTTAAATGGAAGGTGATGAGAAATGTTTGGATTGGGTGCGGAAATAGGTATTGACTTAGGAACAGCCAGTGTATTGGTATTTATAAAGGGTAAGGGAATCGTACTTCAAGAGCCCTCTGTGGTGGCCATTGATAAAAACAGCAACCACCTTTTGGCAGTAGGTGTAGAAGCCAGAAGAATGTTAGGAAGAACGCCGGGGAATATTGTTGCAATTCGTCCTTTAAAGGATGGTGTGATTTCTGATTACGAAGTAACAGAGAGAATGCTAAGGTATTTTATCCATAAAACCTGTGGAAAAAGAAGATTTTTTAAACCAAAGATCATCGTATGTGTACCCAGCGGTGTTACAGAGGTAGAAAAAAGAGCCGTTATTGATGCCACTACAGAAGCAGGCGGAGGAATCACTTATTTAATTGAAGAGCCAATTGCAGCTGCTATTGGTGCTGGGCTGGATATCTCTAAACCTGACGGAAATATGGTAGTGGATATTGGTGGAGGAACTGCAGATATTGCAGTGATTTCCCTTGGAGGAATTGTGGTAAGTGAATCGATCAAGGTAGCAGGAGATAAGTTTGATGAGTCAATCGTGAGATATATGCGCAAGAAGCATAATCTTTTAATTGGGGAAAGAACTGCTGAAGACCTTAAGATCAGCATTGGAACGGCCTACCCAAGAGTCCAGAATGCAACCAGGGAATGTCGGGGAAGAGACTTGGTATCCGGACTGCCAAAAACGATTACCGTTACTTCGGAAGAAATGCTAGAGGCATTAGAAGAACCGGTGACTGCTATTGCAGATGCTGTCCATTCTGTTTTAGAAAAAACACCACCGGAGTTAGCAGCGGATATTAGTGACCGGGGAATTGTCATGACCGGTGGAGGCTCCCTGTTGAATGGATTAAATAAACTTATTGAAAAGAGAACGGGTATTACTACTTATATCGCTGAGGATGCGGTATCTTGTGTAGCAAAGGGAACCGGCATGTCTCTTGAGTCAATCCACATATTAGAAAAAAGCATGATGAGCAGCAGGAATTTTAGAAGATTAAGATAGTCAAAAAGCTACCGGTAAATAAAATCGGTAGCTTTTATTTTAAAGTTGTATTAAAGAATAGAGAGAAAAATGCCGAAATTAATAATACGGACTATGCTTACAGCATAAAAGGAGTTGAAATCTTATGTTAAGAGGCCTTTATACAGCTACATCAGCAATGACGACGAATAATAAGAAAATGGATGTTATCACCAATAACCTTGCCAATATCAATACCACTGGATATAAGAAGGATTTGGTTATTTCAGAAACCTTTCCGGAGGTACTGATTAAAAAAATTAATTCCCCGGTGGATTATACAGGAAGAGAAGGATTCAAGGGTGTAGAGGTAAATCAAGAAGAGAATGGTGCTTATCAGCTAAGTACCACAGGAGGGTTCTTTAGAACGAAGACATTAAGCGGTGTCAGCTATGAAAAAATGCTGAATTTTGCCGTTAATGAGGATGGCTATTTAAGTACGTATTATCGAGATCAGGACGGGAATATCGATACATCAGCAGGATATTTGGTACTTGGCAATAGAGGACCTGTATACGCAGGAAATGCAGCGGTAGAGGTAAATGAAAGAGGTCAGGTATTGGTAGACGGAAATATCGTTGATAATCTGGTTATGCTGGCACCACCGCCAATAATTGGAACACTGAATTCAGGTGTCAGACTGGATAAAATAGAAATAAATTTTGATCAAGGCCAAATTTTCGAGACAGACAACCAGCTGGATTTTGCATTAAAGGGCAGGGGATTCTTCCAGATAGAAACACCGGAAGGGGTATCTTATACCCGTGATGGTTCTTTCAAGATCAATGGGAACCATGAACTGGTGACTGCAGAAGGATATAGAGTATTGGGCAACAATGGTCCCATCGTCATTGATGGAACAAAGGTGGCTGTATCGGAAAAAGGAGATATCTTTGCAGATGATGAATGGATGGGGCAGCTGAACATTATCGATATAGAAAACCTGAAGGACTTACGCAAGGAAGGCGGCAATCTGTACAAGATGGCTGCCGGCACTGAGCCGGAAGGACCGCCGTTTACAGGACAAGTACTGCAGGGATTTCTAGAAAATTCCAATGTAGATGCAGTCAAAGAGATGATTGAAATGATTACTCTCTTCCGAAACTATGAATCCAACCAAAAAATGATCAAAGCCTATGATGATACATTACAGAAAGTAGTAAATGAAGTCGGGAAAGTGTAACAGGATAGCGGAGTCATGGGGACGGTTCGTCCGGTACATACGTTTTTTATGTGCCTGAGGAACCGTTCCCGTGGCGCAGCGGATGTATTGCAATTTTTTATATAAAAATTTTAACATAAAATGATCCATTTACGACATATAACCTAAAAGGAGGAAAAAACATGCGTGCACTTTGGACCGCTGCATCTGGAATGAAAGCCCAGCAGCTAAACGTAGATACGATTTCCAACAACTTAGCCAATGTAAATACAACTGGCTTTAAGAAACAACGGGTAGAATTTAAGGATCTTTTATATGAAACACTTAGCAGAACCAATTTGGATATGGGAGAAGGAAAACCGGTAAACCTGGAAGTAGGCCATGGAGTAATGCCTATCGCAACTACGCGCTCCTTTATAGCGGGAAATTTTGAGCAAACGAATAGCAGTCTGGATTTTGCTATTGAGGGAGATGGCTTCTTTATGGTAAGAGATGAAAATGACAATTTGTTTTATACAAGGGATGGAAGCTTTAAACTGAGTATCCTGGATGACGAGGCAAGACTGGTTACATCAGAGGGCTATTTTGTACAAAGCGATGCAGGAGATGTTGAGTTGGGTGCGGATATTGCAGACATCATGGTTTCTCAAAATGGCATGATTACTGTTAAACGAAAAGGGGAAGAAGAGGCTGAAGAACTGGGGCAGTTATCCCTGGTGACATTTGCAAACCCAGCAGGATTGCAGAGTATAGGAAAAAACCTATATGCACAAACAACTGCATCGGGAGAAGCTATAGAGGCAATTGAAGGAGAAGCAGGAAAGGTTATACAGGGCTTTTTGGAAACTTCGAATGTACAGGTAGTAGAAGAGATGATCAAGCTGATTACTGCTCAAAGAGCTTATGAAATTAATTCAAAATCTATTCAGACTGCAGATCAAATGCTTGAACAGGCGAATAATTTAAGAAGATAGCAGAGTTTTTGCTTAATATAAAAGTTGGATGATGTGGCGAATCAAAAACTAGGGAGAGAAGCAAATGAAAATCGATGGGAATTTACCGGTCAATCAAATCGATGCTAAAAGTAAAAAGGACGAAGTAAAGACAGAAGAATTTAAAAATCTATTAGAACAGGCACAAAAAAATCAGGATGAAAAGAAGCTGATGGATGCCTGCCGGCAGTTTGAATCTGTATTTGTCAATATGCTTTTGAAAAATATGCGCAACGCCATTCCGGAAGGCGGTTTTATTGAGCGAAGCTACCCAAGAGAGATTTTTGAAGGTATGTTTGATGAAAAAATAGCAGATGAGATTGCTAAAGGGCAAGGAATTGGATTGGCTAAACAGATGTATGGGCAACTGTCTAAGACAATGAAAATCAAAAAGATAGAGAATGAAGAATAAAAACTAAAAAAATCTTTAATAATTCAGAAGGGGTTTGATACCCCTTTATTTAATTGTATATATAAAGCGGTATATGTAAAAAGGAGTGAATCAAATGCTAAACAATGTAGATATTCAAAAAATTATCCCCCATCGATATCCATTTTTACTAGTGGACAGAATCGTAGAACTAGAACCTGGGAAGAAGGCTGTGGGCATTAAAAATGTAACGATTAATGAACCCTTTTTCCAAGGTCATTTTCCAGGGAATCCTATCATGCCGGGGGTATTGATCGTAGAAGCAATGGCGCAGGTTGGTGCTGCATCTATGCTGTGTCTGGAAGCAAATAAAGGAAAACTGGGTGTATTTACGGGGATTGATGAGCTGCGTTTCAAAAGACAAGTAATTCCGGGAGATACCTTAAGAATGGAAGTGGAGATGATCGCTGTAAAGCGGAATATCGGCAAGGCACAGGCAGTGGCTTATGTAGGTGATGAGGTGGCCTGCAAAGGTATATTAATGTTTGCACTGGTAAATACACCTGAATAAATAAAGGCTACTTTGTAGGAATTGATACCGGCGTTGCTCCGGAAAATATAACTTGGAAGAGTAATAAGAAGCTAAACTTTTTATTGCTCTTTTTTTATGATTTTTTACATAGGCTTCATGGTATAATAGGGAGTGAGACTATTAATACAGGATAAATTTACATAGAAAAGAGGAAGAAGTACATGAAGGTATTGGTAACCGGTGGTGCGGGCTTTATAGGATCCCATGTGGCAGATCTGCTTATAAATCAAGGCTTTCAAGTTATCATCATAGATAATTTATCAACTGGTAAAATGGAAAATGTGAATAAATCTGCCACCTTTTATCATATGGATATTAGAAGTGAATCCGTTCAGGAAGTTTTTGAAAAAGAAAAACCAACGTTCGTCGTACATCATGCAGCGCAAATTGATATACAAAAATCAATAAAAGAACCAAGACTGGATGGGGAAATTAATATTCTAGGAACAATAAATATTTTGGAAAACTGTATCCGGTACGGCATTCAGAAAATTATATACCCCTCTTCGGCAGCCGTATACGGCGAACCAGCCTATTTGCCTGTTGATGAAAAGCATAACATTTGCCCCATGTCTTATTACGGTATCTCAAAATACACGCCGGAGCAGTATATCCGGGTATATAGCAGCCTTTATGATCTAAAACACACCATCTTCCGCTATGCCAACGTATATGGACCGCGGCAGGCCTACGAGGGAGAAGGTGGGGTTGTAGCAATTTTTCAACACTTGATGAAAATAGGGCAGTCTCCAATCATCTTTGGTGATGGGAGTCAGACTCGTGATTATATTTACGTAGGAGATGTGGCCCAAGCCAATCTGAAGGCTTTAACCCAGGGAGATAATGAAACCTTTAACATTAGTACGAATGAAAAAACCACAGTTAACCAGCTGTTCGATGTGATGAAACAGCTGCTCGGTTTTCAGGGTGACGTCCAATATAGGCCAGAGCGCCCGGGAGATATACCCCACAGCATACTGGATAATCGAAAAGCAATGATGCAGTTGGATTGGACACCTCGCTACAGCCTTGCAGCAGGTCTGGAAGAAATGCTTCAGTCAGAGGAATAAGATCTGGAGATGAGGAGGTAAAAATAGATGAATTATAGAGAAATTTATGAAGAATGGCTAAGAAATCCATATTTTGATCAAGAAATAAAGAAAGAATTAAAAGGAATTGAAGGAGAGGAAAAGGAAATAGAGGAGAGATTCTACAGGGATTTGGAATTTGGGACCGGAGGACTGCGAGGGGTGATCGGTGCCGGCACCAACCGGATGAATATTTACACCGTTCGGAGAGCTACCCAGGGCTTCGGAGAATATTTAATAGAATCGGTTGAAAGTGCAAAGGAAAAGGGCGTAGTGATCGCTTATGACTCCCGCCATAAGTCTCCGGAGTTTGCTGAAGAAGCTGCCCTTGTATTGTGTGCCAACGGAATAAAAGCCTATCTGTTTGATGCATTGCGTACTACGCCGGAGCTGTCTTTTGCAATACGCGAGCTGGGCTGTGCCGGTGGGATCGTAGTTACGGCCAGTCACAATCCTCCGGAATATAATGGTTATAAGGTATATGGAGAAGACGGGGGACAGCTGGTGCCGGAGGATGCAGAAAAAGTCATCGAAAAAATACAACAAATTCATGACTATAGTACAGTACCTTATCTATCTAAGCGAGAAGCCTTAGAGAAAGGACTGCTGCAGATTATTGGAGAAGAAATCGATCAAAAATATATCGAACGTGTGAAGTCGCTTGTTCTGAGACCGGAGCTAATCCATCAGTTAGGAACAGATCTTAAGGTCATTTACACACCCCTTCACGGAACTGGAAACATGGCAGTAAGAAGGGTGCTAAGGGAAGCTGGTTTCGAAAATATTTTTGTTGTCCCAGAGCAGGAATTGCCAGATCCGAATTTTACTACAGTAAAATCACCGAATCCTGAGGAACATGAAGCCTTTACGCTAGCCCTAGACTTAACAGAAACCGTAAAACCTGATGTCATCATTGGAACAGACCCTGATTGTGATCGGATTGGTGCCGTAGTACAGAACAAGCAAGGGGATTATGAGATATTAACAGGTAATCAAACCGGTGCTTTATTAATAGATTATATTCTATCTGCTATGGAAGAAAGAAAGAAGCTTCCGGTAAATGGGGTAGTGGTTAAAACCATTGTAACCAGCGAAATGGGTGCGGAGATTGCCAGAAGCTACGGCATGGCTACCTTGGACACGCTAACAGGCTTTAAGTTTATTGGAGAAAAGATTAAGGAGTTTGAGAAAACAGGAGAAAAAGAATTTGTTTTCGGGTATGAGGAAAGCTATGGCTATCTGGCAGGTACTTTTGTCAGGGATAAAGATGCTGTCATTGCCGCCCTTTTGATCTGTGAAATGGCAGCCTACTATAAAACCAAGGATATGACCCTATATGATGGGTTGTTGGCGCTATTTGAGAAGTATGGTTATTATCAGGAAGGGTTGACATCCATCACCCTAAAGGGGAAAGAAGGGATGGAAAAGATCCTCAGTATATTAAATCAGTTAAGAGAGAATACACCTAAGAGCATTGGAGATAAAAAAGTAAAGCTTCTAAGAGACTATGAATATAGAAAAGAATACAATCTTTTTGAGAATAGGGAAGAAGACCTCACTTTGCCTCAATCTGATGTACTCCACTTTACCATGGAGGACGGATCATGGTTCTGTGTACGTCCATCCGGTACAGAACCCAAAATTAAGATATATTTCTCAGTGGTTGGAAAATCTTTAGAAGATGCTAAAGCACAACTGCAGGTGTTTAAATATGGTGTTATGGATATCATTCATTCTATGCTGTAGGGAACGATCAGCGATCGTTCCGAGAAAATAGCCAGCACAGGAGTATATTTATAGAGCGATAAATCTTTCATGAAAAATATATAAATGATATAATATGGATACAAGTTCCTAAGATGAAATACAAATAACGAAAGAAAAAGGGGAGGAATACCAATGACCGATCAAGATCTGCAGCATACCTTGAATCAGATCGTAGGTATGATTGACACCCTAGGGAAGAAAGTAGACAACATACAGGCAGATGTAGATGTACTGAAGGAAGATGTACGCGTATTAAAGGAAGATGTACGTGTACTAAAAGAAGATGTACGCGTACTGAAGGAAGATGTACGCGTACTGAAGGAAGATGTACGTGTGCTGAAGGAAGATGTTGACAGTATGAAGAAAGACATTGCGTCTATGAAGGCAGAACAAAACGAAATGAATGACCGGCTGGATACCATCGCATCCATGTACGGCTCTCATGAAGAGGCTATCCGCAGACTGAAGGCCAGAAAAATACTATAAGATTTGATCAAGAGATACGTTTGGAAAACGTATCTTTTTCTCTGCGGTCAGAAATAGTGTATAATAGATTTGAATAAAATAAAAAGTATAACAAAGTACAGTGCATATCGATACTTGTTGATGATATAAGGAGACCATGATGAATAAAAGAAAATTTAAAGTGATTGTCGGAAATAAAACCGTAGGAGTGATAAAGAAACATCAATTTCTAGAGGCTCATGTGACCAATACCCGTTTAATGGGTGTGCTGGGATTACGAATCAAATGGATGACCGAGGATGAACAGCTCTTTGCCCAATTCTTCCATCTGGATGCAGAAGAGTACGGATTAGATGACTATGTCGGCGTGCTGGCACCTACAGAAGAAGAGATAGGGTTTCAGACAGCTAGGATGATGGGAGGTCTAGGTGGAGAATTGGTTTGGATTACAGAGCGGGAGGCCAGATATCTTTTAAGAGAGTTCATCAAGCGAAATAATACCTTTAAAGAAAATCTGCCGGACCCTTTAGCAGAGTATGATTTTGCTCTTCAGGAAAAGGTCACCCTTTCTTCTGATGAGATTAGCCTTCTATGGAATAAAATCTGTGAACCCTTGGAAATGCCCATGCAGCTAGTTAATTATTTCGTGATGCGTGCGGTTGGTGGTGACTACGAGGCTTTAAATTACCTTTCTGCCTGTGAAAATGAGAATTATCGAATTGTAGAAACACCGGGAACCCTTTTAAAGAATGTAACGGAAACGATAGAAGATAGTGAAGGGACAGCGTATCTGACAGAATCTATCATTGATGAAAAAAACCAATATAAGATGATCCTCAGTGAGATCAGAATTGGAAAGACGAAAGACGGGCTTAAGGTGACCCGTGCAGAAGTACGTTCTACTATGAATATTACTGCTATGGAGGCAGCTTTTGGGTTAACAAAGCCAGAATATATCTCCATCTATTATGTTGAAGATTCAGATGCATGCATTCAACAGTTAGATACAGATAAGCCTCATGCCATGAAGCATGCTTATGAGGGAAGTTATCTTTTCACTGAATTTAATCCTACCAACGACCATGTGAAAAGTCCCATCTATTATTTGAATGAAGATGTTTACGGAATATACTATTTAACAGATGAAGATCAGCTGCTGGTAGCAGCCTATTCGGAAGAAAAAATTAAAGAGTTGGAAGGTTATTTTACACAGGAACCTTTTAATAAGCTTATACAACTGGAAGAAAGATTGCGTCTCAATCGTCCCCTGCTCTATGAATTCGTGCAAAGTGACTATGGTGACTTTTTTGAATTCCTTGCAGATCATGAGTATTAATAAGGAGGTATCATTATGGGAAAAAAACTAAATCCCCAGTGGGCGGTTTTAATCGGCGTAATTTTTGTCTCTTTTTCTTCAATCTTTATCAAATATTCTACAGCACCGTCTTTAATCATCGCGGCCTATCGTTTAGGATTTACCATCCTGCTGCTGGCACCCTCGGTAATCCGGTCAAAAAGACAAGAGATAAAGGAGATTGATAAAAGGAGTCTAGGGATTTGCATACTTAGCGGCGTCTTTTTAGCCCTCCATTTTGCTACTTGGATTACCTCCATCAAATATACATCTATTGCAAGCTCTGCAGTATTGGTGAATACCCACCCTGTTTTTATACTATTGGGAAGTGTTTTAATTTTAAAAGAGAAGGTTTCGAAAAAGACAGTTTTATGTGTTGGAATCGCTTTAGGTGGAGGCATCATCATTTCCATGGGAGATTCTGCCTTAGGGAATCATGTATTGTTCGGAGATTTGCTGGCCCTTGCAGGGGCATTTTTTGTAGCAGGATACATGATGATTGGCAGGGCTGTGCGGCAGCACATGTCTGTGACAACCTATACTTTCTTAGTTTATAGCAGTTGTTTTGTGACCTTGATGATTTTTGTTTTGGGAGCAGGAATCCCACTCCATCCTTACCCTTTAAGGGAATGGTTCATTTTCTTAGCATTGGCAATATTTTGTACCATCCTGGGACACAGCATTTTCAATTGGGCACTGGCCTATGTTAAGGCTGCCTTTGTATCGACTGCTGTATTGGGAGAACCGGTGTTCGCTACTGTATGGGCGATCCTTCTGTTTGCTGAACATCCTAGTTTATGGCAGATTGTCGGAAGTGTGATGATTGTTTTCGGAATCTACCTGTCCATTACATGGGGACAGGAAATTAAACCGGAAAATAAAGCATTGTTGAATGAATAGGCGGCATTAAATTTAGGGACGGTTTGAATTGAACAAATGATGGGATGCTACGGTTTCAAACAGGAGGAAATAGAAAAGCCCGTGAAATAGCAAAGATAAGGATAAATTAAAAGCTAAATGAAGAAATTATTAAAGAAATAGAAAGATATATCAATAGAATAATTGAGAGAAGGTTATAGGAGAGGCATGCGCAGAAAGCACTTAGGAATAATATTTTTTCTTGTATTTATACTGTGGACCGTTATGATATTCTACTTTTCATCCCAGCCGCCCAATATATCACATAGTCAATCCAGCATGGCAGTAAGAATACTAAGAAAAGCAAATGAAATTTTTGATATAACGGATAGCCGCATCTACCAAAAGGGAGAAAGTCTAATAAAGGATGTATTGCTGATGGGCAGGTACAAAACCTCCAATGCAGTAGTGCGGAAGAGCGCACATTTTGGCATCTACTTTGTTCTGGGGATTCTGTGCAGCAGCTTTGGATATATCTATTCAGGAAAAATTTTCATCGGTTTTCTGCTTGGGGCGAGTCTGCCTGTTGCAATAGCAGTGCTTGATGAGTTTAATCAAGGGTTTGTCGGTAGAATATCCTCACTGAATGATGTAATCATTGATGGTGTAGGCGCGTTTATAGGGACGGTCATTGTCATCTGTATTATTATGATTGTAAAGGGGATAAGTGCGGTAAAGGCAAAGAGCAGTAAATAGGGAATATAGACCGAAGAGAAAGAATAGAAGTGGGCGGTAAGAGCCTATAAAAAATTTGAGATATAATCGACAAAAATATATATAAAATGTAGAATTACCTTTGTTTACGAAAACACAGGTAATTTTTTTTGTCGATTAACGCAACCGGCTATAGAGTAAACATAAAAACAAAATTAGTGTCGAAATAATCTGAAATTTATAAATCAAATTATGACAAGTACAGGCTTGATTTTTTAATATAATAAAAATAAATCTTAGATTGCTTATTTTTTCTTTAAAGATGGTTCCAAAACAATGGGGACAGACAGTTAATTATCAGCAGTACTGGGAGATGGAATGAAAAAGTAATGAGCAAAAAGGCCGATGAACAGATTATTATTGGATGAGGAGAAAAGTTATGGAGGGAAAGATTCGTGATGTCAGAAATTATGAAGAGCAGATAAAAAGCACTATATTTTCTTTTTATGAAGCCTTTTATAAAAGAGACCGATTGATGATGTACAGTTATTTAGATACATCATTTCAAAGAGAGGTACCATTGAACTATTTTTTGATTCACCCGGAATATGACAAAGATTTAGGAAGACTACTAGAAATTATCAGGATTGAAATACAGCACGAGAGAAAGATTGCTTTTGTAGAAGGGACTGTAGAGATGAATAAAGAGAATAAAAATTTTGGTATCGCACTTAAAACTGACTTTGGGGGATGGAAGATAGAAGGGGAGAGCATATATAAAAGAGATTTTGTATTCTAAAAGGGACAGGCTGAAAGCGTATGAAGGACAAGCTGCTACTGCTGTTGTATTGAACTTTGAGGGCAAAGAAGGAATGTTTTCATGGGCTGCAAGGACATGGAGATAAATTTGTTTGTAAAGGGCGGATCTACCTTTGTAACGGGGGGAAAGGCTATCCGTGCTCAGGTTTCAATTGTGATCCATAAACTTATGTAATTTTCGGGTGGGATACAAAGATAGTTTTTAATATTTGTCATCTGTACAACTACAGTTGATGAAAAATTCATAAAGGGGGAATATTATGTACAAAAAAAGATGGACTCAGTTTATTGTTATCGTACTGACCCTATCATTACTGATTCCTACAGCTTTTGCTATGGAACCGGCAGTACTTTTTCCAGATAGTGATAGAGGATATGATGTACAAGAACTAGGCTTTGAGCCCATGGTGTACCAAAATCCTTTTGGAGCGGTACAAGTCCATGAGGAGATGGAAAAAGGCTTTGAGGAAAATGGCGCAGGGGGATTGAGCTCTTTTTCCATAAATTCGTTGCTGTCGGAGAATATAGTAACGGTTACAGGCAGTGTCTATGAACATGTTTACGGCTTATCAAAAAAAATTGGTGCGAGAGTAGCAAGTACTGAAAAAGAAGCAGAAGCAAGGGACTATATTGTAAATGTATTGAAAAATGAACTAGGATACAGCACTACCGTACAGCCTTTTACTTATGTTCGCAGCGGTGCAACCAGGGCATCTGACAATATTATTGCAGTAAAACCCGGTAAGTCTTCGAAACAAGTAATCGTAGGAGCACACTATGATTCAGTGAGCAGGGGAACAGGGGCTGATGATAATGCATCTGGTGTGGCAGTGATGCTGGGAGCTGCTGAGATGCTAAAGGGTATAGATACAACTTATACCATCAAATTCGTTGCCTTTGGCGCTGAAGAAGTAGGTTTGAGAGGATCTAGCTACTATGTATCCCAAATGACAGAAGATGAGATTGCTAATACGGTGGCGATGATTAACTTAGACAGTGTAGTTGCCGGAGATAAGATGTATGCTTATGGAGACCTTGGCCCGAAAGGATGGGTGAGAGACCAGGTATTAGCACTTGCAGCTTCATTAGGACTTAATGTAGAAACAAATCCCGGACACAATCCTGAGTATCCTGTGGGTACAACCGGACCATTTAGTGATCATGTACCATTCCAAGCTGCAGGTATTCCATGGACCTATTTTGAAGCAACCAACTGGGAAATAGGCGAATTGGATGGCTATACGCAAACCGAAAAGCACGGCACCATATTTCATAATGAAAAAGATGATCTTGATTTCCTGATGGAAGAATTTCCCGGAAGAGTGGAAGAAAGATTATATACATTCACTACTTTATTGTATCATTTCTTAAAGGAGATTACACCGCCGGCAGATGAAGACAGCTTTATTGGTATTAAAACAAGTACGAACTTATTATCTATGTCAGAGGCTAGGGAAGTAGAGGTATCAGCTAATTTGGGGTATGCTCCAACCTTGGACAATCTGGAGTGGGCTTTTGGCGGGTTACCGCTTTCGGCATGGAAATCCTTCCAGTCATCCAGCGGAGGATATACAGGACCTTCCTTTATTAGCTTTATAAAAGAGCCATACATAGACGAGAGTGTAGTAAGAGCTATTATTAAATTTGATTTACCCTATGGGACTACGAACTTGCAAGGCAGGCCAAATCCAAGAACGAGATATCCTGAATTATTAGGCGAGTATAACCTTGCAATAGGAGATGTTGCCACAAAAGCAGTTGCAAAAACTGTTATGAAGTTAAATGCTTATGATTCCTACCATACTTATGATGAGATCGTTCCGGCAATCAATAGAATATTTGGATTAGCAAAGGATAATCGATATTTAGTGTATAAATCTCTTGGAAAATCCTTTGAAGGAAGAGATATTCCCTTTGTAATCCTTGCAAAAGAGGAAACAGATATTGGCAGATATCAAAATGAAACATTGCCGTTGATGCTGGAAAACCCGGCTGCATTGATAAAGATGATTGATCAAGGCGCAGCAGACAAGCATAAACCTGCTATTTGGTTTAATAATATGCACTCGGACGAAGCACCGGGAATCGATGCTCAAATAGATTTGCTTGAAATGCTGGCAACACAGGATGAGATAGCATTTAATACCGTGAAGAAAGGTACGGAAGTAGAAGTAAAGCTTAGTGTAGAAGAGATATTGGATAACTTTATTATACTATTTAACTTTGCCCATAATCCGGATGGAAGATATCACAATACAAGAACTACAGTTCATGGATTTGATCCGAATAGGGATATGAGTTATCAAATGCAGATAGAAACTGTAGCCGTTGCCGAAGAAATAGCAAAATGGTCTCCAATGATTTTCAACGATTTGCATGGCTTTGTATCTGATTTTCTAATTGAGCCATGTACGCCGCCCCATGATCCAAACTACGAATACGATCTATTGATGAATGGAATGATAGACCATGCCCACGCAATGGGCAAAGCCGGAGTTAGTAATACGAAATATACGGGTTATATTATTCCTAAATATGATTACGGTTCAGGCTGGGATGATTCAGCGCCTATTTACGGTGCGATGTATGCAATGATTCATGGAGCCATGGGACATACTATCGAAATGCCTGAACTAAATCAAGATTCTAATGATGCTGTGGTATATGCCGGTTTAGGATCAATCGATTATGTCTTGGAGAATAAGGATAAACTGTTTAAAAACCAATTAGAAATATATAGACGCGGCGTAGAGGGAATAGATGCGGCAAATCCGGTAGACTCCCATTATATAAATGCAAAAGGTGAAAAAATAGGAAGACCAAGAGGTGAGCATGCAAACTTCTTCCCAGACTATTATGTAATCCCTGTAGAAAAAGAACTGCAAAAGAATCCATTGGCAGCCTATGAAATGGCCCAATATTTCTTAAGAAATGGTGTAAAGGTAGAAAGAACGACTACAGATGTTACAGTAGGAAATCAAACCTATCCGGTTGGAAGTTTTGTCATCCCTATGCATCAAGCAAAACGTGGCTACGCAAATACCTTACTATATGATGGTTCTGATTTCTCTGACTGGCCGGCTATGTATGCAGAAGTTACAAGTTCATTTCCTGATCTAAGGGGTTTCGACAAATATGAGATTAGAGCAGAAGGCGCTTTCCAAGGCAAAATGCAAAAGGTTTCAACCGTTACGATTCCGAAAACTGATATTCCATGGAATGTAGAGAAGCTGGTTATTCGAAATACAAATAATGATGCAATTAAAGCAGTAAATGTATTGTTAGCTGGGAATAAACCGGTTCAGATGGTGTATTCCAATGGTGATGATTTTGTAAAAGGGGATTTTGTAGTAAATAAAGAGGATTTAGAAGCGCTTAAAGATCACTATTATTTAGAGTTGGCTCCTTATGTAGGAAATGCTGCGCTTAAGCTTCTAAAGCAGCCGAAGGTAGCAGCTTTTGGCAGTGAGCTTACCTTTGTTTTAAAGTTTTTAGGTTTCCATCCGGTCAATTATAATGAAGCAAATGTTATCGTAGATGAATCAGGAAATGCAAATAATAGTATTATTAAGGGGCTCATTCAATCTGGAACCTCCTATGTGGGCGTAGGCGGAAATGCAATTAATTCAATGGCCGCTTCAGGGTTGCTTCCAGGTTTATCCAGGGGACGAACCGGAAGCAGTCATGAAGGGGTATTAAGAGCCAGTGTAGACACTGATAGTGTGATTACAGGAAACTATAATGAGAATGAGGTGTTATACAATAAATCCGGTTCATGGATTGAAAGCATACCCGAAAAGGCTAGAGTATTAGCACGTATCAGCAATGAAGATGATTATTTCAAAGCAGGTTGGTGGCCAAACAATCATTTGGTCAAAGGAAAGGCTTATATTATCCAAGATCAGGTAGAAGATGCAAAGATTACATTGTTTGCCAATCATATTGCCAATAGAGCTCATCCCCATCATCAATTTAGGATGTTGGCAAATGCTATCTATGATGCAATACCAGGTACCGTAACCCCTGTAACAGACCCTCCAAGTGGAGGCGGCAGTGGGGGTGGAGGTGGTGGAAGCAGCTCCACACCAAAGGCTGCAGTCAATGGGGCTGCAGGAGCAACCGTAACACTGAATGGAGTAAGACTGGTCTTCCCGGCCAATGGACTTGATCATGACTTTGTAGTGACTGTAAGCGTTATAGGAAATCCATCCGGCTTATCGGTACCGGCAAATATGAAGCTGCTTAGCAAGATTTATGAGATCAACAAAAACCTTTCGGAGAATTTCAAAAAGGCTGTGAAAATTATATTGCCATTTGATAAAGGTCAATATGATGCGCAAAAACATGAATTAGCATTGTTCTGGTTCAACGAGGATAAAAAGGAATGGATAAAACTAGACAACATAGAGATAGATTTTGAAGCTGGGAAAGTAGCTGGTGAAACAGATCATTTTACAAAGTTTGCTGTATTGGCAGTAGAAAAAGCAGCAGAGGCAGCGGACGAACCTGCTCAGGCGACTGAGATAACAGACATTAAGGGACACTGGGCAGAGGCAAATATCCTAAAGCTTATTGGAGCCGGTGCTATCACTGGATATCCAGATCAGACCTTCAGGCCCAATGATCACATTACTAGGGCAGAGTTTGCTACAGTGCTTGTAAAAGCCTTTAAATTGGAGCAAAAATCAGGCACAATATTTACAGACACCTTCAATCACTGGGCAAAAGATTATATTGCTACAGCAGCTGCATATGGTATTGTAAGCGGCTATGACGCAGACAAATTTAGACCAAATGACATGATTACCAGAGAGCAAATGGCTGCCATGATCGTAAAAGCTGCTAAGCTGGAAAGTGCTGCTACTGTTAAGGCGTTTACAGACAGTAAAGACATTTCAGCATGGGCTGTAAATGCAGTGGATACTATTACAGCGCAAGAAATTATCAACGGTTATCCGGATGATAGCTTCCGCCCCAGTGGAAAAGCGACAAGAGCAGAAGCGGTCACAGTGATTATGAATGCATTAAAATAAAAAATAGGGAGTGTCGCAAAAGTAGATTAGTGCGACCTAAGGATTCTTCAGATAATTCATCCTACGGACGACCACAGGTCGTCCCTACAAAGATAAATAGTAGGGGCGACCTGTGGTCGTCCGCGACCCTGTTGTGACGCACTATTCTTTTGTTGTGCAACAGCCCCTATTTTTGCATTTTTTACAGATATCTGAAACTTTCCTGAGCAGGGTACCTTTTCCAGAAGTCCCATGATATAATGATAGGGTGGAAGGAGGATGCTCGTTGGAAACACTAAATCAGATATTTATTCTATTTTTACTGATTGTTGTTGGATATATCAGCAAAAAACTTGGGGTTATCAGCAATGATATGAATCGGGATGTTAGCAGTTTCGTTACTAGCGTAGCACTTCCGGCATTGATTATCAGTTCTTTAAGCAGTTATAGCTTTACCACTGAAGCGCTGGTGAAAAGCGGTGCGCTGGTGCTGATCTCCTGTGCGGTGTATGCGTTGTCTATATGTATTGCAGCATTTGTACCCAGCGTGTTAAAAATAGAAGGATCTGCCAGAGATATTTTTCAGTTTATTACTGTATTTTCTAATGTTGGATTCATGGGCTACCCTGTTGTGAATGCCATCTATGGAGAGCAGGGGGTTTTTTATGCCGCCCTGTACAATTTACCCTTCAATGCAGTCCTTTGGACCTATGGGGTAATGGTTCTAAGCAGGCCCCTGATGGAGAAAAAAGCTGCGGTTTTAGACAGCCGGGGAAGTATTGACTTAAAACTGCTGATCAATCCAGGCTTAATCTCTGTTCTTACAGGTTTTTGCCTCTTCGTGACTTCTACACGGCTGCCGGGACCGGTATTCTCTGCCTTTCAGATGATCGGCAGTACTTCTACACCTTTATCGATGGTCTTTATTGGCTCTATACTGGCAGATACAAAAATACAAGAGATATTTGCCAATGGAAAGATATTTATTGCAAGCAGCTTGCGGCTTTTGGTGATTCCACTAATAGTAATGGGTGTTTTAAGGGCACTGGGTTTCCAGGGAATGATGGTAGGGATTCCCGTGCTAATAACGGCTATGCCTGTAGCTGCGAATTGTGCCATCATGTCTACAAGATATGGAAATGACTATCACTTGGCTTCCCAGTCAGTGTTTGTTTCAACAATTTTATCGATGGCGACAATCCCTGCCATCGCAATGCTGTTGTAAAGTCTAACTCAAATAGGTTGCCAGCATAAAAGCATCGGCAATAATTTGAGCCATGTGCATGATCAGACTGAGACGGATGTGATGAATGGCGTAGAGATCATCATTTTGAAGTTTATCTACAATACCAACGATGGATAAATGACCCACCTGTGGCAAAGATTTACCAACTCCTTTGCCGGGATAGATGGGACCATTCTTTATATGGATATTACCGATCAGATTTTCTTGACCAAGGCAGGCATCTATAGCGATGACATAGGCATCGGGATGTTCTGTCTTAATTTTTTCTAAAGAAGATTCCAGGTTGATTGCATGGATCGGATGATCCAGGCTGCCGTACAGCGGATATCTGAAGTTTCTATTTTCTAAAAGGGTACCGACTAAAGGGCCCAATGCATCGCCAATACAGCGGTCTGTACCGATACAAAGGATGATAGTCTGTTCAAACATATGGGCTTTCAGTACTTCACACAAAACCATGGGTGCATTTTCGTCGGTAAAATGAACTTGAATGCCTGTGGGATGCAGTGGATTATATTTTCTCAAATAAAGAACACCTCCTTATATGAATATGTATATAAGAAGGTGGCAGGTATAATGACATAAATGATAAGTACTATTCTTTACGTTCTTTTAAGTACTCTTCTTTTTGGTAAATTAAAATTAACTGATCCAACTCTCTGCTGACGTTTATGATTTCTTCAAGGTTTACATCGAGAGAATTTTCCTCAATCAGCTTATAAAGCTTTTTACGCAGCAGTTCAATTTCCAGGTACAACTCTGTAGCAGCAGTCATCACTACACCTCTCTCTTGTACAATAATACTCTCATCATTTTATACTAAAAAAAAAGAGATAGCAAGATGATTCATAGAAACAAGTGCATAAAGAACAGCTGATATTCCCATACTATTGAATAGAGAATATTCAATAAGGAGGAATTATCATGGCGCCTTTAAAGAGTGGAAACGTCATGGTCTTAGTAGCATTGACCGTTATTACAGTTCTTGGTATTATCAGTATGACGCCTCAAGAGAATGGTTTTATACCCAATCATATGACGGGATATCTTCCTTATGGTGAGCTGGGAGATAGCGTCCAGGTAAACCCTCGGGAAGATTTATACTTTGATGATTTTATTGTAGGAGAACAGGCACAGGATCAACCGGTTATCGATGATGCAACGTTACAGCGGTTTATTCAGGTTTACATAGAAAAAATCAACACAGGAAATGTGAATAAAGGTATTTCTATCGAAGATCAGGAGCGGGTGAGGAATCTGTTAGAGGGAATAGGATATGATAATGCAATGCAGTTAAAGACTGTTTTGAATCAAGAAGTTACTGAGGATGTAGTTCGAAAGGTACAAGATATTTTATATGATAATCTGTTTGAACATGAGTTGAATTTACTGCACAGTTTATTGGCCAAATAAAAAGTAAATCCGAGAGACAGCGCCCCTCGGATTTACTTTTTACTTATTTTGTGTACATTGGAAGTATTTCATAAGTTACCTGATCATCGTTTACAGTAAAGCGCATATACTGAAGTTGGGTAAAGATATCATAGTCATTGTTTTTTGGAAAAGCCTTTAAAGAGACATAGCGTATGCCTTCTTCCGGTGTTACGGCAAAGCCGTTTGTACTCGGTGTAAATACCCAGATGTCTGCATTTTTGTTTTCTTTGGCTTTCTTAAGTGTATCCTTAAAAAGTTTTTCTTCTAATGGGTCTTTGAAGGCAAGCGATTTTGGCAGCACTACAAATACACTGCCTGCGTCTAGATTTTCCATCGTTTTCAGGAACCAAGACCATTGAGATACATTGGTTTCGCGCAGACCACCTTTTGTGTTATCCAGCTTTATAAAGAGGCTGTTTTTATGTTTGGTGGAGGCATAGCCGCTATTGCCTAGGAATACAGGATTCTTTAGGGCCTTGCTGAGAGAAGGATCTACTGCCTCTGTAAAAAGACTCATCTCTGTCTCTTTGTTGGCCAACTCAGCCATTTTGGTTACAGCCATATTGTCTTGGAGTGTATCAATACCGCTTACCAATCCATGGGCAAAGAACCGGAACGAATTTTCGCCTTTTAGTTCTGCTTTTACATTTCTCTTATCGGCGGTACTTGCAGGAGCAGGGACTGTTCCTTGGTAGCTTATAGGATAAGAGGCAGTCAGTTGATCGATTAAGATACTTCCTGTATTTTTAATCAATGGATCTGTTTGTACCACATAAATTCTTTCAAGCTTGATCGGTGCTTTCATCGTGCTTGGGATATTGGCTTCTACATATTTCCACCCCTCCCAATCGATGCTGGAACTCAGATCGATGGTTTGCGCTGTACCGTCAGCTCCTACGGCCTTAGCTCTTAACCAATGTCCGCCACCCTCATTGCCAAATACCCACATCCCAATTTTTGAAGGTCTTTGTTCCAACGAAATGCCGCCATTGTTAAAGACGAGGTAGGCCGCCCTTGTGGCATCGGTTGTAGTAAAATCATAGGATAACTTACCGGAGAAATTCCCTTCCTTCGCAATAGAAGCCAATTCATAGCTTCCTTTGACTTCCGTCGGGTAGGAGAGGAAAGTACCACTGAGTTTTTCAAAATTATCGATTACCCGGTCCTGTGTACCTACTGTTGCAGCAATATATGCCTCTAGATTTCCATAGGTGGCCTGAATCAAACCAGTGGCTCCTTGTGCTGAGGCTCTAAAAAATCCTCTGTCATCCATTGTACCCAATCCGGCAGGGATCGAAAAGTTTAATTCTCTAGGATGAATGGATGCACTATAACCATCTCCATTAACCAAAGTTGCTTGAATCTGTTTTTCGGCATTCGCGCCTAAGTTCAGGGTAGCCGGAGACAGGCTGAGACGTACCGGGTTGTCCAATACACGGAGTGCCAAGCTTGCAGCAGTGCCATCGTATTGCGCTGTAATCAAGGCGCTTCCCGCAGTCGTAGGACGGAAGCTGTTGCCCTGTACAGTGCCTTGGACCCCGGATACTTCCCAGGATACTCTGCTCCAATCTACATTCAGAGGATTATGGTTTTTATCATAGGCTTTTAATGTCAATTCTCTGGAAGTATTGACAAATACATTTTTATCTTGGACTTCAAGGATGATGCCCGACAAATCTGTTATTGGAGCGTTGTTCACAACGCCGATTCCATTCATCAGGCGTCTTTCACCGCCATCAGAAAGATTGTTGGCGATTTTTTTATTGTTCTCCCCCAAAGGTCTGACGATCATTTCGGTAGAACCGCCGCCGTCCAGATTCATGGCATCATAGGCACCGAGATAAACCATAATATTGGCTAACTCCTGCTGGGTTACCCCTGTATAGGAGGAAGTACGGCCATCAATGGTTACAAGAAGAACCTCCTGCTTGTCCCTGGAGATTCCCAAGGCCGTTCTTGGATGGCTTCCTGTGATATTATGGGTGAAAGTAGAAGCAGCAACACCATTTTTTACCAGGGTTGCACCGCCGCCAAGGGTCAAGGACAGATTATTTAAATCCGGTTCAGCAGTAAAGGACAGAGATACGGGATCTTCCACCAGGAGAGATTGGCGGATACGATCGGAACTGCTGCTGGAAGTCAAGATTACATAACCATTGGCAGGAATGGCAATGCCATCTGCAGAGGCTGCTGCGATTTGTTTTACTGTATCATTTTCGACTACCAGATATGTCGGATTTGTAAGGTTTTTGTGGGGGGCTGGTGCTTCTGCTCCCCATTGTGGTGTATAGAGAATTACAGAGCTATTATAGTCGGTTTCTTTGTTGACAAGACCGACGTTTAGTGCAAGTCCATTATTGTCCTGCAGTTCTATTTTTGCGTATACCCAAGGGGCGATATAGGGCATGCCCTCATTGGTAATATTAAAGGTTGCCATCTGATCAGGCTTGGAGAATGGGGTTGCAAGCAACTGACCGTCTTGAACCATTGGCCCGATAGTAGAAGAATTATTGGTCATGAAAAAGTCTCCATTGATAGCACCAACAACCCTTTCGTTTTGACTTACCATTTCAGATAGTCTTGCTTTTTCACTTAATCCATTGGGGCCCATTAGCAGGTCTATTGTATTGGAAGGCTCCGACAGAGAGATGCGCAGGACGTTAATGTTGAGCCAGCCAGCATCGGTAAACCGCTGAATATGCTCATGGATGACACCCTTTGCGATCGTGGTTGTGTTCCTGTTTTCATAAATAGAGGTAGTCCAGTCCGCATAGACAAGGGCATCCAGGTTAATAGAAAACAGGGTAACGAAGGTTAGTAACAGTGTGAAAAGTCTTTTGCGATTTAGCATAGATCATTGCTCCTTTCTTAGGTGATAAATGTTATATGTACAGTATTTAGTTGTCCGGTAAAGCTTACATCTGAAAACACCGCCCTAATTAAGACGTAAATCATTGGAAAATGTTTCAGCAGCTCTTGAAAAGATTTGTTCATGTAGTTGTCCCCCATGTTTTCATTATACCGAAAGAACCGGGTTTGTTATATTAAGATACTGTTACAAAAGCATGGAGAAGTTTCCAATTAATGGGATAAAATTTTTGAAAATTCATGTTGCATTTTGAGTTCTTGTAGCATATAATAGTGTAGTGACAAAAACGGGGTGTAGCGCAGTTTGGTAGCGCATCTGGTTTGGGACCAGAGGGCCGCGGGTTCAAATCCTGCCACCCCGACCATTTTTTCGGCCCATTGGTCAAGCGGTCAAGACACCGCCCTTTCACGGCGGTAACCCGGGTTCGATTCCCGGATGGGTCACCAATTTACGTGAGGGATAAAAAGCGGGTTGAAAGTTCTAAAGAGCTTTCAATCCTTTTTATTTTGTTTATACATACTTTGGCAGATAAATAAAGGTTCATAAAAGCTGAAGATTCCTATATAATGGTTTTAAGGAAATATAGATGCAGGAAACAAATACTTTGTGGTTCTGAAAAATACTAACTGAGGGAGCTAGGGATGAGTACAATTTTGGATTTTTTGACAAAAGAGATTATGGTGCTGATGGTTGCTGCCATGCCGGTAATGGAGCTTCGGGTGGCGATTCCTATGGGCGTATCGTTGGGAATGAGTCCCCTGCATGCAATGGTTTTAGGCATTGTAGGAAGCATGATTCCGGTACCTTTTTTATTGCTGTTCTTAAAGCCTATTTTTAGGAAGCTTCGTAAGATGCCCGCATTTAGAAGATTTGTAGAATGGGTGACCCATCGAACTTTGAAAAAAACAAGCCGGATTCAAAAATACAGCCTCTGGGGACTGCTCCTTTTTGTTGCTGTACCCATCCCAACCACTGGAGTGTGGAGTGGATCCATTGCAGCCTCTCTGCTGGATATGCGGGTGAAGCCTGCTTTTGCTGTTATTTTTGCAGGCAATTGTATTGCTGCAGTGATTATGATGACCTTAAGTCATATGGCGATAAGATTTTAGATATGGGAAAAAATGAATAATCCAAGTAGGAGATGAAGCCAATGAAGTCAAACAAAGCACTATTTACACTACTATTATTTTTTATCGTTCTATTCACCTCATCCTGTGGACTTTTACAAGACCTGGAGGTACAGTTACAGCAAAATAATGGCCAAGAGGCCGGTCTGCTGGAGGTACATTTTATCGATGTGGGACAAGGGGATGCCATATGGATTAAAGCACCGCAGGATCAAAATATACTGATAGATGCAGGTGGAAACCGGTATGGCGACAAGGTGGTAGAATATCTAAGCAATCATGGTGTTGCAAATCTTTCGGCGGTTATTGGGACACATCCCCATGAGGACCATATTGGAGGATTGGATCGCGTAATTGACCACTTTGCGGTAGAAAAGGTATATATGCCAAAAGTGCTTCACAATACAAAAACCTTTGAAGATGTATTGGATGCCGTAGATCGGAAAGGACTTAAAATCAGTACCGCACAAGCGGGAGTGTCTCTAAATCTTCAAGGGGTGGATGCCTCATTTTTAGCACCGGTGTCTGAAAAATACAAGGAGTTGAACAACTATAGTGCAGTACTGCGTCTTCAGTACGGCAGCCAGGTGTTTTTATTTATGGGCGATGCAGAGGAGCTGTCAGAGAGCGAAATGTTGGGAGCTTATCCGCAAACAAAGCTTAAGGCAAGTGTATTAAAGGTGGGACATCACGGCAGTAAGACGTCTACAGGAGACGAATGGCTCAAAGCCGTTGATCCCAAGTACGCAGTGATTCTGTGCGGCAAGGATAATTCCTATGGACATCCCCATAAAGAGATCATGGAGAAACTAGAAGAAAAGGGAATTGAAATCTATCGAACCGATGAAGATGGCACGGTTGTTTTCCGGAGTGACGGAAAAACAATTTCTGTGAAGTGAGGAGTGAATCAGTGATGTTTGTGTTGGATCGGATTGAGGAAGAAACGGCCGTAATAGAATGGAATGGTCAGACGATTATGCTGCCGTCAGCTTTGCTGCCGCTGGGAGCCAAAGAAGGGGATTTGCTCGAAATCTTTCTGAAGATTGATCATGAAGGGACCCGGCGGCGAAGAGAGCGAATCGAAGAAAAGGCAAAACGGCTATGGGAGTAAAATAATTGTTGACTTTTTATTTTGAAAGTGATAACATGTTTTTTGGCGAAATTGAATAGAAATCTTGATGCCTTATCAAGAGCGGCGGAGGGGATAGGCCCTATGAAGCCCGGCAACCGGTAGAATTACGCGGTGCTAAATCCTACAGAACTTGTATTCTGGAAGATGAGGACAATACTAACGACAGCCTCTTCTTGTAATGAAGAGGTTTTTTTTATTGGATTTTAGGGTAGAATATTTTTGTGGTTGCTGATCCAAATATATGAATACCTTATTACGATTTACATAAATATAAAAAGATAATCAAGGAGGTTAACAAATGACAAGAAGATTATTTACTTCAGAATCTGTTACAGAGGGGCATCCTGATAAGATATGTGACCAGATTTCCGATGCCATATTAGATGCTATTTTTGATCAAGATCCAGGAGCCCGTGTGGCAGCGGAGACATCTGTTACTACAGGATTGGTTCTGGTTGCTGGTGAAATTACTACAAAATGTTATGTAGACATTCCAAAGGTAGTAAGAAAAACGATTGAAGAAATTGGTTATACCCGTGCGAAGTACGGCTTTGACAGCGATACTTGTGCAGTATTGACTTCTATTGATGAACAATCTCCTGATATCGCTATGGGTGTAGATGAAGCACTTGAACGCAAAAAAGGAGAAATGGGAGATGAAATTGAAGCCATCGGTGCCGGCGACCAAGGAATTATGTTTGGTTTTGCCTGCAACGAGACCCCTGAATTAATGCCGCTTCCAATCGCATTAGCCCATAAGCTTGCAAAAAGATTATCCGAGGTTAGAAAAAATGGTACATTAGAGTATTTAAGACCAGACGGGAAGACACAGGTTACGGTAGAATATGAGAATGACAAGCCGGCACGCATTGATACCATCGTAATTTCCACCCAGCACAGTCCTGAGGTAAATCAACCGCAGATCGAAAGAGATATGATCGAACATGTAATTCGTAAGATCGTGCCTGCAAATCTGCTAGATGAAAAAACAAAGTACTACATTAATCCGACAGGCAGGTTCGTAGTGGGTGGACCACAAGGGGATGCCGGATTGACAGGAAGAAAGATCATTGTGGATACTTATGGCGGTTATGCAAGACACGGCGGCGGTGCTTTCTCCGGAAAAGACCCTACAAAGGTTGACCGTTCTGCTGCTTATGCTGCAAGATATGTAGCAAAGAATATTGTAGCTGCCGGTTTGGCAGATAAGTGCGAAATCGAATTAGCCTATGCCATCGGGGTAGCGCAGCCGGTATCTATTTTGGTAGAGACTTTTGGAACAGGAAAAGTAGCAGAAGAAAAATTGGTGGAGTTGGTGAAAAAGCACTTCGACTTAAGACCTGCTGCCATCATCCGTGATTTGGATTTAAGACGCCCGATCTACAGACAAATTGCTGCCTATGGACACTTTGGAAGAACAGACCTGGATCTAAGCTGGGAAAGAACGGACAAAGCAGAAATCCTTAGAAAAGAAGCATTCGAAGCTTAAAAAAACCCAACCTAAAGCTGACTTTTAAAAAGTCGGCTTTTTCTTTTTTTGCATATCTCCGCTAAAATGGCTGTATACCATGGGATTCTGAGGACCGGTCCTCCAAAATTTTGGAGGAAGATAAATGAAAGATGATATCCAATCTTTAGTAGACAGCGCACAAAAAAATGAAGCAGATGCTGTTGCTGAATTGATAGAGCGTTTAAAGCCTTTGATCCATGCATCTGCGAGAAGATATTACTTTGGAGCGGAAAGCCGGGAAGACCTGCTGCAAGAGGGCTGTCTAAAACTGCTGGAACTGCTGGACAAATTTGATGCTGCAAAAGGAATTCCCTATCTAGGCTATGTGAAAGTGCAGCTGAAGTACTTCTATATGGAGAAGGGAAAACGCAGTAAAAAAGAGACTTCTTTATATGATGCCGGAGATCTGCTGGAAAAGGAAGCTCCATTCATTGAAAGGTTGCCTGATACAAGCAGTAATGTTGAGGAACGGCTGGTGCAGACAGAAACTCAAATGGCTCTTGCAGCAGCAATACAAGAGTTGTCAGCCCATCAGAGGCGGGTGATACTGCTTTATTACGGTTGTGGTATGGACATGCGCCGGATTGCAAAACAGCTGGGGGTACATTATCAAACAGTAGTCAAAACCAAAGAAAGGGGACTAAAACGGTTGAGAGAAAAATTGATAATGAATATTTAAAATGCGTACTAAACATCACCTCTAGTTGCCATTTAACTAATGAAAGGAGGTGATGAGCATGCCGGTAAATGTAACCCCACTAGATTCAAAGTTAAAAATTACTTTCAGCCTGGGAACAGACAGCAATGGAAAAGAAATGACCCAAGTCAAGACTTACACGGGCATCAAAGCTTCTGCAGCTGATGAGGATGTTTATAGCATAGCGGATATCCTTACGAGTTTGCAGTCAAACGATGTAATTCGTGTGGGAAGGCTGGATGAAAAGGAAATGACCCAAGCTTAGGCAATTGGGTCGCCGAGCTGGCAAATAGAAAGGGGGTGAAATTGTGAGTCAAAAAAAACTGGAAATGGTATTTAAAAATCAGTTGGGAAGAACGAATAAAATCACTGTTGAAAATGCTAAAATAGATTTATCGGAAAGTGATGTTCAGGCGGCTATGCAGACGATCATTGAAAAAAACATCTTCAAAACCAGCGGAGGAGATTTCGTAGCCATAGAAGGGGCTAAAATCATTACCACAAATGTAGAAGAATTGGTATAGTAATAGCTCGGAAAGTGCCTTGAAAGCAAGTATTTCAAGGCACTTTCTAAAAAGTTTTAGATTTTTTGTATAACCCGTAATATCCATTGTGTAAAGGGGTTTCAAGGAGGGGCAAGATGGAGGAAATCTATTTTCACATAGCCAATCTGGGATTTCCCATTGCTGTTTCGATCTATCTGCTGGTACGGATTGAGGGGAAGCTAGAGAGTCTCAGTGCAAGTATAAATGAATTATCCAAAGTAATTGAAAGCCTTAAGTAAATAAAAGGAACAATTTTGGAAAATTTCAAAATTGTTCCTTTTATAGTAGACATAAAAAAAGCAACAGAGTATAATAAAAGAAGCAGAACATATGTTCGAAAAACAAAGTGAGGTGATGACATGGAAAATATAGTAGAAATTTTTGAAATGGGAATATGTTGTTTGATACCGATTTACCAGCAAAATACAGGAAATGCTACGAAGCTGATTACAGATCAGGGGACATGTTTTATTGATAAAAGGATGATTAAAACAGTATTGAAATTGCTTTGCAAACACTACACCATACATATGGAATCTTGTAGAGAAAAATATGGGACGATCATCCACCGGCAATTAGGCGTGCCTTTGCCGATTCATTCCAGATTATTATTAATACCCTTAAAAATGAGAAAGCCTATGTTCGGAAAGGATGGTGCCTATGGATATGTAAATCTATACGGCATAGAAAGCCTGGAGGAACAGAACGGATATACAGTGATCTGCCTGCAATCGGGGATAAAGGTTCCAAGTCTTCACAAATTACAGACGGTAAGGCGGCAAATCAATCAGGCCAAGCTGGTAGCAGGCAATATTCCAACCGTACAGAGTGGCGAAGGTGTAAGGGAGGCGTTGGATGTCTTTTATGAAACCTGTGAGCATCCAGCCACTAAAGCCGACATTGCCATACTCACAAAGGAGATACTGGAGCTAAGGCGGGTGCTGAAAAAAGGAACGCTAATCCATAGAAATGAAGAATTGAAAATTAAAAGTGAATAATATTTTATAGATGCGTGACTTTCACCCTATGCTATAATAAAAATATATTATTATCACTTTAGATTTTTGCATGGAGGCATTTATGACCATAGAAATTCAAGGAGTCTTGACCGATATTGTCTTTTATAATGAGGCTAACGGATATATTGTCGCTGTAGTAGATACAACGGATGAAGATATTACAGTGGTAGGATACATGCCGATTGTCAATAAAGGAGAAACCATTGCTTTTAGCGGAAAATGGATTGTTCATCCAGTCTATGGAAAGCAGTTGGAGATCCTTAGCTACAGGCAGGTGGCACCTAACACCCTAGAAGGGATAGAGAACTATCTGGCTTCTGGCTTGATCAAGGGAATAGGCCCTAAAACTGCTAAGAAGATTGTGGACGAGTTTGGTAAAGATGCACTGGATATTATTCAATACAGACCTCATTTGCTGACGCAGATTGAAGGAATCGGAGCGGCAAAGGCCAATTTGATTGCAGAGGCTTTTCAGGAGCAGCGGGAACTGCAGGAGGTAATGCTTTTTTTGCAGCAATATGGTGTAACGCCAAACTATGCAGTAAAAATATACAAAAAATATGGTCAAGAAACCATCCGACTGATACAAGAAAATCCTTACCGATTGGCTGACGATATTATCGGAATTGGATTTAGAATCGCAGATACTATCGCGAAAAGAATGGGCATTGATCCCCGTTCAGCCTATCGGCTTATGTGCGGATTAAAATATATGCTGATGCAGAGCAATCTAGAGGGCCATACCTATACGCCCCGGGAAGAACTTCTAAGAGAAACTGCAAGGCTCTTGGAGGTAGAGATGGCTTTGCTGGAAGAACCTCTTATGAATTTGGCTCTCAATAATGAGATTCAATTAGAAAATCTAGAGGGTGAGATTGTCGTGTTTGGACTGGCATACTTTTTTGCAGAAACCTATGTCTGCAAAAAGCTCATAGAGTTAGCAAAAACAGAAATTCCTCCCATTGGAGAAAATATCGACGCACTTATCACAAAAATGGAGAATGAAGAAGGGATAACACTGGCAGACAATCAAAAACACGCAATCAAAGAAGCTGCACAAAACGGGGTGTCCGTGATTACTGGAGGTCCGGGAACGGGAAAAACAACTACGATTAATAGTATTATTCGGATGTTTGAAATGAATAACCTCAGCATTGTGTTAGGAGCACCTACGGGCCGTGCTGCCAAAAGAATGAGTGAGGCGACTGGAAGAGAAGCTAAAACCATTCATCGCCTTCTGGAGTATGCCTATGCAGAGGATGATTTGGGGATGGCTTTTGGAAGAGATGAGGATGAGCCGCTGGCGGCAGATGTAGTAATTATTGATGAGATGTCTATGGTGGATATTTTGCTGATGAAGGCACTGCTGCGTGCCATACTGCCGGGTACACGATTGATATTGGTTGGAGATGTGGATCAGCTGCCCTCCGTAGGACCTGGAAATGTACTGCGGGATATTATTGAAAGCAATATATTTAAAGTCGTTAAGCTAGATAAAATTTTCCGTCAGGCCCAGGAAAGCATGATCATTGTAAATGCCCATCGAATCAATAAAGGAGAATATCCTTATACCAATCAAAAAGAGAAGGACTTTTATTTCATATCAAAGAAAAAGCAAGAGAGTATTGCAGAAACTATACAGGCATTGTGTAAGGAGCGTCTGCCTAAATTTAACGGATTTGATCCCATTAAAGATATCCAGGTTCTCACGCCTATGAAAAAAGGCGTGGTAGGAATGCTGCAGCTGAACAACCAACTTCAGGCAATTTTAAATCCAAAAGGCCCATATAAGGAAGAAAAGGAAATGAAGGAAAAGCTCTTCCGTGTAGGGGACAAAGTAATGCAAATCAAAAATAATTACAATCTGAAATGGAAAAAAACAGAGGATGAAGGAGAGGGAGAAGGCGTCTTCAATGGAGATATGGGATATATTCAGGGCATTGATGCCGAGGATAGGGAAATGTGGGTACTCTTTGATGATGAAAAGCTGGTAAAGTATGATTTTAGTCAATTGGACGAGCTGGAGCTGGCTTACTGCATCACGATTCACAAAAGCCAAGGTAGCGAGTTTCCAGTAGTGGTAATGCCGGTGAGTTGGGGGCCTCCTATGCTGCAGACGAGGAATCTGCTCTATACTGCTGTAACGCGAGCTAAAAAATTGGTAGTTATGGTAGGACAAGAGGGCTGTCTAAAAAACATGGTGGATAATCACCGGATCACGAAGCGTAATACCGGTTTAGGAATTCGCTTGAGAAGATTTTTAGAAGATAGATTGATCGAATTTTAAGGAAGTGGGTATATAAACAATATAAATTAGAGATGTTCAGTTGATTATGGAGGCGTATTGCTTGTTGAAAAATAAAAAAAATAAAAAATTGCACAGGATTGCCGGAGGATTTGCAGCTCTGATTGTACTCTTATTGAGCATTACTACATTTTCCCAATGGGACTACGGCGGTGTGTTATGGGTTGCTGTTATAGCAATCATCTATAATGCTTTGTTTTTATGTTTTAAGCTGACCAATATTTCAGAACAGAAAAAAAACCAAATTATTCTGGCGGGGAATTTTTTGATTGCTAATTTATTCCTCATTTATACAAAGGGATTTGAAAATAATGCCTATTTGCTTGTTTTTATTTTTACCATTATAGCTGTTACGGTGCTTTATGGATCGAAACGGGGGCTTGTGGCGCTTCCGACCTGCATGCTTCTCTCTCTGCCGAAGGCAATCGGCAGCATGGTCACCTGGAATTTTATGTTGATGCATCTGAGTCTTTATATGGGAGCCTTTTTCATAGGCAGAGCGATCCATTATCAGTGGTATAAAACAAGAAAAGCAGATAGAAAAGCACGTCAGAAAAATATAATTGAACGAGAAGAGGACAAGCTCTTCATAGAGCATGTTGGCACGGGAATGCGCACGGCAGGAAAAAACAGCCCAATGGATCACCAGCCCCAGGTCGGTGTGACGCTGGATGGCCTGACGGGACTGCTTTCCTATAATGCTTTTTATAGAAAATTAGGCGAGATGGCTCAGAAGGCTCTAGAAACCAATGAAAAATTCTTTTTGTTGATCATAGATATTGATCGTTTTAAGTTAATCAACCAATACTACGGTTATGCTGTGGGAGATAAAATTCTAGCAGAAATCGGCAACGTAATAAGAGATTTTGTTGAAGCCAGCGGCATTGCAGGCAGACATGGCGGAGAAGAATTTGTTGCTGTGCTGCATGATGTTGATTACGAGAAAGCAGGTACCCTGGCAGATCAGCTCCGAATGCAGATTAAATCAGTACCTAAGCGTATAGACGCATTAGACAATCAGAAGGTGGAAATATCCGTGAGCATCGGCATGGCCTGCTATCCTGAGGCAAGCAACGATATCCATAACCTTGTAAGTATTGCAGAAATTAAGATGCACAAGGGAAAAGGATTAGGGGGCGATCGTGTAACAGCATAGGATGTCCGAGTTATTGTGAACGCAGTGAAGAATCTGAAAACTTGTAAGCTGCACTTTTTAAAGGAGAGATGCTAATGGAAGCATACAAATCTCTATGGAATTTAGTTGATGGACTATTAGATTTTGTCTATCCCCGCAATATTGAATGCATCCTTTGCAGAGACCCTATCGAAAAGAAAGAGAAATACGCTATCTGTGCCTCTTGCAAGAAAAAGATTCATTTTGCGGAGGAAAAGACCTGCAAGAAGTGTGGCAAACCGTTGGAGGAGTTATATCTGCCGGAGCTTTGCCATGACTGTATGATGACAAAGCATTTCTTTACCCGGAGCTATACATGTGTTGTTTATGATGAAGAGATCAAAACATTGCTTTATCGGTTGAAGTATGGGAAACAACGGTATCTGGCCTATCATATGGCAGAAATGATGACCGCAAAAATTAAAGAGAAAGAGCTGGAGCAGATGCATTGGATTATTCCAGTACCTTTACATACTGCTAAAAAGCGGCAGAGAGAGTTTAATCAATCAGAAATTATCAGCCAATATATTAGCCGGCAAACTGGATGGCCAATGGATGAGAAAAATCTGATCCGAATTAAGGACACAGCTACACAAAATAAATTATCGCGGGAAGAACGGAAGATCAATATGAAAAACGCTTTCCAAATTTTGAAGCCTGAGAAAATTAAGGCTAAAAAAATCCTATTAGTTGACGATATATATACTACAGGAAGTACATTGAACAGCTGCAGCAAGGAGCTGCTTCGGGCCGGAGCGCTAGACATTTACGCAATCACCTTTGCAGCGGGGAAAAATATATAGATTAAGTAAAATCAATATATAACAATTGAATTGGAGGGCGTACAATGGCAGATATTCGAAACTGCAGAAAATGCGGACGGATTTTTCAGTATGACGGGTTTAACAAAAACTGTGAGCGATGCAGAAAAAATGAAGAAGAAGATTTCAGAAGAGTAAAGGAATATTTGTATGATAATCCAGGGGCTACAATTTCAGAGGTTTCTCAGGAAACCGAAGTGGAAGAGGATCTTATCTTAAAATACTTGAGACAGGGCAGGCTGGAGATTACCGGTGAAGGCGGCTCCCTCGTACTGGACTGTGAAAGATGTGGAAGAGCGATCCGAACCGGAAGATTTTGTGATCAATGTGCGGAAGAAATGGCTAAGGAGATGAGAGGTGCATTTAAGCCTCCAGAGAAGGAAAAACAAAAGGTAGTGAACAAAATGTTTATTACGGATATGAAAAAGAAAAGATAATCGTATAAAAGGGGTAAAGGAATCCCCCATCAATGCCGATACTATGGATAGAATAGTGGTAATGATGGGGGTGTTTTATATGAAGATTACAAATAATCCAAATATACAAAAGGTATTAAATGTATACCGGAAGAACACAGAGAGTGTTTGTAGAAGCGGTAAAACCGCGCAAGAAAAAGACAAGGTAGAGATTTCTGAGCAGGCCAGGGCATTTCAAGTCGCATACAATGCCTATAAGAAACTGCCGGAGGTCAGAACAGATAAAGTAGAAGAAATCACGAAGAAAATACAATCCGGCAATTACAATCCTTCAGCGGAGGAAATCGCCGAGAGCATGTTTGATAAGAAAATATAAGTAAGGATATAAAGATTTCCTGAGAAGGAGGAGCAGTATGTCAAAATCTGTTGAGCAGTTAATTACTGTCTTAAAGAGGGAATATGACATTTATCGAGACTATATAGACCTGGCAAAAAAGAAAAAAGAAATTATTATTAAGGGAAATATCAAGGAACTGGATCATATTACGGGGTTAGAGCAGGATATGATTTTGAATATGGGTAAGGTAGATAAGATTCGTGTAGCCATTGTTGGAAATCTGTTAAATGAGCTGAAAGTAAAGGAAGTCGGGAGTATCGGTGAACTGGTACCCTACTTGGAGGAGCAGGACAGAAGCAAGCTAATAGGCTTAAAGGATAAGTTGGATAAGGTGCTTCAAGAGATTCAAGAATTGAACGAATTAAATGGAAAGCTGATTCAACAGTCTTTAGAATATATCGATTTTAATATCAATCTGGCCACCAGTGCCAATACCCAGGGAAGTACCTACGGAAACCGGGCAGATGAGAAAAATGTAAAAAACAAACCAAATGTATTTGATGTAAAAATATAAAAGATATAAAAGGTGGGATGAATAGATGTCAACTTTTTTCGGACTTAACATTTCCCGTTCGGGACTTTTTTCCAGCCAGAGGGCATTGAATGTTGTAGGGCACAATATTGCCAATACCAATACACCGGGATATACAAGACAAAGGCTGGAAGTACAGGCATCCAGGCCTATGACGCTTCCAAATGGAAGGGGTATGCTGGGCACAGGGGTAGACGATATCCATATTCGAAATATACGGGATGAATTTCTGGATATGAAATTCAGAAGTGAGCACCACTCTTATGGGAAATGGAATGTGCGGGCAGATGTATTAGCCAATATAGAAGTCCTTATGAACGAACCGACAGATGCAGGAATACGTACCGTCATGGATCAATTTTTTGCATCTTTTCAGGACCTAAACAATGAGCCTGAAAGCTTAACGGTACGCGCACTGGTAAGGGAACGGGCCATTGCATTTACGACTACGATTAATCATATGAGCAGTCAACTGGAAAAAATGCAGAAGGATTTGGATTTTAGTGTAAAAACCACTGTAGATGAAATTAATGGTTATGCCCGGCAAATTGCGGATCTGAACCAGCAGATTTTCAGCTATGAGGTGGACGGCAGTAAAGCCAATGACCTTCGGGATCAGAGAAATCTTTTGCTGGACAAATTATCGGAACTGGTGAATATAGATGCTTTTGAAGACCATCAGGGAAGAATGACCGTACTGGTAACAGGAAAAGCCTTGGTTTCACATAACCGCTGTTCTGAACTGACAACACAAATGAGAAAGGACAAGTTAAATAGTGTAGATGTTCCCGGGCTTTGTGATGTCGTTTGGAAAGATGGCTCTACCTTTAATCCGCAGGGCGGAAAATTAAAAGGATTGTTAGACTCTAGGGATCATGTAAGCGGGGATACAAAAGGAATTCCCTATTACATGGAGCAATTAAACACCTTTGCCAAAACTTTTGCAGCACAGGTAAACGCTGTGCACCGGCAAGGATATGGGCTGGATGGCAGTACAGGAATAGACTTTTTCGAAATGGGCGGAGGCGAATTTGTAGATGTTTCTGCACAGATCGCATCCAAAATGACAGGACCGCCGCCAATGACAGAAAGAGAAGCCATACTGGCGTTGGAAAAAGAAAATGGAACAACTTTAGGCGCATCCTATACCCAGATCTCTGTTGTAAAAATGGATGGAAAGTATTATGCAACCCCACAGGTAACCGCTTCTACCTTGAAGATTTCAGCTGCCCTAGAGGGAGATGCAGGCTTAAATCTTATTGCGGCCAGCAGTACCTATGCAGGCCTGCCGGGAAATGGCCAAAATGCCTTGAATATAAATTTGTTAAAGGACATGGCGGATATGTTTGATTGGGGAAAACCGGAAGACTTTATAAAATCCCTGATTTCCAACTTGGGTGTAGACTCACAGCAGGCACAACGGTTTGCAGATGGACAGGCCGTCTTACTTTATCAGATCGAAAGTCAAAGGATGTCTATATCGGGGGTATCCTTGGATGAAGAAATGGCTGACATGATTAGATTCCAGCACGCATATAATGCCAACGCCCGAATGATCACAACGATTGATGAAATGATTGACGTGATCGTTAACCGAATGGGATTGGTAGGCAGATAAAACATTTGCCGGGTAGTTGCTGAAGGAATAACTTTGTATACTACATAGGTTAACAATCAGAGCGGAGTCAGGGGGACGGTTCGAGCGTCACCGAAGCATAGCGAAGGTCCGGAGGGAAGAGGATGGAACTGTCCCCCTGGCGAAGCGGATGTACAAGTTAAAAAGTAAAAACCAACTTTTTCACGAAATGGAGTGAATACGAGATGCGGATCACCAACTCGATGATGATCAATACAATGATGAGAAATCTAAACAAGAGTTATACCCGGATGGATAAGCTGTACCAGCAGGCGGCTACAGGCAAGAGAATACAGGTTGCCTCTGATGATCCTGTTGCCATGGCAAGGATTTTGACCATTTCTTCAGAAATTTCTGCCAGCGAGCAATATAAGAAGAATATTGACACGGCTCTATCCTGGATGGAGACCACGGAAACAGCCCTTACCCAGCTAAAGGATGTAATCCAACGGGTAAGGGAGCTTACCGTTAGAGGCGCAACCGGCAGCTTATCCGATACGGATAAGGCAGCAATACAGGCAGAAATCAGTCAGTTGAAGGAACAGGTAGTAGCTATCGGTAACGCTACCCATACAGGCCGGTACATTTTTGCGGGATATCAGACCGATGTGGCACCTTTTAAACTGGTAGAGACGGAGATGGGTACGAAGCTGACCTATAATGGGAAAATGATCAGCCCGGGAGGGATCGCTTTAGGGGTTGATGCAGCAGATTTTGCAGCATTTTTAGAAAACCCTGATAATATCGAAACTACCTATGCACAGGCTGCCGATGCCATGCGGATTGAGATTGGCATGAGCAACTTGGTTACAGTAAATATTACGGGACCGGAACTTTTTGAAAAAGGCTTTGGCGGAATATTTGAATCCCTGACCAAACTGGAAAATGTATTATTGGGTCAAGAAGAGTATATGCATGGTTTTGTAGATATGAAGTTTTCCACTACACTGCCTACAAGCGGACTTGATCTGGACAATTCAGATGGGACAAAAACCTTTAACATCGAAATGGGCGGCGGCGTATTTCAACTAAACCTGCCGAATAAAAATCCTATTGAAGCGGAAGATATTCAAAAAGCCATCGATGCCAATGAATATCTAAAGAAAAATGGGGTTAAAATCGTTGATGATGGTGCTAATAATTTTATTATTACAGCCGATGAAAAATTCACTATAAAGGCAGGAACCTTGGGGACTACAACGGATGCAACACCAGCAGGAGCGGTATTGGCTCCATTGGTAGTGAGTGACCGGCTATCAGGAACTGTCAGTGCCAGTGATATTTCAGGATTGGAAATTGATGATGGAACAACCCTACATACGATCACGCTTCCAGCAGGAGCTACCTATAATTTGGATACCTTGTCAGGAAGAAATGCCTTCATAAAAGATTTGCAAAATGGACTGCCTGCCGGAATGAAAGCCTCCTTTACAGAGGACAACCGGCTAATGATTACAGGAGAATACGGCAGTTCCTTTGAGATGACGGCCAATACCGCTGCAGTTGCCCTTGGCTTTACGGACACAACATCGGCAACGCCTATAGCATCAGCAACATCGGTTATAAAAACAGAAAAACTGGATACCAGTGCCATGCTTGATGATCTCGATAAGAACCTGGAAAATATATTAGGCAAGCTTTCAGGAATCGGAGCAAAAACCAATCGCCTTGAGCTGGACCAAAGCCGGTTGGAGGATACGATTATCAACCTGAAAAAGCTATTGTCAAAAGCAGAGGATGTAGACATGGCAGAGACAATTATGAATTTTAAGATGGAAGAAAATGTATACCGTTCTGCATTATCCGTGGGGGCTAGGATTATTCAGCCAACTTTATTGGATTTTCTACGCTAACAGGTTTGGGGTGAGATTATGAATTTGAGAATTACTTCTCAATTTGCATTGATTGGAATTCAAACAACCTTAGGGAAAATGGAGATTCAACAGCCAAAGGCAGAGATGCATTTTAATACAGAGCATGCCAAGGTAGAAATTCATTCAGAGCAGATTCAGGTGCAGATTGACCAAACTATTCCGTTTGCAGAGGCAGGCTTGAAAAGCCCTATGGATGAGAGCCGGGATTTGGCAGCTTTTTCAAGACAGCGGGCTATGGAGGCGATCGCCCATATATCCAGACAGGGCGATGAATTGGGTGCCATAGAGAATAAAACAAATCCAGTGCCTGACCAGGCCATAGAAAATGCGTTTGAACGGATTCAAGTAGAGACGAATATAGACCTTATTCCGAAAACAAGACCGAAAATTGATTTTATCGGTGGAAATGTAGATATTCAAGTTAAAGAAGGAAATCCAAATCTAAGAATAGAAGTAAATAAACCAATTGTTCATATTGAAAAAAACAAGGTAGAGGCTTACCTAAGACAAAGAAACAGCATTCAAATAGAGTATGTAGGTAAAGAATTGGATCTATCGATTAAATAAATAATTAAACATTAAATAGGGAGGAAAAGATTTCTCCCTTTTGCTGTAGGAAAAGATAGAGAGGAGTCAAACATATGATACTTCAAACAAAGAATTTTGGCGAAATTGAGGTAGAGAAAAGTAAGTTTATCACCTTTGAGAGCGGTTTATTAGGATTTGAAGAAGTTAAGCAATATGTTTTTCTATCAAACCCGGATCAGGAAAATCCCTTTCACTGGATGCAGGCTATAGAGGATCCGAACCTGGCCTTTGTCATTACTGATCCCTTTCTATTTAAAAAGGATTATGAATTTGAAATCCCGGAAAAGGTTATGGCGGAATTGGATATAGCAAAGATTGAGGATGTAGCAGTATATTGCATTGCGGTAGTGCCGGAAAATATACGAAAAATGACCATTAATTTAAGAGGACCTTTGGTGGTTAATACAGAGAGAAAAATAGGTAAGCAAATTGTCCTTGATGGAGAAGCCTATGATTTAAAACACTATATATTTCCTGATGCAAAAGAAAACAATAAGGGTTAGGAGGGATAATATGCTGATCTTAACCAGAAAAAAAGACGAGAGCATTATGATTGATGAGCAAATTGAAATAAAAATCTTAAGTGCCGAAGACGGGAAAGTAAAATTAGGCATTGCAGCACCGAAAAATATATCTGTACTGCGGAAAGAGATTTACATGGAAATCCGGCAGGAAAATCAAAAAGCTGCGGCAGGACAAGTAAATATCGAGGAATTGAAAAATTTACTAAAAAAATAAAAGAAAAAAATATAAATATCGCTAAAGTTCTACAAAAATCCTTCCGATAATATGATTGAGAAGAAAAAATTCTCCGGCGGCCGACGGAGGATTGAAAAAATTTACCTTAGCAAGGATGCTAAAGATAACAAAATCAAGGAGGAATTTAAAATGAGTAACATGGTAATCAACAACAATATGCTAGCAATCAACTCCCACAGATCTTTAAAAGTAACTGGTGGAGACCAACAAAAATCAGTAGAAAGATTGTCATCCGGTTTGAGAATCAACAGAGCTGCTGATGATGCTGCTGGTTTGGCGATCTCTGAAAAAATGAGAGGTCAAATCAGAGGTTTAAACCAAGCTTCCAGAAACTCTCAAGATGGTATTTCTATGATTCAGACTGCAGAAGGTGCATTGAATGAAACACATGCGATCCTTCAAAGAATGAGAGAGCTTGCTGTACAAACTGCCAATGGTACATACCAAGATACCGACCGCGAACTGGCTCAAAAAGAAGTTGCACAATTACAAGCTCAAATTGACAGCATTGCTAATCAAACAAGCTTTAACCAACAAAATGTTTTGAATACTACAGCTACAGTAACATTACAAGTAGGCGCTAATGCTGGAGAAACAATTAGCTTTGCTCTTGTTAATGCTTCATCAGCTTCATTAGGTGTAGACTCTGCTACTGTAAGTGTGGGCAATCAAACTGCTGCTTCCGCTGCAATTACTGCCATCAATAATGCTTTAATAAGCGTAGCTTCCTTTAGAGCAGATCTTGGAGCAGTACAAAACAGATTAGAGCATACGATTAAAAACGTAGATGTAGCTGCAGAAAACCTGCAAGCTTCTGAATCTCGTATCAGAGATACAGACATGGCAAAAGAAATGATGCAGTACACCAGAGCAAACATTTTACAACAAGCTGCTACAGCAATGCTAGCACAAGCAAATCAAGCACCACAAGGAGTATTGCAGCTACTCAGATAATAAAAAAGTTTAAAAAAGAGGTAGAACTTCTACCTCTTTTTTTTGAATCTTGAGATAGGTATGGTAAAGATGTTGTTTAGATATGAATAATTATATTCTTATGTAAATAATACCTTTATAACTAGATTGGAAGGAGTAGGAAAATGAAGCTAAGCATTGTAATGATGGTAAAAAATGAGTCGAAGTACCTTGGTACTTGTTTAGAAGCACTTCAGCCTTTAAGAAATGGCATTGAATCAGAACTGATTATCGTTGACACGGGTTCAACAGATAATACTGTAGAGATAGCGAGAAAGTATACGCATAAAGTATATTTCCATACATGGAATAATGATTTTGCTGCAATGAGAAATACTACGATCAGTTACGCGAAAGGTCAATGGTTGTTTGTGTTGGACGCCGATGAGATTATGCAGGATACGGAAGGTATAATTAAATTCTTTAAGTCAAACCATTACAAAAAATACAATGTTGGAATGATTAAGATTAAAAATTACTCTAAAGGAAAAGAGGAACTTGCAAGTGAAACTCCAGCAGCAAGACTCTTTAAAAATGTAAAAGAGTTCCGTTATGAAGGTGCTATCCATGAGCAGCCGACGATAAAACCGCCGGTTTATGTGTTGGATACGGTCCTTTTACATTACGGCTATGACTCTGCAGATAAAGATTTAATGGAAAGAAAATTTATAAGAAATACAGAGATAATTAAAAAAGAATTAGAGATAGATCCTGAAAACTTCTACATGTGGTTTCAATTATCTCAATCTTATGCAATGTACAATGATGATAAAGAAGCAATGGAATGTGTTGAAAAAGCCTATGAAATTGGGAAAGCTAAAGAAGGATATTTGGGCAACCGAATGTATATTTATTCTCAATTGGCACGAATGTATCATAAGATGGAACAGTATGAAAAGCTGGAAAAAGCCTGTGAAAAAGCAATCAATGAAAGAGACGGATATATTGATTTTTATTGTATGCTAGGCCATGCTAAGCAAATGCTCTCCAAAAATGAAGAAGCGATTGAATCCTATCAGAAATATTTAGAGCTGTATCATGACTATGAGCGTTCCCCGGCGGCATCTGATAATGCTTCTGTTACCTATATGCGAAATACAGATACTTATGAAAAAATTCATGTACATTTATCTGCATTATATTTGAAACAAAAGGAATACAGCAGAGCGTTGGAGTATGTCTATAAAATTCAATCTAAAGACATGCTGAAACTTGCATTGCCAACTTTAATAAGTTCATATCTGGCATTAGAGGAGTTAAATAATCTTCAAGGCTATTATTGTAAAAATATACTTATAGAAAACGAAGAGCTAAAATATCCGTTTGAAGCTTGTCTAGAACAACATAAAAAGGGGATTCAAGAAGAAGCGTGGCAAAGTTTAGTTGTTAATTTTTCAAAAGTGAATACAGAATATGGAATATTAAATCAAATTCGGCTAAAGGACTATATGAATCAAGAGCTTGAAAAGCAGGATGTTGACCTAATTAATCAATTGGATTTTAACAGTTTGCCAGAATTCTATGGAGAAATAATTTATAGACTCTTAAAAAGAGACTATTCTATTTCTGAAATTACATCAAAGATAAGAGAGCCTAAACTGATCTCTATATTTCAATATCTGGCTAATCAAAAAATACAAGATTTGCTAGAAGTTATCCTACACTATTTTAAAAATAGTTATCCAGAAAATAGTATAGAGGGGTGTCGTATATACAAAATCCTAGGGAGAATTCTTCTAATTAGTGGGCAGTGTAGTGAACAAGACTATGATGCAGTGTTTTATAGATATGTTCAAGAAGGAATTCGGTATATTGGCTATACCTATCATTCCCATTTGATACAGCAAAACAAAATAAATTTTGCAAAGAACGATGAAGATGCTTTCTTTATGCTTATGAATTACGTACAAAATATTAAAGATACCAAAGAACTAGAACAAATCAGGATTTTAAAGATAGCTTTAGAGATATATCCAGATATGAAGACCGGAATAGGAATCTTCTTGCAAAATATACAGCAAAGACTGGCTCCTTCCTATGAACAAATGAAAGAATATCAATTGCAGTTTAAAGCAAATGTAGATGCACTTATTCTGAAAGGTGATTTGAGCCAGGCAAAAGAGCTATTGGAAGAATATAAAAAGAGTATGAAGATAGATAAAGATTTCTTTGTTTTTGAAGCTAATATTGCATTGATTGAGCAAGATTATGATAAAGCTGAGGAAGTACTAAAGACGGGATTATTATATTATTGTACAGACTTTGATCTTCTTTGCAATGCAGCGTATCTATGTCAAATACGGAATTATATTGAACAGGCCATTGGGTTATATGAACAAGCATTGGAAGTTACACAAAATCCAGAAGAAAAACAGAAAATACAGCAAATTATTGCTCAACTGTCTTCGTTAGATGAGGCAAGTGTAAAGGATGAGCCAATGGAGATATCTTTACAGGAAGCTCAGCAAACATTTGAAGATTACAAGATCCAAGTAAAGAAGCAAATTAATCAGCTTATTCTAGAAGAACAGATAGAAGAAGCAAAAGGAATTCTTATAGAATATGAGAAACTGGTAGTTGACGACATTGAAGTATTTTCGTTGAAAGCTATGATAGCTATGATGGAAGACCACTATCGTGATGCTGAGAATATTTTAAAAAAAGCATTGATAGTTGATAGAACGAACTTTGATATATTATGCAATCTCGGATATCTTTATGAAAAGCTAGAAGATTACAACAAGGCATTGATATATTATGGGAAAGCGAAGACAAAGGCAAGTGAAGAAGGTGTTTTTCAACATATTGAGGGGATTACTGAAAAAATAAAGATTGAACATCAAGAAGTCTTGGATACGTATCAATATACTACTCGTAAGAAAGTACTTGTGATTGCTTATATTTTTCCGCCATTAGGAGGCTCAGGAGTTCAAAGAACTTTGAAATTTGTTAAATATCTAAGAGAATTTGGATGGGAGCCAGTTGTTGTAACTGTAGGAACCACAATGTGTCAGTTTAAAGATGTGTCAATGATTTCAGAAATTCCAGATGGGGTCAAAGTGATTCGTATAGACGAGAAAAACAACATCGATGTTAACTATGCGAATCAATTAATTCATTTATATCATAGCGTGGTTCAGAATCAGGCTTTGGTTAGTGAATTTGTTACTGAACTGAATAAATCACGAGAACATCTTAATCAATTAATACTACTTCCTGATTCGAATATCTTGTGGGCTAAGCAAGTAATTGATAACTTAGATGATATGATTAACATAAATGAAATGGATATGATTTATACAACATCAGGACCCTATTCTGACCATATTGTTGGGTATTACTTAAAACAAAGATTTAATAAACCTTGGGTAGCTGATTTTCGAGACGAGTGGACTAATAATCCATATGTAGAATTTGATAAAAATCATATATTATATAAAATGCATTTTGAGATGGAAAAAAATATAGTTAATCTAGCGGATAAAATAATCTCAGTTACACCTCTATCGAGTAAAAATTATGAGAAAATATTTCATTTAGAAACTAGAAAAATAGAGACTATTACTAATGGATATGATGAGTTAGATTTCGCAGAAATATCCCATAAAAGCAAGAGAAATGCAAAGTTTACAATTATGCACAATGGCATGTTATATATGATAAGAACTCCTTTAACATTTATGCAAGCAGTTCAAAAATTAATTAAAAACAAGGATGTCGAAGCTTCTGATATAAAAATCACTTTTGGATGGACAGAAAATCTAGACTATTGGATCAAAATTAGAGATGAATTAGGACTGCAAAGTGTAGTTGAGTTTTTAGGATATATGACGCATCAAGACAGTTTAAGAGAAGCTGTAAATTCAGATGCTTTACTTTTAATCGTAGGAGCTGGTGATAGAAACAAATCTGTTTTCCCTGGGAAAATATTTGAATATCTGAGATTGTGTAAACCAATATTAGCATTATCTCCTAATGGAAGCGTAGTAGATGAATTGATATCTAGTACTGAGCGGGGGTATAATGTAGATTTTGATAATATAAATGAGATCGCAAAATATATTTTAAAACTATATAAACTTTGGAAGAAAGACGAACTTCCAGGATTAGTTGTAAATGAAAAAATAGAAAAATATGAAAGAAAGCGATTAACTCAAGATCTTAGTAACATTTTTCAATGTTTGTATTATGAAAGTCAACTAAACGGGAATAACGCAATTTCTACTGAAGGACAATTATCAGTAATAGATAATTATTTTAAAAAGGAGCAATTGAATATCCACTTGTTTATGGGAGATATGGCTATAAAAGATGGTAGATGGGAAGATGCAGAAGTACTTTTTAAAAAGGCTATCTACGAAGATAGAGGTAATCTCAGCTTATTAAATAAACTAGCATATATATATGAAATGAAAAAGGAATATTTGAATGCGTTAGAGACCTATGAAAGCATAGTATTTAATATGGGAGATGAGCCCACAAGATTAGAAGTAATTAAAATAATAAATAAATTGGAAGAAGATTATAGACAGATTATCCAAGAACAAGTAGAACAAAGAGAAGAAAAAGAAGAAGCTTACAAAGAGAAAAATAAAAATTTACACCTTATGTACGATAATCAGTATTGCAGTAGGTTTATGCATTTTATAAATCAACATTTCCCCAATGATGAACATATGTTTGTTATTGTTGGGGATAAAATGCAAAAGCTGAAAATGATAACTACTGATGATATTGCAAATGTAGAGATTTTAGATTTAAAATGTGATTTAAGTAGATTATTAGAATTGATTAATACTTGTACTAAAATATTTATCCATTATCTATCTGACTATTTCTGTGAGATTGTTTGTAAATTTGATATAAAAAAACCTATTTATTGGCCTATATGGGGCGGGGACTTATATTATCATATTGATTATGAGATATATGATCCATTAACTAAAAAGCTGCTGGAGAAGTTAGGATTTAATATGAATTCTAAAGTTAATAAAAACTCAATTTCACATATTTTTAGAAGAGCTACTATAAGAAAGATTAAATATTGCTTAAATACGATAGATGAAGATTTTGATATTTTAAAGGAAAATTTTATAACCAATGCAAAGTGTATGAAATTTGCTTATCCTAACCCTGTTGAAAAAGTCAATATGGATGATATGAATGAAATTTATGAACGATATAGTTATCTAAAAGGGAATTATGAGCATATAATTTTAGTTGGTAATTCACCTGATCCATCAAACAACCATTTGGATATTTTTCACAAGTTAAAATCTCTAAGGTTAAAGGATTATTGTGTTATAGTTCCACTATCATATGGTGGGAACGACGCTTACATAAGAGCAATTATTAATGAAGGTAAAAAAATTTTTGGAAATAGATTTATACCTTTAACAGAGTACATGGAGCCAAGTGAATACTATAAACTATTGAACCAAGTGGATGTAGCTATTTATTATCATAATAGGCAACAAGCTGTTGGAAATATTAGACTATTATCATCGCTAGAAAAGGGTGTTTTTTTAAAAGAAAATGTTACTACTTTTAGAAAATTCAAAAGATTAAACTTAAAGGGTGTTAAGTCAACTGATAAAATTGATGATACTATTTTTTGTGAACCTATAAAGGAGTCCAAAAATAAAGAAATTATTGAAGCCGAGTTTGGTGAAAAGGCTATACTTGAGTTTCTGAGAGGAATATTTTAAGCATTACCCATTATAAGAAATTATATGAATTTGAGGAGCAATATATGAATCAAGTTGTAATGTATTTAATGAATGAAAAAGGTTATTTTGTATTAGAGCATTTTATCAGAGAATATAATTCGAAACAAATTAGATATGTTCTATTAGCTAAAGATAACAATATAAAAAAGGACTATTATAACGAATTAGTATCACTATGTGAGAAAAATAATATCACATATTATAACAGAAAAGAGTCGCCCCCAGATTTCAGTGGCTATAAGTTTGCAATAGGATGGAGATGGATTATAGAAGATTCCAACAATTTAATTGTTTTACACGATTCAATTCTACCAAAATACAGGGGCTTTGCACCTCTAGTAAATATGTTAATAAATGGAGAAAATGAAATTGGAGTAACTGCATTATTTGCTACTGAAGAGTATGATAAAGGAGATATTATTAAGCAGGAGATAGTGTCTATAGAATATCCAATTAAAATTCAGGAAGCAATTAAACTTATCGCCCCATTATATTCTAAACTAGTTAACTCTATAGCACAGTTAGTTTTTGATAATAAAGAGATTGTAGGTGTATCTCAGATTGAAGAAAATGCCACATATAGTTTATGGAGAGATGAACAGGATTATTTTATCGATTGGAATGCTGATTGTAATACTATAAAACGATTAGTTGATGCAGTAGGATATCCATACAGTGGAGCAAAAACTTATTTGAATAATAAAATTATAACTATTGATGATGCTGAAGAAGAGCTTGATATAGTAGTTGAAAATAGAGATGTAGGAAAAGTAGTTTTTCTACGTGATGGATATCCTGTAGTAGTTTGCGGAAAGGGATTATTAAAGATTATAAAGGCTAGATTTCTAGATGAAAGCTCAATTTTACCTTTCAATACTTTAAGAAGTAGATTTGGAAAATAGTGCCTGAAATAGTGTTACTGTTAATTTGAATGGAAAACCTAGATATTGATACTATTCCCATAGACACGTTAAATAAAGGAGAATTTATAAATGATTCCATTTAATAAGCCATATTTTTCCAACAATGAGTATAGATATATAAAAAATGTAATAGATTCAGGATATGTATCGGGAGATCATAATTATACTCAAAAATGCAATGAGTATATACAACAAAATTTTGCAGTTTCTAAAGTACTATTAACTACATCATGTAGTATTTCTTTAGATATGGCAGCTATATTGTTGGATTTAAAGAAAGGTGATGAGGTTATCATGCCTTCGTATAATTTTGTATCTACTGCAAATGCAATCGTTCAGAAAGGGGCTATCCCTGTTTTTGCGGAAGTAACTAGTGATACCTTAAATATAGACCCAGTAGATATTGAAAGGAGAATTACTAAAAGAACTAAGGCAATCTTTCCAGTGCATTATGCTGGTGTTTCTTGTGACATGGAAAGGATTACCGAGCTAGCTAAGAAATATAAGTTGAAAATTGTAGAAGATGCAGCTCAAGGAGTATATGCAAAATATAAGGATAAATACCTTGGAACTATTGGAGATATAGGAACTTATAGTTTTCATGAGACGAAAAACTACTCTTGTGGAGAAGGGGGAGCTATTTTAATTAATAATAGCGAAGAATTAGCAAGAAGGGCTGAGATTATTAGAGAAAAAGGTACGAATCGCAGCCAGTTTTTTAGAGGGGAAGTAGACAAGTATACTTGGGTGGATATAGGTTCTAGTTATTTAATATCGGATATATTAGCAGCTATGCTTTACGCGCAACTAGAAAAGTTAGAAGAAATACAAGAGAAAAGAAAAACTGTACATGATAGATATTATAGTGGTTTAGTTGAGTTGCAGAATAGGGAGAGAATAAGGTTGCCTGTAATTCCTAGTTATTGTACTACCAATTATCATATTTTTTACATTCTACTTCCTACAGAAGAAAAGCGAAATGACTTAATGAAATATTTAAAAAATAGAAAAATCGGTGCAACTTTTCACTATATCCCGTTACATATTTCACCTATGGGTATGAGTTTAGGATATAAACATGGTGATTTACTAATTACTGAGAACTTGAGTAGTAGATTGTTAAGATTGCCTATTTATCCCAATTTGTCGCAAGAAGAAATACAATATGTTGTTGAAAGTATTCATGATTGGAGTAAAACCATATGAAAACATACTTAATTACAGGTGGAGCAGGATTTATTGGTTCAAACTTTATACATCACCTGTTTGAACAATATAAAAAGGATATCCTTGTTATTAATCTAGATGCATTGACTTATGCTGGAAATATAGAAAATTTAAGAGATATAACAAAATATGAAAATTATAAATTTATCAAAGGCTGTATCTGTGATAAGAGTATAGTTAACAAGATTTTTGAGACACATGATATAGACTATATTGTCAACTTTGCTGCTGAATCTCATGTAGATAGAAGCGTTAAGGATCCAACTATATTTGTAAAGACAAATGTTTTAGGTGTTCAAGTTTTATTAGATATAGCAAAAAAATACTGGACAGAAGAGAATAGATTCAAAAAAGATAAAAAATTTCTGCAGATTTCTACAGATGAAGTGTACGGATCACTAGGTGAAGTAGGATTTTTTACAGAAAAAACATCATTAGATCCTCATAATCCTTATGCTGCTAGTAAAGCAGGAGGAGATTTGTTAGTGAAGGCTTACTATGATACATATAAAATGCCAGTTATGATTAGCAGATGTTCTAATAATTATGGACCTTATCAATTCCCAGAAAAATTAATTCCTCTAGTAATTCAAAATTGTTTAACAGGAAAGAAGATACCTGTATATGGAGATGGAAAAAATATAAGAGATTGGTTATATGTTAGAGATCATTGTAATGCATTAGGCATTATCTTGGAAAAAGGAAGAGCAGGAGAAGTTTACAATATTGGAGGAAATAATGAACGACAAAACATTGAGGTAATTAATACTATCATACAATTTTTACAACATCTATTGCCGCCGAGAGATATAAGAAGAAAGCGTGTAAGTAAAGAATTGATTACCTATATATCAGATCGAAAGGGTCATGATAGAAGGTATGCTATTAATGCTGAAAAAATTAAACGAGAATTGGCATGGTTCTCTAGCACTGATTTTGATGAAGGAATGAAACACACTATTTTATGGTATTTAGAAAATGAAAATTGGTTAGAAAATATAGTGAATGGAGAATATGCTACATACTATAAAAAAATGTATGGAAATCTCCTGTGACTAAGGTAACCTAGAATTATAAATTCATAATTGCTAAAGTTACTTTGTCAATAGCAGGATAGGGGGAACTTAAAAATGAAAGGAATCATTTTAGCTGGAGGAAGTGGCACTAGACTTTATCCTTGTACAAAAGCAATTAGTAAGCAGATTATACCTATATATGATAAACCTATGATTTATTATCCGTTATCAGTATTGCTTTTAGCAGGTATAAGGGATATATTAATAATTTCTACAGAGAGAGATTTGCCTATGTACGAAGAACTATTGGGAGATGGATCACAAATAGGGGTTTCATTTCACTACGCTATTCAGGAGGCTCCAAGAGGAATTGCACAGGCTCTGATTATTGCAGAGAACTTTATAGCGGAAAATAATGTATGTTTAATTTTAGGAGATAATATATTTTACGGTCAGGGATTTTCTGCTATTTTGAAAAAAGCAAAACTTATGAAAGAAGGAGCCCATATTTTTGCTTATTATGTAAACAATCCTGAAGATTATGGCATTGTAGAAATAGGCGAAGACAAATCTATAAAATCTTTGGAAGAAAAACCGGAAAAACCAAAGTCTAACTATGCTGTGCCAGGATTATATTTTTATGATAGAAATGTAGTTAAGATTGCAAAAACTTTAGAACCATCTTCAAGAGGAGAATTAGAGATTACTGATATTAATAAAGCATATTTAAGTAGGAAGAATCTAGAGGTAGATATTTTAGGTAGGGGATTTGCGTGGTTAGATACTGGAACTCATGATTCACTGTTAGAAGCCAGTAATTTTGTACAAGCTATACAGAAGAGGCAAGGACTCTACATTGCTTGTATCGAAGAAATAGCTTATCGCAATCGCTATATTACAAAAGAACAGCTACACGCATTAGCAGAACCGTTGCTAAAGACAGCGTACGGACAGTATTTGTTAAGAATATAGTAGCGGTGTCATAATGAGTTAATAAATAGATAAATCATCTTTCTTAAAATAAAAGAGATGGATCAGCAGCATTTAAATGTATTGAACTATCTTTCCATTGGAGCATTATCGTATAGGCATCCAGCTCTACTTATGCTTTGAGTAATCTTTTTAATCTAGAATAAAATCACAATTTTTTTCGACGTATTGAAAGGTTAGAATCAGAAATCAATAATGCGCTTTTAGAATCTAGAAATTATGTTCAATTAGTTGATTAAGAATAAGATTCCTACATCGCATTTTTGAAGAAATAGCCTATCACAATAGATTTATTACAAAAAAAGAGTTACAAGAAGTAGCAGCCTCTTTACTGGAGACCGAGCATGGACAGTATTTGCTGAGTATATAAACACAAAAATCACAGAAGGAGATGATTCACATAAAAAAATATTATGACGTAATAGAAAAATGTTTGGGACTATTAAATACTATAGAAGAAGGTTTTGAGTATATTCAAAATCAGATAAAAGAGTTACGATATGAAAATGCTTTTATAGTTTTACAAGATATTGCTGAAGGGATATCTAGCATAGAGAATGCTATAATGCCAATGGAAGATAAACTTCCAAATAATAATGTTGGTGAACGCACGATAGAGGTAAAAGAAAATATTCATAAGGCAATGAATAGCTATAAACAAGAGAAGCAATCCCAACTAGAAGAGCAAATAAAACAAGAAATTTATCCTGCTTTTATAGGCTGGAAAGAGGAAGTGGAAAGAATTTTAAGACCTTATCTCCTGGCGTAATGAAAGCGGATATAAATTCATGATTACTGAACCAAACACACTTATCTTAATAGTCTGAGTCTTTGAATTAACTTTGTAAATATTAACCATTAAACCTAAAGTCAAGCGAGAAAATTACCGATAATCTGGTTAGAAAACTATATAAGGTGGTGTAAACGGTGAAAGTTGAGAGCATTTCCATGTCTAATCAACAGTATAGTTCGAGTAGTTCTTCTAACGGACAGCAAAATTCTATTAATGTTGAAGCCAATGTGTCTAATGGAGGACAAGCTTCCCAACAGCCATTTCCGGGAGAAAAACAGTTTATCGACGCCATAGAAAAGGCAAACAAGGATTTGAAGATAAGCAATACAAGCCTGAAATTTTCCATCCATGAAGGAACCAAACAAATCCTTGTAAAAATTGTTGATAATGAGACAAAAGAGACAGTCAAAGAAATTCCCCCAGAAAAAATATTGGATATGGTTGCAGCTATGTTGGAAAGAACAGGACTATTTGTAGACAAGAAAATATAGGTTATTTACTTTTTTAGAATTGCTAAGAACGAAATCTTGTTAAAAGAATAAAAGGGAGTGATAAAGGTGAGTAGTTTGAGAATATCAGGGATTGCATCGGGGTTAGATACACAATCCATCATTCAAAGTCTTATGAAGGTGGAGAGAGCGAAGGTAGATAGATACGGTCAGAATAAGCAGTTGAAGTTATGGAAACAAGAAACCTATAATAGTGTAAACAAAGATTTTGCTAATTTTGTACTAGATATTCGGAAAGAGCTGGAAATGACAAAAACCAGTATAACAGGAGGATTGATGTCCAATAGCTCTAGTAATTTTAGCTATGTCAAAAAAGTTACTTCATCTAACGAGAGTGCTGTAAGCGTTTCGGCTTTAGCTAGTGCAACACCGGGGAGTTATACATTAGAAGTAAAGAACCTCGCTACAGGAGTCAGTGCTGCCAGCTCATCCGCAGTAGATAACATTACGTTAGGAGAATTATTTGTTGATGCGAATGGTGATGAGACTTACGATTGGAGCGGCAACGGTGGAGTATATACAGTAGAAATTAATGGTAAAGAACTACAGTTTGATAAGGGTGCTAAAGTCTCAGACGTAGTAAAAAAGATAAATAGCGAAGTAGATGGTGTTAATGCCAGTTATGATGCTACTGCAAAAAGAGTGTTTATCTCTACGGTAAAGACTGGAAGTGAAGCCAAGATTAAGATAGATGAAAATGCAGAAGCTTTGTTTAACGGATTAAAATTAACATTCAGTGGAGAGTCTACTGCTGATGGTGGTTCGATAGAATATTCAGGAATAAACGCCAAAATCAATTTCAATGGTGCTGAAGACATAGAATATTCTTCAAATAACTTTACCATCAATGGAATACAAATCGAATTAAAAGCTAAAACGGAATCTCCTGTAACGATTAACGTAAATACTGACGTAGATGGAGTCTATGATAAGATCAAAACCTTTGTAGACAAGTATAATGAACTTATTGCTAAATTAAACAGCATGGTTAGAGAAAAACCAAATAGAGACTATAAGCCTCTAACAGCAGAACAAAAAGAATCTATGTCTGATGATGAAATCAAAAAGTGGGAAGAAAAAGCAAAAGCAGGAATGCTCTACAATGATTCAACAATACAAAATACTTTGGCCACGATGAGACTAGGTTTGTATAGTGAAGTTGAGGGAGCGGGAAAGTACAATCAATTGACGCTTATAGGGATCAATACAGGGACATATGATACAAAGGGAAAACTGATTATCGATGAAGAAAAACTCAAAAAAGCTATTGCTGATGATCCTGAAAGTGTAATGAATTTATTTTTTCAAGAACCTACAGCAACAGAGGGAGATGCAAAAAAGAAAGAATCCGGATTGATTAACCGGCTATTTGATGATATAGTGGATGGTATGAAGGAGCTTATCAACAAGTCTGGTACCGGTGGGAATGAGGATCTCTATCGTAATGTAAAAAGTAACATATTGGTAGACTTTGTCTTGGGTAAGGCAACTGGAACCGGTTCACTCAGCTACTTGGACAAGGATATCCTCGATATAGAAAAGAGCATCTATAATGAAGAAAGCAGATTAGTAAGAATTGAAAACGCCTATTGGACCAAGTTTACTGCCATGGAAAAGGCACTACAGCAAATGAATTCTCAAAGCAGCTGGATATCTCAGCAGTTGGGATCATTATAATTGATAATAAGAGGTGATCTGTGTGGCTTTAAATAATCCATATAATGCATACAATCAATACAAGCAAAATAACGTCATGATGGCACCCCCACAAGAATTAACTTTGATGCTGTACAATGGTGCTATTAAGTTTGCCAACCAGGCAATGTTGGCAATCGACGAAAAAAATATATCCAAAGCCCATCAATTGATCCTTAGAACCAGTGATATCATCACGGAATTGAATATCACCCTGGATATGCAATACGAGATTTCTAAGAATTTGAGATCCCTATACGTCTTTATTTTGGAACGCTTGATAGATGCCAATGTAAAGAAAGACAAACAATACATAGCAGAAGCCTTAGAGATCATCACCCAGCTGCGGGATACCTGGAAGGAAGCCATGCATCTGGCTAAAAATAAGTAATGGAGAGTAAAATGGATATTAAAGAACGGATTGAAGTTGTACTGGAGTTAACCAGTCAGAAGATCGCCCGGTTGGAAAAACTGCTGGAGTTTACTATACTGCAAGGGAATAGTATTAAAGCAGGAGACATAGAAGGGCTTTCTTCTCAGATTGAAAAAAAACAGAATATCATGAATCTGATTAATAGCCTGGATGCCAAATTTTTAGAGCAATACACCCTTTTGAAAAAAGAGCTGCATATCCAATCTTTTGAAGAGATAGATGCCAAGGTCTATCCTAGTGCGGCTGCCCTACAGAAAAACGTAGGTCATATTATGATACTCCTTAAGAAAATCGAGGAAGTCGATCGGCAGAACAGCAGCCATTTACAGCAGGATTTAGAAAAATTAAAGCTGGAGATGAAGAAGAATAAGGCAGAGCAGCAGGGAAATAAAATTGCTGCCACCTATACACGAAGGTATGCCGATGTACAGGGTGTGTTTATAGACAATAAGGAACAGAAATAAGAGACACACAAAAGGCCTGCCTGTATTGGATGGATAGGTTTGTATGTTGATAAAAGCTTTAAAATAGGCTATAATAATAGAGCATATATTTTAGGTCTGTGGTTGCAAGTCCAAGCCAGTCGCAGGCAAAGGGACCCACGTAAGGTAATTAAAAATAAGATTACTGAGCATGGTGCGGCTTAGGGGTAAGACCTGCCAGGTTCTTGTTCAAATGCATTTCTATGGAAATCATTGCTTGAGAAAACTGAGAGAGGTAGTAGTGACGGCGAACCCGGAGCGAACCTTCCAGCAGGCGAGTGTGGGGTCAAAGACCAGGTCAGCTAAGAATATATGTAACTCAAGAAAGAGAAACCTTGATAGCGCGCTATTAAGGTTTTTTTATTTTGATAAAGAAATAGATACAATATTTTGCAAATTCCGACAGATTCAATATGATAATATAATCCTATAGATGGTGAGGCAAAGAAAGTTGAATATCAAAACTAAATAGAAAAGTATTACATATGGAAAAAAGGCACACTTATCTAAAGATAAGGCCGCAAAGCTATGGGTCTAAGGGATTATTCCTATGATCGCCAAGTTACCAAAGTATGTTTTGTGATGCGATGGAAGAAGACCAAGGCCTTTGTACTTTACATATGCTTTGAGTCTTTTTTATTTATATGCTGCAGGAGATAACATGGGGGCGTGCAATCAAAGGGGGATGCTTATGGAAATGCGGGCGTTAAATGACAAACGGGAGTACTTTCGTATTAAATTAAACCATCCGTTGTGTGCAACGATGACGATTGTTTTAGTAGATGGACATCCTATGAAGACCGGAAGTACCAATGTATGTATTAAGGATATCGGACCTGGGGGCCTGCGGTTTATGTCACATTTAAAGCTTCCGGAAAGTAAAAAAGTTATATTGGAATTTGATGCCAGGATATGCGGACAGGACTATCAATTTTGGGGTTCTGTAATTCGTACCCATAAAAAAGAAGCGGGAGTCTGGGAATATGGTGTTGAGTTCTATATAGATGAAGCGACTCGCTCTAAATATGTATATTTGTTTAACCAGCTGGCAATTAAACTCTATAAATATAAACAATGGCATAGCTGTAGTATTTGTGCGAAAGATGAACCGGCAGTATGCCTTCGGAGCAGAGATGGTGAAGGAAAATAGTTGAATATTTTCTAAGCATATTTCACCAACAACAAACATATACATAGTAGGTTGTAAAAAAAAACTGTCATATCATAAAAAACGGTGCATTATGAAAAAGTTGTAGACGTCTGTATAAAAAATAGATCTCATTCATTACAAATTATTACATTTAACGCCAAAAAATACTTGTCCACTATATATTCACATTGTTTTCCACATAAAAAAATATTGAAAAAACAAGTTATCAACAGAACTATCCACATTATCCACAGAAAATGTGAACACATCACTGCCGTCTGTGGATAAACTGTATAAATGAAATTTATTACAAAGAACGCATGAAAATAAGGAAAGATAGAAGGAAAAAATTTGTTAGATCTTAAGAAATATATATTTTTTTCAGTAGAGGGTTCCGTAGAATCTGTTGAAAAGGACTATAAAAACGCTAAAAAAATACCGATATTCTTACAAAGGAAAAAGATTGTGGACAAGTTGTTGAAAAAGATACTTTCACAAGATTTTCATCATTTGACAAATGATGATTGAAAAAAGTAATACAACCTGTTTTATAAAAAATCTGGTGGGTAAAATAATAGATATAGTACTTGTCCAAGATTAAAAAATTTTTATTGAGAGGAGCAGGAAAGAATTTTGGATTATTGAATAATAATAGAAATAATAAGTGAATATGGAATAAATTCTCAAAAATTTGATAAACTTTGAGTTAAGGAGACTTAACTCATTGATTTATAGATATGTTGGAAGGAGCTGAAGTATATGAAGATCAAGGTAAGTGGAAGAAATCTAGAGGTTACAGATGCTTTACGGGACGCAGTCACAGCAAAACTAGAAAGGTTTGGAAAATACTTCAAGGAGGATACAGAGGCTCAGGCAACTTTAAGTGTTGAGAAAAATAGGCAGATCTTAGAGGTAACCATCCCAATTAACGGATCATTATTGAGAGTTGAAGAAGCGACGGAAGATATGTATACATCCGTAGATCGGGTGATAGACAAATTAAACCGGCAAATTGAAAAGCATAAAACAAAGCTGGAAAAGCGATATCGAGGTCATGATACCATCCGATTCGAAAATATACCGGATATAGAGGCTGCAGAGAGAAATGAATCGCGAATTGTGAAGACAAAGCGGTTTGCGATGAAGCCGATGGATGCAGAGGAAGCAGTCCTGCAGATGGAATTAATCGGACATAATTTCTTCGTATTTACCAATGCAGAAACAGATGATATCAATGTTGTATACAAGCGAAAGGATGGACATTACGGTTTAATCGAACCGACCTTTTAAATAAAGTAAATGAAGGCAGCGGAAGCTGCCTTTAATTTTTTGTCGATTTATAGGAAAACTTTTAAGATGAAAGATGCAGGAAATATCATTTTTAAGTCGAATTAACTTTAAGACATGAAAAAATTAACAGTATTCTGTTACGATTGAGGAGCGTATTATGGAAAATATTGAAACGATGTCAATTCATTTAAACATGGAGGAAATTATCAATCAAATGCCATCGGTAATCTCCTCAAAGATAGTAATGGGCGAAAGTCAAGAGATTGAAGAGATTCACGTATTGGCTTCTAGCAATAGAAGTGCAAAGCAAATTTCTCGAGATATCCAATCTGCGCTGACTGCAAAGTTTCAATGCAAAATTGACCATAAAAAGATTAGTGTGGCACAGATTGACTTTCAAGATGAAAAGGAACAAATGAGCCGCTTTAGGATTGCTGCCATCGGATACTCTGTTTTGGGAAATATGGCAGAGGTGAAGGTTTCCTTGCAAAAGGGAGAGCAGCAGGTAGAAGGAACATCCAAAGGAACCAATTCTAAAAATAATATTTACCGTTTAACGGCTAATGCTACTTTAAATTGTGTTCATGAATTATTTGCTATTGACGATACCTTTATTATAGAAGATATTGAAAAAATTCAGATTGCGAAGCGGGAGGTTATAATAGCAGCCGTTAGCTTTATAACAGGCTACGGAGAAGAAATGCTGGTAGGGTCTGCCGTGGTGCGCAAGGATGAATATGAGGCCATTGTAAAGGCCACATTGGATGCAATCAATAGAAAGATTGTAAGAGTTGCTGGTTAAGTGTATATTTTAGGTCGGCAAAGTAATCTTTATAGCGTAGCGATATAGCCTGTGGACAGTAGCGAAGCAGCAGAGCCCATTTAAAAAGGGGGCTATATCAGTGAAAAGATTAATGGTTCTATTTATGAGCTTGTTATCATTAGTTTTAGCAGGCGGAGCAAGCATGAGCTGGAGATAATATCTGGCCGACCTAAAGTATAATATAAGGGGAGTTGAAAATGGGCGAACTGTCTTTAAAATTAAGAATATATACAAGTTTAATTATTTCTTCAGGACTCTTTACAGTGTATTTAGGTATCAAACACTTGTCATTATTGCTAATCCCTGAAATTATCTTCTTTTCTATACTTGGGGCAGTGGCAGAATCATTAATTATAAAATTAAGAAAAAATATTGGAATCTCAGTAAACTTTGCTATAGGATTAGCTGTAGTGCTAATTTTTAGATCACCTGTTGCTTCGATAATTGGATTTTTATCTATGTTATTATGGGTTGATTATATAGATGGTAAGCTAGTACATATTTTTAATAGTTCCATATATAAAAGGTTGTTTAATGGAAGTGCATATGCTATATCATTGGCTATTGCAGTATTCGTTTATAAATTTGTTGACGCTAAATACGGGTTTCTAAGCCTTATGGGATTAAATTCTATAGCTTTAATTGTTAGTGTATGTATATATATATGTATAAATATATCTATATTTTCAATACTTATGTCATTTTTATTTAATATGCATTTTAAGCAAGCATTAAAAGAGAATAGCTGGCTGGGAGTAAATATTCTAGGTCTGTCACCTTTAGGGACAGTAATAGCAATTGCTTATCAGAGTTACGGCTGGTTTTCTGTAGTACTCTTCTTTGGGCCATTGTTGATCGCCCGATACTCCTTTAAGCTCTATATGGACATGCGCCATGTGTATTTTGAAACCATCAAGGCCCTCTCTAATGCTATGGAAGCCAAGGATGAATACACCACAGGGCATTCTTACCGGGTAGCAGACTATGCAGTAGGCATTGCAGAGCAGATGGGGCTAAAGCCTGATCGTGTAGAGCAAATCCGTACTGCAGCCATCCTCCATGACATCGGAAAAATTGGAATCTCCGATTCTATCCTCAATAAATGTGGACAACTGGAAAGCAATGAATATTTGGAAATACAGAAGCATCCTGAGATTGGGGCAAAAATTCTGGCAGGAGTAGATTTTCTTGCAGAGGTAGCCGATATCATCAAGCATCATCATGAACGTTATGACGGAAAGGGATATCCCGACAAACTGGAAGGACCGCAGATTTCTATTGAATCCTGTATCTTAGCCGTAGCTGATGCCTATGATGCTATGACCTCCGATCGCCCTTACCGGCGGGCAATGAATCAACAGACTGCTGTAAATATTATATTGGAGCAGGCGGGAAAACAGTTCAATCCGGTAGTGGTAAAATCTTTTATAGATTACTTCAATATGCAGCCAAAGGAGAGAATTGCCCATGTTAGCTGAGGCCTTAGGAACTGCTGTAGCGGTAGGTAAGGTACGGGGTGGAAAACTGCAAAACCTCTCAGCCATCTCCATCAGGCATTGGGAGCTGCTGGTAGTATCGGGATTGGTTGAAGCGGCAGGGGCATATATTCGCAGAATAGAGCTTGAGCCGGTATGGAGACTTATAGACAGCCATGTTCTCTGGATACAGCTGCTAACCTACAGCTTATTGGCATATGTTCTCCTGGTCAATCGAAAAGAAAAAGGATTTTTACTCATCCTGTTAGGGGTTCTATTAAACTTTGCGGTGATCATGGCAAACGGCGGAAGGATGCCGGTAGATGCCGGCTGGATTGACAAAGACCTTTATCCGGTGACAATGGCTGTATTAGAGAGCGGCAAAGACCTTACCCACAGCATGATGGATGACCATACGCGAATGCGGTTTTTGGGAGATATCATACATTTAAAAAAACCCTATCCCTTGCCAAAGAGTCTAAGTATTGGAGATCTATGGATGATGCTGGGGATTTTTATATTCATACAAGAAAAAATGATAGTAAATTCAGGAAAAATTCGGCGTAAAACAGGCTAAATATCAGGTTTTGACAGATACCTCTAAGATCATTAGAGGTTTTTTTACACTTTTTTTAAATTATTATTACAAGTTGTCAAAAATAAAGGAAAAAAAGATGTTACAATAGAAGTAGTACCAGTATGGCTTAAAAGAAAAATCAGCAATAAGGGGGCGTAGCATTTGTTTATTGAGGGTGGAATCATTGGACTGATTCTTGGTAAAGTACGGGGCGGCAGGTTTTCCAATTTCTCTTATTTGTCTATTCGTGCTTGGCCTTTGATTTTTCTGGCATTTTTCATTCAAGTTTCTCCGGCATTTACCAATAAGATATCAGCTTTGTCATCATTTCAGGGTTATGCCTATGGTCTTTCTAACGGGGTGATCATCCTGTTGCTATTGTTTAATTTGAATAAGCGGGGCCTTAAAGTAATGCTGGCAGGCCTTTTGCTGAACCTTGTGGCTGTTTATTTCAATGGATGGAAAATCCCGGTTTCTATGGAAGGACTCCAGCTGGCTGGCTTAGATGCTATGGTGGAGGCCATTCAAAGCGGAAAAATTGCAAACTATATACCATTAGACAGCCTGCAGCATTGGTCTAAATACCTGGCCAAGTTTATTGTTATTCCAAAGCCGTACCCGCTAGCAAAAGTGATCAGCATAGGAGATCTTTTCATTACTTTGGGGCTGACCTTGTTTATATATGGAGAAATGACAAAAAACCATTTGCATTCCAGAAGCAGAATGATAAAATTTGGATATAAAGGAACAATATAAGGAAGAGGCAGTTATCTTCCTTTTTCCTTTTCATGAGAAAAGGGTTATGTTAAAATGTAAATTGGAGTAAGATTCAGATTTTTAGAGGAGTGAATAAAATGAGCTTTTTAGAGAAGATTTTTGGCAGCTTAAATGACCGGGAGGTTAAGAAGCTTTTTAAGACTGTCCATCAAATTGAAGCATTAGAGCCGGAGATTTCAAAGTTAAGTGACATAGATTTACGAAATAAAACCGTATATTTCAAAGAACAGCTGAAAGAAGGAAAAACCCTGGATGATATTTTGCCGGAAGCCTTTGCTGTGGTGAGAGAAGCCTCCTGGAGAACTTTAGGAATGAAACATTTCCCCGTACAGATGCTTGGAGGTATTGTATTGCATCAGGGGCGGATTGCAGAGATGAAAACCGGTGAAGGAAAAACCCTGGTTGCAACCTTGCCTGTTTATTTAAATGCATTAGAAGGAAAAGGCGTTCACGTTGTTACTGTCAACGATTATCTGGCAAAGCGGGATAAGGATTGGATGGGGAAGATTTATCAATTCTTAGGCCTTACTGTAGGCTGCATTATTCATGGAATCAATAATCAAGAGCGTCAGGAAGCCTATAACTGTGATATTACTTATGGGACCAATAATGAATTCGGTTTTGATTATTTGCGGGACAATATGGTGATTTATCGTGAAGAAATGGTGCAAAGAGATCTTAATTTTGCCATCGTGGATGAGGTAGACAGTATCCTGGTAGATGAAGCCAGAACGCCGCTGATCATATCAGGAGCAGGTGAAAAGTCTACAAAACTGTATTTCATTGCAGATCAATTTGTGAGAACCTTAAAGAAAGAAATAGATTTCACTGTAGACGAAAAAGCCAATACAGTTGTATTGACAGACTCTGGGGATGAGAAGGCAGAGAAATATTTTGGCATTGAAAATCTTGGAGATCCTGAAAATATGGAGATTTCTCATCATATTAATCAGGCATTGAAGGCCAATCAATTAATGAAGCTGGATAAGGATTATGTGGTGAAGGATGGAGAGATCGTCATCGTAGATGAATTTACAGGACGTTTGATGTTTGGACGACGTTACAGTGATGGTCTTCATCAAGCTATAGAAGTAAAGGAAGGTTTAGAGGTTCAACGGGAATCCAAGACCTTGGCAACCATTACACTGCAAAATTATTTTAGAATGTATCGGAAGCTGGGTGGTATGACGGGTACTGCAAAGACAGAAGAAGATGAATTTAAACATATTTATAATATGGATGTTGTAGTGATCCCTACCAATAGAGAGATCCAGAGAAAAGATTTATCCGATGCAGTTTACAAAACAGAAGAAGGCAAGTTTAGAGCTGTCGTCAATCAAATCGCGGAGAAAAATAAGACAGGTCAGCCGGTGTTGGTAGGTACCATATCTATTGAGCGGTCTGAGGTTCTTAGTACGTTGTTGAAGAGAAAAGGAGTACCTCACGAGGTATTAAATGCAAAGCATCATGAACGAGAGGCAGAGATTGTAGCACAGGCAGGACATTTAGGCTCTGTTACCATTGCTACTAATATGGCAGGCCGTGGTACCGACATTGTATTAGGTGGAAATGCAGAGTTTATGGCGATTAAAGAAATGCGCAAGAGAGGTTATGGCGAGCATGTTCTTTCCATGGTAACGAGCTATGCACCTACAACAGACCAAGAGCTGATTGATGCGAGAGAAATCTATCAGCAAATATATAAGGATATCAAAAAGAATACCGATGCAGAGCATGAGAAAGTAGTAGCTGCAGGAGGTCTTCATATTATCGGTACAGAAAGACATGAATCCCGCCGGATCGATAACCAGCTGCGAGGTCGTGCCGGACGGCAGGGAGATCCTGGATCTTCACAGTTCTTTATTTCATTGGAAGACGATTTAATGCGACTTTTTGGCAGTGAGAAGATCAAGGGAATCGTTGAAAAGCTTGGTATGGATGATGAAGAAGCGATTGAGGCAGGTTTGTTAAGCAAATCCATCGAAACAGCGCAAAAACGGGTAGAAGGAAGAAACTTCTCCATCCGAAAGCATGTATTGCAGTATGATGATGTGATGAATAAGCAAAGAGAAGTAATCTATAAAGAAAGAAGAAGAGTGCTGGAAGGAGAAAATCTAAGAGAGCATGTAATGAGTATGCTGGAAAACCTGGTAGACGGTGTGGTAGAAATCTATACCGCGGAAGCCAAGTACCCGGAAGAGTGGGATTTGAAAGGCCTGGAGGATTATCTGCATACCCTATTTATGCCTAAAGGAAGTCTGCAGTTTGAGGATATCGAAAGCCTCACAAAGGAAGATTTAAAAAATAAAATAATGGAGACCGCAGAGGCGGCCTATACACATAAGGAAGAAGAAGTAGGGGAAGACCGGATGCGTGAGCTGGAGCGGGTAATGCTGCTTCGGGTTGTAGACACCAAATGGATGGATCATATTGATGCTATGGATCAGCTGCGTCAGGGAATCGGCCTTAGAGCTTATGGACAGGAAGATCCGGTTCGTGCGTATCAGGTAGAAGGTTTTGATATGTTTGATGCAATGATTAAGAGCATTCAAGAGGATACCTTAAAATACCTGTTTAGCGTAACCGTAGAGACCCAGACCCAAAGGAAACAGGTCGTAGAAGTAACCGGTACCAGCGGAGGAGACGGTGTTGCAGAGAAAAAGCCTATGGTCAAGGAAAGTACCGTGGGGCGGAATGATCCTTGTCCTTGCGGCAGCGGCAAGAAATATAAAAAGTGCTGTGGAAGTAAATAAAAAGGAAGTGAAAGCATGATTCAATTAGAACAGTTGAAATATACGTTGAATTCTTTTGAAGAAACTTTGCAGGATTTGAGGGCTTCTCTTTGACATTGAGAGGTTAAGAAATCAGATTGAAGAATTAGATGCCAAGACCATGGATACCGGGTTTTGGGATGATCCTCAAAAAGCGCAGAAAACGCTGCAGCAGGCAAAGGGATTGAAAGATCAGGTTAAGAAATTTGAAGATTTATACCTAAGCTGGGAAGAGTTGCAGCTGCTGTTGGATATGGCCTTAGAGGAAGAGGATGCGTCTATAGAAAAAGAGATCTTAAACGGCGCAGAAAAACTGGGACAACAAATAGAAGAACTGCGGGTAGATACCCTTCTGTCGGGAGAGTATGACCACAGCAATGCCATTCTCTCTATCCATGCCGGTGCCGGGGGGTTAGATGCCCAGGATTGGGCTGAAATGCTGCTTCGGATGTATACCCGTTGGGCAGAGTCTAAGAATTACCGGGTCAAGACATTAGATTTGCTGACGGATACGGAGGCAGGAATCAAAAGTGTTACTCTATTGATTGAAGGCGAAAACGCCTACGGATATATGAAGAGTGAGAAGGGTGTCCACCGGATTGTCCGAATTTCTCCCTTCGATCCTTCCGGAAAGCGTCATACCTCCTTTGCCTCAGTAGATGTGATGCCAGACATCGATGACAGTGTTGAAATCAATATTAATTCAAGCGACTTGAAGATAGATACCTATCGCGCCAGCGGTGCTGGCGGGCAGCATGTCAACAAGACAGAGTCTGCAATCCGGATTACACATATTCCTACGGGAATTGTAGTACAATGCCAAAATGAACGCTCCCAGCACAGCAACCGCGATACAGCTATGAAAATGCTGAAAGCCAAGTTGATTGAGCTGAAAGAAAGAGAACAAAAAGATAAGATTGAGGATTTAAAGGGAGATTACAGTCAGATTGCCTGGGGCAGTCAGATCCGCTCCTATGTTTTCCATCCTTATAATTTAGTAAAAGATCATCGTACCAATGCGGAGATGGGAAACATCCAGGCGGTGATGGATGGCAGCCTGGATCTGTTTATTCATGAATATTTAAAAACGCGGTCGTAAAGGGACAGGAGAGAATGTTCTCCTGTTTTTCTTTGGCTTTTTATAAATATAGTAGGAAAGATCTAGAGGAAAATGGGAATTTTTGTCGAATAACTAATCATTAATTGGCGGAGGAAATATAGATCAAAAGGAAGAGGGGTGGAAGGATGAAGCACAGGTATAAGTTAAAGTTGAAAAAGGATTCAATGAATGCAGGGATTGAGGCAAAGGCGAAAATGAGCCTCCAACTGGCATTGGTCATTGTACTCATCATTGCAGTGACCGTAACGGCCATCGGTATCATCAATTATTTTAATGACATCAATAAAATGGTAGCCAACAGAATGGAAGGGAATGCTTCCATGGCCAAGGTAGTTGCACAGCAGGTGGATTTATATGTAACCGGTTCGGCGGATATAATGAAAACCGTAGTAAACACCATGGACTTTTCAACCATGGATAAATACGAAAAGAATATCTCCCTGGCAAAGGTAACTGCAAAAAATATGCAGTTTAAATCTGTTTATATAACAGACATGGAAGGGAATGTGACGGCTAGCACCAACAGCCGGAGGGATGAAGGGAAAAATTATAAGAATACACAGTGGTTTCAAGCTGCAGCGAAAGGACAAACTTACATATCAGAAGCTTTTATAGATGAAGATTCCAAAATGCCCATTATTATTCTTTCTGTTCCAATAGAGGGGACGCTTTCAGGGCAAACCGGGGTTATGGCCGTAGACCTTCGTCTGGACCGCCTCTTTTATCTCACCAGGGACATGAAAATTGGAGAAACAGGCTTTAGCTATATCGTAGACAAAGCTGGAAATATTATTGCCCATCCGAATTTTCAAGAAAAGGTATTGCAGAAATTCAATGCAGTAGAGCAGGGAATCGTTGCGGCACAGATGGTTACAAAGGGAGAAAATGGTGTAGATATTTATGCAGATACAGAAGGAAGAAAGGTAATCGGCGGCTACAGTGTAGTGCCCACTACAGGCTGGGGCGTCATTGTAGAGCAGCAATACCGGGAGATCACACAGCAGGGTAGAGCTTCCTTGATGCGTACCTTTGTACTCTCATTGTTTTTCATTTTATTAGGATTAATCATTAGCTTCTATTTCGCACGGTTCTTCACAAAACCGATTATGGATATGTTAAAGGTGGTTAACCGTATTAAAGATGGAGATTTAACAGAAAGAATACAAATCAGCAGCCGCAATGAAGTGGGGATCCTGCAAAAAGCCTTTAATGACATGGCAGATAATCTGGCTACCCTGATTCAGGATGTGGAGCAGGTAACAGTAAAAATCCAATCCTCCACAGGCAGCCTGGAGAATAATGCACAGTTAACGGCAGCAGCGGTAGCAGAAATTGCTACGGTTATTGATGATGTGGCTTCAGGCTCCAGCAAGCAGATTGCCAGCGTTTCAGAAACTGCAGAGGTTGTAAACCAGATGGTAGCCAGTGTAAAAACTGTCACGGAAAATTCCATGGAGATCCTGAAATCCTCTTCCCAAGCATCTGAGTTGGCACAAAGCGGTGTACAGGATATTGAAAAGATTAACTGGACAATGAATTCTATTGATGAAACGGTGGGCCAATCATCGGTTCTATTGAAAGAACTGGTAGTACAAATGGGTGAAATTAACAACATTGTAAACCTCATCAAACAAATATCCCATCAAACGAATTTGCTGGCTTTGAATGCAGCTATAGAAGCCGCAAGGGCAGGGGAATACGGCAGGGGATTTTCTGTAGTAGCTGATGAAGTAAGAAAACTGGCAGAACAGTCAGCAAATGCCTCTACAAATATTGTGGATCAGATAAAAAATATTCAAGCGAAAACCAAACGCGTTGTAAAGACCATGGAGCTAAGTTTAACCAATGTAAGAAATGGCACAAAGGTAGTCAGCGGTACTACCCAGTCTTTCCAAGAGATTATTCAAAAAACACAAAGAGTCGCTGCAGAGCTGGAATTCTTCACCAGTACTGTGGAAGAGCTTACGGCAGGAATGGATTTAGTTGAACAGGCGATTCACGAGGTCAGTCAGATTTCAGAGGTGACTGCTGGAGTAACACAGTCGGTTTTAGCCAGCACAGAGGAGCAGGATACTGCTGTGCGCAGTATTCATGAGTCTGCTATGGCGCTAAGTACTATGGTAGATGCCTTAGAAAAAGTAATGGGGCGTTTTAAAACCGATACCCAGTCAAGGGATGTACAAAGCAAGGAAAGCGAAGAGATGGATACATATAAAGAGGATAGCCCGCTTCAACAGGAAGAAAACCTTGAGGAATTGCCTGATGAAGCAGAAATGATGGCGGGGCAGCAAACGGATGAGTTTTTCGAAGAAGTGCAGGAAGAAGAAATATTTTTGACAGATGAAGCAGAAAAAAATGACGCAAGTGATGTTTTAGAAGATGATCTTTTTGAGGATGAGGAAAACGTAGATATGGAAGAGTGGGTTCAAGAAGAGGACCAAACGGACATCGAAGAGGTTGCTGAGGATGCAGCAGAAGAAGAACAGAAAAGCATACAAGAATAAGTTAATAGCCGGGATAAAACCCGGCTGTCCTATTTTTTCCATGAATGTGGTATAATGTTGGAAGTTGAATAGGAATGATGCTTGTGTTATAGGGAGATTATGCAAATACTAATAAAATACTGAAAAGGAAAATAGCGGCTAACCGCTAACAGCATATTAGGAGGGATTCAGGATGGAGCGAATTACAAGACAACTTATGTCTGAGTTTCGATTAAAGGAATATCAGGTAACCAATACCGTCAGTCTGATTGACCAAGGGAATACCATCCCCTTTATCGCCAGATATCGAAAAGAACAGACTGGTGAAATGGATGATACGGTGCTGCGGGATTTCTATGATCGGTTAACCTATTTAAGAAATTTACATGCCCGTAAGGAAGAAGTGATCCGGCTCATCGAAGAACAGGGAAAACTAACAGGGGAGCTTCGGTCAAATATCGATAAGGCAGTGACGTTGACAGAAATAGAAGACATTTACCGTCCATACAGGCCCAAACGTCGGACCCGTTCCACAATTGCCAAGGAAAAAGGACTGGAACCTTTAGCGGAATTAATTTATGCCCAGGAATGCTGCACAAGCAGTATAGAAGCACTGGCATCACCTTATATTCATGCAGAAAAAGAAGTATATACCATTGAAGATGCACTGCAAGGCGCGATGGATATTATTGCAGAGATGATTTCGGATGATGCAGATTACAGGAAAAAAATCCGCAGGCTCACCTTTGAAAAAGGAACCCTTCAATCGACTGCAGTAAAAGAAACAGAGCAGTCGGTTTATGAAATGTACTATGATTATAAGGAACCCCTGAAAAAGATTCCGGATCATCGGGTTTTGGCAGTAAACAGGGGAGAGAAGGAGAAATTTCTCCGGGTAAAAATTAATGCTCCGGAGGAAGAGATTCTCTATCAATTAGAGAAAGAGGTTATCAAACCTAAAATCTCTATTACCACTGAATATGTTAAAAGAGCCATGGAGGATGGCTATAGGCGTCTCATTGCGCCCTCTATTGAACGGGAAATTCGAAATGACCTGACAGAGCGGGCTGAAGAAAAGGCAATCAAGGTTTTTGCAGCCAATTTAAAGAATCTGCTGCTGCAGCCGCCAATAAAAGGCAAAGTAGTTATGGGCTTTGACCCTGCATACCGTACAGGCTGTAAAATTGCTGTAGTAGATGATACAGGGAAGCTGTTGGCTACCACCACGGTATATCCCACCCAACCACAGAATGATGCAGCAGCAGCAAAAAAAGCGTTAAAGGAACTGGTAGAAAAGCACGGAGTGGATATGATCGCCATTGGTAATGGAACGGCTTCAAGAGAATCAGAACTTTTTGTAGCAGAGCTGATCAAAGAGTTGAACCGTCCTGTTTATTACATGATTGTCAATGAGGCAGGAGCATCTGTGTATTCTGCTTCAAAGCTGGCAGCGGAGGAATATCCGGAGATCAATGTATCTCTAAGGGGTGCGATCTCTATCGGGCGAAGACTTCAAGATCCTTTAGCGGAGTTGGTAAAGATTGATCCAAAGCATGTAGGGGTAGGTCAATATCAACATGATGTGAATCAAGGACGATTAGACGAAGCGCTAAAGGGTGTAGTAGAGGATGCAGTAAACAGCGTAGGGGTAGATTTGAACACAGCATCCCCTTCTTTGCTGCAGTACATCTCCGGCATCAGCAAGACTGTAGCGAATAACATCGTGAAATTCCGGGAGGAAAAGGGTAAATTTATCGATCGAAAACAGCTGACCAAAGTACCGCGGCTAGGCCCGGCAGCCTTTGTACAATGTGCGGGTTTCCTTCGTATTACAGAGGGCAGCAATGCATTGGACAACACCGCAGTACATCCTGAATCCTATGGGGTAACGGAAAAACTGCTGGGAAAGCTGGGATACACATTAGAGGACGTGCGAAAAAGGAAGCTGGCAGATCTCCAGCAAAAGATTGAAAAAATCCGGCTGGAAGACCTGGCAGAGGAGCTGGAGGTTGGACTGCCAACCCTGAAGGATATTCTGAAGGAAATTCAAAAACCCGGCAGAGACCCAAGGGAAGAGATGGAAAAGCCTGTATTCAGAACAGACGTGATGAAGATAGAGGATTTAAAGTTAGATATGGTACTGACCGGAACGGTGAGAAATGTTATTGATTTTGGGGCCTTTGTTGATATTGGTGTAAAGAATGATGGGCTGGTGCATATTTCTGAAATGAGTGATAAGTTTATCAAGAACCCAATGGAGGTCGTTGCTGTAGGAGATATTGTAAAAGTTCGAGTAATCAAAGTAGATGTAGACAGGGGCAAGGTATCTCTCAGTATGAAAAATATAAAAGAATGATGTTAAAGAGAGGAGCAAACCAGTGACAGTAAAATATATTCTATTCGATTTAGATGGTACACTGTTAGATACGAATGAATTAATCATTCAGTCTTTTCAGCATACTTATAAAGAACACCTGAAAAAGGATGTACCTAGAGAATTTATTATCCAAAGCTTTGGAGAAATTTTAAGAACTACACTAGAACGGGAATGCAAGGACTGCGTAGAGGAAGCCTTAACAACCTATCGTAGTTTTCAACAGGAGCGGTTTGAACGCTATATTACCCTTCACTTGGGCGTTCGAGAAGCACTGGAAAAGCTTTCTGCGCGAGGATATAGGCTGGGAGTTGTAACCTCCCGTCTGAATGACTCAGCTTTGAGGGGATTGAAATACTTTGGTATGGAGGATTTTTTTGACAGTATCATAGGGGCAGATGACACGGATAAACACAAACCCGATCCCACACCAGCAAGAATGGCATTAGAAGCCATGGGAGGCAATGCCCAGGAAGCAGTACTTGTGGGAGATAGTCCCTTTGATATTCAGTGTGCAAAGAATACGGGAATGCGATCCGTTGCAGTTAGCTGGAGTGCATTGCCCCGTGAGGTGTATATGCAGTACCATCCGGATTATGTGGTGGATACGATGGAAGAATTAGTAGAATTAATAGAAAGGTTGAATACATAGACGGATTAATAGGAGGAAAAAAAATGCAGCAATTGGATCAAAATAAAGTAAAAAAACTCATGGGTTATCGATGGACTGTGTGGGGCGTATTGGTGCTGTCTTATGTGATCGTTTTTTTCCACCGGCTGGCAGTTGGCGTGGTGAGAGAGGATTTGGTCAGAGCCTTTGATATATCAGGAACTACCTTTGCCCATCTAGGGTCAACTTACTTTTATGCGTATATGCTGATGCAAATCCCCTCAGGGATTTTGGCAGATTCTCTTGGGGCCAGAATGACAGTTACCGTGGGAACGCTTGTGGCAGGAATCGGATCTATCATTTTTGGATTTGCGCCTACGATTACGATTGCATTTTTAGGCAGACTGCTGGTAGGTCTGGGCGTTTCAGTGGTGTTTATTGCCATCCTCAAAGTACAATCCCAGTGGTTTAAAGAAAGTGAATTCGGCACAATGTCGGGGATCACTTCTTTTGTGGGAAATCTGGGCGGTATGTTTGCCCAAACTCCCTTAGCGCTTCTAGCCGCTGCCATTACATGGAGATACTCCTTTGCAGCTATTGGCGTGATTTCTTTAGGAATTGCCGTCCTTTCTTACATGATCGTTCGCAATGAACCAAAGGACATGGGACTGCCCAGTATTGCAGAGATTGAAGGCAAAGCGCCGGCTCAGGGTATTGGAAAACCTGATTTGATGAAGAGCTTAGGTACAGTTATTACAAACTGGAAAACTTGGCCCTCTTTTATCATGTTTACCGGATTTTTTGGTGCCTATGTATCCTTGACAGGAACCTGGGGGCGCTCCTATATGGTAGATGTCTATGGCTTATCAAAGGTAGCTGCTGCCAATTATATGACTGCTGCAGTATTAGGAATGGCTATTGGAAGCTTTGTGATCGGAAAGGTTTCGGACACCTTAAGAAGAAGAAAACTTCCTATGCTGGTCTTTGGAGCAATTTATGTGACCTGTTGGGCAATATTGGTCTTCCTAAGGGGAGGACAACCTCCGGCGGCTATGATGATGCCGCTTATGTTCGTGCTTGGTTTTACTTGCCCTACCTTCGTGCTGGGATGGGCCTGTGCAAAGGAGATCAATCCTCCACAGATTGCCGGGATATCCACATCCGTAGTAAATACCGGTGGATTTTTGGGGGCAGCCATTTTGCCTCCGGTGATGGGAAATGTTTTCGATCGTTTTGGGGGACAGCTGTTGCCGGTAGAATTATACCAGAAAGCTTTTCTATATTGCTTTATCGCTGCAGTTCTTGGATATTTAGCGACGTTCCTGGTACAGGAGACGTACTGTAGAAATATTTATAAGGGATAAATAGCTGACGATATAAATTCTTCCTTTGCACAGAGTGAAATGGGTATGATACAATAAAAATGGAAAAAATTATATAGACATACAGGTTTTAGTGAAAATGGACCATATACCATAAAAAAGATTTCATATAAGACGAAGAACAAAATAAGCTATAGGATAGATTGGAGGCAGGAATGATGTTATTTATTAAAAATGGATATGTACTGACAATGGAAGGAAAGGTCTACGAAAAGGCGAGCATTCTGATTCGTGATGGAAAAATTCAGGAAATAGGAGAAGAACTGGTAGCACCTTTAGACGCAGTTGTGATAGATGCTGCTGGAAAAATTATTACACCGGGCCTAATTGACGCCCACTGCCATCTAGGACTTTGGGAAGATGCTATTGGTTTTGAAGGGGCAGATGGCAATGAGATGACTGATCCTGTAACACCCCATATGCGGGCGATTGATGCGATCAACCCTATGGATAGAACCTTTGAAGAAGCCCGGCAGGGAGGAATTACTTCTGTAGCCACGGGACCAGGAAGCGGCAATGTAATTGGCGGCCAGTTTGCTGCTATAAAAACCTGGGGAAAGCGGATCGATGACATGATATTGCAAGAACCCTTAGCAATGAAATGCGCTTTTGGAGAGAATCCGAAACGGGTTTATCATGACCGCAAACAATCCCCCAGTACGCGAATGGGAACTGCAGCAATTCTTCGAGATGCACTCTATAAGGCAAAGGAATATTCAGAGAAGTTAGAAGCTGCTAAAGAAGACCCTTCAAAGAAACCGGGATTTGACATGAAAATGGAGGCATTACTGCCTGTGATTCGAAAAGAAATTCCTTTAAAGGCCCATGCCCATCGTGCGGATGATATCTTTACAGCGATCCGCATTGCTAAAGAACTGGGTGTAAATATTACTTTAGAGCATTGCACCGAGGGGCATCTGATTGTGGAGGACTTAAAGAAGGAAGGACTTTATGCGATTGTAGGCCCCAGTCTCAGCGAACGTTCAAAGTATGAACTAAAAAATCTTACTTTTGAAACCGCAGGAATTTTAAGTAAGGCAGGAGTGAAAATTGCCATTATGACTGATCATCCTGTTATTCCGCTGCAGTACCTGCCTATGTGTGCGGCATTGGCAGTAAAGGCAGGAATGGATGAAACGGAAGCCTTAAAAGCCATCACCATCCATGCTGCGGAGATTCTGGGAATCGATAGCCGTGTAGGCAGCATTAAAGAAGGGAAAGATGCAGATTTAGTCATCTGGGAGGGGCATCCCTTCGAACTGCAGTCTAAGGCAGCATATACGATTATTAATGGAGAAGTAGTACATCAGCAATAAAAAGGGGACATGGAAATGGATAGAATGCCAATGAGTGTGGTAGTTTTTGGATCCATCCCCGAGGCCATATTAATGGCCTGGGCAGGTTTTCTGCTGCTGGGGATTAAGCCACCGCTGAGGAAAATTCTAGTAGTAGGGGTTTTACAAGGAATCGCTTCCTACTTTATTCGAAGATATTTTGACTTTGGACCGCACATCGTGGCACATATGATTAGTTTTATACTGATCAGTTATATGATCATTCGCGCCAATCTGCCAACAACGGCGCTTGCCATTATCATGGCGTTTATCATTGTGATCATGATTGAGGGACCTTTGTTGATCTTTGGAAAAATTAATGTAGCCCACATGCTCTCAATGGAGTGGAAACGCCTACTGGTATTTTTGCCCCATGAGATTGTATTAGGTGCGATTATTTATTTCTGCATAAGAAAAGACATATCCCTGTTAAAGGAGTTTACTTTCCTAAAAAAAATTGTTGGATAGGGTTGCAAAAATAGTGCATATATTTTATAATGATGATGAGATTGGATTACATACAACTCAATAGAGGTAGTCTTCGGGGCAGGGTGAAATTCCCTACCGGCGGTATAGTCCGCGAGCGGCTGTGGATGCAGCTGTTGAACTGGTGAAATTCCAGTACCGACAGTATAGTCTGGATGAGAGAAGATGGACTGTTTGTTTGTTTATTTTATCATTTAAGCCTGAAGATCATTTTTCTTCAGGCTTTTTTAGTGAAGAAAATATGACAGTTCCATGAGATAATGAGGATTACCCGGTAAAACCATAACAAGGAGGAAGTGTCATGTCAAACAAAACAATTGCATTGGGGAATGATATTTTTGAAGGCAGACAGCTTGGATCGACAAAGACATTAACAAAGATTTCCATTCTTGCCGTTATCGCTTATTTAATCATGTTTTTAGAAATACCAGTAATGTTTTTTCCAGGGTTTTTAAAAATTGACTTAAGCGATATTCCTGCATTGATTGGTGCCTTCGCTATGGGCCCGGCAGCAGGTATTATGATTGAACTGGTAAAAAATATTTTGCATTTTATTACGAAAACTACAACCGGTGGAGTTGGAGAACTGGCGAATTTCCTCGTAGGTATTGCACTGATTATTCCAGCAGCCATAGCTTATAGACAATATCAAAGCAAAAAAGCAGCGGTTACCGGAATGATCATTGGAACCCTTGTGATGGGTATTATGGGTGGGATAGCGAATTATTATATTCTGTTGCCCTTCTATGCCAAGATTATGCCTATGGAGCAAATCATTGCATGGAGTGCCGCTGCCAATGGCGCCATTGTGGATATGAAGACCCTGATCCTTTATGCGATCATACCCTTTAATATTTTAAAAGGCATTGTGGTAGCTGTGATTACAAGTATGCTTTATAAAAAGCTTTCACCGATCTTAAAGTAAAAAGCATTGTCATCCCCTTGGCAGACGTTATTCTCCTGCCAGGGGGATTTTACATTTTTGCTCTGAATACCCTTTAGGCCTGTTTTCCTATCTTTTTCCTGGGTGGTAGGAAAAAATAAGGATTATGGTTTAATGTGTAGAATAGTAGGTATATATAAATAAAAGGAGGGGTAGTATGGCACAAGTGAAAGGCAACCCGAATTTAGCAACAATGATTGATGAGAACCGCAGAAAGTTAGAGGATATTATCAGCAGACACAACAGCATAGATCATGCTGAAATTCTGCTCGTAAGCCAACAGCTGGATGAATTGATTACCCTATTCTATAGAGAAAAAAAGGAATTAGAAAGTAAGGTCTAAGGATTAGGCAGCAGTTGCTTTTCTAAATTTTAAATTCGACTGAATAAGACATAGCCTTTGGGGTATATGTTGAAATATAGAAAGCAAAGGAGGCGAAAAAATGGATAATAATAAATTGTTTAAAACTATGACGGGTTTAACCTTTTTATTTGGTGTATTATCTGCACTTTTTTACCGCCATAATTTTGGAGGATTTGCATTTTTCATCTTTTTTATTGCTTTGGTTTCAGAAATATTTTTACTGGTTGGAAGTCTTTATGAGGACTAAAACAGGCATACATAACTATAAAAAGAGGCTCTTTTCCGATTGTTTGGAAGGATGCCTTATTTTTTTGCTTTCTCCTGACCCTTGCACCCTATTTTGAGACAATATATAATAAATATGAAATATTGGAGAAAATAACCTGTATAGTGAATCTGAATTGAGGTGTAAGTGTGATTAAATTAACCAGTCATGATCCGAAAGAAACGGATCAAATAGGGTACAAGCTGGGTACCCTGTTGCAGAAAGGAGATGTAGTCTGCTTAACAGGAGATCTGGGAGCAGGGAAAACCACCATGACACAGGCTATTGCCAGAGGGTTGGGGGTAAAAGAAGATGTTACAAGTCCTACCTTTGCACTAATCCATGAATATAACGGCAGAATGCCTGTATATCACTTTGATGTTTATCGTATTCGTAATATAGAGGAGTTGGAAGATTTGGGCTATGAAGAATATTTTTACGGACAAGGGGTCTGCATCATAGAGTGGGCCTCGCAGATACGGGAAGTGATACCAAAGGAACATTTGTGGATTCATATCCAACAGGGAGCGGAGTGCGATAGCCGGGAAATACGGATAGAAGGGACCTCTGCCCGGTTTGATTCTATCATGGAGGAGTTGAGTAACCTATGTTGATCTTGGCTTTGGATACTTCGTCGATCGTGGCCTCCGTGGCATTGATGGATGAGGAAAAGTTGATCGGAGAGTATATCATTAATCATGAGAAAACCCATTCTCAAAAACTAATGCCCCTTATAGAGGCTTTGCTCACAGACTGTGAACATAAACTGGAAGAAGTAGATGTGATTGCTGTGGCAGAAGGACCGGGTTCCTTTACGGGATTGAGAATCGGTGTTGCTACTGCCAAGGGATTAGCCCATGGACTGGATAAACCGGTAGTAGGGATCTCAACCTTAGATGGTCTCGCTTTTAATATGCCTTACTGCGAGGGATTGATCTGCCCTATTTTAGATGCCAGAAGAAATCAAGTATATACTGCAGTCTATAAATGGGAGGATGGTATGCTGAACAGGATTTTCGAGCCGGTGGCGGTATCTATCGAAGCGCTTACAGAGCAGTTAAAACAGAGACCGGAAAAAGTCGTATTTTTAGGGGATGGCGTAAAGGCCAATGAAGGATTTTTAAGAGAACATCTAGGCAACAGGGTTTTATTGGCTACCCAATCAGCAGTAATGCAGCGGGCGTCCTCCATTGCAGAACTGGCACTTCAAAAAGCTAAAGATGGAAAGCTGGACAGCTTCTATGGCTTAATCCCTGAGTACCTGCGCAAATCGGAAGCAGAACGTCAGTATGAGGAAAAAATGAAAAGGTGTGATCAAAGTGGGGGAGCTAACGATTCGATACATGAATAAAGAGGATATCTCACAGGTATTGGAGATTGAAAAACAGTGCTTTTCAGTGCCCTGGACCAAAGAAGCCTTCGTGATGGAGGTTGAGAAAAACAAATTCGCCAGATATATTGTTGCTGAGCTGGATGAAATCATCGTAGGTTATGGAGGCATGTGGATGATTATAGATGAAGCCCATGTGACAAATATCGGTGTCCGGCCAGACTTTCGGGGAAGAGGCTTTGGCGATGTAATCGTCAAGGCAATGATTGCTGCGGCAGAAAAAGAAGGCATTTACAACATGACCCTAGAGGTGAGGGCATCGAACCGTGTTGCCCGGAATCTTTATGAAAAGTATGGTTTTAAGGCCTGCGGCATTCGACCGAAGTATTATCAGGATAATAATGAAGATGCTGTAATCATGTGGAAGCAGAGAAATTAGTAAAAAGCGGGCTATATAAGTTGCAATAAAGCGATTACAACTCTGTGTGAGGAACCGTCCCCATGGCGTAGCGGATGTAGTCCGCTTTTTTTTTATTTATTACAAATTTATTAAATTTTTCCAATTCGACAAAAAACGCCATAGATTTTGCATAATTTGTGTTAATAGATATATAGAGCAATATTTTACTTGTATGTTGAAAAGCTCTAGAGGGATTGGAAAGGAGTAAGAGAATGAAAAAGATAAAGAAAAAGACATGGTTTGTGATCATCGCTGTCGTTATTGTTATTGCCATTGCAGGGACTATGGGTGTGAAAGCCAGCCAGGGCAAGCAGGATAAAGGAATAGCTGTGCGAACGGCGGCTGTGGAAAAGCAGGATATTGAAGCCAGAATTCTTACCAGCGGGGAAGTTTTAACTATAGAGAAGAGAGATCTATTACCGGAAACTACTGGAAAGATTAAAGAAATACTGGTGAAAAAGGGAGATATCGTTAAAAAAGGTCAGGTTCTAGCGGTTATGGATGAGAAAGATTTGAATTACCAGATTCAGCAGGCCACGATCAGGCTGCAGATTGAAAAGGAGGAGCTTGAGAAGCTGAGAAAAGATGATCGTGTGGCCCTTGAGGTTGCCCTTAGCAATGCGAAGATAGAGTATCAGGATGCAAAAGACGCATATGAACGAAAAAAAGAACTGTATGAAGCCGATGTTGTCAGCAAGACGGAATTGGATACAGAAAAAAGCAACATGGATCAAAAATACAACGGCTATATATTGGCAGAGAGCAGATTACAGCAATCGATGACCGGTAAGGAAATTAGTGTAAAGGAAAAACAAATCCAGCTCTCACAGATCGGATGGGAGAAACTCGTACAGGATCTGGAAAAATGTAAGATTAAGAGCCCTATTGATGGAACCATCATAGACTCGACGGTATCAGAAGGCGAGATGACTTCTGAAAACACACCGATCATGAAAATTCAAGATACCAATCGTCTGGAAATTCTGGTTAATATTAGCGAGTATGATATTGGAAGAATCCAGCTGGGACAAAACGCAAAAATTACGGGGGATGCCTTTGAAGGAAAAGAATATGCAGGAACAGTAAAATACATAGGACCTACAGCCCTCTCCATTACCGCCGGACAAGGAAAAGAAACGGTGGTAGAGGTCAAGATTGAGGTTACAGACAAGGATACAGAGATGAAGCCAGGCTTTACAGCCAATGTAGATATCCTTACGGAAAGCAAAAAAGGGGTTCTAGTGCTTCCCTATGAGGCCCTGTTCACGAAGAAAAGCGGAGAAACCGTAGTATTTGTTGTTCAGGATGGAAAGGCTAAAGAGAAAACTGTTCTACTAGGAACGCAAAGTGATCTGGTGGTAGAAGTAATCAGCAGTGACCTTCATGAGGGAGACCCGGTGATCTTAAACCCCAGTGAGACATTGAAGGACAATGATCCTGTCCAAGAAAACAAGGTGATGTAGCCATGATAAAAATTGAGCAATTGAATAAGGTTTATAAAACAGGAAGCGTTGAAGTGGAAGCGCTGAAAGCCGTTAATATAGAAATAGTAAAGGAAGAATTTGTAGCGATTATGGGTCCGTCGGGATCTGGAAAGTCTACCTTTATGAATATTTTAGGGTGTCTTGATCGGCCTACGGTAGGAAAGTACCTGTTAGATGAAGTACAGATCGAGAGCCTGAATGATGTGCAGCTGGCAAATATAAGAAATAGGAAGATTGGATTTGTTTTTCAATCCTTTAATCTGCTGGCACGCAGCAGTGCACTGAAAAATGTCGAGCTTCCCATGATGTATGCCGGAGTGCCGGCGAAGGAACGGCGGCAGCGGGCTTTAGAGGCTTTGGGAAGGGTAGGTCTGGAAGAGCGGGTACATCATAAGCCTAATGAATTATCCGGTGGGCAAAAGCAACGGGTGGCAATCGCAAGAGCATTGGTAAATCGTCCGGCGATTATTTTAGCAGATGAGCCTACAGGAAACCTGGATACAAAATCCGGTGATGAAATCATGGAGATATTCCGACAGCTTAATGAAGAAGGGGCTACAATTATTTTGGTAACCCATGAGCCCGAAATTGCCAGTCGGGCAAAGCGCATGGTTACCTTTCGGGATGGAGAGATTTTGGAGGATATTGCAACGGGGCAGTGCAGTACAATATTGAAAACTGAATTGGAAGCAGCTGGAGAAGTGAGGGGATAGAGATGAATTTTTTCGAAAGTATAAAGGTTGCTGCCCATGCGATCTGGGCCAACAAAATGCGGTCGCTGTTGACCATGCTGGGCATTATTATTGGTATCTCCTCTGTCATTACAGTAGTTACCCTGGGTCAGGGAAGCCGAGCCATGATTGGCGAAGAATTTGAACAGTTTGGTGTAAACCGGGTCTATCTATCCACCAACTGGCGCGAAAATCCCACTGCCAGGGATTATATGACCTATGAGGATTTAGAAGCGATTAAGCGGGTTTTCGGAGATAAGATTCTGGGATTATCATCACAATTTCAGGATAGTGCTAAAATTCTATCCCGAAAGGATACCATCAATATTTATTTAACCGGTGTCAATGAAACCTATAATAAGATTGAAAAGATTGATTTGATAGACGGCAGGTTTCTGCAGGAGGGAGATGTCAAGGGTAAAAGAGAAGTGGCTGTGATTGATGAAGATACGGCACTCCAGGTCTTCGGGAGAAGCAATGTTTTAGGAGAAAAAATATTGGTAAAGACCGGTTACCGGAATATATCCTTAGTAATCATTGGCATTTATAGAACGCCGAAATCGGCTTTCAGTAATATGTCAGGCTATGAACAGCCTAAAAATGCATATCTTCCTGTATCGACCATAGAAAAAATGTATGGCGAGGGCAATCGTGTATATGGTGTTGAGATGAATATTGCCCAGGGGGAAGATGTCCAAGAAGTCTCCGAAAGCATTGTTAAGTTTATAGAGCGCCGGCATGGAAATGAAGGGGAGGAAAAATACAGAACGTATACGGCAGAAGGAGAAATGGAATCTGTAAATAAGGTGACCGGTATCATAACTCTGGTAATTAGTGCCATTGCTGCCATCTCCCTTGTGGTTGGAGGGATCGGCGTGATGAACATTATGCTGGTTTCGGTCACAGAGCGGACCCGGGAGATTGGGATCCGAATGGCTATTGGTGCCTGCAGAAAAGATATTCTGCTGCAGTTCCTGGTAGAAGCGATCATTATATCGGGAATCGGCGGCATCATTGGAACGCTGCTGGGCGTATCCTTTTCATTTTTGGCTTCAATCTTTATCAAGATACCGCCTACAGTATCGCTAAATACCATTGCCGTTGCCTGGCTATTTTCAGCAGGCGTAGGAATCTTTTTCGGCATTTATCCTGCCAATAAGGCATCGAAGCTGGATCCGATTGAAGCCTTAAGATACGAGTAAAAAAACAAAGAGCATGGGTTAATCGATAATAACCCATGTTTTCCTTTTATATTATTATATAAAAATTTATTATAAATTTTATTTAGAGACTCAAACAAAAATGCTTTTCTTTCGTAAATATAAATGTAAAGAAAAACGAGGTGGTATGGTTGGCATTGACAGATCAAGAACTGATTGAAAAAATCTTGAAAGGTGAGGGAGAACTGTTTGAGGAACTGATCCGCAGATATAAGAATGGGGTGTATTCCCTGTGCCTGCGCATGCTGGGAAATACTGAGGATGCAAAAGATATGGCGCAAGAAACCTTCATAAAATGTTATCATGCTTTAGGAAAATACAGTAGAGAGTATAAGTTTTCTACCTGGCTTTTCAAAATTGCCACCAACCTCTGCATTGACGAACACAGGAAAAGAAAAGCCAAGCTAATGCCGCTGGATGAGCAATTGTATATGCCCTATGATACGGTTAGTGCGGAAACGATGTATTTTCACCAGACCAACAGACAGGAGATCGAGAGGGCCATCGGAGAATTATCCCAAGAGTATAGAATTTTGATTCTTTTATATCATAAGGAAGGCTTATCCTATCAGCAGATTTGTGACATGCTGCAGCTGCCTATGTCAAAGGTGAAGAATAGGCTCCATCGCGCACGACATATGCTGAAAGACCGATTGAAGGAAATCAAGGAGGAGGAATCCATATGGACTGCAAAAGAACTGCAAATTTAATGATGAAATACTTTGATCACACAATCGGAGACTTGGAAGAGAAAGAAATGACACTGCATATGAAAGGATGTAATTGCTGTAGACTGGAATTTCAATGGATGAAGGAGGCAATCTGCTCCGTTGAAACCATGGAAGAGATAGAGGCGCCGGAAGAATTTGAAGGCGCAGTAATGGGGAAAATCTCCATAAACTACTATAATCCTTCACAAATAAAAAGTAATTTCTCTAATTACATGGCTTTTATCATTGCAATAGCAGCAGTATTTTTCTGTGGTGCATTGTATCTTTATTATGGAACAGTAGATTTTAAAGAAGCTCATGACCTAATACGGTTTGTTTTTACATTAATGGATTTTCAAAATATTTTCCAGAATCTCGTAGCCCTAATCAGTAAAAACACGATCAAGATGTTGATTTTAGGCATTCGCTGGCTAAATGACATTGCAGCTGTTTTGATGAATATGAGAATAAACATATATCTTTTGATCGTAGGAAGCTTGTGTGGTATTTTTGCTGGGATACAGCACTGGCTGGTGAGTCTGACTTATGGAACCGGGTATGGAGGAGGCAAAATCTATGAAAAATAAATGGCAAAGGATATTTCTATGTGCAGTCTGTATAACGATGTTTTTTGGAACCTGTGTAGTGGCAGCAGGAACAAACCATATGTCAGATCTGGTAGGATTTTTTCAGGATATTGATGTCCCCAGGGATATGACGGTCTATGGCAGTGCCATAGCTATTTTTGGAGATGTACAAATGCAGGGAGCAGTCAATGGCGATGTAGTGGCAATTTTCGGGAGTGTAGAAATTGATGGACCCGTGCGCGGCAATGTAGTAGCGGTTTTCGGAGACTTGCATTTAACACAAAAGGCAGCAGTGAACGGAGATGCGGTACATATCCTGGGCGGTAAAATGACAGAGGAACCCGGAGTGATTGTAAATGGACAGAAAATCAATTTAGCTGGGTTTGGATTCAATGGACTTCCCGGTGTGGGCATATTGCTGGTGATCTTTATTCTGATCACACTGGCGAAGATCATGATTGATTATTTGATTTCAATTATTGCAGTATTGGTTTTCCCCGAACGTTTTGACAAGATGGCAACCGCAGTTTTTGACAATACAGGAAGGAAATTGCTAATCGGCATTTTGGCAATTCTAGGATTTTATATCCTATCAGCAGTGCTGATCATGGTGATTATCGGGATTCCTTTCATGCTGCTGCTGATGCCGGCAATGGCGCTGCTCTCCTTTACAGGGAATACAGCTGTGAAGCTGGCTATCGGTAAAAAAGTTGGTTCAGGACGCGAAAAGCCTTGGTCTCAAATGATGGAGCTTTTTATAGGAACCGTGCTCTATGCTTTAGTGGAGATCACATTGGTAGGGAAAACCATAACCTTTCTGGCTAAAGCTGCAGGGATAGGGGCAGTGATAGATAGCAGGGCGGGAAATGGAAACCCATATGCACAAGGGCCTATAGGATTTATCACTAAAGAACAGAATGAAGAAAAGTATATAGGAGAATCTAAGGAATAGATGGTTTGATTGACTTCAAAAAGGATGGAGGCTGGAGGAATGAAAAAAATAATGGGGATAATATGGTGTGTGCTTCTGATTGGGTTTAGCAGTTTACCCGCAGCGGCAGTACAGGATACCCCGCGAAATATCATTATTGGTCAGGAGGAAAGCATTCAAGGAGACTATTTTGGAGCTGGAGACACGATCATTAATAGTGGAAAAGTCAATGGAGACATCTATGCAGCGGGCAGTGAATTTGAAAATGGCGGAGAGGTAACAGGAGATATTATTTTAGCTGCCATGAACAGTAAAATCGGTGGGAAAATTAATGGAAATCTTAGGCTTGCGTCCAATAGAACTGAGCTTACAGGAGAAATTGGAAAAAACATAACGGCTTTGACAGAAAGTTTATTGTTAGCGGAGGAGGGCGCTGTAGACGGAAATATTAATGTATTTGCATCCAGGGTAATCTTAAATGGCATCGTAGGCGGGGATGTAAGGGCTGCTTCCCGACGGTTGGAAATCAATGGAGAAATAAAAGGCGATGTGACGGCATCTGCTGAAGAACTATATTTTGGACCGAATGGAAAAATCCAGGGAAACCTTACCTATACGAGCGAACAGGAAATCAGCATACCTGAAGGAGCTGTAACAGGCCATGTAGAATACCGGCTGCCGGAGCCAAGGAGAAATAGAAGCCAGAGTATGGAAAATCTGCAAAAAGGATGGAAATATCTCCACCTTATTCGTAAAGGGGTTGGCATGCTGGCCTATCTATTGATTGGGTTTTTATCCGTATACCTTTTCGATAAATTTATGAAAAACAGTGCAATCACCATGGAAGAAAAGCCGTGGCACAGCGTGGGAATCGGACTGACAGCACTGATTGTTATCCCTATCGCAGCTGTGCTAATGATGTTTACTGTGATTGGTATTCCACTGGGAATCCTTTCACTCATTCTCTATGGAATACTGCTTTATTTGGCTAGGCTGCCTGTAGGACTATGGATTGGCAGAAAGATCCTTAAAAACGAAGAAAAATCCCTGCTGCCAATGCTGCTGGGTTTAGTAATTCTGCTTTTAATTTCTTATATTCCGTATATTGGCAGATTTATATCTTTTGCAGTACTGTTATTTGGGATCGGAACCTATCTGATCAACATTCAGCGTATCTTAAAAAAAGATAAACCCATTGAAGAATTATAGCAGAAGCCAAAGGAAGAATTTTTCCTTTGGCTTTTGTATAGTTCATTAAAGTTTACGGATACTATTAATAAACTTTAAAGGGAGGGATAGGATGGCCAGTAAAGAGCAGCTTCATGCAATTGCTTCGCGCTGCAGTAAGTTTCGCAATATTTATCAGGAAGGTCTTCAAAGTGCAACATTACCATCCCAAGTAAACTGCGAAAATTGCGGACATTTTACAGAAGACCATAAATGTGAACTGGATCTAATTGACGAGATTTTGGTGAATATGGATCAAACATAAAAAGCAGCTTCGCTGCTTTTTATGTTTGATCCTTTTTTTGCTCCTCATCATCCTGTATGGATTCTTCTGCAATCAGAATATTGGTGAAATCCGTTTGGTCTACTTCTACTAACATGGCATCGGAAAGAATATTTCTATCGCTTAGTCGCTGCATAAAGCCTTCATGATCAGGAATCTTTTCTTCCTTTTCTTTGCTGTCCTGTGGATGATCAGCCATTGATCCAGTCTCCTTTATACCATAGAATTTCCGTATACGGATACTTATAGTATTTCACCAGAGAACAAATATCATTATAGAAACTGCATATTAGAATGATAAATCTAATATATATCTGTTATAAACGGGACGACACAAGGCCATCCCCTACATTAGTGCTTCTTTTGCAGGGGATGGCCTTGTGTCTGCCCGCTATATTGTGTAGAAAATTTTGCTATTTGTCCTTCCATTGGATATAATATACAGAGATATACACAAAAGAAGGTGATCATATGCGTAAAACAATTCAATCGAAAAACGGACGAGATGTCCTAACCCTCGCTATAGAGACCAGCTGTGATGAGACTTCTGCTGCAGTTGTCAAAAATGGCAGAGAGGTTTTATCGAATGTCATTTCTTCTCAAATCGATTTACACAAAAAATTTGGTGGAGTGGTACCGGAGGTAGCTTCCCGAAAACACGTAGAAAATGTAAATATTGTAATTCAAGAGGCCCTGGATACAGCCAATGTAGAGCTAAAAGAAATTGATCAGATCGGCGTAACTTATGGCCCGGGATTGGTTGGGGCTTTACTGGTAGGCGTCTCTGCAGCAAAGGCTATGGCCTATGCATTAAAAATACCTTTGATTGGTGTAAACCATATTGAAGGCCATATTTGTGCCAATTATATTGAGGACAAGACATTGGTACCTCCATTTTTATGTTTAATTGTTTCAGGAGGGCATTCCCATCTTGTTTTTGTAGAGGATTATGGTATTTATGAAGTATTGGGAAAAACGAGAGATGATGCAGTGGGAGAAGCTTTTGACAAGGTAGCGCGAGCCATGGGATTGGGTTATCCGGGAGGGCCGTTGATTGATGCACTAGCCCAAAAGGGAGACACGAAAGCCATAAAATTTCCAAGGGTATACTTGGAGGCAGATAGTTTTGATTTTAGCTTTAGCGGTATTAAATCAGCAGTACTCAATTATCTCAATGGAGAAAAGCAAAAAGGCAATCCTATTGTTGTAGAAAATGTAGCAGCAGGATTTCAGCAGGCTGTTATAGAAGTCCTTGTCTATAAAACCATTGAAGCTGCCAAACGGAAAAAAACAGACACTATCGTATTGGCCGGTGGTGTAGCGGCGAACAGCGGATTGAGAAGAATGTTAACGGAGGAAGGGAAAAAGCAGGGTTTAAAGGTTAAATATCCTTCTCTGACCCTTTGTACGGATAATGCAGCCATGATAGGATGTGCTGCCTACTATGATTACCTTGCAGGACATGCAGCGGATCTGTATCTAAATGCTGTGCCAAACCTAAAGCTGGGAGAGAAATATGTAAGGTATTCCCAAGAATAACAGACATTACAGCTAGGAAGAAAAAATACCTCCATGGTATAATGAATCTACAAGATATCAATAGGAGGTAGTACATATGCTGCATTGGTTAAAGGAAGTAGACGAAAATATTAGCAGGGAAGAACTGGAGACAAGAGTAAAGGACTTATACGAATTAGTAGAATTGCTGCTGAAGAAAAACAAACAAAATGATGAAATCATCCATGCTATGTATTCAGAGCTGGAAGCTTTGAAAAGTAGAATAAATATCGCATAATCGCACAAAAATCTCTTATGTTAATCATAAGAGGTTTCTTTTTTGTGTAAAGTTATTCAGAAAGAAATGTGGATAAGATTGTGGATAATGTGAGTAAAGTTTCAGATAGAGTGTATAGGTACATTTCTATGTGGATAACGTTGTGGATTCTGTGGAAAAAGTGTGGATAAAGATATGCAGATTTCCACTGGTATTATATATATGCCCATGTTATGTAAAATATAACAACAAAAATAAAAAAATAAACATCTGTTATGCCATAGCGGAGTCATGGGGACGGTTCGTCTGGCACAGATGTTTTTTATGTGCCAGACGAACCGTCCCCGTGGCGTAGCGGATGTATAAAAATAAAAATGTAGTTTGGAATTCCAAACTACATTTTTTCCTCTACATATCTGACAATATCACCGATGTTTTTAAAAGCTTCTGCATCTTCATCGGGAATTTCTACATCAAATTCATCTTCGATTCCCATAATAATTTCCACAGCATCCAGCGAATCTGCTTCTAAGTCTTTCATGAGAGAAGAGTCCATTGTGATCTCTACGTCATCGTCTAAACCTAATTGATCGATAATAATTTGTTTTATCTTTTCAAATACCATTATGTATATACCTCCCTTAAATATTCATCATAACCACTTAGTGGTCTCCAACGTGTTTATTTTACCACAGTTCCTAAAAAAATACTATAGTGAAAAACCATAGAAAAAATTTTCCTGCAGATATGCCAATAGATGGAAAATCATGATTTTGAATAATGGAATAGCTTCTAATATCTTTCTTAAGTTTAACACAGAAGTATTCTTCTATTCATCTATTTTCGATCTTTTTTTTTCGACGTAATCTGATATGGTCATTGCTACATCTCGAGCCATTTTTACGGCTTCAACCACATTTTTGGCACCCGTCACCACATCCCCCGAAGCGAAGACACCCTCTCTTGTAGTCATTCCAGTGATATCCGTAATCAGTAGACCGCGATCATTAATTTCGATCCCCTCTGTTGTAGATACAATATTTTTACGAGGTCCTTGGCTGGCTGCGATGATTACAGAATCAGCAGGCAGTATGAATTCTGAATCCGGAATTATTTCTAGAAGGCCCTCCTCTGTGAGCTGGTTTTTCACACAACGAATCCCATCATCCAGAATTTCAACAGGGGAAGTAAAAAATTGAAACTTTACTCCGTCGATTCGGGCCAATTCCACTTCAGTATCTCTTGCAGGCATGCTTTCACGATCTCTGCGGTATAGGATCTGTACATCCCGTGCGCCGCTTCGGAGCGCAGTTCGGGCTACATCCATAGCAGAGTTGCCGCCGCCGATGACGCATACCCGATTGCCCAGCTGATAGGCTTGAGGGCTGCGAAGATAGTCAATAGCATAATGGACATGTCCTAAACTTTCGCCTTTGATACGAAGGACATTGGGGCGCCATACACCGGTACCAATAAATACTGCATCGTAGCCATCGTCAAAAAGGGTATCGATGGTGATTACTGGACCGATTAAGGTATTTGGCCTGATTTTTACACCTAGGCCCACTAGCCGGGCAGCAATTTGATCGAGGATGGATTTGGAGAGTCTAAACTCAGGAATTCCATAACGCAGAAAACCGCCAATTCGATCCTGTGCTTCAAAAAGTGTGATTTTATACCCCTTTGAAACCAAGTAAAAAGCAGCTGTTAATCCTGCAGGTCCGGAGCCGATGACAGCAATTCGACCTTTGTTTAGCTGTATTTCCTCTGGAGAGGTTCTGTTGAGAAAATAGCTGGAGATATAGTTCTCAATGGAGCTAATGCGGACAGGATCTTCTTTAATGCCGCGGATACAGTTGCCTTCACATTGATTTTCATGAGGGCAAACCATAGAGCAGATGATAGAAAGAGGATTGTTTTCAAATATTTTCTTACCTGCTTCTTCGATACTCCCTTCTAAGAAATCATGAATAAAACCGGGAATATCCGTGGCAATGGGGCAAGCATTGCGACATTTGGGAGATTTGCATTGATAACAGCGCCTAGCCTCTTTGATGATGTCATGAGACATGAAGAACTCCTCCTTTCCTGCTGCTTTTTGTTAAACACAATTGTATAGTATTCTGTTGAGATTTTCAAGAATTATGCATGGTCTTTTGGAAATGTTCTATTATTCAATGTATTCTTCCCACTGGACATACAGCGCTTCCAGTTGTTCCTTTAGGGTGCTGGATTCTTCATGGATCTGTTTGCTAAGCTGAGGATTCGCATAGACTTCCTCCAGGCACATTTGCTGTTCCAGATCGCTGATTTTTTCTTCCAGTAGGGTAATCTGTTCTTCGATACTTTCTCTTGCTTTTTTTATCTTACGTTCTTCCTGTTGTTTTTCTTTTTCTTTTCTGCGTTCATCCTTGAGCTGGGTTTTTGTTTTTTGTATAACCGTCTCTGGATCTACGGATTCCAACAGCTCTTTTTTCTTTTCTTGATAGTATTTATAATTTCCAAGATACGATTGGACGCCATTGTTAGAAAGCTCTAGTATTTTAGTGGTTACGCGGTTTAAGAAATACCGGTCATGGGAAATAAGCAACAAGGTACCGTCATAATGGAGCAATGCCTCTTCTAAGACTTCCTTAGAAGCAATGTCCAGATGGTTGGTCGGTTCATCCATCAATAGAAAATTGGCTTTGGAAAGCATCAATTTCAACAAGGCTACACGACTTTTTTCCCCACCGCTCAAGGAAGAAACTTCCTTCTGTACATCATCACCGCTAAAGAGAAAGGATCCTAGCAGGGTGCGTACTTCGGTTTGGTTGAAGTGTATATTTTCCTTCCATATTTCATCTAAAACCGTCGCGCTATGATCCAGGTCCGACTGCTCTTGATCATAGTAGCCTAAAATTACGTTATGCCCTAAACGAATTAGGCCTGTATTGTAGGGAATCCGCCCTAAAAGGATTTTAAAAAGTGTGGACTTGCCAATGCCATTCGGGCCAATCAGTCCCACCCGCTCGCCCTTGTAAATATCAAAGGAAACATTTTGAAAAAGAAGAGCATCTTCAAAGCTTTTAGATAGATTGTCGACCTGCAGTACATCTTCTCCACTGCTGATTCTTGTTTCAAAACGAATTTTTGCCTTTTTATACAGCAGCAAGGGTTTGTCTATTCTTTCCACATGGGATAATCTTTTTTCACGGCTTTGAGCCCGCTTTGCAAGCTTTTCTGTTCCATGCTGTTTAAACCGGCGAATGATTTCTTCTTGTTTTTCAATTTCTTTTTGCTGCTCTACATATTCCTTGAGCTGCTGTTCATAGATTTGAAGCTTTTTTTCACTATAATAGGAATAGTTGCCATGATAAACGGTGAGAGATTTATTCTCTAATTCATAGATTTTATCCACTACTTCATCAATAAAATACCGGTCGTGGGAAATTAAGAGGACAGTTCCTGCATAGGTGCGCAAGTAAGCCTCTAACCATTCCACGGCTTCAATATCTAAGTGGTTGGTAGGCTCGTCCAATAGTAGAAGATTGGGTTTTGTCAAAAGAAGCTTTGCCAAATTTACCCGTGTTTTTTGACCGCCGCTCAGTTGAAAAATAGGCTGTTCAAATTCTTCTTCAGAAAAACCCAAACCTTTTAGAACACCGCGAATTTCACTGCGGTAGCCATACCCGTTTTTTTGTTGAAATTCTTCTGACAGGCGGGCATAAATATCCATTAATTGGTTTAAACTGTTATTATTGGGAAGTTGACTTTGCTGTGCAATTTGATGTTCCAGCTGGCGGAGTTCTGCTTCCATCTCAATCAGATTGCGAAATACTTCAAGAGCCTCTTGAAAAATTGTATGCTGAGGGTCCAAGGGCGCACTTTGTTCTAAATGACCTACCGTAAGGGTTTTAGACATGAAGAATTCACCCTGGTCATAGCCGTACTGTCCTGTGAGAATACGAAACAAGGTAGTTTTTCCGGCGCCGTTGACGCCAATCAGTCCGATCTTCTCACCGGCATTGATAGAAAAAGATATATTTTCGAGAATTGTATCGATACCAAAGGATTTGGTTAAATTGTTACAGGATAAGACAATCATGGGAGCCTCCTTCTATAATAACTGTGCTCTTTTATTGTAACAGAAAAAATTGAGGATGAAAATGGACTGAACCCATGGCATAATATAATGAGAGGCAATAGGTATAAAAATGGCCTATGGACCGCTAAATTGACACTCTTGTATCAAAATGATATAATCGTGTCGATAACTATAATAAAGGTAATAGGAGAAGAGGGCAATGGATAAGGATAATATGAAAATATCTATGGCTGTAATTAGAAGACTGCCAAAATACCACCGCTATTTAAAAGATTTATTAGAAAAGGATATTAAGCGAATTTCTTCAAAAGAACTTAGCAAGATTATGGGATTAACTGCATCTCAGATCCGACAAGACCTAAATAATTTCGGAGGCTTTGGACAACAAGGCTACGGATATAATGTAGAAGCCCTTTTTGAAGAGATTGAAGGCATATTAGGTTTAGATAAACACTACAATACCATTATTGTAGGGGCAGGCAATCTCGGTCAGGCGATTGCTAATTACACAAATTTTGAGAAAGCAGGATTTTTACCAAAGGGAATGTTTGATATTAATCCTAAATTAATCGGATTAAAAATACGGGATATTCAAATTCTGGATGCAGACCATATGGAAGAATATATAAAAGCTAATGGCATTACCATCGGTATCATTTGTACCCCAAAGGAACAGGCCCAGAGTGTCGCTGATCGGTTAGTAAAATGTAACATTCAGGGGATATGGAATTTCGCACCTGTAGATTTAAATGTTCCGGAGCATGTGATTCTCGAAAATGTACACTTGAGCGAGAGCTTATTTACATTGTCCTATTTGCTGAATCATCGGGACGAATAGTTTATTGGTGGTGTGTACAGAAAATCAAACAGTGTGCGAAAACCTAGACACATTTGACAGGCGATTAACAAAAAAAATAGCAAATATTTGCGGCTGTGTGGAATAAGAAAGATTTAAAGCGTCTTCTTTCTTATTCCACACAGCCGTTTTTTGCTGGGTTTTATAGAATTGACTGATAATAGAAATAAAAATAAATAAAGGAATCATGAAAAATTGGCACAGGATATGCATCATATTCTCACTAATGATGTGAAAAAAATATCAACTATTGAAAATATAGAGGAGGGAATTGATGTGAATTTTATACTGAGTAAGGAACAAGAGATGGTTCGCAAAATGGTTCGTGAATTTACACTTAAAGAGGTAGCCGGACTTGCAGCAGAGATTGACGAGACAGAAAGATTTCCAAAGGAAACCGTAGAGAAGATGCGTCGATACGGTATGATGGGCATGATCGTACCAAAGATATATGGAGGAGCAGAAGCCGATGAGGTTGCCTATGCGATCACAGTAGAAGAGCTTTCCAGAGCTTGTGGTACAACAGGCGTAATCTGTTCGGCCCATACTTCCTTGGCATGCTGGCCGATCTTAAAATACGGAACAGAAGAACAAAAACAAAAATTTCTAATCCCTTTGGCAAAAGGTGAAAAGATAGGTGCTTTTGGATTGACAGAACCCAATGCAGGTACAGATGCAGCAGGACAGCAGACAACTGCAGTGCCGGAAGGAGAAGCGTGGATATTAAATGGCACAAAGATTTTTATCACCAATGGCGGGGAAGCGGATACTTATGTGATTTTTGCCATGACAGACAAAAGTAAAGGCGTAAAAGGAATCACCGCTTTTATTGTTGAGAGAGGAACCCCTGGCTTCAGCATCGGAAAAAAAGAGAAAAAGATGGGTATCCGCGGTTCAGCAACCACAGAATTGATTTTTGAAAACTGTAGAATTCCGAAGGAAAATTTATTGGGTCAAATCGGTAAAGGATTTGGCATTGCTATGGGTACATTGGATGGCGGCCGGATTGGTATTGCGGCCCAAGCATTAGGCATTGCCCAAGGTGCCATGGATGAAACGATTAAATATGTACAACAAAGAGAGCAGTTTGGAAAACCTATTGGAAAGTTCCAAGCACTTCAATTTGAGATTGCCGATATGGAAACGAGAATTAATGCTGCCCGCTGGCTGGTATATAACGCAGCATGGAGAAAGTCAAAAGGGCTCAGCTATGGAAAAGAAGCTGCTATGGCCAAGCTTTTCGCTTCAGAGACAGCGATGTATGTAACGACAAAAGCAGTGCAGCTTCATGGAGGCTATGGCTATACCCAAGATTATCCTGTTGAAAGAATGATGCGGGATGCTAAGATTACTGAAATCTACGAAGGAACCTCAGAGGTGCAAAGAATGGTAATCTCTGCGGCAACGATAAAATAAAGGAGGAATTTTCGTGAAGATCATTGTTTGTGTAAAGCAAGTTCCTGATACAAATGAAGTGAAAATAGATCCGGTGAAAGGAACACTGATTCGTGAAGGGGTTCCCAGTATACTCAATCCAGATGATAAAAATGCATTAGAAGAGGCTTTGGCACTAAAGGATAAGAATCCGGCAGTACATGTAACGGTTATTACCATGGGACCGCCTCAGGCAGATGAAATGCTGCGGGAGTGTCTGGCTATGGGTGCAGACGAAGCAATCCTGTTAAGTGACCGCGCTTTTGCCGGGGCGGATACATGGGCTACCTCCAATACGCTGGCGGCAGCTGTCCGAAAAATCGGAAACTATGATATCTTATTCGCCGGAAGACAGGCAATTGATGGAGACACAGCGCAAGTAGGGCCACAGCTGGCAGAAAGATTAGATATTCCACAGGTAACCTATGTACAGCATTTTGAAATTCAAGGAGAAGAAATTCTGGTTCAAAGAGCCTTGGAAGATGGATATGAACTGATCAAGGCAAAAACGCCGGTTCTTTTAACTGCCATCAAAGAATTAAATCATCCTCGCTATATGTCTATTGACGGAATCTATGATGCTTTCCGGGAAAAAGAAGTGAAAGTATGGACCTTGGCTGACTTGGCAGTGCAGAAGCAAGAGGTTGGCTTGGATGCATCACCAACCCAGGTAAAACGCTCCTTTACGCCGGAACCCAAGGGAAAAGGAATCATGCTTAAAGGAAATACAAAGGAAATGGTAGAGCAGTTAGTTGGCAGTTTAAAACAAAAGCATATAATATAATCGGGAGAGTGGAGGGAAAAAGATGGCAATTATAGTATTAGAGGATAAATGTATCGGCTGTAAGCTTTGTTTAAAGGCTTGCCCCTTCGATGCAATCGATATGATTGAGAAAAAAGCTGTTATTAATGATAAATGTGTGGCTTGCGGTGCCTGTTTGGATGCATGTAAGTTTGACGCGATCCTTCGGGAAGATCAGGGAGCAGCAGAAAAGGATTTATCTGCTTACAAAAATGTCTGGGTATTTGTAGAGCAGCGGGAAGATAAAATTATGCCGGTAGCCATAGAACTTCTGGGAGAAGGAAAAAGACTGGCAAAAGAAATTGGTGTAGAACTCTGTGCCGTATTGCTGGGAGAGGACATAGGAGAGTTGGCGAAAGACTGTATCGCCTACGGTGCAGATAAAGTGTATTTGGCACAGCATCCGCTGTTGAAAGTATTTACTACCGATGGATATACAAAGGTAATTTCTGAACTGATCCAAGCAGAAAAACCTGAAATTGTCCTTTTAGGAGCAACCCATATTGGAAGAGATTTGGCTCCAAGGGTTGCGGCTAGAGTGGATACGGGACTAACGGCAGATTGTACGAAGCTGGAGATTGACCAGGAAGACAAGAAGCTGCTGCAAACCCGTCCGGCCTTTGGCGGAAACATCATGGCCACCATTGTATGTACGAAGCACAGGCCGCAGATGGCTACTGTGAGACCTGGCGTTATGGACAAGGCAGTAAGTGATGCCGGAAGAAGCGGGCAAATTATCGAAGTACCGGTGAATCTGGAGAAGAAGGATATTCGAACAGAAGTAATAAAAGTTGTAAAATCGGACAAGGCAATGGTGGCTTTAGAGGAGGCAGAAGTAATTGTTGCCGGTGGAAGAGGTTTAGGAAAACCTGAAGGTTTTCAGTTGCTTGAGCAGCTGGCCAATCGATTAGGCGGAGTGGTAGGAGCATCCCGTGCAACTGTAGATGCAGGATGGATCAATCATGATCACCAGGTAGGACAGACGGGAAAAACAGTAAAACCCAGGATTTATATTGCTTGCGGTATTTCAGGTGCCATTCAGCATATGGCGGGAATGCAAGGAGCGGATATCATTATTGCCATTAACAAAAATCCGGATGCTCCGATCTTCGGAATTGCTGATTATGGGATCGTAGGAGATCTATATGAGGTCGTTCCGGCTTTAATAGATGGACTAGAACGTGTAGATGATATTGTAAAGGCAATGAAAGAAGTAGCAGCAGCGCTGTAAATCGTGTAGATAATAAGCTTGGTAAGGGTGGACGACGCTGTCCACCCGTTGCTATTTTTGTCATTGAAAAATATTCTCAATAATGTTATAATTGCATGAATAAAAGATAACAGGTGGTCAGAATGGGGAACTATTACAACGAAATCAATCGAATGCTGGATAAAGTGATTCATAAGGTACTGATTTATGATCGCAAAGGCTTCAAAGTCGGCGTAAAGGGAGAAGCTCTATCCCTATTGGACTTGGACATTCTACGAAGGGTCGGCGAGCAGGATTATAAAAAACTATATGCATTGGTAGAGGAAATGGAAATGGACCGTGGTTTGATTTCCTCCTGTGTTCAAAAGTTGGCTTTAAATGGATATCTTGAAAAAGAAAAGTCAAAAAAGGATAAGCGGGCATATATTGTCAGGCTTACTGAACTTGGAAGAAGGATGACAGAACACAATCTGGAAAAGCAGAAGGAATTGCTCCATTTTATTTTAGATGATATGAGCTTAAATGAAGAAAAAGCCATTCTAAAGTTTCTTAGTAAAATTAACCAAACCACCTTATCAAACAATAGAAAAACAGAAGAAAAGAACAATACCCCCTGATGAGATCAGAGGGTATCTTTTTTAAGAATTCAATGAGACTACTCTTGTACAGGAGCGTCAACTGGGCATACATTTGCGCAAGCGCCGCAGTCAATACATCCGCTTTGGTCGATTACATATTTGTCGTCTCCAGCGCTGATTACATTTACTGGACACTCTGGTTCACAAGCACCACAGCTGATACAAGAATCTAAAATTACATATGCCATATGTATATCCTCCTCAAAATTATTTTTTCTTTGGATATTAGTATTATAGCAAAAGCCATTTTTTTCAACAATAAAACATACAAAAATATAGGGCAAAAAAACTAATATATAATGATTATCATTGTATATCCATCCGCGAGAAATACAATACTATTCTGTTAAGGTATGATAAAATATAGGATGAAAGTATATGCACGTATAAAAGGGAGGTTCTCCATGAAAGTATATGCACTCATCGGGAGCAGCGGCACAGGAAAAAGCTACCGGGCAATGACATTAGCCCATGAGAAGAAATTAGACTATATTATTGATGACGGGCTATTGATTCATGAAAATAAGATTGTGGCAGGAAAATCGGCCAAAAGAGAAGCTACTGCAGTAGGAGCGGTCAAGAGAGCGCTCTTTGCCAGTGAAGAGCATCGAAAATTGGTGCAGGAAGCCATCGAAAGGCTTAAACCAAAGGGAATCTTAATATTGGGAACCTCAGACCGAATGGTAGAAAAAATTGCTTCCCATCTAGAGATAGGCCCTATTCAACAGTATGTTTTTATTGAAGAGATTTCTACAGAGGAGGAGCGAAGAATTGCGCAAAAACAGCGACAGGAATTAGGAAAGCATGTCATTCCGGTACCTACCTTTGAGATTAAGGAAGATTTTTCCGGATACTTCATCGACCCACTTAAAATTCTTCGCAGAAGAAAAGACAACAGTGTCCATATCTCTGAAAAGTCTGTAGTAAGACCTACCTTTAGTTATCTTGGGAAGTATACGATATCTGATAAAGTAATTAGCGACCTGGTCTATCATGCAGCCTATAAGGTAATAGGAACCTATAAAATTTCTAAAGTGGATGTTGTAAATCATCCAAATGGCATTGTGATCCATTTAGAATTAGTTTTTGCATATGGAAATCCTGTTAGAGAATTAGCAAAGTTGGTTCAAAGGCAGATAAAAGAAGAGGTAGAATACATGACAGCACTGAATATTTTGGGGATAAATGTCACAATAAAAAGTTTAGTGATTATTTAATGCACGGTGTTTACAAAAAAATTTGAGTATGTTATAATGACTTTGGAGTGGGACAAAAGATGATAAACATTGAAATACCAAAGCGGAAAATGTTTTCCTTGTATGCGTGCGCGTGACTATATTTTCAAAAAATTTTGTAAAGTTAAAATATTAACAATTTTAAAGAATAATTTATGAATTTTTTTGGAATAATAGGGTGTGCATGGTTTTTTTATGATTTTTTATATCAATATATAAATGAATGAGGAGGTCATAAGAAATGGCTGAAAAAACATTAAATCCTTTTGAGATTGCACAGCATCAGGTTAAGGTAGCATGTGACAAATTAGGAGCAGATCCGGCAGTATATGAAATCTTAAAGAATCCTTTAAGAACCTTGGAAGTATCTATTCCGGTAAGAATGGATGATGGAAGCATTAAAACTTTTATTGGTTTCAGAGCACAGCACAACGATGCACCTGGACCGACAAAGGGCGGTATCCGTTTCCATCACGATGTATCTAGAGATGAAGTAAAGGCATTATCCACATGGATGACATTCAAATGTAACGTAATCGGGTTACCATACGGTGGCGGCAAGGGCGGAATCATCGTAGATCCGGCAACATTATCAAAGGGCGAATTAGAGAGATTGTCAAGAGCATACATAACAGCAATCGCTCCAATCGTAGGAGACAGAAAAGACATTCCGGCACCGGATGTAAATACAAATGGACAGATCATGTCTTGGATGGTAGATGAGTTCAGCAAATTAAGAGGATATAACGAGCCTGGCGTAATCACAGGAAAGCCTGTCGATTTTGGCGGTTCTTTAGCAAGAACAGAAGCAACAGGATACGGCGTAGCGATCATGGCAAGAGATGCAGCGAAGAAAACCGGATTAGACTTAAATGGTGCAACGGTAGCCATTCAAGGATTCGGAAACGTAGGAAGCTATGCAGCATTATACATCACGCAGATGGGTGCAAAGGTAATTGCAGTATCTGACTCCAGTGTATGCATCGTAAATGAAAATGGATTAGATGTGAAGGCATTGATGGAATATACAGCACAAAACAGACATGTAAAGGGCTTCCCGGGCGCAACAAAAGAAATCGACAGAAGTGAAGTATTAACCATGGATGTAGATATGTTATTCCCATGTGCTTTAGAAAACCAAATCACATCTAAGAATGTAAATGATATCAAGGCAAAAATCATCTCTGAAGGAGCCAATGGACCTACAACACCGGAAGCAGATGAAGTATTATTCAAAAAGGGTATCGTAGTTATTCCGGACATTCTTGCAAATGCCGGCGGAGTAACTGTATCCTACTTCGAGTGGGTACAAAACCTAATGAACTACTACTGGAGCTTCGAAGAAGTACAAACAAAGCAGGAAGCATTGATGGTAAAAGCCTTCGAAGAAATCTGGGCATTAAAAGAAGAGCATAAGGTAGATATGAGAACAGCAGCATATATGATGTCTATCAAGCGTGTTGCTACTGCAATGAAATTAAGAGGCTGGTACTAAAATAAAGATCCATAAAAAATAAACTGCGATTTTTCGCAGTTTATTTTTTATGGATCTTTATTACATTTTAGGGACGAATATTACATTTTCAAGACAATAACTATTTTTAACCAAAATATGTATTACAATAAAGGAGAGGAGGGAGTGCGGATGAATAGAAAGAAGCAATTATTCATTATATATATAATTACGCTATTGTGCGCTATGGGAATGGGTGCAGCTGCATACGGAAATGAAAATATTGGCTACTTGCCCCCCCAGCCCAAGGATATTCGGGTAATGGTATCAAAGCCTACCATCAGTCTGCCTATTTTTTTAAATAATAACGTCATACAGTCTATTGAAATGAAATTAAACGGATCGGTTGTAGCGGCAAAATATGATGAGCGCCTTCAGGCGATTGTTCATATTCCTAAGGAATCGTTAAGGGCAGGATCCTATAAAGTAGACCTTGCAGTAGCCTTTAAAGGTTGGACAAAGACTTTTAATCAAAGCTGGCAATTCTCTGTCAGCGAAAATGCAGTTGCTGTTTTGCCGGCAGCGACAGAGGAACAGAAACAGGTACTGGAGTATGTGAATCAATACAGAAAGTTTATGGGGCTGCAGGAGCTACGGTTAAATGACAGTTTAAATGCTGCAGCATTGGCGCATGCCAACTATATGGCCCTGAATAAACAGATTACCCATGAACAACTTGCCAATGCTAAAGGGTTTACTGGTGCTAAACCCTGGGACAGAGTAGGGGCTTTCGGATACGGCGGCAGCTTGGTTAGTGAGAACCTCAGTTCTGGCAACCGGAACTACCGGGAATCCATCGATGGATTGGTGGATGCTCCCTATCACCGGCTGGTTTGGCTGAATCCTTTTTTAACAGACCTAGGTTATGGGATGAAGGATCGATATTATACCTATAAATTTGGTGGAGGAAAGACCGAAAAAGATAAATTAATGGTCTATCCTATGGAAAATCAAACCGATGTAAATACTGCATGGAGCGGCAATGAAAGTCCAAATCCCTTACGGTTTCATAATAAAAAGCAAAACGTAGGGTATCCGATTACACTCTCCTATTTTACTGACAAAAATATTAGCAAAATAACCATTGATAAAGCTGTTTTAACCAATTCAAGAGGGAGTACACTCAATACCTTTTTAAATACTCCCGGAAAGGACCAATGGTTACAGGACAGTGTGATTTTGATTCCCTCAAGCCCATTGACAGCAAAGGAGAAACATACGGTCACCATAAAGGGGAAAATTGAATTTGATGATAAAACCTCAGAAATCATTGATAAAACCTGGAGCTTCACTACAGCGGCAACACCAGCAGATGTAAACAAATGGATCAGCCGGACGAATTATGAAGATATTGGAGGACATTGGGCACAGAAGGATATCATGGATCTGGAGAAAAGAGGTATTTTCACTCCTAAAACCGGCAGCTATTTTAGGCCGAATGACAAGATTACCCGGGCAGAATTTGCAGAATTTATTGTAAAAGCCCTAGGACTGGAGACAAAAGGCTATGAAGGATTATTAAAAGATGTACGTACAACAACGAATAAATCCTTATATATTGAAGCAGCATATCGGGCAGGAATTATTCGAGGGACCGGAAATGGGAATTTTGAACCAGGAAGATTGATCACGCGGGAAGAAATTTCGGTTATGGTCATCCGGGCTTTTGAGAAAAAAGGAAACAAAGAATTAATCAAGAATTTACCGGAACTAAGCTTTGCGGATAAGGGTGCTATAAGCGGATGGGCGGCGCAGGATATTCGGGCAGCCGGCAAGTTGGGAATTATTCGGGGAAGAACCGGAAACCGATTCGTTCCAAAAGACAATGCTACAAGGGCAGAGGCTGCTACGATGATGAAACGGTTATTGGAAAAATTATAGAATCATAAAAAAGGGATCGTGAGAAGCATATTTTCAGATCCCTTTTATCAGTCTTCACTGCGAAGTACGTTAGAAGATTCCTTGCCGCTCCAGATCCAAACCAGCAAGAATCCGGCGGTAAAAAGAAATACAACCAATGGGTTTGGCGTGGAGGGCATAATAGCCCTGGAGGATCCTAGGATTAAGCCTGCAAAAAAGAAAGATACCATTGCACGATACTTTTCATATAATTTCCCCAGCAGGTTTAACAGCAGAAAGATGCCTAGTACACTGCCGGCACCGAAAAACAGCAAATTGGAGAGCTGTAATTCCTTAATAGAAAAAAGCATGGTATCATAAAGGCCCAGTAAAATCAATACAGAGCTTCCCGGAATCCCGGGAATAATCATTGCAGCACTGGAAAAAGCGCCACCCAGCATCAACAGCCACCAGTTTACGTTTTCTGTTTCTATACTGTGACCCAAAGGCTCTACAACCATTAATAAACCGATTAATACGCCAAGGACCATGGTGATAAATCCTTTTTGATTAACCTTGGGGCAACCCCGGAGAACTGCTTTGATAGAGGCTAGGAGACATCCAAGCAGAAAGGCTGCTGTAGGATCCCTATGGTTTTCAAAGAAAAAAGCAAAAGTAAATCCACCGCCGAAAATACCGATCAGAATACCTCCAGCCAGCGGTAAATAGGGGCGGATATGCAACCTTAATAGGTCTTTTACCATTTTTTCATAAAGACCAAAGATAAGAAAAACGGTTCCACCGCTCATTCCCGGCAGTACGATAATAAAACCAAGGATAATTCCTTGAATGACTAAGCCCATGTGTTCCTCCTATGAATGCAGATGCAGAAAAAATGCACCTTTCTTTTGCATGCAATCAATCTTATTATACCACAAATTGAGGCATACAAAACCGGCGAACCTGGGATTCTTATTTTTAAAATTATAAGGTAATACCGGCTTCTTCCAAAGTGACCATCTCACGAACCATATAGGTCGCAGCCTCAACAAAGTTGAAGGCAAGAGCAGCACCGCTTCCTTCACCCAGCCGGAGATCCATGTCAAACATGGACTTTAAACCTAACAGTGCAGTGGCTTTTGCTGCGCCTTTTTCTGCAGAACTGTGGGAAGGAATGAGGAAGTTTTTTACCTTAGGAGCCAGTGCAACTGCAATCAATGCTGCAGCGGTGGAAATAAATCCGTCTACGACTACCGGAACGCGATGGGCTGCTGCAGCCAGCATGGTTCCAGCCATTCCACCGATCTCGAAGCCGCCTACCTTTGCCAAAACATCAATGCCATCCTTGGGATTTGGCCGGTTGCAGGCGATGGCGCGACGAATCACATCTGCTTTATGGGACAGCCGGTCGATAGATAGCCCTGCGCCAATGCCCACGACTTCGGAGGGATCAAAGGCGCCAAGTACAGAAAGGATGGCAGCACTGGCAGTAGTGTTGGAGATGCCCATTTCACCGGTGCCAATCAAATTTTTTCCTTGACGGATTTGTTCACTGGTTATCTCAATGCCGATTTCCAAGGCTTGGATGGCCTCGTCCCTTGACATGGCAGGTCCCTTCGCCATATTGTCAGTACCATATCGTATTTTGCGATTGATTACACCGGGAGCGTCTAGATCAACAGCTACTCCGACATCCACGACGACTACATCTGCACGGGCCTGTTTTGCAAAGGCACAAACGCCCGTTACACCTCTAACGAAGTTAGGGGTTTGAATCGCTGTAATGATCTGATCATTAGGGGCGACGCCCTCTGCATAAACCCCATGGTCTGCGGACATCACGATAATTACCTTTTGATCTGCCTCTGGGAAAGGGTTATTGGTGATGCCCGCCAGATGTACAGCCAAATCCTCCATTCTGCCCAAGCTTCCAGGCGGTTTTACCAAATGGTCTACACGATATCTGGTTTGCTTCATCACTTCGGAATTCAATTCTCCAATGCTTTCAATGGTTTGCTTTAATAATTGCATATTATTCCTCCTTTTTAGTAAAAAGAAAAAGTTCATGATTGATTTGCAATACAAATCAATCATGAACTTTACCATCATTCAAAGACGCTAGATTTCTATAGGCAGGTCTCCTGGCTCAGATTCAACGTTTTACACCCCTTCCCGGAAAACCAGTGGTTAAATGTGCAAAACTCCTCTTTACAGTGGTGGGACCGCTGAAGCATTTCACTTCATTCCCTATTCTCCCCAAAGGGGCACCTATAGTGTAGATTTAATTATATATTTTATTCCTATTAAAAGTGAGTTTTTTTGATAAACTATACTTAAAGATTATATTCTTCGAAAAAGCAAAATATCCTGCTACGATAAGGGAGGAAAATATTTTGAAATATAACATTCAACAGGTCAAAGATGCTGTCGTAATAAAAGGTGTTCAAGATTTTGAATTGCCTCATATTTTTGAGTGTGGGCAATGCTTTCGTTGGTGGCGGGAAGATGACGGCAGCTATACGATGACTGCGAAGGGAAAAGTGATCAATCTCTGTCGCCGGGAAAACAGTCTCATTATACATCCTACAACCCTTGAAGAATTTCACCAGGTATGGTATTCCTATTTTGATATGGATCGCGACTATGGAACAATCAAAAAAGTTTTATCAGAGAATGATCCGGTTATGGAGAAAGCCACTGCTTTTGGACATGGTATCCGTATTTTGCGACAGGATCCGTGGGAGACATTGATCTCTTTTATTATTTCTTCCAATCGGGGAATCTCAATGATTCAAAAATCCATAGAGGATTTAAGTCTTCGATATGGCACCTATATCGGTGAATATAGAGGGAGAAAATACTATGATTTTCCTAAGCCGCAGGCATTACTAAATCAGACTGTAGAAGCCATTCGCCTGTCTAAAACCGGTTATCGGGCGAAATATATTGTCGATGCAGCTGCAGTGGCAGCAGAAAATCAAATAGAGCTGTATCAGGTGCACAATCTGTCGACGGAAAATGCTAGAAAAACATTGCTGCGGATTAGTGGTGTAGGCCCTAAAGTAGCCGACTGTATTTTGTTGTTTTCTATGGACAAGCAAGATGCTTTTCCCATTGATACCTGGGTAAAAAGAGTTATGGAGTTTTTCTATGTGCCCCAGGGCATCCCCTTAAATCAGCTGCAAGATTATGCAGGAAAGCGGTTTGGCGCTTACGCAGGTTTTGCGCAGCAATACCTGTTTTATTATGCACGGGAATTAGGCATTGGTAAAGGAGGACAGGGAAGGAATTTTTAATTGTATACAGAATAATAAATAAAAAAGCAGAATATATAAGTTGCAATAGCGGAGTCATGGGGACGGTTCGTCTGGCACAGATGTTTTTTATGTGCATGAGGAACTGTCCCCTGGCGTAGCGAATGTAACATATTTATTGCAACTTATCTAGCTACGAGGGGGAGCAGCTTATGTGGGGAACAATTGTCAATGCATTGGCAGTTATAGGGGGAAGTTTGGTAGGGCTCCTATTTCGGGGAGGAATTCCTGATAAATACAATGAGACGGTCATGAAAGGAATCGGACTTGCTGTTGTACTGATTGGAATCATGGGAGGCTTAAAAACGCAAGATTTAGTACTGGTGATTTTTAGTCTTGCCATCGGAAGCATTCTGGGAGAAATGCTGCGCATTGAAGATAATCTTGAAAAACTGGGAAATTGGTTGGAAAATAAAATGGGTGGAAAAGAAGGCGGAATTGCAAAAGGCTTTGTAGCTGCCAGTCTGCTGTTCTGTGTAGGCTCAATGGCAATCGTAGGGTCCTTAGAGAGCGGGCTGACAGGAAATCATCAGACACTCTATGCAAAATCAGTTTTAGACGGGATTGCTTCTATTGTATTTACTTCTACCCTGGGTATTGGAGTAATCTTCTCTTCCGTAGCGCTGTTTCTTTATCAAGGTTTTATCACATTAACGGCTGAGTATATGAAGGATTTTTTAACAGAAGATGTCATTCGGGAAATGTCAGCCATCGGTGGATTGTTGATTTTGGCCATAGGATTTAATATATTAGAATTTAAACGAATCAAAGTAGGGAATATGCTGCCGGCTATTTTTGTACCGCTGGTTTATTATATATTGAAGCTTATTTATTTTGGTATTTTCTCATAGTCGAATATAGGAGATGTTGCAGATGCTTCGTTGGGCAGTAGAGGAATATCTGTCTATGCCTATTCTTTTGGTAAAAATGCTGATTGCAAATCAGAGGAAGAAGAAAGGTATACGGGTGGAGAAAATCTATTTTGGAAAAGATCATGGGCAATATGTATTATTTTTTCACTCAGATGATAGAAGAAAAAGAAATAAACTCATTTTCTTTGTTCATGGAGGGGGCTGGATCTTTGGATTGCCGGATATATACCGTTTTATTGGATATTTTTTTGCCCGGACAGGATATCCTGCAATATTGGTAGGACACCGTTCTTCTCTGTTTCATAAATTTCCCGATCAGCTGGAAGATATCGAGAAAGGCTTAAGAAAGAGCGTGGAGAAATTAGGGATGGGTGAATGGAAAACGCTAAAGATTATTTTATGCGGGCATTCCTCCGGCGGACAATTAGCTGCCCTAATGGCCTTGAATGGGGAGAAAGACCCTATTGTTTGCAGGGAGCAGCTGTCCGGTGTGATCACTTTAGGTGCACCCCTCGACTTATCTGCAAAGCGGAACTATTTCATAAAAAAATTAGTAAAGTTGCTTGTAAAGAATCCGATGAAATGGCATCAGGCAAATCCCATTGAACAGATTCATGGAAAGGAAGAAATACCCTTCTTTTGCATCCATGGAAAGAAGGATACCATTTTAGGCATGGACCAGGCGGCGAATTTCGTAGAGAAATATAATCAATATAATGGAGACCTTGGAAAACTGTTCATTGCAGGGAATCTGCATCATTCGGATATGATTCAGATATTTCTCTCGGGTAGAACAGAAACAAAAGCAGTGCTGGAATGGATCCAAGAAAGGGAATAATTTCCTGACCATTGAAAAATAATATCTCTCTGATACAATAATATTAGATATTCAGCAAAATAGCGCTACTTTGGAATGCAGTTTTAGTAGAAGAGTAGAATTTTGCTGTTTTTTATTTATTGTCAAATGTCATTATATGACGACATCAGAGGTACCAAAAACCAAAACAGACTGCGTATATCTGTAGTGCAGGGAGGTGTAAAACAGTTGGCGCGCCTACTTAACTTTTTTAAAAAAGACACCTTCTCGGATCGATTAATAAAAATTCAGTCGGGCGATTCGGAAGAACGGGAGAAGCTAATCCAAGAGTATATTCCCTTTGTGATCAAAACCATTTCCAATCATATTAATCGCTATTTGGAATCGGAAAATAGCGAAGAATATAGTATTGGTCTGGAAGCCTTCAATGAAGCTTTAGATAAGTATGAAGCTTCTAGGGGAAGTTTCATTGGCTTTGCGGAACTGGTCATTAAAAGCAGGATTACGGATTATCTTAGGAAAATAAAAAAACACAGCAAGACCTTGTCGATCAATCAACTGGAGGAATCTGAGGAAAATTGGAGCAGCGACAGCTTAAAGACCGAGGATTTTACAGAGAAAATTGCACTTAAGGAAGAAATTCAAGCTTTAGAAAAACAGTTAAAAGCTTTTGATATTACCTTTCAGAATTTGGTGGAAGAGGCTCCAAAGCATAGGGATACCCGAAGTAAAGCTCTGGAAATTGCCGGATTTATCGTAAACCACCAAGAACTAAGGGATGAATTGATGAGAAAGAAAAATTTGCCCAGCAGTCGCTTGGTACAGGACATGGGTGTTACTATAAAAATGCTGAAACGCAGCCGCAAGTTTATTATTGCTACCGTATTGATACTAGATAGTGAATTGGATGGATTAAAGCAATACATATCGGGAGGTAAAGGAGGGGTAAGCCATGGTCTATAAAGGATGTGTTGTAAAAGTGGAAAAAAGCTTTGCCATTGTGTTTACCTCCAGTGGAGAATGCTTGAAAGTCGTAAAAAAAGAAGGGCTTACCACCGGAAAAGAAATATTATTTATAGAAGAAGATATTTACAAGGAAAAGCCGTCGATGTCCAAGTCCTTTAGTTTGATCGCTGCAGTTTTCATGCTGTTTTTCTTATCTGCAACAGTATATACTACATTGCAGCGTTGGCTGCCTATGCAGCAGGTTGCTGCCGTTGTCAGCATTGATATCAATCCAAGCGTAGAGCTGGAAATCAATAGAGCAAATCAAGTGTTGCGGAGCTTGGCCCTTAACGAAGAAGGTGAGCAGCTTCTGGATGAATCGCTAGTAGGCTTGGCCGCTGAGGATGCAGTCGTGCAATTGGTAGATAAAGCGAAAAATTTACAGTATATCACAGAAGAGAGAAAGACGATACTTATTTCCACAGTAGTTTTAAAGGAGGAAACAAAATTTCCAAAACCGCAGCTGGAGGATGTCATTTTAAAGAAGCTGGATGAAAAGGAAAGCTTTCAAGAGATTGAAGTACTCTATCTGAAGGGGAAAAAAGAGGATCTTCCAAAAGCCCGGGAAGAAAAAATTTCTATTGGAAAATATGAGGTTTTCCTGAACGCCATAGAGGAAAAACAACCGGTAACGGTAGAAGAAATTAAAAAAGCAAAGGTACAAGAGCTGGTTGAACGAGGAATTGGAAAATTAAAGACAAAAGAAGTTCAAAAAAATAAATCTAAAGCGGATGAAAAGAAAGAAGAAGAGATAGAGAAAAAAGAAGAAGATTTACCGGATGATAAAAAGAAGAATGAAAGTCAGAGACAAACAGATCAGAAGGAAAAGAAAAGTTCAAATGCTTCCAAGAAAGAAGGCAAGGAGCAATTGGAGAAGCCTGCTGAGAATAATAAACCCCCTGCAGAACAAAAAAAGCCACAGGAACAGAAACCGGAAAAGACCGATAAGAAGGAAGATGATACTTCAAGCAGTAGTGAAGGCAAAACCAATGAAGAAAAAGAACTGCAAAAACAAAAGCCTGTTAGGGAGAAAACCAAGCCGGAAGAGATAAAGCATGTAAAGGATGAGGATTCTCCCAAGCGGGAAAACAAAGGGGAAAAAACCAAAAAAGAGGATGAATCGAAAAAGCAAAAGAACATCAAAAATATATCTCCCCACAACAAAAAGCCCTAGGGAGTATTATAAAGAATAAAGGAGGACAAGCCATTGAAGAAAGTACATAGAAAAATGGCTGCTGTTTTAATTACGGGAATATTATTCTCAAGTCCAGCCATGGTTTTAGCAAAGCCGCAAGATCAGCCTGCCAACCATGAAGAATTAAAAAAACTGGAAGAGAATCTAGATCAAACCGTCGAAAATAAAATAAAACGAAAAGAAATAAAACTGGAAATGAAGGAAGTCATGAAGTTAAACTATACCCCGGAAGAATATCAAGCCCTAAGGGCACTGGGTGAGAACATGCAAAAGGAAAACTCCAAGATTAAAGTTATTCCTGTTGAAAATATTATTACGAAAAAGGGACTATTAAAGTTTGATACACCCCCTGTAATCAAAGAAGGAAGAACATTGATTCCTGCACGCGCACTTTCAGAGAGCTTTGGAGCGAATGTCAGCTGGGAGGCTGATACAAAAACTGTAACCATAGAAAAAAATGACTATCGGATCATCATTCAACTGAATCATCAAATCGCTATGGTGAATGAAAAGGAAATGTTCTTGGATGTACCCGCTGAGATGATGAACCATAGAACCTTGGTGCCCCTTCGATTTATCCTGGAAAGCCTGGGATTAAAAGTAGATTATGACCAAGAACTGGGAACTATTGAAATAGAAGAAGCTGCTGCAGAAGAAACAATAAAGGAGATGGATGAGCAGGAGGAAACTGCTGAGGCCTCAGAGGATACAGTCGTGGTAACGGCAGAGCCCTCGATCCTGCAAGATATCGTTATTGCAGTGACTGCTGGAAACAATTATCCGGAAGACATCATTGTGGTGATCCACAGCCGTGAAAATTAAACCCCAAAGCGTTAGCTCTTGCTGAGAACTTCCTCATAAGATCCTCCCTGCTCCGTGACAAGGACACTTTTACGGAATAAGGCAGCTGAAAAAAGTGACCTTCGTCAAGTCGCGAATCGGAAGCTTATGAGGAAGTTCTATGAAAATATGGCTTTATCAATAGACTGAAACCCGAAAGGGTTATTTTTTTTGAGATTTTTCAGAACTTTCTTTTCGCATTAGACGCTTTGGTGACGGTAATGCTATATAATGAAGACAAATGAAAACCTTTACATTATAAAGGGCTGACAAAGCAGCAGAAATCAATAGATACAGTTTAAAAATCAAAGTGAAAGATAAGGATTAAGGAAAGGGAGGAATAAAAAATGATCAGAAATTATGACATCGCACAGGCGATGACGATCAAGCTGGCAGACGAATTGCCAGTCTATCCGAAATTTGCAGAAGGGATTCGGAGGGCACCGGACAGAGGCTTTAAACTGTCCCAATCACAGACCGAGACAGCCCTTAAAAATGCACTGCGCTATATTCCGGAGCACCTGCATGAGCAAATGGCACCGGAATTCTTAGAAGAACTGCTCACAAGAGGAAGAATTTATGGATACCGTTTCCGTCCTGAAGGACAAATCAAAGGAAAACCGATTGACGAATATAAAGGAAACTGCATAGAAGGAAAAGCCTTCCAAGTAATGATTGACAATAACTTAGATTTTGATGTAGCGTTGTACCCCTATGAGCTTGTTACTTATGGAGAAACGGGAAAGGTTTGTCAAAATTGGATGCAGTATCAGCTGATTAAGAAATATCTTGAAGTGATGACCAACGAACAAACCCTCGTGATTGAATCGGGGCATCCTCTGGGATTATTTAAATCAAAGCCGGAGGCACCCCGTGTAATCATCACCAATGCCCTTATGGTAGGTATGTTTGACAATCCAAAGGATTGGGATATCGCAGAACAGATGGGGGTAGCCAGCTACGGACAAATGACGGCAGGGGGCTGGATGTATATCGGACCCCAAGGAATTGTGCATGGAACATTTAACACCTTGCTAAATGCAGGAAGACTAAAAATGGGCATCCCAGAAGATCAGGATCTTAGAGGCGTGCTGTTTGTTACCTCTGGGTTAGGCGGTATGAGCGGGGCACAGCCAAAGGCTGTAGAAATTGCCAATGGCGTAGGCATTATTGCAGAGGTGGATTATTCCAGAATTGTAACAAGACACAGCCAAGGCTGGGTAAGCATCGTATCTGCAGACCTTAAGGAAGTATTTGACAAGGCACAGGAGTACATGAAAAAGAAAGAGCCGATTTCTATTGCCTATCATGGAAATATTGTAGATTTATTAGAATATGCAGTAGAAAACAATATTAAAATCGACTTGCTTTCCGATCAAACCTCTTGCCATGCAGTGTATGAGGGTGGCTACTGCCCACAGGGATTGACCTTCGACGAAAGAACAGAAATGCTGAAAGCGGACAGACCAAAATTTATTGAAATGGTTAACCAGACCCTAAGACGACATTTTGAATTAATTAAGGCATTAACAGAGCGTGGAACCTATTTCTTTGACTACGGCAATGCATTTATGAAATCCGTTTACGACGCAGGGGTAAAGGAGATTTCCAAAAACGGTGTGGATGAAAAGGACGGCTTTATCTGGCCATCCTATGTAGAAGATATCATGGGACCGGAGCTATTTGATTTTGGATACGGACCCTTTAGATGGGTGTGCTTAAGCGGCAAGCATGAAGATCTGGTGAAAACCGATCAAGCTGCTATGGCGTGCATTGACCCAAATCGAAGAGGTCAGGACCGGGACAATTATGTATGGATTAGAGATGCAGAGAAAAATAAACTGGTAGTAGGTACCCAGGCACGAATCCTGTATCAGGATGCCATGGGACGAACTAAGATCGCTTTAAAGTTTAATGAAATGGTGCGTAATGGAGAAGTAGGTCCGATCATGCTGGGCAGAGACCATCATGACGTGAGCGGTACAGACTCCCCGTTCAGAGAAACCTCCAACATTAAAGACGGCAGCAATGTAATGGCAGACATGGCAACCCAATGCTTTGCGGGAAATGCAGCTAGAGGAATGAGTCTGGTAGCCCTTCACAATGGCGGTGGCGTAGGTATCGGAAAATCCATCAATGGTGGTTTTGGTATGGTATTAGACGGCAGTGCCCGTGTGGATGAAATCCTTAAGTCTGCTATGCCTTGGGACGTAATGGGCGGTGTTGCAAGACGTGCTTGGGCAAGAAACGAAAACTCTATCAGTACCAGCATTGAGTTCAACCAACAAAACGAAGGAACAGACCATATTACCCTACCTTTCATTCCAAAAGAAGAGTTGGTAAAATCTTTGGTAGAAAAGGCTTTTAAAGGGTAAATAAAAAACTGGGGATGGAGGGGATGGCCTTGTGTCATCCCTAAAAAACCGGGCAAGATATACTTTCTACTGCAATGAATAACATACATATAAGAAAGGTGGAAACAACATGAGCAAAGGAAAAATCGTACAATGTGTGCCGAACTATAGTGAAGGCAGGGACCTGGATAAAATCGAAAAAATTGTATCTCCCTTCAGAGGCAAAGAAGGGGTTAAGCTCTTAAACTATGAAGCAGATAAGGACTATAACCGTGTGGTGGTAACCGTAATCGGGGAGCCGGAGGCTGTAAAAAATGCAGTGGTTGAATCTATTGGTGTTGCGGCAGAAGTGATTGATATGACAAAGCATGAAGGTCAGCACTCCAGAATGGGTGCTACCGATGTGGTGCCCTTTATTCCAATCAGGAATATGAGCATGACAGAAGCCATCGAACTGGCTAAGGAAACCGGAAAAGCTGTGGCAGAGAAATACAATATTCCTGTGTTCCTCTATGAGAAGGCGGCTTCCAAGCCGGAGCGTGAAAACCTTGCAGATGTAAGAAAAGGACAGTTTGAGGGAATGCCGGAAAAACTAAAAAATCCGGAGTGGCAGCCGGATTTTGGCAAAGCGCAGATTCATCCTACAGCAGGTGTTACGGCGGTTGGCGCTAGAATGCCGCTGATTGCCTACAATATCAGCTTAGATACACCGAATATCCAGATTGCCAACAATATCGCCAAGAATATCCGGTTCTCCAATGGCGGTTTTAGATATTGCAAAGCCGGTGGGGTAGAGATTCCGGACAAAGGGATTACGCAGGTTACCATGAATTTAACAGACTATACGAAAACTGCTATGTACCGTGTCTTTGAAACCGTTAGAATGGAAGCAAAGAGATACGGTGTCAATGTGATCGGCAGTGAAGTTGTGGGACTGGTACCAATGGAGGCCTTAGTAGATACCGCTGCTTACTACTTAGGTCTGGAAGGCTTCTCCATGGACAAGGTGCTGGAAACCAGCTTAATGGAGTAGTGTCATGAAAAAAGGAACCATACTGATTAAAAATGCTGCGGAACTGGTAACCTGCAGCGGGTTTGGGCCAAAGTTCGGCAAAGCAATGGAGGAACTGCATATTATCCCCAATGGTGCAGTTTATATAGAAGACGGAATTATTCAGATGGTAGGCACCACAGAAGAAGTGGAGCAGAAGCTCACCCATTATCCGGAGCAGGTAATTGATGCGGCTGGAAAGGCTGTACTACCTGGTTTTGTGGATTCCCATACCCATTTTGTGTTTGGAGGGTACCGGGCAGAGGAATTTTCCTGGCGCCTAAGGGGCGACAGTTATATGGAGATCATGGAGCGTGGCGGTGGCATTATTAACTCCGTCAGAGCTACAAAAGAAGCCAGCAGGGAAGAATTATTCAAAGCAGGAAAGAAGCGGCTGGATTCCATGCTTTCCTTTGGTGTTACCACAGCAGAAGGCAAGAGCGGCTATGGTTTGGATTATGAAACGGAAATCAAGCAACTGGAAGTGATGAAGGAAATCGATCAAGTCCATCCGGTCGATGTGGTAAAAACCTTCCTGGGAGCCCATGCTGTACCGAAGGAATACAAGGGCAGAGAAGACGAATTTATCGATTTTATCATCGAAAAGGTATTGCCGGAAGTGGTGGAACGAAACCTGGCAGAGTTTTGTGACATCTTCTGCGAAAAGAATGTATTTTCCGTGGAGCAGTCCAGAAGGTTGTTGGCGAAAGCCAAAGAGATGGGCATGAAACTAAAGCTTCACGCCGACGAGATCGTCCAGCTGGGCGGTGCAGAATTGGCTGCAGAGCTGGGCGCCGTATCTGCTGACCATTTGCTGCAGGCATCGGACCAGGGTATAAAAGCCATGGCAGAAAAGGGGGTAATCACCACCTTACTGCCTAATACAGCTTTCAGTTTAAGAGAGCATTATGCAAGAGCCCGATATATGATTGACCATAAATGCGCTGTAGCACTGGCAACAGATTTAAATCCCGGCAGCTGCTTTACAGAATCTATTCCGCTGACTTTTGCACTGGCAACCCTGTATATGGGCATGAGTCCTGAAGAAGCAGTGACCGCACTGACCCTCAATGGTGCAGCCGCTGTAGGCCGGGCAGATGCCATAGGCAGTATCGATGTAGGAAAGAAAGGCGATATCATTCTTTTGGAATTCCCATCCTATAAATATATTCCCTATCATGTAGGGGTCAATACCGTTGAGAAGGTTGTAAAGAACGGACAACTGGTGTTTGACAAAGAAAAAGGAGGTATTTTATGCTAGTTGATTTAAATATAAAGGCATTTTTAGAAGAAACCGCTTCCAATGCACCGGTGCCTGGCGGCGGCAGTATCGCAGCCCTTAGCGGTGCCGTAAGCGCTGCATTGACAGAAATGGTAGCTAATCTGACCATTGGAAAGAAAGGCTATGAGGGATTGGAGGAAGAAATGCAGCAAATTGCAAAAGATGCAGCAAAGTTGAGAGAAAAGCTTGCAGCGGACATTGACCGGGACAGTGACGCCTTCAATCAAGTGATGGCAGCCTTCAAACTGCCAAAGGGAACAGAAGAAGAAATGAATGCCAGAAAGGCTGCAATCCAGGAGGCCACAAAAAATGCTGCACTAGTACCCCTGGATGTAGCCACAGATGCTTTCAATATGATGACAATGGTTGCAGCGGTAGTAGAGAAAGGCAACAAAAACGCAGTAACCGATGGTGCTGTTGCAGCCATGATGGCCAGAACGGCTGTACTGTCTGCCTTGTATAACGTGAAGATTAACCTGGGATCGATTAAAGATGAGGCATTTGTAAAGGAAGTATCCGGGAAGGTTCAAAAAATAGAGACTGAGGTAACTGCAGCAGAGAAGGAAATTTTATCAAAGGTAGTATTATAAAATAGGCCCTTGGAGGCACTGCGTAAAGAGCACAAGCTGAAGCAATCAGCAAGTGCTCTTTTTTTATGAAAATATGCTCAATCAGCCTCAAGAAAGCTTTTACCTGCTGAAGTGTCGAAAAATGCGTTATTAATTGTTAGATTTTTTAAAAAATAGAATATATTATAGAAATATACATAATTATGGGATTTATTGAACATTAAGGTAGTAAAATGATGTTTGACGTAGATTTTTAAATATTTTTAGTTTCGCAGGGCGCAATTTGAACTGTAAAAAGGATGAAAACCTCTGTCAATGGAAGAAATCATTAAATACTGTGTTAAGGCTATTTATAGTCTTCAAGATATAAGAAATCAAGAAAAAAGTTATGTATATCTAAAATTTTTAAAAGGGGGAAAAGCGTTGAAATCGTTAAATCTAAAGAATGAATTAAACACGAAAAAAGTCAGGTATAATCAACATTTAAGTAAGGTGAAGGTCAATACTTTAGTACTATTGATTTTACTTAACGCTATGTTTCTTCAAGGAATTACTGCTGAAGCTGCATTTACTGCCGAAGACTATAAGAAAATTGATGTAATTGGAACTTATGAGGGTAGTTTAGTGCGATCAAGTGCAGGAACAATGCCCACCGCTCATGCTATGGAAAATGATCAAATTGTATTCTTATTAGAAACTGAAGTGAGAATATATGATACCAAAACCAAAGGATGGACAGTTAAGCAGCATAATTTTCCATATAAAATGTGGGAGGTAGGAACAACACTATATTTAGGCAACGGCAAGTTTATTATGTTTAACTATTGGCATGATAGCGGTAGTAGTGCATCCCGCAGAAACTATACCTATATTTATAATATCAATGCGAATACATGGGCACGCAAAGCGGATGCTCCTTATGATGATTCTCGTGTAGCAGCAGTAAGAATATCCGATAGTGAAATATATATGTTTGGAGGAAATGATGGTTCTACAAATGGGACTCCACGTGGAGCAATTTATAATATTGATACAAACAAATGGAGAACAGAAGGTGTTCCCAAAAGAAGAATATCAAGTATCAAAAAAGCTTTTCTGATAGGATCGAAGGTTGTATATTATGGAGGGAGATTTGCTTCTTCTATAGTTAACAGTTGGTTTCAAGTTTTTCATGTTGACACAGGGGAAGAATATGCAAATCTAGTTTCAATATCTGCGAATGAAAATGGATATGATCCTACATGGATTGATGGTACATTATTATCTAATGGAGAAATATTCATTGTTTCCAGAAACCATACGAATATTGCCGGAGATATGACTAATAAAAGTTATATTTATAATGCAGCTACATATACCTTGCGTGAAGGACCAACAATGCCTGCTGCCCGGGTCACTGCACAGGCAATGTTATCTGACGAAACAATATATATTTTTACAAATGAAAAAGAAATATGGGCAATGAAACCTAACACTACTCCAAAATTGGCAATTAATATTCCTATAAAAAATAATATTTATAGTGAGAAGGATACTAATATTATACCCTCTATTACTGTTTCAGATCAAGAAAACGACACATTGACTTGTAGATATTACGTTGATATGGAAACCAACGCAAGAGATATAAAAACGGTTAGCAGTACATCCACAGATAAAACTGTAAATTTTAATCCATTAAATATGTCTTTGTTAAGTGAGGGAGACCATTCAATTAGATTTGAAATCAGCGATGGAATAAATACTGCCAGTGCTATTGTTCCGTTTAAAGTAGATAAGGTTCCGCCCACCTTGGGAAATGTAAGTACTAGTTCTACTTCTACAAGCATAACGGTAACGGGAACTGCAACAGATAATATTTCAGGGCTTCATGCTACCCCATATCGATATACCATAGGACAAAACATATCAAACTGGATTACTAGTACATCTTACACTCAGAACTCACTATTGCCTAACACAGGTTACACAGTAAAATTTGAAGCTAGAGATATGATGGAACACATAGTATCCAGCAATGTACAAACGATTTATACAAAAGCTGAAATACCCAAGATTACCGTACAAAATCCTACATCCTATACATTAGATATAAAAATCACAGACAGCAATGCGTCAAGTACGGTCTATCAAATTGTGAACACGGCTACAAACAGATACTTAACCTCTTCAGGAGAGGAAACCACGATTTCAACCTGGATAAGACCTGAAAATATGATACAGACTGTCAGAAATCTAAATCCGCAAACCACCTATTCATATAAGATACAAGCCAAAAACCAGGAAGATATCGCTACAGGCTTCAGCGCACCCGCCACAGGTACAACCCTGGCAACACCCCCGCCAAAGGTAGGAGAACTGACGGCCACGGCGGATATGAACAGCATTACCATATACTGGCCGCTGGTAAACTATGCCACCGCCTATGAAATAGAAGGAGACGGACAAATCCTCAGCAGCGTACAGGGGACAAGCTTTACCCATACAGGACTTATCACCAATACAGAGCATACCTATAGAGTGCGGGGAAAAAATGGCGCCGTGGCAGGGCCCTGGAGTGATCCCATTACGAAATCCACCCTGCCGCCGGTTCCCACTGCACCTGCAAATATCAACTCATTGGCCACCAGAAATACCATCACCCTTACATGGAATGCTGTAAATGGCGCCACCGCTTATGATATCGAGGTGGATGGCGATATTACTTCCAACGGCAACAGCACCAACTATGTACATTCCGGATTGATTCCCAATACCAGCCATACCTACCGTGTAAGGAGCATCAATCCTGCAGGAAAAAGCGGATGGAGTGAACTGTTAACCGTTGTAACCCAGGATCAGGAGCTGCCGGTTCCGCAAAATGTGGCTGTAGAACCCGCCAAGAACAAGGTGAAAATAAGCTGGAGTACAATTCCCGGTTTAACCTATGAGATAGAAGTAGACGGAAATATCAGGAGCCTTGGAGCCCTTTCAGAATACATCCATGACAATTTGCTGGCCGATACGGAGCACTCCTACAGAGTACGGTCGGTAAAGGACGGCAGCAGCAGTGACTGGAGCAGGCTGATTATCATCAGAACAAAGGCAGATATATTTACGGTTCCTTCAGGGGTGAAGGGAGAAGCCGACAATACCCAAATTACCGTATCCTGGGAGGCTGTAACCAATGCGGACGGATACGACGTAGATGTAGAGGGTGTCATCCTGGACAATGGAAACAATACCGTCTTCATCCACGAGGGACTGAACCCCAATACCAGCCATACCTACAGGATCAGGGCAAGAAACGGCAGTGAAGTAAGCCAGTGGAGCGATCCTTTAAACCTCATTACCTATGCTTTGGCAAAGCCGGGAGGGATTACAACCCAGGCTTCAGAAACAGAAATCGCTGTGGCATGGAGTCCTGTTGCCGGTGCAGAAAGCTACGAAATGAAGATAGATGGGAACATTATCAGAAACATTACAGGGACAACTTACACCGTTACCGGCCTATTAAAGGGAACGCAGCACACCATTAGCCTCCAGGCGGTAAACAGCCAGGGAACCAGTGCATTCACCCTGCCTTTGGTTGTTTTTACAGCAGGAGAAGGAAGCAAAATTCCGCAAAGCATCGGAGCCATAACCACCAAGGATCAAATCGGACTGGTATGGGAAAAAATGAATGGTGCCACAGGGTACGAAGTAAAAATCGGAGAAGAAACCGTTACAAACCTAACGGAGAACAGCTACATCCATAAAAACCTGCTGCCCAATACGGAATATACCTATTCGGTAAGAATCACAACAAATGAAGGGCCGGGACAGTGGAGCGTACCGGTAAAGATCAAAACTATGGCCCAAAATCCCGGTACACCTGGAAACCTATCGGCAGCAGCTTCTGCGTCTACAGTACTGGTAACCTGGGACCGCGTGACCGATGCGGAAGAATATGAGATACAGATAGACAGCCAGATCATCAATGTAGGCGCATCCAACAAATACCTTCATGGCGGACTGGCACCCAATACCCAATACACCTATAGGGTAAGAAGCAAAAATAAAACCGGTGTGAGCCCGTGGAGTGATGGGGTTACGGCAGTAACCAACAGTACTTCCCAGGAATTTAGAGTCACAGGTGCGGTGGGAGAAGAAAAAGATCTGGTCATAACCGCTGCCAATATAGAAAGCTTTAATGGATATACCTTTACCCTCACATATAACCCGGAGGAACTTGAAATTGTAGACCTATCCAGCCTTACGGCTAAAAAGGATGAAACCGTGGGAAATATCGCAGGAACAGATATCGAGGTTATACAGAATCAACCGGGGGTATTGCAGTTTAAGAAAAAGACAATCATTCCGCAGGGGCAGGCATACTCCGGCGTCATCAACAGCGTACGCTTTAAGCTGAAAACCGCAAATGAAGTGGTAATCACCTATACCACCAAGTAAACAAGGGGGATATTATGAGAGGGAAATATATACAGATTGCCAGAGTATTGGTTTGCCTGATGATCCTTGTGAATGTTTTCACGGCGGACACCGTACCGGTACTGGCAGAAGCCGCCATGATGCTGGATGTATTCTTGAGCGATCCGGAAAAAAACAGGGATACGGTAGCGGACCAAGTCTATGGAACCGGCGAAAACATCGAATTTGCTCCGGAGTTATCTGAAGAAACGGTAACGGGTGCAGTATATGACCGGAAAAATCAGATTATCGTCAAATATAAAGACCAACCGCAGATGGATTTGAAAATGACAACCGGCTCTTATCCGGCAGACTTTGGGATGAGAGGTCTAAACGATAAGCATAACCAGCTTCAGGAAAAAAAGGACAGACTGAAAAACAAAATTAAAAAGGAACTGAACCTAAGCAGACTGGAGACAAAGTATAAGTCTGAGCTTTTGAATATGGATGTTTTGGAAACCGATGGAAAGGACCTGTATAAACTGGCGGAGAGCCTAAAGGATGATCCTGATGTAGAATATGTACAGCCCAACTACCCGCTGAGCATACTGTCAACGCCTGCAGAACCGCTGTTTGAGCACCAATGGGGACTGTACAATACCGGGCAGGAAGCCGGCGGGGAAGCAGGACGGCAGGGCGTCGATATCAATATCCGGCCTGCATGGAATTTGACCGGGGGAAGCCAGGAAGTGATCGTAGGAATCCTGGATACGGGAATTGATATTTACCACGAGGATCTAAGGGATAATATATACCGCAATACCGGCGAGATCCCCGGAAATGGCATTGATGACGACAATAACGGCTATATCGACGATGTAAACGGATGGGACTTCTTCAACGGGGACAATACGGTATATGACGGGGCAGCCTATGACATGCACGGTACGGCTGTAGCAGGGATTCTTGCAGCAGCGGCCAACGGCAAGGGGGTTGCGGGGGTGGCCCCGAATATTAAGATCATGCCCTTAAAATTCATACACGGAACCACCGGGTATACTTGTGACGCCATAAAGGCCATCGAGTATGCCATGAAAAAGGGCGTCAAAATCATAAACTGCAGCTTCGGCGGATCAGACAATAACTATGCCTTAAAGGATGCCATGAAAAACAGCGGAATCCTGTTTATCGCAGCTGCCGGAAACAGGGGTGGAAATACCATGACCCATCCTACCTATCCCGCATGCTTTGACCTGCCCAATGTATTGGGGGTGGCATCCGTCAACAACAAGGGAGTAAGAAGCAGGTTTTCCGGCTATGGCCCCTATATCGACATTGCTGCGCCCGGAGAGCAAATCATGACCACTATGCCGGAAAACAAATATGATCTCTTTACAGGGACCTCTGCCAGTACACCTCACGTGACCGGAGTAGCCGCTTTGCTGAAAAGCTATATGCCCAATCTGGACTACAGGGAAATAACGGACCGGATATTAGGAAATGCAGTGGTCTGCAATACCCTGCAAGGGAAAGTCACTTCCAACGGCAGGGTAGATGCCTATGGGGTGCTTGCAAATATCAAACCCCAGCCGGATACCTATGTGGACCCTGAGGATGGCTATACAAATCCGGGGGACAATGAATTTAACAATGACTCCTGGTATACCATGGACCAGCTCTCCAAAATAAAGGAGCAGATTCATTACGGACAAAGCGGGGTAAATCCGTCAACAGGGAATTACTCCTTTACTGTCAACGACATGGAACTGGAGGCACCGGGCTTTCACATCAATATCAGCAGGACCTATAATTCCAAAAACTACGAAAGCGGCCTGTTGGGCAAGGGGTGGACCTTTGGTTTTGAAGGAAACATATTTGGGGAAAACAACATTCGGGTAGACCTTCCCAACGGCAGCATCCAGATGTTTAAAAAACTCACAGACGGTTCCTACAGGCCGGAAGACAACAGAAGCATCTTCGTAAAAAATGCCGACGGAACCTATACCCTTACGACGAAGGACCAATATATATATAATTTTAACAAGGACAGGCGCCTGACGCAGATGGAGGACCCAAAGGGGAATGCGGTCAATATTACCCTAGACAGCAGCGGAAAAATATCCAAGGTAACCGATCAGGCGGGCAGATCCTACTCCATCCTGTATAACAGCAGCGGACTGATCAGTGAGATATCTGATCCTATGGGAAGAAAAGTAAGCTACAAGTATCAAAATAATCTTTTGACGGAAGCAACCGACCCTGCGGAAATGAAAATGTATTATGCCTATGACAGCCATGGGTACATTACAGAAATAAAGAATCACAACCATACAGTCATTCAAAAGCTGACCTACAACCATACCACCGGCTATGACCAGGGAAAGGTTATCCAATCGGTGGATGCATATGGCAGCATCAACAAATATACCTATGATACGACCAACAAAAAGACCACGATTGTAGAAAACAACAGTGACAGGATGTGGGCCTACTGGTATGATGAGAGCAACTACATCACCAAGCAGCAGGACCCGGAAGGCAGGGAGAAAGAAATCCGCTACTATCTGACCTTTGGAGAAAACAAATTTGGAGACATTGAATACGAGATAGACGAATACGGAAACAAGACGGTCTATGAAATAGACCATAAGGGAAATGTAACGCGGGTGACTTATCCTGACGGCAGTACGAAAACCATTCTATATGATGAGAAAAATAACATCATTAAAGAAACAGACCAGGAGGGCCGGGTAACCTATTATATCTATGATGAAAGCAAGGTATACCTGTTAAAAGTACTCCGGTCATTTACCGGCAGCGACGGGGCGCTGGAAGCAATTATAAGACCCCAATACAGTGCAGCTGGCTACGCATCCCAACAGGAGGAAGAAATCCTCAGCCTGAAACGAATGTTTCCAGGTATACCGGAAGAACTCTTGGAACAGCTGGGCGAAGCACCGGAGGCTGTTGCCGGTCCCGAAGATGTCCCATTGTTGCAAATGCCTTTCGGTGAAGAGGATTTAAATGGGATACGGGAAACTGCGGTTACGGATTTTGTCTACGGGGAACCGGTGGCGGCGATGGAAGCCCTCAGCGTGGCCAATGCCAGCATCGATGATGTAATCAATCCTGAGAATTACGCAATAACCACCTACACCTACTATACAGATGGAGAAAGCCTGGCCAGGGGCTTGTTAAAAAGTGAAACAGATCCTGAAGGCAACAGCATTACCTATACCTATGACGCCTATGGCAATATCAAAACCATAAAAGATCCGGAAGGCCATACGACAACCTTTAACGGCAACATCCTTGGCTGGAAGCTGGAGCAGAAGACCCCTGCAGGATATGTTACAAAATACCAGTACAACCAAAACGGCCAGCGGATAAAAGTCATTGAACAGGAAGGGGAAACCACAAGGATCGTATATGATATCCTGGGAAGAAAGGTTAAAGAGATACTGCCCAACCAGTACAATTCTGCTGATGAGGGGGCAAACAATACCTATCTCGGGAATGATGGCAGAAGATATGCATATTTTGATAATGGGCTGCTGAAGACGGAAACGGACCCTATGGGCAACCAAACCGAATATACCTATGATGTATATGGAAACCTCAAGACAAAAACCCTTCCCTCCGGAGGCATCTATGTATATGCCTATGATAAGCTAGACAGGCTTAGTAAAGTGCAGTTCAAGGAAACGGCCGGGGGTGAGGCAAAAACCCTGGAGGAATACGAATACCTGAAAGCCTTTGACAACAAGCGGCAAACCAAGCAGACCCTATACCTCAATCACAAGGACCGGGCAGTGACCATTACCACCTATGATTACAGGGGAAATCCGCTTTTAATCGAGTATCCTGACGGTACCGGCGAAAGCTTTGAATACTTCATGAACGGAAAACTCAAAGCCAAAACCTTGAAAAACAGAAGCACCATCTACTATTACTATGATCCGCTGGACCGGTTAGTCAAAGAATATACTCCGCTGGATGAGGGAAATGGAAATCTCCGGTATACCTATAAAGCTTATGTTTACGATAAAGCGGGGCGGGTGCTGGAAGAGAAAATCGGGGTGGACGGTGTCCTGCTTGGCGGCCAACCGCAAAAAAGCATTCAAAAGACCTACAGCTATGACAAAAACGGCAAAGTAAAGGAGGTCTTGAGAAGCAGCGGGGGAAAAAGCATATACAGCTATGACAAAGACGGAAACCTGACACAAAAAGAAGAATATCCGGACAGCCAAAACAAACAGATTACGGCTTATACCTATAACCACCGGAACCAGATAAAAACAGAAACCCTGCAGGTTCAGGCCGGCCACATCCACGGGAATCCCCTGGAGGCAGCGACCACCATACCCGTAACAACGGCCTACGCCTATGACAAGAACGGAAACCTGGAAGAAATCCTCAACGGAGAGGGAATAAAGACAGCCTATGCCTACGATTTTAACAACAATCAAACACAGATTAGAAACCACATCACCCATACAGAGGGAAATCCTGCAGAAATTCTAAAAGAAACCTTCTACGATGCACAAGGACAGCCCCTCAAAGTGATTGACTCAAATGGCAATATTACAGAATACGAATATGACAAGCGGGGATTCCTCATCAAAACAAAACAGCCCTTAGGGGCAGTAACCCTGTACCGGTACGATCTGGCAGGCCGGAGGACAGGCGAGATAACACCGAAAAACTATGTGGCAGGAGCAGCCTTTGACCAGATGAACCGCACGGAGTTTACCTATGATTTGATGGGGCGGTTAAAGACGAAGGAGTACTACTACAAAGATACAGACAACCAGTGGCGCCGGATTCTATCCAAAACCATGCAGTACAACAGCATGGGCCAGGTGGAAAAGGAAGCGGATGCATTGGGATATAAAAACGGCTACGGTACGTTCATGACCTATGACCTGGCAGGCCACCTAAAGACAGTCCTTGAACCGGTGGCAAAGGACCGGAACAAACCCTACAGCCTGAAATATGAATACGATGCATTGGGAAGGAAGATTGCTGAAACAAACGGAAATGGCGTCCTCCTGAAATACGAATATGATGATGACGGAAATGTGCTTCAAATAAAAAGGCAAAAAAACAATGCGGCACAAGCCGTTACCCTGGAAGAAAACACCTACGACTACCTGGGAAACCGGTTGACACAAAAAGACGCCAATGGAAACGTCACTACCTATGGCTACAATGCTTTTAATCGCGTAGCCGGCATCGAACATCCCTCCGACAGCACCATTGGACCGTATAAAGAAAACTACCAGTACGACCGGGCGGGGCGCCTGATTAGTATCCGGGATACCCTGGGAAAAGAAACCGCCTATGTCTACGATGAACTGGGAAGGATGATCCGAAAGACCGGCAGGGGAGAAAACCCGGAAAATACCATTACCACTGATTTTTCCTATGATCCTGAGGGCAATCTGACCGGCGAAACCGATGGAAAGAGTCATAGAACAACCTATACCTATGATGCCTTAAACCGTTTGAAAACAGAGAGCGATACCGTAGCGGGCATCTCCAAAACCAAACACTATGATTACGACCTAAACGGCAATATCCTTAGCAGCACCGACTGGCTGGGGAACCAGTACATAAAAGAGTACGACCCGCTGGACCGGCTGATTGAAGAAAAAGATCCCTATGGAAAAACCATACAAAAACTGTACTACAACGATGCCCATCTGCAGATAAAATCCGTAGATGCCTTAGGAAACACCACCGAATATCAATACGATAAGAACAACCGGCAGATCTACACCATCGACCCTTTGGGAAAAACCGAAGGCATATCCTACGACGATGCAGGCAATGCGGTGGCAAAGACCGATAAGAAAAACAGGACCACAGCCTACACCTATGATGAAGCCAACCAGCTAATAGAAGTGGCAGCCCCTGACGGCAGCCGGACAAAATATACCTATGACCTGAAGGGCAACCTCATCACAAAGGCCGATGGCAATGGCAATACCATCATCTATGAATACAACCGGCGGAATTTATTAGCACGGGAAATCTTGCCGGGGGGCAGAACCGGAGAAAAGGGAAACTACATTTACCGGAGTGATAAAATTACCAGCTTTACCTACTATGGAGACGGCAGCTTAGAGTCCAAGACAGACCCTATGGGACAGCGCTTCGGCTGCAGCTACGACCTGCATGGACGGCTGATCAAAGAAACCGTCAACGGCACGGTCAAAAAAGAATATACCTATGATCCCAATGGAAACCCATTGACCATGACCGATGCCAAAGGAACCGTAACCATGGCCTATGATGAAGAAAATCGACTGATCAGCAAACAAATACCTGGTCAGGGCACACTCCACTATGCCTACGATGTCACAGCGGGGGCAGGCCCGGGGGAAGTAAAAAGTACCCTAACAGATCCCGAAGGAAACACCACCACAAAAACCTTTGACAAAGCCGGAAGACTCAAAGCCGTAGAAAACAAGGGAGAGGTGACCCAGTACAGCTACAACGACAACGGAGGCCGAAAAGAAATCCTCTACCCGTCAGGCACAGAAGAAACCTACCAGTACAGCAAGCGGGGAGAAGTCACAAAACTTACCAACAAAAAATCCGACGGCACCCTCATAGACGAATACACCTATACCTATGATGACAACGGAAACCAGCTGACCAAGACAGAAAACAGGGGAACCACCACCTACACCTACGACAGCGTCAACCGACTCAAAGAAGTCCAGGAGCCCGGTGGCATAAAAACCACCTTTGAATACGACAAAGCAGGAAACCGGACCGCACAAATCGAAGTAATGGCAGGAGCCGTCAAACTGACCAACTACAGCTACAACAACAAAAATCAGCTGGAAAGAGAAACCCTGCAGGAGGCAGGAAAAACCATCGAAAAAACCTATCACTATGATGCCAACGGCAACCTGGTCAGCAAAGCAGACCATCAAATCCAGGCCCTATCCGATAAAGACCTGGAAACCGTGACACTCTCCCTGGCCGGAGACGGAATCACAAATGAATTGACCCTATATAAATATAACGAATACAACCAGCTGATAAAAACCATAACCGGGAATCAGACCATAGCCTATGGCTACAACATCGAAGGCTACCGGGATGCCAAGCATATGATAACCCAAAACAAAACAGGAAGCATCTCAGAAGAGACCCTGCTGTTCATCTACGACGGCAGCAAAGTCATACTGGAGACAGACATAACAGGAAACATCAAAGCAGAAAACACCTACGGCCTCAACCTGATCGCAAGAAAAGCAGACAACGAAAAAGCCTACTACCTGTACAATGCCCATGGGGACGTAACCGCATTAACAGATCCGGCAGGAAAGATCCTGGGAACCTACCAGTATGATGCTTTTGGTAACATAAGAGAAAAGACATACGAAAAACCAAACCCCTATACCTATGCAGGATACCGCTACGATGAAGAAATAGATTTATACTACCTCAATGCAAGATATTACGACCCGAAGATCGCCAGATTCATCACACAGGATACCTATAAAGGACAGCTAAATGATCCATTAAGCCTAAACCTATATACTTACTGTGCCAACAATCCAATCACATACCATGACCCAACGGGACACTTTATAGAGACAATTATAGGGGCAACAATAGGTGCAGCAATAGCAGCAACGAAAGCCGTAAGAGATAAAGAAAGAAGTGGTGGGGGAAGTAGTACAAGTAGCAATACAAATAATAGTGCACAAACAGGTAACAACAGCGGAAAAGTGATGAAATCAAATCAGTTTAACGAAACCATCTACAAGCTAGTCGGACTGACAACCTATTTTGCATTAAAAAGTACCAGCGATATTGCAGGAACAACTTCAGGGCGGGAAAGTATTGTAAGTGGATCAGGTATATTGGTTGCTTCTGCAAGTAAGTTTCTATCATCTGATCCAAAACACAAGGTAAATAAGGGTACGAAAAAACCTGATGTGCTCGTTGTATTTGCTGCAGGTATTAATACGAATGCTTCTGATAATCTATTTGGAGACATGCAATCAAAACTGATGGAAAGGTATGCAACCGAAGGGAAGACAGTTACATTTAAAGAAGTCTATCCTCTACAGGAAATTAAAGATACATGTGCATTAAAACAAATCAGTAAGGTTGGATTGCATATGCAATACGGTACAGGAGGCAAAGTGGTCGTAGATGCTGTTAACGAGTATATAAAGCAAAATGGTAATCCTGCACAAATAGTATTGATTGGACATAGTGGAGGAGGACAGGCAGTTGGGGATGCAATTGTTAAACTAGGTAAACAGGATGTAGATGTATATCATGCAGTACAAATTGGGGCACCTAGAGAACAGGTGGTAAAGGAATATGTAGATAAGATTACCAGAGTGCAGGTTAAAAGTGACTTTGTTTCAAATAATGTAAAAGTAGGTACGGAGGTAGTTCTTCCACCAGGTCCATATATTAAGGCTATAAAAGAGATATTTACACATAAAATGCCTGAGATTAGGTATGTTGATATAAATGTTAAAGGGGAAGCTTGGGGAGGACACTCCGCATATTTTAAATCTGAAATACTAAATAAATCTGGAGTAGATAATGTTACAACCACTGTAGATGCTTTTTGGGATAAAATTAAATAATGGAGGAGTTAGATTATGTTAAAAAAGAAAAGTAATAATTCCCAAGCTAAGTTGATTATTAGGTTAGTGGTTATTGGAAGTATATTATTAGGAATTTCAATTCTAACTTTCAGAGATGAGATAGGTAATATAGTATTAAAAAACAAGATGTATACACCAAAGGACGTATTAGTTTCTCAAGAAATACTAATGCGTGATATAGAAATTATGAAGGCTATAGAAGGAATTCAGGGACAAGTATTATTACTTAAAAATGAGGCCAATCTTAATAAGTGGTGGGAGAAGTCGTTTTTGGATAATAATGGAGAGTTAATAGAAGGCAACATTATTCATGTGGGTATAAATAACAGAATTTTTGCTGATTCGAAAAAACCTCTTGAAGTACGATTTTTAATTAGAGTAATGATTTATCTTAGAGAAAGAGAAACAGATACAGAAGTAGGCAATATTGTTGGTATAGCTGGTGGTTTTACACGAAATGCAGTTGAAGTATTTGAAGGAAGTCAATCAATAAAAATGAGTGTAGAGGAATTTGAAGAGCTATACAAAGCGGCTAATGTTTCAGGACTTGATACTAAGAAACAGATTGATATTTTGACAGATTTGTGGATAAATAAAACAGGTTATTGGAGAAGGGGATTGTTTGGTAAAGAGGAGGAATAAAATAGAGTCAAAAAGGGACGGTTCTAAATGACTCATTTCTGAAAGTGTGGATGAGAGCTAGTTTATGTGCGACAAGGAGAGATTCTCTTTTGTCGCATTTTTCTTTCATCTACAACCGTGTCAACCGACTCAAAGGAGTCCAGGAACCCGGAGGCATAAAAACCACCTTTGAATACGACAAAGCAGGAAACCGGACCGCACAAATCGAAGTAATGGCAGGAGCCGTCAAACTGACCAACTACAGCTACAACAACAAAAACCAGCTGGAAAGAGAGACCCTGCAGGAGGCAGGAAAAACCATCGAAAAAACCTATCACTATGATGCCAACGGCAACCTGGTCAGCAAAGCAGACCATCAAATCCAGGCCCTATCCGATAAAGACCTGGAAAACGTAGCACTCTCCCTGGTGGGAGAGGGAAGCACCGATGCACTGACCCTGTACCAATACAACGAATACAACCAGCTGATAAAAACCATAACCGGGAATCAGACCATAGCCTATGGCTACAACATCGAAGGCTACCGGGATGCCAAGCATACGATAACCCAAAACAAAATAGGAAGCATCTCAGAAGAGACCCTGCTGTTCATCTACGACGGCAGCAAAGTCATACTGGAGACAGACATAACAGGAAACATCAAAGCAGAAAACACCTACGGACTCAACCTGATCGCAAGAAAAGCAGACAACGAAAAAGCCTACTACCTGTACAATGCCCATGGGGACGTAACCGCCTTAACAGATCCGGCAGGAAAGATCCTGGGAACCTACCAGTATGATGCTTTCGGAAACATAAGGGAAAAGACATACGAAAAACCAAACCCCTATACCTATGCAGGATACCGCTACGATGAAGAAATAGATTTATACTACCTCAATGCAAGATATTACGATCCGAAAATCGCCAGATTCATCACACAGGATACCTATAAGGGACAGCTAAATGATCCACTGAGCCTAAACCTATACACCTACTGTGCCAACAATCCAATCAGCTACTATGACCCCACAGGCTTCGCCTATGTATGGAACCGGTATGGAGAAATCATCGGAAGCACATCAGGAAATAAGGATTATACAGACTACAGCAAAACAGCGACCGATACCCACGGCGGCAGTCATATGGCTGATAAGGAATGGAGCAGTGGCGGTAGTAAAAGTAGTAGTAGCGGAAGCAGCAAAAGCGGAAGTTCTAGTAGCTCAGGCAGCAGTTCTCAAACATCAAGCAGCAGCTATGTGATGAAACCAAATCAATTTAATGAGACGATTTATAAGCTAGTTGGGCTGACAACCTATTTTGCAGTGAAAAGTACAAATGCGATTGCAGAAAAAATGTCCAGCTATGAAGATGTTGTGTATCTATCCGCACCCGTAACATTATTTGATTTTGCTGGAGATGAAGGGTCTGATAAGGTAGACAATAAAACTACTTTTATAAGAAAAATAACAATAGATAACTCAGATATCACTTTAACTTTGTTCGGAGAACTAATCGTGAACGAGAATTTTAGCATAGATAAAGCTTGGCGAATAGGAAAGAATCAGCCTTATACTGATGGACATACTCTAAAACTATATACTTTAAATGAAGATAATAATAAATATATGCTGTTAGAAGGCCAAGTATATGTTGAAAAACCTGAGGAATTAGATATTGATGCAAGTATCCTGACTGATTTTCAAGCAAGAGTCAATAGTGGATATTATATAGATTCACTAAGTTTTGGAATTGGGAATTTGGGAGGTAGTCTAGGGACCAAAATATCTAGTTTTATAGATGGTTTTATGTATACATGCAGTAAGTATAACGAGGATTATTTTGTTGCTGATGCTAAAAGAGGTGATTTGAAAATTAGTATCAAATCGGTTGATACAGTTGGGAGAAAATTCTTGAGCAAAGGTACGTTTTATGCAACAGATTACTTTTTTGCTCCGCGTAATGACAAGCGATATTATTTATATGATAAAAGAGACTGGGGGCATATTACTAAAACTATGAATTTAGATGATTAGAATAAGCAGTATATTATTTAGACATCGTTTTTATTTAGTTGCATATATAGATACTACATAATAATTATCTATTAATATTTTTTACTTCATTCCACATAAGTACTTTAAAAATTTTAAGCTAAGAATAATTTACCTTAATATAGGCTTTTTAAAAATAATAAAAAAATGCTGAGTATTGTGATTAGGAGTTGAATATATGAGATTTATAAAAAAAATTAGACAAAAAAAATATTTATTCTTAATAGTCATACCTATATATTTGATTCTAAGTATCTCAACAAATTTATTTTTAGATAGATTACGAATTCCTGTAATAAGGAATGAATTAAAAGATCTATACTATAAAATATATAACCAAATAGAATCAAAAATGTCAATGGGGGAAGGAATAACTAAAGAGGAGGATTGGAAATATGATAACCAAATAAGGAGTTTGAATATTGATAATATGAATAAGGATGAAGTTAGGTTATTAAGAAATTTTATTATGTTATTGGATGCTAGCTTAGAATATCAAATAGCTAAAGAATTAGGCGATTTACAAGGCATGAAAAAACAAAAAGAGATTTACGATGAAGTGAAAACAAAAATTAAAAAAGTATTAGACACATCTAGAGAAAAATAACCTCCAATGAGTCAAAAGGGACGGTTCGTTGTTTGAAGGTATCTCACTATTATGCTAGCATGATGGTGAGGTGATTTTTATGCCAAGATCAGCAAGGAAAAAGAGCAAGAGTGGAATATATCATATTATGTTAAGAGGAATAAATCAACAGAGTGTTTTTGAAGCTGAAGAAGATTATGAAAAGTTTATAAATATTCTCAATACATATAAAAAAGAGATAGATTATAAAATATATGCTTATTGTTTAATGGGAAATCATATACATTTACTGATAAAAGAAGGGAAAGAAGAACTTTCAAATACCATGAAGAGAATAGGAGTCAGTTATGTATACTGGTATAACTGGCAATATGGCAGAAAAGGTCATTTATTTCAAGATAGGTATAAAAGTGAACCCGTTGAAGATGATGCATATTTTTTTACAGTATTAAGATATATACATCAGAATCCGATAAAAGCAGGATTAGTAAGTGACCTGGGAGCATATCAATGGAGCAGTTATAGAGAATACATAGGGAAAGAAAAGATTATTAATACTGATTTTGCACTTAATATGTTGGATGAAGATAGAGATAAAGTAATTCAAAGATTTATTGCCTTTAACATGGAAGTCAATAAAGATCAATGTCTTGAGATAACGGAAAAAGGAAAAAGTATATCGGATAAAGAAATAAAGCGATTAGTGATGGATAAATACAATATAGAGTTAGTAACTTTACAGAACCAGCCTCAGAAAAGCCAGATAGAAGTATTAAAATATTTAAAAGAACTGGATGGGAGCTCGTTGAGGCAGTTATCTAGACTGACGGGGTTTACGGTTAACAAAATATATAGAGCGTAGAACAGAGAACCGTCCCCTGTTCTCCACAGAGTTCTGGTGGATATGGTCCGATGGGAGCTGGAAAGCCAGAGATAGTGAAAGTTGACATTAATATAGAAGGTCAGTCTTTTGGTGGTTATTCAGCATACTTTAATAAAAAGTTAAAAAATGCAAAAGGAGTAGATAATGTTACTACAACTGTGAATGCAATGTGGGACAAAATAAAATAATGGGAATGATGAACGATATGTTAGGCAAAACTTTTAACTTTTTTTCATGCAGTAGGATTTGGAGAATAACTTTAATCTTACTTATATTTGTGTTATTGGTTTTTTCTTTACTATTTAGAAGTGAGATAAATAATTTTTTTCTAAAATATAAGAACTATACTAGCAATAATGTGTTAGTTACAGAAGATATATTAATGCGTGATATTAGTATCATTAAGGCGAAGGAAGGCGTTCAAGGACAAGTATTATTGCTCAAAAATGATAAAGAAGATTTGCATAAACTAAGAGATGAGTTATTTTTTGATAATAATATGGATATAAAAGACGGTAATATAATTCATGTTGCCATAAATAATAGAGTATTTGTTAACTCACAGAAACCTGTAGAAGTTCGTTTTATTGTTAGAACAATGTTGTATTTAAGAGAAAGAGAAACATCCGATGTAGTTGGTAACATTGTAGGCATAGCAGGTGGATTTAATAGAAATGCAATTGAACGATTTGAAGGAAGTCAATTAATAAAAATGAGTGTAGAGGAATTTGAAGAGCTATACAAAGAGGCTAATGTTTCAGGACTTGATACTAAGAAACAGATTGATATTTTGACAGATTTGTGGATAAATAAAACAGGTTATTGGAGAAGGGGATTGTTTGGTAAAGAGGAGAAATAAAATAGAGTCAAAAAGGGACGGTTCTAAATGACTCATTTCTGAAAGCGTGGATGAGATTTAGTTTATGTGCGACAAGAAGGGGATTCTCTTTTGTCGCTTTTTTCTTTCATCTACGATAGTATCGACAGACTCAAAGAAGTCCAGGAACCCGGAGGCATAAAAACCACCTTTGAATACGACAAAGCAGGAAACCGGACCGCACAAATCGAAGTAATGGCAGGAGCCGTCAAACTGGCCAACTACAGCTACAATAACAACTATAGAACCGGTATGGAGAAATCATCGGGACCACATCAGGAAATAAGGATTATACAGACTACAGCAAAACAGCGACAGATACCCACGGCGGTAGTCATATGGCAGATAAGGAATGGAGCAGTAGCGGTATTAAAAGTAGCAGTAAGAGTAGTAGTGGAGGAAGCAGCAAAAGCGGAAGTTCCGGCAGCTCAGGCAGCAGTTCTCAAACATCAAGCAGCAGCTATGTGATGAAACCAAATCAATTTAATGAGACGATTTATAAGCTAATCGGGCTGACAACCTATTTTGCAGCGAAAAGTACCAATATTATTGCAGAAAAAGTATCTACGAGTCAAAGCATGATGATTGAAGATGAGGATATTGTATATGCATCTGCACCTATGACTTTGGTTGCTTCTACTAAGTATCAGCAATTTGATGGTTCAAAAGTTGTAAAAGGAACTCAAGTTAGTTCTAACCTATCAAAACAAGCACAAGTAATGGCGTACATTTTCGCAGTAGATGATGTTTACTACTTTGGATTAGCTCAAAAACTCACAGGCACTAGTAAAGCTGATTGGGAAAGCCATGAGAGTTCAAAAGAATTTTTTGATGCTTATAATAATTATAAGACATCTATGGAGATATCCAATATATTTATAAGCGGAATGGATTCGCGTAGTCAACTCGATATAAAAGATATCCGCTTTAGAGACCCTGTATCAGGACAATATATTAAGAATCCAATTAAAGAAATGACGGAGCTCCAGAAAAAAAGCATGTCAACTACTAAAGATATAACACAAAGCGCAGAAATGGAGCAAGCTGCAAAAGAGGTTGGGGAATTGCTAAAAGATGCAAAAGAAGCTGATGCTTTTTGGAGTGCTTTTGTTAACACCGCTAAAGGGGTAAAAAGTAATACAAAATGGAAAGATGCTTTTATCCAATTGATTAAATCTATTTTCGATTAATATATTGGAGGTAAATATAATGAAAGAATACAATTTAGTTAAGGAAAAATTTAAAGTAGTATTCCTAAAATTTAAAGTATTGTGTAGGGAGAGAAATTTACCTTCAACCTATCAGCAAAAAATCCTAGATAGCTTTATTGAAGATAATTACAATAGACTTTTATACGAAATTGATGCTATGAAGAAAAATAATGCAGATAGAAATATAGACTGGGATTTTATTAATAATTTTAAAAATCTTGTGCAACAATGGCAGGAAGAATTTGAGAACGAGTACAATAATAAGAGATTAAGATTTTTCTTATCAGTACAATGGATTAAATTAAAAACTTTCCTGAAATTGTAATAAGTCAAAAGGGCCGGTTCTTGAAGGGTTCAATCGGAAGTTTTGCCCCTAAAATAAGACCTAAACATTGGTTACTCTCTAGTGTTTAGGTCTTCATATTTCCTTTAGATCATAGAACAGGGTAGCTATAGAACAGGGGACGGTTCGTTGTTTGACAGATTTAGGAGAAGAGCAAAGTGCGAAGATGCTTTTCTCCTATCTATTTTTTGATTATTTACCATAATATTTGAACTTAAACAGAAAATGCAGATTAAACAATCTTATATACAGTTAATAAGAGTATTCAATCTGCCCTAGGAAACAAAGATGAATTAATTTGAAGTTTTTGTGCAGTTTTGATCGGCATAAGGTGCTGTTTCACACCTTTGACAAAGCCGGAAGACTGAAAACTGTAGAAAACAAGGGAGAGGTGACCCGGTACAGCTACAATGACAACGGAGGCCGAAAAGAAATCCTCTACCCGTTGTCAAAATCGATGATAAAATACCAATAAAAAACGGTTGAAATTTCCCTCTGAAAAACGGTACACTCTTTCCGAAAGGAGAGAGCTATGGTACAGACAGAGGAGATGTTTATGATAAAAGATATGCGAAGTAAAGGGATGTATATTAAAGATATTGCAAAGCTTACGGGTAGAGATCCTAAAACCATTAGAAAATATATAGATTCAAAGGATCTGCCTGAATATAAACGAAGTGTCAACAAAGAATCAAAACTAGATTCATTTAAAGAATATATCTTAAATAGAATGCAGGAAGGCTGCGTTAATGCAGTAGTAATTCAAGAAGAAATAGAAGCCATGGGCTATACAGGTAAGACTACAATTCTACGGGAATTTATGAAGCCCCATAGAGAAAAGAGTTTGGCGAAAGCCAGTATTCGTTATGAAACACCGCCAGGGAAGCAAGCCCAAGTAGATTGGGGCGAATTCACTGTTGAAGATATAAATGGGAAACTAAAGAAAGTACATGGATTTCTAATGATCATGGGCTACTCAAGACAAAAGTATCTGGAGTTTACGGAAGATGAGAAGATAGATACCCTCATCGGGTGCCATGAAAGAGCCTTCGAGTTCTTCGGTGGTCTTCCTGATACAATCCTTTATGACAACATGAAAACCGTTGTAAGATATGCCCATCAGAAGGGAGAAAATAAATGGAATGAGAAGTTTTTAGCCTTTGCTAAACACCAAGGATTTTCACCCATTAGATGCCGTCCCTACGCTCCGCGTACTAAGGGAAAAGTAGAAAACGGTATCAAATACATAAAGAAGAATTTCTGGGTAAGGATCAAATCCATTAGCAGTATAGCAGACCTTAATCATATGGCACTGAACTGGGTTGTTGAGAAGGCAAACAAGCGAGTCCATGGTACAACAAAGGAAGTCCCTGAAGAAAGATTTAAAAGAGAAGTTCTAAAACCTTACAATTCTGCTCCATTCCTATTGGAATATCACGAGCAGAGAAAGGTAATGAATGATTGCATGATCTCCTATGAGACCAATCGTTATTCGGTACCATATCAGTATGTGGGGAGCTATATTGGTGTGAGAGACTTAAGAAATGGAATATTAGAGTTTTACGATGGTTCTGGAAAGTGTATTGCAAGGCATGAAAAGATAATAGGTAAAAACAAAAGCAGCTACAATAAAAAACACTTTGAGAATATTGTTTCAGGGAGTCAGAAAAAGGTTGCCGCCACAGCACCAAAACTCAATCCTGATACAACACCCAAAGTGCAAGAACGCCCACTTGAAGTGTACGATAAGCTTCTTTGTCGGGAGGTGATCTAATGCTCATCGAACGACTTAAAAGCGCCTTTGATGAACTAGGATTCATTCATATTCCACAGATTTATGACCACCTTGCAGAAGAAGCATCTAAAGGAAGTATACCCTATTTGGAGTTTCTAGACAAGCTCTTATGGGCAGAAATTGATGCAAAACAACAGCGAGCCATTAAGACTAATATGAAACTGGCAAAGCTACCCTACGTTAAAACTATAGAAGAGTTTGAATTTGATTTTCAGCCAAGTGTAGATGAAAGGTGAATAAAGGAGCTTATGACCCTGGCATTTGTAAATCGCAGTGAAAATGTGATACTGTTAGGTCCTCCCGGTGTAGGGAAAACCCACTTAGCCGTAGGCTTGGCAGTCCATGCCCTAAAGAATCGGCATACAGCCTACTTTCTCAGTGCCCATGAACTGATTGGTATAATCAAGGACAACATACGCAGTGGGAGGATAAGTAGAAAGATCAAGACCCTGCAAAAGCCTGATGTACTAATTATTGACGAAGTAGGCTATCAAGCTATGGAGGCTGAAGTCGCCCATTACTTCTTCCAAATCGTTTCCGAACGATATGAAAAGGGCTCTATCATACTGACTTCTAACAAGTCCTACGGACAATGGGGTGAGGTGTTTGGAGATCATGTGGTGGCAACAGCCATCCTTGATCGGCTCCTCCATCACTCCACAACCATCAATATCAAAGGCGACAGCTACAGAATCAAAGAAAAGAAAAAAGCTGGATTCTATGATTCCAGCAAGATTAGTGACCAACAGAAACGGTAAAAAAGGGAATTTTCGACCGATGATTTAAAGGAATTTCAAAACGTAATTGACACCGTCAGGCACAAAAGAAACCTACCAGTACAGCAAGCGGGGAGAAGTTACAAAACTTACCAACAAAAAATCCGACGGCACCCTCATAGACGAATACACCTATACCTATGATGACAACGGAAACCAGCTGACCAAGACAGAAAACAGGGGAACCACCACCTACACCTACGACAGCGTCAACCGACTCAAAGAAGTCCAGGAACCCGGAGGCATAAAAACCACCTTTGAATACGACAAAGCAGGAAACCGGACCGCACAAATCGAAGTATTGGCAGGAGCCGTCAAACTGACCAACTACAGCTACAACAACAAAAACCAGCTGGAAAGAGAAACCCTGCAGGAGGCAGGAAAAACCATCGAAAAAACCTATCACTATGATGCCAACGGCAACCTGGTCAGCAAAGCAGAACATCAAATCCAGGCCCTATCCGATAAAGACCTGGAAACCGTAGCACTCTCCCTGGCGGGAGAGGGAAGCACCGATGCACTGACCCTGTACCAATACAACGAATACAACCAGCTGATAAAAACCATAACCGGGAATCAGACCATAGCCTACGGCTACAACATCGAAGGCTACCGGGATGCCAAGCATATGATAACCCAAAACAAAACAGGAAGCATCTCAGAAGAGACCCTGCTGTTCATCTACGACGGCAGCAAAGTCATACTGGAGACAGACATAACAGGAAACATCAAAGCAGAAAACACCTACGGACTCAACCTGATCGCAAGAAAAGCAGACAACGAAAAAGCCTACTACCTGTACAATGCCCATGGGGACGTAACCGCATTAACAGATCCGGCAGGAAAGATCCTGGGAACCTACCAGTAGGATGCCTTCGGAAACATAAGAGAAAAGACATACGAAAAACCAAACCCCTATACCTATGCAGGATACCGCTACGATGAAGAAATAGAGTTATACTACCTCAATGCAAGATATTACGATCCTAAGATTGCCAGATTCATCACACAGGATACCTATAAGGGACAGCTAAATGACCCACTAAGCCTAAACCTATACACCTACTGTGCCAACAATCCAATCACATACCATGACCCAACGGGACACTTTATAGAGACAATTATTGGGGCAACAATAGGTGCAGCAATAGCAGCAACGAAAGCCGTAAGAGATAAAGAAAGAAGTGACAGGGGAAGCAGTACAAATAGCAGCTCAGGTAGTAGCGCTCAGACAGGAAACAACAGCGAATATATGATGAAATCAAATCAATTTAATGAGACAATTTATAAGCTAGTTGGACTGACAACTTATTTTGCATTGAAAAGTACCAGTGATATTGCAGGAAAAGTATCCACGAGTAAAAGTATGACCATTGAAGATGAGGATATTGTATATGCACCCATGGCTTTGATTGCCTCTGCTAAATATCAATGGTTTGATGATTCAAAAGTTGTAAAAGGAGCGGAAGTTAAAAAAGAAGATAATGATTTATATAATAAAGCAATTGAGGAAGTAAAAAAGTGGCTACATGCTGAAGGTATTTACTATGGTTCTTATTTACAATACTATGATGACATAATTAGTGATATTGAATTGAAAAAAAGCCTTGGTGCTGGTCAACTTGTGGATCTATCTACGACTGTTGGCTATGGTGCGTATCAAGGTGTTAAAGCAGGAGAAGGACATTGGAGCACCATGCTTTATGGAGGCGGAATAGGTGCATTAGAAGGATTTGCAAAGTATATCTCAGAACCAGGTTACGAATTATCTCTTGACTATGAATTAGAGAAAAGTAAGCAAATACGTGATAGTTTAGGAGACTATAGATATCTTATGAGAAAGGAGGATGATAGAAAAAAGGTAATAGCATTATGTAATAAGATTGAGGATTTTTATTCTGAAAAAGTGAAATCACTCAGTAGAAGTATTGAGTTAGGAAAAAACGACGAGAGAACTTTATATGATAGTGAATGGAATAAGGCATGGTCTATAGATGAATTAGAAGAAATTAAGAAAGAACATGAAATTAAAGTTGATTATGCTGAGAAGATAAAGAAAATGAATATTAACTATAAGCAGTCAATTAAAGCTATCAATAACCTTTTTAAAGGATTTTAAATTTGTTTGGTGATGAAAATTCGATATGAAAGTGGGTGGTCAAAATAAAAAACATAGTATATACTCTGATCATTATATTGATTATTGTGTCCTATTGCGCAAATATGATATTTAGTAAATCTGGATTTGATTATCATGAAGGTAGAATGCTAACGACAGTAATAGGCATAACTTTTATTTCCATAGTTGCCTTAGGATTTTATATTTGGTTTAAAATCCAAGAAAAAAAGTATCTTCTAAATGATAAAACAAATAATAAGGACAATGATAAATAATAGACCAAGGGGCGGTTCTTAAAGGAATCAATCAGAATTTTACCTACGAAAAAGGCTCAACAGTCAGTTGTTTACTGGTTGTTGGTTTTTTTTGTGTGCGGCAAGGAGAGGATTCTCTTTTGTCGCATTTTTTTCATCTATATATGCATAGAATAGCATAGAACAGGGGACGGTTCGTTGTTTGATAGATTTAGGAGAAGAGCAAAGTGCGAAGATGCTTTTCTCCTACCTATTTTTTGATTATTTACCATAATATTTGAACTTAAACAGAAAATGCAGATTAAACAATCTTATATACAGTTAATAAGAGTATTCAATCTGCCCTAGGAAACAAAGATGAATTAATTTGAAGTTTTTGTGCATTTTTGATCGGCATAAGGTGCTGTTTCACACCTTCGACAAAGCCGGAAGACTCAAAGCCGTAGAAAACAAGGGAGAAGTGACCCGGTACAGCTACAATGACAACGGAGGCCGAAAAGAAATCCTCTACCCGTCAGGCACAAAAGAAACCTACCAGTACAGCAAGCGGGGAGAAGTCACAAAACTTACCAACAAAAAAACCGACGGCACCCTCATAGACGAATACACCTATACCTATGATGACAACGGAAACCAGCTGACCAAGACAGAAAACAGGGGAACCACCACCTACACCTACGACAGCGTCAACCGACTCAAAGAAGTCCAAGAACCCGGTGGCATAAAAACCACCTTTGAATACGATAAAGCAGGAAATAGGACCGCACAAATCGAAGTATTGGCAGGAGCCGTCAAACTGACCAACTACAGCTACAACAACAAAAACCAACTGGAAAGAGAAACCCTGCAGGAGGCAGGAAAAACCATCGAAAAAACCTATCACTATGATGCCAACGGCAACCTGGTCAGCAAAGCAGAACATCAAATCCAGGCCCTATCCGATAAAGACCTGGAAATCGTAGCACTCTCCCTGGCGGGAGAGGGAAGCACTGGTGAACTGACCCTGTACCAATACAACGAATACAACCAGCTGATAAAAACCATAACCGGGAATCAGACCATAGCCTACGGCTACAACATCGAAGGCTACCGGGATGCCAAGCATATGATAACCCAAAACAAAACAGGAAGCATCTCAGAAGAGACCCTGCTGTTCATCTACGACGGCAGCAAAGTCATACTGGAGACAGACATAACAGGAAACATCAAAGCAGAAAACACCTACGGACTCAACCTGATCGCAAGAAAAGCAGACAACGAAAAAGCCTACTACCTGTACAATGCCCATGGGGACGTAACCGCATTAACAGATCCGGCAGGAAAGATCCTGGGAACCTACCAGTAGGATGCCTTCGGAAACATAAGAGAAAAGACATACGAAAAACCAAACCCCTATACCTATGCAGGATACCGCTACGATGAAGAAATAGATTTATACTACCTCAATGCAAGATATTACGATCCTAAGATTGCCAGATTCATCACACAGGATACCTATAAGGGACAGCTAAACGACCCACTGAGCCTAAACCTATATACCTATTGTGCCAACAATCCCATCACATACCATGACCCAACGGGACACTTTATAGAGACAATTATTGGGGCAACAATAGGTGCAGCAATAGCAGCAACGAAAGCCGTAAGAGATAAAGAAAGAAGTGGTGGGGGAAGCAGTACAAATAGCAGCTCAGGTAGTAGTACTCAGACAGGAAACAACAGCGAATATATGATGAAATCAAATCAATTTAACGAGACGATTTATCATCTTATGGGTTTGACAACTTATTTTGCATTGAAAAGTACCAATATTATTGCAGAAAAAACATCAAGTCGTGAAAGTATTATGGTTCTATCTGCCCCTGTTACATTAATTTCTTCTACTACAGATAAAAGTATTGTAAACGGAGTAGGTAGTTTAGTAGCATATAAGCCAGATGATTCTATATTAGGTGAGAACAAAACGACGGTGAATAATGGTCCAACATGGGTGGAAAAATTAAAAGATGCGGCTCTTTATATTAAAGATAAAGCAATTGACACAAGTAAACTGATACCCGCTACAATTATATTGACAGGCTACTATTTAAATGAATATAAAGAATCAATAGATTTACTCAAAGGGACGGGTAATCTTAAGGTCAAGTCACTCATCAAAGATAATAATACCTTGGTGAAAATTGCAAATAAATTTGACTCAAGTAATCCTCTCACTAAAGAAATGAATGAATTAGTTAATAAATTTATTGCAGGTAATTCAAATCCAGGAGTCGGGTCAAAGCATTTATTCAATGGAGTTTATGAACTCAGGTCAAGAAATGGTGCCCGTGTTTATTATAGAATGGTTGACGATACTATGGAGATATTAGGTAAGTCAGATAAAAATACACAACAAAAAGTGATTGATATTTTAATGAAAATGTATGATTAGTTTATGGAGGTGATACCTTGAAAATTAATAAAATTGATTACCCAGTGCCGTTATCGAACATTGCTGATATTGAGAACGATAATATTGATGTGTTTATAGAACTAGATGATGGATTTCAATATAATATGCTAGTTGTTACTCCGCAAAACCTAAATTGGTTAATGGATAAAGAGAATATGAACTATTTGCCTGCTGGAGTTCCTTTCATAGTTGTTAAGACATTAACTGAAGAGAATATTAGAAATGCTATTGAAAGTTATTTAGAAGATGATGGTTACTGGCTGAAATTATATCAACTTGCAGGTGAACGATTTGGATTATTAAGTATAAAAGAAATGGATGAAATGCTTCTGAAACTAAAAAAGGAGAATGAGGAATTATATAAAGAATAGAAAAGATACAATATAGTTCTTCATATAAGCTACCAAATTGCGACGAGGAGAGGATTCTCTTTTGTCGCATTTTTTTCATCTACAATAGTGTCTCTAGAACAGTAGAACAGGGGACGGTTCGTTGTTTGACAGTATCTCACTATTATGCTAGCATGATGGTGAGGTGATTTTTATGCCAAGATCAGCAAGGAAAAAGAGCAAGAGTGGAATATATCATATTATGTTAAGAGGAATAAATCAACAGAGTGTTTTTGAAGCTGAAGAAGATTATGAAAAGTTTATAAATATTCTCAATACATATAAAAAAGAGATAGATTATAAAATATATGCTTATTGTTTAATGGGAAATCATATACATTTACTGATAAAAGAAGGGAAAGAAGAACTTTCAAATACCATGAAGAGAATAGGAGTCAGTTATGTATACTGGTATAACTGGCAATATGGCAGAAAAGGTCATTTATTTCAAGATAGGTATAAAAGTGAACCCGTTGAAGATGATGCATATTTTTTTACAGTATTAAGATATATACATCAGAATCCGATAAAAGCAGGATTAGTAAGTGACCTGGGAGCATATCAATGGAGCAGTTATAGAGAATACATAGGGAAAGAAAAGATTATTAATACTGATTTTGCACTTAATATGTTGGATGAAGATAGAGATAAAGTAATTCAAAGATTTATTGCCTTTAACATGGAAGTCAATAAAGATCAATGTCTTGAGATAACGGAAAAAGGAAAAAGTATATCGGATAAAGAAATAAAGCGATTAGTGATGGATAAATACAATATAGAGTTAGTAACTTTACAGAACCAGCCTCAGAAAAGCCAGATAGAAGTATTAAAATATTTAAAAGAACTGGATAGGAGCTCGTTGAGGCAGTTATCTAGACTGACGGGGTTTACGGTTAACAAAATATATAGAGCGTAGAACAGAGAACCGGCCCCTGTTCTCTACGATAAATGGGACAATTTGTCATTTGAGCAACAAAGTAATGTGTGGACAGAAATTGGATTAATAGATATAAGAAGAGATTGAAATGTTGTAAGTCATAGAGTCAAAAGGGATGGTTCTAAATGACTCATTTTCGAAAGTGTGGATGAGTGTGACAATTATCAGGTATTTTAGGAATTAGTAAAGATATAATTTTTAGAGCCTAAGTAAAATCAATAGTTATGCACACTTTGCGACAATTGAGAACCGTCCCCTTGTCGGTCCCTTGCCGCAAAGTGTGCAGTCTGAACTTCATGCTAGTAAATTAAAACAACTATGATCTCTATTCGTACCATGAATAAAATTTCACATTGGACAAATCAGATTGTTTCCATGCGTATGTGATTTTGGTATCATTGAAACACTTGTAGCCAGCCATTGACATATATAAGTCAGAAACAGAACTAGGTGTATTACCATGTGGATAAATGATAACAATGTGATCGGAAGTTATACCGATAGTTGTATATCCCTGATTTGCACGGCTCTGAGCTTGGCTATAAGTTACGGAATACCAATGTGGAGTATTGTTTCCATAAAGGGCTTTCAGCATGGTAGAACAAGTTCCTGACGGCAAAGGTGTTCCGTAATCAGATGCTACATCCTGGGCAAAGATATTACAATAAGTTGTCCCATTTGGTGATGGTTGATATTTAGCTGCGTTTTCCACATCGCGGTCATCAATAGCTTTTTTGTAAGCACTTGTTGAAAAAGACATAAAAATTCCTCCTTATTAATTAAAAATTGTATTTCAGCAATGAGGCTAAAACAGCAAGTTGCCTCAAACTTTCTGTTTTATTTGTTGCTGATATTATATAAAGAAAGAATTTCTAGCTAATTTGTCAACCGCAATTACAAAAAAATAATTTTTGTCTGTGTAAATAATTAGTTGTTCTATTATTGGGTTATAATGTTTATGAAAATAAATTGAATATAAGAGGTGAGTTAATGAAAAAGAAAAAAATTATGTCATTGGTCTTATGCAGCTTGTTAGCAGTACTTGTTCCATTTACAGTTTTTGGGCAAATTGAAAATAATAACTGTTACCAGTGTACTATTGATTTAGAACTTACAGATTTTGATAACGGGGAATATTGGATACAAAAAATTACATATGAAAATGGAGCAACGACTACGATTAATCCAGTAGATAGATTTACCTTTCTTATGATAAACAATAATTTTATTCCGAATGTAGATATTAGGAATGAAAAAGGGTATTCTCTGGCTCCGATCAGACTCATCAGTGAAGAATTAGGTGGACAGGTGGAATGGGATAAGGAGAAGAATGCAGCATTCATACAATATAAAAACAATGAAATTATACTGAATGCAGGGGATGAAAATGCCGTCATAAACGGTAAAACAGTCGTTTTACCAGCAGCGGCACAGATCGTTGATGACAGAATGTATGTGCCTTTGAGAGCAGTGGCAGAGGCTTTCAGTGCGGACATTAACTATAATATAAATGGGATCATGCCCTTTGGGAATCCATTGATTTCTATAGATACTAGAATAAAAAAGGTGACAAAAGAAGAGGCTGTGAAATTAGCCGGTGCTGCTATGGAACAGGCATACACAACATTTTTAAAGAATGATAGATATGTAGATGGCACAGATAGCTCAAATAAGGTATTAGCTGAAATCAGACAAAAAATTGATCATATAAAATATAAGGATGAGTTGGCGGGATATTGGATACTGGAAGGACCTTATGAAATACTGGTAGATAAATCTACAGGGGCCCTGTTTTTCAAATATGGCACAAATGGTACCGGAGGAAGTGCCTCCTATATGGAAGGGATTTATCCGGTAGATGTGAATGATATAGATGTCTTTACCAGAGACTATTTTGCAGGATGATACGGGGGTAATTAGTGCGGCAAGGGAACGATTTGTCGCACTTTTCTTTTTTATCTTAGAGATAATATGGTATAATGAGGAAAATGTGAGACGGGAAAAATGCCAAGATATGCAAGCATGCAAAGTGTTAGCAAAATATAACACATTATGATTCGTGGGGCAGGGATCCTAAGAATTAGTAAAGATATAATCTTTAGCGCCTAAGCAAAATAAATATTTAGGAATATTTTGCGACAACTGAGAACTGTCCCCTTTGTCGCACTGATAGAAATCGTCAAAAGGAGATTGTTGAAATGAAGATTCCAATGCCTCCGGAGGTAGGGGCAATTTTAAAAATCATCAGTGGCAGCGGTTACGAATCATTTATTGTAGGCGGGTGTGTTCGGGATTCTTTATTGGGAAGGGCTCCTCAGGATTGGGATATAACTACGAATGCGAAACCAGAGACCGTTGTTGAGATATTTGAGCATAAGGGATACAAGGTGACCTTAACAGGGTTAAAACATGGGACTGTCACTTTGGTTAAGAATAGAGAACATTATGAGGTGACGACCTATCGGGTGGACGGCCTGTATGAAGATTCCAGAAGACCTGGCAGTGTCCAATTCACATCCAGCATCCAGGAAGATTTAAGCAGGCGGGATTTTACTATTAACGCGATGGCATATAACTATATAGATGGATTGATAGACTGTTTTAACGGGTATGAAGATTTGCAGAATAAAATGGTAAGGTGTGTTGGAGATCCGTTTAGCAGATTTCAAGAAGATGCACTTAGGATGATGAGAGCTATTCGGTTTACAGCACAATTGAGCTTCAAGCTGGACCCGGCAGCTAAAGATGGAATTTCCAATAATGCATATTTACTCCAAAATATCAGTAAAGAAAGGATTCGGGAAGAATTTTCTAAAATCATTACTGCGGATAAACCGTCTTCCTATATAAGAGATATGATATCCGTCGGGTTGATGAAATATATAATCCCTGAAATATATGGGTGTATAGGATTTGAACAGCATAATCCCAACCATGATAAAGATGTGTTGAATCATATTCTAGATGTGCTGGATCATACAGAGGGCGATCTAATATTGAGATTATCTGCATTATTTCATGATATTGGAAAGCCGCAGACCTTTACAATGGATGAAAAAGGCATAGGACATTTCTATACCCATCATTTAAGAAGTGCCCATATGGCTGAAGTGATCATGAAACGGCTGCGTTACGATAACAAATCCATTGAACAGGTAGCGATATTAGTTAGGGAGCATATGTCAAGGTATGAAAAACCAAGAGCAGCAGTTTTAAAGAAGTTTATTAACAGAGTGGGTATTGAGAATTTGGACAGGTTATTTAAATTACAGATAGCAGATATCAAAGGATCTGCATATAGGGATAATACAAGTATTATTATAAGGTTGAAGGAGGCAGTTGAAAAGGTATTAAATGAAAAGCAGCCTCTATCGGTAAAAGAGTTAGAGATTAGCGGGTATGATTTAATGCAGCTGGGAATATCACAAGGAAAGAGGATTGGAGAGATTTTGAACGAGCTAATGGAAATTGTGCTGGATTACCCGGAGTTTAATGAAAAAGAGAAGTTGCTTGAGCTTGCAAGAGAAATACAGGAGAGGACAGTTTAAGCCCAACGGTGTAGACAGGGGGAACGTTTGAAAATTCCTCTAAGGAAGCTATAACTGAGCGTCCTCGATCATGGACCTCGGTAATGTTGGTATAAAATTAGAGAGGGACTAAGCAAAATCATCCTGGCAATATTGTCTTCGACAACACAGGAGACTATAAAATAATTTATGGGTAAATGAAATAAGACTCCTTTCTGGCGCGTTTTACAATTACTATCAGAAAGGAGTCTTGATTTTACAGTCTCTCCAAAATCAATATTTAGGAATACTTTGCGACGATTAAGAACCCGCCCGTTCCCTCGCCGCACTGGTCTTTGCTGCACTTACTCCTTATTATAATATACTACATATTCTTTCACAAAAATTTTGTCACCATTCTCTGCAATAATAGTAACTACGTTACCTATCCCCTTTTCTTTACGGGCAATTTCATTATCTGTAGACAATTTTACGGTAATACTGAAACGGTTATTTACAGGCTTAGTTCTTGTATTAAAATTTAATGGGCTTTGTACGATTATGTATTCTGTATTTTCACAAGTGCCTGAAACGGTAAAGGATTCTTGATCTGTTACTTCTGGAATTTCTTCATCTAGATATATCACTGGTTTTTTATACTCCGTTTCTTTTTCAGGACTGCTGCTACCGTAGTAATCTTCCTCCACCTTTAAATTTTTATCATAGTAGACATCAATCTTTTTTTCTATCTTTTTATTAGATTCTTTATTTTCCGCAATGACAGTGACTATATTATTATTGGGTTGTAAGTCATTAAGCCAATATTCAAATTCCCCTTTTTTATTTGTTGAAACCTTTTTACCGTTTATTGTTACTGTATTTTCTGGATTTGTATTTCCGGTGATTAAAACCTTACCATCTTCTGTGGATTTATTTTCAGCTTCTACATTTAAATATATTTCGTCAATTATTCTTTCGATAGTAAAAGTTGTTGTTGTTTTTAACGCTTGATTATTTACAACTACTACTTCAAACTCATTTTTTATATTTTTTAGTTCGACGATATATTCATTATTAGCATCTAAATTTATAATATTGCCATTTAGATATATAGAATTTTCTTTATCTGTAATTATCTTTATTGTAGCCTGATTTTTTTCACTCTTGCTAGGGGCTTCTATCTTTACCTGAGGCTGTTCATTTTGGATTTTTTCATTATTTTCATCGATAGTATATGTAATAGATACAGTTCTTAATTGGCTATCCCAACGGACCTGACTGCCTAAATGCTCCATTATCACCCTTATAGGTAAATATATTCTGTTATTTTTTATTAAAGATGGTGCGTCATTGTCTACTTTTTTTCCATTTACGAGGATATAGGGTTCATTTATGGGCACCTCTATTTTAATGTCATTTTTTTGTATCAATACTGTTTTTGCTTCATTTTTCCATTCGACAATTGCGCCAAAGGTTTCAAGTGTAACCCGAAGAGGAACTTGAATCCTATTATTTTCATCAATAAATGGATATCCTGTTGCTTCATCAAAAGGTACATAATTGTTATTAATTGATATGTGGATTGGTTCTTGTATTTGTGCTGATGAAATCACAGGAAAGATCAATAGGGTAACCATCAACATAATAAATATTAAACTTCTTCTTAGCAACTTAAACGACCTCCTTTAAATTTACTATAATTGAAAAATTTGGAATAGCCTTCATTAGCATTCTATAACAAATCTTTAAAAAAATAAATACATATCTTAAAAATTATTCATATTGCAAAAGGATTTTTATAGTGTAGATGCAGACACGGGGCCAACGATGCTATCTTGGAAAGATAAACTTATATGGATATACTTTACATTGAGCAATGACCATGCCAAATTAGAAAAGAATAAGAAAAGAACGCAAATATTACCCGCATTGTATTTCTGAAAAATGAAAAGAAAAATATATCTCTAAGAAAGAAAGATACTGCTATTCCCTGCGGGCTGGATCAGTTATGAACTTTTTCTAACTTGATGCATACATCAGAATCCAGTAAGAATTAGATTGATAAAGGATTCTGAAGATTACAAATAGAGCAGTTATAATCCGTGTATGGGGGAAAATAGCTGTTTTTCTAATGTTGTACAGTTGCAAAAATAGACAGAAGAACCGTCCCCTTGTCTTTATGAAAAAATAAATGAACCTTTTGACGGATTTATATCTCTCTTATTATATAGGAGCTCCTAAAAAGTAAGGAGGAAAAATTTTGGACCGAGTAACTTTGATAAAACGCTGCCAGCTGGGCGATCGGGAAAGCTTTGAGCAACTTTATAGAATATACAGTAAGAATGCCATGGGTACAGCATATCTTATAGCCGGACATAAGGGAATTGCTGAAGACATTGTGCAAGAGGCTTTTTTTCAATGCTATAGGGAGATAAAGAAGTTAAAAGAACCCAGTGCTTTTGATGTATGGTTTTACAAGCTGCTGATAAGGTTGGCTTGGAAGATGTCGGCAAAGCATCAAAATATACCCTTTATTGAGAAGGGAATTCATAGGGATTTGCACTGCGACGGGACTTCTGGCACCACGGAAGACCTGATAGCAAACAGGCTGCTTATACATGAAGCGATCGAAAAACTAAGTCCGCCCTTAAAAACGGTCATTATCCTTTATTACTTTAATGATATGACCATTAAGCAGATTTCAATGGTGCTTGGCTGCTTTCAGGGGACGGTAAAATCCAGGCTGCATAACGCGAAAAAGCTTCTGCAAAAAGAACTCTGTGAGATTTTGGATGAAGATACTATCAAGATGATCTACAGGGGAAAGGAGTGTAGGATGAATGATTAACAGACAGGACCTTGATGCGAAGATCAAGTCGGAGCTTGCCATAAAAGCTAAGGAGGCTGAACTCTCAGATGAAATGTTTGAGAAGATTATAAAGCGTATCGGGACGGACACCCCTAGTGATGACAATACATGGAATACCGGATATACAAAAATATTGATAAAAAGATGGATTGCCGTTTCCTTGTGCGGTATTTTAGCTTTTACGGGAATACTGCTGACATTTTCAGTAGAAGTCAGAGCCCTTGCATTAGAGGCAGCCAATACTATTAAAACAATATTTGTGCTTGAAAAGCAGAAGGATGAATACAAAATAGTTGAAAAGCCAGATACAGATGAGATATTTAAACCAATCGTCTCTAGAGGATCTGGGCTAAGCGAGGCAGAACTGACAGAAAAGCTGGGTTTTCATGTTCACTTCCCTGAAACCCTTTGCGAAGAATATACATATGAACGCAAATCCGAAGGGGTAGGGATTACGAAACCTGTAAATGCAGAGGAGTGGAAACAGCTCCAATGGGTTATGATTAGAGCTATAGCGGATGAGGATACCTTTAATCATCTCAGTGACTATAAGCCTTATAGGGATGTACATGCTACTTATATGGATCAGAGGGGCGATAAGCTGTTTATTACTATGGAAGATGCAGACGTACCCATAGAGGAAAAAAATATAGTCTTAGTTGCCGAACCAAAGGTAGGAAGTGTAAAGGCGGCTTGGATTGAAGAAACCTATCCCGATTATAAGTTTATTTATGAAAATGGAATAGGACAATCTGATATATATACGGAGCCTGAAGGAATTATTAAGGGCTATTACTTAATCTGGTCCGTCAATGGCGTCAGATACCGGATCAATACCTTAAAAGAATTTGAGCTTACCATGGAGGAAGCTGTAAAGATTGCGAAAGCCTTCATGGAGGGGTTGAAGACAGGAAAATCATAGATGAGACAGAAAATTGTCACACAGCCTGCCGTCACTGAATGCTTCTAAAAAACTGTTGATAGGGTAATTGTTATTTTAAAATAGTAAAAACCGCTTAGATGGTGGTAAATATTTGCACCATTTAAGCGGTTTACACATTTTACGGGATAGACTCTATAAATATCCTTCTATCTTCTCATTTTCTATAAACATTTCAAGGACATCGGCCATCTTAGATTCAGACATATATTTTAACTGCTTTGCATCTAAGCCCTGCATCATTTTTTCTATTTCCTTTTCCATTTCACCGACTCTTTTAGAAAGCTCAAGCAGTTCATCTAAAAGCATTTTTTTGGCTTCATTAACGGCTTTCCAAGCGGATGAGGGATCATTCAGCAAATCTGCATTTCTAAATTGTGTAGCTAAGGAGTCTTCTTGTGAATAGGATACCCCTTCCCGTTGGGCTTTCATTTTTTCAACCGCTTCTATCAGATCAGCAATATCTTTTATACTTTTTTCAATATCATTTGCTTCCGCCAAAAGTTCATCGTTTAAATTATGGTTTTCTGGCGTTTCTTCAATTGCAGGAGTCTCCTGCTGCTCTCCGGCAGGCTCAGAGGATTCCTTTTGGTTAGCTGCTTTGTCCCAGAAGCTCTTAAAGCTGTTTAGAATTTCATCTAAAGTTTTATCTATCTCTGTTAAAAGATTTGCTTTCTGCTCAAAGGTTTTATAATATTCTTCAATTTTATTTTCCAATTTTTCTGTCCTATACAAATTTCTGATCTTAAGCTTTTGAATGGCCTCCTCGCTTAGCTCTAAGCTTACAGCTTTATTAGATATCTTGGTTTCAATCATTTCACAGACCTTATTTAATTTCTGATTTTGGCGCTGTGGATGCTCCTGTAGTGTATTTTTCCAAAGAATAGAATGCGTACTGCCTGTTGAATGGATATTCATACGGATAACCTCCCTGTGTAAAATATATAATCTCTTATTTATTTTTTCGGTATTTTATCCAAATACTTTAATAGACGAGGGGACGGTTCTCCTGTCTTGACACAATAAGCGTATATGGATATAATTTACATTGGGTGATGATGATGCCAAGGCAAAAAAGAGTAAAAAGTGAAAGTGGATATTACCACATCATACTTCGGGGAAATGAAAAGAGGAATATATTCCATAATGACGAAGATAAACAGTACTTCATAGACATCTTGGAAAGCAAGAAAGAAGGGTACTGCTATTCTATTCATGCTTTTTGCTTAATGGACAACCACCTTCACCTTTTGATGAATGAAGGAGAAGAGGATATTGCTAAAATAATGAAGCGAATTACTGTGAGTTATGTCTATTATTTCAACAAAAAGTATAAAAGAGTGGGGCACCTGTTCCAAGACCGGTTTCGAAGTGAAACAGTTGAAGAAGATCGTTATATCCTTTCATTAACCCGATATATACACCAAAATCCGGTAAAGGCTGGATTAGTAAAGCGTCCCGAGGATTACAAATGGAGCAGTTACAACGCATATATATACAATAACAATTGCTTTTCTAATGTTGTAGATACCGATACAGTCTTAGGGATCTTCTCCAAAAATGTGAAAACAGCCAAAACACTGTTTCATAAATATATGAGAGAAGAAAACGCGGATGAGTTTATTGACATAGAAGAAAAGGAAGAAGTTTTAGACGAGGAAGAGGCCAAAGCGCTTTATGAGAAGATGTTGCTAAATTGGGGACTAGATAGCAAGGAAAGTGCAAGCGCAGACCTTCCGGAAGCGTTCATTCGGGAATTCAAGACGAAAACAAACTTATCCATTCGGAAAATTGCAGCGATTACCGGTATGAATAAGGATAAGATTAACAAAACACTTAGAGGATAGACAAGAGAACCGTCCCCTTGTCTTTGAAGAGGAGCGTTTATGGATTTGATTCAGGTTAAGCTTTTTTCAACACCTACGATCACCCAAAATGGAGAAATTGTGTTTCTGCCTTTTCGGAAAGCAGAGGCCCTTTTTTATTATCTACTGGTACACCAGCAAGCTACCCGTGATGAGCTGGTGGGTTTGTTATGGCCTGAAGCAGGAGAAGAGACGGCAAAGAAGAACCTGAGACAAGCCATGTATAAAATCAGAAAGGCTTTTGATGCAGAGGTTATTATATCTCCGCAAAAATCTATGGTAATGCTGAATCCGCAGATTCCTATTGAAACGGATTTGAAGACCTTTCTCGAAGATGCAGAAAGAGGGCATGAACTCTATACGGGAGAATTTTTGCAGGGTTTTTTCCTTAAAGAAGGAAACGGCTTTGAAGAATGGCTGCTGCTCAAGCGGGAACAGTATCGCGATCAATACATTGCCAGATTGAACCGTCTTCTGGAGGAGCATTATGAAAAAAACTTGCTGGAGGATGCAGAATACTTTGGTAAGCTGATTATCACGGCCGATCCTTTTGATGAAAGAACCCATCGTTTTTTAATGCTGATCTATGAAGCACAAGGCTCTTTCCACAAAGCATTAGAACTCTATCGAAAATTGGCGGATCAGTTGTGGCGGGAGTTAGGTATCGCACCGGATCAGGAGACAACAACCCTCTATCAGCAGATGTCCTCCATGAAAAAAGCAAGAGATAAACAACCGGAGGACTTTTTCTATGGAAGATATAGAGAAATCAATGCTTTAAATCATGCATATCACCGGTTTACTGTAGGTGAGGATGGAAAAGCGGCGCTGTTGGTAGGCGAAGCAGGTGTAGGAAAATCCAAACTAAAGAGCCATTTTGTAAAAAGTCTCCAGGAAGAGAAATTGCTTGTGCTGGAAGCCAATTGTTATCAGGCAGAAGAGAGAGACTTTTTGAAACCGTGGCAAACGATCTTTGGAAAGCTTTCAGAACTGCTTATAGAGACGGATATTCGTATTCCTGCCCATTGGCAGAACATTTTGGCATATCTTTTTCCATCCTTTGCTGCAGAAAAAGGAGAGATTAAGGTAAACCCTGTGGAACAAATTGACCGGTTAAAGTTTCAAGTAGCTGAGGAAGCGGTCCTAGGTCTTTTAAAGTTAATTTCTCAAAATAAAAAATTGGTTTTTGTTTTTGAAGACCTCCAATGGATGGATCCTATGAGCCTTTCTCTCCTAAGCAGTATCCTGTTGCACAAGGAGCATAGTCCTATATGGTTGATTGCAACCTGCAGAAACAGCTATGGGAAAGAAGTGGATCGATTCATAGCCTCCATGTCTAATGTTCAGCTCATGGAAAAAATCTCCCTGTCCCGATTTACAAAGCCCGAGGTAGAGGAGTTTATTAGCGGAATGTTCCCGGAGCATATGATGACCCCTGCTCTGAAAAACCGGGTGTATCACGAGACAGAAGGAAATGCCTTTTTTCTTGTAGAATATCTCAATGCCATCCGGGGGAAAGGAAATCCAGAGCAAATGTCTGCAAAAATCCAGGATGTACTAAGGTGCAGGCTGCTTGATCTTTCTGAAGAAAGTATGAAGCTTTTGAATATTGCATCCCTATTCTTCGACAAGGTAAGCCTGAGAGCTCTAAAAATCCTCAGCAGGAAAGAAGAAATGGAGATTCTCGATATTATAGAAGAACTCCAAAGCAAATATATATTAATTGATACAGAGGAAGAGGAGAGTGCTTTTACCTTTACCCACCAGAAACTGCGAGAATTTATATATTTGCAGCTTTCGCCGGCACGAAGAAAAATTCTTCATGGTAAAGTAGCACATTTATTAGAGCAAAGCCTGCAGCATGACCACCGGGATAGGCTGGTCTATTCTAGGCTGATTTATCACTTTACCCATGCCGGGAATCGATTGGCGGCTCTCAAATACGAGATTATGAACCTGGATATCTATCTGGATTTCAGCCATGAGTTGTTTCCACTTTTAGAAGACGAGGATCTGGAGAAGGAAAAAATTCAATGGCTTAAGGAAGAAGAAGCCCTCAAACAATTCAATCATATCAACAGAAGCCTAGAGCAATTTAAAAAGGATGTAGGAGAAAAAGAAGAATATTTGGCGTTAAAGATCATGTTTCTTCATATGGAAGGCCGCTACTATATCAAGGAGGGTGAATACAGTCAAGGGTTAGATGTGATTTATCAGATGATTGAAGCTGCCCACGCAACAAAGAACAGTGAATATCTATTAAAGGGCTATCGTCAGATGATCTATTATGGTATTCAAGTTCACGATATTGAGCAAATGGCAGAGTATGTGGAGAAAGGATTAGCCCTGGCAAGGACTTTGGATCAGCAAAAAGAAATGGGCATTTTCCTGCGTTTAAAGGGATTAAATAAAATAATGGCAGGAGAGTTTGACGGTGCAGAGGAGATGTTGCATCAATCCATTGAAATTTTCCAGAGGCTGAATCGCAAGGAAGATAAATATAGTCTGAATATTGCAGCGGCCTATCATTATATTGGAGAAATCCGAAGGTATAACATGAAGTTTTCTGGAGCACTTCATTATTATGAACAGGCTATTGGAATTTGTGAAGAAAAAAATGTATTCCGGGGTTCTACCATTTTTTATACCCATGGAGGACAAGCCGCCTTTGACATGGGGGATTATCTTCGTGCCAAAAACTATTTTAAGAAGGCCATTGATACCTATAATCAACTGGATACCCTCTGGGGACGATCTACAGCAGAAGGCTATATGGCCCTGCTGCTGATAAAAGAAGGAGACTATGGAGGGGCGCTAGACAGCTTATTGCGAGCTGAAAAGTTTGGAGAAAAGCTGAAAAGCCCTTACGAACGGGCGCTTCTTTGTCGTGTAAAGGCAGAGATTCGGGTGAGTATGAAGAATAATAAAGCACTGCAGAAAGTATTTTCAGGAGTGTTGCCAGTGGAAGCAGCAGTGTATTGCAAGCAGGGGATTCAATTGCTTCAGGGAATCAGAGAAAGCTATGAAATTGATATTTTACAGGTACTAAGCAGGAGCTAATAGGTTATCAAAGGGAGGAATTGTATGTATCAAATTACTGCAAATCTATTGGGAACACCAGCGGTAGTCTATCAGGAAAAGCAAATTCTATTTCCCTTTCGAAAGGCTGAAGCACTTTTTTATTACTTATTGATTAAGAAGCAAGCCCAGCGGGATGAGCTGGTCCACCTCTTTTGGGGAGAGGCGGAGGAAGAGGTTGCAAAGAAAAATTTGCGAAATGCCGTATATATGATTCGACGCGCCATTGATGACAGCATTATTTTATCGCCCCAGAGATCCATCTTGCAAATAAATCCTTCCTGGCGTATAGATTGTGACATAGATATATTTTTAAATGGCGGAGAAGCTGGGATACATCTTTATCAGGGGGAGTTTTTGCAGGGCTTTCTGGTAAAAGATGCAGAGGCCTTTGAGCAGTGGATGTTTCAGCAGCGAGACCATTATAAAGATATATATATCAACAGCCTCCACCGGATGATTCGCATCTGTTTGGAAGAACAAGCCTATCAACAAGCAGAAAATTACTGCAAGCAGCTCATTGCAGCAGAGGCCTTTGATGAGCGGGCCTATCGTGTATTGATGAAGATCTATGGCACTCAAGGCCATTATAATAAGGGAATGGAAGTATATCATCGTCTGGTAGAGGTACTGGAGCGAGAACTGTCTATTTCTCCTGATATCAAGACGATTGATGTATATGAAACCCTGCTAAAGGAAAGAAACCTTAAGGAAGCAGAGATGAAGAAAGACTCCGGAATCTTTTATTATGGAAGAGAGCAGGAACTGAAAATATTGGGGATCAATTATAAATATTTTTTAGAGGGCTTCGAAGCTTTTTCCTGGGTGGTTTTAGGAGAGGCTGGTATTGGAAAAAGCAGATTGTTGGATCATTTCTTGAGCAGCATTAATTTAAAGGAGAGTTATGTTTTTTTATCCTATTGCTACCAAGCAGAGGAGAATTACTTGCTTAAGCCTTGGAACAAAATATTCTCTGAACTTTCGCTGCTGCTACAAAGGGAAGAAATTGAAATTTCCCCAATATGGAGAAATATCCTAGGATATATTTTCCCCGTGTTTGCTTTGGACAATCCTTCAGCGTATGTGAACCTCATTGAACAAGTAGACTTTTTAAAGTATCAGGTAGCGGAAAAAGCCATCGTAGATATGCTCCGAGAAGTCGCGAAACATAAAAAAATCATGTTGGTATTCGAAGATGTTCATTGGATGGATGAGATGAGTCTTTCCTTAATAAAAAACATTATCCAGCAGGATCAAAATCGATCTATATTAATCCTCCTGAGCTACCGGGAAGGCTACAGTAAAAAAATAGACACCTTCTTTGCAGAGATGGCTGCACTTCAGCGTATTCGCAAACTCCAATTGAAGCGATTTGATAGAAAAGAAACAGCAGAATTTGCCGCTGTTATGCTGCCGGAATATCCATTTACCGAAGAACTGCAAGCGCTTTTATATAAAGAAACAGAAGGAAATCCATTTTTTCTGGCAGCAGCCCTTAAAAATATGCAGGAAACCGGCAGTATTGGAGAGTACACTACGAAGATAGAGGATATTCTAAACAGCCGGTTTATGAATATATCTGAAGAAAGCCGTAAAATATTGAATATTGCTTCTGTCTTTTTTGACAAAGTAACTTTTCAAAACCTATTGGAGCTGAGCGGAAAAAAAGAGCTGGTATTAATAGATATTTTAGAAGAATTACAGAATAAGCATATTCTAAAGGAAGTGGGGGAAGGAAGCCGTACAGGGTTTATTTTCACCCATCAAAAGCTGCGGGAATATGTATATTCAAAGCTTTCTCTTTCAGGAAGAAGGATTCTCCATCAGCGAATTGCAAAGATGCTTGAGAAAAAACTTCGTCAGGATAAAAGCGATGTACAGTATTATTCTAAATTGATCTATCATTTTACAAAGGCGGGCAGTAAGCTGGCTGTGCTAAAATATACCATAAAAAATTTAGAAGAATATCTTCATTTCAGCCACGAAATTTTTCCCGTACTGAATGATATGAACAGGATACAGGATGGATCACTATATCTAAGCCCTCAACAGGTGTTGATTCATTTACAGAATGCAGGAAATCTCCTGCAAGAGGTACGAGAAGAGGAAGGCAGCCGTGAGGAAATCAAGAGATTGGAAATTGCTTATTATCATATGTTGGGCAGATTCCATATTCGCCAAGGAGAGTATCAGGAGGGCCTGACATTGATCCAGAAGGTTATTGATGAGGCTGTCGAAATGAAAGATTATAGGATGGCGCTTAAGGGGTATCGACAGATGATCTACTATTGTATCAACATTCAGGATCGGGAGCAGATGGACGCATTTTTGGAAAAGGCTTTGAAGATCGCTGATGAAAGTGGAAACTTAGGAGAGATGGGAATCTTGATGCGGTTAAAGGGACTGCAGAGAATCTTATCTGGCGAATATAAAGCCGCAGAGGTATTCCTAAAAGAAGCTATTGAAATATTGCAGAGCTTGAAAGAACGGGATAAATATGTTTTAAATATTGCTGCTGCCTATAATTTTATGGGAGAGGGAAAACGGCACGTTCAAGCCTTTCAGGAAGCCATAGACCACTATGAAAAGGCGATTGAACTCTGTGAAGGCAAAAAACTGATAAGAGGTCTTACTACTTTCTACACCAATGCAGGGCAGGCGGCTTTTGATATGGGAGAAGAAAAAAAAGCAAAGGAGTATTTTTATAAGGCATTAGAAATCCATGGAAAATTGGACTCCCTCTGGGGAAGATCTACAGCTGAAGGATATTTGGCGCTGCTATTGGTGCAGGAAGGAAGATATGAAGAGGCGCTGCAGCATTTGACGAAAGCTGAAGAAGATAGTAGAAAGCTGCAAAATCCCTATGAAATCGGTGTCATTTTGCGTGTGAAGGCCCAGATTCGACTGGCAATGGACTCCGATCAAAGAATAGCATCGGTATTTAAGGACTATCTGTCTGATTCTGTGACGGATTATTGCGATGAAGGCATACAGATTCTTGAGAATCTGAAGGATTGCTATGAAATAGAGATTCTGGACAGATTGAAAAAGGAGAGTAATATGAGAGGTGGCACGCATGGTTACAGGGATCATTCTAGCGGCAGGATTTTCTAAAAGAATGGGCACAGAGAAGCTGCTGCTTCCTGTGGGCGGCATACCAATGATAGAAAGAGTTATACAGGCAGTCGTCGATGGCGGTCTTGAAGAAATTATTTTTGTGTATCGACGGCAGGAGATAAAGGCCCTTGCAGATCAGTATAATTTGAAAACTGTATATAATAAAATGGCTGAAGAGGGACAGAGCACTTCTGTAAGGGCTGGATTGGAAGCTGCCAGCCAAAAATCGGAGGGATACCTGTTTTTTGTAGGAGATCAGGTTTTCCTGACTGCTTCTGTGATTCATCAACTGATGACTGCTTTTAAACAAAACCCCCAAGCCATTGTTGTTCCCGTTTATAAAGAAAAGCGAGGCAATCCGGTGCTTTTTCCGCAAAAGTTGCGGAGGGAACTGATGCGGATTGAAGGAGATCAGGGAGGAAGAATGTTGATTGAGAAATACAGGAAATCGGTAATCTGGGTACCTATAGAGATAGAGAATGCAGAAATGGATGTGGATACCGTCGAAGGCTATGAAGCGGTATTCAATAGAGAAGAATAATATATTTTGTATAATAATGAAAGAATGAGAAATCCAGATAAAATAAAGTGGTAGAGAAAGAAAAATGCATAAAAATTAAACTATTTAGCGATAATACCCAATAGTGCCAGATAATGCATGAAATTCAGGTTTGCATATATAAGTAAGATATATTAGAGTATAATTGTGATTAGCACTCAACGACAGTGAGTGCTAACAATATGAAAAAATATATTTACAACCAAAATACATAAAACACAAGGAGGGTTTCTAATGAACGTTAAACCATTAGGAGACAGAGTTGTTATTAAGAAATTAGAAGCTGAAGAAAAAACAAAGAGCGGGATTGTTTTACCATCCCAAGCAAAAGAACAGCCACAAATGGCTGAAGTCGTTGCAGTAGGACCAGGTGGAGTGGTTGACGGAAAAGAAGTCAAAATGGAAGTAAAAGCAGGAGATAAGGTAATTTTCTCAAAATATGCCGGTACTGAGATCAAATACGATGGCATAGAGTATACAATTTTAAAACAAAATGATATTTTAGCAATCGTTGAGTAAATTACAAAACTTTATTTTAGGAGGTAGATAAACATGGCAAAGGAAATTCAATTTAGCGAAGATGCACGCCGAAAATTAGAAGTTGGTGTAAATAAATTAGCAGATACAGTAAAGGTTACATTAGGACCAAAGGGAAGAAATGTAATTCTTGACAAGAAATTTGGTTCTCCGATGATTACCAATGATGGTGTTACCATTGCAAGAGAAATCGAACTGGAAGATGCTTATGAAAATATGGGTGCTCAACTGGTAAAAGAAGTAGCTACAAAGACAAATGATGTTGCTGGAGATGGTACAACAACAGCTACATTATTGGCACAAGCAATTATCCGTGAAGGATTAAAAAATGTTGCTGCCGGCGCAAACCCAATGATCTTAAAAAAAGGTATCCAAAAAGCAGTAAACGTAGCAGTAGAAGAGATCAAGAAGATTTCTAAGAACATAGAGAGCAAAGAAGCAATTGCACAGCTTGCGTCCATATCAGCCGGTGATGACAGCATCGGCAGCTTGATCTCCGAGGCAATGGAAAAAGTAGGAAAAGACGGTGTAATCACTGTAGAAGAATCCAAATCCATGGATACATCCTTAGAGGTAGTTGAAGGAATGCAGTTTGACAGAGGTTATGTATCTGCTTACATGGTAACTGATGCAGATAAAATGGAAGCAGTATTAGAAAATCCATATATCTTAATCACAGACAAGAAGATCACAAATATCCAAGAATTGCTGCCGGTTCTTGAGCAAATCGTTCAACAGGGTAAAAAGCTGTTAATCATTGCTGAAGATATTGAAGGCGAAGCATTGGCTACATTGATCGTAAATAAATTAAGAGGTACTTTCGAGTGTGTAGCTGTGAAGGCTCCTGGCTTCGGCGACAGAAGAAAGGCAATGCTTCAAGACATTGCGATTCTGACAGGTGGTACAGTAATTTCTGAAGAACTAGGATTAGAGTTAAAAACTGCTACTGTGGATATGCTTGGAAGAGCAAACACTGTAAAGGTTGATAAAGAAAATACAACAATCATTGATGGTGCTGGAAATGCACAGGATATCAAAGATAGAATCAAGCAAATCAAGACACAAATCGAAGAAACCACTTCTGATTTCGATAGAGAAAAACTGCAAGAAAGACTTGCAAAGCTTTCTGGTGGCGTTGCAGTAATCAAAGTAGGTGCTGCTACTGAAACTGAATTAAAAGAAAGAAAGTTAAGAATTGAAGATGCATTAAATGCTACAAGAGCTGGTGTAGAAGAAGGTATGGTATCCGGTGGTGGTATAGCGTTAATCAATGCAATCCCAGCAGTTGAAAAAATTGTCGGAGAGCTTTCCGGAGATGAAAAGACAGGTGCAATGATCATCAGACGTGCATTGGAAGAGCCGGTAAGACAAATTGCTGCCAATGCAGGTTTAGAAGGTTCAGTAATTGTTGAAAAAGTAAGAAACAGCGAAGTAGGCGTAGGTTTTGATGCATTAAACGAAAAGTATGTAAATATGATCGAAGCTGGTATCGTAGATCCAACAAAGGTAACCCGTTCAGCACTTCAAAATGCTGCTTCCGTATCTGCGATGCTGTTAACAACAGAAGCTGCAGTAGTAGATATCAAAGATGAAAAAGGTGCAGCAATGCCTCCGATGGGCGGCGGAATGCCAGGAATGATGTAATCAGTCCTATAAGCCTTGAAATATAAGAGGTCTAAGGCATATACAATAGTCATTGACCACATTGCAGTAAAATATCTAGAAGCTGTTCATTCGTTCATTGAACTTTTGAGCAGCTTCTTTCTTTTTTGTTTTATGCTCTCTCAAGCCAGCTATTTTATAGGATATCAAGAGCAAAAATCACAACGAGCCCTCACTGGCAGCGAGAGCCCTATATAAAAAAAGGGGGTATGATTTAAATTGCTTTATAAGTAAAGTCTAAACCAAAATTGTGAGGAAAAAATGAAAGAAGTATGAACAATTATAGAAAAAAGAACATAATCTAGCAAGCGGTTGATCTACATCTAAAGCTGAAACTGTTACTAGTATTATGCTCTTATGGCTAGTATATGATTGCAATAATAAAATATACTAACAAAAAATGATTATTCAGAGAGTTGAAAATTGCAGGAATTGCCGCCTGAGGCGTTTCAATAATATTATAGAAAGGATAACAACAAAATACGATCAAAATCTGACTAATTTACAAGGGGTGGGAAGGGCTGTACAGAAATTCCACTGTTGATCCAACAGGGGGACTGCGGGGTAAAAGTTTTTGATACGACAACGATCCATGCCCAATATGCAGTAGAAGCGGCTTTATTACAGAAATAATTTTATGGAGTTTAGGCATACTGAAAATATAGGGAAGGACACACCTTTATGCAAAGAAACGGAGATGAAATGAAAGTATGTCTATACCAAGTAGAAAAGCAGCTTTAGAAATGCTGTTGGAAGCAGGGCAAAGAAACCCTGGACCCTGGGTGGAGCATTCTCTAAATGTTGCAAAAGCTGCAGAAGCAATCGCAAAGGCCTACACTAAACTTGATGCAGAAAAAGCCTATATATTAGGATGTCTTCATGATATAGGAAGAAGAGAAGGCAAAACAAAGCTCCGACATATTATAGACGGATACGATTATCTAATGAAAAAAGGCTGTACTGAATGTGCAAGAATTTGCTTAACCCATTCTTTTCTGCTGAAGGATGTAGAGGAAGCATTGGCAGAAAATGACTGCACAGATGCTGAAACTGCTTTTATTCAAGATTTTATCACCAAAATAAACTATGATGACTATGATCATTTAATCCAGCTGTGTGATGGATTGGCACTGCCATCTAGTTTATGTATTATTGAAAAACGCTTGGTCCAAAATGCCATCAAAAAAGGCGTAAACGAATTAAGTGTTCACAAATGGAAAAAAGAACTGGAGCTTAAAACTTATTTTGAAGAGCAGATCGGCCAATCCATTTACAGGCTGCTGCCTGAGTTTGCAGATAGTATATACCAATAATGGTTTAGGATAAATTGCCTGATACGCATCATAGAGAGGAACTGTAGGTGCAGCTCTTGTGTGTGTCTGATTAATTTCAAAAAAAGAATCCCTCGATTCCGAGGGATTTGAAAATAGAGGAAAGAATTGTTTGAAATCAAAACTAGTATTATAATAAGGGAATTGAGACCCTTAGTATAAGCATGAGATAAATAAAATAAACCCTGTCACAGGACAGGGTTTTGATCATATGTATAGAGAAAATCTATCACATAAAACGCCTGACCTTCCCACCGAAGGTAGTAACATTTAGCAATAGGCAGGTCTCCTGACTCATGAATCACTCTACTCCCTCTGGCCTTCCCATTGATACAGTGGCTTAGTGAGGTTTTGTCATCATTTACAGTAGCGGGGGCTGTGACGGTATCGCACCGTACTTCCCTATTAACCCTATACGGGACCTATTGAAGTCATTTCATTTAGTTAAGATTCATTATAGCATCCATTTTTAGAATCGTCAATATAATTATTGGAAAGGTTTTGAAGCGTGAATATATTTATATAAGCTAAAAAGGTTGATAAGGTATTAATTTAGTGGTAAACTAGTATTAATTTAGCAGATTTGTCATGTTAAGGGAAAAGGGTGAAATCCCCTTGCTGTAGTCGCAGCTGTAACCGGATATGAGGATTAGAATATGTCACCGTTTATTACTCAATCTTTGATGAGGAAAGAACGGGAAGACCTAATCTGAAGATGACCCGGGAGCCAGAAGACCTAGCATGATGCTCTTCAATAGATTTCCGACTCAGAGAGATTGAAGACATATATGCTATTTCAATGACGAATGCATTCTATATGAGGGAATAGATTTCCTCATATATCAGCCGTTGAACTCATATGTGAAAATCCTCTCCCTTTTCGGAGAGGATTTTTTAAATGGGCTCTATGAATATTATCTATGGAGGTTTTTATGAAAAAAGCAAGGATATTCTCATTCTTATTAATATTGGTGATTTTGCTGGGGGGCTGCAGCCAGCCAGAGAACCAGGAAACAGGAACCGTAGAGATTATCATTACCCGAGATTTTGGAAAAGAAAAACTACATAGCAAAACAGTGAATCTTGACAAAGATACAACTGTGATGGATGTGATGGAAAAGTACTTTGATATAGAAACTGCTTATGGAGGCGGCTTTGTTAATGGGATCAATGGATTAAAGTCAGGCTTTACGGATAAGAAAAACAGACAAAAGATGGATTGGTTCTATTATGTAAATGGCTTATTAGCACAGATCGGTGCAAATGACTATGACCTGCTCCCAGGAGATATCGTTATTTGGGACTATCATGACTGGAGCAGTGATGCCTTTATGTCCAGTATTATTGGAGCTTATCCGAACAACTTTGTAAATGGTTTTGCCGGAAACATTTTACAGACAGAGATTCAATATGCTTTAGAATATGAAGAGCAGGCAAAGAAAATAGATGTTTTTTTAAAGGAACAGGGAGCACATACGCAGATTATGGCAGGGATTGAAGCCCATCTGGAGGATGAAAACAAGCATACAATTGTTATTGGCCCCTGGGAGCAAATGATTAAAAATGATTTTATCAAGGATATCTACCAAAATAAAAGCAAAGCCGGTTTATACTTTGAAATAGATCGGAAAATAAAAGCACTGAGTTTTACAGGCGAATCAGCCGGTGAATATGAAAAGGCTGCAGTGATTGTTTCTGTTCCCAAACACTATGGGTCTACAGCATCTCTTTGGATGATTACGGGAAACGATGAAAACTGCATTCAAAAAGCTGCTAAAATCCTTTATGAAAATCCGGAAAGTATAAACGGGATGTATTCTTTAATTGTAACAGAAGAGAACTTAGTATCTATACCAAGAACAAATTAGGTGATTTTATGATAAAGCTGCATCCTCTTACAATGATAATCTTTCAATTTGTTTTACTGAGCATGATCTTACTGTATATGCATCCCCTATATATTGTCTCTATTTTATGCTTTATACTGGCAGTGTTTTGCAGCATTGGGAAGTTCGAGAAAGCAAAGAGCGCCATCATCTTGGGGTTATATAACGGGCTGCTGATTTTGATTATCAATCCTTTAGTTTCTCAAAGCGGAAGGACCATACTGTATAGGACGCCTAAGATCCCAGTGTTTGGAAGAGTAAAAATAACTATGGAAGCGATAGCCTACGGTACGAATATGGGACTGAAACTGATTTGCATTTTTCTTTTATTTGTCCTCTATGGAATGATGACGGATCGGGATGAAACCTTCAGTTTTTTTTCAAAGCATGCGCAGAAATTAACTTTGACCCTGTCCCTAACGGTAAATATTATCCACCGGCTAAAAATAGAGCTGCTTAGAGTCAAAGATGTAATGGTTTTGAGAGGGGTAAATTTTCAGGCAAAAAAACTTAACGAAAAGATAAAAGCTTATTATCCTGTGTTGAAGGTGATTTTGATTTCTTCGCTGGAAGGTTCTTTGGACCGGGCAGAAGCCCTTCATTCCAGAAGCTATGGCATCGGTAAAAGAACTTCTTATGCACGGGTACATATAAAGGCGGTAGACTACCTTTTTAATGGAATCAGTTTTTTAATGGCATTTTTATTGGTTTACGGACTGACAACCGGTAGAGGCGGATATGTTTTTTATCCGGAACTGGAACCGTTTTATGCTGGGGATATACGCTATTTATTGATTATAGATTTTGTGTTGGCAACGAGTCTTTTAGTAATCTGGGGGAATAAGAAATGGAAGTTTTTAAAATACAGGACTTGACCTACTATTATCCGCGACAGGAAAAGGCGGCGCTAAAGAATATTCAACTAACCCTAAGGGAAGGAGAATTTATTCTGTTGCTTGGAAAATCAGGCTCTGGAAAGTCCACTTTAGGCAGGGTTTTTAACCGGATTGTGCCTGAGTTTTATGGAGGAAAAATAGCAGGCACGATTGAAAGTTCTGCTTCTGTAGGAATGGTATTTCAAGATCCAGAGAAACAATTGGTAATGGATCAGGTAGAAAGAGAAATTGCTTTTGGTTTAGAAAATATTGGAGAAGAATATGCAACGATGAGAAAAAAGGTATTGGAGACACTGAGCTTTTTAAACATGTGGGATATTCGAGATAAAAAGAACTATGAGCTTTCCGGCGGGCAGAAGCAAAAAGTAGCTATCGGAGCTACGCTGTCTATGGGATATAGGTTTTTAGTATTGGATGAGCCAACCTCTCAGTTAGATCCGACTACAGCAGAAGAAGTGCTTCAGATTATCAAAAGGTTAAATGAGGAATTGGGATATACCATCGTACTGATAGAGCAGCGAATCGATCGATGCTTTCATTTGGCCGATAGAATTCTTTTTATGGAGGAGGGTGAACTGGTATTTGATGGTGCCCCCAATCGGTTTTGCCATTGGAATGCTTTGCATCAAAAAAAGTTTCTACCTTCGATTGCAGATTTTTTTGTGAAGCTGGGTATTCGTGAAATACCTTTGACCATTAAAAGCGGAAGAAGAGAACTGCACCGCTTATTAGGGAAGGAAAACCCGGCAATGCAAATACCTTCAGGCAAGCATCCAAATGCCAAAGAAATAATTTCTTTACAAAAGCTTTCTTTCCGATATGAGAATGGAAAAAAGGCGCTCAAGGAGATCGACCTGAAGGTTTCAGAAGGAGAAGTATTAGCGATTATGGGGGAAAATGGAAGCGGCAAAACTACCCTGCTGAAAAACATATGCGGACTTGTAAAGCCAACCCATGGAAAGACAGAGATAAGGGGAACGATTGGATATCTCTCTCAAAATCCTAATGATTATTTGTTTAATGATACCGTCTATGAGGAGTTAAAATTTACTTTAGATAACAAGAAAATAAAGGATTATTCAAGGATTGATAAGATTCTAAAAGCACTGGACATCGAAATATATAAGGAAAAAAACCCCAGGGATTTAAGCGGTGGAGAAAAGCAAAGAGTGGCACTTGCTTCCATATTGGTTATGGAACCGGAAATTATTCTGCTTGATGAACCGACAAGAGGGTTAGACAGAGAGTTAAAGGAGCGGATGGGAAATATTATAGCAGACCTGAAGGGTCAAGGAAAAACAGTGCTGATCGTTACCCATGATGTTGAATTTGTGTCAAAATTCTGTGATCAGGTTTGCCTCATGTTTGACGGCAGCATAGCACAGCTGGGGGGGAAATATGAAGTGCTGACTTCCGGTGTGTACTACACTACGCAAATGAATAAGCTTTTTAAAGGACGCTATGACCGGATTCTTACCCAAGAGGATGCATTATATGCAGTAAATCCATTATTAAAAAAGGGAGTCATGTAACATGAACTATGGAATATTGTCAGTAGCGATCTTAATGGTGTCCTTATTCTCGGTTTTTTACTTTTATGAGAAAAGAAGGGGATATGTAAAAGAAATTGCTATTATAGCCACCTTATCCGGACTAGCCGGAATATCCAGAGTGCCTTTTGCGGCCCTGCCGAATGTACAGCCGACCACATTTTTAGTCATTTTATCGGGTACTGTATTTGGACCCTTCTATGGTTTTTTGGTAGGTGCTACAGCGGCCCTTGTGTCAAACAGTTTTCTAGGGCATGGGCCATGGACCCCTTGGCAGATGCTGGCCTGGGGATTGGCCGGTTGCAGCGCGGGACTTATTAAAAAAATAGTTCCAAATCCATCCCGGCTGCTGTTGGCTGTCTTTGCATTTTGCTGGGGGTTTTTATTTGATTATATTATGAATTTATGGCATTGGTTGTTTTTTGTATATCCTTTAAACTTGAAAAGCTTCATAGCTGTGTATGCCGCATCCTTCTATTTGGATTTGATGCATGCTATGGGAAACTTTGCTTTTGCCTACATATTGGGCAAGGACTTTATGAATATTTTGATTCGTTTTAAAGATCGACTGTCTTATTCAGAAATACCTTGTGAGAAATTAGACTAAAGGAGGCATTTATATGAGAAGGGTTTTGATTGTTGCAATGGCCCTAATACTGATGATGGGCAACGTTTCTTATGGACTGGATCTAGGAGGAGCAGTCAGCTACTTAGAAAAGCAGAAGGTGGATCATTGGGGAATCTTAGCGCTGCATGCCTATGGAAGAGATCTAAAGGGGAAATCCTTGGAAAAGGTAAACTCTGACATGACCACTGACTATGAGAGCTACATTTTGGGAGCGCTGGCCTTGGGACAAGATGCAGATGCTGTTGCAAAAAAGGTTGCTGGAGCACAGCGAAAAAGCGGAAAATTTGCTGACGCCATTGATGGAACAGGGGAAGATAATGTAGGGGCCCATGTTTGGGGGATTATTTCCCTCTATACGGCAGGGTATGACAGTTATAACCGTGACAGGGCCTTAAAATGGCTGAAAGACAACCAAAATGCCGATGGAGGATTTGCCATTTTCACGGGAGATAAAAATTCCGACTTGGACATGACGGCAATGGCCCTTGTTGCTTATAGTGCTTTAGGATTGGACAGTAAGTCTGATGAAGTAAAAAAAGCTGTTGATTATTTAGAAAAGAACCTGGGAAAAAGAGAAAGCTGTGAGGCCTATGCCTGGTATATTTTAGCTAGAAAAAAGTTAGGTTTGGATATTAATAAAACCCTATACAACAAACTGCTGGAATATCGCTTAAAGGATGGCTCTTTTAAACATCTAAAATCTATCAATAAGACGAACTATATGGCCACATGGCATGGCGTCCTGGCCCTTGCAGATTATCAGAATGAAGCTTCCATATTTGACAGATTACGCAAGGGGAAAACATCCTCGGATCAAAAGCCGGCAGTGACGCCTATCAGGAAATGATGGATTTATCCAATCAATAAAAAATACTTGAAGAGTGAAATGCGGGGGGAAACACGATGAAAATTTTTTTGAAGCAGAAAAACAAAAGCTGGGTATCCAGGCTAATGCTGGTTGTGATGATGGCGATTTTATTGGCACCCATATTGCCCTTTGGAATCGAAGGGTTTGAGGATGGCCAAGCTGTTGCTGCAGCGGTCTATGGACCATCCCAACTGAAACAGACTGCTATGGATAATAACAGGCTTAAATTCGAAAGCGGTGTTTCTTTCGATGGGGGCGGATATGATACCTTTGGTTTTTATGATATTTATATTTTAAGCCAAGCAGGAGAAACGGTGACTTCATGGGTTTATAATGGACAGTCTATGAAAGATAACGCAGTTTCTTTGGCGGATACTACTTTAGCTGATCCATCCAGTCCAGCGAAGAGAGTTGCCCAAGGATATTTGGCGATGAAAGAATTAGGAGATACAGATAGAGCGGATCAACTGCTTCAAGTTTTGAAAGGGAAACAAAAACTAAATGGTTCCTTTGACGATAATGCATTTAGTGATATACCAGCCTTTGAAGCCTTGGGCAGAGCGAAAATGAACTATGATGCTGAAGCGGCAAAGAAGATCATTGCGTACATCCTTAGTCAACAGCAAAATACTACAGGAGCATGGCCGGCAGATTGGCCGGACTTCCAGACCACAGCTCAGGCCATTCGGTCACTTGAGTATTTTAAAAGTTATGCAGCAGATTCTGAAAAGGTAAAGGTACAGACAGCTATCGAAAAAGGAACAAAATGGATGAAAGAGCAGCAGAATGCTGACGGCAGCTTTGGAGAAGTCTGGGAAGACCCTGTTGTGAATACTGCGGAAGTCATCTGTATGTTAAAACTGCTGAATGAAGAGCTGAATGGCTGGAAGATAGGTAGTGCAGGACCTGTAGACTATATGATGAACAATGCACGAAAAGAGAACGGTGTCTTTGGAATGGGCAATATCATGAGCAATACCTATGCTGCAGAGGCCTATAGGATTTTAGAAGACTCAGGCCACCTGCCAAGATATACTGCGTCCCAACTAGCCACATTGGCGGCTAAGAATAATAAATCTCTTTATGAAAAAGGAAGCCTTGTAGACGGGAGCGGAAATAATTTTAATCTTTACGATGTCTATATCTTGCAGCGGGCAGGTATTGATACTGACGCATGGAAATATAATGAAAAGTCTATGAAAAATGCAGCCATTGAATTAGCCGATACGATTCTGGCAGATCCATCCAGTCCGGCTAAGAAGCTTGCCTATGGATACCTGGCAATGAAAGAAATCGGTGAAACGGAGAAAGCAAATCAACTGCTTGATATCTTAAAAGGCAGACAATCCAATGCAGCGAATGGTGCATTTGAGGATGGCTTATACACGGTATTCAGCAATATGCCTGCCTTTGAAGCCTTGGGAAGAAGCGGAAATATACAAGTAATAGATATTGAAGCGGCTGTCGGATACATATTAGGGGAACAAGACGGCACTACAGGGGCATGGCCCGCAGACTGGCCGGATTTTCAGACTACAGCGGAGGCCGTCCGGTCACTTGTATATTTGAAGCATTATGTAGGGGATGCGAGTGTAGTGCAAGACCTTCAACAGGCTATGGACAAGGGAATTATGTGGTTAAAGTCAAATCAGGAGAATGACGGCAGTTTTAAGACCGATTGGGATGATCCGCTGATCAATACGGCAGAGGTTATATATATTTCAAAGCTGTTAAATGAAGATCCGAACAACTGGCTAAAAGACGGCAAAGGGCCTGTAGATTATATACTGGATCATGCTGCCAATGAGGACGGTACCTTTGGAACATCGAAAAACATCATGAGCAATACCTGGGCTTTGGATGCCTGCTTAATGATGGGCGGAGTGGTAGGCTCCTTGGGAGATGAAAACAATGGCGGAAGCCCTGGCGATGGAAATACCAATCCCGATGAAATTTCTGTAACGGTAAAAGTAATCGGCAAGAACAAGGAGACGCTGTATGGACCTGGTACCGTAAAGCTCCATAAAAATGACAAGTATAAACATACTCCCGTAAATGCCCTGCATAAAACAGGTCTTTCTTATAATTATTCCGGCAATATGGTGAATGAGATAGCAGGTCAAAAAAATGAGGGATTACAGGGATGGATGTATATGGTAAATGGTTCTGTACCTGGAAATGCAGCGATTGAAACGATCCTCGGCGAGGGGGATGAGGTTACTTGGTGGTACAGCACCAATCCCAATGAAGTGCCTGGCGGTGCAGCAGGGATCATTACACAGCCGGAGACTTCCATTAATGTCCATGAAGCAAAAAAAGCTGATGAAAAAGCATTAGCTGATATGCTGGCCAAGACAGGAGAAGCAAAGCTGTTATTGGGAGAACAGAGCAATGGAAAGGCCTATTTATCTCTGAAGACCATTGCTGATTTAGCAGAGAAAGATAAAAACTTAATGGTCATAAAAGATGGGATTCAATTGGAGTTTGGCAAGCAGTCTTTAATGACTGGGCAGCTGGAAGAGCACCTGAGCGAAAAGGATGCTGTTCTTGAAATCGGAATCAAAGAGTTAACAGAGGATGAACAAAAGGATCTTTTAAAGAAAGCCGGTATCGGCAGTGCATCCGGACTCTTTGAAATCGGAGGGAAAGTCGTAGCGTTAACGGTAAAAATCGTATATGCAAATGATAAAGGGGATATTACAACTACCGAGGAAATCAAAGACTTTCAGGAACCGGTAAAGGTGACCTTTGATTTATCAAAAATCAAACTTACTGAGGAAAGCATCGGAAATCTGACCGGTATACGCTATGAGGAAGACAAGAATGGAGATATTACACCCGTTAGATTAGGCGGCAGCTACCATCGGGATACAAAAAAATATGATTTCCATACAGATCGGTTCAGTAACTATGGCATATTGAGAGCAGAACAGTTAATAAAAATACAGATACAGGTAGACCATGATAAAATGACTGTCAATGAAAAACAAAGTGAACTGGATGTACCCGCTGTGATTATTAACAACCGTACCATGGTTCCTGTAAGATTTGTAGCAGAAAATCTTGGTGCAAAAGTAGAATGGCTTCAAGAAACAAAAACAGTTAAGATTACATTAGACAGCAAAGAATTAATACTGCAGACGGGCGAGCAGCTGTCAGATGCAGATACCCCTGCAGTGCTTGTGCAAGGACGCGTCCTGGTACCCCTTCGCTATGTTTCAGAGTATTTTGACGCAAGGGTACTGTGGATACCGCCCAGTAAGACAGTAGAAATCGTGAAGTAATTGAGATAACGCAAAAAAGAGAGATCATGATCTCTCTTTTTTAGTATATGTCTACTTTGCTGGCTCGATTGGTTTCTAAGTTTTTAATGACTAATTCTTTTGTGTTATCATCCAGTTTTTGGAGGATTAAGACAGCTTCCTCTTTTGTTTTAAACCAACTATGCTTCTTTATGATGGTATGCGTCAGAAAGCCTAAGAGTGCACCGGAGGCTGCTCCATAAAAGATGATTGCCAATGCTGCCAGGGTAGTGACCGTAGAGAGATTCAACAGGTTGGTATTGAAATAAACAGCTGAAAAAGCAGACAACCCGCCAATGATAAAACCTGTAAAGACACCGGTTCGGATATCTTCAAGACCTGTTGGGGCAATTTCTCTGGATCTTTTGATCAATACGCTGGAAATTTCCTTTTCAACATGCTGAGAGGAATTTTTGGGAATTACGAGCATGTGGCCTTTAATATTAGGGTTTACTCTCAAGTCTTTCATGCACCGTTTTAGATCAGGCATGCTTTTGAAAGTAGCAATAATATTATACACAAGATCAACTCCTTTCGCCTATGCAGTTTTATAACGGTAAAATAAACTAAAAATGCCTTCATACATTTAATTAAATAGATTATTCGGTTCTTTACCATTTATATACCCAGATGTTACAAGAAAATTTAGAAGATTATGTATTTACTATATTATATGTGAGAACGAAGACAAAATCAAACCTTTTGTTAAAAAAACAACAAATTCTGCCAAAAAACTAAAAGCGGCTTAACCGCTTTTAATTTAATTCATTTTTTATTTGATTATATTTATCTTTGGTCATTTGTACATCTTGCACGGATGCTTTTTTTATTGGATACCAGCCCCGTTGGTTCATTGCATTAAAAAGATCTTCTTGTGTTTTAAAGACATTTTCCTCACAGCGGACAAGGAGATTTCTTAAATTTGCACAAGAGGATTCTGTGATTCCCACAGTATAGGCAGAAGATACTTGCTTCTCCGACATTAACAGATCATACATCAATTCCTTTTCGGTAAAGCTTGGTTGATGAGCCATAAAACCTTACCTCCTTTAATCATCTGAATCCAGTTCAGGTTGTTGTTCAAATCTATTGATGTGCGTTTAAATAATCCAATAATGTATTAAAGTTTTGCTTATGCCGTTGTGCTCCTTGCTGACAAACATTCTTTAGTTCCGGATCTGTACAATAGCCAGCATATTGTCCTAATTTTTTTGCCATGATAGATTCATAATTAAGTTGATCTTCTAGTACCTTCAAATTTGGAACATCCAAATGCGGCTTTTCGAGATTTTGATTGCCGGTGAACATGGCCGTGAACCCTCCTCATAAAAAGTGCGTTTTGTTATAATCTACATTTTTATTATGTGATTTTAAAATTTTGATATGTGATGCAAAAAATGAGTAAAAATGAAAATAATAGAGTTGAATAGAAAATGTAACAATACATACATGAAACAAATGCCAGAATATACAATTCATAAGAAAAACAAGAAAGGTAAAAAATATGACAAGGAGGGAAAAGCATGGGTATAAAAAATCATCCAATGGCGGATTGGAAAAGCGTAGAAGAAGAGGTTCGCAGGCAGTGGATGGAGCAGAATAAAGATAACACCCTCGAATGGAATGATGTGGCAGAGCACGTAAGGTTTGGCTGGATCCGGGCACAGGCAGAAGAATCCAGAGTGGAGAGTATTCATTAATTACATTTTAGGAGGGCTGTAAATGAACCAATTTATGAACAAGTTATTAAATGGGCTGAACATGAATAAAGGCACAGGCAAACACAGATGGGATGATACGGCAAAACGTTCTGCTATTCTAAAGGATATGCCGGAAAATGTATTATACGGAGAAGATTCAGGGGCGATACCACCAGACGAATTTACCAATCAACTGGACAATGATATAAAATAGCAAAAACTCCCCTCCAGGGAGTTTTTGTATGAGAAAAGATAAAAAAAGCTTGAGAATTCATGATATAATTAGGTAATACAGTATTTGGGGGTTTTGTCGTGGAAAAAATATTATATTTCGATTGTTTTGCAGGAATTAGCGGGGACATGGCGCTAGGCGCATTTTTGGACTTGGGTATCGATGAGCATTACTTTATAGAGGAATTATCAAGACTCCATGTGGATGGTTTTCGGTTGGAGATTCAGTCTTCGATGAAAAAAGGCATCACGGGAACGGATTTTGCTGTTATCCTGGAAAACTCTTCCCATGATCATGCCCATTCACATCATCACCGCAACCTTTTTGATATAGAAAAAATCATTGATGACAGTGGGCTTAAAGCTGCTGTCAAGGAACTGAGCAAGAAAATTTTCAGACTGGTGGCTGAAGCAGAAGCGAAGATTCATGGAAAATCATTGGAACAAGTACATTTTCATGAAGTCGGGGCTATCGACTCTATTGTAGATATCGTAGGTGTAGCCATTTGTATGGATTATTTGGGTATGCCTGCCGTACATACATCTCCTCTTCACGTGGGATCAGGTTTTGTTCGATGTGCTCATGGCGTGATTCCCGTTCCGGCCCCTGCGACGCTGGAGATCCTTAAAGGGGTACCGATCTATAACCAAGGCGTACGGGCGGAATTGGTTACGCCTACCGGTGCTGCGATCGTTAAAGCATTGAGCAGCAGCTTTGGAGATATTCCAGCCATGGAGATTGAGAAGGTCGGCTATGGATTGGGGAAAAAAGATCTGGAAATACCCAATATGCTTCGAATCTATTTAGGTGAAAAAAAAAAGTTCAAGATCAGTTGGTAATGATTGAGGCAAATATCGATGATATGAATCCCGAAATCTATGGTTATATAATGGAGAAAGCTTTTATGCTGGGTGCCTTGGATGTATTTATGACACCCATCATCATGAAGAAAAACCGGCCAGGGACAAAACTGTCCGTACTATGCGGGCAGGAGAAGCAAGAGACTTTAGAAAGACTTGTATTAGCGGAAACGACTACTCTGGGAATAAGGAAGTATGAGGTGAACCGTACCGTGTTGAAGCGTCAAAGTGTGAAGTTGAAAACAAAGTATGGGGCAGTTTCCATAAAGATTGGCTATATGGAAGGAAAGCCGGTAAAAATGGCACCAGAGTTTGAAGAGTGTAGAGAAATTGCAGAAAACTTTGGAATTCCCCTCAAACAGGTATATGAAGATTTGATCTATACAGCAAAAAAATATTTTGAAGCAATAAAAGGATAAAAGAAAGACGAGACAATTAACCATAAATTTATAGATTCCTTCATATAGATGTAAAGATCACGAATATCTATATGGAGGAATTATTTATGTACAACAGATTATGGCAGATGGCAGCATCTGCAACAATTTCTGCTGTGGTTTTGGGTGCTGCTTATTTCATGGAGTTCTCCTGTAGATATTTATACGGAGGAGGGTAAGGCATACATCCTGCTCTGCGATTCTGCCGGGAAGATGTATCTGATTGAAGGATTGACGGGAAAGGTGTTGGATACCATTGCTCTTGGCGCTAATGTAGAAGGGTCTCCGGCAGTTTATGAAAACATTGCAGTATGGGTACGCAAGGACAAAAAATATTTGGAATACAAGTAAAGTAGCCAAGAGAAAACACAAGAAAATTGCGAATATATTAATTTCCCCTAATCCATATTGACAAGGTTTTGCATATTTGATACGGTATATAGAAAAACATAGATGAATTACCCTCATATATTTCCGGGGATAGGGCCCGGGCGTTTCTACAAGGCAACCGTAAATTGTCTAACTATGAGTGGGATTATCACAAGGGTAACGGAGCAATATTGGATGCTGCCATGGAATAATTTCACTCTCGGAATTTTTCCATGGTTTTTTGTTTGTTTTGCATAAGGAAGTAACTACTTTAGCAATCTATGAATAGAGTACAGAATTAAGGTTGATAAGTATTTTACCAAGAGAAAGGATGGGGAAGATGGAAGGAAAATTATTAAAAGAGGGTTTAACCTTTGATGATGTCTTATTGATCCCGCAAAAATCTTCAATTCTGCCAAAGGATGTGGAGGTTAAAACAAGACTGACCAATAAGATTAAACTCAACATACCGCTTATGAGTGCAGGTATGGATACCGTGACAGAAGCAAAACTTGCCATTGCTATGGCGAGAGAGGGCGGCATCGGCATTATCCATAAAAATATGTCCATTGAGAGACAAGCCTTGGAAGTGGACAAGGTAAAAAGAAGTGAGCACGGTGTGATTGTAGATCCCTTCTATCTGTCGCCGGAGCATGTGATTGCCGATGCATTAGAGCTCATGGAGCGATACCATATCTCTGGGGTACCGATCGTAGATAAAAGCATGAAGCTGGTAGGGATTTTAACCAATAGAGATATCCGCTTTGAAAATGATATGAATAAAAAAATTGGAGAAGCTATGACCAAGGATAACCTTGTAACGGCATCAGAAGGTATTTCCATGGCAGAAGCAGAAAGAATCCTAAAGAGCAGAAAAATAGAAAAGCTGCCCATCGTAGATAGGGAAGGCTATTTAAAAGGACTCATTACGATTAAAGATATCGAGAAAACCATACAATACCCTAACTCAGCAAAGGACCAAAGAGGAAGACTGTTGGTAGGTGCTGCTATAGGGATCACAGGGGATATGCTGGAGCGCACAGAGGCTCTGGTAAAAGCTGGTGTAGATGTGGTGGTTTTGGATACTGCTCATGGTCATTCACAAGGGGTGCTGGATGCAGTAAAGAGAGTAAAATCTATCTATCCTGAGCTGCAGGTAATCGCAGGTAACATAGCAACAGCAGAAGCGACTGTAGATTTGATCCAGGCAGGGGCAGATGCAGTAAAAGTAGGTATTGGACCTGGTTCCATATGTACTACCCGTGTAGTTGCAGGGATTGGGGTGCCTCAGGTTACAGCAGTATTTGATTGTGCCCAGGCAGCAAAACCTTATGATATTCCTATTATTGCTGACGGGGGAATTAAGTATTCGGGAGATATTCCAAAGGCCATTGCGGCGGGAGCCGATGTATGCATGATCGGATCTCTCTTTGCCGGAACGGAAGAAAGTCCGGGGGAAACAGTGATTTATAAAGGCAGAAGTTTTAAGGTGTACCGGGGGATGGGTTCTCTGGGAGCTATGGGAGCAGGAAGCAAGGATCGTTATTTCCAAGAGGACTCTAAGAAATTTGTTCCTGAGGGTGTAGAAGGTATGGTGCCCTATAAGGGAGCCCTAAAGGAAACGGTATATCAGTTGGTGGGCGGCCTCAAGGCAGGCATGGGCTACTGTGGAACAGCTTCTATCAAGGCATTGAAGGAAGATGGAAAGTTCATCAAGATTACATCCGCAGGATTAAAAGAAAGCCATCCCCACGATATCAATATCACCAAGGAAGCGCCAAACTACAGTCTAAGCGATTAAAATAGGAGGTTTGTGATGAAAAACCAAGAAATGATCCTAATTATAGATTTTGGCGGTCAATATAAGCAGCTGATTGCCAGAAGGGTAAGAGAGAACAATGTGTACTGTGAGGTTGTATCCTACCGGACACCTTTAGAGAAGATCAAGGAGATGAATCCTAAAGGAATCATCTTTACAGGAGGCCCTGCCAGTGTGTATGCGGAAGATGCGCCCAAGTGCGATAGGGAGTTGTTTGAACTCGGAGTGCCTGTATTGGGAATCTGCTACGGCGGACAGCTAATGGCTCAAATGTTTGGTGGAAAGGTCAATCGTGCAGCTTCAAGAGAATATGGCCGGGTAGCGCTGCATATCAACGATAACGAGGGAATCTTTAAGGGGATTTCTGATAATACAAGATGCTGGATGAGTCATACAGACTTTATTGAAATCGCACCGGAAGGTTTTACGATCACTGCCACGACAGACCACTGTCCTGTAGCGGCGATGAAAGAAGCCAGCAAAAAGCTCTATGCAGTGCAATTCCATCCAGAGGTAGAGCATACAGAAATGGGCCGTGAAATCATTGAGAACTTTGTTTTTGAAGTTTGCGGCTGTACCGGAGACTGGAATATGCACGATTTTGCAGAGCAATCTATCCGTGAGATCAAGGAAAAAGTAGGCGATAAAAAGGTTCTTTGCGCCCTTTCCGGTGGAGTAGACTCCTCTGTTGCAGCAGTATTGGTGCATCGGGCCATCGGAAACCAATTGACCTGTATATTCGTAGATCACGGTCTTTTGAGAAAAGATGAAGGGGATCAGGTGGAGCAGGTCTTTAAAGAAAAATTCCAGATGAACCTGATTCGTGTCAATGCGCAAGAGCGGTTTTTAGGCAAGTTGGCCGGTGTGACGGATCCTGAAACAAAGAGAAAGATCATCGGGGAAGAATTCATTCGTGTATTCGAAGAAGAAGCATCCAAACTTGGACAGATTGATTATCTGGTGCAGGGAACGGTATATCCGGATGTTATTGAAAGCGGTACGGATACAGCGGCAGTGATCAAGAGTCATCACAATGTAGGGGGACTGCCGGAGGACATGCAGTTTTCCCTTATTGAACCTCTGCGTCAGCTCTTTAAAGATGAAGTGAGAAAAGTCGGCGAAGAGCTGGATATTCCAGAAGAGATTGTTTGGCGTCAGCCATTTCCGGGACCGGGGCTGGCTATCCGGGTATTAGGAGAGATTACAGAAGAAAAACTGCATATTGTCCGTGAATCCGATGCAATTTTACGGGATGAGATCCGAAAAGCAGGACTCCACCGGGATATTTGGCAGTACTTCACAGCCCTGCCGAATATCAAAAGTGTAGGGGTTATGGGAGATGAGCGAACCTACAGCCATACCATAGCCCTCCGAGCTGTTACATCCAGTGACGGTATGACCTCAGACTGGGCCAGAATCCCCTATGAAGTATTGGAGAAGATATCCAACCGTATTGTAAATGAAGTAGATAATGTGAATCGTATCGTATACGACATCACCTCCAAGCCCCCATCAACTATCGAGTGGGAATAGGAAACAAAAACCCTGTAAACCTTATAACAAAGGTCTACAGGGTTCTATTTTGCTCAGACAAGGGGACGGTTCTCCTGTCTTCGAGCTTATTTTCGGAACTAAAGGAACCACCCACTACTACATAGACCAGGCAGGAAGAGTCATCGCAGAAGCCGATGGAAACGGAAATCTAAAAGCCAGCATCATATAGGGACACAAACCCCTGGCAAGAATTGAACAGGAGAAATGGTACTACTATGTGTATAATGGTCATGGCGGTGTAGTGCAAATGGTGGATGAAAATGGTAATATAGTAAATAGATACTCCTACGATGAATGGAGGAATATTCTAGAGAAACAGGAAACCATTGAAAATCCAAAATAAGATATACTGGTGAGTATTATGATGATATTGTAGAAATGCTAAAAGAGTCGGGCGAACAAGCAACGAGGAGGAGATAATTTACAATGGATACCGTCAATATTGCAAAGGCAGTTCGCAGTGCAATTAAGGAAGGAAATGTTGAAAAAGTAAGAGAATTAATAGGTACAAATAATGAAATATTAAATTTGATGACACCATTTGGAACATGGCTACACGTAGCGGCATCACATGGAAAGCTAGAAATTGTTAAATACCTTATCAATGCTGGCCTAGATGTAAATATTAAAGGAGGTACTTTTAACGCTGGAGCAATTAATCGTGCTGCAAGTGAAGGGCACGTAGAAATTGTAAAGTATCTAATGGATTGTGATGCTGAACTAGATGTTAGTGAGCCAGATAGAAATCCATTATTTGCTGCAATTTATGGCGGACATAAAGATATTGCAAAACGTCTAATAGATAGTGGTATTGATACAAGTATTAAATACTCAGGAGAAAATATGACTAATATGGATGCATATGCCTTTGCTATTGAAAGAGGCCAAAAAGAAATTGCTGTATTATTGGAAAACAGGTGATGGCTTGGACTAACAACAGAATCGTCCCCTTGTCTTTACCCTTGTCTTTATTGATTATCATACAAAATAGTATTTTACCCACATTCTGCCCACGGATTTAGATACATTCATTCCATGGGTAAATTTTTTTGAGAATAAGATAGATATGTAATATTCTAAAATATGTTTTAATGTAATTTGCCAATGATAGAGGAAAAGAATAGGATCTGCTGAATATTAAAGTAAATATGAAAATAATACTATGCATGATAAGATCCATCAATTCAATATTTTGTAGGTATACTACAAAGGGATGCGAAAGAATAGGTAGGAGGAGTCATAATTTAAGGAGGGAATTTATGGGTATAGAAGGTATAAATAATATAGACCCAGAAATTACGAAACTTATCATTGATCATTTAGATGGTGTGGTTATTACTGATGCTCAGGGAAGATATGTATACGTGAATGATACTTGGTCTGAGATGATGGGTGGAATAAAATTGGCGGATGTAAAGGGAAAATATGTGAAGGATTTAATCCCAGATACTAAAATCGACTTTGTTCTTAAAACCAAGAAGCCAATTACAGGACATATGATTACAACAAAGGGACCATCTAAGACAAAATTATTTTCCACATATGTACCTATTTTTAATAAACAAGGAAAAATAGTAGCAGGATTCATCCATGTAATTATAAAAGGTATGGAAAATGCTATTAATTTTTCATTTAGAATTAATAGCATGGCTACTCAGCTAGAATATTACCAAGAGGAATTAAAAAAGATTAGAGGAGCTAAATATACGATAGATAATATTATAGGTAATAGTCCAGAAATTCAAGAATTAAAGAGAAAAATCATTCAAGCTTCTAGAAGCAATTCTACTGTTTTAATAGAAGGAGAAACTGGAGTAGGGAAAGAATTAGTAGCTCATTCCATTCATGACCTAAGTAGTAGGGATGCATCTCCTTTCATAAAAGTAAATTGCTCTGCCATACCGAGAGAACTTTTAGAGTCTGAATTTTTCGGATATGAAGAAGGTGCATTTACAGGAGCTAAAAAAGGTGGAAAAGAAGGCAGATTTGAAATGGCGAATAAAGGAAGTTTGTTTCTCGATGAAATTAATCAATTACCTCTATTTTCTCAACCTAAATTATTAAGAGCATTACAGGAGAAGGAGATTGAAAGAGTAGGAGGTAAAGGAAGTATACCTGTTGATGTAAGAGTTATAGCTGCTACCAATATGAATCTAGAGAGAATGGTAGGAGAGAAAAAATTTAGAAGTGATTTATTTTATAGATTAAATGTAGTAAAGATTACGATACCTCCTCTAAGAAAGAGGAAAGAAGATATACCTTTGATTGTGGAAAATTTAATAGAAAAACTAAACTTTCAGCTAGGAATGAAAATTCCAGGAATATCAGAGGATGCCGAAATTAAACTTATGGAAGTAGATTATGACTGGCCTGGAAATATAAGAGAATTACAAAATATAGTAGAAAGAGCTATGAATAGTTCATGGGTGGAGACTTTAGAATGGATTCACTTTAAGGATTATTTTACAAGTAAAAACCCTAAATTCATTGACAAAGTCAGTAAAAATAATATATCAAAGATTAAAGATATAAAGGCAGAGCTAGAAAAAGAGACGATTATCAATGTTTTGGATAATTCTATAACCAAAGCAGAGGCTGCAAAAAAGTTAGGAATATCTAGGACATCCTTTTATAAAAAATTAAAAAAATATGAGATAAATAGCTAAGTGCATGTAACCTTAAGCTAGCATGTAAACTTAAGATTACATTGTAATGAAGTATTGTATTTGTTGAATATTAAGAATTTTACTTAAAAGTGTAAACTTATATTTACAATAAAAAGAAAGAACTTTTAATTCACATTGCTACAAGCAAGGAATTTCAAGGTTCTTTCTTTTTTATTCTTGGCATGATAATTGCGTAATATTATAGTAAATATTTGTAAAGGAGGATAGATTCGATGAAAAATGCTGTAATAGTTTCGGCTGTTCGTACACCTGTAGGTAGATTCAGGGGCGCTTTATCATCTGTAGAACCATATAAAATGGGAGCTGAAGTGATTAAAGAATCTATTAAGAGATCTGATATTGATAAGGCTATGATAGACGAGGTTATTTTTGGTAATTTGATGGGACATGATGTAAATAATATAGCAAGAATGGCATCATTAGAGGCAGGAATACCTATAGAAAAGCCAGCACTTACAGTAGATAGACAATGTGGTACATCTCTTAATGCTATTGCATTGGGAGCAATGATGATTCAATTGGGAGAGGCGAAAGTAATCGTTGCTGGAGGCGTTGAAAGTGACTCCCGTAGACCGTATATCATGCTGAAACAGGAAGCAGGGTATTCACATACGCCCCCTAAATTTAGCCATGATCTAAGGCTTTCACCGGAACATATAGGGAATCCCAATATGGGTATAACTGCTGAGAATCTTGTTAGCATGTATCAGCTTACAAGAGAAGAATTGGATGTCTATTCCTATAATAGCCATAAAAAAGCTGCTTTAGCAGAAGAAAAAGGTAAATTTACAGAACAGATTTTACCTATAGAAGTTGATAAGGGAAAAGGTAAGAAAGAAATGGTTTCAAAAGATGAAACTATAAGAGAAGGCATTAGCTTAGAGGCAATGGCTAAATTGAAACCAGTTTTTAAGGAAGATGGTGTAGTAACAGCAGGAAATAGTTCACCTATGAGCGATGGAGCTGCTGCAGTAGTAATCATGGAGGAAGAAATGGCGAAAGAGCTAGGGCTAGAAATATTAGCAAGATATAGAGCCTTTACTGCTGTAGGTGTAGATCCTAATATCATGGGAATAGGTCCTGTTCCGGCTACTAGAAAAATTTTAGAAAAGACAAATTTGACTTTAGATGATATTGATTTAATTGAATTAAATGAGGCTTTTGCTGCTCAGACAGTAGCTTGTATAAAGGAATTAGGCATAGACGAAAACAAGTTAAATGTGAATGGTGGTGCAATAGCCCTTGGTCATCCATTGGCAGGAACAGGGGCTATTTTAACAACGAAAATGGTTTATGAAATGAGAGATAGAGATGCTCATTTAGGTCTAATAACCTTCTGCTGCGGCGGAGGACAAGGCGTAGCCATGTTGTTAGAGAGGGATTAGGAATAATCGAAAGGAGATGAATGAAATGGCAAAAACTATTATTACAGTGGCGACAACAGGAGCTTGGCCAACTAAAAAGGATAATCCAAATATACCTTTAACACCAGAGGAAATAGCAGAGGATGTTTATCAATGTTATAAAGCTGGAGCAGCAATTGCGCATCTTCACATGAGAGATGATGAAGGAAAAGGTACGATGGATAAGGAAAGATTTGAAAAAACAGTTCAATTAATTAGAGAAAAATGTGATATCCTTTTAAATTTAACTACTTCAGGAGATTTAAATGCTACAGATGAAACAAGGCAAGCACATTTAAAATCTATAAAACCAGAATTGGCTTCTTATGATTGCGGCAGTATGAACTGGATGCATAAAACAGTATTTTTAAATACGCCAAGTTTTTTAGAGAAGTTAGGTCATACAATGCAAGACTATGGAGTGAAACCAGAAATAGAAATTTTTGATGGAGGTATGGTCTACAATTCTCTATATTATTTAAAGAAGGGTATTCTAAAGTCTCCTTTACACTATCAATTTGTTTTAGGTGCAGCGGGAGGTATGGCTGCTACTATAGAAAATCTAGTATTTTTAAAAAATTTAATACCTGAAGGATCTACATGGTCCGCTTTAGGAATCGGAAAAGGACATGTTCCTATTATGCTAGCAGCAATCGCAATGGGTGGACATATCAGAGTGGGTATGGAAGACAATGTTATGTTTAATAAAGAAGAATTGGCAAAATCAAACGCTCAGTTCGTCACTCGTGCAGCAAATATCATTCGTGAAAGTGGTAATGAGGTTGCAACACCACAGGAAGCAAGAGAAATTTTAGGACTAAAGTTAAAATAAAGGAGATTGCAGAAATGAAAATCGTAGATTTAAGTATCGCAATAGAAAGTGGATTGCCTAGTGATCCGCCAGATTATATACCACATATAGAATATCAAAATCATAAAGATACAGTATCAGACATGCTAGCGTATTTTGGGGAGGCTACTTTAGATGATTTACCGGAGGGAAATGGATGGGCAGTAGAATTTATAAGGCTATCTACCCATGCAGGAACGCATATTGATGCTCCTTATCACTATTATCCAACGATGAATGAGGGAGAAAGGGCTTGGACTGTTGATGAGGTTCCTCTAGAATGGTTTTATGGTTCAGCTGTTGTAGTGAATTTTAAAGATAAACCAGACGGATATAAAGTAGAATCAACGGACTTTGAAGAATATTTTAAAAAAATTAATTATAACTTAAAACCAGGAGATATCGTATTGGTGAATACTGGTGCCAGCAAATATTGGGGAACTAAGGAATATTTATCTAAAGGTTGCGGGATGACGAAAGCAGCTACCTTATGGCTTGTAGAACAAGGTGTTCGGGTAGTAGGAACAGATGCTTGGAGTTGGGATCGACCACTACCATTAATTGCAAAAGAATTTAATGAAACTCGTAATAAGGACATCATATGGGAAGGACATCGTGCAGGGGCAGAAAAAGCTTACTGCCATATAGAGAAACTAACGAATTTAGATGCATTGCCAATCATAGGAAGTCAGTTTTTCTGTTTTCCTGTAAAGATTAAGAATGCCAGTGCTGGCTGGATTCGTGCAATAGCCTTTGTTGAGGATTAATTTCAGAAAAGGAAATTCCTTTCTGAAATACCTTAATTATTTACTATGTCTCATAAAACTAAAAATATGGGGGTTAAATGATGGTAAATATAGCTTTTAGTATATATGCAATTATATTTCTAGCACTCTTAATAGGCTCTGGATTTATTGCTAAAAAATGGGTGTCTGATTCTGATGATTTTATTATTGCAGGAAGAGAAATAAGCTTGCCAGTTAATATTTTAGGAGTAGTGGCTATTGGTTTTGCAGGAACAAGTATCACCTTAGCACCAGGTTTTTCAGTTTTATATGGAATAAAAGGCGGTATTTTTTGGGGAGTAATATACTCTCTATTTGGATTATTGCTTTATGCGAATTTATTTGCTGATTTTATTAGGAGATCAGGGGCTCAAACCCTTCCAGAATATTTTGAAACTCGTTATGATGGAAAGGTTCGAGGATTAGTAGCAATTACATCCGTAATAGGTATGTGTGGTATTTTAGCGAATAATATTGTATCTCTATCCTCTATCGTTTCAGGCTATACAGGATGGCCAGTTTTCATAATTACAGCAGTAGGATTTTTAGTTATATTAATTTTTGCTACTATGAGTGGAATGTGGGCTACAACCATCACTGACTTTATTCAAGTTACAATAGGAACCATTGCAGTTCCAGTTTTCTTAATGATTTTAGTTCGTAAATATGGTGGTATGGAATATTTCAATACTTGGTTAAGTGGAGATTGGATTAATCAAGGATTGTCAGGCGCATCTTTACCTGGATTATCCATGAAATATCCTAGTGTTATTACTTTTGCAATATTATTTGGAACAGCATTGGTATGGGGAAATAATTATTATTGGATTAAGATTGCTTCTTGTAGAAATGAAAAGGTTGCAAGAAAGTCTTATACCATAGGTTCTCTTTATCTAATCATTGTATTTATGATACCATTATCTTTCATAGGAATTTATGCAGGGACTACAATGCCAGAAACCTTCACATTAGCTGGAGGCACCATTGCTCATACAGCAGCCTATGGCGTAATAGCAAGGGTAATTACACCATTATTAGGATCTGTATTTATCGTAGGTGCTGCTGCAGCTGCATTGTCTACATCTTCAACATCAGCAATGGGAGCAACGTCAACTGCAACACGTGATATTTATAAAAGAATGATTAATAAAAATGCAACGCCAAAAGAAACTTTAAAGGCAAGTAAAGGTATTATGGCATTAATTATTTTAGTTACATGGGGTATGACATTTTTTCCAGGAGGTCCAACCTACCTATTTGCATTTGCAAACGCTTGGCTAACACCTCCAGCAGTACTTCTATTATTAGGAGCATTATGGCCAAGATTTAACTCAAGAGGAGCTTTTTGGGGCGTTTTATCAGGAATGACCACGATGATTGCTTTAACAATAGCGGAATTGACAGGCACTTTTGTAATTGGAAATTGGACGCACATGGCAATCGTTGGATTTTCAGTGTCACTTGTTGTGGGAGTTATAGCAGCTTTAAGCACATCGCCAAAATATTATGGTATTTCTGAATGGAATATTAAAGCAAATGAAAATAATCGAAAAGATATAAAGTTAGAAGCATTTGATTTAAAAGTATTAGAAATGATTCGAATAGGACATCAGTATTTATCTGATATCACTGATGGATTAAAGGTGGATTCTAAAATTTCTAATGAATCCATTGAAAGACTAGATCAAGGAGGCTATATTGAAAGATCAGGATTAGTAGGAAGCAAATTCTTCACTTTTAGTATCACTAAAAATGGAGAAGCGATATTACCTAAATTAAATGAAAATGAAAGCAGGATGATGAAAGAATATCTTAATTCTAAATACGTAGATTTCTTAGAGATCGTTCTAGAAGATTCATACAAAGTTGGAAAGTTTGCAAAGGATCATGACATGGGTTCATTACAAATGTCCAGTATGATTTCGCATCTAACTCGCCGTGGATATATCATTGAAAAAGGTATGTTTAAAAGAAAAGTTGAAATAACAGATAAGGGAAAATCCATAGTAAGTAAATATAAGAATGCCAAACTAGCTTAAATAAATAAAAGGCCTAAACTTTCAGAAGATTTAGGTCTTTTATTGCCTATATCTTTAGACAAGGGTAGACAAGGGGACGGTTCTCCTGTCTGCGAGCTTATTTTTTTGAGACAAACCGCCCTCTTGTAGCAATGAAAAATTTACAAAGCTTCAATAATATTATAGAATATAACTATTCTATATTAAAAATTAAGAGGTGCCATCCATTTATGACTATACAAAAAGAAAGCAAACAAATACCAAAGAAAGTAGCAATAATTATAATTTCGTTATCTGTAGTATGGGCAGTGCTAATATTGGGAGGTATTACTTATTTTGTATCTAAGTCATATAAATCACCAGAAGTAAGACAAAATAGTAAAGTAGCTCAAAATCAAGAAATACGGCTTGCGACAATAAATGCTGGCGATAATGAGTACAGAGAGAAATTAACTAATGTATTAGGAGATATGGAATATGCAATAATGAAACTTACAATACAATCTGATTATATTGTTCAAATTTGGCATAATGCAATTTTTAGCAATAAAAATGTAGAGGAAAGTTTAAAAAAGGCTCTTAAGAACTCAGATGAGATTGACAAGAATACAAGTGAGGATAGGGCTACAACAAGAGAACGTATCAAAACCCTTATGCAAGAACTATCCAATCCACCAGAGGAGTTAAGAGAGGTACATAAATTAGCAATAGAAATGTACAGTCATTATTTAGACTTATATGGGTTAACAGTAAATCCGAGTGGCATATATGAAACCTATGTCAATAATGTAAATGAAGCGAAGTCGAAATTCTATAAAAATGCTGAAAAATTGCTAGTAGTTGACCCTAGTTTTGGTATTAAGAAAGAAAAAGAACACAATGATTAGTTAAAGGTTGATAGTGGAATGCGACAATTGTGAAGGTTCGTTTTGTCGCATTTATCTTTTTTTGACTTAGTGATAATAGGGTATAATAAGGAAAAAGAGAGATGTAGGGTTTTCTACTAAGGTTTAGCACAGATTTAGACAAGGGGATGCTCATTTATATGGGGACGGTTTGTTGATGAATCCTTTCTTTTGAAGGAAAAACATAATGCCAGAAAGAAAAGCAAACGCGGTATATATCATGTAATAATTAGAGGTGCAAATAGACAGAAGATATTTCATGATGATGACTGTTTACGGGTACTTGAAACATTAGCAAAGCATAAAGTGAAATAAGATATATCCATAGATATGTGAAGATGTACAATATAGTATTTAAATCGTTTAGGAGGGGATAATTATGAAACTAACAGCAAAGGATATAATGACAACAGAGGTTATATGGATAAATGAGGATAGCAGTGCTTACGAAGCAATAGAAATATTGGTATCGCTTAATGTAAACTGCTTACCTGTTCTTAACGGCAATGGTATTTTGACGGGAGTCGTTACAGAGACAGATTTGGTGTATATAGATAAAAAATTAAACAGATCATCCTACTATGCTTATGGAGAGTTAAATGTTCCAATTGATATAAGGGTTTTGAATAAGGATCTAAGTGGATTAAAAAAAATCACAGTAAAGGAGGTTATGACCAAAAAACTAATAACAGTAAAAGAGGATGCATCCTTAGAAAAAATTATAGATATCATTATTAATAAAGGCATTAAGACAATTCCTGTGATAAACGATTCTAAAGTAGTTGGTATTATAACAAGAAAAAATATTCTAAAATATTATTTGAGATAAGTATTTTCAGCGAACTGAATAATAATTTTGTTCGAAGGGATTCATTTCAGAATAACTATTTAGTGAAAAAAAACATGTCAATTAGCTCTTTTTCTAATGCGAATATTTTTCAAAGCGTTAAAGGGATTAACCAGAATTTCTGCGTGCCACAAAGGCCCAACAACCAGTTGTTTACTGGTTGTTGGGCCTTTGTGGCATACATGAAGGAGCCGCTTCCAAAGACATTGTCCGCACTTTCTCTCATAGGGTACTGCCTGCTTCTTTTATGGGTTGATAAATATCCAGCTCGCAATAATTATCATTGGCCCGTCTTGTATCGATATACTCAAATCGAAATGTATCCGCCGATTGAAACCCGGAATTGACAATCCATTTCCGATATAGATGAACCAATAGCCTTCCCACCTGCCTTCCCTTTATATCATCGGGGCGGAAAAACCCTACGAACCGAAATACCACATATTTGTGTGGCGGTATATGAACACTTGTCATTCCTTCTGGTATATGCCTCACATCAGCTACCTGTATGGAAGGAATATAATAAATATGCCCGTCATTATATTCGCTCCAGTCTGTATACCCGAAGTATACTTGAGGATTAACCCCGTTACGAATTTCATGGCTGTGATGGTAAAAGAAATCCCTGCCATGCATATTTGCAATGTTGTCCCCTGACCTGCTTAATATCTTATATTTCTTGCCGATTAGATTAAATTTCTGCTTAAAAATGTAAAAAGGTTTATAAATGATAGAATTATGCACGGATAAGATATCATTGATGTTCATCTTTTCTTTGATTTCAATGGATATTTGTTCTGTCCTTGCTTTCAAAGGCGTGTATCCAAATTTCTTTTTAAAGGCCCTGATGTAGGATTGCTCATGGTCAAATCCATATTCCAATGCGATGTCAAGCATTCTCATATTGGTATTTGCCAATTCATTAATACTGGCCGATAACTTGCGTGCCTGCACATACTCAATGATAGATTCCCCTGTCAGCGCCTTAAACATTCTATGCAAGTAGTATTTAGAAACCCCAACATATAAGGCTATATCATCCAAAGAAATTTTGCGGTGAATATTATTTTCAATATAGTTTATACATGCTTCAATGGTTTCTTTTGTATTGATCATAATTTTTGACACCTTTCCATATGAAAAAGCAATACCTGTTCATTTTTAGTTCATTATATATGTTATCGTTATATAAGTAAATATTAGCCATCCATTTTTAAGCCACAGGAGGTTTTGATGATGAAAAGACGTGTTGTCATTACGGGTATGGGAGCGGTAACTTCTCTAGGCATAGGTGCCCATAAGCTTTGGCAGTCTGTAAGAAACGGAAAAACCGGCATAAGCATGATTGAGAGAATCGATGTCTCTGATCTCCCTACCAAAGTGGGTGCCGAAATCAAGGACTTTGCCCCGGCAGATTTTATTGAAAAAAAAGAAGTAAAGAGAATGGATAGATTTGCACAATATGCTGTAGCAGCAGCCCAAATGGCTGTTGAGGATTCCAAATTGAAGCTTGATAACCTTGATAAAGAACGTATAGGTGTCATCACCGGTACGGGTGTAGGAGGCGTGGAAACCATCGAGAGCCAGCATCATACATTGCTGGAAAAAGGAACCCGGAGAGTCAGTCCATTCTTTGTACCCATGATGATCCCCAATATGGCCTCCGGACTTATTGCCATCAAATATGGCGTCACGGGCTTTAATGAATGTATTGTGGCTGCCTGTGCATCATCCACAAACGCCATTGGAGACGCCTTTAAAGTTATACAGCGAAATGCCGCCGATATCATGATTGCAGGCGGTGCCGAGGCACCGATTACACGGTTATCCCTATCGGGTTTTTGTGCGAACAAAACAATGACCACCAATGAGGATCCCTTTACGGCCAGCAGGCCCTTTGACCTTAAACGAAACGGCTTTGTCATGGGAGAAGGTGCAGGTATACTCATACTGGAAGAATTGGAACATGCCCTAAATAGAGGAGCTGACATCATTGCCGAAGTCGTCGGTTATGGCTGTACCAATGATGCATACCATATAACAGCACCCGCCGAGGAGGGTGAGGGCGGAGCAAAGTGTATGAAGCTTGCCATTGACGATGCCGGTATTGACCCATCCAATATCGGGTATATCAATGCCCATGGAACTTCAACCAGTTTAAACGATAAAAACGAAACAGCCGCCATCAAAACCGTTTTTGGTAAGTATGCATATCATCTGCCCGTAAGCTCGACAAAATCAATGACAGGGCATCTGTTGGGAGCTGCAGGAGCCATCGAAGCCATTATTACTTCTTTTGCAGTAAAAGATAAGTTTTTACCTCCCACGATTAACTATAAAACACCCGATCTGGAATGCGATTTATATTATGTGCCTAACGAAGGAAAAAGTGCAAATATTACCTATGCTTTAACCAACTCCCTTGGTTTCGGGGGACACAACGCGTCATTGGTTTTGAAGGCTATAGATTGCTAGCTATTTATATCTTGATTTTTTTAGGGTAAAGACCCCCACCTCTAAGCGTTAGCGGAGGTGGGATTTTTAAATCAGGTGGGGTAGACTCTCCAACTGATTCCCCAATGTTTCAGCTTGCTGGAACGAGTTCACTTGTAGGGTCTGCGGCAAGGGGATGGTTCTGAATGACTCATTTCTGAAAGTGTGGATGAGAGCTAGTTTATGTGCGACAAGGAGAGGATTCTCTTTTGTCGCATTTTTCTTTCATCTACAACCGTGTCAACCGGCTCAAAGAAGTCCAGGAAACCGGACCGCACAAATCGAAGTAATGGCAGGAGCCGTCAAACTGACCAACTACAGCTACAACAACAAAAACCAGCTGGAAAGAGAAATCCGGCAGGAGGCAGGAAAAACCATCGAAAACACTTACCAGTATGATGCCAACGGCAACCTGGTCAGTCAATGACGTCAGATATCGGATCAATCCCTTAAAAAAGAGATGTTTTTATAAGGGATTTTTAACAGTTTTTTGAAAATAGGACTTTTTGCTTATGCTATCAAAAGTTTACTTAATCTCCTAAGTATATTAATATATAACAGAGTGAATATTGAGACGATCTTTTGTTTGTGTCAGGATCAATCCGGAAGGATATGATGAATTGCCTTCATATAGCAGCCATGAATGATCTCCCCAAAATTCAAATTTATTGTTTTAAAACGCAACAATTCTAAAGTTATATGAATGAAGAAAGTAGATGAATAGGTGTCTGTTCCAAAATAAGGAGGATTCTATGTTTTTAAACAAGCTGGATGATTATAAGGTAACGGATATTATGGTAAAGGATTTGATAACGGTCCATGGAGATACTACTTTAAGAGAAACAATAATGAGAATGATAAACGGCAATACGGAGGAAGTACTTGTACTGGATGAAAAAGAAAATATTATTGGTATGGCTTGCACTACCGATATGATCAAGGCCATGAAAGATATTTCCTTCAAGGATAGCTTTGAAGACAAAATAATAAAATATGCCGTAAAGAATGTGGTATGTATTGACAGCAGGGCAAAGGCTTTGGAAGCTAGAAACAGAATGAAGCAAAAGGGTATAGGAAGACTGCCGGTGATAGAAAACAATAAATTAATCGGTATGATCAGAGTGAAAGACATATTAGACAAAGTATATCTCAAAGTTGATGAGATGCGGCAAACCTTTAGATATATTTTAGATAACCTTCATGAAGCCGTATGTGTTGTTGATAAAAATGGGGTTGTTATTTTATGGGGTGATAGATCGGAAAAGCTTTACGGAGTAAAGGCAGAAGATATTGTAGGAAGAAAGCTGGAGGAGTTTTTCCCAAATGGACTTCTGCTGAAGGTATTGCAAGAAAAAAAACCCATAGAAAATGTTATTCACAGTCCAAGAAAGGGAAGTTATGTAAATATCAGCGCCATACCTCTTTTTATTAATGGAGAGCTGGAAGGAGCGGTATCTACCGATAGAGATATTACAGAGGTAAGAAATTTATCTTTAGAACTGGAGGTTGCTAAAGAAAAGCTTGATTACCTACAGATGGAGGTAATCAAAGCAAATGAAGACAAGTATTCCTTCGGGAAAACCTTAGGGAAGAGTGAGGTCATTCGAGATAAAATCAATCGTGCCATGCAGGTGGCTGCTACCAATAGCAGTGTCCTGATTTTGGGGGAGAGTGGAACAGGGAAAGAGGTATTTGCAAGGACGATTCACCAGGCTAGCGGTAGAAAAGGACCTTTCGTAGCAATTAATTGCAGTGCTATACCGGAAAATCTTTTTGAAAGTGAAATGTTTGGTTATGAGGGGGGAGCCTTTACAGGAGCCTTAAATAAGGGGAAGATTGGTAAAATTGAATTAGCGAATAAAGGTACTCTTTTCTTAGATGAAATTGGAGATATGCCGCTCTACATGCAGGCAAAGCTCTTAAGGGTACTGCAGGAGCGTCAGATAGTAAGGGTAGGGGGAGATAAAGTAATTGATATTGATGTTAGAATTATTTCCGCAACCCATAGAGATTTGAAGACGATGGTAAAGGAAGATTGTTTTAGAGAAGATTTGTTTTACCGATTAAATGTTGTAAACCTGGAAATACCTAGCTTAAGAGATAGGAAAGAAGATATTCCTATGTTTGTAAAACATTTTATGGATGCGTTTTGTAAGGAAAACAATATATTTGTTCCTAGGATAGCCCCTGAAGTATTTCAAATTCTTATGAGCTATGACTGGCCTGGAAATATTCGGGAATTGAAAAACACAATAGAGCATCTGGTCATTTTTTCAAAGGATGGAGAAGTAAAAGTAGAGAGCCTGCCGGAGCATTTTTGGGGGAAAGGGGAACAACATCAAGAATCAGAAGCAGTTTACGATTTGCAGGAGAATATAAAAAGGACTGAAATAAGCACTATAATAAAGGCTATGGAAACCGCCAAGGGCAACAAAGCTCAAGCAGCAAAACTCCTGAATATACCTAGAAGCACCTTGTATTATAAAATTAAATTTTATGACTTAATAGAATATTTATAGAGAACATTTTCAATAATCGTCAGTGGGTTGACATACGTCGGCGTGCTGACGGTTATTGCTTTTTTTTGATTTAAAAGAATAAGATGTTGAAACGGCAAGGTCTTAATGATATAAAAAGAATCTGTTCCGTGTCGAAATATAAGAAATGCCGTCGCTGGATTGACACTTTGAAATACTGAAAGCCTGTTGATTAGGGACAACTGAGAAAAAATATAAAGTTAGACAAATAACAAACAATAGGAATATCAATAGTTCTACATTTCTGCTATAGAAAAAATTTATAGAAAAACTATTATTCATAGAAATTGGCATACTACTTGCTCATATATGGGGTAGGATTCAAGGAGGTGAAAAAAGGTGAAGATTGTCATATCTTTAAAGCAGCACGTGGGTGCTCCTTGTGAGGCCATTGTCAAAGCAGGAGATGAAGTAAAAAAGGGACAGCGGGTTGCTATTCCTCAAGGATTAGGTGCAAACCTTCATGCCAGTGTATATGGTGTTGTCGAGAAAATTACCAAAGAAGCAATTGTTATTATTCCCTATAATGAACAATCCGATGCGTATATAAAAATAAATGAAACGGATGACAAGCTTGAGGCTATTAAGGAAGCCGGAATTGTGGGAGCAGGAGGAGCAGGTTTTCCCACTCATGTCAAGCTGAATGTTAATCTTGATGGAGGCTATGTCATTGCCAATGGGGCAGAATGTGAGCCGGTATTAGGCCATAACTTAAAGCTGATGGAGGAGCAGCCGGAGGTTATTGTAAGAGGTCTTAAGTATATTAAGGAAATTACCAATGCCTTCAAAGGTTATATTGTCATAAAGGAAAAGCATAAAAAGGCAGTAGCGGCTTTGAAAAAGGCTTGTTCTATGGAAGCAAATATAGAAGTGAAGTTCTTGCCGGACATTTATCCTTCCGGAGATGAGAGGGTTATTGTCAGGGTAGTTTTAGGAGTAGAGTTAGAGCCAGGAAAACTCCCCATAGAAGCGAATGCGGTAGTTCAAAATGTTGAAACCCTAAAACACATTGTCAATGCAATAGAGTTAAGAAAACCTTATATTACAAAGGACCTAACGGTAGCAGGCCGCGTAAAGGATGCCAAAAAAGGCAGGGTATTCTTAGATGTGCCACTGGGAGAACCGGTGGGAAAATATATAGAGTTATGCGGTGGATATGTAAAGCCTTACGGAGAAATTGTACTGGGAGGGCCCTTTACCGGAGGCCCTGGCAGGGAAGATTCGCCTATTACCAAGACTTTGGGAGGAATTTTAGTGGCAATGCCCTTCCCGCAAGAAACAAGAAAGGTCGGAATTCTAGCCTGTGAGTGCGGGGCCCAAGAGGAAAGGTTGAAAACCATTGCCAAAGCTATGGGAGCAGAGGTAGTAGCGGAGGAAAAGTGTAAAAGAATGGTAGAGGTGAACGGTAGATACCGCTGCGACAAACCGGGGGTATGCCCAGGACAAGCAGAAAAGGTCCTAAAAATGAAGAAAAAGGGTATACAAGTACTTTTAACAGGTACCTGCGGCGATTGAACGAATACCGTCATGAACGTAGCTCCTAGGTTAGGAGTTCCAACTTATCATAGTACAGATCATGTCCTTAGAGCAGTAGGGCAAAGACTGGTTAGAAGAAGTAAAGAATAAATAGAAAATGATTTAAAACAATTCAATGAAAAAACCTGGATAGGAGGCGGATAAAATGGCAATAACTCCAGAAACTGCAAGAGAACATGCAAATGACTTAGCAGTAGTATGCTGTAGAACAGAGGCAGGAACAATTATTGAAGCAAGCAATCTCGAAGATCCGGCAATTTTTCCGGATTTAGAAGATTCGGGATTATTACAAATACCTAAAAATTGTCTTAAAATAGGTGAGGTTTTAGGTACAAAACTCATCAAAACAATCGACTCTTTAACACCACTAACGCCTGAATTGTTAGATGGCGTACAAGTGATGAAGGAAGAAGTGCAAGAGGAGACGGTAGAAAAAGTCCAAGCTCCCGTGACAGCACCAGTGGCTTCAGTGGTACAAGCTGTAGGCAGCGTAGTAAAGATTCATATCGGTGAGGGAAAAGATATTAATCTTGAGATTCCATTGTCCGTAGCTGGTGGAATGGTGCCAGGGGCACAAGTGGTTGAGGCACCTGCAGTACCGGAAACTGCAGCAGGGGAAAACAAAGAAAGAAAAGAAGCTGCTATAGAGGCAAAACCTATCAGAAAACTTATGAAAAAGCACTTCAAGATAGAAAAGGTAGAATTTGGACCGGAAACAAAAATCCAAGGAACTACCTTGTACATTAGAAATAATATCTGCGATGATGCTGTAAATGCAAGTAATCTTGTTACATCCATAAAAGTAGAAATCATTACCCCGGAAGATTACAACAAATATAGTGAAACCATCATGGATGTTCAACCCATTGCTGCAAAGGAAGGGGAGAGCAAGCTAGGAGAAGGTGTAACCAGGGTGCTGGATGGTGTAGTAATGGTTGTAACAGGAACCGATGAAAAGGGTGTGCAAATTGGTGAATTTGGTTCTTCCGAAGGAGTTCTTGAAACCAACATTATGTGGGGAAGACCGGGCGCGCCGGATAAGGGTGAAATCTTCATCAAAACGGAAGTAGTGATTAAAGAAAATACCAATATGGAAAGACCGGGACCATTGGCGGCCCATAAAGCAACTGACTATATTACTCAAGAAATCAGGGATGCTCTAAAAAAGACAGAAGAGACTTTGGCAACCGAAATAGAAGAGTTAGTTCAATATAGAAGACCCGGTAAAAAGAAGGTAGTGATCATCAAGGAGATTATGGGACAAGGGGCAATGCATGACAATTTAATCCTTCCTGTAGAGCCGGTAGGTGTTATTGGCGGCAAACCAAACGTTGACTTGGGAAATGTTCCGATTGTCCTTTCTCCATTAGAAGTACTAGATGGTGGAATCCATGCATTAACCTGTATTGGACCTGCATCTAAAGAAAATTCAAGACATTACTGGAGAGAACCGCTGGTAACAGAAGTAATGAATGATGAAGAGCTAGACCTGGCGGGTGTTGTATTTGTCGGATCGCCTCAAGTGAACAATGAGAAGTTCTATGTTTCTGAAAGATTAGGAATGATTGTTGAGACAATGGACGTAGATGGTTCTTTTATTACGACAGAAGGTTTTGGAAATAACCACATTGATTTTGCCAGCCACCACGAACAAGTTGGTATGAGGGGAATTCCAGTTGTGGGAATGTCCTTCTGTGCCGAGCAAGGTGCTTTAGTTGTAGGAAATAAATATATGAAATATATGGTGGATCTAAACAAATCAGCTCAGGGCATAGAAAATGAAATTCTTTCCAACAACACCTTATGTAAAGAAGATGCAATCAGAGCGATTGCTATGCTGAAAGCTGCCATGGCTGGAGAAGAAGTGAAACCTGCTGAAAGAAAATACAATGTGAATGTAAAAGAAAATAACATTGATATGATCCAACAGCAGACAGATAGAGAGATTAAACTGGTTGAAAATGAACAAATACTGCCAAAGAGCAAAAAGAGAATGGAAATCTACGAGGCTGAATAGAAAATACCATCTATTGCGGAAATAGATAGAAAAGGTGATTTTATGAAATATGGAGACAAAATCATATATATCGAAGGGATCGTAGTAGAGGTTCACGATGGCTCCATATCAGTTGACCTTAAAGGAAGACTAGGGTTTTTAAAGGTGCCTATGCGAATGGTTATTAGCGATCATCCTATTAAGGTAGGACAAGAAGTGGCACTAAAAATGAGCTTTCTGGAAGTGATTCGTGAAGAAGTAAATGAAAAGTATATCAGTAATATTGAAAAAAGAAATAGGGACAAAAAGGAGGTAGAATAATGGCTAATTTAACAGTAGTAAAAGGCCTGCAATCAGAAATATTCGTACCAATTACTCCTCCCCCGGTATGGGCGCCTGTAACAAAAGAACTCAAGGATATGACAGTGGCATTGGTTACGGCAGCAGGAGTACATTTAAAAGCTGATAAAAGATTCAACTTAGCTGGAGACTTCACTTTTAGAATAATTCCAGGGGATGCTCCGGTAAGTGAAATGATGGTATCCCATGGGGGATATGACAATGCAGATGTTAATAAAGATATCAACTGTATGTTTCCAATCGACCCAATAAGACAATTAGAAGCAGAAGGTTTTATCAAAGCGATTTCCCCTGTAAACTTCGGGTTCATGGGCGGAGGCGGAGACCAAACAAAATTTAGAGAAGAGACAGGTCCGGAAATTGCCAGACAATTAAAAGAAGCTGGCGTAGATGCAGTTCTTCTAACCGCTGGCTGAGGTACCTGCCACCGTTCTGCTGTACTGGTACAGAGAGCGATAGAGGAATCGGGGATTCCTACAATTATAATTGCAGCTTTACCTCCGGTAGTTAGACAAAACGGTACACCAAGAGCAGTTGCTCCATTGGTTCCAATGGGTGCAAACGCTGGAGAACCTAACAATCCGGAAATGCAAAAAGCCATTTGTGTAGATACTTTAAAACAATTGGTGGAGATACCAAGTGCCGGAAAAATCGTTTCGCTGCCTTATGAATACGTTGCGAAGGTATAGGCCATAGAGAAAACTTAGCCTATCAGTCCCACCGGGGAAGGATAGGCTAAGTGTATAAATAAAAGGGTGGTTACAGTGAAACTGGAAGAAAAAGTGCTAAGAAGGCTTGTAATTAAAACTTATCATATAGAAGAGGTAAAACTGGGAGATAAGGTTTTGATTGATAACAAGAGTCTTCAAATTTCTATGGGAAAATTTGATAAAAATTTAACAATAACCAAACTGATACAAAAAATAGAAGTAGACATTATTCCTCCAAAAGATCATGACCGATGGACCAACAGTATTATGGATATCATTCCTATATCTACCAAGGTGCTGGGGAATCTGGGCGAGGGGATTACCCATACGCTGACAGGGGTTTGTGTTATGCTGACAGGAATCGACGAGGCCGGAAATCAGGTAGCGGAGTTTGGCTCCTCGGAAGGGATATTAAAAGAGAAATTATTCCTTAATAGAGCTGGAACCCCTACAGATAAAGACTTTATTATTTCGGTAAATGTTACGCTGAAAGAGGGACAAGGTACCAACCGGGCAGCTATTTTGGAGGCTCATCAGGCTTGCGATTTGTTCATTCAGGAAATTAGGGACAAGCTTAAAAATGTGGATGCTAGGGGTTATACAGAGAAACACGAGTTCTTTGACAAAATTCGCCCAAATAAGAAAAGGGTAGCAATTGTGAAGCAAATAGCCGGGCAAGGAGCCATGTATGACAACCGGATCTTACCACAAGAACCCAGTGGCTTTGCCGGAGGACGTTCTATTATTGACCTGGGGAATGTACCCATTATGTTAACTCCTAACGAATACAGGGATGGAGCTCTTAGAGCAATGACTTAAAGAAGGTGATTGAATGGGGATAGGACCATCAACAAAAGAAACAACGTTACATCACTTTAGAGACCCTCTCTTAGATGTTGTAGCTAAGGATGATGATATTGATTTGGTAGGGATTATTATTGTAGGTACACCACAACACAATGAAGAGAAATATTTCGTTGGGAAACGTACTGCCGCTTGGCTGGAGGCAATGCGGGTGGATGGAGCCATTATATCGGTAGATGGATGGGGAAACAGTCATGTTGATTATGCCAATACCATTGAAGAGATTGGAAGCAGAGGGATTCCTGTGGTTGGATTAAGCTTTATCGGGAAGCAGGGAAACTTTGTCGTGAAAAATCAATACATGGATACAATTGTTGATTTTAACAAGTCATCGTTAGGTATTGAAACGGAAGTAGTAGGAGAGAACACGCCTGATTATTTAGATGCAAGAAAGGCACTGGCATTTTTAAAGCTTAAAATGAGGGAGGTAGAATAAATGAAATTTATTAGAAGCATTCATACTGTTGACTCCCATACCATGGGGGAGCCTACCAGAATAGTTGTAGGTGGGGTACCAAGAATACCGGGAAAAACGATGGCGGAAAAAAAGAAGTATTTAGAAGATCATCTGGATTATGTAAGGACATCATTAATGCATGAACCTAGAGGACATAACGATATGTTTGGTTCTATCATTACCAACTCAACAATAGAAGAGGCTGATTTTGGAATCATCTTTATGGACGGCGGCGGATATCTAAACATGTGTGGACATGGGTCCATAGGCGCAGCCACAGTAGCAGTGGAATCCGGTATGGTAAAGGTGGAGGAGCCTTATACGGATATTGTTATGGAAGCTCCGGCAGGGTTGATCAAAGCAAGGGCTAAGGTGGAAAATGGTAAAGCGAAGGAAGTGTCCATTACCAATGTACCGTCTTTCCTTTACAAAAAAGATGTAGTGATTCATGTACCATCTGTTGGAAAAGTAACTTTAGATATTGCCTTCGGCGGAAGTTTTTTTGCTATTGTAGAAGCAAAGCAGTTGGGGGTTAAAGTAGACACAGCCCAATCTGATATTTTAATAAAGCTAGGATTGGAAATAAGAGATATTATAAACCATTCTGTAAAAGTACAGCATCCGGAAAAACCGCATATCAACAGCGTAGACCTAGTAGAAATTTTTGATGAAGCCACTCATCCGGAGGCTCATTACAAAAACGTTGTTATTTTTGGACAAGGTCAGCTGGACCGTTCACCTTGCGGAACCGGAACTAGTGCAAAATTAGCTACGCTATATATAAAGGGACATTTAAAGGATGGTGAAGACTTTATCTATGAAAGTATTACAGGAACGATGTTCAAAGGTAAAGTTGTAGGGCATGTAAAGGTAGGCGAATTTGAAGCAATCATACCGGAAATAACAGGAAGTGCATACATTACCGGATTCAATCATTTTGTTATTGATCCGGAAGATCCACTGAAATACGGTTTCTGCTTGTAATTAAAATATAAAAATAAAAGGGGGAAAAGAAATGATAACAGGAATTTTAGGAGTTCTAGGTCTGTTAACAGCATGGTTCAGTGTTGAATTTGCGAAGGACCTGTCTAAAAATAAAGCTAGCTTAGAAGGTGAAACCAGCTTTGCTGCTTCCAGTGCTATCGGATTTACCACAAACTTTTTTGACACATTAGGTATCGGAAGCTTCGCGCCTACAACTGCGTTGCTAAAGGGATTTAAACAAATTCAAGACAGAGTAATACCGGGGACCTTGAATGTATCCTGCACGATCCCTGTTGTTGCAGAAGCATTTATCTTCATTACTGTAATTGAAGTGGAACCCATCACCTTAATTGGTATGCTGGCGGCGGCAACAATAGGTGCATGGTTGGGAGCAGGAATTGTGTCCAATTTGCCGGAAAAGAAAATTCAAATGGGTATGGCAATTGCATTGTTTGTAACAGCCTTCTTAATGTTCTCCGGTATGATGGGGTGGATGCCTGGTGGTGGGGATGCCATCGGATTAACAGGCATCAAGCTAATTGTTGCTGTTGCAGCTAACTTTATATTAGGAGCATTAATGACTCTTGGTATAGGAATGTATGCGCCTTGTATGGCATTGGTTTATTTCCTGGGCATGAGTCCAACAGTAGCCTTCCCAATCATGATGGGTTCCTGCGCCTTCTTAATGCCTGTAGCATCCGTAAAATTCGTTAGAGAAGGATCTTATAACAGGAAAGCATCTCTAGCGATCTCTGTGTTTGGGTTAGTAGGAGTATTTATTGCAGCGTACATTGTAAAAGCTTTGCCACTGGATATTTTAAGATGGCTGGTTATTGCCGTTATACTATATACATCCATGACAATGTTTAAATCTGTGGGTAAGTCAGCGGCTGCTGCTAAAAATAATTAATAAGACACATAGAGTAGAAACAGTAGAGTTTTAGAAGCCTCTCCATTGCTTTTATGTAGAAGGTTTCTAAAACTTTTTTTGGAAAAAGGGAAGGGAATAATTTGCTTGTATGCTAAAAGACGACAATAAATACAAAAGAATGCAAATTGTACTAAGATTGACAAAGAGAGGAATGATGTAGATGTTGCGTGTGGGCAAACAATCCTTAGCAAGAAAAATAATCGTCAGTGTGATTCTTTGTTTAATTATGGTTATAGGATCTACTACAATTTTATCGATAAGAATAGCAAAAGAGAATCTCTATAAAGAGATGGAGCTCCAAGGTAAGGAAATGGTTAGATTAGCATTGTATCAAGCCCGTATGCAGGATGTAATGCTTGATGACATCGAAGAGATACTGAACAACTATCTGTATGATTCTGCTTTTAGTATTGCCAGTATGAGTACATATAGTAATGATATACTGGAAGCATTGTCTCAAAAGACTGGATTGACAGAGATTAATATTATCAATGAGAGTGGAAAAATTGTCTATTCAAACATGGTGGGCAATATAGGATACATCTACGGGGAAAACCATGCAATGCAGCAGGTTTTAAAAGGTAATCAGGAAAAGATAACAGAAAGTATCAGGCAAAGTGAAGTGGACTCAAGGTTTTATAAATATGGAGGAGTAAAGCTTATCCATGGTAAAGGGGCTGTGCAAATTGGCATTGCTGCCGATGAGATAGAAAAAATGAAGATTAATTTCAGTATTCAAAGATTGTTGGAATCTATGGGGCAGGAGGATCGTGTTGTATATGCTTTGATAGTAGATAAAAGCCTAACAGCCATAGCCCATAGTGATAAAGAACGAATTGGAATGGTGTTTGATTATCCGGGAGAAAGAATGGCTGTTGAAAAAGGAGAAGAACATACAGGAATCTTCCATTCAGAGGAAAGAGGTATGAATATATATGAGGTCATTCTTCCTTTTCATAATCAATCCGGAGAAATTATTGGAGCGATCAATATGGGGTTATCTGTAGCACCGGTGGAAGATGCGGTAAAAGAGATGGTTTTTCAAAGTATTATGGTTGCTGCTATAACTTCTATGATAGGGATATTGTTTATTTTATTATTCATACAAAGACTGATAAAGCCGGTAAAATATTTAGCTGCTGCTGCTAATCAAATTTCTCTCGGGGACTTAAGGGAGAAAATAGAGGTGGACTCTAAGGATGAAATTGGCAGTTTAGCCCATTCCTTTTCTACCATGGTAGATAGTGTTAAGAATATAATTAAAAAAATCCTGAATACCTCTGCGGATATGAATACCTTTAGTGATGAACTGGTGGCTTCAGCACAGCAGAATGCTGCTGTGGCGGATCAAATTGCCAAAGCTACGGAGGCTGTGGCCGCGGGAGCATCGGAGCAGGTGAAAAAGACTAACGGGGTAAAAGAGAAGGTAACTATTGTTTCGGGTAAGATAGAGGGTGTTGTTAATAATATAGAAGAATTAAAAGCATCGACTGAAGGAATGGTGCGATCATCGAGGGAAAGTAGAGCAGAACTATTAGAAATGAACCAACAGATGGATACTATTCGTCAATCCTCTCATCTTTCCAGCAGCACTATCAAGAACTTAAACAATACATCTCAAAAAATAGGAAAGATTGTAGATGTTATTAAGCAAATCGCCGATCAGACAAACCTTCTGGCTTTAAATGCGGCCATAGAAGCTGCTAGAGCAGGAGAAGCCGGAAAAGGATTTTCCGTTGTAGCGGATGAGATAAGAACCCTTGCTGAACAATCGGTAAGATCAGTAGAAGACATTACGAAATTAATTGAAGAAACACAAGAAAAAAGCCAAGTTGCAATAGTAACCATTGATGATAGTGTAAGTGAAGTTGATAAGGGTATGCAAATTGTTGAAAAGGTAGTAAACTCTTTTGATACAATCAGTAGTACTATAAATGAAAATCAACAATTATTTTTTCAACTTGAAAGTGCAATGGCGGATTTAAACGATAATTTTAATAATACGATGGTATTAATAAATGATATTGAGTTTATTGCAGAAGAAACCGCTGCTAATACGGAGGAGGTGGCAGCATCAACAGAAGAACAAATGGCTTCTATTCAGCAAATTACCTCTTCTATTGAGCACTTAAATATGATGGTTGGAGAATTAAATAATCTAATTGCACAATTTAAGATATAATAAAAAAGTATTCCATGTAGATATTCAGGGGCTGTTCATCTCTCATCTCCGGCTTAATAAAAGCGGGAGTTTTAGAACTGGTGATCGGATAAAAAGCAAGTTACAGAGAGTGATACAATCCTTTATAACAATTTTTTACTGGAGGTAGAATAATGAATTTGGAAAAGTCAAAAAAAGCCTTTATAGAAGCTAATCAATACATACCCGGTGGAGTCAATAGTCCCGTCAGAGCTTTCAAATCTGTAACGATAAACCCTCCTTTTATCAAAGAAGGAAAAGGTTCTAAAATTTATGATATTGACGGAAATGAATATGTTGATTATGTCGGGTCATGGGGCCCTCTAATCTTAGGGCACTGCCACCCAAAAGTTGTAGAAGCTTTAAAAAATGCAGCTGAAAAGGGTACTAGCTTTGGTGCTCCCACGGAAATCGAAACCGAAATGGCAAAACTTATTTGTGATGCTGTCCCATCCGTTGAGATGGTTAGGATGGTAAACTCAGGAACTGAGGCTACTATGAGCGCACTAAGACTTGCCAGAGCCTATACGAATAAGGAAATTATCGTTAAATTTATTGGTAATTATCATGGTCATTCTGACAGCCTTCTTGTAAAGGCAGGCTCTGGTGCTCTAACCCATGGCGTTCCGGACAGTCCGGGAGTTCCAGTGGATATTGTAAAAAATACTATATCCGCTAAATATAATGATATAGAGGATCTAAAGAATATATTTGATACTTGTGGAAATAATATCGCTGCAGTAATTATTGAACCTGTAGCTGGCAACATGGGTGTTGTACCTTCCACGAAGGAATTTATGACAGCTTTAAGAGATATTACATACAAACATGGTTCATTACTGATTATGGATGAAGTTATGACGGGCTTCAGACTTAGTTATCATGGTGCACAAAGCTTATACAGTGTATCTCCTGATATTACATGCTTTGCTAAAATAATCGGTGGTGGCCTTCCAGTAGGCGCTTACGGCGGGAAAAAGGAAATCATGGAGATGATCTCCCCCTTAGGACCTGTTTACCAAGCGGGAACATTGTCTGGAAATCCACTGGCCATGGCCGCTGGTGTTACTACACTAAAGAGGCTTAAGGAAAATCCTGAAATCTATAAAAATATTGAAGAAAAAGCCAAAAGACTTGAAGAAGGATTTAAAGCAAATGCTTCAAGCCTCGGGATTGAAACTACAATAAATAGAGTAGGCTCTATGCTCTGCCTATACTTCACAAAACATAAAGTAACTGATTTTGATAGTGCCGTAACAAGTGATATAGGAAAGTTCGCAAAATACTTTGAAGAGATGCTCAAAGAAGGAATTTATCTTTCTCCTTCACAGTTTGAATCACTATTCATATCCTATACCCATACAGATGAGGATATTGAAAAAACGATAAAAGCAAACTATTATGCCATGAAAAAACTTATATAAAAAAACAGTAAAAGGGACGGTTCTTAGACAAGGGGACGGTTCTGCTGTCTGCGATCTTATTTTCGCAGACAGCAGAACCGTCCCCTTGTCTTTTGATGAAGAGGTATAGATCGCCGTAAAAATCACAAAATAATTAAGATATGGCTATATCAATTTCAATTCAAAAAAATATAAGGAGGAAGTAATTCTATGAAGGCTGTCATAATGGCGGGCGGCAAAGGAACGAGACTAAAACCGATGACTTGTAATCTACCAAAACCTATGGTACCAATTTTGAATAAACCTGTCATGGAGTACTCCATTGAATTGCTAAAACAATATGGGATTACTGATATCGGGGTTACTTTGGCGTATATGCCTGCATCTATAATGGATTACTTTGGAAATGGAGAAAAATGGGGGGTAAATTTATATTACTTTATTGAAGAAACACCTATGGGAACAGGAGGAAGCATAAAAAATGCGGAAGACTTTATCGATGGAACATTTATTATTATCAGCGGAGATGCACTGACAGATATCAATATACAAAAAGCAGTAGATTATCACCATAGGAAGCATTCAAAGGCCACCCTGGTTTTAAGGAGTGAAGAGACACCTATAGATTATGGCGTTGTTATTACCAATAAAGCGGGAAAGATTATGCGCTTTCTTGAAAAACCAAGTTGGGGAGAGGTTTTTAGCAATACCATCAATACGGGAATATACATATTGGAACCGGAGGCATTAGATTACTACAAAAAAGGGGATGTATTTGATTTCAGCAAAGATTTGTTTCCAAAACTGCTAGCAGACCAAGTGCCGATGTTTGGTTATGTAATGGAAGAATATTGGTGCGATATTGGAGACCTGCGCTCCTATAGACAAACCCATTTCGATATCTTGGAAGGAAAGGTAAGCCTTCCTTTAAAAAGTAAGGAAGTCAGAAAGGGGATATGGATCGGAGAGGGGACTGTGCTGGAAGAAGGTGTAAATCTCCAGCCTCCTGTATACATCGGCAGCAACAGCACGATTAAAAACAATACGGAGCTGATAGGACCGGCCATAATAGGTGAAAATTGCTTTGTAGGAGAAAGAACGACAATAAAAAAGAGTATTCTCTGGAATCATGCAAATATTGATCAAGATGTAAGTTTGCGGGGAGCCGTACTATGCAGTCAAACGAATATTAAAAGCATGACAAAAATACTGGAGAATGTGGTAATCGGTGAAGCAACGGTTGTTGGCAATGGCGCAGTCATAAAACCGGAAGTCAAAATTTGGCCCCATAAACGAATCGAAGAGAATACAATTGTAAATCAAAATCTTATCTGGGGAACAAAAATATCGAAAACCCTTTTCGGATACCGGAATATTTCCGGTGAAATCAACATAGAACTCTCTCCCGAATTTGCAGCAAAGTTAGGGGCAGCCTTTTCCTCTGCGCTGAAGGATCGTTCCCATATCATCGTCAGCAGTGATGGAAGCAATGAGGGCAGGCTTATCCAAAATGCCATTATAGCAGGGATCGCTTCAACCGGCGCCCAGGTTATGGAGCTGAGGGAATCCTTACTGCCGATGACCCGGTTTGCTGTCCGGTACTATGAAGCCGACGGAGGCATTCACATACGGACAAATTCCAATGTGAACACCGGCTCCATTGAGTTTATAGATCATTCCGGCAGCAATATCTCCAGAAGTTTAGAGCGGGAGATAGAGAATCTGTTTAGCCGGGATGAGTTTAAACGCTGCAATGGAGATCAGGTAAGAAGACCTATAGAGGTTATCAACTTTAATTCGATTTTTTTAAGAGAAGGATTGAAGAAGCTGCAAAATCAACATCAAATAAAGCAATCGGGCAGCCGCCTAATTATTACATCTCTATCTATAGGTGTATTGTCGGTAGCTGAATCATTTCTCAAGGATATGGGCTGTCAAGTAAAAGTCCTTTATCCCTATGGTCGTCATATGGAAAGTGAAGCAATGTTTTCTGCCTTAGTAGAAGAAATAAATAACACGCAAGAAGCTATCGGAGTTTTTTTCAGTCACTGCGGTGAAGAGATTGTTCTGGTGGATGAAGCCGGTAGAGAGATTGGTGAAGAAAAATATAATATTCTGGCAACACAGATGCTTTTAAAGGAAGGAAAAACAAGCAAAATCATTCATCCCTACATATCTTCAAGAATAATAGATCAATTGGCTAAAAACCATGGTGTTGAATTGGTAAGAACCAAGTCTGATCCAGCCAGTATTATGAGTGAGATGCTAAAGGATTATGTCAGGCCACAGACGCCAGATCAGTTTATTTTAAGGTTTAATGGGATATGGGCAATCGGACGGATTATTGATTTTTTAGCAGCGCAGGGAACGAAACTGAGTACCATTGCAGACCAAATACCGGAGCACTACTTTATGAAAAAGGAAATACCCTGCAGCTGGCAGGATAAGGGCAGGGTAATGAAGGAAATGATTCTATCCCATCAGGCGGACAATATTGAGTTGTTTGAAGGAATTAAAATAGACAAGAGAGATGGATGGGCCCTTATTTTGCCCGATAGTGAGAGGCCTCTGGTAAATATCTATTCGGAAGGATTTTCACAGGAATATGCAGAGGAACTTTCCACGGTCTTTTCAGAGAGGATCAAAAACCTGATAAGTCACTCAGATAAATCCTATTAGTGTATTCGTGAACCTGACTTGTAAAATTTAGGAAGGGGATGCTTCAATAGATGCTTTCAGATTTGAAACGTTATTGGAAAAATGACTATAAAAAAATAGAAAAGCTGCAGGATGTATTGTTAAGTCTAGAGGATTTAGAAAAGCACAGCAGGGAAGTAGCAGTATCCCATTCTACATCCAGTCAAGTAAAGTCAACAAAATCCTTATTGCACCGGTTGGATCATCATTATCGAACCATAGGAGCCGTATATCAAGAGGTAAACAACTACACAAAGAATCAAGAGGAGGTTTCTCCTGCTTCCCAGTGGCTTTTAGATAATTTTTACAAGATAGAAGAGCAGGTAAAGGACATTCGATTGAATGTACGCAGAGAGCGATTTTTAAAATTACGGGTACTGAGTGAAGGCTATTTGGAGGGCTATCCCAGGATTTATGCCATTGCTTTAGAGCTGGTATCTCATACTGATGGGAGATTGGATGAGGAGACGATTAAATCCTTTATCCGGGCCTATCAGAGTCAACAGGTGCTGACCATTGCAGAAATCTGGTCCCTTTCCCTCATGCTTAGAATTGCATTAATCGAGAAGATCCGGCTGCTTTGTGAGAAAATTAGAAAGACAGAGACCGCTTGGAGACGGGCAGAGGCTTTGAGTAAGTGTGAAGACACTGAAATTTTAAATGGGATCAAGAGTGTCTTCGATACCAGCGAAAGGGTTAATTATTCATTTGTGGAGCATTTTCTGAGAATTATCAGGAGACAGGCCGGCGATAAAGAGCATCTAATCAGTTATATAGAAGAGCGGCTTAAGGAATATAACAGAACCCTGGAATATGCAATAGAAAATGAGCATCAAAGGCAAGCGGCAAGAAAAGTATCTATGGGCAATACCATCGTGAGTCTGGGGTTAATTGGCGTGCTGGATTGGAATGAGGTTTTTGAAGAACTGTGTATTGTAGAGAGCATCCTCAGAAAAGAGGCAGCAGGAATCTACAAGCAAATGGATTTTGAATCCAGAGACTATTACCGGAGTCAAATCGAAAAGATTTCCCACCGGTATCATGTCTCTGAAACAAAGATCGCCAAGGCGGCTGTAAGGTGTGCGGATAGGGAAAAGGACCCAGCGGCCCCAAAATACAATCATGCAGGATATTACTTAATAGATCGGGGAAAACAAGCGCTGTTTCATGAACTGGAAATTAAGGATAGCCCTGAGTATAGGAGAGATGTATCCTTATCAGCCTATGTACTGCCGGTTGTTACCATAACCATAATCCTCACGGTTTTGCTTGCACTATATACCTATAGATCTGCTGAACGCATGCCTGCTGCATGGGGACTGACGGCCGGCTTAATTGCGCTTATTCCCATTAGTGAGATCGTCGTCATGATGGGGAACAGAATCGTGACAAAAACTGTACCGCCAGACTTTATTCCCAGATATGACTTTCAGGAAGCAATACCCTCAGAATTCAGAACGCTGGTGGTTATACCTACCCTGTTGCCGGATGCCAAAAGGGCATTGGATCTATTGGAACAACTGGAGGTCTATTATCTTTCAAACAAAAAGGAAAACATCGTATTTGCAGTGGCTGGAGACTATAAAGACAGTAGCAGGGCAGAGGAACCTAATGACCAGATCGTTATTCATGAAGCATTAAGAAAGGTAAAGGAGCTGAATGAAAAATACGGTAATGAGATTTTCTTTTTCTTTCACCGCCACAGACAGTATTCAAAAGGGCAAGAAAGGTGGATGGGCTGGGAACGGAAGCGGGGTGCACTGATTGAACTGAATAAGCTGTTAAGCGGAAAAACAGATACTTCCTACTCTATTGTGTCAGGAAATCCAAAGGATGGAGGACCTATAAAATATATCATTACCCTTGATGCAGATACGCGTATACCCATAGATACCGCAAAAAAACTGATTGGGATGATGGCGCATCCATTAAACGAGCCAATCATTAATCAGGATAAGGGAATTGTTGTTGAAGGCTATGGTTTAATTCAGCCTAGGGTTGACGTAAGTGTTGAGAGTACAAATGCCTCCCTTTTTTCCCAAATATATGCGGGACAAGGTGGGATCGATCCCTATACAACTGCCAATTCCGATGTATACCAAGATCTATATGGAGAAGGCATATTCACCGGTAAAGGAATATATGATTTAGCAGTTTTTAACGAAGTACTAACGGATGTGATTCCTGACAATCTGGTACTCAGCCATGACCTTTTGGAAGGGAGCTATATACGAACAGCTTTAGCCAGTGACCTGGAATTTATCGATGACTATCCCGGAAAATACGGCAGTTATATGATGAGGCTGCATAGATGGGTAAGAGGAGATTGGCAGCTGCTTCAATGGCTATCGGGCAGAGTGAGAAATGGTGAGGGAAAAGTGGTCCCAAATCCTCTGTCAATCCTGTCGAAATGGAAATTGCTCGATAACCTGAGAAGGAGCTTAATTCCTATTGCCATGTTACTCACTTTTAGTATCGGGGTAGTGCTAATGCCTGGCAGCGGATGGCTGTGGCTTGCCTTGGGAACAGTTACCCTATTGCTTCCCTTTATGATCAGCCTAATGGATGCAGTTAGAATGAAAGCCAGGGCACAGGTTTATGGGCTATGGGGAAACTTTTTTCTGGAATCTAAACGCACATTGTACTTAGCGGTTTTACAACTGTTCTTCTTGCCCTACCAGGCATATATGATGGCCGATGCGATCTTTCGCACCCTATATCGGCTATATATATCGAAGAAAAATTTGCTGCAATGGGTGACGGTTGCAGATTCTGAGAAAAATTTAAAGAATGATTTGAATGGCTATTTGCGGAGAATGGCTGCAATATATCCAATCCTTATTTTGTTGTCTATTCTTATGATAAGCAGAAATTTGCTCTATACAGCAGCCATTATAGGACTATGGGCGGTCTCTCCATGGATCGCCTGTAGGATTAGCAGTGAAAGGGTTCGTACCATTGAAGCATTACCTGATGAAGAGCAAAAAATTCTTAGAAGGATTGTCAGAAAAACCTGGGCGTATTATGAGGATTTGGTAGGTGAAGAGGATAATTTTTTGCCCCCGGATAACTATCAGGTTTATCCGCCTAAAGGAGCAGCTCACCGGACATCTCCGACAAATATCGGGTTTTATCTGTTATCTATTCTTAGTGCCCGTGATTTTGGTTATATTACTACATCAAGAATGCTGGAAAAGATTTATGGAACCATGAAGACCATTAAAAAAATGGAAACCTGGAAGGGGCATTTATATAACTGGTATGACACGCAAACCCTTGAGGTATTAAGACCCCAATATGTATCTACTGTTGACAGCGGCAACTTTATTGCCTACTTGGCAGTACTCAGGGAAGGTATTCAAGAATATTTAAATCGGCCTGTTTTTGACAAAAACATGTTGGAAGGACTCCTAGATACAATCTTCATGGAAGAGAGCAATCATGAATCAGAAATACCTATTGTTCGGGATGCGATTAGGCAGGAAGAGCTTGCCTTAGATCAATATGCAGCCGTAATCGACGGGCTAATGCTGAAACAGGAACAAGAACTCAAACAAAATCAGAGAAGCTTAGGACAGCTAATGCTTATGAAAAGAGAAATGGAACAGTTTTTCCCACCGGTTGTCTATAGCGGACAAGGAAGCTGTCCAAAAGAAACCATAGATTTTATAAAGGAAAATTGGGAAAAGGGGAAAATACCCTCCTTGGCAGAACTCCGGAAAATATATGAAAAGCTTCTGTATCAGCTGGATCAAAAGCAGAATAATAAGGCATTGAAGGAGGAGCTTTTGAATCATAGGCAAAATGTTATTCAGACAATAAAGCAAGCCAACGGATTAATGGAGCAAATCGACAGCATGATTGCTGCCGCGGACTTTAGTCTTTTATATGATAAGAAAAGACAGCTGCTTTCTATCGGCTATCATGTGGAAGAAGGGAAATTAACCAGTGCCTATTACGATTTATTAGCCTCCGAGATTAGGATCACCAGCTACTTGGCTATTGCCAAGGGGGATATTCCTAAAAAGCATTGGTATAAGCTGGGACGGACCTTTTCTATTATTGACAGCAGCCGAGCCCTTGTATCCTGGACGGGGACAATGTTCGAATACTTTATGCCCTATCTGACGATGAAAAATTATGAAAAAACACTGCTGGATGAAACCTATCATGCGGTAATCAAAGCCCATAGAAACTATGGAAAAAGAAGAAATATTCCATGGGGAATTTCTGAATCAGGTTATTATGGGTTTGATATGCTGCTCAATTATCAATATAAAGCATTTGGTATTCCAGAACTTGGTTTGAAGCGGGGGTTAATCGATGAGGTGGTTATTTCTCCTTATTCTACCCTTTTAGCGCTTCCGCTGAGTCCAAAAGCCACAATGGAGAATATAAAAAAATTAATTGCCGATGGCATGGAGGGAATCTACGGATTATATGAGGCGGTGGACTATACTTTAGAAAGACTGGGAGAGAATAGTAAGCGGCAAATCGTACAAAGTTTTATGGCGCACCACTTGGGAATGAGCTTTGTCTCCTTAAATAATTATTTTCATTCCTATATTATGCAGAAGCGCTTTCATCGCAATCCGATAGCAAGGGTTGGTGAAACGCTGCTACAGGAAAAGCCGCCCGTCCGTGCGATTATTACAAAGGAATTAAAGGAAACTCTTGCGGAAAACTATCTCCAAGAAGGAAATCTTGCAGGTGTGGTGAGAAGATACGGCTTGCCGGAGGAGCTGCCGCCAAAGTGTCATATTTTGTCTAACGGACATTATTCGGTCCTATTGACCGATGGAGGCAGCGGCTATAGTGTAAAGGACGAATTGCAGATTACCCGCTGGCGCCAGGATCCAATCCTGGGCAGATTTGGTGCATTTATTTTTATTCATGACCTTAAGGGAAACCATATGTGGTCTACCACTTATGAGCCATTGAGGGATGAACCGGATGGTTATAGAGTAATCTTTGGACAGGATAAAGCAGCGTACCATAGAACAGATGAGAATATCAGCACCCATACGGAGATCATTGTTTCTCCGGAGGATCCCGTAGAGATAAGAAAGGTTACCATTACAAACCACGGAACAGAAGAAGCATTGTTACAGGTTACCAGTTACTATGAAACCGTAATGGCTAATCAATCTGCAGACGTAGCCCATCCTGCTTTTAGTAATTTGTTTGTGAGGACAGAGCTGATGATGGAGTATGATGCTTTGGTAGCTTCACGAAGACCCCGTGGGCACGATCAGACAACAAAATGGTTGTTCCACTGTATGAAAGTGGAGGGAGATGTTCAGGGAGGCTTACAATATGAAACGAATCGCAATAACTTTATCGGCAGAGGTAAAAATATTGAAAATGCCATCGCCCATAAGCATCCTTTGAAAAATTATACAGGCATTTCCATCGACCCAATCATGAGTCTCCGAAGAACGATAAAAATAAAAGGAGGAGACAGTGCCGTCATTATCTATACCACCGGTTGCGAAGACAGTAAAGAAAATCTCATAGAACTGGTTAGGAAATATCAAGACGCCAGTGCCGTTCAGCGGGCAGCAGAGCTTGCGCTGACAAGAAGCCAGGTAGAGTTGACCTATTTAAATTTTAAACCGGAGGAAATTGAAATATTTCAAGAAGCAATGCCTTATTTGATCTATCTAAATCCGGGCAGAAGAGCAAATGAAGAAATTTTGAAGCACAACCGTAAAGGACAGTCGGGGTTATGGGCATATGGGGTTTCAGGAGATATTCCCATTTTACTTGTTACCATAAAAAGAATAGAGGATATTGATGTGGTGGAAGAAGCCCTAAGAGCCCATGAATATTGGCGCACGAAAGGATTAAAGGTAGACTTGGTAATTTTAAATGAAGATGAAAGCAGCTACTTGCAGCCGCTACAGCAGTTGATTCATGAGGTAGTCTATAACAGCAACGAAAGGCATTTTTTAAATCAGCCCGGTGGAATTTTTATTCGAGACGCCAACGTAATACCAGAGGGAGATAGAATATTGCTGCATACCGTTGCCCGGCTTATGATCAGGGCAGAATCCGGTCCAATCAGAAAGCAGTTGGCCAATATACCTAAGGCAATCGTTTTTCCACCAGAAAAATTATTTAGCAGCAGCAGGTTAGAATATCTATCTTCCGACATTCCTATTGATGTAAATTTCTATAATGGATATGGCGGATTCAGCAAAGATGGTCAAGAATACATTATTAAGCTAAAGGGAGAAACCCATACACCTGCACCGTGGACCAATGTTGTGGCGAATCGAAATTTTGGGTTCATCGTAACAGAGAGTGGATCAGGATTTACCTGGTCAGAAAACAGCCGTGAAAACAAAATTACTCCCTGGTCTAACGACCCTGTATCCGATAATCCCGGTGAAATCATCTATATTCAAGATGATGAAACCGGAGAGGTATGGTCAATGACCTCTCTCCCCATTAGAAAAGGAGAAAGTCATGTAGTAAAGCATGGCATGGGGTATTCTACTTTCCTGCATAACAGCCATGGTATAGAACATCAGCTTCAGATGTTTATTCCTGCTGAGGACCCTATAAAAATTAATCATATTACTTTAAAAAACAGCTGTTCCATAAACCGGAGACTGAGGATTACCTACTATATAACTCCAGTGATGGGTGTAAGCGATGAAATGACCCGGCAATATATTGTTACTGCAGGAAACGCAGAAGATGAAGGTATTTTGTTAACCAACTCCTTCCAGAATGATTTTCCTGGACGGATAACTTTTATGGATACATCAGAGCGGATTGTAAGCTTTACAGGAGACCGACAAGCTTTCTTTGGTTTAAAAGGAAATGCTGCTTCGCCGGAGGGATTAAGGCGGGTTCACCTGAACAATCAAGTCGGTGCGGGGCTAGATCCTTGCGGTGCTATTCAATGTGAAATTGAATTAAAGGGGAATGAACAAAAGGAATTGGTGTTTTTGCTGGGACAGGTTAAAGAAAAGGAAGTAGTAAAAAATCTGGTTGCACAGTATAAAAATATTGAGAACTGTAAAGCTGCCTTAAGAGAGATTCAAAACCGGTGGAAGGGATACCTCCATAAGATTCAGGTAAAAACCCCAGATCCATCAATGGATTTAATGCTTAACGGATGGCTGATATATCAAACCATTGCCTGTCGTCTTTGGGCAAGATCCGCTTTCTATCAGTCTGGAGGAGCCTATGGCTACCGGGATCAGCTGCAGGATGCAATGAATGTAATCTATCCATATCCGGAAGCCATAAGAAAGCAAATTCTGCTTCATTGTGAGCATCAATTTGTAGAGGGGGATGTTCAGCACTGGTGGCATCCTGGTGCAGGAGAGAAAGGGATTAGAACAAGATTTTCCGATGATCTGCTTTGGCTGCCTTATGCAACGGCAGAATATTTCCATCATACGCAAGATCAAGCACTGCTTCATGAGCAAAGACATTTTTTAGAGGAGGAGCCGCTGCAGGAAGGAGAGGATGAACGTTATGGAATTCCTCGGATTTCTCAGGAAAAGGATTCGGTTTACGGGCATTGCATACGTGCGATTGAGAGATCCCTGCAGTATGGAACCAATGGCATTCCTTTAATGGGTTCTGGGGACTGGAACGATGGAATGAGTACGGTAGGGAATAAAGGCAGGGGAGAGAGTATTTGGCTGGGCTGGTTTCTGTGCAAAATATTAAGGAACTTTGCGCCTATTTGCTCACTCATGCAGGAATCTGACCGGGCTGAGAGGTACATGAAAACAGCAAATGAAATTGCCCAAAATATCGACAAAAATGCATGGGACGGAGAGTGGTACCTGCGGGCCTTTTATGATGACGGAAGCCCTCTTGGATCCTCCAAAAATGCAGAGTGTACGATAGATTCCCTTGGTCAATCCTGGGCAATCATATCTGAAAGTGGTGATCCTCAAAGAAGCAGAGCTGCTATGAGAGCAGTAGAAAACTATTTAATTAAAAAGGAGGAGGGTTTAATTCTTCTCTTTACGCCTCCCTTCGACGAAAGTGACCAAGAGCCCGGATATATCAAAGGGTATGTCCCGGGAGTAAGAGAGAATGGAGGTCAGTATACCCATGCTGCAACCTGGGTAATAAAAGCTTTTGCCATGATGGGTGAGGGAGAGCGGGCATGGGAGCTTTTCCATATGATCAATCCGATCAATCATACCAGAACACCTTTCGAATGTTCCATATACAAGGTAGAACCTTATGTTATGGCGGCAGATGTCTACGCTGTCAGTCCCCATACTGGAAGAGGCGGCTGGACGTGGTACACGGGAGCTTCCGGTTGGATGTATAGTGTCGGAATTAGTGATATTTTAGGTCTAAGGAGAAAGGGGAATATCCTTTATCTCGAACCCTGTATACCAAGGGATTGGGCAGAGTATGAGATTCGGTATCAATATGGGAATTCCTCATACCATATAACGGTTAAGAATCCAAATGGCGTGAATGGTAAGGTCTATACCCTTTCTTTAGATGGCATGAAACTGGAAGATAAAAGCGTACAGCTGGTAGACGACCAAAAGGATCATTGGATTGAAGTCGTCTTAGGAGATTGAGATGAAGCGTGTTTTTACTATAGTTCATTAACTGCCGATAGCCTTCCAGGCAAGTGGAAGGCTATCATTTGGCTGCAGTAAAATTCTTTAATAAGGCAGGTACCTGTGTGACTGCCGGCTTTATTTTGGAGACAATATTATTTTATTTTGCTTTATTTCAATGAAAAAGATGACGCTTATATGGAGGTAAAACGGGGGGAATTAGAGAAATATTATTATATTTCAGATCTGTATGATCATTATTTCATTTGAGTAAAAGTCATATTTCCAGCAGATAAAAAATTTACCGACGGTCATAAAATAGGAAAAAGACAGAAAAAGGGAGTTTGTTTTATAATGAGGCAAGAAAAGGTATATTGTAAAAGATGCAAGCATTTTTATGTAACATGGGATGTGAATTTTCCAAACGGATGCAAATTGTTTGGCGCAAAATCCAGACAGCTGCCTTCCCTGATTGTCTATCAATCTACGGGAAAAAAATGTGAGTATTTTTCAGAAAGAGCGTATAAAGCAAAATAATGTGTATTTTTATATACTCACCAGATTGCTGCCTTGAGGTCGAAAGGTAATCGGTTTATGGCATAATATCCATGCAATATTCACATATTAAAGGAATAGGACAGAGGCAGGTGATTGCATGGATTGGATTGGATTTTTTACTATATTGATTCTGCTTCTTTTGATCGCAGGTTGGCAGGTAGTGAAGAAAAGAGTAAGCTTTGCAGACGCAATGATGGCACATATGGCCGTAACCTTATCCTTTGCCTTTGATATGATTATCTGCAAGCAGCTTAAAATGTATCATTATGTAAGTTGTAAATATGGAGCGGTCAATTCTTTATTGGTAGGGTTGCTTGCTTTTCCGGCTATCTCTATTATTTTTACTTCCTTTCTGCCAAAAACAAAAATGAAAATAGGCATGTATATTGGAATCTGGACCATTGCACTGACTCTATTAGAACTATACATTGCAAAACCTTTAGATATTATTCTGTATGACAAGTGGAGGATCCTTCCCTGGTCACCGGTGGTATATATCGTGAGCTTTATTTTGCTGCTAGGTTACAGGAAAATCATTCTGAATCATGTGAAACATGGCAATTAAACACATCTATAGGCATATTAATTTTTTTAATGGTGATCTCTCCTGAAAAAATCAATAACCTGCGATCATAGAAATGAGGGCCTGTGTTAAAGCAGGCCCTATTTATATAAGCAAAATTAATATGCATTATTATTTTCATTAATTATTCTTATGAAATCATTTATGATAAAATAAGAGGGAAAACAGCGGATAAAATAGCTTTCAGGAGGTGCTGCAGATGATTCCTGCAGGAGATTTGGGAAAAAGAATTGGTATTATAGGCGGCGGACAATTGGGGAAGATGATGCTTCAGGAGGCGAAAAAGATGGGGATATATGTTACCATACTAGATCCTGTGCCTTATTGCCCCGCGCATAGTCTGGCGGACGACCATATTGTGGCAGATTTTCATGATGAAGGGGGATTGCGGCAGCTGGCTGAAAAGTCAGATGTGATTACCTATGAATTTGAGCATATCGGAGTAGAGATCCTTCAAAGACTGGAGCAGGAAGGACATGCCATCTATCCGACAGTGAAAAGTCTTGAAATCATTCAGAATAAATATCTCCAAAAGCAAGCCCTACTGAATGCGAGGCTGCCGGTTCCTGAATTTCAACCTCTACAAGAAGAATGTGATTTGTGGAAGTTGGGAGATACTTTAGGATATCCTTTCTTGCTGAAATCCTGTACAGGGGGATATGATGGAAAGGGGAATGCATTGGTTCGAGGGCCGCAAGACCTGGAAAGTGCCTATAGATCCTTAGGCGCTGGAAAGATGCCCCTTATGGCAGAAGCTTTCGTGGCATTTGACAAAGAAATTTCCGTATTAGCCTGCAGGGGAATATCGGGAGAAATTGCGGTATATCCTGTAGGAGAAAACTTTCATCAGGATAATATATTGATTGAGACAAGGGTTCCTGCAGCGCTTCCTGCAGCAGTGACCCAAAAAGTTCTGGAGCTGGCCCAACTGGTCATGGAAGTTTTTGAAGGTGTGGGCATGTTTTGTGTAGAAATGTTTGTTACTGAAAATGGATCCATCTTAATTAACGAAGTAGCACCGCGGCCGCATAATTCAGGTCACTACTCCATTGAAGGCTGCGTGACCTCTCAGTTTGAGCAGCATATACGGGCTATTTTAGGATTGCCTCTAGGTGATACTACGCTGATCAGGCCTACGGTGATGCGAAACCTGTTGGGCGAAGAAGGCTATGCCGGAAAGATATCGGTGGCAGGAGTTTACGAAGCCCTAGCGCTTCCCGGCGTAAAGCTGCATATCTATGGAAAGCGGGAAACGAAGCCGAAAAGGAAGATGGGTCATATAACGGTGACGGCAGCGGCGATGGAAGAAGCTGTGCGGATTATAGAAGCTGCTGCAGAACAGATAAAAATACAATCTGGAGAGGAGGATGTGCAATGAAACCCATTGTCGGCATCATTATGGGAAGTGATTCGGATCTGCCGGTAATGGCAGAGGCTGCAGCCATGTTGGAGGATTTTCAGATACCCTATGAATTAACGATTGTATCAGCCCATAGAACACCAAGGAGGCTGTATGAATATGCAGAAACTGCAAAAAGACGAGGCCTTAAAATTATCATTGCCGGAGCAGGCGGAGCAGCTCATCTGCCGGGGATGGTAGCATCCCTTTCTACCGTTCCTGTAATCGGAGTGCCTATAAAGACTGCAGCGCTGGGCGGAGTAGACTCCCTATACGCTATTGTGCAGATGCCTCCCGGTATTCCTGTTGCTACTGTGGCGATCAATGGAGCAAAGAATGCAGGAATTCTAGCAGCCCAGATTCTGGGAAGTTTTGATGAAGCCATTGAACAAAGAATTGCTGCCTATAAGGAGGACTTGAAAAAATTGGTAGAGGACAAAGGAAAGAGTTTGGAAGAAATCGGTCATGCTGCGTATTTAGAGACAATGAATAAGAAATAAAGCAAGAAAATAAACCTGCATTGATTATTATTTATATTTATGATAATATTGCTGTGAGAGAAAAAGTGAATCACTATCGCACTGGGAGAGCTGGAAAGGCCAGCTGAGAAAAAGACCCGAAAATGTCTTTGATCCCTATTACCTGATCTGGATCATGCCAGCGTAGGAAAGTGTAATTGACAAGATTTATCATATGTCGTTAAGCACAAATCCTGCATTTGGATTTGTGCTTTTTATTTTGATAAAAAACTGGAGGTGATAAAAATGAATACAAGAAAATTAACAGCTGCGGCATTCATGACGGCTATTGGGGTAGCCAGTGCCCACTTAATTTATATTCCTGTAGGGGTTGCAAAGTGTTTTCCGGTACAGCATGCAATGAATCTTTTAGCAGCTGCTTTGCTTGGACCCGGTTATGCAGTAGGAATGGCCTTTTCCATATCCCTATTGAGAAATCTTTTAGGGCTTGGATCCTTGCTGGCTTTTCCGGGGAGTATGATGGGTGCATTATTGGCTGCACTGCTTTATAAAAGAAGGAGAAGTATCTATACTGCAGCAGCAGGGGAATTGGTTGGTACAAGTATAATTGGTGCACTGATTTCCTACCCTGTAGCAAAATACTTAATGGGAAGAGAAGCAGCCATGTTTTTCTTTGTAGGGCCATTCTTTTTTAGTTCAGCTGCAGGCGTAATACTTGGATATGTCATCTTTAGAGCCATTGATAGGTTGAATTTGTTTCAAGAAAATTCTTTTGAGGAGGGGAAATAATGAAAAAGGTATTGACCATTGCAGGATCTGACAGCTGCGGAGGGGCCGGAATTCAGGCAGATCTTAAAACATTTTCTGCCCATGGCTTATTTGGAATGAGTGTCATTACTGCAGTGACTGCACAAAATACGCAAGGAGTCTTCGGTGTTCAGGATATTTCTACAGAATTAATCCAAAAGCAGATTGAAGCAATTTTTGATGATATCTCTGTAGATGCAGTGAAAATTGGGATGGTTTCTATTACAGATACCATCAAGACCATTGCAGAAACGCTAAGCAGATATCAAGTGAAAAATCTTGTAATAGATCCGGTTATGGTTTCTAAAAGTGGATATCACTTGCTGCAGCCTGAAGCAAAAGAAGCATTGATTCGGTATCTGCTGCCCATGGCCAGAGTGGTTACCCCAAATATTCCAGAAGCTGAAGTGATTACCGGCATGAAGATCAATCATCTGGAAGACATGAAAAAGGCAGCGGTTCAGATCTATCAAATGAAACCGGAATATGTACTCATAAAAGGCGGACATTTAGAGGAAGAGGCCATTGACCTGTTATATGATGGTCAAGACTTCAAATATTATCATTCACAGAGAATAGACACAAAAAATACCCATGGTACAGGTTGTACATTGTCTTCTGCTATCGCATCAAATCTTGCAAAAGAAATGTCTGTAGCTGATGCGATTGAGGCAGCAAAAGCCTATATAAGTGTAGCCATTAAACAGTCCTTTTCTATTGGCAAAGGGGTAGGACCTACCCATCACTTTTATGAATTATATAAAAAAGCGGGATTAATATAAATTTTAAAGGAGGATGAGGCTCGTGTTATTTCCATATTTTCGTGAAATATTTGAAACGATTAAAAAAGATAAACCGCTGATCCACCATATTACAAACTATGTTACCGTTAATGACTGTGCAAATACCGTATTGGCATTAGGGGGATCTCCGGTGATGGCGGACGACCTTGCTGAAGTAGAAGAAATGGTTTCATTGGCTTCTGCTTTGGTGATGAATGTAGGAACCTTGAACCAACGAACCATAGAGGCCTTTGTTCTGGCAGGGAAAAAGGCAAACGCTCTGGGAACTCCTGTAGTGTTGGATCCTGTAGGCGTTGGAGCTACGGCACTCAGGACACAGACCGTCCAGCGAATCCTTGAGGAAGTACAGTTGTCTGTGTTGAGGGGGAATATGTCAGAGATTAAAAGCATCTATGGACAGGGAGGGAAAACCCGAGGGGTGGATTCCATAGATGACTCTTTGATGGGCGGCAGGGAAATCGCACTGGAGCTTGCAAAGAGATTAAACTGCGTCGTCGTCATTACAGGGGCAACGGATATTGTTTCTGATGGAGAGCAGGTTTTTTATATAGAAAATGGTCACGAGATGCTGTCAAGGGTTACGGGAACCGGCTGCATGACCACTTCTTTGATCGGGCTTTGCGTCGGGACAAAGAAAAATCCTTTCCATGCAGCCATTATGGGGACGGCAGTCATGGGGCTTGCAGGAGAAAAGGCATATGAAGCGCTGCCACATAAGGAAGAAGTAGGTACCTTCCGGGTTAAGCTGATGGATGCTATTGGCAGCTTTTCCATAACACTTATGGAAGAGAGCGTGAAAATTCATGAAGCATAATATCGATTATGGACTCTATTTGGTAACCGACCGGGATATTTTGAAGGGGAGGAGCTTCATCAGCACTTTGGAAGAAGCCATAGCAGGCGGTGTCACTATAGTGCAGTTGAGAGAAAAGAATGCAACCTCCCTGGAGTTTTATCAAACTGCTGTGCAAGTAAAAGCGTTGACATCAAAATATGGGATTCCGCTGATGATCAATGACCGTCTGGACATTGCGCTGGCAGTGGATGCCGAGGGCTTACATGTAGGGCAAAGCGACCTGCCCGCCAGTGTAGCCAGAAAGATACTAGGAGAAGGGAAGCTTTTAGGGGTTTCCGCTGCAAATATAGAAGAAGCTTTAAAAGCCCAGGCGGAGGGTGCAGATTATATTGGTGTGGGTGCTCTTTTTCCGACAAACACAAAGACAGATACCCGTTTGGTAAATCTTGCACAATTAGCAGAGATCAAGAAAGCGGTGAATATTCCTGTTGTAGGTATTGGCGGCATCCAGGAAAATAATGTGACGGCTGTGGGGGAGACGGGAATCGACGGAATTGCTGTGGTATCTGCTATACTGGCTGCCGGCTCAGTTAAAGAAGCTGCAATGAGATTAAGAAAGCATTTTATGTAAATCATCCTATTTCACCAAGGCTATTGGCAAATGAATCATTTCCGGCGGGATTTGTTTGCTGGCTGTAGGGGTTCACAAGGCTAAAGCAATGGAATGGCGTTATAACAAATGCGATAGGGGTTACCTATCGCATTTGTCTTTTTAATATTTAAATTTTAATATGTATTGCTGCAGGTCCTGTGCAAGGGATGCCATACTTTCGCTGGAAGAGGATATCTCCTCCATAGATGCAGTCTGTTCTTCGGTAGCTGCGGATATGTTTTGGATTGATCCGGAAACCATTTTGCTGGCATTTTCTACCTCATTGGCAGAGGTAACAATATGCTGTGCACCATTGGATACTTGTTCGATAGATTCGGTAATGGTTGAAATCTGTTGGTTAACTTGACCAACCAATTGAGAGATTTTAGAAAAGGTTTGTTGTGCTTTATTCACGATCACAATACCTTCGTCTACATTTTTTGAACCTTCGTCCATTGCAGTTTTTGCCTGATGAATATTCTGCCGGTTGATTTTAATAAGACTGTTAATTTCATCGGTTGCCCGTTGTGACTCTTCCGCTAGTTTTCTAACTTCATCGGCTACTACTGCAAAGCCTTTACCATGCTCACCGGCTCGAGCTGCTTCAATAGCTGCATTTAGTGCCAGCAGATTGGTCTGTGATGAGATATTTGCAATAACCTCTGTGAAAGTATTCATATGATCTGAACTGCTCGAAATATCACCCAATGTAGCTTCAACCAGTTTGGTACTGTTGTAGATGGATGTCATCTGATGAATGGCTCTGTCAATCTCGGTTCGGCCATCATTAGATTGTATCAGCACATCCTGGCTGGAGGCATTAATCTCCTGTATGTGTCCAAACACCTCTTCAAGGCTGGCGGAGATTTCTTCTATGGAAGCAGTGGTGTTGACTACCTCAGATATTTGGCGGTCTGCAGACTGGGCAACTTCACTGGCAGAAGCGGCAATATGCTCGGAAGCCATGGCAGATTGCTGCGCTGTAGCGGTAAGTTGCTCGGAGGCGGCTGCTACCTGCTGGGAAGAGTCTGCAATTTGCTTCACAAAATCCCGGAGACTGTTGGTGATGGATTGCAGTGCATTGGTTAGTTTGCCCACTTCATCCTTCCGCCTTAGATCCTTCTGGGAAAGGTCCTTTGAAATATCTAAGGAAGCAATCTGGACAGCATGGTGTATGCTGGAAAGGATCGGCTTGGTAATAGAGTTTCCAATGATGAATGCTAGACAAATTCCTATAATCAATAGGATAAAGGTTGCAATTAATATATATCTTTGCAACTCTTTTAGACCGGAAAGTATGTCGGCTTGATAGCCGCCTACTGCAATGGACCAATTGGTTCCCCGGATAGGAGCAAAACCCATATAACGAATGCTCCCCTCATAAGTATACTGATCGACGCCTGTAGTTCCTTGAGTCATTTTCGTAAGTACATTGGCTAAATCTACATATGTAACATCGGACTTGGATTCTTCTATGTAATTAACTCCATTTAAAACTAAATCTTCATTTTTATGTCCAATCATAGTACCCTGTTCATTGATGATAAAGGCATAGCCGGTTTCTCCAAACCTGATGTCTGATACGATTTTACTCAAGACGGTACCGTCGGCAAAGGCAACCAAGACAGCTGCTGGTTTATTGTTTTCATTATGAACGGGAACAGAATAGGCCACGATAATAGATCCATCTGCCTTACTTACGATGGGATCAGAGATATTAGGAATTCCCAATAATGCGCTCTGGAAATATTCACGGTCCGATATCTGGGCACTGCTGCCGTTGCTAAATTGTAAAGAACCTTCCAAATCGCTGATGCCAATAGATTGAAAACCCAGGCGTTTGGCTTCCAGATCCAAAAAAGACATTTGGCTTTCCAGGTCTAGGGATATAAGGTATGGATTATTGGCTAAAGTTGTAAGAGATTTCAGGTGTCCTTCATTGATTCCTGCAACGGTTTTTGCAACATCTTCTGCCTTTTCAGGCAAGATTCCTTCGATCTGCTGTATAATCGCATCAGAAGCTCGATCATAAGCAATAAAACTAAGACCGCTACATATTGCTAAAATAAGGATTGAGAAATAGATGATTAATTTTGTTCGAATGCTTTTCATGGATAGGCTCCTCCCTACATATGTGATTTTATGGTGTGGTGTGGAAATTCTGTGCGACCTGAAATCTCTTGAAGACTATTGAGTCTAATACTTGTTACGACCATTCTATAGCGTAATCTGTATTTTAGAATAGTCCCAATTGAGCCTCCAGAAAAATCGACAAAATTCAACATAATACTACATCATATTATATATCCGAATCAAACAAATTGAAACAAAAAAAAATACCATCGTTCTGAAAATTAGGACAATGGTATTAGAATGAATTGAGGATGCAGTTGAACTTATCGTATAAGCAAATCTAAAAATCTGCTTGCAGCGATGGGAACAGGGAGATTTGTATGGGACAGAACGGCAAGATTCCTTTGCGGCAGCTTTTCTTTGATCTTTAGTAAAAATAAATCCTTACTGGGCAAAATGCCCTTTAGACTATCCTGCATAACAAAGGATATGCCGAGGCCGATTTTAGCGAATTCAATTAATAAATCGACACTGCTGATTTCGATTTCGGGTATAATTTCAACCTGACTTTGCAGCAGGAATGCATCCAGCAGGCTTCGGGCAGTTGTATTTTTTTCCAAGGTAAGAATCGGATATCTTTCTAATTCTTTCAGGGGTATTTCCCGATCTTTTAGATCCATAAAAGCTTCTCCTGCTATAAAGGCATAACGGACCTTAGCCAAATGGTTTATATGAAAGCTTGTTTCCAAACTTTCTTCGGGAAGGTTTACCACTGCAAGATCTACAAGATCTTTTTTCAAAAGCTCGATACACACGGGAGAGGTGCGGTTGGTGATGTGGATGCGAACCTTCGGATATTGGCGGTGAAATTCTTTGATAAAAGGGAGGAGATAGTACTTGCAGATGGTATCACTGGCTCCGATGCGCACCTCTCCCTGTTGCAGCAAATGAATCTGGTGAATGTTTTTCTCTCCATTTTTGATAAAATGATAGGCTTGTTCGATGTGCCGGTAGAGAGCTTCGCCTTCTTGGGTAAGACGAACCTGCTTTGTATGCCGAATAAAGAGACGGCAATTTAGCTTTTCTTCCAACAGCTTTATGGATTGACTGACTGCGGACTGGGAAATATAAAGTTGTTGAGCTGCCTCTGAAAAACTCAGCTGTTTTGCTACATGATAAAATACCTTATAGAGTTCAAAATTAATATCCAATTATTATCACTCCTAATAAAACGCATTAATAGCATTAATTTTAATTATTAATTTTATTATGCTACAATGGACTTGTAAAGATGTAAATTCACAGAAAGGCTGGGATAGAGAATGAAACAAAAGGTACGTAGAATTTTTGTGGAGAAGAAAAAGGGTTTGGATATTGAGGCGCAGCATTTACTTGCAGATTTAAAAGAGAATCTGGGAATGAAAGCACTGGAAAATCTTCGGATTGTCAATCGCTATGACATTGCGGGCATTGGGGAAGAAGCCTTTCAAAAAGCGCGCAATACTATTTTTTCAGAGCCCCCAGTGGATGAAGTGGTGGATGAAGTATTGGAAATTGGTGAAAATATCCGATGCTTTGCTGTGGAATATTTGCCGGGACAATATGACCAGCGTGCAGACTCTGGCGCTCAGTGCATACAAATTCTCACACAACAAGAACGTCCGGATGTTGTTTCAGCGAAAGTAATTCTTTTAGAAGGAGATCTATCTCAAGCGGATTTTGAAAAAATAAAAAACTATTGTATCAATCCGGTAGATTCCCGGGAGGCTTCTATGGAAAAACCGGAAACCGTAGAAATGATGGTTCCAATTCCAGGAGATGTAGCGGTGCTGGAAGGATTTATCCACATGGATCCGGCAGCGTTGAGAAGCTATCGGGAAGAGATGGGTTTTGCCATGAGTGAAGAAGACCTTGCCTTTGTGCAAGGATATTTTCGGGATCAAGAAAAACGAAACCCAACCATCACAGAGATCAAGGTAATTGATACCTACTGGTCGGATCACTGCCGCCATACTACATTTCTTACGAAGATTGAAAGCGTAGAGATCCAAGAGGGGAATTTTACAGAACCTGTAAAAAAGGCCTACGAGACTTATCTTGCTGCAAGAGAAAGGGTTTATAGAGATACAGAAAGAGATATATCCTTAATGGATATTGCCGTTATAGGTATGAAGGAGTTAAGAAAGGCAGGAAAATTAGAAGATTTGGATGTATCCGATGAGATAAATGCCTGCAGCATTGAGATCGATGCGGATGTTGAAGGACAAAAGGAAAAATGGCTGCTAATGTTTAAAAATGAAACCCATAATCATCCTACAGAAATAGAACCCTTCGGCGGCGCGGCTACCTGCCTGGGTGGTGCCATTCGAGATCCGTTATCGGGGAGAACCTATGTATATCAGGCCATGCGTGTAACGGGCAGCGGTGATCCCCGTGCTAAAATTGAAGAGACTTTGTCCGGAAAGCTGCCACAACGAAAGATTACAACAGGAGCAGCGGCAGGATACAGTGCTTATGGCAATCAGATCGGTTTGGCTACCGGACAGGTGGCTGAGCTTTACGATGAAGCTTTTGTAGCAAAAAGAATGGAGGTAGGCGCAGTAATCGCAGCAGCGCCGAAAGCCAATGTTGTAAGGGAAAAGCCCAAAAAAGGAGATATTGTGATACTTCTGGGCGGAAAAACAGGAAGAGACGGCTGTGGCGGTGCAACCGGCTCTTCTAAGGAGCATACGGAAGAATCCATATTTACCTGTGGTGCAGAGGTGCAAAAAGGAAATGCACCTACAGAAAGAAAAATTCAGCGGCTTTTTAGAAATCCTGAAGTCAGCCGGTTAATTAAGAAGTGCAATGACTTTGGTGCAGGCGGCGTATCTGTAGCCATAGGAGAATTAACCGATGGTCTAATGATTGATTTAGATAGGGTGCCGAAAAAATACGAAGGTTTGGATGGAACGGAGCTGGCCATTTCCGAATCTCAGGAAAGAATGGCGGTTGTGGTGGCTGCGGATCAAGCAAATACCTTTATTCAACTGGCAGCGGAAGAAAATCTGGAAGCTGTGGTGGTAGCCTGGGTAACCGATGACCGCAGGATGAAGATGCAGTGGCGGGAAAAAACTATTGTAGATTTGAGCCGGGATTTTCTGGATACCAATGGGGTAAAGCAACATACCCGGGTATATGTGGAAGTGCCGGAGGAAAAACAAAACTATTTCAAGCAGCTGCCCGCGGCAGTCGAAAAACACAAGCAGGATGTAGTGGAAGCATGGCTGGCCAACTTACAAGATATTAATGTCTGCAGTCAGAGGGGGCTGGTGGAGCGCTTCGATAGTACGATAGGTGCAGGTACGGTTCTAATGCCTTTTGGAGGTAAATATCAAACGACACCGGCGGAGGGTATGGCAGCCAAAATTCCTGTTCTGACGGGAGATACAACTACTGGCTCGCTGATGAGTTTCGGTTATAATCCGAAGATTGGGAAGTGGAGTCCTTTCCACGGAGCATTGTATGCGGTAGTGGAAGCGGTGGCAAAGATCGTTGCCATGGGTGGAAATCATAAAACTATTCGTCTGACTTTCCAAGAATATTTTGAAAAACTTGGCAAAGAGCCAAGCAAATGGGGAAAACCCTTCAGTGCATTGTTAGGGGCTTATATGGTACAGCATGGACTTGGTATTCCTGCCATTGGAGGGAAGGACAGTATGTCCGGAACTTTTAAGGATTTAAATGTGCCTCCTACCTTGGTAGCCTTTGCAGTGGCTACAGAAGATGTAAGAAAGGTTATTTCTCCAGAATTTAAAGAGTGGGGGAGCCAGGTTGTCTGGATTCCCATTGAACGAGATGCACAGGAGATGCCGAATTTCCAAACGATAGACCAAATCTATGGAAAAATTACCGAGTGTATCCACAAAGGAAAGGTTTTAGCAGCCCATAGCGTGCGTCAAGGAGGATTAGCAGCCGCCATTAGTAAGATGTGTTTTGGAAATCAAATAGGGCTTCGATTTGAAGCACATATGGATGCAGAAACCCTTTTTACACCTCATTATGGTTCAATCATCTTGGAACTTCCGAAGAATGAAGCCGTAAAAGCCCTGCTGGCAGACATTCCTTACAGGGTGTTAGGTTCCACAACGGCAGATCGGATCATTTCCTTCAATGATGATACAAGCATCTCCTTGGAGGAAGCACTGAAAGCATGGGAAGCGCCTTTAGAGAAGATATTCCCCACAAAGACAGCTTCAATTCAAGGAACTGCGCAACAAATTTCCTATGCAGACAGAAGCCGGTGCAAGCCGGCTGTTAGGATTGCGAAACCAAGAGTTTTCATCCCTGCTTTTCCGGGAACCAACTGTGAAGTGGATTCTGCAAGAGCCTTTGAAAAGGCAGGCGGAAAAGTAGAGACCTTTGTATTTAGAAATCTAAGCGCGTCGGATATAGAAAATTCTATTGCCAAGATGGCAGAAGCTATTGAACAGGCCCAGATCATTATGCTGCCGGGAGGATTTAGCGCCGGAGATGAGCCCGACGGGTCAGGCAAATTTATTGCTACGGTTTTCCGAAACCCAAGAATCAAGGAAGCTGTGATGGAGCTGCTCCAAAAGCGGGACGGGCTAATGCTAGGGATATGCAATGGATTCCAGGCGCTGGTCAAGCTAGGGCTGCTGCCTTATGGGGAAATCTTCGATATCCATGAAGATTGTCCAACCTTAACTTTTAACCGGATTGGGCGGCATGCATCCCGGATGGTGGAGACAAGGGTGGCTTCTACCCTATCGCCGTGGTTTGCAAACCTGCAGGTAGGGGATATTCATAGGATTGCAGTTTCTCATGGAGAAGGCAGGTTTGTAGCGAAGGCAGAAGTCTTGGAGGAAATGATTCAACGTGGACAGATTGCTACCCAGTATGTAGATCCTAGCGGTAATGCATCCTATGATATTGCTTATAATCCAAACGGGTCCGTACATGCTGTAGAGGGGATCACCAGTCCTGATGGTAGAATATTGGGCAAAATGGGGCATTCAGAAAGAACTGGAAGCAATATCGCAGTGAACGTGCCGGGAGAGAAGGATCAACAGATTTTTCGGGCAGGAATTGATTATTTTAGATAAAAATAGAATCATAAGATGATAAATTGAATTAATGTTCGTATTTAGTCAAATTAATTGATCGGTTCCTATAAAAACATTCGTAAAAACTATTGACGATAGCGGGTACCTTTGGTATGATTAGTATGCAAGAACAAACAAAAAACAACAACATAATGTTTGCTCATATAGTTTCGGAGATATGGTCCGAAAGTTTCTACCAGACAGCCATGAATTGTCTGACTATGGGTGAAAGTGTATCTAGGGTTCCAATCGTTGAACAGCATATCATTGTAGAATGATTAAATATGGACATACTATTTAATAACTACGATTGAATAGGCAGGATTCAATGATGTTTGGTCCAAGTGATACAGGTATTGCAGTTTTGTAATACTACACCGAGGGGATAAAAGCCCGGACGGGAAGGTTTCACTATGATGAGCGTCTAACCTTCCCATCCGGGCTTTGCTATTGACGCCGTCTACTGATGACCTTCCTAAATCAGATGAGGAGGATGAATATGGAACTGACAAACAAAAAACCTGAAGCAGGCATATTGAACCAAGTATTTAAACTTTCAGAAAAAAAGACGAATGCGAAGACGGAGATCATCGCGGGAATTACAACCTTCATGACCATGGCTTATATTTTGATTGTAAATCCGGATATTCTTAGTGCTACGGGCATGGACAAAGACGCTGTATTTACAGCTACCGCATTATCTGCAGCGATTGCAACCCTTTGTATGGCACTTATGGCCAACTTGCCTTTTGCTTTGGCACCAGGGATGGGACTAAACGCATTCTTTGCTTTTTCTGTTGTAATTGGTATGGGGTACAGCTGGCAGTTTGCATTGACTGCTGTTTTAATAGAAGGATTTATTTTTATTGCACTGACCTTACTGAATGTCCGTGAAGCTATCATCAATGGAATGCCTATGGTGATAAAAAATGCAGTAAGTGTGGGAATTGGATTATTTATTGCATTTATTGGATTCCAAAATGCCGGAATTATTGTAAATAATGATGCGACTTTGGTTGGATTGGGAGATTTAGCTGATCCGGGAGTATTGCTGGCGATCATGGGTATTTTAGTTACAGGATTCTTACTGATTAAAAATATTAAAGGCGGTTTATTAATCGGTATGATTATCACAACGATTCTTGGGGTCTTCGTTGGAAAGGCTACACTACCTGTAAATCCAGTAAGTGCGCCGCCATCTATTGCACCGATCTTTATGCAGTTCGAATGGCACAATATTCTTACCTTTGATATGCTGCTAGTAGTTTTTACTTTCTTATTTGTGGACTTATTTGATACATTAGGTACTTTAATTGGTGTTTCTACAAAAGCAAATATGTTAGACAGCCAGGGAAGAGTACCAAATGCCAAGCAGGCACTGATGGCAGATGCGATAGGGACTACCATCGGAGCTGCCTTAGGAACCAGTACGGTTACTACTTATGTTGAAAGTGCTTCCGGAGTAGCAGAAGGCGGAAGAACCGGATTGACAGCGCTGACTACAGGAATCCTGTTTTTGACAGCAACTGTATTTTCTCCAATATTTACTGCCGTACCGGCAGAAGCAACAGCACCTGTACTCATCTTGGTTGGTTTATTTATGATGAGTCCGATTTTAAAAATCAATTTTGACGATTTTACAGATGCGATTCCTGCATTCCTGACAATCATCATAATGCCATTAAGTTATAGTATTGCAGAAGGTCTGACCTTCGGTGTTATTTCCTATGTAGTGTTAAAAACATTATCTGGAAAATCAAAGGAAGTACACCCAATGATGTATATCATTGCGGTCCTGTTTGTAGTAAAATACTTTGCAGACCATTTGGCAGGCTAAATTGAATAGCCCGAAATAGATGATGCAGTCTATATCGGGCTTTTTTATATAATAGATAGGGGTTGTAGGGGATGAAATCCCCTGCCGTACTAAGGAGGGTGCTCAGACTGCGATAGCAGTCGTCGAAGGGAACCTAGGGTTCCCTAGCGAAAGCGTCGTAGACGCTTTTTTTATCCCATTTTTACTTAAATAAAGAAGGAAATGAATTTTCTGAACAAGAAATGAGGAGGAGAGTAAAATGACAAAGCTGGAGATGCTTTATGAGGGTAAGGCCAAAAAGGTATACAAAACAGAGGTCGAAGACAGGTACATTGTTGCCTATAAGGACGATGCCACTGCCTTTAACGGTGTGAAAAAGGGCACTATTGCGGAGAAAGGCGTCGTGAACAACAAGATGTCTGCACTTCTTTTCAAGCTCTTAGAGGAAAAAGGCATACCTACCCATTTCGAAAAGCTGTTGAGTGATCGTGAAATGTTGGTAAAGGCGGTAAAAATACTGCCGTTGGAGGTTATCATCAGAAATGTAGTAGCCGGTTCTCTAGCCAAAAGACTGGGTTTAGAAGAAGGAGCAGTGCTGAAAAATACAGTTTTAGAGTTTTGCTATAAGAACGATGAGTTAGGCGATCCAATGGTTAATGAAGATCATATTTTAGCTGTAGGACTGTCTACGGAAGATCAGCTTCAGACGGTTAGAAAGTATGCATTAAAAATCAATGAGATTTTATGTCCCTTCTTTTTAGAAAGAGGACTGAAGCTGATTGATTTCAAGCTGGAATTCGGTATCCATGAAGGAAAAGTAATCCTTGCCGATGAGATTTCCCCTGACACTTGCAGACTGTGGGATGCAGCTACCAATAAAAAGATGGACAAGGATCGGTTTAGAAGAGATCTAGGAGATGTGGAAGAAACCTATCAAGAGGTTTTGGCGAGATTGTAAAGCCTTAGACTGGAGGATATCATGTACAATACTACAAATCTGGATAAGTTAAAGGAAGAATGCGGAGTAATCGGGATTCATGCACCGGGGAGAGGGCAGCTGGCCCGATTGGCCTATTTCGGCCTTCATGCCCTACAGCACCGGGGGCAGGAAAGTGCAGGAATTGCTGTGAATAAAGAAGGCAGCATTACCTACTATAAAGAAATGGGCTTGGTGCAGGAAGTTTTCTCAGATGACGTTATTAGCAGACTGGAAGGGGATATTACAGTAGGTCATGTGCGCTACTCCACCACAGGAGAAAGCTATGTGATCAATGCCCAACCATTAGTGGTTCGTTATAAGGGAGGCAGTATCGCCCTCGCCCATAATGGAAATCTGATCAACGCGGGGGAAATACGGGATGATCTGGAAGATCAAGGGGTAATTTTCCAGACCTCCATTGACAGCGAGGTCATTGCAAACCTCATTGCAAGATACAATGCCTTCGGAATTGAGAAAGCCATTCAAAAGACCATGGAGCAGATTCGAGGCTCTTATGCTTTGGTGATTACCTATGGAAACAAGCTGATTGGCTTAAGGGACCCCAATGGCCTGAGGCCTTTGTGTATCGGCAAGATAGAGGGCGGTTACGTATTGTCTTCTGAAAGCTGTGCCTTTAATGTGCTGAATGCCGAATTTGTACGGGACGTAGCGGCAGGAGAAATGGTAATCATTGAAGACGGACAAATTCGAAGCATTCAGTATGCTGGTGGAGAAAAAAAGGCCCTATGTTCATTTGAATTTGTATACTTTGCAAGACCGGACAGTGTATTAGACGGACAAAGTGTGTACATCAGCCGCCGAAATGCAGGGAAAATGCTGGCAAAGGAGCATCCTGTGGATGCAGACGTAGTCATTGCAGTGCCGGATTCGGGCACCGTGGCGGCTATTGGTTATGCAGAGGAATCTAAGATTCCCTTTGGTGAAGGGTTGATTAAAAACCGGTATGTAGGCAGAACTTTTATTCAGCCGGATCAAAAAATGCGGGAATTGAGTGTACGATTAAAGCTGAATGTATTAAAGGAAAATATACAGGGAAAAAGAGTCGTACTCATTGACGACTCCATTGTACGAGGAACAACCAGCGGCCGAATTGTAGAAATGCTGAAGAATGCAGGGGCTACAGAGGTTCATTTGAGGGTTTGTTCTCCTCCCGTAAAGTATTCTTGTTATTTTGGCATTGACACCCCAAACAGAAAAAATCTGGTAGGGGCTACCCATTCCATAGAGGAAATTAGGAAGATGATAGGAGCCGATAGTCTGGGCTACCTGAGCATTGACGGATTATTAAAATCAATTGATGAATCAGGAGCAGGACTATGCAGTGCTTGTTTTAGCGGGGATTATCCGATGGAAGTACCAAAAACGAGCAATAAATACCTATTTGAAAAGAAATAGAGGTGATGATAATGGAGAACAAGGGTTTAACCTACCGGGATGCCGGTGTAGATGTGGATGAAGGCGCCAGGGCTGTAGAGCTGATGAAGCAGCATGTGAAGAAGACTTTTACCAAAAACGTCCTATGTGGATTAGGTGGATTTGGCGGGTTGTTCGAGCTGGATTTGACAGGGATTGAACAGCCGGTACTGGTCTCCGGAACCGATGGGGTTGGAACAAAACTAAAGATTGCTTTCTTGGCAGACCGGCATGATACTGTAGGGCAAGATTGTGTAGCGATGTGTGTGAATGATATATTGTGCCAAGGGGCAAAGCCACTGTACTTTTTAGATTATTTGGCTACAGGAAAGCTCCAACCGGAAAAGGCAGCGGATATCGTAAAGGGGATTGCCGATGGCTGCCAACTGGCGGGATGTGCATTGATTGGCGGAGAGACTGCAGAAATGCCCGGGTTTTATGAGGATGGAGAATATGATATGGCAGGCTTTGCCGTAGGGATTGTGGATAAGAAAAAGATCATTGACGGCAGCAAAATATCTCCGGGGGATCTTTTGATCGGACTGCCTTCCAGCGGGATTCACAGCAACGGTTATTCTCTGGTACGAAAACTCTTCTTTGAAAAGATGGGATTGACCGCTGCAGATTTAATTGAGGGCCTGGAGGGCACCTTGGGAGAAGTATTGCTGACACCTACCCGTATCTATGTAGAGGTTTGCACAAAGGTATTGGAGTGTTTTTCAGTAGCAGGGATGGTTCACATTACCGGAGGAGGTTTTTTTGAGAATATTCCACGGATTATCCCGGCAGGTTTGGGAGTGGAGATCCATCTTGGAAGCTGGCCGATACTGCCCGTATTTACACTGATGCAGCAGCAAGGAAGCATTACCGATGAAGAAATGTTTAAAACCTTTAATATGGGGATCGGGATGATTCTAATAGTAAAGAAAGAAGAAGCCGGCAAGCTGCTTCAATCTCTAGCGGATATGGGAGAAAAGGCCTATACAATTGGAGAAGTAGTACAGGGCAGTCCTGGGGTGAGATTATGTCAAAAATAAGGATTGCCGCTTTGGTATCTGGGGGTGGAACCAATCTTCAGGCAGTGATCGATCAGATCGAGGCAGGGAATATTCCTGCTTCCATCGAGGTCGTTGTATCCAGCAGAGAAGATGCCTATGCATTAGAGAGAGCAAGACGCCACGGCATAGAGCACCTTTATATAGGCAGTAAAAATTTTCCGAACTTAAAAGAGAGAAATAATAAATTAGAGAAAATCCTTGAAGAGAGAGAGATTGACTTAATTCTGTTGGCAGGCTATATGCAAATCCTTGGGGGGAGCATCATCGAAAAATATCGGAACCGGATCATCAATATCCATCCTTCCCTGATTCCCAGTTTTTGCGGTCAAGGATTTTACGGGGAGCATGTCCATCGGGCAGTGCTGGAGTATGGGGTGAAGGTTACCGGGGCTACGGTACACTTTGTAGATGAGGGTACGGATACCGGGCCGATCATTTTGCAAAAAGCAGCGGATGTAGAAGCGGGGGATACGGTAGAAAGTCTTGCAAAGCGGGTGTTAGCAGCAGAACATGAGCTGCTGCCTTTAGCGGTAAAGCTCTTTGCAGAGGGAAGACTGCTTGTAGAGGGAAGGATTGTACGAATTAAAGGAGGTTATTTCATTGGTGAAGCGTGCTTTGATCAGCGTATCAGATAAGTGTGGGATTGTGGATTTTGCAAAAAAACTTCAGGAGATGGGGGTAGAAATCCTATCTACGGGAGGAACCGCAAAAACTTTGATGGAAAGCGGTATTTCCGTAATATCTGTCTCTGATGTAACAGGATTTCCAGAGTGTTTAGACGGTAGAGTAAAAACTCTTCATCCGGCTATTCATGGAGGCCTGTTAGCCATTCGGGAGAATGAGGAACATATGGCACAATTGAAAAATCTCGGAATTCAGCCGATTGATCTGGTCGTTATTAACCTTTATCCTTTCAAGGAAACGATTAAAAAAGAGAATGTAATCCTGGAAGATGCCATTGAAAATATCGACATCGGAGGTCCAACGATGCTTCGGGCAGCCGCCAAGAATTATCAGGACGTGGCGGTGGTGATAGATCCGGCCGATTATGACCGTGTAATTGAAGAGCTGGAGCAGTCAGGCGCCCTGTCAAGGGATACAAAGTATCGGCTGGCTCTAAAGGTATTCGAACATACAGCACACTACGATGCCCTGATAGCCCAGTATTTGAGAGAACAAATACAAGGGGAGTTCCCTGAGGTGCTGACCCTTACCTACGAAAAAGTACAGGATCTGAGGTATGGAGAGAACCCTCACCAGCAGGCTGTATTCTATAAAGAATCGGGAAAGAATCCGGGATCACTGGTAAATGCAGAACAACTTCATGGAAAGGAATTGTCCTTTAATAACATAAACGATGCCAATGGGGCATTAGAGCTCTTAAAGGAGTACTCGGAGCCTGCCGTAGTAGCTGTAAAACATACCAATGCCTGTGGTGTGGGAAGCGGATATGATTTGTTTGATGCCTATCATAAGGCCTATAGTTGTGATCCAACCTCTATTTATGGCGGAATTGTAGCGGCTAATCAAAAGGTGGACAGAAGAACAGCGGAGGAAATGAATAAGATATTTCTTGAAATTATCATTGCACCGGATTTTGAAGCAGATGCACTGGAAATTTTAAAGGGAAAGAAGAATATAAGGTTGATGAAACTGCCGGAAATTCAAAGCAAACAGCCGGAGAATGCCTTGGATCTAAAGAAGATCAACGGCGGTTTGCTGATCCAGAATGTAGATGGGCAGCTTCACAAAGAAGAAGAACTGAAAGTTGTGACACAGCGGATTCCTACAAAAAAAGAGATGGAAGATATGCTTTTTGCCTGGAAGGTCGTGAAGCATGTTAAATCTAATGGAATTGTGCTTGCCAAGGACCTGCAAAGCTTAGGCATAGGACCGGGACAGGTAAACCGGATATGGGCCGTAGAAAATGCCATTCGACAGGCCAATCTTCCGATTAAGGGAAGTGTATTGGCTTCGGATGCTTTCTTTCCCTTTGCCGACTGTGTAGAAGCTGCGGCTAAGGCTGGAATAACCGCGATTATTCAGCCGGGGGGGTCTCAAAATGATGAAGCTTCTATTGAAATGGCTAATCAATATGGGATCGCCATGATCTTTACCGGTATGCGGCATTTTAAACATTAGGCGGAGGAGGTTATAAAATGAAGGTTTTGGTAATCGGCAGCGGCGGCCGGGAGCATGCCCTCGTGTGGAAATTGAAAAAGAGTCCTAAGGTAGATAATATCTATTGTGCACCGGGAAATGCGGGAATCGGAACCCTCGCAGAATTAGTAGATATTCCTGCGGAGGCGGCAGAGGCATTATGCGCTTTTGCCAAGGAAAAACAAATAGATCTAACCATTGTAGGGCCAGAGGGGCCTCTGGTAATGGGAATTGTAGACCGTTTTGAAAAGGAAGGATTGAAGGTCTTTGGCCCCAATTGGCAATGTGCCCAACTGGAGGGCAGCAAAGCCTTTGCCAAAGACTTTATGAAGCGTCATCAGATTCCTACAGCCCGCTATGAGGAATATACCGATTTAGAAGCAGCGAAAAATGCTGTAGGCATCTATGGGTATCCCATGGTAATTAAAGCAGATGGACTGGCAGCAGGAAAGGGTGTCGTGATTGCCCAAGATGAAAAAGAGGCATTAGAGGCTTTGGAGCAGATGATGGCAGAGAAAAAGTTTGGTGCGGCAGGGGATAAAATTGTTATTGAAGAGTTTTTGGAGGGGATAGAAACTTCCATATTGTGTTTTGTAGACGGAAAGACCATCGTGCCTATGGTGAGTGCGCAGGATTACAAGCGGATTTTTGATGGGGATCAGGGACCTAACACCGGGGGGATGGGAACCTATTCTCCGAGTCATATCTATGATGAAAAGCTGGAGCGTACGGTGGCAGAAACTATTTTGACACCCATTATTGACGGCTTTAAAAAGGACAGACTGGATTTTAAAGGAGTGCTTTTCATTGGGCTGATGATTACCCAGGAAGGGCCGCGGGTGCTGGAGTTTAACACGCGGTTTGGAGATCCTGAAACTCAGGTTATTCTGACAAGACTAGAAAGCGATTTAGTAGAAATTATTGAGAGTATTTTAGAGGGAAAATTGGCTGAGCAGAAGATTCAATGGTCACAACAAGGGACGGTATGTGTTGTGCTCGCTGCAGGGGGCTACCCTGAAAGCTATGAAAAGGGAAAACCGATCAGAGGATTAGGAGCGATTGATCCGGATGCAGTTGTATTTCATGCTGGGACCAAGCAGCTGGGGCAGGAGGTTGTCACCCATGGCGGTCGTGTTTTAGGTGTGACAGCCTGGGGGGACACCGTAGAAGCAGCAAGAAAAAAGGCATATGAAAATATAGAAAAAATAACCTTTGAGAAAATGCAATATCGAAAAGATATTGGAAAATCGATTCAGTAATATAGCAAAAGCCCTAGAGACTATGGTCTCCAGGGCTTTTCACTAGACTCTTTCGGCTTCTGCTGTTGACTGCATCTCTTGCTCGGTTGTTTTATTTGTCTGGACAATAAAGACACTGATTAGGACAATGGCAGCGGAGAATAGGATAGAGAAAGAAATGGATTCTCCCAAGACAACGCCGAGCCCGCAAAGAGCAACGCCTGCAGAAAGCATTTGAATGCCGATGTGGGAAAGTGTGGAACCGGAGGCAGTAAAGCTTTTAGAATCCCTCCCTATTTATTTTTTATACCGGTCTTCATTTTCCATAAGGGTAGATAAGATGAAGGTAGTAGAGGTTTCACGAATTCCCTCTATTTTGCAGATCTCATCTATTAAGACCGTAATATCATCGGGACTGCAGGCTCTCACCTTTATTACGGCACACCATTCTCCTGCGAGCCTGTAGAAATCTTCGACACAGGTATTTGGAACCTGTATTTTCATAATCTGTTCAGTGATTCGATCGAAAACATGGGAATGAAACTTGATAAAGATAAGAACTTTTATTTGGTAGCCAAGTGCTTTCCAGTTAATCTGTGCCGTATATCCTCTAAGGATGCCGCGATCTTCCAGCTTGCTGATTCGCTGATGAATAGCAGGCCGGGATATATGAAGAATTTTGCTGATTTCCTCGTGGGAGATCCTGCCCCTTTCATTGAGCAGCTTTAGAATTTTCATATCCATATCATCCATAATGTTCCTCCTGATTACGATTCATAATACTATTCTATGATAAATTGACCATAAGTAAATAAAAATAAAGATAAAATTACGAAAAGAAATAAATTTTCTGATTGGAGGAGATCTTTTTTGAAGATTCAACAGAAAATTATGAACAGCCTTACGAAACGTAACCCGAAAGGAGAAATACGGAAGGGAAAGTGATTATTTTCAAGAATAGTAAATAGAATAGATATGCTGAAGGAGGATGAGAGAAATGAGGATTGGAATCATTGGTTTAGGAGATATTGCACAGAAAGCTTATTTGCCCATCCTAATGAACAGGGGGGATATAACGCCCATACTATGCACGCGAAATGAGGAAACCTTAGAAAGACTTTGTACCAAATACCGTGCTCCAGCATCGGTACAGAGTATTGAAGCTTTGATAGATCAAGGTATTGAGGCAGCCTTTATCCATACAGCCACCGAGGCCCATGGCGATGTTGCAAGGGAACTATTAAGGCAGGGGATTCATGTTTATATCGATAAACCACTGGCCTATCATTATGAAGATGCCCAACAGATGATTGAATTGGCGGAACAAAAAAATAAAATCCTTAGGGTAGGTTTTAACCGGAGATTTGCACCGATGATTATGAAACTGAAAGAGCAGGAATCTGCAAATATCATTATCATACAAAAAAATAGACCTCATTTGCCGGACCAAATTCGCCGGTTTATTTTTGATGATTTTATTCATGTAGTGGATACCCTCCGCTATTTATTGCCTGGAGCTGTGGAAGAAACGCAAATTCAAGGGCGAATCGAGAATGGTTTGCTGCATCATGTTGTGTTAACCCTTTCGGGAAAGGGATATACAGCAATCGGTATGATGAATCGGGATAATGGCACTGCAGAAGAAGTGGTAGAATATATGCACCCGGGAAACAAGTGGATGATAAAAGATTTAACACAGGGTATTCGGTTTCACCAAGGAGAGGAAGCACATTTTAAATTTGGAGATTGGGAACCGGTACTGTATCGCCGAGGATTTTATCAAATCATTGATCATTTTCTCCAATCTGTGAGAAGTGGTATTATTTCACAGACAGATGCTGGAGATGCATTGCTGACCCATGAAATCTGTGAGACAATTGTACAAAAGCTTGAAAGGTAGGACAAAGGGGGCATGAGGATGGCAAAAAAGAATATTCAGGAATTGGAATGGGGAGAGATTGAATGGATTTATGAGCCTGAGTCAGAGAACTCTCAAAATGCAATGAATATTGGTATTGTCACGATTTATCCAAACAGCAGCCAAAATAAACATATTCATTATGGAGACGAGCAAGTGCTGTATGTTTTATCAGGAGTTGGAAAACAGTTAATTGGAGATAAGATCAGCCATATCCAAGCAGGGTCCCTGCATCATATTGAAGTAGGGTCTATCCATGAAACGATCAATTTGGGAGATGAACCGATAAAGGAACTTCTTATTTCTATTCCGGTTCACCGTGACCAAAACCTTCCGATTCCCAGAAAAACACAATCTATGATTGTGGAGGGCAGTTTATCGGAAAATAGGGTTACAGTTAATGAAGAAATCGGTTATATATACAATGGGATTATTGAGCTGCTGAAGATACCCGTTGCGATCTTTGATGAGGAAGGAAATACTGTAATTACAGGAAGATATTATCCGGAGTTGTGCAGAGAAAAGTGCGGTATTGAAGAAAATGTGAAAAAGTGTCCTATTTATCAAATGCGTGATGAATATACACCCCCGTATTACTCAGATCCTTCAGCTTACGTCTGCCCTTATGGATTAACGATTTTTATTATGCCGATTGTTTTTGACAACCGGGTAATCGGCTTAATTAAGGGGGGGCATATCAGAACCTCCCAGATAGATATGCATATTAACCAGTATACGCAGATTAAAAAAAATATTTTAGGAGAAGCTGCTTATGCTGCAATGCACATCGTACCAAAAGGTACAGTGAATGCAATCTTGCAGCAGATCAAAAAACTAAGTAAAAACATCGCCAACTATTATCTATTTAAAAATACGGCAGTGGCACTGAACAAACAAGAAGAAATTATTCAGGATATTGTAAGGAATGAATCGATTTTGGAAGAATCTTTGAAAACAGCAAAAGACAAAGCACTCAATATTCAAATCGGAAATCACTTCCTATTTAATACTTTAAACGCTATTGCTGGTCTGGCTGTTAAAGAGAAAGCAGATAAAACCTATGAAGCAATCATTGATTTATCAAAGCTAATGCGATATACATTGAAGAATAACAGTTATTTTGTATATCTCCAAGAGGAAGTAGAATACTTAAAAAATTATATCAATCTGCAGCAGCTTCGATATGGAAACCGATTGAAAGTATATTTTAATGTGAGCGGTGATACGTCCCGGAAGAAGATTCCTTTTAATTGCTTGCAGCCTATTGTGGAGAACTGCTTTATTCATGGCTTCAAGAATATGAAGGAAGGTATGGAAATTAGAATTACCGCTGAAATGCAGGAGGACAAGCTGACACTTCAAATCATGGATAACGGCAGAGGCATGGATTCAGATTTGCAGAATTACGTATATGATAAACTCCAAGAGGATAAAAAACAGGGTTTCAGCGGTTTGATGATGGTTTATGAAAAGCTGGATCTGCTCTTTGAAGGACAATTTACTTTTTTAATAGAAAGTGAGTTGGGATTAGGGACTAGGGTAACAATAAGCCTTCCAGATAAAGTATCTTCAATGGATTCGCAGTAAGAAACCGATAAGGGGGGATAGTAGATGCGACGTGCAATCATTGCGGATGATGAAAGCTTAGCAGCGGAATTGATAAAGCATTTGCTTGACAAATATGGTTTACCGGTGAAAATCGTTGGAGAAGCTTCAGCAGGAGATGATGCTGTGGAAATGATCTATCAGTTAAAGCCGGATATTGTTTTCTTAGATATACAAATGCCTGTGTTAAGCGGTATTGAGGTTATGGAAAATATCAATGCTTCTTACCAGGGAACCATCCTGTTTGTTGTTATTACTGCTTTTAGTTATTTTGAATATGCGCAGGCCGCCCTGCGGCTGGGAGCGAAGGACATTCTGCTAAAGCCAATTGAGCCAAAGCAGTTTTTAGATACCATGGAGCGTGTCATAGGATATCGGTATACAGAGAATGAGGCTTTTAATGAATTTTTAGAATATATCCATCAACATTATCATGAGGCCATAGAACTGAACACCTGTGCAAAGCGGCATCATACCAGTATGAGCCATATCTCAAGAATGTTTCAGAAATATTTTCAGACGAACTTTACTGCCTATGTGAATCATCTGCGGATCAAAAAAGCACAGGAGTTTCTAAAAGAGACGACCTTATCCATACAGGAAATTGCTGATAAGGTGGGTTACAACAATTTAAATTATTTTTATAAGAATTTCAAGAAAGTTACTGGGATGACGCCCAATCTATACAGAGGAAAAGGCAGTTGAGTTTGTTGATAGTAAAAAAACAAGATGGCGGTTACGGACACGACGGCCATCTTGTTTTTTCGTAATGACTTATGTTTTTATATTGTTCAATAAAAGGATAAAATGGTTCATATAAATTAACAGAATTTTATGAAATAATAGTAATAATTATTTCCCGTATAAGGGTTAGCCATCGAGCTGAACACAAAAACATATTTTGAACAGGGAGGAATCTCTATGCTAAAAACGGTAAAAGAAAAGGATATGGAATTATATCAGATTGTACAAGAGGAATATGCCCGCCAAAAAACAGGAATTGAAATGATTGCATCGGAAAGCTACGTGCCGACGCAGGTGCTGGAGCTTCAGGGAAGTATACTGACCAACAAAACCATGGAAGGTTTTCCGGGAAGAAGATATCATGCCGGCAGCAAGGTAATCGACAAAATGGAGACTTTGGGCATTGAAAGGGCGAAGACCCTTTATGGTGCTGAACATGCGAATATACAGCCCCATTCCGGCTCTAATGCCAATCATTGTGTGTATACCGCCATCCTCAATCCTGGAGACACGGTGCTAGGGATGCGTTTAGACCAAGGGGGCCATTTAACCCATGGTGCAAAAGCCAATTTTTCGGGAAAGGTATATAATTTTATATCTTATGGTTTGAACCAAGACACCGAGTTGATCGATTATGAGGAACTCGAAAAGTTAGCGAAAACACATAAGCCTAAGCTGATTGTAGCAGGTGCCAGTGCTTATCCACGGTTTATCGACTACGAGAGAATGGGTAAGGCTGCACAAGATGTAGGTGCGTACTTTATGGTAGACATGGCCCATGTAGCTGGATTGGTTGCGGCAGGTGTACACCCCAATCCAGTGCCTTATGCTGACTTCGTGACTTCTACCACCACCAAAACCCTGGCCGGTGCAAGGGGCGGCTTTGTTCTTTGCAAGGGAAAATATGCTCAGGCATTAGATAAAGCTACTTTTCCTGGTGCACAAGGCTCTATGCATCTTCATATCATGGCAGCCAAAGCCTACACTTTTTATTATGCCATGTCAGAGGAATTTAAGGTTTGTATGGCGCAAGTCGTTAAAAATGCACAGAGGCTGGGCGATGTATTGCAGCAAAAAGGGTTTCGTATTGTGTCGGGAGGGACAGACAATCACTTGTTGTTAGTGGATTTAAGACCTAAAGGGTTAACCGGTGCCCAGATGGAGGCTGCATTGGAAGGCGTAGGGATTACGGTTAATAAAAATATGATTCCTTTTGATCCTGAAAAGCCTATGATAACCAGTGGTGTTCGAATCGGTACTACGGCCATGACTACTAAGGGAATGAAAGAAGTAGAAATGGAACAGATTGGGAGTATTATCAATGAAGTGGCAGAATCCTTAGGGAATAAAGATAAATTGGAAGCGATTGAAAAACGTGTCTTAGAGCTTGGAGCAAAATTCCCTCTATACCCTGGATATTTTGAAACCATGTAATTTGTGAAAGGGGGCAGGATGTATGAAAATAACAGAAGCGCTGATGAACAAATATAAGGATCGACTGACTGCAATCAGAAGGGATCTGCATATGTATCCGGAGCTAAGCTTTAAAGAATTCAGGACTACAGAGAAGATCAAGGCACTGCTGGAAGAACTGGATATTGATGTATTGGACATGGGCATAGAAACCGGCGTAGTAGGACTGCTCAAGGGCGCTGAAAACGGACCTACCATTGCACTTCGGGGAGATATAGATGCACTGCCGATTCAGGAGGAAAATGAAGTACCTTACAAATCTAAAATAGCCGGTGTCATGCACGCTTGCGGCCATGACACGCATACGACTTCTTTACTGGGTGCAGCAATGATTTTAGCGGAACTTCGCCACCAGTTAAAGGGAAATGTCAAATTTATTTTCCAACCGGCAGAGGAAATTAACAAGGGGGCAAAGCTGCTGGTAGAAAAAGGGGTTATGGAAAATCCTACAGTAGATGCTATTTTTGGATTGCACAATCATCCGGATATACCTGTAGGAAAAGTTGGGTTGAAGCTGGGAGGCTTGATGGCTGCAGTAGATACCATTCGAATAGAAGTGGATGGTGTAGGCGGGCATGGGGCGATCCCCAACAAGACCATTGATCCGATCTTAGCAGGCAGTGCAATTGTAATGGGACTTCAGAGCATCGTCAGCAGAAATGTCAATCCACTGGAGGCTGCCGTTGTATCGATTGGGACGATGAATGCGGGAATTGCAAATAATGTAATTCCGGAGAAAGTCATTATGACCGGTACGGTACGTTCTTTCAAAAAAGAAATACAGGAAAAATTGCCGGAACTATTGCGTAGGAGTATAGAAAACACTGCAGCGGCCTATGGTGCTTCTGCACGCTTAGATTATTTGTTTGACCTGCCTGCTGTTTTCAATGAAAGGGAAATGTACGACATAGGCAAAACGGTAGTATCTGATATCTGTGGTGAAAATGGAATGGTGGACCCAACCCCATCTATGGGAGGAGAAGATTTTTCTATTTATACAGAACTGGCACCGGGTTGTTTCTATTGGCTGGGAGTAGGAAATCCGGAGAAGGGCTGTATGTATCAATGGCATAATCCGAGATTTGATGCGGATGAGGATGCTTTGATTATTGGAAGCGCTGTATTAGCCCAATCAGCTATAAATGCGATGGAGCATTTTATAGACATAAAACAAAAGTAAAGGAGTTGAAAAAATGAAAAATGAAAAACCTTTATGGAAAGACCTAAAGCTTCATGGGATTGTTCTGGGGCTGACTGTGCTTACAGAATTTATCGGTACCCATCGGATCCCTTTAGGCCCAGGGGTGATCATGCTGTTTCCCATGCTCTATGCAATGATACTCGGTTTAATTCTATTCTTAACAAAGGTCGTAAATGAAGAGCAAGCCCATACAGCAGAGCCGATTATTATTATTTCTATTACCCTATTAATTGCAAAGATTGGCGTACTGATGGGACCCTCCTTGGAAAAAATTATACAAGCAGGACCTGCACTCTTACTACAGGAATTTGGAAATTTAGGGACGATTTTCTTTGCACTGCCCCTTGCGCTGATATTGGGCTTTAAACGGGAAGCTGTGGGAATGACCCACTCGATCGGAAGAGAACCAAATGTAGGACTTATTATGAATAAATACGGATTTAATTCTCCGGAGGGTAGAGGTGTAATGATGGTATACATCGTTGGAACACTCTTTGGAACTGTTTTTTTAGGCCTTATCGCAGGATTTTTAGCAAGTGCAACACCATTGCATCCATTGGCCTTCGCTATGGCTACCGGTGTAGGCAGCGGAAGCTTAATGTCTGCAGCATCCGGTGCCCTCACCAATGTATTTCCGGAAATGGCTGATGATATTTTGGCCTTTGCGGGAGCCAGCAATTTACTATCAACAGCAACCGGTCTTTATATGTCTATCTTTGTTGCACTGCCCCTGACCAATAAACTCTACAGCCTGCTAGAACCTAAATTGGGAAGATTAGGGAAAAACAAAGGAAAAGATGAATCTGCAGGTGAAGGAGGCGTACCGCTATGAAGTTGAAAGAAGTGCAGGAATGGATACTTTTACTATTCATTGTAGGCATATGTGCACTGCTGGGTAATTTTATCGGATATAAGCAGGCGATTGCTGCATCCATACCGGGGATGCTGATCCTAATCGGAATCAGTCTAGCCGGTATGATTTTAGCAAAAGTGATTCCCTTGAATATACCAAGTATAGCTTATATTGGAATCATAGGAATGCTGATTACGGCTCCTGGATTCCCATTATCCGGTGTAATTGTAGATTATACACAAAAGGTTCAATTCATGGCACTGGCTACACCGGTATTGGCTTATGCAGGGATTGCCATTGGAAAAAGCTGGGCAGATTTTACAAAGCTTGGCTGGAGGAGTATCGTGGTATCTTTGTTTGTTATGTTTGGTACATTTATAGGATCTGCAGTGATTGCACAATTTATCTTAAAAGGCCAAGGGATTATTTAAGTTGATAAAGCTCTGGAAAGCATAATTGCTGCCAGAGCTTTATTCGTAGGCTATAGGAAGGTGATGACCTATGGGTGGTTCTGGAAACACAGCGGGCAGACACAAGGCCTGCCCCTACCGGGATCTGGGAATGGAATTTAAATGTCTCTATCATACATCTATGTTGTTTTTAGCCTGCAGAATAGATTATAATTAGAGAAAGAAATGCTTATTTTATATCTGCTGCTTTATCTTTTTATTTGTATTTACAAGATGCAAATCCAAGATGAAATCCAGCATAGGTAGGAGGTGCCCTATCTATGCTTTTTTTAATTATTTTCATTAAAAGGAGAGAGGATAAGGATGGATCAAAAAATGCTTTTAGAAAGAGTCGAATCGCTATATCCCTGGTTAAAACAGGTACGCAGGGATTTTCACCAAAATCCGGAGCTGGGGATGGAAGAGTATAGAACAAGAGATAAAATCGCAGCCTATTTAAAGGAGATGGACATAGAAGTTCAGACTGGGATCGCCAATACCGCCGTAGTTGGTTTGATACGAGGGGGAAGTCCGGGAAAAACTATTGCATTAAGGGCAGATATGGATGCCCTGCCGATGCAGGATGAGAAAAGTGTGTCTTATAAATCTGCAGTAGATGGAAAAATGCATGCTTGTGGTCATGATGCCCATATGGCCATATTATTAGGGGCAGCCAAGCTGCTCAGTGAAATAAAAGATCAGTTAAATGGAAATGTGAAGCTGCTTTTTCAGCCGGCGGAAGAAACCGTAGGAGGTGCTAAGCCCATGATTGAGCAGGGAGTTCTGGAAAATCCTGCAGTAGACGGAGTCCTGGGACTCCATGTATCTACAGAGGAATATACAGGTCAGATCGGTATTCGCTACGGGCAGATGAATGCATCTTCAGACGGAATAAAGATTATTCTTCACGGGGAAAGTACCCATGGTGCATACCCCCATTCCGGTGTAGATACGATTGTTATGGCCGGACAAATCATCACATCGCTGCAAAGCATTGTGAGCCGAAACGTAGATCCCCGGGATTCCGCCGTAGTAACGATTGGTACAATCCAGGGAGGAACCAAACAAAATATTATTGCCAATCGTGTTGAGATGATAGGGACCGTTAGAACCTTAGACCCTGAAGTCCGAAGCAAGGTTATTGACCGAATTGAAAAGCTGGTCACACAGGTAGCCTCTGCAATGGGAGGAAGAGGTGAAGTACTTCGTGAGGAAGGCTATACAGCCCTGGTCAATGATGATCGTATGGTAGACTTGGTCAGAAATACAGGGAGAGGGCTTTTGGGGGAAGAAAATGTATTAGAGGTAAAACATGCTACCCTAGGAGTAGAGGATTTTGCTTATTTTGCAGCTGCTGTACCTGGGGCCTTCTTTAGGTTGGGCTGCCGGAATGAGGAAAAGGAAATCATATACGATGGGCATACCACCCTTTTTGATATTGATGAAGAAGCCCTTAAGACAGGCGTAGCCATGCAGGTAAGTAATGTATTCAGCTTTTTAGGGGAAGGGCAATAACATTTTTTATAATATGAAAATTCAAATAAAAGCAGGATTTTTATATTTTGTGGCGAATAATAATACATACAGAAAATAAACAGATAGAATAATTTTCGCAGCAGGAGGAAAAAACAGGCATGGAACCCTACGAAAAAAATACAATATATGTAGTAGGAGATGCAAAAACTGCAGTAAACAATCCCATTACACTTCAATTCAGTGCATATTTTATTGCCTTTGTGATTGATGCCGAGAATGAAATTATCATTGATGCCGGAGCATCGACTACCATAATGGTAACCAACCAATTTGTTCGATCCCTGTTTACCGGGTATTCGATGAAATTGGGCGCAGAACCAATGATTGAGGAAATCAACCGGCGATATCACGGATCTTCTCAAAAAGCTATGATCGTTGCATGGAAGGATGCTTATAAAAAATATCAACAAATTAAAAATCCAGATAGTTTTAAACCGATTGATTAAAGCTGCTTTGTTTTTTTACTTGTATAAATATTACAAGACCAGAAACAAAATCCAGCATAGAGTACTCTGCTTGAGGGGATTCTATGCTGTTTTTTAATTTTAAGAAAGGTTAGTGGTATGGATGAAGGGTGTTTGAGCAATCAGCTCAGCCAATAGATTCTATTTATAGTTATGGGAGGGGAAATTATGGTGAAAAAAAGTTTAGCACTTTTACTTGTGCTGGCACTTGTATTGGGTACACTTGCAGGGTGTGGTCCAAAGCAGCCGGCGGCAGAAGAAACACCTGCTGCAGAGCCGATGGTACTGCGGTACAATCTTGGTGATGACGTTAAGACGTTAGATCCACAGCTGAACAGTGTAATCAATGCGGGTATTATTCAAGTAAATACCTTTGAAGGATTGATGCGGCTGGATAAAAATGACAAGGCAATACCAGGCATGGCAGAAAAGTATGAGATTTCAGCAGATGGGTTAACTTATACCTTCCATCTGAGAGACGCCCAGTGGTCTGACGGCCAGCCAGTAAAGGCGCAGGATTTTGAATACGCATGGAAGAGAGGCCTAGATCCCAATACGGCTTCAGAATATGCGTTCCAGTTGTATTACCTGAAAAACGGGCAGAAGGCAAATGAGGGAGAATTAAGTATTGAAGAGGTTGGGGTAAAAGCCAAGGATGATAAGACCCTAGAGGTAATTTTGGAGTCCCCTACACCTTATTTCCTTGAACTAACCGCATTCTTTACTTTATTCCCTGTTAGAAAGGATATGGTTGAAAAGGATCCCGAAACTTGGTCAATGAAGCCGGAAACCTTTATTGGCAATGGTCCATTTAAAATGGAAAGCTACATAATGGGAGACCGTATTATTCTTGTAAAGAACGAAAATTATTATGATAAGGGCAGAGTAAAGCTGGATAAAATAGAAATGCTGATGATTGGTGAAGCATCTACCGGTTTAACGGCTTTTGAATCCGGTGACATAGACTATATTGATGATGTTCCTACACAGGAAATCGAAAGATTAAAGGCATCAGAGCCGGCTTTCAGCGTAGCGCCGTCTTTGGCTACCTATTTTTATGCATTCCAAACCGAGAAGGCAGCGGTAAATGATCCGAAGGTAAGAAAGGCTTTATCTTTAGCCATTGATAGAAAAGCTATTACAGAGAAGATTCTTAGGGGCGGTGAAATGCCAGCGGCAGGTTTTGTTCCTCCAGGACTTTTTGATGCAGAAGGAAAAGACTTCAGAGCAGTTGGTGGCGATTATGGAATTGATGTGAATGCAGCAAGTATTGATGAAGCCAAGGCACTATTGACAGAAGCCGGATATCCAGATGGAAAGGGCTTCCCAGAATTAGAGGTTATGTACAATACCAGCGAGACTCATAAGGCAATTGCTGAGGCCATTCAAGAAATGTGGAAAAAGAATTTAAATATCAATGTAAAACTTGCAAATCAAGAGTGGGCAGTATTCCAGCAAACCAGAACCGAAGGAAACTTTGTTGTTGCGAGATCCAGCTGGTTTGGGGACTATGCAGATCCAATGACATTCTTAGATTTGTGGACTTCTTATTCAGGGAAGAATAATGCAAAGTGGAAGAATGCTGAATTTGATAAGCTGATTGAGGGGGCAAAGAGTACTTCCGGCCAAGAGCGATTCAACCTGCTCTATGAAGCAGAAAAACTTATGATGGAAGATATGATCCTAATGCCTATTTATTATTATGTGGATATCTCTTTGATTAAGGATTATGTAAAAAATACGAGAAAGTCGATCCTAGGATATATCTACTTTGATGAAGCTTATATAGAAAAATAAAAAGAGACCGGGCGTGCATGCCCGGTCTGTTCTCTCAAAATAATAAAATTTGCTAAAGACTTAACAGCAGGAATAGAAAGTGATATAATGTAAGTGCGTGCAGTAAGTGCAAATCCTTTTAAATGGGTCTGTAAAAAACATTGTTTTGCTGCTTTATCTTTGTACTTATATCTTACCGGTATGAGCTTTAAGATGAAATCCAGCATAGGCATAGAAATAAAAATGCCTATGTTGGATTTTTTGTTTTTGTAGTAAGCTGTGTACCGGGAAGGGGAAGGGGATTATAATGAAAATTCAAAGTATTGAATTGAAGCATGTGAGTATTCCATTGAAAAAGCCTTTTAAAACTGCTTTAAGAACCGTACTTTCGGCAGAGGATACAATTCTGTTGATCCATACCGATGACGGACAGACAGGGTATGGGGAAGCACCACCAACAGCCGTTATTACAGGCGATACAAACGGGTCTATTCGGGGCGCAGTTCAAGAGAATATAGAGCATGCTTTAATTGGGGAAGAGATTGAAAATATTGAAAGAATTATGGGTAAACTGGATAAGGCTGTCATTGGCAACAGCAGTGCAAGGGCAGCAGTAGATATGGCTGTTTATGATTTGTTTGGAAAACGATATCAGGCACCGGTGTATAAGTTATTAGGGGGATACAGAGACCGGATAGAATCAGATATTACGCTGAGTATTAATGAACCGGAAGAAATGCGGGAAGATGCACTTCAGGCAGTTGCTCAGGGCTTTACCGCCATAAAAGTAAAAGTAGGTTGTGATATTGAAAAAGACATCCAACGGGTAAAGGCCGTAAGGGAAGCAATCGGCTACAATATTAAAATCCGCCTGGATGCAAATCAAGGCTGGCAGCCGAAGGAAGCCGTAAGGGGAATCCGAAAGCTGGAGGATGCAGGCTTAGAAATGGAACTGGTGGAACAACCGGTAAAGGCTTGGGATTTAGAAGGGTTGAAGTTCGTTACCGATAATGTGGAGACACAAATTATGGCTGACGAAAGTATGTTTAGTCCTTATGATGCTTTTAAAATCCTAAGCATGCGGGCAGCGGACCTGATCAATATTAAGCTGATGAAATGCGGAGGTATTCATCATGCGCTGAAAATCGTGGGGATTGCAGAAGCTTGTGGTGTAGAATGCATGCTGGGCAGCATGGTTGAGAGTAAAGTGGCTGTTACTGCAGCTGCTCATTTGGCAGGGGCAAAGAAAAATATTACAAGATTTGATCTGGACACGGTTTATCTTTTAGGAGAAAATCCTGTAGCAGGAGGCGTAGAAACCCAAGGTCCCATGTTAATATTGCCAAAGGGACCTGGGCTTGGAATTGAAGGGGTAAAGGGATTAATGGATATATAAAAACGGAAAAATAGAAGGCTGTATCCGCTAACGGGATACAGCCTTCTATTTTATCTTAGTATTCTTTTTACTTTCCGGACTGGCAGGAATGCCTTCAATGCCGAGTGCTTCTGTATATTCGGTAGTATCCTCATAAAACCGGAAGGTATCGATATAGTCTACATCCCGCTGCATACCCTCCGGCATGAGATAAGCATTCTGCGTTTTTTCCATGATAGGATAATCCTTTGAATTGTAAGTGGCATCAATCATATTTTGGGCTTCATTGGCACCAAAGTATGGTTTTTTATTTTCGGGCACATGATCATCTCCTTTTTGGGTTGGAACCATCTATAGTATCCCAAATTAGGAGAGAATTTATGTGGATTGAAACCGTATTTTTTAGAAGGCCGATACCACCGCACCTTCATATTTGTCTAGAATAAATTGTTTCACTTCTTCAGATTGCAGTACTTCTATCAATTTTAAAATAGCTTCACTGTCTTTATTATCCGGTCTTACCGTTACGATATTGGCATAAGGAGATTCACTGCCTTCAATGATCAGCGCATCTGCAGATGGGTTCAGCTTTGCTTCCAGTGCATAATTGGTATTGATAACTGCCGCATCTACATCTTCCAGCGTTCTTGGCAGCTGAGCCGCATCAATGGCCTTAAACTTCAAATTCCTTGGATTTTCAACAATATCTCTTTCTGTAGCTTCTAAACCTGCATCGGGTTTTAACTTGATCAGACCTTCTGTATCCAATAGAATTAGTGCTCTGCCGCCGTTTGTAGGATCATTTGGGATCGCGATCAGAGAGCCCTCCCTTAAATCTTCAAGCGTGCTAATCTTTTTTGAATATAATCCCAGGGGTTCTACATGAACCTTTCCAGCACTGACAAATTCCATTTTTTGCTCTCTGCTGAAAGCTTCCATGTAAGGAACATGTTGAAAGAAGTTCGCATCTAAATCTTTGCTATTTAGCGCTAGGTTTGGGTTAACATAGTCAGTAAATTCAACAATTTCTAATTCGATGCCTTGAGCTTCCAGCTGTGGTTTGATGAAGTTTAATATTTCAGCGTGAGGTACTGGTGTAGCACCTATCTTTAATATTAGGGTATCATCAGCATCGGCTGCAACAGGAGCCGGAGCGGGCGCTTTAGCGCAGCCTGTAAAGAGTAGAGCTGCAGTTAGTGTTAGCAATAGTACTGTGGATAAGATTTTTTTCATTTGTATTCCTCCTATTTTTTGTTAATCTGTTTTGCAATTCTATTTCCAGCAGTCTGAATCAACTGCACGAGAACAATTAATACTACCACGGTAGCCAGCATTACATCGGTTTGGAAACGGTGATATCCGTATCGGACTGCTAAGTCTCCCAAACCACCGCCACCGACGACACCAGCCATGGCAGAAAAGCTTATAATATTGATGAGTGTAATGGTCACGCCCAGAACAAGGGAGGACATGGCTTCAGGGATTAATACCTTTACGATAATTTGCATCGGAGTAGCACCCATAGCAATGGCGGCTTCTACTACACCCCAGTCAACTTCACGAAGGGCGCTTTCCACAATCCTTGCGAAGAAGGGGGTTGCTGCCACGACTAAAGGAACAATGGCGGCTGTTGTACCGATGGAGGTTCCTACTACCATTCTTGTAAAGGGAATAATAAAAATCATCAGAATAATAAAAGGCAGAGAACGCATGGTATTAATGGCATAGGAAAGTACATTGTTCAACAGCGGATTCGGCATAATATGATCTTGGTTCGTAATAATTAGAATAACCCCTAAAGGAAGTCCAAACAGTACTGTAAAAATGATAGCGGTAAATACCATATAAAGGGTCTCAAACAAGGAGGGTGTCAGCAGTGCGATCAAATCATTAAAACTATTCATTTTTAAGTACCTCCACCTTCACGTGATTTTTTTCCAGATAATCAACGATATCTAAAAGCTGGCGGCAATCTACCCCTGCTTCTACGATTAATTTTCCAATGGGTTTTTCCTGAATATATTCAATGGTCCCAGAGAGAATGTTGATTTCTACGTTGAAGTGCTTAATGATTCTAGAAATCACCGGTTCGCCGGCACTGCCCTCCGTAAAGGACAGACTGAGAATTTTACCATTCATCAAATGATTTGGCAGCTGGTGAATTTGCTCGACAAAATGTTTTGTAGCCTCGGTTCCGGGCTTGGAAAAGATATCAATGGTATTGCCCATTTCTACAATCATACCGCCCTCCAGGATCGCTACCCGATTGCAGATTTCTTTGATAACCTCCATCTCATGAGTAATGATTACGATGGTTAACCCCATGGTTTGGTTGATATTCTTCAGTAAAGATAAAATTTGTTTTGTTGTTTTTGGGTCAAGGGCGGAGGTGGCTTCGTCACAAAGCAGCACGTCCGGTGCTGAAGCTAACGCTCTTGCGATACCTACCCGTTGTTTTTGACCGCCGCTTAATTGGCTGGGATAAACTTGAGCCTTTTCCGACAACTCTACCAAAGATAATAGTTCGTTGACCCGGTCCCGGATAACCTGTTCCGGCGTGTGGGTAAGCCGTAGAGGAAAGGCAATGTTTTCGAAAACCGTTTTACTGTGGAGCAGGTTAAAGTTTTGAAAAATCATGCCGATTTTTTTCCGTGTATCCCTAAGCTCCGAAGCCTTTAAGGTAACAAGGTTAATGCCATTTACCCAAATATCACCTTCAGAAGGTTCCTCAATGCGATTAATGCAGCGGATCAAAGACGATTTTCCTGCACCACTGAGCCCGATAATGCCGAAAATATCTCCCTTCTCAACTTTTAGATTAATATCTCGAAGGGCAGTTACTTCATTTCTGCCTTTTTTATAGACTTTTGTCAAATTTTCAATGCGAATCATAACTTCACTCCTTTATAACTGTATCTGTTTATAACTATATTGAACTAAAACACTTTTCATGCAAAATATCAACCTATAGAATCCTAGATAAGCGATTAAAGCAAATAAAAAAAGCCTCTTCCACAGCGAAAGAGGCATAGGTATCTATGCGCATCTCTCATCTGTCAGTACGTATGTACCGCAGGAATTGGCACCGCTGCTTTAAAAGCCGGTTGCCGGGTTTCATAGGGCCAGTCCCTCCACCTCTCTGGATAAGAGCATATCCGAGGTATTCAATTGTTTTAATCAATTAATATTGAGTATAAATAGTTTTGAGGATAAAGTCAATAGATATTTTTAAAATTTTATTATGGATAAAGAGGATATACTAAATCAATATAGAATATATCCAGATAAAAGATAAATTTGAGGTGAGCAGAATGACCTATGAATCAAAGCTGAAAAACCCATTTACCGATGAATTGTTCGAGGCTGTATTATCACTTAAGGATATAGAAGAATGCTACAGATTTTTTGAGGATATCTGTACGATCAAGGAGATCCAAGCGCTTTCCCAACGGCTAAAGGTGGCAAAACTGCTCCGGCAAAATAAAACCTACAACGAAATAGAAGAAACTACAGGAGCGAGTACGGCTACAATCAGTCGTATTAATCGATGCCTTCACTATGGGGCAGACGGGTACACTACCATCCTGAATCGATTAGAAGGAAAAGAAGAGTGATTCAAGACTTCGTCAGTATCGGTATACAATACTGGCGAAGTTTTTTTATGCTTGTAAATACAACGGTTTTTACGGCAAACCTTTTCATAATGCATAATAATCATTAAAGATATAAAATTTTTTTAAATATATTGAATTGTATAAAAATGTAATGTACAATTAGATATATTTCCATTAAATGAAAAATATTTCCACTGAGTGGAAGAACGGGGGATATTCTTGAGAATTGTAGATAGGATGTTGGAGCTTTTAGATTTACTAAGCGATAAGGATGAGGGATACATGATTACGGAGATTAGTGAAATGCTGGATATACCGATCAGCAGTATCCACAGAATGCTGTCATCCTTAAAAAAACACGGATATATTATCCAAGACCAACAGACAAGAAAGTATCGGATGGGATTGAAGGTTTTAAGATTGGCTGTGAATATGCTCAATCATATGGATGTACGCGTAGTGGCGAGACGTCATATGGAAGACCTGTCGAAAAAATATGGTGAAATTGTATTTCTTACAATATTAGATGTAGATACCAAAAGTGCTATCTGTATTGATACAGTAACGCCTTTCAGTGGCTATAGCTTTTACGTTAAAGTGGGAAGTGAAATGCCCATGAATGCAGCTGTTTCTGCTCAAGTAATTCTTGCTTATATGGATGAAGATACAATCGATACAGTCATTGGTGCAAGGGAGCATAAACCATTTACACCCAACAGTCTTCTCGATTCAGAATTAATTAAGGAAAAGCTTTATGTCATAAGGAAAAAGGGTTACGGGATTTGTGATGAAGAACTTGAAATGGGTGTAAGGGCAATAGCGGCACCTGTCATGAATCTGCATGGGCAGGTAACCGCCAGCATTACAATGGTTGGGATCAAACTGGGAGAGTACATAGAAGAGAAAAAGATACAAGATATACAGGAAACCGCTGTGAATATTTCTCAGGCATTAGGATTTCAAAGAAAAAAGCAGATTAGTGTCTGATATTTATAGGCACTAAAAATAAAAATCAAATAAAGGGGAGAAAAAGTATGAAAAAGAGTTTGGTAATATGTATGGTACTCATTCTAATTGTTGGACTGTTAGGAGGATGTGGTGCGAAACAAACACCGGCAGCAGGAGATACAGGGAAAAAAGAACTGCCGGCGATAACCGTAAAGGTAAGCCATAATCAGCCTGAAAGCAGCTCTGAACATGCAGGAGCCGTTGCTTTTAAAGAAAAATTGGAAGCCCTAAGTGAGGGAAAAATTACAGTAGAAATATTCCCTGCATTGCAGCTGGGATCTATGCGGGAGCAAGCAGAAGCTGTGCAAATGGGTTCTCATGAAATAACCATTCAGCCGATTTCTGTAATGACACCTTTCGTAGAAGAACTTCAAATCGTCGATTTTCCATTCCTGTGGCCTTCTGCTGAAGTAATGTGGAAGGTGCTTGATGAAGAAGCAGGGGACAAGCTGTTGGAAAAAGCAGAAGCAAAGGGTTTTAAAGGATTTGGTTTCTGGGGATCCGGATTCAAGAATTTTACAACGAAGGGTAAGGAAATCCATATGCCTGCTGATTTTTCAGGTGTAAAGATGAGAGTTATGCCTTCGCCGCTATTATTGGCCCAATACAAAGCCTGGGGAGCAAATCCGGTTCCAATAGAATATGCAGAATTATATAATGCACTTCAGCAAAAAATTGTTGATGGTCAGGAAAATCCTATTTCTACTATTGCCATGAATAAATTTTATGAAGTACAGGACAACATGGTGATTAGTAACCATGGATATTTGGCCTATGTATTTGTAGCAAATAAAGGATGGTTTGAAGGTCTGCCGGAAGAATATAAAGAAATGGTTACGGCATCAGAAGAAGAAGCGAGAAAGGTTCAAAGAAAAGCCCTTGAAGAGAAAGAAAAACAGTTCTTAGAAGAAATCAAGCAGTCTAAAATAAATATTTATGAGCTTACACAGGAAGAAAGAGCAGCTTTCGTAGAGGCCAGCAAGCCTGTACATACTGAGTTTGCAGATACAGCAGACAAGAAAGAGATCCTTGAGTTGATTTATAGCAAGATTAATTAGTATACATAACTGAATGAAAGAAAAGAAGCAGAACAGAAATCTGAAATAACAGAATTCATGGGGCAGGAAAGCTGATAAGTATGAGCGTATACTCGTCAGCTTATCTGCTGCATGTTAGTGGAGGTGAAGTCTTGAAATTTTTAGATCGAGTGGAAGAGTTTTTTTGCGGAATGGCACTGCTTACAACCACCCTCATACTTTTTTTAAATGTTGTACTGCGGTATGTATTCAAGTCCAGCGCCAGTTGGGCTGAAGAGGTGATAAAATACTTGATGATATGGATTGCATTTATAGGGGGAAGTATATGCGTGAGAAAAGGAAAACATGTTAGCATAGACTTCTTTTACGAATTTTTATCCGTCAAAAATAAAAAAGTGCTTTCTGTTGTAGTACACCTCATTGCTACTGTATTTTGCGGTGTGATGTTTTTTTATGGCGTAAAGATCATTGATTTTGTTATGAAATCAGGACAGGTTTCTCCCGCACTTCAAATTCCCATGTGGATTCCTTATTTAGCGATTCCTCTCGGATTTATTTTAATGTTCTTCCGGTTTATTCAAGATTTGATTCGTATTTTTAAAGAAAATCCAGAGTCTCTAGATACGAGTGAGGTGAATTGATATGACAGCTGTATTAATGGGTTCTCTTATAGCACTTTTACTAGGAAGTGTTCCTATATTTATTGCTTTGAACTTAGCTGTTCTACTGGCTTTGATGCTCTTTACAGATATGTCTCCAATGATTATGATACAAAAATCCTTTGGAGGTATCGATAAATTTGCATTGATGTCTATGCCTTTTTTTATTTTTGCTGCAAATGTCATGGATACAGGAGGGCTGTCAGAACGGATTTTAAAATGGACGAGAAGCTTGATTGGAAGTGTAAGAGGAGGACTTGCCTTAACTACACAACTGGCCTGTATGGTCTTTGGTGCATTATCCGGATCCAGCCCGGCTACTGTCATTGCTATGGGAAAGCTAATGTATCCTGAACTGGTTAAGCAAAAATATCCTAAGGGATTTGCCCTTGGCCTTATTACATCTTCAGGATCTGTAGCACTCTTGATTCCCCCAAGCATAACGCTGATCATATATGCTACAGCAACAGGAACATCTGTGGGTGAATTGTTTATGGCTGGGATCGGAGCCGGTATTGTATATGGTATTGCAACAGTTTTCTATATTTTATATTATGCAAGGAAAAACAATCTTCCCGTAGATGAAAAATCCAGTATGAAAGAAATCATAGAGAATACAAAGGAAGCCGTATGGTCATTGGCTGTTCCTGTTATTATCCTTGGAGGCATCTATTCCGGCATTTTTACACCTACAGAGGCTGCCGGAATATCTGCAGTATATGCCATCTTTGTCGGAATGTTTATCTATAAAGAAATCGATTTGAAAAAGCTTTATGGTGTGTGTGTGCAATCTGCCGTAACTTGTGCCCAGGTGCTTATTCTTGTGGCAGGCGCCCAGGCATTCGGATGGTTTTTGACAGTGGCAAGAGTTCCCCAGATGGTTACTGAAAGTATTATAGAAAATATATCCTCGCCCATCGCCTTTCTGCTAATGATTAATTTTATTCTATTAATTGTGGGGATGTTTATGGAAGGCATTGCTGCCATTATTATTTTAGCACCCCTGTTTTATCCAATTGCAGTGCAAATGGGAATTGACCCGGTGCATTTGGGGATTATCATGGTAGCAAACCTATGTATCGGTAATTTTACGCCGCCTTTTGGATTAAACTTATTTGTCGCCAATGGGGTAACCGGCGTTTCTATTTCGAAAATTATACCAACGGTTTTAACTTTTGTATTGGTTAGCATCTTGGCTCTTTTGGCCATTACCTACATTCCCGATATTTCTCTGATGCTCCCCCGGTACATCTACCGTTAAATAAGGAGAGAGGCTATTATGAAGCTGGATATATCTCGGCTACAAAGAACCATAGACCAGATTAATGGGATAGAGACAACGCAGGAAGAGGGGGTTAACCGATTGGCATTAACCGATGGCGATATGAAGGCCAGGAGGTTATTTAAGGAGATATGCAGCAGTATAGGATTAAAGATTTGGGAAGATGAGATTGGGAATATTTGGGCTAGAAAAGAAGGGCTAGATCCTACCTTGCCGGCAGTCCTATGCGGCTCTCACCTGGATACGGTTCCCAATGGCGGGAGATATGACGGTTTATTAGGGGTCATGACTGCCGTTGAAGTGCTGCAGCTTATTCAGGAAAGAGAATTGGAGCATGATCATCCTATCGAAGTGGTAGTCTTTTCAATTGAGGAATCCAGCCGTTTTAATTTGTCCACTGTTGGAAGTAAGGCACTGACCGGAGAATTAAATCCATCCAGTCTGAAAAATTGCATCGACCAGCAGGGAAAGTCACTTTACGATGTGCTTCTGAAAAAAGGTTATTTTCCGGATGAAGTAGAAAAAATAAAAATAGACCCATCTCAATATAAGGCCTTTGTTGAGATGCATATAGAACAAGGACCGGTTCTATATAGAGAATCCATCGATATTGGTGTGGTTGAAGCAATCGCTGCCCCCATCCGGTTTCAACTGAACTTATTGGGAGAAGAGGCTCATTCTGGAGCCTGCCCTATGAAAATGCGGAAAGATGCTTTGACAGCAGCTGCAGAAATTATTCTGGAAATTGAAAAAAAGGGGATAGAAGAATCTGTCCATCAAACCGTTACAACCACTGGAATTTGTAGAGTTTTTCCAGGAGCAATGAATGTTGTTCCCGGTGAAGTAGACCTCTATGTGGATATTCGAGGAATTGATATCATGAGTATGATGCGTGCTGTAACGGATATTGTCCAAAAAGTAGAGGAGATCTGTAAAAAAAGACAAGTACAGCAGATTGTAAAGATTATCAGCCAAGAAAAGCCTGTACTTTTAAATAAAAGAATGATGGAAGCGGTTAAGGAGAACTGCCGGCGATTGGGACTTAGTCATAAGCAAATGGCTAGCGGCGCGGGCCATGATGCCATGAATATAGCTAAAATTCTTCCCACCGCTTTAATATTTGTACCCTGCGTAGATGGAATCAGCCATAACAAAAAAGAACGTGTAGAAGCCAGGGATATTGAAAACGGGTTAAGTCTTCTATACGAAACAATCCTTACATTGGCACAAAAAGATGAGGACTTGAACTTAGAAAAGGAAGCGGACGTATAGAATTAGATGATGATAGAAAGGGGATTCACATGAGAAAATTAATTAAGGGAGGTTGGCTGGTAGATCCTTCCCAAAATATTGATGAACCCATGGATATATTCATAGAAGAGGGGAGAATTGAAAAACTGGAAAAGGATATAGATGAACCGGGATGTGATGTAATTGATGCCCGGGGAAAGTACGTGACACCAGGCCTGATTGATATGCATGTTCATTTTCGGGAACCGGGATTTGAACAGAAGGAAACCATAGAGACGGGGGCAATGGCTGCAGTAGCAGGAGGATTTAGCACCGTTGTATGTATGCCGAATACCAATCCCGTTATAGACAACCGCAAAACCGTAGAATTTATTAAAGGTAAGGCATTAGGAGCGGCCTGCAATGTTCTTATGATGGGGAGTATTACAAAAAACCTTGACGGCAAAGAAAAGAGCCCTTATGCGGCATTGAAAGATGGAGGAATTGTTGGGATTACCGATGATGGGAAAACGGTCATGGATGCCGGTGTGATGCTTGAGGCGATGGAAGCGGCCAAAGCATTAGACCTGTTGGTAAGTGTGCATTGTGAAGATATTCATTTGGTATATGACCGGTCGATACATAGGGGAGAGGTTTCTGAACAACTCAATTTGTTGGGAATCCCGGCTATTGCGGAAGAAATTATTATACAGAGAGATTTAATGCTGGCAGAAACCACTGGCGGGCGTCTTCATATTCAGCATATTTCGACGAAGAGGGGGGTAGAACTGGTTCGCGAAGCTAAAAAAAGAGGCGTTCAGGTTAGCTGTGAAGCTGCACCTCATCATTTCCTGCTATGGGATGAAGCCATCTTAAAATATGGAACCAAAGCGAAAATGAGTCCTCCTCTTCGAACCAGAGAAGATGCAGAAGCAATTATTATGGGCCTATTAGAAGGGACGATCGATGTGATTGCTACCGATCATGCTCCCCACACAGAAGCAGATAAGAATCAAGATCTGGTGCATGCTGCAAATGGAATTATCGGTTTGGAAACAGCACTGGGAATTGCATTAACCGTATTGGTCCATCAACGGGGGATGTCCTTAGCATCTTTAATAGAGCGAATGAGTTGTCTACCGGCAAAGCTGTTGAATATTCCCAGAGGCACTTTGGCAAAGGGAAGTACTGCAGATATTACAATTATAGACATGCATAAGGAGTGGATTGTAGACGAGAATAAAATGCATTCAAAAGCGCGGAATATGCCATTCCATGGCTTGAAGCTGCGTGGAAAAGCTGTTTGTACAATGGTTGATGGCGTAGAGCAATACGTACAAGACTGGTAGGAGGAAAAGGGAATATGCATTTGTATAGAGGAATCGTCTTGGCGAATGACTGTATTGCAGAAATGTACTATCATATAAAAATACAATGCGCAGGATTAGCAAAGGAAGTGAAGGAAGGACAGATTATCTATATCCGGTGCGGCACTCTGGCAGATCCGCTTCTAAGGAGACCCTTTAGTATTTACAGATTTGATGAAACCGAAGGAATCATAGAATTTGTATATATCGTAAAAGGTAAAGGAACGGAAATCATCAAAACACTAAGACCGGGAAATGAAATAGATTTATTAGGGCCAGGGGGCAGATGCTATGAGCTTGCAGCAGGAGTAAAGGCAATCTGTATTATCGGCAGAGGTGTGGGTATTGCATCTGTTGTCTCAATTGCTGAGAAGGCAAGGAAATTAGGCATCCATGTTACGGCTATCTTGAGTGGGCGTACAGACAATGCAATCATTTCCAGAAAGCTTTTATCAGATATTGGATGTGACGTTATTGGTGTGAATGATCAAGAAAATACCAGCGGTCCGGAGAATGTAACACAGCTTTTGGAAGAGGCAGTAAACCGCTATGGGATTGGACAAATCTTTACCTGTGGATCTAATCGAGTAGGGAGGCTGGTACGGGGTATAAGCAGAAAATACAATATACCGGCCTATGTTTCTCTAGAGGAGAGAATGGCATGTGGAATAGGGATTTGCTATGGATGTGTATGTGAAACAAAAAACGGATACAGGACAGTGTGCAAGGACGGCCCTGTTTTTGCCATTGAGGAGGTTGTATTATAATGCAGAAACCAGATTTGAGGGTAAAGCTTGGAAGTCTTACGTTGCAAAATCCGGTCATGCCGGCCTCCGGAACCTTTGGGGTGGAAACCTGCAAATTGTGTGATATAAAAAAAATCGGAGCGATCCTTCCAAAGAGTGTAACCCTGCATCCCAGACAGGGAAATAAACCGCCCCGGGTAGCGGAAACAACAGGTGGAATGCTAAATGCAGTAGGAATACAAAATAAAGGCCTGGATTATTTTATAGAGGAAATACTTCCCTTTTATATGCCTTATGCAATGCCTATGATTGTCAGTATATCCGCCTACAGTGTTGATGAATTTAAAAGAATGGTAGAACGGTTGGAGGGTTTGGATGGGATTGCGGCTATAGAGCTGAACATATCCTGCCCAAATCTAGAAGCCGGGGGAAAAGCTTTCGGAATGAACAGTGGAGCAACCTATCAAATTGTAAAAGAAGTTAAAGCTTTGACAGGGAAAGTTATTATACCTAAATTGACACCGAATGTGGAAGATATTACTGTGATTGCAAAAGCTGCCGAGGAAGCAGGGGCAGATGCGGTGGCTTTAACCAATACATTTTTAGGAATGGCCATTGATATAAAAAGCAAAAAGCCAAAGCTGGGCAATATCATTGGAGGGCTTTCAGGACCTGCCATAAAGCCTATATCCTTAAGAATGGTTTGGCAGACAGCCCAGAAGATAAAAATACCGGTTATAGGGGGTGGCGGTATCCAAAATTGGGAAGATGCGATAGAGTACCTGCTGGCAGGAGCCAGTGCCATCCAAGTGGGCACCGCCAATTTTACCAATCCTAATAGTATGGTGGAGATCGTAGAAGGTATTGAGCAATATATGCTGCAGCATTCGATTAAGTCTGTAGAGGAGATTATCGGCGGATTGATGATCGGATAGAGAAGGGACACAGCCTGGGAATTCAGGATGTGTCCCTTTATTTTAAGGTTTACTTAGAGAAGAAATGCCTGAAAGCAATGACCGGGTGATAAAAAATCATTCTGGGTCCGCTAAAGCGCATAACTCTTTTGATTTGCTCTTTGCGGAGTTTCTGATAACAATGGGTGGGACATTGATTGCAGAAAGATTTCCTTTCGCCGTATCTGCAGTGTTCCAACCGTTTTAGTGCGTAGTCCTGAAGCTCCTGACATTCTCCGCAAAGCTGCTTTTGATGATGATTTTTAGCGCAATACACTTTGATCATACACATCATGATACGCTTTTCCTGTGCAATTCGACCCATTTAAGATGCCCTCCTGTTTTCAAAGGAATAAATTTTGTCTGCGATGCTCATGGTAGAGGGTCTGTGGCTGACCAGGATAATGGTCTTATTTTGACTATGCTCTTTAAGGGACTTTAAAATAATATTCTCATTTAAGCTGTCGAGATTACTGGTGGGTTCATCCAATAGAATGATTTTGCTGGGATGCAAAAAAGCTCTTGCCAAACCAATTCTTTGACGTTCTCCCCCCGACAGATGATCGCCTAATTCTCCTACTTTACTGTGAAAGGTATTTGGAAGCTGCATAATAAAATCATAAATGTTTGCTTTTTTGCAGGCGGCTATGATTTCATCCATTGTGGCGCTTCGCTTTGCAATACGCAGGTTTTCAAGAATGGTATCATTAAACAAATAGGTATCCTGGGTTACGTAGGCAATGGTATTTCTTAGGCTGGAGGTATTAATCGTTTTGAGTGTTTTTTTACCCATTTCAATCATGCCGGCCTGAGGATCATAAAAACGCATCAGCAGTTTTAAAAGCGTAGATTTACCGCTGCCGCTTTTTCCTGATATACCAATGATTTGATTTTTATTTAATTCCATACTTAGATGATCTAAAATAAGTTCATCGTCATAAGCAAAGTCCACTTTCCGGATGGATATATGGGTGTCTCCAACGGAAGTTCCAGTGGTAACCTCTTTAATTGCCTCTTTTTCTTCTAACAATGATAAAACCCGTTCACCGCTGGCGAAAGTCTGAAGCAGGTTGTTGGATAAGCTGCTAAGTGCCACCACAGGTCCGTAGGAGCTCATCAGGCAAAGAAGAGAAATTAAAAAGCCGGAAAAGGGGATCAGGCCTTGACGCGTTAGCTCAACCCCTGAAAAAAGCATTAATGCAGAAAACACTAAAATGGCTGATTCTGTTATAGCCCGTGTACGGCCTTCGTGAGTTTTTAGGTTTTCGGCACTTTTATTGGCTTCCATGCTCTTCTGATGAATAACTTTTTGACGGTGTTCTCCCTCATCAAAAAGAATCACTTCCCGCATACCGCGCAAGGACTCCAGAAAGTAGGAATTCATATCGCCAACCTGCTCACGGTATATCCGTCCATGCTCCCGGGCGGACTTAGCGGTAAAGACAGGGATTATGAAACCAATTGTACTATAGGCGGCAGCTGCAACCAATGTAAGCAGCGGAGCAGCCTTATAGATGATGAATAACATGACCGTACAGGTACTGACCGCAATCACGATAGGAGAGATGGTATGGGCATAAAATACTTCTAAAAGTTCTATGTCTGAAGTAATAAGCGCCACCAGCTGACCGCTGTCCTTTCCATCCAGTTTAGCAGGGGAAAGCCTTCTAAGGGTTTTGAATACTTTATCCCGGATAAATGCAAGCAACTTAAAAGCAATATAGTGGCCTGCGGATTGCTCTAAATAACGCAAGATTCCCCGGGAAACAGCAAAAACTAAAAGTAAAAGGGCTATTTGTGAAAGGGAGAAGGACCACTTTGCCACAGAGAGATTGAGAATATTTATGACGCCTATAATCCCCAATAGGGTAATGCCCGTTGCCGCAAGAAATCCTAAGGTTCCCATCAAAATGGTAATCATCATGATACCGGTAAAAGGTTTTACGAAGATAATGAGTCTTGCCATAATGCTGATTCCGCTTCTACGCACAATGAGTCCCTCCCGTATAAAGATCTTCTAAAGCTTTTTGTTTTGTATATAATTTGCTGTAGGTTCCGGCCCGCTGCAGAAGTTCATGGTGGTCCCCCTGCTCTACAAGGCGCCCCTCTTTTAAGACAAAAATAGTGTCACTGGCTACAACATTTGCAAGACGATGGGAAATAAGGATAACGGTCTTGACGCCGGATAATTCCATGATAATTTTATGAATGGTATTTTCGCTTTCGATATCAATGTTTGAGGTGGCCTCGTCAAATATGTAGATGCTTGCATCGTGTAAAAGTGCCCTGGCGAGGGCAAGTCTTTGCACCTGGCCGCCTGAAAGGTTAGAGGCATTTTCATGCAATATAAAATCAAGACCTCCCCTGGTCATAATAAAATCATATAGATTTACTTTTTTTAAGACATGATAAAGGTCTGTATCCGTAGCTTCTTTATTGGCTATTAGGAGATTTTCCCTAACAGTACCCTTGAAAAGATAGTTTTGATGCCGGATGATGCACATGTTTTGCATAATAGATTTCTCGGTATAGGCTGTGACCGGTGTATGGTTGATTTTGATCGAACCATTAAAATTCTTATGAAATCCCATTAAAAGAGCAGCAATGGTGGACTTGCCGCATCCGGATTCCCCTACAATTGAAATAAAGGAGTTTTGAGGAATGTGAAGTGAAATATCTTTAAGCACTTCTATTTCTGGGGTATAGCCAAAGCTTAGATTTGAAATTTCAATATCTCCATTGATAAAAGCTTGATCCCTTCCTTTTTCCATACCTGTATCAAGGGCTAACAGATTCATGATTTTTTCGGCTGCAGCCATTCCGTTCATGGCAATATGAAAAAAAGAGCCAAGAAGGCGGAGTGGAATAAAAAATTCACTGGCCAGCAGAATAAAAGTGACAGCCTGGGATAAAGTAATTGCTTGGCGGCTAAAGGCCATGAGCGTAAAAATGATGCCTACGGCAGCCCCTCCATAGGCAATAAGGTCCATTAATGTTACAGAATTGAGCTGCATTCTTAGCACGCTCATGGTTATTTTTCTGAAATTTTCTGCGTTTTCGTTCATTTTGTCATTGTAATAGGCATCATCCTGATAGATCTTCAGCGTAACAAGACCGCCAAGATTATCGATAAAGCCATCGCCCAGATCCGTATAAGAGGACCAATATTTATGGAAGAGTCTCTTGCTGATTTTATTGACCGCAATAATTGAAAGCGGAATGAGGGGCACACAAACCAGTAAAACAAGAGAGACCCTGAGATGGATGAAAGATAAAATGGAAAAAAGTGTTAGGGGTGCCAGAATGCTGTAAAAAAGCTGCGGTAAGTACTTGCTGAAATAAACCTCAATTTGTTCAACCCCTTCACCGGATATTTGAACAATATGGGAGGTAGACAGCTTTTCATCATAACTGATTCCCAGGTTTAACAATTTATTATAGATCAGTGTGCGCAATTTATTTTTCACTTCACAGCTTGCAATATGGGAATAGGCAGTGGACTTGATAATTGCAGCATACCTGATGCCTATGGACACAGCGATGAGTGTGAAAACAACCAGCATATCCACAGCAGTAATGGTGCCATGGAATAAACTTTCAATCAAATAAGCGATCGAAAAAACAGATGCGATATGAAACAATAAACTGATCCAATTTGCCAATACCGTAAGCACAATAAATTTCATACTGTCAGGTACCAGACTGATAAGCTTTTTATTCATCATGGGAAATGGAATACCTCCTTAGTCCTTGGCTAGTACCCCATCGCAATTAAATTCTAGGTTATCCCTGGTTAAATTTCCATATAGCTGCGTTGTCGTCGGTCGTAATATTGCTCGATATTGCTTCCTCCTCCGCCTTGCTCTATGAAAATTTTCCTCAGGGAATAACTCAAGTTTTAGCTGCGACGGGGTACTAGATTGTTTTAATTTTGAAAATAAAATAATAATACTTGCAAAGATATAAGAAACCGATAAACAATCGCATGGCTGTATGATCCACTAAAATCAGAGGGAAAAGCAGCATAAGGGATGCGGGAATCAGTATGGAAAATTTTGTCCGCAAGGACATTGCTCTGTTCTGTACGAAGTCATCCAAATGGTTTTTGTAAATCGAAGTACCGGTAAACCAGCGATGAAACCTTTCAGATCCCTTTGCAAAGCAAAAAGAGGTAAGGAGTAAAAAAGGAGTTGTGGGAAGAATCGGCAGAAAAATACCTATAACACCCAATGTAAGAGATATCATTCCTATGATCAAATAAATGATTTTCATAAAAAATCCTCCGAGTTTTATCTTGATTTTTTTAGGGTAAAGCCCCCGCCTCTAAGCGTTAGCGCAGGTGGGAATTTTAAATCAGGTGGAGTAGACTCTCCACCTGATTCCTCGATGTTTCAGCTTGCCGGAACGAGTTCACTGTTTTGATAATCTATCGACATCGCAGATTTTAAAAGAGTTTCTATAGTAATCAATCATACCCTCTTTTTTAAATTCTGCAAGTATTTTTGAGACGGCAGGGCGTGTGGCATTGAGATATTTTGCCATTTCAGCTCTGCTGAATTCAATGGTGAACAAATTTTGACCATTGTTATAGTAGTGATCGAGCAACAAAACGGCAACACGCTTGCGAAGGGAAAGGATACGGATGTAATCTACCTGGGCATTCAGCAAAAAACTTCGGTTTGCTACGGTTTTAATAATATTTTTAAAGAATTTGCCCCTGTAGCTGCTATTCTGTTTATCCATAATAAAAAGCCTTGTACCGTCAATATACAACAGCGTAGATTCCTCAACCGCCTCAATGCTGTAAGGGGTAGCTGTACGGCCTGAACATATAATATCTTCACCGAAAGTATCAAAGGTATCCAGTGTATGTATGGAGGCGATATCATCGGTTATGTGCCTTCTAATTACTTGTACTTTTCCCTTCAGAATAATGCCGATTCTGGAGAAGGCCTCGTTTTGAAGACATATACAATCTCTTTTACCATGTTTCTTGATGAAGGTATCCATACTGGATAAGGTTAAGGAGATTTCATCTATGGACATCTCATCGAACAAAGAAACATTTTGAAGGGCTTGGATATATTTCATCACAATACATTCACCTCATTAAAATATGTTTTATGTAAAGTTTTATATCTTTATCATATCTTTAATAAATTGAATTGTAAACGAATTTGAGAAATATTATCAAGTGAATTTGAGAAAAATTATCAAATGGTAATCCTGAATACGGAATGTATTCAAGTAGGTTGACACTGAGAAAGCAACATGGTACATTTGTATAGTTAGCTGTGACTAACTCTAAAATGTAAAAAGGGAGAGTGGTGATGATGAAGAGACTTTTGAGTGCGTGGCTGGTGTTCGTGATGGTATTAACCATGATTCCTGCTGCAGCTTTCGCAGTGGATACTGAACTTTTCGTACAAGGAGAACAGGATGGGGCTGAGTTGTCAGACCATGAGGAATCGGAAGAAGCCTCTGGCGGGACAGAACATGAAGCATCGGAAGAAGAGTCCGGCGAGGTAGGAGATGAAGCGCCGGAAGAAGAGGCTGGCGGGACAGAACATGAAGCACCGGAAGAAGAGTTCGGCGAAGCAGAAAGTGAAGTGCCGGAAGAAGAGGTAGAACATGAAGTGCCGGAAGAACAGACTGGCGAGATAGAAGTTGAAACGCCGGAAGAAGAAGCCGGCCTGCCGCCAGAAGCACCGGAAAGCATTGGGATGCAGTTGGCACAGGTTGGGATCATGCAAGTGGAGGCGGTGATAGATATAAACATACAAGCGCCGCCGGCAAAAACCACTTATACAGCAGGAGAGGAACTGGATCTTACGGGATTGACAGTAACCTTGAAAAAAGATGATGCATCGACAGAAGATGTGGCATTTGAAGATTTTGAAAGCAGGGAAATAACAACAGATCCCGCAAACGGAACAATGCTTGCAAAAGAAGATACAAAGATAACTATTATACATACTGCAAGCGGAAAGTCCGTTGAGCAGCTGATCGCAGTAAATCCTGCTGAAGAAGTCCTGGCAGACGGAAAATACAAAATAGACGTGAGAGCTTGGAATGCAACCAATGATGCCGCTTCCATGATGGCAGGCATGCTGGAGAAAGAAGCTGTCCTGGAGGTAGCCGGCGGGAAAATCTATGCAACCATCAAGTTTGTAAAAGCAGCGATCATGAATATACCTGTTACAGGAGAATCGGTACAGGAAGTTTGGCCGGAGCCTACAGGAACGCCGGTTGTAGGTACAGGCGTAAAGGGGACTGTCAACCCGGCAGAAGAAAGCCAGACCTTCAGATTTGAAATTAGTACCCTGGATATGCCAAGACTTGCAATGTTTGTGGGTGCCCCAATGAATTCCACGCAAACCATCCGGTTGAACTTTGATCAATCATCCATTGAACCTGACAGTACGGAAGCGGCTGTGACAGAAATCGCTGTTAAGACGGCACCAACAAAAACAACTTATACAGCGGGAGAGAAACTAAATCTTACAGGACTGGCAGTAACCTTGAAAAAAGATAATGGATCGACAGAAGATATAACATTTGCAGATTTCGGAAGCAAAGGCATCACAACGACGCCTGCAAACGAAGCAGTTCTTGCAGAAGAAGATATAAAAATAATGATTACCCATGCCGGAAGCGGGAAGACCGTTGAGCAGGTGATTACAATAAATCCTGCTGAAGAAGCCCTGGCAGACGGAAAATACAAAATAGACGTGAGGGCTTGGCATGCAACCAATGATGCCGCTTCCATGATGGCAGGCATGCTGGAGAAAGAAGCTGCCCTGGAGGTAGTCGGCGGGAAAATTTACGCAACGATTAAGTTTATAAAAACAACGCTCTATGGTCAAGTTGTTACGGGTGAAAGTGTAAAGGAAGTTTGGCCGGAGCCGGTGGGAACGCCGGTTATAGGTACCGGATTGAAAGGGACTGTCAACCCGGAAGAAGAAAGCCAGGCCTTCAGATTTGAAATCAGTACCCTGGATATGCCAAGACTTGCAATGTATACGACTTCTATACAAACGATCCGGTTGAATTTTGATGCGTCAACCATCGAGAAAATTGGAGATGCAGACCCTGAAGGGCCAAAGGAGCCGAATTTAGAAGGAATTCCTGCAAAGGAAATTGTGTCGCAGGGTGAAGCGGCAGTAATAGAACTGCAGGATATCGAAAATCTAGGAGAAGAGGAGATCATCGCTGTAAAGTTTAACCAATACACAGTGATCCTTCCGGTAAAGCTGTTGAAAGAGCAGTTGAGTGCTCCAAATGTGTTAGGTGTTCGGGTTGTAAAAGAAGCCGTTTCAGGAGCCATTAAAAACGATATGCAATCGGTACTGGCCTCAAAGGATTCTATTCTGGAAGATTTTGATTTAAAGCTGCAGAAAGTTTTTTCTAACGGAGTTTTAGAAGATGTCCATGAATTGAAGAACAGGATCAAAGTAGCCATTCAGCTAATCGATGAGTAAACCGAGGCGATCTCCAAAGCAGAAGCAGTAAAGCTGTACTATTACAACGCTGAGGCTAATAAATTAGAGGATATGCAGGCAAGCTTTGATATGGCAGCTAAAAAAGCAGTGTTTTATACAGACCATTTAAGTGTATATCTAATCGCAATCACAGAGAAAACAGAGGCAGGCGGCGGAACTGGAAATCCAAAGCTGGACCCGGAGAATTTACCGGATGGAAGCTATACACTGAATGCAAAAGCACTGAAGGAAAATTCAGAGGAACTATCTATGTGCGATGAGCTGATATGGGGCCGGCTTGGTTTAAGCGTATACAGCGGCGCTATGGAAGTTACCATGCTGCTGAAGGGAACGGAATACATACCGTTGAAAGAAGTAAAAGAGATTAAGTATAAAAATAAAGCCGGTTCATATGTGGAAGCCAGCTGGAGCTATGATGAGGGAAGCAACACCATTACTGCCCGGTTCCCAGTGGAGTCCATTACAAAACCGCAGTATATGCAGGTGTCCGTTCCTGCGGTAATGCCCCTGAAGCCGATATTCCGGCTGGTGTTTAATGTAAATTCCCTTCAAGAAGGCGGAAAAATGAATGATCCGTCCTCAATTGCAAATACAGTGAAAGAAATCACAATTACAGCAACTGCAGGGGAAGGCGGATCGATAGATCCGGAGGGAGAAGTCAAAGTCATTAAAGGCAGCGATCAAACCTTTACCATCCGGGCAGATGAAGGATATCAGATTAAAGATGTTTTGGTGGACGATAAGTCTGTAGGTGCAGTAGAAACCTATACTTTTGAGAAAGTAGAAAAAGAAGCCCGGATAAGTGTTATCTTTGAAAAGATTGAAGAGGTTTTAGTGCCTGTACTCCAGGAAGAAGAGCCGGAAGAAGAAATTGTTTTTACAGATATTCAGGGACACTGGGCTGAAAAGTTTATTCAACAAGTGGTGCGCAAGGGAATCTTTATAGGGACAAGTGAAGATACCTTCAGCCCCGATCGTTTTATGACCAGGGGAATGTTGGTGACTGTTTTGGGCAAGTTTCATGGTGCGGCGGTTGAGGATTATGAAGCCGATTCCTTTAAAGATGTAAATCCGGAGCAGTACTACGCAAAATTTGTGGAATGGGCTGTGGACGCAGGGATTGTAAAAGGAATTGGAGAAGATCAGTTTGGACCGGACCGTCCGATTACCCGTGAGGAATTGGCAGTTATGTTTGTAAATTATGCAAGATTTGCAGGAATCCGATTAGAAGAAATAAAACTTTCAGAAAGTCCGGAAGCAGATTTTGAAGATGAAGCTTTCATTAGTCCGTGGGCAAAGGACAGTGTTCGTCTAATGAAGCAATCAGGCCTGATGTCCGGAAAGACCAATAACCGGTTTGAGCCCCGGGGAACAGCTACCAGAGCGGAAGCTGCCATGCTGATTGCGAAGGTATTGGATGTTTTGGAAGGGCCTGCTGATGCAGAGATTGAAAAAGAGATTCAAGAAGATACAGAAGAATAAAATGCAAAAGCAATAATGCAGTAAAAGTAATGGATGCTTATTCACCGCATTTCTTATGTTAGAAATGCGGTGAATATATCATATGGAGAGAAACGGCAGAAATGATAGCGTATTTTGATAAAATGAGGGTAAAAACTTAAATTGAAAATACTGGATGATTATCCGTGAATAGATGATTTCTTCGACAGCAAATAAGAATAGAGGAGTGTGGTTCACTTGAAAAAAAGAATCTTTAGTTTTTTGATGGCTATAGCTGTAATTTTAGGGATGACAGGTGTGAATGCATTTGCACTGGAGGATGGTATTTATATGATTTCCAATACTACCTCCTATGTAAATCCGGATACCGGAAAAACCGATGACGGCGGTACGGATACTTCGATCGGAGAGGCGATGGCAAGAAATATGACCTATCCCGCAACCCTTTATGAACTCAAGGGGGGGAAACACTATATCACCCTGAGGATTAAAATGGTTTCCTATATTGACAATATACAGTTTAAAGTACAGGAAAAAAAAGGAGAGGGAAAAAATTATAAAGCAGTTTCCCATACGGTGGTAGGAGAGAACAAGGAAGCAGATACCAGGGACTACCGGGTGGAGATTCCGTCAATGGATTTGCGCATCAATGCAACTTTTTTTGTGGCACCGATGAAGCGGAATGTAACCTATTTTGTATCCTTTGATAGCACATCCGTAAAGGCCGATGATGGTACCTTCACAGGGAATAGCAAAAAGTCAGGGGGAAGCAGCAAAAATGAAACGGGGAAAATGCCTGCTGTAGTAGAAACATTAACGGGAGTTTCAGAAATTTCCCCTTCTAAGAGCGAAAAAAAAGAACCGGTAGAGAATGAAGTGGCGGCGGCAAACATAAAAACAGAAGCCAATAAAGAAGTTTCGGCTGGAGACGGACAGCAAACTGCAAACCTTAGTACAGTACCTGCTGCAGCAGATGAAAAAAAAGAGCTGGATTCTTCCAAAAGCGCAGTGGAAGGAGAAAAAAAGGACAGCATAGAAACAGCAGCAGGTAAAAAGGAAAAAAACGATGAAGCAGCTGCTGCCCAGTCTGCAGATCACACGGATGATCCTGAAAACGTAAATGCCCCCGGAGAAGAAACAAAGACACCCATAGTGGAAAAAGAGAGGGAAGAACTGGATTTATCTGGAGTACAAGGGCTGGCAGAGTTTGATGCAAAAGGAGAACCCGTAGAAAAACAGGAGGAGAAAAAGAGTAAAAATTTCGGAGTTCTGCTGGCGGCGGCCGCTATATTCTGTCCCGGTGCAGCTGTCTATTTTGCACGTGGAAAAAAATGGAATACATAAGCGGAGAAAGATCTTACAGCAATAGGGAAAAAGATTTCAGCCTCTTTGTGCTTTAGAAATGGAGTGGAAAATATGCGAAAATTAATAACAGGGCTTTTATGCATGTCGATGATACTGGTTTCAACCGGATGTGCCGTGAGATCTTCTTCGGAAAATGAAAATGATCCAGGAATAAGAATTATAAGTACATCGGCGGCCTTGTGCGTCATCCTGGAAAAATTGGATCTGGATCTGGTGGGTGTCCCGGAGACAGCTTTCCAACTGCCGGAAAGATATAAGGATGTTACGAAAGTAGGGCTGCCTATGACACCTGATCTGGAGATTGTTAAGGCGTTAAATCCAACTGATGTGCTTACACCCAATTCACTGCAATACGACCTGAAGCCTCAATATGAAAGTATCGGAGTGCCTTCTACCTTTGTAAATCTGATGAGTTTGGAAGGAATGTTTAAGAGTATTGAAGGCCTTGGGAAAAAATATAATAGGGTACCACAGGCTGCCGCACTAATCGAGGAATACAACCGTTTTATGGAAGACTACCATAAGAAGATTGAAGGCAAGGAGAAGCCGCGGGTTCTAATTTTAATGGGATTGCCAGGCACCTACATGGTGGCTACAGAAAAATCCTATGTGGGGAGTCTTGTCCGTTTGGCCGGTGGTGTAAATGTATTTGACAGTGAAGAGGCCCTTCTGAGTGTCAATACGGAGGCCTTGCTGCAGAAAGATCCCGATATTATTTTGAGAACAGCCCACGCAATGCCTGAGATTGTAATGGAATCCTTTGAAAAAGAGTTTAAGGAAAATGACATCTGGAAACATTTTAGAGCCGTACAGGAAGGGAAGGTTTATAATCTGAGCCATGAAATGTTTGGAATGAGTGCAAATCTGAATTATACGGAAGGACTCAACTATTTGCAGGAAATATTATATGAACAGGAATGAAGCTTACATGAATAAAAAACCAATGCTTTTTATCCTACTGGCAGTGATGCTGATGGGATTATTCTTTCTCGCAGTGAATACCGGCGGGATTAAGATTTCCTTTGCTGCATTATGGAAGGGCCTATTTATCGAATATAATAGGGATGTGGAGATCATTTTTGATCTGCGGTTTCCTCGAATTGTCATTGCCATGCTGTCAGGAGCGGCATTAGCCCTTTCAGGGGTATTGTTTCAGGCGGTGATGAAAAATCCGCTGGCAGATCCGGGGATTATCGGCATATCTTCTGGAGCAAGTTTTTTTGCAGTGATGGTAGGAACTTTTTTTCCCAGTCTATACTTTTTTACGCCATTGTTTGCTTTTTTAGGCGGAATTGCAGCCTGTGTTTTTGTCTATATCCTATCATGGAAGTCAGGGCTCAGCCCTTTGCGGATGATTCTCGTTGGGGTTGCAGTAAATGCTGTTTTTTCCGGTTTGATCGAAGCCCTTGGATTTATAACCGGCGGCAGGCAAAGTGCTGTTGCCGCCAGTATCAGTGCCGGTATTGCAATGAAAACATGGAAGGATGTTCATACCCTTGTAGGATATGTGATTTTGGGTGTTATTCTGGGATTTTGCGTATCGGGTAAATGCAATTTACTGGCCTTGGAAGACAAAACCGTCAGAAATTTAGGCGTAAGTGTAAACCGAGTGAGGCTGTTGGTATCAGCTGTAGCTGTTCTGCTTGCCAGCATTTCTACAGCAATTGTTGGCGCCATCAGTTTTGTTGGGCTGATTGTTCCACATATTGCAAGGCTTTTGGTTGGATCGAACCACAAAATACTGATACCTTTTGCAATTTTATTGGGAAGCTTTACGGTTTTACTTGCAGATACTGCAGGTCGTGTGATTGCTTATCCCTATGAGATACCTGCCTCGATTATTATGGCAGTGATTGGAGGCCCTTTCTTTATTTTTCTTCTTAGAAGGAGTGAGCAGACTTATGGAAATTAGAGATTTATCCTTTCAATATGAAAAACAGCTGATATTAAAATCCATATCGGCCCCTATTCAACGGGGAAAGATTACTACAATCATAGGACCAAACGGCTGCGGTAAATCAACGTTGTTTCACTTAATGACAAAAAACTTAAAGCCCTTAAAGGGAGGAATCTATCTAGACAATAAAAATATAAAAGACATCGGGTTAAAAGATTTCTCAAAAAAGGTTGCCATTGTACATCAATATAATACAGCACCAAGGGATATAACAGTAAAAACACTGGTGGCCTATGGGAGGACGCCTCATTTGCCTTTTTACAGGAAAATCAATGAAGAAGATGAGGCAATCATTGATTGGGCAATGAAAATAACGGAGATTGATAAAATGAAGGACCGGGAAATTGTGACCCTCTCGGGCGGGCAAAAGCAACGGGTGTTTATTGCAATGGCGCTGGCACAGAAAACAGATATTTTATTTTTAGATGAACCCACCACCTATTTAGATGTGCGGTATCAAATCCAAATCTTAGATTTGATACAAAGACTGAATAAAGATTTTGGGATGACGATTGTAATGGTTCTGCACGATATCAATCAAGCAATTTGCTACAGTGATGAGATTATCGGCTTAAAGGATGGGACGATTGTCGTTCAGGGAAGCACAGATCGTGTGATTAACAGGAAGACCCTCTATGATATTTTTAATATTCATTTAAAAGTATTAAAAGAAAAGGATAGAAAGTATGTAGTGCCTGTTTCAGAAGAAAAGGAGCTTTTATCCGGTTGATCAGAGACACAACGGATTGTTTTGATAGGATCGCTTTTTTATTGAGATTTTTTGCAAAAGTATGATAAGATGGACTTGTTTTAAAATAATTGTTATTAGCCTGTCGAACATTTGGTCTGATTGTAGGAGCGACCTTCGGACGTCAGCTTTTTCTTTGGCTGCCTGGATAAATCAATAGCATTTCATATAATAGAAGCGAACGACCAGAGGTCGTCCCTACAGTTTACCGATTCTGCGTGTTTGATAAAAATGCCAGGTTAATTTGAAATACACCATAAGAGGATAAGGATAGAAAAACTGGTGCAGGAGGATAACATGGAAATAAAAGAATCAGGTGAAAATTATCTGGAGACAATTTTGCTTCTGGAAAATAAAAATGGACATGTTCGTTCTATTGATATAGCCAATGAAATGAATTTTTCTAAACCCAGTATTAGCAGAGCTATGAGTATTCTTAAAAAAGCAGGGTTGATCACTGTAGAACAGGGCGGAAATATTGTCTTGACGCAAACGGGGAGAAAAAAGGCCAATGAAATTTATGGACGACACAAGCTTATTACACAATATTTAATGATTACTTTGGGCATTGATGAAGATACAGCGGTTCAGGATGCCTGTAGAATCGAACATGTGATCAGTCAGAAGACGATTGAGAAAATTAAAGAATTGCTAGAAAAACAACGGATTGAAAGTGAAGAAGAATCAAAAACCGTCAGGAGATAGAATTCCAGAATAAAAAAGAAAGTGAAATTTTTTCACTTTCTTTTTTATTCTGGAATTCTAACGATAAGGTTTTAAATTCAATAATTTGTCTACGGTTACAAATTCATATCCTTGCATTTTTAGTGTTTCAATCAGCTCTGGCAGGGCGGCTACCGTAGCAGCAGAATCCCCTGGACCGCTATGAAACAGTAGAATACCACCATTTCTTACATCCGGCAGTGTATTAATGAGTATTGAATCTACATTTCGATCACGCCAATCCATAGAATCAGCAGACCAGTTAATCACTTTATAGTTTAGATCTCTTAGATTTTCAATAACCCCATCGTTAATACCACCGTAGGGTGGACGCATCAATGCAGTTTTTAAACCGGTTACCTTTTCAAGGGCTTTTTCTGTTTGCTCAAATTCTGCAGCTAGTTGGGCAGAATCTATTTTTCGAAGATCAGGATGAGACCAGGTGTGGTTGGCAATCACATGGCCCTCTGCAACGATTCTTTGTACCTCTCGGGCATGGGTTTCCACTTTGCTTCCTATTAGGAAGAAGGTGGAAGGTACCTTATGGGCTTTTAGCACATCTAATATTTGTGAAGTGTAAAGGCCGTCAGGACCATCATCAAAGGTTAATGCAATTTTATTGGTAGTGGATGGGCCTCTGGAATAAAAGGTATCAGGGTATTTTGCACTCATATTCGATACAGTTCCCAGGAAAGTAGGCTCCGGTTGAGGAATCTGAGCTACCGGCAGTTTTAAAACCTGTCCTACGCGAAGCTGATTCCAATCGGTCAAGTTGTTTTCCTGAGCTAATATTGTCATGCTGATGTTCAGTTGTTGTGAGATTTTATACAGCGTATCCCCTGCCTTTACTGTATAGGTAGCAGGTGCTGTTGGAGCAGCCGGTACGGAAGTACCTGCACTTGGCGGAAGTGACAGAACTTGCCCCACGTGAACCTGATTCCAATCACTCAGATTATTCAGCTGAGCAATCGTTGCCATTGAAACATTAACTTTTTGTGAGATTTTGAAAAGTGAATCTCCCGATTGAACAGTATAGACACTTGGTTTTGATGCCGGTGGAACGATGAGCACTTGTCTCGGAAAAATGGCATTAGGATTTCTGAGATAACCATTTTTTGCAACAAGTTCTTGTATTGTTATGCCATATTTTTGAGCAATCATAAATAGCGCTTCTCCCGGTGCAACACGATGAACCCGATCTGTTTGTGCGAAAGCAGCTGTAGGAAATAGCGCAATGATTAATAGGATTGCAAGCATCCGCAGATTTTTCTTCATTGGGTTGCCCCCTTTCTAAAGACCAATATTTTAAATAACAAGTATCCATAATACGATAAAAATTAGGAAAAAGCTAGCTGTAAAAAGTGGAAATGCAGCTTGTGCGTAGTAAAACACTGGACCTAAACCGATAAAAAGATCCGTCTGATATCAAAAGCAATCTATGAGAGATTGAAATAAAATCAGAAAAGTGAAAATCGAAACAATATTTTCAAAAAATGTAAAGGAAAACGAAGGATTATGTGTAATGATATATTAGGAAAAAAACTACATACACGTCAGGTGGTGAAGCAATAAAGTCCTTTTGTATCGTACCTTTGGGCATAGCGATGAAAAATAAGTAGATAGGTGGGATAGAAGATGAGATTAGCAACGATTAAGAAAGATGGTTTAGAAACTGGCGGAATCATGCTGCCGCAGGGAATTATTCCAATTAGTGCGGTCAATCAAAAGTATGACAGGTCTTGGAACACTGAACTATTGGAACTAATTAAATCTGGCCAGCTTGAAGAGATAAACGACTGGTACTGCAATGGGGGAAGAGAGCAATTAGAAGCATTAGATGAAGCCATTATTCCTATGGACCAAGTTCAATTTGCCCCATTATACCGCCATCCAAGGAAAATTTTCGGGATTGGATTGAATTATGTAGATCATGCAGCTGATCTAGCAGAAAAAGCACCAAATACGGAACCCGCTAGCTTTTTTAAGCCGGATACAACCATTATTGGGCCGGGAGATGAGATTAAAATCCCGCTTCAATCTGAAAAAACCACTGCAGAAGCGGAACTTGGAATAATTTTCAGTAAAGAATGTAAGGATGTAGAAAGAGAAGGCTGGCTGCGTGTTGTTGCAGGATTTACTACGATTATTGATATGACAGCAGAAGATATTTTAAGAGTAAATCCCAGATACTTGACACGTTCAAAAAGTTTTGATACCTTCTTCAGTTTTGGACCGCAGTTGGTTACACCGGATGAAATTGAGGATGTTTTAAAACTAAAGGTAGCTACCGTGATCAACGGTCAGGTGCATGCTGAGAACTTTGTATCGAACATGACTTTTCCGCCGGATTTCTTAGTTTCATTTCACTCAAAGGTTATGAAAATGCTGCCGGGAGATATTATATCAACCGGAACACCCCGTGCGATACATATTAATCATGGGGATGTGGTAGAATGTTGGATCGATGGATTTGAACCTCTGGTAAATCCTGTTATAGATTTAAAAAAATAATAAGGCGAATGGAGGATTTATATGGATTTAGGATTAAAGAATAAAACGACCATTGTTATGGCATCCAGTGCGGGATTAGGGAAAGCAATTGCTATGGAATTTGCTAGAGAGGGAGCCAATGTAATGCTTTTCAGCCGCCTCCAAGATCAACTACAGGAGGCTCAGGCAGAAATCAAAGAGGCTACAGGGAATGAACCTTCCTATACGGTAGGAGATGTTACAAAATATGAGGATATTAAGATGCTGGTACAAAATACGGTGGATAAATATGGTTCCGTCTATGCCCTTGTGAATAATACAGGAGGGCCACCTGCAGGAACCTTTGATGCTTTTGGAGATGAAGCATGGCAGCAGGCTTATGAATTAACGCTATTATCTTATATTCGAGCGATAAGAGAAGTGCTTCCTTATATGCGAAAAAATGGTGGCGGAAGAATTATCAATTCTACCTCATCCTCTGCAAAGCAGGTGTTAGATAATTTGATTCTATCCAATACCTTCCGTGCAGGGGTAGTAGGATTATCTAAGACACTATCTCAAGAGCTTGGAAAAGATAACATCCTTGTAAATGTAATGGGCCCAGGAAGAATCGGTACTGCAAGAATTGCGCAACTAGATAAGATTCGAGCTGAAAAATCAGGGATCACAGTGGAACAGGTAGAAGAAGATACGAAGAAGATGATTCCTCTAGGGAGATACGGATCTCCTGAGGAATATGGTAAATTAGCAGCCTTCTTATGTTCTGAGGCGAATACATACATAACAGGCCAAACCATATTGGTGGATGGTGGGATGGTTAAAGCACTTTAAAGGGAAATACACTTTAATAAAAGACCTTATCTCTATTGTACGGAGATAAGGTCTTTTAGATCGTACATCTATATTATTTATTACATTATGAATATTAAAATTGAGTTTTGTGAAGATAGTATATTACATGGTAAACTGATATCTTTCGCCGTTAATGATCTGAGTACCAATAAAAACGGGTTTATTTTCAGTAGAGTAGGCGATAGATTTTATTAACAGGAGAGGAGAGCCCTTAGTTATTTTTAATAGTTGTGCTTCTTGCTGTGTGGCTCTGCATATTTCTATGGTCCTGCTGGACCTTGCAACTTCGGTTCCACTGCGCCTTTTCAAGATGTCAAACATGGAGTTATTGTCTAAATCTTCGTTGATCAGGAAGGAGTATGCAATAGAAAAAATATTCTTTTCAATGACAATAGGTTCATTGTCGACAAATCTCAAGCGTTCTATGTATAGAACCATTTCCCCTTCAGGTCTCTCAAGCCTGTCAAGGGCTTTTTTATCAGCTTCTATAAATTTACTCTCTAACAGTTGGCTTCCTGCAACCGTACCGTTTAAGCGACAGACTTCTGAAAAGCTGATAACGTCACTAAGATTTCTTGTATATTTTTGAGCAGCAACAAAAGTGCCTTTTCCTTGTTTTTTTTCAACAAAGCCTTCCTCTGCCAGTAGGTTCACTGCCTTCCTTGCAGTGATAATACTTACGTCGAATTCCTTAGCCAAATTAATCTCTGAAGGAATTTTTTCCCTTGGCTTTCTTTCACCGGACTGGATCTGCTTTTTGAGTGTTTCTTGCAATTGCTTATATAATGGTATCACATCATTTCTGTCTAGCATATAACTACCCCCTCTAATACTTATATAAACTATTATAACATAATAATAGGTGTGAATGAAATTACATATTATTGATTTATTGAAGATTATTAAAATTCAAAAGTGATTTCTAGTATAAATGAAACTAAAGCATTGGGAATACAATACTTTAAGTAAAAAGCTTATCATCAAGAGCCTGATTAAAAATAGAATTTAACAGAAAATTTACTAAATAATTGACAGCAGAAATATATTGTTATATACTCAGTATATAAGTTTATATACGTGCTTAGCAATATATGGAATGGCTTGTGAGATGGTTTTCGAAATTTAGCAGGGAGGTGTTTCTAGATATAAGGCTTTATCAACAAGGTTTGCCTCATTGAGTGGATAAGTACTGACTGATACATCATGTTAAATAGGCCATTGAATATATACATAATCTTATCTTTTTTCTTTACTTTTTTCGAAGCATGCCTAAAAAGCCGCTGGTATCAAAAATATTTTGCTACGACTTTTTCTTTTGCCTATCTTTAATTGTGTTTTTGAATTTTTCTGTATAACCTCTTGTTCGTTTTTCTATATAACAGTTTTTACATTTCGTCTAGGTCGGCCTCGGTTTTATTGTCTGATTTGCTGTAGTATAGCCAATATATTATAGAATTATTCAGTCGGAAATATGGAATTTAAAAATTGGATCTGAAGCTTTATAATAGACAGAATTTGATTCAAAAGCTTTCTGTGGGGGTGTTAAAAATGGATGATTCCAATGGTTTGGTAAAAAAGGTAGTGAAGAAGATCCATAACGTTGTAGATCAGTTTATAAGAGTCTTAAGCATCATTACCGGTTATATTGTAGGAATTTTTATGGTAATACTGTTTTTTCAGGTTGTCCTAAGATTCGTATTTAAGAACCCAATCTATGGTGCGGATGAGCTAGTCATAGCCCTAATGGTTTGGTCGATGGCCTTAGGCAATGCAATCGTCTATTGGCACAATGAGCATGCAGTAATAGAATTTTGTCTACAAAATTCACCATCCATTGTAAAAAAGATTATGCATCATGTGACAAATCTTGTAGTACTAACAACTTCCTTCGTATACATTCCTGGAGGACTTACTCTTTTTAGGATGCAGAAGAAACTCATACCGCTGGGAGGACTTTCATTCAGTAAAGCGTACTATTTTGCCCTTCCCATCGTTGTTATGGGGGTACTACTTGTAGCCTTGAGTGCTGTGAAGACTATAGAATATCTCATTTTGAAAGATGATAAGCTTATGATGCCGTCTTTTGGAGAGGGAGGTGTAAAGCTTGATTGATCCAATGTTAAAGTATTATTTTATAGTTTTTATATTTATGATTCTGGCACAAGTCCCCATTGCCTTTGCAATGACCACCTCTAGCGTGATGTATGCAGTGATCAATGGACAGAACTTTGTAATGTTCGCACAAAAATTTGCAAATGCGCTTTCAGATTTTAATCTCCTTGCGATTCCAGCGTTCTTATTTGTAGGTATATTCATGAATGAAATCGGTTTGACTGACAGGATATTTGTTGCAGCCGAAAAATGGATAGGCCACTTCACCGGAGGATTGGCCCATGCAAATGTAATAGCAAGTATGATCTTTGCAGGCATGTCAGGTTCAGCCTTAGCTGATGCAGGAGGCCTCGGGACTATAGAAGTAAAAGCGATGAAGGATGCAGGCTATGATGAGCATTTCTCAGTTGCAGTAACAGCAGCATCCTCTGCCATAGGTCCAATAATACCACCGAGTATAAACTTTGTTATATGGGCTTTTTTATCCCAAACTTCTACACTGGCCATGTTTCTTGCAGGTGTGGTTCCTGGGGTGCTTATGGGATTATCCATGATGATATGGATTGTAGTAGCTGTAAAGAAGTTTAAGATAAAGGCGCCCACTGTACAGAAGGCATCATGGGCAGAAAGGTTCGAATACTCTCTCAAGTCTTTACCGGCTTTAGGAGGTCCGATAATCCTGATAGGCGGTATCATGACAGGGATTTTTACACCCACGGAGAGTAGTGTAGTAGCAGGAGCCTACTGTGTAGTCCTTTCGGTGGTATATAAAAAGTTTTCGATAAAGATGCTGACCAGGACACTTACCAATACCTTGATCTCTTCTTCTATGGTAATGGCCCTGGCAGCTACGGGTTTGATTTTTAACTGGATGATCGTAACAAGTGGTTTGATCACATATATGACGAACATGATTTTGTCATTGGGAAATACATACCTGGTTTTACTGGCATTAAATGGAATCCTTTTGTTTATGGGCTGCTTCATAGGCTCTATGCAGGTTTTGATAATGATTGCACCGTTATTGATGAACCTAGCTGCAGCGCTTAATTTAAGTCTTATTCATGTGGGTGTTATAGCTGTGTTGAACTTGACACTGGGATTGATAACCCCGCCAATGGCGCCTTCACTGTTTGTAACTGCTAAGGCCACTGGTGTCTCTTTTGATAAGTCGCTTAAGTATACAGTACAGTTTTTAATTCCATTAGTAGTTACGTTATTGCTTGTGACCTTTATTCCAGGTATCACACTTTGGGTACCTCGCGTATTGGGCGCAATAAAATAAATGTTAAGGAAGAGGGGGAAAAATGAAAAGATTATTCATGATGCTTTTAGTTATTGCACTGGTATTGGGTACAATTGTAGGATGTGTACAGAATAATCCTACTACTGGCCAACCAGAAAACGGCACAGCGCAGGAAGCTCCTAAAAAATCACCAATGGTTTACAAGCTTGGAAATGCAGGAGCACTAGGTGAACCGGCAGCAATCGTATGTCAGCTATTCACCGATCTGGTAAATGAGCGATTAGAAGGTGAGGTAGTATTTGAATTCTATCCGGCAGAGCAATTAGGGAATGAGATCACCATGCTTGAAAACCTTCAGGTAGATCTTCAACAGGCTGTAATGACTGCCATTGATACACTTGGTACATATTCAAAGGACTTTAACATCATCTCCATGGCCTTTGCATTTGAAGACCACGACCATTTATTTAAATACTTGGAGTCAGATTTAGCAGATGCAGCTTTTAAGGTCCTTGAGGATCAAGGTATTCATGTAGTTAACTTCAATTTCAAGAAGAACCCAAGGATCATATTCGGTAAGAAGCCAATATATAGCCCTGATGACCTAAAGGGTGTTAAATTCAGAATACCAAATATACCAATTTGGGAGAAAAACTTTAGAACCATGGGAGCAGTACCCACAATTGTTGCATGGTCTGAGTATCCATTTGCATTGATGCAGGGGGTTGTTGATGCGGGAGAGTGTACAAAGGAAGCTTACTATTCCGTTAAACTTTTTGAGGCAGCACCTTATGTAGCAGAGGTTGATTATGCATTTCCACTGGAGGCCTTGAGTTTTTCAAAAACCGCCTGGGACAGACTTACTCCCGAGCAGCAAAAAATCATCGAAGAATGTGCTGAGATCGCAGCAGAAGAGTTCAATACAACAATCAATACAAAGTGGCAAGAAGATAAGAAAAAGCTCATCGAAGCAGGTGTTGAGTTTGTAGACTTTGACAAAGAGGCATTTATGGCTAAAATGGCACCGCTTGCCGGACAATTGGAATCAGAAGGATTCTGGGGTACGCCAGGATTATATGAGAAGGTTCAGGCTTTAAGATAAAAAGATTTAAGCTATATTCCCGCTGTTATGGCGGGAATATGGCTTAACAGGAAAAATGTGGGGTGTTTAAATTGCTTAAGGTTGTAGGGATCGGCGATAATGTATGCGACATCTATATTCACTCAAATAGGATGTATCCGGGAGGGCAGACCCTTAATTTTGCGGTGTATGCAAAATCATTGGGGGCAGACGCTTCATACATTGGTGTATTCGGTAAAGATGAAGTAGCAGAGCATATTATACATACGCTAGATTTGCTGGAAGTGGATCACCGCTACAGCAGACAATATGAGGGTGAAAATGGATATGCCGTGGTGAAGCTTATTGACGGGGATAGAGTATTCATTAAAAGTAACCGAGGAGGAATAGCAAAGGAAAAGCCGATTGTTTTAAACAATGAAGACATGGAATATATCAAGGATTTTGATCTGGTTCATACCAGCAATAATAGTTATTTTAATGACCAGTTAGACAGTGTTTATTCAGCGGGTATTCCTATATCCTATGATTTTTCATATAAATGGCAAGATTGGGATGTTACCAAGAAAATATGCCCCTATTTAAGCTATGCTTTTCTGTCCTGTGGAGAAAAGTCGGATGATGAAACGAAATCAATCTGCAAAACCATACATGATTTAGGATGTAAAACAGTTGTGGCAACGATGGGAAGCAGGGGAGCTTGGCTATATGATGGGGATTTGATGATATATCAAAAGCCTTTAATGGTGGAAGCCGTAGATACCCTTGGAGCGGGAGATTCTTTTGCGGCAGGATTCCTTATAAACTATTTGTACATCAAAAAGAATGTTATTGAAAAAGTTGAAGAAAAGGCAGCCGATAAGGAAAAAACATATAAATATGCGCTGAATCAAGCAGCAGAATTCGCAGCGAAGAGCTGTCTTGTAAAGGGTGCCTTTGGACATGGTATTTCGATACCGGAACCGATTCTTGAAAAAATTGGTTAAAGGAGGGTTATAGTGGCTCAAATAGAGAAGTCGCGCTTGGCTATAGGTAATTACCATTACGTTAGAATGAGCTTTGAATATTTTCTGGATTCAGCTGTAAATCTGAATATGAAAAATATTGAGCTATGGGCAGCAGCACCGCATTTTGATTTAGATACTTTAGATGAGAAGATATTAGCATCAAAGAAGAAAGCAATCGAGAGCAGAGGATTAAAGGTTGTCTGCATTACACCAGAACAGTGCTCTTATCCAGTAAACATCGCAGCAGAAGAAACAGCGCTCAGGGAAAAAAGTATTAAATATTTTAAAACTGCCATTGATGCCGCAAGAGAGCTTGATTCTCCATATGTTTTGGTAACTGCAGGTTGTGGATATTTTGACTCGGATGTAGAAGAGGCATGGCAAAGATCTGTTGCCTCAATGAAGGAATTAGTCAAATATGCTGAAAAAAGGGGTGTAATTTTAGCATATGAGCCATTATCTGTATTTTCTTCAAATATTGTGAATGATGTACATCATTTAAAAAAAATGCTGGACACGATACCATCAGATAACTTAAAGGGGATGCTGGATATGGGGCAAGCGGCACTTGCCAGGGAAGAGATCAATGATTATCCACGTATATTGGGTGATAAGCTTGTACATGTCCATTTACTGGATGCCACACCTATGGGCCACCTGGCTTTAGGTGAGGGGAATTTACCTATAGGAGAATATATCGATGCGTTAGAAGAAAATGAATATAAAGGCTTTTATACTTTTGAGTTTACGGCCCTGCAGTATAGGCATAAGCCTGAAGAGGCTGATAGAAAAAGTCTTGAATGGCTTAAGAAAAACAATAAGCTGAAAGAAGTGTAAAACATTAAAATATGACGCAATAAAGAAGGGTGATAGATATGAGCTATATGATAGGCGTTGACGTAGGAGGTACTTTTACGGATTTTTCAATATTTGATACAAAACAGGGTAAACTGTCTCATTACAAGCAAAGCTCAACTCCAGAGGATCCGTCTAAAGCGATCGTGAGCGGAATTCTACATGTTTTGACGGAGCATTGCATAAAGCCGGAAGAGGTTAGCTATCTTGCACACGGGACAACAGTAGCAACAAATGCCCTCATAGAAAAAAAAGGGGCAAAGACTGGATTAATAACCACAAAAGGATTCAAGGATTTGATGGAGATTGGATGGCAGAAACGACCTTCACTTTATGATTTGCTCAAAGAGAAGCCTGAAAGTCTTATTCCTCCTGGATTGAAATGCGAAGTTGAAGAAAGAATCCTGTATGATGGTACAATAGACACTGCACTGGATGAGGATGGCGTTAGAGAGGCAGCAAGATACTTGAAGGAACATGAAGTCAAGGCCATTGCGGTATGTACACTGTTCTCATTTATCAATCCTGTACATGAGCTTAGAATAAAGGAGATCATTAAAGAAGAGTATCCAGATGTTTACATTACAACCTCTTCGGAGCTCGTTCCAGAATTCAGGGAGTATTCAAGAATGAGTACAACTGTACTGAATGTATACTTAGGACCTGTAATGGAGAAGTATGTAAACCGATTTGAAAAATCAATCATGGATGCAGGTATAACAGTGGAACCCTACGTAACACAGTCCAATGGGTCCGTCATATCTATAGCAGAAACGGTGGATTGCCCAATAAAAACTGCAGTATCGGGGCCAAGCGCCGGAGTAATCGGTGCAAGCTACATAGCCAATCAATGCAAGATCGACAAGATTATAACCTTTGACATGGGAGGCACAAGTATCGATGTTAGCTTGATAGAAAACGGAAAAACGCAGCTTTCAAATGAAAGGCTAATAGAAGGATATCCAGCACGGATACCTATGATCGATATCGTGACCGTTGGCGCCGGTGGAGGTTCTATAGGCAGGATCGATGAGGGTGGAGCTTTGAAGGTAGGACCACAAAGTGCGGGGGCTACGCCAGGGCCAGCGTGCTATATGAGGGGCGGGGTGATTCCTACTGTAACCGATGCAAATATCGTTTTGGGAAAACTAAATCAAAAAAGGATTTTAGGTGGAAGAATGAAAGTTGATTTGCAGCTTGCTCAAAAAGCACTGACAGAACATATATGCAGCAAATCAACCCTTACTTTAAAGGAAGCTGCAGCTGGAGTGATTTCGGTAGTAAATTCTAATATGATACGAGCCATAAGAATGGTATCTGTTGAGCGGGGTTATGATCCTAGGGAATTTACCCTAATGGCTTTTGGTGGGGCAGGACCTTTACATGCATGTGAAGTAGCTCAAGAAATGGGAATCCATCATGTATTGATACCACCTTCGCCTGGAACGCTTTGTTCTTTAGGACTGCTTATGGCAGATACTAAGTTTGACATCAGCAGGTCGAATGTGATGATAGCAGATAAAAATAATATTGAAGCAGTGCAGAAGATATTCAGCCAGATGATAGAAGAAGGAAATGCCATGTTAGACAGGGAGCAAGTAGATGCAAGTGATAGAAGCTTCCATTGTGCGATTGAGTGTAGATACGAGAGACAAAACTATGAAATACCGATTGAGGTTGACGCGATCATGACAGAAGAAGTAATGAAGGAAATGATAGAGAAATTCCATAAGGAGCATTTTAAATCCTACGGATATTTTAACGAAAATATGAGAATCCAGATGGTTAACTACAGGGTCAGTGCAGTAGGAACCATAGAAAAGCCTGATCTAAGCGAAAAGGCTATCAATCCTGATGCCAAGGTGCCAAATGTCTTAGAGGTCAGAGATGTATTGTTTGAAGGTCAAAAAAACTATCTTCCAACCAATGTTTATCAAAGGAACGATATAGAGCCGGGTTGTACCATCGAAGGACCTGCAATCATAGAGCAGATGGATTCGACGACAATCATACCACCAAGATGGCTTGCATATACCGATGGATTCAATAATATCAGAGCATCCTTTCAGGGGGTGAAAAAGTATGAATAGAAAAGTAGATGCAGTAACAGTAGAGATTGTGGGCAATCTATTACTTTCTATAGCTGAAGAGATGGGAATCGCCATAATCAAGAGTGCTTACTCAACAAATATAAAAGAGCGTAGGGATATATCTACAGCGGTCTTTGATCCTGAGGGAAATATGGTTGCCCAGGCAGAGCACGTACCCATGCATTTAGGATCACTGCTGAGTATCATCAAAGAGGTATATAAAAAATATCCTATAGAAGAAATCAAAGCAGGAGATATGTTTATAGGCAATGACCCCTATAACGGAGGCGGAACACATCTTCCGGATATTACAATCGTTGCACCTGTATTCGAGAAACAAAAACTTGTGGGATGGGTTGCGAACCTTGCACATCACAGTGATGTTGGAGGAAAAGTACCTGGTTCAACCTCCGGTGATGCTGTAAGCATATATCAGGAGGGCATCAAAATACCAATTTCTAGAGTCTGTCAAAATGATCGTGTGAATGAGGAAGTCCTTGATTTTATTATGGCAAATAGTCGTATACCTAAAGAAAGATATGGAGACCTAAATGCGCAGATAGCTGCCAATAGAGTAGGGATGAGAAGACTCTTGGAAGCATATGAAGTATATGGTGATTTACTCATAGACAGTATGTATGAACTGCAGGATTATGCTGAGAGAAGATTAAGAGCAGGAATCGCAAAGCTTAGTGATGGTGATTATGAGTTTGCAGATTATATGGATGATGCAGGGGCAGCAAGTCCCGATCCAATCAAGATCTGTGTAAAAATAAGCATAAGAGGAGACGCTATGGACTTGGATTTTGCCGGAACCCATGAACAGGTTGAGGGCCCTATAAATGTAACCTATAACGGTCTTCTTGCTACAGTATTTTATGCTTTAAAATCATTGATTGATCCGGGAATACCCTCAAATGCAGGTATATACAGGGCTTTCAATATAATTGTAAAACCTGGTCTTATCATAAATGCTCAAAATCCTGCTCCAGTGGGTGCGAGAATTGATACCTGCATGCGTGTTGCAGATGTAATATTCGGCGCAATGGCACCGGCAGTTCCGGATAGGGCAATCGCAGGATGCAACAGCTCCTGTACAACTGCTGTATTCAGCGGAACAAACCCTAATGAAAAAGACCATTTCTATATATACCTTGAGACCATAGCGGGAGGGGCAGGAGCTACAAAACAAGGAGATGGACTTAACGGGGTTCAAGTACATATGACAAATACCTCAAATCTCCCTATAGAGGCTTTGGAGATGGAGTTTCCTCTTGTACTTGTAAGACAGTATTCACTGATCCCCGATAGTGGTGGAGCCGGAGAATATAGGGGAGGACAGGGGATTTGCAGAGAATTTGAAGCAAGATTCGATAATATTAATTTTACAGGCTTAGGAGACCGGCAGCTATTTGCGCCTTGGGGACTTAATGGTGGGGAGAATGGCAGTGGGGGAGCCTATTATCTTAAAAGAACCGACGGCACCACTGAAAGATTACCGTCAAAGTGCTCAGAGATCGTCATCAATGCAGGAGATAGGATAACTATAAAAACGCCTGGTGCTGGAGGATATGGTGAGGCTAAGAACAGAAAGCCGGAAGCCATCCTTACAGATGTTATAGAGAATAAGGTTTCTATTGAGAGAGCTTTCCAACTTTACGGACTGAAGATAGAAAAGATCGGTAATGAATATAGAATTGCAGAATAACTGATATTTAGATAATAATTGAAAAGGGAGAATTGGAGGCCAACTATGGAAGTAAAACAGATTATAAGCGAAGTAAAGGCAAAGCTTGATAATATAGGGGGGTTAAAACATGTTTATTTTGTGGCATGCGGAGGGTCGCAAGCCGCTATATTTGGAGGGTATTATCTTTTAAATAAAGAAGCTAAGACTTTTGGCGTATCAATATTCAACAGTAATGAGTTTGTACATGCTACACCAGCAATGCTTGACGAAAATTGCATTTGTGTTATATGCTCCCTGAAGGCAACTCCTGAAACTGTTGAAGCAGTAAAAACGGCAAACAAAAGAGGTGCTGTTACAATAGCAATGACAGGATTTCCAACTACAGATATGGCAAAAAACGGACAATATGTAGTGGTATACTCAAACGGGGAAAATCAGATTTATAGCCAAGGCAATCAGTCAAATGCTTTAAGGCTTGGGTTTGAATTGCTCAAACAATACGAAGACTATGACAAGTATGATGCCGCTATGGATGCATTCACTAAAGTAGACCAAATCATTGCGAAAGCAAAGAAATATATCGATAAAATTTCCATTAAATTTGCAGAGGAATACAAAGATGATGAGATATTTTATGTAATGGCTAGTGGTCCAGCTTATAGCACTGCCTATACGATGAGCTACTGCCATTTCATGGAGATGCAGTGGAAACATGCTGTACCCATGCATACAGGAGAGTATTTTCATGGACCTTTTGAAACTACAGATAAAAATCTTCCTGTAATATTACTGATGAGCGAAGGAAGCACAAGGCCTTTGGACGAAAGGGCACTGAAATTCCTTAATAGATATGCTGCAAGAGTTACGGTGATAGATGCAAAAGAATTAGGAATCAACATCATTGATGACAGTGTGGCGGAGTTCTTCAATTCTGTGATTATGATTCCTATCGAGCGCAGCATGGTTGCAAAAATGGCAGAGCTCAGAAACCACTCAATGGATCAGCGAAGATATATGTGGAAGGTTGAATATTAAAAATAATAAGGGACAAAAGACCAGAGAAGTTTTTCTTCTCTGGTCTTTTGAACTTTGAATATATAAATGCTGAGAGTAAACCCGTGTCTCAATACGATGAAAAGAGAGATACGGGTTTGTTTTGCCAAGTGCTATGCGTGTTTAAAGATGAAAAGTGAAAAAGAGTTAAAAAATTTTATTTGTATTTTGACGTTAATGAGTTAAATCATGATATTAAATATTTCGAAAAAATGGAATTAAGGGGGATGCAAAGAAAGTAATAGAGATATTAAAGGAAAATGAGAGAGAATGAAGAATACAATTATCATTTAGTATTTTGTTGAAACCAATTGTTAGTGTGGTGATTACTATGAGTGATGAGGTTAAAGTTAAAACGATGATGGATTTGATCACTGAGATCATGGAAATTATAAGAGCTATAGAGGCTCCGATAAGTTATAAAGATATTCTAGAAGAAAAATATAGTTTGATTTCTTTGAAATATAATGATTTTATTGAAAACTATCTTGATTTCAGAGAAATAGCTGACAATTTACATGATGGTATATATATTTCTAATGGAGATGGAAATACTGTCTTTGTCAACAAAGCATATGTTAGTTCAACAGGAATTCGTAAAGAAGAACTCATAGGAAGAAATGTTGGAGAGATTCTTAAGGAAGGCAAGCTGTATAAGGGTGCTGTGACCATGGAGGTAATAAAAAAGAGGGATGTGGTAAACTCCATTGGAACAATCTTAAAGACTAATAAAGAGGTTTTGGTAACAGGTAAGCCAATCTTTGATGAAAATGGGAATGTTAAGCTAGTAGTTATTAATAATCGGGATATAACAGAGTTAAATAATCTAGAGAAGAAAATTTCCAAGCTAAAAGAAGATGAAAGAAAGGCTATGGAGGAAATAAAATTTCTGCGCAGCAAACAGGTATCCAATAAAAAAACTATTTATACTAATAAACAGATGCAGTCGATTATGGAACTAGTAAATAGAGTGGCATCAACAGATGCTACGGTCTTAATTACTGGAGAATCGGGTACTGGAAAAGAAGTAATTGCTGATGAAATCTATTATCAAAGCAAGAGAAAAGATAAACCTTTTATTAAAGTGAATTGTTCAGCTATTCCCCAAGAATTGTTTGAATCAGAGCTCTTCGGCTATGAAGGAGGTGCCTTTACGGATGCAAAGAAAGCTGGTAAGCCTGGATTATTTGAATTGGCTGAAGAAGGGACAATACTCCTGGATGAGATAGGTGATATGCCCCTTAAGTTACAGAGTAAGCTGCTTCGTGTTCTACAGCAAAAAGAATTCATCCGTGTAGGAGGAAATAAAGCAATAAAGATGAATGTTCGAATTATTGCTTCTACAAATAAAGATCTTAAGCATGAGGTGAAAGAAAAACGATTTAGAGAAGACTTGTTTTATAGATTAAATGTTGTTCCTATCTATATGATGCCGTTAAGAGAAAGGAAGGAAGACATAGAAACTTTAACCAATGAATTTCTAAATCACAATAATAAAAAATATGGTAAACAAGTTGAGCTTACACATGCTTCCTTGAAAATGCTACAGGCTTATGAATGGCCTGGGAATATACGGGAACTTGAAAATTTGATTGAAAGAATGGTAATCATAAGCCAGGACAATACTATTAAAGAAAAGGATTTATCCTTAATCCTTGGCATTGAAAAAACAAACGCCTATGCAGAAGCATTTGAGGAAAATTTGAATATTAAAGAAGCAGTACAGAACTTGGAAAAAGATATTATAATAAAAGCCATAAAAAAATATGGATCCACAAGAAAAGCTGCGAAATATCTTGGGATAGACCAATCTACAATTGTAAAGAAATGCAAAAAAATAGGTTTAGTTATTAATGAAGTTTAATGAAGATCCGCAAGCGATGATTTTATTCATCACTTGCGGATTTTAATTAGGCCAATAGATAATAGGGATATTCATAGATATATGAGAGGAGTCATTTAGTTAGAAATATAACAATGCGCAGAATCGATGAAAAAAATCATCATTAAAACTATTTCCAAAGAATAACGTTTTCTATATAATCATTGAATCAGAAAACAATATGATTATATAGAATGCAATACATATCCCTGCTATTGATGAAAAATTTCATCAATAGCAGGGATATGTATTGTGGATATTTCTATTTATTAAGATATATTGTCTCTGATATGACTGATATTTCTTTCTTTAAAGGTTTTCTAAAACACTCTCGGATAAATGGCATGATGTTTGCTTTATATAGAGATGCGTATTAAAAAAACTAAAAGGAGGACAAAAAATGAATAAAACAATTATCACAGTTGCCACAACTGGGGCATGGCCATCAAAACAAGATAATCCAAATGTACCTTTAACACCACAGGAAATTGCAAATGATGTTTATGAGTGTTGGAAAGCGGGTGCGGCAATAGCCCACTTACACATGCGGGATGATAACGGCAAAGGCACCATGAGCAAAGAAAAGTTCGAGGAAACAGTTGCTTTAATAAAGGAAAAGTGTGACATCATCTTGAACTTAACAACATCGGGCGACCTAAACGCAACGGACGAAACGAGACAAGCGCACTTAAAATCTGTAAAACCAGAATTAGCTTCTTACGATTGCGGTTCTATGAACTGGATGCACAACAGCCTGTTTATTAATCATCCCAAATTTCTGGAAGAGCTTGGCCATACAATGCAGGAGTATGGTGTTAAGCCGGAGATAGAGATTTTTGATGCAGGAATGATTTATAACTCCTTTTATTACCAGAAAAAAGGTGTGCTAAAAGCACCCCTGCACTATCAATTCGTATTGGGCGCTGCTGGAGGTATGACAGCAACTATTGAAAACTTAGTATTTCTTAAAAACCTTATTCCAGAAGGCTCTACTTGGTCAGCCCTTGGAATCGGTAAAGGCCATATTCCAATCATGCTGGCAGCTATAGCTATGGGTGGGCATGTAAGAGTTGGCATGGAAGACAATGTTTATTTTGGACCTGGAGAACTGGCAAAGTCGAATGCACAGTTTGTTGAAAGAGCTGCAAATATTATCAGGGCATCATCGAAAGAGGTTGCAGCAGTAGAAGATGCAAGAAATATATTAGGTTTATAAGGAAAGAGGGTAGTAGAATGATCAAGAAAATAGCTGTATTAGGGGCAGGAACCATGGGACATGGCATTGCAGAAACCTTTGCGATGTATGGTTATTCTGTAAACCTTTTCGAAATCAATGATAACATAAGAACAACAGTTAAGAGCACAATCAGAACTGAGCTTCAATTCCTGGAAGAGAATGACTTCATCACTGAAGAGGCAATAGAAAGAGCCCTGGAAAATATCCAATTGTATTCAGAACTTCGGCCTTGTGTAGAAGATGTTGATTATGTAATCGAAGCAACTCCGGAGAATATTCAATTAAAACAAAATTTATTTAAAGAGCTAGATCAATACTGTAAAGCTGATACGATACTTGCCAGCAATACTTCCAGTTTGGCATTAGAAGACATTATGATGCTAATTGGCGAAGAACGAAAAAAAAGGACTATGGTATGTCATTGGTATAATCCTGCACATTTAATACCGATTGCAGAATTATCATTTTTCGGGAATACCACTGAAACTGTCTATAATGAAGTGGAAAACCTTTACAAAAAAATTGGGAAGCAAACGGTGAAGGTTTTGAAGGATGTACCAGGGTTGGTAGCAAATCGTATTCAACAAGGTGTAGCAAGAGAAGTATTCTCATTAATTGAAATGGGTGTTGCTGCGCCAGCTGATATCGATAAAGCACTTAAATTTGGTCCTGCATTTAGATATGCCACTACCGGACAATTAGAGGTGGCAGATTTAGGAGGATTAGATATATGGTGTACGGTAGGAGATAATCTGCTAAGTGTGATGGATGATAGAAAAGAGGCAAATCCAATACTACGTCAAAAAGTATCAGAAAATAAGTTGGGGCTAAAGTCAGGAGAAGGATTTTTTAGTTATCCAGCAGAAACGGTTGAAGAAATAAAGAAAAAATTCAATAAAAAATTAATCGTCCAGTTAAAAGCTTCGCAAAACTATATTGAATAAGGAAGGAGAGTAGATGAAAATGAGTAACAGCCTAGCCGATTCCAAAGAAAAAGGCTCATTATTTTGGAGGATTAGTAAAAAATTTCAATTTGCTGCCGATAAAATTATTCCTGATTCTTTTGTATTTTGTCTTGTCCTTACGTTAATTGTTTTTGCTTTGGGTATGGTTTTTACGGGAAATGGCCCACTATCCATGGTTAAACATTGGTATAATGGCTTTTGGACGCAAATGACCTTTGCTTTCCAAATGGCGTTTATGGTAGTTACATGTGCAGCTGCTGCTAAGGCCAAACAAGTAAAAAAGATTTTAATTAAAATCGCCAGTATACCCAAAACACCAGTTGGAGCAATGATATTATTAATGGGTTTTGGTTATGTATCAAGCTTTATTAACTGGGCATTTTGTACTGTGGTTACACCTATATTGGCAATGCAGCTATCGAAGCAGGTGAAAGGTCTTCATTTTCCCATGATGGTTGCCGCCGGTTATTCCACAATGATTTTAGGCCAATGCCTTGGACCATCAGCCTCAGTATATGCCCTAGTTGCCACAGATGGACACTTCTTGGCTGATAAAATAGGGGTACTGAATCAAGCTGTAACTGTATATAATCCCATGAACGTTACGTTGTTTACTATATTAGCAGTATTTACAATAGTACTGAGTATATTGACCAGACCGCCTCAGCATGAAATTGTAGAATATAAAACGGCCTTAGATGGTGTTGAAGAAATTGAAGCAGAAGAAGTAGTTACCCTAGCCGATAGAATGAATGGAAGTAAAATCATGATGTATTTAATTGGCTTTGCCGGATTGGCAATTATTGTTACAACTTTCATGGAAAAAGGTTTTCTTGGAGCCCTTAATATTAACTTTGTAATCTTTTTATTCGTTATATTAAACACTTTCTTATATAATTCTCCTAGAAAGTTTGTTGAGGCCTATAAAGACAATATGAAATTAGCAACAGAAATCATGATGCAATTCCCATTCTATGGAGGAATCGCAGGGATGATGGTTGATTCGGGATTTGGAACTGTTGTAGTAAATGGAATCATGAACATAGCCTCGGGAGCGACAATGCCAGTTTGGGCATATATTTCTGCATCTGTAGTAAACTTGTTTATTCCGTCACAGGGTGGACAGTGGATTGTACAAGGTCCATTACTCGTTGATGCAGCCCAAAGCCTTGATGCTAATATTCCCCATGTCATCAATGCATTCGTTTATGGTGATGAGGCAACAAATTTATTACAACCACTTTATGTAATACCTGCCCTTTCGGTTGTAGGTATGAAATTAAAAGATGTATGGGGATTTATGGCATTTATCTGGGCTTTCTGGACAATTATAACTATGGTTGGACTGATAGTGATACCTTTACTTGTATAGATGAAAGTCTTTTACAGAAAAATTGAGTAAAGTTTAACCTGTGCAGAAACAATAAAAAATATTATAGCGTTGCGAAGATAGCCTCGTATCTCCTAGTTGGCTTAAAGAGATACGGGGCCATTTTAACTTTTAAATAGAATTTACTCTTTCACTTTGCTTTTTAAATAGAAGTCGCTTGTGAGAGGAACGTTTGTTCTAATAAAATGTATGATTTTATTGTCAGGATGGACAAAATCCTATAGGATAGATAAGAGAGCAATGAATAGAAAGGAGTCTATCCATGGATTTAAGTTAAAAATATGTCTGTAGATTTACTTCATTGATGTTTAACGGAGGTGAAAACATTGAATAATGAAATAATACTTATTTCTACAACTTCTAATCTTACAGTGACAATTAAAGAGGTGCTTAAGAAGAGAAAGTTAGAATTTTCTGTTTACGAAGCTACTATGGAAGAGGCCTATAAAATATCAGAAGCGGCCATTGGATCAGGCACCAAAGTCGTAATATGCAGAGGTGGAACAGCCACCTATTTAAGAGATAAAGTTGGTGTTCCGGTTGTTGATATAAGACATGGTTTTATTGATATACATTTATCTGTTGAAAGTGCTAAAAAAATTTCAGATAAAATTGGGGTTATCGGTTTTAGAGATATTTGTGAAGCAGCAAGAGATTACAATCAAATAATGAAAACGGATATTCTTGTAACTGAGATCCAAAACCAAAATGAGATAAGAGAAAGATTAAAAGAGTATATTGATAATGGTATTAAGGTGGTTATAGGAGGATTCCAGCTGGCAAAAGCGGCAAAAAAATATAATATGCCTTGTGTAATGGGTCACGCTGACCCTGCTGCTATTAATCAAGCTCTAAACGAGGCTCTTCATGATTTGAAGATTGAGATAGAGAGAAAAGAAAAATATGAAACTATTAATTCTATATTAAACTGTACTTCGGAGGGAATTGTAGGGATTGAAAGAGATGGGCAAATTATTCATATCAATGAAATAGCAAAAAAGATTTTAAATTATAAAGAACAGCGAAATATAAAAGAGGTTCTGCCATCATCCTTACTTATAGATACAGCAAATACAGGAAGAGAGAATTTCAGTGAATTACTTAACGTTGGAGGCCAATCTATTGTAATAAACAGTGTCCCAATAAAAGTAGAAGACAAAACGATAGGGGCAGTTGCAACGATACAAGAAGAGAACAAGATTCAATCTATTGACAGGGAAATTCGTAAAAAACATTTAGGAAGCGGGCATGTTGCAAAAAAAACCTTCAATGATATTATTGGAAGATCAAGGGCTATAGACATAGTTAAAAAACGTGCTGCTAGATATGCAGAATCGGATAGTACAATATTAATAATTGGTGAGACGGGGACGGGAAAAGAAGTTTTTGCTCAAAGTATCCATAATTATAGTAACCGGAAAAGGCAGCCATTTGTTGCAATAAATTGTGCAGCCCTTCCGGAAAATATCTTGGAAAGTGAACTTTTTGGCTATGTAAAGGGAGCTTTTACAGGGGCAAGAAACGAAGGAAAAGCAGGTATCTTCGAGCTAGCCCATATGGGAACCGTGTTCCTAGATGAAATAAGTGAAGTTTCCACCGATGTACAAGTTAAGCTTCTAAGAGTAATTCAGGAAAAAGAAGTTTCTAGAATAGGCGATGATAAGGTTATTCCTATAGATGTCAGGATATTAGCCGCTAGTAATAAAAACTTAATGGAAGAGATTTATAAAGGCAATTTCAGAGAAGATTTATATTATAGGCTGGCTGTTTTAGAACTTGAATTGCCTCCATTAAGAGATAGAAAAGGAGATGTACAGGAACTAATATATTATTTCATTAAAGAAAAAGCTAAGGGAAATATGATCATAGCGCAAGACGCAATCCAAATGCTCTGTGATTATGATTGGCCGGGAAATGTAAGACAGCTTGCAAACATTATTGAAAGACTTACGGTTATCTGTGAAGGTGGAATCATTGACGGAGAAAAGACGGCAGAAGTACTGAAAAATATGACTTTTATCAAGCCGGATGCTAATAAGTCAAAAGAAAAACCAGCTTCCGAGACAGAAGCGAAACTTATAAATATCATTGAAATGCTCATAGGAGAGAGAAGAAATACGTCTGATATTCAAAAAACTTCTAAGGTTATAGAGAAGGAAGAAATATTTAATGATATAAGAAAAGAGGTTTTTCCAGAAATAAATCTCTTTGAACTCAATGCTTTTGCCCAGATAGAAGCTGAAATAATAAAAGAAGCCCTTGAAAAGACAGGCGGAAATAGAGAAAAAACTGCAGAATTATTAAGCATAAGTACAACAACGTTGTGGCGCAAAATGAAAAAGTTTAATCTATTATAGGATTAACAAGTGTGGTATCTTATCTCTGTCATTCTGACAGGGGTTTTTATTTTTTAATCAAAAATGGAATAGAAAAGTTTTTATAGTACATTATCTTCATTAACATGCAAATGCCAACGTTTTATTGGCTCAAAGGTATTTTGCATTTCAAAGGCTTTATGATTAATTTCAAAAACGAAATGAACGCATTTCAAAAACGAAATAAAAAATGAGAAATTGATAAATTATTCACTATATTTAGACGGAAAGCCTAAAAATACAGGAAAACCCTTTCTTTATACTTTTGGCATGACTATTGCTAATATATAGAATTGCAATAATATTTAGAGAGGTGATATGGATGAAAGTCGCTTTAGTTGGGATATTTCCTTCGGGGGCAAAAGAAATGTTTATGGAGTTGCTCCCAGCGGAGAAATTTCAGATTGAGATAGTAGATACTCAGGAAAAGTATGATAATCTAACGGATGCTGAGGTTATTATCTTAAGAATTTTTAAGATCAATAAAGAGGTGATTGAACGAAATAAAAACTTAAAGTTCATCCAAAAGTGGGGAGCCGGCTTTGATACAATCGACATTGAAGCGGCAGGAAAGAGAAACATTTATGTTGCAAATGCACCTGGTGCAAATGCCTATGCAGTATCAGAGTTAGCAGTAATGCATATTCTAGCAGTTTATAGAAATCTAATCCTGCAGCATGAGGCAATGAAAAAGGGTGAATGGACAAAAAATAGCTATACGGATAGATCCTATGGAATTTTAGGCAAAACGGTGGGTCTTATCGGTTGTGGAAGTATTGGTAAAGGCGTAGCAAAAAAAGTTCAAGCCTTCGGCGCTACAGTACAATATTATGATGCTTTTAGAATGAACGAACTAGAAGAAAAAAGCTTAGATATGAAATACGTAGAATTGGATGAATTATTAAAGACTTCAGACATCATCAGCTTGCATCTACCCTTAACAGAGGCTACAAGAAATTTGATTAATAAGGAAAAAATTGAGTTAATGAAACCTACTGCAATCATTATCAATACTGCTAGAGGTGGGATTATTAACGAAGAGGATTTGATAGAGGCACTTAAAAACAATAGAATATTAGGTGCAGGTCTGGACTGTATATCAAATGAGCCTGTACAGCCGGGAGATCCCATCCTGGAAGCACCTAATGTAACCTTAACACCTCATATTGGAGGAACATCTGCCGATCTTCTGGTTCATATGGTGCCACTAATGGCAGAGAATATCATTAACTTCGAAAAGCAGCAAGAAATTAAATACGTTGTGAACAAAGAATACTTTACAGCATAGGAGGATATAAAAATGGCTATAGGAAACAGAGTGTTTTTAAAAAGAGAATTACCCAGCAAAGAAATAGTAGAGGGCTTTAAATCAATTCCAGCAGCGAATGTTTGTGATTGTATGAACAGGGTCTATGCATTAAACCCGGAAATTAAATTGATGTCCAGTCCTAAAGAGGATATTGTGGCAGGCGTGGCAGTTACTGTAAAAGTAAGACCAGGGGATAATCTGATGATTCATCAAGCACTGGAAATGGCAGGGGAAGGTGATATAATAATCGTATCCAACGAGGGGGACAGAAGCCGTGCATTGGTTGGAGAAATCATGGTAGCTTATGCACAGTATACGAAAAAGATATCAGGACTTGTTTTTGATGGTCCTATCAGAGATATCGACACCATATCAAAAATGGAAATACCTGTATATGCAACAGGATATACGCCGGGTGGCCCATTCAAAGAGGGTCCGGGGGAAGTGAATGTACCAATAGCGATCGGCGGTGTACCTGTGAATCCAGGAGATATTATATTGGGAGATAAGGATGGTTTGATTGTCATCCCTAAAAATGATGCCGCAGCGCTTTTGGAAGATGCCAAAGTTTTATCTGCCAGTGACAGTGCTAAGGTGAAAGCGGCTAAAAATGGGACATCCAATAAACAATGGGTGGCAGACACCCTTAAAAAGAAAAACTGCGAAATTATAGATAACTATTATAGACCTTAGCAAATTGAGTGCTTTATAAAAAGCGCTCCACATAACTTAAAATATGAAAGGATGTTGTCAAATGAAAAAGATTTCAAAAATGGCTATTCTTGTATGGGCAATCGTTTTCGGATTAACTGCCTTGGTAGGGTGTACAAGTAAAACTCCAGAACCTAGTAAAGCTAATTCGTCTGGCCAAACTGCTCAAGGGGAAATCGAATGGCCGCAAAAGACAATCCAAGTGACTGTTCCTTACAACGCCGGTGGCGATACAGACATCTATGCAAGAATTGCAGCAAAATATCTCGAAAAAGAATTAGGACAAACAATCGTTATTATCAATACAGCAGGAGCTAGCGGTATGACTGCTGCAAGAAAGATTATGGGGGATAAGCCCGATGGATATAATGTGCTTTTCAAACATACAGCAGGTCTAATTACGGAAGCAACAGGCTTGGCGGATTTTTCATATACTGAAGACTTTGCTATTGGAGGAACAATCGTTGAAGATAGTACCTATACAGTAGTTGTTCGCAAAGACTCGGGCTTTAAAACATTACAAGATATGATCGATTATGCAAAGGCAAACCCAGGAAAATTAACCTACTCTACTGTACATGGTTCCGTAACCCACTATGTATCCGTACAGCTTGAAGAAGCAGCAGGGATTGATATCAAAGAGCTTGATGTTGGCTCTTCAAATTCAGATAGAATCGCTGCATTCCTTGGAAAACAGGTGGACGTTTTGACGGTTAACTATTCCACGATTAAGGATTATATCGAGTCCGGTGACTTTATTGTTATGGGTATTTTATCAGAGGAAAGAGTTCCTACGCTTCCAAACATTCCAACATTTATTGAGCAGGGCTATGATGTTACGGCGATTAAAACATACTCTTACTCTTTCCCTAAGGGTACAGACCCAGCGGTTATAGAAAAATTTGATGCTGCTTTAGCAAAAATTTCTCAAAATGCAGAATTTCAGAAAGAAATAGAATCCTTCTTTGGTGTAGCAAAGTATATGAACCCTACAGAAACATATAATTCAGAAAAAGAAATGATTCAACAGATCAAAACAGTAATGGAAGGCGCACTTTAGAAAGTTATATGTTGGGAGGAAAAAAAAGTGAGTGAAAAGCAAAAAGACATAGTATCCTCTATGATTTTTCTCATCCTCGGTGTTTCTGTATATCTATATAGTGGGACAATCAAAACTATTATTAAAGCAGATGTAGGTCCTGCCTTTGCACCGAAAATTGTAACCATGGGAATCATCATTTTGGCCGTAATAAAACTAGGGCTTTCTATCAAAAAGAATACTCCCGAATACACAAAAAAAACTACAAAGAATGAAAATACCCTAAACGGGCTACTTACAATAGTAGCCCTGGGGTTATATGTAGCTCTGTTTGATGTATTGGGGTTTGTTATTTCTTCTGCATTATATTTGTTTTTCCAGATGTGCTTGTTAATGAGTGCTGAAAAAAGGAATTATATTAAAATAGGTATCATTTCGATCGTAGTGCCTGTCTGTATTTATTTCCTTTTTGTAAAGGCATTTAATCTAATGCTTCCTACTGGCTTGTTAGGATAAATAGATAAAGAAAGGAAGGTGTTCAAATGATTTTGGAAGGTATTTTAGCGGTACTATTGTCGCCAGTATGTTTGCTGCTGATAACGCTCGGTGTAATTGTCGGAATCATTTTTGGTTCTATACCCGGTTTATCGGCTACAATGGCAGTTGTGTTATTTTTACCAATGTCCTTTGGAATGGAGCCTATTAATGGGATATCGCTTCTCATTGGATTGTATATCGGCGGGATTTCAGGTGGGCTTATCTCAGCGATCCTTCTTAAAATTCCCGGAACACCCTCATCCATAGCAACGGTTTTTGACGGCGGGCCTATGGCAGAGAAGGGTGAAGCGGGAAAAGCTTTAGGCGTAGGTATTTTATACTCCTTTATTGGAGGGATTATTAGTGTAATTGCCCTAATTTTTATATCCCCATCCTTGGCAGACTTTGCCCTTAAATTTACTCCTGTTGAATATTTTTCCATCGCTATTTTTTCTCTTACAATTATTGCAAGTCTTTCCGGAGATTCCATGATTAATGGTTTGATAAGCGGGTTGTTCGGGATTCTTATGGCCATGATTGGTATTGCACCTATTGACGGATATATGAGATTTACCTTTGGTATCCATCAACTCACTTCAGGATTTGATATTTTGACAGTTTTAATCGGGCTCTTTGCTGTAAGTGATATCATAAGATTTTCTCATCAAAAGGCTGCAGGCCAGAAAGGCCAAGTCACAGAATATAAAATTAAGGGCTTTGGGGTGTCTTTTAAAGAATTTAAAGAACAATTTTGGAATATGATCAGATCGTCATTAATCGGCCTAGGCGTTGGAATTCTTCCAGGGGTAGGCGGTTCAACATCCAGTATACTCGCTTACAGTGCAACAAAAAATGCGTCTAAGTATCCTGAAAAATTTGGTACAGGTATTATTGATGGGATAATTGCCTCTGAAGCCTCAAACAATGCCACCACAGGAGGTGCTTTAATACCTTTACTCACACTAGGTATTCCCGGGAACACTGTAACGGCTATGCTGTTGGGAGGGCTTTTGATTCACGGAATTTCTCCTGGTCCATTGATTTTCAAAAACAATGGTGTAGTGATGTATGCCATATTTACAGCGCTAATTGTTGCGAATATCGCAATGCTTATTTTTGAATACGCAGGACTTAAATATTTTGTAAAACTTATGGATATACCCAAAAATATTTTATTTCCTATCATCATGGTTCTTTGTGCAGTAGGGGCATTTGGAGGAAACAGTAGGGTTTTTGACGTATGGAGTATATTCATCTTTGGCGTCGTAGGGTATCTATTTATTAAAGCAAATATTTCTTCAACGCCCTTTATTATTGGATTTATTCTAGGACCTATTGCTGAGGTAAATCTAAGAAGGGCACTCATGGCAAGCGATGGAAGTCTGCTTCCATTTTTAACAAGACCCATTTCTGCCCTCTTTTTAATAGGTGCTGTAGTTTCGGTTGCATTGGTATTTAAGAAGAAGCTTAAGGAAAAAGATAGGGCTGTACCAGATGCTGTATAGTAAACAATAATTTCTTGAATGAATAAAGAGAAGCAGCTAAAAGGCTGCTCTCTTTTCAATGAATCCAGTCTAAAATATTGTGTGAGGAGTGTTTCCTGTAATGGATATCATAATCAAGAATGGTCGGGTGATAGACCCCTGTAATAAAATTGACAAAGTTGCTGATATCGCAGTAAAAGATGGAAAAATAGCAGGGATTGGGAGCTTTGGCAATATGGAAGGTGAAAAGATTCTTGATGCAAAAGGCTGTATAGTAACACCAGGACTAATTGACTATCATGTACACATCTATCCACTAACAGAAATCGGTATTCCTGCTGAGGCAACTTGTTTTTCTTCGGGAATTACTACGGTAGTGGATGCAGGAAGCTGTGGATGTGCGAATTACGAATATTATAGAGGCTTTATTAACAGCAGCAAGCTAAGAATCAAATGCTATCTAAACGTTTGTTCTGCAGGGTTAGTGACCGGTAGTTACCATGAAAATGTAAATCCTGCATATTTTAATAGAAAAAAAATCAAAAGGCTTTTTGAGAAGTATAGAGGAGAACTAATCAGTTTAAAGGTGCGTCTCAGCAAAGATGTGGTTGGAGATCTAGGAATAGAGCCATTGAAGGAAACGATTAAGTTGGCAGAGGACATAGGTGTTAACGTGGTTGTTCATAGCACCGACGTTCCTGTTACAATGACAGAATTGGTGAACTGTTTGAGAAAAGGGGATGTCGTTACCCATGCATATCATAATATTGGACATTCGATTATTGATGAAAATGGAAAAGTATATGACGAAATAAAAGCGGCGAGGCAACGAGGCGTTATTTTTGACGTGGCAAATGCAAGATACCATTTTGCATTTAAGGTTGCTGATGCGGCAATTAAAGATGGTTTCCTACCTGATGTAATCAGTACTGATCTAACAGTGAAAAGCCTTTATAAAAAACCACAGATATTTAATATGATGTTCTTACTCTCAAAGTATTTGAATATAGGATTAAGCATAAATGAGATAATAGAAAGATGTACAAGCGCACCAGCGCGTATCATAGGTATGGAAGGGGAGATAGGCTGCCTTAGTCCAGGAAGTTGTGCAGACATAGCTATTCTAAAGATCATTGAAAAAGAGGAATTATTTGAGGATTGGGAAGGCGGTAGAATGATCGGTAAGCAGCTGTTGAGAAATATGCTTACTGTACGAGATGGTGAAATCGTCTATAGAGACATAGAATTTTAAAATAAAGAAATAAATGGTAAAGTGTTTTTGCTGTTTATTTTTTTATTTAGATAAAAGGAAATTTTTGGATTCTCCTTAGTTATTTCAAAGAAAACAGTTGATTTTGGAACGGATTCATCAAAAGTAGCAGCATTGCAGTTTGCAAGGGTGGTAAGTGGTATTGTTTTTTATCCTACTATCATTGAAGCTCTGTTGGGTCTTATTAATGAACGTGTAATATCAGGGAATTTTACAACAGAAGCCTTTATATGATTAGCGACAAACATATAGTGCTAAAAATAGAAGGAGAGATCGTGAACATGAAAAAAATAAAATGGAGAAATCTTAAGTTAGGACTTAAATATATGGCTGCATTGTTTACTGCTGTTATGCTATTTGTTGCTGCCACAGGACTAGTATCTACCTACCTATTTCAAAATAGAGAAGCTGTGTCGGTTATTGAGGCTACTGCCGATAGGTCCGTTATGCTAACACATATGATGTCTCTGTTCATTACAAAACAGGCAATTGCTTCTAATTATGTTAATTCTCCACAGAACAGATTAATAGACGAATATGATAAAATAAAAAAAGAGTTTGAAGAGTTAGAAGCTCAAATGATACCTGTACTGGATACGTCAGAATTAAGACTTGATTTTGATATCATTAGCAAAAATAATAAACAAATAGATGATTATTTTAAAAGTGATATCGTTAAAAATATGGAACAAAATAATATAGAAGATGCCATATACGGACAGGTAAAAATAAGTGCGCTTTTAATTCCTACAACCCAGGTTTTTGAGAAGATAAGAGTTGAAGTAGATATGCAGCGGCATAAATCTCTGATGGATACATATAAAAAAATTGATGAATCGATTAAGATTTTAATCATATCAACTGCTCTAGCCACTGTAGTTGGAATTTCAATTGTCCTTTTAATCAGTAGAAGTATTAGTTCTCATCTAAATCAAGTTGTTAAAATGATGAGTAAAATTGCAAAAGGAGAGCTTGATTTAGAAGAAATCTATTATCAAGGGCGGGATGAAATCGGTCAATTGTCATCAGCAATGAATGAGATGTTGCATAGTTTGCGGAATATGATTCAAGAAATTGCTGTATCAGCTACAGATATAGATAATAGAACGGATAGTTTAAGATTAGTTGCCGTTCAGGTAAAACAGGGCAGCGAGCAAATAACTGTAACAATGGAGGAAATGTCAGCAGGTGTTGAGGCACAGGCAAATTCTTCGAATGAAATTGCAAACTCCATTTTTAATTTAGGAAAATTGATTATGAGAGCAAATGAAACTAGGGAAGAGTTAGAAAACTCATCAGAGGACATCATAGGTGTGGTGCAGAATGGAAATGTACAGATGAAAATCTCTGTTAATAATATGATTCATATAAATAGTATTATTGGAGATGCTGTTAAGAAGATAAAACAATTAGATGTTAACTCGAAAAAAATATCTACTTTGGTTCAAGTAATTAATTCAATTGCTGAACAAACAAATCTTTTGGCCCTGAATGCAGCTATAGAGGCAGCAAGAGCAGGCGAAGCGGGAAAAGGTTTTGCGGTTGTTTCGGAGGAAATAAGAAAGCTTGCGGAACAAGTTGGAGGTTCTGTAAAGGAAATAACGAATATTGTTTTAGGTATTCAAAGTGAATCAAAGTTAATGGCAGAATCACTGGAGAAAGGATATGGGGAGATAGAAAATGGAACTTATCAGATTAAAACTACCGGGGAAATCTTTGAAAGAATTAACAATGAAGTTATCACAATGACTGAAAAAATAAAACAAATATCTGAAAATTTAAATGAAATATCTGAAAATGGAAATGCTGTTAACGCTGAGATAGAGCAAATTACAGCTATTTCTGAAGAAAATTCTGCAGGCATTGAAGAGACTGTTGCTTCCATACAGCAGCAAAATAGTTCGATTGAAATGATTGAACAAAATACCTATTCATTACTGAATGCATCAAAAATACTAAAAGAAATAGTAAGTCAATTTCAATTGTAGCTTGGATTCATCGAGAACGCATAGTAATAAATATAAAAATAACATAAGAGATTTAATAAAAGCTCAAACTAGAGAGAAGCCAGTGCTGTTAAGCACCGGTTTTTTCTATTATATAACTTTAAAGGAACGTTTGTTCTGATAAAATGTATGATTTTATTGTCAGGATGGACAAAATCCTATAAGATAGATAAGAGAGCAAAGCGTAGAAAGGAGTCTATCCATGAATTTAGATCATTTAAATGATAAACAGAGAGAAGCAGTGCTGAAAACAGAAGGTCCGTTACTGATTCTAGCAGGTGCAGGATCGGGTTATCGTGACTTTTTTGTAAAAAAATACTTTACCCTTGAAAACGAGATATATAAACGAATTACGAAGACAACATATAAGGAATGCTACCTCATATGTTGTTTTTTAATTTGCATATTTTCAACGGGTCTAGATGATGCGAATAATATCATGACAAATAGACCTCATAAGTATTAAAATTGAGCGAATCAACGAATGAGATGATATTATTATATGAGGTGTTACCTCATATACAATAAAGGATTAAATAAGGAAATTAAAACAGATATGACAAGATAACGATTTTATTTGTTTTTGGTAGAATAGAAACCAAGCACAGCGGAAGTTAAAAATCCCTGTAAAAAATGGAAAAACTCCATTGCAAGCACCCCGGAAAAATACTATCCTTTTTAGTGACCAAACTGAAAAGGAGCATAAGGAGATGCTAACAATGGAGCAAATATATCGTATCAGAAATCTGAAGAAATTTGAAGGGAAAAGTTTAAGAAAGATAGCAGATATTACAGGTCATGACTTTGAAACAGTAAAGAAGTATGTTCAAAAGGCCAATTTTAATGTAGAAGTCCGCCCTAAGCAAGTCAGAACAGGAAAACTGTCCCCCTATAGAGACTTAGTAGTCAAGTGGTTGACTGACGATGAGAAGGCACCCCATAAGCAACGGCATACTGCCAAAAGAGTATATGATAGGCTGCGTGAGATCTATCCCGATGAATTCGATGTCTCAGAAAGGTCAGTAAGAAGCTTTGTAGCAAAGCTTAAGAAGGAACTGAAGATGGATACCAATGGCTCACTTCCACTTGCACATCCTCCAGGAGAAGCTCAAGTAGATTTTAGCAAAGCAAGATTTATCGAGAATGGAATTACATATGATGGTCATTATCTAAACATATCCTACCCACACAGCAATGGTGGACATACACAGCTATTCAAAAGCGAAAATCAAGTTTGCCGGTAATGGATATATCTCTTCCGGATACAGTTCCGGAACTTAATAGATTCACTCCAGATATTAACATCTATGATGAATTGATCACTTCCGGAGGATTAGGACTATGAACTCGGATGCCTTAATTAAACACTACTGCAAAGAACTTCGGTTTGGCAGAAACCTCTATGAGAACTATTCAAAAATTCAGGCTATGGATTATGCAGACTTTCTGGCACAGCTATTAAAGCTTGAACTGGAGAATAGAGAACTGACACGTAAGAATCGAAACTTAAAAGCTGCTGGTTTTGATGTTGAGGAAGAACCAATTTGAAAACGTGATGGATAAAAAGCGATTAATAATCGTAAGTACAGCGGAGTATAGATCTCTTTTGCGGTTATTTATTAAAGTTACAATTGTAACTTTGAATTCATATAGTTCTCATGATAATGCACAATAAGGCAAGATAGGATCAGTCGTGATTGAAAATACCCATCATCTAGTGGAATCATGATAATATTATTTATTTTATTTAGCTTATTGATAACTGTATTGCGATGCATATACATAACTTTAGCAGTTTTACTAATGCTTTTTCCATTAACTAGATAATGGAATAAGACGTCTCTAAGATTAGTATGATGCTTCTGATCATAACGATAGAGAGCAATAACAGAAGGGTGAATTAGGTAACCTAGATCATCATGGTGATGTTGCCGGATAAAGCTTTGTGCACATAAATTAATTATATAGTAAAAGCTATACTCCTCATATGAAAAGATTCGGTTTGATAGCTTATAATGTCCTAATGAATAAGATAAGTCAATTGTATCAGAGGCAATCAAATATAGAGTCCGTAGCATAGAATGATTTCTGGAAGCATTGCTAATGCCAGCATGTGCATTATAACGGATTAGTAAAGCATTAAACTGTTCATAGTCAAATTCTAATTTGCTAAAGGTACGTTCATTCTGTGAATACATAAGGATGATGTCATTTCGATAAACCGTAATATTTACTCTGATAAAGATTTTCTCTAATTCGCTGATAATATGTGGATATGGTATGTTTTCCTTATTCTGCGAAGGGTCAAATCGGATGACAATACAGCTTAGGAATGAATTCAGTGAATAAGGAAGCAGTTTTAGGCGAAGATCAAACTCAGTTGATTTGTGAAGATTGCCTTCCACTACATCACTAAAAAATGTAGCACATGCAGCATCTCGTTCTACCATGTTCATTTGTAAATCCACGACTAAACTTTTTATGATTTTAGAGAAATCCAAAATATAATAATATAAATCTAAAGAAGAATTATATGAAGTGGAAATAAAGAGTATAACCGCAATGACAATATCATTATAAACCATTTTGTAGAAATGATGATAATGTCCAGTATCTGGTGAATAATACAGCTTGTAATTATTATCTTCGAGATTAGTTTCAAATAATTCTTCTAATCTCTCAGTAGGCTGAAATGAAAAGCTTCCATTTTTAAACATCTCATCAGAATAATCATCTAAATGGTCTTCCCTGTCACTACCACATAGGACACGATAATCATGATCTAAAATGAAAATCAATGAATTAATCATGGAAGTTGCCAATTCAACTATCTGGGATAATGTTTTCCTATCACATATGGCCTGCATTAAAGAATAGCACCAGTACTTATAATCCTCAATAATGAAATTCAGACAATTATATAAATCAATTAGCTCTAAATCAGTCTGGATGATATTGTGCTGATGATATAAATCAAAGTCTACACAGTCTTTTTTTTGATAGGGTGAAATAGCTAAAAAAATCGTAATTGGGTGTGCAGTAGATGTAGTTTGTAATAATCTCAATGATGTAGTCCTATCAGAAATATAGAAATGATTCTTTGGGAGAGAAGATTGATTTTTTAGCAGTATGATACTTAGAATTTCCTCTAAATCGGTAAAGCCGATATTTTTTTTTATGATATGATTACCTAATTTATGTAGAATAAAGGAAATATTCAATGATCATCAAGCTCCTTTAGTTAATTAGTACAAACTTAATAATATATCTATTGTATAAGAAACGATAAGAATATTCAATGAATTATGCAAAACTTGTGCATTGTATCTATCAGGTCAGTAAAAAAATGTGCACTTAGTACACAAATAGCTGTAAACACAGATGTTTGTTGTTTTCCAGCAGGTTCGATGGTAAGATGATTTCTAAGAAAAAGAAAATCAATAAAAGAAATGGAGAGTGCTTTTATGAATGATCGAGTCAAGAGAATGAAGGATCGTCTAAGAATTAATAGATATCCATTATGTATTGAAAAGTTCCGTATTGCAAATGAAACTTTGGAAGTAACAGAAGGTATGCCCCAAATAATAAGACGCGCAAAAATTCATGCAAATGTTTTAGAGAACATCACTATTTTTATTGAGGAAGATGATCTAATTGCAGGGGCTGGTGCGAGTAAGCCCTTTGGATTAGAAATAGATTATGAATATGGAATATGGACACCAGACGAAGTAGAAGCCTTAAAGAGCGAGGTTTATACAATTGATCCAGAGGATGAAAAAGAGCTGTATGAACTAAATGATAAATTTAGTGGAAGCAGTTTAAATAGTAATCTGGTTAAAGCTATGGGAGAAATACTAGGGGAAGATGAGCGATTATGGCCTTTTATGAAATCTAGTGTAGTCTTGCCACCTTGGAAAGATAAAGAAGGTGGTTCGGGTGGTGGTTTTGCCCAATCTGGCATGGGGCTTGGACCTGGATTTTTTCTCGTAGTAATCGATTTTGAGAAAATATTGACTAAAGGAGCAAGAGCTATTATTGAAGAATGCAGACAAGAGCTTAAAAATCTAAGGTATTTTAAAAGAGATTCCATAGAGAAAAAGCATTTTTTGGAAGCTGTTATTATTGTATATGAAGCTTGGATTCGTTTTGCAAATCGGTACGCAGAACTTGCAGAAAAGCTTGCAAAAGAGGAGAACGATTTCCTAAGAAAGAATGAGCTACTTAATATAGCAAAAATCTGTAGAAAAGTTCCTGAATATCCTGCAGAGAGTTTTAAAGAAGCCATTCAATCTTTTTGGTTTACATTCCTATTAGCCTGCCCTTCACCAACTGCAGCAGCTGGAAGGTTTGATCAATATATGTATCCTTATTATAGAAAGGACATAGATGAAGGTAAGATCACCGATGAAGAAGTAATAGAGCTCATTGAACTTCTTCGTATTAAAGAAATGAAAATGAATCGTGTATCTGGAAAAGCAAACCGAAAGAAAAATGCAGGTATGGCAAAATGGCACAATTGGACATTAGGCGGTGTTAAAGCAGATGGCAGTGATGCCGCAAATGAACTGACTAGCTTAGTGATGAAGTCAGCGCTAGATACACAATTACCCCATTTTACTTGTACCTTGCGCGTACATAAAGATACCAGTCTTGATTTGATTGTTGAAGGATTAAAAGTAGTTCGTACGGGACTTGGAATGCCAGCATTTGTTGGAGATGAGAGTTATATCAAGTTTTTTGAAAAACATGGCTGTGCAACAGAGGATGCGAGAGATTATGCAATGACAGGATGCCTCGATGGCAACATACCAGCTTTGACAAGGACCCAGACAGCAATTATGTTTATTGTTGCAGAAGCTTTCGATATTTTTATGCACAATGGCTATTGTCCATTTTCAAAGGAAATGGTGGGTATTGAGACAGGCACAGTTACTGAGTTTAAAACTTTTGAAGAATATGAAAAAGCATTCTATAAGCAAATGGATTATCTGCTCCATTTGGCTGCAGAACGATGTAATGTAGAAATGATTTCTCAAAGAGCCCTTTTCCCAGATCCATTCAGATCATCTCTTATGAAGGATGGTATCAAATTAGGAAAAGACATGCTAAATCGTACCTTTGACTTTGATAATGCGGCATGCCTTGTTGCAGTAGGAGTTATTAATGTTGCTGATTCCATGGCAGCAGTTAAAGATTTGGTATTTGATAAAAAGAAATATACAATGTCCCAATTAATGGAAGCTTTAGAAGCAGACTGGATAGGTTATGAGCAGATGCATAAAGATTTTCTCCGTGTACCTAAATATGGTAATAATGAGGCCTTGCCGGATCTGATTGCAAGTAATATTTATCAGCAATATGCAAAATTATTGTCTACCATTGAACATGCATATGGAGGTTATGTTGTTCCAACCGCAATTTCGATTACTGCCCATCAGCCAGGTGGATTAGCCGTAGGAGCATTGCCGGACGGAAGAAAGGCTAAGACGATTCTTGCGGATGGAAGTATGTCGCCGATGCAAGGAAGGGACATGAATGGACCATTGGCTGTACTTCATAGTGCTATGAAGATTAATCAGGATGAATATCAAGCTACATTGTTGAATATGAAATTTCATCCTACTGCACTGCAAAGAGACGAAGATTTATACAAGCTAGCTTCTGTGATGAAGACATATTTTACAAATGGGGGGAAACACATCCAGTTCAATGTTATAGATCAAGAAACGCTCATTGAGGCACAAAAAAATCCAGATGACTATAGAGACGTAGTAGTTCGTGTAGCGGGCTATAGTGCATACTTTACAGCACTTACAAAGGAGGTGCAAGATGAAGTAATTAATCGTACAGGATTTAAAAATATATAAAAGTAGGGATAAGGAATTATAAAAATGGGGGGTTGTTTTATGGTACTGTGGATATGTTTGATAGCAATCGTTGTTTCTATTGTATTAGGTTGGAAGTTTAAATTTAATACAGGCATTCTTGCAATGGGATTTGCTTTTGTCATTGGCGTTTTCGCGATGGGTTTAAAGGTACCGCAAATTATTGCTTTCTGGCCAACAAATATCGTCTTCTTCTTAATTGCAATCTCGCTTTTTTTCACTTATGCTACTGATAATGGAACAATGGAATTAGTAGGGAAAAAGCTACTGTATGCAATGAATGGGAATGCTAAACTAATCCCTTGGGTAATTGCTTTAGTAAGCGCTGTGGTGGCATTTTGGGGAGCAGGTGCTTCTACACCGGCTATTGTGGGTCCACTAGCGTTTGCAATGGGACTTTCTGCAGGAATTCATCCAATTCTCCTTGCAGTTACGATCGGATCTGCTACCTTAATTGGTGGGGATAATCCTATCAATGGTTTTGGAGGCGTCATTTCTAAAAACTTAATTGAGGCAGCAGGTTATGGAGACAGTGCTTTTCAAATGGCATTAAATGTATGGGCCACAAGTGTTTTAAATCGAGTTTTAATAATAGCAATTGCATATGTGTTTTTTAAAGGATATAAGGCCAAAAAAGTAGCAGTGGAAAAACCAGAGCCATTTAATACGATACAAATGAAAACAATGATATTAATTAGTATAGCATTTTTACTTATGATTGTGCCTACCATTTTAAATACTTGGGTGAAAGGAAATACTTTGATATCTCAACTGGCTACATTTGCACAGCCACAATCGGTTATGATTATTGCAGCCATCTTAGCAGTAGTATTAAAGATTGGTGATGAAAAGCAAGTCATTAAAAAATTACCGATGAATCCTATCTTGATGATTGCTGGAGTTGCAATGTTATTAAGCGTAGCAAGAGAGGCTGGGTTAATTGATGCAATTTCTAGTATGTTGACAAATAGTGTACCTACATTTATGGTACCAGCAATGCTAGTACTATTCGCTTCATTCCTGAGTTTTTTCTCAAGCGGAACATCAGTAGTATGCCCATTAATGTATCCATTAGTACCCCTATTGGCTGAATCATTGAGCTTAAATCCGGTTATGATGTTTTCTTGCATCTTCATTGGAGCTATGGCTTCTGCCCTTTCTCCATTCTCGACAGGTGGAGCAATGGTAATTGCAGGATGTCCCGATGCCAAAGTTAAAGAACAATTAACAAATTGGATGATTCCAGTATCTATAGCTATACCTATACTATGTGCTATCTTAGCAACAATGGGTATGTTTGGTATCTTGACAATATGAGTTGATATTCAAAAACTAAGTTATTTTAGGACAAGAGGTTGGTTGATACCGACCTCTTGTTACATTTTGACGATGCTACCAACAGTCTTTTTAGAGGCGTACTACGTAGAAAATCTGTGACGTTAAACTCATATTAATATCGGGGCAATATAGTAAATGTAAATGTATTATGTTTGCGACATTCCAATGAATTAACTGATAAAGGAGTTGCAGTACAGCAACAAAAACAGAGTATGGAGACAGAAATATAAGCTTTATCAACAATCTAAAACTTGGCATCAAACTTGCAAATAGCTACAATGGAGAGTTGCTGAAGGGAGGTGAATTGAGGAAAAATGATATCTAAAATGAAAATGATCACTGTCTATATTATTGGTTTATTCTTTTATTCTTTAGGTGTTTGTATGATGACAAAGGCAATGTTAGGAATATCCCCTATCACTAGCGTTGCATATGTGTTTACTATGATAACAATGGCAAGCCTTGGTACTTGTATGTTCGTATTAAATATAATATTAGTTGCCCTTCAGGTCTTCTGGATGGGAAAAGAGTTTGATAAAAAACAATTGTTACAGATTGCTGTAAGTTTAATATTCAGTATATTTATTGATACATTAATGCCTTGGTTTTCTAGTGTAAATCCTTCGATTTTTTTATGGAAAATGGCTTTGCTCTTAGGATCCTGTGGTGTTATGGCCTTTGGAATAAGTTTGATAGTAATAGCAGATATAGTTATGCTTCCTGGAGATGGAGTAGCGAAAACCATTGCATATAAACTAAAAAAGGAGTTTGGAACTGCAAAAGTAATAAACGATTGTACAATGGTAACGATAACGGTACTTATATCATTGTTATTTCTCAGAAGAATTGAGGGTGTGCAAATAGGGACAGTACTGGCAGCAATATTTTTGGGCAATATAGCAAAAGTTTACATGAAATATTTAAGAAGACCACTGGAAAAATTCATGGGAATAGACGCTGAACTTTACGGTATTCAGGGTAATGAAAGTTAAAAATAGAGATAAAACAGTAGGTTTGATCAGTAAAAAAGAAAAGCTTACGTTCTCACATGTTAATTAATTAACTAACTATAAAAGGAGGCATACGAAATGCAATTTGCATTAACACCTGAGCAAAAGATGATTCAAAAAGTTGCACGTGAATTTGCAGAGAAAGAAATTGAGCCCTATGCGGCGGAGATCGATGAAACCGGTGAATATCCCATGGAGATACTAGAAAAACTGGGTAAGCTTGGTTTTATGGGTTTAGCCTATCCAAAGGAGTATGGAGGCTCTGGGGCAGGTTATGTAGCTTATGCCCTGGTAGCAGAAGAAGTAGCGAAAGCCTGTGCATCAACAGCCATGACTTTGGGAGGAAATGCTTCCTTAGCAAGCTTACCCATATACGCCTTTGGAACAAAGGCACAAAAAGAAAAATATTTAGTTCCAATGGTTAAGGGAGAAACAATAGGAGCCTTTGCCTTAACTGAAGCAAATGCAGGTTCTGATGCTGGAAATCAACAAACAACAGCGGTGCTGGAGGGTGATGAGTATGTACTAAATGGTTCTAAGATGTTTATAAGTAGTGCAGGAATCGCTCATACCTATGTTGTAACAGCTGTTACAGGGATAGTTGCAGAAAAAGGAAAAAAAATTATAAGTGCTTTTATTGTAGAAGATGGAACACAAGGATTTACCTTTGGTAAAAAGGAAAACAAAATGGGAATGCATGGTTCCTATACAAGAGAATTGATATTTGAAGACTGCCGTATACCGAAGGAAAACCTTCTAGGAAAAGAAGGAGATGGGTTTAAAATCGCAATGACATCATTAGATAGTGGTCGTATTGGGGTAGGTGCACTTTCCTTAGGAATAGCCCAGGCCGCCTTAGAAGAAGCCATAAAATATTCTAAGAGCCGTATACAATTTGGAAAACCAATTGCAAAACAGCAAATGGTTCAGGTGATGATCGCAGATATGGCAACTGAAATAGATTGTGCCAGAATGCTAGTACATAGAGCAGCATGGTTAAAGGATAATGGAATGCCATTTACCAAAGAAGGAGCAATGGCAAAACTGTATGCTTCAGAAACAGCAATGAGATGTGCATCGAGGGCTGTGCAGATTCATGGAGGATATGGTTATATGAGGGAATACAAAGTAGAGCGATTGTTTAGAGATGCTAAGATCTGTGAAATTTTTGAAGGTACATCAGAAGTTCAAAGAATTGTTATAGCTGGACAAGTTCTGAAATAATAGGAAGGAGATATGTTATGAAAATAATTGTTTGCATGAAACAAGTGCCAGATACCAATGATATAAAAATTGACCCCAAAACAGGAACAATGATAAGAGATGGGGTACCAAGCATCATCAACCCAGATGATAGAAATGGATTGGAAGAAGCTTTAGCCCTAAAAGATAAGCTGGGGGGAAGTGTTACCGTAATATCCATGGGACCTCCTCAGGCTGAAATTGCTCTCAAAGAAGCTTTAGCTATGGGAGCAGATGAGGCCATCCTTTTATCCGATAGAGTATTTAGTGGTGCGGATTCATGGGCTACTTCTTTAACCTTAGCCCTTGCTGTCAAAAAAATAGAAAACTATGATTTGATAATTTGTGGACGTCAGGCCATAGATGGAGATACAGCCCAGGTAGGACCTGAATTAGCAGAACACTTAGACCTGCCTCAGGTGAGTTATGTAAGAAAAGTAGTATCCGTTGATGCAGATAAAATCGTAGTAGAAAGAGCTTTAGAAGATGGTTATGAAGTAATTGAATGCCAAATGCCAGCCATATTAACAGCAGTTAAGGAATTAAATATTCCAAGATATCCGTCAATGGGAGGAATCGTGGAGGCATTTAGAAATAAATCAATAACTGTTTGGAATAATGAGGCGATCGGTGGCATTCCCCAAGAACTTGGTTTGAAGGGCTCTCCCACCAAGGTAAAAAGATCCTTTACACCATCGCTTAAAGGGGCTGGAAAAATGTTGGAAGGTACACCCAAAGAGGTTGTGAAGGTGTTAGTGCAAGAGCTTAAAGAAAAGCAGGCGATATAGAAGAATGGAGGGACTAGGACAAATGGATAATGAAAAAGTTGGAGTTTCGATACAGGATGCCAAAGGCGTATGGGTTTTTGCGGAACAAAGAGAAGGAAAGGTCATGAATATAGCCTTTGAACTATTGGGTGAAGGTTCAAAGCTTGCAAAAGATTTAGGAGTAGAGTTATCGGCTGTTTTAATGGGCGACAATGTAGATGGAAATATTAAAGATTTATTTGCCTATGGTGCAGATAAGGTTTATTTTGTAGAGAATGCAGAGCTAAAAGACTATAGAACAGAACCTTATACAGAAATGATGAATCAACTTATAAAAGAATATAAACCTCAAATTGTATTAATAGGAGCAACAAATATAGGGAGAGACCTAGCACCTAGGGTAGCTGGACGGGTAAGAACTGGTTTAACTGCCGACTGTACTCAATTGACTATAGATCCAGAGACGACGAATCTTCTACAAACAAGACCGGCATTTGGCGGAAACTTGATGGCAACGATTATATGTCCAGAGTCAAGGCCTCAGATGGCCACAGTAAGATCTGGGGTAATGAAAAAAAAAGAGCCGGACTACAATAGAACAGGGGAGGTAATTACTGCTTCATATGATAAAAGCACAAAAGTTAGGACAGTAGTAAAGGAAATTGTAAAGGAAGCGGGTAGAGCTGTTAATTTGGAAGAAGCGAAGATAATCATATCGGGAGGAAGAGGATTAGGCGGACCAGAGGGATTTGAAATATTGGAAAAAGCAGCAGAGGTTTTAGGTGGGGTAGTTGCTGCATCAAGAGCAGCAGTGGATTCAGGCTGGATATCTGCTAAACATCAGGTAGGGCAAACAGGAAAGACTGTTCATGCTAAAATATATATTGCATGTGGGATTTCAGGTGCTATTCAACATTTAGCAGGTATGCAAAATTCAGAATTGGTGATTGCAATAAACAAGAATCCAGCAGCACCAATAATGCAAATAGCAGATTATGGAATTGTAGGAGATTATAAAAATATATTACCTTTGTTAATTGAAGAAATTAAGTATGTTAACAGCTTATAATTTATATCTAGTATGCTAGCTCTTGTAAATATTTTTATGTCATGCATTCTCATTAATGTCAGGAAATAGGGAAATAGATTCTGAAGAATCTATTTCCCTATTTTTCTATTATATAAAAATAGGGGTTGTAGAGGATGAAATTCCCTGTCGCCTTTTTATATTTAAGTGAATTAATTATAGAATAACTAAATCAGGAAAGAAGTTTCAATTGAAAGACAATTTTGTCAAATGTTACTTTAATGAGTTGCAGGAATGCAACATAAATAAGTTGATAGATAAAAATGACTAACAGTAAAAATATGCCTGAAATCATAGGATCTGCATGAAGAGCTGTGTATAAAAGTATATAAACCTTGTTGATTTTAGTTGGCATATTAATTGCATTTATAAAGATAAAGTAATTTTGCTATATAGGACTACACTTGATCGGTTTTCATGGTTCTATGAGTAGTACTTACAAGTAGCTTATGGGGAAGTAATGATTAGATGAAAGGGGGATAAAGGGTGAAACACAGTTGCATAATTTCCAAGTAACTGACTTGAATCTATTTGTAAGAAGCTTTAGAAAATGAAATTTAATAGTGTGTATACCTAAAGCAACTAAAGATTATATGAAGGAGGTAGGTTTATGGTAACAGTAGTGGGTTTTATATTGCTATTAGCTGTGGTTATGGTACTAATTAAGGGTAGAGTTGCATTGCCAATCGTGTTTGTACTTTTTCCGGTAATTGCAGCGGTGATACTTGGTTTTCCTATGAGCGAAATAACAGGTTTTGTAGGAAAAGGACTTTCATCGGTTTTAAATGTTGCAGCTCTTTTTACTTTTTCGGTTACCTACTTTAGTATGATGAATGACGTGGGAATGTTTGATGTAATTGTTAAGAAAGTCATGCGGTATATGGGAAATAAAGTGGCATTAGCTCTTTTACTTGCTGCATTTGTAGCTACTATTTCACATCTTGACGGTTCAGGGGCTACAACAATGCTTGTAACAATTCCTACAATGCTTCCTATTTTTAGAAAAATGAAAATAAGACCGGAAGCATTACTCCTCTTTGCTTCTGCTGCCTCTGGTATTATGAACCTTTTGCCATGGTGTTCCTCTGTAATGCGTCTAAGCTCATCGACAGCACTGGATCCTCAGTTACTATGGAGAACAGTTTTTCCCCTTCAAGTTGTTGGACTTATCCTTGTATATGCTATGACAATTCCTATTGCAAAAATGGAGAGGAAAAACGGCGCAGGAATGAGCGATGAAGAATTTGAGATGCTTAAAACAGACATTGTAGGAGATGGGGGCGCAGCTTCTTTAGCAGGAGTTCAAGTAAATCAAAAACTTATTGCATTTAATATGCTTTTAACACTGGGGCTTATTGTTGTGTTACTTACAGGATTAATAAATGCTAATTTAGGATTTATGATGGCATTTGCTATTGGACTCTTTGTAAACTATCGGGATGTAAAAGTTCAAAATGGAAAAATAAAAGAGTTTGGCGGAAATGCAATGAATATGGTTATGGTAATTTTTGCAATTGGTGTGTTTTTAGGTATCATGCAAAATACAGGTATGATTGAAGGAATGGCCAATACAATTCTTGCATTTATTCCAGAGTCTTTAGGAGGAAGTTTAATATTTATTATAGCAATTTTCTCAGTACCCCTTTCAGTAATAATAGGAAGTGATGCAGTTTACTTAGTTCTAGCACCTATACTTATTAGTATAGCAGCTCAGTTTGGTGGTACGGCTATGAGTGTAGGTACTTCACTTTTGATTGGAGGAAGTATCTCAGCCAATATAACGCTTATCGGGCCAACGCCTTATCTTGCACTTGGACTAGCAAACGTTTCCATGGGGGATCATTTGAGATATTCATTTAAATGGATTTGGGGAATTGGAGTTATTCTTGCAATAATCGGAGGTTTTATTGGAATTATTCCATTTTAAGTGAGGTAGGTTTTAAAAAGTCATGTTCTTTTGCTGACTGACATTGTTAAAATCATCAATACCAGTCAGTAAAAAATTAGATAGGAGGTTACTATTTTGGATGCACGTCGAGCAGTAATTGAAAATGATGCATTTATGAGTCTTGCTAGTGCCTATAAGGAAAGAGAAAAAACAGCAGAGAAGTATAGAAACAAAGGGAAAAAAACAGTAGGCTGCATTGGCAGTGATGTACCTGAGGAATTATTTATCGCAGCGGACTATCTTCCTATTAGAATAAGTGCTGATTCTAGAATATCACTTGAAGATACAGATGAATATTTAGAGTATGCATTTGATCCTCTGGTAAGATCTCAATTTCAAAAAATAATTGATGGTACTTGTTACTCACTATTTGATTATCTTGTAATATCAAATTCAACAGATGTTTTAGTTCGTGTGAATTACTATTTAAGAGAAGTTCGTAGAATTGAGCCGGAAAAACTTATTCCCTCAATATATTTTTTAGATATACTATTTACTCGAGCAAGAATGTACCAAGTTTATAACTTTAATAAAATTAAAAAATTGAAAGAAACCATAGAAATATGGAATGGTAAGGAAATTACCAATAGAGCTATGAAAAATGCTATTGCAATATGTAATGAAAACAGAGAACTTCTTCGTCAAGCTGAAGCACTAAGAATATCCGATAAACCGAAATTGAGTGGTGTAGAAGCTTTACAGATAATAGGGTCATCTATGTATATGCCTAAGGAAGAGCATAGCAATATTCTTAAAGAATTATTAAAATCCAAAGAAGATTTCCCTGAAATTTCTGGACCTAGAATTTTTGTCACGGGAAGTACTCATGAAGATACAGCCTTTTATGAAATGGTAGAGGGAGCAGGAGCTATTATCATTGCAGAGGATCATGACTTTGGAAATAGACATTTTGATAAAAACGTTGAAACGACGGATGATCCAATACATGCCATTCTTAATAGATATATGTTAAGGATATTTAGCTCGAAAAAGGCCTTTGTTTCACAGCGAGTAGAAGCTTTAAAAGAGCAGATGACAAAAACAAAGCCAGATGGCGTAATATTCTTTATGCGTCAATATGATGATCCAGGCTCATGGGATTATCCAGAACAGGCCAAGATGCTCAAAGAATTAAATATACCTTCAATTCTTCTAGTTAAACAGCCATACGACATATCAAAGGCAGAAGAACTTAGAGAAAAAATAGATACATTTATAGAGGCATTAAAATAACAGGAAGGAGGAAATAGATGTGAATAAACAGAGTGGAGCACGTTCTGTAAAATCCCTAAAAGCTACCAGTCTTGCAAGTGCATATCAAAAAGAGTGGTTCCAAGGTCTAAAAGAGAGAGTTTCTAAAGGAGAACCATTTGCTTACTTAAACGCAGATGTACCTATGGAGATTTTCAGAGCAATGGATATTCCCTTTGTGGTAAATCAATGGTGGGCTGCTATATGCTCTGCGAAACAAATGATACCTCGCTATTTTGGATTCTTAAAGGAGCAGGGTTACAGGGATGATATTTGTCAATATTGTGCAACTGCATTTGCAGGTTCCTTTGATCCAAATCAGGAAGAAGGACCCTGGGGAGGACTTCCAAAGCCAACTATTGCAGTTACCCGTTTAACCTGTGATAACCAAGGAAAAATATTTGAGCAATTTGCCAAGAATTACGGTGCAGCCTTTTATCCTATCGAAAATACAATTCCTACCATCGCACCTGATAAATGGTGGGAAATGGCTCCGGATAGGTGGGAAGAGCTCTATGAGTCTGAACGTCTAGACTTAGCTGTAGAAGAATTAAAAGGATTAATACGTTTTCTTGAAATACAAACAGAGCGTATGTTTAATGAGGATAAATTATTAGAAGTCATGGAACTTACGAATCAGCAGGAAACGTACTATAGAAAAATTCGTGATTTAATAGCTGTAACAAAGCCTGCACCTGTTACAATTGCAGATACTGTCAATGCAGTCATGCAACCTCAATGGCAACGTGGAACGCAGTGGGCTGTTGGTCACGCCAAGGATTTTTACGAAGAAATAAAGGAACTCGTTGATAATGGACATAAGGCATGTCCTAATGAAAAAATTCGTCTCATGTGGATAGGTAGAGGACTTTGGTTTAATTTGGGCTTCTATCAATATTTTGAAGAAAAGTATGGGGCAGCTTTCATATGGTCTATGTACCTTGCTATGGGAGCAGATGCATATATCAGAAATAATTACCAAAAGGATCCACTGCGTGCCCTGGCAGCACGGTTCATTGGGATGGAAGATTTCCTACATATGCCTCCCTGGAATAATGAGTGGTTCTTAAGTGAGGCGAAAAAGAATGGAATTGATGGAGTTGTTTACTTAGTTCCTGAGAACTGTATGCAGGCTGTAGAAGGTTCATACTTCATAACAAAGCGGTTAGAAGATGCAGGGATACCTGTGCTGCAACTACGGGCTGATCCGGTTGACTCCCGCAAGTGGAATCAGGAAAGAATGACAGAGGCTGTAGAACAATTTATCACAAAAAGAATTTTGGGGGAGATATAATATGTTAAATAAAGGCGCTTTAGGAGGTATTAAAGTACTGGATCTTACACAATTTGAGTCAGGTACAGTATGTACAGAAACATTGGCATGGTTAGGAGCAGATGTTTATAAAGTAGAAAGACCTAAGAAAGGGGAACTGGGAAGGTATTCAGTTGCAGAACCGGATATAGATTCTGTAGGCTTCATCATCCTTAATATGAACAAAAAATCTGTTACCTTGGATATTAAAAGTTCAGAAGGCAAAAAAATATTGAAGGAATTGGTGGAAAAATGTGATGTACTGGTTGAGAATATGGGACCTGGCTCTATTGATAGACTAGGTTTTAGCTATGAAGATGCAAAAGCATATAATCCAAAAATTATTTATGCGCAAATAAAAGGGTTTGGATTGGACGGTCCATGGAAGGATTATCCTGCATTTAACCCAATTGCAGCTGCAGTAGGTGGAATGACAGCGATTACTGGTGACCCTGAAGGCCCGCCAATGCAGTCAGGACTAAATCTTGCAGACTCAGGAGCAGGATATATCTGCGCAATGGCTATTTCTGCGGCCCTATTCCAAAGAGAAAAAACTGGAAAGGGACAACGTATCGAAGTATCCATGCAAGATACAGTCATCGGATTTGGAAGATCTGCCTGGGAGCCTTATTACAGAACCGGTAAGCCAGCTCCTAGAGTAGGGAATGGAATGCCCCTTGAAGACGTGGCTCCAGCTGGAATGTATCCTTGCAAGCCCTTTGGGCCAAATGATTATGTACATATCTACTGTTCAAGACATCCTGGAAGCTTACAATGGGCAAGTCTATGTAAAATTATAGGCAGAGAAGATGCATTAGAAGATGAAAGATTAAAGACCCCAAGATCTCGTTATCAATACAAAGAAATAGTAGATCAGATGATAACAGACTGGACAAAACAGCATACAAAATACGAAGCAATGGATATATTATGCAAAGCAGATGTACCTGCAGGAGCAGCATTGGATACAGAAGATATTACAAAGGATGAATACTTAAGAAAGCGTGGTATGATGATTGAAGTAGATCATCCTCGCAGGGGAAAACTTGTAATACCTGGTTTTATACCTAGAATGTCTGAAAATCAGGTTGCGATGAAAGTTTCCCCTCAGTTAGGCGAAAACAATGAGGAAGTATATAAAGAGCTATTAGGGTATTCCAAAGAGGAGATAGATAATCTAAAAGAAGCAGGTGTTATTTAAAAAAGTTCAGTAAAGGGGGATTTGCTATGAAAGATTACTCTTTGATGATGGTTGGAGATTTGATACTAGATGAACCTGCACCCATTGAACCACTTTTTGATTACTGCAGACAAACCTTAAAAGAATCTGATTTTTTAATTGGTCATATTGAAGTGCCTCATACCACACGGGGAACTGAGAATAGTACCGATGTGCCTGCTCCTCCAGCCAATCCAGAGCATTTAAATGCAATGGTGGACCCTGGGTTTGATGTTGCAACGCTTGCAGGGAATCATTTTCATGATAATGGCATTTATGGGATTCAAGACACCATCGCCAAACTCAATGAACTGGGAATTGCCTCAACAGGTGCTGGGATGAATATTATGCAAGCACGAACCCCTGCAATTATTGAAAAAAATGGACTAACCCTAGGTGTTCTCAGCTATAATACCGTTGGTCCGAGAGAAAACTGGGCTACTTCAAAGAAGCCAGGCTGTGCTTATGTGAATGTATTGACCCACTATGAATTAGAGCAGGCTACCCCAGGAGCTCCAGGAACTCCCTATACATTCGTCCAGCCAGCAAGTCAAGAGCTAATGGAAGAAGATATAAAAAAACTTCGTTCTCAGTGCGATATTTTAGTAGTGTCCTTTCATAAGGGCATCGTACATACTCCTGCAGCACTTGCTATGTACGAAAGACCCTTATGCCGCGGGGCTATTGATGCGGGAGCAGATATTGTTATAGGTCAGCATGCACATATACTAAAGGGCATAGAAATATATAAAGGAAAGCCTATATACCATAATCTTGGAAACTTTGTTACAGTTACCTATGCATTGACACCTTCTAGCGCCAATGATAGCCCAGAAAGAATTGCATGGGCTCAGCGAAGAGAAAAACTTTTTGGTTTCAAGCCAGATCCAGAAACACCCCATTACCCTTTTAATCCCGAAAGCAGAAATACATTTATAGCAAAAGTTATGATTCAAGAAGATGGGCCAATAATTTCAGGACTAATTCCATGTCGTATTGATAAAAGTGGAGCACCTCATGTGCTTAATAGAGACAATGGTGGACAGGAGATCGTTGACTATGTAGAACAAATTAGCAAAGCTGAAAAACTTAAAATACAATTAGTTTGGGAAGATAACTGGGTCAGAATAATAGATAAAGCATGATTTATATCTAGAACACATTGATACTATAAAAAAGGGAATTTCTTAAATAAAAAAGAGATTCCCTTTTTTATTTTCATATGACATTTAGACGAATTGATCCTTATAGGAACCAAAGTTAAAACATGAGAGGTTGCAGATATACAACGATTTTACAGAATAAATTTCTAAAAGTCGCAAATAGACAACATAACTAAAAAAACGACAAATTTTCACAGTTGTAAATCACTAAAACCGTGAGTCATAAAACACTGACATAAAGAGACAAATGGATTAATTAGGCTATTGAAATTTTTTCTGTTTCTGATTGGCATAACAATTGCTTTATATATAGGTGTTGACCAAATAGCTTCAAAGCATTAAACAAATCTAGTACAAGGATGCTGACCTAACAAATTATTCTGAAAAGGAGGTGAGGTCGATGTCCGATAACCAAATGGAACAGGATTTAGAGATCGTAGCTAAGATGATTCCATATATTACACAACTGTTCGATGAGGAGCTTTCGTTTGCAGTTGCTCAGAATGGAAAGTACATTCATGTTGTGGAAAATGATAAATTAAAAATCCAAGCAAAGGTAGGGCGGCCACTTTTAGAAGGAGGGGCAGGGCTAGAAGCTTATAGAACAGGGAAGACGATAAAAAAGATAGTTTCTAATGAAGTCTATGGGATACCTTTTATATCCTATGCCATTCCTATAAAAAACATTGATAAATCGATAGTTGGTATTTTGCTTGTAGCTAAGAGTTTAAAGACTCGAAATCAAATTCTAGATATGGCAACTAAGTTGAATGACACAATTGTTAGAACAGATGAAATATTAAATGCTTTTTTTAAGAGTATCGAATCTGTGCTAGGGGACAATCTAAGAGTTTCTTCTCGAACAGAAGATGCTAGTGAAAACATTGTAAAGATGGATCGAATCTTAAAGTTGATTCAGCATGTGGGTAAGCAGTCAAATATGCTCGGATTAAATGCAACGATAGAAGCGGCAAGGGCGGCAGAGCATGGAAGAGGATTCGCAATAGTCGCTAATGAGATTACGAAGCTGTCTAAACTAAGCAATCAGTCAACTGACGAGATAAATGGCATTCTAAAAGAAGTGGATAGCTCTTTTGCCATGATAAAGGAAAGCGTTGATGATGTCCGTCTAGCATTGGAAAGCCAAGTGAGAAACTTTGAAGATGTTATTCAGATGATGCAAAGTATAAAAACGATGGTAGCTACTCTGAATCAGCTCTCAGAGAAACTGTAATGCAAGAGGAAGAAGGGAAAAAATAGAACCAGTATAATCTTTTGTTGTTATTTTTAAATGTATCGATCCTGCGACCGGTTACTTTCTAAATAGTATAAAATGTTGCAACGGAAAGACGAAAAGAGAGAGTATTAGGATGAAACACGAGTGTTATCAACAGTTTATTAGATTGGCACAAGTCTTGCTAATTAGATTATAACAAAAGCTAGGTTAATTCATTATATATAAAAAGTAAAAGTACATGATCAGTTAATTTTATCATGGAATTCAAAGGTTTTATATACTTCATCGGATAACGAACATGAAGCGTTAAAACTTGAATTATAGATTTGGTAGTTATAATTATTAAGGATTATATAGGTCCAGAAGGAGGAGAAATATGTCAAAGGGATATAAGGTAGGTGTAGTAGGTGCCGGTAATATGGGTGCTGGCATTGCACAAAAAATGGCACAAGAGGGGCTAAATGTCCATTTGGTGGATATGAACGAAGCATTTGTCGAGAGAGGAATCAGTATTATCAGAAAAATGTTGCAGCAAGGTGTAGACCGTAATGTATTTACTGCTGATCAGATGGAGGAGACCCTATCTAGAATTAAGGGAACTGTTTCTTACGAAGACTTAGCAGATATGGATTTAATAGTTGAAGCCGTTTTCGAGGATAAGACAGTCAAAGGGGAATTATTTAAAAGGTTAGATAAGATATGTGATGAAAAAACAATTCTCGCTACGAATACCTCAAGCTTTTATGTTTCTGAGTTAGCACAATGGACGAATAGACCAGATAGAGTAGTGGGAATGCATTACTTCTTCCATCCTGCCAAAAACCGTCTTTTGGAAGTAATTCCTCATGAAGGAACAAGTAAAGAAACCTTGCATAAGGCGCTATTGATTGGAAAACTCCATGGCAAAACGAATATTGTAGTTAAAGATGCACCAGGTTTTGCTGTTAACAGATTCTTTGTTCCATTCCTTACATCTTCTGTACGTATTTTAGAAGAAGGGATTGCCAACATTCCTACAATTGAAGACGCTGCTAAGAAAGCTTTTGCTATTGGAATGGGTCCTTTTGAGCTGATGAATGTAACCGGTATTCCTATTGCAGCACATGCATCCAATACTCTTGGTAATGAATTTGGAGACTTCTATGCTACTCCTGAATTACTCAATAAGCAGTCCGACTCTAAAGAGCTTTGGGATTTATCTGGGGAAGTAGATCAATCAAAGATTCAGGAAGTCATGGATTTTCTTTATGGAGCAGCATTAGGTGTGGCTTGTCAGCTGGTTGAAGAGGGGGTAGCCTCAATAGAAGACACAGACAGAGGAGCAAAGATTGGTTTGCGCTGGCGTTTCGGCCCCTTTGAACTAATGAACAGACTTGGCATTGAAAAGGTATATGATTGCGTAAAGGCAACTGGCAAGCGATATCCTAGCTTTAGAGTACCGAATATGCTTATAGAACAGTGTAAGTTAGGAAAACCTTTTGAGTTTAAACTTGTAGACCTTGAGATCAAGGGTGATATTGCCTACATCACAATTAATCGTCCTGAGGCAATGAATGCACTAAATCCAGTGGTAGTTGATCAGTTAGAAGAAAAATTTAGTGAGGCTGAAAGTAATGAAAATATCAAAGCTATTGCTATTCAGGGTGCGGGGAAAGCATTTATTGCCGGTGCAGATATCAAGTTTTTCATTGATAATATAAAAAATGATACCTTAGACAAAAATGTAATCTTTACACGAAAGGGACATGAACTCCTAAGAAGATTCGAGACTTCTCCTAAGCGTACTATAGCTGTAGTAGATGGATTATCCCTAGGAGGAGGAAGTGAACTGGCATTAGCATGCCAAACAATTGTAGCAACACAAACAGGGTCTTTTGGATTTCCAGAGACTGGAATAGGAATTTATCCAGGGCTGGGTGGAATGCTGAGAATGGCTCGTCATGTAGGCCCAGAATTAGCAAAGTATTATGTTTTTACAGGAAAAACACTCAAAGCTGAAAAGGCATACGAGATGGGTGTTGTGACAGCGCTTACGGACCCAGCGAAGCTAGAGGAGACTATTATAGAAGTTGCGAAAGCAGCACCCGGTGACAAATACAGGACTCGAGAGCTACCAGCATCTTTTAATAAAGAAAAGGCAGTCTGTGCAGGAGATAACCTAGAAAAAATCATGAACGGTGAGCTTCCAGCAGGTGTAGATGAAGAATTTGCGGCTAAGACAGTAAGTATTATTAATAAAAAAGCGCCTATTGCTTTACGGGTAGCCAATGAACTAATAGATGCACAAGCAAAGGTTTCTATTGATGAAGCAATTGAGTTAGAACTTGAACGTCTGGTAGAGATATTTTCTACAAAAGATGCATTGTCAGGTTTGACAGCACCTGTAGGAAAACCGCCTAAGTTTGAAAACCAATAAAGGATATGAAGGGTTAATAAGGAGGGGAAAAAATGTTTAAAAATGCATATATACCATATGGCGGCTATTATAGTACTCCATTTTGTAAATGGCAGGGCACCTTATCAAATGAAAATTCTGTAGAATTAGGGGCTAACACTAGCAAGCGATGGTTTGAAAGTAAAGGTTTTGATCCTAAAATCATTGATTATCTCTATTTAGGAATTACCATAGGTCAAAAAAGCTTTTTCTATGGAGCATCATGGGCAGCCCATATGATGGGCGCAACAGATATTCCTGGACAAACGATCATGCATGCTTGCGCAACCTCAACAGCTTCAATTTACAATGCTAGCCTAGCTGTTGAAACTGGTAATCTAGACACAGCATATTGTTTACTGGTAGACCGTACTTCTAATGGTCCCCATACCATTTGGCCTAATCCGAAGGGACCTGGTGGAGAGGTTATCGCTGAAAACTGGAACATGGACAATATTAATTGTGATCCTTCAACAGGATTAGGTATGTTACGGACAGCCGAGAATGTCGCAAAAGAAAACGGATTTACACGACAAGAGGCTGATGAGCTTACATTAAGACGATTTGAGCAGTATCAAGATGCCTTAGCAGAAGATCGTGCATTCCAGAAAAGATATATGTTTCCCATTGAACTCAAGGTTTCACGTAAAGAAAGCAGGCTAATAGAGGAAGATGAGGGGATAACAAAGACTTCAAAAGAAGGTCTGGAAAAACTGCGTACTGTCATGGAAGAGGGTATCCATACTTTTGGTTCACAGACTCACCCAGCAGATGGAAACGTAGGTATACTTGTTACTACAAAAGACCATGCAGCTAGACTGAGTAAGGATGCAACCATACCTATTCAAGTAATTTCATATGGTTATGCACGAACTAAGAAAGCATTCATGCCAGCTGCTCCAGGTCCAGCTGCTAAAATGGCCATTGAAAAAGCAGGACTAAAAATTAGTGATATTGTTACTATAAAGAATCACAATCCATTCATTGCAAACGACCTTTTCTTAGCAAAGGATTTAGGAATCGATGCAAAAAGCTTCAACAACTTTGGAAGTTCATTAGTATTCGGACACCCGCAAGGACCTACTCTAGGAAGATTATTTATTGAGGCTGTTGAAGAAACTGTTATGAAAGGTGGTGGATATGCCCTTGTTACAGGCTGTGCTGCAGGTGATTCGGCGGCAGCCCTGGTTGTAAAGGTTGGGTAAGGTGATGGAGAACTAGAGAAATGAAGTAAGTCAATGCAGTTTTCAGTTAGTTTGAAGTGAGATAAAACAATTGTACTTAGTGAATGGATAGTTGAATCTTCGTTTATTCATGAGCGTGTATTTGTTTACTTATCATCCAGTGTCGGACTGGATGAAATGATAAAAATATATATTTGGCAATAGACGATGATTCTTTATCCATTTCACCAATTAATAGAAAAGGGGGATTCAAATGAGTATTTTTGTCGTTCTTATGATTGTAGCAGTTATATTAATAGGTTATAAAACGAACATCAATTTTGGTATTTTTGCTATCGTTGCGGCATATATAATAGGTTCTTTTGCCCTGGGAATTGGGCCAGCAAAACTTACAGCGATGTGGCCTACTAGGATTTTCTTTTTGATTTTAACGATATCATTTTTCTATGCTTTTCCAATGTTAAACGGTACACTTGAGAAAATTGCTCTTAAAGTTGTATATGCAGGAAGAAACGTAGCCTGGTTTATACCAATTTTACTATTCTTGCTATCTTTTGTAATCTGTGGTATTGGTGCGGGTCCATATGCTTCAACTGCAATTATGACACCTATTGCAATGTCAATTGCAAGTCTAAGTGGTTTACATCCTTTTTTAGCTGCAATAACAGTTGCAACAGGTTCCATGGCTGGAGGTACAACGCCGATCAGCATCGGTGGAATCGTAATGAAAGGATTAATAGAACAGCTAGGATTTGCTGAGCAATCAGGAGTTTATGGAATAGGCATTATGGTGAACATCATAAAAGTAATGACTATAATATTCTTGCTAACATATGTTGTGTTAAAAGGATATAAAATTAAAGTTCCTACCATGGAGAAACCAGAGCCCTTTAACAAAATTCAAAGAAGAAATCTAGCAGTAATTATATTCGTTGCTGCAATTCTAATCCTACCATTCTTAGTTGATTTGATTGTACCAGGTATACCTATTATAAAAACACTTACTAAGAATGTTGATGTAGCATTTGTATCTATAATTGGCGTTATGTTATCTCTGATACTTAAACTTGGAGATGAGAGAAAAGCTATATCAAAAATTCCTTTAGGACTTTTAATAACTTTGTGTGGTATGGGAATGTTGATACAGGTAGCCGTAGAAGCTGGAACCGTAGAAATGCTATCGGCATGGATGTCAAATAATGTTTCATCAAGCTTAGCACCTGCAGCTCTAGTATTGGTTTCAGGATTGTTAAGTATTATTTCAAGTGGTTTAGCAGTAGTAATACCAACGCTTTTCCCACTGGTTCCAGGCATTTCATCAACACTGGGAATGAGTGCAGGAGTTTTATTCTCAGCAATAGCTATTGGGATGAATACAACTACAATGTCCCCATTTTCAACTGGTGGAGGATTAATACTAGGCGGAATCGAGGATGAGACTGAAAGAAAAAAAATGATTCAGTATATGCTTTTCTTTCCATTCATTATGATCGCTATAACTATACTACTTGTACTTTTAGGTGTTGTTAGATAAAGCACATAGTCATCCACCAGCTTTGCTGGTGGTATTTCTTTAACTGTATAAAGAGAGTCTAACATAATTTCAAAGATTTAATACAAACAACTGCAGAGTGAGCTATGATTGAATTATAAGAAAAAATAGATAATTTTGTCGAAGGAAAAGGGAATTAAAGCTCTTTGACTTTTGCAAGAATTCTAATAGTCTAAGGGGGCAATTTTATGGAGGAAATAGAATTAGTAAAAGGTTTCATTTTCAATGTACAGCACTATTGTATTCACGATGGACCTGGAATTCGGACAAACGTTTTTCTAAAGGGATGTCCACTAAGATGCCTCTGGTGTCAAAATCCAGAATCTCAAAGCACCCGAAAACAACTATTTTTTTTAAGCGAAAACTGTAGTACTTGTGGCAGGTGTGTTTCAATTTGTCCGAATCAAGCAGTTATAATTCAAGGGAATAAAATCAAAACAAATCGTCTCCTTTGCAAAACATGTGGTCAATGTGTGGATGTTTGTAGTCGTGAAGCAAGAAGTATAGTAGGCGAATATATTACTGCTGGAGAAGTTTTTAGAAAGATTGAACAAGATAAGATATTTTATCAAGGCTCTGGTGGTGGGGTTACCATAAGTGGTGGAGAACCATTTGCCCAACCAGAATTCACAAAAAGTATCATTAAACTTTGTAGAGATGCACAAATACATACAGCTATTGAAACTAGCGGGTATGCAAGGTGGGAAGTTATACAAGAAATCTTACAATATGTGGACTTAGTGTTGTATGACATAAAACACATGAAATCAAGTGATCATAAACAACTCACTGGTGTATACAATGAGTTGATATTAGAAAATGCAAAGAAGATTCATCATGATTTAAAAGTTCCACTTATAGCAAGAGTGCCTATTATACCAGGATATAACGATTCCCTGGAAAATATCAGAGAGACTGGTGAATTCGTATCCTCACAGCTTGGAAAATCGGTTAAGGTACATCTACTGCCTTTCCATAGATTAGGTGAATCCAAGAATGAAAGATTAGAGTGTAGAGCAGGATCCTTTGATAGCTCGCCGCCATCTGAAGTACATATGGACAAACTTAAGAAAATCATTGAAACCTTTGGTTTGAACGTTCAAATAGGCGGATAGAACAATGTAAGAGAAAGGAGAATATTAGAATGAATGAAAGAGTGAAAAGACTTAGAGAAAGCCTGAGGGTGGATAAATTTCCAATCTGTAGTGAGAAAGCATATCTGATAATGGAGTCTTACAAACAGAATGAAGGGTTATCGAATATTTTAAAAAGAGCAATTGCCACTGCCTATTATCTGGACAATAAGACAATTTTTATTGAAAAGAATGAGCTTATTGTTGGAAACGTAGCCAGCAGGTCTATGGGTATGGAAGCCGGTTCTCTTGGACCAACATGGCCAGAGGAGGATCTTGAAGAGTTGTTACAAGGAAATTTATCAATAGATGATGAAGATAGAGTTAAGCTTCGAAAAATGGATGAATATTGGATTGGAAAAAGTAGGACAATGGATGAGCGGCAAGGACAATTCTATGACAATGAAAGATTATGGCCATTCATAAAAAAAGGATTTCTATGTCCGCCCTGGCAGCGAAAAGATCAAGGGAGAGGTCAAGGTGCTGCAGGTGTTGGCTGGGGTCTTGGAATCGGATTGAGTCTTATTTTGCCAGACTATGAAAAAGTGATAAAAGAAGGTTTAAATAAAGTTATTAAAGATGCTGAAGAAGAATTGAAAAACTTAAAATATGTTGATGCGGATAGTGTGACAAAAGGAGATTTTTTACGGGCTACCATTATCGCTTTTAGTGCAATTGTTAGACTGGGGAATAGATTTAGTTCTTTAGCAAGGGAAATGGCAGCAAAGGAAGAAGATCCTGTACGTAAAAAAGAATTAGAGGAAATCGCTCAGATATGCAGTTGGATACCTGGGAATCCAGCTAGAACATTTAGAGAAGGGATACAGGCATTTTGGTTTTATTGGATGATGGTTGCCAGTGGTACGACTCCAGGTGGGCGGTTTGACCAATTTATGTATCCTCTTTATAAGAAAGACAAAGAAAATGGAAATATCACAGATAACGATGTGTTAGAATTGCTGGAATGTTTAAGAATCAAAATTATGCAGCTTAATTTTGTTGGTGGGGGAAAAGGGCAGCGAGAAAAGTGGGCTGGAATGGCAAGATGGCATAATTTTGTTATCGGCGGTGTTACGCCCGATGGACAGGATGCAACAAACGAATTATCATACCTGCTTTTAGAAGCTGCTAGAGATTGTCAAACACCTCATCCTACAATTACTGTAAGAGTTCATGAGAGAACTCCCGAAGAGCTAATGAAGAAATCTTTAGAAGTAATTAAAACGGGTATAGGAATGCCAGCTTTTATCTCCGATGATTCATATATTGCATTCTTAACCGGTGAAGGTGTAAGCCTTGAAGATGCCAGAGATTATGCTATTGCTGGTTGCCTTGACGTAAACCTTCCTGGAAAATCACGTATTAATGCATTTGGTATGTTTATCATACCGCTAGTATTAGAAATAACAATGAATAATGGTGAAGACCCGAAAACTGGAGAAATACTCGGGCTAAAGACTGGAGAGTTAGAGAGCTTTCAAACATTTGAAGAGTTTTTCCATGCATTCAAAAAACAACTGACCCACTTTATGGGGCTTGTAAACGAAGAGCACAATATTTTATTACAAGCTCAAAAAGAGTTGTTTCCAGATGTTGTGCATTCAGCATTGATGCACGATGGGATTAAAGTAGGAAAAGATGCACTAAATCGCAGGCTGCCTTTTGAGAATGGCTCAGCTTTAAATATGGTTGGCATGATCAATGTAGCAGATTCGCTTGCAGCGGTAAAGAAGCTTGTATTTGATGACAAGAAAGTAGCTATGGGGGAATTAAAAAAGGCAATAGATGCAAACTGGGAAGGATATGAAGAAATTCACAAAATGTGTCTAGGTGCTCCTAAATATGGCAATGGAGACCCTTATGTGGATTTGATCGCTAAGGAACTATTTCAATACTATGCAGATACAGCACATACCTTTCATTCAATTTACAATGCAAAAGTGCTACCTACTGCCATATCTATTACAGCACACGCACCTGGAGGAGCTATTACAGGGGCAACTCCTGACGGCAGAGTTGCGGGACAAACCTTTGCAGATGGTTCTGTTTCTCCAGAGCAGGGATTTGATAGGCAAGGTCCAACTGCGGTTTTAAGAAGCGCCATGAATATTGATCAAAGACCTTATCAGGCAACCTTACTGAATATGAAAATTCACCCCTCTACTTTAAGTACTGAAGTAGATGCAAAAAAGTTATCTGATATGATCAAGGTATATTTTAAGAATGGTGGAAAGCATATACAGTTCAATGTAACGAATAAAGCGGTACTGCTAGAAGCTCAAAAAGATAAAGAAAAACATAGAGATTTGATCGTAAGAGTTGCAGGATATAGTGCATATTTTGTTAATCTGACTCCAAAAGTGCAGGAAGAAATTATAGCACGTACGGAACATTCATTCTAAACACCATAAACACTATTATGTTAAATATTTCATCATGCTCGCCTAAATTGGTTAGTTTCAGACATCAGAATTATAATTATATAATAGGGGAAGAAGCTTATGAACATTCTATTGCTTTGCTTAGTAGTAATCATAGGTGTTATAGTGCTAGGACAGAAAACTAAGATTAATATTGGACTTTGGGCTCTGGCTGCTGCTTATATATTCGGTACATTTGTATTAAAGATAAGCCCTTCTGATCTCATCAATGCATGGCCAACAAAAATATTTGTACTGCTTTTTTCTGTAACATTTTTCTATAGTTTTGCAGTGACGAATGGTACTTTAGAAAAAATGGCCTTGGTAGCTGTATATTCATCTAGAAAGATACCATGGGCCATACCAATAGTGCTTTATATTTTGGGATTCGTAATATCTGGTATTGGAGCTGGTGATGCAGCTACAGTTATGTTAATACCCATTGCAATGTCCATAGCAAAAATAACAGGCATGAATTATTTCTTAGCAGCAATAGCGACGCTATCTGGAGTGAGTCCTGGAGGATTTTCACCTATTAGTACAATAGGAGTTTTTATAAGAGGATTAATGGAGGACGTTGGAGGGTACAGCCCAGAGTTGGCAGATGCCTTTGGAACAAGAGCAATGTTCCAAGCAATCTTGTTATTCTTTGTAGTGTTTGCTATTGCATATATTGTGTTTAAGGGGTATAAAATTCAAGTCCCAGATTTAGTTAAACCAGAACCCTTTGATAATAAACAAAGAGTTACACTGATGATTATCGCTTGCTTCGTCCTAGTTTTAGTTTTACCATCCTTACTAGATGCTTTGGTTCCTGGAGTACCGTTTATCATGCTTATGAAGAAAAATATAAATGTAGCCTTTATAGCCTTTATAGGGTCGATAGCAGCATTATTACTAAAAGTTGGGGATGAGAAAAAAGCTTTTGCGCGTGTTCCTTGGCATGTGCTCACCTTACTTTCTGGTATGGGTATGTTAATTTCAGTTGCTACTAAATCAGGGGCGGTTGAATTGTTATCGAATTATGTATCTAATAATGTGTCATTTGTTATGGTACCAATTATGCTTTCCATCTTTGCAGGTATCTTAAGTCTGTTTGTTAGTGGTTTTATTGTTAATATGACTTTCTTTTCACTTGTTCCAGGCCTTGCACTCGCATTAGGATACGATCCAGGACTCTTGTTTGCAACAATTGCAGTGGGCGGATTAGCTACAAGTGTATCCCCATTTTCCTCAAGTGGTGGACTTGTTATTGCTAGTGTTGAAGACGAAGAAAAAAGTAATATGATGTTTAAGTATTTATTGACGATGCCTTTTATCAATATAACTATTTATATTATTCTTATACAGCTAGGGATCTAGTATAGGATTATTCATGATGATGGCACTGCATAGAAAGGGGTAATTGAATGTCTGAACGAATAAAAAAGTTAAAAGAAAATGTAATGAAGGATACCTATCCAATTAGTATAGAAAAATTAAAAATTGTATTAAAGACAATTGAAGAATCATCTGGAGATCCTAAAATCCTATCTCGTGCAAAAATTATTGCTAGTGTCATGGATAACATGCCCATTTTCATACAAGAAGGGGAATTAATTGTTGGGAATGGTTCAAGTAAACCATGTGGTCTTGAAATTGAGGCTGACTATGGAATTTGGGATGAAGAAGAAATACAGGGACTAATGGATGATGGTTTTGAAGTAACAACAAAAGATGCATCAGACCTAAAAGAGTTAAACAAGAAAAATAAGCCCGTAACACTAGTGGATACCATGAACCATGTAATTAAGGGAAATGAACGTCTAAAATCCTTTATGCGCTCTGGTATGATCTTACCTCCATGGAGGGAGAAGGGAGCCGGTGGTGGGGGCGGATATGCCATGTCGGGCTTAGGTCTTGGACCAGGTTTGCATCTAATATGCGTTGATTATGAAATTCCATTAAAAAAGGGATTAAACGCTATTATCGAGGAATGCAAAGAATCTTTAGAGAATATTCGCTTTTTTGATAGTGACTCCTATGAGCGTTCTATAACCTTACAAAGCATGATTATTGCACTAGAGGCAATGATACGACTGGCCTGTCGATATGCAGAATTAGCAAATAAACTGGCTTCAAGGGAAAAAGATCCACAGCGCAAAAAAGAGCTGGAAGAAATCGCTCGGATTTGTCGCAATGTTCCTGCAAATCCCGCAAAGACATTTAAAGAAGCTATTCAGTTTTTCTGGTTTATCTTTCTAAGTATTAACCCTTCTCCTACAGCCAGTATGGGAAGATTAGATCAATATTTATATCCATACTATAAAGCAGATATGGAAAAGGGAATTATTAGCGACGAGGAAGTCTTAGAATACCTGCAGTGTCTCCGTTGTAAAGATATGGAGTTAAACCGTATTTCCGGTAAACAAAATAGGCTAAAGAATTCGGGTATGGCTAAATGGCATAATGCTACCATTGGTGGTGTAAAACCTGATGGCAGCGATGCAAGCAACAAGCTTACGGAATTACTTATCGATGCAGCATTAGCTTGTCCAGTGCCACATCACACACTAACGCTTCGTATAGCCGATTCAACTCCTGATTCTGTGATTATTAAGGGGTTAAAAGCAATACAACAAGGATTAAGTATGCCTGCATTTGTTAGTGATCAATCCTATGTTAGATTTTTTCAGCGTAACGGCCTTCCGATAGAAGATGCACGAGACTATGTGATGACTGGCTGCTTGGATGGAAATATACCGGGAAGAACGAGAACGATTGCATGTGGCATGTTTATTGCTCCAATGGTTTTGGATGTTTTCATGAATAATGGAATAGATCACAAAACAGGATTGAAAATACTTCCAGGCATGGGGGATCCTAGCCAATATAAGACTTATGGAGAATTTAATACGGCATTTAAAAATGCCCTAGCTGAAGCAATAAAATTGGGGGCAGAAAAAAGTAATATTGAGAATATTGTCACTAGAGAAATGTTCCCTGATCCAATTCGGTCAGCTTTCTTTAGAGATGGAACTAAAGTAGGACTAGATTTCCACAGACGTAGATTTGATTTTGAAAACAGTGTAGTTATGAATCCTGTAGGAATGATAAACCTAGCAAATTCCTTAGCTGTAATTAGAAAACTTGTCTTTGAAGATCAGATATTGACCATGGGTGAACTGAAAAAGGCCCTTGATGCGAACTGGATAGGCCATGAAGATTTACATAAAAAGTGCTTGGAAGTCCCTAAATTTGGAAATGATATAGACTATGTCGACTTAATTGCTAAAGATTTATACCAATACTGGGCTGAGATAACGGAAACGATTGATGCATCCTATGGTGGAAAATGTGTGCCAACTGGAATTTCTGTAACTTCTCATCAACCTGGTGGGCTTCTATGCAATGCAACTCCTGATGGACGTAGGCATAAAGAAATTCTAGCAGATGGCTGTGTATCACCTGCCCAAGGACATGATGTAAATGGGCCTACTGTATCTCTTAGAAGTGCCATGAAAATAGATCAAATGGCATTTCAAGCAATGTTATTAAATATGAAGTTCCATCCTACTGCACTTAAGAGTGACGAAGATTTAAAGAAACTGGCAGCTTTAGTGAAAATCTATTTTAGAAATGGCGGCAAACATATTCAATTTAACGTTGCAGATGTAGAAACTTTACGGAAAGCACAATTGGAACCTGAAAACTATAGAGATCTAGTTGTCCGCGTTGCAGGTTATAGCGCATATTTTGTACAACTGTCTAAGGAAATGCAGAATGAAGTAATTGAAAGGACAGAACACGTTTATATCTAACTTTAACCTCTTTGCAACATTTGTATAGAAAAGGGGTATATAACAATAATAAAAAGGTCTGTCAGAACAATTGACAGACCTTTTTGCATGAGTTAATGAAGTATTTTTCACATATAGTATTGTAATCTTTTCATATTTGAATAATTCCTTAAATGCGGGAACTTCTGATTTTATTTTTTCTCATATGCTTTGAGCTTACGATACAACACGGATCTATGTATTCCCAATTGTTTCGCAGTCTCATTGATACGACCATCGCACTGATTCATAACATATGTTATGTATTTTTCTTCAATGGCTTGAATGACCTCATCTAATGTACCACTTAAATCTAGCAGTTTGAAAACATCTATCTGGGTCGCCTCATCAGAAGGAAACGTAGGAATAGATGTTAGATGTTCAGTGGACGGAAGATGTATACTGTTAACGACTCTTCTCTCAATATCATTTTTCAGTTCTCGTACATTTCCTGGCCAGTTATGACGCTGCAATCTACTCAAATCCTCGGGAGTTAACCGAAAATCTATTCCATATTTATTGTTGAAGGTTTCTAAGAACTTAGAAGTTAAAGCCAAAATATCCTCTGGTCGTTTTCTTAAGGGAGGTATGATAAGGGGAAATACATTGAGTCGATAATATAAGTCCTCTCTAAAGAGTTTTTCTTCAGTCATTTTCTTTAAATCCTTATGAGTTGCTGCGATGAGTCTAAAATCAATGATTCGATTAGTATGGCTGCTAATCCGTCTTACTTCTCCCGTTTCTAATACCCTAAGCAGCTTTGATTGTAGCGCTAAAGGTAATTCTGCAATTTCGTCAAGAAACAGCGTCCCCCCGTCAGCAGCCTCAAAAAGCCCCATCTTTCCTTCGTTAGTAGCACCCGTAAAGGCACCTTTTTCATATCCAAAGAGCTCTGCTTCTACCAGATGTTCGGGAAGGGTTGCACAGTTTACAGCAATAAAGGGACCGTTTGCCCTTTTACTATAACGGTGTAAATATCTTGCTAAAACTTCTTTTCCAGTTCCGGTCTCTCCATTTAAGATTACAGTTACATCTGTTTGAGCCACAGCATTCGCAGATATTAACAACTTTTTCATGGAGATGCTTTCAGCAATAATCTCATCTGTATTTAAAACATAGCTTCTTAAATAATCTATCTCTCGTTTTCTCTGGTTATCCTGATTTTTGTTATCATTATAAATAAATTTCTCCATCAACTCCTTGGGTCTGGCAGAAGTAATTACAAAGTCTACATTTCCAGATTCATCTAGAATAGGTGTACTGGTGGAGATTAGAGCATAATTTAATCGAGTTTTAATCAAGCCACTAACAACCTTTTTCTGTGCCACCGCCTCCATGGTATAGGTTTTATCATAGTAAGATTTATGAACAAGATCATTTACATTAGCTTTTAATAATTCGTTCAATGACATATTCAACGTAAGTGCTGTTGTGGAATTAGATAGGAGGATATTTCCCTGTTGGTCGGTCACAAATATCGGATCAGGTAAATTATCAAAAATCTGATGAAATCTTTTCTCGTTTATTTTATTATCGGATTTTTTCCTTTTTATTATCGGTTTATCGGGCATGGATAAAGATCTCCTTTCTAAAATGTAATGCAATAAAGTAGAAGAGACAAATGGTTGGAGTATGAGAAAATAAAAAAATTGCAGACTTCGCAGGGAAAATGTTTCTACATTTAAATTTATCTTTAGAATTTTCAGTATTGATATTATATTATATCATTTTATTTATATAAGAGGGAGGATAAATTCATTAAACTTCTTGTTCAAGTGAGGCAGTACAAAATTTGGAGGGGGATAAAAAGATATTTACAATGTAGCAATCATACAACAAAATGCAGTATTCTTTGTTGGTTATGTTGTAATCATACGACAAATCTTGATGAGGACTCCTTTAAAACAAGTATTATCAGTAGATATAGGTCTTGGCATGAGTATTGCTAGTATAGTATGTAAATTATGAAAAGAGGTGGTTCGCATGCCAAAATTTATTACTGCTGATGAGGCAGCTGCCTTAGTTAAAGATGGTGCAACAGTTGCATTAAGTGCCATGGGTTTAGGCGGATGGCCAGAGGAAATTGCAGAAGCGATTGAAAGGCGGTATATAGAAACAGGGTTTCCTAGGGATCTGAATATTAAGCAAGGGTCTGCTACCGGTGACTGGAAAGAACGGGGTGTAACGCGCTTTGGACATGAAGGATTAGTTAAAAAGTGGACAGCGGCACATATTGGTTCAGCTGCACAAATGAATGCTTTAGTTCAAGCCAATAAAATTGAAGCACACTGTTTACCCCAAGGGGTGATAGTAAATCTTTGGAGAGAAATAGCAGCGAAAAGACCGGGCTTAATTACAAAAGTCGGATTACAAACATTTGTTGATCCTCGTATAGATGGTGGAAAAATGAATTCTGTAACAAAAGAGGATTTGGTGAAACTGATTGAGATTGAGGGAGAAGAGTGGCTATTCTATAAATCATTCCCCGTGGATGTAGCATTAATAAGAGGAACCACTGCTGACGAAAAAGGCAATATAACTATGGATCGAGAAGGTTTTATTAATGAAGCATTAGCAGTGGCTGAAGCAACAAAGAATTCAGGAGGCATCGTTATCGCACAAGTTGAGTTCTTAGCTAAGGAAGGAACCCTTCACCCTAAGCAGGTAAAGGTACCAGGTGTATTGATAGATTATGTTGTTATCGCAGAAAAACAAGAATCTTGCTGGCAGACAGAAGGTCTTTATTTTGAGCCATCTTTTGCAGGGGACATCAAGATACCCCTAAATGCAATTCCGAGAATACCTTTAGATGAAAGAAAGATTATTGCGAGACGTTCAGCGATGGAATTAAAAGAGGGTATGATTGTAAACCTTGGATTCGGAATACCTGCGGACGTTGCTGCCATAGCAGCTGAAGAAAAGATTTCAGATAGAATAACATTAACTACTGAAGCTGGAGCTTTTGGTGGAATACCTGCGAGCCCTCCAAACTTCGGAAACTCGTACAATGCCGAAGCAATGATTGATCACGGTGCAATGTTTGATTTCTACGATGGTGGTGGATTAGATATTACGTATCTGGGATTAGCTCAAACAGACAGGCATGGTAATATTAATGTAAGTAAATTTGGAAAAAGGCTGACTGGGCCTGGAGGTTTTATTAATATATCCCAAAATGCAAGGAAGGTAGTATTTTGTGGTACATTTACTGCAGGTGCAGAAGTGAAGGTCGAGAATGGGAAACTGATCATCATTAAGGAGGGAACGAAAAGAAAATTTATCAGTCAAGTAGAACAGATAACTTTCAGTGGTAAATATGCAACAAGTACGCATCAGCCTGTACTATATGTCACAGAACGTGCAGTTTTTAAACTAGAACAGGGAGAAATGACTTTAATAGAGGTAGCTCCTGGTATAGACATTCAAAAAGATATTTTAGCGCATATGGACTTTATGCCAACAATATCTGATCAGATAAAAGAAATGGATGCCTCAATATTTCAGCATGAGTGGGGTGGACTGCAGCAAATGATTAAGTCAACTATTGCGTCTAATGAATTAGAGGTTAAGAAACTTGCATAAAGGAAACGAGGATAAGAAAATGATTACAAAAGGCATCAAGAAAAAAACAACAACTACAAACAATATTCCGAATAGCATTTTGCTTATAGCCTATACTTTTATTGTGCCGATACTGATTGTTCTGGTAAGGCCTTTAGAAATGAGTATTCGGCAGAGCCTTTTATTGGCGTGCTTACTTCTCACAATAACTTGGTGGACAACTAATGTAATTAAGAAAAATTATGCCTCTTTATTCTTACTAGGAACCTTTCTAATCGAAGGTTCCTCTACTTTAAGAACAATTTTTAGGTTTCCATTATCATCGAATTTTTTTGTAATTGCTTGTTCTTTTTTATTGTCTCAAGGAATCGTCAATTCAAATGTTGCAAATCGGATATCGAAGAAAATTTTAAATAGATATGGAAGAACTCCTTATCAATTGATTGCCTTATCTTTTATACTGAGCTTTATCATTAATTTTTTAATACCACAGCCCTTCTCTAGAGTGATTTTAATAGCAGGCATATATACTCAGTTTCTCAGTCAAATGAATATTAGTAGCAGAACAAAGGAGATATTACTTTACAGCATATTTGTTGCATCCACTTCTACATCTATGCTTTTTATTAATGGAGACATTGTTTTAAATAATTCAGCCCTAGAATTTGGAAGAATTTCAATAGGGTGGATAGAGTGGGCAGTAAACATGGGATTACCATCTCTTTTAACCACTTTGATAATGGGGATTAGTTTTTGCATAGTTTTTAGAAGAGACCTTAAAGAAAGTTTATTTATAGAGCCAGAAGGAGGCTGGGAGGGAACGAAGCCGAGTGATAAGGAGAAAATAGCTACTTTGATTATGGTAGTCGTGGTTCTACTCTGGGCTACAGAGACTTATCATCATATCAATTCTGCTGTAGTTGCAATTATAGGTACCCTAGCTATGTTTGTTTGTGGGATTTTAGGATGGAAAGATGTAAAGCGCGTTAACATAGATCTTTTACTATTTCTTACAGTTGCTTATGCCATTGGGAGTGTGCTTAATGAAAGCGGAATTGCTCATATAATTTATGGTAATCTGGTTAATATTTTTCCAAAAGAATACTCACCATTATATATGTTAATTATAATTCTTACTGTGATGGGACTCCATATGGTTTTAGGAAGCTCGATCACTACGCTTTCTGTAGCCGTACCTGGTTTAATAGAGTTGACAAAAGGTAAAATGGAGGCAGTACCATTAGTTTTATTAGCTTATATTATTGTAAATATTCATTATTTACTTCCCTTTCACCATGTTACTATTATGATAGGTGCTGGAGAATATTATACAACAAAAACAGTCTTTAGGTATGGACTTGTTCAAACCATGATTGTTTTGATGGTTGCTTTTATGATATATATACCATGGTGGAGATTAATAGGTATATTATAAAGGTATTCTTTTTAAGCTTAGCATTAAATACTAATACTAGTATATAGAGCAAGAGTAGGTTAATAAAAAAACGGGACATGGGGGGAGACTCCTAGTCCCATTTTTTATTTGTATTATTTATAGTGAGAAGTTGATTATAAAAAGAACGCCCGTTCTAATAAATGTATGATTTTATTGTCAGGATGGACAAAATCCTATAAGATAGATAAGAGAGCAAAGCGTAGAAAGGAGTCTATCCATGAATTTAGATCATTTAAATGATAAACAGCGGGAAGCAGTGCTGAAAACAGAAGGTCCGTTACTGATTCTAGCAGGTGCAGGATCGGGGAAGACGAGAGTTTTGACCCACCGTATTGCTTATTTAATAGAAGAGTTGGGAGTATATCCGGGAAATATACTGGCCATTACCTTTACCAATAAGGCAGCTAAAGAAATGAAGGAACGTGTTGAGGCACTCTTAGGACAGCAGACAGAGATTTGGGTCAGTACCTTTCACTCCGCCTGTGTGAGAATACTGCGAAGAGATATTGAAAAAATAGGATATACGAGAGACTTTGTTATTTACGATGCAGCAGACCAGCAAAATATCTTAAAGGATTGCCTCAAAGAATTAAATGTGAATGATGAGTTATTTCCTGTGGCAATGGTGCAAAATAAGATCAGTGATGCCAAGGACCGCATCCTGACGCCACATGGGTTACTCAAGGAAGCAGCAGGGGATTTTCAATTAAGTAAAATCGCAGAGATTTATGAGCTGTATCAGAAGAAGCTCAAGAAAAACAATGCATTAGATTTTGATGATCTGATTTTTAAGACGGTAGAACTGTTTCGTAATGAACCTAAGGTGCTCAGCTTCTATCAGCACAAATTCCAATATATCATGGTAGATGAGTATCAGGATACCAACCAGATTCAGTATACTTTAGTACATATGCTGGCAAATATGCATAAGAACTTGTGTGTGGTAGGGGATGATGACCAGTGTTTGATCGAAGGTATGCCAGTAAGCACACCAACAGGAGAAGTTCCCTTAGAGGAGCTTGATGCAAATTCTGAGATTATCTGTGCTTCAGGACAAAGTGAAATCCTAACTGGCACTGTTGAAAAGAAACACTGCAAGGCCTATCAAGGTGTTATTGTCAGGATCAAGACAAAAAGCGGAAAAGAAATCAAAGGAACACCTAATCACATTGGCTTCGCCCGTTTAAATCCACAGGTAGGCGTTTATTATGTGTATTTAATGTATAAAAAAGGATATGGCTATCGAATTGGACAAACGCAGGGAGTAAGAAGCAGAAAAGGCGAGATAGCTAATGGTATGGCAGTAAGATTAAACCAGGAGCATGCAGACAAAATGTGGATTTTGAAGACATGCTTTCATAAAGAAGAAGCAGCTTTTTATGAACAACTATATTCTGTGAAGTATGGCATACCTACCACTGTATTCCATGATAAAGGTAGAAATATGGCGATCACACAGAACTATATTGATCAGATTTTCAAGGAGATTGATACGGAAAAAGCAGCTGTCCGATTAATGGAGGATTTGATTATATTTGAAGAATATCCGCATCATTTACCCAATGCGGTTATCAGAGGGAAAACTGCAAGAAGAGTCATCAATGTGACTGCTTTTGGCGGAAGAAAAGCTGGTGTTGAAAGCGGATGGCATAGTCACAGAATCAGTTTGAATACAACAGGAGATGAATTGAAGGAAAGATTTAGACCAGAATTCCCAGTAAGAGATGGAAATAGAAATACGTGGCGCGTAGAGACTGAACGAGTAGAATATGATGAAGCAGTTCATTACGCAAGGAAACTCGAACAAATAGAAGAAGCATTCGATATTGTGAAAAAAGCAAGGTTAACGGAGAATAAAAGTTACTACTATATGCCATTGGCACATATGAAACCTACTATGAGTATTCCTGTATTTGATAATGGGAAAATAGTAGAAGATACTATCGCAGAGGTTGAATTTATTGATTATAATGGCATGGTCTATGATCTATCTATACCACATCTTAGACAATATGTTTGTGGTGGAGTTGTTGTCCATAATTCAATTTACAGTTGGAGGGGGGCCGATATCCGGAATATCCTGAATTTCGAGGATGATTTCTCCAATGCTGCAGTGATTAAGCTGGAGCAAAATTACCGGTCCACGCAGAATATATTAGATGCTGCAAACTGTGTCATTAAAAATAACCGGGGCAGAAAAAGTAAAGTACTGTGGACATCTAATCGTGTAGGAGACCGCATACGTTACTACAAGGCAATGAATGAACATGAAGAGGGTCAATTTATTGTAAGTCAGATTCAAGAGATGTATGAGTCGGAAGGGCGTAATTACGGAGAATTTGCCATATTGTACAGGACCAACGCCCAATCCCGGGTACTGGAAGAAATGCTGATGCGGGCAGGGGTTCCCTACAGAATATTCGGTGGTTTAAAGTTCTACGCACGAAAAGAAATCAAGGATATTATTGCTTATCTGCGATTGATTCAGAACTCTGTAGATGATCTGAGTGTAAGACGGGTTATCAACGTGCCAAAGCGGGGGATCGGAGATAAGACTATAGAGAAGCTGGAGCAGCATGCAGCGCGAACGGGCGAAAGCCTCTTTAGTGCGATGCTGGAAGCTGAAGAGCTGGGAGATTTTTCGAGACGGGTCCTTGCCGGATTTAACAGCTTTGCTTCATTAATCATGAAGTTTAGTGAAGTAAAGAATGAAATGGGTGTATCGGAGCTCATATCCAAGGTTTTAGAGGAATCAGGATATATTGAAGAACTGCAGAAAGAAAATACCATGGAAGCCAATTCCCGGATAGAAAACCTTCAGGAATTTCTGTCTGTGGCGTTGGAGTTTGAAAAATCCACAGAAGAAAATACCTTAGAAGAGTTTTTAGGGACCATTTCCTTAGTTTCGGATATTGATCAAATGGAGGATCAGGAAAATGCTGTGGTATTGATGACGCTCCATAGTGCTAAGGGACTGGAATTTCCCATTGTATTTTTAGCGGGAATGGAGGAAGGTATTTTTCCTATCTCTAGAGCGATGTTCAGTGATCATGATTTAGAGGAAGAGAGACGCTTATGCTATGTGGGGATTACCCGGGCAAGGGAAATACTGTTTCTAACCCATGCATTGGTACGTACACTCTATGGTAGAACGAACTATAACAGCATATCCAGGTTTATTAATGAGATCGCTGAAGACTATATCGATATGGATAAAAAGGAAGAAGCGAAGAAACAAGAGCGGATATTGGCTCCTGGTGCAGGCATCTACAGAGGAGTCAGTATGGAAGCAAAAATGAAGCCTGTGGAAGGTACGGACAGCAATGAGATTAAGCCTGGAAGCAAGGTTCGCCATGAGAAATTCGGTCTAGGGACAGTGATTTCTGTAAAGGGCAGCGGAGAAAAGGCAGAGCTCACCATTGCCTTTGACAATGCAGGGATTAAAAAGCTGGTGTTGGGATTTGCACCGATTAAATTATTAGGGTAAATAAGGAGGATTTTCATGGAGTTCAAAGAAGCCAAGGAGAAAGCTGCTGATTTGAAGGAGCAGCTTGAATATCACAATTATCGGTACTATGTGCTGGATGCACCTGAGATCAGTGATTATGCATACGATCAAATGATGCAGCAGCTTATCGCCCTGGAAGAACAATTTCCTGGGTTAGCTACCCCTGATTCTCCTACCCAAAGAGTGGGGGGGGAGGCCCTCAGTGAATTCCAACAGGTAGTCCATAGTGTCCCCATGTTAAGCTTAGATAACAGCTATAGTCATGAAGAGTTGAAAGAGTTCGACAAGCGCATCCGCAAAACCATTCAAGAGGAAATCGAATATGTTGTCGAATACAAGATTGACGGTTTGTCGATTGCGCTGCGTTATGAGGATGGAAGATTTGTACAGGGTGCTACCCGGGGAGACGGCTACATTGGTGAGGATGTGACACAGAATCTTCGTACCATTAAAAGTATCCCTTTGAAATTAAAAGAAGAAATTGATCTGGAAGTTCGGGGAGAGGTATATATCGCCCGGGACAAATTTGCAGCTTTAAATAGAAAACAAGAAGAAAAAGGTGACACGGTTTTTGCAAATCCACGAAATGCAGCAGCGGGCTCCCTGCGGCAACTGGATTCCAAAATAACCGCCCAAAGGCCTTTAGACATATTTATCTTCAATATCCAGCAAGTGGATGACCATATATTTGAAAAGCATACGGAAGGATTGGACTATTTAAAAGATTTGGGTTTTAAGACCTCGCCTTATGAAGTGTGCAATCAGATTGAAGAAGTAATCGATCTCTGTGAGAAATGGGCTGTTAAAAGAATGGATTTGCCTTTTGATATTGATGGCTTGGTCATCAAAATAAACAGCCTGCGTCAAAGGGATGCCTTAGGCATAAAATCAAAGAGTCCGAAGTGGGCTATTGCGTATAAATTTCCTGCTGAGCAGCAAAAAACCACTGTACAGGATATCATCGTTCAAGTGGGAAGAACAGGCGCATTGACACCTACGGCGATACTGGAGCCTGTGCGGGTTGCGGGGTCGGTGATCAGCCGTGCCACGCTGCATAATGAAGATAATATCCGAGAAAAGGATATTCGGATAGGGGACAAGGTCATCATACAGAAGGCTGGAGACGTGATCCCGGAAGTTGTACGTGTAATTTTTGAAGAACGCACCGGTGAGGAGAGAATCTTTGAAATCCCTAAAGTTTGTCCCGAGTGTGGAGCGGAAACGATAAGGTTGGCAGGGGAGGCTGTTACCCGATGTATGAACAGTGCCTGTCCGGCCCAATTGCGGCGAGGCATTATTCACTTTGTTTCCCGGGATGCAATGAACATTGATGGATTAGGAGAATCTATTGTCACGTTGCTGCTGGATCAGCACCTGATCCAAGATGCTGCTGATCTATACTATTTAAAGAAGGAAGCATTAGTACCCCTAGAGAGAATGGGGGAAAAGTCAGCACAAAATTTGATCGATGCGATTGAAAAGTCAAAGGGGAATGATTTGGACCGGGTTATATTCGGGTTAGGTATCAAGCTGGTGGGGGCCCGTGCAGCAAGCTTATTGGCGGAAGCCTTTGGCAGTATGGATGATTTCATCCATGCCGGTTACGAACAAATTATCTCAATTCCTGAGATCGGAGACAAAATGGCGGAAAGCATTCGAAATTACTTTCTGGAAGAGCGGAATCTAATGGTGATTGAAAAGCTCCGGAGAGCTGGCGTCAACATGGAAGTACAGAAAAAGGCACTGAAGGCGGAAGAACAAAAATTAGAAGGACTTACCTTTGTCATTACAGGTACCTTATCGAAATATAGACGTAATGAAGCCAAAGAAATGATAGAACGGTTGGGGGGAAAAGTTTCCGGCAGCGTCAGTAAAAAGACGGACTATGTACTGGCAGGAGAGGAAGCGGGATCTAAGTTGGAAAAGGCGTTGGAATTAGGTGTTTCTGTTCTGGATGAAGCAGCCTTTGAGACCATGATCCAATAAAGAATAAAATAAAAATTCCAGGAGACCTAGAAAAAGGAGAATGGTTGATATATAATCTACTATAAATACTTTTTTGATGAATAATCATGCAAGGAGGGGTAGAAATGACCATCAGTATTAAAGATGTTGAGCAAGTAGCGAACTTGGCACGATTGGCTTTTTCAGAAGAAGAAAAGCAGGATTTTGCAGATAAACTGAATGCGATCGTCGGATATGTGGAGAAGTTAAATGAGGTAAATGTGGAAGGGATAGAACCCACCTATCATGTATTGCCTTTATTGAATGTTCTGCGTGAGGATATCACTCAGCCATCCATGGAAAGAGATAAGGTATTAGCCAATGCGCCGGATGCGCAGCAAGGCTGTTTTAAAGTGCCTAAAATAATGGAATAATTATTAAAATGATATGTATATCCATTCCGAAGAAGGATTTGGAGAATATGGGGTAAAGGAGTGTAAAGTATGGATTTGCTTCAATGCACTGCCCATGAGATTCGTGATCTGCTTAGAAAAAAAGAAGTCAGTTCAAAGGAACTCACAGAGGCAGCTTTAGATAGAATCGACAAAGTTGACGGGACACTAAAGGCTTTTTTACATATCAGCAGGGAAAGTGCTTTAACCTGGGCGGAGGAAGTGGACAAGCGATTTAGTGAAGGCCAGGAAATGAGTGATTTGGCAGGAATCCCCATGGCACTCAAGGATAACATGTGTACAGAAGGACTGCCAACCACTTGTGCTTCTAAAATACTGCAAAACTTTGTTCCTCCTTATAATGCAACGGTGACGGAAAAACTATATCAGCAGAAGGCGATTTTGATGGGCAAGACCAACATGGATGAGTTTGCCATGGGCTCTTCGACGGAAAACTCTGCCTTTAGCAAAACAAAAAATCCATGGGATATCCAGCGGGTGCCGGGAGGCTCTAGCGGAGGTTCCGCAGCAGCCGTTGCAGCTGGAGAAGTATTTTATGCCCTCGGGTCCGATACAGGAGGTTCTATCCGGCAGCCTGCATCTTTTTGCGGGCTCATAGGATTAAAGCCTACCTATGGTCTTGTTTCACGGTATGGATTGATTGCCTATGCTTCTTCCTTGGATCAAATCGGCCCTTTGACAAAGGACGTAGAAGATTGTGCCTTGGTGCTCAATGGGATTGCGGGACATGATTCGATGGATTCTACTTCAGCGGAAGGAAAGGCTGTAGATTATCGGAAAGCTTTAATCTGTGATGTAAAGGGATTAAAAATTGGAATCGCAAAAGAATATTTCGGAGAAGGGATTGAGGAAGGGGTTAAGAAAAGTGTTTATGCGGCTATTGAACTTTTAAAGTCCCTAGGTGCGACATACGAAGAAGTATCTTTACCCCATACCCAATATGCACTGCCAACCTATTATATCATCGCTTCATCTGAATGCAGTTCCAATTTAGCACGATTTGATGGAATTCGCTACGGATACCGTACCGAATCCTTTGACAATTTAACGGATTTATTTGTTAAGACGAGAAGTGAGGGTTTCGGAGAGGAAGTAAAGCGGCGGATTATGCTGGGAACGTATGCCCTAAGCTCCGGTTATTATGACGCTTACTATAAAAAAGCATTGCAGGTTCGAACTTTAATCAAGCAGGATTTTGATAAAGCCTTTGAAAAATTTGATGTACTGATTGCACCGACTACACCTACGCCAGCCTTTAGACTAGGGGAGAAGACCGATGATCCGCTGCAAATGTACATGTCTGATGTATGTACGGTGCCTATTAACATTGCTGGGATTCCGGCTATTTCTGTACCCTGCGGCTTCATAGAGGGAATGCCCATTGGAATGCAGATTATGGGCAAGCATTTTGATGAAAGCACCCTGCTGCGGGTAGCCTATACCCTGGAGCAGCATACAGCCTATCATAAAGAAAGACCTGTTTTATAATAAAAGAAAAATTAAAAAATACGTCAGCAAAGGCGTATTTTTTTATGCGTATAATTATACAAGGAAATAAAGAAATGGATGAAACAAGAACACAAAAAATCTCCATTGTATAAACGGATGTATCTAAACTACGGACAAATTTACATTTTGACCGTCAACTTGTTAAGGATTCTTAAAAATAAAATGGACAAAATCAATTGCATAACCTATGAATATCGTTTTATAATATTACATATCTTTTATGTTTCAATAAAATTATAAATAAGAATTAAATTGTAGATATGAAATAGATGTGAAAGTTTCCTGCAAAAAAAGAAAAAAAGGAAAACGATACCATTTCTGAAAGTAAGTGTAATCAATGCTTTGGTGATTTGTTACAAATATTTAAATTTACGATTCGTTTGAATCGGTTGAATTGTATAGAAAATTCAGCTATTATGATAATTAGGAACAGACGAGCAGAATTTACCAATCACATTTTGAAAAATAAGACAGAAAATAAAGCGTGTCTTGTTTTATTTATTGAAAAGGCAATATTAAAATTTTTTAACAATAAATAAAAAGTTTTAGTAATGCCTTTATCATTTTGATAAGGACACGGATTTGGGAGGGATGCCTAATTAAGCTGTAAGGTTTTATTGCAAATTTTAGAAAGGAGAGTGAGTTGTGTGGGAAGATTTCTTGTGAATAGAATGGTTTCGATGATTATTACGCTATTATTAGTTATTACCATTACTTTTTTACTAATGCACGCGATACCTGGCGGACCTTTTACGAGGGAAAAGGCGTTGCCGGTAGCAGTTATCAAGGCTTTGGAGGCCAAGTATAAGCTCGACCAGCCGCTATGGAAGCAATATGTTGATTACTTAGGAGGAATTGTGCGCCTTGATTTAGGACCTTCATTCCAAAAAGTAGGGGTTACTGTGAATGACTTAATTCGGGAAGGGTTCCCAGTATCTGCAAAGGTTGGATCATTTGCCGTATTAATGGTTGTTGGATTGGGCATACCGATGGGTATGGTTTCGGCATTAAAACAAAACAAATGGCAGGACCAGGTAGTGCGGTTTATAGCTACCCTGGGCATTACCATTCCGGGCTTTGTAATGGGGACGCTGATCATCTATATTTTTAGTGCCAAACTAGGATGGATTCCATCATTTGGTTTAAAAACACCTAAGCACTATATCGGCCCGGTCATTGCACTAGGAGGATATTCTTTATCCTTTGTGGCGCGGCTAACGCGATCTAGTATGCTGGAGGTGTTGCAGCAGGATTATATACGTACTGCAAGGGCAAAGGGATTATCAGAATTTGTGGTGATTGCAAAACATGCCCTTCGAAATGCATTAATCCCTGTTGTAACTTATATTGGACCGTTGATTGCAACGATTCTAACAGGCGGTTTTGTTGTAGAGAGAATCTTTGCAATTCCGGGAATGGGGAAACATTTTGTGGAGAGTGTTGGAAACCGTGACTACACGGTATTAATGGGTATGACTGTATTCTATGCTTTGTTCCTAGTCATTATGGTATTAATTGTAGACTTGTTATACGGACTTATTGATCCAAGAATCAAAGTTGAGGAATAGGAGGGAGTTATGAATATGGAAAGTTCAAAAAGCATTCCTCGGACGATGTGGGAACCTATTCACGCAGAAGATCGAGAAAAGGAAAAGATTGTTCGTCCCAGCATGACCTATTGGCAGGATGCCTGGAGAAGACTCAAAAAAGATCCAATGGCCATGTGGGGTTTGATTACCATATTAATCATTATTGCCATGGCTATCGTTGGGCCCATGATGAGCAGCATAACCTACTCTGATCAGGATCTGACCAATATTAACGAAGGTCCTAGTGCAAAGCACTGGTTCGGAACCGATAGTCACGGAAGAGATTTATACATTAGGGTATTATATGGTGCCAGAATCTCATTGACGGTGGCAATGGTGGCAACGATTGTAAACTTCTTTATCGGTGTTTTGTATGGTGGAATATCCGGTTATATGGGCGGTAGAGTCGATAATATTATGATGCGTATCGTGGATATTATCTTTACTATTCCACCGACCCTTTATGCTATCGTATTAATGGTTGTTGTAGGACCAGGGCTAAAGAGTATTATGATTACCTTAGGGACGATTTACTGGGTAAATATGGCCCGAATTGTAAGGGGGCAAATATTAGCGCTAAAGGAACAAGAGTTTGTACTGGCAGCAAGAACGCTTGGTGCCAGCACTTGGAGGATTTTGATACGTCACTTAATTCCTAATGCCATGGGGCCCATCATTGTTACGGCAACCATGTTAATTCCCGGAGCGATTTTTACCGAATCATTCCTTAGCTTTATCGGTTTAGGGGTTTCTGCTCCGATGTCCTCATGGGGGACACTGGCATCGGATTCATTGGGGGGGCTCCGTTCCTATCCTTATCAATTGTTTTTCCCGTCAGCAGCAATCTGTTTAACGATGTTGGCGTTTAACTTCCTAGGTGACGGTTTAAGAGATGCTCTTGATCCACGCCTGCGCAAGTAGAAAAGAGGGGTGACGAAGATGAAAAATGAAAAATTGTTAGAAGTAAAAAATCTGAGAACCTCCTTCTTTACACATGTTGGGGAAGTAAAGGCCATAGGAGGCGTTAGTTTTGAATTAGACAAAGGGGAGGCTATCGGCATCGTAGGAGAGTCAGGCAGTGGTAAGAGCGTAACCTCTCTTTCTATCATGAGACTTCTGCAATACCCAGGAAAGATTGTTGAAGGAGAAGTGATTTTTAAAGAACAGGACCTTGTGAAAAAAAGTGACAAAGAGATGCAGACCATTCGAGGAAATGAGATTGCTATGATTTTTCAGGATCCAATGACTTCACTAAATCCCGTGTACACCATTGGGGACCAGATCATGGAGGCAATTCGTCGCCATCAAGGGCTCAGTAAAGCCGAGGCCAAAAAGAAGGCTATTGAAATGCTCAGACTGGTAGGGATTCCATCGCCTGAAAAACGAGTGGATAATTATCCTCATGAGTTCAGCGGCGGAATGCGTCAAAGAGCCATGATTGCCATTGCACTTTCTTGTGAACCTAGTTTATTGATTGCTGACGAGCCGACAACGGCACTGGATGTTACAATACAAGCACAGATTTTGGAATTAATGAAGGATTTAAAAGAAAAGATCAATACTTCCATTATGTTGATTACGCATGATCTGGGTGTTGTAGCCGATGTGTGCAGTCGAATTATTGTAATGTATGGCGGTCTTATTATGGAGGAAGGAAAGACGGAAGATATTTTCTATAATCCAAAGCATCCCTATACCATGGGACTGTTAAAGTCTATCCCACGTCTGGATCTTGGGGGTAAAAAAAGGCTGGTACCTATCGAAGGTTCTCCGCCTGATCTGCTGAAGCCGCCAAAAGGATGTCCTTTTGCAGCAAGATGCCCTTATGCTATGCGGGTTTGTATAGAGCAAAGACCGGAATATACTTTTGTGAGTGAAAACCATCGGGCTGCCTGCTGGTTGTTACATGAAGATGCTCCTCATGTTGAAGTTGAGACTGGTGTAGTAAGGAGGAGAGCATAATGAATGTAAATAATAACGAGATATTATTGGAAGTCAAAAATCTAAAAAAATACTTTCCTGTCCGTAAAGGATTCTTTGGTGGGGAGACACAGTATGTTCAAGCTGTAGACGATGTAAGCTTCTATATCCGAAAGGGAGAAACTTTAGGGCTTGTAGGTGAATCCGGCTGCGGAAAGTCTACTACGGGAAGAACCATTATCAGACTCTATGATCCCACGGCTGGGGAAGTGATTTTCAATGGTGCCGAAATTGGAATGATGAAAGAAAAAGAAATGCTTCCTTTTCGTAAAAAGATGCAGATGATTTTTCAGGATCCTTATGCTTCCCTTAACGCCCGTATGACGGTTGGAGACATTATTGGTGAGCCGCTGGATATTCATGGATTAGCGTCAGAAAAGGAAAGACTGGAGATCGTTCATGATTTGTTGAAAAAAGTAGGTTTAGCACCGGATCATGCGGTAAGATATCCTCATGAATTCAGTGGTGGCCAAAGACAAAGAATCGGTATTGCGAGAGCGTTAGCTGTAAAACCGGAATTTATTATCTGTGATGAGCCAATATCAGCCTTGGATGTGTCTATTCAAGCACAAGTTGTAAACATGCTTGAAGATTTGCAAAATGAGATGGGATTAACGTATCTCTTTATTGCCCATGACCTTTCCATGGTAAGACACATTTCCAACCGTGTAGGGGTTATGTATCTTGGAAAATTAGTGGAAATTGCAGATCGCAATGAACTCTATGAGCATCCTGCCCATCCCTATACGCAAGCGTTGTTGACTGCGATTCCGATTCCTGATCCGGATGTATCGAAGTCAAAACAAAGAATCATTCTGGAAGGAGATGTACCGAGTCCATTAAATCCGCCTTCTGGGTGTAGATTCCGCACACGTTGCAAGTATGCAATGGCAAAGTGTGCCGAAATTGAACCGGAAATGAAAGATATCGGCAGTGGACATATGGCGGCTTGCCACCTGTTGTAGGATAAAGTTCGGTTATCAGCTCATGGTCAAGGACAAGGGGAGCAATAGACTGTCCCGAATGCTGTAAAGGGGAGTACGGCTCTGTTTCCCTTGTCACACCATTGACAATAGGATCGGATCAAGCCTGGGATAATAAAAATATTTTCCATTTAAAAAAAATTATATAATTCAGAATGCGGGAAGGAATTTTTATAGGTCTGTAGAATATAATACTTTAGCAATTTAGCAGATTTTTTTTAGTGTATTTTTTCAGATTATTCAAGAACATTAAATCTTGGTAAAAAGATTTGTACATTTTTTTAAAATCAGTACAATAGAATAATAACAAGATTTTCCATTTTAAGGAGGTGATCCTTAAAAAGAAAGTGTTTAGCAATACAATTGTTTATAAATGATGAATGCAGTACAATGAAAATTATGGGAGGGGATTTACTTGTTCAAAAAAAGTTTAGTATTAATGCTTGTATTGGCATTAGTGGTAACCGCCTTTGTTGGCTGTGGACCTAAAGCGCCGACAGAAGCAGAAAAACCGGCAGAACCGGTAGTGTTAAGATGGAACCTAGGTGCTGATCCTAGAACGATTGACCCGCAATTAAATGCAGCAAATGAAGGGGGTCACGTAATCAACAATACTTTTGAAGGTTTAATGAGAGAATTGCCGGAAGGAAAAATTGAACCTGCAATGGCAGAAAAATATGAAATCTCTGAAGATGGAAAAACATACACATTCCACTTAAGAGATGCAAAATGGTCAGATGGCCAGCCTGTTACAGCTCACGATTTTGAATATGCCTGGAAGCGTGCGCTTAATCCAAACCTAGTTCCAGAACCATCCGAGTATTCATTCCAGCTCTTCTATGTTAAGGGTGGTCAAGAGTACTTCGAAGGAAATGGCAAGGAAGAGGATGTAGCAGTTAAGGCGTTAGATGACAAGACATTACAAGTAGAATTAGTGGCACCTACAGAATACTTCTTAGAGTTAACCGGCTTCTACACTTATATGCCAGTAAGAAAGGATATTGTTGAGCAAGATCCGGAAAACTGGGCAAGAAGACCAGATTTAGCCGTAAGCAATGGACCATTTAAGGTAGTTGAATACAAAATGGGCGATAGACTTGTTTTAGAAAAGAATGCTGAATATTGGGCTGCTGATAAGGTGAAAATCGATAAAATTGAAGCAGTTATGATCGTTGAAGATTCTACTGCACTTACAGCTTATGAAGCAGGAGAATTAGATGTTCTTCATAATGTTCCTAATCAAGAGATTCCTCGATTGTTAGCGAATGATCCGTCATTCTACATCCGTCCTAAGGTAGGAACATACTACTACAACTTCAACGTAACCAAGAAGCCTTTTGACGATGTAAGAGTTAGAAGAGCGCTTACCCTTGCCATTGATAGAACGGCTATCGTTGAAAAGGTATCAAAAGCTGGAGAAATTCCTGCATCAGGTTTTGTTCCTCCTGGATTACATGATGACAAAGGAAGAGATTTCAGAGAAACAAATGGTGACTTTGGAATCGATGTAAAGGCAGCTAAGGTAGAAGAAGCAAAAGCATTATTGGCAGAAGCTGGATATCCTGATGGAAAGGGCTTCCCGAATTTTGAAGTGCTTTACAACACCCATGAAGGACATAAGGCTATTGCAGAAGCCATTCAAGAAATGTGGAAGCAAAATCTTGGTCTTAATGTAACCCTTCAAAACCAAGAGTGGGCTGTATTCCAAGACAGCAGACATAACGGGCAATATGAAGTAGCCAGAGGCGGATGGATCGGAGATTATTTAGATCCGATGACTATGTTAGACTTATTTACATCTTACTCTGTATTAAATGACCCACAATGGAGAAATAAGGATTATGACAAATTAATCGAAAAAGCAAAAGTAACAATGGGTGAAGAAAGATTTAACACACTTTACGAAGCAGAAAAGATGATGATGGAAGAAATGATCGTATCACCAATCTACTACTATGTTGATAAGCTTGCAGTTAAGGAAAATGTAAAAAATGTAGAGATGGTTGGAACGGGCCATTGGTGGTTTGGATACGGTGAAATTCAATAATAAATGATTTTTTCTAAAAAGATGGTGCAGCTGCGCCATCTTTTCTGTTGTAACCAAAACCTCCTTTGATGAATACGATGAATATAAGTCAAAAATAAAGGAGGTATCCTTATGGTACAGTTAACCCTGCTTCATTGGGTATATGTTATCATGGTACTGGTAATCTTAACTGTTATGCTCCTTCGAAAAGATACCATTATTCCCTGCATACTGGGTGTATTTTTAATGGGGTTTGTAGCGAAAAACAGCATCATGGGTGCAACTATTGCAGTTTTTGATGGGCTCATTGTAGCTGGAAGAGAACTACTGGGTATTATTGTTGTTATCTCGTGTATCGTAGCTATGTCAAAGCTGTTGGAGGAAATCGGTGCCAATAGGCTCATGGTAGCACCCTTTACAAAATTTATCAAAACGCCTGATGTTGCCTTCTGGTTTACTGGTTTAGTTATGCTTGTGGTATCGTGGTTTTTTTGGCCGTCACCGGCGACGGCATTGGTTGGAGCAGTACTGCTGCCTGTAGCACTGAGAGTCGGACTGCCGGCAATCGGCGTGGCAATGGCTATCAATCTCTTTGGACATGGTTTAGCCCTATCCAGTGACTATGTGATCCAAGGAGCCCCTACCATCACAGCCACAGCTGCGGGTGTGCCTGTAGAGGCTGTCATGGTACAAGGAACACCATTATTTTTTACCATGGGATTCGTTACAATCATTACTGCCTTTATTTTATTAAAGCGGGATATGAAAAAAGGATTGATTGAAAAACCTGTCTTAGAGGATATCGAATTTAATGAAGCCAAAGAAGTTAAGCCCATTGCAAAATTGGCGTCAATCTTTGTTCCTATTGCCTTTGGACTAGATATTGTAGCTATGTTTTTATTTGAACTCCGTGGTGGTGACGCAACTGCATTGATCGGCGGAACTGCCATATTGGTACTATCATCAATTTGCGTAATAGAATACAAGGTGGGCGCCTTAGATAAGATTACAAAATTCGTACGGGAAGGCTTTATGTTTGGTATGGAAATCTTTGGACCCATTCTGCCAATAGCAGCCTTCTTCTATATGGGCGAAGTAGATCCAGTTCATGCAATATTAGGCGCCAATGCACTGCCAGAGGGTTCACAGGGCATATTGTCTGATATGGGTGTAGCTATGGCGTCTATTGCACCGATGAACCGTCCTGTCGTAGCTACAATGGAAATGTTGGTAGGTGCTATCACGGGCTTGGATGGATCGGGATTTTCCGGAATGTCTTTGGCAGGATCTTTAGCGAAGGTATTTGGTACAGCTGTCAATGGAAGTATAGCTGTGCTGGCAGCATTAGGACAGATTGGCGCCATTTGGGTAGGCGGCGGTACCCTGGTACCTTGGGGACTGATCCCGGCTGCAGCAATCTGCAGGGTTTTACCGATGGACCTGGCAAGACGCAACTTTATTCCAGTTGTGACGGGATTAATCGTTACGACTATTGTAGCCATGTTTTTAATATAAGAGCTATTTTTAGAAAAAGATCTTTTAAGCTGTTAGCCAAAGGGTTAACAGCTTCTTCTATTGTTTTGGGATATACGCCTGTTGTACAGTCATGGCGTATGCAGTTGCTTTATCTATATAGTGGAGACATTCTGGGTGGGGTGTTGAAGATGCAGTACGAATATGGGTCAGGGTACATTTTCCATCATTTTGAAAAAAACAATTTAGTGAACAATTGATATTCATCATGAAATCCCCTCCTAATTCTAGTATCTGAATAAATAAAGATTTCATGACTTGAAAATAATGTATACCGATGAATTTGGAAGGGTATAGGAAATCATAAAAATCGAGAATATAAAATAATAATATCACTAAATACTTACAAAGGATGTGATCTTATGATTTTTAAAGATTACCAAGAAACCGGGAGGATTTATCATATCATCAGCATTCATGATTTGGAAAACACATTGCTGCATGGCATTCAATTTGATGGCAAGCTATCCTATCATACCCGATATTATGAATTTCATGGAATGATTGATGCACTGAAGCCGGAATGGGTGCCTTCTTGGGTGGTTCGGAGCAAAGCCATTTTTGGCAGCTTAAACTATCCTGATGATCATAAATTTCATTCCCATACAGCGATCCTTGCCATAAAAATTCATCCGGAAAAATGTTGGATTGCTAATGAAAATTATGCAAATCAAATCTACGAACCTTTTGTACTGCAAAATTTGAAAGAATATGCTCCCTGTGTTCAATATCTGCAAACGGAAGGAAGAGAACTGTTATTGAAATACTGGAATACCTCCCACAGTTTTACAGAGAATCTGATCCATCGGTATGATCAGGAGGAACGATATGATGCAGAAGTACTTATTCTGCATGATATTGCTCCAGAGGATATAGAATTGAAATATATTATTTCCGATCACCGGATGATGAATATAAATGCTTGGAAGGCCCGTTTTTGTTGTTGTAGATAGAAATTTGGTATATAATGGAGAATAGAGAGGACATGACAAAAGGAGGCATTTTGATGAAAGCTGGAAAGCTGGATACAGAGACATTACGACAAATCGTACTAAATAAAATTACTTATCATAGAGAGGAAGTTATGGTACGACCGAATATTGGCGAAGACTGCGCTGTAGTGGATTTTGGAGAATATGCCTGCGTATTGTCCACAGACCCGATCACCGGTGCTGCTAATGAAGTAGGCAGACTGGCAGTGCATATCTCCTGTAATGATATTGCCTCCAGTGGCGTAGAACCCTTGGGACTCCTTCTGACGATTATGGCGCCGGAAGGGACTGCTGTTGAAGAAATTCGCCAGGTAATGGAGCAGGCTAGCGAAACGGCAGCGGCATTACAGGTAGAAATCATAGGCGGGCATACGGAAATTACTTCTGCGGTCAATCGTATTATTGTTTCTGCTACCGCCATTGGCAGGCAGCGGAAAGATAAAGTTGTTTTGTCTCAAGGGGCAAAAATAGGGAATGCAATCTTGATGACAAAATCTGCAGGTTTGGAAGGAACGGCTATTCTTGCCTATGATCATGAAGAACGCTTGAAAAAAGAATTAGGGTCGCCAGTAATAGAAGCGGCGAAAAAAATGGTAGATCAGATCAGCGTTATACCGGAAGGTAAGATTGCCGGAGAAGTAGGAGTATCCAGCATGCATGATGTTACGGAGGGCGGACTTTTAGGCGCGCTGTGGGAACTCTGTGAAGCATCGAAGGTTGGAGCGCACCTATATGAGGATGAAATTCCCATTGCACCGGAGACTGAGAAAATATGCAGTTTTTTTCAAATAGATCCGCTAAAGCTAATTTCCAGCGGCTGCATGCTCATGACCGTAGAGAAAGAAAAAGAAAAGGAATTACTGGAAAAGCTGAGAGAAAGAGGAATACCTGCAGCGGTTATTGGTGAAATTGTCGAAAGTGGGCGATACCTTGTAAAAGACAGCAGAAAAACAGTTGTTGAGCCGCCTGAGCGTGATGAATTGTTTAAGGTTATTTAGTACTATTACGCATATTACATCTCAGTTACAATTCTGTGAATAAAGTTGACATAAGTCACTCGGCGTTATATAACTATAAGTATAGGACAATATTGTCGAAATATACCACAGCAACTACATAATAGGAGAATTAGGTAAAATTGTCGAAAAACAGAAGACTGTAGCAACAAGGGAGGTAAGGTAATCACAATAGGGGGACGAAAGATGAAAAGATTTATAGCGTTTTTACTTGTATTTACTTTTGTACTAAGTACTTACTCTACCGCCTTTGCTGCCAAATCGGAGGCCACATCGATCCGGGTTGTGGACGGAGTGACAAAAAAAAGCTATGACATAACTGTGGTGAATCTACTGATGGGTGGCAAAGATGTAGTAACAGATGTACCTACGATGCTTTTTAACAACCGTACATTGGTACCCATTGCATTTGTTGTTGAAAATCTAGGAGCAAAAATTGAATGGAATCAGAAAGAACGTAAGGCTACCATCACAATGGCAGACAAGACCATCGTATTGCAAATCGATAGTCCTACAGCCCTTGTAAATGGAAAGAAAGTAACATTGCCAGATCAGGTGCCTGCTAAACTATTAGGCTATAAGGATAACTTTAGAACCATGGTACCGCTTCGATTCATATCTGAGCAGCTGGGAATGGATGTCAATTGGATTTCCCAAACGACAACAGCAACTGTAGACTTTCCCAAACAGTCTGTACTGGCAATTGATTATGATACCGATAGCCGGCTTCCACAGATTATTATTAAAACTACAGGGCAAGTAGGGATTTCGTCATTCTATCTGGAAGGAAGTAAAGTCGGCGGAACCGACCGTTTAGTATTAGACCTTCCAAATGTTCAGTTGAATATGCAGGATCGATCCATTGTGGATGCTTCAGGTGCAGTCAGTAAAAACATTGGACAAAATGGTATCCGCGGTGTACGAGCATCCCTTTTCGAGCCTGCACCTAGGGAAATAGCTCGAATTGTTTTTGATCTGGATGTACCAAAGGGATACAATATTCACTTTGACAAAGCAAAAAATGAAATAAGGGTTCAATTTTTAAATGGTATAAAGCAGGTTAAGTTAGAAAAGAAGAATAACACCGATGCAATTGTCGTTTATACCGAGGACTCTCCTGTATATAATACCCTTGATTTAGGAGACCGAATGGTAGTAGACATATTGAATGCTCAATTAAAGACAGACAGCAGAGAAATCAACATTGCCAAAGGCGGTGTGAAAAAGGTTAGAATGGCACCTTTTGCACCAGACAGCAACTACAATCCTGATGATAAGATCGTTAGAATTGTGCTGGATTTGGAAGAAGGGCAGACTACGGAAAATATTCATGTTGAAGAGGACGGAAATAACCTCCTAATCTACTTCCAAGCCAAGCCTTTAAAAGATATTGATTATCGGAAGGAAGCCTATAACCGCTCTGTATTTAATTTACAGCTGACGGCAAAAGGAAGTTTCGATGCAGACTATGATTCCTGGAACAGTGAATATGTGGTAACGGTACCAAAACAGCTGGCAGAATTACAGAGTATGCGTTTAAATACAGCAGACAATATTATTGAATATATCCAAATAGATGATAAGTCTGATGAAGAAAGTTATGTTATCCGGCTAAAACTGGCGGCGGGAACCGATTATAGACTCCTGACATCTGCCGGGGTAGGCGATAGAATCAGTATACTCTTTGAAAATCTTTCATTGGAGGAGTCAAAGGAGGAGCCAAAATACAGCGGAGGAATTGTTGTACTCGATCCTGGACACGGAGGAAAAGATCCTGGTGCCGTCAGTCCAAAGCTGGGATTGAAGGAAAAAGATTTGGCTTTGGATGTATCCCTACGATTGAATAAATTGCTGGAGGATGCAGGATTTACAACGATTATGACGAGAACAGACGATACATATATTGACCTTTATGAAAGAGCTGGAATCGCGAATGGTATGAATGCAGATGTATTTGTAAGCGTACACTTCAATGCCCATCCCAGCAGCCAGATTAATGGCGTACAGACCTTGTACAATGGAACAGATACAAAAAGAGATAACAAGACTTTTGCGCAAATGATGCAGCAGGAAATGATCAAGGAAATGGGTGCAGTGGACCGCAATATCGTAGACCGGCCGAACCTGGTAGTTATCCGGGAGACAAACATGCCTGCAGTATTGGCAGAACTGGCTTTTATCACCAATGCCCAAGAGGAATCTCTAGCTGCAACAGAGGAATACCGTCAAAAGTGTGCCCAAGCTTTATTTAACGGGATTACAAGATATTTTAATGAAGTACTAGGCAAATAAATAAGCAATGCAGATGCGGCAGAAATGCCGCATTTTCCTTTTCTTTCAAGAAAAAGGCGAAACTGGTTGGAAAATATGTGTCATGAATCTGTCAGGTTGTAGCATAAGTGTGGTAATATAGTAAATAGAGAATAAGGAGGAGGGATATTATGGAGTTATTGTTAGGCTATCTTTTAATTTTTTCAGCAAGAGTATTGGATGTATCAATTTCAGTTGTACGAACCCTCTTGATGGTTCGCGGCAAGAAACTTCAAGCAGCTTGCCTTGGGGCAATAGAAGTGTTTATATATATATCCGTCTTGACAAAAATCATGGGACAGTTGGACAATATCGGTAATCTAATCGCCTATTCCCTTGGTTTTGGAACAGGGCAGATGGTGGGAATTTTTATTGAAGGAAAAATGGCACTGGGAAATGTATCGGTGCAGGTGATTACACGACAGGATGAGGGGCAGCTGGTAGAACTGCTGCGGGAGCAAGGTTTCGGAGTAACAGTAGTGCAAGGCTATGGGAAAAATGGTATTAAGCATATCTTAAATATTATGTTGAAAAGAAGCGCATTGAGAAAACTATATACCATACTGGAGGAATACGATAAGGATGCATTTATTACGGTTTTAGATACCCAAAATATTCGTGGTGGATATATGGATCGGATGAAAAGAAAATAAAAGATTTTTATCTGTGTTGAATATATCAATCCTATAAAAAGAAGACAAGGTTTTCAAATAAATTAGACATAGTCTGCCCCCTTAACTAATATAATTTTATAAAGACTATTGGTTAGGGGGTTTTGTCCATGAAGCACAGGAGAATACTAGCAGTGATTCTCGTCTTTTGCATAATGATAAGCCTAGCAGGATGTAAGAGTCCAATAAGCTTGGTCAAAGGCCTGTTCGATAAAGAAGATAAAACTGCAACGCAGATTGTCACCAGCAGCGAGATACAAGATGGAGATGTTCAGCTTAGGGATACAGTGCTATATTATAAAGATGATAAGGGATTTTTAATTCCTGTTATGCGTAAAATACCATGGACAGAGGGGATTGCAAAGGCTACACTCGGTGCGCTGGTGGATAATCCTGCCAACCGAAAAGATATTGAGGGAATCGGGTTGACTCCTGTTATCCCTGCGAATACGGAAGTTCGTGGTATGAATATTGTCAACGGGTTGTGTAAAGTAGACTTTACTTCTGACTTCTTAAATTATGCAAGCAAGGATGAAGAAGAAGCATTGGTAAAGGCTGTTGTCTATACATTGACAGAATTTATCACCATTGACAGCGTGCAGATTATTATCGAAGGACAGGTGCAGAAGACACTGAAGTTTGGTATGAAAACAGATAAGCCTATTACAAGGGATAATATAAATTATGTTAGTGCAACACCAGGAAATCAGAAAGTGATTGTTTATTATGAAGGCACTATCAATGGCATGGAGACCTATTTTGTGCCTGTAACCAAAAATATTGAGAAGCTAGATAATACGCCGGTAAATGTATTGGATGCTTTAGATGCTTTGGTGGAAGGACCTCCATCTGGCATGGGACTCTACAGCCAAATTCCCGAGGGGGCACAAGTCATTGGTGTAGATGTGAGCAATGGAATTGCATATATAAACTTTAATGATAGAATCAAACAACTGGAAAGCAATAAGGAAGTAGGTCAAGAAGTGGCAAAAGCTATTGCTCTAACCATACGGGAGCAATACAGGGATTTGACAGGTGTAAAAATCCTTTCTAACGGAAAAGAAATAGATTTGGGGACTGTCAGCAAAGAAGAGCCTGTAGCAGTACCAACCTTTGCAAATCAATATTAGCATATGAGGCAGGGCCGGGAAAACTCCCGGCTTTTTCTATATCTTTAATTTTCTGCGTGACTGTAGAAAATAAATCCGTAGAAAAAAGGTTAAAATAATCCGAGATGTAATCCTTAAAAGAATATGGTAGAATATGTTATAACAAACAACAAAAGAGAGGAAGATCATTATGGGAAGATTTGACGGGAGAAGTGTGTCAGAACTTAGACCGGTAAAGATAACAAAAGATTATTTAGCTTATGCTGAAGGATCTGTACTGATAGAGATGGGAAATACAAAAGTGATTTGTACAGCATCGATTGAGGACCGTGTACCACCTTTTCTAAAGGGGAGCGGAAGCGGATGGATTACTGCGGAATACTCCATGCTGCCACGGTCTACGCAGGTACGGAAGGTAAGGGAATCCAGCAGGGGGAAGGTTGAGGGAAGAACACAGGAAATTCAGCGTTTGATTGGTCGGGCTTTACGTTCCGTTATTCAATTGGAAGACTTAGGGGAGAAAACCATCTGGATTGATTGTGATGTGATTCAAGCAGATGGAGGAACGAGAACAGCTTCGATTACAGGCGCATTTGTGGCTTTAGCAGAGGCTGTCTATAAGCTCTATGAGACCCAGCAAATAAAAAAATTCCCCATCAATAGCTTTGTATCAGCGGTGAGTGTAGGGATTGTAGAGGACTTGCCTGTACTGGACTTATGCTATGAGGAAGACGCTAAGGCAAAGGTAGATATGAACATTATCATGACGGATAAAAAGGAATTTGTTGAACTGCAGGGAACAGGAGAAGAGGCTCCGTTTAGCCGTGAAGAATTGCTGCAGTTGCTGGAACTGGGAGAAAAGGGTAATGAGGAATTGATACAAAAACAGAAAGCTGTGTTGGGGCAGGTGGCAGAACTGATTGGCAGCACAACAAAGCAGATGAAGAAAGAGGGCGAGGGCTATGAAGAATAAACTGGTGATTGCATCTAAAAACAAACATAAGATTGAAGAGATTAAAGACATTTTAAGTGCTTTTAATTTCAACATTTTATCTATGGATGAGGCCGGTCTTACAAACTTAGATGTAGTGGAAGACGGGGAAACCTTCGAAGAGAATTCTATGAAAAAGGCAGACGCTGTGATGATGGTGACAAACTGCATTGCTTTGGCCGATGACTCGGGTCTGGAAGTAGATATATTAGACAATCAGCCAGGTGTATATTCGGCTAGGTTTTCAGGGGAAGGGGCCAATGATCAGAAGAATAACGAGAAACTATTGGAACGGCTGCAGGAAGTTCCAATGGACAAGCGTCAGGGACGATTTGTATCTGTCATTTCCCTTGCTTTTCCCGATGGAAGAAAGGTTAGTGTGCGGGGGGAATGCTCCGGTATGATTGGGTTTGAGCCAAAAGGAGACCATGGTTTCGGCTATGATCCCCTCTTCATTGTACCGGAATACGGGAAGACTTTTGCAGAGTTGGGAGAGGAAATTAAGAATAAGATTAGCCACCGGGCGAAGGCTTTAGAAAAACTGCAGGAAGAGCTGAAACAAATTGTAGGAGGAAAGTTGCGTGAAGATCGGAATCATCAGTGATACCCATGGAGATTTGCAAGGCGCAAAATTAGCTTTGACAAAAATGGGGCATATCGACTTACTGATCCATTTAGGAGATCATTATGAGGATGGAATTGCTTTGAAGGAACACTCGGATGTCAATATACTTATGATTAGAGGTAACTGTGATCGCGGTTCCGTGGGAGAGGACGAGCTGGTGCTGGATTTGGAAGGAACGCGAATTTTTCTAGTCCACGGACACCAGTATGAGGTTAAGACGGGATTGAATCGCTTGTTTTATCGTGCTTTAGAACTGGGATGTAAAGTGGCTCTCTATGGGCATACCCATATACCGGTAAACATAAAAAAACCAGAGCTTTTAATTCTCAACCCTGGAAGTGTTACACTGCCAAGGGGTGGATCCAAAGCCTCCTTCGGATTAATAGAAATCCGTGACGGGGAGATTCGGAGTGAAATTGCAGCCCTGTAACTTTTAGAAAATCAAGTATAATACTGAAAATAGTGGTCTATACTATGGAAGGAAAAAGCGAATAAAGGCAATAGTGAAAGAAATGAAGTGAAAGAATGCCATTCCATGAGAAAAACCATGGAAATAGAGAAAAAATCAATGTACATTCTGTGTAGCAATTTTTGACCTTTGGTGAAATATGGAGTATACTATATTTTGTCAGTCAGATCGGGGTGTAGCGCAGCTTGGTAGCGCATCTGGTTCGGGACTAGAGGGTCGCAGGTTCAAATCCTGTCACCCCGACCATTTGATAAAAACTGGAAGGCAAAGATCTATTGACAGGATTTAAGAAACATGGTATTATAATATCCTGTTGATACAAAAGAATTGCTGTTATGAATGCAACGGTATTTCAGATCAACAGCCTTTCAGGTCGCGGGTCCATAGAGATAGCCCTATGGACAGCCAGTACATGGTGGCTGTAGTCAAGCGGTTAAGACACAGGATTGTGGCTCCTGCATTCGTGGGTTCGATTCCCATCAGCCACCCCAATTATTTCATTGGGGTATAGCCAAGTCGGTAAGGCACCAGACTTTGACTCTGGCATTCGTTGGTTCGAGTCCAGCTACCCCAGCCATTATGACCCATTAGCTCAGCAGGTAGAGCACTTGACTTTTAATCAAGGTGTCCCGCGTTCGAGCCGCGGATGGGTCACCAAAAAAATTAGGCATGCGGGCATGGCGGAATTGGCAGACGCACTAGATTCAGGTTCTAGCGGGAAACCGTGGGGGTTCGAATCCCTTTGCCCGCACCAAAAGCATGCGGATGTAGTTCAATGGTAGAACTTCAGCCTTCCAAGCTGATAGCGTGGGTTCGATTCCCATCATCCGCTCCATTATATCTGTGGGCTCATAGCTCAGTTGGATAGAGCAACGGCCTTCTAAGCCGTGTGTCCGGGGTTCGAATCCCTGTGGGCTCACCATATAAATATGCACCCTTAGCTCAGTCGGATAGAGTCGCTGGCTTCGAACCAGTTGGTCGGGGGTTCGAGTCCCTCAGGGTGCACCAATCAATTCCTTGCAAATACTAATATTTGCAAGGAATTTCCATTTTTGTTATGTTTATATAACTCATTTTGGGGGACAGAGGAACAAGGCATAGTAATAATCCAGGTAATTGGACCTTAATAAACTTCATTTAGACGGCCATATAACGATAATATAATGAAGATAAATTGATTCGCAATTTAGGATTCTATCGTGAAAAACTGGCGACCGAAGGTCGCCAGTTCATGGTGTATTCTTTACAATTTGCGATATTCATTTTCAATGAATATAAATAGCCAGATGATAGCAAAAATTAGAAGAATTAAAAGATTAATCTTAGAAAGGAGCATATAAGTTGAAATAGAAATTATCTTTCTAAGCCAAAGCTGATTAATAAGAAGAGATATAGATAGGGATAATAACCCAAAAAAGTAAATCACCCTGCCTGGCACGCAGAGTGATTAGATAAACTTTAACGCTTCTGTGGCAACCGCATCTTGCGGATTCGATTACCTTTTAGGGTTATATTATATCAAAAGTGACAGTATTGTAAACCTTTTAGTAGACATTTTTAATAGTTTTATTCTTATTTTTATAACAAGCACTCTCTCAAGAAGCATCCACCAATAATAAAAGCCTTGTAAGCAAGTATGTTTACAAGGCTTTTTATATATCATGTTTTATATGCTTCATTAGTGGCAAGGGGCCCTAAATAATAGAAGCATCACGTACATACTATTACGGAGATATTAGATTTACTGGTTAGGCGGCTTCATGGCAAACCATATAAGCTCCTTTACAAACACCTCGAGTTTCATTTCGTGGTTATCAGCAGCTTTTTGTATTTCCGACAGTTCCTGGTCAGTAAAGTCAATACATATGCGTTGGGTTTCCAAATTAAGAACCTCCTTCATTTTATATAGATTTATCTATAAGATACCCTTGAAAAAATGCTTTATTCAAGGACTTATGGAATCAATAGAATGGAATTTTGTACCGGAAGGAAATTGCGTAGTTTTAGCTAATATGATTATATAGCAATTTGAGTTTTAAATAAAGGAGCGATCATATGAAACGATGTAGATTTTTGTTAGCAGCAGTTCTTCTTGTCTTTTTTTTGAGTACAGGATTTGTTTTTGCTGTAGAAACAGTAGAGATCACTATAGATGGACAGTTGTTAGCGGTAGATGTACCCCCAGTGATCATTCAAGGGAGAACGCTGGCGCCAATGCGTGCTGTGTTTGAGTCTTTAGGGGCTGAGGTAGAGTGGGATGGCAAAACAAAAACCGTTACTGCCCATAAAGAAAATCAAGAAATCATACTGACCATTGGGAGCAACTATGCAACTGTAAATGGAAAGCAAAAGCTTTTGGATGTACCGGGAACCATAATCAATAATCGAACGCTAGTACCCCTCCGCTTCATTGGAGAGAGCCTGGGTGCAAAAGTAGACTGGGATGCAGTTCAGAAAAAAGTAATCATTAACAGCGAGGTTCTTTTATCTACGGATAAAGAGTTTAGGTTTCAGGAAATTGGTATTGGAGATGCTGAAGATCATGTGCTCCGCCAACTAGGTCAGCCGGCAAGGAAAGATCAAAGTGAATATGGCTTTATATGGTATATTTATAATAAAGATTATAATAAATACATTCAGGTAGGAATTGAAAATCAAAAGGTTGTAGGATTATACACCAATGCGGATAATTGGAAATCAAAACAGGGAATTCAGATTGGAACGAAAAAGGATCATGTGAACAAATTATTTGGAAAAGGACTTTCTAGCATCCGTAAAGGAAATACGCTTTTTCAGCTCAATCATGGAAGCCAGGCGGATGTCTATTTAATGAACGATTACTATGCAACCATATTCTATGACTTGCACAATCAGACCACGGTTACTGCGATTCAGCTAGTTGAAAAAAATGTAGAGGAGAACATGAAGTCTTTCTATGCTAAGCCCAGTGATCAACTAAAGGAGAGCTTTGAAAAACAGGTATTTGATTTGGCAAATGCCATTCGGGCTAGAAATAATCTGACAACCTTTAAGTGGGATGAGAAGATTTCCGGTACGGCTAGAAAGCACAGTTCGGATATGGCAGCAAATCAGTATTTTGATCACAACAATAAAAGAAATGAAAGTCCCTTTGACCGAATGACGGCGGATGGAATTGTCTATCGAATGGCTGCAGAAAACATTGCGGCGGGTCAATCCAGTGCAATTTTTGCCCACGAAGGGTGGATGAATTCGGCGGGACATAGAGCCAATATATTAGGAAGCTGTACACGACTTGGAGTAGGTGTACATTTTGGCGGCTCCTATCAAACCTATTATACACAAAATTTTTATACGCCAAAATAAATCTAAAAAGGCATGGAGCAGTTCAAAACTCCATGCCTTTTTAGATATTGATTAAATCAGCTTTTGATCAGTGTATTCGCGGAAAAGGAGGGCGTGTATTGTACGAATAAGTTTATATAACAATATTTACTGGATCATCGCCTAAAATGGACAGGCTGCTTTAAAGTATAATAAAAACCTAAGGTACTCATGAGCCCAAGACAGTAAGCCAATGTAGAATGCAAATAGGTCCATTTACTAGGAGTAAAGTGTAAAAAACCCAATTTTACGGCAAGTATTTCTATTGCTGTTGCAAAAAAGGACCAAAGAAGAACGGCTGCAAGCTGGCCGAAAGTGCTCTTGGGCAGGTATTGGAGCAATAACATGCCAATTGCGAAGAAAGGGCCGATTACGATAAATAGATCAACACCATCGACATGGATCATTATATATTTATCTTCCCAGAACTTATGTACAATAAAAAATCGTTCTAATATATATCCTACTACTGCTGACCATATACCTGCCGGCAGCAGTTTCAAAAAGGGTCTGTGCCTCGAAGAAAAATAGAGAATAATCCAAGAAATAACCGCTAGCAGCAACCACGGCAAATCATAGCGTTCTAAAAATTTTGTAAGCGTATTTAAGGTCATATTTCACCTCCATTATATTATTATGCAATATTTTGGCGAAAAGAATACCTGTCAAAAAGAAGGCTGTATTTGAATTTTCAAATACAGCCTTTTTATAATAGAATCAATATTTACTTACTGCGGTCCGTATAATGAGTATGAAGCAGCTTGTGGGCTTTATGGCTTCCCGGTGCTGTCAAGTAGGTATCATATAACTTTTGCACATCAGGATTTTCATGGGATCTCCGAATGGTGTTTGCGCTATCGGAATTGTATAGACCTTCTTTACGCTGCTCCCTCGTCTGTTTATAGTCCGGGATAGGAGCACCGCCGCCGCCTAAACATCCTCCGGGGCAGCCCATTACTTCAACAAAATGATATTCGGCTTCTCCTGATACAACCTTTTCAAATAGATTTTTTGCATGCATTGTACCATTTACGATAGCTACCTTTAATTTTTTTCCTGCGATTTCTAATTCTGCTTCCTTCGTTCCTTCCAGACCTCGTACTGCATGATAGTCCAGTGTATTGATTTCTCCATTGGTTAAAATATGGGCAACCGTTCTTAGGGCGGCTTCCATTACGCCGCCGGAAGCTGCAAAAATTCTAGCGGCTCCAGTACCTGTTCCTAAGAATTCGTCGAAGGCTTCATCCTTTAATTGCAGGAAAGGAACCTGCTGTAATTTTAAAAGCTTAGCCAATTCTCTGGTAGTTAGAACGATATCTACATCCCGCAGTCCATTAACTTCCATTTCAGGCCTTCTCGCTTCAAACTTCTTTGCTGTACAAGGCATAATGGAAATGCTGATAATATCTTGTGGGTTGATTCCCGTTATTTCTGCATAGTAGGACTTTGCCAGTGCACCGAACATCTGTTGAGGAGATTTGCAAGAAGACACATTGGGGAGCAATTGTGGAAAATTATGCTCTACAAATTTTACCCAACCAGGAGAACAGGAAGTCAATAGGGGAAGATTTTTTCCTTCCTCTAGTCGATGCAGCAGCTCTGTACCCTCTTCCATGATCGTGACATCCGCTGAGAAGTCGGTATTAAAAACCTTATCAGCACCTAGTCTTTTTAGTGCTGCAACGACTTTTCCAGTTACATCGGTTCCAGGTGCCAGGCCAAATTCTTCTCCTAGAGTATTTTTGATCGCAGGAGCAACTTGAACGACTACATGCTTACGGGAATCTCTCAGTGCCTTATAAGCATCATGAATCGCACTTTTTTCATGAAGGGCACCAACGGGACAGACTTTTACACACTGGCCGCAGTTTATACAATTTGTCTCTGATAAGGGTTTTCCGTCTTTTGTCACAATAAGTTTTCTGCCATCCTGTTCTGTCAATGTATAGACACCGATTCCCTGAACCTCTTCACACATTTGAATACATCGCTCACATAAAATGCATTTATTCATATCCCTTACGATGGCATCACTAGACTGATCTATATATGTTTCAACGATTTTATTCTGGAATGAATGATCTTCTCTGGTTACATCCATGACATAGCATAGATTTTGCAGCTCGCAATCACCTGAAGCTTTCATACAAGTTAAGCAATCATTCGGATGATTTTCTAAGATTGTTGAGAGGATTTCCTCTCTTTTTGCGTGGATTTTCTCTGTTTGCGTTCGAATAATCATACCCTCACGAATAGCAGTAGAGCATGATTCAACAAGATTCTCTATTCCCTCCACTTCTACACTACATATTTTACAGTTTGACCCTGGCTTTAGATCGGGATGGTAGCATAATGCTGGAATCCATACGTCGATACCTCTACAGGCTTCAAGGATTGTACTTCCTTCCGGAACCAAAACTTCTTTTTCATTAATTACTACTTTTACCCTATGCAATGTATATCCCCCTTTTAATAAAACTCATATTATGCTAAATATTCAACATAAATGAAGAATTTCCTTTGATACTTTTTTAACTAAAAAACTTTTTTTTAGTTAAAAGCCGTGAAAGGATAAGCTTTCACGGCATTGATAAATCAGTATATTACTATAAATATTATAGACTGCTTCTTTTCATGTCACTAATCATAAATTGAATGCTTTTATGACCATTCCATTCATTGAAGCAGGGAAAACCCAGCAGGTCCAATGCGGCAGGGTTGTTTAAATGATTTATATAGAAGTCAGCCAACCCGAAGCCAATTGCATCCATGGTTCCTTTATTTCCAGAAATACCTCTCAATTTGATATGTTCTTTAGATTTTCCCATGAACAAAAGATCAGATGGCGCAGGAGCTTTTAGATTGGGTATCAGGAAAAGAGGCTTTTCATTACCCATGCCATAAGGCTCTATGCGTTCTAAATCCTCGACCAGTTTTTCTGTGATCTCCGGCGGCGTTACAATACCATAAATTTTTAATGATTTCCTAAAAATATCCGGCGTATTTTCTATGATTTCCCGGGCCTGCAGATTCAGCCGCTGGCGAAGCAGATTTAATTTATCTTTCTCTATAGAAAATCCACAGGCATTCTTATGACCGCCAAACTTCAGAAAGAGATCTGCACACTTTTTTAATTCTTCATAAATATCCAACCCTTCAATACTGCGGCCACTTCCCTTTAAAATTCCTTCTTCAGCGGCTTCAGTGACTACAAGCGTTGGTTTATAATAAATATCCCGGATTCTTCCAGCAATAATACCGATGACACCCTCATGGGTAATGCCGGAATCTACTACTAAAAACAGGTCATCTTGATATTCTTTTTCAACCCTTTCACGGCACAGTTCCAGTCCTTGATCTTGTATCAGCTTCCGTTCGTCATTGCAGGCGATCAGGTGCTGGGTAAGAGCCACAATTTTATCCGGTTCCTTAGCAAGAAGCAGCTCTACTCCTGCCCGTGCATCATCAATTCTTCCGCTGGCATTAAAATGAGGCCCTAGGATATATCCAATATGATAGGCGGTGATTTTTTTTCCACCGAGGCCAATGGATTGGATCAAAAAGTTTAGTCCATGACGGGTCGTATGGGTCATTCGCTGTAGGCCGTATTTCAGCATGGTACGGTTTTCGTCGATCAGTGGAACAACATCGGCTACTGTAGCCAGAGCCACTAAGTCCAAGATCTCATTCAGACAGGTTTTAGGGGCATCCAGTTTTTTCTGCAATGCTTGGGCGAGCTTAAAAGCAATGCCACAGCCGCAGAGAAGCTTGAAGGGATATGGACAGTCCTCCTGTTTGGGATTGAGAATCAAACAGTCTGGCTTTTCCTCTGAAAGGTTATGGTGATCTGTGATGATGATTTCCATCCCCAGGGATTTGGCTAAAGCTACTTCTTTAACGGAAGTAGATCCACAATCTACCGTGATAATCAAATCAGCTCCATTATTTTTAATTTCCTGAATGGCGTCGCAGTTTAGGCCGTAGCCTTCCTCTGCTCTCAAGGGAATGTAGTAATGAAGATGATCTGTAAAACGACTTAAAAAGTCCATCAATAAAGCGATGCTCGCTACACCGTCTACGTCATAATCACCATAAATCCAGATGTTCTTTTTTTCGCGAATATATTGAAGGATTAGTGCTGAAGCTTCTTCCATATTTCTCATTAAGAATGGATTATAGGTTTTTTTAGGCTTCGGTGAAAGAAATTCCTCCATCTCTGCAGCTTCAGTGATTCCCTTGTAAAATAGTACTTTTTGTACGATAGGGTTTATACCATTTTGTAGAGGAATAAATTTTGAATCTATATCATGAAATTTCCATAGGGTTTCAACCATAAAAAAAACCTCCCATATAAGCTATGCTGTAAAGCTTATGCTACCATAAAAAGCTTAAGATTTCAACGGGAGAGTGACGATAAAACTTTTGTCGAAAGATTAAAAAAGGAAAATGCAGGCGAGTCTGGTAATATGTTAATATATATCCTAGGAGGTGAGGACCATCCGTTATAATGCTATAAAAGAAAAAATGCTGTTCAATCAGTTTGACAAAAACTGTGTGATGATTGAAGGAAAAAGAGCTACTGGGAAAACAACCTTAGCCATAGAGAAGTATCATCATATGGTCGGAGTTGAAAAAATACCCAGTGAAGAGATTCTGGTACTCTATATGAATCGGGATCAAGGATTAACTTGGAGAGCATCGATGGTTCTTAGCCAGGCTGGGGCGCTACGTCATCATACTTACAGCAGTTTTATTCAAAAAGAGCTAAACTTGTATTGGCCGTTGATTTTAAAAAACTGTCCTTTCATAAAAAAAGGATTGCTAAGGCCTACCTATGCATCTGCTGATATGGCCCATTTCATGATGAAGCTGCTGGTGGAGCACTTTAGAGGAAAAAAAGGATATCTGTTGGATATCAATGCACCAGCCCACCAGATATGCAGGTTGCTGACATCAAATATTCGTCAAGCCGCCTTGTCTAGAATCCCCTTTGAGGAAATCGGAAAGAGACTCTCCTTGGGGTTGGGAACTGGAGATTTGTTTGAGAAACAATTGTTTGGTGAGATCGAAGAGATTCTTCAACATTACATAGATAGTTTTTTGGAAAAAGGGGTTTTAGATGAAGGCCTGAGCATTTCTATCTATCATCAGTATCTATTGGAGGAGGATACTTATCAGAACAGCTTAAAAAGGCGAATCAAATACCTGCTGATAGATAATGCGGAAGAAGCTTGCCCTGCAGAAATCGACTTATTGAAACTGCTGATACCTCATGCTGAAATGAGCTATCTTTTCTATAACTCCGAAGGAGGAAGTGCTGTACAGTATGGAGCAGATCTTCTTTATCAGGTGAAACACTTCGATATAGAAAGGGAGCATGTGAAGCTAGAGGACTATTTTGATCATGAAGAAAGCCTGGTAAAACTAGCTGGTTTGCTGGAAAATGCTATTTTATATGAAACAAAAGAAAATTCCAATTTCTTTATATCGGCTGACCTTGATGATTCTGCTCAGTTACATATGGAGATGGTAGAAAAAATAATTGATAAAATCGAAGTTTTGTTGGAGCAGGGGATAGAACCCCATGAAATCTGTATCTTGTCTCCCGAAAATGATTTGCTGCTTCGCCACGAACTGAAAAAGTTGGCAGCGAGAAAGAATCTTCAAGTGTTGGATACAGAAGAAAGAGAAAAATTAGTGGAAAATCCCTTTGTACATGTACTGATCCTTTTGGCGGATATTTGCTATAGACCAGATAACAGTCAATTGACAGAGGATGATTATCGTATTTTTTTCATGAATATATTAGGAACCAACCCAGTAAAAGGAGCGTCCATTGCGAGAGATTTTTTAAAGAAAAGAACATTAGCGGATCCAATTCATTTTAGCAGACTTCATGAAGAACCACAGATTCAGCAAAGATATCAAGCCTTATATCACTGGGTTATGCAGGTTGTGGATCAGAAACCTACGATGGATGAATTCTTTCGAAAGGCTTATTTAGAAGTTTTATTTAAACTTCCTCATGCAAAAGATCATATGAATTCTGTAATTTTACTGACGGACAGGACAGAAAACTTTTTCGATATTGTTAAGGTCTTTGAACATATGAAGAATCCGCTGGAAAAGTTCTTCGATTTTATTCAAGGAGACTTGCTGGATTCCTCTGCTGCAATGGATGAAATAGATGGAATGGATGCATCCTGTATACTGCTGACGACACCCTTTCGGTATTTGATGAGCAATCGGAGAAGAAAAGTCCAGCTTTGGACAGATATTCGCAGCCGAAAATGGATCAATAGGATCAGAAAAGAACTGACAAATCCCCAAGTTTTAAAAAATACCTGGGATATGTTTACGCCTTACACGGAGACGATAGAAGAAGAGCTGGGGAAACAACAACTGATAGCTTTGCTGCATGGACTGTTGAAGAAATGTAGCGGACAAGTTTATATCTACAGCAGCAGCTACTCACAGCAGGGTTATGAGCAGCAAAACATATTGGCGGAGGCATTAGGCGAGATTCTCCCAAAAGGAGGTGCACTGCATGATCTTTCGAGAGGATCAAATATCGATTATGGCCTATAGTGGAGGTACTATGGCAGTACCAGCTGTACCGGGAGCAGGAAAAACCTTTATTATAGCCAATCTGGCTGCTGATATTTTATTAAAACAAAAACATAAGCCAGGAAAATTACTGATTGTAACCTATATGCTGAGTGCAGCCAATAATTTTAAAAGCAGGATTGGGAAACTATTGGAGGAAAAAGGTTTTTCCAATATGAGTGACTATGAAGTCATGACCATCCACAGCTTAGCGCTGAGAATTCTAAAAGAGTGTCCCGATGCCATTGGACTCCATGAGGATTTTGATATTCTAGATGAGGGAAAGAGAAATATTTTTTTGCAACAGGGGTTTGCTTATTGGTTATACCAAGGTGGGGAGGACTCTCTCAAAAGCTTTCTTCATACGGAGAAGGGGTTTAAACAGTGGAAGGATGGGTTTCATGGAGTTGCTGGTGCTTTGATCAGCAAACTAAAACTCCACGATCTCAGTGCGGGCACTTTTAAAAAAATGGCAGCAGAACAGAGGGAGCCGCTTTTGACAGCAGTGTCTAATATCTATGGCATTTATGATAAGGCGCTTCGGAGCAATGGCTATATTGACTATGATGATCTATTGAACTTTTCCTACAAGGTCCTGAAACAGGATGCAAGGATCAGAGAACGATATCAAAATCGGTATACTTACATATTTGAAGATGAATGCCAGGATTCCAATCTGCTGCAGGGAAAACTGCTGTCATTGCTCTCAGAGAAAAATGGAAATCTCATCCGGGTAGGAGATATAAATCAGAGCATTACAGGAACTTTTTCTGCATCGAATCCCGTATTTTTTAAAGAATTCTGCAGTCAAGCCCAACACTGTCACACAATGGATATGGCCAATCGAAGTTCAACGGATATTATAGGGATGGCTAATTTTTTGGTGCAGGATGTCAGTCAATCTCATCCAGAACCAAGCTGCAGAGATGCGTTAACAGCACAATATATTCGCCCGGTGCCGGCAGGACCCTGGGGACAAAATCCGAAGTTCAATGAATATCATCTCTATAGCTATATTGAAAATAGCTGGGATGGAGAAATTTATAGAGCAATACGCTTATTAAAAGGCTTTAAAAAAAAATATCCTGATAAAACAGCTGCACTGTTGGTACCTTCCAACTATCATGTGGAATCAATGGCTTCAGTCCTGAAAAAAGAAGGAATTGAATATGATGAATTGTCTAATACTTCGGAGAAGCGGATGCGGCCAGTTAGAACCTTAGGAATGGTGTTGGATTATTTAGCACAGCCAGAAAGTAAAGATAAATTTTTGCAATTATTGCAGCAGTTCATGGGGGGAAAAGAAGGAAAAGAAGCTGAGAAGCTGTGGGCTTGGGTGGGCAAACATAACCCAGAGCAGTTTTTGTATCAACAAAGGGAAACCGAACAAGAGGAAAAAGCCGTAAATCAACTAATTTCTGCTAATCTCCGTCAAGAATTTTGGAAGCAGATTGAGCGCATAAGAAGAATTCTGGATTTGCCGCAGACAAGAATAGAAGATTTGATTTTGAAAGCTGTAGATTTGCTTTCCTTTGAAAAAGAGGAAAAGGCTATGGCGGAAGCAGTAGCCTTTTTTATTAGGAACCGCAGGGCAAGGGAGCCAAGACTTACTTACAGTGAGATAGCAGACCTGCTGACGCATCAAGGCGGTAAAATATTTAAGACTGCTGCGGAGGTAATCTATGATCTACAGGAATATGAGCCGAATGCAGATCGCGTTACGGTGTGTACATACCATAAAGCAAAGGGATTGGAGTGGGACTGTGTGATGTTGCTCGGGTTGACCCAGTATAATTTTCCATCCTCCCTTGTCCATAAAAACCGTTCGGAATACTGGTACCTGAAAGAGGATTATAAAAATCCTACGGCTGTAGGAAATGCACAAATTGATCGATTGCTAGGAAGAGAAAGCCCCCAAAATCCTGTAATAGAAGCTAAAGAGGAAGTAATCAGGGAGAAAATCCGATTGCTGTATGTGGGAATCACCAGAGCCAAGGAATTCTTGATTCTTTTAGCCCATCAACAATACGGTGAAAAAGGTAAATCTGAGGAAGTATCCTACTACTTTCAAAGATTGGCCGAATATATTCGATCACAAAGGAGTAAACAGCTATGATAGATTTGAGAAAGCAAGAAACCTTTTATTATAGCCAGAACTCCTTGAATACTTTTCTACAATGCCCTAAGAAGTTTCGTTTTAAATATGTGGAGCGTCTTCACTGGAAGAAAGCACTTCCAGGTGCAGATTTGTATTATGAAAATATGAAAGTAGGTCTAGATTTTCATCTGCTTTGTGAAAGATATTTTTCCGGTATTGCCTGCGATGTACCAGAGGCAGTAGAAAATCGAGAACAGCTTCAGACTTGGCTTAAGCAATTGAAAGAAATGATTCCGCTAAAGGAAGAGCATCGATATCTTCCAGAATATGAGATGCGCATGATCAAAGGAGATGTACGGCTGCAAGCCAAATACGATTTGATTGTTTTGAAAGGAGATGGGGATGTAGAAATTTGGGATTGGAAAACAGAGGAGCGGCAGATGAGCATGGCTGAAGTAGCAAAAAAGATACAGACTATGGTATATATGTATTTATTTATGGAAAATGCACAGGGGTTGCTCAGGTGCCCTATAGATTATGAAAAAATAAAAATGATCTACTGGCAGCCCCAGTATGGGACAAAAAGGCTAGAAGTTCCTTATTCCAGAGAAAAACACCTGCAGTATGAAGCAGAAATAAAGAACATTATACAGGAGCTGCAGGTCTATGACTTTGATTGTCCGATGAATAGAGAGCGCTTTGAAAAAAGTTGCAGATATTGTGAATTTCAAAGTTTATGCAACCAGGAGGCGTAAAGGAAGCTTGCTTTGAAGAGAAAATAGGAGTACAGGCCTATGGAAAGAAACTATTGAAGAATTGTATTATCTAAGGCTTTCCTGTACAATGAATCTTATAGCAGGAAAGCTTCCCGATTTTGGGAACCTATGTAAATTTGCAATGAAGTGAAAATCGGAATGACAGGCAGAAGGGCTGTGAAAGATATATGGATGCTTCTTACATCGAAAAGTATAATATTCTGCAAACCTTTCAGAGCAATGACCATCAAAAAGTATTCATCGGTACAGTAAAGGATCGGGATCATGAGATCGTGATCATCAATATATTGAGAGATTTAGGAGATCTGTGGAAAAAGGACAAAGAAAAGCTGGAAAATGCACTGGGCAATCTTCTGCATTTGGAAATCGTAGAAGAGGGGTTTGTTCTGGTAACCACTTTTAAAGATGCACAACCCTTAGAAGATTACTTCAATCAAACCCATGTGGGCATCCATAAGAGAATGAATATTCTATTTGCTTATCTGCGAGATATTGTGAAATATAAGGAACTGGATTATTCTTTGCAAAGTATGTTGATTGATGAAGCTCAGATATTGATAGACAATCACCAGCCTTTTTTAAGTGAATTGATTTTGATAGACAAAAATTTGGAGATGGACACGCCCTTTGAAGGGTTAGTCAAAAAGATTGCGGGTGTTATGAAAAAGATTCTTATAGCAGGATCTTCGCTGGAAGATGAGAATAAGGATATGCTCCAATTTATACATAAGCTAGAGAACGGGGAACATACCTATAAAGATATCGAGGACATTTATCATGCTTTTCGAAGCTACTATTTATACCAATGGGCTATGGGCGAGCAAAGTACTGGGAGTAGAAAGAGCCTTGCACTAAGGGAAGAGTCTTCTTTTAGGAAAAAAGCTCAGCCCCGCATGGGAAAAAGCATGTTGGGGAAGATGGCTCTTTTGGTGGTGGCATTAGGCTTGGGGACTTATGGTCTTTCAAAATATGGATTGCTGGAAGGACGGCAAGAGAATGTTTTAGTAGAGCCAGTGGCCTATTTTGAAAGAATAGAGACGAGTACAGGCTGGGAATTTGTTAATAAGAGTACAGGAAATAATTTAAAAGAATCTATCTGGGAAGTTCTAAAGAATGAGGAGATTATTGAAAGTACAAAGGCAAAAGACCTTATGATTGCCTCTCCAGAAGCAGGTATATACAAAGTCAGCTTAAAAGTAAAGGGAGAAAAAGGGCAGTGGAGCCAGCCGTACGAAGAAGAAATAATTCTGGGAAACAACGTCAATGACGAGTATAGTGAGGCAGAAGATTTATCTGATCCGTTAGAGGAGGTTGAAAGATTAGACAAGCTCCACTTGGAATATGATACAAGCCAGGGCATTTCTTTAGATCATGATATTTACAAAACGGGAAACTATGGGATACGCATTGAAGGAAGTATAGATTCACCCAGAAAGATAAGCTTTAAAAATCTTTCTCTAAATGATCAAAGTTTCTTCTCTATGTGGATCATGGCAGATGCTGCTGAACCTATAGAGATTCGTTTAAAGGGGTTACAAAAAAATCGGATTGTTTTCGAAAAAAACATTCAGCACCAGCCAAGCGGAGCCTACCTATGGGAACTGCTGAATATTGAGGATGGAATCGGTTCTATAGACAGATTGGAAATGAGCCTGTCTGCTCCGTCGGTTCTGTGGCTGGATGATATTGAAGTGGATAGTTTTAAATAATGGTAAGGAAAAAGAAACTTACAGTAAAGAAAAGCTGTAAGTTTTTTTTATTATTATGGTACAATAGAAGGGTATATAAATTCCAATAAAGTTCTGGAGGGAAGTCTATTATGAAGAAAGAGATTATCGAATGGATAAAGACAATTGCTATGGCTTTAGCCATTGCTTTTACAATAACTTTTTTTATTACACCCTTGGAAGTTCACAGTGTTTCAATGAATCCGACTTTAGTAGAGCGTGATTATTTGATTTTAAGAAATACACACAGTGTAGAGCGAGGGGATATTGTTTCCTTTAAAACAGATATTCAATATACGGAAGCAGAACTGCAGCAGTTTAATTTTATTCAAAGACTGCGTCAAGGAAAAACAAAAAATCTAATTAAGCGTGTTATTGCACTACCAGGGGATACATTGATGATCCGGGAGGGCAAAGTATACGTCAATGGGGAACAATTGGAAGAAGCCTATTTAAATGGAGAATACACTTCTGGAGATATAGAGATTGACAGAATCCCAGAGGGACAGATCTTTGTAATGGGCGATAATCGCGACAATAGCTTGGACAGTAGGAGCTTTGGTCCTGTAGACATGGAGATGGTTCAAGGAAAGGCAATCTTTCGCGTGCTGCCTGTGGAAAAAATAGGAAAGCTTGATTAAGGTTAGGCATTTAATTGTTAGAATGTGTAATCTTCGAAACCTATAGGAAAGGTCCCGCAGTTGATATTGCTGACGGGACTTTTATTCATAGCAAAATATTAAGAATATAAAACTGCATTATAAAAAGAGCAAATATATATTTCAAAAAATTTACAAATCGTGGTGTATTTTTTAGAAATATGCTATAATTTGTATTAATATGAAATGAGAAAAAAGTCCTAGAAAAACTCGGGACTTCCAGTGAATCAAACCATAATAATACTAAAATATTGTGCAGTTTGTTTCTATATAAGTCACACTAAGTGAATTACATCCGCTTCGCCAGGGGGACAGTTCCATCGTCTTCCCTCCGGACCTTCGCTATGCTTCGGTGACGCTCGAACCGTCCCCCTGACTCCGCTACTTTGTGACTGACTGTAATATACTTAGTGTTATTTATATAGAATAGGCCTTTTTAGTGTAATGACTGAGTAGAAATAAAAATTTCCGTTATATGCGTAGTAAAAGAAGAATCTTGATTCTACACAGAGGTGATGGTAATGACGTCGAAAATACTAATTGTAGATGATACACTTTTTAATCGCAGGATCATACGTGATATATTGTACAAGCACGTTGAAGGCGGGATCTTTTTTGAAGCGGATAATGGAAAAATAGCACTGGAGATTATGGATCGTGAAAATATAGATCTTATTATACTGGATCTAATTATGCCGGTTATGGATGGATTTTCATTCTTGAGGCAGATAAAGGCCGATGCGCAGCATAAGGAGATTCCTGTCATTGTATTTTCTGCTGCTGATGAGATTGAGAGTATTCAAAAAGCCCTGGAAATGGGGGTTTATGATTATGTAACCCGTCCACTATCCAAGGAACAGACCGATATCGTACTGCCTCTAAAAGTAAGAAATGCATTAAAAAGTCATGAACAAAAGAAAGCCTTAATAAAGGTAAACGAAGATCTTAACCGGGAAATGGAACTGATTCGCCACCTAGGCTGTCATGATAGTCTAACAGGGATCTATAATCGTATGTTTTTTGATCAAGAATTGGAGCGAATCAACAAAGATCGCGAAAGATATTCTGCAATTAGCATTATGGTGATAGATTTGGATGGCGTAAAAATTGTTAATGATATATTAGGCCATACCGCTGGAGATAGATTGATAAAGAGTGCTGCAGAGATCATTTGCAAACCCTTTCGAAAAGGAGATATCATTGCCAGATTAGGCGGAGACGAATTTGGTATTCTACTGCCCGGTATGGATGAAGAAACCTGTAACAATAAAAAGCGAGAGCTATTAATGGCGCTGGAAGCTTACAATGAAGATAATCCATTTATAACGATCAGCATGTCCATAGGGTCTAATACCAGTATAAATACATCAGAAGATGTTTATCAGATCTTTCATCGTGCAGACAAAAAAATGTACGAAAACAAACTGAATGAGAAGGGGCATTATCATAAAAAAATGGCAGATTTATTTATTACAACTCTGTTACGGAATGAGGCCTTTGAAGGAAAGGATGCCCTGGAGGAAATCGATAAGATGATGGAAAGACTTCGTATTACAAAGGATGAAGTAAAGAATATTCTGCTAGCGAATAATATCAATAACTTATATCAATAGCCAAGGAGAAAGAAATCCTTGGCTATTGATCTGGTTATGCAATATACTCTTTATGGAAATAAACGAACCATCCATGCAGAAAGAGTCGGATAATACAGCAGGAATACAACCAGTAGTACGGAAAGCCAGAAGATGATTTTACTGTTTCGGTTATTGGGATTTTTTTCGATGATTCGATAGGCAAAAAACAAGAGTACGGCAGTAATGAAAATAAAAAGATTACGATAGGGTGCAAGCCTCGATGCAAGGGTAAAGCCAAATATCCCCAACCCTAGGGGTGCCAGCAATAGGCCCCCGCCTCAGCATAAGGCGGCAAACACGGCAGAAAAGACAGAAGAGATACTAAGTAACTTTTCCCTCATACAAAACCCTCCTCTCTATATCTATTATATTATCAATAACTATTATCTTTTACAATTTAATTTTAAAATTTTTCCGGAATGTCGAAAATTGTTATACGAAAAGTTCACACGAGTTCACGCAAATTTTGACACGATATTGACGAAAATTGCGGAACTATGTATAATTTAGTTATATTGAACTAGGAATGCAGGTGTCTACATGCCCACGCGAGGGAAGATTGCCAAGGCTAGAAGAATACAAAATGAGCAGCAGATGGCTATCACCATAGCAAAGCTTCTTAAAGACGCTACAGGCAAGGGACCGAAAAATATAAAAGCAAAAATACTGGAAGATATTGTGGAAATTTCCATAGAGGGATTTTTGACAGAGCTAGAGCAATTTCTATTGGCGGACTTGAATAATAGAGTGCTCATAGAGCAGATAAGGGACCGTATAATGGGAAAAATAGACCGAAGGATTGAGGAAGAATTATCAAAGATTACAGAAGCAGAACTGCAGATTTTACATGTGCACAAAGATTTACTGCAGGATTACTGCCGGATCACCCTTATTATTACATAATATGCAGGTTTGATGGAAAGAGAGAAATGGAATGATCTCATCCCATTGTCTTAGCTGGAAATAGGCCAACACGCGAATGTTACAGAGGTAACAGTCATTGTGTTGGCTTTTTGATTTGTTTTTATTTCAACATTTTTGTATATAAAAAAGCAATGGCAGAAAGGCAAGTGACAGATAGAAATGTCATTTATTGAAATGAGGGGAAGGGGCGAATATGTATATGGAGGCTAAAGGGATGGAAATGGTTGAACTACTGCCGATTCCAGTATTGATTATGGACGAAAGGGGAAAGTTCATATATGTAAACCGGGAAGCGGAAGAGGCATATGGTTATGGGCGAGGAGAGTTCTTACAGCTGTTTTTAACAGATTTAAGCATAGATGAAGAGGATGCTGCAGTTCACCAGAAAATATTAGAATTTTCACTAAAAAATAAAAGGAAAAGACGGTTAATGCGCAGGCATAAAAAGAAGGATGGCAGCATTATTGATGTAGATATACAATGGTCTATTGTAGAGCTTCAGAAAAAAACCTATGCCCTTTGCTGTATCAGAGAAATTACTGAACAGCAGGAGGTGCTGCGAACCTACGAACGCTCAATAGACTTAATGGCAAAGATTGTTCAAGAGCTGTCCCATAGTACTGAAGTATAGATGATAGGGATTTGCAACTTAAAGACAATGTAAAACGAGTACAAACTACAACATAAGGGGGCTACATTATGAAGATCAAGTTAAACTTAATGAAAAAACTGATGGCTTACTTTCTTGCACTGATTTTGATTCCTGTTTCAGTATTAGGCATTTATTCCTATACCAGTGCAGAAAAAGCCCTGAATGCAAAGGCAGAAGCAATACTAAACGCGGTTTTAGACGACGCTGCGGTAAATTTGGCTACCGAGAAAAAAAATATTGAAAACCTGGGGAGTATTTTTAACAGTCTTCCCAATATACAAACCTATGCGGATGAATTAAGCAAGGGTCAAGTCAGCGAAACAACCCTGAGACTCGCACAAAAAACAACCACAGAGTTTCGTAAAGCCATTGAGAACATATCAGAGGATTTTATGATTACGAATAACCAAGGGAAGGTGCTGCTAGATAGTGCAGGCGGCAGCAATGTAGGGATGGATCTTTCCGGCCGGGAATATTTCCGGGAAAGTATGTCAGGAAAGTCGCTATGGAGCGATGTGCTGCAATCCAAAATTTCAGGAAATCCTGTAATCGTACATAGTATTCCTTTAAAGACGGATACAGGAAGTATAGTAGGAATTATAGCCATTGCCATAAAATTTGAGGTGTTCAGCAACTGGGTTTCAATGATGCAGGCAGGCGATACAGGTTATGGATATCTGATTGATAAAAACGGACTGGTACTATATCATCCGGTGAAAGATAAAATTTTAAAAGAAAACCTGCTGGAAACCTCTACTGGAGCGTTAAGGGATCAAATTCTTCACATGACCCAGGGCGGTACGGGTTCCGGCTTTTATACATATAATAATGAACATAAGCTAAATAGGTACATGCCTGTAGGGGATTGGTCCCTAGCGGTAAACATACCTACCCATGAATATATGAAAGATGTTTTCAAAATCAGAAACAGCTCTTTACTTGTAGGTATCCTATCTGCATTGGTTGGCGCGTTGATTGCATTCTTTGCTGCCAGACAAATTACAAATCCGATCAAACAGCTAATGGAATTGATGGGAAAAGCAGAATCAGGAGATTTAACCGTTGTGGCTGAGGTAAAAACAAAGGATGAAATCGGCGACTTGGCAAAGAGCTTTAATCATATGATTCAAGGACAGCGTCATGCTATGATACAGGTGTTGGATGCAGCGAACCAGGTAGGCAGTGCTGCCCAGCAAGCCAGCAGTATTTCACAGGAAATGTCGGCTTCTGCAGAGAGCCAGACCGCTTCTATTGAAGAATTAACCACTGCTATGAATGAAATGAGTTCTTCTATCGGTCAGGTAGCTGCCAACATATCTGAGATGGCAGGCAATGTAAGCAGCGTAAGCAATGCAATGGATGAGTTGGGAAAATCAGCTGAGGATGTAGCAAAAAGCACGGAAGATACCTCGGTAACCATCGTAGATGTAACCAGTTCCATACAGCAAATGAATGCATCGATTGAACTGGCAGCAAATAATGCCCACAAAGCCAGTGGAGAAGCAAAAAATACTGTTCAAGTAGCAGAAGAGGGGAAAAAGGCAGTCGGACATACTATTACAGAAATGGACCAAATTAACAGAGCTATGGGAAATTTAACAGAGGCCATTAAGGGATTAGGAAAAGCAGCAATTCAGATAGGGGATATTGTCGAGGTGATTGATGATATTGCAGAACAGACAAATTTATTGGCATTGAATGCTGCCATTGAAGCTGCAAGAGCGGGAGAACACGGAAAGGGTTTTGCTGTTGTTGCCGGAGCGATTGGAAATCTGGCTGAGAAATCCAGTGATGCTACAAAGGATATTACCAACCTAATCAAGCAGATTCAAGAAGAAGTAAATAACGCTATTGAAACCACAAATTCAGGAGCAAAACAGGTAGAGAATGGTGTGAATTTAGTGAAGGATACAGGTACTGCATTGGATAAAATATTCCTAGCCATTGAAAGTACAACCAAGATGATTAATGATATTGCGGCTTCTACCGATGAGCAAACAAAGGCAAGTAAAGTAATCATGAATGCAGTGGAAAAGGTAAATGAGCTGTCTATGCAGGTATCTGCCGCAGTAGAAGAGCAGTCTTCTTCTATCCAGGATGTGATTTTATCCATGGGAAAAATTAATGAATTAGCCCAAGATGTTGCAGGGGCAGCAGAAGAACAGTCTGCCAGCAGTGAAGAAATTTTGGCAACGACTGAAAATGTCAATGAAGTAGCCAGTGAAGTATCTGCCGGAAGCGAAGAGGTGGCATCTACTGCTCAGAGCCTCGCAAGCCAGGCAACTTCCTTGTTAGAGATTGTGTCAAAATTCAAGATTTCATAGTGAGGTACTTATCTATATATAAATTCTGTTTTGAGATATGAACAGCGCTAGAACGAGGCAGGGAGGACAAAGGAATGGATGAAAACCAATATGTGGTATTCTACCTGGATAATGAAGAATATGCCATTGACATTGTAAAGATTCACGAGATCAATCGACTAAAAGAAATTACCATTACAAGGGTTCCAAGGGTTCCCCACTTTATCGAGGGGATTATTAATCTCCGTGGTGAAGTCGTGCCCATCATCAATTTACGTAAGAAATTTGGAATAGATCCTAAAAACATTAGCAAGGAGTCTAGAATTGTGATTGTAAAGATATTCAATAAGGTTATTGGATTATTAGTAGATAGTGTTTCTCATGTGCTTACTTTTGAAACAGTTGAGATTGCACCACCGCCGGAAGAGATAAAGATCAGCTGTGACTACATTACTGGACTGGGGAAAAAGGGAAAAAGAATGATCTTTTTATTAGATATAGAAAAAATTCTCCATATGGAAGAACAGCAAGAGCTGCAGCAAATGGGAGCATAATAAATCGGAGGCAAAGGAGAATGAAAGATGGATCGACTAGACATGGATGATCTGTATTATGCTATGTTCCTGGAAGAAACCAAGGAACAGATCCAGGCTATCGAACAAGAACTGTTAATTTTAGAACAAGGACAGGGAGATACAGAGACCATTAACAGCATATTTCGAATGGCCCACTCGATTAAAGGCGCTTCCGCTACCATGGGATTTGATGATATGACAACTCTTTCTCATCATCTGGAGAATCTCTTGTCAAGGGTTCGGGCTAAAGAAATACATGTAGATACTCAAGTAATGAACACTTTTTTTAAGAGCATAGATGCATTGCAAGAAATCCACCTGGGGATTCAGGAAAGAAGAGACAGCGGTGTAGATATAGAGAGTATTGTGGCAGAGATTCAAGAAATTATTCAAAATAAAAAACATCAGAAAATACAGTTTTTACAAGAGGAAGAATCTCTTCCGGAAGAAAATGAAGTGGAAGAGGCGGAATTGGAATTGACAGAAGGGGAAGCGTCCTTATGTCAGGATATTGACAAGAGATTACATATCTATAAAGTCCTTATTGAGATGGATAAAACCGCAAAAATGAAATCAGTAAAATCCTTTCTTATTGTCAATAATTTGTTGGGGATTGGGGATATCATCGCAACTTCTCCCGAGAACTATGAGCAGGTAGGGGACGAAAGCTTTGGAGATCTCTTTTCTATCATTATGGCCACAGAACGGGAACATGAGATCATTTATAAGAATATAAACACCATCTCTGAAATCAAGCACATCTATATGAAAAAGGTCCGCGAAGGCAAGGAAGAACAGCTTCGCCTTCCGGATAACGTGCGGGTAATGGGCAGCAGTCAAGGCAATGCCAGAAGAGAAGACCGGGCGACTGTTCGTGTAGATGTGAATAAGATTGATAAGCTGTTGAATCTGGTAGGAGAATTCATCATTGACAAGGAAAATCTAAACCAGATTGGTGCAGCTTTAAAAAGAAAGTATAAAAATGATCCGTTAATCCAAAAGTTGAATAATATACTGCCCCATATTAATTCTATAGGTTCTGAGATGCAAGAAACGGTTATGTCTACGAGAATGCTGCCGCTGGAACATATCTTCAACCGCTTTCCCAGGATGGTTAGAGACCTGGCTCAGCGCTGCAATAAAGAGATTCAATTCGAAATCGAGGGTAAAGAAACCGAGATTGACCGGGGAATTATTGAAGAATTGATTGATCCATTAACCCATATTCTAAGGAATGCTGTAGATCATGGATTTGAAGAAACAGAAGAACGATTGAAAAAAAACAAGAATCCTACAGGAACTTTAAGACTCAGTGCCAGACATGAAGAGAGCAGTGTGGTCATTGAAATAAAGGATGATGGTAAAGGCATCGATGCCCAAAGAATTCGTGAAAAGGTATTAGAAAAAGCCTTGGCAACTTCAGAGCATCTGAAACTTCTTTCTGATACAGAAGTGATTCATTATATATTCGAGCCAGGGTTTTCTACTGCTAAAGAAATCAGTGATATATCAGGAAGAGGAGTAGGGTTGGATGTAGTAAAGTCCAATATTGGAAAACTAAATGGTATGGTAGATGTTAAAACAGTATTAGGGGAAGGTACAAGATTTGTAATTAAATTGCCACTCACCCTTGCAATTATTCAAGCGCTTCTTATTCGTGAAGATGAATATGTTTTTGCTTTGCCGATTTCTTCAATTATAGAAACCATTCGATTGAAAGGCAATCAAGTCCGGGAAGAAATTCATGAGGTAGGCGGATTAGAAATCTTTGACTGGCGTGAACAAGCCATTCCTGTCATTCGCATCGGAAAATATTTTGATATTCAGGAAACAAAACGATCGGATAAGCTGTTTATTGTTATTGTGGGTCATTCGGAAAGGAAATTTGCTTTGGTTGTGAATAAATTGGTTGGAGAACAAGAAGTTGTCATAAAATCCATTGGAGATTTTATCGGCAAAAACAAGTTATTTGGAAATGTTCAAGGAATTTCTGGCGTTAGCATACTCGGAGATGGAAGTTTTGCACAGATTATTGATGTTGCGGCCATCAGCAGAAGAATGGGGGGGTAAACGTGACTACTTTAAATGAAAACTGTGGAGACCTTGAGGTAAAAAAAGAAAATAAGGCGCTGACACAGCTTAATTTAAATGCGGATATCCAGGGACTAAAAATACTGAAGTATTATTGTCATGAGGTTGCTGAGATTTATTTAAAGGACTCCGATAGAATTTTTGAATACATTCTTTGCTTGGATGAACTGTTTGTCAATTGCATATTACATGCCTATCAGGGAAAAGGCGGGTTAGTCAATATACAATTTAAGCTGGAGGACAATTATATAGTAGCTTATGTTCGAGATTTCGGGATAGGCATTTGCGAAAAATATATAGAGGATGTGCCGAAACTTTCAGAGGATTTGTTTTGTGAAGATGGAAGAGGATTGTTTTTAGTCAGCAGCCTATCCTCAAAATTGAAAATCGAAAGAGGGCAAGATCAAGGCACCCTTATTAAAGTGTATTTTGAAAGGATGTGCTGAAAAGATGATAATAGAGACCTATATACAGGAACATATAAAGATTGTAAAAATATCTGGAGAGGTTAACTTTGAAAACTATCGGGAATTTGGCGAAGGATTGATGAGAAGTATCAAAGGAAGCCATAATATTTTATTGGATTTAGAGGGACTCACCTACCTCAACAGTATGGGGCTTAGTTGTATTGTTAAAGCTTATGCTTTTGTAAAAAAAGATAAACGTGATTTTAAATTATGTGCATTAAAAGAACCTATTAAAAAGCTGTTTACCATTACAAAGCTAGATAAAATGATTGCACTTTATGAAACGCTGGAGGATGCCCGTTCAGCCTATAAGAAATAAAGAATGAGAAGTGATAATCGATGATGCAACATAGATATGTAGATGAAGAAAACCTTCATATGAAGGAAAAACTGGAAAAGCTAAAAATACAAAATCGCCAGCTGCTGTTTTTTGGAGATTTTTGTACTACCCTGTTATCTGAGACGGATTTGGAAAAAATTTCTCTGCGTCTTATGGAGCAGATGCAGCGGTCTATAGGCGGAAGGATTCGATTTGTTAGAAAAGAGGCATCGCCAGACCAATATGCATCCTATATACTGGAGAAGGGAGAAGTACAGAAAAAAGTTCTAAAGCGCAGTGAATTAGGATCTAACTGTTTCTTTATTTATTGCAGGAAGATATATATTGGAAATGTGGAGGAGCCCTTTATTGCACTACCTATCAAATATGAAGGGGAAAATTTGGGCGTTGTCATGTTGGAAAATCTAGATGAAACCAGCTTTAAAGAAGTAAATATCAAATATTTAGAGCTAATTGCGCTGCCTATTGGAGTAGCGGTTAAAAACTGTCTATTACTGCAGCAGTCTATGTTGGAGAAACACATTATTGCACTTCAGCACCATAAAATTCAGGAAGATCTAAAATTCGCACAAAAAATCCAATCTTATCTGATGCCAAGAGGCTTTCGTCAATATGGAAGCTACTCCCTTTATGGGAACCATATGCAGGCAAGGTATTTAGGCGGCGATTTTTATGATATTTTTCAAATTGACCAGGAAAGGGCTGTTTTCTATATTGCAGACGTATCTGGACACGGAGTGGCTGCTGCTATGATGACTGTTTTTCTAAAACAAGCAGTAAGGGGAATCACACATTCCTTCGGTGAAATGAATGCCCTGAAACCCTCTGCGATTCTAAAAAAGCTGCAGATTAGATTTCGGGATCTTCAAATGGATGAATCTGTTTATATTGGCATTCTGATAGGAATCTTAAACTTCAAAGGACATACGATTACCCTTGCGAATGCAGGGCATAATGTAGAACCTATACATATTCAACCGGGCAGACAGTCAGTTATGTCCTATGAAGTGAAAGGCCCCCCTATTAACAGCTGGGAAATCGACTGTTCTTTATTATCCTATGAAGAAAATACTATTTCCCTGGGAAAAGATGAACAACTGATTTTACTAACGGATGGTGCTACAGAGATGCATATCAGCGGCCATGTAAACAAAGAAATGGAAAAGATCGATATAATAAAGGAGATCCTTCGAAAAAAAACACAGCAGGAATGGAAAAAGGAGTTTCCAAATTTAATACAAGATATATTTCAGCGTTTAGAAAAAATACAATTAGAGGATGACATTGCTTTGTTGGCTATTAAAAGAGATGATTAGAAAGGAGCAAAAAGATGAGTGTACTGATTGTTGATGATGCGGCATTTATGCGAATGACCATTAGAAGGATTCTGGAAGAGAAGGATATAAAAATTGCAGGGGAGGCAGCGAATGGCTTAGAAGCCATAAAGAAATATCAAGAGTTAAAACCCAAGGTGGTGACGATGGATATTACGATGCCGGAGATGGATGGGGTTGAAGCGATTCGCCAAATTAGAAAAATTGATCCCAATGCCAAGATCATTGCTTGTTCTGCTATGGGACAGGAGGTTATGGTGATTGAGGCCATTAAAGCGGGGGCAAAAAGTTTTGTAGTGAAACCTTTTAAGAGTGAGAAACTTGTAGAAGAATTGCAAAGAGCACTAAATACATAAGAAAAGACCCTGTAAAATCGATTATCAACTTAGCAAAAAATGGAACGAAAAATTACAAAAATTCTGAAAAAATGCCTGTATTTTTATAAATATTTATGTTATAATAATATACAAGAAGATGAAAATCTTCTTGCAGATTCTAATTCACCCAAATGTAGATTTTTGTTCCAGAGGTTAGAAAAATTAACGAGTAAAAGTAAGCCTGTATTGAATTGGACTTAAAGAAAGCTTGAAAGAAATTGAAGAGTAGTAATTGACAAGTAAATTTAAAAGGATCATTCTATTGCGTTGAGGTTTTTCGGATCGTTAAGTAGTGAAGTACCGAAACATTAGGTTTTCCTGAGAAAGGAATGTGTTTGTAATTCAGGTTGAAAATGAAAAGTTTTATCGTGAATTAGAATCTGACAGATGATCGGTTCCCATATGAAATGGAAGCATATGGCGAACCGATCATCATTTTTTGTATGCAGGCCATATAGCGAAGAAATTTATCAGAAATGTACTATTGATTTTTTACTAGGAATAAGTTACATATAAAGTAGAGAAGTAGGACATGATTCCTAAATTTTAATGAATCTGCTATTGAAAATAGAAAAATACAGTATTGTTTTGAGACACATGTCCTTTATGAAAACGCTCTCAGCAGCTATAATTTGAATAAGGGGAGAAAATTTGTGGAAATAGAGAGAATTATTGAAGCCAACCAAGTTGTTTCAAACATATTAAGGGATTGCCCCTATGAGATTCTAAAAAAGTGGGAAGTAAAGAAATTTGACAGAGGTCAGATTGTTTGCCGGCAGGACGAGTACCATGACTATTTTTATATTATTACCCAAGGCATTGCCAACATCTATCGGGCTGCAGAAAGCGGCAAAAAATATTCTCAATCCGTTTACAAAACGGGAGACTATTTTGGAGAACTGGAGATATTTGACAAAAAACCGTATATCTGCACGGTAGAAGCATTGACTGATTTAAAGGTGCTTCGTATTCACCGCGATGTTTTTTTACAGTGGATCGATAAGGACAGAAACTTTCTATTGTACATAACAAGAACCTTGTGTGATAGTTTCTATAAACTTTCAAAAAAAGCCGGGGAAGATACGCTTTATCCGTTAAAATATAAGGTTTGCAATTATATGCGATATTGCCTGAAGAATGGAGTTAGGCGGGAAAACGGCGTCGAAATTCAATTACAAAAGGAGCAGCTCAGCGAACAGTTTGTGGTCACCCAAAGAAGCATCAATAGGATTTTAAAGCTGCTGAAAGAGGCAGATATCATTGAGGTAACGCAGGGAACCATCATTGTGAAGGATGAAGAAAGGCTAAGGGATGTTGAACAAGAAAGCATGAATGAATAGAAAAATAAAAGGAGGAGATAAAAATGAAAAAAATATTAAGCACGCTGCTCGTATTACTATTGCTTGTTGCATTTGGATTAGCCGGATGTACAAAGCCGATACCCCAAGATGTGCAGCCAAGCGGCGGTGAAACAGAGGCATCTGAGGCACCCATAAAGGCTGCACTTGTAGTAGCAGGAGGATTGGGAGACCGGTCTTTTTATGACTCAGCCAATGAAGGAATTGAGAGAGCTAAAAAAGAACTGGGGGTTGAAGCAAAGGTGTTGGAATGCAGAAATGATCCATCCTTATTCAATGACCAGTTAATCCAGGCTTCTCAGTATGGTTCTGTAGTGGTAGTCGTTGGATTTGAATTTTATGATGCTATTCAGGAAGTTGCACCGGAGTTCCCGGATGTAAACTATATTTATGTAGATAATGTGGTTGAAGAAATTTCAAACATTACCTGTATAGATTATATGGAAAATGAAGGTTCATTCCTTGCAGGAGCAATGGCTGCCCTGTTAACGCAGGACACAACCATAGAGGGCATCAATAAGGAGAAAGTGATTGGTATGGTTGGCGGGATGGACATCTCTGTCATCAGGAACTTTAAAGTGGGCTATGAAGAAGGGGCAAAATATATTGATCCTGAGATAAGAGTCGAAACGATATTTGCTGGGGATTTTGAAGATCCGGCAAAAGGAAAAGAGAGTGCGTTGGCACTCTATGCAAAGGGAGCCGATATTGTATTTCAGGTGGCAGGAAAAACCGGTGAAGGTGTATTTGAGGCGGCTAAGGATTCTAAGCAATTTGCCATTGGTGTAGATTCAGATCAAAGATACATTAATCCGGATGTGATTGTAGCCAGTATGACGAAGGGTGTAGGTCTATCTATTTTTGAGTCCATCCAAAAAATACAAGAGGGAACCTTTGCCCCTGGTAGTGTCTATCGTTATGGCATAAAAGAAAATGGTGTTGGGATCGCTTATGGCACGCCAGATATGAAACAGTTTGTGTCCGAAGAGGTAAAAACAAAAATTGAGGGACTAAAGGAGAAAATTGTAAGTGGGGAGATTAAAGTAACAGAAATACAATAAGGATTTACATAGGGGATGTATTGGGGTTTTGAGGGGAAGTGGCGGATTGCTGCTTCTCCTTTTTATGGACATGAATCTAAGGCAGAGAGGTGAAGATGTGTATCGAAACATTATTGAGTTAAAGGAAATTACAAAGGTATTCCCTGGAGTCCTTGCCAATGACAATATCAATCTTTCCATACGTGAAGGGGAGATTCATGCGATTGTGGGAGAAAATGGAGCCGGGAAGTCAACCTTAATGAAAATACTATATGGATTATACCAACCCAATAGCGGTGAAATCTATATTCGGGAGAAAAGGATGAATATTCGTAGTCCTATTGCGGCTATAAGAAATGGTATTGGCATGGTACACCAGCATTTTATGTTAATACCCTCTTTTACAGTGGCTGAAAATATTGTATTAGGGACGGAACCGAGAAAGAAAAAGTTCTTTATGGATTTCGAAAAGGCGGTTGAAATCACAAAAAAATTGGTAAGTATCTACGGACTGGAGGTTACACCGGAGCTAAAGGTGGAGGAAGTGTCTGTAGGAATACAGCAGCGTATAGAAATTCTTAAAATCCTCCATAAGGGTGCAGATATTTTGATACTGGATGAGCCCACGGCTGTATTAACCCCTCAGGAAACAGAGGAACTCTTTGTCGTCATTCGGAAGCTTGTAAAGGAAATGAATAAAACAGTCATTATCATTACCCATAAACTGCAGGAGGTTATGGCATTATCTGACCGGGTCAGTGTGATGCGCCAGGGGAGATTGATTGGTACTATGGATACAAAAGATGCTACAGAGCAAAAACTGGCAGAAATGATGGTCGGCAGGGAGATCCTGTTTGAAGCATTGTATAAAGAAGGGCAGCAGGGAAAAACGCTGTTTACCGTAAATCATCTGAATGTAAAAAATAATAGGGGTCTATGGGCTTTAAGGGATATAAGCTTTTCCATAAGAAATGGAGAAATTCTCGGTATTGCAGGAGTAGAGGGTAATGGGCAGTCAGAATTGGTAGAGGCTTTGACGGGACTGCGAGAAATCGAAAGCGGAGAAGTATATGTTGATGGCAATCTTGTATCTGGAAAATCCCCAAAGGAAATTCGAGGTCTTGGTGTGGTTCATGTTCCTGAGGATCGTTTGGCAACGGGATTGAGCAAGAAGGCTACAATAACAGAAAATCTGCTGATGGGTAGTCAGCGTCAAGAGCCCTTTACAAAAGGAGGCATTCATCTCAGGAGTAAACTCATTCGGAAGAAGGCCTCGGAATTAGTTGAAAAATTTGATGTTCGAACACCTTCCGTAGAGGTAGCTGTTGAGACCTTGTCTGGGGGAAATATGCAAAAAATTGTGATTGCCAGAGAGTTCACCCATGATGCAAAAATTCTAATTATATCACAGCCTACAAGGGGAGTAGACATTGGAGCTATTGAATTTATCCATAGACAAATTATTCAAAAAAGAAATGAAGGTTACGCGATTCTACTGGTGTCAGCAGAATTGGATGAGATTTTTAGATTATCGGACAGGATTCTTACCCTCTTTGCGGGAGAAATAACGGGAGAATTTGATAATAAAGATATTACGAAAAAGGAAATTGGCTTTTATATGACGGGAATCAGAAAGCCTGCTGAGGAAGAGGTGAGTAAATGCGTAGAAAGCTAAATACAGAATATTTATTTTCACTGGTCCTCTCCGTGACAGCTGCATTGCTCATTGGCGCTATGATTATGTTTGCTAACGGAAAAAGTCCTATATTAGGCTATAGTGCGTTGATTAACGGTGCACTGGGATCGAAATATAATCTTGCCACTACTCTGGCTAAGACAGTACCTCTTATCTTAACAGGATTGGCTACAGCAGTTTCTTTTCGCAGCGGCATTTATAATATTGGCGGAGAAGGCCAGCTCTACTTAGGAGCATTTGCCGGTGCCTATGTTGGATTTACTTTTGTCCAATTACCTGGATTTTGGGGAATTATACTTGCGGTAGCTGCAGCTGCGTTGGTGGGCGGATTTTACGCTTATATTCCAGCAATACTGAAAGTGCGGTATAAAATCGACGAGGTTATCACTACCATTATGATGAACAGCATTGCCATCCTATTTACCGATTATCTGGTGAATTACCCATTTGCAGCTGCTAGAGGGAAGATGGGCGGAACCGATATGATTGGAGAAGCCTATAAGCTTACAAGATTGGTGAAGCTGTCCAAGTTAAACACAAGTATTTTTATGACGGTACTCATAGCTATCAGCATCTATTACTTCCTGCAAAAAACTTCGATCGGATATGAATTGAAGATGGTAGGACAAAATGCAGCTTTTGCTAATTATGGAGGAATTTCTTCAAAAAAGAGAATGATTCTGGCAATGGTGCTATCCGGTGCTTTATGTGGGATTGCGGGAAGCTTTGAGGTTCTGGGAAGCCACTATCGCTTTTTGCAAAATATTTCTCCAGGGTATGCTTTTGATGGCATGTTGGTTTCGCTAATCGTGAAAAACAATCCTGTAGGAGTTGTTTTTATGGCCATATTCTTTGGTATTTTAAAAACAGGCTCCATTGCCATGGAGCACACCACATCCATTCCATCGGAGCTAGTATTGGTGATCCAATCGATTATTATCCTATTTATAGCAGGAGAAAACGGGTTTAAAGCAATTCTTAGAAAATTATTGGCAAAGGATCAATATGAAATTTCCAGTTTGGCATCGAAATTAGAGAAAGAGGCAGGTGAAAAGTAAAATGCTGCATGAGGTTTTTAATCTAACACTGCTTCAAAATACGATTAGAACTGCAACACCACTGATTCTGGCTGGATTGGGAGGACTCCTGACCATGCATGCGGGCATTTTGAATATTGGTATGGAGGGAATGATCCTCACTGGCGCATTCTTTGGTGTATTGGGCAGCTATTTTTTTAGCAGTTCCCTGATGGGTGTATTATTAGCAGTTGCCTCAGGAATTTTAATTGGACTCATCTTTGGTTTTTTTGTGATTGAGCTGAAGGCTGATGAGTTCATTATTGGGATTGCAATCAATATTTTTGCAGGAGGCTTGACCATATTCTTACTGCGGAGTATTTTTGGTGTGAAGGGGGCATTTTCTTCTCCAAGAATCAGGCCACTGCCGGATATACATTTTCCACTGATTGATAAAATAACTGCTTTGGATTTAACACTAAACAATCATTCTATATTTGTTTATATCAGTTGGATTTTGGTAGTGCTCATCTACATTACGATCTATCGAACACCCTATGGCATGTGGGTCAGGGCTTCAGGAGAATATCCGGAAGCACTTGCTACCGTAGGGGTCAATCCGAAGAAAATGAAATATATCAGTTCGATTGTCTGTGGGATTTTATGCGGATTTTCCGGTGCGCATCTTTCTTTAGGCTATCTAACCCTGTTTTCAGAGAACATGAGTGCAGGAAAAGGCTTTATTGCTTTGGCAGCCATTATTTTTGGCAGTTCGAATCCTATAAAGACCTTTGGCGCGGCTTTGTTATTTGGATTTTTCGATGCATTAGGAATACGCCTTCAGGGCGTAGGGATGCCCTCTCAATTTACCCAAATGATTCCCTATACGGTTACAGTAGCAGCATTGTTTATTGTTGCACAGAAATCATTAAGAAAGATGAAAAAAGAACAGCATTTTGAGAGAAATATGTAAAGGGGTGATGGAATGGACTATGATGTTTTAATCCTAGGGGGAGGCCCGGCAGGATATTATTGTGCGCTAGAATGTGCAAAAGGAGGGCTTAAGACTGCACTTGTAGAAAAACAGGAATTGGGAGGTACCGGTTTACGCTGGGGATGCTTACCCGTGAAGCGTATGCTGGATGCATTGAGGGAAAGGCAGAAGGCAGAAAAAATACTTTTCAGCAGGTCATCAGCAGATGTTCAGGAGATTTATAAAGGCTTTTTAGAAGAAATGCAAGGGATTGAAATACAGCTGGCAGAAAGACTAAGCGCTCGGGGAGTTGAGATTTTTTTCGGGGAAGGAAGCTTTTTGACCCCGCACACTTATCTTGTTGGAGAGCGGTGTATTGAAGCTGCACATATTGTGATTGCTACAGGCACTTCTCCTAAAGGGTTTCAGCAGGTAGAAGAGGATGGAGAATATGTGATCACACATAAAGACGCAGTTTCTCTAGAGCAGTTGCCCAAAACCATGACGATTATTGGTGCGAATGTAGAAGGTTGTGAATTTGCAGCACTTTTTGCAGCTCTTGGCGTGGATGTATTTCTATTGGAAAAGGAAAATCAAATTCTCAAAGGAATGGATCGGGATTTGGTGCAGCCCTTATTAGATCAGTTTGAAATGCAGGGTGTAAAAATTAAAGTGGATACGGCTGTAGAAGCGGTTGACAAAACTGGAAGCAGGCCCATTGTTTTGCTAAGTGACGGCAGTATGATAGAAGCTGAAAAAGTTTTGGTTACCATGGGGAGAAAACCTAATTTTCCATTGGGACTAGATCAGGCTGGCGTTTTTCATGAATCACAGAGAATCCCTGTAGATTCCTGTTGTCGAACCAGTAATTCACATATTTATGCAGTGGGAGATATCAATGGCATTGGCGGAATGGCCCATATGGCTATTCAGCAGGGTATTTTGGCAGCAGACAACATCTTGGGTAAGCGGAGAGAATTAAGCAGCGGTATAGCTGTTCCCAGTGCTATATTTACCATTCCGGAAATCGCCGGTTTAGGCTGTCAAGAGCAGGAATTGCTGGCAAGCCGTCAGCGATACAAGGTAGGGAAATATCCTTTCTCCCATACATGGAGAGGTTTTACAAAGGGCATTCAGTCAGGTTTTGTCAAAGTATTGTTTGATCAGAAAAATAAGTTGTTAGGCCTATGGATGGCAGGGGACGATGTATCGGAGTATATAGGTCTTCTACACAGCGTTTTTAGAAAAGGAATAAGCTTAAAGGATTTAGAGGATAGTCTTGCCATTCACCCTAGCCTATTGGAAGCGGTATGGGAAGCGGCACGGAATTTAGAGGAACGGGAGGGCGTACAGGATGAAACAACCTCATATATTATGCTCTAATGAGGATATTACGGAATATGTCCTGTTGCCTGGAGATCCTCAACGGACTTTACGAACCGCCGCCTATTTGGACGAATGGCAGGAAATCGCATATAATAGAGAATTTAGAAGCATAAAGGGACTTTATAAAGGGGCTCCTGTTACCATCGTCTCTACGGGTATCGGGGGTGCCTCTGCTGTGATTGCCCTAGAAGAATTGATTACCTGTGGCGGAAAATATTTTATAAGAATTGGGAGCGGTGGAGCTGTACAGCCTGGCATCCATATTGGAGATTTAATTATTCCCACCGCAGCAGTCCGAGAAGACGGTGCCTCTCGAATGTATGTAGGAGAAAACTATCCCGCAGTAGCAGATTTTGCATTGACCCATGCAATTCTTGAGACTTGTAATGTCTTGAAGTTTCCGCACTTTACAGGAATTGTCCGAAGTCATGACGGATTCTATATGGATGAGGAAGATGAAAAAATGTCCTATTGGAATAAGAAGGGGGTTTTGGCTTCAGATATGGAGACCGCTGCTCTTTTTACTGTAAGCCAATTGAGGGGTGTTAAGACTGCATCGATCCTGAACAATGTAGTGCTTTATCAAGGAAATATTCGGGAAGGCATTCAAGCGTATGTAGAAGAAGGGAAGGGAGCAGAAGCAGGAGAAAAAAGGGAGATCCTGTTAGCGTTGGAAACAATTAGAAGATTATATCGGGATCAGCAGGAATAGCTGAGCGTATATAATCTGAAAGGAAAAAATAATAAACAAATTTTAATTGAGTGGTTTACATTTTATAGCAGAATGTTATAATTTATTATGAATCAATACATATTTGTTTTAAAAGACCAATGGTAGATACCATTGGTCTTTTAAAATCCCTTTACAACTGTATAGTTTGCTTTGCTTTCGGTAAAAATTAGGAAAGTATAGCTTAAGAAATCCGGCAGAATAGGCAAAATATTAGTGTACATACAGTTTTTATGATATAATAAAAGGGTTAAAAAAGGGAATAGCCCGTGAATTCTATTAAAAGATAAAGATAGATAGAGGAGGAACAATATTCATGAGTTCAGTTGTTGTTAAGAAGGAAAATAATGAGGTAACATTAAAGATCGAGGCCAGTGCAGCAGAATTTGAAAAGGCAGTAGAAAAATCCTATCATAAAATGAAGGGAAAATTCAACATTCATGGCTTTAGAAAAGGAAAAGCCCCTCGGAAGCTGATTGAAATGCAATATGGAGAAGGTGTTTTCTATGAGGAAGCGATCAATGAATTATTCCCTGCAGCATATGAAAAAGCCATTCAGGAGCACAACATTGACCCGGTTGATAGACCTGCTATTGACATCGAGCAAATTGGTAAAGGCCAAGACTTTATTTTTACAGCAACCGTAACAGTGAAGCCGGAGGTAAAGCTGGGAGAATACAAAGGTATAGAAGTAGAGCAAATCGAGTATAATGTTAAAGAAGATGATGTAGACGCTGAAATCGAGAGATTAAGAGAGCGCAATTCAAGGCTAGTAGCTGTTGAAAGACCAGTTAAAGAAGGGGATACATTAATTATCGATTATGCAGGTTATGTAGGAGACCATCAGTTTGCAGGCGGTACTGCAGAAAATCAGACTTTAGTCATTGGATCCGGACAATTTATACCAGGTTTTGAAGAGCAATTGGTTGGCGTGGAAATCGGTAAAGAAGTAGAAGTAAAGGTAACTTTTCCAGAGGAATATCATGCAGAAGATCTAGCAGGTCAAGATGCGGTATTTAAAGTAACGGTTCATGAAATAAAAGAAAAAGAAATGCCAGAGCTGGATGATGAGTTTGCCAAGGATGTTAGTGAGCATGATACACTAGCAGAATTAAAGGAAGATATCCGCAAAAAGCAGGAAGAGGCTGCAAAGAATAGAGCTGAAAGAGAAAGAAGAGATGCTATCGTTGATAAAGCTGTTGCCAATGCGGAAGTAGATATTCCAGAAGTAATGGTTGAAGATGAAATTGAAAGTATGTTGAAAGATTTTGACCGACAGCTTCAATTCCAGGGGTTAAACTTAGAGACGTACTTACAATATGCAAATAAGAAAGTTGAAGAGATCAAGGAACAAATGAAAGATGATGCATATAATAGAGTAAAAACCCAATTGACACTAGAAGCTATTGCTAAGGAAGAGAACATTGAGGTAGATGCAGCAGAAGTTGATCAAGAAATTGAGAAATATGCAAAGCAATACAATACAGAGGTAGAAAAATTCAAGAATTCCATGAGACCACAAGATTATGGCTACATGAAAGAGGGTATTAAGATTAAAAAGGCTGTTGATTTTATTGTTCAACAGGCAAAATAATTTAAAGAAATTTACAAAAGGAGGTATATTCTAATGCCTTTAGTTCCAATGGTAGTTGAGCAAACCAATCGGGGAGAAAGATCTTATGACATTTACTCCCGATTATTAAAGGATAGAATCATTATTTTAGGGGAAGAGGTTAATGACCATACAGCGAGTCTAATCGTAGCACAGCTGATTTTCTTAGAAGCAGAAGATCCTGACAAAGATATCCAATTATATATCAATAGTCCAGGCGGTTCTATTACTGCAGGAATGGCGATCTATGATACCATGCAATATATTAAACCTGATGTATCGACGATTTGCATCGGTATGGCAGCAAGCATGGGGGCGTTTTTGTTGACAGCAGGTGCAAAAGGAAAAAGATTTGCACTTCCCAATGCAGAAATTATGATTCACCAGCCTCTTGGAGGGACCAGAGGTCAAGCGGAGGACATCCGAATTCATGCGGAAAGAATTCTAAAAAATCGGGAGACGATCAATAAAATCCTTAGTGAGAGAACCGGTCAACCTTTGGAAAAAATATCCAGAGACACGGATAGAGATTTCTTTATGGAGGCCCAGGAAGCCGTTACTTATGGATTGATCGATAAGGTTATCACTTCCAGGAAATAAGACAAGAGAGGTGTAAGGATGTCAAGATTTGATGATAAGAAGCAGTTAAAATGCTCTTTTTGCGGAAAATCTCAAGATCAAGTAAGACGGCTCATAGCTGGTCCCAGTGTATATATATGTGACGAATGTATAGAATTGTGCCAAGAGATTATTCAAGAAGAATTTGAAGAACATGTGGAAATGGAGATGACGGATCTTCCAAAGCCACAAGAAATTCGAAATGTGCTGGATCAGTATGTTGTCGGTCAGGATCGGGCAAAAAGAGCTTTGGCGGTAGCTGTGTATAATCACTACAAACGCATTAACCGTCAAGGAAAGCATGATGATGTAGAACTTCAAAAGAGCAATATAGTGATGCTTGGTCCAACTGGATCCGGTAAAACCTTACTTGCACAAACACTTGCCCGTATCCTTAATGTTCCATTTGCCATCGCAGATGCTACTTCTTTAACGGAAGCTGGCTATGTGGGTGAAGATGTTGAGAATATCTTGCTGAAGCTAATTCAAGCTGCGGATTATGACATCGAGCGGGCAGAAAAAGGAATCATCTATATTGATGAAATTGATAAAATTGCAAGAAAGTCTGATAACCCGTCTATCACGAGAGACGTAAGCGGCGAAGGGGTACAGCAGGCACTTCTGAAGATTTTAGAAGGAACCGTTGCCAGCGTACCGCCTCAAGGTGGAAGAAAGCATCCGCATCAGGAATTTATTCAAATTGATACCACTAACATTTTATTTATCTGCGGTGGTGCTTTTGATGGTGTGGATAAAATTATCCAAAAGCGAATTGGTCAAAAGTCTATGGGTTTTGAAGCCAACATTCAAAGCAAGGTAGTTAAGGATGTTGGGGAGTTATTAAATAAAATCCAACCAGAGGACTTGCTGCGATATGGGTTAATTCCCGAATTTGTAGGAAGACTTCCAGTAATGGTAACCCTTCATGAACTGGATGAGGAAGCTTTAGTAAAAATTTTGGTAGAGCCAAAGAATGCATTGGTAAAACAATACAAAAAGCTCTTCGAACTAGATGGTGTAGAGCTGGAGATGGATCAAGAGGCTTTGGTAGCCATTGCAAAAAAGGCTATTGAACGTAAAACCGGAGCCAGAGGCTTACGCAGTATAGTAGAAAATATCATAATGGATGTAATGTATGATATCCCATCCAGAGAAGATATTGAAAAATGCATTGTGACAAAGGAAACAGTTGAAAATACAACTGAACCGACTTTGGTTATTTCCGATGCAAAAAAAAGAAAGACAAAGAAGAAAAAAGAGGAAACTGCATCTTAAAAAGGTAGGCGAATAAGTCATTCGCCTACTTTATTGTTTATACCCCATTTTTTGTAATCAATAGGGAACCTTGAACTTCCATATACTAACCTTAGAATCAATTGTTAGATTCGAAGGGAGGTAACAAATTGCCAAATCTAGTGTTTCTTATTCAGTTTTTCTTTGCCATTGTAATTGGCCTTTACTTTTTAAACCTATTAAAGAGTCAGGCAGGAAGCAAGGCTGCGATAGAAAAGGAATCAAAAAAGGAAATGGATAAGCTCAATGCCTTAAGAGAACAATCACTGACCCTTCCCCTTTCAGAGAAAACCCGACCACAATCCTTCTGTGATATTGTGGGACAGGAAGATGGTATCAAAGCTTTAAAAGCGGCGTTATGCAGTCCCAATCCTCAACATGTGATTATTTATGGCCCACCAGGTACTGGAAAGACTGCGGCAGCAAGATTGGTGCTGGACGAAGCAAAAAAGATAAAGCATTCACCTTTTAACTACCGGTCTAAGTTTGTGGAAATGGATGCAACCACTGTGCGATTTGATGAAAGAAGTATAGCAGATCCTTTAATGGGTTCTGTTCATGACCCAATATATCAGGGCGCAGGGCCCCTTGGACAATCAGGAATTCCCCAACCAAAACCCGGCGCGGTTACAAGAGCCCATGGAGGTGTACTATTTCTCGACGAGATTGGAGAACTCCATCCGATTCAGATGAATAAACTGCTGAAGGTGTTAGAGGATCGAAAGGTTTTTTTAGAAAGTGCCTACTATAATTCTGAGGATCCCAGTGTTCCAAAGTATATCCATGAGATTTTTCAAAAAGGTTTGCCTGCAGATTTTAGACTGATTGGGGCTACTACAAGGAGCTCAGAAGAACTGCCGGCAGCAATACGCTCTCGATGCGTAGAAATATATTTTCGTCCATTATTGCAGGAAGAGATTGCAAAAATATGCAAAAATGCGGTGGATAAATGCGGTTTTGAAATTGAACCAGGAGCCGTGGAGATTGTAAAAAAATATGCCCATAACGGCCGGGAGACAGTAAATATGGTTCAAATTGCCAGCAGTGTAGCATTAAACGAGAATCGTAAAACCTTGACAGCAAAGGACCTGGAATGGGTGGTAGAAAGTGGTCACTATTTACCGCGGCCTCAATCTAAAATACATCAAAATCCACAAGTGGGTGTAGTGAATGGCCTTGCTGTAATTGGACCGAGTGTCGGTGTTCTCTCAGAAGTAGAGGCAACGGCAATTGTGGTGCCGAAAGGAACCGGCAATCTAAGGATTACTGGAATTGTCAATGAAGAAGAGTTGTCATCAATGGGAAGAAAGCTCAGAAGAAAAAGCACTGCACAGAGCGCTGTGGAGAATGTATTAACGGTTTTGCGAAAACAATTTCAACTGAATTCATCGGATTATGATATTCATTTGAATTTTCCAGGAGGAATGATGGTAGATGGACCATCGGCGGGGGTAACTGTAGCTGCTGCAATCTATTCGGCTATTACAAATAAGGAAATTGATAACAAGATTGCCATGACAGGAGAATTATCTATTCAAGGAAAAGTAAAACCTATTGGCGGTGTGAATGCAAAGATTGAAGCTGCTAAACAAGCAGGTTGTACGAAGGTGCTAATACCCAGCGAAAATTGGCAAGAAAGATTTCGAGACGCAGGAATTGAAGTCGTGAGAATAGAAAATATACAAGAAGTGATGGATCATGCACTTCGGTTCAATAGCATGAATGTTACTGCCTCAATACCTAATTCCTTGACCATTGCAATGGCTGAAGGTATCCAAAAACATTCCGGCACCCCAGACTGACAGGTTGGGGTGCTTTTAAGATTTAAACAGCCGATAAACAGAAAAGAACTTTTCAAGAAATGGAGATATTAGGAGATTGTATTGAAAAATTGTCTAAGATTATATATAATAATGAATTGCACAAGAAAAAAGTTTAGTAATATCTGGATAACGTATAAATGGAATATATAAAAACTTTATAAATAGATTATTCTTATGGGCGTTTTCACTATCAGATAGTATCCTAGCATAATTTAATTGAGAATACAAAAACTAAGCATATGAGTTTACAGATGAGGAGTTGATAGAATGAGTAAGAAAAAAGTAAAGAAATACGAATTGCCGTTGATTCCCCTAAGGGGCCTATCTGTTTTTCCATATATGGTACTGCATTTTGATGTAGGGCGGGAAAAATCTATAAATGCTCTTGAAGAGGCAATGGTTAATGATCAAATGATTTTTTTAACCACGCAAAAAGAAGCAGAAACGGATATTCCTACAGAGGAGGATTTTTATAAGGTGGGAACCATCTCCAAAATAAAGCAGATGCTAAAGCTGCCTGGAGATGCGATTCGTGTACTCGTAGAAGGAATTAGTAGAGCAAAGATCACAGAACTAACGCAAGAGGAACCTTTTTTTAAGGCCAGATTAGAGGAAGATACTTTTGAAGGAGAAACTGAAACCGATAAAGAGATGGAAGCATTGATGCGTACGGTTATGGATGCCTTTGAAAGCTACATCAGTGTCAGTAATCGAATTTCTCCTGAAGTGCTGATCTCTGTAAGCTCTATTGAGGAACCGGGAAGATTGGCAGATGTGATTGCTTCTCATATGATTTTAAAAATTGATCAAAAACAAGAAATTTTAGAGGCTTTCGATCCGAAGGATCGGCTAGAAGTGCTTTATAAAATTCTGCTTCGGGAAATTGAAATTTTAGAAATTGAAAAGGAAATTAATGTTCGTGTAAAAAAACAGATCAATAAGCTTCAGAAAGAATACTATTTAAAGGAGCAGCTAAAGGCCATTCAAGAGGAGCTAGGGGAAGAAGGCGGTGTTCAGGATGAAGCTGAGGAATACCGCGAGAGAATCAAGAAAGCCAAAATGCCAAAAAAGGTAGAAGAAAAAGTAGAAAAGGAAATTGATCGGCTTTTTAGGCTGGCTCCAGGATCCGCAGAAAGTGGAGTGATCCGGACCTATGTAGATTGGATTTTAGATCTGCCGTGGAATAAGCAAACAAAGGATCGCCTGGATATAAAACAGGCAAAGGTCATTTTAGATGAAGATCACTATGGATTAAAAAGCGTAAAAGAGAGAATTTTAGAATACTTAGCCATTCGTCAGCTGGCGCAGAATATGAAAGGACCTATTCTTTGTCTTGTAGGACCGCCAGGAGTTGGAAAAACCTCCATTGCGAAATCCATTGCCCGGTCTTTAAATCGCAACTTTGTCAGAATGTCCCTAGGAGGCGTTCGGGATGAAGCAGAAATCAGAGGTCATAGAAGAACCTATGTAGGAGCTATTCCGGGAAGAATTATTGCTTCTATAAAAGAAGGCGGTTCTAAAAATCCTGTATTTCTATTTGACGAAATCGATAAGCTAAGCCATGATTTCAGAGGAGACCCTGCATCAGCCCTATTGGAGGTACTAGATCCAGAACAAAATAAAGAATTTACAGATCACTATCTAGAGGTTCCCTTTGATCTTTCTAAGGTCATGTTTATCACTACAGCCAATAGCTTAGGTACCATACCAAGACCATTGTTGGATAGAATGGAAGTGATTGAGATTTCCGGCTATACTGAAGAGGAAAAGTTAAAGATTGGACAACGGTACTTAGTGCCTAAACAGATTAAAGAACATGGCTTAAAGTCGGAAAATCTTCAAATATCAGAGCAAGGCTTACGAGATGTGATCAATTATTATACAAGAGAATCTGGCGTTAGAAATCTCGAGAGACAGATTGCCACATTATGCAGAAAGTCGGCAAAACGAATTGTAGAGGACAAGCTAAAGATGATTCGGATTCATCCGAAAAATTTGAGTCAATATTTGGGAATCCCAAGGTTCCGTTATGAGAAAGCCCATGAAGATCACGAAGTGGGAATTGCTACAGGGCTCGCTTGGACAAGAGTGGGCGGAGATACCCTTTCTATTGAAGTAACTACCATGAAAGGAAACGGAAAATTGGTGTTAACAGGACAACTGGGCGATGTCATGAAGGAATCTGCCCGTGCAGGCATCAGTTATATCCGATCCAAGATGGAAGCATTAAGTATCACTGAGGATTTTTATCAAACCTTAGATATTCATATTCATATACCGGAAGGTGCTATTCCTAAGGATGGACCGTCGGCTGGAATTACGATGGCAACCGCAGTAATTTCAGCATTAACGGGCCTTCCGGTAGATAAGCATGTGGCTATGACAGGAGAAATTACCCTCCGTGGCAGAGTACTTCCGATTGGTGGTGTAAAGGAAAAGGTGCTGGCAGCCAATCGGGCAGGAATTACAAAAGTGCTGCTGCCTGTGGAGAATAAAAAAGATGTAGAGGAAATCCCAGACAATGTAAAGAAAAAGCTGGAGCTTGTTTTTGTTAGCAATATGGACGAAGTCCTACAGCATGCTTTGGTAAGGAAGGAAGAAAATCATGAAAATTAAGCATGCAGAGATTGTTATCAGCGCTGTGAAGCCAGAACAATATCCTGTGGACCCACTGTTGCCGGAGATCGCATTGGCAGGACGTTCCAACGTGGGAAAATCTTCTCTTATCAATATGCTGGTAAATATGCGAAAGCTGGCAAGGACTAGCTCTAGCCCAGGAAAGACACAGACTATCAATTTTTACCGAATCAATCAGCAGTTTCATTTTGTAGACCTGCCTGGTTATGGATATGCAAGGGTTTCTAAAAGCAGCAAGGAAGCCTGGGGGAAAATGATGGAAACCTATTTGACCACAAGGAAAAATCTTTACGAGGTTTTTCAACTGGTAGATATCCGGCATGAACCTACCCAGCAAGATAAGCATATGTATAGTTGGATTAAAAGCTTTGGATACAATGGAATTGTTATTGCTACAAAGTTGGATAAAATATCCAGAGGGCAGCGGCAAAAGCATCTAAACATTATACGTAAGGAATTGCAAATGACTTCAGAAGACCTATTGATCCCAGTTTCTGCAGAAACCAGAGAAGGAAAAGAACAACTTTGGGAAGTGATCCTGGAGGTATTCCGCGTGAATGGTTTTGAATTTGAAGAAGAAAAGTCTATTATAGAATAAAAAAATCAGCTGGGGATATCCAGCTGATTTTTTTATTGTGTATTTGTAGATGAATGCGACGTAATATGAATACTTACTCACTATAATATTTATCCAATTCCCATTTCAATGGATTGATAGCTATATATTCCCATATTTTTCGATATTCTACTTCATTGCGGATAATATGATCGTGATAGGATTTTTGCCAGACTTTTTTATCAAAGGGGGGATAACTATCTTTCCTGACACCCTCAATATATAATTTGGTGGTCAATACTTTAAAACGATGAATATAATCAGACAATTGCATTGTAGGGAACGGCCCCTGTGCCGTTCTGATACGCTGTATCATCAAGATTGCATGAAGATGATTGGGCATAACGACGAATTTGTCAACTGAAATATTAGGATAAAATTCAGGAATTTGTGCAAATTTATCTAATACCATTCTGCCTGCATTATTTAAAACTAAAATCTTGTTTTCAATTTTTCCAAACAATTGTAATTGTTTTTGCGTACATATTGTAACAAAATATGCACCGTTTTGACTATAATCGTAATTTTTCAGGCGTTGTAATTTTCTTTGTGGCAAATCCAATAACATCACCGTCCTATGGGCGGAACGCCACAGGGGGCGTTCCCTACAAAATATACCTTAATATATTAGAGATAGCATGCTTCGTCCATAATCGAAACAAGGATTTTAACGAAGAAAATATGAATCAATCTTATAATGCATCTTTTACGCACTGGGAACTACGTGTCCATATCCTGTACCTGCGCCTTTGGCTTTAGGAATGGAAGCTTAATTTCTAATTCTGCGGCCAGCATACCGGATAAGATCAGGATACTTCCCATGATTCCACGACCTGTCAGTACTTCCCCAGCAAGAAGATAGGCAAACATGGCGGAGAAAACAGGTTCTCCAGAGAAAATCAAAGCAGTATGGGTGGCAGTGGTATATTTTTGCGCGGCATTCTGTACAATAAAAGCACCTGAGGTGCAAACAAAGCTTAAGAACAACATAGAAGTCCATATGCTGCCACCTGTTGGAATAATTGGAGCTTCAAATAGAAAACTGATGATACCGCTCAAAATCCCAACCACACCAATCTGAAGAATGGCCAGGTTAATTGCATCTACCTTTACTGCGTATTTGCTCACAGTGATGATATGAAAAGCAAAGCAGAAGGCACCAATCAAAGTGTAAAGATCTCCAATGTTTAGACTCAGATTAGAATCCAAGGTCAGCAAGCCTAAACCCACAATGGCAAATACAACTCCGAGGATTGCAGCCGGCTTAGGGGCCTTCTTTAATACAAGGGCAGAGAAAATGGGCACGATAACTACAGAAAAACCGGTGATAAAGCCTGATTTAGAGGCTGTAGTATAATTAAGCCCTAGGGTTTGGGTGGCGTAGCCTAAAAACATAATTACCCCGATAAGCAGCCCATATTTTAAGGTATCCTTATCCAGTTGAATGATCCGCTTATAAAATATGAGTGCAGAAGTAAGTGCGGAGAGGGTAAATCGGATGGATAAGAAGTTAAAGGTTGATAAGGCATCTAAGGTATTTTTCGTGAGTATAAAAGAGATTCCCCAGGCCAAAGTGACCAATAATAATGCTAGATCTGCCTGATGTTGTTTTTTCATCGAATCAGCCTCCTATATTTCTATTACTTAAATAGTTTATCATAAAAGTCTATGACCATCGATAAGTAAATTGATTCAGTAATGAAAAAAGCTTCCATAGGAGATCTAGGAAGCTTCCATTCTATGTATTTTACTCTTCAGGTTCAAACATATCCTTACTTACGCCACATACAGGGCATACCCAATCCTCTGGAATATCTTCGAAAGCAGTTCCTGGTGCAACACCTCCGTCTGGATCGCCCACCTCTGGATCATAAAGATAACCACATGGAATACATCTGTATTTTTGCATAAAACATTCTCCTTTCATCTATTAAAAATAATTACAAACAATCTATCCTGATTGTACCCATTATCATAACACCCTAAACAAAAAAATAAGCCAAAATTTACTAGAATTTATATCCTACAGATAACATACATGTTATAATGTACCATATAGTAATTATTATATGTATAAATTATTAAATATAGCATAGAGAGCAGAATAAAATTTAAAAATAAATAGCAGGAGGCGATAGAATGGTAGACCCAAGAATACAACAACTGGCGCATAATCTAATCAATTATTCAACGGAGCTGAAGGAAGGAGAAAGCATACTCATTGAAATTATTGGTTTAGAGGTCCCCCTTGTTAAGGCGTTGGTAAAGGAAGCTTATAAGGTTGGAGCAAAACCCTTTGTTACAGTAAAAGATCCACAGCTGCAGAGAGAGCTGCTGTTAGGCTGTACAGAAGAGCAGCTGAAGAGGATGGCGCGCTATGAATTGGAAAGAATGAAGGATATGGATGCATACATAGGTATACGGGCAGGACAAAATGCAAATGAGCTCAGTGACGTACCAGGAAGTAAGATGAAGCTGTATTCGGAACTATTTCAAAAACCTGTCCATTCTGAGCAAAGGGTAAATCATACAAAATGGGTAGTATTGCGGTACCCAAATGCGGGAATGGCACAATTGGCCAATACCAGCTTAGAGAACTTTGAAGATTTTTATTTTGACGTATGCAATTTAGATTACAGCAAAATGTCAAAGGCAATGGACAGCCTGGTAGCATTAATGGAAAAGACCGATGAAGTACATATCAAAGGTGCGGGAACCGATCTAACCTTCTCTATTAAAGGAATTCCTGTGATTAAATGCGATGGAAAATTAAACATCCCTGATGGAGAGGTGTTTACAGCACCGGTTAAGAATTCGGTTAATGGTGTGCTTTCCTATAATTGTCCGGCGGTATTCCAGGGCTTTACCTATGAGAACATTCGTTTGGAGTTCGAAGCAGGTAAGATTATTAAAGCTACTGCCAATGATACAAAAAAACTCAACGAGGTTTTTGATACCGATGAGGGGGCCAGATATATCGGAGAGTTTGCTATCGGTGTTAACCCTTATATCCTAAAACCTATGAAGGATACATTGTTTGACGAAAAGATTATGGGAAGCTTTCATTTCACACCGGGTCAAAGCTATGATGATGCCAGCAATGGCAATGGCTCAGCTATTCATTGGGATTTGGTGTGCATCCAGACTCCCGAATATGGCGGAGGAGAAATCTATTTTGACGGTAAGCTGGTTCGTAAGGACGGCATTTTTGTGATTCCTGAGCTGGAATGTCTAAATCCAGAAAACTTAAAATAAATAATAGAATAATGGAGCTGCATAGAGATCTGTGACTGAGAAAGCTTACTTATCCATCCAAGACCGTAGGGGCAGGCCTTGTGTCTGCCCGCTGCATTTTCGGGAGGACCACAGATCCTCCCCTACCAGGATCTAGGACTTAAATCGGGTTGAATGTTAAATGTCCCAGTCACACATCTATATAGATGTGTGACTGGGAATCCTTATTTATAGGTGTACCGGCGAGGGCGTTGATCCCTACATTCCTGTTTTAGATTTATGTAGAGAGCGGTGAGGGCATGAGGCCGTTCCCTGCAATACCCGGTTTCTGTAGGAGCAGGCCTTGTGTCTGCCCGTAAAAAATACATTCAACAGTATAGTATTTGACAAAAAAAAGTAAATCATATAAAATTTGTAGAGAACCGATGAAGTATTTTCCAATTCTCCTTGCCGGGTATGAAGAAAGGAATGCAGCCTATGAAGGATTTAATAAAAATGTTTTCCATATTTTTTCGGATAGGTGCCTTTACCCTTGGGGGTGGCTATGCCATGATCCCTCTAATCCAGGAAGAAATTGTGGAAAAAAACAAGTGGATTGAAGAAGACGAATTTATGGATGTAATTGCACTTTCCCAGACGATTCCGGGAGCATTGGCAATCAATGCTTCCACCTATGTAGGCTATAGAATGTTTGGTTTCAAAGGTGCTTTATTGGCGTGTACAGCTACAATTTTGCCTTCTATCCTGATGATCTTATTGATTGCCGTATTCTTTGTACAGTTTCATCAAATGCCTGCTGTAGAGGCAGTTTTTAAGGGAATTCGTCCTGCGGTGGTTGCATTAATTATAGGTGCTGTATTAAAACTTGGAAAGAATCTCCCTAGAACAGCAAAGAATCTTACCTGGATTCTTATTGTGGTTGTTTTGATTGCCTACTTTCATATACATCCCATTCCCATCATTATAGGGTCAGGATTGCTGGGTTTTGTTCTTTATCGAAGGGAGCGGGGGCTATGAATACAATATTAGAGATATTTATTACATTCATGAAAATCGGAGGGTTCAGCTTTGGCGGCGGACTCGCAATGCTTCCCCTGATTGAGAAGGAAGTAGTAATCAATCATCAGTGGTTGACTGCAAAAGAATTTGTAGACATCATTGCTATAGCGGAAATGACTCCGGGGCCGATTGCGATTAATACGTCTACCTTCGTAGGCTATAAGGTAGCCGGTTATCCCGGCGCGCTGGCAGGAAGCATTGGTGTAACCATTATATCTTTTATGCTGGTTATTCTAGTAGCAAGATACTTCCTAAAAATTAAAGATGCAAAAGAGACCAAGGCTGTATTTGAAGGAATTCGTCCAGCGGTATTGGGGATGATTCTAAGTGCAGGGATTTCCGTTGGTCGGACAGCTTTTATCGATTATAAAAGTGTGTTGATTGCACTGCTGGTGCTTTTTAGTATTCATAAATTGAAGCTGCATCCAATTTTAAGCATCCTGGGTGCTGGCGCATTGGGTATATTGCTTTATTAACGATAGTTAAGCCGTGCTTTTTAGAAAGTGCGGTTTTCTTTGTTGTGTCCGGTATGTTAGAAAACATCGGGCATTAAGGTTTGCAGGGGAGATTATCCGGATATTCTTACTGATATTACCACAAGAGAAGCTGTGTCAGTATGGTACAATAGAATAAGAAATGAAGGACAAGGGAGAGAGGCTATGAGAGGAAAAGGATGGATGATTACTGCTGCGATACTCCTGTTCGTACTGATAGGAGCTGTTTTTAGTGTAATAGAATGGAAGGAAACAAATCCTGCATTTTTAAATAATCATATAAAGCTGGTAATCGGTAATGTGGAAATTGAAGATATAGAAGAGCCCTACATCGATGATACGGAAATTTATTTGCCTTTTGCTGTAGTGCAGCAGCATATAAGTGAAGGGATATCCCTGTCAGAGGATCAAAAACGGGTATTTATTCCTTTAAAGGATAAGGCAATACAACTGGAAGATTTAAAACTGACCCGGATGATTCAGGATAATGAAATCAGTATCAATATACCTACCAAGAATCTAGAGGGTCAAATTTATGTGCCTGTGGAATTGCTGCAAAAAATCGAGGGATTTAATATAAGTCTGTCTGAAAATAGAAGGACAGTTTTTGTTGATGAATTTTCAGAAAAAGAGCAGTGGGGAATTGTAACGGGAAATCCGCTGCGTTTAACCCCAAAAAGAACCTTTTTTACGTTTGCAGTGGAGAGATTGAACAACGGCAGCCAGGTTCGTATTCTGGAAGAGGAGAATGGCTGGGTTCGCGTACGCAGTCAAGAAGGGAACTTTGGATATTTAGAGAAAAAATATGTCAGTGAGATTTATGAGAAAAATACCACGGATTATCAGATGAATATAAAAAGGGAAGATTTTAACGATCGTGGAAAACAAATTAATCTGGCATGGGAATATGTCCATGAAAAATCTCCGAAGCTTTCAGAAGAAGAGAAGATTGAAGCACTGGATGTCATTGCACCCACTTGGTTTAGTGTAATGGATGAGGAAGGGACGGTACTGAACAAGGCTGATAAAAGTTACGTGGAAGAGGCCCATAAAAAGGGGTATCAGGTGTGGGCCTTGGTAGATAACAGCTTTGACCCAGATCTGACCTCTAAGGTTCTAAACAACAAAGATATAAGAAGTAAGGTGATCGGGCAGTTGGTATTTTATGCCAGCCTATATAATCTTGATGGAATCAATGTAGATTTTGAAAATATGTATTATGCAGATCAAGCAGCCTTTGTAACTTTTATGGAGGAGCTAAAAACGCAAATCAAACTACAGAGCCTGGTGCTTTCGGTAGACGTAACGGTACCTTCTACCAGTGAGCAGTGGTCAAAGGTATATGACCGGAAAGCTTTGGCAAGTATTGTCGATTATGTGGCAGTAATGACCTATGATGAACACTGGGCTTCCAGTCCCGTCAGCGGTTCTGTAGCATCTATCGGATGGGTAGAACGGGGAATTCAAAGAAGCTTAGAATTCATTCCGGAAGAAAAAATGCTCATTGGATTGCCTTTTTATACGAGGGTATGGCGTGAATATAAAGATGAAAATGGAAAGAATAAGGTAGAATCGAAAGCGATCTCCATGGTGCGTGCAAAGGAGATCATTCTTGAGAAAAAAGCCGATGTCCTTTGGGATGAAGCTGCAGGCCAATACTTCGCTAAATACGAAGAGGATGAGGGCATATTCAAAATCTGGCTGGAGGACCCCAGATCGATTGCATTAAAAGCCAGTTTAGTAAGCAAATATCAACTGGCAGGAACTGCAGCATGGAGAAGAGGCTTTGAGGATAGGGCAGTCTGGCCTGTATTGCAGGAGATGATAAAAGAGGGTAAAGACCATAAGGCATTAGTATTTCACAATCCTTTTTAGGACTGCCTATGAGTTATGTTTCGTATTTGTTGAATCATGTGACGTGAGACTGGTAGGGACGAACAGTGTTCGTCCGCATTACGTCTCATTTTTATCAATCCTACAAAAAATATAAATGATAAAGTCCCCTGAAATATAAAAACCATTATATTTCAGGGGACTTTGTCATTTGCTGCAATATTTCCCGGGAAAATGACAAAAATATTTTTTGAAATGGATGATTGCATAAAATATTTAAAAGGTATAAAATAATAGGAGTGAGTAATCACTCATTTAGGAGGTGTATATTGTGGATACAAAATTAGAAACCACAGAGGAGAGAATCATACAGGCTGCCATCGAAATTTTTGCTCAAAAAGGATACAATGGCACAACGACGAAAGAAATTGCAGTGAAAGCAGGTGTTGCAGAGGGGACTATTTTCCGATACTTTCCTAAAAAGCAGGATTTACTGCATGGAATTCTATACAAAGCCATTGAAGTAATGGTACCCAAGATTGCAGGACATGGTATAGTAGAAATTTTCGATCATAATGTTGAAAAAAGTGATCGCGAAATATTGATTACCTTTATGAAAAATAGATTGGAAATGATCCAACAGCATTTTTCTATTATCAAGGTTATATTGAATGAGGTGCAATACCACTCTGATATTGAAGACCTTTGGTTTCAAAAAATTATTCCTCCTATTAAGGGAATTATTGATAGATTCTTTGCTGAAGGAATGAGGAAAGGGCGATTCCGGCAATATCACCCGTCTATCCTTACTGGAATAATGGTAGGTGCAGCTATCATGAGTATTCTCCTGCAGCGTTATGAAGATCTAGCTGAAGGTTTGACGAAGGAAGAAATTATAGAACAAATGGCTGATGTTTTATTGAATGGAATTGCAAAAAAATAAAAAGGGGGGCATTTCTGTGAAAAGAAAACTGGTTTTATTGTTAGGCATTGCAATACTTATTTCAGGCTGTACAAAAGTCGAGACAAATTTGAGGTATACCGGTACAGTAGAAGCAACACAAATAGATGTTTCAGCGGAGTTAAGCGGCATTATAAGAGAAATCAGTATTTCTGAAGGGGATCAAGTAACAGAAGGACAGTTGCTTGCAATGTTGGATGATACCTCATTAGAACTGTCTGCACTTCAACGGGAATCGGCATATCAAGCACAGGAAGCTCAGCTAAAGGATCTTAAAAAAGGAACGCGTGAGGAAGAAATTGATATGGCCTATCAGCAGGTTAATACGGCGGAGCAGGCATTTATAACGGCTGAAGAGACCTATTTATATAGAAAGGATCTTTATGAGACGGCAAAGGAATTGTTTGAAAAGGAAGCTGTACCAGAACAACAATTGAAAGATGCTAAGCTTTCGCTGGATCAAGCCAGCACCACGATGGAAAATGCCAGGGAAGCGATAAATACAGCATTAACCAGAGTAAAGCTGTTGGAGAAGGGTGTAAGAGAAGATCAAGTTAAAGCACAGAGGCATCTTGCAGAACAGTCCAAAACAGCCTATAAAGAGGCTAAGCTGCAGCAGGAGAAAGCTATTGTGACATCCCCTGCCAAAGGTATGGTTTTATATAAAAATTTTCAACAAGGTGAATTTTTACCTCTGGGGGCGCCCCTTGTGACATTAGTAAATCTGCAGGATCTCTGGATAAAGGTCTATATACCGGAAAAAGAACTGCATCGCATTGCTTTAGGACAGCAGGTAAAACTTATTTCGGATATCCTTAAGAACGATGACATTCAGGGAGAAATCATCTTTATCTCCCCTAAAAGTGAGTTTACTCCTTCAAATGTGACAACGAAAGAAGATCGCCACAATCGGGTACATGAAGTGAAGATAAAGATTCTGGAAGGACAAGCACAGCTAAATCCTGGAATGATGTTGGACGTTGAACTATAACGGAGAGGGTGCAATGATGGAATATGCTATAGAAATAAAGAATATTACTAAAAGCTTTGGAGAATTTACTGCTGTTGATAATATCAGTTTCTCCATTCCAAAAGGAAAGATTTTTGGTTTTTTGGGGCCGAATGGATCAGGAAAGTCTACTACCATCCGGATGCTTTGCGGTGTGCTGACACCAACCTCAGGTTCGGGAATTGTACTTGGTTTAGATATTTTAAAAGAGGCAGAGCAAATAAAGCAGAGCATTGGGTATATGTCTCAGAAATTTGGACTCTATGAGGATTTAACGATCAAAGAAAATCTGGATTTTTTTGCTTCTATTTATGGAATTCCCCGAAGAGAGAAAAAAATACGAATTCAAGATACCATAGAGCTATGCGGACTGCAGGAAAAAGAAAGTGTATTAGCAGGTGTACTCTCAGGGGGGTGGAAGCAGCGACTAGCACTAGGATGCTCACTATTGCACCAGCCTAAACTGCTGATATTAGATGAACCCACTGCAGGAGTGGACCCTGTATCTCGAAGAGTCTTCTGGGGCGTTATTCATCAACTGGCAAAATCGGGCATTACCATTCTGGTGACAACCCATTACATGGATGAGGCAGAGAGCTGCGATTTATTGGGATTTATTTACCGGGGAAAATTGATGCAATTAGGAACTGTAGAAGAAATCCGACAGCAGGAGGGCCGACAAAGCATAGAGGATATTTTTATCTCCTATGTAGAACGGATGAGTGATATCAAGGTTAGCGGATCTTTTATGGAAATTAAGAATCATCTGGATTAGGGGGATAAAGATGAGTGTACAACGTTTTATGGCTATTGTAAAAAAGGAATTTATTCATATTCGAAGAGACAAGGCCAGCATGGCAATTGCTCTGATTGCACCGTTGATGATGCTGTTTTTGTTTGGTTATGCCGTAAAGCTGGAAATTGAGCGGGTAGATATGGCTGTATTTGATCAGGACCGCAGTACCCTTAGCAGGGAGCTCATCCAAAAACTAAAGCATACAGACTATTTTATCGACCGGTATTATGCCGGTAGTGATCGTGAAATCATGGAAATGATTGATAGAGGAACCGTCAAAGTTGGATTAATCATTCCGCCGGATTTTGAAAGGCAGATAAAAAGACGAAAAGAAGCACAGGTACAATTTTTGATAGATGGCAGTGATGCCACAACGGCAAGAACCGCACTTTCCAGTACGGTGCTTCTATCTTCTGACTTTGGCAGAAAGATAAGGGAGCAGACCCTCATGAAAGCCGGGACTATGGGCCTGAAGGCCGGCGGTGTTTTGGCACAGCCGAGAATTCTTTATAATCCGGCCATGGAAAGTATTAAATTTACCATACCTGGATTGATTGGACTGGTCATACAAAATATTACAATTATTTTAACGGCGTTCTCTCTTGTTCGTGAAAGGGAGCGGGGGACACTGGAACAATTGATTATTACCCCTGTGCGTCCCATAGAATTGATTTTAGGGAAGCTGGTTCCGTATATTCTCATTGGATTTTTTGACTTCTTTCTGGTTATGATTCTGGCAATGGTCGTTTTCCATATGGAGGTAAGAGGCAGTATGCTGCTGTTGCTGCTGTTCTCAGCCTGCTTTGTGGTTTGTGCTTTGGCTATGGGAATGATCATTTCAACCGTTGCAAAAACCCAACTGCAGGCCATGCAGATGGCATTGTTACTGCTGTTGCCCAGTGTTCTACTTTCTGGGTTTGTATTTCCAAGGGAAACAATGCCCAAACCGATCTATTGGATGGGTTTTGCAATGCCATTAACCTATTATCTGCAGATTATCCGCGGGATTGTATTAAAAGGGGTTGGTGCAGCAGCGCTGACATGGCAGATCGGCTTATTACTTTTCTTTACACTTTTGCTGGTTTTTATTGCAGTACTGCGTTTTAAAAAGCGGTTGGATTAGGCAGGCGGGGATGAAGCTTTGGATTTGTGTTTATATATGATAAACTATATATAAACATTTGAAAATGAAGTGGGGAAACACATGAAAAAACTTGTTATTGCGGAAAAACCTAGCGTTGCCCGGGATATTGCCAAGGTATTGGGGGCGAAAACAAAGGGTGAAGGATATCTGGAAGGAAATGGGTATGTTGTGACATGGGCTATCGGACATCTGGTAGCATTATGTGATCCGGAGGAATACGATTTAAAATATAAGCGGTGGGATATGCGGACACTTCCTGTAATTCCGGAGGAAATGAAGCTAAAGCCTATTAAAAGGACTTATCAACAGTATAAAATCATCAAAACTTTATTGGCAGATAAAGACGTATCTATGCTGATCTGTGCTACGGATGCAGGACGAGAAGGAGAACTGATATTTAGATATATCTACAGCTTAGCTCGATGCAGCAAGCCGGTGAAAAGACTCTGGATTTCATCCTTAACCGATGAAGCCATCAAAGAGGGATTTGAAAATTTGAAAGATGGAAAGGATTATGATGCCCTCTACTTATCTGCAAAATGTCGGAGTGAAAGTGACTGGCTGGTTGGAATTAACGCTACCAGAGCCTATACGGTAAAATATAACAGTCTGTTAACCATCGGCAGGGTTCAGACACCAACCTTAGCGATTCTTGTAAAGCGCGAAAAGGAAATTGAAGCATTTATTCCTCAGGCTTATTGGGAATTAAATGGAGATTTTGGCAGCTATAAAGGAATTTGGATAGATAAAGAGAACAAGGAAAGCCGGATTGATTCCCGGGAAAAGGCAGAGGCATTGGCAAAGAAGGTTTTGAACCAGTCAGGATTTGTGAAAGATATTGAATCTAAGAAAATTGTTAAAAAACCACCACTGCTTTATGATTTAACAGAGTTACAGCGAGATGCAAACAAACGCTATGGTTATACGGCGGAAAGGACCTTAACCATTGCACAAGGACTCTATGAAAAACGTAAGGTGATTACTTATCCAAGGACAGATAGCAAATATTTATCAAAGGACCTCATAAAAGGACTTCAAAAGAAGATTGAAAACCTGCGCGATGGACAGTATAAAGAGTTTTGTGAATACTTGTTAAAACTGGAAAAGCTGCCGATTAGTAAAAAGATTGTTGATGACAGCAAGGTAAGCGACCATCATGCGATTATTCCTACGGATAAGAAAGCAGACGTGAGTAAGTTTTCACAAGAGGAAAAAAACATATTTTATTTAATTGCCCAACGGTTTTTGTCTGTGTTTTTCCCAGATTATATCTATAATAGCACCACGGTAATATCAGAAGTAATGGAAGAATGGTTTAAAACCACAGGGCAGCAGATAATGCAACTGGGATGGCAAAGCCTATACCGTGATGAAGATGGATGCAAAGATAATATTCCGAAAGTTATGAAAGGACAGGAAATCCTTGTTAAAGGGACTTCCATTGAGGACAAACAAACCCAGCCGCCAAAACGCTATACGGAGGCTGCATTGCTATCAGCCATGGAGAATGCGGGGAAGTTTATAGAAGATGAGGACCTCAGGGAGCAGTTAAAGGAGAGTGGGATTGGAACCCCAGCTACTCGGGCATCCATTATTGAGCGATTAATTGAGGTAGGTTATGTACTTAGAGAGGGTAAAAATTTGATTCCTACAGAAAAGGGAAAAAATCTGATTGCCATTGTGCCAGAAGAACTATCTTCGCCAGAGCTGACAGGAAAATGGGAAAGAGCATTGAATCGAATTGCAAAGGGAAAAATGGATGAGAAGAGATTCATGGAAGGAATTGGGAGATTTACTGCTTTTCTGGTGAAAGATGCCTATGAAAGAGAAACAAGGATTGCATTTGAACGAGAAAGAAAAAAAACAGGAAGAAAAGGAAGTCAAGCGGCAGCTTCAGCTACGGCTCAAGAAAAGTTGGGGATTTGCCCTGCCTGTAAGGTTGGAGAAATCCTTGAAGGAAGCAAAAACTTTTACTGCAGTAATTATAAACAGGGCTGCAAGTTTGGTTTATTCAAGCAGGATAAACTTATGGCCAGATATAGAAAAAAGATGAGTAAGACAATTGTTAAACAACTGATTCAAAAGGGTGAAGCTCTTCTAAAAGGTGTCGTATCTCCAAAAGGAGGGAAATTTGACGCAAAAATTAAACTGAAACAACTGGAATCAGGCTATTGGGGTTGGTCCTTTGATTTTGAAAAACAGGAAAAACAGACATGATGTCAGGGACATCATTGAGAAAGCTTATTTATCCATCTAAGGTCGTAGGGGCAGTCCTTGTGTCTGCCCGCTGCATTTTCGGGAGGACACACAGGTCCCCACCTACCAGGATTTGGAATAAAATCGGGTTGAATGTTAAATATATTAGTCACACATCTATAGAGGTATAATTAAGATACTTCATATAAATAGGGATAAAAATTTTTGCTGGATTTTGCTTTTTTATCACAAAAATTTTAAAATTTTCCCATGAGATCCTCACAAAACCCTCACAAAGTTTGTACATAATAGTACTGTCAGAACGAATGACAATAAATTTTGAAGGAGGGAGAATAGCAATGGAGAAAAGACTATTCATGAAGAAAATGCTTTCTGGTGTATTGGTCAGCAGCATGATGTTTACAATGGGAGGTGCTGTATTTGCAAAAGAGACAGAGGGAACTGCCGATGCAGCCGCTGAAAAAAACACAAAGATCATGCAGAAATTTAAGGCAGGAAGTGAACTTAAAAAAGAGAACGGTTTTGCTTTAAAGAGTCAAGTACCAGGAAAAGGCTTGGAGGCAGTTCTAGACAAGCTTGCTGAAGAAGGAACCCTTTCAAAAGAAAAGGTTGAGGAAGTAAAAAAATATCTTGAAGAAAAAATGGAAGCAAAAAAGGCAGAATTTGAAAAAATAAAAGATTTGACCGAGGAAGAGCGCCAAAAATATTTTGAGGAAAATAAAGCGAATAAAACAGAGAGAGTCGATTTCATAGAGCAATTGGTTAAAGATGGCGTAATTACAGAAGCTCAGGAAGAACAAATAAAAGCGAAAATGAAAGAAATGATGCCGCAAGGTCTAGGCAAGAGAGGCTATGGAAAAGACATGTCCGTGCTTATTGGCAAGCTTGTAGAAGAAGGTAAGCTAACAGAGGAAAAGGCTGAAGCTTTAAAGGCATATTTTGAGAAAAAAGCAGAAGCGAAAAAGGCACAGTTTGAAGAGCTGAAAAACATGACGAAGGAAGAGAGACAGAAATATTTTGAAGAAAATAAAATAGAGCGAAAAAATATCTTTGACCAATTGGTAGAGGATGGTATACTCACCAAAGAGGAAGCAGAGAACTTAAAAGCATTAAAGACAAGACCGTCTAAAGAAAAGAACGATGCTTAATCCTGAAGTGTAGAAATAAATAATTGCCGAAAGCACCCCCTAGTGCTACAGAAAAACAATCTAAAAAATAGTAAATGTAAATAATAAGAAGCCCTTGCATATTGCGAGGGCTCAAATTTTTTCAGTAAAAGTGGATATGAAAATCCAGAATTCATAAAGATTTGCTAATGTCATCACAAATTCATCACAATTAAGCAATATAATACAGTTTAGCATGAGATGATGGATTTAATAAAAGGAGGTAATAGGGGTTGCTGAAAAAAATATTTCAAAACAAGGTTATTAGAATAGGAATGATTCTTTCCATTTTAGCAGGCGGTGGATTCTATGGCTTTAAAATGCTTGATAAAACGACACCTGCAGCATCGGGAGAAACCGTTTCAGTAACAGAAGAAAGTGTAAGAAGAGGTGATTTGACCATTGCGTTTGCAGGGGACGGGAGGTCTAGAATTCCAACGGTAAATCTGAATTTTAACTTATCGGGAAAGCTTAAGGAATTATATGTAAAGGAAGATGACGAGATACAGTCAGGACAAATATTAGCGAAGTTGGATGATTCAGAATACATAAAAAAACTAAAAACGGCCCAAATAAACTATGACAGAGCTGTGCTGAATTTAGAGCAGAAAAAACAGAATACCAATTTGTCTCTTGTAAATGAGAAGCAGCAGCTAGAAGATTTAAAAGCGAAGCTGGATCAAATTGAAATGGAATATTTGCCTATGTTGGAGATGACAAATTATTATTCCAAGCAAGAGCTGGAATTGAAAAAAATGTCCTATGAGAGCGCGAAAGCTGCCTACACAGTCCAGCAGGAAAGGTATAATGTCTTATTAAACTCAGATCTGGATTTAGAACTGGAAAAAGCAAACGTGGAAACGGCTAAAATTACACTGGAAACAGCCCAGGATGAGCTGAATAATACAGTCCTGCGCTCCGATGTAAATGCTAAGGTACTGAATGTTGCCTATAAACCAGGGGAGAATATTACAACGCCAAACAGTTCTGGAGAAATTACAGCAGATACCACTCATTTTTTAGTCGTATCTGATGCCAAAAAGATTGAGGTAATTGTCCCTGTTTCTGAATTGGATTTATCGAATGTAGCGGTTGGGCAAACGGTAGAGGTTACATTTGAGGCAATGGAGAGACAAATTTTCACAGGAAAGGTAATATCTATTGCATCCCTCCACAAGGTAGATCAAAACAGTTTAGTTACCTATGATGTTAAGATTGAACTGGATAGCGGCTTCGATCAAATCAAATCCGGCATGACATGTTCTGTATCCTTTATACTGAAACAGCGTAAAGATGTATTGATTATTCCAAATAAAGCTGTGAAAATGGTAGATGGAAAGCAAACCGTAAAAGTGAAAACACAGAATGGAAATATAGAGAGCAGAAACATTAAGACAGGATTAACCGATGGGAAAAATGTTGAAATAACGGAAGGCTTAAATGTAGGAGAAGTAGTATTGATAGAAAATAAGAAATAAGCGTAGGTGAAGCAGATGAGTTTAATTGAAATTCTCAGAGCGGTTTTTATGAATATTCAAGGAAATAAAACGAAAGTTTTCCTTACCACCTTAGGAATTATTGTTGGGGCATTGACGATTGTCGTGGTTATTTCTATTGGAAACGGCAGTCAAGCCAGTGTAGAAGAACAGTTTAAGAGTTTAAATGTAGGTACGCTTCAAATTATGGCCAACTTTGGCGCACGGTCTACAGAAAGATTAACTTCGGAGTTGGCAGAAAAGATTAGGGTCGAAGCCCCTTCCATTAAAAATATCTCCATGATTCTTGCCAGCAGGGGTGACGTTAGCTATTCAACCACTTCAGCTTCAGCCTCCATAGGGGGTGTTGCGGAAGATTTAAAAACGATTAACAATCTGGAATTAGCCTATGGAGAGTTTATTACTGCAGAGCAGAATGAAGATGCAGAGCGGGTAGCTGTTATCGGTTCAGATATTGCACAGGAGCTCTTCGGAGATGAAATCAGAGATGCAATAGGTGCGAGGATAACCATATTTGGAAGACGGTATGAAGTTACGGGTATTTTAAAGCGCATGGGAGATTCTTCAATGGGGGGGATTTCTCCTGACAGTGCAGTATTTGTACCCTATAAAGTGGCAGAAAAATACATAGTAGGGAGATTCGCAAGACCCAGCATCATTGCCTTGGCAAAGGATATCAATCATGTAGAATCAGCCATTGAGGAAATCAATCTCGTATTACAAGAGGTATATCGTAACCGGAGTGATCAATTCAGGATTGTTGACGCAGGAAACAGGCTGCAGTCTGCAAAGAATTCAGCCCGAACCATGACATTGATGCTTCTTGCAGTAGCTGTGGTAGTATTGGTAGTTGGCGGTATTGGGATTATGAATGTATTGTTTGTTTCTGTAAAAGAAAGAACCAAAGAAATCGGAATTTTAAAAGCCATCGGGGCAAGAAAAAAGGATATATTACTGATGTTTTTGTTAGAAGCGATTATCATCAGTGCAGTAGGAGGCGTATTGGGTATACTAGGCAGCATTCTGGCAATGCCGGTTATGAATTACTTTCAAGTTAGAGCCATCCCTACAACATTTGCCTACCTGCTTGCATTTGGATTCTCCGTGGGGATAGGAACCTTTTTTGGATATTATCCCGCTTCCAGGGCTGCAGCGCTAAAGCCAATTGATGCGCTAAATTATGAATAAAGGGAAGACGGATAAAAGGGGCATTGTAGAAATTTTACCAAATTATGCAAAGGAGTCGATGACATGAAGAATAAATATGTTTTTATGATTACAGGGATTATCGGGATTTCTTTATTGCTTTCTGCGTGCAATAAAACGGATGCAGCAGTGGATAAACCTACACAGGACAATAATGAGACACAAAGTCAGCAGGCAGCAAATCAGCAAGGCAGTAATGGGCAGAATAATAATGGCAGGCAGGAATTCCAAAGAGCAGATATAAGTGGACGGGTAAAGAGTATTGTAGGAAATGAAGTTGTACTGGAATTGATGGAGATGCCGGAAAGAGGCAATGGAGCACAGCAAGGCAGTACCGCACAGCAAACACCCGAGCGCCAGGCAAGTGGTGGAAGTGGAATGCCTGCTGGTGGAATGCCTGCTGGCGGCGCTGCACCTGGAATGCAAGGACCCGGCGGTGGCGGGCAGCAGAGAACCAATAGAGAGCTTAACCTTACAGGAGAAACGAAAACAATCTTAATTCCTGTGGGGGTTCCAATTATGACGATTGGCCAAAACACACAGAAAGAACTGGATCTGGCAGATATTTATCAAGGAATGATAATGCAAATCTGGCTAGATCAAAATGATAAAGAAATGATTACCCAGGTTCGTGTGATGCAGGGAAGGTAGAAGATATGGATATGGAGAATAATATAATTTATATGAAGGATATTGTCAAATCCTACAAGCTGGGTAAAAATAAATTGACAGTACTGAAAGAAGTATCTTTAGAAGTGACAGCAGGAGAATTTGTTGCCGTATTAGGGCCTTCCGGTTCGGGAAAATCAACGCTTATGAATATCATTGGATGCATTGATGTGGCAGACTCTGGGGAATACATACTAGGGGGACAGAACATTAAAGCGAGAAACGATGATGAACTGGCCCATGTTCGAAACCGGGAAATTGGATTTATTTTTCAAAGATTTAATCTTCTGCCTAAATATACAGCGATTCATAATGTAGCATTTCCACTCCTTCTTCGCGGTATAAATAAAGAAAAGGCATATGAAAGAGCAACGCTGCTATTAGAAAAGGTTGGATTAGGCGGCAGAATGAAGCATAAACCTCTGGAATTATCGGGCGGGGAGCAGCAGAGAGTATCCATTGCCCGGGCTCTTTCCGGTGAACCCAGATTATTATTGGCTGATGAGCCAACGGGAGCACTTGATTCAAAAACAGGCAGAGAAATAATTGATATGTTTTCGGAATTAAGCAGGGAAGGAAATACGATCGTAATGATTACCCATGATTTAGGTGTAGCAAAAGAGGCAAAAAGGATTGTTCGTGTAAAAGATGGAAAGATTGTTGAAGAATAGCTATGGATAAACAATCCATCTGATACAGGCAATTCTATATTGGGGAGGAACCATATGAATGAGGCAAGAATTCTTGTGGTAGATGATGAAGAAAAAATGCGTCATGTGATTCAGCTTTATTTGTCTAAGGAAGGATATGCGATTGAGACAGCAGCCAATGGCAGAGAGGCCTTGGAAAAGGTGGATGAAGGAAAATACGACCTCATATTGCTGGATGTTATGATGCCTGAAATTGATGGGTGGACAGTTTGCAGAAAAATACGTCAGGAATCAACAATTCCCATTATATTGCTTACTGCAAGAGGTGAGGAATACGAAAAAATTTTTGGTTTTGATTTGGGTGCAGATGACTATCTGACAAAACCTTTTAGTTTAAAAGAAATGGCCGTGAGAGTACGGGCTGTATTAAAACGCTATTTGGAACCAAATGGAAAGCAGCAGAAAGATATAAAGGCCGGGGCTTTACAAATCAAAGCCATGTATAAACAAGTCTTATTAGAAAGTCAGGAAGTTTTATTAACACCTAAAGAATACGAACTGCTTTATTTTCTTGCAAGAAGTCCACAGATTGTTTATTCAAGGGAGCAACTTTTAAATCATGTCTGGGGTTATGATTTTATCGGAGATGCGAGAACCGTGGATACGCACATTAAGCAGTTGAGAGAGAAATTAGGTGAGTATAAGAAATATATACAGACCGTTTGGGGAACCGGGTATAAGTTTAAGGTGGGTTATGAAAATGAAAAGCATACTGAGTAAATTATGGTTCGGTATTACGGCTGTAGTATTGCTCATATTATTAATCATTTGGTTGTTTCAGATTAGTTTTTTAAATGAATTTTATATTAGGGAAAGAAAAAGCATTCTGCTGAATGAAGCACAAAAGCTAAGGTCATTGATGCTGGAATCTGATGATAGCAGCGCAATATCTCAGGAAATGCTGGAAGAGATTCAGCACTTTACAACTTCTATTAATGCGATTGTTATGATTGTTGATAAAAAGAAGGATATCTTATTTGTAAATACTCCTGGCCGCATCTTTATCAATAATAGAGAACCAGATAAAAATGACCGGAGATTCCTTGCCCCGGTTTTGGGTGATAAGACAATCGAGCGCTATATTGCACAGGGAGAGCCTTTTGTGATTCAAAAAATGCATTCTAGATCCCCGGAAGGGTCTGTAATTGTAGGTGTGCCTGTTTTTCGGGCAGAGGAACTGGTGGGAAATGTTGTGATCTTCACAGCTTTAGCACCGATCGAAGAAGCTACAAGTATTCTGAAAAAACAATTATCCATTATTACGATTTTTTCATTGTGTATAGGGACTGTATTAGCTTTGTCGCTGGCGAAGTTTTTTGCTAAGCCCATTGTGAATATTATTGATGCTTCAAAGCGGATCGCCAAGGGAGATTTTTCAGTAGAGATCCTCCATTCCTCCAATGATGAAATCGGAGTGTTGGGGGAAACCATTAATGATTTGGCAAGACAGCTGGATAAAATTGAACAACTGAGAAAAGACTTTATTGCCAATGTGTCTCACGAGCTAAAGACGCCTATTAGTTTAATCAAAGCTTATGCTGAGGTGGTAAAGGATGTGGATAATTTCGATGCAGAGGATAAAGAACAATACCTCCAAGTAATTATCGATGAATCTGACCGGTTAAATAATATGGTGGAAGATATTCTCTATTTATCAAAAATGGAATCCGGATACTCAGATTTAGTATATGAAAAATTTTCATTACAAGAAATTTTAGATTATATTATTGAGAAACTCTCTTATTTTGCATCAAAAAATGATATTGAGATTGTTTTAGAAATGGAAAGTCAAAATCTTCTGATCTATGCAGACAAGAATAAAATCTATCAAGTTTTCTACAATATTATCGATAATGCGATCCACCATTCTTATAATCATGGAAGAATAATCATCAAAATCTGTGAGAAGGATGATGTGATGCGGGTTGAGGTTATTGATAATGGAAAAGGAATTCCTAAAGAAGACTTGCCGTATATATGGGATAGATTCTACAAGGTAGATAAATCAAGAAAGCGAGACAGCAGCGGTACGGGGCTAGGGATGGCAATCGTGAAAAACATACTGCAAGCCCATAAATTTCCATTTGGAATAGAAAGTGAAGTAAATAAGGGAACTGTGGTTTGGATAGAAATGCCCAGCCCCGAATTAATTTAAAGAAAAAATCAAATGAAGTGTGAAGAATCGCCACCTGTGAAAAATCAGGTGGCTTTGCTGTTAAGAGAAATAAGTAAAAGAATTTTTTATGTTTAGAAATTTAAAAGTGTCTTTGCAAAGTCGGGAAACGAAAATGAAATATGAAAAAAATTAGATCTATATTTAGTGAATAAAAGGAATCGGAAGATAAAAGAGCAAAATAGCAAAAAATAGATATATTTTGGAACTATTGATAAAAATCTGAAAATTGATACATTTTTTTGTTCGTAATATAATAACATATAATAGTTTTTACATTTTTGTAATATTTTAAGGAAGGAGGTTTAGAGAATCATCCATCGTCAGAAGAGCGATATGTTTAGGGGATTTATTTATTCAATTATAACTATTATTTTGGCGATTGGGATGCTGTCAAATTTATTCCAAGCTTAATAAAATAAAATAAGAAAGGGTGAAATTATGTCTCAAAACAGAGATCAATGGGGTTCCAAAATAGGTTTTATTCTTGCAGCAGTTGGTTCAGCAGTAGGATTAGGAAATATTTGGAGATACCCATACTTACTTTACTCCAGTGGTGGAGGCGCATTCTTAGTTCCTTATTTCTTTGCATTATTTACAGCGGGTATTCCTCTGATGATTCTTGAATACAGCTTTGGACACAAGTTTAAGGGGTCCACGCCTTTGGCCTTAGCAAGAGCCAATAAAAAATGGGAATGGCTGGGCTGGTGGCCGAGTTTTAACTCTATCGTTATTTTAACTTATTATTCTATGATTTTAGGTTGGGCAGTGAATTACTTGTTCCTAGCCTTTACACAAGCGTGGGGTTCTGATCCAAATGGATTCTTCTTTGGTGAATTCTTAAGCTTATCCAGTGGTCCTTTTGAACTCGGCGGAATCAAATGGCCGATATTCTTCGGTATTTCTTTAATATGGTTTATTAACTGGTTTATTTGCTACCGTGGTGTTTCCGGTGGTATTGAAAAAGTGAACAAAGTATTACTGCCAACCCTTATTGGTATGATGGTGCTGATCGTAATCAGAGGAATTACATTACCAGGTGCAGTTGTAGGTTTAAACAAATTATTTACTCCTGATTGGGCTAAAGTGATGGATCCAAAGGTATGGATTGCTGCTTATGGACAAATCTTCTTCTCTTTGAGTTTGGCCATGGGGGTTATGATAACGTATTCCAGTTATTTGCCGGAGAAAACAGATATTGTAAACAGTGCTTTTATGACTGCATTTGCAAACAGTGGATTTGAATTCTTGGCAGCTATCGGGGTATTTGGTATTCTAGGATTTATGGCAACAAGCCAGGGGGTACCTGTAGAAGAAGTTGTTACAGCTAGTATCGGGCTTGCTTTCGTAGCGTTCCCTAAAGTATTTGGACTGATGGGACCTTTAGGTGTAGTATTCGGCGTAATCTTCTTTACTTGCCTTGTTTTTGCAGGTATAACCTCTTCTGTATCCATGGTTGAAGCCTTTGCATCAGCAGTAATTGATAAAACAGGGGCCAGCAGAAAGAAAGTAGTTAATTATACGATTGGAATCGGGTATTTAGTAGGGATCCTATTCGCAACAGGTGCTGGTTTGTATTTCCTGGATATCATTGACCACTTTATCAACTCTTATGGTATTGTTTCCGTTGGATTAGCTGAAGCGGTGTTGATTGGATGGGTATACGGTGCACACAAAATCAGAGAACATGCGAATCCAATTTCTATCTATCCCGTTGGCAAGTGGTGGGATGTTATGGTTAAGTTTGTAACACCAGCCGTGTTGGTGTATATGTTGATTTCTAACTTTGTACTAGAAATGAAAGCACCTTATGAAGGATATCCAACATCTGCATTGTTGTTATTTGGCTGGGGTGTAGTAGCAGTAATTATTGCAATATCCTTCTATGTATCGTCAAAACCTTGGAAGGAAGGCGCATTGTCTTATAACGCCGAGGAGGTGAAATAGTATGAGTGCAACATCCATTATATTTTTCTTGTTTGGTGCAGTAGTACTATGGGGAGGATTGGCTTTTACATTGAGCAAAGCCCTCAAAGATAAATAGAATACGGAACGAAAAAGGAGATGCATTTGCATCTCTTTTTTTATTTGAAGAAAGCCTATAGGACTTGCGCACCAATCAGGTCTGTATTGTTCTAGTCATCTCGTACGAAATTGTTCTGATAGGCTAGGAATCGATGCAGAATTATTGTAAACTTATAAATATACTTTTTAACTTGATAGGAAATATAAGAGTAGGATCAGGACCAGGGGGAGGGACATAGGATGAAGAGAATGGCCGTTACAAATCTAAAAGATGGAATGCGGATTGCAAGGGAAATCGCATCGCCAACAGGAATTCTTTTAATTGCAGCAGGTACAGAAGTTAACCAATTTACCATTAACCGGCTAAGAAACTTAGAAATTGAATATGTGTATATTCATGAAGAAATAGATGCTACTGCTGCTATTGACTATAATAAATTGAAGATTCGATATGGCAACTTAGTTCAAAAGCTAAAATATACCTTCCGAACTCTTCGTTTTGGTCAAAAATATATTGCAGATGAACTAGATCTGAACATTGACCAGCTTATTGAAGAGTTGGTTAAGAGCAATAATTTGATGGCTTGTTTAAAAGTAATCGATAAAAAAGATGAAGGACTCTTCTTTCATTCTGCAAATGTTGCCGTTACATCTGTTTTGATAGCTAAATGGTTGAATTTATCCGATGAAGAAATAAAGCGAATTGCTTATGGTGCGCTTTTTCATGATATCGGAATGACAAAGATAGGAGACTATTTAATTGAAAAAACCTATCATAGCGGTTATCGATTAGATCGTGATGAAGAAATGAAGATAAAAAAGCATAGTGTGTATGGTTATCAGTTGCTGTCAGAGGTTTACGGACTTTCAAAAGATGTGGCTTTGATTGCATTACAGCACCATGAGGCCATGGATGGCAGCGGGTATCCCTTGAAAATTAAGGTCGGCAATATTCATCCTTTCTCTAGAATTGTTGCCATTGCGGATTTATATGATAATCTCATTTCAGGAAGAAATGGGAAGCTATACGGCTACTTTGAAGCGTTAGAGTATATTTTAGATGCGAGATTCCAGAAGATAGATCATGGGTTAGCTTTATTGTTTGTTAAAAATATGGTTAACTTCTATATTGGCAATCGCGTTTCACTAAGCAATGGAAAAGTAGGGGAGGTAATCTTTATTCATAACAATCACCTAACCCGGCCTGTTATTCGGACAAAAGATAGCTTTGTAGACTTAACAGAGAATAAAAACATACAAATTTTAGATGTTGTGATGTTATAAAAAGCAGTAAAACCCGGATTTTCCGGGTTTTACTGCTTTTTATAATAGCTTTCATAGATTCTTTTATACAGCAGATTATCTCCCATATAATTTTTCAGGTATTGAAGCAGCTGCTCCTGGTGACTGCCCGCAGCTTCCAGCATTTTATCTGCTGCAAAATCAATGATTACTGGTTCCTCACACTCTGAGATTACCTCGAAAATCTCAGCGAGATGTTGAGCCAAGCGGGAGGTTAGATCACTCCCTGTTTCATCATCTGGTACGATTTTGTTTTCTGCCATAGTATGAATGGCATCGCAAAGAATCCATGCTGTGCCTTCAATGGTTTTTGTAAGGTTATGGTAATGCTTTTGATCATCGATTTCATGCTTCATTTTATCCGCTCCTATCTTCCTACGAACATTTGAGTAGCCAATTTACCGTATTGAGAACCTTCTCGAACGCCGATGCCAACATGGGTAAAGTTTGGATTGAGAATGTTGTCACGGTGCCCTTGTGAGTTCATCAGTGAAGTATGGGCGCCTTGTATCGAAGGATTTCCTGCAAGGTTTTCTCCTGCGTAAATGTAGTGGATGCCAAATTGTTTCATCATATCAAAGGGACCGCCATAAGTAGGAGAATTGTGACTGAAATAATTGTTGTCAATCATATCCTGAGATTTCAATCTTGCTACCTTGGTTATTTCCATATCAACCTTTAAGGGATTTAGTCCTTTTTTCACTCTTTCTGCATTCAGCATTCGAAGCAGTTCTTCCTCATTGGGGGTAAGCCTTGCAATATTTTCAGTTTGTCCAACCATACTGGGAACTTCAATATGGGGCTGGGCATCTTTGGGCTCTACAGCTCCGATTTGTCCTTGATCGCCTTCAATAACATACCAGTTGTTGGATTCTCCTACAACATTATAAATACTATCTTGTGGAAGGCTGGCAATGACAGGGGAATTGACACTGTGTCCGGAACGCAATGGGGCATTGTTGTTTATGATTCGAATTTGTTGTACAGCACCTTTTTGAAAAATAGAAGAGGCTTGTGGATCAAGCATGGGGCGCTGCTGGGGTTGGACTGGTGCACAGGCCGTGGCAAACAGCAGCAAAAGGGCCAATATCCCTATTGTTTTTTTCATTTTTTTCATCACCTCAGTAATAGTATTACCGGGGCATTTTTAAAAATTTACTAAAGAACATCAGGAGGAGATTTCATATATTACCATAAATGGAAAAATATAGTGTGATCATCCACACTATATTCTGTATTTTTTTAATTCAAGTTTTAGATTGCCGGTTAGACTATCCAACTGCTGAATATAGTCAATCAAATCGCTGATACGGCTGGAATATTGAATAACATTGGCACTCATTTCTTGAGATGCTGCGGAATTTTCTTCTGCAATTGCTGCAAGCGAATGAATGTTTTGGAACACATCGGATATTTTTTGTGCTTCAAAGGAGAGTGCGTCTACCAGTTCAATAATTTTTTTAGCAACATCAGTAATTTCCGTAGTAGCTTTCTCATTGTCCTTTGCCACTGTACCTAAGGTTTTATTGCTATTCTCCAACCGCTGGAATTGATTGGCCACCTGCTCAATCATTTTTGTTACGTCCGCAATAAATGATAATAGACCCTCGTGAATCGTACTTACTGCATTTTTTGAGTCCTCAGCTAGATTTCTGATCTCTTGGGCTACCACCGTAAAGCCTTTACCCATTTCACCTGCCCGTGCAGCTTCAATGGCGGCATTCAAGGCCAATAGATTTGTTTGGTCAGAAATCTGTGCCACGGTTGTGACGATCTCCATGATGCCATGGGCCCGTTTTGACAGATCTTCACCTTGCTGATTTACTCTAGAAAAGTCATCTTTGATCTCTAGTAATGTAGCAGCGATGGTCTGAATCTGACCAAAAGATTTTCGAATATCAGCTACAGCGTTTTCTAATTGCTTTTGACTTAGGACTTCTTCTTCTGCCAATCGATTTAAGTTGTCAATATTTTCATTCAAAACATATACGGATTTCTCTGTTTCCTCGGCTTGATGCACAGCACCGCTGGCAACTTCTTGTACTAAGTCTGATATGCCTTGAGATACTTCTTTCATGTCTTGCGCAACCTGAGAGAATTTCATGGTAAAATTGTGCATATCATCGGTACCGCCTTTGAGGAACAGAAAATCTTTTTTCATTTTTTCTTTGATAACATTTAGATCGGCCATATAATCTTCCAGATGGTCTCCCGTCCGAATAGAGAGGTTTCCTTCAAAATCCATATCCGATAATTTGCTCAGCTGATCTTGAATTTTCTGGAAGGGAGCCAATACAATACGGCTAAAGAGCAAAGTTGTACCAAAAATGAACCCTGTTGATAGAAGTACCTGTATCGCCTGGTCTCTTCCAAAGAGGATGAACAGCAGCATTGCAGAAAGTATTGTAACAGAAACAGTGATTTTGAAAGGCAAATTGCGGATGATGCCAAAAGAGAGTATCCGGCTGAGGGGATATTGTATCGTTGTCCGGGTATCCTTTTCCAGACGAATTTTTATACGCATAAAATGCCTGCCATCCTGATGCATACCCTTTTCTAAGATTTCTGTTTCGATCTGCTCTTGGAAAAAAGCAGCACTGCCTTCTAGAAGACCAAGAAAATAATCAAACATACCTCGCTTTGATTCGTAGAGAATTTCTATAGTTTTTTCACCTATTTCCCTGGCAATCAGCCGAGGCGGATTTGCGCCTTTAATCATTTTCGTTAATTGACTATGCACATCGTCCATCATCATTAGAAAGCTTTTTAAACTAAAGCGTTCAAAGTAGGAAGGAAACCATGTGCGAAAGGTTTCAATATTACTCTTGCCAATTTCTCTCCAGACCTTTTCCGTAGACAGTCCAACAGCGGAAGCTACTTCACGGATAATTGCCATAGGTTCTTGATCGGGAACGTCTTCAAGAGGGGTAATCACCCGGTCTGTTTCCCAACCGGCCTTGGCAACAGCCCGGTCAATAATTTCTTTCCCGTAAAGCTTTTCCAGACTTTTAATCCAAGTAGATACGACAGTACCTTTCATATGTATTTTCCTCCTAGGGTGCGAATATTCTTACTTATTATAAACTCATTATATTATATTAGACATATTATGACAATAAAGTTATAAAGCTGAAAAAATAATAAAAATATGAATAAAAAGTTTAATAATGGGAAAATTAGATAATGAAACAAGTTATGGTTTAAAAGTCTATTATGACTTTTAAATACACCTTATTCCCACCCACAACTCATCAATAAGAAAAGAGCAGCCGAAGTGCTGCTCTTTTCTTATTAAATAATATAGATACAGTATAGTTTGGGTAAAACTGTAAAAAATAAAAAGCGAAGAGAGGTGGTTAAAAATGAGATTGTGGATGCCCCAGCGTGTGTACTTTGAGCCCTCAGCTTTAGACTATCCTATGGGAAAGCAAATTTACAATTATTGCAAAGAAAAGGAGATACCTATATTGCAGACAACTTCTCACAATCAAGTGCGGGGAATTCCCGGAGAGACAGAAAAAGCCAGGTACGCCAATGCAAGAAAAACACTGGTTGTGGGAGTAAAAAAAGCAATGAAACTGGATGTCTGCAAACCTTCAGCACACTATCAGTTTTCTCTAATGACTAATTGCCCTGGAAACTGTGAATACTGCTATCTATTTACTACCCAGGGAAAGAAACCCTATGTGAGAGTATATGTAAATCTAGAAGAAATTTTTCAATCCATTGAAAAGCATATCGAAAATAGGCTGCCTCAAACCACACTGTTTGAAGCAGCCAGCACAGGTGATCCACTGGCAGTTGAACATATAACCGGTGCATTGAAAAAAACAATTGAATATTTTGGAAGCTTGGAAAAAGGGAGATTGCGCATTGTAACCAAATTTTCTAATGTAGAAAGTCTGCTGAATGCAAATCATCAAGGACATACAAGATTTCGATTCTCTATCAATACGAACTATGTGATTAGTCAATTTGAGCATAACACCGAGGAGCTTTTCAATCGATTACAAGCAGCAGAGAAAGTTGCCAGAGCAGGGTACCCCTTGGGCTTTATTATTGCTCCGATTATGAGGCATGAGAATTGGAAGGACGAATATGCCCATATGATCCAGGCGTTGGATCACTATAAGGTATTTCACGGCAAAAGCCATATTACCTTTGAACTGATTCAGCATCGCTTCACAAGAAATGCAAAGAAAATCATTCAAGAACGCTATCCAAATACAAAGTTAAACATGAATGAAGAAGAGAGAATAAGAAAGTTTGGAAAGTATGGACGTGTTAAGTATGTTTATCCAAAAGATGAGGCGCTGGAAATGAAGGAATATTTATCTTACTTAATACGCAGTCATTTTCCTAATGCACATATCCAATACTTTACTTGATTGAGAAGATTTGTGCCATTTATCCTGTTGTGTTAAAATAAAAATGTCTACGAAGAGGCTTGCTGATAATTTGAGATAAAAGGAGGAACAAAGATGAGCTACATATTTAGTGGGAATAGAAAAGTAGTGGATGAAGATATTAAAAAAATAATACAAGAGACTACAGAATTCGATGTGACGACAGATATTTCTACGCGAACAAAACGAGAGGACGTTTTAGCCTTTATTCTACAGTGTGATGCAGACGCATTAAAACAAGACATAGAAGCAGAGGATTTAGAGATAGATATTGAATCTGACGAAGAAGCCTATATTTCAGAATTAATGAATAAGGCAGATGAATATGCAGTAGAGATTGAGGAGAATCTTCCGGAAGATCTGTTGGCTTATTATTATGCCTATGAATACGATGAGGATGAGGGTGTGATAAAAACGATTTTAGTAGTTTCTTCCGATGAATTAGGAGAACTAAAACTTCGTGAAGTGGGAAACCGCCTGATTACTGTTGTTGGAGATTAATGAACTGAAATGAAAAACTATAAGACTGCTGAAAATAATCAGTGTCTTATAGTTTTTTATTTTTACGGGAAAGCTAGAAATAAGACGTTTAGATCCAAGTTGGAGTGATAATAATGAAGAAGTTTATTTTAATGCTAGCCAGTGTGATTTTGATCATCTATATGGGAATGCAGGTTGATGTAGAAAAGCTATATCCGGAACGAGATGAAAAAGCACCGATTTATTTAAAAGCTATAGAAGATGAGGCATATTCTATGAAAGTTCGTCAGCAGATTCAGACTGTGATAGACCAATATACCGACAGTATGCTGAAAAAAGATGCACCGATGTTGATGCAGCAGATTTCTAGGGAGTATAGAGATGACCAGACAAGGGATTATCAATTACTGGAAAGTACGATTAAGGCGGAACTCAACAATCAGGGGTATGTACAATTAGACTATAAGATTCAATTAATTTATCCTACAGCACAGGGAATTCTGGTAAGGATGGAAAAACAATACGGGCAGGAAATCCAAGGAGAAAAAATTTCCAAGAGGCTTATGGAAGATTTCTTATTTATTCAGGAGAAAGGAACTTGGAAAATCAGGGGAATTGCAACAGTAAGTAAATTAATCTAGTTAAATCCAATCTAATCTAATAGAAAGTTTATCCTTAAGTATATAAAGAAAGGATGAAACAGGTTTAAACTTAGGTATTGTATTATCGATAAATGATACGAATATCGTAATTAGCATCTGCATAATCCGTCTTAACTAAAATAGGAGAAGTTAAAACCTTATTGAAGCCCCGGTCTTCAGATTCTCCTTCACGGACTGTGATATTGAAAATATAACCATAATTATCCTCTTTTACTTCAACCTTTTTTATCGCATAATTCTTATGCTCGCCCAAAGTAATGAGGAGATAGTTTCCCGAGTCAAAATTGTTTTTGTAAAGTCCGGTACTGGGTTTCGTTTCATGAATCCAGTCGAGGATTTCCTGATCTAAGGTGGATGTATCCTCAATGATGTGAAAACCACTTAATTCACAAGCAATTTTTGTATCTGTACAGCCAATCAAGGATACTGTTCCTATAAGTCCAACTAAAAAAATAATAAAAAACTTTTTCATATAATAATACCCCCTGAGTCTCACCCATTATTAAGACGTATCAGGGGGTAAAAAGGTTTCAAAATATACCAAAAAATATTAAGGAGAATTAAGAAATCTATGTCTTAGTCTAAATCCTGAGGTAGCTCATTGGTAGAAACCATTCCATTGGAGGCATTTTGCATTAAGGTATCATTCATCGTATCATCAACCTGTCCACCAGCCAGGCCGACTCTTCTGGGCGTAGTAGTACCTAGGTTCAAATCAGTCATTGCACTTAATTCTCCTGCGATTTCTTCCCGAAACTGATTCATTGCAATTCTCGCTTCTGTTGCAGCACCTTGATTTATCATTTATAGTACCTCCCCTAATTTTAAAAATCTCTAGTCTTTAGTATTTACTGAAATGCTGCAAATTATTTTTAAAAGCGTAAAAGATAAGCCTGGTGTAAATAGGATAGGAATGCTTTAATAATACCCATCCAATGGAGTTTATATAAAATCCTGCATCAGGGTATCAAACTGATTTGAGATATCTAAGTCCTGATGGACAACAGAAGTGCCGCGTTCCCCAGGAAGCTTGCTGTAGTAGTCAGGATCGTCATTTTCATAAAGGATGCCTGTAAATAAGCCATCGGTAGAGATATAGCGATTGATTGCTGATTGAAAGTCATGAGGATCATGGCTGTTCATTTCATCAAGGTTAACGAGATGTTCTCTGAACCATTGATACGTATTGGTTTTGTTAAAAGTGACACAGGGACTGAATACATTTACAAAGGAAAAACCCTTATGTAGAATTGCCCTGGTTAATATTTCAACCAACTGCTCTTGATAGGCGGAAAAGCCTTGAGCCACAAAGGTAGCACCAGAGGCCAATGCAATCATGCCGGGTTTGATGGGTGCCTCTATGGAGCCATAAGGGGTACTTTTTGTGACAAATCCTGTAGTACTCAAGGGTGAAGTATGTCCTTTGGTTAAACCATAGATTTGATTGTTCATGACTACATAAGTCATATCGATATTTCTTCGAATGGCATGAACCGTATGGGCTGTACCAATGGCGAAACCGTCCCCGTCCCCACCGGCAGCAATGACAGTCAGTTCAGGGTTGACTAGCTTAATACCTTGTGCAACCGGTAAAGCACGGCCATGAATGCTGTGAAAACCATAGACATTTAAGTAACCGGAAATCCTGCCTGAACAGCCAATGCCGGAAATTACCGCCATTTGATGAGGGGCAATGGCAAGGTGTGCTGCAGCTGTCTGAATGGAACGCAGAACAGAGAAATCACCACATCCGGGACACCAGGTGGGGGTAGAATTGTTACTATAATCCATTGCATTAGGCATTTATATCAACTCCTCTATTTTCATTCGAATATCCTTATGGATAAAGGGTAATCCGTCATACCTTACCAAACTATGAATTTGATGATGATACCCTATTTCCTGTTTTAAGATATTGGTCAATTGTCCTGTATAGTTATTTTCTATAACCAATATCTTAGGATATTGCTGGAACAGCTGGGTTAACTGATTCACCGGCAGAGGCTTGATTCGCTTGATCATGCCAAAAGCTACGGGAATATTAAAGGATTCAACAGCATCCTTAATAATGCCATAGTTAGAGCCCATAGATAAAACCAGCAGCTCACTATGAGGATTTCCAAATACATCTACCCCAGGCAGAACCTTTAATGAGTTTAGTTTATTCATACGTTTTTCCATCATCTGACTGCGGTTTTTGCTGCTTTCATCCGGGCGTCCAGTTTCTTGATGTTCAATACCTGTCAAAGGGTGCATATGGTTAGGCATACCAGGATAAGCCCTGGGAGATATGCCGTCTTCTGTAAAGCGGAAGCGCTTGTAAGCCTGTGCACCGGCTGGGCCATGATCGGGGACTTCTGTTATTTTGCCGCGGTCAATTGAAATTCTGTGAACATCCAACGGGTCAATGGTTTGTCTTGAAAGACTAAGATTTAAGTCACTCATCAGAAACACGGGACACTGATATTTTTCAGCAAGATTGAAAGCTTCCATTGCTTGATAGAAGCATTCTTCTGCGGAATATGGAGACAATATGATAGCAGGAATCTCTCCATGGGGGCCATGATAGAGGCAGTCAATATCACTTTGTTCATGTTTGGTGGGCAATCCAGTACTGGGCCCTCCTCGCTGTGCATCTACAACCACCAGTGGAATCTCTGCCATTCCTGCAAGTCCAATGCCTTCCATCATTAGAGATATGCCTGGACCAGAAGTTGCTGTCATGCTTCTGACTCCGGCATAGGAAGCACCGATGGTCATCGTAACTGCGGAGATTTCATCTTCTGTTTGAACCATTACACCATTTAACTGTGTAAATTTCTTTGTTAGGTACTCCATGATTTCTGAAGCTGGGGTAATGGGATAGGCCGCCATAAAACGACAGCCGGCTGCCAGCGCTCCTAATGCGAGGGCTTCATTTCCGATCATTGAAGCCCTCGTGCTAGGAGTCTCAGAAGGAGAAAGTGCATATCTAGAGACTTCTAATGCTTCGATAAGAGGGGAATCGTAACTCTCCTGTAAAACAGACAAGTTTTTAGCAACAATTTCTTCGCCTTTTTTTTGAAAAGTTTGTTGAATAATCCCTTGCACGTTAGAAAAAGGAAGTTGAAAAAGCTTTCCTAAAAGTCCAATAATTGCTGTATTTTTCATTACTGTAGAACCATAGGCTTTTGCACTCTTTGTTAAGGGGGCAGCAAGCCATGTGATTTTTTTATCTGTAAGTGTACGTTGAAGCTCCTTAACCAGTATAATATCATCGTAAATTAAAAGTCCGCCTTCCTTTAGCTTATTATAATGAATATCAATAGAATCCTGATCGAAGGCTACCAGGACATCTAATGCTTCGCTGCAGCTTAGAACCCTTTTGGTACTGATTTCAATTGCATAGTTGGTATGGCCTCCCTTAATTCTGGAGGAAAAAGTACGATAGCCGTAGGCAAAATATCCAGATCTTGAAAGGGCCTTAATCAGTGTGTCACCTGTACTCACCACCCCTTCACCCTGTATGCCGCCGAACACGATTGTGATCTTTTCTGCCAATATAATCACTCCCTAAAATTAGCTCTGTCTATCCTATATGTACCACCAGAGCTGCGTTACTAATCAAATAATTTGATAGTCTTAGTATCTACAAATTCTCTAAATCTATCAAAATATAAGATTGCATACATAAAACCACCTTTGATTGTAAATAATGTAATCATAAGGAAATTGGAGGTGTTTAGAATGGAAGAGAAAAGAAGAGAACGACGAGAAATAGGTTTTGGCGGCATGGTCATTAGAATTTTGGTATCGATGATTGTGCTGGCAGTAGCAGCATTTTTCACACCTTATTTCTCCATAACAGGCTTTGTACCGCTGTTGTTTGCGGCAATTGCCATAGGTGTTATTGATTATTTGATCGAATGGTTTACAGGCTTTGACGCGACACCTTTTGGTAGAGGAATTACAGGATTCCTTGTATCCGCACTGATTATTTATTTAACTGGCGTTTTGATTCAAGGAGTATTCGTAAATTGGCTTGGAGCAGTCCTTGCAGCATTAGCCATCGGAATTATCAATATGATTATTCCGGGAAGACAAGTGATGTAATCAAGACATCGGGGTTATGCCCCGATGTTTCTTTTTTTGACATAGGAGAGAATACCTATTCTTAAAAAATTCAACTTTTTTAAAAAGAAACAGATGAAAATACTATAAAACCCATGTTACAATAAGAATATATGTAGCCAAAATCTCGCGTACATATAAAAAATGAATCATTATCCATCAGAAGAGGAGACTGTCATGAAAGGTGAAAAGGCTGCTGTAGGAATCATTGTTATTGCAACGGTAATTGTGCTGGGTGGTGCGGTAGGAATTTTTGGAGGATATTATTTAAGTAACAGGGCTAGTGCTGAAAGTATTCGGACTGTAGCGGAGGACGCTTCCATACAAGCAGATTCAGCGTCACAGGAAGATGCTGTGGAGAACGCTGTAACTCCCGATATGGAGGAAGCAATTGCAGAAGAACCTTTTTCTATCCCGGAAATACATAATGTAGAAGTTTTCATGGAAACATGGGGAACACTGATTGAAAAGAGCTGCAGAGGAAGCATTTCGCCAAAAGAGGCATCCAAGATGGTTTATCAGTTGGCTAGCGAAGGATACCGTAGAAATATACCGGAGGGATATGGACCTTTGCGGATAAAGGGAATTTCGGATCAAGGACTGGGTTCCTTTGAAGCGATTCAATTCTCTAAGCCGATACTGGATGGGGAAGAACTGGCTCTTATAGATATAACGGAGATGTATAGCAATGGAAATAACAGCTATCGATTGAAGCTGGTAAAAGAAAATAACAAGTGGTATTTTGCTGCTCAATTTAGCCAATAAGAACCGGGTGATCAGGTTCTTTTTTTATAAAGATGACTAGTAGCGCGGAGAGGGGAAGATAAGAATGAAACGGGGCATACTATTTTTTTTTCTAATACTGATTCATAGTACGCTCAGTGCCTATGCAGATGATACGGTACTGGGGGGCACCGGGCAGACAGTATATCCTATATTTGACACCAACGTAAAAATGATGAGTGAGCAGGTGGACATTCATGTAAGGGATGGAAAATCCTATGTTCAGTGTACTTTTTTATTTCATAATACTGGAGAAACAGAGAAACTACTGATGGGATTTCCTGCATATGGAACCCTTCCGCCACGAGAAGGCCGGGAAGCTTTTGATGATGATGTTGGTTTATATGCGTTCAAGTCCTATATAGATGAAAAGGAAGTAGGCGTAGAGGTCCGAAAGGGTTTACAGCAGAAAGGCAATAATGTGGATCCGCTTTACTATCCGAATTGGTATGTTTGGGAAATGGAAATAAAGAAAGGTGAAATCAAGAAGGTAGTGAATAGCTATTGGATGCATAATACCTATGACTCCACCGGAGGAGAAACGATTCAGTATGTTCTTAAAACGGGGGCTACCTGGAAGGGGGAAATCGAGTATGGAAAAATTACGATTGTCTTTGATGACCCTGTTTCACCTCAGAATTTTAGTATTTTAGATTATGAGCTTTATCAGAGCAATAAAAATGTCCAAGTGTTTATTCATCCGGAAGACAAGTCCTTTATCTGGGAATTCTATAGATTGGAACCAGATTTTGATATAGGCCTCTATCGACAGGAGTGGCAGCGCCGGGGAATAGAAGTACTGCTTTATCAGGATTATCTGCCTAAGGAGCATAAAGAAGGGCAGCATCTGCGACAGTTGGGTTTAGCAGCTATAGAAGCATATGAAAAAGGGGATTATGAAAAAGCTATGGATGCCATTAAAAAGGCAAATCAGTATAAGGAAAGCCAAAATGCTGAAGTTGCATCCTATGCCCTTGAGGTAGCCAATTTGTTGGACTATTACCGTGGAATGATTTTAAAGCAACAGGGAGACTATAAAGGCGCTGCTTACTACTTAAAACTCAATGGCTTATCCGAGGATTACAATTTGTATGAACTGGCAAATGTTTATCGGCAGGCGGGTGAATTGGATCAATACATTCAGACATTAAAGAAGATTATCCGCCGGGAAAACGGACAAAACAGTTTACGACTCTGGGGACTAGGTGAAATCAATCGCCTGCCTGCAAGAATAAAAGAAAGTTATGAATTGATGCAACTGCCTTCTGCAGAAGCGCCTATAACGAAAGACCAATCAGAAATCCAGAATGAAAGTGGCGTCCGTGGTCCAAAGGCCTTTTTCTTTCCTTCCTTCTTATTATTCAATGGAGGTGTTGTTATCCTCATTTTAGTGTTATACTGGAATATAAAAAGACGATAAAAAATATAAAAGGTTCTGCCGTGAAGGGCAGAACCTTTAGTTTTCATCAATTGTAATTTTCATATTGATGTTGCAGCCTGATTTACAGTCACTGCATTGAGGAATTTCTTTGAGAATCGTATGGCATCTTGGACATCTCGGTTGTTTTGCTGCATCAGATACTTTATTTCCGCAGATAGGACAAATGACCTCCATAGAAACTACGCCTCCACTATGAATAGGTATGTGATTTTATTTTACATCACAAGCTGTGCTAATATTCCTGCTGTTAGAAAAGAAATTACAAAGCTTCCTACCCAGATCAAAGCAGATTCCTGCCAGCTTCTTTCTTTAAAGATAACCATGATCGCCGCAATACAAGGCACAAAGAGTGTAATCGCTACAAGGGAGACAATCACCTGCAGTGGATTTAAAATACCTTGAGAAGCCAAATCATTTAAACCAGCAGCGCCAAAATCTCGACGGATGATGCCCATGATAAAGGTTTGCGCTACTTCCTTTGGCAGTTTCAAAAAGCCTACAGTAACGGGTGCAAAAGAGTCAGATATCCTGTCTAAGGCACCGGTATACTGTAGAATTGTTACGATAACAGCGCCTACTACAAAAAGTGGACCAGCTTCAGCGATAAACATTTTTGACTTGATATAGGTTTTTTTCAAAACATTTGAAGCCAAGGGTACTCTTAAAGGCGGAAGGTCAATCAAAAGATCAGTTGACTCTCCAGGCATAAGTTTATTCAAAATTGTTCCAGTCAAGACAAACACAATAAAAATTGTAATACTATATAATAAAACCATTTTACCGCCTAGCGGAGCGATCAATCCAATGATAACACCCAATTGAGCAGAGCAGGGGATCGCAAGACCTAAAAGCATGGTGGCAATAAAACGCTCCCTTTTAGACCCCAATAATCGGGTGGTAATCGTAGCCATCGTAACACATCCAAAACCTAGAATCATTGGAATAATCGCTCTTCCATTCAGCCCAAGATTCGTTAACAAGCGATCTACGAGGGCCGCAATTCTCGGCAAATAACCTGAGTCTTCCATAATGGAGAGGATAAAATAAAATCCTGCTACCAGTGGAAGGAGTAGACCAAAGAGATAAATGGGAGCCATGGTCAGTACACCAAATTCACCGATGAGCAATTCTCCTAGGAAGGAAGATTCATCGACGAAGCGCGTCATGAGATCCATGACAAAGTTATAATAATACTCACCCATAATAACTTCTTCTGTGATGCCTACGACCGTCTGAGCTACAAAAACCCCGATTAACTGGTAGGTCAGATAGAGTGCCACAAACAAAATAGGAATAGCCGTTAGAGGCTGCAGCATCCAACGCCCAAGCTTTGTTTTAAAAGATGCACCTTGATTTGTCTGCGAAACTACCTTGTCAACGATTTGATCAATACGATTTCTACGCAATTTATAAATATATTCTCGTTGGCCGTATTCGTTTTTAAGCTGGTGTCTTTCAAGTATATTTTCATCTTCTTCTACTACCAGAAGGGCTTCAGCATTGATATCTACACGGTGTGAAACGGTACTGACCAAGGCTTTTATATCAGGAATTGCATTTCCTGGTTTTGCTCGATCAAAAGCCTTCTTAATATTTTCAAAACCTTCCTTTTTGATGGCTGTAGTAGGAATGACCTCTACCCCTAATTCTTGGGACAATTTTATGATATCAATCCGAAGACCATTTCGCTTAACTTCATCCATCATATTTAGAGCAACCACAACGGGAATCCCCATATCAATAAGCTGCTGAGTCAGAAACAGGTCGCGCTCTAAGTGTACGGCATCTACTACATTTAAGATGACATCTGCATATAGAATCACATCTCTTGCTACACGTTCTTCATCATTGAAGGAAGAGACGCCATAGACACCAGGAGTATCCATAACTACATCATTTTGAAATCTACCAACACTAATATCGACGGTGGTACCAGGAAAGTTTGATACATCTACATACATGCCGGTCAGGGCATTAAAAAACACGGATTTTCCAACGTTAGGATTACCTGCTAAAACAATTTTCCGTGCTCCTTCCGGGATGGGTATATTGCAAACTGGATTATGACAATGCATTGCTGGGCCTCCTTATGTATCGTTCCTAGATTGTTTTGATTGCAATTTTTTTTGCTAAATTTCTGCCAATGGCGATTTCCTGCATTCTGTTTTGAAGAATTACAGGACCTGCCGGTAGTTTTTCTGAGCAGACCAGCTTTGCGCCTTCATAAATACCTAATCTTATGGCCTGAGCCCGAATATTTTCATCAGGAATTGTGATCACTTCAATTTTCTGACCTTTTACTGCTAAGTCTAATGTCATTTTGTTTACCCCTTTCACTATAACAATAATAATTAATATGATATTAAAATGAAAATCATTCTCGTCAATACGGCAAAATTTAACTTTCCATTGTTTCAATAATAGCATACACCCATTGAGAATGATTGTCAATATAAATAATAAAAATATCCTGTGCTAAAATTCAGGATATTTTTATTATTTATATTGTCTTCTTTTCCAGAGATGTCATAAAAGGCAGGGATAATATTTAAGTGCAAATAAGATTTAACGGCAGCAATATTCTAAAGAAAATGCAGGAAGTTGCGGATGGCATACAAAATCTTTTTCATTACTATGGGTATAAGCTTTAGCCGCACCGCCACCGATCACAACGCCTATCAGAAGTAGTGTGAGAATACTATTCTGCAGCTTTTTCATAATAATCTCTCCTTTTTATATAAAAGCCATGGTCGTATACCCATCAACTTATAGGGCATTCATCTGTATAATAATTCTTATTAAATCCTTTTGTTATATTTTATTATTCGCACTTTCCGATGAAACTATTGAAACAGTTTTTATTAGCTTTTGCAAATATTGACAACATTTGTTGCAGATCAAAACTTCTCTCGTGTTATAAGAAAAAAGTGTTATGGTATAATAGAGTATATCAAAAAAATTTATGAATTTGAGGAGGCTAGTGTCGTGAAAATGAAAGATTATCTTGGCAAGAAATCGCAGACTGTCCAAGAAAAAGAAAAAATAGATGATATTTTTGATTTATTAAGCCAAGATAACCTGGATTTCATCACTGTACTGGATGAAACCAATAAGCCTGTGGGTATTATTTCTGCACAAATGATGGCTGCTTTTCAAAAAGCCCGGGGTTATTGCATAGATAAGAAAGTTGGAGAATTTTCGTCTAAAGATTATGTTGTTTTGTCAAAAGAAGATACGATTGATAAAGCCATAGAGCACTACGAAAAACCGATTTTGATTATAGATAGAAACAATCAATTTATAGGGATCTTAGACAAATCCAAAATGCTTAAAGATTATTTTGAAAAACAGCAGTTGCTTGCCAATGAACTGGCAGCGATCTTAGATTTTGCCCATGAAGGGATTGTAGTTACAGATAAAAAAGGCTACATCACGATGATGAATGAACCCTATGCAGAATTTTTAGGCGTGAAAAAAGAGGAAGTGATTGGAAAGCATGTAACAGAAATTATCGATGGGACACGACTTCATATTGTTGCAGCAACAGGAAAACAGGAGATAGGAGATATCCAACGGATACGGGGGAAAAACATCGTAGTTATGCGTATGCCAATTTTAAAGAATGGACAAGTTTCTGGAGCTATTGGAAAAATTATGTTTAAGGATCCAAAAGAAGTCAGTGTACTGGCTTCTAAAATTACTAAAATTGAAAAGGAATTAAATTATTATAAGGATGCCCTCGGGCAGGCAAGCAGCGCCCGGTACAGTTTCAGCAACATTATAGGTATTAGCGAAAAATTGCAGGAATCAAAATATTTAGCAGAAAAGGCTGCTCATACCAATTCGAATGTGTTGATTCGCGGAGAAAGTGGAACAGGGAAAGAGTTATTTGCCCATGCAATCCATAGTTGCAGCTATCGGTCGCCAAAGCCCTTTGTAAAAATAAACTGTGCTGCAATTCCTGCAGAACTGCTAGAATCGGAATTGTTTGGCTATGAAGAGGGTGCCTTCACTGGTGCAAGGAGAGGCGGAAAAATTGGAAAATTTGAATCTGCCAATGGCGGCAGTATCTTTCTTGATGAGATTGGAGACATGCCTTTAGCTATGCAGGCAAAACTGCTGCGTGTGCTGCAAGAGAAGGAGATTGAGCGAGTAGGCGGAGTCAAGAATATTGAGGTAGATGTTCGGATTATTGCTGCTACCCATAGAAATCTTGAAGAAATGGTTGAAAAAGGAGAGTTTCGAGAAGATCTCTACTACCGGTTGAATGTAATGAATATCCAAATTCCTTCGCTGCGGGAAAGGCCGGAAGATATCCCAATGATTGTCCGACATTTGCTGGAAAAAATATCAGAACAAGTAGGAAATTATGTATCAGGTATTTCTCAAGATGCAATGAATCGTTTGGGTCAATATAATTGGCCAGGAAATGTTCGGGAATTGGAGAATGTTTTAGAGAGAACGATTATTTTAGTGGATTATGCTGGAGAAATCAAAGAGACACACCTGCCTATGTATCTGCGAAAGGCAGAGAAGAGTCGATTTTCACAGCAAGGGAAAGACTTGAAGGAGATATTGGCAGATGCCGAGCGAGATGCGATTTTAGACTGTTTGCATCAGACGGGCGGCAATCGGTCTGAAACGGCAAAAATATTGAAGATTAGTCGGTCGAGTCTTTATGAACGGTTATGGAAGTATGGCATAGAATAAGAGGTACACGAATAAATCAATGAAATGTTATGGAAAAATAATCGTTGAGGCAGTCCTTGTGAACTGCCTCAAGCTTTTTAATTGGTCGAACTATTTATAGGGCCTGCTGTAGAAATGATCTACCATATAAAGAATTCCCATCATGCCGCAAAAAATCAGAAAAGAACTGATGATAAATCGCGGATGGAGAAGGTTTTGCAGCCGAATATCCTCAAATTGATTGCCTACATAGCTAAAAATCAGAGTGGGTGGGATCGTCAATGCGGTTACGATTCCTAGTTTGAGGGAAAAGCGACCTTGACGCTTGTTCTCCAGAAAATCATCTAACTCATCTAGTCCTTGCTTTACCTCTATATAAAGAATATCATTATCAAAGAGATGAAACCAGTGTTTCCAGATACTCATACCTAGTTCAGCATTGGTAATCTGAGTGAACCATGCAGTGTTCGTAAATTTTAAGATCTCAAAGCGGATATGCTCAATTTGGTTTTTATCATTTAGAATAGATTTTATCATACTGAGCTTGCGACAATAGTTGATCAATGAAATCCGCTGATAAAGAGCTAGGAGGAAAGTATCCAGGTAATAGGTGGAAAAATAGTTTGGGATATAAGCTTCATTTATATTGGCAGTAATGATTTTACCAGAAGGATCACGGTCTGATGCCAGCAGTACTCCTCCTTCTTTACTAAAACCATAGATTGAGGATTTGTGTCTTGAATAATAAATTGTATCCTGTTCCTGGGAAGATAAAACATGAGTACTTTCTTGATTCGGGTAAAAATGATTCAAACTTCTCAAGGCTTCTAAAAGATCCAAACGCTCATAGATCCATTGATTATCAGTTAATGAATCTTGCTCTAAACAGATATAGGTGTAATATAGTAGACGGTCCATATAAATATTATAAGTGCTGCTATATATTTTGGAGTGATAGATTTCTGCCAGCAATTCGTCCAATAGAGCCTTGATGCTGATGGGGTGATGGCTGTTTTTAAGAATTAAATCGGGCATGGAAAAGCCTTGATATAAGGGCCGAATAGGGCGGAATAATTGATTTACAGTAATTACATCATTGAGGGTAATGCTTTCAGTATCCAGCGCTGCTTCAAAGTAAAGAAATCCTACACCTCCGGTAAAGACTTTCAGATAGATGTTTTTTAAGATTAAGTCATAATGACAGCTTTGGCTGCTTAGATGAAGGTTTCTATATTTGTCAAGAATCGTCGGTTTAATAATAAAATCCAGACTAGACAGCTCTTGCAGGGTAGCGACGGATAGCTGGCTGATTGCCTTATATTCAGTCGAACTGCAATACATTGTGGGAAATAGAAATTTAATAATATGGGGAAGAAAATATTCTGTGCGGAGCCGGTCCTCTTCTTTTACGGAGTGGTATACTTTTAGCTGCCATTGGCTTTGGGGAGATAGTAGAGATTGAACGATTTGACGATGCTTCGAGTCTTCATAAATAAAGGGGTGGAGAAAAAAAAGCTTACAATTATGAACCAATGGTTGTTCCATATCAGGGCCTCCAAGTATGGGTTAAAATATTCAGATTATTTTTTAAAATACAGCAGGATTTTTTATAGCCTCGTAGAATAAGTTATAGCATGAAAGAAACTACTCCTTTCTTTCAAGTTCGGAAACTGCTATGGAATGGGGCACCGCTCAGGTGCCCAATTTTTTTACAAATCTTGTTCTGCCTTCTTTTTTCGCACAAGGGCTTCGATTTCGTCTCCGTCATATACATGCTCTTGTGTAAAACTAATACCTACGCCAACCTTTTCCTGTTCTAAGGAGGTAGGAATTTTCTTCCCTACAATTCCCTTTTTGGTTTTTCTTGTCATGCCAATCCTCCCTTTAATTTAATAAAGTAATGTTGCTTTGTTCAGTCATAGCGTATAATAGTATTATGTGCAAGGGAAAAAGAAACATACTTAAAACCAGAAACCAGGAGTGAAAAATGAGCCATCAAGAGCCTTTTATTGAAAAACTATGTGCAGAGATCACAAATGAAGACTTATTGGAAGAAACAGAACTTTATAGAATAACAAGTCAAATTTACTGCCACTATACACGAGAATCGTTTTTGGGAGATGTGAAGTGGTCTAACCGTTTGAAAACCTCAGGTGCCAATATACGGTACAACAGAGAAAAAGAAAATGCACGAATACAAATTAATCGTGCTTATGTTAAAAAATTTGGAAAAGAAGAACTGATAGAAATATTAAAGCATGAACTAACCCATTATTATCTTTATAAAAGGAAAAAATGGAAGCATGGTCACAGCAGCGAGTTTGTAAAAACTTTAAAAGATATATTTAAAAGTAACTGTATTGAGGCAAAATATAATGAAGAGATTTATCGTTATCATTACTATTGTCAAAGTTGTGGATCGGTTTACAAGAGTACGAGAAAGATACACCGAAGAATTTTCTGCAGTAAATGTGTAAAAAAAGACCGGGGACAGCTAAAAGATACATATCAAATGAAGATCAGGGACTCAAACACCATATCTCCAAAATAGATACTGGTATATAATAAGAAATAGAAAACTTTTGGTGGATCACAGGAGGAAGGATATGGATTTGGAAGACAAAATCAGAGGCATGTTGTTTGGGTTAGCTTTAGGGGATGCATTGGGAGGGCCTCTGGAGTTTATGAAACAGGAGGACATTCGCTGGAAGTTTGGAATTGTAGAAGATATGATGGGTGGTGGATGGCTAGATCTGGAACCTGGAGAAACAACCGATGATACTGCAATGATGTTGTGTGTGGTAAAAGGAATATTGGAAAAACCCGGAGATCCTATAGAATCCATTGGAAATCATTTTATACAATGGTATGCATCGAATCCAAAGGATATTGGAATTACTACGAGGCATGCTTTAGAGGCTTATCAAAGCCATAAAAACTGGATGAAGGCTGGTGAAGCTGCACATCGTGCCAGTGATGAGAAGTCAGCAGGAAATGGAGCCCTTATGCGCTGTGCCCCAGTGGCTTTTTTTTATAAGGATGACTATGAAAAGATGGTTGAAGTAACTAAAATGCAGTCACGAATGACCCATATAGACCCTCTTGGCATAGAGGCATGCTGTATCAATAACCATATTCTATGGGAGTTGTTCCGCGGCAAGGGGTTAGAGGAGAGCATTTTATCAGCGCTGGAACAGTATGATTCAGAAAAACGCTATCAAGATTGCATTGAAAGAACCGTGACCTATCAGCAGTTAAAACCCAGCGGCTTTGCTGTGGATACCCTGCGGTGCAGTATTTATGCATTACTGAACACCGGAGACTTCTACGATGCGGTAGTAACAGCCGTCAATATGGGGGGAGATGCAGATACTATTGGGGCTGTAACCGGTGCGATTGCAGGCGTTCACTACGGTTACGCTACTTTGCCTGCCATATGGGTTTATCAGTTAAAGAATTTTCATGAAATTGATGAGATCTGCGAAACATTGGCGGATTATTGATAACAAGTCATAAAAAAAAAGAGGCCAACCTCTCTTTTTTTATGACTTGTTATTTAATTTAATTTTGCGATCACAACTTGATCCTGCAATGCATTCAGAAGGGCATGAATAAAGCCTTCACTGGTATAAGTAGCACCGGAAACTACATCAATATCTAAATTTTGCTGATCTAAAATAAGGTTGCATAAATGGGACAGTGCACTATCTGCAATATCTGGTGTATCCTGATGCGTCAGAACTTGAAGATCGGTGATCTTGCCCTGTTCTACTTTTATCTCTACAAGAAGATCACCCATAAAGCCTCTTCCTTTTCCTTGATAGGTACCATCCGTTAAAGTTAGCTGAGCATCCTTATTTATAAGTTTATCCATAACACAAGCAGAGGGTTTCTTCTTTGCTATGTTATAAATGTGCTATTCCAATAGAAGTCAGGATCTTTAATCCCATACCTACAAACGCTCCAGATAATACATCAGCAGCTTGGGTGTAACCTCTAATGAAAAAGGCAGATGAAGACGTTCAGTGTATTTATGTGCATCTTTTCCTAAGACACCAATATTGATGACGGGTACATTCAGTTGTTCTAAGGCTTCTGCAGGCAAATCATAAGAAATTCCCCAAACGGGCATATTGGGTTTTAAGGCTTCTGTTATTTTTGTCCCATTTTTGATGCCAAAGTAGCTGTTGTCCGATAAACCTGGGAATGTTGGACAGCAGAAGAATTCAACACCAAATTGATCTTTGCTGTATTGGATGAGGTCTTGAATTTCTTGCAATACCTTCTTTTCCTTTTCAGTATTATTCTCGTTTAATGCACTGGGGTAGTAGGGCGGGGCAAAAAGTAAGATAATCAGAGGATTTTTATCAGGATAATAGCTATAGGTTTCATCTACGATTCTAATGGTCAGCTCACGCTCATCCCGAATGCCGCTAGCCATCCATTGGGAAATCTGATGGTCAAGATGGTGTTGGAAGTGATTGCCGTGAGTATCCAATACAATCTGAAAAACTTCAGCAAAGGTTTTTACATCAATCTGCCACTTGGAGTCCTTAATCCGATAGCTGGATAGCTGTTTAAATTGCGTTAGCCGGTCCTGTCGTTCTTTTAGAACCGTAGCAGCAGCATCATATGCAATCTTCTTCATTTTTTCTAATACTGCTTCAGGACCATCCTGCAATACAATCCAGTTATAGTAGGCTACTGCAGTTCTAGGAATCTGAACGGAATAAGCATCCTTTAAATCTTTGTGCTTTAAACAGGTTGGTGGAGGACTGACAAAATCTCCTAGTTTTTCACAATATTCAGGATTTACTTCTAATAAACGGTGAATCTCAGAGAGGATTAGATTCGGATTGAAACCGGAATAGGGTTCGCCTACATGTGTTTCCTTTCCTACACAGAAAAACATTGGCAGAAGTTTACCTACAGAACCAGTATAAAGATACTTGCGGGTATCTCCTGTATATAGAGGAAAGAAAGGCTCTGTATTAATTACCACTTGATAATCCAGTTCGTATTGGGCTGCCCATTCGGCCAATTTAGGCGCACAGCCCAACATTCCTTTTGAATTTCCTTCTTCATCGGGGACGGTGAGGAGCAGCAGGTTGCAATCCAAAGCTTCAAAATTACTTGAATAATGTTTAAGCAGTTCCATGTGAATAGCAAGGCCGCATTTCATATCCATGGTCCCCCTGCCGAAAAGCCATTGACCAGAATGCAGATCCTCCTGTACTTCGGGAGGAAGTTTGACTTCTTTTAATTTTTCTGTGTAAGCTTCTGCATCGAAAGCATAATCCTTTAAAAAACCGAATTCTTCTACACCCACTACATCAAAATGACTGATGAGGATCACCGTCTTATTCGTTGATTTTGGATGCTTCAGTAATGCCATCACGCCATATAGGTTATACTTTTCAATAGAGTGCAGCAGCAAATGGTCAGGGTGAGATTGAAAATAGGGGTTCTCCCTAAGCATTTCATAAATGCCTATGGCCATGTCTTGTTCCCCTTGCGTTTCGGTAATACTGGGACAAGAAGTAAGTTTTAACAATCGGGTATATATTTCAGATTTCATAAAGATTCCTCCTATAGTGCATAAATATTAAGAATAGTATTCGATATAGAAGGAAAGGATTCCTGCTGTAGGAGAAATGGCCTGATCACTTGGTTGGTAAATAGAAAAAAATTCTAAAAAGACAAATTGTTTTCTATTTACACAAAGGAAAAAAGTAGATATAATAAATTGTGATGACTGACCAGTCAGTTCAAAATACTATATTGTGGGATTTAATTATGCAGAAACGGATGAATTTTATATGAGGAGGGAAAGCATGAAAAAGAAAGTAATTGCAATACTTATGGCAACAGTACTACTGATGAGTCTTCTTACTGGCTGCAAAGGAAAAAAGGTGGAGGAAACAGATGCTCCCATAAAAGAAGAAGTAAACTATATTCCTGTAGAAACAGAAAAGGTAGAACTTAAGACAATTGCCAATGAAATCAGCTTTAGCGGAAAGGTAGAAGCCAACAGGGAGGTCAGTGTAGTACCAAAAACACCGGGAAAGGTAACCAGTGTACAGGCAAAAGTAGGTTCCACAGTGAGCCAAGGGACTACTCTTTTTGTATTGAATCAGGAAGATATTCAAAAACAAGTGGATCAGGCTCAAATATCAATAGCCTCGGCCAAAGCAAATTATGCCCGGACAGAGGAGCAAGTAGAAAATGCAAAGGTGAATTTAGAAAGAACGAGGCAGCTTTACGAGCAAGGAGCTGTACCCCTGAATCAATATGAACAGGCGGTATTGGCGGCTTCTGAAAAGCCTTTGGAGACAGCACGGGTTCAAATAGAGCAGGCAGAATTAGTCTATAAGCAGGCTTTGGATAGTTTAAAGGATGCATCCGTGGTTGCGCCGATTAGCGGAACCGTTTCAGCGGTAAATATTGAAGTGGGAGAAATGGCGTCCACTGCACAGCCAGCAGTGGTGATCGTAGATTTGAGCAGACTTTTTGTAAAAATTGATGTGCCGGAGAATATGATCAATGATGTAAAGCTGGGTCAAACGGTTGATATTCTAATTTCATCTGCATCAGAGGAAAAGTACATAGGAAAGGTAGAAACCATTAGTCCTATTGCTAATGCAACAACCAATCAATACACGGTGCAGATTTACATTGAGAATAAAGAACAAAGAATCAAGCCGGGGATGTTTGCAAAAATACAGTTGAATGCCCGCGTGAAGGAAAATGTGATTGCAGTAAAGGGAGAGACGATTGTTCAAAGAGGAGAAAAAAGCCTTGCTTATATCGTGGTAGATGGAAAGGCCGTGGAAAGAGAAGTGAAAAAAGGATTCGATACAGGTGTTTTTGTTGAGATTCTTGAAGGCCTAAAGCCAGGAGATGAGGTCATTACGAAGGGACAACACTATGTAGAAGAAGGATCCATTGTCAAAGTCGTAGGGAGTGATCAATAATGAATCTGTCTAGTATTTCTGTTAAGAGACCTGTTACTATTGTCATGATGACGCTGATCGTGGTTGTGCTCGGTGTCATATCCTTGACGAGAATTCCTATCGATTTGATGCCTAAAATAGAGGTGCCGGTAGCGATTGTATCTACCACCTATAGTGGTGTTGGCCCTCAGGAAATTGAAGAATTGATAACAAGACCTTTAGAAAATGCTGTGGCTACCGTCAGTGGGATAGATAGCCTTCAATCGATCTCTACGGAGGGAAGCTCTTTAGTTATTGCCCAGTTTGATTTTGGAACGGATATGGATAATGTAGCCTTGGAAATGCGGGAAAAGGTAGATATGGTCAAGGGAATGCTTCCCAGCGATGCCAATACGCCAATGGTAATGAAAATTGACCCCAATGCCCAGCCCATTATCCAGCTGGCTTTGACTGACGGAGATGATCTGGCGAAGCTTCAGACCTTTGCAGAGGATACGGTGAAGCCCCGATTGGAAAGATTGCCAGGGGTGGCCTCTGTCAGTGTAACCGGTGGATATACGGATCAGATTGAGATTGCTATTAATCAAGAAAAGCTAACCGGGTATGGTCTTACGGTAGATCAGATTGCCCAGGTGCTGAGAACCGAAAACTACAGTGCGCCGACAGGAGAAGTTAAAACCGGGGCACAGAAATTAACCATCCGGACAACCGGTGAATTTAAATCCCTGGAGGCGATCCAAAAGCTTCCGGTCTCCCTGTCGGGAGGCAGCCAGGTGCTCTTAGAGGATATTGCCACCGTTACGATGAAATACAAGGATGAGACTTCTATTTCCAGAACCAATGGAAAGAGAAGCATTAATGTGTCTATGCAGAAGCAATCCGGTACCAATACGGTAACGGTAGCGGATAAAATAGCCCAAGAGTTGGAAAAACTAAAAAAAGAATTTCCGGAGGTTGAGATTGTCACCGTTATGGATCAGTCCACCTACATCAAAGATGCTATTGGCAATGTGAGCAATAGTGCAATGATGGGGGGAATCCTAGCCGTTGTCGTTCTTTATATGTTTTTAAGAAATTTAAGAACCACCTTTATTATCGGCGTGGCCATACCGGTCTCTGTTATTGCAACTTTTATTTTGCTTTTCTTTAATGATATCACCATTAATATGATGACTTTAGGAGGACTTTCTCTGGGTGTCGGAATGCTCGTGGATAACTCCATTGTTGTTCTGGAAAATATATACCGATATAGGCAAATGGGATATTCTCGGGTTGATGCGGCAGTGAAAGGAGCACAAGAGGTTGGAATGGCTGTTGTAGCTTCTACTTTGACAACAGTGGCGGTATTTCTGCCGATTGCCTTCGTAGAGGGACTGGTTTCCATCTTATTTAAAGAATTGTCTTTGACTGTAGCTATGTCCTTGGGGGCATCTCTTGTCATATCGCTGACCCTGGTACCTATGCTTTCTTCAAAACTGCTGAAAGTAGATACGGCGGAGGGCAAGGGACGTCATGGAAGATTTAAATTGTTCAATTTTCTATATGATGCCTTTGATAAGGGATTTGAAAAGGTAGAAAGCGGGTATAGAAAATTGTTAGCGGGAGCGTTGAACCGCAGAAAGACGACTGTTTTTGTTGCATTTGTAATTTTCGCAGGGAGTTTGGCTTCCATTGCCGCAGTCGGTATGGAATTTTTTCCTGCCTCCGATGAAGGCCAGATTTCTATTTCTATTGAAATGCCAAATGGTTATGAATTAGAAAACGTAGATGAATTAACTACGAAGATAGAGGGAATGCTGGAAGGAATAGGGGAAGTGGAGACTATATTTTCAAATATCGGTTCTTCAGGAAATTCCTTTAGAGGTGGGGGATCCAATAAAGCCTCTGTCTACGTAATGCTTAAAAAGATGGCAGAGCGGGAACGATCAACCATAGAAGTAGCTGATGAAATAAGGGAAATGATAAAAGATATTCCGGGGGCGAAACTGGGCGTAAGCGCATCCAATTCCATGTCCTTTAGTGGCGGGTCTCCGGTTAATATTAAAATTAAAGGGGATGATCTGGATACCCTTAAGAAGATTGGTGAGGACATAAAGAACATCGTGATGTCTGTAGAAGGAACAAGAGAAGTAAAAAATAGCCTGGAAGAAGGAATTCCTGAAGTGGAAATTCAGGTCAACCGGGATGTGGCTGTCCAATATGGATTAACAGCCGCCCAGATTGCATCGGCTGTGAAAGGGACGGTAGCCGGCCAGACTGCTACCAAATACCGGATGAATGGTGAGGAAATTGATGTGGTGATCAAAGGAGATTCCATTTTCCAAGAAAGCCTTTCAAACCTTGGACAGATATCCGTTCCTTCCAGCAGGGGAAGTGTACCTTTAAATCAAGTTGCCCGAATTGCTGTGGTCCAAGGGCCTATTTCGATTAACCGCGAGGATCAAGTGCGAATTACCCAGGTAAACAGCCAGGTTTTCGGGAGAGATTTGGGAAGCATTAGTCGGGACATTCAGGCAAAGCTGGCCCAGTATCCAATGCCCAGCGGGTATACCTATGAGCTTGGCGGCGACAATCAGCAAATGATAGAGGCATTTCAGAACCTGCTGCTGGCATTGGGGCTGGCCATTGTCATCATGTATATGATTATGGCTTCACAGTTTGAATCTCTAATCCATCCATTTACCGTTATGTTTTCCGTACCCTTAGCTTTTTCCGGAGGGGCTTTAGGATTATTCATTACAGGAAGAACCCTAAGTGTTACGGCGCTGATCGGGGTAATCATGCTATCAGGGATTGTTGTAAACAATGCCATTGTACTGGTAGACTATATCAATACCCGCAGAGCTGAAGGAGAAGAAAGAAGGGAAGCCATTATCAATGCAGGCCCTATTCGTCTACGACCGATCCTGATGACCACCTTGACAACGGTACTAGGCCTATTGCCATTAGCTATTGGCATCGGTGAAGGAGCAGAATCCCAGGCCCCTATGGCTACGGTAGTAATTGGCGGCTTGGCATTATCAACATTATTAACCCTTGTGTTTGTACCTGTGATGTATACACTGCTCGATGATTTTAAGAATTTTATCAAGCGCAAGATATTGAGGAGAAAACCAGTTCAAGCATAAGGGGGAAGGCTATGGCTTCAGCAAAGGACCGGAGAACAGAGATTTTGCAAGCATCGGTTAAAATCTTTTCGAAGCAGGGATTCCACAATGCAAAGATTGATGATATTGCCCATGCGGCAGGCGTGGCAAAGGGAACAGTCTATCAATACTTTTCCAGTAAACAGGAACTGTTCCAAGAGATGATCAAATACACCATAGAGAGATATAGTCAAATCGTGCAAAAAATTGTATATGTATATAATGAAAGTAATATTGAAGAAAAAATATATACTTTGGCAATTGAACATGGCAAATTTATAAAAGAATATATTGAGATGGCAGAAGTTACTCCAAATCATTCAAATGGTGTATCTAAAGAAATGCGTCTTTGGATTAGGGAACAGCAATATTACATTTTGAAATTGCTGGAGAAAATGATTGAAGATGGAATAATTAGAGGAGAAATTAGAAAAGATGTAGATAAAGAGATAGCAGTATTATCCATCTTGGGTTCAATCTTTTCATACTATGAGAAAGAAATAAGAACGCATATAGGAACATCTCAAGAGATTGAGCCCAAGCCTTTGGTAGACTTTTTAATGAGGGCTTTGCGTTAGATCGAATTTGGATCGAGGAGGATATTAAATGGGTATGCTGACTGAGTTTTTATGGTCCATGATGGTTTTCCTGTTGGCTGTTCGGATCATGGGCACCGTGTTAAAACTGCTAACCAACAAGATGAGAATTCAAGACAATAAAATAGAAGCGAAACCTGTAGAAAAAGCTTCTGAAGAAAAAGAAGAAAAAGTCTTAGAGATTGAAATGGTACAGGACATGATTTGCGGGGCTCATGTTCCGAAGCACAAGGCTTATCAAGTGGTCAGAGACAATGTAACCCACTATTTTTGCAGCTGGGAGTGCAGGCAAAAGTTTATTTTAAGTGTGCGGGATGAAAGTGAATAATAAAGACTGTAGAAAAAACCTTCCAAATTGATTTTGGAAGGTTTTTTAAAAATAATTTTTCAAAAATATCAGGAAAAAAATATCAGGAAAACGTTTATATATATACTGAAAAATGAAATATTATGATCAAGAAACCTGCAAAAAATCACAATGAAAAGGTTTGCCTAACAATGGTAAAACCTTTATTTTATTGGAATTCAAGAGGTATTGATATAAAGTTAAAATGATGATAAAATAGTTTTTACATTATAAAAATTCATAATTCTAAAAATTCAAAAAAGTTTAACGTGAAATTGAGTTAAGAAAGGATTGATGAAGGATGGGACAAAATGGTTTGCCAGTAGACCAGGGCCTTTATGACCCAGGAATGGAAAAAGACAGTTGTGGAGTAGGCTTTATAGCGCATGTAAAGGGGAAAAAAACCCATGATATTCTATTGCAGGGACTTCAGATTCTAAAGAAGCTTAAGCATAGAGGTGCGGTAGGTGCCGATGCCAGTACCGGTGATGGTGCGGGGATTCTTATCCAAATTCCCCATGATTTTTTTGTAGAAGAGACAAAAAAAATAGGCTTTGACCTTCCAGAACCAATGGATTATGCAGTAGGAATGGTATTTTTACCCCAAGAGCCAAATGCCCGTTTATTTTGTGAGGGGATTTTTGAGCGAATTCTAAGAGAAGAGGGGCAAAAGCTCATTGGCTGGAGAGAAGTACCTATCAATGAGAATGCCTGCGGAATTTCGGCGAAAGCCACCAGGCCTGTTGTAAGTCAAGTTTTTATTGCTAGAGGAAATCAGACTCCAGAGGTGTTTAAAAGAAAACTGCTCGTTGTTCGAAAGGCCATACAAAATGCAATTCGAAAGGATAATCGACCTTATACGGATAATTTCTATATTTGCAGTTTATCCTTAGATACCATTGTTTATAAAGGACAGATTTTAGGCTATATGCTTGAAGATTTTTACACAGATTTACAGAATGAATCGGTAACAACTGCTATTGCGGTTGTTCATGAACGGTATAGTACCAATACCTTCCCTTCCTGGAAGCTTGCCCATCCTTTCCGGTATGTGGCCCATAATGGAGAAATCAATACCCTAAGAGGGAATATTAACTGGATGAACGCCAGAGAAGGAATCATGTATTCCACAAGTTTTGGAGAGGATTTTAAAAAGATCTTACCAGTCATTGAGCCGGAAGGGAGTGATTCCTCCAGCTTGGATAATATTTTTGAGATTTTCCTGGCCAATGGACACCCTTTAGAGCATGTAATGATGATGTTGATTCCGGAAGCATGGCAGGAAAATACCAGAATGGACAGACAGATCAGAGGCTTTTATGAATATCACGCCAGAATCTTAGAATCCTGGGATGGACCAGCAGCCCTTGTGTTTACAGATGGGAATAAGATTGGCGCCACAATGGACCGGAATGGATTGCGTCCTTTGCGCTATACGATTACGAAAGATGACTTCGTTATTATGGCCTCAGAAACCGGCGTAATTGATATAGCACCGAATAATATCCTTCAAAAAGGCAGTCTGAGACCCAGTGAGATGATTGTCATTGATATTCAGCAAGGATGTATTTTCCAGGATGAAGAAATTAAAAGCGAAATTTCCGGCAGAAAACCCTATGCCGAATGGATAGATCAAAATAAATTAACATTAGAAAGCTTAGAAGCTCATAACGAGATTCGAAAGATGAACCGGGAAGTGTTGCTGACTCATCAAAAAGTTTTCGGATATACAGAGGAAGAATTGCAGCATGTGATTGCAGCTATGGCAAAAAGCGGAGAAGAACCGATTAGTGCCATGGGGATTGATATGCCCCTTGCAATTCTGTCTAGTAAACCACAGCTTTTATTCAATTATTTTAAGCAGAAATTTGCACAGGTGACCAATCCGCCCATTGATCCTATCCGTGAGAAGGTGGTGATGTCGCTGGTGCAGTATATTGGAAAGCACGGTCAACTGTTAGATGAAATAGAAATCGATAAAAAGAGGAATTTTATCGAATTGAAAACACCGATCCTGAAGAATGATGAACTCGAAAGATTAAGACATTTATATTCAGAGGATTTTAAAGCGATTACCCTCCCGATTACCTTTCCCATTGATGGAGGAAAAGACGGATTGAAGAAGGCCTTGGAAAATCTCTGTAAACGGGCGGAAGAAAATATTCAGAATGGATATAATATCCTGGTTTTGAGTGACACCAATCTGGACTTATACAATGCTCCAATTCCTAGCGTATTGGCATTAGGAGCTGTCCACCACTATCTCATACGAAAAAAACTACGTACCCAGGTGGATATTGTAATGGAATGCGGTGATGCCCGTGATGTAATGCATGTGGCCCTGCTAATCGGGTATGGTGCCAAGGCTGTCAATCCTTATATGGCACTGGAATCTATCCGGCATATGGTGAACAATAAACAGTATATTGAAGGAATGGAACTGGAGGAAGGGTATAAAAACTATTGCAATGCCATTTCCCAGGGACTTTTAAAAATCATATCCAAAATGGGGATTTCTACACTGCAAAGCTATCATGGAGCCCAGATCTTCGAAGTGTTGGGAATTCATAAAGAAGTGATTGAAGAATACTTTACGGGAACATCCTCCAGACTTTCCGGCATTGGATTGGATCTGATTGCAGAAGAAGTGATCATAAGACATACAGAGGCATATGGGCTCTTTAAGAGCTTCAGAAGGCAGTTGGAGGAAGGCGGAGAATTCTTCTGGAAATCCGGTGGTGAATATCATATTCTGAATCCGGAGCGCATTAACAAGCTTCAAAAGGCATGTAGAAATAATAGCTTTGAAATGTATAAAGAATATGCAGAAGGAGTGAACAGTCCGAGAGAAGGAATTGCAACAATTCGTGGGTTATTACAGTTCAAGCCGCGAAAGAGTATTGAAGTAAATGAGGTAGAACCCATAGAGAATATTATGAAACGTTTTACATCAGGCGCCATATCCTTTGGCTCCATCAGCAAAGAGTGCCACGAGACCTTAGCTGTTGCAATGAATCGCTTGGGAGGAACGAGCAATAGCGGAGAAGGGGGAGAGGATACAAAAAGATATTATTCAGATATCAATGGAAATATTCGAAGAAGTGCCGTCAAACAAATTGCATCAGGGCGTTTCGGTGTAACTATTGACTACTTGATAAACTGTGATGAAATACAAATCAAGATGGCTCAAGGGGCTAAACCAGGAGAAGGCGGACATCTGCCAGGTAAAAAGGTTACTGCAGAAATTGCAAAGATACGCCATGCCATTCCTGGGATAGACTTGATTTCGCCACCCCCCCACCATGATATTTATTCTATAGAAGATCTAGCCCAATTAATATTTGATTTGAAAAACGCCAATCCTATGGCACGGATCAATATAAAACTAGCTGCCACCATGGGAATCGGAACAATTGCTGCAGGCGTAGCAAAGGGTTATGCGGATGCCATTACAATCTGTGGTCATGACGGGGGAACAGGAGCTGCACCCATTAGCTCTATGAAATATGTGGGGATGCCTTGGGAGCTGGGACTGGCAGAAACCCAGCAGACGCTATTGTTAAATGATTTGCGGAGCCGTGTAACCTTGCAAGTAGATGGAAAAATGACTACCGGCCGTGATGTGGTAATCGCTGCATTGTTAGGTGCTGAAGAATACGGATTTTCAACGGCTTGTCTGATTGCCAGCGGATGTATACTATGCAGAAAGTGCAATTTAAATAAATGTCCTGTAGGGATTGCAACGCAGGAATCAAGGCTGCGTGAACGCTTTAAAGGCAAGCCGGAGCACATTATTGCTTACTTTACCTTTGTAGCTCAAGAAGTACGTGAGATTATGGCAGAATTAGGTTTTAGGACCGTTGATGAAATGATTGGAAGGGTCGATATATTAGAGCCAAGAATCGTCAATAACCATAAAGCCAAGCATTTGGATATCGCACCAATCCTATACCGACCGGATCTGCCGTCTAAAATTGAAGGAAGATGTACCATCGGGCAGAAAAATCAGACGGAAAATGTATTGGATAGAGGGTTAATTCAGATTGCAGAAGATGCATTATTAAACAAAAACCCGGTAGAACATACGCTGCCTGTTGCCAACACGAATAGATCCATCGGAGCTATGCTTAGCGGTGCCATCGCAAAACAGTATGGTTATAAAGGGCTGCCGGAAGATACGATTCAGCTTAAGTTTGTAGGTTCAGCAGGACAAAGCTTTGGTGCTTTTTGTGCAAAGGGCTTAACGCTTCGGCTAGAGGGGGATGCCAATGATTATCTTGGAAAGGGCTTGTCTGGAGGAAAAATTATTGTAACACCGCCTAAAGGCAGTAATTTTCCATCAGGGAAAAACGTCATTGCAGGGAATACACTGCTCTATGGAGCTACTTTAGGGGAAGTATATATCTGCGGTGCGGCAGGAGGACGATTTGCGGTTAGAAACAGTGGTGCAACGGTAGTAGTAGAAGGAATTGGCAGCCATGGTTGTCAGTATATGACAGGTGGGACCGTCCTTATATTGGGTAAGACGGGAGATAACTTTGGGGCGGCCATGAGCGGCGGTATTGCCTATGTATTGGACGAATACGATGATCTTGCCGGGAAAGTAAATCAACAAATGGTTGTAATCGAAAGTTTATCGGAAGAAGATGTTCAGACCGTAAAAGACCTGCTTCAGAGACATGTGCAATATACAGAAAGCATGAAGGCAAAAAAGATTTTGGAAAATTGGCAGGAATATGCTCTCAAGATTCATCGCGTAAGTTCTCCTTCTTATTTAGAGGCATTAAGAAGCAAAGCAGTTGTGAATAAGGCAGTATAGAGGATAGAATCTGTAGGGGCGGCCTGTGGTCGCCCGAAAAAGATATGAATGTATCTGGCGAACACTGTTCGCCCCTACGGCTTTATAAGAATTCCACGTCTGCGTTTAGTTTATAAATTACGTCTTTCCGTTCTACGACAATCAATGCTTTTTTGCGGAGCTCTTCATTTAACTGGATATTTTGAAGCAACTCTTTTGTAGGATTAATAGCAATCGGATGCCCTACCATCGCCAGCATGGACAGGTCACCATTGGTATCTCCATAAGAATAACTATTTGCTAAATCAATATGGTATTGGTCAACAAATTCTAAAATGGCTTTTTGCTTGTTTTCCGAGTCCCACATTTGTATAATCTCGCCTGTATAGTTTCCATTTTCATCAATAAGATACTCTGTACCTTTGTAATCTTCGACTTCATATTTTTTTGCCATTTTAGAGACCAAATAGGATGGGCTGCCGGATATAAAAAGAATTTTATGGTTATGACATTTGTGCCAGGCGATACGGGCTCTTGTATAGCGATAGACACGGTCTCCTTTTTGGTTAATCACTTGATTGGTTATAAACTCCATTTGTTGGCTATTGAGCCCCTTCATTGATTCGATATAGATATTGGCAATCTCCAGCAAATAGTCATCATAATTTCCCTGCCGTTTATCCCAGTTTTGATAAGTTTGTTTCGCATTACGATGCCAAAGGGTGGCATCAATGACCTCATATTTCATCAGTTTTTTAAAATGCTCGACCATTAAGGAATCTCGATAAAGGGTACCGTCGATATCAAAAAAAGCAGCAATTGTCTTCATAACACCCTCCCAAGTTGATAAGAAATTTATTTAATATATGCCGGTATGCTTGGATGATAGTACCATATCCCTATAAGAAAAATATATTGTTAGGATTCTTTATTTTTATAAAGAATCCTCTTTAGTTTTAACAGAATAGAGAAAATGTTTTCAAAAAAATTTTTGGGGTAAAAATAAAGCAAGAAAATAGAAAAGGTGGGATGAATATGACAAGTGCAGTTTTTATTGCAGCGATGATTACTTTTTTGATCTTTGTGACGGTAGAAAATCTAAGACGGGATTTCCTTTTTCGAAACATAAAGGTCATTAATGAAGGTTTGCGACAATTCATCTCCGAATATCTTGGTGAGGCAAAGGTCTTTGATATATTTATGGTAAGAAATCTCCGGGAGCGGATCATGGAGGATTTTGCACTTAAAGAAGGTTTGGAGACTTTTGAATTGTCAATGATTGACAGCAATACTTTAAAGATTGTTTATGAGATTGACGGTGAGATTGAAGAAATAAATGTGATCACAGACTTTGGAAAAGTAGAAATCAAAGAAGCTCTTTTTTTTCATGAAGCAGATTATTATTAAAATTTTATATAAAAGGTTTAAATAAGCAGTAAGGGGTATATTCTATAATAGAAGTATATCAATTCTCCTCCAGCGGGAGGTTGATATAGATTGTTATAAGGATGGTATAGATTGCAAGTACAGATTTGCAAAGTAGACCAACGCATCAAGGATCTAATGAATGAATTTAATTTACTGGAGAAAAAAAGAATGCGCTGCTAGAATACGGAGGAATGTCCTATTGCGAAGACCCGTCTGATCAAAACTGAATATGGAAATATACAATACGGTCCTTATAACAAGTGACGGGGTTTTCCAAAAAATTATTGGAAAACCCCGTCTTATTTTATATGCATCTAGTGCTAATGCACATACATCTGCCACAATAATAGAATACTGATAAAACTGATGAACAGAATATTCGTGCTTTCAAAAGAAAGATTGAAATGGCGCAACTGATTTAAGAAAGCAGATTCTTTTTGAACAAAATGCAGGTTTGATAAATAACCTAGAAACAGTACAGCAAAATAAAGTATCCACTTTTCAAGTTGAAAAAGTGTGATATAAGACAGATCCAGTTCAAAGAGGAAAGAGAAAATGTTCACATAAAAAATACCAAAAAACATACACAAAAATGCCAATATAGACATAGCAAAGACATTATGAAAGTCTCGTCCTTCACTTCGCTTTTGCTTACCGAAAAATATTTGAGACATTTTGATAAAGGATGTAGCAGTTCCAATATTTACAATATAAATTAAAAAAGAAAAAACTCCTTTATCGGTTAGGCCATAGGCAATGAGAGATTTGCCAATATAGCCATTGAGAAAAGGGACACCTGTAATGGAGAGCATGGCAATAATCATCAAAGTTGAAACCGCTGGACAATGGGCCAAAACACCGCGAATTTGCGTTACATTACGTTCGTTATACTTGTTAATAATCACACCGGCTCCTAGAAAGAGAAGGGCTTTGAAAAAAGCATGATTGATCAAATGAATTAAACCGCCATAATAGTATTCAGTATCTAAATAACTTAACCCCATGATAATGAGCCCCACCTGGGAAACCGAATGAAATGCTAAGATTTGCTTGATATCCTTTTGGCTGATGGCAAAAAGGACACCACTCAAAGCTGTAATAAAGCCGATTATCAGGAAAAAAAGATAGTAGTCTGTTAACTGAAATGTCTGATTTATCCGAAAGAAAACATAAACCCCACTTTTGACCAAAAGACCGGACAATAGGGCAGAAATAGAAGCAGGGGCAGCACCATGAGCTTTAGGAAGCCAGTTATATACAGGAAAAAAAGCAGATTTAACACCGGCTGCGGTTAAAATAAAGATTATAGAAAGGTGAAAAGAGAAATGATTCCGAAGGCCTGCTGTTCGCTCTGCAATCAAGTCGATGTTTAGGGTTCCTGCTAAATTATATAACATAAAGGCACCAAGTAAGAAAAGGATCATGCTCACAGAGTTAAAGAGCAGGTAATAAAGTGCAGCACGCAGGGAGAAACCATCTTTTTTGTAGGCAACCAAGACCGTTGAGAGAATGGTACTGATTTCAATGAATAAGAACAAGGTATACAAGTCTCTGCTTTGAATAATACCAAAAAAGATCCCTTCTAGCAGCAAGAGAAAGAATAAAAAGGAAGCATCTGTTTTTCGGTAGTTCCAGTCGTAAATGAGACAAATGCTCCACATCATAATGCCCAGGGTAATAAATGCCAAGGAAATCTTATCATTGGCTAAGGTAATTCCGATATGGGCAGGCCAGCCTCCCAAAACTATCTGGTGTGTTTTACCGATATCCACAAGCGGATAATAGAAAAAAAGCATTGCAGCAAGACAGAATTGTATGATCAAAGCCATATAGTTCAAGATTTTATTGTGGAATACAAAAATGATAATTCCCGATAAAAAAGGAAGAAAAATAAAGAGTATTGGGATTAGGTTCATATAAATCTTACCTTTCTAATATTTCATTCCAATTTAAAGTGCCATAGTAGTGAAAGAGCTTTATGGCCAGCATCAAAGCCAAAGCTGTAATGGTTAAACCCACTACAATTGTAGTGATCATCAGTGCTTGCGGAAGAGGATCTACCATATTAGCAATATCACCGGGTAAAATAGGAATCTCCTTACCAGGGGTGCTTGAAAAACTCAATATTAATAAAATTACTGAAACCTCTGCAATATTGAGAAAAATAATAGATTTAATAATATTTTTTTGTGTGCACAGACCATAGAGGGCGATGAGCAGTAAGATAAAGCATAAAATTTGATTAATCATTTTTTCCCTCCTCATAAAAGGTTGAAAAGATAATTGCAAAGCCTAAGGCGACCTTAATACCGATCAATATATTGAGCAAGGCAAGAAAAATCCTTTTAGTAGAAATGGATGCATCTATGGAAGCAAAATTTGTAAAAGGGAAACCTCTTGTAAAAATACTCATACAAGAAACCAGTACGAGAAGGATAAAAACAAATTTTTCCAGTACTACAAAACGCTGAAGATCTTTAGGTTCTAAATCTGTGATGAGATATACACCCAGCAAAGCGGTAGCAAGCACAGCTCCCCCTTGAAATCCGCCACCGGGAGATACAGCTCCATTAAAAATAATATACAAACCAAAGAGAATGATGAAAGGAAACAACATGCGAAAAACAGTTTGCACAATTCTTGATTCTTTCATTTACAGCTCCTTTCTGGCCAAAAAGAGAATCCCTGCTGAGGTGGCCAATAATAGTGATGCCTCAAATATAGAATCATAAAGTCTATAATCTAAATAAATGGCTGTAACCAGATTAGAGGCTCCTGTTTCATTAAAACCTCGTGAGAGATAATAGGTCTTTGCATCATCTACACCAGAGAAGGGAGAAAAATCCTCCAGTGCAAGGATAAAAGCATATAATAGAAAAGCTAAGATGAAGATAACAATCACTTTTTTACTCATCGGTTTCACGATCCTCCAATGCAATCACACGTATATGGCTATGGGCTTGAGTAATGCTTATCAGCTGTTGGGTGATTAAGCTGGATTTTTTTGCTTTTAGCAGATACTTTTTACTCTTAGCATCCCGATCGATGATGAGGTCTATGTTTCGGTCCCTAAGAATTCCTTTAATGTCTCCGCCTTCTCGAAAGTCTACCTTGAGCTTTAAGCCCAGGTGGTTGCAAAACTCCTTCAGAAGATGATAACCATCACCTGAGGCAGCACCATCTTCTCCTATATGTAGAAAATCTGTATGGATATGGGAGATTACCAGAAACTCCTTCTGCTTTTCGATGGCAATGACAAATAAGAAAGTAGAAATGGCACTACCGATAGCGGCCTCTGCCAGTGCCACATCAGGCGCATGAAAAATGAAATAGAGTAAGGAGATGATCAAGGAAAAAACCCCTAATAAAATAATTGATTTCAATAAATTTTTTGTTCGAAGAATGATTAGTGCCAAAACAATTAAGATAATTTCTAAAAAAATACTAATGGTCATGAGGGATCCTCCTTTAATGGTACTTTTCCTAAGTAGGCCGAGCGTACAATCAGGTGTGTACTAATAGGATTGGTGACCATTACGAAGACTAAGATCAACAGCAGCCTAAAAGCAAAATCTGATAAGCCGCTATACAGGATCAGCGCTAAAATAAGGGTGATTAAAGCCATTGTGTCAATAAAACCAGCGGCAAAAAAACGGGAATAGATAGAAGGTAAATGGTATAGGCCATAGATTCCCCAGCCGATATAAAACCAACACAATATCAATAGAAGATTTACAATCATTTTTCTCTGCCTCCCCTTAGGATAAATTTAGTGATTAATTGAATGCCAATAAAACCCATTATGCTGTAGGATAAGGCAAGATCAATAAATTGACTGTTATTTTGCAACACTGCATAGATCAAAATGCACATGAGTATTTTTGAGAAGATGATGTTCAGAGCCAGCAATTTTTCCCAAACCGTGTCGCCAAGAATAAATTTTATGCAGGTGAAGGCAATGGCAGCCATCACAATCATTAGGGTAATATTCAACAAATTCATATCCTTACTCCTATTCAAACAGTTGTTTATTACTTAAACTTCTTTTACTGCTTTTGTTCTATACGGTATAAGATCTCTTCGTAGTTTCCTAATACTTCCTGTTCTAATATTTCCATGGGTTGGTTGGAATACATACACAGCACATGTAACATTCCCTCTTGATAATCTACAGTAATGGTTCCGGGTGTTAAGGTAATGGACATAGACAATATAGCGATAGAGAGCGCTCCATTTAATTTTGTTGGGATGATTACCATCCCTGGAGAGGGGGGATCTTGCGTCATTCGATAGATAATGACAAAGGAAGCCCTAAACATAGAATACAGCAGATAAAAAAAGTAGTAGATTACAATCAAAGGATTTATGCGATAAATATCTGTTATTTTGTTTTCACTGCTGAACATACTGTAATAATATGCAGACAGCATTACGACTACAAAGCCTGTCACGAGATTGATTGGTGAAAAGCTCTGGGTAAGGCTTAGCCAGAAAATACTTAATAAAATAATAAGTCGGATTAAATAACTCCGTCTGTTCATGTTTCACCTCCAATGACAAGAGATATATAGAGAAGGAAGATGGAGATCAACTATTACTAGGTATAAGCATATACAAAGGGTTAGGGGTTTATACATTTTCCCTTCCATATCTTGATGAAGGTTAAATGGAGCAAATAAAGGGATCGTTGAAATTAAACAGATGAAAAATCTGCCTAAGAAAGACGGATCACGTCTTAGAGAACCTGTATGGTGAGATAGGTATACTATATTATTTTTACATAAATAGAAAAAATCCTTTATAAAAATAAAAAAATGAGATTTCTCTCATTAAAATGTATTCTACATCAGATACAATTATAACAGCTTAGCCATAAATATGCCCATATTTGTAAGTTGATACCGCATATTTTTATACTCAACCAGATTTTCAATCTGCAGCTGTTGAATTAACTTTTTAAATTTCTTATCCATATGAAGAAGTTCCTGTAAAGGTAATTCAAGATCTTTTGCTTCAGGAACCAACTGAAAATCCGCTTGATCATCGGTCATGAGCAGTTTAATGAGAGTTGCACGTTCCATCGTTAAGAACTCTATATATTCCGAATAAATTCTAGTACAATGAGGACAATAAAGAATTTAGGAAAGATCGAATCGCGAAAGAAATTTTTTACAATTGTGCGGATCCAGTTTTTTCCAGAGTGCTTTTCTGTCTTGTGAAACAAAAAATCCAGTTCATCTTTTGTAAGTTCATTCATGATATAGCCTCCCATAAAAATGTATATTTATATTGTATAAAAATCCACAAAATTTGCAATAGGAAACCATTGGAAATGAGCAAAATAGGCCTATGTCCCTAATGGGAAGCATGTAGATGGAACTACTTTACCGAAGAGCCACGTATTTCCATTTACCTGTTTGAAATCGTGTATAAACGAGAAACCAACGGGCCAATTGGTCAAGAAATACTGCCATCCAGGCACCTACTAATCCAAAGCCGAAAATGACTACAAATACGTAGGACAATACGACCCGAATCCCTAATACACCGATAAATGTAGCCACCAGAGGCCAAAAGGTATCTCCTGCTCCACGAAGTCCACCAGCGAGAATTAACTGAGAAGATTGAAAGGGTTGAACCAACGCAATAACCTTCAGGGCCAGAGATGCGCTGCTAATAATTTCAGGATCTCTGGTATACAGGCCTACAATCTGAGGGCCAAAAAGGAAAAAAAGCAAGGCAATACAGGAAGATACTACGGAACCTATTTTTCTTGTTTCTTGGGCGTATTCCTGTGCTTTTGAGGGCTTTTCAGCACCAAGACTCTGGCCTACCAAGGCAGAGGCGGCAATACCGAAGGCCTGCCCGGGATTGAAGGAAAGTCCAAGGATGCTTAGGCAAATCTGATGGGCAGCAAAGGTAACGGTGCCAAGGGAGGCTACAATTCTAGCGAAAAGAACAATGCCCAAACGCAAGGAAATTTGCTCTAAAGAAGCAGGAATACCAATCCGTGCAAGGTTATACATTGTGTCTTTTCGGAACTGGAAAGACGAAAGGGAAAGAGACACGATGCTTTTCCCCTTAAAGATATAGCTAAACAAAATAAAGCTAGCCAGTAGGTGAGATAGGGAAGTTGAGATGCCTGCACCGATGATTCCAAGCTGTGGAAAGCCAAAGAGGCCATAAATCAATACGGCATTGCCGAAGACATTAAGGAAATTAACGCCCAGATTCACTTTCATGGGGAGCCGTGTGTCTCCTGCACCTCTAAGACAGGCAGCCAAAGAAAAGTTGAGGGCTTGAAAGATGAAACCAAGCATAATAATTTTAAAATAAAGATTGCCGATTTCCACTGTATCCGCATAAGCACCCATAAAAGTCATGATTTGATTCGTAAATATGAAACCTAACAGGGAAAGGGGAATAGCAAAAAGTACAAGATTTAAGAGAATAACATGCTTTACCGTATTTTCTACTTTGTGCAGCTGCTTAGAACCGATGAATCTGGCTACCATAGCTGTTCCGCCTACATTGAGGGATTGTACTAAGGCCAATCCAATAAAAAGCGGCTGATTTGTAATTCCCACGGCTGCAACGGAAGCAGCAGCAGCGGCGGTGTCCTTCATTCTTCCCAACATCATCATATCAATCATGCTGAAGAGAGAACCCAACAACATTTCGGCCAAGACTGGCCAGGCGATACGTGTGACATCCTTGCGAATGGGATGTGTAAATAGTACCATATTAAGTTTTTCTTTTAAAGGGGAGAAGGGATTCATAGAGAAAACTTCCTTTTATGTAATGTATTTTAAAATATTTAGCCTCTCTAAATATCATACCATAGGGTTTTAAATTTTTCTACATGCATCAGAAATCTAAAAAGGTTTATGGATTTATTATACTTTTTCTGCTTTTTTTCGTATATATAGTATAATAAGATAAGAATAAAAGATGAATGAGGAGAGATTCTGTATGCTAACCACAGAGCAAAAATTATTATGCGGAGTAGCTCATCTGGGTTGGGTCGTTGGAGCCCCGATATTAGCCCCTCTGATTATTATGCTGCTTGCGGGGGATTCCTTCGTAAAAAATCAGGCAAAAGAAGCTTTGGCTTTTCAAATTGGTGCCATTATTTTGGGAGCAATATTCGCCGTTCTAAGTATTGTATTAATTGGGATTCCTTTGTTAATGGCGCTGGCCTTAGGGACTTTGATTTTACCAATTATTGCTATTGTAAAGGTTTGTGATGGTATAGACTATTCCTATCCTATTACAGGGAAGTTTATACGAGATAATTTTTAATGAAAATACCCCTTTGGAAAGTCCAAAGGGGTAAATATTTAAGTGAAAAAAATATTCTTTTATATCTCCAGTTTTTTTATCTGATCCCCTATTATTTCAAGGATAAGATCCTGCTGCAATAGAATGTCAAGGTGATCCACATCGATTGCTAAGAGGGGGGATAGCTGATATTCCTTATGCCATTGGGTATACTTTTCATTTGGTCGTTCCCAATAGATGCGGGGTACAATCAATTCATAGGCACGACCCCTTTTTTGTATATTCTCAACAGCCTTATCCACAGAACACTTCAAATAGATCATCAGCAGAGGCGGCTGTGTATGCTCCAGCATATTGTCTAATAATGTAGAATAGGTTAAAAATTCTTCCCGGCTCATGTAGCCATCCTCATGAAGCATACTGGCAAAAATTTTATCTCCAAAAATGGAACGATCCAGTAATCCGCCTCTATTTTTATGAACCTCTTTAATCATGCGAAAGCGTTCATTTAGAAAATGGATTTGCATAGTAAAGGCCCAGCGATGACGGTCTCGATAAAATTTATCGAGTAAAATTTCTGTATCCTGATTGGCTAGTTCATTGTAAAGTTTTAGATTCAATTTCTTTTCCAGTAATTCTGCCAAGGTTGTCTTACCACTGCCTACAACACCATCAATACAAATCACTTTGTTCATCCCCGCTCTCCTTTAATATTTATTCGATATTTTGACAATTAATGTATAAGCCGCAGCAGCGGCTTTATTCTAGTATACGATAAGTTGTCCCAAGGGTAAATAGGGTTGCAGGGGTTATCCGATCTTTATGAGATATTTGCGGCAATGCGTTTCTAAAATCAAAAGAAATATTCGCTTTATCATAAATCAATAGGATGAAGCGAGTGTATATGATACAATGAAATAAATTGCAGAAAGCAGTGATGAAAGGACTTGCTTCAGGAGAAAATAAGAATATCAGAAATTATAGAGGTGAAGAGAGCAAATGATTGAAGTAGGGAAATACAATGTATTGAAAGTAGCAGGAATAACTGCAATTGGGGCTTATTTAGATGCAGAAACGGGAAATCCGAAGGATAATATCTTGCTGCCCAACAATCAGTTAACAGAGGATATCAAAGAAGGTGATACACTAGAGGTTTTCATCTATAGAGATTCAAAGGATCGATTGATTGCCACAAGGAAACGACCGCTGGCGCAGGTGGGAGAGTTGGCGATGTTAAAAGTAGTGCAGACAACGCAGATCGGTGCATTTATGGATTGGGGGCTGGAAAAGGATGTATTTTTGCCTTTTCAAGAGCAAAAACATAAGGTGCAGGTAGGAAGAAGCTATCTAGTAAAGCTGTATATTGATAAAAGCGGCAGAATTTGTGCTACTACCGATATCGATAAGGATTTATCCACCGATAGCCCTTTCAAAAAGGGGGATTGGGTAAACGGAACGGTCTACAGCATTGTAAAAGATATAGGCGCTTTCATAGCCGTAGAAAACAAATATAAGGGGATGATCCCCCAGAAGGAATACTTTGAGGACCTGCGTAATGGAGACCAAGTGAATGTTAGAATCAAAGAAATCCGGGAAGACGGTAAACTAGACTTGTCCCTTCGAAAAGCTGCCTACAAACAGATGGAAGGAGACAGCGAAAAGGTCTATGAAGCATTGCTTAAAAAAGGTGGATTCTTACCTCTCCATGACAAGAGCGAACCAGGGCAAATTAAATACCATCTGAATATGAGTAAGGCAGCTTTCAAAAGAGCCGTGGGAAAGCTGTTGAAAGAAAATAAGATTGTTATAACCGAAACCGGTATACAGCAAAAAGAGGAATAGACTGGACAACAGTCTATTTTCTTTTTATTTACAATTATGAATTTCCTCGTCAACAAGCCCTTGAATATGATAAAATTGATATATTTAGATAATATATGGTACAGCGTCTTAGGACAAGATTCATTGGAGGTGGAAGGATGCAAAAAATAAAAGTTCTTCACTGTGGGGATTTTCATTTTGATACGCCATTTTTTGGACTAACCACAGCAGAAGCAGAGAAACGAAAAGAGGATTTGCGGGAGACCTTTGGGCGTATTGTGTCTATCGCAAAGGAAGAAGCGGTAGATCTGCTGCTCATTAGTGGAGATTTTTTTGACAGTGAAAAGGTGATGAAAACCACCTTAGAATATATCATAAAAAAGCTGGAAGAGATTCCACAGGTTAGGATTTTTATCAGCCCAGGCAATCATGATCCCTATACATACAAATCCTACTACCGATTGATTCAATGGCCTGCTAACGTCCATATTTTTACATCAAAACTAGAAGGTGTGCGGATTCCTGAGTTAGACACTTATGTATATGGTATTGGATTTTCTAAGAACCATGAAAAAAAGCCCCTGCTGGAAGACCTGCAATTAGAAAATCCTTGTTGCATCAATATTATGGTTTTACATGGGGACGTTGTTTCCGGAGAACAAGACAGCGATTATAATCCGATTTCAATAGAGCGCATTGAGAAAAGCCAGCTGGATTATTTGGCCCTGGGACACCGCCATTCTTTTTCAGGAATAAATAAAACTGGCAGCACCTATTGGAGCTACAGTGGGAATCCCGAGGGGAGAGGCTTTGACGAACTAGGAGCAAAGGGAATTGTATTGGGTGAAATCAGCAAAGATTATTGCAACCTAAATTTTCGTGAAATTTGCAAACGAAAATATTATGAACAAGTCATCAACATTCAAGGTGCTGCTACCTATGAGGAGATTGTAGAGAAAATAAACGATCAAATAAACGACCCGGACCGTAGGAGAAATCTGTATAAACTAGTCTTGCAAGGCGAATTGTCAGAGGGATTTGTGCTCCACTCTGCTGTTATTGCAGAAAAATTAGAAGATCGCTTCTATTTTCTTAAGCTCGTGGATGATACAGAAGCGTATGTGGATTATGGGGAGTTATCGGACAGCTTTTCATTGAAGGGTGTCTTTGTTCGAACCATGCAGGAGAAAATGAGTAAAGCTGCAAGTTTAGAAGAAAAGAAAAAATTAGAATTTGCTTTGAAAGCTGGCCTAAGGGCTTTAAGAGATGGAGAGGTGACCCTGGAATGATCATCAAAAAAGTAAAAGTAGGAAGATTTGGAAAGCTAAAGGATAAAGAAATCAATTTTCAAGAGGGCCTTAATCTCATTTACGGTGAAAATGAAGCCGGAAAAAGCACTTTGCAGGCTTTCATAAAGGCTATGTTCTATGGCATGGGTTCCGGAAAAAAGGATATTCGCATAAATGATAGAAAACGCTACTTGCCTTGGAGCGGAGATGCTGCCTCTGGAGAACTTTATTGGATGGATGCCCATAAACAGGAGTATATTGTTAAAAGGAGCTTTTGGGAAAAAAAGAAAAAAGATGATCGATTAGTCATTGACGCTATTACTGGAGAAGAAGCAGTTCATATTGATAGTGAAAAACCAGGGACAGCCTTCTTTGGCATAGGAGAAGAGGCCTTTGAAAAGACAATTTTCATTCGACAGTTAGGGAGTGAAGTGGCTCGGGATAAAGAAGATGAAATCATGAAACGGATTAGCAATCTCCATCAGACAGGAGATGAAAGCTTATCTTATCATAAAGCAATGGATGCATTGCAGCGTGCAGGAAAGAGTCTGCAGAGTGCAAGAAAGACCGGAAGACTGGATAAACTGAAGGGAGACCAGGATCGTTTGCGACAGGAGTTGGTATATGCAAAAAGCCTGCATACGGAATGTATCGAGGAACAGATCCAGTTCAACCGTCTTCAGGAAGAAAAAGAAATTCTACTAAAGCAGATTTCGCGCCTGGATAACAAAAAGAAAGCAGCGAAGCTCGCCATATTAAAGGAAGAATATGAAGATCTCTGTGGATATGAAAGGCAAATTCAAGAGAAGGTTCAGCATATAGCAGCTTTAGAAGAAGCCTTGGCCCATGAGGACTACCGAATAGATGCAAACTGGGTTGCGGATGTAAGGGAAAAAATTTATCTGCAGCAAGACTTACAGAAAAGTTTATCTACCTTGGAAGAACAACAACAGGAGCTTCATTCACAGCTGCAGGAACAAAAGACCCTGATTGAAGAACTGCATGGGTATGATGGTTTAGAGGAAGATATTGAATTAAGACTTTTTGAGCACCTCCAGGAAAAGCAAATCCTAGAACAAAAAAAAATAGAGATAGAAGCATTAACAGAAGAGAAGAAATTGTTGGAAGGGCAGCTTTTAAATGAAAAGATCAGCTTGGGAAGGACTTTGCGTTTTGAAGAGGTACCACCGAATTTGGAAATAGAGATTTACGATAGAGAGGATCGCGTAAAGGAGTTAAAAGACAAGATTGCCGGAGACACCCGACGGGATCACCTGATGCTAAAACAGGATATGTTGCAGGACAAAAAGAAGAATATGATGGTGTTGTTGTTAGCGGGGGTATTGCTAACTGCTGGCGGAGCTGCAGCAGGATGGTTTATCAACAGCTTTCTTTACGGATTTTCTGCTGTAGGGCTAATCTTGTGTATATTAGGATTGGCTAAAAGAAAGAAGCTTACCGGTGAAGTAAAAAAGCTTGAAATGGAAATTTCAGTTTTTGGAGATACAAAGGCATTGCACAAAGAATTAGAGGATAATCTTCAAGAACTTCAGAAAATATATGCTCGTTTTGGTGTTGCAAACCTCCAAGAGTTCCGTAGTGGAATGCTTCGATATACTGAAAAAAGAGAAAATATTGAGATTCTCAATGTAAAAGTTGCAGAAAAGAAAAAACAATTAGAGGCTCTTGCAACCAATGAACTAACAGAAAAGCTGGTAAAGTGTGAGAACTTTATTAAAGAAGTTTTTAATAACTGTAACTGCACAGATTATGAAGCATTTAAGCAGGGTTTAAAACAACACAGGAAGCTAATCCTAGATAAAGAAAGTCTGGAATATAAGCTAGACGAAACTTTAAAGCAGATGCATCATATCCAGGAAGAATTAAAGAGCATATGTGCAGGAATAGAAGAACCGCTTATCCTAGCTGGGAAGGCAGTAGGTCTGTCTGAAACTTATGAACAGATCATAGAAGAGATTTCAAACCAGTTAGCACAGCGAAATGAAGAAAAAACTGCATTAGAAGCTATCAAAAATACCTATAATGCACTATTAAAAGGACGTAATGCTGAGCAAATGGGAGCAGAACTGGCTGCTGCTGAAGCGTTGTCAGAGGTGCAAACGGGAGAAACTGAGGAAATATTGGAAATTGCTTTAAAAGAGAGCACCCAACAGTTGATTGTTATGGAAAAGCGCATAAAGGACTTGGAATTTGGTATTCAAAGCAGGATTCAGGGCGTTCGTACGATTACCAGTATTGAAGAAGAGTTGGAAAATGTCCGCCAACAAATTGGCTATTATGAAGAGGTCGCTAGTTCACTTGATATTGGTAAGGAAGTTATGGAGCAAGCATTCAAAGAAATACAAAGAAGTTTTGGACCTCGGTTTAATAAAACTGTAGGAGAAATCCTGGAAAAGATCACTGATGGCAAGTATCGTGAAATAAAAATATCTGAAGATTATCAAATCAAGGTTTCCGATCCTATGGAAGATAAAATCAAGGATATAGACTACTTTAGCAATGGAACCTGGGATCAGATTTATTTTGCCCTACGATTAGGCATTGCGGAAATGATTTTTGGCAAAGAATCAGTGGTACCCATATTTCTGGACGATGCTTTTGTACAATATGATGAGGAACGGTTAAAGGCAGTATTAGAATACCTCTATGACTATGCAAAGCAGCATCAGGTAATTTTATTTACTTGTCAGAAAAGAGAAATAGACCTGCTGGAAAAATATCCGGATGTAAATTTTATATATCTGTAGATTTACGAGTCTGTTGTGCCAGCCAGATAATCAATTAGAAAATAAAGATGAAGATTCGCTGGAGTTGTAGATCGAAAATAGGAGGATACCAATGTTTAAAGAAAAAAAGCCCATCAGAATTATGCTGGATATCGATGGGGTGCTGTCAAATTTTACAAAGTTCTTTTTGGAGGCAGCCCATGAAATGTTTCAAACACCACTTATACCCAGTGTTAATCACTGGAATTACGCTGAAGCAGGTATAGGCTTGACGAAAGAAATGACGCGGGAGGTGTGGGAACGAATACTGCAGACAGAGGATCTTTGGGAAAAATTAGAACCCATTGTAAAAGAGGAAGAATTACAGACCCTTCGTGAAATGGTGGAGGATCCCCACTATGAATTTTTTGCAATTACCGCAAGGCCGCAAACTCCGGGTAAACCCGTAATTCTTCAATGTCAAAACTGGTTAGAAACCCATGTGTGCCGTGGAATCAGCGTAATCCCGAGAAGAGATAAAGTTAAGGTTTGCAAGGGTCTGGATATCAATTATGCCATTGATGATTCCCCCGTTTTTGTTAAAGAATTGCTTGAAGGCGGGATTAATATTTACTTGCAAAATCAGCCCTACAATCAAGAAATGCAAGGGATAATGAGGGTAAATTCTTTAAAGGAGTTTCTTGAGATCATTCAAGAGGAGCAAGGATTGACTTCCGCTGAAGTCGGTTAGAAATAGAAATGAATACTTCGAGAGCAGGTGATATCGTGAAAAAACAAGAGTTTTATAAAAGACTGGAAAAAGAAATACTGGTTTTTGATGGTGCCATGGGAACCATGCTGCAGCAAAGCGGACTAAAGACCGGAGAATGCCCAGAGGCTTTTAACTTAAACAGGGAAGAGGCGATTTATCAAATCCACAGACAGTATGTAGAGGCTGGATGCAAAATCATTCAGACCAATACTTTTGGAGCCAATCGGATCAAACTGTCCTTGTATGGTCTTGCAGACCAAGTAGCTCCAATCAATCAAAAAGGTGCAGCGATTGCTAGAATGGCAGCGGGTGAAGACTGCTTGGTGGCTGGAGATATCGGACCTATCGGAAAACTGATGGCGCCTCTGGGACCCTTATCTTATGAGGAGGCTTATCATGCTTTTTATGAACAGGCACTGGCATTAATTCAGGGTGGTGTGGATCTAATCAATATTGAAACTATGTCAGATATTCAAGAAGCAAAAATTGCCGTGATTGCAGCAAAGGATGCAGGCGATGTACCGGTGATTTGTACAATGACATTTCAAAAAGATATGAGAACCTTGACAGGAACAGATCCGGAGACTGCCGCTACAATCCTTGAAGCACTGGACGTAGCAGTATTAGGCGCCAACTGCAGCTTTGGACCGGATCTTATGATCGACATTTTGGATAGAATGAATAAGGTGACGAGTAAGCCTCTAATCGTCCAGCCCAATGCAGGGCTGCCTAAGCTCGTCAATGGAGAAACCTTATTTGACTTGTCTCCTGAGGCGATGTCAGCCTACAGTAAAGCATTGGTTGCAGCGGGAGTAAATATCATTGGGGGCTGCTGTGGGACTACACCGCTTCACATGCAGGCTATAGCAAAAAGCCTTGCAGGAGAGACGCCAACTTCCAGAGAGCCTATTGCTTTTTCAAAATTGTCCAGTGGTACTAAAACCGTATTGATCCATGAAACATTGCCGTACAATCTTATAGGAGAATGCATCAACCTAACAGGGAAAAAACACTTAATGGAAGCCGTTCAAAATGATAATTTTCATGTTATAGCAAAGGAAGCTAAAAGTCAGGTAAAGGCCGGAGCTCAAATCATTGATGTAAATATGGGAATCCGTGATGGGATGATCAGTGAAGAAATGGCGATGTTAAATGCCATAATGGCTGTACAACGGGCCGTAGATGCACCGCTGTCTATCGATACCGTTAACTTTGAAGTGATGGAAGCTGCTTTAAAGATTTATAGGGGAAAACCGCTATTAAACTCTACCAGCGGAGAAGATGCCTCTCTGGATAAGGTCATTGCACTGGCAAAGAGGTACGGTGCTGCCTTGCTGGGATTAACATTGGATCAGCAGGGCATTCCTGACACTGCAGAGAAGAGATTTCAAATTGCTGAGAAAATTGTAACCAGAGCTTTAGCGGCAGGAATTCCACGGGAGGATATTTTTATCGATACCCTTACCCTTACTGCAGGAGCCCAGCAAAAATGGGTACCGGATACATTGAAAGCACTTCGCAAGGTTAAGACAGAGCTGGGCGTAAGAACCATATTGGGGGTCAGCAATATCTCCCATGGACTGCCTAATCGAAGAGATTTGACCGCAACCTATTTGGCCATGGCTTTAGAGGCAGGCTTGGATATACCGATTATTAATCCCTACGAAGAAAAAATCTGGGCGGTTCTCCACAGTGCGGATGTGCTGACAGGAAGAGATCAGAATGCACAGGAGTACATTCAATGGGCGGCTAAGAAGGAAGCGAAGGATGGCATTATGCATATCCAAAGCGCAGAGAAAGAAAACTTATTGGAAACAATCAAACGGGGAGAGCGGGAAAGAGTTTCCGATTTGATTGAAATGATGAAGCAGCAAGGCCTATCTGCCATGGATATCATTCAGGGCCAAGTAGTAAAGGCACTGGAGGAAGTAGGAGAAGGGTACGAAAAGCAGACTTACTTTTTACCGCAGCTGTTGATGGCGGCAGAGGCAGCACAGAAAGCATTCAGCTGCTTAAAAGATGACCTTGAACAGGAGAGCTATGAAAAAACCGGTACCTATCTGATCGCCACTGTAAAGGGAGATATACATGATATAGGAAAAAACATCGTATCGATTATGCTCCAGAATCATGGCTTCCGGGTAGTGGATCTAGGCAAGGATGTGCCTGCAGAAATTATTATCCAAAAGGCGATAGCAGAAAAACCTGATATTATTGGACTGAGTGCATTGATGACCACCACCATGCAGGAGATGAAAGTAGTCGTGGAAGAATTACGAAGTAAAGGGCTCAATATCCCGGTAATGGTAGGTGGGGCTGTGGTGACGAAGGCTTATGCAGCGTCTATTGGAGCCGAATATGCAGAGGATGCAGTAGAGGCCGTAAAGATTGCAAAAGAAATTATAAGCAAGTAAGAAGGCTGAGTTTGTTGAGAAACCCCTCACAAGAGCCTCCCTGCTCCGTGACAAGGCCGCTTTTACCGGATGGAATAATTGAAAAAAGTGACCTTCGTCAAGTCGCGAATCGAAAGCTTATGAGGGGTTTCTATGAAAGCACAACTTTATCAACAGCTTGGGCTGCTGTGTTTAACACAGCAGCCTTTTCTATACCATACGGATACAGAACTGAGGACAGGCAGTCATGCAGTAACCGCACTGCATACACTTGTCTAATAGGATAAAGGCTTTTCCTGCTTCGTCAAAATCAATGGCATCATTGTGACAGACATCCTTGCAGCGTCTGCAGGAAATACACATAAATTGCATTACCTGCGGGTTTTTAATATTGCGAATGGTAAGGATTCCTTCTAAATCTTTTTCATTGTTGAAATAACGTGTATTATACTCTACTTCTTCATGACTGACAATTCCCAGGGCAATGGCAGAAATGCCTTGGATCGTTCTGGCGAATTCCATGCACTCATGAAAGTCATTGATCAGCGTGCCTCCACCAAGGACCTTCATCAGATAAATTCCTTTTCCTTTTTCTGCGTTCAGAGAAATGGCTTGGAGCATATCCTGCACTGTACCTTCTAGAACACCACGACCGGTTTTGTTTATGAGGGGAAAAAGAATGTCAATATCTTCCCGATCAGCGACTAGGTGGGCTACCTTTACATTATGGGTGGCTATTCCCACTGCTTTAATGATTCCTTTTGCTTTATAATCCAGCAGACACTGAAAGGCACCCTTCCGAGCTTCAAAAACATCTGTATTGGCTCTGGCTGCATGGAGGTGGAAAATATCAATATAGGATATATTTAGTTCTTTTAATGCTTCTTCAATAGCAGCTTCCATATCTTCATAGGTCGTTGCTACGGATTTAGAAGCAATGACTGGACGGATACCTGTTTTTTCCATGGCCAGTCGTATCGGGGCGTAGGTCTTATACATTTGTGCTGTATCAAAAAAGTTGATACCTTTTCTTAATGCATCGGCTAAGATTTCTGAGGCCTCCTCCACAGGAACATTTTTCTGCAGCGGACCTATGGGAAGTACTCCAAAACAGAGCTCTGTTACTTCTATGTTTGTTTTTCCTAAAAAGCTTTTTTTCATTTGCTTAACCTCCTGATTGCTTTATGATTCTATTTAGGTATTCGAAATAAAACTAAATTATCCTGCCATTTTCTCCATTTTTGGATTGAATAATCTCTACCAGATTTTTTACGATGCGGGCGGTCATTCCCCAGATGATGTGTTCACCATATTCATAAAAGAGAACAGGATAGCTGCCCATTTTCCAGTTATAGTTTCGACCATTTTGAATTTTATCAAAGGGGAAATCTTCATCTACTTCGGTTTTTACATGTATAGGATGCTCTAAGGGTGGATTTTCTATAAAAAAGCTTAAAGGAACTGTAAAAAGCGCTGCAACTTCATCAGGATTAATGGGAAAGTCTTGCGGGTTTATTGTTGGCAGTGTACCCAAATAGGGATATAGAATCAAATTATAGGGTGTCACAATATAATCTAAAGGTCCAAACAACTCAATGGCCGCCTCAGCCAACCCCAATTCCTCAGCAGTTTCACGCAGTGCACATTGCTCCGGAGATTCGTTCATCTCTATTCTTCCGCCGGGAAAGCAAATCTCTCCAGGTTGGGTCTTTAAGTTTTCAGAGCGTACTTCAAATAAAAGATGAAGTTCATTCTGAACCTGAAGAAGGGGAACCAAAATGGAAAAGCCTTTATAGTCACCTTCTGGTTTTGCTTGACGATGCTGTGTAATTGCTTTTAAATAAGAAGTTTTCATGAAATCACCTCCGTCTAATCCATTAAATGATGGAATCTATAAAGTTCAAGTTCATGTTATGTATGAACATGAACTTGAACATATACAATTCATTATAATATTAGTATAGTATACTTTATGTATAGAAAGAAGTATAGATATACGACCAAGGATCTTTCTTTTATTCCATGCATAGTTTTAGATGGTTTTGTTCAAAATAGCAGGAGAGATTTTAAAAGGAGGAATTTGGATGGACAATTTGAGTGTTATGAGTATACGAGTAGATCATAGAACGGATTCAGCTCCGAAGATGCAGGAAATTCTGACAAAAAACGGCGATATCATTATTGGAAGATTTGGCATACACGATCCCGGGGAAGTGGACCATGGGCTGATAACCTTGAATCTTCGGGGAGATATGGGAAGAATCAGGGGAATGGCAGACAGCCTAGAAGCATTAGACGGTATTAAAGTAAATCATATGCAGGCATAGAATAGAAAAGGACAGTTCACAAGGGAACTGTCCTTTAAAATGTGCTGAAAAAAACTTACACTTAACAGTCATAGTATATCAAAAAAATGGGAATTAGGCAAGAAAAAATTCAATAAACGGAGAAAAAGGTAGAGGTGGATACTGGGGATTATAAAAAGGTACAGGATGCTTGCAGGAGATTTTTGCAAAATCAATATCTGTTGGGTACAATAGTCTTACATTTGATCGGTAGGGAGGTAAGTTTGTATGGAAGCGAAGGTGCATCCCAAATTTGAAGAGGAAGATATCCATTTACGTGAAACGATTCAATGGATTGAGGAGGAGGAAGCATTTCTTCAAGATTACGAAGAAATTCTAAAAGGTGAAATTGCAGAAATCCGAAAAACAGTGACCACATTGATGGATGAAAGACTCATAGCAAAACAGCAGCTTCATCAAATCGCAGCAAAAAATGTGGAGAACTTAAAGAAGATAGAAGGGGGCCCCTACTTTGGAAGAATCGACTTTCAGGAACGAAATCGAGATGAGATTGAGGAAATCTATATCGGCAAATTTGGGCTAATGGATAAGGAGCAAGATATACCTGTTGTAGTAGATTGGCGGGCGCCTATAGCCGACGTGTACTATAGCGGCCTCAGCAAAAATGTGAGCTACCGTGCACCCTATGGAGAGGTGCGGGGCATCATGCACGTGAAACGGCGATATGAAATTCATGAAGGACAATTAGAACAAATTTTCGATGAAAAGGTGTCAGAAGAGATCATTGAAGAGAGTTTAAAGGGAAAAGGCGATTTTCTGACAGAAGCCTTAAACAAAACAACCCAGGGAAGATTAAAGGAGATTGTAGCCACGATACAAGATCAGCAGAATAGAATTATACGAAGCGAGATGATAAAGCCACTGGTAGTACAGGGAGTAGCCGGAAGCGGAAAAACCACAATTGCCCTGCATAGAATGGCCTACCTCATCTATAATAACCGAAGAAATATGGAAGAAGCCCGATATATGGTCATGGCACCCAATAAGCTCTTTTTGAACTATATTTCAGATATTCTTCCGGATCTGGGTGTGGAGAATGTAATGCAGACTACCTTTGAAGACTGGGCGATGAAGTTAACAGGGCTAACCATTGATTTAGAACGATGGAGCGATCCGATCAATCAGCTCACGGGTAAAGCTGCGGAGGTTCAGGAAAAAATTAAGCTAGCATCTAAGATCAAAGGGTCCTTACTCTTTAAGCGGGTTATAGACCACAGGCTGTTGAAGCTGCAAGAAAACCTGCTGCCAAAGGAAGATCTCTCCTTTGAAGGAATTCCCCTGATGGGGTATGGAACTCTTCAGGAAGTTTTTAATACCAGTAATGTCCATCTGTCTATAGATGAACGGATCAAGAAACTGCAAGACTATCTGAAACGGAAATTTAAGCGGGAACTGCCGGAAATCCGCCAGCAAATAGAAAACTTTTACCAGGAAAAAATAGAAAATTTAAAAGGAGGGACACAAAATATTGATGAAATCCGGCCAAAGATAATTGAATATTATGATGAACGAGACAAAAAAATTGCATCGGTTCAGCAGAAACTTACGGATTTAGTCGACACTTATATGGTAAAAGTTAAAAGTGTGGCTCCCATAACCTTCTATTGCAGTCTATTCGAAGAACCGGATGAGATGCGAAAGGCCTTTGGCAGTAAAATCGGCGAGGAGGAAATCGAAGTACTCTGCCATAGGGAAGCAGAAAGATTAAAGAAGGGAATGTTGCAACCGGAGGACCTGGGTCCACTTGCATACCTTCAAATCCGACTCTCTCCCCACGAAGATAAAAAGAAATATGCACATATTGTAGTGGATGAAGCCCAAGATTTTGACGAATTTAAGATGAGCATTCTACGGGAGTTTTCTATGAATGATTCTTTTACCTTTGTAGGGGATTTGGCACAGGGAATCTATTCCTACAGAGGCATTCGAGACTGGAAACGGAGTATGGAAAGAGTATTTCCTGACAAAGAATATAATTATCATCTGCTGACTACCAGTTACCGTTCTACGATAGAAATCATAGAATTGGCCAATGCAGTGATCAAGCTTTGCAGTGATCTAAAGGCTGTACTGGCAGAGCCTATTTTAAGACACGGAGAAAGGCCAAAATGGATTCAATGCAGTAGTGAAGCTGAAATGATAGAAAAAGTATTTGTAGGAATCAAAACCCTTCATGGTGAGGGAATGAATTCTATAGCAATCATATGTAAGGATTTAGAAGAGACGGGAAAAGCATACAATACATTAAAAGAAAAGTTAGAAGATCTGCATTTGATTACAGACCAAGCAACCGATTTTCAGGGAGGTACCGTAGTGATTCCTTCCTATTTATCAAAAGGGCTAGAGTTTGACGGAGTTATTCTTTGGAACGCGGCGGAAGAATCTTATACCATGAACCCTATTGATATAAAGCTGTTCTATATCGGTATTACCAGAGCTCTGCATCGTTTATACCTATATAACTATGGAGAAACAAGTCCGGTTTTGAAAGCAGTAAAAGGGTATGTGACTGTCTAAATATACGGCAAAAGGAGTGCTGTTCGCTGCTTCTTTGCCTTCTTTTTTTCATTTTTTTCCATAGAGAGATGCAAGGCAGAAGAAATGAGACGGTGGTTTGAAAGGGGATTGCATAATAGGGATAGTTATCACGGGCCCATTGGACCATATCCGGTAGATTGTCATAGAGCCACAGGGAAAGGGATGTAATGACCACAGCAATCGGTAGTACAAGACACTAATATTTCAACCAGCGTTTTTTTATGATTCATTTAAAAGCAAACATAAAAAGGATAAAGATACAGATAATAAACATGAAAAAATATTTGGAGGGATGCTTATGAATAGAAAAGTTGTTGTTGAAAATACTTTGGAGGATGTCAGAAGGTATTTAGCAGATCATGGCTACGATGTAAGAACGATGTATAAGGATGATACGGTAGAGGATATTGTTACAGACGAGTATGATGCCATTGTTGTGACAGACCTGAATAGCGGCAATGTGGATAGAAATCTAAAAGTTAATGTACCAGTGATTGAAGCAGCCGGATTAACGCCGGGAGAAGTCTATCAAAAGATGACCCGAGGACGTAGACACTAGTTTATTCAAGATTACAGATGTGTTATGATAAAAGGAGTTGAGAGATGCATTCTCAACTCCTATATCTATGTACTGGTGGGATAAGAAAATGAAAAAAAGTATAATCGGAGTGATAGGCGCTTTAATGTTATGGAGTATTTTATTTACGGGTTGTGAAGAAAACGCTCTGGAAAATCAAACACTGGAGAAGTCAGATATAGAAACTGTAACGGAACAAACCCGGCTTGAAAACAAAGAAGAGAAAGTTACTTATGATCTGAAACTGACCTTTGACGAGAAAAGTCGGAAGCTAACAGGCAAACAGGAAATTCGGATAGAAAATATGAAAATGGGAGATCGATTGCCTCTGCAATTATGGATGAATGCCTACAAAAATGGAAAGAAGGGTCATTTTTATTTCCCCGAGATGAGGAATCGCATTTTTGCAAGAGGAGACAGCCAAGGATTTATTGATATAAAGGCTGTAGCAATAGAAGGAAAAGATATTTCTTTTGAAATAGAGGATGAACTGTTATGGCTTGATGTATCACAGGTGCAGAAATCTGACAGGGTTTTGCGTGTTTCCTTGGATATTGAGATACAAGTACCTAAAATTTCCCACAGAACCGGGGGAAATGATAAAGCGCTATGGTTGGGCAATTGGATTCCTACACTTGGAATCTATCAAGAAGAGGGTTGGATCGTATCCAATTATCTTCCTGCAGGGGACCCCTTTTATACGCAAACAGCAGACTATCGGCTGCAGATCACAACACCCCCTGAATATACGGTTGTAGGCTCAGGCATGGAGAGGGCTGAAATGTTGGAAGACAACAAATTAACGATTATAGAAGGGAATAATATAAGAGATATGGCCCTTGCAATTAGCAGGAACTATAGAGAGTATATACATAAAACGGAGGATGATATTTCTCTGAAACTCTATAGCTATAGCTTAGATCAAAAGGCTGCAGAAGCTTATTTGAAAGAGCTGGAAAAAATTATGGATTATTATGGGCGAAGAATTGGACCCTACCCTTATAAAGATTTTGATGTGGTGGAAACAGAATTTATGACAGGAGGTATGGAATACCCCTGTCTGATTATGATTAGCACCCAGAACCTGCAAGAGTTCACGAAAGGAAGTGCTACGATCCTCCATGAGACGGGGCATCAATGGTTTTACGGCATTTTAGGAAACAATCAATTGAAGGATGCGTGGTTTGACGAGGGATTAACGACTTTCATTCAAAAGGGATACGAGCTTCAGGAAAAGGAATTGGAAGTTTTTTATCAAAAGGAAAAAATACAGCTGAAAAAAGCACTGGAAGGGTGGGCCAATATTGCATTGGGAGAAGATTTAAGTATTTATACTTCATGGAGTCATTACTATCGTGTGAACTATCGAAGAGCTGCTCTGATGCATTATGAGATCTATCAGGCTATGGGCAAGGACCGTTATGATGGATTTTTAAAAAGCCTATACCAACAATATCAAAATAAGATTGTAACCAGAGAGGGTTTTAGAGAGCTGTGCCGTCAACATGGCGGAGAGCCGGCGGTGGCAATTTTTAATAGTTATTTCAATAACCAATAAAAAGCCTTGGCTAAAGAGCCAAAGCTTTTTATATAAGGAAGATCATTCATTATCCAAGGGTGACATCCAGATACATCATGATCACAAACCCGATTAGAAGGCCGTAAGTGGCCACACGTTCAAAACCATGCTTGTGGGTTTCAGGGATGATTTCATCACTGATGACGAACAACATGGCCCCTGCGGCAAAGGCCAAACCTAAAGGCAAGATGGGTTGGGCAATGTGAACGAGACCGATCCCGATAATTCCTCCGATTGGTTCTACAAGTCCTGTAAACAATGCAATTAGAAAGGCCTTGATGGGGGAGTATTTTTCTCGAACCAATGCTAATGCTACTGCAAGCCCCTCAGGAATATTCTGAAGACCGATGCCAATCGCAAGGGTCAGTCCATTGGCAATATCACCGTTACCGAAGCCTACACCAACAGCGAGACCCTCCGGGAAATTGTGTAGCGTAATGGCGATAATAAAGAGCCACACCTTGGTAAGACTGGAGCTGCCGCCTTCTCTTCTGTTTTCTAATAGATGGACATGAGGTGAGTATTTATCCATAAGGTCTAGAAAGATTCCGCCCAATAAAATTCCGATCATGGCTGTGAGTGCTCCACTTGCTCCACCCCCGCCGTATTCAATTGCAGGAACAATTAAGCTGAAGGAAGTTGCGGCAAGCATAACACCTGCAGCAAAACCGAGCATTGTATCTAAGAACTTATGGCTTACATTTTTTGTGAAAAAGATAGGCAGTGCACCGAGACCGGTAGCAGCACCTGCAACAAGACTTGCTATGAATCCTACAACAATAATGTTAAATTGCTCTAAATAGGCTACCAATGAAACAACTCCTTTCAAAAAAACTAATCGAAATTAAGATACCCTGTTTTAAAATGTTGAAACATAAATTGATTAATTAATTTGTTTATTTTTAGAAAAGAGGATAGAGAAGAAAGGTATAGAATTTCTAAATGAAAAAACAATAATATTGAAATCCTATTGAGAGGAAAGTTTTCTATGGAGAAATTAAAACGTGAATTTTTTGAAGGAAATACGCTAAATGTGGCGAAAGAACTATTAGGAAAAATTTTGATTCATCGTATAGCGGGTGTAGAGCTTGCTGGAAGGATCGTGGAAGCGGAAGCCTATATTGGGGCGGTAGACAAGGCTGCTCACTCCTACAACAACCGGCGTACCGCAAGAACCGAAATCATGTTTGGACCTGCCGGGTATGCGTATATCTATTTAATTTATGGCATGTACTACTGCATGAATGTAGTAACCGGTAAAGCAGGAGAAGCTTCTGCAGTGCTGATCCGAGCGCTGGAACCTTTTTATGGGATGCAGCAGATGGCATTTAGAAGATATACTAAACCGTTAGAAGAACTGACGAAAAACCAACGTATACACCTTACAAACGGACCAGGAAAGCTCTGCGCAGCCTTAGGGATTGACAAGAATTGTTATGGAGAGGATTTGTTGGGAGAAAGGCTTTTCATATGCAGGGAAATATCGGAGGCGCCTTTTGAAATCGAAACTTCTAAGCGAATTAATATTGATTATGCTGAAGAAGCACGAGATTTTCTGTGGCGATTTTACATAAAAAACAATGCTTATGTATCCAGGAAGTAGTGATCGGTTAAGGCGCTAAAAATAATGATTGCCATATGAACATCTATCGTATAAAGTAAAATTAAAAGCAAGGAGGCGTGTTATGAATATAAGAATTATAACTGACAGTTCCTGTGATCTTCCCCAACACATATTAGATGAATATAATATTGGAGTGGCTCCCTTACATATAATGATTGATGAAGAAAATTATGTTGACGGTATTGAAATTAGCCATGAAGAATATTATCAAAAGTGTGCAGTTACAAAAAATCTGCCGAAGACCTCTCAACCTTCTCCTGGAGATATATTTAATCTGATTCAGGAAAGTCTCAAAGAATACAAGCACGTGCTCTCTGTAAATCTTTCCTCTGTTTTAAGTGGAACCTATCAGACCGTAACGATGGTGAAAAATAGTATTGGAGAAGCAGTAACTACCTTTGATACACGGAACGGTTCTCTAGGTGTAGGAATGCAGGTTCTAAAGGCTTGTGAGTTAATGAAGAAAGGATTATCTATTCCAGAAATTATTAAGGAACTAACGGAGTACCGGGATAGCTTAGATGTTCTTGTATATCTTGAAACTTTGGAAAACGCTGTCAAGGGTGGGCGTGTGAGCAAGGTACAGTATTTTGCAGCCAGCATGTTAAATGTAAAACCCTTGGTATTTATCGATAAGGAAGACGGATACGTCAAGGTAAAAGAAAAGATTAGAGGAGAAAAAAAGGCCCTGCGCTATATTATTAATGCCATCAAAGAAAAAAATATTGATTTCTCAAATCGTGTGATTGGGGTAACCCATGCCGATTGTTTAGATAGGGCAAATGAATTTATCCGTGTGCTCAAGGAAGAGATTCAACCGAAGGAGATACTGCTTCATTCCATGGGTCCTGTGATCGGAACCTATGCAGGAGCAGGTGCTGTATACGTCTGCTTCTAGTATGTGCAGGAAGCGATTAAAAATATTTAAAGGCTTGTTATCATCATTGATTAATGCTATAATAAGACGAAACGATATTTTGTGTAAATTTAGGAGGAATTGAGTAAATGAAACAAGGAACAGTAAAATGGTTTAACAATGAAAAAGGATTTGGATTCATCGAAGTAGCAGGTGAGCCAGATGTATTCGTACATTTCTCAGCAATTACTGGTGATGGTTATAAGTCATTAGAAGAAGGCCAAAAAGTTGAATTCGAAATTACTGAAGGCAACCGTGGACCACAAGCTGCGAATGTAGTTAAGTTATAGTCAGTATTTAAATATATTCATATATTAAATAAAGATTATAAACAAAAACTCTCCCAATGGAGAGTTTTATTTTTTTAGACAAAAATGAGCAGATGCTTTTAACTACCTTTGCAGCCACGATAAAAAAAGTATGTTCATACATTGTAAACTGGATAATTATTCAATGGATAACAATATTTGAGGGGTTACCTTTCGCGGGTGTTATTGTATACTTGTGTGTAAGGGGGATTGATAACATGAAAAAGATTCTTATTGCATCACTGTTAGCCTTTCCACTGCTGACAATGCCGCTGACACAAGTAGAAGCAGCAGGCAGCGTCTACACTGTTCAATCCGGTGACACGATGTATAAAATTGCAATGCGATACGGTGTAGATGTACAGACCCTAGTTAACAACAACAAGCAAATTGCAAATCCAAATGTAATTTGGCCTGGTATGAAAATTAATATACCAAGTGCAACGACTACCACATCAACTACAACGAATACTGCAAGAAATTTTGAGCAGGAGGTTGTAAGACTGGTAAATGTTGAGAGAGGAAAATATGGACTAAAGCCATTAACTGAAAATGCAGCACTTTCTAATGTGGCAAGAACAAAGTCTGTAGATATGAGAGACAAAGGCTATTTTTCCCATACATCGCCCACTTATGGATCACCTTTTGACATGATGAAAAAATTCGGAATCACATATTCATATGCGGGAGAGAATATCGCCATGGGTCAAAAAACACCGGAAGAAGTAATGAAAGGTTGGATGAACTCACCAGGACATCGTAAAAATATTCTAAGTGAAAACTTTACGCAAATTGGTGTAGGATATACAGTCAGTGGAAATGGCACAACTTATTGGACACAAATGTTCATAAAACCATAAAGTGAATAGAAGAAAGCATACCTGGCTCAAAGAGTTGGGTATGCTTTTTTATTTGTTTCTTATATAATAGAAGAAAACGCTGAGAGGTGAAACCTATGTCCGTTTTTAAAATAGCTGTCTGTCAGATGCTGATTGAGGAAGAAAAAGACAGAAATCTGAAAAGGGCAGAGACTATGATTCGAGAATCCGCTGCAGCTGGAAGTCAGTGGGTGGTGCTGCCGGAAATGTTTAACTGTCCTTATGATAATAAGTATTTTCCTGATTTTGCTGAAGAATTTCCTGGTCCAACGACGAAAATGCTATCAAGCTTAGCCAAGGAACTAAGTATCTTTCTCATAGGCGGTTCTATTCCGGAGCGGTACGAAGACAAAATCTATAACACCAGTTTTATTTTTGATTTCCAAGGAAATCTTGCAGGGAAACATCGTAAAATGCATCTCTTTGATATTGATGTAGCAGGAGGAATCCGCTTTCAAGAGTCAGAAATATTGAGTGCCGGAGAAGCCGTAACAGTAGCAAATGCACCTCAATGCCCGGTGGGAGTTTCCATCTGTTATGATATGCGGTTCCCGGAACTGGTACGATTGATGACGTTAGAGGGAGCCAAGGTCATCGTTATACCAGCGGCCTTCAATATGACTACAGGCCCGGCCCACTGGGAATTGTTAGCTAGAACAAGAGCGCTGGATAACCAAGTATACTTTATTGCTGCATCTCCTGCAAGAAATCTGAATACCTCCTACCACGCTTATGGTCACTCCATCGTGGTGAATCCATGGGGGACCGTGATTGCCCAGGCAGATGAAAAGGAAGGTATCTTATATGTGGAGATTGATTTAGAACTGGTGGAGAAGGTACGTAGAGAACTGCCCTTATTAGCCCACCGCCGGAAAGATGTATATGCGCTTTGCAAGAAGTGATCAAAGGCTGAGAAATTTTGTTTATGTGCTATAGGCTGCTGTAGGGGAGACCTGTGGTCGTCCGCCAATGACAGATATCGGGAGACGACAGGTCCTACAGGAAAAATGTTCGGTTATAGTGCATTTTATGGCAATTAGTCATGGTGTCTAGGTATATGATCACGAGCCTGGACTACTTTTGCCTCGATTCCGCACCTCTTGCAGGATTTTTTTATGTGCTTCTGTACCCACTTTTGCTTTAATTTTTTCAGGATCTTCATACATATAATGTGAAAGATCATATTTTTGCTTAAGCCGAATAATCCGGAGTACCGATGCATTTAATCGTTCTTCTGAAATAGTACCATCTGCTGCCTTTTCCTTGAGGCTATTATAGACCCTCATTTGGAGGTCCTCCGTATGACAGATGACAAACAAATCGATGCCTGCGTCAAAGGATTGCAACGCAGCTTCTTCTATAGAGATGTTCTTATCTGTATAACCCTTCATTTCTAAATCATCTGTAACAATAATACCGTTAAAACCCAATTCTTTTCTCAACAGCTCCTGAAGCAAAATTCTAGACCGGGTGGCAGGGAGAGATTGTTCATCAATGATCGGAAAGGCTAAGTGGCCCGCCATGATCATTTCAGCGCCACCTTCTATAGAAGCCTTAAAAGGGACTAATTCTCTACGAAGGAGTGTATCACGATCAACCATAATTTTAGGCATTCCCCCATGGGAATCCACCTGGGTATCTCCATGACCGGGAAAGTGCTTCGGAACGCCAATAACGCCCTGCTGTTGAAGACCCTGGATAAAACGCATACCATGTCGTGAAACGGTTTCAGGATTTCCACTATAGGAACGTGGATATAGAAGCCTATTGTTCTTTGAGGAAACCACATCCATGACAGGAGCAAAATTAAGATTGATCCCTAAAGCACTTAACTCTTTTCCGATTACTTCACCTACCTGGAAAGTGAGATTTTCCTCATTAATGTTTCCAAGGAGTCTTGCTTCTGGAAATTTTGTAGCACCTGAAGGCAATCGGGAAACAGTACCACCCTCCTCATCAATAGAGATCAATAAAGGTACGGGGTTGTCTTTATTCCATGCATGTAACTGTTGATTCAGTTGAATCAGGGTATCGATGTTTCGATAATTCCGTTGAAAGAGAATAAAACCTCCCATTTTTTTTTCTTCAATCAAAGAACGAAGACTATCAGAATCCATGCTTTCCTGAAAGCCCAATATAAAAAGCTGTCCAATCTTTTCTTCTAAGGATAGGGAGGCCAGTACTTCCTCAGCAGGATCAGGAGGAGGCAGTACCTCTACAGGAGATTCTTTTTCTTGGGAATCTGGAGGGTCTATCTTAGAAATATCGGTCCTGTTCTCAGATTGACTCATTACAACTGCTATGGTTATGATGGATAACAGGATCAGGATGCCTGCGATTACTTTGTAATTCATTGCAACACGCTCCATTCTATTTTCTATGGATTATTATATGGAAAGTTGAAAGGAACTGCAAGGGGATGTATGTGATTAGAAAAATAAGTACAGTATATATAGATGAGAGAAATGTTATTAGGATAATTGAAATGCAAAATATTCTAAAAAAATACAAAAATATTTGATATTTGATATTATATATGATACAATTCAAAGTATAGAGGTGGAGAAAATGGAATTTCACACAAAAAACGACATTGTTTATCAAATGTTGAAGGACAAAATTATTGACGGTGCATTAAAACCAGGGGAAAGAATCATTATTTCAGAACTTGCAGCAGAGTTTGATGTAAGTCCAATGCCTGTAAGAGAAGCAATTAAAAGACTGCAGCAGGATGAGTTTGTTGAGGTGATTCCGCATATTGGAGCCAAGGTTGCATCTATGGAATGGAACAAGCTCAGAGAGATTCTTCTGATTCTTACCGAGTTAGAGGTATTGGCTGCTAAATTAGCAACACCCTATATTGGTGAAGTTGAAGTAAAAAAGCTGGATACTTTGATTCGAGAGATGGAAACTGCTGTTGCTGAACAGGACAGCAAAAAGTATGCGGAGCTGAATAAGAAATTTCATGGAGTAATCTATGGTTCAAGCCCCTATAAATATCTAAATGAGTTAATTATGAACCTATGGAATAAATCAGAATTTTACCGAACCCTATTTACAAAGTCTGAAAGTAGGTCCCAAACATCCTTAGAAGAGCATAAGGAATGGCTAAATGCGCTTAAAGAGAAAAATGTCGAGGCAGTGCAGCAGATATTAAGACAACATAAGGAAAGCGCATGTGAGATCTTTTTTCAAGCCCATGAAAAAGAAATTCATCAATGAGGATACAATAAGAAGATTATTATCTCTCTTGAATTTGATCAAATATAGAATATCATATATAAAAAAGTTCTTTTATATACGATATTTTGATTACTTCTGGGTTTATTTTTTTATATAAAACAAAATAATAATACTTGAAAGAAAAGGAGCGATGATGATGAAACAAGCATTGGAAGGAATTAAAGTACTAGACTTAACAAGAGTATTGGCAGGACCTTACGCAACAATGGTTATGGCAGATATGGGTGCTGATGTCATAAAAATTGAAGCACCAGGAGTAGGTGACGATTCAAGAGCTTTTGGCCCATATATTGCAAATGAAAGTGCATATTTTATGAGCTTAAACAGAAATAAAAGAAGTATTACCTTAAACTTGAAAAAGCCAAAGGCAAAGGAATTATTTTTGGAAATGGTCAAGAAAGCGGATGTGGTTGTGGAGAACTATCGCCCAGGAACGATGGAGAAGCTTGGTCTTGGTTACGAAGAATTAAAGAAGATTAACCCTGGAATTATTTATGCAGCTTCCTCTGGTTTTGGACATTCAGGTCCCTATAGCAAAAGAGCAGCTTATGATGCAGTCGTACAGGCTATGGGAGGAATTATGAGCATTACAGGACCTAAGGGCGGCAAGCCTACAAGAGTAGGGCCGTCTGTAGGAGATATCACTGCTGGACTCTTTACCGCAATCGGTATATTAGCAGCGTTGAATCATCGAAATAATACAGGTCAAGGTCAAAAAGTAGATGTGGCGATGCTGGATTGCCAGGTAGCCATTCTGGAAAATGCTATTGCCAGATACGTGGTAACCGGTGAGGTACCAAAACCTGCAGGAAATCGTCATACCTCTATTACGCCTTTTGAGCCATTCGAAACCAGTGATGGCGAAATTATGATTGCAGCAGGGAACGATGCTCTATTTATAAAGTTATGCGAGCTGTTTGGAACTGAAGAATGGGTACAGGATGAGCGATTTAAATCAAATCCGCAAAGAACGAAGCATGTTGAAGAATTGACACCACTGATCACGGCGATTACCAAAACAAAAACTACGAAAGAGTGGCAGGAATTGTTAGATAAGGCAGGTGTTCCAAATGGACCGATCAATACGATTGATAAGGTTCTTGAAGACCCGCAGGTATTGGCAAGAGAAATGGTTGTAGAAGTAGACCATCCTGTGGCAGGACATTTAAAAATGGCTGGTGTACCAATTAAAATGAGTGAGACGCAAGGCAGTGTTCGCAAGCCTGCCCCTGTTTTAGGACAGCATACGGAAGAAATTTTACAAGATTTATTAGGGCTGAACAAAGAGGAAATAGAAGAACTAAAAAAGGCAGAGATTTTTTAATACTCTTAAATCGTGTTTGTTATAATTATAATAGCTGCAACGTGAAGGTGTTTTGACGTATTACAGTAAATTGGCCTTTCATCCTACGATTTCAATCGTGGGATGAAAGGCTTTTTTTAAAAATTTTTTGTTCTTTATGAAAAAGGCAATCATTGAGATAAAAATACTATATACTTTATGATTAGGATATGACAGAAAACTACAATGGGAAGATAGAAATAAAGAATAATTTGAAAAAAGATAAAAAAACTTGCAGGAAAAATAAGAATAAAATAGAAAATATTGTATTAATTTCATGATATTAGGAGTACTTGATGCTGTAGCAATGTAAAAATCTGAGATAAAAGGTGACAGTATGATAAAGACAATACCCATATTCAACAGAGATAGCGTTGCTCAGGAAAAGCCCATGATGCTAGAGAACTTCAAGGATGAACTGGACTATGAGCTTCTTCAGGCAAATATATTTCGGGAAAAGATACTTTCTTGTATTCTAATACTATTCGTTTCTATTATTCTATTATTAAATATTATCACTAGGGGACATGAACAGTTGGATTATTATATCTCAGTAAGATCTTTTCATATACATATCGTACTTATTTTTATTCCAATAGTATTTTTGCTCCTGACACGTAAGCATAGGAGAATCACCAATGAAAACTTCAAGCTCCTGACAGTACTACATGTGCTGATGAATACATCTGTATTAATCTTATGTGCATTTATAGCAATTAATAATGAGATCATAAACCAAAGACCTTTTGCATATGTAACAGCGATGTTCTCAATAGCATCACTTATCCTTCTCTCCAAAAGCTATAGGCTGTTTGCCTTTTGCTCCTCTTACGCTATCTATATTACAGGTATTTTATTCATTTTCAAGAATCCTAGCGTTGTATTTCAACATGTCTTGTTTTCTCTTCCGCTATTTATTTTAGCCCTAATTGTATCAGAGATTAATTATTCTGCATATATCAGAAATTATATGAACAGCAAAATAATAGAAAGCAAAAACCAAGAATTAGATAAAATCTACAAACTTACAGAGCAGATGTTAGCAGAACGAACAAAAGAGCTTAATGAAACGATAGAAATGGAGAATATTAGAACTGCATTTTTTGCCAATATATCACATGAACTTAGAACACCGTTGAATGTCATTTACGCTGCGCAGCAAATGCTGGATCTAGTTTTAAAAGATACAACACATGAGAATCAAAAAGAAGTCATACAGTATACGAGAATCACGAAACAAAACTGCTACAGATTAATACGACTTATTGCAAATTTAATAGATATTACAAAGATTGATGCCGGATATTTACAGGTTAATCTGCAAAATATTGACATTGTTAGCGTTGCTGAGGATATAACGCTGTCTGCAGCAAAATATATTGAAGATAGAAACATTCATCTAGTGTTTGATACCAATGTTGAGGAAAAGATCATCGCCTGTGATGCCGATAAAATTGAAAGAATCATTCTAAATTTACTCTCCAATGCAGTGAAATTTACCCCAGAATATGGAAGCATCCATGTTAGTATAGAAGAGAAAGAAGGTTGCATAGCCTTATCGGTAAAAGATACAGGAATAGGAATTCCTCCAGAAATGAAGGATTCGATATTTGATAGATTTGTACAAGTAGATAAGACCATAAGCAGAAACAGGGAAGGAAGCGGCATAGGTCTTTCTATTGTAAAATCTCTTGTGGAGATGCATAATGGAAAGATAACGGTTATAAGTGAAGCGAATAAAGGAAGTGAGTTTATTATCGAAATTCCTGATGTTTACCAACAAGATGTGGAGGAAGTTAAAGCATATAATTTAGCAGCAGAGCATCAATATATTGAAAAAATTCATATTGAGTTCTCTGATATATATGATTAAGGCACTACTAAGCGATTGTTAGTTCTTGAAACTTTAGTCACATAGTCTAAGTTGTGCGATTTTTAGCTTTATTGTTTTAAGGTGGTTTAACATTTACCCAATCCTTCATCCAATGATCCTGATCTACAAGGTAATAAGTCTCAGAATAAAGAAATGGATAATGTCCAATAAAACTAGGCCACCAAAAGATTCCTGCGCCATGGATCTGAGCATCATCGGCGATAGCTTCAAGGAGTCCTTTTATAGCAGAATACATATTTTCAACATAGGGATCATGATAGATAACCAGTGTCTCTTTGATTATGCGGCGTTCGTAAGTTTAGCAATGAAAATAATCTACAATTTATTTCCATATTCGCTTAGACCTAAATATCTCTTGAAAATAACCCCATACAGATATCGGACTCATAAGCATTTGATAAAATAATACATATGCAATAAAACCAAAAGCATTCTTTCTAATTCTCAGACCTAAAGTTTTAAATACTTTTTTCTGATAATGATACAAAATATAATTCACAATCATAGCCAAAGGGAGTACAAGGAGCGTCGTTAAACCAACAATCCAATAATATCCAAAAAAGGCTAAAAACAGACCGGGAATCCAACAGAAGGTATAGACAATATCTAAGTATGGCATGATAAGGTTAGAACTGGTCAAATATTTTGTATAAATCAATGGCTGATGCCATGGTTTTACTACTTTCAACGCTTCGACCATACCTCTAGCCCATCGGCTGCGCTGTCTAAAAAAATGATTCAACGATTCAGGCACATCGGTAAATGCAACGGCCAAAGGTTCAAAATATACCTTCCAGTTGTTTGACAATAGATTCCATGTAAGAACAATATCTTCTCCAATAGCATCGGGCCATCCATTAATCTTTCTGATAGCTTCTGTTCGATATAAAGAGAAGGCTCCCTGGGCAACTAAGGTGCCTTGGAACATTCCCTGAAGCCTTTTGATACTGGCAATACCTAAAAAATAATCCCATTCTTGCACTCTGGCAAGAAATTTTCCCCGACTGTTGCGGACTAGAACAGTACCTGCAACGGCACATACATCTGAAGGGGAACTAAACAAGCGTCCTACAATATAACGGATTGCTGACTTGTGCAATAGAGTATCTGCATCTAGTGTAATGAGTAACTCTGTGTCCACATAATTTAGTGCCGAATTCAGTGCATTGTTTTTGCCGGGTTTTGGCTCGTGGAGAACTGTAAGATTGATACCGAGTTTTTTTCCAGATTCTTCTGCTACGATAGAAGTGTTATCTGTAGAATTGTTGTCAATAACAATTACTTTCAATTCTCCTTCATAATCTTGCATGGCAATATAGCCCAGCGTACTTTCGATGCTCATTTCTTCATTATAGCAAGCGACCAGTATTGTCACAGGATCAGAAGGCTGGGGTATTTTAATCGCGGGTTGTCTGTCAAACAGCAAGCTGAAAACCATAAATGCATTTAAATAGCCGGGTATATATGCAATACCTGCTACAATGAAAAAAGCTGCGGGTAAGGTGACAAATGCACCAATCTCCTCCACCCAAGGGAAAGAAAGATAGATAGAAAAAATCATCCACATAAAGGCAATGACATGACTAAAGGCAAATTTCTGAGCGATAGGAATATATCGTTTGGTTGGTTTTAGCACGAAGGATACAGGTAAGCGAAAAATTTTTTTTGGATTCATTATGACATTCCCCTTAGTAGCAAAAGATAGTTTGTTAGATATTCCGCTATAATAATATTAAACAGATTCATTTACTCGTTTAAATAAATATATCATAGGACGTGTGTGGGCTTAATAGTGTAATTTATATATAATTTTGAAAATAATGGAAAAATGCTTTTCTTATCACATTGTGTGGATAGAGTAAGAGGGCTATAAAAAGAGCGTCTACGACGCTTTCGCTAGGGAACCCTAGGTTCCCTTCGACGACTGCTATCGCAGTCTGAGCACCCTCCTTAGTACGGCAGGGGATTTCATCCCCTACAACCCCTCTTTTTTATATAAATAGAAAAGTAGAACTTTCCTAATTTATATAAAAAAGAGTCAAAAGGAGTGATTCCCTTCGACTCTTTACTTTATATCAGAAGACAAAGCTTCGTTTAAGGAACTGAAGGCACGTTATATTGCAGAATGGTAGAGGATTCCTGCATATACTCTTCTATGACATTCTGAACATTAGAATCTTTTAATATCAAAGATATTTCAATTCTTCTATTTTGGGCCCGTGCTCTTTCAGATGTACCACTGGCAATAGGCCGAAATTTTGAATAGCCGCTGGCAACAAAATAGAAACCATACTTCTTTTCTATCGTAGGATTGCTTGACATTAAATAATTGACCACAGTAGATGCCCTTTTGGAGGATAGGTCCCGGTTATATTCTGCCGACCCAATATCATCCGTATGACCTTGAATACTAATGGCATCTATATTTGCCCGGATATCAGAATCATCCAGAACCTTTTCAAAGGCTTCAGATAACTTTTTCAAAAGTTCCTTTCCCTCTGCTTTAATCGCATAGGAATTGTATTCAAAAACGAGGCCTTCATTAATTATAATATTACCATTGTCAGCTATACTGACTAATTCTTGGCCTGCACGATTGGTTGCACCCAACTCTTCCTCAATAGAAGCTTTTACCTTTTTCAATACATCCAAGCGAAGGACTGCAATGCCTTTTAACTTGGCTCTTACTTCACCTAATTCCCGGTTGCTTTCTGCTATGATTTCCTGCTGCTCCCTTATTTGTTCTTCGGATAAAGTCAATGCAATTTGTCCCGCTTCAACCTCAGCCATAACTTCTTCCAACTGATCTTTTAAGAGTCTCAGTTTTTTATCAGCTTGGCTGATTTCAGCGTTAGAAGATTCAAGCTGCAATTGGGTATCCATTAATTCCTTCTTTGCAAATTCTAAGTTCTTTCCGGAAATAATGTTTTGTATATAAGCGAGAAGCATTAGAATAAATAGGATTAAGGCAATGGTAGAAATCATATCTGTAAAGGAAGGCCAAAAATTCTGTTCATCATTACTTCTCTTGAAGTTTCTTTTCCTGATTTTCATGTAGAGGCCTCCTTGCTATTCTTTTTTTCTGCTAAAGGTTAACGCATCTATTCTTTCATTAATCTCCCTTATACTTGCCTTATGATGATTAAGGCTTTCAGTCAAATCAGCAAAGCCTACGTTCATTCGATCAATATTGGTTCGGAGGTGGTGATTAAACTCTGAAAAATCTCTTGTATTTTCATTGAATTTTTGTACGGACTGGTCAAATTGTTCGATGCTCTTAGATAATTGATTCGATGTTGTTGTCATACTATGGGCTGCTGCCACAAACTGATTGCCCATGGTCTCTGCAACATATTGCAGATTTTTTTCCAACGTACTGCCTATAGATTCAAAGGAATCTTTCCAGACATTTTTTTGTCTTTCATAATCTTGTTCTTTTTCCTTTTTGGTGAGGACAAAGGCCACGTTATTATCCAGATATTCTTCTATCTGTACCATAACGGCTTCTCTAGCTTCCTCCACATTAAAAAGAATATTTAAAATAGTCAGCAGGACAGAGCACGCGATACCGAATAGAGAAGTAATAAAAGCCACAGACATCCCTTTTACAGAATCAATCAACCCTGCAACGATTGTATCCATGCTTCCCAATACTTCTGAACTTCCACTAGAAGAGAGCAACTCTACCAATTTACCGATAGACAAAGTTAATCCATAAAAGGTACCTAGAAGGCCTAATATGATCATTAAAGAAACGGCATTTTTAATAAATCGCTCCCCAAGATTTAGTTGTTTAAATTCACTATTAAAGTTTCTTTCGATAATAGCTTGGGTATTGATGTCGCGAAAACTGCCATGCATGGCAGTGTTATAATCTTCAATAATGGCGTTGAAGATATTGTGTTCAAATACGCCTCTTGCTCTATTTCCTGTATTGCTTACGTCATTCCCCATGGCAATATATTTTTTTCGAATGACGATCGATCCAAATAAAGCCATAAAAAAGATTATTAGGATGCTTAAAATGATAAGTATTGCTAGAGCATTGAGTTTACCTAATAATGAGAACAAATGGTATTCCCCCTTTAATCATGTAATGTGTTATTTATCAACTACTTATACTTTAATTATACCCATTTTTATGGAGGGGCACCAGTTTTTGGTGAAATGAACAGAATACTGCGATCAAGCTTTGTATTGAAAACTGTAAAGAAAATAAAAAAAAGTTTATAAATGATAACCGAGCATCTATGAGGAGGTTTTCCCTATAGATGCTTTTTATATAAGTTGCAATAAAGCGATTATAACTCTGTGTGAGATAGCGGAGCCCTGGGGACGGTTTGGCGTAGCGGATGTAACCTATTTATTGCAACTTATATATTTGCAAAAATATCTGGTTTTGCACAGAACTTATCCAAAAAAAATAGAGTATTGCAAATATTGAGTAGACGTGTTAATATATTGTTAAATTGTTAAACAATTAAACAATTCAACAAATTAAGATAAAACAATATCATGCCATAGAGGCGGATTGGGTGGTTGAGATGGATATTACACCTTTGCGTTATGACAGACTTTCGGATAAGATTGTCAAACAAATGATTCAGATGATACGGGACGGCAGCTTGAAGGCAGGAGATAAATTACCTAATGAAACGGTTTTGTCCGAACAATTTGGAGTGAGCAGGGGGATATTGCGTGAAGCATTAACCCGCTTGCAGTCTCAGGGATATATACGCAGAAAACCTAAGGATGGTACCTACATTCAGGAGGACATCCAGGGTATGCTTATGAATGAGTCGGTAAATGAGTTGTTGAAAAAGGCTACCTACAGTGATTTGCTAGATTTTAGGGAAACATTGGAATTGAAAATGGTGGAGCGTGTTATTGAAAGAGCCAGTGATGAAGAGATTGAAGAGCTGTTTGACGGACTTGGTGTTGCTGACAACGAAGAAATCCAGCACAATATGGATCATTACTTCCATTACAAACTGGCCCAGGCATCGAGAAATATCTTTTTTATGAATTTTATCGATACTTATTATGATTTAATCAGTGAAATTGCCAATAGAAGCCACCGGGATCAGGAACGGCGCAATCAAATTGCAGAGGAACACCTGGCCATTGCAAAGGCTATTGCCAATCGCGACAAGAATGCGGCAAGAGAGGCAGTACTTTATCATATGAGAATGGTAGACAAGAAAGTTGAGAGTATGAAATAAACAGAAGGAGTAAGAAAAATGAAAAAATGTATTAAGATTCTATCACCCTGTGGCATTCTGGGATATGGTTTTCCTCCAGAGTCCTTTGAAAAGGGCTTAAAGGATCAGCCGGATGCGATTGTTGTGGATGCAGGTTCTACCGATGCAGGCCCCCATAAACTGGGGGCCAATGCGGCAATCGTAAGCCGTCAGGCTTGTAAAAAGGATTTGGGATACATCCTTGCAGCGGGCTTTGCAAACAATATTCCGGTGATTATCGGTTCAGCTGGCGGAAGCGGTGCGAGGGCCCATGTAGAATGGACACTGGATATCATTGATGAGATTATCGCTGAACGTAAACTATCGCCCCTTAAGCAGGCTGTTATCTGGGCTGATATTCCAAAGGAAGTTGTTCGCCGGCATATGAAGCAGGAAAAGGTTACCCCTTTAGGAAGCGCGGTACCTGTTCTTACGGAAAAGGCTTTGGAAGAAACCACCGGTATAGTCGCCCAGATGGGTATTGAGCCTATTTTGGAAGCATTAGAATGCGGGGCACAACTAATTGTCTGCGGCAGGGCCTATGACCCTTCCCCCTTTGCAGCTGTAGGCATATTCCACGGCTTTGATGCAGGAATGGCCTATCATATGGGAAAGGTGCTGGAGTGCGGTGCGCTGTGCTGTGAACCCGGTACGACAAAGGATTGTATGATGGGTGTGCTTTATGAAGATTGCTTTGAGGTATATCCTACCAATCCGCAGCGCAAGTGCACACCGGTGAGTATTGCCGCACACACTTTTTATGAGAAAGATCATCCCTATATTTTGCACGGACCTGGGATTGTGCTGGATCTAGAAAACTGTGAATTTACATATATCGGAAGTGGCCGTGTTCGTGTAAGCGGCAGTAAAATGAGCAAAACATCTGTATATGAAATTAAGCTGGAGGGTGCCCGGAAGGTAGCTTATAGAACTTTTGTGGTTGCAGGTATTCGGGACCCATTGCTCATAGAGAAGATAGAAGAAGTAGAGGATTTGGTAAAAAACAGTGTCATGGAGCAATATCCGGAAATTCCCCGAGACCAGTATGAGATTAATTTTTACAACTACGGTAAAAATGGGGTAATGGGTAATCTGGAGCCGAGCAACCGGGCAGGACATGAATTGGGTGTCGTTTTTGAGGTGATTGCCAAAACCCAGAGTGAGGCATCTGCATTGTGTAGTTCAGTACGTTCGACTTTCATGCACTATGGTTATGAAGGAAGAAAATCTACAGCAGGCAATTTGGCATTTCCTTTTGCACCGAGCGATGTAGAGTTTGGGCCAGTATATGAGTTTTCAGTCTATCATCTGATGGAAACTGTGAACGGAAAAGCATTATTTCCCATCGAATACAGAATGAAGTAAGGAGAGGCATCTATGAATAGACTTGTAGATTTGGCTAAAGTATTAAGAAGTAAAAACAGCGGGCCCTTTGAAATTACACTGGACATACTATTTGATAATCCGGAAAGCTACAAAAGAGTGGTAGAAAGCGGCGTAATCAACATTCAAACCATCTGTGAACGCTATCATTTGGAGCCTGAAGATATCAGCAAGATCGTTTTTTTTGAAAAGGGACTTGGCATTAAGATTACATATAACAGAACTGTCTCATCAGGAACCTTCCGGGATCGGGATGTATATGGAGCGCAGCAGCATGCCCCACTGATGGATATTCTGATTCCGTAAAGGAGGATTGTTATGGGTTTAAGAGAAGAAAGGATGCCTCCTAAGGAAAAACAGAATTTTCTTCAGCCATGGAGGCGTCTGCATCCAAATTTTGTCCCCAAAAGCAATCGGCCCAATCTTCGTCAGATGTGGAAACAGCTGTATGCCGACAGGATGCTCTATATTATTTTGTTGCCTACAATATTGTATTTTCTGATATTCCGCCTTTGGCCGATTCTGGGAATGAGACTGGCCTTTTACGAGTATAAAGCCCGGGGGCCGTGGACATTCGTTGGATTAAAATACTTTAAGATGATTTTTAGAACCTCGGCTTTTACGGATATTTTGAGCAATACTATGATCATCAGCTTTATGAAATTTATCCTTTTATTCCCATTTTTCGTGCTATTTGCTATCCTGCTGAACGAGCTGCGGGTGGTCGGCTTTCGAAAATATGTACAGATCATATCCTACATGCCTCACTTTTTATCATGGGTTGTTATTGCGGGCATTTGGATTGCTGCACTCTCTCCGTCTACCGGATCAGTAAACCAAATCCTAGGGATTTTCAATCTTCCATCCATAGATTTTATGACGGATAAATCAAAAATCCGTTGGATTCTAATGCTGTCAGAGGCATGGAGAAGTATTGGCTGGGATTCCATCTTTTACTTTACCGCTATTCTCGGTATCCCTTCAGATTTATACGAGGCGGCAGAGATAGATGGTGCAAACCGTATGAGTATTATTAGATATATCATCTTGCCGGCCCTTATAACGCCGATGGTTACAGTGTTTATCCTTAATTTAGGTTTTTTCCTGAATGCAGGTTTTGACCAGGTGCTTAATTTTTCTAACGACGCAGTGCTAAGCGCAGTGGATATTCTGGATACCTATATCTACCGGATCGGTATTCAAAATGCACAGTATTCACTGTCAACGGCTGTAAGCTTAATCAAAGGGGTAGTGGGTGTATTTCTTGTATTGGCAACCCACCTCATATCTAAAAAAATTACAGGAAAGGGTGTGTGGTAATCATGAAACGGCATAAAAAATTTACCCTCGGACAGATATTTCTGATGCTCATCTTCGGAGTGATTACACTTACCATGATTGTCCCGCTGCTTAATATTTTGGCACGTTCCCTTTCCAGTCCGGAAGCATCGGTTACCATGAGCGGCCTTGAGATCTTTCCAAAGGATTTCAGTCTCATCAATTACCGCATTGTGTTTAATCATCCGGCACTGATGACTGCTTTTGGGAACTCTATCTTTGTTACTGTAGTGGGTACGGCGATCAACATTATACTCACTACTACTGCGGCATATGTGCTGACAAGACCCAATCTCATGTTCAAAAAGGTTATTATGGTATTTCTCATTATCATGATGCTGTTTGAACCCGGTTTGGTACCTGAGTATCTGGTGGTGCAAAAACTGGGACTTATGGGAAACAAATGGTCAGTCATACTGATTACAGCAGTGAATGTCTATTATCTTATTATTATGATGCGTTATTTTGAAGAAATTCCCTCTTCCATTTTTGAGGCTGCGGAGCTTGATGGTGCAGGACATATGCGTATATTGTTTTCCATTGTGTTCCCATTGTCTAAAGCAGGGATCGCAACCATCACCATGTTCTATGCAGTGCTGCGCTGGAACGAATTTTTCAAAGCAAGCATATACCTGGTCAAAGCAAAGGATACCTTATTCCAGGTAGTGTTGCGGCAGTTTGTTGTACTGGGGGATACAGCTTCGATTGTAGGCCAGCAGAACCTCTTTAATTATAATGATTTGGCCCGTGTGGATTACGCGGCCCTTAAGGGAGCCACGATTATCGTGGCAATTATACCGATTTTGCTACTTTACCCAATCGTTCTCAGATATTATGCCAAGGACGTTATGGGCGGGGGAGTAAAGGAATAGAGCAAATTATATTAAAGTCAAACAAAATAAAAGGAGGTTTTAAAAATGAAACGGTTCATCAGTATGACCCTAGCATTGTTAATGATTTTTACACTGTTTACAGGCTGCAGTCCTAAGCAGGAAACTCCTGCAGCTGCACCTGAAGGGGCGGCATCGCCAGGATCAGGAAAGATTGGTACGAAAGATGCGCCGGTGACGGTTACCTATCTGTGCAAGGATGTTGTACCGACTGAGGAAAACGTACAAAAACTGGTGGCGGAAATAGAGGCGGGAATGGCTGCCGAAGACAATTACATAAAACTTGAAGTCCTGGAAGCCCCTGCAGGTAAATATGCCGACGTGGTTCCTATCGCCTTTAGAACCGGTCAAATTGCTCCAGACATCATCTATTTCCAAGGCGGGGATCTTTCTATTGCACAGGAGGGTATGTTGGAGAACCTTACTCCTTATATAAATAACTCGACCCATGTGAAAGCCATCATGCAAAGTCATAATACAGAATCCATCAAAAACTATCCATATCTGCTGTGGTTAGCTCCTGCCAGAGTGCAAATTCCTGTTATGCGAAGCGACTGGTTCAATAGGCTTGAAACCGGTAAAGGAGTGCTTGAAAATCCAACTCCCGATAACTATTATGCAATGTTTAAAGAAATGAAGGATAAGGGGATTTGCGAATATCCTATAACTACGGATGGAACCATCGCCAAGCTGGACAGTGTATTTAACCATGCATTCGGTGTGACTGGCACCATTGTGAAGGTAGATGGAAAATACGTTTATGCCAAGGCTACAGAATTTGAGAAAAATAAGCTGGCTTATTATGCAAAGCTGTACAAAGAGGGACTATTGGATAAAGAATACGTTACAAAACAGTGGGATACGATGGAGCAGGCCTTCTATGAAGGAAAGTCAGGATTTGTTTCCGGTACCGCAGGGGATGTTGTCAACGTATACAACAATAAGATGATTCAGACCAATGGTCAGGCTGCTGAACTTACAGTACTCCCACCGGCGAAGGGAATCTCTCAGGCATATCAGTCTATTGATGTTACGAAAGAATCCAGGGGCTTTGCCATTCATGCAGATTCAAAAGTGAAGGATGCTGCCTGGGCAGTGCTGGAATACATGGCTGGGGCAGAAGGCAGGAAGCTTGACAAGCTGGGCCTCAAGGACATCCATTATACCGAAAGCGACGGGAAAATCACATTGACTGAAAAATTCCCCGAATGGTGGGCTCGTTTCTGGCCAACGATGGAAGGCCTGAACACTTCCAATATTACAGGAGATGTGCTGACGGCTCCTGCCGTTACATCCCTTGATGCTGCAGCAAAATACTACCATAGTGATATCAATGTAATACTTCCTAACGAGCTGCTTCCTTTAAAGGATGCCATGGATAAACTGTATATTGAGTATTCAACGGATATTATCAGAGGGGTTAGAAATATTGACAGCTTCGATGAGTTTGTAATCAAATGGAATGCCGCCGGAGGCGATGAAATTAGCGCTTATTTAGTAGAACAACTAAAATAACTTGTGGTTTGTACCTCACCCTGTAATACAGACACAGGGTGAGGTACGCTTAATACAACAAATAATTGGGTGAGGTGTGACATGATTCCGACGAACTACTTGGAAAAAACCTATGCGGGTTTTTTGGGAATGAACGTAGGTATACGTTTGGGTGCTCCTGTTGAGCCAACGGATTGGACCAGTGAGCGCATTGAGCGGTTTTATGGGGATATTACAGGGTATGTGAAAAATTTTAAAAACTTTGCTGCGGATGATGATGTAAATGGTCCGGTATTTTTTCTTCGTGCCCTTTATGATGATGCAAAGGACCGGGAATTGGCTCCGGAGGATGTGGCAAAGGCATGGCTGAACTACACCAGGGAAGGGGTGGGGATGTTTTGGTGGGGCGGCTACGGCGTGAGCACGGAGCATACGGCCTATCTGAACCTGAAGGCGGGTATTCCTGCGCCAAAGTCCGGGTCAGCAGCGACCAACGGAATAATCATGGCGGAGCAGATTGGCGGACAGATTTTTATTGATACTTGGGGTCTTGTATTTCCGGGAAATGTAAAAAAAGCTGCAGAATATGCTGCGATTGCTGCCAGTGTTTCTCACGATGGGAATGGAATATATGGTGCAGCTTTTATTGCCGCCTGTATAGCGGCTGCATATAACACTGCAGATGTTGACGAGATCATCGACGCAGGACTTTCACAAATTCCGCCGGACTGTACCTATGCGAAGGTAGTAAATGCAGTACGTGGGTTTCATAAAGAGAATCCCGGCGACTTTCGCCTGTGTCTCCGATACCTGCAGGAGCATTGGGGGTATGATAAGTATACAGGTGTGTGTCATATTATTCCAAATGCCGGGGTATGTGTACTGGCTATGCTGTACGGTAAAGATTTTAACAGAAGCGTTGAGATTGCAACCATGTGCGGCTGGGACACAGACTGCAATGCAGGAAATGTGGGAACAATTATGGGTGTTGCATGGGGACTTGAAGGCATTGCACCCCACTATCGCAGTCCAATCAACGACAGCGTCGTACTTTCCGGCATTTCCGGTTATCTGAATCTATTGGATATACCGACCTACACAAAGGAACTGGTTCTGCTAGGCTACCGGCTGGCGGGAGAAACTGCACCGGAAAGCTTGTCAGAAAGTGTGAAGGCTGGTGAGATTCACTTTGATTTTGAGCTTCCCGGCTCTACCCACAACCTGCGGCTTTCCAATCCTATAGGCTGTTCCTTGAGGCATTCTGCGGAGCGGGCATACAGCGGCAGCGGTTCGGCAGAGATACTTTTTGACCGTATGTCCAGAGGACAGCGGTGTAAAATTTACTATAAGCCCTTCTATCGCCGGGAGGACTTTGATGATGAAAGATATATGCCGGTGTTTTCACCAACCGCTTATCCCGGTCAAACCGTCTCCATGATGGTCTATGCAGACCGTTACAAAGGGGAAAGTATCATTTTAAACCCATATGTGCGAAATACATACACCAAAGAGGAGATTCTGTTGGGCGGAATGGTTATCAAAGCAGCGGGCTGGAATCCTATAACCTTTACGATCCCGGAGCTGGAGGGGGCGATGGTGGATGAAGTGGGACTGCTGTTTGAGGCGAATTCGCCGGAGAAGAATAGGGACTTTGGCTGCTTATATATTGATGATTTTTCCATAACCGGCAAAGCTAGCTATACCATAGATATTTCAAAGCAAAAGAAAGAATTTGCTTCCATAACGCCTTTTTCTCATAATCATGGTGCATGGGAGATTGAAGGGGATGTGATGGAGGCGATGTGTCTTGAGCATGCCGAGGCGATGACAGGCAACTACTATATGACAGATGTACGGGTCTTAGGAAAAATGATTCCACGGACAGGAAAAAGCCATTTGATCTCAGCCAGGGTACAGGGGGCACTGCGGGGCTATTACGCCGGATTCACCGCTGAAGGGGTAGCAATATACTGTAATCATAATGGGATGGAGAGGCTGGCCGCTTGTCCCTTTGCTTGGGAATACGACCGGGAGTACGCAGCAGAATTAACCGTGAAAGGGGAATTATTGACCTTCTCTGTAGATGGAAAGCAGATGCTGCAGGTGAGGGACAATACCCACGCTTATGGAATGGCAGGCTATGCTATGTATGCAATGGGCAGATGCGGTTTTGGCCATTTGACTGTAGAAGAGTTATAATTGAAGGAGGAAAAATATGATTACAGCAGCTGATTTAAAAGCCAATAAAGACCTTGCCAGGGACAAGGCCGTTGGATGCATTTGCGGCCTTGCAATAGGAGACTCTTTTGGAGATGCCTCCAGAACCCAAAGCAATCGTGAGAATTATGGGATTACTACTGATTTTAACCGGGGAGCCTCCTGGAGCACCGATGATACAGAGTTTGCATTGCTGACAGCAAAGACGCTGATAAACTGCAAGGGAAATTTGACAACGGAGGATGTTGTGAAGGCGTGGTTTGAGGATGTTGTGACCCAGGATGAGCTAAAGCGCGGCGGAGCAAGTGAGATTTCTGCCGCCAACAATCTGCGCCGTGGAATCCGGCCGCCGGAATCCGGAAAGTTCAGCACTTTCCGCATGAGTGACGGTTCAGCCATGCGCATTGCACCGGTAGGCATTATTTGTGCCGGAGACTCCGAGCGTGCTGCTGCAATGGCAGAGATCGATGCGTCTATCAGTCATTATGCAGACGGAATCTGGGGTGCACAGGCTGTTGCTGCTGCTGTTTCCATTGCAATGGTAGAGGGGACCATGGAAGAGATCATGGATGCAGCTATGCAGTTTATTCCGAAGGATTCATGGTTGTATGCGTCCATGAATACAGCCTTTGATATCGTTGAGAAAGCCAATGGTTCTGTTATCGATGCATGGATGCCCCTTCACGACGCCTTGCGTGCAAGTACCTGGGCAACAACCGCAGAGGCGATTCCATCTGCCTTTGCCTGCTTAAAGATGGTGCACAGTGAATTTAAAACCGGTGTGATTTTAGCCGGTAATTTTGCAAGGGATGCCGACACCATTGGCGCTGTTGCCGGAGCGATTTTAGGTGCAAAATACGGTGTAAAGGGAATTCCGGCCCATTGGATTGAAAAGACACGCTTTCCATCGGGCACATGCCTCCCCTTCACCAAGGGGATTGACTTGATAAAGATTGGTGAGCAGCTTGCGGATCTGATTTAAAAGGCGGGGGTGCTTATTGTGAGACAATCAACTTTGTGATGCATCAGGAAAACAAAATACAAAGATTGAGGTGGTTTCGGATGAAAATATTGAATTTTGGCTCACTGAATGTAGATTATATATATGAAGTAGAACATTTTGTACTGCCAGGAGAGACGATCTCCTCCAAGCATCTTACGGTTACAAGCGGCGGGAAGGGACTAAATCAATCCATAGCATTGGCAAAAGCAGGGATGATGCCCTTTCATGCAGGGGCTATTGGAAAAGCCGATCAGGATATGTTTATAGGTTTACTGAATAACAGCGGGGTAAACACAGATTACATAAAAATCCTGCCGGAACCCAGCGGCCATGCGATCATCCAGGTAGATCAAAATGGACAGAATTGTATTATCCTTCATGGAGGCACCAATCAACAGATTAATGGGGAGTTTGTAGACCGCGTACTAGAGCATTTTAACAGTGGAGACATCTTATTACTGCAAAATGAGATTGCATCCATACCATATATGATGGAGAGGGCACACGAAAAAGGGATGAGAATATACTTCAATCCTTCCCCTGCAAATCAAAAGCTATACGACTATCCCATGGATTATGTAGATACGCTTATACTGAATGAAGTCGAAGGGGAACAGCTGACAGGAGAAAAGAATGTGAATGATATCATAGCGCATTTATTAAAAAAATACCCTGAAATGAAAATTGTACTGACATTGGGTGAGCGTGGCGTTGAATATGCGGATAAAGACAGAAGGGAATATCATGGAATATATGAAAATAAGGTTGTGGATACGACGGCGGCAGGAGATACTTTTACAGGGTATTTCATAGGTTCCATTGCGAAAGAAATGGATATAAAGGAAGCATTGAAATATGCATCTGCCGCTGCAGCGATAGCGGTATCCAAATTAGGTGCAGCATGTTCCATACCCTCTTTAGAAGAAGTTGAGGATTTTCTCTAGAAAATAAGGGAGTGGCAAGCACTCCCTTTCTTCTATGTTGTTTTGTATTTTCTAAAATCGATGCTTGCAATGTCTTTGACAAAGCCGTTTTCCATAGAAGCACTATGGGAAATCAGGCTCCGATCCCAAATTTCTCCGTCCTGATCTTTATTTATAATGACATCACCAAAGGTATTATCCCATTTAATATAGGAATAAGAGGTGGTTGTTAAGGTGCAGTTATACCAGTGTGCATTTATAAAGTATGCACCTGTAAATAAATACTTTCCTGTTCTATTTGTCACAACATTCATCTCTCTGTTGATATAAGAACCGGCTTTAAAGGCTGTATAAGCAGCGGATTTTAATGTTACAACAAAGTTTTTAACGGTCGTTCCGCCCTTTATGATATCCAGATGCAACTTATTTGTCGTACCAAGGTAGGATTTGATTTCCACTACATTATCCGGTGCCAATGCAGATAAAAGTGTCTCTTGAGCATAGGTTGTTCCATCAAGTGCATTGGGAGATTGTGCAAAAACCTGCCATTGCTGATTTCTAAAAATTAAACCAATATCAATTCCATAGCTGCCCGCATAAAATCCGTAGAATAATTCTGGAAATACTCCGTCATATGTTGTTGGGGCAGAGTCATTTACTGCGGCATATGCAGTAGGGATTTTTAAGAGACCGTTCACACCAATATAAATTGGTTTGTTTTTGGAATCTGGTAATGATGTGTTTTTTGTGGTACGTTCCATTCGATATCCTGCCATAATAAAACATCTCCTTTTTACATTTTTATTTTTCGGGGCTTTCACTCTCTGGCCAGTTCGTTTTGCCCTACACTAAATAAGACAGAAAAAGGGGAGCAAAAAAACAACCACATTTTAAAAAAATTTTTAAAATATAGTTGTTTTTTAGTCAAGGTGACAATTCTTTTGCTTATTTTTAATTGTAAGGGTTTCCAGGCTATTTTACAATAAAGTCGAAGTGTTTTAACAGGGATACTGCGTCAGGTAAAGTAACGATGGTTTTCTTTGTCTTGTTATTCAGTGGGTTTATCATATAATCTTTGGCAAAAGAGAAATTTGCTTTTGACAAATTACAATCATTAAACTTTGTTCCAGTCAATATTGAATGGGTGAAATTGCTTTCCGATAAGTCTGTATGGAAAAAGTCGCTCTCCAATATCTTGCATTGCTGGAACACAGCTTTTCTTAAGTTTAGATCAGAAAAGTTGCAGTTTTGAATCAAACAATCTTTAAAGTTTATAGCAATAATGAATGAATCTACTTTGTTAAAGTCTATTCCTAACAATTTACAGTTTTCAAATTCAACATTTCTTAATTTTGAGTCATTAAATTGAGCCAAGCTTAAATTGCATTCTCTAAATAAACAGTCTTCAAAGAAGGCTGAAGAAAAATCCGATTGCGAGAAATCACAATTAGTAAATTGGCAATGAATAAATGTTTTATTGGTCATATTTTGATCAATTGCCTTTATTTGAGTAAAAGTTATATCTTCATGCTCATTTTTGTATAATATGTCCATCATTGCTATTCTCCTTTTCATTCTCCCAATAGATGTGTGATTGAGAAATCTAATTTTACTCGGGACGACACACAGGTCCTCCCTTACGTACATTCATGTTTAGGAGGGTTTATCTATATTGAGTGGATCACACGCTTTAAAGTATTCGATAGGACATAATAGATTTCCTCTTTTATTGATATACCAGGAATTTTTTAAAAGTAGATTAGGATTAAAAAGATGGATCAAGTAAGCAGCTTTAGAACGATTCACTTAAAAGGAAATTTTCCTCCGGGTATTCAGTAAATATTGTTTAGACAGGAAATAAATAGGGCAAGTTAACAACAAACAGCATTGATATCGAAAGGGAGGATGCATGCAGATGAAAGCGATTGTGATAGAAGAATTTGGCGGACCAGAGGTACTCCGGTTAAAGGATATAGGGGTTCCAAATATTAAATCAAATCAAGTGTTAATACGTACGGCGGCTATCGGGGTAAATTTTGCGGATATTAAGACGAGAAAAGGGGAGTTTCATGGAGCAGGCAAACCACCCGTAATACCTGGGCTGGATGTTGCAGGTACAGTTGAAGCAGTTGGTGCCGATGTAGGGACACTAAAAAAAGGCGATAAAGTTATTGCATTTCCCGGCAATGGATCGTACGCAGAATATACTGTAGCAGATGAAGGACTTACTTTTAAAATACCAGAGGATATAGATTTTGATACGGCTGCAGCTTGTCCCCTTGTGACTTTTACAACCTATAATTTGTTAAAGCCGGTTGCAAGGATTCAAACTGGTGAATCCGTACTCATTCATGCAGCAGCAGGCGGAATTGGGACCACTGCAATTCAGATGGCAAGGCTCTTCGGTGCAAAGAAAGTTATTGGAACTGTGGGAAGTGATGAAAAGATACCGGTGGCCCAGAAAGTTGGTGCGGATGTAGTGATCAATTATCGAAATGGAGGTTTTTCTGATGCGGTAAAAGAAGCAACAGGGGGAAAGGGAGCCGATATTATTCTCGATTCGGTAGGGGGAGACATTTTTAATGAGAGTCTTGAGTGTCTTGCCATGTATGGAAGGTTGATAAATTTCAACAGTTCAAGCGGAACTGGCGGTACTGTGAATACAAAGCAGCTGCATTCCAGTTGCCGGTCTGTTTTAGGGTTCAGCTTAGGTACAACGATAAAACAACGGCCAGAGATGCTGAGAGAAACAGCAAAGCATGTGCTGCCGCTAATACAGCAAGGAAAAATAAAGCTTGTCATAAGCGGCACATATCCGCTTAAAGAGGCAAAAGAGGTACATGAGTTGATCGAAAGCAGAAAAAGCGTGGGCAAAATCATATTGAAACTTTAGCGGATCATTTATGTAAAACATAGATATTGATCGAAATAAATAACGCAGGTACCACTGGACCTGCGTTATTTATTTTTAGAATACAGTTGATGAAAAATGCCTATAGCAGTTTAATCGTACCATTTAGCCCGTCAATTTCTACCATCTGACCATCTTTTAAAATAGAAACAGCATCTTCGATTCCTGAAACACAGGGTTTGCCATACTCCCTTGCAATAAGGGCGCCATGCTGGAGCATTCCCCCTACTTCAAGGATTATTCCTGCCGCATTGATAAATAAAGGTGTCCAACCCGGATCTGTAGCTCTTGCTACCAGGATATCCCCTGGCAGTATCGGTTTTTCATCCGGGAATCTGAGGACCTTCACTTTTCCTTTTACTATTCCCGGTGAAATCGGTTCTCCTATGAGTTCACCTTCCTTTGATTCTTTCTTGGGAAGGCGCAGGATTTTACCTCTGGAGTCTATAACTTTGGGAAATTCTCGTATGTGTTCAATGCTTCTAAGGAAGGCTGTATTTTTAGAAATTAGCGGCTTAAGATCAAGAGAAGGGTCTTTCATTGCTTTTTCCAGATCACCGATAGTGAGGTCAAAAACCTGATTAAGGCGCTCAAGCCGCCCTGATTTTGTCAGGGTTTCAGCGCAATTTAGAACTTTTTTTCTCAACATGTCGACGGCCATTATGAAATAATACTTAGGGGCTTCTCTGTATCCTCCAAATAGAACCATGGCCTTATAATACTTCTTAAATTTATTTGCGTTGCGGTTTCCCTTTTTCTCAGCTTCTAGCAGCAGTTCACCAAAAGCTTTTTCCCGAACTCGCGTGTCTTGGTCAAATCGTATTAGGGGATTGTGTTCTGAATCATTGTTTTCGGCCATCGCTTTCAGCTGTTTGTAGAATAGGGCAGGTTCTTCATTGTATCGAGGTGTTGCGATATCCAGTTCTTTAGGAGATCGGAAACCGTATTTTCCCATAAAGCTTTCCCATGCAGTCATAAAATCCTTACTGAAGGATTTTGCCTCCAGGTTTTCTTTGAATAGCCCAAAGGACGGACAGCTTTTGATTTCTTTAAAACGGGAAAGCCTGTACATGTCATGGCCCATTTCCGTAGTGATATTATTAGGCAGCGCTTTATCCAGGTATGCGATCTTACGCTGTATTTCTGAGTCACTGTCTTTAAAGATTTTCTTGATTGCGGATTTGGCAATCATTGAAGCCGATAATACCGGAAGAGAAATAATTAAAAAGGTTCCTCCCCGCTCAATTACGGATTCTGCAAAAGCCTTAACTGTTAGGTTTTTGTTTAAATCCTCTTTTAAATTTTCTATATTCCGGTTTACCCGACTGAGAAATTCTTTGTGGTATTCTTCCGGATTTTTCAATGCTTTGAGAATATCAATTCCTGTGCCAAGATTCTTTAATGCCGCTTTTAAGAGCGCTCCACGAAGTTTGGACGGAAGGGTTTTTGGTACATATTCATTTTCGTCTATGCTGCCAATGAGTTCAGACGAAGTTACATCTATAGAACGGTAGTTGTTTGCTAGTTTCTTCTTGCCATAAAGCTTAACCTGATTGGAGATGTTCAGATACATCCTTCCTTGAAAAAAACCTCCTGTACCATCTACAACACCTGAAACATTTTTACCGAACATGGCCTTCATATTTTGTGCTGAAAAGGAGGAAAGAAAATCGATGCCCATGACGGATAGGGGTTCATGAATTCCCTGTTTAGCAAGAGTTTCGTCAAGGTATAGAAGTTTTGGATGTCCCGGAGCTGTCTGCATTTCCTCCGGTAGTGGTATATAGGCGGTAATAGGGCGGGCTTGAAGCAAGTATAATTTCCCTTCGGCAAATGCCCACTCTATATCTACAGGTTTTTGATAATAGTTTTCTACAGCGGCAACCATTTTTACCAAGGACTGTATATCTTCGTCCTTCAGACACAAATCTTTACGGGAAGGGGAAGGTTTTTCACAGGTGCCGCCATCAGAGGAAAGCCAAATAGAAGTTTCCTTTTTCCCCACTCTTTTCTCAAGTATTTTTTGTGATACTTTATCAATGACAAATGTATCCGGTGAAGCTAAGCCAGATACAACTGTCTCTCCCTGACCGAAGTTGGCATTGATTACGGCTTCGTCATAGCAATTGTTAATAGGATTTAAGGAAAAAGCTACACCTGCGGTTTCAGATGGAACCTGAAGCTGTACGATAACGGCGATTCTAGGATGATCTAAGGGGAAGCCGTGCTCCTTTTTGTATAGAAAGACGCGGGCATCGAGACTTGAAGCGAAGGAGTGCCGCAGTGCATCTTCTATAGTTTCCAGGTTTACTCCAAGACTGGTTTCATAGCCACCTGCAAAGGAAGCCCCCTCAAGGTCTTCTTCCGGAGAAGAGGATCGTACTGCAAATAGAATATTTTTGCTGCTTTCCGCAAAAGTATTCAGTGCTGCCTCAAAGGATTTTTTACGGTTTTCGTCTAACTCCAGATGCATGCACAGCTCTTTTAAAGCAGCCGTATAGGTCTTAAGCTCGCTGGGAAGAGAAGTGATAACCTTCTGCCACTCAGCGGTACTTTTTATATAATCAAACCAGGGTTTAAAGAATTCCACAGATAACACAAAGCCTGGAGGGACAGGCAGCCCCTGCTGTGTCATACGCATTAGGGACATAGCTTTGCCGCCGACCTTTGAAAGACTTGGAATCTCTTTAGAATCAAAGCTATACACAAATTTCATAGGATATACCTCCTCAAATTTGCTCTTAAAGGATAAAGGAATCTAATTGATGTTGTACATAATCATTTAGCCTATAGCTGTTTTTCAAATATCTTAATAATTTCCGAAAGATTGATTGAGCCTTTTTGTACTCCGAGGATTCTTTCAATTGTATCTCCATAAGCTTCAATCTTTTGTTTAATCATTTTGATGTTGTCAGGTCTTTTTTCAATATCGGCAGCCAGCCTAGTGACAGCTGAATTTAGAATCACAATCATATGCATGATTTGTTCTATGGTTTCTTCCAAGTAAAAAATATGGAAGGTGCCTTCCTGAATTCCTTGCTCAATAATGGTTCTGTAGGGCAGGTGCAATAGTTTAAATTTGCTTTCTACCACTTTACGCTGGAATTTTACATTTCCTGCATCTTGGAAAAAGCTAGAAATCTTTAGGCGTTTTTTCAGGGTTAAGGCTTTATATCCAAGTACTTCGCCGATCAGTTTACTAACTTTTTCTATTGCATTTAAACGATGATTTTCTGCAATTGTATGCGTAATTTGGATTTCTTTTTCAATATACTGCGCTACCACTGCTTCCAGCACATCTTCTTTTGATTTGAAGTAATGGTAGAAGGCCCCTTTTGAAACCCCTACCTTCTCAATAATGGCATTTACCGAAGTATGGTCATATCCTTTTTCAGAGAAAAGCTCCATAGCAGCATTAAGCAGTTCCTGCTTAACGTCATTTTCCTGCAGCATTGTCATAAGATACCTCCTTAAAGCATTCAGATTATCTATAACGAACAAACCGACGGTCGGTATGATTAGTATAGATAATTATTCCCTAAAAGTCAAGGAAAAATTTATCTGGATGTCAAGACTTTGGTTTGAAGCAGTCTCAGATAGCTTAATTCAACATGCTATTGTAAAAGATAACGATATATGATAATATAATGATGAGTTTAAATGAATGGAGGGTTGCTTTAAAATGGGTATTTATATGATTAGAATCCGATTAAACACTTTATGTGACTAATTTAATAGTGCTTAAAGGCTCTGCCTGTGTGCAGGGTAATCGGGATTGGTCTGCCTATTTTAAGGAAACTCTTGTTGACGGGATATGAATATATGTTAGAAATATATAAGAGGGAGAGACAAATCTACCCTCTTTTTGTGTATCTTAAAACAGTTTCAGCAGCTTAATTTATAAATTTCATTTAATGGACATATATCTAATCGGTAAAGATAACTTGTTTTCAACCATAAACAAGGGATTTCTTTTCGTTTTGTTATGTCTGCTTCCGTTTACTCAAAGCACAGGCTGCGGCCTGTGCTTTTTATTGTGTTTTATGTTTCCATAATTAAAAGGATAAAACTTGATCCAGAAACAGCAGGTATACATTAGGATATAATGAAAAAAATCCGATGAAAAAGATATTTCTTTTGCATCGGACTTTAAAGTATTTCTATTTTGCGATAGATGTCCCACCAAAATACCAGTAACTCATGCTGTTCTTCTGCCATCCTTTTACAAAATCCTTAGCCATGACAGGGTCTGTATAGTAGTACAGCGGTGCTATTGGCATTTCTTGCATAAGAATCTCCTGCGCTTTATAAATAAGCTCATCACGGGCTGCACCCTTTGCAAATCTTGATTGATTAATGAGATTATCATATTCTGCATTGGACCAATGGGGATCATTATTCGCTGAGTTGGTTACCAAAAGCTCCAGCAGGCCTACCGGATCTGGATAGTCGCCAATATAACCGCCTCTTGCGATATTATAGTTCCCTTGCTTTCTTGTTTCCTGGAAAACAGCCCATTCTTGATTGGCTAAAGCTACATTAATACCGAGATTTTTCTTCCACATTTCTTGAATGGCTTCACAAACGGCCTTATGGCTTTCACTTGTGTTATATAATAAGGTGATCTCTGGAAAGCCATTCCCATCAGGATATCCGGCTTTTGCCAACAGTTTTTTAGCTTCCTCTACATTTCCGCCTGTGACATTTATGTCATAGGTACCGGCTTTTTGGTTGAAATCATTACCTTGTGAATCTTTGAGGCCAACCGGGTTAAAGCCGGTTGCAGGAATTTCTCCTCCCTTTTTAACCTGCTCAGTGATAGCTTTTCTGTCAATGGCTAATGCTAATGCCTTTCTAACCTTGACATCATTTGTAGGGCTTTGATTAACGTTAAAATTTAGATAATATGTACCCAGCTGGGGTAGAAGGTTAAAAGTAGGGTCGTCCTTCATTAGCCTTGGTATTTCTTGAGTAGGCATAATATTGATGATATCAAGATCGCCAGCCTCGTAGGCGGTTAATGCTGTAGATGGTTCTATAATCATATGGCAATTAATTTGATCAAGCTGTACTTTTTCCGCATTCCAGTAGTTAGGATTTTTCTTTAATACAAGCTTATCACCCATAATATATTCTACTAACATAAAAGGGCCATTTGATATGGCAGTAGCAGGATTTTTTATCCATCCCTCTGGAGATTGCTCTATAATATCCTGTCTAAGGGGCATAAATGCACCCCGGGTAATTAGTGATAGAAAATAGGGAGTTGGGGTTTCGAGCGTTACTTGAAAGGTTTTTTCATCTAAAGCTTTAATTCCTACTTCATCGATAGCTGCATTTCCATCGTAATATGCTTGGGCATTTTTAATATAAAACATATGGGGCGCGTAAGGGGCGGCGGTATTAGGATTTAAGACCCGCTTCCAGCCATATTCGAAATCCTGGGCTTTTACCGGTTGACCGTCGGACCACTTTGCTTCCCGCAAATAAAAGGTATATACAAGTCCATCTTCTGAGATATCTACTTTTTCTGCCATTGCATTTTCGAGTTTTCCGTTTATTTCTCTCATTAATGCCTCGAATATATTGTTAATAATATGACTACCGTCAATAGCATCGTTTAAGCTTGGATCAATCGTTCTTGGATCTGCCCCCAAGTTAAACTCTAAGACTGTAGGTTTCTGACCACTGTTTTCTCCCGAGGCCTGCGGTGAAAGGTCCTTAGAAGCACAACCGGAAAAAACAGCAGCGACCATAAGCAGCATAACTAAAGAAAATATAATTGGCCTTTTTGTCATGAAAAATTCCCCCCTGAAAATTAATAAATTTATTTTGATTGTAGATACAATATTTCTCTACAATTTAATACTTATTGAGAAGTATCCCCTTTTGCTTTTTTCTTTTCCTTTTCGTCTCTAAAAAAATGATGAAGGGTTTCGATCGCTTTAATATCAAGAATAATTCTATCTTTCATTTCATAGCTTAAAACAACTAGCAGAAGTTCAGCTAAGGTGATGGCGGCGGATATAAAATTATAGAAAACTAAAGAGTGGTTTTCTGATTTTAATACTACTTTGGCTTCCCGTGCAATAGGAGATTGGTCATTATTCGTAATGGCAATAAATCTTAATTGCTGCATGGCCAAGTATTGAGATAGTTTTACGATCGAATCTGAATAAATTGGAAAAGAAATAAGGAGAAACAGGTCCTTTTCTGTGGCATGTATTAATTCATTGCTTAGCATTTCTACATCATCTAAAGTTAATATCCTGACATGAATGCCGAGCCTTTTTAATCTGGGATAGAGAAAGTCGCATATGAGCTTCGATATGTTCAAACCGCATAGATATACTGTACTTGCATCAGCGATTAATTGGCTGGCAGTATGCAGGGAATCGATTGTATTATTTTCAATGATATACTCAAAATTATTTTTTTGTATTTGGAGTGTGCTCCCCACAGCATCTTCTAAACTCTTCAACTCTTCAAGCGAAGACTTCATTTTAGCGGGAACTTTTAATTCCTCTTTGATTAAAATCTGAAACTCTTTTTTCAAATCAGTAAAAGATTCCATGTTAATCGCTTTGCAGAAATTAAGTATGGTTACTTCAGAAACTTCCAGTTCATTGCTTAATTCTTTTAAACTCATAAATGCAATTTTATTTTTATTTCGAATAAGGTACCTTGCAATTTTTTTTTGTTTGTTGCTTAAACCAGCAAGGTTTTGCTTTATCAAATCAGTAATAAGCAATCGATCACCGCCTTTTTTATGTATGATACTATATTTGTTACAGATAGTCAATGAAAATGTTACGAATATTTAAAGTATTTACTACAAAAATTTTGTGAATTACAATGCAGCAGCAAGATATTTTGCAAATCCCGTAAGGGAGCATATTGAAGAAAAATATATTTAATACTATAAAATATTATAAAAAAAGTGAAAATAAACATAAAAAATAAAGTAAATATTTTAAAAATTTATGATATAATTTTATTAATATAAAAAATAGAATGGGGAGATGAAAGTGTCGGTTGTTGCGAAGGTTTATAGGGGAAGTTTAGTCGATTTAACCCATATAGGTCATATTGCGGTAGTAGACCATACCGGAAAAATATTGTATCATTACGGAAATCCAGACCGGATTACTTTTGCACGGTCATCTGCAAAGCCTATGCAGGCTGTACCTGTCCTGGAGAGCGGTGCTGCGGATGCTTATGGGATAACCGAAAGAGAAATTGCTTTATTTTGTGCCTCCCATAGCGGAGAATCCTTCCATGTCGCAGGGGTTCAGAGTATACTTTCTAAAGCAGGGCTAACGGATGAAGTTTTACAGTGCGGAACGCACCCGCCTATTGCAGAATATGCGGCAGCACAGTTAAAGCTAGAGGGGTTGGAAGCGAAGACGGTACATTGCAACTGTTCCGGAAAACATGCAGGGATGTTGATTGCTGCAAAATATCTACAGGAGGATTTAAATACCTATTACCAAGAAAACCATCCTGTCCAAAAAAGAGTCATGAAAACCATATCTGAGATCTGTGAATATGATGAGGAAAGGATAGTTACAGCGGTTGATGGCTGTGGCGTCCCTGTTCATGCACTGCCTCTGTTTAAATTTGCACAAGGCTTTGCACGCTTATCAAAACCAGACTTGTTTGATGACAGGCGAAGCAAAGTAATTCGGAGAATAACCGAGGCTATGACATCTTATCCTGAAATGGTCGGAGGAACAAATCGGATATGCACAGATTTGATGAAAATATGCGGGGATAGATTATTTGCAAAAGCAGGAGCCGGTGCTTATTATGCCATAGGATTGAAGGATAAAGGGATTGGCATTACCTTTAAAATCGAGGATGGAGGAAGCGGCATATTAAATGCGGTCATATTAGAGACACTGCGCCAGCTTGATTTAATAAAAAAAGAAGAGTTAAATCTTCTTGAAAAATATTATGTGGTAAAAAACAGAAACCATAAAGGAGAAATAGTTGGAGAAACCAAGATTGAATTTGAATTAATAAAAAATTTTCCTGAAGCTCCCCATACCATTGTAATATAGAGTTTATAAACAAATAGGGCACTAAATACATTCTAAACGTATTTAGTGCCCTATTTGTTTATAAAAATCTATTTTTAAGATAAAAATTTTAATGTGCGAGAACTGCGTAATTTACTTTACCGCTTACGATGAATTAAGCAAAATAAGCAATATTGAATGAATTGAAAAGACGATTTATTTTGGTACGAAGTATTGACACCAAAAAGAAAAAGGATTAGAATAAAATTAGTAATTTAGTAAACTACTAATTTAGTAAATATAAAATTTAAAAATAGATGGAGGTCATAATGATGAAAATACCAACTACATTAAAGCATAAACCAGTTATTGTCTCAGAAAACTATGAAAATGTTGATGGAAGATATGCATATAATTCAGATGCAAAAGGACTTTCCCTTGGATTAGCACAGTGGAATGACAGGGGAAAGGTGGATATTTCTGCCAAAGTATGGAGATATACAGGAGAAAAATGGTCAAGGCAGTCTGAAGAGTTGCCCCTGCACCGTGTGCTTGATCTGGCAATTCTTGTCTGCAGGGCAAAACTTCATTTTAAAGAAGCCTATCGATACGAGAAGCTATATGATACGGAGAAACCTGTTATAGATCGGGTAGGGCTGCAAGGGGATGCCATGACAGTAGCGGTATGCACCGATAATGAAAAGATTAATGAAGACATTAAACTATTCAGCCAGGCCCTAAGCGATGATGATGAGCTGATTGGAGAACGGTTGCGCATGTTATCAAGTATATTAAAAGAAATGGGATATTGACAGATGAGCAAAAGAAAGAGAAAGATTAATATTTCGATTTTCTTAGACGATACTGGAAAAATAGTACAGATTCCTGTGCCAAACAGAACAAAAATTCCTGTACTGTCCTATTTGACCAGCAAATTTGAGAATGATCGGATTTACAGTGAAAAAGAGATCAATGAAATTATAGACCGGTGGCATACTTTTGGAGATTATTTCATATTGAGAAGACTGCTGATCGATCATAGATTTCTTGAACGGACGCCCAACGGAGCGAACTATTGGGTTGTAAAGAAAGTGGATGAGAAAGAAGGAGATAGGAAATGGACAGAAGGAAACAATTGAAGGAACAGTATAAACAAATGCGCCCGGATATGGGGGTATTTGCAATAGAGTCTAAGGTCAATAATAAGTGCTGCATTGAAGCAACTCAAGATTTAAGAGGTACGATGAATGGCACTCGGTTTAAGCTGAAAAACGGTTCACATCCCAACCGGGAATTACAAAAAGAATGGAAGGAATTTGGGGAAGGGAATTTCACAATTGAAATTCTTGAGCATTTGGAATATGACAAAGATGAATCAAAAACGGACTATAAGGAAGACTTGGCTTTGGCAAAAATGATTTGGGAGGAAAAGCTATTACAGGAAAAGAAAGCGTTTTATAGAAGATGAAAGGCTTGAAAAAATTATGAATGAATAGGTTGTTAGAAAAGTGATCTCAAAGGTTGTTTTGAGATCACTTTTTATTTTATAAGAACCAGTGTATTGAGTGAAAAACAGGATAGTTTTTTCAAGCAGGAATTTTCTTATAGGACAGAGAATAGATACCAGAGCGACACGTGCAAATGACCATTAAGAAAAGAGGGATAATAAAACCGCAGAATGCTTTTAAAAATTGCCGAGCAATTGTTTTTTAGTAATTCATTATGAAATGAACAAATTTGGAGGAGGAACTTATCTTGCAGAAACTATTGTCCGTCTGTATTAAATATTCAATTTATTGGATGCCTTTTATCCTGCTTTTGATTATTAAAAATATTAAAGCAGCTGATTTGAATTTAATTTATACTTTTTCTACGGCATATATTTTTCTACTCTTTACATACGATGTCTATAAGAATATAAAGAGCCGTAAAAAAACAGAAAGCCTAGTAAATGCTATAGAGGAAATGGCAAAAGGAAATCTATGTATAGGGATTTCCATGGGAGCCAATACAAGGAAAAATTTGAATAAAATTGAAGCACTGATCATCCAGTTAACAAAAATCTATTACCAAAATGACTACTGCATCGAAGCAGTCAATGAAAAACAAAAACATATGTTATCAAAATACAAAGAAATCGCGGTGTTTTTTATTACCGATGCATCGGGGCAGCAAATATACAATACATTAGGAAAGAATTTAATGTATAATGGGGATCGGGACTATTTTCTAAACGCAAAAAAGACGGGTAAGCCTCAGACCTCTGATATTGTTATCTCAAAAACAACAGATAAATTAGCCATCGTCATGGCGGTTCCTTATTATCATGGCGAAGAATTTAAGGGTGTTTTCGCTGCTACCATTGATATGCAAGCGGTCAGTACTGCAGAAGAAAAGCTGGGAAATGCTTTGCTGGGCACAGCAGAAAATTTAAAAGGGTTAATTCGTTCTTCTCAAAATTCGGCACAGCAAGTGGCTAACTCAGCAGCAGCCCTGTTGGATATCTCCCAGCAATCAGCCGATGCATCAGAAAGTGTTGCAGTTTCTTCTTTAGAAGTGGCAAAAAATGCGGAAGAGCAATTGCAGGAAGTATTAAGCGCCACATCTGCGATACAGCAAGTGGCGGCCAGCCTTCAGGAAATTTTAGGAAATGCAGAAGAAATCCAGCATTTAAGTCAAGAAGCAAATAAAAGTGCTTTAACCGGTGAAGAAGAAGTGAAAAATGCAATGCAAAGCATGGTTGATTTAGGAGAAAGCAGTCGAAAAGTAAATGTATCTTTAGATGAAATCAATAGGAGTTCATCTAAAATGGATGAAATTCTGAAAACCATACAATCCATTGCAGACCAAACAAATCTTTTAGCCCTCAATGCTTCGATTGAGGCGGCAAGAGCAGGAGAAGCCGGAAAAGGGTTTGCTGTGGTAGCAGATGAGATTAGAAAGCTTGCAGAAAGCTCTAAAGAATCTACCATGGAAATTAACAATTTAATCCAAGAGATTCAATACCAGCTTGTGGAGACAAACCGTGCAGTGAAGGAAGATAGTGAGATCGTTCAAGGCGGAACCGAAACGGTCAATCATGCAGGCAAAGCCTTGCATGAGATTATAGACTTTGTTAGTACGATGAACAGCCAGGTGACCATGATTACCGCATCCATTAATGAAGTCGCCCAAGGGAGTCAAAATATAGCTGCATCTACCAATATCATTCAACAGAAAAGTAAAGATGTATCAGAAGAGATCCAAAATGTATCTGCATTAGCAGAGGAGCAGACTGCTGCAATGCAGGAAATAGCATCGGCCAGCCAAAGTTTGACAAAACTGTCAAAGGATTTGCAGGCGATGTCAGGCCGCTTCAAAGTATAATAAAAGCAATGAAAAAAACAAAGTCAAAAGGGGCAGTACCTTTTGACTTTGTTTTTTTGTATCTTGGTGGATCTAATTTATATTTTGTACAAGTACAATTCCAGGCAAAAAAAAGGGTCAATAATTGACCGAATTGAGGGGACTAGAATACTCTCGAAATACAATTCCAAGATACGCTATATCGGTTTTAGTATAGCAAAAATTACAATGCGTATTGTTATAGGGAAGTAAAATTCTATTATAGAGATTTTACTAGGATTTAACAATTCCATAATATCTCGTTTCTCCAGGAATTATATAATGAATATGGAAACTACGAAGCGTAAAGGATGAATAGGATGAGTCTAGCAGCACAAAAGATTTCCCGCTACAATGAATTAATACATATATTAAAGAACAAATCGATTAGAACCGTTTACCAGCCTATAGTAGCATTAGATAATGGAAACATATTAGGATATGAAGCATTGAGCAGGGGGCCTCATAATTCTGCCCTTGAATCCCCAGCCCAGCTGTTTGACGCTGCCGAAGAATTTGACCGCCTATGGGAAGTAGAGCTCCTTTGTAGAACGAAGGCTTTAGAAAATGCCAGAAAACTGCCAGAAAAGAAATTACTCTTTATAAACGTAAATCCTGAAATCATTAAAGACCGAAAATTCAAGAAGGGATCTACGAAGGAGTATATATCAAAGTTCGGGATCAATCCTTCCAGCATTATATTTGAGATTACGGAGAAAACCGCTGTAAACGATTATAAAAGCTTCAGAAATACGATTGATAATTACATTAGCCAAGGCTATAAGATTGCAATCGATGATACAGGAGCCGGTTACTCGGGGTTGAGACTCCTGGCAGAAACCCATCCTCAATACATTAAGATTGATATGGCATTGATCAGAGACATTGATAAGGATATTATCAAGCAGGAACTGATAAAGACTTTCTGTTCTTTTGCCAAGGCTACAAATATGAGATTGATTGCGGAAGGAATCGAAACGATAAATGAATTAAACTGTCTAATTGATATAGGTGTACACTATGGGCAGGGGTACTTTCTCCAAAGGCCTGTGGATGAATTTGTTTTGATTAATCAAAGTGTTAAAGAAGTAATTCTCTTCAGAAATCAAATATTTAATAAATCTAAAGTTTGCTTGCATGAAATGAACATTGGCGAAATTGCAAGAATAGATAAAAGCTTAGAAATCAGCAGATCTATTGGAGAGGCTTATCAAATATTTCAAAACAATTATCATTTACAGGGTATAGCCATCTGTAATCAGAGGGAACCGGTAGGACTCCTCATGAGATCAAAATTAAACCTGGAAGTTTCGTTAAAACCAAAGAAGGATGAATTTTTCAAAGAAAAGCTTGAAAAGATCATGGAAAATAATCCGCTTATTCTTGACTATTTCACTTCAGTAAAGGAAGCATGCAGAAAAGTCACTGCGAGGAGAGAAGAAAATATATATGATTATATTATCATAACGAAAGAAAACAAATATTATGGCGTTGTGCCCGTAGGAACCCTTTTGAATGTATTAAACGGGTAAAACGGTTTTATAGAATGGTTTGCAGTTTGTTAAAAATAAGAGATCCCTTAATAGAATTCTTTATCAAAAAGAATTCTATTTTTATTGTGGTCTCCATATATGTAAAAATATCCCTTCTACTAGTTTTCTCCATAAAGTTAACGAACTTTTAATTCATTAAGGAAAGAACATAGCTATAATGAAAATAAATAGGACAAAGTTCCTGTTTATATAATGAAATTTTGTGGAGTGAGTAAATTGAATCAGAAAAATATTGAAGATTTGAATTATAAACAGTATGAAGAAGTTATTGTCACTGAAGATATTGATATGGTATTTCAATGTATCTTATCTTTAAAAGATGGTGGCGTTCTAGGATATGAAGCTTTATGCAGGGGTCCAAAGGGTACGGCCTTCGAAGACCCAAAAGAATTGTTTAAAATGGCAAAAGCTTGTGGAGATATTATAGCGCTGGAGCGGATATGCAAGAAGAGGGCTTTAGAAAAATTCCAAAGAAAAGGGGATCATCTCAAGCTGTTTGTAAACATTGACCCGTACTGTTTTTTGAAAGAAGAAGGAGAAAATTTGCTGAATGACTTTTTTTCATCCTGGGACAGGGATTCCGGTTATGTCGTATTTGAAGTTACCGAACAGACTTGCATCCATGATTATACACGTTTTCACAATACGCTGCGCAAATATAAGGATTTAGGTGCGGATATTGCTATAGGCGATGTAGGAAACGGATATGCGGGGCTAAATCTGTTGACCAGTGTAGAACCCCTGTACATGAAAATGGATATGAAATTGATCCGGGATATTCATAAACAACCCTTCAAGCAGGCATTACTGAAGGCTTTTGTGGAGTTTTCCAATAGTACAAATTCTAAACTGATTGCTGAAGGAATTGAGACAGCAGAGGAATTAGACTGCCTAATTGATCTGGGCATTCACTATGGTCAGGGATACTATATTCAAAAACCGTCAGCAGAACTTCTCAATACACATCCTGTTATAAGATCACGTATTTTAGAAAGGAATTTGACAAAAGGAGATATCCGTCTGAGAAATATTACCAGTACCCGAATCGGAGAGATCAGTAAATGTATACCGTATATTCGTCCCGAAACCCTGGGAAAAGAGGTGAATCTGGTATTTGAAAAGGGATCAGACATTCAGGGACTGCCGGTAATAGATCAGGACAAACCCGTTGGATTGATCATGAAGCACAAGTTTTACAGGCATTTGGGAAAGCAATATGGATATGCTATTTTTATGAAAAGAACCATAGACCGATTGATGGACAAAGCTCCTTTGACGATAGATTATGATACCCCTCTGGACCGTGCTTCAGAAATTGCCATGATGCGGGAGGAGGATACACTCTACGACTATATCATTGTAACAAGAGACGGCAAATATTATGGAATTGTTACAGTGAAGGACTTGCTTCAGAAAACAACAGAGATTGAACTGGACCGTGCCAGATATGCCAATCCGCTGACCGGGTTACCGGGGAATATGGTGATTGACCAAAAAATAAGAAATATGATTGTTTCTAAGAAGCAGTATGCCGTACTCTATTTCGATCTGGATAATTTCAAACCCTATAATGATGTCTATGGATTTGAAAATGGAGATAGGGTTATTGAAATGACAGCAGCATTGATAGAACAGCGCATGAAAGCGCTTGATTTTCATGAGGGCTTCCTAGGACATATAGGAGGAGATGATTTTGTGGCTGTAGTGGAAAGCCATCAAATTCATAAGCTGTGTGAGGCGATTATCGAAAAGTTTGATAAACGGATCTTAGATTTTTATTCGGAATTAGATTGTAAAAAGGGATACATTATGGCTGAAAACCGTCATGGCATTATTGAAAAATTCCCGGTAATGAGTTTGTCCATTGCCGTTGTGACAAACCGTTATAAAAACTTTGAGCGTGTGTCCCAACTGGCAGAGTATGCCAGTAAAATTAAGAAGAAATGTAAGGCTTGCTGGACAAGCAACTATATTATAGGAGATACCCCCGAATAAGATGCAAATCCTCCAAATATATTGTAAAATAAAGGAAAGGATATAAAAGGAAATTCAGATCGCAGAGCATGGGAAAGAGGGGGCGCTATGACCGCAAGAGAGAAGCTATTTGCTTATAATAAGATCTATGACCAGGAGGGCAGCAAAATCTTATTTTTGGAAGCAATGAAAGAATCTATTGAGCATCATCGTGTACACTGCGCATTTTATGAAAAATTACTAAAAGATCGCGGATTTTGCATTGAAGATATTGCGTCAGTGGAAGATTGTGAGAAAATACCAGCCATTCCTGTAAGTTTTTTTAAATACCATGAGGTTCTTAGCCGGAATAAAGCGGATATTGAGATTCATGCTACATCGTCGGGCACACAGGGACAAAAAAGCCAAATCTTTCTAGACGGAGAATCGATCAAGCTGGGGACGAAAATGGCGGTTAAAGCAATGAAATATCACGGATTTATCTCATTTATTCCTACGAACTACCTGATGTTAGGCTATGAGCCCAAAGCAGGCAATGAAATGGGAAATGTAAAGGTGGCCCTTGGCATGACCCGATTTGCTCCTGCAAAAGAAAAGGTATTTGCCTTGAGGCCTATCGGAGACCGCTATGAGATTGATTATTTTGGGATTATGAGTGCCCTTAAGCGGTTTAATAGACAAAAACTGCCTGTGCGCATAATGGGTTTCCCTTCCTATCTGTACATGCTTTTAAAAATGATGCGTGATTCAGGGGTAGAGCCGTTGAAATTGAACAGAAGATCTTTAGTGCTTACCGGCGGCGGCTGGAAAAAGTTCGACGACATGATGATCGATAAAAAGGCATTATATCAAATGGTTGAAGAATTCTTAGGAATTCCTTCAAAAAATTGCCGCGACTTTTATAGTGCAGTTGAGCATAGTGTTGCTTATCCGGAATGTGAAAACCACCATATGCATGTACCGATATGGAGCAGAGTGATTATCAGAGATGTGAAAACCTTACAGCCTTTAGGATTTGATCGGCCTGGATTTTTAAGTTTTGTCAGTCCATTGGTTTCTTCTATGCCGATATCTTCTGTCATTATGGGAGATATGGCGGTGTTAAGAGACGGCAAAGGGTGTGGATGCGGAATTACTACCCCTTATTTCGAAATCCTTGGAAGGGCAGGAACAGCAAAGGCAAGAAGCTGCGCTGTAGCTGCTTCTGAATATATGGGAGGAGAATAAAATGGATAATATTTATAGAGGAGAACCCCTTTTAAAGGAGGATATTAGCAGCAAGATTTTTGAACTAAGGCAAAAGATAGAAGAAGACCTGCTGCTTGAACCACTCATGCCAGAGGTAGTCATTGAAGCAGCACATGTATTATCAAAAGAAATCAATCAGCAGGAAGTTGCCGGACAGCTTGCTGCACTGGGCGTGCCAAAATGGGCGGCAAAAGAATATGTCCGTGTGACAATTGACAGCTTAGACAGAAGCGCACTGCTAAAAAAGCTACATGCTGAGCTAGGGGAAAATCCTTTTACATGGAAAAAGGTTGATGAAGGAATAGAAGAAAAGAACCACCCCCTCGGTGTAATCCTACATATTGGAGCAGGAAATACGTTGGGAGTTTCTGCCTTCAGTGTAATCGAAGGGCTCTTAACAGGAAATATAAATATTTTAAAACTGCCTGAAAATGAGGCGGGCATATCTTCTAGGCTGCTTATGGGGCTTATTGAAATAGAACCTCGATTAAAGCCATATATCTATGTATTTGATGTATCTTCCAAAAATAGAGAAGCCATTCATCAGCTTATCGAAGTAGCAAATGCAGTTGCCGTATGGGGTTCGGATGAAGCGATTAGCGCCATCAGACAGCTTGCACCACCATCACTGCCGATTATTGAGTGGGGACATCGATTGAGCTTTGCTTATTTTACAAAGAATAAAAATACTGATTGGGATTTGCAGGGCTTGGCAAAAGATATTTGTTCAACGGACCAGCTGTACTGCAGTGCGCCCCAGTGTGTTTTTTATGAGACCGATGATCCGGAAGAAATAGACGACTTTGCCTATAGGTTGTCAAAGCATATTGAGGATGCGGCAAAACAATATCCGCCGGCGGCTAGGCCGCTGGATGTGCAAGCGCAAATCACCTGGACCCTGGAGCTTGTTAAAATGGAGGAAATTCTAAAAGAGAAAAAATTGATTACAGATAAAAAGAAACAATATAGCGTTCTGGTAGATTATCATGCTGATTTGAAAGCATCACCACTATTTCGTAATATATGGGTTATGCCAATAAGACGGGAAAAATTATTAAGTTTGTTAAGAGCGCATAAAGGGCACTTGCAAACAGTAGGATTGAGCTGCGAAAATGAAGAATTTGATGAACTATCGAAGCTTTTCTATGGAGCAGGCATCTGTAGAATTACACCTTGCGGGTATATGTCTGTGAATTATACAGGTGAGCCTCATGATGGCATGTATGCCTTAGGGCGATATGTGAGGAAAGTTAATAAGCGGTACCTTTGTGGCATTTAAGATTTCTGTTTTTGACATATGATTTCTAAAGACCGTTTTAAAAAATACCCCCTGTTTTTCTTATTTTGAGAAAAACAGGGGGTTGTTTTATATTCGTGAGGAAAGGATTCATTCTTTATGGATGTAGTTTTATATTGCAATAGAGATTGAGTTGAAAATCTAGAAATTTCCATTTTTTATTTTAATAAATAAACAAATTGACAACTTTAACCAATGATGATATATTATTATTGAATCAAGTACATCATTGTTGAACTAATGAACAATAGCAAGAATGACAGACTATTGTAAAAGGGGGTGAAGATATGTATATAAATACAAAAAATTTTATTTTGGAAAATAAAATTATCACAATTTGTCGTCGAATTTATGGAGATAAGCTTTTGAAGCTTGTCGAAGCGCTGCATAAGGGAGGCATTAATCTTGTTGAGGTTACTTTTGATCAAAGTGATTCTCAATGTATGGAAAAAACCGCAGAAGCTATTCGATCGTTATGTGAGCATTTTGGGAAGGGAATGATGATCGGCGCAGGGACTGTCATTATGCCTGAGCAAGTTATTGCAGCGAAGGATGCAGGTGCCGGATATATTATTTCGCCGAATGTAGATGAAAAAGTTATTATGCTTACTAAACAATTGGGGTTAGTCTCTATACCAGGAGCCATGACGCCCACAGAAATAACGTCAGCACATAATCTAGGTGCAGACATTGTGAAAGTATTTCCTGCAGGTTATTTGGGGCTAAAATATATCAAAGATGTCCGTGCACCGCTCAGTCATATTCATTTGGTTGCAGCAGGCGGTGTTACCGAGGAAAACGTTCTAGAGTATCATAATGCTGGATATAGTTGCTTTGGAGTTAGCGGCAGACTTACAGACGCTAAGGTAATAGACGCCGGTGATTATACAGAATTTACAAGACGTGCACAAGCATTTGTAAACGCTTGCCGATAGATTGGAGTAGATTGTGACGATGGAAAAAATTATATGTTTTGGAGAGGTGTTATTGAGATTAGGTCCGGAGGGCTACTACAGATTTATTCAGGCAGATAAGTTTGTTGTAAATTATACCGGTGCAGAAGCAAATGTGGCTGTTGCGCTGGCGCAATTTGGCATGAAAACGGAAGTAGTGACAAAACTTCCGAATAACGATATTGCAAAAGCTGCGGTTGCTACACTTAAAAAGTTCGGTGCAGGTACAGAAAACATCGTATATGGCGGGGATCGCGTCGGTGTGTACTTTGTCGAGAAAGGTGCTTCTCAAAGACCATCAAAGGTGGTATATGATAGAAAATATTCATCTATTTCATTTGCCAAACAAAATGATTTCAACTGGGATAAAATATTTGAAGACGCTTCAGCCTTTATTTTTACAGGTATTACTGCAGCCCTCGGTGAAAATCTGCCAGCTATATTATTAGATGCCTGCAAGATGGCGAGAGCAAAAGGGGTGAAGGTGTTTTGTGATTTGAATTACCGGAAAAACCTTTGGACTCCAGAAAGAGCGCAGAGTGTCATGCAGGAACTGGTTCATTACGTAGATGTGCTAATAGGCAATGAGGAAGATGCAGATAAGGTTTTAGGTGTTAAAGCTGCAAATACAGATGTTGCAAAGGGGGAGCTGGACAAGACGTCCTATATTGATGTTGCAAGAAAACTAACGGAAAGATATGGATGTCAAATGATTGCAACGACACTTAGAACAAGTATTTCAGCATCAGATAATAACTGGGCAGGGATGCTTTATACAAATGGCAAGGCTTATTTTTCCAAGGAGTATAAAATACATATTGTTGATCGTGTAGGTGGTGGAGATTCCTTCGCTTCCGGGCTAATGTACGGGTTATTGAATGGCTTTGAAAGCCAGGAGGCCCTTGAATTTGCAGTCGCAGCATCATGTCTGAAGCATTCCATAGAGCTTGATTTTAATCTGGTCTCAGTTTCAGAAATTGAAGCTTTGGTAAAAGGGGATGGATCCGGAAGAGTCCAAAGGTAGGTGAATTATGAAAGAACTATTTGAGCTGATTAAGGATTTAGGCATGGTACCAACCCTTGCTATTGAAGATGCAAAGGATGCCGCCAATATTGCAAAGGCATTAAATAATGCTTCTCTTCCATTAATGGAGGTAATGCTGAGAACTGAGTCAGGCTTTGAAGCTATTCATAGAATCGCAAAGGAAATGCCCAAATTTACAATTGGTGCAGGAACGGTATTAAGCTGTGAACAGGCAAAAAAAGCTATTGACGCAGGTGCAAGTTTTATTGTTTCACCCAATTTTAATGAAGAAGTTGTGAGATTTTGTACCGGCAAAAATGTTACAATAATACCAGGCTGTACAACGCCTACAGAAATAGACGCAGCAAGAAAGATGGGCATTCAGATAGTAAAGTATTTTCCAGCAGTGCCGCTAGGCGGTGTGGAATCCATGAAATTGTTAGCGGGTGCCTTTCCGGAAGTACGCTTCATTGCAACAGGAGGTATAACCCGTGAACATCTAAAGACCTATACAAAAAATGCAAAAATCATTGCTGTTGGCGGTGGTTTCATGGTGGACAAATCAGCGATTAAAAACCGGGATTTTGTGGCTCTTGAGCAATATATAAAGGAAACGGTTGCTGATCAATTGAATTTTACTATTCAACATGTTGGAATAAATGCTAAAGATCTCACAGAGGCAGCAGAAACGACCAATGCACTTTGTGATCTATTGGGTCTCCCTTCGAGAGAGGCTTCAAAATCCTTGTTTGCTGGAAATTTATTTGAAGTTATGAAGTTTAAATTTTATGGTGAAAACGGCCATGTTGCATTGGGAACCGATGATGTGCCAAGAGCATATGCCTTTTTTCAACGCAAGGGTATGTCCTTTATCGAGGACACGAAGGCATATGATGAAGATGGAAGACTGGAAGTAGTTTACTTAAAGGAAACATTTGGAGGGTTTGCGATACACTTATTAAAGAACCCTAAAAAATAAACGTTTCATTTAAACCGTGTAATCAAATAGAATTAAAATTTATTTTGCATTGACTACATAAATTTAAGGATATTGGGAGGAAATTACATGAAAAAATTAAGAAGCAGTTTACCCATTATAACGGTACTTGTCATTGTCCTTGCCCTATTCACAGGTTGTACACAAACAAAGAGTACAGGAGGGAAAACAGATTTTCCAACCAAACAGCTCACCCTGGTAGTGCCGTATTCACCAGGCGGTGCATCAGATACCGTTGCAAGAATTTTTGCCCAAGAGCTTGAAAAAAGCTTAGGCAAGCCTGTTATCGTTACAAACAAAACAGGGGCTTCCGGCGCAGTTGGATTAGAGTTTGTTAAAAATAGTACAGCAGACGGGTACACCATAGCCTATATGCCGGTAGAATCTACAATGATCAGTGCATTGGGACTGACTGATTTGACAAGCAATGACTTTGCGTTTTTTGCACGTGCAATGACTATTCCGGCGTCTGTAACTGTTCGTAAGGATGCAAAGTGGAATACATTAGAAGAATTTTTGACTGATGCAAAAGCAAACCCAGGAAAAATTCTTGTGGGAAATTCAGGAACCGGCTCTATTTGGCATATTTCTGCAGCTTTGTTGGAGCAAGCAAATGACAGCAAGTTTACACATGTGCCTTTTGAAGGTGGAGCACCAGCAGTGGCTGCACTTATGGGTGGGAATATAGATGCAGTTACGGTAAGCCCGTCAGAGGTAAAAGCCGGTGTTGATGGCGGTGAATTTAAGGTATTGGCAGTTCTCGGAGAAGAGAGATCCAGCATTATTCCGGATGTACATACGGCAAAAGAACAAGGCATTGATGTTGTAGCGCAAGCCTGGGGAAGCTTTGCGGTACCGAAAGATACACCGGAAGAAGTCGTGGAGATTCTTGAAGAGGCTGCTAAAACAGCTATAAATTCGGATGCTGTGAAAAAACTACTTGCAGAACGGGGTTTCGAATTTGCATATCTACCGGGGGCAGAAATGGATGCCATTGCAAAGAAGCAGCTTGAAATGTATGCAGAATTAATTCCAAAGCTAGGTATTGCGCAGAAAAAGTAATTAAAGCACAGGGTGAGAAAATTCTCACCCTATACGTTCATATTAAGGAGGAACTATGTTTAAGGGAGATACGATACCAGGTGTATTATTTGTAATACTAGGCGGACTTTTCATATTCCCCTCTTTAAGTCTCGGAATAGCATCGCCAACCTCAGATGGTGTTCCAGGCCCGGGTTTTTTTCCATTTATTATGGCCTTGATGGTTGTTGTATTTGGGTTGATTCTTTTTATAAGAGGAATAAAAGCAAATGGAAGTTTTGAATACTTTAAATTAGAGGATGCACAAAAAAAGAATAAAAAACTTTTTTTCACAACTGTTTTTGCAATTTTGGTATTTTTAGCTTTATGGAAGCTAACAACATTTTTAATTGCAGCAGCATCGATTTCTCTATTTTTAAACTGGACCTATGAAAGAACACTTAAATTTAATGCGGTTTATACAGTACTGTTTGTAGGTCTAATTTATTTTGTATTTAATATGCTGCTCAGAGTACAGTTTGTTATTTAGGAGGTGGGCATTATGGAATGGATTACAGGTTTGATGGATATATTACAGCCGATGGTTATCTTTTGCACTTTCATTGGCGTTATCGTAGGAACAATTGTAGGCTCACTTCCAGGGTTGTCTGCAACGATGGCTATTGCAATACTAACACCCCTTACATTTTGGTTCAGCCCGGCAGAAGGCTTTGCAATGCTGATTGGTCTTTGGAATGCTGCAATATTTGCAGGAGGTATATCAGCCATCCTAATCAATACGCCAGGAACGCCGGCTTCAATCGCCTCAACTTTTGATGGATATAGTCTGTATAAAAAAGGACAGGGTGGCTTGGCATTGGGAATAAATGTGATTTATTCTGTATTTGGTGGAGTAATAAGTACCATTGTTTTAATTCTATTTTCTTTTCCGCTTGCAAAATTTGCAATAAAATTTGGACCTTCGGAGTATTTTGCCCTGGCATTATTTGGACTGTCTATGATGATAGCGGTATCCGAAAATTCAGTGATTAAGGGTTTGATCGTAGGATTTTGCGGATTGCTTTTATCAACTATAGGCATTGACCCCATATTGGCTACGAAAAGATTTACCATGGGTTCTACAAGCTTAGTTGCAGGCATCTCATTTTTACCGATTATGATTGGCATGTTTGGCATTGGGGAGGTACTGTCTCAAATTTTTGAACGAAACTGGGAACTTGAAAAGCGTGAAGAAACAGAAAAGAGAAAGAATCTTCAGCTTGGAAGAGTTATCCCGACGAAAGGGGAGGCATTACAACTTGCTAAACCAACATTGATTGCATCTATAGTTGCTTCTGTTGTTGGAGCTGTACCGGCGGCAGGCGGGGATATAGCCTCTATTATCTGCTGGGGACAAGCAAAGAAAACTTCAAAACACCCTGAAGAATATGGAAATGGTTCGATAGAGGGACTTGCGGTAAGTTGTGCGGCAAATAATGGCGTTATTGGAGGCGCCCTTACAACCATGCTGACATTGGGAATTCCAGGAGATACTGTTAGTGCAATTTTGATCGGTTCACTGATGATGTATGGGATGCAGCCAGGGCCCAAAATGTTTACAGAGAATAAACCATTTGTAATAAATATAATGTTGTTAATGCTTCTTGCGTACTTGATTATATTCGTTTTTGGACTTTTGACAGCAAAACTATCTGCAAGAGTATTAAATGTTCGTAAAGAAACCGTATGGGTTTCTGTTATGATTCTCTGCGTAGTAGGTTCTTATGCTCTAAATAACAGCTTTTTTGATGTGATGATTATGGTAGCAGCAGGATTCTTGGGTTTTGTATTCAAACGCGGCGGTTATGCACCTGGCCCATTTATATTAGGGCTGCTTCTAGGGGGAATGCTTGAATCAAATATGCGTAGAGCTTTAGTAATGTCACAAGGCAGCTACTCAATTTTTTTTACAAGACCTGTGACATTTATTCTGATTATTTTTACAGGAATTTCTTTATTTTATCCTGCAATAAAGGCAGCTGTTGTTAGATACAGAAATAGTACGGTTAAGTCCGTAGTAAAATAAAATGTACTGAAAAATCAGCGTGTTTTTACTTTATCCAGTCAATGGTTCAACATTGATGAACTATTGACTATGATTTAATTGTATTATATAGTAAAACATATATATTTGTATGAGGTGAAAATTTGATGGACAAGCATAATTCCGAGACTTGGAAAATAAATGTTGTTATAAAAGCAGCCAGTATTTTAAAATATTTTACGGGTAAAAAACCACAATGGACACTCACGCAGCTTGTTCAAGAAACGAAAATGCCGAAAAGTACATTGTCTAACATGCTTAAAACCTTAGAATACTGCGACATACTAGAAAAAGATGAAAGCAACCAGTTTTATCGTTTAGGGATGGAAATTTTGGAAATGAGCTATGGTGCAAGAATGGGATTGCCTATTATTGAATATGCCATGCATTTTCTAGATGAAATCCAGCAAAAAACTGGTGAAATTGTTTACTTTACTGTGCCTAGACATGGAAAAGTACTCTATCTTGATGCAAGTTATCCGGCAAATAAAAATGTGCTTTATTCAATTACAGGAAAAACATTGAATATGCACTGTACCGGTGTTGGTAAAGCAATGTTGAGTAAGCTGTCTGAGCATGAAATAAAGCAAATTATTGACTATCATGGCATGGAGAGATTTACCCCTACTACAATCACCAATTTTGAAGACTTAATGAAGGAAATTAAGCAAATAAGAGAATGTGGCTATGCTATTGACAGAAGTGAGGAAGCGCATGGTGTTAAATGTGTGGCTGTTCCTATCGTCAATGGAGATAGAGTTTTGGGTGCCATTAGTATTTCAGGTTCAATTATAAGCATTAAAGATGAAATGATTTTGGATTATGCACAAATGTTGATTTCTGTTGCAAATATATTGGCACAGAAACCGGAAATGTTTCCAAATTGCCCAATGCTGCCTAAAATTGAATAGATTAATGAGAAGCAAGAGATCGAATCTCTTGCTTTTGATTTTCATACAATTTGGAATAGAATTGTAAAATTAAAGTATAAAGTCAGTCTAATATCAATAACCGTATATTAAAAAAGCTAATGAATATCTGGAATGTACCGGTCCTTTATGAAGGTGCCGGTTTTATTTTATTCATGACCTTATGCATAGAGACGGATTAAGCTATGGGGGTTATTCCTATATGAAAATTTAAAATTCGGCGAGAGTCCAAAAATACTTTAGTAAATATAGACTTTAATCTATAGTATTACCTGATAGGAGGTGATACTATGCAAGCTAAAAATGTAATTTTATTATTTAAGCTGCTTCTCCATGATAATCCGAGAATTCACGTGGAGCTTAATGAGGAAATAGCTAGGGGAAGCTATGAGTTAAATGAGATTCTGGAGAGATTGGTTATTGCAATGGAAGCAGACGAAGACTGAGTAGAGGGCAGAATAGCCCTCACTTAGAAGATTGGCTATCATGCTTGTTCTTTAATTCGATAAATTCTAACAGAAACTTTAATTCTTCAGTAGAATATTTTTTAATATGAGCAAGGATTTTCTGATAAAGAACATTGCAAGAAAAAATATCTTCGGATATATCCTCATCACCGTCTGAAGATATTAGATAATCCGTAGTTACATCGAAGGCTATTGCAAGCTTATATAAAGTTTCAATACTGATTCCTCTTTGTCCTCGCTCTATTAAACCCATGTAAGAAGGGGATAAGTCTAAAATTTCAGCTAGCTGTTCTAATGTCAAGTTACGTATTATCCGTTCTTTGCGAATTTTTTTTCCGATAGATTTATAATCAATTTCCATGTTATCACCTCATTATAACTTTATACAGATAACCTATATATTTCTATGAACTAATAGAATTAATAAACAATTCTAAAAGAATTGACACCTATATGGTAATGACTTACAATTATATTTAGTGGTATAAAAATAGCAAATGTTGTAGAAAAATACGTTATTTTGAAAGGAACTGAAAATCAGCTATTTGTATTAGTATAAGCAAAAGGGTGTCTAAATACGTATCATTGTTCTAAAATAGTAGCTTTAGTATTTAAATTGACATTAAGGAGTGCTTTGTATGGAATGGGCAATAAAAGGGCAATCTGAATTGTTACATATGAATAGCAGTGTTGTAAAACATAATTTTTCTTTGGAAATATTTGTACATTCTAAAAATGTAGGTAACATAGCGCTAAGAATAGGAGAGAAAATAAAGCTAGAGCAAATTGAGAAACAAAAATTATATGAAGCAGCATTACTACATGATATAGGAAAAAGTAAAATTCCACAGTCTATTTTATATAAGGAAGGCAAATTATCCTCTGAAGAATGGGAAATTATGAAAAAACACGCCGTTTACTCAGAAGAGTTATTTCTAAGCATGGTGTATAAAAGTAAACAGAATATAGAAATCGGAGAAATAGTGAGATATCATCATGAAAACTGGGATGGAAGCGGATATCCGGAAAACAAAGCAGGTGAAGCAATACCTCTAAATAGCCGTATTATAAGAATAGCAGATATATTTGATGCAATCACACGGCCTAGAGTCTATAGACCGTTTAAAATTAAAAATACAATGAAATTAATGGAGAATATGAAAGGTAGAGAAATAGATCCTTATATTTTTGATAGAAGTTATAATTTACTCAAGGATTTGTTAGAGGACACATATAGTAAAAATACAAAGAGTTGGAGGGAAAGCAAGGAGATAGAATAGAAGTTAAGCAGAAGAAAAATAGATCTTGACATTATGACTGGGCAGTCATATAATGATACTAAAGCATATGACCGTCCAGTCATATGCGTGAAAAGGAATAAGAAATATTTTTTTGCACACAATATGACTACCTAGTCGCTGAGGAGGATACAAGGATTATGCCGAAACAAACCTTTTTCAATTTACCGGAAGAAAGAAGAAATAAAATTATTGAGGCAGCCATTGATGAATTTTCAAAAAACAGCTTTGTAAATGCGAGCATTTCTAAAATCGCTGAGAATACCAATGTAGCCAAAGGAAGTATGTACCAGTATTTTGAAAATAAAAAAGATCTTTATAAATATGTTTTGGAGATTTCATCCTTAAAAAAGCAAGCGTATCTGCTGGATTGTTTGCACAATTTGGAGCATTTATATTTTATAGACACGATTAGAGAACTTTATGTTAAAGGGATAGCCTTTGCAAGGGAGAATCCTAAGCTTGCCGGTATAGCGAACAACTTCATGAAAGAAAGCGACATAAAGTTTAAAGAAGAAATTCTAGGAATGGGTATGGAGAAAAGCAATCAGTTTTTCGAGATACTGGTTGAGAAGGCAAAGGAGAAAGGGGAGATTAATCCGCAAATTGATACTAGGGTTGGGGCTTATATCATTACCAATTTAAATACTTCTATCCTGGATTATGTGCTTAGTTATATGAAGTATGAGGAAGTACTGCAGAATCAGGATGAGCTTTTAGATAAAGTAGAAAAAATGCTGTTTATTATCGAGAACGGCTTTAAAAATTAAAATAAGGAGGTGTACGGATATGCCATTATGGGGATGGGTCATTTTAGGGATTATACTGGCAGCAATTATGATACCTGTTAAACTTAGAATTCTTAAGAAAATAATGCAAAAGAAAAATAACCCGATGGAAGAGGAAGAATAATGAATGGAGGAGCAGACATGATCAAAGTTACAAACCTATATCATTCCTATTCTAATGATGAAAATTACGCAGTAAGGGATGTAAGCTTTGAAATCAGCAAGGGCGAAATCTTCGGATTTTTAGGCCCTAGTGGAGCTGGAAAATCAACAACACAAAAAATTCTTATCGGTCTTTTGCCTTTGCAAAAAGGGGAGGGATTCGTTGATAATAAAAATATTCGAAAGAGTACAAGAGCGCTCTTTAATTTAATAGGCGTTTCCTTTGAACGGCCGAACATTTACAAAAAACTTACCGGGGTAGAAAATCTTGCTTTTTATAGTGAAATGTTCAGTGTGCCTACGGAAGATCCATTAAAGTTGTTGAAAATGGTAGGATTAGAAGAGGCCGCTCATAAAAAGGCAGGAGGGTATTCAAAGGGAATGCTGCAGCGTCTGGTGTTTGCCAGGTCTATGATCAATCATCCTAAAATATGGTTTTTAGATGAACCTACTTCCGGACTGGATCCAAATACCACAAGTGTTATAAAAGGGATCATAAAAGAGAAACAGCAGCAGGGTACTACAGTTTTTTTAACTACCCATAACATGCATATTGCTGAAGAATTATGTGACCGGGTAGCATTTATTACAAATGGAGAAATAAGTGCCATTGATTCGCCCAGAAGCTTAAAGCTAAAGTATGGAGAAAGTTTTGTAAATATTGAATATAGAGAAGGAAACATTTTAAAGAAGGAAATATTATCATTAACCGATGAAAAACATAAGCAACGTATCCATGAGCTTATATCAAAAACGAAGATAGAAACCATGCATACACAGGAAGCTACGTTGGAACAAATTTTCATAAAGATAATCGGTAAGGAGTTGAAATAATATGAAACGCTTATTGGGGCTCCTAAAAAAGGATTTTAAGATTGCTTTCAGAAATTTCTTTTTTCTGATTGTTGTAGTAGTTGCAGCGATATTGATATTTGTTACCAACATCTTAATTCCTGAGCAGGTGAACATGGAGGCTAAAGTTTTTTATGCCTTGGAAGGAGAGCCAGTCCATGAAATCTTACCACTCATTCAATTTCTTGAAAAACTGGAAGGGAACCAGCGGATGAAAGGAAGAGATGAGATTATAAGGAGCATGGAGGCAGATCAAGAGGCTGTTGGTTTAATGATTCGGCAAATGCAAAATAAACCCGGTTTCGAGATCATTATGCAGGGGTATGAGAGTGATCAAAGTAAAAATGCATTTGCCCTGTCCATTGAATCTATATTAAATACTAACCAATTGAATGATCCGGATATTGAAACAGTTGTTTTAAAGCAAACGGTAGACTATGGAAAAATTCCTTTTAATAAGAGTTTTGTTCCTTTGATGATTTTAAATGAACCGGTTATGCTAGGGTTTATACTGCTTGCAACCTTGATATTTATGGAAAAGGAAGAAGATACAATAAAGGCGTATATGGTTTCCCCAGGTGGAATTGCGGAATATTTATGGTCTAAAGTAATCTTAATAGCTGTTTTAGGATTAATATCTACAATATTGATTACGATTTTTACAATGGGCTTTAAAATTAATTGGCTTATGTTAATAAGCATTACCATAGCAGGCAGCTTATTTAGCTCTACGATTGCCATGTTTATAGCAAGCTTTTTTGACAACATTTCCAAGGCCATGATATGGGTTTTAGGGATTAGCCTATTGCTTACAGCACCTATGATTTCTTATTTCGCACCAAGCTTTGCGCCAAGGATTCTAACGGTCATTCCCACTTATAGTTTGATGTTTGCCATAAGAGAGGCTATATTTCCCAGCGGCAATCAAGCCATATTTTATGAAAGTATGGTCCTATTACTCATCCTTAGTGCAATACTGTTCAGTTTATCCATACTTTCCTATAAACGCAGCTTACTAAGGGATTAGGAGGTGTATATTCGTGAAAAGAATCTTATCGATATTTAAGAGAGATTTGAAAAGCGGAACCAGGGAGTTTCTTTTGCTGTATATTATTTTAGCACCAATCCTCATTTCCATCGGCTTGCGTTTCTTTATTCCCAGTGTAGATGCCATATCTTTTCAATTTGCCTTAGATGAAACATTAAATCCGGAAGTGATTGAAACTTTTAATAAATATGGAAAAGTTGAAATATTAGAGGGAAGAACAGCGATAGAAGATAGAGTCAGCAAAGTAGACGACATCATAGGCATTACGCAAAATGAAGAGGGAAAATACATTGTTATATTAGAGGGAAACGAGAAGGAGAGTTCAAAATATATAGCACAGCAAATACTCAACCGGCTCCAAGGAAAAACAACGGAAATTTCTGCAAGCTTTAGTGATATTGGAACAAGAATGTCCTCAATTGCAATTTATGGAACCAGTTCAGCTATAATCCTTGCAATCGTATTGTCAGGTATGGTTATCGGATTAAATATTGTTGAAGAAAAAGAAGCTCAGACAATCAGTGCTTTAAGAGTAAGCCCCATGGGGAGGATGGAATTTATTTTAGGTAAAAGCCTTATCGGCGTAATTCTGCCGATTGTTGAAACGATTATTGTACTATGGATACTAGGCATCTCGGATATAAACTTTGCGATGATTTTTGTTATGACCATTGTCAGTTCTTTGGTTGCCATTATTATGGGTTTTCTTATGGGCGTTCTAAGCAGCAATCAAATCACCGCCATAGCTAATATGAAGTTTTTGTTGATAATCGTATCCGCCTCCTTTATCGGTGCAGTTGTTTTACCAGAAAATTTGCAAGTATTCCTATACTGGTCTCCGATGTATTGGAGTGCAATCGGGCTGATAAAAATTGTTTTGAACAGCGCCGGATGGGGGCAGGTTGTTCAATATACTCTATGGATCCTTGCCCTGACAGTTTTCGTATTCTTAATCTTTAGAAGGAAAATAGAAAAGAGGTTATCTTAAAGGGTGATGGATAAAGAAAAAATAATAAATTTATTTGATTGTATAATAGGACAAGGAAAAAGTTTCTTGTCCTATTTTCATTGGAAATTAACCTTAAGATTTAAGATAAATTGTATGAATATAGCGGTTTTAGAGCAGCGTAAACAGATACAAAATTTTACATTCTTGAGGCGGTATGGTACTATAAATTAAGGAAAACATTGGATTACACGCTTAGGGAGGACAGTTTTGGGTATAATTTCCTGTGGGTGGACAAGATAAGAAGACTTCCGCATAGATTTATGGATGCCTGTTTAACTAAACATTATCAAGCGATTGAGGAACGAATATGAGGCGAAAGAAGATAATTAGTGTATTAGTAGGAATCGCAATAATATGTAGCAATGGTATCGCAATATTGAACATGCAGATAAGTGAAAACACAGCTATTAATAAACCAGAGGCTGAAGAGTTGTTAAAAGAAACCTATAAACCCTTAGAGGATTTCATAAAAGAATTGGTGTTTTTAGAGGATGAGAATGCACTCCCCATACCGGAGCATATAAAAGAGAAAGAAGATTTTATCGGTTTATTTAATAACATGAACAAGATCAGTGCTGAAAGTATCTACGAGAGTTTAATATTAGAGAAAAACGGAGAATTGTATGTAGATCATTTGGCATATATTCCAAGCATTTACAGTGAAGATGCCAAGATAAGCAAGGCATTTATAAGAAAAAGAAAAAAACTGGTTTCCATTTTGATGAGAACTGGGGAAATTGAAAGTGAGAAATTAATTATAAAGGAAAAATGGATGATTAGCCAAGGCGTGCATGGCCGAAGCAATTATTTCATTAAAAATGAAAGTGGAGATTGGATATTAGAGTATGCAAATGGCACAAGATCCTATGGATTTGTTGAGCCCAGTCAGAATCCTTGGAGTAAGTATTGGCTAAGCAAGGAAGGTAAAGAATAAGGACCTGTTGTTTGAGTAATGATTACAGATGTTTCAGGAACTGTCTAAAGCTGTATAAGGATAGCAAAAGGAATAAACTGTACATTAAATTTCATTATCTTGGCAATAATGTATTTAAAGTAAAGATTATATTGAAAAGAGGATGATTTGCAATGAAGATTAAAGCCATAGCATTAATATTAGTTCTGGTAGTTTCACTTTTTTCAGGGTGCGGCAGGGAACCTGCACCAGCTCCGACGCAGCCGCCGCAAACAACGCCGCCTGAAACGACACCGGATGTAGTAACAACAGCCTCAATCGTTAATACTGCAGGAGCCTTTGAACAGGCTATTAGCAGCACCGGTACATGGCTTATTGCTATAACAGAAGACTTAACGATCGACAGGGAACTTGTCCTGGATGGCGAATTTAAAAATGGTAGGAAAGATGATGACGGCAAGGATATTATCCAGCGTAAGATTGCGCTTTATACCCAGGATGAAAATCGTAATGTAACTGCCCGGTTCACGCTGACTGCGCCCAGATTAACAGTTAATAGCCCTGAGGCGAGAATACAAAGTGGAACGTTTAAAGGGGATGTGTATGTTTCAGCCAGAAACTTTCAGCTAGTGGATGCTACCATTGATGGAAACCTATACTTTACTACCGATGAAGCACAGGAAACATTCCAAATGGACGATACAAGCAAAGTGACGGGAGAGCAGGCGTTAAAAAAATAATATGAGACTAGATAAAATTAAAAACAATACATGACAGATATCAAAGGCAGGGATGGATTCCCTGCCTTTGAATTGTCTTGTTGAAGCTTAATAGGCGCATATAGATTTTGACACCATTATGATATAATTCTATGTATGATACATGAATACCAAAGGAGTTGTTTTATATGAGATCGAAAGAGACAGAGATTATGGAAATTGTCACCAGTAAAAGTCTGACCTACCAGCAAAAGCTTTTTAACCTTGCCAACATAGCAGAAAGGTTATTAGACCCCAGAGAAGTATTGGGCTATAGTGATACGGAAATGATGTATATTGAAAATGAAATGATTTGTGATTTAAATGAGGGTTATACCATCTATCGGCCACGGTATATTGTACCGGATTATTCAGTACTGTTGTCAAGAGGCTGTGATTTCTTAGACTTAAAACCTCCAACAGATTTAGAGGAGTTGCTGGACAGCCTGCTGATCCTTTACCGCCATATCCCCTCTATCACGTCCTTTCCTGTTTTTATAGGAGATCTGGATAAGCTAATAGATCCTTTTATTACCGATGCGGAAAAGGACTATATTAAAGTTAAGCGGTTTTTAAACCACGTAGATAAATCCATACCAGATTCCTTTTGTCATGCAAATATCGGCCCAGAAAAGACACTGGCAGGGGAGCTGATTTTAAGGGCAGTTATCGAATTGGAAAACCCCACCCCAAACATGACGTTAAGGTATGATAAACAGAAAACTGCTAAAGACTTTGCGCTCAAAGCAGTGGAAGCATGCTTGAAAGTATCAAAACCATCCTTTAGCAACGACGCAAAATACTGCAGTGATGTCGGGGATCATCGTATCGTCAGCTGTTATAATGCCCTCCCTAACGGCGGCGGTGCCTATACCCTGCCAAGACTTAGATTGGGAACGATTGTTAAGGGTGTTCCATCTTTAGAGGAGCTTCTAAGGGATAGATTACCAAAGGTAACAAAGGCAATGGCCACCATGATGGATAAACGTATAAAATTCTTAGTGGAGGCGTCACATTTCTTCGAAACCTCTTTTCTGGTTAAAGAGGGTTATATAAAAAAAGAAAATTTTTCTGCCATGTTTGGGATCGTGGGATTAGCGGATGCCGTCAATTATCTGCTAAAGATGGAAGGATTGCAGGAGAGATTTGGCACATCCAAAAGAGGTGACGAAATTGGACATAGTATTTTAAAGGTCATACAGGATATTGCCAACAGCCACGAGGCTTCTTACTGTGAAAGAACCAACCATCGTTATCTGCTGCATGCACAAGTAGGTGCCAGCTTAAGTGAAGAGGACGCCTGCAACACACCGGCCCACCGGGTAACTGTGGGGGATGAGCCGGTTTTGCCGCTGCATATAAAGCAGGCAATTCCCTTTCATGAATATTTTACTTCCGGTACCGGCGATCTCTTTGCCTTTGATGAAACCTATCTGAATAAGCCGGAGGCGGTGCTGGATATTATTGATGGTGCTTTTTCCTTAGGGGGACGGTACATCACTACCTACCTGCACAATACCGATTTAATACGGGTGACGGGATATCTGGTGAAGAAAAGTGAAGTTAAAAAGGCTGCAAAAGGGGAAGCGGTTCTTCGGGATACAGATATTTTGGGTTACGGGACCAATAGCATTGCCCATGTTTTTGAAAGAAGATTGAGAAAAGATGAAGCCTAGAGCAGTAGTGAACAAAATCATTCCCTTTTCAAACGTCGATGGTCCCGGCAATCGGCTGGCGGTTTTTCTCCAGGGCTGCAATATTAACTGTGTCTACTGCCATAATCCCGAAACCATTAAGCACTGCAATCACTGCGGCATATGTATAAATCACTGTCCTACAAAAGCCATCAAGCTGGCGGAGGACAAGGTGACCTATGAGGAAGGCCTGTGCATAGGCTGTGACCAATGTATAAAAATATGCGGTTTCAGTGCTTCGCCCAGGACAAAAGAATATACCGTGGAAGCCCTTTATGAAGTGATCGAGGGCTATGCACCCTTTATAAGGGGTATCACAGTTTCAGGAGGAGAACCTACCCTACAGGCAGATTTTATTGCAGCGCTTTTTAAGCGGGTAAAAGGCTTGAATCTAAGCTGTTTTGTCGATACTAACGGCTTTTTTGACAGAGGCACAATAAAAGAGTTGATTACAGTGACGGATCAATTTATGATAGATATTAAAGCCATAGACAAGATAGCGGCACTTTGTGGCAGAGAGGATCAACAGCACCTGGAAAACCTGCAGTACCTTTTAAGCCTTCATAAGGTTTATGAAGTGAGGACAGTTATAGCACTGGAAATGGTGGACATAGAAAATACGCTGGGAACCGTGGCGAAAATATTAAGGAATTATCCATCGGTGGCCTACAAGTTAATAAGCGTTCATACAACAGGCCTTACACCCATTCAAAAGGAAAATATAAAAAATAAAATACCAAGCCAGGCTTATATGGAAGAACTAAAAGCCTACGTAACAACTTTGGGAGTAAAAAAGGTAGAGATTGTATAAGGACAAGAAGACCACTAAGAGGCTTTGTACCAGATATTCTCTCTATGAATCAGATATTCGTGAAAGTAAAGGATCCACTGCATGAAAGTGGATCTCTTATATTTTTTCCTCGTTTCTACAACATTACTGAAGCTTCAGTGCACTTAACATAAAAAAAGCTATAATACCAATACTATCTGTAAAGCTGCAATGGAGTGAATGGGTATGTTGAAAAAGTTTAAAAGCTATATAAGTTTTTTAAAACATCGAAAAAAAGAAGAAAAAGAGGAAAATAAAAAAGAAAGATATGTTAGTGAGGACTACCGTATTGCAAAAAAAATAGATAGTAATTTATGTACTTTGAAACAGCTGCTCGGAAACAGCAGTGATATGATTTTTAGAGAATTCAATATTGGTGTAGAAAAACAAAGAAAAGGGTTGATCTGTTTTATTGACGGATTGATCAGCGGGGAAATGGTTAGTGAGCATATTGCTAAAATATTATCCTTAAATCTCCACATTACAGAGAATGATGAAAGCTTATTATCACAGGATATCTTTGATTTGATAAAGAAAAAAGTACTGAATGCAGTGGAATTAAAGGAAGTAGAATCCTTTAACGAGATTTTGGACGGTATTTTATCAGGAAATGGTGCTGTATTTATAGACGGCTATCGCCGGGTACTGATTATCAATGTGAAGGGTTGGGAGGCAAGAGGGGTAGAGGAGGCTAATACAGAAGCCACTGTCAGGGGCTCCCGTGAAGGATTTAATGAAACCCTTCGTGTTAATACGGCATTAGTTCGAAGAAGAATAAAAAGTCCTAACCTGGTCTTTGAATCCTTTAGGCTTGGAAAAGAAACCCATACAGATGTTTCTATCGGCTATATTAGAGGCGTTGTAAATAAAAATATTGTAGAAGAAGTAAAAAAACGGTTAAACCGAATTGACACCGATTCTATCTTAGAATCAGGATATATTGAACAATTTATCGAAGACCACCCTTTTTCTTTCTTTGCCACAATAGGAAACTCCGAAAAACCGGATAAAGTAGCGGCCAAGTTATTAGAGGGTAGAGTAGCTATTTTTTGCGATGGTACTCCCTTTGTATTAACAGTACCCTATTTGTTTATGGAAACCCTTCAGAGTGCTGAAGATTACTACTCGAGGATTTATTTATCATCGCTTTCAAGAATATTCAGGTTTTTATCGTTTTTGATTACAGTGATTACCCCAGCTTTATATGTGGCATTATCCACATTTCACCAAGAAATGATTCCAGCTGTACTGCTAATTACAATGGCTTCAGCCCGGGAAGGAGTCCCCTTTCCTGTTTTTGTAGAGGCTATGGTTATGGGACTCGTATTTGAATTGCTCAGGGAATCCGGTGTCAGAATGCCCAGACCGATAGGGCAAGCCGTAAGCATTGTAGGCGGTTTGGTAATTGGAGAATCTGCTGTAAGGGCTGGACTGGTTGGGGCTCCTATCGTCGTGATTACGGCACTTACAGGGATTACAAGCTTTGTGGTGCCTTCTTTATTGGATAGCGTTATCTTTTTCAGACTTTTTCTTATTGTACTGGCGGGTGCTTTTGGGCTATATGGCATTGGCATCGGAGCGATTGTTATGCTTGCACATATGTGCTCTCTAAGATCCTTTGGTGTCCCCTATTTGGCACCTCTTGCTCCTACCATCTGGAAGGATCTAAGGGATTTTCTGATAAGGGCACCCCTGTGGCTTATGAAATCAAAGCCTAAAACGGTTACCTGGAAAAGTTATAAAATACGATACTTGAAGCTATTATCCAAAAAGTTTAAAGATGACAATAGGGGTGAAGAGGTTTGAGAAGAAAGCTCTTGGTTCTTGTTTTTTGTACATTGGTTTTAACGGGATGCTGGAATAGAAGGGAATTAAATACTCTCGGGATCGTCTATGGCATTGGGGTAGACAAAGATAATGAGACCGGGGAGCTTATTTTGACTACGCAGGTAGTAAGGGCTGGAGCATTAAAACAGGAAGGCCCCAGTGAGGAAGCTCCAATAGAAATCGTTACGGCTAGAGGCGACACAGCCTTTGAGGCACTTAGAAAAATCAGTATGGAATTTGACAGAAAACCCTTCTATGCTCAAAATAAAGTGCTTGTCATTGATGAGCAGTTAGCCAGAGAGGGCATCATGCCCATGCTTGATTTTTTTAAGAGAGATCATGAGATGCGTAGTTTGGTATGGGTGTTGATTGCTAAGAATACAAGGGCAAGGGACATACTGGGGGTAGAGAAGGGACTGGAAGATATACAGGCGGTATACTTAGAAAATATTATTGAGATTAGCAAATGGAATGCTAAAGCAACGACTGTTAATTTATTGGAATTTATTAAAAAAGTATCCGCCAGTGGGATTCATCCCATAGCAGGCCCTGTAGAAATTATAGAGGAACGGAATTTGCCGGCCGAAGAAAAGATGGGGTTGGCAACGAAAGGAGTTAAGCTTTCCGGTACAGCCGTATTTAAAGGTGATAAACTGGTAGGATATTTGGATGAGATTGAAACCAGGGGATTAAATTGGGCAACCGGAAAGGTTAAAAGCGGGATTATCCATGTGCCTTCTATTGATGGCAATGGAAAAGACAAACAGATTGCCATTGAGATAAAAAGGGCCCGGGCTAGTATAAAACCGGAAATAAAGGATGGAAAATTTTTCTTTACCATTGAGGTGAAGGCAGAGGGAGATGTTGGAGCGCAGCAGGGTAGAACAGATACTTCAGATATAGCACTGTTTGAAAAGCTGGAAAAAGAATTGGGAAAGGGCATAGAAAAGGAGATCAGAATGGCGATTGACAAAGTACAGAAGGAATACCGCTCTGATATTTTTGGATTTGGAAGTGCTTTGAATAAAAAATATCCAAAGGAGTGGAATCAGGTAAAAGACGATTGGGAAGATATATTTCCCAGGATACAGTATAGCATAAAGGTGGATGCAAGGCTTAGAAGAACGGGGTTGATACTAAAACCCATAATGCCTGCGGAATGAAGTAATGATTCTATTCTATCCGTTTAAAATTATCGCAGACTTTGAAAGATTAACAAAAAAAGATAATACAAGACTACGAAAAGTAAAACAAGTACAAATAACCAACCCCCTAGAACCAGTATGGCGGGAAATAAACCGGCTTTTTCCAGTGTACTCAATATATTTTGCATATCTGGCATGTGAAACACCATCCTTATCCACAGGGCTATTCCGTATTTTTTTTATACTTCATTTTCAGCCATCCAATGATGAGCAATAGGGCTGGAATAAAAATCTGAAAAGTACTGTGTATATATTTTAAAGAAACCTCCAGCCCCAGCCAAAGGTGAAAGGGATAATTGGGTTCAAAAACAATGGAAAGCCATAATATAAAAACGCCTAAAGGAATAATCATCCATCTAGGGTCTTTTATCCTAAACAGGGCAGTAAAGGAGAGGATTGCTCCATAGAAAAAGAGGGACATTTTGTAAAAGCCTCCAATAAACATAATAATGATGCCTATGGCATCCAGGTGGGTGAGAATGTCTCCAACCTCAATCAGCTTAATTACCTCCAGAAAAGGGATGGTAGCAATGGCAGCATAATCTACACCTAAAGCAGAAATAATGATAATCAATGAAACGGAAAGCAGTACCCCGGATATGCCTACAGCTAACAATGCGGTTTTTCGGACTGCCTTTTGAGAATCTGCAAAGGGCCAAAACATGGAGAAAACAAGTATTTCGCCAAAGGGAAAATTTACAAGATTCGGATAGACCTCTTTTAGCACGGGTCCCATTCCATTGCCTAAGACAGGCATGAGTTCTTTTAGATTTACTTGTCCCGATAGAGTAATCAGTACATATGTACTGATGATGAAAAATAGAACCACTGGCAGCATCACTTCACTGGTACGGGCCAATACTTCCAGCCCTAAAAAAAGAATGTAGATCCCCGTAAGCATAAAAAGGATCAGTATAACCAGTAGCGGAGTTTCCGGGAGTGCAGTTATAAGAATTAGTTCCCCAAAATCACGAAAATTCCGGGTGGAGATATAAATGAAAAATAATCCGTAAAGGAATACAAGAGGACCCCCAAGCCATTTACCCAATAATATAAGAATGATCTCCGCAAAATTCTTTTCAGGAAAATTCCTTTGAAGCTCCGTATAGACCCATATCAAAAAAAATCCAATAAGCATTGCAAGCAATATGGCAATCCAGGCATCTTGTTTTGCACCGATTCCCAAAGCAAAAAGGGTAGTGCTTCCTATTTCAAACAGCACGGTCAGGGTAAATAATTGATATGTTGAGATACGCAGCATCTTAAAACTCCAATTTGTTAAATTCTACCTGAGTATATTGTATTGGTATATGATTAAATTATACACTTTGATTGAAAGACCTATACATATAAGAAGGAGATTTGTTCGAGAACGGCTTCCATACTGACCACCATAGCATCAATGTCTTCTTTAGAAATGACAAGCGGCGGTTGAAAAGCAATGACATCCCTGTTTAAGCCATTTTTTCCAATGATAAAACCCCTGTCTTTCATCTCCTCTAAAATGATGTCCGTAATCTCAGCTGATGTGACAGAGGAACTGGGCGATTGAATCTGCACCCCTAGCATAAGGCCGCACCCTCTTACTTCCTGAATCAAGGGAGAGGCTATTTGTTCTAATTTCTGTTTTAGATATTTTCCCAGCTCATTTGATCTTTGAACCAAATTATTTTCCTCAATGTAATGAAGAACACTGAGTGCGGTTTGCGCAGCCACAGGATTTCCGCCGAAGGTAGAGGCAGAGGGTCTGTTATAGGCTTTCGCAATTTCATCGGTGGTTGAAAAGGTAGAGATTGGGATTCCATTGCCCAGGGCTTTTGCAGTAACGATAATATCCGGAACCACATCGTAGTGTTCTATGCAAAACATTTTGCCGGTCCTTCCATAACCTGTTTGTACTTCATCGGCAATGAGCAATACATTATGCACTTCCAGCAGGGTTTTTACTTTCTTTAAATAATTTTTAGGATACATGATGATGCCGCCGTTTCCTTGGATCGGTTCTACCAGCATAGCACAGAGTTCATTTCCCTGGCTTTTTAGGACTGCATCCAATTGCTGTAAAGATTTATCCATTGCTTCTTCATAGCTGGAGTCAGCAGAATAAGGCCGTTCAATGAAGAAAATATTTTCTTTCACTAAATGGTCATCTAACCGCCACATGGGTATTCCTGTAACACTCAGGGTTAAATGAGTCCTGCCGTGCAAGCCTCCGGTTAGCGCAATAAATCCATTTTTTTTCGTATATAACCGCGCTAATGCCATGGCCCCTTCGTTTGCTTCTGATCCGGTTACGCAAAAGAAGGTTCTTTTTATATCTCCTGGAAATATTTCTGCAAGTCTTTGAGCCAGTTCCACCATAGGCTGTGTTAGATATACGGTAGTCGTGTGTTGTATGTTGTTTAATTGTTCGATTGTATCTTTCAGAATCTGCGGATTTGAGTGTCCGCAGTTCATGACCGATACGCCCGCAAAGAAATCAACATACTTTTTATTGTTGTGATCAAAAAGATACTGCATAGATCCTCCGACGATCTGAGGAGGCTCTTTGTAAAAATGAGCGGTGGCCGGGAAAAAATATTCTTGTCTTTTTGTAATGATAGCATCAGGACCTATATAATGCATATAATAACACCCCTATTCTATATTGAACTTATAAGATAGTGAGCCTGCAGTAAAACCGGCTCTTGAGGATTTCATACCTAAAAATAGGTTTTTACACCTGGATGGATCGGCTATAGCCTTTTGGTAAACTTCAATGATATTTTTTAATTCGTCTGGTGTATAGGTTTGGCCCTCAATGCGAAAACCTACCGGTTTATCAAAATTCAAATGGTTGAGAATGGGAAGCAAGCAGAACTCTTTCGCGGTAAATAGGTGGTTTTTCATGTTTTGATCTATGTAAACCGGATTTTCACCTCGATCTGTCATCAATACCAATATACTGTTGTCTACATATTGATTATCGCCTTGTTCAATGGGCTTGAATGCTTTTGCATTTTCATAAAGATTATGATCCAAGTACATAACTCTTAGTGGACCATGGACTATGAGTTCTAAAGGATTTTTGGACAGGGCGATGAATTTGACCAGTTCATCGACTTTTGTCTCTATAGATACGGTACATTCGCTAACACCCAGATCCTGATAGAATTCCATTGCTTTATGGTTATAAATGTTTACGTTGTAATTGGTCACAATTCTGTGCTGATGACCGTATCTTTTTACAGCACCCAAATTGGAAACCAATAATCCGTCAAACAGGTATCCATGTTTTCCTAAATAATGATCTAGCTTATCAAACTGCAGTTCATCCATCATTTGAGGCAAATCAAGATAAAGCTCGGTAGTATTTTTTATACTGGCCAAATGCTGGAGCTGTTCCAATGTTATAAACTGGTCGGGACGTAAAACTTCACAGGGCAGATAAATACGGTCTACGCCTAATCCTATACAAAGTTTTGCCTGGATATAATTATTTACTTTTACCGACAAATTGTGTTTTGAGACGGATTGACCGGAATGTTTGCTTAGTTCAGCCTGAATCCTGTTGATAACAGGATCTGTCAGTTCCGGTTCTTCCGTAGGCGTAGAAAAAACTTTACCGGTGGAATAAAACTTGCCTGTACCTTCGTATCGGGTATTGATGAAGTCCAAACCGGGTTTTGTGAAAGCATAGGCAGTAGTAAAATCACGTTTCCTGTTCTCAAACAGTTCTCCTGCATACTTTTTGCGGTCAAAGCCTAGGGGATCGCCTATATACCGGTCAATTGCTTCTCCATAGGTATTCACTAAATCCACAATAAAATCAGTATCCCGCATACGGCCTTCTATCTTAAATGAAGTAACAGAGGCTTCAATCAGTTCGGGGATATGTTCATACATATACATATCCTTTGCCGCAAGGGGATATTCTGTTGGGAAGACAACACCATCCTTTTTTACACGGTAGGGCCACCTGCACGGTTTAAAGCACCGCCCCCGGTTAGAGCTGTTGCCCCAAATAAAAGAGCTGTAATAGCAATTTGCACCGTTGACGGTACACATATCACCGTGTACAAAGTACTCTGTTTCAATGCCTGTCTCATTTTGAAGGTTTTTTGCAGTCTTCAGGTCCATTTCCCTGGATAATACGACCCTGGATACGCCAAATCCCTTCAGCACTTTTACAAATTCGATATTATGTACATTCATCATAACGGAAGAATGAATTTCAAATTTATTTAAATTTTGCTCCTTGCAAATTTGTAAAATCCCTAAATCCTGAATGATAATGCCGTCAACCTGTATGTTCTGCAGAAACTGCAGGTATTCAGCGGCTTCACCGATTTCATAATCATTCAGCAGATTATTTACCGTGACATAAACTTTCTTATTAACTGCATGGGCCATTGCTGCAGCTTCATGGATTTCTTCATTTGAGAAGTTAAATCCTTTCCGGATCATTCTCATATTTAAAATCTTGCCGCCAAAATAAATCGCATCACAATTTGCCTGCACCATACTTTTAAAAGTTTCCATTGTTCCTGCGGGAGCTAACAGCTCTATCTTTTTACCGTTAAAGAATCTTGACATATCCTCACCTCGAGACATTATAGTGAATAAGGTAGCTTAACCTTCCATTTGCATACTGCTTCCTCAAGAAGGTCAATTAAAATAAATAGTGCAAAGCCCAAAAGACTTATGACGATAATGCCTGCATACATTCCGATGTAATCGATTCTCATCCATGCATCGAGGATGTAATAGCCGATGCCATACTGTGTTCCATAACCTTCAGCAAAAAATAATATGGAGAGGGCAGTTCCTATGGATAACCTGAGATTCGTAAGCAGCTCCGGTAAAATAGCAGGCACCGTTATATGTGTAAATATTTGAAGCCTTGAAGCACCCAGGCTTTTTATGGGATGGTAGGTTTCCGGTGAAATATTCAGTATAGCATCTTTTACCGCTACGATAACCTGAAATACTAAGATGAGTACGATTAAGATAATTTTGGAGCGGTCTCCCAATCCAAATAACAGCATGACTACCGGCAGCAAGGCAGTTTTGGGTATAGGATATGTAAAATATACTAAAGGATTCAATAGTTTATTTCCTATCCTTGAATAAGCCATAAGCAGGCCTATAGAGATTCCTAATACCAGGGATATAGCCAATCCTCCCAGTACCCGGTAGAGACTCACAAAAACATGGATATAAAGCTTTTCTCCATATAGTTGATTCATATTTAGATATACATCTGCAGGTTTTGGCAGCACTCGCATATTGACGAGGACTGCAAGGATATACCATAAGATATTAAATAGCATAAAGCCCTGTAGGAATATCTTTATTTTTTTTCTTGCCTTCATATTTTCCATCCCTTTTTCACCACATTTCTCAGATGTGTGGATAATTTAAGGTATTCTTCATTTTCTCTTAAGTTTTCAGTATTAAAAAGAGGATTATCGATGATTTCAACGACTGTACCGGGACAGTGGGACATGATTACAATCTTTTTACCCATGTAAATCGCCTCTTCAATGCTGTGGGTTACAAATAGGGTTGTTGTTTTATACTGGTTCCATATGTCAATGAAAAGTTCCTGGGCTTCTTCTCTTGTAAGGGCATCTAAAGCAGAAAAGGGCTCGTCCATTAGTAACAAATCCGGATTCATGATAAAGGCTCTGGCGATAGCCACCCTTTGTTTTTGACCTCCGCTTAATTCCCTCGGGTACCTGTCTTGCAATGATCGGATATTCAGTTTATCCATGATATAATCCATTCTCTCTGCCAGAAGAGGGTCGATGTTTTGTTTTTTGATCTTCAGAGAGAGGCGGCAATTCTTTTGAACATTCTTCCAGGGAAGCAGCCCAAAGTTTTGCGGTATAAATCCAATATCCTGTTTTTTAGGGTCAAGGCCTTCTCCTTTAAGGGTTACTTTCCCCTGATAATCTTTGGTGATACCGCTCAGTACATGGAGAAAGGTAGATTTACCGCAGCCGGAGGGCCCTATAAGTGCATAGATGTCCCCCGGTGTTATTTTAAGGTTTATAGGGCCTAAAGCGTGGATCATCTTTTTTCCGGAGCGGTAACCGACAGAGAGTTCTTCTATTTCAAGCATAGGATACCTCCAACCATATTATTGAATACCTATATCATTCAGTAAGTTTTTGGGGTTGAGTGTTTTCTGAACAAGGCCATTTTCGACAGCCCAATTGATGACAGACTGAATGTCCTCTTCGGATGGAAGCATATTTTTTCTAAAGACAGGTAAGGTAATTTTGCCTTTCATATCCTCAGGATATCCGACGGTTTTTATAATGATATCTTCATATTCCGCAATAGGCGTATTATTAATATAATCTACCGCCTCATTATAGGCTTTGTAAAATGCTTTGATTTCGTTAGGCTTTGTATTGATTGCCTGCTGTGTAAAGGCGGTCACTGAAGGATAGAAGCCTTCTTGGTTTGCACTTCCCAGAAGTATTCCTCCGTCTTGGATAGCAAGGGTAGAGAATGGCTCAGGAAGCAGTGCTGTGTCTACATTATTGGTTCTTAACATTTCAAGCCGGGTAGGTATGGGTGGAACCATGGACTTTTGGACATCATTAGGCTCCAAAGCGTTTTTTTTCAATATTTTATCCAGAGTGTATTCAATACAAGTTTTTTCTGAAATCGCTATGCTTTTACCAATGAGATCATTTATAGCCTTTATCCCGGAGTTGGGATTTGCTATCAGCATAAAATCTCCATCGGTAATACCTGTGATTTTTACGTCGAAATCAGCATTTTGATAAAGACTGACTGCTACCACATCACAAATGATTCCATCCAGATTTCCACTTTGAAAAGCGGCATCCCGATCCTTTGCACTTTTAAAGGGCTGAAAGTTAACTGCCACTTCTTCTTTTTCAAAGTATCCTTTTTCAGCAGCCATAATAATGGGGATTACATCTATAGAAGATATAGCACCTATATTTAAGGTTTGTTTTGATGTTTGACTAGCAGGAGTTTCCTTTGGTGATGAACAAGCGGATATAGCGAAGAGGAATACGGAAGCAATCAGTATGGTGAATATTTTTTTAAATTTTAACATTTTCTAGCCCTCCCATTTTTTAAACAATTCATTTTCAATTGAAAGATTATCCAGAATCTTTCCAACTACAAAATTGACTAAGTCATCCAGGGTTTCAGGCTTATGATAAAACCCAGGTATGGCAGGAAGTATTGTAACCCCCAGCTTTGACAGTTTCAGCATGTTTTCAAGATGTATTGCATTCAGCGGCGTTTCCCTGGGAACGATAACCAGTTTTCTGTTTTCCTTTAAAGCCACATCGGCCACTCTGCATAATAGATTTTTAGATAAACCATTACTGATTTCTGCGAGAGTCCCCATGGAGCAGGGAAGGACTATGACAGCATCAAATTTATAGGAGCCGCTGGCGACTCCGGAAAACAGATTGTTTATATCCTCTGCTTTGATATGGTTATACTTTTCTTTTAATAATTTCATCCATTTTTCTATATCCAAGGATGTCTCATATTGCATAACTTTTTTCCCATTGTCTGTAAATATGACATGGGTATAGATACCTCTTTTCAAAAGTTCCTCAATCAATACTTTGGCATAGATGCTGCCACTGGCACCAGTGATGCCTACTACTATTTTTTTCACGCTAACACTCCTTGAAAGTAGATTAGATTAGGATGTCTATGGAACCGCAGATTAGAAAAATGATGCTGACCAATTGATTGACGCTATAGGAAGCGAGCTTTACATTGGACAGATTATCGGGTGAAACCATTTTATGCTGCATCACAAACAAGATCGCTATAATCGCCAGTCCTGTATAATAAATTATGCCAAAATGATTGCTTAAAGAACCCACAATGGCGAGCAGAACCAGCGTTATTCCATGAAAAAGTGCAGCAATATGCAAGGCATTTTTTACACCAAATCTTGATGGAATTGAATATATCCCATTGGCGGTGTCAAAGTCATAATCCTGTGAACCGTAAATGATGTCAAAGCCGGCAACCCATAAGGTGTTTGCGGCCCCCATAAATAAGGGGAGCCATGAAAGCTTTCCGGTGACTGCAAGCCAAGCGCCTACAGGTGCGGCGGCGCAGGTTATGCCCAAAATTAAATGACAGGTCCAAGTAAAGCGTTTTGTATAGGAATAAATGGTCATTAGAAATAGGGCTATAGGAGAAAGCAGTACACATAAAGGATTGAGCATAGCGGCTGCAATTATCATAACAGAGAAGCAAGCTGCTGTAAAAAGGATAACTTCTTTCTTTTGCAGCAAGCCCTGCGGCAGCTGCCTCAAAGCAGTACGGGGATTTTTGGCATCTATCTCCGCATCAATTACTCTATTGATGGCATTCGCACCGGTCCGGGCACCCATAAAAGCAATAAATATCCAGAATACTGTACGGAGGGAGGGCAGTCCATTACTAGCCAGAAGCATTGAAATAAGAGCGAAAGACAGAGAAAAAACCGTATGGGAGAACATGACAAGGATTCCATAATCCTGAATCTTTTTAATTGCCTTAGTGAATACCATATTCAGCCCATCTTTTTGAAACAAGTTCTTTCATATCCTTTGTCATTTCAATATCCTCCGGCCATTTTCTCCCATGTCCTTCGCTTGTCCACTTTTTCGCAGCATCTATACCCATTTTATGCCCATCATGAGCTAGGGCATTTAATAGCCCTTCTGATAGAATTATATCTCCAAGAGCTGTACATATTCTTTTGCAGGCGCCCATTGCATGGATTCGCACAGGGAAGGGAGATACTTTTACATTTTCAAATAAAAGAGCAGGGCCATACTGCTTAGATAGCCTATCAGCTATTTCAGTAATCTCCAGCTCTGAATCTATATCTATTTTTATTCTTTTCAGTAAGCTTTTTTCATCCAAATGCCTGCTAAAATCCTGTAGGTCTTTATATGCCATCCAATCACTCCTCGTAAGTAATAAATGCTCTAAAATGAGTTTACCATAGTTTAAAAAAAATTTATAGGTTTATACAATATAACGAATAGGATTATATTTCCCGGTGCGCATCATGCTTTATGAAATCCCTTTTCATATGGAATATGTACATATTTGGAATATTTTATAAATGTTTGAACGATATATCTTTCAACTTTCGAAGGATTAAAAGATTCTTGTCAGGAACGTATAGCGATTAAAATACTTTTTATAAAGCAGTCGTACAAAGATCCCTGCATTAGAAATAAAAAGAGTAGTTTGCAAAAAATAATTTGAATGTGTTGACACATATTAGCGCAATATGATAATGTTTAATTATTGATAATGAAATTCAATATCAAAATAAAGGGGTGGCTAAAATGAAAAAAATGATAGACATTTTTCAAGAATACCTTTCGACCTCCACAAAAACTGCAGAAGTGGTTTGCAGCTGCACAGACTGTCAATGCCATACACTCAAGGGATGTGGATGCAAGGAAAAAAATGAGTAATTGTATCTACATAAGGTTGGTAGTTAAATCATTATAAACAATATGAAGGAGGTATTTGATTTGAAAAAGATAGCAGTGATTTACTGGAGCGGTACCGGGAATACAGAGATGATGGCAAAAGCTGTTGCAGAGGGCGCACAAGGAGATAATAACGAGGTGAAACTATTAAGTGTAGACAAAGCCTCCGTAGAAGATGTGATGAATGCTGATGGGGTTGCTTTAGGTTGTCCTTCTATGGGGGCAGAAGTTCTGGAAGAAAGCGAAATGGAACCCTTTGTACAGTCCTTAGAAAAAGTAGTAACTGGTAAACCATTAGTCCTTTTCGGTTCTTATGATTGGGGAGATGGTGAATGGATGAGAGATTGGGAAGAAAGAATGAAGGGTTATGGAGCAAATCTGATCGCGGAGGGCTTAATTGTAAATTTAGAACCGGCAGATCAGAATTTGGATGCTTGCAAAAAACTTGGAGCGAGACTCCTGTAATCATACATATGTAAGCATTTTAGCTGTTAAGCACAGAGTAAAGTAAAGGGCATGACTTCCAGCAAGAGAAGTCATGCCCTTTGTCTTTCAAATTTTTTATTCTGGGGGTAATAGCTGGGTATCTTATTGTTTAAATGACAAATGTAAAATAGACTTGACATTATTTGAATAGCGATGTAAAATAAACTTAACGTAAAGTAAACTTTACAAATGCAAATCTTAACTTGCCTTAAAGGGAGGTAATGCATATTGCGAAATAAAGTAAAAGAATTTCGAGAGAAGGCGAATATGACGCAAGAGCAATTGGCTAAGAAATTAGGTGTTTCCAGGCAAACAATCATCTCTATTGAAGCTGATCGGTACAATCCTTCATTGATTCTGGCGTTTAAGATCGCATCGGCTTTTGATAGGCTGATTGAAGATGTTTTTGATTTTTCGGAGGTGAAAGGAGAGATTGAGCATGAATAAATCATTTGTAAAGGAATTAGTACTCACCAATTATTTGTTTATTGGAGCCTTTGGGATGATCATTATCATAAGCAATCTATTGTATGGAGGTACACTAGAAAGCTGGAGCAAATCAATCGGTTTGTTATTGGTTTTAGCATTGGCATTGGCAGTTAAGATTAAGCGGATTAAATCCAGTACGCAAAAGCTGGACGAACGGCTGCAGATGATTACGTATCGTGCTGTCAGTATCGGATTTTATTTAATGCTGGGTGCGATTCTTTGGTTTTATACAAAAGAAATCATTTTTGACGGCAAGGTGTCTATGAGAACAATTGTTGAATTGCTTGCAGGTTTGGTCGGATATTTAGGAGGATTCCAGATTTTAAACAGGCATTATTAATTCATGGCAATACACTATCCGATTTTCGTAGGGGCAGCCCTTGTGTCTGCCGGCTATATTTTCAGCACTGCTAGCAGTGACTCTTCTATCTGTTGAAATCAGGAAAATAACGGGCATAAATAAGGATTCTCAGTCACAAATCTATAATTAGATATCAATTAATCCCTAAAATAAATTTAGAGAATAACAAACCCCTTGGCGGATACCAAGGGGTTTGCATGCAGTAATATTCAGTTGGATGAAATCTCATCGAATGGATTTCGCAATTTTTATACTTTCAGTTCTTCCGAGATTATAAGTATACATTAAGTAACGTATACCATTGTATTCCCAAACGATTCCCTCATCACCTAAAATAGCGTCGGCGCCATTAACCTTTACCTTTTCAATATTGTCAAAGGATGTTTCCCCGGCGGTTTCTTCACATACATAGGTTTGGGCTATAAATATGCTATCTTCTGTCTTGTTGTTCATGAAGTATAAACTACATCCTTTATCATAAACCCCTCCCTTATCATCCTTATAAAATTCAGCGCTATAAAATTCAAAGCCTTCCGGTAAATAAGCCGGCAGTTTTATATCGAAGCAGGTATACCCATTCAATTTTCCGGAATCATGGATTATGAGCGTTTCCGATTCATGTTCTTGACGGTTTTTTTCCATGTTTTGCTGTTGTAATGCTTCTGTTACCAAAGTTCCGTCAGGTTCTACATCCAAAACTTTTTCTCCATGGACATTATACATTTCATCTTTATTTGCCAACGTAATTTTTCCGATTACATTTTTGTTTTTATCAAATACTTTTCCTTTTGCTGCTTCAGGGATATCCTTATCCTGCCATTTATAATCTTTGTTTTCAAATATGGTGATATTTTTCAAGGATAAACTTCTAATAATCTGATTTACTATCTCTTGCGCGAAAGCTGTTTGCATAATAAACGTGGATGCACATAATAAACACAATATGGATGCAGCTATGGCGCCGACGCGTTTCCTTTTGTTTAATCTCTTCATATTTTCATCCTCCTTGACCCCAATAAGCGTTAAAACATTTTCAAATTCTTCGTTAATATTTTCTGGGATCTTTTGCACTTCCTTTTTGAATTTTTCTTTCATCGTAATATCAAATAACTCATCATTATTCATCATGACCATGCATCCTCCCCAAGTATTTCTTTAAGTTTTGCTCTTGCCCTGCTAAGCCTTGCCTTGACAGTTCCTTCTGAAGTTTCTAAAATTTCCGATATGGTTTTAACCGGAATATCATCAAAATAAAATAATGTAATGGTTACTCTCAATTCTTCACTTAATGAATTGATCGCCTGGATTAAATCCATATTTTCATAACTATCGATATATCTTTCAGTGACATCACCCATATTTTTTTCTAATGAAGCACTTCTCTTATCTTTTCTTAATATTTCGTTGCACTCGTTGATCAAAATTCTGATCAACCAGGTTTTAAAATATTCATCTTTTTTTAAAGTGCACATGTTTTCAAATGCTTTGATTATAGTATTTTGAATCGCATCTTTAATGTCTTCTTCATTTTTCAAAATTCCTCTGGCCACCCGGTAAATGTTTAAACGATTTTCATCGATGAGTGACAAAAACGCTTCTTTATCTCCTTTCTTTGCTTTATAGACGGTTGACTTTTTTCTATGATCGAGAAATGATACAAGTTCCATGTTCGCCTCCTATATTTTACTTAGCTAAGTATTACACCTATTAGATGAATGGCGCCTGTATATGGTTGCATGGGTTTAAAACTTTTTAATTCTATAATTATCTTTTTACATAAAATTACCTGCTAAATGCTAGAAGGCAATTTGAAAAATATCATAAATAAACAGATAACATTAATTAATAACATTAACATTATATTACACAGGGAACAGTACGGAACACGCTGTCGGTTATACTGGAAAAACTGCAGGTGAGAGCTCGGACACAATTGGCGATTTATTACTGGAGAAAATCGTAAGAACGGTCATTCACAGGTGAAATGTGTTGTGACAGGTTAAAACTTCGGGGGAGATATGTTAAATGCAAAATATATTGACAATTGAAACATATATCTATAAAATATATATCGATACGATATATATTTTATAGATATATAACCTGCTAAATTTTGAAAGGATGAAAAGAATGATAAAGTTTGTGATCCTGGGTTTTTTAATGCATAAAGAATTAACCGGATATGATATAAAGCAAATCATGATCCATAGTACCTCTAATTTTATGAATGCCAGCTTTGGAAGTATTTATCCTGCACTGGATAGACTAGAGAAGGATGGATTAATCACCGCCACAAAAATAATAGAAAAGGGGAAATACAAAAAGGTATATGCCATTCATGAAACTGGAAAGGAAGTTTTTATTCAATGGCTCGAAGAGCCTATGGACTTTATGAAATCCTATGAAGATATTCTAGCTAAAATATTTTTTTATGGACATCTGCCAAAAGAAAAGGCTATCCGGCACATCGAGCATTTGATTGAAGACATTCATAAAAAGATAGAAAATCTTGAAAAGCTGGAGACAAAGATTAAAGATATAGCGGATCGTTTTGAAATCTCAACACTTTATTTTGGAATAGATCATTTGAAATTTGTGGTCGGTTGGTACGGAAGGTTTTTAAATGATTTAAAAAAGATATAAAGGGAGTGAAGTGAAAATGAAAGCATTAATACTTAATGGAGCATTAAAGGAAGATCAAGAGTTGGTCGCAGTAAGCCGGTTTGCTGAAGAAATTCTTGTTCAGCAAGGATATGAAGTAGACTCAATTTTGCTGCGTGAAAAGGAAATCGGTGAATGCATCGGCTGTTTTGACTGCTGGGTAAAGACGCCAGGGATTTGTATAATCAATGATTACGGGCGGATTATTGCAGAAAAGATTATTAACAGTGAATTTGTACTCTGGCTTACCCCTATCGCTTACGGAGGATATTCTTCTGAGCTTAAAAAGGCCATGGATAGGATCATTCCCTTGCTCCTTCCTTTTTTCAAAAAAGTTCAGGGAGAAGTACACCACAAAGAGCGATACGAAAAATATCCAAGGGTATCCGTGTTAGGGGTCATGGAAGAGAAAGACGATGAACGGGAAGAAATATTTAATTGTCTGATTAAGCGGAATGCTTTAAACTGGTACAATACCTATGGCGGAGGAATCCTGTATAAAGGTGTGGAAGGTGATATGAAAAATCAGCTTGAAGAACAATTAATGCTTAAGGAGGGGAGCATATGCTAAATCAAAAGAAGGCCTTATTGCTGATAGGAAGCCCTAAAAAAAGAGACAGTACTTCAGCCGCATTAGGAAATTACCTGCTCAATAGCCTATACCAAAAGGGATTCATCATTGAAGAACTCCACATCCTGTCCATATTAAAGACGGATTTACAAAAACTTCTTAATAGGGTAAATGATTGTGACATACTTATCCTTTCGTTTCCTTTATATGTGGATAGTCTGCCATCCCCGGTAATCAGGGCACTGGAAGCGATCGATGCGGATAGAAAGAAAAAACAAATCCATAGAAAACAAGCTATGATGACCATTATAAATTGTGGGTTTCCTGAAACCTTCCACAATGATACGGCATTGAAAATATGTAAAAGCTTTGCACATGAGACCCATTTCAAATGGCTTGGAGGTCTTGCCATGGGAGGCGGGGGGGCAATAAGCGGTAGAGCGATTGAACAATTGGGAGGTATGACGAGAAATATAACCAGAGCCCTCGATATGGCTGCAGAAGCCGTGATGAAGGATGCGCCTATTCCGGCAGAAGCACTTGAATTAATGTCAAGGAAGTTGTTGCCAATAGGGCTATATACCTTGGTTGGGCATATAGGTTGGAAAAGTCAGGCGAAGAAAAATAATGCAAAGAAGAAACTTTATGCGAGACCCTATCAAGAAGGAAAATAGAAGGGGCAGGTATATATTTGCGCAGAATCTTGAAACAGATACCCTCACTGGGAGTCTATAAAATAATCCTTACTTGAATTTGATTAAGAAATGTCAAGTTACCCTATACAAATGTATCGTTTATTGATATAATATTGCAAAAGTGAGGGATTTTTTATGAGAGAAATCGATAATTTTGCTAAAAAACTTCATCATCACCATCCGTAGGGGAATGCTTCTTTTAGAATGATAAAAGATGCAAGCCCTATTTGTATTGCTTAAGAATACGAAGATAGGGACTTGTATCTGAGATGGTGACTGTAATGAATGATTAAGATCATGTAGCCATGCAGGTATAAAGCCTGCATGGCTTTTTTATTTAAAAAAAGATGAGGAGGAACGAAAAATGGAATCTTTATTACAAAATCTAAAGGGAACAAAGGATTTTATGCCGGAAGAACAGCAGATAAGAAATAAGATTAGAAACGTACTGGAAGAAGTATTTCAGAACTACGGATACAGACCATTAGAAACACCCATTCTATGCCAGTATGATTTGCTTGCTTCAAAGTATGCCGGCGGTTCAGAAATACTCAAAGAGGTGTACCGGTTGAAAGACCAGGGAAATCGCGATTTGGGCCTAAGATACGATCTAACGGTCCCCTTTTGCAAAGTAATTGGAGCTAATCCAACATTACAATTGCCATTTAAACGATATGAGATCGGCAAAGTATTTCGGGATGGACCTGTGAAAACAGGAAGGCTGAGAGAATTTGTCCAGTGTGATGTGGATGTTGTAGGAGTAAAGGATACTATCGCCGAAGCTGAACTAATGAGTTTGACCTTTGAAGTATTTAGGCGGCTGGGTATGGGTGTATATATCCAGTATAACAATAGAAAGTTGCTAACAGGCCTGTTAGAATTTGCAGGTGTAAATAAGGATTTAATAAATGATGTGATTTTGACAATGGATAAAATTGAAAAGATAGGAGAGGATGCAGTAAAAGAAGAACTGGTGCAGAAAGGCATTACAGAGGATATGCTTTCAAAGCTATTTGATCTTCTAAATGAAGATTTTAGCCTTAGTGATTTTCAAGATTCTCCGAATGTTAATATCCGGGAGGGTATTGCGGAGATACGGGAACTTCAATCCTATTTGTCCGGGCTAGAATTAATGACGAAGACGCAGCTCAATCTGTTTTTGGCACGAGGCTTAGGTATATACACGGGAACAGTATTTGAAGTCTTTTTGTCCGATGGATGCATTCAATCAAGCATTGCCAGCGGAGGACGCTATGATAAAATTATAGGAAAATTCCTGGATTCCGGGCAGGAATATCCTGCAGTTGGAATATCCTTCGGACTGGATGTCATTTATACAGCAATGGAACTGAAAGCTGAAGCTCAGAAAAAATCGCCTGTTGATCTGTTGATTATTCCCATGGGAACGCAAGTAGAAGCCTTGCGATTAGCATGCGCCTTGAGAAAAAAAGATATTAAAGTCGAGATCGAGCTAAGAAGCATCAAACTGAAAAAGAGTTTAGACTATGCAAACAAGCAAGGGATTCCCTATGTTGTTATCTTGGGAGAAGACGAATTAAATAAAGGCTGTGTGAAAATAAAGGATATGAGCAGCGGTGTTGAAAAAGAACTGGTAATTGCAGAAATTGAGAAGTTTAATTTTTAGCCTATTATGGGGATGCAACGATACTTTTTTATATCAACACAATAAAATTGACTGGTTTAGCAGTTGATTTGAAGGGGATAGTCAGCAGACTATCCTCAAACGTATTCAATGCAGGGGGCTATCAAGTAGGTAATCCGCTTCCTATTCATCTACAATTTTATCAATATAAAGCTTTAGAATATCCGGCTTATCGATAACAATACACTTGTCTTCATACCGAATGACACCTTCATCTAAAAGCGTATTTAAATACCGGGTAACCGTTATTCTAGAACAGCCGATATTGTTGGCCAGCTCCTGATGTGTAAGTGCTATATTGATACAGGCACGGCCGCTCTCATCATGATCTGCACAAGAATAAAGCCGCAATAGGGCATCTGCAATTTTTCCCAATGCATCGTTAAATACAGAGTTGGTAAGCTGAAGCATTACAATTCTAAACTTTCTAGTGATGCTGTGAATAAAGTGTCTATAAATTTCAGGATGAGTTTTCAACATTTCATCTAATAGATTTCCCGCAATAACGGCCATTTGCCCGTTGGTTTTTCCCTTTGCAATAATTGAGTCTGTTCCTCCGCAAAAAAAATACATTTCTCCGAATATCTCTCCTGATCTTAATACATATAATAATTTCTCATGTCCTCTTGCGCTGATTACACTTTGCGTTATAATACCTTTTAAAACAATGGCCACATAGTTCTCGGATTTGATGTTTATGATTTCGTTCTTTTTGAAGTTTTTTACAGTACCTAATTTAGCAAGATCATTTCTGAAAAAGTCTCTCATAATTGACTGCCTGTTATCATCGAAGAAATTATTATACATATGTTCCTCCTCCCCCTTATAGGATCTAAATGCATATAAGCGTTCTAAAGTTTATGATGAGATTAACAAATTTAACGAAACTTTTCAAGTATTATAAAAAACAGATTAAACCGAATATACTTTAGGGTTAATCTGTTTTTTACGTTTTTTTCTATTGACAGCCGCTCTATAGATGTGTGACTGAGAAGTTTAGTATTCAACGGAACGGTGAAACACCGTTCCCTACAATATCTGATTTTCGTAGGGGCAGGCCTTGTGTCTGCCCTCACCTGTGGTTGTGAATGGATAAATAAGGATTTTCAGTCGCACCCATCTATAGTGGATTAAAGCTTTAGAAATAAACAATTTTTGTTTATATCAGCTCATTAACATATGGTTCCGCCGGTAGTTTTTATATCTTCCCTATGTTCAATTGCTGCTTTTATCGCATATTTTAATCCTTCTGTAATTTTATCAATATCCATATAAGGGGTGTTGGGCTTATCAATGATTTGATGTGCACAAAAGGGCACATGAATAAACCCGCCGCGTATTTCCGGATATTTTTTATGAATGAGGTAAAGGAGGGCATAGAATATGTGGTTGCACACAAAAGTGCCGGCAGTATTTGAGACAGAAGCAGGAATATTAGCATTTTTTACTTCTCTTACCATTGCTTTTACAGGCAGATTGGAAAAATAAGCATTTTCTCCATCTTCAAAAATAGGTTTATCTATTGGCTGATTTCCTTCATTATCTTTAATGCGGGCGTCATCTATGTTTATTCCAATTCTTTCAATACTTATATCATATCTTCCACCTGCCTGGCCAACACAAATGACGATATCAGGCTGCTCTTTAATAATCAGTTTCTCCAGTTGATGAATAGACTTGTTAAATACCGTTGCGATTTGAGCTTTTACAATTTGTGCACCAGCGATCGTATGATCTAGATTTTTTACAGCTTCAAATGAAGGATTTACACTTTCTCCTCCGAATGGTTCAAATCCTGTTACTAAAACTTTCATTCAGCACCTCCATAGTGTAATTAGAAATGTTTATGTGTGTTTCTAGAAAGCCCAGACGTACATCAGAATAATATGAATCATTAACATGATTGCTGCTACAGGAGCTTGATATTTAATTAACCCGTACTTTCTATCCTCTATTTCCAGGATGGCTGTCGGCACGATATTAAAGTTTGCTGCCATTGGGGTTACCAGTGTACCGCAATAACCTGCGGTAAGGGCAAGGACTGATGCAATAGCAGGATTAGCTCCCTGCATGAATACAAAAGGAACGCCTATCCCAGCTGTTATAACTGCAAAGGCGGCAAAGCCATTTCCCATAATTACTGTAAACAAAGCCATGCCCACACAGTAGGTAACGACGCCTAGAAATATATTTCCTTCAGGAATTACGGTTTTAATTGCCCCTGCAATTACATCCCCTACGCCTGCTACTGCAAAAACAGATCCAAGGGCGGCAAGAAGCTGGGGCAATATGCTGACAGGGCCAACCAATTCCAGCAGCCTCCTGCCGTCTTCTATCATTTCACTTCCTTTTCCTTTTGTAATCACTAAGGAAAGTATAGAAGCAACTACTGCAGATATTCCAAGTGCTACAAGAGAACCTAACTGCTGCGTCCATAGCTGTGCAGTAACAAAGGCTATAATTGCCAAAGCTAATGCGGGTATAAATATTTTATTTTTAATCGTGTTAGCCATTTTTTCCTTAAAATCAGCAGTGGATTCTTGAAATGTATTGTATTTAACCCGTTTAGAGGCTGATAAAACAGCCATGACCAAAACCAGATAGCCAATGACGATATCTTTTATAAATATTTTATCATTGCCCCACAATACCCCTATTCTGCTGAAAGTAAAAATAAATCCTAAAATTCCCCAAAACAGTATAGTTGGTGCTTTTGAAGGATGCTTTTTATCCTTCCAGGTAGTGTACATTGAGAAAAAGCATATAAGTCCGCATAAAATATATAATATTTCTGTTAATGAATTTTTAAGCATAATTACACCTCCTCAATTATGAATTTTCACTGGTATTTTTGTAATCACGTACATTTTTAATATATTTTCTGTCAAATTTCTTGTCATAATATAAAAACTGCAAGGTACCGATCAACATAATAATTAATGCGACAGGGAGCGAAGCTTTAGCTACGTCAATTGCTTCCACCGGATAGCCCTGCTCGTTCATTACACCAACGATTAGCAGTACGCCGCCTGAGGCTACAAAGAAATTTTGTCCGAAGAAGTTGCCATAGTTTTCAACTGCCCCCTCCAGGCCCTTTATTGTTTGTATATCTGCTTCATCCATATCACCGTATCTGCTGGTTGCAGCTCCCTCAGCCATTGGAAGAATAAGGGGCCGGATAAACTGAACATGTCCCCCTATCCTTAAGCCAAACATAGCTGCGATGGTTCTTATGATTAAATATAGAGAGGTTAATCTACCGACCGTTGCAGATTTTATTTTTCCGATCAAATAAGCAGCCCTCTCCCGAAGTCCATATCTTTCCAGCAGCCCGATCACCGGTAAAGAAATAATGAAAATTGACATATATCGGTTGGTTACGAAGGCTCCCCCTAATATTGTCATGATTTCATTAAAGGACATTCCAGCAGCAAGGCCTGTTGCGATTCCTGCCACGACGACCACGGCGATGGTGTCGATTTTCATCATAAACCCAATAATGATAATAAGTATTCCCACAAGCTTAATCATCATTTTATCTCCCTTCTTTAATTTTTTTATTGGAATAAAAAGAATGATCTATCATTCGAAAATAAACCCCTGTTAAGTTGAACAGGTGACAAAAGACCAAGTCCTTTTCAGAAGATAGGAAGGAAATGATAATTTCCATGAAGCAAGAAGTAAGATCTTTTAAATGAAATATTATGAAATGAACATCAATTCTTTCTATTCTCCAATTTATTAAAAGGATACCATAGTATAAAATAATTTTTTGTATCAGTGACTACAATTTTGAAAAAATAACCAGGAGTGTTCCATTACCTATATTTAACGATACAGAGCAGTGAGACGGATAAAGCTATTGAAAAAGATGGGTTATGTGAACATTGAGTTTGTCAGATCGCTGTGTTTAAAATACCTAAAGGGTTTCAGCGATGTTTGAAAAGGGTATAATAAATTGGCAGAAGCAGACACTAAAAGGAGGCCGACTTATGTAGAAATAGGAAGTTGGAAAATAAAAACAGCATAGAATCCTAGCGTTTCATTTTATGTAAAAGAAAAAACTAAGATTATAAAAGAGAAAAGAAGGAAAGGAGAAAAAGAACTGTGAGGATTGAGGGAAACGCAGTAATAGAAGCAGGATGGAATCTAGACAACAGTTATGCCTGCCTTCCGGAATTATTTTTTTCCTGTCTTAACCCAACACCTGTACGGTCACCGAAGTTGATCATACTCAATGATTCGCTGGCAACATCTCTGGGGTTAAACATCCAGGCACTGGAAAGCGAAGACGGCATAGCCGTGTTTGCCGGAAACCGGATTCCTGAGGGTGCTTTACCCCTTGCTCAAGCTTATGCGGGGCATCAGTTCGGACATTTCACGATGTTAGGGGACGGCCGGGCTTTGTTGATAAGTGAACAGGTCACACCTTCAGGGGAACGGTTTGATGTTCAACTGAAGGGTGCAGGAAGAACACCATATTCCCGGCGGGGCGATGGTCGAGCGGCACTAGGACCGATGCTGCGCGAATACATCATCAGCGAAGCAATGCAAGCACTGGGTATAGCAACCACCCGCAGCCTGGCAGTGGTGACAACCGGGGAACCGGTAATTCGGGAAACAGAACTGCCTGGTGCAATTTTGACCCGTGTGGCTGCCAGCCATCTGCGGGTCGGAACTTTTCAATACGTTGCAAAATGGGGAACGGTTGAAGAACTCCAGGCCTTGGCTGACTATACACTAAAGCGTCATTTTCCAGACATTGAAGCGGATGGGAACCGATATCTCTTGCTGCTGCAGGAAGTAATCAAGCGTCAGGCCGGACTGATTGCTAAATGGCAGCTGGTGGGCTTTATCCATGGGGTGATGAACACCGACAACATGACGATTAGCGGAGAAACCATTGATTATGGTCCATGTGCCTTCATGGATGCCTATGACCCGGCAACGGTATTTAGCTCCATCGATACGTATGGCCGCTATGCTTATGGCAATCAGCCGAGTATTGCCGCATGGAATCTCGCAAGATTTGCTGAAAGCCTACTACCGCTGTTGCACGTCAACCAAGAGGAGGCTGTCAAGTTAGCCCAGGATGCGGTTTCAGATTTTACTGAGATGTATCACTGCAACTGGCTTGCGGGAATGAGAGCAAAACTGGGAATGTTTAATGAAGAGCCAGGGGATGAATCCCTTATTGAGGGCCTCCTCCATATGATGCAGAAGCATCGTGCGGACTATACCAATACCTTCCGTGCATTAACTTTTGATAAGCTGGAAGATGCGGCCCTGTTTGACACCACAGAATTTGCTCAATGGCACGAGCGGTGGCAGGAAAGGCTGGGCAGGCAGCAGGGATCGAAGGCGAATGCTCACCAGTTGATGCGAAAGGCCAATCCCGCTCTAATCCCGAGGAACCACCGGGTAGAAGATGCATTAGAGGCTGCAGTGAATCAAGGAGACTACAGTGCGATGGAGCGGCTTTTGAATGTTCTTTCAAAACCTTATGCCCATTCTCCAGAACAGGCCGATTATGCTGCACTGCCCGCTTCAGCAGTTTATCCTTACCGAACCTTTTGCGGAACTTAATATGTGTATTGAATACTGTTAGCTAGGAGAAATAGAAAAGACTACCCACAATATGACTTCAAAGATTGTGGGTAGTCTTTTGAAGTTTTTATCCCTCCAATAAAGATATAGTTTACGCTGTGCTTGATTTACCATTACCAGAGAGCTTCCATCTAAATTAAATAAAATGCTGCTATAAAGATTATGTTCAATGAGCTTAACCTATCTTCCTGCAATAGAAGACTTGAAGAAAAAGTCTGGGTTATGTAAAATAAAATAATAAAAGCTGTACAAGAAAACAGGCTATTATTTCAGGCTTCAGGAGGGGATTCTTTGAACCGACAAGTAACGGAAATTTGTATGATTGTGCCTTCGGAAAAAATGGGCATGAAAGCAAAAGAAGTCATAGCAGAATATAACCATAATGTAAATGTTTATATAGCAGCGCTAGACAACATTGTATTGATGTGTAACCAATTGGCCGAACTAGGGGCAAAAGTAATAATATGCCGTCAGGGTACCAAAGCTTATATCGAAGAGAATGTGAAAATTACGACTGTAGGTATTGATTTGACAACAGCAGATTATATTGATGTTATGAAACAAATAAAAGAAATAACCGGACTTGTTGCTTTTATTAATCATGATCGATCTATGGACAATATGGAATCCCTTTGCAAATTAATGGGTATTAATGCAAAACAATATATTTTTAGAAGTATTAGAGAGTGTGAAGAATGTGTAAATCAGGCAATAGCAGACGGTGCGATATTTGGCATAGGAGGAATCGTTGCTGAGAACTTTGCAGCGGAAAAAGACTTTAAATATACGGTTTTAGAAAGCTCAAAAGAAGCAATTCTTCAAGCAATTACAACAGCAAAACAAATCGTAAAGGTCCAAAATGAAGAGATCAAAAAACAAGAAAATTACAGTCTTCAAATCAAACGCTATGAAGCTGTATTGAATTTTACCCATGATGGAATTATAGCCATTGATGAAAACGGCAGTATAGATATAATAAATCCTGTGGCAGAAAAGATATTAAAGGTTAAAAAAGAAAAATGCATAGGAGAGGATATTCATAGAGTATTTCCAAATACACAAATGCTGCAAAGCTTGGAGAATGGAGAAAAACAGATAAATCAGATAATGAATATCAGCGGTACCACGATTTTAACAAATCGTATCCCTATTATAATTGATGATAAGGTAAAAGGTGTTGTTGCTACATTTCAGGATGTTAAAACGATTCAAGAAAGTGAAAAAAGCATAAGAAGAAAATCAGTAAATAAGGGGTACCTGGCAAAATATACTTTTAATGATATCAAAGGGAATTCAGAAACAATTCACAAAACCATAAAAATAGCAAAAAGCTATGCAAAAATATCATCAACAATTTTAATTCATGGAGAAACAGGGACGGGAAAGGAACTATTTGCTCAAAGTATTCACAACAGTAGCTTACGGAAGAATGGTCCTTTTGTGGCTATAAATTGTTCTGCGATGACAAAAAGTCTTTTGGAATCCGAGTTTTTCGGCTATGAAGAGGGAACCTTTACGGGTGCTTCGAAGGGTGGAAAAGCCGGATTATTTGAAATTGCCCATGGCGGAACAATCTTTTTGGACGAGATAGGAGATATCTCTCCTGAAACACAGGTACATCTTTTGCGGGTGCTTCAGGAAAAAGAAATAAGACGGGTAGGAAGCAATAAAATAATTCCTGTTGATGTACGGGTTATTACAGCAACCAATAAAAATCTGGAAGAAGAAGTTGAGAAAGGAAATTTTAGAGAGGACTTATTTTATAGGCTGAATATATTAAAGCTGTATTTACCGCCTTTAAGGGACCGGAGGAATGACACAAAAGAAATAGCTAAAAACTTTTTAATGGAACTGGATAATAAAAATTACAGGCAATATGAATCGGTTCTAATGAAAATACTAAATGAATTAGAGCATTATTTATGGCCGGGAAATATAAGAGAACTTCAAAATTTAGTAGAAAGAATTCATGTACTTGCCGTCAATAAAGAGACGAAATTAATCGATACAGGACTTCTTGTTTCAAAAATAGATAAAGAAAGATTCGAAGAAAAAAAACTGGGAAATTTAGAATACAATAGAATCATAAGGGCTTTAGAAGAAAATAATTTATCTAAAGCAAAAACGGCAGAAAGCTTAGGAATGAGCAGAAGTACCCTATGGCGTAAACTAAAAGCGTATAACATAGAGATATAAAAACAGTTTGAACGAAACCTTTTGAAACAAAATGAAATGATTTCAAACAAAATGAAACGAATGCTGAACAAAATAAAAAAGTCTCTACAAAGAGGCTTTTTTATTTTTGAGAAATATGCTTGCTAAGCCTAGAAAATGGAGCTTTGTCATTTTATGAAAGATATTGTTGTTTTTTGGCATGATACTTGCTCTTAATTCAAATATTATGAATTCATAATAAACAAATATAAAGATTAAGATGGGAGGAGAAAAAATGAATTATGCATTATTGTCTTTAGTATTTCTTATTGGGGCTATAATACTCGGATTTACGCGAAAGATCAACACCGGATTGGTTGCTGTCGGACTTTCTTTGATTCTTGGGGTTATAGGAGGCGTAACGGAAAACGATATTATGGGAGGGTTTCCCACCAAATTATTCATTATGCTTCTTGGGGTGATGTACTTTTTCAGTATTGCCCAGGAAAACGGTACGCTGGAATTATTGGCAAAAAAGGTGGTTTCCCTCGCCGGCAAGAGAACAAATTTAATTCCTATAATTGTTTACGTTTTTTCAGTCATTCTTTCAGGCATTGGTCCTGGAACCATCCCTGTAATGTCTCTTATGGCAGTGTTTACAATGGCTTTGGCAGCTGAATTGAAGGTTTCGCCGCTCTTGCTGTCTGCGATTTCTATTATGGGTGCTGCAGCAGGAGGGATTTCTTCCATTGCCCCTACGGGCATTATAGGGATAACCTTAGCTGCAGAGCAGGGCATAACCGGCATTGAAAGAGCATATTTGATGAATGCCATGCTTGGATTTACGATTTATGCAGCTCTTTTGTATATTGTACTAAAAGGCTATAAAATGAAGTCTGAAACCGCATTGAAACTGTCTGAGCTTCCGAAATTCAACAGAAATCAGATCATAACCCTTATCGGTATGGCTGTGCTGGTTGTCGGAGTAATTATATTCAAATATAATGTTGGACTGTTATCCTTCAGTATTGCACTTGTTTTATCTTTGTTTAGAGTTGCAAGTGAAAAAAAGGCAATTGCAAATATTCCTTGGAGCACATTGATCCTGGTAACAGGCGTCAATGTTTTGATGAGTATTGTTATAAAGCTTGGAGGAATCGACTTGCTTTCATCCACATTAGCCGGTTTTATGACAGATAAAACAGCATCGGCGATCATAAGTCTTACTGCAGGAATTATGTCATGGTTCAGCTCCGCTTCAGGCGTTGTTATGCCTACTCTTATTCCAACAGTGGGAGACTTGATTGCAAAAGTTGGAGGGAATCTATCAGGTCTTGAGCTCATTTCTGCAATTACCAACGCTGCAAATGTTGCCGGGACCAGCCCTATTTCAACAGGCGGGGCTTTAGCACTTGCTTCTTATGTCCAGAATGCCCACGTTTCTGACAAGGAGCAACAGGATTTATTCATAAAAATGTTTGCTGTAGCAATAGGTGGTGTTTTGACAATGACCGTCATTGCAGGAATTGGGCTCTACAGAATTTTTTAATAAAATAAAAATAAGGAGGTCTTATATATTATGGGGATGACAATGTCTGAAAAAATTTTAGCACAAGCGGCTGGGAAAGCCTCTGCAAAAGCGGGAGATATACTATGGGTCAAAGTTGATAAGGCCATGATGGATGATGTTCTGGGACCAAGAGTTGAAATCGCAGAAAAGTTAAAAGAACTTAATGTTGGGGTTTGGGATAAAGATAAAATTGTTGTAATCTCGGATCATTATACACCCCCTGCAAATGCGACACAGGCTGCGATTGTCAAGTTTACAAGAGATTGGTGCAGTGCGTATGGTGTTGACAATTATTATGAATTTGTCGGACCCTGCCATCAGATTATGGTTGAGAAGGGTCATGTATTGCCGGGACAAATTATTGTCGGCACCGATTCTCATACCTGTATGTATGGGGCATTAGGGAGCTTTTCAACTGGAATAGGGTCAACGGAAATGCTGGGGGTATTGGTTACAGGCGAGATCTGGCTGAAGGTCCCTGAGACGGTTAAGGTAGAGTGGTCCGGTAATCTGCCGAAAGGAACAATGGCAAAAGACCTCGTTCTGAAAACCATTGGAAAAGTTGGACATGTAGGTGCTACCTATAAGGCAATCGAATATGTAGGAAACACTATTGAAAATATGATAATGGATGAAAGAATGGCCATTACAAATATGGCTGTTGAAATGGGTGCAAAAGCAGGACTTATACCTGTTGATAATATAACCCTGGAGTATCTGAAGGAGAGAAATATAAATCAAAACTTTGATTTTCTGAAAAGCGATAAAGAAGCACATTTCTGTGATGAGCTAAGGTTCAATGCAGAGGAATTAGAACCGGTTGCCGCATGTCCCCATGAGGTAGATAATGTAACAGAAATTAAAAATATAGAAGGTACAAAAATTGACCAGGCATATATAGGTTCCTGTACGGGCGGGAGATATAATGATCTATTGATGGCGGCAAAAGTATTAGAAGGAAAAAAGATTGCTAAAGGCATTCGACTCCTCGTATCTCCATCATCAAAGGATATTTGGGATAGATGTGCAAAAGATGGAATCCTTCAAAAACTTTCTGATGCTGGTGCTGTAATATTATCACCTACTTGCGGTGTTTGTCTTGGGCTTCATTCCGGAACAATTGCTCCCGGTGAGGTTTGTATTTCTTCAACAAATAGAAATTTCATCGGAAGAATGGGAAGCGCAGATTCTCAAATCTATCTGGCATCACCGATTTCTGTTGCAGCTGCTGCAATCGAAGGAAAAATTGCAGATCCAAGGAAATACCTATAATAAAGGAGTGATTGGATGAATCGTATAATCAAAGGACGCGTGTGGAAATATGGGAGCAATATAAATACAGATATAATATCTCCACCTCAATATATGGAGCTGAAAACGGAAGATGCAGCAAAATATTGTATGAGTACCATTGACCCATCCTTTTCAACAAAGTTTAAAAAAGGAGATATTTTAATAGCAGAAGATAATTTCGGCTCCGGGTCAAGCCGCGAAACAGCACCGCTAATGCTTAAACATTTAGGAGTCGATATAATTATTGCAAAATCCTTTGCTAGAATTTTTTATAGAAACGCAACCAATTTAGGCATTTTGGCGATCGAATGCCCGGAAACTGATAAAATACAGGATGAAGACGAAATCTCAATCAATTATACTGAAGGAGAAATTATAAATAAAACCCGAAATCAAGTATATAAATGTGATAAAATTCCATTGCATATAATGGATTTGATAAGCAGCGGCGGGCTAATGTCTTATTTAAGAGATCGGGTTAAAGATAAAAGGATTTAAGATATTTCTTAAATATTCTCTCAAGAATTAAGCTGGAATGAGGATTTAGATTGAGAAAATAAGATAAAAAGGTAAGCACAGATGAAAGGGCAATATGTGCTTACCTTTTTATTTTAAGCTTGCTAAAGACGTGAGATGCATTCATCCAGGACATAGTCTATAAACATTTTGATTGCCGATCGTTCTAAAACCTCGTTTCTATAAAGCATAAAGGTTTTTTGCAGCATAGGCTGCCCGTCTGGCCAAAGCAGCGGAGAAAAGAAAAGGGAACGGCGATTGCCGATATGAATCTTAGGTACGATCGTCCAGCCTAGGCCGTGGGATGCTAGCTGAATACAAGCCTCGAGCGAGTTTACCTGTGTAATGAGGGCAGGGGGAGGCGTTGAAAATTGAACCTGCCACCATTTATAAAATACTTCGTCGAACTTTGTGATCACTACCGAATCATCCTGAATCCAGGGGACATGAGGCAGCTGATGAAACGCAATGGGGTGTGCAGAGATAATCCCGTGGGGTTCTTCTAAAATAACATGCTTTTTTTCCGGCCAATCAATATCCGCCCGAAGAATAATCAAGTCAACATCATTTTTAAACAGCATATCAGGCAGTTGCAAAGTGCTGGATCCTGTTTTCAGAATGATTTCCACATCAGGAAAACGCTCCTGATAGGTTTTTAGGATGGGGGCCAGCTTGAATTTTGCAAAAACTGTGCTCACTCCTAGGCGTAAGGTTCCCCGTGTGGAATCTTTCATATTTTGTACAGTATCTTTTACTAAAGATAGCTTTTCAAGCATTTCTTCTGCATACTTTAATAGATATTCGCCTTGAATGGTAAAAGAAACACCATTGGAATGCCGGTTTAGTATTTTTACCCCAAATTCTTTTTCCAATTTATTCAGACGATAGGTAAGAGAAGGCTGTGAGATAAAAAGCCGCTCTGCTGTTCTTGAGAGGCTGTGTTCTTTACGAATCGTCTTTAACATAATCCAATCATTAGAATCCATAGTAGATCCTCCGGTGCTATAAAAAAATTTTATAGGGGTATGATAGAAAACCAATATTTCCGCTTTTCTGATAATTATACTACAATGTTAATAATTCAAGCAATATTTTCTATATCCGGGGGTTAAGACCACAGTAAGGTTTTCCTTATAGGAGATAGATGATCATTTATTGACAGGATACTTCATGTAGGATAATGATGTAGTTTGGGATACAAAGAGGAAAAGCGCGCTTCCGATAAAATAGGAAAAAGTTGGATTTTCATAAGGAGGAATGATCTTTTTTAGAACACAGTAGAATCCATTTGGAAAATACTTTAATATACATCTTTAAAATATAGATAGGATAAATGATGAAAAGAGGGTGAAAGAAAACATGAGCAATCAGGCAACCAGTGCAAAAAAATCAAGAGTGCCACATACCTTTGTTATTCTCATCGGATTAGCTTTTTTAATGCTGCTCTTAACCTATGTGATTCCTGCCGGTGAGTATGACCGGGTAAAGGACGCCATATCAGGCAAAACAGTCATTGACCCAAACAGCTTTCATTATGTAGAACAAGCGCCGGTGAGTGTTTTTAAATTTCCGTTGGCAATTTATAATGCAATCGTCAAAGCTGCAAATATATCTGTTTTTATCTTTATTATCGGTGGTGCATTTGAAATCATTAATTCAACGGGGGCACTCAACGTATTTATTAGTAAGGCTGCAAAATCATTTGCCAACAGGGAGAGATTGTTAATCCCGCTTTTAATGACGGTTTTTTCAGTAGGGGGATTTACCTTTGGGATGTCCGTTGAAAACATTGTATTCATCCCTACGATCATGGCGTTAATGATGTCTTTAGGATATGATGCGGTTACAGGTATGGCAGTAGTATCCCTTGGAGCCGCCTGTGGATTTATTTCAGGTATATTGAATCCTTTTAATGTAGGTGTAGCACAAGCAATAGCCGGATTACCGATGTTTTCTGGTGCATGGTTTAGAGTCATCGTACTGGTCGGTTTCCTAATTATCACCAGCCTGTATGTCATGCGATATGCTTCAAAGGTGAAGGAAAATCCTCTGAACAGTGTTGTCAGTGATCTAAATGAATGGGAGGATATAGAAAACGGACTGCATGATATAAGAAGTGCAGCAAGCGTACAGGATTATGTCATACTATTCACTGTTTTGATTGGGTTTGCAGCGATTGTATTTGGGGTTTTAAAATACGAGTGGTTTATCGCCGAACTGGCAGCACTATTCCTGACCATGGGGATTGTGGCAGGAATCATCAATGGGTATGGGGCAAACAAAATTGCAGGATTATTTTGCATAGGTCTTAAAAATGTTGCGGTAGGCGCCCTTATCATTGGGGTTGCCAGAACCATATCTGTTATCATGGAAGACGGACAGATTATAGATACTGTTGTTTATGGCTTGTCTACCCCGTTAGGCAGGTTGCCAGGCTCTCTTCAAGCTGTAGGTATGTATTTTGCACATACCCTCATTAATATTCCAATAACATCCGGTTCAGGTCAAGCGGCAGCTACAATGCCCATCATGCTCCCCTTGTCGGAAGTAATTGGATTGAGCAAACAGACGGCAGTACTTACTTTCCAGTTAGGTGACGGCATTACAAACAATATTTTGCCTACATCCAGTGCATTAATGGCTGCCCTTTCGGTTGCAAAGATACCTTATGAAAAGTGGATAAAATTTGCCGGTCCCCTCATGGGCATTTGGATCCTGTATGGAATGGCGCTTTCTATCATTGCTTCAATTATAAACTATTAGCAAAATGATATTTAAGGCAAAGGGGATAACAAAAGAATAGATCGCTAAGGGTGCACCGGTATGGGGATAGGTCCTGTATTCGAGGGGATATTAAGGTCCCGTGGATGGAATACACAGGCAGTAAAAGTGCACCCTTCTGCTGAATAGAAATCCATTCTTATAAAATTTACGGATGCGGTGGAGGTGAAGACCGTGACATTGGCAGTAGAGGACGATCCAAGGAAAGTGTGTGACGATGTGAATTTATATAACATGGATGAAATGCTCAAGTATTTTGCTACATTTGAGAAGCTTTCAGGGACCAGAGAAGCGGAACGTGCCGTGCAATATATCATAGATCGGTTGAAGCAGTATGGCGTTGAATGTGAAAAGTATGTCTTCGACGCTTATATAAGCAATCCGCTTTGCAGTACCCTGGAAATTATCGGGAAAAAATATAGGATGGAATCGAGGCCCAGATCTTTTTCAAAGGACTGCCCCTATGGAATTGAAGGAGAGATCATATTTGATCCCTACAGTGCAGGCAGTACCCTATCGACAAGAGAATTAGATTTATTCTATGAAAAATTTAAGAACAAAATTGTACTAAGCTATAGCTATGATGAAGGGTATGCAAAAAAAATAGAGAAGTACGGAGCCATAGGATTAATTCAGATATGGCCAAGTAAAGAAGATGCACTCCATGAGGATACGGTGGGTGCTGTATGGGGAACGCCAACTTTGGACAGTGAATACTTTCTATTGGACATTCCGGTTATATCCATTAAAAATAGTGATGGTGCCATGCTGGAATCCCTGCTGCAAAAGGAAAGGATACAGGTAAAATTCTACTCCAATGTAGATACCAAAGTGTGTAAAGTAAGTCTGCCGGTGGCTCGTATCCAAGGTAAGAGTGAAGATTTTGTGCTGCTTTCAGGACACTATGACACCTGGTATGAAGGGATGACGGATAATGGAGCCAGCAATGCTGCGTGTCTGGAAGCTGCTAGAATCCTTTCTGCAAATAAGGAGCGGCTGTTGAGAAGTGTAAGGATTGCATGGTGGCCCGGGCACTCCAATGGCCGGTATATGGGATCAACCTGGTATTGTGATAACTTTTGGGATCTGCTGTATGAGCATTGTGTTGCCCATATCAACAGCGACTGTATCGGCTCAAAGGATACGAATGCTGTTTTTGTAAAAACAACACTATGGGAAGGAAAAAATTTTATCGGAGATATTGTAAAAGATATTACCGGGGATGATCCGGCTGAATACGGCAGGATCGGCCGGGGTGCAGATCAATCCTTTTGGGGACCGAGAATCCCTATTCATATCATGACAAGGCATGAAGTCAGCAGGGAAAATAGAATATTTGCCTGTCCCGGTGCAGGTGTATGGTGGTGGCATACGACAGAGGACACCTATGATAAGATTGACAAAGAGATTCTTATGAAAGATACAAAGATATTAATTGAAACGGTGTATAAACTGGCAACGGCAGAAGTGCTTCCCCATGACTTCGACAGCTACTTTGACAACAGTCGCCGTATTCTGGAAAAGGTAGATCATAATTCTGATAAGGAATTTGACTTCAATGATATGTATCTATGGCTGGAAGCCTTAAGGAAGAAAACAAAGTATATTTTTGAACAGCAGAACCTATCGGTTGACATGTACAACCGGTTGATGAAGCTGATCGGTGGAGAAATGAACAGACTGATGTATTCGTATTCAAGCCGGTATGAACACGATGCTGCCATAGCTACCCAGCTATTTCCTTATATCAGTGCAGTTAACGGCATATATAAAAACAACACAGGGGAGAAGGAATACTTATTTATTAAAACGGAGTTTGTAAGACAAAGAAATAGGTTTATAACAGAGATAAAATATATTATAAAAGAGGCAGATTTGATTCTAAGTACTTGGAGATCATGATGACCGAGGAGGATACGCAATGAAAGATAATATCTTTGCTTACATAGATTCTATTCAGGCAGAAATACATGATATGGCCGACTATATTTTTGATAATCCGGAAATTGGATTTGGTGAGCATAAAGCGGCAGAACGGTTAACCAATTATTTGGATAAAAATGGTTTTCGCGTTGAGTGTGGTATAGGAGGACTTGAAACAGCCTTTAGGGCAGTATATGAAAATGGAGAAGGTGGGCCATCCATAGGGATGTTGTGTGAATACGATGCACTCATCAATATAGGACACGCATGTGCCCATCACATGCAAGGTCCCTCTATAGTGGCAGCAGCAATAGCTTTAAAAAATACCGTGATGGATCTGCCCTATAAGTTGGTTATATACGGTACACCGGCGGAAGAAACTTCCGGTGGAAAAATAATCATGTTAAAAAACGGATGCTTTAAGGATATAGACATCGCATTGATGATGCATGGCAGTCCTACAACGACAACAGATGTAAAATGCATGGCCCTCTCCAGCTTTGCTGTGACCTTTAAAGGGAAGAGTGCTCATGCAGCGATTGAGCCTGAAATGGGAAGGAGCGCTCTTGACGCTTTACTATTGGCTTTCCATGGTATTGAATGCTTGCGAGAACATGTAAAGGAAGATACCCGAATGCATTACACTGTGACGAATGCCGGTGGACCGGATAATGTAGTACCGGGCATCGCTACAGGTACTTTTGCCCTCCGTTCTTACAATAGAAAATACTTAGATCATGTTGTAGATAGGTTTAAAAATATTATCAAGGGTGCAGCTTTGATGACAGGGACCCGTTACGATATTTTGGAAGATAATGCTTTTGACAGCAAAATACCTGTCATAAAATTAAATGATCTCCTTATGGAGAATGCACGATTGGTGAATGCCCCTGCCATAAAGCCGGCAAGAGAAAAAACCGGGTCTACAGATTTTGGAAATGTGATGTATAACGTTCCGGGTTCTTGTATTCGTATAGCTTTTGTGGATGAAAAGACAGCAGCACATTCTCAGGAGTATCTGGATGCAGGCAAAACTGAAAAAGCACATGAAGCTGAAGTTTTAGCAGCCAAAATATTAGCAGCATCCAGTTACGATATCATTGCGAATAAAGTACTTTTAGAGGAAATCAAAGAAGAATTTAAGAATACGAAAGCGGCCATGAGTGATTTTTAACTGGATAAAATAATAAAAGAAAGGGAATTAGCGTAAAGGCGGTCTTTGCTGTGTTTAAGCTAATTCCTTTTCCCTTGAATAGGACTTTTGATGAACTTTTTAGAATTTTCTTATGCTTTTTGTGTATGGATACTATGATGAATAAGCATTAGCTATTTAAAAGAAAGAGGAATATACTGAAAATTAAAGTGGGGTTTTCAGTCGCAGTCTTATATTGAAAAGACCTAATGAAACTTGTTTTCCTATAGGAAGGGGGGACTGGTGTGGAAATTAAAAAAATGTCTAATGCAGGTACAATGGAATCCAGTGACATTTTTGTGGTGATAGAAAAGGGCTACGATGGGATAGAGATAAATTTGAATAGTACAGTAACCTACCAGTATGGAGACCAAATTCGCAGTGTGATTAAACAGACCCTAGAGTCTATTGGAATGTTCAGTGCCAAGGTTACAGCCACAGATAGAGGCGCACTGGATTGTACCATAAGAGCAAGAGTTTTAGCGGCGGCATACCGTGCAGCCGAGTCTGTAGACTACGATTGGAGTGAATGATCATGACAGTTAAAAAGGATAGACTTAGAAGGACGATGATGTTTATTCCAGGAAATAATCCAAGTATGATGAGTGATGCACATATTTATGGTCCGGATGCCATCATGTTTGACCTGGAGGATTCCGTTAAGCTTTCAGAGAAGGATGCAGCGCGATTTCTGGTTTATAATGCGCTAAAGACCATTGACTATGGGGATGTGGAGAAGGTTGTCAGAGTAAACCCTTTAGATACACCTTTTGGTAAAGCGGATATTGAGGCGATGGTCAAAGCTGGAGCGGATATCATCAGATTACCTAAGTCGGAAACCGCAGAGGATGTGAAAGCAGTGGATGCACTCATTAGTGAATTTGAAGAGAAGCATGGTATTGAAAAAGGCAGCGTAGGTATGATGGCTGCCATCGAAAGTGGACTTGGAATCATTCATGCATATGCGATTGCAACTGCAAGTCCAAGACTGATCGGTATGGCGATCGGCGCAGAGGATTTTGTCACAGATTTGAAGACAAGCAGATCTCCAGATGGAATTGAACTGATCACTGCGCGCAGCATGCTGTTGTTTGCAGCGAGAGCAGCAGGTATTGCGGCACTGGATACGGTCTACAGTGATGTGAATAATGAAGAAGGCTTTCGAAAAGAAGTTGAACTGATTAAACAGCTTGGCTTTGATGGAAAGTCAGTTATAAATCCGAGACAGATCGCACCGGTCGTTGAGATATTTACCCCAACTCTTCAAGAAATTGAACATGCGGAAAACGTTTTAGAAGCGATTCAGGAAGCAGAAGAGAAAGGGCTGGGTGTTATCAGCCTTAATGGCAAAATGGTAGATAAACCAGTGGTAGAGAGGGCCCTTCGCACGCTAAAACTTGCTGAGGCTGCGGGCAGCTACAGAAGGTCTTAAGGAGGAGCATGAGAATGAAAAATATATTAGATGTTGAAATACCAACATACATAGAGGGTGTGGGAACACTTACAGCTTTCGACGGCAGGGTTTATGACGAAAAGACACATGAAAAAGAGGGATTAAAAGACTATAGGATAAAAAAGAGCAAGATTGTGAGGGATTTAGAAGAGGCAATCCGACGGTCTGGATTGACCGATGGAATGACCATTTCATTTCACCATCATTTCAGAAACGGAGATTATATTGTCAATACCGTAATGGAAGTAATTGCAAAGATGGGATTTAAGAAGCTGACGATAGCTGCCAGTTCTCTTACGGACATTCACACACCTATGATTGAGCATATTAAAAACGGTACTATCTACCGCATTGAGACAAGTGGAATCAGAGGGGAACTTGCTAATGCCATCTCAAATGGCTTGATGGAAGTACCTGTTTTGTTCAGATCTCACGGCGGCCGAGCCTATTCAATTGCTTCGGGGGAACTCACAATCGATGTGGCTTTTCTAGGGGTAGCATCGAGTGATATCTATGGAAATGCAAATGGCTTTAGCCGGGAAGGGAATAATGACTCAGCCTGCGGTTCCCTTGGATATGCCATGGTAGATGCACTGTATGCAAAGCAGGTTATTTTATTGACGAATAATATCGTACCCTTTCCAAATACACCCTGTGCAATACCACAAACCAACGTAGATTATATTGTAGAGGTTGAGGCAATTGGAGATCCAAAAGGGATTGCATCGGGTGCCACTAGATACAGTACAAATCCTCGAGAACTATTGATTGCACAAAATGCTATAAGGGTAATCGAAGCATCAGGATATTTCGAGGATGGATTTTCTTTTCAAACCGGTACAGGAGGAGCCGCTCTGGCTGTAACGCGATTTCTTAGAGATAAAATGATAAAAAAGAATATTAAAGCAAGTTTTGCATTGGGCGGTATTACGGGACAGATCGTTAAACTTCATGAAGAGGGATTGATCAAGAAACTTCTTGATGTACAAAGCTTTGATCTTGGCGCGATTGAGAGTATTCAAAAGAATCCATTTCATCAGCAAGTGGATGCACACTATTATGCAGGGCCTGGTACCGAAGGTTCTACTGTAGATCAATTAGACGTTGTGGTATTGAGTGCGCTAGAGGTGGATGTCAATTATAATGTAAACGTTTTAACAGGATCTGATGGCGTGATCCGAGGTGCCATAGGCGGGCATCAAGATACGGCAGCAGGCGCTCGATTATGTATCGTCGTAGCACCTCTTATTCGGGGAAGAATTCCAACGATTCTAGATCGTGTGAATACGATCGTTACACCGGGAAGCACTGTGGATGTACTGGTTACAGATCATGGAACTGCAGTGAATCCTTTACGAATTGACTTGATTGAGAATCTTAAAGGTGCAGGTATTTCGGTTTTTACGATTGAAGAACTAAAAGAAAAAGCAGAGAAAATTGTCGGTAAACCCAACGCAATTCGATATAACGATAAAATTGTTGGGATCGTCAGTTATCGGGACGGCAGTGTCATCGATCTGATTCGAAAAGTTTCGAGATAAATCCGCTATACAGGAGGTAAGGTTAAATGATCAAGCTTTATGACTCAGGAGTTTATCTGGTTAAGGGTAGAGAAATTATTGAGGACAAGTACGATGCAAAGGCTGCACTGCTGCATAAGGTAGGGAAGGAAGTAATTAAAGCGCAAGCAATTCAAGGCACGATAGCCTACTCCATTTTGGAACGGCACAATACTTCCGGTAGTATGGACAAACTGAAACTCAGGTTTGACGCCCTGGCATCCCATGACATCACCTATGTGGGCATTATTCAGACGGCACGGGCCAGCGGCCTGGAAAAATTTCCCCTTCCTTATGTACTGACAAACTGCCATAACAGCTTATGCGCCGTAGGGGGGACCATCAATGAAGATGATCACATGTTCGCGCTCTCAGCAGCAAAAAAATATGGAGGGATTTATGTACCTACCCATTTAGCGGTTATCCATCAGTATATGCGGGAGATGATGAGCTGCTGCGGCAGTATGATCCTAGGCTCAGACAGTCATACCCGTTATGGAGCCCTGGGCACCATGGCCATCGGTGAGGGCGGTGGAGAGTTAGCCAAGCAAATCCTCAACAAGACTTATGACATCAATCGGCCTGAAGTGGTGGCCGTTTATCTCACTGGCACGCCGCAGAAAGGTGTAGGACCACAGGATATTGCTCTTGGCATTATTGGTACAGTTTTTAAAAATGGCTATGTGAACAACAAAATTATGGAATTTGTGGGCGATGGAATCGAAGGTCTATCGGTAGAATATCGAAACGGCATTGATGTTATGACTACTGAAACCACATGTCTTTCTTCAATCTGGTCTACAGATGAAAAAGTTAAGGATTACTTTTCTGCACATGGCAGAGCTGAGGCCTATGCTAAGCTTGGACCAGCGGATATTGCCTACTATGATGGCCTGATCTACGTTGATCTTGGGAAAATTAAGCCGATGATTGCGCTGCCTTTTCATCCAAGTAATACTTACACGATTGAAGAACTCAACGCCAATCCTATTGACATTCTAAATCAAGTGGAAAAGGAAGCCGTGCGGCTGCTTGATAATACTAATATCAAGCTTGACTTAGCGGGTAAAGTCAGAAATGGCAGTATTTATGTTGATCAGGGAATTGTGGCGGGTTGTGCTGGTGGAACCTACGACAATATCATCGATGCAGCAGATATTTTAGCTGGCCGGTCAACGGGAAATGGGGTATTCTCCATGAGCGTGTATCCTTCCAGTCAGCCTACCTATATCAGTCTTGTGAAAAACGGTTCCATCGAGAAGCTGATGAATGCAGGTGTTATTGTACGATCGGCATTCTGCGGACCTTGCTTTGGAGCAGGAGATGTCCCTGCAAATAAGGGGCTTTCTATTCGCCATACTACCCGAAACTTTCCAAACCGTGAGGGCTCGGTGCCATCAAATGGACAAATTGCTTCGGTAGCACTGATGGATGCCAGATCTATCGCTGCTACAGCTATCAACGGAGGAAGACTTACCCCTGCTACGGCAATTGAGGTGGAATATACGAAACCCCAATATCATTTTAGCAGTGAAGTATATAATAAACGTGTCTATAATGGTTTTGGAAAAGCAGGAAGCGATACAGCTTTGAGCTTGGGACCCAATATTGCTGACTGGCCAGACTTTCCGGCATTACCAAAACACCTGCTGTTAAAGGTTGTCTCTTTTCTGACGGACCCGGTTACAACAACAGATGAGCTTATTCCCTCTGGGGAAACCTCATCCTATCGTTCTAATCCACTTAAGTTGGCAGAGTTTACTCTTTCAAGAAAAGATCCGGCCTATGTAGGCAAGGCGAAAGCGGTAAACAAGTATGAAAAAGTAAGACAGACAGGAAACAATCCTGTTGAGGAATATAAAGAGCTTGAAGCTGTTTATCAAAATATCTCTAAGATCGAAGGTATGGCACCGGTTGCCCCACAAGAGATTGGTATAGGAAGTACAATCTATGCGGTTAAACCTGGTGACGGGTCTGCTAGAGAACAAGCTGCGTCTTCGCAAAAAGTCCTTGGAGGCTGGGCAAATATTGCGAGAGAATATGCAACCAAACGCTATCGTTCTAATCTGATCAACTGGGGGATGATCCCTTTTATTCTTAAAGAAGAGCCAAACTTTCAGAATGGTGACTATATCTATATACCTAATATCCGAGAAGCTGTTGAATTACAAAAAACGAGCATCAAAGCCTATGTGATTGGAGATCAGCTCCAGATCTTGAAACTAACACTTGGAGAGCTATCACCGGATGAGAGACAAATCATAATAAAAGGATGTTTGATAAATTATTATCGGGATCACAATGACTAGTCTTAGTACAGGGATAGAAAAGGCGTATTTATTGAATGCTGTTTTCTAAGGAGGGTAAGCATTCTAAATAAATAAAAAAAGGAGGAAATGAAAATGAAAAAAAGACTCGTTTTATTGATGTGCCTGGTTTTGATATTTACAGCTGCTTTAATGGGATGTGCTCCAAAAGCGCCAGAAGTCAACAATGCTGAAGGTGCAGCAGATGCTGAATTCAAATTTGAGAGAAAGATCGAACTTGTTTGTCCATGGGGCGCTGGCGGTGGAGCAGATTCTACGCTTAGAGCTTTTGCTTCTGCACTTGAGAAAGAAATTGGCGTTCCAATTGTTGTCAACAATGTAGAAGGCGGCGGTGGCGTTAAGGGTGTAGAATACACAGTTAAGCAGCCAGCTGATGGATATACCTTTATGCTTGGGACACAGTCTCTTCTTCTTGCGAACATTCAAAAACTTTCTTCCGTTGATATTTATGAAGAACTTATACCTGTAACAAGATTGGTTCATGATACCAATGTTATTGTGGCATCTGGAAAAGCGCCTTACAATAATTTTGATGAGTTGGTAGCCTACATAAAAGAAAATCCAGGAAAAGTTAAGTGTGGTGTTATGACGGTTACGGGAGTAGATGCATTCACGGTTAGAGAAACATTTTCAGAGGCAGGCGTAGAGGTTCCACTTGTAGCTTTTAACAATGGGGCAGAGGTTAATGCAGCCATCATTGGCGGGCATGTAGATCTTGCCACTGTTGGACCGGCTGAGGTTAAAGGTCTGGTAGAATCAGGAGATATGAAGCCGATTATTGTTGCTTCTGAAAAGAGACTTCCTATGATTCCGGATGTTGCGTGCACGGGAGAGAAAGGTATTGAATCCTACCTTGGACCAATGAGAGGTATTTTGGCGAAAAAAGGAACACCTGAAGCAGCAATTAAGGCATTTGAAGCAGCAGCTGCAAAAGCACATGCAAGTGACCAATTCCAGGAGTGGACAAAAACTGTTGCATTGGATCAAAGACCTGGCTATGCAAATTCCGCAGACTTCCAAGCAATTTGGACAGAACAAAACGAAACACTCACAGCTTTATTTAATAAGTTTAACAAATAATAGAGCCTATAAAAATATTGAAAGCTCTGGGGCAGCATATGCTGCCCCGGATTCCTAGATTATAAGGAAAGTGAGTTGATGGATTTTGATACTTGAGTTATTATATAATGCAGTTTTATTGATTTTATTCGCCTACTGCTATTATTATATTGGCGCTACAATGCCAGCTTCTGCACCTACAGAGTTAGGGGCAGAGCAATGGCCGCAGCTTATTCTAAGTGGCCTTATTGTTTTAATCTTAATTAATATGTTCAAAATCTATAAAACTGCAGCGGCTGAAGAACGTAACTTCGATCAGATTAAAAACATAAAGTTGCAGGCGATTTTGAGAAGCAGACTCTTTCAAGGGATTGTCATCATTCTTGTCTATGCCGCTTCCCTTGAAGCAGCAGGTTTTATACTCAGCACTTATATTTTCTTCATTGTCTATGCTAGATTAATCGGAGAAAAGCGAATTAAGTTTTTAGCAGGCAGCGCATTTGTCATGACATTTTCGGTATATTTTTTATTCGCTAGGGGTCTGAGCATTATGCTGCCTAGAGGATATGGAATCCTACGTGATTTTGCGCTGATGCTGGAATCATTTTAACAGATAGGGAGTGTAAATTATGGGTGATATGTTAGTTGCAGGTTTTCAAATTGTATTTGCGCCAATGACTTTTCTTCTTATCTGTGCAGGTACAGTTTTAGGTGTTATCTTTGGTGCAATGCCTGGCGTAAGTGCTTCAATGGCAGTAGCTTTAGCGATGCCTTTTGCCTATGCAATGAGCCCAATCATCGCCATTGCTTTCCTGGTTGCTGTTTACTGTGCATCGATCACTGGAGGCGGTATCACAGCTATTCTTTTTAAAATTCCCGGTACACCCTCCAGTGCACCAACTACTTTTGACGGCTATCCTCTGGCTGTGCAGGGTAAGGCGGGCAAAGCGCTTGGTACATCCCTTGTCTGCTCGGCGATAGGCGGTGTTGTCGCTGCTGTTGCCATGTTTTTGTTATCACCTCAGTTGGCAGATGTAGCGCTTAAATTCGGGCCATCAGAACTCTTTGCCGTATCTTTCTTGGGACTTAGTGTTCTTACAGCCCTCGACAGTGACAATGTTATTAAAACCCTTATTTCAGGATTGATTGGTCTTTTGCTTGCCACTGTCGGTATGGATCCATTGCTGGCGATTCCCCGATTTACATGGGGGAATTCTTCTCTTCTCAGTGGTATAGAAATGATTCCGGTTATGATCGGTATGTTTGCTATCACTGAAGTGCTTAAACAGACTGCAAAACCATCTAAGCTTGTTGATACGGGTTCAGGTTCTAAAGTTAAAACAGATCTTTTAACCTTCAAAGAGGCATGGTCTATTAAGTGGACGATTATCCGTTCTTCCATTATTGGTACCCTTGTTGGAATTTTGCCCGGAGCAGGTGCGACGATTGCATCTTTTTTAAGCTATACAACGGAAGTAAAAATGTCTAAGAACCCTGAAAAATTCGGTCAGGGTGCCATTGAAGGGGTAGCTGCTTCAGAGGCTGCAAATAATGCAGCTACAGGCGGATCGATGGTTCCACTCCTTGCCTTGGGTATACCGGGAGGGAATGCGGCAGCCATCATGATGTCGGCACTAGTTCTAAAGGGCGTTCAGGTTGGACCGCTTCTTGTTAAGACGCAGCCTGATTATCTCTCCAGTGTCTTTGCTTCCATGATCGTGACAAATATTATCATGGTTATCATCGCCATGGGAATCGCTAAAGTTTTTAGTTCAATCCTTAAAGTGCCCTACAGCATTCTGGGTCCGGCAATTGTTCTATTTGCGGTGATTGGCAGCTTCGCCCTTCAGAATAGTACGGGTGATGTTATGTTGATGGCTATCGCAGGCATACTGGGATTCGCTTTTTCTAAATTTAAGTTCTCTTCTGCGGCCCTCGTTTTAGGACTTGTTCTTGGCGGGATGACAGAAGCCAATTTAAGAAGAGCTGTTTCCCTTGCAAATGGAGATATTATGGCAGTTATTTCAAAACCTATCACAGCTACTTTACTGCTTGCATGTATGCTTATGCTTCTTTATCCGGTCATTAGCAGAATGATTAAAACTAAAAAGAAAGCAACAGCATAAAGAAAATCTAGAGAAGCCGCTGCTATAGAATAGGCTGCGGCTTTTCTCCGGGTGTATTTAAATCAGGATAAGAAAAGAGGTAACCATTATGGTTACATGCGTATAGACTAGTCATTTGGAAAATCGTAGAGTTGAGGAAGTGTTTCAAGGGCAATTTTATTGAACTCTTTTGAGGCTTTAGATAAGGGAATATCCTTTGAATAGGCGATAACCAACTCCCATGAAGGTTGATATTGCTCTTCAATAAAATAGTAGTTTGGAGAATAGGCTGAGCCAAACAGTTTGCAATAACTAAGAGGAACCAAAGTGAAACCAAGATTATCTCTAACAAGGCGAGATGCAGTTTGAATACTTTTTGTTAGATATCGTGGTTTTACATCAATTTTTGCATTCTCTAGAATTTTAGTGGTGACCTGTCTGGTTCGTTGACTTGTATGTGTCAAGATATAGGGGCGATCGGCTGTAAGCTGGATATCGATATAGGGCCCCTCCCCTCCATCTTTAAAATAGGCCTGTTCATTAATGGGATCATCAGGAGGAACTGCCAAGAGAAACTTTTCTTCGTGAATAACTGTATATTTGATTCCGTGATTGTTGATGGGAGAATGTAAAATACCTACATCAACCCTCCCTTTGAGAATTTCTTCCTCAATGCCAGTGGAGACACCTTCTACAATCGATAACTCAATTTTAGGAAAGCGTGTAGTAAAGTTTGCTAAGATCTTTGGAAGAGCAAAGGAACCTAAGTGGGTGGTAGTTCCTACTGCCAGTCGTCCCATATGCATATTGCTAATATTAGAAAACTGGATTTCAAGTTCTTTGTAAAGGCGGATGATTTTATTGGCATTTTCAATATAGTACTCTCCTGCAAAGGTTGGTTTCAAGCCTTCTGAAGTACGTTTAAATAATTCTGCCCCAAGATCTCTTTCGATTCTGAGAATACAACGACTTAATGAAGGTTGAGCAACAAACAAACGCTCTGCGGCTTTAGAGATATTTCCGTACTGAGCTACTGTAGTAACATAAATCAATTCTTTAGGTATCAAATGAGGTATCAAAGGATTTCGACCTCCTTAAGTCTCTTTATACCCTGGTCCTATGTAAGTAAAAAAGCTTTAATATGATACTTTAATTATATAATGGGTCATATTTGCTTGTCAATTTAAGTACAGGGTGTTAGCGGGAATGAATAAATAAGTATAAGGGTGGTATTTTTAATGTATAGTTTCTTAATGACAATCCTGCTAGGTACATTTGTCGGCTACCTGTTTTCACGATTTAAAATTCCAGGAGGAATGATGGTAGGCAGCATCGTAGCAGTCTCTCTATTTAATATTACAACAGGAATGGCTTATATACCCGCAGCAGGGAGACTGGCAGCACAAATTGTTGCCGGTGCTTTTATTGGTGTAAGTGTAGAAAAAAGCGATTTGTCCAGACTTAAATTTATTATTAAACCTGCCATTGTTTTAATTATTGGGATGATGATTCTCAATATTGTTTCTGGATTGCTGATATATAGATTTAGTCCTTTAGATTTGGTGACCTCACTGATGTGTGCGGTTCCTGGAGGAATGAGTGATATTCCTATTATCAGCGGAGATATGGGAGCGGATGCGTCTAAGGTTGCAGTGATGCAGTTTATTAGACTTGTGGCAGGCATAGGCTTTTTTCCGGCTATAATTGCAAAGATTGCCAAGGGAAAAGATGAGCTGGAAGTTTGTCACGATGAAGTATATAAAAGAGTTAAATCTGAATCCCATCATTTAGCGTCTTTTATTATGACGATTGTCATCGCTGCAGTTTTTGGATTAATTGGAAAATACGCAGGAATCACAGCAGGTGCATTGATTCTGTCAATGGTGAGCATTATTGTCTTAAAGCTTTCTACGGGTAAAGCGTGTATGCCAAAATGGATGAGGCGCTTTGCACAGGTTCTTGCTGGTGCATATATAGGCAGTAGTGTTCAATATGCTGATGTTTTGGAAATGAAATATCTAGTGGTACCTGCCATTATACTGATTCTCGGATATTCATTAGCCTGCATGATGATTGGAAGATTTTTGAATAGGACTTTTAATATGTCCATTAAAGAATCTATGCTGACAGCTACACCGGCTGGGGCATCTGATATGGCTCTGATTGCTGCAGACATAGGTGTTGAAAGCGCAGATGTTATCGTTTTACAGATTATTCGAATGGTAGTAGTTGTTTCTGTTTTTCCACAGCTTATTAGTTTGATCGTGAAGCTTGCAGGGTAATTTAAAGAGGCCATGCTGATAATTATAGAGGTAGGTGAGGGAAAGTGATTATTGAGCGTAAGCTGCACTCTATTCATGAGGCAGCGGAACTCTTTAGGCAATGTGATTTGACTATACCACATAACTTGACTTATAGCATGGGTTTATTTGATAATCATCAAATGGTAGCTACGGGTTCTCTAGCCGGTGATATGATACAGGGGTTGGCTGTTTTACCGGATTATCAAGGAGAAGATTTGTCTGCCAAGGTGCTGACACACTTGATTAACCATGGGCTAACCTGCGGTATAACAGCGCTGCATCTATTTACAAAACCTATAAATACGTCAAAATTTCTATCACTGGGATTTCATATTGTTGCCACCGCTAACCCCTATACAGTATTATTGGAATGGGGGAATCCGGGTATTCAAGATTATGTGCAAAAACTGATGAAAATTGCAGAAGATGCCCCTGACGAAGCTGCTGCAATTGTGATGAATTGCAATCCTTTTACATTAGGGCATCAGGCATTAATTGAGATTGCAGCAGCACAAAGCCAAAAAGTCTATATATTCGTCGTTGAGGAAGATTTATCTGTGTTTCCCTTTTCTGGGAGATTTGAAATGGTCCGGAAAGGTACAGCCCATTTATCCAATGTAACGGTGATACCTGGCGGCCGATATGTCGTATCCTCTTTGACCTTTCCATCCTATTTTACAAGAGAGAAAGATCTTGCAGCAGCGCATTGCGCGATAGACGTAGAAATATTTTTAAAACATATTGCACCGGCCCTAAAAGTGACGAAACGTTTCGTGGGCACGGAACCCTTTTCTCCGGTTACAGAAGTCTATAACCAAACCATGAAAGACCGTCTCATACCCGGTGGGGTTGAGGTTCTTGAAATTGAACGGATCGTACAAGCCGGCCAGGTGGTTAGTGCTTCTCATGTTAGGCGGCTTCTTGCGGAGAACAAAATGGATGAGATAAGAAAATTTGTGCCGGATGCTACCTATGACTATCTGCTTTCAGACGCAGCTAGACCGGCTATACGCAGCATTATAGCAGGCACCGGCTACTGTGAAGATGCATGATTTTGTACGGTGACGAGGAACACATTCTTGGAGAAATATAAGGTTTTTATAAATCAGGAACACTAGGAGGAAAGCCTATGGAAAAAATGAAAGAAGATGTATTTGTGGGAATGAATGATTTTTGCTTAACGGTTGCAGAAACAGCAATAAAGTCCATGCTCTATGAGGTGTCAGCTACACCAAAGCCGGGACTTGTAGACAGAAGGAATTCTGGTGCCCATAAAGACATGAACTTTCTAACATTTATGTCCAGTAGTGCTGTATTATTCGATACATTCTACCGCTGCGCTATCGAAGGGATGAATTTTACCACTCAAGATTATCCGGTGTTGCTGGAACGGATTCGCCCTTTCGGGATTGAAGGTGAGAAAAAAATGTTCGCAGCAACCAACGGAGTGAATACGCATAAAGGGTTAGTTTTTTCTTTGGGAATTATCGCAGCAGCATTGGGTTCTCTATATAAAGAAAAAAAAGAATCCATCGCTGATGCCCAGGAGATTTGTAAACGAGTTCAAGAGATTGCAGTGGATTTATGCAAGGAACTTGGAATGAGAACAGAGAAAAGAGCACAAACCTATGGAGAAAAGCTATATGAAAGATATAACATAAAAGGAATCCGTGGTGAGGTAGCGTCAGGCTTTAAAACAGTGCTGAAGTATGGCCTGCCTGTAATGAAGAAATATACATCCTGCGATGAAGATCTCAACAACGTATTCGTACAGGTTTTGCTCCATCTCATGAGTGAAACCGAGGATAGCAATATACTTGGAAGACATGATCACGGAACCCTTGAATATGTGAAGCAAAGTGCAGAGATTGCTTTACAACTAGGCGGTGTATTTACCAAGGAAGGGATGGAATATATTATTTTTCTGGATCGGGAATTCATTAGTAGAAATATAAGTCCCGGAGGTTCAGCAGACCTCTTGGCAGTGACCATCATGTTGTATCTATTAGAACAACAGTTTGAATGCAATGAGATTAAACATTATGAAAAAGTTTAAAGAGGGTTAAGACAAATGACGATAAATAATGACATGCTGTTAAAGATACTTGAAAGCAGAGAACAAAGGGCGGTTTATCAAAATACATTAATTCAAAAACATCATTCCAGCCTCGTTTCTTTTACATTGAATATACCTGGTCCGGAGAAAGACAGCCTTCTCTTTCGTAAAATTCACCATGAGGGCATGAGCACACTTCAAAGGGCTATAAATGACCAAACTGTGATAGTGTTTCAGGAGAGCAAATTTTTAGAAACGGGCCCGGAAGGCTATATATGTACCAATATGGATGGAATCAGGTTAAAGCACCTGACCACCCACATTGAATCTACGCATCCGTTAGGAAGAGTTTTTGATTTTGATGTTTTTGACGATCAACTTGTAAAGATTGGCCGGATAGATATTGGTTACAGTGAAAGAACATGCCTGTTATGCAGCCAAAATGCTTATATCTGCCGTAGGGAACAGAATCATTCATTGTCTGAACTGCTTGAAAAAATAAATACTATGGCAATGGATTATTTTGAATAAAAGATAAGTCTTATGTTCCTACTACAATTCCGGTGTATGTCATACATCGGTTTTTTCATGATTATGTACGGTAAGCAGGCTGAATAAGAAGGATTATCTACTCATGCGTAGAAATATATCCATTAATGGTAGGGATGATCTGTGTGTCATTTCAAAAATGAAGCGGGCAGGCACATTAATTTTTTATATGCATTGCAATTTCTGTTTCGGAATAATATATAACTACTTGTAAAAGGCAAAGGAGATAACCAGAGTGATTAGAAAAATTCTGCAGACACGCACTGAAATTTTGATGTTTTTTATTCTGATTGCTGCGGTAGGCTTAGGCAATGGTCTAAGTGACGGAGTATATTCCAACTATTTTAAAGAGGTTTATCAAGTTACGGCAGTCCAAAGAGGATTAATAGAGTTTCCCCGTGAACTGCCGGGGGTATTATGTGCATTCATGATTGGTATGCTGGGTTTTCTAGGGGATTTGAGAGTCTCCTTTATTGCACAGATACTGGCAATTTTAGGAGTTGCCATGCTAGGCCTTTTTACACCCTCTTTTGGTGTAATGTTAATCTTCCTCTTTATCAATTCCATGGGCATGCACCTTTTTATGCCCCTCCAGGATGCTATTGGCATGTCATTGGCTGAGCCGGATCAGATCGGGCGCCGTATGGGACAGTATTTCAGTATTCGAGCAGCATTTAACCTAATTGCTGCCCTTCTGGTATTTTTCGGATTTAGAACAGGATTCTTCACCTTCCATACCTCTATTAAATGGATATTTTTAGTGGCTGCCAGCGCCTTAATATGCGCTGCAGTAATGACTGTAGCGATGATACGGAAAGTTAAACCACAAAAGGCAGTACGGCGCAAGACGAAGCTGATTTTGAGAAAGCAATATCGGTACTTTTATCTGCTTACAATACTACACGGGGTTCAGAAGCAAATCGCTTTTGTCTACGGGACATGGGTTATCGTAGACCTATTGTTGAAGAAAGCCGATACACTTGCATTGCTTACCATTGTCGTCGGATTTATCTCCATATTCTTTCTTAATATGCTGGGAGAGTGGATGGATCGTTTTGGCATCAAGCGCATGATGTATATAGATGCGCTTACATTTATAGGTATTTATATTATTTATGGTTTTGTAGTATGGGGTATAACATCAGAAGCACTCCCTAGTCAAGGCTTATCGGTGTGGATTGTATATCTGTTGTTTGTGTTGGATAGGCTGTCGATGCAGATCGGTATGGTTAAATCGATTTATTTACGCTCCATCGCATGGAACAATGATGAGATTACATCTACATTATCCATGGGAATCAGCCTGGACCATGTGGTGTCTATACTAGCGGCAATTGCCGGCGGCTATGTCTGGAGCCAATGGGGCAGTCAGTGGGTATTCTTTATGGCTGCAGCTTTTTCTCTTGGGAATTTATATGTGGCTTATCGTGTACAGCCGGATAAGGAGAAAGCGGTAGCGGAAAAGATGCGGCTTGAGGTGCAAAAAGTAGAAATATGATAGAGAAAGCAAAAACTCGAAAACATAGTAATGAGACATAAGTAAAATAGGAAGGTAAGTAAACATAGTAGGCGGTAATATGTGCTTACCTTTTTAAAATTTCATAGATTTCTTTCTGTTTCAAGGAATGATTAAGGGATGTTATTCTTAAACAGAAATTAAAAGGTAGAGGGTAACGGGAATTTACATGTTAAACAAGAATTCTGTCAAAGATGCCTCTGGGATAATTTACTGAAAATTAATAAAAGTAAAAAAATAATATGCAAAAACATAAGAAATATATTGACACGTAAAAAGGAGGATTATATAATTTAAACATGAAAACGGTTCCATATGTGAGGGCTTAATTATGAGACTAACAATTACAGATATAGCAAAAAAAGCAAAGGTATCTAAATCTACAGTTTCACGTGTATTAAATAATTCAGGATATGTACATAGAGAAACAAGAGAGAAGATTGAACAGGTTATAAAAGAGAATACTTATTATCCATCTGCAACGGCAAGGAACTTAAGTAAAAAAGAAAGTAATACGATTGGTGTGATTATTCCTGAAGCCGATAATGAATTTTTTGGAGAAATACTAACAGGCATTAGTGAAGTCGTAGATGAACATAATATGACTTTGATTTTTTGTGATACGAGCAATAGATTTTTAAAAGAAGAGAGAGCTTTAGATATGATGAATATGCAGCGGGTAAAAGGCTTGATTTTAACCCCTGTAAATGATCATAGTGACAGCGAAACAGAGAAAAAACTGAAACAGAAATTAAGGGATTCTAAAATTCCAATAGTGCTTTTAGATAGAGGTGTAAAGAATTCGCAGTGGGATGGCGTCTTCTTTGAAAACTATCAAAGTGCCTATAGTGCTACAGAGATATTAATTAAAGAAGGACATAAGAAGATTGGTATCATTACGGGGGACCTTAAACTGAAAATTGGCCAAGATCGCTATAAAGGCTACTTGAATGCCATGGAAGATTATAAAATGGAGATCATGGACAAATACATTTATGAGGGAAACTTTAGCGTGGAAAAGGCCTACGAGTTGTCAAAACAATTTATAGAGAGCAAAGATCTGCCTGATGCCATACTAACGTGCAATAACAGAACTTCACTAGGACTAATTAAAGCATTAATGGAATATAACATAATTTTAGGCAAGGATATATCTGCAATAGGAATTGATAACAATAAAGTACTAGATATACTGGGATATAACTTTAGCTATGTGGCTAGAGATGCTGTAGAGATGGGAAGAGTAGCGATGCGTAGGTTATTAGAGAGGTTTGAAGATCCGGATAAGCAAAGAGTAGAGTATATTATGCCTTTTAAAATCTATTTAAAAGGTTCTGAAAAAAAGAAGCCATAGTGCTTTTTTAAAAGAAAATGTGGGAGCGGTTCCACAAAAATAAATGGGAGCGGTTTCATAATATAGTTTTTAGTTTTGGTGCTCTGAATTTTCAATAAGGAGTGCTGAAAATAAAATAAATAATGAAAAAGGAGAGAAAAGGGTTATGAAAAAGAGAATGTTTGCATTATTATTGGTCGTGATAATGGCAGTTGCACTATTTGCAGGATGTGGTTCAAGTACTGAAAATAAGGGAGCGGATCAAGGAAGTACACCGGCTAATACAGAAGAAAAGACTTATAAAATTTCTGTTATAGTAAAAGCAACTGACTCGGACTATTGGCAAACACTGTTAGCAGGTGCGAAAGCAGCAGAAGCAGATAGTAATGGAAAAGTTGTAGTAACTACAGATGGGCCGCCATCAGAAACAGACATTGATAAGCAGGTTTCAATTCTGGAAAACGTTATCGCTACTCAGCCAGACGCTGTAGTAATTGCCTCTTCAAGCTCAGATGCAACAGTTCCCGCAGTTGAGAATGCTGTTGCAAATGGAATTCCTGTTATAACGATAGACAACAAACTAAATACAGACAAATATACATCTTACTTGGCAACAGACCATCGTTTAGCAGCAGGTATGGCGGCGGAAGCCATGGTCAAAGACTGGAATGGCATGGGAATTGATCCTTCTGGAAAGAAGGTAATTGTAATTAGTTCTGTGGCCGGTTCAAAGGTTAATACAGACAGAACAGAAGGATTCATTGCAAAAATAACTGAATTAGTTCCTAATATCGTCGTTCTTGAAACCCAGTATGGGGAAAACGATATTGCAAAGGCTTTAAATATAGCTGAAAATACAATAGCTGCAAATCCGGATTTGATAGGTATCTTCGGGGATAACAATCATATGGGGGTGGGTATAGCCAAAGCCCTTGAAGAATCAGGAAAACATAATGAAATCGTTACATATGCCTTTGATACCAACGAAGATGAAATTAAAGCCCTTGAAGATGGAACATTAAATGGATTAGTAGTACAAAATCCATTTGGAATGGGATATGATGGCGTTATGCATGCAATGGAAGCAATTGAGGGTAAAAGTGTTCAAAAAGACATCATAATCAATGCTACTATAGTAACAAAAGAAAATATGAAAGAACCTGCAATACACAAGTTGCTATATCCTTTGGAATAACAGTTATGAAGATATAAAAATATCACAGACATGGTATATTTCGTGTCTGTGATATTTTTAGAAACATAGTTTAGATAACAGGCAGTAAGCAAGGAGGGTGGATATGCCTTTAGAACATGAAATAATAATAGCGTTTAAAAATATAGTAAAGGAATTTCCAGGAGTTAAAGCACTGGATAATGTTAGTTTTGATGTACGTAAAGGTGAAGTGCATGCGTTAGTTGGAGAAAATGGAGCAGGGAAGTCTACGATTATTAAAATATTGATGGGCGTTCATAGCAGAACATCAGGTGAAATATTTGTGGAAAATAAGCCTGTGGATTTCAAATCTCCATTGCAAGCTGAAAAGCATGGCTTAGGAGCTGTTTACCAGGATGTAAATTTAGCAAAGGATTTAACCATCGCTGAAAACTTTTATATGGGTCAGTTACCTAAAACGAAATTTGGTTTAGTGGATTATAAGACGATGTATGCAGAAACGAGAAAGATTCTAGAGTCTATGAATGTACATGTTAATCCTAAATCAGTTATTAGTGAATTATCTGTAGCTCAGCAGGAAATGGTCGCGATTGGGAAGATTCTTCATCTTAAGGCTAAGCTTGTTATATTTGATGAGCCAACTGCACTATTAACGAATGAGGAGATTGAGGAATTATTCAAAATTATACAGATGCTAAAGGAACGAAATGTTGGAATTATTTATATTACCCATAGAATGGATGAGATATTTAGAATTAGTGACCGTGTAACCGTTATGAAGGATGGTATTAAGGTAAGAACGGTAGAAACTAGTGAAACCAATGAAAACGATCTGATTTCAATGATGGTGGGACGTAATACACAGGACATGTATGAAATCAGGCAAGTGAGGCAAGGAGAGCCTGTACTGAAGGTTGATAATCTTTGTCGAAGTAAAGCATTTCAAAATATCAACTTTGAGGTAAAAAAAGGCGAGATATTCGGAATGTTTGGATTGGTAGGTTCTGGACGTACCGAAATTGTGAGATGTATTTTTGGAGCTGATAAAAAAGAGTCAGGAGATATTTATATAAATGGGCACAAAGCTGAAATAAATAATCCGGAAGAGGCAATCAAAAAAGGAATAGCGCTCATACCGGAAAACAGGAAAGACGAGGGATTGGCGCTAGGCTTATCTATTGCAGTGAATACGAATATGGTAGCAATTAATAAGGTATCTTCTTATGGAATAATTAATAGTAAGAAAATTAATAACCAAACTACAAAATTGATAGAGAGGCTGAGAACCAAAACACCTTCCATACATCAATTAGTTAAGAATCTATCCGGGGGCAATCAACAAAAAGTTGTTATTTCAAAATGGTTGGCGCAGGAGAGTGATATTTTTATCTTTGACGAACCAACGGTAGGCATTGATGTAGGTGCAAAACAGGAAATCTACAAAATTTTTGAACAGCTACTTAGTCAGGGAAAATCAATCATTATAATTTCTTCCTATTTACCTGAAGTAATGGGTTTATCAAATCGTATATTAGTAATGTATGAAGGAAAGCAAATGGGTATATTGGAAAAGTCAGAGTTTGATGATGAAGAAATATTAAGATTAGCTTCTGGCATAAGTTAAAGGAGGTTTCTATGGAGACTTTGGTTAAAGAGGAAAAGGAAAAAAGTAAAGTAAGTTTATTTAGCAAGGGAATGAAAACTGAACTTTTTTTAATTATATTATTGGTGCTATTGGCTATGTTTTTTAGCATTACATCAGATGTGTTTTTTACAGCAGGAAATCTAAAGACCCTTACGAGGCAGGCATCTATTTATGGAATGATTGCAATAGGCATGGTTGTAGTTATTACATCGGCTGGGATTGATTTATCCGTTGGGGCTGTTACCGGACTATCAGGGATAGTAGCAGCTTTATGTATGGTAAATGGAATATCAATTCCTGTGTCTATTGTCATTTCTATTATATCAGGTATGTTAATTGGATTGGTAAATGGAGTTTTGGTTTATGATGGCAAAGTACCGCCGTTTATTGCCACAATGGGGACCATGACTGTAATTAGGGCAGTGATTATGCTGCTGACGAATGCAAGTATGATATCTAAATTACCTAATGAATTTAAACGTATTGCCCAAATAGAAGTGTTAAATATCCCGTTTTTATTTGTAGTATGGATTGCTATGATAGTACTTGCGTGGTTTATGACGAATAAGACAGTCTTTGGCAGGAATGTATATGCCTTAGGGAGCAATAGAGAAGCAGCGAGACTAAGCGGTATTAATATTCGAAAGACTACATACGGTGTATATATCTTTTCGGCATTAGCTTGCAGTATAGCCGGTATTTTACTTACTTCAAGGTTGGGAAATGGTGTGCCTACTGCAGGCGCCGGCTACGAGCTTGATGCTATAGCGGCAGCAGTGGTTGGCGGAGCTAGCTTAGATGGTGGTGCTGGTAGTGTGATTGGCACAGTTCTTGGTTCAATGATTATGGCTACACTTCGGCAAGGTGGTGTGCTACTTGGAGTTAATTCCTTTATTTTAGAAATAATCATTGGATCATTGATTGTAATAGCAGTTTTATTAGATAAATTAAGACGCTAATATTTTGCAGGGAGGTCTAAATATGTTATATAAAAAAGTGGCTAAGATTGAAGAAAGTATTTCGACGATTGGAATGGGTTGCTGGAACTTTGGTGGTCAATGGGATAATGCAGTTGGTGATAATACGATTAAAATTGTACATGCAGCCATTGACGGTGGAATAAACTTATTCGATGTGGCTCCTGTTTATGGATTTGGCAAATCCGAAGAGATCCTGGGTAAAGCTTTAAAGGATGGTAAGCGTTCTAAAGTATTGGTTGCCAGTAAATGTGGTTTGGTTTGGAACGATCAACAAGAAATCAGCAACAATTTAACGAAAAGAAGCATTTTAAATGAGATAGATAAAAGCTTACAAAGGCTTCAAACAGACTATATTGATATATATCAATTGCATTGGCCTGATTGTAAGACAGCAATCGAAGAAACGGTTAGTGCTTTAGAAGAAATTAAAAAGGCAGGAAAAATTAGATATATAGGTTTATCTAATTTTGCTCAGAAGGACGTAGATGAATTTATGTCTATGATTGAAATCAGCGCGCAACAGTCTTTGTATAACATGCTGGAAAGAAATACAAATAGCTATCATAATATACCATTGGGCTACAAGACAGAAGATGAAGTATTACCTATGGTTAAAAAACATCAACAGGCATTTTTACCTTACAGTCCATTATTCCAAGGTCTATTGACGGGAGTATTTAAACGATGCAGCAATTTTTCAGAAAAGGATATCAGAAATGCCAATCCAAAGTTAACAGGAAATTTATTTGAGAAATATTATGAAGGGGCCCTTGCCATAGGTGATTTTGCAGATAAAATTGGAAGACCATTAAATGAGGTTGCATTCAATTGGCTAAGACAGAAAGAAGAGGTTACTTCTATTATTGCTGGGGTTTCTAGCATCAATCAATTAGAAAAAAATATAAATTCAACAACGTGGAATTTGACTAAGGAAGAATTAAGAGAAATCGAAAACATTATTGAACCTTTCAAAACAATATAAACAGTTGTAGCTGAATAGGTGAATATTTGATTAAAAAGATCTAAAGAATATGGGAGGAATCTCAAAATGGACGCTAGTTATACTACAGGATTACAGCATATAGGAATTCCAACAAACTGCTTGGATACTTCAATAAAATTTTATATGGATCTAGGATTTGAACCCTTTTTTAAAACAGATACGGTTATCTTTATGAAGCTGCATAGCCTGTTAATAGAGTTGTATGAAAGTAAAGAGGTGTCTGGAAAAGCTGGTGCTATTGACCATATTTCGTTAAATGTAAAGGACATTGAATCAGTACTCGAGTATATAAAATCACTGAAATTTAAAATTTTGGATGAAGAGATTCAGGCCTTGCCTTTTTTTGAGAAAGGAGTGCGCTTCTTTACTATAGAAGGGCCTAATGCAGAGAAAATAGAATTTAACCAAATAGGTTAATAGATCGTTCATGTCAAATCTTAATTTAGGTTATAACTAAGCCTATGGATAATCTTACATTTATTCATAGGCTTAGTTCTTAATAGGGTGTCTGATACTAGCTTCAGCTTGCCTTTTACCCAAGGATTAGGAATAATGCTGTCATCACAAACAACTTCATAATATATGCTCATACGAATCTTCTTTTCAAAAAAATTCAAAAGCATGTTTGATTGATCAATCGGTTTTGATATGATTATATCAGTTGAAGTGATTATAGCAAGTATGCAGTATTTTCTGCTTAAGAAAGAAAAACTGAGTATTGGCGGGCTAATTGGAAAGATAAGATGAAGAATAGTAATCGTTCAAAATGACGAGCACTGCACAAAACAAAAGAGATAAAGGAGATGCAGTATGAAAAAAGATATTGTGATAATTTCTCCCTTTGAAACGCTACATGAAATGGCAATGCGCATCGTAAAGGAACGCGGATATGACAACATTGGAGTGGTAGCAGGTGACTTATCGCAGGGTGTCATTGCAGCAAAGCAAGCGGTTTTCAATGGCGCTAACGTGCTTGTTTCCCGTGGGGGGACATATTCGAGAATTTGCGAGGCAGTGGATGTTCCGGTTGTAGAGATTCAACTTACTGCTTTTGATGTGTTCAATAGCTTCAAAAACATACGCCACATTGACCAGCCGATAGCGATCATTGGTTACCAGAACGTGATACAAGGCTATGATATCATTGAGGATTTGCTGATCAATCAAGATATTATCAAACTGACGCTAGATGATAGCCATTCTGTTGAGAAACAAATTTGCCAGTTCATAGACAGGGGTATCAAAATATTTGTGGGAGATAGTATTGTCAATTCCGTAGCAAGAAAGCACGGGTGTATAAGCTACCTTATTGAATCCGGTGAAGAAGCTATTGTGAATGCAATAGAGGAAGCACTTCGTGTACTGCATGCTACGCGGGTTGAACGTGAACGCATGCAGCGATTTATGGCAGTCATTGATAATACCAGTGATGGCGTGATTGCCACAGATAAGGAAAGCCGGATCAATGTTTTCAATATTCATGCAGAAAAAGTGCTTGATATTGCTAAAGATACAGTAATAGGGCGCCCCATACTGGACGCAATTGGTGATAATGCGCTTTCACGCATGGTATTATCCCAACAGGTTAAGTTTGAATCCATCCATAGCGTAGGCAATACTAAATTGGCAATCAATCATGTGCCTATTGTCGTAAGCGGGGAAAATATGGGCAGCATCATCACATTTCAGGATGTCACGAAAATCCAAAGTCTAGAAAAAAAGATACGTATTAAACTCAGCGAAAAAGGTTTTGTAGCGCGCTATTCCTTTGAAGATATCATCTGTAAAAGTGCGGTGATGCAACGCTGTATTGACCGTGCACGTACCTATGGAAATTATGACTCATCGGTGCTGATCAGCGGGCCGAGTGGAGTAGGCAAGGAACTGTTTGCACAGTCTATTCATAACATTAGCAACCGTGCGACAGGGCCCTTTGTGCCTATAAATTGTGCCGCCCTTCCACCATCTTTAATTGAAAGTGAATTGTTCGGTTATGTGGAGGGTGCCTTTACAGGTGCTAAGAAAGGAGGAAAAGCCGGCTTGTTTGAATTGGCTCATGGTGGAACGATATTCCTGGATGAAATTAGCGAGTTGCCGATGGATTTGCAGGGAAGGTTGCTGCGTGTCATACAAGAGCGTGAGGTCATGCGGATAGGAGACGATTGCGTAATTCCCGTAGATGTGCGTGTCATTTGTGCTTCCAACCGCGATTTGCGTGAGCAGGTCAGTAAAGGAAAATTTCGGAGAGACTTGTTGTTCCGGATTAATATATTGACGCTCAATATACCGCCGCTGAATGAGCGGAGAGAAGATATTGCCCCGCTTGCTGCATATTTTATTCAGCAGTATAGTCAAAAATATGCACGACCACATATGAGCCTTTCAGAGGATGCATTAAACTATCTGAAAAACTTTCATTATGAAGGAAATGTACGGGAATTGCAAGGGATGATAGAAAGAGCAGTGATCACTTGTGAAAGCGAACATATCCTTAAAGAAGATATTTTGGATACAACAGACACATCTATTGTAGAGCCTGCAGTTCGGGAGGAAATATTCTTACAGGAACCAACGCTGCGGGAATTAGAAAAACAGTATATTGAACATGTTTACCATAAGTATGACGGGTCGATTGGAAATGTGTGTAAGATACTTGGAATTGATCGCAGTACGCTTTGGAGAAAAAGGAAAAGCCGCTAGAAACATTCGTATAGAATTGTTGCATTTTGAAATGTTGCAAAATGCAACGTATGTTGCGATATGCTACATGTTTTGGATAAGAGCACCTTTCTGATCTTAATGTGTTGTCAAACTGAATCTTTAGAATGAATGGGATTCCCACCAAACTAGCTGTTTGCGTGGGAATTTAATTTTTACAGAATAAATTGAGAAGGATTGGCACGCTTATTGCTAAATAAGGGAAGTGAGAAAATGCAAAGCAATATTTTCTAAAAATTGTATCTTTCTGTTTTAAAAACAGAATAGCAACTTTCACTAAAAAGGAGCTGTTACACTTGATTTACATCATAGCTGATGATTTAACCGGCGCAAATGATACGGGTGTGCAATATAAAAGACGGGGATTACGTACACTGATATCGGCAGAAGCGGATTTGTCCCTCCTGTATAAAATGGCTGATAATTTTGATGTGATTTCCATCAATGCGGATACCCGTACAAAGATTCCGAATCATGCTTATCGCACAACTTATGATCTTGTAAAACATATTCAGACTACTGAGCATGAATATATCTATAAAAAAGTAGATTCTCTTGTCCGGGGAAATGCGGCACAGGAGCTTGAAGCCGTGATGGATGCATTGGATGCGCCGCTTGCAGTTGTTGCAATCAGCTATCCTGCAAATGCCAGGACTCTGTGCAACGGTACATTAGTACTTCCAGATACGAACGGAGTTTCGGCGGAAATAGATGTGATTAAGCTTTTTGCTGAGGAAATGAAGCGTAAGGTGCAGGGGATAAGCCTGGCAACCGTTCGGAAAGGAAAGGATGCAATACTGGCGGCAATACAGCTTGGACAGTCTGATGGCACGGCGGTGTTTGTGGTGGATGCTGTAACAGATGAAGATCTTGCCAGGATACGGGATGTAGCTCTAGCGCTGGAAAATAAGACTGTTATGTGCGGCTCTGCCGGACTGGCAAACCAACTCAGCCTGCTGAAGACACGTGATGTTCGGACAGAAGGACTACGCCAGGAAAAAGACGGGATTATCCTCATTATGATTGGATCCAGAAATGCCTGTACTGCAGAACAAATACAAGCACTTACGGATGAAACCGGTATGCCGGTGATTACTACCTTTACTTCAGAAATACTTAGTGGTCATAGGGAAAAGGTTTGTTTTGAGGTATTACAACAGGCGGATAACCTGATTGCCGGTGGTTGTAAATTATTGGCGGTTGTTGTAGATACGCTTTTTCTTGATTTTAAGATTTCGCTCAAAGACAGCCAGGATACAGTAAGCGATTCCTTAAAGATAGCAGAGACAATGGGAAGTTTAGCTAAGCTGCTTTACGATCGCTACAGCATTGACGGAATTCTCTCATCAGGAGGAGACACCTCTTTAGCTATTCTCAAGGCACTGGGGGCCAAGGGAATCGAGCTGGATTCAGAAATCTTGCCTGGGGTTCCAATGGGAAAGCTGATAGGAGGTAAGGCAGAGGGTATGACCATTGTGACCAAGTCAGGTGGATTTGGACCAAAGGACTGCCTTATCCGTTCCATTGAATATTTAAAGAAACAAACTTGAGAAAGAAGGGATAGAATGAAACCATGTCAATTGACTGTTCCAGGTCATGTTCGTGCAGGAGAAAATGTTATTGAACAGCTGTCTGGTATTATAGAAGCTGAGCGGGCATCCAAGGTCATTGTTTTTACAGATGAGGGGGTATTGAGCACCGGGATCTGTAACGGTGTATTTGAACAGATCAAAAAAGCCAATGCGGAGTATTGCGTGATCGGTGATTTGCGTCCGGAACCTTCTACACAAGATGTAATCCGCACGATGGAGCAAATGAACCGTGCAGAAGGAGAATTGGTTGTTGCAGTCGGCGGCGGAAGCGTGATGGATATGGCAAAGCTCTGTGCTGCAATGAAGGGTGCATCTTATGATATTTATGATCTTCTTGAAAACAACAGTTTAATGGAAAAGGGCCTGCCTGCAGTGATGATTCCTACTACCTGCGGCACAGGCAGTGAAGCAACTTTCAATGCAATTGTGGCAGTACCGGAAAAATCGGTAAAGACCGGAATCGTCAATAAAAATATGCTCGCAGACTATGTGCTATTGGATGGAAATATGATCGCCAAGCTACCCCCTAAGATTATTGCTTCCTCTGGGGTGGATGCACTGGCCCATGTGATTGAGTGCTTCACATCCAATAAAGCCAACGTATTTAGTGATTTATATGCAGCAGCAGGGGCGAAGCTTATCTTTGAAAATTTAGTTCGCGCTTACAGCGATGCAAATGATCTGCAGGCCAAAAGCAATATGCTGCTTGCTGCTTTCTATGGCGGAGTGGCTATTGCAGCATCTGGTACAACCGCTGTACATGCCCTGGCTTATCCCCTTGGAGGAAAGTATCATATTGCCCATGGGGTATCCAATGCGATTCTGCTTGCCCCGGTAATGCGCGCAAATCTGGAAGCCTGTGAGGATCGTCTGGCTCTGCTGGAGGATGGCATCAACCCTGCCGGTTATGGACGGGCGCAGTCTGAAAAGGCAAAGGGGATGATTGAGCGCATTGCATCCATTGTCAGCGATACGGGGATACCATCAAGTCTATGTGAATTTGGCATCGGTCTAGAGGATTTGGATTTTCTTGTAGATGCGGCTGCTGATTGTAAACGGTTGCTTGACAATAATCGCCGCGTCTTAACAAAGAATGACATTCGTGCGATCTATCAGGAAGTTATAAAAGGAGGGATTTAAAATGTCACAATTACCTATTTTAGGCATTACGATGGGTGATCCCAATGGTATTGGCCCTGAAATAACTGCAAAGGCACTTGCAAATCAGCATGTATATGCAATCTGCCGACCCCTGGTTGTAGGCAGTGCAAAGATTATTAAACAGGCAATAGGAATTATAAAAAAGAATCTTGAAGTGAATGTGATTGCCTCTGTTGAGGACGCTAAATTTGAATATGGCATCATCGATGTATTGGACCAGGATAATGTAGATTTGTCTAAGTTAGTGTATGGGGAAGTCAGTGTACAGGGTGGCTCAGCTGCATATGAGGCAATTGCCAAGGTCATCGAACTTGCCATGAAGGATGAAATCGATGCCACTATCACAGGTCCCTTAAATAAGGAAGCACTAAATCTTGCAGGTTATCATTATAGCGGCCATACGGAAATTTACGGAGCCCTTACCGGTACGAAGGATTATACCATGATGCTTGCCGATGGGGACTTGCGGGTAGTTCATGTTTCTACGCATGTTTCCTTGCGGGAGGCCTGCGACCGCTGCAAAAAGGAACGTGTGTATAAAGTAATCAAGTTGGCTCACGAGGTGTGCTGCAGCCTGGGCATCGAAAAGCCTAGAATCGCTGTTGCCGGCCTAAATCCTCATGCCGGTGAAAATGGGTTATTCGGCAGAGAAGAGATTGAAGAGATCAGCCCAGCTATTTTGCAGGCACAGCAAGAAGGGATTTGCGCAGAGGGGCCGATCGCACCGGACACCTTATTTTCCAAAGCACGGGGTGGGCAGTATGATATTGTAGTTGCTATGTATCATGATCAAGGACATATTCCGCTTAAAGTTGTGGGTTTTCAGTATGATTATACAACAGACAAGTGGAAGACAATCAGCGGCGTAAACATCACATTGGGATTGCCGATCATTCGTTCCTCTGTGGATCATGGTACAGCCTTTGGAAAGGCGGGAACGGGTACTGCCAATGAGGAGAGTCTTTTAAATGCGATTGAGTATGGTGCAAAACTTGCGGTTACGCGAATACATCAAAAGCAACTTGAGCTTGCTGCATCCAAGTAGATATGGAAGAAAGAATATGTTAAGCTTAACTAAGCAAAATGTATTGAATTTTATTAATAATTATGCAATGGAGGAATGGATATGAATAAAAAATACTATGGTGTAATTCCACCGATTATCACTCCGGTAGATGCTTATGAGAATGTGGACGAGGAGGGTTTCCGTTTATTGCTTGAACATTGTATTAAGGGCGGTCTGCACGGTATGTTCGTTGCCGGCAGCAATGGAGAGACCATGGCCCTGACCCAGAAAGAGCGGGATAATGCCATTCGGATTGCCGTTGAACAGTGTAGGGATAGGATTCCTGTAATGGCAGGAGTGATGGATACCAGTACCCGCCGGGTAATCGAAAACATTCACAAGTTTGAACAGCTTGGTGGAAAGTGTGCTGTAATTACTTCCATATTCTATGCCCGACACACATCACAGGATGAAACAATCCGCCACTTTGAGCAGATTGTGAAGGAAACTAATGTGGATATTATGATTTATAACATCCCAATGTTTACGGGTCTGGCTTTGACTGCAAACACAATCAAAGAAATTGCAAAGTTTGACCGTATTGTGGGATACAAGGACAGCGGCGGAAACTTCCCGGATTTCCAGCAGCTTTTGACTCATTTTGAGGGCAGTGATTTTTCAATGCTTCAAGGAACTACGGCCTATGCAATGGCAAGCATGCTCCTCGGTGCCGACGGCTTTGTTCCATCGATTGCGCCACTGTTTCCAAAGCTCTTTGTAGAGGCCTATGAGGCAGGACGCTCCAAAAATATTGAGTTAGCCATGAAATATGATGTACTCCTACGGGAAACTTCAAAGATACTGGGCATGACAAAGAATGCAACGGCTGCTAATAAATTTGCCCTATCTACCCTGGGATATACAGATAAACGGATTATTGCACCGCAAGATCCAATTAAGGAAGAGGAAGAAAAAAATATTATTGCAAAGATTGCAGAGATTAATGAAAAGCATGAAACATTTAGGGCAAGCCTGCAATAAGATTGCAATTTTAAAAGGAAGGGGGCCAAATCATTGAAGAACATCCTTTTATCCCATGAACTTTATCAGCCGGGTATGAAGGCACTTGAAGGCAAGGCAAAGGTCTGTGTTACCAATAACGGTGACAGTAATGCAATACTTGGGCAGCTAAAGGAGGCAGATGGTTTTATACTGAGAATCGGAAAGATCGACCGTAAGGCGATTGAGGCTTGTGAGAGGCTTAAAGTCATCACCCGTCCCGGGGTGGGTGTTGACAACGTAGACGTGGCAGCAGCTACAAAACAGGGTATCCCAGTAGTTATCTGCCCTTCATCAAATGCGCGGGCTGTGGCAGAGCACGCCCTTACCCTGTTGCTTTCCATTAGTAAAAATATTGTAGAAAGTGATACGGAAACCCGTAAAGGTAATTTTAGCGTACGCAATCAATATAAAGCTGTAGATATTCAAGGGAAGACAGTCAGTATATTGGGGTTTGGCAATATTGGAAAAGAACTGGCCCGTATGTGTCATGGTATTGGTATGGAAGTGCTTGTCTATGATCCCTTTGTCACAGGGGATGCTGTAACCGCTATGGGTTACAGCTACAGCGCAGATTTGCTGGAGGCAATTGCAGCAGGTGACTATATTTCCCTTCATATGCCATCTACGCCGGAAACCCAGGGAATGATCGGCACAGAGCAGTTTGCTGCTATGAAGTCCACGGCTTATCTACTGAATTGTGCCCGTGGAGACATCGTAGATGAGGATGCACTGGTTGAGGCACTGGAAAAGAGAATCATTGCAGGCGCCGGACTAGATGTGTTAATTGAGGAGCCGATGAAAGCGGAGCATCCGCTGATGCAGCTTTCAAATTGTATCATCACACCCCATATGGCTGCCCAAACACAGGAAACTACTGAAAAGATCGTATTGATGGCGGTGGAAGGCACGCTGGCAGTGCTGAATGGTGAGAAGTGGCCCCATGTGTGCAATCCGGAGGTATATGACCATCCCAAATGGAAGGGGAGGTGAATCCTTTATGGGGAGACCGTTCTTTAAAAAATACAAGGGACTTATTGCAGGCATTGTAACGGCGCTTTTCGCTATTGCTTACTTAATTGGATCTCTCTTTATCCGACGAACGAAATTCGTTGCAATTGGAGCGGAGTTCATGCCGGAAATCTATGGTTCTATTCTGCTATTTCTTGCAGGATGTCAGATATATCAGAGTATCAAGGAGGTAAAGCGCTTTAAGGATGATACAGTGGAAGAGCAGAAGGATACCAAAAATGTGATGATGACTTTTTTTCTCATTGTGGCCTATGTGGCCTCAATGCAATTGTTGGGATTCATGCTTTCCTCAGCCCTGTTCCTGTTCTTTATGAGTCTGTTGCTCACACCTGCAAGCACGAAGCCGAATTATGCTGCGGTTATCATTTTCTCAGTTACATTGTCCTTAGGCACCTATTATCTGTTTCGTAATCTGATGTACCTAAAGCTGCCTATCGGAGTTCTATTTGGCGGTTAATCATGAAAGGAGGTTGAAAAAATTATGTTAGACTCCTTTATAATCGGAGCACAGGCAGTATTCAATCCACTAAGTTTGTTGATCATTGTTTTCGGCGTTACTTTGGGCATTATATTTGGGGCCATACCAGGCTTGAGTGCAACCATGGCACTGGCGCTGTTTCTGCCCATTACCTACAAAATGAGTCCGGTAGCAGGTATTGTACTGCTGGTATCATTATATATCGGAGGTATTTCAGGCGGATTGATTTCTGCCATACTTACAAGAATTCCCGGAACACCCTCCTCTGTGGCCACCTGTTTTGACGGTTATCCTCTTACCGCAAAGGGAGAGGGGCCCAAAGCATTAGGCGTAGGAATTGTATACTCCTTTATTGGTACAATCATGTCTACCATTGTATTAATCTTTATGTCTCCATTATTGGCAAAGATTGCTATTAATTTTGGTGCATATGAGTATTTTTCAGTTGCAGTTTTCTCTCTAACCATGATGGCAGGCTTATCGGGAAAGTCTATGACAAAGGGGTTGATTTCCGGGTTTTTAGGCTGTATATTTGCTACCGTAGGCATGGATGCAATTGGCAGTGTGCAGCGGTATACCTTCGGAACGCCTCAACTGTCTTCCGGCTTTAACATCCTGCCGGTGCTTATCGGTCTGTTTGCCATAGCGGAAATATTAATTACTGCAGAAAAGGTGAAATATACCACCGAGATGGAAACTGTTAAGGTGGATATTAAGGGAATTAAGGGTTTTGGCTTTACCTGGAAGGAGTTTTTCAGTCAGAAATGGAATATGCTTATTTCTGGTTTATTGGGTATTGGCATCGGAATATTGCCTGGCATTGGAGGAGGTGTAGCCAATGTAATGGCATATGGTGCCATCAAAAATCGCTCCAAATATCCAGAAAAATTTGGAACGGGAGTCATTGATGGGATTGTAGCCACAGAGACCTCCAACAATGCTGCAATAGGCGGTGCGCTAGTTCCGCTGCTGGCCCTGGGGATTCCGGGAGATACTGTAACCGCCATGCTCCTTGGAGGCTTAACGATACAGGGGATAGCGCCAGGCCCGTTGATGTTTACCCAAAATGTAGATGTGGTCTATGCAATATTTCTGACGATGATTATTGGTGCCTTTGCTATGCTATTCATTGAGTTTTATGGTCTTCGGGTATTTGCAGCACTGTTGAAAATTCCCAAGCATTATTTACTGCCAGGGATATTCCTGTTCTGCGTTATCGGTGCATTTGGAATAGGAAACCGTTTGTTTGATGTATGGACTGTGCTGCTCTTCGGAATATTGGGCTTTGCCTTCCATAAGGTGGACATTCCTGCTTCTCCCTTTATTTTAGGATTTATCATCGGACCATTAATGGAGACCAATCTCAGACGGGGACTCATGTTCGCCAAGGGCGATTATACAATGTTTTTAACAGAGCCTATTTCCGCACTTTTTCTAGTGGCGGCCTTGATATCCATCACTCTTACTGTCCGTAAAAATATAAAAAATGCAAAGAAATCAGCAACTGCCTAGACAAGTAGAAAGCAGACAGAACCAGTTGTTCTCAAAAGGTTTGTTATTGAAGAAATCATATAACAAAAAAAGAAAAGGAGAATGAGAAATGAAGAAAATAAGTGTTCTTTTAATTGCAATGCTTTTAGTCACCAGTTTGTTTGCGGGCTGTTCATCACCGGCTCAAACAGAAAAAGAAGCACCTGAAAAAGCATCTGAAGAGTCCTTTGACTGGCCGAACAAGCCCTTTGAAATTGTTGTTCCCTTTAATGCGGGTGGAGATACAGATTTCCATGCCCGGACCTATGCAAAGTATTTAGAACCAATTTTAGGTACACCTGTAGTGGTTGTGAATGTTGCCGGCGCAAATGGCAGCGGAGGGACCATTTTGGTACGGGATTCTAAACCAGATGGATATTCCGGCCTATTCTTCCATGACTCTATGCTGATGAACAAGGTTGTCGGAGTAACTGATTTTGCTCATGAGGCATTGGATGTTGCGGCTACAGGAATTATGGACAATTCATACATTCTTGCTGTGAATACAAAAAGCCCTTATAAAACCCTTGATGACCTGATTGGCTATGGAAAAGCGAACCCCGGTAAGTTAACTTATGCTTCCTCTGTTGGCGGTTACACCTATTATGTTGGACGACAAATAGAAGAACTTACGGGCGCTGATTTTAATATTGTTGACGCCGGCGGCGGAACCGACCGGAATGCGGCGCTATTGGCGCAGAAGATTGATATAAACGTGAATCCTTACGGTGTTATGAAACCCTATATAGATTCTGGAGATTTCCGTGTGCTGGCTGTCTTTTCCGAAGAGCGCAGCGGTTTGTTCTCTGATGTCCCTACTGCCAAGGAGCAAGGCTATGATTTAATTGCCCAACGTGCATACTTCCTATCCTTCCCAAAGGGTACCGACGAGCGTATCATTAAAAAGGTCAGTGATGCCATGGAGCAGGTTTCAAAGATGCCTGAATATGCTGAGGACATCGCCACTGCATATTGCGTTGAACCTGACTATATGAATACTGCTGATACGAAAGCATACCTGGATAATGCCATGAAAGAATTTGAAGCAGCATCAGAGATGATACTGGGAGAGTAATGTCCTGCTAGAGCATATTGACTTGAAACGGAAAGGACGATAAAGAAAAATTTAAAGCACAAAAAAGGCTGCGGGAGAATGCAATCCTCCAATAAGGATGTTTACGAAAATCATAGTTGTTTAGCACACAGCCAAACGATTACCGATGAATTGTAAATACTCTTTATTGGAGGATTTGCTTTATGGCAAAGTTTGAATTTGAATACACAGAAATTGATGGGTTACTATACCCCAACATTGAAATTGACGGAAAAGCAGAGTTTGATAATTTGGGCAACTATGGACGACTTCGCCTGAATTATCTGCACGAACAAAAACCGGGGGTTTTGTTTGTTATTTCAAAATTGTCGTATGGCTACATTTTGGACGTAAAACATCATCTTAATATCGGTTTTGAATCAAGTCATGTCATCCCGAAGCGCATCAATAATATTTTCTTTTTTTATCTTGCTAATGGCATACAGCATTGTAATAAATACAATAAAGAGCACACCAAACACGCTGATTGCCATACTGCCCCACGGGAACACAAAATCAACATTTCCGCCGCCGATGATCATGCCCTTATAAATCAGATAGGAAAGGATTCCTGAGAGGGGCAGACCCCAAAGCATCGTCCGTGCTCCATAAAGAGCGCATTCAAAGCACATCATCTTATTGAAATCCCGGTCTGACATCCCCACAGAACGGAGCATGGCAAGTTCCCGTCTGCGCAGCTTGATATTGGTGGAAATCGTGTTGAAGACGTTCGCAACCGCGATCAGCGAAATCATCATGATAAAAACAACCGAGAACAGATTGACAATGAATGTGATATTACGGTTTTGCTCCAGTATCTCATAGACATTGTACAGATGATAGTCGGCGGTAATGCCGGCCCCATCAATCATCGTCTGCATTGCAGCTGTAGACTGACCGGGATTTTCTGACTGGAAGGTCATGCCCAGTTTTGTAGGCTTTACAGTCACACCCAGTGCGTCAAACTGCGGCTTTACCTCGTAAGGGGCCATCACCATAAGAGCGTATCCGGGCCACTCACCCGGCTCCGTGGGCAGCAGATCCGGGTAGTCTTTTACAAAGGTTGCACGGATCGTTTTCGTCTGGTCCCCGGTCTTGGAGCGGAGCGTAAATTCCATAGGCTGTTCCTGCGTATACCAACGCCCGGGCAGTATTCCTGCCATGATCATTTTTTTGTCCTGCCCGGTGTATTCCTCTGCGGACAGACCGAGGCCTTCGAGCAGGTTCTGATAGACGCTGTCCTCAACAAACTGAATATCCAACTGCACTTCCACCGTTTCACTTGCCCCATCATAACCGATGGGCTCGCCGAACTCATCCAAAAAATGACTTGACAAATCACTTGTATTGAGCACGCAGGAATAGGTCCAAAGTGCCTGATAAGAGCTTTCGGTAACGCCGTCGGCGGTTTTTAGCTCGTCATAAAGCTGGAACAGCTCGCTTTCCTCCATGTCTCGCGAATAAAAACAGATGTCATATTCTTCAACTACCACAGATGAATTCTCCGCGAGCTGATTCAGATAGGTTCCGAAAGAGCTTGCCGACACAAATAACACGACGCTTAACGTAAGCGACAGGATAATGCTGCGGTAACGCCGCCTGTTTCTCTTAAAGTTTTTTAACGCAAGTGTTTCCTCTAAACCGTAAAGGCGTTTCGCGAGCTTTGAGGTTCTTATGGCTTTGGCTTCCACCTTGACCTCGTTTGTCTGGCGGATACACTCCATCACAGGCGTACTGGCGGCCTTCTTTGCCGGAATATAGGCCGAAATCAGAATGGTGATCATACTGATAACCGCCGCAGCAACAAGAGCAGGAACAGATACCACCAAAGTCAACGGTACATTGTCATACATAACATTTGCGAAATTTTTTGCCACAAGAGAAAGCACAAGCTGGATGCTTGGTATCCCGACCAAAATGCCGATCGGAATGCCGATTGTACCGATGCAAAGCCCCTCAAACAGCACAGAATTGCGCAGCTGTTTTTCCGTGGCACCTACTGACATGAGAATTCCAAACTGGTGTGTGCGTTTGTTCAGTGATATGTTGAATGAATTATAAATCAGGAACACCGAGCCGAGCATAACCAGGGCAATCAAAATGCCGCCAATCGAGTATAGGAGAACTGTAACCATCTTTTCCCCTGAAAGTCCCATAAAACGTAGTACATCATCGTTCAAAACGTAACTGTTATTGTCTGATAGGCTGTCTGCATAAGAATGAACCTGATATGGGTTCTTCAGTGTAATAAATGCGGTAAGACTATCCGCTGCGGCTGTATCCTCTGTTGTGATGAAAGTGTATCCGGGTGCAGCATACTCCTCGATTGCCGGCCGCCCACAGATGCCGACAACCGTATATGTTTTCTCTGTCGTGGGTACAAGCGTTTCTTCCCCGGCACGATACGAATCGTGCTGGCTGAGCTTCTGATCGCCGCTCATGCGGTTGCCGACCGAGAGAGTGAGTGTGTCGCCCACCGAAATTTTCACGCCGCCGTTTGCCGCAATATGAGCCGGTATCACGACCTCGCTGCTGTTCTCCGGCAGTCTGCCGGAAAGCATCTTGATGGGCAGAGCATCCAAGGCTTCCTCGTTCCATCCGGTAATAAAAAGATAGGGCTTGTCGGGATTTTGTCCGCCTTCCAGTGTGGCATAGCCGATGTTCTGCAGCGCTACCGCATCTGCCACTCGGCTGTCCTCTGCCTGTTTCTGCACAATGGAGGAATCTGTGTCCGGGATTTCAATATGCCAATCACCATATTTGGCAGCAGCACCGTTTATCATATAGCTTTGCAGGGACACGGCAAAGGTAGCGACTGCCGTAATCATGGCGGCGGACAGAACCACTCCGATCACCGTAACAATTGTTCGGGTGCGGCTTTTTTTCAAGCTTTGCAAGGTGACTTTGTTAAAAATGTTCATGGCCGCACCCTCTCGTCTCTTGCTACTTTGCCGTCTGATATGCCGATAATGCGGTCTGCTTGCAGGGCGATATTTTCGTCATGGGTAACGAGAAGCAGGGTTTGCCCATATTTTTTATTGCTTTCTTTCAGCAGTTTGATGATTTCATGTCCATTTCGGCTGTCCAAACTGCCCGTGGGTTCGTCAGCAAGCATGACCGCCGGGGCGTTCATCAAAGCGCGTCCAATAGAAACACGCTGTTGCTGGCCGCCCGAAAGCTGATTGGGTAAATGGGTTTTGCGGTCTTTTAATCCAATCATTTCGAGAAGGTCATTCAGCCGCTCCTCGTTGACCTTCCGCTTGTCCATCAGTATAGGCAAGGTGATGTTTTCCACCACATTCAGAGTGGGAATGAGGTTGTGAAACTGGTAAATCAGTCCGATCTGCCGCCTGCGGAAAATGGCAAGTTTTTCATTGCTTTGGCCATAGACATCCTGCCCGTCCAAATACACCTTTCCGCTTGTCGGCACATCCACGGCGCCGATGCTGTGAAGCAATGTGGATTTGCCGGAGCCGGAGGAACCGATGATTGCGGTAAACTCCCCCTTTTCGATAGTAAGCGAAACATGGTCAAGTGCGGTAACTTGATTTTCACCCTTGCCGTAGACCTTGCATAGATTTTCAATTTTTAAGAACTCCATTATGTGAGCCTCCTTCGTCACGGTTTACCCATATAATAAAGATTTCAACTTACATCTCTGTGACTTTTCGGTGAGAGATTCGTCACTTTGGGAAACGAATGGCAAAGTTCGCGCCGCCATGCGGGTGATTTTTTGCGATAATCGTCCCGCCCTGCCGTGTTATAATCGTCTTGCAGAGCGCCAATCCAATCCCGTATCCTGTAGCGTTTGGGTTTTTCCCACGATAAAACCTGTCAAACAGGCAGGGTAAATCTTCTTTTTCAAAACCTACGCCGCTGTCGTGGATGGTAATCTCAGTAAACAGTGGGTTGGACCTGCAGACAATCTCAATCTTCCCGTTCTCGCCAGCGCTTTCCATGCAATTTTTGAGGATGTTTTGAATTGCTTCCGAAAGCCAACCTGAATCGCCCTGAATGATGATCCCTTTCGGCACGTCTATTTGCAAAGGAATATCGTGCAGTTCCATCGGGATAAGAAACGGGCGAAGCGCGGCGCTTATCAAAGTGTTCACATCTATCTGCTCGCTCTGGAACACTACAATGCCCGCGTCCAAGCGGGATAATTTTAGTAGGGAAGTAATCAGCCAATCCATCCGCACAAGCAATTCCTCTGTTTCACGCACAAATGCTTTCCGTTCGTTTTCATCAGGGGTATTTGCTAACAATGACAGAATGAGGTTCGCGGATGTGAGAGGAGTTCGGAGTTGGTGGGCTATGTCGGCCAGTGAATCGGCAAGATGTTCTTTTTCTTTTTTCAGCGCGTTGTTTTGCTCCCGAATACGCAGCATCATTTTTGTTATCTCGCTGTGCAGAATGGAAAGTTCGCCCTCGTCCGATTCACCAATATACAGATGGTCAGCATTATGAAGCACAAGATCGATTTGATCTGCAATCTGCGCAATGCTTTTGTATCGGGCTTTGGTAAATGCAAAAAACGCTGTGCCGAAGGCGGCGGCAGAAGTAATGGCAAGGATTCCAGCCGTCGTATTGATTGCAAATCCCAGTGTCACAGCGGCGGCGGTCATGAAGGAGAACAAAAAGGCAAACTGCCGAAACTCTCTATTCCGAAGCATACCTGTCCCCCAATCTATACCCTGTCCCGCGAACGGTCAGAATGATTTGCGGACTTGCCGGATCATCCTCTATCTTCTCCCGCAGGCGTTTGATGTACACGGTCAGTGTATTGTCGTTGACAAACTCGCCTGCAGCGTCCCACAATTCGTCAAGCAGCCTGCTCCTTGTGATAATACTTTTAGGGTTGCTAATAAACACCAGCAACAAGCGGTATTCTAATGCTGAAAGAAAAACCTCGCGGCCGTTTTTTTTCACAATGCCGCTTGCCGTATCAACATGAAGTCCGCGAATTTCAAAATCCGACCCGAAACGACCGCTTTTTCGCAGGGCAGTTCCAATTCGTGCAATCAATTCCCGGGGACGAAAAGGCTTGGTGATATAGTCGTCCGCCCCCATGTTCAGCCCGGTAACAACGCTCGCCTCATCGCCGGAAGCCGTCAGAAAGATAACAGGAACCTCTTGCGTTTCTTTGATTTCCGTGCAAACCGTAAAGCCATTTCCGTCAGGCAAAGAAATATCAACGAGTGCCAAGTCAAATTTATTCCCGGCAAGTATGGCAAGGGCGTCACGTCGCGTAGGGGCGTGGGTGACTGTAAATCCCTCCGAGCGGAGCAAAAGTATAAGGTTTTTAGCGATTGCCTTATCGTCCTCGACCAAAAATATCCGTTTCATTTATTTTCACCATCCTTTCCTTTACTGCTCCCATATCGTCAGACAGCCGGTTTTTCAGCGTCAGCAGGAACGAGCCATGTATTTCCCATTTTTTTAGCTCCCTTAATCCGTCCGGCAGAGCAATGGTACACTATCATTCTGTCTGTGATTCCCCAATTTTTCGATACTTCTTTGATGTATTTTGAACTTTGTTGTAATAATTGGGCCCAGAGGTACTTCCCTAATTAATTCTGTTTTGTGAATTTTTCCTTTGAACAAATAGTTCGCCGTTTCCATCGCCCTTGGCAAATCACTGCTATAACATTTATCCCATTCTGTTGAGTTAATCTCAATCTCTCTTGTCTTTACTTTAAATGAGTTGTATCGTTTAACCCATTCTGCAAATTCATTTGATGAGAGATTTTTCTTCAGAGGTAAATCAACCTCAAAATGTCTAATTAAGCCGACTTTCATAATTCTCTTCTGGCTTCTTTACTAGATACTTACATACCATTATATAACAATCATCCTAGCTTTTCACCTTTTATATGGACGTGTCACAGTGATGGGGTTGTTGGCATTTGGCATTAAAAACTTAAATATCGAGTTTTAAAGAAAGAAAGTCGATTTTTGTTTAGTTATATACATTATATTGAAATTATTGTTATAATTAGCATATGAGTAGACTATAATTTAATCCACACTTGTAAGAAAGTACGAAGTAAAGATATTTATGTATTATTTAGGAGGTTCCTATGGGAAAAGCATTGTCCGAAATGTCGTTAGAAGAATTATGGCAACTATTTCCGATTATTTTAAAGGAACATAATCCTTCTTACAAAGAATGGTACTTAGTTGAAAAAGATGAAATAGTTAATGCAATAGGTGAAAATAGCATAAAGCGAATAAATCATATTGGAAGTAGTGCTATTGAAGGATTGATTGCCAAACCCACTGTAGATATTTTGTTGGAAATTGATTGTAACAGTGATATAGAGCAAATAAAGTATAAATTAAGTAATGCTGGCTGGACATTAATGTCATTTAAAAATAAACCAGACTTACAAATGTCATTTAATAAGGGGTATACTCCAAATGGTTTTGCTGAAAAAGTTTTTCATCTCCATGTTAGATTTTGGGGAGATTGGAATGAATTATATTTCAGAGATTATCTTTTAATTTATAAAGAAATTGCTGAAGTATATGGAAAACTAAAACAAGAACTGAAAGAGGAATACATGCATAATAGAGATGGATATACCAATGCTAAAACTGAATTCATTTTGAAATATACAGAAATAGCAAGAAAAGAGTTTTGCAATAAATATGCGCCAGAATTCGAGTAAACCACGAAACCAAGGGGACTGGGTTGGGGGACGTGACAAGGGGACGGGGTTGTTGACGCGCGATCACCTCTAGGATATAACATATCATAGAGGTGATTTTCATGACAAGGATAAAAAGTAAAAGTGGAATATACCATATTGTTATGAGAGGAATAAATCGTCAAACTGTGTTTGAAGATGAGGAGGATTGTCAAAAGCTTATTCAAACCTTGCAAAAATACAGGGAGCTTATAGCCTACAGATTATATGGTCATTGTAAAGTTGGGCAGGAGTAGACCTACAAATGATGGATGTAGATAAAAAAAATAGATATATAAAAGAGTTAAAGGAAGGATAGGGTCTATCAATTAGACAAATTGAAAGATTGACAGGAATTAGTAGAGGGATTATTCAAAAAAATGCAGCGTGACAATAACCCCGTCCCCTTGTCACTATAAAAGAACATTGACACGGAAATAGAAAAGTTATAGGATAGAATTACAAACGTAATCTTAATGAGGTGATTTAATGAAGAAATTACCAAGTATTTCAGACACTGAGTGGCAGGTGATGAAAGTATTGTGGACCAATTCTCCAATTACTTCCAGCCAGGTGATAGAACAGCTTGAAGGGGTAACATCATGGAAGCCCAAAACTGTAAAAACATTACTGGGTAGACTTGTTAGAAAAAATGCTGTTGGCTTTACGCAAGAAGGACGTTCTTATCTCTATTATCCTTTGGTTACAGAGGATGCGTGTGTTAAGGAGGAAAGTCGCTCCTTTCTTGAGCGGGTTTATGGAGGAGCACTAAGTGTGTTGCTTACTAATTTTTTAGAAGATCAGGACTTGACAAAAGACGAAATTGATCAGTTGAAAAGTATACTTGATAAGAAAAAAGAATGAGAGTGGGGTTAAGCAGAGATGGAAGCACCGATATTTTTCTCATGGCTAATATCCACTTCTTTTATGGCAAGTATCACAGCATGCATCATTCTTGTACTGAAAGTAATTTTTGAGCATAGGTTGAGTGCTCAATGGCACTATTCTATATGGTTTTTATTAGTAGCAAGATTGGCGTTGCCCAGCATTTTTACAAGCCCATTCAGCATATTCAATATTTACAGGTTCCTAAATAAAACTGCAGGGAAACCAGTGGATATGGGCCCATTACAAACAGTTATCCGTAATACTCCGTTGCATAAGGGTATTTGGCAGCCTATGGAGGATTATACTTTGTCAGTAAGCAGGATCAGTATGAATGCTTTGTTTTTTGTTTGGGTTGTTGGAGTAATTTATACACTTAGCTATATTTCTATATGCAATATAAGCACTATGCGTATCATTAAAGGGAGTAAATGGGTCTGTGAGAAAGAGCCGCTAGAGGTCTTGGAAAAATGTAAAGAAAACCTAAGCATAAGGAAGAATATTCCAGTAATTCAATCATACCATATAAAGAGTCCGGCTTTATTTGGTTTATTAAACCCCCGTATTATTTTACCAGCCCATTTTTATAGTCGGCTTAGTAGTGATGATTTAAGATATATCTTTTTTCATGAGTTGATACATTATAAAAATAGAGATATATTAGTTAATTTAATAATCTGCATTATAGAAGTTCTTCATTGGTTCAATCCTATTGTATGGTATGGTTTTAAGCGTATGCGGCAGGATCGGGAGCTTGCCTGCGACGCTGCTGTATTAGAACTTTTGAATGATAAGGAATATTATCATTACGGTACTGCGATTATCAAATTGTTAGAAAGTACGAAACTGTCTCCATATGCTTATTCGATGGCAGCAGTATCCAGTAATAAAGCACTCATGACAAAGAGAATTAATAGGATTGTAACGTTTAGAAAAGAATCTAAATTGAGAAGAATTACCGGTTTTATATTATCCGTACTACTAAGCTTTGTCGTCTTGACGAATTCTGAAAGTATTTCCTATACTGGTTCATCTAAAGCTCAAGCTGAAATGCCTCAAAATGTCATTTTTGAAGATCTAGACAACTATTTTCAAGGATATGATGGGAGTTTCGTACTGCTTGATGCAAATAAGGATATATACTACATATACAATGAAAAGCGGAGTAGAGAGAGGGTTTCACCCTGTTCTACATATAAGATTATCAGTTCTTTGATAGGTCTTGAAACCGGACGGTTAAGAGATAAAGATACAAAGATACCATGGGATGGAATAATTTATCCTTTTGAACCTTGGAGTCAAGACCATACGCTGGAAACAGCTTTTTCCTATTCTGTAGATTGGTATTTCGAAAAATTTACAGATGAGATTGAAAGAGATAAAATAATGGATTACATGAAAAAAATTGGATACGGAAACAGCGATATTTCAGGAAAACAGAATTTTTGGCAGGAATCGTCGCTGAAAATATCCCCTATTGAACAGGTAGATGTACTGCTGAGGTTATACAAATCCCAATTACCCTTCTCGCAAAAAAATATAGATACAGTAAAGCATATTATGAAAGTTGTAGAAATGGAAGGGAGTGTATTATCCGGCAAAACAGGAACAGGCATTGTTAATGGGAAAAGCATTAATGGCTGGTACATTGGATATTTAGAAAGAGGGCAGCAAGTATACATTTTTGCCGTAAACATTCAAGGATTAGATAATACAAGCGGTCAGCAGGCAAGAGATATAACCATGTCGATTCTAACGGACAAGGGCTTTATATAAAGTTATGTTAAACATGAATGAGAGAATATCTTAAAATACTTCTTCGGTTTATTAAATAAAACGAAGAAGTATTTTAATTTTATATGGATAAAAAATATTGACATTTTATGCTTACGAATGTAATCTATAAATGTAAATGGATTACATTTGTAAGCATGATGCTTTCATAGCAAATAGCATAGAAAAGGAGGATCATATCATAATTCCATTTATAAACTTGATTAAGGAGGAATGGAGAATGAAAAACATAGCTATTTTTGTCTTAGTAGGAGTATTTATAATAATAGGGAACACAGGGTGCTCTTCGCGTTTAAATGTACTGTCCCAAGAAAAACAGGTAGGTTTACCTGCAAATGAGAGAGTATTCCCTATAGGTGAAATTGGAGATAAGTTATATGCGGAAGAAATTCAAGAGAGTGTATATGTTATAAATCATGAGTTTCCATGGCCTTCCAATTCAATGGTAGTAGAAATGGAAACAGGGGATATTGTTTTGGTGGATACCCCATATACACCAGCAGCTACGAAACAATTATTGGATTGGATACATAAGCGCTTTGGAGAAAGAGAGATAATTGCAATTAATACAGGATTTCATTTTGATAACTTAGGTGGAAATCAAGTTCTGGTTCAAAAGGATATCCCTGTATACGGTTCCTCTCTGACGGAGCTGCTGATCTATGAATATGGGGAAGCATCAAGAGAACTAATGCTGTCATGGTTAAATAAACCTGAAACAAAGGAACTTTATAATGTATATCAACAAATACCTTATGTTCCACCGACAGAAATTTTTAATTTAGATAAAGTAGATTTACAAAATTTTAGATTTGGTAATGAGGAAGTCGAAATATATTATCCTGGCCAAAGTCATTCACCAGATAATTTAGTAGTCTATTTTCCAGAGAAAAATATTCTCTTCGGGGGGTGCATGATTAAGAGTCTGGATTCAAAGGACTTAGGAAACACAGCAGATGCAAATCTTCAGGAATGGCCAAAGTCTGTAAAGAAGGTATTGGAGCGATATAAAGATTCAAAAATTGTCATTCCAGGTCATGGAAAATGGGGAAATATAGATTTAATAAAGTATACACTGCAGCTGTGTGAGGAGAAAAGTTAAAGGTTTGCTGCATAAATGAAGGCTGGTGTGACGTTGTTACTCCGTCTAAGCGTGATAGCGATCTTTTATTATTTATAATATCTTGTAAAAGAGAAAATAGCCAATAAAGAAAAGACTTAAAATATAAAAAAGGCTACTGGAGAAGTTCCGGTAGTCCTTTTTCTTTAAAATAGGATTCTTACTACGATTGGTTGATAAAATAATCATTTACCGCCTATTGGATTGAAATGTCTTTTTTGATATTCGCTTGGAGTTATACCATATTTTTTCTTAAAGACTTTGCTAAAATGGGCAGAATCGTTGAAGCCCCACTGAAAGGCAATATCTGTAATACTGGTTTTATAACGGCCCACATGTACTAACTGCCTGCGGCACTGCTCCAGCCTTTTGTCGCGAATCCAATGACCCATAGATATTCCCTTTTCAGCAAACAGTGAATGAAGATATCGTGTGGAGATGTTAAACTCATTGGCAATGAAACATGGCCCTAATTCTGAAAACTCGAGATTTTTTTGAATAAATTTAATGATACTGTCAAAGAGCTCTTGCTTTGCTTTTGACATAGCCTGGTGTGTGTTCCCCTGCAGGCATGTGGTAATTAACTCCAGAGTCAGATCCACCACTGAATCCCCGCTTCCATTATCTATGGCATTTGCTTCACTGCCTAATGCCGCAATATGTGAAGCGGTTACGGCACCCAACCCTTTAGAACAGTCTAGATTTTTTCCAATATAGTTATCTACTTGGGGGAATTGTGCTCTCAAGCGGTCTTGGGGGACTAGCAGCGTTACTTTCTTTATTTTTGAAAGGAGCTTAAATTCGATGGGTTTTGTAGAATCCCAAAGAGTAAAGCTGTTTTTCTCCAGTTTGGATGCCTGATTTTCATGAAAAACGATTTCGGAACCTTCGTAGATATATAAGAGACCAAAATATTCGCCTTCACTTTTGTTAATCTCACTGGGAGTGCGTTTTCCGTTGCATGTATCACAGGCACAATATAGTAACCGGATACCACCCAAATGCCGCATCTTGATTTCACCTGAAAAACCGGTGGAAGGTGATTTGTCTAATGACCATTTTAGATGAGAATCGCTTAAAGCAGAACGCCAAGCTTCAAATTGGGATTTTGGAAAAAAATCCAATGAATTCCATTCTGCCCAAGCTTCTTTTGAATCAAATCTCATTCTTATCCACCTACCTTAATAAAAATAGCAGCCGGTTCATTTTTATTATGAAAATACTTCGCTGAAAGACAAGAATAATCAAAAAGTTGTTGATAAACTGAATCTAAACCAAGATGATCTCTACAATCAAATTTTATCTTTAACAGTATACGTATGTCAACTGCTTATATGCAGTATATCAAACCTGTAAATTATGAAAGGGGGCATATTATGGCAAACAAGCTGAAAGAGCCTGTATACATTTTGGGAGTTGGGTGTACAAGGTTCGGCAATTTATTGGAAACTCCCGAAATCAAAGGACTAACCCTTCAAGAACTGGCAGCAAATGCCGTAAAAGAAGCACTGGAGGATTCACAGACAGATCCTAAGGACATTGATGCAATCTTTGTAGGAAATGTAACCATGCATACTTCTACAATGCCGGCGACTTACAGCCAGATTGCCAAATGGACGGGGATGCAGTTTAAAGCTGGAGTACATTTTGACGGGGCATGTTCAACAACAAATGTGGGAATTACTTTAGGTGCTATGGGGATAGCTTCAGGAGTATATAAGAAAGTCCTGATTGTAGGTTTAGAATCCACATTAAGCCAGCCCCAGAAACTAAGTCCTTATGAAAGAGAAACCATTCCAACAGAGGAAATGTGGCTTTGGACCGACTATTGTGTAAACCAGGCATATGCAGTACCTCAAGGATATGATATCTTTCCTACATACAACGGATTAATCGCACAGGCATATTGTAAAAAGTATGGATACTCTATTGAAGAATTTGAAAAAGGTATGTTTGAGTTGTGCCGGACAAGAAGATTGCATGGATCACTTAATAAAAAGGCAATTAATCAGGAAACGTTGGAAGATGAAGCTGCACGGATCGGATATAAAGATCCCTATGAATTTTGGAAGTCAAAGTACAATCCATTTTTAGCTTGGCCCTCAAGACTCAGAAGTGCCGTTGCTCCTGCAGACGGGGCTTCAGCAATTGTAATAAGCGGTGAAGACGGATTGATGGATTATACCAATATGCCTATAGAAATAAAGGGTTGGGGCGTTACTATAAGCGACCTCCCATGGTATCATGAAGATCCTACCTATATGCATTACGATAGGCTGTCATTTGATAAAGCCTTTGATATGGCTGGCATAACACCTGAGAATATTGACTATCTGCACGTTCATGACTGCTCTCATATTTCCAGCATATGCACAGCCGAGTTATCAGGATATTTGCCAGAGGGCAAAGGACTTAAGTATGCGGAAGAAGGCCGGTTGAGATTTGACGGTGATCGGCCCATGAGTACTCATGGCGGCCGCCATGCTTTTGGGCATGCATGGGCAGCCAGTGCTGGTGCAGATACCTATGAGGCTGTCAAGCAAATGCGCGGTCTATGCGGTGAAAGGCAAATTAAATCTATACCCAAAATATCGGTTGTACATACCCATGGTTATGCAATGGTAAGTACTGTAATGGTATATGGAAGGAGGTAGTATGGATGCCTGAATCAATAATAAAGGGATACTATGAGAATTTGAGAAAGGGAAAACTAATTGGCAATAAGTGCAAGTGCGGAGGATATACCTTCCCGCCAACAGCAGCCTGCGAACACTGTGGAAACAGTGAAACAGAAGCTATCGAACTCTCGGGGGAAGGAGCATTATTGTTTGTTTCCCATAGTATGGCACCACCTCCTAATCCAAGGTTTAACAAGATTGCTCCATATGCTTATGGGCATGTTTGCTTGGAGGAAGGGATTTACGTGCAAGCAATCATCAATGGTATAGATATCGAACCGGAGAGCTTAATGAAATATTATGAAAAGTGCCCTGTGAAAGTAAGGGCTGATATTATTGAAGCGGAAGGATTGCCGGTACTTGCTTTCAAAATAGTGTGAGGTGTATAAAATGACGACAATAAATGAGGATGTTTTTAAAATAGTAGCACAGGTTGCCAAGAAAAAATCAGAGGATTTAAACTTGGAGACCAGGCTTGCAGAAGACTTGATGCTTAAATCTATGAGTAAAATAGAATTGGCAGCTTTATTGGAAAATAAGTTTAATATAACGATAAGCAATTTTGAAATTAGACTGCCTAAAAATATTAAAGAAATCATCGAATTGGTTCAAAGCAAAATAAAATAGTTTTAGTATGGACGGGTAGGGAATTTGTATTTCTTACTCGTCTAATCATAGATACATAAATTGGTGGTGATAGGAATGGATATAATGGATTATTTAAAAAACCAGATTAGAAAGGATATTAAAAAAATCGTTTTTCCTGAAGGGGAAAATCTTTCGGTTATAAAAGCAGCAGTGTATCTAAAACAAAATGCTCTGGTAGATCCTATACTCATAGGTAATAAAAATGAGATTAGCAGAATTTTAAGGGGGGAATTGGAATTAGCCGGGGACATTACCACTATCAATCCCATGGAGGATAGCAGGCTTGAATATTATATCAAGACCTATTGTGAAGAACGCATGATGCCCGATGCTGTTGGAAGAAAAATAATATCACAGCCAATCTATTTTGCTGCTATGATGGTGAAAGCGGGAGAAGCCCACGGCATGGTAGGTGGTATTGATTATCCTACGGAGGAAGTGATCATGGCAAGTGAACTGATTTTGGGGCTGCAAAAAGATATCAGTGTTCCTTCCAGCTTCTATTTGTTGGATGTACCTGGCTTTAATGGGGAAAAGGGGCGACGGATGATCTTTGCAGATCCTTCCATAAACCCAGATCCGACATCGCGGGAGCTGGCTGATATTGCATATACTACGGCCCAGAGTGTTAGCAAGATACTGGGCTGGGAGCCTAGGGTTGCGCTTTTGTCATTTTCAACAAAAGGCAGCGCCAATCATCCTTGCGTAGATAAAGTAAAAGAGGCATTTCAAATATTAGAGCAGAGGGAGTGCCCGTTTATTTTTGACGGAGAATTGCAGGCGGATGCTGCAATGAACAAAGTTATAGGATATAAGAAAACGAAAGGGGAAAGTAAAGTTGCAGGAAATGCAAATGTTTTAATATTCCCCAATCTGGATGCGGCTAACATTTCTTCTAAACTGGTTCAACAATTAACAGGGGCCAAGTTTTATGGCCCAATCCTTCAGGGGTTTAATTTTCCAGTCAGCGATTTATCCAGGGGTGCAACAGTGGAAGACATTATAGGAACAACCCTATTAACTGCTGCCAGATAATATATAGAAATTCAGGGGGGGGAATATATGATAGGCATAGGTGTGGATATTGTGTCAATAGCCCGTATGAAGGAAACGATCAATCGATCCGGTGACATCTTCTTAAAAAGAGTTTTTACAGAAAAAGAGATTGAAAACAGTTTAGACCATTATAACAGAGATGTTTATTATTCGGAAATCTTTGCCGGAAAAGAAGCGGTTTTTAAAAGCTTTTGCGTCAAAGGAGATCATAGAATAGAATGGCAGGATATAGAAATACTGCATGGCGAATGCGGCGCGCCAGCTGTTGCACTTAAAAGATACTTAAGACAGCTATTTGATGAAAAAAATGGCAGAAAAATACTCCTAAGCTTATCCTGGGAACCGGATACGGTGATTGCTTTTGCAGCGCTTATTTAAGCAGGCAAGCGGGGACGTTCCTTGCTTGCCTGCGCTTCCTCCATCAAAAATAACAAGCCTATAAACAATTGAAAAAAGAGCCTATACCTCCATGCAGGGATATAGACTCTTTTACTCTTTTTTAAGACTCCAATATAGTCCTAATTTTTGCTGTAAATAGCCTAGTTGGCGCTATCTTCTGCTACTTCTTCACTAGGAGCACTGTCTTCATCAGCTGTTTCTGTCACGTCCTCGCTAGGAGTACTGTCTTCATCAGCTGCTTCTGTTACTTCTTCGCCAGGAGCACTAGCTTCATCAGTTGCTTCTGTTACTTCTTCGCCAGGAGCACTAGCTTCATCAACTGGTTCTGTAGCTGATTCTGTAGTGGCTGCACTTGCTATGACAACTGTTTTTTCTTCTGCATTCCACTCCACAGATGCACCTAAACTTTCGGCAATAAATCTTGCAGGAACCATGGCTCTATCATCAATAATTTTACCCTCAACTTCTAGTTCTTTCTCTTCTCCGTTTACAGTAGCATATTTGCTGCCAATTTCAAGGGTAATTTTAATGTCTTCCTTAGTTGCAGTTACAGTTTTTGTGGTATTTTCCCATTCGATTTCTGCACCCAAAGCCTCAAAAATTGCTCTTAAAGGTACCAGGGTTCTACCTTCAATTACTGTAGGATTTACATCAAAGTTTAAGATTGTTCCGTCTACAGAAACTTTAATTGGCTCCTCTGCATAGACGCCCGTTAGCCCCATTGTTAGGACTAAAGTAAGAATGAGTAATAAAATACTTGCTTTTTTCAAATCCTTTACCTCCTTAAAATTTTATTCCTTATCACTATTCTAGAGTGTATCGGTGAAATCCTGCTAAATTATGAAAAAAAAACTAAATTTTACACAAATATGGTTGAAAAAGATTGTTTTGACCGTTTTTAGCGTATAAAAGCAGTTCAGGCGACTGCTTGCTTGAGTTCTCTTAAGAAATTGCATATGAGTTATCTTCCAAGCGGTACGATAGAGGGGTGTGACTGAGAATTCTTATTTATATGCTGATCGACGAGGGTGCCGATTTCTACATTCCTGTTTTAGATTTACGTAGGGAACGGTGATTCACCGTTCCGTTGAATATTAAACTTCTCAGTCATACATCTATATTCGAGCACAGACACTGAATACGTGTTGCCGGTAGAATAGGATATAAAGACTTTTAAGAAATTTCAGATATTTACACTAAATGGCAAGTATGGTAAAATATCTGTGAATTAAATAAATCTCCGAGCATTTCAACCTGTCAAATTCAATTTGTGGTTGCTGTGCCGATAGGGTTTGATTGGAAACAGTCAAGCCTCCTGATGGAAAGGAGAATATCATGTGCAAAACAAGCATTCCATTAGGAATGCTGTTTTTTTGTTTATATGTCTCCTTGAATGCTTGAGGATTTAGTTTAATAAAAACAAAAGGAGAGGTGGAAGGAATAATGTTAGGCAAAAAAATGAAGTTTGCAACACTTTTATTAACACTTGTACTGATATTGTCACAGCCAGCGGTATTCGCACAAGAAACGGACAAGTACGCGGTTGAAATTATAGGTGCAGGAGTAAAAACAGAGCTGAAGCTTACGCTTGAAGATTTAGAGGGAATGCCGGCGGAAGCGCAAATTGAAGAGGCGTACATATACAACAGTAAAACCGGTGAGAAATCCGCGAAGGTGAAAGGCGTCAGCCTCGCATATATATTGAGAGAAAAAGCAGGTGTAACTGGGGAAAATGCAGAGGTAACATTTACCGCATCAGATGGATATCCAATCGACCCGCAGTCGCTTCAAGATATCTTGAATACAGAGTTAAAATATGTACTTGCTTATGAAGTCGACGGTGAAGCCGTTAATAATGACGGTATTGCAGAGAATGAGGAAATCACTGTCTACAGGAAAGTTAAGGCTGCAGGTGAATTTGGAACCGTCTTCAAAATGGTAGTCAAAATAACCGTCGGAGAGCCTGTTGAAGCAACGGATGTGTCTGAAGCTACGTCTGAAGCCATACAATTTACGGATATAACGGAAACATATCAATTTGCAGAAGCAGCGATTCAGGAACTTACTAAAAAAGGAATTATTAGTGGAATGGGCGACGGGAAATTCAATCCACAGGGCACCCTGACGAGAGCACAAATCTGTACAATGATGGCAGCGTCTTTAGGGTATGAGCCAAAGGAATACAAAGGTGGTTTTACGGATGTAAATGCAAGTGATTGGTTTGCACCCTATGTCCAGGCAGCTGCAGATGCTGGCCTTTTCACGGGATATACAGATGGTTCCTTTAAACCAAACCAACCCATAACCAGGCAGGAAATGGCAGCAGTAGCTGGAAAAGCAGCTGTAGAAAATGGTGTAGTAGCACAGGAGAAGATGGATAAATTTGTAATGGAAAAATCAAAGTTTACTGATAAAGACTCGGTACCAGCCTGGGCTGCAAATGCAGTGGCATGGCTTGAAGCGCAAGGTGCTTTCACTGGTGTTGCAGCAGATAGATTTGAACCGGCAAAGGTCGTCAATCGTGCAGAAGCTGCAGTGATCCTGTATAATACTCTGTTCAAATAAAACGTTATAAAGGATAAGGTTGTAGATAAATCCCTCTAAGTAGCATATAACTGTGGGAACGCCTTGTGTGCCGTACCGGAAAAAGCAGGCAGTGATGCAGGCCTGTTCCAACAGGAGTACATTTTATTTTTTGAACGCAGATTTATGTGCATAATGAGCGACAGTATCTGCTTTCGCTCATTTGTACAGGTTGAAGGAGGTTCGTTATGTACATAAAAAAATGGAAAGGAATAAGCTTTTTACTTGCAATTTGCATGCTCTTTTCTTTATCAGTATTTTTTACCATAACCTCAGAAGCTGCAGCAACAGAGCTATTGATCACAGGGACAGGAATCCATGAGGAAATTCGAATTACGGCTGCTGACTGGTCGAAATACCAGCTAGCAGAAAGATTCTATTCAACCAATAATAGTTTAAATTTCCACAAGATCGTAAAGGCAAAAGGCTATGACCTGTTTGAATTAATAGGGGCGGATAATTTAAAAACAGACAGGGATTATACGGTGAAATTTACCTGTGCAGATGGATTCGAATTTACAAAATCTATCAGCGAGTTGAAAAACGCTTATTATACCAGCGATTTTACAGAAGCCGGAAAGGTAAAAACCCTGCCTATGATTGCTAAATATACGGCAGTTCTCGCGGATTTTCCTAAAGATAGTTTTTCACCTCCAGTAACCTGGAAGGACAGGAGTCTGACAGATAGTGACTTGGACAAAGACTTCCCTAAACTGATATTTGGACAAACCAGTATCGATGATATGAATATGTCCAAATGGGGAAAAGAAGTCGTAAAAATAACGATTGGCGATGAAAGCGCATTGAAAAGTGAAGCTTTGAATTCATCGTATAAACATATCAGCTATACGGAGGCACCCTATAATATCGATGCCATATCCAGTGCAACCTTCACTGTAGAAGGGCCTGCAGTTGCAGGATACAGAGCCATATCCCTAAGGCAGATAGAGGAAGATATAGATGGACAGGAACGGATTACCTGTTATGAAAAGATAAAAGGTAAAATTGTTCAAAACACCTATGAAGGGATAAATGTCAAGTATTTAATAGACAACTATGTAAAAGTGAAATCCAATGCAGGAAATGTTGTCTTTAAGAATAAATCACGGCAGCCTATTCTTACGGTTCCGATTGCGGAGGTGGGAAAGTATACGGTAGCTTATGGCATCAACGGAGTTCCCCTTGTCTATCTGGATACAGATGTAGGATACAGGGAAGATCAATATAACGATAACGGCTGTTTTAAGCTGGTGTACAAACAAGAGGGCACCACAGCAGAGGAGTTCTCCAATGTTGCTTATATCTATATAGAAGAAAAGGATGCAAAAAACATCTACGAACATACCTATGCCCCATATAAGGATCCTAAATATACGGATTACGAGATTATTATTCATGGGGATAAAATGAATAAAGAAGTAAGGTATAAAGTATCAGACATAGAAGCCATGAAAGATATTCAGGTAGAGAAGGAGTATAGCCTCTCCAACAGCGAGTACTTCTGGTATTACAACAAATACAAGGGTGCAACTCTTTGGGAGCTGCTGCTTAAAGCGGGAATAGACCCAAATATTGATGAATCCACCAGCATACAATTCATAGCAGCAGACAACTATAATTTTGCACCTATGACCATAAAGGAAATAAAGGATAGTTCCCTGTACGGCTACTATGAAAAAGATGCATTGGATAAGGGCGACGGAACCTTTAAAGGAGATAAGGTGAAACCCTTACATTCGGGAATGCCTGTCCTTGTGGCATATGGCTTTAATGGGTATCCCTATGTTATAAGGCCGACGGATAACGGATTTAATGCCGGTCTGGGAAATGACGGCGGACCTTTGAGAGTTATTTTTGGAAAGAGAAGCTATAACGACACAAATGGTTCGAATCAGGTGCAGTTTCTGAAAGAGATTATTATTGGAGGAGGCATGTCCAAATCAACCGGTACAGTTGGCAGCGGAGAAGGTCAAAAAACTTACAAGGATGTTGCAGCAAACGCTTCATGGAATCATAACCAGGGTGTATATGCTGAATATCTGGATAAACCAGTGCTGAGAATTACCGGTTCACAGGTGAAGGAGCCAATGACCTTTACTCTAGAACAAATAGAATCTATGACGCAATATGCCATTAGAGATATATACACAGGGGATGGAATCAGGGAATTTGAAGGGATAACCCTATGGGACCTCCTATCAGAAGTTGTAGGGTTGAAGGATGGTGTTGAAGCTCCAAGTATAAGGGTTTTCAGCGGAGAAAACTACAATCAGGTACTGCGAAGCAATGAACAGGTTGTAAATGGTGTATTAAATTCACAGGGAAACCTAAAAAAAATCATTCTTGCTTATGCGGTAGAAGGATATCCCCTTGTACCCAATGAAGGAAGCACTGGTTATGACCATAACAATGCCTATGGCCCCCTAAGATTGATTGTTGAGGAAAGTAAATCCATGTGGGTGAAATGGGTGGATTGCATCGTTGTAGGAACGGGTGATTATGAAGTTCCTGAAGGAAAGGATGTTAAAGCCCTTAATCTGCCGGAGGAAGCAGGTTCCGGGTCAGAAAAAGCATCAACGGGTGCTGAAATATGGATAACCTATAACAATAACACAGGAAAAGAATTACCTGAAGCCAGTATAAGGAGCATGGAATTTGACAAAGGCGGAAATCTTTGGATTGGGACCAATAATGGCGGTGTAGCTGTAAGGACTCCTGAAGGCAGCTGGACCAATATAAAAAAGATTACCACTGAAAATGCAGGAACCGTCACGGTGGATACCACCTATGCCATTGTCCAGAGAGAAAATGGAGAGCTTTGGATGACGTTGGGAGGGGTTGAAAGACCTCAAGGGATACTGATGAAGGACGGTGAAAAGTGGAAACTGCTAAATACGGAAAATTCACCGCTGCCATCAAATTTTGTACAGGAACTGGAGTTGGACGGCAAGGGCGGATTATGGATAGGAACAGGAAACGGTGCTGTTTATGTAGATAAGCATGATACATGGAAGGTGTATAACAAGGAAAATGGTTTGCTGCTAAGCTCTGTGGATGCCATAGAACCGGATGCAAATGGCGGCGTTTGGATCGGATTTTATCCTGAGGCTGCCGGTACAGAGGATAACCCGCAATACATAGGCGCCTATCAGTATATTGACAAGGATGGAAAAATTACCACCTATACGAACTTTGAAAACAAGTCCTTTGGAACCAACTGGGTCAGAAGCATTTCAACCGACAGCAAAGGGGGAGTATGGATAACAAGGTCTGGTAATTACCAAGGGCAAGGACATGGAGAAGTGGATTATATATTGAATGGCGCCCGAAAAGTCTATCAGGCCAAGGAGCTTTACCCTGGCATAGCTGCAGAAGATGATATAAGATTTGTCCTTGCAGATAAAGAAACTGAAGGGACAATCTATATAGCAACCCACAGAAGCGGCCTGCTTGTAAGTAAAGAAGTGGGGAAAATAGCTGAAAAGATAGACTCATCCAATACCTTTCCTGCCAGACAATGGGATAACATTTATTTTATTGATCTGGATGAAGGGAATTTATTTGTTGGAACAAACGGAGGGGCAGCCCTATGTACAAAGGGAAATTGAAAATATGGCAGTCATGCTGTTGAAATACTTAAAACATTAGTCGGCGGCAATAGGACCCGTTCCTATTGTCCCTCTTTAAGGAGGGCAATATGAAAACGATAAAAGTTTATAGAATAATACTGATGATTCTATTGGTGATTACCCTTAGCTTACCGGGCTGCAGCCAAAAAGTAAAGGAAACAGAAGAACCCGTCAATATATCTGCCGGTCAGGAAAACAGCGAAACACAAGATGCATCTGCAGGCGGGGAAGAAGATACCCCGGTAAATACAGATGCGGAGGCAGAACCCCCCAAAGAAGCAGCTCCTGATGGAACAAAAACAGAACCTGTCAAAACTGTGAAAAACGCTGAACTAGCAAATAAAGTGCAGAAACCGGAAAAATCAGAGAATGTCACTAATCAGGACAAACCAGAGGAGAATCCCCCGACGCAAGAGGCAGAAGCTGAAAATACCTTAAAAATACAAGGGAGTGTAACGAATAAGATTGCATTCACCTTAGATGAATTGAAAGCCATGAAAGATATCATTTTTGAAGATGAATTTTATTCTTTGAACAGTTTTGGAACTACAGGCCATACCCGGTTTAAAGGAGTCAAGCTATGGAGCTTGCTGGAGCACAAGGCCAAGCTTTCATCAAAGGCTTCTAAAATAACTGTAATAGCTGCCGACGGGTACAAAATGGAATTTACCTTAGAGGAGGTAATGAAACAGGACTATATGGACGAGACCAATCCGGCAAAAAAATTCCCAATGATCATTGCATGGGAAGAGAAAGGGCAGGAATATGATCCGGCTGAAGGGGCTCCTTATAAACTGGTTGTAGGGCAGCGTGAAGCCGGTGATGTAAATAAGCCCCAGTGGGTTTCAAATATTGATAGAATAATCGTTGAGTAAGGTAAGTGATACCATGAAGAATAGAAAATTTTATATATTCATGATAGCAATGGCTATTGTTGTTGTAGGAACTTTATTTTTCTTGAACAATACAGCAGCCGAGGAAGCACTTAAAGTGAGAGCCTTTTATCCGGAAGCAAAAAAAATAGAACGGGTAAAAGATATAGCCGATGATGTGTTTATATCTATAAACCTGCCAGCTGTAAGAAGGGCCTATGCGGTGGATGGTGTAATCAAAGCGTACGTTGTAAGCTGCGTTGGATATGTGGGTCCCATTGAAGTATTGGCAGCCATAGATGATGAAAAGGGAGAGCTGATAGGCATAGAAATATTGGGTCATACTGAATCGCCTGACTATGCTGAGCACATCGGGAAGAACTGGTTTTTAGATAGGTTTAAAAACATCATAGCAGAAAAATACTTGAATTTGGTGGTACTGGATAAGGAAAATCCGGAGGATATCGTCCAAGTTACAGGCGCAACGGTAAGCTCACAGGCCGTTGTCAATGCTGTAAATGCAGCAATTGGCGCCTACCAGTATAAGGTTAAGGGCATTAAAATGGACAGGGTACCGGATGTTGTTTCCCAGGAAATGTGGCAGAAAGATACCAATAGCTTTGCAATTAATTGGGAAGGCGGCGCTATAAGGATTAATACAGAGGAAATAAAGCAATATGAACAGATGGAAATGGATGTTGTATTAATACACACAACGGGAACAGAAACACCCATGAAGGTCAAGGGACCAACTCTCCGGCATATTCTGGAAAGGGAAGGGATAGATTTAAGTCAATACGAAGGCGTTGGCATCACAGGACGGGATGGCTACTACACAATGATTGACAGGGAAAAGCTGGAAGTCAATGATGTAATTTTAGCATGGGAAGCAGACGGAAAGGGACTGAAAGAAGAAGAGAAGCCTGTCAGGGTTGCATTACCTAAGGAAATGGGCCCATATTGGGTGAAAATGGTTTCCAATATCGACCTGTATGATGCGATATCGTCTAAAGACATTGATAAGATCCATATGTTTCATGCCTTAACAGCGGATATTGATCCATATTTCTATGAGTACTACGGAAGCAAGGATAAATCGATTGAGGTAGGAAAGATTCTGAAGAAATTTGATGCGGTGGATGAAAAGGGATTCTTTACAATGGGTGCATCGGACGGACTCATAAAAAATGAGACCATTTCGATGGTAAGACAAAGATACTTTATCAAGATTGAAGGAGAGAATGCTCCAATGAATATTGCACCAAGCTTTAAGCTTGGAATGAATGTAAAGGGCATGACACATTTTTCCACAACAAAGGATGCAGTAATATTTCCCGAAAAGATGAGGGCAGTTGTAAGAACGAAAAAAATTAATGGAAAAGAAGGATTATTACTTGAGGATGTACTGCTGACCGCTGGTATGCGATGGACCGGTGGGAATGGATTCAATGCAGTCAGCACCGATGGGTCACAGCTTCAGATCAATGGAGAAGAACTGCCCGAATGCTATATAACCTCAGAAGATGGAAAAGTAGATTTATGCAATGGGCACATTCCGCTTATAAAAGACTTATTAAGGATAGAAAAGCTATGAGATTAAAAAAACGCAGCAGGATACAAATCGCCATAACGGTTATGATTCTATCAAATTGTATCCTATATTATCTATACCTCAACGATTTAAGCAGCTTAAAGCTTCTATCCATTAGAGACCTTAACCCTTATGGGGGATGGAGTGTATTGAAGTCTCTATTTACAGATGTATCCTACCGATATAGGGGGATTACAAAGGCCATGGCGCTAACCCTTTCCATAGCAGTTACTGCTGCCCTATTTGGAAGAATATTTTGTGGATACATATGTCCCATAGGCGCGCTGCAGGACTTTTCCAGATTTATAGGGGATAAACTTGGCGTAAAAGAGAAAAAGCTGCCGCAGCATAAAAGCTTTCAACCGGAAAAAATTAAATATTTTTTACTGATTCTCCTGTTGGTTTTAAGTACCATAGGACTTGGTCATTACTTATCTGACCTTTCGGTATGGCTGGCCTATGTAAATCTATTTACGGGTATAGACATCGGAACCGGGTTTATTCTGCTGGTTATAATAACCTGTTTATCCATGATTTACAGGAGAGTATTCTGCAGGTGCTTTTGTCCCCTTGGGGCCTTTCAGGGGCTTTTTTACGCCATTGGTCCATTAAAGGTCAACAGAAACGAAAGCTGCAATGGCTGTTCAACCTGTCTGGACCATTGTCCCGTAGGTATCAGGTACAGCGAAGCAACGGAAATATCACCGGAGTGTATCAATTGCCTGCAGTGTATAGAAAGTACCTGTGTAAAAAACACCGCCGGTTATTCCATTCAATTTGCAGGAAGAAGGTTGAAAAATAGCGTATATATTACCATTAGCCTTGGGCTGCTGTTTTTAATATATGCATTGCTGCCGCTTTCTCAAAGCTACGGGGGATCTCCGGGCAGGAACGGCATGGGAAATATAGCGGAAGGAATCTATCAGGGAACCGGTGTTGGTTTTGGAGGAAATATTCAGGTACAAGTAACCGTCAAGGAAAACAAAATCGAAAAAATAGACCTTATAGACCATCGGGAAACCTCAGGGTACTATGAAGAAGTATACAGAAGTATATCCAGAGCAATCATCGAAACCCAAAGCCTGAATGTAGACGTTATAAGCGGAGCTACGGCAACCAGCAGAGGCTTTTTAAACGGAGTGAAAAGTGGCGTCAGCCAGGCTATGAGTAAAGATTAAGAGGTAGAATAATGAAGCTAAAGAAGATGATTTTAATACTTTTGCCGATTATAGCAGTGATATTTTTATTTATGACGGGTCAAAAGGAAGAGCCGTTTATCCGCATACTGACAGCTAAAGATCAGCATGTGGCAGAAAGTAATTTTATATATAACCACCCGGATGCAATCCTCTTTCCTGCCGTTGTAAGAAGCAGCGGACAAAAGCCGGTGGAGACATCGTATAAGGGTATAGAGCTTTCCAAACTATTTTCATCTTTAGATATAGAACTGTCAAACATTGAAAAAGTAACCTTCAATGCCGCAGACGGATACCGAGTTATACTGTCTATAGAGGAATTGAAAGAACCTGGCAATACTTACCTTACCTTTGAAAGGAACGGAGCGCATTTAAAGTCCAAAAAGCAAGGAGGGAGCGGCCCCTTTCAGCTGGTAATAAGAAGGGATCCCTTCAGTCAGCGCTGGATAAAGCATGTGGATGAGATAATCCTGGAATAAGATCAAATAAATAACAACGAGGTATGTATGGATAGCGGGAAAAGACGATTAAATAATTTCACAGTTTTTGACCTGGTAATGATAGCCCTTACAGCCGCATTGGGTATTGCTATAAAACCCATTGTAGTACCCTTGGTGCATGTCATTACAGGACCATTGTTTATCCCAGGAGGTGCTGTAGCAGGGGGCTTTTATATGCTTTGGATTGTCCTTGGCATTGGGTATGTGAAAAGATTTGGGACAGGTACCCTTATAGGCATTGTCCAAAGTATTTTGGTGATTGCAACAGGGATGATGGGAACCCATGGCATCATGAGCCTTATTTCTTATACCCTCCCTGGAATAGCTGCAGACTTAGTGTTCCTGATATCAAAAGATAAGCAGTATCATGTATTACACTATATTTTGGGGTGTATGGCAGCAAATGTTGCGGGAACCCTGGTAACCAATTTCTTGTTTTTTAGACTTCCGCCGGTCACCGTTGCCCTGCTGCTTTCAAGCGCTGCACTGTCAGGAGCAGCCGGTGGATTGATTGCTTCAAGTCTGATCAAAGGACTGGAAAGGACAAATCTAAACTTATAGAGGTGTAAAATGGGCACGAAAAAAAAGACAGTTGCAGTGACTTTAATACTGCTAATTTTGTTCCTTACCGCCTGTGATATGCTGCCGGCGTCTAATAGCAGCCCTGTTCCGGCAGACGCCGGGACAAAAGGGATCACCCTGTTTAACAAAGATCAAAATCTGGTTACTGCGTATATACCAAAGGAAAAGGTACACCTGGGGCAGAGCCTGGGAGCAGCAAAAGAGAATATTTCAGTAATCACAGACTCCGGCTCAGTCATTAACACTACAGCTGATGTTTATCTGAGCGGTGCGCCAATGGCCGTGCATATCCCTGACCGGGATAAAGTCATTGAGAATGTGGTGGGCATTTATTTATGGGAGGATTTTAACAGTGTAACCGACACATTCTACGATGCAAAAAGTTATCTGGATGCCGGAGAAAAGGTAATGGTAGTATTGCTGGATGGCTTCTCCCTTAAACAATACGAACTGGCAAAGGAGCGGGAATATGTAACCTATTTAAGCCGGTATTTTAAGCATGAGGCGTTAAGTGTATATACCCCTGTAACAAATGCAGGGTTTGCAGCAATGATAACCGGTAAAAATCCCGATGCAAATGGTGTCCATGACAGAAGTTTCAGGAAAATGAAGGTGGAGAGTATATTTGGTTATGCTTTAAATAAGAGCAGGCGGGTACTATTGCTTGAAGGAGACATAAAGATACTGGATACTGAAATTGAACCTGTGCTGCATATGGATTTAAACAGGGATGGAGATATAGATGACGAGATTTTTCAGACAGCAAAAATGGAGGCGCAGAAGGACTACGACCTGATATTTATTCACTTCCACGGTATTGACGACAGAGGTCACAGCTATGGCCCCGAAGCCTTGGAAACAATGGATTATATAAAAAAAATCGATGGTTATATTGAAGAGATCAGCAGCATCTGGAATGGCCCTATGCTATTGACGGCAGACCATGGGATGCACAAGACAGAGAATGGCGGCAGCCACGGCATGTGCATACAGGAAGATATGATCGTACCTTATTTTAAGAAGGAGCAGCGAAAATGAACAAAAGGGTATTTAGTGTAATTTTAATATTTATAGGGCTATTCCTGGCTGTTTGGATATCTTTAAGGATGAATCAGCCCACCATAGAAGCACAAAAAAAACTGTTGGAAAATGCTGCACTTCTTCTTGTAGATGGAGATCAGGAATTTGTCATAAATATAAACGATTTAAAGGGAATAGGGGAAGAAGTATTTGAGGCAGTACTGGATACATCTTCTACAGACCCATCCTTGCATACCTACCACGGGGTGCAGTTAAAAAATATACTAACCCGCTATCAAATTGCCTTAGAGGATAAAGCGGTGCTGATACTTAGCGGGGCAGACAGCTACGCTGTAGCTTACGGGCTGGAAGAGGTGCTGGCGGATCAAAATGTATACATTGCATTTATGGAGGATGGAAATTACCTGGGAAGCAAAGAGAATGGGGGCAGAGGCCCATATGAATCCATCGTGGTATCCGATCCGTTCAGCAACAGAAGGTGTAAATGGCTTACGAAGGTCGAGGTCAGAAGATGAATGCGGTTGAAATCAGAGATTTAAGCTTTAAATATAAAGGTTCAAAAGAAAATATATTGAAGAATATAAACCTGGAGATAAAGAAAGGGGAAATTACTGCAATTGTTGGGAAAAGCGGCTGCGGAAAAAGTACTCTTTGCAGGTGTATCTGCGGGCTGATCCCCAGGGTATATCCGGGGAAGCTTTCAGGAGATGTCCTGCTGTTCGGTGAGCATATTAAAGATATGAACTTAGCACAGATTGTTCCAGTGGTTGGGATGATTTTTCAAAATCCCTCAACCCAGCTGTTTTCTCCTACCATTGAAGATGAGCTGGCATTTGGTCCTGAGAATCTGTGTGTAGACCGGGAAGAAATCGGAAAGAGAATGAATGCTATGCTTGAAGTGATTCATATGGAAGACTATAGGTATGAAAATCCAAATCATCTGTCAGGAGGGCAGCAGCAGCTTATCGCAATAGCATCTGTACTGATGCTGAATCCTAAAATACTGATATGCGATGAGATCATGTCCTGGATCGATGAAGATGGCAGGGATGTAGTCAAAAAAGTGCTGCTGAAGCTAAAGAGAGAAGGAAAAACCATTATTATGGTTGATCATAATACGGAAAATATTGAGATTGCAGATAAAATAATCTATGTATAGGGAGGACTATGGATAATCTTATTGAAGTAAGCAATATTACGTATCAATACCATAAAGGAAGAAAGGTTTTTGAAGACTTTTCGGTGCAATTCGATTGCCGGGAATCGACGGTTATCACGGGGAAAAACGGCTCCGGAAAGACAACCCTGACAAAGCTGATTATGGGAATCCTGAAGCCCCAGTCAGGCAACATCTTTATTTTTGGCAAGAACACAAAAGACTTGTCGCTGGGGCAGACCGGTGAGATGATCGGTTACGTTTTACAATACCCCGAACGTCAGATTTTTGCTGCTTCAGTGATGGAAGAACTTACATTCCCTTTGTTATTTAAAGGAGAAAAAAAAGAGGACATTCTATTGAAGGCCGAAGAGCTGATTCAAATCTTTGAACTGGAAAAAGTAAGGGAATCCTATCCCTTTTTCTTAAGCTATGGGGAAAAAAGAAGGTTGGCCATTGCGTCGGTTTTAATGAATAACCCCAGATATCTTGTACTGGATGAGCCTACAGCTTCTCTCGACAAAGACAGAATAAGAGCTCTTTCGCAGGTTTTAAACAAGCTAAAGGGAAAAAACATTGGTACCCTAATGATCACCCATGACAAAAATTTTATAGAAGCACATGGGGAAAGGATAATACAACTGGAGGGGGGACAAATCATAAAGGATGAAAAATAACAGCTTAGACCCCAGGACAAAGCTGGTAATGGTACTGGTATTATCGACCTTGGCGCTTATATACAACAGTTTGTTCAGCCTGGCGATGATACTGGCAGCAGCAGTTCTGATAGCATTGGCTTTAAGCAGTAATCTCATTTCAATGCTGGCAAGGCTCAAAAAACTTATAGGAGGAATGATCGCAATCGGGGTTGCCCAGAGTATTTTTATAAAGTCAGGTAATCCGATCATAACCATAGGGAGTCTGGCATTACTCACAGATTATGGGCTCGCCAAAGCATTGGAATTTATTTTAAGATTAGGCATTATTATAATTTCTTCTGTGATCATAACCACATCCAGCAGCAGGGAGGTCGTACAGGGACTGGTACAGATGAAAGTGCCCTATGAAATTGCCTTTATGGTCTCTACAGCGGTAAGGTTTTTGCCTCTGTTCAGGGAAGAAATGACGGATATGGTAACGGCTTTGCAGCTGAGAGGGATTGACCTGAAAAAAATAAGATTGAGAGAAAAGTTAAAAATATATAAATACTTGCTTCTGCCCATTACAACAAACGCCATACTCAGAGCAAGAGAGCTTGCAACGGCCATGGAAATGAGAGCATTCAGAGCATATCCGCACAGAACCAGTTATAGGGTATTGGAAATGAAAATGAAGGATTATTTATTCATATCTACAAGTTTAATAGCAGCATTGGCATTTATTATCCTGCTGTAGGAGGCGTAAGATGAGAGTAATATCGGTGATAGGTATAACTGATTCGGGGAAAACAACCACCATAGAAAACATCATAAAGGAGCTCAAGCGGAGGGGCTATACTGTAGGGACGGTTAAGGAAGTTCACTTTCACAACTTTAAAATGGATGTGGAAGGCACAAACACAGACAGACATAGAAAAGCCGGAGCGCAGCTCGTTACAGCAAGGGGAGAATATGAAACCGATATACTGTATCAGGAAAAGCTAAGCATCCATAAAATACTGTCCTTCTATACCCAGGATTTTGTCATACTGGAAGGTGTGAGGGACACATCGGTACCAAAGATACTAACCGCCCATGATATAAAGGGCATTGAAGACCGGCTGGATGAGACTGTATTTGCAATATCCGGAAGAATATCTGCCCAGACAGCTCAATACAAAGGTTTGCCCGCTATAAACGCCATGACAGACGTAGAGAAGCTTGTCGACCTAATTGAAGAAAGGGCCTGTGGGTTTTTTCCAGATAGGAAGGAAGCATGTTTTAAGGTTACAGTAAACAAACGGGAGATTTCCGTATCTCTATCAGCACAAAAACTATTAGACAGTGCAGTAGAAGCTTTGCTTGGAGAACTGGACGGTTATTGGGAAAATGGAGAAATTGAGATATGTATCAGAAAATAAGACTTAAAAGCAAGAAAAACCAAGTATACAGGATTATAGAGGATGACAGGAGCTTTATAGAAAAAAACTTTATAGAAACGGAGAAAATGGAAAAGGAAGCAGAAATATTAAGGACTCTGAAAAAACAAGGCTGTAATGTGCCGGCAGTACTTAAAATATATGAAAATACTTTGCTATTGGAAGATTTGGGGGAAGTTACCCTGTTGGACTGGTATGGGAAAAAGGAAAAGGAAGGTGCCGTAGATTACTCTGAAATGATAAACAGGCTAAGTCAATGGATGAAATCTTTCTATTCCATTACCTACCATTATTACAACAAAAGTATTATATTGCGGGATGTAAATTTTAGAAATTTTATGATTAAAGACGATGAAGTTTATGGGGTGGATTTTGAGGATGTACAAGCTGGAAATATAGAAACAGACGCAGGAAAGCTGGCGGCCTTCTCCATGACATACCATCCGGAAATGACAGCGTGGAAGCTCCTTTTTGCTGCAGAACTGGAGAGAACCTTATCGCGGGAATTAAAGCTGGATAGAGGATTGGTTTTGCAAGAGCGGGAGAAGGAGCTTCTTCGAATGAAAAGCAGGAGAGCAATTTAACTGTATGGAGGAACAACGCTTAGTTAAGAAACAAGTTGAGTTTATAGAGGAAATGGTATATAATGCATATATAGTTTTTAAAATATTATGAATTCAGCATACACTCATAAAAGCGTATTTTTATAACGAATGTTGAACGTCTCTTCGAGTCTGTTTATCTAAGGACAATCGTCTATGATTTTAAGACCGATAGGGTAAAGCCGGAAACGGTTCTGCCTCCCAGTGAGGAAAGAAGAGATCGTGGTAGAGTATAACGAAAATAATACATAGGTATTATTTTCGTTTGTTTGCTATGGTCAAATAACACCTTCTTTTTAATAGACTGCGGAGACGTAATGAAGTTTATTAACTAAAGGAGGATTTTTTTATGTCTAATGCACGTTTTAAAGCAAGAAAACCAGAAAATGAAGTTGTATTATCCTATGAAAAAGACAGTGCCGAACGAATTAGCCTAAAGGCGAAGCTGTCGGAATTAAAGCAGCAGCAGTTGGAAATACCTTTAATAATAGGTGGAAAAGAGATATATACAGGCAATATTCAGAAATGTGTAGTTCCCCATAATAAAAATCATGTTCTTGCAACCTATCATATGGCGGGTGAAAAAGAAGTCAAAGCAGCCATTGAAGCAGCTTTGGAAGCTAAAAAAGAGTGGGTTAAAATGCCATGGCACCATAGGGCATCGATATTTTTAAAAGCTGCGGAGCTGTTAGCCGGGCCTTGGCGGATGACGCTAAATGCAGCAACCATGTTGGGGCAAAGTAAGACCGCTTATCAAGCGGAAATTGATTCGGCATGTGAGTTGATAGATTTTCTGAGATTTAACGTATACTTTATGTCGGAAATTTATAATGAACAAATCATATCTACCAATGAAAGCTGGAACAGAATAGAATATAGACCTCTTGAAGGTTTTGTTTTTGCTGTAACTCCCTTTAATTTTACTGCTATAGGGGGCAATTTATCCATAGCACCTGCCTTAATGGGAAATACAGTTCTTTGGAAGCCTGCAGGCACGTCTATATATTCTAACTATTTTATCATGAAATTATTACAGGAAGCGGGACTGCCCGATGGCGTTATAAATTTTGTTCCAGGTGCAGGAAATTTGATTGGAAATGTAGTTTTCAACAATGAATGCTTTGGGGGAATCCACTTCACGGGGTCTACGGAAGTGTTTAACAGTATGTGGAAGATCATTGGCGAAAATATAGATAAATATAAGTCGTATCCCAGGATTGTAGGAGAAACCGGAGGAAAGGATTTTGTATTTGCCCATAAGGATGCAGATGTGAATCGGCTTGTTACGGCTTTAATAAGGGGAGCCTTTGAATATCAGGGACAAAAGTGCTCAGCCGCTTCCCGGGCATATATTCCTGAAAGCTTATGGCCTGCAGTAAAATATAAATTGATGGGCGAAGCTGCCACGATTAGAGTAGGAGATGTAGAAGATTTTACGAATTTTATGGGTGCTGTCATAGACAAAAATTCATTTGACAGGATCAAAGGATATATTGATTATGCGCATAATTCTCATGAGGCTGAAATTATCTTCGGAGGAAATTGTGATGATTCAGCAGGTTACTTTATTGAGCCGACAATTATCGTTGCACAGAATCCATATTTTAAAACAATGACTGAAGAAATCTTTGGCCCTGTGCTTACCATATATGTATACGCGGATGACAAACTTGAAGAAACACTTAGGATATGTAATGAATCTACTCCGTATGGATTAACCGGTTCAATTTTTTCGCAAAATAGAAGGGCACTGGTTGAAATGGAGAATATGCTTGATTATGCAGCAGGAAATCTATATATCAATGATAAACCAACAGGTGCAGTGGTAGGACAACAGCCCTTTGGCGGGGGAAGAGCTTCAGGCACAAACGATAAGGCGGGCAGTAAGTTAAACCTGCTTAGGTGGGTCAGCCCCAGGGTAATAAAAGAAACCTTTGACCCTTCAGATAACTATAAATACGCATTTATGGAATAGGCTCAAGGAAACAAGCACGGGGGCACGCTGCCGGCTGCAGAAAACAATACTTTTTTACCCATGATAGGATTCCCCTGGATAAAGCCAATGAAATAGAAAGGTAAGCATATATTACACTGCAATAATATATGCTTACCTTTTTGAATGGAAAGATGCTTTTTATGACAGGTCCAGATTAGAGCAGATTGGTTTATGCGTATTTAATCTGGAATATTTGGTATCACTTTTGAAGTTTAGTAAAAATGCAGAATTTATAATTACGGCAACAGAGCCGACATTGTGGACCAAGGCGCCAAGAACGGGCCCTAAAGTACCTGTCATTGCGAATAAAATGGCTGCAAAATTGAGAAGCAGGGATAGAACGATATTTAGCTTTATCGTTGCCATTGTTTTTTGAGATAGCCTTAATAGGTGGGGAATTGATTTGATGTCATCACTGACAAGCGTAATATCAGCAGCATCAACTGCGATGTCACTGCCAATGCCACCCATTGCAAGGCCTACGTATGCTTTTTTCAGAGCAGGCGCATCATTAATACCATCACCAACCATGCAGACCATTTCATTCTTATTCTGATACTGTTCGATGATAGACATTTTATCTTCCGGCAGGCACTCCGGATGAACCTTCCCAATGCCAACATGCTTTGCAATATGGGAAGCCGCTTGGGGGTTATCGCCAGTGAGCAATATGCTTTCTATATTCAGGTCGTGAAGATTTTGAACCATTTCGGCAGAATCTCCCCGCAATGTATCAGATAAAGCTATAAAACCAACCCCGGCATCATTAACAGCAACATAGATAATTGTACAGCCCTCATTTCTATATGTAGATGCTTTGCCCAGCATATCGTCAGGTATTGCAACTGCGTTTTCAATGAGCAGTTCCGCATTTCCGGCAAGAATGATCTCATCTGCAACAGCTGCTTTAACCCCCCGGCCTGCAAGCATTGTGAATTTTTGTGGTTCTGCTAAAGAGATATTTGATTTATTTCTAAAATGAGAAATTACAGCTTTACCTAAGGGATGCTCAGAACGTAGTTCGGCAGAGGCTGTCAGTGCCAATAATCTTTCTGGACTTATATCTGAATGGAAGCTTTCCACTCCTACGACAGCAGGCTTTCCATGAGTGAGCGTACCGGTTTTATCAAATGCAATTCTGGTGATTTTTGATAATCTTTCCAGCGCATCCCCTTCACGAACAAGGATCCCAAACTTGGTAGCATTGCCGATTCCCGCCATAATGGCGGTAGGGGTAGCCAATACTAAGGCGCAGGGACAGAACACCACAAGAATGGTAACGGCACGAATCACTTCTCCTGTAGCAATCCACGTACCAACTGCAGATAGGAGCGCAATTACAACGATCCAAGTAGCCCACCGGTCTGCCATACCCACAATTTTAGCCTTGCTTGCATCTGCGGATTCTACAAGCCGGATCATTCTCTGTAATGAGCTGTTTTCGCCAACCTTGGTGGCTTTCATATCGAAGGTACCGAACTGATTAACCGTTCCGCTGGAAACTTCATCCCCCATACCTTTATCAACGGGCAGGGATTCACCTGTCATGACCGATTGATTGATAGAGGTTCGCCCGGAAATAATAACGCCGTCAGCAGCAATGGTTTCCCCCGGAAGTACGCGGAGTATATCAGCAACCTGAACCTTTTCTGCCGGTATGATGCTTTCTTCTCCATTGCGAAGAATTCTAGCAGTAGGCGGGGTAAGCTGTATCAACTTTTCAATACCGGCACGGGCTTTTGCAACGGTACGGTCCTCTAACAGCGCACCCAGTGCCATGATAAAGGCAACCTCTCCCGCAGCAAAGTTTTCACCGATCAAAACCGCTGCAATCAGTGCCAGTGAAACCAAAACATCCGCTTTAATATCAAATTCTCGGATAAGGCCTTCCAAAGCGCCCTTGACAATAGGAAGGCCGCAGAAAATAATGGCTATCCATGCGGCATCAATTTTAAAATGGCCAATATCAAAAAAGCTGATGAGCAATGCTATAGCCGACAGGATTAAAAACAGCAGGGTACGTTTTTCTTCATCTTTAAAAAAATCTATAATCCTCTGCATTTATATCACCTAACCCATTCTGGAAAAATGCTCTACAGCTTTGGCAAATTCCGCAATCGTTTTATCGGCATCTCCATGTTCTATACCATCCCGTACGCAGTGCTGCAAATGGCCCTCTAAAACTGCCTGACCAACCTTATGAAGTGCACTTTTTGCTGCATTGATTTGTATTAAAATATCTTCGCAAGGAACATCCTTATCCACCATTGTAGAAATGGCTCTAAGCTGCCCCTCAATTTTTTTAATTCTTGCCTGAATCTTTGGAATATCCATACACTGACGCATATTTGAATCCTCCTTCAACGAAATTATACCCATAGGGGTATGGGTATAATGTATCAGGTCATATATATTTTGTCAATGATATTTTGTCTGGGACTGAAAGTATAAAAATCTGATTAGGGATTACAAGGATGTATGCAATTATGATCCTGTTTTTAGCAGAACACCCAAAAGTACAAAAAATATCCTAATTGTGCATAGACAGTATCAAAGAGTTCTTATATAATTGTGAGGAAATGAAGATGATTATTATTATCATTTACTCGATGTGTTCGTAGGATTTTCTGGATCGATGCACTATATTACACATGAAAGGGGTACTAATATGCTATTCAAGAGCAGAATGATCAAATCATTCATTATGATGATCCTATTTGTAGCGATGTTTACCGGTTGTTCTTCAGGAGGAAAAGCAGACACTGCTGCTGAAGAAAACAAAAATAATGAAAACAATACAAAAGATGAAATCGTTTACGTTAATTTTAGAGACATAAGGGATTTGAACCCGCATATTTACAGTGGAGAGCTTTTTGCACAAAATTTGCTGTTTGAAGGCCTTGTAATGATTACTGATGAGGGCGTTAAGCCTTGGCTTGCAAAGGACTGGGATATATCTGAAGATGGACGCACCTATACCTTTCATATAAGACAGGGAATAACTTTTTCTGATGGGCATAAATTTGATGCTCATGCGGTAGAAGCCAATATTCAAGCTATTTATGATAACAAAGAGCGACATGGTTGGCTTGAAAGCATTCGCTTATTAGACGGGTTTGCTGCCATAGATGATTATACCTTTGAGATGAAATTAAAGGAGCCCTACTACCCGCTTCTGGTAGAACTGGCAGTAACACGGCCTTTTAGGTTCATATCTCCGAATTGTTTTATTGACGGGACGACTAAAAACGGCGTAAATGGGCTGATTGGTACAGGAAAATATGTTCTTGCGGAAAACCACAAGGATCAATATGCCGTCTTTGACGTGAACACAAACTACTGGGGTGAGAGGCCAGAGATTAGCCGGATTATTGCAAAGGTTATTCCAGATAATCAAATCAGAACCCTCGCTCTGGAAAAAGGAGAGATTGATATTATATTTGGAACCAACATGGTTGATGCAGAAACCTATCTTAAGTTTTCCAAAATGGAAGGCTTTGGGGCCAGTTTATCAGATCCGCTGGCTACAAGGATGCTTATTATGAATTCAACGGATAAAATTCTATCAGATGTAAATGTACGGCAGGCCATTAATGCGGCAGTAAACCGAGAGGAAATATCTGAGGAAATCTTCTATGGACTGGAATCACCTGCCGACAGACTGCTTGCAAAGACGGTTCCTTATTGCAATGTTGAACTGGAGGGATATAAGTATTCTTTAGAGAAGAGCAATGGTCTTCTTGAGGAGACGGGCTGGAAGATGAATCCGGCCACAGGCGTACGGGAAAAGGATGGCAAGCCTTTGGAAGTTTTAATGCACTATAATGCGGACAGTGTAACAGAAAAAAACATATCTGAATATTTACAGGATCAAATGAGAAATATTGGCCTTAGGCTCAATATCACCGGAGAAGAAGAACAAGCCTATAGGGATAGAATGAAGGCCGGAGATTTTAGCATTACTTTCAATATATCATGGGGCACACCCTATGATCCCCACTCTTTCCTTGGAGGGATGAGAATGCCTGCTGTTTATGGAGACTATGCAGCCCAACAGGGTCTCGAAGAGGTTAAAAAACTTCATGATACAATTTTAGAGGCCTTTACAAGTACAGATGAAATTCAAAGGCAAGCGTATTATGATTACATTCTTACTTATCTACATAATGAAGCCATTTATGTTCCTTTGACCTTTGAGAGAAATAGAGCTGTATACAACGAGAAGGTGAAGAATGTAACCTTTAATCCTTCACAGTACGAAGTACCCCTTGATAGAATGTACATTGAATAAAGCTTTTACTGCAGATTTGGTCATAGAGAAATTTATCTATGACCATCTTCCATGTTTTAAAAGCTATGAGGGAGGTAAAGATGAGAAAATATATCCTCAAAAGGATTTTAATAGCTTTGCCTATGATGCTGGCCGTATCCTTTATTGCCTTTGTTCTCATAAACTTGATTCCGGCGGATCCGGCAGAGGTTGCATTACGGGTGAATGAAATTATCCCCACAGAGGAAGCAATCGCAGGTATGAGAGAAGAGTTGGGATTGAACAGACCCTATTTCCAGCGATATCTTACCTGGCTATGGGATGTGCTCCATTTGGATTTTGGAAATTCCTATGTTCATAAGGACAGAAGGGTAATCGATGAGATTGCCAGAAATTTGCCCGCTACATTGAAGCTTGCGGCTGCCTCTCTATGGATCGTTATCCTGGTAAGCATTCCCCTAGGTATCCTCTGTGCTGTATTTAAGGATAGTATTTTTGATAGGACCGTAAGAATATTTATATTTGTTGCTACGGCTATGCCCAACTATTGGATGGGAATTTTGCTGATATGGTTGTTTGCGGTAAAGTTAGACCTTTTACCGACAGGGGGAAACAAAGAGTCAGGAGCCATTATTCTGCCGGCCGTTACCCTAAGCCTTACCTATATTTCTACCTACGTTCGATTGATACGGACCAATATATTAGAAAATATGACAGAGAATTATGTTTTTTATGCGAGGATCAGAGGGCTAAAGGAGAGAAATATCATTCTAAAACATGTCCTTCGAAATTCTCTCCAATCCTCTATTACTGCTTTGGGAATGAGTATTGTTCAACTTGTGGCCGGAACCGTTGTGATCGAAAACATTTTTTCCTGGCCGGGAATTGGACGATTGTGTATTTCTGCAATTTTCAACAGGGACTATCCCGTCATTCAGGCATATATCCTGATGATGGGAATGCTATTTATTTGCTGTAACCTGATCGTAGATATCCTGCATCATAATCTGGACCCAAGATTGCGGGAGGGAATGTAACATGCTGAAAAAAATAATAAAAGATAAAATAGCTGTAATGACTTTAATCATTATAGTATCCACCATGCTCATTGGGATTTTTGCGGAGGAGCTTGCGCCGAATGATCCGAATAAAACAAGCATATCTAAAAAATATGCCTCAGGTAGCCGGGAATTCCCACTAGGGACGGATCATCTTGGACGCTGCATATTATCCAGGCTTATTCACGGCATTAGGCCCACTTTATTTTTGTCCCTACTCACCATGCTCTGCACAATTACCCTTGGGACAATCATCGGGGTGATATCCGGGTATGCTAGAGGCCTGGTTGATGAGATCCTCATGAGGGTGGTTGATATCATGCTGTCTTTTCCCAGTCAGGTTATGATATTGGCGGTGGTTGGGATGATGGGGGTGGGAATACGCAATGTCATCATTGCCAGCATTGCCATCAAGTGGGCCTGGTATGCTAGGATGATTCGCTCCAGTGTGCTCCGGCACAGCAATAAAAACTATATTTTGTATTCTAAAACGATAGGAACAGGAAAGGGCTTTATTATCATGAGGCACATGATTCCCAACGTTCTACCGGAGGTTATTGTACTGGCGACCCTGGATATGGGCTGGGTGATTATCAGTATTTCCACACTTTCCTTCCTGGGTCTTGGAATTCAAGCACCAGCAGCAGAATGGGGGGCTATGCTAAGCGAGGCAAAAAATGTGATTACTTCCTATCCAACACAAATGCTTGCTCCCGGCATTGCAGTCCTGATCATTGTATCTGCTTTTAATCTGTTGGGGGATAGCTTGAGGGATATATTAGATCCGAAGGAGGTATAGGATGACTGCAGACATATTAAAGGTCAATCATTTAAAAGTACAATACAGAGACAGTAGTGGGATAAGGAGTGTTATTTCCGACATTTCTTTTACTTTAAAGAAAAACCGCTGCCTGGGCATCCTGGGTGAGAGCGGAAGCGGCAAGAGCATGACTTGTAAAGCTATATTAGGGCTTTTGAATAAGGATTTTGAGATCCAGGGAGAAGTCATCTTTAAGGATGTACACCTGTTGAAGGCTGGCAAGAGAAAGATTAGGAATATTAGGGGAAAGGAAATCTCCATGATATTACAAAATCCTATGACTGCTTTCAATCCCCTTTATCCTATACAGGAACAAATTATGGAAACGTTTATTGAAAATATGAATATAGGAAAAAAAGAGGCTTTGGATATTTCTTTAAAAGCATTGGAGGAGATGCACATCCGCTCTCCCAGGGAGGTACTGAAAAAATATCCTCATCAATTGAGTGGAGGAATGCTCCAGCGGGTTATGATAGGGATTGCCCTCACATTAAAACCGGGTATTATTATTGCAGATGAGCCCACTACAGCTGTGGATGCCATCAATGTGGTCAAGGTGATGGAGCAGTTTGTCAAGATCAAAGAAGAATACAATACATCTATGATTTTTATATCTCATGATTTGGGAGCTGTAGCAAAGATTTCCGATGATATTTTAGTGATGAAAGACGGTAAAGTTATAGAGAAGGGAGAAACCCAGTACCTTCTGACGCATTCAAAAAATCAGCATACGAGATATTTAATCAATACGAGAAGGGCATTGGTGGATAGATTTCATCAGGTTATGGGATAGGGGGGAAAGGCATGCTGTTAGAAGTGAAGGATGTCTACAAAAGCTACAAAAAATCCTTTGATATTATGAGCAAGGAAAAGATTGAAATTTTGAAAGGGATATCCCTGTACCTCAAAGAAAGGGAATGCTTGGGTATTATTGGTGAAAGCGGCAGCGGCAAAAGCACCCTAGGCCGTTTAATCATTGGGGTAGAGAAAGCAGACCGGGGGAGTATAGCGATTGAGGGTGCGGATATTACTAAAACCAAAAACAAAGCGATAAAACAAAAGATAAGTGTTGTTTTTCAAGACTATATTTCTTCTGTTAATCCCAGGTTTCAGGTCTTGGATATTCTTTCGGAACCCCTCAGAACCTTTGAGAATTTAGAAAGAAAAGATATTATTCAAAAGGCTATTGATCTCTTAGAAAAAGTAGGTTTGGCAGAGGAATATTTATACCGTTACCCCCATGAACTCAGTGGCGGTCAATTACAGAGGGTGTGTATTGCCAGAGCCATCACTACGAATCCGAAGCTTATTGTTCTTGACGAAGCCATAAGCTCCCTGGATGTGTCAATTCAAGTACAGATATTGGATTTGCTCATCCAGCTAAAAAAGGAGATGAACATATCCTATATTTTTATTACCCACGATTTAACTGCAATTACTTATATCTGTGACCGGGTAATCTTTTTTAAAGAAGGCAGGACAGTTGAGGAAGTGCATTCGATAGCAGATTTAAAAAATGTGAAAGAAGCGTATTCTAAGGCACTGCTGCATGCTGCCATGAGGATGAATGAGAAGGAGGAAATCTATGAAGTCCAAAGAATATCTTAAGCTTGCTATACCCTTTACAATATCAACAATAACACAGCCCTTGCTGGGGGCAGTAGATACAGCTGTTATAGGCAGGCTTGAAGATCCGGCCTACATAGGAGGGGTAGCTGTAGGTACAGTAATTTTCAGCACCCTTTACTGGTTATTTGGGTTTTTGAGAGTCAGCACGTCTGGGTACTCCGCCCAGGCACTGGGAACAAAGGATGAAAAGGATAGTTTATTTGCCCTATTTAGGCCTGGTATTATTGCGCTGATCGTAAGCGCCATATTTTTAATGCTGCAGGTGACTATTATCAGCACGGCTATGAAACTGATTCATCCGGATGCAGCGGTAGCCCGCCAAGCATCCACTTATTTTTACATTTTAATATGGGGCGCCCCCTTTGTTTTGCTAAATTATGTAAACTTGGGATGGCTTATGGGAAGAAAAAAGGTAAAGGCCTCTATGTTTTTGCAGATCTTTACCAACATCCTCAATATTGTTCTGGATATCCTATTTGTAATATACTTTAAAATGGGCGTTGCCGGAGTTGCCTATGCTACCTTGATCGCACAAGCAACAGCTTTTGCCATTGGATTCTATCTCGTTAGCATGAATCTAAATCTATTATCCGTAAAAAATTATCTGACCCAGTTATTTGATAAGACCGCCTTTAAAAAAATTATGGGCGTGAATACAGACCTCATGATCCGGACCGTATGCCTGCTTGTAGTGACCAATATGTTCGTGGCAAAAGGAGCGGCCCTTGGAACCGAAATGCTGGCAGCCAATGCAGTTTTATTTCAGATACACTATATGATTGCTTATTTTTTCGATGGGTTTGCCAATGCATCCAGTGTTTTTGTAGGTACAGCTGTTGGGGAGAAGAATGTAAAGTTATATAGTGAGGTTTTAAAAATCTCTACGAAAATGACTTTTATTTTAGCCGTGGTGATGTCCCTGGGGATATTCTTTTTTAGGGAAGGTATCATCCACATCTTTACGGTGATTGAAAGTGTCATTGATTTAAGCCTGGCCTACTCTCTATGGTTGGTAATTTACCCATTTGCTGTTGGAATTGGTTTGGTATATTATGGATTGTTTACCGGTGCCACTTACACTGCTCCTGTGAGAGATTCAATGCTTTTATCGCTTGCAGCCTTCCTGATGGCTTATTTTGGAATCGTGCCCCTTTGGGGAAACCATGGTTTATGGTTTTCCTATATTCTTTTTAGCTTGGGCCGGAGTATATTTCTGGCATTTTACATTACAAACTTTAAGAAAAAAGTCTTTGCCTTTAAGGGTGAGCAAGCCATTTGTGTATAAAGGGTAAAGCAGATTTGCAAGGTTTTATAGAAGCAGGAGGCATTATGAAAATATCCATCAAAGTAAAAATTATAGTGTCCATATTGATCGCTTTTTTCATAGTATCTTCCATATTTATTTATAACATAGAGGGTAAAGTAAAAGAAAAGGTTAATTTGCTGAATATAGGCCTTACAAACCAACTCATTGATGCCAGGGGCAATCAGATATCCTACTGGATTGAACAGCGGAAAATAGAGCTGGAAATGATGGCCTCCTGTATTATAAATTTTGATATGGATGAAATAAAGGCGAAAGAATATATTTGCTCTGTATATCATGAAAAAAAAGATATTTATCTCGATATGGGAGTTGTAAAGTTTGGTGGCTATAAGCAAAGCTGTGAGGGTATGGGATACCCGGTCAGCCAGGAAAGCTATTACCAAAACGCATTGAAGGAAAATGCCAGCTTTAAAGTGAGCGAGCCCATAGAAAAAAAGGGCCAAAAGATTGTTGTCATGCTTTACAAAGTGGGGGGCGTCAATCGGGAGATTGAGTATATCTATGGAGAGGTTCCCCTTAAGGATTTGATGCGAATAGCCTCTAGAATCAATATATACGAGGGTATGGGAGAAATACTGATAAAAAACAAGAGTATCCAAAAGGGGGAAAAAAATTCCAATCATCATTTTCCCGATGAAAATATTATGGGTTTTGAAACAGATATAAAATCGGCTAGAGGATGGTCCCTTAATTATTATATTCCTGAGAAAAATATGAATGAAATCCATCATGAGATACGGAAAGCGATCCTTGTGTTTGAGATTATCCTTTTAATGATGATAATGATTTTGCTGATTATGAGCTTTGCTTCTATTGTTAGGCCCATTGATAAATTAAAGGAATTGATGAAAAAGGTGGAAGATGGAGATTTATCCGTAAGGTTTCAGAGTAATAGAAGAGATGAAATCGGCAGGCTTATTATGAGTTTTAACAATATGGCAGAGAAGCTTGAAAAGCTGAGTTATCAAGAGAAGGAAATGAGAATTCAAATCATGCAGGAGCAAATCAAACCCCATTTTCTTTACAATACCCTCGATACCATTAAGTGGGTTGCTATGGAAGACAATACAGAGGAAGTGTTGAACCTTATAGATTCTTTAAGTACTTACTTCAGGATCGGACTGAGCAGCGGAAAAGCCTTCATCAGCCTTGATGAAGAGCTTGAACATATAGATAGTTATCTCAGAATTCAAAAGGCAAGATATGAGCAAAGACTGACCTACAGTATCCACTATGATGACTGCTTGATGGAATACAGGGTAATGCGTGTTCTTTTACAACCCATTGTGGAAAATGCCGTGGTCCATGGGGTAAACAAAAAGGAAAGTGGGGGGAAAATCTCTATTTATATTACCGATAAGGATGAAGATATTATTATAAAAATAATAAATAATTCTCAAATGGCTCAGGATGACCTGGAGGAAATCAATCGTGCTTTAAAGGCAGATAAAAAAACAGAAGTCCTAAAAGGCTATGGACTATATAGTGTAAATCACCGGATCAAGCTGGAGTATGGCGAAAAATACGGGTTAGCCCTTCAATCGAAAAGCGGTTGGACTACTGCGGTGATTACAATACCAAAGATAAAGGGGGCGCGTACATATGTTTAAGGTTCTTATAGCAGATGATGAGCCCAAGATCAGAAAAGGACTTAAACAGTGGATAGAGGAAAGTCCCTTTGATTTTCAGGTAGTTGCAGAAGCAAGAAATGGCAGGGAGGCTTTAGAATATACGATAAGGGATTCACCAGAATTGTTCTTCGTAGACATTAACATGCCAATGATGGGTGGATTTGATTTTATTAGTCAGGTGAAAAAGTTTTCTCCAACCAGCATTATGGTGATTATTACTGGTTATGACAATTTTGAGTATGCTCATAAAGCCATAAAATTTCAAGTATTTGATTATTTGTTAAAACCTGTTTCCAAAGGGGAGTTTAACCGTCTTTTGAGAAAAATCGCAGAGACCCTTGGGGCAGATGGGGTGGAAGCGAGTTCAGAAAATAGTGTTGCGTATTCATGCATTATAAGATCTGTCAAAGCCTATATAGATAATCATTTTGATGACAGCCAGCTGGATTTATCCCATGTAGCACAGATATTCAATGTTAATAAATCCTACATTAGCAAGTTGATGAAACAGGAGTTGGGAAAGTCTTTTGTTGAGTATCTAACAGACATCCGATTAGACAAAGCAAGACAAATTCTAGAAAATGATCACGCCAAAGTGACCATGTATAATGTTTCTACAAGGGTAGGCTATACATCACAGCATTATTTTAGCAGAGTTTTTAAAAAGGCTTACGGAATGTCACCTTTGGAGTATAGAAATAGGCCTAATCGTCCGTAGGTTGTTCAAATCAAAGTGCTGTATTTGGAGGAGGCGTATTTTGATAGATTTTCATGAACTGGGTCAAGCAATTATATATCCGGCAGTTGTATTTATCTTATGAATTATACTTTCGAGATTAATAAGCAAGAAGCTTCTGGGTTAGCTTACCTTCTTTGTATGAGCTATGAGCAAAACAGTCAGTTAATGTGAGTTAGTTTCACTTTGACTGGCTTTTTTATTATAAATCTATACTGTGATTATAAATCAATTGTTGTCGATTGAGAAAATATAATAAAGTTGATCTATGATTTGATCACTTCATACGATGAAACTGTCCCCCTGGCGAAGCGGATGTAATGCACTTAGTGTGACTTATATAGTAACAGGGTGAATGGATTTTATATAACCAATCATTTTCTTGCAGGCATACAAAAAAGTACTTGACTTAGAGTTAACTCCAAGTGATAGGATTTAAATAACAGGCTGGTTTTCCAAGGCATTTGAACGCACTTGCCTATTATACATGAAATTATTCTGAAAGATAAAAAAGGGGGAAATATAAAGATGGAGATGAAAAAATTAGGGTTTGGTTTTATGCGTTTACCGGTAAAAAACCAGGATGATTTAACCAGTATTGATACGGATACATTAAATCAGATGGTAGATACTTTTTTGGAAAGAGGCTTTACCTATTTTGATACAGCTTATATGTATCATATGGGCAAGAGTGAGATCGCGATAAGGGAGTCCTTAGTGAAACGTCATAAAAGAGACAGTTTTACTTTAGCGACAAAATTACCAACGATGTTCTTGAAAACAAAGGAAGATCAGGAAAGAATTTTTAACGAACAGTTGGAAAAATGCGGCGTAGATTACTTTGATTACTATCTTCTTCATAACCTGGGCGTAGCGCATTATAAGATAGCCCAAAAACTAGATAGCTTTGCATTTGTTCAGGAGAAGAAAAAAGAAGGAAAAATTAGACAGATAGGATTTTCTTATCATGATAATGCAGACTTGTTGGAGGAAATACTGACAGCCCATCCGGAAGTAGATTTTGTACAGCTGCAAATCAATTACCTGGATTGGGACAATGAAAGCATTCAGTCAAGAAAATGCTACGAGGTAGCAAGAAGGCACAATAAACCGGTTATTGTAATGGAACCTGTCAAAGGGGGTACACTTGCAAAAGTGCCTGAAAAAGCCGGGAAATTATTTAAAGACTACTATTCAGATATGTCCATATCATCATGGGCTATCCGTTTTGCAGCAAGTTATGAGGGAATTATGACGGTATTAAGTGGAATGTCTGATATGGAGCAGTTGCTGGATAATACAGGGTATATGCAAGCGTTTAAGCCATTTGTCCGGGAAGAATATGATGTCGTAAAAAGGGCTGTGGAGGTTATTAATGAAGCAATTGCGATTCCATGTACAGCCTGTCAGTATTGTGTAGATGAATGTCCAAAAAACATAGCCATTCCAAAGTATTTTGCATTATACAATACGGAAAAGCAGTCCTTGAAGACCGCGTTTTCGATACAAAGAGTATATTATGATAATTATACAAAACTGCATGGCAAGGCGTCAGACTGTATAGGATGTAAAAGATGTGAAAGCCACTGTCCGCAGCATATTGAGATTATAAAATGTTTAAAGGATGTGGCGGATACTTTTGAAGCAGAACTTCCTTTACGCAGATAGGGGAGTGCTATGATGTCAGAAGGAGGCAAACGCGCATGACAATTGCAGAAGTAAGTAAGAAATATGGACTTTCAGCGGATACACTTCGTTACTATGAACGTGTTGGGCTCATACCGGAAGTAAAACGGAATAAAAGTGGAATCAGGGACTATACGGAAGAAGACTGCAGGTGGATTGAATTTATCAAATGTATGAGAAGTGCAGGCCTCCCCATTGAAACATTAATTGAGTATGTCAGACTGGTTCAACAGGGTGATGAAACCATTGACGCAAGAAAAGAGCTATTAATAGAACAACGCAAACAGTTAATAGAAAAGATGGAAGATATGAAGAAAACGATAGAACGCTTGGATTATAAAATAGAAATATATGACCAGGCAGTGGTTAAGAAAGAAAATGGACTAAAAAGAACTTATGATTAGTATTTTGTCATCCCAGATAAGAAATTATGTATTAACGCCTCTTTACACCTGGTGCGGAATTAAAAAGTGTAAAGAGGTTGCTTATGGTTTTATATAAATTTACAGAAGCAGGGAAAATATCTGAATATTCGTTGATTTTTTGAAAATAATAAACTATAATAATATAAACGAACACAAACAAAATGGCGTTGATGAGGAGGAGTACATACTCACCCGAAGCACAGAGAGAAGATGGTTGGTGCAAATCTTCGTGACGGGAGTATGGAAGTAGCCTTTGAGCTGTGAACCGAAAAGATACTATCTGAGTAGACTTCACCGGAAATTTCCACCGTTAAAAGGGAAGCGGTATCGGATGATCTTAATAATCAATTATCCCGTATCGGCAGAGAGCAGATAGTCATATCTGAATTTAGGTGGTACCACGGACGCATACAGTTCGCCCTAAGCTAAACATTAGAAAGCTTTAGGCGGACTTTTTGTTTTGTGTTCGTAAAATTTTAGGAGGTGCTGCCATGCAGAAAAACTATGATTTTAAACAGGTAGAAAAAAACATGCAAAGCTTTTGGAAGGAGAATAACATTTATCGCTTTGATGTTGACAGCAAAGATGTAATCTATTCTATTGATACACCACCGCCAACGGTGAGCGGCAGCTTACACATTGGACACATATTTTCTTATACACAAGCAGAAATGATTGCACGTTTTAAGCGTATGCAAGGTTATAATGTCTTTTATCCCTTTGGATTTGATGATAATGGCCTGCCTACAGAAAGGCTTGTGGAAAAAGATGAGGATATTATTGCGAAGAACCTGCCTAGAAGTGAATTTATTATGAAGTGTATTGCTACCACTGAGAAATATGAAAGGGAATTTAAAGACCTATGGCACAGCTTGGGCTTTTCGGTTGACTGGTCACTGCAGTATGAAACCATCAGTCCTATAGTTCAACGAATCTCCCAGAAATCTTTTATACGGCTCTTTGAAAATGGAAAGGCGTATATGAAAGAGTCGCCTGTTTTATGGTGCACAGAATGTCAGACATCCATTGCCCAGGCTGAATTGGAAACGATTGATAAAGATACTGCATTTAATTATATCGCATTTAGGGTAGGTGAAGAAAATCTAATTGTTGCTACAACAAGGCCGGAGCTGCTTTATGGTTGTGTTTGTTTATTTGTAAATCCAGAGGATGGCAGGTACAAGGCGTATGTTGGCAAAAGTGCCATTGTGCCCTTATACAATTATCCTGTTCCTATACTTTATGATGAGAAAGTTAGCATTGAAAAAGGTACCGGTGTGGTTATGTGTGCCACTTTTGGTGACAGTACAGATGTTGAGTGGTATGAAAGACATAAGCTGCCTTACAGAAAGATAATGCTGCCTGATGGAAGGATAGATGAAAGTGTTCCCTTTATTGGAGGACTGAAAGTTATGCCTGCAAGGAAACAGATTATAAAACTTCTGGCGGATAATGGACTGCTTACAGATTCGAAAAATATAATTCATACTGTTGCAGCCCATGAACGGTGTGGAAAAGAAATAGAGATTATATCGTCGAAACAATGGTATATTGATATTCTTTCAAATAAAAAACTATTTTTAGAAGCTGCTGATAAAATTAATTGGTACCCTGCCCATATGAAAAACAGATACACCTTGTGGGTTGAAAATCTAAAATGGGACTGGTGCATATCCCGCCAACGCTACTTTGGCGTTCCTATTCCAGTATGGTATTGTAAAGGGTGTGGTAAAGCTATACTTGCAAGTGAAGACAGGTTGCCTGTAAATCCTCTTGAAACAAGCCCTAATATGCCTTGTGCGTGTGGATGCAATGAATTTATACCTGAGAGTTCCGTATTTGATACATGGGCGACTTCATCAGTTACACCGCAGATAAATGCAAAATGGTGTGAAGAAAATGATATATCCAATAAGCTTTTGCCAATGAGTATGAGAACGCAGGCCCATGAAATTATCCGTACATGGGCATTTTACACAATCGTTAAGAGTCTTTACCATACGGGTGAAATTCCTTGGAAGGATATAATGATTTGTGGATTTGTTCTTGCAAAAAAAGGAGAAAAAATCAGTAAATCAAAGCGTAATTCTGAACAGTCACCAGCTGTGCTTATTGAAAATCATTCTGCTGATGTTATAAGGTATTGGGCTGCCAATTCCAAGCTTGGTACAGATACATTCTTCTCTTTGGAAGAATTGAGCATTGCTAAGAGATTTATTACCAAGCTATGGAATGCATCAAAATTTGCAATATCCCATTTATATGATATTGACCTGAGTGCTGAAATAGATTTAATGCCTGTTGATCGGTGGATAATAGAGCGCTGCAGACAAACTACATTTGAGGCGGCAAAGCTTCTGAACCAATATGAAATAGGTTCGGCAAGGCACGAAATAGATGACTTTTTCTGGAAAGATTTATGTGATTATTACCTGGAGATTGTCAAAGAACGCTTATACCAGCCGGAGAAACACGGATATAAGGAACGCCAATCGGCACAATATGCATTGTATTATTGCATGCTTAATATTCTTAAGCTATATGCCATTTATGTTCCACACATCACTGAATATATCTACCAGGAGTTTTTCAAACGAAATGAGCGCAGCATTTCCGTGCATAAGCTTTGTTGGGAGAATATCACCGCCATAGATAGCGAGATTATTATGTTTGGGGAAGCGTTAAAGAAAATTGTCGCAGACACAAGGAAGTATAAGTCAGAAAATGCCTTATCCATGAAAGCAGAAATAGAAGAGGTCATGGTCAAATCCGATACTAAATTTATCGAGATGTTTAAGCAGACCGTTCACGATATTAGGGCCTGTTGCAAAGCTAAGGAAATAAAAATAATTCAACAAGAGTGAGAAAAGGGCTTAGATCATCTAGGCCCTTTTTATGCTTAAGCAATTCGGTCATAAAGCTACTATCTGTGGATCAAGTGAGGACACACCTGACTTGATTCAGTATTTTTTAAAGGAATTGCAAAGCCGCTCTCTGCTGACTAATAAGATTAGTAGGATGGCGAATCAACTTGTATAAGTTTCTTAAAGAAAACCAATTCAAACTATCCCCGCGTTTTCTTAACCAGCCTGTTTTTTTATCCCTGTTTCCAGCGCTTTCGCCAGCTGATCGGGACATGATGTGATTTTGCCTCCACAGGTAATTCCTCTCAGTTTAACAATTGCTTCCTCTACCTGCATACCATCAACTAGACGGCTGATTCCCTGCAGGTTTCCAGAACATCCTCCGGAAAAAGCCACGTCCTTTACAACGCCATCACTGATAGAAAAAATGATTTTTTGTGCACATACGCCAATGGGTGTAAATGAATACATAATGACATCCCTTTCTAAGTCGATTATAAAATATTTTACGAAGTACATTATTAAAAACCGGCAGACCAATAAAAAGCTGTTATGTACTTCTAAAAACAATTTATTAAAATATTAATCAAATATAAGTCTTTTGTCAATGGACATATTGCATCATGCAGGTTTATAGTTAATAGTTCTTTTTTACATCTGGGATATAATGACCATTTCTCTCTTTTTGCCGCTGGAATAGGCTGTTAACCAGGTTAAATGACACTTCGCCCAGAAAAATAGCAGCAATCGCATCCAAAATGGCATGCTGTTTTATAAATAGGGTAGACAGAATTATGGTAAAGGCTATGCTGGAAATCACCAGCTGATTTTGTTTATTTCTAATATGGCTGTGTCTAATTCCCTTGAACATCAGATAGCTGGTTAAAGAGTGGATACTTGGAAAACAATTAAAGGGTTGGTCCGTGGCATATACCCATGCCACCATCCTGGTTAAAATATCCTCTTCCGCCAGTAACGGTCTCGGTACTGTAGTCTGATAAAAAAAATATACAGCATAGCAGACCAAAAGACCTAAGTTCAGGGAAAGTAATGTCTTGTAATAGACTTCCCGATCTTTTAAACAAAAGTAAACAAAGGTACAAAATAAAAATAGATACCATGCTATATAGGGAATAACAAATATTTTTAAAAAGGGGATTCCACGGTCTATATCCGTCATAAGACTATATGCGCCCCGTTTTCCATGGTTTAAAATGATATAGAGGGCGTTTGAAAGGGGAATGGTGATCATCAGGCATAAAGCCATAATATCTTTCTTGATAATTTTCATTTTTAGCTCTCCTTTACAGTTGTTATGGTTATTTTAAGGGAGAGACATTAAGAATCCATTTAAATATCCTTAAGACTTTTTTAGAATTTGATTAAGGATTAATTAAGGATAAAGAAAATAAAACGACCCGGGGAGAACTCAGACAAGAGAACCGTCCCCTTGTCTAAAATGAACAGAATATTTTAAAATAGTTAATAATAGAAAGAAAATAGGAGCATGATGGAGAAAACTTCATAAAAAGACGCAATTTAGCGAAAATAGAATATGATATTTGATCAAATTATATGATAGAATGCAAAGTATAGAGGTGGGAAGAAAATGGATTTCTACACAAAAAATGATATTATCTATCAAAAAATCAAGGATAAAATAATTTATGGTATAGTTAAACCAGGAGAAAGATTGGTTATTTCAGAATTGGCAGATGAATTTAATGTAAGCTCAATGCCTGTGAGGGAAGCTATTAAGAGATTACAACAGGATCATTTTGTTGAAGTAATTCCACATATCGGAGCTAGGGTTATCTCCTTTGAACTTGAAAGATTCAGGGAGACTGTACTTATTATGATTGAATTGGAAGGACTGGCAGCAAAACTAGTTATTCCTTATATTGACGAATCAAGGATTATAAAATTAGATCAGATGCTAGAAGCGATGGAGGTAACCATCAAGGAAAAGGATAATAGCATGTATGGACAATTAAATAAGGAGTTCCACATGCTTATATATAGTGCAGGCCCATATAGCCAGTTATACGAACTAATCATGAATTATTGGGAGAAAACAGAGTTTCTAAAAGCTATTTTTACGAAATTTATTGACAGACCGCAAAAATCCTATGAAGAACATATTTTGTGGCTCAATGCTATTAAAGAGGGTGACACTGAGAAATCAAAGGAAATTTTAAAAATGCACAGAGAAAGTGCTTTTGAAATCTTTATTGAATCTCATATAAAAGAAGCCCAAAGTAAAAAGTTCTCTTACTAAAAGGGCTATATAAAAGTTTATTGTCCGCTACGGGTGACAGAAGGAATGAAAGTATAAAAGAGATGACAATAAACTAAATTTTATAGAAAAAATTTGATCAAATATATAATATATAATATCGACAATCGATTATAGATAACATTGAACAGAAAAATATCAAATCCAAATGAAAAAGGGAGGAATTTAAGAAGTGAAGCAAGCACTAGAAGAAATTAGAGTTTTGGCAGGCCTTTATACAACAATGATTATGGCAGATATGGGTACAGATGTCATAAGAATTGAAGATATGAAAAAGGAAAATATTTTTTAAATATACACTTTAAGGGGAGGTATAGAAAACATGGCAAACAACAAAATAGAAGATTTGCGTAAACGCAGAGAGAAAATTACTCTTGGAGGCGGCGCAAAGAGAATTGAAAAGCAGCATCAAAGTGGAAAGTTAACAGCCAGAGAAAGAATGAATCTGTTATTTGATGAGGGCACCTTTGTAGAATTAGATGCCTTCATAACCCATAGATGCGTAAACTTTGGCATGGAAAAAGTGGATGCACCCGGTGAAGGGGTAGTAACCGGCTACGGAATGGTAGATGGCAGATTGGTATATGCATTTGCACAAGACTTCACAGTAGTAGGGGGATCCCTTGGGGAAATGCATGCAGCTAAAATTTGTAAAGTATTAGACAATGCACTAAAAGTAGGTGCGCCAGTCGTTGGTTTAAATGACTCCGGTGGAGCAAGAATTCAAGAGGCTGTAGATGCATTATCCGGCTACGGAAAAATCTTCTATAGAAACACGATTGCATCCGGTGTAATCCCACAGATTTCTGCAATCATGGGACCCTGCGCAGGAGGTGCGGTGTATTCTCCAGCATTAACGGACTTTATCTACATGGTAGACAAGACCAGCCAGATGTTCATTACAGGACCACAGGTAATCAAAACCGTTACAGGCGAAGAGGTATCTGCTGAAGATCTTGGCGGTGCAATGACTCATAACTCAACCAGCGGGGTAGCGCATTTTGTTGCTTCTAATGATGAGGACTGCATCGCACAAATCAGAAGACTATTAAGCTTCCTGCCATCCAACAATATGGAAACAGCACCGCTGTTTGATACAGAAGATGATGTAAACCGTTTAGCACCGGAGTTAGATGATTTATTACCGGAAAATCCGAATAAGCCCTACGATATGTTTGATGTGATTTCCAGAATCGTTGACGACGGAGACTACTATGAAGTACAACCTTACTATGCAAAAAATATCCTTACCTGCTTTGCAAGAATTAACGGACAAACTGTTGGGATTATTGCAAACCAGCCAAAAGTATTAGCCGGTTGTTTGGATATCAATGCTTCAGATAAGGCTGGAAGATTTATTAGAACCTGCGATGCATTCAATATACCATTACTAAATATCGTAGACGTACCAGGCTTCTTACCTGGAACAAACCAAGAATACGGCGGAATTATCCGGCATGGTGCAAAAATGCTGTATGCATACAGTGAAGCGACCGTACCAAAAGTGACATTAATCGTAAGAAAAGCCTATGGTGGATCTTACCTGGCAATGTGTTCCAAAGACTTAGGTGCAGACGTTGTACTGGCTTGGCCGCAGGCAGAGATCGCTGTTATGGGACCCCAAGGAGCTGCAAATATTATCTTTAAGGATGATATCGCTAAAGCGAAAGATCCTGCTGCAGAGAGAGCAAAAAAAGTGCAGGAATACACCGATGAGTTTGCAACACCATACAAAGCAGCAGAGAGAGGCTTCGTAGATGATGTAATCGAGCCGAGTGCAACAAGACCAAGACTTGCAGATGCATTTAACATGCTTGCATCCAAGAGAGAAGCAAGACCTGCGAAGAAGCACGGAAACTTACCGGTATAATCATTAGCAACTCACCAGTGAAGATCAAGAAAAAGAGGTGATATCATTGTTTGGAGAAACGATTAGTTTAGGTGAAGGTTTAGTTGTTACCGCCCTTGGTATGGGTGTAACCTTCGTAGCGTTAATTGTGTTATCCTTTATGCTGGATTTACTTAGAATTCTGTTTTATAAAGAGCCGAAGAAAGCGCCGGTACAGGTGGTTGAGCAGCCTGTTGCAGAAGCAGAGGCAGAGGCAGAAGAAGATAACATGGAAGAATTAGTAGCGGTTATTACAGCAGCGGTAGCTGCCAGTCTGCAAACATCTACGCACAATATTATTGTTCAAAATATCGTTCGTGTAGGAGACACTACACCAACTTGGGGTAGAGCAGGCAGAGTTGAACAAATGAATAGCAGATTCTAATTTGCTTAAAACAACAATAAATCAATTTGTGAAAATTGAAGGAGGATCATAGAACATGAAAAAGTTTAACATAACTGTAAATGGAAGTACTTATGAGGTAGAGGTAGAAGAAATCGGTGGCGTTTCTGCACCGGCACCGGCAGCTAGACCGGCGGCAGCCCCAGCAGCGGCGCCAAAGGCAGCAGCACCTGCACCTAAAGCGGCACCAGCACCAAAAGCAGCACCTAAAGCAGCGCCGGCAGGCGGAAACAGCGTGACTGCACCAATGCCTGGAACAATTTTAGATATCAAAGTAAAAGAAGGCGATACCGTAACAAATGGCCAAGTGCTGGTGATCCTAGAAGCAATGAAGATGGAAAACGAAATTATGGCACCTGGAGATGGAAAAATTGTATCTGTAAATGTAGCAAAAGGTGCTTCTGTAAATGCTGGAGATGTTTTAATCGTATTAGGATAGTGGCAGCATAACTTCGGCATAAAAATTTAGAAAGAGAGGGAGACGACGAGATGTTTCTACAAGTTATTCAAAACTTCTGGTCGAGTACCGGATATGTGGCCCTCACATGGCAGCATCTTGTAATGATTGCAATTGCTTGCTTTTTCCTGTACTTGGCAATAGTAAAACAATATGAACCCTTACTACTGCTCCCTATTTCCTTCGGTATGCTTCTAACAAACATTCCACTGGGAGGTTTAATGGAATATCCGGTTTATGAAATAGGTGCTGATGGATTGCCTCACATGACACAGCTGGGCGGTGTATTATATTACTTATATCAAGGCGTTAAATTAGGGATATTCCCACCACTCATCTTCCTTGGGGTAGGTGCAATGACAGACTTCGGTCCATTGATTGCCAACCCAAGAAGCTTACTGCTGGGAGCAGCAGCGCAGTTCGGAATATTTACAACCTTCATTGGAGCTGTAGCCCTTGGATTTACAGGACAAGAGGCAGCTTCCATAGGTATCATCGGCGGTGCGGACGGACCAACAGCAATCTTCCTAACATCAAAGCTTGCACCCCATCTACTGGGACCCATAGCCGTTGCAGCTTATTCATATATGGCATTGGTACCGGTTATACAGCCTCCGATCATGAAAGCACTGACAACAAAAGAAGAGCGAATGATCAAAATGGAGCAGCTTAGACCGGTAACCAAAATAGAGAAAATTCTATTCCCAATTCTTGTTACCGTTTTAGGTGCCTTATTACTGCCATCTGCTACAGGATTACTAGGTATGCTGATGCTGGGAAACCTGTTTAGAGAGTCTGGTGTTGTAGACAGAATCTTTAAAACAGCACAAAATGAGTTGATTAACATTGTAACCATTTTCTTAGGTATAACCGTTGGTGCAACCACAAGTGCAGATAAGTTCTTAAAAGCACAAACGATTCAGATTATTGCCCTTGGTATGCTTGCATTTGCAGTAGGTACGGCTGCAGGAACCATATTCGGAAAAATAATGAGTAAGATGACTGGCGGCAGAGTAAATCCATTGATTGGATCTGCAGGAGTTTCTGCAGTACCCATGGCAGCCAGGGTAGCACAAGTAGTAGGCCAGAAAGAGAACCCGTCAAACTTCCTGTTGATGCATGCAATGGGACCAAACGTTGCAGGGGTTATCGGATCTGCTATTGCAGCAGGGGTATTACTGTCTATATTTGGTTAAGAACGTGATATGGATATCCATACAAAATAGAAAGGTAAGCACATATTGAATGCAAATATGTGCTTACTTTTTTTAGTTTTGTAGATGATGCTTAATCTTTAAGGGATAATTAACGGCTGTCCTGCATAGATCACATCCACGTTATCTACACCGACATTTTCACGGACAAGATTATCGAAAGATACACCCAAACGTAAAGCGATTGAATACAGCTTGCACGATATAATAACGGTAATTTCTTTCTGCACTAACAATTGTAACGTCTGTACCAATGGTTACCACAGCATAGATAAAATTCAAATCTTTATTATACATAGGGATACGGCCATTGGGCTGATAGAAGCGAGATTGTTGGTGCTATGGATGCCATAATACTCGTAGAAACGAATCCGACGGGGACCAAATACACTGCCGGGATTCATAGCCTTTTCTATAACTGCAAAGCTCCCGTTGGCGTAGGTGTACTGGGTTTATCGAACGACCTGATACCCAGTACAAATATGTGATCTTTTAACAAGAAAAGGATATATTCGAGATTATTCAGGGTGAACCGTACCGTTGTATCGGCGGTTTTTGAATTGACTTGACTATAACTTCATACTTTATCATAGAGATAAAGGAGTGATGTTATAATGAATAATAGGAATAAATTAATACGAAAGTATAAACAAACTTTAGTAGGAAGTAAAGAGGAAATATTTCCACTATTATGCCCTGTTCGGGAGAAAGAATGGCTGCAGGATTGGGATTATAAGATGATCTATTCAGAAAGTGGATATGCAGAGAAAGGATGTATATTTGAAACAAATAATAACTATGGAAGCTATCGATGGATTATAACAAAACATGATAAGGATCGTCATGAAATACAATTTGTTAAGATTATGACAGATAAAATAATCGTGATTATAGATATTGACTTAGAGGGGGACAATAAAAAATTAACCACCTGTAATATTCAATATACTTTTATACCATTGGGCGACGAAGCTTCCGAGGATATGCATAATGAAAATACGGAAAATGTTTTTAATAAACATATGAAAAAATGGGAAGATTCACTGAATTACTTTTTAAAGCACTCTGAAATGTTACTAGATTAGTGAATAGTTAAGGATGGATCTACATGTATAAGATTGGAGATTTAGTAAAAAAGTTTAATATATCAAGAAGTACAATTTTATATTATGATAAGCTAGGGTTATTAAAGCCAACCGTAAGGGAACACAATAATTATCGACTTTATGATCAACAAGAAGTTATCAAGTTAGGAAAAATTGTAATGTACAGGGAATCAGGAATCTCATTGAAAGATATGCAGAAGTTATTAGAGGCAGAAAATAATGAGAGAACAGGAATATTAGTTGATCGTCTGGATAAGATACAGCAAGAAATTAAAGATCTAAAAAATCAAGAGAAGCTAGTACTAGATGTTCTAAAAGAAGAGGTAATTATGGGTAAAAGCACCTTTTCTACCAGTAAGCTATGGACGGAAATGCTTGTAAACCTAGGATATGAAGAAAAAGATTGGTTGAATTGGCACCGAGAATTTGAACTGGACAGTCCTGAGGAGCATTATAGATTTCTTAAGAGTTTAAACATGAGAGATGAGGAAATTAATAATTTATTGGGGTTGATTAGGGAAGATGTAGATTAATTATTCCTAAGAAAACATGAAGATAATTTGAACAGCTAATATTATTTATATAAACCGCTAGTACGACGGTACGGTGAACTGCACCCGTACTAGGGGTTTTTTAGCTTTTGTTCATATTGCATATGGAGCAATTACATATACATATAGAAAGCAAGCAAGGACTGTCCCTGCTCCTGTAAAATAACATGCTAGTAATATGAGGATAAAATAGACTAATATTGTATTATTTATTTACATATGTTATAATATGAATTGAAAATAATCAAAGAATAAAAAGGGAGAGAATTTGATGTCCGGGGTAGTTCTTAACTAATTAACTGAATAGTTATTTCTTGAAAAACTTGTAAACTTAATTTATTTTAAGTCTATTAGTTGATGAGTTTTTTAAGAAAAAGTTAGGAACACGGATAGAATTCAACCTTATATTATATGTTAATAAGCCGTGCTTTTGTACGGTATTTTTATGTCAAAAAACGAGTCTTTATACTATATTCCCCCTTGCTGATTCTTTATTCTAAAATTTAACAATTCAGTGTAGGGTTAAATAGAATATTGATTTGACATATATTGTAAAATATAAAAGGCTGTAGTGACTTTGTGTTGCTGCGGCCTTTTTTGTTTTTGCTATTCATGTTCCTAACTAATCATTAATGTACCAGTATTGAACTTTCCTTACTTTTAAGGAAATAGGTAAAAATTAATCTTTGTAAGAAACGATAGATTAAGCATCCTTTATTTAGAGCATAGATTGCTTTTTATTAGTTTACATGCAGAGATAAAAGAATTGAGCAACTAAAATCAATATAATATGGAGTGATATCAATGGTTAATTATATAAAAAAAGTAAATGAAAATGTAAATATAGAAGAAGGAGAACAGATAATAGAGAATATATTGTTAAATGTATATTTCAAAGAAGGTATTTCTAACAAAGAATTGGCAAGAAAAAACCTTTTACCCATACCTGTGATTGTAGCCGTAAAAAAAGAACTTATTAGATGTGGATTACTAATTCAAAATAATGGAGTAAGATTAACCAAAGAAGGGCTGCACTTCATAGAGAATAAGCTAGGTTTCCAGGGAATAAGAAAGGACCTATATATGAGGTTATTGAAAGAAACATGGGAAGAAGAGCAAGAAATTACTGAAATAAAATGTATTTTAAATAAAATATTTATAGAACGTCCCTCAGCAGATATTACTATAGATCAATCAAAATGTACTTTAGATACGGCTGTAAAAAGAGCAGTATTATGCCTACAGAATTACGCGCTAATAGGTAAAAACATTTTATGTGTAGGAGATGATGACTTAGTTAGTATAGCGCTAGGTTTTTTGCTCAAGAAGTTGTTCGCGAATATAGAACATTGCAGTACAATGATTTCTGTAATGGATATTGACAATAGAATTCTCAGTTATATACAAGATATAGCTGAGAAAGAAAGACTTCCTATTAAATGTGTGTGTTTAGATTTTAGAAAGGCATTATTAAATAATTTTATAGAACAGTTTGATTGTTTCTTTACTGATCCTCCTTATACTTTGGAGGGAATGATCTTATTTCTTTCAAGAGGAGTTGAAGCTTTAAAAAAGCGGAGTGGTCTTCCAATTTTTCTTTCTTATGCTCACAAGTCACCAGAGTTTGAACTTTCTATGCAAAAATGCTTCGTAGATATGGGTCTTATGCTATCCAAAGTGATGGCTAGATTTAATACCTATGAAGGAGCCGGGATAATTGGTAATACTGGTCAAATGATAGTTCTTAAAACTACTAGCAAGAGTAAAGCATTGATACAAACTTTTTATCAAGGACCGCTTTATACTGGAGAACTAAAAAAAACGGTTCGCCTTTATAGGTGCAGGGACTGTGGTGAAACCACTAAAGTTGGGCTTTTAGAAGAAATCCAAACGATAGAAGAGCTAAAGTTAAATGGTTGCAGTAGATGTGGTAAGCAAATATTTAATCTAATTGAGAAAAGCAAAATTTAGTTTAGGCTGATATCCTATAGATAAAGCTTTACTTATAATGATTAAGCGCAAGTACCTTACCGCTGGTAAGTTTTAGAGTGGTAGATTTATAATTTTTAGATTTACTAAACTAAATTGGACAGTTTTTGTAAGATTATAATCTTTAAACGCTTATATATATACCCTTGAGAATACTATTTCTCAAGGGTATATATATTTTATCAACTAACTATTATTCCTTTTTTAACAAGCCATATAAGAATAGCTTGAAGATTCCCATTTTGTATTCTGTACTGGTATTAAGATAATCAGTCTGCTGCATAATAGATACTGATGATAAGATGTATGCCAAAATTGCATCGTTTGGTATATCTTCGTCAATAGCTCCTTCTTTTTTACCTAATTCAATAAATTTAGTATAGATTGACATGGCTTTTATTGTTGCGGCTTCCTTATAAATTTGCTGTAAGGTTTTGTCCTCCCATGCATGCTTGCTAAAAAGGGAACGGCTTATTTCGATTACTACATCATGCTTTTTATCCATAATAATCTTTAGTTTTTCAGCAAAAGGAATATCCCGATCCAGGATTTCTTCATATCCCAGGATTGACTTATCTAAATAAGAAACAAGCGCCTCTTTGGCAAGGTTATGTTTATCACCAAAATAATTATAAATAGATACTTGTGAAACTTTGGCCTTAGAGGCAATTTCACTGATGGAAACATCAGTTATTCCACGTTCGGTAAAGAGTTCACAAGAAGCATTTAAGATTGCCTCTTTCTTTGCATTTGTTCTTTTTTCATAGCCATTCATGTTCATCACCCGATTTTATTATACCACATAGTTTTGAAATTAATCAATAGATATTTCAAAACTTATTGACAAAGGGGTTCTTTGGGTATAATATGAAATATACAAAGGTAAATTTCAAAACCATTAAGGAGGGTTATTATGCAACCTTATGTGTTAAGTTTTCAAGAAATTGATAAAACAAGGCTTATGGTGGTCGGAGGTAAAGGACTAAATCTAGGGGAATTATCAAAGATAGATGGAATCAAAGTACCAGACGGTTTTTGCATTACTACCGAGGCTTATAGAAAATCTATAGAAAATAATCACGAGCTAGAAGTGTTACTTGATAAGCTAACAGAATTAAAAGCTCATGACAGGAACCAAATTTCACAGATAAGCAAAGAAGTACGCTCAGCTATTGAAAATATTCGGATCTCTAAAGAGATTGAGGATGAAATTTCTAAGGCTTTAGCTTTATATGGTGATCAGCAAGCTTATGCAATTCGTTCAAGTGCCACAGCAGAGGATTTACCTCATGCTTCCTTTGCAGGACAGCAGGATACCTATTTGAATATTAAAGGTAAAGACAAAATAATAAACTCTATCATAAACTGCTGGGCATCCCTTTATACAGATCGTGCTGTAACATATCGTATACAAAATGGTTTTGATCATAAAAAAGTATTACTTTCGGTTGTTGTTCAAAAAATGGTTATGTCAGAGGTTTCCGGAATTATGTTTACAGCTGATCCTATGACTTCTGACAGGAAAACTCTGTCTATTGACGCAGGATTTGGGCTTGGAGAGGCCTTAGTGTCTGGTCTAGTGAATCCAGATATTTATAAGGTGCAGAAGGGTATCATTGTGGGAAAAACCATAGGAGCACAGAAGCTGGAGATACGACCAACGGAGGATGGAGGTACGCTGGAACTGGAGATTGAAGGAAATCGGCAGGTAGGTCAAGCATTGTCAGACCAGCAGATATTGTACCTAGCAGCTATAGGCAAGAAAATAGAAGCCTATTTCGGTTCTCCTCAGGATATAGAATGGTGCCTTTTTAATAACGAATTTTACATTGTTCAGAGCCGCTCCATCACCACGCTGTTTCCTATTCCGGAGTCGAAAGACCAACACAAACCTCGTGTATATATGTCAATCGGTCATACTCAGATGATGACTGATACAATTAAGCCCTTAGGAATGTCCTTCTTCGAATTCATCTCATCGGCTAAACTGGACAAAGCTGGTGGCCGGGTTTTTGCAGATATAACCCATGACCTATCCTCAGCAGTGGGAAAGAAGCGATTGGTAATGGCAACGGGAAAACAGGATTTACTAATTCAAAGGGCTATTAAAACACTGCTAGAAGATAAAGCTTTTATGAGCTCCCTTCCCCGTGGAAAGAGGAATGTTCAGGGGGGAATATTCACACTATCGTCTATCATGGAGACCATAAAAGTTCGTAGAAGAAACGATCCTTCTATTATCGAGGAAATACTCTCTGGGTTTGAAAAAGAGGTTAGGGAAATAGATCAGCAGCTTTCGAAGCTGTCCGGAGAAGAAGCTCTTGAATTCATACGTAAGGATCGTGATAAACTACTAGCCATGGCTTATGATCCAAGGATGTTGGGGGCAATCATCGCTGGAATAATGGTTAATGATTCTATTAATAAAAATGTGGAAAAATGGTTGGGAGAAAAGAGCATAGCCGATATCCTATCTAAATCAGTAGAGCATAATGTTACCACAAAGATGGGAATGGCTTTATGCGATGTAGCGGATACGATTCGTAAATATCCAAAGATATTAGAGTACATTTCCAATGAACCAGATGATGAGAACTTTTTCAAAGAAATGGTAAAGCTTCCAGGAGGTAAAGAAACTAGCCAAGCATTCAAAGCATTTCTAGATAAATACGGCATGCGTTGTCCTGGTGAGATAGACATCACTAAGGATCGCTTTGAAGAAAAACCAACGCAGCTTATATCAATACTGCTTAATAATATACGTGTGCTTGAGCCTGGTGAACATATAGCAAAATTTGAAAAGGGAAAGCAGGAAGCCAGGGAAAAGGAAGTAGAAGTAATCCGTCAGCTGGAAAAAATGCCGGGTGGACTTAAAAAGGCCAAAAAAATTAAGAAAAGTATCAGTTTACTTCGGAACTTCATTGGATGTCGTGAATATCCAAAGTACTATATTGTGAGACGATATCAAGTTTACAAGAAGGCTCTTATGAAAGAAGCTGGTAGGCTGGTAGATAAAGGAGTTATCAAGACTTGTGAGGATATATTTTATCTGTATTTTGATGAGTTCTGTCAGGTGGTAAGAAATAATAAGGTGGATTACAATGTTATAGAAACAAGGAAGTCCGACTATGTCCGCTATGAAAAGCTCACCCCACCACGTGTCATAACCTCTGAAGGCTTTGTACCGCCTACAACACTGGTCTCAGGGAATATGCCAAAAGGTGCAATTTCGGGTATTCCTGTTTCCTCTGGTGTGGTGGAAGGCCGTGCCCGTGTAGTTTTATCAGTAAATGATGCTAAGCTTGAGGAGGGCGATATTTTGGTGACCCAGTTTACAGATCCCAGTTGGACTCCACTTTTCGTAACAATTAAAGGGTTAGTCACTGAAGTGGGGGGCTTCACTACTCACGGGGCAGTTATTACACGAGAATATGGGCTTCCTGGAGTTGTAGGGGTAGAAAATGCCACAAAGCTGATAATGGACGGACAGCGGATTCGTGTGAACGGAACGGAAGGATATGTAGAAATCCTGAATGAGGAGTGAAAATAATGCTTAAGAATATAGATTGGGAAAATACCATAAACAGTCGTAGATCCATTCGAAGCTTCGAAATGCGTCCTGTTGAGGAAGAAAAAATGCATATGTTGCAAAGTTTCATTGGTGGTATGAAAATGCCCTTTAGACACAATGTAACTATACGAATGTTTAAAGCTAATCCCAACAAGAAGCTTTATACTGCTTTTTCTTCACCACCTGATAATGTAGCATTTATAACAACCACTGATAACTGCTCCATAGCTACAGCTGGTTTCATCGGAGAAATTCTGATCCTATATGCCACAAGCTTAGGACTGTCTACTTGCTGGTATGGACATTATTTACTGACAGAGCTGGAACGGGTTATGCCCCATTTAGGAGCATATACTGAATTGGAAAATGCCAAATGGGGTTACGGAAAAGGCGAGGTGGAAGGTGAACGGGCTATATGTATCACACCTTTAGGATACTGGAAGCAAGAGGGTGTTAGATTGATTGATAGGATGCAGACATCATTTTTTAGCCACAAGCGTAAGCAAATCAGTGAATTAATGGAGAATGACATAAAGGAGGAGAATCTTCCGCCGGAAATATTGTATGCCCTTGATCTTGCACGTAAGGCCCCTTCTGCCGCTAATAGGCAGCACTGGCGGTTCACGGTTTCCTCTGATTTTAAAACAATTTCCATTGCAATGCCTGTTGGTTATAAACACATAAAATGGGAACATCCCAACGTTGATATTGGAATTTGCGCCAGCCACTTTTGGCTGGGACTTAAAATAAAAAATATAGATTGTAAGGTTTCTCTTAGAGAAGAACAAGGCCGAGTCGTATGGATATTCGAGATTTAAGTTCTTTTAAAAAGGAGGTATTAGGGAAGTTTATGCATGTTAGATACAAAGGATTAGTTTGTCTAGAACGATCTAGTAATGGAGGCGTAGGGGGAAAACCTAAGTGAAGGTAACAGAATCATAAATAGAAACAATAGGTTAACTTCATGATCGGTAAAGGAAAAAGCTTTGCCAATTTTGATGAGGCCATAAACGTTGTTAAGATGACAGATGGATTATTGAAAGATTACTATAAAAAGGGCGTTTAAAGATGGCAAAAATCAAATTATAAATATTGATAGATTGAACAACTAAACCCTGAAGGCTCAGGGTTTTTGTTTTTCACTGCACCATGACTAAAGCATCCCATGAATCACACCTACATGTTCAACGACAAGATACTCAAAGGACACACCAAATTGTAGAGCAATCGAATACAGGTATCCTACTCCAAAATATGGGATATTAGCAAAAGAGAATATTGGATTGATTTAGAAGGATATGTATCCAACTGTGATATAGAAAGCATTTATCTATCCTGAGACATGTTTCCAGATACGGCGAACGTGGAGATTGTGGTGTTGATAGAACATAAAACAAGTTAAGGCAATGATTTTCGACCCCGGGGGTACATAATTACTCAAAAAGGAAACAAATGCACGTAACTATCAGGATATACGCGTAAAGGTATTTAATAAAGGAAAATATGAGATCTCCTAGGGATTGGATATGCTCCCAGACCTATTACTTATTTTGAAATTTTGATACTGAAATTCGCCCCTTTTTAGATTGCTTTTTACTATAGATGTAAGCTTCTTCAATTCCTTGAGGAGATAGGGAAAAAATTTTATCTATATGAATCTGTAGTTCTTTCATTTCAATCCAACTCATGACTTTTTCAAAGTCTGAGTGGTTCGGTTTAGATTGGAAAAAGTGTGCCTCGATATTACGTTCGATCGGATAACTATTTAATCCAAAAGAAACAATTGATACATATTTCCCATTATCTTTAATAACTGTGAGGCTTTTTTTCCCAACTTCACCTAACGCACCATTATTTTTAATAATAGATGTCTCCATAACAGTATCAAGTACCAAGTCAACTTTTTCGTTGATTATATCTGCAATATCAAATTCAGTATAGTCGTATACTTCATCTGCTCCTAAAACTTTTACAAAATCATGATTATTTTTTCTTGCAGTCGTTATAACATAAGCACCATGATTTTTTGCTAATTGTATTGCCGCATGGCCGACACCTCCGGCACCACCTTGAATAAGAACTCTCTGTCCTTTTAAAAGGTTCCCGTGATCAAATAATGCTTGCTTTGCCGTTAACGTAATTGTAGGCGCAGCACCTGCAATTTCATATGATATATCTTCTGAAAACTTTGTAAGATGATCCTCATCTATTGCAACGAAATCTTGATATGCTCCTGAATGGATAGTTAATCCCATAACACGGTCATCGACTTTAAACCGGGTAACTTTTTTTCCAACAGCTTTGACGATCCCAGCAACATCACTTCCAAGAAATATTGGTAATTTCTCGGACCATTGGCCTCCAACAGAGCTTTTAAATATTTCTCCCGAACGTAAAGGTTCGTCGCCAGGATTAATTGATGAAGCCTTCACTTCAACAAGTACTTGGCTGTCACTTAAATCTGGTAAATTCACATCTATTTCTTCAAATATACCGGGGTTACCGAAAATTGTTAAACCGATTGCTTTCATAATTTATCTCCTTCTTAACATTGTTTTTTATTCAACACGTGTTGAATAATTTTATAATATCAGCTACAATTAGGTAGTTCAATAAGTAATAGTATGGGATCTGTTGAAAAATCAACAATTACGTTCAATATGTTAATTATTATGCTGAGAGGAAGTATTAAGATGGATAGACGAATTCAAAAATCTAAACAGGCAATCATGGATGCTTTTATGACACTTATTTTAGAAAAAGATTTGGAAAATATTACCATTAGTGAAATCGCAGAAAAGGCTAACGTTAATCGAGGAACAATTTACCTCCATTTTGCTGATAAGTATGATTTAAGGGACAAGTGTTTGGATAATTATTTAATACAATTAACAAAGGCGTGTATCCACGACCATACGTTAGAAAAAATAACATCTAAGTCTAGCCTGATTCGAATTTTTGAACATCTTGAAGTCAATTATAAATTTTATTCCGCAATGTTATCCAATAAGGAAAGTCCTGTCTTTAGAAAGCGTATGAAGGAAATATTTAAAGAAGGATTACTCGACGGCCTTGATTTATCTGAAGAAAAAGCCAGCAAAGAAATTTCTGTAGAATTTTTAGTATCAGCTGGTGTTGGTGTATTAGAGTGGTGGATATATAATTCGAAGCCATATCCTACACCAATAATCGTGGAGCAGCTTTGGCAACTTTTTAATAGTATAGAATGTAATAGCTTGTAAATTTGAAAAAGCGCATCCGCAAGTAAATATGAATTCTACTAAGGAATATTTTAGGAATGAATTTTCGCATTAAATTTATGTCATGCTCCTAATAGTCTTGCATATATTAGTATGTTTTTGGGATTGTTTTTCCAAATTTAATATTAATGGTAGTTTATTGGTGTTAGCATGTCTATATAGTAAGAAATTTTAAGAAAATGGCAAAAGAAATAGATGAACAATTAAAGTGATTATTGTTTATAGGTATTAATTATAATTTTAAATGACCCCCTACCCCAAAAGGGGGTTGTAGGGGGTCTAATTCTAATATTTTGCGTATTTGTATCATCCAGTTGCCAGAATGCACGCGAAGACAATTGTGCTGATAGAGAGGAAATAGGTTAGCATCAAAGGGTTAGAGAAATCGGACCTTTTTTAACCTGTGTCTTTATGTTTCCTCACACCTATAGTTTTAGGGATTTGTGACCAGTGGGTGTATAAATACACAAAACTAGCGGACATTAGGTGAGTATATAATTTGGCGCTACTTCTGAAAAATATCGTTGACAACTAGTCTAATTAGACTATATTATTTAAGTATTATTAGTCTAATTAGACTAATAATAAATTTGGTAGTTTTTTACATGTATGAAAAGCTACTGAAACAATGAATTAGATAAATATCTATTTAGTATTTTATTGAGAATTGGAAACATTTCTTCATAAATACTAAATCAAAAGGAAGGATGAAATAAAGTGCTTAAATCATTTTTAATGTTAGGGCAGTCGAATATGGCTGGAAGAGGGTTTATTCATGAAGTACCCCCGATTTATAATGAAAGAATACAAATGTTGCGTAATGGTAGATGGCAAATGATGACTGAGCCCATCAATTATGACCGTCCTGTTTCAGGAATAAGTCTGGCGGGTTCATTTGCAGATGCATGGTGTCGTCAAAATCAAGAAGATATTATTGGCTTAATTCCTTGTGCTGAAGGTGGAAGCTCACTGGATGAGTGGGCTGTAGATCAAGCACTTTTTAGACATGCAATAACTGAAGCTAAATTCGCTATGCAAAGTAGTCAGTTAACAGGAATTCTATGGCATCAAGGAGAAAGTGATAGCGTTAATGGTAACTACAAAGTATATTATAAAAAGTTACTTTTAATTATTGAGGCTCTAAGAAAGGAGTTGAATGCTCCAGATATTCCAATTATTATTGGTGGTTTAGGAGACTTTTTAGGCAAAGAATGTTTTGGAAAAAGCTGCACTGAATATAATTTCATCAATCAAGAGTTACAAAAATTTGCTTTTGAACAAGATAATTGCTACTTTGTCACAGCCTCAGGTTTAACTTCTAATCCTGATGGTATTCATATTGATGCAATTTCTCAAAGAAAATTTGGTTTACGATATTTTGAAGCCTTTTCTAATAGACAACATGTATTGAACCCGTTAAAAAATGAAAATGAATTGCTAAATTTAAATCATGCTAGAACGCATACCAAAGCAGAAAAAATATATATAAAAAGTATGGACTTTGCATTAGGAAAAATATCATATGATGAATTTGTATCTCAAGTCATGCAAATCAACAATGATTATACCTTATAATTATGAGATAATTATCAATATAATTTTGATGAAAAGCATAAAGGAGATGTTTTTTTGATACCATTACTAATTTTAGGTTTATTAAAACAAAACCCGGGTTCTTATGGATACGAATTATTAGCTTTAATGGAAGAAAGACATTATAAATATATAGTGAATTTCACTAAGGGATCATTCTATTATAATCTTCAACAATTAGAAGAAAAACAATATATTAAAAAAATTGACCAATTAGACAATTCTAGAGAGACGCATAATTATATTATCACTGAACTAGGAGATAAAGAATTTGAAAGATTGATGTACATGTATGGCTCTAAGACAGATTATATAAACTTATCTTTTTATGCAGCAATGTTATTTGCTAATGAATATAAGAGCGAGGAGCTAACAAAACTTATAGAAATACAAATCGAACAAACTGAACAGAAAATTTTTTTATTAGAACAATCTCTTCAACATAATGAAACACTCCCTATTTATTTCAAAAAAATGTTGGAAAATTCACTTTCTCATCACTTTGTAAATGTTCAATGGTTTGAAGGACTATTAAATGATATAAGAAATGAAAATTAATTTTTTTTTGCGTATTGGGTATAGCTTACGACCCCCGCCTCCTAAAAAGACCCCGGAGTATGGGTACAATAATTCTGCGTTTCAGTATCACTACTTTGCCCAGACACATGTAGAGTGTGTTAGAAGAAGTAGGCTGATATCAAACGGTTTTAAGGTTTTCAAGTGAATTTTGGAGTATGTTTTATGTTCCCTCAGACTACTAAGATTTGGGGGGTGATTTAGGGTGTCTAACTTTTACGCAGTAATACACATAGTAGAAGAAGCTAGCTATTGAATGTCGTAAATGTCTATAAAAATTAAATCTCAATGATATAATCCTTGACTTATATTATCTAAAAGTTTTATAATCTAAACGTATTTTAAAATAAATGCTTTGAGGTGATTCGTTAAAATGATCATATAATCTTATCCAGTTTTTGCAAATTGCAGTAGTATAGATAAAATGGGCATATTTAATGGTTTAGGATATGCTATTTTGTGTGAATCTAAACTACTATAAGTTTTGGATAGGTTTATAATTGTGTCATATTTCACTTGCATTTATAGAGTACTTTTATACTATTCTTGTTCTAGAATAGTTGTTTTGTGCTAACTCTATATAGGATGATACTTATAACCTTTCCGAAACTTGATAGTTCGGAAAGGTTTTTTGTTTTAATTAAAAAATGAAAGGATGATAATTGGATGAATATAAAGATAAATGAGTATAACCTTCCAATGGAGAAATCAGGACCATATGGAATTACTGTAGGCTCGGATGGAGCCATATGGTTTACAGAGTGGGGAAGTAATAAAATTGGTAGGATTACGTTATGCGGAGAAATTATAGAATATCAAATACCTACACCAGGGTCGGAGCCACATGGTCTTGTACTTGGACCAGATGGAGGAATATGGTTTGCTGAGGAGGCAGATAAAATAGGGCAGTTAATCTACTAGAAGCTATGTGGTTCTCATAAAAATAGGAACCGATAAGAAATATATTAAAAGATGAAAGAGAGGGTATATCCTATGACAGGACCAGATAAGAAAAAACTATATCCAAATGAAAACATAAAAACAGTTTGTTATATAAGTAATTTACCTAAACGCCCTAATGTAGAAATTGGAGAATATACTTATTATAGTGATAATAAAAAATCTCCTGAGAAATTTTATGATAATATAGAGCATCATTATGAATTTCTTGGAGATAAGCTAATCATAGGTAAATTTTGCGCAATAGCAGAGGGCGTAAAATTCATTATGAATGGAGCAAATCATAGGATGGAGGGCATAACAACCTACCCCTTTAATATCTTTGGAGGTGGTTGGGAAAAGGTCACTCCAACAGTAGAACAGCTGCCTTTTAAGGGAGATACAGTGATTGGTAATGATGTATGGATAGGTCAAAATGTAACCATTATGCAAGGTATTAAAATTGGAGATGGTGCGATTATTGCCGCTAACTCAACAGTAGTAAAAAGTGTTGAACCATATACAATATCTGGTGGGAATCCAGCTAAATTTATCAAAAAACGATTTGGTGATGAAAAGGTTGAATTCTTGCTAAAGCTTCAATGGTGGAACTGGGACGAAGAGGAAATATTTAATAATCTTGAAATGCTAACATCAGAGGATGGGTTAGACCATCTGATATATGATTGAACTAAAAGTTGATAAGACTTATGTAGATCCTATTTTCAGGAACTCCCCTAAAGTCGAAGGGGGTATAACACCTATTAACTGCGTATTTGTATCATATTTAAACCAAAACACACCAAGTGGCTGTTGTGTTGGTTTAAATGGGTTTATTGGAGCATATCGAGGGAAAGAAAAAACGGAAAATGAAATGGGGTTGACCATTCTTTCTTATATATTTTTATAAATACGCATTGACATAGAAGTCTATAAGATATAGACTTGCGATATAGAGTCTATATCTTATAGACCGAGGAGGTTTATCATGAAAAAATATAAACTTACTGAAAGTGAAGAAAAGTTTGCAGAATTAATTTGGAAGAACGAGCCAATTGGCTCCGGTGATCTTGTGAAGCTATGTGAAAAAGAAATGAACTGGAAAAAGTCCACAACATATACAGTATTGAAAAAGTTATGTGAAAAGGGCATTTTTCAAAATGAAAATCCTGTAGTTTCATCTCTAATTACAAAGGATGCATATTACGCCAAGCAAAGTATATATTTTGTCGAGGATACCTTTGGAGGGTCCTTGCCTAAATTTCTAACAGCTTTTATGGGAGGTAGAAAACTAAGTAAACATCAGGCTGAAGAATTGAAAAAATTGATTGATGAGCACAAGGAGGTGTAGCAATGCGTGAACTATTTCTTTCTGTTTTAAATATGAGCCTTACGGCAAGCTATGTTATTCTTTTTGTGATACTTGTCAGACTATTACTCAGCAAAGCTCCAAAAGTCATCTCTTATGCTTTATGGGTGGTGGTGGCATTTCGTCTTATAATTCCATTCTCCTTTGAAAGCATGTTTAGCCTTTTACCACGGAGTGCGAATATCGTTCCAATTCCTCATGATATCATCTATCAGCAAATTCCTCAGATTAATAGTGGGATAGAGGTAGTTGATTCATTTGTAAGCAAATCACTTCCTGCACCGACTATTGGGGCAAGTGTAAATCCATTGCAGATCTATACAGAAATAGGAGCATACATCTGGATTTTGGGGATAATGGTATTGCTTATTTATAGTGTAGTGTCTGTTTTACAACTAAAAAGACAGCTTAAAAGTGCACAGTTAATAGAGCAGAATATTTTCGAAGCTAAGAATTTGAAAACACCTTTTGTCCTTGGATTAATAAGACCGAAGATATATTTACCTCTTGGACTCAACGTTGAAGAAAGAGGTTATATATTACTGCATGAACAAACCCATATCCATCGAAAAGACCATATTACTAAGGTGTTAGCTTTCTTAATATTGTCCATACACTGGTTTAATCCCCTTGTGTGGATTGCATTTATGTTGATGAGTACGGATATGGAGCTTTCTTGTGACGAAAGAGTATTGAAAGAAATGAATGAAGATATTAAAAAGCCTTATGCCAGTTCCTTATTGTCGCTTGCTACCGGAAGGCATATTTTAAATGGAAGTCCACTTGCCTTTGGCGAGGGCAATGTAAAAGGGAGAATTAAAAACGTGCTGAATTATAGGAAGCCTCGATTTTGGGTAGTTGTGGCTACAGTAATTTCGGTTGTAGCAGTCAGTATAGGACTTGTAGCCAACCCGATAAATACTGCAGTACTCTCCGATGTTGTGGGATTTACATTAAAACCTCTTGACCGTGCTGCCTATGGAACGCTAATTTCCGAAAATAAGCATATGGATTTTAATGAGGCAAAAGCAGAGGAAATTGCCGATTATTTAAGAGAACTTAAGGTAAACAAATCCGCAGTTTCCCAAAGCCGTGACCTTGACAGGGACAATACCAATCAAATCCACTTTGTTTTTAGAGGGTTTTATAATGGGGATATGGGGAATATATATTTTAACTTTAGCAAGAATTTTTCAGAAGTTTGGGTGAATAATGACGTAAAACCCAGTCTTTCCTATACTGTTAAGAAGCCAGGTGAGGTCAAAGCTTTCTTTGAGCGGCAGTTTGGAAGTGTCACTGCAGCAATGGAGGTTGGTTCTGCCGAGGAACTATGGAAAGCTCGTACAAAATATATTGGCGATAATTCCGCAGTCGGTAAGCTGATTGGTTTATTGCCTGTGCCGGTAGATGTGCAGTATGACCACTTCAAGTTACACACAAGTGAACAGCTTTATGATATTGAAATTGTCTATTCGGTTTCTTCTGAAGTGCTTAAGCAGTATGATACGGAAGAAGCTGTCAAATCCAATCCCTTCCGCAAAAATGCACTCATTCTACTTGCACTGGTTGATAATGCAAACGGCGTTCGTACAGTACTTACAGATGGTAAGCGTGAAGTAGGTTTTATCAATGCTCGTAAATGGGCAGAAGAAACAGTTGGCCGTGATGTTCGGGATTATGCCGAAAGTCCCGAAAAGCTGCAAGCGTTAATTGAGATGTCCCTTAAGACCTTTATATCTGCAAAACTTGAACCTACTGCCCCGGAATTGTCCTTAGAGCAAAGCCTAGGTGTCAGTATGCCAGAACTCGACTACGCTTCGGATGATATTGTAATATTCCACGGTTATTTTGGATTATTTGTATATGATTTCAATAGGCTTGAAATTATTCGCAGCATAGACTTGAAACCTCTGAATTGTCATCAAACACAAGGAAGCAATGCTTGCGATGTTTTGGTCAGTGTGGATGGGAACACTGTGTATTTACACTCCATAGAAAGCGAAAATATGTATGTATATACAGTTTCAAGTCATACTTTGCAAGAAGCACCCTATCAGCGGATGGAGGAGCGTTTTAGCAGTGTTCCGACAGACAATGTGATTGATTCTACAAAGATGGGCAGCTACAGCTATAATGCAGCCAGGTTTGATACGGGTGAATATGGGTATTTATATACTTCCGACTGGACACTGGGTACACTTTCATATGTACGTGGTGATAGGATCTATCCACTTTTTGATAGAAAGGAATAATTAATTTTAATCGATAGATTCCCTCAAACGTAAGGGGCAAAAATCAGCTAAAGACATCAATGCTGTCTTCACGAGCCATGTGGAAGCGATAATTCTGATGACGAGATCTGGTTTTGAGGGCGAAAAGTAGATTTTGACCACAAGATGTTGTGGTTTTTGCTCATTTTATAGATGACATGGAGGATTTAGCAGCACCATGGGATTCTTAGTCTTAACAGTTAGGGTGATACTCGTGGCTTGAAAGATGTAGCGCTCCTTTGATAAAAAGATATTCTTATGGTATCTGTTATACATGTACCAAAAGAAAATAAATGAGGGGCGTTCTCTATGGATGAAATGAATATTGAGCTTTTTAAAAAACTCTCAAGAATGCAATGGCTGGTAATACGCGATTTATCTGGCCCAACCTGCTATTCCTATTCTTTTTATCGCTACTGCCTATTTTCACAAAATGGGTGGGTAATAACTTCGGTGAAGTGGTTTCCGCGGTTGGATATATGGTTTTATTTTTACTAGTTAATCTGAGCAACCAATTTATGTTTAGTTCCTTAATGGAAAATAAAGATGAATTGAATAGGAATAATGACACAAGGGACTCCTGGTTTCGGTTAGGTGTTTGGTTCGTTCTAATACTAGGGGCTATTGTTTTACCATTCTTTTCATCGAGTGTGGCAAGTATTATCATGATTAGACTCCCACTTGTCATTTCTTTTAGTAACCTTTGGTTTGAACATGATAATCGCCGTCCAACCAGAAAACAAAAACAGCGACGTATTTAAACGCCTGACGAATCTTTTGTAATGTCATTAAGACAGATGGAAAAATATGTGCATCCATGGCAAAACCATTCTTAGTTCACAAAAATAAAAGAAATTCTTAGCTGCGTTTAATCTCTGTTTACATTAGTATGTTATAATTCAATACAGGTGATGAAAAATGAGTAAGATTATGATTGTTGACGACGATTCGAACATCCGTGAGCTTGTGCTTGCCCTGCTTCAAAACAATGGCTTTGAAGTATGCGAGGCGGCAGACGGACGTGAAGCATTGCAAAACATTAACGTTGATAACCCTGATCTGGCGATTATCGACATCATGATGCCGAACATGGACGGCTTTGAGCTCTGCCGTCATTTGCGTCGTTATTATGAAAATATGCCGGTTCTAATGCTGACAGCCAAAGGTGAGCTCGCAAACAAGGTGAAAGGCTTTGGACTTGGCGCCGACGATTATCTGACCAAGCCTTTTGAAGGCGATGAGCTGGTTGTCCGCGTTCAGGCGCTGCTGCGGCGTTATAAAATTGAGGCATCTCAGGTTATTCAGATCGGCAATGTTGTGATCGACAAAAATAGATATAGCGTCACGATAAATGGGTTACGTGAAGATATTCCGATGAAGGAGTTTGAACTGCTCTTCAAGCTGGCGAGCTTTCCCAACAAAACATTTTCCCGCAACCGGTTGATTGAGGACATATGGGGCGCTGATTTTGAGGGAAATGAAAGAACGCTGGACGTCCATATAAACCGCCTACGCGACCGTTTCCCAGAGGGGCAGACTGGCTTTAAAATTACCACCATCCGGGGGCTTGGATATAGGCTGGAGGTGCTTATATGAAACAGCCTAAACGACATCCTATTGCAATTACAGTGATTTTACTTTTTGTTGCTTTTGGATTCTTTTTTGCTGTAGGGTATAGCATTACGTCCATGATCTACCACTGGACCGGCACTCCCCCAGAATTTTGGGCTCATGTTATTTCCGGTCTCGTTGGGATGATTTTAATCGTATGTGTGGCATCCATTTCCAGGTTGATCGCTAGCAGGTATTCAAAAGGTATGCGGCAGCATCATGTCCTGCAGAGTCAAATACTAAATGCCATGACAAGAATCGCCCAAGGTGATTTCGACGTCTTTATCGATGCCCATGATGATTACCTCCACAACGATATGGTGGATGGAATCAATAAAATAGCGAAGGAGCTTGGCTCCATGGAACAGCTGCGTCAGGATTTTATTTCCAATGTATCCCACGAGATCCAATCACCGCTGACTTCCATCAGCGGATTTGCAGCATTATTAAAAAACACAGCACTTACAGATGAACAGAAAAATCACTATTTAGGTATCATTGAAGCCGAAAGCAAGCGGCTTTCCGCCTTAAGTGACAATCTTTTGAAACTATCGGCGCTTGAAACTGGCGGAGAACCTTTATCCTCTATGGAATTCAGGCTAGACAAGCAGTTGGAGGAAGTCGTCCTGATGCTGGAGCCGCAATGGAACGTCAAAGGAATTGAGTTGGAAGTTGACCTAGAAAGGGTAACTGCCCAGGGTGACGAGGGGATGCTGTCCCAGGTTTGGGTGAATCTACTTCATAATGCCATAAAATTCACGCCGGAGGGTGGCGTGATCCGAGTTATTTTAAAGTCCGATCAAGTAAATATATGCTGTCGGATTACCGATACGGGTATCGGCATTGCGCCGGAAGACCAGATCCATATATTTGAACGCTTTTATAAAGTGGATAAATCCCGTGACAGGGCTCACGGCGGTAATGGGCTTGGGCTTTCCCTCGCTAAGAAAATTGTTGAATTGCATGAAGGTCAGATTACTATGCAAAGCGAAATCGGTAAAGGTACAACATTTACGATTACTTTGCCAAAGTGATATTCCATTAAGTAACACTAAAATTTTATTTCGCGTTTACATTGTGTTTAAGTTCCATTTAACCTCAGTTTAAATTGCTTTGATAAACTAATTTTAAAGTAATGAAACAGGAGGTTATTTTTATGTCGATGATTCAAGTAGAAGAACTGATAAAACAATATGACAAAGCAAAAACACCTGCCGTCAAAGGCGTGAGTTTTGCAGTGAATGAAGGAGAGTTTTTTGCTTTCCTCGGCCCCAATGGAGCAGGAAAAACCACAACGATTTCGATACTAACCACGACGCTGGCCAAAACTTCTGGCATCGTAACGATCGCGGGCTATGACGTCGAGAAGGAAGCTGAACAAGTGCGAGAAAAAGTAGGCATTATCTTCCAGAAGCCTAGCCTCGATCTACAGCTTTCGGCGGAAGAAAATATCCGTTTTCATGCCTGCTTGTATGGGATGTATAGTTACCGTCCGACTTTCAGTTTCATGCCCAAGGAATATAAAAACCGTGTCATGGAACTTGCCGAGATTGTTGGTATCGGGGATGCCATATTTAAACCCGTCAAAAAGATGTCGGGCGGCATGCAGCGTAAGCTTGAGATTATTCGCAGTCTGATGCACACGCCGGCTGTTTTGTTTCTTGACGAACCGACGCAGGGGCTGGACGCGGTGAGTCGTAGGAGCCTATGGGAATACATTAACAATGTCCGCAAAGAACACGGAACAACGGTATTCTTGACCACGCACTATATCGACGAAGCTGAGAATGTGGACAAGGTATGCATTATCAATCAAGGGCAGGTTGCCAGATGCTGCCCGCCGGAAGAGATGAAGAAAAGTCTGATGCGTAAGGAAATAATTCTAGATGCTGAAGACCAGATGGGCTTGGCGAGCGAACTATCGGAGCTGGGATTGTTCCATAAAAAGGATGATGTGCATATCATCGTTCCTTATCAGGACAGTACGGCGCAGGAAATTATATCTAGGCTAAAAACCAAACTGACAGTACTGGAAATTAAAGAACCTTCGCTGGAGGATGCATATGTGGAATACCTTAACAAGACAGGAGGCACAGCAGCATGAATGAAATTGCATTAACTAAAGAAAAAGGAAAATCAAGAATAGGGCGCGAAATCAACGCTATTATCACGATTGCTCTGCGGGACATAACCCTTTCGGTCCGGTCGCCCGGAACAATAATAATGAGCCTTGCCATGCCGCTTGTTATGATGGGAATGCTGGGAGGCAGCCTCTTACAGAATATGGCGGGAGGGCTCGGTTTCGATTACAGTAAATATATGATGGTCGGCATGATGGTCAATATGCTCTTTATGGTTACAACCACGGGAATGGTATCGTTGGTTGAAGACCGTACCACGGATTTTACCCAGGAGATGTTGATTTCTCCGATTTCACGCTATGCGATTGTAATCGGTAAGATTTTCGGTTCATCCTTTAGCGCCATTGTCAGTATGGCAGGTACATTAATAGTTGGAATCATCATGGGTATCACCCTGAGTCCCGGACAGCTGCTGATGATTCTCCTATTGTCGCCACTCATGTGCCTTTCCGGGGGTGCTCTGGCCATGATCATCATCGGGCTTGTCAAAAGCAACAAGACTGCCAATATTGCCGTGATGCTTATTACCATGCCGCAGATGTTTCTTTCCGGAGCGCTTATTCCAATCAACAACTCTAGCGGCATTTTGTATGTATTAAGCCACGCCATGCCGATGACATACTGCCTTGACCTAGTCAGAGCAGTGGTCTATGCCGGTACGGCGGAATACGGAAGCGTTGTACTGTTCAATCCGGTGGTGAACTTTATTGCCATTGCCACGCTGACGGTGATTTGTTTAATCATCGGTACTTTTCTTTTCACGCGCTCTGAAAAAAGCAGGTAATACAAAGAGCGGAAAAGCCGCCAAGGAGCCACCCAGGTTCAGGCGGTATCTTTCCACGTGGAGTGTGTTGCACTGATAGAGTGGGTTTAGCGTGTTTCATATGTTCCCTCAGACTTATATGGTTTGGGAGAACTTTTCTTTAAGGGGGGCATGCTTTTACGCAGAACTAGGGGTATTTGCGCAATTGCTTATTTCTGATTGACAGGATAATAAGATTTTGCTACAATAAAAACAAATTAACAAATTGTTTTTATGTTTATAAAAAATACTCATTTGAGGTGAAAATATTATGCCGAAATTTACAGAAATAGAAAAAGAAAGAATTAAGGTAGAAATGATGCAGGCTGCACATAAGAATTTTATCGCAAAGGGGTTGAAAAATACATCTATTGAAGATATAACTTCCTCTGTATCGATAGCAAAGAGTAGTTTTTATATTTTCTTTGAATCAAAAGAGATGCTTTATCTCGAACTATTAGCCCTTGAAGGGCAAGAAATTGAAAAAAAGGTTTGGCCTAAGGTGGAGCAAGCAAAGGATGTACGTGATGCAATTAAGGTATACCTATTTGCAATGGCTTCTGAGTTGGAATCAAATATTTTAACACGAAGATTAATCACTGACATAGAAGAATACAAAATGGTAGCTAGAAAGTTAAATTACCAATATGTAGCAACAAAGACCCTAAGAAGTATTGTTCCCCTTATGGAATTTATCACAAAAAATAAGGAGTCAAAGAAATTAATCAATGAAGATGTTGAGGTTATTGCTGGTGTTATTCGATCAACTTTAGCAATGATTATTCATAAAAAGGATGTTGGTGAAGATATTTATCCCAAAGTGCAAGAAATTCTTTTTAATGCGATAGCGAATGAACTTACAACATAATCCTCAAAAGATGTTTTAAGAGAAGTTGAAATTAGGTGATAGGTCAATGAAGTCTGAAAAGAAAATGATAAATAAAGATTTTATGTTGTATTTGATTGGTAGGATGGTATCCGATACAGGATCTACCATCCAGATGATGATTATGCCCCTATATATTATTGATATTGGCGGGACTGCTGCTACGATAGGAATTTTTTCATTTCTGTCATTTTTACCTACCCTTATCATTTATCCCTTTGCAGGGGTGCTAGGGGATAGGCTGAATAGAAAAACGATTATGGTAGTAACAGATTTGATTAGTGCAGGGGTAATCATGATATTAGCTATACTGGCTTATTGGGATATGTTAAGTATAGGAATTCTTTTAGTGGCGCAGGTAATCATTATTCTGATGAATGGGCTATTTGAACCTGCAACGAGAGGGATGCTGCCGCAACTTGTGGATCAAGGAGAAGCTACACGTAGCAATGCCATGGTATCCTCTATGAGAACTGCATCGATTATGGTAGGTCCAGTGATGGGTGCAGCCCTATATGCAAAGTTTGGCATAGTAATGGTATTTATAGTGAATGGGGTTTCCTTCTTGCTATCAGCAGTCAGTGAAATGATGATTGCGTACAAGTTTACAAAGGTAAAATCAAGATCAGGCATCATAGGGATTTTTCAAGACCTATCAGAGGGTGTAGAATTTATTCGATCAAACAGAACAATAGGTTTGCTCTGTTTATTTTATTTAGCAAATTATATGATGCTCCAACCAATTTTCAGTGTTATTTTACCTTTACTATTTAAAATGAGCTTGAAATTTTCCGATATTCGGTACGGTTATGTACAGATGATTGTAATTTTGGGAGGGCTGGTCGGAAGTATTTTCGTTGGAGTATTATTCGGAAAGGATGGAGAATTAAGAAAACCACTGGTGTGGGGAACTGGGTTTGTATCTGCTGCAATGATGCTTTTCACAGCATTGATATTGCCTGGCAGCATATCTTTGTTAGGAAAAGATACCTTTTTATTCTTTGTTTCATTAGCAGGAGCACTATGTTTGTTAAGTATATCCAGCGCATTTATCATTATTCCAATACAGGCACATATTCAAAAGGAGACACCCATCCAATATATGTCTAGAGTATTTTCTATGATGGGTTTGCTGTCACGAGGGGGTATTCCCCTAGGAGCTTTGATTTATGGATTTACCCTAGAGCGAATTGCATTGCACAATACGATGTTTTCCGCAGTCTTATTAATGATTGCAACATTCACAGGGATTATAATTTTGCTATTAAGGAAAACGGAAGATTTAAAAGAGTCCAATGAGAGCATGTGAGGTAAAAAGGAGATTTTTAATTTGAAAATAATAATGCTTAGGAGTGATTTGAATGAGTAGAACCAAAGAACAAGTTATCGAAATAGCAAAAAAGTATGGTTTAAAGATAAAAGAGGATACTTTAACATTCAATGAGTCAGGGCTTGACTTCCAGGTCGTATTTGCCCTTGATTTAGAAGGGAATGAATGGGTCTTACGTTTACCTAGGCGTGAAGATGTAATGCCAAGAACAAAGGCTGAAAAGCACGCATTAGATTTGGTGAATCAATATATAACCACCTTTCAAGCCCCCAACTGGACGATCTATACAGATGAGGTAATTGCTTATAAGAAATTAGATGGCATACCAGCAGGTACAATTGATCATGAGATAGGGAATTATGTTTGGGAAATGGATGTCAATAATGTTCCAGATTGCTTTCATCGGACATTAGGGAAGGCATTGGCAGCGTTGCATAGTATTCCAAAGGAAAAGGCAGAGGATGCTGGACTGGTGGTTTACACGTCTGAAGAAGTAAGACAGTTGATGAAAAAAAGAATGGATGCGGTAAAAGTTAAATTTGGAGTGGGTGAATCCTTATGGAATAGATGGCAGATGTGGTTAAATAACGACGAATTGTGGCCGAAGGAGACAGGCTTCATACATGGAGATCTCCATGCAGGACACACTTTAATGGATAAGGATGCTAATGTAATCGGTTTAATTGATTGGACTGAAGCAAAGGTTGCAGATATATCAAATGATTTTGTATTTCAGTATAAAGCCTTTGGTGAAGCAGGACTTGAATCTCTTATCAATGCTTATAAAGAAGCAGGGGGATACTATTGGCCAAAGATGAAAGAGCATATCATTGAATTGGTTGCCGCATACCCCGTTGACATTGCAGAATTTGCCATCACATCTGGCCTGGAGGAATATGAACAGATGGCGAAACAATCGTTAGAGGTAAGTGAAAACTAAAAAAGAATCTATATTGGTTTAACGAATATTTTTTGAATTAGTTATGTTTGCTAAAGCCAAATATATATGTTATCCTATTAATGATTTAAAAAGAATGGAGGGTTGCTTAAAAATGTGTGGAATATTTAGATCTCGATTGAATACTTTATGTGACTAATTGAATAGTGCTTAAAGGATCTACCTATGTGTAGCGTAATCGGGATTGGTCTGCCTATTTTTAAGAAAACCTTATTAACGAATGTGTGATGTTAAAAAGGAGGGACAAAGCTACCCTCTTTTTGTGTGTCTAAAAATAGAATTAGAATCAATAAGAAATTTCAATAGTATAATATAAGCACGACTATAACTATCTTTGCATGCCCGTTCAACTGCAGATCTATTATGTTGGCAAGTATGTATCTGAATCAATGATAGTATTTGTTTTGCTTATGTAAAAATTCTATTGAAAAGTTTTCTTGAAATGACCATATATTTAATGTGTGTAAGAACCACTTGTCTAAATAATGAAATACAAGGTGTTCTATTTTGTCACATATTTCTCCTTTACTCAGTGCACAGGTAGCCAGCCTGTGTTTTTTATTGGACAGAAAAAGAAAGTGAAATGGGAGAGAAGTAATGAATAATAAACGGAAAAGGAAAATCTTAAATACAAATTTTGTGTTGTTTCTACATTTAAAAAGAAAAATAAGGGTTGTTATCTGTTGTGTATGATAGATGAAGCCAATCATATTTATCAGACACAATACAAAAAGATTGAAGCTAAATCAATTAATATGTAAGGCCGGTTTTCTGCCTATGGAAGACAAGAATAAAATGAATATTAGGAGGAAATGAAAATGAATACACTTAAAGTTAAACAACTAGCAAATAATAAAGGTCTAGATGTTTTAGAAGACACGATAAGAATTAATGGATCTGGTGTTGACTTTCTAGTAGCTCATGCTAAAGTTCAAAATGGCGATAAATGGATACTAAGGATTCCGCGGAGACCGGAATCTATGAGACATGCGCTACAAGAGAAAAAAGCGTTAGATATCATAAGTAACTATGCAAGCTTTCAAGTTCCCGACTGGTCTATTTTTTCAGAAGACTTAATTGCATATAAGCAGCTAAACGGTATTCCAGCCGCTACGATTGATATTGAAAAACAAGGTTATGTATGGAGTTTTGATGAAACGAATGTACCCTCTGAATATTACTACTCATTAGGAAAAGCTTTAGCAAACTTACACGCATTACCTCAAGATGAATTCAATAATATCGGTGTTGAAATTCTTGGGGCTAGTGAGTTAAGAGCCTCAATGAAACAGCGAATGAAACGTGTACAAGAAAAATACCATGTCAATCCAAATTTATGGGACCGATGGCAAGCCTGGTTAGCTGAAGACTCTCTTTGGCCATCTCATATAGGGGTAAAACATGGAGATATACATCCAGGTCATATCCTTATTGATAAGAACAATCATGTTACTGGAATAATTGATTGGACAGAAGTAGGAATAGCCGATGTGTCTGTAGATTTCATGTCCCATTATCTACTCTTTGGTAAAGAGGGGCTGAAAAAGTTAATCGGTGCTTATGATAATGCCGGAGGTAAAACTTGGGCAAGAATGGATGAGCATATTCTTGAACTTCTAACAACCAGTGGCATCACTGTTGCTGAATACGCTCAAGTGTCAGGTATGAAAGAAATGCACGAGACAGCTGCACACATGCTTGCAAATGAAAGTTAATAAACGTGACTATATTTTAAGATTCCATTTATAAGAAAGCCCCTAAGTCTATTATTTATGTGAAATATTATCATCTGTCTATCAAAACCCATGTGGAGTGTGTGGTATTGATAGAGGACAAATAGCTTAAAAACAGCGGTATGGAAGAATTTGGATAAAAATGGAATGTCTAATTATATTCCCCTAAACGATTGTTTAGGGGATGTGTCTTTGAAGAAGGGGAAGAAATTTCGCGAAAAAGTATAGAATTTCAAGAAATTGTTTAAGAAATACAGATGAGATTCATTGCTGTTGTTAATATATTTCTATAGTTTTTTCATGTGGCGTGTTGCGTTTTAATAAAGCGAAAATAATTCTCACAAGGTAGGAGTTCTAAAAGCCATTTTTTCATAATTCTATTGAAATTGAATATTTATCTTTACAATTTCACTTCGATGCCCTACACGTATAGGTGGTCCCCAGGTTCCGTAACCAGAAGAAACAATAATATTATAATCACCATCCTGTAAATGTCCCCAGTCGATTTCAAAAATCCTTCCAGTTATCAAATGGAAAGGAAAAAGCTGACCTCGATGCGTATGCCCGGAGACCTGCAAATCGATCCCTGCCTTTTTATGCTCACTTAAATTATTAGGCTGATGGTCGAGTAAAATTAGGGGTAATGAAGGGTCCACATGAGCCATTAACTCTTTTATACTTTTTCTGGACTGTCCAGTAAAGCGCTGGCTATCTCTGTCCTCTCTACCTATAATATAAAAGCTATCATTCACAAGAACAACCTCATCTCTTAAAACAACAACACCCGCCTCGGCTAAATGAACGGCAATCTCATCCGCATGTCCTCCAATATATTCATGATTACCCATAACTGCATAAATGCCCAGTGGCGGATTTAGACGGGAAAAGGTTTCTGACATGTTTTGTTCAATAAAATATTGGATATTTTCATCTATAACATCTCCAGGAAGCAAGATTATATCTGGGTTCAATTCGTTAATACGATTCACCATGTTTACAAGTCTGCCATTATGGATAATCGTCCCCAAATGTATATCGGAGACCATGACTACATTAATTGAATTCACTTTATTTCCAGGTTTATTAATCATTACATCATATTCAACATTTCTCGGACTTCGGGCACTCCATGAGCCAAATAAGATAACTCCAACAACAAAGAGTAATACAGCAATGCCTACACCAGGGCCTGCCTTGAAATCCAACAGGTTAATTCCTGCTTTTTTACCCAAAAAGCTGACAATATCAATAAGTAGATAGGCCATTGTAAAATAAACCATAGCAGCAAGCCAGTAGGAGCCTACTTGAGTTAAGCTATAGGACACCGCATAAGGTAGAAAATTCTTTGATACCCTGCCAATAATATATGCAAAAACAAGCAGCCAGAAAAAACTCCAATAAACCCTGCTGTTTAAAAAGGGCACGAATATTCCTAGGGACTGCCAGACTCTGAGCCCGATATAATAGTTCAAAAAGCTATAAATAATTAATATTACTCCAAATACTGCAAAAAATACTAAGTTCATACAATATCTCCCTTTAAATTTCATTTTTTCAGGAATGCATGATTAATGATATCAATTAATTATAAACTACTTATAAAAAAATTCTTAAGATTTTATAAACTCAGCGCGCATTAAGCCTTAATTGTTTGACCACTCCTGCTGGAGGCTAAATATCATTGATAGTTGCTCTATATAATTCCATTAGTAAGTGGTGTATTGACATCAATGAAAGACGGCTGAAAGGCTGATTTATTGGGGTTTTTATGAGTAAGCAAAGAGGTAAGAATGATTTGAAAGTTGGTCTTGCTCTTTTTTGTTTTTCACGAAAACCTATCAACAGGATAATTTTTGTATTTTGAAATTTCAGTAGTTTAAGGAAATGTATCCATTGAGATTTAGATTACTTTATATATTGCCAAAAATATTTAGACAGTATATTGACAATTTTAATGCGGGGTACTATGCTTTATTTAGACAATATAATGTCTAAATAAGGAGGAATACCATATGAACATAGCAAAGGATTTATTTTTCTCACAACATGCTCTTGCGACATTATTTTCCGTGACCAATAAACTGCAAATGCAAGGAGATAAATATTTGCAAGATATAACCATACGTCAAATGTTGGCGATACCTGCCATTATCCATGCCCCGCACGGCAAAGCAACGATCAATTACCTAGCGCGACAACTGGGTACGACCAAACAGAGCGCAAAGCAGATTGTTGATGTTATGGAAAAAAAGAAATATCTGTCCGTCGCACCAAGTCAATTGGATAAACGAGCGGTCAATATCTCTATCACAACAGAAGGTTATCAAGCTTTCAAAGTTTGTTCCGAACGCACGGACGAATTTTTAGCGGATATATTCCACGATTTTACATCGGAAGATTTAGAAACATTGTGCACTCTTCTGAGAAAATTATATCGATTTGATGGCATAGAACAAGACCGCTTTGAAGAAGATATGGACTTTCACACAAGTGATACAGAGCGTGTACTGCAACATCATCAAAATTACCTAAAAAGGAGAACGGATAACCGTGAGTAAACAAACGAAATTTAATCAAGATTTTATTCTCGTAGCCATAGGCCAAATTATATCCGTATTTGGTAACCAGATATTGCGATATGCGCTTCCACTTTACCTGCTGAATCAAACAGGTTCGTCTGCGCTGTTCGGGACAATTTTGGCAGTTTCGTTTATCCCAATGATTTTATTATTCCCAATAGGTGGTATACTTGCCGATCGCATAAATAAGCGTAATATCATGGTTGTTCTGGATTTCAGCACTGCATTGCTGATTTCCTTATTCTATTTACTAGTTGGAAAAATGGATATTATTCCACTTATGGCAATTACTATGATGCTTCTGTATGGTATACAGGGTGCTTATCAACCAGCAGTCAAGGCGAGCGTTCCTATTTTGGTAGGATCAGAGCATATCATGAAGGCAAACTCGATTGTTGATATGATTAATTCAGTAGCCAGTATGGCAGGGCCTGTTATCGGGGGTCTATTATTTTCCGCTTTTGGATTAAATCTTATTTTAGTGTTGAGTATAGGCTGTTTTTTTGCATCGGCAGTCATGGAGATTTTCATCCATATTCCATTTGAGAAAAAGAAAACATCTGGGAATATATTTATTATCGGATTGGGTGATCTCAAAGAAAGTTTCCATTTTATGTTCAAAAAGCAGCCTGTACTGTGGAAAATATCTTTAGTATTTGCGGCTACTAATCTATTATTAACTTCGTTGGTTTTAATCGGACTGCCAGTTTTAATCACACAGCATTTAGATTTTAATGAAGATACTGCTAACCTGTTATATGGCTACTCACAGGGCATAATTGCCGCAGGCGCAGTGTTAGGCGGGCTTCTGGCAGGAGTGATGTCCAATAAACTGAAAGCGAAATCAAGCCCACTTCTGCTCATTGGATGCTCTTTACCTATACTCATAGGTGGAATTGCATTGCAAACGCTAAGCAATCAGGTGGCAATCTACTTTATCTTATCAGTGGGGAGTGGTTTGTTATTGACATTACACACATTGTTTCAAATTCAGATGATGACAGTTCTTCAGCTATTGACTCCCAAAGACTTAATAGGAAAAGTGGTTTCTGTTTTTATTTGTGTAGTTATGTGTACAAGTCCTCTGGGACAGTTCATTTATGGTTTTGTTTTTGATAAGATTGGAAGTGCTGTATATCTTCCATTTTATGCAGCAGCATTGATTATGATAGGCGTCAGTATCTTTACCCGACATATTTTCTATGGAATCAACTACTTGGTTGAAAAACAAACAATGAAGCGGTGAAATAATTCCTTTCTGAAGAAGTGTTTGGCAACGAGTTGTCCTATCCAGAGGGAAAAATAACAGAAAGGGGTGAAGTTTTCGTAGATCTAGGAGAATTTACAACGGAATATAACTGAGTATGGACGGAGGTAAAAGCAAAATAGAAAATGATGAGGAAAAGATAGTTTGAAAATGAGGCTGTTGCTATGACTGGATAAAAGAATAGCAATAACCTCATTTTTTGCCTTTGGGGCGGATTCGGAAATGATTAAAGACTCTATAAAAATAAAAAAACTAAGCCAACTGGCTTAGGGGCATACCCTATCTATATGATAACTCATGGAAAAGAAAAAGTCTATTCTTTTATTAGAATTCCAGATATAATACAAATACTACTGCAGTAGAAGAACAGATGAATGAAAAGGAGGATTTAAAATGGAAAAGATTAAAATTCAAAATCGCCCCTTCGGTCCCTTTCCTACCATGCTTGTGGGAGCGGATGTCAATGGGAAGCCCAATTATGTCACTGTGGGTGCATGTGGAGTAGTGAGTTTGAAGCCAATGCTGTATATTTCGCTGAAAAGCACGCATTATACAACGGCAGGCGTTAAGGAAAACGGGTATTTTAGTGTCAATATTCCCCCAGCGGATTTGGTTGAACAGACAGATTACTGTGGTATGGTGTCAGGAAAAAGAATAGATAAGTCAAATGTATTTGTTCCCTTTTATGATGAATCGGGAAAAGCACCAATGATTAAAGAATGCACGATGAATTTTCTCTGTAAAGTTGTTCAGGTTATTCCTATAGATGACTTTGAAATGTTTCTGGGAGAAATTGTTGCGGTATATGTGAATGAGGAATGTTTAACAGAGGGCAAGCCAGACCCTTTGAAGATCAATCCAATGATTATGATGGGTGCTAGTTATTATGATCTAAATCAGTTATTGGGCAATGCTTTTAAGGCTGGATTAAAAATATCGGAAGGCAAATAAAAGCTGCTGCGTATAAGATGGTTATGATTTTGAAATGGGTAATGCCTATTACACGGCACCCATTAGAAGAATTTGCAGCGATATTTGTTTGAAAAGACAATACAAAATTAAAGATAGTCATATGGAGTACATGCTGGAAAGTGCATTGAATATAGGAGACGATGTTTTACAAAAGGAGTTTAGCCGTACTTCTGATGAGAAGATGAAGAATATTGTAGCTACCTAGATTTTGTACAAACAAAACCATGATGTTTTCATAAAATTTCCATATCTTAATTACCAAAAAACAACAAAAGGTGAGAAGTAACCGCCAGTAGAAGTATTTTTTATCCAGAAAAAACCCTACGAAAGGCGGTATCTCACCTATGAAAAGTATATCATTTCTGTTAGATGAGAATAAAGTGGTAAATACTTCTGCTTGGCTTGTTTCAATCATTCAGTTTGCAAATAAGATCCATTTCTTTGATGCTTTTAATATCTTTGATCTGAAAATGAAGACCATAGACTATACGAATCTAAACAGGCTTCAAACCTTGATTTCTTCTATTACCATGGGGTGTACTTATACAAGTGACTATTTTTAGCATCATCATCAAAGTGGTCTAAATGTAAATGCGTTGTAATTACAGCATCTACAGTAATAAGATTATCAAGGGATATTTTGTATAGTAGAAAAAGGTGTGTAGTTTTGCTGAAAAGGTATAATAATCTGACAATATACAGAACTGTTTAGTGGAAGAGTCATATGCGAATTATTTGTACTTTTCTCGTAAAAACTATTGACTATCACCTTGGGTGTTAGCTTATGATTATCTTGAGGTGATTGAAATGTTAATGAATGAAACCAGTAAAGTAACGAATTTAACCAAAAAAGCAATTGAGTATTATGCAGAACAAGGATTAATTTTCCCTACTATTTTAGAAAATGGATATCGGGATTTTAGTGCAGATGATATAGACCGATTAAAAAAGATTTCTATTTTTCGTAAACTTGGATTTAGCACAGAAGAAGTTAAAGCAGTACTCTCCGATGAAACCGGCGATACGCTACAGAAGTTTTCAGTTCAAAAGGAATTGAGTGTTCAAAGAGAACAGGCGAAGAAGGTTATTCTGGATAAGCTTAGTTGTGGTAAAGACTATGCTGAAATAAGTACGGATTTGAAAGCAATTGAGCAAAGTGCAACAATTGCCGAAAAGCTGCTGGATGCTTTTCCTGGGTATTACGGCAGATTTATATGTCTTCATTTTGCCCGTTTTTTGAATGAACCGATTATAACGGTTGAGCAGCAATCAGCATATAGGGATATTATTGAGTTTTTAGATAATGTACCATCATTTAGGTTTCCCGAAGATTTGCAAGCTTTTTTAATTGAAAGCACAAAACATATTAGTACAATAAATATTAAAGAGCTGATAGAAGTCACAAAACAATCTATTGAAAATCCTGAAAAGTTTTTATCGGAAAATAAGTGTATTCTAGAGCAATACATGTCGTTTAAGCAATCAGATGAATATAAGAATTCCCCAGTATATAAAATGCAAGCTTTGCTGAAAGCGTTTAACAAGACGAGTGGTTATTACGACGTATTCATTCCCGCTATGAAGAAACTAAGTGCCTCTTATACGGACTATTATACGAAAATTGAACAAGCAAACGAAAAACTTCTTGCTCAATATCCTGAGATAGCAAAGCTCAATAATTAAAGCAAATTGGTTTAGTCTACCCCACAGCATGTATTATGCAAATTTTCTTATTTAGTGAAAATTTAAAGAACTGTTGGTAACCATAAGCTAGTTGAGCGAATTATTATAATCTATAAAGCAAGCAAGAACTTATATGGTTCTTAGAGATAGATGGATTTGCTTGTAATTATTTTAGAATGTGCTATACTTAGTAGGATTATCATCTAATTGTAAGTAGGAGAGCTATAGAATATGAAAAACCAATCGTTTTACACACAGCTTAACAAAGATCAAAAATACATTTTGAATTGCTGCTTTTTTGTTTTTGCAGTCAATGGATTATATGCTATGATTTTAGGTTCACTGCTCCCTTTAATGAGTATTGAATATGGGTTAAGCAATACCGTAAGTGGAGGATTGATTTCTGCACACCAAGCAGGTAATTTAATTTCTGGTTTTATTGCAGGGGTGTTGCCTCTGTATTTAGGCAGAAAAAAATCAATTATATTTTTATGCAGCTTTGTTGTTATGGGATTTCTAATTATGATTTTAACAGGTAATCCAATCCTATTGATTTTAGGGTTTTTATTTACAGGATTAAGTCGGGGGAGTATTTCTAATTTTAATAACACTATTGTAAATGAGGTATCGAATAGCAGTCCGGCAGCACTTAATGTTTTGCATAGTATTTTTGCGGTCGGTGCTTTAATCTCTCCATTTTTAGTTATTCTATCTTCAAGCATTTCCGGGGAACTGGGCTGGAAAATAGCTGCCAGTATGATTATTGTTCTTGCTATTATTTCTATGTTTCTTTTTTCAAGGATGAAAATAGATAACACTGCGAAAAAGATTGAGAAAGAGAAAGTGTCTTATGAATTTTTGAAGAACAGAGATTTTTGTATTAGTGCTGGGATTATGTTTTTTTATTTGTGCGCTGAAGCAACTATTAATGGATGGATGGTTAAATATTTCATTGACTCAAATATCATGACCATAGAATATGCTCAAATTCTTGCTTCCTTATTGTGGCTGGTTATTCTTGCGGGTAGATTAACTTGTGCATTTTGGGGAGATAGAGTATCGAAGAAATTACTGCTGCTAGCAACTAGTTGTGGAACCGTTGTCTTTTATCTATTATTACTTTCTACACATAACTTGAAGGTTATTACCATTGCCATAATGGGATTAGGATTTTCTATGGCAGGTATTTATCCTACCACAATTTCTACAGTCGGGAATATCATTAAGTCTTATCCTATGGCGATGGGAGTCTTACTAATGATAGGAGGAATTGGTGCTATTATCATGCCAATTATAACTGGTGCATTATCGGATGTTTTTGGTATTTTGGCTGGTATGGGTGCTATTGTAGGTGCTATTGTTTTAATGGTAATATGCGTGGTTTTAAACGGACAAGGAAAACAAGAAAAAAAGAGCATGTTGGTAATGAAATAGAATAATAAGGCAAGGGGCAAATTAAATCGAAAACTTTATAAGTGTAGAATTGAATAAACTACCATAAAACTGGCTAAAAGGATTAGCCAGTTTCTATTTTTAAGGAGATAAGATTTAGATGAGAAAAGAAAGGAATCTTAAAACAATCGAAATATCAATCCATTTTTAAACATTTTTGATGATATAATTGACTAAAGCTATACTAGTATGTTAGTATATGATACAGATAAAAATGTAGGATAAAAGTTATTAGGTTATGATAAATTTTAGGCACAAAGATTATTGTATTGATGACTTACTTAAAACGTATAAATACTTTATAATAATATGATAAATGTATGAATTTTACAGCATGAAGGAAAGACCTTTTTTTTAGATTTTAGAGAAAACGTTATCCTATGCAAACAAAAATAATTGGCAATTATGTAGAAATTTCCTAGATGTGGGTACTGATCTAATGAAAAGCTTTTTTAGGAACTTTCTACAATGCAAATATTAAGTACAGAAAATAGGAGGGGGCAATATGAAAAAAGGTTATAAGGTATTATCATTAAGTCTGGTACTCGTTTTAATTATTGCAGCGTTAGCAGGTTGCGGTACGAAACCACCAGCGGAACCACCGGCACAAGGAGAAGCACCAGCAGAACAACCAGAGATTACGCTTGTATATGCAGAAGTTAACCCACTAGATACAATTGTTGGTCAAACAGATACTGCCTTTAAAGAAAAAGTCGAAGAGCTTTCAGGTGGAAAGATTAAGATTGATATTCAGGCAAGCGGTGTTTTAGGATCAGAAAATGATGTGCTTGATGCAATGCTAGGCGGGGGTGGAACAATTGATATGTCCCGTATTTCAGCATTTGCTCTTACAAGCTACGGCGGAGAAAAGTCAAAACTGCTTTCTATTCCTTATACATTTGTAAATCGTGAGCATTTCTGGAATTTTGCTACATCTGACTTAGCTCCTGAATTCCTTTTAGAGCCACATGAAAATGGCAGCGGAGTTAGAGGTTTATTCTATGGAGAAGAAGGTTTCCGCCATTTCTTTACAGTTAAACCAATTAGTAAGATGGAAGATTTAAAAGGTATGAAACTAAGAGTATCCAATGACCCTGTTATGAATGGTATGGTACAAGGACTTGGTGCTTCACCTACAGTTGTAGCTTTCGGTGAACTTTATTCTGCACTTCAAACAGGCGTAGTAGATGGTGCTGAGCAGCCTATCGCTAACTACAAATCAAATGCATTCCCAGAAGTTGCACCAAACTTAATTCTTGATGGTCATACACTTGGCGCAATCCAAGTAGTTATTACAGATGAAGCTTGGAATAAACTTACAGAAGAACAGCAGAACATTCTAATGGAAGCTGGTAAATATGCATCAGAATTTAATAGAAAGATTTCTGAGGAAGCTGAAAATAAAGTGTTAGAACAGTTAAAAGCAGAAGGTGTTAATGTTGTAGAAGTTGAAGATATCACACCTTGGCAGGAAGCAGTTAAAGGGGTTATTGAATCTGCTACAGCAAACAACAAAGAGCTTTATAAAAAGATTGTTGATATGAAATAAGATTTATATTGTATTAATGGGATGTTTCTATAGACACAGAGGAGGATAACAGCCTCTGTGTCTAAATTTTTAAGGAGGTAAGGTATGCCCAACATTTTTAATACAATTGATAGGATTAAACCGGCATATGATGTGGCTTACAAGATCGTTCTTTTCTTATGTAAGTTACTTTTAATAGTGGATATTCTCATTACTACTATGGCAGTGGCTGGTCGATACATCTCTTTTATTCCAGATCCAGCATGGAGTGAAGAAGTGGTTTTAACTTGTATGGCCTACATGGCAGTTCTTTCTGCGGCTTTAGCCATCAGAAGAAATGCACATATTCGTATGACAGCTTTTGATAGGTACTTGCCTAAAAAAATGATACTCGTTTTAGACATTATTTCAGACTTTGCAGTTTTAGCACTTGCAGTGGTTATGATCGTAGTAGGTTGGAAATATGCAGTACTGCTTGGATCAAGAGGTTCTTATGTAAGCATGCCAGGTCTTTCAAGATTCTGGATGTATTTCCCAGTTCCCTTAGCAGGTATAGCCATGGTTATTTTCGAAATAGAGACTTTATATAATCATATTAAAGGAATTTTTGTAAAAGAGGAGGATAAATGATGAGTGTTGAGAGTATGGCAATATTAATTTTGCTCGGTAGCTTTTTTGTCATGGTATTTTTAAGATTTCCTATTGCTTATGCAGTAGCACTTGCATCTTTATTTTCTCTTTTATACCAAGGCCTTCCACTTACAACCATTGCACAGCAGATGGTAAAGGGGATTAGTTCTTTCAGTCTTATGGCAGTACCTTTCTTTATTACAATGGGGGTTCTTATGGGATCTGGAGGGATATCTGAAAAACTGATAGCCCTAGCGAATGCTTGCGTTGGCTGGATGCGAGGCGGTATGGCAATGGTTAATATTGTTTCATCATACTTCTTTGGAGGTATTTCTGGTTCTGCAGCTGCAGATACAGCATCTCTGGGTAGTATTCTAATCCCTATGATGGTAGACCAAGGTTACGATGATGACTTTTCAACAGCTGTTACCATTACTTCATCCTGTGAAGGACTCTTGGTTCCGCCAAGCCATAACATGGTTATTTATGCGACCACTGCAGGTGGTATTTCCGTAGGAAGTCTATTTCTCGCAGGCTATGTTCCAGCTGCAATACTAGCAGTATCTTTGATGATAGGTTCCTATATCATTTCCGTTAAGAGGAATTATCCAAAGGGTGAAAAGTTCAGTATCATAAATTTAATAAAACAATTTGCTGTTTCCTTTTGGGCCCTCGCAGCTGTTCTGATCGTTGTAGTAGGTGTTGTAGGTGGTGTTTTTACAGCTACAGAATCTGCAGCTATTGCGGTTATTTACAGTTTGTTTGTAAGTGTATTTATTTATAAAGGTCTTGATTGGAAGGGTGTTTGGAGAGTACTTGAAGTATGTGTAGATACACTTTCTATCGTGCTCATTCTGATTGCAACTTCTAGTATTTTTGGATTTGTGCTGACGCGCTTGGGTGTTCCTAAATTAGCATCAAATGCAATTATTGGTCTTACAGATAATCCGATTCTTTTGGCACTCCTTTTAAACCTTATCCTATTAATTCTTGGTTGTATCATGGACATGGCACCAATCATATTGATTACTACCCATATCCTGCTGCCAATTGCAACTTCAATTGGTATTGATCCTATTCAGTTTGGTATCATGCTTGTATTAAACTGTGGTATCGGTCTTTTAACACCACCTGTTGGTTCTGTACTGTTTATCGGTTCTGCAGTTGGGAAGGTGTCGATGGAGCGGGTTGTAAAAGCAACATTGCCATTTTATCTATGTATGGTCGTTACGCTTTTACTGATTACCTTCATTCCCGCAGTTAGTTTATGGCTTCCATCCTTATTCAGGTAAAGTGATATGAAATATATGTTTGCTTATCGAACAACGGCTTTTGATCTCTGGCAGTTATCCATGTACAGTATTTATGGTTCAATGGTAGGGGTATGTAATATTATATTTACTGTGGCTATGTTACTGTTAAGTTCAAAATTTTGGGGAGATGTAAATAGCCTTATGAAAATACTTTTCATAATCGCAATTTGTTTATTTACGGTTATTCAACCCGCAATCGTTTATATGCGTGCAAAAAGACAGGTAGCGACGATTCCACAGGATATGGAGATAGGTTTTGATGATAATGGCATTCATGTAAAAGCTGGAAATCAAAATTCAGATTTAAAATGGAATACGATAAAAGGCGTATCAAAAAAACCGACTATGATTGTTATATTTTCGACGACTAAACATGGTTTTGTACTAACGAATAAAGTGTTAGGAAAACAAAAAGAAGCCTTTTATGACTATATAGTATCAAAAATTCAAAAATAAATATAACTATCTGTTATATAAAGATGAAATTAAGAATCATGCAAGAGCATATCAAGAAACCCATAGAACTATACTAGTGCACTAGTATAGTTCTATGGGTTTAGGGAGGAGATTTTATAGGAATGAAAATGACATTAAGATGGTTTGGAAGCAAACATGATACCGTAACCTTAGGACAAATAAGGCAGATTCCTGGCTGTGTAGGTGTTATTACAACTCTTTATGATACGAAGCCTGGAGAGGTATGGAGTAGAGGCGCGATCAGAGCCATGAAGGAAGAAATAGAAGCAGCAGGGCTTGCGTTGAGCGGTATTGAGAGTGTTAATATACATGATGATATTAAAATTGGTCTTCCTACAAGGGAGCAATATATTGCAAATTATATCGAAACCCTCGAAAATCTTGGCAAAGAAGGAATCGATTTAGTATGTTATAATTTCATGCCTGTATTTGACTGGACAAGATCTGACCTTGCGAAAGAAAGACCTGATGGATCTACAGTCCTTTCTTATGATCAGGAGCTTATCGATAAGATTGATCCTGCTAAAATGTTTGAAGAAATGGATGCCAATTCCGGTGGATTTGTTCTGCCTGGTTGGGAACCAGATAGACTTGCAAGGATAAAAGAACTATTTGAAATGTATAAAGGGGTAGATGCAGAAAAGTTATTCCAAAATCTTGTATATTTCTTGAAGGCAATTATGCCAACCTGCAAAAAATATGGAATCAAAATGGCCATTCATATGGATGATCCGGCATGGTCTGTATTTGGTTTACCAAGAATTGTAAATCATAAGGAAAATATTCAAAGAATATTAGATGCAGTTCCTGTAATGAATAATGGCCTTACGCTATGTACAGGTTCTTTAGGTTCAAGCCCTCACAACGATATCCCAGATATGATAAGAAGCTTCAAGGGAAGAATTCACTTTGGACATGTACGAAACGTTATCCATCTTGCACCGGGTAAGTTTGACGAGGCAGCTCATCTATCTTCTGATGGATCTTTAGATATGTTTGAAATTATGAAAGCATTTTATGATATCGGTATGACCGGACCGATTAGACCTGACCATGGAAGGATGATTTGGGGCGAAAAGGCGATGCCTGGGTATGGTCTATATGATAGAGCTTTAGGAGCAACCTACCTAATGGGATTATGGGAAGCAATAGAGAAGTCAGCTAAAGAATAACCTAAAGGTTATCAATCTATGGCTCTGTGACTGAGAAGTTTAATATTCAACGGACTGGTGAGGGCACCGTTCCCTACGTAAACATAAGACAGAAATGTAGGGATCGGCGCCCTCGTCGATCCGCATATAAATAAGGATTCTTCAGTCACACATCTATATAGCTGTTCAATAAAAGATCTATCAGGAATGGACTTGTCCAGAATACAATACACATCGCGATAAAGATGTAGATGCAAGTATCAACTTCCCAAGAAGCTCCCACTTCAATCAGACTGCAAGGTCGGATAAGTGGGGAGTAATTCACAATAAATAGGAGGGTTATTCATGCGTGTATCTTATAATGAGCTGAAAAGTGAACTAAAAAGAGTGCTTATAAGCAGAGGATTTGAATCGAAAGCTGCGGAAATGGGAGCGTCCATAATAGCAGACAACAGCCGTGATGGCGTATATTCCCATGGTTTAAATAGGTTTCCTGTTATTGTAAAATCTATAGATGAAGGTATAATTAGACCCGATAGGCAGCCAGTAAAGTTGAATAGTGCCGGAGCCCTTGAACAATGGGATGGACAGCTGGGCTTCGGTCCAATAAATGCGTGTATTGCCATGGATAGGGCTATTGAATTAGCGGGACAATACGGTTTAGGATGCGTTGCGCTTAAAAACACCAATCACTGGCTCCGTGGAGGGACCTATGGGCTGAGGGCTGCCAATGCAGGGTGTGTCGGTATTTGCATGACAAATACATTCCCAAATATGCCACCATGGGGTGGTACGGAAAAGCGTATAGGAAACAATCCCCTTATTATATCTATTCCAGAAAAAAGTGGAGCGCACGTGCTATTAGACATGGCGCAGTCCCAGTTTTCCTTTGGAAAACTGCAGACATATGCCCTTGCTGGAAAGAAGCTGCCGGTTACGGGCGGCTATGATAAAGATGGAAATCTTACGGACGACCCCAATACCATACTAGATGGTGGTGAGGTTCTTCCTGCAGGATATTGGAAGGGATCTGGACTTTCCATTGCTATTGACATGGTAGTTGCAGCACTATCCGCTGGCAAATCTACCTATGATATGAGGATGAGCAAAAATGATGCAGGCATTTCACAGGTATTTATCGCTATAAATCCAACCGCATATGCAGGTGAGGATTATGCGGATGCGTATATAGAAAGTATGTCTGAGTACATTAAGACATCAGCAAAAGAGAACGGTGTTACCGATATCCTTTACCCGGGAGAAAGGACTGCCAAAGCACGGGAAGAAAGTATGAGAGAAAATATTCCCGTAAACGAGGAAATGTGGGAAACATTATTGAAGCTATAACGAGAGTCCTTGAGTTAAAATTAGTCATTATTAAGGGACACGGGGACAGATAAAAACTACTGAAATAGTGCTGATTTTTCTGTGTTTGAGCTCTGACCCCCGTATTTTTACTAATGCTCATTTCCCTAAATAAAAAGGTAAGCAACCATATTTAATGCAAATATGTGCTTACCTTTTTATAATTCATAAGTTTTATGCCATGGACCCTTAAAGATACTTTTGTTAGAAGGTTCAATCCTTTTACTTTGCTTTTCATTTTATGCTTCCTTTTTTTCTCTAACTGTACTCCTTAATCCTATGAAATAGTTGACGCAAAAACAATATGACTATATAATAATGATTATGAAATTCATTATCAAATAGATAAGATTAAATAATCAATAATCACAGCATCAAATTTTAAAAAGAAAGGAAGAAAATATTGTGAAATTCAAAAAAATAAAATCTATTTTTGCTATCACAATCTTACTTATTCTCGTAATAACAGGTTGTGCAAAATCACCAACAACATCATCAAATGGGGAAAAAGCTAAGATTAAGTCTGAATCCTCTACTATATATCCAATTACCATTAAACATGCATTCGGAGAAACCGTTATCGAAGGTGAACCAAAGAGGGTTGCTGCCATCTCTTGGGGAAACCAAGATGTTCCATTGGCATTAGGGGTTATTCCTGTTGGAGTTTCCCAAGCAAACTATGGTGTACAGGATGACACTGGCCTTTTGCCTTGGACAGCAGCGAGATTTAAGGAACTAGGAGTTGAAAGCCCTGTCATTTTCAAAGACACGGACGGGTTAGATTACGAAACTATTAGTGATGTTCAGCCTGATGTTATCTTGGCAGCTTATTCAGGAATAACTCAAGAAGAATACGATTTATTGAGCAAAATTGCGCCCGTAGTTGCTTACGCAACCTTACCATGGCAGACCCTTTGGCGTGACCAGATTATTATAGATGCAACTGGTATGGGTATGAAATCAGAAGGTGAAGAACTAGTTCGTGAACTAGAGAATCTAATAGCACAAAAAATTAGTGAATATCCACAAATCCACGGAAAAACAGCAGCTTTTTTCTATTTTAATCCGGCAGATTTAGGTAAGTTCTACATATATCTTCCGAATGATCCCCGTGCAGCTTATCTTACAGATTTGGGAATGATGCTGCCAGAAAGTATTTCAAAACTAGCTAAAGAATCCAATAGCTTTGCTTTAGAGCTGAGTGCAGAAAATGTAGATTTAATTCAAGACATTGATATGATCATCACCTATGGTAATGATAAATTATTAGAAGTGCTGCAGGCAAATCCTTTGATTGGGATTATTCCAGCTGTTAAGCAGGGATCTGTAGTGGTGATTGAGGATGGCACGCCTTTAGCAGCATCCGGAACACCTAGCCCACTTTCCATCCCAGCCACTATCAATGAATATCTTAGCCTAATCGGAGAGGCAGCTGATAAAGTAGAATGAAACATTCTAAAATAATTCTTTTATTAATTGTCAGTTTACTAAGTTTAGCACTATGCATACTGGCTTCCTTAGCATTCGGAGCACGCTTTATTAGCTTTAATGAAGTGTTGGACACGTTGTTACATTTCAGAAGGACAACAATGAATGAAATTGTCATTCATGAACGGATTCCAAGAACTATTTTTGGCATTTTGGCTGGAGCAGCTCTTGGAGTCTCTGGCGCCCTAATGCAGGCGATTACGCGCAATCCAATCGCAGACCCCAGTATTTTAGGTGTCAATACTGGAGCCACATTGTTCGTTGTTAGTGGCATTGCTTTTTGGGGCATTAACTCTGCTGAAGCGTATATATGGTTTGCTTTGGTTGGTGCGGCAATTACGGCAGTATTTGTTTATGGAATAGGCTCCATGGGACATGGTGGTGCGACTCCCATCAAGCTTGCTTTAGCTGGGGCAGCCACAAGTGCTGCGCTGTCCTCGCTGGTTAGCGCAATCATTCTGCCTCGGGCAGAAGTTATGAATGCTGTTCGTTTCTGGCAAGTAGGAAGCATCAGTGGAGCTACTTGGGAAGGGATATCCTCTGTGATTCCATTTCTCATCATTGGATTCGCTTTAGGTATGTTGTCTACTCCTGCATTGGACGCCCTTGCTATGGGAGATGATATTGCAACGGGTCTAGGGGTTCGTACAGGGACAGTAAGGGTTGTGGGGGCATCAGCCGGGGTGCTGCTATGTGGTGCAACCACGGCTTTAGCAGGACCGATCGGTTTTGTAGGTCTAATGGTTCCCCATACCATGCGCCTGATCTGTGGTCCTAAGCTGCGATTGATCATACCTATGTCAGCTATTGGAGGAGCGGTTCTACTAACACTCTCCGATGTCATAGGAAGACTCATTGGCAGTCCTAGTGAATTAGAAGCAGGAATTGTGACCGCTTTTATCGGGGCTCCAATACTTATTATCATTGCCATGAGAGCGAAGGTGCGGGCGTTATGATTAGAAATAATATTGATACGATCAAAATCGGATACCGCAATAGGAGGTTTCGCTGGATTGCAGGGACGCTGCTACTGGGCATGCTGACTTTGAGCCTATGTGCTTCTTTGGTTTTACTTGGAAACCATAAATATCCTATTGGCGTTATTATTAGAGTGCTTTTAGGAGAACAGATTCAGGGTGCTTCCTTTGCAATTCGGACCTTACGATTACCTAGAATGTTAGCGGGCCTACTTGTTGGCATAGGATTTGGGATGGCGGGCAGTACTTTTCAGACAATATTACGCAACCCCTTAGCCAGTCCGGATATCATAGGAATAACGGCTGGATCCAGCGTAGGAGCTATGTTTTGTATACTTGTATTGAAAACCAGTGGTACGATTGTTTCCGTAGTTGCTGTGATATCAGGGCTTCTGGTTGCTGTGTTGATTTATATGCTTTCAAAGGTGGGGAGCTTCTCAGGAGGAAAACTCATACTCGTAGGAATGGGTATTCAGGCAATGCTTAATGCACTCATATCGTTCCTAATGTTAAGGGCGTCACAGTATGATGTTCCCGCTGCTTATCGATGGCTTAGCGGTAGCTTAAACGGAATGCAAATGACGAACATCCCTAAACTTTTCCTTGTTTTAGCAATCTTTGGAGTTGTAATTATTTTATTAGGAAGACATCTTAAAATTTTAGAATTAGGTGAGCAGTCTGCTATTACCCTGGGTGTCAGGACGGATCTGACACGACTCTTATTAGTTATCAGTTCAGTGGCCTTAATTGCCTTTTCTACTGCAGTCACAGGACCTATTTCCTTTGTGGCTTTTCTGGCAGGGCCGATCGCAACGAAACTTGTTGGCGCTGGAACGCCCAATGAATTTCCGGCAGGTCTTGTAGGTGCCATATTAGTACTTAGTGCCGATCTAGTGGGTCAGTTTGCCTTTAAAACCCGATTTCCAGTGGGGGTTATTACTGGTATTTTAGGATCACCTTATCTACTCCTACTACTTATTCGTATGCATCGAACAGGAGGTTCAGTATGAAGACAACAGGATCACTGAAAGCGAATCATGTCTTTGCCGGGTATGATAAAAAAATCATTATTAATGGTATCGATATCATTATCCCTAACAATAAAATCAGTGTCATTATTGGTGCGAATGCCTGTGGGAAGTCCACTTTACTGAAGACACTTGCCCGGCTAATCCAACCAAGCTCAGGGGAAATCCTTCTTGATGGTAAGAAAATCAGTGAAATTCCACCTAAACAATTAGCTCAGATATTGGGACTTCTTCCCCAATCCCCAGTTGTGCCAGAAGGCATAACCGTGGCAGATTTAGTTGGAAGAGGAAGGTTTCCGTATCAGTCCTTTTTTAAAGGGTTGGGTAAAAAGGATTATGAGGCTGTGGAAGAGGCCTTAGAAATTATGGGTATTACAGACCTGGCAAACCGTTGTGTGGATGAACTATCCGGCGGACAGCGACAACGTGTGTGGATTGCTATGGCCCTTGCCCAACAGACAGACATCCTTCTTTTGGATGAGCCCACAACATATCTTGATATTACTTATCAGGTTGAAATCCTCGATTTGTTGACAGACTTAAATAGAAAACGGGGTACCACCATCGTTATGGTCCTCCATGATATCAATCTTTCCGCCCGCTATGCAGATTATATCTTTGCACTTCAAAAAGGAAAGCTGATTTCAGAGGGAACACCTTCTGAAATCATAACAGAAGCATTGATTAAGCAAGTCTTCGATCTTGATTGCTCAGTTATAAAGGATCCAGTTTCGGGTTCTCCATTTATCGTGCCGAAGGGAAGACATCATGTAAATTTCCAAACGCCTTCTATCTGTACGATCTGATAAGAAGCCTACACCGGCAAGCCGTGGAGGCGTTTCGTTTGTCATCTTAGACATATCAATACTAAGAATCATAAACATTCCCTAGGCTCTTTTACTTTGTTAATCAATATAAGCAACGCTGTAATGTATGGCATTGCAAACGGGGACGGCAGACTGTGTAATAATGCTAAAATATTCTAAAGCTATTTTATCAAAACGAGGTCGTTTTCATGGAACAAAATGGATATTTAAAATTAAGCAGGTTATTGGTGGTTTTTTCCCTATTAATCTGCTTGTCATTTCTCTTATTCCCAATATGTTGATTACTCTTTTTATGTTATACGCTAAAAAAGTCAAAGAGGCCTCCATTTTCACTGACTTTAGTCCTCTTGTCAGAAAATACGAATATCCCCACCATCTTTTTATGGTTCCAAAAGGGTGTTCCACAATCATTTTACGTTGTTTGTACAGTTCTTTATTGCTGTTGGTTCTTTCATCAACTTTATCTAATATATATTGATTGATATCTCTTGTAATGGCTCTTCCTCTTTTGCTCGTTGTGCATTTGTCTTTGTATTCACAAACCTTACATGCTTTGGTATTTCTATAAACTAATTCCTTTGTATTTTCATCTATTGCTTTTTTCCTTCTCCGAATTCTTAGGTGGATTATAGCATACTCTTTGTGTTTTATGTTAACCATTTTGTGGATTTATTACACAGTCTGTCGTTCCCACTTCGGCTGATTTTTTAAACATATTATGATTTTCAGGAAGGAAGTAGAGAATTTGTGTTGAAAATGTTAGCAACAAATATATTCTGGCAAGTTTTTATTAGCAACTAAGATTATGAAAACGGTAGACTAATATAAGCTGAAGAACGGATAGCTAATTGAGTTTGGAGGAAATGTTATTATGAATGAAGATAATAAAAGGCTCGCTCAATTGCAAGAAGAATTATTTAAGCTAAATATTAAACTCCATGAATTTCAGAACAGAAATAACTTATTTGAGCGAATATTAGATCAGATTGATGAAGCAATTTATGCCTATGATCAATCAGGGCACCTAATTTATATGAACCGGGCTAGTGAGAAGGTTGAAGGACAAACAAGAGATATGCTAGTTGGAAAAAAAGAGAAGGATATATGGGATACAAATGTAGTTTTACCGTTGATTCAAGGGAAGAAACCTATTGAGAATGAGAGAATGTATTATACAATTCCCAGTGGCAAAACAGTACATATTGTTCATAGCATGTATCCATATTCTCAAGACGATGAAGTAATGGGTTGTTTTTCTATCACGAAAGATGTGACAAAAATGGATGATATGATCATGCATATCTATGAACTACAGCAACAATTACGAAAAAGCAAAAAAGTAAATATTCCTATTAATGGTACAAGATATAGCTTAGAGGATATTATAGGTGAGACGCCAGCAATTGAGTTATGTGTTGAAAATGCATATAGGGTTGCTAAGCATAAATCAAATATTATGTTGTATGGAGAGACAGGAACTGGTAAAGAACTTTTCGCACAAGGCATTCATAATGCTGGTAATGATTATAATGAATCTTTTATAGGAGTAAATTGTTCAGCTATTCCTAGCAATTTACTGGAAAGTATACTATTTGGAACAGTAAAGGGAGCCTTTACAGGAGCCACGGAGACACCAGGATTATTTGAGCAGGTAAGGGAGGGAACTCTATTTCTAGATGAAATCAATTCTATGCCTATCGATATGCAAGCAAAATTATTACGTGTACTGCAGGAAAAAAAGTACAGGAGGATAGGTGATTTAAAAGACAGAGAGGTGAAATGTAGAGTTATAAGTTCGACGAATATAGAACCCGATAAAGCAATTGCGTTAGGTCAGTTAAGACAAGACCTATATTATAGGATTGCTACTGTGACAATTAGAATACCGCCATTAAGAGAGCGTATTGAAGACATTAACCTATTGATATATTATTTTATGAATAAATATAATACGGTCTTTGATACCCAATTTGAGGCAGTAGATGACAAATTACTAGAAGCCTGCCTTCGATATCATTGGCCTGGTAATGTAAGGGAACTAGAACATATGGTAGAAAGTGCATTGAATCTTTCTAATAGTTATGAAAAAGTACTATTATTAGATTTTTTTCCCATATTAATTAATAATCAAATGATAAGTACTCAGAAACAGGTTATTAAACCGCATTGCGTTGATGATGCAAAACAAATAGATTTGAATGAGGAATTAAATCATTATGAGAGGCAATTGATTCTCAATGCTTTGATAAGTAATAAAGGAAATATTGCTGCAACAGCGCGACAATTATCTCTTCATCGAGGCGTTCTATATAATAAATTAAAAAAATTAGATATGAATTTAGAGCAGCTGACAGAATATGTACTAAAATAGTACTATATGCAATAAAAACAGACAATTTTGAATATTATTGCAAAATTGCATCGTGGAGGAAATTAGGTGTAATAAATTATTACAAATCCATTATGTTTTTCTTGTATAAAAAAATAAGATACTAGTAATTTCAACGACTTTCATGTATATGAAGGTTGTTTTTTTTTTGGCATAGAATTCGCTTTATGATTATAACAAATTCAAAATTAAAGGAAAGGGGTCATATTGATGGATTATGAAAAAGAATTATTGGCAGTAGAAGAAATTCATCGAGCGAGTTTAAAAATACTAGGGGAAATTGGAGTTGAATTTGGTAGCGAGGAAGCAAATGAAATTTTTAAGACAAATGGTTTCAGACAGGAAAATGGAAGGACGTACTTTACAGAGGAGCAAATAGATAAGTATTTAGCTATGGCAACGAAGGAGTTTATAGTTTACGGCAGGGATGAGAACTATTTTATCAATGTTAATACAAGGGATATAAATTATTGTCCTGGATATGGATCCCCAATGATTATCAACACAGATGGTAGCGTTAGAGAAGCTTTGTTTGATGATTACCTCAAGATGGCTAATCTATTTCACATGGAAAAGTCATTTAAAGTAAATGGGGGTATTCTTGTACAGCCTTCAGATATTGCTGCAGATATTAGTATACCAGCAATGATCTATGCCACAATAAAACGTTCTTCAAAAGTGATTTTTGGTATTCAAGGGGTTAAAAAGGATCAGAAAGATATCATGAATATGTTAGAGATTGTATTTGGAGGGAAGGAAGAATTAAGAAAAAAAGCGAGATATATAGTACTATCTACTCCTACTAGCCCACTTAGAGTAGATGCAAATGCAATAGATACACTACTCCTTGGTTGTGAGTATAATCAACCAATTGCTGTCTGTTCAGCCTGTATGCCTGGGGGGACAGCTCCTGTTACACTGGCCGGTGCCATTGCAATGTCTAATGCTGAAATGTTAAGTTCTATCGTTTTGACTCAACTTGTAAATCCAGGGAATCCTGTATTGTATGAATTTGCATGCTATGGATCAAATGTTCAATCAGGAAACGCATCTATAGGAACACCAGAGCTAATAAAGGCTGGGAGATATGGAGCTTTACTTGCTAAAAAGTATGGTTTAGCTTGTAGAAGTGGCGGAGCTTTATCTGATGCAAAAGGGGTTACTGCTCAAGCTGGAGTTGAAACAGCTATGTGCTTATTCCACACAAATACATATAAAGCAAACCTTGTTATGCATGCAGCAGGAATTTTAGACTCATTTGCAGCCATGAGTTACGAAAAAATCATGTTAGATTTTGAAGTGATAGATAGATATGCTAATTATTCTGAGGATATTGAAGTCAATGAAAATACTCTAGCTTTGGATACGATAAGAAATGTGGCTATCAATGGCGGTACTTTCCTAAACCAAAAGCATACAGTTAAGAATTGTAGAAAAACCTATACGCCACAAGTTAGTTTGAGGTCTAACTTACCATCCGGGAAAAATCCTAACGAGGCTCTTTATGAATCTATGAATAGCAGAATTGAAAAACAGTTGGCGGCTTATGTGAAGCCGGAATTAGATCCTGTTATAGAAAAGAAACTGGATGAATACATGTTAAAGATTGGGATGAAGCCGGAGGACATTAAAAAAGTTTAATTTACTAATGACCTGAAGTATAAATAGATAGATTCATTGAGGCAAATTTTAAAATTAAGGGAGGAATCATCATGAGTATTCAAAAGATATTTGATGCTGTATTAGAGTTTGAAGAGGATGCGATAGTAGAGCTAGTGAAGGCTGAAATAGCAACAGGGACAGATTTAAAAGAAATACTAGAGCAAGGTTTGATTGGTGCAATGGACGAGGTAGGCAAGCTGTTTTCAGCTGGAGAGCTATATGTACCTGAAATGCTAATGGCGGCAGAGACGATGAAGGCAGGGCTTGAAGAAATAAAACCATTGTTAAAGGGGGATGAGGCGAAAAGCAAGGGAATATTTATTATTGGAACTGTAAAGGGAGATTTACATGATATCGGCAAAAACCTCTGCGCTATGATGGTTGAAGGGGCTGGATATGATGTTATTGATGTGGGGATGGATAGTGAACCAGAAGTTTTTTTAGAGAAAATTAAAGAAACAGGAGCAACCGTAATAGGGCTTTCAGCGCTATTAACCACAACTATGCCAGCCATGGAAGAAACCATTAAAAAAATAAGAGAAGCAGGATTAGATACCAAGGTAATCGTAGGAGGAGCACCTGTATCCCGGGAATATGCAGAAAAAATAGGCGCCGATGGATATGGGATCGATGCACCTACATGTGTAGAGTTAGTAAAGCAGTTTATGGCATAAGGATGATAAATTAGAGATCTATTAACATTAATGATAAAGCTGACTGTTGCGAACGTTGTGTCCTTCAGTTAGCTTTATGCTAATAACTAAAGGGAGATGAGGGCGTATGTATATTGTTGGCGAGTTAATAAATGCAAGTCGTAAAGTAATTGGGCAAGCTATAAAAGAGCAAAGTAGTGAGTATATCAGGCAGATAGCCAGGGAACAAGAAGAGGCAGGTGCGGACTATATAGATGTTAATGCAGGGATATTTGTTGAGGAGGAAGCAGCGTGCTTAGAGTGGCTTGTAAAAAATGTACAAGCGGCTGTGGACTTACCCTGTTGCATAGATAGTCCAAGTGCAGCAGCTCTGGAAAGAGGACTTGCTGCTCACACTAAAGGAATTCCTATGATCAATTCAATATCGTTAGAAAAAGATAGGTATGATCAGGTGATGTCCATTGTTAGAAATACGGATTTAAGGATAGTAGCACTATGTATGAGTGATAAAGGTATGCCCCAAACAAGAAAGGAAAGAGTAACGATCGCAGATGAACTAGTAAATAAGCTAGTACAAAATGGCGTCAAAATTGAGAATATCTTTCTAGACCCGCTGGTACAGCCTATTGGAACCAATGACAGTTTTGGTGTTGAGTTTATTCATGCGGTTGAAGATATCAGAAGAGCATTTCCTGAGGTTCATTTTATGTGTGGACTTTCAAACATATCCTTTGGCTTACCCGATAGAAAATATATGAATAGTATATTCGCTGTTATGGCTATAGCAAAGGGACTTGATGGACTTATGGTAAACCCATTAGATAAAAAAATGATGGCCAATATCATTGTAGCTGAAACTTTGGCTGGAAAGGATAGATCCTGTAAAAACTATCTAAAGGCATTTAGAAAGAAAAAATTCGAATTTTAATCTACCTTGTTGAGCTAGTACATCGCAGTAACCGACAACATTCCAAAATTCACAAATTTTGTGCCTTGGGCATAGCGAAAGGAATGATAGCTAACATGAAAGAAAACAAAACAATAGCTAGTATTGTCAATAAGCAAATATTTTTTCCACCTGCCATATTATTGGTTGCTGTTGTATTATTTGGCGTAATATTTCCTAAATCTTTAGGCGTGATAGCTAGTAGTGCGTTTAATTTTTGTATAACCTATTTTAGTTGGTTTTATGCTTTGGGTATGAGTATATTATTTGTATTTGTACTATGGGCAGGTTTCAGTAAGTATGGCAGTATTGTATTAGGTGGGCCAGAAGCAAAACCAGAGATGTCGTTTTTTACATGGTTTGCAATTGCCCTTACATCAGGAATTGCTATTGGAATAGTGTTTTATGGTGTTGCAGAACCACTTGGAAACTTTACAAATCCAGCATCTTTTTTAGGCGTAACACCTAGTTCGGCTGAAGCAGCAGAGGTTGCATTGAGGACTGTATATTTACATTGGGCACTACACCCATATGCTACATATACGTCATTTGGTTTGTTTGTTGCATTTTTATACTATAATTCCGGAAAAAAATTCAAAATTAGCACAGGCCTATACCCCATTTTAGGACAGAAGGTAGATGGACTTACAGGAAACTTAATAGACGCTCTATGCATTTTTAGTATCGTGGCTGGCATTGGAACCTCCCTGGGAATAGGTGCTATGCAATTGGCCGGCGGCCTAGGATATACTACTGGCATTAGCTTTGAATCTATGATATTGGTTTGGTTTGCTATCATTGCAGCTATGGCTGTATTTTACACGGTAGCAGCCTGTACTGGACTGCATAAGGGTATTGCTTTGATTAGTAATCTAAATGTATATATCTATTTTGCTTTATTGGCTTGGGTATTTGTTTTTGGACCTACATTATATATCTTAAACAATACAACTTCGGCCTTGGGAGACTATTTAAACACAATGCTTGCTCAATCCCTATATTTGGAGCCAGCGCTCCAAAGTGGATGGGTCGGAGGATGGACAATATTCTATTGGTCTTGGTGGTTAGCGTTTGCGCCTATGGTAGGGTTGTTTTTAGTAAAGCTAGCTAAGGGGAGAACCATTAGAGAATTTGTAATGGTAAACTTTTTTGCTCCAGCTGTATTTGCAGTTGTATGGTTTGGAGTATTCGGAAGTGCAAGTATTTTTATGGAACTTTTCCAAGGGATATCCTTATCTGGTGAGATTTCGACATTCGGTCTAGAGGTTGCTATGTTTGCTTTTTTAAAGAACTTACCTTTACCAGCCTTGTTAACGATTTTAGGATTTTTAGCTATTATTTTCTCCTTTGTTACATTGGCAGAATCTATGACACTCACTCTTGCGAATATGACTTCAGCTAGTTATGAAAGCAATAAAAATGAACAGGATGCTCCTAACATTTTAAAAATCTTCTGGGGTGCGTTAATGGGAGGCATGGCCTTCGTATTACTAATGAGTGGTGGGCTGAATGCATTACAGACAGCTGTGGTAGTATGCGGGTTACCAATATTATTACTAGGATTAGTTATGTGTGTGGCATATGTAAAATCTATGAAAAACGTTGAAGATTATGATATGGTTGGAACCTTTGAAAACAGTAAAATGAAAGACATAGAAAAGTTAAAGAGCTTGGAATAGCTGGATTAATAATTTTAAAAAGAAAAGTATGTTAAGGTTATAGACAGGAGAGGCCTTAACATACTTTTCGTATTGCATCGTATAAATGTATAACTAATAAAGAAATAACTTCCATATATAAATAAAGACTGGGGAAATACTCTTATCAAAGATTATGCAGGAGATGTAGCATCAGAACTTTTACAATGGGAAAATAAAAAGTACAATGAAACAGGGAATGTTATACAATAAAGATGTAAGGGGCAGATTTTTTAAAAAGAAAGATGTCTATTTGCAAGCCCTAAGCACATTTATTACAGCCCAGTAGAAACAGAAATATTTCAAGGGTTAAATCAATTGATTGTAAAAATTAGCCAATGGAATCAAAGGGGGTAAGTAATGAAAAAATATTTTGGTAATTACGATAAAACAATCTCTGAAGTTTCAGCGGTTTTTTGTTTGATTTTTGTGGCTGTTACGATGGTTAAACCAATTGGAGTTCAAAAAGTATTTAATTCAATTTTTAGATTTTTTATTAGTAATTTCGGATGGTATTACCTGCTGTGTGGAATCATCTTTTTAATAGTTTGTTTCACGTTAGCATTTAGCAAATATGGCGAAATGAGATTGGGAAAAGATGATGAAAAACCAGAATTCAGTTTGTTCAGCTGGTTTTCAATGCTCTTCAGTGCAGGTATGGGGATTGGTTTGGTTTTTTGGGGAGTTGCAGAACCGATCTATCATTTTGCAGGACCGCCTTTTGCCGAACCAGGAACCGCAGCTGCTGCAGTTGAAGCCATGAGGTATTCCTTTTTCCACTGGGGCCTACATCCCTGGGCAAGCTACGGTGTGGTTGCTCTTTGTCTTGCATACTTTCAGTTTCGTAAAGACATGCCCGGGCTGATCAGTTCGACTCTTCTACCTGTCCTTGGTGAAAAAGGAATGAAAGGGCCTACTGGGAAGGCTGTAGATACCTTTACAATCATTGTGTCACTCTTTGGTATAGCCACTTCACTGGGACTAGGTGCAATGACCATTACCACTGGCTTAAACTTTGTTTATGATATCCCCAACACGGTAACTACATCAATTGTGGTTATTGCAGTCATAACAGTTATGTTCATAATATCTGCAGTAACAGGCGTTGAAAAAGGGATTAAGTGGCTGAGTAATATCAACATGAGTCTGGCTCTTATGTTAATGGCTTTCCTTTTTCTGTCAGGCCCTACCAGATTCATTATTAATATAATGATAGAATCCATCGGATCCTACGCACAGAACATTCTATGGATGAGTTTTTTTCTGGACACACAAGGAGTTGTGGCAGAACACACCGGATATGATTGGGTTGGTACCTGGACTATTTTTTACTGGGCATGGTGGATTACCTGGGTACCTTTCGTAGGAAGCTTTTTAGCTAGAATCTCCAGAGGCAGAACAATTCGGGAGTTTGTGCTTGGTGTTCTGGTAGCACCTACTCTTCTAAGTTGTATATGGTTCGCCATTCTGGGCGGATCAGCAATGCATATTGAGATGTTTGGTACTGGTGGAATTACTGAAGCTGCCCATACTGAACTAACTAGTGCTATTTTTACAATGTTCACTCACTTTCCTATGACAGGATTATTGTCAGTTCTTACAATGATTATCGTCGCAATATTTTTTGTCACTTCGGCTGATTCTTCAACGTATGTTATCAGCATGATGACATCGAGTGGAAATTTAAATCCTTCGAGCGGACTAAGGGTATTTTGGGGTATCATTTCAGGAGGAATTGGAGTTGCTCTGGTGTTAGCAGGGGGGTTATCAGCTGTTCAAGCCGTTTCGTTTGCCCTTACCTTCCCATTTGCGTTTTTGATGCTGATTATGATCTACTGCCTCTATCAATCGCTTAGAGAAGAAAAAGCAATTAATGATGAGACTATAGTTTCAGCGCAGGATACTGGTCAGATATAATGTGCAAGCATGTCAAGATATTATAGTGAATATCATTATTCTATTACTTAAGTTAGAAAGTTGCTAATTACAAGATATGCAGAGTAGAAGATTAAGGAAGACTATTGCAAAAGATAAGTTTCAGACCGTCTCAATTTTGGATACCTACTAATGAAGTAAGGCACTCCAGACCGTCCTGCTTGCCTTCGGAACTGCAGGGAGTCGACTTAAACGATAGGCTTCTATCGATTCAACCCAATGTTTATGTTTATCTTCATGCTTCATGACAAAATCCCTCCCATTGGAGTATCATCTCATGAAGTTAGATCAGTTGAAATGTCTCCTAGAATTGAAGTTTACGATAAAATGTTCTTAAATTGCATTAAAACATCATGGAACTTACTAAAAAATAGTAATAGCTTCTTATGACCGTAGAATTTAATTTTAAAGGGGAAAAAATATGAATGATTATGTAACTTTATTAATCAAAGATTATGTAAAAAGTTATAAAGTATTAAAAGGAACAGAGTCCAATTGGCGTGAACCAATTATTGGGATTGCTAGTGCTGCTGACCCTATGTTTTCAGATCTTAAAGACTTAATAAGCACTTCTCATGCATTGCCATCAGATTTTATTAGTGATGCAAAATCTATCATTGCGTTTTTCTTGCCTTTTAGTGAAAAAATTGTGAAGAGTAATATAGGGAATATTGAAAGTTCAAGAGAATGGGACATTGCCAATATCGAAACAAATAATCTTATAGTGGATATAAATAAATATTTATATAAAAAGTTAACGGAAAAGGGTTATGATTCTACTGTCTTACCACCTACTTATAATTACGATGAAAAACTATTAATTAGTGATTGGTCACATCGGCATGTTGGATATATAGCGGGCATTGGAACATTTGGAATACACAATATGTTTATAACTGAAAAAGGATGTTGTGGTAGAATTGGAAGTATTATTACGAATATGCCATTAAAACCTACTACAAGAAAAGAAAATGAAAACTGCCTTTACAAGTATAATGGGACATGTAAAAAATGTGTTGATTATTGTGTTGTTGATGCAATTTCAACCGATAATGGATATCCTTATGTTGACAAAAAAAGATGCAATGATCAAATTTATGATGATAACATACCAGAATATCCTATTGGTATTGGAGATGCATGTGGTAAATGCATGTGTAATGTGCCGTGTTCTTTAATGAATCCTGTAAGTAAGCTAAAAAATAAAAGTGTATAGAGCAAGCAACAAACATTTAAGTTAATAAGTAACAAATCTTATGATCTGATTCAATCATATCTCCTATGATGCGTACAATTAATTAAACATTGAGTATCTATATACATAGAATAATTTTACAAACGGGTAATGATAGGATGGCGAAGTAGTCCGCTTGTCCTTATATCACACCTTCTGCCGTTGCTGTCAGGTCAGCCTGTCGGTAATGACATATGGATTGCGTTCGCGTGGTGCATTGGAATTATGCTTGTAGGATATATCTTCACGATGAGGCGTATAAAAGCCGGTGTAAAAGAGCTTTTTGTAAAGGGACTTACTTATTCTGAAAAATGAAATCATCATTCTATCAAAATCCACTTGGAGACAGTACTGAGGGTGATGCGGAAATAGGCTGATATTAGAGGTTTTAAAGGTTTTTTAATGAATACTGAAATGTGGTTTATTTTCCCTCAGACTTATGGTTTGAGGGGATTTTTATTAAAGGGCTCAAGGATTATAGGGATTATTTCGAGCTATCTGTAAAGTGGAAGCGTAGCTACACCAGAAAAGAAAGGTGGATACGCACTTGCATTGTCATGAATGAAATGAATATTCATGCAATTTAAACAATGAAAAATGCATAAAAATACATTGCAACGCACTACAGACTATGTTATTCTAGGAAATGTGCACTTAAGTCAAAGAAAAATGGGGGCTACTAGTATTATGAGTAAATTTAAATTTGTATTTTTATCAATTGTTGGGTATATATTCTTTCTAACGCCTTTTAGTTTTGGCGGTGAAAAGAAGATTGCTATTTCACATATTGTGAATTTTATTACAGGAAATATCTATGATTTGTTTATAGGATTCACTATTCTATGTGCATGGCTTGTATTAATTACGACTGTACTTTTCATTTTTTATTCATCAAAGAATGATTTTATTAATTCTGTATTCAAAGCATCACCTTTGAATGTTGTGCTTAGAGTGGGTGGCTCATTCTTATATTTGATGGTGCTTAATAATTGGTTTGAAAACTATGGTATTGCAAGTATTATTCTAGATGGCAATACTGGAGGACTTATGGCTGGAGAAGGAGGTCTGTTAACGACACTGTATATAACATTCTTTGTTGGTATAATTGCCCTTCCTTTATTAACACATTTTGGTTCTGTTGAATTCATAGGAATTTTATTAGGCTCTATCGTTGAAAAGCTATTCAAAGTACCAGGATACTCAACGATTGATGCAATTGCATCCTTTGTTGGGGATGGTACCATTGGTATTGTAGTAACAGATACCCAGTATCAAAGAGGATACTACAACAGAAGAGAAGCCTATATTATTGCGACTAGTTTCTCTATTGTAGGTATTGCCTTTGCTTCTGCAGTGGCTGAAGAGTTAGGATTTTCACATATTTTCCCGATTTTTTATGGATCTATTGCATTGGTAACGGTCTTATTAGCTTTTATTACAGCTCGAATGCCACTTAAGAAATTTAAATCGACTTATTATGAAGGTGTGAGCCCGAATAAGATTGAAATTCCAGTAGATAAAACGGTCTTACAACATGCATATGATTCTGCAATAAAGCAAGCGGATAGTGTAAAAATTGGAGAAGCCTTGGTGCAATCTCTTAAGGGTGTTCTGAATATATATGTTGGTTTTTTACCTATCATTATGATGGTAGGGACTTTAGCTTTGATTGTGGCAGAATATACTGGTTTTTTTAATATCATTAGCGCACCACTGGTGTTTGTTTATACGATGATAGGTTACAGCAAAGAAGTAGCCGCAATGATGGCACCAGCATCGGTTGCTGGATTTGCTGATATGTATTTACCAGCATTGTTTATCAGCGAATCAGCTTCTGAAAGCTCAAGATTTCTTGTTGGCGTACTGGCATTTACCCAGTTGGTATTTATGTCTGAAACCGGAATGGTTTTAGTAAAAAGTAAAATTGGTTTGAATTTTTGGGATGTAATTAAAGTATTTATTTTTAGAACTGCGTTATCGTTGCCAATATTAGTAATTATAACAAAAATCTTGTCATATTTAGACATCATATCTTTTTAAATAATAGTATATAAAAGGGGCTATTGCGTTTAACGCAAGGCTCTTTTTTGTATACAGAATAAAATAATGAATGTAACAGGCACTTTTCCAAAGTGTCTGTTACCAAATTTAAAATTTAAGAGTAGCAAAATAATCCTCTGGAGTTTCAGCTCGGCGAATCATCTTTACTGATCCATCTGTGCAGAGCAACAGCTCTGCTGGACGAAGCTTTCCATTGAAATTGTAGCTATGTGAGTAAGTATATGCACCTGCATCATGAAATACTAAAATATTACCTTCCTTAGTATATGGAAGAAGTCTATTAACTGCAAACCGGTCTCTATCTTCACATAATGCTCCAGTTACATCATATACACAATTACACGCCTCATTTTCATTACCCATAACAGTAATATGATAATAATCATTATACCTTGCAGGACTCATGAAGCTATTTGTGGAAGCATCAAGTCCTAGAAAATTCTTATAAGTTTTTTTTACGTGCAGCACTGAAGAAACAAAATACCCATAAGGGCCTGTCATATATATTCCAAGCTCAGTAAATAATGAAATTGGGTCAAGCCCTGCAGCTACAATAGTTTCATCATAAGCTTTTTTAATAGAATAGCTTATTGCTTCGATATTAGCTGGGGAATCATCTGGCAAAAAAGGAATACCAAGTCCACCTGCTAAGTTGATAAAATCAACTTTTATTCCTGTATTATTGTATAAGTCTATTACGAATCTAAAAACCTTACGAGAATTATTTCCAAAGTAATCGGCATCTCTTTTATGGGCTCCAAATTGAGTATGAATTCCAAAACGATTTACTCCTAATTCTTGAAGATATCCAAAACCATCATAAATCTGGTCTTGCGTGGAACCGAATTTACTACTTCTAAAATTTATAACAACTTTATCTTGATACTTTATATCTTCACCAAGATTGAGTCTACAACATATTATTTCAGGTATACCTGCACAATTATTTAAAAAGTCTATATGCGTAGTATCATCTAGATTAATGATAGCACCTAGATTTTTAGCAAGCACGTATTCATTAGAGGGGGTTACATTAGATGTAAACATGATCTCTTCCTTTGAAAAACCACATAGATCAGCTAGAATCAATTCTGTGAGGGATGTACAATCTACGCCGCACCCTTCTTCTTTAAAAATTTTTAGAATGGATGGATTTGGAGTAGATTTAACTGCAAAATATTGATGGTAGCCACCATTCCATGAAAAAGCCTTCATTAAATCTCTAACGTTCTCGCGAATTGCCTTTTCATCATAAATATAAAATGGGGTTGGAAACTCCGATATAATCTTTTTAAGTTTATCGTATGAAAATGGAACGGTTTTCATTTTACATTACTCCTTTTTGTTTGTGATATAATAATTTTAATGGAAATAAAATGAAGAAACCAGTATAGAATTTTTAATGTATACCGGTATAGGGTGGGCGAGTATGGAGTATAAATACGAAGTTGTTGCTGATTTAATCAAAAAAAACATTTATTCTGGAAAGTATAAACCAGGTGAAAAATTACCATCAATTCAAAAGTTATCGAAGGCGTTAACCTATAATACTGATACAATAATAAAAGCTTATAATCAGTTAGAAGAAGAACACTTAATTTATGCAGTCCCCAAAAGTGGTTATTATGTTATGAAAAGTGAAGATAAGATGGGTACAGATAAAAGTGTTATTGATATGCTAAACATTTATCTTCCTGATAAAATTAATCCATACAAGGATTTTTATCACTGCATGGATAAAGCAATTTCAATCTATGGAAACAAACTTTTTGACTATTCTTCCCCAAAAGGCATGCCCGAGCTAATTAATGTTTTGACTAAACATTTGATGAATTTTCAAATATTTACTAAGCCAGACAATATATTTATAACAAATGGTTCACAACAGGCTTTATACATACTTGCAACTATGGCATTCCCGGAAGGCAAATCGAAAGTACTTGTTGAACAACCTACCTATTCAGTAATGCTAAAAATATTAGAAAGTGCTAAAATCCCTGTTATTGGTATTGAAAGAACATATGAAGGTATAGACTTAAATGAACTTGAGGCAATACTTAAAAAAGGGGATATAAAATTCTTTTATACAATGCCAAGATATCAAAACCCTACTGGATTTTGCTACAATAATACACACAAAAAAGAAATTATAAGATTATTAGAAAAGTATGACGTATATATTGTAGAAGATGATTATCTGGCAGATCTTGAATTGGATAAAAAATCAGATCCAATGTACACCATGGCAGATAATGACACAAGTATATATATTAGAAGTTTTTCAAAAACCTTACTTCCAGGATTGAGGTTGGGGATGGCAATACTTCCAAAAAAATTACAACAAAAATTTATAGATTTTAAGTTCAGTATAGATTTAAATACATCTATCCTTACACAAGGTGCTCTAGAAGTTTATTTAAAAAGTAGCATGTACAAGTTTCATATAAAAAGAACAAGAAAATTTTATAAAAATAAAATGGATGTTTTAAGAGCGCTATGTAATAAGGAGGTAAATGATAAAATAGCTTGGTATATCCCTGAGACTGGATTATATGCATATATGGAGACAAAAGAAGTACAATCCGATGCACTTGAAAAAAGTCTGTTAAATAACAAGGTCCTCGTTAGCAGTACAAGAAGCTGTTATATTGAAGACTTTAAGCATGCTGAGGGTATACGACTATGTGTATGTAATGCAACTGATGAAGACATAAGAAGAGCAGTTAATATCATTGAATCTCAATTCTAGAGAAGCCCAGGGCTGTTTTGATTACCATGCTATGTATACAACACATGCTGAGATCGTTTATAAGTTAGCGCTGCTTTGCTATTAAATTTCTAAGATAAAGAATGAAGTTGACATTTACGTTACGTAATAGGATAAACTGATAATTAATGATTCTATTAAAGGAGTTTGATAATAAATGGTGGATAATAACACAGTTATGAAATCGGGTAGATGTTTAGAATGTGGAAGTAAGGAGACCGATGGATTTTCATGCTATGAGCTATTCGGGTTTCCACTTGTTTGGGAGCATAATGACCCCCACCTATATGAACTGCATTTTTGGCTTGTTTCATGTTATATGATACAACATCCATCAAATTATACAAAAGAAGGATATAAGCATCTAGTTAAATTATTTATCGATGCTTATGATAATAAATGGGATACACCATATATTCTTAAGAAGAATCGAGAGATAGTAAAATCAGTGGGCAAAATAACAAACCCTATTCCAAGCAAGGAAAGAAAGCGTAAACTAAGATTGTGGTCTATGACAATTGAAGATATATATTTAGGTGGGGAGAAAAATGCAATTGTGAATATTAATAAATGGAAAGAACAAATGAGAAATGAGTTAAGTTGTTGAAAAATAACAAAAGAAACACCTTTTAAAAACGATGCTACAATATAGACGGATATCGACTTCAATGTTTAACTTTCTAAGTAAAGGAAATCAATGTAATGTGTATATATGCTTAGAGAAAATAATAAATAATATTTCTTAAAATAACGAGAAATTTGAAAATGGTTATTTGAAGGTATACCCTTGACCCATATTATTCAATAAGGGATGGTTTGGACAATACACGCAAAATAATAGAAATAAAGGTATAAATAGAGAGAAGGACAGAAAAGTAAGTGAGTCAAAAAAAGGGTCTCTGAGACATCTGTACCTAATGAGAAAGTACTTGATGCAACGGAGAATGAAGTAGTGATCGAATAGATTATAAATAAGCCGCTTGGGGTGCATTCAACTCAAGCGGCTTACTTTTTTTATTGTGAATAAATAACTAGTGATTTGAAAAAAGGAGTATAGACTTCATTGACAAGAGAAACTTAAAGAAGTAGTATTATGTTAAGCGATATATCGATATACATAATAGGATAGAAAGGATGTTTGCGATGCCATATAATGGTGGGCCTATGACAGAAGCAATGTACTATGTGTTGTTAGCACTGATGAATCCAAACCATGGATATCAGCTAATGAATGCAATCACAAAAGTTTCTAATGGTAGATTGAACATGGGGCCAGGAACGCTTTATGGAGTTCTTAGTCGGATGCAGAAGGACGGATTGATAACATTAGCAGAAGATGATGGTAGAAGGAAAACCTACAAAATTACAACGGATGGAGAACAAGCTCTCCGTATAGAATATAGTCGATTAGTGGCTTTAATACGAGACGGAAAAATTTTAGAGGAAGGTGATGAGGGTGAATAAGATCATTCGCAAGCTCCGACCCAGTGACTATTGGCGTATTGGAGAGCACGAAAGCTGGTTTACAGATATGGCGGCTGAAGGATTGCATTTGAAAAAGATGGGGCTTCACTTTGCTCAGTTTGTCAAAGGGGAGCCGAAAAAAATGAGATACAGAATAGATGTATCATCCAATAAAAAGATTACACTAGAACAAAAGCAAATGTATGCTGAAAGTGGATGGGATTATGTTGCAAGCTATGGGGATTTTAATGTATTTTCATCACCTGCTGAGCTGAATGCACCTGAACTTCATACTGATCCTGCTGAACAATCCTATACAATGAAAAAATTGGGTAAAAAATTACTAGTAAACGCACTTATCGTAGTTACTTCAGTAATTATAATGATAGGTATGCTATCTGCTATTTTGTTTCTTGATGGAACACCTGTTTTGGCACTAGTAAAAGGAACAATCATTCCACAGATTATATTAACGATTGTTATGCTATATTTAGCCTACACTTCCTTACAGGCAGCTATATCTATACGTAATTTACAAAAGACTCTGTTAGACGGAAAACCTATAAATCATCATACACCCTGGAAAAAGCGCAAAAGACTAAACTTTATCATTGCTGTAATTTATAGTTTCGTTGCTATTTCTGCCAGTAGTATATCTTTTGTACAACTTGCTAAGATGGAGACGAAAACATTACCATTAACGAATACGGATTTACCTATTGTAAGACTGGCCGATGTAGAGAAGAATCCTAATTTAATTCGAGAGAATTCCTCTTATATTCGTAATGACATTGACTGGGGTAATAGGTATAGTTCTGATTGGAGTTTATTAGCACCAGTACAGTATGAATCAGATGAAAATGGTATTGTTCCGGATCAAATGTGGAAGGATGGTAGTGGAGCATATTCACCAAGTATTCGCACTATGGTTTATAAACTCAATTTTCCTTTTATTGCAGAGACGCTGATTACTGATTTGATAAAAAGATATAGCCTTGAATATAAAGGTGGAGATTTTATTAAAATAGAGCACACCGGTTTTGATATTTTAATTGTACATGAGGTAGATGCGTTTAAAGAAGTATTTGCTGCTAAAGGAAAAGCAGTAATGTATGTTAGATATTATGGATATGCGGATATAAATTCACTAATTGAAAGTATTGCATATAAGATGAATCTAATTTCCAATTAACCTAAATACAGAATACAGATGATATACTGGATGAAAGGATGAATGTAATTATGGATATGGAAAATATACTTAATGTAACAACAAGAGAAGCGCTAAGGCTTTGGTTACAGGATAATTGCAATATTGAAAAATGTTGCTGGGTAATTGTAAGTATTTCTCCAAAACAAGACACTTTACTATATCTGGATGCAGTAGAAGAGGCGCTGTGTTTTGGATGGATTGATAGCGTTAGAAAGAAGAATTCAAAGAATCAACTTGTTCAAAGATTATCCCCAAGAGCTAAGAAAAGTTCATGGACCGAATTAAATAAAGAGCGAGTACGCCGTCTTGAAAAGCTGGGACTTATGACGGATGCGGGGAGAAAAGTGTTGCCTGATATGCGCAGTGATGCGTTTATAATTGATGAGATTATAGTGAAAAGGCTGAAAGAAGATGATCAAACATTTGAGAATTTTATGAAATTCCCTGAACTCTATAGGAGAATAAGAATAGACACAATCCATCAGGTGAAGAATCAACCTGAATTATTTATAAAGAGGTTGGATAAATTTATAGATCATACAAAGCAGGGTAAGATGTATGGCGCATGGAATGATAATGGCCGCCTCAGTGAATATTAAGGAGAGAATTACAATATTTTTGTAGCTCTTCAATATGACTGAAGTAGAAAAAAGTGCCAGAGATTTTTGACTTTGAGGGCCTTATTAATCATTATGTATAAATCACTGTGGGCCGTCGCTTCCCTTCGCGCGAAAAAAAAGACGAGGGATGCTTCAGTTGTCTTCAAGTACTATGCAGAGTAATCTATCATTTAAGAAATCAAATTATTTTGCTAGTTAGGAAGGGATAATAATGAATGAAAGAATAATGGTAGTAGAGGATGAACAAAAAATTGCTGATGCAATTACATATGCCTTAAGAAGAGAAGGTTATTTGGTGGAGGCTGTCTATAATGGTGCTGATGCGCTGGAAAAGTTAAAGCAATTTTCTCCGAATGCTATTATTTTAGATGTTATGCTGCCGGGGATGGATGGATATGAGATTTTAAAAAGGCTTCCAGATAAAGGCTCCCTAGGTGTTATAATGCTGACGGCTAAAGAAGATATTGTTAATAAAATTCTTGGATTAGAGCTGGGGGCAGATGATTATATAACCAAACCCTTTGATATGCGAGAGCTGCTGGCTCGATTGAGGTCGTTGCTAAGAAGGCTGCAGGCAGCAGGAGAAAAGCAGTCGGATGATCGCATTAAACTAAATGGTGTGGAGATTCATTTAAGTAAAAGAACAGCTTATGCAGGGGAAAGATTGCTTGAGCTCACGCCCAAGGAATATGATCTACTGGCACTTTTGGTATCTAACCCCGATAGAGCCTATTCAAGGGAGCAGTTATTGGATTTGATATGGGGAATGGAATATGTGGGGGGCACCCGTACAGTGGATATACATATACAGAGGCTCAGAAAAAAGCTGGGGGCTGAATTTAACGAGCTCATACAAACCCTTCATGGAGTGGGCTATAAGGCCCTAGGAGGTTATGGTGAAAACAAGTATTAAAATAAAATTCAGCATCTTTTTAGGTATGCTATTGCTGCTCACGGTATTTATTTTAAGTCTCCTGGTGCTGCGGGGAATTGAATCAAATCAGCAGGCTGAGTATGAGGATTATTTGGCACAGCAGGCTCAAAGAGCTAATATCTATTTTATGCAGACAATCTTATCTGAAGCAAATAAGGTGCCTGAAACCTTTCTGGCAACAAAGGGAGAACAATTTGCAGAGGCACTGGAATTAATAAGTGGACAGCGTTTAGCTTTGTATGACAATGAGGGTACATTAGTCAGCAGAAAGATAGCACATATGGATTCCGCTGATATTAGAAGGGCTCTAGGATTTGCCCTAACGAATAAAACTACTTATTTAGTGGAAGGGGACTCTCTGTACTACCTGACGCCCTTGAAAGTAGGACGTGAACAGGTGGGGGTTGTACAGTTTTATTACTCGCTGGCAGGAGAACTTCGATTCTACAATCGCATCCGACAGTTATTTATTAATATTGGGGTGGGGGTATTTCTTCTTAGCTTTATTTTAGCCTATTTTTATTTTAACTCCTTTGCCAATGGAATCATACAGCTGCAGAAAATGGTGGAACAGATCCGTGAAGGGCATTTTGATACCTATGTGCTTTCGCGCAAAGATGAAATTGGAAGCCTTAGCCAAGGGATCCATGGCATGAGCGAAAGGATTCAGAAAAGTATTCAGAATATGGAAGAGGAACAAAAAAAACTTAACCTTGCCATAAATAAATTATCGCTGCTGGATCAGCAGCAAAAGCAGTTTATAGGGAATGTAACCCATGAATTTAAAACACCGCTAACTTCAATAAAGGCTTATGTTGACCTACTAGAAATGTATCCCGATGACCTTGAGCTGCTGGAAAAGGCAAAAGCAGATATCAAAAGCGAGACCCAACGGCTTTATGAAATGGTTGAAAAGGTACTTCAGCTGTCAGCCATGGAAAAGTATGATTTTGAATATAATAAGGAAAAACTGGAGATTGGTCAGGTAATTGAGGGGGTAATCAATAGCCTGAGAGGTAAAATTGAAAAATTTGGTATAGAACTGGAGACGGACTTAAAAGAAACCTATGTGGAGGCTGATAAAGACAGCTTAGCAATTATTCTGGTCAACCTATTAGATAATGCAATCAAATATAATCATACAAGAGGGTATATTCATGTGAAGAATTATCAGAAGGATAATCAAGTAGTCGTTGAGATCGCCAATACAGGTATGGGTATACCTGAAGAGGCTGCCCAAAGAATTTTCGAGCCTTTTTTTACAGTAGATAGAAACAGATCTAGAGAAAAGGGAGGAACGGGCCTGGGTTTGTCGTTGGTCAAGCGAACTGTTGAAGGGCAGGGGGGCTCTATCGCTTTAGTGAAGAGTGATTCAAAGTCCACTGTCTTTAGCGTTATACTGCCCTCCGTTAAAACAGTAGAATAATTTGCAGTATTGATGTATTTGTTTACATAATTGAAACAATTGTATATTGAATAGAAATAATCCCTTGATAAGATATACATATCGAGGAGGCGATATAAATGAACAATAAAAAAGCTAAAAAATTAATATTAGCAATGTCATTACTATTGGTATTAACTGCCTGCAATAAGGAAATGGATGAGGATCGAGTAATAATTAAGGAGCCGGGAAAAACCATAACCATTATTGATGACAAAGATAATGAAGCAGGAGAAGCAGTGATATCGGTGGTGAAAATTGATCGATATGAAAACATGTCAATTACTGATTGGCTAAACGAGAACACCGTAATTGTTTCAAGGGAAAATACCACACTGGAAAAAATGAGCTTGTCGGAGCTGGCAAATGCTCATCCTAGAAGCTTATATCTATTCAATCTGGATAATAAAGAATATAAACTTTTGAAGGAAAAATCTAATACACATCTAGGGGAGGCTACACTGTCAGCAGATAAAAAAAATCTATTGTATTATGAATATACCCTAGGTGACCCTGCTTTTTCTGTGATGAATATGGATACCCTGAAGGACTTTAGTATAAGAGGACCTAATATAGCAGGAGCTATGAGCGCTAAGTGGGGTGACAATGAAACCGTAGTTGGAGCAGACTATAGCGGTGGAGCTTATTTAGCCCATATATCTGGCAAGATTACTTCTATAGAGGGCTTAAAGGGAAAAGCCTTAGTGATTGTGGAACAAATTAAAGATAAAATCTACTACAATACAAATTCTGATGGAAGTCTATGGAGACTTGATTTGGCTACAAAGGAGACTGTAGATTTAAACCTAAAAAATATCTACCGTGTATTCCCTTCGCCAGATGAAAATCAAATGCTGCTAATACAAGGCAGTGGGGCTAAACAAAGCCTGCTTCTCTGTGATACAAATGGCGGCAACCGCAAGACGATTGCTGAGGGCAATGAGATTAGCGGAGTTTCCTGGTCTGGGGATCAAAGACTGATAGCCTATAATATGAAGACGGATATGAATGGCAATACTGTGAATGGTCTTTATATCTATGATACCCTAAAGGGAGAGGCCACTCAGGTTGCTGTGGGTGTACAATACCTAAGTACAAGTTGGAGTCCTTCAAGCGAAGCCCTTGCTTATGCAGAATGGGACGGGAGTAAATATGACAGTAGTATTATATACCTTGAATATACCTTAAGGAAATAATATTGATAAAAGGTAACGGACATTAAATGACAGCCACCATAAAAAATCTCTGATGATAAATTCTCATCAGAGATTTTTGCGTGATTTCATTTCCTTCGATAACGGTTTTCATTTGTTTACAAAAGGATGTACCATGACATCGGGTTAGGGTCTTAAAGGTGTACCCCTTTGAAAAGTTATTCTTCTCCACCTTAATTATATCAAGTATTTCCGGGGAACTGGGCTGGCGATAGGGGCCTTACTAATGATAGGAGGAATTGGTGCGATTATCATGCCAATTATAACTGGTGCATTATCGGACGTTTTGGGTATTTTAGCTGATATGGGTGCTATTGTTTTAATGGTAATATGCATGGTTTTAAGCGGACAAGGAAAACAAGAAAAAAGGAGCATGTTGGTAATGAAATAGAATAATAAGGCAGGGGGCAAACTAAATCGAAAACTTTATAAGTGTAGAATTGAATAAACTACCATAAAACTGGCTAAAAGGATTAGCCAGTTTCTATTTTAGGAGATATTCTAAAATCAATAGGGTTTTTACAATTTTCCTTTGTACTGTTATAATCGTCTCTCAATCTAATTTTTCTGTTCTTCTTGCTTCACCGAATCCCTTTCTTCGAGATTTATCCCGATTAAAAACATTAACCCTTACCCAGACTTAGCACATCGCCTCTAGTCCATTACACTAGTTTTTTTGTGCTCATCTAATTGAGTAAGGGTCCTATATTCACAAAGTTGGTCAATGAATTCTGTGGCAATACTATGTTTTTCCTTAAATGTTGTTAAACAGGAATCCTATGTTATTGTAGCAAATACACATACCTATGCACCAAATTTGACTTTTTTAGAATAAGCTTTAATAAATGTGTTTTTGAAGGCTGGTATATTTGACAAAATGATTGATATTGTCAACGTAAGCAATACCAAAGTTATTGGTTTGAAGAACATTGCCTTAAACATATTATCCGTAGCAGAAGCTAATGAAACAGCCCTTCTAAAATTCGAATCCATCATCCCCCCCAGTACAATTGCAAGTACCGTAGGTGCTACAGGATATTCATACCGCCGCATTAAGAATCCAATCACCCCAAAGACAAACATAAGCACAACATCAAATAGTCTATTATTACATGCAAAAGAACCTATCACACAAAGCACCGTAACGATTGGAAGTAATATGTTTTTCGGAATAGCTATTACTCTAGAAATTCTAGGCGCAACTAAAATACCTAAAACAAGCAAAGCAATACATGCGATGAAGCCTCCAGCTAAAATGACATAAAACATTTCAGGATTTTCCTTAATAAACATAGGCCCTGGTTTTAATCCGTGCACATAGAACACCGAGAGTAAAATTGCCGTTACTGCATCTCCCGGTACAGCTAATGCCAGCATAGGTATTAACGCGCCTCCTATACACGCATTGTTTGAAGCTTCGCTTGCAACAATCCCTTCAACAGCTCCTTTTCCAAAAGCTACCTCAGGGTTTTTAATGACTCTTTTTGCTTCGTTATAAGAGATAAAGGCTGCAACAGGTCCTCCCGCACCTGGAAGTGCACCAATAACTGTACCTATTGAAGATGCATATAGGGACAACTTCCAATGCTTGAGCGTTTCTCGAACATTAATCTTCATCTTTACTAATTCTGAAACCCTTTGTTTTAAATTGTTATCATACACTACACTAAGAACCTCTGTAAATCCAAATAGTCCAACCAGAGCAGGAACCGTAGATATCCCCGACTGAAGATCATATAATCCAAAGCTCATTCTTGGAGTACCTATGATTGGATCAAGGCCTATCATGCTAACAGCCAATCCTAAAGCAGCACTCATTAAGCCTTTAGTATAATTTTTAGAAGTTACAGAGCCAACGGTAGAGAGTCCAAACATTGCTAACAAAAAATAATCCATAGGTGTAAATTTCAATGCAATGTTTGCAACTGGTTTGGCTAAAAATGTTAATGCAATTAATCCAAAAACACTCCCAATAAACGAATATATCGTTGCATAAAATAACGCCTTATGAGATTCTCCTTTATGCGCCAATGGATATCCATCTAAGGTTGTTACAACAGATGAGGGTGCTCCAGGTATGTTAATCAGTATTGCAGAAACAGCACCAGAGAATACGCCTACTACATATACTCCCATAATTGTGGCTAATGCATCTGTTGTACTCCATGTATATGTTATGGAAACAAGCAGAGCTGTGGCCATAGAAACGGAGAGTCCAGGAACTGAGCCTACAAATAAACCTGCTAATGACCCCACAAATACGAGTAAAATAAATCTAATATCTATAAAGGATAGCATCTCTAACAAGAACTTCTCCCCCCTTTATGGTAATAATACATTTAAAAACGTTCTAAATGAAATGCTCAAAAACAAAACTGAAATTACAGGAACTGAAATAAGTATATTAACCCTACGTACACCTAAATAAAACAAAAGTGCTAACAGAAATATTACAGTTACAACTTCAAATGTAGCAATAGATATAGCAAACGAAGAGAATTTAAAGATAATCCTCGGCAGTGAAATCTTGGACAGCGCAATATAATACAATATTGACATAACAAGGATAACGATAACCCCTTTATTATTTTTCTTGATACTGGCCTCTTCCGTATCTATTAGTTCTAATTTTTTCTCTTTATAACCTTGTATAAGCAGACTAATTGAGAGTATAAATATAAAGATTGCTACTAATATCGGAAAGAGATAGGGCGACTGTGACCAGTCTTTATTAAATGAACTTGAATAAGAAGTAATTGAATAAAAACCTAGAGCAACACCAATTATCATAAAGAAAATGCCTTCACCAATGTTGCTGTTAAGCCTTCCTCGTTTTTCCATATTGTTATCACCTTTTCTTTATTCAGTATTATCGGTAATTCAGGTTTTAAGCTTATCGACTAAAGGATTTATTTTCAAAATTTTAATAATGTCGCCCTTATTTTACTAAATATTTCATAAAATAAGGGCATTGTAAGATTCTTATCCATTAATGTACATACTACCTTATTGGAATTTTGGAATTGAGAATTCCTGAGGACTCTTATTGCTAACTCCATTTTCATATTGTAACCAGCAAATCATTGATTCCCAATTCTCAAAGAATTTTCTCATAGAATTTTCATCTGTGTATTTCTCATAAAGCTTTTCTGCAGAATTGGTTTCAACATATTCAGTCCATTCTTTTTCTTCCAAAGCAGCTTTCGTAGCGTTTCTCAACATCTCCACAATTTCATTTGGCGTACCTTCTTTGACAAGCAAAGAAAGTGGTGTAAGTGGTATACTTAAATATTTTTTTGCCTCAGGCACAATTTCCGTAAATGCTGGTATATCGGGATACTTTTCAAGTCTCTCATCTGCAAATACTGCAAGCACCTTTATATCTCCACTGTCTATATATCCTGACGCAAAGGAAAGATTAGGATTTGTGAACGCAACTTGCTCTCCAAGAACCCCCAATAATGCATTATTTCCACTATCAAATGCTGTCATAGCCACTTCATAGCCTAACTCTTTCAGGATAAGTCCTTGATTATGGCCGCTTCCTCCAGGACCTGAATGGGACATTGTTACTTTTCCAGGATTTTTCTTCATATCCTCTAGTAACTCTTGCAAAGTGTTATATTTAGATTTTTTGGATACGACTACAAGCTTAGGATCATTTACTGTAACTGCAATAGGTATAAAATTGCTATATGAAAGGCTACTTGTGCCCATAGTACGATATGTCCCAATTGTTTCTGCGGAGAACAATAGTGTATATCCATCAGCAGAAGCATCATGAACAAACTTCGTTCCTATAGACCCTGAAGCTCCCCCTTGATTTGTCACAGTGATAGGTGTACCCAAGTGTTTTTCTAACTGTGCAGCAAGCATTCTTCCGTAAGTATCCGTCCCTCCACCAGCTCCATAGGGCACTATCATCGTTATGGGCCTTTGAGGATATCCATTTTTAACTGTTTCTGATTTTCCCTCATTAGAATTTGCTGGTGTCTCTGTACTTATAGTACACCCAGCTGTAGACAAACTCAAGACAAGTAAAAGGATTAGAGCTATTCCGATTTTATACTTGCTTTTTTTCATTTTATTTCCTCCCCTTTCTTATTGGTTACGTTTTCATATACTTCAAAGTACATCTAACTTTCATTACTTTAAAGAAAGTTTATCATTGATTTTTAATATTGTCTAATATATAATTTTTCATATATTTATGATGTATGAGTTATATATTTTAAAGAGGGGGAGTTATATGGAACTGTTGCAACTTAGGTACTTTAAAATGATAGCTGAAACTGAGCACATAACCAAAGTCGCTGAAGAACTTAGCATTTCTCAATCTGCATTGAGTAAAACTATTAAAATTTTAGAAACCGAACTAGGCGTTAAGTTATTTGATAGAGAGGGAAAATATATAAAGCTAAATCAGAATGGAAAAATTTTTTTAAAATATGTAAATAAAACACTTCAATCATTAGAAGATGCAAAAAAAGAATTGCTAGATCACAATCACAATTCCAAAAATGAAATTACAATATACGTACAAGCAGCTATGTTCATGCTACCCAAAATAATTTCTATGTTTAGTGAAAAACATCCTCATATAAAATTTCATATTAGCCAGAAGCAATTTAGTCCAGGCAATAAAAAATATGATTTCATGATATATATCCCCTCACCGAATGCATCCCATTCCGAAAATACAATAACACTTTTAGAAGAGGAAATCGTTCTGGCTGTAAATAAAAATCATAAGCTTGCTAACCGAAAAAGTGTATCCCTTTGTGATTTATCAACTGAAAATTTTATAAGTCTGCCCGAGTTTACCCAGCTAAGGATTTCAACAGATCATTACTGTCGCATTTCAGGATTAACACCTAACATTATTTTAGAATGCTATGACTCTCCTACCATCTTAGAGCTTGTAAAAAATGGAATGGGCATTTCCTTCGTGCCCAGATATAGTTGGGGAGATATTACAGATAAAGAGCTTTCCTTGGTTAGCATATCCTCTCCTAAATGTACTCGGCTTATAAATTTAACCTGGGATGATAGCGAATATCTTTCAAACGCAGCAATGCTATTTAAGAAACATATTATTGAATTTTATGCTAACCTACTTAAAAAATAAAGAATCTTAACATAGTCTCTCTAAATGGAGTATCAAGGATACTTATATTCTTTATTCCCAACACACTCTAGTCTAATATGCCACTAACTACTTTTATGACAAGTTGACGTTTTAGTCAGTTCACACAAAAAGGAATGATAGGATTTTATAATTGTCCTCATTCCTTTTTGTGTTTATATTCAACGGGTATGGGAAAGGCTTTTAATTATCGTTAATCTCAATCTATTATATCTGAATATAGGACCCTTTTAATTAATTCAAAACGCAAATCTTCTTCAACATACCAATATCCACCCTCCACATCTATTCTACAAGTCTGTTTTTGCGACTAATAGTATACAAATTTGTGGTATATTACTGTCTATCTTTCTTCCCCTGACTTCAACAGTTTTAATTTGCCTGTTTACTTCTTCGATACCTCATGGCAAGAATTTTTATGAAAGAATCTCAATATTTGCTCCTATCGCATTCATTATGTTTATGAAGTTTGGAAATGAGATATTAGCACATTCTACATCATTTACTATGGTTTCTCCTTCTGCAACTAGTCCTGCCATCATCAGCGCCATTGCTACACGATGATCATCATGACTTTCTACCATCGTTCCTTGAAAACCTCTTCCACCTTTTATAGTCATATGATCAAGGCCTACTTCAACTTCTACTCCCATTTTACTTAATTCTTCCTGCATAACTGCAACTCTATCTGTCTCCTTTAATCTTACTACTTCCAGTCCTGTCATTTTCATTTCACCGGAAGCATATGCCCCTATAACCGATAAGGCCGGCAGTGTATCTGGAATATCTTTACAGTCTACCTCTATGCCTTTGAGAGGTTTCCCTCCCCTTATTGTCATTCTGTGGTTTTCCACATCTTTCGTTATATCCGCTCCCATACTGATAAGTATATCTACTATGGCTTTATCTCCTTGTACATCATTAAAATCAACTCCATCTATGGTTACTTCAGAGTTTGTCATTACAGCACCTATAAGTGGAAATGCTACCCCTGACCAATCACTTGGTATTACACTATTTACAGGGCTATATTTTTGAGGTCCTTTAATTACATATCTTTTATAATCATCTTTGTGCTCTACATGTACACCATGCTTTTCCATCCAATCCAATGTCATCTTAACATATGAAATTTCTAATGGATTTTCTACATCTACCACCGTAGTTCCACTTAATAATGGAGCTGATATTAATACACCCGATACCTGTGGAGATATTTTTCCTTCAAGTCTTATGTTTTTAGCTTCCATTGGTCCTTTTATCACAACTGGTGGTGCATCTATGGACGGCCTTGTTTTAAATGCAGTTGCTCCCGTCTCACTGATAGATTCTAATAAAGTATTGATCGGTCTTCTTCTAATTTGTTCATCTCCCGTTATAACCGTTGCTCCTTCTATTGTTGCTGCCATTGCACATGCAATATATGTTGTGGTACCAGAGTTTCCACAATCTACTACGTTGTCTGGTACTTTTAACTTGCCATTTACTCCTTGCATTATCCACTCGTTGTTTTTCATTTCACAGGTTGCTCCAAAGGCCTCTGCAACTCTAACCGCACTTTTACAATCTTCACTTGTTAAAGGGTTTTTAATAATGGATTCTCCCTCAGCCAACGTAGCTATTATAACCGCTCTGATTGTGTGGCTTTTAGAGCCAGGTACCATTACTTTTCCTGATATGTTATTTTTCTTTATTATCGCTTTCATTTTTTACTTCTCCCTACTATATAAAATTTTTCTAATTATCTATACTATATTATTGTTTTTTGCTGATGTCTAATATATGATTTTATATATATTTATAACTTATAGCTCATGTAAATCCATCCTGTTAGATTTGAGAAGCTAGCCATAAAAATAGCTTTGTCAGGAGAATAAGGTTCTCTAAAGAACATCTCGATTAATAATTCTAAAAATTAAAAAGCATCCCTATTTTTCGCAATGTCTAGCAGTAGCCTAAGCTTAAAGTCACAGCTATTCATAGACATTTTCAAAATTTGATGCTATGCATGTTTAAAATCTAGCTATTCTTGATAAATGTGTTGCTTGTCTTACAGAGAAAATAAGAAGAATAGCTGTGGGTTATGCACAATACCATAATAGAAAAAATAGCAGACTATAAGTGGAGTAGTTATAATGCATGTATAACAAAAGATCCATTAATTAATTCTACTTTTGCATTAGACGAAGAGAGTTAACATTAAGAAAATCTTAAGATTTACGTTGGGGATTTATTAAGATTTAATTGTTACTATTAGTTCATACAAAATTACAAAGGATGTGATATACTATGTGCAAATTTATATATTGGAGTGGTACATCTTGAATATAATAGTCTGTGATGACGACAAAGAAATCGTCTACGCCATAAAAATCTATTTAGAAAACGAAGGGTATAAGGTATTTACAGCTTCTAATGGTTTAGACGCCCTTGAAATACTGGAAGAAAATGAGATACACCTTATTATCATGGATATTATGATGCCGAAAATGGATGGAATCAGAGCTACCATGAAAATAAGAGAGGAGAAGAATATCCCGGTGATCATGCTTTCGGCCAAGTCGGAGGATACGGACAAAATAATCGGACTAAACATGGGAGCAGATGATTATATTACTAAGCCCTTTAATCCACTGGAACTAATTGCAAGGGTCAAATCCCAGCTAAGAAGATATACAACACTGGGGAGTATGGAAACAAAAAGTAATGTATATAAAACAGGGGGTCTCGTGATAGATGATGAACGCAAGATCATAACTGTTGATGGGGAAGCTGTTTATCTTACACCGGTACAATATAAGATATTAAAGCTTTTGGCTGCAAATGCGGGAAGAGTCTATTCTATCAATCAGATATATGAAAAAGTATGGCAAGAAACTGCCTTTAACCCAGAAAATACGGTTACAGTACACATTAGAAAAATCAGAGAAAAAATTGAAATAAATCCAAAGGAGCCAAAATATCTAAAGGTGGTGTGGGGGATTGGATATAAAGTTGAAAAACTATAGTCATTCTATAATAACAAAAATGATTGCTTTTGTTCTTGTGATTCTGTGTTTTACAGGGGCAATTACATCTTTTATAAATGTGATAGCATCTCACAATAGTGATTTCGGTATTGTGTTTGAAGAAAGCTATTTTTTAAGCAGGTCATATATAGAAGAAAGTGAAGAGCTTGTAAGGAGTTTAAGAGTCTTAATCTCAGAGTACAAAAACGAAGAACGCATTCTGAATGAAGAAACCGTTACAGAAGAAGAAATGCGGAGCGAAGAAGAAAATCTATTTTCAGATTTTCAATTTAATTCAAGAAGCTACAACCCCAATGCTAGTGAAGAAGAAAACTATGTAAGGTTCAAGGAATTGTATGCAGATAAGATTTCTCAGAGAAGAGCGCAAATGATAAACCATGAGCTGCAAACATATCATCAGCTCTTACAAAGATTGGAAGAGGTCGAAGGGATTCTTTATTATGCCAGTGATGGCGTAAATGTATTTACCAATAGCCCACAAACTGAGAAAGAAAGTTTTAAAGCTTTTTCTTCCTATATGCTGTTTGATAAACAGGAAACGGTAGTATATCCATTAGAAATCAAAAACAATGAATATTATCGCTGGATTCGACCAAGAACCGACGAATTCGATCAGAAGGATAATGTTATTTATATTGCCTTTACAGAAGCGTTTTTAAATCAACGTGAAAAAGAATGGAATCAAAATAAGGGAATGATTCAAGACGCACTATATAGAATTCTAGGATTTTCATTAGGATTAATGCTGTCATTTATATATTTATTGCTCATTGTGGGGAGAAAAGCCTTTAAGGATGAGGAATTGCACATCAATGCAATAGATAGAGTATATAACGATATCAATCTACTATTATGTTTAGGGCTAATAACTTTGTGGATTGGATCTTTGCAAGCGGTAGTAAGGAACCTTAGTAATTTTAATAAAATTATCATACCGATTACCGCATTCATTGCTGTCTTTGGGTTGGTATTGGTACTATCCTTAGTGAAGCATTTCAAAAATAAGACTATCTTAAAGCATACCCTGATCTATAGAATTTTCTATAAACTATTTAAATTTGTAAAAGGTGTATATGATAGCGGAAGTGCTGGTGTAAAGATGGTGCTGATCGTGATTGGATATCCAATCATCGTTGCTGCCACATTCTTTATATTCCCAGTGACGATAGGCGCGGCAGCTTGGTTGACCCTAAAGCGCATTAAAGAATTTAACGCTATCAAAGAAGGCGTAGAAAAAATAAAGGATGGAGATATTCATCATACAATAGCAGTCAATGGAAATGGAGAGTTTGGAAAACTTGCTGCAAATATAAACAGTATTACGGATGGGTTAAAAAAGGCTGTTGACAACGAGCTAAAAAGCGAACGCTTAAAAGCGGAATTGATCACCAACGTATCCCATGATACAAGAACACCTTTGACTTCGATTATCACATATATTGATTTATTAAAGAAGGAGAAAGATCCATTAAAGACAGAAGAATATTTAGAAATACTGGATCAGAAATCTCAACGGCTTAAAGCATTGACAGATGATTTATTTGAAGCAGCCAAAGCTTCTAGTGGAAATATACCAGTAAATTTGGAGCGAATAGATATCGTATCTCTAATAACTCAGGGGCTGGGAGAGCTAAACGATAAGATTGAAGACCTAGCATTAGAATTTAAGATCAATCAACCTATAGATAAGCTATACATTACAGCGGATGGAAGGTTGTTATGGAGAGCGATAGAAAATCTATTATCCAATATATTTAAATATGCCCTGAAAGGTTCAAGGGTATATGTAGATATCGAAGATTTAGGCAATGAAATCGTTATGGTTTTCAAAAATATCTCGGCCTACGAGCTCAATATCTCTGCGGATGAACTGATGGAGCGATTTAAAAGAGGGGATGAATCGAGGAGCAGCCAAGGCAGCGGACTGGGATTATCTATTGCCAAAAGCTTGATTGATATTCAGAGGGGAAGGTTTCATATAGAGATAGATGGAGATCTATTCAAGGCAGTTATTTATATGCCCAAGAAGAATAATCAGTGAAAGTAATAAGAAAAGGAAGAGGATATACCCTATGATGCATTATAAAAAGCAGGTTTAAGGTTAACCTTAAGCCTGCTTATATCTGAATTTCTTTCTGCTGGGAGCATCTTTTAACATACTACCTTAGCTGGATGGGCTCACTGCTTCATATTATTTTTTTGATGTAGATGCCATTTCATTTAAAGCCTTTATGATGCCGTCATGCAAAGCTTGTGCTGCTTGTGTTTTAAATTCTTCGGTCATCAGTTTTTGCCTGTCCGACTCATTAGTAATATATGCAATGTGCACAATAGATGATGGCATTTTGGTATTTTTAAGCAATATCAAGCGATCCTCTTTTTGTATTCCCTGATTTGTGGTTTCTAGCTTTCCGATCAGTTCTTCCTGCAGAAGCTGAGCTGCTCTTTCTCCTGTAATGCCGTAAGAAGTATAATCCATAGAAGGATTGAATAAAGTCGTTGTGCCATTTTCTGACGGGTCAGCATTTGCATCAATGTGAATACTTACAAGCAGAGAAGCATTCAATTTATTGGCTAACTCGGCCCTTTCTGACAGTTTCATTGCAATATCTTCTTGTCGTGTTAATTCTACTTTTATTCCTGAGGTCTTGAGCATATCGTAGAGGAGCAGTGATATTTGCAGATTTAAATCCTTTTCTTTAGTTTGACTGTTATCCGGTTTCGTATAGATTGCTCCTGGATCTTCACCACCATGTCCTGCATCAATCAGCACTAATTTATCTTTTGCTTTGCTATTTAAAATAGCTGTTATTGTAGAGTCGGATACAATCGTATTATTAGCTAGGCTAGAAGCATTTTTTATATCTGCACTTTGAGAGCTGACAGGATTGGTAAGTGTTATAGCGGCTATGACTATACAACATATAATCACAGCTGCGGATATTTGATAAGAACCTTTCTTGAACATTTTTATCATTGTGATTCTCCTTTCTAACGGACTATTAATTTCAAAAAAGCTTGCAAAATACAATTGCTTATATTTATTGGAAAATAGATTGGAAAAATGAATGATGGTCATTCCGTAGTTCATCGTTTCTTCTTCTTCAAGCATTTCCATAACATAAGCGTCGCAAGCAATTTCCCTGTCATATCGCATCTTTTTTACTGTCAACCATACCAGGGGATTAAACCAGTGAACCAGTACAGTTAATACGGAAAATAAATTGGACCATAAATCTTTTCTTTTATAATGGGACAATTCATGCAGAAGTATGTGCTGGAGCTGAACTTGGTCAGCCCTGCCGCAGATATCTTCGGGAAGATAAATACGAGGCTTTATGATCCCTGAAATACATGGACTTTTAAAATAAGGATTCATATAAACAGAAATTTGTCTTTTGATCTTTACTTTTTTACGGCAATAGTCTACTAAGGAATGGATTTCTGGGTTTTCCAGTGGTTTGAAATTTTTGGTTCTGTGTTTGAATTTCATTGTAATGATATAGGAAAAAACAGCAAGAGCGAGAAATCCCATCAGCCATGTTAGAGACAATACTTTTAGGATGGACAGATGCAGATTATTTTCATTATCTGCAATATCATCCTGATATCCACTATGTTCTGTGTTACTCCCAACAAGTTCCTCTTCCATTAAAGGCTCGTGTGCGAAAGGAAGTACTTTGAAAGTTTCATTATTATTTTGAACCATAGAAGTTATCCGAAAATTCATATCAAGAAGATTGAATATGCTAAATGGGCTTTCAAACGTAACCGGTATTAGAAGCCGCAGCAACACCAGTATCCATAAAGAATGGAGAAATCTTGCTCCAAAACGCCGGTAAAATAATTTACGGATCAAAAGCAGCAGCAATATTAGAATACTTGCCATAAATGACGATCGCATAATATGTAAAAAAACTGTTTCCAAAGCGGCGATATCTGGCACCCCCTTTTATCGTTATTTGGATAAGAACGGTTCCATTGACTATTTTTTTCTTTGAGTTTTCTTTTCTTCCAGCAGCTTTTGAAGCCTTTCAATTTCCTGATCGGATAAAGGTTCCTCCTCAATAAAATTGGAGAAAAGCATACTGACTGCTCCATCATATACTTTTTCAACAAATGATTTTCGTTCAGTTCGTATACAATCTTTTTCGGAGACTAATGGGTAGTAAATATAGTTTCGTCCTGACTTTTCAAACCCTATTGCTCCTTTTTTATGAAGTCTGTTTATAAAGGTTTTGACAGTTGGTGCGGACCAATCCATTTTTTCGGATAGAGAAATTATGATTTCTTCTGAGGTTATTCGATTTCCCCTCCATATAATCTTCATTACTTCCCATTCGGCATCTGATATTTTTGGAAAGAGTTGCATCGTTTCACCTCCTTGTGTTTACAAATGTAAACTATATTCGAATATAGTTTACATTTGTAAACAGTATTTGTCAAGAATTTTATCTTATAAAAGCCAAGGGGACGTTTTGATTGCCATGTATTTAGAGTTAGGATAGGATAAAAAAGGCTGATAAAATGGCAAGAACAGCAAGAGAAAAAAGTAAAACAGGGATATATCATGTTATGTTGAGAGGAATAGATAAAAGGAATATATTTTTAAAGGATTCGGACTATGAAAAATTTATAGAGTATATTAAGAAGGCAAAGGAAAAGACAAAATTTATAGTATATGCATATTGTGTAATGACAAATCATGTACCATACTGAAAAATATAAAAGAAACAACTGGAGTAAGCAATAGGAAATTATCAAGGATACTAAAAATAGGAAGAGGCATACTAGACAAAATCAAGTAACTGGTGGCAAACAAAACGTCCCTTTGGCTTCTTTGTCTTATAAAGAATTTTTATGAGAAACATAAACTTGATAAACATTATATATTGGACAGTATTAGTAGGGCCAAGTATAATTACCAGTGGGAAACCAAATATCATTAACTAGAAAGCTGGAGAAACAACGTGGTTAACAAAGCTGATGTAGAAAAAGCCTATGCAGTATTAGATCTGGACAGGCAAATAGTTGGGATTAAAATAATTAAGTCCAAAGCAGAATTCGAGCAAGCTCAAGCCAAAGAATTGACCTACCCACTTGCTTATTGTGTAGCGGTTAAACATGCAACAAAGGGGATTGCCGTGAAAATGACCAAAAAATTTTCTGGGTGTCGGGGAAGTACGAGAGCACTTGGCCTAACCCCGCCTACAGAAAGTTTTTATAATGGTCAAGATGGTTGTGCCTTAGGCCTATATGAATCGCCCGAAATTGCAGCAAGTGTTGCCAAGCAAATGAAATTTTGTCCGCCAGATACTTATGGTGTTATGATTAAACCACTGGAACAATTTGAGGCAGACCCGGATGTCGTTTTGATGGTGGGTGATAGTTATCAGATCATGCGCGTCATACAAGGGTATTCCTATGTCTATGGCATGCAACCGAATTTTAATATGTTGGGGAATCAAGCAATTTGCGTGGAATGCACTTCTTATCCTTTGATGACAAATCAAATCAATGTTTCACTGCTTTGCTCAGGGACCAGATTTTTAGCAAAATGGCGACATACTGAAGTAGCTGTAGGAATTCCTTTTGAAAAGTTTGCGAAGGTAATCGAAGGAGTCCGTTTAACCGTCAATGCAGTTGAAATGAATGAGCGCAAGCGGGTTATCCAGGCAAAACTCGCCAAGTTAGGCTATGATGGTTCGGAAATAAGGTTTAATTATACATATTATTTGAAATTAGAACAAGAGAAACGAAAGCAGAGGAAGGAGGTTGACTAAACAGAAAGCTTATGGATAGAAAGAGAATATTGATTATTGCGACGCGAACTCTGCTGGTTGTAGGATTGATCGCATTATGGGAATGGTCTGCGATCAATCGTTGGTATAATCCCTTTTTTACCAGTTATCCCAGCGAAATCGTCAAAGATTTAATTACTTTTGCCAAAAGTGGGGATTTAGTTTATCATACCTCAATTACTCTGAAAGAAGCCTTCTTAGGTTTGTTTTATGGAACAACCATCGGAATTTTGCTAGGGATTTTATTTGGTCAGTTTGTCACGCTGGGAAAAATTTTTACCCCGATTTTGACTGCAATTAATGGTATTCCCCAGTTGGCATTAGCACCAGTGTATGTTTTATGGTTTGGTCTGGGGTTAACATCAAAAGTTTTTTTAGCAAGTCTAATGGTGTTCTTTTGTGTATTTTTTGCAACTTATAATGCCATCAAAAACATCGAACAAAATTTAGTTGAATCTGCCCATATCCTTGGCGCCAATTCTTTTCAAACCTTGTGGTATGTAGTATTACCGGCATGTATGCCCTGGATCCTTTCAGGTATCAGAGCTGGGGTGGGAGCCTGTATGGTAGGTGCGATTATAGGCGAGTATATGGGTGCTGCCGGTGGCTTTGGCTGGATGATCACCTATGCGACTTCTTTCTTTATGGTTCGCAGAGTTATGTCCTGTATCATCATCTTGCTGGTAGTAGGTATTGTATTAAATTGGTGTTTGGATAAGGTTGAAAAATATGTCCTTCGCTGGAGGGTGGAAGCCAATTTATCTATGAATATGGAAAGCAAGTGATTTCACCAAATGAATTACAAATAATTTTAAAGGAGACAAGAAATGAAAAAAATTATTGCAATGATGGTTTTAGTGGTTATGTCGGCTACCCTGATGATCGGATGTGGCACAAAAGAAACAGCGGCAGAAAAAGAACCTGTAACAGAAAAAACCAGTAACGAGTTAACCAAGGTGGTGATTTCAGAGTTTAGAAATTTAAGCTGGTTACCGGTTTATGTTGCTTATCAAAATGGCTATTTTCAGGAAGAGGGATTAGCTCCGGAATTCGTCTTATATAAAGATGGGCCAATTGCCTTCCAGGGCATGCATGGAGGAGATTCCCAATTTTGCTTGTTGTCTCAGGAACCCGTTCTAAAGGCAGAACAAGAAGGATTAGATTCTTCGATTATCTATTCTGTTTTGGATACCAGACTTTATGGGTTTGTTGGGGCGAAAGATATTAAAAGTGTCAAAGACCTGAAAGGTCAAGCGATTTTTGCAGGTATGCCAGGGTCTGCACCCTACTCTTTTGTCTCTGCTATTCTTAAAGAAGGTGGCTTAGATCCCCAAAAAGATGTTACCTTTGTTAATTTGGATTACAGTGCATCGATGACAGCCTTAAGTCAAGGAAAAATCAAAGCCAGTTACATCAATGTTGATAACCGGATAGAAATTCAAAGTATGGATGTCAATATGTTAGTGGATACTTCCAACCCGGCTGATGCTGCCAAGTACTTAAAAGCGGATGTCTTTACAGGAGAAATTATTACTACTACAGGCGAGTTTGCCAGTAAAAACCCTGAAGTCGTACAAGACTTTGTAAATGCAGTACATAAAGGCACAAAATGGATTAATGAACATAGTGCAGAAGAAGTGGCTAAATTAGTTGCGCCTTTATTCCAAGGCATGGAAGAAGATGTTTTAGCTAAGAAAATTACAATTTTAAAAGGTGCTATTACCAAAACAGGCTATATATCTGAAGAATCTCAAACAGCTGTTGAAAATTTTGCTATCAAAAATGGCGTAATTAATGCATCAATCCCTTATAATCAAATCATTGATATGCAATTTGTGAAGACAATTAAATAACTTTAAAGATGGAAAAAAGCGATGAACTATATTAGATTTGAAAACATTAAAAAATCCTTTGCTGCTAAAAGAGTCTTAGACAATATCAACATTTCCATTGAGCAGGGTGAGTTTATTACCTTGTTAGGACCTTCCGGTTGTGGGAAAACTACATTGTTGCGCTGTTTGGCAGGTTTGGAAAAAGTAGACGGCGGCAAGATTTTTTTAGACAACAGAGATATTACTTACGCTTTACCCAAAGAAAGAAATCTTAGTATGATTTTTCAGCAGTATAGTTTGTTTCCGACTATGACAGTCGCTAAAAATATTGCCTTTGGCTTAAAAATGCAAAGACTTGGCCAAGCAGAAATTAAAAGCAGGGTTGCCAACGCCCTGAAAATGGTTGATCTAGTGGGAAGTGAAAATAAGTATCCCGGACAATTATCGGGCGGGGAACAGCAACGTGTGGCCTTAGCAAGAAGCATTGTTACCAAATCAAAAGTTTTATTATTAGACGAACCGTTTAGTGCCATAGATGCTAAATTAAGAAAAGCGCTACAGATAAAAATCAAGGAAATACATGACCAATTAGGGATGACAACTGTCTTTGTGACCCATGACCAGGAAGAAGCCCTGAGAATGTCTGATCGGATTTATTTAATGTACAATGGCAAAGTTGAACAGGTGGGTTCCCCAATGGACTTGTACTTAAATCCCAAGACCACTTTTGCCGCAAGTTTTATGGGGCATTGCAACTTATTATCCCACGAGGCTTTTCAACAAGTGATAGCTGCTGAGCATGTTAAAGAAGGTTTCTATGCAATGCGTCCAGAGAATATTGGGATGACTTTGCAGGAAAGTACTGAACATACTCAAAATAATTATTATTTTAAGGGAATCGTCAAGCGGATTATTCCCCAAGGAAATATTATTCGTTATACAGTATCGGTAAATGGGAATCTTATAGATGTCGATACTTTGTTTGAAGCCAACAATCAGTTTGCTAGAAATGACGAGGTATATTTATCAATTGATAAAGAACTGATTATTTACTTCGATAGTACAAAAAAAATCAGTTAATGGGATGCTCAGGCATCCCATTTTTTTGTATATGAAAATACTAGGAGTACCGATAAGGCACCTGAGTGGAAGAATAAGACCTATACAAATCTTATCAGATAGGGAACCGGTGCAAAATTTTCATCGTCTAACTACTATAAAAGCGAATTAATTATTCTATACGAGGAGGAAAAGACATGAAATCAAAATTTGCAAAGGCTGTATTAATATGTGGAATAGCAGTAACTGCAGGCTTCTCTACGGTGGGAGCAGCTACGGTATACAATAACGTAAGTGCTACCCTGAGGCCGGATATAATGGTGAAGTACAACAATGAAGCTATTGCGCTAAAGGACGCCAATAATGAGTTAATAACTCCAATAATAATAAATGGCAGCACCTACTTACCTATAAGGGCCATAGCCAATTTAACCGGATTAAGCATTGGCTGGGACAATGAAAGCAAGACAATACTTATTGGGGATATAATTGAAGAAAAGGATGAAATCGGTGTAAGGGGTGTAGTCAAAAATCTGGTTAAGGGCAAGGATGGTGTAACCTTTTTAGTTGAAGGAAAGCTGGAGGAGGACACTATGCTGGATATAGCTTATGTGACCGTCAATATGCAAACCACAGTAATGAAGGATGGTGTGGAAATAACCAAGGACTTTGCCTATGGGGAAATTAAAGAAGGAGATATTCTAGAGACTGTCTTTACGGGTCCTATTGCAAAATCCTATCCGGCCCAAGCTGTGGCAAAGAAGATCAATATAATATCAGAGGACACAAAAACACCTGTCATAAATGCAAGAGTTAAGGCGCCGGATGTAGCAGGCAAAATAATGGAGATTGAGGAAGGCGGAAAACGCATATTGGTGGATTCTAAGAGTACCACTGTCAATGGTCTGATTTGGGTAACCGTAAATAAAGAAACGAGCTTCTTTGAAAACATTTCAGAGGATATAGCTATTGGCTATAGAAATGTCAGCAGAGAATTTGAAGTAGGAAATCATGTAGAGATAATAATAGACGGAGGGGTTAAGGAATCCTATCCAATGCAGGCAACCGCCGATGCAGTGGCAGTAAACGAAAAAAGATAAATATGCCAGCTGTGGAAAATGAGCAAAACTAGTGTATTTAATATGCATTCTTCTTTTTAAACTAAGTTAGATCATAAGAAGGGTTCAAGGAGCCGCTGCCCTTGACAACTCTATCATATCAAATCAGATTTTTTTCTCTATTGGTTAAGTTTGTTTTACACAGGATTTTCTAGTATTTAGGAAGCGTTTTTCAGTAGTTTCGAACAGGTACCTTGTCCCTATATGTTCCCTCAGACTATAAGTTTGGGGGAGTTTTTATTTAGGGAGGTCTATTCGGTGTGCAAAAATAAGAATATTTGTATTAATATATAGGGTTTTGCGTAATTGTAAAAATGCAGCAATAAATCCGATGAAATTTAAAATTGTTGAAAAAAGACAAAAAATGGTTTATATGAGAATTAATGTATTGATTGGAAAAAATGTATATGATATCGTAGATGTATGTGTAATTGTCCTGTAGAGGACATTAGTTTAGGACAGGAGACAAAATGGAAAAGTATAAGAAAACAGATCTCACTAAATTATAATCTATTTTATATATAAAACTATGTGATAGTTAATGAAATAGAAAAAGGGGGAAGTAAAGATGAAAGGAAAGAAGATTGATGTGATGTGGAAATATATAATCAATACATACCTATTGTTTTGGGTAATGATTTTAGGGATTGGCGGTTTAGCATCTATGGTGTTACACGCTCCAACTATTGTCATGAAATGGATTACAGTATTGTGCAGCTGGTCACCAACTATAGTGCTTCTGATTATGCTAAAAAATCTAAAGACCGATATGAATATTAAGAAATTCTATAAGAGAGTTTTCAAAGAAAAACTGAAAATTGGATTGATTTTGATTATACCGGTTTTAATAATTGGTATTTTTTTGCTGTCGGTATTGATTCTGTCTGCAATTGAGAAAACATCTATTACAGCACAGCTTATTTTTGTTCCATCTGCACTATACAGCACGATTCTGTTTACGATTTTACAGGGACCATCTGGGGAAGAGTCCGGATGGCGTGGATACTTGCGGCCGGAACTGGAAGAAAGATATGGTTTCATTAAAGGAAATCTCATTCTAGGTGTGGTATGGGCATTTTGGCATACGCCGCTTTGGTTTGTCGCTTCTGATTACATTGGATTGCAGGCATTGATTTATATAGTTGCAAATATAGTCGTGATGATGGCTTTAACAATTATAATGGGAATATTTATGAAGAAGTGTGATAATTTGTTCATAGCGTTCTGGATTCACTTCTGTTTTAATTTTTCATTAAGTTTCTTTGCAGGTGCTGCTACTTTTTTTGCAATTTTTTCTGTACTGTATCTGGCAACTGCAGCGGCGTTTCTTGGAATATATTTAAAAAGAAACAAAAAAGTCACATATGTTGAGGACCTGTCAAGGGGACGGGATTGTTGACACAAATGAGACTATATATTAATTGATAGAGTTTGACTGGGACAAGGAACCTGTCCCCTGCAACAAAGTTAATAATGTTGACTGATAAGGATACAAAATAGAAAGGTAAGCAATCATATTTTGCAAAATATGTGCTTACCTTTTTAACATGCATAAGTTTTTCTTTTATGGAATAATCAGCTGCTGTCCTACATAGATCACATCCACGTCAGCCACACCTACATTTGCGCTAAGAAGACCTTCAAAGGATACACCAAATCTCAAAGCAATGGAATACAAGGTGTCTCCAGGCTGCACCGTATAGGTACGGAAACTTCTTTCAGAAGGGATGATCCTAACCTCTGTACCGATGGTTGCCACAGCATAGATAAAGTTCACATCCTCATTGTACATACGGACGCAGCCATTAGATACGGCGTTGCCGATAGAAGCAGGATTATTGGTTCCATGGATACCATAGTCCTCAAAGAAACGAATCCAGCGGGTTCCAAATACCCCACCGGGGTTCATTGCCTTTTCTGTTACGGCAAAGGTACCCGTTGGGGTAGGTGTGCTAGGCTTACCGATAGCAACAGGATAAGAGGCTTGCAGTACTTCATCCAAATAGAGATATAATCTTCTCTGTGCCAGATTTACCAGAATTCGGGCTCTTCCTGCCACATCAAACAAAGCCCTGTAAGTAGCTAATCCGACTATGCCGTCAGCCTCCAGACCTCTGCTGGCTTGAAACTGAATCACGGCCTGATGTGTCCTGGGGCCGAAAATTCCATCCTGTAAACCGGCATCAAAGCCCAAAGTATTTAGCCTTTCTTGCAGATGCCGTACATCCTGACCCCTTGATCCTAATCTTAATGCCCGCGTAAAGGGAAACACTTTTCTATCACCTCCAAAATCACCTTTCTATCATCATATGTGCGGGGAGAGAGATTGGAATCTGTTTATGTGAGAATAAAAACCTTAACAAAATCTTTATACCATCCACTCTGGTCTTAATCCAATATTTATATCCAGGTTGATAAAATAAAAATATAAATAAACTTGAAAGGGTGGTGCATATGAATTTTATTCAGGTTGTTTCCTTAATAACTGTAGTTGTTTTGCTGGTATATTTGTTTTTTGTATTGATGAAGGGGGAAGAGCTATGATGAATATTATTACGCAAATCGCATTGTATCTGATTCTATTAGTCTTACTTGGAAAACCATTAGGTAAATACATGGCTAAGGTATATGAAGGGGAAAAAGTAGCCTTAAGCCCTCTTTTAAGGCCGGTAGAAAATTTTATATATAAATTAATAGGAACAGAAAAAGATCGTGAAATGGATTGGAAGGAGTATTTGAAAGCGGTTGTAATGTATAGTGGGTTTGGGTTTTTGTTTGTTTTCTTTATACAAAAATTGCAAGGGATATTGCCTTTTAATCCTGAAAAATTAGGCTCTGTCCCATCTGATCTTGCTTTTAATACAGCCATGAGCTTTACAACGAATACAAACTGGCAAGCATATGGCGGGGAAACCACTTTAAGTTACTTCACGCAGATGGCAGGACTTACAGCACAAAATTTCATATCGGCGGCGGGTGGAATGGCTGTATTATTTGCTTTGATACGGGGATTCAGCAGAAAAGAGACTGCAAAAATCGGTAACTTTTGGGCGGATATGCTTAGGGGAACATTGTATGTACTGCTACCGCTGTCCATTCTATTAGCACTCATGCTTGTTTCCCAGGGTGTGGTACAAAACCTTAAACCTTACCAGGAGGTATCTATTATTGAACCGCTCGTTCTGGATGACGGATCAGTAATCACTACCCAAAGGATTGCAATGGGGCCTGCGGCAAGCCAGATTGCCATTAAACAATTGGGAACAAATGGGGGAGGATTTTTTAGTGTTAATTCAGCCCATCCTTTAGAAAATCCAACACCATTGTCAAATTTATTGGAAATGCTGTCAATTTTGCTGATACCTTTAGCGTTATGCTTTTCTTTTGGTTATCTTGTGAAAGACATGCGGCAGGGCAGAGCACTATTTATTGCCATGATGATTGTATTCGTCCTATGCCTTGCTTTAGTAGTGACCCTGGAGCAAATAGGAACACCGCAATTAAGTCAAAATAGCCAAGTTGATTTGGCTTATTCCATGGACCAATCCGGCGGAAATATGGAAGGAAAAGAAGTAAGATTTGGAATCGTGAATTCGTCTATATGGGCTACCGCTACCACAGCAGCTTCCAATGGTTCTGTAAATTCGATGCATGATTCGTATACACCGCTGGGTGGATTGCCATTATTGCTTCTGATGCAGCTTGGAGAAGTTATATTTGGCGGTGTTGGTTCAGGACTGTACGGCATGCTTGCCTTTGTGATCGTAGCTGTTTTTGTGGCTGGACTGATGGTGGGCAGAACGCCGGAATACCTGGGTAAAAAGATTGAACCCTTTGAGATGAAAATGGCATCTCTGGCCGTATTAATACCGCCTGTGACGGTATTAATAGGAACTGCCATTGCTGCTGTAAATCCCGGTGTTATGGACTCGCTCAATAATCCTGGACCCCACGGATTCTCAGAAATACTTTATGCCTATTCATCGGCAGGAAATAACAATGGCAGTGCTTTTGCAGGGTTTAACGCAAACACTGTATTTTTAAATATTACGCTGGGGATCGCAATGCTGCTGGCCAGATTTGGACCCATGCTGCCGATGATTGCCATATCCGGTTCCCTTGCAAAGAAGAAAACCATACCCGTTACTTCAGGTACACTTGTTACGCATAATACGCTATTTATCAGCCTGCTGATTGCAGTTGTATTAATGGTCGGGGCATTAAGCTTCTTCCCGGCATTAGCATTAGGACCTTTAGTAGAACATCTTCAAATGATATTTAGATAATGTGATCTGTGAAGGGAGTTGTAGAAGATGAAAAAAGAAGAAAATAAATTTGTCACAAAAGATATCTTTATAAATGCCATAAAAGATTCCATATGTAAATTGTCGCTGAAAACACAAATTAAAAATCCAGTCATGTTTGTGGTGTATATAGGAGCAATATTGACAACGGGCTTATTCTTCGGAGCATTATTCGGATATGCAGATGCTCATGCAGGTTTTATATTTGGGATTTCAATGCTGCTATGGTTTACTGTCATTTTTGCAAACTTTGCTGAAGCCATTGCAGAGGGGAGGGGAAAGGCGCAAGCGGAGAGCTTAAGAAAAGCAAAGAAAGATGTATCGGCTAAAAAATTAGAAAATCCGGATAGAAATGCTTCTTTTGAAATGGTCAAATCCTCACAACTGAAAAAAGGAGATATTGTATTTGTAAAAGCTGGTGAGCAAATTCCGGCTGATGGAGAAGTAATTGAAGGTGCAGCATCTGTTGATGAGAGCGCAATCACTGGCGAGAGTGCTCCTGTTATAAGGGAATCCGGAGGAGACAGAAGTGCCGTAACCGGAGGAACTACAGTGTTGTCCGATTGGCTGATGATAAGAGTGACTGCAGAAGCCGGAGAAAGTTTTCTTGATAAAATGATCGCCATGGTTGAAGGTGCTACAAGACAGAAAACACCCAATGAGATTGCATTACAAATATTACTGACAACCCTTACAATTATTTTCTTGGTAGTAACAGCAACGCTTTATCCCTATAGTGTTTTTGGAGTAGAACAGAGTGGCAGAGGAGAAGTTACATCCATCACTGCCTTGATTGCATTATTGGTATGCCTAGCACCTACTACGATCGGTGCACTTCTGTCGGCGATTGGTATTGCTGGTATGAGCCGGTTAAATCAAGCCAATGTACTAGCAACATCAGGCAGAGCAATAGAGGCTGCCGGGGATGTGGATACATTACTGCTAGATAAAACAGGAACGATCACATTGGGAAATAGACGGGCCAGCGAATTTAAACCCGTGCAAGGTGTAAGTGAAAAAGAGCTGGCAGATGCGGCACAGTTAAGTTCATTGGCGGATGAAACACCGGAAGGCAGAAGTATTGTAGTTTTGGCAAAAGAGAACTATGGTTTGAGGGGAAGAAATTTGAATGAATTAAAAGCGAAGTTTATTCCTTTCTCAGCCAAAACGAGAATGAGCGGTGTTGATATTGGAGCGGATGAAATTCGCAAAGGGGCTGCTGATGCAGTAAAAAGCTATGTTGAAAGTAAAGGCGGAAATTTCCCGAAGAGCTGCCAAGAAATTGTGGAGTCTATTTCAAAAGCAGGTGGAACGCCTCTGGTTGTTGCTAAGAATAATAAGGTGCTCGGCGTTATTTATTTAAAAGACATCATAAAATCAGGAGTAAAAGAAAAGTTTGAAGACCTGAGAAAGATGGGTATTAAAACGATTATGATAACAGGTGATAATCCGTTAACTGCAGCAGCGATTGCCGCTGAAGCAGGCGTGGATGATTTTTTAGCAGAAGCAACGCCGGAAGCAAAGCTTGAACTAATTCGAGAATACCAACAAAAAGGTCATTTAGTCGCTATGACCGGTGATGGTACAAATGACGCACCGGCCCTGGCTCAAGCAGATGTAGCTGTTGCCATGAATACAGGAACCCAAGCCGCTAAGGAAGCAGGAAATATGGTGGATTTAGATTCAAGTCCGACAAAGCTTATCGATATCGTAAGGATCGGAAAGCAGCTATTAATGACAAGAGGTGCTTTAACGACTTTTAGTATTGCAAATGATATCGCAAAGTATTTTGCCATCATACCACCATTGTTTGTAGGCATGTATCCAGTGCTGGGCAAGTTGAATATTATGGGTTTATCAAGCCCGGAAAGTGCAGTTTTTTCGGCAGTGATCTACAATGCCTTTATCATTATAGGATTGATTCCTTTAGCGTTAAAAGGCGTTAAGTATCAAGAACTTCCGGCTGATAAGCTTTTAAGAAAGAATTTGCTTGTATACGGCGTCGGCGGCATTATTGCACCATTCGCAGCCATAAAGTTGATCGATCTGTTCATTACAGCAATAGGGATTGTATAAGGAGGGTTTTAGATGAAAAACAATGTTGTTCAGCAGTCTTTTAAATTCGTTTTAGTGATGACAATCATAACAGGCTTCATATATCCCCTTGCCTGCACTGCTATAGCCCAAATAATTTTTCCGGATAAGGCGAACGGAAGTATCCTTTATCAAAACAATAAACCTGTGGCATCAGAGTTGATTGGCCAGGAATTTACATCTGAAAAGTATTTTTGGTCCAGGCTCTCAGCTACATCACCTTATCCCTATAACGGGGGAGACTCCTCCGGGTCTAATAAAACCCCGGCAGGAGAGGAAATAGCAGATGCAGTGCAGCAAAGAATAAAGCTGATTAGAGCGTTGGATCCAGAGAACGATCAAAAAATACCCGTTGATTTCATCACTGCATCCGGTAGTGGCCTTGATCCTCATATTTCACCGGCAGCTGCACTTTATCAGGCAGGGAGGATTTCAAAGGTTAGAAATATTGAAAAAGCTGTGCTGATGAATCTTATTGAAAAAAATACAGAAAAAAGACAGTTAGGAATTTTAGGTGAGCCAAGGGTCAATGTTGTCAAATTGAATATAGACCTTGATAATCTGGAGTAGTTATATTGCGGCATAGGGGGAGATCATATGAACTATGTTATAATAGGAGGAGATAGTAAGGCTTGCAGGGACTTTATCAATATCCTTGCAGGCTCTATCGATCATCTCACAATAATTTGTCCTGAAATTCAATATGCTCAAAGTTTGCCTGCAGAATTCAAAGGAAATTTAGTTATTGGAAATTTAAGGAAGGAAAGTACCTTAGAGAAAGCAAATCTATCAAGTGCAGATACCGTCTTAATATGGACCAAGAATGAAGATATCAATGCTTTACTGGCAGCAGCAGTAAAAAAAATATACAATGTAAAAAATGTGGTCGTATATACTTGCGAATCTAAAAATAGTAAATTCTATGAAGATCTTGAAATAGACACAGTTGCCATTAGCAAATTTTTATAGACCTTTCATGAATATGTCTATGTTAAGTAAAAGTAGGGTGATGAATAATGAATAGCAATGGTATAAAAAATATCAACTTGGAAACCAGGCCGGATCCGGAGCAATTGCTGGCGAAAATAAAATCCGAAAATAACCTAAAAGCGAAAGGCATGTTGAAAATTTTTTTTGGCTATGCTGCAGGTGTTGGAAAAACTTATGCGATGCTGGATGCTGCTCATGCAGTCAAAAAATCCGGTGTAGATGTAGTCGTCGGTTATATAGAGCCCCATACGCGCCCTGAAACTTTAGCGCTCTTGGATGGATTGGAAGTACTGGAAACAAAAAGTGTATTTTATAGAGGGATTTATATTAAAGAGTTTGATTTGGAGACGGCAGGAAAGAGAAAGCCTGAGATCATATTGGTTGATGAACTGGCGCACACCAATGCACCAGGCTCTAAATATAAAAAAAGATGGCAGGACATATATGAGTTATTGGATGCGGGCATAGATGTCTACACAACTGTCAACGTCCAGCATATTGAGAGTTTAAATGATATCGTTGCAAGCATAACCAATGTGTTTGTAAAGGAAACCATACCGGATAAGGTTTTTGATGAAGCCGGTCAAGTTGAACTAATCGATATTGAACCGGAAGATCTTTTAAAGCGATTCAATGAGGGGAAAGTTTATAGAAAGGAGCAGGCGAAAAGGGCACAAAGCAACTTTTTTCAAAAGGAAAATTTGGTTGCTTTAAGGGAAATCGCATTGAGAAGAACGGCCGACCGTGTCAATAGAGAGGTTCAAATTGCCCGCCTGTCTAAAACCAATATAAAAATACTGCCTGTCAAAGAGCAGTTATTGGTATGTATCAGTCCGGCACCTACTTCTGCAAAAGTAATCCGGACCGCTGCCCGCATGGCGGATTCCTTACAAGCGACATGGATTGCAGTTTATGTTCAAACATCAGAAAATAAGTACATAGACAAAACGGTTCAAGAACAGTTGCAGAAAAACATGACACTTGCAGAACAATTAGGTGCAGAAGTTGTTACATTGCATGGAGATAATATTGCTGACCAATTGGTAAGCTATGCGAAGCTGAGAAATGCAACGAAAATCGTAATAGGACGAAATCAAAAATCGAGAAATCCTCTATTACGTATTTTAAAAAAAGATATTGTAAACAGACTTTTGGATTTAACTGCATATATTGATGTACACGTTATTCCAGGTATATCGCAGGATTATGATAACAGAACAAAACCGAAGCATAAAAATGCGGATCTGTTTTTAAAATTTACATTTTCTAAAATTGATTTCTTAAAAATTATAGGGGTTCTGATTTTTGCTACAGCTTTAGCATACTCTTTTTATGCGATAGGATTTGCCGAAGCAAATATTATTATGGCTTATATTGTTGGCGTACTTGTTATGACGCTTATAACCAAAGGTTATTTAATGGGTATGATTGGATCTGTTTTAAGTGTATTGGCATTTAATTATTTCTTTACTGAGCCTAGATTTACTTTTTCAGTATATGATGCCGGATATCTGGTTACTTTTCCGATTATGCTTTCAGTAGCTTTAATCACCAGCACGTTGACTTCAAGAATCCAACATCAAATGGTAACATCCTTAAAAAGGGAAGAACATACGCAAATGCTTTATGACGTCACGCGAAGCTTTTTAAATGTATCTAACAGAGAATCCATTGTGGTCAAGGGAATCGAGTATCTTACCAGCGTTCTAAAGAGAGATATTATCGTATATTTAGGTGATGAGAACGACAATTTAGCGGAACCGATTCTAAATGCACAGGGTAAAATGACACAGGATTTATTAGATAAAAATGAAGAAGCGGTAGTAAATTGGGTTTTCAAAAATAGAAAAAATGCAGGCGTTGGAACGGATACATTGCCAGGCTCGGTTGCTTATTATGTACCAATAAAAACCCATCAAAAGATAATGGGCGTAATCGGCATTAAATGTTATGATGATATCCTAGACATCGATCAACGTCACTTTTTAGACTCGGTAACAGTTCAAATGGCAATTGCATTGGAAAGGGAAAAGCTTACTGAAGAGCAGGCAAAAATAAAAATAGAAGTAGAGCGGGAGAAATTAAGAAGCGATTTATTAAGAGCACTATCCCACGATCTTCGCAGTCCTTTGGCGGGTATTGCAGGAGCAACTACAACAATACTGGAAAATAGAGAGATATTAGATCCGGAAACAGTGAATGAGCTGCTGAATGGAATATATGAAGATTCAGAATGGCTAACAAGATTGGTTGAGAACCTCCTTAGCATGACAAGAATAGATGAAGGGAAGCTGCAATTGAGAAAAAAACCTGAATCTATTGAAGAAGTAATATCAGAAGCAATTCAGCATATAAAAAAACGTGCAAAAGACCATGTTATTAAAGTACAAATACCTGAAGATATATTTATTGTGCCGATGGATGGAAAACTAATTGAGCAGGTTTTAATCAATTTAATTGATAATGCGATTAAATACACACCAAAGGGTACGACGATAGAAATTAGAGCTTTTGAGGCAGGAGAATCAGCCTATATGGAAGTATCCGACAATGGTGAGGGAGTGCCGGAGGATTCCATTAAACACATATTCAATAGATTTTATACATCAGAAAGCAGTTCAAGAGATTCCAGAAGGGGTATAGGGCTAGGTCTGGCTATCTGTAAATCTATTGTTGAAGCACATGGAGGAAAGATTGAAGCCCATAACAAAAAGGAAGGGGGTGCACGCTTTAGATTTTCACTACCTTTGGATTAATTTATCCTGCTTTGAGGGGGAGACTTTTATGGATAATAAACCGTTGATATTGGTGATTGAAGATGACAAAGCCATTCGGAATTTTATTTCAGCCGCTTTGAGAACACAAGGCTATAAATATATAGAAACGGAAAATGGTGAGAAAGGACTCACACTGATTATGTCCCATAACCCGGATATCATTATTCTTGATCTTGGGTTACCGGATATGGATGGATTGAGAATCATTGAAAAGGTGAGATTATGGTCCAATACGCCTATTATTGTAGTATCTGCCAGAGGACAGGAAAGGGAGAAAGTGGAAGCATTAGATTTAGGTGCAGATGATTATATTACAAAACCCTTTGGAATATCCGAACTGCTAGCCCGGTTAAGAGTATCTTTAAGGCATATTTACAGGCATGGAAGTGAGCAGAAAGCTTGTATGAGTGAGTTTGTTCTCGGAGATTTGAAGATTGACTTTGAAAAAAGAATTGTAAGTTTAAGAAATGAAGAAATTCATTTAACGCCAATTGAATATAAAATTTTAACGCTTCTATCCCGACACGCCGGAAAAGTATTAACACACAACTTTATACTCAAAGAGGTATGGGGTTCTACGATTGGAAATGAAGCTCAGTCATTAAGGGTATTTATGGCAAGCTTGAGAAGAAAGATTGAAAAAGAGCCGGCGCAACCCAGATATATTCTAACTGAAGTCGGCGTTGGGTATAGAATGGTGGATGAGTAGTATAAAAGCATCAGGTGTGAATCCATGAAGACGAACAAAAGTGAATTGCCATTCAATTGTCGAAAGTAACCTTGCAATCTTAAAGTTATTATTATCTAAATTCATTGATTTGGATAGTTCACTTTACGCAAACGAAAAACTCCATTAAGCTTCTTCATTTTTTCAAAAGAAGCACATTTTAGTGCAGTACATGGGGACCAGAATGGTGATAGGGTCCATATTGCGTAGATGCCTCCGGGTTTTAATACCCTGTAAATTTCTCTGGATATATCTTTCATAGGGATAACGGGGGCAGGTACAACACCATAAAGTAGAACAAGGTCAAACATGGAGTCTCCAAAGGAGGATTTCATAGCATCCTCCTTTTTAACTATAACATTTTTCAGTTCTAATTGATCAACTTTCTTTTGTGTTTCTTCAACTGCTAAAGGATGAATATCTATAGAATAGAGTTTACCTTCATCTCCTAATATTTTTGACGCAGATACTGTGAAAAAGCCAGATCCGCAACCGATTTCCAAGACCGTTTGTCCAGACTGTATTCCGGAAGCTTGCACTAACCTGTCAGGATTATTATATTTTACTCTTTTGGGATTATTTAACCACATCAACATTTTCTTATAAATAAGATTTCCGTTTTCAGATTGACCGTCTAGTAAGAATTTCTTAATTCCCATAATAGTTTCCTCCATAATTATATAATATTTTGCGCAACAAGGTTTATGTAGTTGGATATAAACATGTGTCAGGATGTTCCTTAGCTTTTTTGATCATATTTTCCATAAAGATTTTTGCTTTCTCAAGGTCACCCATCGGAGATATTGCTTTTTGTGGGCATTCAAATATACAATTAAAACAATGAATACATTGTGTATTAATATTTTTTACAATTAAACTATCCAAATCTTGCTCTAAGTGGCATACCGGACATACGCTGACACATTTACCGCACTGAATACACTTATTGTAGTCAATTAGCACTTTTGGATATCTTTTTTCATGCCAAACCTTTTCTTTGAATATTACTTTTGCTTTTAGGTAGGTTTTTACACTCTGATATCTTAGATGGTTAGAATAATCTTTTGTAGAATTCAAATCAACTGATTTAACCAGCTGCACAAGATCTTCGATGATAGAAATTAATTTATCTTCATCCGGATTCTTATTATACTCTTCTTTCATAAAAGCTCTGGTCATATGATGTGAACTGGATACCTTCAAACCGGCTAAAACCTTCCTTCCACTTTTTCTTAGTAGTTTTCCTGCTTCATCAAGAGCAATACCTGAATGAATTCCACCATAAGTAACAAAAGGTACTGCTATTTTTCCCCATCCATCCATAGGTCTGGGAAGGCTTTCAATTAAATCCTTAACGTGATATTGAAGATGGTGAGCGTATACAGGGGACCCTATAAATAGAATATCATGTTCATTAACTATTTCTTGCAAAAAGCTTTGTGTATATTTGGTTAAGAAGTACTTTTCTTTGCCGGCAATATTAATTAATTCGGCACCAATGCTATTCTGTTCAAGGGAAGTCTTTAATAACTTTCCAACCCGTTCCGTATTGCCTGAGGGACTAAATACAACAATGACAGCTTTCATAAAATTCATCCTCCAAAAATTTTTTTAGTATATTTCTACCTGCAATAAAGAACAATAGTTCCTTATTCGGGTAAAAAAATTTACATTAAATGTTTCATGCCATTTATATGATATGAAACCAATGTACCAATACTTTTTTCAAGCCAACGATCATCTTTGTAATTCTTAGCTATCTCAATTATTCCTTCCATAAAGTTTTTAGCTAATATATATATGATTAACTCATCTTCAACGAACTCCTTGTTCACTTGTGATAGCATATGATTGCTGAGAATATTAATTATTTGTTCTTTGAATCCTTCATATTTTGTTCCTTGGCTCTTATCTGCTATAATAATAAATTTTTTTTGATCAACTTTTATAATTCTTTGGAAAACATGACTAATATCAATATTCATTCCATTACTTTTGTCATCATGATTTACAAATGTTTTAAAACCGTTTATAAAGTATTCAAAAAACCCGTCAGTAACTCCGTAGAAGATAGCTTCCTTATTTTCATAATATAAATACAAATTACTAACACTAATACCTACTGCTTTAGCGATGCTGCGGGTAGTAGTATCCCTAAACCCATTTTGGTAAAATAGATTTTCAGCTACATCTAATATTTTATTTCTAATTTCATCTTTTAAAATTTGCATAATAAGGAACCTCCGTTCCTTATTATGATAATATAGAAATATACTGATGTCAATAGATATAAAAAATATTGCTGTATACAGTCAAAAATCATTTCTAAATATACCGTTAAAGGAGGAGACGTATCTGTTCGTAAGAAGGGTAGAAACCCAAAAAGACAAGAAAAAATCGTCTAAAAACTTGATTTGGACAGATTTTCTGATATACATACGCGCTTTCATCTGCAAAATTTTTGCAGAAAAAATGTTAATTTTTTTGTATTTATTACATGAAAATTCATGCCTTAAGTCAGTAAAATCAAAGCTTTCAAGTTTGTTCAGTAGGCCCTGTTTAAAAATTATTCGTAGTATATGCAAATTTTCTACGGTATTCAAGGGGTGTGATTTTCATAATCTCTTTAAAAGCTGCCCCAAATTTGCTCTGACTTTCATAACCGATTTTGGCAGCAATCTCTGCCACACTTAGCTGTGTCTGACGCAGCAGAATCGCTGCCTGCTGGATCCTGTACTTCTTCATATAGGTTGCAATAGGTACGCCGTAAACTCCTTTAAAGTTTGACTTTAAAGCGGTGGGACTAATGCAGTATTCTCTCGCCAGGTCTTCAATCGTAAAACGATGTTCAGGCTCACCGGTAATTTTTTTCTGTATCTGCTTAATGATCTCTACTTGTTGTTGTGGATAAGTCTTTTTTGGTTTTTCCTTGGATGGAAGAAAAAAATACAAGTACAATAATAGCTCCTGAATTTTAAGCCGGTAGTAAAGAAGGCGGGCACTGGCAGGAATTGTATACATTCCAGAAAATATGTGTTGGATTTCTGGTTTTTCTTGGATAAGAAAGCATTTATCATGGTCAAAAAAGCGCTCAGAAAGTTCCTGCATATTGATAGGAATATTGGGAAACAACTCTAAAATTACGGGGGCGGCTATATCAATATCGATGAGAACCATGATGCCATGATAATATCCTAAAGGTAGTTCAATGCTGTCGCTGTAGTTGTTCAGCGTATTCATGAACAAATCACCTTCACCAATATATTGAAAACAGCCGTCGCTCATCTTGCATTCGGCTCGTCCTTCTTTGCAATGGTTGATTTCAACGATATTCATTTGTGCGTGTTTTATTGGGTTTAAATGACTAGTTTGAAAGACTAAATTACCTATTTCAATGCCAGGAAACACTGAATATACCGATGCAGTTCCTTTGCCATCCAAAGTTTTCAGATTGTAAGAAATATGGTCTTTACCTTGCCCCGCAATGATACGATCGCTAAAGTGAGAAAGAATGGCTGAGAACATCGGAATACCTCCCTATATCTGCTATCATGACTATTTAAATTATAGCAAATAGATATACGTTTAACTATAGGGTAAACAATGAATGATTGGAGTAATGATACGAATATTATACCAAATAGACTACTTTTTCTCCCATTCAGACTTTCTGCCTAACTTCCATTGACATTCCATCAAAGGATAAATATACTAATAATATAACAATCAAACAATTGTTTAATCGTTTAAATGATTGGATAAGAAATGTATTCTTTACTTTGAAGGGGGAAAATGAGATGAAAAAAACGATCAAATTACAGAACCTAGATTGTGGAAACTGTGCAGCAAAAATTGAAAACGCGATTGTAAAGTTAGAGGGTGTTATCGGCGTTAAAGTGAATTTTATGGGTCAAAAGATGATTTTAGAAGCACCGGATGATAGATTCAATGAAATCCTAGAAGAAGCAAAAAAGATAGCAAAGAAGATTGAACCAGATATCGAAGTGATGGCATAGTTTTATTCCTGTGTATGTGCGTATCAAGCTTGTATAAATCTACTGCAGCGGTTGTTATTTCAGCCGTTGCTTTTTAATAGAAGGAGGATTACTTCCATGATGAGCATGTCCAAAAAAGAAAAAAGGCAGTTAATACGTATCTTGGTTGGAGGGCTTTGCTTTGCAGCAGCTGTATTATTCGCCTTTGAAGGTGTTATAAAGTTTATGTTGTATTTGGTTGCCTATCTTATTATAGGTGGAGATATTGTTTGGAAGGCTGTACGGAATATTGCCCGAGGTCAGGTATTTGATGAAAACTTTCTAATGACGGTAGCTACTATTGGTGCTTTTTCCCTGACAGAGTATGCCGAGGGGGTTGCCGTTATGCTCTTTTACCAAGTAGGAGAGCTTTTTCAGTCTTATGCAGTATCCAAGTCCCGCCGTTCTATAGCAGATTTAATGGATATTCGCCCAGATTATGCCAATGTGATGCGTGATGGTTCTCTCGTGAAGGTAGATCCTGAGGAAGTACAGGTGGACGACATTATTGAGATCAAGCCAGGTGAACGGATTCCATTAGATGGTGTTGTAGAAAAAGGCTACTCCTCACTAGATACTGCTGCTTTGACTGGGGAATCTGTTCCACGAGAGGTAACTGTTGGAGAGAATGTTATCAGCGGATGCATAAACCAGACAGGCAAGCTTACTGTTAGAGTAACCAAAGAATTTGGTCAATCTACCGTAGCTAAAATCTTGGAGATGGTAGAAAATGCTTCTGATAAAAAAACTAAAAGTGAAAATTTTATTACCCGGTTTGCACGGTATTACACACCTGTAGTTGTCCTTGCAGCTGTTATCCTGGCAGTAGTACCTCCCCTTATTACTGGGCAAAATTTTACTGTTTGGATCAGTAGGGCTCTGACTTTCCTTGTAATTTCGTGCCCATGTGCCCTTGTAATTTCTGTTCCCCTTGGTTTTTTTGGAGGGATAGGGGGAGCGTCAAAATTAGGCGTTTTGGTCAAGGGCAGCAACTATCTTGAGGCATTAGCCAGTACAGAAATCGTTGTATTTGATAAGACAGGCACTTTAACAAAGGGTAATTTTGTTGTAAGTGAAGTGCACTCGGAAAAGATGAGTGAGAAAGAACTTCTTGCGTTGGCTGCATATGCTGAAGACTATTCCAATCATCCTATCGCAATGAGTATTAAAAATGCCTACGGAAAAGCTGTTGATGCTTCTCAAATTAAGGATATTGAGGAAATCCCAGGGCATGGCGTAAGGGCTATAATAAATGAAAAAGAAGTTCTTGCAGGGAATGCTAAATTAATGAAGTTGAACAATATCTCTTATGAGGCGAATGCTTCTGTGGGTACCATCGTTTATGTGGCCATAAACGGCAAATATGTAGGATATATTCGTATTGAAGATGAAATCAAGTCTGATTCAGCACAAGCGATTCATGATTTGAAAGCGGCTGGAGTCAAAAAAATAATGATGTTGACGGGAGACAGTGGCGCCGTTGGAAAGAAAGTTGCACAATCCCTTCATCTTGATGAATGCTACACAGAGTTGCTGCCAGCGGATAAAGTGGAGAAGATGGAACTTCTTATGAAACAGAAGAACAATAAAGGCATGTTGGCATTTGTTGGGGATGGAATTAATGACGCTCCTGTGCTTGCCCGAGCAGATATTGGTATTGCCATGGGCGGATTGGGTTCTGATGCCGCTATCGAAGCAGCAGATATTGTTATTATGACGGATGAGCCTTCAAAAATTGCCACAGCTATGAAAGTTAGCAAGAAAACATTGCGTATTGTTCAGCAAAATATTGTATTTTCATTAGGCGTAAAAGGGGTTGTTCTTATTCTAGGGGCTGTAGGTTATGCTTCCATGTGGGCAGCGATTTTTGCAGATGTCGGTGTTTCAGTTATTGCGATTCTCAACGCAATTCGGGCACTGAACGTCAAAAAATTTAATAAATTAGAAATACCTCCTCTACCTCCTTCCCATAGGCACCCTATTGCGTCTGAAGGTCAAAAAATTTAATAAATTTATATAGAATGATAGGATATAAAGAACGTGCTGTTCCCCAGAGGTTATGGGATTAGCACGTTCTTTACTATTCTTGTATATATTCTGCAATTCCTTTGCTTGGACAAGTCATCTGAAAAAAATCATCTATTATTCGATGAATAAGTTGTGCTGTTTCTGTATTGGCCAAGGTATAATATACTTCTTTGCCGGCTCGCCGGCTTGTAACTAAGCCGTTCAGTTTTAAGGATTTAAGATGGTGGGATACGGCAGCATTGCTCATACCTACAGCTGCAGCAATATTAATGCCACACTCCTCACAGTGACAGAGCAACCATAAAATTCGCAGACGAGAGCCGTCGCAGAGCTGCTGAAAGACAGCGGAAGCATCTAAAAAGCATTCGGTATCCGGCATTTTTTTTAGAATGTTCTCTATATCCTTACCATGATTATGGGGCAGTACTTGTTTACGCATAATACTGGCTCCTTTCAATCAAATATTTGTTTGATTATACTTTATGAAAGAATACTTGTCAAATAAATGCAATAAAGTACTATCATTTTCATAAAGGTGAAAGAACTTATGGCACCGTGTATTCAGAACAACCCACTAGGTTTTCAGGCAATCGAGAGGATTTTTGCAGATTTTAAAGAAAAATATGGCATGAGTTATACGCAGTATAGGGGGATACAAAAAGTGCATGATGAGGCAATGCTTGATTTCACATGCGTGAATATGAAAAAATAGCTAATTGGAAGTGGAGTAAGGTAGCACAATTGCTTTTTGATTTTTTTGCAGTGTTCAGAACTTTGTTCAAATTTTAAATAAAAAAAGCTCAGGTTTTTGGAGTGTTTCTCCCAAAGCTGAGCTTTGTCTAAGGTCTGAAGTCGCCATATTGTGGCGGCTTTTGATATTGATATTTACTTTATAATCTTGTAAATCCTTTGCTAATTACCCATTAAAGTAGGTACTTTACTTTTATCGGCAGAGGTCGCCTCATCAGCTTTTGCCTTTGCTTCCATTTCTTGTACCAGTTCTTCGATCTTTAGCAGATCATATTTATATTGTCCATTATACATTACACCTAATAATACTTTATCGTATCTGGAAATTGTCATGAGCGCAACTTCTCCGTTTTCGCCATGAACTTGAAAACTGATGGTCGGATCACCGTAAGTACTGCTAATATTCGTGGAAAATGAGGCTCCCTGTCCGGTAAATTGAATCGATTGAACGGTGCTGTTGACGATATTATATTTTTCTGCCAGCTTTTTTGCCGCTGCCTCATATTCACTTTCGTTAAGGGACCAATCAGGGCCTACAGGAACCTTTTCCTTCAGTGTCCTGTTTAAACCTATATTATAAAGTTCCCCAGTAACAGAATCGATCCATACTCCATAACGGTCCACACGATACCCATCGGCATAGTTCTGGCCTTTTAACTCCACCTCGGCAATCCACATTGGACGTGGAGTGTTCTCAGTTGGTGCATCATAACCCATTTCGATGGTCTGACCCTCCAGATTTGCGCCATACACCTGCCAGAGGTATTGTGCCACAAGTTCCGCCGCTGCTTCTTTAGTCATGTCCTTTTCAGCAGGTGTCTGATTTTTGTAATACGGAAGGTTAATTGTCCCAACTTTATAATTCGCTTTTTTGTAGCCTTCCGGTAAACTGTTTTGCACTGTCTGTGATGACACGCTCGTACTATTTGCGTAACTTGTTGGAATAATATTTGTCTTGTTATACACCGCTGCTGAGGCTGCCTGTGTAAATCCTTGGAATGCTATTATGTTTGCCCCGATGATCATTGCGGCAGCTAAAACGGATTTTTTGAAATGTCTTTCTTTTGAATTTGGTTTTTTCATGTAAATTTCTCCTTTTTGATTTATTTGTGATCACATAAGTATTATAGGAGGTCTAAATTATAGAATTGTAATCGAGTTATTATTAAGTTGTAAAAGTTATTTTTGCTGTTGTTCCTTTACCGGGGAAACTGGTGAAACTCAGCTCTGCGCCATGGTGTAAAGCAATTTGTTTGCAGATGGCAAGCCCCAGTCCTGCACCACCGTCGCTCCGGCTGCGAGATTTTTCTCCCCGGTAGAAGGGTTCCATGATTTGCGAGAGGACTTCGGGAGTCATGCCTTTTCCGTTGTCTCGGATGAGGATTGTTTTTTTGCCCGCTTCATGGACCGCACACACAAAGATGTGTCCGCCTTTTCCACATGCCTTTATTGCGTTATCAATCAAGTTTATAAGCAGACTTTCTAACAGACAGGCGTCTCCCCAGATCGTCTCTATTTCACTGTTGAACTCTATATATATGTTTTTTTCCGCAAGCTTGCCATGCAACGTTTGCTTGACCATCTCAAAGAGGCGGGATATTTTTTGCTCTTCACAGGTGATCTGATTGTTTTGCAGATTTGCCAGTTCTAGCAGCTGAAATGCTATGGTCTGCAGACGGCGGCTTTCAGACATGATATAAGTGAGTGCCGATAACCTGTCGTCCTCTGATAAAACGGCTTTTTGCATATATTCTGCATACCCATAGATAGCGGTCAGCGGTGTACGAAGCTCATGGGCGAAGTTATCAATAAACTGCTGCTTTTTATCCGCAGTATCAATAAGCTCTGCCATCTGATGCTGGATTTCTTCTGCCATGTGATTAAAGCTCTGTGCCATTTCAGAGAGCTCATCATGCCCGTAGATTGGAAGTCTGGTTTCATAGGCACCGTTTGCGATATTCTTAGAGGTCTGAGAAATCTGCTTGAGCGGCTTGAATATCCGGTTAAGTATAATGAGAAGGCCAAAGGCGAGTAAAACGGAAAGAACAAATCCCGCCAGAAACAGCATATTTTTTAGGTAGCTCCAAGACCTTATAGCATCTGTCGTATCATAAGTATAAATCAATGTGTAGAAATCATACGGAATAGGAAGATTTCCCGAGACGATGACATAAGTTTTTTTGTCTGCTTTTCGTACTGTTGCCACACGGTTTCCATTCTTCGGCGGCTCCAATGAATTACGCTGCAGTACGAATGTGTCATGATTTGAATAAACAAGCTGATTGTCTTTATAAAGGGCAAGTCCAGCCTTTTTATCTCCAGATAGATAGCTGTAAGGCTGGAGCAGAGAACTTAAAGATCCTTCTATATTAATGCCTCGGCTTTCCACGACATGGAAATCCTTTATAAGGGCTGATGCGATAAAATAGTGTTCCCCTAGGCTTCTTTCTTCTGCCCGATGTACAGTATCCTTAAATATTGCAACTGAAATAATAAATATTCCAAGATTGAAAAAGAAGAGAAAGAGTGCAAGGGTTGTTAAAAATGTACGGTGTTTCATTGGCTCACCTCCAGACGGTAACCCAGCTTATAGACGGTTTTTATCACATCCTCCCAGCCCAATTTTTTTCTCAGTTTTTGTATGTGTACATCTATGGTACGAGTATCTCCGTCAAAATCATAACCCCATACCAGCTCCAGCAGCCTTTCTCTGGAGAGGGCTATATTGCGGTTGTTCACCAGAACCTCCAGTAATTCATATTCTTTCGGGGTACACTCCACAAGCTGTCCCTTATGATATACCTGATGACCATCGAAATCGATTTTTACATCTCCCACTTCAAAATCGTTTCTGCTTTTTTGAGTCCGTCTCAGTACCGCTTCTACACGGGCCAGCAACTCCAGCATTTCGAAGGGTTTTGTCAGATAATCATCGGCTCCCATTGAAAAGCCCTTTATTCGGTCCGGCAGGCTGTTTTTCGCCGTTAGAAAGATCGTAGGCGTTTCATTCGCGTGTTTTATCACCTCAAACCCGTCAAGACCCGGCAGCATGATGTCTAAAATCATCAAATCGTAGGATTGACACTGTATTTCGGAAATGGCAGTTTTTCCGTCAAAAACGGGGGTGCAGTGATGTCCCACAAGCTGCAGATTCCTTTTAATCAGCTCATTGATTGCCACTTCATCCTCGACGATTAAAATAGATGCCATATTGATCAACCTCCTTATTTCACTAATGTTACCACCATTTTATTATAGAGTTGTAAAGTGCATCGTAATTTTTATAATTTGCATAGCTTTTTATATCATTCTTATACTTCAATTTCAACAATTGTTGCTAAAAGTTGACAATTTCAAAAAAGAATGTTAAAGTTTTAATAAAGAATGAAGCAATGAATGCTTCGCAGCCCTTTCACATTATTATTAACAGCGGTATATAAAAGAATAATCGGGGAGATACAACCATGAAGGTTTACTACAACAGAGAACTGTTGGGTGTAATTTTTCATGGTTTTTTATTTGCCTGATTTATAGATACATAGGGGAGGAATAGGGGATGAAAGCACTTTTAGAAAGCGTAGAAGAATATTGGAGGCAAAGAGCCGACGGCTATTGTCAGGTAAATTTGGAGGAACTCGATAGTTTTAAAAGGAGAGCATGGACAGACTTAATTAATGAATATGCACCAAGAATATCGGGAAAAAGGCTGAGGGTATTAGACATTGGAACAGGACCTGGTTTTTTTGCAATCATTATGGCGGCATGTGGATATGAGGTTACCGCTATCGATTATACAGAAACGATGCTTCAAAAAGCGAAGAATAACGCAGGGATCTATAGAAATGCAATTCACTTTGAAAGAATGGATGCACATAATCTAAAATTTGAAGAGAATACTTTCGATCTGATTGTTACAAGAAACTTGACTTGGAATTTGGAAAGACCGGATATGGCCTATAGAGAATGGCACAGAGTTTTGGCCCAGGGAGGAAGATTATTGAACTTTGATGCGAATTGGTACCTCCATGTACATGATGCTGAAAAGAGAAAAGCCTATGAACAGGATAGAGTAAATTGTGCAGAGAGAGGTTTCGCAGATCATTATATCCATACAGATACAGAGGCGATGGAGGAAATTGCAAGGAAGCTGCCATTAAGTAAAGAGCACAGACCGGAATGGGATGTAAAAGAGTTACGTAAAATCGGTTTTGGAAAGATCATGATAGTAAAAGAAATCGGGAGCAGCGTTTGGGATGAAGAAGAGATCGTGAATTATGGCTCTACGCCTATGTTTATGGTTTGTGCAGAGAAATCAAAGTAAGCAAATTCTGATCCGGCACCAGTGCAACGAGAATCAACAGAGGAAGGAAAGGTTGCTGCAAAATGAAGAAATATATTGGAAGACGATTGCTGCAATTGATACCGATTATTTTGGGAATTACTTTTTTATCCTTTGCCCTTATGCAAACGGCAGCAGGTGATGCAGTGGATGCCCTTTATGATAATACATCAGGGGGAGTGTCGGAGCAAATCAAAGTGGAAAAAAGAGCCGAGCTGGGGTTAGACAAGCCCTTTCTGGTGCAGTATTTTAATTGGCTAATGGATGCTGTTCGTGGCGATATGGGGGTTTCATATATTTCTAAAAAGCAGGTATTTGAAACATTCATATCCAAATTGCCGGCAACGATTTATCTTACACTCGCAGCAATTCTGGTAACCGTTTTAGTCTCTATTCCCCTTGGCATTTTAGCAGCGGTAAAAAGAAATCAGTTTATTGATTACTTTATTCGTATGATGAGTTTTATTGGAAACTCCATGCCAAGCTTTTTCATTTCTCTTTTGCTGATATACGTTTTTGCATTGAAACTCAATATTTTACCTGTCATAGGAAACAGCGAAGGATGGAAAAGTATTATTTTACCTACACTTACCCTTGCAATCGCCATGTCCTCAAAATATACACGGCAGGTGCGTGCCGCTGTACTGGAAGAACTCAATAAAGACTACGTCATGGGAGCGAGGGCCCGTGGGATAAGGGAATCAGTGATTTTTTATGCCAGTGTTTTAAAGACAGCGATGCTGACGATCATTACGCTGTTAGCATTATCTATTGGATCACTGCTTGGGGGAACGGCTATCATAGAATCCATATTCATGTGGGATGGTGTAGGAAAATTAGCTGTAGACTCTATCACGATGAGAGATTATCCAATGATTCAGGCATATGTGATCTGGATGGCGCTCATATATGTAGCCGTGAATTTAACAACCGATATATTATATCATTATCTTGATCCGAGAATTCGCATTTTACAGGAGGAATAGGCATGAATACTGCAGTCGGACAATCGGTAAAGATGCGAAGCGGTCATCATCAAGACTACACCCTTATAAAATTTTATGTTCTTTTGACATTGGTAGGAGGATTATTGCTGATAGCAGCTTTTGCCCATCGGTTAGTACCCTTTGATCCATATGCTCAGGATTTATCAAAGGCACTACAGCCTCCAAGCAGTGCTCATTGGCTGGGGACAGACCGTTATGGAAGAGATATGCTGTCCCGTGTCATGATGGGGGCGCAGTCCACAATTTTTACTTCCCTATTGCTGGTAGGCATCATTTCGATCATAGGGACATGGATCGGTGTGGTTTGCGGATATATAGGGGGGAAAATCGATACCTTCATTATGAGAGTTTCCGATGTTTTCCTGGCCTTTCCAGGAATGGTTTTCGCCATAGCAGTTGCCGGGGTCCTTGGCGGAGGAATCATGAACGCGGTGATAGCTTTGGCCTGCATATCTTGGCCAAAATACGCAAGGCTGGCAAGAGGACAGGTATTATCTGTTAAAACCATGCCATATATTGCAGCCGCTAAAATGAGCGGCTCGGGAACATTAAAGGTTATTTTCAAACATATTATACCGAATATTATAGGAACCATTCTGGTAACTGCCACCCTTGATATTGGGACAATGATCATGGAATTGGCAGGACTTTCCTTTTTAGGTTTAGGAGCAATGCCTCCCACTGCTGAATGGGGTTCCATGATGAGTAATGGCAGGAGTATGCTTCAAACGTCACCCTGGGTAATTTTAGCTCCCGGTTGTGCAATTTTTATATCGGTGATGCTGTTTAACCTATTTGGGGACACTGTACGGGATCTGTTAGATCCTAGAATCATTCAAAGAAGGGGGAAGGGAAATGAAACAATATAGAAAAATAGGAGGAATGCTGCTGGCCGTGGCATTGGTGGTTAGTAGCATGACAGGATGTACAAATACAAAAGCAGATACAACAGAAAAGGTATTTAATTATGGAACCATGGCTTATGGGGTTGCCATGGGGAATGCCGGTTTAAATCCACATGAAGGATATAGCGGATGGTCGACGGTTCGTTACGGCGTGGGAGAAACCCTCTTCAAATTCAATGCCTCTATGGAGTTGGAACCTTGGCTTGCAAAGGATTATCAGCAGGTAAATGAGTATACTGTTAAAATAAACTTAAGGGATGATGTGTTTTTTTCCAATGGGAATAAAATGACCGGAGAAGCGGTGAAAGTGTGCCTAGAAAACCTTGTAACTGTTCACGACCGTGCTCCTAAGGATCTGCAGATAAAATCCATAGCTGCAGAGGGGCAAAGCGTAACGATTGTTTCTGAAAACAAAGTTCCTGGGCTTGTGAACTACTTGGCTGACCCTTATGGAGCAATCATTGATATGGAAGCAGGCGTAAGTGAAGATAAAAACGTGGTGGGGACTGGACCCTATGTAGCAGTAAAAGTTTCTGATACAGAGATTCATCTGGAAGCCAACAACAAATATTGGAATGGCGTACCGAAGGTGGATAAGGTGAACATTAAAAGTATTTCAGACGGAGATACTCTAACCATGGCTCTGCAAAGCGGAGAAATAGATGCAGCCCAGGGTCTTCCCTATGCAAGTCTTAAATTGTTCCAAAATGATGATCGATATACCATAAGTTCTACAGAAACCTCAAGGGTCTATCAGGCTGCACTAAATTATCATTCAAAGATGATTCAAGACAGTGCAGTACGAAAGGCCATGGCTATGTGCACAGATAAGGAGGGCTTTACCGCTGTATTGCTTCAGGGCAATGGATCTCCTGCTGTTGGGCCTTTTCCGGATAACTTTAAATTCGGAGGGAATGCTGTCAAAGAAGTCCCCTATGATATTGAAGGGGCAAAAGAAGTCCTTGAATCTGCAGGATGGGTGGACACCGACGGGGATGGGATCAGAGAAAAGAATGGACAGAAGCTTTCAATTGACTGGCTGACCTATACATCCCGACAGGAATTACCATTGCTGGCTGAATCCGTTCAGGCATCCTATAAAAAAGCTGGTATCGAGGTGAAGGTGAATGCAACAGATAGTTATAAGGATTTCCTCAAGGCTGGAAAGTATGATGTGTTTGCCAATGCCTTTGTTGCTGCCCCTACGGGGGATCCTCAATATTATTTTACAACCCATTTGGTAGATGGGTCTGACTACAATAGGGGATATTACCATAATGATAAGGTTGAAAAATGGGTGGAGGAGCTTCGTAATGAGTTTGATTTGAATAAACGAAGTAATCTGGCTGTAAAAATCGTACAGCAAGTACTGGATGATAACGCATATATCTATGCTTCTCATTTAAAAATGTCATTTGTCATGAAGAAGGGAATAACAGGTTTTACGGCACATCCATCGGATTATTATGAAATAACAGCGGATTTAGACAAGAATTAACGGGATTGCCATGAAGGAAAAGGATGAGAATATGCAGCAATCACTGTTGGAAATGCGCCATGTTGAGATTAGCTATGGTGGTGAACCAGTTGTACATGATGTGAATTTAGTGCTGAAACCCGGAGAGATTCTTGGAGTCGTTGGGGAATCGGGAAGTGGAAAAAGCACCTTGATTAAAGCTGCCATGGGTTTGTTGGGAAATCAGGGGAGAATAACCGGGGGAGATATTCTTTACAAGGGTAACAGCCTTCTGCATATGAAACCTGAAGCGCTGCGAAAAATGCGAGGACCGGAAATCGCCATGGTTTTTCAAAACTGTGCCAGCTCCCTGTGTCCTATACGAAGGATTGGCGATCAGTTATTTGAATTGATGGAACAACATAATCAAAGAAACCGGGAAAAAGTTATAGATAGGGCACTTGATCTTTTTGAAAAAATGAATTTGTCTGATGGAAGAAATATATTAGAAAGCTATCCCTTTGAATTATCAGGAGGGATGAATCAGAGGGTAGGTATTGTTATGGCCATGATGCTTAAACCTGCCTTGTTATTTGCCGATGAACCTACCTCTGCCCTGGATGTAATCGTGCAGGCACAAGTGGTGAAGGAATTGATGAAGCTTAGAGATGAATTCGGTACTGCCATCGTAATTGTGACGCATAATATCGGCCTTGTTTCCTATATGGCAGATAAAGCGGCTGTGATGTATCAGGGGCGCCTGTTGGAATACGGAGCCACAAAGGAAATCATAAGCAATCCGCAAGAGGCCTACACACAGAGATTGATTCAGGCGGTACCTAAAATCAGAAGGGGATGAGTTATGGAATCAGTCTTGGAAGTAAAGAAGATAAACAAATCTTATATGGGTAGAAACAGAAAGGTTCATGCGGTTAAGAATGTAAGTTTTGAGATTTATGAAGGTGAATGTGTGGGGTTGGTTGGAGAAAGTGGTTGTGGAAAGAGTACCATTGCTAAGATGATTTCCCGCTTGGAAAGCGTAGATTCCGGTGAGATTTTTTTAAATGGCAAAGACATTGCTGATGCGTCTGGAAAAACATTGAGAGAGGTATACAAATCCATCCAGATGGTGTTTCAAAATCCGGTGGAATCTTTTAATCCAAGACTTAAGTTCGGCGAATCAATTATGGAAGGTATGATCAATCATGGGGTTTCAAGAGGCGAAGCAAAGGTAAAAGCAGGGGAATATTTAAAGATATGTGGGCTACCAAAGGAATTTGCTGGTCGATACCCCCATCAGGTAAGCGGAGGAGAGTGTCAGCGAGCCTCCATTGCCCGGGCGATTGCCGTAGAGCCAAGGCTGCTAATTTGCGATGAGGTAACAAGTGCATTGGATGTTACCGTACAGGCACAAATTGTAAAACTTATGAAAGAATTAAAAGAGGAAATGAAGATGGCTTATTTGTTCATCAGTCATGATATAGCACTGGTACAGGAAGTATGTGACCGTGTACTGGTTATGTATAATGGCCAGGTGATTGAAGATGGATCCACAGACGAAATTATCCAGAATCCGCAAAATGAATATACAAAAAGACTAATTGATTCTATATTTGAAATCGCTTGGTGAAACAGAAGTTCTTAGCTTATGTGTTACAAGGGAAGGTTCTGCTGGCAATAGAAAATGTAAAACCATCCTACTATCGGAGCAGGAATAATTTACTAATGGCATCGCAAAACAATGGTATAGCGTAAAAAAGTAGGCTTTATATTTGACACAAGTATAAAGCCTACTTTTTATATTTTGTAGACTACGGCATACATAGTATCTCCAGGCTGTACCGTATAAGTATGGAAGCTTCTCTCAGAAGGAATGCTTCGAACCTGAGTACCGATGGTTACCACAGCATAGATGAAGTTCACATCCTCATTGAACATACGGACACAGCCATTGGAAACAGCTTTGCCAATCGAAGCAAGATGATTGGTGCCATGGGATACCATAGTCTTCAAAGAAACGAATCCAGCCTGTGGTGGGTACATCAGTCGCTGGATTTTTAAATTCTTCTATAGGGGCTATGCTTGCTATATTTCATTAAGCTAAAAGTGCAGCAAGTTATTATTGAAGGAGAAATTCCAATACCCAAGGTAAGACAGTATCAACTTTACTAACTAGATCGCTGTGGTTAAGGTTATCAAATATTTTATGAGCGATTTCGTTGCGCTTTAGTTGATTCTCGTTTTGCTCAAAGTTTTCCAGAACCAAAGGATTATCATTGAAGCCTGTATATACTGCTAATTTTTTAGTAATATCACAAACATCAATGCCTTTCCAAGACTTCATAGCCATTAGTTGAGCGATTATTATTTCTATATCCGTATTTTCTACCCATTCGATATCTTCTTCTGCCAAATCTTGATTACTATAAGTTTTAGTTTGCTTGCAAGTATTTAAGATTTCATATTCATCAATCCATTTTGGTACTGACTCCTTGAAGAAACTATCTCCAAATGTAGTACCGGCACAAATGACCTTTTGTACATGTTTACTTAAAATACATGTCTGTAGTCCAATTGTTGCCCCATAAGAATGTCCAAAATAGTGGTATTCTTTAAACCCACAGGCATTTATAACTGCATGAATATCATTAATAATATTATTGATTGAGTAAAATTCTGGATCGTGGGATTTATCACTCTCGCCAAACCCCCTCAAATCCATTGTAATCACAGTGAAATGAGGAGTGAGTTTTTCTACCCAGCCAGTGTCCTTCCATAGGTTTTTATTCACCTTTGATCCCATGCCATGAACTAGCAAGATCGCTGGTCCGTGCCCAGTAACGTCATAAGCTATTCTAGCGTTATCTAATGACAAAACATAATTTGACATGACCATTACCTCCGTTTTAATAGATAGGATAGTCGATTATAATTCTTTGTATCTAGTTTATCCATTGATGCAAGTACAGTCAATAGAGAAAATGTAATTTATTTCCTATTTAAATATACAATGTAGGACTTGTGGGGACGATTCGTTTGTCTTCTAGATATACTTACTTGTGATGATATATTTTCCTTGCCAGTCTCTTTCATTCTATCCTATTACTTTTTTTTCTATGATATCAGAGATTAATCATATAGCGCATAGGTAGATTAGTGCGACATATTGGTGGAGTGTGGACCTATGTGTCCACCCGTTAATTTTGCCGTCTCTTTGGGCAGACACACAGGTCTGCCCCTACCGCTATCCTTATGTGGGAGACAATGTAGGGGCGCACAGTGTGCGCCCGCTAATGATATGCATCGGGAGAACAATGTTCTCCCCTACAGGAAATAACAGCCTGTCGGTATGTGATGCATGGAACACTCCCTGTGGTGTTCCCCTGTATGTCGCACTATTCTACAATTGCAAAATAACTTTATAAGGATATATCATTTTCAACCACTTTCTTAAACATACCCTTGATTTTTTATTTTACAAAAAATGATAAATTCTTCATAGTTTGTTCATAGTTTATTCATAATCTTGTTTTAAACTGTATTTATGAGGTTATCCCCCTCTTTATAATATAGAGCTCTCAGCAGTTATGAGAGCTCGTTCCATTGAGGAGACTATAATAGCAGTATCGCTAACAAAAAAATTTGAGCAAAATTACTCTTTTCATTTCATCACGCGCTTTCTTGTTTATCGGAACACGTATGGTAAATGTGGATTCTTTTATATGTAATTAGGCGCTGTCAAAGGAAGTGTTATTTTGCACTTCCTTTGCTTTGTGATATCAATAAGGTATTTTACTGAAAAGACTGGATTTTCCGATTCATTCTACCATCCACTGCGCTCATCTGAAAAGAAAAAACCATATTCTGCATAAAAGCATGAACTCCTTTAAATCCTGCTGTATCTCGCTAATCCTTATGTTTAAAAATTTAGGGAACCTATCAGTATGATAAAAACAGGCTGTGGCAGCCTGCTTTATATTCGTTTTCTTGAAGTTATATTTAATGCTTAACTTTAACTTTAACAACAGTTTACAAGTAATGTAATGAAATAGTTTGAAAACTGGTGTATGATTAACATGAAATTTAGAAAATCTTAATATTAAAACCTCGTAAGAAAATACTGAAGGCGTATGATATAAATATGACAGTTTAGAAAAGTTCTTGGAGGTGTATAGGATGAAAAGTATCACTTATGGGGAACTAAGTTTTCAAGAAGTATGTGAAAAAATAAAAGATTACATTGACATGGATTTACAATGTACCTATGTGATTTCTATTGGAACAGACTCTCAAAACTTCAGTGGTCTTACAAAAATGGTTTCTGTAATCACCCTGGTTCGCAAGTCCAAGGGAGGCATCTTTTTTTATGATATAAAAAGATTGAAAATAATTAATGATCTCCGGCATAAGATATTTGTGGAAACCCAATATAGTCTTGAATTAGCTGCAAAGGTTATGGAGTATATTCAAAAGAAGGAAATCCGTGCTGCCTTAGAGGTGCACGTAGATATTGGTGAGGGTGGAGATACGAAGTATTTAGTAAAGGAAATTGCAGGTTGGGTGGGGGCATTAGGGTTTAAATGCTGTATTAAACCAGAATCCTATGCATCCACAGGGATTGCAGATAAGCTGTCAAAAAAGGGTAGTCGAGTAGGTTGCGTATAGAGGTTATCTATCTTATATAGATAGCCTTCTTATTTAGGCTTAAAAACCTGTAGCTGAATGTTCTCCGATGGAGCCGTGTCTAAAAAACGATTAATCTCATAAGATTCTGGCTTTAGTTCTGACTCGTTTTTTCTGTAGATAATCCATCCTCGCATAAAGTAATTCACAGACTTTCATAAAAAATTTAACGAAAAGACATGAAGCAAAAGAGATCATCCATAGAAGATGAACCAATTACGTTATAACTGTGCTAAGGTTCAGGATGTTTATAGGCACGTTAAGTTTGTGTTATATTTGTAGTGAAGAATATAAGATTAATCATAAGGAAGGCTATATGAAAACCGCATAAAATTCGTTTTTCTTTTATTAATGAGCATAGAGACGAAGCATGTCTCCAAATAAGCCAATAAATCATAAAGGTAAGCAGATCGATTCGTTAAACGAAAATATGCTTACCTTTTCTATTATAATGCTAAGGCAAGCTGGGAATAAAACAACAAAAAGCAAAGAAACACAAATAAAAACCACAAAATTTACAAAATAATTACAAGCTTTTAATTATCTTTTTAATTGGAATCGGTATGATTAAGAGGACAAGAAATAAAAAGATATGGAGGGTTGTATATGAAAAGTAAAAAATGGTTTAAACAAGTTGCTGCATTTTTGATGACAATTTCAATGTGTTTAAGCTTAATAGGATGTAGTGCAGAAAAAAAAGCAGAATCTACAGCTGCTGCAGATTCATTGCCAAAAGAGTTATCCCTTGAAGAAATTGAAAAATTGGCAAAGGAAGAAGGCAAGGTGATTAGCGTAGGGATGCCTGATGATTGGGCGAACTGGAAGGATACTTGGGCGGATTTAAAAACCATTTATGGATTGGAGCACTCCGATACGGACATGTCCTCCGCTGAGGAGATTGCAAAATTTGAAGCAGAGAAGGAGAAGCCCACTGCAGATATTGGAGATGTAGGGATGGCATTTGCTCCAGTAGCTGTACAAAAAGGTGTAACCCAGCCCTATAAAACTTCTTATTGGAATGAGATTCCTGATTGGGCAAAGGATAAAGAAGGACACTGGATGTTGGGTTATCAAGGAACCATTGCATTTATAACGAATAAAAAGCTCATTCAGAATCCACCAAAAACTTGGGATGAATTACTGAATGGAGACTACAAAGTAGCTGTTGGTGATGTAGCCAAGGCTGCTCAAGCGCAAAATGCACTGCTCGCTGTAGCCATGGCAAAGGGTGGAGACGAATCCAATATTGATGCAGCATATGAATTTTTTAGCGAGATAGCCAAGCAAAGAAGACTATCGCTGGTAAATCCAACCCCTGCAAACTTCGAAAATGGAGAAGTGGAGATGGCAATTTTATGGGATTTCAATGCACTGTCCTATAGAGATCTGCTTAATAGAGAAGACTATGAAGTCACTATTCCGGCCGATGGTTCTATTGTCAGTGGCTACGCAACGATTATCAATAAATATGCACCCCATCCTCATGCAGCCATGTTAGCCAGAGAGTACATACTCAGTGATGCAGGACAGATTAATCTAGCAAAAGGCTATGCCCGCCCTATTAGAGACAATGTTAATTTACCGGAGGATGTAAAAGAAAAAATGCTTCCATTGGATCAGTATAAAAATGTTAAACCGATTAAAGATTTTACCGTATGGGAAAATACAGCTAAGGAAATACCTCAAAAATGGCAAGAGAAAGTACTTATACATGTAAAATAGGAGCTGTTTTTTAATGCAACAAAAAGTCATTCTTTTACTAATAGACGGTTTACACTATCATAAGGGAAGAGCAATGATGGGCTTTTTAGAACATCTAGTGGAGTCTAAGAAGGCTTGGTGCAGAAAAATTAAGACTGAATTGCCAACCTTATCAAGGCCAGCTTATGAGGTGGTTTTAACAGGTACTCCTGCTTTTGACAATGGGATCACAAGCAATTATATCGTACGGAGATCCAGAGAAAAAAGCGTTTTTCAAATAGCAAAAGAAAAAGATTTGGTAACAGCCGCCGCTGCATACTATTGGTTTAGTGAGCTATATAATCGTGCACCCTTTGACCACTTACAGGATAGAGAATATGAAGATGACAATGGGTTTATACGATGGGGCAAATTCTATTTTGAGGATGATTATCCCGATAGTCATCTGATTTTAGATGGCGAAGTGCTTCGAAGAAAGTATGACCCACATTTCTTATTAATTCACCCAATGGGCCTGGATTATGTAGGACATAGATATGGCTGCGAGTCAAAGGAATATGCAGAGAAAATTATTCAAATGGATAGTATTTTATCAAGATTTTTACCCCTCTGGATGGAATTAGATTATCAGGTTTTAATTACAGGAGATCATGGTATGAATGCCTTTGGCCAGCATGGTGGAACGGGAGAGGACGAACGAATAGTACCCTTATGGGGTATTGGATCTGTTTTAGAAAATAGACAATTTCCTCAAGAGATTTCTCAGCTATGTATAGCACCATTACTTTGTCAGTTATTGAATATACCTAAATCGAAAAAAATGGTCGATATAAGTTCTTCTGGTATGACATTCTGCTGATAGCAGAATGTCATAGTTGTTTTATTCTATAAAAATTCCATGTTAGAACAGGAGTTGAGTAAATGATTTTTAAAAAAGAAAAATTTATTATGCTATTAGGATTTATTCCCTTTGTTTTTTTTATCATAAACTTTCTAATACTTCCTCTAATATTCATTTTCATAAATAGTTTTTTGGTTGAAGGGAAAGGAATGAGTATTGAGAATTATAAAACAGCTTTTACAAATCCTTTTTATTTTCAAAGTATCCAGAACAGCATATGGATTTCTTTGATGAGCAGTTTTTTTGGTATTCTCATTGCGTGCCTTGGAGGGTATTCGATCTCAAGACTATCACCAAAGCTTCGGAGCAGGTTTTTAATGCTATCCAATATGACTTCTAATTTTGCTGGTGTACCTTTAGCATTTGCATTTATGATCCTATTAGGAAGCAGTGGAGTTCTTCCAATTTTACTACATAAAATTGGTTTTGATTTAAGTAAGGTGTTTACCCTATATTCAGGGACTGGGCTGATACTGGTCTATATCTACTTCCAGATACCCTTAGGGATATTATTGATGTATCCAGCCTTTGATACGATAACTGAGGATTGTATACATGCCGCTACTCTGCTTGGAGCTTCCAAAATACAATTCTGGACTAAGATTGGAATTCCATTATTGTATCCTAGTATTCTAGGAACCTTTAGCATTCTATTTGCAAACGCTATGGGGGCCTATGCAACGGTTTATGCTTTGACCACAGGAAGCTATAATGTTTTACCTATCAGAATAGGTGCTTTGGTCTCAGGAGATATGTTTTTAAATCCCAACATGGCAAGTGCGCTAGCGGTTATTCTTGGAAGTATATTAATCGGGGCCACCCTATTAAATGAAAGGCTTCTAAAATATAAGGGAGGAGAGTCCCATGAGTAAAAAAGTTAAAAAAACTAATTTCATTTCACTGGGAATTATGATTTATTTGTTTATTCCGGTGATTGCGACGTTCTTGTATTCTATTGCAACAAAATGGCAAACAACTTTATTACCAGAGGGATTGACATTAAAATGGTATATTATGTTATTTTCCGACACAAGGTTCTTAGCTGCTTTAGGAAGATCATTACTCGTTGCCACACTGTCTTTATCTATAAGTATGGTAGTGACAATTCCTGCAATCTTTATCACAATCGCCTATCTCCCTAAGCTGGAAAAATATTTGAATATGATTGTTGTGCTGCCCTTTGCAGTACCAGGAATTGTTTTGGCAGTAGGGTTGATTCGTATTTATTCTAAAGGGCCCTTTGCAATTGCTGGAACCATCTGGATTTTAGTAGGTGCCTATTTTATTGTATGTCTTCCTTTTCTATATCAGGGTATGAAAAACAATCTAAAGACCATACAAGTGAATGTGTTGATGGATGCAGCTGAACTGCTAGGAGCAAGTAAATTACAGGCTTTTTTTTATATCATACTGCCTAATATGATGAAGGGTGTGATTGTCTCTTTATTACTTGCTTTTTCGATGTTGTTTGGAGAATTTGTATTGGCAAATATCTTGGTAGGCGGTAACTTTGAAACCGTTCAAATTTATTTATACAATAAGAATGCTGAAAGGGGACATCTTACCAGTGCTATTGTAATTACATATTTTGTTTTTATCTTAATTATTTCGGCTGTTGTGGTAAAGGTCAATCAAATAATGAATAGGGCCGTTGAGTCATAAAATGGAGGGAGAACAATGAGTTACTTTTACGGAGAGAAATTATCAAAAAACTTTGACAATCTAAAAGTTTTTGAAGATCTAGGCTTTGAAATTGAAAAAGGAGAACTGATTACTTTACTGGGACCATCGGGATGCGGAAAAAGTACATTGCTTCGGTGTATTGCAGGATTAACCGAGGTCGATAGTGGATGCTTATATATAGGGAATCAAGAAATAACAAATTTAAGTCCAAAAGATAGAAATATAGGCATGGTATTTCAATCCTATGCTTTATTTCCCAATATGACTGTAGCTGAGAATATTGCTTTCGCATTAAAAATCACGAAGAAGACTAAGGCTGAAATAAATAGAAAAATTAAAGATATTCTTGCATTAATTGAGTTGGAAGAAAAGGAAAATCATTATCCGCGGCAGCTTTCTGGCGGACAGCAACAACGTGTAGCTTTGGCGCGGGCATTGGTCACAGAACCAAAGGTGCTTTTACTGGATGAACCGTTGAGTGCTTTAGATGCAAAAATTCGAAAAAATTTAAGATACCAAATAAGAAAAATACAAAAAGAACTGAATATCACTACTATATTTGTTACCCACGATCAGGAAGAGGCATTAATTCTTTCAGACAGAATTTTTTTGATGAACAATGGACAGTTTTCTCAAATAGGAACACCAGAAGAGATATATACATCTCCTAAGAATGAATTTGCAGCAAGATTTATGGGTAATTATAATGTATTTAATAAAGATGAACTAGAAAAAATCATTAAATCAGCATTTAACATGCATGGCAATATATTTGCGATTCGGCCAGAAGCAATATGTATGAGTAAAGACGAAATATTGGCCAGTAAGCGGGAAGGAATACTTTTTGAAGGTAAGATTGTAGATATCATTATATTAGGAAATGTGATCCGCTATCATATTACCTGTGATAACCATACTGTGATTACAGATGTTTTAAATAACGGAAAGTTAATTGATTTTAAAGAAGGAAATATGACAGAATTGTTGATACCATGGGATGAAATTAAAAGCCTAGCCTAAGGAGGATTTGTATTGTCATTATTAGGAGAAGAAAGAAAAATGATTATTTTAAACAAGTTAGATATTGATGGCAAGGTTACAGTAAAAGAACTTTCAAAGGAGTTTCAGGTAAGTACAGAAACTATTCGTCGTGATTTGGAAATTTTAGAAAATGAAAAGCGGTTAAAAAAAGTTTATGGTGGTGCTATCAAAATATCCTTTGATGGCTCGGAACCCCCCTACAACCACAGAGAAACTCTTCATATTCATGAGAAAAGGATTATCGGAAAAAAAGCTGCCGATATCGTTCAGGATAATGATATGATTGTAATTGATGTTGGAACTACAACACTGCAAATCATTCATCATCTGCTTCATAAAAACAACTTAACAGTATTAATAAACTCTATACCAGCTCTTACTCTTCTTTTAGAATACAAACAGAGAGGGTTATTTTCAGGTAGAATTATTTTTTTAGGAGGAGAAATTAATGCTGAACAGATGACCACCTTTGGTTCTATAGCAGAAAAAACATTGGAGGCATTTTATTTAGATAAGGCGTTTATTGCAGTGGGAGGTTTATCCGTCAAACATGGGATAACAAGCTATGATGTTCAAGAAGGAACCTTGTCTAGAAAGCTTATTATGCATGCAAAGGAAGTGATTGTAATGGCAGATCACTCTAAATTAGGGGTGAGAAATTTTTATAGGATTGTTGATATTGATGCTGTACATGCAGTTATCTGTGACAAAGAACCTCCTAAAGAGTGGCAAGATGATTTGAATGATAAATGTATTACTTGGATTACAGCAACTTAAGGATTTATTCGAAAGAAACCTAATGCTATTCGATTATGATTGGGCAAATGGGGATCGCAGACGGTGGTGTAATAAATTCAGGAGATCATGATAAAAACGGATGAAACAACTATTCTTTAGAGATGAGGTTAGTTATTCATTCGTTTTTTATCCATAAAATACAAAGTTTTAATATCCATTAGACAAATTGAAAGATTGACAAGAGTTAGTAGAGGCATTATTCAAAGAGTGTAGTGTGACGATAACCCTGTCCCCCTGTCACTCGTATGCGATCCTGTTCACTAATTTTATTAAGTAATTGACGAAATATGCCGAAATTAGTAATATTAGAATTTATTTTCTAGATTTCCATTATTTATGAATAATGAATTTAGAAGGGATAGGAGTGTATTGTATGCTAATGCAAAATGAATTTTTTTCTATTAGTGAGCGAGATGGCAAGTTATATATTACTCCTTTTGGGACGGGGTTCCCTATCCGTGATTTCCAGCGAATCATTGAAGCTTATCCTCGTATCCATGTAACCAATTTTCTTGCATTAAAGAAAGCTTTAGAGGAACCTGGCAAAAATGCTGTGGAGTTTGGTAAGTTAAAGCCACAAATAGATATAACGATTTCTCCAGATAATTTGGAAGCAAAAATTCATATCAATTTGACAGCTGAAGAATTTGAAGAGCACAAAGAACAAGTTGTCAAAGAGTTATTGGAGCTATTAGAAAAAAATAAAATTGTGTATGGCATACTATACGATGTGATCAACAAAGACCTGAGCGTAAAGACGGATATTGTTATTGCCAGAGGCGTACTACCAAAGAGCGGAGCGGATGCAAGTATTAATTATCTAGATCTACCGGAAAAAAGACCAAAGATTACAGATGATGGAAGCGTAGACTACTACGAAATGAACCTTTTCAGACATGTAGAAAAGGGAGAACGATTGGGAGAAAAAGTACTGCCTCGTGCAGGAGAGCCAGGAATGAATATAAAAGGAGATATTTTACCTGCAAAAGCCGGAAATGATAGAACCCTACGATTTGATAAAGAAAGTGTAGAGGTTCTTGAGGTTGAAGGTCGCGTACTGCTGCTTGCAAAGATCACTGGGGCTTTACAGGTTAAGGAAGGGAAAATCGGCGTTGTAGATCATTTAATTATTCATGGAAATATAGGATATGAAACAGGGAATATCAATTTTAAGGGCTATGTAACGATCGAAGGAATCGTAGAAGACGGATTCTCTGTTCAGGCAGGTAAGGATATATCAATTTTAGGAGATATAGGAATTGGTGCTGTTGAAAAGATTGTTTCAAATGAAGGCAGCATATATATTAAAGGAGGTATATCCGGCAAAGGAAAGACCTATATTGAGGCTAGGCAAAATGTTTTCACAAAATATGCGAATAACTGTACAATCAAAGCGGGAGATACCATTAGCATCGGTTATTATACAGTAGATAGTCAATTAGAGGCAGACAATATAGTGATCGAGGCAAAAAACGGAAGAACGATTGGGGGAAGTATTGAAGCAAAAACAAAAGTTGCTTTACGTACCGTTGGCAATATTTATGATAAAAAAACCTATGTAAAAGTATATGGCTTTGATAGAAAAGCAATGAAGCAAGAATTAGACAAACTATTGATGAACTATAAAAAACTACTTGAACAAGCAGAAAAAAATGAAAGAGAACTAAAGATATATGAGACAGCATTATCGAGTACTGATGAAATTAGGAATACAGAGGAGTATATTCGCTTTTATAAAAACCATGAAGAATTGTTACATAAAATATTTCTACTAGAAGAAGAAAGAAAGAGTCTAATGAGAATGCTGACATCTAAAGGGGATGGAGAAATATCTATATTTGAAAAAGCATATCCTCAAACTTTTTTGGAGATTAAAAATATTCAAAAACGTATCAAGGAAGTTACCACTGGAACTTTCTACGCAGTAGACAATCAACTTATCTTTGACTAAAGGAGGAAGCAGATTGGAGGATGTGAGAACCACACATAAAGTATATCGTTATGAAGTATTGCTACAGGCCATTGATTTTTTTACCCAAAGGTTTAATTTAGACCAGTTGGGAGCATATGCCTTTGATTTCACAAATGAAATATTAACTTTAAATTCTTCTGCGTTGTTTATTCGTGAAGGAGATAACTATGTTCTTAAAAACGCTAGGTTATACGAGATTAAACAGTACAGCATTGCACATAATCGCTTCTTTGAGGATCTACCGGTACTTCATGGGGATATCATAACAAATAGATTTGATACATTTTTTAGTGAAGAGGTGATTAAAGATTTTAATATTCAACTTGTGATTCCACTGGTGATTCATGATTATCTTTACGGGTTTATTATTTCAAATGGAAAGATTTTGGGGAATTTAGAAGAAGATGATCGGGTTATCGCCAGCTCATTAACGAAATTATTCCGAAATTCTCTAGAAAACAGTAAACAAATCCATGAACTTTATCTCAAAACAAAAGAACTGGATCAAAAAATATTTAATTTATTTGCGATCAATCAAAGTGCAAAATCTTTACTATCAGAGGTTAATTTAGATAAGCTGTATTCTCTAGCTACCGATATATTCAGTGAAATTACCTGCAGTAAAGTTACTTCTTTTGGGGTATATGATTCAATTTCAAAAAGTATCAAGGTATTAGGCTATCGAAATGTACATAATTATACAAAATTCCTTACGGAGTTACATATTTCAAATCGCAGCTATCACGCATATAAGATTGTTTTAGATATTGAGAAGGATTTAGAGAGCATTCAAACTATTTTTACAAACTGGGAAGAATTCTATGCCCTACAGGCTAAATATGTAATTTTGCTTGTAAAGGATGAAATTTTAGGTGTGATTACCTTGAGCGAGGCTGTCAATGATCGGCTCTATGATGACGCTACCTTTGAACTGGTTGAAACTTTGGCTTCCTTTACCCATATTGCGATTTCCAATGCCCTATTATTCAAAGAAATGCTCACACAAAAAGAGAGAGTGGAGAGGAAATTTAGTATACTAGATACCCTGAATAGGGTTATACGTACCGTTAACTTAAGTAATAGTATTGAAGAATTGTCAGATCTAGTCTTAAAGGTTTTGACAATAAATTTTGGTATAAAAAAAGCTTTCTTTGCATACCAAGATCAAGAAAAATATGCCATAACGCATAGTATAGGTTTAGAAGATAAAAAGATAAGCTTTACAATAAATGATGCTTGGCAGAAAGCACAGCAACGAGAGACAATCCAAGATTTCCACCAAGGTGCAATAAAAGATTTTTTTGAGGAATCACTGGTAGATGTAATAGGAAGTTCTAATTGCTTGGTAATTTCTCCTATGGGGTCAGGGAGCAGCTGTGCTTACGAAAAATCTTCTCCTATGGGATTTTTAGTGGTAATCGAAACAAGGGACAGCTTAAAAGAAGAAGAGGTATTATTAATTGATACGATTGTTAAAAATATTTCCCCCATAGTCACTCAGATGCGTATCAATCAACAAATAAAGCAGGAATACCAAAAAGACCCTGTGAAGGAATTCTTTCAAGCAGTGGAAAAGAAAATTACGGAAAGACAGGAATTCGATCTTGAATTCTATGTATATTTTAGAATATTGAATAAAAATCCTTTCGAAGAAGTACAGTATATTCCCCATGAGGGAACAGAAAGCTTTGTTGTTAGCAATTATATTTTTCTATTGAGTTACGAAACGATTGATAATAACCATTTCTGTAATGTTCCAAGATTTGAAACGGTGGAAGAGCTTTGTAGCTTTGACTATCACAAGCTTTATGCGTGTGTTCGATAAAATTATATATGACCCAACTTTCATTCATTATAGGATAGGTTTTACATACAATCCTGTAGCACAGATAGAGCGGAAGCAGGTTTGGGATCAATAAGGGCTTGGGGACGTTTCGTTTGTCTCCCCGTTGCCAATCCAAGCAGGATTGTTGATTCCATGGGTGCCATAGTCTTCAAAGAAACGAATCCAGCCCGTGGTGGGTACACCCGTCGCTGGATTTTTCGATTCATTCTACCATCTATTATTCTCATTGAGAAAGAAAAAACCATATTCCGATAAATATAACTATGGTGATAATCGTACTAAGCCATCCTTGTTTTGTTAAATGATTTAAGCCACCTACCTTAAAATCAGTACCGCCTTTTTCATATCAGTACCTCCTGTGTAAATCTTTTGTATCATAACGAACTTCTACATAAAAGCATGAACTCCTTTAAATCCTGCTGTATATTCGTGTTCTTGAAGTTATATCACCCGTTTACAAGTAATGTAATGAAATAGAAGCAGTATAGGCCTTCCTTGATAAGGCTTAGGAAGCTTAATTAAACTTGTAAATGGGTGTAAGAATCTAATATTGACAATTGAAAAAACGAATGATATATTCATAAGTTACCAAGACGAAGTGAGAGGGGAAAAAATATGTATAAGATAGAACCAAAATACCGTGGTGAAAACAAAGGCCATTATACACCTGGAATTATTTCAAATGGAATGTTGTATATATCTGGACAACTATCTATAGATCCAGATACCCGGAATGTGCCAGATGGGGGAATCGAAGCACACGCGAAACTTGCTCTGGAAAATGTTGACCGAGTGCTAGAAGAAGCTGGGCTTAATCGTAATGATGTTGTCCAGTGTAGAGTGTATGTATCAGATATCGACCAGTGAGACATCGTTAACCAAGTGTATACTGAATTCTTTGGCGAACACAAACCAGTAAGGACAGTTGTGCCTGTTGGTAAACTCCACTTTGGATGTCTTATAGAAATTGAAGCGATTGCGGAGGTGTGTCAAAAATGAAATATACCTGTTCAAAGTGTGGTATAGGGACGGAGGTAACAACGAAAAGGGCAAAGTGCGACTGTGGGAGTCTTTGGAAATTGGATTATAAGCCTCCAAAGTTTGATCTATCCTTAGTGGATCGTGATACTTGGAGCATTTTCCGTTATCGAGCTTTCATGCCATTGGAAGGAGAACACTGGCGTAAAATCAGTTTAGGAGAAGGTATGACCCCTGTGATTCAGTTTGATGAAGATGTCCTACTTAAAATGGATTATTTCATGCCGACCTTGTCTTTTAAAGATAGAGGTGCCGCCGTATTGATTGCCCACTGCAAAGCTATTGGGGTAGATTCTGTTGTGCAGGACAGCAGTGGCAATGCCGGAAATAGTGTGGCAGCTTACAGTGCAAAAGCGGGTATAGATTGTGAGATTTTTGTTCCTGAAGGAACATCACCAAAAAAAATCAATATGATTCAATCCCATAATACACGGGTAAATGTGGTTCATGGTACAAGGGATGACTGTGCGGATGCCTGCAGAGCAAAAGTGGATACTGAGGGAAAATATTACGCAAGCCATGTGTATAATCCGTTCTTCTATGAAGGCACAAAAACATATATTTATGAAGTCTATGAGCAAATGCACAGAATTCCTGAAAATATTTTTGTTCCCCTGGGTAACGGTACGCTATTTATTGGTATTGTGAAGGCATTGGAAGAACTTCTTGAGAGCGCTGTCATTGAGAAAATGCCCAATATCATAGCCGTTCAAAGCGAATACTGTGATCCTTTTGCAAAAGCATTTGTTACAAAAGAAAAGTATCCAGTTAAGGTGAAGCCTGAGCCAACAATGGCTGAGGGAATTGCTATTGGCATACCCATACGTGGCGAGGAAATTTTAGAATATACCTATAAGCACAATATTAAAATCATTACAGCTCCTGAAAATCGAATTATGGAAGCCAGGACAGTTCTTGCTGCAAAAGGTATTTATTGTGAGCATACAACAGCAGCCACTTTTGCAGCCTACCTAAAGTATTGTGAATTAAATGAAAAGCTATCCGATTGCTTGATCCCTATGTGTGGAGCAGGTCTTAAATCCGATCACTAATCAGCTAACAATCCTTTTTTACATCCGGAATATAATGACCATTGCGCTCTTTTTCCCGCTGAAATAGGCTGTTAACCAGTAAATAACGCTTTACCCAAAAAAATAGCAGTAATCGCATCCACACTCACATTTACACCAACAAGATTCTCAGAGGATACTCCGAAGCTTAAGGTAATGGAATACAAGGTACATCTCATCTGCACCGCATAGGTACGGAAACCTCTCTCAGAAGGAATGATTCGAACCGCTGTACCGATGGTGTCCAGCGCTTATATAAAATTAACATCTTCTTTAAATATACGGACGCAGCCGTTTGAGATGTAGAATGTGTGGTTTTGATAGAGAAGAAGTAGGTTAAAATCAGTAGCTTAGCAAGTCTTAGATGAAAATAAAAAATGATGGATGTTCCTCTAGACGATAAGTTTAGGGGTCTTTGCTTTATAGGGGGAAAAATTTCGCAAAACAAAGAGATTTTATAAAAGTAAGGAACTGGTTAGAATTCTATAAATCATAGTTATGGATATATAACTTCTTAGAATCTCTAGGGACCAAATTTGTAGAGGTCTAACCGTTAAGGCTAATAATTCCTGATTTCGTAACATAAAATTTATAAAATCAAGAATGTTGGAGGAGATGGAGTGAAGGCGAATCGTTGGTATGATAAAGAAAAGTCTCTCATTTATCACAATATACAATATTATCAGCAGATGATTATATTAAGCTCAGATCCCTATCAAAGAATGATTTACGAAGGTCTATTCAATAACGAGGTAAGACGTTTGAAATATTTGCAATTGTATGCCCAACCGCCTAGCCAACCAAGTAATCAAGTCGATGAAAATGCACTACCCAATCAAAGGGAGTTCACTCTGGAAGAGCTGGCCCAATATGATGGCTCAGATGGGAGGTCTGCCTATGTCGCAGTAAATGGAATTGTTTACGATGTAAGCTTAGAAGCAACCTGGGGAGGAGGTACCCATTTTAGCTTGTATGCTGGTAGAGATTTAACTGGCGCTTTTATGGGCTGCCATAGCGGGAGGCCTGAGATTTTAAGAAACTTACCTCAAGTTGGGGTGTTAAAGCCATAGATTGGAGGGAGTCATTTGAATGAGATATCAAGTAACTGTCCAATGATCAATTCAAAAACAATTACAGCGAGAAGAATAATGGGTTTAGCAATAGAGAAAATCAAAAATGCTAGTATGAATAAAATGAATTTAATCTGGTTAGAGGCAACGGGGTGTGCAGGAAATATTATTTCTTTACTTAATGCAGAAAATCCAGATGTAATTTATTTATTGGATCAGATGGTGACATTAAAATATAACAATAGTCTAATGGCTGCAGAAGGAGAGGCAGCCTTTCAGCAGTTTTTGGATACCTTAGAGACGGAGTTTATCCTGGTGGTCGAAGGGGCAGTAGCTACGAAGGATGATGGACTATACACCGTGATTGCCCGATACCAAGGGGGGCTGGTAACGGCCATGGAGGCAGTGAGAATGGCAGGGGAAAAGGCTAAGTACGTGGTGACAGTAGGAACTTGTGCTTCCTATGGAGGACCTTCTGCTGCACGACCCAATCCTTCCCAAAGTGTCAGCGTGCCACAGTTTTTAAATCAGGAAGTGATCAGAGTGCCAGGTTGTCCTAGCCATCCAGATTGGGCTATCGGAACAATCGCTAACCTTATCGCCTTTGGTATGCCAGAGTTAGATGCCCAAAGCAGACCCATAATATTTTATGGTATTACTATCCACGATCGATGTACTCGAAGGTCATATTTTGATAATGGTATTTTTGCTACAAAGCTAGGAAATCCAGAATGTATGTTTAAATTAGGTTGCCGAGGGCCTGTCACTAGAACCGATTGTCCTGTAAGACAGTGGAATGGATATGTAAACTGGCCTATTGAAGATAACACACCCTGTATAGGCTGTGCTCAAGAAAGGTTTCCAGACGGAATGGAGCCCTTTGTAAGATATTAGAATAATACTTGGGAGGAAACTATGGGAAGTAAAATTACCATCAACCCAATTACCCGAATCAGTGGGTTTTTAGAAATTCAAGTAGAGGTTGAAGAAAATCAAATTATCGATGCTAAAAGTAGTGGTATGCTCTTTAGGGGTTTTGAAAAAATGTTAAGGGGAAGACCGCCTTTGGATGCCATCTATTTTACAGAAAGAATTTGTGGTATTTGTTCTACTGCCCATTCCATGGGATCTACTTTAGCCTTAGAAGATATATTAGACATTTGTCCTAATGAAAATGACAAGATGATTAGAGATTTTATGCATGGATGTGAATTTATTCAAAACCATTTAAGGCATTTCTACCAATATACCTTGCCAGACTTTGTAAGGGGGCCGGAGATTCAACCTTTATACAATGTTACTCATAATGATTATAGATTGCCTGAGGAGTTGAATAGGGAGTTATCTGGAAACTATGTGGAGTCTCTTGAGTACAGCCGGCTAGCCCATGAAATGTTAGCTGTACTTGGAGGTAAAGCCCCCCATACCCATGGCATATTTGTAGGGGGTGTGACAGTGAACCTAGATGCGGCGAAATGGATTAAGGTCAAATCCATATTAGCCTCCATTAAGAATTTTGTGGTAACACGAATGATACCTGATGTATATACCACTGCAGAATATTACCCTGATTACTTTAAAAATGGAGTAGGATATAAAAATCTAATGACCTATGGGGTATTTGATACTTACGTGGAAAAAGACCTATTTTATGTGGGTCCCCAGGTATTTATCAATGGAGAGCTACAAGGATTCAACCCCGAAAAAATTACTGAAAACATTCATCGAGCTTGGTATGAGGCAAGGCAGACAGAACAAAGACCAACGGAGCCAACGGTAGAAGAAAATGTGTATAAGGAGGAGGGCTATAGTTGGATTAAAGCACCACGGTATGAAGGAAATCCCATGGAAGTTGGCCCCCTTGCAAGGATGTGGTTAAGTGGTAACTATACCAGAGGTATTTCAACTATGGATAGAATCATTGCCAGGGTGTTAGAAGTAGGAAAAATCATCGAAATTATGGAGGGTCTTTTGGAACGGGTAGAGTTTAAGCCAACGCAACAAGGAAGATATGCGTTTCCAGGTGAAGCCAAGGGAAAGGGGCTTATCGATACTACGAGAGGAGCCCTAGGTCATTGGGTTACCACTCAAGATGAAGGCATTCAAAACTATGGGATTATTACCCCCACTGCATGGAATCTATCACCAGAAGATTCTAGAGGACTCAAGGGAGTAGTAGAAAAAGCATTGATAGGAACAACCATAGAAGATTTGAAAAAACCTGTGGAAATAGGAAGAATTGTTAGGTCCTTTGATCCCTGTGTTTCCTGTGCCACTCATGTATTAAGTGGTGGATATTCTTTGGTGCAGATTAGGATTGTATAAGATGGCTGTAAAATGTATTGGGATTGGCAATCGGATCATGGGGGATGATAGCATAGGAATCAGGGTAGGAGAGGAACTTTCACCACGGTTGAAGCATATTGGCATCGAAGTAATACTAGGAGAGACAGATATTGATTTTACCTTAAGCAAAATTGAGGACGGAGATTTTTTATTTATTCTTGATGCAACCTACTTTAATGTGAAACCAGGTACTGTAACCTTTACTCCGATTGATAAATCTATTAAAGCGCATCCGCAAGCTTATTCACAGCACCAACCAAGTTTCGTTCACCTCCTAAAGATCTATGGAAAATCTGTTGACGGATTTATCGTTGGTATCGAAGTGGAAGAGATTGATTTTAGTTTAAAACTGAGCAACGTATTAGAAACCAGGCTCTCTCATATATGTGAGGAAGTGTATCAATTCATTATCAAATCATAAGGAGGGTTTAAAATGCATGATACTTATTTATTAAATAAAATAGCACAATCCCTAAAGGAACTATGTCAGGAATATAAACTGAAGAAAATAGAAGCATTTACATTGGTGGTGAACCATCATAGTCATGTTAATGAAGAGAGCTTACGGGAACACTTAGAGATTCATAGTAAGGAATGCATAGGAGATGCCCTACGGATTAAATTACAAAGAGAAGATATAGAGGAGCAGACAGCCATTATTCATAGTCTCCAAGGTGAGACCTTTGAACTATAACAATCGTCTTAAGGATATCGATAAGAGAAGGTACATAATAGAAATTTATGGAATCGTCCAAGGGGTAGGATACAGGCCTTATATTTACAACCAGGCTGAGTTTTTTAACATTAAAGGCTGGGTTAGCAATCAGGGAAGTGCTGTTCTCCTAGATATAGAGGGAGAAGGGAAAGCCATAAGAGATTTTTTAATAAAAATTATTAAGAATCCTCCTAATCTGTCCATCATAGAAAAGATACAATTAATTTCGAAGGAATATAAGGGCTATATAGACTTTCAAATTAAATTCAGCTCCTCTGATGAAAAAGGGCTTAAATTTATCGGTGTAGATGTGGCTACTTGTCCCCAGTGTCTAGAAGAAATATTTAATATACATAACCCGAGATATCATTACCCCTTTACAAATTGTACAGCTTGTGGCTCTCGGTATTCTATTCTTAGGAAATTGCCTTATGATCGAATTCATACAACCATGGATGACTTTCAAATGTGTCCTAGCTGCAGGGGAGAATACAATGATCCAGCGGATAGGAGATTTCATGCTCAACCCAATTGTTGTCCAAATTGCGGACCCTCTGTATATGTATTGACGAATGAAGGAAGGAAAGTGCTGTGCACTGATCCTATTCAAAAAACCATAGACCTTTTGCAGAGAGGGAAAATAGTGGCTATTAAAGGACTAGGAGGATATCATTTAGCCTGTGATGCTGGAAATCAAGAGACTATAAAAGCTTTGAGGAAAAGAAAAAACAGGCCCCATAAGCCCTTTGCTCTTATGGTAAAGGATATAGAGGTAGCAAGAGAATTATGTATGATCAATGAAATAGAAGAAAAAATCCTGTTAAGCAATAAAAGACCTATTGTTCTATTAGAAAAAAAGGCGTCTAAGACACTACCTGATGAAATTGCTCCGAATATGAAAAAATTGGGAGTGATGCTCCCTTATACACCGTTACATTATTTACTGTTTGAGGGGACAATCACAGCGCTTGTCATGACCAGTGGCAATAGAAGCAGTGCTCCAGTACAATATGAAAATCATGAAGCCATTGAGAACCTAAGAAGGATTGCTGATTATTTCTTAATGCATAATCGAGATATACATATCCCAGTGGAGGATTCCGTTATAAAGGTAGTAAACGACCAAGAGGTTTTGGTAAGAAGGGCAAGAGGCTATATCCCCTTCACCTTTCCAATTAATATAACACAAGAAGCATTAGCCTTGGGGGCAGAGGAAAAAAGTACATTTTGTGCTGCTCAAAATCAATACGGGTATATGAGTCAGTATTTAGGAGACTTAAAGGATTTTGATACTTATGGGATCTATGAAAAAGCAATAGGAAATTTAGTAAACCTATTAGGATTGAAGCCTAAAGTAATCGCTCATGACTACAATGGGAGCTACTTATCCTCTCAATATGCAGAATCGATAGCAGGTAAAAAAATAGCAGTACAACATCATCATGCCCATATGGTTAGTTGTATGGTGGAGCACAGACTATTTTCTCCTGTGATAGGGGTAGTTTTTGATGGAACGGGTCTAGGGACAGACGGCAAAATATGGGGCGGAGAGTTTTTTGTAGGTACAAGGGAGAGTTTTAGTCGAGTAGGACATTTAAAATATGTCACCATACAAGGCGGGAATCAAGCAATCAAAGAACCCTGGAGAATTGCCATCAGCTATATACATGCAATCGATTATAAGTATAAGAAGGTTTTGAGAGAAGTAGACAAAAAAAGTATTTATACAGTCAGACAGGCTTTGGATCAAAACTTAAACTGCTTTGAAAGTTCTAGTATGGGAAGGCTTTTTGACTGTGTGGCAGCCTTACTGAATCTACGACAGCGAATTACCTACGATGCTCAGGCTGCCATTGAATTAGAAAATATTTTAGACCCTTCAGTTAAAGAATACTATTCTTATCATATAGGAGAAGAAAATGGAGTTTATCAAATTGATTATAAAAGTATTCTAATGGGGGTTTTAAAAGATATAGAGGATGAATTATCTCCTTCTGCTGTTTCAGCTAAATTTCATAATACTATAGGCAATGTGACCCTAGAGATGATCACTAGAATAAAGGAAAGATATCATATAAACAATATCGTATTCAGCGGAGGGGTTTTTGAAAATATCTATCTATTGTCTTATGTAGTAAAGGGGTTAAAGAAAAGAGACTACGACGTTTATTATCATCAACAAATTCCCACCAATGATAGTGGGATTTCAGTTGGACAATTAGGGATAGCAGCTGCAATAGAAGGGAAGGGTTGATATGTGTATTGCAGTTCCTGGGGAAGTTATTGAATTATTTTCTCCCGAGGCGAGGGTAAAAATCATGGGTGTAGAAACGATTGTCAATATACAATTAATTGAACATTTAAAGGTTGGAGAGCATGTGCTAATCCATGTGGGGTGTGCTATTGAGAAGATTGACAGAAGCTATTATGATGATTTACTAGGTATACTTGAAAGTATGGTGGATGGAAATGAGAAGGAAGATAGATATAGATAAGGATTTGTTAACCAACCTAATCAATGAGGTGAATTCCATGGTCACAGAAGAAATAAAGATTATGGAGGTCTGTGGTACCCACACTCAGATGATTGCTAAGCTGGGGCTAAGAACGCTGTTATCCTCCAAAATAAAGCTTTTATCAGGTCCAGGATGCCCTGTCTGTGTAACGGAAGAAAGGTATATTGACTGGGCTATAGAGATTTTAAATAGATATAATGTAACAGTGGTTACCTTTGGAGACTTGATGAAAGTGAGGGGAAGAAAGGGAAGCCTGCTGGAGGAAAAGGGGAAGGGGAAGGATGTCAGGATAATTTATTCACCTTTAGACATCATTGATATAGCAGAAAAGTACAGAGGAAAACAAATTGTTTTTCTAGGGGTAGGTTTTGAAACTACAGCTCCTATTATAGCTTTAGCAACTAAAACGGCTGCGGAGAGGGGCATTGATAACCTATATTTCCTTACCTCCCTCAAGCTAATGGCACCAATCCTGCATTATATTTTAAAGGAATCTAACAATCAGATCCATGGATTTATCTGTCCAGGCCATGTGGCTACGATTAAGGGATCTGATTATTTTAAGTTTATAAATAGGAAGTACCATGTTCCAGCTGCCGTATGTGGATTTGAAGCTGTTGACATTGTAGCAGGGATATATTATCTGGTGAAGCAGATCACCCAAGGGAAAGAAGACGCCTTTCAAAATCTATATAAAAGATGTGTAAGCCCTCAAGGGAATACCACTGCCAATCTGTTGATAGATGAGGTATTCAATATTTTAGATGGAGAGTGGCGGGGAATTGGTAACATAGAAAACTCTTCTCTACAGATTAAAGAAAAATATGCTAGATTTGATGCAAGAAAGGTATTTGTGCTAGAAAATCAACAGGTAAAAGTCAGTATGGGCTGTGATTGTAAGGATATTTTACTGGGAAAGAAGACACCGAGGGAATGTAAGCTTTTTAAGAAAGGATGTAACCCAATGAGCCCTCAGGGGCCTTGTATGGTGTCTACAGAGGGGGCTTGTTCCATTGACTATCGGTATGGGGAGGAAGTGTAGAATGGAAAAAACAGTGATGCTCCGCCATGGAGACGGAGGAAAACATACAAGCATACTGATCAAGGATATCTTTTATAAGCATTTTCATAACGATATGTTAGTAAATTCTCTAGATGCATCTGTATTTGATGGGATTCATGGGAGACTGGCCTTTACAACAGACTCCTTTGTTGTAAAGCCTCTGGTGTTTCCAGGGGGAAACATTGGCAAATTAGCTGTCTGTGGTACCATAAATGATCTCGTTGCAGCAGGAGCCAGATCATTATATTTAAGCTGTGGCTTTATCATTGAAGAGGGCTTTGATATGGAGCTGCTTGAGAGAATTGCAGCCTCCATCGGAGAGACCTGTAGAAAAACAGGAGTGAAAATAATCACAGGAGATACAAAGGTGGTGGAGAAAGGCTCAGTAGATGGGGTATTCATCAATACTTCTGGAATAGGCGTGGTTCAGGCTCAGTATCAACCAAAACCCATTCAAGCGGGAGATCAAATTATTATCACTGGGGGAATTGCCCAGCATGGCACTACCATAGCGGTGGAACGGTATGGAATAAAAGTAGAAGAAAATATAAAAAGCGATTGTAGACCATTAAATCATATTCTTGAAAAGCTTCAGACATATATGGGAAGTATTAAGTTAATGAAGGATCCTACCAGAGGAGGTTTGGCAACTGCCTTAAATGAAATCCTAGAGGCATCAGGACGCGGAATTCAGCTATTAGAAGAGGCTATTCCGATAGCTGTGGAAGTGAAATCTATCAATGAGCTTTTAGGACTAGACCCACTATATCATGCCTGTGAGGGCAGGCTGATCATTGTGGTTGACAAGCAGAAGGCTAGAGCGGTACTAGAGGAAATTTGGCAATGTGAAGACTGTGAAGATGCAGCAATCATTGGTAGCTTTCTTTCCACTGGACTATTTCCAAAGGTAGTGATGGAAACAGTTATTGGGGGCAGGAGAATTGTTGGGCCTCTTGAGGGAGATATGCTCCCCAGGATATGCTAATTAAATAGTAGGCTCGAAATATAGGGTTTCCGAGCATGGGACTTTCCGAATGAGTATCTGATAGAAAAGAACTGGTGCTTGGAAATCTTTATTTTTGAATGTGGAAAAGAATATCTATGGTATAAAAATGGATAGGGTTAAGTGAACAAACTTGATATTGGACATTTTGCATAGAGTTGAGGAGACCTGATCAATGTTGCGTTTGCTTTAATTTTCAAAAATAATACATGTGGAGCACCTGGCGAAGTTTGAAAACTGAGAAAAGAAAACAATGAGAATGGATAGAACCCATTGAGTGTGGGGATGATCGTCGAGGACTTTTGCTTACTGATAAATTGAGAATAATCATCTTTAATAAAAAAAACTATACGATATCTAAAAGTTCGGATATGTCATGTATGATATAGTTGGCATAGGTACATTCAACATTTTTGCTGTGTTGATAAAAACAAGAATCAATTCCGACATTAACGGCTCCCTGCACATCAGAAGTAGGGTTATCTCCTACCATGATTATGGAACTGTTTAAAGCTCCATATATGTTTTTGAGGCAGTATCCAAAGAAATAAGGGGAAGGCTTTTCATATTTTATTTTGTCAGAGATAAAATGTCCATCAAACAAGTCAATTATGCCAGCGTTTGACAAGCGCTTGATTTGTGTTGTATATACACCGTTAGATGCTGAATAAATTCTTTTTCCCATCATCTTAAGTTTTGTTAAGGTGTATTCTGCATTGGAAATGAGCGAGGAAGAATTATCAAGGTAAAATCTGTACTTTTTTTCTATATCGCTACCATCAACTTGAATGCCATAAAGCTCAAAAAACTCACTGAAACGCGTATTCAATACGACATCTTTTGGAAGATGTCCTTGTTCGAGACGATTCCATAAAGATTTGTTTATTTTTTTATATTGTTGCAATAACGCATCTGTATAGTTTAGTCCTGATAATTCTATGATTTTTCTGAAACTTTCTTTTTCCGCAGCATCAAAATCCAAAATAGTATTGTCTAAGTCCATTAAAATGATATTATACATAATCTACAACTCCTTCTATAAATGTTTTTTATGAAAATAGTATGAGAAACCCATTAACCTTGAGAGCATGAAAAAGCTAATGATAGTTCCTTCTCTTATATATAGGCCACGACTGGTTATTGAAGTAAGTATCAGAGTGCTAATCGCAAAGAAAATATCAAATAGCATTCGAATTGTCGTCAGTTTACATCCAAGCTTTTGAGCCAATGCAATGCATAAACTTTCTAGAGGGAACTGAATGATCTCCATAGCTAGAATTGCCCCGAGACTAATGGAAGCTAATATAAGCCCAATCATAAATAACAATACTTTCATCAAGTATGTTTGAATTATTAAATGGTTCAAAATGATGTAAATATAAAAGTTAACGATATAGCCATTTACTATAGTCGCAACTATTTGAACAATATCTCGGCGGTTAATTTGAGACCGTCGGACCATGAGATAAATTATAAGAAATGACATATTTAAAAAGTTAAGCACAGTTCCGATCTCTAAATTAGATAACTCTGCCAAAATCAAAGAAAAGGCATTAAACATACTTTGCCCAATCCCAGCTTTGATTTGCAGAGAAATACCTAAGCCCAGCGTCAGGAAAGCCAATACTGAATATAATAACTTTTTCGTATGTTGTGGAATCATATTTCACCTCAGATAATGCAATATTCTTATTTTTATAAACATGTTATAATAAAAAAGGGAAATGAAATATGAGAAATATCATATTTGGAGAGAAATATATATGTTTTTTGATAATGAGATGCCGACGGTAGTATTTGAAATCGGAAAGAAAAGGACTTTCTTAAAAAGAGATAATATTTATAAATTGAACAGTAGTCCAGTATATTGCTATTTTATTCTGTCTGGGACTGCTAAAATTTATATCGATCATAAAAACGGGCGACGTTCAATCCTTGACTTTGTAGGGAAAAATGACTGGTTAGGGGAGCTTTCCTTGTTCTGCTATGAATCAGACATAAAAGAAAATAGAGTTCTTCAAGATGTCGAATGCTTGGAATTTAATATGAATGAATTACGAAAATTGTGCAAAGAAAATGCAAAAGTTTCTTTTTATTTTGCATCGTATATTGCCAACAAATTATTAGCCAGAAGTTATCGAATGAGTGAGAACTTAAATTATTCTTTGAATAGAAGACTTGCGGCGTTTATTCTTCAATATCAACAAAATAGTATATATAGTATTCCTCATACAGATGTTTCTGAATATATGAATGTTAGTTATCGTCATGTGCTATACGTCATTGAGCAATTCTGTGAGTTGGGAGTATTAAAAAAAGAAAAGGGAAAAGAATATATTATTTCTGACATAGAAAAATTGAAGGAATTACAGGAAAAGTAATAGGATAATCATTTGACACAGAAAGCGTTTTCAAATGGTTACCAAGATAACCTTTTGTCAGGGAACCACTGGGTTTTCGTGGCATCATTTTTGTCTGCTCAATAGAAGCCTTGGGGACGCTTGGGTTGTTTCCAAGATTATATATCCATACAATAATATATGCTGATAACACTATAAAATAAAAAGGTTTTCTTTAAGGAATAACCAACTCCTGTCCTATATAGATCACATCTACATTATCCACGCCGACATTTGCGCTAAGAAGATCCGAAAAGGATACGCCAAATCTCAAAGCAATAGAATACAAGGTGCCTCCTGGCTGTACCGCATAGGTACGGAAACTTCTTTCAGAAGGAATGATCCGAACATCTGTGCCGATGGTGACCACTGCATAGATGAAATTCACATCCTCATTGAACATACGGATGCAGCCATTAGATACGGTGTTACCAATCGAAGCAGGATTGTTGGTGCCGTGGATGCCATAATCCTTATAGAAGCGCATCCGTCGTGTATCGAATACACCATCTGGATTGGGGGCTTTTTCCGTGATTTTGAAAGTACCTGTAGGACTAGCTATACTGGGTTTACCAATAGCAACAGGATAAGCGGCTTGCAGTACTTGACCCCTTGATTCTAATCTTAATACTCCCATAAAGGGAAATGTTTTAGGAACACCTCCAAAACCACCTTTCTACTATCATATGTGGTAGGAAAGAGATTGGCGTCTACTATCCCAAATAAAACTTCGCACACTTTTTTTCATGAAAACAAAAGCAATTCATTATAATATATAATTACAGCCGAGTGCTGTGGAAGCAAGCTTAATGCGGCAGTTTTGAGACTGCGCGGTGCATTTGATCCATGATCCTATGTATGCCTGAGCTTGCCCTAAGAGAACTGATGTGTAGAAGGTTCAAATCCTTCCTCAAACCTCAGGGGTTTGTGTAGCTCAATTGGTAGAGCGGTCAGCTATGGTTGCACCTATGGTGTGGGGTTCGACTCCCCTCTAGGTTACCCTGTTAAGGTAAATTCAAATCAAGTGGCTGGATAAGAGGGCTTAGTCCGGCAGGAAATTATCCTGCAAGACAGGCAGAAACTGACCTTGTGCATAAAAGGATATCGTATGTAGGGTAGGCGAGTACTACTTTTAAATTGACTCAAAGGACTTACTGCCTTTCGGTTGATTTAAGGCATACTTAATTTGAGCCCGTCAGAATTTGTTTTAAGTCCCTTAAACAGTCCTGCGCAAATAGGACACCTGAATGTGTCTAAAATATAAACGAGGTGAGACGTATGAAGTACATAGTAAATACCCATGAGGTAGGTCTGTTGTTTGAAAATAACAGTTTTATCAAGGCATTACCTTCAAAAACCTATTATATGATGCCTTTTACAAAAAAATGGATACTTTCAGTAGATATGGCAGGTAAATTTGAAGTGGGGCACGAATTATCCCTGTTCTTAGATGATGATTTTTTGGCAAATAAATTGGATGTTATCAATCTGAAGGATAACGAAATTGCATTGCATTATGTTGATGGGAACTTCTGCGATATTCTTGTCTATGGCTCTCACGCCTATTTCAATACCATAAAGAAGCATACATTTGTTGTAATCGATACAAACTCTCCCTTTTTACCAGATCGTGTTGATCTGAATATATTCGGTAGAGAATATTTCAGAAAAGAGGGTTTTAAGTATATTCATTCATACAGTGTACCTGCAGGTAAAATTGGAATTCTTACGGTCAATGGTACGTTTTTAAAAATCCTTTCATCGGGAAGCCATTATTTCGTAAGGGGGATAAACACTGTAGAGGTAAGAATAGTAGATGGAAGGAAACAACTGCTTGAAATATCGGGACAGGAACTACTGTCTGAAGATAAAGTAACCCTTCGCATGAATTATATATGCCAGTATAAAATAGTAGATCCTGTCAAAGTAACCATGGAATTTGATGATTTTGAGCAGCAGCTGTATATAACCATGCAGCTTGCATTAAGAGAATATGTAGCTACCAGAAAGCTGGATGAACTTCTTGCACAGAAGCATGAAATAGGCAGTATCATACTTAATTCTGTCAGACATAAGCAGGATGAGTTTGGTATAGCGTTAATAGAGGCAGGTGTTAAAGATATTATCTTGCCTGGAGATATAAAAGAGATACTGAATACAGTCTTGATTGCGGAGAAAAAAGCCTTTGCAAACGTAATAACCAGGAGGGAAGAAACCGCCTCCACAAGAAGCTTGTTAAATACTGCAAGGTTAATGGAAGAGAATAAGACCTTGTATAAGTTAAAGGAGCTAGAGTATTTGGAGCGTATCTGTGATAAGGTTGGAAGTATCTCACTTTCAGCAAACGCTGGAATATTGGAGCAGTTAAGTCAACTGGTAGCACAAGAGAAATGAAAATAGGCCTTAGGCTGTGAACCTAGGGCCTATTGAACATATGGAACTGTTTTTGTACCCTTTCAATAAATTTGGTTCTAAAATCTGGAGGACCTAATACTTTTATAGCAGGTCCGTAGGAAAGGAGTAGAATTAAAAGCTCCTGCTCATCATCATCGGTATAATAGATTTTAATACTGCATTTACCAGATTCTTCATGAAAGCTGGAGATTCTTTCATAATTGGACAGGCCAATAAACACGCGTTCGAAGCCTTTGCGAAGATTATAGACCTCTATCTCAATAGGCTCTGTTTTGCGTTTGGCAGCGATGAAAGATTCATAATCCAACAGAAAGGATTGCTTGAGCACAGTTATCGATACGATTCTGGCAAGATTGATTTTCACATAGAGATTTTCCTTTTCTTCCTGTATGCGAATACCACATATGCGAAACTTATCATCACGAATTCCATACTCCAGTTTATAAGGCGCAAGTTTCATTGTCTTACGCTCACCCTTTGAAGTGTTAAAGCAGATTTTTAGTGCCCGGTTATCCCTTATTGCCCCAAGAATACACTTAAAATTAGAAATATATTTCTCATCGGCATAATCATCTCTATCCAAGGCAGTTTCTTTAAAGGCAATGTTATCCACATTAAAAAGGGGAGCCGTATCCCATAGGGCTTCATGGATTTCTTTAAGCATGTCTTCGTCAAAAAACAAATGGATCTTTTTATCAGAAAGGACACTTTTTATAAAGGACTTCTGCAAATTTGTCAAGGGCTTTGCAGGACTGGACTGAAGAATAGAAGCATAACCGGCGCCGGATTCTTTAAGCAGATTATATCCCTGTTTTCCCTGAGCGATAACCTCAGGGGTAAAATATAGATTGCTTTCAGAAAAACCATATTGTGCAACAATATCATGGATATCTTTCAGGGTAAGCTCAGACGACATTGCTTTTTTAAGTATTTTTTCTAACATCCAATAGTACAAGCCATATATTTCATTATAGATACTATCCATCGTTCACACCTTCTAAAAATAGATTGGCATATATCAGTCTTCATACATTGCCAGCATAGCATGAATATCTCTTTTAAACTGTGAAATGATATGGGCCTCGCTGCCCTCAATCTGAAGAATACGACCAATAAATGTTCTAAGCCATGGAACCATTTCAAGACTATCCGGTATGCCTATACTGTATTCAAAAATATTATCTTCTATTTTCGTAAGCGTACCATGTTGACCTTCTCTTCGAATACGTTCAAGTACATATTGTTCGGTAGCTTCATCTATTTGAAGACGCACAGTTAGGTTATGGAGTTTTTCTTTCGTTTGAGGGGTAATTGAAAAAGAATGTTTCATACGAAGTTGATAGTCCCTAAAAAGGTTGTCAAATTCAGGACAGATTTCACCAAAATCCACGTCCTTTATATAATCAATTCGTACTGTGGAGAATTTCCTGCTGTTCTCATGGTATATAGCTGCATAACGCCTTCCAGATTTTGTATTGCTTAAAATCTGAATGGGAACACAAGGATTTTTTCTATTTCTATCACCTTTAGCAGGGATCATTGTCAGCGTGACCATCCGTTTCATCTCTATGGCCTCAAGCAGTTTTAATACAATTTCATCGTCCAATGTCTGTGAAAAATAAATTTGTTTATAGATAAAAGGACTGTCCTGCTCATTGTTTATGGAATGACCCATGAAGCCTCCCGGCAAAATGTTTTTATAATAGGATAAAGCCATGTTGAGGCTTTCACTTGTTTTAGGGGAGAGACGATGAAGTGGGTTAGGTGGCAAAGAATAATGCAGGGTTTTGCCGGATTTTTTCCCTTCCAGTATACCGAGCTGGGTATACTCTTTAAGCTTATTGCGAATCGTCATGGTATCCATAGGCTCACTGGCGCTGAAGGCTGTAGTATAATCATCACTAATGATTTCAGCAACTTCTCTTACACTTAAGCTTGTATGCTTTGAAAAAATGTCGAGAATTACAAAGTGAAGAAAGCAATCTTTTTTTGTAAAAGACTTGGTTTGCCATACTTTAAAAAGTGGATTGGATGTTTTTGCAATGGTATTTGAGGATATTGAAATGCTTTTTCCTTTACTATCATGGGTTTTAACAATCAGTTCACTAAGATAACTTTCTATCCGTCTGCGCTCATTGTCATAAGTGCGTGGTGAAAGTCCATCGAAATCGCCTCTTCCTTTGAAGCCATAGATAAAGAAGTCCCTGGTAAAGGAACGAATTTTTTCAAAATTTTTAATAAGTTCCGTATATCCTGCCATAAGCCATCTCCAAAATAATTAAGTCATAATAAACACTAGCTTTGTTCGTTAAGGAGGTATCAACTAGATTATAACATGTAGACCTTTTACTTTCTATAAAATCCCTTCGCAAACTTTTTTAAAAGATTTATCAGATTTTCCAGTGTATAATAGAAACAAAGCTGAAAGGAGAAGGAATTTTATACATTGGTATGGAATAAATTATGAGGGAAATCTTTCCCTATAAAAAGAGTGTCTAGGACGCTTTCGCTAGGAAACCCTAGGTTTCCTTCGACGACAGCAAAGCTGTCTGAGCACCTTCCTGAAGGCGGCAGGGGATTTCATCCCCTACGGTGCTGGACCGTTAAGAATAAATTGTAGGGGCGACCTGTGGTCGTCCGTAGGATGAATTGTCATCCTAAATGGAGTGAAGGATCTTTGGGTCGCACTATCCAACTATTACGACTTAATTTTACCATAAGAGGTACACAAATAAAATGTTATGATTTCAACACTATTCTTTAACAGAGCATTTATAAAAAATGATAAGTTATGAGTGCGTGAAATGCGTACAAATAATGTGAGGTTAAGGTACAGTTTGTAAAAATTGTACTATATCTATGTGGATGAAAATTAAGAGAAATCATATACTACAAGATATTGTAAAAGATCTGAAGAAAATGAAGTTGTAAGATCAAAGGACGAATATGAAAAAGTGATATAACTATTGCACTATCAAGCAAAAGGAAGTTAAAGCGTAATAAAATATTGATACATTAAATATAGAAATTAAAATGCAGGGGTACTGATAAAACATCGTTTCCTAGATCTCAATATCAGTAAAACAAAAAGGTATATCGAATTTCGAGTATTTGGCTCAAAATTTGATATACCCCTTTTATTGTTTATAGGTCTAAATTATTGTACAACAGGAAAACCTTTATTGATCCATCCTTGTGGCGCATTGGATTCCATACCCATGCCGCCATTTAATGAAACTGCATCATAGCCAAGCATCTTTAAACCTGCTACGGTTTGACCGGCAGTTTGGCCTGTGTAGCAGTAGACTATAATTTTCTTATCCTTAGGTAATGTGTTGAATTTTTGTTCCATTCCCTTACCGAATGGAATATTCATAGCGCTTTCAATATGACCCTTAGCATAGTCTTCTGCACTTCTGATGGAAAGGAAAATCACACTATCATCCTTTGCATCTAATAGAGCCTTTGCATCATCTTCACTAATTTTGTAATTAGCATAAGTTGTACCTTTTACGTCGGCTAATCCTTTGAAATAGGCTTCTACTGCAGTTTTGACATCTGCAGGGATATCGGCAGGTGTTCCCTGTGGGAAATCATTGGATTCTGTTTCTGTGACATCTGCAATGCCTTCAACCTTAGATATACCAAAATCCCATCCAAGATTTACAGATTTTGCATCAAAACCTGCCATATTTAATAATGCTACTGCCTGACCAGCCGTTTGTCCTGTGTAGCAATATACCATAAGGGTTTTGTCTTTAGGCAATTTGCTCAGGTTATCGCTAATGGCTGTTCCCCAAGGCGCATTGACTGCCCCTTTTACATGCCCTTTATCATATACATCTGCCTGTCTGATATCTAAGATGAACATATCTTCTCCTGCTTTTACTTTGTCAATAAAATCCTTTTGACTAATTTTATAAACATCTTGAGGCATGTTTGCAAAGTAGGCATTTGCGGCTGTTTCTACTGCACTTGGAGCACTTGTCTCAGGAGCTGCAGGAGCAGGAGCCGGTGGCTCTTGTTTTGCTCCGCAGCCGGCTAAACTGAAAGATAAGCTTAAAATAAGTAGAGCTACAAGAAACTTAAAGCTATTTTTTTTCATCATTTCTCCCCCTTACAATCAATTACTCTGTTATTTTTTTGTCATAATTAATTATAGCAGAAAGACATACTTATCTTGTAATCGTTTTCCTTATATAGCATAAGCATTTGTTATAATCAATCCTTTTATAAAATGTAAAAGAACTAGGTTTTTCTAGTTCTTTTTAAGAGGGTTTATGAATTGTCCTGTTGATTTGACTCTACTTTTAAGCCTTCAGGTCTTTGAACTGGCAAGGAAGGATTTGCAGACCATTCTACCCAGGCGCCGTCATAGAGCTTAAGATTGCGATAACCGGCATTATAAAGAGCTAGATAGGTTTGTGCACCTCTGATAGAAGTCTTACAGTAAAGAATAGTAGTTTTTTCAGGGGTAATTCCCTTTTCGATATATTGGATCTTGATATTCTCAATGGATTTGTATGTACCATCCTTATAGTTGTTTTGGATATAATCAAGGAGGATAGAACCCGGTATCGTGCCCTCGTTGAATTCTTCTTCTGTACGGGTATCCAATAGAACAACATCCTTACTAGGGTCATTGACTTGTGCTTTTACATCTTCTATGGTAGCAATCATGTCTGTATTTTTGTCTTTTGCTGCATAGGTTGTTTCCATAATACCAGGTACATCTGAAGTAACCTCAAGACCAGCATTTTTAAGGGCTTTATATCCGCCGCTAACCACCTTTACATTTTCATGACCGTAAACCTTCAGCGTCCACCAAAGTCGAGCTGCATCCATATTGTTGGTATTGTCATAGATGATCACCGTAGTATCATTTCCGATTCCGCTTTTTCCTAATAGGTCTTCAATTTTTGTTTTTGAGACTAACATATTTGAAACGGGTACATTTATCGTAATATCCTCTCGCTTAATATTTACTGCGCCTTTAATATGTGCTGTTGCATATTCTTCTGCACTCTGCATATCGACTAAAACCGCGTGATTTTCATTTAACAAAGCTGATACGTTGCCTGCTTCAATAATATTTTGTCCGCTCCCCTCTACTTTTGTAGAAGTACACCCTATTGTCAAAAGCATTAAAGTAGCTATTAAAATAATAAATATCGATCTTACCATTCTTTTCATACTTTTGCCCCCTTCATATAGAAATCAATATTGTTAAATAATGCACAATTCTCCTTTTATTATACTTGATTCCTTTCTGCTATTGTTATAAGTTTTTCAAATATTATATCGAATTATTTGATACACCCATAGGGTCAAAGGCGTATATCCCAATTAAAAGAGTGTGCTATAATGATTTTAGTATCAATGCAAAGGAGTATGCTATGACAAAACAGAAGCAGTTGCATAAAAAATATTTATTATATGCTTTTTTTATCGGGTATTTTTTACTGAATACCATTTTTTTGACCAGATTTCCCTTTATACACTCTGACGAATCTTGGTTAAGCGGCTTATCTAGAAATATGCTGGAGAATAAAAGCTTTTCGGTGACAGAGTCCTTCTATGATTTAAAAATCAGGAATCCCCATGCTATAAAAATACTCTTTCATATGATTCAGGTTTTATTTATTCAATGCTTTGGCTATAGCCTGTTCAATATGCGTATGATATCGCTTTTATTTGGGTTGCTCTCTTTAGGGTATATGTATAAACTAAGTGCATATATTTTTAATTCTTCCAAGTGGGCTGTATTGGCCATGCTATTGCTGAGTATGGATATACAATTCATCTATGCCTCCCATTTTGCACGGCAGGAGATTTTGCTTGTTTGTGTATTATCATATGGACTATACTTTATGTTTTCTCGAATGGATGAAAAAGGATACAAAAAGGATCTTTTGCTTGGAGTACTGGTTGGACTAAGCATTGGACTGCATCCAAACAGTTTTGTGATTGCTTTGCCCTTTGGTCTTATTTATTTGTACCACATCTGCCTTACAAAAAGAACGCACCTAATGAATTTATTACTGTATGCTTTTACTGTAGTAGGCTTTGCAGCAGGCTTTGTGCTTTTGAGTATTTCCTTTGACCCCAATTTTATTAGAAATTATATGGCTTATGGACAAAGCGAATTTGAAGTCTTGCAGCCGATTTCTTCAAAAATACTCCAGGTAAAGTATTACTATCTGAAACTATTTTATCAAGTGAGTGGAACTTACTATACGCCCAATATAAAACTTCAAGCGATATTATTTTTAAGCGCCTTATTTTTTTCAACGATAATACTTTTTAGAAGGAAGGGGAGAGAGAAAGAGAATATTTTGTCAATTCTTTTAGGGATTTTTGCAGTAAATGGTGGGAATATAATCATTGGCAGGTATAATCAGACCAGTGTTATTTTTTTATTTCCATTATTTTATATTTTAGTTATTTATGCTGTGAAAAATCTGCCTATGCTTTATCGAAGACTGTCTGTTGGAATCATCTTTTTTTTGATTTTAATGGCAACAACGATGCAGATACTTCCTTTTGCTAATCCTACTTACGATCAATATATTGCTGAAATTTCTAAGGTTGTACCCTCTGATTCTGTTGTGCTTGCAAACCTCAATACAGAGTATTATTTTGAAAATGGGAAACTTTATGATTATCGAAATTTAGCATTTTTGAAAAATCATGAGATGGATTTTGAGGAGTATATTTATAAAAATCAAATTCAATATATTATTTATCCGGAAGAGATGGATTTTATTTATGATACCCGTCCGGTCTGGTATGGGCTTTATGGAAATTTGGTTTATTATGAAGAAATGAAAGCATTTTTAACACAAAAATGTGATAAAGTCTATGAATTCACCGACTCTGTCTATGGCATTCGAATCGTTAGATATATGAGTACAAAGGATTGGAAAATAAAGATTTATAAAGTCCGTGATAATTAATAATGGAGCAGATTTCTGCTCCATTATTAATTATATTGCAATCTATTTGCCATTGAACCGAATCAGCATATTGTTACCAGCTTCGTCGTATATGCCTAACTGGTCATAAGCACGTTTAATATTTGATGACAAATCCACAGCACTTTTTCCTTGAATGATCATATAGCCTGCTCTTTGGGTAGCATTGGCGATTTCTTTGATTTCTGTTCCAATTTGAAAGTTGTGCTTTGCCTGCAATACACCAGGGAGTTTTTTGATTTTCTCCATATCTGTTAAAGCTTTAATAATACAAGTCTTCGCAAAAAACATTTCTACGGAAACATGTTTATCCGTTGAATACAAGTCAAAGTGCTTGAGTCCAGTAGGATCGATAGTTTTTCCAAGGGCACTATCAATAAGCATATCCAAAAGATCAATGCCTATAATTTGTGGAACATATTCATCCTCATAGGCTCCTCCAATACGGCAGGCAATTTCATTGACTTTTATGCCTTCCTCGCCAATGAGCATTTGGAAATAGATAGGGCCATTTTTGATTTGAAAGGCGGCTACAATATTTTTTGTAATGGAGAGAATTTCATCATAATATTTTTTCATATATTTAGAGGGGAAATGATGACCGATACAAACACCGATATGAGGATAATTGTTAAAGGTTAATCGATCTACAATGGAAAAAACATAGGTTTCTCCATTAATTACCCAACCGCTAACGGTAATCTCATCACTGGGATAAAATCTTTCAAGTAAAATCTCCTTTTTCCGCGAAAAACTCAATACATCATCAAATAGATTGCGGATATCATTCATGGAATCTAATTTATATACGCCTCTTTGCCCTTGGCTGTCCAGTGGTTTAATGACGACTGGAAATTGAAAGCTATATAAATCACTGTCTGCAAAGTCTTTCTTTAATAGTGCAAATGCAACGGTAGGAATTTTATTTTGAGCAAATATTTGTTTCATCACTTTTTTATTCGTTACAGCCTTTGCAGTTTTTGCATCAATGGGAGAAGGAAGGTTAAGCGCTTCCGCAACTTTTGCGGCAGTATACACAGGCTGATCTGTTCCGATGGTAAGAACCCCGTCAATTCCATATTTTTTAGCAACTTGGATATTTCCATCAATATCAAAGGTACTAACGTTTTCGCTATAATCTCCATAGGCTTTCCCAGGAGCATGAGGATAGAAATCAGACACAATTACAGTATGGCCTTTTTCCTTTGCTCGCTGGATTACATTTAACTGAATGTTACTTCCACCTAAAACTAGAATTTTCATGGAACATACTCCTTACCATTGAATATTTTTTATTACAAACTGCGGTTTTTTCGGAAACGGCAAGTATTTGGAAAAACTTGAATAGTAGAGAATGACCTTTATAAATAGCTTGATTAATGTATAGGGGTTATAATTTGATTCTCCGCATTTCCTCTGGTCATGTATAACTGGAATGTCTGCTACATTGGATGTGACTTTAAAAATAATCGGCGCTAAATAGACGAAAGATGTTGTGTTCAAAATAAGCTGCTTTACAATATTTCTTCGCATGATTCGAAAACTGCTGACTTGAACACCAGAAGGTTTTGCACATATTTTGTTAAATAACCATCGAATCAGCTTGGTTCCAACGTTGCGATATTTGGGATGATTTTTTTTTATGGGAATACCAAAAACCACATCATAGCCTTCCTCCAGCTTTTTCAGAAGTTTTTCTATTTCCTCCGGAGGATGCTGTAAGTCATCATCCATGGTAATAATAAATGTACCTTCTGCATAATGCAAACCGCACATTAAGGCATTTTGCTGACTAAAGTTTCTTTCTAACTGTATAAGTTTAATCTGTGGATGGTGTTTTTTTAATCGCTGCAGTTCCCTATAACTATCATCTTGGCTATGATCATCCACAAGGATGATTTCATATTGTATAGTGCATAGTTTTTGAAGCGTATGCGTAAGCCGCAGAATCAACTCAGCAAGTGTTTTTTCACTATTATAAACAGGGATAACAACTGAAATCTGAATGACCATTTATAATTCCCCAAACGCGTCGAGACAGCTGGAAAGGTGTTTTTGTATATAGGCAAGCTGTTCTGCAGTCATCCCTGGATAGATGGGCAATCTTAGCAAACACTTGCTAAGGTTTTCAGTGAGGGGTAAATCATTCTGATGATAGCCGAGTTTTTGTCCTGCTGTGGAGCTATGCAATGGAACAAAGTGAAAAGCAGTAGCGATTCCTTTCTTTTTCAAATTGCCCATTAGCGTATTTCTCTCTCTCTCATTTCTACACAAAATGGTAAACAAATGAAAATTGGGTGTGCAGTCAATGGGTGTTTGAAGCATTTTAATGATTCCTCTATCCACATACCTTTTAAGAAAGTTTTCATAATAGCTGTGAATGGCTCTTCTTTTTTGAGTGATATGATCCATTGACTCGAGCTGCGCATATAAAAAAGCCATTAAAAGATCTGAGGGAGTATAACTTGATCCCATATCTACCCATGAATATTTATCAATTTCCCCAAGCATGAATTGCCTGCGATTGGTCCCTTTTTGCCTAATGATTTCAGCTCGATACAGAAGTTGCTCATCACTGGTATTTAACAGCAGCGCGCCTCCCTCTCCACAGGTATAGTTTTTTGTGCCATGAAAACTATAACATCCCATATGTCCCCAAGTCCCCAGATGCTTTTCTTTAAACTTTGCATTGACTCCTTGTGCAGCATCTTCAATAACATACAAATGATAGGTCTCTGCCAATGTCATTATCTCACCCATTTTACACGCAATTCCTCCATAATGTACAGGAATGATCGCTTTTGTGTTTTTGCTAATTTTCCTTTCTACGTCTTTTACATCAATATTTAAGGTTGCTTCTTCAATTTCTGCAAATACAGGCTTTCCTCCATGAAGCATCACTGCATTTGCAGTAGAAGGAAAAGAAAAGGAGGGCATGATGACTTCATCCCCTGGCTTTAAGTCTATCAATAATGCTGCCATTTCAAGGGCATGGGTGGCAGAAGTGGTCATGACCATATTTAGGATTTCAAACTTATTTTTCAGTAGGGATACAACTTTTTCTGTATAGTGGCCATCTCCACTAATTTGATGTTGTTCCATAGCCTCTCTGATATGGTTGATTTCTGTACCGATATAGTAAGGTTCATAAAAAGAAATATTCATAGCAAGCCCCCATTTAAATTGAGCGATACATTTGCAATCACAGATTTATTAGATATAGAAAGGGTAGTTTCTCAGAGGATTGATCATAAATATCTAACCACAGTTTAAGGATACTCGTACAAAATTTATATGTAAATGGTATAATAAAAGTAGTAAATAATGAATAAAGAGGGGATAACATGCGTGAGATAGATTGCTTAGGCGAATTTTGTCCGATTCCTGTTCTAAGAATTAAAGAAGCGCTAAAGTCAATGTCGGCTAATGATACAATAAAGGTTATTACAGATCACAGCTGCGTTTTGCAATCTATCTTAGACCACTATAGTAAAAAGAGTTTGAAAGTAGAATCTCAGGAAGTAATGAATGGTATCTGGGAGATATTTATCACAAAGCTTTAGCAAAAGCTTTGTTCTCCGATTTTCTTTATGTATTGAATAAACGCTTTTACACTGCTATTATGCAGTTTTTCTTTTTTATAGAGAATATAGATATCCTGCTTCATGTCAAAATCGCCAATGTAAATCTGCTTGAGCTGTTTTGTATAGATTTCTTTTTTAGCGGAGATATAAGGTACAATTGCAAGTCCATATCCTTTGATTACTGCTGATTTTAGTGATTCAATGGAGTCTAAAGACAGGGAAATATTAAAATGATCCAAGTTATAGCCTAAATCCATTAAATATCGATTGATCTGTTTTTGTTCTCTATGGATGTTGTTTAACATAAAGAGTGGATAGCTGATTAAATCCTTTAGACATACATCCTGTCGAATATTGAAGCCTTCTGATGCCACAACAATTAATTGTTCGGCCCCAACCTTTGCATAGGATAGATCTTTATCTTCGGGCTTCCCGTAAATAAATCCCACGTCACATACATCATTGAGAACATTCTGCTCGACCTGATTTGAAAAGGCTGATGCAAGATTAAATAGCAATTCAGGAAAATTTTGCTGAACGGTGTATAATGTACAGGGCAGTGCATAGGTCGCTAATGTTACATTAGAATTGATTCGTATGGTAGCATGATTGCTGCTGATGGCTTTTAAATCCTCAAGCATATTTCCATAGCCCTTGACTAAGGTTCTAGCATACTTTTCGACAATCTGACCTGCTTCCGTAAGCTCCACCCCTTTATTACTTCTGTTTAAAAGCTTATATCCCAACATCTCTTCCAATCGTTGGATTTGTTGACTTAATGCAGGTTGTGAAATGTGAAAATTAACTGCTACCTTCGAAATACTTTTCGCTGTGGCCACTTCATAAAAATACTTTAAATATTCAATATTCACTTGAATCCCTCCTGCTCAGCAGATACCCTAACTTCTTACCCATGATTTTTGTGTTATCTTTTTAACATTATTATAGCATAGACTTTACTATAATTATATCTTATACCCCAAGATGCATTATAACTTATCTTTATATTATATAATCATATCAAATAATCATAAATTTTCATCTATGATATAATGTATTTAGTCATCATTGTTAAAAAAGTATCGATTTTAAGGAGGGTGATGCTATGTCTGAATCAAATGTTAGCAGCCGTACTTCCTCCAGAAGAAGAGAAGGTGCCGGTAGAAAGCCTAAGAAAAAGCAACAGCCCTATGGGATTGCGCTACTGGTAGGCGTAATTGCATTTGGCATCTATCTATCAACGATCTCTGCTAAGCTTACTCTTTTCTGGATACTAGGTTGCTGCTTTGGGGTGATTCTTCAGAAGTCTAGATTTTGTTTTACGGCTTCCATGAGAGACCCATATCTTACAGGAAGCACTTCTGTTACTAGAGCTGTTCTGATAGCGTTTGCAGTAACTACCATCGGCTTTACAGCTATCAAATACGGCTATTATAGCAAGGGTTTGCCGATTCCTGGCCAAGGCTATGTAGTGCCAATCAGTTTAGCCACAGCTGTAGGCGCTTTGCTGTTTGGTATCGGTATGGTTATCGCTGGTGGCTGTGCTTCAGGGACACTCATGCGTGTTGGCGAAGGCTTTACGATGCAAATTTTATCTTTGATTTTCTTTGTCATCGGTTCCCTTTGGGGCGCTCATGACTATGGATGGTGGAAGTTAAATTTTATGCTGAAGGGACCAACGGTATTTTTACCCGATCTCTTTGGATGGTTTGGAGCAGTTGCTGTTCAACTTTTACTGATTGCTGGATTATATATCCTTGCTGATAAGTGGGAGAACAGAAATCAAGAGCAATAATATTCATAAATTGTTAAGGAGGATTATTTTATGAAAGAGGTAATGTTAGATTGTTTAGGAGAAGCTTGTCCAGTACCATTGGTTAAAACAGAAAACAAACTAAAAGAATTAGCAGTGGGTGACTTTTTAATCGTTCAAATTGACCATAGCTGTGCAATGAAAAATGTTCCTGAATGGGCAAGAAAAGAAGGGCACAATGTTGAAATTGAAGAAGTAGATGATGGGGAATGGGAAATTATTATTGAAAAGACCAAGTAGTTTTATTTGGGGGTGAAATTTTGAACCTTTATGAAAGCAAGTTTTATAAAATATGGGTGAAGGGTGCTTGGACCTATGTGACAGGCGCAATTCTTTTGTCGATTTTCCAGATTGCAACACTGGCCTCTACCGGTGATCCCTGGGGTGTTAGCGGAGCTTTTGCCAATTGGGGAGCTTGGCTCTACAGAGCGGTAGGCGGTAATGTAGATAAATGGTATTACTTTAGCAGTGAAGGTGCTCAGGCTACTTTAGAAGCTGGATTTTTAAAGGATCCTGGTTCAATTAGAAATCTAGGTACAATCGTAGGAGCTTTATTGGCCACCTTACTTGCTTCACAATTTAAAATTAAAAAGATTAAATCAGGCAAGCAAGTTGTGGCTGCGTGCGTGGGTGGTTTATTAATGGGATACGGAGCAAGGATTGCCTTTGGCTGCAATATTGGTGCATTATTTAGTGGGATTGCTTCATTATCATTATCAGGATGGGTGTTTGCTATTTTCCTATTTGCTGGTGCTGTAATAGGGAGTAAGCTGCTGGTAAAATTCTTTATGTAGTTTGGAGGGGTATTCATGCAGAAGAAAGTAGAGAAGTATGATGTAGTAATTATCGGTGGCGGAGCGGCTGGTCTGACCGCGGGTATTTACTGTGGTCGTGCCCGGTTAAAAACCCTGATTATAGAAAAGTCCTTGGTAGGAGGACTTGCAACATACACCAATGAAATAGAAAATTATCCTGGTTTTCCAGAAGGAACAACCGGTCTGGGCTTAATGGATCTATTTCACAAACAAGCGAAAAAATTTGGCGTGAGCTTTAAGTTAACAGATGTAAAAGGTGTGCAGCTAGCAGGTGAAACCAAGATCGTTGAAACCTTTAGAACTAATTATGAAGCAAAGGTTGTTATTGTTGCCTCTGGCGGGAAGCCTAGATTGACTGGTGCAAAAGGAGAAGCAGATTACTTGTATGACAAAGGGATATCCTTCTGTGCTACTTGTGACGCAGCTGCAAACACAGATAAAACGGTTCTTGTCGTTGGTAGTGGAGATGCAGCGATTGAAGAGGGTATGTTCCTCACGAAATTCGCAAAAAAAGTAATTGTCTCCGTACTACATGATGTTGGAAAAATGGATTGTAACGAAATTGCGAAGGAGCAAGCTTTATCTAATCCCAAAATGGAGTTTATTTGGAATACAGTAGTAGAGGAATTTGCAGGAGAAGGACATTTGCAAACCGTGATCTTGAAAAATTTAAAAACCAATGAACGTATTCCTGTTGAAGTAGATTCTTGTTTCTTATTTATTGGCTACCTTCCCAATACGGAAATATTCAAAGATATTTTGGATATGAATCGAGGGGGTTACTTAATTACCAATGAGAAAATGGAGACAAATATAGAGGGTGTATTTGCAGTCGGAGATGTAAGAGATAAGTTTCTTAAACAAGTTGCTACGGCTGTTGGAGATGGAGCCATAGCAGGTTTTGGTGCTGAAAAATATATAGCAGAAAGCGAACTTTTCCATCAGCAAATTATGAAAGATGATATAACTGGTATTATTTATATATATAATGCCGTCGACCCTAAATCCAGAGAATATTTAACGACTATAGAAAAAATGGAAGAGGAATATAAAGGAAAAGCTAGATTTACAAAGGTGGATATCTATAAATCTGCAGGTATAGCTAATCGACTAGGGGTAAAGGACGTGCCCTGTATTGTAATGATAAAAGATGGCAAAATCAGTGAGGTTTTTACAGATGGCTTTACAGAAAATGAGATTGCAGCAACAATCAATAAGTCAGTTTTAGTTTAGTACAAAGGGATTTGAGAATTTTAATAGAAAAACTTTACTTTTCAAAAACACACTTATTAAAAATTGAATGAGATAATCATAAAGCTTGCTTAGCTGATTTAATGCTATATTTAGAATTGAATCAGCTGGGCAATTGTTTTTTTATAGAAAAGCGAGGTTTTTTAATTAAAAGGGATCAGAAGAATTTAGTTGAATTTTGAAAAGGATATCGACAAAAAGAAATTTCTATGCTACAATTAGAATGAATTAAATTTAATTCATTCTAGCATGGAGGTTATAAAGTGGAAGATACAAAAGCTGATATATTTAATTGTGCGAAAGAACTATTCAGTACCAAAGGCTATAAAGATACCAACATTTCAGACATTACGAAAAAAGTTGGGATAGGGACAGGAACATTTTATAAATACTATGCCTCAAAAGATGAACTTTTTTTGGAGATTTATCTGAAAGAAAACGAAGAACTGAAAAAGAGTATTATGAAATCAGTAAAATTGGACGGAGATCCTATAAAAATTGTACAAGAAATAATTGCAAATAACCTTGACGGCATGAGATCGAATCCGATACTGAAGGAATGGTATAATAGGGATCTCTTCAGCAAGCTTGAGAAGGAATTTTATAAATTGGGCGGAATAAAGCGCATAAACGAATTAATGAACGGCAGTTTGATGGAAATAATAAAAGCGTGGAAAGCCCAAGGAAAGTTAAGGGATGATATAGATGACGATATGATACTGGCCATTTTTAGTTCCATACCTTATATTGACATTCATAAGGAAGAACTGGGAATACAATATTTCCCCCGAATTCTGGAATACCTAGAGGAATTTATAATGAAAGGTCTGACTGATTGCCGGCAAAAATAAATACGGTGTATTTATTTTTGTCAATAAGTGAATGAATTAAAAAATGTTCATTCGCAGCTAAAGCAATTCAAATCCAATATAAAGGGAGGATATCAACTTGAAAAATAATGATTATAGTATTAAGCTGAACAATTCGATAAGTGATTTCTTTCATGATGCCCTGAGGATTATCGTAAAAAAACCAGCAATGATGGAGTTTGTCCTTCAAAGCATTTACTTTCAGAAGAAAGCTGCTCAAACAAGGATGGAATATGAAAAGCAGGAACTTAAGGTTCCACCATATATGATCATCAGTATAACGAACCGATGCAATCTTGCGTGCAAAGGCTGCTATTCTAAGGCACAGCACAGACCAGTTGAAAAAGAGATGAGCTGTGATAGATTACAATCAGTAATTCTGGAGGCAAAAGGTCTGGGTATCTCGTTCATTTTTCTTGCGGGCGGTGAACCGCTTATGAGGCCTGACATCCTTGACATAACAAATGAAAATCCGGAAATAATCTTTCCTCTTTTCACAAACGGAATACTGATTACTGACGAGATCATTACTCGACTAAGAAATCAAAGAAATGTAGTCCCCATAATCAGTATGGAAGGATATGAAACAGATACAAATGAAAGAAGAGGCTCCGGTGTTTATGAACACCTTCAGAAAACGATAAAGAAACTGAAGCATTCCGGTATCTTTTTCGGTTACTCATTTACTGTTACAAGAAAGAATTTTGATACACTGACTGACGAAGCCTTTATCAATAAATTATTGGCATCGGGCTGTCAATTGTTTTTCTTTGTGGAGTATATTCCGGTAAAGGAAGCGACGGAGGATCTTGTGATTTTGGAAGAACAGCGGATTGCGCTTGCCCAAATTTTGGATTCCTTCAGGGCTAAATTCCCGGGACTGTTTGTAAGTTTTCCGGGCGACGAGAAGGATTATGGTGGATGTCTTTCGGCAGGGCGGGGATTTATTCATGTCAGTGCTGAAGGCGACGTGGAACCTTGTCCATTTGCGCCCTATTCTGATGTAAATATAAGAGAAGTATCATTAAAAGAGGCGCTACAGTCCGAATTGATGAAAAAAATCCGTCAAAACCATACCGGACTGAATGAACCGAAGGGCGGGTGTGCATTATGGAATAAACGGGAATGGGTAAAATCCTTGCTCTAAAAATAAAAAAGGTGGAAAAAAATAGATTGCTATGAAGAACAATAAAGTGGTACTTAAAAGTTCGTCAGGAAGTATTCGTATATTAAAAAATAACTGAGAATATTAATTGCCGCTGTACAGTAAAGAAAATGGTATTGTATACAATGATAACATTGTGTGCAATGCCTTTTTTTGTTACGATGGAATAAGAAGCTTTTATTAAATATTATAAAAATTTAGAGAGGTGATTGATATGACGAAAGCGGTAGATATTGATTGGAGCAAATTGGGTTTTAACTACATAAAGACAGATTACCGCTATATCTCTGTATGGAAGTCTGGAAGCTGGGACGACGGTAAGTTAACGGAAGACAATACCCTGACCATAAGTGAAGGCTCAGCGGCTCTTCATTATGGACAACAGTGCTTTGAAGGCTTGAAGGCATACAGAACAAAGGATGGGAAGATACAACTCTTCAGGCCGGATCAGAATGCAAAGCGTATGAAAAGCAGCTGCAGACGGCTCTTGATGCCTGAAATCCCAGAAGAAAAATTCATCGGTGCTTGTGTACAAGTTGTAAGGGCTAATGCACACTATGTACCGCCGTATGGCACAGGTGCTACCCTCTATCTCCGGCCTTATGTAATCGGAGTTGGGGACAATATCGGTGTGAAGCCTGCTCCGGAATATATTTTTGGCGTATTCTGCATCCCTGTAGGGCCCTATTTTAAAGGAGGCATGACGCCTGTCAACTTTATTGTTTCCGAGTATGACAGAGCAGCACCCTACGGAACAGGTGCTGCCAAGGTAGGAGGCAACTATGCCGCAAGCTTGATGCCCCATGAGGTGGCTGTAAAGAAAGGCTTTGCAGACTGTATTTACCTGGACCCTTTGACTCACCGTAAAATCGAAGAGGTTGGTGCTGCCAACTTCTTTGGAATTACTAAGAATAATAAATTTGTTACACCAAAATCCGAATCCATCCTTCCAAGTATCACGAAGTATTCTTTGATGCATGTGGCGAAAGAATATATGGGTATGGAAGTTGAAGAAAGAGATGTCCTGATTGATAAGCTGGATGAATTTGCAGAGGCCGGAGCTTGCGGAACCGCCGCAGTCATTACGCCTATCGGAGGGATAGAATATAATGGGAAACTTCATGTATTCCATAGCGAAAAGGAAGTAGGACCAGTCACTAAAAAGCTCTATGATATACTTTGTGGAATTCAATTCGGAGATGTGAAAGCGCCCGAAGGCTGGATCGTTGAAGTAAAATAAATGAGCTGTTATACATGATAGGAGAAGAAAAACATGGCAATAGAGAAGGTTAAAGAATATTTTAAACAATACGGCATGGCAGACAAGATCCTAGAGTTTTCTGAATCCAGCGCAACGGTAGAACTTGCCGCACAAGCATTACACTGTGAGCCTCAGCGAATAGCAAAAACACTTTCCTTTCATTTAGGGGATAGCGTGATATTAATTGTTGTAGCCGGTGATGCCAAAATTGATAATCGAAAATATAAAGAGCAATTTGGAGTAAAAGCAAAAATGCTTGATTTTAATGAAGTTGAAGCGCTGATCGGTCATGTTGTCGGAGGTGTATGCCCATTTGCCGTGAATAAAGAGGTAGAGATTTATTTAGATGTATCTTTAAAGCGCTTTGAAACCGTTTTTCCTGCTTGTGGCAGCGGGAATAGCGCAATTGAATTGACGATAGATGAGCTAGAGAAATATTCAAGGTTTCTTCAATGGATTGATTGCTGTAAAGGATGGAATGAGTTGTAAATTGGGAGAAAAAAGAATTGTGCCCGGTAGTGCAATCGGCTTACTGGCTATATGTCTGTTGATAGGAGACGCTGCTGATGAAACAAGGCAAGCGTACAATGAAGAAATACGTTATTTTGTAGAAAACAATAAAATAAGCGTGAATATCAGCCTCCGCTTTACTCATGGTTCTTATATCGGATATTTCATTGTAAATTACAAATACAGTAACAATAATCTTATCATAGAACAGATAAACTTTACGGCAGGAGGCCCTAATAGCTATAATTGAAATTTCTGTCTAAGGTATGTTAAAAACGATTAGTAAACTAAAATAAAAACAGTGATCCCTTTAGCACGCCCCCAATAAAGAAGTATTTGTACAGCACCCGGCATAGTCAGTTTTGGCTATGCCGTTTTCCTGTTCCTTTGCCGTTTTCCCTGAAAGCCGTTCCTGCCCCCTTATGGCGGCGTTTCCCCACATTAGCACGGTCCCCGCACTTCGGGTATTGGGGCCCCCACAAAGCTACGAGGCTTTGCGCCGACGAGGCCCGAAGTGCGGTTCATGGCTGTGCTTCTCCTGCGGTGGGATCCCTTTCGAACGGTCATTCACTTGTGCTGTCCACTGATGAACTAATCCAAGTGTATACTTTTTTGACCGCCCGTTCCGTATATCCACAAGGTTGGAAAACAGCCTGACGCTGGAGCAGTTGGAGAAGCAGACAGGTATTTCAAAATCCGCTTTGGGAAACTATGAAATAGAGGATTACAAGGACATCAGCCATACCAGCATTTTGACGCTGGCGAAATTCTACGGCGTGTCCGCTGATTAGCTGTTAGAGCTGACCGAAACAAAAAATCACCCAAATGCAGACCTTGCGGAACTACATTTGAGTGATGAAATGCTAGGGCTATTAAAAAGCAGGAAAATCAATACCCGCCTGCTTTGTGAGATGGCGGCGCATAAGGACTTTGTGAAGCTGTTGGCTGACATTGAGATTTATGTGGACGGCATTGCCCGTATGCAGATACAAAACCTGAATACGCTGGTGGATATGGCAAGGGTGAAAATCACGGAGAAGTATCAGCCTGGCGGGGAGGATACCCATATCCGGCTGTTGGAAGCCGCCAACTGGGGATTGATTATACCAAGCTGACACCGGAGGAATTTCAATTGCTGATGAAGGTATTGGCGAAATCCAAGCATTTGAATATTTCTAAGAGGAAACGCAGGAAGAAGCGGAAATAAACTTGTAATGCTTGGACTTATTTGGTAAGATCGTATGGAAAATAAATACTTGGCAGCACATCATGCCAGTTAAAGTTCAATAATCATATCTATATTTGGGAGGTACCTGAAATATGAAAAAAACGTATTTATTTGCTATATTACTATTTGTTACACTTTTAACAGTTTCGTGTACGAGGCCAGCTTCTGAAAGTGATAGGCATACGGATTCCATATTTCCAACGGCAATGAATGCAACACCGGAGCCAATGCCGCTTACTCCGCTGGAAGAGTATATTGCTCTTGTTGAAAGCTATATTGATGGTGCTTCATTTCAGCAGATGGACGAAAGCAGAACAAAACAAGTATCTGATATGCTGATGGGACATTACGATATCATAGGGCGAACAGCAGGAGATGGCATGGATTATTACTTGGCCGTCCGACGTAAGGATGCTCCCGTATATGATGATTTTAGCAGCATTGATATAGGATATTTTTCAGAAGCCGGTGTAAAGAATGAAGTTCTTCAAATCGGCTATTACGATAAGGATATTGATTCAAACATTCTATATGAGCTTGAAGGCTATGATCTTCTTGAGTTACCTTTTGGGAATAAAAACCTTGACTGCTTTTGCTTCAGTGAAAGCAAAAGCTCTGATGAATATGCAAATCAGACATTCATTCTTGCATTTACGCAAAATGGAAGAGATCGGCTTGATTTTATTAGAAAAAACGCAGGTTTGTCGTTATATAGCGCAAATTCTCCCCGCATTGAATTTTATTATCAAGACAAGGATACCATAAATTTCTATTCATCGCCATACTCCTGTTTCATCAACATAAGCGGCAATGAACTCGAAGAAATTAGCAGCCTATTCTCATCTTCGGAGGGTATAGATAATGTAAAATCACGACAAGATGCATGGAAGTATCTGCATGAAGAAGACAGCTCCATACGCTCAACAGGTGCCAGACTGCATATAGACGGGAAGCAATATGAGTTTATGGGCAATAGTAATTCAGCAGGTTATATCATGTCTACTATGGATGAGCAGGGATTTATTGCCCTTGAATACAACGAAGCCGTATATAGCTTTGTTATGGATAAAATAAAGAATGTCATGGAAATAGACTACGGAAGCTTTGATGCACAATGGTTTAAAATTCCTCTCAAGAGTGCCAGTATTGATTTTCCGGAAAGTGTAGAGCAAGCCGATGGCTCCTATACCACTGATTTGCGGTCGCAGACCGTAAATACTCCGGAAAAGCTCAATGCGTTGTCAAAGCTCATGAATAGAGCGATAAACAGCGAGGAGATATACGGTTTTTCCGGCTGTCCTTACATTGCTTCGATAAAGTTCACACGCGAGGACGGCGAAATTCTGCGTGTATTTATCGCTACCGATTCCTGTGATTCCATGACATATGATGGAAGGATAGGTTTCGAATATGGTAAACAGTCTGATATGGCGGAAATTTTTGATGAAGCTATGGCAGATAGGTTGCTAAATTAGTATTTTCTAATTTAGCTTAGCAGGGGAATGAAGCATTATGATGAGCTTATAAATCCTATCTTATCAATAGGGTTGATGCAAAAGAAAGAGTAATCCCGCAAAAGCATCTAAACGGCTTCGCTACGTTTGTGGCAATTGGTTGGTTTATGCAGTGGGCCCTGCCCCGCGCCTCCTCCAAAGAACAGGAATAGGGCATATGCTCCACGGACGGAGTTCTAGGGGGGACGCCTCTGGATACCTTGCGGGACTTTGGGCCAATTTGTCCCGAAGTTCAGACGATAGACGGGGCTTCATATACGCCCTGTCCGCTGCTGAAATCGGACTGTCATTGGCGGCTTTCCTGCCGTTTCAAACGCCCTTGCCCTCCCCGGCGGCAACGCTGGCAGAGCGTATAACACACTACACTTTGATTCGCAAAGTTGTGTGCCAAAGGGTGCCCCTTTGGAAACCCTATTTTGAGTGTCGCGGCTTTGCCCTACCCCTCAAAATACAAAAGACGGGTTATCAGCTTTACGCCGATAGTCCGTCTTTCGTTGTCACATTCCGCTTGCCGACTGCCCAATCTGAATCTTTCTCGATACTTTTTTATTAGGTGTCAGCCTTTGCAGCAGCATTGTTTTTATATAGTCTAAAGTTTACTCGGAGTAGTTGAAGAAGTATATATAAGAGTTTTATGTATTTATTTGTCATAATTGCTTGGTACAGCAGATGCATTGTAGATGACGAGTTATCCAGTTCATTAGAAAAAAACTTTGTAACGGATTGCTTAAAAAGAGCATTATCTACAAGAAAACCAGAGATTACAAATAGCGACCAGGGAAGCCACTTTACCAATCTACTTTTCGGTAATCTATAACGTTTCTAGATTATTATAATAAGATAAAATATGTTCAATAAATTTTTGAATAGTACTCGAACGAACATCCTTATGCGTGACAATAGCAGTGTTTCTTCTAATGGGATTATTTATCCTTAGCGTTGCTAAATTATCGTTTCCCGTAGCTACTTTTTTTGATAGCAGTGATACTCCATAATTCTCATTGATTAATCCCAATATTGTATCTACCTGATTCGATTCAAACGCAATTTTAGCGGGAATATTTAAATATTTAAGCGTAGTTTTTATCACAGTATTTAGGCTGTATCCATTGTCAAGTATAACAAGTTTTTCGTTAGCTAATTCACCCCAATCTATTTTCGTTTTCGAAGCAAGCTTATGATTCTTATTAACGATTAAATAGTATTCATCCTCTAAAAGTGTAAATAGATTTAAGTTTTCTAAAGAGTAATTTGAAATATTTGAACTATTTAAGAACGGGTATATGATGTGAGCGATAAACGCCATATCAATCTTACAACTGATTAGCATATCCATTAAGCATATAGTATCACCTTGTTTGATATTTATATCAAGACTTGGAAACTTATCTAAAAAAGAAGCAATTGGGGTTGTTAGTCCTACTTTACTCATATGTTCTATACTACCGATATTTATTGAGTGACTGTTACTATACAATTGTACTTTCTGTAGAGTATTGTAATATTCATCTAATAATATTTTAGCATGTTGTAGTAACTCTTCGCCTGCTAATGTTAGGGAAATGTTTCTAGTATTTCTATTAAATAGTTTAACACCTAACTCTTTTTCCAATTTTGCAATATGTTTAGATAATGAAGACTGAGATAATAATACCTCATTAGATGCTTCTGTAAAACTTTTGTTTTTGGCAATACTGATAAAATATTCAAGTTGTAAAAAATTCACATATCCACCCTCTTTTATTTTGGGATTGTTAACACCGCTAGCGTTCCCAAAGATTAGCAATCCAGAGTCTAAAATATAAGAAGCTTATTGCGGATAAACCTCCAATTATATAAACATGAGAAATGACCATCTATAAAAAAACCATTGCTGTCTAATCGCCTGTCTGTCCCAGATAAGGAGCGAAACATATCTGCCAAATGGCAGATCCTAATCAAACTTTCCAAATGCACCTTCTTAACTTATAGTTTTAAGCATTAATCTTAGAAATTTTGAGAGTCATAAAATGATGACTGTATGTATTTTAATAATTTACAGTTTTTCGTATACGATGATACTCTTTTTTTCTGAGATTTTTTGTTGTGCATAGTTTTCGAAAATTTCTTAAAACTATCTTGTTTTTTAAAGAATATAATTATTTCTATAAAAAATCAATATAAACAGAAAGATTTTCCTGTCATTTATTCTGAATGTGAATAAATGACAGGAAAAACTGAATTGATAGATGAGCTAAATTAAATTTATAATAAAAATGAACTAAGTGACTGTAATTATACGAAAGGAGAACGATTTCATTCAGTAACTAAAAAATTATTAAGAAATAGGAGGGAGAAAATGGAGCTTATTGCTTTATTATTTACTTTCATAGCATTAATGCTTCTTGGAGTTCCTGTAGCTATGACTATGTTTGGTGCCTCTATTGTGTACATAATAATGGACCCAACCCTAAGCTTAGCCAATATTGCCACTAAAGTGGTAGGTGGGGTAAGCTCATATTCTCTTTTGGCGTTACCATTATACGTTATGGCAGGGGAAATTATGAACTCTGCTGGAATAACTAGAAGATTATTTAATCTTCCATTAAGCTTCATAGGACATGTTAAAGGTGGCCTTGCTCATGTCAATATATTAGCGAGTATGTTGTTTGCAGGAATGTCAGGGTCTGCTATTGCAGATACGGCTGGTCTAGGTAAAATAGAAATGCAAGCCATGGAAGAAGAAGGTTATGATACGGGATTCAGTGCAGCAATAACAGCTGCATCATCAACTGTTGGGCCTATTGTACCACCTAGTACAACTTTAATTGTATATGCTACAGTGGCTGAAGTATCAGTAGCTAGATTGTTTTTGGGTGGATTAATGCCAGGTATTATTATGTGCACACTTATGATGATGTACGTCACATTTATTGCATCAAAACAATATAATTTTCCAACTAGAAGCAAAAACAGTTGGGAAGACAGATTTGTTGCGTTCAAAGAAGCAATTTTTCCTTTAATTACACCAGTAATTATAATTTTAGGTATTGTCACAGGAATAACAACTGCGACAGAAGCAGGCGCAGTAGCGGTGATTTATTCACTTTTTCTTTGTTATTACTATACTCGATTTACTCTTTCAAAATTTATAGAAATCATGAAAGCTGCATTTAATACAACAGCTCAGATTTGTTTTATAGTAATAGCATCAGCATTATTTGGATGGGTTATAACAATTGCAAAAGTGCCGGATTTAGTAGGGAATTATTTATTTGCCCTAGGTGCAAGTAAATGGATTGTACTCCTATTGATAAATATATGTTTACTTTTCTTAGGATGTTTCTTGAGTATTACATCTTCAATACTTATTGCTACACCTACGCTTGTTGTTTTAGCATCCATGTATAATATTGATTTAGTACACTTAGGTATTGTAATGACCTTAAACTTAACAATAGGATTGCTTACGCCACCAGTAGGTTGGAATTTATATATTGTCAGTGGACTTGCAAATATTTCATTCGAAAGAATGGTTAAATCAGTTATTCCATTGCTGATACCATTACTAATATCTCTATTGATTATTACTTATTTTGATCAAACGGTTTTATGGTTACCCAATTTAATTATTAAGTAAAAAGGAGAGATGAAAATGAAGAAAGTAGTAGGTTTAGTTTTAGTAGTAGCCATGTTCATGGTGTTGTTAGCAGGATGTAGTCAAAACGCTAGTTCATCTGGCTCATCACCAAGTGAGCAAAAATCACAGCAGACGGGGAAAAAAGAACCAATTGTTCTAAAGCTAGCAGTGGAAAGTGCGGTAGGTACACCAGGAGAAGTATCTGGACAAGATTTCAAAAAAATGGTAGAAGAAAAAACGAATGGTGAAGTGATGATTGATTATTATCCAGTAGGACAATTAGGTACGGGAGATGATTTAACAGAATTGCTGCAAACGGGTTCTGTAGATATGTCATGGAGAGCTATTGATTGGTATTCAAAATTTGAGCCAGGCTGGAATATACTTTCAATGGGATTTTTGTTTAGAGACCAAGAACACCTGAATATGTTTTTGACAAGTAGTAAAAATGAAGAATTCAAAGCAAATATAGTAAATAAGGCGGGATTAAGAGTATTAGCAGATAATGGCGTAGCTGCTCCAAGAGTCGTCATATCTAAAAAACCAATCAACACGCCTGAGGATATGAAGGGCATTAATATGCGGGTTCCTGAAATTGAGATGTATCTTAAAACATGGACTGGTGTAGGTGTTAACGCTGTTTCAGTACCTTGGGGAGAGGCATATATGGTATTACAGCAAGGTACAGTTGATGCGTTGGAGTCGCCGCTAGGTTCTATCTATGGCATGAAATTCCATGAAGCAGCTAAATATATTACAATGACTAATCATATTTACAGCCCATATGTAATGGTTATCAATGAAAAGTCATATAACAAGTTGACCGAGGAACAAAAGACAATTATTAGGGAAAGCGCTTTCGAGACAGGAAAACTATTTTCAAAATACGATTCGGAATCTGCTGATATAAAGGTACAAGAAATGATGAACCAAGGTGTAACCATCAATAAAACACCTGATATTGCTGCTTTTCAAGCTAAAATGGAAAGTGTAGTAGAAAAAAGTGAAAAGGACCGATTGTGGCCAGAAGGATTATATGATTACGTACAAAGTTTGAAGTAGTTTATATATATACTTATTCGTTACTATTAAGGGGTAGAAAGCTATTAGGTTAGTCTGCCCCTTGATTGTATCAGTGTAGAGTATGGGTAAAGTTTTTAATCATTTTGTTTTCTAATACAAAAATTGAACAGGATTTTAGCAAATGTCTATTTTGAAGTTAATCACTATATTAAGATAGGGAATTACACAAAGTTCAAGATAGTTCCAAGTGGAAGGAGTAATGTAATGTATTCAATATATAAAAAGATACAAAGTTTAATTATCAGAATGTTCTACATTATCGTTTATACAGCCTCAATTATAATACCAGTTATTTTAGCTATTCAAGTCATATTCAGATATTTTTTAAAAAGTCCAATTCCTGGAGTCGAAGAATTAGCTAGTGCATCATTTATTTGGCTTGTTATTTTTGGATCAGCTATTCTTTTTAAAGAAAAAAAGCATATAGCTGTTGATATGTTTGTCAGAAATAAATCGGAAAATATAAAAAAAATTATAGATATAGGCAATAACGTATTTATGCTCTTAATTTTTGCAGTATTGATATATAGCTGTTATATTTCAATACCAAATCAAATGTTTTACAAAACGGTGGTTTTGAAAATCTCAAGATCAACACACACCATTGCTTTGATGATCAGTTTCATTTTTATGTTGATGTGCTGTATAGAGAATATTATGAGGGGCTTATTGGGAGGACATATAAATGCCAAATAAGAAATATGCTGCAGATGTAATTGTTGTCGGAGGAGGATTGGCAGGAGTAATTAGCGCAATTATTGCAGCTAGAAATGGATATAAAGTTATTTTGATTGAGAAAGGAAGTTGTTTAGGCGGCATTGCCACTGCTAGTATGCTCGGAGAAATAAATGGAGCCTATTTGAATGGTGAGATAGTGGTTTCTTCTATTGGAGAAGAAATCATAAATAATCTTGCAAAAAGAGAAGCAGCATTATTTGAGGACAATATACCAATGACATCGAACCCTGCAATACAGGTTGATAGAGTTAGATACAACAGCGAATACTTGAAAATTGTATTAGATGAAATGGTTGCTAAGGAAAATATTCAATTATTCTTCTGTAGTAATATAAAAACAATTGAAAATAGTAATAATAATATCCAAATTACGCTGACAAATTTATATGAAGATTTGATTATAGATGGACGAGTACTAATTGATTCCACGGGTAATTCAGAATGTATTTATATGCTTAGAGAGAAAACAGTATCAACCTGTAAAGATAAGAAACAAGCTGTAACTGAAATATTTAAGATGGGCGGAGTTAATATCGTTGAGTTTAATAAACTCAAAACAGATGAAATACAGGATATAATATTAAAAGGTACTACAAGCTCTATTTTACCTAGTAATATTATGAGCATGCTAAGGGTTCCGGGTACAAATGATATTGTTATAAATTGTACGAGGTGTGAGAATATTGACCATGAGTCCATAGAAGATATTTCAATGGCATTGATCGAATTGCGTCAGCAAATCAACAGGATTATTCCGTTCATTAAAGAAAATGTGAGAGGATGTAAGAACGCTTATTTAAGTGGTATAGCATCGTCAATTGGAGTTAGAGACAGAAGAAGAATAGATGGTATGTATGAATTAACAGGAGATGATCTCATAGCCTGTAAAACTTTTAAGGATTCGGTTGCTGTAGGTGTCTATCCTGTAGATCTGCATGTGAGGACAAACAAAAACTCCAGTGTTGAATTTATAAAGATTGGCGGTAATGGGATATATAAAATACCGTATAGAAGTATGCTAACCAAAACGTTAGATAATGTAATAGCCAATGGTAAATGTATAGCAGCAGATGATGTAGCTTTTGGAGCATTTAGGGCTTTAGGTTCGATTATGAATATTGCAACAGCAGCAGGAGCAGCAGCATCTCTGGCGATTAAAAACAATAGCAGCGTAAAAAATGTAGATATTCAGGAATTGCAAGGAATGTTAAGAAAGTTAGGAGTTAAAGAAATTTGAATGAATTAATAACATTGAGTATCCGTTTAGTAAATCAGATTTTTTAGTTTGGAACTTAGTAATTGTAAAATTGATACGGTAAATCTTACCACAAGTAGCGGTACTTTTGGATAGGGTTTTGGAAAGGCTCTTCCTTTGGTTAGTAGCGAAAACATACAAAGGAAGAGTGTCTATTTTATGGAATCTTATGTGTTAGAGTTCTTGATATAGAAACGGAAAAGGCCAAAATATTAAAGCTGATTACTACTCCTTTTGTTATAAATAGAAGGGGTAGTTTTTTTCAATATAATAATTAATTATGGCTCAAGTTTTGAGGGAGATTGACCTTAATTCAAGAACCATCCCTTGTAATATGTAGTTAGAAGGATTATTCATTTTAAGATTTTAAAAGTCCGAACAATCATCAAAAAGGGTATATGCATTTTGAAGGATATAAATGTAACCGTCCCAGGGAAGAATTTTCTATACCCGACATTCAGACTATTATTCCATTTCAAAAGCATATACGTTTTGGCTGGTTGGGATCACTTATTCCCGTTTAACGCGCAAGGCTGTAATCTCTAGGGAATGGAATGGATAATCCTCCAAAACTATACTAAGGAGGAATTTCATATGAAAGGAGAATTTCCAGTAATAGGGGCTGATGTGGCAAAAGACTTTTGCTACTATGCTGCGCTTTCTCCAACAGGTGAAACTTATCTCAAACCATTTAAGGCTTTAAACACAGGAGAAGGACTAGCTTCAGTCATCAACCAAATAGAAAAAGTGGAGAAAGCCTTTAATAGGAAACCAGTAATCGTCTTAGAATCCACTGGTCACTATTCAAATCGCCTCGTCCACTTCTTCACACGCCATAACTTGAAGGTATATTTAATTAACCCTCTCCTATCTCATTCTATCAAAAATTCCACGGTTAGGAAAGTCAAAACAGATAAGGTAGACGCTGAGGAACTTGCAAAGATGTACTTCTTTATGAACTTAAAAGAACATCAAATGCAGGATGAGTACCTTGAGAACCTAAAGATATTAACCCGTACCCATTATCATCTTTCAGAGCAAAGAGTTAGTGTAATGAATCAGTTAAAAGCTGCTATCGAACAGGTTATGCCCGGATTTACAAAGGTTTTTAAAAGTATTTCCTGTAAAACATCCCTAGAATTATTAGTTCGTTATCCGTCTCCAACATCTTTTCTAGAAGGAACCAAAGATGATATTGTTCAAATCGTCAGAACTACCTCGAGAACATCTATGGCCTATGCTACGAAAAAATATGAACTCATTCTGAAGAGTGCACAGGAAGGGAAGGAGACTGGAATTCTATTAACTGCCTATGAACAAATCATCATTGTCTATGCAAATCATTTAAAGCATATTAATGAACAACTTGATTTGATAGATAAAAAGATAGAGGCTTTAGCAATCAACATACCTGCAATTCAGCTACTTCGTAGTATTCCTGGTATAGGTAAAAATCTAGCTCCTATCATAGCTGGAGAGATTGGAAGCATTGCAAGGTTTCAAAGTTCTAAGCAGCTTGTAGCCTATTGTGGCATTGACCCATCCGTTAAACAATCAGGTAACTTCATTGGGACAAAGAATAAATTTACAAAGGGAGGATCTAGATTTATTCGCAAGGCACTCTATATTGCAGCCACAGTAGCCATTAGACAAAACCCTAACGGGCAGTACGTCAACAAAGTTATTTATGACTACTATCACAAAAAGATACAGATCAAAGCTAAAAAACAAGCTTTAGGAGCAGTGATGAACAAACTCGTAAGGATCATATTTTCTGTACTTAAAAATGAGAATCCATTTGTCTTAATCACGCCTGAAGAGCAAGTGAAAATGCATCGGTCTAATGTGAAGATAGTAGCCTAGAGAAATGTATTAGCTAAACTGAATATTTTACTTTAGCTCTTTTAAAAAGTTCGGCAGAATAAAAGGGCTGATTCCTATGCCCCTTATCAGTAAATCGTTATTTAAAATTTACTCTTGACATCAGTTAGCTGGTCTGGATTGATATTGATAAGAAATAAAAAATTATTGAAAAACGATAAAAAATTATTGAAAAATTAGATTAAATCGTATAAGATAGATTCAGATATATATTCGGAGGGTCATAGAAAGGAGTTATGAAAATGAAAATAATCGGTGAGAAATCACTGGCATCGGCTGTAAAGATTTTACTGGATTTAATCTTTCTTAGCGGGATTGGAATACTGCTCTCACTGCCTGTCTCTGTACGATGGTATCTGGCTCATGTCCATGGCAGCAGGGACGAAAGGATGTACTATTTTCTACTTGGATTATTAGCAATTACAGGTATATTAGCCCTGGGCATTGTAAGAGAAATCCGAAGGATATTTAACACATTAAATGGAAAAGATCCCTTCATCATAGAGAATGTAAAGAGTTTGAAGCACATGGGCATATTTTCCTTTGCCATTGCGTTTTGTTATGGAACCAAAATATTCTTCCTAAATTCTTTTTTCACCATTATTATTTTGATGATCTTTGTGATTGCCGGATTTTTTTCAATTATTTTAGCAGAGGTTTTTCGGAAAGCCGTAGAAGTAAAAGTAGAGAACGACTATACCATATAGAAGGAGGGGTATCATGGCAATTATTATCAATCTAGATGTGATGATGGCCAAACGCAAAATAGGTGCCATGGAATTGGCCAATAGAATTGGGATTACCCCTGCAAATTTATCTATTTTAAAAAATAATAAAGCAAAGGCTATTCGCTTCTCTACTTTAGAGGCAATATGCAAAGAGTTGCGCTGCCAGCCTGGAGATATTTTAGAGTATGTAGAAAGTGAGGGGGATAATGAACAGGATGGAGAGACAGAAAGCTAGGCTGTTAGCATTAGTCGTATTATATCTGTGTATGATTGGGGCTGCTTTTAGATTATACTTGCTTTACCGGTACGGGTCTGTAGAAGATTTGCTGTTTATTATCAAACCTGTTGCATTTTTGGTGGAAAAAGCTTTGGGAATTAGATTTTATTATGATCAGGATCTTGGATTTGTGAGCCAACAAGGAAATGTGGTGATCAATCAAGCATGTTCTGGTATCAGATTTTGGATTGCTGTTTATTGTATGCTAGGTTTTTCCTTTGTATCCAGGGTGAAAAGTATTGGGAAAAAGTATATGATGACTTTCGGTTTTGTCTTATTTTCCTATGGGATCACAATTTTTGCCAATGCATCCAGAATTATTACAGCTATAGGAATTTTGAATTTGGCTATTGTTGAAAGTACCACTTCAGAAAGATTCCTCCATCAATCTATAGGGGTACTATTTTACTGGATCTATCTATGTATTATTTATGTTCTTTTTGAAAAGTTGATTAGAAAAGAGGGAAAATATGAAAAAGCTGTATAATCCGTTTTTTATCCTATTTACGGTAACCCTTCCACAGTTGTTAATGATGGGGATATTTGCAAGGATATTTTGGTTCTTACATACAGAATTTACAGAAAAACAAGTTTTTCATTGGACTGTATTTGGGAGCTTGCTGGGGATTGTTTGCTTAGGGTTTACCCTTTATGGAATTTTGCGATGGAAACAAAAAAAAGAACTGCAAATCTATGTTGCCTACGGCATATTTGTTTTCTATTTCTGCTTTTTAATTGCCTACTTTTTCATTTATACAGAAATGATTCCTGCTGCGATTCCATCTTATATGCTTATGGGGATAACTCCTGGTATCACCACATTAACCCTTACTATGCCGGCCCTGGCCCACGGTGCCTTGCTCATTATAGAAAATACTGTAGAGCACTATCAGATGCAATCTATTTTAAAGCCCTTTTTCTTTATGATCGCTATGCCCCTCTTCTGGTATCTATTGATGAATCTTTTGAGTATGGGAAGCTTATCAGGGATGCATGCATTTGAATATATGTTTCCTGTTATATTTGTAATAAGTTCGGCAGCATTTTTGCTTTTATTTGTGACCATTCTATATATTGCATTAAAACGAAAATCCAATCTTTGGAACCAGTATATAGGAGCCATGGTTTTTCTTGGTTCTTTAATGGGTTTAACTCTCAATCAATCCTTAGGGAATCTATTCGGAGATTTCTCTCATTTTGGATTCTATTTGTGTAATATGGCAGCAACCGGTGTGCTCATGATTCCACCCGTTACGAAGGCAAAAACAAGGCTGTTTATTTTCATGACAAAGGGGTGCCTGCTATGGTATAGTTTATACTTCTTTATGGTGTTTTTACCCTATATCCCCCTGTCTTTGATGGGTATTATTGTGTTTGGATTAGGAATATTGCTGCTGGTGCCTATCGTATTGCTATTTCTTCATATGCAGTCTCTATGGACAGATTATGGATATCTTCAGCAGTTCTACAATAAACGAAGGCTTATCGCCATTTTTGTCCTGCAGTTATTAGTGATTCCTACAATAATTGGGATTACAGTAAGACAGGATCAAAAAAATCTAAATCAGGCGCTACAGTATACTTATCAACGGGGCTATCAGGAAGAAAAAATGCCTTCAGTCAACAGACCGGGAATACGCCGGGCACTTCAAACCATCAAGCATATCAATGGAATGGATTCCGGAAGGAACAATTTTTTTACAGGGAGGACCAGTACACCCTATCTTACTTCCCTATATCATTATTATGTGCTGGATAATCTATCGATTTCACCGGATAAAGTGAGGAGATTGGAAGAAATATTCTTTGGAGAATATAGTGGTAGGGAAGTACTTGGAAGGACTGAAGCCAATACAAGTACAGATGTACGGATCAATGAAATCAAAAGCGAAACCCTATATGACCCGGAACAACAGGTATATCGGAGTTGGGTAAATTTTGAATTAGAAAATACCCTGGATCAGCTTAGCGAATTTTATAGCATTTTTACTATACCGGAGGGAGCCTATATCAGCAATTATTATCTCTATGTAGAAGGTGAGAAAAAATATGGAATGATTGCCGATAAGCGAGCTGCAAACTGGATTTATGAACAGAATAAGATACGCAATAGGGACCCGGGGGTATTAACCTATCTGTCCGGTAATGAAATCGAGTTTAAGATATTTCCATTTTTAGGAAATGAGGTCCGGAAAACAGGGTTTGAAATCCTCCATCGTGCGCCAATAGAGCTTAGGATTGGAAGCGAACGTTTATCTCTCCAAAGTGCTACCTCAGCCACCTATGCAGGGAAACCGGGAGATAGGACTCTCCATCCTCAGATCCAGTATCTAACAAAGGAAATGAAGGCGGAGCTTCCTCGTATGATTCGAAAACCTAAGTATTATTTTCTTTTGGATTATTCCAAAGGCAATGAAAAAAATACCGATGAATATATCCAGAGAGTGAAACACTTTATTGAAGAACAGGGAATTCATGAAGCAATAGGTGAAATCATTGGGGTTAACTTTGAGGAAAATAGAGTTAAATACCAGAAAGGCTGGGAAGATCAGCTTCAAGGAACAGAGATTAAAGGCGGGTTTTATACTGATTTTCCGGTAAAAAGAATATTGTATGAACACTATAGCTGGCATTTGGAAGAAGAGCCGATTTTTGTCATGGTAACAAATGCAATTGAGAAGACTATACTTTCTAAGGATTTCAGTGAGTTTAGATTTACAAACCCTGAGGGGCTTAAATATTACCACTTGGAAAATACAGAAAGGTTGATGGAGCACTCTTTGGAAATCCAGCCAGCCTATGATCAGGGAAAAGTTGCTCTGGAAATCCCCCAAAATCCTGTTTTACTATGGACGGGGGAGGATGGAAGAAATATCTATTTGCCTGATGATGGACAGGACAGCATAATATTATTGGAAGATCGTTATGATGTGACCCCGGATGAATTCAAAGGACCGGGCTGGGAGAATGGGGTTATGCTCCAAGCTCTGTATAGAAGCTATTTGCTGCATCCTGAGCAGTATTTCGAAAAATCTTTGTCACTTGTAAAAGGCAGCATTACCAGTCATGTGATGAGCCCGCTCACTTCTTTTATAGTATTGGAAAATCAGGCCCAGGAAAAGGTAATGTTAGAGAAGCAAAAACAAATATTAGAAACAAAAAAGCCCCTTGATATAGGAGATAGGATAGAGATGAATGAACCACCCTTGCTGATAATGATTTGTTTGGGAATAGGCTTCCTAATGATTAGGAAGCTTTGGAGGAAAAGAAAAATAAGCGGGGAATTATTCTAATTAAGGGTTGATGCTATATAATAAACAGCAGTATCCTTTTGGAATGGGATAAAGGCACCAGAGTAATGGAACATCATATACCTGAATCAAGTGAGGATGCACCTGACTTGATTCAGATATTTTTTAAAGGAATTACAGAGCTGATTTCTGTTAATTTATCTAGTTACTAGAGCGGCTTAATCAACTTGTGCAAGATGTTTAAAGAAAGGCCATTTAGTTCAAGAGCCCTTGCTAAATTTCTATAGAAGGAGGCAAACAACCATGGTTAAGATTTTTGATATTAATTATGACGAAATTAACATCATCAAAAACCTTTGGGAGAAAAACAGGCAGTATCATGAGGTAAATTCAGAACATTTCAAGGATTTGTACCATTCTATTGACTTCGATGAAAGAATGAAGGCTTTCGATGTATTTGATAAAGATACAATGGTAATAACTGTTGCCCAAAATGATGATAAATATATTGGCTACTGCATATCCACCATAAATGATGGGAAGGGAGAAATTGATTCACTGCATGTGGATGAGACTTGTAGAGGGAATGGAATTGGGAAGGAACTAATGATTAAACATATAGAATGGATGAAAGAAAAGAACTGTAAAGTGATTGGGGTGACGGTATCCCAGGAGAATGAATCGACAATCCTATTCTATAAGAAGCTTGGTTTCTATCCAAATACTTTATATATGCAACTCAAATAATAGATATGAATGTGCTTGCGCAATGCCGTATTATTCAGAAATGAATTTTACGGTATTTTTATTTTATGATTTAACGACGCTATACTGCATAATTTACAGTGGAGTATATTTCAAGGGGATTTCGAAAGAATTTACTGCACCACATTTGGGTCTAGTATTTTTATGATACAAGTTTAAATAAAGAAAAAGTAATCGAAGTACTTAGAAGAGCATAGACAAGAGAACCGTCCCCTTGTCTATGAATACTTTGCTAAGCCTAATAAACCTTGACAAAACATAAGTCTTGTGCTAAGATACAACTAAAACGAACGTCCGAATTAATTATAGGTTTGGAAGGATACAATAGTTTAGAGGCCATGCATTTAGTAAAAATGATATCAAAACAAATGAAAATAAGGAAAAGTTGCAAAGAAAGATGCCCAACACTTTACAAAAGAATTAGTAAAAAGAGGGGAAGAACAGAGAATTCAACTAAAAAAGCTCATTAAGAATGAAGTTAGAGAAGCTTTGAGTCATTTGAATGTAGCAACAAAGAAAAATATTATTACAGAAGATGAAATCAATTGATTAAAATAATAACTAGTATGAGTTAACCTTTCAATAAAACCACTAATGATAGGGCGGGAAGAATAGGATGATTAGCAGAGGATTTAGCATCAAAAGGTACAAGGAAATTATAATGGTTTTTTCTAAGCACGGTTTTGGTTTATTGATGGATCAGCTTGGGATTTTTAAGTATCTCAAGCTTAAAAGGGAGATTTCCGATACTGACGCTAAGTTTAACAATATAGGGCTTTCTGCAGGAGAAAGACTAAGGCTGTCATTGGAAGAACTTGGACCTGCCTTTATCAAGCTAGGTCAGATTTTAAGCACAAGGCCAGATATTTTCCCGTCTGATGTTATTGAAGAACTGAAAAAGCTTCAGGACTCGGTACCACCATTTTCATTTTCTGAAGTGAGAGCAGTAATTGAAAATGAATTCGAAGATGAGTTAGAAAATATTTATAAAGAATTCGAGGAGAAGCCAGTGGCTGCGGCTTCCATATCCCAGGTTCATTGTGGAAGGCTCAACACGGGAAAACTAGTAGCTGTTAAGGTTCAGCGACCAGGGATTGAAAAAATCATTAACCTTGATCTCAATATTTTAAAAGACTTGGCCTATTTTGTTGATCATCATACTCAGTATGGGAAATTGTACGATTGTAGTGGAATGGTGTTTGAATTTGAAAACATAATAAAAAACGAATTAGATTTCAGGAAAGAAGCGGAAAATGCTGAGATTTTCAAACAGAATTTCAGTCGGGATGAAGGGATTAAGGTTCCGGAAGTAAAATGGATTTATACTACAAGAAGTGTCCTTACCATGGAGTATATTGAAGGCATTAGAGTGGATGATTGTTCAGCCTTGGATATAGCTGGTATTGATAGAAAAATGCTGGCTAGGAAAATTGCTGCATCGATATGCAACCAGATACTAAGAGACGGTTTTTTTCATGCAGATCCCCACCCAGGAAATATTCAAATTACATCGGATGGGACTCTTGTATTTCTTGATTTGGGAATGGTAGGACACCTGAATGAGAATCGCAAAAGAATGATAACGGATTTTTTTATCGGGGTAACTTCAAGAGATAGCAGAATGGTGGTTAAGTCAATTATTGACTTAGATACAATGGAAAAGCACAGCGATATAAAGAAGTTTGAGAAAGATGTAGATAGAATTATTGAAAAATACTTAACATTGCCATTAGATAAAATGAAAATTGGAGATTTATTTCATGAAACATTCAATATTGCATTTTCAAATCATATAAAGATTCCTCGTGAATTTGCATTGATAGCCAAGACACTTGGAAGCCTCCAATGCTTGGTGGAAAGATTGGATCCTGATCTTAATGCTCTAGTTGTAGCAAAGCCTATTGCAAAAAAATTAATATACCAGTCTTTTTCCACCGAAAGGTTTAGGCATGACATGAAGAAAGATATTAGGAACTATAGAGATCTGTTTAAGGCGTTTCCCATCACAATGCTTGATTTTCTTAGAAAAATGGAGACTGATAATTTAGTATTACAGCATGAATTAAAAGATATAATGAATATTCAAAGATGCTTTAATAAAGGGATTAACAGGATGGCCTTTAGTATCGTATTGCTTGCTGTAAGCATTATTATAGCAGGAATCATTATAGGGTCTGGACTGAGTGCAAGTTCAGGAGAGGAAATGTATCTTTTAAGCGTAGGGGTTTTAAAAATTGGATTAATAATTGCTGTAATCATAATTTTAGGCTTAATTATTTCAGTAATGCGTGCAAACCGTCTATAGAATTCATTAGAAAAATATTAAACTTGGTATAAAGAGAAAGGAAAATAGAGACAGTTTTTGCAACGATTTGAGAAAAGAAGTTTATAAACAGGGAGGGGGTAGTTGTTTTTTTTGTTCCATTTATGGGTTTTGATGCTGCTTTGATTTTGTATTCTGCTAAATTGGTGGATAATATTATAAAAAGCCCTTATGCAGCGTAAAGCTAATAGTATTTCAATGTATTTTAACAAAAGTTAATGTATTTATATAGAATGTGGCGGATAAGACTTGCGTGGTTTTAAGGCAAATAGACTATTACTATGATAATAAGAAGTCTTATTATTTTTTCAACCAATTAACACGGACGTCTGAACAACATTTATAAAAACCGAAAGGAAAAACAATCATAAAAAACTGACATATGTTTGAGCAGTTTAGAAAAAGAGGGAGGTAAATCATTTGAACATCAGTAAAAAAAATATTCTGCTATTTTGCATTGTAACAATTGCTATATTCAGCTTGTTGGGATTTGGAGGGCAAAACCAGACAGAAGTAAAAGAGGGAAAAGTAGTAACAGTTCAAAAAATTATTCAGTCTAATTATCCGGTAGGCATTGATTATTTAGGATATGTCAAGGCTAAAGAAACAAAAAATTATTCATTCATAACAGGTGGAAGAATAGAGGAGATTTATGTTCGAAAAGGACAAAAAATTAAAAATGGAGATATTCTTGCAAAACTAGACACTACTTATTTGCAATATGCTAATTCTATTGAGAGCAACAATATGGCAATTGCAGAGAATACCCTAATAAAAACAAAGGAAAGTTATGATACCAATATAAAAAATACCGAGATAAATATAAAAACAATGGAAACGGCTATTGAGGCAGCAAAAATCGGCTTAGACACCTTTAAATCTCGTGTTGATGCCCTAGAAACCCTATATAAGCAAGGGAGTCTAGCAGAAAAAGAATGGGAAGTAGCAGTAGCCGAATACAAAGCTAAGGAATCAGAGTATGAAGGATTACTTGGATACTATGAAACTGTAAAGAAAGATTTTGAGAATTTAAAGCAAAATAAGGAAAAAGATATTCAAATAGCTTCAGCCAATATAGCAATGGTACAGACGGCCCAAGCTCGTGCGCAGGAAAATATTTCTGACGCAGTGCTAAAGGCTGATGCAGATGGATATGTTCTTGATATCGCTTTTAAAAAAGGAGAAATTGTAGGAGCGGGATACCCTGTGGTTATTGCCAAAAGTGAACAGTTGATTGTAACAATCGGGGTGTCCACAGAGGACTATGGGAAAATAAGTAAAGAAAGTAAAGTGAAAATAAACGATGTGCTTGACGGAAAGATAGATAGTATTGCTCTTTATCCCGATGAACAGACGCGAACGTATGCTGTAGATATTGCCTTTGAAGGAGAGCTTCCCATTGGTGAAATTGTAGATATTACTATATTACAGGAGGAAGAAAAAGGGAAATTTGTACCTATTGAGAGTGTATTTAATATAGATGGTATGGATTATGTGTATGTAGTAGGCAAAAACAATAGAGTCAGTAGACAGCAAATTATTGTAGAGGATGTAAAAGGAAGTCTGATAAAAATCTCAAATCTTGAAGAAGGCTTATTCGTAGTAACAGAAGGAATAAAAACTCTAAGGGAAAATGACATAGTGAAAACTGCAGAACCGGGAGAGGTAGATAAATAATGAAAAAGGGATTTGTAGAAATGATCATTGAGAAGCACTTGTTTGTAACTATTGTTATGGTGATGCTCATGATTTCAGGAATCTATTCATATGTAACGATACCAAAACAGAATTTTCCTGAAGTTGTCTTGCCTGTGGCTGCGGTAAATGTTGTATATCCAGGTGCTTCCGCAGAGGATATGGAAGAACTTGTGACAAAAAAGATTGAAAATGAGGTAATGAAACTTGACGGATTCGATTCCTGCAATTCTCAGACCCTTGATAATATTAGTATAGTTATGGTTTCACTAGATATGAATTTAAGTCAGGAGCGCGTTGATAAAAGCTTTGAAGAGCTGAGAAGAAAAATTGATGATTTAAAACCATCTCTTCCAAAGGGTGTAGCACAGGTTGTTGTTCAGACGGATATCATGGATACGGCAGGGGCATTGTTTACAGTTACAGGAGAAGGGGTTTCTGGTGATGAACTTGCGCAAAGGACCGAAGAACTAAAGGATAAACTTAAGCTCTTAGATGGCGTCAAAAAAATTGATATTACAGGTAAGCTGGAATCAGAGGTAAAAATTACTGTAAATAGTGTCAAATTGAATCATATAGGCATTTCCCTTACAGAATTAGCAAATATTATTTCTGCACAGAACAGTATAATTCCAACAGGAACAATTGATATAGAAAATAGCAAAATTACAGTGAATTCAAGCGGGAAATTTAAGAATATTGAAGAGATTAAAAATATTGTCGTGGATGTCTCTCAAGATACTGGCGCGATTTTAAAATTATCTGACATTGCAGAGGTCAATATCAAAACACCGGATGATATCCCTAAGTATCTATTCAACAAAAAAGAATCGACTGTATTGGCATTGTATTTAGATAAGGGTTTGAATGTAGTAGGTTTAGGAGATTCTATCCGAACTACGGTTGAAGAATTCAAAACTACACTTCCAGATAATATACAAGTAAATGAGGTATATTTTCAGCCTGATGTTGTCAATGATGCAATAAAAGATTTTATTAATAATCTTATTGCATCCATTGTGCTGGTTATTATCGTCATTATGTTAGGGCTAAATTTTAGAAACGGCATAGTTGTTTCAATTGTCATACCTATTGTGATACTTACTAATTTTATTATTATGAAACTTTTAGGGATAGATATCCAATTTGTGTCACTAGCTGCATTAATCGTGGTTTTGGGAATGCTGGTTGACAACTCCGTTGTAGTAAGTGATGCGATCCAGACCAGGCTGGATAATGGAGAGGATCGATTGAAAGCAGTAGTAAATGGAACACAGGACGTGGCAGTACCTGTATTTGTATCTATGTTGACAACCGTTGCAGGTTTCTTATCTCTGTTAACACTTACAGGTGCATATAGACAGCTGGCTTTTAGCCTCCCAACAGTAATCATTACCTGTCTCGTGATTTCTTTTGTGGTTTCTATGGTGATTACGCCCTTTATGTCCTATTCGTTTTTAAGAAAATCTGATAAATCCGAGGGAAAAGTTTCAAAAAAACTTGCAGACCTGTACGATAAAATCTTTCAAAGGGCATTTAGATGTAAGGGAAAAGCGCTTACAATAGCCCTTTTATTTATGATTGTGTGTATCAGTTCTCTTTTGGTGATTGATTTTCAAATTATAGGAAAAGCCAACAAGGATGTTATTACCATAGAGGTTATGGGAAACAATGAAGTGGATATTCGTAAAACAGAAGCGGTTATTCATCAAATACAAAATATTTTAGATGAACAGCCAGAGACCAGATACTATTTGTCGGGAATTGGGATTGGCGTGCCTAGATACGATTACTCAGTTCTACCAAGATCACAGTTTAATAATGTGGGGGATGTATTTGTAAAAATTGATCTTAAAAAGAGCAAAAGATTCAAAAATACCAGTGAAATAGTGGAATACTTGCAAGGTGAATTTGACAGTAGAGTAACTGGTGGTAAGGCTATTGTAGATGAGTTGGGAATTTTTGCTTTCACATCAAAACCAGTTGAAATGAAAATATATAGTGATGACTTAAATGATTTAAATGATGCTTCAGATAAAATAGTAGAGCTTATGAAAAATATTAAAGGCACAAAAAATATTGATAATGGAAGAGAAGTTGCAACCTACAACTACTATATTGATATGAACACCAATATACTTAGTTCATTAGGGCTTTCCAAGGCAGAGGCTCAAAATGAGTTGAGCATTGCCCTTATGGGAAGAGATGTGTCTATTTACCGTCAACAGGGTAAGGAATATAATATTGTTCTTGAAAGTGATATTGACAGTGAGAACAGATTAAAGAATTTTAAAGTAAAGGCTTCTGCTACTGGGGCAAAGTACAATGTTCAGCAATTCTCAGATGTGGCATTAAAACCACAAATCTCATCTATTAGCAGATTGGATGGACAGAGAGGAAGAGCAGTAGGCGCCTTTGTTGTGACTGGTTACAGCAATATAGCTATTCAAACAGAATTAGAAAAACAGATTATAAAACTAGATTTTCCTGATAATATCAGAATGGAAAAATCAGGAGAGAAAAAAGATTTTATGGAGGTACTGATTTCTATAGGAAAGGCAGCTGCTTTTTCAGTAATACTGATTTTAATGATACTGATCTTCCAGTTTAATTCCTTGAAAACGCCATTGATTGTATTAATTTCAGTGCCATTTGGAGCCGCCGCAGGTATCGCCGGGCTATATTTAACGGGTCAAAACATAACTTTCTTTGCACTTATGGGGGTACTAAGCCTCTTTGGATGCGCCCTTGCAAATGCCATTGTACTTGTTGAGTTTATTAATAGTGAAAGATTAAAGGGAGTTCCTACTGAAGAAGCTTGTAAGGTGGCTGGAGCAAAGCGTTTTAGGCCCATTCTCATGAGTACTATGACAACGGTACTGGGACTCTTACCTTTAGCAGCAGGAGGAGATACTTTGTTTATACCAATGGCAATATTACTTATAGTTGGATTGAGTGTTTCTATGATAATCAATCTAATTTTGGTACCCATTGTTTATGACATGACAGACAATTGGGAAAGGAAAAACATAAATAAATGGATGAAAAAAGAAAACAAAATAATTAAATTCTTGAAAAATCGGGTTAAGGGAAAACGAGAGATTGAAAGTTGATTTAATATACGTATATAATTGGTGAAGATATTAGGATTCCCAAATTAATCAAAGCATAGCAAATGTGTATGAATTCTATAAATTACAAAATATTAAGGCTGTTATCCAAAAACCATAAGGTTATTTGACAATTTGAATTTTTTTATTATACAATATAGTTGGACGGATGTCCGATTAATTTGGGAGGAATAGGATATGTCTATTGAATTAGAAAATATGACTCAATCTCAAAGGATACTGAAAGCAGCTTTAAAATGTATCGGTTCTAAGGGTTATGCCAATGTGTCATTACGAGATATTGCAGATGAAGCAGATGTGGTGTTAAGTCAATTGAACTATTATTATAAAAATAAAGAAGGGTTGTTTTCAGAAATAATAAAAACCCTGACTCAACAATATTTAAGCGAGGTTGAAGAAAATTTAAAAAAAGGTAAATCAGGAAAGGAAAGACTAAACTTTTTAGTTGAATACTTTCAAGAGATGTTAAGAACAAAACCTGAATTATTCACACTTCTTTTTGATTTAACTAGTATGTCTCTCTGGTCAGAGACTTTAAAAGAACTTCAAAATGGGCTTTTCAATAGTATCGTGGCTTTAATAGAAGAATATATTACCAGCGAATTTGCCGGCAAAGAAGAATTTAAGTTTGTTTCGCCTATGATGTTGTCTAGACTGATGTTAGGTACACTGTTTGGAACTTCCATACAGGTAATGCTTGCGAATGAAAAAGAAGATATGATTCGTTCCTTATCCACATTAAAAGTCCTGTTTGAATAAATAGGGCGAACTGAATCTGACGAAGAGTATAAAAGAATAGCCCTGCGCAATACGTATAAAGATTATTGTGCAGGGTTATTTCCTATGTTTATCAGTAGGCTTTAATTTAGCTGCGGGTTTCGATTAATTGATAATTAAGATCTCCGAATAGGTGAATGATTTTGTCGAGTTTTTGGCGAAAGTTTATAAATATTTAAGAATTTGTTTATATGAGGTTTAGGTTTGTGTTCTATAATTGAAAAATAGAATGAATATCGACATGAAGAAGGGGGAGATGATGGCATGAAAGAAGAAAAAGATCCTAAAAAGCCGATTATTTATTATTATATGGCAGCGATGATTATTGTGATGCTTTTAAATGCTTTTGTTTTTCCATTAGTGCTAAAGCAAAAGATTAATCAGGTTGACTATGGTACATTTTTAACACAAATTGAAAATGAAAAGGTAAAAGTTGTAGAGATAGAAGAGAATCAGATTGCGTTTATAGCTGTCGATGAAGAAGATAAGGAAAGTATATATATTACTGGCCGAATGGATGACCCGGAGCTGGTGAATCGTCTCCACAAGGCGAACGTTCAATTTTCTAAGGTTATTCCAAAACAGAATTCACCGTTGATGAACTTTATACTGACTTGGATTTTTCCAATCATTTTATTTATTGGAATTGGGCAGATCTTTGCAAACTCTATGCAAAAGAGAATGGGTGGCAATGCCATGACCTTTGGAAAGAGCAATGCCAAAGTTTATGTTGAAGCACAAACAGGAAAGACCTTTGCAGATGTTGCAGGCCAAGATGAAGCAAAGGAGGCTTTAACTGAAATTGTAGATTTCTTGCATAATCCGGGTAAATACAAAGATATCGGTGCCAGCATGCCTAAGGGCGTTTTACTGGTAGGCCCTCCCGGTACAGGGAAGACACTTTTGGCAAAGGCGGTTGCAGGAGAGTCGAAAGTACCTTTTTTCTCAATTTCGGGCTCTGAATTTGTGGAAATGTTTGTAGGGATGGGAGCGGCAAGAGTGCGGGATCTTTTTAAACAGGCACAGCAAAAGGCTCCTTGTATTGTATTCATTGATGAAATTGATACGATTGGTAAGAAACGGGATAATGGCGGTATTGGAGGGAATGATGAAAGGGAACAGACTTTAAACCAGCTGCTAACAGAGATGGACGGGTTCAATGGGGAAAAAGGCGTTGTGATTCTTGCGGCTACCAATCGACCGGAGACCCTTGATAAGGCTTTATTGCGTCCGGGAAGATTTGATCGTCGTGTACCGGTAGAATTGCCTGATTTAGCCGGACGTGAAGCAATTTTAAAGGTGCATGCTAAAAAAGTAAAGGTAGATAAAGAGATTGACTTCAATGCAATCGCAAGAGCAAGCTCCGGTGCATCCGGTGCAGAACTTGCTAATATCATCAACGAAGGTGCCCTTCGAGCAATTCGATGCGGCCGTAAGCATATAATACAAAGTGATTTGGAAGAGGCTGTAGAGGTTGTCGTTGCGGGTTATCAACGAAAGGGTGCTGTGATCTCGCCGAAGGAAAAGCAGATTATTGCATACCATGAAATTGGACACGCCATTGTTGCGGCAAAACAGACGGAATCTGCACCTGTGCACAAAATTACGATTATTCCCCGTACATCGGGTGCGCTGGGTTACACCATGCAAATATCCGAGGGGGAGAATGTACTCATGACGAAGGAAGAGGCATTTAATAAAATCGCAACCTATACCGGTGGTCGTGCTGCAGAGGAACTGATTTTCGGGACATACACTTCTGGAGCTTCTAATGATATCGAGCAGGCAACAAAGATTGCACGTATGATGGTAACACGTTTGGGAATGAGTAAAAATTTTGATATGATGGCATTAGAAACGGTTTCAAACCAGTATTTGGGAGGGGATGCCTCTTTAATGTGCTCTCCTGAAACAGCATCAAAAATTGATGAAGAAGTACTTGATATTATTAAAAAAGCCCATGAGAAAGCCATTAATATTCTAAAAGATAATATTGACAAGCTTCATGAATTATCCAGATATCTTATTGAAAGGGAGACGATCACAGGAGAGGAGTTTATGAAGGGATTAGCTGGATAAAACGATATGTAGGAATATATTATGAATAAAGAAACAATCATAGGTGGTAGAGGAAAATTCGTAATAGATGGAAAGAGGTACAAAGGATGATGACGATTAAAAAACGGCTGGGACTATCCTATGCTGCAATGCTGATAATTCCTATTGTTCTGACGACTATTGCGGGGATGATGCTGAACAGCTTATTCCTTTCTGAAGGAGGCTATCAGATACTGAAACACAAGAATCCTGTTGAAGTGCTGCTGGATCTGAGTCAGCGGGTTTCTTGGATGGTTAATAGCCAAATACTGGATCATCCGGACAAATTTATGGAAGCAAGTTACATTGAGAAAATGCAAAATGAAATTGGATTCAAGAATGCAGGGCTAATCGTCAGGAAAGATAATGATATTTTATACGTACCAAAATTTTTAGAGAATAAGCAAGCTCAGATTCAGCTTATGCCGTTCAAAGGCATTACAACAGATGAGATGAATGCACTAAATAAACAGCAGGATATTATTTATGTAAGGCTGCAGGATTTTTATTTTAGTGATCGCAGTGAAGGTAGTGTATATCTGGCTTTTGATACAGTGCCGCTAGAGGCTGAATATTTTAAGCTGCGGTCGATTTTTATCATTTTCGCTATCCTGAGCATGATCATTGCAAATGGCATACTGACGCTGCTGGTATATCACAGTATAATGAAACCTTTAAAAGAGTTGGAACATGCATCGAATGCAATCAAAGAGGGCAATTTTAATTATCGAATAAAGAATGTTTTTAATGATGAGTTTGGTGCAGTAATTTCGTCTTTTGAAGGAATGCGGGAGCAGTTAAAAAAGTCTCTGCAGGTGCAGCATCAATACGAAGAGAATCGAAAGATACTGCTTACCCATATATCTCATGACTTAAAAACACCCATTACTTCTATCAAAGGATATATTGAGGGGATCCGGGACGGTGTAGCCGATACCCCGGAAAAAATGAAAAAATATATTGATACGATTTATCGGAAAGCCGGAGATATGAATGAATTAATTGATAATCTATTTCTTTTTTCAAAATTAGATCTTCAGAAATATCATTTTGATTTCAAAATTTTTGATATTGTCCATTATATAAAAGATATGGGGGAAGAACTACAGTTTGATCTGCAGAAGAAAGCTGTAGTGCTGGATTTGGAATATCCTGACAAAGAAATAAGTGTCATCGGTGACGGCAATAATTTAAGAAGAGTGATTCTGAACATTATTGATAATGCTATAAAATATGCCGGACAAGATCAAATCCATATTTTTATCCGCATAAAGGAGTTGCAGGACCATGTTCTCTTAGAATTTAAAGACAATGGAAAAGGCATTTCTAAAGAAGCCCAGTCTTATGTTTTCGATGAATTTTATCGGGCAGATCCATCGAGAAATATGAATACCTATGGCAGCGGATTAGGACTGGCTATTATTAAGAAAATTATTGAGGAGCATGGGGGTAAGGTATGGATAGAAAGTGAAATCCACTGTGGAACAAGTATCTTCTTTACCTTAAGAAAAGTAACAAAGGAGGGGGTTATATGAAAAAGATACTAATCATTGAAGATGACATCAGCATTGCAGAGTTGCAAAAGGATTATTTAGAAATCAATCAATTCAAAGTTGATATAGAGACTACGGGGGATGAAGGGCTAAAAAAGGCATTGGAGAATCCTTACGATCTGGTTATTCTTGATCTAATGCTGCCTGGCAGGGATGGTTTTGAAATCTGCAAACAGATTCGATTGAAAAAAGAGATTCCCATATTGATGGTATCTGCTAAAAAAGAGGATATCGATAAGATACGGGGATTGGGTATAGGTGCAGATGATTATATGACCAAGCCCTTTAGCCCAAGTGAACTGGTGGCTAGAGTGAAAGCCCATATTTCAAGGTTTGAGAGATTAACCTCAGGAGATGAGGGCAAAAAAGAACAGATTGTTATTGGTGGCTTAAACATTGATAAAGCTTCCAGGAGAGTTTATGTAGACCAAGAAGAAAAACTGCTAACGACAAAGGAGTTCGAACTATTGTGCCTTTTGGCGCAAAATCCAGAGAGAGTCTTTAGCAAAGATGAAATTTTTGAAAAAATATGGGGATGGGATTCACTGGGCGATATTGCAACGGTAGTGGTGCATATCAGAAAGATTCGGGAAAAAATTGAAAGGGATCCGTCCAATCCCAGGTATATTGAAACCCTTTGGGGTTCCGGGTATCGGTTTAAGGCATAAATGCAGAAAACAGTGTTAATATAAAAATGTCATGAAGTCAGGGGGAATAAGAATGAATGTGTTTGTTCAATTGATATGGATTTTTGCACTGGCTTTGGTTATAAAACGTATTTTTAAAAAGATGATACCGGTGCGTGTAAGTCCATTAAAAGACAATGTGCGTAAAGATAGTGAATGGGGAGAAAAGAAGGACTTAGTGAAAGAGATTCATGCTCATAGGGAAAGACTTGTAGAAATGGTAGAGGATGAATATTGCAACGTATATATTCCAGAGGATAAAGCATACCCGGTAATAGATGTGCATGGAAAAACACATTATTTTTGCAGTTTGGAATGTAGAGAAAAATATTTGCTGGAACATAGACACTTGAAAGCGTCCTAGATCAGTGTAAAAGGTGATGGAACAATACAATTTGTACAAATGATATTTATAGGGAGAGTAAAATGAATAATGTTAAACTATTTACTGACAGTACATGTGATCTGTCGACAGAAATGCTTACGGAAAATGACATCTCTGTAATACCTTTATATATTACCTTCAACGAGTTAAGCTATAAAGACAGTATAGATATGAATACTGCGGAATTGTATAGCAAGGTAGATGCGCTGGGCATACTTCCTAAAACAGCTGCGCCAACACCTTCTGATTTTTTAAACGCATTTAAACCTTTTGTCGATGCCGGAAAGGATATTGTTTATATTGGTTTATCTTCCCAACTGTCTTCAACGGTACAGAATGCTTTGCTGGCTGCCCGGGAATTTCCAAAAGGGAAAGTAAATGTTATAGATTCGCTGAATTTGTCTACTGGAGTGGGAATACTGGTTATGAAAGCAGTAGATTTTAAAAGAGAGGGTTTATCTGCAAAGGAAATAACGGAGCGTATAAGTGAAATAGTGCCAAAGGGCAGAACTTTCTTTACCATTGATACTTACGAGTATCTATATAAAGGAGGAAGGTGTTCAGCAATGCAAGGGCTTGTCGGCAGCATGCTGCAGATCAAACCAATTACCAAGCTGGTTGATGGAAACATTGTTTTGTATGATAAACAGCGGGGCCGAAAAAAAGTACTGGCTTCATTGCTGCAAGAGATAAATAAGGACTTAGAGAGAATAGATCCCAGTAGAGTATTCATCGTAAATTCCTTTGCAAAAGAGGATGCAATATATCTGGAGCAAGAATTAAAAAATAAGCTTAATTTAGGAAATGTAGTTATAACAGATGCCGGCTGTGTGATTTCAAGTCACTGTGGCAAAAAAGCTTTAGGAATAAGCTATATAACCAAATAGGGTTTAGTATAATTAAGAAATAAAGACAGTGTAATAAAAGAAGTAGTACAAAATTGAAAAGAAATGGATAAGAATCCATTATCATTTCGAACACAGCTGTCATTAAATTTTCATATTGGGATGTGACTGGCATGCGAATGAATTATTTAGAAAAGAAAATATTTGATGCACTGTATGACGGAGTGCTCATTGCAGATCAGGATACGATCGTTAGATATATCAATCCTGCCTATACCAGAATAACGAAGGTAGAAGTTGACGATATTGTGGGAAAACCACTTTTAGAAGTTCGGCCAGGTGCACAGCTTCCTTCTGTCATAAAGAGCGGTAAAAAACTATTGAGAATTCCAAGAAAGGTTGGAGAGGTAGAGTATATTGTAAATATGGCGCCTATTATAGAGCAAGGGGAGATCATAGGCGGGATATCTATATTAAATGAGATCAATGATATCTATAAGCTAACAGAGGCATTAAATCAATCCAATATGATGATAAAAAAACTAGAAAAATATATGAAGACTATGGGAAAAGCAAAATATACCTTCGAGAATATTATTAGTATAGACAAAAATTCTTTAGAGACAAAGAATTTAGCCAAGAGAATAGCCAAAAAGGATTCCAATGTACTGATTACTGGAGAAAGCGGGACAGGTAAAGAATTGTATGCGAATGCCATACATAACGCCAGTGACAGGCAAAATGGACCCTTTATTGCAGTAAACTGTGCTACTTTTGACAGCAACTTGCTAGAAAGTGAGCTTTTTGGATATGAAGAGGGCGCATTCACAGGCGCTAAAAAGGGCGGGAAAATAGGGTTGTTTGAAGTGGCAAATGGAGGCACGCTATTTTTAGATGAAATTTCGGAAATGAATTATGGCCTGCAGGCAAAGCTGCTCAGAACCCTTCAAGAAAATACAATACGCCGTATAGGCGGATTAAAGGAAATTCCAATCGATATTCGAGTGATTGCTGCTACAAATAAAAGCCTTGAAAAAATGATAGAAGAAAATCGTTTTAGAAAAGATTTATATTATAGAATTGCTGTTTTTCCAATAAACATTTATCCATTAAGAGATAGACGGGAAGATATAAAATATCTGATAGAGAATTTTTTAGATGAAATGGGCAGAAAAATAAATAGGCAGGTCAATGTTTGTGAGGATGTAATGAAGCTCTTATATAGTTATGGCTGGCCAGGAAATATAAGGGAGCTGAAAAACACAATAGAGTTTGCGATAAATATGACAGATGAAGATATCATTAGACAAGAGCATCTCCCCAAAATTATTCAATCAGAAGGGGTTAAGAAAAATCTTGTGAAACTAAAAAATCTGGATGAAATTATTAAAGAAACTGAGATTGCAGAAATAAAAAAAGTGATACTTATTTATGGAGATACTGTAGAAGGGAAAAAGAAGGCTGCTGAAGCCTTAGGGATATCTTTAGCAACACTGTATAATAAACTAAAGCAATAAAAAGACATTTTGGAAATAAAGTTTCTAAAATTTTAGAAATCTGTTTTATCATTTCTAATATCTTAGAAATGATAAAAAGATATAAAGCGATTAGGTATAAGCATTTGTTTATACATCTATGCAGTAGGGGTATTTGCAGTCGGCAATAAGTAAAAAGAATAGAAAAAAGAGGAAATCCTTTGCGCATTTCTGTTCTATCTCCCTTTAAAAGCAGAGATGAATTTCTAATTATTTAGAAATTCATCTCTGCTTTTAAAGTTTTCTCTATTTAAATAGGATGGATGAATGCTTATATTTCCAAGAGGCGGCTCATCTGGAGAAATACCTAGAATTGCAATGGATTGATAAAAAACAAACATTAAATGGTTCTGGGCCGTATGAGATTTAAACTTGAAACTTTTTTAAAAAAGAGAGAATGGCATGATACTTGCTAAATTATTCATTTGAAAGAAAAAAATTAATAAGGAGGAATTTTGAATGTTAGCATTACTTGGTTTTTTTACGATTATTGTTTTATTAGCACTTATTATGACAAAAAAAGCTTCACCTGTAGTAGCACTTGTAGCAGTACCTACCATAACAGCGGTTGTTGGTGGATTTGGTGCAGATGTTGGAAAATTTATTACGGATGGCATCAAGTCTATAGCTCCGACGGGAACGATGTTTATCTTTGCTATCCTATTCTTTGGTGTTTTAACGGATGCAGGGACCTTTGAACCAATCATTAATAAAATACTCCAGGTAGTTGGAAAAGATCCCGTTAAGATAGCGCTGGGTACAGCAGTATTGGCAATGCTGGTTCATCTGGACGGATCGGGTGCAGTTACTTTTTTAGTGACAGTTCCAGCAATGCTGCCGCTGTTTGATGCCCTTGGAATGCAAAGAACCACTCTGGCTACGATTGTGGCATTGTCGGCTGGTACAATGAATATCCTACCATGGGGAGGCCCCACAATAAGAGCGGGAACTGCCCTGGAGGTACCTGTTACAGAATTGTTTAATCCTATACTTATTCCTTTCTTTGCAGGGCTGGCCTTTGTATTATTTGTATCTTACCGTCTTGGGAAGAAAGAAAAGGAACGGATTGGAAACTTAGATACTGCAAATATAAATGTGGATAGAAAAGTAGATGAAGAAAAGGCAAAGATTGCTCGCCCTCATCTTTTCTTTGTAAACGTTGCGATTATTATATTGGCTATTGCTGTTTTAATTATGGATATGCTTCCAGCTACAGTGATATTTATGTTAGCTTTTGCTATTGCACTAACCATTAACTATCCGAATGTAAAAGATCAGAGAGATCGAATTGACGCCCATGCAAAGGCGGCGCTTATGATGGCAAGTATACTCTTCGCTGCAGGTGCATTTATAGGGGTTATGCAAGGCTCAGGAATTATCAAGGAAATGGCTGCTTTCACAGTGTCCGTTATTCCTACTTCTTTAGGTAAGTTTATACCTGTGATTACAGGGCTGATTGCGATGCCTGCCAGTTTATTATTTGATCCGGACTCTTTCTATTTTGGCGTACTTCCGGTACTTGCAGAAGCTGCTAAAGGTTTTGGAATAGCAGGAATTGAGGTAGGAAAAGCGGCCATTATGGGACAGATGACTACCGGATTTCCTGTGAGTCCTCTAACAGGAGCTACATTCTTACTGGTTGGACTCACTGGTGTTGATTTGGGAGAACACCAGAAGAAAACGATCCCTTATGCTTTTGCAACAACAATCATCATGTTAGTTGTTGCCCTAGTTGTAGGTGCTATTAAACTATAGATTGCATAGCTGTGTTATTAAAATGGATATAAAAACTTAGGAGGTCAGTGGAATGAAAACAATTCGCATAGGTGCTGGTGCTGGATATGCAGGAGATAGATTAGAACCGGCATTAGAGATCATGGAAAAAGGCAGCTTGGACTATATTGTTTTTGAATGCTTAGCAGAAAGAACAATTGCTATTGCACAAGAGCAAAAATTGAAGGACCCTGGTAAAGGCTACAATGGACTTTTAGAATATCGTATGAATAAGGTACTTCCTTTATGTGTTGAAAAAAAGGTAAAAGTGATAACCAACATGGGAGCTGCCAATCCTTTGGCTGGAGCAAAAGCTATAAAAAAGATAGCTGAAGAGAAAGGGATCAAAGGATTAAAAATAGCCGCGGTATTAGGAGACAATATTTTTGAAAACATAGACAAGTATCTGGACTATGATGTACTTGAACTGGAAACAAAACTGGAAACTATAAAGGATCAAATTGTTTCAGCAAATGCCTATACGGGAGTAGATGGGATTGTAGAGGCATTAGAAAATGATGCAGATATTATTATCACCGGGCGTGTAGCAGACCCTTCCTTGGTTCTTGCGCCTATCATGTATGCATTTGGATGGAACTGCGATGAATACGACAAAATTGGAAAGGGGATCATGATAGGACACTTACTGGAGTGTGCTGGACAAATAACAGGGGGATATTTTGCAGATCCAGGGTACAAGGATGTAGATGATTTATGGAATCTTGGGTTTCCGATTGCTGAAATTAGCGAAAATGGGGATGTAGTAATCACAAAAGTAGAGAAAACAGGCGGAAATGTTACTACAGCTACATGTAAAGAGCAGCTAATTTATGAGATTCATGATCCCAGCACTTATATAACGCCGGACGGGATAGCGGATTATACCAATATAACCATGGAGCAGATTGAAAAAGATAGGGTGCTGGTCAAAGGTGCTACTGGCCGGCCAAAGACGGATACTTTAAAGGTAAGTATCGGATATAAAGATTGTTTTATAGGAGAAGGGGAAATGAGTTATGGCGGTACCGGCGCCTATGATAGAGCAAAGCTAGCGGGAGAGATTGTGGAGAAGCGGTTAAAGGCTACTGGTGTAAAGGTTGAAGAACTTAGGATAGACTATATCGGTATAAATTCCCTTTACAGGGATCAAATCAGTGATGCTATGTTCCACGACAGATCACTTTGCAAAGAGATACGCTTAAGGGTTTCAGGAAGAACAATCAATAGAAGTGATGCAGTAAAAATAGGCAATGAAGTAGAGGCATTATATACCAATGGACCAGCTGGCGGCGGCGGTGCTACCTTAGGGGTAAAAGAGATTGTCTCTATTGCTTCTATTTTTATACCAAGAGATGACATCCAAACGCAAATTCATTATGAGGAGGTTTAAGAAATGAAATTAAAAGAAATCGCCCATTCCAGAACTGGTGATAAAGGAAATATCTCAAATATTTCTTTAATTGTATTTAATGAAGCAGACTATAAGCTAATTGAAGAAAAGGTTACAGCAGCGCGTGTAAAAGAATGGTTTAAAGACATCGTGCAAGGAGAAGTGAAAAGATACGAGCTGCCTAAGTTAGGTGCCTTAAATTTTGTGATGGATAAGGCCCTCGGCGGCGGTGTGACTAGATCTCTTGCACTGGATAAGCATGGTAAAAGCCTTAGCTTAGCACTCCTTGAAATGGAAATTTAAATGAAACAGCTGCATTTTGAATGCAGCTTAGATTGATAAAAAGCAAACCCCTATATTCTTACGGTATAGGGGTTTGCTTTTTATCAATGGAATGGAAGGCTCATTAAAAGTTCAGTAACAGACCAGTAGCTATGGCGTATTGGAATACAAATAATAAGTATATCGGTCTCCCACATAATAAGTTTCTGTATACTCAAATATTTCGCCACTTTCTAAGAAGCTGGGGTGGACAATTTTAAGAAGTGCAGTATCATTAATTTCCAGGAGCTTTTTTTGTTCCACCGTAGGAAGTGTAGCATTTACAGCGTAATTTGAAACTTTTGGCAATATTCCTAAATCATCTTGAATGTATTGATAAAAGGAACCTTCTAAGGTACTGATGTCCAAGGCTGGCACGATATCACATTTTATATAAGTATAGCTTAATGCGATTTTTATTCCATCAGCTGTACGAATTCTAGAAAAATAATTGAAAGAAACAATGAAAGCGATGACACCGCATCATTATTTTATCGGTTCTCCGGTAAGCAGTTATACGCCGTCAGAGAAAGATTTGATTACTGATTTTGTAGATGATCCTTTCTTCTCTGTGTGGGAATATATTCAACCGCTGCAAATTGTCGCTGCACTGGCACCTATAGAATTGGGAATTAATCCTGATATCCCGGCTGATCCAAAGTTTCATCAGAAAATGGGAAGCAAATAAGTCAAAAAGGGTTGCCTAAAGCAGGCAACCTTTTTATAAAATTGGGGAAAGGGAGAAGGCAATATAGGCATGAATGGAGGCAGGCCATGTGTATCTATATTAAAGCATCGAAAATCTACTGTGAAGAGGGGGGGAAAAAGGGGTTTTTAAAGCTGGAAAAGGGAAAGTTTGCTGGTACATATGAGGAAATACCAAAGGGAGCCGAATACATTGATTATGGTAATCATCGTATTATTCCGGGTATTTTTGATACCCATAACCATGGGGCTATGGGTTACTCGGTTAAAATGAGAAAAACAAAAGACTGTATTGAAGAAATACGGGGCTACCTTAAAGCATTACCAGCCCATGGCGTTACAATGGTGTTTCCAACTGTAATGGGTGATTTTGGGCATGAGGCAATTGCGCAAGTGACGGAGGAAAAGCTGCATGGCGCAAGGATTGCAGGGATTCATTCCGAGGGGCCGTATCTAAGCAGGGTAGGAGAAAATGGCAGACCCAAGCCTTACCCGGAAATATCATTAGAGGCGACAAGGCACATTGTTAAAAGGTCGGGGGGAAAACTAAAATTATTTGCGCTGGCACCGGAAATCCACGGCACGGAAGAGGTAATTCAATACCTTATAGAACACAATATAACAGTAGCCATTGCGCATAGCAACTGTAATGCCATGCTGACACGGAAGGCTATTGATGATGGAATTACTGTAGCAACACACCTTGGAAATGTTATGACAGGAATTCATCATAGAGACATAGGCGTTTTAGGGGTCTGTTTATTGGATGACAGGGTAGATTGTGAACTCATTTGTGATGGTATCCACATATGTAATGATATGCTGCAACTGATTTTAAAATTGAAAGACAATCGCCGTATCATGATGATATCCGATGGCACACCCTTTTCAGGCGCGCCAGCCGGTATGTATGCAGGAGAAACTAACGGGTCTGTTTTACAGGTAGAAAAGGATGGACGTATATTAGATGAAGATGGCAGAATCAATGGAAGTTCAAAAACTGTTTTAGACGGAATAAGAAATCTGGTAGAAAATCTTCACATGCCCTTGGAAGAAGTTTTGCCCATGGCATCATTGAATCCATGCCGAAAATATGGATTTGCAGATACAAAAGGCTCTATTGCGCCGGGAAAAGATGCAGATTTTGTTGTCATTGACGAGGGGTTCCAGGTTGTTGCTACATATATAATGGGAGAAAAAGTATACAGTATAGGACAAAAAGGGGAGTTGTACAATCCAGACTTTATAGAGCTGAATAAATTATTATAATACAGCTGAATAGTGCCGGATACGGATAAAGGGGGAGAATCATGGCAGATAGGATTGATCGCTATAAGAGGATTAAAGCGGTAATATTTGATTTGGATGGTGTACTGGTGGATACAGAAGTGATATATGTAAAACGAATGGAGGAATTTTATAAAACACATGGCATAATGCTTCCAAAAAAAGCCTTGAATGCAACCGTTGGGGGCACCTTAGATGTTAGCTGGAAGAAATTGAAAGCGCATAGTCCAAAAGAATGGGATATTGAATTTTTTAGGAAAACCTATCGGGAATATGCTGCTACCCGGGAGTTTTGTTACAAAGAGCATCTAAATGAGGGGGCTATGGAGGTGCTAAAGGCACTAAAGAGACAAGGGTATCTAATGGCGCTGGCATCTTCCACACCAATGGAACGGCTAAACCGTGCAATGGATGAATGCAATCTGAAGCCTTATTTTACATCTGTTTTGAGTGGAGAAATGTTTGTTGAAAGCAAGCCCAATCCTGAAATTTACTTAAAATCAGCAGAACTGCTGGGATTTCCTCCGTCGGAATGCATTGTTGTAGAGGATTCTCATTATGGAATACAATCTGGAAAAAGGGCAGGCATGAAAGTTATTGCAAAGCGCGAAATGAAGCTTGAAATTGATCAGAGCAATGCAGACTATTTTATTCACGGCTTGAGGGAAATCATACCACTGTTAGAAGAAATTAATTCGTAGGACTGGAGTTTAAATTGAAAAACAATTCTGAAATGGCGTTTCAAAATCACTTGCAAAGGTCCCATGTATGTAGTAATATAAAATTAAAATGAAACAATGTTTCAAAGGGGGAAGGTATATGAATATCAAAGAAACAACCGATAAACCTAGTTTTTCTACAAATCAAATTCTGAAATTTGCAATTCCATCGCTGATTGGTTTATTACTATTTGTCATTCCACTTCCCTGGGGCGGCGGATCACTCACCATTGGAGTTGGATATCTGGCGTCACAGTTTAGTGCATCATTTGGCAAAGCCTTGCCAGGATTTATGGTATATGTTGTAATTACAAGTGCTGTTATTACGCTGCTCTCAACCATAATAAAACCCAAATTTATTTTAAACAGCAAATTTTTAAAGGACTTATTGATTGTTAATCCGCTTACATTAGCGATTCGAGTAATCGCAGCAGTATTTGCTTATGTAGTTTTATATTCTGTAACTGCTGTTGGATTTGATAAAATATCAGATCCGAATACCGGCGGTGTTGTTGTGAACGATTTATTTCCAGTCCTAGCAACCTGGTTTTTCTTCTCAGGATTCTTTTTGCCCTTATTAATGGAGTTTGGATCAATGGATTACTTAGGAACATTAATTCGTAGATTTATGAGACCCTTATTTAAGGTTCCAGGTCGTTCGGCTATAGATGCAATAGCATCATGGATTGGTTCAGGACCAGTAGGCGTTGTTATTACGGACAAACAATATCAGGAAGGTTATTATACTTCTAAGGAAGCTGCAATTATTTCTGTATGTTTCTCTCTAGTATCGTTGCCATTTGCAGTATTTATTGCAAGCTTTTTAGAGTTGTCCGTAAGCTTTATAGCTTTTTATGGTGCGATCAGCATTTCTTCTTTTATAGCTGCTATAGTTTTACCACGAATTTATCCTTTAAATAAGAAATCGGAGGCGTATTTTGAAGGTGTCGATGTTAAAATTAACGAGGAAGTACCATCAGGGAGAAGTATTCATGACTGGGCCCTTGAACGTGGTATTATTAGAGCTGAACAGGCTCCTAGTTTCATGGGAATTATTAGCTCAGGCTTAAAAACTGTTGCGGATGTATATTTTAGTTTAATGCCAATCGTTATGCTGCTAGGAACAGTTTCATTAGTCGTGGCAGAATATACGCCGCTGTTTAGTACGATTTCTAAACCATTAATTCCATTGTTTAATTTAATGAAAGTACCGGATGCCTCATTGGCAGCGTCCGCTACATTGGTAGGATTTGCAGATATGTTTTTACCGGCAATTTTTGTTAAGGGTTCTGAATTTGAAATTACCCGATTTATTATTGGTGCACTTTCTTTTACCCAGTTAATTTATTTAACAGAAACAGGTGCGATTATTCTCCGTTCTAAGATTCCAGTTAATTTTAAAGATCTACTGATAATATTCTTAGAAAGGACGGTCATTACACTGCCGATTATCGTTATTATGGCACATTTTATATATTAAAACAGAATGAATATCGCTAGATGTCGCCGATGAGGAATTTAGAAATATAAAAATATAAATAACCCGGTTCTATATTCGAAACTTAGTTTCGAATATATTTTGTCATCGTTATGAAACGGTGTTTCAATCTAAGCTTTGTTCCATAACGATCTCATGAAAGCCAAAAGTCATCTATTAAAAGGACAAAACATACAGGTATGGATGCTGACGAAGAGGGGGATATATTAATGAAACATAAATATATTGCTAAAAGATATTGGAAGGATGCTACAACACCTATGGGACAATCCGATGTGCTGGCAAAGCAATATAGTGATGTTATCGATTTAAGCCTGGGAGATCCGGATTTAGTAACGGATGATATTATTATTGAAAATGCATTAAAGGATGCCAAGCAAGGACATACAAAATATACCGATTTCCGAGGGGACATTGAATTAAGGAATGAAATACGAAAATATTACAGAGAGGAATATCAGCTGGAATTAGAAGATAAAGAGGTGATGGTGGTCACTAGTGGATGCTTGGGGATGTATCTGGCATTAGAGGCGATTATTGACGACGGAGACGAAGTAATCATTCATCAACCATGCTTTACACCTTATATGCAGCAGATTGAACTGGCAAGAGGGGTGCCGGTTATTTTAGATACCTATGAGCATGAAGACTTTCAAATTAGCATAAATCGCCTGGAACAACTCATCACAGAAAGAACAAAGGCGATTATAATAAATTCACCCAATAATCCTACAGGAATCTGTTTCACAAAAGAAACACTGGAAAAAGTTGCTGCTATTGCAAAGCAATATGATCTGGTTGTTATTGCAGATGACATATATGGATTGTATAGTTTTGAAGAACCTTTTATTCCTATCAGTACATTAGAAGAAATGAAAGAGAGAACCATTACGATTAACAGCTTTTCTAAAGATTTCACCATGACTGGATGGCGGATTGGCAATGTCTTAGCGCCAGCATATATTATAAAAACAATGCAGCAAATTAACGAAAATGTGGTATTCACAGCGCCCTCCATATCGCAAAGAGGTGCTATTTATGCACTTAGACACCGAAAGGAAATTCAACCTAGGATGCTGGAAGAATATAAAAAGAGAGTTTTCTATGCAGCCGATTGGATAAATAAAATATCAAATATGTCGGTGTTGAAACCAAGAGGAACATTTTATCTGTTTGCAAATATAAAGAAAACAGGGCTCTCATCAGCCGAAGCGGCTAATAGAATACTTCACGAAGCCCATGTACTTACATTACCGGGAACTGCCTTTGGAAATTGTGGAGAAGGCTATATTCGTTTAGCCTGTACCTGTACAACGGATAAATTAAGAGAGGCCTTTGAACGTATTTCGAAGATGGATATATTTAGAGATTAAAGACATGAACGTGGGAATCAAAAAAAGAGCAATTTTGCTCTTTTTTTAATTAGATATATTTAGTAGATTCTGAAATGCTTTTTGCACAATCCATTAGCTTCTGTTTGATTTTTTCCATTCCCTTAAACTTCAATCTGCTTGTTGGGCCGGATACGCTAATTGCTGCTATGATTTTTCCGTCTATATCCTTTATTGCAGAAGCAACACAGGACAAACCATATTCGTACTCTTCATGATCAAAAGCAATATCCTCTTCTATAATAGAACCTTTAATCTTTAAAAAATCTTTTATATCAATAATTGTATTGATCGTCCGTTTTTCAAGCTCATTCGATGAGAAATATTTTAGTAATTCTTCTTCTGTAGCATGTGATAAAAATATTTTTCCCATAGAAGAACAGTTTAATGGACTGATGGGGATAAGTTTTGATACTAAAGAGGAAGATTCCCCTTCTTCGCTGTAAACGGTTAAAACATTTTCTTCATACTTAATGCCAATATTTACGGTTTCACCGATTTCTTGAGACAGTTTCTTAACAATTGGGGATGAAATACTAATTAGATTCATTCTCTCTTTTGCTTTATTGCCATACTTAATCAACCCTTTTCCCAGAATATATTTGTCATTTTCAGATCTTTCTACAATATCCCACTTATGAAGGGTATTTAATATTCTAAATATATTTGCTTTAGGAAGATCAAGTTCTTTTGCTATCTGGGAAATGCCGACGGGATCTTGGTGGTTGGATATATAGTAAAGTATTTCGAAGGCCCGGTCGATCATTGTTATATAATTTGTGTCATTCATATCATGACGCACAATATCACCTCAAATTATTTATTCGGTACAGGTTTAGTTTTTAAACGCATGATGGAAAAAGAATTATTATAAGCAAAGGAAGTCAGTGATTCAAGTGTCTTTGAATATAGAATAACCAATATAAAGATTCGACAACAATTAGATTTCTCCTTTGAGGAAACTCTACAAATTTTATTAATGTTATATAGAGAGAATGACTTGCAGTCCGTATTGTTCCCGATATAAAAATTGAACTTCCGAATCACACATCTATAGGATTTATTGTATAATTGGAATATGGGATAGGTAGGAATGCTATAAACAACATATAACAGGAAATTTGCAGGTTTATTATATCTATTTGTAACTGCTTCAAATAATATAATGTAATTTGCAAATATTAAATAAAATACAAAACTATCTAGGATTTAGGGGTGAATTTAAATTTGAGTGCAATTGGACATATTCTCATTTGTGATGATCAATTTATTATCCATGAGACAATTCGTGCATATTTAAAGGCAGATGGATTTGCTTATGATTCTGCTTATGACGGAGAAGAAGCTTTGAAAAAAGCTTATGAAACGAAACCCGATTTGATTATTTTGGATATTATGATGCCAAAAATAAATGGAATTGAAGTGTGCCGCACCTTGCGCAAAACCACAGATGTACCAATCATTATGTTGACTGCTAAAGGAGAAGAAATAGACAAAATTCTGGGTCTGGAGTTGGGCGCAGACGACTATATTGTAAAACCCTTTAGCCCCCGGGAAGTAGTGGCACGTGTAAAAACAGTCTTGCGCCGCAGAACATCCCAGCGCAAAGAGAATGAGCCGATAATACGTTATGAAGGGTTAGACGTGAATATATCCTCCTATGAGGTGCGGTTAAACGGGGAAATTGTTCATTTTACGCCCAAAGAAGTGGAAATCTTGTATTTATTGGCTTCACATCCCGGACAAGTTTTTGATAGGGAACAGATCATCCAGAAGGTCTGGGGAGATGACTATTTTGGTGATACGCGAAGTGTAGATACTCAGATCAAGCGTATTCGTCAAAAACTTTCTTGTGAAGATGTAAAATGGAGTATTAAAAGTATCTATGGAGTGGGTTATAAATTTGAAGTGCAAAGCTAAAAAAGAATGATTTTAATAGAATGCAAGGACCTGTTCTATATGAATCCGCCATGAAGAAAGCTGCGTTGCAGGCTGCTTTAACTGCGGCAGAAAAGGAGTTATTGTGAAGAAGAATGTATTTATTAGACGTATTCTCGCATTAATTATAGGTACAGTTGTATTATACGCCATTCTCAATACCATAATCTTTGTACACATAGCAAACGATTTGTTCATAGAGATGCAAATGCGGGAGCTTAAGCCACGTGCAGAAGTAATTGCTAATTTAGTACTGAAATACCAGCAGGGATTGATGACAAAGAATGAACTTGATGAGCAGTTCTTAGTCAACAATGCAATATGGAATGCTGCTGTGTATGTGTATGACAAACAAGGCAATCTCATAATAAGAAATGAAGAAATCTTAAGAACACGACTTCCACGGGAAGCCCATCGGTATATAACCCCTGTACTGAATGAGGTCTTTGGAGAATACCTTGATTCTGTCTTGACCGGACGAGAAGTTATTGCTACGCAAAGTGAGAAAAATAGGCGTTCATTTCTTGTGGTAGGAGAGCCTGTTATCCATAATGGCACCATTACCGGGGCTGTTTTTCTCACCAAACTGCCGGAAGAGCTTTTAACAGCTCTGCTCGGTTTGAGGCGCTCGATGATGGTAAGTGCATTGGGTGTTTTATTATTAATGATTTTTCCGGTATACGCGCTTACAAGACATATTGTGAACCCATTGAAGCAGATGAGAGATGCAGCCATCAATATGGCAAACGGAAATCTTACAGAACAAGCAAATGAAGACTATAAGGGGGAATTTGGAGAGTTGGGACGTTCTCTCAATTATTTGTCAGCCAGACTGTCTGAAACCATTTCTGCTTTAGAGTTGGAACGAAACCGGCTCAAGCAGACTATCGACGGTTTATCGGAAGGGATTATTGCTATAGATGCAGTGGGAAATATTACACATGTTAATCCTGCAATTTATAATATTTTTGGTATCGGTAATGATGATGGACGTATGGGAATAATCCCTGTTGGAGACATATGGAAAGATTTTGATAGTGTCCTTTTGCAAGGAGATACGATCGTTCGTAGCCTGAAGTGGAAGCAAATGGTTCTAAGAATTACAATTTCCCCTTTAGAGGATGAACAAAATCATATTGTAGGAACAGTTGGTTTGTTCCGTGATGTTACAGAATCCGAGCGTCTAGAACAGACACGGCGTGAGTATGTTGCCAATGTGTCTCATGAACTGCGTACACCGGTATCTGCCCTGAGGGCATTGGCAGAAACTCTAGCCGATGGTATGGCTCCTGATGAAGATACGAAAAAACGTTATTATACCCACATGGTGCATGAAACAATGAGACTTACGAGACTTATCGATGATTTGCTTATATTGTCCCGGCTCCAGTCAGACCCCCATGCAGTACAGCGGGAAGCCTTTAAAATCAATAGACTTATGGCGGATGTAGCTGAACGCTATGCGATACTTGCCGGTGAAAAAGACGTCCGGTTTAATTTTACACTGCTTTCTGAGGACGTAGTATTATGGAGCAATATGGGTTTAGTGGAGCAGGTATTGATTATCCTCCTGGATAATGCCATAAAGTATACGCCCAAAGGAGGCAGCATTTCACTATATGCTTCTTTAGAGGAGGATATGGTTAAGGTATCTGTATCTGATACGGGAATAGGCATAGCTGCAGAGGATATCTCTTATATATTTGACAGATTTTATAAGGTTGATAAAGCCCATGCCACGCAGGGAACTGGATTAGGGCTTGCTATAGCCTTTGAAATCATTCAGCGGCTGGGTGAGCGAATCGTTGTGGAGAGCCATCCGGAAGAAGGCAGCACTTTTACTTTCACCTTGTCCCGTAATCCTGGGCCTGGAATCAAATCTTTATAAAATAGTACTGAAGTTTTTATACACTTCAGTACTATTTTTTTGTATAAATAGGGGTTGTAGGGGATGAAATCCCATGCCGTACTAAGGAGGGTGCTCAGACTGCGATAGCAGTCGTCGAAGGGAACCTAGGGTTCCCTAGCGAAAGCGTCGTAGACGCTCTTTTTGTATTGTCACAATCTTTCATACTCATGCCATTTTTTAGCCACATTGTTTTGATATCATTCTATTATCCCAATAAGAAATAAGGTGAATGAGATGAAACAAAAAAGAACAGTTTTGGTCTGCGTTACAGATCAAAAAAATTGTGAACGGTTGATTAAAGCAGGGCATATGCTTGCAAAATCACAAGACATGGAGCTTAAGGTATTAAGCGTCCAATCCCGCTGCAAATTAAAAAAAATTGAACAGGCGCCCTTGGAATATTTGTTTAATGTGTGCAAATCTCTGGATGCAGAAATGAAGGTATATTGGAGTGATAATGTTAACAACGTGGTTCATAATTATATCCTCAGCAACCGGGTAGCAGAATTGGTCGTAGGAGTACCTGAAAAGATGATGCAAGGCAACTTTGTTTACGATGTTCATCAAGCGTTTCCAGATATCCCTATATCTGTCATAGATGAATCAAATCTTATGAAGACTTTAAGTTTTCAGGAAGTATAAATTCGTGATGGAGAAAGTTAACCTTAAAAAAACTGTTTATTATAGGAGGATCATCCATGGAAAAAATAAAAAGACCTAAAAAAATGATGGTGATTGGCTCAATCGTGCTTGTAATCGCTATTTTGTTAACGGTTAGCGTTTTTTCTGCAGGAAGAGACAGAAGCACTTTTGTTACAGGCTATACTGAGCTTTCCAGAAATGAGCTGGTGAACAGCATTAGCGTATCTGGAACCGTAGAAAGTTATCATGCTCAAAATGTCTATTCCACTTTGAATTATCCGGTAAAAGAGATTAACGTAAGCGTAGGAGATTCAGTGAAATCAGGAGATATACTGGCAAAACTGGATACGGCATCATTAGAGCTGGATATTGCACAGCAGCGCAGTACGCTGGAAAATTCTCAAAAAACTGCAGCGATTGATTTAGATAATAAAAGGCGCACTTATGAGAACACCAGGAGCCAGCATGAAAATGGACTGAATGCAGAGCTGATTAATGCTGAAAATAGCCTTAAAACAGCGGAATCAGATCTTCAAACAAAACAGACAACTTATGAGAACAATAAATCTTTATTTGCGTCTGGCTTTGTCTCCCAGCAAGAATTGGATCAATCTGAAACAAATTATAAACTGGCTGTAAGCAATTATGAAAAGGCGGCGGCAACCCTTAAAACCACAAAGCTAAAATTGGAGCAGGATTTAAAAACAGCAGAAGCCAACTTTAAAAGTGCGGAAGCCAATTACAAAAATGATAGTCAGAGAATTGCCCTTCAAAAGCTTGAAAAGAATCTTGCTGATTCGGCGATAAAAGCACCGGTGGATGGAACCGTCACGGCGGTGTATGCCGTAGTAGGCTCTCCAGGTAATGGACTTTTATTTGTGATTGAAGATACAGAAAGTTTAATGGTTACTACCTACGTAAAAGAATATGATGCGGGAAAAGTGCATCCAGGGCAGCAGGTAACCATTAAATCCGATGCTACAGGCAATAGAATTTTAAATGGAGAAGTCGTTAAAATTTCGCCTGCATCTGCAAAAAATGCTGCTGGTGCAACGATTTCTTCCAGTACAGTGGAGTTTGAAACAGAAGTTGCAATTCTAGATTATGATCCGAAATTGAAAATCGGAATGAATACCCGCATCAATATCATTTTAGAGAAAAAGGACAGCGTTTATGCAGTACCCTATGATGCAGTTACGGTAAATTCTGATGGGCAAAATATTGTCTATGTGATTGCTGATGAGAATGGTAAAAAAATAGTCAAGGAGCAGATCATAGAAAAAGGAATGGAGACGGATCTATATACAGAGATTTCAGGAGATGGATTAGCTGACGGTGTCATAGTAGTAAATGATACGGCCAGTGTAAAACCTGGTGATGTGATTCATTTGCAAACAGCAGGGAAATAGGAGGCAAATATTATGAATGATATCATGATTGATGTTCGTGATCTGGTTAAGAAATTTTATATAGGCAGTCCAAACGAACTGGAAATTCTGAAAAATATATCGTTAGCAGTAAAAAAAGGAGAATTTGTATCCATTGTAGGGGCTTCCGGGTCCGGAAAAAGTACATTGATGAATGTGATTGGAGCCCTAGACCGTCCAACTTCAGGAGAATATGTTTTGGATGGAGCCCCTATCCAAAACATGACCGACAATGAACTATCGGATATCCGAAACAAAAAAATAGGATTTGTGTTTCAGACATTCAATCTGATACCGAGAAATTCTGCATTAAAAAATGTAGAACTGCCAATGCTTTATGCGGGGATGGATAGAAAAGAAAGAAGAGAAAGAGCAGAGGATCTTTTGGAGCTTGTGGGTATGGCAGATAGAATGCATCATTTGCCCAATGAGCTTTCCGGTGGACAAAAACAACGTGTAGCAATATCTCGTGCCCTTTCCAATGAACCAGCGATCATTTTGGCTGATGAACCTACTGGAGCATTGGATTCAGAAACGGGAAGAATGGTGATGGATCTTTTCCATAAGGTACATGAAGCAAAGGGAACGACCATCATATTAATCACACATAACTATGAATTAGCGGAAGAAACTCAGCGAATTGTGACGATAAAAGACGGTAAAATTCTTGATGAAAAGATGAATCTAAGTTATCGTACGGCTGAAAGAGAGCGGGGGGAGAGCTGATGAATTTAACAGAGAATATACTCCTGGCTTTGGCTGGTTTGAAGTCAAATAAGATGCGTGCATTGTTGACCATGCTGGGTATCATCATAGGAATCGCATCGGTTATAGCCATTGTAACGGTAGGAAATTCACTTACCGCTTCGATTACCTCTACAATGGAAGATATGGGGGCTAATTCAATTATGGTAAGTATAAGGGAGCGCGGGGGCGATGAATTTGATCGTGGACCTCGTATGCCTGGCTCTGCTGCTGCTACTCCCGAGGAGAGCGACCTTCTAACAGATGAAGATATAGAAGTATTTACATCACGATTTAGTGACAGAATTGAAACCATAAGTCTATCTCATGGCGTTGGCTCTGCTAAGGCTCAGGACGGAAGACTTTACGCAAATGTGAGTGTGACAGGCGTCAACGACGGATACCAAAAGGCGAGCAACGTAAAGGTTACTGCTGGACGATTTATTACGGAGCAAGATATAAAATCAGTAAAGAAAGTCGCGGTTGTATCTGATAAGCTGGTGAATAATATGTTCTCAGCCGGAATAAATCCTTTAGGCCAGGAAATAAAAATATATTCTGCTGATAGCATTGAGACTTATACAATTATCGGGATTTATAAGTATGAGACCTCATCCTTTATGCCCAGCCCTTCCTCAGAAAAGGACATGAGCACCAGCTTCTATATTCCAGTGAGCTTGGCAAAGCAGGATGCTGCAACGAAGAATTATCAGACATTTACAGTAGTTACAAAAACAGGCGTGAATGCTGCACTTTTTACGGAAGACATAAAAAACTATTTTTCAAAGGTCTATGAAAACAATACGAAGTGGGAGGCAAGTGCAATGAATATGGAAAGTGTCATTTCAAACATGACTTCCATGTTGAGCACTGTTTCCATTGCGATTTCGGTCATCGCAGCAATTTCACTTTTAGTGGGCGGCATTGGTGTCATGAATATTATGTTGGTTTCAGTTACAGAGCGTACCCGTGAGATTGGTACAAGGAAGGCTTTGGGGGCGAGAAACTCCTATATTAAAGTTCAGTTTATCGTGGAGTCAGTGATTATTTGTATGATAGGAGGGATTATTGGGATTATCCTAGGGTTAATCCTTGGTGCAGTAGGCGCTGCACTCTTAGGATATCCTGCGACGGCATCTCCTGGGATTATTCTTTTAAGTGTTTCTGTAACCATGTTGATTGGCGTGTTTTTTGGATATTATCCTGCCAATAAAGCAGCAAAGCTTGATCCTATTGAGGCACTCCGGTATGAATAAGGTTTAATAGATAGAAGATTCATCAATATAAGAAAAGGGGTTTCGCCATTTAGAGCGAAACCCCTTTATTGCATTTTGTGATTATAATATAGAGAAAGGCAGAGGGTTTACACCTCCATGATGATCGGTAGAATCATTGGTTTTCTCTTCGTTTTTGTATAGAGATAATCGCCTAATGATTTTTTGACATGGTTCTTAATGGTACTCCAATCTTTTCCTTGACACTCAGCAAGTCCACTTTTTGTAATTGCGCGTATTTCTGCAATCAGTTCCTCTGATTCCCGTACATAAATAAAGCCTCTGGAAATGATATCCGGGTTGGTTAGCGCCGTACCTGTTTCCTTATCAATCGTTATGATAATAATAACCATCCCATCCTGGGATAAGAGTTTTCGGTCTCTCAATACAATGTTTCCGACATCTCCAACACCCAGACCATCTACAAATACTTTACCGGAAGGTGCGTTGCCGGCAAGTTTTGCTTGTGAAGAATCTAATTCTAAGATATTGCCTGTATCCATGATAAAAATATCCTTTGTAGGCATACCTAATTGTTCTGCAAGAAGTCCATGATGTATAAGATGTTTATATTCACCATGCACCGGCATGAAAAATCTGGGCTTAACCAAGCTATGAATTAATTTTAATTCCTCTTGGCAAGCATGTCCTGAAACATGAATATCCGCTAATGATTCATAAATTACCTTAGCGCCCTTTTGAAACAAATTGTTAATTGTTTTTGAAACCATTTTTTCATTTCCCGGTATAGGTGTTGCGGATATTACGACTAAGTCTCCGGGAACGATCTCAACCTGTCTATGGGTGGCCGATGCCATTCTGGACAATGCAGCCATGGGTTCTCCTTGACTTCCTGTAGTGATGATCATTAGTTTTTCAAAAGGATAGCTATTGATATCGTTGATATCGATGAAAGTACCTTCTGGAGCACTCAAATATCCTAATTCCAGGGCAACATTCACTACATTGACCATACTTCTACCGGAAATCGCTATTTTTCGGTTAAAATTAACAGCTACATTGATGATTTGTTGAACGCGATGAATATTGGATGCGAAGGTAGCTACGATAATCCGTCCTTGGATATTTACAAATATTTTCTCAAAGGTTTCTCCTACAATTCTTTCCGACAATGTATAGCCCTCACGTTCAGCATTTGTACTGTCGCACATAAGGAGCAAAACTCCTTTTTTCCCTAATTCTGCAAATCGTGCTAAATTTATTGAAGCTCCTTCTATAGGGGTATAATCTACTTTGAAATCGGATGTATGCAAAACGATGCCAACAGGCGTATGGATTGCCAGGGCAGCAGCATCTGCAATGCTATGGCAAGAGTGTATAAACTCTACTTGAAACACGCCGAGTTCAATTGTTTGGCCTAGTTGAACCACTTCCAAAGTAGTGTCAGAAAGCATACGATGTTCTTCCAGTTTTGTTTTTAACAAGCCTAGAGTGAGTTTTGTTCCATAGACAGGTACGTTGAAATCTCTTAGTACATAGGGTAATGCTCCGATATGATCTTCATGTCCGTGTGTTAAGACAATCCCTCTAATCTTGTCTTTTTTGTTTCTTAGATAGGTAAGATCTGGGAGAACCAAATCAATACCCATCATTTCATCTTCAGGAAAAGCAACTCCACAATCTACGATAATAATATCTTCGTCATATTCAAAGACTGTAATGTTCTTTCCTATTTCACCCAATCCACCTAAGGGTATGACCCTTAACTTCTTTTTGCTTTTCGACATAATAATCTCCACCTTGATTTTATTTATATATATATATTGATCGATAGAACGTTAAATAAACCTGGTATTTTAAAACACTCTGTGTTCAAAAGAACTTCTTAATTATAAGCTATTTTAAACAATAAAACCACTTATATAGATCTGTGACTGAGAAATTTAACATTCAACCCGATTTTATTCCAGATCCTGGTAGGGGGGACTATGTGTCCTCTCGAAAATGAAGCGGGCAGACACACAGGTCTGCCCCTACGGTCTTGGATGGATAAATAAGGATCGGCGAGAGCGTCGATCCCTACATTACTGTTTTAGATTTACCTAGGGAACGGTGTTTCACCGTTCCGTTGAATATTAAACTTCTCAGGTATTCCTTGAAGCATATATTAGATATTTTACTTTTCACAAACAGCCACCATTAAATAATATTTTTTATCTGGTTTTGGGATTTCAATTGTCATATCGAGCTGATGATACATGGTGACTTTTCTAAATGGCTTTAATATATCCATGAATTCTTCTTCCGTATATTGATAGACATGATAGGGGTTGGAACAAGGGTGATCCTTGCCACGTCCGAAGGGAGTGGAAAGAATAAGGGTTCCACTGGGCTTAAGCAAGTTATATAGATTTTGTATAAACTTTGTGTCTCCATCGAAATGCTCAATGGTTTCAAAGCTTATAATAGTATCAAACTTTCCGTAAATATTATGAAGTTCTTCGTTCAATGCATCATCGACAAAATAAGATGCTCGCGGATAGTTATAATGATTTATGGCATAGTCGATGCTTTCGGAGCAGTTATCAATTCCTACATACTCTGTAATGGTGTGATTCCTATTTATTAGTATTTCACTGCCATAACCTACGCCGCAAGCGATGTCTAAAATTCTGCCCCTACAAAACTTCCGGGCAAATCTATAACGAAATAAATGTTCAAGCAATATTCCGCTCTTTGGACTCATTAATTTGGGGATCACTCTTTCTCCTGTATATTGCATGCTACTGTCCTTTCAGTTTGATTTACAACTATTTATAATTAAATAATATTTAATATAATTATACCAAATATATATAAATGATTCATAAGGTTAAAGTTCAAGATAGATAATTTCATAAAATAGGACTTATAAAAAATCTTCTGTGAAAATCCATGGAGGATTTTTTTGTTGGAAAATACGCCTTATTTAAGTAAAGAATATATTACCATCTGCAAAACTGAAACAAACGGACCTAAAAAAATTAGCAGGCACGTATTCTTTAACATCCGCAAAGGACAATTACAGACAGATAAAGGGAGGACAAATTTATGAAAAAAGCGATTATATCAGGATTGATGGCAGGATTATTGACAATTACTCCGGTATTTGCAGACACAACAAATATAGTAGAGGCTGCTCCTGGAATAACACCTGACAGTGTATTTTATGTAGTGGACAGATGGGTTGAGGATATTCAGCTTGCATTCAATGGAAATCCAGAAAAGAAAGCAGCGTTATTGCATCAGATGTCATTGGAAAGACTTGCAGAAGCGGAGAGAATGCTGGAGGAAAATAAAGAAGAGCATGTTAATACTGCATTTGAAGGATATATCTTTAAGTTAGAATTGATTCAAGAGATTATAGGAGAACTAATAATAAACGAAGATATTTCTGATGAAATAAAGGAAATGTTAAGCAATCGCTTAGAGGAGCTTACTGAGATTCGTGATGAAACGATAGCTGTAGTTGAATCAGAATTAAAAGTAAAAATAGAAGAGAAGGTCGACAGCGCATACTTAGTGGCTAATATCGTAAAAGGGCTGGATGTAGAGAAAGTCAAAGCACTAAGATCTGAAATGAAATTAGGTTATGGACAAATCGCCCATGTCTTTCGATTGGCAGATGCTGCAGACCTGTCTGTCGAAGAAGTGGCAGAACTGCTGAGTCAGGGAAAAGGTATCGGGCAAATAGCGAAAGAATTAAACGTACATCCCTCTGCACTAAAAGGAAAGAATAAAAAGGCAGTACATATTGATGTAAACATTACTGCTGAAAATGCTGATCAAGAAGAAGTGGAAGAAGATAAGGAAGGTCAGGAAAGTTTAGGAGCTAAAATAACAGAAACTGCTAAATCAGAAAAAGTAAAAAAACAAATTAAGACGATTCTAAAAGATTCTGAAAAGAAATATGGTACAGCGTTAGAAGCAGCTTCTCGAAAAGAAGGTACTGATGAAAAAGATAATCAGGAAGAAACTAAGACAGAATCACAAGAAAAAGAAGAAAATCCTAAAGTGAAGGGAAGCAAGGAATCGGAAAAAAAGAAAGAAGTTGTGAAGCAAGAAGAAAGGGTAAAATCAGAGAAATCAGAATCTGTTTCAAAAGACAATAACGGAAAGAAAAAGAATTAATATATGGTAAAATGCGATAGGCGATTCATTTTGGCTTATCGCATTTTGTCTATTATAGTGAAGTATGCGTTCCATTACTTGACAAGAGCAGAAAAATATTCAAAAATGGGATAAGACTTATTTTATTACTTTAGAATAGTGAGGTGGAAAAATGGATTTTAAAAAGCTGATAGGAAATGCAAAACAAATTGAAGGCTTTAAGTGCAGAGTCTGTCCTCAATGCAATGGTAAGGCTTGCAGGGGGGAAGTACCTGGACCTGGAGGCAAGGATTCGGGGATGGCTTTTATAAGGAATTATGATAAGCTGAATGAAATCAAGGTAAATTTAGATACCATATATGCGCCGGTATCTGTGGATACATCTCTGGAACTCTTTGGAAAGCCGTTTAGATATCCAATCTTTGCGGCACCGATTGGAGGATTGATCCCCAACTATGGTGATAAACATGGTATCGATGATTATCATTATTCCAAGGCTATCATAGAGGGCTGCAAGAGGGCTGGAACCATAGGCTTTACTGGAGATGGTGCAAAGGATGAATTTTATACAGAACCGCTTCGGGTAATCCAGGAAAATGAAGGATGGGGTATTCCTACAATTAAACCATGGAAACAGGAGGAAGTGATAAAACGAATTGAACTGGCGGAAAAGGCAGGAGTTCCAGCTGTTGCAATGGATATCGATGCAGCAGGGCTTATACTCTTAGCTATGGCAGGAAAGCCGGTGAGTCCAAAACCCGTCGAAGAACTAAAGGAAATTATTTCTGCAACGAAACTTCCTTTTATTTTAAAGGGTATTATGACTGCAAAGGGAGCAGAGAAGGCGCTGGAAACAGGAGCTTCTGGCATCGTAGTATCCAATCATGGCGGAAGGGTATTAGACCATACACCAGCTACTGTTGAGGTACTGCCTGAGATCGTAAGGGCTGTAGGTGGAAAAATGAAGATACTTATTGATGGAGGTATCCGTACAGGACTGGATGTTTTGAAGGTACTGGCTCTGGGTGCAGACGGTGTGTTGATCGGGAGGCCTTATGTGGTTGCCGCCTTTGGGGGAGCTGCAGAAGGTGTAGAGTTGTATACGAACCGGATTGGTGTTGAGCTGGAAGAGGCTATGCTTATGACGGGATGCGGCAGCCTGCAGGAAATCACTAGCGAAGTGATCTATAAGTAATTCTTACATCTTGTATCAAGTATTTTATATTGTAAATCATGTCTGCTGTAGAGGTCTTTGATCCTCTACAGTTTTTTTATGAAAAACGATAAAGGATTTGTAGGCTGTAATGGCTAGCGTGGGTAAATATAATTAAAATCATTTTGTTGAATAAGTATTGCTACATATTGGAGAACAATATATAATAAAAATGTACTCATTTAGTATGAAAGTATAATATTTGTCCATAAATTATTTACAGCGCTAGGGGGTGTAACCTGTGCCATGGCAACGCAAAGTGAGATCAAATACAATCGATTAATGGAAAAGGCGGAGGAACTTTTTATAAAATTAGGCTATAAAGCAGTTTCTATGGATGATATCGCTGAAGCAGCAGGTATAAGTAAAATGACAATCTATAAGCACTTCTCTTCAAAGGAAGATCTTTTCCTAAAGGTAACCTTTTCACTGATGGAAAAAAACAGCAGACTGATAGACCAGGAGATGAAAAACATATCTGGAGTATTGGAGAAAATAGATTTTCTTATGAACTATAATATGAAAGCCACAAAGGACTTCTCTCTTGCTTTTTATAGGGATGCAATGTCCATTCCTTATATTACAGAAAAGTTATTAGAAGAAAAATATAAAATTAGCAGAGAGATGTTTGAAAGGATTATTAGGGAAGGTATGGAAAAGGGAGAAATTAGAAAGGTCAATGTAAAATTTGTGACAGATATGCTGATTATGATTGTTGGCGGCTTTGCAGAATGTTTTTTAGACAAAATCAACAGTATGGAAGAAATAGATCAAGTGGTAGCAGATTTTTATGATTTTCTAAAATATGGCCTCTTAGGGGGACACGGGGTGAAATAAATATGAAGAAGGATGTCTTACTGAAAGTAGAAAAAGTCAGCAAACTTTATCAAATGGGGGAGGTGACAGTAGCAGCAGCAAGGGATGTATGTCTCGAGCTATATCAAGGAGAATTTGTTGTAATACTGGGGCCTAGCGGTTCAGGAAAGAGTACACTGTTGAATATTTTGGGAGGAATGGACTTACCCAGTGACGGAAACGTATTTATGGAAGGAGAAGACATTACTAAATATAACGATAGAAAACTGACAGCTTATCGCAGGGAAAAAATCGGGTTTGTCTTTCAGTTCTATAATTTGATGGCGAATCTAACCGCTAGAGAAAATGTTGAATTGGCTACAGAAATCTGTAAAAATGCCTTAGATATTGACGAGATACTGGAAGCCGTGGGATTGGGAGACAGAAAAGACCATTTTCCAGCCCAAATGAGCGGTGGCGAACAACAGCGGGTAGCGATTGCCAGAGCAGTGGCGAAAAATCCTGCATTACTGCTGTGTGATGAGCCGACAGGCGCCCTTGATTTCAAAACAGGAATAAAGATTCTTACGTTATTGAGGGAGATCAATGAAAAATATAATAAGACAATTGTCATTATTACCCATAACGTACCGATTGGAGAGATGGCAGACCGGGTCATTAAGATGCGGAGCGGGGAAATTATTGAGACAAAGGTAAATGACAATCCAATCCATCCTGAAGGGATTGAGTGGTGATGAAAAAATTAGATGTAAGATTGTTGAGATTAATTAAAAATTCTAAAGGACAGTTTATATCTATTGCAGTGATGGTAATTTTAGCATTGACCATCTATGTTTCCTTCAGTATGGTAGCGGATAACTTAAATGACTCCATCTTTCATTATTATGATGTTACCAATTTTGGAGATGTTTTTGTAGAAGTGGTGAGAATACCAAAAACTGCAATAGACCGGTTGCATAGCATAGAAGGAATAGAAGCAGCCCAGGGAAGAATCAGCAGTGATGTGCCTCTTCGAGTGGAAGATCCTAATGAAAAGGTAAGGGTACGGGTGGTTTCCCTTCCGAAAGAAGAAGGTGGGATTAACAGCATATATACCATTGAGGGAAGAGAAATAAAAGAAAATCCCAAAACCACAGCAGTACTTCAACAATTTGTTGATGCCAGGGGTATGGTGTTGGGAGACACAATTACCCCTTATATTGCCGGGCGAGAGTATCCTTTGGATATCGTTGGGATAGTAGGCAGCCCTGAGTATATTTATCTAATGGAAAATGAAGAAACACTGATGCCGGCGGCAGAAAAATTTGGGGTCATCTATGTGACAGAGGATTTTGCTCAATCGACTTTGGGATATCAGGGCAGCTATAACGAGGTAATGATTAAGATTAAGGATGAATACATCCATCGAATTGACAGTATAGTGGATGAAATCGAGGATCAATTGGATCGTTACGGAGTGAAGCGAATAATTAAACGGAAAGACCAGCTAAGTCACAGCATGATGATGCAGGAAGTAGAATCACTAGAAGCAATGTCTACAGCGATTACTTTACTATTTTTAATCTCAGCGGCAGTGATTATTAATATTATGTTATCTCGAATTGTGAAAAATGATAGGATGTCTATCGGCGTGATGAAGGCATTAGGATATAACAATTTGAATGTAATGGGACATTATACCAAATTTTCACTAGCAATGGGAATCGTTGGTTCTATTATAGGAATTATTCTCAGCATACCCATATCAGCGGCATTTACGAAAATGTATATTTACTATTTCAATATTCCTATGTTTCAGATGAAAATTTACTATATCTATATTGTATACGGAATCCTATTAACCAGTGTATTTTGTGTAGTATCAGGACTGATAGGGGCAAGAAGTGTGCTGAAAATAATGCCTGCAGACTCCATGCGGCCCGAGGCGCCTAGAGCTGGGGGCAGGATTTGGCTGGAAAAGATCAAATTTATTTGGAACCAAATCTCCTTTAGCTGGAAAATGGTCATAAGGAATATATTAAGAAATAAAAAAAGAGCTGCTTTTTTAGTCTTTGGAATTGCTCTGACCTTTGGAATTACTATGGTGCCGGTTTTCATGTCCTCTGTTTGGAACAATATATTTATGCTGCAGTATGGAGAGTTTCAAACAATGGATTACAATATTGATTTTGCCAGCCCCATGAATCATAATGCGCTCAGGGAATTATCCAAGATTATTGAAATAGATCATATTGAACCCAAGGCAGAGGTTCCCTTCGAATTAAGAAATGGCTGGAAAAAGAAAGCCGTTAGTATTATTGGGATACCCAGGAATACGCAATTTTATCATTTTAAAAGTCCGTTAGGTCAACCGGTAAATTTGCCCCAAAATGGAATTATTTTGGCGGAAAGGTTAGCAGATTCCCTAGGTGTAGGTATCGGGGATACAATTGTGATAAAAAACTTTATGCCGGATAAAAAGGATCAATTTATTGAAGTGAAAGGACTTGTTGAGCAATACTTAGGAACCAATGCTTACATGGATATCGAGGCAATGAATGATCTGCTTGGAGAAAAAGGGGTGATTACTGGAGCGTTAGTAGATTCCAGAGACGAGGTAGTGCCTAAGCTGCGGGATGTAAAGAATATCAGGCAAGTACAGTCGGTGGAAGATATGAAAAATAGCTTTCTAGAATTTATGGATATGATGATTTATTCTGTAGGTGTAATGATGTTGTTTGGCGGAATCTTAGGGTTTGCCATTGTATACAATGTGACTATTATCAGTATCAGCGAAAGAATGATGGAATTTTCCTCTTTAAGAGTACTGGGCTTTGAAAAGAAAGAAATATATAAGATGGTGAGTAGAGAAAACGGTACGATGACTTTATTGGGAATACTTTTTGGAGCGCCGGTAGGATATGGTATGTGTGTCGGTATTGTTTCTGCTTTATCAACGGATCTATACAGTATTCCAATTATGATCAACCCAAGCAGCTACATTATAACGGCATTGGCTACGGTCCTCTTTGTTACCATTGCCCAGTTGGCAACCATCCGAAAGATTTATAAATTAAATTTTATGGATGCACTAAAGAATAGAATTTCGTAATCTCAATTATGCGTAAGGGATGTGAGTAAAGTGAAGAAAAAAATCATTGGAATTATTCTTGTGGTTATAGCAGTTTCAGCAGGCGCAGTATTTATGATGAATAGAAGCAACGCTGTAGATGTAGAAGTTGCAGTTGTCGAAAGAGGAAATATTGCAGAGTATGTAGAGGAATTGGGTCTTGTCGTATCAGAAAATAAAGGAAATGTTTTTTCGCCGACGGCCGGTAAAGTAACGGAAGTATTGGTAAAGGTAGGGGATCCGGTAGAGAAGGGAGCCGTATTGGTGAAAATTGACAGTGAGCAGCTTACACGGCAGATCATGGAACTAGAGGCCCAAAAATCTGTGATTATGGCTCAATATAATGAAGCGAAGAAGCCTGCAGATAATAGGGAAATTGAGAAACTGGAACTGCAGTTAGCTACACAGGAAAGAAATGTGCGGGAAGCCCAGAGAAAAAGAGACAACAGCAAAACCTTATATGAAGCAGGGGCGCTTAGTTATGAGGAGTATCAAGCCGCTGTTACTGCATTAGAGACAGAAACTGCACAACTGGAAAGCTATAGACTGGATTTAGAACTGCTGAAGAAGCCAATTTCTGCGAATGTAGCCTCACAGTATGAGGCTCAGCTTCGGCAACTGGATATTCAAATAGAGGAGTTGCGAAGCAGAGGCCAAGACTTTGTGATTACTGCTCCGGTTCAGGGAACGGTTATGATGAAGACTGTTGAGGCAGGCACTTACCTGCAGCCTGGAACGCAGGTAATGGAGATTGGAGACCAAGAAGCTTTATACATTGAAAGCGACGTATTGGTGGCAGAGATTGGGAAAGTGAAGGTAGGTGCACCTGTAGAGATTTCTCATAAGGATTTAGGTATCGATGGCATGCAGGGAAGAATAAGAAAAATTCATCCCCAAGCTTTTAGCAAAATCTCCGATTTAGGAATTGAACAAAAAAGAATTAAGGTAGAAATAGATATAGAGGATGTCATTACAGGACTTCGTCCCGGATACGACTTAGATATTAAGATTATCATCAACAGTAAGGAAAATACACTGTTGATTCCTGAAAATGCAGTATTTCAGCAGAATGGCAAGGATTATGTTTTTGTTAATGAAAACAATACTGCCGTACTAAGAGAAATTCAAAAAGGAATTGAGAGCAAGAGGAAAGTAGAGGTACTCACAGGTTTCGAAGAGGGGGAAGAGGTTATTCTTTCGCCTAGTGAGAAATTAGAAAACGGAATAGCCATAAAAAAATTATAGATTTGCCTTAAAAGTGAGATTTTAAAAGATTTATTGGTTAGAATAATCCGGTACATTGTATCGGGTTATTTCTTTGGGAATTTTGAAATAGGATAATAGATGAAGGGAGAAAATAGCAGGGAAAAGTAAGAAAAAGAAGAATATATCTATTTATAGAAAAGGAGCTGAAATGAATGAAGAAGCCTCTGGTTATTGGACATCGAGGGGCTGCAGCCTATGCGCCGGAAAATACGATGGCATCTTTCCAAAAAGCGTTAACTTTGGGAGCTGGTGGTATAGAAATTGATGTACAGATGACTAAAGATGGCCGCTTGGTAATATGTCATGATGAAACGGTAGACCGTACTACCGATGGAAGCGGTGCAATTCAAGCACTAACCCTTAAGGAGATTCAGATGCTTGATGCAGGGAGTTGGTTTAGCGAGAATTTCCGAGGTGAAAAAATTCCGGTATTGGAAGAACTATTAGATTTTTTGCGGGGAAGGGATATCCTATTAAATATAGAATTGAAAAATGGCATTGTTCTATATAGGGGATTAGAGGAAAAAGTGTTGGAAGCACTCCGCATTTATCATATGGAGCATTATACCATCCTCTCCTCTTTTAATCATTATAGCCTGCTGAGACTTAAAGAACTAAATCCCCGTATAAAAACAGGCGTCCTGTATGTTGCAGGATTAGTAGAACCTTGGGAATATGCACGGCGAATAGGGGCAGATGCCCTGCATCCGATTTACTATAGTGTATTGCCTGAGATTGTGACAGGAGCGCAAGTACATCAAATGCCAATCTATACCTATACGGTCAATGAAATGAAAGACTTGGAACGAATATTCAGCTTAGGCGTAGCCGGGATTATTACGGATTATCCCGATCGTGGGAAAATTGCAGCCGATAAGGTTTTTAGAAAGGATTAGGATATTGGAGGGAAGTCAATGGAGCATTTTCATCGTTATGCCCAGCCTTTTGATTATGAAGGGGGAGAAGAAGGCTGTTTGCTCATTCATGGATTCACCGGCACTCCTGCACATATGAGATTGCTGGGGGAAAGTTTACATAAGGGCGGATATACTGTTAAGGGAATTTTACTAAAAGGCCATGGTACAAAAATGGAAGATATGGAGAAGGTTACCTGGCAGGATTGGCTGCAGGATGCAGTAACCGGCTATGAAGTTTTGCGCCGGACATGCAGTAAAGTTTACGTTATGGGCTTATCCATGGGAGGCGTATTGTCTCTTTTACTGGCGGAACAGTACCCGGTGGATAAAGTGGTGCCTATTGCTGCGCCTATAAGGATTTATGACCGAAAAGCTCATGGAGCACCCTTGTTGAAATATTTTCAGAAATTCAAAATGTGGGGAGGTAGTGGAGAATCGTCAGCGTCAGAGGAATTTACAGACTATAAATTGGGATACGATGGATTTTCTGTTGAAGCGCTGTGTCATTTGCTAAAACTCATGAAAATGGCGGAAAAAGGCCTTCGGCAAATTCAATGCCCGGCATTAGTGGTTCAGTCTAAGACTGACGAAACGGTTAGGCCTGTCAGCGCCCAAATTATTTATGACAGGATTAAAGCCTTCCAAAAAGAAATCCTTTGGCTCGAGCGCTCAAAGCATGTGTGTACTATAGGGCCGGAGCGGGAAATGATGCATAAAAAAATACATGAATTTCTACAGAGAACCTAGAATACTAAATTTTATAATAAATTACCTATTGGCACCTTCTGCCACCCCTTGTGCATATATTGATTAAAAGGGACTTTGTTTTTGAAAGTGAGGGGGATGGGATGACAGAGCATGAACAGAAAGAAGTTGTACAGCAGGGAATAGATTTAATAGGACAATATGGGCAGTTGTATGATTATCATAAAAAAATGGCAAGATATCACAACCAAAATTATCAGGCTATGGCTGGGAAGAGATTAAAGGTACGATCTCCCAAAAGTGACACAATGGCTGCTATTACAAGAAAAAAGATAGGGCGCTGGCCTTTGGACCTAAGCTACCCTGAAATCGGCGGGTTAAAAGATTTAGAAATTCAAAAAAGCATTAATGAACTTATTTTAAAGAAAAGTTATGATTTAGTAGAAAATCAAAAAAAAAGATCGAGAAATTTTATGCAAATACGGGGAGCCTATGAAGTAAAGTTGAATAAAAGAGGTTTGCTTAGTATCTATTTTACGAATTATGTTTTTAGTAAAGGCACTGCCCGTGGATTAACGCTGGCAGACTCACTGACTGTGGATTTAGACACTGGAAAGGTATATAACCTGAAGGATTTCTTCCAAGAGGGGAGCAATTATATTCAGCGCTTGAGCATACGAATTAAACATCAAATCAGAGTTGGAAAAATTCAGTTGATTACTGATTTTCATACGATTCATAGTGATCAACAGTTTTACCTGACAAATCAAGGCATCGTCATTTATTTTCAAACTTATGCCTATACGCCCTATTATTATGGAATCCCACAGTTTACAATTCTGTATCGGGATATGATAGATTTAATGATTGCAGACGGCCCATTACCCAGATTGTTTTGATTACTAAAGCAAAGCAATAAACAAAGAGAGCGGCTTTATAAATAAAAGGGGCTCTCTTTGTTTATTCTGAGCTAGAGAAAAATCTAGTATGATTCATTTTTACACCTCGATTCTAAAACTGTGACAATGAATATACTATAAAATATGCAGGGGATAAATATTGGGAGAAGGCAAAAGAGAAAGATTCTTATAATTTTTTTGCCTGAACAATGTGAAATGAAGTATACTAGTATTAAAAGAATTTAATTGTATAATGGCAGGGAGGAGATTCTATGAAGTTTACATTTGTACATAATAATATCAATGTTTTGGATTTAGAAAAAAGCGTGGATTTTTATAAAAAGGCGCTGGGACTAGTTGAAACAAGGAAGAAAGAAGCATCTGACGGAAGCTTTATATTGATATTTTTAGGGGATGAAACAACCCCTCACAAGTTAGAATTAACGTGGCTTCGTGATCGCACAGAACCCTATGATTTGGGAGACAATGAGATACACATTGCATTTACTACAGATGACTATGAAGCAGCTCATGCATTACATAAGGAAATGGGCTGTATCTGCTATGAAAATGAGGCCATGGGAATATATTTTATAGAAGATCCCGATGGATACTGGATCGAGATCTTACCGGAAAAAAGATAGGCTTCTTTAAGTAAAGAAAAACTAACCTTTCTATCAAAAAAGAACACAGATTTTTGTGTTCTTTTTTGATAGAAAGAATTCTAGTTATGACGCTGTTCCTCTTTCAGCATAGACATAAACACTTTTACGGAATCAGTGGTATCCTCTAACTTTTCTTTTAATATAGAAAAATTTTTGGATATCTTTGCGTCTTTTACAGTACTGTTATTGTCAGAGGACAGTAAAAGCTCAATACCGGCGATGTGTTCAAAATTCTCGTATAAGCTCGCCTCGATAGCTTTCATTTGGTTCATTACTTCATGCAGGGTTTTTCGATCGTCCACGGGATTCATCCTTTCTCCATGTATTCTATTTTATATTATAAACTTTTTTTTCGTCTTTCATGCTTCCTCTTGTTATGCCTTTGTATGCTGATTCATAGACTGCAAGCTCCGGACTCAATAATTCGGGCGAAAGAATCACAAAATCACTGCGGATTCATACATTGAATATAGGGCATAAACTGTTAAGGAGGTTTATCATGGTACAGTATCTTTCGCAGTTTAATTTAATTTGGGTAGGAATTATTGCCAGCCTTGCAGCGGGATTGGCCACTGGTGTAGGGGCTTTCCCGATTTTCTTTACAACAAATATATCAAAAAAGTTACTGGATGCATTGTTAGGAGTAGCGGCAGGTGTTATGCTGGCAGCGACCTCTTTTAGCCTGATTGTTCCTGCTATTGAGAAGGGTGGAGGAGGTATTAGAGGTTCTGCCATCGCTGTAGTCGGTATCCTTTGTGGAGGACTTTTTTTAGACTTTGTAGATAAATTTTTTCCAGATACAAACTTGCTTTCGAATGCCATGAACGGCAATGATAAGAAGAAAGCACAAATGCCTGTATTGTCACCAAAACTAAAAAAGGTTTGGATTTTTGTATTAGCGATTACCATTCACAATTTTCCGGAAGGCTTAGCTGTAGGCGTTGGTTTTGGGGATGGAGATATTATTAATGGTTTGAGTCTTGCGGTTGGTATTGGATTGCAGAATATTCCTGAAGGGCTTGCTGTAGCATTACCACTTTTAAGAGAAGGCTATAGCAAGAGGCGTGCTTTTTTAGTAGCCCTTGCAACAGGTTTGGTAGAGCCCATCGGGGGGATTATGGGTGTCGGACTGGTGCAAGTAGCAAGGCCAATATTGCCCTTTGCCTTAGCCTTTGCCGCGGGGGCAATGCTTTTTGTTATCAGTCATGAAATCATACCAGAAACACAAACCCAACAGGGCCATTCTAAACTAGCAACTCATGCACTGCTGATAGGATTTGTAGTGATGATGTTTTTAGACAATACATTAGGCTAGAAAAAGCATGCAGGTTAAAAAAATATCTGCATGCTTTTTCTATATGGATTATAGAAGGATTATTTAAAGTCTTAAAGAATAAAGAAAGGATAAAGGATTGTTGAGGAAAAAACTAAACAAGGAGAGGATCTCGTGAGTTATCTAATAGAAATCATAAGAAAAGCAGAACAGAATACAACTGTATGGACAGGAGGGACAACAACCCAATTGGCCATTTTTCCGAAGGATGCACTGTACAGTGAACGGAATTTTTTATGGCGGATGAGTTCCGCAAAGGTGGAGGTAGAGGAATCGGTTTTTACATCTCTTCCTGGTATACGGCGGCTGATCATGGTGCTGGAAGGTGAACTGCAACTGGATCATGAAGGACATCATAAGATTGCTTTAGCTCCATTTGAGCAGGACCGCTTTCGTGGAGATTGGACTACAAAGAGCCGCGGAAAGGTAACAGATTTTAATTTGATGATGGCAGATGGTTGGGAAGGGAGCCTGGAGGCAATTACTTTGCCAAAGGGAGCAGCTAGAAGATTTGCTTTGCCGGATAGCATTTCACCTGCTGCTGTTACAGAAGCGATATACTGCGTAAAGGGCAAAATTGATATTCGTGTGGATGAAAGGACTGAGACCCTTGAATCGGGAGATTTCTTTTCTCTTTTAAGTGAGAAAAAGACCAGCGTAGCATTGGCGATAATCAATTCTAATGAAAATGAAACACAGGTTGTACATGCAAGGGTATTTCATGAAGAATAATAAAGTGTTAAAAAAACAAAGATATGATAAAATTGATGTCTTTGTTTTTTTATTTAATTTAAAATAGTTTTGTTAAATAGGACATTTGTCCTTTTCCTGGAACTTAACCTTGGGTACACTAGAGCTATAGGATAAATAAGGATAACTAAAATAACTATGAGGATGGAAATGATGAGAAAGATCTATAATCCAAAACTGCTGGAATCCTATATTGAAAAGTATAATTTAAAAGATATATGCAGTATAGAAGTATTAAAAGCCATGGAGTTATTCAGCTATGAACGGGGTGAACAAATCTGTACAGTAGGCGAGCCACTTGACTGCATGTTTTTTCTAGTAAAGGGAAAGATGAAAGTTTACACAACCATGGAAAATGCCAAATCACTGTTGCTGAGATTTTATAATCCATTAAGCATTGTGGGAGATATGGAGTTTTTATCATCTTATAAAGTCCGCTGCAATGTAGAATCTTTAAAGGAATCCTTAGTTATTGGAATAAAGTTTGAAACGTTGATGCAGTATGCTTATGACGATCCAAAGTTTTTGAGATTTCTGAATAAAAATATTGTCCACAAACTCTATACGATTTCGAACATGACTTCAATGAATTTGCTCTATCCCGTCGAAAATCGATTTGCTAGTTATTTGCTATCTGTGAATGTAGATGAACAAGATTCTTTATACAGGGGCGAGATAAAAACTTCTAAGCTTACAGAAGTTGCAACTCTTTTAGGAACCAGTTACAGGCATTTGAACAGAACGGTACAAGATTTCATTGCAAAAGGGATTATTATAAGGGAAAAGGGTTTTATTTCGATTAAAGATATAGAAAAGCTAAAGCAATTATCCTATGGAAATCTCTATGAGTAAGAAAGGAAAGGAGACAGAAGGCTATGTCAGGTATGATATATTCTGCTCTGGCAGGGATACTGATCGGATTGCAAAGTATTTTTAATGCGAGAGTTGGTGAAAAGGTTGGATTATGGGGAGCAAATGTGCTGATACACGGGGTGGGATTTTTGCTTGCCTTGATAATATTTTTTAGTCTGCGGCAGGGGGATTTTAGCAGGATCAATGAAATTAACCGGTTATATTTGCTGGGCAGCACCTTTGGCGTTATGATTGTCTTCAGTGCCATGAAAGGGCTGTTGCTTTTGGGGCCAGTTACATCTATTTCTATTGTAATGGTGGCGCAGCTTATGGTAGCGGTGATCGCAGAGGGTTTTGGATTGTTCGAGACTGCCAAAATGAGCCTGAATCCAATGAAGATTGTAGGAATCTCTATGATGCTGCTAGGAATCTTTCTATTTAGATCTAAATGACAAATCTCCAGAAAGCCGTAAGGGGATTGGAAAAAGTAAAGAAGATGTTGAATAGCCCATAAGGGTATTCAGATATACAAAAAAGATTCGTTATTTACTAGCGAATCTTTTTTGTATGGGCAGATGTTTATAAAAATATTTGAATGAAATGAAAAAATTAAAATCTAAATTTAGAAAATTTTGAAAAATAATTTGAAAAATAATTTTGAGTTAAAAAAATAAGAAAGAAATTATCCGAAATAATAAAATTTTTTATTATTTTTAAATCCTTAATAAATGCGAGTTGGTATCGTTTGCCTAAAATCGCATAATATTTCATTATTCAGAAAATTTTAAGAATAGTTATTGACAGAATACCTGCTTGATTCTATAATAGATTTTATAGTTTTGCAAGCAAATGACTGGAGTTAAACAAAAATTGTAAAGATTATTTTTTTTTAGGAAAAGCTTGAGACAAAAATCTGTGCATTCATATTTATTAATAAAAATGAATAAATATGAGTTATTATCTTTCTCAAATTTCAAAATACTTGATATTTATTAAAGTTGGAATTATTTTTATCAGAAAAAAATGTCCTTTATTTTGATTTGTGAAAGCTAAAATATAAAAAAAAATGGGGGAATGAAGTGTGAAAAGAAAATCAGTATTACTGATCTCAATGCTTTTAATTGCAAGTTTAATATTTGCAGCTTGCGGTACTAAGCCTGCAGAACCAGCCGCTCCAGCGGCAGGGGAACAGCCCGCAGCAGAAGGGGATATTATAATTGGTGGTATCCTACCGATGACAGGTGCAATTGCAACCTTCGGACAGTCTTCTAAAAAAGGTGTAGATTTATTGGTTGAACAAGTGAATGCACAGGGTGGTGTTCTTGGAAGAAAAGTGGTATTTGTAGCTGAGGATACAAAAAGTACACAGGCAGATTCAGCTACGGCTATACAAAAACTTATCCAGCAAGATAAAGTAGTTGCTGTTGTAGGGGAAGTGGCCAGCTCAAACTCCTTAGCAGCTGGACCGATTGCACAAGACGCAAAGGTACCGATGGTATCTGGTTCTTCTACAAATCCTGCAGTTACAGAAGTAGGAGATTATATTTTCAGAGCTGCCTTCATTGACCCATTCCAAGGGGCTGTTATGGCAAACTTTGCGAGTAAAGATTTAAAAGCTGTGAAAGCAGCCATCATGACAGATGCAAACAGCGATTATTCTATCGGATTAGGAAATGTATTTAAGGAAGTATTTACAGCAAATGGTGGTTCTATAGTATCAGAAGTTTCCTTTGTTAGTGGAGATACAGACTTCAATACAATCCTAACAACGGTTAAGAACGCTAAACCAGATGTAGTCTTTGTACCTTCTTACTACGACACAGTTGGTTTGATCTTAAACCAAGCTAAGAACAATGTTGGATTCCCAGCAGAAGTGAAGTTCTTAGGAGGAGATGGTTGGGATTCTCCAGCATTATTCGAATTAGCTGGTGATGCGGCAGATGGCCACTATTTCAGCAACCACTACTCACCAGATGTGGATTCTCCAGAAGTAAAGGCATTTATTGATGCTTATCAAGCGAAGTACAATGAAGTACCTGATGCATTAGCGGCTCTTGCTTATGACGCTGCAAATATGATCCTTAAAGGCATTGAGAAGGCGGGTACAACTGAAGGACCTGCACTAAGAGATGCAATCGCAGCAATTGAGTTAAATGCAGTAACAGGTAAGATTAAGCTTAACGAAAAAAGAGATCCAGTGAAGAGTGCTGTTGTAATTATCGTTGAAGATCAAAAACAAAAGTACTTTACAACAGTAAATCCATAAGAAAGACTAAGAAAAGTGAGTGAAGAGGGGTATAGACCTACCCCTCTTTCATTTAATACTGGCAAGTCCTTATATTTGTCGTACTATGTAACAGAAATCGTCTAAGAAAAGGAGTGGGACTGTGGCAGAATTCTTACAACAGCTAATTAATGGGATTTCCCTTGGAAGCGTATATGCGTTAGTGGCTCTTGGATATACCATGGTTTACGGAATTGTACGATTGATTAATTTTGCCCATGGGGATGTCTATATGCTCGGCGCTTTTGCAGGATACTTTGCGATTAGAACCTTTAAACTGCCGTTTTTTGCAGCCCTAATCGCTTCAATGGCTGTTTGTGCGATCCTAGGGGTAGTAATGGAGCGGATCGCCTATAAGCCATTGAGAAATGCACCAAGAGTTGCAGCGTTGATGACAGCCGTTGGATTATCGATGTTTTATCAAAACTTCACCATCTATCGGATTGGTGCACAGCCGAAAGCATTTCCGAAGATGGCGCAGGTAAATTGGCAGGTGATGGGGGTTACAATCAGTAACAGCCAGGTGCTTATATTAGGAACTGCAGTTGCCCTTATGATTATTCTTCACTTTGTTGTACAACATACAAAGATGGGTAAGGCAATGCGCGCTGTTTCCCTTGATCGAGATGCGGCGATGTTAATGGGTATCAACGTAGACAACACTATCTCTTTCACCTTTGCCATTGGTTCTGCACTGGCAGCTGCTGGGGGTGTTTTAGTAGGACAGTATTATGGTGTCGTACAGCCTTTAATGGGAGCACTTCCTGGTTTAAAGGCCTTTGTAGCAGCAGTTTTAGGTGGGATTGGAATCATTCCTGGTGCCATGATCGGAGGATTAATTCTCGGAGTTGCAGAAGCGGGTGTCAGCGCCATAGGATTTTCTACTTATCGTGATGCCGTTGCCTTTGCGATCTTGATCTTAATATTAATCGTAAAGCCTGCTGGTATCTTAGGGAAAAATGTGAGAGAGAAGGTGTAGGTGAACGCTATGGATAAGAAAAGATTAATCGTTGTTGTCGGAGCAATCGCTTTAGGAATCATCCTTCAGTTACTCATCTGGAATGGCGTGCTGAATGCCTACTATGCACAGGTGTTGACGATGATGAGTATATTTATCATTATGGCTACCAGCCTTAACTTAATTAATGGAATTACAGGACAGTTTTCATTAGGTCATGCAGGTTTTGCGGCTGTAGGCGGTTACTTCTCTGCCATTATCACTACGCGATTGCAATTACCTTTACCTGCCCCCATTTTATTTACGGTGTCATTGTTGGTGGGAGGGTGTGTTGCAGCCCTTGCTGGGTTTTTGATCGGTTTACCGACCTTGCGGTTAAAGGGTGACTATCTTGCGATTGCTACCCTCGGTTTTGGGGAAATCATTCGTGTTCTATTTTTAAATTGGAAATATGTAGGTGCTGCGGCAGGTATGTGGGGAATCCCTGGGTATACGAATTTTCTATGGGCATATATGCTGGCGGTCTTAACCGTTGTATATATCGTACATTTCATGAATTCTTCCCATGGACGGGCGTGTATTTCAATACGAGAGGATGAGATTGCTGCAGAAACCATGGGGATCAATACAACGAAATATAAGGTAATGGCCTTTACTTTCGGTGCATTTTTCGCTGGTGTTGGCGGGGCGGTATTAGGGCACTTAATTCGTTTGTTGCATCCAGCTACTTTCAGCATGACTTTTTCTGTAGAGATCCTGCTGATGGTCGTATTGGGCGGTTTAGGCAGTATCACCGGTTCTATTTCTGCAGCCATATTGCTAACTTTCGTTTCAGAAGCACTTCGTCGTTTTAATGAGCTCAGAATGGTCATCTATGCATTGATGTTGATTGGAATTATGCTATTCAGACCGCAAGGCTTATTCGGAAGAAAAGAATTTTCACTGGATTTGCTTACGAATTCAAAATTAAACTTTAAATCATCAAAGAATAGAGGTGGAGAGCATGCCGATTCTTGAGACAAAGCAACTTATTAAAACCTTTGGTGGATTGACTGCTGTAAATGGATTTGAAATTTATTTGAACAAGGGTGAATTAATCGGATTGATCGGTCCCAATGGTGCAGGTAAAACGACAGCCTTTAATATGCTGACCGGTGTGTATCAGCCGACCTCAGGAGAAATCAATTTTTTAGATGCAAGTATTGTAGGGCAATATCCTTACGAGATTACTCAAAAAGGGATTGCAAGAACTTTTCAGAATATCCGACTGTTTAAAGATTTATCTGTAATTGATAATGTGAAAATTGCTTATCATCAAAATGTAAGCTACAGTGTATTGGATAGTATATTACAGACAAAAAAATATAGACAGGAAGAAAAAAAAATCACTGAAAAAGCATTGGAGTTTTTAAAAATATTTAAATTGGATCATAAAAGTCAGGAATATGCGAAAAATCTTCCCTATGGAGAACAACGAAGATTAGAAATTGCTCGTGCACTGGCAACAAAGCCAAAGCTTGTGTTGTTGGATGAGCCAGCAGCGGGAATGAATCCACAGGAGACCCAAGAATTGCTGGGATTAATCAAATGGATTCGAGAATATTTTGATTTGACAATTCTGCTGATCGAACATGATATGTCCTTGGTCATGAATGTTTGTGAACGCATCTATGTATTAGATTATGGAAAAATTATTGCCCATGGAACACCTCAGGAAATCAAATCGAATCCTAGGGTTATTGAAGCTTATCTAGGAGAGGAGGTTCCAGTATGCTAAAGGTAAATGACTTGAATGTATATTATGGAGGAATTCATGCGATTAAAGGGATCTCATTAGAGGTAGAGGAAGGGCAAATTGTTACTTTGATCGGCGCCAATGGAGCCGGAAAAACAACGATTTTAAGAACCATATCCGGTTTGAACAAAGCGAAGAGCGGAACAATTGCTTTTAAAAATACGGAAATCCAAAGCATGGCTGCGCAGAACATCATGGCCATGGGTATCTCACAGGTACCGGAGGGCCGAAGAATTTTTTCTGCCATGACCGTATTGGAAAATCTTCAACTGGGAGCCTATCTCAGAAAAGATAAGGCGGGTATAAAAAAAGACATGGAGCGTGTCTTTGACAAATTTCCTCGATTACTAGAAAGAATAAAGCAACAGGCAGGGACTTTAAGCGGTGGGGAGCAGCAGATGCTGGCTATGGGCCGAGCCTTAATGGCCAGGCCAAAACTGCTGCTGCTGGATGAACCTTCAATGGGGCTAGCACCCCTTCTGGTACAGGCAATATTTTCAACGATAAAAGAATTAAACCAAGAGGGAACCACTATTCTTTTGGTAGAGCAAAATGCTCATATGGCACTGTCTATTGCGCACCAGGCCTATGTACTGGAAACAGGACGAATTGTTCTTTCAGGAGATGCAAAGGAATTGGCTTGTAGTCCTGAAATTTCGGAGGCTTATCTGGGTGGTTCTGTAGGGCACTAGCAGATATAAGATAGATAACATCTTAAATATATACTTAAAATGGGTAGGGGCAGGCCTTGTGTCTGCCCTTATAATGTTGAATGTTAACCGTCTCAATATAAAATAGAGCGTTGTATTTCTAAACCGATACAGGGGACCTCAAACCTGTTAAAAGAATAACTTTGTTACTATGCCGGCAAATTCGGGTAAACATCATACAAATGATATATTGTGGGGGGACGAAGGATGTCAACTGAAAAACTTTCTTTTCGTGACGCTTTATATGAACCGGAGAAATTTGCTGTAGTTTGGGAGTTGGTTCCGGGGCGAGGGGCATGGGAACAGTCCCAGGATCAGGTACTGAAAATGGCTGAATTGGCAGCGAAGGATTCAAGAATTAACGGAATTACCATCACAGACAATCCAAGTGGGAAACCTGCTATACTGCCATATCCACTGGCAATGGAAGCAAAAAAGCTGGGTATTGAAACCTTAATTCATTTTACCTGTAAAGATAAAAATAGAAATGATATAGAAAGTGAGCTGCATGCACTGGCCCGATCTGAGCTTAAGAACCTGCTGGTGATGACGGGAGACTACACGACAGAAGGTTTTTCAGGCAGGCCCAAACCGGTATTTGATCTTGATGCAGTGCATACCCTTCGAATGATTGAAAAAATGAATCAGGGTTTGGAAATCCATGGACATAAAGGGAAGATAAAACTGCAGGCAACGGAGTTTTTTGGAGGAGCTGTGGTTTCACCTTTTAAGCTAAAAGAAGGGGAGGTAATGGCGCAGTACTATAAACTACACAAAAAAATTGCCAATGGGGCTAAATTTATTATAACGCAGCTAGGATATGATGCCAGAAAATTTGATGAGCTTCGTAAATATATGGACCTGAACAATTTTAATATTCCATTGCTTGGAAATATATTTGTGTTATCCTTACCGGTAGCAAAGCTCATGAACAAGAATAAGATTCCGGGCTGTGTGGTTACAGACGAAATGATGTTTCCTCTTCATAATGAAAAACAAAAATACGGCAATTCAAAAGAGCCCCAGCTGCTAAGGGCAGCAAAGCTTTATGCGCTTCTCAAGGGATTAAAGTATGATGGTGTAACCATTGCAGGACATGGCCTCGAATATTCGGATATACAATACATTTTAGATAAGGGTGAGGAGCTGGCACCGAATTGGATGGAACTCATTGCAGAATTTAATTATCCGCAGCGGGATGGTTTTTACTTCTTTGAAAAAGATGAGACGACTGAATTGAATACAAACAATCCAGTGGATAGAACAAAAACGGGGTCGGCTAAATCGTCTATTTTAGATGCTATGTTTCATATGGTTCATAAAGTGGGGTTTAATCAGAAATCATCACTATTCCCTGTAATTAGAACGACTGCTCGTGTTATAGATAAAACTTTCTTGAAAAAACCCTTTACTTATTTTGAATATATGACAAAAACCATTACCAATGAATGTTGTTTTTGTGGAGATTGTGCCATGCATGAGTTAGCCTTTCAATGTCCCATGTCGCAATGTGCCAAACAACAGAGAAATGGAGCCTGTGGAGGAAGCCGGGATGGATGGTGTGAGGTTTATCCGGAAAAACAAAAATGTATATATGTAACCATGTATGAAAAATTTAAAGCTGCCGGAAAGGAAGAAAGCATGAAGAAAGGCTATATACCACCTTGTAACTGGGATTTATACAGAACCTCTTCGTGGTTGAATTATTTTAATGACAGAGATTACAATAGTAAAACAAAAGAGAATGAATAGAGGATATACGCATTAAGTATTAAGAATATAATCTGTCTAAAAAAGATCGTAGTGACTGCTGGTGAAGCAGACACTACGATCTTTTTTAAAGTGTAGTGTGGGCTTTTTTAGTACTCTGACTAAAACAGTAGCAAATCTGTTCTGTGAGAATATATATGTATTGGGACAGGATTTAAGAAGTAAGGCGTGTGCTGTAGAATACTTTAGAATATTGTATTGGTCTTGAGACACTAGGAACAGAAGACAAAAAGAATGAGCAGGCTTGCAGGTTATAAAGGGAAAGAAATATTTGAATGGGAGGGATTATTTTGCCTATATTGTTCTTAACACCTACAGATGCAGCAGTAATATTGCAACTGCTGCCAAACCAAAACTTTGGACCTGCAGAAAATCTGCTGGTGGGACGAACTTTTGCACCCAATGATGTATTTAGAAGCCTTTTAAATTTCGACATAAGTGCAATTCCACCAACAGCCTTTATTACGAAAGCTACGTTAAGACTTTTATTTTTCCAAAAAATCGCACCGGGCATACAACCCTTGACAGCCAGAAGATTATTAAGTGGGTTTTCTCAAAATACAGTAACGTGGAATACACAGCCGAATACTGCAGGAGGGTATGCCTATGAGACCCTGTTGGCTGACGATCTCGTAGGTGATTATATTTACCTGGATTTAACAGGTCTGGTGCAAGACTGGTATAGTGGACAGTTCCCCAATAATGGATTGATGCTTACTACCATAGAGACAGAAACCAGTTTAATGGGATTTAGAGGCTATGAAGATGGCAATGTTCCAAACTGGCCGACCCTTATTATTGAGTTTGAATTTGCTTTAGGTCCGACAGGTCCGACGGGTCCAACGGGAGCGACAGGCCCGGCAGGCCCAACAGGAGCGACAGGTCCGGCAGGTCCAACAGGAGCGACAGGCCCGGCAGGTCCAACAGGAGCGACAGGCCCGGCAGGCCCAACAGGAGCAACTGGTCCGGCAGGTCCAACAGGAGCGACAGGCCCGGCAGGCCCAACAGGAGCAACTGGTCCGGCAGGAGCAACAGGAGCGACAGGCCCGGCAGGTCCGGCAGGTCCAACAGGCCCGACAGGTCCAACAGGAGCGACAGGCCCGGCAGGTCCAACAGGAGCGACAGGCCCGGCAGGTCCAACAGGAGCGACAGGCCCGGCAGGTCCAACAGGAGCGACAGGCCCGGCAGGAGCAACAGGAGCAACCGGCCCGGCAGGCCCAACCGGAGCAACTGGTCCGGCAGGAGCAACAGGAGAGACAGGTCCGGCAGGCCCAACAGGAGCGACGGGCAGCAGTGCAATCATTCCATTTGCGTCGGGAGGACCCGTCGCAATGACTACAACGGTAGGAGGACTCGTCGACACAGCCGGTCTTGTTGGATTTGGAAACTCCGCTAGCAACATTAGTGCTGCCGGAGGAATGATAGACCTTACTGGCGCGCCGCTATTCCCAGTCATAGATTTCGCATTTTCTGTCCCACGTGCCGGTACAATTACTTCTATTGCTGCATTCTTTAGCACAACGGTAGCATTAGCTCTTTTGACAGAGACTGTAACCGTAACAGCACAGCTATATATATCAGGTGCACCGGATAACACCTTTATTCCAATTCCAGGTGCAACTGTAACACTAACGCCAACTCTCAGCGGTATAGTTGGAGCAGGTACGGTTCTTACTGGATTTACTGATGGTCTGGTAATCCCTGTTGCCCCTGAAGATCGCCTATTAATGGCCTTTACAATAACAGGTACAGGTATAACGGTTCTTACTACTGTTACAGGTTATGCCAGCGCAGGGGTGTCGATTGTTTAATCGGATTTTCTAATAAAAATAAAGGCTCAGCGGTTGTTGAGCCTTTATTTTTTGCAAAAAGAAGCATAAAAGTAAGCGATATTATAAGTTTTTATGAGACTTTAAGATTGTTCATGAAAAGGTTAAGCTACAAAGTGTTTCAATCACATAATTATGAGTGCGAAAATACGATATATTGAGATGTTAAGATATTGTGAATGGTGAGGTGGTTGTATGCCAATGATCAGTTTATGCATGATCGTAAAAAATGAAGAAAAAGTCCTTGCGCGGTGCTTGGACTCCGTCCAGGGAATTGCAGATGAAATCATTATCGTGGATACGGGCTCTGAAGACAGCACAAAGAGTATTGCCCAAAATTATACGGATAAAATTTATAACTTCCAGTGGATTGATGATTTTGCTGCTGCCCGGAATTTTGCTTTTGAAAAAGCTACTATGGAATATATTTTGTGGCTGGATGCAGATGATATTTTCATGGAAGCAGATCAGAAAAAACTATTAGAGTTAAAAAAGACTCTAGATCCATCTGTAGATGCAGTAGCTATGCACTATCATTTAGCCTTTGATGCTAAAGGAAATGTAACCTCCAGTTTAAAAAGAAACCGCCTTGTAAAACGATCGAGAAATTTTCGCTGGGAAGGGGCTGTACATGAATGTTTAGTAGTAGGAGGGAATATTTTTAATAGCGATATCGCGGTTACACATAAAAAGGAACGTGCAGATACTGTGAATCGTAATATAGAAATATATGAGAGACGATTGGAAAAAGGTGAAGCTTTTTCCCCAAGAGATTTATATTATTATGCCAATGAACTTTTGGACCATCAACGACATCAGGAGGCTGCAGAATATTATATTAAGTTTTTAGATACAAAATTGGGCTGGTATGAAGATAATATTGCTGCATGCGGAAAGCTGTCAGATATTTATAGTCATCTGAAAGACTGGGACAATGCAATGAAGTTTAGTTTACAATCCTTCAACTATGATGTACCTAGAGCAGAAGCTTGCTGCCGGATAGGATTTTTATTTTTGAATAAGAACATGGTTAAGCAGGCAGCTGCCTGGTATCAAATCGCAACACAATTGGAAAGGCCTACAGACAGCCTGGGATTTACAAGTTATGCATGTTGGACCTGGCTGCCGCATATCCAGCTGAGTGTTTGCTATGATCGAATGGGATTGCATCAATTGGCCTATGAGCATAATGAAAAGGCTAGGGCCTATATACCCAATGATGAAAGAGTTTTATATAATAAAAGATATTTTGAAGACATCCTGAAGATCCATGATATTGCTAAATCGTAAATATAGAGCAATAGAACAGCCCATTCTCAATCGAAACCAAGGCAGATAGCGGGCTGTTTTTTTCTTTATAGAAAGAGCATGGAGAATATTCACACATTATGGCTGTCCACATAGTATGAAGTGGAAAGGAGGGAGTGATATGCCCATATTGTTTTTAACGCCAACAGATGCAACCATTGTATCGCAGTTTCAGCCAAACACCAGCTTTGGCCCGCAAGAGAACCTTTTTGTTGGACGAACTGCAGTGCCGGGAGATGTATTTAGAACCTTATTAAGATTTGATATAAGTGCAATACCACCGGCATCGGTTATTACAAATGCCACATTAAGGCTCTTCTTTTTTCAAAAAATAGTACCTGGTGTACAGCCACTAACGGCACGACGATTATTAAACGGATTCTCAGAAAATACAGTGACCTGGAATACCCAGCCGACGGTTGCAGGAGAACCTGCATTTGAGGCAGCCCTGTCTGAAGACCTTGTAGGAAACTATATTTTTTTGACTCTAACTCCGATCGTACGAGGCTGGCATGAAGACCTATTTCCCAATAACGGAATACTGCTTACCACATTTGAGGACCAAACGAGTTTAATGGGATTCAGAGGATATGAGGATGGAATGGTTGAAAATTGGCCTACGCTTATTATTGAGTTCGAGTCAATAGTGGGCCCGGCAGGAGCCACAGGCCCAGCAGGCCCGACGGGAGCCACAGGCCCAGCAGGCCCGACAGGAGCAACAGGCCCAACCGGTCCGACGGGAGCAACAGGCCCAGCAGGCCCCACAGGAGCAACAGGTCCAGCGGGTCCAACGGGAGCAACGGGTCCAGCAGGCCCGACAGGAGCAACAGGCCCAACCGGTCCGACGGGAGCAACAGGCCCAGCAGGCCCCACAGGAGCAACAGGTCCAGCAGGTCCAACGGGAGCAACGGGTCCAGCAGGTTCGACGGGAGCAACGGGTCCAGCAGGTCCAACAGGAGCAACAGGACCAGGTGAATTTGAATGGGGAGAAGAGTGTATCGTTTGGGCTGATTCCAGTGCTGTAGGGCCAGGTAATGGAACACCGTCTGAACCTTTTAATTCCTTGCAGGATGCGATTGATTCAGCTACAAATAGTCCAATTGCAGTTACGTTAGGTATGAGGGCCCGTTGCATCGTCTTAATTGCAGCGAATTCATCTTTTGACGAAGATATTCTGATACCCCCTGCAAGACATGTACAACTGCTTGGATTAGGACCATGGGTACTTGGAGATTCATCCTTAGCTAACTTTGCTTCATCTGTTCCAAGGAATGTTACCATTCAAACCAGTCAGGCTGCGGAAAATGTATATCTTATGCAGGGTCCTGCTTTTGTTGCGCGCCCCGTAACAGTTATTGGTACTTTTGATAATGGGACATCTGTGAGTACACATACTAATTATACAGATGGCGCCATTATTAGCGGGAATGTTATCTTTCAAAACGTAGATATGGTAGACCCCTTTACAACAATTGAATTTCAACTGCTGAACGCTAATGTTGTAGGAAGTATTGTGCAATCCGGGCATATGGGTATTCTTAATACGTATGTTTATAATAGCCGAATTAATAACATGGTGCACAATGGCTTGCGAATTCAGCGTATGGTTGATAGTCGAACGGATGGAACGGTAAATGTGGCCGGGTATTCACATATTACAAATAGTTTTATTAACGGAAGTATGACTGTCAGTGCAGCACTTACCGATGTGCCACCAACAGGAATTTTTAGTAGTCAGTTTAGTACCATAACCTGGACTGGACCGCTTGTTTTGGATACTGCATCAAATTTCTATTTTGTCAACAGTGGATCGACTTTGGTTGGAGCTAAAACGATACTCTTTAGTCTTGCATGATTATATAATTACCCTAATTTGGAAATTTCAATTATGATTTATCCGGATCAAAAGCTTGTTTTTAATGGGATTGCATCGATTGGCCTATGAGCATAATGAAAAGGCTAGGGTATATATACCTAATGATGAAAGAGTTTTATATAACAAAAGATACTTTGAAGACATCCTGAAGATCCATGATATTGCTAAATCGTAAATATAGAGCAATAGAACAGCCTATTCTCAATCGAAACCAAGGCAGATAGCGGGCTGTTATATTTTTATAGAAAGCTCCTGAAAAATATTCACACTTTATGGCTGTCCACATAGTATGAAGTGGAAAGGAGGGAGTGATATGCCCATATTGTTTTTAACGCCAACAGATGCAACCATTGTATCGCAGTTTCAGCCAAACACCAGCTTTGGCCCGCAAGAGAACCTTTTTGTTGGACGAACTGCAGTGCCGGGAGATGTATTTAGAACCTTATTAAGATTTGATATAAGTGCAATACCACCGGCGTCAGTTATTACAAACGCCACATTAAGGCTCTTCTTTTTTCAAAAGATAGTACCTGGTGTTCAACCGTTAACAGCACGGCGGTTAGTAAACGGATTTTCAGAAAACACCGTAACCTGGAATACCCAGCCGACTGTTTCAGGAGAACCAGTATTGGAGACAGTTTTGGCTGAAGATCTTGTAGGAAACTATATTTATTTGAGTCTAACCCCGCTGGTACAAGGCTGGTATGAAGACCTATTCCAAAATAACGGAATACTGCTTACCACATTTGAGGACCAAACGAGTCTAATGGGATTCAGAGGATATGAGGATGGAATGGTTGAAAATTGGCCTACGCTTATTATTGAGTTCGAGTCAGCCATAGGCCCAACCGGTCCAACCGGTCCAGAGGGTCCGACAGGTCCGACGGGAGCAACAGGAGCCACAGGAGCCACGGGGGCAACAGGAGCAACAGGAGCCACGGGGGCAACAGGAGCAACAGGGGCAACAGGAGCAACAGGAGCTACAGGAGCCACGGGAGCCACAGGGGCCACAGGGGCCACAGGGGCCACGGGGGCAACAGGAGCAACAGGCCCAACAGGCCCAACCGGAGCCACCGGAGCCACGGGAGCAACAGGTCCAACCGGAGCCACGGGAGCCACCGGAGCCACGGGAGCCACGGGAGCAACAGGAGCCACGGGGGCAACAGGGGCCACGGGAGCAACAGGAGCCACGGGGGCCACAGGAGCAACAGGGGCAACAGGAGCAACAGGAGCCACAGGAGCAACCGGGTCTACAGGAGCCACGGGAGCCACAGGGGCCACGGGAGCAACAGGAGCCACCGGAGTCACCGGAGCCACGGGAGCCACGGGAGCAACAGGGGCAACAGGGGCAACAGGAGCCACAGGAGCCACCGGAGCCACAGGGGCCACCGGAGCCACAGGTCCAACAGGGACAACCGGGGCCACAGGAGCAACAGGAGCAACAGGAGCAACAGGAGCCACAGGGGCCACGGGAGCAACAGGAGCCACGGGAGCAACAGGAGCCACAGGGGCCACGGGAGCAACAGGGGCAACAGGAGCCACCGGAGCCACAGGAGCAACCGGGTCTACAGGAGCCACGGGAGCCACAGGGGCCACAGGGGCAACAGGAGCCACGGGAGCAACAGGAGCCACGGGGGCCACAGGAGCAACAGGGGCAACAGGAGCAACAGGAGCCACAGGAGCAACCGGGTCTACAGGAGCCACGGGAGCCACAGGGGCCACGGGAGCAACAGGAGCCACCGGAGTCACCGGAGCCACGGGAGCCACGGGAGCAACAGGGGCAACAGGGGCAACAGGAGCCACAGGAGCCACCGGAGCCACAGGTCCAACAGGGACAACCGGGGCCACAGGAGCAACAGGAGCAACAGGAGCAACAGGAGCCACAGGGGCCACGGGAGCAACAGGAGCCACGGGAGCAACAGGAGCCACAGGGGCCACGGGAGCAACAGGGGCCACGGGAGCAACAGGAGCCACGGGAGCAACAGGAGCAACAGGAGCCACCGGAGTCACCGGAGCCACCGGAGTCACCGGAGCCACCGGAGCCACAGGGGCCACAGGAGCAACAGGAGCAGGATTAGCTTCATTCGGCTACGTATTCCATCTTGCCACAGGTGCTAATGATACGGTCGCTGCCGACTCAGATGTGCTTTTCAGCAACAATGGTCCTCTGGTTGGCATAAGTCACATTACAGGTACTTCAGGAATAACTGTTACAAATACCGCTAATTATGAAATTCATTATAGTGTTAGTGTAACAGGAAGTACAGGTGCAGAAATATCCATTGCGGTAAACGGAACTGTCGATCCATCCACACGGATTGCTATTCTGGATGTACCGGATCAAATAAGCGGCGAGGCTATCTTAGGTCTCACAGGCGGAAGCGGAATTTCCTTGCGTAACAGCGGAACAGATTCATTCGTCATGGATCCGGCTCCGCAAGTAGGTGCACAATTGACTATTATTCAATTAGATTAATTCAACAACAAAGCCTTCCATTTAGTGGAAGGTTTTGTTGTTGGGTACAATGACTATGTCTCAATCACATAACACAAAACATGTCATACAATGTATTGAACTATGAAGATTGATGAGGTGATCCTATGGTAACGATTAGTTTATGTATGATTGTAAAAAATGAAGAGAAAGTTTTGGACAGATGTCTGGAATCGTTTAATGGAATTGCAGATGAAATCATTATTGCTGATACAGGTTCTGAAGACTGTACAAAGGAAATAGCCCAACGCTATACGGATAAAATCTATGATTTTCAGTGGATTGATGATTTTGCAGCGGCCCGCAATTTTTCTTTTAGTAAGGCTTCTATGGAATATATTCTTTGGACTGATGCTGATGATATGCTGTTGGAGGAAGATAGACAGAAGTTTTTGCAGCTCAAAGAAGTACTCAACCCAACGATAGACTGTGTGACGATGAATATCAATTTAGCTTTTGATCAATATGGAAAAGTCACACACACAATAAGAAGCAACCGTCTTGTAAAGAGAAGTTGCAGTTTTAGATGGGTTGGCCCGGTACATGAATATCTGGAAATGGGTGGAAATATTTTAAACAGCGATATTGGGGTAACACACAAGAGAGTCCATCATGATGTAGATAGAAATATAAAGATATATGAACAGAGGTTGAAAAACAATGAAGAGTTTGGTCCAAGGGACTTATATTATTATGCCAATGAACTTCTTGATCATCGACGGCATCAAGAGGCCGCAGAATACTATATCAAATTTTTAGATGCTGGTAAGGGGTGGTTTGAGGATAATGTTGCTGCTTGCTGGAAGCTTGCAGATATCCATATCATTCTTAATGACTGGGATAATGCTATGAAGTATAGCTTGCAATCTTTCAAATATGATACGCCTAGGGCAGAATCCTGCTGCCGCATGGGGTTCTTGTTTCTAAACATAAATATGTATAAGCAGGCTACTTTTTGGTATAAGCTCGCTACACTGCTGGAAAAGCCTAACGAAAATATGGGATTAACAAATTCTGCCTGTTGGACCTGGCTCCCCCACCTCCAGCTATGTGTCTGTTATGACAGGCTAGGACTTTACCAATTGGCTTATGATCATAATGAGCTAGCTAGATTGTATATACCTGATGATCAAAGAGTTCTATATAATAAGCAATATCTTGAGAATACGTTAAACATTAAGAATAATGGTGATCAGTAAATGAAGGGACTTTGGAATTGTATTATCTAACATATTCAATTTTTCGCAAGACAGAAGGGTTGACTTTGTTAGAGTAGGGTCTTTGCTATGATCAGCTAGGGCTATACGATTTATCCTATCATCACAACAAAATAGTGCTATCCTATGGACCTAACGACCAAGATGCTTTAAATAATCTCAGCCTTCTTAAAGAATTGTTGAAGCAGAAGCAGTCTCTTCAAATTTAGAGAAGCCAACCTGTAACCATACCTGCTTATCCATATAGTATGAATTGGAAAGGAGGGAGTGATGTGCCTATATTGTTTTTAACCCCGACAGATGCAGCAGTAATATTGCAACTGCTGCCAAACCAAAACTTTGGACCTGCAGAAAATCTGCTGGTGGGACGAACTTTTGCACCCAATGATGTATTTAGAACCTTATTAAGATTTGATATAAGTCCAATACCGCCGGCGTCAGTTATTACGAACGTCACATTAAGACTCTTCTTTTTTCAAAAGATAGTACCTGGTGTTCAACCGTTAACGGCACGGCGGTTAGTAAACGGATTTTCAGAAAATATCGTAACATGGAATACCCAGCCGACTGTTGCAGGAGAACCAGTATTGGAGACAGTATTGGATGAAGATCTTGTAGGAAATTACATTTATTTGAGTCTAACCCAGCTGGTACAAGGCTGGTATGAAGACCTATTCCAAAATAACGGAATACTGCTTACCACATTTGAGGACCAAACGAGTCTAATGGGATTCAGAGGATATGAGAATGGAATGGTTGAAAATTGGCCTACGCTTATTATTGAGTTCGAGTCAGCCATAGGCCCAACCGGTCCGACAGGAGCAACAGGCCCAGCAGGCTATACAGGTCTATTGTCTGTCAATCGAATCTATGTGGCCAATAGATTTTCTAACAATGTTTCTGTAATCGATGGAATGACAAGTTCAGTGATTGCAACCATTCCTGTAGGCAATAATCCTAGTTTTGCTGTAAAAGTCAATCCAATAACCAATAGAATTTATGTTTCAAATCTGTATTCACGCAATGTTTCTGTGATTGATGGTATTACCAATACGGTGATTGATACCATTCAAGTGGGGGAATGACCGTCAGCTATTGCTATTAATACAAGCAGCAATCGCATTTATGTAACTAATTATAACTCAAATAATGTTTCTGTAATTGATGGAAAAACGAACACGGTGATTGCAGCGATTCCTGTGGGAACAAATCCATGGGGGGCGGCAATCAATCCATCTACCAATAGCATTTATGTATCCAATAGATACTCTTACACTATCTCTGTAATTGATGGGATATCAAATGTAGTCATTGCAACCCTGGTAGGAAGTATAAGCGGAATGCGGCCAGCAGATTTGGGAATTAATCCAGTTACCAATCGGATTTACGGAACCAACTATGACAACAATAACAATGTGTCCGTGATTGATGGTTTAACCCATACAGTCATTGAAACCATTAGTGTGGGGACGAATCCCTATGGAGTAGCAGTCAATCCAAATACCAATCGCATTTATATCAGTAACTCTGGAGCCCACAATGTTTCTGTCATTGACGGGGTATCCAATGCCGTCATTGCTACCATTGCTGTGGGAACAAATCCCGGGGGAATAGGCGTGAATGTAAAGACCAATATGATTTATGTGTCTAATGAAAACGATGATACGGTTTATGTAATCCGAGGCCTGACCAATGAATTGCTTGGGTCGATTGCTGTGGGGGATGCTCCCTGGAAAATAGATATCAATCCTTAGATGATTAGATGAAAGATAACAGGCCTTAGAAGGCTCAACGCAGAAGAAAGTTGGGCCTTTTCATATCAAGGTTTGAATAGGGGAATGAAACCATGGCTTGCAAATAGCATAATATTTTTCATTATGCCCGTGAACGCCATCAAGAACAACAGTATGAAAGGGCTTTGATTTCTATTTGCAATTCTTAGCAGATGAAAGGAATACTGCCGAAAATAAAGTTTTGTGCGCAATAGTTATTATCATCTGGGCGATTATTCATGCAGCTAGGATGCTATGATTTGTCCTATCTGCATAATCAGCTTGCATTAGCTTATCGACCAGGGGATAAAGATACTTTGCACAATCTTGCTGTGCTTGAAGAACTGCTAAACATAAGGGCATCAACCGTTGATCCTTGAGGATTGAAAGACAGTATTTATTACATAATCAAAAAAAGGTACAGGAACCTCACCGATTCCAGTTCTATTCATATATATGGTATAGAAGCACAGATAAAAATTGATAGAACCATTTAGGAGAGAGAACTGTGAGATATAAAGACAAAAAGATATTAGTGATTGGCGGAACCGGTACCGTTGGAGGGAAAATTGTTGAGGAGCTGTTAAAACAGGAGCCAGCGGTTATCCGCATATTGAGTAGAGATGAATATAAACAGTTTTTGATTGGCAATACCTTGAGAAATCAGAAGAATATTCGCTTATTGATTGGGGATGTAAGGGATTATGACCGGGTGGAGCGTGCATGCAGGGATATCGACATTGTGTTTAACTTAGCTGCCATGAAGCATGTACCTGCCTGTGAATACAATCCAACGGAAGCGATGAAAACCAACATTATCGGGATGGATAATGTAATTAAGGCCGCTAGAAATCATAATGTTGAAAGGGTACTCTTTACCAGTTCAGACAAAGCCATTAACCCCACCAATGTTTATGGGGCAACAAAGCTTTTGGCAGAGAGAATTACCCAGGCGGCGAATTTCAGCAGAGGCAGTGCACAGACAAAGTTTGTTGTTGTACGGTTTGGAAATGTAATGGGTTCAAGGGGATCGATCATTCCTTTATTTGAAAAACAAATCTTAGAACAGCGAAAGATCACGGTTACAGATCTCAATATGAGTCGATTTATGATGACCCTTACTCAAGCTGCGGCGCTTACGATGCAGGCTGCTGAAAACTGCTTAGGGGGTGAGATTTTTATATTAAAGATGCCAGTGATCAGGCTGCGTGATTTAGCAGAAGTAGTGATTGAGGAAACCTGTAAAAAACATGGGATTGATCAGCAGGAGATAAAGATTGAAACCATTGGGATGAGACCGGGAGAAAAGTTATATGAAGAGCTTATGACAGAGGAAGAATCTAAATTTGCTTTTGATTTGGAGAAAATGTATGCGGTATGTCCTGTGACCTATGAGACAGAAAAGTTTAGAGATTTTTATAAAGGCTGTAGGGCTGCAGGGATCGGAAGCTATTGCTCCCATCATATGGAACCGATCACGAGAGAGGAGATCAGGGCATTGCTCCATGAAGAAGGAATATTGTAGGATAAAAAGCTATGGATTATCTAAGCTGAAAAATATAGATAGACGCTTCTAAAATGAAAGATAATTGTAAGCAACGGGGCCTCTGTGCTGTTCCGAAAAACGGGCAGACCTGCGTGTCTGTCCGCTGCATTTTCGGGAGGATACGCAGGTCCTCAACTACGTATATGCGCTTTAAAAGTGTAAATTTATATAGACCTGTGATTGGATATTGCATTTTATATGCGGCTCGACGAGGGCGTCGATCCCTACATTCCTGCTTAATGTTTACGTAGGGAACTGTGCCCTCACAGTTCCGTTGAATATTTAATTTCTCAATCCCAGATCTATCGGTTTTATAAATAGAATTTTATCAGACGAGGGGGCAAAAAAATGAAAGTATTGGTAACCGGTGGAGCAGGCTTTATCGGACGGTGGGTGGTAAAAAGACTGTTAGAAGAAGGACATCGGGTATGGGTTTTAGATAATTTGTCAAATGGGCGAAAAGAAAACCTCGAAGAATTTCTTCATAGGGAGAACTTAGAAAAATTTGTGATTGGAGATATAAAGGATCAAAAATTATTAGGTGAACTTTTCCAAAATAAATACGAAATATGCTATCATTTGGCAGCCAGTATCAATGTACAGGATAGTTTAGATGATCCTGAAACCACCTTTAACAATGATGTATTAGGTACCTTTAATGTCTTAGAGGAATGTAGAAAGCATAAAACCAAGATGGTATTTATGAGCACCTGTATGGTATATGACAGAGCCTATAGTGAAAGTGGAATCACAGAGCTTCATCCGGTGAAGCCAGCTTCACCCTATGCAGGAAGTAAAATTTCGGGAGAAAGCCTGGTTTTATCCTATTGGCATGGATACCGACTGCCTGTTGTTGTGATAAGACCTTTTAATACCTACGGACCTTTTCAAAAAACTGGTGGTGAAGGGGGCGTAGTAGCCATATTCATCAAGAGAAATCTAGAAGGAAAAACACTTGATATCTATGGGGATGGAAGGCAGACAAGAGATCTGTTGTATGTAGAAGATTGTGCCCGTTTTGTCGTGGAGGCAGGTTATCAGGATATCGTCAATGGAGAGGTGCTCAATGCAGGTACTGGAAGGGATCTATCAATCAATCAGCTTGCTGAACGGATCGCTGATACAGAAGAACAAATTACCCATATACCACATATCCATCCTCAAAGTGAGATTCAGAAGCTGTTGTGCGATTACTCAAAGACTAAAGCCTTAATGGGGTGGAAGCCAGAGATTCCTTTAGAAGAAGGAATTAAAAAGACAGAGGCATGGATAAAAAATCATCTAAAATTAGTTTAAGCGAGGTATGATCATGAAGGATATATTGGCGATTCACGGTGGAAAACCCGTAAGAGAAACTTATTTACCCTATGGCAGGCAGTGGATTGATGAGGAAGATATAAAAGCAGTTGTAGATATATTAAAGGGAGACTATTTAACAACAGGACCAACCATCAAAGCATTTGAAGAAAGAATAGCAGATTATGTTCATTCAAAATACGCAGTGGCAATTTCCAACGGCACTGCAGCCCTTCATGCAGCCTGTTTTGCTGCTGGAATCAAAGAAGGTGATGAAGTGATCACTACCCCTATGACATTTGCAGCATCAGCGAATTGTGTGCTATATCAAGGGGCAACGCCTATATTTGCAGACATAGACCCTAAAACCTATAACCTGAATGTAGAAGCTGTGGAGCGAAAAATTACAGAAAAGACAAAGGCAATTATTCCTGTAGACTTTACAGGGCAAGCTGTGGATTTAGATAAGATCCTAAAGCTGGCAGAGAAGTACGGCCTCATAGTTATTGAAGATGCTGCCCATGCATTAGGCACATCTTATAAAGGCAAAAAGGTAGGAAGTATCTCTGATATGACCACCTTCAGCCTTCATCCAGTGAAGCATATTACAACAGGAGAAGGGGGCGTAATCACGACCAATGATGAAACCTTTTATAATCAGTTACGAATGTTTCGCACCCATGGCATTACGAGAGATGCCCGTTTGCTTGAACTTAAAGGGCAAGGGGCATGGTACTATGAACAGCTGGCATTGGGATACAATTATCGGATTACAGACATCCAATGTGCATTGGGTATGAGTCAATTAGGCAAATTAGAATCTTTTATTCAAAAGCGCAGAGATTTAGTTAAACAGTATCATGGAAGCCTAGCCTCCATTGATGGGATCATATTACCCTATGAATCAGCCTTTTCGGATTCAAGCTGGCACCTCTATATTGTTCAATTAGCCCTTGAAAAGTTCACAGTAGGAAGAAAGGAAATCTTTGAAGCCCTACAGGCTGAGAATATCGGTGTAAATGTTCATTATATTCCAGTGTATTATCATCCTTATTATCAACAGCTTGGGTATAAAAAAGGTTTATGTCCAAATGCAGAAACCCTATACGAAAACAGCATAACCTTACCCCTCTTCCCGATGATGGAAGCCCAAGATGTAGAGGATGTAGTCACTGCAATAAAAAAAGTGCTGAATTACTATAGAAAAGCATAAAGAAAGAGATCGTTTTAGTATGGGGGGAGAATTGCATGGTATACAATATCATTGAAGTTGCCAATACCCATGGGGGCAATTTGGATTATCTGCGAGACCTCATAAAGGAGTTTGAGGTGTTCAAAAATGGTTTTGGTATAAAGTTTCAACCCTTCCGATATGATGAGATTGCCGCCTCTGATTATGCATGGTATGAAGTTTATCAAAGTCTTTATATCCAGGAGGAAGATTGGGCAGAGCTTATTCATTATGCCAGCTTGACGAAAGATGTCTGGATTGATGTATTTGATAGATATAGTATCTGCATTCTACGTCAACATATAGATCTCATAAAAGGGGTTAAGCTCCAAGCATCGGTTTTGATGAATCAGTCCTTATTAAAGGCATTATCGGATTTAGATATGTGTGGCAAAAAATTGATTATCAACGTTTCCGGATTTGAGATAACAGAAATTGGAGAAATGCTGTCCCATATGGATGCGGTAATTAATCCGCAAGAAATTCTGCTGGAAGTAGGTTTTCAAAGTTATCCTACGGAGCTTATGGATGCTGGAATATCAAAAATAAAAGAAATTAAATCCCATTTTTTGAATCGAATTGTATTTGCAGATCATGTAGACGGCAGTAGTGAAGATGCGCTGTGGCTGCCTGTGATGGCCGCCATGATGGGAGCAGATGTGATCGAAAAGCATGTGATGCACAGTCAGTTGGAGACAAAATACGATGGGTTTTCCAGTGTAAAAATAGAAGGTTATAAAAGGTATATCGCTCAGCTCAATCAATATATTGCCTTATCTGCTCAGCCCTTTATCAATGACAGGGAAAGGGAATATTTGCAGAATTCTATTCAACTGCCGATACTTACAGGCAGTAAAGAAAAAGGTACGCTCATAGCATCAGAGGATATTTCCTATAAACGTACGGGTCAAAGGGGACTGAATACCAAAGAATTAAAAGCTTTGATTTCAAGCTTTCATATCCTTGCAGTCGATAAAAAATCAGGAAATACATTGCAACCACAGGATTTCAAAAAGGCAACCATCGCAACCATCATTGCGTGTAGATTAAAATCAACAAGGCTGCCTAAAAAGGCATTGCTGCCTATTGGAAAGCAGTCTTCGATTGAATTATGTCTTAAAAATGCCTTAAGGTTTCAAAATGTAAATCATACGATTCTGGCCACCTCAGATTTAGAAGAAGATGCAGCCCTCGAAGGATTTACCTATCGTGAGGATGTCATTTTTCATAGGGGAGACCCGGAAGATGTGATTCAGAGGTATTTAGATATCGCGAGAAAGCTGAAGATTGATGTCATTATACGTGTTACAGGGGATTGTCCTTATTTATCCAATGAAATATGTCAGTTTCTGCTAAAGTCTCATTTTGAAAGGGGTGCAGATTATACCTGTGGTATCGGGGCGGCTGTAGGAACAAGCCTTGAAATTATAAATACAGCGGCTTTGGAAAAGGTAAAAGCCTATTTTCCTAGAGCCGATTATTCAGAATATATGACTTGGTATTTTCAAAACAATCCGGAGTATTTTAGCATCAACAAAGTAAATCTTCCAGAAAAATGGTGCAGAGATTATCGGCTGACTTTAGATTATCCAGAAGATCTGGAGGTGTTTAATGCTATTGAGAACTATTTTTCAGAAAAGAATATGGAATATACCTTAGAAGCCCTATTTGATTTCTTAGATCAAAATCCCGAGGTGCCAAAGATGAACGGGCATTTAACGCTCAAATACAGATCCGATGCAGCACTCATTGCCTTATTGGATGAAATGACTAAAATTAAGGGGTGAAATGAGGGAGTAGTATGTGTATTCAATTTATTTTGGCACAGCAAAAGGACTGTGACTTGTTATTTCAATGGACAAATGATATAGACGTAAGAAATAATTCCTTTTGTTCAGAACCTATCGCTTATGAATCCCATGTAGAATGGTTTCACAGTAAAACCTGCTCCGATCAATGTCTGCTATATGTTTGTTACCATGGGGAAGAACCCATTGGACAAATCAGAATAGACATCCTTGATGGCATCGGGTTCATTAATTATAGTGTTGCCAAAGCATATAGAGGAAAAGGTTACGGAACGATGATGCTTAAAGGGATATTTGATGTGATACAGCAAAACAAAACGAGTATGCGTAAGCTTTTAGGAAGGGTTAAACATGAAAATATTCCTTCACAAAGGGCATTTGAAAAGGCGGCCTATGCTTTTAGAAAGGAAGAGGGCTATATAGAGTACTACAAAGAATTATAAATGGAGATGCTTATAGAGGTGTGATTGAGAAATTTAATCTATCCATTCAAGATCGTAGGGGCAGACCTGCGTGTCTGCCAGCTACATTTTCGGGAGGACACACAGGTCCTCCCCTACCAAAATCTAGGTAAAAAATGGGATTGAATATTATATAAAAAGGTAGGGATTGACGCCCTCGTCGATCCGCATATAAATTAGGATTCTACATCACACAGCTATATAGATAAGTTTTCTTCAATACAAAAGCAAAAAATATATATTAAAGGCGTGATGGGGGTAATCCTATGAATCATGAAATCAAAATAAAAGATAGAATTATTATTGGAGAAGAGACACCCTGCTATGTGATTGCGGAAATGTCGGCAAATCATGCAGGGGATATGCATAGAGCATTTGAGATCATACATGCAGCAAAGGCATCCGGCGCTGACTGTATAAAGGTTCAAACCTATACACCCGATACCATGACCATTGATTGTGATAATGAGTATTTTCAGATCAAGACGGGGACCTGGCAGGGAGAAAATCTATATCGTTTATATGAGAAGGCTTATACCCCATGGGAATGGCAGTATCGGTTAAAAGAAGAAGCAGAGAAAGTAGGATTGGACTTCTTATCCACAGCCTTTGATCCGACCTCTGTAGACTTCTTAGAAAGCTTAGGTGTTGATTTTTATAAAATTGCTTCCTTCGAAGCCAATGACCTGCCATTGATTCGTTATGTGGCATCGAAAGGAAAGCCAATCATTTTATCTACAGGGATGGCAACCTGGGATGAAATCACTGAGGCAGTAGCTGCCATAAAAGATCAAGGAAATCATAAACTATGCCTATTGAGATGTTCTAGTGCATATCCAGCCATACCCCAAGATATGAATCTGAAAGCTATGATGCATCTAAGGGACACTTTAGGTGTTTATGTAGGTTTATCCGACCATTCTTTGGGTGCAGTAGCTGCAATAACAGCGGTTGCATTAGGTGCTAAGGTAATTGAAAAGCATTTCTGCATCAGCCGAGAGATTGAAAACCCCGATGCCAGTTTTTCCATGGAACCTCATGAATTTAAAAAAATGGTAGCAGATATACGAGCGGCAGAAACGGCTATCGGGGAGATCAATTTTGAAGTATCTGATAGAGAAAATACCAATAGAATATTCAGAAGATCGATCTTTGTCGTTGAAGATATGAAAGCAGGAGAGTTATTTACCAGTCAGAATACAAGGATTATTCGACCTGCTGCGGGATTAGCGCCAAAGTATATAGAACAGATATTAGGCAAAACAGCCACAAAGGATATTCCCCGAGGGACACCCTTGGAGTGGAGTATGGTGAGATCCACAAATGAATAATAGAGAATATGTTGTGGGGATTCGTGCCGATGGCGGGCAAGGCATTGGCATGGGGCATATCATGAGGTGTCTCGCCTTAGCGCGAGAATTTAGGAGAAAGGGAAACACGGTATATTTCATATGCAAGGCAGCAGAAGGAGCGAAGAAAATTATAGAAGAAGGATTTGAAGTCCTTTTATTGGATAGCGGAGAAGCTACAGAAAGAGATGTAGACTTTAATTTGGGGTCTAATCTGTTAAAAGAGGCCTATGAAATGGTTCCGCTGATAGATCAAAAAAAGATAGCGGTATTGATTATTGACACCTACGATGTTTCAATAGAATACTTTTCAGCCCTTAAGACCCAAGTGAAAAAGTTAGTCTATATTGATGATTTAAAGAAAGCGGTATATCCAGTAGATATGATTATCAATGGGAATCTTACCAGTGAATATATGAACTATCAAAAGGATTATGGGGACCAGCTGTTACTGCTGGGACCGACTTATAATATGATTCGAGAAGAATTCATAAATCAGAAGCATAGAAAGATCCACAAACAGGTGCGTCATATTATGATCACTACTGGAGGGACAGATCCGCACCATATGACTTCAAGACTTTTAGATATGATTTTGTCAGACAATAAGGATCTGAACTTAACCATCCACCTTATCATTGGAAGCCTATTTAGAGACATCACAGACTTGAAAAAAATAGAAGAACAGGATCATCGCGTAATATTACATGAAAATACAGCCCGTATCTCAGACATCATGAGATTAGCAGATATAGGGATTTCAGCCGGAGGCACGACCCTTTATGAACTTGCTGCCTGCGGGACCCCCACATTGGCTTTTATTTTGGCAGAGAATCAGGAATTTCTAGTAGGAAAAATGGATGAAGCGGGTTATGTCATTAGCTTGGGATGGTTTCATCAGATAGAAGCCTCCGGATTCTTAAAACAATTAAAAGCCTTGATAAATAATTATACACAGAGAGTACAAATGAGCAGACGGGCCCAGAAATTAGTAGATGGCAGAGGTATAGAACGTATTGTAATCGCTATCGATAAAATGATGAAGGGGAGCAATGAATCAAGCTCACTCTTGCTATAGCGGGAGTGAGCTTGATTTTCTATTGTGAAGAAGTTTCTCAAGATCGACGAGGTTTTCTATCTCAGAATAATACTGACCATAAAATGCTTTAAAGCGTTGAAAATATTTTTCTAGCAATGTGTTGATCTCGGGAGCAGCTGCGAAGCTGCTTAATAGTTTGTTCAGGGATATAAAGAGATTTGCAGGGTGAAGATCTTTAAAGAGGATACGGGTATTTAAGAGGGCTGAAGAATTATAGGTTATATAAATCTTATCCTTTAAAATAGAATTGTTTTCAATATACTCATTTAGATAAATGATTTCCCAGGGAATATTATCACAAGGTAGGATGTTCACATCCAGATCCCTATATTTTTCCATATGGTCTGTAGGATGCTTCTTTACAAGTACATTCGATGGGTGTACGGTTTTCATGATCGCTGACAATAGCTTTTTTTCTTCCTCTTGTGACGTAATATGGGCAAGGGCAAGCGGTTGGTCAAAGAATAAAATATCCCACTTTTGTTTTTGATGGGTATAATTAAATAAATGGTTTAATTCATTGCAAAATTCAAATTTTAAATCTGTATCAAGATACTCATGAAATCCAATGTTTTTTAAGGACTTTTCTAATTCGCTCACATAAAGGCGTGTATCAAACAGCCAAATTTCAGACACCTTACCAAAATCTATAGGATCATGATAGGGAGAATATTTACTTTTCCAATGCTCTACCGCTTCTTTGATATAGTAGGTTGCGATACCCTCTTCTGTAAGAATAAGCTGCGTAGCACTTTGCACAGCTTTCATCAATAGCAGTTGAAAAATGGAACCCCAGGAAAAATAATGGAGTATATCGAACTGATTCAGGTCAATTTGTTGGAGCTGTGCTTGGATAAAATCCTGTGATCGGTTTTTCTCTTCGACAAAGTGAACCTGATCCCATAGATTTAAAGCAATGGAACGTGGATAGATTTCTTGATGATAATGGTCAGAGAGGATCAATATTTTGTAGTCGTTTTTATATAGGGTTTTTGACAAAATATAGGAAACAAATACATGGTAGGGGGTTAAGCATGAAAAACAAACCTTTTTGTAATCGCTCAATGGAATTCACTCCTTCTAGTAGAATGGATTCTTTTTAGAATTGACTGGTTAGTACTTATAAACTGAATAACCGATTTCTGTCAATCAGTTATTTAATGAGGGGCAGGTTTCGTCCCTGCCCGCTATTACTTCTTCATATATTCTGCTAAAAAAATACGCCGATATTTTTCGTAACCATTTTCAACATTTACAACGCCACAGTCATGGATACACCAAGGACTATTTTGCTTTGGAACCGCCACTTCATATCCGGCTCTTTCAAACTCCATACTTTGTGAGGTATCATAAAAGTGCCAACCGTCAAAGAGATCTTCTCTCCATGGAACATCATATTGGGTGATCATCATCAGACCATCGATTGCTTTTACTTTCTCGTATTCATTTTCTACCTGATTAAAACGCAATAGTGTCATTTTTCCGGTATGACTATCAAAAACTTGCCCGTATCGATGGGAAGACTCCCACCATATACCGCTGGAGGGGATCGTTTTGGCTCCGGCCATACCCATCAATCCAATATCAGGGTATTTTTCAAAAATCATTAGAAAATCCTTTATAAGGTTCCTGTTAAGAATGAACACATCCTGGTGCAAATAGACTTTATATTTGGCATTAGAATCCCTGATGGCCCTGTTATATCCCATTGTCATGCTTTTGGCGTTCTTGATGCACAGGATTTCTACATGATAACCCTGGGGGATATTGAGCTGTCTTATGTGGGCAAGTGCTTTTTCATAAACTTTTTCGTCATTCACAACTGTAATAAAGCAAATCTTTTGAGGATCTGCAGCAGGCTGTGATTCTTTTACCATAGGAGAACCTGTTTTTTCTGTGGTTATAGATGTCTGCCAAGATATAGAATCCTCTATAGGATAAAGAAAATTTGGATCTGTATAGACTGGAGACCAAGGGTCAAATCCCCACTTATCTATAAATTTCTTTCGATTAACTGAAAGAATGTCTCCGAATTCTTGTCGGTTTTTACTGAAGGATGCACTGCCAAAATGATGGATAAATGCATCCTTACACAACATCAAACGATAGCCGGCTTTTCGAATCCGGTAACAGTAATCATCATCCTCAAAATTTCCTGGAGAAAACTGCTCATCCAGGAGGCCGATTTTTTCAACCACCTCTCTCTTTATCAGCAGGCAAAACCCGATTAGCCTCGATCTTTCTTCCCAGAGGGCACTGTTAGAGATGTTGTTTTTTTGGGCAAAGGGTACGATCTCTGCGATGGTTTTGTAAGGAATGGGTATGGTCTGGTAATTGGAGCAGGAATTTGTCACGGCACCTACGGCTCCGATATCCTCCGCGCTATAGAGGCAAGTAGACAGATTAGAAAGCCAATTGGGCGTAACAATGACATCGTTATTTAATAATAGTATACTATCGCCCTGTGCAATCTTTATCCCCTGGTTGCAGCCTTTGGGAAAGCCAAGATTTTCATTGTTGAATACTGCCCGGATATCCTTTTGCTCCTTGAGCCATTCTACCGTACCGTCAGTGGAGTGGTTGTCGACTACAATGATCTCATAAGTTCCTTCGTCCGTATACTTCCGAATGCTGTCGATGCAGAGTTTTGTATAGGACAATTGGTTAAAAGTTAATAATACAATACTGGTTTTCATAGATTATCATTCCTCATTTTATATTGGCGAAGGGTCATCCATCCCTTGTCCTGGTCAGACAATAAAACCGTTGAAATCCTATCTAAAGGCCAATGAATATTGAGATCCTTATCATTCCAAAGAATACCCCATTGATCTTCCGGATGATAGTATTCGGTACATTTATATAGAAACTCTGCCTCATTAGAGAGAACTAAGAAGCCATGTGCAAAGCCTTCCGGGATATAGAGCTGTTTTTTATTTTGGTCACTCAGGATACAGCCAAACCATTGACCAAAGGTTTCAGAATCCTTTCTTAGATCTACGGCTACATCAAAGACTTCGCCTTTTAGCACTCTTACCAGTTTGCCCTGCGGGTATTGCTGCTGGAAATGGAGACCTCTAAGAACGCCTTTTTTTGATTTGGATTGATTATCTTGTACAAAGTCTCTATGAAGTCCCTTTTCTTCAAAATCCCTGAAATTGTAGGCTTCCATAAAATAACCTCTCTCATCTTCAAATGTCCGCGGCTCAATGATATATAATCCGGCTATAGCGGTGTCTGTAAACTGAAATTTATGCATAGCTGCCTCCTTGAAGCGCTTTTACCCATCCTTGATTTTCAAAATACCATTGTATGGTTTTAATGATGCCTTCTTCAAAATTTGTCTCAGGTTCCCAACCCAGTTCATACCTGATCTTACTGGGATCAATAGCATATCTTCTGTCATGGCCTTTTCGGTCAGCCACATAGGTGATAAGGTCTTCTGTCACAGAAGGGTCGATATTTTTGTGAATGTAGTCAATAATGGTTTTGACAATATCCCGATTGGTTTTCTCATTGTTTCCGCCAATATTATAAATTTCCCCCTGTTTTCCCTTTTGAATGACTGCTTCAATGGCTTTGCAATGATCTTCTACATAGAGCCAGTCCCGGATATTGAGCCCATCTCCATAAATAGGTAAAGTTTTTTTGCGGAAACAGCGGTCGATCACCAGCGGGATTAGTTTTTCCGGAAACTGGTAAGGGCCGTAGTTATTCGAACACCGTGTAATGTTGATAGGCATTTTATAGGTGTCATAATAGGCCTTGACCAGCAGATCTCCTGAGGCTTTGCTGGAGGAATAAGGACTGTGAGGGTCCAGGGGAGAATCCTCCCTAAAGTAACCGGTATCGCCTAAGGAGCCATAGACTTCATCGGTGGATATTTGGATAAACCTTTTGCCCGTTTGGAAACCTTCCAAGGTTTCCCAGGATGTCTTAGCATGATTTAAAAGATTGACTGTGCCCAGGACATTGGTTTGGACAAAAACCATGGGATTTTCAATACTTCTGTCCACATGGGATTCTGCTGCAAAGTTCACTACGTAATCAATCTCGTTTTCATTAAATATTTTCGATAAGAATAGGGGATCGCATATATCTCCCTGTTCAAATTTGTAATTGGGATGATGCTCTACTTCTTTCAAGTTTTGAAGATTGCCTGCATAGGTTAGTTTATCGATATTGATGATTGTAATGTCTTCATGGGTTTTCAATAAATATTTTATAAAATTGGAGCCGATAAAGCCAGCACCGCCTGTAACTAGATAAGTTTTCATAAAAACCTCCTGTCAGCTTATATGTTCAATAAAATCTTTCAATGCTTCTTTCCAATCTCTCATTTTATCGCCGATCGTACATCTCAGCATTAAATTATCCAAAGTAGAGTAGTGGGGCCTGGAGGCCGTACTGATATATTCCTTTGAGGAGACCGGATAGACGCTGCAATGGATTTGTGCGTATTCTAAAATAGTTTTTGCAAATTCATACCAGCTGCATTGACCGTTACCTGTACAGTGATAGATGCCGTATTCATCGGTAACAGCCAACTGCAAGAGATGATAGGCTAAATCTGTGGCATTGGTAGGTGTGCCGGTTTGGTCGGAGACAACCTGAAGCGCCTCTTTTTCTCTGGATGCTTTAAGAATTGTTTTTACAAAGTTTTTTCCGTCCATTCCATAGAGCCAACTGGTTCTTACAATAAAATAGCGCGAACAAAGCTGCTGTACATATTCTTCACTCAGATATTTTGTCTTTCCGTAAATATTTATGGGGTGAGGAATGTCAAATTCACTGTAAGGCATCGAACTTTCTCCATCAAAAACATAATCTGTAGATAAATGAATAAGCTTTGCCTGTATTTCTTCACAGGCAACGGCTAAATTTCTAGGGCCTAGGGCGTTTACCTTGAAGGCGAGATCGATATTGGATTCGCACTGGTCCACCTGGGTATAGGCTGCTGTATTGATAACTACGTCCGGTTGAACCTTTTTTATTTTTTTTTGGACGTCTTTTAAATTTGTAATGTCCAATGTATTTTTATCTGTGTAGATCATTTGTGCATCTCTATACATTTCGTGAATTTGTCCTAAGGAACATTGTTTGTTTCTAAAAATTCTTTGAAGCTCGCTTCCCAGCTGTCCACTTCCACCTGTAATCAATATTCTCATGGGAATTTCACCTGCTTATCTTATAATCTATGCTTAATATTTCATCCAAGTTCATGTCTTTAGCCAATAGGTTGGTATTTAGCAGGGATTGAAAAGTACCGGCATCAGACCACCATCCTTCTAAAATATCGTAGGTGAGGGAACCATCCTTTACATACCAATTGTTTACATCGGTTATTTCAAGCTCTCCACGGTTAGAGGGTTTTAGTGTTTTGATGATATGAAAAACCTGGTGGTCATACATGTAAATGCCTGTAACGCAATAATTACTTTTAGGGTTTTGCGGTTTTTCTTCTATTCCTATGATTTTCTGGTCTCTAAGTTCTACTACGCCATATCTTTTCGGATCTTCAACTTTTTTAATGAGGATTTTGCCTCCTTTATCCTGTGCTTCAAAATCCTTTACGAAAGGGGCAATGTTATCTTGAAACACATTATCTCCCAGCATGACTACACACTTGTCTTCATTAACAAATTCTCCACATAAGCCAAGTGCCTGTGCGATTCCACCCGGTTGGTCCTGTATTTTAAAAGTAAAATTTAGCCCGTATTCATGGCCACTGCCCAATAAATTTACCACAGATCCCATATGCTCTTTCCCGGAGACGATCATGATATCTTCTATCCCTGCCTGCTTCATTCTAGCGATCAAATAAAAAATCATAGGATATTTTCCTACTGGCAGCAAATGCTTATTGGTTACCTTCGTTAACGGATAAAGTCTTGATCCTGTCCCGCCTGCCAAAATAATACCCTTCATAGTTTTCTCTCCTTCTATAGTGATTTTAAAATAATTCTCTAATACAGTATATTTCTGACTTGAGATTTGGACACACTTTCATTCAGTTCACATAGAATGTACTGGGATTAAGTAGACAACTACTGTCCTTAATATGAGAACCGGGAGGAGGAGAAATATGCCCAATAATATAGTATTTAATCATGTGGCAAGGGAACTGAAAACACAGATATACGGTGAAGATAACGGAGCTGTGCGGCCGATAGCAGTGGATGCAGACGGTAGGGTACTGATAGTAGGAGAACTATCAACCATAGCCTATGTAGGAATCATAGATACGGTAAATTATGTGGCCAGCGTAGATACAGTCAATGAGGTAGGAAACGTATCATCAGTAGATACTGTGGACTATGTAGCCAGTGTAGATACGGTCAATGAAGTAGGGAATGTGTCATCGGTAGACACCGTGGACTATGTAGCCAGCGTAGATACGGTCAACGAAGTAGGGAATGTGTCATCGGTAGACACCGTGGACTATGTAGCCAGTGTAGATACGGTCAACGAAGTAGGGAACGTGTCATCGGTAGACACCGTGGACTATGTAGCCAGTGTAGATACGGTCAATGAAGTAGGGAATGTGTCATCGGTAGACACCGTGGACTATGTAGCCAGCGTAGATACGGTCAACGAAGTAGGGAATGTGTCATCGGTAGACACCGTGGACTATGTAGCCAGTGTAGATACGGTCAACGAAGTAGGGAACGTGTCATCGGTAGACACTGTGGACTATGTGGCCAGTGTAGATACGGTCAACGAAGTAGGAAACGTATCATCGGTAGATACCATAGATTATTTAGCCAGTGTTGGAACTATTGCCCATATTACAGATACGGTGGATGTAAAAATTGTAAGCAATGACTTTATTGAAGATATTGCCACCGTGTCGCTTGCTGCGGGAGCTGTTGATACAGTGCTTACTACAAATACATCGGAAAAGAATATGTATTCTTTCTACGTACGGAACATGTCGGATACGGTCACAATCGATGCACAAGTTCAAATCGCGCCGATTGATGATGATGATTACTATACCAATGATGCAGCCAGTGTAATTGGTCTTGTGGCAGGTGGTATGGATGTACTGGTTCCCCAGAAATATCTTAAGTATACAAGATTAGTTTTAGCCAATAATTCTACGGATGCAGGCTCTGTAGTAGCTGTTTTTCAAGGACACAACTAAGTTATATGCAGCTATCGGATTGGTTCCGATAGCTACATACCTGAAGGGGGGATCGATTTGTCACTAAGTTTATGTGTGATTACGAAAAATGAAGAAAAAAACCTTTCAAGATGTATCGAGAGTGCTAAGAACATTGTTGATGAAATAATTATTGTGGATACAGGATCAACAGACCGTACAGTGGAAATTGCAGAAAGCTATGGAGCCAGGATATTTTATTATCCGTGGAATGACAATTTTAGCGATGCAAAAAACTTTGCATTTTGTCAGGCAAAGGGTTCTTGGATTTTGACAATGGACGCAGATGAAGCGTTGAGCAGTGTGGATAAATATAAAATCCTTCCATTATTAGATAATGAAGATATCGATATCTATCTGTTCCATACCTTAAGTTATATGGGAAGCAGTCCAGGGGTAGATACTGCCAGCAATTTAAATATCCGGCTGATGAGAAACCATAAAGGGTATCAATATAAGGGAGCTATTCATGAACAGATTTGTAATGTGAATCAGCAGCTGATCGATAAGCGTAAAGTAAAAATAGAAGATATCATTGTGTATCATTACGGATATTTAGATAAGGCGGTTGCAGAAAAAAATAAGGCCGGCAGAAATATGAAGATATTGGAGAGGCTTTTAAGGGAAGATCCTGAAGATAACTTTCATCTGTTTAATATGGGAAATGAGTATTTGAGACTGAGGGAGTTTGAAAAAGCTTTGGAATATTATAGAAGGGCCTATAGGAAATTTATGCCTGGACTTGCCCATAGTCCAAAGCTGCTGCTTAAGCTGGTAATGACTTTAGAAGCACTGCAAATGTATGAGGAAGAACTGGAAGTATTAGAGCGTGGATTATCCTGTTATCCCAAATTCGTAGATTTGGAATATCTAAGGGCTTGTTTATTCCATAAACAAAAAAAGTATACCCTGGCGATTAAAGGATTCAAAAGGTGTTTAACCATGGAAGCATCTCCTTTGCACCTGCGAAATATTAATGAGGTGGAGGGTTATAGGTCTTATTACGCCCTGGGAGAAATTCATTCAGAGCTGGGAGACCACGAAGAAGCTTATGATTACTACCTACAGGCAATCAAGGCCAAACCTAATTTTTACATGCCACTTTACCGCATTGCAGAGAATCTGTTGAAAAGAGGAAGAAACATGGATGAAACAAAGGCGGCACTGGAGAAATTCTTTGGAAAAAATCTGAATGCAGGGGCTTATGGAAAGCTTGGAGATATATTCTTCAGCATAGGAAGGTATGATAGTGCTTATGAATATTTCTTAAGCGCATACGAACAAATGGAACCAAATCCCAACATATATTATAACTTAGGGATGTGTCAATTATACTTGAAGCATTATCAAGAAGCCTATCAATGGTTTGAAAAAATAGAAGGGGGAAGATGCTGTGAAGATGCTGTTTATAGAATGGCTCTTTGCGAAATCCTTTCGAATCATATAGAGAATGCCGAGAGATTCATACAGCTTACCCCGGATCATGCGTATAATAAGAGAAGCCTTGTATATAAAGCCTTTAAAAACTTAGCTGTTGGTAATCCCTGTGGTATGCTTAGTGATGACAAGGAGGAGTCGAACGCCTATGTGCCTATTATTTTTACGCTGTTAAATGACCTGTTGAAGATCTCAGCACCGGAGATTTTTGAGAAATCACTGCAGCTGCTAAATCTTATTGAAAATGATGAGGTTTTATTAAAACTTGCAAAGCTGTACTATTGTCACGGATATTACCGGCTGGCCTATCAGGAATTTGTACGATCGATTCAATTGTTTAATAAGATAGACCGGGAAGGATTAAGATTGATGGAAAATATCATGGATTTATCCACCGGATTCACAATATAAATAAACCACCGTATGATATATAAAAAGTAGAAGTGAGAGGGTGTATATGCTAGAGGTAATTGAGAAAATGCCTGTAAAAGATACTACCATTAATAGTGCTATGGCATATGAAAATTATGGGGATTATTATGCACTGTTTGTTGGGAAATATATGGGTCACTCGATCTATAGAAGCTTATTGCAATTCGACCTGCCGGTTATATCAAGCCAAGGAATTATTGAAAAGGTGGAACTTCTTTTATATATTACGCGAAATGATAAAGCTGCTTTCCAAAAAGATTTTGAGATCTATAGAATTACAGAAAAATTTGATGAAAACAGGATAAACTACGCCAGCAAACCGGCTTTTGATAAAGAACTGTATAAAACATTTACGATAAAAGACGAAATAAATACCTATATAAAAATAGACATAACAAAACTGTTTAGTGACTGGTATTGTGGGAAGTATCCCAATCATGGATTATTAATTAAAGCTGTAGATGAGGATAGGAGGGGATTAGTAGGTTTTTACAGTAAAGATACCCAAGGAGGTATATTTGCACCAAAGCTACAAATATATTTGGACTGTCATTTGGATAAAGATCCAATAAGCACGATGCAAATTGCAGAAAAAAATAAACGAACGACTGAAGAATACTACAAGCTGGGAAACCATTCTTTTGAAAATGGCGATTATGCTGCAGCTTTTGAGAATTACAAAAAAGCTTTAGCAGATCATCATCCGAATGCTGCTTATACGCCGAAATTATATTTTAGAACGGTCTTGGCTTTAGAGAAAATGGGGAGATATGATGAGGCTTTGGAAATTATAACACAAGGGTTGAAGCTTTATCCCGATTTTACAGACTTGGTTTTTATTCAAGGAAGCTTGTTGTGTAAGCAAGGGAAAACGACTTTAGCTATAAAATTACTGCATCAGTGTATGAAAATGGGAGAAGCGCCGCTGCATATGAACTGTATGGCAGGAGTGGAAAGTTATAGAGCCCTTCATCTCCTATCCCAGATTTATTATGAACTTGACGACTATGAGGAAGCATATCATTATTGTCTGAAGGCTCTTCATACAAATCCAAGATATATGGAACCCCTTTATACAATGGTTAAGATACTATCCGGCAAACAACGGGATATCGGAGATATAAAAGCAAAGATAGAGTCATTTTTAGGAACAAACCTAGATGGAAGAGATTATATGATTCTTGGGGATATATTTTTTACTGAAGAAAAATATACAGTTGCATATGCGTATTTTTCAAAGGCGGAAGTCTTTATAAAGAACCATGAAAAAATTCTTTACGGTAAAGGAATGTGCCAACTCTGTCTAAAACAATATAATGAGGCATATAAATACTTTGAGGAGATAAGAGATGGGGAAATTTATGAGGAGGCTGTGTACAGGAGGGCTTTATGCAAAATACTGAGCGGCCAAATGGATCAAGCTGTACAGGCATTAGGTGTTCTTAGAAATCCTGAAAATAACCATAAAAGAATGGTCTATTATGTATTGAAGGATCTTTTGGATGAAAAAACTGTAATGCCAATTGCTGATGATAAAAAAGAATCGGAGGAATTTTTGGAGATCGTTTTTACTTTGCTGGATATCCTTATCCAAGCTGCATCTCCGGAAGTATTTGAAAAATCTCTGCAGCTTTTGAACCTGATTGAGCATGATGAAGTTCTGCTAAGGCTTGCTAAGCTTTATTACAAACACAGATTTTACAACATGGCTTACCAGGAGTTTCTAAGGTCAATCAAAATCTTCGATAAAATAGATTTGGAAGGGTTAGCTATGATGAAAAGGGCTTTGGAGAAAATAAAATAGGCACAAAGGTGCCTTTTTTAATGAAATAAATCTATCCTTCCTGTGCCTGATACCATATTTTTAACCTGGAGGTCTCCCCCGGATTTACATTCCTTGCTGCAATTCTAAGATATTTGGAAAAAGTATACGGAATGGCATAAATCTGGTCATGAGGAGCGATTATTCTAGGCGTAGAGCTATCGTTCATAAAATCAGTTAAATTTGCACTTACCTGTAATAATATTTCCACGGGAGTATTTCCAAGATTTTCAATATGATAAGTAATGGTTTTTGTCAAAGCGGTGTCCATTACAGATGAAAAGGTATAGAGCTCATCGGTGCTTATTTCTTCCGTCTGCGATACAAAACGGGTTGAAATTACCTGTGTTTCACATTTAGGTGTATAGGTTATTTCTATAGAGGGTGCTAAAATTGAATTTGTGACGGTTGTAATTTGCTTTGCTGTTTTGTTTTGTGTTTCGGTGTTCTTTATAATCAATCCATAATTGGGAATTTCATGATTATACCACATGGAGACGGGTTTTGTGATATTAAAAGTATAGAAGCCTTCCCGGTTTAAATACCGTGGTTCGCCTGTAAACATTGGATAGAAAGCGGGCTGATTCTTCCAGTTTACTGTATCAACCGACCAGTCTTCCTGCAATGCAAAGGGTGTAAATAAGCTTGATGTGCGGCAGTTTGTAAATTGTACATATATTTTGAGAATCGATTTTAAAATCATACAATTGCTCGGGATCATTGAAATAGGGAATTTTAAAAGTACGCGATATATTTGCCTGGAATCCTTTCTTCCCATATACATGCTTTTAAGCATGCCAAATACTTTAGAGGGTTCAGCCAGACTGATTTGAGCTGCCTCTGCCTGCGGATTTATTATAACTGTACCCATTTATTTTCCCCCCTTCCTCTACATTATAATATTGCGTTTCTCTACTTATGCCACACTAATTGTTCTATAAACTATAGCAAAAGTTATTTTATATATTATAGAAGATGCTTATAAAAAATTGAACATAATGGGAAGCATGTACGTAGTATGTAATGTAAGCATACTAGAAAAAGACGAGTAATCGAAACGGAAAGGTGTGGAATAATGAACAATGTTTTTTGCACTATTTTAAGTAAACTCAGGGTGTATCAGGGACTGGTTTTATACAGATCATTGGATTATAATACCGATGAATTTAAGTTATATATATTGTGTGCCGATGAGGAGTCTTATTCCGCTTGCAGCAAAATGAACCTTACGAAGGCTGTATTGGTAAGAGCTGAATATCTAGGCAATGAACAGTTATTATTTAAAAGATTTGAAAGAGAATTAAATGAATTTTGCTGGACCTTGAAGCCATTTCTTATTGAGTATGTGATGAATCAATGTCAGCCAATTGAGTATGTAACCTATGTTGATTCAGACATATGTTTCTTTAATAATCCTAAGCGGATCTATAGAGAGCATATGGGCCAGGATGTTTTATTATCAGAGCATGATTATTCATTAAACTATAGGGGGGTAGAGCAATCGTGCGGTAAGTACAACTCAGGATTTATCGTATTTAAGAATGCGGAAAATGCGAGGTATGCTTTAAAATGGTGGCAGGACAGATGTATGGAATGGTGTTTTGACAGGGTGGAGGAAGGGAAATTTGGAGACCAGAAATATCTTGAGTTCATGCCCGGTTTCTTTAGAAATGTCGGTTCAATTATTACACCCGGTGTAAATATAGGACCGTGGAATGATGTAAAATATCATTTCTTGTATCAAGATGGAAAGATTTTTGCGAATAAAGATAAGCTTATTTGTTATCACTTCTCAGGATTTAGGGTTATAAATAAAAATAAAATTGCATTGGTAGGCGGCAGTAGAAAGATACACAACATATTGCATTTGCCTTATATAGATGTGTTAAAAAATGTATTTCATGATATTGAGAAGGTTGCACCTGAATTTAATGGTTTTGTGTTTCATGACAAGTTGCTTCCGATGGCGATTTATCATGAGATATAACTATTGGGGAGGAATAACTGTGAATAGATTTTATTTCACTACGGTTGTATCAAGCGAGTATCTTTACAAGATGCTTGTCATGCACCAAACGCTAAGACACCACTGTACCGATTTTACTCTTTTTATCCTGTGTGCGGATGATGAAATCTACAGGATTCTTCAAGAGTTAAAACTGCCTGATACAAAGCTATTGAGCGTGCAAGATGTAGAAAATGATGCTATTCGGAAGGCGAAAGCGGACCGTTCTTATCTTGAGTTTTGCTGGACATTAAAACCGGTAACCCTTAACCATGTGATGAAGCATTATCAGGATGCAGACTATTACGCACACCTAGATGGGGACCTTTGTTTTTTTACGGAGCCGGACCACATATTCAATGAAGCGCCGGAAGCATCCTTATATCTTGTGGAGCATAGGTATTCTTCAAGATTTCAAAATTACGAAAACCAGCATGGAAGATTTAATACGGGATTTGTCGGCTGCAGAAATACCGAAATAGCTAAAAAGGCTGTTCAATGGTGGGAAGAAAGGTGTTTGGAAAGATGTCCGGAAAAACCGGATGTTATGCATAAAGTCTACGGGGATCAAAGGTATGTTGAACGGTGGCCGGAACTGTTTGAAGATGTGCATAGCATAAACGGCAAAGGTGTAAATGCGGCAGCGTGGAATATCGAAAAATATCGGGTTTCCCGTGGAAATAAACAGGTTTATGTAGATCAGGACCAGCTGGTATTTTATCACTTTTCAGGGTTCAAGATTCTGGAAGAAAATGAATTTAATTTATCCTGGTTTTATCCTATAAAAGAGGATGCAGTAAATATAATCTATTTACCTTATATGCATTTAATAAAAGAAAACATAAAAAAGATTCGCAGGATATATCCGGCCTTTCAAAGAGGACTTCATGAAAGGAATCCGGCATTCATAGTCCACAGATATAAACTCTAACAGTATCAATATTGATTGTGATTTCTAGTTTTTGAATTTTTTTAAAAGAAAAAAATAGATAGGAGAACTAGCTGTTTTAAAACCTTAAATGATTGAAAAGATCACTTCAAGCAATACCTCACAAATAGATCGTCGGAGTCATATAATTTAATAGAGATAAAAAAGGGGGAAACCACATGCATGATACGGGAATATTCAACGAACTGATTATCACAATCATACGCGGATTACTTATTCCACTGGTACCGGTTGTAACATCCTATCTAATAGCACTGATAAAGAAGATGACAGAGGATATTAACAACCAACTCAACAACGTGGATTTTCTAAAATATGCAGATATAGCAGAAAATATCATAAATACAGCAGTTATAGCAGTTTATCAGACTTATATTAATAATATTCTTAAACAGAAGATTGCGCTCACGGATGATGAAATGAAGATTGCTTTTAATATGATAAAAGAAAAATCTGTAAAAATTATAAGTGATATAACAATAAGTGAACTGGAGAAAAAATATACGAACCTGGATAAGTGGCTTGAGAATAAGATTATCTGCTGCGCCAATCAAGAAAAGGTTGATCGTATTAAGTTAGCAGATAAAATTGGAATGGAGGTGATGCTATGAGGATCATTATTGATTCCGGCCATGGTGGAAAAGACCCCGGAGCTTCAGGCTTTGGCATGCAAGAAAAAGATTTGAATTTAATCTATGCAAGGCTTCTGGCAGTAAAGCTTGAAAATTACAATATGGATGTAGATACATCTCTCCTTAACGATAATTACTATTCACCTGAAGAGTTGACAAATAGAATAAAAAAATCTGGTGCAACCCTATGCATATCTTGTCATAATAATGCATTTAACGGTACTGCAAGAGGCTTTGAAGTAATTCATAGCATACACACAGAGGGAACAGTGGCAAAATTGATTTTGGAGGAAACCCGAAAAACAGATTTTCCTGTAAGGCGGGTATTTAGCAGAGCCAGCACGTCTCCCTCACGAGCCGGTGAGGATTACTATTATATCATTAGAGATACTTATCCGGAAGTAGAAACGATTATTGTTGAATTTGGCTTTATGGATAATCGTGAAGATTTTAAGCTGCTTACCAACCCTGTGTGGCAGGATAAACTTACTGCTGCAGTAGCTGCTGGTGTAAATAAATACATTTACTCTGATATCAATGGCAAAACCAAAATACAGGGAAATTCCATTCTTCATCCCAATCAGCTGAAGGCAGCTTTAAGAGCAGTTAATGGCGGTGCCAATACTGGAGTTGTGGACATTTATTATGATATTGCCCCAATCTATGAAATAAAAGCTGATCTGGCATTTCTGCAATCGATCCATGAAACGAACTGGCTCAGATTTACAGGTGTGGTTAAGCCTGAACAAAATAATTTTGCAGGTCTTGGTGCTACGGGACCGAACAACACGGGTCTGTGGTTTTCAACTGTAGAAGCCGGAGTGGAAGCACATATACAACACTTATACGCCTATGCTGCAACGGCGTCAATTCCGGTAGGGCGCACACTGTATGACAAGAGGTTTCACCTCGTGCAGAGAGGAAGTGCACCCACTTGGGAGGACCTGAACGGAAGATGGGCAGTTCCAGGCACTGGATACGGAGAAAGGATTGTGGAATTGCAGAAAATAGTATTGGAAAAGTATCCCATAGAAGTGTCAGACCTTCCAGAAATTCCGCCTTCCACCCATTGGGCAAAAATATGTCATGATGAATTGAGAGACGCGGGACTCCTTTTAAACGACCATACCGACACACTAGATCAACCTGCAACAAAAGGTGTTGTGTTTTGTCTGGTTAATAATTTAAGGAAGGAGTTAATGAATGATGAATAACTTGCTGTATATGATCTCCACCAGTGTAATCATCGGATGCATTTTAGTACTGTTTTACTACTGTATGAAACTGTTGTCAGCGGTAATTAACAGAGGAAAATCTACAAGGGAGCATAAAAAAATTGATGAAACCATGTCTAAATTAGATAATACTATCCTGCTAAGTGTTATGACCGTTAACAAATCAATGGTTGATAGACTTAAAGAATCACAGTCATTTTTCCAGCAAGAGAAAGAAGAAGCATTTCATGAAGCAAAAGATCGAATCATGAATATCATCAATGAAGAGGAAATTCAATGCCTCAATACGTATATCGGCAATATAGATGAATGGATCAATAATAGGATTGAGTATTACGTTAAAATTTTAAAGAAATAACAAATGCGCATAATTATTAATTCTACACAAAGGCCTAAGTCTATTGGTGGGAGCTTTCCTTGAGCCCACCATGTTTAATTTATGGAAAAATTGTGGAAAAAATTTCAAAAAACCTATTGAAATATTCTGAAAATGGAGTTACACTTATTTTATAAACACGCGTTCACAATAAAAACCAGAGGTGTTGCCATGAATGCTTCAGATATTGCAAAAATTGCTGGTGTATCAAGAAGTACTGTATCCAGAGTCATAAATAATTATGGGAATGTTACTGAAGAGACAAGACAGAGGGTATTAGAGATTATAAAGGAATACAACTATGTTCCACATGCATCGGCACAAATGCTGGCAGGAAAGAAAAACCGGATCATCGGACTATTTATCATTGATACAAAGGACGACAACTATGCCAACAAAATGTGCACGAGTTCATATTTCTCTCCCTTTACAAGTGCAGTCATTGATGCAGCCAATAAACAGCGATACAATGTACTAAGTGCAATCGTAAATGAACAACAGGATTTTAATAATGTAAAGGAATTATTCTTTAATAAAACCATATCGGCCGGTATCTTTATTGGGGGAAAGAATAATGAACCGGCCATTGCTGAAATCATAGAAAGCGGCTACAATGTTGCAGTGATCGAGCAAGAAGTATCAAGCGAACAGGAACCTTTTAGCAAATGTATCGTGGTAAACAACGATAGCTTTGGAGGTGCCTATGAAGCCACAAAATATCTAATTCAGCTAGGGCACGGCACGATTGCACACATAACGGGAGATTTAGATCAATTCACTGCAATTTCCAGGCTGGAAGGATACAAAAAAGCCCTGTTGGATGGAGGCGTACCTGTAAAAAGCAATTTGATCATAAAGGGCAATTATACGGAAGAAAGCGGTTATAGGGCTGCAAAGAAACTTTTATTAAAGGAAACGCCCACAGCTATGTTTGTTGCCAATGACAGCATGTGTCTTGGTGCGATTCGTGCGATTGAGGAATTAAGGCTTAAAATACCAGAAGACATATCTCTAATTGGATTTGATGATATTGAAGTAGCCAGGTATCTGCAGCCGGCACTTACAACCGTTAGAATACCACTGCTGAACATGGCCTTTATGGCTACCAATAATTTAATCAAAGCAAACGAAGAAGAAATGAACTTTTTTGCAAATTATAAAATACCTGTTGAATTAGTTGTTAGAGATTCCTGTCGAAAGATAAGATAATAATTTTTTTATTGTTGAATGAACGCGCGTTTACAAAGCATGTACAACAGCTATACAATTTTACAACATCAAACTGAAGGTATAGTGTGATAGAATCAATCATTTAAAAGGGGGAACCAAAAATGAAAAAAATGCATTTAAGGAAAGCGCTTGCTTTAGTTATGTGCGCAATTTTCATGGTATCACTATTTACGGGATGCACCAGCCAGACACCTGAACCGGCGGCTGGCAATCCACAACAGGAAAGTCCGCAAAGTGAAGTTGCTCCGGCAGAAAAAAAGCCGGAAGATTTCACTGGAGAGCTTACATTCTGGCATTTCAATAAAGATGAGGGTCCCAAACTGGCAGAAGCATTTATGACAAGGTATCCAAACGTAAAAGTAAATGTACAAATTACTTCTGATACGGATCTTGCCTATCAGAATAAAGTAACTTCAGCTATTCGGGCAGGATCAGGCATGCCCGATGTGCTGGCAGCTGAAAATGCATTTGTAAAAAGGTTTGTCAATTTACCGGGAGGATTTGAAAATATTTCTGCAGCACCTTATCATGCAGAGGAATTTGTAAGTGCCAATATTCCATACACTGTAGATATCGGAAGAGATAACGAGGGAAATATGAAAGCGTTATCATGGCAAGCATGCCCGGGCGGAGTTGGTTATAAAAGGGATATGGCACTGAAGTATTTGGGAACAGATGACCCGGCTGAAATTGCTGCCATGCTTTCGACGCCGGAAAAGATTGTTGAGACGGCAAGAAAACTAAAGGAAGCCAGTAAGGGAAAAGCAAAGTTATTTGTTGGAACCGAAGATTTATACAAAATATATGTTGGCGGAGCACGTACACAGCCTTGGGTGAAGGACAATAAATTAATTATAGACCCCAAAATGCTGGAGTATATTGATATTGCCAAGACAATGAGAAGCGAAGGACTTGAAGGCGGTATAAGACAATGGACACCACCCTGGTCTGCAGCGATCGCCGATGATATCCATATGTGTTACGCCATCCCAACCTGGGGAATTCAGTGGATTGTTGCCGTGAATGATGAGAAAAATGCCCAGGCAGGAAGATGGGCTGTTGCCACACCTATGCCTTACTATGAAGGCGGTACTTGGGCAGGGATCTCACAGCAATCTAAAAATAAGGAATTGGCATGGGAATTTGTCAAGTTTCTTGCCACCGATAAGGACCACTTAAAAGCATGGGCCATTGAAACCGGTGATTTCGTAAACCATGTAGAGGTTATCGATGAATTAAAGAACGATTCCAGTTTTATCAATAAGACAGTAAATCAAAACACCTATGAGGTCTATGGCCCTATGGTGGAAAAGGTCAACGGAAATCTTATTACCCAGTATGATGACCAGATGAGAAAATCCTTCCAGGATATCATGCAGACTTATCTTGCAGGAAAGATTAACAAAGATGAATTTATTCAGCAGTTTAAAGAAAAGGTTAAGTCTGATTTACCGGATTTGATCGTTGAGTAAATATGCATATTGCCTTATTAGCAAGATTGCTAATAAGGCAATTCCATTCATTATCCCAGCAGAAGGGAGGAATAAGTGTGCAGTCAAAAAGCATTCGAAAAGATGCTTATGGATATCTGTTTATTGCACCATTCTTTATTATATTGACAATATTTGTCGTCTATCCCATCATCTATTCTTTTGGAATCAGCTTTACAAAATGGGATGGAAGTATTTTATCCCCGCAGTTTGTTGGCGTTGAGAATTACAAAAGACTATTTGGTGATAAATTCTTCATGAAAAGTGTAAGCAATACATGGATCATGTGGCTCGGCTGTATTATCCCCCAGTTAATTATGGGCCTTGCTTTAGCAGTTGCATTAACGGATAGAAAGATTAAGGGAAAAGCCTTTTTCCGATGGATCTACTATTTGCCAAATCTTGTAACAATGGCATCAGTAGGTGCACTGGTTTTCTTCCTGCTTGACTGGCAGTCGGGATCTATCAACCGATTGCTTATATCTTTAGGATTTATAAAAGAGCCTATCAATTTTCTCCAGGATATATTTGCTTCCAGATTTGCGGTATCCTTCACCTTATGGTGGATGTGGTTCGGCTATAGCATGATTATTTTTATGGCGGGCATCAGGGCTATCCCCGAAGAATACTTCGAAGCAGCAAGGGTGGATGGAGGGAATAGATGGCAGATTTTTTGGCGGATAACCCTTCCCTGTCTTAGACCTATTATATTATACCAGGTAGTAACCTCTTTGATTGGCGGTTTAACCATGTTTGATGTTCCCTATGTACTATCCGGCGGAAATGGTGCTCCACAGAATTCAACCCTAACGATGGTTATGTATTTGTATAATACGACCTTTGCCAATTATAATTTCGGCTATGGGGCAACCATTGGGGTAGGTTTGTTTGTACTTGTGATTATGGTAGTTGCAGTGGCTTACAGGCTCATTAACAGGAAATCACTTTATGAGTAGGGGGTGGATATTATGGCTTTTGATTTGGCAACAAAAAGAGAACTGCCTAGACCATTCAAGACAAATACAAGAAGGAAGAATGCATCAACAATAATACTTTACTTTCTCCTAATTTTATTAGCAATTTTATGTTTCTTGCCTTTTTATATGATGATGATCAATTCGACCCATACCAGCAATGATATTGCTACACAACTAAATATACTTCCCGGAAATGCTTTTACAAATAACTATAGGCGAATGATGGAAAGCGTAAATATGTGGCAGGGATTTAAAAACAGTTTAATTATATCTGTATCCAGCACAGCTTTAGCAGCCTATTTTGGTGCTTTAACAGCGTACGGCTTCTCTAAGTATAAATTTAAAGGAAGTAAAGTTCTATTCGGTATATTGCTTGGGTCCATGATGTTTCCATCACAACTGGGACTCATCGGTTTTTTTAAAGTATGCAGCGAATTAAATTTAATCAATAAACACCTGGCACTCATTATTCCAGCGATAGCCAATGCTAACTTCGCATTCTTCGTAAAACTTTACATTGATGCTGCGGTACCGAATGAGATTGTAGAATCTGCAAGGATTGATGGATGTGGTGAATTTAAAATATTCAATAAAATTGTAATCCCTATTATCACACCTTCTATTGCCACCATGTCGATTTTTACTTTTATCGCATCATGGAACAGTTATTTAGTTCCCCTGGTTGTGTTATACGATGAACAGAAGTATACAGTGCCGATTTTAACTGCTATGGCGAAAGGGGTATACCGGACAGATTTTGGGGCAGTATATGTGGCGATTGCGATGTCCATGGTACCTATCATGATTGTATTTGCTTTCTGTTCCAAATATATTATTGGCGGGTTGACTGCGGGAGCTGTTAAACAGTAAATGCAGCATGTAAACAGGAGACAGGGGATAGAAACAACCGCTGTTTTTTAAACGGTGAACAAGGTCTATGAGGAGAATGTGTATGAGCTTTGGATATTTTGATGACGCGCAGAAAGTTTATGTGATTACAGATCCGCGAACACCTGCCACTTGGATCAATTATATTGGAACCATAGGATTTGGAGGTTTTGTGGATCAAACAGGCGGTGCATTGATTTGCAAAGGGGACCCGGCCTTAAACCGCATCATTAAGTATATTCCCCAGCTGCCAAATGGAGACTTCAAAGGGGAAACACTGTATATCAGAATAAAAGTCCCATCCGGGTATAAGGTTTTTTCACCCTTTTATGTTCCTACATTGGATAACTATGATCGATATGAATGCCGTGTTGGCTTGGGCTATATGAAAATCCTATCAGAATTTTACGGAATTAGGACAGAAGCAGTTATATTTGTACCAATGAATCAATCTTGTGAGATAAGAGATATATGCATAACCAATTTAACCAAAGAGCCCATTGAATTGGACGTGATTCCCGTTGTTGAATATACACATTTTGATGCATTGAAACAGCTAACCAATGCAGATTGGGTTCCACAAACCATGCAGTCAAAGATCGTAGAGGAAGATGCAGGATACAAAATATTAACCCAATATGCTTTTATGAATAAAGAGAGCCGAATCAATTACTTTACATCCAACTACCCTATTTCCTCTTTTGAATCAGATAGAAAAATTTTTCTTGGAAATAGGGGATATGGTATATGGAAGTGTCCGAAAAGTCTATACGAAGATGAATTAAGCAATTATGAGGCACGGAGGGGAGATAATATTGGCGCTTTAATGCATCACATAGGAATTTTAGAAAGTGGAGAGCACAAAGAGATCATTACGCAGCTGGGGCAGGCTGCAAGTCTACGAGAAGTGATGCAGGATATTCAAAGATACAGAGACCCGGCAATCGTAAACAAAGCTTTTATAGGGCTTAAAGAATTCTGGGAGAATTATCTTTCCAAAATCGTTGTGGATACTCCAGATGCAGCGATGAATACAATGCTGAACATGCATAATCCGCGACAGTGTTATATTACGAAAAACTGGTCCAGATATTTATCTCAATACCAACTGGGTTTTGGCGCCCGGGGAATTGGGTTTAGAGATAGTGCCCAGGATGTTATGGGAATTTTAGGTCATGCCCCGGAGGAAGGCAGAGAGCTGATTGAAATGCTTCTCCATGTACAAAACAGAAACGGGTCTGCCATGCATCAGTTTAACCCGGTGACAATGGAAGCCAGCGCAGGGGATTCGAGAGAAATGGAAGACAGACCCAAATACTATAGTGATGACCATTTATGGATTGTTTTAGCAGTCTGCGCCTATATAAAGGAGACTGGAAATACAGCTTTTTTATCCAAGCAGATACCCTTCTATGAAAAAGATAAGGAAGGAAAACCTTTAGAATGGGGGAGTGTACTGGAACATCTAAAAAGAGGAATTGAATTTACGAAAGAGGATTGTGGTGTTCATGGTCTGCCCCTGCTGGGCTTTGCAGATTGGAATGATACGGTGAATCTACCCTATGGTGCAGAGTCTGTGTTTACTGCAAATCTATATGGAACTGCATTAAAGGAAATGGTGGAATTATTAAGATATATAAGGGATGAAGCATTGGCACAGGCCTATGAAGAATGCTATGTATCCATGAAAAAAAATGTAAACCAATATTGCTGGGATGGAAAATGGTACATTCGTTATTTTGATCATCATGGCCAGAAAATTGGCTCTAATGAAAACGAAAAGGGAAAAATCTATGCAAATGCCCAGTCATGGAGTGTGATTTCAGGCTTTGCACCTTATGATAGAGCTGCAGTTGCACTGCAGTCAGTAAATAGAATATTAAACACCCGGAATGGAATTAAATTAAGTGATCCCGGCTATGACGGTTATGACTCTGAAAAGGGTGGAATTACTACATATCCGCCAGGGGCAAAAGAAAACGGAGGAATTTTCCTTCACAGCAACCCCTGGGTTATGATGGCCGAGACCATGTTGGGAAATGGGGATCAAGCCTTTGCCTACTATAATCAAATCAACCCTGTATTGAAAAATGATGTCGTGGAGAGCTACGAATGTGAACCTTACTGCTATCCGCAAAACATTTTAGGCGATGAGCATCCGCAGTTCGGACTGGCAAGGAATAGCTGGCTTTCAGGTACGGCTTCCTGGGTATATCAGGCTTCGGTAAAATATATTCTTGGAGTTCGCCCAAACTATGAAGGGTTAATGATAGACCCCTGTATACCGTCTCAATGGAAGGGCTTTAGGATGAGAAAGCATTTTAGAAACGCAGTTTTTGAGATAGATGTTAAAAATCCGGAGGGAATCTGTAAAGGTATAAAGCAGGTACTTCTGGACGGAAAAGAAATAGAGGGGCAAATAATACCAGTTCTTGAAGATGGAAAGGTGCACAATGTACAAGTGATCATGGGATGATCGGTGAAAGGAAGTGAAAAATATGAAGTACGGGTACTTCGATGATGTCAATAGAGAATATGTAATACAAACACCCAAAACACCCTATCCATGGATAAATTATCTGGGAGGTGAAGATTTCTTTGGATTAATATCCAATACCGCCGGAGGATACTGTTTTTATAAGGATGCAAGATTTAGAAGGTTGACAAGGTACAGGTATAACAATATCCCATTAGACAATGGCGGAAGGTACTTTTATATAAAGGATAAAGAAGGTTATTATTCCCCTACATGGATGCCGGTAAAAAAAGATCTGGATCGTTATGAATGCAGGCATGGAATGGGCTATACAAAAATTACAGGGATGAAAGATCATTTAGAAACAGAAATACTCTATATGGTTCCCCTTGGAGAGTCTATAGAGATTCATAGAGTAAAACTGAAAAATACGGATCGGGTAGTAAAGGAATTTACACTATTTTCGTTTATTGAGTTTTGTCTTTGGAATGCTTATGATGATATGACAAATTATCAGAGAACCTACAGCATAGGCGCTGTAGAAATTGATAATGGAACTATTTATCATAAAACCGATTATCGGGAAAGAAGAAATCACTATTCTTTTTATGGAGTAAACCATCCGGTCGATGGATTTGATACAGATAGAGATGCTTTTTTAGGGCAATTTAATGGGCTGCATGAGCCTGAAGCGGTAATTGAAGGAAAATCTAAAAATTCCGTTGCAAGCGGATGGAATCCTATAGCATCTCACCGTATTGAAATCAAGCTGCTGCCGGGAGAAGAAAAAGAACTTATCTTTATCTTAGGTTACATAGAGAACCCGGTAGAGGAAAAGTGGTGTGCAAAGGGGATCATCAACAAGAAAAGAGCAGAAAGACTCCTTGAAAAATACAATAGCAGCGATGCAGTTCATCACGCTTTCCTAGCATTAAAAGAACATTGGAGTCAACTATTATCGAAATTCATTGTTCAAAGTCATGATGAGAAACTGGACAGAATGGTGAATATATGGAATCCTTATCAATGTATGACTACTTTTAATATGTCTAGAAGCGCTTCATACTTTGAAACAGGTATTGGAAGGGGTATGGGCTTTAGAGATTCAAATCAGGACCTATTAGGTTTTGTACATCAAATTCCGGAAAAAGCAAGAGAAAGAATCTTGGATATTGCAGCAACACAATTTGAAGATGGCAGTGCCTACCATCAATACCAGCCCTTAACCAAAAAAGGAAATCATGAGATTGGATCAGGCTTTAATGATGATCCATTATGGTTGATCCTGGCTGCTATTGCTTATATTAAAGAAACCGGTGATTTCGATATTTTGGATGCACAGGTCCCCTATAACTGTGATCCAAACAACATGGGGTCTCTGTTAGAACATTTGGAGAAGTCCTTTGATTACACCTTAAACAATTTAGGGCCCCATGGACTCCCCCTAATCGGACGTGCAGATTGGAATGACTGTTTAAATCTAAACTGTTTCTCTGTAAATCCGGACGAATCTTTTCAGACCTGTGAAAATCAAAAAGGAAGAAGGGCAGAGTCCATCTTTATTGCAGGTATGTTTGTTTATATAGGAAAAGAGTTTGCCGGATTATATAAGAGAATAGGAAAGGAAGATTTGGCACGAAGGGTTCTCCATGAAGCAGAAAAGATGAAAGACAATGTAGAAAAATATGGTTATGATCAGGAATGGTTTCTGAGAGCCTATGATTTCTATGGCGATAAGATTGGCAGTGCCGAAAATGAAGAAGGAAAAATTTTTATTGAACCTCAAGGGTTTTGTGTAATGGCAGGAATCGGAATAGATAATGGCAAGGCACAAATGGCCTTAGACGCTGTAGACAAATATCTAAATACATCCTATGGATTAGTTCTTCAACACCCGGCCTATAGTGAATATAAGCTGAATCTTGGAGAAATATCTTCCTACCCTCCCGGATATAAAGAAAATGCAGGAATCTTTTGTCATAACAATCCGTGGATAATGATTGCAGAGACGCTATTAGGCAGAGGGGATAAGGCCTTTGAATATTATAGGAAAATAGCACCGGCTTACCTGGAAGAAATCAGTGAGGTTCATAGATTGGAACCCTATGTATATGCTCAGATGATTGCCGGAAAGGATGCACTACGTCATGGAGAAGCTAAAAATTCATGGCTGACAGGTACTGCTGCATGGAATTATGAAGCGATTACAAAATGGATTCTGGGAGTCAGGCCGGATTATGACGGACTGATCATTGATCCTTGCATACCAAAGGATTGGGACCACATAAATATCAAAAGAATCTACCGCGGGGTGGAATACAATATATCCATAAAGAATCCTGAAGGTGTCAGTAAGGGGGTTAAGAAAGTCACCGTAGATCATAAAGAACAAACCGGTAATTTTATTGAATGTCTTGATGAGGCTTCTGTACGCAATATAGAAGTAATAATGGGTTGATGTAATGTTTAAAAAGGGACTTTAAAGTCCCTTTTTGTGTTTATAGGCTAAATTAGCCCAATCGATTTACCGGAGTCTATCATTTTTTTAAAATCTAATGTAAAAAAATAGTAAAAATGCAATTGAATAATTTGCAGGAATATGTCGAAAAACATCGAAATAATAAGAGCTGTGTTGTATTCCAACATCATATCGAATACCTAAACAACGTAAGCCGGAATATAGCTGGATTTTGGTCTTTTGTAAGGGCACTTTTTATACCATGATGCGTCCTGTGATGATGAAAAAATTTGATATGGTTGAATTAAGGAGGCATTTTAAATGTCAGAATCTGCTTATCCTGAAATGCAGAATGAGGCACTGGATACTTTAAAAAACTTATTTAATATTATAGAAGATTATATATTTATTGTTGATACGTCAGGTGAAATTATTGATGCGAATCATGCTGCGCTGCGAAGATTAGGATATTCTATTGAAGAACTGCAGGGAACAAGCATTTTGATGCTTTATCCTCCTGAAAAACGCGAAGAGGCTTTTGCCGCAACGAAGGGAATGATGGAAGGACAGATATATAAAAGCATGCTTCCCCTATTTTCAAAAAATGGTGAATATATATTTGTTGAAACCCGTGTATTCAGAGGACGATGGCATGGTAAAAATGTGGCCTTTGGCGTTTGTAAGGATATATCTACTTCCAGGCAGCAACAGTATTTTTTTAGAACAATGATCGATGTGATTCCTGATTTTTTATTTTTTAAAAATAGAGAAGACCTCTATTTAGGGTGTAATAAGGCATTTTCAGAAAAAATTATCGGATTAAGCGAAGAAGAAATCATTGGGAAAAGTACTCAGGATATTATTAAAGATCGTGCAGTTGCACAGCATTGTATAGCAAATGATATGGAGGTATTTAAGTCCGGTGAGATTAGGATTAATGAAGAAACTATAAGGTTGACAGATGGCAGCATTGTTGATGTTGAAACAGTCAAAACACCTTTTTATGATGAATGCGGAAAAATAGCAGGGATTATCGGGATTGCCCGTGATATTACCCAGAGAATGTGCATGGAGAAGCAGCTTCGTGAAAGCGAGGAAAGGTATTCGGCCATTGTAAACAGCGCACCGCAAATTGTACTTATCCATAAAGGGGGAAAAATCAAATTCGTAAGTGAAGCGGGCTTGAAAGCTTTGGGATATGAAGCAGCAGAGGTGATAGGGCACCATGTAGGTGAATTTGTTTCCGGAGAATCCAAAGAACGGGTACTGTCAGCTTTACATAAAAGATTACAGGGAGATACTGTTGGAGACTACGAAATAGAATTTGTCAGAAAAACCGGTGAGATCATGAATCTGATCGTTAGAACAACCTCTATAACCTATGAAAATGAGTCGGCGGCACTTTCTGTGCTGATAGATATTACAGAAAGAAAGCGTTCAGAAGAAGAATTAAATCGGAAAGAAAAAATACTTTCAGCGGTTGCAATGTCCGTCAAAGAATTTTTAAGCAATTGTAACTATCTGGATGCAGTAAAAAAATCATTTGAACTGCTGGGTACAGCTACACAGGTGGATAGAGTCTACCTGTTTCAAAACAGTTATGATGAAGACGGAAATGGTTATGTCAGCCAGAGGATTCAGTGGAATTCTGACAAGAAGGGTCTAAGGATTGACAATTCCAAATTTAATAAGATACCTTTTAATGATGTGATTAGCTTCATGGAGCCATTATCTAGAGGAGAAGCCTACTATGGAAGGGTAAGAGAATTAAAAAAAGATAGAGTTAGGGAGATGCTTGAGGCAAGAAATGTTTTGTCTATCGCGGTTATTCCCATTTTTATTAAAGAATATTTTTGGGGCGTTGTCGGTTTTCATAGTTGTGATGTTGAAAGGAACTGGTCAGAAGCAGAGTCCTCTGCATTAAAAGCTTTTGTAAACTCCTTGGAAAGAGCTATCGAAAGAAGCATGATCAATGAAGAATTGGAAAAATCAAGGAGAGCAGCTGAGACGGCCAGTATTTTAAAGGGACAGTTTCTTGCCAATATGTCTCATGAAATAAGAACGCCTATGAACGGAATCATTGGCTTTGTGGACCTGCTTTTAAGGACTGATTTAAGCAGTGAACAATCAGAATATCTAAGACAAATAAAATCTGATTCCGATGTATTGCTGCGGATTATTAATGATATATTGGACTATTCAAAGATTGAGGCGGATAAGCTGGAGTTGGAAGAAATCTTGTTCGATATGCATGTGTTGGTAAAAGAATCTGTTGCGCTTTTTACTCCTAAAGCCTATGAAAAAGATATTAGAATGAATCTATTGATTTCAAAGGATGTGCCAAAAGGATTATATGGTGATCCCGGAAGGTTGAAGCAGGTTTTGAATAATCTGATCGGGAATGCTTTGAAATTTACCGAAAAAGGTGAAATTGTCATCAAGGTTCTGCTATTAGAAAATAAAGAAAATCACGTTAAAGTTCAATTTACAGTAAATGATACCGGGATTGGAATGAGCGAGCAGGTACGCTCAAAGCTGTTTACTATGTTTACGCAGGCAGATGCCTCAATGACGAGAAAATATGGGGGCACCGGACTTGGGCTTGCGATTTCAAAGCGCATTATAGAGTTAATGGGAGGTACAATCCGGGCAGAAAGCGTTTTAGGTAAGGGATCTACCTTTTATGTAGAAGTGGATTTTGAAAAAAGTAAGATGCATGAGGAGCTGATTATAGAGGACAAACTTCTGATGAGCAAAGAATTTCTGGAATCTCTACATAATACTTTTATTTCAAAAACAAATTGCTTTGAGAAATGTATGGAAGAGACAAGAGAAGTGCCGGTTGATGAAGAAGCATGGAATAAACGCTACAATGTATTGCTGGTAGAAGATGCTTTGGCAAATCGAAAGCTTGCGGCTGCTATGTTAAATCAGTTGGGATATCGTGTGGAACTCGCTGAAAACGGTCAGCAGGCCGTTTGGATGTGCAGCGTAAAAAAATATGACATTATTTTGATGGATTGCCAAATGCCAATAATGGATGGATATAAGGCAGCTTCCCGTATCAGAACCGGCGAAGGCATGAACAGAGATACAATCATTATTGCCATGACAGCCCATGCAATGGAGGGTGACCGCGATAAATGCATTGCTGCAGGAATGGATGATTATATCAGTAAGCCAATAACGATGTTTCAGCTTGACAATATCATTAAAAAACGGTTGAATAATTCTTTTTTGGTGATGAGTGATACCTGATGTATTACTCATCATGCTATCTGCACTTTTTATAGCAATTCCGTGCCGTTGACATTTACCATAATGCCTTTCAATACTGCAGGCTCGATATAAATTTAGATAAAATAAAAAAAGGAGGAATAAAAAGTGGATCAGAGGGTAGTAGATATTGCCGGGTTTCAAAAAGATGTAGGGCTGGATCATGATGCAGTACAAGCATTGTATTTGATATTTGTTGAGGAAGTGGGAAAGGCGAAAGAGGCAGTAAACAAATGTCTGCCCTTAGGAAATCTGGAAGAGCTTACAAGAATTGTACATGATATAAAGGGAATTGCAAGCAGTTATAGGGCGCAAAAACTTTTAAACTATGCAAAGAACTTGGATAACACGTTAAAAAGCAAAGATATTGAAAACATACAAAAGGATGCAGCTGACATGAATGAGGGCATCGACCAAGTTATGAAAGAGATTATCTGCCATTTTAGAACATAAGATCTTTTTTACATATTTTGCTGTTTTTACTCAAAGCCTGTGGAAAGATTAAAGTGGAGGAAGATAACCTCTGGAGTACAATAGATGAAAATTCTTAGCTGTGATATGGTTTGAGAATATTTTACAGTAAGCCTGTTGAAGAATCAGATATAATTGAATGACTACTTAAACAACCTTTTTCGATGTGAAAGTTTATCTAAACCAGGTTGTTTTTAATTGCAAAAACTGCCAATTGAGTTCTGTCTTTTAGATGAAGCTTTGAAGTGATTTCTGTAATTTTATTTTTGACAGTGCCTTCCGCCAAAAACAGCATTGTGCCAATTTCTTTGTTGTCTTTTCCTGCAACAATCTTTTCAATTATACTAAGTTCTTTTTCGGTTAAAGGAATATCAATCCCTTCAACTTTAACAGTTTTACTTTTCCGATTTTCTTGTACAGATTCTTCTTTATTATTAAAGCAAGCACAATTTAGGACATCTCTATGAACAATCCCTAATCCTGCGGCACTGATCCTGATAGAGAGGATCAATTCTTCCATGCCGATATCTTTTACAATATAACCGTCTGCTCCGCTCTCTATTGCTTCAGCTATATCCCACTTGTCACTGGATGATGTCAGAATCAATATCTTTATTTCAGGATATTTGGATTTGATTCGTTTTGTAGCTTCTGTACCTTTGCAAACAGGCATAGAAATATCCATGAGAATTACATCCGGCATAAAACCTTTACAAAAGTCATAAGCCTCCTGGCCGTTCTTTACACAACCGACAACCTTGATATCACTATTGTTTTCTATGATACTTTTGAAGCTTTCCCTCAAAAGTTTTTGATCATCTGCAATGAGTACCTTCAACATGTAAATATCTCCATTCTACCATAAGTTTAATTCGTTTATATAGGGCATACCCTTTTAGAAATCGGGACAGAATTACCAGGGGAATGCTTTTTGCATTTTTAAAATAAGAGTTGTGCGTTTTGCATTTCTCTTAGTGACTTACGACACTGAAGGCGGTTCGTAGATACATCTATAATTATATTATCGGACAAAAAGAATAGGCTGTATAGTAAAAATTTAATAAGAAGCAGTGCATATATTCAGATGGAAAGGAGTGGACATATGAAATTTTTCAACTCACTTAAATTTAAAATGATGATGATTTTATTAGTTGTAACCATTATTCCGCTTGTTAGTTTGGCCTTATTTCAGCTGAATCAGTTTAGCACAACAATTACCCATAGTATACAAAAACAGGCAATGGAGATAGCAAGTTCAAATGCGGTTCAGATGGATTCATGGATTCAAAGCAAGGTTTCTCAATTGACAGAAATATATAAAGAACATCCGGAATTTGTAAATATGGATCTTGTTGAAATAGATAAGATACTTGCACCTATTCGGGAAAGTGATAGAGAAGTAGAGGGGTTTACAGCTATCGATAAAGATGGAGATGCAATTAATGTATTTGACAATACCATCATGAACCTATCAGACCGAGAATATTTTAAGAAAGCAAAGGAGACGAAAGCTCTCGTTATTACTGATGCCATTGTGAGCCGCGTTACAGGAAACAGGTGCATTACCATAGCGCTTCCGATATATGATGGAAATGATTTTAAAGGTGTTATTTTTAGTATGGCCAATATAGAAGCACTGGGAAATTATATGGGCAATGTAAAAATTGCTAAAACCGACTACGCGTATTTATTATCGGGAGCAGGAGAGACTTTGTTCCATCCGGATGCTGAAAGAATAGGGAAAAGCTATGCGGAATATACACAGAATCCGGAAACGTTAGAGGTTTTTAAAACGGAAGTATTAGGCAAAGATGAGGGCTTTATTACATATATGGAGGATGATGGTACCCGGAAGGTAGGTACCTATGCGACTATACCCCATACAGGATGGAAAGTAGTAGTAACAGTACCCTCTGCTGAAGTATATGATGAATACAATAAATCTTTGAGAATAACCGGTATTCTAGGGAGTATCGCAGTATTGCTAGTAATTCTTGCATCAATATTTATTGCAAACTATGTGGGCTCGCCTTTAAGAATAGCAGCTGAATATTTGAATGTATTGGCCCATGCGGATTTTAGCCGGGAAATACCACACCAATTCTTAAAGAGAAAAGACGAGCTTGGATTGCTTGCACAATCTGTTGACAGTATGAGTAGGTCGATCAGGTCTGTTCTTCATGATGTCATTGTAGAGACAAGTAGTGTGGAGGATAATGTTATATTGTCATCGCAAAATCTAGAAGAGTTGACTTCCTATATAGAAGATGTATCTGCAACCACGGAAGAAATGTCTGCAGGAATGGAAGAAACTGCAGCATCTACAGAACAAATGAATGCTACATCAGTAGAAATAGAAAATGCAGTAGAGTCCATTGCCGCAAAGTCGGAAAATGGAGCGATAATCGCTGAGGAAATCAGCAAACGTGCACAGCATTTAAAAGACAACGCTGTAATATCACAAAAGACAACCTCTGATATGCGTGAGAGGATTGATGCAGATATTCGAACATCCATTGAGCAGTCGAAGGCAGTAGAAAAAATTAATGTATTAACAGAGTCTATACTGGAAATTACAGCACAGACAAATCTTCTCGCATTAAATGCCGCTATAGAGGCTGCGAGAGCAGGAGAAGCAGGAAAAGGATTTGCAGTTGTAGCAGATGAAATACGAAAATTGGCAGAAGACTCAAAAAACACTGTTAATGAAATTCAAAATGTTACACAGCTTGTGGTTACATCGGTACAGAGTTTGACACAGAGTTCTGAAAAAGCTTTGAATTTTATTGATACAACAGTGATTAATGGATATAAGTCAATGGTAAATATTGGGGAGCAATACCATAAGGATGCAGAAGCTATTCAAGACCTGGTGAATGATTTTAGTGCGACAGCTGAAGAATTATTGGCATCGATACAAAGTATAAGCACAGCGATTAATGAAGTTACGATCTCTAATAATGAAGCAGCAGAAGGGACGCAAAATATTGCCCAAAAAGCATCGGATGTTGTAGAAAAATCTGCAAAAGCCTTAGAATTGATGAAAGAGACGAAACATAATTCTGAAAGACTTGCTAAGTCCGTATCAAAGTTTAAAATATAATATCAGATATATAGAAAAAGGGAGTGCCATTAGATTTATTGATTCCTTTAGCGGAATCACGGGCAAGAGTACCTTTTCCTCCCATTATTGAAGTTTTAATCCTAGCGGTGACTGTAGAGATGATCCGGGAGGCAGCAATAGGTCTCCCTCCCTATATTGGTACAGCGATCAGCTGATTGTCATCGTTGCGGCTACAACGGTCGCATCCTATGTTATACCCTTCTAAGATAGGTTTAATTTTTTTAAAAATCACTTTCTTTTTAGAAGGTTCATCATCTTTTCATGATGATGAATATCTCTGATTCTCTTTTGTTTTTTATGAGAAGTATGGATACCTTCTATCAAAGAGATGGTCATAACCGTTAATATGATTGAAAACGGCAGGCCGGTACTGATTACTGCAGTCTGCAGTGTTGAAAGTCCTCTTTCCCCACCGATTAGAAGCAGTACTGCAGCTACAAAACCTTCCATACAGGCCCAGAAAATTCTTTGGGTTACAGGAGAATCAAGGCGTCCTCCAGAAGTAATGTTGTCAACGACTAATGAACCTGAATCGCTTGAGGTTACGAAAAAGGAAATAACGAGTAGGGTACCTAGAATGGATAAAAGAACTCTTAGTACCCCGGCTAAAAAGGGCATATTCAGATAACTGATCATTTCGAATAATGCCACCGGAAGGTTATCCTGCACTACATCAAATAAAGCACCATTAGATGATTCATTAATATATATCGCTGTACCACCGAAAACAGATAACCAAATAAAAGACAAGAGGGAGGGAATCAACAATACAGCTAAAATAAATTCTCGTATGGTTCTTCCTTTAGATATTCGGGCAATAAACATCCCGACAAATGGGGACCAGGAAATCCACCATGCGAGATAAAACACAGACCAGCTGCCTTGCCATGCTTGATCTTTTACAGATATACGAAAGGAAGCCAGAATGAAATTATTTAGATAGAGCCCCAGGGAATTAGAAAATAATCTGATGATATAAGCCGTCGGGCCAAGGATAAAGATAATAGTCATAAAGATGGCAGCGAGTCTTATATTCAAGGTAGATAAAAACTTAACTCCTTTATCTAAACCGGAGACAACAGATAAGGTAGCCATGGATGTAATAATAACAATGAGTATAACTTGAACGATAACACTAAAACGGATGCCGAATAAATAATTCATCCCGCTGTTAATCTGTTGCACGCCGAGACCCAGGGAGGTAGCCAGTCCAAACAAACAAGCCAGTACTGCAAGGGTGTCGATGAGATCTCCTGCAATACCAAAAACTTTATCCTTAAGCAATGGATAAAACACAGAGCGCAAGGAAAGGGGCAATTTTTTGTTATAGGCGAAAAATGCCAGAGCTAAGGAAATCAGTGTATAAATACCCCAAGGATGAAAGCCCCAATGAAAGAAAGTAGTTGCCATGGCCGAATAATTTGGATTTGAACTTTCGAAAATGGGAGTGAATTCAGCATGATACAAGGGTTCTCCAACCGCCCAGAACATAAGTCCAATACCCATTCCAGCAGATATCAGCATAGAATACCACGCAAAATTAGAAAACTCAGCTTCACTTCCTACGCCGCCGATTCGTACATTTCCCAGCCTTGAAAGTGCCAGATATAGGCAAACAACAATAAAAAAATTGCTGGATAGGATAAAGACCCAATCTCCCTGGGTGATAATCCAGTTTTTTACGTTTTCGAAAACGGTATTAGCATGCTCTAAATTTAAAAGTGCATATAGCGAAAATGCCAATATAAAAACACCTGCGACAATGGAAACCACAGGATTTAGATCTAAACCAAATTTAGTATAATTTCGGCTGTATAGCTTTTTCTCTAGTTTTTTGGCTAAATCATCCTGCTGTTTATTGATGTCATTATTCATTTTTGAACACCTCTTCATAACCTGTATGAGTAATTTTATTTAATATTTTTTCAATATCTATAGTTAGTATGAACAATTACGAAAAAGATATCAGGAAATGAAAGGTTTATTTTGGCCTAATTAAAAATAAAAAACCTAATCCAGGCGGAATGTAAATTCCACCTGGATTAGGTTTGACTGTAAGACCTATTGGAAGGCTTTATAAATTTCGTTTGGAACGGTAAACACTGGGCGTCATACCCATATGTTTTTTAAAGACACTGGCATAATAAGCTGTATTGCAGAAATTAAACAGCATGGCGATTTCATGGATACTCATATTGGTGAGTTCAAGAAAATCCTTAGAGGTTTCTATTTTTTTCAATTGGATATATTCTGTGACATTGAGTCCGACTTCATTTTTAAATTCCGCAGATAAGTATGCTGCGGATTTTTGTGTTAACTGCGCAAGCTGATTCAGGGATATTTTTTCTGTAATGTGTTCATGGATGTAATTGATCATACGGGTGATGGGCAAAGAGTAAGAACGTATCCTCTCTTGATTAATCATTTTGATAAAGGTTCTAACCATATGATACTCAAAGGATTGCAGTTCTTTAATATTATTGAATTTTTCAATTTCCAAAATAAATACATCACTTTGAGAAAAGACATCTTCCGGGTGAACGTTTGCTTCCACCGCGGCTCTGGAAAAGAGTGCACAGCTTGCTATCAGAGAATTCTTAAGTGACCTTAAGGGATTATCTGCCAGTGTTGCCCGCTCAGTAGAATTTATGATGTCTAATGTTTCCAAAGCTTGCTTCTCTACACCCCGTTTGATTTCATTGATGAGCTTACGCTCAAGATAATAGGACGGATGACGATAATCGCAATGAAGATTCTCCATTTTTTTAAAGAGGAATGAATTGGGCATGAACAACCTCCTAAGAGTTACCTTAAAATATTGTTAATAATATAAAAATTCTATTATTATCGTATGAAAAATCGTTTACAATGTCAATATAACGATTCCTTTGATAACGTTTTCAAAAGGGGTTAAAGAACCGATACTTGGGCGTTTACGGGTGGCGAGACGGGTTTATGGCTTGACACTTGATCCCCAAGGTGATAGAAGATCATTAAAAAAGGGGGAGCATAAATGAAAAGAAGTGTATCCATGTTTCTAATTATGGTGTTAGTCCTGTCTATGTTGGCATTTGCAGGATGTACGAGTAAGACACCGAGTACGGAAGCACCTGCAGCCAGTGAGCCAAGCGTCGAAAAAACGAAGGTTAAATTTGCAGTTCAAGCGGATAGCACCAAAGCTCTTGAGAGTATTGTAACGGCATTTAATCAAAAAAGTGAGCAGTATGAAGTGGAAGCCATTATCCTTACAAATGACTCTGGAAATATGCATGATCAAATTGTTAATTCATTATCCAGCAAGTCTGGAGAATATGACGTGATTTCCATGGACGTAGTATGGGCAGGGGAATTTGCAGCAGCTGGATACCTGGAGCCCTTAGATACCTTCATTAAGGACGCTGGATGGAAGCCTGCAGATTTTAATGCTGGTTCAATATCCTCAGGAAAATATAAAGGAAAGCACTATGCCTTACCTTATTTTTCAGATTTAGGATTCTTATACTATCGTAAAGATATTGTTTCGGAAGAAGATGCTCAAAAACTTGCCGGCGCTGATTATACATACGAGGACTTGTTTGCAATGGCAGAAAAGTACGCTGGAAAAGGCGGCACGAAATACAGTTATGTCTATCAATCCAGCCAGTATGAAGGACTTACTTGTAATGTAAATGAATTTACAAACAACTGGACGGACCTGGAAAATGGTCTGAAGATGATGAAGGCATTTACGGATTCTAAAGTAACACCGGATAATATTTTGGTTTATACAGAAGGGGAAACCCATAATGCGTTCTTAAATGGAGAATCGGTTTTTGGCAGAAACTGGCCTTATATGAATGGAATGGCTGCATCAGGTGATTATACGGTCGGTACGGATAAAATAGGTTATGCTGCACTGCCTAACGGCGGGACTGTAGGGGGTTGGATTTTAGGGATCAATGTAAATTCAAAAAATATGGAGGGTGCAAAAGCATTCTTAGCATTTCTTGCAGGACCTGAAGGGCAAACAATCAATGCAACTGTTGGCAGTTACCTTCCAGGCTATAACGCGCTAATGAAAGATTCGCAAGTATTGCAAGCAAATGCGCTGTTAACTGATGAAGCATTCCAGAAAGCGCTGCAAAGCACGATTGCGAGACCTGTAGTAGCGAATTATTCAGAGGTTTCAGACGTAATTCAATTAAAAGCCCATGAATTTTTATCTGGAAATGGAAAGCTGGAGGATGCGGTGAAAAGCATTCAAGAAAAACTACAGCAATAATGAGGAATTCAATAAAAGCTTTGGTTGGTGAAAATCGCCAAAGCTTTTCTATTATATAAAAAATAGGGGTTGTAGGGGATGAAAAATCCCCTGCCGCCTTCAGGAAGGTGCTCAGACAGCTTTGCTGTCGTCGACGCTCTTTTTATTAGATTTGATTATAGGAGTTGTTTTCATGAGAAAAATTACTGCATGGTTGGATCATCATCTAGGCTACGTTTTGGTAATACCTGCACTTATCTTCATCATACTATTCTCATTATGGCCAGTTGCCCAGTCGACCAAGTATTCATTCTTTGATTTTCAGTTAAATGACCAACAAAAGTCAGGCTTATACTTTTCTGAACAGTATAACTTAAAACTCATGCATGAAACCTTTGATTATATTGATTACTATTTGGAAATAGAAAAAGATACTGTAAGCTTAGGCAGTACCAAAGAAAAAATTAGTGATACCCAGCAGATGATTCTTGAAACCTATGAAGAGATTCAAGCTATGTTTCCGGGGAAAGAGGGGATTGTTCCAATCAATGGAGAGGAGCATGAGCTGTTAGTGAAGGCATCGGATAAGGTTATTGCCAGTCTGAATGGCCTTTATCAAACAGATGACACCTTTGATCTTCGGGAAGATATAATGCTGGTGGCTTCAGAACTGGATACATCGATCATTCCAGCAAACTATACTGGTCTTGGAAATTTCCAAACAGTCTTAAAAGATCCAAGAATATGGCAAACGATTATGGTTACATTGTTTTTCACATTGGTTTCTGTTGGAATGGAATTTGTTTTTGGCTTAATACTGGCACTGATTATGAATAAGGCCATGGTTGGAAGGGGATGGATAAGGACTTTTTCACTAATACCATGGGCAATCCCGACTGCAGTAGCAGCCCTGATGTGGGCATATCTGTATAATGGGTCCAGTGGGATTGTGGCGCTTATTTTAGAGCGCGTTGGGATTATTGGTCAATCAACAGATCTGATGTTAACAAGCACCAGTGCCCTGTGGTCTATTATTTTTGCAGATGTTTGGAAGACAACACCCTATTTTGGATTACTATTGCTGGCTGGACTGCAAGTGATTCCCGATAGTTTGTATGAATCTGCCATGTTGGACGGTGCTGGGAAATGGAGGCAGTTTATGCATATTACCCTGCCGTTGCTGAAACCATCTATTTTGGTAGCACTTCTCTTTAGAACATTGGATGCATTTAGAATTTTTGATTTGATATGGGTATTAACTGGTGGTGGACCTGGAGGGACTACTGAGTCTATCTCTATTTATGCCTATAAAGTAATGTTCGCTCAAACACGATTTGGCTATGGGGCAGCCATTATTCTGATCATGGCCCTTTGTGTAGGTGTGATTTCTTACTTATATATCAAATTTTTGGATATTCAACTCATATCTGATTAGGAGGTGAAGTACTGTGATAAACAAAAAAACAGAGCGACTTTTAGCAGCTGCGATTGTCTTATATTTATTAATCATTATATTTCCGTTTATTTGGGTATTTCTGACCTCCCTGAAACCTGAGAGTGAGATATGGGGTTCCGGTGCTTTCAAAATTCTGGCAGATCAGCCTACCCTTGAGCATTATGAAGCACTATTCAGAGGCAATATCTTAAACGCATTAAAAAATAGTTTAATTATTTCTTCGATCACTACGATGTATGTTACCATTATAGCTGCGATCGCTGCCTATGCCATTGCGAGGCTTAAATTTTGGGGGAAACGGCTGTTATTGGCTGTCGTGCTGGCTACTTCTATGTTTCCTCAAATGACTGTAGTAGGTCCAATCTATCAAGCCTTTGTCAAATTGAATTGGACCAATTCCTACTTCATTAGCCTTCCCTACTCCATGATCGCACTTCCTGTGGCTATTTACATACTGGTAACCCATTTTAACAAGGTACCGAAGGAAATGGAGGAGTCTGCCAAAATAGATGGAGCATCCAAAATGAAGACTTTTACGAACATTATCTTACCATTGGCGCTGCCCGGTATTTTTACATCGGCGATTATTACTTTTATTTCTGTATGGAATGAGTTTTTACTTGCTTTGACATTGAACCCAGACAGCAGCTATCATACAGCTACAGTTGCCATTACTTTCTTAAGAGGGCAATTTCAAATCTTTTGGGGGCAGGTCACAGCCGCTACTGTGGTAGTAACCATCCCAACCTTAATTATTGTTATATTATTTCAGCGTCAGATTATATCTGGACTTACATCTGGTGCCGTGAAGGAGTAGAAGACAGCTATGTGGAAATTAGAAAGTTCATCTCTTGATCTTACCGTTTTACCCGTTGAGGAGAGCCTTTATACCCTTGCTAATGGTTATCTTGGAATAAGAGGTTGTTTTGAGGAAGGCTATCCTCAACATTACACCAGCATTCGAGGAACCTATATCAACGGTTTCTATGATTTAGTAGAGGCGAAGTACAGTGAAAAGCTGTTTGGATTCCCTGAGATGCAGGAAAAGATGCCAAATCTCATGGATGTGCAGACCATAGAGATCTATTTAGATGGAGAGTGTGTATCCCTCTTTAATGGTAATCATGTCAATTATAAACGAACCCTTTATTTTGATGAAGGATATGCTGAGCGTTCCTTTGAATATCAAACGCAGAAGGGAAAAAGTGCTTCCATAAGGTTTCGGAGAATGGTTTCCTTTCAGATCAAGGAACTGTTTGCAATAGAAGTTAAAATAAAGTATGAGGGAGAAATATTGGTTAAATCTTATATGAACGGCGAGGTGAGCAACTATACAGATGCTTTCGACCCACGGGTTGGGGAACATGCCAAACTGTTGGATTGGAAAAGCAGCAACCTTATCGATGGCCGATATATGATCATAACAGCAAGAACAAAACAGACAGATTATGAGGTAGGCTGCGCTGTGTATCACCATTGTTCAGAGAAAGATGCTTTTGTAGAGATAGCGGGTGAGCAGGAGCCAAAAATGCGTGCAGTTTATTCAACCAATGGAAGGATGACTCTGACTAAATATGCTGCATACTCCCACAGTAGGCACAATCAAGAACCTGTACTGCATCGTATATTGGACATCATCAAAAAACATTCGATACGATCCTTTGATGAGCATTTGGCAATACAAAGGCTGTATTTGGAGAATTTTTGGCATCATTCTGATATTCAGATATATGGGAATGATTTAATTCAGCAAGGAGTACGCTTTAGTCTGTTTCAACTGCTTCAGTCGGTGGGAAAAGACGGATTGACAAACATTGCTGCAAAAGGCTTGACAGGCGAAGGATATGAGGGGCATTATTTCTGGGACACAGAGATTTATATATTGCCGGTGCTGCAGTTGGTACAGCCGGAAATCGCTGAAAAACTATTGATTTATCGCCATAGTATCTTAGATCATGCTAGGAAAGAGGCTCGGATTCTGGGGCATAAAAGAGGGGTGAAATATCCGTGGCGAACCATCGCAGGAAGAGAGTGCTCTACTTTCTTTCCCGCAGGAACAGCACAGTATCATATTAATGGCGATATTGCTTATGGATTCATTCAACATTATCTACAGCATGAAGATTTAGACTTTATTTGTCGCTATGGTGCAGAGGTGATTTTTGAGACAGCCCGACTATGGTTGGATGTTGGACATTTCCACGACGGGAAATTCATGATCCACAATGTCACCGGTCCTGATGAGTATTCCTGCATCGTTAACAATAACTATTACACCAATGCAATGGCACGATACAATATGGAGTGGGCAGTGAAGTTTTACGAGATGCTAAAGCTGGAAAATCCTCAAATTCTTGAGGAAATCACCAGGAAGATACAGATGGTTGAGACTGAAATTGACGAGATGATTGAAGCATCTCAAAACATGTATTTACCCTATGATGAGGTGTTAAAAATCCATAAGCAGGATGATGCTTTTTTAGATAAGGCGCTATGGGATTTTGAAGGGACGCCGGAGGAGAAATATCCATTGCTGCTGTACTATCATCCTTTAACGATTTATCGTTATCAAGTGATCAAACAGGCAGATACGGTATTGGCTCATTTTCTTCTGGAAGATTTTTCAGAAGAAGCGTCTATAAGAAATGCCTTTGATTATTACGAAAAAGTTACTACCCATGATTCTTCATTGTCATCCTGTATCTATGGGATTATGGCTTCGAAGTGCGGCTATTATGAGAAAGCCTATGACTATTTCATGGAGACTGTACGGTTGGATTTGGACAATACCCACGGAAATACAAAGGATGGCCTGCATATAGCCAATTTAGGAGGCACCGCCTTATCTGTTATCTTTGGATTTGCAGGATATCGTATAAAGAATGAAGGTATTGCCTTATCACCCTGGTGCCCTCAAAATTGGAGTGGATATGGGTTTAGGCTGATATACAGAGGTCGAAAGCTGTGTGTAAAAGTTACAGATTACCTGGAAATAGAGCTTTTGGAAGGTGAAAAACTTCAGCTAAAAGTCTACGGACGACAATATGAATTGGAGAAAGTATTGAAAATTCCTTTAGAAGGACTGAAAAGAGATGATCAGAGCTGTAATATTTGATTTGGATGGTGTGATCACAGAAACAAGTAGGCAGCATTTTCAAGCATGGAAAGCAGTGGCATACATGATTGGTGTGGAAATTGACAGCACGGTGAACGAATCCCTAAAAGGTGTCTCAAGGGAAGAATCCTTAAAAATCATTCTAAAGTATGGCGGCATACTGGATAAATATTCGAAAGAAGAGATGGAAAAATTATGTTTTTGCAAGAATGAATATTATAAACAGCTAATCAGTCAGTTTACTCCTGCCAATGTATTTGAGGGCGTGGTGGAGATGTTTGAGTATTTGAGAGGAAAGGGCATTAAAATAGCCATAGGCAGTGCATCGCACAATGCACCTGCATTGATCAGTGCAATGGCACTGGAACCGTATATAGACTATATCGTTGATCCGGGCGATGTGAAAAGAGGAAAGCCGGCTCCAGACATTTTTTTAAAGGCAGCAAGTGCCTTAGGGGTCAAACCTTCGGAGTGTATAGGTGTAGAAGATGCTGTAGCCGGAGTCGAGGCCATAAAAGCTGCAGGGATGTATGCTATAGGCATTGGAGATGCAGAAGTATTGAAGGAAGCAGATGTTGTTTTTGGAAGCATTGCTGAGATTGATTTGGGTATCATAGCATGACTCCCCTTATTTTAAACAACCGCCGTTGATTATGAATCACGGTGGTTGTTTTTATGTCTGCTGCACTTTCATTCAATAAGCATTCATTATCAAAAGATAGCAATTTATATCTATAATATTAATGGTGATGGACTTTTTTGGTTAAATTAAGATAGATTAAAAGTATTAGAAGGAGATATACAAATGCTAAAGATTATTAAATATTTAAAACCATTTGCAATATCAATTGTTTTAATAATAGGACTATTATTCATCCAAGCTATAAGTGATTTAGCGCTTCCTGATTACACGGCGCGTATTGTTAATGTAGGGATTCAACAGGGAGGTATAGGCAATGCAGTGCCAACGATTATTCGTAAAGATGAGTTGGATAAGCTTAAAATCTTTATCAATGCAGGGGATTTGGAGAAGGTGGAAGAAAATTACCTTCTTTTAGATAAGACAAGGCTTTCTCCAAGGGATTTGGAGCTTCATCTTAAAAATTATCCACTGCTTGATCAGGAGCCTCTTTACATGCTGAATACGAAGGATCAAAAAGTAGCTGATAGATTAAATCCGATACTTGGCAAAGCAATCATGATTGTAAGTGGAATTGAAAAGGAATGGGGAAATTCAGATGTATTTACGGTCCTTTCAAAAATGCCGGAAGAACAAATAAGAGCGATGATAGAGGAGATCGATGAGAAGTTTAGAAATATCCCCGAAAGTATGATTACGCAATCGGCAGTTCTCTTTATTCAAAAGGAGTATCAGACAATAGGTGTGAATACGAATAAACTTCAAACAAATTATATTATTATTACGGGACTTAAGATGCTTCTTATTGCTTTATTGAGTGCAGCGGCGTCGGTAATTGTGGGTTTGCTCGCTGCAAGAGTAGCGGCGGGACATAGTAAAAACCTCAGAAATGATGGTTTTAAAAAAGTAATCGGTTTCTCCAATTCAGAATTCGATAAATTTTCAACAGCTTCATTGATTACGAGAAGTACAAATGATATCCAGCAGATACAAATGCTTATGGTAATGCTTCTTAGAATTGTATTCTATGCACCGATTCTAGGCATAGGGGGAATGATTAAGGTACTGAATACGAATACCTCTATGGGTTGGATCATAGCAATAGCAGTAGTGGCTATTCTTACATTGGTAGTCGTGCTGTTTGGCATTGCTATTCCCAAATTTAAGAATATGCAAAAGCTGATAGACAGATTGAATCTTGTAACCCGTGAGTCTTTAATTGGGATATTGGTCATCCGTGCATTTAACAATGAAAAATATGAAGAGCAGAAATTTGACTATGCAAATCAGGATTTAACTAGGACATCATTATTTGTTAACCGCTTAATGAGTTTGATGATGCCCATGATGATGCTGATCATGAATGCTATAACGCTTTTGATTGTATGGATAGGCGCGCATCAGATTGATTCAGGCAATATGCAGGTAGGAGACATGATGGCATTTATACAATACACCATGCAGATTATTATGGCTTTTTTAATGATTTCCATGGTATCTATCATGTTTCCCCGTGCATCTGTTTCAGCACAGCGGCTGGCAGAGGTATTGGATACCGAAATTGCCATCCGAGATCTCAGGGAACCAAAGCAATTTCCAGCGGATATCAAAGGATTTATTGAATTTAGGAATGTTTTTTTCAAATATCCGGGGGCAGAAGAGGATGTGCTGTCAAACATTAACTTTACAGCAAAGCCTGGAGAAACAACTGCCTTTATAGGAAGCACAGGCAGCGGAAAAACAACCCTTATAAACCTGATTCCCCGTTTTTATGATGTTTCAGAGGGAGAAATTTTAATAGATGGTATTGATATAAGAGAGGTATCCCAGCATGCGCTGCGGGAAAAGATTGGTTATGTACCTCAAAATGGCGTATTATTCTCCGGTACGATAGAAAGCAATATCAAATATGGCAATAAAGCAGCAACGGAAGAGGAATTAAGGAAGGCAGCGGAAATAGCTCAAGTGATGGACTTTATAAAAACTGCGCAGGAGGGTTTCGATAAAGAGATCTCTCAGGGAGGCACCAATGTATCAGGAGGCCAGAAACAGAGACTGGCCATTGCTCGTGCACTTATTAGAAAGCCTGAAATATATATTTTTGATGATAGTTTTTCTGCACTTGATTTTAGGACGGATGCAGCATTACGTAAAGCATTGAAGATGGAAACAGCAGAAAGTACTGTTTTGATTGTTGCCCAAAGAATCAGCACCATTATGAATGCCAATAAGATTATTGTCCTTGATGAAGGAAAGATTGCAGGTATTGGCACTCACCAAGAGCTGCTAAAAACTTGCGAGGTCTATAAACAAATTGCCCTATCGCAGCTTTCAAAGGAGGAACTTTCATCATGAGCGATAAAAGAAAAGAAAATAGAAAAACTGCTGGTCCAGGAGGGCTTGGCGGCGGACGCATGGGGGGCGGCTCCATGGGACAAGTCGAAAAAGCAAAAAATTTTAAAGGCACAATGAAGGAATTAATGAAATATATAAAACCTTATAACCTGTCTATTATGATTGTGATCATTTTTGCATTAGGAAGTGCAGGATTTTCAATTGTTGGGCCTAAGATATTGGGGAAAGCTACAACCAGACTTTTTGAAGGGCTTATGAATAAAATCATGGGAGTTCCGGGAGCTGCCATTGACTTTGATTATATTGGCAGTATTATTATTCTGTTGATGGGATTATATTTAGCAAGTGCAATGTTTACATTTATACAGGGGTATATCATGGCAGGCGTGGCGCAAAAAGTTTCATTCAATTTGAGGAAGGAAATCTCAGAAAAAATTAACCGCATGCCCCTCAATTATTTTGATAAAATCAATCATGGAGAGGTTTTATCAAGGGTTAGCAATGATGTGGATACCGTGAGCCAGACATTAAATCAAAGCATGTCGCAAATCATAACGGCAGTGACAACCATCATTGGCGTATTGATTATGATGTTATCTATAAGCTGGCAAATGACGTTGGCTGCACTCTTGATCCTGCCTGTATCGACAGGATTGATAGCAGGGGTAGTGAAGAAATCACAAAAATATTTTAAACAGCAGCAAGAATATTTGGGACATGTGAATGGACATGTGGAAGAGATTTATGGCGGACATATTGTAATGAAAGCCTTTAATGGAGAAAAAGATGCTATTGAGGAATTTGAAAAGCTTAATGATAATTTGTATGATTCTGCATGGAAGTCTCAATTTCTATCTGGAATCATGATGCCAATCATGCAGTTTGTCGGGAATCTTGGATATGTTATTGTATCCATCCTTGGCGGCTGGCTTGCTATAAAGAAAACAATTGAAGTTGGAGATATTCTTGCTTTTATACAATATGTCAGAAACTTTACACAGCCAATATCCCAAGTAGCGCAAGTATCTAATGTGCTTCAATCAACAGCGGCTGCCGCTGAAAGAGTTTTTGAATTTTTGGATGAACGGGAAGAAATTGCAGAAACATCAAATCCGGCCCAGCTTGATAAGGTTAGGGGAGAAGTCACATTTGAGCATGTTCACTTTGGATACAATCCTGATAAGATTATCATCAATGATTTCTCAGCGCACATTAAGTCAGGCCAGAAGGTTGCTATTGTAGGCCCAACAGGTGCGGGGAAGACTACAATCGTGAAGCTGTTAATGCGTTTTTATGATATCAATAGGGGTGCGATCCGGATAGATGGTCATGATATAAAAGATTTTACGCGAGGAGATTTACGGAACATATTTGGAATGGTCCTTCAAGATACTTGGCTGTTTAACGGTTCAATCATGGATAATATCCGCTATGGAAGACTTACTGCCAGTGATGAGGAAGTGATTGAAGCTGCTAAGTTGGCCCATGTCCACAGTTTCGTAAAGACCTTACCCAATAGATATCATATGGAATTAAACGAAGAGGTCAGCAACATATCTCAAGGACAAAAGCAATTATTGACCATTGCCCGGGCAATTTTAGCCAATCCTAAAATACTAATACTGGATGAAGCTACCAGTTCCGTAGATACCCGTACAGAGGTTTTAATACAAAAAGCCATGGAAAATCTGATGAAAGACAGAACCAGCTTTATCATCGCACACAGATTGTCAACCATAAGGGATGCGGATCTCATATTGGTTATGAAAGACGGGGATATCATAGAGCAGGGTAATCATAAAGAATTATTAGCCGCCAAGGGGTTCTATGCATCACTTTATCTTAGTCAGTTTGATATTGGCGATGTCTCATAATTGAAATACATATTTTCAAAGCAATAGACTGAATGGTAAAATAAGACTATTATGCGAATTTGTAAATCTTCCGATACCAATAGTTAGTGGTATTTAGCCATGCTTAACGATAATACAGTAAAATATTTGAACTGCAGAAGCTATACAAGGGGGACACCATAATGAACAAGCTTATTCTTTCTTCATGGAACCGTTGCAGTAGTCAGGGGTTATGTAAACATATCCCATCTCCGAAAATGCATGTATCAAATGAGCAGTTTGGTACCATCCATAGTAATAATAAATTACTTATTGCAACTTTTGATAATTGTATTTCAGAAATCAAAGAGTATCTCACAGGATCATTTTTATTTTTATTGACCGATGCTCAGGGGATATTGCTATCCCTTGATTGCAGCAAAAACATTGAAAAACAGATTACCCAGCTGCCGATAAAACTTGGCATATTTTTTTCAGAAGAGAGCTGCGGTACCAATGCAATCTCTTTGGCAATGGATATGAACAAGCCTGTATACATACAGCCTGAGCAGCATTATTGCCATATCTTTAAATCCTGGTATTGTTTTTCCACTCCTCTGATAATAAATAAAGAGATTATTGGATATCTTGACGTCTCAACCATTGATATAGAAATGAAAAAAGAGCTCATAGCGATTACGAAAATATTGCCGGATCATTTACTAAACAGTTATAAAAAGCGGATAAGGCATAAAGAGACTGGTTCGAACTCTCTGAGGCTTACAAAACGTCAAATAGAAATAATAAATCTTGTTTCGCAGGGCCATACAGGAAAATCTATCGCTACAGAACTCTGCATTAAGGAATGTACCGTTAATCATCATAAAAAAATAATTTTTGATAAACTAGGCGTTCAGTCTAGTATTGAAGCTGTGTCAAAAGCGTTGCAACTTCATTTGATCTCTTCAAAACCATAGATACTATAGAAAACTATAGGTAGGAGATAACAGGAAGATATGGTAAGATATGTTGGCGAGTGAAAATTGCACTTGTTAATAAACTTATAAGAAGAGGTGTAGTATGAAAAAGAAAGCAGTATTATTATCAGCAGTAGTGATTGTAGTTCTAAGCTTTTTAACTGCTTGTGGAGGTGCATCTCCTACTGCTAAGGTTGACTTAGGTGTAATGGATAAAGGTACTTACAAAAACGATTATTTTGGTTTAGAAATGCAAGTATCTGAGGCGTGGTCTATACAAGATGCAGAAGCCATGAATGAGATCATGGAGATAGGTAAAGAAATTGCTGCAGGGGATGATGAGAAAAAGAAAAAACAGCTGGATCTTGGAGATGAAAAAACGCTTAATTTTGTAATGGCATTTAAATATCCACCGGAGCAGCAACAGCCTATTAATCCCAGTATTATTTGTAATGCGGAAAAGCTGAGCTTTTTACAAGGCGTAAAGACCGGTGAAGATTATCTGGAGTCAGCAAAAAATATGATGACTGAAAGCCAGATGCCTTACAAATTTGACAAAGAAATTTATACCGAGAAAATTGGCGGAAAAGATTTTGATATCATGGAAGCTGTTGTAGAAATAGGAGATATGAAAATCATGCAGAAATATCACACTTCTATCATGAAAGACTATGCACTGAACTTTATCGTCACTTATTTTGATGATGAAAGTAAAGCAGAAATTGATACAATTTTGGATTCCATTCGTTTTGAATAATAATCTGTCTTTTTAATGGGCGAAACAAACCCTTCCCGGCTTGCAGCATGGGAAGGGTTTGTTTTATTTCCTGCAAAGGCAGCAGCAATTGCATCAATTTCAACTTTGAAGCCGTAGCAGCTTTTTTGCAGGTGCAATCGCCCGGGACAGGCTTGTGATTTCCCAAATAATCACCATATGTCCTTGTGGGATGGATAAACCTTTATATTAATGGCATGATCTCGCCTGTTGCCTGTCTTAGAATAATATCTTTCTGGTTGTTAGATTTAAGATGATCAATAAGATTTTTCATCAGCAATTCTGAACGGCTTTCGTTGCTGCTATAATCATCTAAAATTTTATCATAAAGTCCCTTTATTTCTTTTTTAGACACTGGCATTATACAATATTCCTTTATGGATTGTAAAAAATATGAGCCGTCCATAGCTTCCAAGTATTCATCTAATGTATAGCGGCCATTCTCTTTTTTTGTATAAGTAATTGCTGCTGGAATAACACTCCCACCTACCTCGGAGAGCGTCTTATCATAAAGTTTATATCTGTTGCTGAAAACAGTTACAAAAACTTTAAGCTTATTTCCTTCCTCATAGCTGCCGAATATTGTAGGCGCAACAACAGTAAATCCGGCATCGGATCGGGAATATTGTTCAATTGCTGCATCATAAACAAGCTGTTCTATCTCATTAGAAAAATTCTCTTTGAAATCCGGCAGCTTTGTTTCTGCATAGGGTGAGAGCTCTGAAAACCAATCCTGAGGTGACAGGCTTTCATCCGTTACATTGTTTCTATGCCCCAAAAGATCTTTGCAAAGCGCCATTATAATATGATCTCTAAGGCCATTATGGTTACTGCTTTTTTCAAACTGGGCAAGTAAATAATTAAGCGCATCATCACCCATTTTTAATATATTTTCATACTCATTCTGGTGAGCTTTAATATAATCGTAAGGATTAGATGATGTGCCGGGTGAGGACAGAATGATTTGAAGATAGCGTTCTATTGCAGCAGCTGTATCGGTAGTGTTAGATAAAGCGTTTACTATATTGTTTTCGATCAATTTGTCTTCATAGACAGTTTGATAGCCGGCAACCACAAGTTTCCCCTTTTCTTTGCCGAAAGTGAGTGTTTCCATCCTGTTGTAGTATGCAGGCTCACTGGTCATTGTTAGATAAGTAATATTCGCATTTGCACCGTCAAGTTTAACCTCGAAATCGACGACCCAGGGACTGGAAACACCGATATTAAAATTCCAATTCTCATCGGCTCTATCAATCTGCTCCTGCTCGAATTTTTCTTTCATTTTTTCCGACATCATCTCATACCGCGGTTGTCCGTCACGTGTTTTAAGTGCATTGGCCCAAACCGTAGCAAGCAGCAGTTTATAAATGCTTTCAAAATCGGATTCCGGTATTTTATAATAACGGTGTTCTTCTTCACGAATGACCATTGCAATGGAAGGCTCCGAATCGTAAAACCTGATTTCAAAGTTTCCGTCAAAAGGAGCTTTAATCCTAATGTATGTTGGCCGTTCATCAAGAGAAGGAACATTTTTTATTTTCCACTTTGTGAAATCGAAAAGATGAGAGATCTGGTTTCCAGCCAGTTGGAATTCGCCATAAATAGAAGAAATTGCAATGTTTTTTTCTGTTTCTGCATTTAAAAATGACAGATCTTGTTTCTCGACGGGATTGGAGATAAATCCTATCGTAAATATCAGCGATACAATGAAAGCTGCCGCGACCACAAAATATGTCGGTTTTTTATAATTTAACACATTTTTGATTCTTGACTTAATATTACTTTCGCCAAAGGCAAGAGGACTGGCAGTTAACAAATTACTTCTTTTTATTGAAAGCGAAAGCAGGGAATTTGAGTAGTTGACTCTAATATCATTGCCCAATTTTTTAAGGACATTTTCGTCGCAGGACATTTCCATATCCTTGCTCATTAATGCAAAGGATAACCATATTAGAGGATTGAACCAGTGAACAACAAGCACTAAAAATGCAAAAGGTTTTATGAGATAATCCAATCTTTCGATGTGTGTCTGTTCATGAGCCAAAATATAAGACAGTTCCTTTGGCTGCATTCCCGTAGGAATAAATATTTTAGGTTTTATAAATCCGCATACAAATGGGGCGGTAATTCTATCTGTTTCAAAGATATTATCTTTTACAAGGGTTGCAGTTTTTACATTATTTATTACTTTTAAATAAGAAATAATGCTGCAGATAAGCAAAATTGACAAGACAATAACCCAAATCATACCGGCGATCCCCATTATGATTTGCATAGGATTTACGCTCGCCGCTGGTGCAGCAGGTGGAAGCGATGTGTTCACAGCATTATTTATTCTATGAATTCCGACATCAACAACAGGATTTTGCATGAAACCGATATTATTAGGAATATACTCCATCGTTCCTGTACTTGTTTGCGTATTAAGCTTTAATAAACTTAAAAAGCTGAAGCTAGAGTTAAAACTAAAAGGGAACACAAGTCTTATCCATACCGGCAACCATAGTGCATAAGAGAAAATCTTAGGAGCCTTTTTAAAAAAGAGCAGCCTTATCGCAATTACTGCAAGAACGACATAGCTTGCAGTAATATTCATATTAAGTATAGTAGTAAATAAGCTTGTCATTTTGTTGCCTCCTCTATAATACGTTTCAGCTCCTCGGCTTCCTTTTCAGTAATCTTCCTTTCGCCTAAAAATGCCGTTAAAAACTGTGGCAGAGAGCCATCAAAGGCTTTTTTTATTAAGGTCTGACTCTCGTATTTTTGAGCATCCTCCTTCTTAATAATTGCTGAAACCGTTGCATCTTCATTTTTGAGTATTCCACGTTCACAAAGTTTTCTTAAAACTGTGTATGTGGTGGATTTTTTCCAGCCAAGTTTGTCAAGGCTAAGCTTTACAAGTTCAGTTGAATTGATAGGTTCATTTTCCCAAATTAAATTAACAAATTTATATTCCGCATCGAATAATTTATATTGTTCCATAATAATTTAACCTCCAGAAGTTTATTGTAGTAGACCTTGCAAGTATAAGTTTATCGAAATAGACCTTGCGTGTCAATAGGAAAATAATAAGATTTACTGCTGCAATCTTGAATGACAACTGCAGAATAGTGAATTTATTTGTATAGCTTAATCCGCTTAAAATGAGCATATGCTAGGAGCTTGAAGCGGAGGAGAGAAAGAAAAAAGTTTAGAACAAACTTTAATAAACGTGGATAGCATATTTTATTAAAATGATTGTTGAATAATAATATGTTGACAATATTAACAAACTAATATAGTATGTATTTATTAAATCAATAAACATAATTGGAGGAATGATAAAAGTGGAAATTGATAAACTTTCTGTAGAAGAACTTAAGAGGGGCTATAGATTTAATGCGAATACCAACGCCTATATATGCAATACTTGTGGAAAAGCATTTGAAATAGGCGAAATTTATTCATTTGATAATAGATTCTTTGAAGCAGCTCGTGCAATTAAAATACATGTTGATACGGAGCATGGTGACAATCTAAAACAATTGCTTTATGGAGAATCTAAATACAATGCTTTTACGGACAATCAAAAAGAATTATTATCGTTGATCTATTCAGGTCTTACTGACAAAGAGATTGCAAAAAGACTTGGCGTTTCACCATCTACGGTAAGACACCAAAGGTTTATGTTTCGTGAAAAAGCAAAGCAGGCAAAAATGTATTTGGCTGTTTACGAACAAGTAATAGAAAAGAAGTCATCAGATGAAGATGCCATAGTACCTGTTCACAGCAATGCCACCATGGTTGATGACCGTTATTTAACAACAGAAAAAGAAAAAAGTCAGATATTGAAAACAGCATTTGCAAGTTTATCACCCTTAAGATTAAAAGACTTCTCTCCAAAAGAAAAGAAGAAAATTGTAATCTTGACCAAAATAGCAGAGCAATTTGAATATGGGAAAAGGTATCCTGAAAAAGAGTTAAATCAGATATTAAAAGCTATATATGATGATTATCCAGTAATTAGAAGGTACTTGATTGACTATGGATTTATGGAAAGAACCGATGATTGTAAAGAATACTGGCTAAAGCAGTAAGGAGGGACGGCTCAGACTTAATGCCTTTTTTTATTATTCAATTCTTCTTCCGTATAATGTTAAAGAATGCGGTTTAAATGAAAGCCAAAAGAATAGTTATTTTTCTTGAATATTATCTTGAAGCCATTTTTTCAATTCTTCAAAGCGTTCGTCGATATGCTCCTTAATAAGTTTGTAAAGTATATAGGTCAATAAAATAGGACCTATAACTACAATCCAGGGAATTTGCATATTTAACCTCCTTTAATGATGTATTTTCCTGTTGCATAAAATAATCCTTGTTGCACATTATGCTACTATTATACAGCACATAGACTACCATAAGTAAGGGGTTAATTCTACATTTTTCTAATAATATTGGAAAGTTTTATTAATCCATCTTCCATGTCTTGATTTGATGCATAAGAATAAGAAAGTCGAATACAGTTATTTTTCTTAAAGCTGTATATATCACCTGGATTGATCAATATATTATCCTTCAGTGCGTGATGAAAAACTTTTTCTATCGGGATAGATTTGTTTATCTTCAGCCAAATATAGAAGCCGCCTTTAGGAATATTCCAAGTTGCAATATCTGAAAAATACATGTCAAGCAGGCGAAGCATAAAAAAGCATCTTTTCTTTAGCTGTTTTCTAAATTTCTGAATATGCACTTCATATAACCCACTGGCAAACCATTCTGTCATGATCCATTGAGAAAGAGAACTCGAACCATAATCAGTCTGCATCTTTATGTCTCCCAGACGCTCGACAATAGACTCAGGTCCTATAATCCATCCAATTCTAAAACCTGGTGCTAATGATTTTGATACACTTCCAAGGTAAAGTACGTTTCCGGAAGTATCTATTGATTTAATTGGAAACGGAGGAGGATCATCAAAATACAATTCTCTATAAACATCATCCTCAATGATTGGTAGTTGATTAAGTCTACACCACCTAAGCAATTCACTTCGTCTATTTTCGCTCATAGTAATTCCTGTTGGATTATGAAATGTTGGAATTGTGTACAAAATCGACATTCCTTTTTTCAATATCGTGTCATCTATCATCCATGGTTGTATACCATCTTTATCCATTGGAACATTTTTCATTGTAATACCCGAAAAGTCAAATACTCTCAGGGATTTGATATATGATGGTTCTTCAACAAGAACAACAGAATTTGGACCTAATATACTAAGCGAAATAAGCTGCAAAGCCTGGAGTGATCCTGAGACAATCAAAACTTGTGAAGGTTCAACAGACAAATTGAACTTTTTGAGGTACTTGCATAATCCTGCACGAAGTTCATAAAGACCAAGTGGCTCTAGATAATTATAAGAAATATTCAGATCAGACACTCTTTTGAGTACGCTTGCCATCAAATCGCATGGGAACTCATCGGGAGACATTTCGCCTGTACCCAGTCTAGTTATTGGTTCGAAAAATTCAAATTTATTGATTGCTTGAATCGTTGGATTGTTAGGTCTATGAATTCCATGTTCAATATAATTATTCCAGTCAGGTGTGCTACCGGCAAAGATAAGGGACCAGGTATTATTTATTATTGTTGTGCCTTTTCCGAATGAAGAATCAACAATACCAAGTGCTGAAAGTTCAGATAGTGATTCGGCTATCGTACTTCTGTTCACGTCAAATAACTGGGCTAGTTTACGTTGGGATGGAAGTTTTTGACCAACTAACCAGTCACCTTTTGCTATACGTCCTTTAAGATATCCAATAATTTGTTTAGTTAAAGTAATGTCAGAGCCTTTATCAGGCTTCCAATCTATTATAACAGTTCCGCTAGATTTGGTTTTCATAATCTGCTCCTCATATTAACTTGGATGGATAGAAATTTTTTTTTGGCTGGTTATTTCTAAGTTATTATATTGTATTATGATTATAAATTCAAGAAAGGAATGATGAAGAATGAAGTTAAAAGATTTTAAATTGGAAGTGTTTTTCGGAAAGCATGAGTTTTCTGCACCCTATTTACTTACGCAGTCAGATTGTGCTTCGATGAGTATCAAGGAACTGCTTGCTTACGAGCCGGGTTCGGAGAAAGAATTTTTGGAAGGGTGGCTGGGATACACTGAAGTGTCTGGAAGTCCATATCTACGAGAGGTTATCGCAAATCTGTATACAACAATTGTACCGGAGGAAATTATAGTTCACGTTGGAGCACAAGAGCCAATATTCAATTTTATGAATGTGTTGTTAGATCAAGAAGACCATGTAATATGTCAATTCCCCATTTATCAATCATTATTCGAAGTTGCAAATTCAATAGGGTGTGAAGTATCAAAATGGTCTTTAGAACAGGCAGAGAATGGTTGGGCAATTGACTTTAATAAATTGGAAAGTATGATAAAACCAAACACAAAACTCATATGTTTGAACAGCCCTAATAATCCGACAGGTTATACCTTTAAAAAAGAAGAAATAGAAAAAATAGTTGAAATAGCAAGAAGATATGATTTATATGTCTTTTGTGATGAAGTATATAAAGGTGTTGAATTAGATGGGATTAAGCGGCCTTGGTTTGCTGATTGCTATGAAAAGGGCATATCACTTGGGGTTATGTCAAAGGCATATGGTTTGGCAGGACTCAGACTTGGATGGATTGCCACTAAAGATCATGAGATTATTGAAAAGGTGAAAAAAATGAAGCATTACACAAGTATTTGCTCCAGCGGTCCATCTGAGTATCTTTCTATGATCGCACTCAAACATAGTGATGAAATCTTAAAGAAGAATAAATGCATAATCGAATCAAATCTTAAGATTGCGGATGATTTCTTTCATAGATATTCGAAGCTTTTTAAATACAACCGACCAATGGCTGGGCCAGTAGCATTTCATAAAATGAATACCCAAATGCCAATCCATGACTTCTGTGAGATAATGGTTGCAGAAAAAGGAGTACTTTTACTGCCATCAAGTATTTATGATTTTAAAGGACAATATTTCAGAATGGGCTATGGCAGGACAAATTTTGCAGAAAGTCTCTCAAAATTTGAAGAATACTTACAAGAAAAGAAATATATTTAGGTGATCAAATGGAAACGCTTATTTTATCAAAACAAGATGTAAGCAAGCTAATAAATATGAAAGACGCAATTGCTTCTGTTGAACAGGCATATAAAGCTTATTGCAGCGATCAGGTTATTCAACCACCTATTGTATCTATTGACGATGCAGAGCATAATGGAGAAATTGATATTAAGACATGTTATTCAAAATCCGAAGCACTAGTAAGTATCAAATGTGCATCTGGATACTGGGATAATCCAAAGCGGTACAATATGCCTACATTACTGGCAACAATTATATTGCTTGATGGTAAGAATGGATATCCATTATGTATAATGGATGGAAGCCTGATTACTAGTTACAGAACGGGTGCAGCTGGTGGATTATCAGCTCGCCTTTTAGCAAAAAAAGATTCAAAAAAAGTAGCTGTAATCGGAGCAGGGAATCAAGCACGTTTACAAATTAAGGCGATAAGTGAAGTTGTTAATATAGAATCTGTGTCTGTATGGGATACCTGTAAGGAATTCATGAATGCCTACAAAAATGACATTTCAGCCTTGCTAAATGTGTCGGTTGAAACCTGCGGAACATCAAAAGAAGCTGTTATGGATGCGGATATTATTGTCACAACAACACCAAGCAGAAAGATGCTTGTTATGAATGAATGGGTTAAGAGTGGAACGCATATAATTGCTATCGGAGCTGATATGAAAGGCAAGCAAGAAATTGACCCAAAGATATTCTGTCGGTCCAAAATATATGTTGATTCAGTAGCGCAGTGCGTTGAACGTGGTGAAATACAGAATGCAATTGAAACAGGTGATATAGAGATTTCGGACATATATGCTGAACTAGGAGAAGTTCTTCTTGGAAATAAAGAAGCAAGAACAAATGAATCTGAGGTTACTATTTTTGATTCTACTGGCATGGGAATTCAAGACAATACTTTGGCTGCTTTGATCTATCAAAAGGCATTATCTTCGAATGTTGGGACAACGATAAAGCTGCTTTAAAGAAAACTATAGATTACGGAAAGGGACTGTCTCAAAATGATTTAACAATCATGGCGTGACAGTTCCTTTTTTCTTTCAATAATGGGTGCTTTTTCATTGAAGTTTTGTGAAAAAACTGCAGCTAGTCTATTTTAAGCACAGAAGGAAGAATTCTGTTTTTACATTCTTTTTCCCTCGTAGTAAAAAGCGCCTAAATCCATAATCCCCCTTAAGAATACCAAACATTTAAATGAAAACTAAAAAAATAGTCATTTTTCTTGATTATTATATTGCAGCCATTTTTTCAATTCGTCAAAGCGTTCATCGATATGTTCCGTAATAAGCTTATAAAGTATATAGGTCAATAAAATAGGACCTATAATTACAATTAATATTCCAATATATTATTATCAATGGTTTGGTGGCTGTTTAAAACAGAATCACTGTTTAGTTTTTTCTCACGCAAGGATTTGTCACTCTTAAGCAATGCACTATAAATTAAGTCCAGGACGTATAAATACATTAAGTTATTGGAAAGGGAAATAGAGTTCTTGGCAGTAATTTTATCAGAAGTAATGAATTTCACATTTACAAAATCATTTAGCTTGGAAGAATCATAACTTGAAATGCTTATGATTTTAGCTCCTTTTTCATGGCAAGTAGTTAAACACTGATAGATATCCCGCATTAAAATAGTGGGAGCGATTATAATGGCTACATCCTTTGGCGAGATATTTATTGCAGAAATATGCATATCAAAGACATCGGTATGAGCCTTAGCAGAGATGCCTAAGACCCTTAGTTTGAATTCAAGCTCACTGGCAAGAAAAGCTGAATTGGATAAAGCAAATATATGGATGTTTTTAGCTGATTTAATATATTCAACAGCTTCAATAATATTTTCCTCGCTCATCATGGCAGATGTATTTATGAGCATTTGACGATAGTCAGCAGTTATGGATTCGATTAATCCTTCATTGGCATTGTAGGTATTCTGCTGTTTCATGTTATTGTAGAAATTTTCCTGCATTAGTGCAATTTTAAAACTGTTGAAGCCTTTATATCCCATCTTTTTACAGAAACGATTTATACTTGCTTCTGATGTATTCGTTTCTTTTGCAATAGTGGTGATAGTGCTTGAAATCACTGACTCAGTATTATTAATTACATATTGGCTTATTTCATTTTCACTCATGGTGAAATTGGGCTGCATAGAAATAATTTTAGCAATTACCGTTGGTATCATTTATTACCACCTCATACTTCATACATTTAATTTTATAAATACAATAGCATATATACTAGAAAAAAACAAACCATATCACATTTAGTGAAGGAAATTTTTAAATTCTGTCAAAACATGTCTTTGGAAGTGAAAAAATAAAATCAAAAAACGTCTAATGTTTTGAAAAAAATCTTTCAAAAATATTGAAACATTTTGAAAATGATGATAGGATTATATCATAACGAGTATAAAGAAATAAATACTGAAGCCGGTTATTTGATGCTGCAGTGGGGGATACAGTGAACTTATACCATAAGTGACATTATGATCACCATCCAATGGGTGTTCTTAATGATATAAAAAAGGGGGGTTTTTTATGAACACATTGCAGGTAGTTGGAATACTCTGTACATTTGGAATTTTGGTAGCGCTTATGATGATGCGTAAATTGCCAACAATTCTTGCTTTGCCCATTATGGCTGTTTCCATTGCTTTTATAGCAGGGATACCCTTTAGGTCGGCAAACGGCGAAGAGTTCACGATTGCCAAAAATATCCTGGAAGCAGGTTCTATGAGAATGAGTACAGCAATAGCAGGGCTCTTTTTCGGCGCATGGTTTGGAAAGATATTGACAAAGGTTGGGATCACAAGCACGATCATCAGGAAAGCAGCTGAATTAGCAGGTGATAAGCCGCTGGCAATCGCTTTAGCTTTTTTAGGGGTAGCTTCTGTAATCTTTGCAGCATCGAATGGTTTAGGAATGGTTATTTTGGTCGGTACGATCATACTCCCGATTATGATTTCTTCGGGGATAAGTCCCATCGTAAGCGGCATCGTGCTATTATTAGCTAACGGCATCGGTGTTACTTTTAGCGTTGGAACCTTGGGCGTATACATAGATGTACTGCAATTACCGCTTGAAACCGTTACCGCTTATTCATGGGTTCCTGGATTACCATTGGTCTTAGCATCCATATTCATCGTAGTTTATTTTGTTAAATATGCAGGGTATACGAGTAAAGCATGGGCTATGCCCACTGCTAGCCCAATGACACAAGAAAAAAATGTAAGGGCAATTGCCCTTATCAGTCCGATTATTCCTGTAGTTTTGGTTTTTGCCTTTAAAGTTCCATTGGTTCCGGCAGTAATGACAGGTATTTTACTTACACTGATACTATCTACGCCTAAAAATCCCGTACAAGTAACATCCAGCGCATTAATCGAAGGAATACAAGATACAGCTGGAGCAGCTTCCTTGATGATAGGAATCGGTATGTTATTAAATGCTGTTATGGCACCCCAAGTAGCTAAAATCCTACAGCCTTTTATTAATGCCATCATTCCAGGCAGCCCTGTAACGTATATACTCATTTTTGGACTGCTATCTCCTCTTGCAATTTATAGAGGGCCACTGAATGTGTGGGGCCTTGGAAGCGGTTTGGTAGCACTTTTAGCGGCAGGTGGCATGAATCCGGTGGGCGCTATGCTTGCACTCCGGTTAACCAGCAATGTTCAAGCTGTATGTGACCCAACAAATTCTCATAATGTTTGGGTGTCAGACTTTATTAAGACGGATCCAAATGAGATTCTTAAGAAAACGATTTTATGGATAGCCATATCTACAATCGCAGGTTTAATACTTGCAAGCTTTTTAGTGTTTTAGTCTGCATAGATTTTAAAACAAGCGGTATAGATGAAATTTCCATCTGTACCGCTTGTAAAAAAAGGCATTTAATGCATTAGATCGATAGACCTCTGGAGACAAACGATGACGAAAGGGATAAGAGGAGGAAAACAATGACCAAAAAGATAAGAATTGGTATTGATGTAGGGGGAACCTTTACAGACGCTGTAATTATAGATAATTCTACATACGAAGTAATCGCTAAAATGAAGCTTCCTACAACCCATGAAGAAGGAGTGGCAGTTGGTGTTGTAAAAATAATTTCTACTCTGATGAGTGAACACAATATAGCTCCGGAGGATGTAGTGTTTATTGCCCATGGAACGACGCAAGCCACGAATGCGCTGTTGGAGGGCGATGTAGCAGCAGTTGGGATTATAGGTATGGGAACAGGAATCGATGCGATCAGTGCTAAAAAAGAAACCAATGTAGAGAACATAGAATTGGCACCGAATAAGCATTTGAAATCAAAGCACCGGTTTGTTGATTCTAAAGCGCTGAATCAGCAATCTATTTCCGAAGCAATAGAAGAACTCCTGTCAGAAGGCTGTGAAGTAATCGTGGCTTCTGAGGCATATAGCGTAGATAATCCCGCTAACGAGTTAAAGGTAATGGAAATTGCTGCCGGCAAGGGGTTGTATAATACAGGAGGGCATGAAATATCACAGCTTTACGGACTAAAAATGCGTACACGTACTGCTGTTGTAAATGCAAGCCTTATACCCAAAATGATGGAAACTGCCAATATGACTGAAAAGGCAGTATTAGATACAAAAATAAAGTCAAATCTCATGATTATGCGTTGTGACGGAGGCGTCATGAGTATAAATGAAGTCCGCCAAAGACCGATTCTTACAATGCTTTCCGGATTGGCAGCCGGTGTTGCGGGAGCACTTATATATGAAAAAGTTTCCGATGGGATATTTCTCGAGGTCGGAGGCACCAGTGTTGACATCTCGGTAATCAAAAATGGCAGGGTAATGATGAAGTATGCCCAAGTAGGAGGACATAAAACATACCTGCAGTCCCTGGATGTAAGAACGATGGGGATTGCCGGCGGCAGTATGATTAGGGTTAAAGATGGTCAAATTGTGGATGTTGGTCCCAGAAGTGCACATATTGCCGGCAAGAAATACGAGTGCTTTGTTGAAGAAGGAGCAATCACTGAAGCGAAAATTAATTTTGTAAGCCCGCGAAGGGATGATCCTAAAGAATATGCAACAATTACTGCTCAGGACGGCAAAGAGTATTCATTAACCCTTGCAGGAGCAGCCAATATATTAGGCTATATCCCAGAAGGTGATTATGCACAGGGAAAGGTTAATTGTGCAAAAATCGCATGGCAGGCTTTAGCAGATCATGTGGGAACCGGTACTGAGGAAGCTGCAAAACAGGTTATGGAAATTGCTATCCAAAAACTGTCCGTGGTTATTGATGCGTTAATCAGGGAATATGCCCTTGATAAAAGATTCATTACATTGGTAGGCGGCGGCGGAAGCGGGGCGGTAGTGGTGAATGCATTAGCTGAGCACTACGGTTTCAAGTGGAAAATTGCGAAAAATGCGCCCTATATCTCTACGATCGGTGTGGCACTGGCAATGGTGAGGGAGCAAATTGAACGTACAATCGTAAATCCTACAGAAAATGATATCAAGAGGATTCGTGCAGATGTAATTGAGAGAATCGTTAAATCAGGTGCCAATGAACAAACTGTGGATGTTACCATCGAGATAGATAACCAGAAAAATATGGTTAGGGCAATCGCAACAGGTGCTACCGAATTAAGGAAAAAAGACCTGTCGGCTGTGAACTTGTCCGTGGAGCAGCTCAAACAAATATCAGCTGAAGCATTGGTTGTTCAAGCAGGAGATGTAGCCTTTTTGTATGGAATTGGAAGATGGTATTTGTTTGAAGCAAATACTACTGAAAAAGCTTTTATGGGTCTTCTCAAGAAGAAAAAAAGATACTCCTGCATCATTGACCGGGAGGGTGTAGTAAGGTTAAAAAAAGAAAAGGCAGCATGCCTAAAGTTTAAAAAATCCCAAACAAATAGCATTTTTGCTGAATTCCTTGATGAGAATACTACCTACTCCGATGCAAATGCAACTATTCCTAAAGTGTTCCTATTCTATAAAGAAAAAATGCTTGATTTAACTGGCATGCAAAATGCAGAACAACTATACTCGATTATGGAAGTTGAGACAGACTTTCTTGATCAGGAGGATGAAATAATAGCAGTGGCTTACAAATAATTGTACCTGGAGGCAGGGAAAATGAATATAAATGATCAGGTGCTAGCCTTTGGTGAGCTGTCACATGACCTACTTTTTCACAAGATACCGGCAGAGAAGTACATGTACTACATTGACCGCTCCATAAAAGAAGGAATATCTGCTGCGCGCCAATATATCCGTAGAGATATTCGATCACTTTACATGGAAAAGAATATAGAAATAAGGTATGCTGACGGCAGTTCCGCTTTCTTGGGAATCCGGTTCAGGGCACAGTTTCATTTAGGCAAAAAAAAGAGCAGTGTAACCATATACAGAAATTCTTTAGCTGAGCTTGCAAAAATGTCTTCGCTGGAAGGCGGCGGACAATTGACATACGAGAAGGCATTGGATATACACCTGTGTCATGAATTCTTCCACTACCATGAATATATAACCGGTAAGGCCGTATCAGAAACCTTAGACCCGGTTGTTACATTAAAGCTGCCCTTCTTTACCAGAAAAGCCAACATAAGCCGATGCAGTGAAATTGCTGCCCATGCTTTTTCAAAACAAATGCTCGGGCTTGAATACATGCCCAATATTTATGACTATATCTATTTGATGCATACTAAACAGTTGCCTCCGGATTACCTTCAGGCATTAGTAAAAAGATTCCAGATAGAGACCAAAGGGGGAAGGTGCCATATCCATAAATAATCCGGATCACACGAACCTGTGGTCTGTTATTATATAGGACCTGTTTTAAAGTACTGCCAAATGACCAGGTATAGCTGAACACTAAAAAAGGGGGATTATTATGCAATATGTAAGCAGGGAATATGACGTGATAATAGTAGGCGGCGGGATTTCAGGGGCAATGGCTGCCGTGGCCGCCGCAAGAAATGGTGTTAAAACATTGGTGATCGAAAAAAATGGTTTTCTTGGAGGCATGCTGACGGCTTCCGGTGTTGGCCCCATGATGACATTTCATGCAGGAAATACCCAGGTGATCCGGGGACTTACAGGAGAACTCATCGAGCGGCTTGTTAATCAAGGTAAATCGCCCGGACATATTTATGATACCACGGGATTTACCTATACGGTCACCCCTTTTGATTTAGAGGCTATGAAGATTGAGCTTGAGGATATGGTCTTAGAAAGCGGCGGAGAAATACTTTATCATACCATGCTGGCAGACGTAAAAGTTGAGAATCAGGAAATTAAAGAAATTATCCTCTGTAATAAAGCGGGACTTAGCAATCTAACCGGGAAGGTATTTATTGATGCTACCGGTGATGCAGACCTATCCATGATGGCAGGTGTGGATTTTACTAAAGGCCGGCCTACTGACGGTGCATCTCAGCCAATGACAATGAAATTGAGAATGAACTGTATAGACATGAAAAAGGTTAGAAACTTTATAAAGGAAAATCCGGATGAATTCCCGAGGTTAAAAGGGGATACCTCAATCATTGACAAATCTGACAGACTTTCTATTGGTGGTTTTGTTAAGATGCTGAAAAAGGCACAAGATAAGGGAGATATTTCCTTTAGACGGGAGGATGTTTTATTTTTTGAAACAAATAATTATGGTGAAATTATTGTAAATACCTCAAGGCTGCTAGGTTATGATGCGACAGACCCAATCAGCTTAAGCAAAGCAGAAATAAAAGGCAGGAAGCAGACAAGGGAGTTAGCCAGGTTTCTAAAATCAAACATACCGGGATTTGAGAATGCACAGGTTGAATTCACAGGACCATCAATTGGCGTAAGAGGATCAAGACAAATAAAAGGGGTATATACGCTTACGGGAGAAGACCTTATTGCATGTAGAAAGTTTGAAGATGCAATCGCCCATTCGGGATATCCCATTGACATACATAATCCTGACGGGGAGGGAACAGAAGCCAAAAAGCTTAAATGGGGAGAATATTACAGTATTCCATACAGATGTTTGGTCAATCATAAAATCAACAATATTATTACTGTCGGCAGATGCATATCAGCAGATTTTGAAGCACAGGCGGCAATTCGGCTAACGCCTACGGCAGGTGCCATTGGTCACGCAGGAGGAGCAGCAGCTTCAATGATAGCAAGAGGTGGGTTCAACGCAAAGGAGATTGATCCAAAAGAGCTTAGAAGAATTTTACTGGAGCAACAAGCATTTTTAGATTAGAGTACATTTATCCAGCTGCTGAATAGTGCTAAAATCTTTTACGGTAAAACCAATAAGCATTAACTCTAGATTGAATATCCTGAACCGAAGGGAGTAAATCCTATGAAAAATAAGCATTGGATTGGTGTTGATTTTGGCGGAACCAATATACGAATAGGTCTGTTTAACCATGAAAATAAGCTTGTCTGTGAGAATAAGTTTCTGACGGAGGCAAATAGGGGACCTGAGTACATCATAGCTAATCTTAAGCAGAATATACAAATGGTGAAAGGTGACCATGACATAGGCGGAATTGGGATTGGTATGCCAGGGCCCCTCAACCCCTATGAGGGAATTGTCCTTGGCCCTGTAAACCTTCCGGGTTGGGACTTCGTTCCCTTGGCTGATAGGATAACAGAATACTTTGGAATCCCATGCTATATAGAAAATGACTGCAATGTGGCAGCTTTGGCAGAAAGCTTGGAAGGCGCAGGGAAAGGTTATCCCATCGTATTTTATATTACAGTGAGTACAGGTGTTGGCGGAGGCCTGTGTATTCATGGTGAAATACTTTCCGGCGCATCAGGAAATGCTGGAGAGATTGGAAATATCATCGTTAGCGATAAACCGGTAAAACACAGTTTCTTAAATTCCGGTTCCCTAGAAGGGATGGCCAGTGGCACAAGTATTTTAAAGCTGGCGCAAAAAAGAGGATTAAAGGTTAATCATGCCCATGAAGTATTTAAACTGGCACGGGAAAATAACGAAACAGCAAGAGAAATAGCAGCGTCTGCCATGGATTCGCTGGCAAGGGGAATGGCAGCCATTGCCCATGTGGTAGAACCCCACATATTTATACTGGGTGGGGGGGTATCTACGGCTGTACCTAACTTTGCAGCTGAAATGAAGGAAAGATTTGAACAATACATCTACCCGGTAATGAGGGGAAAAATTCAAGTAGAACTTTCGCAATTCAATGAACCGGGAATGATCGGCGCCATGTACCTGGTTAAAAAGAAAGTAACAAGGCTAAACAACAAAACTTGAGAATATTTCACATATTTCGGAACAGTACTTGCAAATTATTTCATCATTTAGCCTGTATGATTTAAGGGACAGTTCTGAAGCTGAATTATTTTTAAACCAGATTCAACGCGGACCGTCCCCAGGTTGAATTTTTATATTTAGATAAAATAGCAAAAAAAGGATAGATCAAATTTTCTATCCTTAATTTTTTATTGTCTATTTTTTGAATAAATCCTTTTTATGGCTAGTATTAAGGTGCTTAACGGTATAATTCGTTTTTAAAGGTTAAGCTTTCTACATCTATATTAACTGCAGCAAAATAGGTTTCAATTTTTTTCTTAGCACTTAATAATAAGCTTTTTGCCAGGTTTAATTTTTCTTCAGTAGCCCGGAAGGTAGGAATACTAATACTGAGGGCAGCTACTGTTTCGCCATTATTAGATAGGGGAACGGCTAAACAACGCAAGTGTTCTGTTACTTCCTCTACTTCTTGTGCAATATTATCTTCTTTAACCTGATTCAGCTGCTGTGCTAAGATTTCTAAATTTGTGATTGTATTCTTGGTATAAGCCTTTAAACCTTCAGGATATAATAATTTTAAGTCTTCTAAATCAAATTGATATAATAGAGCTTTTCCCAAAGCCGTACAATAGGCAGGTAGACGCTTGCCTACATGGGAGATGAGCCGAATATCAATTTTTTTATCCGGATCCACCTTTGAAATATATAATACAGAGCCCCTATCTAATATACCCATCTGGCATGTTTCCTCAATTTCACTGACAATATATTTAATTTCATTATTAATAAATTCCAAGACATTTTTGTTGCTGGAATAGGAGGCACCTACGCAGAAAGAGGCTATTCCAACAGTATATTTCAAGGTTGGTTTATCTAAAAAAATAAATCTGCGGTCTAACATAGTTTGTATAATAGGGAAAATAGTGCTTTTGGGAGCTTTGATAGCTTCAGCTATCCCTGTTAGAGTAAGACCTTCAGGATGAGCCGCTAATAATTCTAAAATATTTAGTACCCTTTCAGTAGGCCTATGTGTGGTCCTCTCCATATAACCAACCTCCATTCAAAATGATATAACCAGTATTTTTATAATATCAGATAACGATTCCCATATCAAACGAAAGCAAAAAATCAAGAGAAAACATGTTGGAGAATTTAGAAAATTTAACTAGATTAATATTGACTCAATAAAATGTCTATGCTATTATCTAAGTATAAAGTTTGTATAAACAAACAGCGTTCGTAAATACGAACATTGGAGAGAGGAGAGGGGAATACTATTATTTTAAGCATGGAAATGTAGACGAATAAAATTAAGGGGGATTCATGCTATGATTATGAGATTTATTAAGAAGGTACCTGCAGGTATGATGATTGTCCCAATGCTTATCGCATCACTGATTAATACGTTTATTCCACAAATAGTGCAAATTGGATCCTTTACAACTGCAGTTTTTACTAGTGCCGGGGCAGCTACGGCTATTGGAATCCAACTATTTTGTCTGGGAACAACACTACAGTTTAAAGAAATGCCAAAAGTTTTTAAAAGAGGTGGAATCCTACTTCTATCAAAATTCGCAATTGGGGCGGCCATTGGTATTGGTATTGGAAAAATGTTTGGCATGGCCGGAGTCTTAGGATTAACTACATTATCAGTAATCAGTGCAGTAACGAATAGCAATGGCAGTGTGTATCTTTCTCTAATGAATGAATACGGAGACGAAACAGATGCAGCTGCCATGGCGCTGCTGGCGCTTAATGATGGACCGTTTTTAACACTAATTGCCCTTGGAGCATCTGGACTTGCGAATATACCATTTATTGCTCTCGTAGCAGCCGTTGTACCTATTGTTGTAGGTATGATCTTAGGAAATATTGATCAAGAACTAAAGAATTTTTTAGCACCAGCAGGAACGATCCTGATACCCTTTGTAGGTTTTGCCTTAGGTGCTGGGATCAATATAACAAATATTGTTAAAGGGGGACCTCAAGGAATTCTTCTTGGTTTGATTTGTACATTCTTGGGAGGAATTTTCATAGTATTCTGTGATAGATTTATTGGAGGCCGTCCGGGATATGCAGCATGGGCTGTTTCAACAACAGCGGGGAATGCAGTTGCAGTGCCGGCGGCGGTAGCTTTAATAGATCCGGCTTGGCAAGCTTATGTGGGTACAGCTACAACCCAGGTTGCAGCAGCCACTGTAGTTACGGCGCTTCTAGTTCCATTTATTACGGACTGGTGGGCAAAGAAATACGGGTGTCCTAAATATCCTTTGAAAGGGCAGGAATTTAAGAGCCAAAAGCTAGCAGAGCAAAAGGCTTGATAAATTAAAACATATAAAGCTTAGCATAAAACAAATTACATAAAAACGGATATTTAAGAGGAGTGGAAGCTATGGGTAATGCTTTGGTTATTAATGAAAAAGACAACGTGGCAGTTTCGATTGAGTCAATTACAAAAGGATCAGAGGTTAACTGTAAGATGAATGATGGTTCTACAATAGCTGTTACGGCCTTAGATGATATTGAAATTTATCATAAAGTGGCGACAAAGGATATTGCAAAAGACGAGACCGTTGTCAAGTACGGTCAGTATATTGGGGTTGCAGCCTGTGATATTAAAGTTGGGCAGCATGTACATGAGCATAATGTAGTAAGCAAGAGAGAAAATGCATAACGATAAACTATAAAGGGGGCTGGTAAAGATGAATTTTTACGGATATAAAAGACCAGACGGCAGGGTTGGTGTAAGAAATCATGTTTTAATTTTGCCTGCAAGTGTTTGTGCATCTGATACAACTAGAATGGTTGCTTCTCAGGTGAAAGGGGCTGTTACTTTTAACAATCAAAATGGGTGTGCTCAAGTTGAAGGAGACCAACAATTAACAATGGATATTCTAGCTGGTTTTGCTGCAAATCCTAATATTTATGGTACGGTTGTTATTTCTCTCGGTTGTGAAAATTGTCAGATGAATCTTGTAGTTGAAGCTATTAAAGAAAGAACAAACAAGCCAATGGAAACCTTTATTATTCAGGAAAACGGAGGCACATTGACAACCATTGAAAGGGCGGTTCGGGTTGCCAGAAAAATGGTTCAGGAAGCAAGCTTACTTAAAAGAGAAGAATTTCCTATTTCGGAACTAATTATTGGAACCGAATGCGGGGGATCTGATCCAACAAGTGGATTAGCTGCAAATCCATTAATAGGTGAACTAAGTGATCGATTAGTAGCCCATGGGGCCACATCTATACTGTCAGAGACAACAGAACTTATAGGTGCTGAACATCTTTTATCCGAAAGGGCCAAAACGCCAGCGGTTAAGGATAGAATATATGAAATTGTCTATAGATATGAAAAAGCCCTGCAGATGGTGGGGGAAGAAGTGAGAGAGGGAAATCCATCACCTGGCAACAAGGCAGGTGGAATTACGACCCTTGAAGAAAAATCCCTCGGGTGTATACATAAAGGTGGGCATACTGAGATTACAGCTGTATATGATTATGCAAAGGAGGTTCGTGAAAAGGGACTTGTAATTATGGATACCCCTGGTAATGATCCTTCTTCTGTAGCTGCAATGGTGGCTGGAGGCGCACAAATTATCGTCTTTTCAACTGGGCGAGGAACGCCTACAGGTAATCCAATAGCCCCAGTTATCAAGGTGACAGGGAATAAAATCACCTATGCGAATATGATTGATAACATTGATGTAGATGCCAGTCCGGTAATTTACGGTCCGCAGACAATGGACCAGTTAGGCGATGCACTGCTAAAAGAGGTTGTTGAAGTAGCTAATGGCAGATTAACAAAGGCAGAAGCCTTAGGTTATACAGAAATAGCTATAGCAAGATTGTGTAACTACGTATAAAAATAGGCCTATATAATAGAAAATTTTGAAAATATAATAAAGATAAAGCAAAATTGAGTATGGGCAGGCCTTAAGTTAATGATCTGTTTGTACGGTATGTTTTTTTATTGTTCTAGATATGAAATTAAAAATGACAAAAAGGTGGACTGATAAAATGTTTAAAGGAATTTATACTCCAATGATCACAATATTTGATGAAACGGGGGGGATTGATAAAGCAAGTAATGGGAAACTAATTGAAAAGTTAATTGAGGATGGCGTAGATGGTATTGTTTTAATGGGAAGTATTGGAGAATTCTTTACTTTATCATTAGAAGAGAAAAAAGAGTTTTTAAAATTTGCCATAAAAGTTATTGATAAAAGAACAAAGATCATGGTGGGAACAGGTTCTAATGATGTACAAGAAGTAATCGAACTAAACCAATATGTATATGAATTAGGAGCAGACGCTGTTTTAGTTATATGTCCCTATTTCTTCTCATTAGGTGACCATAGTCTCTATGAGTATTATCAAAAGATTGCAATAGAATCATCATTGCCTATTTTGCTCTATAATTTTCCAGAGCGTACATCTATTAATATGTCTGTAGAATTGGTGAGTCGCTTAGCAAAGGAATTTGATAATATTGTTGGGATCAAGGATTCTACTGTAGCATTTGGAAACACAAGAAAATATATTGAAGCTGTGAAAAAGGTGAAGGATGATTTCTGCGTATTTTCAGGATTTGATGAATGTCTATTACCTAACTTATTATCAGGGGGTGCTGGTATAATAGGTGGGCTAAGTAATTTTGCAGCTGAGTTATTTACAAGTGCTTATAAAGCATATCAAGATGGAAATTTAGCTAAACTGATAGTTTTTCAGGAAAAAATTAATGAATTAATGGCTATTTATGATTTATCAAATCCTTTCATACTAGCAATAAAGGAAGCGGTAAGTAAGACCTTAGGTCATCAATTTAATACAAGTTTAAGGAGTTCGGATATAAAATTAATTGACAGCCAAAAATTAATTCTTGATGAACTAATCAGAGATTATAAATAAATTTATTCAACAGCTTTCCTATTGTATACGAAACATATTGACAATCAGAATTTTTCTAAATACAATATTATACATAGAATATCTACTTATAAAGAAATGCTATGCATAGGAGGTCAATATGAAAATTAATAAGGAGCTTATGAAAGGCAGTACATCTATCCTTATTCTTTCTCTTTTAGATAAGGAAGATATGTATGGGTATCAAATAACACATGAACTTAAAAAGTTATCAAAAAATGTTTTTGAGCTTAAAGAAGGAACGCTTTACCCTATGCTTCACAGCTTAGAAAATGAAAAAGCCATTGAGTCCTATTGGCTTGATGCCGATAATGGAAAACGCAGGAAATATTATAAAATCACAAAAATCGGAAAAAAACTTTTGGAGGATAAAAAATCCGAGTGGCAAATCTACACCAGGGCAATTAATTCTGTAATTGGGGGTGTCTGCTTTGAATAAAAAAATAGAAGCATTTTTAGATGAAGTTTGCATCCATATAGACTATAAAGCAGTACATAAAGACCTCCGGGAAGAGCTTGGCGAGCATATAAACGATTTAAAGGAAGAAAATATAGCGAATGGGTACGATGAAGAAAAAGCGCTGGATTTAGCGATTTCTGCAATGGGAAATACAGAAGAAATAGGCATAAAGCTAAACCGTCAGCATAAACCACAGACGGAATGGTCGCTTTTGATTTTAACAGCGATCATTACTATAATCGGTGGTATAGTTATGTTTTCAAGCAGTAAATTCGTTGACGGACGAGCAATTGATTTCTCGAGATATATAGTCTTTTCAGCTATGGGTATAAGTACCATGACAGCTTTATATTATTTTGATTATACCAAGTTTAAAAATATATCCATGCCTATTTATATTTCCGGGATTTTATTGATTTTAGTAACAATGCTAATAGGAATACAGGTAAATGGTGTTAAAAGGTGGCTTGTGATTGGTAATTTTTCCATTTCATCTCCGGAATTTGCAAGTGTATTGTTTTTAATAGCGTTTGCAGGTTTTTTAGAGAAATACCGCGGAAAAGGTGCAATTAGTATTATAAAATTAATTATTCAAGGCGCTTTTTCAGTATTTTTATTGATACTGATGCCAAGTGCAGCTACTGCTTTTGTACTGGCAGTCGCATATGCGGTTGTACTTATCACAGCTATAATGAGAAATCATTTTAGCAAAAATAAAAAAAGCCAGTTCATGGCAGTCTTTGCAGGCGGTGCTGTCCCGGTTATATTATTCATATATAGTGTTATAACGAACCCATATAAATTAAAACGCCTTACTGTTAAAGCAGATCTTTCAGGAGCTGGTTACCCACAGTATATGGCAAATACCTGGCTATCTATTTCAAGCTGGTTTGGCAAAACGGAAGCTACATACAATGGGTATAGCTTGGATATGAGTCTGCCTAATGCCACAGGTGAATATATACTTGTCAATGTAATAGCAACGCTTGGTTGGGCGGTTGGAATTGTACTGGTTTTACTGATTGGTATTTTTATTGTTAGAATGTTTATGACCACAAGTAAAATAAAAAATCGTTATGGGTTTTATTTATCTATGTCTGCTTGTACAATCCTATCGGCACAATTTTTAATTAGTATTTTAATAAATTTCAATTTGTTCCCGTTAGCAAGTGTCAATATGCCCTTTGTGTCTTATGCTGGTACAGGGTATGTTATAAATATGGCACTTGTAGGAATTATTCTGTCTGTTTGGCGAAGAAACAATCTGATATCCTATAAGGAAAATGTTTTAAACAAACCATTTAAAAAAGATATTGTAAGTTTTTCAGATGGTAAGCTTATAATAGATCTAAAGGCTTGGAAGCAGCAATGAAGTGACACTTGCCCGACTTTTGAATTTATCAATGCGCTTCAGCTGAATTAAAACGAACATAATCTATGCACGATTCAAAATATCTCTGGTCTATACTAGGAATCCAGTCCACCTTATGTTTTTCACGCCAAGCGCAGGATATGGAGCGGTAAATCCGCAATCAAGACGGGCAAGCCGCAAACTTGCCCATCTTGAAAATAAATTGATTATGATTTCCGTACCGGCCTAATATACTTAAAAAACCGTTCCGGATTATGATAAAAGTAAATTATTCTACCGGGGGAAGTATCAAAGCAGTAACCGGTGCCTGCAAAATCAAAAGTTGCCATTGCCTTTTCAATCTTTTCCTCCACACTACGATTTTCCTGCTCATAATCGAATGGCCCATGTTCAAAAACAATATACTCGGCTTCGGGAACATCAATCATAAGCATTTGTGGTGGTACTTCGCCTTTATAATCAAAAGGAAGTCGTACACCATAACACTCTGTACGTGGAATACCCCAATCGCAGAGTCTGCCGTCCGGGTCATTAATGTACGCCATAATCTGACCGTTGCCGCTGTTAGATTCGCTCCCGCCTTCGTCATCCAATTTGCCCTTGATACTATCGAGTAAGCCGCATATTGTTTCGCAGTCCTGTCCCGGAATAAGACTTTGCTTTTGCCAAAAATCCCAATACCCATTACTCTCATAGTTTTTAATGTGCAAGAATTTGTGTGCGGGAATGGTTACAAAATAAATTTTAACATTATCTGTAGATTTCATCATCCCAATCTCTCCCAATCCTAAAAAGTAGCGGTCGAAAGGGTTTATTTTTGTACGAAGAACGACAGGCTTAGGCTTTTTTCGGTATTCACTTGGAGTTACACCATATGTTCCCTTAAAAGCTCTGGTAAAAGCTTCATGTGATGAAAAACCATAATCAAAAGCAATATCCAAAATGCTTTTTTCACTATCCCGAACCTCTTTTAGTGCAAAGGCTAATTTTCTATGCCGCAGATAATCCCTAAATTGCATACCCGATATTTCTTTGAATTTTCTCGTTGTATAAAATTCGGAATAACCCAGCCTGCGAGAAAGAAAGCGTAGTGTCAAGGCTTCATCATTATAATTTTTAATACATTTGTCAATTTCATCAACGATTATTTGAATTTGTTTCTGCCATTCGTACATTCGTCCGTTCACCTCGTTTCAACCACCCTATAGTTATTATAGAGTAATGGAACTTGCATTGCTTGATTTTACTTGCTGAAAACTCCGAAAAATAAATTATCTTCGTACTGTAGCCCAAAGTCAAATCTAAAACCACACAATTTACTATACCATAGTTTCAACCTATTTCTATCAAAAGCTTTAACCGTCCGTTCCGACTATCAAGCCTATCAATGGACGGGTAGTATTTTTTCGCAAAGGATGCAAAAAAATCTCCACCCTTAAACCATTGACAGGCTTGATTTTTGTCGTGTCATTACGCCGCCGAAAACGGGGAACAGGATAAAAACAATCCTGCCCCTGTTTCCGTCCACTTCATTTTACGGCAAAATCGGCTTCACTGGTGCGGCGGTTATCGTAAGCTTTTACGGGGCTACGCGCCCCGCACCCGCGACCTCCTCCAAAGAACAGAATGGAAAAACCCCTGCCTTTTGCAAAAATATCATTTAACCCCTTGACAATATTTGTTCTGTTTTGCTCCTGTTGTTGTACTGATTTCTCATTCATTGTAATTTTCCTTTATATTACTTATATAAGTTGCATAAACGTACTGATTGGGTCTACAGATTGATATCGCTTGCATATCATGCTATTTTAAGATCATTTTCTGTAAAGCCTGTTTTTGTGTCTCATCAACGAGCGGCAGCATCTTTTTCAACTTTAAATTTTTTTCTTCCGTAAGGCTATTGAGGAAAGCTCTCATTTTTTCGACCAGCTCTGGTACTAAATAATTACTTTCATTCATTCGGATCAACTCCATTATTTTTAATAATTGGTCTGCACTTATATTTTGGTCAAATGACAGTAGTGTTTGTAGTTGTTCAAGCTCATAACGCAGCTTTTCCTTTAACTTTATCTGTTCATTTATGATTTCGAGCTGGGCTTGAACTACAAGCATCGGATTATAATTATGATTTTCAATAAAGTTATAGATTTCCTCTAATGAAAGCCCCAATTGTTTTAGAGATAATATCTGCTGAAGTTTTGATGCATCAGCCTTTGTGTAAAGCCTATGACCAGCTTCGGTAAATTCAGAGGGCACTAATAGACCTATTTGGTGGTAATGGTGTAGTGTTCTTACTGTTATTCCACACTGGCTTGCAAGCTCACCAATTTTCCAAGAGGTTTTTGGCATCTTTTCACCTCGTCTCGTACGATTTGCAGGATATGCTACATCTGCTTTTATTAAAAAATTGTTGACAGGAAGAAAATGGTATAATATATTATTGATAGACCGACGGTCGGTACATTAGTGAAATGGAGTGAAATTATGAGAATTATTAAAGCATATGATGAAAGAAGAAATGAAATTCTTGATACGGCCGAAAGGCTATTTCATATGAATGGATATGAGAAGTGTACTGTTAATGACATACTTAAAGAGGTTGCCATTGCAAAAGGTACTTTCTATCATTATTTCAAATCTAAAGAAGAAGTTTTGGATGCGATTGTGCTGCGATATAAAGAGATTGTAGTCAGCAGGGCCGAAAAAATACTTAAGAAAAATGGCATTAGCCCGGAAGAAAAACTGATGCATATCTTCATGGCAATGCGGATTAATGATAAGGTTGACAGTGATATGCTTAATGAATTGCATAAAACTCAAAATGCATTATTGCATCAGAAAACTTTGAATCAAATAGTTACAGCTATGTCGCCTATTCTGGTAAAGGTTATTGAAGAAGGAATTGAAAGGAAAGCTTGGAGTTGCAGATATCCTTTGCAGTATATGCAAATTTTTCTGGCGGCATCACTAACGTTAACTGATGAAGGTATCTTTGTAGTGGATGCTGATTCGCAAATGAAGGTTATGGCAGCGTTGATCTCGATGCTTGAAAAGATGCTGGAGGTTCCATCGGATTCATTTATGCAGTTATTTATGCAGTACTGGGGATGAATGAAAAGAAATTGAAAAGATTCGCAAAATAAAGTGCACAAGAAGGGGGGGATTATTATGAAGAAGTTTATGATTATATGGCTTGGACAACTGATTTCAAGCATTGGCAGTGGTATGACTGCGTTTGCTGTTTCGATTTATGTTTACCATCTTACAGGGAGTGCAACATGGGTTTCTATTGCAGCACTTCTGGCATATCTTCCTACGATTCTGCTAAATCCTGTTGGAGGTATTCTTGCTGACCGCTATGACAGAAGGCTGATGATGATATGCGGTGATTCTTTTTCGGCGTTAGGTCTGCTTTTTATATTTATTAGTATACATACAGGACATGCGGGGGTTCTGCCTGTATGCATTGGCGTTACGATAAGCTCTATTTTTGTAGCGTTACTTGAACCTGCTTACAAGGCTACTGTTACTGACCTCCTTTCAGAGGAAGAATATGCCAAATCAAGCGGTTTGGTTCAGATTGCAGGGGCTTCTAAGTATTTGATATCACCTTTTATAGCGGGGCTGATTCTTTCTATTACAGATATCAGGGCAATTTTAATAATTGATATGGCAACTATTTTTGTAACTGTTATTGCTGTAGCATCGGTACGAAAGAGTATCCATGCTGTTAAGCCTAATATGGATAACTTTAAATTTTTCAAGGAATTTAAGGAAGGAATGAAGAGCATTACCTGTGATAAAGGAGTAAGCAGTTTGGTAATACTGATGGCATTTATGTGTTTCTTTATTGCTTTTTTACAGACGATGATGACCCCTATGATTCTTGCATTTGCTGATGTTAAGACACTTGGAATCATGGAGTCTGTAAGTGCTGTTGGTATGTTAATTGGAAGTATTGTTATTGGTATTTTAAATATTAAGAAAAATTATTCCGGGATTCTTATGATTTCCTTAATGGCAGCTGGTTTCTTTATGGCAATGACCGGCACAACAACTAATCTATGGCTGATTGTAGTTTTCTGCATTTTGTTTTTCACTGCATTGCCATTTGTTAATACCTGTGCAGATGTGTTGATCCGTGTCAGGATACCAAACGATGTTCAGGGAAGGGCGTGGGGAATGATAAGTGTCCTTACACAGATAGGTTATGTTGTGGCTTATGCAGTCTCCGGTATGCTGGCTGATTATGTTTTTGGGCCGATGCTTATGGAAGATGGCATTCTTGCAGGCAGCATAGGGCGCATTATTGGTACCGGAGAGGGACGTGGCATTGGGTTAATGCTTATTATTACAGGATTAATAATGTTTGCTTTTGCATTTATTTTTGGCTCTAGAGAAAGCATTAAGGTGATGGAAAGGAGTGGTGCCGATGAACTGGTTAATAGCTAAAAATGATTTTATAAGAAACAAAGTGATTAATCTGTCATTACTTTTGTTTATGATGTTTTCAGCAGGTCTTGCGGTCTTGTCTGTGATAATGGCAGTACAAACCTTTACATCGATTTCTGAATTATATAAGATGGCACAGCCACCTCATTTCATGCAGATGCATAAAGGAAAAATCAATCAGGACAAAATAGATGAGTTTATGTTAGACTACGAAGGCATAACTTGCTGGCAAACCGTAACAATGATTGATGTCTACGGTGAAAGTCTTACTGTTGTTGGTAAGGAGGATACTTACAATCTTTCTGACTGCCGTCTTGACATTGGTCTGGTAAAGCAGAATGAAACCAAGGATTTACTGTTAAATTCTAAACATGAAAAAGTAACCCTTCATAAAGGCGAAATGGGGATTCCCGTACTTTTAAGTGAAAGGTATGGTATGGAAATAGGTGATCGAGTTATGTTGACCAGTCATGATGTCACCAAGGAGTTTGTAATTAAAGAATTCATTTTGGATTCTATGATGAATTCCACAATGGTTTCTTCTACAAGAATACTGTTAAGCGATGAAGATTTTGATGAGCTTTCCGATCAGGTTGGAGAGAACGAATATCTGATAGAAGCGTATTTTACCCATTCAAAAGAGGCTTCGAATTTTCAGACTGCATATGAAAATGCAGGACTACCACAGAACGGTCAAGCAGTAACTTATACAATTATTTTTATGCTTAGTGCTTTAACGGATATCAGCACTGTCTTTGTTTTGCTTTTGGTGAGTATCCTTTTAATCTTTGTTTCCTTTATCTGTGTCAAGTTTACAATCATGGCTGCTTTGGAAGAAGAAATTAGTGAAATCGGTACAATGAAGGCCATTGGACTTACATTTGCGGATATTAGGGACCTTTATCTGAATAAATACAGGGCATTAGCAATGGCAGGCGTAATCGGAGGATATATTCTAGCATTACTAATTAGCGGTGTATTTACAAAACATATCAGCGCTACATTTGGAAATATGAGAATATCCGCTTTGGCACTGATATTATCCCTTGTTGCTGGCTGTCTTGTTTTTCTCCTTATAAGCTATTATTGTAAAAAAATATTAAAGAAAATCAAAAAGGTTACAGTTGTTGATGCTTTAGTTAGAGGAAAGGGATTTGATAAAGATAGTGGCGGTATAAAGGATGGACTATATAAATCAAAGAAAATTTCTGTTAACTGGCTGATGGGAATACGTGAGGTTTTCTATAAGTTTAAAAGCTGGATAATTGTATTTGCAGTCGTGTCAATTGCTGTACTGATGATTCTGGTTCCTCTTAATCTTTTGAATACCTTCGAGGCGCCTGAGTTTATAACATATATGGGAAGTTCTCTGGAGAATATTTTGATTGAAGTGGATAATGGGGAAAAACTTGAAAACAGCTATGGAAATGTAAAACAAGTTTTGGAAAATGATGATGCCATTGAAAATTATTATGAATATCGAAGGGTACGTGTCCAGACTTTTGATGCTGAAAATAAACTTATGAATCTGAATATAGACTGTGGAATTAACGCGGGAAATGAGCTGCAGTATCTTAGTGGTAAGACTCCCAAAGACGGAAATGAGATTGCCATTTCCTATCTTAACGCCAATGAAACCGGGAAAGAGGCCGGTGATACAATAGTACTTTACTTTAATGACAAAAAGCAGGAATTTGTTATTTCTGGCATCTATCAAGACGTTACCAGTGGCGGATATACTGCAAAGTCAAAATATAATTTTTCAGGACTTAATGCCGAAAAATATACATTTTCAGTTAATCTTAAGGATAGAGCAGAAGTGGAAAAAAAGGCAACTGAGTGGTCTAAAATCCTTGGAGCAGGAGTAACAGTGGACCCAATGGAGGATTTCATTAACCAGACGTTGGGTGGAGTTGTAAAACAGCTTAGAACTATGGTTTTTGCAATCGTCATTATTGGCGCATGCTTGGCAATGCTTATCACTGTTCTGTTTTTGAAATTACGTTTGGCAAAAGATTTATCAGAAATAGCAGTTTTAAAAGCTGTAGGATTTTCTGAACATGATATTAAACAGCAGTATACGATAAAAATAGGATGTGTTTCCATAGCCGGCATCTTGGCGGGAATTATCTTAACTGATGTCCTAGGTGAAAGGATTGTTAACGTTGCGTTAAGTATTGCAGGACTTGGGATTAAGAAGGTTGAACTTATTACCAATCCGGTAATCGAGTATGTCATGTGCCCATTGCTTTTGCTGGGGTTGATACTGCTCATAACAAGGATTGTTGTAAGAACAATTAAAAAATACAATATTATTTCTATACATTAATGAATTGGTAAATTAAGGAGGTGCTATGTGAAAACAATACTAGATGTGCGAAATTTATATAAAAGCTTTAAAGATACAAAGGTGTTAAGTGATATCAATTTTAAGGTATATGAGGGCGAGTTCATCGCAATCATGGGACAGTCCGGCTCTGGAAAATCCACATTGCTATATAGTATAAGCGGAATGGATAGACCCAATTCTGGCAATGTGTTGCTTTACGGTCAAGATATATCCAGTCTGGATGATGAAAAGATGAGTGAAGTAAGGCTAAAGCAGATGGGATTTATTTTTCAGCACTCCTATCTTTTAAAAAATTTATCTATCCGGGATAATATTGTACTTCCGGGGTTTAAGTCTGGTACCCTGTCCAGAGAACAGGTAAATCAAAATGCAGATGCGCTAATGGTAAAGACAGGAATCGTCAGTGTAGCGGATCATGATATTAAAAATGTTTCAGGCGGGCAGTTGCAACGTGCATCTATCTGCAGGGCATTAATTAATCAGCCGGATATTTTATTTGGGGATGAACCTACCGGATCGCTAAACAGTAGTACGACAAAAGAAGTGATGGATATCATCAACAACGTAAATAGAGAAGGTACGACCGTCATTATTGTTACCCATGATGCGAAAGTGGCAGCCAGAGCAGACCGTGTGATATTCCTTATGGATGGAAATATCCATGATGAACTGAACTTGGGAAAATATGATAGAGGCGAAAAGAAAAAATCATCTCGTGAGGAAAGGTTATCCGAGTGGTTAGAAAAACAGGGATTTTAGACAGGGCATAGGTATTTAAATAAACATTGAAACAGAGAGATTAATTATAAGGTCTTTTTAAGAAGTGAATGGTAAGGATTTGTATGATTATCTGTCAAAAGAAGATGTTGTGAAATATGAACCTTATGGTGTTTATGCCATGGATACGGCAGCTGCAGAAGCAAAAAGACGGGGAGAATCCAAAACCTTTTTTGCTGTTGAAGAACAGAATGAATTATATAAAACAGTAGCAAAATCAATTACATATACGAGAACGGATAGGATAACATAGAAATTAAAATTGAACATAGGTAAAAGATTACTACAAGAGTGCTATTCTTATGGTAATCTTTTTTATTTAGGGAATAATACTAAAAATACAATTTGAAGGAAAGTGATAATATGCCTAATAATAAAATACCCAATCGATTGATAAACGAAAAGAGCTCTTATTTATTGCAACATGCTTACAATCCTGTAGATTGGTTTGCATGGAGCAATGAAGCGTTTGACAAGGCTAAAAATGAGGATAAGCCTATATTTCTTTCGAATAGAATAATTAAAATAACCTGACAAAGGCTTACTAGGTAGTGTTTATCAAGTTATTTTTTATATAATGGATTAGAATTACTACGCGCCAACATAACTACTGGGAGCTTTGGTAAATTAGCCTTGACTCTATTAATATCATATGTTACTATTAACATATGATATTAATATATGGAGGTTGAGATATGTCAATTAATTTTGCAATTTTAGGAATACTAAGCTACAAGTCAATGGCAGGATACGATTTAAAAAAGATTATTCAAGACTCTGCTTTTATGCATTGGTCAGGAAATAATAATCAAATATACAAATCACTAACAGAGTTACTTGATAAAGGTTTGGTAACTAATGAAGTTAAGTATCAAGAAAGTTCTCCTACAAAAAAAATCTATACAATAACTAGTGAAGGACTTGCTGCTTTAAAAGAATGGGTTCTTTCTCCAGTTGAACCCAGTGAAATTAAAAAGCCTTTCCTGGTTCAGCTTGCATGTTCAAAACAACTCAATACCAATGAATTGAATAAATTAATTGATGGATATGAAAGTCAAGTTAAAATGCAGTTGTTAATGTGGCAAACCAATAAACAGGATTCAAATTTTTTGTCAGATAGAACTGTTTTGGAAACAAAAATATGGAGCTTCATTAACGATAATATTCGAAGAACACATGAAAATGAACTGGGATGGATTCAAGACCTGCGAAGAGCTATTGCTAATATTCCTAATAAAAACGATGTGACAGAAAATGCAAATATGAAAGTGAACGATAAGAAAGAAAAAAGCGACAGAATAATGAAGTATACCGTAAACAACAATCATGGAATAAGTTATGTTCATTTTAATGATTCAGAAACTAAACTTGAAACAGAAAGAAATATTTTAGACATCATTACTGCATTAGCAGAAAACAATACGCAGTTTGTCTTGTTTGATATTGAAGCACTTTCTAAGGACTTTCTGGAACCAAAAAAAGGATTAGTTGGAACTTTGCTTCAAAAATTTACGATGTATCATATTAAATCTGCAATTGTTATCAAAGATATGAGTAACTTGAAAAGTGAATTTGGAGATTCAATTGCTGAAAGCAGAAAACATGATGTTCTTAGATTGTTTATAAATATTGCAGATGCAGAAAAATGGTTTTGGAGCTTAAAGCAAAAGGGGGAATTTTAAATGAAAAATAAAAAAGCATTCAAAACACAGCAAGGCAGGGATGAAGTACTTAAATATTCTGATATGCTTCTTGAAAAACTGACAATACCATATGAAAGGTTAAATATAAACACCCGTCATGGCAACACATTTTGTATAGCTGCCGGGGATATTTCCGCACCACCCATGGTATTGCTGCATGGAAGCAGTATGAATTCAATTATGTGGGTAAGCGATATTTTAAAGTATTATCAAAAATACCGGGTATATGCCCTTGACTTGCCAGGTGAACCAGGGAGAAGTGATGAGAGACAGCTTCCATTTACCACATCGGATTTTGATGACTGGCTATATGACGTATTCAACGGGCTGTCAATAAGCAAGGCAGTTGTGATAGGAGCCTCTTTAGGTGCTTGGCTGGCGGCTAAATTTGCTATAAGGTATCCGGACAAAATAGATAAATTAGTTTTATTATGTCCAGCTGGCATAGGCGCTCAAAATAAAAAAATTATATTTACAGCATTGTTTCATATGCTTCTTGGTGAAAAGGGTATAAGAAGGTTGTTCAAAATTATTAACGGTAATGTTGATATGCCTGAAATAATATTAAAATTTCAAATATTAATAGGGAAAAATTTCAATATAAGGAAAGAGCCTATACCGATTTTTAGAGATGAAGAGTTGAGGCGTCTAACTATGCCGGTGTTCTTATTTGTTGGGGCAAAAGATATAATGCTGCATTCTATGGAGACTGCTGACAGAATGAAAAAACTTGTTCCAAGTGCTAGAATCAACATTTTGCCTGAAGGAGGGCACAGTTTAATAGATCTTACTGATACAATATTTGAACAAATAAAGTGAGAAGGGGGCACTTAAAGAATGAAATACACTATTTTAGGGAAAAACAATTCCATTGTATATATTGAGAGCGAAGATATTTTAATAAATGATTCACAATCTGCTCTCGACCTTATGATGACGGTAAAATATGAAAAAGACTGCAGCAGAATTGTATTAGATAAAAAGGCCATAAGTGAAGAGTTCTTCAGACTTAGAAGCGGTATTGCCGGGGAAGTTCTGCAAAAATTTATAAATTACCGTACCAAGCTGGCTATTATCGGTGACTTTTCTAAGTACACAAGCAAGCCTTTGCATGATTTTATTCATGAGTGTAACAAAGGCAATGATATTTTCTTTGTAGACAATTTGGATCAGGCAGTAGAAAAATTGGCTTTGGCTTACTAACTACTGTCTATTCTTAACCAGATGGGGCGAATTTTGCAGATTATAAACGTACAGAAAAAGCATCTGAACAATATAATAAAATGTCAGACTCAAAGGATAGTAAGTAAAGATGCTGCTATCCTTTTTATCTATTGGGTATTCCTAGCGTTGGTTATAGTTAAGGGCACTTGTCATTGATGACATGTAACCTATTAACTTCAATTCTTATAGAAAACTGACCCTCTCGTAGCAATGCTTTGAGAAGGTTTTTTATAATATGGTATAAACTATAAAAAGATAATATTTGATTATTGCGTATTCGTAGAATGATGCGACATACAGGGGAACACCACAGGGAGTGTTCCATGCATCACATACCGACAGGCTGTTATTTCCTGTAGGGGAGAACATTGTTCTCCCGATGCATATCATTAGCGGGCGCACACTGTGCTCCCCTACATTGTCTCCAACATAAGGATAGCGGTAGGGGCAGACCTGTGTGTCTGCCCAAAGAGACGGCAAAATTAACGGGTGGACACATAGGTCCACACTCCACCAATATGTCGCATCATTCCTAAATCACGTCACAAATGTAATACCAAAAGAGTGGAGAATCTCCGCTCTTTTTTCGTTTCACGAATAGGAAATTTGACAGTATAGCAAACTAATGAAAACAGATGAAGGAAGGTGATATAATGTCAAAAACTATGCATAAAACAGCAAACAGATTGGTCGATGAAAAATCTCCATACCTGTTACAACATGCATATAATCCAGTGGATTGGTATCCATGGTCTGAAGAAGCTTTTGCTAGGGCAAGAGAACTAGACAGACCTGTGTTCCTGTCTATTGGATACTCTTGACATGGTAAAATTTTGTTGTCATTGGTGTCATGTGATGGAGAGGGAAAGCTTCGAAGATGAAGAAGTTGCAGAAGTACTCAATAAATATTTCATTTCAATCAAAGTAGACCGGGAAGAGCGGCCGGATATTGACCACATTTACATGAGCGTCTGCCAAGCTTTGACCGGACAAGGCGGGTGGCCCCTGACTATTATCATGACACCTGAAAAGAAGCCTTTTTATGCAGGTACCTATTTTCCGAAACACAACAAGTCCGGGCATCCTGGGCTCATAGATATATTAAATCGCATAGAAGATCTATGGAGCCGAAGAAGAGATGAGCTGGAGAAATCCGGCGAGCAGATCATGGAAGCTGTGGAAGCCTCTATCTTAGCAAGCAATAAGGCAGAGCTTTCAAAAGACATCTTACATAACACCTTTAGCGACTTAAAGCATTTCTTTGACCATGCCTATGGAGGCTTTGGAAAAGCGCCCAAATTCCCTACTCCTCATAATCTGTCCTACTTGTTGAGATACTATACGGCTACTGGCAATGAAGATGGATTGGTTATGGTTGAAAAGACATTAGACAGTATGTATAAAGGGGGTATTTTTGATCATATTGGTTTTGGGTTTGCCCGCTATTCTGTAGACCGGGAATGGCTGGTGCCCCACTTTGAGAAAATGCTTTACGATAATGCACTGCTTATTATTGCTTATCTAGAGGCTTTCCAAGTTACAGGAAACTATCGGTATGCAGAGGTCGCGGAAAAGATATTGACGTATATTTTGAGGGATATGACTCCTGTTGAAGGCGGATTTTATTCTGCTGAAGATGCTGACTCCGAAGGAGAAGAAGGAAAGTTCTATGTCTTTGATGTGGAAGAAGTAAAAGAAGTCTTGGGAGAGGAAGAGGGCCCGCGTTTCTGTAAATACTATGACATTAGGCATGGCGGAAATTTTGAGGGAAAGAGCGTACCGAATCTGATCCATGTTGCCCTGGAGCATCTGGAAAAGGATCAAAAACTAAGGGAACAATTAAATGTGGGGAGAGAAAAGTTATATCACTATAGGGAAAAAAGAATACACCCTTTTAAAGATGACAAAATTTTAACTTCATGGAATGGCTTAATGATTGCAGCCACCGCATTGGCTGGAAGGGTTCTGGATAATATTGCTTATATCCATGCTGCAAAGAAGGCTGCAGGCTTTATCATGAACAAGCTTGTAAAAGAAGATGGCAGATTGCTGGCCAGATACCGTGATGGAGATGCAGCCCATCTGGCATATATTGATGATTATGCATTTCTCATGTGGGGATTGATTGAACTGTATGAAACAACCTTTGAAACTGTCTATTTGGAAAAGGCCCTTGGATTAGCCCAGGATATGGTCTATTATTTCTGGGATGAAGAAGCGGGCGGATTCTATCTCTATGGGAAGGATAGTGAGAGACTGATTGCCAGGCCAAAGGAAGTCTACGATGGACCAACCCCTTCCGGCAACTCTGTTGCAGCTTTGAATTTGCTTAGACTTGCGCGAATGACAGGAAATAAGGTGTTGGAAGAAAAGGCAATGCAGCAGTTCCATACCTTTGGAGGAAATGTAAAGGAGAATCCAAACGCCTTTACACATTTTATGATGGCTTTCTTATTTGCCAATATGGCTCCCAAAGAGATTGTGATAGTTGGAGGGAGAGATAGCGAAGATACAAAGGCCATGCTGGCAGAAATTCACCGACATTTCCTACCCTTTACTACTGTAGTGTTGAATGATGACAGCGAAGAACTGTATAGATTGGTACCTTTTGCAGTAAAGCAAGGTATGATTGAGAACAAAGCTACTGCCTATATTTGTGAAAACTTTGCTTGCCAGGAGCCTACTGCAGATTTAGAGGTATTCAAGAAGTTGATTGTACAAAGGCAAAAGATGATGTGAGATAAGATCCAGAGCATTGCTTTGGATTTTACTTTTTACAGCCATACACATACAAAATTCCAATGATTTTTTTGTGAATTCTCACAATGGAATTTCTTCTTTCCTTCCTATATACTTGGGATAAAAGAATGCTGGGGGGAGAGAAATATGGCTAAGGTAATCTTAAAAAGCATTAAAAAAATCTATCCGGGAAATGTACAGGCGGTAAAAGACTTCAATATGGAAATTGAAGACAAAGAGTTCATTGTTCTAGTTGGACCATCAGGTTGTGGAAAAACAACAACTCTGAGAATGGTGGCTGGGTTGGAGGACATATCGGAAGGGGAACTATATATCGGAGACCGTTTGGTGAACGATGTATCGGCAAAGGATCGAGATATTGCTATGGTGTTTCAAAACTACGCGTTATATCCACATATGAGTGTATATGACAACATGGCTTTTGGTCTTCAGCTAAGAAAGCTGCCAAAGGATGTTATTGATGAAAAGGTAAAAGAAGCTGCAAAAATTTTAGAAATTGAACACTTGCTGGATCGAAAGCCAAAAGCGCTATCTGGTGGACAAAGACAGCGAGTGGCTTTAGGCAGGGCTATTGTCAGGGAACCTAAGGTGTTTCTAATGGATGAGCCCCTATCCAATCTGGATGCAAAACTTAGAGTACAGATGCGAACGGAGATTACAAAGCTTCACAAAAAACTTCAATCTACCTTTATTTACGTAACCCATGATCAAGTGGAAGCGATGACGATGGGATCAAGAATTGTAATTATGAAGGACGGGGACATACAGCAAATCGATACGCCCCAGAATGTATATGAAAACCCTGAGAATTTGTTTGTGGCAGAGTTTATCGGCAGTCCACAAATTAATATATTTAATGGCACGGTTGTAAAAAATCATGGTAAAATTGAATTAAGACTAGAGGACGATACGCCGATCCATGTTACAGAAGAAATGGAGAAAATCCTTGAACAAAGGGGATATTTAGAAAGAAAAGTTTATGTTGGAATCAGGCCGGAGCATCTCCATGAGAGAGAGATCCAACCGCTGCATCATAATTATTCAATGATTTGCGGAAAAATCGAAGTAGCTGAACTAATGGGTGCGGAAAAGTATTTTCACACAACGATCAGTGGTAAACAGATTATTGCGCGGGTTGATTCAAAGTCAGTGAAAAAATCAGGAGACGACATTGAACTGAATTATCACTGGGATAAGGTTTATTTATTTGACTTTGAAACGGAGAAGAGAATTTTTTAGAAGCTTACATGAAGGGGTATCCTATGGAGTCTATGAAAGCGGTATTACAGGAAATAGGCAGAACAGTTGGTAAAAGAATTCTTGTCATAGCACAGGAAAAAGCTTATAGATATCCTCCTGATGCAGAATTTAACATTCCATTGGCAGCGCTTCAAGAGAACATTGAAGGAAATTACAAGGGCTATAATATCTATCGCTTATCTCCCGAACATCCTCATACTTATGTTTGTATAGAAGAGGACAGCTTTCACAGGGATATTACAGTAAACCTTATGCTGCTTATGATTGCCAAAGTATTGCAGGAGCGAAAGTCACTATCCCAACTGGTAAGAGGAGTTTTGAACGGAAACGTAGAAGACGAGCAAATGTTTATCTTGGAAGAAAAAAAGAGTAAGCTGCTGCCTGCTCACCTGATCCTGATAGATACCCTGGATCAATATAATGAGGAAGTAATGGAAATAACATCGAACTTTACAAATGTTAAACTCCAACTGATATACGAAAATCGCGTACTCCTGCTGATAGAAGAGGGGACGATAGAGGATGTATGCAAAGATATACGGACAAATATTATGACAGAACTGCTTACAGACTGTTTCATTGCTATTGGAGGTATGCTTCAAGTCAGTGAAGAGCTGCGCATTCATTACGTCCGCTGTCTGGAAGCAATGGCGTTAAAAAGACGATTTAAACTTCCGGATGGGGTATATCATTATGAGAAAATGGATTTTTATCGTGTGGCAGGGGAACTAAATCCAGAGTTAAAGGAAAGCATCCTTCAAAAGGTATTTAGCAAAAAATTTGAGGAAGCATTGGATCATGAAATCGTTACAACCATTGAGGAATATTTTAAAAACAACTTAAACCTAACAGATACTGCCGCAAGACTATTTATCCATAGAAATACACTGCTGTATCGATTAGACAAAATCTATCGGTGCAGTGGCTATGATTTGAAGAATTTTTCGGACTGCTGGCTGTTTCAGCTAGCTTGGATCATGCGCAAGGAAAAAGTGATTTAGATATCTGTTTAAAGGATAATGTAAAGATCTTCATAAAGGTTTCCTTGCTCAGAGATGAGGTATCTGTTTCTTGCAGGTGAATCTGTTTTTATGATAGGATAGATATAAGGTAATCGGATAAAAGCAGGGTGTGGTTGCCGCCTCTATTCCCAAATGGAAGGGGGTGGTGCTATGACTACTTATGAAGCATTGTCTTTAATGATTTTGTTTTCTATGTTAGTAATAGCGGTCCTGAATTTCAGGATAAAAAAATAATCACCCTGCCTCGCCCGCAGTGTGATTATAATTAATTAACGAAACACTGTATGGCAACCGCACCGCGCGGTGCCGATTACCTTTTTCTATATTATAACATAAAACGAAAAGAAATAAACACAATTTTATACACTTTTCTTTAATGTGTTTTTTAGAGAATCTGCATTTAATTGAAAAGATATAAAGAAAATCAAAGAAGGATAAAGTAGCGCCTTCTTTTTTACAATGCATAAACTGCTTACAGATCTGATTCCTTTGAAAGGCCTTCAAGCCAAGCTTCCATGAGTAAATCCAGTTCTGATTGCAGCTGGGATTTTTCTTCACAGACTTTTTGAAGTCTTTTATAATCACTGTTGGCATCAGCCATTTCCTGATCTTTTTTCCGAAGCTGATCTTCTATTAACGCGATTTTTTCCTCTATTTTCTTCAAAGGTTCAAGCGATTTACTATGCTTTTGTGGAGAGACTGCTGTTGGCCTGTTAGACTTTTTTACCTTTGACGGCAGCTGTTTTTCTAAAAGCAATTTCATTTTCAGCTTCTTTTCTTTGTAATCTTCGTAGTTGCCGATATACTCTATCAGTCTCCCATTCTCCAGTTCAACGATACGATTTGTCATTCGATTGATAAAATAACGGTCATGGGAGATAAAAAGGATCGAGCCGACAAAGTCGGTGAGTGCTTCCTCCAAGGCTTCCCGAGAATCGATATCTAAATGATTTGTCGGTTCATCTAGAACTAATAGATTGAGGTCTTCCTGCATGAGCAGACACAGTTTTAATCGACTTTTTTCGCCGCCGGATAATGTCCCTGCTTTTTTAAATACATCATTTCCGTAAAAGAGAAATTTCGCCAAGATGCTGCGCGCCATTCCCTCAGGAACTGGTACTTGATGGCGGAAAACCTCAAGGATCGTAGCATCCTCCCGGGGAAAAGCGATCTCTTGTTCCAGATAGCCTATACGAAGATTGGCACCAACTTTGATTTCGCCATCGTCATAGGGAAGCTGTTCCAGCAGAATTTTAAACAGCGTAGATTTACCGCTGCCATTTTTACCAAGAAGTCCAATCCGCTCTCCATAGCGCATCTGAAAGTTGAGCTGATCGAGCAGTACTTGGTCATCGAAGGTTTTTCGCAAGTTTTTCACGACAAAAATATCTTTGCCGGACCGTTGTTCCCCACCTAACTGAAGCTGGATTTTTGCCCTATCTAACTGGGGTCGGTCAAGTTTTTCTATTTTATCTAGGCGCTTTTGCATACTGGCAGCCCGTCTGAAAAATTTTTCATTACCGCCCCGATTGCCCCAATCACGAAGATCCTTGATGGCGTTCTCTATGGCTTTTATTTTCTTCTGTTGATCTGTATAAGCCTCAAATTGCAACAGCAGTCTTTTTTCTTTTTCCTCTACATAATAGGAATAATTTCCTTCGTAAACGGCGGCTTTTCCATCTTCGATCTCGATTACCCGGTGAACCACACGGTCTAAGAAATATCGGTCATGGGAGATGATTAAAACAGTGCCTTTATATTCTTTTAGATAATCCTCCAACCATTCAATAGATTCTAGATCCAAGTGGTTTGAAGGTTCGTCCAGAAGCAAAACATCGGGTCCTTGCAGCAGTATCTTCCCAAGGATGGCGGAGGTTTTTTCACCGCCGCTTAGAGAGGAGAAGCTTCTATCCAGAAAAGCCTCTGAAAACTTTAGACCGCTGCACACTTTGCTCAGCTTTTCCTCCATATTATATCCGCCTTGATGCTCGTATCGCAGTTGTACTTCTCCATATCTTTTCATAATCTCATCCAGCTGCATGGGTAGAGCATGGGCCATTTCCCGTTCCAGTTGATGCATATGGTCTTTCAATATTAAAAGTTCTTCAAAGGCACTGTTGAGTACATCTAGTACTTTGGTAGCTTCAGGGAAAGCAGGTATCTGATCCAAATAACCCAGCGTCGTGTTTTTTCGGATTGATAAAAATCCACCATCTTGTTTTTCTATTCCTGCAATGATTTTAAAAACAGTAGTTTTGCCACTGCCGTTTTGGCCTACCACGCCAATTCTTTCCCCATTTCCGATTTCAAAGGTGATATCTCCTAGGACTTTATTGGCACCATAATATTTTTCAATGTTTTTTAAAGCTACATCAATCATTTGAATTCCTCCTTAATTAAGACAAAAGCCCAGACCGGTAAATCCATGCCTAAGCTTTGAAGGAATAATATGCAAAGAAGCCAGTTCTATTTCAAGGTGTACAGAACCGTTTTATACCACAAAAAAGCCCAGGCAAGTAAATCCTTGACCGGGCATTCTATTCGACAGGTTTTGGATGATTTACTTTACGCTAGTTGACATAATATCTAATTTTAGACACACTACCCCCTTGGCAAAAAAAATCAAATGTTATTGCAGTTACAGGCAGTCTGTTTAAAATTGTATCAACCAGCAATTGTCCATACATCCATTTCACCTCCTAATCTTCCTAATTATACCATAGGAGTTGTATCTCTTCAAGACGAAATTTGAAGGAAAAATTTCTATTGACAGAATAGACAGAATGGTATATGATTTTATGAAATAGCCCGGAAATTCTATGATTGGAAAAAGTAGATAGGCAGCAAAGGCATAGCGAGTCGGGGATGGTGGAAGCCTGATGCAGAGGTGCTTATTGAATGGTTCCAGGAGAAGCTGTGTGAAATCCGCTTGGAGAGTAGCATAAAGCCGTCAGCCTTACGTTACAGAGGCAGGATATCGAAAGCGTACTACGGTTTCTGTATCTGAGAAAGTGAGATAGATTCTATCTGTCTAAAGTAGGTGGCAACGCGGAATGAGAACATTTCGTCCTATCAAATTAGGATGAAGTGTTTTATTTTTTTGTTCAAGTTGCGGCTGAGAAGTAGAAAGATAGGCTGTCTAATAAGGGTGGCACCGCGGAAGCAAGAGCATTCCGTCCCTGTAATGGGGATGGTGTGCTCTTTTTTATTTTTCAAAAACAAATCTAGTTATAAGGGGTGGTAAAATGATTTATCCGGAATTCGAAGAATTGAAAAGGATTGGCAGCTGTGCAGGGATAGTTCCGATCTGTTTGGAGATGGAGGGGGATACAGAAACCCCAATTACCCTATTTAAAAAGCTCTGCAGTACGAAGGACAGCTATCTTTTGGAGAGTGTAGAAGGAGGAACAAAGTGGGGGCGGTATTCTTATATTGGCAGAAAGCCTTTTATGAAGATAACCTGTTATGGACAGGAAATTTCTATTATCCGTGGAAAAGAGCATAGCTTCAGCATCGGGCAGCCCCTGGAGTTTGTGAAAACTTATATGAATGGCATCAAAATGGCACCGGTAGAAAATATGCCGGACTTCTATGGCGGTGCTGTGGGATACATTGGCTATGATGTCATCCGAAGTTATGAGCAATTGGGACCAATCAATCAGGATGATCTCCAGATACCCGATACCTGCCTGCTATTTACGGAGGAGGTGATCGTCTATGATCATGTAAAGCAAAAAATTAAAATTATCTTGATGCTGGCTGTGGATGAAAACTTAGAAAAGCGCTATCAAGATGGAAGAAAACGACTTTATGAAATAAAAGAGGAAATTCTTCAGAAAACACTATCTGTTAGCGGAGAAATAGAAGAAACACTGCAGGCAGGAAACTGTCAAAGCACGGAGAGCAAAGAAAGCTTTATGGAAAAGGTTGATAAAGCTAAAACATATATAAAGAACGGGGATATCTTTCAGGTAGTATTGTCCCAACGGCTGCAGATCGACACAAAAGTAAATCCTTTTAATGCATACCGTTCCCTACGGAGTCTGAATCCTTCTCCCTATATGTATTTTTTTGATTTTGGTGATTATCATGTGGTAGGCTCTTCGCCGGAACTGTTGACAAAGGTAAAGGAAGGCTGCATTGAGACCTGCCCGATCGCAGGAACAAGGCCCAGAGGACGGGATAGAACGGAAGATGAAGCATATGCCCGGGAGTTGTTAAAGGATGAAAAGGAATTGGCGGAGCATTTGATGCTGGTAGATTTAGCAAGGAACGATATCGGAAAGGTATCTGCTTTTGGTACGGTAGAGGTGAATCAGTTAATGGATATACAAAGATATTCTCATGTGATGCATATTGTATCCAACGTGATTGGGAGATTGAAGGAAGAATACAATATGTATGACGGATTGGTGGCCTGTATGCCTGCCGGTACAGTATCAGGCGCACCAAAGATTCGGGCGATGCAAGTCATTGATGAACTGGAAACAAGAAAAAGAGGGCTTTATGCAGGAGCGGTAGGATATTTTGGATTTAATGGAAACATGGATATGTGTATTGCCATCCGAACCATTCTATTTAAAGATAATACTGCTTATATTCAGGCAGGAGCTGGGATTGTGGCAGATTCAGACCCTGAAAAAGAGTATGAGGAAACCCTGCGAAAGGCAGAGGCCCTTTTACAAACTATCTATAAAGCAAAGGAGGAATCCAATTGATTGTGATCATTGATAATTATGATTCCTTTACCTACAACCTGTATCAGTATATAGGCGAGATACATGGGGATGTAGAGGTATTCAGAAATGATAAGGTAACCGTCGCTGAACTGCAGGGGATGGATATCAGCCATCTGGTCATTTCTCCCGGACCGGGATTTCCTAAAGATGCGGGCATCTCCATGGAAGTGGTCAAAGTCCTAGGAAAAAAAATTCCCACCTTAGGTGTATGCCTGGGTCATCAGGCCATCGGAGAAGCTTTTGGAGGTCATATCGTGCATGCGCAAAAAACCGTACATGGCAAAATATCTAAAGTTTTTCATAATGAAAAAGGTCTATTTGAAGGCCTGGAAAATCCTCTCAATGTTACAAGATATCATTCTTTAGCGGTGGATCGGAAGGCACTGCCGGAAGAATTGGAAATTACAGCTGAAAGTGTAGATGGGGAAATCATGGGGATAAGACATAAGGACTATCCCATATACGGCTTGCAATTTCACCCTGAGTCCATATCTACACAAAGAGGAAAAGAACTGTTAAGAAAATTTCTTGCCTTATAGGATAGAAGAGTGGAAAGGAGTGGTGTATGTGATGTTAACAGCTGCAATGGATAAAGTGATAAAAGGACAAAGTTTATCGGAGAATGAAATGGTGACAATCATGGAGGACATCATGGAAGGAAAGGCAACCCCTGCTCAAATCGGAGGTCTGCTGGTAGCACTGCGGATAAAAGGAGAAACATTGGAGGAAATAACCGGCTGCGCAAAGGCGATGCGGAGAAAGGCATCGCCTGTGAAAATTGATACAGATTATGCTATTGATACCTGCGGAACAGGGGGAGATGGTGCACACACTTTTAACGTTTCTACAGGAGCGGCCTTAGTAGCGGCAGCAGCAGGTGCGACTGTAGTAAAACACGGAAACCGGTCTGTTTCCAGTAAATGCGGTAGTGCAGATGTATTGGAGCATTTAGGTGTAAATATTGAACTGGAACCATTAGCGGTACAGGAATGTGTGAAGGCACTCAATATCGGTTTTATGTATGCGCCCCATTTTCATCAGGCGATGGGTTACGCAGCTGGACCGAGGCGGGAGCTGGGAATAAGAACGATTTTTAATATTTTAGGTCCTTTGACCAATCCAGCAGGGGTTAAGGGGCAAGTAGTTGGGGTTTTTGATGAAAGGCTTACGGAATTGATGGCAGCGGTTTTAAAAAATCTTGGTACAGAAAGGGCAATGGTCGTACATGGGCTGGATGGACTGGACGAGATTACGATTGCCACAAAGACAAAGGTAAGTGAATTAAAGGATGACCGGATCATAAATTATACGATTGATCCAAGGGATTTTGGATTACCATTGGGAGATAGAAAAGACCTGGAAGGAGGTTCTCCCGGTCAAAATGCGGAGATTTTGCGAAGACTTTTCCAAGGAGAGCAGGGAGTGAAGCGAAATATGCTGCTGCTCAATGCTGGCGCTGCCATTTATGTAGGAAAACAGGCAGCCTCTTTGGAAGAAGGCATTCGTCTTGCAGCAGAAACAATCGATAAGAAATTGGTAATGAAAAAGTTAAACCAATGGATTAAAAAGAGTCAGGGTGAAGGCCTATGATATTGGATAAGATTATTCGTAAAAAAAAGCAGGTAGTGGAAGCGGAAAAAATGAAGATGCCTTTGTACCGAATGTTTTCTGGATTAGAAGCAGAAAGGCAGTGCTTGGATTTTAAACAAGCGATAAAAAGCAAGTTAGGACTAAGTATGATCGCAGAAGTAAAGCGGGCTTCTCCTTCTAAAGGCATTATTCGAGAAGATTTTAATCCCTTAGAAATTGCAAGAAGTTATCAGCAAAACAAGGCAGAAGCAATCTCCGTACTGACAGAAGAACATTTTTTCCAAGGAAGCAGCCGATATTTGTCAGAAATCAGAAGGTTTGCCGATATTCCCTTATTAAGAAAGGACTTTATCATAGATCCTTATCAAATCTATCAATCAAAGGCTTTGGGTGCCGATGTGATTTTGCTGGTTGCAGCGGCTTTATGCACGAAGGAATTGGTGCTTTTTCAAAAAATAGCCGCAGAAATCGGACTCCAGTGTCTTGTAGAAGTACACAATCAGGAAGAGCTGGACATAGCCGTGGAAGCACAGGCAGAGATCATCGGAATCAATAATCGCAGCTTAAAAACCTTTGATACAGATATTGAAACAACGGCACATCTAATCAATAAAATCCCTAAGGGAAAAACCATTATCAGTGAAAGTGGCATTCATACCAGAGCAGATATGAAGTACCTGGAAAAATTGGGGGTAGATGGTGTTTTGATTGGAGAAAGTCTAATGCGGGCCAGTTCCATAAGAGACAAAATGCGAGAATTAAGGGGGGATAGGGATTGACAAAAATAAAAATCTGCGGATTGAAAAGAAAAGAGGATATCCAATATGTAAATCAATTGCAGCCTGATTATGTAGGGTTTGTATTTGCCCGGAGCAGCCGGCAGGTTGATTTGAATTGGGCTAGAGAATTGGTCAAAGATTTGGATCAGCAGATTAAAAAAGTGGGAATATTTCAGAACATGAAAAAAGAAGAGGTTGATGCGGTTGCTGAAGGATGCGGGCTGGATGTGTTGCAGTTTCATGGAGACGAGGAGCCGGATTACTGCAAAGCATTTCAACGACAAGTATGGAAAGCCTTTCGGATTAAAGATAAAGTCAGCTTTAGGCAGATGCAGCAATATACAGTGGCTGGTTATCTGTTGGATACCTATACAGGAGGGCAATATGGCGGAAGCGGAAAGACTTTTCCATGGGAGATGGCAGTAAGTATAAGGCGAAGAGGGCTATGGATAGTGGCTGGAGGACTTCATGCAGGGAATGTAGGAGAAGCTATCCGAATTTTGAAGCCGGATATCGTTGATGTAAGCAGTGGTGTAGAAGAGAATGGCATAAAAGATTTTAACAAAATGAAAAATTTTATAGAGAATGTGAGGAGATAAGATGAAAGATACAAAATTGCCGAAAAAATTTGGACAGTTTGGAGGGCAGTTCGTACCGGAAACGTTGATGAATGCACTAATTGAGTTAGAAGAAAAATTTATTGAGGCGAAAAATGACGAGGATTTTAGAAAAGAATATCAGTACTTTGTGAGAGATTACTCAGGCCGGCCTACGCCTCTGTACTTTGCTGAAAATCTGACAGCACGTCTAGGCGGCGGAAAGATTTATTTAAAGCGGGAGGATTTGAATCATACAGGTGCACATAAGATTAATAATGTCATCGGACAGGTACTCCTGGCAAAGAGAATGGGTAAAAAAAGAATTATCGCAGAAACAGGAGCAGGGCAGCATGGTGTAGCTACGGCCACAATCTGTGCTATGTTTGGGTTAGACTGCGAAGTCTATATGGGAGAAGAGGACATACAGCGGCAATCACTGAATGTATTCAAAATGAAGCTGTTGGGCGCCAAGGTGAACAGTGTAACCTCGGGAACTGCAACCCTAAAAGATGCTACAAACGAAGCCATAAGAGATTGGGTAACCCATGTAGATGATACTTTTTATGTGATTGGTTCTGTTGTAGGCCCCCATCCTTATCCTACTATGGTAAGAGATTTTCAACGAATTATTGGAGATGAGGTAAAGGAGCAAATTATAGAAAAGGAAAGACGGTATCCTGACTATTTGATTGCCTGTGTTGGTGGTGGAAGCAATGCCATGGGACTATTTTATCCTTTCAAAGATGAAACAGGAGTAAAACTTATTGGGGTAGAAGCTGCAGGAAAGGGTGTGAATACCGAAGCCCACGCAGCTACCATTGCAAAGGGAACTCTTGGGGTACTCCATGGGATGATGACCTATTTGCTTCAGGATGATAACGGTCAGATTTTACCGGTCTATTCTATATCAGCCGGATTGGATTATCCTGGCATTGGACCGGAACATGCCTATTTTCATACTACGGGCAGAGGCGAATATGTGTCTATAACGGATAATGAGGCGCTAGAGGCCTTTGAGTACTTAACCGTTACGGAAGGAATTATCCCTGCCCTAGAGAGTGCACATGCAATTGGACATTTAATGAAGCTTGCACCTAAGACCAACAAAGAGGATATTATTGTGGTCAATTTATCGGGCAGAGGGGATAAGGATATTGATACGGTATTAAAAAATTTAGAGAGGAAAGATCAATATGAAGAGTAAAATTGCAAGTAAGTTTGAAACGCTGAAAAACAAGAATAAGAAGGCATTAATCCCCTATATAACCTGCGGAGATCCAGAACTGCAAACTACAGAGAAGCTGGTATTCGCATTAGAAAAGGCAGGAGCAGATATTATTGAACTGGGGATTCCCTACTCCGACCCCTTAGCCGACGGTCCTGTTATCCAAAGAGCTTCCCAAAGAGCCTTAAAAAATCCTATTACCATTGACACTATTTTTGAGATGATCACTGGTCTGCGCAGGCAAACAATGATTCCTCTTGTATTTTTGGTTTATTATAACGCTGTTTTTCGATATGGTACGGAAAAGTTTCTAAAAAACTGCAATGAAAGCGGTATAGATGGATTAATTATTCCAGATTTGCCCTTAGAGGAAAGAAAAGAACTTTATGAGCAAATGAAAGCTTATCCGGTGGATTTAATTCCAATGGCAGCGCCTACATCGGAAGCACGGATTCAAGAGATTGTTCAGGTCGGCAGTGGCTTTGTTTACTGCATTTCCTCAAAAGGAGTTACGGGGAAGCGAGATACTTTTGAGAATAATTTAGACCAATTTATGGCACAGGTTAAAAAGCATACATCTATTCCTACTGCTATTGGGTTCGGAATATCTGGAGAAGAGGCTGTAAGAAAGCTAAAGGGGCTTAGTGACGGCCTGATTGTGGGCAGCAGTATCATAGAAAAAATCGAAGAGGGAATCGGAACCGGAGATGTGGAAGAACGGGTTTTTGACTTTGTTCAGAGACTTCATCATTCTATTGAATAGGTATATGATATAATAGAATAGTAAAGATAGGATGAAGGAGGAATGGATATGCGGTACATAGATTTGCGAAGTGATACAGTAACTGTGCCGACGGAAGAAATGCGGGAAGCCATGTTTCGCGCAGAGGTGGGGGATGATGTATATGGAGACGACCCTACGGTAAACAGACTGGAGGAATATGCTGCCCGGTTAGTAGGAAAGGAAGCTGCTTTATTTGTACCCAGTGGTACCTTTGGAAATCAGCTGGCCCTTTTTGTTCATTGCAAGCGGGGAGACGAGGTCCTATTGGGAGATGATAGTCATATTGTACAGCATGAAGTCGGCGCAGCTTCTGTGATTGCAGGCGTACAACTGAGGACCTTAACCAGTTGTCATGGCGAATTAGACCCACGGGAAGTGGAAGCAAAGATCAGGAAGGAAGCGGATATCCATTATCCGGATACCGGATTAATCTGTTTGGAAAATGCCCATTCCAATGGAAAAGTAATCTCTCTGGAAAATATGGAGCAAATCCATAAAATTACAAGGAAGTATCATATACCTATTCATCTAGACGGGGCAAGACTTTTTAATGCGGCCACTTATCTAAATGTAGAAGCCGGTGAGATTGTTCAGTATGTTGATTCAGTGATGTTTTGCCTTTCCAAGGGCCTCTGTGCACCGGTGGGGTCTATTTTAGCAGGAAGCAAAACTTTTATTGAAAAGGCAAGAAAGGGCAGAAAGCTATTGGGCGGCGGATTAAGACAATCAGGATTTTTGGCAGCAGCAGGATTGGTAGCCTTGGAAAAAATGATTCACCGACTGAAGGAAGACCATGAAAATGCTTTGCTGATGGGGCAGGAGCTTGCGAAGATTCCAGGCATAAAGGTTAATATAGAAGATATTCATCTTAATATGGTATTTTTTGATATGACAGGTACGGAATATGATTCAGATAAACTGGTGAAAGAGATGTTGAAGAAGGGTATTAAAATCAATCCGGCAGAGGATGGTATCATGCGTTTTGTCACTAACTACTGGGTTAACCGTGAGGATGTACACTATGTAGTAGATACACTGAAAACGATCATCAATATGTAAAAATGCCACGATCATTTGATCGTGGCATTTGCCTATACTGCAGTAAATCCAATAACCAGATAGACGGCTGCAGCAAGCCCTGCTGCCATTAATGCATAAGGAATTTGTGTTTTTACATGGTCGATGTGATCAGATGCAGCTCCGGTAGATGCTAAAATTGTTGTATCAGAAAGCGGTGAACAGTGATCGCCAAACACACCGCCGCCCGCAACAGCAGCAATCGTAGCCAGCACTAGGGAGGTAATTTCGCCGCCGGCAAAGCTGAAGGCAAGTGGAGCAGCAATTGGCATAACAATGGCAAAGGTTCCCCAGGATGTACCTGTTGAAAACGCGATTGTACTAGCAATTAAAAAGGTTAGTGCAGGAAGCAAATTGGGTGTCAGCCAGGATTCGGTTACAGAAATAATATAATTTGCAGTTCCCATATCCTTACTTAGCTTATTAATGGAGAAGGATAGCGCTAAGATGATGATGGCTGGAAGTACGCCTTTCATCCCTGCCATAGCAGTCTTCATGATGTCATTAAAAGGAATGCCCTTTACTCTCATGATAATGCCCAATACAACCACTGCTGTCATAAATGCTTCCATGGTCTTAGCAGATTTCATGGTAATAAAAGTACCCACCGCAATAGAGATAACGATTAGTACAGGTAATATAAAAGTAGCCAGCACGCTGCAGGAGAAGCCTTCATAGGGGGGTGTATCTGTTAATTCTTCTCCTAGAAGCGGATCGGCCCCATCACGTAATACTTTTCCCTCTTCTAAAGCTCTCTTTTCAGCAGCCTTCATAGGCCCAAAATCTGGAATAGCGCCAATCGCAAACAATCCAACGAATGCAACAGCGATGATCGCATAGAAGTTAAAGGGAACAGATCTTGTAAATACAGAGATTGCCTGATTGGCATCCTCAATCGGGCCCATTCCGATGAGTAACCCGGATATGTATACGGCCCAGCCGGTAATGGGTACCATTACACTGACCGGGGCAGAGGTGGAGTCGGCAATGTAGGCCAGTTTCTCCCTGGAAATCTTAGCTTTATCGGAGAGGCCCCGCATGGTTGAACCAACAAATAAAGGACTGAAATAGTCACTAAAGAATACAAACATCCCCATTACCCAAGCCACTAATTGAATCTTGACTCTACTCAATTTTCTGTTGTCCATGATTCTTGTGAAGCCTTGTATAGCGCCTGTTCGCTGGAAAAACGCAATTAAAATACCGATGAATAGCTCTAGTAGCAGAATCCAAGAAAAACTGGTAGTGCCTAGTGCACCTTTTAAAAGATTGGGAAAACCTAAAAGACCCTGCCCCGCCATTAAAACTCCGATAAAACAAGCTACAGCCAGAGAAAACACAGTGTTTCTTGTCTTAAATGCAAGTATAATAGCGATTGCTGCAGGTAGTATAGAAATAATGCCTAAATGTGCTCCTGCTTCCATTTTCATCTCTCCTTTTCATTATTTATTTATAAGATAGACACACCGTTAAATACTATTGTATCTACTCTATATGATATAAAGGGCTGCACCTTATTATTTTGCAGCCACTGTGGAAGTAGCTTTAGGTACTTTATCTAAACTATCACAGTTTTCCAGGTTAAGAACTTCCTCTGGCGTGGTCCACGGTCTGCTTTGAATAACACTGGTTTCCTCATGGGTAAGAATGCCTTTATAAGCAGTAAGACTTCTTCTGAGGTAACCGTCTCTGCGGCAGGCTTCTTGTATGCCAAGGTTTGCAATAGCTCTGAAGTGAGGCAGAACAGAAGCTGCATAGGCAATCGAGGTAGTATGAGGTGCAGCGCCAGGTATATTGTCTACACCATAGTGTAGGATACCATCGATCTCGTAGGTTGGGTCCGCATGGGTTGTAGGCCGATAGGTTTCAATCGCACCGCCTACGTCTGCGCTAATATCTACAATCACAGAACCTTTGCGCATTTCTTTCAGCATATCCTTCGTTATCAGATGATCTTTCCTATGCTTTGGCCACTTCACACAGTTAATCACCATATCTGTTTGAGGAAGAAGTTCTCTGATTGTATGTTGATTGGAAAAAGCTGTTTGAACGTTATGGGGAAAGACTTCTAAACAATGTCTAAGCACGCCGATGTTGATATCCATTAAAGTGACTTGTGCCCCAAGTGAAGCAATGATTTCTGTAGCTGCTTTTCCTACAATACCTGCACCTAAGATCAAAACCTTTGCACTGGGAGCACCGCCAATTCCGCAGATTAATTTTCCGGATCCACCATTGATGCTGAGCAGTGAGTAAACACCCATCAAAGCGCCAAGCTTTCCTGCAACCTCACAGTTTGGAGAACCGTAGCGGTGGGTATCCTCTGCAGTAAAAGCAATTACCTTTTTTTGGAGAAGGGCATCCACTTCTTCTTTATTTGCAGCAGGATGTACACAAGCAAAAAGAATCTGGTCCGGACGGAAAAGAGGATATTCTTCAGGGAAAAACTCTTTTACCTTTACTACCATATCACATTCCTGATAGATTTCTTCCATCGTATTTCGGATTTTTGCTCCAACGCGAATATAATCTTCATTTAAAAAACCGGCTTCATATCCTGCGTTATTTTGAATAAGCACAGAATGGCCATCCGATATTAACACAGCAGCCTCTGTAGGCGTTGCGATTACCCTGGATTCATTTGATTTATTTTCTTTTAATACACCGATCTTCATATAGATTCCTCCTATTGTTGGTTTGCATAAATAAAGAGCAAGATCCATGCCAAGTGCATCGGGTCGGTTAGAGAAAGAAAATGAGATAAATCATGGGTGTCAGCTTAAAGTTTTACAGTCCGCTATAGATTAGCATGCGCTGATAAAGTAAAAAAACTGGCAACAAAACAAGGGTTGCCAGTTTGAATGTTAAATTATGGGCAGTTTATGTTATAATTTGGGCAATTTTGAAAAGAAATTTATAACAATAAAATGTTTTGAAATTTATGTGTAATTTTGTCGATTAAAAAGGGCCATATAAGTTTATTTTTCGCTGAAGGGTCTGTCTTGGTATTTTTAATAACCGGGATGCTTCAGAAACATTGCCTCTTGTAGTATGGATAGCCTGTTGAATTAATTTCTTTTCCACTTCGGTGATGGCATCTTTTAAAGGTTGAATATTTACGGGCGCATCACTGTCTTCCTCTCTGATCTCTACTATTTTCTGTTCAATATGTTCTAATTCAATGGTATCCTCAGATGGGTCCAGCATATTCATGGCATATTCGATTAAATGCTCTAATTCCCGCACATTCCCTGGCCAGTGATAATCTAGAAAAAACTGATAAACTTCTTTTGAAACGTTCTGAATCTTTCTGTGAATAGAATTGTTATACTTGTTGATAAAATAGTTCAGTAAGAGTTCAATATCTTCTTTTCTTTCTCTTAAAGGAGGAACATGAATCGCCAGGACACTCAGACGGTAATAAATATCCTGGCGCAATTGATTTTCTTGCAGACATTTTTTGGGACTGAGATTAGATGCGGATATAACTCGGACATTGACCTTGCGTTCTTTGATATCTCCCAATCTTCGAATATAACCATCCTGCAGTACACGCAGCAGTTTGGCCTGGAGGTTCAAAGGCATAGAGTTGATTTCATCTAAAAAAAGTGTACCACCTTCCGCTAATTCAAAGAGTCCCATGTTATCACATGCACCAGTGAAGCTGCCCTTTGTAGTACCAAACAAAATACTTTCCAATAGGTTTTCAGGTATTGCGGCACAATTTTGAGCAATAAAGGGGCCTTGTGAACGTTTGCCTGAATTATGAATAGCATGTGCAAACAATTCTTTTCCTGTGCCGGTCTCACCATAGATGAAAACAGGGGAAGTACCATCTGCGATTCTTTGTATATAGTACTTAATCTCCTTAATCTTCGGGTTTTTTGATATGATATCATCTAAAACATAGCGTGCTTTATCGGGCAAAAATTGTTCTTTGAAAAAATTACGATGAGTAAAGAGCAAGGTATCCATCTCAATGTCTTGGTTGAGCCGATGCTTATATCGGGTAATATCCTTTGACAATTCGATAGCGCCTAGGATTGTACCGTTTCCTTTTATAGGAAGAGAAGTATTTGTTGTCTCAATGATGGCTCCATGGATATCTTGAAAGGATTGTCTTTTTTTATGAATTGGTTTTCCAAGCTCCATTGCTTTTATTAATGTACTGTTTTCTTTCGTAATTCCCTGAAAAACTTCATACAGCTTTTTCCCGATAATAGCATCTTCGTGTATGATTTCAGGATGAAATCTAGGATTAAATTTGACAGAAAATAATATATTTCCAGAAGTATCAATAATCGTAATGCCATCTATATATTCCATATCGCTCAGAAAATCTTTCCTTGACCGCGTCATGATGAACACCTCACTGCTTGATGTATTTTATTTTCATAGATTGGTTGAAACAGAGATTTTAATTTCTTCAAGTATGTGATAAGCAAAATGCTCAGTATCTTTTTCAATACCCTCTACGGCCAATATGCTACCGGGATCATTGGCCGTAGCCATGATCGCAAAGTAGGGAGGCAGCCGGAAACCCTTGTTGATGTTGAGTGCATCAATCAGCTGTTTCGCCAGGCTGTCGCTGCCGGAGTTGCCTGATACGATGGCTGCAAAGAGAGATTTGTCATAAAACTTGATCTTATGATATAACGCAGTTAACCGATTAATAACAGCCATCAGATTTGCCGAGATCGAATCGTTATAATTCGGACAAATCCAAACCACTGCATTTGCATTTTCAACGGTTGGAAGGACTTCCTTCACCATAAAACCTCCATAAAAGCAGCTGTCTTGCAGTCCAAAGTGCCTGCAGGTGTGATAGGGACAACCGATACAGTCCAAAACCGTTCCATTTTGTACATGAAGCTCTTCAATATGGCAGTGGGACAAGTGTTTTTTTATCATATCCCATAACATCAGTGTATTGGAGGATTTACGATAGCTGGAATGCAGCACGGCAATTTGAGGGTTGCTAATCTGAATCCGGTGGTCTTCCATCAACCGTTTGCCCAACCGCTTTGACAAGTCCAAGGAGATTTGTTCCAGGGGAAGCTGGTATGTCTTTTGCCAGGTGAGCAAGTTGTGTAAACTACCCGTTGCCTCTACCACGGGATGTCCCATAAAGCTGCATCCAAGCTGATTTGCCAAGAAAATCACAGAGGCTGCTGTGCTCTTTGTGTATAATTCGCCAGCGCTATGAACCAATAATGCACCTTGGGAACCCAGCAGGGCATGCTTGCCTCGTTTAGAGAGTTCCTGAAAAATATGGAGCAGAGGGATATTGAAGCCAACTTCATCGATTTCCACCGCGAATAATATTTGTTTGTTTTGCAAATTGGGCAGGTTATTCGCTGTTTTAATAATTTTCACTAAATTACTTCCTACTGCAGCTTTTGCCATCCTTTGAAGCTGCTGAGATACCTCTCCGGGAATTACTAGATGGATCATAACAGATTCTCCAATCTTGTATAGGTATGCTGTAGTCTTTCAAGAAGCCTTTGCGGAAGTTCCAACATTTCTATTTCCGTTCCTGATGGATGATAGCGATTCCTTGCACCCATATAAACGCCTCCCATATAGGTCGCACTATAATGCCAGTTGCCTTTTATCGTAGCGATCAAGGATAGGGCTCCGGAGGAAAGTGCCGGAGCTATAAAGGGTTTAAAGCCAACCTTGCGGACCTCTAGGTTTGCTGTCTTTGCTTTCTCTGTTAAGAGCAAGGAGCGGCTTTCATGATAGTTTTCAATGCTGTCGGCAATGACTAAATCCGCTCCATGGGGGCCAAAAGCTCTGCCTTCTTTTTCGTAATGTATTGTATCTTCCTGTTGATTCGCATAATAGAGTGCACGGGCATGCATCACACCCAGACCATAACCCCGGATTTGTTCCGGTGCTAGGCCTTTGAAGTCATAAATCCCCTTTTCATCCTGATTGCTGGACAGCAACAGTGATTTACACAGTAAATCTACAGGATCAGAGACAACTGCAAAGAGTCCCTTATAGCCTGAAGCCCGTGCCTGTTTTCCGTAGATGGAGAGGATCTTTGCATTTTCCTCCAGTTGTACCATCCGTACATCTTTGCCCTCTTCACCGACAGCAGGGACCTTGGCAGCGATGCAGAATACAAAAAGATCGCAGTTAAAAACATCCTCTTCTGCGATGATGTCTACAGAAGGGAAAGGAGTATCGCTAGGTCCATATATTTGATTAATTTCGTACTGCCAGCGGAGCAGTTTTTCCTGGCTGCGGTCAAAAATACCGATACTGTCGATACAGCTGCCGCCCATCAGCCGCAGCCCCATCAAAAGAGTGCCTCCCACATCCCCAAGGCCGGCAATATGAACCCTCCATTTATGTAGAGGATTCATAGAAAATGCATTATCCCAATCTGGATAGAAACGATTGAGGGCCATGACTTTTCTATTATTAATTTTTTCGAGAAGCCAACTGGGTAGGACTGGACCGGTCTCACGCTGCTTCTGCAGAAGATTCAGTCCTTCTTTTTGAAGCTCAAGCAGACCAGGGGTGGATAGGCAGAAGCTTCTTCGAGACTGCTGAGGATGCAGTTCCAAAAGGGCATAGAGTAGCCCCTCTGTATGGCTGGCTTGAGATTCATCTATTCTAGGCAAATCTACATACTTTTTTTGAGAAAAACAAATTTTATCTTGATAAGTATAGTAGAACATCTTATTTACCTCCCCTATGAGATTGTACTGCTGTAAATTCAAGGCGATGAAGAAGCTCTAGATCGTTTTCCAAGTGACTGGAAGGATTCACATTGAGATCATAAATCATGCTCTTTCCGTGATCCGGATATCTGGGATAAATAAAAACCTCACTTAAATGAGACAAGGTGAGACTCCGCTCGTTAAGATGCTGATACTCTACCTCCAATGCCTTTAGAATCTGAATTGCGTTTTCAATGGAGACCTGTGAAAGCGAGTAAATAGATTCATTGCTGACTCCCTTGATAAAATGGGGAGAGGTATAGGGCAAAATCAGATTAATAGAGGGTATGAGGTTTTTCTGAGGATATATGCCGCGCCATAAGGTATCTCCACCCATAAAGGGATAGAGCCAAGATTCATTAAACCAATGACGGAGCTTAGGAATAAAGTAGGCACAATCTACCTCCCGATCTTGAACTTCAAGCAGTTCTTTTCCTCTCCCGGAGAGAAGACCTACGATGATTTTGCGTACTTGAATTTTTTCTTTTTGAATGAGCGGATCGACTACCTTTAGACGATAACCCTTGTTTAATAAATCATCTACTAAGATCACCGGACGGTTAAAGGAACGAATCATTTTAATCTGATTTTCCAGATTTAAATAATAAGGAAAAGCACCAATCGTAAAACTCTTCATATCAGGATAAAACATTTTCTCCGTATGAAGGGATTTGGTCACCGTATTGGGGACAATGGCGCGATTGAGTACATTGCCAAATGGGACACACATGGCCTGACCAAGTTTTCGCGGTGTTAGAGGTACAGAAGGCACCTCGTTTTCAAAGCATATTTTCTTTACAAGGGTTTCATTAATCATATTGCTGTCAAAAGAAAGCACCAGTTGTCCAGGATAAAGTTTTGTCAAAGCATTTTGTAGGCGCTTTCTACATTCCAAAATAACTTTTTGTACACGACGGCTCTCGCGGAAGGGCTCCTTGATAAAGTTTTCTACATCTAAGCTGATGGTACAGGGATGAACCATATTGACTGCCATCACAGGGCTGCCTTCTTTGCTGCAGGGAAGGTCTTGAAACCCATGATTTTGCAGTATTTCGATCAAGTCTGATGGGGTGTCTGATGAAATTCGATTGTAGTAAATTCCATAGCCATAATCATTTTTTAAACAATGGGCTAAGGTTTCAGTCAATATGATCTGATGCAAATTATTAAAACTCGTGTTTTCTAAGATAAAAATGCCATCAATCAGGACGATTCTTCCCGTATAGTTCTCACGGATGCATTGAGAAATGTGAGTATCTCGAAACTCCTGAAAGATTGCTTCGGCTGGAATCCGGTGAAATACTGAATATGCCAGCATTTTGCCTTTTTCTTTTGCATCACGGATCAGAATCATTTTGCTGCCAGGCTTTTGAAAAACCTTCTTGATGTTAATAAATGCGTCGGAATGTCCATGAAATAAACTGGAAATCTCATGGGCGAGTGAATCTTCAAGGTGGTCTCGAAGCTCAACATCGATGGAAATAGTCTGAACAAAAGATTTATACTGAGGTTCTCTTCGATATAGATTGTTATCATAAACATATTTTTGTGCCAATGGATCAATCAATTTTGAAATCTCTCTATTCTCATCAATATAACCCCTAATTTGACTAGAACTGATATCTTCGTATTGGGGTGGTAGATTCAGTTTTATGACTGGCTGAACAATTTTTGCCATGGCATGCTGCAGACGAATATTCTCTTCAGGAGAAAAATCATTATCTCGTCGCTCAAACACAATATGTGGAAATTGAAGCAGCTCATGTTGATTGCTTTCATCGCGATAGGCTGATGCATTGAGGATGACATCACTGCCTACTACCATATAAACCTGAGCGTGAGGAAAACTGTTTTGCAGTGTGTTTAGATCCTCAGGATTGGCAATGTTAATGGGAAAATCATCAGGATAGAGATAGATGTTCATTTCATCTGCTACAGACATATGAATGATATTTTGACGGATGAGATTTGGCTGTGTACGTTTGGACCAAGAGAATTCATCTACAGCCAGATACACCTCAAAACCCATATCCCGTATTTCCCGGGTAATTTCCTTATGACCAAGAGTAAAAGGGTCAAAGGAACCTGGGAAGAATGCAATTTTTTCCGGAGAATCCAGTTGGATCGCATTTTGAAAAAAAGTATAGTCCGATATGAAACGATAGATATGGTTCAGACCTGCTGAGTTCGTCAAAATGAGCAGTTCATTGTCCTCTATACCCGGCAGCAGAGATAGTATTTTCTTTGCCATAAGTTTAAAGAAGCGGTGTTTTGCCTCTAAAGTTAAAAGTTTTGATCCAAACACATCTTTTCCAATGACACTAAAAGACATCTGCTTAATCTGTGGATGATCATGAACAAGGCCATTGAGCAGAATACCCAAAAGATTTTCCAAGCGGCGGTTATAGCGTTCTTCCTCTTCTGGAAACAATTCACGATACTTTGGATAATGGGAGATGAAGATACCAATGGTTTTTAACAGCAAGGTGCTGATTTGAGCATTAGATTGTTTGATTTTCTCAATCAAATCTGCAATGATTTCATCTAACTCTACGGGTTTTAGATAAAGAATGACCCTGCCGAGATAATTAGGTATATATTTTGCGAATTGAATACCTTCAATTTCTAAGGAACGAATGAGCTCTATAGCTACATCGTTACGCTGTTCTAAGGGCAGATTGGGAAAAAGTCGAACCAGTGCTTCACCGGCCCTGCTTCGTACATGATCCATGGCACTGACTTTCAGAAGGTTACAGAAGTGCATCGCTGTATAGAGTTTGTTGATGTCGGAACTGCAAAGGGTATAGTCTAAAAGCAGTTCTACATGGACTTTTTTAGAAACCCAGTTGGTAGCAGTTTTCATATTGCTAAGAAATACATCGGATATGCCCTCCTGAAGCAGCTCATAGGGACTTTTTTCTTCCTTTTCATTTATACTATTTGGAAATAGATTGTCATAGATTTTTCCCAATAGAAAATTTTCAGCCGGAAGCTCAGAATGCTTTGGTCCATTGGAGAAAAGTACGCGAATCTGTTGTATGACCTTTGTTTCTTCTGATAAATGTCTGATGAAGAAGTATACGACTTCTAATGCAGAAATCCGAATCTCACTGTTAGCACTATCCAGTTGGAGCAGTACGTACTGAAAAATGACTGAGAGACAAGTATCATCTGTACATAACGGGATATACTTTAATGTTTCCAGAAGATCAATCTGAATATCTTCTTCATGATATTGATCCAAATTGTAATAATTCAGCAGTGCCTGTCTAAATACATGAATCTGCTCATGGGAACAGTGGGCAAAGAAAGACGCAACCAGTGCACTGATGCTATATCGAATCCACCGGCGGTGTACAGCGATGATCTTATGATCAGGAAACATACAGAGCTGGAGATATTGATGGAGCAAATCAAGTCCTGTTACTGCCGGTGTAAGGATTCTTTCACCTTCAGGGATTTCCTTTTTATAATCTTCATCAAAGCTGGCGATCAGCCGGCCAATGAGTTCGGCACACTGTCTGCGGATATCCTGCTCGGCATGAATGAGTTGTTCATAAAGAAATTTCATCATAATCAACTTTTGCTTTTGCGTGAGATAGGTAGAATATTCTTCAAAAATATCCAGATACTCCCGCAGTACATTTGCATCTGTTTCGCTTCTTGCAATTTCGATGATTTCATTTAAAGATGCTTCATCTCTTAATCGATGCATCAGGTGAATATTGTGATGAATGGCAATATACTTTATGTTTTGAGTAACTTCACTGCCGGACATGAGGGAATAATATTTTTTGAAATTTCCCTCATGTGTGGCTGAAACAACGGTTAGTTCTGTGACTATACCTATGTCGCGCATATAGTCTTCAAAGTCTTTTAGCTTTCCATAGACCCTTGTATAGCGTCTTTCCTTCAGTGTATCTACATTATCCAGCTTGCTTAAAATGACTTCAAAAGATTCTTGCAGATTATAAATTTTCATTTCTGCCTGATTTTTCTGAGCGGAGGCATTTTTTACACGAAAATCACAGTAAATCAAAATAAGAGATTCCAAAGATAGATTTTCCAGTTCCAGATCCCATACTGAATGATTTAAGGCAATATGTCCAATATAAGGGAGATTATGTTTTTTGAACCATTGATCTGTATAGTAGTAATGGAGATAAGGAACACGATTGGATTCAAAGCTTCGACAGCCATATTTCCCGATATCATGACCGGCTGCCGCGCCAGAAACCCTGCCAAGGTCTAAGGGAATCCCTTTTTCTTGCAGCTGCCGCGCAATAAAGAGAGCGAGATAATGAACACCGCAGATATGATCTAGGGTGTTATGGCCTATAACCTCATAATTCAGCTTCATCATTTCGTAAATATATTCCTCTTGAAAAGCCTTAACAAAGGAAGTATATTCCCGTGGATTTGGCAGTTGGCTTCTCTCATCATCCGTAAGAAAAACTAGAGGATATCGGCTCTGCCATGTAAGATCGCGTCCTTCTTTTTGAAATTCGGATACGATTCGAAGGGCAGTAAGATATAACTGGCAGCCCGACGCCAGATGGGAATCAAGTGTGACTTCTATTGAGTGTGGAAAAGATTTGCTCAAAGCAAATTGAAAGATGTATTCCAAAGGATTGATGGGTTTATGATCCCCCCACAGTTCCTTCAACATGTCCTGGCATAACAAATAAACTGCATTACAGCTGTAATCTTTACTCTCTGTGATCCGGTGTATTTCATTGATGAAGGCTAAGTTTTCAGTGTGCTTTTTAATAAACTCTTTTTCTAGATGATAGATTTCAAGAAAACCTTGATTGAAAAGGGCGGTACGCAGTTGGTGGTAAAGTTCTTTTGTTACAGCAGTAGTCATAAGTCTCCCCCTCGTCATGGAAATATAGTTATTAACATTATAACGTATTGTGGACAATAATAAAGACTATTCTGACTCTTCCTAAAGGATTTTTCATCTTTCATCGTTAGTTATCAATTTATGATATAAATAGGATAAACATTCAAAAAGAATTTTATAAAAGGATTGACAAATATGAAAAAACATCATACACTAATAGTGTAATAGTTAACTAGTGCACTATTAGTGTATGGGAGGTGGTCTCAAATGGAGTTTGATAATTCAAAGCCTATTTATCTGCAAATTATAGACGATATCAAAAAACAGTTAATTCGAGGGGAATTAAAGCCTGGAGATAAAATATTATCCCAACGGGATTTTGCTCAAAAAATAAAGGTTAACCCCAACACTGTTCAAAGGGCATATAGGGAGATGGAAAATATGAATTTAGTAGAAACCATACGGGGACAGGGAACTTTCATTTATAGCCGTGAAGGCATGCTGGATGAAATCAAGGAAGAAATGGCCAGTCGTGTCCTAAAGAACTTTCTGGATGAAATGTATTCATTGGGTTTTGATAATGAAAAGATTATAGAACTGGTAGAAAAGTGTCAGCAACGATTGGAGGAGGATCGATTATGATAACATTTCAAGAGGTTACGAAGCAATTTGGAAATACGAAGGCATTAGATCAGGCGACTATGGTATTTCCACTGGGGAAAATCACCGGATTTCTAGGTCCAAACGGTGCTGGTAAATCAACCAGCCTTAAAATGATTGCCGGACTCAACAGACCGGATACGGGAACAGTTCGAATCGATGGAAAGCACCCTTCCGTTGAGACAAAAAAGAATGTTGCCTATTTACCTGAAATTGATCATCTGTATCCCTGGATGACCATAGGAGAGGCTGCAGATTTTATGAGAAGTTTTTATGGAGATTGGGACCATAGTAAATATGAAGAGTTAGTAAGCTTTTTACAATTAGAACCATCTATGAGCATAAGAAAGATTTCTAAGGGAATGCGTGCAAAAGCAAAGCTGCTTCTGACTTTTTCAAGGAATGCAAAGATCGTTCTGCTGGATGAACCGCTTTCCGGTATTGATATCTTAACGAGGGATCAAATTATACAGACCATCATCCGTGACTATCGAGCAGGAGAGCAAAGTATTATTATATCAACCCACGAGATTCAGGAGATCGAAGGATTGATTGATGAAGTGATTTTTATGGACCGGGGTAAGGCTGTGCTACAAGGAGACGCAGAAGACCTGCGCAGTGAACGAAATATGTCTTTAGTAGAATTGATGAAGGAGGTATACCGCCATGGGAATTTCTAGGGGAAATATGCTCTATACCTTATATAAAAAGGATTTAAAGGCTTCCAGATTTGAACTGCTGCTTATTGTAGGAATTATTCTCGCAGTAAATCTATATATTTTCTACAAAACCACAACTGGATGGCCGCTGCAAGCAGGCTTTGTGATGAATGTTGGCGGGACAATTACAATCTTTATTGCTATATTCATAAAGGCTTTTATTACAGTTCGAAATGAATGGAAGGAAAATACGGTTTACTTGATGATGTCGCTGCCGGTATCAGGCAGAATGATCTTTTTATCAAAGATGCTTTCGCTGCTAACCCAATGGATTGCACTGGAAGCACTATTAGGATTGAGTGCGTTTCTTTTCTTAAGAGGCATGATGACTCCTGACAGCTGGGGAAAGCTTGCTGAAATTCCCTTTGAATTTAAAATAGAAGTAGTTAAGTTGGGATTTTTAATTTTCCTAGGTGCAACACAAGCACTAATCTTAGCTTTCTTTAGCAGTGTGGTCGGAAAATTATTCAAGAAATTTTCAGGATTAATTACCTTTGGCACCTTCATTGCTGGAAGTATCCTTACTTCAAAGGTATCGGACATAATAATAAATGCGGTTTCCAGGTATCATTTAGAAGATTTGGGCAATAGTCAAATAAACTTTTCTAATGGTACGGCATGGGTTACAATTTTTCCAAACAATATATATATTGCCCTCACGGTAGTGCTTATCGGAGTTTCTGCAGCCCTTTTCTTCGGTACAGCAGCGATTTATGACCGTAAAGTAGAATTATAACAATGGCTTTATTCAAATATTGATCTATAGGTGTGTGATTGAAATCCTGGTTTATATGCGGAATGACGAGGACGTCGATCCCTACATTTCTGTTTTAGATTTACGTAGGGAACGGTGTTTCACCGTTCCGTTGAATATTAAACTTCTCAGTCACACATCTATAGATCCGTAACTGAAACGTTGATTTAAGCCCTATTTTTTTCTGGATTCTGGTAGGGATCGACCTGTGTGTCCTCCTGAAAATGAAGTGGGTAGCCTATAGATAGGTGTTTTTTATATATCCAGAAATATTTATAGAAAAAAGCTATCATATACCTATAAATTATAAGGAATTACTATTGGTAGGCCTTTATCTCCCTGTGATAGACTTCTCTTAGAAAGCTGGATAAGCTTTTAAATAAGCTGAACAATAAGGGGGAAATAGTTATGAGACCACCAATTATGGAAGAAGTAGAAGCCCTAAGGGGAATCAATTCTGTCAAGGTTAAGGAAGCAAGTGAAGCAGGGAAAAAAGTTGTAGGAATGTATTGTGTATTTTCACCTCAGGAAATTGCACTAGCAGCAGATGCCATTGCAGTAACCCTGTGCGGTACAAAGCAGGAACCCATTGAGGATGCAGAAAAGCACTTACCGAGAAATCTCTGTCCATTAATCAAATCTAGCTATGGATTTGCTATCACAGATAAATGTCCCTATTTTTATTTCTCAGATGTATTGTTGGCAGAAACTACCTGCGATGGAAAGAAAAAAATGTATGAATTGATGGGGAAAATCAAGCCGATGCATATCATGAATCTTCCTCAAACGTCACAAGGGGAGGATGCACTAGAAGCTTGGAAAAATGAAATGGTAAAATTCAAAAACTACTTAGAAGAGAAGTTTCAAGTAGAAATTACAGAGGAGAAGTTGAAGGACGCTGTTAAATTGATGAACCGGGAACGCAGAGCTATGCGCAAGCTTCATCAGCTCAATGCCCATAAGCCAGCACCGCTTACAGGAATGGATATGATGCTGGCCCAATGGCTAAAAGGCTTCAATATAGATAAAGAAGCTGGGATAGAGATCATTGAACGTTTAATTGCTCAGGTAGAAGAACAAATTGAAAAAGGCATTTCACCATTTACAGCAGATACGCCAAGAATTCTTTTAACAGGATGTCCGATCGGCAGTGGCTCTGAAAAGGTTCTAAAGATCATTGAGGAAGCTGGTGCCAGTGTGGTTGCATTAGAAAACTGTACGGGATATAAAGGGTTAGATGTACTGGTAGACGAAGAAAAGGAACCGATTCAAGCACTGGCTGAAAAATATCTCGCTACACCATGTTCCTGTATGACGCCGAATAATGGCCGCTTGGACTTAATTGAAAGAATGGCGAAGGAATATCAGGTAGATGGGATCGTGGATTTGACATGGCAGGCCTGTCATACCTATAATATTGAATCTTATACAGTTCGTCAGTTTGCAAAAGAGAAGCTAAACTTGCCATTTATTCAAATCGAAACGGATTACTCCGATTCCGATGCTGGACAGTTAAAGGTAAGATTGGAAGCCTTCTTGGAAACAATAAAATAAAGAAGCTAAGAGCTCCTGGAGTATGGGGCTCTTTATAAATTATCATATAATATGGATATACATACAAGGATGTGATCAGGTGATTAGCATTGGGATCGATATGGGATCTGTGGCAGCGAAGGCCATAGCCTATGATGGTAAAAACATCATCTCGAAAGTGATTCTGCCAACGGGGTGGAGTCCAAAGGAAACGGGACAAAAAATTCTTGAGCATTTTTTACAATCAGGCCTGATGGGGAAGCGGGAAGAGGCTGTGATCGTAGGAACGGGTTACGGAAGGATTGCTCTCCCCTTTGTGGATAAAAAAGTTACAGAAATTACCTGCCACGGGAAAGGTGCCCATTATCTGAATGCTGGCGTTCGTACCGTGATTGATATTGGCGGACAGGACAGCAAGGTCATCAAACTGGACCAGAAGGGCTCAGTGGTGGATTTTTTAATGAATGACAAATGTGCGGCGGGGACAGGACGATTTCTGCAAGTAATGTCTCACGCATTAGAGATCGATGTCAGCGAACTTTCACAGTTTGGCAGAGGCGCAGTACCGCGCAGTATCAACAGTATGTGTACTGTATTTGCAGAGTCCGAGGTTGTCAGTCTTATGGCTGAAGGGGCTTCGAAGGAAAGCATTGCAGCAGGGTTATTGCAGTCTGTAGTAAACAAAACCTATTCACTGGCTAGTAAGATAGGGGTGGAAGGAAAAGTTTTCTTTTCAGGTGGCGTATCTCAAAACCCCTTATTAGTGGAGTTATTAGGGCAAAAGCTGAATACAGGGATATTTTTTTCCGAACTGTCCCAGTTCAATGGAGCAATCGGTGCTGCTGTAATCGGCTATGAAGCCTTGAGGAATGAGTAGTCATTTCACTGGGGTTCTTTAAGGATACTACAGTAGATTGAGATAATTTCCTCAAGATTATAGAGAAACACCAGCAGATTGATTACATCATCAACTGGGAAATTACTATGCTCAGCATTTAGAATAAACCAATCTTTCGTTTCCTGGATATCAGACAAGATAGATGAAAAGGCCATTTGGAGCTTATTGTTCTTTAAGCAATTTTCAGGAACCATAGGCTCCAACTCTTTTAGAAGGAACTTATTTTTCATCATAGCTTCTCGAACCGGTGCAATCACCCGTTTATGAATGTCTTTGCCAAGGATTTGCCGGATTGGATGTAAATGCTGTAAAATCACTTTGGCTTGGGTTACAGTGTCCAGCATCTCTCTGCTATGCATACTACCGTGAGACATTAGCTTTTCATCCTTAATTTGCAGCAGCAGCATTTTTTCCGATTGCTGCAATCGGAAAGAAATTTCTCCTAAGTGATCATCTAATAATAAAAGATCTTTTTCGTTCCCATCTAAAAGGATTTCCAGCATTTCAATGATGGTTCCGAGGATTTCCTTTAAGGCTTTTTCAACAGAAGCAAAGGCTTTTTGGTGATAAACTGGAGGATAAATGCTAAAGTTTATAATCAAGGCAATGCCAATACCTAAAGAAGTATCAATCAGCTTACGAAAAGCAAAATCTATATATTCACCTTCAGCATTGAAAAAGACTCCTGCAAATACGATACTGGCCATTACAATAGAGTCCTGTAGTTTTAAATGATTCATAATAGAAATCAATACAATCGTACCGAGACCCGTCAGTATTGGACTTTCAGAAGATATCAGTACGAATCCCAAACCTACAGCGGCACCCAGTGAGGTACCCAAAAGTCTATTGATTCCAGTCCGCCATGAATCCGAAACCGTAGGCTGCATAGCAATAAAGGCAGAAATTACAACAAAAAAGGGATTTTTAATTTCCAAGAGCGGGGCAATTAAGATGGATAAGCCTACTGCAATACCTGTCTTGATGGTGCGTAAACCAATTTTCATTTCTTTCACCTATACTCCTTCTTTTTGTATCTATAAAAATGATGCAGCTTATAGCAGTTATTAGGTTACAAGGGGATGAAATCCCCTGCAGACTGTTGAAAATCCCTTATCTTCTTCGTTGCTGCAAAAATCCAGCATCCTTACGTATTACTGTATACGCTGCGGTCGCTAGATTTTCTTGCGCCTCGAATCTAAGGAATTTTGAACAGTCTGGATATTGTTGACTTTTTCAACAACCTCAAGGGAATGAAATCCCCTGCCGCCTTCAGGAAGGTGCTCAGACAGCTTTACTGTCGTCGATGCTCTTTTTATAGGTTTTTACAGGAGGGAATTTATTATACAGGGCAATTCTTTAAATCCCTGCAGAAGGAAATAGAAGTTGATTTATCGAATGAATCAAGGTAGTATTATAGAAAATATAGCATAGGTTACGTTTGGACATTTGGCAGAATAAAATCTATGGTGAAAGCAGGTGTAGGTATGCGTTATCATTTTTGTCCAAAATGTGGAGGAACCCTAAGTATCGAAAAAACAAAGGATCCCAATAAACCAAAGTGCACCCAGTGCAGTTTTACCTTCTATCAAAATCCGGCAGTAGGGGTGGCAGCCATCGTTATTAAGGATAAAAAGCTGCTGATGGGAAAACGGCAAGGAAGCTATGCGGGACAATGGTGTATTCCTTGTGGTTATGTAGAATGGGATGAAGACGTGTATGATGCAGTTGTCCGGGAATTTTTTGAGGAAACAGGATTAAAGATCAACATATCCTATGTCTATACAGTATTGTCCAACTTCCACAACCCGGCACAACATACGGTAGGAATTTGGTTTATGGCGGAAGTGGCCTCGGGGACAGAAGAAGCAGGGGATGATCTGGAGGAAGTCGAATATTTTTCTTATGCGGATATGCCCGTGCTTGCATTTCCAACGGATAGGGACGTTATTGAAAAGCTGAAGACAGAAGGATTCATCAACTAAGGAAGAGGTTTTTAAAAGGGGGATAAGGTAGTGGAAATATATTTAGATAATGCAGCCACTTCATTTCCAAAGCCGCCGGAGGTAGCCAAAGCCGTATATGAGTATATGATGCATAATGGCGCGACGGCTGGCAGAGGTGCTTACGAACGGGCGATGGAAGCGGATCGAATGGTCTATGAAGCAAGAAAGCTTGTTGCAGAGCTATTTCATTTTAATGATCCGAAGAAGGTCATCTTTACAGCAAATGTGACAGAGGCTTTAAACCTAGCGATGTATGGCATGCTAAAGCAGGGAGATCATGTGATCACAAGCAGCTTGGAGCATAATGCAGTATGGCGATGCCTAAAAACTTTGGAAAGAGACAGGGGGATTAGCATCTCAACCATTCCTGCAACAAAAGAAGGATTCACAAATCCCGATGATATTGCAAAGGCAATACGGCATAACACAGCACTGATCATATTTACCCATGCATCCAATGTACTGGGAACCCTTCAACCGATTCGAGAAATTGGCGCAATCGCACGGCAGCACAAAATTCCTTTTATGGTAGATGCAGCGCAAACTGCAGGGGTATGCCCCATACATATAGAAGAAGACCATATCGATCTGTTAGCTTTTACAGGACACAAAAGCCTTCTCGGGCCTATGGGTACGGGGGGATTGATCGTAAACTGGGACGGAAAGATCCGTCCGTTAAAACATGGTGGAACAGGAGGCGACTCGGCCTATGAATATCAGCCGGAATACTATCCAAATAAATTAGAGACTGGGACATTGAATGTCAGTGGTATTGTTGGTCTTAGGGAAGCTTTGCGGTTTATACGAAACGAGGGTTTAGAGAATGTACTGAAGAAAGAAAAAGAGATTATAGCCTACGCACTAAATCGTCTTAGTGAGGTTAAGGATATTATTATCTATGGGCCGAAGGATGTAGAAAAAATCGTAGGTGTGATTTCCTTTAACATCAAGGGGATCTCTGGAGAAGATATCGCTTATCGTCTCGATCAAGAGTATGGCATAATGATACGTGTAGGACTTCATTGCGCTCCTACGGCCCATTGTGTTATTGAAACTGAAAAAGAAGGAACAATGCGAATTGGCATTGGGTACTTTAATGAAAAATCAGACATTGATAGTCTCGTAGAGGCACTTAAAAAGATTTCAGGGGATTATTAGAGCAGAAAGGGGATGTGGATAGAGATGTACTTAGAAGAAATAAAAATGACACGTATACAACCTTGTACCGCAGATTCAGGAAGGATGAAATTTAAAGCAAAATTCTCAAGAGATGTTTCTGAGATATTACCCTATATCAATGGAAGGATGCAAAGGGCTATATATCATAAGACTGCAGGCACTTTAACCTTTCATAAGGAATTTCGCATGATAACCATTTATCCTGAAAAGCTAGCAGTTTCAAAAGTAATTAACGAAACCGATGCTTTTGAGGTAATAAGCCTGGTACAGGATTTGATCAATGATACCTATGAAAAAAGAGATGAGATAGAACCCTTATATGAAATGCGAGAGCGGATTAGCCCCATCGAGGTTTATAAGCATCTGCCAAAATTAAACTGTAAGCGATGTGGTGAAATGGCTTGTATGGCCTTTGCATCAAAAATAGTCAGTAGTGCCCAGAACATTAAACGCTGTTTACCGCTTTATGAAGAAGAATATAAAGGGAATTTAGAAAAACTGGATACAATATTACAAATTTTAGGATATGAATAAGATTCCTCGTTGACAACGCACTTATATGATTATAATATAAACATATAAGTATATTATTATGAAGGAGGAAGATGCATGCTGATTCAAGTACTGGGACCAGGCTGTAAAAACTGTAAAACTGTAGAGTCGAATGTAAAAGAAGCATTACAGGCATTGAACATGGAAGCAACGGTTGAGAAGGTAACTGATTTTTCAGATATTATCAATCTAGGAGTCATGAAGACACCGGGCCTCATCATTGAGGGAGAAATAAAGGCATCGGGAAGAATTCCTTCTACGGAAGAAATCAAAGGATTTCTTACTAAATAATTTCTTTGTTCGTACTATGAAAAAACCTATCCTGTGATTTTAGGATAGGTTTTTACAGTTAGTCACAAAGTAGCGGAGTCAGGGGGACGGTTCGAGTGTCACCGAAGCATAGCGAAGGTCCGGAGGGAAGACGATGGAACCGTCCCCCTGGCGAAGCGGATGAGGTTGAAAAATTCTGACACTTCATCATTGGAATGATCGGTTTAATATTCATATGAATATAGATGCAACCAAGCAAGAATGAAAATAGAAGGGTGTGATAAAAATGAAAAAAGGGAGAATTTCTCCTTGGCTGCTCAATTATATTCGCCAGCGGGGGAATGCGATGAATGTTACCCGCAGAATAAGCCTTAAAGGGTGATGATCCATCTTTAAGACACCATCAGGTCTGATGGGAGAACCAGAAAACCAAGAGAATTTTGAAGTATTTGAAATTGAGGATGTAAAACTATATATTGAAAAAAGCATATTAGAAGATTATGTTCAAAAAAATGTACTGCTGATTAATATTGAAGGAGCTGGAAGATATCCGTTATACATTACCAACGAGGCTGAGAGCAATGGATTGAATTCATCTGAATAGAAAAGGATAGGATTTTCATAAATGCGAAATATTATAATAGACTGGTTCATAAAGCAGTCTATATTTTTCATAAACACATTGACACATATCTATATATAATGCATACTATATATAGATATGTGTCAATGTTAACCTTTGGAGGTGATGAGGTGAAAGAATATATTGAAATGTTTAAGGCCTTAGCGGATGAAAATCGACTAAGGATTTTATGTATGTTATCTTGTGGTGAGCTATGCGCCTGTGATATACAGGATAGCCTAAACTTAACACAGCCCACAATCTCACACCATATGAAAATATTACAGCAGGCAGGATTAATTGAGGTAGAGAAAAGAGGTAAATGGGCCTTTTACGCGATAAAACAAAATCAAATTGATGCCTTGTGTCGTTTCATAAAGGATGCTACTTCAAAAGCTCATGAAAAAGAGGAGTTTAAAAATTACTGCGCATGTAGTAGAAATCGATGTATTTGTGATGAACAGTAAATAAACCAATAAAATACTTCATTCTAAGGAGGTAATCAAGATGAAAAAGAAGATAATCATTAGCATTTATGAACCGCCGATGTGTTGTTCAACAGGCATATGCGGTCCATCTCCTGACACAAAACTAATGGACTTACAGGATGCAATTAAGCGATTGGAAAAAGAATTTCCAGATGTACAGATCAACCGATATTCTATGAATTTTAACCCTAAGGATTTTATGCAAAATCAAGAAGTTTTTGCTAAAGTTCAAGCAGAGAAAACGAATGCATTACCGATTATCACAATCAATAATGAGATTGTAAAGGAAAAAGATTATTTGAGCTATGATGAATTTGTGGAGGAAGTATCGAAAAGATTATAGACCAGCAATCCAAGGAGGTTAATCATGAAAAAGACACCCAGATTTATTTTCTTTTCAGGGAAAGGTGGTGTAGGGAAGACTTCCATGGCTTCTTCTACAGCAGTTTACTATGCTGAAAAAGGATTAAAGACTTTAATCGTAACGACGGATCCTGCTGCAAACTTATCCGATGTGTTTGAGCAGCAGATCGGACATAAGGTGACTGCGATTGAAGGTGTATCTAATTTACTGGCAATGGAAATTGATAGTGATGAAGCAACTGCTGAATACAGAGAAAGAGCTCTAGCACCAATTCGAGAAGCCTTTGGGGATGAAATGGTGACAATAATGGAAGAACAGCTTAACTCTCCGTGTACGGAGGAGATGGCATCCTTTGATAAGTTTACAGATTTTATGGATACCGATGAATATGATATTGTCATTTTTGATACAGCACCTACCGGACATACTATTAGACTGTTAGAGCTTCCTGTAGACTGGTCTAAGCATATCGAGGAAAGTTCAAAAGGGTCAGGTCAAACCTGCATGGGTCCTGTACAAAATATTCAGGATTCTAAAGATAAGTATGATAGAGCTGTGAAGCTGCTGCAAGATAAAGAGGAAACCCATTTTATCTTTGTACTGCAGCCAGAAGCTACTCCGATTAAGGAAACGATTCGTTCTGCAAAGGAATTAGGAGAGATTGGTATCAATACTACAGAAGTCATTGTAAATGGTATTTTACCAGAAGAAGAGCTGTTAAATCCCTTTTTTAAAAAACGTGGAGAGATGCAAAAAAGATATCTCCAACAGATCAATACAGAAATTCCTTTGCCAAAGAGAAAAATGCAGTTGTTGGCAGAGGAAATTAGAGGCGTAGAAATCCTGGAAAAAGTCGCAGATCAGTTATATAATCAACAAGAGGCGGTGAATCAAATTGAAATCTCAAACTAAAGTGATATTGCCAGAAAATAAAAAGCCCAAGTTAATATTTTTTGCTGGAAAAGGTGGGGTAGGAAAGACCTCTATGTCCTGTGTGACGGCATTATATTTAGCTGAGAAAGGATTTAAAACCCTGCTTTTGACTACTGATCCTGCATCCCATATTGGAGAAGTGTTTGAACAGCCGATTGGGGATAAAATACAGCCTATCGCTGGTGTAGAGAATCTATATGGACTTAAAATTGATCCAAAGCAGGCTGCGGAGGAATACAAAGAGAGGATCTTTACTGAAGCAGCAAAGAATAATTACTCCGAAGAAATGATGATGGGACTGAGAGAAGAATTAGATTCTCCGTGTACAGAGGAAATGGCAGCCTTTGATCGATTTACAGACTATGCCGATAATGAAGAATTTGATGCGATTATCTTCGATACGGCTCCTACTGGTCATACGTTGAGGCTTTTAGAACTGCCTTTAAGCTGGAACAAACAAATTGAATTAAAAACGGCCATGAATACGGTAAATGAGGGAGATTTAAAAGCACAAGAGAGATTTAAACGGGTAATCAGTAAAATGCGAGATAAAGAGCAGACGACTTTTGCTTTTGTTGTATATCCTGAAAACACGCCAATTCAAGAGGCTTATAGAGCTGTGGAAGAGTTAAAGGGGGCAGAGATTTATACCCAACTGGTGATCGCAAATCAAGTACTGCCGGAAGAATACTGCACAACAGCATATTTTCAAAAGAGAAAAGAAATGCAGGATAAGCATTTAAAGGTTATCCATGAAAAGTTTGACTGTGAGATATTGCAAATGCCTTTGTTTGCCGAAGAAATCAAAGGAATTGATACAATTCGGGAAGCAGCAAATGCATTATATAAATAAATAATACCTAATGGAGGGAAATAAAATGAGCAAAGTGGAAATGAATATTTTTGCGGTGAAACCAGCAGGCTGTGGTTGAGGGCCATCTGACAGTTGTGGACCAACTAGAACAATTATGGATGATATCCAAGATTTGAAAAATGCGATCAAGCAGGAAGGCTTACTGGATCGGGTTGCCTCCATGAAATTTATTGATATATTCTCACCAGCCCTTAGCAAATATCCGGAAGTATTTAAACAAGTCAGCGGGGGTGCTGCACAAGTACCAATCGTTGCTTTTGGAGAAGAAATTATATCTGAAGGGAATGTAGATATTACAAAAATTATTGAAAATTTAAAAACACGATAGAATTGGTTAAAAGCTCAGGTAGAATACTGGGCTTTTTTTATATAAGGTAGGAAAGTTCTACTTTTCTATTATATAAAAAATAGGGGTTGTAGGGGATGAAATCCCCTGCCGTACTAAGGAGGGTGCCCAGACTGCGAAAGCGTCGTAGACGCTCTTTTTATACTTTTAATTGTGTACAGCATATAGGCGTTGACAGAATCTGAGAAAAACCATATTATAAGTATATAATAATATATTTATATACTTATAATGATGGGAGGTATTAACATGAGTGAATGGAAGAAGTTTTGGATCATTCTAGGCGTATTTTTGACTGCATATTTTATGCCAGTAAACAGCTTAAGATTTCAAGGTGCGATTATAGAATCTTTTGCCATGTTAAATGATTATGCGAGAGAGCATGTATTGCTTTGTCTGGTGCCAGCATTTTTTATTGCCGGAGCGGTAGCCGTGTTTATTTCACAGGATGCAGTGATCAAATATTTTGGCCCAACAGCAAAAAAATGGGTAGCCTATTCGGTAGCTGCTGTATCAGGGACGATTTTAGCAGTGTGTTCTTGTACCATACTGCCCTTATTTGCAGGAATCTATAAAAAAGGCGCTGGGTTAGGGCCTGCAACTGCTTTTCTTTACTCTGGTCCAGCCATCAACATATTGGCGATTGTGATTACAGCCAGAGTATTGGGTCCTGAGTTAGGAATCGCTAGAGCTCTTGGCGCAGTGGTATTCAGCGTGGTGATTGGTTATCTGATGCATTTAATATTCTTAAAAGAAGAAAAAGAGAATATGAATAAAGACGCCAGTATGTTTGCCCATGAGAGTCAAGAGGATAAACCTCTATGGAAAACCGGTATATACTTCTTTTCTATGGTAGGGGTTCTGGTGTTTGCAAACTGGGGAAGACCGATGCAGGCAACTGGATTATGGGCAACTATCTTTAGCATGAAGTGGATCTTAGCAGCAGGATTCTTAGCGGTGGTATTATACGCATCTGTTAAGTGGTTTAATAAAGAAGAAAGAGATGAGTGGTTTAGTTCTACTTGGGGATTTGCAAAGCAAATCTTACCTCTTTTGTTCTTCGGCGTGCTGGTTGCCGGAGTTTTACTTGGAAGACCTGGACACGAAGGATTAATCCCCTCAGCATGGGTGGAACGACTGGTAGGCGGCAATTCCATCGGAGCCAACTTATTTGCATCGGTTGCAGGCGCATTCATGTACTTTGCGACACTAACGGAGGTACCGATTTTACAAGGTCTTATCGGATCGGGCATGGGGAAAGGACCAGCACTGGCACTGTTGCTGGCAGGACCGGCATTATCCTTACCCAATATGCTGGTAATCCGTCAGGTGATGGGAACAAAGAAAACCGTTGTATTTGTGTGTTTAGTCGTAATAATGGCTACCCTTGCAGGAGTAGTATATGGAACATTGTTCTAATGTTCATGTCGATCTGAGCTTATCTTATCGTCCTTCATTTTGTAATCATTATTGTAGGGGCAGGCCTTGTGTCTGCCCGTTACTTTTTATAGGATTTGATGTATGTATCCATCAGATTTTTTGAATGATATCAACATAAATATAAATTGACAATACAATAATTGTATAATACAATTAAAAGGAAAGGAGGCAGTAAGAATGGATCAAAAAGAAATGAAGGATCAATTTAAAGTTCTACAAACATTGGATATACATAACGAAGATTGTTGTGTAGAAGAAGTGGGGGACATGATTCAGCGATTAGTGAGAGTTTTTCAATTGATCGAAAGAGATCAAATAAAGATTTTTGGTGTAACCTCAACCCAATGCTACTGTCTTTTGGAGCTGTTGAAAGTAGAAAGACTGACGATGAATGAAATCAGTCATAAAATGAATCTCGATACCAGTACGATGACAAGGGTAATTGATAAACTTGTCAGGGATCAAATGATCTCAAGAGAACGGCAGGAAGAAGATAGAAGAATTGTTGTTTTAGAGCTAACAGAAAAAGGAAAAGATGTGGCGCTGCAGTTAAACCAAAGTATTCGAAAATATTATAAAAACATTATTCAAAACCTTCCAGAAGGCCAGGTAGAAAATGTATTAAATGCTGTTTTTTTATTACTGAATGCCTTTGATAAAGCAAATCCAAACTGCTGTTAAAAATTTTATAGAAAAGTTGTATAATACAAATTATGTATCATACAAAATATAAGAAAAGGAGAATGTATTATTATGCGTATGATTCAAGATGTAATTTTCACCGTAATCGATTTTTTGAAAGCAGACTGGCATATCCTATTCATCGGTATATTGATGGCTGTGAGTATTAATGTGTACGTTGATTCCATGAAGCTAAAAAAGTATTTAGAGAAGAACACTGTGTTATCCGTACCCGGTTCTGTAGCTTTTGGTGCCCTCACACCTCTCTGTGCCTGTGGGACCATGGCAGTGCTGTTGTCCATGTTTATCTCTTCTATGCCATGGGGAGCTGTAATGGCTTTCCTGGTGTCATCACCATTAACAAGCCCATCGGAATTTATGTTTCAAACCAGTTTCTTTGGTACTAGATTTGCAACCATGGTTTTAATATCTTCCATTGCATTAGGTTTATTGGCAGGCTTTATAGCCCATCTGCTGGATATGAAAACCAACTTTTTTAAAGGTCAGTTCAGACTAAATAAAGAGGTAGAACAAAGCTGCTGTTCTCAGGATGAAAGTGAAGGGGTCATAGATTTATTAGAAACTACTACATGCTATTCCAAGAAAGAAGCAGTTATTGAAAAAAGGCAAGGTTTTGTTGAAAAATACAAGATTCATGAATTCATAAAAGAGTTTTATAACACAGGCATTAAAAAAATTCTATTTGCTTTTGTAGTATTTATTGCAGTAGGAAGAATTGTTGAGATGATGATCCCAAAAGAATGGATTTTGGCACTTTTTAGTCAAGATAAAAGTTATTCCATTCCACTAGGTGCAACCATTGGATTGCCGCTTTATGTATCTGGTTCAGCTTCACTGCCGATTATGAAGTCCTTTATGAGTTCTGGAGCAGGAGAAGGTGCAATCCTGGCATTTTTAATTACGGGAAAAGCAACAGGGGTTCCAGTAATCGCAGGTATGTCTACGATTCTGAAGAAAAAAGCCATATTGTTCTATGTAGGCTTTGTTTATCTGGGAGGCATATTCTTCGGATATCTATATCAAATCTTATTAAATATGCAGTTATAGTATTTGAGACATAAAGTGCGGCAAATGCATAATGAATCATTTACAATAAAGACGGAGGGATATGTAGGTTATCTCTCTGTTTTTTTGAATAATTAGAAATCAATATGATATAAGATAAATAGGTGAGAAAAATCATTTCAACCGTAGAAAATGGAGAGATACTTATGGGAAAAAAATTGGCATTTATTTCAGATATTCACGGAAATATTGAGGCTTTAAAAGCTGTCCTATCAGATATGGGGGATAAAAACATAGATTTTCAGAATGTATATTGTCTAGGGGATCTGGTTGGATACGGACCAAGACCGAATGAAGTAATTGAACTCATTCAGCAGAAAAAGATTCAGACTATATTAGGGAATTATGATGAGACTGTAGGCTATTATCTACCGAGCTGTGGCTGTCCCATATATTTTACAGTAGGACCGGAAGAATTAACATACATTTAACACAAGACTTATTTATACATCAATATATCATGATATAATAAAAATCAAGAGATGATTTTTTTATGCACTGTTGCCTTCCTCCTCCCATTCACTTCCCACAATAAACCTGTTCTGTTACAGAAATCATTGAATATACGGATTTTAGTCAATCGAAAATATCGAACCATCTAAAATGCTTGAGAGAAAGTGATTTGGTAGATGCACGACAGGATGGCAAATTTATCTATTATCGCATTAAGGATGAAAAAATAAAGACTATATTGTTATTGGCGAATGAACTTTTAAAGGATGTTTCAGAAGAAAAATATAATTGTATGAAATACTAAGAAATTTTATCGAATCTTAAGGAGGCTTTATCATGAAAAAGAAAGTAGCATTTGTATGTATTCATAACTCCTGCCGTTCGCAAATGGCAGAGGGCTGGGCGAAGCACCTAGGCTCAGATGTTTTAGAGGTGTATTCAGCCGGTACAGAGGAGTATCATGAGGTAAAGCCATTGGCTGCTCAAGTAATGGAAGAAGCAGGGGTGGATATGGGTGAACATTATCCGAAGCTTTTAACCGATATTCCAGAAGAGGTAGATATATTGATCACCATGGGGTGTGGTGTGGTTTGTCCATTTTTACCCTGCAAGCATGAAGAAGATTGGGGCCTTGTAGATCCATCGGGGGGACCGATTGAAGATTTTAGAAATACAAGAGATTTGATTAAGGGTAAAGTTATTGATTTAATTGAAAGAGTTAAAAAAGGAGAATTATAAAGTATATAGAAACACTTTTTTATAGTACGAATTTTGTTGTAGGGGCAGGCCTTGTGTCTGCCCGCTTTTATTTCATATGGTATAATCAAGGGGAGAAGGGAATACTTTGTATAAGTTTGCCGGATTACCTAAAAAATATAAATGATAAAAGTATGATACATGGAGAAGGGAGAATGTGCTTATGGAAAAACTGGATAGTCAAGAGGTCTATAAAGGGGTCATCATTCGGGTGGAGAAGGATCGGGTACGATTGGAAAATGGAGTAGAAACCTACCGGGAGTCTGTAAGACATCGGAATGCGGTAGCTGTGGTAGCATTAGATGAGGAAAACCACTTATTGATGGTGGAGCAATATCGATATCCTATCGGAGGAAAATTGGTAGAACTGCCGGCAGGGCTTATTGATGAGGGCGAGGAACCCTTAGAGGCTGCAAAAAGAGAATTGGCGGAAGAAACAGGATATGAGGCAGAGCATTGGCAGCTGCTGACAGAGTTTTATCCTTCCGGAGGCGTTCATGACGAAAAAATATACATATATTTGGCGAGGAAAATTAAACAGACGGCAGAACCTCATCTAGATGGAGATGAAATTTTAACCTCTCATAAAACGCTATTTGGAGATCTGCTGAAAAAAGTACAAGACGGTGAAGTTCAGGACGGAAAAACTATTATCGGGATATTAATGGCACAAAAATTTATTTGAAATAGTTGGAACAAACTTACAATTCCCTGCGTCTTAAGGATAAAGAATATATGCAAAGGACGTGAAGAGAATGAAAAAAAAGGGACAGATGTTGGTTTTAATTCTACTTGCATTTTCACTTCTAGTAGCTTATGGCTATACACATAACAGGATCGTTTCCATAGCAGAAGAGCCGCCGACGCAACTGGAAGCTTTGCCGAGGGTAGGCAGTCAAGAAAATTTGAGAAGCCTGCTAAAGACTTATTATGAGAGAGAAAGCTTGTTGTACGGCAATATGATGAAAACGGCGGACGGTGGAAGCCGCGGCATGGAGTCTGTTACTGTGGAATTAGAAGCACAAGCTGCGGTAGCGAACGACGCGGCGGGAGATTATTCTACTACCAATGTACAGGTACAGGGTGTTGATGAAGCGGATTTGGTAAAGACCGACGGAAAGTACATCTATCAAATCAATGGTGCCAGCCTTGTAATCGTTGATGCGCAGCAGCCGGAAAAAATGAAAGTAAGCAGTCGCGTTTCTTTTAAAGAAGAACAGTTTAGGCCTTTAGAAATGTACTTAGACCAGGATTATTTAATTCTCATTGGACATACACCTATGCCCATCGGTATTCCAAAGCCGATGATTCAAGATAGTGTTGACAGTACGGTACAAAAGATAAGACCAATGCCTGTGTATTATGGTGGAAGTACCGTATATATCAAAGTTTATGATATCAAGGATAGAAGTGGTGTGAAGTTAGAGCGGGAAATCAAAATGGAAGGGAATTACCTGTCATCAAGAAAAATCAAAGATAGCCTTTATCTAGTAGCAAACCATCCAATACACTATTATATCATGGAAAATAAGGAGTCGGAGGTACCTACACCTCGCTACCAGGACACTTTGTTGGGCGAAGAGATCAAGACCGCTGCTTTTGAAGACATTCGATATTTTCCTAATGCAGTAGAACCCAATTATATTACTTTATTAGGATTGAATCTAAAAACTTTTAAAGAAAAAGCAAATATAGATACCTATTTAGGTCAGGGTGAGAATATTTATGCTTCTTCTGAAAATCTCTATATTGCAGTTAACCGGTATGAATTTGAACAATCGTTGGATAAACCGCAAAATCAAGTGGAAGGCACAGCAGGCTTTCGAAAAATTCTTCCGGGCTACAGCCATAACACAGAAGTTTACTGCTTCGGGCTGAAGGATGGGGAATTCCGATATACTGCGAAGGGGAAAGTGCCGGGACGGATTTTAAACCAATTTTCAATGGATGAATATGAGGAACACTTTAGAATTGCAACGACTACAGGTGAAATGTGGCGCAGCGATGAATTCACGTCGAAAAATAACGTATATGTTTTGGATGGGCAAATGAAAACGGTAGGGAGTCTGGAAGGAATTGCTCCCGGGGAACGAATCTATTCCATGCGCTTTATGGGGAATAAAGGATATATGGTGACATTCCGAGAGACGGACCCTTTTTTCGTATTAGATTTAAAGGAGCCTAAAGAGCCAAAAATGCTGGGCTATTTAAAGATTCCAGGATATAGTGATTATCTGCATCCTTACGATGAGAATCATATTATTGGCTTTGGAAAAGAAGTTATCGAAGTAAAGGGTGCAGCCCTGCAAGCAGGTATGAAAGTTGCCGTATTTGATGTACGGGATGTAAGCCAGCCTATAGAAAAATTCAAAACGGTTATCGGGGATCGCGGTACAGAATCTTCGCTGCTACAGAATCATAAGGCGTTGTTGTTTTCCAAAGAGAAAAACCTAATGGCCTTCCCCTTGACGGTAATAGAAAATAAGCGTGTGCAGCAGGACCCTTGGAGCTCGGGAGAGTTTACGTTTCAAGGTGCTTATGTGTACCAGCTGGATATGGAAAAAGGATTATCCCTGAGAGATCGCATTACCCATCTGACACCGGAGGACTATATGAAGGCAGGCCAGCATTGGTATGAAAGTGATCTGAATGTACAGCGCATTCTTTATATAGGAGATATCTTATATACCCTTTCAAACCAAAAGATTATGGCACATGATTTAAAAACACTGAAACTTAAGGGAAGTTTAACATTGTAAACATTTATGGTCAAATGTTTCTGACAAGTAATACAGATGGAGGCAAGCCTCTATAGGCGTCAATCTAATCTATAATATGTCATTTATAAAAAGTTCACTGAAATAAAAAATGTGAATCCGTTGGACTCACATTTTTTATTATTTTGCCAAGCGCACGGCTGTGCCGTAAACCAATATTTCTGCAGCGCCCTGCATGATTGCAGAAGAGGAATACCGCACATTGACGATGGCATCGGCACCCATCTTGCGGGCTTCTTCAATCATTCTTTCTGTGGACATTCTCCTTGCATCATTAAGCATATCAGAGTATCCTTTTAATTCGCCGCCAACGAGAGTTTTTAGTCCTGCAGCTAAATCCTTGCCCAGGTGTTTTGACTGTACAGTACTGCCTTCCACCAAACCTAGTACCTCACTGATTTGCTTTCCGTGTATTGATTCAGTATTGACGATTAACATAATAATCCTCCTTTATTAGGTATAGATATTATAATAATATGCCCATAAATAAAGATTCAAAACAGGGCGGATGATTCATATGATCCATCCTATATACCATTTCTATCCTCAGTATAGATCAGCTGCACAGGGATGTCAATGATCCTAATTTTGACCGAGCCAGGCACAGCATGGTATAATTTTTTCAAACCTTGAAGGAAGTTAAAACGGGGGGGATGCAGCTATGTTGATAGACAGCCATATTCATATTGCCTTGGATGGTATAGATATAAAGAATACTAAAGCGTTGGGCAGCTTAGAAGAAAAAGAAGCTTGGATTCGGAAAATCCTAAAACATTATAAAGAAAAAAAGATTTTTATGATGAGAGATGGCGGTGATCTTTGTGGTTTATCCTCCATGGCAAGAGAGATCGCCAAAGAAGTCGGAATCATCTATAAAACGCCTCTCTATGCGCTGTATAAAAAGGGACATTATGGTGCTTTGCTTGGAAAAGCTATTATGGACCTAGTTGACTTCCGCATCGAATTTCAGAAATTGGTTGCCTTGAAACCAGATCATTTGAAGGTTCCGCTGACAGGATTGGTTTGTTTTGATCAATATGGAAAAATAGGACCCATTGCTTTTACAAAAAAAGAATTAGCATATATGACAGCGGCTGCCCATGATCAGGGATTAGCGATAATGGTTCACGCAAACGGGGCGGAGGCAGTGCAAATGGCAATTGAGGCAGGAGTAGATACCTTAGAACATGGATATTTTATGACAGAACGCGAATTACAGGGATTGGCAGAAAAAGATATTGTATGGGTTCCTACATTAGCGCCGTTAGGCAATTTAGTAGAGAAGCGAGATGAACGCTTTTTAAAAGAGATTCCTATTATTGAAAAAACCTACCGTCAGCATCAGGAGCTTTTTTATCGTGCAGTAGATATTGGAGTAAGGATTGCAGTGGGCAGTGATGCGGGAGCCTATGGTGTATTGCATGGATCTGGATTTTTCGATGAGATAAGTCATATGGTAAAAGCGGGACTGTCAGAAAAAACAGTATACGAAATGGCTTGTGAAAATGGAATAAAAGCACTACAAATAAAAGCGGAAGAAATTCAATCTATCGAAAACGAGGTGTCAAAGACATGAGGATAACCATTATTTATTCGGGAAAAACCGGAAAACAGCCGGAGAATATTTTTCAGATGAAAACTGACAGCCGGTTTGCAAATGTGAAATTTATTCCCCATTTACATGATGATCCAATGGCATGCAATCTATGTGGGAAAAAGTGCTACTGGTGCAGAAGTCGTTATCAGTTGAATTTTTCAGAATATATTCAGGAGATGATTGAACTGCCGGATATATATCCACTTTTTGTAGATGAACCTTTAACCTATCTTCCAAAAGAGTTTATGCCTAGCGATGTATTTGTCGTAATTGGCGTTCATCAGGATATTTTAGTAGAACTGCCCGGGTTAATCCATAGAAGCGGGGGAAAGGCTATTGTTGTACCTTGTGAAGGTTCTGACTGGGTTTCCCGTTGGACGCGGGAAAGAACCATAGAAGAATGTGAAAAATTTGGCTTGGAATATGATTTTCCTAAACCCTTCTGTGCTATGAAACAGGGGAAGTTTGAGACCATTAATCAGTTTATGGATTTTTTCAGAATTGGAAAGCCTAAAATGCGCCTCTATGTAGATGAGGAAGACGTTATTCGAAAGGTAGATGTACTGGTGTCTGCTCCCTGTGGGAATGGTTATAATGTGGCAAAGCATCTTTTAGGCGTTAGATTGGGTGAAACCGCTAAGAAATCCGTGGCGAAGTATTGGCATAGCTTTCCCTGCATGGGAGGAATGCAAATTGATCCGGAATTAGGAGATACAATTTTGCATATTGGCGGTTATCTTCACTATAGTGCCTTAGACAATGCGGAAATCATTAGGACTGAAAAAACGCGGGAAGAACAGTAAATACGGAGCGAATAACAGACTATAGATGTGTGATTGAGAATCCTTATTTATGCCAGTTATTTTCCTGATTTTAACAGATAGAAGAGTCACTGCTAGCAGTGCTGAAAATATAGCGGGCAGACACAAGGCCTGCCCCTACGAAAATCGGATATTGTAGGGGACGGCCTTGTGTCGTCCCGGATAAAATTAAACTTTTCAGTCACACATCTAGATGTAAATAAGGATTCTCAGTCCAAAGTAGCGGAGTCAGGGGGACGGTTCCAGCGTCACCGAAGCATAGCGAAGGTCCGAAGGGAAGACGATGGAACCGTCCCCCTGGCGAAGCGGATGTAATGCACTTAGTGTGACTTATATAGAGATATTCTTTTCCGGGCTAAGATCCTTCGACTCTGTTTCATTCCTAACATAGGATGACAAATTATGGGTTAGGCTGAAGTCTGTATATTTATATACACCATCAAATAATAAAAGCGGAGGACTCGACCTCCGCTTTTATTATTTGATGGTGTATGGAATTTTTATAATATCACTTTGAACTACATTATCCCAAAATCTTAAGTGGCTGTATTTTCCATATAAGGCTAGAGATCCGTCCTTAACCTTTCCTTTTATCATGTCAAACTTGATTATGGACAACTCATCCTTCAAAGCTGGAATGGTTTTGAAAACATTGAAAAGTGAAGTGAAATCAGCAGCTTCTTCTGTAATGGATAAAGATTTCTCAATTTGGCCATTACAAACTGGACAAGTGAGACTATAATGCAAATCATAGTTGTCGGGACCTTTCTCTTCTAAAAGCATTTCTGTAACAGGAACTTGGTTCGTACACCCACATTTTGCAAATACCATAATAGGATACTTGAATTCTAGGCTCTTCATAATATTCCTCCTTCATACTAATAGATGTTGATCTGTTATAGATCAGTGGCTTACAAAGACCCAAGCTTAGAAATACAATGAATAAAAGAATATGTAAAAAATGATTTTGTATAGTTTAAAACTAACATAAAAATTCAAAAAATTCAACCAAATTTTGCGTCGAACTATGACGTTGCAATATAATTTGTAAAATAACAAACAATCTTGCATATTATAAATTATTGCGATAAAATATTGACAGTTAAATAACAATATGATATTGTTTACTTATAACAAATGTATGTTATAAAGCATCTGAATAGTATAGATAATTAACCATGAAGGTTATGTTGCAGCAGAAAATTGCTGTGCAGTACTTCGTGGTTTTTTTATTTTTTATTACTTTATAAAATAAGCAAATAATATTTAATACGTTTATGTCATTCCCTCCCTACGATCATTTTATAAAGCGTAAGCCAAACGCAAATGACCGTAGGGGTCCCCTCATAAATAAAATTGTGAATAGCAATTGCTGAAAACAGCCAAATAACCGGGTTCTAAGGGAGTTTGGCATTTTGTCATGTAAAAAAAAGCAACTTTTATGTGGAAAAAGCAAATATAATACAAAAAATATATAGATATTACAAACGTCTTTTTCAAACATGTATTATAATACTAATTAAATAAAGAGAAAATATTTTGAAAATAACGAAAGGAATTTTGGATATTTTCCATCAGACCCAATGTATTTTTATAGGCAAGGGGAAATCCTTTGCACACATTGTGGAACGAGAGAAGTCTGGATACATAATACAGTATAATGTGTTAAAAATTTAATATACAATTGTTTGAAATTTAACTAAGTCTATGCTACAATGAAAACGTGCATGAACTACAACCAGATAAAGTGAAAAAAAGATGAAGTAAAGCAAGCGCATCTATTTTTTTTAAGAAAAATGTTAAAAAAATAACAAATATTTTATACATTCAAGTCGCTATATGGCTAAAAAAGTAAAAATTCTACCCGGAAATCCTGAAAATTTTGTTTTTTTATATATACATGTTAATTATTTAACGCTAATTATTGCCAATTATCTAGGATCATGAAGGTCCTAGAAAAAATATAGGGGGGACACTATGAGCGATCAATTTATTTCAATTTATCAGTCAGGTGAGGAACAACTTTTAGAAAAAGCAGTAAAAGACGGTGCAGAAACCATGTGGGATAGAAAAGCTGCCCAAAAAACACCATGTGGTTTTGGGGAAAAAGGGGTTTGTTGTAGAATTTGTGCAATGGGACCTTGCCGCGTTAGTCCAGTTGCTGGTAAAGGGGCACAAAAGGGAATATGTGGCGCTACGGCAGATGTAATTGTGGCAAGAAACTATGCAAGAATGGTGGCCGCAGGAACTGCTGCTCACTCAGATCACGCTAGAGATATTGCACATATATTGCATATGGCAAGTAGAGATGGAAATTATAAAGTAAGAGATGAGAAAAAATTAATGAGCCTTGCAAAAGAATGGGGCGTGAATACAGAAAATCGTGATATTTATGAAATTGCACATGAAGTGGCAGAAATTGCATTAAACGAATTTGGAAAGCCTTTCGGAACGCTTAAATTCCTAGAAAGAGCACCAGAGCTCAGACAGAAGGTTTGGGAGGATCTGCAAATTAAGCCAAGAGCCATTGATAGAGAAATTGCTACGATCCTGCATTCAACTCATGTCGGATGTACTGGAGATGCAGAGAGCCTCGTGCACATGTCAATGAGAACATCCTTAGCAGATGGTTGGGGTGGCTCTATGATTGGAACTGAATTTAGTGATATTATATTTGGTACACCGGTTCCAAGAGAAACTGAAGCAAATCTTGGGGTATTAGATGAAAAGCAGGTAAATATTATCCTACATGGTCATGAACCAAGTCTTTCAGAGATGATTGTAATGGCTTCATTAGATCCGGAAATGCAAAAACTTGCAAAAGAAGTCGGGGCTGAAGGAATTAATTTAGCAGGAATGTGCTGTACCGGTAACGAAGTAACTATGAGACATGGTGTAAAGATTGCGGGTAACTTCTATCAGCAGGAAATGGCCATATTAACAGGTGCTGTTGAAGCAATTATAGTAGATGTACAATGTATATTTCCGGCTTTAGCTAAATTGTCAGATTGTTATCATACGAAGTTTATAACAACTTCTCCAAAGGCAAAAATTACAGGTGCTACACATATTGAATTCCATGAAGATAATGCTATGGAATCTGCGAAAAACATTGTTAAAGAAGCTATTGAAAATTTCAAAAATAGAAAGAATGAAAAGGTGTTTATACCGGAAATTAAGTCCAATGCAGTTGTTGGATACAGTGTAGAAGCAGTTATCAAGCAGTTAGACAAAGTAGTCAACCCGCATATAGATCCAATGGGTACTGTAAAGCCACTTGCAGATGTTATCAAAGCTGGAGTTTTAAGAGGGGCAGTAGGAATTGTTGGATGTAATAACCCAAAATCCAAACATGATTATAGTCATATAGAAATCATGAAAAAGCTGATTGCCAATGATGTAATCGTAGTAACTACAGGATGTGCAGCCCAGGCTGCAGCAAAGGCAGGCTTATTGACAAAGGATGCCAGAAAGCTTGCAGGTCAGGGATTAGCTACAGTATGTGAACTGGTAGATATTCCGCCGGTATTGCATATGGGTTCATGTGTAGATATCAGTCGTATTTTGACAATTGTAGGAGAAGTTGCAAAGCATCTTGGTATAGACAATAGCGACCTGCCGGTAGCCGGAATTGCACCGGAGTGGATGTCCGAAAAGGCTGTTGCCATTGCAACTTATGTTATATCTTCAGGAATAGATACTTTCTTGGGAATTACACCTCCGGTAACAGGATCTGACGAAGTTGTAGATATTCTAACAAATCGAGTGGAAAATATGACTGGTGCTAAGTTCTTTATTGAAGAAGATCCACATGCCCTAGCAGATAAAGTACTAGGTCGTATCGAAGAGAAACGCCAAAAACTAGGAATATAGGTGATAAATAATGAAAATTGCTATAACGGGAAAAGGCGGAGTAGGAAAAACAACATTTTCAGCAGTATTAAGTCGACTATTAGCAGACAAAGGTTATAGCGTTTTAGCAGTGGATGCGGACCCTGATGCCAACCTTGCATTGGCATTGGGGTTTCCCCATGAACTGGCAGCGGAAATCGTTCCAATTTCTGACATGAAAAATTTAGTAGCAGAGAGAACGGGATCCCAACCAGGTTCCTTCGGCACAATGTTTAAGATGAATCCGAAGGTTAGTGACATACCGGAGAAATATTGCAAGGAGTACAACGGTGTAAAGCTCCTGACTATGGGAACGGTTGATTCCGGAGGGTCAGGCTGTGTTTGCCCAGAGCATGTATTGTTAAAAACCCTTACAACCCATTTAATTATTGGCAATAAAGATGTGGTCATTATGGACATGGAGGCAGGAATCGAGCACTTGGGCAGAGGAACTGCAAAAGGGGTAGACTTCTTTATTGTGGTGGTAGAACCGGGGGAGAGAAGTTTGCAGACCTATAGAAAAGTAAAGCAACTAGGTGAAGATATCGGTGTGAACAAGGTTTATGTAGTAGGGAACAAAGTGCGAAACAAAGAGGATGAAGACTTTATTTTGAATCATGTAGATTCCAATGCATGCCTTGGCTTTATTCACTATAATCAAAGCGTAATCGATTCTGATCGTGCTAATCTTTCTCCTTACGATCAAAGTGAGGAGACTAAGATAGATATTGAAAAAATATATCAAAAACTGAGGGGGTTTTCCGATGTACAAATCTGATATTGAAATCGCTCAGGAAGCGAAACTGCAGGACATCAGAGAAATTGCCAAAAAGCTAAATCTTACTGAAGCTGATTTAGAACTTTATGGCAAGTACAAAGCAAAAGTAGATTACAATCTGCTTAAAAAGGACAATGGGGGTAAAAAGGCAAAGTTGATCTTAGTTACAGCCATTAACCCTACACCAGCAGGAGAAGGTAAAACCACTACTACGATCGGTACTGCCGATGCTTTATCAAAACTTGGAAAGAATACTTTAGTTGCACTGCGGGAGCCATCTTTAGGACCCGTTTTTGGGGTAAAAGGAGGAGCAGCTGGCGGCGGATATGCTCAGGTTGTACCGATGGAGGATATTAACCTTCACTTTACAGGTGATTTCCATGCAATTGGAGCAGCAAATAACTTATTAGCAGCAATGATTGACAATCACATTTATCAAGGAAACCAATTAGGCATCGATGCAAGAAAACTAACCTGGAGAAGAGCGATGGATATGAATGACCGTCAACTTCGAAACATGGTTAACGGCTTAGGTGGAAAAGGAAATGGTGTTCCAAGAGAAGATGGATTTGACATCACGGTTGCTTCCGAGGTAATGGCTGCTTTTTGTCTTGCAAGCGATATTATGGACTTGAAAGAAAGACTCGGAAATATCATTGTTGGTTATACAAAAGACGATCAACCGATTCTGGCAAGACAGCTTAATGCCCATGGTGCAATGGCTGCACTGCTAAAAGATGCACTTAAGCCAAATCTTGTTCAAACATTAGAAGGAACACCAGCTTTTGTACACGGTGGACCATTTGCGAATATTGCTCATGGATGTAACTCTGTAATTGCAACAAAGATGGCTGCACATTTTGCGGATTATGTTGTTACAGAGGCCGGCTTCGGTGCAGACTTAGGTGCAGAAAAGTTCTTAGATATCAAATGTAGAATGGCAGGCTTAAGTCCTGATGCTGTCATTATTGTAGCAACAGTTAGAGCGTTAAAATACAATGGTGGCGTTTCAAAGAGCGAATTAAATCAAGAGAATTTAGAAGCATTAGAAAAAGGTCTTCCAAACCTGTTAAAACATGTTGAGAATATTACGAAGGTATTTAATTTGCCAGCTGTAGTAGCCATCAACAGATTCCCGCTAGACACTGAAGCCGAATTAGAATTAGTAAGAAGAAGATGCGGCGAACTTGGCGTAAACGTTGCACTTTCAGAAGTATGGGCAAAAGGCGGCGAAGGCGGGCAAGAATTGGCTCAAGAAGTATTGAAATTGATCGAAAAGGGTGAAGCAAATTTAACTCATCCATATGAATTAGATATGCCAATAAAAGAAAAAATTAGAGCGATTGCTCAAAAAGTTTACGGTGCTGATGATGTAGCTTTCGCAGGTGGAGCAGCCAAAGAAATCGATAGATTAGAAAAATTAGGCTTTGGCAACTTGCCGATCTGTATGGCGAAAACACAGTATTCTTTGAGTGATGATCCAAATAAACTTGGTAGACCTACGGGCTTTACGGTAACGGTAAGACAAGTAAAAGTATCTGCCGGTGCAGGCTTTATTGTTGCATTAACGGGTGAAATTATGACAATGCCTGGTTTGCCGAAAGTACCATCTGCAGAAAAAATCGATGTAGATGAAAATGGTGTAATTACAGGATTATTCTAAGAATCTCGCAATTCCGATAGGATTTAGAATATATGAAAAAGTGCGGTACAAGGAAAAAATAGCGATCGTTACATAGAATAAAAAAGACTTTTCCTTGTACTGTATACTTTTTCAAAAATATAGATGACTATCATCTATATGTGGTTTTTTTTAATTTCGAAATGGAAAATTATGTTAATTAGATAGGGTGTGAGGATCTTGAAATTAGTTGAACAAAGCTGTAGTGAGTTTACAAGTCTTCTTTCTTCTAAAGCTGCAGTTCCAGGAGGAGGAGGAGCAGCGGCATTAGTAGGGGGACTGGGAACAGCCCTTGCAGGCATGGTATGCAACCTGACCATAGGAAAAAAGAAATATCAACACGTAGAAGAAAATGTAAAAGAAATTTTAGCGAAAGCAGAACAAGTGCAAAGAGAATTGTTAGATATGGTAGATGAAGATGCGGAGCATTTTTTACCACTTTCTAAGGCTTACGGTATGCCTTCCAACACAGAGGAAGAGAAGAATGAAAAAGCAAGAGTATTAGAAATTGCATTGAAACAAGCTTGCGAAGTACCTATTAGAATTGTTAAAACCTGTTATGATGCTATCAAATTACATGAAGAGTTGGTGGATAAAGGATCAAAGCTGGCCATTAGTGATGTGGGTGTAGGGGTACAATGCTTGAGAGCAGCACTGATCAGCGGGCAGCTGAATGTTATGATTAATATTGGAATGATTAAAGATGAAGATTACGTCCAAAGGGTAAAAACGGAAACAGAAAAGCTTGTTCAAGAGGGCACCAGAATTGCAGATGAGGTATATCAAAAAGTAGAAAAAGTGCTATATGTGTAAGATTTCATTACAAATAGATTAATTTAAATTAAGGGGGTTTTTGTAATGGGTGAAATTATTAAAGGGAAACCAGTAGCAGACAAGATTGCAGAAGAATTAGCAGTAGAGATTGAAGTACTTAAGGGAAAGGGCATTTCACCAAAACTGGCAATCGTTAGAGTTGGAGCAAGACCAGATGATCTAGCTTATGAGAAGGGCGCATTAACACGATGTAAGAAGGTAGGCGTAGAAGCAGAGGTTCATGAGTTTTCTCAAGAGATCACGCAAGCAGAATTTATTGCAGGTGTAAAAAAACTAAATGAAGACAAGAATGTACATGGAATTCTTGTTTTTAGGCCACTTCCAAGCCACTTAGATGAAAAAGAATTAAAGCATGTCATTGCAGCTGAAAAGGATATCGACTGCTTGAGTCCTGTAAATGAAGGAAAGCTAATGGAAGGGGACAAAACAGGATTGGCACCATGTACGCCAACGGCTGTAATGGAAATTTTAAAGCATTATAATGTAGAATTACAAGGTAAAAATGTGACTGTGATTGGGGCTTCTATGGTAGTAGGAAAGCCTGCTGCAATTCTTTTATTAAATGAAAATGCAACCGTTACGATTTGTCACATCTTTACAAAGGATACAGCAGCGATGGCGTGCCAGGCAGATGTTGTTGTCGTAGGCTGCGGGGTACCGAGATTGGTAAAAGAAAGCTGGATTGCAGAGGGTGCTGTTGTGGTAGATGTAGGGATTAACGTAGATGCAGATGGAAATATGTGTGGAGATGTAGATTTTGATAAGGTAGTAGATAAGGTAGCTATGATTACACCGGTACCAGGTGGCGTTGGTGCAGTAACTACATCCATTTTAGCAAAAAATGTAGTAAAAGCTTGTAAATTGCAGAATAACCTTTAAGACTTGAAGGTGTATTCTTTAAATAGATGATATAGAAAATTAATCGGTATTTATAACGTGTATACAATATTCTTTATGTGTAAGGAGGCGTGGGGGAATGATTATTTCTCAAAAGAAGTCCCAAGAGGAACTGTTAAGTTTTCTGAAAGGAAGTCAGAAAATTGCCATCACAGGATGTTCTCTATGTGCATCTACCTGTAAGGTGGGTGGTGAAGAGGAAATTCTTGAATTGAAGGCATGGCTGGAAGAAGAGGGTAAAGAAGTTACTGGCTATAAGGTGTTGGATCCTGCTTGTAATTTATTAAAAACTACAAAGGATCTAAAGAAAATGAAGGAAGAGTTAAAGGATGCGGATGCAATTCTTTCAGTAGCCTGTGGCGATGGTACCCAAACCGTAGCCAAAGCAGTAAAGCTTCCTGTATATCCTGGCGTAGATACCATGTTTATCGGAGAAATTGAAAGAGTTGGCCAATATGAGGAATCCTGTAGAGCCTGCGGTGAATGCGAGCTTGGCTGGACTGGCTCTATTTGTCCCATTACACGATGTGCGAAGGGCTTGGTTAATGGTCCCTGTGGCGGTGCAAAGGATAAAAAGTGCGAAGTCAACAAAGAGAATGAATGTGCATGGATCATGATCTATGAAAAAATGAAAGAGCTTGGACAGTTGGATAAACTGATGGAAGTAAGAGAGCCTAAGAACTATCAAAAATCTAATAATCCAAGAAAGATCAATTTAAGAGAAGCCAATAAAGAAGCCGTAGAAGCCTAAGGCAGTAAAGGGGGATTAGCATGAGTTTATTAAAAGAAACATTAGACAGAGGCGGATTTGCTGTAACAGCAGAAATGGCGCCTCCAAAGGGAACTGATTTTGCTCACTTGTTAGAGTGCGCTAAAGCAATAAAGGGAAGGGTACACGGCGTTAATGTAACAGATTTTCAGTCAGCGGTCATGCGTGCAACATCTCTAGTTACTTGTAAGCTTTTAAAGGATGAAGGTTTAGAGCCTGTACTTCAAGTGACAGGAAGAGACAGAAACAGAATCGCGATTCAAGGAGAACTGCTTTCTGCTAGTGTATTCGGGATTAAAAATGTTTTATCCTTAACAGGAGATCATACAGTGGTTGGTGATCATCCTCAGGCAAAGCCTGTATATGATCTGGACTGCATCGGTATTCTTCAAGCTGCTACGATTCTTGCCAGCGGAAAAGACATGGTAGGAAATGAATTAAAGGGAACACCGGAGTTTTATCTAGGAGCTTCTGTTACGCCTAGATTTGATCCATTGGAGGTTCAACTCTTCAAAATGGAAAAGAAAATCAAAGCGGGTGCAAGATTCTTTCAAACCCAGGCCGTATATGACTTAGAAACTATGAGAGAGTTTAGAGAAAAAACAAAAGCTATGGACGGAAAAATTCTTGCGGGAATTATTCCGTTAAAATCAGTAGGTATGGCAAGATTTATGAATAACAATGTGCCGGGCATCCATGTACCAGAAGACGTAATTGCTAGAATTAAGGCTGCAGAAGATAAGGTGCAGGAAGGTATTAAGATTGCTGGTGAGTTTATCAGACAATTAAGGGAAGAAAATCTTTGTGATGGCGTACACATTATGGCCATTGGCGCAGAGGAAAATGTACCTGCCATATTGGATGCAGCTGGACTATAAGTGAATAGAGGTGGAACGGCATGAAAATCGTAGTAATTGGCGGAGGTCCTGGGGGATATGTAGCCGCCATTAAAGCAGCGATGATGGGTGCAGAGGTAACGATCGTAGAAAAGGAAAAGGTAGGCGGCACCTGTCTGAATGTAGGATGTATTCCTACAAAAACTCTGTTGGCTTCCTCAGAAATTTTAGAAGCAGTAAAGGAAGCCAAGGAATTCGGTATTAACGTTTTGGGCGATGTTCAAGTAGATTTTCCAGCTGTTATGAAGCGTAAGGATAAGATTGTTGAGCAGTTGGTAAAAGGGATTGAATTCATATTTGAAAGTAAAGGCGTTAAGTTGGTAAGGGGCTTTGGCCGATTAGCCGGTAAGGATAAGGTTGAAGTAACGATGGCTGACGGTGCAAAGGAGATCCTCGAAGCGGATAAAATTATCCTTGCCACCGGTTCCGTTCCCATTGTACCGGGAATGTTTCCCTATGACAGAGAGCGTATCATTACTAGTGATGAAGCATTGTTTTTACAGGAAGCGCCAACATCTTTAATTATTGTTGGAGGTGGCGTCATAGGCTGTGAGTTCGGACAATTCTTCAGCAAAATGGGCACAAAAATCACAATTGTCGAAATGGCGGAACAATTGCTTCCATTTGAAGATGAAGATGTAGCAAAACAGTTGTCAAGGGCTTTTAAAAGAGATAAAATGAAGATGATACATGGTGAAAAAATTGTCAATTGCGTAGTGGAAGGCGATGTAGTTAAGGCTACTTTAGAGGGCGGAAAAACCATTGAAGCGGAAAAAGCATTGATTTCCGTAGGAAGAAAGCCCTATCTAGAGAACCTGGGCCTTGAAGAAGTCGGCATTGAAGTAAGAAATGGAAAAATCCTTGTGAATGATCAAATGGAAACAACAGTTCCAGGAATTTATGCTATTGGAGATATTGTAGACAGTCCTTTCTTGGCTCACGTAGCTTCTAAAGAAGGGTTAGTAGCTGTAGAAAATGCAATGGGTAAGAGCAAGAAAATCAGCTATAAGGCTGTGCCAAGATGTGTCTATACAGATCCTGAGGTAGCGGCAGTGGGTATTACGGAAAAACAGCTTATTGAAAAAGGTATGGATTACCATGTAGGCAGATTTGAATTCAGAGGTTTGGGAAAAGCTCAGGCCATTGGAAAGTTCCAAGGTTTTGTAAAGGTGCTTGTAGATCATGAGGATAAAATTGTAGGAGCATCTGTGGTAGGACCTCACGCAACCGATTTATTGGCAGAACTGACAGTAGCAGTACACTTAGGGTTAACGGCTGAGGAAGTGGGAGATGTGATTCATCCGCATCCAACGCTGTCGGAAGCTTTGATGGAAGCACTGCATGATGTGCATAAAGCTTGTGTTCACTCATTGTAAAGAATAGGTCTTTTAAAGGGCCTGTCTTCAATCGGAAAACATATGCTAAAATCCGGAGGGCTTTTGTATATTACAGGACTAGGAGGATATTCATATGGGTTATACAATTGCTGTAGCTGGTAAAGGTGGTACTGGAAAAACAACATTGACAGGTCTTTTAATAGATTATCTCGTGAAAAAGGGAGAAAAACCGATTCTTGCAGTGGATGCCGATGCAAATTCTAATTTGAATGAGGTACTCGGCCAAGAAGTTGAAGCAACAATTGGGGAAATTAGAGAAGAGGTTAGTCAGAGAGAGCTGACGGGAAACAGCTTTCCAGGGGGCATGACAAAGGCACAATATCTGAAATATCGATTAAACACGGCCTTAATCGAAGGAAGTGGATATGACCTTTTGGTAATGGGAAGATCAGAGGGTCAAGGATGTTACTGCTATGTGAACGGAATTCTCAGAGAACAAATTGATTCTCTTTCAGACAGCTATAAATACTTAGTGATTGATAATGAAGCGGGTATGGAGCATCTCAGCAGGAAGACAACGAAACATATCGACACATTATTGCTGGTCAGCGACTGCTCCAAGAGAGGCATTCAGGCAGTCGGGAGAATTAAGGAATTGGTCAAGGAGCTGGAACTGCAGGTATCGAATATCCAGCTGATTGTTAACCGGGCACCAGAGGGCAAACTTGAGGAAGAAACGGTTCAAGAAATCGAAAAGCAAGGTTTAAATTTAGTAGGGGTGGTTCCTTTAGATCCGACGGTTTTTGAATATGATGCTAAAGGAATCCCAACGGTAAAAATGCCGGAGGATGCCGTATCCAAAAAGGCATTAATAGATATATTTTCAAAACTAGAATTTTTAAAGTAATCATTTAAGGGGGCGATTTTAGTGGCATTTAAAATGTCAGTACAGGGCTTTAAAGGAAAAATTGGAGAAGTAACGATAGGAACCGGCGATAAAGCCATTACATTAGGTGGTCAAAATGCCGTTGCATTCTTCGAGACAGAGGGAGAAGGTGCAAACACTCCAAAAATTGGTCTGGAGATATTGGACGTTTATCCGGAAGAATGGATAGCTTCACTGCAGGAACTATACAAGGATGTAGCTCAGAATACTGTACAGTGGGCAAAGTTTGTTGAAGAAAAATTTAATCCTGATTTTATCTGTTTGCGATTTGTAGGAGCAGATCCTAACGGATTAAATAAACCGGTAGAAGAATGTGCTGAAGTAGCAAAAGCTGTAGCGGAAGCAATTACTTTACCGCTGGTAATCGCTGGAACCAATAACCATGAAAAAGATGCAAAGCTTTTTGAAAAGGTTGCTGCAGCTGTAGATGGGCATAACTGTCTATTCCTAGCAGCTACTGAAGATAACTATAAGGCAGTAGGTGCTGCAGCAGGCCTGGCTTATCAGCACAAGGTCGGAGCAGAATCCTCTGTAGATATCAACCTTGCAAAACAGCTGAATGTTTTATTAGGACAATTAGGTGTTAAAAATGAGGATGTTGTCATGAACATCGGATGTGCAGCGGCTGGTTATGGCTTTGAGTATGTGGTATCCACTATGGACCGTATCCGGTTGGCTGCTTTGGGACAAAACGACAAAACCTTGCAAGCACCTGTAATTACGCCAGTTGCTTTTGAAACTTGGGGAGTAAAGGAATCTATTGCTGAATTGGAAGATGCGCCTGAGTGGGGATCACGTGAAGACCGTGGTATCGCTATGGAGGTTTCTACAGCGGCTAGTATTATTACGGTTGGCTCTGATGCAGTAGTTGTTCGTCATCCAAAGTCATTGGAAACATTACGAAATTTTGCAGGGGCATTGGTATAAATCATAAAGATCAAATCTATATAGATACGTTTATATTAAATGAATTTGAATAAGGGGGAAAGAAAAAATGGCTTTAACAGGATTAGATATATTTAAATTGACTCCAAAAACAAACTGTAAGGATTGCGGATTTCCAACTTGTTTAGCATTCTCCATGAAGGTTGCAGCCGGTGGAGCGGAAATCAGCAAATGTCCACATATGAGTGCGGAAGCGTTGGATAAATTATCAGAGGCAACAGCACCGCCAATGAAAACTGTAAAGATCGGTAAAGGCGAAACAGAGTATGTCCTTGGCGGAGAAACGGTTTTATATCGCCATGAGAAGACTTTTGTAAACAGAAATCGATTTGCAGTAAGCTTTAAAGATAGTATGACGGCAGAAGACGTTGCTGCTAAATTAGAGAATATAAAGAAGGTTAATTATGTAAGAATTGGAGAGGAAATGAAGGTTGAAATTGCTGCCCTTCAGTATACCGGCAACAAGGATGCCTACATAGCGTTAATCAAACAAGTGAAAGAAAGCGGACTAAAACTTGTTTATATGCTCGTCTGTGAAGATACGGCAGTACTGCAAGATGCATTGGCACTAGTAAAAGATGAAAATCCAATCGTATATGGTGCGACAAAGGATAACTATGAAGCAATGGTCAACCTGGTGAAGGGTGACAAATTGCCATTAGGTTTAAAAGCAGCAAATCTTGAAGAATTATATGGCCTGGTAGAAAAGGTACAAGGTCTTGACTATAAAGAGTTATTGCTTGGAACAGGAACCGACAGCATTAAGGATGCGGTGCAGAGCACGCTGCAAATCAGAAAAATAGCATTAAAGGAGCAAGACAGAAAGTTTGGATATCCGTCCGTAGTATTTGCAAATGAATTGGCAAAGGGAGACAAATACCTTGAAATCTCGCTAACCTCTCTATTCACATTAAAATACGGTTCCATCATTGTATTAGAAGATATCGATTATGCGAGAGCATTGCCGTTGTTTGCATTAAGACAAAATGTTTATACAGATCCACAAAGACCAATGAGAGTAGAACCAAAGCTTTATCCAATCAATGGTGCCGATGAAAATTCACCAGTATTGGTAACTGTAGACTTTGCATTAACATACTTCATCGTAGCAGGCGAAATTGAAAGATCTAAGGTTCCGGTATGGCTGGCAATTCCAGATGCAGGGGGCTACTCTGTATTGACAGCATGGGCTGCAGGCAAGTTTGGCGGCAGCAGCATTTCCAGCTTCATTAAGGAAAGCGGAGCTGAAAATACAACGAAGAACAGAAAGTTAATCATTCCTGGAAAAGTAGCTGTATTAAAGGGTGATATCGAAGACAATCTACCAGGTTGGGAAATTGTTATCGGTCCAGACGAGGCAATGCATTTACCGCAATTCTTAAAGAAATTAAAATAGGGAATATATTCTGCAGAGGATGATGAACCTGTCGTTTCGTAAAAGTAAGCAGTTTTTAGAGGTCATAAGGAAAGCGGAAAGCTTTTCCTTATGACTTTGAAATAAAAAATGGGGGGTAAAAAAATGGAAAAATTTCTTGTAATAGGTGAAAGAATTCACTGTATTTCACCATCTATTCGTAAAGCCTTGGCAGAAAGAGATCCAGAGCCAATTTTAAAAAGGGCAAAGGAGCAAATTGAAGCAGGTGCAGATTATGTAGATGTGAACATTGGACCGGCTGAGAGAGATGGAGAGGAATTAATGACTTGGGCAGTACAGTTGATCCAATCCAATTTTGATAATGTTCCATTAGCATTAGATACTGTAAATAGAAAAGCCATTGAAGCGGGCCTAAAGGCATATAACAGCGAAAAAGGCAAGGCGATCATTAACTCAGCAGATGCAGGCCCAAGAATCGATTTATTCGAATTGGCAGCTCAATATGATGCGAAAATCATCGGACTATGTGCAAAAGAAGGTATTCCTAGAGACAATGAAGAGCGCATGGCTTATTGTACAGAGATGCTTGAAAAAGCTATGGAAGTAGGAATGGATCCTACAGACATTCTTTTTGATCCATTATTCCTTGTTGTAAAAGGAATGCAAGAGAAGCAAAATGAAGTATTGGAAGCAATCAGAATGATTACGGAAATGGGTTTAAAAACAACCGGAGGATTAAGCAATATCTCCAATGGTGCACCAAAACATATTCGCCCTACAATGGATGCGGTTTTTGCAGCAATGGCAATGCAATGCGGCCTATCCTCAGCCATCATCAATCCATGTGACAAGGAATTAATGGATACAATCAAAACTTGTGACGTAATTAAAGGAAACATACTGTACGCTGATTCCTATCTAGAATTATAATTTACATAAAAAAATGATGACTTTAAAGGGAGGGAATGAAAGATGAACTTGTTTCAAACGATTTTTACAGGTTCAAACCAGGCAGTAAGTGCAGCAGAAGGTTTACTGAAGCAAGCAATCGAGCAAAAGGGCAGAGATCATAAGGTGGCTTTTCCTGATACCGCCTATGCACTACCGGTAATCTATGCTGCAACTGGAATTAAGATTACTACCTTAGGAGAGCTTGAAGGGGCTATTGGCATCGTAAAAAGCTTGATCGTAGAAGAACTTCAGTTGACGCAAGCGTTAAATGCAGGATTGGCTACTGCAGTTGCAGCTGAAATCATCGAAGCAATTAAATATGCAATGAATGAAACCCCTTATGAAGCTCCTTGTGCAGGACACATTACTGACCCAATTATCCGTTCTTTAGGAGTACCATTGGTTACGGGGGATATTCCAGGTGTTGCGGTTGTATTGGGTGAATGTCCAGACAGTGCTACTGCTGCAAAAGTGATCAAAGACTATCAATCAAAAGGTCTTTTAACTTTCCTTGTTGGCAAGGTTATCGATCAAGCTATCGAAGGCAATGTAAAAATGGGATTAGAGCTTCGTGTAATTCCATTGGGTTATGATGTAACTTCTGTAATTCACGTTGTATCAGTGGCCATCCGTGCCAGCTTGATCTTTGGTGCTGTAGAGCCAGGTAAATTGGATAAGCATATGGAATACACAAAAAACAGAGTTCCGGCCTTTGTAAATGCATTTGGCCCATTAAGCGAATTGGTAGTATCTGCCGGTGCCGGAGCAATCGCTTTAGGCTTCCCGGTAATTACAGATCAAGTCGTGCCTGAAGTACCAACCCTGTTATTAACACAGAAGGACTATGATAAAGTAGTTGCAACTTCCCTTGAGGCAAGAGGCATTAAAATTAAGATCACAGAACTTCCAATTCCGGTTGCTTTCGCTGCTGCTTTCGAAGGTGAGAGAATCCGTAAGGATGACATGTATGCTGAATTTGGTGGCTCTAAGACAGAGTGCTGGGAGTTATTAAGAAAGAAGGACTTATCTGAAATAGAAGACCATAAGATTGAAATTATCGGTCCAGATATTGATGCTGTAGACGGAGATATTAAGAGATTGCCATTGGCAGTGCTTGTTGACGTTGCGGGCAAAAATATGCAGGAAGACTTTGAGCCTGTATTGGAAAGACGTATTCACTATTTTATGAACTATACAGAAGGTGTAATGCACGTTGGACAAAGAGATACGACTTGGATCAGAATTGGTAAAGAAGCATTCGAAAAAGGTTTTAGATTGAAGCATTTTGGAGAGATCCTTTATGCAAAAATGCTTGATGAATTTGATACAGTAGTAGATAAATGTCAAGTAACCATTATTACCGATGCAGAAAAGGTGAAGGCATTAAAAGCAGAATATGCAGAGCCAAGATATGCAGCAAGAGATGCACGCTTAGCATCATTAACCGATGAAAGTGTAGATACTTTCTATTCCTGTAAACTTTGTCAATCCTTTGCACCTGCCCACGTATGTATCGTTACGCCAGAAAGGCTGGGACTTTGTGGTGCGGTTAGCTGGTTAGATGCAAAAGCTACGAAGGAGCTTGATCCAACGGGACCATGTCAGCCAATCGTAAAAGAGGGTGTTGAAGATGAAGTAAAGGGTATTTGGAAATCTGTAAATGAGTATGTAGAAGAAAACTCCCAAGGGGCAGTAGGTAGAGTAACCCTATACAGCTTAATGGAAGATCCAATGACTTCCTGTGGATGCTTTGAATGTATCGCTGGTATTATGCCAGAAGCAAATGGTATTATCATTGTAAATAGAGAATTCCCAGGCGAAACACCGGTGGGTATGCGTTTTGGTGAATTAGCTTCTATGACTGGCGGCGGTGTTCAAACGCCTGGATTCATGGGCCATGGTAGATACTTCATCTCTTCGAAAAAATTCATCTCCGCTGAAGGTGGAACTTCCAGAATTGTATGGATGCCGAAGGAATTAAAAGAGTACGTTAGAGATAGATTAAATCAAACAGCAAAAGAAGTACATGATATCGATAATTTTGTAGATATGATTTGTGACGAAACCATTGCAACAGATCCAGAGAAGGTAGTAGAATTCTTAACTGAAAAAGGACATCCGGCATTAACCATGGATTCAATCATGTAGAAAAGGGGGAATCTTGATCATGTATCCAGAGAATTTAAAGTATTATCAAAAGCATACCTGGGTAAAAGTAGAAGGGGATAAGGCTTTGATCGGAATTACCCACTATGCTCAGGCAAAGCTTGGAGAAATATTATTTGTTGAAATGCCTGAGGTAGGTGATGAACTGAAAGTCGGAAAGGACTTTGGGGTTGTAGAATCATCTAAAGTGGCATCAGATCTCTATGCGCCAATTTCCGGAGAAGTACTGGAGATCAATGAGAGATTAGATGAAGAGCCAGAGTTTATCAATGAAGAACCTTATGAAGCTTGGATCGTAAAAGTTCAGATTGCTGATGAATCAGAATTAGATGCATTATTAAGTGCAGAGAGTTATGAGGCAACATTGGCTTAAGTAAAAGTTAAATATCTTTTCCCCTTCGGGGGAAAAGATATTTTTTGGAGGTATAACATTATGGTTAAAGTAAGGTTTGTACCAGAGAACGTAGAAGTGAAGGCAGATCTGGGAGAAAATCTGTTGGAGGCTGCAAGGCGTGCCAATGTTTTTGTGGATGCGCCATGCAATGGGAACGGCTCCTGTGGAAAGTGCAAAGTAAAGCTAAAGGAAGGAAAAGCAGAGACAAAACAAACCCATCATATTAAAGATCAAGAGTGGGCGGAAGGTTTTGTATTGGCTTGTGAGACCAAAATTTTAGAGGATATTACCGTAGAAATACCTAATAGTCATGCTACGAATATGTCAGGAATGAGAATTGAAGGAATATCAGAATCTCGAGAAAAGGAAATTTTTGAAAGGGCCCGTAAGCAAGTGATTGATAATGGAATGTCCTTTGGCTCCTATGTAAAGAAGGATTATCTGGAGATTGAACTGCCCACATTAGATGATAATATTTCTGACTGGGATAGGATAAAAAGACATCTCCGTATTCATTTAGGTTTTAACAAAGTATTTTGCAGACTGCCGATGCTCCGAAAAATTCCAAATATGCTGAGGGACAATGATTTTAAGGTTACCATCACCCATATACCCAGAGGAGATAACCGCACCACCATTGTGAATATCGAGGCTGGAGATACTCGAAATCGATTGTATGGTGTGGCCTTAGATATTGGGACTACCTCTGTAGCGGCTTGCCTTGTAGACCTCTATGAAGGAAGGCTTTTGGCAAAGGCTTCCTCTGGTAATGCACAAATGAAATATGGCGCCGATGTGATTAACCGAATTATTTATGCGACCAAGAGGGGCGGACTCGAAAAGCTGACTCATGCCATCATTCATGAAACGATTAATCCACTGTTGACAAAAATGTACGAAGAGGCAAACGTAGGGAAAGATGAAGTGATTGCCTTCGTTGCGGCTGGCAACACCACCATGTGTCACTTGCTGTTGGGCGTATATCCTGATCATTTGCGTAGAGAACCTTATATACCGGCTTTTATTCGTGCACCATTCATTAAAACATCGGAATTAGAGTTAGAAGCAAATCCAGAAACCTTTATCTATATTGTACCTTCAGTGGCCAGCTATGTTGGAGGAGATATTACTGCGGGCGTATTATCCTCAGGCATATGGGCATCTGAGGAAAATGTATTGTTCATTGATTTGGGTACTAATGGAGAAATTGTGTTTGGAAACAAAGATTATTTCATGACTTGTGCATGCTCTGCAGGACCAGCTTTTGAAGGCGGTGAAATCAGTAGTGGTATGCGTGCAGCTCCTGGTGCCATTGAGCGAGTCTCTATTGATCCATTCACACGAGAACCTCAGATGAAAATTATCAGCGAAGAAACGCCTAAAGGGATTTGTGGTTCTGGATTAATTGATTTGATTGCGGAAATGATGGTTACGGGCATCATTGATCGGAGAGGAAAATTAAACAGAGATTTAAAAACGCCGCGGATTCGATTTGATGAATATGAAATTGGTGAATATGTACTTGTGTTTAAGGAAGAATGGAACCTGGAAGAAGACATTACCGTTACAGAAATTGATATCGACAATTTTATTAAGGCTAAGGGAGCTGTATATTCCGGAGCGGCCACTTTGATTGAGAGCCTGGGTCTGGACATGAGCATCATTGACCGTGTATATATAGCAGGTGGAATCGGCAATAGTTTAGCCATTGATAAGGCTATACAAATCGGTTTGTTCCCTGATATTGATAGAGACAAATATGTTTATATCGGCAATAGTTCGCTGATGGGCTGTTATCTGACACTGATGAGTGAAGATGCACGCAGAAAACTTGAAACGATTGCAGGCCAAATGACCTATATGGAGCTGAGTGCTTATCCAAGCTATATGGATGAGTTTATATCTGCTTGCTTTTTACCTCATACAGATATTGAACGCTTTCCATCGTCATCGGTGAAAATAAATAATCAATAGATTGTTAAGAAGATTTCTCTACAGATAAGAACTTGCAGAGGAATCTTCTTTTGTAAAGTAACTTAACTATAGACTGTCTGAAGATCCGAAAGGAAAAATGCCATGAATACAGTTTTAACACTATCTAAAAATGCTTGCAACAATTGCTACAAATGTATACGAATTTGTCCGGTAAAGGCAATTTCTTTTAATGACCGACGAACAAAAATAGAGCAAAGCCGATGTATTGCCTGTGGAAAGTGCTTTATCCTATGTCCTCAAAATCCTCAAAGTAATCGGAATAATTTAATTAGAACAAAGGCTTATCTTGCTAATGGGAAAACACTGGTTGCTTCTGTAGATCCCGCTTATGTGGCCTACTTTGGTGAAGATTATAAGCGTCTTGCAGGTGTATTAAAGCAGCTGGGATTCCAGTATGTTGAAGAAACGACCTTAGGGATAGATAAGGTTTATGAAGAATACCGAAAAAGTATCTTTTCCAAAGAGCAAAAGTATTTTATTACAACCACTTGCTCTACGATGAATCTGTGGGTGCAAAAATACTATTCAGAACTGAACCCTTATATGCTGCAGGTAGTACCACCTATGATCGCCCATGGAAAAATGCTCAAAGAAAAATATGGGTACCAGTGTAAGGTTGTTTATTTTAGCCCGTGTATTGGGGCGAAAGCGGAATTTATTGAGTTTGTGAAGGAGGGGGCAGTAGATGCTGTATTTACTTTCTATGATCTTGAAAAATGGATAAATAAAGAAGAAATAGATTTAGCCAGCGCGGAAGAAAGATCTTTTGAAGATGAAGGTACGAGGCAGGCGAAACTTTTTCCCACTGAAGGCATTTTTGCTTTAAGAGAGCTGGCTGGCCTTGATGGAAGGGACTTCATCCGCGTAGAGGGTGCGGGACAATGTAAAGAGGTACTGGAGTGTATGAAACAAGGAAGTTTAGAGCCTGCAATCGTAGAACTATGTTTTTGTAATAATGGCTGTATTACGGGATCATCCTTTTCGCGAAGCAAAGGAAATCTTTTCAAACGAAAAAAACAGGTATGCAGATATAGTGAAACGGCAGCAGAACGTGTAATAAAAGAAGCCGAAGGATTTCCCTTTGACTTTTCACGCAGCTTTAGTGACCGAAAACCGGAGCATAAGATACCGGAACGGGACGTCCTAGAGAGTATCCTCAAGGAAATGGGAAAAATGAAGCGAAGTGACGAGCTGAATTGTGGTACTTGTGGCTACCAAACTTGCCGACAAAAAGCTGAAGCCATTTACAATGAAATGGCTCAAACCTATATGTGCCTGCCTTTTATGAGAAATAAGAGTGAAACTATTTCCAATCTCATTTTTGAGCATTCGCCAAACTTCATTTTTCTTGTAGGAAGAGATTTAAAGATTAAGAGTATCAACCCTGCAGCGATTCATCATCTACAGGTTGAAAAAAGTGAAGGGGATGATCTTCATCTGGTATCTATCATAGATTTTTCAAACTTTGTAGAAGTATTTGAAACGAAGAAGAATATCTATGGTAAGAAGATCCGTCTGGAGGATAAGAATCTGACGGTGATCTTGAACCTTTTATATATTGAAAAGCAGGATGTGATTCTTGCCATTCTAAATGATATTACAAAAGAAGAGGAAAAGGAGAAAGAACTGCTGCGAATGAAGAAAAACACAGTGGAAGCAGCAGAGCACGTCATTGCAAAGCAAATGCGTGTAGCCCAGGAAATTGCCAGCTTGCTTGGAGAAACTACTGCAGAAACCAAGGTGATTTTAACAAGGCTAATGGAGCTTACACTCAACCAATCGGGGGATTAAGAGATGGAATACTTTATTGAAGTAGGATGGGATCAATTAAATAAGACTGGAGAAGAGCTTTGTGGGGATCAGGTGGAAGTGGTAAGAACTGAGGATGGAATGATTGTAGTACTTTCTGATGGCCTGGGCAGCGGTGTGAAGGCTCATATCTTGGCCACAATGACGGCGAAGATTGCTGCTACGATGCTCAAAGAGGGATTAGATATAACAGAAGTAGTGGATACCATTGTAAATACTTTACCAATTTGTCAGGTGCGAAAAATTGCCTACTCTACCTTTACGATTGTGTATGTCCGGCATAATGGTGAGGCTTCCATCATTCAGTTTGATAATCCACCCATTTTTTATTATGATAAAGAGGGAAATCAGGTTTATAAAAATTCCGGAGTAGCGGTAGAGATTAATGGGAAGAAGGTTTATCAAAGCAAAATTCAGCTCCAGAAAGGAGACTGCGTCATTGCTGTATCTGACGGCGTAATCCATGCTGGATTAGGAGTGATCTTTAATCTAGGCTGGACTTGGGAAAATGTAGCCCAATATTTAAATAGACTATGTCCGAAGCACAACAGCCTATATATTTCAAAGGCATTAATTGCTACGTGCCGTGACTTATATGACGGAAAGCCGGGGGACGATACCACTGCAGTTGCAATACAATTGAAAGAGCCGAAGTACATAAATTTATTTACAGGACCGCCTCTGCATAAGGAGAATGATGCTGCTGTGGTGCAGCAGCTGGTGCAGAGTCCTGGGAAAAAAATAATTTGTGGAGGTACTGCAGCCAATATTGTTGCCAGAGAATTAAACTGTGATATGCAGATGGATCTTACTACTGTGACAGCACAGATTCCTCCGATTACGCACATGAAGGGTTTTGAATTGGTAACAGAGGGAATTCTAACCCTCCGGGAAACCTTAGAGCAATTAAAACTCTTTCATACCCATTCGCTGACAAGGGAGATTTCAGGCAGAATAAAAGAAAAGAATGGTGCAGCCATGCTGACGCAGATACTCCTTTATGATTGTACCCACGTAAATTTTTTTGTTGGGAGAGCTGTGAATCCAGCACATCAAAGTCAGGATGCAGCTTCAGCTATACCCATGAAATTAAGAATCGTAGGGGAATTGATAAATATGCTTAAAAAGATAGGGAAAGTGGTTTATGTACACTATTATTAAAATAGGAGGAATGGAAATGGATTATCAAGCAGTAAAAGAAGATCGGCAGGGAAAGGTACCCTATGAGTTTATAAGGGATATTTTTAAGGATAAAGATCCTTTCATGATGTCAGAATTGGCAAGCGCCCCCTATGACCCGGAACGTCAACGCTTCACAGTACATATGATGGGAAGCCTATACTATGTTCAGTATCCTGCTGGTGAAGTCTACACTGAGGAAGGGGAACCCATAGAGGTATATGCAGTCATGACGCTTTTTTTGCGCTATTTGGCAAATGCCAGAGGAATTCCCCCTACAGGCAAGGATATCACCTACAAGGAAATACCCGGAGGACATGTGTATTACAGTAATTTTAATAGCCGTACCATCATGAGATTGGCAAGAGCTTTCGGCAACCGCTTGGAGGAAGTAAAGGAAGCCTTTGAAGCCATTGGAGGCCAGCTTGTAAAGACAGGAGATATAGGCTGCCGTTTTCAATTCATGAATAATGTCTACCTCACGTTTATCCTTTGGAAAGGAGATGAGGAGCTTGCTCCTGCTGCCAACATTTTATTTGATATGAATACGCCCTATTATTTTGATGCAGAGGATCTGGCAGTGGTAGGGGATGTGGCTGTTGGTGTACTGAGGAACCATGGAAAAATTCCGAATTGGAAGGGCCTCTATGAAAATAAGCATAAAAAAGAGGAATTGATTTAGATAATTCCTCTTTTTATCTATTACATATGCTTCTTTGCTTCAACCAGCATGCCATTGGCCATTTCCATATACTCAATCGCTTTTTGGATATGGGCAGCAACCTCTGGGCGATCCATCATTTTTGCTTTTTCTACCCATTGTTGGAAGCTGTCCTGATGGGAGCGGTTATGGTTAATCCAATGAACCAGCAGTACACGAAGGGTTTTCTCATCATTCTCTATACTTGCTGGTGATGGATGTTCATGGTTGTGGTCTCCATGGTCATGATCGTGGGGATGGTCGTGACCATGACTTTGAGCGTGGTCGTGCTCATGATTATGTACATGATGATGCTCATGTTCATGATGGTAGCTGTGTCCGCTATTGCTTTCATGGGTATGTCCGTGGCTGTGATTGTGTTCATGATTGTGAGAATGATCATGATGGGTATGAGAATGATGGTTTTTGTCATCAGAATGCATAATAATATCTCTCTCCTTTTTCTTAATAGTTATGATAACCCTTCAGGCAATCATGGGTGATTTGAAATTTGATAGTTCTGATAGGGCTTGTCAGTTTATTTAATATTGAACTCTTTTTTTAGAATGCCGATTGCATCCTTAATCAACAGCATTAATGGTTTGTTTTCCAATCCAACCAATTCAAAATTATCAGGCAGAATCGGCAGCAGAATTTTTAAAGCTTCAGCATCTGCAATAGCTGTAGCAATCCTAGGGGTAACCTCTCCCATCATGGCGTTGGGTATAACTAAGGAAGCAGGACCCAAAATGACACTGGCTTTTTTAATGGATACCATGATGGCATTTTCTCCAGTTGCTCCCTTATTGGCATGATTTTTCAGCATGGCAGAGGTTGCTGTTGCATTGGTTCCAAGACCATATATTTCAAAATGAGGAGGAAGCTCCTGCCGAAGATGTGTTACAATCTGGCTCCCGATTCCTCCACCCATTCCATCTATTACTGCAATAATCATCTATAGGTCCCCCAAATTTCATTATTTCTTTTCTTCGATGATAATCTTGTGGTCGATCAGACGAATTTCTTTTACATAACCCTCAACAATTTTTTGCTCTCCTAATAAATCACTTAAGTATACTTTACCATTTTCGGGTTTCATGTAAACAACATTCTCCATGATTTTCTTTTCACCTTGAGGTGTTGCTAGGTATGCAATGGACTCACACATGTTCATTCCTCCGTTTTTATTGTAAATTTGCAAAAAGATTCCTCTAAGGCTGTTTCGACAGCTTAAAGAAATCTTCATGATTTCAAAATACATATTACAGGTCTCTTTGTTAAAAGCATATCATAAATTCCTAAGTTTCGTCAATGCAAGTTTTCTGAATGTATTGAAATGTTGAAAGGATTTAAATGATATATAAAACCTGTAAATCCATTTTGCTATTGGTTTATTTACTTAGGAATAGGGGTAAAATATGGACGAGCGGAGGTGTATCCATGGAAAAAAGATTCTTAAATCAAGAAATCAAACAGATATTAGAGAAACTGGAGAATGGAAGAAAAATACAGATTGAAAAGGAATTGCAAATAGTGAACAATCCTAGAACTGTAGGTGAACTTTTGCAGGAACTGGAAAAGCATATCGAGGAAAAGAGTTCTCTAACAACTCATTTTTTTAAAGTGATTGAGACGTTGGAACTGGAAGAATTATTTCCTTATATATTGAATACTATTGATAAGATGGACAGCAGTATTTTTAAGGAATATGCTTTCCAATCCTTATCCGCTGTTTCTAAAGATGCGGAGGAAGTAGGGAAATATGTGCCATCTGTATTAAAAGTGATTGAAGAATCCACAGATTATCGCGTAATTTACCAAGGTGTAGTTGCTCTGTACAAAATGGCTAAAACCCACCCCCAGTTGGAAAGTCAGCTGAAGGAAAAAAGAATCTTTGTCAATTTATCTGTCATACAGGATATTCTCAGCATGTTGAAGCACGTAGACAAATGGGAACCAGATTTTCATAAAAACAGTAATGTCCGTACACCATTAGGAGATCCTGATGAATTCTTTGCCTTTGCCAGCCAGTTTATTGCTTTTTAATAACCAGCAGAAAAACATTTGCAATACAGTCATAGAATTAAATATGACTGTATTTTTATGACTGAAAAAAGGATAATGGAAATAAAGCGGGAAGAATATAATTTAGTGATAAGAATTGGAGGGATAATTTATGAAATACGAAATAAGGGGAGGGAACCTTCCTGTTGTGATTTTAGAGATGCAGCGGGGAGAGACTGTTTTTACAGAATCCGGAGGTATGGGGTGGATGACTGCTGGATTCGACATGGATACCAACATGGAAGGGGGTCTTTTAGGCGGAATTGCGAGAAAACTGTCGGGAGAGTCTCTCTTTATGACCAATTATCATTGCAGAGAGACTACTGGAACGATTGCATTTCCAGCTTCTTTTCCAGGCACCATTATTCCATTGAATCTACAGGGTGGACAGTCAGTGATTTGTCAAAAACGAAGTTTCCTGGTAGGAGAGCGATCTGCAAAGCTGGAGATCCATTTCAGGCAGCGTTTTAGCGCCGGATTGTTTGGCGGCGAAGGCTTTATATTGCAGCGGGTTACCGGTCCAGGTATGATCTTTGTTGAGATCGACGGCTCTGTTATCGAATATGAACTGCGTGCAGGAGAAGAATTAAAAGTGGATACTGGACACGTGGCCATGTTTGAACCTTCTGTGCAGTTTGAAATTGAGAGGGTTAAAGGAATTACCAATATGCTTTTCGGAGGGGAAGGGTTATTTCTGACGAGGCTTCGCGGTCCAGGAAAGGTATGGCTACAGACCATGCCAATTCCAAACTTAGCTGGACAATTGATGCCTTTCTTGCCAACTGGAAAGAGTGAGTAGTCTAAGCGATGTACATTGCTAAAAAGAAGACATTTTTTCACAGGGACAGATCATGTATCTGCCCCTTTTTTAATCTTTATCTAGATCTAATCCATATTTGTCAATCTTATATTGCAGGGTTTGCCTGGAGACTTTGAGTAGTTTAGAAGCTTTTGACATATTGCCTGCAGATTTTTTAAGTGCTTTTTTGATCATAGATACCTCTATGGCCTCAATGGCTTCATTTAGCGGCAGAATGCTTTCTTCAGATTTTGGAGAAATCAGAAAATCTTCCAGGAGGGGTTCCTGTAAATGATTATATTTTTCTGTAATATAAATAGGCAAGTGATCAATATGAATTGTATTTGTATTGGTTATATTCATGGCGGCTTCGATGATATGCTGTAATTCTCTCACATTACCGGGCCAATCATAGGTATAGAATAACTCTGCTACTTTTTTTGATACGGTTGTGACTGCTTTATTAAATTTATGATTGTAGATAGAAATAAAATAATTTGTCAGAAGCATAATATCCTCTTTCCGGTCTTTAAGCGGCAAGAGTTTGAAGCTGATTACACTTAGCCTGTAGAATATATCATCTCTCAATAACTTTTTGTGAAGTGCTTCCAAAGGATCGACATTCATGGCAGCAATAATTCTTACATCCACCTTTTTATATTTAGTATCACCAACCCGTTTGATTAATCCGTCCTGTAATACCCTAAGAAATTTTGCCTGCATGGACCAAGGCATAGAATTCAGCTCATCTAAAAATAAAGTGCCGCCATCGGCCAACTCAAAAATTCCAGGTGTATCGGAAGCGCCGGTATAAGCGCCAACCACACTGCCAAATAGGGTGGTTTCCATCAATGTTTCAGGAATAGACGCGCAATTTTGCGCAATAAAAGGTTTGTGCCTGCGATAACTATGATTGTGTATGGATTGAACAAATAATTCTTTACCTGTACCTGTACTGCCGTATATGAGTATGGGAGAAGAGCTGTCTGCAATCAGCTTAGCTTTTTCAATATTTTCAAGCATATACTTGTTTTGCGTAGTGATATCCTTAAATGTATATTGAGCAAGATTCAATTCGCAAGGAAGCGGCTTTTTTGCGGGAAAATTAGTTGGTCTGCTGCATTTACGTTTTACATCTTCATTGGTGGTAATGTCTTTTGACAATTCTACAGCACCTAGTATTTTGCCATTCTTAATAATTGGAATGGTTATATTTTTTGTTGTTAAAATTCTCCCACGATAATCCGAGAAGGTTTGATGACTTTTTGTTATAGGAATACCCTGTTTTAGGCAATTGTAGATCGTGCTTTCTTCAAGGCTATCCAAGTTATATACTTCTAAATAATTCTTATTTAATACATCATATGTATCGCTTTCGTTATCAAATCTAGGGTTATATCGTACGGTATATACAATTTTACCGTGTTGATCTACCATTGTTATTCCATCAATGTAGTTAATATCTAATAAATCTTTTACGTTATAATCGTTGTCAAACATTTTCCGCTACACCTCCAATTATATTCAGAGAATAAACTGCGAATATGCGTAGTTGATACTAAAAATTCTAGCACAAAAATTAGTCCTTTAACAGAATAAATCACAGAATATGTCAGAAAATTTTAAGCAATATTGCAGAAAATTTTGCATCTATTCAAAAAACTGTAAGGGAAGCAGAAACCATTAAATGACGTAACAGCCTTAAATACACAGTTTTAAATATATGAGAATTTTGCTATGGAGTGGCATGTTCTTTGCAAATTGACTATGGAGACTAAAATAAGGAGGGATACTTTTGGAGCTTGAGGTAAGGGAGATTTTTATCAAGGATGTACAGTTTGGAGATAAGATTGAAATCATGGATCACATACTGTATATCAATAAAGATGAGATTGCTGATTTATTAAGAGCAGACGAAAGGATTGCGGGTGTAAAGATAGACTTAGCCAGGCCGGGGGAGTCCGTAAGAATTATACCTGTAAAAGATGTAATTGAACCAAGGGCCAAGTTGAATGGGGATGCTTTTCCAGGAATTGACGGAAAAATAGAAGCAGTAGGCAGTGGTGTAACCTATGCACTAAAAGGATGTTCGGTGATTACTACCGGACCGATTGTGGGATTCCAGGAAGGAATCATCGATATGTGTGGTCCTCTTGCAGAATACACTCCTTTCGCCCACCTGAATAATATTGTAATCCACATTCAGAAAAAAGAGGGTTTGCATCCCCATGAGCATGAGGAGGCAGTAAGAATTGCCGGAATTAAAGCTGCTCATTATATTGCTAAGAAGGTTCTGAACGCAGAATATGATAGGGCAAATAAATATTTCTGGAATCATTTCGGAGACAGCGCTTCCGACACGAAGGAACTGCCCCGTGTTGCCTATGTATATCTTTGCATGAGCCAGGGACTTTTGCATGACACTTATTTTTACGGCAAAGACACTAAAAAGATTTCACCAAGCATCATTTCACCATTAGAAGTATTTGATGGGGCCATTGTCAGTGGAAATTGTGTTTCGCCAGGATCAAAAACAACTACCTTTCATCACCAGAACAACGCCGTTATACGAGAATGTTTTAAAAGACATGGATTGGAGATAAATTTTGCCGGCATTGTTTTAAATCCTTTAATGGTAACCTTAGAGGATAAAATTAGAAATTCCGTATTTACTGTAAAGCTCGTAGAGATGCTTGGCGTAGAGGGTGTAGTTATATCCCAGGAAGGGTTTGGAAATCCCACAACGGATTTGATGATGATTTGCGAAAGATTAGAGAAAAAAGGGATTAAAACCGTACTCATAAGTAATGAGGATGCAGGTGTAGATGGTAAGTCAGAGTCTCTTCCTGATGGAACCGTTAAAGCAGATGCGATTGTTTCAACGGGCAATAGCAATGCGACTATAAAAATTCCACCTATGGATAAAATACTGGGAGACCTCCAGGCCATTGAGCATGTAACAGGAGGTTTTGTGGGCTCAATCCAAGAAGACGGGGGATTGATTATAGAAATTCATGGGATTATGGGAAGCCATAATTTGCAGGGCTACAGTAAGCTCAGTGCAGTGACTGTTTAGGAGGGGGACGAATGAAGAGAGTTATTTTTTATACAAATCAATTTTTTGGACAAATTGGAGGGGAAGATCAGGCGGATGTACCTCCGCAAGTGCGAGAAGAAGTTATAGGACCCGCTAATCTTTTCAAAGACCATATAGGCGGTGAAATTGTTGCAACGATCATATGTGGAGACAACTACTATGCGCAGAACATGGAAACTGCAAGAGCTTTCGTATACCAGCAAATTGAAAAATATAAACCGCAGTTGGTTATTGCAGGTCCGGCTTTTAATGCAGGAAGATTTGGGATGGCCTGTGGAGACATCTGTGCCAGTATTGAGGGAAAGTATAATATTCCGACTTTGACTGGGCTGTATGCAGAAAATCCTGCAGTAGATATTTACAAAGATAAAACTTACATCGCCGAAACGGGTAACTCAGCAGCAGCTATGAGAAAAGCCGTACCGCTGATGGTAAAATTGGCCAATAAATTGCTAAATGGTGAGAAATTGGGACTTCCAAAAGAAGAAGGATATATTCCAAAGGGTATTCGGATGAATATATTTAAGGAAAAAACAGGAGCAGAAAGGGCACTGGACATGCTGATAAATAAACTGTCCGGCAAGCCATATGAAACAGAAGTTCCTATACCTGAGTATGAGGCCATACAAGCAGCAAAGGCTGTAGCAGATTTATCCAAAGCTAAGATTGCATTATTAACGTCAGGGGGTGTTGTACCTAAGGGAAATGCAGACCATTTGCCGGCGGCTACAGCAAAATTTTGGATGAAGTATGACATAAGAGCACTTGATTCTTTGAATGGAGGTGAGTATGAATCTGTGCATGCAGGGTTTGATCCCGTTTATGCCAATGACAATCCTAATAGAATTGTACCTCTTGATATTATGCGAAGATTAGAAAAGAAAAGGAAAATCGGCAGCTTATATGATTACTTTATTGTAACGACGGGAAATTCTACATCCGTTGCAGATGCAACCAGAATGGGAAAAGAAATCGCAGAGGAGCTGAAAAAAGCAGGGGTAGATGCTGCAATTATGACGAGTACCTGAGGTACTTGCACACGTTGCGGAGCAACGATCGTAAAAGCAGTTGAAAGTGCTGGAATCCCAGTAACACATATTTGTACAATCACACCGATTTCAAAAACGGTGGGAGCTGTTAGAATCATAGGTGCAGTAGCAATTCCCTATCCTATTGGTGACCCTGCATTACCAGAGGATAAAGAGCAAGAAAAAAGAGTTAAATTAGTAGAAAAGGCATTGGATTTACTAAAAAAGGATTATTAATTTTATTTTTGAAGAAAGGAATGAAATTATCAGTATAAGTTAATAGGATACCATTTACTCTCTAAGTTGTTTGTAAACCATAAATAAAAATAAAGGGGGATTCAATATGGAGCCAGTTAATTTTGGAATATTGTCAATACTGCCGGCAGTGGCAGCGCTTGCATTGGCGTTTATTACCAGAGATGCTATATTTTCACTGATTGTAGGATGTCTCATTGGTCTTGTAATCACAGGGCAAAACATATTTGTAGGGGTATCACAACTGATGCAAGGTGCCCTTGGCAATGCAGACTTTATTTGGGTATTAGGCATTGAGGTATTTGTTGGTATTTTGGTTGCATTGTTTCAAAAATCAGGTGCGATTGATGGATTTACAAAGGCCCTTGAAAACAAAAGCATCAAAGCACGTGGTGCGCAATTGCTAGCTTGGCTGTTAGGAATTTTTATCTTCTTTAGTGATTACTTTAGTCCGCTATATACAGGAACGGTTATGCGGGATATTACGGACAAAGCTAAAGTATCCAGAGAGAAATTATCTTATATTTGTGATTCGACCTCCGCTCCAATATGCACCCTTATCCCATTTTCATCATGGGGGATATATATTGCAGGCCTATTGGTGGGAATCGGCGTGTTTGCAGATAAAATGACTGCACAAAATGCAGTGGTACAAATGGTGAAATATAATTTTTACGGAATATTTGCAATTGCTATGGTAGGATTGATTGCAGCCGGTATTATCCCGGATTTCGGTCCAATGAAAAAAGCTGAGAAAAGAGCGAGGGAAGAAGGAAAAGTACTTGCGGATGGCGCAAAACCCCTTATTGGCAAAGAATTATCAGAAATAAAGCCAAACGCAGGAATCAAACCGAATTTGTTTATAAATTTTTTCATGCCGGCAATTATCATTATTGCTACAACGGTCGGTACATACCTGGTTCTTGGTTCGGCCAAAACATTAGAGGCATTTATTGCAGCTGTTACTTACCAGTTTATTGTAATGCTAATACAACGAATGGGAACCATTCAAGAATTAGTGGAGACATCTATTAATGGAATCAAAGGCGTTATGTCGGCAATCATTATCTTAGCATTGGCTTATTGTTTGAACAGCATCACAAAGCAGCTGGGGACAGCCAGTTTTGTAATTGATGCAACAAGTAATTGGATTACGCCTACATTGTTATTGGTATTTACTTTTGTCATCTGTGCGTTTATTTCGTTCTTTACCGGTACTTCATGGGGAACTTACGCGATTATGATTCCAATTGCAGTACCTTTGGCATTTGATATGACAGGAGGAGCTGCTACAGGTTTAGTCTATGCAACCATTGCTTCAGTAGTTGGAGGAGGCTGTTTTGGGGATCATTGCTCGCCCCTTTCAGATACAACCATTTTATCATCCCTTGGAGCTGGTGCCGATCATATAGATCATGTGAAAACGCAGATTCCCTATGCCCTATCTATTGGTGCACTTACCTGTGTATTATATTTAATCCTTGGAATTACACTCTAATAAGGAGGGACGCTGATGATTATAGGAATTCCAAAAGAAATAAAACCCCAGGAATACCGAGTAGCATCAACACCGGACTGTATGAAACGGCTTATAAATCAAGGACATTCTGTACTCGTGGAGAAGGGCGCCGGGATAGGGGCAGGGTTTTTGGATACAGATTTTATTCAGGCAGGGGCTGAAATTGTTGACAGAAATAAGCTTTTTGAAAAGAGTGAAATGATCTATAAAGTAAAAGAGTTTTTTCCAGAAGAGTTTCAATACTTAAGAGAAGGATTGATTATTTTTACCTATATTCATTCTAATGCCCATCGTGAGCAAACCGATGCCTTTTTAGAGAAGAATGTGATTGGCATTGCCTATGAAGATATACAAGATCAAAATGGAGAATTTCCACTGCTAAAACCTATGAGTGAGCTTGCAGGCAAAGGTGGTTTTATCATGGCTTGCCAATATGCACAGAAATCGAATCATGGCAGTGGTCTGATGTTAAATAGAGTTCATGGCGTAAGGACACCCCATGTTACTATTATTGGCGCAGGGACGGCAGGCTTAGGCGCAGCTGAGCTTGCAGCAGCTTTTCAAAATCAAGTGTCTATATTAGAGATCGACTTGAACAAGCTAGAGCAGGCAAAATACAAACTTCCACCCAATGTGGAATTATTATGCTCCAATCATAATAATCTCATTGCATGTTTAAAGAAGACCGATGTACTCATGAATTGCATACTTTGGCCAAAGTGGAGAAAAGATCATTTAGTGTCTAAAGATATGCTAAAAATGATGAAACCTGGGGCATTAATTATTGATGTATCCTGTGATGAGGCAGGTGCAATAGAAACCTGCAGAGCTACCAGTCATGATGATCCAATATATATAGAAGAAGGGATTGTCCATTACTGTGTAGACAATATCCCTTCCACATTTGCAAGGACAGCAACGGAATCCCTGGCCAATGCAACACTTCCTTATGCCCTCGAGCTTGCAAATAAGGGGCCTAAAAAAGCGCTTGTTGAGAACCAAGCACTACGGAAGGGATTATCCTTTTATTTTGGAAATCTCACTTTAGAAGAAACCGGTAAGAAGCAAAATCGTTCCTATATTACTCCGGAAGAAGCTTTAGGGATGAGAGCGTAGCGATAAATATTATAGAAATAGAAAAAACTCCGTAATGGAGTTTTTCTATTTTTCAATAATCTGTTTTAGAAACTTTTGTGTTCTTTCATGTTTTGGTGTACAGAATATTTCATCTGGTGTTCCCTGCTCAACAACGACACCATGATCCATAAATATTACGCGATCGGCTACCTCTCTGGCAAAACCCATTTCATGGGTTACAATGATCATGGTCATGTGTTTTTCGGCTAAGCTGCGTATAACACTTAGGACTTCACCCACTAATTCGGGGTCCAGTGCAGAAGTAGGCTCATCGAATAATATTACATGGGGGTTTACTGCCATGGCTCTAGCGATACCGATTCGCTGCTGTTGTCCGCCTGATAAGCAAGATGGATATTGGTTTCGCTTTTCAAGCAATCCAACCTGGGTGAGTAATGCTTCACCCACTGTTTCCGCTTCGGATTTAGACATTTTCTTTACAGTGGTCAAGGCTTCTGTTATATTTTCCAGTGCAGTTTTATTTTTAAAAAGGTTATAGCTTTGAAATACCATGGCACTGGATTTACGAATGTTACGAATTTCCTGTTTATGAACTTTCTCAGCATTTACCTGAAAACCATTGATCGCTAGGATTCCCTTATCAGGGGTTTCTAAATAATTAAGACATCTTAGCAGCGTTGATTTACCTGAACCGGAGGGGCCAATAACAACGACTACTTCTCCATGGTTTATTTCTAAATCAATGCCTTTTAAAACCTCATTGTTTCCAAAACGCTTATGCAAATTTTGAATTTTAATCATAGAATCATCCTCTAATAGGCTTTATTTAAACGCATCTCCAGCTTTTCTAAAAAATAACCGATACAAATGGTAATCAGCCAATAAACCATTACAACGACCAAGTAGCTTTCGAAAAACTTATAGGTGGCTGCAGCTGACATTTTAGCTTGTGCCAGCATTTCTGATACGCCTAGTGTAAAGGCGAGGGAAGAACTTTTCACTAAGTCGATGAGACTATTGCCCAGAGAAGGTATGGCAACGCGGGCTGCTTGGGGAAGGACAACTCTTTTCATGCCTTGCCAAGGAGTCATGCTCAGAGATAGACAAGCTTCCATTTGTCCTTTGTCAACTGACTTGATAGCTCCCCGAATAGATTCCGCCATATAAGCGGCACTATGAAGGCTTAAGCCTAAAAAAGCGGCGGTATAAGCGTTCATCCTGGAAAACTGTGGGATAATTTGAGGTATTCCGTAATAAAGTAGGAATAATTGTACCAACAAAGGTGTTCCTCTAAAAAAGGATATATAGACCCTTGATAATGGATACAGAAGTTTGATTCTATAGGTTGCAATCAATGCCAGTGTGGTTCCTATGCACAAGGCAATCAATGAAGAAATGAAGGTTAGACTGAGGGTCACATGTACATATTGAAAGATTCTTGGAGAAACTCCCAGCATGAATGCAGTATCAATATTCAGATTCATCTTTATTACCTACCACTCTAGTTTATTTTTTGGTGATATCTGTATTAAACCATTTGTTGGAAATATTTTCTAAAGTACCATCTTCTCTCATTTCTATAATGGCCTCATCTATTTTCTCGATTAAAGCTTCATTATCATCGCTCTTTACAAATGGGAAAGAGTTTTCTAATGGCTTTACAGGATCGCCGCCTAATTGTAAGTCCAGTCCAGATTTCTGAATATTAACCACTCCGGCAAGCTTATCATTCATAACCGCATCAATTCTACCGATCGCCACATCTTGAAGGGAACCTATAAAGTCCTCATAAGTGATGACGTTAATTTCATTGTTAACATCATATTCCTTAATAAGCTGTTCATAATTTGATCCTAAACTAACACCTATTTTTTTCCCTTTCAGATCCTCTAAGGATTTGATTTCTTCATTTCCCTTTTTAACCACTAACTGGGCTCCGGAAAATACATAGGGAGTTGGAAATAAATATTTCTCTTTTCGCTGTTCTGTGATCGTAATTTGATTGGATATGGTATTGATTTTACCCGTATCCAACATTCCGAACAGACCGCTGAATTCTGCAGTTTCAAACTTTACTTCATAGCCAATTCTTTTACTGATCTCATTCCATACATCGATTTCAAATCCATCTAATTTACCCTCGGAATTCATAAAGGTAAATGGGGGATAGCCGCCAGAGGTACCGATGGTAATCGTTGGATTACCTACTTCATTACTAGGATTTAATGTACAACCAACAACTACAACTAACATCAATAAAGCCAATGATATCAAGGCTAAAGTTCTTTTCTTAAACAGCATTTTAACTTCCTCCTAAACCATAGTATTTTGATATGAATTTATGTATTTATTCTACCATCATGAAATTTTCATGTCAACCATTAATATTTTTTGGGTAACATATAATTAGCATACAGTTAAGTAGGAAGGGATCATTTTCAATATGGATAGATTCAAATGCAAATCATGGATAGCAGTAGATTAGTGCGACATACAGGGGAACACCACAGGGAGTGTTCCATGCATCACATACCGACAGGCTGTTATTTCCTGTAGGGGAGAACATTGTTCTCCCGATGCATATCATTAGCGGGCGCACACTGTGCGCCCCTACATTGTCTCCCACATAAGGATAGCGGTAGGGGCAGACCTGTGTGTCTGCCCAAAGAGACGGCAAAATTAACGGGTGGACACATAGGTCCACACTCCACCAATATGTCGCACTAATCTACTTATGCGAAAATGAAAACTTTGAAAAAATTTCTTTGAAAACCTATTGACAAGATCTAGAAGAAGGTTTAACATAGAATCAAGATACCCAAGGGGGGTATGGTATGAAGCTAAAATAAAGCAATTTTATTTATAAGATATTTCTTAGATTGAATAAGGGAATTTAAAGGAGTGAGAGGAATGCAAACGGAAAATCTGAAGGTTCTAGGGATGACCTGTGCCGCGTGCGCCAAAGCAGCAGAAAGAGCAGTAGGCAAACTGGATGGTGTTGAGAAGGTTAGTGTGAATTATGCTACTGAAAAAATGAATGTAGATTTTGATGGGGATAAAGTATCCATAGAGCAAATAAAAGCCGCCGTTTTAAAAGCTGGCTATGAAGCAAAGGAAGAAGATGATACAAAAGAAGTTTCGATGCCTGTATCGGGGATGACTTGTGCAGCATGTGCAAAAGCCATCGAGAAGGCTGTTGGAAAACTGAAAGGTGTAGAGAGCGTGGCCGTTAACTTTGCTACTGAAAAGGTAAGCGTTAAATACAATCCTAAAGATATACGGCTGTCTGAAATAAAACAGGCAATCACCAAGGCAGGCTATACCCCTTTAGAGGTTGAAAATAAAAATAGAGTAGATGAAGATAAAGAAAGAAAAGAAAAAGAAATCAAGACGCTGTGGATCAAGTTCGTTATATCCGCCATATTTACAATACCCCTTGTGTATATCGCCATGGGACCTATGGTGCCATGGTTAGGCTGGAAACTTCCAGCATGGTTGGAGCCGATGCAGTTTCCATTGTTATATGGATTAGTAGAGTTGGTATTGGTAATTCCGGTAATCATAGCGGGATATAAGTTTTATACTGTGGGATTTAAGGCAATTATTCGCCGCAGTCCGAATATGGATTCATTGATTGCCATGGGAACGGCTGCAGCCGTAATTTACAGCATATACTCAATTTACAGAATCTCTATCTATGATTTTATGTATGTAGATGATCTATATTTTGAGACAGCCGGGGTAATTATTACATTGATTCTTCTAGGTAAATACTTAGAGGCTGTATCAAAGGGAAGAACCTCAGAGGCCATTAAAAAGCTGATGGGATTGGCACCAAAAACAGCGATTGTTATTCAAGAGGATAAAGAAATAGAAATACCGATAGAAGAAGTAGAAGTAGGGGATATTATACTTGTAAAGCCGGGTGAAAAAATTCCGGTAGATGGCGAAGTCATCGAAGGTCACACTACAATTGATGAATCTATGTTAACCGGTGAAAGTATTCCGGTAGATAAAAAAGTAGGAGATAAAGTGATTGGTGCAAGTATCAATAAGCACGGCTCTATCAAATTTAGAGCAACAAAAGTAGGCACTGATACCGCATTGGCGCAGATTATCAAGCTGGTAGAGGATGCGCAAGGCTCCAAAGCACCGATTGCCCAGATGGCAGATATTGTATCCGGCTACTTTGTACCGATTGTATTTGTGATTGCTACCCTGTCCGCATTCATCTGGTATTTTAGCGGCCAAGATACTGTTTTTGCCTTGACAATCTTTATTGCGGTACTTGTAATTGCCTGCCCTTGCGCCCTTGGACTGGCAACACCGACTGCGATCATGGTTGGAACTGGTAAAGGCGCAGAGTATGGCGTACTGATTAAAGGGGGAGAAGCCCTCGAAACTACCCATAAAGTACAGACCATCGTATTTGATAAAACTGGAACCATTACGGAGGGGAGACCGGAGGTCACCGATATTGTCACCACGGATGTGATCGACCGAAATAAACTGCTTCAAATTGCTGCATCCGCAGAAAAGGGATCAGAGCATCCATTGGGTGAGGCTATTGTGCGTGGAGCAGAAAAGGAAAATCTGGTGATGTTGAAACTGGACAGATTCTTAGCGATACCAGGTCATGGTATTGAGGTAGAGCTGGATGGACAGGTGGTCCTCCTAGGGAATAGAAAGCTTATGGCAGAAAGAAATATAGCACTGACACAGTTGGAGGACGAATCAGACCGGTTGGCATCAGAAGGCAAAACACCGATGTATATGGCAATAGGAGATCAGTTGGCTGGAATTATTGCAGTAGCCGATGTGGTGAAGGAAAGCAGTGCCAAAGCAATCAAAAGGCTTCATGAAATGGGCATTGAAGTGGCTATGATAACGGGTGATAATAAGAAAACTGCACAAGCAATCGCAAAGCAAGTTGGAATCGATAGAGTTTTAGCAGAGGTGTTGCCTGAAGATAAAGCCAATGAAGTAAAAAAACTGCAGGAGGAAGGCAAAAAGGTAGCCATGGTTGGAGATGGAATCAACGACGCACCGGCACTAGCGCAGGCAGATATTGGAATTGCTATCGGTTCAGGTACAGATGTGGCAATGGAATCTGCAGATATTGTATTAATGCGAAGTGACTTGATGGATGTACCAACAGCCATTCAGTTAAGTAAGAGTACACTAAGAAATATTAAGCAGAATCTATTCTGGGCCTTTGCCTATAATATAGCAGGGATTCCCCTGGCTGCCGGCTTATTATATGCATTTGGTGGACCTAAACTAAACCCTGTGTTTGCTGCAGCGGCTATGTCTCTAAGTTCTGTATCCGTACTGACAAATGCATTAAGATTAAAAAACTTTAAACCTTATAAATAAAAAAACTTTATCATCAAGGAGGAAATAAAAATGAAAAAATTAGTTTCAATTGAAGGAATGAGCTGTGGTCATTGTGTAAGACACGTAGAAGAGGCATTAAAAGAGTTAGCAGGAGTTGTAAGTGTAGTAGTTGATCTAAAAGGAAAAAATGCAGTAGTAGAAATGAATCAGGAACTATCCGATGAGCAAATCAAAGGTGCTATTGAAGAAGCAGGATACGATGTAGTAGGGATCAAGGGATTATAACTAGAAATTTGTAGAACGGAGGGAGCCCTATGGATGATCCAAAGCAGAATATAGAAGAGCATGAGAACTGCTTAGAAGGTTGTCATCAAAGGACTTCAAGCAGATCAGAAAAAACGAAACAAGCGCTGATCACCCGACTCAATCGGATTGAAGGGCAAGTTCGAGGAATTAAAGGGATGATTGAAAAGGATATCTATTGTGATGATGTATTAATCCAAATAGCAGCCGTTCAATCAGCAATGAAATCTGTCAGTAAGCTTCTCTTGGAAAATCATATGAAAAGCTGTCTGATCAGCAGAATCCAAGCTGGGGAAAATGAAGTAGTAGACGAGCTTTTATATACCATTGAAAAAATGATGAAATAAACCCATATAAATGATCATTTAACTGGAGGAATAAGGATGAATATGAAAAAGACATTACTATTAGCTGCCACAGTAGGTATGACTTTTGTATTTTCTGCATGTCAATCAACCGATGTTGTTGGTAAGGTAGCTGTAAGCTCCTTTGAAGAGGTGCTGACGGCAGCATCAGCGAATGTAACCTTTGATGAGGAGAAAAATAGTTGGACCTTAGAATCACCTGCAGGGGATGAATTCAAATGGAGCAAGGATTTCAGCGCTACAGAAGCTGACAGCATTATTGAATTTGATGCTGCGCCTTTTATCGGTGCAGGCCTTGATTTGGCAAAACTGCCTGAGAACTATGTTTATGATTCTGAAACAGGCAGATTGGCGATGAATTTTGCATTGGGAGAAGAGAAATTTAATTACAGCGGCGAAGCGACTCCGCTAGACGCTTTCAAGAAGATTGTAGAAACAAAGAGAGATCTTATTGGATATCATGAAGCCCTGGATCACTATGGCATTGCATTAGGTGAAGGGAACATGTTCGAGTGGGCGAAAGACATGACGAAGAACGATAAAGATATTGTATTTGTCCTAAATCCCCAGCCATTTATTGATGCAGGTGTAAATCCGGATCAAGTAGAGGGATGGGTATTTGCAAAGGTTGAGATGATGGAAAATGGCAAAAAGTTTGAAGTAGATAAATTATTAAGACCCTTTGACTTAAAATAGTAGCATATGCTACAGTGATAGTATGAAAAAGTACAGTCAGAAACAAACGAAAAAGCTATTTTAATAGGCAAATATGTCTCTAACAATGATATAAAGCCGTGTACAGAATAAAATGATATTCTGGCACGGTTTTTGCTGTTTATGCTAAAGGATTATATATGAAAGCACTGATTAAGTGAAAATAGGGGTGGGAGTATGGAAAAAAAAGTTATGTTTTATTTAGATGGAATGACTTGTGGAAGTTGTGAAACGAGAATTGAGGCTGCGATTTCCGGATTGGATGGTGTTTATGAGGTAAAGGCTTCCTTTCGGCGGACGAAGGTGGAAATTGTATTTGATCAAAACAGAATTTCTCGGGAAAGGTTCATAGAAGTTATTGAGAAACAAGGCTATGAGGTTTTAGAAAAACCAAAGGATTCTGTGAAAAGTATTGTGCTTCTATTAATTCTTTTATTTGGAGGTTTTTATATCATACAAAACACCATCGGTTTCAATTTTATTCCTCAGGTATCAGAAGGCATGAGTTACAGCTTGATTTTTCTGGTGGGGCTTTTAACTTCTGTGCATTGTATTGCGATGTGCGGTGGGATTGCATTGTCTCAAAGCGTCCATTCAGATGAAGGCAAGGGAAAATTTATGCCCTCATTACTATACAATGTGGGAAGAGTTGTATCCTATACGATTGTCGGGGGAATTGTAGGCGGATTGGGTGCTGTGATCACTCCTTCAGGACAATTTAAAGGAATGATCGCAATTGGAGCCGGTGTATTCATGATTTTGTTAGGGCTTAAAATGCTGAATATTTTACATTTGCCGAATTTATTGGGATTTAGAATTCCAGGGATTTCTCTTGAGAAAATTAGAACTTCTAATCCGATAAGACCTTTTATTGTTGGACTTTTTAATGGTTTTATGCCCTGTGGACCACTGCAAACCATGCAGTTATATGCTCTGGGAACAGGAAGCATTACAAAGGGTGCACTATCTATGTTTTTTTTCAGCGTAGGTACAGTGCCGCTTCTTTTCCTCTTTGGAGCTGTTACTTCTATTATTAATGGCAGATTAAGCAGAAGCATGATGAAAATTAGTGCTGCATTGGTTATGGTTTTAGGCATTGTTATGCTTAATCGGGGCTTATCATTATCTGGTGTTGCATTAGATTTTGGGTTATCAAAAACCGTTCAAAATGAAACAAAAAAGGTGGTAGTAGAAGACGGAAGGCAAGTTGTGAATCTGATTGTAAACAATAGAGGATACATACCGGATGTGCAAGTGGTCCAGGTAGGTATTCCTGTGAAGATCAAGTTAGATGTACAAAGCATTAATGGATGTAATAATCCTATCATTATTCCTGAATATGGAATAGAGGCTGACCTAAGCTCAGCGAATCCAGTGATGGAATTTACACCTATGAAGGAAGGACCTATCCGAATTACCTGTTGGATGGGAATGATTACTACAAGGCTTACAGCTGTAAAAAATCTTGATAACATAGATAACAGCATTTCAGACAATCAGGGGTCTTCCAAAGGAATATGGGAGATAGAAAATAAGGCCGCTGCAGCGAGAATCGATGGAAATACGCAAATTATTGAAATGAACGTAGATGGTTCATCCTATAGCCCTAATATCCTGGTAGTACAAAAAGGAATCCCAACCCGCTGGGTGATCAATGTAGAAGAGATAGATTGGTTTAATAGTATCGTAACCATACCGGATGCAGGATTTGTTCAACCATTAAAAGAAGGGCAGAATGAAATAAAATTTACGCCAAATAGTCCGGGTGAGCTGACTTTTACATCCGGGACAGACAATTTTGTGGGTAAAATCGTGATTGTGAATGATTTAAATCGCGTAAACCTGAAGAAATTAGAGGACACGATTATAGAGGTACCGGATGGTGAAGGAGCAAGCTGTCATTAAAAAGAAAGTATCTATATAAAAGAACAATTTGGCAAGATACGGTGAATAGTTGTAGGATATCCTATATATTGTGTATCAAATGGTACAATGAAATAGCCATATGTACTCAGGAATCGTGATAAATGCTAATGATAAATCTTGGCATGATTTTTGCTTATATTATAGATTGATAATGTTTTAAAGGTTCCCCCCTTTAAAATATATATTTATAGCTAGTGAGTGTTTCACTAGCTTTTTTTTAAACCTCACTTTTCCTCTAAATTCTGGGAAGGGAGGATCTACGTGTCCTTCCGGAAATGATGTGGGCAGACACTCAGGTCTGCCCCTACGACTTTGGATAGATAAATCAAGATTCTCAATCACGCTTCTATAGCTACATTATTACAAAGGCACGACATTCTCTAGCGCAGTGCATACATATCTGAGCGCAGCTTTGTGACTCTGCATCCGGGAATCTTGCACATTCTGCACCGCAAACCTCACAAATATAAGCACATAGAGTAGCTGCCTGTTTCGCAAAGCAGCTATTTCTTGCGATAAACTTTGCGGTTAGGCCACAGATGTCGGCACAGTCCCTTAAAAATTGCAGTTGTCTCACACGATAATGAATGTCATATCTGTGCTTCAAATGGGTAGTCATGTGCTCACAGACGGCTTCACAGTTTTGAATGGTCTCTACTATTGGATGATGCTTATGATGCGGAGGCTTTGTAACATCAACAGGGTACGTGGGCTTATGGTCCACAGGATGGTCGGACATAAAACAATCCCCTTTCATTAATATTTATATTTTACAGTCAATATATTCTTTAGAGATATGAAGTGTGTTCTGTTAACAAAAATATTAAAATATTCGTACACGCCCTATAACGGAAGGGGTATGTTTAAGGTTAAAAAAGTTGGCATACAATTTGCATATAATTCTATTAAGAAAGGGGGAAGGCTGTTGAAACCGATATTCAGCATTGGACACTTTACGATCTATCTTTTTGGAATTACCATTATGTTAGGAATGCTGGCAGGACTGTGGATCATGACACGGGAGGCTAAGCGAAAAGGCCTAGAACAGCAGCATATGCTGGATCTGGCGCTATACACGATATTTGCTGGCATCATTGGAGCCAGATTGTATTATGTTGTTGCATTCAATTTTGAATATTATATGAGAAATCCGTTGGAAATACTGATGATTCAGCAAGGTGGGTTATCTATACAGGGTGCACTAATCGGAGGAGCCTTGTTTGGTTATTGGTATACAAAGAAAAAGGAAATACCTTTCTGGAGGGCTGCAGATACCTTTGCTCCAGGGATTATACTAGGACAGGCAATCGGTAGAATTGGATGCGATGTATTTGGGATACCAATGAAAAATATCTATCCATGGGGGATTAATATAAACAATCAAATCCTGCACCCAGCACAGATGTATGAAATGCTTCTGGACTTGATCCTCTTTGGATATCTCTGGAGAAATCGTGATAGAATCCAGTATGACGGACAGTTATTCATCAAATATATCGTAGGATTTTCAATGAATAGGTTTGTTGTAGAGTTTTTCAGAACAAATCCTATCATCTTTGGACCGTTTTCCATTGCACATCTTACCAGTGTCGGTATTATCGCAATTGCTTTCATAGCAGGAAAGATTATTAAAAGGAAGCAGGAAAACCTACAAATCGATGTAGCAAATGAAACAGCAGCTGTAAGAAATGGCGAATATATTCTCATACCAGCGATTGCAGCAGTAGGCATTTGGTTTTATTATTTTATTCACGGAACATCATATTAAGGAGGAATGAATAATGGAAAAACAAAATGAAAAAAAACAAAGCTGTCATGAAAGTAATAAAGAAGGACACAAGGGGGGATTAAAACATGGATTGATGATGATCCTTTGCTGTATGCTGCCGATACTGGTGATTGCAGCATTGCCTCTGCTTGGTTTAGGGGGAGGAAGGTTGTCTTCTTTTGCATTTTTACTTTGTCCCCTAATGCACATAGGGATGATGTTTATGATGCGAAAGTCAGGACATGGAGGCTCTTGTCATGGCAGTAAAGAGGATGATTATAAAGCAGAACGTGAATAGTGAAATGAATTAAATATATTTTTTATTCTATAAACTTCCGATTCGAAGGGGGAAAAGACATGTTTCCATTTTTTTATGATCCCAGCTTTATTTTAATTATACCGGCGATTCTTTTGGCCATGTATGCACAGAATAAAGTACAAAGTACTTTTAATAAATATGTTCAACATGGGGCTAAGCTTGGAATGACAGGCGCTCAACTGGCTTCAGATATTTTGCGAAAACAGGGGATGCATGATGTGAAAACAGAGTTGGTTGGCGGGCATATGACAGATCATTATGATCCCAGAAGTAAAGTATTGAGACTATCCTATAAAATTTACCACGGGACCTCCCTAGCTGCCTTAGGAATCGCCGCTCATGAGGTAGGTCATGCTATACAACATGATGAAGGATATGCATTGCTATCCTTAAGAAACATGATTGTACCTTTAGCGAGCATTGGTTCTCAGGCTGCATTTCCATTATTGTTTATTGGATTGTTAATGGGTTCCCAGTCTCTTGCGGGCTTAGGGGTTGTAGTGTTTATGTTTGCAGTACTATTCCAGCTGATTACATTACCCGTAGAGTACAACGCCAGCAGCAGGGCACTAGACCTCTTAACTGCAGGGAATTATATTAGTTTTGAGGAAGAAAAACCTGTCAAGAAAGTATTGGATGCTGCTGCACTGACCTATGTAGCTGCTACAGTAATGGCTGTACTTCAATTGTTAAGATTGCTAATGATTTCAGGGTTATTAGGCAGAAGAAATGACTAGCGTTAAAAAGATAAACACCTTAAAGCAGCACCCCTTTATTGGGGTGCTTTTATGATGATTGGTATTCTAAATATGGGCACATGTGTTTAATCTCCTCATTTAATTATAAATTTGAAATGTAGTATTTGAATTGGCATGATTATTGCAAGATAATTATCTAAGAGAGCAATTGATTGTGGAATATTATGCTTGATTTTTATACTATTTAAATAGGGACAATTTAGATATATAGAGATTAGGATTATTATGGAAGTATTTACTTATAAGATAAATGAGAGGAGGCGTTTTAATGAATGGGCGAAGGTTGATATTGTTTACGCTATTATTCATTCTTGTTATTATATTTATCTATAATTATCTATTCACACCGCTGTATTTTCAATATGGAGGGAGAATGGGTATGGGTATGCATGGGAGAATGGGAATAAATAGTACCTATAAGTACTATGTAGATTTTAGATATATATTGCTAATTGCGATAATCATCGCGGGAATGCTGCTATTTGATTTTCTTCAGTCGCAAAGTACAGTAAATAAATGTAGAAGATGTGGATTTGAAATTGAAAGTGATTTATGGAAAATATGTCCCATATGCGGAGCAAGCCTAAAAGGAAATCGGGGGGATGTTAAATGACTTTATTGTTTTTAATAGTAATTTCTATTCTAATATACTATGTCTTTATTTATAGAGACAATAATATGGATTTTTTTTCAATAAAGAAGGTCAAGAGATGTCCTAACTGTGGAAATACCGTAGAGAAAACATTTAACGTCTGTCCAATTTGTAAAGAAACGCTAAAGAAGAGTTGTGTAAATTGTGGAGAAAAAGTGGATGTTTTTTGGAAATACTGTCCTTATTGTGAAAAAGAAATTGAAAAGGGGATAAATGAATGAAGTCATTTATCAGAAGGTTTGCCTATGAAATTATCATCTTTATTCTCATGACAGCTGTAAGTATCATTCATTTTTATGCAATCGATTTTAGTGGAAAGCCATTTCATAATTTTTATAGACTCTTATATACCATTCCAATACTTTTAGCAGCTTTCAAGTATGGTTTTAAAGGTGGTGTTATCACCCCCATTATAACAGGACTGATATATTCTCCACACATCTTGCTGTCAACAGGGATTGGCAGTCAGACATATAATGAACTCCTTGACATAACACTTTTCTTTGTAGTGGGTATCATAACAGGAACCTTGGTTGAAAAGCGAAATATCAGGCTTATGAAACTGGAAAATCAACTGAAACAATATGTATTACTGGAAGAATATACAAATGGTATTATAGAAAGCATCAAATTAGGTGTGATTGTTGTGAATAATGATATGCTGATTACAATTATAAATCAAGGAGCGAAGGAAGTATTAAATATAAATGAAGACTATTTGGGAAAGGATTTGCATGAAGTTTTTATCTGTTGTGATCGTATAAAGGAGAAAATAAAAACAGCGATTCATCAGAATCATATAATCGAAAATAATGAATTTGTTGTTAAAAAAGAAGAAGAAAAAGAATTAAATATCAAGGTTAGTGTATTTCCTTTAACCTTTCAGGATATTAGCAAGGGAGCAGTTATTACTGTTGATGATATAACGGAAATGAAAAAGCTACAGTATCATATTCAAAGAAATGACAAATTAGCGGCACTAGGTGAATTGTCAACTGGAGTTGCTCATGAAATCAGAAATCCTCTGGCAATTATTAAAGCAGTAGGACAGACAATGAAAAGCGAAATACAAGATAATAAGGAAGCTTTGAAGGAGTTAGAAATCATTGATGAGGAAGTAGAAAGAGCAAATAAAATTGTTACTACATTAATGAAGTTTGCAAAACCAAATAAGAATATAATGGAATATTGCATGATCAATAATGTTATAGATGACATTTTGATGATTATGAATAAATATATTGTACAGAATGAAGTAAGTATTGTATTTAACAGAATGGCTGATTCCCAAGAAATAAAGGTTGATAAAGAATTGTTGAAACAAGCTTTCATGAATATAATCTTTAATGGGGTAGATGCTATGGCAAGAGGCGGTATTCTTAAAATTGCTACTGAGAATCTTGAAAACAAATGGATTAAAATCCGATTTGAGGATACAGGCATGGGTATTGAAGAAAAGCATTTAGAAAAAATATTTAATCCTTTTTTTACTACAAAAGATGAAGGGACCGGCCTCGGTCTTTCTATTGTTCATAGAATCATCGAAGACCATAATGGGCTCATAAATGTTTCCAGCAAAGCAGGACAAGGAACCATTTTTGAAATATTGCTGCCTGCTGGAGAGGGGGTAGGATCTAATCGATGAAGAAAATATTGATTGCAGACGATGAAAAGAATATGCGATGGGTTTTAGCCAAAAATTTAAAGGAAGTCGGACTTGCTGTGATAGAAGCAAAAGATGGAGAAGAGGCCTTCCATCAATTTTTAGATACAGAACCGGATATGGTAATCGTAGATTATAGGATGCCTAAAATTGATGGAATGGAAGTTCTACGAAGAATTGGCACGATTAATGAAAAAACTCCTGTGATTATGATAACGGCTCATGGTAATATGGAAGCGGCGGTTGAAGCCATGAAGCTAGGGGCTATTGATTATGTCTCTAAGCCCTTTGATATCGAAGAATTGATGATCAAAGTAAAGAAAGCACTCAATCTAAATGAATTAAACCAAGAGATTACCTATTTGCGGAACACCATTGCAGAGACCTTTGATAAAAAGATAATCGGCAGCACTAAAAGAATGTATCAGATTTTTGAATTGGTCGAAAAAATTGCAGATACAAATGCAACAGTACTCATTACAGGGGAGAGTGGAACAGGAAAAGAGCTCATTGCCAGTGCAATTCACAATAAAAGTTCCAGAAAAAACAAGCCCTATATTCGGGTTAACTGTGGCGCAATTCCGGAAAACCTCTTAGAAAGTGAATTGTTTGGATATGAGAAAGGCGCTTTTACAGGTGCGATGAATAGGAAACAGGGACGATTCGATAGGGCTCAAGGAGGAACAATATTTCTAGACGAAATTGGGGAATTGAGTATGGCGCTCCAGGTTAAACTTCTCAGGGTTCTGCAGGAAAGGGAATTTGAAAGGGTAGGAGGAACTGAGCTCATCAAGGCAGATGTGAGAATCGTGGCCGCAACCAATAGAAATCTGGAAAAAATGGTTGAAGAAGGCAGTTTTCGCGAAGATTTATTATATAGGTTAAAGGTTATACCGATACAGATCCCTCCTTTGAGAGAAAGAAAAGAAGACATTCCTGTGCTTATTGACTTTTTTATCGATAAATACGCAAAGGAAATGAATAAAGGAGATGTTCAGTTGAATAGAGATGTTATGGAAATACTTATGAACTATGACTTTCCGGGTAACATCAGAGAACTTGAAAATATAATTGAACGAATGGTAATACTGTCATCGGGAGGATGTATTACTACAGCTTTGCTGTCTGTGGAAGTCGTTAAAGGAGCATATTTAAATAAACAGGATATTTTTATACTCCCGGAAGAAGGCATTATACTGGAAGAACTGGAGAAAAGTTTAGTTCGGCAAGCATTGGAACGGGTTGGCGGTAACCAAACACAGGCAGCGCGTCTACTAGGCATATCCAGACATGCATTAATCTACAGGATAGAAAAATTTAATCTTAGTAATGGCGAAAGCAGCTAATAAGCTGCTTTTTGTTATTCTTTAGCACTATATTGGATATGTGGATTTTTCTACAGAGGGGTGTGCAAATTTGAACACTCGATAAATTTAGCATTAATAAAAAACTAGTTAGCAAAATCTATTTTGTAGATAAGCGGAATATAAGCACTGGTGAATCTCAGAAATAAAGTATTTTACTTATGATTATGAAATTAACAAATAATTTTTCAGCAGTTTTACAGTTGGCATGATTGTTGCGATAGTATATCGTCGTAAAAGATTAGTCCAAAGGGGGTGAAAAAATGAATAAAAATCCTTTTGTAAAGCTGATTGTGGTTGTATTGCTGGCGATTTTAGGACTATGGCTTATACAAGCCGTACTATATGGTACAGGCTTTGGATTTGGCGTAGGGTTTAGAGGGAACTATGGAGGTGGTCATATGTACATGGGGACAGGTTATGGCTATGGAGGATCCAGTGCTTATTTATTAATGCTTATGATTAAAGTGCTGTTTGTCGTATTTATTGTAGCATTAGCAGCAGGGGTTATCCTTTGGATTAAAAGCAATCTATTTACATCAGAAGATGTAGCGATTATCAAAAACAGTTTTTCAGGCAACCGAAACCTTATCAGCAAAGAAACTTGCAGCATTTGCGGGAAAGAATTGAATGCTGAGTGGAAGGTATGTCCACACTGTGGAAAAGAAAAAGAAGCAAAGGACGCATAAAGGAGGGAATGATTATGGAAAGAAATCCATGGCTTAAGCTTGCAGCAGTTGCGCTTATAGGAATACTCATCAGCTTTGGAATACTGTGGGGAATTAATGAATTTAACAAGAACTATTATTATGGCGGAATGCATACGGGATATGGCTATAATATGAATAGGATGTCGAATAATGATATGTACTACATGAATACGAACGGCATGAATATGCAAGGAAACATAAACATGAATGGTATGGCAATGATGCCTATGAACGACATGAACATGCAAGGAAGCGTGAATATGCAGGGCAATATGAATGGAATGGGCATGATGCCTATGAATGGTATGAACATGCAGGGTGGCATGGGCATGAAAGGAATGGGTATGATGGGCGGTATGAAAATGCACTAGCAGTAACTGAAACCTGGTATATTCCAGGTTTCTTTTTTTAAAAGAGTAGACTATAGTTTATGCGTCTATCCATAACATTCAAAAAATATTTTCTCTGTTGCTATATGTATTGTTTTTTTTTTATAAAAAGTTTTCTCAATTACATTGACAATGTTTAGAATTGGTGATAAATTCTATTAAATAAATCAAACTAAACAGATAAGAAAAGTCGGAATTAATTTGAGGAGGTCTTTAAATGAAAATTATTGTTAACGGAGAAGAGAAGAGACTTGAAAAAGAAGTGAATATATTAGAAATTCTGAAGATACAGGATGTAAAGATGCCAGAGACGGTCTCAATAGAATTGAATGGAGAAATTGTTGATAGAGATGATTTCACTAACACGATCGTCAAAGAGAATGATACAATAGAGCTTCTATATTTTATGGGAGGTGGCTCTATTGGATTTTAACGATCAGCAAATAGAGCGATATTCAAGACATATAATTCTATCTGAGGTTGGTGCAGAAGGTCAGCAAAAACTATTGAATTCTAAAGTCCTTGTGATAGGAACTGGAGGTCTCGGTGCACCTGCAGCTATGTTCTTGGCAGCAGCTGGAATCGGTACGATAGGCTTAGCAGATGGTGATAAGGTAGAGCTATCAAATCTGCAGAGACAGATTATCCATCAAACTAAAGACGTAGGCAAATTAAAGGTGGTATCTGGAAAAGAGACGATCAATGAAATGAACCCAGATGTAAATACAATTACCTATGACACATTTGTAAATGCCTCAAACATATTGGACATCATTAGAGATCAAGAATATGACTTCGTCATTGATGGCACGGATAACTTTGCTGCTAAATTCTTAATTAATGATGCCTGTGTTATTGGAAAAAAGCCCTTTTCCCATGCAGGAATTATAGGATTCAATGGTCAGCTAACGACCTATATTCCAGACAATAACACGCCTTGCTATCGGTGTATTTTTAAAGAGCCACCACCAGAAGGTGCTGTTCCTACCTGTAGCCAAGCGGGTGTATTGGGTGTTATGGGTGGTGTGATCGGTACGCTTCAAGCTACAGAAGCAATTAAATATATAGTAGGACTTGGAAAAAACTTAGCCGGATATCTGTTGACCTATGATGCTATTCATATGGAATTTAGAAAAATACGGATAAAACATAATGCAAGGTGTGGTATATGTGGTAAGGAACCTGCTATAAAAAGTCTGATAGATTACAAAGGACCTGTTTGCGGCTTTTAAATAGATACCTCGAAAGGGTGAGTTCTCATGATCGTAAAAATATCAAAAGAACACTATAACCAAATCCTAGAACATGCAAGAAATGAATTTCCACTGGAATGCTGCGGACTGCTGGCAGGGGTTAAAACAGAAAATGAAACTTCAATAGAAAAAATATATCTATTGAAGAATATAGACCAAAGCAGTGAGCATTTTTCTATGGATCCGAGGGAACAGTTTGCCACCCTTAAGCAAATGAGGACAGAGGGATATATGCTAGTAGGTAATTATCATTCCCACCCATATACACCCTCTAGACCCTCCGAAGAAGACAAACGATTGGCATATGATCCAAATATGATTTACGGAATACTCTCTCTGAAGGGGGAGCCTGTACTTAATTTTTTTAAAATAATAGAGAATAAATCAGTAGAAAAGCTAGTGTGTTTACCTATCTAGTTTATGAAGGAGGCAGTGCCGTGATAAAAATACCTCAGCAGGTCATAGAAGAAGAAAAAAATTACAGAGCTAAAGTAGAGGATCTAAAGAAGGGCCTCATAGAACCAGAAAGATTCAAACCCTATAGAGTTTCAATGGGAATATATGAACAAAGAGATAATGATACTTACATGATTCGCACGAGAATTCCGTCGGGTGTGATTCAGTTAAGCCAATTAAAAAAAATCAGCGAATTAGCTAAAGCATATTCACATGGATATATTCACTTTACAACAAGACAGGACATTCAATTTCATAAGGTCACTATAGAAGATACAGTAGAAATTATGGAAGCCCTCTTAGAAGTAGGAATCGTTACAAAGGGAACTGGCGGGAATACAGCAAGAAATATAGCATGCTCACCACTATCAGGAGTTTCTAAGGATGATGTTTTTGATGTGACATCCTATGCACTTGCTGCAACAGAATATTCCCTTAAGGATCCTACAATATTTAATCTTCCTAGAAAATACAAAATAGCCTTCTCAAGTTCGCCAGAAGATACTGGAAATGCAACAATTGCAGACTTGGGATTTATAGCTAAAACACTAAATGGTAAGAAAGGTTTTGAAGTATATGGTGCGGGAGGACTGGGTGGAAGTCCAAATGTATCTATAAAATTAGAAGATTTCATTCCAATTTCAGAAGTTTTGTATCATGTGCAAGCTATGAAAGATCTATTTGAAGAGGAAGGCGATAGGACGAATAAAAATAAGGCACGTATCCGATATATTCTGCAAAGATTAGGTGAGGAAGGATTCAAAGCAAGGTATCAAGAGATTTTGCAAAAGGTAAAACTTGAGAAAAATATAAAAGTCTCAATTTATGAGGAAATTCCGAGTAAATCGATAGGAAAACAAGTAAATGTTTTAAATCCTTTAGTAGTGGAGCAAAAAGCAGAGGGATTCTATTCTATATATGTTCATCCACAAAATGGAAATCTTCCGGTAGAGAATCTTGATAAAGTGATTGAATTTATTGATGCACTAGAATATGAACCTTCAATCCGTCTAAGCAATACACAGGGTTTTTTTGTTAGGGATTTAAAGGGTAGTGACGCTGAAAAACTGCTGGATATCATTCTAAAATTCAATACACCTTTTAACATTGACAACTCTATTGCATGTGCAGGTGCTGCCACTTGCAAGCTTGGCTTAGGACTGTCACAAAATCTCCTAACAGCCATTGTAAAGAGATTTAAGGATGAAGAGGAAGATATAAAAGCTCAGCTTCCAAAAGTATTTATATCAGGATGTCCAAACTCCTGCGGACAGCATCAAAAAGGTGAAATTGGACTTTATGGGAAAGCGAAAAGAGCAGTGGATGGACTTGTACCTATGTATGGAATATCTTTTGGAGGTGCTGTGGGGGTAGGAAAAGCAGTTTTAGGTACAGAATATGGGTCAATTCCAGCCAAAAAGATACCGGAGTTCTTCTATCAATTAGCCTATTTAAAAAGTAAGAAAAGAATAATAAATTTCACAGAATTTGTAGACCGAAACTTGGAAGAGGTAAAGGAGCTTATTCAGCAGTTTTCCACTATAGAATCCGAATCTGAAAATCCTGACCTTTACTATGATTTTGGGGCAGATGAAAAATTTTCTCTGAAGGGCAGAGGACCAGGAGAATGTAGTGCAGGAGTCTTAGATGTCATCAAGTTAGATATCGCTAATGCCCAATCTCATATCAATGATTTCATAAAGACGAAGAAATCTGCAAAGCTTTATGAAGCCAGTGTTTCGGCGACAAGAGCACTTCTTATATTAAAGGGTATTGATACTGCGAAGGAAAGATTAATTTTCAAAGAATTTGTACAGCATTTTATAGATACAGGTTATGTAAAAGAAGATGTAAAAGTCCTCATAGATCATCTACTGGACTACAAACTTGGCGATTTGAATAGTGTAGAAAGCCATTACGAAGATGTAAAATATTTAATCGATAGGGTAAGTCAGATGTATGAGTCATTAAATTCAAAACTTGAAATTACCTTACCCAAAGAAAAGGAAACTCTAGAAATAAAAGAAGCTGCTGGGAATAACAAAGAAAAATCTCTTCATGTGGTTGATTTGAAAGGGATAAAGTGTCCGATGAATTTTGTAAAAGCCAAAATAGAAATATCCAAAATTCAGTCTAAGGAGACCATCGGTTTTTATTTAGATGATGGTCATCCTATAAAAAATGTTCCTAATAGCCTTGAGGCAGAAGGCCATGAAATTGTTGAAATCAATGAAAACTTCGAGAGATATAATCTATTGGTTGTTAAGAAAAAGTAGGGAGGAGATGCTGTATGCTTTACGATAACATTCTTCAGACGATGGGGAATATACCTACAATTAAATTAAATAACCTGGCAGGAAGTGATGCTGCAGATATCTATTTAAAACTTGATTTGAGGAGTAAGAAGGTGAAAAGATGGAATTTCAAACAAAATTAATTCATGGTAATTGGAGTGGAGACAGCAAAACAGGAGCGACAAACGTACCTCTTTATTACTCAAATGCTTTTATCTATAAATCTGCAAAAGAACTTGAAAATATTTTCGCAGGCAGGGAAACGGGCTATGTATATAGTCGTATCGGCAATCCTACTGTGGAAGCCTTTGAAAAAAGAATTGCAGCTGCTGAAGACGGTGTGGCAGCTGTAGCCACATCCTCGGGGATGTCTGCGATATACCTTGCTATGATGAATATTTTAAAACCTGGAGATGAGATGATTGCATCTTCAGGAATATTTGGAGGAACCTATAATCTTTTCAAACATCTAGAAGACTATAGTATTCATGTAAAATTTTTAGGGAAGCTTGATGAGGAAACATTAAACAGTGCAATCACAGACAGAACAAAAGTAGTATTTGCTGAAACTATTGGTAATCCAAAGCTAGATGTTTTAGATATTGAGACTGTATCAATGATCTGTCAAAAAAAGAATGTGATCTTTGCTGTAGATTCAACAATAACTTCACCTTATCTTATGAGACCTATTGAATATGGAGCGGATATTGTCATTCACTCTACATCTAAATATATCAATGGAAATTCAAGTGCTATCGGAGGAATTGTTGTAGATGGTGGAAGCAAGAAATATAGGGACGATAAGTTTACAGGTTTCCAGCAGTATGTGAAACGTTATGGCAAGTTTGCATATACAGCGAAACTTCGAAATGAAATCGGAAAAGATATAGGTGCGGTAATGTCGCCTATGAACAGCTTTCTAAATCTAGTGGGAATTGAATCCCTAGGATTGAGAATGACAGCTCACTGTCAAAATGCTATTGGGCTGGCTGAGTATCTGCTTACACATGACAAAATTCTTCATGTGAATTATCCGCTGCTAGAACATTCAAGTTATTATGACATTGCTAAGAAGTATTATAAAAAGGGAGCAAGTGCAATCCTAACATGTAGATTAGGAAGCAAAGAAAATGCTTTTAACTTCATCGATAATCTTAAACTTATTTCGAACTTAGTAAATATAGGTGATGCTCGAACGTTAATTGTGCATCCGGCTTCTACTATCTGTATCCATAATACTTATGAAGAAAAAGAACAAATGGGTGTTTATGAGGACTTAGTAAGAATATCTGTGGGAATAGAAGAACTGACAGATATTTTAGAAGACATCGATCAGGCGCTTAAAAAAGTATAGTGGGAGGAAGCGTATAATGCACACCATTAATATATATGGGAAGACACCCATGGAATCAATATTAAGTTCTGCTGAAGATGTAATTACGAAGTACCAGGCTAATTATATACTCTTATCCTTCCAATATGATGTAGATCACACAGACAGAAAAAAAACTGTAGAAACGATAAAAAAGTATTTTGACATTTTTCTGCTTTTAAAATCGGATATACCTAACGATAAACAACGCATAGAGGAATATTTTTCATATGGTGTGCATGGAATTTATTTTGATATTAGCGTAAATATCTACACAAGGGAGCAGGCCGAGATCATGAGCTTTGCTGTAGAACTATTTACCCGTGGATGGATTTTTGCAAGCTCAAGAAATGATGAGACTATGATTGAGGAGTTATTATCACTAAAAATTGTACCTATAATTTCCAGGCACGATGATAGGCTTATTGAGTTTATAAAAACCCACGAAGATTTTAATAAACTCTCTCCTGGTCTATTAAAATCAATACCCTTGTTTGATCAGAGTCAGAGTGAATACTCTTTGACAGACAAAATTAAAATGAAAATGCTTTTAGAAACGCTAAACTTAAGACAAAAGCTTATGATCAAAAGTGTTGATGAGTCCTTAAGCTCTAGTGGACTTTAGGAGGACATAATCGTGAATAACAAAGTCTATATAGACAGAAGGCCATTAATTACATTGTTTTTAATAGAATACAAGAATGCGATTTTACTGTTATTTTCCTTTGTATTATTCTTTATATTTGTTACAAGTAAAAATATTCCAGAAGGGATGTCCATACAAGCCTATCAGGCATTAGTAATTTTTCTATTTGCCAACTTTCTGTGGATAACCAATGTAATCCCTCTTGCCATTACAAGTCTTATGGTAATGGGGCTTTTAGCCACATTTAATGTACTGGCAGAAGATAAGGTGTACTCCTTTTTTGGAAATAAAGCCGTCTTTTTTATCATAGGTGCCTTTATTATATCCGCTGGTATTACAACCTCCGGGCTCAATAAAAGAATTTCCTATTATATATTATCAAAATTTGGGAATAAACCCCATACACTGGTGCTTTCGATTTTTTTCTTATCAGCTTTTCTATCCCATATTATGCCGGAACATGCTGTGGCAGCCATGCTTTTTCCTATATTAATGTCAATCAGTAAGCGGTTGGAGCTAAAACGTGATTCTATATTGGGAAAATATATGTTTTTTTCATTGGCATGGGGGAGTGTTCTGGGGGGGGTTGTAACCTTCCTAGGAGGGGCAAGAAATCCCCTTGCTATAGGGATATTGGAAGAGACTACAGGGCAGAGCATAGGATTTTTAGAATGGATGGTGGCCGTTGCTCCGCCCATCTATCTTATCATGGGAATGGTTGCTATATACCTTAAGAAGAAGGTAAGTGTGTCAACAAGAGATATAGAAATATTGAAAGATTTATTTTCAGAGGGTGGAGAAAGAATAAGTAAAATTCATTTAAAAGAAATAAAAGCCCTTATTATATTGGCTGGCACCATTTATATGTGGATATTTGAAAGCAGCCGCTTTGGTATAGCCAATGTGGCACTTATCAGTGCAGCACTGTTTTTCGTATTAAATGTAATCAGCTGGGAAGATGCTAGGAAAGAGATTAATTGGGGCGCAATTTTTATGTATGGTGGGGCTATTGCGCTAGGCAAAGCTTTAGAGCAAACTGGTTTATTAGAATATATCAATCAAAACTACATTTCAAATATGAAATTTTCCACTTTAGGATTTATGATGGTCGTTTTTTCATTAAGTGTATTTCTTACAGAAGGAGTTTCAAACGCAGCAGTTGTTGTAATTTTACTGCCGGTGGTTATAAAAACGGCAATTTCTCTTAGCTTTCCCCCAGGTCTAGCCGTATATTTAGTAGCTTTACCATCTGGATTGGCTTTTATGTTTCCTATGAGTTCACCGCCTAATGCGATAGCCTTTTCTTCTGGTTATATAAAATCCGGTGAGACCCTACGAATCGGATTTGTTTTGAACATTATCTCGATAGTCGTTGTTACTGTCTTTGCTTTAACTTATTGGCGTATAATTGGCGTATATTAGGAGGTTTATTCATGAGTGACATTAAAAATATTCTTTGGCATGATACAAGTATAAAAAGGGAAGATCGTGAAGCTGTTCTAAAGCAAAGAGGTACTGTATTATGGTTTACCGGTTTATCAGGTTCAGGTAAATCTACAGTAGCCAATGCTGTGGAAAAAAGGTTATTTGAAGAACGTAAATTAACCTATCTTTTGGATGGCGATAACATCCGACACGGTTTAAATAGAGATTTGGGCTTTGACGTTGCTGACCGAATGGAAAATATCAGAAGAATTGCTGAAGTTAGTAAGCTTTTCATAGATGCTGGCCTGATTACGCTGACTGCTTTCATTTCCCCATTTCGTGAAGATAGGAATAAGGTGAGAGAACTTCTTGGAGAACGGTTTATAGAAGTGTTTGTGGATTGTCCTTTAGAGGTTTGTGAAGATAGAGATCCAAAGGGACTTTATAAAAAAGCCAGAGCAGGGAAAATAAAAGATTTTACAGGTATAGATTCCCTATATGAAAAGCCTACAAGTCCTGAAATAATTATTCGTACAGATGCTTTAAGTGTGGATGCATGCGCAAATGAAATTATTCATTACTTAGAGGTAAAGAAATTTATTAGATGAGGACTACGCGCTAAGGTATGCATTTTGAAAAAGGAGTGATTGTCTTGGAATTCGATGTAAGAACTATAGATATGGATATACTTATTATCGGCGGAGGAACAGCTGGATGCTTTAGCGCACTCACCATTACTGATAATTCTAATCTAAAGGTAGTTATTGCGGATAAGGCTAATATAAAAAGAAGCGGCTGCTTAGCCGCAGGGGTAAATGCGTTAAACGCGTACATTGGTAAAGGTGAGACCGCGGAGTCCTTTGTGGAATATGTAAAAAAGGATGCTGAGGGTATTATTCGTGAGGATTTAGTTTATAGCATTGCAAAACGGCTCAATGAAGTAACCAAGCATCTTGAAGTACTTGGGCTTCCTATTCTGAAGGATGAAAAGGGTGCGTATGTGCAGAGAGGAAAAAGAAGCATTAAGATTAACGGCGAAAACATTAAGCCACTTCTTGCCAAAGCAGTTATGGAAAGAGAAAATGTTACCGTTTTAAATCACATAAATATTGTGGACTATCTACTTCAAGAGGGCCATGTAATCGGTGCTATAGGTTTTGCACTAAAAGAAAATGTTATTTACGAAATATATGCTAAAAAGACAATATGTGCAACGGGTGGTGCTTCCGGACTTTATAGACCTAACAATACCACTTTTTCCAGACATAAAATGTGGTATTGTCCCTTTAATACAGGTGCTGGATACGCAATGGGCATCCGGGCAGGGGCTGAAATGACCTCCTTTGAGATGCGATTCATTGCGTTAAGGTGTAAAGATACCATAGCACCTACGGGTACAATCGCACAAGGAATAGAAGCAGTACAAGTGAACGCCAAAGGTGAAGCATACGTAGAAAAATACGGAAAACCTACAACGCATATGAGACTGTACGCTACCGTTATGGAGAATTTAAAAGGAAATGGGCCTTGTTTTTTGAAAACAGAAGGAATAACGCCTGAACAGGAAAAGGAATTATACAGGGCTTATTTAAACATGGCACCAGCTCAAACCTTAAAATGGCTCGAAAACAATAGGGGGCCAGCTCATGAGAATGTTGAAATTGAGGGGACAGAACCCTACATTGTAGGAGGTCATACAGCAAGTGGCTATTGGATAGATGGGGATAGAAAAACTACATTAAAAAATCTCTATGCCATAGGAGATGTAGCGGGTGGAAGTCCTAAAAAATATGTAACAGGATGTCTTGCTGAAGGTGAAATTGCTGCAATATCAGCTTTGAATACGATTGAAGATGTGCACATCCGTAAACTGGATAGGAAAGAGATAAGTGAAAGAGTTGCGTATTTTTCTCATTTTTTTTATAACAATGAAACTTTATATAGCATTGAAGAAGTGGAAGAGGCTATGCAAAAGATGATGGACGAATATGCTGGCGGTATATCCACTGCTTATATGTATAACACCACAAAATTAGGCATTGCAGAAAAGCGTATTGAAGAGCTTCTGGGCATAGCAAATACCCTAAAGGCCAGCAGCTTGGACGGATTATTAGCTATATTTGAAATCATCGATCGGTTATATGTGTGTAAAGTACTGATTAAGCACTTGGAAGCTCGAAAAGAAACAAGATGGAGATGTTATCAAGAATATATTGATTTTCCACAAAAAGATAACGAAAAGTGGATGCAGTATGTCAACTCTGTTTATAAAGAGGGAGGGGTAGAAATTATTTTCAGGGAATTAGTTAGGAGGGACGAAGCTTATGAGCATAAAGATTAACAAAGATAAGTGTATGTCCTGTAGCAAATGCTACAATGTCTGTCCGGGCAGCCTTATCGATCAAGATGATAGGCGCAAGGCTTTTATAAAATATCCGCAAGCATGTTGGGGATGTACGGCCTGTCTAAAGGAGTGTGCAGCAGGTGCAATCCAATATTACTTAGGCGCAGATATTGGCGGTAAGGGCGGCTTTCTGTATACATCGGACCATGGAGAAACCTTGGATTGGCATATTGTAAGCCCGGAGGGTAAAAAACATCTTATAAAACTTAATAAGAAAGAGTCTAATCGATACTAAGAGGGAGAATGAAAATGGATCATCTGACTAAGCTAGAAAATAAATCTATTCATATTTTAAGAGAAGCCTATGCAAATTTTAAGGACTTAGGAATGCTCTGGTCTATTGGTAAAGACAGTACAGTTTTACTGCATCTCGCCAGAAAGACTTTTTTCGGACATGTTCCATTTCCGTTGATTCATATAGATACCCATTATAAAATCCCTGAAATGATAGCCTATCGGGATAACTATGCAAAACAATGGAAGCTGGATATGATCTATGGAGAAAATACAGAAGCCTTAAAGTCTAGAATGACCTTTCCGAATGGAAACTGTTCCAGATTGGAGTGCTGCAGACTATTAAAAGCTGAAGCCCTAAAATCTACTCTAAACGCAACAGGAACAAGATATAGATTAAATCATGAAATAGGTGAATACGAAATAGAAAAAAATCCGAGACCTTTCACAGGAGTTATTGTAGGTGTGCGCTCCGATGAGGAAGGATCGAGATCGAAGGAGCGATATTTTTCCCCTAGGGATCACAAAAATGATTGGCATATTGGAGATCAACCGCCCGAATTTTGGAACCAATATAAGACAGACTTTGCACCAGGCACTCATGTGCGCATACATCCTCTTCTGGATTGGACGGAATTAGATCTCTGGGAATACATTCAAAGAGAAAATATACCCATGGTATCTCTTTATTTTGATAAAGGGGAGGGTAAGCGATATAGATCTCTTGGCTGCTGGACATGTACCCAACCGGTGGAATCGACGGCTCGTACAGTAGAAGAAATTGTTGAAGAACTAAGATCGGGCAAATTTTCTAATATTGCTGAGAGAAGTGGAAGGGCTCAAGATAAAGAAGATGGTGGAGGTTTAGAAGAGCTAAGAAAAGATGGATATATGTAAATAAAATTCAAAGTATATTTGAAAGAGATCTCACGTTATCATAATAAAAAGGGATGGGATTGATCATGCACAACAATCAAAATAGAAGCGAATCTGCAAAAATAATAAATGAAAACATGAATATCGTTATCGTTGGACACGTAGACCATGGGAAAAGTACGATCATTGGGCGGCTTTTAGCCGATACCAACTCACTGCCAGAAGGAAAGTTAGAGCAGGTAAAAGAAACCTGTAGACGAAATGCCAAGCCCTTTGAATATGCTTTTTTGTTAGATGCCTTAAAAGATGAACAGGCACAGGGAATTACCATAGATACTGCCAGAGTGTTTTTTAAAACTAAAAAAAGAAAATATATCATTATAGATGCGCCTGGACATATTGAATTTTTAAAGAATATGGTTACGGGTGCAGCCAGAGCCGAAGCTGCCCTGCTGGTTATAGATGCACAGGAAGGTATCATGGAGAATTCCAAGAGGCATGGATATCTCTTATCGATGTTGGGTATCAAGCAGGTTGTGGTTTTAGTCAATAAAATGGATCTAATTGATTATAATCAGAGGAGATACGAACAAATAGTAGAAGAGTATAGGGCTTTTCTTTCACAAATTGGTGTAGAAGCAGATTTGTTCATTCCTATTAGCGGTTTTATGGGAGATAATGTTGCCTCAATTTCTAATAAAATGCCATGGTACAATGGAAATACGGTACTAGAAAAATTAGATTTACTGAACAATCAAAAGGGTGTCAAAGACCAAGTATTTAGAATGCCTGTACAGAGTATATATAAGTTTACAGCTGGTGGAGACGATCGAAGAATTATCGCTGGAACGATTGATACAGGAAAAATAAGGGTAGGAAATGAGGTGATTTTTTATCCTAGCGGGAAAAAATCTAAGGTAAAGTCCATTGAGCGTTTTAATGCCTCAAGAATAAATGAGGATATAGCTGGAAGCGCCACTGGTTTTACGCTTGAGGAACAGATATATGTTACAAGAGGAGAACTGGCCTGCATCATCGATGAAAGAAAACCGGAAGTGTCCACAAGAATAAAGACAAAGCTATTCTGGTTGGGAAAAGAGAACTTGAGCAGCAACAGAGGTTACTATATAAAAGTAGGTACCCAAAGAGTCAGAGCCGATCTTGAAGAGGTTATAACTGTATTGGATGCATCTACCTTATCGACCACAACACGGCAATATGTACAAAGACATGAGGTGGCGGAAGTAATTTTTAAGCTGGAAAAAGAGATAGCCTTTGACAGGGCCGAAAATCTAACAGAAACCTCAAGATTTGTACTTGTAGATAACTATGAGATTTCCGGTGGAGGAATTGTTGTAGATAGTTTAGAAGATGGAAAAGACTGGTTAAGAGAAAAAGTAGACAGAAGGAACATAAAGTGGATTGAAAGCGCTGTTACAAAGGAAGAACGAGGGATTCGATACGCACAAAAACCCATTATGATACTGATTTCCGGTAAGAAGGAGTTAGGTAAGAAGGATATTGCAAGATATATTGAAAGAGGGCTTTTTATAGAGGGAAGAAATGTGTATTATCTTGGCATCGGAAATGTTCTCTATGGAATAGACGCAGATATAAAGGAAGAAAATTCCATGGAGGATAGGGAAGCGCATTTTAGAAGATTTGCTGAAATATCGAATATAATGCTTGATGCAGGGGATATATTGATTGCTACAGCGGATGATATACAGGAGAGTGATATGAATATCATCAATACGGTTATCGATTCAAGTGATGTAAAACTGTTATGGGTTGGAGCTGTAAACGATCACAATCTTCCAATTGCTCTACATGTAGAAGAAAATGAAATAAAAGAGGAGATATATTTAAAAGTTAAAAAGATGTTGCTAGACGCTAAAGTACTTTTTGATCCTTTGAATTACTAAGTATTGTAATAACGATGATAAGTGAAATCGTTATTGGGATATAAATTAATATACAACAGAAGACCTAGGGGGTTCCTAGGTCTTCTGTTGTATATGCTACAGTTAGTGATTGAAATTTAACAGTTAGATATCTAATATAAGAACCATTCGGCTTAAATTAAAGCTTGATTATGCTGGCACAATCATTGCATTGTAAGTGCTTAGTAATGAAGGGCGCTTTATTACATTGGGTTTAATGATAACTCCTCAAAAAGGGGGCTGATTATAGTGGAGCCTCCATAATATCTCCACATCTTTATATTATAATAAGTTGGAATGTGAGAAGAATATAATATGGTAAAGATTAGGCAATAGAATAGGAGAATGAACATGTTGGATATAACGAAAATATTATCTGGAAATATAGAAGATGACTCTGAACGCTATTCAAGAGATTGCAATAAAACAGTATCTGGAACGAGAAAAAACTTCGGACCAGTGGTAGCATGGAATATAACCCAGCGATGCAACTTTCGCTGCCAGCATTGCTATTCCAGCTCAAACTGTGAAGAGGATGAAAGTGTATTAACATTAAATGAAATAAAAAGAATAATAGACGAGTTTAAAGAAAATAATGTGCCCGTTATCTTACTCTCAGGCGGAGAACCCCTTATGAGGGAAGATATATTTGATATTATAGCGTATATAACCACAAGCGGTATACGCGTAAGTCTTTCAACAAACGGAAGTTTAATTGATAAAGATACCGCCATGAAATTAAAAAAAATGGGAATTGGTTATGTTGGAATTAGCATTGATGGAACGAAAGAAAACAATGATTTTTTTAGAGGCGTGCCTGGGGCATTTGACAGTGCAGTGAAAGCGATTGAGAACTGCCATGATGTAGGCCAGAAAGTAGGCATTCGGTTTACAATGCAAAAAAACAACTATAAAGAGATTCCCAATGTTTTTGCCTTAGTAGAGGAAATGAAAGTAAATAGAATATGCTTCTACCATTTGGTTCCTTCTGGAAGAGGGAAAGATATAACAGACCAAATGCTATCTTATAAAGAAACCAAGGAGGCAATAGATTTCCTTTATGCCTATTCAAAAAAAACAGTTGAAGGAAAAAGCAGCATTAAAGAAATTTTAACGGTTGCCAATCATGCCGATGGTCCATACATTTATCAGAAGGTTCAAAAAGAAAATCCGGAAAGAGCAGAAAGTATATTAAAACTGTTAATGAGAAATAGAGGCAATAGATCCGGTATGGCTATTGCAAATGTAGATTGGCAGGGGAATGTTTATCCTGATCAATTTAGTCGATTTTTAAAGCTAGGAAGCCTAAGAGATAGTAGCTTTTCAAATATATGGAATGATGATCAAGCGATCCTGACTCAGCTTAGAAATAGAGAAAAGTTAATCAAAGGGAAATGTTCTGATTGTAGATGGTTTGAAATTTGCAATGGAAATCTAAGAGCAAGAGCCTATCATATCTTAGGAGATACTTGGGCTGCAGATCCAGCTTGTTATTTGGAGGATGATGAAATTTGATAATATCATGGAATATCACAAAGCGTTGCAACCTTTATTGTGATCATTGTTATCGTGATTCAAGCTCAGACTATTTCACCGGAGAATTGAGCACTAAGGAAGGAAAGAAGCTTATCGAAGAAATTTCAGAAGCAGGATTTAAAATCTTAGTTTTGAGTGGTGGTGAACCGCTCATGCGAAAGGATGTATTTGAGCTTGCTCATTATGCTAAACAAGTGGGATTAAAGCCGGTGATGGGGACAAATGGAACTTTAATTACACAAGACACTGCTAAGCAATTAAAAAACTCAGGGATTGAGGCTGCAGCGATTAGTATTGATCACATTTGTGAAGAAAAGCATGATTTATTTAGAAACGCTGCAGGTTGCTTTCAAAAAGCACTGGAAGGTGCGAATAACTGTATTCAGGCAGGTATCAGAGTACAAATTAATACAACGATCACAAAAGAAAATAAAGATTATATACTAGATATAACCGACTTGGCTAGAAAGATAGGTGCTACATCCCATCATCCGTTTTTTCTTGTAGAAGTCGGAAGAGGAGAACAGATTAGTCATGTATCTTTAGAAAATAATGAGTATATACAGCTGATAAATTCAATTTTGGATAAGCAGTTAGAAACAGATATAGAATTAAAGCCTACTTGTGCACCACAATTTATGGCCTTTGCAAAACATAGGGAAATGAAAATGAGGTTTTCCAGAGGATGTATTGCAGGTATAGGGTACTGTTGTATTCTCCCAAATGGAGATGTGCACATTTGTCCTTATTTGCCTGTGAAAGCCGGAAGTGTGAAAGAGTTACCCTTCGACCAGCTTTGGAAGGATAGTACGGTATTTAACAGTTTAAGAAATTTTGATAACTATAAAGGAAAATGCGGGAACTGCGCAAATCTTTCAGTTTGCGGAGGATGTAGAGCAAGAGCTTACACAAAAACAGGAGATTATTTAGCAGAAGATCCTGTTTCTAACTATTGTTTTATGCGTAATTAAGGAGATGGTAGAATGACAGAGATAGAAAAATTGGTTTTGAACGAGCTGCAAAAGGGAATTCCCCTGGTTGAGAGGCCTTTCATGATAATAGGTGAGAAGCTTCGTATAAGTGAAGACGCGGTTATTGATATTGTTAATGTTTTGAAGCGGAAAGATTACATTCGACGTTTTGGCGGAATTCTAGACGTAAACAAGCTGGATGTTAAAAGCATCCTCATTGGAATGAAGGTTGAACCTCAGGATATAAAAAGAGTGACGACTTTGATTAATGCATATAAGGGGGTTACGCACAACTATGAACGTAAAGATGACTATAATCTCTGGTTCACATTAATGGAACAATCGCAGAAGAAATTGAATGAAACCATAGCGGAAATAAGAGTGAAAACCGGAGTGAAAGAAATGTTATGTCTACCCTCTATTAAAAAGTATAAAACCAGTGTATTTTTTAGATTTGACTAGACAATGAAAGGATGATGTATGCTGGATAAATTAGATAAAAAAATATTAACCGAGATTTCAAAAGATCTTAGCATATCAAAAGATTTTTTTGGGGAAATAGCTTCGAAACTAGGAATTTCTAAAGGCGAAGTAATAGAACGTTTAAAGCGAATGCAGTATGCCGGTATCCTTAAAAGAATAGCACCCGTGGTAAAACATTATAACACAGGATACGTATTTAATGCAATGATCGTGTGGGCTGTCGATGATGAGACGGATAAAAGTAAAATTAGCATGCTAATGAAGGCATATGAAAACATTAGTCATGTTTATGAAAGAGAAAAAGGTCCGAATTGGCCCTATAATATGTATACCATGATACATGGTAGAAGCTGTGAAGAGATTAAATCGGTTGTTGCAGCATTATCTAAATGTATTGATAGTGAAGTTTATAAGGTTTTATTTACGAAAAGACAATGGAAAAAAGCAAGTCCGGATATGGAATACCTTTTTTCAGATGAGTGATAGATATATTTTTCAATAACACGATAATAGGGAGGCTGGTTATGGCGTCTTCGAATATTAAAATACTTGTGATAGAAGATGAAGAAAAACTTTCTGATGTTGTGAAATCATATCTTGAAAACAGTGGATATTCAGTAAGAACAGCTTATAACGGCAAAGAAGCGCTAAAGATGTTTGATCAAGTAAATCCTTCTTTGATAATATTGGATTTAATGCTGCCGGATGTTTCTGGTGAAGAAATTTGTCGAACTATAAGGCGAAAATCTACAGTTCCTATTGTTATGCTTACCGCAAAAGTAGAGGAAGAAGATATTATTGCAGGTCTTGATATTGGAGCTGATGATTATATTACAAAACCATTCAGACCCAGACAGTTGGTTGCTCGAGTAGCTGCACTTCTTAGAAGAAGTTTAATTGATAAAACTGATAGAGCTGAGATTTTAGTATTTAATGAGGATTTAGTTGTGGATAGTCAGAAGCACGAAGTTAAAAAACAAGGAAAGGCCATAAATCTTACACCCAATGAATATAAAATTCTATTAACTTTAATTAAGAATAGCCAAAAAGCTTTTACAAGAGAGGAACTAATATCGATAGCGCTAGAAGGAAATTTCGAAGGTTTTGACAGAACGATTGATTCTCATATAAAAAATTTGAGGCAGAAGATTGAAACAAATCCAAAACAACCTCAATATATTTTAACTGTTCACGGAGTCGGGTACAGGTTTGGTGGTGAATAAATGAAATTTGGCTTGAAAGCAAAACTGTCTCTGTCCAACATTATCCTTGTGACAATATGTGTAGCTTTGATCAGTATATTTGCGAATATCTTTTTAGAGGAGCACTTTATTGAATATATTATGCAGAATCAAGAGCATAAGATTGAGCATGTTGTTAGTTTGATTCAAGACCAATACGAAGAAAATATCGGATGGAATCAGAAGTCGATTACTAAAACCGGTATCAATGCATTAGAGCAGGGATTGATTGTGAAAGTGAAGGATGATAAAGATAACATCATATGGGATGCTGTCAGTTATGATCCAGTACAGTGTGAGAATATCCTATCACATATGTCAGAGAATATGAACAGTCGGTACCCTAAATGGCAGGGTGGATATGTGGAAAAGCAATATCCGGTGTATTTTGAACAAGAACAGGTAGGTATTGTGGAAATCGGATACTATGGCCCCTTTTATTATACGGATAATGATTTGCATTTCATCAGGAAAATTAATAGAATGCTCATCAGTATAGGGACATTATCCCTAATTTTTGCACTATTCGTGGGAAACTATATGGGGAATAGATTGATTACTCCCATTTTGAGAGTCATTAGGACTGCTCAAATGATTGCTAAAGGATATTTTGGAGACAGAAGCCGTGAAAAATCTAATACAAAAGAAATTAATGAATTGATTAGAGTCATAAATGATCTTGCGGAAACTCTAGAAAATCAAGATCGGTTGAGAAAAAAAATAACTGCTGATGTAGCCCATGAACTACGAACACCTTTAGCAACGCTGCAAAGTCATATGGATGCTATGATAGAAGGTATTTGGGATATTAATGTTGAAAGATTGAAAAGTTGTAACGAAGAAATCAGCAGACTCATCAATATGGTTGGAGATTTACAAGAGCTTGCAAAGGTAGAAGGGGAGAATTTAATTTTAAATAAGGTAGAATTTGATATTTCAGAATTAGTACAGAAAATGATTATGAATTTTGATAAGCAGTTTAAAAATAAGCAAGTAGAAATAGAGTTTTTTGGGGATAAAACAATGGTTGTTGCAGACAAAGATAAAATAAGTCAGGTAATTATCAATCTGATGTCAAATGCTCTAAAATACACACAAACAGGAGGAATGGCCGCCATATGGATACACAATAACGATGAAATAATATCGTTACGGATAAAAGATAGTGGAATCGGGATTTCCAAAGAGGACCTCCCACATATCTTTGAAAGATTTTATCGCGCGGAAAAATCTAGGAACCGCCTAACTGGTGGTTCTGGGATCGGTCTTGCAATTGTAAAGGCCATTGTGGAAGCCCATAAAGGAACCATCATGGTACGAAGCAATTTGAATCAGGGTACAGAATTTGTCATAACGCTCCCGAAACAGGTAAACTAGTAGATTTACCTGTTTTTTATTGCTCGGAAAAAGGTTAAGAAAACTTAACAACATACATACTTAGATGGGACAAACTGTCGAAATTAATAAAAAAAAAGAAAAGTTTGTCCCAAAATCCATAAAATCTCCACATAAATTTTGTATAATGGGGACACATCCAATTCGAAGAGATTATACTAGGATGCAGAATAGAAAGGAGGAATCATGCTATGAATAAGAACATAAAAATATTAATTGCTGTTGCAGTAATTGTAGTCATAGCAGCCGTAGGATATGCTATTCACCACGCACTAAATCCTACTTCAATGCCAATGTAATGATATGAATAACTCTTAAAAGGCAGTATTGATCCAATAGTATTTGCTAATCTAAAAGCTTGAGGAGGAAAATACATTATGAAAAAGTTTCTAAACGGGCTTCTGGTGGTGTTTCTATTGGTGATTATTATTGGTGGAATAGGATATATCGGATATAGCACCTTGTTTATGAACCATGGAGGAATGAATGAGTCGCTAGATAACACGAGTGCATCAAATAGCACTGCAGACAACACTCCCGCCAATCAAAACCAGCAAAATATGCAGCATGGCTCCATGAATAACACCCCTCAAACCAATAATAATCAGCAGACAAACAGTAACCAAGGAGTACCCGAAATTGTAAATATTACTTTGCAAAATAAGGAAAGCCTAAAGAAGACAATATCTTTGCTAAATGAATCCATTAGCTATATGACATTAGATCCCTATGCACCTACTTCAAAAACACAGGAAAACATGGGAAAGATGGCAAATAATCAGTCGCAGACTGGTAACCAGGCAGAAAGTAATCGGGGCAATGAAATGCCTGCAGAAACTAACGCCGGCGGGACAACTATTAATATCTTTCCTCCAGGGAGTGCAGCTGCCAATCCGGCAGATCTCCAGAATCAGAACAATATGATGAATAATATGGGCACGACCTATGATCCAAATAAGATGGAACAATTACATTCAGGTCTATATAAACTAGCTGTTGGGATGCAGTTATTGACACAGCTGGACAATGAATTATCTTTTCAAGCGGAACAGGCTAGCGTAAATGTGCAAATACCTATGCAGTATTATTCAACGCAATATACATTGACATTGCAAAATAAAAGTAAGTTAAATCAGGCATTAGGATATATTAACGAGTCTGGAAATTTAGTAAACATCAACCCATATGTTTCTGAAAATGGTCTTATATATGACAAGGATAGAATGCAGCAGATTCATCAAAGTGTATTTAAACTAGCGCAAGGTGTAGGGCTGCTGAACAAACTCAATGACGACTTCATGAAACAGGCTGTGGTGATGAGCAATATGGCGCAACAATATGCTAACAATAACAACTCAGCTGCTATAAGCCATGGGTCTGTCCCTTCAGGTCTGTTGGATGGAATATTTAACAATATAAATGCATCTATGATTATCAATATCATTCTTATTGTATTCATCGCCGCATTTCTGTTTGGTATATTAGGTTTTGTTTTTAGTTTAGTAAAAACCTCAAATATCAAAACAAGGGAAGATGAAGCTTAACAACGAGGTATTAAAACTGACATCGTTTATGCTATGGTGACAGGAGAGGAGATGAGAAAGAATGTGGGAGACAATAAAGAATGATCCCCTGTTGAAAGTCATAACGATCCTAATCTTTGGTGTTTTGGGATTTGGATTTGCATTCAATATCATGTTTGGTAGAAATATTGGAGGCATGGGGCATGACGGTATGGGAGGAGCTTATCCTTTAGAGAATACATTGGCTTATATATTATCAATCGCTGTAAAGATACTGCTTATTGCGATCGTATTAGCAGCAATCATCACAGTATTTAAGGCAAGCAAAAAATATTTAGTTGAAGGGAATGCTATAAAAATGCCTGAATCCTTTAAAAACGATCCAGTACTCAAAGGGGCGTCTGTTTTATTACTTTCCTTGCTTGCTTTAGGAGTAATAACGGTGCTATTTAACAGTATGTTTGGTTTTAGTCCTCGATTTTACTACGCGCAAGGTAATGGATATGGATTTGGTGGAACCAGTCTAATGTTTATTTTAGCAAGATTACTGCTGTTGATATCCGGTATTGGATTCGTGGTGGCAATAGTTTTCTCCCTCAGAGAAAACCATAAAAAGCTGAATATAAAAAATATAAGCTTATTAAAATCTAAGGAACAGGCCCAGGTGATATGCAGCACTTGTCAAAACAAGACAGTAGAAGAACATGAATTTTGTCCAAACTGTGGAAAGAAACTTAAGGAAAAATGCAGTAACTGTCAGTCTGAATTGAAAGCAGCTTGGAAATGCTGCCCTAATTGTGGAAATGAAAGACTGGAAGATGGTATTTTGAAGGATTTAAATATTCAAGACAGCATGAATGCAGCACAAGTAAAGTCAAATACAACGGAAAAAGCAGAAGAAAAAGAAGATCAATAAACTGAGGGGTAATGACTATGAATATACGATTTGACTTTGTTATGCACTGGATATTTGCCATTGTTTGGGCGCTGCTGGCAATAAGCGGATTTGCAATGGCAGGTGCTAAATATGGATGGATTGTAAACTTTGATTATGTGACCGCTGACTATGTACATCGCTTAGCAGCTGCAATATTCGTGGTTATTACACTCATATCAATTTTTTATGAAATATACAGAGCTATGAAAAACGATACAAAATATCTGGCATGGTTTATTATCGGTAAGAGCGGATATCAATTGTTTACCTTTGTAACATCGCTAATACTCATCGTCACAGGTATTTTAATCTGGGTACATGAAGGTATTGGCATGGCAGGAATGGGTTTTGCGTTGTTCATCCACGAATATGTATCTTATATAGCTTTGGCAAGCGTAATCTGGCACATTTATAAAAAATGCCATGTGCTATTACCTCTGAAAAAGGCAGAAGGAAAGAAAACGAATAAGCAAGGGGGTAAGGCAGATGCTGCAAAAGATTTGGGTTAGACTCTTTATATGGTTTATGACAATCTTCTTCTTCTTCCTTGCCTCAGCTGTAATAATTTCTATGTTTAAGCCCGGTCCTACAGAAAATGAAGTCATGCTGTTTATGATGGGAATGATGAGTGCTATGGACAATTCTATGATGGGAGCAGCAATGAATATTATTCATGATAATCTCCTATTATCTGTTATCAATTTAACCACAGCAATGGCATTACCCATTATCATATTTTCTATCATGGTAGGCTTAGGACTGAGATTGACGCTGCGGAGGGATAGCAATGCTTCATAAGAAAAAACTCTATTTTTGGAGATTAGCCTTTATATTTGCTGCATTCGTTGTTATCACACTGGTTTTATTATGGAGCCAACCTCAAGCTGTGAATTCTGCTATGATGAATGAAAGCATGGGAGATACAATGAAAAGCATGCATGCTTCAAACATTACGATTTATAATTTGTTTACAAGAGCTGAAATACAAGACAAGATGCAGGAGATGCATAGTCATCATCAAAATCAGGCAACTCTTGTCTACAAGCTACACTTTCTGACCACCAGTACAGTATTTCTTTTGCTTCCACTTATTATAGGTGGTTCAATAATTTTGGCAATAGTCTGGATATGATGCGAGGTGATGTGGGTGAATATATTAGGTTCATTGGGACAAATATACATGTTCGTCCTATTAGCACTATTGTTTTTAGGTACCGGCTTTGCCATCTGGGGATTTCTACAATTCTTTGGAGAGAAAAATAAGAAAAAACCAAACGTAGGAGGAGGTATTCCGGCAGGCAAACCACAAGATAATCTTCTAAAGGGAGAAAACACAACAACAATGAAAAAGGGAGGTTTTATCATGGGTAACAATGGATGGTTTAAATTAGCAGTATTTTCTTTTGTGGGAATATTAATTAGTGTAGCCGTATTAGGCTTAGTTTCTGCAAACGGATCATCAGCAAACAATATTCACCTGCAACATCAGCAGCAAGACCAGTATCAGAATGCAATGGGCAGTATGAATAATGGCATGCCGATGGGTAATATGAGTGGTAATATGCAGATGCAGGGTGGTATGAGCGTTAATATGCCAATGCAAGGATATATGCCGACACAAGGGAATATGCCAATGGATTATAATACAATGATGATGCAGCAAATCTATCAAATGCAAATGCAGATGAACCAAATTCAGCAGCAGTTAAATATGATGAATGGAAACACGCAGATGCAAGGCGGAATGAGCAGTACGCCTCAGAGTGGAAGTATGAGTAGTATGCCTTCAGGTGGAGGTATGGGTATGATGAACATGGGTGGTATGTCTTCCGGTGGCGGCGGAGGCATGGGAATGATGTAAATCCTCAAAAAGATAAGCCTTTTGGTTTTCCTTTTTGCCATAGAAGTTATTACCTGAAAATGTATTTAATGATACCAAAAAGTGAAATAGAGCTGATTAAAATGCCTAGCTTCATAAAAAAGACCTAACACCTTTGTAATATTGATAGGGTGTTGGGTCTTTTTAACGAATTGATTTCAGCTATAGAATTATATGATTTACAAAATTGACTAGTATTATACTGAAAGCATTTTTTTCTTTTCTTTCTGCTCTTCTTTAAAAGCAGCAAGATTTGATTCTTGCCAATCATATAAACTATCCAAAAATGAAGCTTCGTCTATATATTGATTATCTTGGGGAATTTGATTTTTTTCAAAGCTGAGATGCTGTTCAGTGATAGGATGATTATCCTTAATGTAATCATATACCAACATAACAAGTTCTTCAGCTAATCTTTGATCATCCTGCATTCTTTCAAACCATTCAATAACTTCTTTAGAAGTAGAAGAAGGCAAGGTTATAGTGTAGTTATATTTGGAGAATCTTTCAAACATAGATAACCTCCTTTGTGCATATCCAAAATTAGTCCACCATTGTAGCAGCTGCAAATCCGAGAGCAGAATTATTATGAATTTCATTTTTAATTTTATTTGCATTTTTCCATGCACCGATAGCATTTAACATAACCGCATTATTACTGAAGATCATAGGTATTCTGTGCAAATGCTTTTGAATCATTTCTTTAAAGAGTAAGGAACCACCGCCGCATAGAATGATTAATCCAATGTCCGGCAGTTGAATACCGGATGCTGCTGTTTTTGAAGTAAACTCTTCGACGAGTTGTCTGCCCTCATAATCAATCAGTTGCTTACAAATTTCATGGAGATTCGAAATTTCTTGGCCGTAAATCAGTAATTTTTCATTACGAATGATAGTATTGTCCAGTTTATGTCTAGGGACGGTTACCTTATATTCCGTTTTTAAATAATCTATAATTCGGTTTAATGGGTCAATGGTTCCTTTGTCAATTCCGAAAAAAGTTCTGAGCTCAAAGTTTTGAATAACTGTGATATCGGAGGTTAATGCGCCCACATCAAATCCAAGGATTGTTCGTTCAGAATAGTTTCTCTCATATTCATCCAGCAGTTCACCGCTATCGTCGTACATAATTGCATTGATTGCACATAAACCTTCCGGTTGAACAGTTATACCGACGATTTCAAATTCAACCTCAATACTATTGAATATAGGGTTTAAGAATTTTACAGAATGCGTTCCTTTAAGCTTTTGCTCTAGTAGAGAAACACTTTCTCTATTATTTTTAAAATATTCTTCAGTGGGAAGCATGGTACCTAGAACAATTTTTTCGTGAATTTTTCTCGTATTAGGTTTTAACAAAGAGAGTGCTATGGATGTAAGAAGAACAATCAGTGTGTCTGTGTCATTGGCTTTGCCTGTATGGCGGTCTGCAACGGTTCGTTCTTTTAAGATGCCTTTATTAAAATTGTAAGCCATTCCTCCAACAAAATACTTACCAAGGTATTCGTTTTTATTTTTAACTTCTACCTCTAATAAATTCAAAGGATATCTTGTATCTTCCTGTACAATCCTTCTTTCATGCCAAGGAGCAAGAATATTCATGATAAATAATTCTCTTTTGGAAGGCCCTATGATTTTAAATGCATCATTTCCCAGATCGGCCCCTACTGTTAAAATGTTGTTTTTCATTTGCTACTCCCCCTTCTATTACCCAATGTTAATTAACTAAAACTTGATAGGAATATTATACATTTTATAATAAGGCCAATCAATATTTTAGAAATTAAGTTAAAATTTTACAAAATAAAATAAAAGATGTTATTTAGAAACAAAAAAAGACAAGAATCTCTTTTGACTATCAGAGAAAAAAAAAATATACTATAGTTAAAGTCAAATTTTCAGGGGGGAATATTGTGGAAAAACAGCAAAAAATGCAAAAAAGTTTTTTGCCTAATGTTTGTACCAATTGTGGTGAAATGCTGCAAGAAGATTGGAGCTTTTGTCCCTTCTGTAATAAAAAAGTAGAAAAAAAGGCGTGTAAATTTTGTGAAATGGAATTGAGAGCAAGTTGGAGCTATTGTCCCTACTGCAGCAAGAATCAGAACGAGACGGATAAGCATAAATATGAATATGGTAATGAGTGGTTACGAGAAATACTCAATAACAATAACGACCATTAAAAATGACGGGGTATATATCCCGCCATATTTTTATTCAAGATTTCTTTTAATTTTTAAATACTCTTCTTCAGATATTTCTCCTTTAGCATATCGCTCTTTTAGAATTTCCATAGGTTTATTTGCAATTAAATTAGGCGCATGAGGGTGATCATTATTATAGTTATTTAGCTCAGTTGGTTTTTGGGGAAAAGCGACTCTGAGTAAATAAACAAACCCCCATATAATTAGAATTGCAAAAAGAAGAGGAAAAAGAAACATACACGAACACCTCCTTTGCTTAAATCTTTTCTTTATTATAGAGGATTAATATGGAGATTTTATGAACATGAAAATAAATTATTTAAATTATACGATATACTTTAATAAGTATATCAAACAATAAGTTTGCACGAGTAGTAAAAAAGCAAAGAAGTCTTAAGTGGCTTCTTTGCTTTTTTGCTTTATATGCTACAGTAAGTGATTGAAATTCAACAGTAGAATATTTGATCTGAAAGTTACTTAGCAAAAACACCCCAACATCTAAAGCATGAGTACCTTGGCACAAAACTTGCTTTATTATACTAAAGCAGCATCACCTATATATCTATTTATTGTCAGCCTTATCACCATTATTACACAAATCAATATTGGGAGGATCATCTTTTTGACAAGTGGATATGGACTATTAGGAAAAATGATTATAAGTGGACTTGTAATATTTCCTATGGAATTTTTTATATAATAGGAAAGTCCTACTTTTCCTATTATATAAAAAATAGGGGTTGTAGGGGATGAAATCCCCTGCCGTACTAAAGAGGGTACTCAGACTGCGATAACAGTCGTCGAAGGGAACCTAGGGTTTAATGTAAGCATTTTGGCTGGAGCAGGTATATATTTATTTCTATTTATTTATGATCCATTGAAAAAAGGAGGCGAGTATGATGGTTAAGATTTTTATTTGTACAGAGTGTAAAAGCAATAAATGTGGTCAAGAGAGAGCGATTGAAATATATGAAGAATTTAGAAACTATACCCATGCAGTTGGGGAAATCGAGTTGATTATGACGAAATGTCAATGCAAAGAAGGTTGTAAAGGACATACTATTCAGATTGATCAAGAGCTGTATGTCGGTATTGAGGCAGATGAGATTAAAGAACTGCTGTATCTTCACTTTGGGCAAAAAAGATAAGAGAAGAACGTGATAGGTAAATAGCAATGTAATGAAAATCTGGAAAGGAGGTGATGGACAAGCAGACTAGGAAATATCTGATAAGAATAAGGGGGAAAAATGAAAAAGAAGCAACTATTAACAGGGATGATAAGCCTTGTTTTACTCATCAATCCAATTGAAGCAGCCAGTACTTATGCAGCGGATAAAACTGCGGAAAATAGCACATTGCGATCAGGTATGAAGGGACAAGCCGTTGTAAATCCCCAGCAAAAGCTTAAAGAACTAGGTTATTTTGAATATAAAGTAACGGGTTATTTTGGAGAGATTACAAAAACATCAGTGAAAGATTTCCAAGAGACTCAAAACCTGAGAGTAGATGGTATTGCAGGCTCAGCAACTCTAATGCTTTTAAACAGCAATGGCAAGAATAATCCGGTCATAGTATCAAGAGGCATGGATACTTCAAATGTTTCTGAGTGGAGTTGGTTTGGAAAGATTAAGAATATAGTTCCGAGGGGTACTGTTTTTAAAACTATCGATGTGGAAACTGGTAAAGAATTTAATGCAAAACGCACCTATGGGACAAATCATGCAGATTCTGAGACATTAACTAAAGAAGATACAGCTATAATGAAGGAACTATATGGCCAGAAATGGTCATGGGATAGACGAGCTATTATTGTCGAGATAGGAGATCAGAGGCTTCCAGCTTCTATGGCGGGAATGCCTCATGGAACACAGTTTATAAAAGATAATAACATGGAAGGTCATTTTGACATACATTTTCTAGGAAGTAAAACCCATGGAACAAACAGGGTTGATCCATGGCATCAGAAGACAGTTCAAACTGCTCAGAGTAATATAGATAAGAAGTAAGACTAATGAATACCTAGATTTTGTGGAAACAAAATCTAGGTATTCATAGGATGAAGTTCAGATATCTAATAATGGTAATTCCGATGAAGCTAAGAAATCCTTAGATTTATGATTACTTAATAATATGATAGTATGGGGTAGATGCAGAAATGAAGAAAGATATATCTATACTGCTTGATTTTATTTATGTTTACTGTGAACACATTCATGGAGAAGCAAAGAAGTCTCCTGTCCTGTATAAAAATTTGGACTTAGAAAAAACGGTATGTCTTTGTAAGGAATGTAGCGATTTAGCTATATATGCAATAGATAGACGTATGGACTGTCCATTTATTCATAAACCACCTTGCAAAAAATGTGAAATCAGATGCTATTCTGAAGACTATAGAGAGGAAATCAGAAAGGTAATGAGATACTCAGGAACTTACTTTATTAGAAGAGGAAGAATTGATTATCTCATAAAATATTTTCTTTAACTTGAGATTGATTTTATGCTATGATTTAAGATTTATACTAAATCAAAGCTATGATAGCGTAAGCCAATTGAACACAAGTTTTCAGCCTAATAATGTTTACAAGGCAACATTTAGGTGAATCTCAGCGGCAGATGAGTGTCCAGAATAAAGTAGATAATAGTAACGTACAATGTTTAAACTGTGGACAACTATTAGAACATAACCACAAGTTTTGTCCGATCTGTGGCCAAGGCGTAAAAATTCTGGTTACGGATAAAGATTCTTTTATACATCTATCAGATAGGAAAGTTAATATCATAAGCAAAAAGTCTGAGAACAAAGAGGAGTTGAAAAAGGCTGAAATCAGTGAATCTACAGATGATTTTTCAGAACAAGATCAAGGTGCGTTATATGAGGCGCCATCTGATATACAAGAGAACAATGAGATGAATGACCTAAAAGATACAGATTTAAAACAAAGCGGAGATGGAATAGCAAGAGAGACCTACGACAATATCTTTAATATTTGTAGTAGCGAAGATATCGACGAAAACCAGGAAATAGTGAGAGAGAATACCATATTAAAAGCAGAGGAGCTACAAAAAAGCTATAGAGGTAAAACGAGCAATAAGAAAAATAGGCGTAAGGAGCCGTTAAAATAAGATAAATTTCATATTAGAATACATGTCCTGGTAGATATCTGCCAGGTCTTATTTTGAAAATTTCTTCTTTATAATACAAGCTGTTATATCAGATAATGTGTTGAATATTCCACAGGCTTCTGTAGAAATTTGTACAGGAGAGATTTTATAGGCTGAAAGATAAGACAGTAGGTACTAAAGATTTTGAAAAGGAGGAATTGAAATAAGTACGAATCTAAGACGACTTTATAATGAATATTAGTGTTTCCAAAGGCTTTAGGATATAGAAGGGAAAAAACACTTATAAGCATTAAAATTGGCATGACTATTGCTACAAATGTAATCGTAATCAGAATGATCTAGGGAAAGGAGGTGAAGGTAAAGAATGAAAGGAAATGCTTTTATTAAGATGGCTGTAATTTCTTTGGTTGCAATCCTAGGATTGTGGGTGCTTCAAGGAGTATTATTCAGTCCAGGAGTAAATGTAGGGTATAACATAAGAGGACATATGGGAGGTGGATATATGTATATGGGAACAGGCTTTGCATACGGAGGTACAATATCATATTTACTATTGCTTATGGTGAAAGTACTGTTTGTAGTGTTTACTATCAGTTTGGTAGCAGGAATAATCCTTTGGATCAAGAACAACTTGTTTACAAGGGAAGAGATAGAGACAATCAAAGGGACCTTTACTGGGAACAAGCAGATAGCTAATATACAAGATAGCGTAATCCAAAGTCATGAAGTTAGCGTTGAATAGAAGATTTACTTTATTATAAAACAAAAAATTACAAAATGGGAGGAATAATGATGACAAAGAATCCATGGTTTAAACTAGCTGCAATATCTCTTACAGGAATTGTAATTAGCTTTGCTGTATTATGGGGTATCAATGAATTTAGCAGATATAACAACATGAATATGGGTTATAACAACATGAATGCAGGGTATGGCAATAACATGAATATGGGCTACGATAACAACATGAATATGATGCCAATGAACAATGTGAACGGCATGAATATGCAAGGCAACATGAACATGCAAGGTGGTATGAATATGAACGGCGGAATGAATATGATGCCAATGAACAATATGAGTGGCATGAACATGCAAGGTAGTATGAGCATGAACGGCGGAATGAATATGATGCCAATGAACAATATGAACGGTATGAACATGCAAGGTAGTATGGGTATGATGGGCAACATGATGGGCGGCATGATGTAAGTTAATAAGAAAGAAATAAATATACTTGGCGGGTTACAGCTAAGTATATTTATTTTTCAAGATAAAATATCATTAGTAAGTTCAAACTGAATGAATAAGCACCTAATACAAACAACCAACAGATGGGTCAAATGCCGTTATATTATATTTATACTGCCAATGAAGATAATGTTCCAATATCTTATAATAAATGGACGATTGACAGGAGATTTTAAAATATTGGAGTTTTTGTTTTACAAATTATGTCGTAAGCTTAATGTAATATTTTTATATTATAGATATTTCATTATTTTTTATGAAAAATTTAGCAAAAGATTTTCTATACCCCTTATCTCCATATAATCTCCATATATTTTTAATATAATATTTGCAAACTAGAATTTAGGAGGCGAGAAAAATGAAGAAAGAGACGAAGAACTATAAGAAAAGTAAATCTACGAATTTATATTTCATAATAGCTTCTATTATATTGTTAATAGGGGTAGGATACTACACTTCTAACATTAAAACCGATAAGGCAATTGAAATATCCATGGATTTCGCAGGAAACTTGATTATTAAAAAGGTTGAGATATCAGAAAAAGTGAGTTTCTATCCTTACAAAGATGGAGATACCTATATGGAAGTATTAGCTGTTAAAGCATCCGATGGTACCATTAGAACAGCGTTGAATACATGCCAGATATGTTTTGATTCGGGTAGAGGCTACTATTTACAACAGGGAGATACAGTAGTCTGCCAAAACTGTGGAAATGTATTTAAGATAGATGATATAGAAAAGGTTAAAAATGGTTGTAATCCTGTTCCGGTTATGGATGAAAATAAAATAGAGGATGGAGAAATTATAACAATTGCTAAAGAGTTTTTGAGTGAGAATAGGGAGTTTTTTATCAATTGGAAGAAATAGTAGCTGCATTATAAAACACCTATCATACTAAGAAAAATTAAATAGGACAGAAATGTAATTAAATAAAAACGGGGGAGTAGAAATGAGCAACAGATTAATTACTGTGTTAGCAATAGCAGCAACCATCGTCATGTTTTTTTCATTTGTTACATTCCAGCGCAATCAGGCTTTAATGGTCAACCTAAAAATGGGACAATATAATTATCAAATCAATAATAATACAAATCAAGATAGGGTTGGAGATCAAGGAAAAACCTCTCAACTGAATACTTTGAATAGTCATGATTATTCTAAAGGGATTGTTAAACCTAAGGAGGGGCAAACTATAAAGAGATTTTTGCTGGTAGCCAAGGAAACGAATCTTGAAATAAAAGAGGGAGTTACTATCCCTGTATGGACATATAATGGGACCGTTCCTGGTGAGGAGATCCGAGTAACAGAAGGTGATTTTGTTCAGGTTGAGTTAAAGAATGCACTAACTGAACCAGTGACAATTCATTGGCATGGATATCCGCTAGATTCGGTCATGGATGGGGTACCAGGTTTTAATCAAGATGCAGTAAGGCCTGGAGAAACCTTTGTATATGAATTTTCTGCTGATGTACCCGGAACCTATTGGTATCACTCTCATCAGGAAGGATCCAAGCAGGTTGATAAAGGATTATACGGAGCATTGATCGTAGAACCTAAAAATAAGAGTAAGATAGATAAAGATTATACCTTGATTTTGGATGAATGGATGGAGAATTCCATGGAAGAAATGAGTGGGATGGAAAACGATGGCGGTCATGGAAGTATGGATATGTCTAATTCTGAAGAAAATGATCCAGTTATGGAAGAAGAGGAAATGATGGCCTATGCCTATGATATCTATACTGTTAATGGGAAGTCGGGTGGATTAATCAAACCAATTGGTGTAAAGAAAGGCGATGTAGTAAGACTCAGATTTATTAATGCTGGATATAGATCCCATGGAATACACATTCCAGGTCAAGATATAAAGATTGTAAGTACAGATGGACAAGATATTCATGGCGCAGATTTAATTAAGGATCAGATAATCTTAATAGCTCCTGGAGAAAGATATGACATAGAGTTCACAGTCACATCCGATGAAAACTTTATCATTGATGTACATGATGATAACGCATATAATGATCAGCTACAAATCCCCGTAGTGATTGCTGATGGAAATGGAATGACAAGAATAGAAGAAGAGTTGGTGGAATATTCTCTGTTTAGTTTAGAGAACTATGGCCAATTTGGAACAGGAAGATTTACATTAGATCAATTATATGATATTGATTATACGGTTCAGTTAGATGCTTCAGGAAACGACAAAGGGATGAGATACACAATTAATGATAAGACTTTTGATGAACTGCCATTGCTTAAGTTAAGAACAGGAAATACGGTGAAATTTACCTATGTTAATAATAGCAAAGTGGATCATCCAATGCATTTGCATGGACATTTTTTCCAAATCCTTTCGAAAAATGATATTCCAGTTGCCGGTGCTGCTATTATGAAGGATACCCTACTGGTAAAACCAGGAGAGAAATTCGTAGTGGCCTTTGAAGCCGATAATTCTGGTAGATGGGTACAACATTGTCATGAATTGCATCATGCTGCTGCTGGAATGATGCAGGGAATTGAATACGAGGATTTTGTGCCAAACTATATATCTAATCCTCAGGATACGTATAATAAACCTGAGTAAGTTTTCACAAAAATAAGGTAGATGACTATTCTTGAATTAGTATGTTAAGTTACTAAATAAGACGCTTTTAAAATAATAAGAGACTCTAGCTAAAACTGGAGTTTCTTATCATTTTGATATAGAAGAGAATGAAGCTATGGAAAATCTGTATCTGTAAAGAAGCTTATTTAAGCTTTTATTTGGATCAACTTATTTTCTTTAATTATACCTGCTTATTAAATGAAGAAAGATATATTTTTATATGAGAAATTATTACTGAATAAAAAAATGATGAAAAATCCAGCGTATTGTTACTCTTGGTATAATATAAGCAAAAGAGGAGAATAGAGAGTAAAATGGCATGGATATTGCATTGTTTTTATGCAAGTGATTTTGATACTAAAGTAAGGAGATGGACACAGTGGAAACATTCAAAAGAATTGTTGTTTCATCAACGATTATAGTTTTACTCATAGGATTTTCTGTAGGTGTTTTGAATATACACCATTTCATTTAAAGGATAACCGAAGAAAGGAGTGATTAAATTGATTATAGGATTAAGGATACTATATTTATTCTTTATAGGATATATGATTTATCGTATGGTCAAAGGGGGAGGATGTTGTGGTGGACATAGACATCAAGGGCATAAGGATTCAAAGATAGATGAAAAAAAGACTATTACTGAAGAAGAAAAGAAAAAGCAATTGATGTAATTTAGTGAGAGTACAATTTATCCAAAAAAAAGAAATATACAACAGGCAAGTAGTGAAGAAGTTCAATATGCTACAACAGGTGTTGTAAATACCTCAGAATATTCCAGAACTCAATGAAGAATAGCGTGAAATATAAAGATCCATTTGTTTGTAGTATTATTAGCAGTAAAATTTATTAAACTATTTATTGGAAGTATTTTTGCGATTGGAGTTCTAGGCTGCATTTCACTTCGAAAGCAAGCTGTATACAATGTGAGGTGAATGATATGAATTATGAACAAAGGTTATTTTTAAAAAACTTTATACAACAACCTGACATAATAGGATCAATAGCGCCTAGTTCAAAATATCTATGTTTTAGCATGCTGAAAAACATTAACTTTGAAAGCAGTAAATGTATTGTTGAATATGGGTCAGGGACTGGTATATTCACGAAGGAAATAATACGTAGAAAGAAGAAGGATACTTTATTTATATCCTTTGAATTAAACAAAGATATGTTTAGTAGATTGAAAAGTCTACACTCCCCTAAGGATAATATATACATTATAAATGATTCAGCTGAAAATATGATGGATTATTTAACGCAGCAGGGGTTTAACGAGGTAGATTATATTATATCAGGGTTACCCTTTACTGTTTTACCTAGGAAAGTAAGTTTGAGAATACTTAATAATACCTTCCAGGTGCTTAGCAATAAGGGAGATTTTATAACGTTTCAATACTCATTACATTTTTTAAGTACTTTAAAAGAGATATTTCCTAAAGTAAAGCTAGGGATTCAGCTATTGAATATTCCGCCAGCTTTTATCTATTACTGTAAAAAATAGAATCTTCAACTAGCGAATAATAAGAGTGCAATGAAAAGGTGGACTTTGCTATCTTTTGGAATATTATTTTTAATTATGAGAGATTGGTGGAGGTGCGATGAACAGTCAAACTGAGAAAATTAGAAAACGATACAATCGAGTTGCCAGATTCTACGACGTTATGGAAAAACCTATGGAAGCAATGGCGTTAAAATCATGGAGATTAGAACTAATGAAAGAGCTTGATGGAAAAGTATTAGAGGTAGGCGTAGGTACCGGTAAAAACATTGAATACTATCCTTCCGGCTTGGATATCACAGCGATTGATTTTAGCGAGAAAATGCTGGAAAGAGCTAAAAGAAAGGCAAAGACATTAAATAAGAATGTGGAACTCTATCATATGGATGTTCAGAATCTGGAATTTGCTGATGGTACATTTGACACGATATTTACTACCTGTGTATTTTGCTCTGTACCTGACCCAATTCAGGGATTAAAAGAGATGGGAAGAGTATGTAAGTCTGATGGGAAGATTATGATGATTGAACATGTAAGAAGTGAAAAACTGATATTGGGTTTACTGATGGATGTGTTTAATCCGATTGTAGTAAATCTATATGGTGCCAATATTAACAGAAGAACTGTTCAAAATATTCATAAAGCAGGATTCTCGAAAATAGAGGTATCTAATCTATATAGCGACATTGTAAAAAAAATTATGATCTACCCTGAAAGGTGAAAAAATCTCACATTTTAGGGTATTTTTCATATAATTAAATTGTTTTAAAGTTTACACATTTATGTAGCATATCACACATTTTGGGGGGGCATAGTATAATGATCGAATCTATCCACAAAATCAATAAAACAAAAAAATACTCGAAATATATAAAAAAAGCAATATCAATTATTCTAATTGCTATGCTTACTATTTATATAGGCCACAAAATAGATTTCAAATATGGAAGTATATGTGGTACCGGATTTCTTGGAATAAAAATGCTAGGTATAGTCATTGGAATTATACTTTTTACCCTTGCTATATTTGATTTTAATAAGAAGAGATATGAAAAAATATATTGCTTGCAGTGTTCCGCAGAAATAGAAGATAATTGGGAGATCTGCCCTTATTGCGGAATAGAAAGAAGAGGTGAAAATGAAATATGATACTCATTGGAATGATCCTGCTGACTATGGCTATTTACTATATCTATGAAAAACGTTGTAATTGTGATATCCATATAGAAAATACTTTATGCTACAATTGTGGATATGAGATCAAAGAAGATTTTCATTACTGCCCCCAATGTAAAGAATCACTAAAGAAAAAATGTTCCGGTTGCGGCAAAACGATAAATATTCAATGGAGACATTGTCCTTATTGCGATAAAATAGACATATAACTGTTAAGAGGGTGTTTCGATGAAGTCAAAGAATAGATACAAATGGTTTATCGTCTTTAGTATATTTATCATCACTTTATTACATTATTTCACCTTGCCATCTATATGGGCATTCCATGATTTTTATCGCAGATTATATTATATACCGATTATATTGGCTGCTTTTAAATTTAAGCTGAAAGGGGCGTTTCTCTCTTCTATATCTGTAATATTGCTCTATGCACCTCATTTACTAATTTATTTCGGCAAGTTAAATATTAATGTGATTAATCAACTGTTAGAAGCATCTATGTTTATTATCATCGGAGGTATCACGGGCGCACTGGTAGAATCCGAATCAAGGGTAAAGAGACTATTAGAATTACAGATTACCAAATTGACAGATCTTGAAAATTATACAGAAAACATTTTGAACAGTATTTTGGAAGGTGTAGTGGCAATTGATGGAAATTTAAAGATCCAATCTATCAACAAAGAGGGAAAGCATATATTGTGTTATGAGGAAAACCTAAATAAGAAATATATTTATGAGTATTTTGAAGAAGCGGAGAAGATTAAAGGAATTTTATCAAAAGCAATGGAATATGAAGGACAAATTCAAAAATATGAAACCTATAATTATAAAAATAGGGATCAGAAGATAATACTGAAAATCCATGGATATCCACTATTGAATAACTTAAACAAATTAGAGGGTATGGTACTGATTATTGAAGATATAACACAAATTGAAAAGCTTGAGCATCAGATACGGCGTGCAGATAAATTGTCAGCTGTAGGAGAATTAGCATCAGGAATTGCCCATGAAGTCCGTAATCCTCTTGGAATTATTAAAACCATAACCCAAACCATCTCTAAAGAAATTAAAGATGAAGAAATGAAAGAGGGTCTGCAAATCATTGAATCAGAAATAGATCGGGCCAATAAGGTGATCCAAGGACTATTAGATTTTGCCAAACCAAGTGTTTTTCATAGCAAGCACCAAAGCATCGACAAGATTATTACAGATGTAGTAAGGATCGTCAATAAATATGCGGAGCAGCATAAAGTAAGAATACAAAGTGAATGTGTGAAGGATGAGATCATTTTTGTTGATGCGGATATACTGAAACAAGCTTTCGTCAATATTATAATCAATGGAATACAGGCGATGTCACAAGGTGGAAAATTTAGTATTAGATTAAATTCAGATGAAAACTGGGTTAAGATTTCTTTTACAGACGAGGGGCTTGGGATAGATGCTGAAAAATTGGAAAAGGTATTTGAACCATTTTTTACAACAAAAGAAAAGGGAACGGGTTTAGGATTGGCCATAACGCATCGCATCATTGAGGAGCACGGAGGATATATAGAGATTGAGAGTACAAAAGATGTAGGAACGACTATAGATGTTTATTTACCCAAGGATCGAATACAAGGAGATGAGATAGATGAAGAAAATACTAATCGCTGATGATGAAAAAAATATGATTTGGGCGATGAAAAAAGCACTAAAAGATGAGAGATATCGACTGATTACTGCTTCGGATGGAGAAGAAGCAGTTAAGACTGTACAAGCTGAAGAACCGGATTTAATCTTATTAGATTTACGCATGCCAAAGATGGATGGCATGGAAGCATTAAGAGAAATAAGAAAAATCAATGATAAGATACCGATCATCATGCTAACTGCCCACGGAACAATGGAGAGTGCCATTGAAGCAATGAAACTGGGAGCATTAGATTATCTATCGAAACCATTCGATATTGACGAATTAAAAATAATTATTGAAAAAGCCCTTAATATTGGGAATATGCAGCAGCAGATAGAATTTTTAACAGAGGAGCTGCAGCGAAGTACTGGAAAAAGCATTATAGGTACCAGTGATAAAATAAAGGCTGTACTGGAGATCGTAAATCGGGTGGCTGTTAGCAATGCAACGGTACTGATTACCGGTGAAAGTGGGACGGGAAAGGAGCTCATTGCCAATGCAATCCATCACAATAGTAATCGAAAGGACAAGCCATATATAAAAGTAAACTGTGGAGCACTGCCTGAAGGATTATTAGAGAGCGAACTTTTTGGACATGAAAAAGGAGCTTTTACCGGTGCGATTGCAAGAAAGCCGGGGAGGTTTGAAAGGGCGGAGGGAGGTACAATTTTCCTAGATGAGGTAGGGGAGCTTACACCAGCTGTACAAGTAAAACTTCTTCGTGTATTACAGGAGAAGGAATTTGAGCGGGTTGGCGGAGTAGAAACCATAAAGGCAGACGTACGGGTGATTGCTGCAACAAATAGGGATTTAAAAGAAATGGTAGCACAGGGAACTTTTCGGGAGGATTTATTCTATCGGCTGAATGTTATACCTATCGAACTGCCGCCTTTACGTGAGCGGAAGGTAGATATACCGCCGCTGATTGATTATTTTGCAGAAAAACTTTGCAAAGAAATGGGGAGAAGCAAGATTCGCTTTGATCAAGAGGCTATAGATATCTTAGTAAATTATCCATGGCAAGGAAATATTAGAGAACTTGAGAATGTGATTGAAAGAATTGTTATTCTGAATCAAGGAGAACAGGTTGTAAAAGAAGTATTACCTAAAGAAATAATATTTCAGAATAGTGAAGTGAAAGATTTTATACTGCCTGAAGAGGGAATTCAGCTAGAACAGCTTGAGAAAAGTTTTATTGAACAGGCACTTGAACGAACAGATCATAATCAAACACAAGCAGCAAAACTGTTGGGAATAACAAGGCATACCCTAATATATAGAATGGAGAAGCATGGAATTAAATAAACTTATTTGCTTTAGAGGTTTGTTTAGAATAAAGTTCGATATAATTTCTGCTTATATTATGAAGTGATAATGTTTTAAAGGTCTTCATTTTAAAATATGTATATGTAGCTAGTGAGCTTTTCACTAGCTTCTTTTTATGTGGAAGTCTTTAAATATAGAGCGGTTGTTTGCTAAATGAAGGATATCGGAGGACAATCAAACAAATGCAGCATATGGCACAATGGATGTGGGATTGGGGACGAATAAAGAAAATAGAATCTCAATAACGCATTTGAATATATGAGAAAGAAATTCATTCGGTTGCTTCGCGTTGCGATTTTATGGGCTAACAGGCAGATAATATGAAAAAATCTGGATCAAAATGATTTTGGCGCAGGTATTGCATTGTAGATATGCAATACCAAAAGGAGAATGATTCTGAGCGAGAGGCCAAAAAGGATCATGGGATCATCTAGTTATCTATATATGGTTGTTGTATTGACGATATTTGTCCTTACTGCGAATATAAAATAACAAATAGAAAAGTGAATATCACAAAGGAGGGACTAAAATGAAAAAATGGTTTAAGAACTTTCTCAAAAAGCTGGAGGAGGTAAACCAGAAAAACTTTGGTAGCAAAAGATTAGATTGCTGTAATGTAAATCAAAAGAGTAGTCAGTCAAAACCTAGCAAACAATAATCTTTTAAGAATGAAGAAAAATTTTCTTACGAGATTTCCAATTGTATTCGGGACAGGATTGCATGTTCATAAGGAATGTTTTAAAGCATTAAAGAACAAGAATCCTAATATGGATGTTTTAGTAACATTGGGTTCATTACCACCTTATACTCTAGCTTTTTATAGGGTCTTACTATCTCTATATTCATTATAATTTTCATTTTATCTTCTAATATAGTTCGTACAAAGTTTTGCCTTCTAAAAATCGGTACATGGAAATGTGACCTTTCTTGAGTCATTTCCTATGTGCCGTTTTTTTTCTTTAACAGCAGTTTAGAGATTTATATGTAGCGGAGAAATAAAGCTGGATCGGATAACTGTAGGAAATCCTACAATCAATGTGGCAAATGCCTATTTGGATCTACAGTATTTAATATGAATCGTATGAAATAAAACAGAAATCCATATAGTACTACTCTACTATGGCAGAAACAGAGAGATTTACAGCAATGAAATATAAAATCAAGAAAAAATATATTTTGGCATAGGTTTTGCTAGTGCATATAGATGTGTGATTGAGGATCCTGATTTATATTTGGAACGACGAGGGCGTCGATCCCTATATCCCCATATTAGACTTACGTAGTGAACGGTGCCCTCATCGTTCCGCTGAATCTTAGATTTCTCAGTCATACACCTATGTACAAGAATTATTTAGCCGCTTTGAAAGGAGGACACAACATAGAATAAGAAGTAGAGACTGTTCCAATACAAGTAATTTAAATTATAGGATACAACAGTAGACGGTATAGTATAAAAACTAGGAGGAAAAATACATGCTCAAAAAGTTAATTCCGATGTATATCATTTATGTTATTTATTTTTTAGGGATTGGTATGGTTTCAAGCGGTATCGTACTGATGCCTTTTAATTATGTCCGGTATTCCATTATACTGTCAACTGGATTGATACTATTCAGTTCGGGATCTTATATTAATGAGTTTATCATCGACAAGAAAGAAGCATCATTAGGGAAAGTAATACGCCTGATTATAGTTTCTCTTACTTTGGCAATCGGGATCGGTATGATCAGTGGAGGAATCTCTCACTTTAAAGAAAGTCCTGTTTATGTGTCCTATCTTATTCCGCTGGGAATCGTGATATCCTTTATCAGTTATACCATTAAGAACGGCTATGCACTCAATAAGAAGGAAAGAATGATATTCATTACTGGAATCCTGACTGTTGGATTGGTTGCTCATGTAGGTCTATCTACTATGGCAAATAACTATTTAGCGAATACGGATGCACCGCAAGGCGGAGATGTATTTATGAAAAAGCATTAGAGGATAAGATATAATTTTCTATTTGCTACATCCTCTATCCATTAAAAGATTTCAATAACAAAAATTTATAGTTGACTGAATCATTTTTCGCTGATAAAATAAAACCATTATTTCCGATTGGAATAGTATAAATTAATGAAACGGCAAAATAAAATTAGGAGGATGAAGTCATGAAGAAAACCCGTAAGTCCATTATTTTCGTTACACTCATATTAATCATGTCGCTGGTACTGGCGGCCTGTTCCCAACCAAGCAATACTTCCGGTGGGGAGAAGGATGCAGCGAAAGAGAGCATCACCATTGCAGTTACAGGCCCCTTATCAGGTGATTATGCACAGTATGGTGAAGCTTTTAGAAAAGGAACCGCATTAAAGGTAAAAGAAATCAATGAAAATGGTGGAATTGATGGAAAAGAAGTAAAAATTCTTCTGATGGACGATAAAAACGATCCGAAAGAAGCTGCAAATGTTGCACAACGCCTTGTGGAAGATAAAAATGTAGTAGGGGTTATTGGCCACTTTTCAAGTACAGCCAGTTTAGCAACAGCTCCTATTTATCAAAAGGCAGGATTGGTAGAATTCTCCCCGACAGCATCACATCCTGATTTTACAAAACAGGGAACGTATATGTTCAGAAATATTAATACACAAGCGATTGAAGGCCCTATTGTAGCAGATATGGTAGTCAATGGCATGCAGGGCAAGAAAATTGCAGTGATCTACATTAATAATGACTGGGGGATTACAGCAAAGGATAACTTTACCAGTGCGGCGAAGGAGTTGGGTGCTGAAATCGTAGCAGAGGAAACTTTCATCGGTGGCCAAACAAAAGACTTTACACCAACGCTGACTAAAATCAATGAAAAGAAGCCGGATGTATTATTTTTAGCAGCTTTTTATTCAGAAACAGGGATGATTGCACAGCAGATGAAGCAGCTAGGATATGATATCCCTATGGCAGGTTTGAGTTCTCTCTATAATGAAGAGTTAATTAAATTAGCTGGTGATGCAGTAGAAGGCTTATACTTATCTACGAACTTCTTCCCCGGAGATACCAATCCATTGGTTCAGGATTTTATAGCAAACTTTAAGGCTGGTTATAATGCGGATCCGGATCAATTTGCAGCAGTTGCTTATGATACCATGGGAATGATGATCGAAGCGATTAAAACAGCAGGGACAGATAGAACTGCAATCCGTGATGCCTTGGCGGAAATGAAAGATTATCCGGGTGTAACGGGAAATACTACCTTTAATGAGAATAGAGATGTTGTGAAAAGTCTGAAAGTACTTCAAATAAAGGATGGCAAGTTTACGATTGTTGAATAGATGAAGAAAGGGTTTATCCGCTGAAAAGGGGATAAACCTTCATTCAACTTCATTCAAATGGGAGTGAGAAAATGCTACTACAGCAAATGATTAATGGCATTACCCTTGGAAGTGCATATGCATTAACTGCTATTGGTTATACAATGGTATTTGGTATTTTGGAACTCGTGAACTTTTCTCACGGAGCAGTATATATGTTTGGCGCTTTTATATGTATGATGTTGATTACAGCATTTAAAATCAATTTTTTTATGGCATTCCTTTTGAGCTTAGTAATAACAGGGGTGTTGGGTATACTGATTGATAAAATATGCTTATACCCATTAAGGATAAAAAATGCACCAAAGGTTACAAGCTTAATTAGTACCATTGGAGTCTCTATATTTCTGCAAAACATGGTGATGTTGCTGTGGGGGTCTGAAACCAAAAACTTTCCCATGGTTTTAAATCTTGGAACGACAAATATAATGGGAGTCAAGATATCTTATTTTCAACTATTGATTATGGCCGTCTGTTTTATATTGATGGCCACCCTAACGGTGATTATTCAAAAAACCAAAATGGGAAAAGCCATGCGGGCGACTGCGCAGAATATGGAAGCTGCAAAACTGATGGGAATCCATGTAGATCAGGTAATTTCATTTACATTTTTTTTAGGTGCGGCTCTGGCTGCCGTGGCAGGGATTATGATTGGCATGTATTATCAGACGGTAGACCCTATGATGGGATTTATGACAGGGTTAAAGGCATTTGCAGCTGCTGTATTAGGCGGTATCGGGGTACTTCCTGGTGCAGTGATTGGCGGATTGTTGATCGGGGTCATCGAGACGCTGTCTGCAGGATATATTCATGGAGGCTATCGTGATGCCATCGCATTTGCAATTCTCATTGCCGTGCTGATGGTAAAACCCACAGGACTGCTAGGAAGACAGGTTCAGAAGAAAGTGTAGGTGATTTTCCATGATTGAATATCTCAAAAACAAAAACATTCTGTGGATTCTTTTAATCTTTTTGATAAGTCTGGTTTTCTTCGTTCTTCCTTTTTTAGGACTAAGCAATTTTGTCTTAAGAATGCTTATAATGGTTGGCATTTATATAATTCTGGGCCTTAGTTTAAATCTCATTACAGGATTTACCGGACAGTTATCTCTGGGACATGCAGCTTTTTATGGCATTGGGGCATATACATCAGCTATTTTAAGTACCCGTTATGGAATGGGATTTGGTATCACTGCACCATTAAGTGGCCTTATGGCTGCATTCTTAGGGTTCTTATTAGGAATCCCTACGCTAAAATTGCAAGGGGCATACCTGGCTATTGTAACTTTAGGCTTTGGGGAGATCATTAGAATCACAGCTTTGAACTGGATGCAGTTAACCAGAGGACCGATGGGAATTCCAGGGATCCCTGCCATTAGCATATTTGGATATGAATTGCAAAGCAATTTAGGATATTATTATGTGATTTGCATACTGGCAATGATTACGGTTTTACTGATTTCAAGAATCGTAAACTCTAGAGTTGGCAGGGCCTTTATGGCGATTCGAGAAGATGAGCTGGCCGCGCAATATATGGGTATATATACAACAAACTATAAGATTTTGGCATTTTCGATGGGTGCATTCTTGGCAGGCGTTGCTGGGAGTTTTTATGCCCACTATGTAAGCTATATTGATCCTCAAAGCTTTACTTTTGATGAATCCATACAGATTCTAAGTATTGTCATCCTTGGCGGAATGGGCAGCATTCCAGGGACGATCCTAGGTGCGGCTATTTTAGTGACCGCTCCGGAACTATTGCGGTCATTACAAGATTATCGTATGGTTATCTATGGTCTCATCTTGATTTTGATGATGTTGATCAGACCGCAAGGCATTCTGGGAGGTGTACGATTCACTCAAAGGAAAGGAGGGGAAATTCAAAATGATTCTTTTAGAGGTAAAGAATATCAGCAAGCAGTTTGGGGGTCTAAAAGCAGTAGATAATGTGGACTTATATGTAAGAGAAGGTGAGATTGTCAGCTTAATTGGCCCAAATGGTGCAGGAAAAACGACTTTTTTTAACATATTGACAGGCTTATATTCTCCTACTTCCGGGAGTATCCACTTCGACGGAATTCAAATTGACGGGCAGTCTCCGGAGAAGGTAACGACACTTGGAATGGCTAGAACTTTCCAGAATATAAGACTTTTTCCGAACATGAGTGTTCTTGAAAATGTGATGCTTGGCATGCATTCAAAAACAAAGAATGGCATCCTCGCCAGCATATTACGTACAAAAGCTTTTCAAAAAGAAGAAAAGAGAAGCAGGGAAAAAGCAATAGAACTGTTGACGGCGGTAGGGTTAGAAGAAAAATATGACGAGGATGCAAAAAACCTTTCCTATGGAGAACAGCGAAGACTTGAAATTATTAGAGCACTGGCTTCCGAACCAAAGCTCCTGCTGCTGGATGAGCCAGCTGCAGGAATGAACCCACAAGAAACCTGTGATCTGAATGGATATATCAGCCAAATAAGAAATACGGGTGTTACTGTATTGTTGATTGAACATGACATGAAGCTTGTGATGAATATTTCTGATAGAATTTATGTGCTGGATCATGGAGCAAAGATTGCAGAGGGAACACCCCTGGAGATTCGCACCAATAGAAATGTAATAGAAGCCTATTTGGGAAAGGGGGCGTAAGATTATGCTGGCTTTGTCCAATGTTCAAGCCTTCTATGGAAATATCCAAGCACTAAAAGGGATTTCCCTGGAAATAAAGGAAAAAGAAATCGTAAGCCTGATTGGCAGCAATGGTGCAGGAAAAACGACAATACTAAAAGCCATTGCGGGGTTGATGAAGCCAAGGACAGGGGAAATCACTTTTCAAGGGAAGGAGATCACCAACAAATCTGCTTCAGAAATCGTAAAGCTAGGAATTTCTCTGTCACCGGAAGGCAGGCAGGTTTTTCCCAGGATGACAGTCCTTGAAAATTTGGAGATGGGTGCTTTTACACGAAATGATAAAGCTGAACTTGACGAATCCTTTGAAAGGATTTATGCCTTATTTCCCAGATTATATGAGAGAAAACAGCAGACAGCAGGAACATTAAGCGGTGGGGAACAGCAGATGCTTGCCATTGGAAGAGCGTTAATGAGTAAGCCTAGACTGCTGCTGTTGGATGAACCCTCCTTGGGACTGGCTCCTTTGCTGGTAGAGACAATCTTTCAATTGATTAAGGAAATAAACGAGCAGGGAACAACAATTCTGTTGATTGAGCAAAATGCGAGAATGGCCTTAATGATTGCCCATCGGTGTTATGTTCTGGAAACAGGTAAAATTGTTTTAGCAGATGAAGCAAAAACATTATTAGAGAGTGATGCAGTGAAAAAGGCCTATTTAGGCGAATAAACAGAAACTTAAAGGAGGACAATGACAATGTGTGATAAAATATACTCACAACAAGAGTTAACAGATGCTTTTAGAGCTGCTATTGAGGATCGGGCAAGATGGTTTTATCTGCTGCTGAAATATGCGAAGGAAGAAAATGCGGATGTAGATAAGATCGCGGAGAAAGCAATTAAGGAATTTGGAAATATGAAGGGGATCGCTATTGGAGAAGCAAAAACCGCCTTGGATTTTGCGAATGCCATCCTATCAGGTCATCCGAGAGAAGCCTTTGCCATGGAGCCGGTAAAACTGGATGAAAATGAAAGTGTGATTAAATTTAGGTATTGTGCATTGGTGGAAGCTTGGAAGAAGCTGGGATGTAGTCCGGAGGAAGTAGCAAAGCTGTGTGAATTAGCAAGCTTTGGGGATTACGGTATGATTGAATGTTTCCCTCATTTGGATCTTGAGTTTAAACAACTGCTTAGCAAGGGACAGGACTGCTGTGAAATGGTAATCACGAAGAAAAAATAGGATTTTCATTCTAAAAAATACGCTTAGCATGCCGGCATGCTAAGCGTATTTTTGTAACTTTTTTAATTCGGCCACTAAATTTTTATTTTTTAAAGATACAGCTTCTTAAGCGGACTATTTTTTTGATAGGGTCTTGTGAACATCCTTTAGGTGCTCTATGATATCGATGTTTTGTGGACAGACTTCCATACATTTACCGCAGGCAGCACAGGCGGATGCCCGTTCATTTTCTTTTAACCAGTTGTTATAGGTTTGAATGGAAGGGTCTATTAAATTATACATAAATACGTCATTGTAGAGGGTAAAATTTCGTGGAATGTTCACTCCCACAGGACAGGGCATACAATACTCACAGCCTGTGCAATTCACTTTGATCATCTGCTGGTACTTTTCTTTGACTGCATCAATGATCTTCAGATCTGCTTCGGTTAATGTATTGGGGTAGGCATCCTCTACGATCTTAATATTTTCCTCTACTTGCTCCATTGTACTCATACCGCTCAATACCAGTGTTACCTCTGGTTGATTGCATACCCAGCGCAGTGCCCATTCAGCAGGGGTTCTCTGAACTTCAGACTGTGCCCATAATGTCATGATATCATCCGGTGGATTTATGGTAAGACGGCCGCCTTTTAAGGGTTCCATGATAATGACAGGAATATTTTTATCATTGGCATAGCCTAACCCTTCTATTCCGGCCTGATAAGCAGTATCTGTGTAATTTAGCTGAATCTGACAAAAATCCCAATCATAGGCATCCGCGATTTCTTTGAATAAGTCTACCTCATCATGGAAAGAGAAACCTGCATACTTAATACGGCCGTCTTTTTTTGCTGCATCCAGAAAGTCTAGTACCTCTAGGTTTTTTATTTTTTCCCATACCTCTTTATGTAATCCATGTAATAAATAACAGTCAATCCAATCGGTATCTAGATTTTTTAACTGTTGATTCAGATACTTATCAAAATCTTCGTAGCTATTAGTAAGCCATACCGGGAGTTTCGTTGCCAGATAAACCTTCTCACGATAACCATCTGCCAGTGCTTTGCTTACAAAGCGCTCACTATTACCTTTATGATAAAAAAAGGCAGTGTCCACATAATTTACCCCTAGATCAATACTTTTTCTTAGCATGGATATAGCTTCAGCTTCATGGATCTTGCTATCATCACCATCTAAAATAGGCAGACGCATACAGCCAAAGCCTAAAACAGAAACATCAAAACCTTCTTTTCCAAATTTCCTATATTGCATGATACACCCCTCCAATTCTTATGTGCAGATAAAAACGATCATCGATTATAATATCGTTTTTATACATCTATTTCCAGTATAGCATAACCGAATTTAAAGAAAGATAGGTTTACCAATAAATTAAAGGAAAAAACAGAATATTCTATGGGAAAATGCAGTGATGTGTGGCATAATAAGGATAGGAAAAGGGATAAAGGGTGAGCGTTATGTATATTCGTGTTCGGGCAGCAGCAATAATTTTTAACCGCAATCATGAACTGTTGCTGGTATTTCATCGAGATCCAGAAACAAAAGAGGAGTGGCTGACCCTTCCAGGTGGAGGGTTAGAAGGAGATGAAAGTGTTACAGACGCATTGGTTAGAGAAGTTCGGGAAGAGTGCTGTATTAAGTGTATGCCAGGAAAACTGGTTTATGTAAGGGAATATATTGATTGGAAAAAGAATATCCATCATGTAGGGCTCTTCTTTACGGCAGAAGCAGAAAATGAAGCCGTAAAGACGGGGATTGATCCGGAAGTAGAGGATCAGTTTATTGTTGAATCAAGATTCTATTCTAAAGAGGAAATAGAGAAAACCACTATAGCCGTATATCCTGAAACCATCAAATATCAATTATGGCGGGATGCTGAAAAAAACTTTACTGGGCATACCATTTATCTGGGACAACAGCGATAATTTTGTGGTATAATTTTTTGTAGGGACTCGAAATAATTTTACAATATTATAGTAGGAAAATGTAGAGAAGGGTGAGATCAAATGCTGGGAAATTCGATAAAAAGTGGCTTGAAAAAGGGGTTTGAGACTACCTGGATGCTTGGGAAAATCATTGTTCCCATTTATTTTTTTGTGACCTTTTTAAAGTATACACCGGTTATTGATTGGATTGCAGAGGTGTTTGAGCCACTTATGCAGATTTTTCATTTGCCTGGAGAGGCAGCAATTGTTCTGGTTATAGGAAATGTGTCAACCCTATATGGTGCCATTGGCGCAATGAAAGCCATGAGCTTGACACCGCTGGAGGCGACGATTATAGCAATTATGCTGTCTTTTTCACACAGTTTGTTTATGGAGACAGCGATTACGAAAAAGCTGGGTATGAAGCTGTCAAATGTACTTTTTATAAGAATGGGTTTAGCAGTAATCGCTGGCCTGATTGTATCAAGGGTAGGTGAAATTTTATGGTAGAAGTTTTAAAGGAAGCTATATTGGGGAGCATAAAATCTGTTTATTCCATTGCTAAAATTGTTATTCCCCTGATGGTAGTCATGCAGCTGGCAAAAGATTATAAAGTCCTAGATAAAATTTCTACAGGACTAGATTTTATTGTAAAGCCCTTTCGGATGTCAAAGGAGGCTACTTTTCCATTATTGGTGGGTTTGATCTTTGGATTATCCTATGGCGCAGGAGTTATTTTGCAAAGTGCAAAAGAGGGAAATTTATCAAAAAAGGATACGACTCTGATTGGTGTATTTCTAATTGCCTGTCACGCTGTTATAGAAGATACTTTGATTTTTGCGGCTATCGGAGCCAATGGCTGGCTGCTGCTGGGAAGCAGAACTGCTATGGCTATCCTGGTAACATTAGTAATTTCCAGAACGATGAAGGATCATAAGAATGAACTCAGCAAGAACCCGCTGTAAGATTGACTTAGCAGCGGGTTCCTGTTTTGCGGGGATTTTTTTCAGAGAGCAACTCTCTTTATATAAAAACTTCCAAGTGGAAGTTTTCACCTTGATTATCCGTTAAATTTGCCATACAAATATATAACAAATCTTAATCTTTACTGCATATGTTTATTTAGACGCTATTACTGAGGAAAAGTTGCATAGGATAAAAAAATATCAGATATACAATAAATTCCATTTTTAGTATAATAATTAAAGTGATAGAAAGGAGTGTTAAGATGCTGAGATATCCTGAGCCTTTAAAAAAAGGTGATCTTATTGGAATCATAGCACCATCTTCGGGTGTGACAGGACCCTTTATTCGGAAGCTGGAGTACGGAATTAGACAAATGGTTGCAAGAGGCTATCATTGTATAGAAACACCGCTGGTAAGAAATCAGTACAAGGCTGCCAGTGGATCAGGGGAACAGCGCGCTGCAGAATTTATGAAGTTTTATACTGATCCGGTAACCAAAGCCATCATTCCCCCTTGGGGAGGAGAACTCTTGGTAGATATCCTGCCTTATCTGGACTTTGAGACTTTGAGGGATATGCCGCCAAAGTGGATTATGGGTTTTTCAGATACCAGCACCTTGCTGTTTGTTATGACTTTAAAATTGAATATAGCTACGGCACACGGCCCTAACTTTATGGATTTTAGCAATGAATCTCCCCATGAATCAGTATTGGCTGCTTTAAACATTTTAGCCACAGAAGCAGGAGAAAGTTTCGAACAGCATAGTCTTACCCATTATCAAAAAGAATGGCTGCCTGTTACAGAAACGAAGTTTCCAGCCTATCATTTGACGGAAAAAGTGGAATGGAAAATGCTAGGCAATAAAAAAGAAGTCAAGTTTGAAGGTCGGCTGCTGGGAGGCTGCATGGATGTGCTTTGCAAGTTAATCGGGACACAGTATGCGCCGGTAGGAGAGTACATAGAACAATGTCAGGAAGGTATTGTGTGGTACTTTGAAAGCTGCGAAATGAACGCAACAGATATTTATAGAACTTTATGGCAAATGAAGCAGTGTGATTGGTTTAAAAACTGTAAGGGTATACTCTACGGCAGAGTGGAAGGGTATGCGGATACAGAAGACTTTACCTATGTAGATGCCCTGCAGGCAGCTTTCGGAGAGTTAAACATCCCGGTTTTATATGATACGGATATTGGACACATGCCGCCACAGCTTACTCTGATCAATGGGGCGCAGGCAAAGATACATTATAAATCTGGAAGTGCAAGTATACGTCAATTATTTACATAGGATTTATTATAAGCGTGGTATGGATAAATCAACCGGATTGCATGGTTTGCAACATACATTCCGATGAATTCTCTATATACCAAGCGATAGAGACGAATGAGCGTGTTCCCCTGCTCAATAAAAAGAATAAGCGGAAAAATCTGCCGCTTATTCTTCGCCTTTGGAAATCCCGCCCTTTTTGATCTTTATTTTTGATACAATTTCAGGCACCCTATCCATTAGCTTTTCTAATCCGTTTGAACTCTTGATTGGAAGCATTTCTACGCTGTCACCCTTAATAACGAGAATTGCAGCAGGTGCAACTTTTGCACCGACACCTCCGCCTGCGCCCATTCCCTTAATGCCTTTCTCATCGCTGCCATTGCCACCACCAGTTCCTACGCCGAAGGTTAGATTGATAATAGGAACTAGTGTGATTTCACCGATTCCTATGGCTTCACCTATTACTGTTTTTGAGGTTAAGAATTGTTCCAAATTTTCAAATAGGGTATTTACATTTTCATTTAAATTAAGCGTCATAATATTTTTTCTCCTTCCTTCAAGCTTTTTTCCTTCAAATTAGGGAAGTGGCCAAGCTTGTAACCCCAATCTTTTTTCTTTTCTTCTATTGTTGCCTTATTTTTCTTTTTATTATCTTTTTGTATGGATTAATGGAAAGTATAATAGTCTATTAGAAATTAAATAAAAAAGACTCTTTCATAAGAAGAGCCTTTTTTATTATAGTCTTGCGTAGGCAGCTGCGATTTGGGCACCTACTCTTGCATTATTATAAACCAATTCAATATTTGATTGCAGGCTTTTACCCTCAGTAATCCCTTTGATCTTTGAAAGCAGGAACGGTGTGATTTGCTTTCCTTTGATTCCTTGTTCATTGGCTTCTTTTAATGCATCTGCAATAGCCTGATCAATCAGCTGCCGATTCATCTCATGTTCCAATGGAATAGGATTACCGATAATCATACCGCCATGGAGATTTAAATTCCATTTTGCCTTCATTGCAGCAGCAACTTCTTCAACTGTATCAACACGGTAATCTACCGGATAACCACTTTTTCTTGTGAAGAAGGCCGGGAAATCGGCGGTCTGAAAGCCAACAACAGGAACACCATGGGTTTCCAGATACTCTAATGTTAAGCCGATATCCAATATTGATTTGGCACCGGCGCAGACAACGGCTACGTCTGTGTGGGCCAGTTCCATTAGGTCAGCAGAAATATCGAAGGTTTCCTGGGCACCTCGATGGACCCCTCCGATCCCGCCGGTAACGAATACCTTAATGCCTGCCAGTGCAGCGATGATCATTGTAGAAGCTACCGTTGTGGCACCATTAAGCTCCTTTGCCAGTACGAAAGGAAGATCTCTGCGGCTGACCTTTAGAATATCTTCTCCCTTGCCCATATAATTCAATTCTTCTTCTGTCAGTCCAACCTTCATTTTTCCCTGAAGAATGCCAATCGTTGCCGGAACTGCACCGTTTTCCCTGATTAACGCTTCTACTTTTTTCGCCGTTTCAATATTTTGAGGATAGGGCATCCCATGGGAAATGATGGTAGATTCTAAAGCTACTACTGGCTTTTTATCGGCCAAGGCCTTTTTTATTTCTGATTTTATTTCTAGGTACTTTTCCATTATAGATTCAACTCCCTTAGTTTTTTTTGTACAGTATCAATACTCATCAGTGGATGAATCGTGTCCTCGTGGGATAACGCCACAATAGATGCAGCTGTAGCAAAGTGGGCAGTGTCTTTCAATGACATCTGCTGCGTATGGCAGTAGGCCAAAGCGGCCATGAAGGCATCACCGGCACCAGTGGCATTCACAGGAGAAACCTTAGGAGATTGCAGCAAATATTGCTCTGATGGTTCTCCACAATACAATCCATCTTCCCCCAGTGTAATAAATACCCGCTTAACGCCCTTAGAAAAAAAATAAATGGCTGCGGTTTTCAAATCTGCTTCTGAACGAATGGAGGCACCGGAAAGGATTTCTGCTTCCATGCGATTTGGCTTAATCGTATGAAAGAGACCAATCTTATCTTTTACCTTCTCTGCCTTTGTTGTGGAAACGGGATCTAAGAAAAAATCAGTACTGTGAAAATGTTGAAGCAGGTAGGTTAGGGTATCTTCCGGAAGATTGGTGTCTAAAATGGCAACGGATGCATGGTCAATGATATGAGCTTTTTCACGAATATATTCTACAGATATCTTTTCCTGTATCTTCATATCTGCAATGGCAGCAAACATATCACCATTATGATCAAGTATGCATAAGTAGGTTGAGGTAGGAAAATCCTTGGAAAAATAGCAGTGATCCATATCAATTCCTGATTTTTTACATTCCTTCAGCAGATTTTCTCCATGCAAATCTTCTCCTAAAGCGGACAGCAATTTTACTGCAACACCTAACTTTGAAAGATTTTCAGCGATATTTCTGCCTACACCACCTGGGGAAGTCTTGATATTACCTGGATTAGAGTCTCTAGGAATAAGCTTGATTTTTGGAAAACCATGAATATCTATATTCGCACCACCGATTACGACTACATAATCCTGTGCTTTCAACAGATAACCTTTGCCAAGAATATAGCCTTTCTTCATGAGATTGGTGATATGCACGGCAGCAGAGGACCGGGTAATCCCAAGTATATCTGCCAATTCCTGTTGAGAAATCTGAGGATTTTTTTTGAGTAGTTCTAATATTTCCTTTTCTCTGGATGTCATAGGTCCACCAACTTTTGTTTATTTTATAAGCTAATGCTTAATGATAGTATAGCAGAAAAAATAAGATTTGTGAAGGGGTTTGATGTTTATGGTTTTGGAAAGTCAGGTATGTACTTATAGATTCCTGCATCAGTAGGGACGACCTGTGGTCGTCCGGCGGTGGTATGTATAACGGGCGACCACAGGTCGCCCCTACGGGAAATCTACTTTTGATATTTTTGAGTTCGAAAAGCGGTATTGTAGGGGAGAACAGTGTTCTCCCGGTCATGATATACCCTTTATCAATGATGTAGCAAAAAATGCTAATCAGTTTCAATACCCCCAGATTTTTCCGAAACGAAGGGTCGCAGCAGATAACTGGCTACCTTTAGCGGACTAATACGCTTGGTGTGAAACAGTCGATGACCAAAGGAACCATTTAGCGATTTTACGAAGAAATCATATTGCGAATTGCTCAATTGCTCCATTGTCTTCCTTAAAATAATAGATTGCTCATAACTGCGTTTAAGCGGGATCGTAAGTTTTTCATAGTTGCCTAAGCCACATAAATCATAAGCTGCATAAATACCAGTCAAGAGTGATGTCAGTTGTCCAAATCCAAGAAATGGCATAATAGAGCCAAAGCAATTGCCAACAAAAAAGGTGTTGCCGATGCGGGGAGATTTACAGCTTCCGATAATATAGTTCCGAATCTGAAAACCGTCTACAATTTTTAAATCTTGTTGAAATTCAAAACATATCCTTTGATAAAAGCGTTGCCATAGGGCTTCTATATCCTGTTCCATATTTTCAGGATAATCAGGATATGCAATTACAAGATTTCCTTCTGTATCAGAAAAAGGAATAAAGTATCCGTAGCCTTTTGGGGCAATATGATGATCTAACCAAGCGGCGGTCGTATAACGATCAAATTTTCCTTTAACAATACAGCCTTTGAGTGAGACTGTTAGATCTTGATGATAATTTTGTACTTTTGCTGCATATGCTGCATCTCCTGTAGCCATGATTACATGGGTATACTCTTGAAGCAACTCTTCGTAGGACTTATCGGAATTAAAAATAATCTCTGTTTTTGTTAATTGACCTTCCAGCTGTTTCTCGAAGGAATGATCATGGCGGCCTCTGAGATTATTAAAACCCAATGCTCCTGTAATTAGCGCATGATTATGCTGTGAATGAAGATGCAGAGTTTTGATGTTACCCGTAGGTTTCAAAAAAATGCCGTGCTTTTCGGATAGATAAGCCAGATCATCACGAATGGGTCTAGAAAGTATAGCAAGCATGATCTCACCATTGATAAACCGATCACCCACCTGATTTCTACGTTCAAAGACCGTGGAAAAGAGACCTTGCTTTTCTAATGTGATGGCGCAAGCTAGGCCTGACAAACCTGCTCCCATAATTGCGATTTTCATTTGCAACACCTCCTAATTCACTACTAGTATCTGTACTGTTTTATAATCTATCCCATGTAAAATAATAAAGAAAAAACAAAATAGGCTCAGCTGCATCTATAGATGCAGCTGAGCCTATTTTGAACAATATTTTATTAATTTTATTCTGTAATTTCATAGGTAAAAGGATAGACGGATGAAACATCTTTCTTCAACTTATTTGCAAAATGCTGTGCATCGATTTCCTCAATGACCTTATTATCTTTAAGCACTTTTACATTCCATACTTCTCCATCTTCTTTAACCAGCAATTCCGCTGGATAAACGGAACCATCATCAAATTTTATTTTACCGCGTTTCCAAGGCATGATTGCATCGCTCCCTTCTATCTTTATTATGGAGGATCAATGATGAAAGTATGAATACAAAAATAAGTTATGAAAGTATAGATTAGACAAAAAAGAAAATAATAAATAAATGTATGGAAAGAGCAAAATTTTGGAAAAAATATCAAATAACTGTAGCAATTCAATGCGCATAAGGAGTGCAGGAGGATGAGAAATGATAGTACATAAGGATACTTATCTAGTAGTTATCGGTGGAGCTGAAGATAAAAAAATGGATAAAGTAATCCTGAAAAAATTGGTAGAATTAAGCAATAAAAAAGACCCAAGGTTTGTGCTTATTACTACCGCTACCCAACAGCCCGAAGAAGCGGGGGAACAATACAAAAAAGTTTTTAAAAGTTTAGGAATTGAAACAACGATTGTTTTAAATATTGAAAACCGGGATGATGCCAATGATGATGAAATCAATGGCCAAATGTTAAAGGGAGATTGTATTTTTTTTACAGGTGGAGATCAATTGAGGATTTCTTCTATTCTTGGAGGAACCAAGATCCATGAAAATCTGCATAAAGCTGTAGATCTGGGAAAAGTAATAGCCGGCACCAGCGCAGGTGCATCTATGATGAGTGAAATTATGGTAGTAGAGGGTGTAGACAAAGAAGCACCCAGCCGTTGTACGATCAAGATGGCGCCAGGTATGGGGCTAATCGAAGGGGTTATCATTGACCAACATTTCAATCAACGGGGAAGAATTGGAAGGTTGCTTTCTGCAATTGCCCAAAATCCTCATTCGCTGGGTATTGGCATAGATGAAAATACAGCGATCATTCTGGATAATAAGGGTGAATTTCAGGTTGCAGGTTCTGGTGTAGTTACAGTGATTGATGGAAGATCTATAACATTTACCAATACCTGCGAGCAGTATCCTAATGAGCCTTTGGCGATCACTGAAGTAAAGCTCCATGTCCTGCCTAGTGGATATGGCTATAGCCTGGCTAAGAAATATCCAATCATTAAGACAGAATTTTGCAATAATAAAAAAAAGAATGAAAAAGCTGCACAGTAACTATAGGAGGAATACAGATGAAAATCTTAAATGTAAGAGCATTAAGAGGCAGAAATTTGTATAGTCATAATCCTATCATCAAGATGACGGTAGATTTGGAAGAATTATACGATACGCCTACTTGTGACATTCCCGGGTTTAATGAAAGACTGATTTCTATCTTACCGGGTTTGAAAGAACACAAATGCTCAGAAGGCTACAAGGGAGGCTTTGTAGTCCGTTTAAAAAGAGGAACGTACCTTGCTCACGTAATGGAACATACAGCAATTGAACTGCAGCAATTAATGGGCTATAAAGTTCGATTTGGAAAAGCACGAAGGGAGAGTGCCCCTTCTATATATAACATAATTTATACCTATTATAACGAAATGGCTGGCACAGAAGCCGGATTCATGGCTTTTGAGATTCTTGACCATATTTTGAAAGGATTACCTGTTCAAATAGAAGAACGATTAGAAAACATTCGGAAAAAAGCAGTTGAATTGGACTTAGGGCCTAGTACAGAAGCGATAGAGCTGGAAGCGCGCAAGAGGAAAATTCCTGTAATCAGAATAGGTGATGGCAGCCTGCTGCAGCTGGGTTATGGAGCTAAACGAAAGCTGGTCCAAGCAACCCTGACAGAGCGGGCTAGTTGTATTTCCGTAGATATATCCTGTGATAAATGGATGACGAATTTTTTCATGAGACAAAATGGAATTCCTGTTCCTGAGGGGAGAATTGCAAAAAACGAGTTTGAGGTTCTGGAAGTGGCTAGAGAAATGGGATATCCTGTAGTGGTTAAACCCTATAATGGAAATCAAGGAAAGGGTGTTTCTTTAAATATCAATAGTGATGAAGATGTACTGACAGCCTATCAAGCCGTAAAAGAATATACAGATCAGGCACTTGTAGAAAAGTATATAGAAGGAAGGCATTATCGGATTCTGGTTGTAAAAGATAAAGTAGTAGCAGCTTCAGAAAGAATTCCAGCCCATGTTGTGGGAGACGGAGTTCATACGATTGCTCAATTGATCGAGCAGGAAAATAGAAATCCACTGAGAGGAGAAGGTCATGAAAAACCACTGACAAAAATCAAAGTGGATGAAGTGATGATGCTGCTTCTGAAGAAAAATCAAAGAACTTTAGAAGAGATTCCTTCTGAAGGCGAGCGAGTATACCTACGGGAAAACGATAATCTCAGTACAGGGGGCATTGCAGTAGATGTGACAGACTTTATCCATGAAGATATCAAAACAATCTGTGTGAGAGCAGCAGAATTGATTGAACTGGATGTAGCAGGCATTGATATCACCACAACAGATATTACAAAACCTTTGTCTGTTACAGGCGGTGCTTTAATCGAAATTAATGCTGCACCGGGGATTCGAATGCATCATTATCCTTCTTCAGGGATTTCAAGAAATGTAGCTGAAGAAATTGTTAAATCATTATTCCCGGACGAGAAAGCCTATCATATGCCATTAGTCTCTGTAACAGGAACCAATGGTAAAACAACAACGACACGCATGATTGGTGCTATTTTAAAGGAAGCGGGACATTATGTAGGGATGACTACTACTGGGGGAATCTATATAAATGATCAGTGTATTGAAAAAGGTGATACTACCGGCCCGGGCAGTGCCTTACAAATACTAATGAATAGAAAAGTAACCGCTGCAGTATTAGAAACAGCTAGAGGCGGGATTGTCAATAGAGGCTTAGGATATGACTTGGCAGATGTAGGTGTGATTACCAATATTACTGATGATCATTTAGGGATAGACGGAATTGAAACCATGGAAGATCTAGCTCATACCAAGGCATTAATCGTGGAAGCCATAAAAGATGATGGATATGCGGTTATAAACGCAGATGATGAATACTGCTTATCTGTTCGTGATAAAGCTTATGGGAACTTGATTCTTTTCTCCAAGGACAGCAACAATAAATATGTAGTGAAACATATCAAAGACGGAGGCCGCGTAGTATATATAAAGGATAATATTATCTACTTGGTTACAGACAAAGACAAGATTCCTGTAGTAAATGTAGAAAATATTCCTGCAACCTATGGAGGAATATTAACCCATAATGTTGAAAACAGCTTGGCAGCAGCAGCTGCTGCGTGGGGACTAGGGATCAGTTCAGAAATAATCAATCGTGCATTGATCAATTTCAAATGTGATGAAAATCAAAATCCGGGAAGATTTAATATGTATGATGTAGCAGATTTCAAGGTTGTTGTGGACTATGGCCATAACTTTGATGGCTACAAAAAAGTTATTGAGGGATTAAGAAAAATGAAGATCAATCGCCTGATTGGCGTGATTGGTGTCCCAGGAGACCGGCTGGATGCTAGCATCAAGGAGGTTGGAATTCTTTCCGGACAGAGTTTTGACCATATTTTTATCAAAGAAGATAGAGATAAACGAGGCAGAAATTGCGGTGAAGTAGCAGAAATTCTTTACGATGGCTGCATCAGGGGTGGTGCAGATCCAAAGCGGTTAGAGATTGAAATTCTTGAAGAAGCAGCATTGGAAAAAGCTATGAAAATGGCACAAGCAGGTGATATTGTCATCATATTCTATGAAGATCGGGAGATCGTGATGAAGACCGTTGAAGCCTTTAACCAGAAGCAAACATCGGTGATACAAGCTAGCAGTATGCACAGATAATTTTAATTGTAAAAGTAAAGATGTATGAAGTAAGCATATTTTTTAAAAAAATAAATATCTTTGTAATGGATAGCATTTGATGCATCTGTTCTTTATTCACTCATCCTTGGGGAACTAGCTCCAAGGATGAGTTATGTTATCCCACACAATGCATAACTGTTTTAATTATAAAAAGAAATTCTTAAAGGGGGAGGCTTATAGAATGACACCTGATTTAGAAAGCTATTTAGAGGAAATTTATCAAATGTCACTAGAAAAAACCACCTTTACACCTCGAGAAATCGGAAAGCGCATTCAAGCCACGCCAGCGCTATTGTTTCGAGTTTTAAAAAGACTGCACAGAGAAGGGTACATTCAATACGATCGATATGGTACGATAGGATTGACCAACGAAGGAAAATCATTAGGAAAATTGATTATCAAGAGGAATAGTATTTTGCAGGAATTTTTATTCATCATTAATAGCGGAAGCGATCCATCAGAAGAGGCGGTGCTATTAGAAAGCCATCTAAAAGCAAGTACCATTTATGCTATTGAAAATTTAGTAGAGTTCTTCAAGCAAGAGAAGGATATAATGGAGCGATTTATCCGTTACTGTGAAATACAGCGAGAAAAAAAGGAGGAGTGATAGGCTCCTCTCTTCTGATTATCTACAATAGCGGTTCAATATACCCTCCAGCATTCGCGCATGACGTCCTTCATCCTTAGCGGATTCATTAAAGTAATCTCGAGCAGCGAGCAATCCCAATTCTTCTGCTTTTGCAGCGGCCTTAAGTTTTTCTTCATTTGCAAAAACTTCGCCCTCTAGCATTTGACGAATATTGTCAAAAATATTTTCTTGTATCATACCATTAAGCTCTGCGAAATGAGCTGCATGCTCCGCTTCTTCCCAAGCCATTGTCTTTAAGACTTCAGCTGCTTCAGGATAACCTTGTCTTTGAGCTAAACGAGCCATTGCCAGGTACATTCCCACTTCACTAGTTTCGCCAGTGAAGTTTTGCTTTACAATACGTTCTATTGCTGTACCTTTTGTTTCTCCTAAAGTATTTTCTACTGCTAAATTGATTCTTTCCATGAAACGATCATCCTCTCTTTCTTTTCTGAAAAGCGGCGTAGATCTGATCCGCTATATCGGGCTTTATCTTTTTGATATCATTGAGATAAATAAAGGAACTACCCTTGTATTCTTGTGCGTCGCCCAGTAAAACAACCTCTAAGGCACTTCTAATGATATTAATAACACATTCTTCATCATGATACAGGTTACAGTTTTTGCATTGATGGAGGAGAAATCCCAATACATCGACTAGAACGTCGTCGTCGTATACCTTTGTGTCTTGATAAGGTATTGCATCATAACCTCCATCAATAAATTCGCTTTGTTGTCTGATTGCAATAAGAAGCGATTTCTTCGAATAGCCTATCAAACATTGCTCTTTAGAACAGGTACCGCAGAGATTTTCAGAAAGACAGCACCTGCCTACTTCTTCAATCAATGCTTCAAAGTTTATTGTTTGTGCCAATTTATTTACCTCCTTTATTTCTATGATAAAAATATAACATGAATTATTGGTACCCATTATTTTTACTAAACCTACATATATTAACAAAAAAACTAAAAGTTTTCCAAATTTCACTCGTATGATTAGAAGAAGATTTGCTTTTGATTTAAGTTGTAGCAGTTTTGGGATTTTGATATAATAAGAGAAAATCGGATTTTGTAAGGATGAAAAGCGTAGGAGTTGGATAAAATGGAAGAGATCAAAGAAACAAAATTAATACATGGAAAGGTATGCGTTAAGAGTGGCATGGAACGGCTATTTATGCCGAAGAAAAACATCATTATGTTTGTGAAAAATGGGCGTAAAACAGATATGGTTACTGTGGAAGGTACATATAGTTTAAACACCAGTTTAAATTCCATTGAAAAAAAATTGGATAACCGACATTTCTTCAGATCCCATCAATCCTATATTATTAATCTAATGATGATCAATAAAATTGTTACTACAGAGTTGGAAACCCATGTGGAGATGGAGAATACAGAAGAAAAGGCATTGATCACCAAACAAAATGAAAAGAAGCTATATAGTTTTATAGAAGTTCTATAATCATTTAGATGCATTTAAGGCATATAAAGATGAGAATATGCAAAAAAAACCGTTAAATAGAAGAGAAATTTGGGCAAATAGTAGTCGAAAACAGGAGAATATGCAAGATTGTTGAATAGTTGATTTAAATCCAATATAATAATAGATGAAAATAAAACATCAAATATAGGTGCCTCTTTTGGAGGAGAATAGGGAAATCCGGTTAAACTCCGGTGCAGCCCCCGCTACTGTAAGCGTATACGAAACCTCAGCAGGTCACCCAAGATGGGGAAGACGAGGAAGTAGGATAAAACGCGAGCCAGGAAACCTGCCTATGTTTACTTTGGGACCTTCGGAGGGAAGGAAGTATGGTATAAAATCACATGAAGTGATGAACTATCGTAAATCTAACGCTCCACGTTAGTTTTTTTTATTGTCTTTTTTACAGTTTGAAAGCGGTAAGCTTTCATTACAGATATCTAAAGGAAATGAAGGGGGAGGAAAAATGCATTTTAAAAAGTATATTCGTTACACTTCAGTTTTTGCATTTATTGCAGTATTATTTAGTACACAAAAGGTCTATGCTATGCACATTATGGAAGGGTTTTTGCCACCGATGTGGGCTGCGCTATGGTTGGTTGTATCCTTACCATTTATATGGATGGGGATACAATCTATAAAAAGAATCACCAATGAGAGTGCAAACATGAAAATGCTTTTAGGTCTTTGTGGTGCCTTTGCTTTCGTACTTTCTTCCTTAAAGCTTCCTTCTGTAACGGGAAGTTGTTCTCACCCAACAGGAGTAGGCTTGAGTGCGATATTATTTGGGCCTGCTGCTACCAGTATATTGGCTTTGATTGTTTTGCTATTTCAGGCAATTTTACTGGCTCATGGGGGATTGACAACCTTAGGAGCAAATGTATTCTCTATGGGGATTGCAGGGCCAATAACTTCTTATCTATTGTTTAGAACCCTTAATAAGGCAGGAACATCCAAGGCAATCAGTGTTTTTGCTGCTGCGGCTTGTGGAAACTTAGTTACTTATATAGTTACATCCATTCAATTAGGATTGGCTTTTCCGGGAGAAGTAGGAATGATAGCAGCGATAGGAAAATTCATGGGGATTTTCGCTTTGACGCAGGTACCCCTAGCGATTAGTGAAGGATTATTGACCGTTGTTATTTATAACTTATTAACATCCCATCATGAAAAGGAACTCAATCAATTGACACTGATAAAGGGGGAAAAAGTATGAAGCTCGGGAAGAAAAATATGATTCTACTCCTAATGGTAGTAATAATTTCTATTATTCCACTATTGATTTTGCCTGATGCAGAATACGGTGGAGCAGATGGAGAAGCAGAAGAGATGATTACGATGCTGCAGCCTGATTATGAGCCATGGTTTGAAGCCCTTTGGGAACCCCCCAGCGGAGAGATTGAAAGCTTACTTTTTGCTCTGCAGGCTGCAATTGGAACGGGTATTATTACTTACTATTTAGGTTATATGGCAGGGAAAAATAAAAGCAAAGCGGTGACAAATTCATGATCTCTATTGATCACTATGCTTATATGAATCGATTAAAGCAGATTCATCCGATGGAGAAATTTGCATTGTCTATGGGAACCCTCGTTATATGCATGTTTTTCAAGACATGGTTATTACATTTTTCTGTAATAGCCTTTATGTCGTTTTTGATCCTATATTATGCAAAAATTCCTTTCAAAGCTTACTTTAAACTCATGCTTGTGCCATTGGCATTTTTATCTGTAGGAGTTCTGGGAATTGCTGTAACGATAACAAGAAACCCTTCTCTGCTCACCTATGGCTTCAAAGTGGGAAATTGGATGATTGGAGTGGAGAAGCAGGGCTTTGATCAGGCTGTGCTAACCTTCTCAAGAGCTTATGCGTCAGTGACATGCCTATACTTTTTAGCACTAACGACGCCTATGGTAGATGTAATATGGATATTAAAGCAAATGAGAGTGCCCCGTATTCTTACAGAAATGATGACAATTATTTATCGATTCATTTTTGTTCTTTTAGAAACTGCATCGATGATGTACTTATCACAGGAATGTCGATTGGGATATGCTTCCATTAGCAAAAGTTATCACTCCCTCGGACAGTTAGTATCTAATCTTTTCATAAAGAGCTTTCAACGATCTCAGGAGCTTTTTACTGCTTTATCTACAAGGGGATACACAGGAAGCTTAGAAGTATTAGAGGAAGAATATGTTTACTGTAGCAAAAATATTCGGTTCATTATAATAGCAGAAATATTTTTCATTGGATTGGCAATCTTGTTATAATATATAGGGAAAAAGTAATGGAGGGGATTTTTTGACACAATACATTATTCAGACAAAGGAATTGGAATTTTCATACCCAGATGGAACCAAAGCCCTCAATAATATGTCGATTGCCTTTGAACAAGGAAAAAAAATTGCTATTATTGGCCCCAATGGTGCAGGGAAAACAACCCTGTTTCTAACGTTGAATGGCGTACACAGAGCCACCGGTGGGAAAATATACTATCACAATCAGCCGATTTCCTATGGAAAGAAGGAGCTGCTTGCTTTAAGAAAGAATGTGGGCATTGTTTTTCAGGATCCCAATATTCAATTATTCTCTGCTAATGTTTTTCAAGAGGTATCCTTTGGCCCGATAAACCTCGGTATGCCGAAGGCTATGATTAAGGAAAAGGTAATGGAGGCACTATCTAAAACCGACATTACATACTTAAAGGACCGCCCCACTCATTTTTTAAGTGGAGGACAGAAAAAGCGGGTTTCCATTGCAGATATCCTTGCAATGGAGCCAGAGGTGATTTTCTTAGATGAGCCAACAGCCTTTGTAGATCCGAAAACCAGTGAAGAGTTAATGAATTTTTTTGACCTGCTGAATCATGAAGGCAAAACGATTGTCTTGTCTACCCATGATATAGACAAGGTATACCCTTGGGCGGACTATGTTTTTGTTATGAAGGATGGAACGCTCTTTGCAGAAGGAGTCCCCGAGGAGATTTTTCAAAACGAAAAAGTGCTCTGCGAGGCAGATTTACAGAAACCCTGGATCATAGAGGTCTATGAAGCCTTATTAAAGAGCAAGCCCTATTTGAAAGAGTTTGCAGTGCCAAAATCAAAACAAGAATTGTTTGAATTAATGGAAAAACCTTAATAAAACGGATGATCACTTTTTCGGAAGATCATCCGTTTCAATTTTTTCCAGTAAATCACTTTGCGTATTCAACTCTGTAGAAGTAGGCTGATTTATCCGTATCGTAGGATATGCAATGCGAATTTGTTTTTGACGGAATACTTTTAAAATATGCTCATAGGCCCTGTTGCGTAAAAGCCATTGGGAATGAGGATTAACGACACCTGTAATGATATATTTGGCACCGCCTTCTTTGCCATCCAGAGACATAATTCCATAAAGGCTGAATTCAGCATAGCTGATATTGCCAATGCGATAGAGCTTATCTGCATAGGTTTCATTAATATAACTGCAAACCTCTCTTAACGTGCTCTCCACCAACTGATGATCTTCTTCAAAGGGGACTACCACTTCTAAAATCACCCTGGCTCTCTCTTTAAAATAATTTTTTAAGGTTTTGATTTCCCCATTGGGAATATATACTTTTTTCATAGACCACTCTCGAATAGCAGTGGCCCGTAGTCCAATTTCTTCTACAGTTCCTAAGTATTGCTCATTAATGCTTACAAAATCTCCTACTCTCATTTGCCGCTCAAAAAGAATAAAAAAACCATTGATAATATCTTTAATTAGATTTTGAGCACCCAATCCAGCCACTAATGTAATGATTCCAGCACCGGTAAGTACAGTAGTTTTACGAATTAAACCAAATTCACTCAATATATTTAGTACTGCAAAGGTTAATATAAAGTAGGAAAAGAGGGAGTCAATAATACTTTTGATCGTTTTTTCGCGCTGTTCATTGAACTTTGTGATTTCTATTGCTTTGCTGGTGAGAATCATGACAAACCTTATGAGAAAAAAAGAAATTATCAGTATGAGTAGAGATGTAGCAAAGGGTTTAATATTATCTATAAAGTTGAATTTTTGAATAATTGATAAGTCCATAGATGTCACCTCAAGTAGAAACAGTTGCATATCATCTATATTTTCTGCATTCTCTCAGAAGCCTATTCTGTATATCTTCTCTTTTCTGATGTGCAGGTATATCTAAGGCAAAACCATGCATATATTCTAATGGAAGTGTGTACTACTTGGATAAAAGCGGTATGAATGATTTTATATATAAAATTAATGCTTTATAGGTACATACATATTGCATTTCATTAAACGAATATGCTAAAATACTTTAATAGAATTAATATTTAAGAAATTGTAACATTTTCGTTAAGAATACTTCACAAATAAAGGGGGTATTGAGAACAAAAACGAGAACTGGCTTTACATATACATATAAAGTTTTGAGTGAAAAAGGGGGAGAAAATGTGAAAAAGCTAAACAAAAAGATGTCTTTGATCATTGCATTGATGTTGGTAGTGGTATTGACGTTTACTGGATGTGCAAAACCGGCACCTCAAAGTGCAGATCAACCTGCTTCAGCAGAATCGGATGTCATTAAGATTGGGGTTTTTCAGCCGCTTACAGGAGCAAATGCAGCAGGCGGGGCAATTGAGCTGGAAGGTGTAAAATTAGCTAACGAACTATACCCAACAGTATTAGGGAAAAAAGTTGAATTGGTGATTGTTGATAATAAATCAGACAAAGTTGAAGCGGCTAGTGCAGCGGCTCGTTTGATTGAAAAGGATAAAGTTTCAGCAATCATCGGCAGCTGGGGAAGTTCTTTATCAATGGCAGCGGGAGATGCAGTAAAAAATGCTAAAATCCCTGCAGTAGGTGCATCTTGCACAAATCCATTGGTAACATTAAACAATGATTATTATTTCAGAGTTTGTTTCATCGATCCATTCCAAGGAACAGTTATGGCAAACTATGCAATCAATAGACTTGGTGCAAAGAAGGCTGCGATCATCCAAGAAGTATCCTCTGACTACTCTGTGGGTCTTGCGAAATTCTTCACAGACGCATTCAAAGAGCTCACGGGAGATGAAAATGCTATCGTTGGCAGCGCGAGCTATAACACAAACGATCAAGATTTTACTGCTCAGTTAACAAACATCAAGCAATTAAATCCTGACGTAATCTTTGCTCCAGGAAACTTTACAGAATCAGCGTTATTGATTAAGCAAGCAAAACAGCTTGGCATCAATATTCCGATTCTTGGTGGCGATACTTGGGAAACACCTGAATTTATTGATATCGGCCTAGAAGCTGTAGAAGGAGCTGTATTCTCTACCTTCTTTACTTCTGAAGTACCAATTACTGAGAAATCAAAAGAGTTCTTAGATGCTTATAGAAAGAAATACAACCAGGAGCCTGCATCTGTTACTGCTCTTGGGTTTGATGCATACTTAGTTATACTGGATGCTATTGAAAGAGCGAACACAACAGATTCTGTCGCGATTAGAGATGCTATTGCCCAAACAACAGATTTTATGGGTGCAGCAGGAATTATTACCCTTGATCAAAATGGAGATGCAGTAAAGAGTGCGGTTATCAAGGTTGTAAAAGATGGTAAATTTACTTACCTAGATACAGTTGAACCAGTAAAATAAGATAATAATATTAATAAATAAAAAGTCTCTACAAATCGTAGAGGCTTTTTATTTATTAGGAATCTTTTTCATTCATTAAGGAACCTTTTCATAGGCTCTAAAATAAAATGTATTGAAAAATCTGACAGGAGCCTATAATTGGAGGAATGAAAATGAAGGCAGTGAACAATGGAAATGATTCTATTCTGATAAGGCTGTTCATTGGTTGTATTGTTTCTCTTGTTATCATTCTGCTGATGCTGAATAATCAGTCAGGTATGATGCGTCATTTGGAAGCAGAAACCTATTATAAGTTGCAATCCTCCATGAACAGATTAAAAGAGCAGCCGGACCATTTGAATCAGGAAATTTCAAGAATTATTGAAGAATATCAAGAAAAAAAGGAAGAAATACAGAAAACGACAATCGCAAACAGTATTAGAGGATTTTTGATTACAATCGCAATTATATTAGCTACCGTAAGCAATATTATTAAAAATATTAAGAATATTTTAAAGGAGATTTTGGGAAAAAGTAAAACGGATAAGGAACATGAAAAGAAAGGTGAGCATACCGAAAAAGGAAGAGAATGCCTGATTCCTATGCCTGCAGATAAGGATTGGTATATGTCAAAGGAGATTCAACGGCTTTTAGAGGAAATCAATCGGTTGGAAAAAAGTAAATTATCAGAAGAAATGCAGTTGTTGATTCAACAAACGATCACTTTATTGGTAGGACAGCTGGTACAGATTTTTAACCAAACTTCCAGTTTTACAAAACAATTATCCCATGACCGGGAGAATTTGATCTCCGGAATCACTGAAATGAAGAAAGGAATTGAACAGGTAACACAGGTCATAGAGAAAAAGAATGGTCATAGTACTGAGTATAGTGATGAAGAGATGATTGCAGCCATGGGACAAATGAATACTGTAATAGAAGAGATCGGTGAGCTATTAGTAGGAATGGAACAGAGAATCCAAGATTTGACACAACGGTTCGAACATCATGAGTAGATATTGTTCGGAGGAGGCAAATTTAATAGTATAACTTCTTTTTTACCTTCAAAAACTAAAGATACTATGAAATGGAAGGGGAGAAAGAATTGGAATTTCACGAAATGAATGATCAAAATGTAAGCAGTACCATTATACACGCCTGTAAACAAAATGACAGAAAGTTAAAGCATAAATTAATTGAAGCTAGTGATAGGGATCCTCGAATTCCTGCAAAGGTAGTTGAAAGCCTATATGAGTTGGTAGACTACGACCTTAATTTTGTTATTGATGTCTTAACTCACTGTTCCGAAAGAGAGCATATGTACGTATTAAAGGAGGCCCAGGATCCGGAAAATATTATAAAACTATTTGATGAATATAGTCGAAAAGAATTAGAAAATCTGAAGCTGGAAGATATCGTAGAGGGCAGAGACGTAGATGTGATCTGGGAAGTGAAAGAAGGACTGCAGATAGATGCGCTTAGCAGAGCCTATTTGCAGCGATGCTTACTGACCATTGCCTATCATTTGGGATATCATGAAGAATTGAAATCTTTCTTTGAAGAAGAAAAAAGAAAGTATATGATGCTGCATTAGAGAATAGCAGACAAGCATTAGGAGAACAAGTAATAAAAAAGCAGTCCGAGGACTGCTTTTTAAATGGATTTAAAACCTATAGACGAGTCTATAGAATCTCAAATAAGTTTCTCTTATAAACGATATATAAGGATTTTAATTCACTCATTTTACTGCTCATTTCCTGTTGCAGTGTTGAAACAGTGTCGAAGTCTTCAGCGTCAATGCCCTCACGAATTCTTGTGAAGAGAGATTTTTGGCTTAAACTATCTTTCATCAAATAATTTCTTAGTTGATTGATTTTCTCCCAAGTAACCACATCTAAATCAGTTACATTTTCACCACCGTGCAGCTTTTTACAGATTCTTACGAATTCCATATTATCAGGAATAATACGCTTATATAATTCTGTAGTCCACTGAGAGCGTGTAGCAATTTTATAGGAGTTAATGATTTCTTCAGTAAATACACCACCAGCGGATAAAATTGCCTTTTTATTAGGATAAAGATCTAAGCCTAGAAGATTCTCCCATACGGTTGCAGGTGGTTTGCCGAAGAGCGTATTTCTTTCATCGGCTGTATAATGCTCGAAAACATCATCCTCGCTGCGATAAGCTCTTTCTGTTTCCAAGTAGAAGCTGGATTGACCTGGTTTCTTAGAGAAATCTGCTTCCAGTTCTTTTGAAGTTTTTCCTGATTTCAACGCAGCCTTGATACCATCTAACATTGCTTGATAAGCAGATGCCAATACTAGGTAAGTATTGCTGGTAGGATTGGGTGCTCTAAGTTCAAAACGAGTTGCTAAAGGCTTGTCGATATCCCGTACGAGACCTGCTAGAACCGTTCTATTTCTAGATGGAAGTTCTGCACTGTGTCCAACAGAAGAAACAATACATACCGGTGCTTCGAAACCTGGCTTTAAACGATTGAGTGCATCATTACTAGAAGTTACAAAGGGATTTACCACCTCGTAGTTCTTCAATAAACCCATTAAAGCCCCCCAACCGATAGGACTCATAAATTCTTCCTTCATGTTAACCGGAGAGAACAAGTTTTTGATCTTGCCATTCTTCAGCTTTACAGCTACGCCCATATGAGTATGCTCACCGCTTCCGGCAACACCCTCAATTGGCTTAGCCATAAAAGTAACATCTAAACCATGACAGGTAAATACGTCCTTTACAACATCTCTAGCGATTAATTCGTTATCAGCAGCCTGAAGGGCAGTACTATATTTCCAGTCAATTTCAAGCTGTTCCATTACATGGTCATAATGGCCGTTTCCAGATAATTTTGCTTTTACACCGCCTACTTCTTTATGGCCCATTTCAGATTCTAATCCATAGGCATCCAACATAACAAGGGATTGCTCTAAAGCTGTACGGACGGGACCAATAGTTCTTTTCCAATACTGTTCCTGTAAAACTTGAGAAGTAGACAGTTTCTCGATATCTGGCTTATCTTCAGGTGTTCTTACCCAGAACTCCAGCTCTGTAGCGGAGGTAATAATAGCTTTCTCAATATCGTCAACAGAATCTATGCCGATTGATTCCAGTACATATGGGGATTCTTTTATAGCATCGATGATTTGTGTTTGAAAGTTTTCGACGGATCTTTGTAAAATGGCTCTTGAATCCACGCGAATATTATTATGAACGAGGAAGGAAGGGATTCTCAAGGTGCCAACAGGAAGACCTGTTTGTTCATCTATATTATCATAATTATAATCTACAAACCAATTTACACTTGTGTCAGGAATGATGTCGACCCTAGCATCATTTAATGATGCGATTTCAGGTAATACAACGCTGGAACCGTCAGTTTGCACGCCAAAAGTTAAAAATTCTTGCATATCTTTTATCGCCAGCTCAATAGGTACTTTTTCATCGGTATCATTGCCGCCTAGGTCAATACCTACCAAAGAAACGAATTGAATTTCAGGGTGCTGCTTCAGAATCCCCGCAATTTCATCAGGAGTATGCTTTGGAGCAGGAATCAGAAACAATAGTTTATGCTTCTCTGAACTTAATAAATCCTTTAACATGAAATCACCTCTTTTTTAGTTTATAGTATTATAATGAATAATTATAGCATATATTACATATTTGTAAATATAAAAAAAAACTGAAAAACGTTTTCAAAACTATAAAATTTGTTTTAAAATTAATTGAATATATAGTTAATTTTTTGCATAAAGACTAATAAATATTAAATAAATTACATAATTATACATAATGAAAAACGGACAATCGAAAGCTTAAATAAATAAACGTTTGCCTTTAATTTTTCCACCGGGGAAGAATACCCACTTTTTGTAGTGTGATTAATACAATTGCAGAAATAGGACCTATAATTAATCCAATAACTCCAAAGGCCTTCAAGCCAATATACATAGCTAACAGGGTAACCAAAGGATATAGGCCGATTTGATTGCCAAGAACTTTTGGCTCTAAAAGCTGACGGATCAAGATGATCAATCCATAGAGAATCCCTAGATAAATAGCAGTTTGATAGGAGCCGGTTAAAGCCTTCCACACAATCAACGGTACATAAACCGAGCCGGATCCTAATATAGGCAAGGCATCTATGATACTTGCTAATAACGCTAGAAGCACAGAATAATCGATACCAATCAAGGTTAAGCCTACTGCACTCTCGATAAAGGTAAATGACATAAGGATGAGCTGCGCTTTTATATATCCAGTAAGGGCAAATAGCAGATCATGCTTTAGTATTTTTATGGTAGAACGTTGCCTTAATGGTATTTGCGCTACTACAAATCTTGTGATTTCTTTTTTGTCCCGTACAATAAAAAAAGTGGAGATCATAGTAACTAATAAGAAGACAAAAAAGCTTGGAATTCCCGAAAGGAAGCTCATCAGAGAAGAGATGATTTTCCCTATTAGTAGGGTAAGATTATTTAATAGGCTGTTTAAACCATTAATAATGGACTGCGCAATATCCGGCGGCAATTTGAAATAAAGGTTTTGCATACGGCTGACGAATTCAATACTTTGAAAATAAAGTCTTTCTGAATACTCAGGAAGTTTGATGGAGAGCTTTGTAAGTTCTACCACAATAATCCCACCGATCAATGCGATGAGAGATCCAACCAGTAGAACAAACATTCCTGTAGAGAATAATGCAGCGAGTCCGCGTGGAAGCTTTAATCGAGTATGTAAAAAATCCACAAGGGGCTCAATCATTGAGGCGATAGCCCAACCCAGTAAAAAAGGAAGGATATAAAATAACAAGGTAGTAGCAAAAAAGTATATAGCTAGTATGGTTAGCCCAATCACTGCGAATCGACCGAATAGAGGCAAATATTTTCTTATATCATTATACATAGCAACACTCCTAATAAGATGATTATCTAATTATATGATAAAATGGGAAGGCTTACAACTTCCAACAACCTTCATTCTTCCCAGATTTAAGCGAATTAACAATTTTATATATAATTAGGGCACCTTATGATAAAATTTATCAATTATATAAACGATATAGATTAAAAGATTTGGGGCAGGGTATAAAAATGATATAAAGAGAGGAATGAATCGTAGACTTAACATAAGAGAGGAGGCTGGTGGTATGAAAAAAATATTGATTGCCATTGATGGTTCTGAGCATTCTCAAAAGGCGTTGGAGGAAGGCAGAAAATTCGCAGAAGCATTTTGCAGCGAAGTAATTCTCTTGAATGTTGTAAATGATTTTAAGCACAATTATTTTCATGAAAGTGTATACTTATATGAGCAAACCAAAGAATCTTTTGAACAACAGGGAAAAAATATTATTGAAAAGGCAGGATCGGTATTTGATGGCTTCTGTGGAACACTAATTACTGAAATAAAAATCGGAGATCCTGCAGAGCAAATTATTAATGCAATCGAGACCATAGACCCGGATTTGATCGTAATGGGAAGCAAGGGATTGACAGGAATTAAAAAAGTAGTTATTGGCAGTGTGTCTGACAAGGTACTACATCATACGAACAAACCTATATTAATTGTAAGATAGTGTGTAGATGGAAAGAAGGGCAAACGGCAATGCCCTTCTTTTTTACGCTGTTTTATATAAACTTAACAATTTAGTTACACTTTCCTGCATACAATTCGGTATAATAGTTTTTGTTAATAAAAAATAAAGGCAGGGAGTAAAAAATGAAGAAAGATTATCAAAAACATTTACTGGATGGTATTTACCTAATAGTAGGTTGTGCGTTATTAGCTTTTGCCATTACATCTATATTAAAGCCTAATGGGTTAATTACAGGGGGAATTACAGGACTTTCGATTATTTTGGATCAATTAACGGGGATCAAATACACGTATCTTTATTATGGATTGACTATGCTGGTGCTAATAAGTGCATGGCTGTTGATGGGTAAACGGGAAGCAGGAAAGATTATACTACTTTCTGTTTTGTTTCCCTTGGTTCTGATATGTTTTGAAGCAGCCAATGTAGACTTTATTGAAAATGATACCATTCTCGCTTCTATATATTACGGGATCATCGCTGGGGCCGGTTGTGGATTAATTCTCAAACGGGGTTTTTCCATGGGTGGAACGGATACGATTGCGAAGCTCATACATTATAGGCTGTTTCCATTTATCAGTATTAGTCAGATTTTATTTGGGATTGACTTAGCCGTCATCATGTCTTCCGCATTAATTTATGACCGAAATGTAGCCCTTTATGCTATACTTACCCAAATTATTATGATAAAGGCCATTGACCTAGTACTCTTTGGTTTTGGCTCCAAAAACGTTAAAATAGAAATTATTAGTGAAAAGAACGATGAGATTGTAGATTATATTTTGAACACTATTAAAAGAGGAATCAGCACCTATGAGATAAAAGGTGGATATACCAACGCTACAAGACAAAAAATTATTTCTGTCTGCTCGCCACGTGAAACCATGCTGATAAAGATGTTTATCGCACAGATTGACCCAAATGCTTTTGTAGATGTGCTGCCGGTTATTTCTGTATGGGGAAAAGGAATCGGTTTTGAAAGCCTTTTAGAAGATGCTCAGGTATAAAAAATACGCTCTTAAGAGCGTATTTTTTATGCTACATAGATTCATTAATTTTTCGCTCTATCTCAAAAAGTCTATCCAATGTATCTTTTGACAACTGCTTTAATAGGTTATCACGGTAGGCGACACAAGTTTTTTCCTTGTCGAACTTTGATCGGATGCCGCCGATATGGGTCCAGGATATTTTTTTATTTCTGTGATACAGATCCAGATCAACCAACCGTTTACCCTGACTATCGTACTCTAAAGCCATAAGCGTCTTTTTGATCTCAATAGGTTCCAGCATAGTAAAGAGCTTAACTTGGTAAGCTACTACGGAGAAAAGCATTAGGGCATGGTCCTTCGTCCAAGATTCTCCAAGGATCATCCCCGCCTCCATTTCAGATAGGGCAATCTGCAGTCTTTCTAGGTGCTCGTGGTATAGACCTTTGGAATCATAAATATTGATACGCAGCTCATACCATTCCTTGCTTTTTAATCCATAGGTAATAAAAATCAGTCCTTCATTTCTTAACCGGTGAGCCAGACCATTGACGGACATGGATACCAGTAAATTCGGATGGATAAAATCCTTGGATAGCAAGTTGTGATTAATAGCTTTGTTGGTAAGAGAAATGATGGTATCGTCCACTTCCCCTTGATCGATAGCATCGAGCCAGTTTAGTGCACGAGAGGGATATTCTCGTTGGATTTGTTCCAAGGCTTCTTTGCCATCACCAGCTACTCTAAGTACCAAAGAAGCAGGTCCTAACTGGATGCGGCAAATCTGGTCCGAAATTTTTTGATTGATAAACTCCATCAGTATAATAGAGGAAGCTAAGGGAACTAGGAGAATACTTTGAGCATCTTCTACCCTGGTATGGGTCAGATTTGGAGGGGTAAGAAAAATGATTGTACTATTTTCCGTTGAATACTCCAGCGCTTCTTCGAAAGAATGTAAAGTCCCTTGAAGACTGTTATGAATAAAATCTTGCAATAGGTGGATATTCTCGGTACGAATAAATAAAAATCTTGGGCCCATGCGTATATAAATCATGTTAAAGACCTCCGTATTTTAAATTATAGTTGAATTTACATGCCAATTTTTCGATTTGTTATACGACGAAGACTATTTGTAGCCATAGGGTAGGGAATATAAAAAATCTGCCTGGTGAGTGCCGATATTACATGGATATTATAAATTCCATTTAAATATACATATTTTCCGCGATCCCCTTCTTCCAGATGAAGATTATGCCCATACAAATAGATATCAGCCTGCCTTGGAAGTTTCTCGAAAAAATGGGCAACGCCTATGGTTAGATTTTCAAGCTGAAGGGTTGTGCCTTCATGAAGAATCTTAACATCCTTCCAAAGACTTTGAATGGTGTCGGGGCAGTCATGATTTCCAGGAATAATATAAAAGTCAAAAGCATTCATCTTTTTAAGGTGACTAAAAAAGCTTCGTGCACTCTCTGTATAATTCATTTTCTTTTCCTGCAAATACTCTAGCTTAATGTTATCAACAAGGTCTCCTGTATGGATAATATACTTTGGTGAAAGTTGTTGGATGATCTTATATAAATAAGGATAGATTTCGCTAGGGGTATCGGATATATGGAGAATTAGCGGTTCAGTGACATTGTTTAGAGCTTCCGGTATAAAAGGAATCCCTAAGAAGTAGGAAAAATACTTAGCAAAAGGGCTGTTTTTGATTCGTTTCATAGAGAATGCCTCCTTCTACTTATAAGATTATTCTAAGGAAGAATCTACGTCAAGTAGAAGCTGTATATAGGAATAAATAAGGTATGAAAGTTATGAAAAAATGTAAAAATAAAATCATGATACTACGATTTGTAATTTACGGATTTTTAGGATGGTGTATAGAGATTTTTTGGACAGGAATCGGATCGGCTTTGACAGGAGACAAACGCTTTCGTGGATATACCTATCTTTGGATGTTTCCTATTTATGGTTCGGCTGTTTTTTTGGAGTTCCTGCATGATAGAATTTTCCATTGGCCAATGTTGGTGAGAGGAGGCGTATGGGTTTTAGTTATTTATATCATAGAATATGCTTCTGGATGGTTTTTACGAAATTCTCTAGGGGAATGTCCATGGGATTATTCAGGAGCAAGGTATGCTGTAAAGGGATTGATTCGTCTGGACTATGCGCCGGCATGGCTAGCAGCAGGCTTTATTTTCGAAAGAATTCATTTGTTTTTGGATAAGATATTACTATAGATATGAAAAGCGGCCAGTTTCGTCTGACCGCTTTTATATCCATCACTACTTGCAATCCAATATGTCCAGGTCAAAATTTTTAAAGTCTACTTTAACACTTTCTTTACCAAAAATAGAATTAATCATATTCATAAAGTTTTCAGAAAGGTCACTGGCATAGAAGATACTTTCTGTTTTCGGATTTTCAGCAAAAAGGTTACCTTCTGAAAGCGCTGTGTGAATGCTGTGAACGATTTCGAAAGAAGGATCGATGATCTGCAGTTGTGGATATAGCTTTTCGATGGTAGGCTGAATCAAAGGATAGTGGGTACAGCCTAAAACAAGGGTATCTAAAGAATTTTCCTGAACAAATTCATCTAAATAGTGCTTTACAGAAAGCTCCATAATGCCATGGTCGATAATACCCTCTTCAATCAAAGGAACAAATATGGGACAAGCTTTATCATAAAGGTTTAAATCTTGATTATATTTTGAGATATTTTTAATGTAGGTTTTCTGCTGAATAGTTACCTTTGTACCAATGATCCCAATATGGTTGCTGCTATTATGCTCTCGTGCCACTTTTTTAGCGGCGGGTTCAATAATACCGATAACAGGAACTCCTTTACAATATTCCAATAACTCGTCCAAACAGGTCGCTGTAATGGTATTGCAGGCAATGACAAGCATTTTCACATTTTTGTTCAATAAAAAATCGACGATTTGCTTTGTAAAACTGGTGATTGTTGATTTTGCTTTGGAACCGTAAGGCGTTCGTGCTGTATCACCAAAATAAATCAATCTTTCCTTTGGCAGCCGTCGCATGATGTGGGGTACTGCCGTCAATCCCCCAACCCCTGAATCAAAAATGCCAATCGGCCGATTATCCATGTTACTCCTCCTAATAAGTGGTTATGTATAGAAACAAGGAAACAATATAAATATACTACACCATTATATTAAAGGAATCAATTGTTTATGAATGGACTGTAAAAAATTACATCAAAGACAATGAAAGAGGTGACGAATCACCTCTTTATCTTTTAGATTTATTTTCAGGAGATTGCATTTTCCCTTTTAAATTTACAATGCAATCTTCTATGTCTGCGTATCCTAGGATAAAATCTTCTGCAAGAGATCTGCAGGTTGGGGAACCACAAGCACCACAGTCTAGATTTGGCAGGATACCATGAACTGCATCGATCTGCTCCATTTTTTTCATGGCTTCCAGCAGATTATCATCCAGCTTATGGACATTTCTGGGAAGAATTTTTTCCGTAAACAAAAACGGTGCAAAATCAGTGACTGGCAGTACATAGTTATTGCGCATATTCCTTTCTGCCAGGCTTCGGACCTTTTTTCTAGCAATGAAAGAATTTTCCAGCGTAAGGCAGCCTCCTACACATCCATTGGTACAGGCTGTACATTCCAAAAAATCTATTCCTGTAATTCTTTCATTTTCAATCTCATCTAAAATACCAATTACATTTTCGATACCGTCTACACTAAGGTAATGTTCTATCCCTAAAGCCTGACATTCGCCTCCAGCCCTAGCCCACCCAATGCCTTTGCCCGAGTCATAATAGGGTATTTCTGATGTAAGATTTTTAAGATTTTTTTGAATACAAGGATAGACGGACTGGATGGATAGTACACGATCTACATTGGACCGAAGAATACCTAAGGGATTTCTAACGCTGGTGACCTTTGCAGGACAGGGGCTGATATAATAAATACCAATCTCCCTTGGATGGAGTCCTGTTTTTTCCGCTGCTTGCTGTCTAGCAATGATTGCAGCAATCTCCATTGGAGATTCTATAGGAAGAATATTTTCAATCAAACTTGGAAAACGAATTTGAATTAATCGGACGATTGCAGGACAATTAGAAGAAATCAACGGTCGTCTGGGAGGATCTTTAAGCAGCTGCAATGTATACTGGGTCACATAATCAGCGCCTCTCGACTCCTCAAATACTGCATCAAATCCCATCATCTGAACTGCTGACAGTATTTTAGAAGGTTTTATGGTTTCATCAAATTGACTGAGAAGCGTTGTAGAAGGAATTGCAATTTTGTATAAAAAGTCATGCAGATGTTCTTTGGAATCATTAACACTTTTTTTTGCATGATGAGGACAAGCAAGAATACATACACCACAATCAATACAGCGGTCATTGATAATGTGTGCCTTGCCTCCTTTAACGCGGATGGCCTCCGTAGGACAGCCCTTAATGCAATTGGTGCAGCCAATACAGAGATCTTCCTCTAAAATAACAGAATGACAATATCTATCCATGGGAATTCCCCCCTAATCCATTAAACCATAGTGATATAGCAGTCCACAGCTTTTATATAGATTATATCTCGTACCCATTAAAATAATGCCCAGCCCATCAGCAAGATCGATGATCCCCTGAGAAGGTTTTTTGTCTCTCACAAAAACAATGCCTTTGATATCAAGCATTTCAGCAGTTCTGACCACCTGCAGATTCATTAGACCTGTTAGCAGCAGAGAATTTTCTGCGGGAAATCTTAACACGTCGCTTAATAAATCGGAGGCCTTGCCATGTTGAAAAGTCATGTCTAAATCTTTACAGTGGGTATATACTTCTGCATCTAGGACTTCGATGATTCTGGACAATTTCAAAATAACACCCCCAATAGAATTATTATACTATAGTCTTAAATTATTTTAAATATACTGAAAAAAGTTTACAATATATACATGACTTGCAGGAAACTCTGGTAAAAAGTTGGAATGATCAGAAATTTTGGGTATAATAATAGAAATTATAAGCTTAATCATTATTGCCCATAATAAAAATTTATGTTCATAAATGAAGGGAGGGAGTGGCAATGCCACAACATGAACCAGAAGCAAAACAAGCTCAGAAGGTACAGGAGCGTAAGGCAATAGACCAGCAGTATAAATGGCGGTTAGAGAAGCTGTATGCAGATGATGCTGCTTGGGAGAAAGATTTTACAACCGTAAAGGAACTATTGAAGGAATCAGTGAAAATAGCCGGTTCACTAGGAGAATCTGCAGAAAAGCTGTATGCTGCGCTTCATTTTACCGATGAGATCTCAAGAAAGATAGAAAATGTTTTTATCTATGCCAGAATGAAAAAAGACGAGGACAATCGAGTTACAAAGTATCAGGAAATGAGTGATAAAGCGCAAGGGCTCAGCGTAGAAGTGCAAAGTAGTTTGTCTTTCTTAGTACCGGAGATTCTAAGTATACCGGAGGAAAAGATTAAAGCTTTTCTTGAAGAACATGAAGAACTAAAATTGTACCAGTTTTATTTAGAGGAGATTTTGCGTCAGAAAGAACATATTCTTACGAAAGAAGAAGAGCAGATTTTAGCGCAGGCAGGAGAGTTGGCTGCGGCTCCAAGAAATATTTTTTCAATGATCAATAATGCAGACATTAAATTTCCGACGATCAAAGATGAAATGGGGGAAGAAGTAGAGGTAACAAAAGGGCGTTATGTGAAATTATTAGAAAGCAGCGACCGCAGGGTTCGTCATGATGCTTTTAAAGCACTATACAATTCTTATGAGAAACAAAAAAATACAATAGCAGCAACTCTGAATTACAGCGTAAAAAAGGATGTTTTTTATGGAAAGGTTAGAAAATATCCTTCCGCACTACAGGCTTCTTTAGATGAAGATAATATATCTCTGCAAGTATATGATAATCTGATTGAAACCATCCATGAATATTTGCCTGACATGTACCGTTACGTAAAGCTGCGAAAACGTGCGCTAGGTTTGGATGCATTACATATGTATGATCTATATACGCCGATCGTTAAGGATGTAAAGATGGAAGTACCCTATGAGGATGCTTTAAAGCAGGTTTCTGAAGGATTAAAACCTCTGGGCGGGGAGTATGTATCCCTATTGCAAAAAGGATTTACAGAAGGTTGGATTGACGTTTATGAAAATGAAGGGAAGACCAGCGGCGCTTATTCTTGGGGCAGTTATGATAGTCCGCCCTATGTGCTGCTGAACTATCAAAATACCATCCATGATGTATTTACTTTAGCGCATGAGATGGGTCATTCTCTACACTCATACTATGCCCGTACTACACAACCTTATCCTTACGCAGGCTATAAGATTTTTGTAGCTGAAGTGGCTTCAACAGTAAATGAAGCGCTGTTAATGCAGGATTTGTTAAAGAAAACAGGAGATAAAAATGTGCGGGCTTACCTGTTGAATCATTATCTAGAACAATTCCGGGGAACTGTGTTCCGGCAAACTATGTTTGCAGAATTTGAAAAAGAGGTCCATGAGCGGGTGGAGCGGGGAGAAGCACTGACACCCGAAGCACTTTGCGCATACTATGGTGAGCTGAATCAAAAATATTATGGTCCGGAAATCACTATGGATGAAGAGATAAAGATGGAATGGGCAAGAATTCCACATTTCTATAATGCTTTCTATGTGTATAAGTATGCTACCGGATATGCAGCAGCCATTTCCCTGTCGCAGCAGATTTTACAAGAAGGAGAGCCCGCAGTAAAACGATACATTGATTTCTTGAAAAAAGGCGGTTCGGACTATCCGATTCAGCTGTTGCAGGGAGCTGGGGTAGATATGACTACCACCGATCCGATACATAGTGCATTGAAGGTGTTCCAACAGCTTGTAGAAGAATTAGAGCAGCTGCTTTAAAGAAAAATATATATGATATTTGTTAAAAGGCCCATGGGCCTTTTAATATTTCCAACATGGTTTTTAAAATTAATGAATGATTCAGAGATAGGGGGGTAATAGTATTACAGAACGGATGAAAGGGGTGGGGTTTCTGAAGGAAATAATCTTTATCTTCGATTATATTTGCCCTTACTGCTACCTGATGCTGCCGGAAATTGAAAGGCTATACGCGGAACACATGATAAAAGTGAATTGGATTCCAACAGAAATCTATCCGGAAACGCCTTTGGAAGGTACAGATTTAAAAACTTTTTTGGGGGTAAGGAAGGCTGAAAAAGCACATAAGCTGATTAGAGAACAGGCAAAAAGTAAAAATCTAGTGTTCTATCTGCCGAAGTTAATTTATAACACGAGAAGGGCAAGACTGTTAACTGCTTATGCGGTGAATAAGGTACCTATAGAGGAAATCCTTCATGCATTCTATAACAGTGTATTTATCTATAATGAAAATATTGGAGCGTGGCAGGTGCTTCAGAAGATTTGCATGCAACTGGGACTTTCTTATGAAGATTTTTTTCGGCAGTTGGAGCAGCAAAAACTTGATTTTATCATAAAAGGTTGGGAAGAAATTCTGAATCGCTATCCGATTGAGGTGGTGCCTACGATTGCCTGTGGTGAAAATATACTGGCGGAGGGTGTATGCAGCTACGAGGAACTGGTAAAAATGATAAATGAATAAGCGGATTTCTGGATGACTTTAGAGAGGACTTTTGAAAATCCTTTATAAAGTCATTCTTTTGTATATAATAATTTAGTATAATAAGAATATAAGGCTCATAGAATTTGACGGACAAAGGCAGGTGATGGGATGTTTAATATATTGTCCTTAGTATTTCGTTATTTATTTATATTGATCATTTATTTGTTTATCTTCGGCATCATACGTCTCATCTATTTGGACATTAAGAGCATTGGCGGAAGTGTAATTCAAGAGGATACTTACTTAAAGCTGATCAACCGAAAAGATACATTGCCTTTTAAAGTTAAGGAAGTTTATCCATTGGCAGCCAGTGTGATTATTGGGAGGAAAAATGAAAGCGATATTGTAATTAAAGATCCGTTTATTTCTAACCAGCATGCCCAGATCAGCCTGGATGAAGGTTCTTACTTCTTAGAGGATTTAGATAGTGCCAATGGTACATATCTTAACGGTGAGCGAATTATGGATGCGGTAAAATTGCAAAATGGAGATCGTATCAAAATTGGACAAATTGAATTTTTATATGTGTCCAATGATTAATGAGGTGTAAACATGCTTAAAAGAATATTTAGCTATAAAAACCCACAAAACTTAATTGTTCTGATGAATATACTGGCACTGGTGCTGATTTTTCTTTATAAAGAACAGTACGACAGACTAATCTTAGCTGCAGGAATCCTGTTAATGTTCATCATTTATATTTCAAATTATGTTTTGTTGAAGACTTCCTCTGGAGATCATTATATCTTTCTAATTATGGGAATGTTGATCAGCATTGGAATCATTATGATTTACAGGATTAATCCTACCGTTGGGTTTAAGCAGATCATTTGGTTTGGAATAAGTATGATTGCCTATTTTTTATCCTATATCATCATAAAAAAAGGCAAGGGTTGGCAGCATTGGACGAAATACTATGCGGCTTTATCTTTAGTGCTGTTCTTACTGACATTGGTTTTTGGCACAAAGATTAAAGGTGCCACCAATTGGATTCGTATAGGGAACCATAGCTTTCAGCCAGCAGAAATGATTAAGCTGGTATTTATTTTTTTCCTGGCATCCTATTATGTAAATAAAGATAAGCTTTTTAACAAATATATTTTTTTAGGAATCGTATACAGTCATATGGCTTTCCTGTTTATTCAACGGGATTTGGGTACTGCAATGCTGTTCTTCTTAGTTTTTATGACCATTTTTTATATTTACGAAGAAGAAAGAAAACTGATTTATTATAATTTACTGGGTGCAGGCATAACTGCTTTTTTCAGTTTTTTGGCCGTGAATCACGTTCGGATTCGTGTTGAGACATGGATTGATCCATGGCGTTATATTGATACCAAAGGTTATCAGATTACCCAGTCCCTTTTTGCCATCGGCTCTGGTGGTTTTTTTGGTACAGGAGTAGGAATGGGGCATCCGGAGTTTATACCAGAGGTTCATACAGATTTTATTTTTTCAGCGATATGTGAGGAAATGGGCATATTTGGGGGAATCGCCGTAATCATGCTATTTTTGATTATTGTTTACCGTGGATTTAAAATTGCCCTGAACCAGCAGGATAAATTTTTCAGGATCGCAGCTTTAGGAATCACCGCTATGCTTGGCTTCCAAGCATTTATCATTATGGGGGGTGTAATGAAGGTAATCCCTCTTACTGGTGTAACACTACCCTTTGTCAGTTATGGCGGAAGCTCTTTGCTGTCTAGTTTTGCGGCTTTAGGTATTCTTCAGGTGGCATCAGAGGAGATTGAATCGGAACAGGAGGAAACCCATGGACATCGAATCCAAGAGGATCATTAAAGTACTGATAGCCCTTTGTACATTATTTGTAGGACTTATTGTATATCTGAGTTATTTTGAAACTTTTCAGGCGGCAAGAATTGTAACCAACAGTTACAATAAAAGACAATGGCTGAATGAAGAATATGTTTTGCGGGGCACTATTACCGACCGCAATGGCAAAGCACTGGCATATAGTGAGAAAATTGAAGATAAGCAGGTAAGACAGTATAAATACGGCAGTCTATACAGCCATGTCATTGGGTATAGCTCTAAAGAATATGGCAAGGCAGGATTAGAAGCCTCATACAATAGCCAGCTCCTCAATATATCTGATAATAATCCTTTGCTGGAGATTCGGGATAAAATAACGGGGCCGCGGGAAAAAGGGAATAATTTACGGTTAACGGTCATACATGAATTGCAGACTTCTGCGGAAAAGCAGCTGCGGGGAAAGAAAGGCGCCATTGTAGTAATGGAACCCAAGTCAGGTGAAATACTTGCCATGGTTAGTAAACCTGATTTTAACCCGGCTACCCTTCGTGAAGATTGGGAGGAAATCGTAGAGGATAAAGACAGTCCGTTGTTAAATCGGGCGGCGATGGGATTATATACACCGGGTTCTGTGTTTAAAGTGATCACGGCTACCGCTGCAATGCAGCAGCCGGACCTTCCTAAAACCTATCGATGTGAGGGATCAACCAATATTGAGGGATATATTTTGCGTGATTACCAGGAAACGGCCCATGGAGAGGTTGATCTGGAAAAGGCTTTAGTAGAATCCTGTAACGTAGCATTTAGTCAAATAGGCATAAACATCGGTGAAGACGCTCTTAGGGAAGAAGCGGAGCGATATATGTTTAACCGTGAGATTCCCTTTGCGCTGATAACAAAATCTTCCCAATTCCCCAATAAGGAGTTGATGAATAAACCCGAGTTAGGGGCAACGGCCATTGGCCAGGGTAAGCTCCTGACTACACCGCTCAATATGGCTTTGGCAGCTTCTGCGATTGCCAATGAGGGAAAAATGGTGAAACCGGTATTGGTAAAGGAAGTGATTTCACCGGAAGGCAGGACTGTAAAGTCCAGCAGTGCTGAAACCCTTTCACGGGTTTGTACACCTATGGTGGCAGAACAGCTCACAGCCATGATGATTCAGGCAGTAGAGAAGGGTACAGGAAAAAATGCCCGCATCCAAAACATTAAGGTAGCGGGAAAAACAGGGACTGCTGAAAATGAAACCGGAAAAGCTCATGCTTGGTTCATTGGTTTTGCGCCGGCAGATAACCCGAAGGTAGCTGTTGCAGTTGTATTGGAAAATGTCGGATCTACCGGAGGAAAAAGTGCAGCACCGATTGCTAGAGAAATGATGAACGAGGCATTAAACAAACTTCGATAGAGATCTTTAATAAATACAAGGTATAGGAAAGGGGAGCATAAAATGCAACAATTGTTAAAGGGTAAAAATATTTTGGTGATGGGTGTGGCCAATAAGTGGAGTATTGCTTGGGGAATTGCGCAAAAGCTTCATGAGGCCGGAGCCTGTCTAGCCTTTACATATCAGGGACAAAAAAGTGAAGAAAATATACGAAAGCTAATTCACGGTACTATGCCGGAAGCACCGCTCATTCCCTGTGATGTACAAAATGATCAAGATATCGAGGCTACTTTTCAACAAGTTGGAGAGAAGTTTGGGATGCTGCATGGGATTATACACAGCATTGCCCATGCGAAAAAAGAAGAACTGGAAGGATGTTACTTTGATACCTCCCGGGAAGGATATTTAATGGCGCAGGAAATCAGTGCCTATTCTTTGGTTGCTGTAACCAAATATGCAAAACCATTGATGACAGGTGGAGGAAGCATTGTTACCCTAACCTATCTGGGGGGCGAACGGGTGATAAAGAATTATAATGTGATGGGTGTAGCAAAAGCAGCACTGGAAGCCAGTGTCAAATATCTGGCTGTTGATCTGGGAAAAGAAAATATCCGTGTCAATGCTATATCTGCAGGGCCCATTAAAACGCTGGCAGCCAAGGGGATAAAAAACTTTTCAACGATGCTGAACGAATTTGAAGAAAAATCTCCTATGGGGAGATTGATTCTGACAGAAGAGGTAGGGAATACTGCCCTTTTCCTATGCAGTTCCTTGAGCAGCGGGATTACCGGTGAAAATATTCATGTAGATTGCGGCTATCATATATTAGGTTATTAAGAAACATAAATATGTAAATAAGAAAATTCATCTATCTATTATTTATGTAGACATTCTTAGAAAATTAAGATCAATAAAATTATTGAAAGGCTCACTGTTTTTTTAAAAACCAGCGAGCCTTTTGCTTTTCTAAAAAAGTGAAAAGTCACAGAGAAATTTACATAATTTTTAAAAAAATACAATTATTACCTATAAGTTTATGGTAAAATATTCATATCAATGATTACATTTTAATAAATTCTTCTATACGTTTGACTGAGTTGAAGAAAGACTTTCTGTAAACTGAATATACATAATCCAAGACACGGTTATATTAAGGGGGAAGGTTATGAAAAATAAGAAAGCACTTGTGTTGCTCATGGCAATGATAATATTTGTATTGACATTTAACGTATTTCAAGAAAGTAAACAGCTAGACGCAGCAGATGCACAGAAAAGATATAAAGATCTGGCAGAAGAAATAGAATTAAAACTAGATGCGACAGATATTCAGAGAAGTTATGAAGACTTGCCAAAAGAAATAAAAACAAAGATAGATATGCTGAAAACTAGTGAAAATAAAGAATTGCTAGATAATGATATCTTGTCGCAATATGAGCCGGTTCATGCATGTCATAGCGGTCCAGAACACCAGGAATGTAAGCTGACAGCAGGACAAAAAGAATCTTGCGGATGCTATGGCGGTATGTGGTACTGCTGTTGCGGAAAAAAGATGAATTTTGTGTATCTATACTGTCCAAAGCATAGGGGTTAAGAAAGGCTTGGAAATTTCATAGAAAAAGCATTGGCGTATCAAGTACACCAATGCTTTTTTTATGAAAGATTCAGAAGAAATTCTACAATTGCTTTTGTAGAATCCGGTTTACGGAGCCTGTGCATGTTTTGCTGGATGATGCCATATTTTTCTTTGTCTTCTTTTAACAGACTGATGCAGGAGATCAAGGAGTTGGGGCTTGTGGCCACCATGCCAATACCATTGTTTAAAATAAATTCTGTATTCCGTTCTTCTTGCCCGGGCAAATTCCAGGTTACAATAATGGGCAGCTCTTTTATAAGGGACTCGGTGACCGTAATGCCGCCAGGCTTCGTAATAATGATATCCGATACAGACATAAACTCATCAATGTTGTTTACATAGCCGAAGACTTTAAGATTGTCCCTGTTGATCTGGGAAAGATAGCGGTAAAGCTCCTCATTTTTACCAGCGATGGCAATAATTTGTATATCAATATTATAAGTAAAAAGATAATTCAAAGTTTCTGTAATATTGCCCAAGCCCAATCCGCCGCCCATGATCAAGGCCGTAAAAGTATTTTCTACGCCAAGTTTGGCACATAGTTGATTTCGATCTAATTGGGCTTTGAATTTTTCATCAACCGGGATCCCCAGAAATCTGCCTTTTTCAGGTGGAATCTGCCAATATTGGAATTCATGGATGAAGTTTTCTGAAGGAAGAATGTAATAATCCACCTCTTTGTTGATCCAGCTAGGATGGATTGCATAGTCTGTAAGGATGGATATAATAGGGATATTGATCTTGTTTTTTCTTTTTAACACAGATAAGGCTTCCGCCGGGAAAGGGTGGGTACACACAATCACATCCGGCTTAAAATCATCTATGAGGCGCAGCAATTTCTTGGAAAGCAGTACCTTATTAAGAAATTCACTGACATCAGTAATAGAGCTGTCTGTGTATTCTGAACGTTTATAAATAAAACCATATAGTGCAGGAATATATTTTATGGATTTGATATATGCTTCAAAAACAATTTTATGAAGATGGGGATGCATATAGTTGAACGTATCAATGATTTCCACATTATGTCCCGGATCGTGATTCTTCAATTGATCAGCAACCGTTTTTGCTACTTGGTTATGGCCTTCACCTGCAGAAACTGTGAAGAATAAAAAATTCATTGAATTCACCTCCTAAGTTATTATTATAGCATTTTTTTGGCAATATTAGCAGACTTTATGGAGAATTAAAAGCATAGAACACATCTTGTATTGCATTCACCCTATATTATATAATTGCATTAAATAACTAAAGCAGGGGTGAGCCCTATAAAACGATATGGTAAAGCAACCTTACGAATTAAAATCATTGTTTTTACAACATTGACAGTTATGGTACTACTGGCAGGGATTGGCACATTCAGTCTATGGTATATTGATAATAGTATTCACAACGTATTGGGTAAAAACGCCATGAATGTTGCAAAGACTGTATCCTTGATCCGGGATATTCAGATTCACGTGGGCCAGGCAAGGGGAGAGTGGGTAATTCAGCCCCTTGTAGAAGAAATTCGAAGGGCTACCAGTGCTGAATATATCGTGGTTATGGACATGCAGGGCATTCGGTATGCACATCCGGCCTTTAGTAAAATCGGAAAAATATTTTTAGGCGGCGATGAGAAACAAGCCTTCCTTGGAAAATCCTATATCTCTAAAGGAGAAGGTTCAACAGGACCTTCTATCAAAGCATATGCGCCGATTTTTCGGGATGGACAGCAGGTTGGTGTCGTTGTTGTAAGTATGCTCTATCCTCATTTCACAAAATTTCTGACAGAGATAGAAAGCGGTTTTTACTACATACTGTTAGGCGGATTTGTGCTTACAATATTTGGTGCTGCCATGCTGGCGAAGAATATTAAGAACCAGATTATGGGATTGGAGCCGGAAGAAATCGCAAAACTGTTAAAGGAAAGACATATTATTCTTCAAACAGTCAAAGAAGGGATTATTGCTGTGGATAATCAGTATCGAATTACCATGATCAATGGAGAAGGAAAAAAGATTCTGAAGTTAACGGAAGATGTCATTGGCAGGGATATCCGGGAAATTGTCCACAACAGTCATATGCCGGAGGTAATTGTATCGGGTATTCCGGAGCATGATCGAGAACATATTTTGGATAACCATCGTGCCATTGTAGCCAATACCCTCCCTATCAACATAAAGGGAGAAGTGGTAGGTGCCGTATCCAGTTTCCGGGATTTAACTGAACTGCGCGGCCTTGCGGAACAACTTACGGGAGTAAAACGCTTTATCGATGCATTGAGAGCACAAAATCATGAGTTTTTAAATAAGCTTCATACCATATACGGATTGCTTCAATTAAAGTCTTATGATGAAGCAATAAAATATATTGATAGCATTAGCGAAATACAGGAGGAAATGTTGGGTTTTCTGGCGAAAAATATTAAGGATGACGCTATTTCAGGCCTGCTGCTGGCAAAGTACAATAAGATGCAGGAGTTAAAAATTGATTTTACCATGGACCCCAGCAGCAAGCTCAGCCGTACTGAGGCCTTGGATACCAACATGCTGGTTACCATCATTGGAAATCTTTTAGAAAATGCCATTGATGCCGTAAGTGGTATGGAGAAAGGCAAAAGAAAGGTAAGTCTTACCTTAAATGATGAAGAAGAGGAACTGGAAATTATTGTGACGGATACGGGAGAAGGAATTGATGATATCCACCTCAGTAAGATTTTTGAATTTGGGTTTACTACAAAGGTTGGAGAAAATAAAGGTGTAGGATTGGCTTTAGTAAAGCAAATTCTGGATAGTCTGGAAGGGACCATATGGATAGATAGTCAAACGGATGTAGGTACAGAAGCAATTATAAGTATTCCAAAAAAATATAAAGTGGTGAGTCAATGAAAGAGATTAGTGTGTTGATTGTTGAAGATGATCCGATGGTGCAGGAAATCAATAAGAGATTTATAGCTAAATTAAAAGATTTTCGTGTGCTTGCAGTTGCCAGCCATGGGGAAGAGGCTTTAAAAATGCTGGAGACAGTAAAACCCCAGTTGATTCTTTTAGATATTTTTATGCCGAGGGTGGATGGATTGACTACTTTAAAGGAAATACGAAAAAGAGGGGTTAATTCAGATGTGATACTCATTACTGCAGATAAGAGTGTGCAAACCGTTCAGGAAGCTATCCGATACGGTGTAGTGGACTACATCATAAAGCCCTTTAAATTTGACCGTTTTAAAGAGGCGCTGCAAAACTACAAGCGATTCAAAGAAAAGCTTCAAGAAACGGAAGTATTTCAACAGAAAGATTTAGACAGTATTTTATATGCTTCTCAGGAACAAGAAGAAAATCCGCTGCCGAAAGGATTAAACCAGGTAACGCTGGATTCCATCCTTAACTATTTAAGACAGCATACTGAATATCTTACCTCTATGGAATTGGCTCAGGCTGTAGGAATTGCAAGAGTTACCGCCAGAAGATATATGGAATATCTGGCAGAAAAAAGGATTGTAGATATTGAGTTGGAATACGGAAGTGTGGGAAGACCCATACATAAATTTCGTATAAGTGAAGATCAAAATAGTATCAGTACAGACTGATACTATTTTACTGTACATGGGAAAGGATTAAGTTTGCTGCTTCCAGAAGATTATTCACTTGGAAGTCAGCTTTTTTATAAGGAGCACCAATTTTGACAGTTTTACAGCCGGCTTGCAGGCCTGCATCGATATCCATTTCCCGATCTCCAACCATATAAGAAGCGTTTAAATCAATTTTATGCTCCTTAGCAATCTTAAGAATCATGCCTGGCTTAGGTTTTCGACATTGGCATTTGGTCTTAAAATGAGGGCAATATTCTACTCCGTGAATGATTACTTCCTGCTGAGATAACTCTGTGACCATGCGTTCATGAATTCCCTGCAAATCTTCATGGGTAAAATATCCCATCTCAATTCCTCCTTGATTGGTTACTACATAAACATGAAAGCCTGCTTCATTAAACATCTTTATAGCTTGTGCAGTCCAAGGATAAAGCTTTAAATCCTCAGGCTTATTGACCGGATCTTTATTATCATTAATGACACCATCTCGATCCAAAAAAACTGCTTTTTGCATTTACATACCTCCTGACAAATGACCAATTTTATACCGTTATTATTCTCTGGATTATAGATACATATTACATCCTATTCCTCATCAGTATATGATAAAATAGGACGTATGAAAAGCAAAGACGAAGGTTAAGTTAAAAACAATATTTCTAATCAAACATGCAGGCGGTGATCAAATGAGCAAAAAAATTCTAGAAAGCATCAAAGGCGCTTCCTTGGAAGCCATATTGGATATAGAAGATTTTACGACCCTGGACTGGGTATGGGTCAATCGTGAACTACTCCCAGACATTGTACTAAATCTGAAGTTGGATGAAGTAATTGGTGAAGAAGCTTTGGAGAAGCTTCAGCAGGTTAATGATGAAGAGGTTTTTAAAGTATTGGAGGAGCCTTTCCGGCAAAAAGGGTATTTGCCTATGCACCAGCTCATATTTGCAAATCTGGAGGAAGGCTATAAGCCTACAGAGGATATCCAGACAATTATTTTTATTAAGGCAAAAAAATATAAACAACTGTCGATTATCCTGTCCAAACAATACGAGTGGGTTCTGAAATCCATGGCAATGGACACCTACTTTCGCATGGGATTGGAGTATGATAGTCTGCAGGAGACCTATGAGGATCTCTATGAAGGAAATGGCAGAATGATTGAGCAACTTTTATCAGAAGGAGAAGTCTCCTATTTGACAGGAAGGTGGCAATATATACGGAAAACCAATGAATTATACTTTTATAAAGTTAACGAATACCATAACCGTTGGACGGAAGGAGAAGCACTCTCTAAATTCCGGGAATTACAACAACGATAAAATACTGCTATAGAATAACCGGCAATACTGCCGGTTATTCTTCTAAATAAAGAAATCGTTGGAAACAGGACCTCTAGAATGAATTGCTTTTTTTAAAATAATCATGTCCATATCTTCACGGCTTTCGACTATATGGAGGTAAATGGTTTCACATTTGCTGCATTGTACATACTGCTTAAAATCCTTCTGTTCCCGGTCGAAAAAAAGATAGGAGGTATAGCCTTCCGCATCCTTCCATTTTACTTCTCCATTATCTTGGATATCATATTGATAAACATAAGTAACTTCATCCTTTAAAATTAGTTTTCCATTGGTGCAATTAGGACAGTACATGAAAAGCCTCCCTTACAAAATTCTATATCCTTCAGTATCTGTAATTTTTCTTAATCTATTCCATAATTAATGCTATAATAGAGTATATATGCAATGTTTGTGTCGGAAGGAGATTATCATGCAGCAAAGTATACAAATTATGAAAAGAGTAGTCTCTGAGCTGGAGAAGGCGGCTGCCACGGGGAACAAAGTACGGACAGAGGCCTTAGTCAATGAAATGATGGATGTATGCGTAAAACTCAAGCAAGTAATTGACGAGAAAAAAAGTGTACAAAAAAATATTCGAACAAATGAAATCAATGAAATTTCCTTTTTATATAAACCGGTTTTAAAGAGAAACTATTATGAGGGAACTTATCTTGAAGAATTTGCCCAGAAGCGCACATCAGATTTGAAAGATGCTAAAGCCTTAGATTCACATAATAAATTCTGGCAAACCCATGAGGTGATTCGAGGAAATGTTTTTGGTTCTGTTCCGGAAGAGTTGATTCATAAGGATGCAGCAAGAAAGCTTATGGGGTATGGATGGGATCGGGTATCTGTAATTGTACTGGAAATTAAGCAGCGGGATTGCTCGATGAAAGAGTTTGCTGAATATTGCGAATTGAATTTTGATAAATTTTTGATTGTAAGGGAAAAATCCACAGGAGCAGAGTTGATTTTACACTACAAAGTATAAAGTAGGTGTGATTTTGGAGCTGGACCAAAAAAAAGTTGAAAAGATATTTGCTACTTGTATTCTAACTGTATTTTTAGGACAGATTTATTTAAATCCATTTTCTTCGAGATTTAGATTTTCTTTTAGTGTGACAGCATTATCTTTAATGTTGTTGTACTTTAAGGACATATCCATAAATTTGGCTACCAGTATGGTAGGACTCTTTATGTTTATATTCCGGTCCTTTGTATACATTGCTGGTAATCCAGAAGCTACCTTTGCACAGGCTTTTGAAATACACTATCCTGTGGTACTTTTTTATGTATTTTTTGGAATCCTCTTTGATATGCTACAGATACGGGAAAAGATAAACAAGATTGAGATTTTTCTGTTGTCCCTATGGTTTTGTGACAGCATGGCCAATATCATTGAGATTGCTTTACGAAATGAACCCATAGAATACCCTTTTGAGGGAGTGATTCTTGCCATTATTCTTATGGGTGCGCTGAGATCGATTCTTACCCTTTTGATTTATACCCTATCCATATACTATATGCAGCGTTTCGAGCGAGAACGAAAGGAAAATAAGTATCGTGAGCTAATTCTTTTTATATCCAGTCTCAAAACAGAATTGTTTTTTTTACGAAAGTCTATTGCCGATATTGAGGAAGCGATGAAACGAAGCTATCATCTTTACGAAAGACTTCAAACAACGGAATTGAAAGATGATGCTCTACTGGTAGCAAAGGATATTCATGAAATTAAAAAAGATTATATGCGGGTGGTAGCAGGCATTGAAAAGGTTTTGTCAGAAGAGCATGAGGACCTCTCTATGGATATAAGAGATATTTTTGCTATCATTAACGACAATACTAAGAAGCTCATTTCTTCCAAAAACAAAAACATCATTCTGCGGTTTAAATACAAACATAACTTTCAGACAAAGGATTTTTATCAATTGATTTCTATTCTAAATAACCTGATCATTAATGCGATAGAAGCCATTAATGAGGTAGGAATTATCACAATTACTGAAGAAATAGAAAAGACAAATTGTGTATTTCGTGTGATTGATAATGGCAGTGGTATAGATAGAGAAGAATTAGAATATATTTTTGAGCCAGGATTTTCTACAAAGTTTAATCCCATGACAGGGGAAATGTCTACCGGTATCGGATTAACCCATGTTAAGCATATTGTAGAAAATCATTTTCAAGGTGAAATCTCTGTATCGTCTAGAAAGGATGCCAAGACTGTTTTTATTATAAAAATCCCCACAACGAAAATTATGAACAGGAAGTGGTAATATGCAATATAACTTCTATATTGTGGATGATGACAGGAGTATCCGGCAAATATTAAAAAATATTATTTGCCAATACAATCTGGGAGATGTAATCGGGGAGGCAGATCATGGCATAACGGCAGTTCATGATATACCCATTTTAAACCCCCATATCGTATTGGTGGACTTACTGTTGCCAGTGATGGATGGTATAGCCATTGTATCTGAATTAAAGGCAAGCAACAGTAAGGCACATTTTATTATGATTTCTCAAGTAACTGCAAAGGAAATGGTTTCCAAGGCTTATACCAATGGCATTGAATTCTTTATTAATAAACCGATTAATGTGATTGAGGTTTTATCCGTTATCAATAAAGTAAAGGAAAAAATGAAGATGCAGGAAGTGATCCAATCCTTTGAAAAAGCTATGCAAGGAATCAATATGCTAAAGGGCTTGACGGCGCATCAGGAGTCTACTGGCTATAGCGATAAGGATAAGATCAAAAAAATACTCTCTCAATTGGGTATTATTGGGGAAGCCGGGAGCAATGACATTGTGGAACTGCTTCTAATGTTGATGGAAACGGATGAAAACAGCAGAAATCATATGCTTAACCAAAAAATGTCAGAGTTGTACAATCGATTAAATCTCCGCTATGTACATCAGTATGAAATAACTTCGAATACCGCTGCAATTGAACAGAGAATTCGCAGAGCGATTAATAAAGCCCTCAGCAACATTGCCAACCTTGGAATTGAAGATTATGGAAATGAATTATTCACTCGTTTTAGTAATACTATATTTGACTTTGGCGAGATTAGAAAACAGATGGACTTTATTCGAGGAAAAACAGCTTATGGAGGGAAAATTAGTGTTAAAAAGTTTTTAGAAGGTATTTTTGTAATTCTTAAAAATGAATAAAATTCTTGCATGACTTTCATAATTTGAAATTTTAAAACTAAAACCTGTATGTTTTAGTTTTTTTTTGTAGTTTTCAGTAGGATAGCGTTTACTATTACGATATCTTAATAAATTATTATAAAAAGGAGGATGACTATATGAGCAACAAAAAAATGGGTTTAACTACCAAAATTTTTATCGGTCTTATCATCGGTCTTATCGTAGGTCTTATTCTTAACAAGATGGGCCCATCCCATTTCAGAGACAAGATTTTAGTAGATGGAATCTTTACATTAGTGGGGACTGTGTTCTTGAATGCAATTAAAATGATGGTTGTTCCATTAGTATTTGTATCCCTTGTAAACGGTGCTGCTTCTATGTCTGATATTAAAAAATTAGGCAGAGTAGGAACCAAGACACTAGGATTTTACCTGGTTACTACAGCAATTGCAATTACCATTGCTATTGTACTGTCTACGATTGTAAATCCTGGTATTGGATTAGACATGTCTTCATTAGTAAAGAGTGAACCGACAATTGCTGAGGCCAAGCCTTTGGTGAAGGTTATCACAGATATGGTTCCGGGAAATCCAATAGCAGCTATGGCAAGCGGTGAAATGCTTCAAATTATTGTATTTGCTCTACTGTTTGGTACAGGATTGGCTGCAATTGGAAAGAAAGTAAAGCCGATTGTTGAAATGTTTGACCACCTAAATGATCTGATGATGAAAATGGTTGGTCTAGTAATGTTGCTTGCTCCATACGGGGTATTCTGCTTAATCGCCAAGACTTTCTCAGGATTAGGATTTGCAGCGATGAAGCCATTAGCAGCCTACATGCTTTGTGTATTAGGCGCGCTAGCATTACATGCGATATTCACTTATACCGGATTACTGGTAGCATTTACAAAATTAAATCCAATTACTTTCTTCAAAAAGTTTTCTGCAGCAATGAGTGTTGCTTTTTCAACTGCCAGCTCTGGTGCTACACTTCCTGTAACATTGGAAGTAGTTGAAGAAAAACTGGGGGTTAGCAAAGGAATTTCTTCTTTTACTATACCGCTAGGTGCTACAATCAACATGGACGGTACAGCAATCATGCAAGGTGCAGCAACAATATTTATTGCACAGGTATATGGCATTGATTTAGGATTAAATGCAATCTTAACCGTAATTTTGACAGCCACATTGGCTTCTGTAGGTACAGCAGGAGTACCTGGCGTTGGTCTGATCATGCTATCCATGGTACTTCAAGCAGTAGGCTTACCGATCGAAGGTATTGCATTGATTATCGGTATCGATAGAATCCTTGACATGGCAAGAACAGCGATCAACATTACAGGAGATGCTGTATGTACATTGATCATTGCGAAGTCTGAGGGAGAACTAAACGAAGCGATCTACAATGCTGACGTAGAAGAAAAATCTATTGTATAATGAATAAAAAAATAAAGGAGATGAGCCATCATCTCCTTTATTTTTTTACAAGAACTTTTCTTTAACCTTATTCCAAAAATCATAATTTTTCAAGCGCAGCAATTTGGTCTTCATCTTAGACATTTTCAAATAAATTTCTACAATCTCATTGTATTTGTGCTCCATGCCGTCAGTTACGATCAAAATAGAGTTTTCAAAGGTATATTCAGGATGAATCTTAATCGCTGTTTCTTTGGGAACGATAACACTGGAGGTAAAGGAGCGGTATGCAATCGTATTGATGGGTGCAATCGGTGTGATCTGTAAAAGATTTAACCGGGGATCGACAATACTCCCTCCCAGGGAATAGTTATATGCAGTACTGCCCGTAGGTGTAGCCACAAGGATACCGTCACCGCTAAATTTCTCAACGAAGCTTTCATCTAAGCTGATATTTAGATGAATCGTTCTCGACTTGTCTCCCTTAATCGTAATTTCGTTAATTCCCATGATCTCTATACAGCTGGTGCGTGTACAAACAAGGGCTTCTACAGGATGGAGTTCCTGGATCACATAATCTCCCTTCTGATAACGGAAAATGAATTCATCCAGCTGGTAGGGGGAAAGCTCCTGGAAGAAGCCAAGATGTCCCGTATTGATCCCTATAATGGGAATGTCTGGAAATCTATATTCGTGAAGTGTCCTTAAAAAAGAGCCGTCTCCACCAATACAAACAACTAAGTCTGCTTTATAATCAAAGGTTTCAGATATGGTAAAACCATTTTTTTCTAACTTCTCTCTTAAAATTCTACCCGTTTCTTTTGAGATGGGTCTGTCGTTTGATACAATATTAATGAGACAATTATTATTATTCATCATGCCTTACCCCATTTTCATATTCGGAAATTTTTAGTATATTGTAACATATTTAGTATGAATCTTAAAGAAATTTATATTCTTTTTATCTTATGCAAAAGCTTTTGAAAAGGTTGTAAAGAAGTGAACAAATGGATATGCTAAGGTATATGAATGAAGGAGAGGAAGCTATGGAGCCGTTGGTTGTCACCGCTGCAGTTATTCGAAAAGAACGTAAAATTCTGATTGCCCAGAGGCTAGCTCATGGGGACCATCATCTGCAGTGGGAATTTCCCGGAGGAAAGCTGGAAATTGGGGAGACACCGGAAGAATGCTTGCGCAGAGAGATTTTAGAGGAGTTAAACTTAGAGATTAAGGTATTGGACATTTTCAAAGTCGTCTATCATGCTTACAAGAGTAAAACTATATTATTGCTTTGCTATCTTTGTGATTTTATTGGTGGTGAGGGGGCAGCATTGGCATGTAATGATTTTAGATGGATCAGTCTAGAGGAATTTTTGGAATTTTCTTATGTAGAAGCGGATTTGCCCATTGTGGAAAAAATATTAAAGTTAGATGAAATGCTGTTCGAAATTGACGAATTTGGACGGACGCCCTATAATAGGATATGATGTGAAACTAAGGACGGCAGGTGAATGATTTGAAAGAAAACAAACAACAGGAAGTTGCAGGAAGGCTTGTTTTTGAAATAGATAGAGAACACGAGGGAATGGAGTTGAAGGAGATCCTATATGATCAGATGAGGCTATCCAGCCGGCTGGTCAGAAAGCTAAAGCGTACAAAAAATATATTGGTGAATGGAAATAAAATTGCTTTTCATGCCAGGCTGCGCAAAGGGGATCGTGTGGAAGTGATCATGGAAGAGGAAAGCAATCAATTTGAACCACAGAATATTCCTATTGATGTGGTTTACGAAGATATGGATCTGTTAATACTGAATAAACAACCTGGCTTAGTGGTTCATCCGACGAAAGGACATCCTATAGGAACATTGGCCAACGCAATTGTTTACTATATGCAAGAACGAGGAGAATCCTTTAAAATCCGATTCGTCAACCGTCTGGACCGGGATACCTCAGGGCTCATCATTATTGCGAAAAACCCTTATATCCAACAGGAGCTTTCGAAACAAATGATTGATAATCAAGTGGAAAAGAGGTACCTGGCAGTAATAAAAGGGTGCTTGGAGACGGAAAAAGGAACGGTGGATGCGCCCATCGGGAGACCGTACCCTGAGGATATCACCAGAAAGGTATATGCGGGCGGACAGCCTTCTATAACACACTATGAGGCAGTGGAACAGCTGAAGGATGCTACTGTGGTAAGACTCCTCCTGGAAACCGGGCGTACCCATCAAATAAGGGTACATATGAGCTATATTGGGCATCCTATCCTTGGAGATGAATTATATGGTGGAAAAGCGGATATCCTCATTGAAAGACAGGCGCTCCATGCAGAAATTTTACGTTTTTTACACCCCAGAACTGGGGAGCCGATGGAGGTAAAAGCCTCTATTCCCGCAGATATTTTGGAGCTAATTACAAAACTGTCCTAGGAATTACCTATTGACATTTTGTCCGCCTGTGATTAAAATAGTATTATCGGTATTGGGGCATTAGCGCAGCTGGGAGCGCACCACACTGGCAGTGTGGGGGTCAGGGGTTCGAATCCCCTATGCTCCACCAAATACGAAGATAACTACTCATAAATTGAGTAGTTTAATTATTTTTTGAAGGAAATTATTGGGATAAAGTAGAAGCTTGCTAGACGAGTACATGGATTTTTATAACTGTGAAGGAAAGCATCAATCTCCTGATCATCAGATCCCATATAACGTCTATATGGCTGCTTAACATGTCTAAAAATATATAAGAAGGAGGATTAACTTAGCAGGCGCAATTTTGTGTCTTGACAAAGGGATCCATTACAGTATCCTCTCGGCTTCCCCGAGATGATACTCGATGCTGAAAAAGAAGAAGGTATTAGGAAAACCAGAGAAGTTCTGGAATACCTTACAAAGTAATTACGGGGATATTTTATATAGATTTACGCTTCTTAATGTTTATAGAATCTTTACAATCGTTCCAATTGGAACTAGATTATAAAGTTCAGTAACATCTTTATTATGCATTCTTATACAGCCATGAGATACAGCGTTTCCGATAGATGAAGGATTATTTGTTCCATGAATTCCAATGTGAGGTTTGCTTAAGCCCATCCATCTTGCACCGAAAGGTCCGCCAGGATTTACAGATTTGTTTACAATCTTAAATGTGCCCTTAGGCGTAGGTGTAGATGTCTTACCAACAGCGACAGGATAAGACTTGAACCATTGGTCATTACGGTATAAGGTTAGGGTTCGAGAAGTTGTATTAACAGTAATGCGATAAGTTTGTGCAGTGCGCAAATAGTCATACACTTTGATCACTCCCTAATTTAGTGTGAAGGTAGTATATTTAGTTGGGTCATGGCAGGATTGCAGCATGATGCTAATGAATGCATTACGGTATTTTATGTATAAGGAATAAGAAGGGGTGATCCTCCTATTCCTTAAAATTTACCATGGTTTAAAGAATCCTCCAATTATTGGTTGGCAGAAAAGAATGACTAATAACAAGAAGAAGAATAGTAATTCATCATCTGCTTTAAATATTTTTTTAAAAGGTCCTTTGAATAGTATTACAAGTAATAAGAAGAAAAATAATAGTGAGGATTTTTGATCAGGAGTGCATCCAAAGAGCCCACCTAATGCATCACTCATACATTTCCACCTCCTTTGCTATCTATTAATACCAATTAGGATTATCGTTTTGGTAATATATAATATTCAAATCAAAAGAGAGTGTACTTATAATGATGTGCGATGCAGAGAAAAAAATTTTTCTGACCAAAAGTATGTAATGGGTATAGTGATATGCCGGTAATAGAATTTTAACGCAGCATTTTTTTAGAAAAAAATAAAAAATAAAATGTGCCAAAAATAATTCCAAAGCGAATATCGGGATCAATTACTTTTTGTCTGATAAAAAAATAGAGTGCTAGAAATGAGATTATTGCTAGGAGTTTGAGGTCAAATCTATCATTAAATAATTTTCTCAAATTAAATTTATTGTCAATAAAATATAGAAATATATTAATAATAACAACACTCAAAACACACTTAGTAATAGCCATTAAAAAATACAAAGATATCAACTCCATTTCTTACAGCAGTGATTAAAAGCTTGCTATATACATTAGAATCCCCACAACGGCCAATATCAGCATCATGATCAGGGAAAAACTGTATCGGTCGCTTTTTCTTCTATGTCTTTTGGCGTTGACCAAGAGACCAATGATGCAAAGAATGCTTAGAAGGATCATTAGATAGAAAGACCATTGAACAAGACTATAATTCCAAGTTTCACGGACTTGAATTTTAAAAAATCTATCAAAGAAGGTTGCCATCTGGGGTTTAGCACGATCGGTGATAGCTAGAATAAAAAACATAATAATCCAAGCTGCAGCACCCAGCCAATGAACCAAACGGACCAGAATATCAGGCCCTTTTCTTCGCTCTATAAACTCTCTATTTTTTTGCTCCATTTCCAACATCCTCTCTTATGAAAAATCTTTGAAACATTTTACCATATTTATCGGTCAATTCGTATAGTGAATATAGTAAAATAATAAATACGAAGGTCAAATAGGGAAACAGAAAGAAACAAAGGGAGCTGCAAGGGGGATTTGGACTTGAATTTTAAATTTTTATACAGTGTCGTTATGTTGGCAGTTTTGGTAGGAAATTTAATGGTTAGTGGTATCAAAAAAATGCAAGGAGAAGTTTTCTTTCCTGATTCTACTATTTTTAATATTATAATTGGAGTTTTAGGAATTGGTTTTCAAATAAGGCTGTTGGACTTAGACTTTACCGATAGAATATCGTGGGGGTACGTAGGGAGTTTCCTTTTAATTTCACTGCCATTCTTTTTTATGTCCATAAGAAAGAGAACAGTTACCATCTATGATATAGCAGGAGACAAATTGGAGAAAATAGTGCTGGATACCTTTCAACAATACAAACTGGTATTGGAAAAGAAAAGTGGGACGTCAGAATTTATACTGCTGCTGGGAGAGTCTGAAACGACTATTAAATTAGAACAAGGAACGATTAAACGCAGTAAATGGGATCTGTCGATTGCAGGATATCGAAAGATTCCAAATCTGGATTTGATTCTAGAAGATATTCAAAAGGCTGTAGATCAGGAAAGTATTCCTGAAATGGGATACAGAGGGCTAATGGATCTGTGCATGGCTGCAGGAATTTGTACGGCTGCATTATGGTTTCGTAGATTTTTATATTTGCCATAATCCTGAAAAAGCCTTAAGGAACAATTATATATTTTTTTCGTCAAATAAATATAGTAGGGACATATTAGCAATACTATAAACCAGGGAGATGATTGTTATGAATAGACTTATTCCTATTTTGCTTGTAATTATTATTGTTTTTGCAGCAGCAACCTATTTACTCCACCGGATCTTTCTGAGAAGGAGATGGATAAAATATATTCCTGGAATAGCTGCACTTGGTACATGCATTTATCATGTTATAATGATTCGAACCGGGCAATATAACGGATTTGAAGATCTAGCCAGAATACTAATGGGTATCATGCTTTTTTCAGGATTTATAGGTGGACTGCTGACTGGATTGATTTTAGATTTTATAAGAATAAACACCACTCAATATAATACTAAAGACATTTGAACTACTCCCACCTACGCTTCGCTTAGAGGTGGGAGATTCCTACGAACACGATAAAAACTGAGAGAAGACCTCTCAGTTTTTATTTTTATGAAAGAACAACCATCTAGACGCAGACGAAGGTACTGATATTTCTCAAATCTGTTCCGAAGAATACCCAATTGAATCCTGTCCATCGGAAGCCTGATACGGAGGTAGGCCCTACGAACACTAGAAAAGTCCAAAATGCCTGCCCTGTCGTCAACCAAATAAAAGTGAATCTAAAGAGACAAGGTCGAATAGCCCCGGGATCAACGAAGAAGAGTGTAGGTGGCTGCGCTGGTATAAAAGCAGGAGGAGGTGTCGTTGGTGGTGCTGTCGGTGGTGTGAATGGTGGTGTCACTGGTGGTGTGATTGGTGGTATGAATGGCGGTGTCACTGGTGGTGTGATTGGTGGTATGAATGGTGGTGCAATTGGTGGTCTAAAAGGTGGTCTAAAAGGTGGTCTAAAAGGAGGCCTAAAAGGCGGCCTAAATGGAGGTCCAAAAGGCGGACCAAAAGGAAACCTTGGTTGCTGCATCGATTCTACATTTTGATCATCTTGATCATATTTATCCATAAAATCACTCCTTTTTTATGCTAGGGAAATAGTGGTTTTTTCTATTTGTATGAAAGTAGCAATAAAGAGCATCCACTAATGTTCCTTCTAATGCATCATATTCAAAGAGGTATAAAATCGTGACAAGCATAGGTGGATAATCTCAAGAATAAACAAAAATACTGTTTTTTCCATAAATTACATTATTTATCCAGAGAGCTTTTTATATGAAGTTAAATACTATAAATGATTTCAAATGATAAGGTGTATGTAAAGAGGATTAAGTTAAGTCAAAAGTAGAAATGGTTACATATACTATAGCGGGGTGTTATGGATGAGACCCAATAATCTATGCCAAATCACTATTATCATTTTATGTCTTACAATTCTAGATGTTATATTTACAATATATGGATTGCAGCTTGGTATGATTGAGGAGGCAAATCCAATTCTACAACCGATGTTTGAAAAGATGCCGCTATGGACAGGTCTTGGAATTGTTTTTTTCGTTTATATACAGTTATGGTTTTTATACAAGATAAGAGAACGGGTCAGATGGCTTTTTTTAGGTCTATGGCTTCTGTGTATTGTCAAAGTATCTGTTATAACCTTGCACTTTAATTGGTTATTTAGTATATAGATCTATGCTTTAAAAAACGACTATGGCGCCCTCTGCCCGTTTCATTTACAGTAGGAAACGCAGTTCCTTCCCTACGCAGCTTCATGATTAGGAGCGCAATCTATAAGTAAATGACGATAAGTAAAAACATAGAAAAATTAGTAAATTTAAAAAACTTTTATTATATGGCTTGACATAATGTAAAATAGGTAGTAAAATTAATCTTAATTATTTTAAGTGAATATTTAAACAGTTATGAGGGAGAGAAAAATACCGGGTCTTTGATTACAGAGAGCTGACGTTGGCTGAGAGTTAGCATCGAAGTGGTATAGAATAATCACTCCTGAACTGCCGAATCGAAAAGGTTGCTTAGTAGATAAGGCCGGTTTCTATGATGATAGAAGTGCCACCGTTATATGGCTAAGGTTAAAAGAAATTATTTTTTTCGACCTGAAGAGGCGATTTATGTGAGTAAATCGTGAATAAGGGTGGTACCACGGGTGATCAATCTCCCGTCCCTAGAGTATAAAATATTTTATATTCTAGGGACGGGAGATTTTTAATTTTGGTGAATAGGAGGAATGTAAGCATGAATAAAACAATTTGTGCACTGGTCAATAATGAGCCCGAGGTATTGATGCGAATTACAGGATTGATGAGAAGAAAAGGCTTTTGTATGAAAAAAATCGTTATGGAAGAGAGTACAGAGCCTAATAAGGCACTATTAACCATTACACTGCCAGAAGAACAGCAAAATATTACCCTAGCTATCCACCAGATGGAAAAGCTTGTGGATGTATATAGTGTAAGAGAATTAGTATCATTAGGTTTTACTGGAATGGAAGTTGGAAATTAGTGTTTTGCCAATAATTTAAAAAATATAAATCATACAAATTTAAGGGGGAAAAAAACATGGCAAAGATGTACTATGAACAAGATGGAAATTTACAATACCTTGAGGGTAAGAGAGTTGCAGTGATTGGTTATGGGAGTCAAGGGCATGCCCATGCACTCAATTTAAAAGAAAGTGGCGTAAATGTGGTTGTTGGTCTTTATGAAGGAAGCAAATCCAAGGTGAAAGCAGAAAACGACGGATTGGAAGTGTTACCCGTAGCTGAAGCAGTAAAGGGTAGTGATGTAGTGATGATCCTAGTACCTGATGAAAAACAAGGAAAGCTCTATAAAGAAGCAATTGAGCCTAATTTAGAAGAAGGGAATGCACTTGCTTTTGCTCATGGTTTTAATATTCACTTTAGTCAAATTGTACCACCACCTTATGTAGATGTTTTCATGGTTGCACCAAAGGGACCTGGACATCTAGTAAGAAGACTATACACAGAAGGTTGTGCAGTGCCAGCACTCTTTGCAGTCTATCAAGATGCTACAGGCAACGCTAGAGAATTAGCACTTGCCTACGCAAAAGGAATTGGTTCTACCAGAGCAGGTGTTCTTGAGACAACTTTTAAAGAAGAAACGGAAACCGACCTGTTTGGAGAGCAAGCTGTACTTTGCGGAGGTGCTACAGAGTTAATTAAAGCAGGCTTTGATACATTGGTAGAAGCTGGGTATCAACCAGAAGTTGCATACTTTGAATGTCTTCATGAACTGAAGCTGATTGTGGATTTGCTTTATGAGGGTGGATTAGAGAGAATGCGTTATAGTGTTAGTGATACAGCGGAGTATGGGGATTACATGGTTGGCAAACGCATTGTCACAGAAGAAACCCGTAAGGAAATGAAAAAAGTTCTTCAAGAGATTCAAAGAGGACAGTTTGCAAAAAATTGGATATTAGAAAATATGTCTAATAGAGCCGAATTTAATGCCATAAAGAGACAAGAACTAGAGCATCCGATTGTAGAAGTAGGAAAGAAACTGAGAAGCATGATGCCGTGGTTAAAGAAATAGGAGGGAAATAGGATGCGAAGCAACAGTGTAAAGGCAGGTGTGGAGAAAGCACCCCATAGATCTTTGTTTAAGGCATTGGGTCTAACAGACGAAGAAATCAAAAAACCATTTATAGGGATAGCGAATGCTTTTAGTGAAGTTGTTCCAGGCCATCGACACCTCAATGAGATTGTTCAATCGGTAAAGAACGGTGTCCTAATGGAAGGTGGAACACCCATGGAGTTTCCGGTTATCGGTGTATGTGACGGAATCGCCATGAATCATGAGGGGATGAAATACTCTTTAGCCAGCAGAGAACTGATTGCTGACAGCATCGAGATCATGGTGAAAGCCCATGGTTTTGACGGTATTGTTCTGGTACCCAACTGCGATAAAATTGTGCCAGGGATGTTAATGGCCGCTGCACGGCTGGATATTCCAGCCATCGTCATTAGTGGCGGACCTATGCTGGCTGGAAAAGTAAATGGCAAGAAAGTAGATCTTAGCACTGTATTTGAAGCCGTAGGTGCAGTGAAAGCAGGACGAATGACAGAGGAAGAACTCTATCGTTTGGAAGAACAAGCTTGCCCTGGATGCGGTTCCTGTGCAGGGATGTTTACTGCTAACTCTATGAATTGTATGACTGAAGCCCTCGGAATGGCACTGCCTGGCAACGGTACAATCCCTGCAGTTTATGCAGAAAGAACGAGGCTGGCTAAATATACAGGTATGAAGATTATGGAATTGGTAAGAGATCAGGTATCTGCGAGAAGTATATTAACAGCACAGGCATTTGACAATGCTTTGAGAGTAGATATGGCATTAGGATGCTCAACCAATACGATTCTTCATCTGACAGCCATTGCCCATGAAGCGGATGTACCGGTAGACTTAGATAAAATTCATGTAATCAGCGAGACGACACCAAACCTGTGCAGATTGAGTCCTGGGGGGATCCATCATATAGAGGATTTGTATGCAGCTGGAGGAATTATGGCTGTTATGCATGAACTGGGAAAAAAAGGATTCTTAGAGAATGATGCATGGACTGTTTCTAACAAAAAATTGGGAGAGCTCTTTGCACACTATCAAGTAAATGATTATGAAGTAATCCGGCCGATCGAAGAACCCTATAGTCTCACTGGAGGCATTGCGGTTCTTCGAGGAAATCTGGCACCAGATGGAGCTGTAGTGAAGAAATCAGCAGTTGTTCCAGAAATGATGCAGCATAAAGGAAAAGCCAGAGTATTTGAAGGCGAAGAGGCGGTTGTAGCGGCAATTCTTGGAGGAAAAATTCAAGCAGGCGATGTGGTAGTGATTCGTTATGAGGGACCAAAAGGGGGTCCGGGAATGCGTGAAATGTTGACACCGACCTCTGCATTGGCAGGAATGGGATTAGATAAAAGCGTGGCATTGATTACAGATGGAAGATTTTCTGGGGCTACCAGAGGTGCTTCTATCGGTCATGTTTCACCAGAAGCACAGGCCGGCGGACCCATTGCACTGGTAGAAGAAGGAGATTGGATTGAGATTGATATCCCTGCTGGAAAGCTGGAGCTTTTAGTAGATGAGCAGGTTTTAGCGGAAAGAAGACAAGGCTTTAAACCAAAGGATGTCAAATATGCAGGATATTTAGGGAAGTATGCCAGTATGGTTACCTCTGCAGCCACTGGTGCTGTTTGTAAATGGTAACAGCTTGGAGAAGACAAGTAGACGAAAGCGGGTGAGTCAATGAAATGCAGTGGTGCAGAAATTCTTCTGCAGTGTCTTAAAAAACAAGGTGTAGATACAATCTTTGGATATCCGGGAGGGGCGGTCATTCCTTTATATGATGCTCTCTATGATTATAGAGATTCATTCTTCCATGTGCTCACCTGCCATGAACAGGGAGCTGTCCATGCTGCAGACGGTTATGCAAGAGCCAGTGGCAGAGTAGGCGTATGTTTTGCAACCTCTGGCCCTGGGGCTACCAACACAGTAACAGGTATCGCAACTGCCTATGCAGATTCGGTACCTTTGGTAGTCATTACCGGTCAAGTAGCTTCTAGCTTGCTCGGTAGAGATTCATTTCAAGAAGTAGATATCACAGGAATTACAATGCCCATCACAAAGCACAGCTATATGGCTAGAAACATTGAAAAACTTCCGGAAATTGTGGCAGAGGCATTTCAAATTGCAGCCTCTGGAAGACCGGGACCTGTCCTCATCGATATTCCAAAGGATGTTTTCATGACACAGATAGAATATACTGACGAGGCAGTAGTATTAGGAAAGCCACAAGAGACGAAGAAAGATTCTGTTGATATCCGGGAAGCTGCAGAAATCGTTAATCAAGCTCAGCGGCCGGTCATCTATAGTGGTGGAGGGATCATTTTATCGGAAGCTTACGAAGAATTGCTAAAGCTTTCGGAGTATGGCTCCATCCCTGTTGTCAACACCTTAATGGGATTAGGGAGTTTTCCAAGAAATCACTCCCTCTCACTAGGAATGGTAGGCATGCATGGATTTCCTGAGGCCAATCTAGCTGTGACCCACAGTGATTTGGTGATTGCCATCGGTGCAAGATTTAGCGATAGAGTTATTGGTGTGGTAGATCAATTTGCTCCGAAGGCAAAGGTTATCCATATTGATGCAGATAAAGTGGAAATCGGTAAAAACAAAGAAGTTCATCTGTCTTTGGTGGGAGATGTAAAAGAGATTTTAAAAGCATTAATTCAAAAAGTTGAAAAGAAATCTAGACAGGCATGGCTGGCTGAAATAGGGGCATGGAAGAGACCTATACAGAGTAAATATGATACATTGACAGCAAAGGAGATCCTAACCACAGCCAATCGTATGACGCATCCGGATACCATTGTAACCACTGAAGTAGGGCAGCATCAAATGTGGACGGCTCAATATTGGAAGTTCCAAAAACCTAGAACCTTTCTATCGTCAGGAGGCCTAGGAACCATGGGTTATGGATTAGGAGCAGCCATTGGTGCGCAAACAGCCTATCCGGATCAGCGGGTACTGCATATGGCAGGAGACGGAAGTTTCCGGATGAATTGCAACGAGTTGGCTACAGTAGCAAAGTACAATTTGCCGATTATAACAATCTTATTTAATAATGGTGTACTGGGAATGGTACGTCAATGGCAAATGCATTTCTGCAACGAACGATATTCAGAAACGGATTTGGCAAGTACTGTTGATTATATCAAACTGGCAGATGCCTATGGTATTCGCGGGAAACGGGTTGAAAATATAGGAGATTTTGAGAAGGCGCTGCAGGAAGCACTGCAAGAGTGTAAACCGATGTTGATCGAATGTGTCATCAGCAAAGATGAACATGTATTTCCGATTGTACCTCCTGGAAAGCCTATTCATGACTATATATTAGAGTAAAGGGGTAGAAAGATGGAATCTTATGTTTTTTATCAAGGGGAGATTGTAGAGAAATTAAGAAACTGTTCTTCGGGCTGACAACGGGAAGAAATCCAAAGTATGCCCATTTTTGCACACCGGTATATTAAATCATAAAACCCGCCAAATAAGCGGGTTTTTGTTATAAATTAAATGAAAGTTTAATAATAAAGGAAATAGAGATCAGAATAAAAATAGGCTTGATCAATTTTGCACCGCTGCTAATGGCTAATCGAGTACCTACCAAAGCCCCTAAAATCATCGAGATGGCTAAAGGAATACCGATACTATAAATAACCTTGCCATGGAGGGCAAATACGATAAAGGAGGTAACACCACTGCAGGCATTGAGAATTTTAGCATTTCCACAGCTTTGTAAAAAGTTAAAGCCGAGAAAACTAATAAAGGAAAAGATTAAAAAGGATCCGGCGCCAGGACCAAAGAAGCCGTCATAAAAGCCAAGAATGAGGGCAATGGCACCACCGATCAGTATATTTTTTTTGGACATTCCTGTAAAATTATCTTCACTGCCGATATCTTTTTTTAAAATGGTATAGCCACATACAACCAATAGTAAAACAAGAACAATCGCATTTAGAATTCTTTGGTCAATCATTAAAACAGTATTTACACCCAACACAGCACCTAGAATTGTACAAGGTACCATATACAATAAAAGTTCCTTGTGAATATTCTTTGATCGGATAAAGCCAATAGAACTGGAAACCGTTCCGAACATGGCACCGAACTTATTCGTACCCAACGCAAAGTGTGGCGGAACTCCAAAGGCAAAAAGGGCAGGAATGCTAATCAAGCCGCCTCCTCCGGCAATGGAATCCACAAACTGGGCAAGAAAGCCAAAAAAACAAAGATATAAGATTTTCAGATCCATGAATGTAAATCCTCCGCTGCAAATATGTCTTAAGATAATTGTAACGGATTTAGAGAAAAAAGTCATCAAAAAAGGATTTGCCTGATTCGCAAATCCTTTTGATTATTACTTGCTGCGTTCATATTACTTTGGCGTATCATAAAGAATGAGTCAGCCGTTGAAGTCCTGCTGCTTTAGCTGCTGATACAGCTTGACGATATTCTTGCTTTGTGATGCCTCGGCTTAATTCTGGATAGGAATAAGCTTTATGTTCAGGATAATACTGCGCCATGATATTCACATAGGTATCTTTACTAAGTTCTTTTGCAATGAAATTCATGATCTTATCCGTATCTGCCAAATTTTCCGGGAGCACCAAATGACGAATCATCAATCCCTGATAGGCTATGTCATTTTCATCAGCCTTGACACTGCCTACCTGGTGATACATTTCCTTTATAGCTTCTTTCGCAATGGTATAGTAATTCTTTACACCCATATAACGATAGGCTTTTTCATCATCTGCAAATTTCAGATCAGGAAGATAGATATCTACAATCCCATCTAAGAATTTAAGTGAATCGGTTAAATCATAACCATTGCTGTTATAAACAATAGGGATTTGAAGCCCCTTATTCGCCGCAATAAGAATAGCTTCAACAATTTGTGGAATGATATGACTTGGTGAAACCAAATTGATGTTATGACAACGCCTGCGCTGCAGCATCAGCATAAGATCTGCCAGTTTATGGGCATCTATTTCCTCACCTAGCCCACAGTAACTGATTTCGTAATTTTGACAAAAGACGCATTTTAAGTTGCAGTGAGAAAAAAATATGGTGCCAGAGCCCCAATCTCCTACCAGTTCTTTCTCTTCTCCGAAATGAGGCTCTGCTCCGGAAACAACAGCATTCTCCAGGGTTTTGCAGTATCCCTTTTCACCGGCTGTACGATTGACCTGGCACTGATGAGGACAGAGAACACAATCTTTCAACATTTCTTTTAGTTGAAGTACTCTTTTTTCTAATTCACCGCTTTTTAATAAATACAGATAACTGGGTTGCCGCATACGAATCATCCTTTTCAAATTTATATAAGCCGCGATAAAGCCATTACAATTCTGTGTTAGATAGCGGAGTTATGGGGACGGTTCGTCTGGCACAGATGTTTTTTATGTGCCTGAGGAACTGTCCCCGTGGCGTAGAGGATGTAATCTATTGATTGAGGCTTATCTATTATTTATATCTAAGACTAGATTCTGTTATTATTTAAGTATTTATGAGTAAAAAAGTATTATTTACTAAAGAATGTTAAAGAGATACTAAAGTGATTCTAAAGTACCGTTTTTTTCCTTTTGCAACAATATACTCAAAAATATGGTACAATCATTATTGAGTATAAAACATGATTAGGAGGCAGCCCATGAAAATTGAAGGCAAGGATCAATACATAAAGATTACAGTAATCGGCATTTTGGTACTACTGATCGTACATTCTTTGCTGGGGAGTATATCTTTTAAGGCTTTTTTTAATCTTACAGCACTAGAGATTATCTTTGCAGGGATCATTTTGTCTGTGATTATCAGTTTCTCATTTGATACCTTAATTGTAACTGTAAAAATGATACATGCCAGCTTTACCGATAAAATTGATTATGCAGGAGATATTCACAAGCTTCATCAGCTGAGTGCAAAGGTGAAACGGGAAGGCGTTTTATCGATTCAGTCAGAAATCGAATTGGAAACACAAACCTTCTTAAGAGATGCCATGATTCTATTGAATGATTATAAAAAGCCTGAGGTCATACGGGATATTTTGGAAAAAGATATGGAATCTAGAAGGGCAAATTTATACCGGCCTTATAATGTACTTAAAATGATTTCTCATATTGCCCCGTCTTTTGGACTAATTGGCACCTTAATCGGGATGATTGGATTACTTTCTAATATGGATAAAACAGATATGATCATGAACAATATGGCCTATGCTTTAGTGAGCACTCTGTATGGAGGACTGATCGCAAACTTTGTTGCAGTACCACTGATGGGCCGGCTAAAAGAATATATTGATAGAAATATGCTGCGGTGGGCTATGATCATGGAAGGGATACTGCTGATTGCACAGAATGATTCACCTAGAAATGTATTTGATAAAATGAACGTAATGTTAAAAGAAAGTGAGCGGTTAGAATATCCAAGAAGTAGAGTGGAAGAGAGGAATTGGACTACCTATGAGCTGGAATCCTGAGGATGAAAAACATGAAATAGAGTTTTCAAGTACTTGGCTGATTACTTACAGTGATATGATCACGATTATTTTGTGCTTTTTTATTATTTTCTTCACCTTTTCAACCAAGGAGCTTTCAGCCCTTTATCAGATTCGAAACTCTCTTACAGAAGAGGTAGAGCAGCTCCATACAGAAAATATAAAGTTAAAAAATGAAAAGGAATCTCTGGCAGCGCAGCTTTTTGGACTACAGGATCTAAAAAATGATTTTAAGACCTCAAAAGAAGATTTTATCAGCTTTTTAAGAGATAAAAATTTAATGGATGCAGTAGATATACTAGAAAATGAGAGAGGATTATTAATCCGCTTCAAGGATAGTATTCTTTTTGATAGTGGAAAAGCGGCCCTTTCTGAGGATGGTTATATGATCCTTCACAAGGTAGGCGATAAGCTAAAAACCATCAATAACAGTATCATCGTCGAAGGTTATACGGATAATGTTCCGATCAACACACCAGAATTTCCTTCCAACTGGGAACTGTCTGTAGCCAGATCTATCAATGTGGTTAAATTTCTTACGGAAAAAAAAGGGATACATAAGGAACGGGTATCTGTTAGCGGATTTGGAGAACATAATCCTATTGATACAAACCAAACACCGAAAGGGAGAGCGAACAACAGAAGAATCGAAATTACGATTGTGAATTAAAGTAATAGAGGTGAAATAAATATGAAGCTTTCAACCATTTGTTATATTGAGCAAGGGGATCAATACCTGATGCTGCATCGCATTAAAAAAGAAAATGATGTGCACCATGGAAAATGGATTGGATTGGGAGGAAAGATGGAGACTGGAGAAACTCCTGAAGAATGTATTATCCGGGAGGTTAAAGAAGAAAGCGGCTTAACAATCCATGCCCCTGTGCTTAAAGGAATTTTAACTTTTCCAAAATTTAAAGATGACGAGGATTGGTATGTTTTCCTATTTACTGCAAACCGATTTACGGGGAAGATCATTGAATCTGCAGAGGGTGTTTTGCAGTGGGTAGATAAAAAGGAAGTGTTGAATCTTGATCTATGGGAGGGTGATCGGCTGTTTCTCCAATGGATGGAAGAAAATAAATTTTTCTCCGGAAAAATTATTTATGAAAAAGGGTGCTTGATAAAAAGTAAAGTAAACTTTTATGAATAAAAACAATATAGAACTCAGACATAATAAGGCTGTCTATACAGACAGCCTTTATACATTCAGTAATAGCAATATAATGGAAGTTAAACTGAAGCAGACACTGATCAAGTAAAGAAAAGCAACCACTTGTTTTTGATTGAGACCCGAGGAAAGAAGACGGTAGTGTATTTGACTTCTATCCGCTTTATAGACGGGCTTACCCTCTAAGAAGCGCTTGAACACTACCATAATGTTGTCAAAAATCGGTACCCCCAAGGCCAGAACCGGGATGGAAATCGAAATGAAGGTTGCTTGTTTAAAGGCACCGTCAAGGGAAATAACAGCCAGCATAAATCCTAGAAAATTTGCACCGGAATCTCCCATAAAAATCTGGGCCGGATACTTGTTATACTTTAGAAAACCAAGAGCGACGCCAACCAGCAGGATGGATAACATAGCAGAGTCAAATTGACCTTTTGCCAGGGCAACGATAAAGAGTGTAGAAGCAGATATGGCGGATATGCCGCCTGCCAGCCCGTCCATGCCGTCTGAAAAATTAATGACGGTAGTAACACCAAATATCCAGGTGATGGTGAGTATAAACTGCAGCCAGGTGGGCAATAGAATATATTCATGGGTGAGGGGATTCGTAAATCCGTAAAATATAATACCGGACTTGTAGATTAGTGCAGCAGCGCCCAGCTGTATCCATAATCTAGGAAATACAGGGAATTCTTTTTTCCGCGTCTTATACCAGTCATCTACCATACCGATTAAGAGAATGGAAAAAGAACCAAGGAGGATAGCTATAGACGTTTTATTAAAAGCATGTATAAAGAGAAAATAACAAAAGAGAAAAGCTGTATACATTGCAACGCCCCCAAAAAGGGAAATGGGTTCCTTATGAATTTTTCTCTCCGTTGGTCTGTCAACAAAATCAATTTTAATGGACAAACGGCGGAAATAAGGAATCGTTAAACGTACAATCAGATATGCGGTTACAAAAGCAGCAAAGTATTTCATATAAATTTCCTCTCCCGTTATTTGCTTAGTTTTCATTTATCTAATAATGAAAAAAGGATTTTCCATATTCATTATATAGGACAGGACTGTGGGATTCAACCGGAAACAGAAGAAATATACATTTCATTACAGTTTTCAGAAAAGAATAATGAAATCGAATGAAGATTTAAATCGGATGATCGTGTATAATATAAAACAAAAAAGGACTGTTTTGAAAGGAGAATATTACATATGATACAAGAATTTGAAGGAATTCAGCCTAAACTAGACAGTAAAACTTATATCGCTGATGGAGGAAAGGTTATCGGGGATGTGACCATGAAGGAATTTAGCAGTGTGTGGTACAACACTGTAGTAAGAGGAGATGTGAATCGAATAGAAATCGGTCGCTATACAAATATTCAGGATAACAGTGTAGTACATGTAGCGGATGAGCATCCTACCATCGTGGGTGATTTTGTAACTGTAGGGCACAATGCCATCCTTCACGGCTGTACCATAGAGGATCATTGCCTGATTGGTATGGGGGCCATTATACTAAATGGTGCAGTGGTGGGACGGGGGAGCATTATTGCTGCCGGAGCATTAGTTAGAGAAAATCAAATCATACCGCCCAATTCTATGGTAGTAGGAATGCCTGGTAAAGTAGTAAAAACAGTAGAAAGCATGGATACCATTCATGCCCAGGCCCTTAAATATAAGACGCTGTGGACAGAGAGGTACGGTTTCTTACCGGACGGTGGCGGAGAGCGCTATGGTGGAGAAAAGATTATATAGTTTATTAAGCTTGCTATATAAATAAACACTAAGTATATTGCAGTCAGTCACAAAGTAGCGGAGTCAGGGGGACGGTTCGAGCGTCACTGAAGCATAGCGAAGGTCCGGAGGGAAGACGATGGAACTGTCCCCCTGGCGAAGCGGATGTAATGCACTTAGTGTGACTTATATAGCTTCTAAAAGTATAATAACGGGGAAATCTAAGTAGTACATAAAATTTTATAATAATTGAAAAATAATTGAATAATTAAAAGAAAAGGATTATACTATAATAGAGAATCCAAATTTTTCTAAAAAGGAGGTCGTGTACATGAAAATTTTTATGAATGGTTTTAAGTCTTTTGAAAAATCATATATTCGTCACACGGCCTATGGGTGGTTAAATAGATTTTAAGCCGCTTTTATGTGTAAGAGAAATGGGTATTTATACCATGGGTTGTGTTTGTGATTCCCCATGGTATTTTTTATTTGCATTGGATAAATCAATTCGAGTGTGAAATAGAAAATATTGTCTCTCATGCCATGGGGAATTATGCCTATGGCTTTTTTAAAAGCAAGAAAAAGACAAATAGAATTTTGCATAAGGGATGTGAAAACATGCGGCAGAAACTAAAACAGCTTTGGAGGTACATGGAGGGCAGCAAGGGACTGTATATTGGCGCAATTTTAAGTATTGGGATTTCTACTATTTTTACGCTGATCAATCCGTTGGTAATACGTATTACGATTGACTCAATTATTGGTGAAGAGGCGATACAAGCACCTCTCTGGGTACAGACGTTTGTCGAAAGATTGGGCGGTAAAAGCCTATTAATGCATAATTTGTGGGTTGCAGCCTTGGCATTGGTTTTATTAAATAGTGTCAACGGGCTCTTCTTATATGCAAAGGGAAAGTGGTCGGCAAAAGCATCAGAAGAAATTGCGAGAAACCTTCGTGAAAGATTGTTTAATCATCTGCAGCATCTACCCTATGACTACCATGTAAAGGCAGAAACGGGAGATTTGATTCAACGCTGCACCTCTGATGTAGAGACCATCCGCAGATTTTTAGCCGTGCAATTGGTTGAAGTAGGGCGTACGCTGTTTATGCTGGACTTTGCCTTATTTATTATGCTTTCATTGGATGTGGCACTTACGCTGGTTTCGATGATTGTTGTTCCAATTATTTTTGTATCTGCTTTAATTTTCTTTATGAAGGTGCAAAAAGCTTTTCAACTGTCTGATGAGGCTGAAGGCAGGCTTTCTACGGTGCTGCAGGAAAACCTTACAGGGATTCGTGTAGTTAGGGCTTTCGGGCGGCAAGCCTTTGAAGCAGAAAAGTTCGAAAAGAGCAATACAGAATATAGAGATTTAACCTATAATTTGATACGCTTGCTAGCCTGGTATTGGTCGCTGTCTGATTTACTGACCATGCTGCAAATCGGGGCAGTAGTGGTAACCGGGGCCTATTGGGCGTCGATCGGACGTATTACATTAGGAACCCTTGTGGTATTTACTACTTATGAAACGATGCTTTTATGGCCTATACGGCAGATGGGGAGAATTCTGACAGATATGGGAAAAACCATGGTCTCTGTAGGCCGGATTGAAGAAATTTTCCAGCAGCCCCTTGAAGATATGCAAACCGATGGGAAAAAGCCAAAAATTGAAGGAAACATCCGGTTTGAGAATGTATCCTTTTCATACGGGGGGGAAAGGCCCGTATTAAAAAACATATCTTTTCAGGTGGAAAAAGGCAAAACAGCAGCCATTCTAGGTGCAACCGGTTCAGGAAAATCCTCTTTGGTACACCTGCTGCTGAGATTATATGATTATCAAGAGGGTTCTATTACCATAGACGGAGTTGAATTGAGAGAAATTGATAAAAAATGGCTTCGTAGGAATATTGGAATTGTATTGCAGGAACCTTTTCTATTTTCAAAAACAATCAAAGAAAATATTGGACTGGCAAAACCGGAGAGTGCAGAGCAGGAGATTTTTCTTGCTGCCCGTGCAGCTGCTATTCATGAAGGTATTTTGGAATTTGAAAAAGGTTATGAAACAGCTGTAGGGGAGCGGGGGGTCACGCTGTCAGGAGGGCAGAAACAACGGGTAGCCATAGCCAGAAGTTTGGTGCAGGACAGTCCGGTACTAATTTTCGATGACTCCCTCAGTGCCGTAGATACAGAAACAGAGGAGGAGATCCGAAAGGCCCTTAGAGAGAGAAATAAGAGCAGAACCACCTTCATTATATCCCATAGAATCACGACGGTTTCAGAAGCTGATATGATTTTAGTGCTAAACCACGGAGAGATTATTCAAAAAGGCACCCATGATACGTTAGTGAGTCAGCCGGGTTTATATCAGCGTATTTGGGCGATACAAAACCTATTAGAAGAGGAACTGCTGCAGGAAAAACCGAAAGGCACTCCATCGGAACAGGATATCGTCATATCTTCATAGGAGGGGATCAACAGCTATGAGTGTGTTAAAGGAACAAGAATTTACAAAACAATTTGATATGCAGCTGTGGAAAAGGCTGCTGGCTTATGCAAAACCCTACAAGAAACATCTAATGCTCCTTGCATTGATTATGATGGCGGTAGCGGGGGTAGACGTGATCTTTCCGCTAATGACAAAATATGCGATTGATCATTTTGTTGTGCCGGGAACCATAGAGGGGATAAGCCGCTTTATAGGGGGATATGTTTTATTAGTGATCCTGCAAACCTTTAATGTGTGGCAGCTGATTGCCGTTGCAGGAAAGATTGAAATGGGTGTCTGTTATGACATTCGGAAAATAGGTTTCCAAAAACTGCAGGAACTTTCTTTTTCCTATTATGACAAAACAGCGGTGGGTTGGATCATGGCCCGTATGACTTCAGATATTCAGAGGCTTAGTGAGATTATCTCCTGGGGTCTGGTAGATTTGGTTTGGGGAGGTACCTTAATGACAGCCATCATGGGCGTATTATTCTTTCTGAACTGGAAGCTCGCCCTAATAACCTTGGTTGTTGCCCCTTTCCTCGTGATAATCAGCCTCTTTTTTCAAAGAAAAATACTTGCTTCCTATCGTCAGGTTAGAAAGGTCAACTCCCGAATTACAGGTGCCTTCAATGAGGGGATTATGGGCGCAAAGACCTCCAAGACCCTTGTACGGGAAGAAGAAAATCTGAAGGATTTTCAGATTTTGACGAACGAAATGTATGCTTCTTCTGTAAGGGCTGCTATTTTTTCAGCTGTCTTTCTGCCGGTTGTGCTGACATTAGGCAGTGTTGGAACCGGTTTGGCTATCTGGTTTGGAGGAAGAGGCGTGCTGCTGAAAACAATCAGCTATGGTACATTGGTGGCTTTTATATCCTACACCATTCAATTTTTTGAGCCGGTTAGAGAGTTGGCAAGGATTATCGCAGAGCTGCAGGCAGCACAAGCTTCGGCTGAGCGGGTATTGTCTATGATTGATAGTGAGCCGGAGATTATCGATGAAGAACGTGTAGTAAAAGCCTATGGGGATTTGTTTCACCCCAAAAAGGAAAACTGGCCGGAAATAGAGGGAAATATTTGCTTTCAGAATGTCTCCTTTACCTACAAAGAAGGTGAGAAGGTTTTAGAGAATTTCAGCCTGGAGGTAAAAGCAGGAGAGAATATTGCTTTGGTAGGGGAAACGGGATCTGGAAAGAGTACCATTGTCAATTTGTTGTGCCGGTTTTATGAGCCTACAGAGGGACAGATTTTAATTGATGGGACGGATTATCGGGAACGGTCCCAATTGTGGCTGCAGTCTAATCTGGGATATGTACTCCAGACTCCCCATTTGTTCAGCGGAACCATTCGGGAGAACATTCAATACGGCAGACTCGATGCTACAGAGGAGGAAATCGTCCAGGCAGCAAAGTTAGTGAATGCCCACGAATTCATTATCAGAATGGAAAATAGCTATAATACACAGGTTGGTGAAGGCGGAAACCGCTTGTCAACAGGAGAAAAACAGCTGATTTCTTTTGCCAGAGCTATTTTGGCGAACCCTAAAATATTCGTGCTGGATGAAGCTACCTCCTCCATCGATACAGAGACAGAACAAATGATCCAGCAGGCGATTGAAAAGGTCCTTCGCGGCAGAACGAGCTTTATCATTGCCCATAGGTTATCTACCATTCGTTCGGCCCACCGGATATTAGTAATCCGGGAGGGCAAGATACTTGAGTCGGGAACCCATGGACAGCTAATCAAGAAAAAGGGATATTATTATGATCTATATACCAATCAGTTTAAAGAAGAAAAGGAAATTCAGATGATGAAAGCACAGTAGTATCCTATAGAAGAAGGCCCTGCCGGAGAAAGTCTCCGGCAGGGCCTTCTTCTATAGGATACTTGCCGGTCATAGCGCATGAAACCAAAAGAGATGGAAATACTAGACTATACAAAAATAAATAAGAGGAATGGCATGATGTTTAGGATATTGAAAGAAATACTTTTCAGCGCAAAAGAAGCTATAGGCCCAGAAAAGAGAAAACAGGAAAAATTAGAAAAATCTCTCCAGCGGAATATACAAAGGCTGAAACAAATTTTTAAGCATGATGATACCGTTGTTTTCCGAGAGGTAGTGAATGAGAGACTACACCCCTCTAGCTTTGTTATCCTTTTTACAGAGGGAATGGTTAACAAGCAGATATTGAGCGAACACCTTCTGGAACCTCTGATGGGCGCCTCAGAAAAGGATCATCTCTCCCATAAAAACTTTCTTGATGAATTGACCAACAAGGTAATGCAGTCAGGGCACATTAAGAAATCCGATACTTTAGAGGAGGTCATTACAGCCATCCTTTACGGTGAGGCGGTGTTGCTGGCCGAGGGAATGGATGAAGCGCTGATTGCCAATACAAAAGGATGGCAAAGCCGACCTATCACTGAGCCTCAATCAGAAAGTATGGTGAGGGGGCCTCGGGAAGGCTTTACAGAATCCATGATTGTTAATATTTCTATGCTGAAGAGAAAAATCAAGAGTCCTGACTTGAAGTTTCGCTTTATAGAGATTGGGGAAAGAACGAAAACAAGGGTGTGTGTCAGTTATTTAGAGAACATAGCAAATGAAAAGATCGTTCAAGAGGTCTTTAGACGATTAAATGAAATCAAGATTGATGGCATACTGGATTCCGGCTATATAGAGGAGTTGATTAAGGACGCACCCCTGTCCCCATGGAAAACCATCGGAGATACAGAACGCCCCGATGTGACAGCAGGAAAGCTGTTGGAGGGGAGGATTGCCCTGATTTGTGACGGCAGCCCCTTTGTCCTAACGATACCCTTTATAGTCATTGAGTATTTTCAAGCTAACGAAGATTATTATGGTAATTACTTTTTTGCCAGCTTTAATCGAATACTTCGAATCTTTGCCTTTTTTCTATCTACCAGTGTTCCTGCTATTTACGTGGCATTGGTGACCTATCATCAGGAAATGATTCCTACGCCTTTGGTGATCAGTATCGCAGCAGCAAGGGAAGGGGTGCCTTTTCCGACGATTGTGCAAGCCTTTGCCATGCTGATCGCCTTTGAACTTCTGCGAGAGGCAGGGGTTCGGTTACCGCGACCTATCGGGCAAGCCATCAGTATTGTAGGGGCATTGATTTTAGGAGAATCAGCGGTGCGCGCTCAACTGGTCAGTGCGCCCATGGTTATCGTGACTGCCTTAACGGCGATTAGCAGCTTTCTCGTTCCCAAGATGATGGGAGAATTAATTATAACGAGGTTTATGCTATTAACCCTGGCTGGGGTTTTTGGTCTCTATGGATATATGTTTGGGGTATTTGGGGTCATGATTCATCTGATGGCGATCCGATCCTTCGGAATTCCTTATATGTTGAATATATCCTCATTGAACAAGCAGGATCTCAAAGATACGGCCATACGGGCACCTTGGTGGTATATGTATTATCGCCCAAAGCTAATTGGGGATAAAAATGCTGCCCGTAAGGAAAACACAAAGATGCAGGAAAGGAGATAGATCTTGGTGATAGGAAAGAATAAATGCTTTCTTGCAGGTATTATACTTATGAGCTTATGTACAGTAGCAACAGGCTGCTGGAGCTATAAGGAATTAGACGAAATGGCGATTGTTGCGGGTATGGCGGTAGATAAAGTGGATGATAAGTTTCTATTAACTGTAGAAGTCGTCAGTCCTCAGCTGGAAGCAGAGGGAGCTAAGTTCGAATCGGTTCTTTTTGATAGTGCAGGGAGAGCTGTCTTTGATGGGATACGAAATATCATTCGAAAAAGTGGAAAAAAATTATTTTGGAGCCATGCAAAAATTTTGATCATAAGTAAAACTGCTGCAGAGGAAGGCCTCGTTCCGGTACTGGACTGGGTGGGTCGGGATGTAGAGGTAAGAGGGGATATGTGGATTCTGGTTTCCGAGGAAGAGACAGCACAGGAAATCTTGAAAGGGGAAAAGGGACTTTATGATATTCTTTCCTTTCAAATACAGGACGTACTGTGGGCGGAAGAACACCTGGCACGATTTCCCCCTATGGAGTTATGGGAGTTTCTTAATGATATTGGGGAGGAGGGCGGCGGTGCCGTTGCAACTGGCGTTTATTTGGTACCCCACAATGGAGGGAAAATTCCCCAGGTGTCCGGCAGTGCTCTCTTTAAAGGGGCCAGGCTGGTAGGTTGGCTGGATGATATTGAAACACGAGACATGCTTTGGATAAGAGATGAAGTCCAAGGAGGCTTGGTAATAGTAGAGGAAGTTGGCAAAGAGCAAACAAAGGTGTCAATGGAGATATTTAACAGCCGGACAAAAGTAAAGCCTGCTTATGAAGATGGAAAACTGAGGATGAAGATCAATATCGATCTAGAGATGGGAATCGCAGAGCTTAGTACTACAAAGGATTACTTTACAGAAGAAGGGATAACATTTTTGGAAAATGCAACAGAAAGAATCCTGCAAGAACAGATCAAGGGTACGATTCGGAAGGTGCAGCGGGAATATGGTACCGATGTATTTAAATTTGGTCAAACCATCAAGCGGGAAATGCCAGATCGGTGGAGGCAGATGAAAGAGGATTGGAATGATCTGTATCCCGGTTTAGATACGGAAGTAAATGTAAAAGCAAAAATTAAAAGTACAGCCCTTATGGGTAAGTCTATCCAGGTAGGTGAGTAGAAGATGGTAGTCATCTTAGTTATGCTACTATACTTGATCATTGGGTTTTACGAGATTTTCCCCCTTGCTAGGGATGGAGAACACAGAAAAATTTGGTTATATGGCGCCTTATTTTTAGGAGCCTTTGTCATCAGCCTACTGCTGTCATTGAATATCAAGCCACCAAGTCCGGCAAAGCCAATCCAGCAGCTGGTTGAAGTATTTGTTAAAAAATAGCTAAGGGGGGCTGATTATGAACCGAGAAGTGATTTCAGATAAGCAAGGTATTGTGCTGTTGATTCTGTTTATCAGCGGAAGTTCTGTGGTACTGCCTACGGCAGCAGAGGCAAAAAGCGATCTGTGGATAGCCATTTTACTAGCTTTAGTAGTTTCTGGGATCCCTGTGGCTATCTATGCAAGAATACTTTATCTGTTTCCCACAAAGGATTTGTTTGATATTGTAGAAGATATATTTGGAAAGGTTGCGGGAAAGATATTTGTGCTATTATATACCTGGTTTGCCTTTCACCTCAGTGTACTGGTCTTACGGAATTTCGGAGATTTTATCTCCATTGTAGGCCTAAACGGTACTCCGATGATCGTTCCTATGGCTGTTATAGGAATTTTGACAATATGGGGCATCCGAGAGGGGATTGAGGTACTGGGTCGTTGGGCAGAGTTTTTTTTACCTGTTTCTGGTGTACTTGTGGCAACGGCGATCCTTTTGTTGATTCCAGAGATGGATATTAACCGTATTAGGCCTATATTATATGAAGGCATGGGGCCAGTGTATAGGGGTGCTTTCAGCGCATTTTCCTTTCCCTTTGCTGAGACAGTGATCTTTTTGATGGCTTTTGATGTATTAAAGCGGAAAAATTCCGCGTATAAAGTATACTTTACGGGACTGGTGCTTGGAGGGATGATTATATGGGCTACCTCTATCACAGAATTACTGGTATTAACTCCTGCCACCTATGAGGCCGTATATTTTCCTGCATACATGACTGTATTTAGACTGAATGTCGGTGAATTTCTGCAAAGGATGGAAATCATTGTATCCATCACTTTCTTAATTGGTGGGTTTGTGAAAATAAGTATATGCCTGCTGGCGGCAACTAAGGGGATAACGAAGCTGTTTAATTTCACGGATTATCGGTTTGCAGTAACGCCTATAGGTTTATTGATGATCAATACCGCTTTTTTCATCTATGGCAGTATTATGGAGGGAGTGGAATGGGCATCGAAGGTATGGCCCTATTATGCCCTTCCATTTCAGGTGTTTTTACCCTTGTTGATCTGGATTGCAGCGGAATTGAAGAATTACAGAAGGCAGAAGTTAAATCGTTCAGGAGGGCATTGACAAAGGAACACAGATGACATAAACAGCACCTGGGAAAAATAGAATAACCTAGGGGGTGTTATTTGTGCTGGTGATTATAGATAAAAAAACAATTTATATTATGGGGATACTCATCCTTTCAATTGTTACGGGTGGAATAATGCTTTTTATAAAATCCAGCGTGCCTGTTACAACGGAGAATAGCGCAGAAGGATATATTGCTTTGGTTATAGATGATTTGGGAAATAATGCAGAGGGAACTAAGGAATTATTAAGTTTAGATATTCCTATGACGGTAGCCGTGATGCCTTTTAGACCCTACAGCCGTCAAGATGCGGAAGCTGCCCATCAAGCAGGCATGGAGGTCATCATGCATGTACCCATGCAGCCTGAAAAAGGAAAACCGGAGTGGCTTGGACCAAAAGGGATTACGGAGGATCTAAGTCAGGAAGAAATAACAGAACGGATTTATCAAGGTTTAGAAGAGATACAATATGCTGCAGGGATGAATAATCATATGGGGTCAAAGGCAATGCAGGATGAAAGAATTGTCAAGATATTGATGGAAGTAGCTAAAAATAAAAACCTTTTTTTTATAGATAGCAAGACCACGATGAAATCTGTAGCAGCCATTGTTGCAACTGATTTAGAAGTTCCCTATCTTGAGAGAGATGTATTTTTAGACCATGTAAAAAGTAAGGATGAAATTAGAAACAGTTTAAAAAAATTAGGAGATATAGCACTAAGCAGAGGATATGCAGTTGGGATTGGCCATGTAGGGGAGCAAGGTGGGAAGATTACCATGGAACAAATAAAAGCAATGATACCTGAATTAGAAAAAAAGGGCATACGGTTTGTCTATAGCTCTCAATTATTGGAGTTAAGTACATATAAAGAAAAATAGAAAAGCTGCTTGAAGAAGTTAAACTCCTTCAAGCAGCTTTTTACATCTCTTAACCCAGATATAAAACGTATCGATACATCAACCAGAAATGACAAAAACTTCCGCCCAATACAAAAAGGTGAAAAATTTCATGAAAGCCGAAAATTCTTGAATTGATTTTTGGCCACTTTGTACCGTAGATTACAGCACCAATGCTGTATAGAAGCCCCCCTGCTACCATCCAGATGATTCCGCCTACAGGGACAGTCCGAACCAAAGGAATAAAAGCAATAACCACGATCCAGCCCATAATCGTATAGATGGATGTGGACAGCCAACGGGGAGCTCCCATCCATACAGCCTTCATAATGATACCGGAAAGGGCGATGACCCAAACGCTGCTGAGCAGACTCCATCCCCATACGCCTCTAAGAGCTACTAAACAAATAGGAGTATAGGTACCGGCGATTAGTACATAAATCATCATGTGATCAATTTTTCTAAGGATTCGGATACCCTTTTCTGAAATGTTCAACAGATGATATAAAGAGCTGGCTGTGTAGAGTAAAATCATACTGGCACCAAAAATAGAAAAGGCTACGATATGCCATACCGTTGCATGGACAACCGCATAGTACACCAGTAGGATTAAGGCCAGTATCGACAAAATTGCTCCAGCCAGATGGGTTAATCCACTGACCGGTTCACGTAGTTTTACAGTCATATCATCCACTCCTGTCTAAGGGAAATTTAAGTATTTACTTATCATTATATACGAGTTAGGTGGAGTTTCATACTAAAAATTGTTAATTTTAATTGAGTATTGATAAACTGTCATCAGCAGGCAGGGAAAGCAAGGGAGACAGACGATTAGCAGATTTTTCCCGTTGCTTTATTAGTAAGGGGGATTTATGATTTTGGTAGGACAAATTAAAGGGGGAAATAGATGGGGAAGCTTTTTTCTAACAAATTAATCAAAAGCATAGGAATATTGCTGTTGATTTTAACTTTTTTACCCTATGGACAAGCTAGTGCATCGAAAACAAAATTCAATATGAGCTATTTGTATTTTGGGAGTACCAACCAGTATATAAGCTTTGTTGATAAGACAAAAGGTTCTTTGAATGTAGTATCCCCTAGTTATTTTGATTTAAATGAGGATGGGAGCTTGAAGCTGACTGCCAAAATAGACAGCAATTTTATCAAGGAGATGCATCGACGAAAAATCAAAGTGGTGCCTTTCCTGAGCAATCATTGGAGTCGAGAGGTTGCCCGGGCAGCGCTAAAAAATCGTGAGAGATTAGCTCAAGAAATTGCTGATGCAGTAGTAAAGTATAATCTGGACGGAATTAATGCCGATCTGGAAAATATCACGGAAGAAGACCAGGAAGATTATGTAGATTTTATAAAATTGTTAAGACAAAAGCTGCCTAAAGAAAAAGAGCTTTCTGTAGCAGTAATGGCAAATCCTAACGGAAGGGGAACCGGGATCAATGGAGGCCATGATTATAAAGGTTTAGCCCAGCACAGCGACTATTTAATGGTTATGGCTTATGATGAAAGCTATAGAGGGGGACCGGCAGGACCTGTAGCCAGCATGAACTTTGTAGAAAAATCTATACAGTATGCGGTAAAACAAGTACCAGCCGACAAGGTTGTTCTTGGAATTCCATTCTACGGACGGTATTGGAATGCAGCCGAGTCTACAGGAGGTTATGGGATTCATTTATCACAAATCGATGCGCTGCTTAGCAAATATAAGCATGTAGTGACTTTTGATGATAAGAGTAAATCTCCGAAAGCCACTTTTACCATAAAAGCTGAAGATGAAAAGTTTTCAGTGCTTGGAAGAGAGCTTGAACCGGGAAACTATACTGTATGGTATGAAAACGAAGAATCCATTAAATACAAGCTGCGTTTGGTACAGAAATATAATATCAAAGGTACCGGCAGCTGGAGCCTGGGACAGGAAAATGCTCAGGTTTGGAACTATTATCACTTGTGGCTGAATGGCCGGTACTATTCAGATATCGACAACCATTGGGCGCAGGATGCTATCTTGGAAATGGACATTAGAGGCTGGATGAAAGGAACCTCCAGTACCCAGTTTTCACCAAGCCGTACTTTAAATAGAGCAGAGACCGTTGAAATTTTAGTAAAGGCTATGGGTCTGCAGGATAAAACTGTAAGCAGCCAATCTTTTAAAGATGTACCGAAGAGTCATTGGGCTTGGCGGGAAATAGAGATCGCAAAAGAATATGGTATGATCCAAGGAAAAGGAAATGGAATCTTTGCACCTGGTGAAGTATTAACACGGGAGCAAGTGGCTGCCATGTTGGATAATCTTTTACCGGAAGAAGCAACAGCAACGCAGCAAAACCGGTTTAAGGATATGACTCCTTTGGATTGGTCCTATGGAGCTGTATCTATGATGAGCAATCGGGGCGTTATCAATGGCTTTGAGGACGGAACCTTCAGACCGAAGGAAAAGATCACGCGAGCACAGATGGCGGCCATGATGCAAAAAATGATTCCGCTGCTGGAGAACATTCCTTTAAACCAGTAGAAAAAATCTGCAGGCTTTAGTGCTTGCAGATTTTTTTATTGTCTAAGAGCAATTTTTTCATGAAAAACATGTTGCTGTCCATCCGGACGTAAGGTTAATGGTGCAGTGAGAAAGCCTATAATTGTCAAATTAAGGTTTTAGAATATTTAGGTTATCCAAATAAAGGAATATAGCCATATATGTTATAATATACACAGGAAAATCTCATCTTTTGTAAAAACAACAGATGGAGGATAAAAGCATTATATCGAAGGGGTGAAAAGATGTTTACGCATAATTCCTATATTCATCAGTTTACGGATATGATGTCAGAGGGTTTTATTTTTATAGATCATCAGGGAAACATCCAGATATATAATCGGAAGGCAAAGGAAATTTTTGGCGTTATACACAATCAGGGAATCGGACATGAAGCCGGAAGACTGGAGCCAGATGACATTGTGATCATTGCAGACAATTGTTTAGGTAAGGATGACGGAGGTTTAACACCAAAGGACTTATCTATACTAGGGATCAGAGATAAAGGTCTGGAAATGGGAGATAGTATCATTGCAATAGGAGTCTATAAAGGAGAGAAGATTTTACCAGTCTACAAATATCGGAAGGGACATGAAAACTGGGATACGCTGAACCTGGAAGCGTACTATTGTGACCTGGATATAGATGTGAGTATTGATAATCGAAATCGAGAGATACACATTTGCGTCAACCAACAGGATTTTTACATTGAATTTGTCAATTCTATCGGACATATCGTAATTGTAGAAGGACAAACCCAAAAGGTGAAGTTTTACCAGTCGAGGGGTTATACGGTAAGGGGAGAAAGCATTGGAGATATTCTGAAAGGAAAACCCTACCGGGCAAAGGGGAAGGGAACAGAAGAATTGAATGTAATTGGCAAAAACATTTTTGAGATACACATGGGAGGACCCACGATCAATGAATTTTATGATGCGGCTACTGGAAAGGATTTGCATTATCGGGATAAATTCCGTGAAATCAATGGAAGGTCCACTTTATGTACCCTATTGCCTGTAGATCATGAAGGAAAGCGTATGGGTGCGGTATTAAAGGTAGAAGATATTTCAGAGCTTCGAAGGGTCATTCGAGAAAGAGATGAAGCGCTAAAGAGTGTAGATGAAATGGAACGGAAGCTTCGGGACCATAAAACCGAAAACTACTTGTTCCCGGAAATAACCGGGGAGAGTCAGGAACTTTTCTACGCAAAAAAATTAGCCTATAAAGCCTCAAAAACAAACTCTACAGTACTGCTTTTGGGGGAAAGCGGTACGGGGAAGACGCTATTTGCACGGGCCATTCATGATGAGAGTAAATATCATAATCAGCCATTTGTTCATATCAATTGTGCCTCTATTCCTGAAAATCTACTGGAAAGTGAGCTTTTTGGCTATGAAAAAGGTGCTTTTACCGGTGCGAAAAATGAGGGGAAAATAGGTCTATTTGAGGCAGCTAGAGGTGGGACAATCTTTTTGGATGAAATCGGAGAACTGACACCTTATCTTCAAGGGAAGCTGCTGCAAGCATTGCAAAGTAAAACCTTTATCCCTGTAGGCGGAACAAAAACGATTACAGTGGAGGTTAGAATTATTGCGGCTACAAATAAAAATTTAGAGGAAGAAATGCTTCAGGGCAGATTTCGAGAGGATTTATATTATCGTATTAATGTATTTCCCATCATGATTCCACCGCTCCGACAAAGAAAGCAAGATATCCACTCTTTGGTTTATGCGCTTCTTCCAAAAATTTGTGAACGAATTGGAAGCGGGAAGAAAGCTATCTCAGGAGAAGCATTGCAGGCTTTGGTTTATTATGACTGGCCCGGAAATATCCGGGAACTGGAAAATGTCTTGGAAAGAGCAGCCAACATTGCAGAAGGAAGTACCATTTTATCTAGCCATCTGGCAATCCCAAGAGATAAAAGACAGATATCCGAAAAGTCAAACCAGATTCGCTCGATAAAGGAGGTTTTAGAGGAAACAGAAAGAAAAGCGATTGAAAGGGCGCTTAGAATTTCCGGAGGAAAAAAACAGGCAGCTATGAAGGCCTTGGGGATCGGCAAAACACAATTCTATGAGAAATTGAAGAAATATAAATTAGATAGTTCGGAAAACAGGAATTAAGTTCGGAAATCCGTAATACTATGCTTGGACTGCATTTTTCTACATTTCTAATAAAATTATAATAGAATAGCTCTGCGATGATTCCGGAAAATCGGAAATTTAAAATGGATGAATTTTTAAAAGCAAGTAACGATGCCATTTGAATGAGATGTAATACATTGGCATAATACTTGCTTTTTTAGATTAAGATAATTTTAAATAAGGAATATTAGCAGAGGGAGATGAAGAGATGATGGAAAGAATTGTCGATGGAGGCAGATTTATTTTTGACGGATGCAATACGGTTAAACTGGCAGAAAAATATGGAACTCCTCTGTATGTGATGTCGGAAAATATTATTAGAAGCAGATGTAGAGAGGTACGGGGAGACTTTATTGATAAATATGAAAATGTAAGGGCAGTCTATGCGGGAAAAGCCTTCCTGACAATGACGATGTGCAAGATTATTGAAAGCGAAGGTTTGGGATTAGATGTTGTATCCGGAGGAGAATTATATACTGCTGTAAAGGCCGGATTTCCTATGGAAAATGTGATATTCCATGGCAATAACAAAACACCGGAAGAACTTCAGTTAGGTGTTAATCATAATGTGGGAAGATTTGTGATAGACAACCTGTATGAATTGGAGCTTTTACAGGCAATTGCCAAGGAATCCGATAAAAAGGTAAAAGTTCTTTTTAGGGTATCTCCAGGTGTTCAAGGAAAAACGCACAAATATATCAGTACAGGTCAAAAAGACTCAAAGTTTGGCATTTCCCTTGATATGGAAATCATTACAGATGCTGTAAAAAAAGCTATGGATTATAGTCACATAGAATTGAAAGGATTTCATTTTCATCTAGGATCCCAATTGTTTGAAAATCATATTTATGTTACAGGTATACAAACGATCGTACAGTTAATGAAATATATGCAGGAAGAGATCGGTTTTTCCGCAGAGGAATTGAATGTAGGAGGAGGATTTGGAATATATTATACAGAGGCAGATCAGCCAAAGGCCTTAGCTTTTTTTGTAGATACGATAATGGCGACGGCAAAAGCGGCGTGCAGCGAAGCCGGCTTAAAGCTGCCACAGGTCATCATCGAACCGGGCAGATGGATTGTAGGGGAGGCCGGAATTACACTTTACACAGTGGGTGTGGTTAAAGAAATTCCTGGAATTCGGACCTATGTAGGTGTAGATGGAGGAATGCCGGATAACCCTAGACCGGCTCTATATGATGCGAAATATGAAGCAATTGTAGCAAATAAGGCGGATCAACCGCTAGAACAAACCGTAACGATAGCTGGTAAGTGCTGTGAATCAGGAGATATCCTTATATGGGATTTACAAGTACCAAAAATTGAACCGGGTGATTTGCTTGCAGTACTTCATACGGGAGCCTATAACTATTCTATGGCAAGCAATTATAACCGTATTCCAAAGCCTGCTGTTGTACTGGTGTCCGACGGAAAGGCTGGCGTAATTGTAGAGAGAGAAAATTACGAGGATTTGTTACGCCAGGAAAGAATTCCACAGTATCTGATGAAAGAAGAGCAGGAGAGTATTGAAAAATGTGCTATTACAGTACTGTAGGTAATGGTTTTCATTTTACGGGCGGATTTCTGACAACAGTGGAAAACTACTGCTTCAAGAAATAAGATAATGATTTTTTCAGAGAGAGGAGGCTCAAATATAAAACTTCATATAGCTTATAAGCTGCAGGAGGTGGCATTTTCAAAAAACAAAACTAAATCAAGAATTTTTTAAGAAGAAGAAAAGGGGGATGAAACTGCTATGATTAATGTTATTTGGTTTTTATTATTGGCGACGGGAATTATTGTTGGGGCAATCAATGGAAACATGGATGCAGTGACTGAAGCAGCAATCAATAGTGCAAAAACAGGAGTAGACTTATCTTTAGGACTTATAGGTGTTATGGCCTTATGGCTTGGAATCATGAAAATAGCTGAAGAATCCGGTATTATTAAATCTGTTGCGAAGGCACTCCGATTTATAATGGTGCCTTTATTTCCAGACGTTCCTTCCGATCATCCTGCTATGGGAGCAATGATTATGAACATGGCGGCAAATGTACTGGGGCTGGGAAATGCTGCTACGCCATTGGGATTAAAAGCGATGCAGGAACTACAAAAGCTAAATCCTAATAAGGATACAGCTACAAATGCAATGTGTACTTTCTTAGCTATCAATACTTCTTCTGTAACGCTTATTCCAGCATCTGTAATTGCATTAAGAGCTTCCGCAGAATCTGCAAATGCCGCTGAAATCATTGGACCAACCATTGTTGCAACAGTGGCATCAACAGCAGCTGCGATAATAGCAGTTAAGCTTTTGCAAAAACTGCCAGCATTTCAGATCAAACCAGAGCAATTTGAAGAAGCTGTAAAGGAATAGGGGGAAAGATTATGTTTATGGAAATTATTTCAGGAATTTCAACATATGCAATACCGTTTATATTACTGGCAATACCTACATATGCATTTGTTAAAAAAGTTAAAGTTTATGAATCCTTTACGGATGGTGCAAAAGAAGGGTTTGAAACAGCCGTTAGAATCATACCTTATTTGGTAGCTATGTTGGTAGCTATCGGAGTGTTTAGAGCGTCAGGAGCAATGGATGTTGTAACAAGTATTTTGAGTCCTATTACAAACCTAATCGGTATGCCTGCCGAAGTGTTGCCGATGGCATTGATGAGACCTTTATCAGGCGGAGGTGCAACTGGAATTATGAGTGATTTAATAACGAATCACGGCCCAGATTCATTAATTGGACGTATGGCATCGATCATGATGGGTTCAACAGAAACAACCTTCTATGTATTGGCAGTTTATTTTGGAGCTGTAGCGATCAAAAAGACAAGGCATGCCCTGCCTGCGGGCTTAATAGCCGATGGAGTAGGACTCATTACAGCAGTAATTGTTACGAGGCTAATGTTTGGCGCATAGGAAACGATAATACCATAGAATATCATTGAGGGCTGTCATATGGCCCTCAATGATTTAGTGTATAGGGGGAAAACAGAGATGGTAAGAGGAAAGGCGTTAAAATTTGGAGATACCATTGGTGTAGTTGCACCAGCTAGTCCTACGCCGAAGGAAAGGGTAAAACTAGCTCAAGAGCAGCTGGAAGTCCTAGGGTTTAAGGTGAAAATGGGAAAAAGCTGCTATGCTGCCCGGGGATATTTATCTGGAAGTGATAAGAGCAGAGCAGAAGACCTAAATCAAATGTTTATGGATCCAGCTGTCGATGGCATTATGTGTTTGAGAGGAGGCTATGGTACTCCTAAAATTTTAAATCTACTGGATTATAATATGATTCGTAATAATCCCAAGGTATTTATAGGCTATAGTGATATTACAACAATCCATACTGCTATCCAGCAAAAATGTGAACTGATTACTTTTCATGGACCTATGGCCTCATCGGATCTAGCCGATGGAATTGATGATTTTTCTAAGAACTCTCTACTAAAGGCAGTGATGCAGCCGGAACCCATGGGAGATATACAAAACCCTCATGGCGAAGTAGTCCAATGTCTAAAGGAAGGTAAAGCAGAGGGACAGCTAATTGGGGGAAATCTTGCGCTGATTGCAGCAACGATGGGAACGCCCTATGAGATTAATACAAAAGGAAAAATATTATTTTTAGAAGATATTGGAGAAGAACCTTACCGGGTTGACAGAATGCTGACACAATTAGCGTTGGCAGGTAAATTTGAGGATGCTGCAGGCATCATCCTTGGAGATTGGAATGATTGTGAGCCTAAAAACCCATTAGAGAGTTTGAGTCTCATAGAGGTTTTTGAAGAGATCCTCTTGCCTTATCAAAAACCTACTGTACTGAATTTTAAGATCGGCCACTGCACCCCAAAAATAACAGTTCCTATAGGCGTAAATGCTTTATTGGATGCAGGGCAGAGAAAATTAATCATTACAGAGGCGGCTGTTCAATAAATAAATCCTGTTGTTGAGAGACAACAGGATTTGCTTATTTTTATAAATAAAATTACCATAGAAATATTTGGTATTTTAAAGAGCATAATATATAATAGAGGTTAGGCTTGTGAAGTAAGAAATTTCAAACAAAATGCTAGATTGATTTTAGGAGGTTTGAAGCTTATGAGATGGAATTTGGATGCGCTATATCCAAGCTTTAGTGGTGAGAATTTTAAAGAAGATTTAAAAAGCTGCAGAGAAATGATTGATAAAATGAAGGAATGGACAGAAAAGCATCTATGTAATGATGAAAATTCACAAAAGAAGATGGAAACTTTTTTGCATATGGAAAATGAATTTCTTCAGCAGTTTACTAGAATTTACAACTTTGCTGAATTGACACTAAGCGTAGAGGCAAAGAATGAAACAGCAATGCAAGTGGTAGAACAGCTGGAAAATGATTTAACGGAGCTAACAAAGCCCCAGGTTCTGTTTCAGAAGTGGTTAGCAGCATTAGAAAACTTAGAAGAATTGATTTCGGCCTCAAAATTTCTAAAAGAACATGAATATTATCTTCAGGAATTGTGTGAAAAAAGTCAATATTTATTAAGTGAGCAGGAGGAGCTGCTGATTGCAAAAATGAAAAATACAGGGTCCGGTGCATGGACTAAGCTGCAGGAACTATTAACCTCCACCCTGTTAGTAGATATTGAGAAAGATGGAGAAACGAAGCAATTGCCGTTGCCAGTGGTGAGAAACATGGCTTATGAGGGTGACCCGGCTATAAGAAGAAACGCTTATGATGCAGAATTAAAAGCTTATGAAAAAATTGAGGTTTCTTCTGCTGCTTGCCTGAACGGAATTAAAGGTGAAGTCATTACGTTAAGTAAAATCCGTGGATATGCTTCTCCTTTAAAGAAAACTCTCTTAGATTCGAGAATGGAGCAAGAAACCTTAGAGGCAATGCTTGCGGCCATACAGGAAAAACTTCCGTCCTTTCATCGCTACTATCAGAAAAAGGCAGAATTGTTAGGCCATGGAAAGGGGCTGCCCTTTTACGATCTATTTGCTCCTATGGGAGAAGTGAATATGCGTTTTAGCTATGAAGAAGCAAGAGCCTTTATTGTGAATAACTTTAAAAGCTTTAGCAACAGATTATCAGACTATGCAGAAAAGGCATTTGAAAGGCAATGGATTGATGCGGAACCGAGAGAAGGAAAGCGAGGAGGGGCTTTTTGTGCAAATCTTCACAGCATCAAGGAGAGCAGAATTCTAGCAAACTTTACAGGAAGCTTTAATGATGTTATGACACTAGCCCATGAACTGGGTCATGGATACCATGGGGAATGCTTAAAAGAGGAAACCCATTTAAACAGCGACTACCCAATGCCCATCGCGGAAACTGCCTCTATCTTCTGTGAAACCATCATAAAAGATGCTGCCTTAAAGCAGGCTTCTAAAGAAGAATCTTTCTCTATATTGGAAAGCAGTTTATCAGGAGCAGGACAGGTAATCGTGGATATATACAGCCGGTATTTGTTTGAAAGTGAGCTTTTCTACAAAAGAGAATCAGGCTCTCTCTCCGTACGGGAACTAAAAGAGATGATGCTTGAAGCGCAGAGGCTGGCCTATGGGCAGGGATTGGATCATCAATGGCTTCATCCGTATATGTGGGTTGTTAAACCTCACTACTATAGTGCAGAATACAATTTCTACAATTTTCCCTATGCCTTTGGCCTATTATTTGCAAAGGGACTTTATGCAAAATATCTGGAAATGGGCAGTGAATTTGTAGAAATTTATGATAAATTATTAGCGGTAACAGGGAAAAATAGCATTGCAGCGGTAGGTCGCATAGTGGACGTGGATGTGCGAAGTAAAGATTTTTGGCTGGCATCCTTACGATTATTAGAAGCGGACATAGAAAAATTCATAGCACTCAAATAAGACAAAAAAATCAGCTCTGCAGGATATCTTCCTGCAGAGCTGATTTTTTCTATAATGAATCTATGTAATACAATTGTAACGAAAATGTCAAATAGTGTCTATAGCGTATAAAATATCCTATATGCTATTCTATAATTATCTAATAATAGAAAAGGGCTAAGGGGTAACCGCTATGAACTTATTAACAAGGGGAATGAAACGGATTTCTGTGTTAAGTCTTATTTTTTTTGTATTAATTGCAATTGTTGGAAGCCAAAGCTATGCACAGCGGACTGCCAGCAGTTGGGCCCGCGCTGCCGTGGATGGCATGGAGCAAAATGGGGTTGCGGATCAAAGAATCATGGGAAATCTCAGACAAAATATTTCAAGGGAAGAATTTGCGTTACTGACTGTAAATCTATATCAAAAATCCACTTGTAAACCTTTAAAGCAGCCGAAAGAAGAACCTTTCCATGATATTGCCTCCAGCAGTTATCGGCGAGAGATTGGCCAAGCTTATGAGTTAGGATTGGTAAAGGGCATTGGTGAAGGCAAGTATAATCCGAGGGGTACAATTACGAGACAAGAGATTGCAGTATTGCTTTATAATACGTTAAAGATCTTGGCGCCTAATGATGATTTTGATATAAATGATGATTTGATTTTTGAGGACAACCAGGAAATCGCATACTGGGCAAGGCCAGCCATTGTCTACCTTTACAAAAAAGATATTATGAAAGGAACCGGAAATTTGAGGATTGACCCAAAGGGAAATACAACACGGGAACAGGCACTTACCCTTGTATATAAATTGGCGATGGAGAAGAAATTTATTCAACACCTGGAAGGCATGGAGTATGCTCAAAAGGTTCCTGTGCTGGTATATCATCATTTGTTAAAGAATGAAGAAAATAAACAGTTTCTTAATAACTCCGCCGTATTGTCTGTGGAGAGGTTTGAGGAGCAAATGAAGATGCTTTATGACAATGGGTATAAAACGATAACCTTAGGACAATTAGAAAGCTTTGTAAAAGGACATATTAGACTGCCTAAGAAAAGTGTTGTGATTACCTTTGATGATGGATACCTAAGCAATTATCTCTACGCCTACCCAATTTTAAAGCAGTATGGCTATACCGCAGCCATATTTATGATCACAGAGGTGATTCCTAGTTCTCCCCAGCACTTTAATCCTGACAAATTAAACTATATGAGCTGGATTGAGATGGAGAAGAGTGAAGATTGCTTTGAATTTCCTGCTCATACCCATGGACTGCATCACCTTAATAATAAAAACATCAGTTTTCTTGTAAGCCAGCCAAAAGAAATTATAGAAAAAGATTTAGCACTAAATAGACAGCTATTGAACACAACGTATTTTGCCTATCCATATGGCCAATATAACCGGACGACGATCGGTATACTCAAGCAGCTGGGATACAGCATGGCTTTTAATACAAAACCAGGATATGTAAAATCTGGAGATGCACCTTATGAGCTTAAAAGATTTAGTATTAGTCCTGCAGTAACTATGGAAGAGTTTAAAAAGATTGTTGAAACTAGCAAATAATATAAAAATAGCGAAGAAACTGTTCTTTATTGAACAGTTTCTCTTTTTGTTATACAGAAACAAAACGATTATACAGAGAAGCGAGACGCACAAAGTCTAAACGATTAACAGAATTCATCAAATATGCAGATTCGGTAGCGCCCGGTCTTCTATTTTGATTTAAAGCGGCAATGATTCCATCTATTGTCTTTATGCCAATCCCATGGCCATAATAAAATCCGTTACCCAAATCAATTGCATTTTCTCCTTGCCATTCAGGAGTCGAAGGGTTTACATCTGGATTTCTAACATATCTACAGTCGCCGGGCAAGTAATCTATAGGGTTTCTAAAATAGCTAATACCAAGATTGTTATCTAAGTTCTGCCAATTCATCAAGTTTATTCTAGGGAATAGTCTATTAAAGATTTCATCAGGAAATACATTTAGAACGGCTTTAAAGTAAACAATGACAATTGCCGTAGCACATTCGGTTCCATATCTGGATCCGTTTCTGAAAATATCTCGAATGGCTTCCGATGGAGGAACTCCTTCTTTTGTTGAAAAGCCGCCGTCTTCATCGCGGTTCCAATAAGCTGGATTACACACGGATCTACGAAAAGTACGAAAAGAAAGGCCGCTATAAAAGAGTTCCCTAGAAGCACTCACCACATTTGCCCGTAGCTCTAGTTCAAATTTAAAGTGATCTAAAGATTGGTACCGGTAAACTTGATTGCTGGAAGATAGTATTTCAATGACTTTTCTTTCTACACTATTGGTTGGATACTGATTGACAAAATCGTTTGGAAGGGTAGTATTACCTGCATATATGGTCATAGTCCCCCTCCTGTTCTAGCTTTAGCTATTTTTATTTGCTCAGCAATAGGATATTGGAGCCACATTTTCCACGAGGAAAGGTTCATTTGATGAAGTGAAAATGAGAAGTCTGAGAGTAAAACCTTATGGTTCATATCCAGCTTATTAAATGCATCTAGAAGTTGGTAATCTTTATTTGTTAAGGACTCCAGAACGCTGTTTTTATCTCTATAAAGTGTTTTACATAAGTATTTGGCTTCTAGAACGATAACATAGGGGATAGGGCTATTGCGCTGTTGCATACTTTCGCCTGTATAGTGTAGAAAGGGACTATTATCATGGAGCCAGTTAACAATGTAGGAATACTGTTGTTCTGCATCTATATGATTACTTTTATGCAATCCCGGCACAAAACCTAAAAGTTTGCGGGCAAATTCTGCATCTTTTTTATGACCTGACTTTAGACGATTCGCTATTAAAACCAAGCTCTGAGGATCACGGGCTTCAAAGAATGCCCAGACTAAATCATGGTTTAGGCGGCCACTTCTATTTCTTTCGAAAATCATGTCTGCTACTGTAGAAAGAATCGTCTTTTCATGGAAGAGTTCTATTAGAAATACTGCTGCGATATCTATTACTGCATCATGATCGCTGTGTAAGCCATCATGTACAGATCCTGTTTCTACAATCCATTTGAGTGCAGAATGAACAGCGTGGATATCATCACAGGAGGAGAAATCAATAGAGTGATTTTCCATTTTGCGTGACAATATATCATCGGTCAAGATGAGGGCTATTTTGTTACGAAGGTTTAGACCTTCAAATAGAGCCAACTCTCTAATGTGGTCACGAAGTTTAAATAAAGCAGAAAAGGATATATCTTCATCATTTACCACATTCAGCGCTTCCTGCGTATTTGTTTCTATCAATTTATGAAAAGCATCAGTTACTTGATTCAGTTCCCGGAGCGTGATAGATTTGTTGACATTGTACGCTGTATCTAATTTTCCTACTGATAAATAATATTCCGAGAGATCGGTATTATTTGCCACAGTTTTTGAGGGAGGCAGCAGGAATTTATTGCTGTAGTTGTTTGGGTAATATATATTATTTGTCATTGGATAGTAGGGATATGTTGCAGGCCGCATGTCGGAATAATAGGCGTTATAAGGGAAAGGCCTAGGCGTGTAATATGGAAACATCTATTTATCACCCCACACATTTTTAATATCAATTCATAATATGAGAAAGTTAAAAATGTGTTCATATGGAGAAGGTTTTTTTATTTATCATTACTTTACTTATTTGCTAAATCTTACATTATCCTAAAAAATTATTAATTTTCACGGGTCGGAAATAATATTAATGAGGTGATGAAAATGAAAAAAATGCTAATAATATTTGTTGCAGTCATGCTAATATTTACAGCATGTGCTCCCCAACAGAGACCCCAACAAAGACCGCAAGAAGGACAACAAGAAAGAGCGGCTACACCCCAGCAGGATCTAGAGACTAATGAATCATCAATTACACAAATGGAAAGGGTGAGAAACTGTAGAATTACGGACAGTACCGTAGATGTTAAGGCAGGTACAGGAGAAGGATTTCGGACAATTGGAACCCTTCGTCAAAATCAAGAAGTAAATGTACTGGATCAAGTGGGCGACTGGTATATTATTCAAATGAATAACAATGAAGTAGGCGCTATAGATGCAACAAAGGCGACTCCTATCATAAAGGAAGGAGATAACCTGGGAAATCAGCCGGTACAGCAACCGCAAGTTGCACAGCAGCCCAATGAAGCACAGCAGCAAAGGATACCGCAGCAAGAAGCCCAACAGACACCACAAACGCAACAAGGCCAACAGCCGCAAACGCAGCAGGCACCTGCCACTCAGAGACTGAGTACGCAAGAACAACAGATGGTAGACTTAGTAAACCGGGAAAGAGCAAAGAATGGGCTGGCAGCTCTAACCGTAGATTTAGAAGTTGCAAAAGTAGCAGGAATCAAGTCGCAGGATATGGTGGATAATAACTACTTTAGCCACAATTCACCAACCTATGGAAGTCCTTTTGATATGTTAAAAAAATTCGGAATTAGTTATTTGCATGCAGGAGAAAATCTAGCAGGAAATGCTACGGTAGAAAAAGCGCACAATGCGTTGATGAATTCAAGCGGTCACAGGCAAAATATTCTTAGTCCGAATTTTACCCATATAGGGATTGGCGTAAGACCGAGTGGGAAATACGGATATATCTATACGCAAATGTTTATTAGTAAGCCTAGATAAAGCAAAACCTATTCAAAATAAAAGTCCAAAAGAGAAGATGACTTCCTTTGGATTTTTATTTTTATTATTAACATAGGGCAAATCAGGATTGCGACTTTAGGCATATTTGTACATTCTTTGTTATTCTGTAAGTATTATAAGGTTATCGCAGGTACCCTTTATAGCATGATTGTGTGTATGCATAGATGGCAGAGTTAATTAATCGACCGATGGATTGTACATTGGGATCCTGTAAATTCCAATGAGATTCTTCAATTAATATGTACATTGCATTTCTAAGAATACTAATCTCATCTAATAAATCAAATGATCTGTACAAAAAAACACCTCCTATTGATCTATATTTATGAATAACTACAAAAAATATTTCATAAAATGAAGATTTTTATTGTGGAGTACTTTATTCTAAGGATATATAAATTTTAAGATAAATATGAACAAATAATTCAAGCAATGATACCTATCGAATTAACGAGATCGAGAGAAAATTATGAAGGAATCGATACGTAATTTCGTTGAATCGAATCCAACATATTGGATGATTAAATATACGCTAAAGGACTGTATTTGACCATTACACGTCATAGGACTATAATCTAACATGATACGCTTAGTTCCATATGGAAGCGGGGGAACCAAATCATGGGGCGAATTCCGAAAGGATAGGATAACTCTTTCAATCCGAGCCCGTCAGCTAACCTCGTAGGCGTTGAAAGAGGAGACCTAGTGGCGTTATTTGGAACCATAGATCTCTATGGTTTTTTATTATTACTAAATATAATAGTTGAATACATTGTTAAGCATAATAATTAAAAATGAGGATATTCGAAGGTGACATTATGAAAAAAGGAATAAAGTTTAAAATCATTGGTGCTTTTATTCTTGTATTTATGGTTTTAGCTGTTAGCAGCATTTGGTCAATAACAACCTTTAACCGTTTGAGTAATTCGATAGAGAATATTATGCAGTCGAATTACAGGAGTATTGTTGCGGCTCAAAATATGATTGTGGCCTTAGAACGGCAGGATAGTGCTGAATTGGCATATATGTTTTCTTCAGATCAAGTTGCAACCCAGAATTTTAGGGAGAATGAGATTGAATTTTTGAAGTGGTTATCCCGGGCAGAGGATAATATTACTGAGCCTGGAGAGAAGGCGAACTTGGATCAGATCCACAGACTATATACGAAATATATTGATGAATTTGCAATGTTAGTAGATATGCAAACGAACAAAGGAGCCGGTGAAGCAAGAGAATATTACTATAACGAGATTCTGCCCCTCTTTGAAGAGACCAAGGATGCCTGTAGATATCTTCAAAATTTAAACCAGGAGGGAATGATTTTACGAAAAGATACAGCCCACAGTATTTCAACCAATGCTTCTTTCTATACTATAATCGTTTCATCCGTTACGATACTAATTGGTTTAGGAATAGCCATTTATTTAACCAATAAGATTGTAAATCCGGTATATGATCTTATTGAAAAAACAAGAAAAATTGCGGAGGGAGATTATAAGCAGCAGCTTGATATTAATGGAAGGGATGAAATCGCTGAACTTGCTCAAGAATTTAATGTAATGGCAAAAAAACTGCAATCCTTTGATCAATTAAATGTAAAAAAGCTAATGGATGAAAAACAAAAGGCTGAAGCAATTGTTGAAAGCATCAGTGATGGGATTATTGTTACCAATGATGAACACAAGCTGCTATTGGTAAACAGAGCTGCGGAAACAGCATTGGGAATACGGGAAAAGGAAGTACTCAATAAGCATTTTCTTGAAGTAATTAAAAGGGAGGCTGTTTTTAATATTATCGATAAAGTTAAAAGTAAAGACAATATGGATAATTTTAAAAAATATACAGATATAACAATTAATCATGAAAATGAAAAAAAGCATTATCGAATGAATGTAACGCCTATCCGCACGAGAGATGGGGAGAATATAGGGGTTGTAACGTTGCTTCAAGATGTAACGAAACTGAAGGAGGTCGATCAAATTAAATCAGATTTTGTCTCTACTGTATCCCATGAATTCCGAACACCATTAACATCCATTGGAATGGGGGTAGGTCTATTGCTTGATGAGACTCCCGGTTCCATTAATAGAGATCAAAAAGAACTGCTGGAAGTGATTCAAGAAGACAGTGAACGACTAAAAAATCTGGTGAGTGATTTGCTGGATCTATCGAGAATAGAATCTGGAAAAATACAGATGGATATGGAAGTACATCATATAAAAGATATGGCAGAGAGTGCAGTAAAGCCATTCCATATGATTGCAAAAGATAAAAAAATTGATATTCAGATCAATATAAGAGAGGAGCTTTCAACGGTCAAAGCTGATTATAATAAGATTTCCTTAGTCTTAACCAATCTTATTGGAAATGCGCTTAAATACACCCCTGCAGACGGAACCGGAAAAATTGAAATATCCGCCCGGGAAACGGCCAATAAGATGTTAATATCTGTTTCTGATAATGGGAAGGGCATTCCAGAGGATTATCAACAGAAGATATTTGAGAAATTTATCCAGGTGAAAGATGATAATGGAGAGACACCCGGCGGAACCGGTTTGGGTTTAGCTATTAGCAAAGAAATTATCCATGCCCACGGTGGAGAAATATGGGTTAAGAGTCAGCCAGATGAAGGCAGTATTTTTTATTTCACTTTGAATTTAGGGAGATAAGGGTAAAGGGGATCGAACATGAAAAAGATATTGATCGTAGATGATGAGAAAAATATAATTCTAACCCTTAAAATGTATCTGCAAAAAAGTGGTTATGAAACACAAGTGGCAATCAATGGCATTGAGGCAATAGATATCGCGCAAGATTACATGCCGGACTTGATTTTTTTGGATATTGTACTTCCAAAAATGAGCGGATATTTGGTCTGCGAAGCATTAAAAGATCAAGTTTCAACGAAAAATATTCCCATCATTTTTATGAGCGCCAAGACGCAAAGAGAAGATATTGAAAAAGCTTTAGCGGTAGGAGGCAGTGATTACATTACGAAGCCTTTTACTCCAGATCAAATAAAAAAAATATTAGATAAGTATTTAAAGGAGGCTATATAAATATGGATAAAAAAATTTTAGTGGTTGATGATGAAAAAAATATCAGAATGACCTTAACGCACTGTTTGAGAGATCAAGTTTGTAAAATAGACATTGCTGTAAATGGGGAAGAAGCACTGCAGAAGCTTATGTCCGCAGATTATGATCTTGTGTTATTAGATATCAAGATGCCTGGACTCACAGGAATGCAGGTACTGGAAAAGATGAGAGAAAAGGGCAGCCGTGTAGATGTCATCATGATGACGGCCTATGGAACGATTGAAAGAGCTGTTGAAGCTATGAAGCTAGGAGCGATCGACTTTATCAGCAAACCCTTTACACCAGAAGAAATCAGAAATATTGTAAAGGAAGTTTTAGACAGGCAGACTTTGAAGGAAGACAAGTTAGAGTCTTTTAAGGATATCATCGGCTTTGCCAAAAAATGCATTATTGAAGGTTCGTATGGCAAAGCAGAAGGATTCTTAAAAAAAGCGATAGCCATGGAAGTAGACGCTCCGGAGCCGCATAACTTATTAGGTATATTGGCTGAATACGGAAAGGAAATACAGAAAGCACAGATGCACTATCGTGCTGCCTTAGCATTAGACCCATCCTATGAACCTGCATCCAAGAACCTGGAGAGAACTGCTCAATGGAAGTATACACAAAGAGGTATGGAGCTAGGAGATGACAAAAATGACAACTAAGCAGGAGCGGGACGAATATATCATTATTGTGGGCTGCGGCAGATTAGGCTCTCATCTGGCTAGACTGCTTTCAAAGGCTAGAAAAAGTGTTGTAGTCATCGATAAGAATGAATATGCTTTTCACCGTCTATCCAATGATTTTAGCGGCTTTACTCTTGAAGCGGACGCCATTGAAATCGATTCACTGCTCCGCGCTAAAATCGATAAGGCCGATGTTGTCGTTGCCACTACTGATGATGACAATACCAATGTTATGATTGCTCAGATTGCTAAGACAATCTATCATGTGCCAAAAGTGATTGCTCGTTTATTTGAGCCTTCAAGACAGCAGATATATGAACAGCTGGACATTGAAACCCTTTGCCCCACAATTCTTTCGGCAGAAGCATTGAGGAATAATATTATTGGAGAGGAAACGGAGGACCTGAAATGAATATTGTAATCGTAGGCGGAGGAAAGCAGGTGCACTTCCTAACGAAATCCTTTGTTTCCAAGGGATATAGTGTTACCATCATTAATCATGATGCAGAATACTGCAAGAAGCTTGCACGCATGCATCAGGCAAACATCGTTCATGGAGATGGAACAAAGCCCTATATTTTAGAAGATGCAGGAGTAGCCTATGCGGATATGGTGATTGCCTTGACGACGGAAGATCCGAATAATCTGGTAATCTGCCAGATTGCAGAAAAAATGTTTAAGGTTAAAAAGACCTTTGCTATGGTAAATGATCCTAAAAATATTGATATATTCAGAAAGCTGGGAGTAAATAATGTAATCAGCACGGCAGATATTATTTCTTCCTTCATTGAACAAAAGATCTCTGTAGATGATATTACGAACCTGTTCCCGATTGAAGAGGGAAAGGTTACCGCAATGGAGATTGAAGTAAGCCCGGATTTTCCGACGGTTGGAAAGAGACTTAAGGAAATCGAGTTTCCGAGAGATGTGACCATAGGCTGTATTATCAGAAGGGAGCAGGCTGTGATCCCAAGGGGAGATACGGTTGTTGAAGAAGACGATAAGCTCATTATTCTATGTCTTCCGATGGTGCAGTCGGATGTACTAAAAACAATAAGAGGAAGGACAGATTAAGGTGTTATACATCGAACAGCTAAAAGACAGATACCAGTTGATCATTGGCTATGTAGGAACGATTATTATAGGGATAGGACTAGCTTTATTGATACCGTTGCTGCTTCTGCCTATTTATAGAACAGAAATACATGAGGTCAGGTACTTTGTGGTTCCCTCTCTGATTGCAATCGTGCTAGGCTATGGTATGAGAAGGGTTATGAAATACGGGGAAGAGGCCACACTGACTCTGCATGAGGGCGGTGTGATTGTTCTCATGGCTTGGGTTAGTGCTGCCATATTCTCCTCCATGCCTTTTATACTCTCCGGAAAGTTGAATTTTACCCAGGCTATGTTTGAAGCTGTCAGTGGATTAACGACTACGGGACTTTCGGTGGTTGATGTTACAGAGACTTCCCACATATTTTTGCTTTGGAGAAGTCTGATGCAGTTTATTGGCGGGGCAGGTCTTGCCGTCATCATGTTGTCTGCTATTATTGGTCCCCATGGATTAGGCTTGTATCATGCAGAGGGGAGATCAGACAAATTACTGCCCAATGTAGCAAGATCTACAAAGTTAATTATGATTATTTATATAGGATATATTACCTCGGGAGTGATTCTATATATCTTAGCGGGTATGCCGTGGTTTGATGCAGTTAATCATTCGATTTCGGCTGTATCTACAGGCGGCTTTTCAACAAATCCTGATAGCATTGGTGCCTATGAAAGCTTGCCTATTGAACTCATTACAATTATTTTAATGTTTTTCGGAACAACAAACTTTGCTGCCCATTATTTACTCTTAAAGGGTGAAGTAAAAAGATTTTTTCAAATTGGTGAGATACGTTTTATGTTTCTTGCTTTGGCGGTTGCTATACCATTTACGGTATATTTTTCTCTTTTGAAATTATATGGTGCTGCAGGAAAAGGGATTCGTGTAGCTATTTTTGAGTTAACATCTGCCTTGACTACAACAGGATATTCGACAGTAGGATATGGTGATTGGGACAGCTTTGCAATATTTATCATGATTACGATCATGATTATCGGTGGAGGTGCGGGTTCTACAGCTGGCGGACTCAAGCAGTATAGAGTATATATTATGTTAAAATCCCTTGTATGGAACATCAAAGGATACCTGCTACCCCAAAATGTGGTCAGACAAAACTATGTGATTCGTCCGGAAGGGAAGTATTATGTGTCTCCAAATCATGCTTTAGAGATATGTAACTTTGCCATGCTGTACATGATTACCTATGCTGCAGGTGTGCTTGTAATGCTTGCTCATGGATACTCCTTGCAGGATTCGATGTTTGAGTATGCCTCGACTTTAGGTACAGTCGGCCTTTCTGTAGGGATTACGGCGCCAGATCTGCCGGGTATGGTATTGTGGGCACAAATTGCCGGAATGATGCTGGGGAGGCTGGAATTTTTAGTAGTGTTCTTTGCAGGTTTGAAAATAATCAAGGATATAAGAATTATTACAAAGCGAAAACCTAAAATAAGCTAACACAATGGTTAAGCCAGGAAACGAAAATCTATAACGAGCACTTACGATTAAGGGGGAATACAATGAAACAATTTGTAGTAATCGGCTGTGGAAGGTTTGGCTCCAGTGTAGCTAGAGCGCTTTATGGACTGGGTCATGATGTACTGGCAGTTGATCGAGATGAGGATGTGATACAGGAATTAGCAGATTCCGTTACCCATGCAGTACAATTGGATGCTACAGATGAAGCGGCATTAAAGTCTCTTGGTGTAAGGAATTTCGATGTGGCAGTAATTACCATTGGCTCAGATATACAATCTTCTATTTTGATTACCTTATTGGTAAAAGAGTTAGGTGTGGACTATGTATTGGCCAAGGCACAAAACGAGCTTCATGCAAAAATCCTTTATAAAACCGGAGCAGACCGGGTTGTGCTCCCGGAAAGGGAGATGGGGGTAAGGGTGGCGCACAATCTTGTTTCCTCGAATATCCTAGACTACATTGAGCTTGCACCGGATTATAGTATTGTTGAAATAACACCGTTAAAGGGATGGATTGGAAAAAGTCTTCAAACTATAAATGTGAGAGATAAATTTGGTGTAAATATAATGGCAATTAAAAGCAAGTCAAAAATCAATATTTCACCAAGTGCTCAAGATATTATCTGCGATGATGATATCCTGGTGGTAGTAGGCAATAATGATGATATACAGAAAATAGAAAAGAAAGCATAGTGGTATTGCAAAAAAATTCCTATATGAAGCTATAGGAATTTTTCGTTTCTTTATAAATTCATAGGGATAGATAGGACTAGTCCCGTCCTTCAAACACTTTATGAATATCCGCAAATTTCTTGGCATCGGCAGTGTTTCCTAGAAGACCATAGGTTTGCGATAACAAGGCATAAATTTGTCCATTGGAAGGATCTAAGGAAAGTGCTTTCTTCAAGATAGCTAGAGCACCTTCAAAATCACGAAGGGCAATTTTTTCATTACATAATGCTAGCAGGTTTTCGACAGAAGTATTCTGATTTTGCATTTCTGTGATTTCTGTTAAGACTTGTTTGATCCGGTTCGTTGTAAAAGGTTTTTGCAAATACGCAACAGCTCCCATTTGTGTACACTCAACAGCATTTTTGATTGTTGCGAAGGCAGTTATGATAATAACTGGTGTTTGAATTCCAAGTTCCCTTATCTGGCGTAGTACTTCTGTACCGCTGATTTTAGGCATTTTAATATCCAAAAATGCTAGATCAAAAACATCTGTTTGAAAGGCTTCTAGAGCCTCCGACCCATTTTCTACACTGATAACAACAAAACCTTCATGCTCAAGGCAGGTAGCTAGCAAGCATCTTATATTTTTTGTATCATCGGCTACAAGGACTTTTTTCATTGGAAGATCACCCCACATTGATCATTCATTTAAGTTTTTATTTAGGTATTTACGCGATAGACAGGGAGTGTAAAAGTAAAACAACTGCCTGCATCAAGCATGCTTTCGCACCAGATTTCTCCACCATGCGCAGTTACAATTTCCTTTGCAATGGATAAACCGAGACCAGTTCCCCTTATCTCGAGATCTGAGTTTTCAACCTGTACAAATTGCTCAAAAATCCTATCCAAATATTCCTCAGGAATACCAATTCCAGTATCTTTTACAGAAATATATACTTTATCATTCTGCTTATAAACCTGTATAGAAATTATATCATTTGCTTTTGTATACTTAATAGCATTTCCTATCAAGTTATTGAGGACCCATGTAATTTTTTCTTGATCAACGCACACTTTAGGTAATTTCTGCTCAACTGAATACTGCAGATCTATCTTTTTATTTGCTGCTTGTATATAAAAGGGTTTGATTGTACTTTTAATAATGCTATCAATTTCAGCAGGCAGCATATCGTAGACAAATCTCGCAGATTCAAGTTTTGACAGATACAATAAGTCATCTACTAAGTTGGCTAATCTTTGGCCGTCCTCCTCCATAGACGATAGAACATTTTTTTGTGCAGTATTTAGTTTACCTAAGGTACAGTCTGTTAACAAGCTTGTGCCCATCATGATCGACGTTAGCGGTGTTTTAAATTCATGAGAAATTGTAGATATGAAATTAGTTTTCATTTTTTCCAGCTCTTTTAATTCAGTCACATTTTGAAAAAGAACGACAATGCCATTCATCTTAGATTCGATATCCTTAACTTTATTGACGATGATATTAAAGTAGTAATGCTCTTTTCCAAACTCCAGATAAAAAATATTTTCCTTATGCTGAGTATTGCTTTCAGATAATATAGATGAGATATAGTCATACAATTCACTCATTCTTACGATTTCAAGAAAATGTTTTTTATGCACCTGGGTTTCTTTTGCCTGAAAGACACTTTCAAATGCTTTGTTAACAACTAGAATTCTGTAGTCATTGTCTAAAACCATCAGCGGATCAGCTATACTCTTTATAATAGCCAATGATTTGCTCTTTTCCATCATTACTTCTCCTAGTGTACTTCGTTCAAATAGCAGAAGCTTTTCTGTCATTTTATTAAACTCTGCAGATAACTGTCCAATTTCATCATCGGATACAACATCAATTCGCGTATCGAGATTTCCAGCTTGAACTTCTTTCATAGATTTCGTTAAATGCTCAACAGGTCTAGTGAATTTGTTGGCGAAGAATCTTGATGTAAAAAAACCACCTACAGCGGCGATCACAGAGGTAAACAGAATTAAATAGGTAGAGGTCTGGGCATTTTCAGTTGTCCTAGCTTTTCCACGAAACATAGCAGTTTCATTTATATCCCATAACGTCTGTAGATCGTCTTTTAACAGTAAGAAAATTGGATGAATGACAGTCGTATAATATTCCATTATATAGGTCTGATTTTTTTCATCAGAGAGTTCTGAGAGCTGATGAAATGCGTTAATATATTTCATATAATGCTCTTTTATTTGATCTACCAGTTCCCGTTCCCCTGCTTCTGTAATATTATTTTGTTCTTTGTAATACCACATCAGGAATTTATCAATATTTGCATTGAAATCATTTAAACCAAGTTCCCGGTTTCCGCTGGTATAGGTTAGTATAGCGCTGTCTTGTCTTTCGAGAGCTTCAATCATATTATTTATAATTTTTAAGCTTTCATAGTTATCAGTCATTAGACCGTCAATTGTTTTGCTAAGATTATAAAAGTTTAATACAGAAACTATTCCTAAAATAGCAATCATTATTACGAGACAAAGATAGATAATGGAGAACTTTTGCCGTAAATTTTTCATTATTTCACCTGCTTGTAGTATGGATTTCTTAGATTAAGTATATATGAATTAGACTTATACTTCAAATCTGCATACTTCAAAATAATAAATATAAGTATTTGATTTTAAAGGTTTTGATATGTAAAATAATGCCATAAAATGCTATAATGTTTTTATCGACAAGTTGCCATGTTTTAATCTAGACATGGGACGCTGGCAAATAAGCGATAGGAGCAAACATGATATTTTTGTATCCTATGGTTTATATTAAAATCAAAATAAGAGATGGACAAGGGCTGGAAGAATAGGTGTTTGAAAAATGGGATTATGGGCGAAAAAAATAAGAAAGAGGTGTAAAATGAGCGGGAATTCTTTTGTAGTGGTTAAGGTTCAGAAAGTTGGGAGTAATTATAGTAAACTCTATTATCATCAGGATAAAGAAAATGCATTAGTTGTTATTTTTCCCGGTGAAGATTATTCTTGCGATAAGCCGCTGCTCTATTATGCAAGAAAAGCAGCAGTAAGAGAAGAAAAAGATGTATTATGCTTAAGCTATAAGAGAAAGTTAACATGGAGAGATACCGGACAATATCCAATTGCTTTAGAAGCAGACGCAAGCTTAGATGTAATCAACAAATGCATGAGTAAAAGTTATAAAAATATTTATTTCGTAAGCAAAGGGATAGGTACGGAAGTAGCTGGAAACATTTCTGAAAGGTTGGGATATGAAAAAATCACAAATATTTTTTTGGCACCTACTAAAGAGGGAATTAAACATATCGTAAATTCAAAAAGTATGGTGATTGTGGGTACGCGAGATGAAATTTTCACACAGGAACAAATAGATCAGTTGAAACAACATAGTAACGTACAATTGGTTTTGATCGATGAGGCGAATCATTATTTAGAGAGTACCGGCAGCCTAGATGAAAGTATAAAAATGTTAAATCAGATAGCCAATTTATATGTTAATACTTTTAAAGCTTAGTATATATTTATTCCGTGTCAGCCTGTTATGGGGTGAAGGCTTATTTACAGGTTATCGTGGAGGCATTAAATGAGAAAAGAAATTGCTGAAGATGGAGACGATAAAAAATGCGGATATTTCAATATGGACAAAAAGAAATAGAGTATTTAAAACGAAAAGATAAGAAGCTGGGTGCAGCTATGGATAAGATTGGCATGATAGCCCGTGAGATTACACCTGATCCTTTTACAGCACTTGTTTCAAGCGTGGTGGGACAACAGATCTCGAGCAAGGCTGCTGAAACGGTATGGAACAGATTATCTGAGCTGCTGGGGGACATAACGCCGGAGCGGATTAGTAAAACGAATTTAGCTGACATCAAAGATTGCGGCATGTCTGAGCGAAAGGCTGGATATATAAAAGGAATCGCAGAAGCAGCTATATCTGGAAAGGTGGATTTTAGTACACTTCATACTATGACCGACGAGGCGGTCATAGAAAAGCTTTCTTCACTTCATGGAGTAGGTGTTTGGACTGCCGAAATGATACTCATTTTTTCACTTGGGCGCCCGGATGTAGTGAGCTACAAAGATTTAGCCATATGTAGAGGCATGATGAATCTATACAATCTTAAAACGCTTCCAAAGGAAAAGTTTGAGCGGTACAGGAAGCGGTATTCTCCCTATGGTTCTGTTGCATCATTATATCTGTGGGAACTTTCAGCAGAGAAAAAATAAAGATGTCGTATTTAAAAGCCCTAGGCAGCCTACTCAGCTGTCCAGGGCTTTTAAACAAAAATAATGTTTAAATCTGATATTTGAGGATGGGTGCATAAACTTTTTAAGTCGCAGAATTTATCAGGTATTTTGCCATGAGCCATCTTCTGTACATACGGTTTCGGAACCATCCTCATTTTTTATGACGGATCCGACCGCATGGCGCATACCTGCATAAACACAGAAAGGATCTTTTCCTGCATTTCCTGCAGGTTTTTCAGAAGTAGCTTCTACGTCGTCTGGAGGGGTTATAATATTTACGAAAATATCTTCATGTTTTTTATGAAATTTCATCCTATCACTCCTTTTGCATTTATATCAAGCTTTTGCTAGAAAGCCTACTATAAATATGTGTAATAAGCCGCTAAAAGATACAGTGCCGACAGATTAAAACATATAAATTTTTCTGCATATTTGACTGCAGTCACAGTGTTCATTTAAAAATCCTTTTACAATGGAATTAACAAATTAAAGCATTTAAGAAACGAGGAGGAGATATAGATGAAAAAGCATGTTGAAATAGCAGAAAAAGCATATTGGGTAGGATACGTAGACAATAGAAAGGTTCCATTCCATAGATTGGTTTTAGAAAAAGGAACAACATATAATGCATATTTGCTGGATACAGAGAAGCCTACACTCATTGATACGGTAGATATAGAATTTGGAAAAACTTTTGTGGAAAATTTAAGCAGTATGATGGATCTAGAGAAGTTGGAATATGTGGTGATCAATCACGTAGAACCGGATCACGCAGGAGGGCTGCCCGCACTCATGAGCAAAGCGAAAAATGCAAAAATTGTCACTACGGCCTTAGGTGCAGAGGAACTAAAAAATATGTTTAGGCTTCATAACAGAGAATTTGTTATTGTTCATGATGGGATGAAATTAGATATAGGGGGAAAGACTTTACAATTCGTTGAAACGCCGTTTTTACACACAGAAGAGACTATGGTTACCTACTGCATAGAAGATAAGATATTATATCCATGCGATCAATTTAGTTCCCATGTTGCCACATATGAATTATTCGAGGATCTAACTACGGAATCTATTACAGAAGATTTCAATGTTTATTATCAATTAATCATGCATCCTCATAGACCCTATGTACAGGATATGATCAAAAAAATTAGAAATTTAGATATTCAAATGATAGCACCTTCTCATGGGTATATTTTAAGACGCAATGTGGGGAACTATATCAATGCCTATGATGAGATGAGCAGACCAAAAGAAAATAAGAAAGCAGCTATACTGTTTAGTACTATGACAGGTAATACCACCAAGATTGCAAAGGGTATTGCAGCGGTGATGGAACAAAAATCCATAAAAACAAGAATCATGAATGTAGGCAATGCGGACTTAGGGGCTGTAATTGATGTAATCAAAGAATCAGATGCAGTTTTCTTCGGAAGTTCAACCAGATATGCAGATATGGTAGGAAAGATGGAACCTATATTAAAAGAATTAAAACATATGGATTTATCTTCTAAGCTGGCAGTGGCCTTTGGCTCCTACGGGTGGAGCGGAGAAGCTGTAGAAGTTATTCAAGATTATCTGAAGGATACAAATATGAAGACGATAGACCGTTCTTATCTTATTAAGGCCACAGGTATGGATAACCTGCAGGTTCCAATTCGAATTAAGTTTTCTCCAGAGGGACAAGAAGAGCAGGTATTATATCCCTCTGTACGTGCCATAGCAGATTTGTTAATTGGGTAAGGATATCTCAAAGCATAAATTTGTATTTTTAAAACAGCATCTACTTTATGGTATAGGGCAGGCCTTGTGTCTGTTCCTTCATTTTCAGGGCATCACATAAATTGATCCCTGCACAAGTCTAAAACAGGAATGCAGGGATCGGTGCCTCGTTGGTCTGGGTATAAATTAGAATCCTCAGTTATATATTTGCAACTTGTTAATATCTGGAAGCGATCAAAAATAAAGCTTTGTTTTATCAAAATAGGTGTGGGTATACTATTATTAAACCTTTTTAGCCAGGCTTAAATTTAACCTAGTATAGCAAGAAGTCCCCACCTCTAAGCATTAGCGTAGGTGGTGGGAGTATATCACAATACAGATTTTTAAAGGGGTATGATCGATGAAGGCATGTTGCGAAAGATGTGAAACGAAGTTATGTGCAAGCAAGGTTTCAATATTTGCGGCTTTGAACAACGAAGAGTTGTTTGAGATTGTAAAAATGACAGGGCATAGAAATTATCATAAAGGAGAAACTATATTCTTAGAAGATACGGAAGCCAAAACATTATACCTTGTGAATGAAGGTAAGATAAAGATATATAAATATACAAAGGATGGAAAGGAACAAATTTTACACATATTGTCAGAAGGAGATTTTTTTGGAGAACTAAATCTTTTTAAAACAGGTAAATATAGTTTTAATGCAGAAGCAATTGCGCCGACAAAGCTTTGCACTTTAACGAAAGAAAAAATGCGGGAGCTGATCCTTGCAAAACCGGAGATAGGACTTAAGATTTTAGAAGTAGTAGGAGAACGATTAGCAAAAGTAGAAACATTGGTACAAAATTTAGCAACGAATGATGTTGAAGCACGGATTGCTTATCTTTTACTGGATCTAAAAGAGCGATATGGAAGAAAGCTTTCTGACGGGACGGAAATAAAACTTCCGCTGACAAGAGAAGAGATGTCTAATTATACTGGAATTGCCAGAGAGACCATGAGCAGAAAACTAAAGAAATTTGAAGAAGAAGGAATTCTCAAATTAGTAGGTATAAAGAAGATTATCATAACAGATGAAGAGAAATTAGAAGACTATCTCTAAAGGTTTCCAGATGATCTAATTTAATTGATACTTAGTTGTGCTAAAAATTTCTATAGCAGATTAAGTAACAGGATGAATAATTTGCAATCTATAATTTTTAGATATCTGCAGATAATATTTTATGTAGGCATAAAGCTTACTAAACTTTTAAATAGGAGGATTCAACTATATGAATATGAAAAACACTCCTAGCTTAAAAAGTTCAAAAGCTGTAGATCAACAAGAAATCCAGAATGCAAAGCAGAGTATGAATAACGGCATGAGTACCGGGCAAGAAACAATGGGGAATATGACAGCCGGTATCATGGGTGGAGGAACTTCAAATCTTAGTAGTTCTACTGCGGTTGGACAGCAAGAAGTTCAAAATGTAAGACGGAAAATTCAGGAAAGTGGAACCAAAAATCTTAAAAATACAGGATTGCAGTAATTAAGGAATCCCCTGGACGAAAGCGAAGTCTAGGGGATTTTGAACTTCTGATAACCATTTTATATTCATATTCAGTTAAGGGGACTATAGAAAATTTATAGAAAGCAAACAGGAACATTGGTTTAAAAGTCTGTATAAACTGGGAGAAGTCGGACAAAATAAGTTTGAAAATATGCTTGATTACATATCTTGACAAGGTAGACAAAGGTACACTTTAATTGTAAAAAACAGGAGGGTAAACATGAAAAATATTGCCACAAAAGAGTTGAATTATGTAAAAGATTTTCTGTCATGGGAATTGCTAAGTGCAAAAAAATGCTACCAATATGCACAGCAGGAGACAAATCCCCAGAGAAAACAGTTATTTATGGATACGGTTAATGTACATCAACAGAACTATATGAGCCTGTTGAATTATATCAATCAGTTAAATAATGAAAAAAATAATACCAATACAATGAATATGAATCAGGGAGGGCAGGTGCACTAATGAACACAGAGCAGATTGTAATTTCAAAAACCGGCGTGCAGAAAATAGGAAAAACAGTTTCCAATGAATTGCCTCAGGTCAAAGACCCGAGTATTAATATACGAGATGAATTAAATGATGTATTATTGATGGAGAAGCATAATCTGGTGAGCTATCAAACCGGGATTAATGAAATGATTAACGATGATTTAAGGCAGATTGTTATTAGTAACAGGGATCAAATACAAAAGACACACACAAGATTTTTTGATGAGCTATTTAATCTAGGAGAATATCAGGCGAATATGGCTATGAATAATGAGATTGCAGATGTAGTAGATACTTTTACAGGCTATAAAGTACAATTCCCATCTCAACAATAATAAAGCAGGGATAATAAAAGGCGCTTAGAGAAGGAAAATTAAAAAGAACGGAAAAATTGGCCGTTACAAATTTTTACAAATGATATTTAGAGAAAAAATCACATAAGATAAATAAAAAAGACAAATAATAAACCTGTAGATTTTTTAAAATCTGTTTTAAAAATAAACTAAAAGTAAAAGGATGTGCTGAAATGACAGTCGGAACACAGCTCCAACAAACCATTGCAGGAGTGGAAAGCGCAGCTGCTACACTAAAAACATTTGCACTACAAACAGAAGACCAACAAGCCAAAAAAGAGTTTCAGCAGTTAGCACAAACAATGGAGAGTGCAGTAAAAACCCTGGAAAAAAGAAGACAGTATATTGAGCAGCAAGAACCTCAATACAAGCAACAATAAAATTATAATAAGGGAATGGATGAATACTTTATAGGCGTATCACAAAGTATCTTCCATCCCTTTTTAAAATTATCTATAGGATCTGACTTAGCAGATACGAATATTTTATTTATCCCATCTCATACTAACGAGGAGGTGATGTTCATGGAACGGGATCATATGAAATTAAATAGATTACATATACATGGATTGCAGAATTATTATGAACTGGAGGCAGGGACAATTCCAAGCAAAAGGGATATTCAAGAGACCATTAACAGATTAAAAAAAGATAGAAGCGGTAGAGAAGAAAGAGAGTAGGTGTTCAAAGGAGGCTGCTCTCTTTTTTCATTGAGGAAACAAAGTCGGAAGAAATGATGATTTTTGTAATTTTATATATTCTGTTAGGGTTAAGATTTAAAAATGAGATAGATTGCAGTGATTTGACAAGAAGCAAAAAATATATCATAATGCTTGTATAGACAAGTAAACAAGAATTATAATGTAATAAAATCCATCAAACATCCTAAATTATAAAATTATATAAACATATTGCCAGATGATTAAAGGAGAGACCGGAATGAGTACATTGAATAAAGACAGTTATCTTCCTTATTACTTGCAGATTAAAGATATTCTTAAAGAAAGAATTATGAATAAGGCCTATCACGTAAATATGCTGATACCCTCTGAAAATGATCTTTGCGGGGAATTTCACGTTACAAGGGCTACCATACGGAATGCATTGAACGAGTTGAAAAAAGAGGGTTTGATTTATACTGCGAAAGGAAAAGGATCTATAGTAAGTCCCCCGAAAATAGAGCAAAGTCTACTGAAATTCTATAGTTTTGGGCGAGAATTTAGTGATACAAACGAGACGATTGTTTCAAAGTTTTTGAATAAAGCAGTGATAGGGGCTTCGCCTGCAATTTCTAGAAAACTCAACACGAAGCCAAACACAGAAGTATTTGAAATTATCAGAGTAAGAATATTTAACGATTTGCCATTAATATTAGAGACTTCATATATTCCAGTTCATATTGCACCAGATATGCTTGAAAACAACATGGAAGAAGAATCTATATACGATCTTTTGGAGAGCAAGTACGGTGTTAAAATTGTTAAAGCAAAGGAATATATTGAACCTCAGGTATCTAATGATTATGAATCTAAATATTTAGATATTGTTTATCATTCTCCGGTATTTTATACAGAAAGAATCTCATTGACCTATGGTGAAAAACCTATTGAGCTTAGAAAGAGTATCATTCGGGGAGATAAGTTTAAGTTCTATACAGAACTGTATTAGAAGGGGTAAAGGGATCCGACAGTATTTGAATTGTTGGGTCTGGTAGTCAGAGGATATGAAAACTTTAGGCGGCGGGAAGGATGCGAATACATCCTTTAAATATAAACGCTTTTAAAAGGGAGGAATGAAAATGAGACACTATAGTGAGGTAGAATTATGGAGAGGTGTCACAGAAGAGCAATGGAGTGATTGGCGTTGGCAGGTGCAAAATAGAATTGACAATGTAGAAGATCTAAAAAAAGTGATTCACTTAACAACAGAAGAAGAAGAGGGAATCATAAAGTCTCTTGAAATACTGAGAATGGGGATTACGCCATACTATGCGTTACTGATGGATAAGGATGACCCGAACTGTCCTGTGAGAAAGCAGGCAGTACCAACAATGCATGAAACATTTAAGAGTGATGCAGACATGGATGATCCGCTTCATGAGGACACGGATTCACCTGTTCCAGGATTGACCCATAGATACCCTGATAGAGTGCTGCTGTTGATTACAGACATGTGCTCTATGTACTGCCGGCACTGTACAAGACGAAGATTCGCAGGTCAACAGGATGATATGATGCCAATGGATCGCATTGATGCAGCCATTGCGTATATCAAAAATACACCTGTGATAAGAGACGTACTGCTATCAGGAGGAGACTGCTTGCTGGTAAGTGATGACCGTCTTGAATACATCATTCGCAAGCTAAGAGAAATACCTCATGTAGAAGTGATTAGATTGGGGTCCAGAACACCTGTGGTATTGCCCCAAAGAATTACGCCAGACCTTGTAAATATGATGAAGAAGTATCATCCAATTTGGTTAAATACGCATTTTAATCATTCCAGGGAAATGACGCCGGAAGCGAAAAAAGCACTTGCATTATTGGCTGATGCAGGAATTCCGCTAGGAAATCAAACCGTACTGCTTAGGGGGGTAAATGACTGCGTTCATATTATGCGTGATCTTGTGCATAATTTAGTAAAGATGAGGGTAAGGCCTTATTATATCTATCAATGCGATCTGTCTGTAGGAATTGAACACTTTAGAACGCCAGTAGCAAAAGGAATAGAGATTATTGAGGGATTAAGGGGACATACATCAGGATATGCTGTACCGACTTTTGTTGTAGACGCACCTGGTGGCGGGGGTAAAATTCCCGTAATGCCACAATATCTTATTTCTCAATCACCGGAAAAAGTAATTCTAAGAAATTTTGAAGGAGTTATTACCACATATACGCAGCCGGAGCCATACAAGACAGTATGTCAATGTCCCGTATGCAAAGGTGAAAGGACGCATAAAGTTACAGGTGTAGGAGGATTATTGCAAGGGAACCAAACGGCATTAGAACCGGTAGATTTAGAAAGGAATAAAAGGAAGCATATTTAACATAAAAACAATGAAACGCTGAATTCCTAGATTAAGGAAACGGGGGAACCAATTATGGGGTGAATCTCACAGGTGAGTAGGGTTAGTCTTCTTTCGACCCGAATCCGTCAGCTAACTTCGTAAGCGTGGAAAGAGGAAAATGTGATGATATTATCCATACCTGCATTTTCCTTAAGAAAGATTAATAGAGGAGATGAATCGTTATGGATGTTGTTGATAATAACCGGATTATTTATAGGCGGGAGAATAATGTGATCGTGCTGGATTCAATTAGGGTGAGAAGTGCAACAGAAGAAGATTTAGGACCGATTTATGAGGTCGCATGTTCTGTAGGACATGAAGAAAAGAATGCACACCAGGGATTTCTAATGGATGATTATACAGAGAAACCTAAATACTATCAGAGCTTTTTCAAAAAAAAGATAGCAAATCTGGAACATTTTTATGTAGCAGAAGAAAATGGAGCCGTGGTGGGCTTTATAATGGCATATAAGAAAAAAGATTGGCTTGAAGAGAATCCAGACTGGATAAGCGATATTGTATGGAGTCCAGAATTTGATATAGATCGGATAGATGACTTTATTGTAGTTGACAAGATTGCGGTAAGCGCGGAAAATACAAGCCAAGGGATAGGGAGCATGATGCATAACTATCTGCTTGCGTGTTTAAATAGTAAAGGTATTCGAGATATTTTCCAAGAGGTAATTGTTAGCCCTACACCGAATTTCGCTTCCCTTGCCTTTAAGCATAAACAGGATTTTTCCTTAGCTGGGGTTCGATATGAAGATCATAACAAACAGCTATATACAGATTTAATCTATCACAAATCAATATAGCTTTTTAAACGAGACAAAAAGTAGTGTGCTTAACCAATTTCTTTTATAATTGAATGAAAGATCAAGATAAAAGGGACGAGATCCAAATAATAATCTGAATAAAGCGCGAGAGATTGGTAGATTACAGCGAGCTCACAGAATAGGACAGTAGAGTCATTATTACACAGGTGACTTTATTGTCCTTTTATTGTGTATATTAAGTGAAGAATGCACCCTGATTTGCTGCACCGTAGCCCATTGTTATATGCATATGAGAAATCGATTATTTAAGAGGAATAGCCTAAGAAGACAATTTAATTACATTTAATTGGGTACCTTGGGAGTAGCCGAGATCATAGCTGATGAATTTCCCTTTGACGTTACTATGAGATAAGAATATAATAATGAAGTATGTAAGAACTGAAAAGTTTGCCGAATTCCAACATGGAAGCGGGGGAACCAACTATTGGGGCGAATTCCGAAAGGATCGGATACTCTTTCAATCCAAGCCCGTCAGCTAACCTCGTAGGTGTAGAAAGAGAGACATGGTAGATATTTTGGACCCTGGTTTCTCCATGGTTTTTTTGTTTTTATAAATCAATTTATCAATTTATATATAAGAATAATAAGATACTGGCTTGAAAATGCCAGTGAATTCGTTTAGGAGAGGATACCGTGAATGTTGCATTTTTCTTGACACCAAAAAAAGATGTTATTTATACTACCATCAACGCAACAATGCGACAGATTTTAGAAAGGATGGAGTATCACAGATATACTGCAATTCCTATAATCGATGAGGAAGGGAAATATGTAGGAACGCTTACCGAAGGAGATTTGCTTTGGAAGCTGAAAGATACACCGGAGTTAACATTCCTTGATACAAGTAAAATTATGCTAAAAGACATTCCGCTGCATAGGCAAAACAAACCCGTTTCAATCAATGCTTCCATCGAGGATTTAATCAGTTTATCGGTCAATCAAAATTTTGTACCGGTGATTGATGACCAACAGATATTTATTGGAATCATAAAGCGAAGTGATATCATTAATTATTGCTATCGGTTAGCATTTCATAAGCATCAAAATATAGAAATAGATACAAAAACGGATACCCGGTGAGGCTTCATTCAATACACACTAAGCTGATATACTCTTTATGCAGTATTTCTTATGGAATTTGGATTTATCATGATATTAGTTCCGGCGTACAATAATCTAAATACAATGGGAACACTAAGAATAAAAGGAAAGATTTTATCAATTGCACGGAGCAGTACTCCTGGAAATGGTCAGTAGCGTATTGACAATTGTAGGTGTAAGTGGTCATCCGAAAGAAAAAGTAATCGTAGGATAAAGGAGTGTATGTATGAAGCAATATGTAGTAATCGGATGTGGAAGATTTGGATCAAGCGTTGCACGAGCTCTCTATGGAATGGGTTATGATGTAATGGCAATCGATCGGGATGAAGACGTAGTACAAGATATAGCAGATTCGGTTACCCATGCAGTGCAGGCGGATGTGACTGACGAAGCCTCTATTAAAGCATTAGGTATAAGGAATTTTGACGTGGCAATTATTGCGATTGGTTCCGACATACAATCCTCTATATTAGCCACCCTTATTGTAAAAGAATTAGGGGTGAAGTATGTTGTAGCTAAAGCGCAGAATCAGCTGCACGGCAACGTATTGGCAAAGACTGGTGCTGACCGTATTGTATATCCTGAAAGAGATATGGGCGTTCGAGTTGCTCATAATTTAGGCTCCTCTAACATTCTGGATTATATTGACCTATCTCCTGAATATAGTATCTTAGAAATCAATGCATTGACGGAATGGGAAGGGAAGAGCCTAGAGACGCTAAATATACGGGGTAAATATGGAATTAATGTAATGGCGATTAAGCAAGGAACAGAGATTAATATTACACCCAGTCCAACGGATAAGATAAAGAAGAATGACGTAATGGTAGTCATAGGACATAACAAGGATCTGCAAAAACTGGCAGAGAGGTCATAATTAGGAAAAACTCCCGATAAATATTTAAATTATTTTAAGTTGAATAAATAAAAGAGTTGATAAACCGTATGCTAACGGATTTTATGGGAAGAAACAGCTTGTCTCTTCTAGGTTGGAGGCAAGATAATATTTATTAAGGGGATGCACATTGTGCATCCCCTTTAAAATGCATCTTATAATGAATAAAGACTATTGCCAGATGGGGAGTGAAGAAGTATAATATTTATATCGAAATACGATATCGACATTCGATAAAAGAAAGGTGATGTTGATGAAAGATAAAGTCTTAAGAAAGCTCTTTTTAGGTTTCATTCAAATTCATATACTCCATCATGCATCTAAAGAACCGGTATTTGGCCTATGGATGATAGAAGAATTGCAGGAGCATGGTTATGAAATAAGTGCAGGAACCTTATATCCAATTTTCCACAATCTTGAAAAGAACGGACTGTTAACTGCCAGTGAAAAAGTAATCGAAGGAAAAGTAAGAAAATATTATGGTATTACTGCTGAAGGAAAAGAAGTACTAAAGCTGGCTAAGGAAAAGGCTATGGAACTAATCGATGAACTGGAGTAACAGAAGGAAGCATTGCTTTACATAAAGGGGGATAGTGTTATGGAATTTAATTTTTTTCAATTACCGGAGGAGAATCCGCTAAGGATTAAGTCCTATCTCAAAAAATATAAAAAACAGTTTATTATTCAAGCCGTTGCCGGCATCCTGTACAATACTGTGATTGTGGCTGGTCCTATTCTTCTGGGAAAAGCGCTGGATGCAGCTGGAACCTTAGAAAAACATGGAGTCAGCCGGGAAAATATTCGAAGACTAGTTATGTATTGTCTTTTATTTGTGGGGATTACCATCTTTTTCCAGTATGCCCGATATGTAAAGCGGTGGTACTTAAGAGACATGAGCAACAGAATAGCTTGTGATATGAGAGCGGGAATTTTATCAAAAACATTAGAACAGTCTATGACGCGGTTAGACCGTGAATCTGTGGGAGATTTAATGTCAAGAACCGTTGGAGACGTAGAGCAGGTCGTATCTACCATGCAATCCACGATTAATGAAGCATGGGATACATGGCTGCTAATGATCTCTTACTATGCAGTATTACTCTATTACGATCCCATGATCACATTAGTGTGCTCCATACCAATACCTATAGCCATTTATGCGGCTGAGGCTGTACGTCATCCCCTCTACCGCTTTTCGACAAACTCTAGAAAATCAGCTTCCGTTGTTAGTTCCCATCTACAGAAAACTTTAAATGGATTAACTACTCTAAGGCTATTTGGACGGGAAGATATTGAGAATGAAAGGTTAAAAGCCTACAGTAGGGATCAAATGCACTGGAATATAAAAACCAGCCTCCTGCAAACGGGGATGATGCCGGTATATTCTACCCTTGCTTCATTAGGGGTTATCGGAGTAATCGGTTTAGGCGGAAACCAGGTAATCAGTGGAAGATGGTCACTGGGACAGTTTACAGCATTTCTTATGATGTTTATTGCTATGTCTACAAGAACTTGGGTAGCAGCGAGAGTATTCAACCAATTCCATACAGCAAAAGCATCATGGGACCGGATTAAGGAAAAGTTGAATGCTGCTGTTCTGAATGAAGAAATTTCAGTGACTCGAGAGAAGGAACAAATCGATGTGCCGGATATCAAAATAGAAAACATGGATTTTAAATATACAAATAATACTCAGAATGTATTAAAAAATATTAGCTTTACTGGCAAAAAAGGAATGATGGTCGGCATTACCGGTCCTGTTGGAGCAGGAAAAAGTGCTCTGGCGACGGTTCTGACGGGACTATATCCATACGAAGGAAGTATCAAAATCTTTGGTAGAGAGCTAAGTGACCTGGATTCTAGGGAGCGTAAAGCAATGATTGCTTGTTCAGGGCAAGATGCCTTCCTATTTTCTTCCAGCATAGAAGAAAACATTGCATTTAAAGTACTGGATGAGGATTCACCGGAGTATGAAAGGTTACAGAAGATATTATATATTACTGCCCTGAGTGATGATATAGAGCTATTCCCAAATGGGATACAGACAGTAGTAGGAGAAAAAGGTATACGGATCTCCGGTGGACAGAAGCAAAGGATATCTATAGCTAGAGCTTTGTACGCAGATACGCCTGTTATCATATTGGATGATCCCTTTTCTGCGGTTGATATAGGCACTGAGCAGAGAATGATTGAAAGAATGCGCCAGGAATTGAAGGATAAAACCATATTTCTGTTTTCCCATCGTTTAGAGATATTTAAGCATATTGATCAAATACTCGTGCTAGACCAAGGAAGATTACTGGAACAAGGAGATCATTGCACATTGATGCAAGCCGATGGGATTTATCAGAAAATATTCAATGCGCAAAAGTGGATGGAGGGTGAAAAATAATGGCAATGCCTCAGGTTAACAGCGAAAAACAGCATCCATTTTCTGTTATACGAATGGTTTTAAAAAACACCTGGAAGCGGTTAAGGAGATTCTATCTGTTATTGATTTTGACTGCCCTTTCTCTTACTTTACTTGAGTTGTTACCGCCTATGCTCCTAAAGAGAATACTGGATGTTCATTTAAAGAACGGACAGATGGATCAAGTATGGAGGGCTGCATTTTACTATCTTGCTGCTTCTATAGGCAGCAGCCTTTTTACCTTTGCCCAAACTTATTTAACAACCTATATAGGGCAGAATATACTTATTGATTTGCGGCTCCTTATGGCTGAACATATTTCAAAGCTGCCAATGAATTATTATAATAAAACACCTGTCGGCGAAATTATGAGCTATATGAGCTCGGATGTAGACTCTGTAAATACACTTTTCTCATCCGGCTTAATCGGTGGATTTAGTGATCTAATGAAAGTTTTTGGAATCGCTGCAGCGATGTATTTAATAAGCCCGAGATTATTTTTTATAGCATTACTGGCAATTCCAGTAATATTTATTATAGCGAATTATTTTAGAAAAAATATTTTAAGGGCCCAGATGGAAATTCGTAAAGCCGTAGGGAAAATAAATGCCTATTTACAAGAGCTCTTTAATGGTATTCGCGTCGTTAAGTTTTATGGAAAGGAAGGTCAGTATGAGAATAAATTTCAGGACCCATTAAGAGAACATTTAAAATCAATTAATTATGCTGCTGTTTTTGACGCCTATTTCCCTTGTGTAACGCAAATCATTAGAGCAATTACTATTGCTGTGATTATACTGTTAGGTGCGAAAACAAGCAGTTTTGATGCTACAGTCGTCACCATAGGAAGCCTTGCAGCCTTTGCGGATCTGGTTGGTCGCTTATTAAGCCCTGTTGAGGCTTTGAGCCAAGAATTCCAAACAATACAACAAGCTATGGCAGGGCTAAAGCGCATAACAGGTTTCTTAGGAGAAGAAGTTGAGGACAAAGGGGAGCTGCAATATCTGGATAACCGGTTATCACTAGAAAAAAATGGAGCCGAGATAAAGATTAAAGACATTCGTTTTGGATATGCACCTGATAAAGAAATTTTAAAAGGAGTGTCCCTAGCCCTAGGGAAAGGAAAGAAAGTTGCAATTATCGGTAGGACAGGAGCAGGAAAGACAAGTCTTATGAACTTGATTGCTGGATTGTATAAGCCCTTTGCAGGTGAAATTAGTATATCTGGCATGGACCCTTACCGTTTGCGGGCATCGGATAGAAGAAAGCTAATCGGTATCGTGCCGCAAAATGCCCAGATTTTTGAAGGCACAATAAAAGAAAATATAACTTTGAGAGATGAACAGATTGCACAGGAAGAGATAGAAAAAGCTGCAAAATTAGTGGGTTTGCATGAGTTTATCATTTCTCTTGCCGATGGATACGACACCCCAGTAGGGATTCAGGGAATAAAGTTATCTTTTGGGCAAGCACAACTAATAGCCTTAGCAAGGGCGGTTGTGTCTGACCCTCCTGTACTGTTGTTAGATGAACCAACTTCCGGCATGGATGCGCTGACAGAACGTGTTATTTTTAATGCCTTTAGAGCCATTGGAGAAAAGAGAACCATTGTTACCATCAGTCATCGTTTATCGGGAATTATTGATGCAGATGAGGTTTATATAATGGCTTCGGGCAAGATCGTTCAGTCTGGAAGTCCGGATAAGTTAGCACGGGAAAAGGGATGGTACAGCATATTTAAGGAGTTGGAAGACTTGGGGTGGAGATTGGATACTTAAGGAGAATGCATATGAATATATATACCGGTAATCAATATATACTGTTGTTTTTTGTCTACGGCCTTGCTTTTTATTCTATGGGCATTTGTGCATTGATACAAAATACAAAGGGCGAAAGTAATTTTCCTCTTCTAAAATCGATAAAATATCTAGGGTATTTTGGAATCAGCCATGGTACAACAGAATGGTTGCTGATGATTATTATTGCGCAGATTTATCCGGAGTATGAGATTGCTTTAATCCAATCAGCCATAATACTAAATGCATTGTCTTTTACATTTCTCTATGTATTTGGTATAAAGCTCTTGGAATATAGTGAGCGGGTAAAAAATATTCTGAAAGGGCTGCCTTGGATGATTTTTCTAGTATGGCTAGCCGTTTATTTTATTATGCCGCTATTCCATAACGGAGATCTATGGGCAAGACAATGGTTTAAAAGTATGACCAGCAGATATTTCATAGGTCTGCCTGCAGGTTTAATAACTGCAATTGCCCTATATAGAAATGCGAAAACCATGATGGATATGGGGCTGACAAAGATGGCCTTTAAATTAAAAGGGTTGGCTTTACTTTTTGCTGTTTATGCCATCCTAGCAGGTTTAATTGTAAAAAAAGTAGATATTTTTCCTGCAATGTTTATTAACAAAGAGTTGTTCAGACAAATTTTTGGTGTTCCTGTGGAGCTTGGAAGAACTGTTGCTGCATCGGGTATAACAATTTTATTTATTAGTATTATTGATGTTTTCCAATGGGAAACAAATAGGAAGATTGCTATGCTAAATGAGCAGCAGGCAGCGAGTCGGGAAAGGAGAAGGCTCGGGCATGAATTACATGATGTAGTTTTACAAGACTTATTTGCAGTGGGATTACAATTGGAGAGTATGTTAGATGATGACAATTTTAATTCTCAAAGAGCGCATATACAGAGCATGAAGAACAGCTTAAATAACACAATTCTTAAAATACGCGATTTTCTAGGAAAAGTATCTTCTAGAAAAATGGAGATAGAGGATCTCAAATATAAGATACACGAACTTGTTCATAATTATGGAAAGACGGGCAATGTTGGAATAGAACTTCTATATCAGATACCGGATATTACTTTGGGACATCTCTCATCTGAGAAATTAATACAGATTTACTATATCATACAGGAAGCAATCAATAATGCGATCAAGCATGCCGATGCTACGCATATTGCTGTTACCATAAATACAACATTAAAATGCGTGGTTGCAACCGTGAAAGATAATGGGAAAGGATTCGATAAAAATAAAATGAGCCATACAGACGGTTATGGACTATTTTCAATGAGAGAACGAGCAAAGGCGATCAATGGTATGCTGGAAATAGACAGCAATCAAAAAGGTACGATGATCGTTTTAAGTATTCCTTGGGAGGAGCATAAAGATGGAAGCAAAGAGTATTAAAGTACTATTAGTGGATGATCATGCCATTGTAAGATGGGGAATAAGTACGCTGATTGAGAAAAAACCGGGATTCGTAGTTTGTGGAGAAGCCGGATCACTGACAGAAGCCTATCAAAAGATGGAAGCATTAAAGCCTGAAATTGTGCTGCTTGACTTAAAATTGCCCGACGGTGACGGTGCTACCGGTTGTCGGCAAATAAAAAAAATATCGCCGGATACGAAGATAATAGTACTTACAGCATATGCAGATGATTTACTGCTGCTTGAAACCATTAAAGCCGGTGCAGATGGATATTTGCTTAAAAATATAGATAGCAAAGCGATCATTTCTGCAATAGAGAATGTGGCTAAAGGAGCATCTATACTTGACCCTGCTATGGTTGGAAAAGTGATGAACGTCGTTAGGACAAACAGTGAATTTACAGAAGGATTAACTGTACAGGAACAGAAGATATTGGATTTAATCGGGTTAGGAAAAACAAACAAAGAGATTGCTGAGGAATTGTTTATAGCTGAAAAAACAGTAAGGAATTATGTCAGTAAAATCATGAAAAAGATAGATGTTACAAATAGAACTGAAGCTGCATTATATTGGTCAAAACAAAAGTCCCTCAAATGAGGGACTTTTGTCCTTTGAATTGAGGACGTTTGACAAATATCGCTATAAAGATTTCAATGATATGATATTTTTATAACAAGCATTGGCAGTATTTTAAGAAAACAGTATTTATGCAGTTTATTCAACTTATTTTTAAAGGGAGGAAAGCAGATGTTTAAGAAAAGAATGGCTATTATTATGGCACTACTTATAGTGGCAGCAGTAGGCACTGGATGCTCCGCTAAAGCAGGAAAATATGCGGATGGAACATATACTGGAACTGGGGAAGGAAAATATGGTCCAATAAAAATGGAAGTTATTGTAGAAAAGGGAAACATAAAAGCGGTTAACGCACTAGAGCACAGCGAGACACCGGGATTATCCGATCCGGTATTTGAAAAAATTTCAAAAGCTATTGTTGAAAAACAAACTCCAGAGGTAGATGCTGTAAGCGGAGGAACGGTTACGAGTCAGGGTATTATTGATGCGGCAAAAGATGCATTGAAAAGTGCAGTAAAGTAGATGTGGTCTAGACCTGCACAGGGTAAGCGGCTAACCCAATGAAAACCCTCAAAACTAAAAAGGAGTGAAAAAAATGCGTCGTTTAGGAATGGCAATCGTACTAATTCTTGTATTAATCACTGGTATTTTAGCAGGCTGTAGCACACCGGCAAGCCAACCACAGCCAGCACAGAGCAGTAAGGATCTTTCAACAGATGTATTAGTAATTGGCGGTGGTGGTGCAGGCCTTGTATCGGCAATCACAGCTGCTGAAAATGGAGCAAACGTTGTCTTAGTTGAGAAGATGCCAGCAGTGGGTGGAAATACAATTATATCGGCTACTGGAATTACCGCTTCCGATACCCAGCTACATAAGGATTCGGGGATATCCTTTACAGTAGAAGATCATTATAAAAGAACAATAGAAACAGGAAAAGGGCTGGCAGACGAAAAATTAGTGAGAATTCTTGTTGAGAATAGTAGTGATGCCTATGATTGGCTGGTTTCTTTAGGATTAAGCTACAAGATCCAGAGTGCGGAAGAGCCTTTCTGGATCGTCCCTACAGAAGGACACTATGGTGCTGAACTGATTAAAGCTTATCAGGCTGAAGCCGGAAAACATAAAAACTTAGAGATTAAGCTGAATACAAAGGCAACTGAGTTAGTTACAGAGGAAGGTAAAATAGTGGGAGCAAAGGTGCAAGGGCAAGACGGAGAGTATGTAATCAAGGCGAAGGCAGTTATATTGGCTACTGGAGGATTGAACAATGCACCTGATATGATTGCAGAATATAACCCGAACTATAAGGGTGTTCATGCAGAAATGACAACACCTGGACCAACAGGAGACGGTATAAAAATGGCCGTTGAAGTTGGCGCTAAATTAAGAGATATGGATCTCTTCCAAATGAGACCACTTTCTTCTAATGGAAATTGGTATAGAGAAACAATTATTACAGAAGAAGGAAAAGGCGGTATTCTAGTGAATCTAGATGGAGACAGATTCGTTGACGAAACCATGAAAATTTGGGATTTGGCTTCAGAAATACTAAAGCAAAAAGAAGGAACAGCCTATATCATATTTGACACGGATGTATATGATACCAAAGATGGTAAGAAAGCTTTTGATTTAGGTAAGGGAATAAAAGCCGATACAATCGAAGAGCTTGCAGTACAACTTGGGTTAGACCCTGCAAAGCTAAAAGATACTGTCGATGCATATAATGCAGGACAAGATCCATTTAATCGAAAAGCAATGGGTAAGATTACTGCAGCACCTTTCTATGGAGTAAAAACACTGCCATCAAGCCATTACACTATGGGTGGTGTAAGTATAAATGAAAATGCACAAGTCCTAAAGGAAGATGGCACTACTATTGAAGGGCTATACGCGGCTGGTGAAATTGTTGGAGGCCTGTATGGTGCAGGGCGTGTTGCAGGAAACAATACGCTAGATGATATCGTATTTGGTAAAATCGCAGCAAAGCATGCAATAGGAAAATAGATTATTTCTTGATAGAAGAAATGAATATTTTTCCCCTAAATATAATCTAACCAGAAAAACGCAGACCAATAACAAATGGTCTGCGTTTTTCTTTTCTTTCTTTGTCATAGGAAGAACCTGCATTAGGTAAATGATTTACTAATAGAATGAAAATCTTAACTCAATTGTCTGAGATTCGTGCAGAATGTCTAATATATCGATGAAAAACTGCAGCTACTCGCTGAAAACGACAATAAACGACACAATTTTCCTAATCTTTCATTTAGAATAGATATTGATTTTAATTTATTACAGTAATATAATTGATTGGTCATGAAATCAACCTTTAAAATAGTTGACAGCAGGCCAAAACCTATAGAGGGAGGATAATAGAGATGCTGAGAATGCCATTATTGGTATTGTTTTTGAGAGCTATCCCCGAGGGAATTATCCTTATGCTTTCATGCTATGCATTGTCAAATACAGTTATAAATAAAAATAAGATTTTTTTATCAGGAATTCTTCTTGGGATTAGTGTTTATATTATTAGATTCATGCCTATCCGTTATGGTATTCATACAATACTATGCCTTATAGTATATATGCTTATGGCTGTCAAATTGAACAATATAAGCATACTTAAGTCGATTCATGCATGCATCATATCTATCATTGTACTTTTCATTTGTGACTGGATAATGACAGTTTTTTATATAAATATATTAAATATATCCTTTGAAGAGGTGCTAAAAGTGCCTGTTAAAAGTGCACTATATAGTATGCCTTCATTATGCATAGCTCTATCGATTAGTCTAACGGTTTTTTATATACAGAAAAGAAAGCTTAAACAGAAAATATAATAGTATGTTAGTAGATATATTTTCGATTAATTTAAGACTAATTTGTAATTATGGATGTGAAGAAATGTATCAATTTGAGAATAAACTTAAAGAAAAAATCTATGAAATGATAGCAGTGGTTAAATTATTTTCATTATTATTTTGCGGAATCATTATTTTAGGAGAATATCATGTTTGGTTTCAGAATGATCCTAATTGGTTTATAAATCCTGCCATACCTGCCATTATAACTTGTATTGGGGCTTTGGTACTAGCTTACAAGGCATGGATATTTGAGTACAATAACGATAAGCTATCTGAAGGGCCTGAAATAGCAGATTTTATCGAAGTTGTGGTGTTTATGTATTTTTTCTCGCTGTTAATTATGTTAACTGGAGCCCATGAAAGCCCTTATAAGTCTCTGTTTTTGTTTATAAGCATAACGACAACCATGCGATTCGGAATGAACTATGGTTTAATCGTTGCTTTTATAAGTTCGGGGTTTTTATTGTCTGTAGATTATATGGCTCTGCCGGCAAATAAAGTAAATCAGTTTTTCGAAGCAGATTTGATACTTTCAGGGATATTTATATTAACTACATGGTTTTTAGGCTGCTATGCTAATATCGAAAAAGAGTATAAGCATGAAATGGCAATATTGGCAAATTCAGATGAACTAACAGGAGTTTATAATCACAGGTATTTTCAGGAGACCCTATCAAGAGAGCTAGAAATATCTGAAAAAATCAATTTCCCAGTTGCATTGCTTTTAATAGATATCGATTATTTTAAAAATTATAATGACTTATATGGACATCAGGCTGGAGATCAAGCTTTGGAAAAAATAGGAAAACTATTAAAAAATGTTATTAGAAATAAGGATATAGTAGCGAGATACGGAGGCGAAGAATTTGCAATTATATTGCCGAATACAACTGAAGAGCAGGCAATAAGCATAGCTGAAAGGGTGCGCACAACAATAGAATGTACGTCATTTGAGGGTGAAGAAAACTTACCTAAGGGAAGTTTAACCGTATCTGTAGGTGTATCAGTCTTTCCTGCAAAGGCTAAAACAAAAACTGAACTCATTAATAGTTCAGATGATGCACTTTATAGAGCTAAGTTTTTCAATAAAAATAGAGTAGAAATATATACCTCCATTTTAGAGGAATTGAAAAAAGACATTCAAGATGAGCATATAGATACAATCAGTTCAATCAAGACATTAATCAGCGTAATTAATGCAAAAGACCGTTATACCTATGGACACACAGAAAGGGTAGTAATCTATTGTAAAATGATTGCAAATAAATTGGGGTTAACACAAAAAGAAGAAAAGATCCTAAAGTATGGCGCCTACTTACACGATATCGGAAAAATTGAGATAAGCAAGGAAATATTAAATAAAAAGATGCCTCTAACAGAAGAAGAATGGAATATGCTAAAAAAACATCCGGAATGCGGAGTCGAGATCATAAAATCAGTTGATTCGCTAAACGATGTAGTTCCACTGATTTTAAATCATCATGAGAGATATGATGGAAATGGATATCCACAGGGTTTAAAGGGCGAGGACATACCTTATCTTACAAGAATTTTAACAATAGCTGATAGTTTTGATGCCATGACTTCAAATCGTCCGTATAGAGATAGAAAAAGTTATGAAGAAGCTGTGGAAGAGTTGAAAAGATGTAGTGCTATACACTTTGATCCATACCTGGTAAAGGTTTTTGTTGAAATGATAGAAGCAAATAAAGACAGTGAAGAGAATTTCAGATCGGTTTGATATTAAAGGAAAAGTAAAACGACGACAAGCGGTATATTTCCTATAAATTGTAGTAAGACATATGATAGGGGCGCTTTATTTGTAAAAAAAATAATGCAAACCGATAAAGCAACATTAAGAATAAATAAGAATAAAACAAATGAGGACAATTATAGCAGAGCGTGAATTATTTGGCATAAGTTATGAAGTTTTTAATGATTATGTAGTATATTTTTATGCGCAATATTGCTTTTTTTGCATTAGAGATTTCTGTACATTGATCAATATAGAGGGGAAAACTGCTGAAATAATGGGAATACCGGTATTACACTAATTTTTTATATTTTGACTCCAATCACATCTTTATTTCTTACTTCCTTTTATAATTAAGTTAAAGATCAAGACAAAGAGGAGGAGTTTAGAATGATAAAAACATTTAATAAAGCGCAAAAAATTGGTGAAATTGCAACCATATTCCCTAAGGCTACAGAAATATTTATGGCGTATGAAATTGATTTTTGCTGTGGAGGAGATCGGGCACTGGAGGTTGTAATTAAAGAACAAAATATCCATGAGGAAGAATTACTCGGTAGACTGAACGATGCTTATGCTGCCTTTGATAAACTGGCAAGTGAAAGTAGAGATTGGCGAATGGCTTCATCTGCAGAGTTAATTGATTTTATTGTAAATAAACATCATACGTTTATGAGAGAAGAACTGCCTACGACAGAAAAGCTGCTGAATAAGATATTAAGAGTCCATTATGTAGAAAATGGAGAGATTCTTTCAAGGCTTCACAAGTTATTTAATAATCTTAAATCTGAAATCGAAGAGCATCTGATTAAAGAAGAGGAGATTCTTTTTCCGCTGATAAAAAAATATGAAAAAAATCCAACGGATGAAACGAAAGAAGATATTTTTAGAGTGATGAATGAAACCGAAAACGAGCATGACAAGGCTGGAGATATCCTAAAAGAAATGAGAAAAATAACAGATGGATATCAGGTGCCTGAATTAGGCTGCAGTTCTTTTGAAAGAACTTATGAAAAATTAAAAGCTATAGAATCAGACCTATTCCATCATATCCACCTAGAAAATAATATTCTTTTCGAAACACTCAAATAGTGTTTAAAAAAAGTATAGATATGTATTCAAAAACCTATATGTAAGTCTAAATTGCCCATAAAAGTGCCAAAAACAGTTGTGATTGGTGTTTTTATGGGTTGTTATTATGATCTCAGGAGATTTTTGTATTTAAAATGATTATGAATAAAAATAGGTGGTATAAATAGGATAACGTTTTTTCACAACTGAAAAATTCTGTTAAAGTATTCAAAGGAGGGAAAAGAAGAATGGAGAATAATATGTTTTGTTTTCAGTGCGAACAAACCTTAGGGGGTAAAGGGTGTACCAGGCATGGTATATGTGGAAAAAGTCCCGAGGTTGCAGGGCTTCAGGACTTGCTCATACATATGCTGCGGGGAGTTGGATTTTATGGGCAGAAAGCTCTGGAAAAAGGACGAAAAATTGATCAAGACACAAATAAATTTGTAATAGATGCCATTTTTTCTACTTTAACCAATGTAAACTTTGATCCGGAAAGATTTGTACAGTACATAGAAAAAGCCGCAGAAATAAAAGCATACATGAAAGAACTCGCTGGAGAAATAGACGGAGTTATTCCAGCGGCTGCAGAATATACTCCACCTATGACCCGGGAAGAGATGTTGAAAGAGGCTAAAAAATTCGGTGTAATGGCAGATACAAGCTTAAATGAAGATATTCGATCTCTGCGCGAGCTTTTAACCTATGGTATGAAGGGTATGGGGGCCTATGGCCATCATGCGCATATATTAGGCAGAATGGATGACACCGTGAGTCATTTCTTCTATAAAGGATTAGCGGCTACTATAGATAACAGCTTATCTGTAGATGATTTAGTTAAATTAAACATGGAATTTGGTCAGGTGAATTTTAAGTGTATGGAGCTTCTGGATCGTGCCAATACAGAGACCTATGGACATCCGGTACCGACAGAAGTATTGATTACGAAGAAGAAGGGGCCATTTATTGTTGTATCCGGACATGACCTGAAGGATCTGAAGCAGCTGCTGGAGCAAACAGAAGGAAAAGGAATCAACATTTATACCCATGGAGAAATGCTGCCGACTCACGCTTATCCAGAACTCAAAAAATATCCGCATCTAGTGGGTAACTTTGGCGGGGCCTGGCAGGATCAGCAAAAAGAATTCGATGGATTGCCTGGCGCAATATTAATGACCACAAACTGTCTCCAAAAGCCTAGGGATAGCTATAAGGATAGAATATTTACTTCCAGTATTGTAGGCTTTCCAGATACAGCGCACATAAAAGAAATAGACGGGATAAAGGATTTTTCACCAATCATTGAAAAAGCTTTAGAGCTTGGCGGATGGCAGGAAGATGAGGAAGATCAGAAGATCTTAGTTGGATTTGGGCACAATACGGTATTAGGTGTAGCAGATAAAGTAATCGATGCAGTAAAGAGCGGTGCTATAAGACATTTCTTCTTAATTGGAGGGTGTGACGGTGCGAAACCGGGAAGAAACTATTATACAGAGTTTGCGGAAAAGGCACCGGAGGACACCATTATTCTAACGCTGGCCTGTGGCAAGTTTAGATTTAATAAGAAAGAGTTTGGTACTATAGGGGAATTGCCTAGATTATTAGATATGGGACAGTGTAACGATGCTTACTCAGCCATTAAAGTAGCCGTTGCCTTATCCGAAGCTTTTGAATGCAGCGTAAATGAACTGCCTCTTTCTTTGATTCTTTCCTGGTATGAGCAGAAAGCTGTATGCATCTTATTAACGCTATTGTCACTAGGTATAAAAAATATTCATCTCGGACCTTCTCTACCAGCATTTGTATCACCCAATGTGTTGCAAGTGTTAGTAGACAACTTCAATATTACACCTATCTCTAATGTTGAAGCGGATATGAGTGCAATCTTAGAAGCAGCAGCGACGGCTTAATATAGAGCGTAGAAAAAGACTATCCTCCGATAGTCTTTTTCTGCGATCTTAGATTATTTAACTAATTCAAACCTAATTCCTTGCGCTTCTTTTCAATATGATCCACATAAATCCGGATCGTTTTTTCTGCATCCATTTCTACTACAACTTTACCAAGTCCCAGGGTTTCCGTAGTCTCTGTCAGGGTTTTTACTACCACATCACTGCCGGTAATCGATGGTACGGGAGCTACATGCACCAGCCAGCCTAAAGCCACTGCAGTGCAGGCATCTGCTACTGCCTTTTGCTCCAGGTATTCCGGTGCACCAATGACCAAGGGCAGCTTATTGGTATCCACATCTAAGGCATCTGCCAGCTCTTTGGCTGTATGGGTCATCTTGCCGATATCTACACAGGCACCATAGGTCAGTACCGGTGGGATGCCCAGCTTCTTGCACACTGCCTTTAAGCCCTCACCGCATTCCTCTGCCGCCTTTGGATTGGTAAGGCCTGTATACTCCATGACACTGGAGGTACAGCCTCCGGACAGCACCAGGATATTGTTTTCGATCAAGCCCTTGGTGATCCTGAAGATGTTGCTGCCTCCCTGTCCATATCTTGCTGTAGTACATCCTACAATGGTTGCAATGCCACGAATATTTCCATTGGCAATTTGCTCGATCAATGGTTTAAAGCTTCCGCCCAAGGCTTTCTTCACAGATTCCGTACTAAAGCCTACCATACAGTCGGATACATGGGGCGGAATATAAGTTTTTCTGTTCTCGGATTTACGCTGCTTGAAGGCTTCTATAGCCATATCCAAAGCCTTTACTGCCTGCTCATTCATTTTTTCCGGAACAAAATCCAAGGTATCCGTTCCCTGCAGCTTAATGACCGGATGGGTGCTTAAGAGCTTTGTACCAAACCGTTTTGCAAAGAGGGGCATAGTGGGTACCGTACAGTTGTAGTCAAACATGAACAAATCTACTACACCGGTAGCCAGCAGGTATTCCTGGGAGAGCCACTCACCTTCCTGACCGCCATAGCCCTTCCGGTTGTGCATCCCTTCATAATTAATCAACTGCTGTCCTTCACAAACATGTCCTAAAATCTGAATACCGTCGGCACCCGCAGCTTTTGCCTTTTGCTGCCATTCATCGGTGGATGCCAGATCAATGGCTACATGGGCAAGCAGGGGCATGTGTCCGTTGGTAATCACATTGATCATATTTTCCTTCAGCAGACCCATGTTTTGCTGCTTCATGGCGATTTCTTGGGTACCCATCAGGATTTCTTGAATGATATCCAGCAGGAACAGACCTTGATACTCATTGGCAACCCCAAGACGTACACTGTTTAATAAAAATTCCACAGGATCAGAAGTGAAATTGGTCATGCAGCGGGTCTGTGCATAGGCCACCTCACTATACCCGCCTCCTGGGAATAAGCCAAGCTGTCTCCAAAGCTCCTTTCTTTTCGTAGGGGCAAAGGCTTCAACGGTTTTAGATTCTATATGATAAGGTGCATGAATATCATTCATTACCCAGTCTGCAAAATCTACAGCCAACGCATTGATTGGCTTATTGGCATTCAGACCTGCCATATCTGCATACTTTTTCAGCTTTTCAGGGTCTCTGATTTTCAAACCGCTTTCAGGATGCTCTCCGGCAGCCTTCAGCGTTCTGGCTGCCTGATGGCAGTGGAAAATATTTGCCGAAGTACCGATGGTAACATGCCGATAAACAAAGTTTCTGGAGACCATCGTATGGGCATCAACCCCACAGACCCCTCTGGGAGCCTTGGAACTGATTCTGCAAGGGCCATTGGCGCAGAGCTGGCAGGATAAACCTTCAATACAGAACTTACACTGGGTAGGCTGCTGCTGGCTGAAACGGTCAAATACATTGGTCATCCCTGCATCGTGAACTACCTGATACATCTCCCGCATGGCCGGGTCGATAATCACATTCAAAGGATAGCCTTCCTTAGACTGATCATCCTTTTGGATATGTTCCCGCTGCCACCTATGTACTTCCTCCATATCCGGCATTTTGTCAATCTTATCATAATCTACAGAAACGCTATTATGGATATCTTCATGTAAACTTGGATCATTATAATCTTTAGCCGTAAGATCCGCAGCAAAAGTTTTATTGTCTCCCCGCATCCTTTCAGCACTTCGTTCATATGACTTTTCAACATCTTTATCTGACATATATACGCCTCCTTAATTTCAAATACAATTTAACCTTTACTATTTTTCCAAAGAATAGCAAAGAATATGCAATAGGGTGTTAGTAGAACAAAGAAGAAATATATTTTCTATTACTGAATAGGTATGTATCCGTCAGATCGTAGCACACTAAATTTGAAATGAATGAAAAAGGAGTGAAGGTTTTGGCAGAAAAGATTGTGGTTATAGGAAATGGCATTGCTGCGGTTACTGCTGTAAAAGCAATGCGGGAGATTGATAAAGAATGTGAAATCCATTTGTTGGGAGAAGAAAGATTCTATCCATATAATCGTATCCGCCTTTCAAAAGGATTACTCTCTACATTGGAAGAGGACAAGATCTTACTTCAAAAAAAGGAGTGGTACGAAGAAAACGGCATCAGACTATACCGAGGAATTAAGATAATTTCGATAGATATTGAGAATAAATCTGTTGCAACTTCAGATGGAAATAATCTTCATTATACAAAACTGCTGTTTGCAAATGGAGCACGAAACTTTGTGCCGCCCATACCTGGCATAGATAAGGAAGGTGTGTATACACTAAAAACACTTGAGAATGCATGGGATATCACTGAACATGTAAGAGATAAAAACACAATCCTAAACATTGGTGGAGGAATTCAAGGACTTGAAACTGCATGGAGTTTATCACAAATGGGAAAGAAGATTATTATCGCTGAACTCCTACCTAGGCTGATGCCGAGACAGTTGGATGAAAAGGCGTCTAAAATACTAGAAAAGGTAGTTAAGTCTTTTGGCATAGAAATTATGATAGGTACTCAAATCACTGAAATAACGGGTACGGATAAAGTTCTGGGCTTTAAGACATCGGCGGGACAGTCTGATCAATGTGACATGGTCCTCTATTCCGTAGGGGTCAAGCCTAATATTGAAATATTAAAAGAGACACCGGTCCTAACAAATAAGGGCATTGTTGTAAATGAAAAAATGGAGACAAACGTTAGCGATATCTATGCGGCGGGAGATATTGCTGAGTACCATAGCGAAATATACGGATTATGGAATATCGCAATAGGACATGGAAAAGTTGCTGGATATAATATAATGGGAAAAAACAGTACCTATGAGCACATCGTACCAGTAACGACGTTAAATGCTTTTAATCTATCTCTATTTTCGATGGGAATCGTTGAAGAAGATCAGGCAACGAATATCGTATTAGAGGATCAGTCGGAAGAAAATATCTATAATAAAGTATATATCAAAAATAATAAGGTCATAGGTGCTATTGTAATCGGCGATATTAGACATTCACCGGCCCTTAAGACTGCCATAGAGAAAGAAATAGATTTAGGTGATGTTGATTTAAATCGGGTATCTTTTGGTGAGCTGCTAGAAATAATAAAAGAGAGAAAATAAAAAAGCAAGGAGTGTAATCGTGATGGCAGAAATCAAATTTTGTGAGAACAATTTTGGTCATGGAACCGACGAAATTGTAGATAAATTAAAGAATGAAGGTATAGAGCCAGAGGTTGAATCCTGCTTAGGATATTGTGGGGATTGTGCAGTAGGGCCCTTTGCATTAGTAGATGATGAATTGGTTCAAGCAGATACCGCAGAGGAGTTATACGAAAAAATAAGAGCGCAATTATGATGATGAGATGATGAAAACCACCTATTAAGGTGGTTTTTTAATGAAGGTGAATCAATATCTATTATGTATCATAGAAGTCGAATAAAATTTACAGAAAAAAATTTATTTGTGATTATAATCACTTAATAAATTTAGAATACATGATATTTTAAATTAAATAATAAAGTGCCAAAGTAGCGTATAAGGTATGCTCTTGTTTTAATGTGGGGGTGGGATTAAAATGAAAATTGCAATTTTAGTAAATGAAGACACAATGAATCGCTGCACTGGAAAAGGCTGCTTTACCGCATTTTATCAAAGAATTGATGCTTTTTCGGGGTATGATGCCGAGGCCGAGCTAGTGGGCTTCACCCATGCGGGGGGAGCTTTAGAATACAAAATCGAAAAGCTGGTCAATAATGGTGTGGAGGTGGTACATCTTTCATCCTGCCTCAGAGCAAAGTATCCGGATTACGAAGGTTTAGCCCATCGTCTTGCTCAACATTTTAAGGTTGTGGGCTATACTCATGGATCAGAAAAAGGCAAGCGCAGAAACACAATTCATTTGGAAAAAAAGACGTAATGAAATTTACAAAAAACAAAAAGTAACCCAGGATACAGAAACCGTATCAAGGAAATGATAGTATTATTTATGAAATTAAAATATGAAGGAGGGTTCCCTATGGAGCAACTGATTAAAAACATTGAACTTTCAAAAGTACTGGATATGGAGTCACTAGTTACATATCTGGAAGGACAGGTTATTAGCAGAACTTTAGCACAAGGAAAAAATCTGAGCTTAACTTTATTTGCATTTGATAAGGGAGAAGAAATAAGCTCCCACTCTTCAAGTGGAGATGCGATGGTTTACTTGCTTGATGGAGAAGCGGATATAACAATAGGAGAAGCGCATTTTAACGTAAAAAAGGGCGAAACGATTGTGATGCCGGCAGGGGTGCCCCATGCATTATTAGCTAAAGAACAATTCAAAATGCTTTTAGTTGTAGTATTTAGACCATAAAAATATTAGCAAAATTAAATACGTAAAAAAACAGCTCCATTGATTGATCCAATCAGATGTGGAGTTGTTTTTTTATTCAAAAAGAACAGAGTGCTTCAAGCTTTTCTAAACTGTGTATTTCAATGATTCTCTTGTGAAAGGAAATAATTCCCTGTAGCTGTAAATTCTTAAGTTCCCTGGATAAGGTAGGTCTAGATACATTTATATGCTCAGCCAGAGACTTTTTTGTGAATTTTAGTTTAATGGTATTGCTTTTTTGTTTTTTCTGTTCCAGTATTAGGAAATATGCAATTTTGGAAGGAACAGAATTTAAAGAGAGTATTTCGATGGTGTTATTTAAGGCCAAAACCCTATTGGAGACAGATTCCAGAAACTTAGACATAATCTTTTCATCCTTGGAAAACAGTTTCAAAAGGCTGCATTTATTTATCAAAAAAATATGACTGTTCTCGCAAGTGGAGATCGTGGAAGGATAACAATCGATATTTGCAAATAAGGATGCATCTGCAATAAGATCGTAGGAATATCTCCTGTTTACTGTTATTGCTTTTCCCGATGCAAATATCTTCTGAACATCTACACTTCCATCCAATATAATTCCAAGTGTGTCGGATGGGTGGTGGGGCGAAAATACCACTTCATTTTTTTTGTAGAATTTTATAGTGTATGTAACATCGGATAAAAGGTGAGATACCTCATCCATAGATAAATGATTAAAAAGAACACAATGGGTTAGAGCGTTTATGAGGTTATGCATACTTTTACCCTCCTAAAAAATTTTTTTAGACCAGAAAATATGAAATGTGTATCGTGAGATACTTTTTTATTAGAAATTTAAGTATATAATCACTTTATAGTATAAATGAAAATGATTATCAAAGTCAATTCATCTCGATAAGATATACTTCAATTTTCAACAAGGATATGCTTGTTGAAATTAGAATCAGGAAATGGAGGGCTTGCTTTGTATAGTTTAGGAATAGATATTGGATATTCTTCTATAAAATTCGTACTAATCAATAAAAATTATGAAGTGATGGATCGTACCTATATTTTGCATAAGGGAAGCGTTAAGGAAGAAATAGACCAATATATAAAGCAAATAACAAGTAAATACGGATATAACATAATGACTGGAGCGGTTACAGGACAAGGAAGTAAATTTATATCTGAAAAACAAGGAATTACTTGGATGAATGAAGTGACTGCTTTGGTTGAAGGAAGCAGACATCTTCATTCAGGTATCCATTCGGTGATAGAGATTGGCGGACAGAGTTCAAAATATATAACGAATATGAGTCAATCAGATAATTCCGGTATAAAGATTTCCATTAACTCAAATTGCTCAGCCGGAACGGGTTCATTTTTAGAAGAACAGGTATCCAGATTGGGAATCAGACTCGAAGATTATTCTGCCTTTGCAGAAAAGGCTGCTTCTATACCCAGGATCGCTGGCAGGTGCAGTGTATTTGCGAAAACAGATATTATACATCATCAACAGGAAGGGATAGATGCAAAGGATATACTGCTTGGACTCGCTTATGCACTGGTAAAAAACTATAGAGCCAATGTGATAAAGAAAAATCCGGTTGTAAAGCCTATATTATTTACGGGAGGGGTTGCGTACAACAAAGCAATAGCAAGGGCCTTAAAAGATATTCTCCAGCTTGAAGATGATGAAATCATAATACCTGGCGATTGCGGCAATGTTGCCGCTTTAGGTGCAGCCATCATAGGATTTAGAGATAAACTGCCTCTGGATTTATCCATGATAAAAACAGTAATACAGGAAACCGGAGAGAAATTAAACTTAACAGAAGATGCAGTTGTATTTCCCCCATTAAAAGCCTATGGCAAAGAGGACAGTCTGAATAAACATATCTGCAAGGCAGTGGACTTAGACACTGAAATTAGTGGTTATATAGGACTGGATATCGGTTCAACCAGTACAAATGTTGTGCTGATGGATCAGGAAAGTTATGTTATTGGGTTTAAATACTTAAGAACGCTGGGAGATCCTGTTGAAGCAGTAAGAAAAGGACTCTTGGAAATTAGAAAAGATATTGGAAAGGATATAAGGGTTCTGGGAGTAGGTGCTACTGGTTCAGGCAGATATCTGGCAGGCAGCTTTGTTGGGGCCGACGTCATTATAGACGAAATAACAGCGCAGGCAAAAGCAGCATATACCCTGGATAAAGAGGTGGATACAATCGTAGAAATCGGCGGACAGGATTCTAAATTCATAAAGCTGGAAAATGGAGCTGTGTCGGATTTTGAGATGAATAGGGTTTGTGCTGCGGGAACCGGATCATTTATTGAAGAGCAGGCAAAAAAGCTCAACATACCCATAAGCGAATTTGGAAATTTGGCTATACAATCTGATAATCCGGTGGATTTAGGGGACCGATGTACTGTTTTTATAGAGACCAATATTGCAGCAAGTTTGAGTAATGAAGCAAAAATCGAAGATATCGCAGCAGGTTTAGCTTACTCGATTGTAAAAAATTATTTAAACAAAGTGGTTGGAAAAAAAGAGATTGGCAAGAAAGTATTTTTTCAAGGGGGAGTAGCATATAACCAAGCGGTTTTAAATGCATTTAGAGCGATATTAGGAGATAAGCTGGAAGTACCGGAGTTTTTCAGTGTAACAGGAGCTTATGGTGCTGCAATTTTAGCAAAGGATGCAATGCAAGAATCCCATTCATTATTCAGAGGCTTTGATTATGTTGAAAGTCATGATTTTAAAAAAGCTGCCCCGATGGAAATAAAGCAGGCAAACAACAGTACAAAAGTATTTGAAGAAACTGAAAAATATTATTTAGAGGGGTATGAAAAAACCATAGATCCCAACAAGAAAACGGTAGGGATTCCCAGGGTGCTTTTCTTACACAAGTTATTTCCTTTATTTAATAGTTTTTTTAAGGAATTAGGATTTAATGTTATCCTATCAGACAACAGCAGTGACAAAACGGTGGAATTAAGCCAAGAATTTTCAATGGAGGAAACCTGCTATCCGATCAAACTGATCAATGGTCACGTAGCCCAACTAATGGAGAAGAAAGTAGATTATATATTTTTACCCAGCCTTTATACCATGTCTCATCCAATATCAACCACAAGACAAAACTATGGATGTGTATATATGCAGTGTTTTCCAAAGCTCATCAATAAAACCATGGAATTGGAGCGTCAAGGGATTGAATTATTATCCCCTGCGCTTTCCTTTGAATTTGGCAAGAAGTATATAATGAAAACGCTGATGAAGCTAGGGCAAAAACTGGAGAGAAATCCAGTTCAGACAGGACTGGCATTAGCAAAAGGAATGAAAAGCTTAAAAGACTTTGAATTGAAGGTTGAGAGATTAGGAGAGGAAACAATAAAAAGTTTAGGCAAGGATGAAAAAGCCTTTGTAATTGTCACAAGAGCTTACGGTATAGCGGATCCAGTGTTAAATATGGGCATTCCAGAGAAACTGGAAAAATTAGGATATAAGGTTTTAACCCTGTCAAATTTACCAGCCCATGATCATGATACTTCAAAGGAACATCCGAATATGTATTGGCCATTTGGACAGCATATATTATCTGGCGCACAGATCATTAAACAGCATCCCAATTTATATCCAATATATATAACAAACCATGGCTGCGGGCCCGATACTGTATTGGCCCACTATTTCAAGGAAGAAATGAAAGGGAAGCCTTATCTGAATATAGAAGTAGATGAACACTTTTCAAGTGTAGGTGTATTAACCCGAATAGAAGCATTTGTAAACAGTTTGAAAGCAGAAAAGGGTCAAAGTAATGAAGCCTTAATGCTTAAGCAGTATTCCCAGAGTGTAGTTCACAAGGCCACAAACATTCAACCCAAATTGGATGGAATAGATAAAACAACTGTATTATATTTGCCGTATATGTATCCATATTCTCAGATACTGGCTGCTTACTTGAAGACCAAAGGCTATGAAGCACGGGTACTTCCGCTGACAACTAAGAAAACCTTGGATTTAGGGCGAAAATATACATTGTCTAAGGAATATCTTTCCTTTACAGGACTGTTAGGAGATGTGTTAAACAAAGCAGTAAAATTAAAGGAATCAAATGAAAAATACGGATTTATTATTCCTACATCCGAAGGTGCAGAGGTAAACGGACAATACTATAGATTGCTTAGAGATAAATTAGATGAAGAAAACCTGCATCCGGTAGAGATCATAGCTCCATTTGTTGAAGATGTTATAAAAGACAGTACAATTTCTAAAGATATATTCTTGATGCTTTTAGGAGGAGACTTAATAAATCTTGCACCAAGCAATCAAAGGAAAAAATATTTTGATAAGGTTTATAATCTGATAACAAGAGCAGAATTGTCCATTGATAACCTGAAAAATATGGCAAAAAAAATTCAAAAAGACATGGAAAAACTTAACCACTCCAAGAAAATCTTTGTAGTAGGAGAGGTAAATGTTCTGTTTAACGACTTTATGAATAACCATGCCTTCAAAAGGCTGGAGGAACAAGGGACACTCCTGCTGTATGCTCCCCTAAGTGAATATATGTGGTTTGTATGGAGAGATTATTTATCGCAAAAGGGCAATAAAAAAGAGATAGCCGCCCACAATGCACTCAATCAATTTTCCGGCTATATCAAAGAGATCGCTGAAATATTTGTAAGGGATAAGTTCTTTGAAAAAGATATAGAAAGTCTTGTGAGAAACGCAGATAAATATTTAGGGTTCTACTCAGGGGGAAATGGCAGATACAGGATAGCTAAAATATTAGGAGACTTGAGCTATGTAGAAGGAGTCATCACGGTTTCCTCCATGTATGAAAATACCAATACGATTTTGAACATATTATCCCAGGATGAAAACAAAGCCTTAAGATTACCCGTATTAAATATGACCTTCGATGGAAATGAGAATGAGATAGATCAGTCTAAAATAGATTCTTTTACCTATTATGCACTTCAGGAAAATAATAGAGGGAAAACAAATAATAAAAGGGGGGCCTAGATTGAAACTAGAGGGAGTCAATAAAAATTATGAAGAAATAAGGGTGTTGCACAATCTAAATTTAACAATAGAAGATAAAGAAATAACCTGTATTTTAGGACCTTCCGGGTGTGGTAAATCGACCCTGCTGAATATAATGGCAGGAATTATCAAGCCTGATGCAGGTAGCGTAAAAGGTGATAAAAAGAAGGTAGGATATGTTTTTCAAGAGGATAGATTGCTTCCATGGAAAACCGTATACGAAAACATTAAGATTGTTAATAAAAAAGCCTCAGATTTAAAATTAAAAAGTTTAATTAATATTGTCGGACTGAATCATTTTGAAAATAAGTATCCCGCCCAATTAAGCGGGGGCATGCGGCAAAGATGCTCTATAGCAAGGGCTTTTAATTTTGAATCAGAAATGTTGTTAATGGATGAGCCTTTCAAGTCATTAGACTACGATCTTAGAATGAATATGGTAAAAAGCCTAATTGATATATGGCATAAATGGAATAATTCCATTGTCTTTGTTACCCATGAAATAGATGAGGCCCTATTGTTGGGAAATAAAATTGTCGTTCTCACTAAAAACCCTTGTACCGTTGAAGAAATCATAAATATAAATATCCCACAAAGATTGAGAAACCTGGAAGATAGAGAATTAATTAATATAAGGACGAAACTGATAAGAATTCTTTCAAAACAAAAGAAAGCACATACCTATAAAAGTGCTTAAAAATTTTAGAAAATGAGGAGTGTACAGCAATGAAAAGAGTAATTAGTATGATGCTAATTTTTAGTTTTGCATTTGTAATACTATCTGGATGCACGTCCAAGGTGAACAATGCATTAGAAACACCGGCAGTAAATGTAAAAGAGACAGAAAATGTAAGTATTCAGGTAGCTGCCCCTTCCGGAGCACCAACCCTCAGTATGATAAGAATGTTCAAAGAAATTCCTTCTTTTGGAGACCATATAGAGGTAAGCTATGAATCAGTGAAATCACCAGATTTGATGGCATCAAGAATTCTTTCAGGAGAAATTGACATTGCAGTAGTTCCTACTAACTTGGCAGCTGCACTTTTCAACAAGGGAGCAGACTACAAGCTGGCAGCATCCAGTGTATGGGGAGTACTTTACGTTGTTGGAAATGAAAAGATGGATGGTTGGGAAGCATTAAGAGGAAAAGAAATATATACGATGGGAAGAGGACTTACACCAGATATTGTATTCAGATATCTTCTTTCAAGTAATGGTATAAATCCAGATACGGATGTAACGTTAACTTACATGGGAGAAGCCACAGAACTTGCTTCAGCTTTCATAGCAGGAAAGAGTGCGGTCTCTGTTATCCCGGAGCCTGTATTGTCTAATGTAATGACGAAAAAAGAAGATACGGAAATATTACTGGATCTGCAAGAAGAATGGAGTAAGTTAAATAAGGGAGACTCAAGCTATCCTCAAGCCTCTCTAATCATAAAAAACGAAATTATTGAAAAAAATCCTGAATTTGTCGAAGCATTTTTGCAAGCGTATGAAAACAGCATTCAATGGTTGTATGGAAATGCTGAAAAGGCAGGAGAATACAACGAAGAGCTGCAGACAGGGTTAACGAAGGGAGCTGTAGTGAAAGGCCTTCAAAGGTCTAACATTGAATATCGCAGTGCAAAGGCTGCCAGGGAGGCCATTGAAGCATATTTAAAAGTTCTATTTGAATATTCACCGGAGACAATAGGAGGGAAGCTTCCAGATGAAGGCTTCTATCTTGAAAAATAAAAAGACAAAAGAACTGCTCTATACAACTGTATCGATAATAGTACTGCTGCTATTTTGGAAGATTGTATCAATAATTGTAGATAAAGAAATTTTAATACCTTCCCCTGAGAATACGCTAACTGAGATCATAAGAATCATGAGAATGCCAGATTTTGCAGCATCTGTCACAAATACATTAAAAAGAACCCTGCTGGGATTTATGATTGCATTAGGCGCAGGAATTAGTTTAGGTATGCTGGGCGGTTTTTCAAAACCAGTTTATTATCTGCTAAGGCCCTTTGTGCTGATTCATAAAGCAGTACCTACGATGGCCATGATATTACTTGCCCTCATATGGCTGGAGTCAGAAAGAGCCCCTATTTTAGTAGGTTTTGTGGTAATATTTCCAGTAATATATGAAAATGTGGTCCAGGGAATCAGAAATGTAGATGTCAAATTGGTTGAGATGATGGATATCTATAAGATCAATGTTGTAAACCGGTTAAAGGATTTATATATTCCCTCTATCCGGTCCTACCTTTATGGTGGGATGTCTGCAGCTATGGGTTTAAATCTTAAAATAATAATAGCAGCTGAAGTACTAAGCCAGCCCAAAGTATCCATGGGTACTCATTTTCAAATTGAAAAAGCAAATCTTAATACTGCGGGCGTATTTGCATGGTCTCTCATAACGATATTTTTGGCAGGAATTTTAGAGCAAGCACTTAAGATTGTAAAAAAGAATTGAAATAGTGAGGGTCCCTCACTAATGGTTAATTGACAGAAAACCAACAATATTCTATAATTTAATTAAGGTGAATAATCTCCGAGCTTATGCTCCTGTGGATATACAAATCTATGGAAATTAAGCCGATAGGGTGTAAATGGAAACGTTTATGCCTCCCAGGCGGAAAGGAGAAGGTGATACATAAAAGCGTTTGGCTTATGTTTTTTGAAATAGGGTTGAACGCTACGAAAGATTAAAACTCCTACCGTAATGGAAGGAGTTTTTTTATGGAAAGTATGCATATCCCATATAAAGCGGTTTGACAACTAAAGGGGTGAGATTCTTGGAAAACATAAAATCAGATGGTACATATAAGGAAGTTCTTTATCGTCAACTGCTGCAGCCAATTTTTCAGCAGCTTTGTGCAGGAGAAACGCTCGTGGAAGCCTGTACCACTTTGATTGGAAATACCTATGCTTCTGAACTGTATGCGCTGAGTATCAAGCAGCATGAGATTTTAAAGCAATTAGGATATGAGATAAAAAGGGTCACTATATCGCCAACAAAGGGAACGATAACAATTATAGTCAAGTAGCAATTTAAACCGGTATAGAGAGGTATTTATAACATAATGCTTAAAATGTTTCTGAATATTTTACAGATAATTTAAAAAATAATTTACTTTTGACAAAAATGCAAATATAATGATATTAGGCATGTACCAAATTTTGATGAAAGTAGTATTATCTTAGGGAAATTCCATTAAAAACCAAATAGTAATTATTTTCCGAGTTATATCTTCTAAAGAATGATTTCCATGAAGGTATCACCGATGGTTTATCCAAAAGGGTTTAGTGAGAAATTGCCAAGCCTCCCGTTTTAGGAAAGGAAAATACTATTAGATACAAGCGTGGGCCTATTGTGCTTTACTTGGTAATAGAACAATCCTTTTTGAGGATTGTTTTTTTATATAATAGGAAAGTTTTGCTTTTCTATTATATAAAAAAAGGGGTTGTAGGGGATGAAATCCCCTGACGTACTAAGGAGGGTGCTCAGACTGCGATAGCAGTCGTCGAAGGGAACCTAGGGTTCCCTAGCGAAAGCGTCGTAGACGCTCTTTTTATGGGCAAACAAAGTAGGACAACTTACTAAAGGGGGAACACCATGGATTATTTCAAACAAGCTTTTATTATGGCGATTAAGATGCTATTATCCTTTGATCCTGAGTTGTACGGAATTGTATTTCTCTCACTAAAGATTTCTGCAATTGCAGTAATCATCAGTGCGCTCATAGCCATTCCTATAGGTACAATTATTTCGATAAAGGAATTCAAAGGGAAGTCCCTAGTTATAAACGTCATTAATACCTTAATGGGTATACCGCCTGTTGTCGTAGGTCTTATCGTATATGTACTGCTTTCCCACCAATTTGGCCTTTTAGGCAGCTTTAGACTGTTATTTACACAAACAGCTATGGTGATCGCCCAGATTATGCTTGCTGTACCCATTATTATCGGATTAACCATTGTAGCCATTCATGGAATTAACCCTATTATCCGAACCACAGCAATAAGCCTTGGAGCAGATAAACACCAGCTGCTGTGGACGCTGATCAAAGAAGCCAGATATTCTATAGGTGCATCCATTATTGTAGCTTTTGGCAGGCTCTTAGCTGAAGTGGGTGCCGTCATGATGGTAGGGGGAAATGTACGATTTCAGACGAGAGTGATGACAACAGCAATAGCACTACACAAAGGGATGGGAGAATTTCAGCAAGCACTTGCCTTGGGTATGATACTACTGTTTATTGCTCTGCTCATAAACTCACTATTAGATGCAGCCCGCAGAGGGAAGGGGTGGATTTAGATGAGCCCTGTTTTTGAGATTCAAGGATTAGTCAAGGGGTTTAACGGCAAAACAGTTTTAGATATTGAACATCTTTCGATAGGGAGTAAAGCTGTTACAGCAATTATTGGACCCAGCGGTGCAGGGAAAAGTACCCTGCTGTCTATTCTGAATGGACTGATGAAAGCGGATGTCGGCAGCCTTATCTTTGAAGGTCAGGATATGATTGAAGGCGTTAAACTGGGTGATCCTCTCAGAAGGTCTATGGCGATGGTTTTTCAAAATCCAGTCATGTTTCAGGGCACAGTCTATGATAATATAGCCTATAGCCTAAAAATAAGAAAAGCTCCGGAAAATGATATTAAAGAAAAAGTTAATGAAATATTAGAACTAATAGGGTTAAAGCATATTGCACTTCAGAAAGCAGGGACGATTTCCGGCGGAGAGGCACAGAGAATAGCGCTGGCGAGAGCCATGGTTTTTAGACCAAAGGTGCTGCTTCTGGATGAACCTACAGCCAGCCTTGATCCTGCTAATGTTATGCAGATTGAGAAGCTCATTGTACATGCCAAAAAAGAATTTGGGACATCCGTTATACTGGTAACCCACAATATGTTTCAAGCAAGAAGGCTGGCAGATTATACTGTTTTTATGCTGAATGGAAACATTGTAGAAAGTGGAGATAATGAAAGGATATTTACCAATCCTGCCAATGAAAAAACGAAGGCATTCATCTCGGGTGAGATGGTATATTAAAAAGGGGGAATCGTGTAATGAAAAAGACAAAGCTGACTAAACTCATTGTAACTTTTTTACTTGTTTTCGGCTTGGTTGCGAATATTTTTACTCTATCCTATGGACAGGCTGTTGAAGCCCTAAAGGCTGGAGATCTGGCAAAAACAACGGTAAATGTAAATGTTCGTCTGGGTGCTTCTACAAACAGCAAGATTCAGACTGTAGCAGTGAAGGGAACCCAGATAACGATTGAAGAAAAGGTAAATAACTGGTATAAGGTAAAGCTTTCAAACGGTAAAACCGGCTATATATTTGGAAAATACTTAGATAAAGTGGTACCAACGACTACGCCGGCAGCTGCGTCAAAACAACCGGCACCTATAACACCTCAAAAAACTGAAACGACTTCTGCAACAACAGGGAAAGTAGAATCTACAATGATTCTTGCTACAACTACAAGCACGAAGGATACAGGTCTTTTGGACGTACTTGTTCCAGCCTTTGATAAAAAGTATGGGGTACAGACAAAAGTGATTTCTGTAGGTACTGGTGAAGCGATTGAAATGGCAAAACAGGGAAATGCAGATGTGATTTTAGTCCACGCCAGAAGTTCCGAAGATGCATTTGTTGAAAGCGGATATGGTGTCAACCGTAAAGATGTAATGTATAATTATTATTTTATTGTAGGACCTAAGGATGATCCGGCAAAGATCGCAGAAACTAAGAATGCAGAAACGGCTATGAAAAAGATATTTGATGAAAAGGCGGATTTTGTATCTAGAGGAGATCAATCAGGCACCCATAAAAAAGAGGTCAGCATCTGGGATAAATACAAATTGAAGCCGCAAGGGAATAAATGGTATAAAGAATCAGGCCAGGGAATGGGCGACACCCTCATGATGGCAAGCGAGTTAGGTGCATATACCTTAGTTGACAGCGGGACCTGGTATGCTTTTGCAGATAAAGTGAATTTGAAAGTAGTATTGGAGGGAGACCCAATATTATTTAATCCTTACGGCGTCATTGCTGTAAATCCGGAAAAATATCCTAAAATCCATTACAATGCTGCCATGGCATTTATAGATTTTATCACTTCTGATGAAGGCCAGAATATTATTAAAGAATACAAGAAAAATGGACAAAACCTGTTTGTACCGGATGCAAAAAAATAATGAGGATAAAGGGACAGAAAAAAATCTGTCTCTTTATTATTTGTCTCCCTTTTATTGACTTCCTCTAAAATATGCACTCGATACAGGATTGTTGCTAATGTTGCCAAAATTATTGAATTTGTCACAATAAGGCATAAGCTGGGTACCTGATTGCCGCAAAGTATTAGTATTTAGCTATAGTTTTTACTTTTCAAGGCCTAAGCTTTGTGATAAACTTATCTCTGTGTCATATGTACAAGGAACAACCTGTACTATATCGACATATAGAAAGTGATTGTTCGCTATTCATTGTTACAATCATATCTTATCAACAGGAGGGAAAAAACTATGAGCAATCTAATGAAAAAGTGGAATCAGCTTAGCCTGGTAAAACGAATAATTGTAGGTTTGATTATTGGTATTATCTTGGCATTAGCGGTTCCTGGAGCAGCAAAACCTGTAGTTATTTTAGGTTCTTTATTTGTAGGTGCGTTAAAGGCGATTGCACCCATACTGGTATTCTTCTTGGTAATGTCAGCCATCTCTCAACACAAGAGTGGTCATCAAACCAATATGAAGTCTATTATTACGCTTTACCTTATAGGTACATTCTTAGCAGGATTTATAGCTGTTGTTGCAAGCTTTATCTTCCCAGTAAGCCTATTACTTACCTCTGGCACTGAGAGTGTTGCAGCACCAGGAGGGATTACAGAAGTTCTAAAAACATTGCTTATGAATATTGTGGATAATCCAGTAAGAGCACTTTATAATGCCAATTATATCGGCATATTGTCCTGGGCAGTACTTCTTGGATTTGCTTTAAGAAATGCGCCCGATACGACGAAAACAATGATTTCTAATTTTTCAGATGCAGTATCTCAAATGGTTAAATGGGTCATAAACTTTGCACCATTAGGAATCATGGGGCTTGTATTTGATTCTATTGCAACAGGAGGAATAGAATCATTACGCAGTTACGGACAGTTATTGGCTGTTTTGATTGGCTGCATGGTTTTTGTAGCGCTTGTTATCAATCCAATTATTGCATTCATCATGCTTCGTAAAAACCCATATCCCCTTGTGTTTAAGTGTTTGCGGGAAAGTGGTATTACAGCATTCTTTACACGCAGTTCAGCTGCAAATATTCCCGTAAATATGAGTCTGTGTGAAAAACTAGGGTTGGATAAGGATACCTATTCAGTATCTATTCCATTAGGCGCTACGATCAATATGGCTGGTGCAGCGGTTACCATTTCCGTATTGACTCTTGCTGCGGTACATACCCTTGGGATTCAGGTGGATATTCCTACAGCAATCATCCTCAGTGTATTGTCTGCTGTAAGTGCTTGCGGGGCTTCAGGGGTAGCAGGTGGTTCCCTATTGTTGATTCCTCTGGCATGCAGTTTGTTTGGAATTTCAAATGAGGTAGCCATGCAAGTAGTTGGTGTAGGCTTTATCGTAGGTGTTTTGCAAGATTCTTTCGAAACATCTCTGAACTCATCTACAGACGTACTTTTCACAGCGGTAGCTGAATTTGCAAAGTGGCGTAAAAGAGGAAGAGAAATCGTCATAAATAAGTAGAAATCAAGGTTAAGCGCGAAGCTGCGACAGTATAATGTCCACGTGCGTTAAGCATAGAAAAAGTAAATTTTTAATATAAATTTACTTTTCTAAATAGGATGGTTTTAATTTAGATATTTTTATATAGAGTAAAGATCAGAGTGATAAAGTGATTTTTGTATCTATTCTAAGGCTGCTTGAAAAAGCAGCCTTATTTTTATTTCAATGCACCAGTTTTATTTTGATATTACCCAATCCTATTTTATAACTTCATATCCTTCATTAGTCAATGCGAATAAAGCATTATCTAAATCTATATTCTTAACAAGAATATAGTCTGTATCATATGTAGAGATAGCAAAAATACTTATTCTTTTTTGTGCGAGTACTGTACTAACTGAAGAGAGAATTCCTATCAAAGAAAAATCCAATGGTCCTATGATTTTCAAAATACGCCAATCTTTTTCAGCTACGATACCGTTAGGGATGTTATCTTCATCACACACAATGGATACTTCATCTGATGTTTTTGTTGCAGAAAAAAATTTGCTTTCCTTTGCCCATTCGGGAATTGATTCAGTTTTATCTAACCTGCAAACTCCATACTTCCCATTTAGCAATTCCATAGTTAATATTTTTTTTGACATATACTTTTTCACCCTTTCTTTAATGGTTGAAATTATTTTTGTTCATTCAGTTGATACAGAATTTACAGATGTGTGACTGTGAAATTTAATTTTACTCGGGACGACACGAGGCCGTCCCCTACAATACCAGATTTTCGTAGAGGCAGGTCTTGTGTCTGCCGCTTCATCTTAAGCATTTACAGAAAGCTATTGAAACGAAAGAATCGTTTATTCTCTGCAGTCAGGAAAATAAATAAAAATAAAAAAGCCAACAGGAAATATTATTCTTAAATAAACTCTCCCAGGCTTTTATCCTTCCGTGTACACAATGAAATGTGCGTTTTCTCTTGGACCTGTCCAGCTAAACACTGCGGAACCCTAGAAAACTATATATGAAGTATGAAATTATCGTTGTTATGGGTTGCAACTTATGATTGAATTTTAACATAGAATTGATTTTAGATCAACTGTTAAGCTAAAGATTTAAGAAAATTACCGACAATTCCTATGAGGGATTAGAAGATTTTCAAATACATATAATTTAATTAGATTCTGACAACGTCTTTATGTATGTATGATAATATGCAGGTTTTATTAGAGCTTGAGGATGGTAAAACTCAATTGAAATGGAGTTATAGTACGGCTTAAGGCGTACTATAGCTCCATTTATTTTTAAAAGATTTTAAAAAAGTAAATGGATGATATTGACAAACTGAAATGATAGTATTAAAATGATATTAACAAAATAATAATAACAAATATCTGATCTATTTCATAATATGGAGGGATTGTATGACCACTGTTAACGAAAAAATAAAGTTTTGTGGGCAAGATGAGAAAGAGTTTTTAAAGAATTATAATGCTAACGATTATGATAGACCTTCCGTTACAGTAGACATATTATTGTTCACAATAGTAAATGGTGAGCAGGAAAACTACAGGACGTTACCGGAAAAACAGTTAAAAGTTCTATTTGTTAAGAGAGCGCATCATCCGTTTATGGGAAAATGGGCTCTGCCTGGGGGATTTGTAGGAATTAAAGAAACCCTGAACGATACTGCCTATAGGGTATTAAAAGAGGAAGCAAATGTAGATCGTGTATACTTAGAACAACTTTATACATGGGGTGAGGTAGACAGAGACCCTAGAACCCGAGTAATTAGCAGTTCTTATATGTCATTAGTCAATAATGATCAATTTAATATACAACCAGGGAATACGCAGAATGAGGCTCAATGGTTTAACTTAAAGAGTAAAGTCATTAAGGAGAGTAGAGAAACCACAGAACAAGGTGAGATACGCGAAGAGCTAATTGAAATAAGTTTCACGAATAAGCAGGAGCAGTTTTCAGCAGCAGTGAAGAAGCGAGTTATAACGGAAAAACACTACAGGAAAGCAGATTGGGAAATTATTCATTCTGATCATATTGCCTTTGATCATGCGAAGATCATTCAATATGGCATTGAAAGATTAAAGAACAAACTTGAATACACAGATACTGCATTTAACTTGATGAATGAAAAATTTACGCTGACGGAGTTACAACAGGTATATGAAACGATACTGGATAAACCTCTGTTAAAAGCAAATTTTAGAAGAAAAATAGCAAACATGGTCATTGAGACTAGCGAATATACAAAAGATGCAGGACATAGGCCCTCTAAACTTTATGTATTTAATACTAGATGGCATGATCTGGACGGAATATAATGCGCAATGCCTATCCTAAAGGGGGAGTTTTTGTGGGAAAAAGAATAATGGAGCGGTTGGTCAAAGGCCTGAAAGACTGGAGTTTATTTGAAAAAATGTGGTTATCTATTTTTACATTTGTAACAATCTATTTATACTTTTCCTGGGAAGATACAATATTAGGTCTTATAGCTTCTCTTACGGGGATGCTGTGTGTCGTTCTGGTTGCGAAAGGAAAAATTTCAAATTATTATCCGGGGACAGTGAATGTTATTCTATATGCCTATATTGCATATGAGCAAAAGTATTATGGAGAAGTTATGCTGAATCTGCTGTATTTCTTACCCATGCAGTTTATCGGCTTTTATCTATGGAAAAATAATAAAGTTCAACGGACTGCTGCAGAGAAAGTAAAAATAGAAATGATGTCAAATAATGCAAGAATCCTATGGACAGTGGTTTCCTGTGCTGGAATATTTGGTTATGGGCTTATATTGAAACGTATGGGAGGAAATCTGCCATTTGTTGATGCAACCTCAACCGTTTTATCGATTATTGCCATGGTTCTAATGGCAAAGAGATATGTTGAACAATGGATATTATGGATTATCGTTGATGTGGTCTCCGTTATTATGTGGTTTGTGGTTTTAGCGAAAGGTGGAAATGATATTTCCATACTTATTATGTGGACTGCATATCTAGTGAATGCAATATATGGTCAAATAAACTGGATGAAACTTCATCAGGAGCAAATGAGGGTGTGCTATGAATAGTGTTGGCTTTATAGGGGGAAAATTCTTACCGCTGCATATGGGGCATGTTTATGCTATTGTAAAGGCAGCTTGCATGTGTGATGAATTATATGTGGTCTTATCCTATAGTAAGGCTAGGGATGCCGCATTGTGTAAAGACTTAAAAGTAAAAGAAATGTCCCGGGAGATAAGGCATAGATGGTTAACACAGCTGACAAGAGATATGGAAAATGTTCGGGTGATAAAAGTAGAAGATACGTACGATAGCGATGAAACCTATAATTGGGAAGAAGGAGCCTGGCAAATTAAAAAAGCTATAGGAAAACCCATTAATTATATCTTCAGTTCAGAAAATAGCTATGGAGAAATTTTTACAAGATTATATCCGGAAGCAAAACATGTGGTTATAGACAGCGCAAGACACAGATATCCCATTTCGGCAACAAAAATAAGAGCTGAAGGAGTGTATAAGCATTGGGAGATGCTTCCTGATTTTGTAAGGTCATATTTTATTAAAAAAGTAGTCATAGTAGGAACTGAAAGTTGCGGAAAATCCACACTGACGCAATATCTGGCAAAGCTTTATAACACAACCTATGTAGAAGAGTATGGCCGGACAATATGCGAAGAATTGGGAGGTTATGAAGATATCCTTACAAAAGATATTTTTTCGCAAATTGCTTATAAACATAAAGTGTTAGAATATGAAGCGTACAAGAAAGCCAACAAAGTGGTCTTTATTGATACAGAAGCCATTGTTACCCAATATTATTCAGAGTTATGTCTTGGAGAAAGTAATCCCGTAGTGGATAGTGTAGCTGAAGATCAAGACTATGATTTGTGGATCTACTTGGAACCGGATGTTCAATGGGTTAATGATGGACTGCGAACATATGGTGAAGAGAAAACCAGACATGAGAATAATCTAAAACTCAAAGAAATGCTAAAAAACAGAAAAATTGAATTTGTCAGTGTGCGTGGAACTTATATAGAAAGATTAAATAAATCTGTAGATCTAGTAAATAAGCTCTTAGAAATTTGAGAATTGGACAAAATATTAGATCAATCAATGCCTTCAGACAATGTAGTACAATAGTTTGGGAATTCTTTTGGCGTATAATTTGTTTGTTTACGAAATTTTTCAATATAATAACTTACACTGCCAAATCCAACTTCAGCAGCAATTTCTGTAATAGATAAATTACTCTTTCTTAATAATATCACGATATTATTTGCTGATAAATTGATAGAAACTTCATTTAAATCACTCTATAATAATAACATAATTATATTTTGTATTAAATTAAAATATTGTCTGGAGGTGACTGGTATGAGAGAAGTGAATGCAATTCAATATGTTGCAAATGAGAATGGGAGAAAAATAAATAGCAAGAGAACATCTGTAGAATTTTTGGATAAGGAAGTCGTTAACAAGGTTAGATGTTTCCATAAAAGCTTTCCGGAATATGCGGTAACACCACTTCAAAGCTTAAATGCGCTGGCTAAAAAATTAGGTGTTAGCAGTATATGGGTGAAAGATGAATCCTATAGGTTTGGGCTCAATGCTTTTAAGGTATTGGGAGGGTCTTATGCAGTAGGTAAGTATTTGGCAGAAAGACTAAATATGGATATTTCAGAGCTTTCTTTTGAAAAATTAAAATCTGAAGAAATAAAAGAAAAGCTTGGAGAAATTACTTTTGTTACGGCAACAGATGGCAATCACGGAAGAGGAATTGCTTGGGCTGCAAGACAATTGGGACAAAAGGCAGTTGTATTTATGCCGAAAGGGTCTTCAATAATAAGATTAAATAACATAAAAAATGAAGGAGCAGAAGCGAGTATAACCGGCCTAAATTATGACGACGCGGTAAGGCTAGCCAGCAAATACGCAGAAGAACACAATGGTGTACTGGTACAGGATAGTTCTTGGGAAGGTTATGAAAAAATTCCAACTTGGATTATGCAAGGCTATGCCACACTTATTGATGAAGCGATAGAGCAGATAAAGGATGAGGACAAAGATAATCCCACTCATGTATTTCTTCAAGCAGGAGTTGGCTCTTTTGCAGGAAGTGTATTGGGATATTTAGAAGCTGTATTTGGAGAAGACAGACCGATTACCACTATTGTTGAACCAAATGAAGCTGCATGTATATATAAATCGGTTAAAGCGAATGATGGAAAGCCCCATGCAGTAACCGGTTATATGCCGACGATTATGGCAGGGCTGGCCTGCGGGGAGCCAAGCACTGTTGCCTGGGGAATATTAAGAGACTATGCGGATATGTATATATCTTGTGCTGATTCTGCAGCAGCAAGGGGAATGCGGATACTTGGAAATCCATTGGCAGATGATCCTAAAGTCATATCTGGAGAATCTGGGGCAGTGGGTTTGGGAGTTTTAAGCTTAATTTTGCAAGACAATCATCTAAAAGAAATGGCTGAAAAATTAAATATAAACAAAGATTCAAAGATTCTTCTTATAAGTACTGAAGGAGATACCGATCCGGAAGGTTATAGAGAAATCGTGTGGGATGGCATGTACCCATCTTTTTAACAAAATGGTATAGGGGGTTAAGAATTATGATAAAACAGATTATGAATGCGCTGGCTGCATCGAAAGCAGAATTAGTGAAATTTACTCAGGATTTGGTCAGAATAAAAAGTTATTCTGGTCATGAAGAAGAAATTGTAAAGTTTATAGCGAAAAAAATGAATGAGCTGGGATATGATGAAGTAATTATAGATGCTATGGGGAATGTGGTAGGAAGAATTGGAAACGGTGAGAAGGTGATTATGTTTGACTCCCATATTGATACAGTTGAAGTGAAGGACGAAGAAAAGTGGGATGTTCCACCTTTCAGCGGTGAGATTGTAGACGGAAAACTCTATGGCAGGGGCTCTGTAGACATGAAATCTGGAGCTGCTGCCTCGATATATGCCGGTGCAATCGCAAAGAGATTAGGATTGGATGCCGGAAAGACTATTTTCGTTTCTTGTACTGTATTTGAGGAAGATTGTGATGGAGAAAACCTAAAGTATTTCTTTAAAGCATATAAACTAAAGCCGGACTACTTTATTACTTGTGAGCCATCTGACAATAAAATAGTTACGGGTCATAAAGGTAAAGCACAAATTTCTATTAAGACGAAAGGGATTTCCGCCCACGGCTCGGCACCTGAAAAAGGCAAGAATGCAATTTATGAAATGGCTGAAATCATTCAACGGGTAGAAAAGACGAATGAGGAGCTCATGAAAAAAGACGGACCAAGAAGAACCCTTGTGATGTCCCGAATCTCATCTGTAAGTGTATCTTTAAATGCTGTACCCTCAGCATGTGAAGTATACTTGGATAGAAGAATGGTAGTAGGAGAGACTGAAGACACAATCAAAACAGAAATGGATAAGATCATAGAGGGCAAAAATGCATCATGGGAAATAGGGACAATTTATAGAAAAAGCTGGACAGGTATGGAGATTAAGTATGAGCCTTTTCACTTAGCATGGAAAATTGACTTAAGCCATGAGCTTTCAAGAGCATGCATTGAATCATATCAAGAGAACTTTGGAAGTGCTCCAGCGTATGATTATTGGGATTTTAGTACCAATGCAGTAACAACGGTAAGTATGGGCATACCTACAATAGGATTTGGACCAGGCGTATATAAGTTAGCCCATTGTCGGAACGAAAACTGTGAAGTAAGTAAAATTGTCGATGCGTGCAGCTTTTATGCAACAGTAATTCATAAATTATAAACTGAAAGTTATTAGCTAAAGAAATTCGGAAACATGCAGCTATGCATGGAGGAACGCTTCTTTTTCTGGAGGACATGCAGACTGTCCCGAATATGAGGCAGGCAGGTTTGTCCCTACGATCCTGGCTGGATAACCGGGATTATCAGATAACAAAAAATGCTGTGGGGAGAAACAGTAATATATTGATATGGATGGAAAAATTTAGTATAATATGAGTAATTTAGTGAGTGTGCCTAAACAATTAGTTGTGAGCGGTACAGGGAATATTCCTACACGCATTAAAAAACCTTGCGGAGTCACTGATCAGGTGATTCTGCGGGGTTTTTTTATTTTCTGGAAAAGGTATTGGGATATCAAAAGGAGGTTATAAAATGTTGATCAAGGAAATTCTCGATAATCCCCAAAATATTGAGTTAGTTAAAGCAACAACTTCTGATGCAGAGGCAATACTGGAAATGCAGATAGCATGCTTCACACCCCATTTTGAGCATTATCAAGATTATGCAACAAGCCCTGTAAAGGAACCCCTTGAAAAAATGATTTTTCGCATCAACTATGAAAAAGGCAGCTATTTTAAAATCATGGCTGATAGTGTACATGTGGGATGCTTATGGATTTATGAAAAACATTCACAAATTTATCGAATTGGGATCATCTACATTTTACCTCAATTCCAATGCAAAGGGATTGGGAAAAAAGCATTGGAAACAGCTGAACACTTATTTCCTGAGGCAAAAGTTTGGGAACTTGAGTGTCCTGAAGATATAGTGATTAATCGCATTTGTTATGAAAAAATAGGATATCGGTACACTGGAGAAACAAAAGTTATCAATGAAAAGTTAACACTTCTATATTATCAGAAAGATATTTGAAGCTATTAGAATTAAGAAGCTTTGGCGTAGATGTCTATATCATATTATTTGGAAGCCATGGTTCTAATATCTCATATGGTATTTTTGCGTCAATGATGCTTTCTCCAATTTTAACATTGGGTTTAATTTTTCCGTGATAATCACTTCCGCCTGATGCATAAAGTTTGTTTTCATTACAATAGTTGAGCAGATACTTTGTCGTATCAGTTGTATGTAGAGAATGGTAACATTCTATTCCGTCAAGTGCATTTAATGACATCATTGAATTCAGAAATTCTTCATGATCATCTACAAAATATCCATAAAGATGGGCAAGGAATGCCCTACCCCCTGCTTTTTTAATAAGAGCAGCAGCTTCCTGTATTGTGGGATAATTTTTCATTGGATCAAGAAAAAATGGACTGTTCCCATTAGTGACGCAAGTTCTGTAAAAGGCATTGACACTTTCCCATATTTCTTTAGTGAAGTATTTTTCATTTTCAGGGTATTTTCTAAGATCAGAATGCATTATCTGTGTTGCAAAATATTTACCGCCTTTAACGGATAGATTATCACTATATTTAAGATTAAGATCTCTGCATACTTCCATCATTTTTTTGAGGTAAGCATTTTCTCTTTCCAGGAATTTTTCATCTGATACGATTCCTGCTGAACTTATTGTATCAAGGTCTATACCGTATCCTAATATTTCAATAGGTTTCCCCTTGTGGACAACAGAAAACTCACAGCCAGGAATAATTTTACCCTCAAAATAGTTGTTTACTTTCATCTCTCTCAACTTTTTATAAGCGCCAATGGAGTCATGATCTGTAATCGATATATATTTTAGACCTAATTGCTGTGCCTTGATAAGAATATCTTCAGGTTCATCTGAACCATCTGATGAGGTTGTATGAATGTGCAGATCTATCATTTAACCCAGCCCCTTGTTTTTATTTATACAACTTTATTTTATATCACTTTACAAATGATGGCAAATGCAAATAGATCCTTTCCTACCAAGATCCATAAAACAAATGGTCTTCAGTTAAACTTTAAGGATTATCTAATTGTAATCTAGCGTTAAGTAGGATATAATATACTTGTAAAATTGATTGAACAGAGTGACAATATGAATGGTAAAGGTGATGGAGCTCACCATAAACATTGCTGCGGCAATTAATGGCTCCTACTAAGGATATCTTTAGTAGGAGCCTCTTTATGTTTTTGGAAAGAAAATGATTCTTTCTTAAGTGTTAAAGTATCTCATTCATTGAATACTATCTATGAGACAGAAAATGGATCATACCAGGGTTGGGAGTGATATCATTGCTTAAACAGTTTAATGTGTTGATCAAAGAATACTCAGATATTGCGAATGACCTTGCAGCTTTGGCAGAAAGGCTTGAAAATCCTGCACTGTTTAACAGTTTCAAGAGACAGTCGGAAAAAATAAAAAATACAGAATTTCATGTGGTTGTCATAGGTCAATTCAAAAGAGGTAAGTCTACCTTAATCAACTACTTTTTAGGTAGCGATATCTTGCCTACTGGAGTAATACCCATAACGTCTATCATTACGAGGATCAGATATGCTTTATCTCCAAAGGCTGCTATACACTATAAGGATCATAGGAGCATGGCGACCGATATAAGACAAATCGATGAATATATTTCAGAGCAAAAGAACCCTAAAAACGTAAAAGATATAGATATTATTGAGATATACTACCCGTCGGACATTCTTAAGAATGGGGTTGTATTGATAGACACACCAGGCATTGGCTCGATCCACAAGCACAATACAGACGAAGCCTATCGCTATTTGCCAGAAGCTGATGCAGCGATCTTTCTTACTTCATCTGATGCACCAGTTGGCGAACTGGAAATGAAGTTTCTACAGGATGCAAAGGAATATTTTCATAAGATATTCTTTCTTCAGAACAAAATCGATTATCTTAGTCTGAAAGAAAAACGTGAAAGTATAGCCTTTTCAAAGGAAATGATCTCAAAGGTTTTAGAATCAGATATAAAACTATATCCGATCTCTGCAAAGCAAGCCTATGAGGCTAAACAAAGCGGAGAAACCAATCGCCTTATAGAAAGTGGTATGAAAGCATTTGAAGAGGATATGGAAATATTTCTACTAAAGGAAAAGGGACACTATCTCCTGACAAGCTATGAAGAGAAGCTTTATGGAATGATCAAGGAATTGGAGGAAAATATTGATTTTAAGACTACTATACTCAATAGTCCTGTTCAAACTTTAGAGCAGCAGCTAAGCCTTTTTAGAGGTAAAGTAAAAGACACAGCAACATTAAAGAAGGAAGCGTTAGCTCTAGTTGAAGCAGATCTAAAAGAGATTATTGAAGATTTGGAAGCTCAGATAAAGGAGTTTCGGGCAGTACAAGCTGAAGAAATCAAAGAAAGACTCGAAAGTATATTTGACCAAAACAAAGAAATGAATGGGAAGGATCTACCAAAACTACTAAGTCAAAAGCTTGAGAACTTTGTGGAGGAAGCCTATACAGATTGGGACAAACGGCAGATAGAAAGCTTAAAACAAGCCTATCATGGGATTATTGTGCGATTTACCGGCAAGCTAAACCAAGGAATTGACCTGGTAAATGAAATAACCTATGCAGTATTTAAACTGCGTCTTGCAGAGCCCATTGGTGAATTTGACCTAATAGATAAGGATACCTTCTACTTCAAGTTTGGAAGCTCCAGTCCTGCATTCCTAGGTCCAAGACTAAGGGATTTCCTTTTCCTGATGCCAAAGGGATGGCGAAATAGAATCATCCTTTCAGATATTATGAAAAGGGTTGATGAGGAACTAGAGAAAAACGGAAACAATCTAAAGTGGGATTATGTCAGCAAAATAAAAGACAGCAAGTATATATTTGAACGGGCCTATCAAGGACATATCGATGATACCGTTGCGAATATACAGGGAATTATTCAAAAGACGATGGAACTTAGAAGTCAAAAGAAAGAAGATATACAAACCCAATTGCTTTACTATGAGCAGTTAAGGGATCATTTGTCATCAATCAAGATAAGAATGGAAGGCTTGAAAGAAGCTTAATAGACGGAGGTTATCCATGAACAATATTTTAGAGCAGCTGGATGAAGAGTATAGAGAAAGGACAAAGGCATATATGGAGGAACAGGGCTTTTCAGAAGATGCGGCGATAAGAAATTTGATGATACTAGGATTGAGTTTTTATTATAGTCAATCGCAAATTCATGAGGTGATGCGAGAAGATGATGCAGATATCCTGTTGCGCAGAGCACTGATGGAGGCCAATGCAAAATACAGCTCCTTAAAATTCAATTATTATGAAATAAAAAAAGACTACGAACGTATGAAGCTTCAGGTCTCTGGCCTAATCCATGAAAATAGGCAGTACCAAGTCAGCTATCAACATGTGGTAGATATCGTTGAGGAATATCGTAAGGAACTAGAGATCTATAAAAAAGAAAACGCATAAATTGACAAGAAGAAAATAGTTTATTTATTAGTTAAAAATTATATATTTAAGATTTTCGAGGAGGAATATATATGCCTTCTGATATGTTTAAATGGGCGAGGAGAATAGAGGGATTTGAGGATATTCCTAATCATTTTAAGGAATATTTCCAGGTTTTTGTTAAAGATGATGGTTTGCCATATACTATTCTGGCACCTGAACACAGGCGGGGGAGAAGAAAGGCCAATGAGAAGATGATTTGCATACATGAAAAGTACATCAGTTATTTGGAGAGGAATAATCATAAGATTGTACACAAAGTCTATCCACTGGAAGATATTATCCAAATTGAGCATGGAAAAATACTGCTGTACTCATGGATTAAAATTAGTGCGTGTATTGATAATGCTCTGGACTGCTTTATTGTTGAATATAACACAGTTACTGAGTTTTTGTTTGCGGAAGTGATTACTATAATTAGAACCTCTATAGGTACACTAAATGAATTATTATATAAAAAAGAAAAAAGTGATATAGACAAAATTGAGCTTTTAGAATATAAGTTTAAAAATTATGCCCGATACTGTTTGCTTCCTGAGTCAGAAGTTATTGGTCTCGTTTTTCAACAAAAAATTAAGAAAAGGTGTCTAGGCTTCCTTCATAAGAACATCTCACCGACACACCTAGTGATGTTGACGAATAAGGAACTAATTATTATAAAAGAGGATGACAAAATGACTAAATCTACAAGCGCCTATTGTCAAATATATAACTATATACCCTTAAATAAAATAAAGATGCTTACAGTAAATAGAGATAGTGGGACAATGATTATGCTAAGGATTCAACTCATAAATGAAACCCGAGTTCAGATAAAATATGAACCGGCTCAAGAAAATGCCCTTTATCAAATGACCAATTTATTTCATTGAGGGTCTTCCACTTGGCCTGTATAAAAAATAATAGAAAATAAAGGCCCTTTATTCTCTGATTATTTTTGAATATATTTCTTCTATAAGTTCCGCTGAGGGCTTTCTACATATTGTGGATGGGTTAAATGAATCGCTATCTTGGCAATTTCATACCCGATCCAAACTGCAGCAATTCCCAAAGTAATATTCATAGTTGTATTCAAAATGGCAAGCCTGTAGTTTGATTTCTTAAGCATTTCTAAAGTTTCAAAAGATAAAGCGGAAAAAGTAGTGAAGGCACCCATCATCCCCGTACCCAGAAAGAGTTTTATAAGTGGCACTAAGTCTTTACTTTCTGTGGCATAACACATGATTATTCCAAGTAAAAATGAACCTAGAATGTTAACGATAAGTGTTCCGTAGGGCAGGTTTTCTTGAAAGTGTCTGCAAGCCCAATCAGAAAGCCAAAAACGAAAATTACTCCCTAGAAAACCACCCAGTCCTAGTATCAGGATTTTTAATTTCATGAAACAGCCTCCCTTAAAGGTTATCTTTTTCAAAAACAAACAAAACTCCTACTAAAGTAAACTTTAGTAGGAGCCATCAATTGCTAAGCAATATTAGTGGTGAGCCCCATCACCTATTGAAATTATAGTAAAATTATACACTAAATCCTTTAGGAATGAAATGAATATTTTTAAAATTAAAAGAAATATTCTGCAGAATATAAAAATTGATTTAGACCAGATGCACATTAATAGAAAAAGAGGAGGCCCTATGTGTCTTCCCGAAAAAGAAGCGGACAGATACGCAGGTCTGCCCCTGCAGTTTTAGATGGATAATAGGCTTTCTTAGTCACGGACCTATATGGTAGAGCGATTGTCAAAAGGCGGACTATCTGGCAAATTCTTTGCCGGCCCGGTTAAAGGCTGCTTAAAAAAGCAGTCTATTTTTTATATAATTAGGAAAGTTCTACTTTTCTATTATATAAAAAATAGGGGTTGTAGGGGATGGAATCCCCTGCCGCCTTCAGGAAGGTGCTCAGACAGCTTTGCTGTCGTCGAAGGAAACCTAGGGTTTCCTAGCGAAAGCGTCGTAGACGCTCTTTTTATCTCTATTTACTGGGCAAGTACTTTGTAATGGAGCTTTTTTGCCACATTCATTGAAAGGATTTTGTGTAATACTAAGAAACTAAGTCCGTATAATTAAATCAAAGGAACCAAAATTTCAGGCAAAGAGGGATGAGAATGGTACCGTTGACTAAAAGGCAAAAGGACATAGTAGAATACCTGACAGGCACTGATGATTATGCAAAAATAAAAACACTTTCCCATGAATTTGGAGTAAGTGAGCGGACTGTCAGGTATGACCTTGATGTTATCGAATGCTACCTGAAAAGTGAGGGTTTCGAGCTTGTTAAAAAGCCAGGGGTAGGAATCAAAATACAAACCTGCCGGACATCGTTAAAAGGCTCTCTCGTATTCTCTCAGACCTTACCCATAGGATCTTCTCCCCGGAGGAAAGAAGTTTTCTTATTATAATATACCTCATGACTTCACCGGGAGGTATTACCATAGATAATCTGGCAAACCTGCTGCAGGTCAGTAAAAACACTATTTTATCAGATCTTACCGAGGTAGAAAAAAACCTCTCCGAATTTCACATTTCATTAAACAGAAAAACCAATTACGGTCTGTCAGCAGCGGGAGAAGAGGAAAACATAAGAAATTCTTTTACCTGCCTTTACTATGAGGGTATCAGGAAAAAATTCATTATAAGGGATCAAATAATGGATTTATTAAACATTTCACGATTTAACATACAAAACATCATCTGCTCTATGGAACGGAGAATGGATACATCCTATTCCGATATCTCAAAGGAGGAGCTTGAAATATCTATAGGATACACATTGAACAGGGCTGAAAATGGCAGACATATTTACTACAGTGAGGATGTGAGAACTAAATATGCCAACAAAAGGGAATACAGCACCCTGTTAAACATGCTAGATTCTGCTGGTTGCTCCAGTCTTCTCAACGAGAGTGACCGCTGCTACATAGTCAGAATGTTTATGGGGGCCAAAATAATTAATGCCATAGAATCAAAGGAAAATTCACCTGAAGATGAGGAAGCAAAGATAATTTCAAAGCAGATCATTCAGGATGCAGAGGAGTACCTTGGAATAGACTTCAGCGATGACTATGAATTAATAAATGGTCTGGCACTGCATCTGAAAGTAGCTTTTCACAGGCTAAGGAACGATCTTCTTATAGAAAATCCTCTAACGGATCAGATAAAATATAGAATTCCTTTCATATATGAAATATCATCTAAAATACTTGGAAAATATGAAAAAATGCTGGACCTCAGCTTTCCTGATTCAGAAACAGCGTATATAGCAATGTATCTTGGAGCGGGATTTGAGAAAAAGACCCAAAATGGATTTATGCCAAGGGTATTGGTTGTCTGCGGCAGCGGATTTGCTACTTCTGGAATTCTGAGCACAAGGCTTGGAATAATGCTTCCGGAACTTAAAATAACGGGACCGGTTACAATAGATTTAATTCCCGAGAAGTTGAGTCGAAACACAATCGACTTTATAATATCCACAGTAGATTTAAAGGTAGACGGATATGAGGTTATAAAGGTTAACCCACTGCTGGATGTTTCTGATATAGAAGAGATTAAAAGTCTCATATTTAAAAATACATATAAAAAGCAGTGCGACTATCTTATAAAAAGATATGATATCCACCGGGACAGTAAAGTATTTATCAAAAACCTTCTGTCAGAGGACAATGCAAAGTTTAATGTAGAAGCGGATAACTGGAGGAATGCTGTAAAAATTGCAGCAGCGCCGCTGGTGAAGAAACAATATATTTCCCGGGAATATGTTCAATCCATAATAAAGGCAGTTGAAAGGCTGGGACATTATACTATAATAAAATCTATATTGAAGGCTGAAGCTGAAAGGGCTTTGGAATCATTTTAAAAATTTTATTAAGCGGCAGAAAATGACGATATTTCTATTAAAAGATTTGGGAAAGTAGAGAATAGTCATATTTAGTGTTATAAGTTAGGATTTAAAGGGGTGGATTATGGTAGTTAATTTTCATGAGATAGGCAGTATCAAGGAAGAGCGATTGAAATTTGTTGTTATTCCGGCAAGGTACAAAAATAAGTGGATTTTTGTAAGACATAAAGACCGGGAAACCTGGGAGATGCCAGGCGGTCACATTGAAGCCGGAGAGTGCATTATTGAAGCTGCAAGACGAGAGTTGTTTGAAGAGTCTGGAGCAGTGGAATTTGAGGTAGAACCCCTATGTGATTATTCTGTCTCAAGGGAGGATGTTACTACATACGGCAGGTTATTTATAAGTAATGTTACCAAGCTGGGACCTTTGCCGGAAACGGAAATTGGCGAAGTTAGATTGTTTGACGATATACCGGAAAGCCTAACTTATCCAGCTATACAAGGTTTATTATTTAAGGTGTTGGAGAAATAAATATAAAATGAAAGAATCCCCTTGGAAAAAGGGGATTTTATAGTTTAGAGAAGAAATTTTATGTCTAAATCTAAAGCATTTAAAAGATTAGTTGGAACTACTATGGCAAAAGACGCTGGCAATAGCAAAGGTTTAAGTCATCTGTATATTCTAATATGGATTTTTACTATGCTTACTACCATGTTAGAATATTGGGCTGTTATTAAGAAAAAAGTTATTTATCAAAAAATGGCTTTACTAGATACTAGTATGCAGAGGGTATACTTTAGCGGAAATAGAAGAAAATAAATTCAGAAAATACTTTAGAAGGGTGATGGAAATTGGAACTACGAGAAAATGTTATTATACCGCTAGGTTATGGAAAGTATGTCCGATCGGATAAAATAGTCGCCATAGAACCGATTGAAGAAGAGCGGGGACCGGGACGTAGGACGAGGGTTTATATAGAGGATATGAAAACTCCTATGATTGCTTCTAGAACGGAAAATTCCATTCTAGCAAGCATTGTAGAAATACCAAGGGAAGTTTTGGAAGCTACGGCAGCAATGGAACTCCTCCAGGATATATTGGATGACCTTGAAAGAATTGGTCCCATGCTTCGGGCAAGTATAAAAAAAGAAGCGGAACTGGATCTAAATAAGATTGAAAAGAGAATCGAAGAGATATTAAAGCATGAGATAGAACTCGAATCTAGATAATTGTGCGACAAAGACCAGCTAACTGATGTCAAGAGTAAATTTAAAATAACGATTTACTGATAAGGGGCATAGGAATCAGCCCTTTTATTCTGCCGAACTTTTTAAAAGAGCTAAAGTAAAATATTCAGTTTAGCTAATACATTTCTCTAGGCTACTATCTTCACATTAGACCGATGCATTTTCACTTGCTCTTCAGGCGTGATTAAGACAAATGGATTCTCATTTTTAAGTACAGAAAATATGATCCTTACGAGTTTGTTCATCACTGCTCCTAAAGCTTGTTTTTTAGCTTTGATCTGTATCTTTTTGTGATAGTAGTCATAAATAACTTTGTTGACGTACTGCCCGTTAGGGTTTTGTCTAATGGCTACTGTGGCTGCAATATAGAGTGCCTTGCGAATAAATCTAGATCCTCGCTTTGTAAATTTATTCTTTGTCCCAATGAAGTTACCTGATTGTTTAACGGATGGGTCAATGCCACAATAGGCTACAAGCTGCTTAGAACTTTGAAACCTTGCAATGCTTCCAATCTCTCCAGCTATGATAGGAGCTAGATTTTTACCTATACCAGGAATACTACGAAGTAGCTGAATTGCAGGTATGTTGATTGCTAAAGCCTCTATCTTTTTATCTATCAAATCAAGTTGTTCATTAATATGCTTTAAATGATTTGCATAGACAATGATGATTTGTTCATAGGCAGTTAATAGAATTCCAGTCTCCTTCCCTTCCTGTGCACTCTTCAGAATGAGTTCATATTTTTTCGTAGCATAGGCCATAGATGTTCTCGAGGTAGTTCTGACGATTTGAACAATATCATCTTTGGTTCCTTCTAGAAAAGATGTTGGAGACGGATAACGAACTAATAATTCTAGGGATGTTTTACAGGAAATACTTTTAAAAACCTTTGTAAATCCGGGCATAACCTGTTCGATAGCAGCTTTTAACTGATTCATTACACTAACTCTTTGCTCTGAAAGATGATAATGGGTACGGGTTAATATCTTTAGGTTCTCAAGGTACTCATCCTGCATTTGATGTTCTTTTAAGTTCATAAAGAAGTACATCTTTGCAAGTTCCTCAGCGTCTACCTTATCTGTTTTGACTTTCCTAACCGTGGAATTTTTGATAGAATGAGATAGGAGAGGGTTAATTAAATATACCTTCAAGTTATGGCGTGTGAAGAAGTGGACGAGGCGATTTGAATAGTGACCAGTGGATTCTAAGACGATTACTGGTTTCCTATTAAAGGCTTTCTCCACTTTTTCTATTTGGTTGATGACTGAAGCTAGTCCTTCTCCTGTGTTTAAAGCCTTAAATGGTTTGAGATAAGTTTCACCTGTTGGAGAAAGCGCAGCATAGTAGCAAAAGTCTTTTGCCACATCAGCCCCTATTACTGGAAATTCTCCTTTCATATGAAATTCCTCCTTAGTATAGTTTTGAAGGATTATCCATTCCATTCCCTAGAGATTACAGCCTTGCGCGTTAAACGGGAATAAGTGATCCCAACCAGCCAAAACGTATATGCTTTTGAAATGGAATAATAGTCTGAATGTCGGGTATAGAAAATTCTTCCCTGGGACGGTTACATTTATATCCTTCAAAATGCATATACCCTTTTTGATGATTGTTCGGACTTTTAAAATCTTAAAATGAATAATCCTTCTAACTACATATTACAAGGGACGGTTCTCAATTGTCGCATTTTTCTTTATTCAGGGATATTTTGCGACAATCAAGAACCATCCCTTTGTCGCGTTTTATTCAGTTGTTAAGGGCTTCCAAATGCTTACTTGGTTCTTTCCTTTCTGCTTTGATTCTAGTGATGCTTTATCTGCATTTTTTATAAGTGCCTCTTTATCATAATGAACATCAGCCAGAGAACAGATGCCTACGCTAATGGTTATGTTAAAGGACTTAGACATAGTCTTAAATTTATTTAATACCCATTTATCAGCAATCCACCTTTTAAAGCTTTTACGAAGTATATTGTCATCTTTAAACGAGCTTTCTCCTAGGGCTTCTTCATCTGTCTTTTCCTTTTCATCCTCTATTTTAAACTCATGAGCCGAAATCGTATTTTTTATTCTTTCCATAATCGTACTTGCCTCTTTAATATCCGTATTAGGCAAGATAATAGAAAATTCATCGCCGCCGTATCTCGCTATTATATCATTTGGACGCAGATTATTTTGCATAACATCTGTGATCTTCTTTAACAGAAGATCTCCAACAGGATGTCCATAGGTATCGTTATACTGTTTAAAATTGTCAATATCGAGCATTACCAGAGAGAGGTGTGCATTATATAGTTCGGCCTGTTTAACATATTCATCAAGGACTTCTTGAAAATAACGGTAATTATACATATTTGTCAGGCCATCTCTTAAAGCCAAATTTTCTATATTTTTATATAACAAGGCATTTTCCAAAGCAGTAGACAAAGGCGTAACCGCACTATTAATAAGTTCTATTTCGTCCTTTGATAATACATTCTCTGCATGAACATGTAAAATTCCTATACAGTTTTTCATAGATAAAAGTGGAATTGAATATGCATACCCATCATTTATTTTTATCCCCACAGGATATTTTTTATGAAAGGCTTCCTCTATAGTTCCATTAAGTTCTAAAAGCTGTTGGTTTTTTTCAACAATTCCATAAGATGCAATAATCTTTAGGCTGTTCGATTCTTCATCAGATACGGCTAGAACACATGACTGTGCGCCTATAACTTCTGCTATTGTTTTTACACCTATCTCAGCTACTTTATTTAAATCTACGGAAGCGGTTATTTTCTTCGTCAGCTCAAAGAGAACCTGATTGTTTTGGTTTTCTTTTTTTAGCTTTTCCGTTAGTCGGGCATTGTTGATTGCTAGTCCGATTTCACCCGATATTGTATTGATCAGTTTAAAATCCGAATCTGTAAAATATGAAATTTTTTCACTTCCTAAAACCAATACACCCAGTACTCTTTCATACATTTTGATGGGGATTGTGATTTGAGCCTTTGTATTGTCTACACACCGTATATATCGATAATCCCGTTTGACATTTTGTGTCAGCATTCCCTCACCTTTATGAACGGTCCAGCCCACTAGGCCTTCTCCGATTCTAAAGCTTTTCTTTTCAATATTTTTTTCTGAAATATTAGAATGTGATTTTAATGTAAGTTCATCACCATCTAGCAAAAATATTAGTCCAAAATCAGCATTCGTATGAGTCGTAAGCCTGGCCAATATTATATCTAAGAGCTCCTGAAGAGAGGCGGAGGTATGTATTGCCAGTGCTGTATCATATAAAATTCTATTTTCAAATTGTAATATTCTCATTTTCCTGCCAATCTTATCTATTTCATCAAAGATGGATATAATATTTACCAACTTTAGATCTCCAAGAGATTTTTCATTATTAATACATAGGGAGTCTCCTTGAATTTCTTTTATTTTTTTATAAAGCTTTGTCACCTTACGCATCAAATATATGGCTGGAAAAAAGGCAAAAGACACTATAGCAAAAATAAAAAGAAACAAAGTGCCGGACTGCCAATTTTCAAATGAGGGTATTATTTTTTGCTGTATTAAAATAATTGACAAAATTGTAATGGATAGAGTAAAGATGATAAGACTTAAATATATTTTAAATATTAAATTTTTACGCACTATGCTTTACCGCTCCTTTTCATGGCAAATTCCTTTAAATAGTATATATACATTTTTAAAGAGCTTGGACCCTATAATAACGAAATTTAACTTTCTGTAGACTATCTAAAATAGTAATTAAGGCAAAAGGAATAATATCTATCATTATTCTACATGTTTTTCTATATGTCTACAATTATTTTCTACTATCACGTAAAAATATGAATAACCGTTTTAAATGCAAGCAGTTATATGGAAAATTAGTAATTGCAACATAAATACCATAGTGAAAGAGGAGGGGAAGTTTCGCTTGTCTTCTTTTTATCACTATGCTACTCTTAAACAGAGATGTTAAGTGGTATCGATAGCAAGAACAAAGAGATATCATATAAATTAAATGCGAAGGGGTAAAGCTTTTTAAATGCTTTATGAGATAGTGGGGTAGGATAAATGGCGAATTACAAAGAAATCAGTTGTTCTGTAGCTTGCAATAAGCTAAAAAGAAAGATTCCATTTGCATGGGACTTGAATATATATCGTGGATGTGAGCATGGATGCAAATATTGCTATGCTATGTACTCACACAAATATTTAGATTCTGAACAATATTTTGAAGATATATATGTAAAAACGAATATTGTAGAGGCATTAGAAAAACAATTAAGGAGTTCTTCCTGGAAAAGAGAGGTAGTTAATATCGGCGGTGTAACCGACAGCTATCAGCCAATAGAAAAGCAATACAAATTGATGCCAGAGATTTTGAGGCTTATGATAAAATATAAAACCCCCTGCATAATCTCTACAAAATCAGATTTAGTTTTAAGGGATTATGATTTAATTGCAGAACTAGCGAATATTACATATGTTAATATTGCAGCGACGATCACCTGTATGGATGAAAATATTCGCAGAAAGATTGAACCTAATGGTGCTCCTTCACTTAAAAGATTTGAAATCCTTAAAGCGTTTTCAAAAACAAATGCATCTACAGGACTTCATTTTATGCCCATTATTCCATTTCTTACAGATGGATTTGAAAATATAGATTGCTTATATTCTCATACTTCTGATTGCAATGTTGATTATGTTTTGCCTGGAGTCCTTTATTTAAGAGGAAAAACCAGGGAAGTGTTTTTTGACTTTGTAAAACAGGAATTCCCCAATTTATATGAGCCGCTACAAACCTTGTACAAAAAAGGCGGAGCCGGTAAAGAATATAAGGATAAACTATATATAATGATAAATGAATTAAAGGATAAATATGGACTTTCCAGTAGTTATAGTAAGCCTATGAAAGAAAAAATGAGTAAGTCCTCAAGTAAGCAGTTATCTTTTTTCTAAGCGTTCATATTAATATTTTTTAAGCAATCCCAGGAAGACGAGGTAGGTTTGGGACCTTTTAGTATAGCAAATTATACAGGAGGACTTCACCGTAACCGTTGATAAGATAAACAAAACACCAATGTCATTTATTTTGCAGTATACGCAACAAACGCCTAAAGGGTACCTACTAAATGATTTGAACCTCGTGACCACCGAATTAGTAGTGAAGGATGATTTAGGTAATGTTTACGAAGGACAAGGCAATGGGGGCATGGACATATCCCAGGGATTATAAATTGGAGTATGACCTTTGGGAAGTTAGATGAAAAAGCAACAAAATTAATTGTTACACCAAAAATATATTTTTCTACCAATCGAGGTGAGGTTTCCTTTGATGAGAAGGGGAATGAGACAAAATTAGAACCAATACAAACAATGGAAGATAGAGAGGTTATCTTAGAGGATATTGTTGTTGAGTTACATTAGAGACGCAGTGCGACAGGGGGCACTGCTCTTAATCATATATTCAGAATGACTTTCTTATGGAAACGTGTTAAAATACAAAATGGGATAATGTTGATTTTATCTAAAGATTAAGTCTTTCAGTACTGCCGGTTAGTAAAGTATGAATCTACTAATTGCTTCGTTGGAGGTGTGATTATGATTTCTGCAGATATGATTGCTGAGATTATGGGATTTAATAGATTCTATTCAAATATTTTAAATCTCCTGAACAAGCAGATTATGGCTGAAGGATATTCCTTAACAGAAACTAGAGTGCTCTTTGAGATTGGAAAAACAGACAGATGTACTGCTAACATATTAGTAAATCAACTTGATATCGATAGGAGCTATATGAGCCGTATGATTGCGAGGTTTGAAAAAAAAGGCATTATAGATAAAACCCAATCACCTACAGACAGCAGGATCAACTATATCAGACTTACTGAAAAAGGCAGACATGACTTTAACCGGCTAAACGACATGCAGAGTGAGCAAATCACTCATCTGTTTCACAAAATGAATGAAGAGGATCAAAAACTTATTTTTGATGCAATGATTATGATTAAGAATAAATTATCAGATGTTACAGATGTTATCAGTATCCGGCCATTTACCCCAAGCGACATAGAATATGTTATTTCACGGCATAAGACGTTGTACTATGCCGAACGGCATCTATCAAATGTATTTTTTAATTACGTTGACCGGATTGTTTACCAATTTGCAAATAATTTTAACCCGAAAACGGATTGTTTGAATATTCTCGAATGTAATGGAAATCCTGCCGGGAGTATTGCTGTAGTGAAGGCAGAAGATAAGATTGCCCAAATACGTTTCTTTATGCTGGAACCGGAGATGCGCGGTAGAGGATATGGTAACAAACTCATGGATATGGCCCTTGACTTCTGCAGAGAAAAGAAATACAAACATGTCTTTCTATTAACAATCAGTGCACAGGTGATCGCAAGGCACATTTATGAACGTCGCGGATTCAGGAAAACTGACAGCTATGACAAGTCAGAATGGGGAGAGAGCGTGGTGGAAGAACGCTGGGATTTAGAGTTGTGATAAGCCAATAATAAAAAATAGCATATTTATGTTTAAACACAAGAACTTGATAAATCTTCTTGTGTTTTTTTATTGTATAGATAACGAAAATTAGTTGACTGAGTCCTGGAAATTAACTATAATAAATTGTAGACTCAGTCAACTAATTATGCTAGATACAAGAACCGTAGAAAAGGAGAGGTATAATATGTTAAAAAACAAAAAAGCAGTATATTATATTTGCAATAATGATTCTTGGGGACATGTCAGTATGCATGTGTGGAATATTCTAGAGCAAGAAGGTTATCTGAAGGAGCAGGCTGGAATTACCTTTGCAGGAAAAGAGGTCATGAAATACATAGATCAAAATAATAATGAATTTTACTTTGTTCCCATGAGTACAGCTGTATGCTTGGATTATCCGCATTTTCTGCCGGAAATGAATCGGTACTTTAGTGATTTTGATATCTCTGGCATGGTTACTTGGCATGAAGGTTCGAATGCACCCTCCAATGTATTAACCGTTCACTCTTTGGGAGATGTAAATTCAGGTGTATTTGGAGCTGTGAAACCAAGATATATGCGTAATCTAATGCTGGCAATGAATCGGAACAAAAAAGAGCTGGGTTTGGATGATTATCAGGTTGTTACAGAAGCAACGCACTGGTCAGGTGTACATGAGGAGCAGGGTGCCCCCCATCTATTGACGAAATATCCGGTGGCGATGATGGATATTGAAATTGGAAGCGATGAAAGCAGTTGGAATAATATTACAGCGTGTAAGGCTCTGGCACATTCTCTGACACAAATATTTGTAGATGATGAAAAAAGAGTACATAATTTGCTTTGTATCGGAGGGGTTCATTTTGATCCGAATTTTGCAGAGGCAGTTTTTACAGAATGGGGCAATGAGGCTTTCGGAGTATCTCATATCATGGCAAACCAATGGCTGGTATCAGGTGCATATGAAAATGAAACTGGTTTTGAACGGGCATGTGCCTGCATTGACTCTATTGATGGTGGCATAGAAGCAATTGTATTCCATGATAAATTAAAAGGCTGCTATAAAGATTTGGTACGCAAGCTAAGCGAAAAGTATCAGATTCCTATTTACAGACATCAAAAATTGAGAAATCCGGAAGAGATGGAATTCACACAGGGGATTAAATAAAATAAGGGGATGTTTCGGCATCTCCTTTTTGTAAGTGTTTTAGGAATAAGCTCTAATATATCTACCTCTCATTCTTAACAATACTTGTGATACAGCAGTCAAAACAGGCAATTCAATAAGTGGACCAATGATTAAAGCTAAGGCAATCATGGGTTGATCAGGAAATGATGCCACTGCAATCGCTAAAGCAATAGGAGAGTTTCGGGCAAGCGTAGTAAGATTAAAAGCTGCCGCATCCTCATATTTAAATTTTAAATAGCGGCTAACCAGCTGCCCTATAACAAAGTTCGCCGCAAAGAATATGAGCACAGGAACCAGCAATATCAGCATAATTTTAGGGTGATCTAAAAGTATAGTGCTTTGAGATGCAAACATTGCTATAATAGCAAGATTTAAGAATATCATCTGATTCAGACCGATTTTAGATAATATTTTCTCCTTTAGCCATGCATCATTTTTAAATCTTAAGGCCAGTCTTCGGAGAAGATTAGATGAAATAATTGGAATAATTAAAACCAGGAATACCCCATAAAACAGGCTTATAGGATCGATGGTTATGACAGAGCCGCCCAATATAAGTAAATATAAGGGCAATAATGTTAACTGCAAAATAAAATTAAGGGGCAGGATAGACGTACCTAAAGCGACATTTCCTTTTGAAATACCCGTAAAAACAAGATACCAATCGGTACATGGAGTAACCATTAGCATCATAAAACCAATCCAGAGCGGAGGCGTTTCACGTAGGAAAACATAGCCTAAAGCCCATGCAAATAATGGAGTCCATATAAAATTTATACAGAGACTGGCAACGGTAAAATGGATTTTAGTAAAAGAATTTTTTATATCTGATAGAGGGATTTGTATAAAAACTCCCGTTAACATAATCATGAGAAAAGGGATAATAAGGTGTTCAGCATAAAGCTGAAAGAAAGATATTTGTCCTAATGTTACACCAATAAATACAGAAGTTAATACAATAAGCGATTGATATTTTTCAGTAAAGTTCATGACGGCCTCCTGGGATAGATATTTTTCATAAAGAGTTTATCATAAAATTGCAATTACAAAAAGATGTGATGAAAACAAATATCATTTAATGGTGATAAGCAATTTCAATCGACAAAATGAAAATGACTGCTCAAAGGATAACAGCGATCTAAGTCAGTATCATATACACTCATATTTTAGAACAGTTATAAAATTTCAAAAAAACAAGTGCGACAGGGGTACAGTTCTTAATTGCCGTACTTTTCTTTATTTAGGAGTATTTTGCGACAATCGAGAACTGTCCCCTTGTCGTGGTAATAGAGTGTATGCGGAACCATATCAAATTTACTATATTTCGACTTTTAGTATGATAAAAGGAAGGCGGTATGGGGGTGTTCTGTAAGTTTTTTATTACCAGGTTATTTTGTTCAGGAGTACCTATATTACGTTTACTATTTCTGTTATATTATAATTAGAATATTATAATGATTCAGTTTAGTTGTTTTGGAAGAGTAGTATCTGAAACAATATTAGCTCCTGTTTTCTAGATCCACAGATGTCAATAATAATATAAAATAAGGGGGAGGAGAAAAAATGATTGGTCTTTTTGATTTTATATTACCCACAAAGATAAGATACGGTGCAGGCATCATTAAAGTATTAGGGGAAGAACTGGCCTTATTAAAAGCAAAAAAGATAATGATAATAACGGATAAAGGTCTTGTGAATGCAGGCATGGTAAAAAAGATTACGGAAATCATTGAAAAAGAAGGTATGAACTTCATCCTATATGATGAAATTGAGGCAAATCCAAAGGATTATAATGTAGAAGCATGTGCGCAAAAAGCTAAAGAGGAATCCATTGATACCTTAGTAGCCTTTGGCGGTGGAAGTCCAATAGATGCCGCAAAAGCGGTAGCCGTTTTAGCAAAGCAAGGCGGAAAGGCAAGGAATTATCAGGGAAAGGGGAAAATCAAAGATGATTGCCTGCCTTTACTAACCATCCCTACAACAGCTGGCACTGGCAGTGAGGTAACCTTTTCTTCGGTTATAACAGATACACAGGAAAAGTTTAAATTTACGATAAAAAGTACGGCAATAGCAGCCAAAACAGCAATAATAGACCCTGAACTTACGCTGACGGTTCCACCTAGTATTACAGCTGCTACGGGTGTAGATGCGTTAACCCATGCGATAGAAGGCTATACAGCAAACTGCACGGAACCTATTGCTGAAGCCGTAGGCTTATATGCAGTTGAATACATATCCCAAAACATTGTGGAAGCTGTTAAGAATGGTGGAAATATAGAAGCCAGGGATAAAATGATGATGGGAAGCCTTTTGGCCGGATTATCTTTTAGTCATGCGGATGTTGCGTCCGTGCACTGTATGGCAGAAGCACTGGGCAGTATTTACGATGCACCTCATGGCATGTGCAATGCCATACTGCTCCCTTATGTGATGGAGTACAGCCTGTCCGCAGCAGAATTTAAATATGCCAGGATAGCGAGAGCTATGGGTATAGAAGAAAAAGATGATTTTAAAGCCGCGATGAAAGGCATAGAACATATTAAAAACTTGTCAAAGAAAATAGGTTTACCAGGGATAAAGTCATTGAATGTGAATCCTGAGGATTTTGAACTGTTAGCAGAAATGTCTGTAAAAAATGGTTCTAATGAGAGCAATCCAAGAGAAATAACTAAAGATGCCTATGTTATGCTATTTAACAAGGCATATACGGATGGGGACTAATATTTGAGAAAAAAGTGAACTTTTTTTGCAATATAGTTGACACCGGTTAAAAATATGATAGCTTATGTATACTTAATTTTTACAAATTAGAGTACTCTAATATGGTCCTTGACTAAACAAATATAATAGCATTTTTAAACAACTGCCTCTTCTGATGAAAAATCACAGGGGGCTTCTTCTATTTTTGGAAGAAGTGCTAAAGTATACCATTTAAATTAGATCGCATCTTTTTTATTTGATTTGTTGTTGACATATATAGATGATCTACATATAATTTATATATAGATCATCTATATATAGAAAGGAGAGGGAGTTATGACTATTAACAAAAGTTTGCTGACCGGTAGCACAACAATGCTGATATTAAAATTACTTGAAGATCAGGATATGTATGGATATCAGATGATTGAAGAACTTGCAAAAAGATCAGATAATACATTTTCGTTAAAGGCGGGGACACTTTATCCCTTGTTGCATACCCTCGAGGAGCAGGAAATGATAAGCTCTTATGAGGAAAATGTAGATAGTGCAAGGGTGAGAAAATATTATAGCATCACCAAAAAAGGCAAGGGAATGCTCTCTGAGAAAAAAAACGAATGGCAAGCTTATATTTCTGCTGTTAATCAGGTTTTGCAAGGAGGTAAAAATTTTGAAACAATCTAGTAAAATAAGTGAGTACCTAAAGGCTGTTTGTGAGCAAATAAGATGGAAAAAGGCCCATGAGGTCATTTCAAAAGAAATTGAAGATCATATTATTGATCAAAAGAATGCATTTGTAGTTAATGGATTAGATGAAGAAACAGCAACAGAAAGAGCAATAGCGGAGATGGGGGACCCAATTCTTGTTGGATCAGAATTCGATAGAACCCATAGACCCAAAATTGAATGGAGCATAATTATATTAACTGGTATTACACTTTTGATGGGGCTTGCTATTAGAATATTTATTAGCTATGATTTTGATATGCAGTGGATACTGAATAAGAGTATCATTAGCATAATACTCGGTATAGGATGTATGATAATTGTCTATTTTTTAGATTTTACAACTATAGGGAAATACCCTAGAGCCTTCTATTTTAGTATTCTTGCCATAACAATTGGAATTATGATCGTATCGCCGGCGGTCAATGGACGATATCAGCATGTTGAGTTTATATTATTGCTTTTTCCAACAGCTTTTGCAGGAATAATTTACAGCATGAGATCTAAAGGGTACCTGGGAATTATTTTGAGCGGAGGGTATGTAGTTGTACCTATATTTATAGGTAGGCTTATCCCAAGTTTATCAAGCGCCATTTTATATTCGGTGGCTTGCCTTATATTAATAACATTAGCTATTTTAAAGGGATGGTTTTATGTCAATAAGTTAAAAGCGATGTTGCTGGTTTACATACCAACTGTTATTATAGCGATGACTAATATTTATATATATATTTCTAAACCTTATCGTTTGAACAGACTACGACATGCTTTTAATCCGTCTCTCGATCCGATGGGTGGAGGATATTTAGGAGCAATAATAAAAGATATAATTAAAGGAGCTAAATTTTTTGACCAAGGAGAATTGACGTATTCTAATGGCGTTAAAGCGGTATTGCCGCAAATACATACTAATAGTTTGTTAACATATTTAATTCATGAGTTTGGCTGGATTTCGTTTATTATCATAATGACAGTTATTTTGACATTAATCATTCGTTTTTTAAGGCTTTGTTCTAAGCAAAAAAGTGTTTTGGGAAAATTGGTATCTACATCTGTTTTGATAACTTTTACAATTCAGGTTGTACTTTATGTAGTATTTAATTTAGGGTTTCCACTATATTCTCCACTGACGTTGCCACTTATTTCTTATGATACAACAGGTACAATAATAAATATGATTCTAATTGGAATAATGCTTTCAGTGTTTAAATCAGGCTATTTAGTTCGGGATAATACGATAACAATGAGAAGAAAGAATAATTTGTTTGAAGTCAATGATGGCAAAATAATTATAAACTTGAAGAGTAAGTAGTAATAAAAATGATTAAAATAGACATGCCCTTGATACATGGCCGTTGCAAGGATAGCTAGGATGATTACACTGGTCATAAGCAAGTCTAATATTGTAGCAGCTCTTGTAGGGATTGGAAATTTCGTTATGATTACAAGCAGGTGAACTATGCCCGATTTTCCGGGAACACAGAACTTATTACCTAATTCTTGTGTGTCCGGAAAATCGGGCATAGTTCAGAACTCTGAGAACTTAGAGACAGGACATGCATCTGAAAAATTGTGTCTATATGTAGTAAATAATTTAAATTGTTTATTTCATATCCAAATAATTGTATATGTGGGATAATATAACTGTTAAATACGCCCGCGGTTCCAAATAAAAATATCAATTCAATAGGAGGAATATTTAATGAACTTTACATTTGAAAATTTAAAACTTGAACATCAAGAAGCTGTTGTTAGCATTTTAAACTATTATATTGAAGAAACATTTGCTGCTTATAGAGAAGAAGCTGTTAAAAATGAACATTTTCTAAAATTTATAGACGATTCAGAGGTTCATTGTGGATACGCTATTAAAAATAGTCAAAATGGAGTTGTTGGGTTTTGCTTATTAGAACCTTATGGGTCTTATTCTACATTTTCAGAAGTAGCTGAAATAATGTATTTTATTCATCCTGATTATACGGGTAAAGGGGTTGGTACTCTTGCCTTAGAAAAACTTGAAGTTGAAGCGAAAAAAAGAGGTATCAAAAAATTATTAGCAGATATTTCATCAGAGAATATCTGCAGTATTAAATTTCATGAGAAAAATGGGTTTGTTGAATATGGTCGGCTCAAAAATATAGGAAAGAAGTTTAATAAGTATTTTAGTGTTGTGTATATGGGAAAGGAAATCGGTTAATGTATAATTCACAGCGAATACACAACCATTTTGATATATAAATTCATTTTTATCGTTTTCTATAATTTCTGGGAGTACATTTAAAAAAACGTTTAAACATTTGTGAAAAATTACTGGGACTGTCAAAACCACATTGAATGGAAATTTCTGAAATACTACTGTTGGGAGTTTGCAAAAGCATAGTAGCGCCCTGCATCACCCGATATTTTATTAAGTACTGTATGGGAGAAATCTGTATTCCTCGCTGGAAACATCGTAGACATTCGCGTTCTCCTATATCTGCCGATTTTGCAATTTGTGCCAATGTCAAGTCTTCTGAATAATGTTCATGTATAAAGTCCAGCATTTTTCGAATGCGGGTGCTATCTTGATTAAGTTCGGTATTCCACTTTTTTATTTCTTGCTCATATTGCTGATACAGAGTGAGGCATATATGCGATAAATTCTCTCTGATTGTAAATTCATATCCTGTTGGTTCGAAAGCGATCGCTTCAAATGTATGAATAAAATCAGTTATTATATTTTTTCCCCAATTAAAAGCAAGAGCTATGTGGCAGCTGTCAAGAGCCACACAATTGACAAGGGGAGTGATATATTTCTGAGCGAATACAGATTTATCTTGGCCAGTGATAAGAGTAGGGTGAAAAACCAAAGAATGAATCTCACAATGCATTTCTGCTGCTGCAAAATGCAATATATTGGAGTTAATAAAAATAGCTTCGCCTTGTTGTAAGCGAAATGTCTTTCCTGGTACTTTCAGTTTCAGTTGACCCGACAGCAAATATATAATCTCCATTTCCTCATGCCAATGCCATGGGATAACGTCGTCAGCACTTTCTGTATGTTGTGAACAATATCCGGCACATGGAAAATCAAATGTACCATGTGGCTGAAGCTCCCTTCCATTCCTGTTAAGGTTTAATCCGCATTTTTGAAGTGCCATACGAATATCTCCTTTGTCGATATTCTTATATTATACGTCCAAAATCTAATTGTATCAAGATTATTAAGACGATATTATTATAATAAAAAATAAAACGTAAGGAGAAAAAGATGTTTCAATTATTGCTTGTAATTATCTATATTACTTTTATCAGTCTAGGGCTGCCGGATTCTCTTCTAGGCTCTGCCTGGCCTAGTATGTATTTAGGACTTAAAGTGCCAATATCATATGCTGGAATCATATCTATGATTATAGCTGGGTGTACTATCATTTCCAGTTTACTGAGTGATCGGTTAGTCCGAAAAATTGGGACAGGATGGATAACAGCTATCAGCGTGGGAACGACGGCAACGGCGCTGTTTGGCTTTTCTATTTCACATGCATTTGTATCGCTATGTATATGGGCCGTTCCCTATGGATTAGGAGCAGGTTCAGTAGATGCCGTGTTGAATAACTTTGTTGCGTTGCACTATAAAGCAAAGCACATGAGCTGGCTTCATTGTTTCTGGGGTATAGGCGCTACCCTTGGTCCCTATATTATGGGGGTAAGTTTAACAGGGAATTTAGGCTGGCATTATGGTTATCGCACGATTTCTTTGATCCAGATTGCTTTAACTGCAATACTTCTTTTTTCGCTGCCATTGTGGAAAAAGAACCTTGACCAAAAGGAAGATAAACATAATGCCTCTTCGTCTTTAAAATACAAACAGCTTATCGGACTCCCCGGTGCCAAGCAGACTTTAATTGCTTTGTTTTGCTACTGCTCTTTAGAACAGGTGACAGGGTTGTGGGGAAGCAGTTATATGGTCTTGAAAAAAGGTATTACTTCAGAGGCTGCAGCTTCGTTCATTTCTTTGTTTTATCTCGGTATTACAGGAGGACGCTTTCTTAGTGGACTACTTACCTTAAAATTAAATACGAAAGGTATGATACGGTTAGGACAGGGACTGATAATACTTGGTGTAGCATTATTATTTGTTTCTATAAATCGCACAGTCATGTCTACCGGACTGATATTGATTGGCCTTGGTTGTGCGCCAATCTATCCTAGCTTATTGCATCAGACTCCGGAACGCTTTGGTAAAAATGCTTCTCAATCGATGATGGGCTTACAGATGGCGTGTGCCTACATTGGTAGCACCTTTTCTCCTCCCTTGATTGGATTATTAACCGAGAAAATCAGTATTACAATTTTCCCGCTGTTTCAGTTGATGTTTACTGTCGCAATGATTTTACTGATTGAATATTGTAACCGCAAGTCTCATTCAGATAGGAGGACAGTAAATGAATAATTCGATTGATTTACATATGCACAGTAGGTACAGCGATGATGGTGAATTCACACCAACAGAGTTGGTGGAGAAATGTGTTGCAAGTGGTATTCAGGCTATGTCTATTACAGATCATAATACGGTTCGGGCAAATGCTGAAGCACAAAGGGCAGCTAAGAAAAAGGGAATTAGTTATATTCCCGGTATAGAAATTGATTGCGTTTTCCAAAACAAAAATTTTCATGTACTTGGCTATGATATTGACTATCAGAATAGTGACTTTGTTAGAATTGAAAAAAATATTGATGATCAAAGCTTTGATGCTTCTTTGAAAATGCTTGCGGAAACTCAAGCGTTAGGTTTTCGCATAACAGAAAATGATATGTGGGAAGTTTCAAAGAATAATTTTTGGCAGGGAAGTTGGACCGGTGAGATGTTTGCCGAAGTATTACTGAATAAGCCTGAATACAATAATCATCCATTATTACGTCCTTATCGTTCAGGTGGTGTAAAAAGCAATAATCCCTATGTTAATTTTTATTGGGACTATTATTCACAGGGGAAATCTTGTTATGTTAAAATTGAGTACCCTCCTTTAGAAGACGTAGTAAATATTATTCACCGAAATGGCGGGAAAGCGGTCTTGGCACATCCAAATGTAAACCTGAAAGATCATTACGATCTGTTACATCCCCTTATATGTACAGGAATAGATGGAATAGAAGCTTTTAGTAGTTACCATACACCATCACAAGCTTTTCATTTTTTTAGAGAGGCTAAGGATTTTAAACTATTTGTTACTTGCGGAAGTGATTTTCACGGAAAAACAAAACCTACCATTTCATTAGGACAACATGGGTGTTTAATTTCCGAGAATGAGTTAATAAGTAGTTTGAAAAAGTACTTTATCTTAGACATAGATAAATGACTGAACGATGCCCGATTTGCTAGACACACAAGAATTAGGTAATGACTCCTGTGCGTCTAGCAAATCGGGCACCGTTCAAAAAGCTATAGGCGATAGGTACTTGATCTAATTGTTTCCTAGTCAGGCTTATTATTTTGGTGCATTTTTTTCAGTCTCAGTATTTCCACAGCTGCGTCAACGCCGTATTTGATGATCTTGTCCAATGCTTCTTCAGAAAGAGGTTCTTCTTCATGAATAATCTTCTCATCTATAAGCCTTCTTAAGAGTTTATTTTCGATTTCTTTATAATTTCTATAATTAATATTATTTTTTTTCTAAACTGCCTTTCTGTAATACAATCTGATTTTTCACATCGATACTCCCTAAAAGATAATCAGTAGAGCAGCCTAAAGCCCGTGAAATTTTAGTTACTATTTCAGCTTTTGGTTCTCTAAGATTATTTTCATGTCGTGACAAACCAGCCTCAGTTATACCTGTTTTTTCTAGTCATTATCAGTTAAGTTATGAAATAAATCAGAGTCAAAGAAATCTTTCATCTCAATCCCTAAACCAAAGCAAATGTAATATATGGTCTTAACAGTAGGATTTTTGCTTTTGCCATGGACAACATCGTTGAGAGTTGATTGGGTTATACCCGCCATTGTAGATAGTTTATTTAGAGTTATATTATTTTCCTCACATAGTTGCAATATTCTTTGAGAAATTGCCTTTTTTATAGTCATAATACACCTCTTAACACTTTTTTAAAAAGTATAACAAAATACCAATAAAAGAATTACCGACATATCGTTGACAACTAAAACGAACTATATTATAATTTATAACGATATATCGTTATAAAAAGTCGACTTACATTTTACTTTTTCCAAATTATTCATACAATACATATTTTGGAAAGGAAGGTTAAAAAACTATGGTAATGTCAGGTGTGAAAGGTACAGAAAAAAAGACATTTTTTTACCGGATTTTAGATGGCGTAGAAAGGGCGGGAAATAAATTACCCCATCCCTTTACCCTATTTATCCTGCTATGTGCAGCCGTTATTGCAATCTCTTTTATTGCAGCAAGAATGGAGCTATCGGTACAACATCCCACCAGCGGAGAAGAAGTTATAGTAAAAAGTCTCATGAGTGCAGAAGGCATTCGTTACATGATTCTAAACATGGTCAAAAACTTTTCGGATTTTGCACCTCTTGGGCTGGTATTAACCATGATGCTGGGGGTAGGGATGGCAGAAGAAGCAGGACTTATGACAGCCTTTATGAAAAAATTCATGGTTGGGGCCAGTGACAGAATGCTGCTAATTAGTATTTTCTTAGTAGGTATTTGCGGTAACATTGCCTCTGATGCAGCAGCAGTCATCGTCCCCTCCATAGCAGGAGCCATTTTTTATGCCACAAAACGTAATCCGCTTGTGGGGATTGCTGCAGGTTATGCAGCCGCCTGTGCAGGTTTTTCTGCCAACCTATTGATTGCAGGGACAGATGCTCTATTAGCCGGTATAACAGAAGAAGCTGCAAAAATCATAGATCCAAACATCACCGTTAACCCGACTGTCAACTACTACTTTATGGTTGCATCTACCCTCATCCTAACCTTTGCTGGAGTATGGGTAACCAATAAATATGTCATTCCCTTAGCAGGAGACTATATCTCCAAAGGTACCATAAAAGAAGACCAAAATTTAGAAATAACAAAAGCAGAAAAAACCGGATTGAGGAAGGCCGGTATTGTCACCTTGGTTTACTGGGGACTTATGATCATCAGCCTCATTCCCAAAAACTCACCCCTTAGAAGTGATAATGGCACCATCATTCCCTCTCCTTTTATTAGTGGAATCGTTCCTTTTATTTTCCTATGGTTTGTCATTGCAGGTATTGCCTACGGAAAAGCAGTTGGTGCCATACGGTCCGAAGCAGATATCCCAAGACTGATGGCCAATGCAATGAAGGGAATGGCCGGATACATTGTTTTAGTATTTGTTATTGCACAGTTTGTTAACTACTTTAATTGGACAAACCTGGGTATGGTGATATCTGTTACCTTGACAAAGGCATTGTCAGCCTTAAACTTCACAGGGCTTCCCATGATCATTGGGGTTTTAATCATCAGTACCATCATCAACATATTTATAGGAAGCGGTTCCGCAAAATGGGCACTACTGGCACCCGTATTTGTCCCCATGTTTATGATGCTCGACTATTCGCCATCCTTTGCCCAGCTAGCCTATAGAATAGGGGACTCTACCACCAATGCCATTACGCCTTTGTTTCCCTATTTTCCAATACTACTGGGCTTTATGAAAAAATACGATGACAGTGCGGGGGTTGGAACAGCCATGTCCTATATATTACCCTACACATTAGTCTTTGGTGCAGTATGGATTCTGCAACTAATCATTTGGTTCCTGCTAGCTTTACCACTAGGACCTGGAAGCAGTATATTTATGTAAATACCTTCTACCGAGAAAAAGACGGCAGGCATGGGATTGAAATACAAAAGAGATAAAATACATAGGAGAGAAAAATAAAAGAAAAATAAGATACAGCAAGTACAATAAAGGGGAGAAAAACAGATGAAGGAAATACAAGAATTAACGAAAAAATATGAAGAATTAATAATAAAGTATAGAAGAGATTTTCATCAACATCCGGAGTTAGCCTATCAAGAAAAAAGAACGGCTGAAAAAGTAGCAGAGGTTTTAGAGGGCTTAGGGATGGAGGTCAAAAGAAATGTTGGCAAAACAGGGGTTGTTGGTATCTTAAGCGGGAGAGAAAAAGGAAAAGTACTTGCCTTGAGGGCGGATATGGATGCCTTACCAATACAGGAAGAGACAGGATTAGCATTCTCCTCAGTCAACAAAGATGTGATGCATGCCTGTGGTCATGATATGCATACCGCCATCCTATTAGGTTGTGCCCATGTTTTGACAGAACTCAAGGAAGAACTAAAAGGAACCATCAAATTCATCTTTCAGCCGGCAGAAGAGAACAACCCTGTCGGGGGAGCACCAGGAATGATCGATGATGGCGTTTTAGAAAACCCCAAAGTGGATGCCATGCTGGCCCTCCATGTTTGGCCCCAATTACAAACAGGGACAGCTGCCATAAAAACAGGCACTATTATGGGTGCCTCCGATAGAATCTTTATAAGCATAAAGGGAAAAAGCAGTCATGGTTCCCAACCGGAAAACGGCATCGATAGCGTTGCTATCGCCTCAAATGTTGTTTCTGTCCTACAATCCATAGTAGCTAGAAACATAGGCCCATTAGACGCGGCAGTCATTTCCATCTGCAAAATCTATGGAGGTACGAAATATAATGTAATTGCCGATAAAGTGCAATTAGAGGGTACCGTTAGAACGGTTGATCCAGATATCCGAAATGCCATGCCAAAGAGAATAGAAAACCTAATAAAGGGAGTTACCTCAGCGATGGGAGGAGAATATGCCTTTAAATATGTAAAAGGCTATCCGCCAACAATCAATGATTCCCATATGACAAATCTCGTATTTAGGGCCATGCAGCATGTGCTGGGAAATGATGCACTTATTGCTCCCACATCAGCCCTTGGAGGAGAAGACTTTGCCTTCTTTGCCACAAAGGTTCCTTCAGCTTATTTTTGGTTGGGCTGCAGAGACAGAACAATTCCTTTTGAGGAAGCCGCACCTATTCATAATCCAAAATTCAATCCGGATGAAAAAGCCCTGCCGATAGGAGTAGCATTGATGGTACAAGCAGCACTGGATTTTTGTGAAAGCAGCAAAAGTCTAGCGACGGTTATCTAGCTGTTTCGAAAAATGCCAAGCACTTAACTTGTGATCTCCTTTTTTGAGAGAATTATTCCATTGTCTTAAACGAATGAAAATATTATTTTTCCAGATCAATAGGCTGCTTGAAAAAGCAGCCTATTCGTACTGCCGATTGTCGGAATAGTGGCAGGAATGATGACTTTCTGTAGGATCTGTAATCTTGCGGCACCAAAGGTTTGCAGCATTTTTACCTTATCTGAAGCTACTTCCCTAAAACCACCATAGACACCAAGTACCGTAACGACAATGGATACAGCCATTGTCTTTTATTACGATACCAAACTTGATTTATGGTTTTTACTAAGAGATCGCAAGTCATACCAAACCATTCAGTTTGAATTGAGCCTTTATCGATATAGATAGATGAAAGGTCTAGGATTTTGACGGTAAGAGCTAGTCTACGGTGTTAAACGGCTTTTTTATACATCAACATAAAGAAGACGGAGACAGGGTTGCTATAGGATAAATACCTTCACGAACAGACAAGTCCCTGCCCCTTTATATTGTAAAAGCCGTAGCAGTGGAAGGATTGGGATAGACTGTAAAAATTTGTATGAAAAATGAAGGAAATAGTAGCTAAATGTAGAATAATTTATACAGGAACTGTTAGGCCATGAGAGCTCTGAAACCATACGCAAAGGTCGCGGCGTCCTGCTGCGGATTATGGAAGAACATCTTAAGCGCTTTGATAATTCACATTTGTTTGATGTTGTGAATCAATGATTATTTATATAACATGAAGATAAATCAGGATTTGGAGGTAATGTAGATGAAAAAAATTCTGAGTTTGGTTCTTATATTATTCTTGATTATAGCAATAACTGCTTGTGGAAATAAGGAAGTTGAAGAGAAAATGTTATGGGATAGAATCCCTATGGTAATGGTTGAAGAACAGCTTTATCTGGATACGGGTGAGAAAATGCCAGTTGAAATAGATGATTCGGCTATTATAGGTACAATTACTTCGGAAGTTGATGGTTCGGAAATTCCTACTCAAAATGGTCAAAGTAATTTTGGCTGTGTTGGTGCAGCATATGCTTATTGTGATGATGGTATTGTTGTTATGATAAATAATGAATGGCAATTTTTCAGAAAAGAAACAGACAAATTATCCTTAGAAAAAGTAATAGAATTATCTAAAAAGGGTAATGAACTTTCGTGGGAAGATTTTGAAAAATATCATAGCATTGATATTGGCAGTGGATTATATATTCGACACTATGATATTGATAAAAATTATTATCTGCTTATTGGTGGTGGTAGCATAGATGAAAAGCCCATGTACATTCGCTTGGTAAAAGCAAATAATTTAGACAACTATATTGATATTAGAATAGACAACATAGACGATTTCATTTCTAAGTAAGTTATTGACAATTTCACAAAGTAATAGGATGAAGATGTTTTTATAAGGCCGCAGCATCCGTGCTGCTCTTGCCCCGAGGGCCATAGTCCGCCGCCTAACAATGCACTCAAGTTCACTTTGGCTGTTTGGGGTAATATCTTCGAAGAAGGCAAAGCAAATTTCTCAGCCCAAGATAAGAGTTATCTAAGGCTGAGAAACATCTTGAGTGCGGGGACGTTAGGCGAGATAGGACGTAGCTCTAGGGTGTTAACCCGAGCCGTCAAAAAGAAAGGAGAAAACCTAATGAAAAATGCTAAAGAGTTTAAACTAATTGAGTGCCGGGGTACTCCCTATGAAATCGGCCGGCAGTGGGGGGAAGGTTGTAAAGAAAACATTTTAAAAATCTCGGAGAACATTTGCAATAGTATGGCGCTTTTTTACAAAGCCTCAAAGAAAGAGGTCGTCTCCAATGCTATGAAGTTTCTCCCTGCAGTTCAAGAGTTTGATCCTTATCTGGTTGAAATAATGCGGGGGCAGGCTGACGCTACCGGGCTTAGTTTGGAAGAAATATTTACTCAGAAGTGCTTTAATGAGCTTACTTTCTACTACAACAATATTTCAGGCTTGTGCACCTCCTTTGCGGCAACAGGAAAGGCAACACAAGACGGGAAAACCATTCTGGGGCAAAACATAGATTTTTTGCCTGGAACACCGATAGATTTATTAAAAATTCATCATGCCAATGGCCTCGTACAATTCATATTAAGCTTTTCAAACTCCAGTGAATTCACACTTTCATCTGCCGGAATCGGTATATGCGCAAATGCTACCATAGGTCAAGACTACTCATTTAATATTCCAGTAGGCTGTTATCTTCCCCGAGTGATGAGAGAAAAAAATATCCACGATGCCATAGATATTCTTAAACAAGTTGTCCGTGGCCTTGGCTACTATCATTTAGCGGACATAAACGGGCATATGTCCGGTATTGAGAGTATTCATAACGATTTTGAACTTCTATACCCAGAAAGGGATATGTTGTTGCATTCAAATCATTATCTTACAGAACGTTTCAAGGAAGTGGACACTGCACTGCAATTACAGCCCGACAGCTACCATCGCTTAGACAGAATTCGCAGTTTATTGGACCAGCATTATGGTCACATAAATACTGAAATCATTATGAAAATCCTGGCCGATCACGACCACCATCCCGATTCCATATGCCGCCACTTTAATCCCACGGTCCCAACATCATCGACAACAGTTGCTTCGTTTATCATGGTTCCAGCTGAAGGGGCAATATATATAGCCGCTGGCCACCCCTGTGAGTATGAATATGTACGGTATGAGTTTTAGAAGACAAAACAAAAAATGATAATAACACCGCGGGTCGCGTCCTACATCGCCTAACAGCAGGTTTGGGAAATTGCTTTTCCGGACAAGAAGATCACTCGTCCTCCAAATCAACTTCGCAAACCCGCGACCCTGTTGTGACACATTCTTCTTATAATATGTAAACTGTGAAAGAAGCCTATTAATGACTATTTCGATGTTTCTTCCAAATGTACCATAACAAAATGAGTTAGGTTGTAGGATCAACTAACATGCATTTCCATAGGGGCGCAAGAAGTGCAGTCATGAAGAAAGTCTCTGCTTGTACCGTTAAGCAGGGTTAGCACCACTCAGAGGTAAGGCTATAGGGCTCAACTCGACGACGGTGGGAATGCGGGAAGTTAGGTGAACAGCACAACAGGGAAAAAACAGAGAACTTAAGATACAAAAATAAAGGATGAGAGGTGCTTTATGTTCAACGATGTAAGAAGTAAAAAAATAGTATTCGTATGTCATTGCGTTCTAAATCAAAATTCAATCTCTGATGGAACAGCTGACTTTCCAGGTACAAATGAGGAAATTGTAAAAAGACTGATGGAAGCAAAAGTAGGTGTTGTACAGATGCCATGCCCTGAATTGATGTGTTTAGGGCTTGATCGTGGCGACATCAAAGGTGCAGAGCGACCTGTTGTTGTTGAAAATACAAGGATAAGAAAAGAACTGCTCAAGGATGAACAACTGCAAACTATCGATAGACTTGTTGAGAACACGGTTTATCAAATTGAAGAATACTTGAAGCATGGTTTCCAGATTTCTGGTGTTGTTGGCATAAATAGATCTCCGAGCTGCGGTGTAAACACTACTTCAGAAAATGATGAAGAAGTTGTAGGTGAAGGGATTTTCATTAAGGCACTTAGAACATCGTTAAAGAACAGGAATATTGAATTGAACATAGTAGGAATTAAGAGTTCCAAAATGGATGAGGCAATAGAGTCAATTGATACTCTGTTGAATGCATAGGGCAAACCATCTGAGTGTTGAGCTGTCACCTAACAATGCATTTGCATAAAGGTGCTGGAAGCACGTGTCAAGGGCAGGGGCAGTACCACATCTTCGAAGCTCCGCTATGGGGTATTCCTTTGGTGTACAATTCGAAGGTGTGGAAAATGCGGAAGGTCAGCCGAAATACACTGAAAGAGTCAGTATAACATGTGAAGACTGTTTAAAAAGAGCATTGAGGAGGAAATAATGCAAAGTAAAATTATTAGTTTTAAAAAGTCAACTCTAGTATTTTCAATGATTGCAATAATACTTATTTTAGATTGAAAGAAAAAAACTAGCATTCTTAGTGAGAGGTAATTTGTATGAGGAAGATTATAGTATCATTTTTTACAATTATTTGCATTGTCGGATTATTAATATCATGTGCTGAAAAATATGATAATCAAAGCATAAAATTTTCATTTGACGATAATGGAAAGTATACAGGTTTTTCAAATCTACCAACGAAGTATACTGTAGAAGATGCTAAAAAAGATGGATGTTTTGTTAAACAAGATTCAAAGGACATTGCAAATAAAGAATTGTGGAACAGTTTTATTGAAGACGCATCAAAAGGTAAAAATACTAGTATTCGCATAGTTAAATTTTATACAGAAACAGAAGATGATACCATTGTGTATTTTAACGATTTATTTTTCGATGATGATTATTACTATTTATTTGATAGCAGTTCTGAAAACCAAAAAAAGCAACCGTACCAATACTTGTTAATGCTAGAAGGAAAGTTTGGGAATCCATTAAGAGATAGTAGGGTTGTTGTATTAACTAATGACAATACTTTGAAATTTAATGATGTCATGAAGTCGTTGGTATCAAGTAATATGGAGTACATAAAAAGCGTTTCACCATATCGGCTGGTTATGTTTGAATAACAAATTTTTAATATCAATTAGCAGTTTTCGTGTTTTCCGTGGCCTAACAGAGTGTTTCCAACATTCATCAGCATCTTGGGTCAGGCTTCGCGAGAGCTGATAAACGTCGTGAACACTCTAATATTACGTGTTTATTAGTTCTTCATAAAAGTGCAAGGGTTTTGTATGAGAATAGTATTTTTAAGCGTATATCTAGTTTATTGTTGACCATTAAAAATATGGGGACAAATCTTGCTAATGTAAGGGCATATTGATAATTATTTTCATATGTGTTATACTAAGAGCAAATATTTTGAAAAGAGGTATGTGAATGTTTATTTATAGAATGAGACTCCGTTATTTAGTTTAATACAAATAACTAAATAGAGATAAGGTGTGAAAAAGCCTATTGCTTTAGGTTTGTTTGTTATACCTTATTTTAGGATTCTTGCAATGAACATTCATACACTTTTAAATTGTATCCTATTATAGACATTAAGCTTAGACTGCCTTCGTGTAGTTTTTGATGTCCCATATTTTTTATAGAGATATAAGGGTTGCAGATGGATTATGTTCATTTGCAGCCCTTTTTAACGTTGAATGGTCATTTTCAAGAATTCACATCAGATTAATAAATGAGGTGAATTTGATAGAATACTAAATAATCAAGGAATTGTTATAAAGGTGATTCCAGGATCGAAGTATCTTAAAGAATTACGGGAAACAATTCATAGTGGTAAGGATGTCTCTGATTATTCTAATGGTAAAGTGATCAATTATTTTAGACAAAAGCTAGATGTTAAAGAGATTCAAAATATCAACTATTCTTTTGATGTTAAAAAAGAGCTTTTACCATATTTCGTTAGTATGACACCATTAACTTGGGGACAGAGTGCTGATAGATTAAATGATATATATGAAAAGAATACATCTACTATAACTGTAGATTTAACATTAATAATTGGCATGAAGAAAAAATAACTTAAAATGTAAAGGAGGTACACTTATGTATTATATATTCATATAATCCTTCCTGCTTAAATCGCAGGGTTTTCCCTGCGAACAGGTGAATGAAAACATGCGATTTTAGACAGGAGGAAGGAAAATGGAATTAATAATAAAAGCAAAAGACGTTCGTGTAGAATACACAGGGCGTGACGTGTTAGATATAGCTGAATTGGTGTTATATGATTATGACCGTATTGGTCTGGTGGGAGAAAATGGTGCAGGAAAAAGTACCTTACTCAAGGTACTTTTGGGTGAATTAACCCCACCGGGATGTAAAATCCATCGTCTTGGAGAGTTTGCCTATATCCCTCAGCTAGATGAAGCAGCTTTGCAGGAGGTAAAAGATTTTGCACTTATGAGCAAACTCGGCGTTGAACAACTAGAGGTAAAGACCATGAGCGGTGGTGAAGAAACAAGACTTAAAATAGCACAAGCTCTTTCAGAACAGGTGCATGGTATTTTGGCAGATGAACCCACCAGTTATTTAGACCATGAAGGAATCAATTTTTTAATCAGACAGTTAAAATATTTTTCTGGTGCATTGTTAGTTATCAGCCATGATCGCTATTTCCTTGATGAGGTGGTAGATAAGATATGGGAACTGAAAGACGGAAAAATCATGGAGTATTGGGGAAACTACTCTGATTATCTTCGCCAGAAAGAGGAAGAGCGTAAAAATCAGGCAGCAAAATACGAACAGTTTGTAGCGGAACGAGACCGACTGGAACAGGCTGCTGAGGACAAGCGAAAACAAGCACGTAAAATAGATCAGAAAGTAAAAGGTGCTGCTAAGAAAAACAGTTCTGAAAGCGGTGGACGTCTGGCACATCAGAAAACAGTGGGAAGTAAGCAAAAAAAACTGTATAATGCTGCTAAGTCTATGGAACACAGAATTGCAGCTTTGAGCGATGTGGAAGCTCCAGAAAACACCCGCACAATTTGTTTTCGACAAAGTACTGCATTAGAACTCCATAATCCATATCCGATCATTGGAACAGAAATAAGTAAAAGGTTTGAAGATAAGTTGTTGTTTGAAAAGGCATCTTTTAGCATTCCACTTGCAGCAAAGGTGGCATTGATTGGAGGTAATGGTACAGGAAAAACAACCTTAATACAAATGATCTTAAACCGTGAAGATGGAATCTCCATTTCTCCTAAGGCAAAGATAGGTTATTTTGCCCAAAATGGCTATAAGTATAATCGTAATCAGGAAGTTATGAAATTCATGCAGGAGGATTGTGATTACAATGTTTCCGAAATACGTTCAGTACTAGCCTCAATGAACTTTCTACAGAATGATATTAACAAAACATTATCGGTTTTAAGCGGCGGTGAAATTATCAAGTTGTTGTTAGCCAAAATGTTTCTTGGCAAGTATAATATCTTGCTAATGGACGAACCAAGCAACTACCTTGATTTACCAAGTTTAGAGGCTTTAGAAAAGCTAATGAAAGGGTATGCAGGGACAATTTTATTTATCACCCACGATAAACGGTTGATTGATAATGTGGCGGATTTGGTTTATGAAATAAAAGACAGAAGCTTGAATCTGGTAAGGTAGTTTGAAGTAACTAGAAAACTTAGGTTGGTGAGACTGTAAAAAAGTTTGTGGATCTATCATTCAGTAGACCCGCAAACTTTTTATAATTGCAGAGTAGGGGTTTTCATCCAATGATAAAGATGCGCATTTTTCAATTATCTCCACTTTATGATCCTCTTCTCAAGATAGTTCCCAGATTTACTCTAGGAGCTTTAAATATGTGATAAAATAAGTGATATATAGCCATAGAAAATGTGAATATGGTATTTCTGGATTACCTTTATCGGAAGGAAGTGATTATATGCGTAGATTCTTATTAAGCAGCACGCTTAACACACGCGATATAGGAGGTTATCCCACAGATTGTGGCAATGTAACCGCATATAAGGTGTTTTTGCGTAGCGATGCTCCAATTAAAGTATCCGACGATGACATAAAAATATTATTATCTAATAATATAACAACAATTGTTGATTTAAGAAGCGATAATGAGGTTCAAGATAGACCTTGTGCTCTTAAAAGTCATAAAAACTTCGAATACTATCATTGTAAGATTTATGGAGATGGACATTTACCTACAAGTGTTGAAGCTGTTCCAGAATCATACTTTGAAATGGTGGATGAGCAAACAAGCGTACTTAATATCATGAGAGTATTTGCGAAAGCTAAAGACGGTGTTCTCTACCATTGTACAGCAGGGAAAGATAGAACTGGAGTAATTTCAGCATTACTTTTGTTATTAGCCGGTGTTTGTAAAACAGATATTTTAGCTGATTATCAACTTTCCCAAGCATACTTAAGCTCTATGTTGCAACAGTTCTGTAATAGCAATAAGAATATTGACGTGAATATTATAACTCCGAAAATAGAGTACATGGAAAAATTTCTGAACATGTTCCAACAAAAATATAATTCAGCAGAAGCGTATTTTTTACAAATTGGTTTAAGTGATAGTGAAATATTACAATTAAAAATAAAATTGAATAGAAATGCAATAAGTCCCAATGCAGCAAAATAGTAATACGGATAGCACAATTTGAGAAAAAACTTTAATGTCTTTAGAGATACCAGATTGTTCCAAAAATCTGGTATAATATGAATGTAGTAACCAGACTTCGAGAACACTCAGGACGTTATAAGAAATTAACTCATTCATATCGGCTATTCCTTTGGGGGCAAAACATTCAGTATATATTGAATAATTCATATTCTATATATCAATCGGCCAGGTCTTTCTTTTGGATACTTTTTTAGAGGCGGAGGATCCATAGGAGCAACGACGGAAGGAATAGCAGAATTTTATATTAACGGATATAATGAGCGTGCTTTTATTTCTATGAACAGATAAAACTGCCTTGCATGCAGTTTTTAAATAGGAGGAGAAAGTATGAATCATCAGTGGAAGATAGGGATATTACTTTTTAATGAAGTTGAGGTAATGGACTTTGCTGGACCATTTGAGGTATTATCCATTACAACTTATCCAGGGTCCAATGTTAAACCATTTGACGTTAAGACGGTTGCTCAAACAAAAGAAACAGTTAGGGCTCGCTACGGACTTCAAGTTTTACCTGATTATAGCTTTGCCGATAATCCTAACTTCGATGTCTTGATTATCCCTGGTGGATATGGTGCGGAAGAGATTGAAATCCATAATGATATAGTTATTCGTTGGATAAAAGATCAAATGAATAAGGTTACATTAATCGCATCTGTATGCACTGGTGCATTTTTACTGGCTAAAGCGGGTTTGTTAGACGGTAAAAGAGCTACAACTCACTGGATGGATATTGATAGGTTAGAGAGGGAATTCCAAAAGGTTATAGTGCAACGAGGTGTTAAGTATGTTGACGAGGGTTCAATACTAACATCTGGGGGGATCTCAGCCGGAATTAATATGTCGTTTTATCTGATTATAAAACTTATTGGAGAAGAGATTGCCAGGACAACAGCTAAGAGAATGGAGTATGATATTAGTATTTAGTTTTGGGAAACGGGCGGCTTCGTCTAACAAAGGGTTTGCAAGATCGGAGATAGAGTAACCCGACGTTGCAAATTCTCAGAACGCTACCGGAAATCCTTTCGAACCAAGTGTTGACTTGTAAATGAATAATTATTGGAAATAGGTTTAGTGTACATTTGTTTTATTGAACTAAACCGCTATCGCGGTGGCTGCTGACCCCTTTAAACCTACTTAGAATATAAAAATAAAGTGGTATCTTGATTAAAGATGCCACTTTATTCATATCAACACTTCCTTTAATATTTAACTATCCCGAGAAAAATAGAGAGGAAGTGTTAGTATGTCTGAATTAAGATTAAGAATGCAAACGGACATGGAGCTTAGGGGGTATAGTCCAATTACTGTAAAGTACTATGTAGCTCATGTGAGCCGTTTTGCCAAGTATTTTGGTAAGTCCCCAGATCTATTAGGTGAAGATGAAATTCGTCAATATTTACACCATTGTATCATAAATAAAGGTTTGAGTGAAGGAACTGTCAATACGATTCATAGTGCTCTGAAGTTCTTCTTTTCTAAAACTCTTACGAGAGAATGGAATGTAGAAAAACTTTCAAGAATTAAAGAGCCTAAGAAACTGCCTGTTGTTTTGTCTCAGTCTGAGGTAAAATCCATTCTTGATGCAGTATCTAATCTTAAACATAAAGCAATCCTTATGACTATTTATGCTGCAGGTCTTAGGGTCAGCGAAGCTGCAAAACTTAAGGTTTCTGATATTGATAGTAAGAACATGCAAATTTCTGTTCGCTGTGGAAAAGGTAAAAAAGACAGATATACACTTTTGTCTAAGACCAATCTTGATATTTTACGAGAATATTGGATGCGATATCATCCTAGTGATTATCTGTTTATGGGCGCAGATGGTAAAAGTCCCATTACTGCACGTACCATTCAAAGAGTATTTGAAGATGCCAAAGATAGGGTCGGAATTAAGAAGAATGCTTCTGTACATACCCTAAGACATAGTTTTGCTACCCATCTTTTGGAGGCAGGAACCGACATTTGCTACATTCAGAGACTTCTTGGTCATACTTCCATCAATACCACAACCATTTACTTGCATTTAAGAAGAATGGATTTGCTAAATATAGTAAGTCCCCTAGACTCTTTAACAGGTGTAAATAATGGTTGAGCTACAAGATATATTCAATCAATATGGACAGGGCTATAGGGAAAAACATAGATTGCCCAATCATATATTAAAGGCGATGTCTGCCATTGCGTCCTGTAGAACCCATACCCTTGGCGGGCATGTTGATGAGTGCGATAGCTGTGGTCACATAAGGGTTTCATATAATTCCTGCCGGAATAGGCATTGTCCTAAGTGTCAGACCCTTACAAAAGAAAGATGGATTGAAAACAGAAAGAAGGACTTGTTACCCGTAGGGTATTTTCATGTGGTATTTACCATGCCTGAAGAATTAAATTTCATGACCCTATTGAACCAAAGAGAAATATATTCCATTCTTTTTAAAGCAGTATCGGAAACCCTTCTGGAACTAGGTAGAGATGCAAAATATTTGGGTGGTGAGATTGGATTTATCTCTATTCTCCATACATGGGGACAAAATTTAATGGATCATCCTCATATTCATTGTATTGTTCCTGGGGGTGGACTGTCCCATGACGGTAGTCGGTGGATCAGTGCGAGAAAAAATTTTTTCATTCCAGTAAAGGTTTTATCAAGAAAGTTTCGTGGTAAGTTCCTGTATTATCTTAAACGTATTTATTCTGAAAAAAAGTTGAAGCTTGTAGGAGATGTTAAGATTCTTAAGAATGAAGTGGATTTTAAATACTTCGTTGGCAAATTGTACAAAAAAGAATGGGTGGTATATTGCAAACCTCCTTTTCAGAGTGCGGAGCACGTACTTGAGTACCTTGGACGCTATACCCATCGGGTAGCCATTTCAAATCATCGAATTGTAAAGCTTGATAATGGACAGGTTACATTCCGTTGGAGGAACTATCGTGATGGAAACAAGAAAAAACTTATGACTCTTACTGTTGAGGAGTTCATCCGTAGGTTTTTAATCCATATTCTACCCAGTAGATTTGTAAAAATTAGACATTATGGGATTTTAAGCAATCGAAATCGAAAGATAAAGATTACGAAGTGCAAGGTAATGATGGGTGTCGTTTTAAGGAAAGATGATAACGCCGTAGTTAAGCTAAGTGTAGCAGAGCTACTTTTAAAATTAACAGGTGTAGATATTACTAGATGTCCTTGCTGTGAAAAGGGAAAAATGCTTACAAAAGAAAAGCCAATTCCTAAAAATTGTTCACCGCCAGAAAGAGAAATCAAAACGGCATAAATCAATATTTCTGGGGGAGGGGGGAACTATACCCTTTTATAGGAAAATAGTGTAAAATATTAATATAGTAAGGCTGAAACTAATAAGTTTCTACTACGAAAATATGAAAATTGGTCCTTTATGGAGGATGAAAAATATTGAAATCCCATAGGTAGTGGTGACGCGGCTTCGTTCTATATTATGTTTCGGAAATTGAGCAATTGTAAATTCTACCAACACTTTTAATCTTGATTAAGGGTGTTGGTTTTAATAGGCTCAACTTCCGAATACAATGCTATTCATAATGCGACATAGTGGTGGAGTGTGGACCTATGCGTCCACCCGTTAATTTTGCCGTCTCTTTGGGCAGACACACAGGTCTACCCCTATCGCTATCCTTATGTGAGAGACAATGTAGGGGCGCACAGTGTGCGCCCGCTAATGATATGCATCGGGAGAACAATGTTCTCCCCTACAGGAAATAACAGCCTGTCGGTATGTGATGCATGAAACACTCCCTGTGGTGTTCCCCTGTATGTCGCATCATTTATATGTTCTGGATGTGGAGTAGTTTTTGATAGTGTTAATTTAAAGTGCAGAGGAGACGGAGGGCGCTTTCATTAAGGATCAAGGGCGTTGGTGTCAATTGGATTACCTGGTATTTTGAATATCAGTAGAATATGCGTAGCTATAGATTATTTATAATTTTTCAGGAGGAATAAAAATGAGAAGATCAATAATTTTAGTTATTTTAATTTTGGTGAGTATTTGTCTATCGGCGTGTACCCAGATACAAATATCTCAAGAAACATATGCTTTCAAAGACAAAAGTAACATAAGCATAGATGACCGTAATTTTGTATTAGAAGATACTCCTCAAAACATTGCGGAAGAAACTGTAATAAAGGATTTTTTATATACGATTACTGCTGAATTTGATGCTAAGTACGACATTTTATCAGACATAGAACCACACAAAATTTCAATAGAAAATCAAAAGAAGCAATTTGAAGACAATATTTATACCCAATCATATATCATACATAGAATTTCAACATTATCAGAAAAAGAATACAGTGAGCAAAAATTAGATAATGGTGAACAAAATCCTTTGTATTATTATGGGTGGAAGGAATGTATTGAAAAATACAAGTTAACCGAATATGAAATAATCAATATAAAATTCACACAAACTCTTTCGAAAAGAGCAATCGAATATGGAGCACAATGGGGGAACGGAACATTTAGTAGAAGTTTTATTGTTGGGAAAACTGCTGATGATAATGATTATAGGATCTTTGATTTTGGTTTCATGTAACTGTTCTGCATAAAGATAGTAGGCATAATAACTATATACAGTGGTGTCTCTCACTATCTCTATAATGTGCCATGAGAAAGATAGGTTGTGGTATCAACTAACATGACCATTCCCGCTTGGATACAAGAAGTACCGTCACGAAGCAGCTTCAGCACCATACCTTCTCACTGGGGGCAGTACCACCAAGGGGCATTCCTTAAGAGTCCGGTTCGAATGTGCCGGGAATGGCAGGAACGTTATAAGAAATAGTGATGTCGGGGTTGTTTTTTGGGGGTCTATTATGAAAGACAAGGCTAATACATAATAGCAGGGTAATACGAATTAAACACTGATTAATGAAGGAGATTAAGTAATGAGGACGGAAAAAGAGATGATGGACATAGTCCTAAATACTGCAAAGGAAGATGCGCGTATTCGTGCCGTAGTCATGAATGGTTCACGAGTAAGCAATCCTTCAAATAAAGATTGTTTCCAGGATTATGATATAGTTTACTTTGTAAATGACTTTGAATTTTTTGCATGCAATCATTCCTGGATTGATATTTTCGGAGAAAGAATTATGCTAGAAATGCCTTCCTATAAGGACTATGAAGTCTCTGAGTATAACGGTAGGTTTAACTATCAAATGCTTTTTAAAGATGGTAACAGAATAGATTTAACCTTCGCTTCAATTGAAAATATTGATAATGTTATTGAAAATGACAGAGTTGGAATTACATTACTTGATAAGGATGGTCTATTACAAGGCGTAGAATTTTCAGGAGTTGAAGTGTATTTTATATCTAAACCAACGAAAAAAGCTTTTGAAAACTCATGTAATTCGTTTTGGTGGATTCTTCAAAATGTAGCAAAAGGAATTAAAAGGAGAGAACTTCCTTATGCAATCAAAATGCTTAATATAGCTAGAAACGATTTAGATGCTGTTGTATCTTGGTATATTGGGATGAAACATGATTTTAAAGTTTCAACTGGTAAAATGGGTAAATACCTTGAAAGATATCTTGATGAAAACCTATGGAATTTATATAAGGATACCTTTCCAACTGGAAACTATGAAGACATTTGGAAGTCTTTGTTTTGTGCATGTAAATTATATAGATTATTAGCTACAGAGATTTCAAACCAATTTTCTTATTGTTATCCTTACCATGATGACAAATTGATGTCAGAATATCTACAACATGTAAAAAACTTACCTGACAACCTTATTTTCATTTGACCGAAAATCCTCAATTGTCGTATTCAGCGGTTATAGATAATGATGATGAGATCTCAAAAATCTTGAGAGAATATTATGATGCGGGATTACAATGCTTTAATGAAATAATTAAAATAATATATGCACAAATTGAGAATGACAGACATATCCGGGCGTTCTGCCCGGTTTTATAAGGGTTTGATGTTGTAGCTTTATTAATACACATTTGTAAAACTGCGAAGTAAAGATTATATAAATATATAACCTGCAGATAAATAGTAATTTGTAGGTGGAATTTATAAAATAGGAAGGAAGAAATAAATGGAGTTTGAAGTTATTAGAAAACTTTTTAATATAAAACAGAATGATGGCTTTTCAGAAAATGATATACGTAAAGCTTGTGAAAAACATGGAAGTTTACCTTTTATATTACAAGAATATTACAGACAATTAGGTAATTACAAGCAGATAAATCAAACGCAGAATATTTTATGCCAGCCAAGTGAATTGATTGAAGCTAAAGAATATCTTATATTTTACAAGGAAAATCAGTATGTTGTTCAATGGGCTATAAAAAAGAGTGATTTGAACAAAGATAATCCACCTGTTTATTGCTCATGGAATGAAAATGAGTTTAAACTTGAAAGTGAAAATTTACTTGATTTTTTATATGCAATGGCATTTTTCCAGGCGGCTAGTTGGGGGCTTGAATATTGTAGTGAAGATTTATATATGATTAGCGAGGAACAGGCTCAGATCATTAGAAATCGATACAAAAAGATAGATTATGAATTACATCAGTGGATGAATATCTCATATTATGGAAATTGTGATGATGAGGTAATTTGTATGATTGAGAATAGTGATTACGATATGCTTTACGCATCTTCTAACCAACAACATTTTGATGAAATGAAAGAATTTATAGATAAATTAGAACTTGATTCTTATTAGATATAAGATATTCAGATTTGTGGATAAGGATCATCAAATTATACAAATTTCAATTTGCCTAAACGAATCAAAAAGGCTGCTTGAAAAGAGTCTTTATCTATTTATCTCCATTTCATTAATTTCTTCTCTAAATAAGCAATCCTTTGACGCACACCTAGCAGCTAATCATATAGGTGGCAGGCTACTTTATGGTCGTTTTCCTTCAACACTGGTTCTTCCATTTCACATATCTTGTCCTTCTTCGTAAAGCAGCGTGTTTGGAATCGGCAGCCTCTTGAAAGCAAGTAAGGACCGTCCCGACTTGCCACCGACTTGCTCTATATCTTACCAATCTAATTGAGTGTAGGGAGATTTAATATGGATCATAAGTTTCAAGACGAAGGTAAAACAATTTATGATTTTATATATGAGTTTTATGTAAAGTGCCCTCAATGTGAAAAGTTTGCGGTTGTCAAATCATTTCCAGATGAAAAAGGCTCATTTCTTTTTTATGAGAAAAGGTCGTTGATTTGTGGTTTCTGCGGATTTATAAAGGTATATAAGAATTCACCGGGTATTATTGGAAGCGATTACCCTCTCTGGTTAGAATCAAACTGTTGTGGTGAAAAACTTTGGGCATATAATTTGGAACACTTAGAATACATTGAGCGTTTTGTTTATGCAAGTATTCGAGAGGGTTATTGTGATGAGCATGGATGGAAGAATAATAGTATGGTTAGCCGATTGCCTAAGTGGATAAAGAATGGTAAAAACAGGGATGAGATTTTAAGATGCATCGAGAAAATGAGACGATCTGTTCCAGAAAAGGCGAGGGCTTAAATTGTTAAATAGCTGGAAACATCAAAGATAAGATATAATTATACCCCTGTTGAAGATATATACTTACTGATTTTAAAAATCGCGCCAACTGCCAAGTTCTCAAATCCCAGGAATGTTCTACGAAATACAGCACAAAAGACCGCCCATTTAACCCGGTAAAGTGGAAGAAAGTACTGAGGGGGATTAACTATGCGAATTTCATTTAATAATGGGAACGATAAAAATTATCAACATAAGCTAAATAAACTTTTAAAAGATATCTTTTTAGATTTCCAATTTTGGTATGACCTGAATTTGTGGGATGAAAATTATGAGAGTTATTCAATTATCGAAAATGGAGAGATAATATCCAATATTTGCGTTTTTAAGACGAAGTTATTGTTTAACCAAAAACAATATTCTGCTTTATCAATTGGGGCAGTAGCAACAAAAAAAGAGTGTAGAGGCAGGGGATTATCAAGGATATTGATGGAGCACATTATTGAAAAATATCAGGATCTTCCAATGTATTTATCTGCAAATAATGGAGTTGTAAATTTCTATCCAAAGTTCGGTTTTGAGCGGACTTTTGAAAAGTTACCTGTTTGTGAATTTGAGATAAAAAATGACATAAAACCAGTTAAGCTACAATACGACGATCCAAAGGTCTGGAATTATATTCACAAGCGGGTTAATTTTTCACATAAACTAGACTGCTTAAATACTGCCAGTATTAATATCTTTCATTTATACTGGGGTTATCTTAAAGATTCTATCTATGAAATACCTGAACTTGATACTTTAATAATAGCAGAGCAAAAGGAATCAACACTGAAGTTGATAGGTGTCTACTTACTTAGAAATATTAACTTTACCCAACTTGCTAAATTTCTTCCATTTAGTAACGTTACTAAGGTGGAATTTGGGTTTATGCCTTATTGGTCAGATATTGAATATGTTATGCAGGAATATGAAACTGACCCCATATTTATTAGGGGTATAAATTGTGATTTAGGTGAGTTTAAGTTTCCGGAACTATCTATCACATGACTCAGCCTAACCATTAATTTTGGGACTGCCCATGGAGCCCCCTTTGTGCTAATATAAAAATATACAAGATTATACAAAATATGACAATAAAGGAATAAAACACAGTAGAAGGGGATCGTACATGGAGTATCAATATATTCCTTACATATGGCCACTGATTTTATCTGCATGCATAACACTATCTCTTGGTGCATATGCGATGCTGAGACGGCGAAAAGCAAAGGGCGCCAATAGCTTTATACTCAGTATGGTTGTTATTACAATATGGTCTTCTGCCAATGCGCTGGAAATGGCAGGCACTACCTTCTCCACCAAGTTATTTTGGGCGAATGTACAGTATATTGCCTACTGCTATTCTCCCGTGACATTGATGTTTTTGTGCCTGGAATTTACCGGATATGACCGTTGGATTCGCAATCGAAAGGCTCTATGGATTGCAGTGATACCTACAATGATCATCTTACTTGTATGGACTGATGGATTACACGGTTTGATAAGATATGATATGTATATGGATTACAGCGGCTCATTCCCTGTAATTAGTAAAAAATACGGTCCTGTTTTTTTTGTCCATGCATTCTATTCCCAGCTTCTGAACATATTGGCATGGATACTTTTGATCAAGGCAGTGTTCTTTAAGAATACTGTTTATAGAAGACAAGCACTTTCCTTACTTTTTGGATTAAGCTTGATTATCATACCGAATATCATGTATATTTCAGGTTTAAGTCCTGTGAAACGATTTGATATTACACCACTTTTTTTCGGTCCCGCCGGATTGATTGTTTCCTGGGGAATATTCCGCTACAAGCTGTTTGATGTAATTCCCGTAGCACGGGCTACAGTGATTGAAACGATGGATGCGGGAATCATTGTTCTGGATCTGCAGGATAGAGTCTTGGATATCAATCCTGCCTTTGAAAGGATAGTGGGCTGCACAGCTTCAAGGGCAACAATAAAGCCGGTTGAAGAGGTCTGCAGGGAAATCCCTGAGCTGCTAAGGGCTTGCAAGGATAGGGGTATCAGCCAAACGGAGTTTTCAATTCATACAAGGGAAAAGCAAAGAGTATATGAAGTACTGCTTTCCCCCCTTGCTGACAGGAAGGGTAATCTCATAGGCCGACTGGCCGTCATCTATGAGATTACAGAAAAGAAACAGGTACAGCAGACGTTTTTAGAACAGCAGTGGGCCCTTGCCGTTATTGAAGAACGGGAGAGAATGGCTCGTGATATGCATGACAATCTGGGACAAGTGCTGGGATTTATCAGCCTTCAAGCCCAGGGTATCAAGCAGGAGCTTAAGAATGCAGGGATCGACAGTGTTTCAGCCGAACTTGAGAAGCTGGCGCATGCAGCTCAATCTGCCCATAGCGATATAAGAGAATATATCCATACTGTAAGGAATGCAAAGCATAGGGAAAAGAACTTTATCACTGCATTGAAAAAGGATTTATCAAGCTTTGAAGAGCAGACCGGTTTGAATGTAAGGCTGGAAATACCGGGAGAATTAACTATGGAAGAATTTAGGCCGAATACACGGATTCATATACTGAACATTGTCAAGGAAGCACTGAACAATATTCGAAAACATGCAGACGCCCATCATACAGGAATCATTTTTTCATTGGAGAAGGAGCAATTGTGTATAACGATTGAGGATGATGGAAGGGGATTTGATGTAAATCAGCAGGATAACAGCATCAAAGGCAAGTTTGGATTAAACATTATGAGGGAACGTGCGGGGGAAATTGGTGCAGACATTGAAATAAGTTCAGCTGTGGGAAAGGGAAGCAGGATTGTATTGCGTGTACCGATTACTGAGGAGGGATAGAATATGCAAATGAAATTAATGCTGGTGGATGATCATCCCCTGTTTATTGAAGGGCTTCAATATCTTCTGGGAACCCATGAGATTGATGTAATCGGGGTAGCAAATAACGGCAGGGAAGCCTTTGAAAAAGCCAGTATACTAAAACCGGACATTATTTTAATGGATATTCGGATGCCCGGGGGCAGCGGATTGGACGCACTAAAGCTTATCAAGGCAGAAATGCCGGATATCAAGGTTGTAATGCTGACTACATCCGATGAGGATGATGATCTGTTTGATGCAGTAAAGTGTGGTGCGTCAGGATACTTATTGAAAAATACCAACGCTCAGAATCTGGTGGATATGCTTTCTTCTCTGGAAAAGAACGAGGTTCCGCTTTCTCCGGGTCTTGCTGCCAGATTGCTGAAGGAGTTCAGACGCAATACAAGCAATCAGATGACTCAGGAAATATCAGAGGATGCAATGCATGGACAGCTCACAGACCGACAGCTGGAGGTCCTGGAGATGGTGGCAAAGGGAGTAACCTATAAAGAAACAGGGGAGATATTGGGACTCTCTGAACGTACTGTTAAGTATCATATGGGAAGAATTCTCGAGCTATTACACCTGGAAAACAGGGCTCAGGTGATTGCCTATGCAGCCCGTATGGGGCTTACAGAATATAAATAACCGGCAGTACTATTCAATACTATCAAAAAGTACAGTCTGATATAAAAAAGACTGTACTTTTATTTTTTTTGAAACTGTACTTAGACACATTGTCAGAAAACATCGAAAAATATTACAATAAATACAACGAAGGCATAGTCCTCAAAAGAAGAAGGTGCTGAATCATGGTGTTATTGGATGAAGAAATATATATATTGCCCTATGAAAACGCTTTGGACAAAAAACTTATTTATGCACCTGTTCGAGGGTGGGTAGAGCTGATTGAGAAGAATACGGCAGATCGAATCATCTGCAGCAGCATTGATTCGCAAGAAGACTTAAAGGAAAACCCAAATTTCAATAGCTTAATCAAAGAGCTTCAAAAAATGCCTCTCAAGGACTTGGATGTGATGCAAAAGGGTCTCCCTATGCTGAATATCGATTTGTCGACGGGATGCAATATGCGATGCATTTATTGCTATGCAGGACGTGGAGAGGGAGACTATAAGTATCAGCAAAAAGAACATATAGATATGATTCTCGATGCCTATTTTCATCATTTATACACATCCCCCTGCTATAAAGAAGGCACCGACTGTTCCATTGCCTTTACAAACGATGCAGAGCCTACCTTTGCTCCGGATTTGCTTCGATACACGGTTATGACAGCTATTGAGAAGGCAAAAGTATTTAAAATAAAGCCAATTTTTATATTGCCTACGAATGGTGCTTTTCATGATGATCTGAGGACCTTCATTATCCAATATTTTCATACTGTATCCATATCCTTTGAAGGTTTGCCCTGGGTTCAGAATCTCCACCGGCCGCTTGCCAACGGAGAACCTTCATTTCAGCGTGTATTTGAAAACAGTAAAGCCTTATTCCAAAGCGGGAAGAAAGTGTGCTTCAGTGGTGTTGTGACCAGGCACAATCTTTATCATTTAAAGGATACGATCGATTTTTTTCATGAACACTTTCCCGGCAGTATGGTTTCTTTCGGGCAGGTCAATCTAATAGGCAGGGCTTCTGCGGAGCAAATGGAATTGGCCGTCGAGCAGCAGAGCTTCGACGAACAGCTGCTTTGTGCAATCCAATATGCTGAAAGTACCTCCATAAAAGTACAAGTAAAGCATGGGAGTACCCATCTCAACCCCAGAAGGCATTATTGCTCATCTACTGCCAAACCCAACTGGAGTATGAGCCTAAACGGAGATATGTATGCATGTATGGAGGAAAAAAGTGAGTCCATGAAAATTGGATGGTTTGATTTCAACCAAAAACAGCTGTATTTTAATGACGAGAAGATTCGAAGCCTTGGAGAGAAGAATGTGGACTGCAACAGCAGATGTAAGGAATGCTTTGCAAAATATCTTTGTGCAGGAGGCTGTATAAGCAAAGGAGATAGCCAGGCAGCCCTTTGCGAGGGTATAAGACAAAGATGCCTCCATTTTATCAACAAGGCTTATGAAGATAAAAGACTAAAGAAGGAAGCACAACGGCTATTCAAAATTTTAGAAGAATAATTCATTATATGAGGAGGTGAGAATATGTCAGAAGCATTAAAAAGTCTAGTTGAAAAAGTAAGTGCAGATGAAAATCTGCAGAAGCAATTTAAAGCGTGCAAAACAAAGGAAGAGCAAGTTGCTCTTGCGAAAGACCTGGGCTATAACATTACAGTCAAGGAGCTGGAGGATGCCAGCAAGGTTTCCGATGACCAGCTGGATCAAGTGGCTGGCGGCTACGGTAATTGCACAGTGTATGTTTCGGTCATTTTCTAATGTTGAATATAATAAGCACACAGCCGTGTGCTTATTATATTTACTGAAAGGTGGTGCAAAATGGACAACTTATTAAGATTAGGTTTAATATATACGCTTGCATGCAACGCAAGTTGTGCACACTGTTGTTTCGAAAGTCATCCCAAGCTTCAGTCGAAGATGAAGGCGGAGGAGGCACTTCATTATATTGACCAGGCATTCGAAAGCAAGGCCTTTGACAAAGTGGGCATCTCCGGCGGAGAAGCTTTGTTCTATGAGGATGAGGTGGTAAGGATTATAGAATATGCCCGCAGACTTGGCTTTAAAACTTCACTGACAACCAATGGCTTCTGGGGAAGAACCCTCGAGGATGCATTGCATAAGCTAAAGCTCCTTAAGGAAAAGGGGTTAAATGAGCTTGTACTCAGTACAGATGAATTTCACCAGCCCTTTGTACCCTATGGGTATATAGAAAACATACTTACAGCAAATGAAAGCGTTCAAATTCCCCTGAAAATATATGAGATACTGGTCAAAGGCTCAGCGATGCACCCGCTTCAGATGAAGTACAGCCACTGCAGCTGGCACAAGGGTGCCTGTGTACCGATGGGGAGAGCAAAGGAAATTCCATCCGGTGAACTTATTTATGGTGATTATAGCGGAAGGTGCACCGATATGGATAAGTTGACCATCCTGCCCGACGGCTCCTGCTATCCCTGCTGCAGTCCTGGAATTAAGGTGAGCGCGATGCGGTTTGGGTCAGCCTATGAATTATCATTGGATGAACTGCTAAAAGCTAAGGAAAATTCTGTATTTTTAAATATCATGACATGGAGGGGGCCAAAGTGGCTGAAGGAAGCTGGGGAAGCCAGAGGCTGCTTTCTGAAAAATAAACAGAATGAATATGTTTCAATGTGTCATTTATGCCACGAAATTGCCGAAGATGAGGACTTTCTTCGAAATATGGAGCCTTTCATGAAGGATTTTCTATTGAGCCTTCAATACGCAAAATATCTAAAAGTATAGCTTATATTTCTGCAGCCATAAATAAGGATGAGGAGTAGTGCCATGGACAATAATCTGTTTAGAAAAGAAGCTATTTCGGAGATAACCTCCCCTGACAGCTTAGATCAGGCTATAAGAATTACAGACCGGAAAATTCACCTTATGACCTTTGGAATAGTTTTTATTATACTAGCAGGAATTTTTTGGGGTTTTAATGGTTCAATTCCCGTAATTTTACAAGGAAGTGGAATCATTATGCCGGATGGGGGCATGCATTATATCATTTCGCAGCAGCAAGGAATTGTCCGGGACATACTGGTTAAGCAGGGGGAGTATGTCCGTGATGGAGAAATTGTAGGCAGCCTGGAAGTAGTGGATGAGAGTGGGAATACGAAGCGGATGGATATCATTGCAGGGATTAATGGACGGGTATCAGAGGTACGGTCGCTGTCCGGAGATTTTGTAGAAAGCAAGGAAAAGCTATTCAGCGTAGTATCCGTGGTAGAGAACCAGAATATACTGGAGGCAATCATTTTTGTTCCAATAGAGCAGGGAAAAAATTTAAGACAGGGACTCGATGTCCATATTCAGCCTTCTAATGTGAATAAGGAAGAATATGGTTTTATCAAGGGAGTGGTGCAGCAGGTATCCGAGTATCCTGTGAGCAGGAAAAGACTCCTGGCCCTTCTGGGATCGGAGGCTTTGGTATCTCGTTTTTCAGATGGACAGGTAGTGCTCGAGGTTGAGGTTGACCTTATCTTAAATGATAAAACCATGAGCGGCTATCAATGGTCAACGCCAAATGGACCTCCCTTTAATATTTATGAAGGAACATTATGCTATGCGGATTTTATACTGGAAATGAAGAAACCCATTGATTTAGTCATATACGGGAGGTGAGCCCAGTGTCAAAGTCTATTAAAAGGGTCCCGACCGTACTGCAAATGGAAGCCGTTGAATGTGGAGCTGCATCTCTGACAATGGTACTAGGCTATTTCAAGAAGTTTGTTTCGTTGGAGGAGGTTCGTGAAAAATGCGGTGTAAACCGGGATGGAAGCAAGGCCAGCAATCTGTTGAAGGCTGCTCGGTCTTATGGGTTAAACGCCCAGGGTTACCGTAAGGATACGGAGTCCGTGGTTGATCTTACCATGCCTTTGATCATCCACTGGAATATGAACCACTTTTTAGTACTGGAAGGCTGTCACAACGGTAAATACTATCTCAATGATCCGGCTGGTGGGCGACGAACCGTCGACAGGGATCTTTTCAATCGATCCTTTACGGGTATAGCCATTGCATTTGAAAAAAAACGGGAATTTCAGCCCTCAGGAAGCAGGCAGATGACCCTTGATCATTTTAAGAAGCTGCTGAACAAATACAAACCGGAGATAGCTTATACAAGCTTTTTAGGATTTATGATGACCTTGCCTACCCTATTCACAGCTTGGCTGGCTAAGGTATTTCTGGATGAAATATGGCTCAATGGGCGGACTCACTGGCTCTTAGGAGTGCTTTTGGGCTTGTTGGCCGTTGCAGGGCTCAGGGGTTTGTCAAACTATATCTATCGTATTCTTAACTATCGTCTTTTGGAAAAAATTAGACTGAGCGAGAACAGCAGACTGATTTGGAAGACGATACACCTGCCGGCGAATTTTTTTATGCAGCGTTATGCCGGAGATGTGAGTGCCAGAGTAAAAAATGTGGATAATGTGACAGCCTTTATAGCAATCGATTTGATTAATGGGTTTGCAGCCTGGATGGCTATAATTGTATTTATTGTTGCTTTGTTTCATTATAACCGTTTGCTCACCTTCTTGATCCTGACTTTGTTTATCATAAATTTGGTTATTTTAGCATGGAATACGAAGGTTCAAGAAGGCATGAACAACCGCATCAGTATGTCCAATATGAAGCTTATGGGGGCTTCGATATCCGATATTCAGTTGATTGAGACGATCAAAACGACCAGCTCCGAGCAGGCCTTTTTTGAAAAGTGGGCCGGATATCAAGGGAAACTGATTAATGAGAAGCAGGAAGCAAGCGCCGATATCCAAGGGCTCATGAACCTTCCGCTGCTTATGTCGATGCTTGCGACGGTTGCTGTGCTCTATACAGGCGGTTATTTAATCATACATGGAGATTTGACTGTAGGTGCCCTGGTTGCATTTCAGAGTATTATGGCCAGTTTTTTTGCTTCCAGTACAACTCTAAATGAGGTGGGCATGAAGCTTCCTAAAATACTGGCCGATATGAAACGGATTGAAGATATTTATTACTACCCCGATCTTCAATCGAAGGAAGCATCGGAAGAGGTGGATTTGGATGGTGGAGTTATTTTTGAAGGGAGTCTAAAGGTAGAAAATCTAACCTTTGGATTCACTCCCTTTGAAGATCCCTTAATCCGGGATTTTTCACTGGAGCTTAAGCCAGGCCAGCGTATAGCGCTGGTAGGAGGATCGGGTTGTGGAAAATCTACGATTGCCAAGCTTATTTCCGGTATATACAAACCATGGTCCGGAGAAATATATCTCGATGAAAGGCCGGTACGGACTTTGCCAAAGAGCATAGTCAATAAAGCCATCGCTATGGTGGATCAAGAGATTGTATTGTTTGAAGGAACGGTTGGTGAAAATATTTCCTTATGGCAGCAGGATATAGATGAAGTAAAGCTGATACAGGCTGCTAAAAATGCTTGTATTCATGGTGATATCATATCGCGGGGAGGATATGAGCATAGAATGCTTGAAGAGGGACAGGATTTTAGTGGAGGACAGCGGCAGCGCATGGAGATTGCCAGAGTGCTTCTACAGGATCCCTCCGTTCTTATTTTGGATGAGGCCACCAGCGCTCTTGATCCCGCGACAGAGCTCGAGATTGATAAGAACCTGCGCAGGCTTGGCTATACCTGCATCATCGTAGCACACCGGCTAAGCACAATCCGGGACTGTGATGAAATAATCGTACTGGATAAGGGAAAAATCGTCCAAAGGGGAAATCATGACAGCTTGCTGGAACAGGAAGGCCTTTATAGGGAATTAATCAAAGCTATGTAGGAGGGCATATGAATATAGAGTCTTTGAATCACCGTAATCCTGTGGAGCTTAAAGAAAATATGGGGTACTATGTCCTTTCCGGGACCTTAAACCTTTTTCTGGTTAAACATGAGGATAACTCAGAAATACAATATAGACGCCATTTTTTGTCGAGTGCTTCAGAGGGGGAGACCGTCTATGGAGGAAGGGCCGTGAAGGAAGGCAGACAGTATAAGCTTATTGCCGTTGGAACTGCCGATGCCAAAATAGAGTTCTTTGTCATAGATCAGGCTCCTATGGGTTTTCAAAAAGAGCTTCTTGCGAAGGTGGAGGAAATCGAAGCACAAACAAAGCAAAAAGAGGAGCAATATAAAAAAAAGAAACGAAATGAAGCAGCCTTGCTTAGCGCCGCCGTAAACATATTGGCCGATAACGAAAGCAAGGCGGCTTATCAGCAATCCTACAATAATTATTATAAGGTCTGTCAGATAGTAAGAAGTGCCTTAAAAATCAAAGTTGCGGAGCCAAAGCAGCTTGATGGGAATCCGCTTCAGCCCTATGCGCTTATGAAGGCATATTTTCAAAAAATGAACATGAGATATAGAAGTGTCAAGCTTGACAAGGATTGGTGGAAATATACCGACGGCATGCTGATAGCCTTTAATGGGAATAAGCAGCCCGTTGCTCTTTTGCAAAAGGGGAGAGGCTGCTATGAGCTGGTAGACCCGCAGCTGGGCATATCGGTCCCTGTAGATGAGAAAACAGCAGACGGATTATTCAAGGATGCTTTTATGATCTATCGCCCATTGCCTGATAAGGAAATGAGCGGCAGGGATTTGATAGGCTTTGGCTTGGAAAGGATTGACAAAAAGGATATCCTTCTTTTTGCCCTGAGTTTACTGGGTATTGGATTATTGGGGATGGCTGCACCTCTCCTGATCGGTTTGACAATAGATTGGATTATTCCCATGGGGAATATTCATTTGCTTTCTCAGGCAGGAATCCTATTGGCTGTTGTAGCCATAACCTCTTTTTTGTTTAACCTGGCCAGAGGATTTACTATGCTAAGGGTAGAAGGGCAGCTTGACGTGGATATGCAGACAGCTGTCTGGGACCGATTGCTTAATTTGCCCTTAAGCTTTTTCAAACAATTTACCTCGGCAGAATTGGCCTCCAGGGCCCTGGGCATTACCATGATAAGAGATATTATTTCCGGACCTGTAATGGCCTTGTTGCTAACCGGCATTTATTCTTTGTTCAGCTGGCTGGTGCTTTTCTATTATAATGTTTCGCTAGCGGTTGTTGCCAGCTTAATGCTGGGGATATGTATCTCAGTCAATTATTTCATAGCAAAAAAGGAAATCGTATATGAGAGCCAAATAAATCAATTAACAAATAAATTGGCAGGCTTGTCCTTTCAACTGATTAAAGGGGCTGTTAAAATACAGCAATCCGGAGCGATTGAAAGGGCATATTATAGGTGGGCAAAAGAACAGGCTGAAAAACATAGGGCTATGCAAAACAAAGGCAGGGTGATCTCCTGGATGGAGACATTCAATGGACTGTTTTTACCGGCTTCATTAGGAATGATCTATTATCTGGTTACGATGCAGCCGGGCTTTTCTCTTCTGGTAGGACAGTATATAGGCTTTAACGCTGCATATATGATGTTCGTATCCGCCGTATTTAGTATTTTTAGTTCGATGCATGTTCTCTTCCAGGTGCTGCCTTTATATGACCGGGGTAAAATAATATTGCAAACCATCCCCGAAATGAAAGAAGACAAACGAATACTGGATAAACCGACGGGTAAAATAGAAGTTGACCATCTTCAATTCCGTTATGCACAGGATGGTTCTGAAATACTGAAGGATATTTCTTTAGAAATACAACCGGGAGAGTATGTGGGTATCGTAGGAATCTCCGGAAGCGGGAAGTCCACACTTCTGCGGCTTCTACTAGGGTTTGAAGTCATTTACAAGGGCAAGATAACCTATGATGATCAAGATATCACCAGCCTTGACTTGCGGGATTTGCGAAAGAAAATAGGCGTCGTACTGCAGACAGGAAAGCTGATGACAGGCAGCATCTATCACAATATTGTTGGGTCCAACCTTCATCTTACAGTAGAGGAGGCCTGGAAGGCTGCAAGGGTTGCCGGTATAGATGAGGATATAAAGGCCATGCCTATGGGCATGCATACAGTTATTATGGAAGGGGCAGGCACGATTTCCGGGGGTCAGAAACAGAGGATTCTCATTGCACGGGCTGTGGTGAACAAGCCTAAGATACTCTTCTTTGACGAGGCAACCAGTGCTTTGGATAACATTACTCAGGCCAAAATCAAGGAAAGTCTTGACCATTTTGCAGCGACCCGTATCGTCATTGCCCATAGACTTAGTACCGTAAAAAACTGCGATAGGATCATTGTATTGGATCAGGGTATCATAAAAGAAGCAGGGGATTATGAGACACTGATGGAAAGAAAAGGAGTCTTTTACAAACTGGCGCAAAGACAATTGGCATAGGGTGTCACGGGGACAGGGGTTGTGACATCCTATTTGTTATGGCTAATACAAAGCACATTTCTCTATTGATTTAAGGTTTTTGATGTATATGGTTTTGTTATCGTAATCGATGAGATTTTCTTTTTTCATTTTCATAAGCTCCCTGGAAAGAGATGGTCGCTGGACGCCGATGGAGTCTGCCCACTCTCTTTTTTTCATTCCAATCTTTATTTCTAGGGATTTTTGAGCGCTATATTGTAGTAGTAAAAACTCGCAGATTTTTTGACGGATCGTTTTTAGAACTACTTGGGTTATCTTAGAGCTTAAGGTGAGGCTCTTGTTGGATATAAGCTTGAGAAAACCATACAAAAAAGCCTGATTGGTTTGACACAGCTGAATAATCGTTTCCTTGGGAATACATAAAATGACTGCATCTTTTTTTACTACGATGGTCATAGGAACTATATTTATATCACCGAAGATCAGATTATCTCCAAAGGTGTCCCCTGGATTGAATACTGTGATGGTCAGAATCTTTCCTGATGGATCGATCTTTTGAATTTCTACCGTTCCCTTTAGCACTACATTCAGCGTAGTACAGAAATCACCCTGCATGAAGATGATACTACTCTTTTTATAACTGCTGATAAAATAATCTACACGATTAAAAAATTCTATTAGGTGCTTAGGCTCAAAACTGCTAAAAAGTTCCATTCTCCTCAGAACATGAGTGTACTCTTTTAAGTTCATATAAAACCTCTTTTCAGTTTTGGTAACCAATGTTACCGTTTTTGTTTGTAATATTGATTATACTATTGGTAATAAGAAAATGAAAGGAGAGAATCCAATGATTGAGAAAAAATTCAGCTTTACTAGAGGGAATGAGAAAATGATTGAAAAGGTGATCAGTGACGAGAATGTGATGATCAACCACATGGTCTTGCCACAAGGTACCGGACTGCCAGAGCATTATTCAAATTCCAATGTCTATATGATTATTGTAAGAGGACAAATGTCAATAAAGCTTGGAGAACAAGAGGTACAGATTTATGATGCTGGGGATATTATAAACATTCCATTTAATATAAAAATGTTGGTAACTAATGCCCATGAAGATGTATTGGAGTTCTTTGTTGTAAAAGCACCCCATCCTGACACTATGGTAAAGTAGGTGGATAATAATGGACCCTTTTACAGTCATTCTATGGATTGTAACCCTTACTTTCTTTTTAGTTTCTATCAAAAAAGATAAAAATAAAACGATCAATTCAATGAAATCAGCAAAAAGCATGATGGGAAATATGGGAGGAGAAATATTGGCTATATTGCTGTTGATTGGGCTGATTCTAACATTTTTACCATCTGAAACCATCAATAAGCTAATGGGAGAAGAAAACATTTTGCGTTCAACTGTTGCTTCAGCGCTTGTAGGAACGGTTACATTAATCCCCGCATTTGTCGCATTTCCGTTAGTAGGGTCTTTTGTCAACAATGGTGCAAATCTAATACCTGTTGCAGCATTCCTAACAACTCTTACAATGGTGGGCTTTGTAACATTTCCATTAGAAAAAAGAGAATTTGGAGTTAAGTTTGCACTCGTAAGAAACCTGTTTAGTTTTTTCGCTGCCCTGCTGATTGCATTGACGATTGGGGTGATGGTATGAATATGGCGCATGAGTTAAAGAAAAACAAGCTTTTGCTTGTAGTGGTGATCGTCTATGCCGCTTTACTAATTACACAACCAGATAGGGGTATGACCGCAGTCAATAATAGCAAGTACTATATTATTGAAATGCTAGAAATAATGCCTGTGATATTTATCCTTACAGCGTTAATTGAAGCATGGATTCCGAGAGAAGTTATCATGAAACACTTTAGTAAGGATGCAGGGTTAAGGGGAGCTATCGTATCATTTTTATTGGGAAGCTTTTCTGCAGGACCAATCTATGCTGCCTTTCCGGTCTGTAAAACATTATTAAAAAAGGGTGCAAGTATTTCCAGCATTGTTATTATTCTGAGTTCATGGGCAGTTGTGAAAGTACCGATGCTGATTAATGAGGCAAAGTTTTTAGGGCTTAGATTCATGGGAGTTAGATGGATTAGTACAACAATAAGTATATTCATTATGGCGTATGTTATATCTCTTGTGGTGAAGGTGCAGGATATCCCTAATACAAAAGAACCAACTCATCAGGATGTAGATTTTACGATCAGAGAAGAATACTGCATAAGCTGCGGTATCTGTACGAGGCTTTTACCACAAAATTTTATACTAAAAGATGGAAAAGTGAAGATCATCTCAAGGGAGAACCTAGAAGAACATATCAGTGAAGTTGCCTCCAAATGTCCTGCAGGGGCAATCGGATATGGTAAAAATGAGGTAGTATAAGAAGACATGGAAGATATGGGGACGCTTCGATTGTCGTATTAAATAATGCCTTTAGTCAATAAATTCGCCGTTATGAATATAGTTTGCTTAAACTGAGTAGAGGCTGCTTAAAAAAGCAGCCTCTACTCAATTATCTCCATTTCATTAATTTCTTTTACCAAGCCATTCAGTTTGAATTGAGTCTTTATTGATATAGATAGATGAATGGCCTTGGAGATAAGCGCTAGTATACGTGTTAAACGGCTTTTTTATACATCAACATGAAGAAGACAGAGTATGGGATAAGTACTTTCATGAACAGACAAGTCCCTGCCCCTCTGTCTTGAAAAAACCGTAACAGTGGAAGGATTGGGATAGACTGTAAAAATTTGTATTGAAGTGAAGGGAACAGCAGCAAAATGTAGAATAATTTGAATAGGAACTGTTAGGCCATGAGAGCTCCAAAACGACAGAGGTATATACCCATGTTTCAAATATAAGGAGGATGAAAATGATTAAAGGACAACAAATAACTATTGAACCATCAAAACTAAGTGATAAAAGAAAAGTATATGAATGGTTGTGTTTGTCAGAAACAGCTAAGAGTCATATGGGACCCCCTAATTTTGAAGATACTCCAATACCGAGTTGGGAAGAATACTGTGAGGATTTTAAAGATTATTATTTTGACGGCTCAAAACCAAAGTGTGGACAACTATGGATTATAAAATACAGAAATGAAGAGATAGGAGCCATATGCTATTCATCATTTCATTTAAAAGGTAAGAGTGCTGAACTTGATATATGGATGGGAACTGAAAAGAACTGTGGAAGAGGTTTTGGTTCTGAGTCTATTAAGATTTTTTGTGATTATCTAATGCAAAATCATGGGATTGAGAGATTTATTATTAGACCATCAAAAAGAAATGTACGTGCTGTAAGAGCATATGAAAAAGCCGGATTTATGAAAGTTTCAGATGAAGATAAGCAGAAAGTTGTGAAAGAGTATTTACTTGATGACTATTTAGATATCTATGGACAAGGTGATTACGGGATAGGTGACGATGTTGTGTTAATAAGCGTTTGAGGATTCGTCATCCATTACGAAAATTGTAAAAGACGAAGAAAGCTATTTGGCTTATGCGAGATATAAATTAGGGCATAGTGCAATACGAAATGGAGTGAAAAGAAATGGCTATAGACAAGCAATATTTATTAGATTTTGAAGCGATATTGTCACACAGGCATGATAATGGTGCAGACTATTGGACTACTCCCGACAAACGCCTAATAAAAGGGTCACCTTTCTCCACTCTTGACTGCGCACTTTATCTGCTAGAATTGGGCATGGAACCTACCGAGCCTTTACTGAAAGAGTGCGCCGACTTAATATTTAGTGCATGGAAAGAAGATGGAAGTTTTAAGTTGTATCCGCAAGGCTCTATTTACCCATGCCATACCGCTCACGCTGCCAATGTGCTTTGCCACATGGGGTTTGCTTACGATACTAGATTGCAAAAAACTTTCCAACACCTTTTAGATACCCAATACATCGATGGCGGTTGGCGTTGCAATAAGTTTAGCTTTGGTCGAGGTCCGGAAACTCAGTATTCAAATCCGTTCCCAACACTTACTGTCCTGAACGCATTCCGCTTTAGTGACTATCTTAACAAAGAACCAGCGCTTGACAGGGCTGTGGATTTCTTGCTTGAACATTGGACAATCCGGAAACCGATTGGCCCATGCCACTACGGAATGGGCACATTGTTCATGCAGGTAGAATATCCCTTTCGTAACTACAATCTTTTTGTTTACGTCTATGTGTTATCCTTTTACGACCGCACAAAAGGGGACAAACGGTTTCTGGAAGCCTTAAAAGCGCTGGAATCCAAAACGGTGGATGGTCAGATTGTTGTTGAGCGCATTGTTCCGAAGCTAGCCAAGTTTTCTTTCTGTAAAAAAGGTGAACCAAGTGCATTGGCAACAATACGCTATCACGAAATCTTAAAAAACCTTGGCATAAAATGATATAATCAAGCAAGAAATCAACGTTATTCCTCATGCATATTTTATAGATTTTATTTGAGACGCAGCCGTCGGTGGCTGCTCTGGCTTCTTGGGGTGCGGAACTTTACATAACAATGTTTTTCCGTAAAGGTTGCTACCCTCAAAGGAAGATCATGCTAAAGAATATTAGGCAGTGAAAAGAGGTTAAAAAATGAAATCATTCTGCAGGATACTGGCAATTTGTTTATGTGCTCTATTGCTGAGCTCATGTAATATTGTAAGGGACAATGAACAGGTTAATATTGAAAAGTCCACGGTAGAAACTGGTATGCCAACAAACATACCTAATGAAGACAATAATAGTTATGAAGGAACTTATCAATATGATTATACAGATGATACCGAGGATTTGATTGAGGATCACTATATAGTTCTACGGCGTGTGGAAGGTAAACTTGAAGGTATATACTATGGAACAAGTGATGATTTTGATCAAGCTCGGGAGGGGTATTTTCCAGGGTTTTATGTATCAAATATGATTGGCCTCTCGATTGATAAGAGTGAAATTGCATTTGATATTAAGCTGAAGCAAAGCGATTTGTTTAGTAAACCAATTGAATTGAAGTATAGAAGTAGCGAGGAAGTTTCAAAAAGCGATAACCTGATATGGGTAAACAGTCATATTGTTGAGGGGTCAGATAAGAATGCGAAGCACTTCCAAGGAGAAATTGCTGATGAAGAAATACGGTTACTGATAGACGGGGAGTTGCGTATCTTCAAAAAAATTAAGTAAGTTCTTAAGACTAAACCAATGTTTTACTAGGGTGCTGACCTCCACGCCAGCTCTAAAGTCAGGGGTGCTGTAGAATAAATACTTTCATGAACAGATAACTCCCTGCCCCTTTATCTTGCAAAAGCCGTAACCGTGGAAAGAGTGAGATAGACTGTAAAAATTTGTATCAAAGTGAAGGGAACAGCAGCAAAATGTAGAATAATTTGAATAGGAACTATTATGCCATGAGAGCTCCATAACGACAGCGGTGTATACCCATGTTTCAAATGTTAGCTTGAGCAGAATAAAAAGTCCTTTAGATACCCTGTTGAATAAGTAGAAATTGTGGTGCTATCCAAGTACTGTGAAGAATATAAAAGGAGATAAATTAATGCTTTCATTTGTAAACAATTCGGAGACAGCTGTAGTAATTATTCATGAGATATATGGTATAAATGAAAATATAAAATTAAAGTGTAGTGATTTATTTAGTCAAGGCTATGATGTTTTCTGCCCTAACCTATTAGGTAGCGATTACTGTTATAACTATAATCAGGAAGAAGATGCATACGTTAACTTTATTCAGTTTGTAGGTATTGAAAAGTCAGTAGAACAAATACAACCTATATTAAGGGAGTTGCGAAAAAAATATAAGTATCTATTTATAATTGGTTACAGTATCGGAGCAACAATATCATGGCTATGTAGTGTCTTAGGTTATTGTGATGGTATCGTATGTTTTTATGGTTCGAGAATAAGAGATTTTGTATCAATCAATGTTAGATGCCCAATAGCATTATATTTTGCTAAAAGTGAGAAATCATTTGATGTAGAAGAGCTGATAGTTGAATTAAGGCGTAAACAAAATATTGAGGTTATCAATATATATAATGGTGAACACGGATTTGCAGACCAGTATTCTGAAAAGTTTAATTTGGAATCATATCTGAAATCTTATAAAGATATGACAAAATTTATTGAAAGAATTAAAAGTCAAAATGTTTAAGGTTTAGGTATAATTAGATGGGTCAAGTGCCTAGATTAGCTAACAGAGTGTTCCCAACATTCATCAGCATCTTGGGTTGGGCTTCATGAGAGCTGATCATCCCCAAAATTTTTTGAATCAAATCCACCGATGTAATCTTCATTGCAGACAAACCGTTTTGTAGACAAAGTATCACATCGAAATTTTCTTCGAATGTAAGATTATTTTAGGCTTATTTTTATATGATTTTATTATAAAAAATATCCGTCTCTAAAACGTAAAATTTTTAAAAAATACAGAAATTTGTTTTTAGTTTTATATTTAGTGAAATATTACAATTAAAAATAAAATTGAATAGAAGTGTAATAAGTCCCAATGCAGCAAAATTCTTTGAAATTAATTCAGACTTTATAAAGAATAATGAAGCATTTGATGTTATTGAACCTTTGTGGTGAAGTGTGAGCATCTATGACGGTGAAGATAAGTACATTAAAGATTTATCAAAGTTTACAAAAGAGCAGAAGTATGTATTTGCAATAGAATGACATTGCCCGGTGCGGTAGTTCCGTACGCCGCTTAACCGGCGTGTCTACCGTGACAGTAACATTGTGGACTGGTGATAAGGCTATATTAGGGCGTTGCTTGGTTGAAAGAATAAAAAATATATAAAATGACAGGAGGTAATACATTGAAAGTAGCATTATTAATAGTAGATATGCAAAAAGGTTGTCGAGAAGAGACACCGTGCAAGTCGGCATTTGATAGCTCAGTAGAATATATAAATGAGATTAGCCAGTACTTTCGCAAAAAGAATTATCCGGTTGTGATCATAAAAGATGTTGAGGTTGGTTCGCCTGGCTCAGAAGAATTTGAGTGTGTAGATGCACTAGCTATTTCTGATAATGATATTGTAATCCATAAGCAACATTGCAATGCATTCTGGGAAACAGAACTTGATAATGTATTAAAGAATGAAAGGATAGATGGCATTATAGTTAGTGGATTTGCTGCAGAACATTGTGTTCTTTTTACCTATAATGGAGCTAGAGAAAGAGGGTATAATGTATTTCTGTTACAGAATGGCATAGCTGGTTTAGATGAAGAAGAAATCAGACGGATCCAATTATTGCGACCAATAGTAAACTATCAAGCCCTTGAATATTTCTTATAAGAAAGCTTTTTATATGTTTGTTAATTTTGTGTAGATGGTAACTTCTGTCCACAACATCACTTAACAGGTTGTTGCCAACATTCATCAGCCTTGTGGTTGAGAAAAGGATAACATATGGGTTCTTTAGAAACTATAAAAGATGAAGTAAAGCGAAAGGCAACAGTAATACAAATCGGCAGATTCAAGCCAGATAATGATTTATCATCTTCATGGTTTGGAAAGGTCATGCTTTGTTTGCCGGGTGAAGAGTGGCCAACTTGCAAAGAAAAACCGATGAATGCATTATGTCAGATAAATTTAACACAACTTCCTTCTCAAATTCAGTTCCTTACTGGCGAAGAGCCATTAGCTGAATTATTGGCTCTTGCAGCAACAGTTACTTCTTCAAACCCGTTAAAACATCATACCGCCCGTCCTGGGCGGTTTAGTGAAGGGGAAAGTTAGATGATTATTAAGACATGCTTTGAGTTTTTATGGAAAGGTTTAATCATTGGTAGTCTAAATTTGTTTTCACTTATACTAGCCGGAGCAGTACTAACAAATCTAGGGTTAAAGTTTCCAGAAGTTAAAAGTAGTTATGGCTATATCACATTTATAATGTTTTTATCTGGCTTTATTGTTTCAGTTATTTTTGGGATAGTTGCCAAGAAGTTGAGTTTATCCAAATTACGAGTTTTTATCGTGTTATTTGTAATGCTTGTACTGAACTCTGTTACCCAAATTCTTGAAGCATTTTATTTTGCACCAGGAATAGTAAATATTGAAGTGGCACCAGCGATATTTGGACAGCAAGTTATTATGTGGTTATTTATTAGCGCAGGTATTGCTTTCTTATATAGGTTTAAAAGCGAAGACGATATAGGTTTTAAAATTCAATCTAGAAGTTGGATTGATTGGATTGTTAGAATCATAATAAGTTCAGGTAGCTATGTTTTATTTTATTATGTTTTTGGAAGTATCAATGCCCTTTTATTTACTGGTGAGTATTATTTATCACAGGTTAATGGACTACAAATACCTAGTGCCACGGAGATAATAGTCTTAGAGACAATTAGAGCTATAATATTAGTTCTTTCAATATTACCAGTAATATTAAATCTAAAAATCCAGAAGAAAGAAGTAATGATAACGGTTGGCATGGTACTGTTTATTATCGGTGGACTCCTACCTATGCTTCAGCAGTTTAATTCATTACCAACAGTGCTTATTGTTGCCAGTACAGTTGAAATGTTTTTTCAGTTCTTTTTAACCGGAGTTGTGACAACATACATCATTTTATATGATAAGGGGCTGCCGTCCGTGGCAGCCTCTGAATAGAGGGTTGCCATAACACATGTCTTCACTGGGTATGAACACCAAGGCTCAGCCACGTCTGCAATTCAGGACGTTATCATTGCCTGCTGGTTTTCAAAACAGAGAATATTTATAGAGGGGTTGATATCTAATGAATAGAAAAGATGTAGTGTTACGAAACGAAACTGTATCGGATTATAAGACGGTTGAAGAACTGACAAGAGAAGCATTTTGGAATCATCATGTGCCTGGATGTAATGAACACTATCTATTACACATTATGAGAAAGGCTGATGCGTTTATCCCCGAATTGGATATTGTCGCAGAAGTGAATGGGAAAATAGTTGGTAATATCGTTTACACCAAAGCAAAAATTGTTGATGATAACGGTGATTATCATAATGTGATTTCTTTTGGCCCAATTTCTGTTTTGCCTGATTTTCAAGGAAAAGGAATTGGTAGGATTTTAATAGAACATACTACGACATTGGCAAAAGAGCTTGGTTACACAGCAATACTTATTTACGGGGATCCAGATTATTACAGTAGATTTGGTTTTGTTGCTGCAGAAAACTATAAAATTAGAACATCTGACAATATGTATGCAGTTCCACTGCAGGTGCTTGAATTATACCCTAGAGCTTTGTCTAACATAAGTGGTCGTTTCTTAGAAGATGAAATCTATGAGATAGACGAGATGGCAGCTAAAGAATTTGATAAAGGATTTTTACCTAAAGAACTACTCAGTGACCTTCCAACACAAATAAGATTTCGCCAGTTGGTGGAAATGAGGACGCCAATATTATGAGCATAATCTAAACGTCATTGGCATCTTCCGTGTGCAGCATCACATAACGATGCGCTCAAGTTCGCTTTAGCTGTGTGGGGTCATGCCTTCGAAGAAGCCAAAGCACATTTCTGAACCAAGCCAAGTAGGTATAGGTATTATTTACAGGTGGGATTACCGAACCCTATTCGCAAATACCACCAGATTATAACTATAAAGCGAACCACATCCCTTTACTGGGAACGAAGTTCCGCCAAGGGAAAGGGTGAAGCGAGTACGGTTCAAAGATGTCGCAAACACGGGAATGCTATGTGACATCTCTAGGCTAGGTTTATAGGGTATAAAAAAATATATGCCGTAAAATACATGAAATTCGAAATGAAAGCATTTGCTTAATATTAAGTTGCTGAGCCAAATGAATAGGGGGATGGTACCTAATGAATTACCAAGAATGCATAATAGGTTTATGGAATGATATGGATAAGCAGAACTGGAGTAATATAAGTAAATATTTTGATGATGAGGCAATAATTAATTGGAATAATACCAATGAAAGGTTTAATGTACAAGAATTTATTAGAGTTAACGAAGAATACCCAGGGGACTGGAACATTAGAATTGAACGATTAGAATGCATTGATAGCTTAGTAATTTCTGTTGTGAAAGTACAACTAAAAAATGAGGACATATCATTCCACGCAACATCATTTTTCGAGTTTAATAATGAGAAAATTAAAGTGCTGAATGAATACTGGGGAGATGATGGAAAAGCTCCGCAATGGAGAATTGAAAAGCAAATTGGTAGACCAATTACACCAATCTAAAATACTTAATAATTTTTTTAAAAAACGACTTAAATATTTTAAAAAAATGTGACCGAATTTCAAACGACTCTCAGCCCAAACGTCCATGTACCCATGTGAGTATATGGAAGCTTTCGTGCTCACGAGAAATCTTGTTAAGACAGGAGATGTTGTCTTTTAGCAGGCAGCTGTCCGTTAGATGAGTTAGAAAAGCATTTAGAGATTGAAGACTTATATACAATCGAACATTATTTCAAATGTGGATGTGGAAAAATTTATTATACCGGATGTTGCATTCGGGGAAGACCAATACTTGATGTTGTAAATTCATTATCAGGGAATATTAAAATTAAAATTTCGGGACGTCATGGATTGTATTTTGAGGAAACCACCAAGACAGGAAGTTTTATAAAAAGTTATTTAAAAAATGATCAACTTCTAAAAATGCTTTTGGAAGTTGAATAATGAAGAATGCGGAAACGTTGAAGGCAACACAATCGCAATTATGTTGCCTTCGTAAAAAACTATAAAAACATTGATATAACTAAGATAGAAGGTGATCTTACCAATCACCTTCTTATTTTGTTGTTTTTGAATGCAACATATTATATGATATTAATGTAATATGTTGCATCATGAAAAAGGAGGAGTTTCATGCATATCATAGGATTTTTTATATCCGTCATTTTGTTTGCTTTCCTAGGTAGCCTTATTGGGGATGGTGGAATCTATGGGGGCATGGTAGTAGGAGCTTTATTTATTATCTGTGCCCAACTTGGAGAAATCATTCGATTAATGAAGAAGTCAAAATTTATTGATGAGGAGTAATTTGAATGAATACGGTGGAACCCATTCGTGAGAAGAAGAAAATCGATGATATAAAGACGAGGGGAGGTTTCGAGTGTTTCATTAGATAGCATTTGCAATCCAGTATTCACATATAGATTATAAGGCTGCTTAAAAAGCAGCCTTTATCTATCTCCATTTTATTAATTTCTTTTCTAAATAAGCAACCCCTTGGTACATGACTGTAGCCAAAATAGCTAGGATGATCACACTGGTCATAACAAGGTCTAATCTAAATACCTGGCTGCCATAGACAATGAGGTATCCGATACCAGCCCGGGACACCATCAGCTCTCCAACGATAACCCCTACCCAGGAAAGACCTGCATTGATCTTTACGGCACTGACAATGGTCGGAATACTTGCAGGAATGATGACTTTCTGTAGTATCTGCAATCTGGTGGCACCGAAAGTCTGCAGCATTTTTATTTTATCCCCATCAACCTCTTTAAAACCGCTATAAACACCTAGTATCGTTACTACAGTGGATACAGCCATTGTCTTTTGTTACGATACTAGAGTGACATTAGAAATGCTATGGAGAAGGGAACTAAATAATAGGTATAAAACCCCGTTTTAATATATTATAGGCACAAAAACGATCCATTCGTTTACATGCTTTATATAAACAACAAGTTTCTAAATTGTTCTTTAGGGAATAGGTGTTAGATAAAAATTTATATGTAAGATAATACCATTTAGGTATATAATAAGCTTGTATAGGTGGTATTTGCGACACAGTGATGTCAGGAAGTCTGAAAGTTATATACAATTGCCTATTCATTTCAGAGCTGTTTTCTTGGGTCTATAGTATTTAGTTGGGAGCTAATTAAGTCTTGTATCAATTTCGCAAATTGGGGTCACCTAAATTAGTAGGAATTACTGTTAGACATTTTAGGTGTTTCAATACATAATTTCAAGTATAGAAACATTCAGGAGGAGTAAGCAAATGATATCTACTATAACGGCAAAAATTATAAATATTTTACCGGATAAATTTGGCACATACATATCTAAAAAAGCTGTTGATAAATACCTGGAAAAATATGCAAATATAAACATAGAGGGAAGTGAAAACTTAAAGGGAATAAAAACACCAACTATTTTTATATGTAATCATTTAAGCAATTCTGATGGATTAGTTTTAGACAAGGCTTTAAAGGAGATTGATCCAACTTTTGTAGCAGGTGTAAAGCTGTCAAATAATGCTGTTACAAGTATAGGGCTTAATGTGATAAAGACTACAAATATAAAACCTGAAACTTCTGATAAAGAGGGTCTTAAGAAAATTATTACGCTTGTTAACCAAGGTGAAAGTTTATTGATTTTCCCAGAAGGAACTAGAAGTAGAGTTGGTAGTTTGATAGAGGCAAAGAAAGGAATCTTTCTTATAGCAAGAATGACAGGAGCTCCTATTGTACCTATTGGATTATATGGGACAGAAAAACTATTACCTATAAATAAAGAAGGAGATATGAGTGCGGAAACCTTTAATTACGCAGATGTTTATATCAAAATTGGAAAACAATTTGAATTTCCCAAAAGAGAAAAAGAGCAAGATAAAAAAGAGTATGAAGATTTTGCCACAAAATATATAATGAAGAAAATAGGAGAATTATTACCTGAGAATTATAGAGGAGTATATAAATAAGTAGACTGAAAACAGTCTGACTGATTAGGTTTCTAACATCGTTAGTAATCGAAGCCACATAGGCAAGTGGGGACTGTCCCCACTTGCCTATAGGATAAATACTTTCATGAACTGACAAACCCTGCCCTCTTGTCTTGTAAAAACAATAAAAGTGGAAGCATTGGGATAGATTGTAAAAAAATGTATCAAATTGAAGGGAATAGCAGCAAAATGTAGAATAATTTGAACAGGAACTGTTAGGTCGTGAGAGCTCTAAAACGACAGAGGTGTATCCCATGTATCAAATGTTAGCTTGCGCAGAATAAAAAGTCTTTTAGACACCCTGTTGAATAAGTAGAAATTGTAGTGCTCTTCAAGTATTGTAGGTATAAGTATTATTTATAGGTGGTATTTCCGAACCATATTCGCAAATACCACCAGATTATAACTATAAAGCGAACTATGGGATGGGTTCGCGAATCCAATAGTTATATGACAGAAAAGACTAGAAAATTTCCGCTGGCGGTAAGCCTCAAGTAATAAGCAGATATACTGGAAATAGAAAGTGAGTGGGGTTGTTATGGCAAATAATATTAAATATGTCCATACTAATTTAATTGCAAAGGATTGGAAGAAATTAGCTGACTTTTACATACAGGTACTTAATTGCAAACCGGTACCTCCTGAAAGAGATTTATCTGGGAATTGGATAGACAAATTAACTGGAATTCCTGATGTGAAAGTACGTGGAATTCACTTAAGCTTACTTGGATTTGATAACGGTCCAACATTAGAGATTTTTGAGTATTCTCCGGAATCTATTGATACAGATATAAACTATATTAATCGAAAAGGGTTTGGACATATAGCTTTTCATGTAGATTCAGTAGAAGAAATTTTAAAAATAATATTAGCATATGGTGGAAGTCAATTAGGAGAAGTTATAAAGAAAGATTATGGAGAGATTGGAATATTAACAGCAGTTTATGTAACTGATCCAGAAGGTAATTTCATTGAGATCCAAAATTGGAAAAAGTAAAATCAAAAAAGATGTTGTTAGTAATGGTGAGTAATCTCAAAATTGTTGTCTATTGGCGGCTTCCGTCTTTTCCATCATATAACAATGCACTCAAGTTCGCTTTGGCTTTGTTTGGGTCAAGCCTTCGAAGAAGCCAAAGCACATTCCTCAGCCTAAGATAGGAGCTATCTAAGGCTGAGAAACGTCTTGAGTGCGAGGACGTTATGTGCCATCCTTATTAAAGAAAGTGGAGGCAGTAGGTAAAAGCAGATTTGAAAAAAATAGTAATATTAGATTGAAAGTGCAAATTTGAAGTTAAGGATATATATTATGAAAGTACTATACTTTAAGTAAATAGAGTTAAAATAATCAGATTTAGGGGGATATTTAAGTATGCTTAAACAAATACAAACACGAAGAAGCATAAGAAAATATGTTAATAAACCAGTAGAAGAGGAAAAAATAGTTCAGCTACTAGAGAGTGCGAGATTGGCACCTTCTGGTAGCAATACACAGCCTTGGCATTTCATTATAGTAAAATCAGAGTTAAATAGGCAAAAACTAAGTGAAGTATCACATAATCAAAACTGGATGCTTTCTGCCCCAGTTTTCATTGTATGTGTTGCAGATATGCGCTCTAGAATAAAAGAAGATATTGATGTATCAATTGATGAGAGTAGTCCCCATCAGGAACTGAAACAGATAATAAGAGATACAACAATTGCAATAGAGCATATTGTGCTTGAAGCTGAGAATTTAGGCTTAGGGACTTGCTGGGTGGCATGGTTTACTCAAGAAGAAATTAGACCAATTTTAAATATCCCTTCTGACAAATATGTTGTTAGCATTCTCACTGTTGGGTATAGTGACGAAATGCCGAGTGCACGTCCACGCAAAAAACTGGAGGAAATCGTACATAAAGAAAGTTGGTAGCAATATTTAGTTTGCATTATGAAAAAATATATACAGTTAATAAATTAGAAAATAAAAGGCTTAATTTTTTCAATAGGATAGAGATAGCGGACAGTACATAACAAGCCATTCCCACAAGGATGCAAGATGCACGGTCAAGAAGAGAGTCTCTGTAGGCACCGTCACAGAGCAAGGTCAGCACCACACCTTCTCACTGGGTGCAAGCACCGCCAAGGGAGTATTCCTTTGGGGTCCAGTTCGAAGGCGTCGGGAATTGCAGGACGGTCTACGACATATCGTGCAAAGGCTGCGCCGTCCTGGTGTGGATGAAAAACAAAAGTTACAAATTAAGAAGCTAAAGAGAGGATAAAATGAATGCGTTTTTGATAGTGATACCAATTATTCTTATTAGGTATGGTCTTTTAAATGTGATAAACAAAGAAGCACTTAAACGTGCAAGTTTCTTTGCTCCGTTAGTTGGAAGAGAAAAGGTAGCATTCTGGGTTTATCAAATTACAACCGCCTTTATCTTACTATATTTATTACTACTCAAGATCAAAACTGACTCTGTGTGGTTTTACGTAGGTCTGATAATATATAGTTTAGGGCTTATTTTGTATGCTGTATCTATAGTAAATTATGCTAAGCCTAAAATGAACGGAATAAATTTAAATGGGTTATATCAAGTATCACGCAACCCTATGTACGTTGCATATTTTATATATTTCTTAGGGTGTGTGTTTTTAACTCGTTCATGGGTATTGCTTGTGTTATTAATAAGTTTTCAAATATCAGCACACTGGATTATTCTTTCAGAAGAAAGATGGTGTATTAGGAAATTTGGAGAAGAATATATAAAATATATGAATAAAGTAAGACGTTATATTTGATAGATATGATATAACTCAATTATTCAAGTCCCAACTTATCTATAAGAAGGAGAGTGGACTATGAAAATAGCAGTGATTTCTGACATTCATGCAAACGTAGAAGCTTTTAAGGCAGTTATTGACCATATGAAACAACAAGGGGTTGAGAAAGTTATTTTTCTTGGAGATTTAGTAATGAACGGACCCTGCCCCAAGGAAGTATTAACAATGATAAATGATTTGAATCCCATTGTTTGGATAAAAGGAAACACTGATAATTGGTTTGAAGAGATAGATAGCAACTTCAAACCAAATAATGAAAGAGAAGAATATATCTATTCGCTTTATCAGTATGCTAACGAAAGACTAAACAATGAAGAAATAAGAATGTTACTTTCTAAGCCAGAAAAGCAACTGATTGAAATAGAAGGTGTACGAATACTCTGTGTACATGGCTCTCATAAATCAATTTCAGAACCAATAGGTATTATGACACCATTGGTGAATATTGAACAGCTTGTAACGGAGATTGATGCTGATATATTGCTTTGTGGACATACACATATGCCATATTATGCATCGTTTAAGGGGAAGAAAATAATCAATGTAGGAGCTGTAAGTTTATCATTAGACGGAGAGGCAAAAGCTTCTTATGAAATATTAGAAATCAAGCAGAAGAATATAATCTGCACAAGCTTTAAGATAGACTATGATCTGGAAAAAACAATAAATTGTGCTATATTAAATAAATTTCCATATGTTGATTTATATATTAAAAGGCTGAACGAAGCAAAATTCTAGGATTTCCACTAAGTAAGGAATGACATCTAAATGTATAGGAATCAATGTTCTACTTATATATTCCTATATTAGGACTGTGGTTGTACACATGATGTGATAGGAGATACTATGTTGGCGTGTAAGGAACACTAACACTAGATATACTTATATTTGCTGCATCTGGCTGCCGTAGCATGAATGTTAATTCTTAAAGCAAGCAAGGACCGTCCCGAATTGCCGCTGCTATTGATAGGCAGGGTAATCTAATTATGGCATTATTATGTAAAGGTAGAATGACACATCAAGAATTAGAGAGGGTCTATGAAGGTCGCATAGGGGATAACTCTATATTTTGCACGGATAGTCATAAGAGTTATGTTCAATTTGCCAAAGACTTTTCATTGGAACACAAGCGTATAAAAAGAGGAAAACATAAAGAAGGGATATACCCTATTCAACATATTAATGCTATACACAGCAAATTTAAAAAGTGGATGGATAGGTTTAATGGTGTTGCAACTAAATATATTAGTAATTATATGTACTGGTTCAAATGGCTACGATTATTTGAAAATGATAAAAAAATAGTTAAAAGCAAGAACTTTATAGTACAGTGCAATGTAGCCCGTGCTTATACAAAAATATCAGATTTTAAAAAGAGAAAACCAGCATTTGTATAATTATATACATTTTAGAAAATAACGTTACAATTAGTATACCTTTATACTTTCAAAGGTCATATAAAGGTATCGAGATTTTGTTAGGAGTGATTTTTTGAAAAGGGCAATAATTTTATTTCCAAGTTTCGATAATATTAATATTATTAAAAGTATAAGAGAAAAGTATGACCCACTTGCAAACTGCATTGCCCCACATATCACTATTGTTTTTCCATTTGACAGTGATATATTAACAGATGATTTGAAATTGCATTTTAATAAGGTGTTAAAAGGAATAAAAAAGTTTAATGTTCAATTAAAGGATTTTACAGGGGACTTTAGAGATGGGTATTTGTTTCTTAATGTAAAGAAGGGAAATGACAATATAATTGAACTGCATGATAAATTATACAGTGGAATATTAGAGAGTTTTTTATTTAGGAAAGTAACGTATTGCCCTCACTTAACTGTCGGTAGATTACATCAACAGATTGAGTTTGATAAAGCACTTGATGAATTAAGTTGTTATGACGAAAGTTTTGAAACCGTAATTGATAAAATATATATAGAAAATATTGATATTATTGAACATTCTACAATTGAATTCTCATTTGATTTAGAATAAATTTTTCATATAAGGGAAGCCATAAATGATATATTATCAACATTATTTTAAAACATAGCCATGAAATAAAATAAATGGTTAAATGAAATATCACGCATAGACTGCCTTGTCGTGTGACGGGTATAAAGGGAAAATAGCTCTATAGAAAAATTAAGTGAGCTAAATAATAGATATGGGGGATTTTCATTGAAAGTTATATTGGGCGCAGGGCAAACAAGATTTGATGGATGGATGGCAACACAAGAAAGTGAATTAAATCTTCTTTCAATAGATGACTGGAAAAGAATGTTTTTACCGGAGAGTGTAGATGCTTTTTTGGCTGAACATGTGTGGGAACATCTTACGCTTGAACAAGGGATTGAAGCAGCAAAGAATTGTTATGCGTACTTGAAACCCGGTGGATATTTAAGATGTGCGGTACCGGACAAGAATTTCAGAAATGAATGGTATCAAAACATGGTACAGGTTGGGGGGCCTGGACCAACTGACCATCCAGCAGCAACCCATAAGATTGTTTATGATTGGGAAACTTTTGCGAGTGTGTTTGAAAATGTAGGATTTGAAGTCAAATTACTTGAATATTGTGATGATTATGGTGACTTTCATTATATATATTGGAATGAAGCTGATGGCAAGATTGGAAGATCATTTAGATTTGATACAAGGAACTCAGTTGAGAAGTTAAGGATGATTTCATTAATTATTGATGCAAAGAAGCCATTAGTAATAAAAAGCGGTTTGTAGGGTATTATTTCAAGATAGCCACATCCATGTGGCTATTGCTTTGCAGAAAAAATGGCATATCACAGAACACCGCATGCTTACTACACCGCTTCGTCGGTTCCGGGAATGCATGCCGTTGCATTGGTTGTTTTTGATAAAAATGAAATCGGAAATGGATTTTGGGAATCTGTTGGATTCTTAAGGCGTGATGACTTAGTTTATAGAAATAGAATCATAAACGATAGAAATTTGTAGTTAGTAAAACCTGTAAAGACGTGGGGACGTTTCGATTGTCTTGCTATTTAATGTCTTTAGTTCAATGGTTCAAACATGAATTCCATTTTATATTATTATCTGCTTTAAGTAATTAAGTAGAAGGCTGCTTGAAAAAGCAGCCTTTACCTATCTATCTCCATTTCATCAATTTCTTCTCTAAATAAGCAACCCCTTGGTACATAAACGTAGCTAAAATAGCTAGGATAATCACACTGGTTATAACCAAATCCAGTCTAAATACTTGGCTACCATAGACGATGAGGTATCCGATCCCAGCACGGGATACCATCAGCTCTCCAACGATAACCCCTACCCAGGATAGACCTACATTGATCTTTACGGCACTGACAATTGTAGGAATACTGGCAGGAATGATAACTTTCTGTAGGATTTGTAGCCTAGTGGCACCAAAGGTTTGCAGCATTTTTATCTTATCGCCATCAACCTCTTTGAATCCTCCATAAACGCCAAGTATCGTTACGACAATGGATACAGTCATTGTCTTTTGTTACGATACCATAATAGAGTCAGAGATTTTACAAATAACTGGGCAACTATTAATAAAAAATGCAATAATATATATTGATGTCTTATAATCATGAAAATAAAGATTAGACGAGTGGTCTACCTTCCTAAGAAAGTTTTTGATTTGATTTTCTACAGAGAATACTAGATGAGAAAAATACAAAGAAGATTATAAGGTTTTTTTTGGAATATACGCTAGAAGAATTATATTTTTACCTTGCAGGAAATACCAAAACTATATAGAAATATTTGATTCAATAGTATATCAATGATTGATAATATAAAATATGAATCTATGATGTTGGTGAGGAAGTGGAAAATGTGAGAGTTTCTGTAGTGCATGGAAGTCAGCGAAATGGGAATACGGAAAAAACGATTGAGATTGTCAAAGAGAAATTGAATTCCTTTGGAGAACATGAATTTATTGACTTCTATTTGCCAAAAGATTTACCTTCGTTCTGTAGTGGATGTTTCCTGTGTCTTGATAAAGGCAATTATGGAGGTGAGTATTGCCCCCATGCTAAACATACCCATCCTATTTTAGAAGCAATGAAAAGCTCAGATGGTTTAATTATAGCCTCACCTGTTTACTCTTTAGCTGAAACTGGGCAAGTTAAAGTTTTTTTGGATCATTTTGGATGTATTTTTATGAGCCATAGACCATTGGCGGAAATGTTTTCTAAGACTGCCCTTATAATATCAACAACCGCTGGTACAGGTACCAAACATGTAATAAAACCAATAGAAAGAAGCTTAAGTTACTGGGGAATTCCGAAGGTATATAAATGTGGCTTAACTCTTTGGGAAAAAAATTGGAGTGAAATGCCGTCTGAAAAACAAGCTAAATATAGAGTACGTCTAGAGAATAAGGCATCTGACTTTCATTATTCAATGGAACGTAAAAACAAGCGTATTCCTTTAAAAATGAGAATCTTATTTAGGATGTTTAGAAATCTCATGAATAGCTATCCTGATGGTCATCAAGATAAAGAGTACTGGAGAGAAAAAGGTTGGTTACAGGAAAAACGACCATGGAAAGATACTCTAATAAATTCTAATATTGAAAGCATATGACGAGATATATGAAAGACACTTTTGCAGCACAACGCCTAATCGGCATATAAGAAAGATTATTTGTTAAAGTAAAATGTGGATATGAGAGAAATGCCAAGCGTATATCTATTACTCGATAAGTTTCCTCAAGCCTACGGAGGCGTATCTACAGAATATATACCATAAGGAATGGGATTTTCATATTTTTTCATAATCAAGCACCTAAAATCAATGAACTAAAATGGATAAAAGGGGGGTGATAGTATGTATAAAAAAGTATTGATTATATGTAGATCAGTCCATCATAATAATACTTTAAGTATTGCGAAGGCTATAGGAGAAGAATTGAATGCAGAAATCATCAAACCGAGTGAGTTTAATAACAAAACTATTTCTGATTATGATTTGATTGGATTTGGCTCAGGAATATATAATGGTAAACACCATCAAAGCATATTAAATCTTATTGATGAGTTAAAGGCTCAAAATCATAAGCATACTTTTATCTTTTCGACTTCGACGATCCCTGTTGAGGCAATGCATAAAAACTTAAAGAAAAGTTTAATAGCAAAAGAATTTCAAATAGTGGGAGAGTATTATTGCAAAGGCTTTATGAACTATAGTTTTACCAAACACTTAGGAGGTTTCAATAAGGGTAGACCGAACGATAAAGATTTAGAAAAAGCTCGGGACTTTGCTAAAAAGCTCATGAATAATAATATGTAAACTATTAAACAGATCAATGGAGCGTAGAGGTACTAGGATATAGAAGAAACGCAATGATAAAAGATAAAGGACGGATAAAACGTTGGGGATTATAGTGCTAGTACCCAATGTTTTTTATCTTTACTACATGATTCTTTTCTCAAAATATGCACCCCTTGGTACATGATAGTGGATAGGACTGCTAGGATTATATCGCTGGTCATAATCAAGTCCAGTCTAAATACCTGACTACCGTAAACGATTAAGTAGCCGATATTCTAAATTGTTTATAAGGGAATAATTTATTGAATTAAATTTTTAGTGTAAAATAATACCATTTAGTCGTATAATATTCTTGTTAGGCGATGCTTACGAAAACATAATGTCGATAAGCTGAAAGTTATCGGATACTGGTGAATGCAGATTTCAAAAGTTTTTGATAAATGATTGGAGAACAAATTTATGAAATTTAATTTTTATCTATAAGTGGTGTTGGAGGCAGACTGATTAAGGCTTACTATAATGCAGAGACAGATTCTATTCTCCAAAAAGCTGATCAAATCAGTTTAGTTTACCCACAGGAGAAGGATTGCAGGGCTGTTGTAGTTGAGGTTGGGCGTGATGTAGACGGAGAATATTTAATCTTATTTCCATTATATCAAGGGAGCATATATACAGGTGAAGTTGCACAAAAGATATTTTATCTGTTTATGGATATTGGCCTTCGTTTCATGATGATATTATCAAAGAAGTTACGCTAGGCATTGATGGTATTGCAATGAATATTCTTATGCAATCGAAACCGGAAGATGTTGAGAAAGAGTGCATGGTTAAGCTAAAATTTTTAGGAGTAGAGGATATGAATTTGGAAGGTTGGTACTCATGCAATATTGTTTTGGATATTGAATTTGAATATGAGAGAGAAAATATAAAGTCCATGATTTGCGCCAGTCTAGGACTGACTGGTTGTATTGTTTCAAAGAGTATGTCTGCAGAGATTAAATTCTTCTAAAGAGATTTTTGTGTATGGGCATAGAGAATAACGTCCGATAACAATATACAATATAGTTCCAACAATTCCACCGGCTCAAGGAAGTTGCAAATGCAAAATGCTCAATGCAACACATTAGTAATTCTGTTACACAAGCAAATATCTCAAAGCAATACCAAGAACTTTTAATATATTAAAATCAGTATTGCACTGTTATGTATTATTACAGAGATTATTTATACTTTACGTTAATTGGGGGGATACACATATGAATATCATTTTTGAATTAGGAAAAGTAAGTGATATTGATGAATTAGAGCAGCTTTATAACGATTTGAATGATCATTTAGCAAAGGGAATAAACTATCCTGGATGGATAAAGGGGATATACCCTATTCGACAAAATGCAGTAGAGGGAATTAAAAATGGTAATCTCTATGTCGCAAAACATAATGGGAAAATTGTTGGCTCTGTTATTTTAAGTCATGAACCTGTACCTGCATATCATACAGTTAAGTGGGAGTTTGAATCTGATTATTCAGATGTTTTTGTTATATATACATTCGTAGTTCACCCACAATTTTTAAAATGTGGTGTAGGAAAAGCATTAATGGACTTTTCTATTGAACACAGTGTTAAGTCACACGCTAAGTCAATTAGATTGGATGTTTACGAAGGAAATATCCCTGCCATTCATTTGTACGAAAAATGTGGTTTTAAATATATTGATACAGTTGACTTGGGCCTTGGAAATTACGGGTTAAATTGGTTCAAACTATATGAAAAATTACTATAAGATAATGAACGTAAGCTTCTCATAATTTATTCTAACATTATGAGTACGAATGCAACACAATGTAAATTATGTTGCGTTATGAAAAAGGAGGAGTTTCATGCATATCATAGGATTTTTTATATCAGTCGCTTTGTTTACTTTCCTAGGTAGCCTTGCTGGAGATGGTGGAATCGAATCTATGGAGGCATGGTAGTAGGAGCTTATTTATTATCTGTGCCAAACTTGGAGAGATCATTCGATTAATGAAGAAGTCGAAATTTATTGATGAGGAATAATTTAGAGGGATAAGGTGGAACCCATTCGTGATAAGAAGACCGATGCTATAAAGATGAGCGGTCGCTTCGTGCATACCCTTAAATAGTATTTTCAACCCAGTATTCCAATATAGATTATAAGGCTGCTTGAAAAAGCAGCCTATTCCTATCTCCATTTCATTAATTTTTTCTCTAAATAAGCAACCCCTTGATACATGACCGTAGCTAAGATGGCTAAGATGATGACACTGGTCATAACCAGATCCAGTCTAAACACCTGACTACCATAGACAATGAGGTATCCTATACCAGCCCGGGATACCATGAGTTCCCCTACGATAACCCCTACCCAGGATAACCCTACATTGATCTTTACTGCACTTACGATTGTCGGAATACTGGCAGGAATGATGACTTTCTGTAATATCTGCAGCCTTGTGGCACCAAAGGTTTGCAGCATTTTGATTTTATCGCCATCAACCTCCTTGAATCCCCCATAAACACCAAGAATCGTTACGACAATGGATACAGCCATTGCTGTAACGATAATTCCTGTGATGCCTGCACCTGCCCAGAGGATGATGATGGGGGCTAGTGCTGTTTTCGGCAATGCATTTAGGACTACCATATAAGGGTCCAGCACTTCTGAAACAAAATCTGACCACCATAGGAGGATCGCTATTAATGTTCCAAAGATTGTACCGGCGACAAACCCAACCACTGTTTCGAAGGTACTAATCGCCACATGGCGATAAAGAGAACCGTCCGCTATCAGTCTGAGAAAAAGATTCCACATCTGTGACGGGTAGCTTGTAAGAAATGTATCAACGAGTTTTGTTCTGGCTGCAATCTCCCAAAATGCAAAAAAAACTACCAGCAAGGAAACCTGAGTGATGATGACCGCCCTTTTCCTTTTTTTCACTTTGCATAGAAATTCATGATGCTCTGCAGAGACTCCCGGATATTTTTTTTCCATCTCATTAATACACTTGCCGTTATTTAACATGTATATCGAGCTCCTTCCATATGGTATTAAAATAATGTCTGAATTCAGGAGCTTCCCTAGAAGTCAACGGTGTTCTTTCAACATCTAGGGTTAATTTAATTTCATGGATGCTTTTAATGGTTGCGGGTCTTTTGCTCAGTACGATTACACGATCGGACATGCTAATGGCTTCTGAAATGTCATGAGTTACCATAATCGCTGTCTTGCCTTCCTTTTTTAAAATTTTTCCGATTTCATCAGCTACGGCAGAGTTTATAATGTCTGAAACAAAAATATAACGGGCAGACACAATGGCCTGCCCATACAAGGAAATATATATTTTATTGAGACACATTGACGATGTGAAATTCTTTCACCATCTCATCAAACCTTACGCCATGGCCTTCCGCTGCTTCCAGGAAATAGTGCTGCGTAATGATGAAGCTTCCCTGACTTCCATTAGATACTACATATACTTTTATAATGGCACTATCCCAGTTCTGGCCATCTATACCCCTAACAACCCAACCATTAATCGGTTCATTTACCTGCTGCGGCGCATAGACCTTCTCAAACTTATCTCTAATCTGTGCGTCCAGGTCTTTTATGATATCCTCCGGAGCTCTATCGGCTACTTGTTCAATTTCCATGGAAACTTCAGGGAAATTTCCTTCAACTGGAGTTTTCATAACAATTCTATCTTTATCCTTTCCTTCTATGAATGCATATCTTTCTTCATCGATATAAATTACATATTGGGATTTACTTGGCTGCTGCAGATTAACATTGGTTTTCTCCTTATTGCCTTCGATTTCCTGAGTGATCTGTTTCTGAGGTGCAAACAATTCTTTGATTTGATCAATGACTGCATGTCCCATCTCAGTTTGTGCGCCAATAAATAGCAGGACTGCTGCAGCAGCTGCCGCGATAAATGCTGTATGGCGATTTTTTTTCTTTGGTTTCATAACTTTTAGTTCCCCCTTTGTTTTTTCAGTGAACAGTTCTTTTTCAATATGATTCCATACATCCTGTCTGTCTGCTTGTGTAATCTTTGTACCATTTTCTAAAGCCTTTTTGATTTGATCGTCCAGATTATTCATATTTTTCCCTCCCATTCTCGATAGTTTCCAGAGCAGCTTTAAGTTTTTCTCTCCCTTTATAGAGGCGGGACTTAACTGTATTTAGATTTAAATCTAAAATATGGGCAATTTCTTTTTCTGCAAAGCCTTGCAAATATTTTAAAACCACGGGAATGCGATAGAGATCTTCTAAAGATAAAATCATTTCATGCAAATCACTAAAGGTTTCTTTTGCTACTGGATCAATCATGACATCTTCCAGTAAAGGAGGATCTACCAATAGCAATGCAGATCCTTTTTTCAGTATGCGATTGCATTCATTGATTAAAATTCTATAAAACCAGGGTTCAAAAGGCTTATTGATATCATAGCTTGAAAGATTAAGATAAACGCGGATAAATGCTTCTTGTACTGCATCTTTTGCCGTTTCTTTATTCCTGGTAATTGCGGCTGCGGAACGAAGTGCCCTGTCAAAATGTTCATCATACAACTGCTTAAAGGCTTCCTTGTCGCCGTTTATGATATTCTGTATAACCCCTTTGTCCATTATTCCTTTCACTTCCTCTCTGCTTTGCCTTAGTTACCCTGTTCACTTATACATACCCGCCAAAAAGTCAAAAAGTTTTTTGTGGGCGCGAATATTTATAAAAGTATGATTGGAAATATTTGTTATAGTATTGATTGAATCACTCATTTTTAAAATCTGGATTGAGTCTATTCAAAAAAATAGGATTATTCTCGTAGAGTGAGTTGGGGAGGCATTTTCTTATATAATGAGACAGAGCGCAGGAAGCCGGTGGTAATTTTGCGTCGTTCCTGGCAGGTAGCAAATTTCCATATTTGGTGAAAATCATAAGCATTCTTTTTTAGCATTTCCATTGTCACAGATTTGGCCCTAACCGTCTTACTTTGGTTTTCTATGATGGCAATTTGCTTTTGAAGTTCATTTTCTCTATGGGTAACTGCTTCGATTCGTTTTTCAATCTCATCCAGTGAAAAGCTGCCTTTTCCATAGGCATCATACCAGCGCAGCCGTTCATGATCTACCTGAACTAATTCTTTTTTAAGCACTTCAATATCGCCCTCAAAATCTCTAGTGCTTATGTCTTTCAGATATCGTTCGATCTCGCGATCTAATGCTGCATAGTCTTCTTTTTGATACTTTAATTGTGCTAAGATGTATTCTTCCAAGTCTTTACTGTTTTTATAGCCTAAACTGCAATGTGGGGCAGTACGCATATGGTCAGGACTTCCATGGTAGGTATAGCAGGTATAATAGCGTGTTCCTTGCATCTTGCGCTCAAAAACCTTTGCGCCGCATTCTCCGCAGCAGAGGATGCCACCTAAGAGAGAAGAAGAGGGTTTGCGCCAGTTTTGGCCCCTTTCTGCAATGATTGCCTGTGCCGATGAAAAAAGATCTTTCTCGATAATCTTCGGGTGTACGCCCTGAAATACTTGATTTTTATAGGGCATCATTCCTGCATAGAGAGGATTGGTTAAGTAGGTGCGAATCTTAGAGGGTGAAAAGGGGCGGTTTTGCTTACTTTTGTATCCTTGTCGGTTTAACCTGTTGGCGATTGCATTCATGCCCATTCCATCAAGGTAATATTGAAAGATTTTTCGAATGATCAAAGCTTCATATTCATTGATGACGAGCTGTTGGTCGATGTAGTCATAGCCTAAAGGAACCGGACCGCCGCGCCATTTGCCTTGACGCGCTTGCTCTCTTTTGCCCAGGCGGGCACGTTCTGTAATACTTTCCCGTTCAAGCTGGGCAAATACAGCGATGATTCCCAGCATGGCTTTTCCAAAGCTGAGGGTAGTGTCGAAGTTTTCCAGTGTTGAAACAAAGCCAACCTGATTGGGCTCAAATATATCCTCGATTAGATGCAAAACATCTTTTTGAGAACGGGATAGACGGTCAAGCTTATAAACCAATACGAGATCAAAATTATTAATATGGCTCAATAGCCGCTTAAGTGCCGGACGATTCAGATTTTTGCCTGAATAGCCTTCATCGATATAGATATCCTGGATTTGCCAGTCTTTTGACAGGCAAAAGGCTTTTAGCTTTTCTTGCTGGGCAGAGATCGAATAGCCTTCTTTGGCTTGTTCTTCAGTGCTTACCCGTATATATACAGCTGCTTTTTTCATGATGATCACCTCTTGCATTATTATATTTGAGTAAATTAGGGAACATGCAAAATGGATTTCTGGCGCAATCCTTTATAGGGGTGGAATATGTTGGTAGTTTTAGACTATAATAAGAGCATGGGGAATACCTGTGAAGCGGGTGGCAGGATAGATAGATCCCTCTTGATGAAGTGGATCAGAAAGGTGTAAGCGTATGATTTTTGGAGATGGTTTACTTTGGAAGTTAACATTACTAACGATTATTATTCATTTGGTAGATACGCTGTCTTATTCGGTTCGGTTAAATTCAGTAAAAAGCGGGCAATTTGCCCTGTCTTTGTCCCTCTTTAATCTGATCGTATTGGTATCCAGAACCGCAAATACCTTTCAAGGGCCTTTGATTGGAAAGATGATCGATACGAGCATTCAGTTCCGCTATGATCCATTATTGGAAATCCGAACTGTAATCGCAGGATCGACCATAGGTACGGTTATTGGAATTTTGATGGTACCGACTTTTTTAAAGATTTTTTCCAAAGCGGTAGCAAAGCTGGAAGCAGTTGGCTCTGTACCCGCTATTGTGGTTCAGGCACTGAGTATTGGTAATATTCGAAGAATCGCCGGAAGTACGGTAAAACCTTCCAGGAGCATGCTGCATGGGTTACGGTTTAAGAATATTCCAAAGAGACTGCTGCTGCTCAATGCCTTCATTACAGGGATATATGCTATTGGTGTCCTGGCTGCTTATTATGCAGCTATCTATGTTCCGGAAAATCGGTTGGCTGCTGCCGGTTCATCAGGCATGATCAATGGGATTGCCAGTATTCTATTGACGATGTTCATCGATCCAAAGGCAGCGATTATTACAGATGAAGCCTATCGTGGAAAACGACAGTATGGAGATGTGAAGGCGCTGGTGATTATTTTAATCGGAACAAAGTTTCTGGGAACGCTTTTAGGCCAGGTGCTGCTAGTGCCTGCAGCAAAGCTCATAGCAACTTTTTATCTGTAGCATCTTTATAAAGTGTGGAATAAGAGGTTTATTTCCTACAAATTCTAATATGAAAGAGAAACTCTCTTTTGGGAAGGACTGCGCTTATGAACACTTATCTCATGATTGCTTTTCGTATTGTGTCGATTATGCTTTTACTTTTGGCATCTACGCTGCTTATTATGGGGAAAAGGCCGATTGGGGAGTTGCCGGTATTTGACTTATTGACCTTGGTCGTTATGGGTTCTATTGTAGGGGCAGATATCGCCCAGCCTGAAATTAAACACTTGCCTACAGCCTTTGCTGTTGTAGTCTTAGCAGTTATGCAGAGATGTATAAGTTTTTTAATTGTTAAGAGTACAAAAGCACGAAGGATGATAACCTTTGAACCCACTATTGTAATACAGGATGGGCAGATTTTATTAAAGAATTTGAAGAGCGTGCACTATACAGTTGACGACCTACTCATGCTCCTACGGGAGAAAAATGTATTTACACTCAATCAAATTGATTTTTGTATTGTGGAGGCCAGCGGAAATATCTCTGTACTCAAGAAAGCTCCCTATGAGACACCGACTGTTCAAGAATTAGGGGTTTCAACTGGAAAAGAGAGAGGTTTGCCTTTGGCAGTTATTTTGGAAGGAAAATTTCAAAGAAAGAATATGATGCAGCTTAATAAAGAGGAAGAAGAAATTATAAAGTATATTCGTATGTTTGGCTATAGTCGTCCGGAAGAGATTTTTGTTGCCCTGATGGACCCGTACGGACAGCTTCATATATCGCCTTATGAGAAATAGGCAAAAAGGGCGGAAGTTATGCATCCTTCTGCCCTTTTTGCTGTTGTTCTTTATTTTCTTTTGTATCAGGGACACCCCGCTTTCCTACAGCGATCTCATAAGCAATCTGTACAATTGTTTTTAAGGCTTCTTTTTTCATCACATCCATATAACAAACTATGATTAGATCAAGATTTATAGAACAAGCAAACATTATATCTTCTGCCACAGCCAATTTTGTCTGGTAGTCCAATGCTGTAAAAGGCTCATCCAGCAGCAGAAGATCCGGTTCGACAGCCAGTGTTCTAATGAGGGCTACCCGTTGACGCATACCCCCTGATAATTGGCTGGGATAGTAGTGCTTGAATTCACCCAAGCCATAAAGTTCTAACAATTTCTCCGCTTTTGCCTTTGTTTGGGGATTTAATTTATTTTGAATCTCTAACCCGATCAAAACATTGTTTAAGATCGTACGCCATTCAAATAGATGATCTTTTTGAAACATGTAACCAATAGATTTATTTGGTTCGCTTACTGCTTTTCCGTTTACCACTACCTTGCCCGATGAAGGCGTGATCAATCCCGATATGATCGATAAGGCAGTTGATTTTCCACAGCCGCTCGGACCTACAATGATTACTATTTCGCCCTTATATACATTAAAGGATAAATCCTTGATTGCTAATGTTTCACCATCTAATGTGTGATAATTCATAGAAACATTTTCGATCTCTACAACCTTTTCAACTGTCATAGCTTATCCCTCCCATGCTGTAGGTTCAATATAATTTCATAGTATTCTATACAAAAAATATATGTGCTTGATTCGACAAGTTAAAATACAATAGATGCTTATTTGATAAAGGTGTGTGACTGGAAAGTTTAATATATCACTTTGCAGTCAATTTTGATAGGGACATACTGGCGGAATCTAAGAAATTTTCAAAAAATTTATTGTGATTGCAGGAATATTAACATTCATGTAAGAAATAGTATAGGAGAAAACAAGAGGGGGGTTTTGTATGACAATAGAGGATAAGGTAGTGAATCAGGAAATCAATAAAGCAGTGCTGAAAAAAATAATCAGAGATTTCATAAGTTGTGCCGAAAACCTTTTAGATGCAGAGAAAATCACCCAAATACAGTATCATGAATTGGTAGATCAGAAAATGGAGTTTTTAAAAATGTGCAAATAACTTGAATGATGAAACGAATATATTGTATTGAAGAGCGAAAAGGATATATAATGGGTAGTAGGATTATTCAGTAATAACGAAATGTGACAGATATGGCGGTGTATACATTGAACAAGAAGAATATTGTTGAGAATCACAAATTTGTACATATCTTAAAGGGTTTATATAAATCAATGGAAAGAGAATGGGATATTAAAGCCCATCAGTATGACTTAACCAATGCCCATCAGCATGTCCTTTGGATTCTTTATCTTGAAGATGGAATGAAACTCTCTGAGTTGGCAGCAAGGGGACTTTGGAATTTATCTACAACCCATGATATCGTAAATCGCATGGTGAAAAAGGGCTTGATCAGCAAGGAAAAGGATATTCGAGACGGCAGGATTACCAGGATATATATTACAGAACTAGGGGTTCAACAAAGAAATGCGATGAGATCAGATTTAGAAAAGTCAGAGGTTTTTCGTTTGATGAAAGCATTTCATAAAATGGAAGAACAAGATCAGGAAAAGCTTCAAGAACTGATTTTAACTTTATCGAGGGAAGTACTGGATGCTGAGTATATGAAATACATGGAAATTTCCAGTCAACAGTTAGAAAAAGAATCCTAAAGTAAAATAAAAGATTTATCTATGGGGGTCATAGCTTGATAGATTGGGCAATTAAAAAATTTCATAAACGTTCATTTTTATATAATTGCCTTTGGACTGCCTTTGGGTTGGTTGTTCTATCCTATATTTTGTATAGTGGTTATGTAGCACAGGATGATTATCATAAATACTTTAAACCGCAGCAATATAGTTATAACCAATTTTTGAAAAAAGCACAATTATTACAAACGGAAATACATAATGGCATGAACCTTTTAGAATCCATAAATGAGGCAGATAAAACGGAGGAAATCAAGGGTGAGATTTTATCTAAAATAAGTGAATTGCAGCATGCCAGCATGCAGACAAAAAACGAGATGATCAAGGTATATGGACATCAGGAGCCTGCGATTAGAGAAGATGTGAAGCGTGTTCATGAAAAAATGGTACAGATGATGGATCTTTACTTTACCGGATATGAAGCGCTCAAGGAAGGAATCATGGAAGATGATCAAAAAAAATTGCTGCGATTTGTAAAAGATTGGGACCGGATTAATAGTCAAAAACAAATGGTGGATCAAATGATCGCAGATTTATGGAAAACAAGGAAAGCGAATATCCAAATAATAAAATGAGTTAAAGGAAGGAAGCCTTTAACTCATTTTATTATTTTAGTGGAGATTTGTTAGTCTATGACCGGAGATTCTGTTTACCACTAGAGCAATCGCACCGTCACCGGTAACATTGGCAGCAGTACCAAAACTATCCTGTGCCAGATATAAAGCAATCATCAAGGATGTAAGGGTTGGTGAAAAATTCAGCATGGTCTCGAGCAAGCCCAAGGCAGCCATAATGGCTCCGCCAGGCACTCCCGGTGCAGCTACCATAGTGATCCCAAGCATCAAGATAAAGGGAAATACAGATGAAAAAGTAGTCGTCATACCATTGAGCATCATAACGGCCATGGCACAACTTACCAGTGTAATGGTACTGCCAGAGAGATGGATCGTTGCACAAAGGGGTACAACAAAATCGGCTACCCCGTCTTGAATCCCATTTACTTTTGTTTGTTTCAGGGTTACAGGTATTGTTGCAGCAGAGGATTGGGTACCAATAGCTGTAAAATAAGCAGGAAGCATATTTTTAAGCAGCCTGAAAGGATTTCCTCCAGCAACCGCAGCACCAATAATGTATTGAAGTACAATGATGGTAATATGTAGCAGAATGATCATCACAAATACACGGGCAAAAACTGACATGATGGTTGCTACCTGTCCAGCATAGGTCATATTCGCAAAGATCCCAAATATATGATAGGGAAGGAGTGGGATGATAATATTTGTAATGAGTTTTTCAATGATCCCTTGAAATTCATTCATGAAGTTTCTTATCGTATTGCCCTGTGTGACTGCAATGCCCAATCCAAGAACAAAAGCAATTAGCAATGCGGACATGACCGCCATAATAGGGGGCATATCGATTCGAAAGAAAGGTTCTACCAGTGCTTCTTCAGGATTTGCGGCATCTATTGCCATCTGACCTACCTGAAGCACATTTGGCAATACGATGGAACTGGTGAAATAAGCAATTGTGCCTGAAAAAATAGTAGAAAAATATGCGATCCCTGCTGTGACGGCCAAGAGCCTCCCTGCACCTGTACCCAATTCACCAATACCAGGTGCAACAAAACCAATGATGATCAGTGGAATAGAGAAGCCCAAGAACTTACCAAAAATCGCATTAAAAGTAGCAAAGATACCGATAATTTGAACCGGCGCGAAACTGCCAATGAGAATACCTAATACAATGGCTAAGATGAGCTTAGGCAGTAAACCTAATTTTATCATTTGTAATACCTCCTTAATTAAATTGATGGCTTTCGCTTATTATGCCACAGTAAAAAATCTTTATGTCTTTTATTGGACCCTATTTCAGACTTATAGACTAGGATGCCCAATAAAAAGTATTAATAATCATAAGAAACAACTTGAGATTTCTGCTATAAAATGCTACCCTAAATGTGACTTTCCAATTTTGAATGGATGAAATCTTTGGAAGATAATTAATTTTATCAGGATAAATATTGTATAGAGAAGGGTGAAAAGAAATGGAAAGAAAATATATCCAATTTGCATGTTCTCTGGACTGCTTTGATGGTTGTGCGTTTACAGCAGAAGTGTTGGATGGAGAAGTCGTTCGAATTGAGGGGAACCAAGAACATCCCCTGACGAAGGGATATGTATGTAAAAAGGGTGCTCAACATTTGGAGCGGATGTATCATCCGGAAAGAATCTTGCGCCCATTAAAAAAAGTAGGAACCAAATGGCAGGAGATCAGCTGGGATGACGCTTTAGAGGAGATTAGTGATAAGTTAAAAGATATAAGATCCAAGGACAACACTTTATCCGTACTCCATTACTATGACTCAGGATACGGTGGCATAAGTAAGATGGTGGATAAAATGTTCTTTAACTATTATGGGAGCATCACTGTACCAAGAGGAAGCTTATGCTGGGGTGCAGGTATTGCTGCTCAACAGTATGATTTTGGAGAAAGCCGGGGACACCATCCGAGGGATCACTTGCATGCAAAGACCATTCTGCTGTGGGGAAGAAATCCACACAATACAAACATTCATTTAATGGAGTATCTAACACAGGCAAAAAAACAGGGTACAAAGATAGTTTTGATAGATCCGATACAGACAAAGTCTGCACAGGTTGCTACTGAGCATATTGGCGTCAAGCCGGGAACCGATGGCGCACTAGCCCTGGGAATGGCACACTGTTTGATTGAACAGGATATGGTGGATCATGAATTTATTCATAATCATGTGATTGGTTATGAAAATTTTAAAGACTATGTAAAGACTTTTACACCAGGGAGAGTGGCAGATATCACTGGGGTTGATGCAGATACGATTTACCGCTTGGCAGCGTACTATGGAAAGGATAAACCCTCCTGTATCATATTAGGCTATGGATTGCAGCGGTACAGCAATGGTGGCAATACGGTTCGCTGTATTGATGCATTAGGTGCTATAACCGGAAATATCGGTATTTCTGGAGGGGGTGTTAATTATGCAAATAGATTGCTTGCTGATTATATTGGAGGAGAAGTGCCTAAAAGTGCAGCAACTGGTAAAAAACACAGAAGCTTCAGCAGAGCTTTTTTTGGACAGTATCTCGAAGAAGAAAATGAGTTTCCGATCAAAGCTGTATTTGTCACAAAGGCAAACCCACTGGTGCAAGGGCCAAACTTAGAGAGGATGATTCGTGCTTTTAAAAAGATCGAATATAAAGTGGTATTTGATATGTTTATGACAGATACGGGGAAACAGGCTGATTTATTCATACCTTGTACCCATGTGATGGAGGAAGATGACATCTTTTTATCTTCGATGTTTACCCCTTATTTAAACTATTCTCAAAAAGCCGTAGAGCCAAGAGCAGGAATCATAGGGGAATATGAGTTCTTTAGAGCATTGGCGAAAAAAATGGATCTGGAGCAGTATCCGGATATAGAGAAGGATGAATTTTTGAGAAGGGCAGTAAAACCTCTAGAGGACGCTTTTCAAATAACCTTTGAGGATTTGAAAAAAACATTTTTTACCATACCTTATCGGGAAATAGCTTGGTCGGAAAGAAATTTTTCTACGCCTTCAGGGAAATACGAGCTCTATTCACGACAGGCAGAGCAGGATGGTCTTAGCCCACTGCCACAATATATTCCAGCTATGGAAGGAGCAATTGAATATCCACTTCGCCTGATAACGCCGCATCCAAAGGATTCGCTCCATTCTCAGCACTTTGCATTTAAAAATAAAATGCCAAATGTTTACATAAATGAGGCTACAGCGAATAAATATGGCTTAAAGCAAGGGGATTTCGCAAAAATTACTACAAAGCAAGGAAGCTTGCTTGTAAAGGTAGAGATTGACAACAATGTGGGAATAGATTTACTGATGATTTACGAAGGCTGGTGGCATCAAAGCGGCTCTGTTAACCTTCTGACAGAAGCACTTATCTCCGATATGGGGGAACAAGCTGCATATTATGATTGTTTCTGCAATATTAAACCGGAAGCATTATAGAAACAGGCGAATAGCCTGTTTTTTATATAATAGGAAAGTTTTACTTTTCTATTATATAAAAAATAGGGGTTGTAGGGGATGAAATCCCCTGCCGTACTAAGGAGGGTGCTCAGACTGCGATAGCAGTCGTCGAAGGGAACCTAGGGTTTCCTAGCGAAAGCGTCGGAGACGCTCTTTTTAGTGATAATGATGATAATCAAAATCAGGTAGTATTGAGATTAAGCTCAAATATATTATCAATTGATAATATATCCCATGATAATTAAAAATGAAAATATTTTAATATTAAGGGTTGCAAATGTTTTAAATAATAATATAATGGTATATATCATATCAACTGATAATAAGGAGCTGACATCTGCTATGATCGTAGACGAGAAGGATCGCCTAAGACTTGGAAATAAGATTATAATGATAACAATCCTGCTCAACGTGCTGCTGACGATTATGAAAGTTGGGGCGGGATACCTTGGAAAAAGTACGGCCACTATAGCTGATGGTCTCCATTCGGCTTCAGATATCATTACCTCTGTTGGGGTTATCGTGGGAATGTTGCTGGCATCGAAGCCAAGAGATGAAAAACATCAATACGGTCACGAAAAAGCTGAGTCTATTGCTGGATTTCTTCTAGCCTTGGTGCTAACCTTTACAGGACTCAAAATTGGATATGAATCGTTAACGATTATGATTAGCGGTACCTTTGCAGTCCCTGAACTTTATACAGCTGCAATTGCTGCTGTATCGATTGCAATTAAAGAATACCAATTTCGCATTACATCCGCCGCTGCAAAGAAATTAAACAGTAATGCGATGATGGGAGATGCCTGGCATCATCGTTCCGATGCATTATCTTCTGTAGCTGCATTATTGGGGATATTAGGTGCTCGTATGGGATATGTGTTCTTAGATCCTTTGGCCGGCGCAATCGTTTCTCTCATCGTAGTAAAAATCGGAATACAGCTTTTACTAGCCGGAATTGATGAACTAATGGATGGAGCCTTAGATGAAGCGCAAATGAATACAGTGCATAGCAAACTTAAAGATATCGATGGTATTGGTTGTATTACGGAAATTCGGGGAAGGAAGCATGGCTCAAAAGCATATGTGGATGTGAAAATCTGTGTGGATCCCCATATTTCTGTCTATAAAGGACATAATATTGGAGAAGAGGTAGAAGCACTTATTAAAGAGAATATAGAAAATGTTAAAGATGTAATTGTTCATGTAGATCCTTGTACAAGGGAATTGGAAGTCATGTCACCTTGTAAAACCTGCAATAAATAGGTTGATTTTAAAGCAAATAATATATATAATTATTATTTGTATACGGAGACGATTGATTGAAATAGATGAATTACAGAGGAGGAAAAAACATGGGATTACATGCATTTTCCCGTACAGAGCTTGTTATTGGCACTGAAAATCTAGAAAAGCTAAAAAATACTAAAATAGCTGTATTTGGTATTGGCGGTGTTGGTACTTATGCCGTAGAGGGCTTGGCTAGATCCGGTGTGGGAAAGTTTGTATTGGTGGATGATGACGATATATGTTTAACCAATATTAATAGACAAATCCATGCGATGCGTAGTACCGTTGGAAAGTCTAAGGTGGAAATGATGAAAGCAAGAGTGCTGGACATCAATCCAAAGGCTGAGGTGGAAACCTATAAAATGTTGTATAATGCTGAAACTGCAGAACAGCTTTTATCAGCAGATTATGATTATGTGGTGGATGCAATCGATATGGTATCGGCAAAGCTGGATTTAGTAGAGCGCTGCAGCAAAATGAATCTCCCTATCATCAGCAGCATGGGAGCTGGAAATAAATTGGATCCAACGCGCTTTGAAGTAACAGATATTTTTAAAACGACAATCTGCCCATTGGCGAAGGTAATGCGTAAAGAGCTGCGAAAAAGAGGCGTTGAGAAGCTAAAGGTGGTTTATTCAAAGGAAGAGCCTATTGAACCCAAGGTAATTCCATCTGACTGCAAGACAGATTGTATCTGTCCCAATAAAGACAGAACCTGTACGGTTAGACATCAAATACCGGGCAGCGTAGCTTTTGTTCCTTCTGTAGCAGGTTTAATTATTGCTTCGGTGGTAATAAGAGATTTAACTGGTTTATAATTATGACGAAGTCCTTGGAAATCGAGGACTTTTTTCTTTTTTTTGCCGATGGTTGTGACGCAAAAATATACGAAAAGTTTCAGGTAATTTCAACCATTTCAGTAAAAAATATTGCTTTATGTAAACTATAAATGGTATAGTAAAAAACATAGGAATTAGGTACTAACAAATTATTTTTCGAATAGGGTGTATACATTGTGGTGGGGCCCCATCGGGAATAAGGAGGAAAGACTAATGAAAAAAGCTTTAAGTGTCTTGATGCTAGTGGTTGTATTTTTAGGGTTTGGATCAGGTGTAGTCGATGCAAAAAGCTATGTGTTTTCACAAAAAGTGTATAAGCTTGGTACACGTCACAATGATGTGAAGGTTATCCAAGAAGCGTTAAAAAAGGATGGCAGTTTTAAACAAGCCAATACGACTACATACTATGGTACCATTACGGAAAGCGCCGTAAAAAGCTTTCAGAAGAAAAATGGACTGAAGGCTGATGGTATTGTAGGAACTGCTACGATCAAGAAAATGACAGATCTTGGGTTGGTAAATGTAAATACCCCGCAAACAACCCCACAAACGACCAGCAGGGGGACAGTGCAAAGACAAAAGGCTGGTGAATACCTTGATTGGTGGACAGAAGTACAAGAGATCATTGCCCACGGAGATGTATTGTTGGTCGAGGATGTAGAAACTGGGAAAACCTTTAATGTGAAGGTTACTGCAGGAACAAACCACGCTGATGTAGAGACGGTAACAAAAGAGGATACAGCTACCTTGAGAAGTATTTGGGGAGGCTTTAGCTGGGATCGAAGAGCGGTACTGGTTCACAAAGGAAATCGTGTAATTGCTGCATCTATGAATGGAATGCCTCATGCTGGAGTGGAGAGTCTTCCTGGTGGTAATGTTGTTTCAAACAGAAGTGCAGGCTTTGGTCAGGGTATCAACTATGACTTCGTCAAAGGCAATAATATGGACGGACATATGTGTCTACACTTTAAAAATAGTTTAACCCATGGAAGTAATAAGCAAGATCCACAACATCAAGCAAACGTAAAAAAAGCAGCAGGATTATAATTTTGTAAAATTAAGGCCCTAACTTTTAGGGTCTTTTTTGATATAATAGGAAAGTTTTACTTTTCTATTATATCAAAAAAGGGGTTGTAGGGGATGAAATCCCCTGCCGTACTAAGGAGGGTGCTCAGACTGCGATAGCAGTCGTCGAAGGGAACCTAGGGTTCCCTAGCGAAAGCGTCGTAGACGCTCTTTTTATATGGATTTATGTTTCTAAAGATGAATGTACATAGTGAAGCACCTATGTGGCTTCCGAATAATCAAGCAGGCAGACACAAGGCCTGCCCCTATATAATCAGGCGTCTTAATGACAGATCTATAACTAAAGAACAATATCAAATTACTAGATCGGATACTGTTGTCGCTGTTGCTGTAAAAATGACAATAAATCTAAGAATTTGTAATGGAAATGTAATTGATTAAACAAACTTGGATGTGGTATAAATATAATAGATAAAATAAAATATATTTATTTATCAATTATATCGCTGTGATGAATAGGATGTAAAAATCACGTCAACAATACAGAAGTTATTATAGAAATCATAAGGAAGAGTAGGAGAATGATCTATGAACAAAGTCAAAACTTTAATTATCGGTTTTATGTTTTTTATTTTGATATCCAGCTTTACAATCGGAGTTGCAAATATCAGCAAAATTTTAACTTACTAAAATGATGGCCTGCAGGTCATCATTTTTTTTAGAAAAACCCTTAAAATCGGAAGAATATGTTTTTATTGGAAGGAGAATATAATACTAACAATGGATAGGAATGGAGGAATCCTTTTGAAAGAATTTAATGTGATTATAGATAATACGATAAAACTGGTAGGCAGTAATATGGTTGAAAGGATTATCACAGACACTGGATATTTTGATAGTGTAGAAGATATCAGCGGTCAGTTAAATGTTGAAAATACCATGGGATTTAATGTGTTTTCTATCGTACCTATGATCCATGAAGAAGGAGATATGAAAAACCAAGAAGATCATATAATTCCCGGTAACAACGAGGGAATGGAGGATCTGTTATATCGAAGTGTAGAAAACTATCTGGAGATTGCATTGGAAGAAATCTTAGAAGAATTAAAAGTGCAGCTTGCCGTTCAGAATGTTACCTCGAACTATAGTATTATTGATGTAGAAGATGGGGTAAATGCAATTCTCTATCTTTATTTTGGAGACTATTATTTACATTAGGAAGGGGTTGGCTTTGTTGGCAACGAGAGAATTAAAAAAAGGGATTTATTGGGTAGGTGCTGTAGATTGGGATATAAGAGAATTTCACGGGCCTTCCTACAGCACGCATCAAGGGACAAGCTACAATGCATATCTAATCGTAGATGAGAAAATTACATTGGTAGATATAGTAGATGTACACTTTGTTGATGTAATGATTGAGCATATCAAAGAAGTTATTGATCCGGAGAAAATCGATTATATCATTATTAATCATGTAGAACCGGACCATTCTGGCGGTTTTCCAAAGCTTATGGCCTTAGCACCTAATGCAAGAGTATTTTGTTCAAAAAATGGCAAGGATGCCATGGAACAGCATTATTTTGGGGACTATCAATATGAGATTGTAAAAACTGGTGATGTACTCTCTCTAGGGCAGCGAAGCATCCAGTTTATCGAAGCACCTATGCTACATTGGCCGGATAGTATGTTTTCTTACATAGAAGAAGAGGCACTGCTCATGCCTAATGATGCATTTGGGCAGCATTATGCATCTTCTATGCTCTTTGATGACGAAAATGACATGTGTACTGTAATGGAGGAAGCCAAAAAATATTATGCAAACATCCTTATGCCATTTAGTCCTTTAGTAGTGAAAAAGATTGAAGAAATCATAAAAATGAATTTTAAAATTGATATGATTGCTCCGAGCCATGGGATCGTGTGGAGAAGTCATCACGAAAAAATCATTGAGGCTTATATGAAATGGGGTAAAGGGGAAACCCATAGGAAGGCCATCGTTGTTTATGAGACCATGTGGAACAGTACGGAGAGAATGGCAAGAGCAATCATTGAGGGACTTGTCAGTGAGGGGGTGGATGCACGATTATATAGAGTATCTGTCTCTGATGTCAATGATATTATCAAGGAAGTATTAGATGCAAAGGCACTGCTTGTGGCATCTTCTACCATTAATAATACGATGATTGCAAATATGGCATATTTTCTTGAAGAATTAATGGGATTGAAACCCCGAAATAAAATTGGTGCTGCTTTTGGATCCTACGGATGGGGCAAGGGTGCCGTTGTAAATATTGAGAAGAAATTGAAAGAGGCGGGTATTCAGCTGGTAAAAGAGGGTTTGCAGATCAAATATGTTCCAACAGAAGAAGCTTTGAAAGCCTGTTATGAATTCGGAAAAGATATCGGAAGAATGATATAGTGAAGAAGGAGGGACTTGGAGAAAGTTTCCTCCTTCTTTTTTTACCAATTGCAGTAGACGGGAATAATTGATTTCTCTCCAACAGAAAATAAGAAAAGAGGAGGGAAATCCATGAAAAAAGCAACTAAAATCTTATGCTTTACATTGATGATAACTTTCTTAATCAGCATCCTATTTATGGACTCTATTTATGCGAGGACGATTTTTTGGGGTTCCAGGGGAAATGATGTACGAGAAGTACAGCAAAAACTGAAAAACTGGGGATATTTAGCAGGTGCAGCGGATGGTATCTATGGTGCGCAAACCTATCGTGCGATTATTGCTTTCCAGCGAAAACATGGTCTGAAAGCAGATGGAATCGTAGGTGCTCGGACAAGACGTGCTTTAGGGATTACTGCACCTGCTGCTGCAGCTGGAGGCGGAACTGCAAAGTTTAATGAGACCGTTCGGATTGCGCAGCAAAAGCTTAAGCAATGGAACTACTACAAAGGTGCTGTAGATGGACTGTATGGTCCTCAAACTGGGAAAGCCGTAAGGGATTTTCAAAGAAAGAATGGTTTAGCGGTAGACGGTGTGATCGGGCCACAGACTAGGAAGGCACTAGGAATGCCTACAGGAGCACAAACCGCCTATACCCCTACCAGTAGAGGAGTTACAAGAAATGACGATGTACGGTTAATGGCTATGGCAATTAATGGTGAAGCCCGCGGAGAACCCTACACCGGACAAGTGGCAGTAGGTGCAGTTATTTTAAACCGTGTGAGACATCCTTCCTTTCCAAATACCATTGCCGGGGTTATTTACGAGCCGCTGGCTTTTACTGCAGTGGCAGACAAACAGATATACTTAGCACCAAATGAGTCTGCGTTCCGCGCAGCAAGAGATGCATTAAACGGATGGGACCCCACGGGTGGCGCCATATACTACTGGAATCCTGCCACTGCTACCAGTAAGTGGATTTGGACCAGAGAGCCCAGTGTAAAAATTGGCAAGCACTGGTTTGCACATCGATAGGGGGTGGAGAAAATGAAAAATGGATTTATTATATTGTTGGCAGTAGCACTGGTTGGTGTGGGGATTTGGGGATATAATCAATATGAGCAAAATGAACAGCACATGACTTACTTAGAAAACCAATTTCATAGAATGTTTTATGATATGGTTGCAGATGTACAAAACATACAGGTTAACTTAGCCAAAACCATGGTTACAGGAACCCCAAAGCAAAATGTGCTGCTTTTTACAGAAACCATGAGACTTTCCTATGACGCACAGGAAAAATTGAGCCAATTGCCGATTGAACATGCCCATGTAAGTAAAACAAGAAAATTTTTAAGTCAGGTAGGAGATATGAGCTTAGCGCTGGCACGAAAAAATCTTGAGGGAAATCCGCTCAACACAGAAGAAATGAGTACGTTGCAAGAACTCCATAACTATGCAAACCTTCTTTCTCAGAGTCTTATTGAGCTGCAAGGAAATATTGCCAATGATGGCATAAGAATAGGAGAACTTCAGCGTAAGGCGACAGCAAAGCTGGATAAGGTCAATGAGAACATGATTACAACAAGATTTGTTGATATGGAAGAACGGATGAAGGAATATCCGGAGCTTATTTATGATGGCCCATTTTCAGAACATAAGTCAAGGCAAAAACCAAAGCTGGAAGGTCAAGAGATTAAGCCGGATGCGATAAAAAATATCGCTGAGAAATTTGCAGGGAATGGTGTTCAATATGAAGCAACGATTCTGGGAGATATGAACAACAGTACAATACCAGCTTATGTGATAGATTTACAGCCTACAAATGATCGTAATCAAAGCAATCTTTCCATGTCTATCAGTAAGGTAGGAGGAAAGGTCTTATGGATGCTGGATACACGAAACGTGGAGAAGGCAAGATTATCAGAAAAACAAGGAGTTGAGATTGCACAGCAGTTTCTGCAAAAAAGAGGATTCCCCAATATGATTCCAACCTATTCGATAAAAACAGATGGACAGATGGTAATTAACTTTGCATACCAACAGGAAGATATTGTCGTATATCCTGATTTGATAAAGGTTAAAGTCGGGTTAGACCGGGGTGATGTTATAGGCTATGAAGCAGAAGGCTTCTGGTTTAATCATCATGAAAGAACCTTTGAAACGCCTGGTGTCAGTCCTTCGGAAGCTAGAGAAAGGATTAGTGTTCAAGCAGAGGCTGAAGAACCAAGGCTTGTGATTGTTCCCACTGAGGGTGGCAGCGAAGTATTATGTTATGAATTCAAAGTAGACTATCTTGAGGATACATTCTTAATATATATCAATGCACAAACAGGAGAAGAACAAAAAATTTTACAAGTTATCATCAAAGATGAAGGTGTGTTGATGATGTAAGGAGAAGCTGATCAGTTGATCAGCTTTCTCTATGTTAAATAAAGCGTAAAGAAACCATATTTACATACCTATAGAGAATGGCGTATAATGAAATCCTGAAGAGAAAATGGGGGATTTTTATATGTTGGAAAACAAAAGAATGGGAAACATGTTGATAATTCTGATTTTTGGATTGATGTTACTTCAGGGATTTATGGACAATATGCGGGGAGTTCTAATACCATCCATTCGTGAATTTTTCCAGATTGATTATACCAGCTTGGCATGGATGATGTTAATAAGTACACTGGGGTATATTGGTGCAACCTTTAGTGGGGGACTTTTAATAGAGCATATCGGACAGCAAAAGGTGATTTTTATTGGCTTGACGGGACTGGCAGCAGGAGCTTTTGGAATTTCTTCTGCATGGAATTTTTTTGCACTCATCTTTTTTATGTTTATTCTAGGGTCTGGTATTGGATTTATCAATATAGGTGCCAGTACGATTACACCGATACTGTTTGTAAAAAATCAGGCGATCATGATGAACCTATTGCATTTCTTCTATGGTTTTGGTGCAACCCTTGGACCAAGATATGCGGGAATTTTATTGGCCTCAAACTATTTATGGAGAGATGTGTACCGGTATAGTATTCTGGTGATCGGTGTCTTGGGCGTCTATTTTCTGACCTGCAGTTTTCCTAAGGTGGAAAGAAGCGAAAAAAAGCAAAAAGTTGCTATTCAACAAATTGCATCAGATAAAAGGATTATTTTGTTCTCCATGTTGTTAGGATTTTATGTTGCCGGGGAAATTGGAATAGCCAATTGGTTTGTTAATTATTTACAGCAGGGAAGAGATATGACTCCCTTACAGAGTGCTTCCTATCTATCACTTTTTTTCATGATTTTTACCTTTGGTCGATTGGTTGGAGGATTTATTGCAGAAAAACTTGGTTATATGCGTAGTATCATTCTTTATGTGGCGATGGCGATCTTTTGCCTGGGAATTGGGATATTTGGCAGCAAGCCCTTTATCATCATGATTTCAGTGAGCGGTTTTTTCTTCTCAATTGTATATCCTACGGTGATGGCATTGCTGATTAAAACCTTTGATAGCGGGATTAATTCCATCCTGGGATTCGTAATGGCTTTTTCCAGTATGATTAATATGCTGGCAAACTGGATGGTAGGAAAAACAAATGACTTATTTGGAGTAGCTATCGGCTTCTATCTGGTACTTTTTTATATGAGCATTGTACTCCTCCTGCTCTTGCTATTAAGCAGAAATATAAAAAGCTTATCGGATAACAATAAAAATATGCTGTCAAATGATGAAACATTATAAAGAAGCAGAGCTATCTTAGCAGGATTTTGATGTATCTGTGGAGAAGTATTTTTGAAAATCTACTTCACCAGAGGAGGGGAGACTCCGTGCACGAAATATTAAAAAAGTATATGGATATAGCTCAAGCGATCAATCATTTTACAGAGGATGACTTGGCTGTGGGAGTATGTGATACAGAGAAAATACTAGCATATATTCCAGGAAATAACGTGGATATAAAACTAAAAGAAGGTGAACCTTTAAATACCAATTTAGTTTTGTATAAGGCAATTTACGAAAATAAAAAGGTATCCAGGGTGATCCCAAAGGAGTTGTTTGGCAGTCCATTGGCAGCTACTGCCTATCCGATCAAAGATGAAAATGGACGTACGATTGGCGCCATCGGTACAGTTAAAAATATTAGCAATAAGGAAGAAATGCTTGCGATGATGCAGATGTTATCGGAATCACTTGGTGAAATATCTCGCTCCCTTGGGCAGATTTCCGGCAGTGCAGGGGAAATCACATCTTCTGGAGAACTGGTGATAGATTCTGTAAATGACACCCTTATAAAGGCTAGAGAAACAGATCAGGTTCTTGGATTTGTGCAGCAGGTCGCAAAACAGACAAATTTATTGGGGTTAAATGCAGCGATTGAAGCAGCTAGAGCAGGTGAGGCCGGGAGAGGTTTTCAAGTGGTTGCGGAGGAAATCAGAAAGCTGGCGATTTCCAGTAATGAATCTGTAGAAAAAGTAGGAAAAGTAATAAAGGAGATTCAAGGCGGTGTTTCACAGGTACTCCAATTGGTTGAGAAAAATGGTGCATTAACTGAGGAACAGGCAGCAGGAACTCAGGAAATTGCTGCACAAATTCATGCACTGACAAGTCTTTCTGAGAAATTAAAGGAATTTGCTAATCGACTATAAGACCAGGTATCTGGTCTTTTTTGTTCGAGAAAACTGTAACAAAATATTTATAGGTGCATACTATGTTAGTGCAAAAGAATCACTGAAGACAGGGATTCTAATTTTGATGACAGCCTATAAAGAGGGGGATGAGAATGGCAAAGGACTTAAATAAAATCAATAAAAAGTTGGCAGAAGCTGCTGGAAGCATCAACCCGACAGATGATCAAATGGCACAATTCGCAAAAATGGTAGGTAAATATAAGAACAGGAGTATGGAAGAGATTGAGGCAGAAGTAAATCAAATGATGGGTACCTTTACCCGTGCACAGAAAGATGATTTTATCCGAAAATTGCAAATGCTTAAGCAAATGCAGGGATTATTAGACAAAAATCAAATGAAAAAAGTGGATATGTTCATACGGTTATTGTCTCAATAAGTTTTAAATAAAAGAAGTAGGCTAAAATGGTGCTTACTTCTTTTATTTCAGGTTTATTGATCTTTATGCAATATAGCTACTTCGCTTTTGAACAATTATTAGAATGAAAAAGGAATTTTAGTAAAAAAGAAGAATATCTGAATTATCAGTGGGTATAATGTAAAAGTAAAATTAGTAATAAATTAGTAATAAGGAGGTTTTTGCTATGCCTAGTTTTCCAAATCCATTTGCAGGCAACGTAGACAGAAAGATATCCAAGGAGGAGTTAGTACAGGCGATCCGGCTGGATATTGCCGGGGAATTAGAAGCAATCTATGTTTATGATGCCCACGTACAGGCAACCGATGATCCCATTGCAAAGAGAGTTCTTGCAGATATACGGGATGAAGAGAAAGCACACGTTGGGGAATTAATGGCCTTACTGCGAATACTTGACCCTAAAGAAGGGGATCTCTTTGAAGAGGGACAAGAAGAAGTAAGAGAGATGCTTGCAGAGCTTGGAATAGAGGAAAAGAAAATCGAGTATAAATCGAATGTAGTACATACTGTAGGCAGTTTATTAGAAGAATAGAGGAGGGAAAGCCTATGGATTATTTATTAAGAGATGATTCGCCTTTTAGCAGCGAGCTTTGGAACAGTGTAGACGAAATGGTAGTAAAGATAGCTAAAGAGCAGTTGATTGCTAGAAGATTTATTAATATTCTAGGGCCTTTAGGTGCCGGAATAGACAGCATGAATGTGGATGCCTTCGACGTAGATATGGAGAGTAAGGTAGATTTTAATGGCGAAGAGGAAGATACACCTATTAAGGTAAAAAACAGAAGATATGTTACGATTCCAATGATTTATAAGGACTTATCTTTAGCATGGAGAGACGTGGAAAAGAGCAGACAAATGGGCCTGCCTTTGGATTTGTCTCCAGTGGCTATAGCTGCTACAGCTATCTGTAATAAAGAAGATGATGTTGTCTTTAACGGCAATCCTGCGTATGGCTATGAAGGGCTAACAACTGTAACAGGCAGGCAGGTTGTTAAAATGGCAGATTGGGCTGAAGGAGAGAATCCCTTGAGCGATGTAGCTGCAGGTATGGAAGCCTTAGTAAGAAAAGGGTTCTATGGACCTTATGTATTGGTAGTAAGTCCAGACCTTTATCTAAAAATGCATCGGATTCAACCGGGAACCGGTGTCATGGAGATTACCAGGGTAAAAGAACTGGTAGGAGGAAAGATCTATCAAACTCCAGTACTGGGAAATAATAAAGCTGTATTGATCTCCAGAGGATCTCAAAATATGGATATTGTCATTGGACAGGATCTTGTAACTGCATATATAGGACCGGAGCAATTAAATCATAGCTTAAGAATACTTGAGACTTTACTGCTGAGAGTGAAAAGACCAGAGGCAATTGTTACATTTGAATGATAGAAGAGAGGGACTTCGAAGAAGTCCCTGAGGTTGTTGAAAAAGTCAACAATATCCAGACTGTTCAAAATTCCTTAGATTCGAGGCGCAAGAAAATCTAGCGACCGCAGCGTATACAGTAATACGTAAGGATGCTGGATTTTTGCAGCAACGAAGAAGATAAGGGATTTTCAACAGTTTGAGGGACTTCGAAGAAGTCCCTCTCTTATTTTATCGAACTCTTTCTCTTTCTCTGAATAAGAAGCTGATGGCATATACACCAGCAAGACCGACCAGAGAATAGATTATCCTACTTACAAGTGCTCCCTGCCCACCGAACAGAGCTGCAACTAGATCAAATCGGAACAATCCAATTAATCCCCAGTTCAGTGCTCCGATGATAACTAACAAAAGAGCTAATCGATCCATTCTGTCAACTCCTTTTTACTGTTAATGATGTTTCCTTATTATTATTCCAAGGTTTATAAGAAACATACGAATGTATAAGAAATATCCTCATGAATCATACCCTGTACAACATTAAAATGAGCATGTATGGGAAATATATTCATTGGAAAGGAATATAGAAAAAATAAAAATTACCATCGTTGACAGATCAAGGAAATGGATTTATAATAAAATCAAAGTAATCCTTGCGGGCATAGCTTAATGGCAGAGTCCCGGCTTCCCAAGCCGGTTGTGCGGGTTCGATTCCCGTTGCCCGCTCCAATAGTTGAAGTAAATGGTTAACAGTTTAAAAAAGAAGCATCAGTTTGCTAATTCAGCAAACTGATGCTTTATTTTTTTTATTGCTGCTTTTATAGCTACTGCAAAAGTTATGTTTAATAAATACGGTGATTATAATGACCAAACCTCTGGGTTTGTAGATGAAATTGCATTGGCACCGGCTTTTAGAGCGGCAACAACATCTTCTTTTTCACAAACTAGTCCACCAGCAATCAATGGCAAATTAACCTTTTGCATGACCCAGCCAATGACTTTTGGCATACATCCTGGCAAAATTTCAATGCAATCAGGATTTGAAACAGCAATCTGCTTATCGATATTATGAAAGGTCATAGAATCTATTAAAAAAAATCTATGTATTGTATAAAAACCGTGTGATTTTGCTGCTTTAATCATCGGGGCTTTTGTGCTTATAATTCCATCGGCGGTGGTGTGTTTTTTCAGAAAGCTGATAACGACCTCACTGTGTGAAGAGCCATCTAACAAATCAACATGAATAAATGCCAGTTTGCCATGATTTTTGATCCTTTGTACGATCTCACCAATATTCAAAATATTCCCATAGAGTACAAAAACAATATTGCACTCTGATTGGATGACTTGCTCTAAACCTTTATGATCCTTAATTCCGGCAATAATCGGATATTCCTCGATCGCATTCAAAAAACTACTATTTAGCATAGAAATCACCCTCGTTTGTTTGAAATATTTTCAATATTCTAAATAATTACCAATGTATTTAATTATACAATAGAATATTAAACAATAAAAGATATTTATATCGTGAGAAGTTTAACATACCTGGTATAAATAATTAGGACTTTGTTTACAACCAATAAAATTAGTCGAAATATTTTAACTATATAGAACAGTCAAAAACTATTGACAATTATTTTGGAATTTTGTATATTATATTTAGATTAGTTACTAGAGTTGAGAGAAAAGTAACTTCCGGATGGAAGTCTGCTTTTCTCTCTTTTTTGTGGAGATTTTATATAAATAAATCCTTTAAAATCATAGTTTGAAGGATCATTAAAAAGGGGGCGTAAAAATGAACATGTCAGATTTTTCAATGGAATTTTTTTCACTGAAAGGAAAAAATGCAATTGTGACCGGTGGAAATACGGGACTTGGGAAAGCCTTTTCCTTAGCTCTGGCAAAGGGAGGTGCCAATTTGTTTATACCAAGTATTATGGAGGATGATGGAAGTACAAAGGAATTAATAGAAAATGAAGGTATAAAAATGGAATCCATGAAAATTGATATTACAGAGACAGGTGCACCGAAGAAAATAATTGATGCATGTGTAAAAGCCTTTGGTTCTGTAGATATTTTAGTAAATAGTGCGGGTATATGCAATATAGCAGAAGTACTTGATTTTGGAAGAAAAGAATGGGACCCAATGATCAGCATCAATTTAACAGCAGCTTTTGAATTAAGCTATGAAGCAGCTAAGCAGATGATTCCACAAAGAAGTGGTAAAATCATTAATATTTGTTCCATGTTTTCATTTTTGGGAGGTCAGTGGTCTCCGGCATATGCTGCTGCAAAACATGGATTAGCAGGATTTACGAAGGCCTATTGCGATGAACTAGCACAATATAATATTCAAGTAAATGGAATTGCTCCAGGATATTATGCAACAGAGATTACTAAAAAAACAAGGAGTAATCCTGATACGAATAAAAAGGTACTTGATCATATTCCCGCAAACCGTTGGGGTGAACCTATGGATTTGATGGGTACAGTTGTTTTCCTGGCAAGCAGAGCTTCTGACTATGTAAATGGACATATCTTAGCTGTAGACGGCGGATATTTAGTGCGCTAAGAGGGTTGCTAAGATTACTGAAGTACTATTTAAAATATAAAGGTGAAGTGATTGGGATGAAAAGAAAATATATTATTGGTATTGATGGGGGTTCACAGAGTTCAAAGGTAGTGATATATGATCTAGAAGGAAATGTTGTTTGTGAAGGAAAGCAGGATTTAAGACCGATGCATTTACCAAAGCCTGGGATTGTAGAACATCCTGGCGATGATCTGTGGGATTCTATTGTAATAGCATGTAAAAGAGCCATGACGTGTTTTCAGGGAGAACCTAAGGATATTATTGGGATAGGCTTATGCACCATTCGTTTTTGTAGAGCTTTGTTAAAAGCAGATGGTACATTAGCATCTCCTGTAATGAGTTGGATGGATACAAGAGTATCTAAGCCCTATGAAGATAATAATCCTGCAGTAAAATATGTCACCACCAGTTCAGGATATATTACCCATAGATTTACCGGAGAATTTAAAGATACGGCTGCAAACTATCAAGGAGTATGGCCGATGGATACAGATACATGGCAATGGACTAAGGATGAAACAGTAGTTAAGCAGGTGGGCATGCCAAGGGAAATGTTATTTGAATTGCAAATGCCTGGAACCATATTAGGGCATATAACAGAGAGCGCAGCGAAAGAAACGGGTATTCCTAAGGGAATCCCGGTAGTAGCAACTGCTAATGACAAAGCAGTTGAAGCACTAGGCGCCGGATCATTATCTGAAAAAACTGCACTGATTTCACTAGGAACCTACATAGCATCTATGGTACATGGCTATGAAAATCTGAAAGATTCTAACCATTTTTGGACGAACTTTGCTTCAATCCCGAATCAATACCTATATGAGAGTTATGGCATCCGCAGAGGAATGTGGACAGTAAGCTGGTTTAAGGATCTTTTAGGAGATGAGATAGCTTTAAAAGCCAAGGTTTTAGGTATTCAGCCAGAGGAACTTTTGAATAGGGAAGCTCAGCTAATACCTGCTGGAAGTGATGGTTTAATGACAGTTTTAGATTGGCTGGCACCTACGGATGCTCCTTTTAAAAAAGGAATCATGATTGGTTTTGATGGTCGCCATACAAGAGCCCATATATATCGATCCATCTTAGAAGCGATTGCACTGACCATGAAAAATCGTGCAGATGCTATGTGTAATGAACTGAAAATTGAACTGGATCGTATTATTATTTCCGGTGGGGGAGCTAACAGTGAATTGTTTATGCAAATATTTGCTGATGTATTTGGTTTATCTGCATCCAGAAATGTAATTAGTGGTTCTGCAAGCTTAGGTTCGGCTATTTGTGTAGCTGTAGCCATGGGTGTGTATGATAGTTATGCTAACGCAATAGATAAGATGGTGAAAGTCCGGGATACATTTGATCCAAACCCAGAAAATACTGTGCTATATAAGAGACTTAACGATGCAGCATATAAAAAGATTACAGAATATACGGATGAGATATTAAAAAAGTCCTATCCAATTTTTCTCTAATCTTAGATAAGGTAAGTCCTGTTACTCCTTGTGGAAATAGATCCAGCATAAAATGAAAGAGAGAATTACTTTAAGAAGAATGCGTAAAAATTATTGATTTTTATCAAAATATTCTGTATAATAAGTTTAGTTACTAGAGTGAAGAGAAAAGTAACTTCCTTGTGGGAGTCTGCTTTTCTCTTTTTTTTGTACAAATTATTATATGCAGAAAGTTTCTTCAAGGATAATAATTTAATTGTTAACAAATAAACGATAATGAAAGAGAGGCGCTTATATGATTTCATCAGACAGAGAAGAAATTGTACAGAATTTAAAAAATATCATACCAGGAGAACAGGTAATCACAGATGGGGAAGTGTTAAAGAAAAGCAGCATAGATCGATTTAGAAAGTATGAGGATATTTGTGGTGTGTATACGCAACCCATCCCTGCTGCTGTAGTTAAGGTTAGAAGCACCGAAGAAGTTTCGGAAGTATTAAAATATCTCAATAAAAACAAGCTGAATGCAGTACCTAGAACGGGGTGGTCCGCTACGGAGGGAGGACTGGAAACTGTTATTGAGAATTCTGTAGTTATAGACGGGTCAGAGATGAATGCCATTATTCATATTGATACATATAATATGCTGGCAACTGCTCAATGTGGAGTATGTCTTGAAGATCTTGAAAACTTACTGCGGGAGCAAGGGTATACTACGGGTCATTCACCCCAATCAAAACCACTGGCTCAGATGGGTGGATTGGTTGCAACTAGAAGTATAGGCCAGTTTTCAACATTATATGGCGGCATTGAAGATATGGTAGTAGGCCTAGAGGCTGTATTTCCCAATGGAGAAATCACAAGGATCAAGAGTGTTCCTCGACGCGCTGCTGGTCCGGATATCCGGCATGTCATTATTGGCAACGAGGGTGCACTTTGTTTCATTACAGAAGTTACAGTGAAGATTTTTAAATATCTGCCTGAAAATAATTTATTCTACGGATATACGCTGGACAATATGAAAACTGGATTTGAAATTCTACGAGAGGTTATGGTAGCCGGATATAAGCCTTCTGTAGCTCGTTTATATAATCCAGAGGATGGTGCATATCATTTTTCTCATTTTGCAGATGGCAAATGTGTTCTAATATTTATGACGGAAGGACCAAAAGCCATATCGGAAGCCACTGGAAAAGCAATTGAGGAAATTGTAAGAAAATATAAAGAATGTGAACTGGTAGATACCAGGTTAATAAAAAATTGGTTTGAGCACTTAAATTGGGATGCAAAGAAAGTAGCAGAAGAAAGAATTGAAATAGCAGAAACACAAAATATTGGATTTACTACAGAAGTTTCTGGCAACTGGGACATTATTCATGAAATATATGAAGTGTGTTGTAACAGAGTTAAAAATGAAATTCCTGACATTACTTTAATGGGTGGTCATTCATCCCATAGTTATTTAAACGGAACCAATATGTATTTTGTATATTACTATAACCTGGTGGATATTCAGCCAGAGGAAGAAATATCAAAATATCATTATCCAATCAATAAAATTATAGTAGAAGAGACACTAAGATTAGGGGGATCTATGGTTCATCATCATGGGGTAGGTAAGCACAGGACACTTTGGATAAAGGGGGAATATGAAAGCTCCTATTATATTCTTGAAACTTTGAAAAAAGCCTTTGATCCAAATGGAATAATGAATGCAGGTACAATTATTCCATTGGAATAATGATGGGATATCATGATGAATATTATTGTATGTTTTAAGGTTGTACCTGATCTGGATATGCTATCTTATAGTGATTGGGTTGTTGACAATCACTATAAGATAGATACGAGTTTTGTAAAAAATATGATAAACCCCTATGATGAAAGTGCTCTTGAACTGATATTAAAATTTAAAGATTTAGTCCAGAACGAGAAAATAGCTTTGGCGCTTACAGCATTAACAATCGGAGATAGCCGTTCGAACCGGGTTTTAAAAAATCTATTTGCACTAAAGTATGACAAGGCTGTAAGAGTAGATTGCGAGGCGGATATCCGCTTCAATGTACCCTTTATCACAGAAATTATAGCCAGATATCTTGAAAACAATGAGAAACAGCAAATCATTGTATTAGGCAGTCAAAGTGGAGAAGGAGATAATGGAAGAACGCCGTTTTTGCTTGCGGAAAGATTAGGTATCCCCTGTGTTTCAGGTGTAGTTAATATTGAGCCAACAGGCGAGGAGGATTATTTAAAAATAACTTCTGATACAGAGGACGTTATTATGGAACAAGTTCTAAGAACGCCGCTGATTCTAGCAGTAGGGAATGTTCAGAATTCATATATGCGTGTACCAACCTTAAAAGAAAAAATGGCATCTAAAGATAAAGAAGTAGAAACGATTTATTTAGAGGATTTAGGCATAGAAAAAGCGTCTATAGAAGCAGAAAATGATCTTGAGCTTGTAGATCTATATTATGAGAAGGAAGAGCGTGTATGTCACTTTATTACTGGACATAGCGCGGCAGATAAAGCACAGGTTCTATTTAAGAAATATTTGAAGGAGAAGTTGAACCTATGAAAACAGCGGTCGTATTAAATGGATGCTCACCCTCTCTAGATCAACAAATAGAGGAAATCAATGGATTTTTAAGCTCTTATTTGAGCAGTGATTTTGAAATTGAAGTATGGATTTTAACACATCAAAAAATCAATAAGGCAGAGCTTAAAGGCATAATACAAACTGATTATATTGGATTGGTTCAGACAAATACCGGCTACTTGCCCGAAGATTTTTTAGATGCCCTCCAGCGGATGTTTTCAATCCGCAAGCCAGAATTAATCGTTTTTGGAAGCAGTTCTTATGCTAAAGAATTGTCTGCTCGATTGGCGTATAGATTAAAAGGCTCTTCTTGTATCGGGGTTAATAGCTGTCGAATAAAAGATGGGAAGTTTCTTGTAGAGAAAGAAGTTTATTCTAATCATTTAACTGCTAGGTTTATATTGAAAAAAGTACCCTGTTGTATATCGATTACTAAAGGATTTAGAACTGAGAGAGACATATTAGAGTGCCTGCCGGAATTTGAAGTCATTAGCAGTGATGCTGAAAAAGTGTATTCATGGATCAAATCATATCACAGCTGTCAAAAGGAAAATGCAGCAGGCTTGGAAACTGCCAGCGTTGTGGTTGCTGTAGGAAGAGGGATAGGGTGCAAAGAAAATATAGGGAGCATAGCAGCCTTCGCAGAGAGTATGAATGCAAAGTTAGGTGCCAGCCGACCTGTTGTGATGAGTGCATGGACAGAAATGGATAAATTAATCGGAGCTTCTGGTACTATTACAGCACCGAGCGTATGCATTGCTCTTGGAATTTCTGGTGCGGCGGCTTTTGCTGTGGGTATCGAAAAAAGCACATGGATTGTGGCTGTTAATAAAGACGAAAAGGCTCCTATTTTTAAGATGGCTGATATAGGTATTATAGATGACTATAATGAGGTTGTACAGGAATTAACCAAATTATTAAGCAAAAAGTAGGATGGAGAGACTATGAGAATTGAGAAATTAATAAAATCATTTGAAAGGTCATATGATGAATATTTGGAAGATGAGTCAAAAATGAAGGGTACGGCAGCTAGTATCTCTTTTCCGGAAACAAAAGAAGAGGTGTCCAGCATTATTCAGTCCCTCTCGGTTTCTCGTATTCCAATAACGGTTCAGGGTGGCAAAACAGGTATATGTGGTGGAGCTGTTCCGAATACGGGGCACATTATGAATTTAAGGAATATGAGTAATATTATTCAATATCAAGAGAAGAACGGAAGCCACTATGTTACCGTTCAGCCTGGAATAACCATAGAAGAACTAAATAAGCAATTGTATAAACGTAATTTATTTTGGCCGCCAGAGCCTACAGAGACTTCAGCTACTGTAGGGGGCGTAATTGCTACAAAGGCTCAAGGGATACATAAGTGTTTATATGGAGAGACCAACGACTATATTGAAGAGATCAGTTATGTAGATCACCACGGACAAATATTTACGCTGAAAAGAGGAGAAAGAAAATTCAATCGTAATCAATGCATGTTGCCGAACGGAAATGTAATAACACTTGATACCAATACAATGGGAATAAAAGAAAATCATGATTTGATAGATATTTTTATTGGAAGTGAAGGAATGTTTGGTGTAATCGTTGAGGCTACACTCGAAGTTTTAAATAGGCCTAAAGAAATCTGGGGAATTGTCTTTTTCTTTCAATTGGCTTCAGATATCTATCATTTTATAGAAAATATGAAGAACACAGATCATCAAGTAGGCACTGCTAGCCTTGCTGCGATTGAATATATGGACAAAACAGCTTTAAAGCATGTACATGAGTTAAAGCAGGTAGCGACAAAACTAAAGGACCTACCGGACGTTAGTGGAGAAACCGTTGGTATAGTATATTTGGAAATTTTCGGAGACTTGGAAGCTGACATAGAAAAAATTGCCGAAAAACTCATGGAATTGGCAGTTGAATCTGTAAGTGATCCGGATACTGCATGGGCGGTTTCTGGAGAAATAGAAATTGAGAAAACAAGAGCATTGAGACATGCAGTGCCTGAATCCATCAATGTTGCAGTTGAAAGGGCAAGATTAAAAGATAACCGGATAACAAAGTTAGGAACAGATATAGCATTTAAAGAAAAATCATTTGAGGAACTTGTTAACTGCTATCAGACAGATGCAGATGAAGCCGCATTAGATATAGTCGTTTTTGGACATATATCCGATAATCATCTTCATGTCAATATAGTTCCTAAGAGCTATGAAGACTATTGCAAAGGGAGAAGGCTCATCGAAAAATGGTCAGCCCAAGCTGCAGCGAATAGATGTAAAATTTTCACAGAACATGGTGTTGGAAAGCTTAAGAAAGAACTTTATCAGAGGATAACGAGTAAAGCGATATTAAATGAACTGAAGCACTTAAAAAAACAGATGGATCCTATTGGAATATGGAATCCGGGAAATATGTTTGACCAATGAATGCTCTCAATAGTATTTCAGAAAAGAGGGTTTATATTGAAGATAGCTGTTTGTATTAAACAGGTACCGGCAAGTAGTGAGATAGAGACAGATCAAAATACAGGTGTATTGATCAGAGATCGTGGCCCCACAAGGATTAATCCATATGATCTTTCTGCAATAGAAGCAGCATTACAATTGAAGGAAGCCTATAATGGCTCTGTTACGTCCTTTACTATGGGACCTAAAAGTGCTGAGGCGGTGATTGCCTATAGTTTTTCCATGGGAGCCGATGATGGCGTACTGCTTTCAGATGCAAGATTTGCAGGCGCAGACGTTTATGCAACCGCATATACCTTAGCCCAGGGGATTTGTGTGAGTGATCATTATGATCTGATCCTATGCGGAAGTCAGACAACGGATGGTGATACTGGTCAAGTAGGTCCTGCACTAGCTGAGCAGCTAGGGATTCCGCACATCTATGGTGTGACTGCTGTTGATTCTATTAATGAAACCCAAATACTTTTAACGCAGCAACTAGGAAATAAAAATATGCAATTAAAGGCTGCTATGCCATGTCTGCTAGTTATCCATCCCGATGCTTTTCGTCCGCGGCTGCCATCCTTAAAGCTGAAACTAATGGCGGCAAAAAAAGAAGTTAAAAAACTATCGATGCAGGATATGCAGGAAAAGAATATCCTTAAATATGGCCTGAAAGGTTCACCGACACAGGTAGAACGAGTTTTCTTGCCGGAAAGAACAACGTACCGGCAGGTTTTAACAGGGGATGGGGATACACTGGCCTTAGAAATTTATAATTGTGTAAAGCAAGGTCGGTTAATATAGGTTGATTCTATAAACATGAAAAGTCTTTTTTAAAATGAGGTGATGAATTGCAGGAGCTGCAAGTAGATAATCATCGATGTACACTTTGTGGCAAATGTATATCCGCATGTTTTTATGATGCACTGGAGATGGATGATCGCAAACTGCTCAGTCATGACACCTGTACGCTATGCGGCATGTGTATAGACATTTGTCCGGAAGCAGCCTTAGCTATCAGTAAAATAAAAATGAATGATATGAATAAGGCAGAGTGGAACGGTATTTTAGTATATGTTGAACATGATCAGGGAGAAATACATCCCATAACTTATGAACTAATTGGGAAGGCTTTGGAATTAGCAAAAGTAGTGTGCTATAAAGTGTACTGTTTATTTATCGGATATAGGATTGCAGAAAAAGCTAAAATACTGATGCACTATGAGGTTGAACAAGTTTTTATGTACGATCACGCGTCTTTTAAATACTACAAGGAAGATATCTATACAAATGCCTTTGAAGACTGCATAAAAAACCATTTAAAGCCCTCTATTGTTTTAATAGGTGGAACCGAAATTGGAAAATCACTTGCTCCGTCTATTGCTACAAGATTTCATACAGGACTTACTGCAGATTGTACAGAGTTAAAAATAAGGGAGAATTCTGATTTGGTACAGATCAGACCAGCCTTTGGTGGAAATATCATGGCACAGATTATTACAGAAAACCACCGACCACAATTTGCCACGGTTAGATATAAGGTAATGAGCGAAGCAGAGCCACAACTCCAATTAAGAGATAATTTGCTACAGTGTTCTATAGAAGATGAAAAACTGAAATCAAAAATCGAAATTTTAGGAGTTAATGACCTGGCTAAAACAGAGAGCATTTCAGATGCAAAAATATTAGTTGTTGTTGGGCAGGGATTCCAGCGTAAAGAAGATCTATCATTAGCTCAGGAGTTAGCGGATCTACTGAACGGAAAAGTGGCATCATCAAGAACATTGGTTGAAAAAGGGTGGATGCCTTATGAGAAGCAAATCGGATTATCCGGAAAAACTGTAAAACCGGAAATAATCATCACCTGTGGTGTTTCTGGATCTATTCAGTTCATTTCCGGAATGAAGGGAAGTAAGAATATTATTGCCATAAATACAGATATAAACAGTCCTATTTTCAAAATTGCCCATCAGCCTATTTGTGGTGATCTATATGAGATACTTCCGAGGCTAATTAAAAAGATTAAGTCAGGCAGTGGTAAGGATTAGCTTTTGGCTCGTAGTTCTCAGGAAAACGTAATCCTTTTAATATTTAGATTTAAAAATTAAGTGAAAATCTTATTGTTACTGGGAAAGGGGGGATATTCAAAGTTTGAGCTATACTGGCATATATCTTGCTAGCTTTAAGATTGTGCTAAAGTAACAAACTATTATTATGAGGAGGTTGTAGCATGGGTACACAATCAAAAAACAACAGCATTAGACCATTGGTATTCTTCCCAGCATTCATTTTATTAGTATTAGCAATTATTTTGAACTTTGCAAGTCCGGAAGCTTTTTTAAAAGTTACTACAACAGCAAAGGATTTTATGACGGTTCAATGTGGCTGGATGTTTAGTTGGGCAGGTGTTTTATGTTTGTTAGTAATGATTGGTGCGTATTTTTCACCTTTAGGAAATGTAAGAATAGGTGGAGAGGATGCAAAACCGCTGCTTAAAAAAACATCTTGGTTTGCAATAACATTATGTACAACGATTGCTGCAGGGATTCTATTCTGGGGAACTGCAGAGCCTATCTGGCATTTGGCATATCCGCCAGAATCTTTAGGGATAGAACCAATGTCGCCGGCAGCAGCTAAGTTTGCAATGGAAACACTTTATCTGCATTGGACATTTATACCCTACGCATTTTACGCAGTACCAACCGTTGTGTTTGCTTTCGCATACTATAATATGAAACGTCCCTTCAGCGTAGGTTCACAAATATCTCCTATCATAGGCAAATATGATCAAAGCAAGTTAGATATGGTAATTGATGCTGTGATTTTATTTGCAGTTGCAGCAGGCATTTCTGCTTCCTTTGGAACAGCTGTTATGAATATGGGCGGTGGAATTAATGCACTGCTGGGCATTAATAACGATAAAAGTTTATGGATCGTTATTACCATCATTGGTACAATTGCCTTTATCATTTCATCTGGTACAGGATTGATGAAGGGAATTAGGATTCTATCGGATATCAACGTATATATTTACTATGTCATATTAGGTGTACTAGTGCTTTTAGGGCCAACTGTATATATGTTTAGTTCCGGCACGGAAGCATTCGGTGGATTCTTATCTGGAATATTCAATAAGGCATTGTTTACGGGTACTGCAGCCGGAGATGAATGGGCAACAGGCTGGACAACGTTTTACTGGTCAAACTGGATGGCCTGGGCTCCGGTAACCGCTGTATTCTTAGCCAGGATTGCATATGGTTACAAGGTAAAAGAAGTCATAACAATGAATTTTGTAATTCCAAGTATATTCAGTGCAGTATGGATGACGATTCTAGGTGGCAGTGCAATCAACTTCCAAGTGACTGGTAAGGTAGATATATTAGCAATTATGAATGAACAAGGATCAGCGGCAGCAGGATATGCAGTACTGGGAAATTTACCTCTATCTGGCTTGTTGATTGGTATTTACCTGCTTGCTGTAATTATTTCCTTTATAACAGCAACAGACTCGACGACCAATGCAATGGCAAGTATTTGTACCACTGGAATCACTGAAGGAGCACAGGAAGCTCCACTATACCTTAAAGTAACCTGGGGTGTAGCTGTTGGTGCAATTGCACTGATATTCATTGCAACTCTTGGGATTGATGGCATAAAGATGCTTTCATACTTAGGAGGCTTCCCTGCATTATTCCTAGGAATATTAAGCATAGTTTCATTAGGTTATATTATGAAGGATCCATATAAGTTTGATGTAGTTAGTAAGTCTAAGAAGAAAGAAGAAGCCGGAAATTAGCAAAAAAAAAAAAGAAAAATAAAAAAAATAAAAAAAGTTAGAATTTGATACATACATAGTATACAGGAAATTTTTTAAAATGTGTATAGTTAATTAACCTATTACAAATATTTACGATCCTTGAAGGGATATTGAATCAGCTTTCTAGGATTTTAAAAAACTTTAATCTTGTATTAAGTTCAAAAAAGAGCATGCCAATTGTATTCAAATGAAGGCGTCCTTAGTGATACTGTTTCCGCAGCAGATATAGATAGGACGTCTCTTCATTTTCAAGACATTGCACATAGTAATGCATAAACTGGCAGGAAAATAAATGCATAATTCTATCAATTTAAGATGAAAACCTTAGAAGCATGAAGGAAAAACAAAATAATTATGGAATAAAATATAAAAAACTAAATGTTTTACATCCACTTGGCAATAAAGAAAAAATTCAGGAAAACACAAAATACGGGGTGGTTAAGCATGCTAACAACATTACAAAGTATGCAGCAGGTTTTTCAACAATTAGCTGAAGCTACATCGAATTTACTGAACTTAGATATTGAAGTTATTGATACGAATTTAACTAGAATTGCAGGGACAGGTATATTAAAAGATACAGTAGGTCAAAAGGTAACCCGTAAAGGAATGATCGCTAATTTAATAAATAAAACGAAGGAAAAAAGATTGGTTGTTAATAACCCGGGGGAAGAACCATTTTGTATGAATTGCTCTTTTTACGGAAACTGTTTGTATAAAAAAGCTGTATATTCCTCAATTATATTTGAGGGAGAAATCATAGGCGTAATAGGGGTTGTTACTTTTGAAGGAGATAATAATTTTCTACAGCATACAACGAATGATCTACTGATGTTTATAGAAGAGATAGGCAAATTGATTTGTGCAAAAATTGCTGAAAGCAATGTGAAGCAGCATATCAGTTACTATGATATTATTCACAATTCGATTATTAATGAATTGGATATGGGTGTTATTCTCCTAGATAAGGAAGAAAAAATAATAAATTTAAATGAATTTATTGAGAATAGACTCAATATGAATCGTTCTATTATGATTGGACAATTCATATTTGACGTTTTGCCCAGGATAAATTTAGAGACCAGGAACAATGATTATCAGAAAATTACTATAGGACATAGTCATTATTTATGTCATATTAAAAAAGTCTGTATTGGAAAAAATGTAGAGAGTACAATTATAAATCTTCTAGAGGATCATCAAAGCAGTAGAGAGAACTATAGAAGGGTAAGTACGAAGAACCATGCAATCATTGGAAAAGACAGAAAATTTACTGTTTTTATGGATAGAGTAAGGCAAGTGGCAGCTACAGAATCAACAGTACTTTTAGTTGGTGAAACGGGAACAGGAAAAGAACTCTTTTCAGAATATATCTATAAGAACAGTCTAAGAAGAAATAATAATTTTACAGTCATAAATTGCAGCGCTATTCCTGAAGGATTGGTAGAAAGTGAATTGTTTGGGTATGAAAAGGGAGCATTTACGGGTGCTACAAGCACTGGAAAAGATGGAAAATTTTTTGCAGCGAACAAGGGAACTGTTTTTTTAGATGAAATCGAAGCCATTCCTTTACATGTTCAGCCTAAGCTTCTAAGGGTTTTGGAGAATAGAACCATTGAGAAGATTGGTAGTATAAAAGAAAATCCTATAGATATCAGAGTGATAGCAGCTACAAATGTAGATTTGAAAAGCTTGGTTGAAAAGGGAAAATTTAGAGAAGATCTTTTTCATAGATTGAATGTGATCACCCTTTTTATACCGCCTTTGAGAGAACGGAAAGAAGATATCTTATTGCTTTCTCAATATTTTATTAGTATGTATGCGAATAAGCTTAGTAAAAAGATTATTGATTTGGATAATGAAGTAAAGGATATATTTGTTCAGTATGAGTGGAAAGGTAATGTAAGAGAACTAAAAAATGCTATTGAATATGCGGTAAGTATCGAATATACAGAGTATATTACAAGGCAGTCTTTACCTTATCAGATAAACTTGAATGAGGAACCTGCAAAAAAGATAAAAACAATGGCTGATATAGAGAAGGAACATATTATAAAAGTACTCAATCATTTTGGTTGGAGTGATGAGGGAAAGATACTTGCAGCAAACAGCCTGGGTATAAGTCGGTCTACAATATATAGAAAGATTAAAGAGTACAAAATAAAACCTGTTGGATACTATTCATAGATACAAGACTGTTGAAGGGATAAAAGGGCACTTAAATGCATTTTACATGAATTAAAAAGTTCATATATTGTTTCATTTTGACATCTGTATTCCGATTGAAAGCGAAGAAAACTATCTTTGAAAAGGTTTTTACACTATCTTAAAGTGACATAGATTTATATCATTTTGACATGGAAAAGCATGTAAAGCTAGCTTTAAGATATGGATTTGAGGGGTCGCAGGCTAAAAAAACTGGAACCTTCACTATTTAAGTGCAGGTTCTCCATCGATGAATATTAGCGTTTTATTAGTCAATAAGAGAAACTGAGGATTACATGAGATTTTTACAGCATCTCATGCAACCCTCAGTTTTTTTCGTTTAGCGGGAAAGATACTGTATCGTAAAAGTTTGAATTGGCATGCTTGTTGCAAAATATATCACTGTGAAACAAATAGTTTACGAATAGAGACTAAAAAAAGTACAAGAGGAGGTGTGCGTTGTGATTATAGTAGGCGAAAAAATAAATACCAGCTTGAAAGGTGTAACAGAAGCCGTCATAAATAGGGATGAAAAGTTCATTCAGGAGCTGGCAAAGGTTCAAGCTGACGGAGGGGCAGATTATATAGACGTCAATTGCGGAACTCTCATAAACGAAGAGGAGGTAGCTCTACCCTGGCTGGTAAGGACAGTACAACAAGTGGTGGATTTGCCATGTTGTATTGACAGTCCGAACCCTAAAGCATTAGAGGCAGCCCTAAAAGTGCATAAGGGAAAAGCCCTAATCAATTCTATTACAAATGAGAATGAGAGATTTACCCAGATAGGACCATTAATTGGGAATTATGAGGCCGCTATCGTAGCACTCGTAATAGACGATGCCTTCGGTATGCCTAAGGATGCTGATACGAGGGTACAGGTTGGGAAAGAACTTATTGAAAAATTAAAGATTATGGGTATCCGTGAATCGGATATATTTATTGACCCATTGATCCAACCGATTAGTTCTTCCGGAGAAATGGGAAATATTGCCCTAGACACAATCCTGGGGATTAAGGAAAGCTTTCAAGAGGTGCATTTTATGTGTGGATTGAGTAATATCTCCTATGGGCTTCCAAAGAGAGGCTTACTCAATGCTACGTTTTTGAGTCTATGTATGATGGCTGGACTCGACGGCGCGATTCTAGATCCGGGAAATAAAAGAATGATGGCGATGATCTACGCTACCGAAGCGCTGCTGAATAAGGATAAGTTTGCAAAAAAATATTTAAAAGCTTTTAGAAAAGGGAGTCTTGAATTTTAGAATAAGGGGGAAGAAAAGATGGAGGATATGATTACACGAATCAAAGAATGTGTTATTGAAGGAGATGAAGATTCAGTCATTATGTTGATTGATCAAGCTCTTGATGCTTTAGTACCTGTAAACAGGATCATGACAGAAGGTCTTACGGAAGCCATGAATGTGGTGGGAAAACAAATGGAGTGTGGAGACCTGTTTATACCTGAAGTACTGATGTGTGCAGAAACCATGAAGGCAGGTATGGAATATCTTAAGCCCAAAATGGGAGATGCAGAGATGAAGACCCTTGGGAAAATCGTTATAGGGACTGTAGCAGGTGATTTACACGATATTGGTAAGAATCTGATTAAAATGATGTTTGAGGTAAGTGGCTTTGAAGTTATAGATATAGGTATAGATCAAGGGCCAGATAAGTTCTTAGAGATTTACGAAAAGGAAAAACCTGATATTATCGGCTTATCAGCACTTTTGACCACAACGATGGTTTCTATGCAGGAAACTGTAGAGCTATTAAGAAAAAATGAAGTATCAGCAAAAATTATTGTAGGAGGGGCACCTGTAACTGCCGAGTTTGCAAAAACGATAAATGCTGATGGATACTCAGATGATGCAGGCGGTGCCATTTCACTATGTAAAAAGCTTTTAAATATAGCCTAAGTGTTGTATACCAGTGAGCGTTAAGAAGTATTTAAGGGATTATTTAAAGAGTTTGAATAAATATTGATGGAGTGGAGGAATAAGACATGGAGAGAATGAGTTATTTGAAGGATATGCCTATCGCAGTTCTGGGTGCAGGGGCTGTAGGAAAGGCTCAAGCGGGGGATTGTGCACTTGCAGGCAAAAAGGTCAGAATTTGCGATTTAGAACCCTTTGCCGCAAAAACTCTTTTTGGTGTAGAACGCCAAGGAATAAATTTCTATGGACAGCAGTTAAATTTATATGGTTTTAAACGAGAAGGGATCGCAAGATTTGAAAAAGTAACGACCTCCATCGAGGAAGCTATAAAAGGTGCAGGAATTATTTTGGTTACAACTCCTGCAATGGGTCACGAACCTTTCTTTAAGGCCATGATTCCCCATTTAGAGGATGGCCAGGTTATACATATCTACCCTGATAACTATGGTTCTTTACTATTAAGAAAAATGATGCGGGAAGCTGGATGCACGAAGAAGGTTATCGTAGGTGGTTGGTCCTCCTCGCCATATGGTTCAAGAGTAGATATCAAAGGCGGCGTTGTTCTTCCAAGCATTCGTGTATATTATCGAGCCATCACATTAAGAGGTGCCAGTCTCCCCAGTTGTGATCAGGCAGATTTTCTAGAGAGTGTTAAATATATACCATCCATGGATGCAATCACAAATGGAGATGGACCTGTAGGTGGGGACACCGTTTTAGACACTGGCTTTAGCAATGTCAACCCCATTCTTCATTGCCCAGGTACGATTCTAGGTGTAGGAACAATGGAAAATTGGGGATTGATTTACGGTGAGAACAAATATGACTTCTCTATTTATTCTCATGCTTATTGTCCATCTATTTCTAAGGTACAATACAGTCTTTATCAAGAAGAATGTGCGATTGCTAAAGCTGCAGGAGTCGGAATCCAGGAATTCAAAAAGGAACAATTTTTCTCAAGAGAAAATATCTTAGGTTGTGAATATATGGGAGAAGATTATGTAATTCCATTTGACCAAATTGATGAAATTCAAATTGGAACAGGCCCATTTACCATGGAGAATCGATACATCACAGAGGATATACCTGTGGGTTGTCATGTTTATCATGAACTTGGCAAAAAACTTGGTGTTGCTACGCCTGTTATTGATTCTATGATTAACTTAGCATCTGCCATGCTGGAAAGAGATTTTTATGCTGACGGATATACATTAGAATACTTGGGACTTGGAGAGATGGGCAAAGAAGAAATGCTAGATTACCTTCATAATGGAACGCTAAAATAGATGAATAATGGATTGATTAATAAAGTGAGGGATCTCCTATGAAAAAATATAATATTGAAAGAAATATCAAGTTCGCTGTTTTATCAGATGAGGCCATAGAACAAATCAATGAAGCCAGCTTAACCATCATGGAACAACTAGGAATGAAGATATCAGGAGAAAGAACCTTGAAACTGCTCCATGAGAATGGTTGTTATACGGATGAAAATGGAATTACGCGAATATCGAGGGATCTGGTAAGAAAGGCATTAGAGACCGTTCCCAAAGAGGTAATTATCTATGATAGAAATAAGAATCCTCATATGATATTAAACAGTAAAAACAATCTGTATTTTGGTACCCATGCAGACCAACTGGAAATACTGGATATAGAAACTGACAGTGTAAGACCTTTCTTAAAGAAAGATACAGAATTGATGTGTAAGATTGCTCAAAATCTAAAGAATATTGATTTTGTCCTTTCTGTAGGGCTTTCCAGTGATGTTGATCCCAAGGTACAATCTGTAATAAGCTTTATTGAAACCCTTAAATACTTTGAAAAACCGATTAATTTTTCAACCAATGATATTGACACGATTCAGGAAATCATAGATATAGCGGCTTTGGTTGCAGGCGGAAAAGAGGTGTTACAAGAAAAACCATTTATTTTTAATTATTGCGAGCCGATACCACCACTGACCCATCCTGCTGAAAGCACGGAAAAGCTTTATCTAAGTGCCATCAATAAGATACCGGTGGTTTATATGCCTTATTGTATGATGGGCGGTACAGCACCAATGAACATGGCTACAACATTGGCTCAATGTTATTCAGAAATCCTCACGGGAATTGTGGTTACACAACTCATCAACCCAGGAGCTCCGTTTATAATCGGTGCAATGCCTTCTATATTTGATATGAAAACCAGTATAGGCAGTTATGCAGCGCCAGAGTTCCACTTAATGATCGCGGCAGCTTCAGAGATGGCAGATTATTATAATCTACCTTTCTATGGTACGGCAGCCTGCAGCGATTCAAAAAGTCTTGATGCTCAAGCTTTTGCAGAAGTGAGTATGCAGGTTTTCTCAACATTTTTGAGCAAAGCCAACGTCGTTCATGATGTTGGAATCATGGACCATTGTAATAGTGTATCGCCTGTAATGGTAGTTATTGCAGATGAAATCATTGAGGCAGCCAAGCATTATGCTAGAGGCATTAAAGTTGATGATGCGACACTCAATCTGGATTTGATTTCAAGAGTAGGTCACGGAGGACATTATCTAAACGAAAAGGAAACCTTCAAGAAATTCAAACAAGTTTGGTATCCAAGCCTATTCAGCAGAAGAATGAAGAATCCAGATCAGTCAGAAGTACATTCTATAGCAAAAGAATGGATAAATAAAATAATGGAAAATCATCCAGGCTCAACTTTAGATGCTGCAATCTTGGAGAAATTAGATGAAATACAACAAAAGTACATGGATTCAGTAAAGTAAGATATTAGTCAAAGAAACGACCTGCCTTTCTTTAGTAGGTGCTGCCAGGAGTCAGATTGTAGCTTTTATGGGATGGCAGGTTGTTTTTCAAAATTATTAAGGGGGAAATAAAATGTTTTATCAAGGCAGAGACAGAGATATCAACTATATTGTAACGCGAAAAAATCATACCTGCTATGGTATGGGATTAGGCATTATGGTGCTGGATGATGCCTATCCGGGTTTTCCGGGAGATGTACGAAATGCCAGCGCTTTTGGGTACCCAATACAATATGAAATTGCTGAAGGGGTAGACAACTATACATTGGTATGGGAACAGGACAAATCGCCCTGCAGAGAACCAATTCTAAGAGCAGCTAAGAAACTGGAAAGAATGGGTTGCAAGGCAATTGCAGCAGAGTGTGGATACTTTGCGTATTTCCAAAAAGATGTAGCAGGGCATGTAGATGTGCCTGTATTTATGTCAAGCCTGCTGCAGGTACCTTTTATGCAGCAATTAATTGGACCTAAGAATTATGTAGGAATCGTTTGCGCACAAAAAAGGTTTTTAACCGATGCACATCTTGAAAATGTTGGCATTGATCTTAATAGTAATTTTTTGATAGCGGGTGCACAGGATGAGTATGGCTGCCCTCAGTTCGATAGTTTATGGGATCATGAAAAGCGGCCGCAAATTCCTGAAAGCTACTATGACCAATCAGAAAAAGACATGATCAAGATTTGCAAAGCTTTTGTAGAAAAAAATCCAAGGATTAGAGCAATTATGCTGGAATGCACCGGTATGCAGCCTTTTGCCAGAGCTGTACAAAGAGCAGTGGATATGCCTGTGTTCAGTTGGGGAACATTGTTAGATTATGCCTATTCTGTAGTAAACCATAGAGATTATTACGGGCACGTCTAGAAAATAAGATGATTAAAATAATAATGGGAGGTCAGGGTATATGAAAGATAATAATAATGAGATCAATACCTTAGAAGGAGAAAACCATTCCCAGAAAAAGTTTGGATTAAGGTGGGGTGTCATCATTGCACCTGTTAGTATATTTGCGGCACTTATAGTACTTGGATTTACAGACTCTTCTGCATTTTTAAAGGTATTATGGGGTATTTTTGAAAAACTAATGGTTAGCTTAGGGTGGCTGGTAGATTTAGGCTGTCTATCTTTTGTAATTTTTTTAGCTGTTCTTTGTTTTCATCCTGTAGGTAAAATTAAATTTGGCGGAAAAGATGCGAAACCGCGATATAGTACTTGGAACTGGTGGGCGATATCCATATGTGCAGGGATTGGAACGGGGATTGTATTCTGGGCTGCTCCGGAGCCTTTGTTGTTTTCAATGGAACCGGCACCAGGTGTGGAAATGATTGCAGGAAGCAGGGATGCAATCATCTGGGCAATGAGAACCTCATTTTTGCATTGGACCTTTACACCCTATGCCATCTATATAACTATAGGTGTAATAGTTGGGTATGCATATTATAATATGCGAAAACCCTATAATATTAGTTCCGGCTTTGTTCCAATGATCGGAGATAAGGCACTGGGAAATACCTTTTCAACTACAGTCGATGCTCTAACGGTATTCGCTATTACCGGTGGGGTTGCTGGATCATTAGGATATGGACTCTTGCAGATCGGCAGTGGATTAAAGTATGTATTTGGCATTGAACCAGGTCCTGTTGTTTGGGTGGGGATTGCGATGATCATTATTGTAGCCTACAACATATCTAGTATTTCTGGATTAGATAAGGGAATAAAGTGGCTTAGTGATAAAAACGCATGGGCATTTATCGTTTTTATGATCTTTGCGCTTATATTCGGACCAACTAGTTACATATTGAACCTTACAACTCAATCCATGGGAGCATTTCTTAATAATTTCCTTGAAGCCATGACATTTACTGATCCATTTCCCGATAGTGGATTATGGCCCCAATGGTGGGATATGTACTGGTTTGTAGACTGGCTTTCCTTCGGGCCTATCGTAGGATTATTTCTGATAAAACTGTGCTATGGAAGAACGATACGGGAATTTATTGTTGTCAACTGGCTGCTGCCCTCAGTATTTGGAATGATCTGGTTTGGAGTTTTTGGCGGTTTGACTCTGAACGCCCAATTTAATCTGGGTTATGATCTGTATGGCTTTATGCAGGCAAATGGCCTAGAATCTGTTATGTTAAAGATATTTGATTTTCTGCCTCTTGCAACAATTCTACGGCCTTTGATGATCATCCTAATCATACTATCTTTTGTTACATTGGCTGATTCTATGACCTCGACTGTGTCTTTAATGACCTTAAAGAATAATATGAATGTAAAAGAAGCACCAGCAGTGATTAAACTTTGTTGGGGGCTTTTAATGGGCCTTACTTCAATTATATTTGTATTAAATGGAGGGCTGGAAGGAATAAAGGTAGTAAAAACACTAGCAGGATTTCCCATATTATTTATCGAAATAGCTATGATGGTAGGCTTTATTGTCTATATGTACAATAAGCCTAAAGAAGAAATCGAAGAAAAGGTGGAAAAGTCGGAGGTGGTATAGTGGTAAATGAGAAGATTGAAGTATTACATAGAGCTTCTATCGATATTTTGAGCCAGATTGGAATAGAGTTTCAGCACGAGGAAACTAAAAAAATACTGCTAGATGCTGGTATAGAAGTAAAAAATAATCGCGCTTATTTTACAGAGGAACAAATTAATGAATATATGTCAAAAGCGCCTAAAGAATTTATTGTTTACGCAAGGGATGAGGCTTTTAACATGCGGCTCAATACAGAAGAGCTAAATTTTACTCCGGGCTATGGATGTCCTAAAATAATGGAAGTAGATGGAAAAATAAGAAATGCTCTATTTGATGACTATTTGAAATTTGCAGAATTGGTACATGTCAGCCCAGCTTTTAAAATAAATGGTGGAATTCTTGTACAGCCAAATGATATAGACGCCAAGCTAAGTGCTGCAGCAATGGTATACACCACAATGAAACGTTCCTCAAAGTGTATTATGGGTGTATCCGGTAATCAGGAAAGTACAGAACATATTATGCATCTTGCTTCAATATTGTTTGGAGGCCGCGAAGAATTAAAGAAAAAGCCCAGAATCATAACCCTCATTTCTACTTTAAGTCCTCTTAAGATAGACAGAAATGCCCTTGAAACATTATATGTTTGTACACAATATAATCAACCTATAGCCATTGCACCAGGACCTATGGCCGGAGGAACAGGCCCCATATCGCCAGCGGGTAATATAGCAATGGCAAATGCTGAAATATTAGGCACCCTTGTGCTTACACAGATTTTAAACCCAGGAAATCCAGTGATCTATACATTCGCAGCAACTACAATGGATATGAGAACCTGCAATGTATCTATCGGATCTCCAGGTTTTACGCTTCAGGCAAAATATGGTGCAAGGCTTGCAAAAAAATATGGGCTGCCGTGCAGGAGCGGAGGCGGTATGACGGACGCTAATGGAATTACTGCGCAAAGTGGATTTGAAAGCATGATGTCGCTTTTTGAGGCATACCAGGAAAAAGCAAACTTTGTAATGCACAGTGCAGGAATATTGGATTCTTTTTCTTCCATGAGCTATGAAAAATTCGTAATGGATTTAGAAATAATTGATCGATTGAAATATTATTTTAAGGAATTAGAAGTAAATGAAACTACTCTAGCCTTAGATGCAATAAAAGATGTTGTTGAAGGAACAACCTTCATAGAACATATCCATACTGTTCAACGATGTAGAAAAGATCCATGGTTTCCCTCAATAAGTATCAGAAGAAGGTTAATGCCTGGAGAAGACCCAAATCAAGTCCTATATGATTCGATGCATAATAGGTTAGAAGAAATGCTGCGAGCCTATAAAAAACCTGAAATTGATGGAAGCATTGAAAAACAGTTAGATGATTACATGCTACATTTGGGAATGAATAAGGAGATAATAGGAAAGATTTAAACATGATAAAGTTACTTTGGAGCGAATACCGGTTTCTCAAACAATTTTTATCTATTATATTTCCGCTGTTCGCTCTAAAATTAATTTATATAAGATACAGCCATCGATTTTTGTAAAATAGTTGCAGAATCGTCGAAGGGAACCTAGGGTTCCCTAGCGAAAGCGTCGTAGACGCTCTTTTTATAGAAATTCGTTTGAGTTCAGTAGAAAAGTAAAAAATAGCGGAAGGAAAATCCCTCTGCTATTTTTACGGTTTTATTCTTCTCCGAATTTAGATTCTATCAGATCTGTGATTGCTGCTATTGCTTCTGCCTCATCAGGTCCGCTTGCTACCAGGGTAAAGACAGCATCCTGCACAAGACCTAAACTCATGATACTCATGATAGATTTTGCATTCCCCGTATAGCCGTTATAGAGAAGCTGAATGTCTGATTGAAATTTTGCTGCAGTTTTTACTAAAATTGAAGCAGGCCGTGCATGTAAGCCTTGTTTATTAAGTATTTTCAGTTCTTTTTCCATTCCATTTCCTCCCACTTGATATATTTAAGGGTTATATGAGTTACAGATCTGAAACTAGCTTATTCTTTCCGTATACACCTTCCCAATCGCAGCTAAACCGGTCAATGCTCCAATCTGTCAATGGGTGCTGCAGCAATCCGTCCATGAGCTCACCGTTAATGGTAACGGAATGGGCACCTGCCAAAGCAACTCCATGAATTTGTTGAATGTTTTTAAAAGATGCGGCCAGTACTTTTGTTTCCAGCTTATAGGTATTAAAAAGTTCTACAATTTCTGCTACCACGCCTACGCCATCTCCTGCAATATTATCAATCCGATTCACATAGGGTGCTACGTAGCTGGCGCCGGCAACGGCTGCCATCAAAGCTTGCTGTGCAGTAAGTATAGCCGTAGCGGTGACCTGAATTTCCTTCGAAGTTAAGATTTTTATCGCTTTAATCCCTTCAGCAGTAACTGGAATTTTCACATAAATATTTCCTGCCACAATTTCATGAAGATATTCGCCCTCTTTTACAATCTCCGCTGCAGTTTTTCCTAAGGTTTGTACATGTAGCATGGAAGCATTTCCAATGATATTTCGAATGTCTCTTAATATTTCAAAAAAGGGCCTGTTTTCCTTTGCAATAATTGTAGGATTTGTTGTAACACCACATACAGGGTAGAGGTCATAGGCCCGTTGAATGGCTTGAACATCCGCAGTATCTAATAAGTATTGCATTGTATCACTCCTTAATTTATCTATAATAACAAACAAGTTTAATAGCTGCTAGTGGATAGATTCCCGGTAATGATTTCAACTGCACCGCTAGTCCCTAATCTGTTTGCGCCGGCTTGAAGCATTTTTACTGCATTCTCAAAGGTACGGATACCACCCGCAGCCTTTACACCAATGCTTGGGCCTACAGTTTCTCTAAGCAACTGAACATCCTCAAGAGTAAATGAATGCACTTGCATTTTATTGCTCCTCTCTTTTTTAAATTTTAAGCTTAAATTCCTCCAAGCATTTTTTGATACTGTCTTTTGTATCAGCGAACCCTATGCCATAAGTTTTAATTTTTTCATTGCTGAGTCGAGCGTCTCTAGGATGATCCTTATATTTTTCTAAGTCCATCTCCAGCAGATGATCTATTCTTTCTTCCAGGCCTACTTCTTTTAATATGAGCTTGGATACATCATAACGGCTCAGGTGATTTTGGCTTCCAATATGGTAGGTACCGTAGGGAATTTCAAATATTTTAGGGATTTGATCGATCACATCATATACATAGGTTAGACCACGATATTCATTTGAAGTGACCTTGATTTTTTCTCCTTTTAATACAGCAGATAAGGTATCCCAAAGAATATTTGGAGACATGCCGCAGTTTCTTTCTGGAAGTCCATACAACCATGTAAACCGCAATACCCAAAGTTCATCGAGGATATCCCTCAATTTTTCTTCAGCCTCCAGCTTCGTTTGGCCGTAAACTGTATCCGGAATAGGACAATCTTCTTCTCGATAAGGTCCTGGAGAAGTATTGCCATTGAAGACTTGCTCCGTACTGATAAAAATCATTTTGGCATTTACGGCTTTGGCTGCTTCTGCCACATGTTGGGCGCCCTTAACATTAATATTGTGGGCAATCTCGGGATTATTGTTACAGAAGTCCGTACTGGCTACAGCTGCAGCATGAAGAACATAATCAGGTTTAAATTGGTGAAATGCTTCCATTGCCTGATCGCGATTAGTAATATCTAGCTGAGGTACATCCGTAGAAAGAATATCATAGGTATGTTGATAGGTTTTTGTTAATCGAGTACAGAAAAAACCATTTCCGCCAGTTAAAAGTAATCTTTTCATCATTACCACTCCTTAAATATATTCTATAAACCGCCTACAATGACCTTAAAACCTGCTTGTTCAAAGCAAATTTTTATTCTGTGTAAATCTTCTGGGGAAGGAGGAGAAAGGTCCTCTAAAGCATAGGCTTTGCCGATAGACTTATACTTTGTGCTTCCGTACTGATGGAAAGGAAGCAGGTGAACCTCTTTGACAGCGAGATCTTTTGTAAACATGATGATTTCTTCTATGTTTTCTATATCCATGGTATAGCCAGGGATTAGCGGAATTCTAGGAATCACATGAATTCCTTTGTGAACCAATCTTTTAAAATTATCCAGGATGATGTTCCTATCACCATGAAGAATTCTAGATGCTTTTTCTGGACACATAATCTTCAGGTCAAACAAGACCCGATCTAAGTGATCTGAAACCCTGTCCAGAATATCCCAGCTGCAGAAGCCTGAGGTTTCTATAGCTGTGTCAATCCCTAAGTATTCCAATTGCTTTAGCAATGCTATGGCAAACTTACCTTGGCATAGGGGCTCACCTCCAGATAAGGTTACACCGCCCTCGGTACAGTCGTAAAAAAGAATGTCTTTTTTGATTTCATAGATTAATTCTTCTATAGTATACTCTTTTCCTGCCTGTTCGAGGGCCATGGTGGGACAAAAAGAGGGATCCTTTTCACAACTACGGCAGGAGACGCTGCTGCACTGGATACAAAGGGATTCCCGACGCATTAGTTCCGGAGAAAAGCTTTGAGATTCAGGATTTGAGCACCAGGGACACCGAAGGGGACAGCCTTTAAAAAAGATCAGTGTTCGTATACCACCTCCATCATGAATACTATATCTTTGAATATTAAGAATCAATGCTTTTTCCATTTTTTCACTTCCTATAAAGTATGCTCTCTTCGGTTAATGATATCATCTTGAATGGCCTTATTCAGCTCAATAAAAATCGCGCTGTAGCCAGCAACGCGGACTACAAGGTTTTTATACTTATCCGGGTTCTTCTGGGCATCTTTCAGTAGTTCTACAGAGATGACATTAAATTGTATATGTTGAAGCTTTAGCCGCATAAATGCCTGTAGGTAACCTATCATTTTTTTAATACCCTCTTCACCCTCTAAGGCAGAAGGGCTGAACTTTACATTTAACAAGCTGCCATTCGATAGCAGATAATGATCCAGTTTGCTCACACTCTTTAGGCTAGCCGTAGGACCTAAGCGATCTCGACCGACCATGGGGGAGAGACCGCCGTCGGCCAGCTGTTCCTTTGCCAATCGTCCATCGGGTGTTGCACCTACTGCTTCCCCCAGGGGAATATGGGCAGAAACAGTGTAGGATCCCGGTTGAAATATGCCTCCCCGTGCATTGGTATACTTCTCAACTTCTGTACAATAGTGGGTAAGAATCTCACTGCCCAGATAATCCACTGCATCGATGTCATTTCCATATTTGTCAAACCGATGAATGAATCGCTGACGAAGGGTCTCTTGTCCAGCGTAGTTGTTTTCTAATAGTTCAACTAGCTGAGATAGATTCATCCCATTATCCTCGAAAATAAGCTTTTTCACTACATGAAGAGAATCAGCCAAATTGGCGATACCGATACCCTGTACCCCTGAAAAATTATAGATTGCTCCCCCTTGAGAGACATCCAAACCCTTATCCATACAACCATCAATAAAAGCAGAGAGGAAGGGTGTTGGGACAAGTTCTCCGTGGGCATGATCGATAATATTAGAACCTTCAACCATATCTTTTATATACAGCGTTACATTCTCTTTGATAGCGTCCAATAAGCTATCAAAGCAATCCGGTTGACTAGCCTGTCCCTGCAAAGTTAGTTCCATAACCCGTAAAAGGTTAAAGAGGGCAATATCGTGGAGTCCGTAAGTTTTACCGGGTATGGATAGTTCCACACATCCAACTACTGCATAGTCCCGCGCATCTTTTAAAGCGACACCTCTGTTTAAAAAGGCGGGAATAATGACTTCGTCATTGAATACCTGAGGAATACCTGTGCCTAGCCGAATGGTTTCAGAAGCTTTGATCAAAAACTCCCTGGGTGTTTTCTCGTGAATACGTACACCTAAGTTTGGCTGCGGAAGCTTGATATCTGCATAAGTCTCCAGCATGAGGTAGGAAAGCTCGTTTACTGCATCTCTACCTTTTTGATCCACACCCCCTAAAATAATATTGTAACCGATTGGGAAACCAGCAAAAAATTTAGCACTTTCTTCGCTCCTCAAAGCTACAATGGTATTGAATTTGATCATCAAATTCTGCAATAGTTCTTTTACTAATAAAGAGTCTTCTTTGGCATCTATCGTGTTTTGATAAAAGGGATACATGTATTGATCGAAACGGCCCGGCGAAATCGAACTGGCGTTAGACTCCTGTTGAAGGATGATGTTGATATACCAAAATAACTGTAAGGCTTCATAGAAGCTGTGAGGTGGTTCTTTTGCAATTTTATTGGAAATCCTGGCAATCTCTAATAATTCATCTCTTCGATCCAGATCAACTTCCACAGCAGCTAAGGAAGAAGCAAGCTGTGCATATCGATTGATGTGGCGTTGGGTGGCCAGTAGGCTAATGTGGACTGCATCATAAAATGGATTAAAGGGATCTTTCTTGTTTTTGCTTGCGGCTTCAGCAATCATACAGTCTAATCCATCATTTAATACTTTTTCAAAGCTTGGAATAATATGGCCTTGACCCTTATCTGTTTGATTTAGCTTAATGATCTTTTTTTTGCGTGTTTGTTGAATGTGATCAGGGATTTTTTTTTCGATACGATCTTCTAAAGACCGATCCTTCCAATAAGGAAATAATTCGGATCTAAAAAGCACCTTATCTGCTCCCGTGATATCAAATTGATCCTGGGGTCTTGTAGGCAGGGTATCCAGCTCTTGTAGAATCCAATAAGGAGACATTTCAGGAGAAATTACGCCAGCACGCGGTTGAATGGTTCTGCCACCTACAATTAACTCCCCTCTTTCAATGTTGATATTCACATGATCAAGGATGTGCGCCAAGGCTTTTGCCCGTCGAACCACAGTAGGCTCTCCCTCTGTAAACTTCCAGGATTCAGTATAAAGAATTGCTCTTTCTAGGGATATTTCTCTTCTCTTTTGAAAAAGCTGCTCCTTCAATTCAGAAATTCTTTTTGAAATCAAAACACAAACCTCCTTTACGCAGACAAATAGATCGTTTCTAACAAAATAGCTGACGGAAATAATACTTTGTAAATTAAATATTGTTGTATATCGATTTTTATTATTGAGTATTGTTTTGTATTATTATATAATGTGAAAATAGAAAATACAATAACCAATATGAGAATATTTTCTTAGAAGATCACGAATTTGTAGTTTCGATTTTAGAGATGTACTTAGAGAAGTGATCAAGCAAATAGATGGATATTTCCGGATTAATGTGGTAGTAAAAGTAAACATTCAAATATATGAATATTTAATAATCCATGCTATATTAAAATAAACCCACCAAAGTTGAAAAAATATCAGGCCATGACGATCTATGCTAGGAGTGATGAAAATTAGAGCGAAAGAAGATATAAAAAAGAAAATATTTTTCATCCTATTGGATCGGAAGCATCCAATAACTGTCGCTGCCCTAGCAGATGAAATATGCATGTCTGAAAAAACGATAAGAAACTATCTAAAGATTTTGCAAAAGGAGTTACAGGATGAAGGGGTTACACTGCGGATGAAACCCAGCTTAGGTGTATTATTAGATATTTCAGAAGAAGAAAGAGACCTACTGCAGATAGGTATTTATGTCAATCGAGATGTATTTCAGGATTATACCCCAGAGTACAGGCATCATTATATTTTGAATACTTTGCTGAAGAACAAACACACCTATACCATTCAATTACTAGCCGACGATTTATTCTGCAGCAAAAGCACCATTGTGAATGATCTTTTTGAGATTGAAAAATGGCTGGATCGGCGAGGCTTACAGCTGAAGCGAAAACAAAATCAAGGACTGTGGATTGAAGGACATGAAAAGAACTATAGGCGTGCAATGATGGATTTATTTGTTGAAACCAATGGAAATCAAAATACAGAACTGGATTTGGTTCTTGAGAAATTAGATTATCGTATTGATTTGCTTAATTTTAAAAAAATCAAGCAGCTTTTTCCCAGAATCGATTTGTTCAAGATTCAAGATGTGATTCAACAAGCGGAGCAGAAGCTGGGATATTATTTTACCGATCAGGCTTTTACAAATTTGATCACCCATATTGCTATTACAGTTGAAAGAGTAAAGCATCACAAAGAAATTAAAATGGAAAAAGATTTGCTACAGAACTTAAAAGCAAAATGTGAGTTTGATGTGGCTGCATGGGTAATCCAAAAGCTTAGTGATGATTTTGGAATTCATTTCTCTGAGGATGAAACAGGATATATCTCCCTACACATGTTGGGGGCAAAGATTCAAGCGGATATGGATGCCACTCATTATGATATCTTGTTAGATGCCCAAAATGAAGAGTATATTTGTATTGCCAAGGAGATTATTACCCTTGCAGGCGATATTTTAGATGTTGATTTGTCTAAGGATTGGTTGCTTCTAACGGCACTGGTACTGCATTTAAGGCCAACCGTTATACGGCTAAAATATGGATTGAAGCTGAGAAATCCTATGCTGCAGACGATAAAAGAAGAGTACACCAGTATTTTTGGTGCTGCTTGGGCCTGCAGCAGCATCTTTGAAAAAAAGCTAGGAATCTCTATCAATGAAGATGAAGTGGGATATATTGCGATTCACATTGCAGTAGCAGTAGGCCGGCAAAGCCATAAGGTGAGGACTCTGATTGTATGTGCTAGTGGGATGGGTACATCTCAGCTGATTGCTACGCGGCTGAATAAAACCTTTCAAGAATTGGATATTATTGCAACGATTCCTTTAGGTGCCATGAGTGAGGACCTGGTAAACAAAGCAGATCTCATCATATCTACCATACCGGGAATATTAAATAGCCATAATGTGGTGTATGTGAGTGCTATGCTGGATGCTACCGATGTACTGAAGATTAAAAGTACTCTTGGTAAAATTCAATTCCAAAACCAAAAATCCGAGAAGGTAATTCAAACTACTGAAAAATCTTTGATGCATAAGGTTATTGATAAAGAACTTTGCTTTATTGATGAAAAAAGAAATGATTTTATAGAGATTATTCATCACTATGGAAAAATCATGGAGAATAAAGGTTATGCAAAACCAGGATTTTGTGAGAATATATTGGAACGTGAGTATAAGGCATCTACTGTGATTGGAAAGGGGATTGCAATCCCTCATGCTACTACAGAATATGTACTTCAATCAAAAATTTGTATCATCAAATTAAAAAATCCTGTGAACTGGATGGGGCATAAGCTAAACCTGATTATCATATTGGGTTTGAAATTTGATGAGGTAGGGATTACGAGAGGCTTCTTTAAGAATCTTTATGAAATATTGAATGACAAAAAGCTGATCCATCGTATATTGGAAGCGAATCGTAGGGATGAAATCATAGAAGTATTTATTAACGGAGGGATACAAAATGAATGATTTGATAACGAAGGAAATGATTTTGTTAGATTTAGATGTGAACACTAAGGGTGAAGTGATTGAAAAGCTAGCGCAGGTTTTACAAGTGCATGATCGACTTCATGATTTTGGAGGATTCATTGACCAGGTTCATAAACGAGAAGAAACCTTTCCTACTAGCTTAGGCTATAATTTTGCAATTCCCCATGGAAAATGCAATGCAGTAAAGACTGCAGCCTTAGCCTTTGCAAGATTAAATAAAGAAGTTCAATGGAGTGATGAAGAGAAAGCAAAATATGTTTTTCTAATCGCCGTATCTGAGCAAGAAGCAGGAGATACCCATCTTAAGATATTAGCTCAGCTTTCAAGATCGATCATGCGAGAAGAATTCAGAGAAAAGTTAGAAGCATCTACCAGTGTTCATGACATTATAAATTTATTGAGCTTCCAAACGCAATAAAGAACATTACATTTTATTTTTAACCTTGTGAGTTTATTATGCGCGTAATAATTCTATAGAAAAGTTGTGTTTGCGAAGCCTATAGTGGTTTCGCATATTACAGCAAAACAAGAAAACGTTTTATCCAGAAAATAGAAAAAAAGATCATCCTGAGCCCACAAAGGTTAAGTGCACATAACCTTCTATTGGGAAAGATGACCAAAGTACTCATACTCAGTATACCATGACCTATAACAAAAAAATATATATATTTCATTTTAAATTTTGCGACTAATAGGAGCGAAGATGGATTTTTGATGTTTCAAATAAGGTGATGATTTTACGTTAAAGGTTATACAGTATTGAGAAAGATAAAATAAATAAGGGGGTTCTATGATATAAATGGAAGATTTAAAAAATATATTAAAAAACACAAGACAGCATTTGATGACAGGTGTTTCCTATATGATTCCATTCGTAGTTGCTGGCGGTATTTTATTGGCACTATCCGTAGTACTTTATGGACAAGGTGCTGTACCGGATAGTGGCTGGAAAAAGGATCTATTCTTTATTGGTGTAAGAGGATTCCAGTTGATGATTCCGATTTTAGCTGGATACATCGCCTATTCTATTGCAGAAAGGCCAGCCATTGCACCGGCAGCCATCGCAGCCTATGTTGGGAATGAAATGGGTGCAGGCTTTTTCGGTGCAATCATCGCCGGTTTAGTGGGTGGAATTGTGGTTCATTACTTGAAAAAAATTAAAGTACCGCCTGTATTTAGATCGGTTATGCCAATTTTCGTTATTCCAATCATTGGTACATTCATTACTGCCGGTTCAATGCAGTGGATTATCGGTGCACCGATTGCAGCATTATCAAAAGGATTGACTGACTGGCTGCAGGGAATGCAAAGTGGAAGTATTATCATGCTTGCGATTATTATGGGAATGATGGATGCATTTGATATGGGTGGTCCTGTAAATAAGGTAGCCTATGCATTTACGATCATGGCAGTATCAGAAGGTTTGTGCAATATCGCGGGTATCAATGCGGTTGGTGTTTGCGTAGCGCCTATAGGGTTAGGCTTGGCAACCTTCCTGGCACCTAAAAAGTACACCCATGCAGAGCGGGAAGCAGGCAGAGCTGCAATATTAATGGGTAGTGTAGGGATTACGGAAGGCGCTATTCCTTTTGCAGCAGCGGACCCACTAAGAGTTTTACCGGCTCAGATGATCGGTACCGCTATTGGCTGTGCAGCTGCAGCGATTTTAGGTGCAGAAAACATGGTGGCTTGGGGTGGACTAATCGTTTTACCTGCTGTAACAGGAAAGTTTGGATACGTAGCGGCTATCATTATCGGCTCTATCAGCACAGCACTATTAGTAAATTTATTAAAGAAACCTGTTGAGGAAAGAGAAGATAGTGAAATGGGTATCAGTGATCAAGAAATAGATTTAAGCTTTGAGTAAATATCATTCAAATAGGCTATGGAGGGAATAAAAATGAAAATTGTTGCAGTTACAGCTTGTCCTTCAGGGGTTGCACATACATATATGTCAGCAGAAGCCTTGGAAAGAGCAGCAAAGGCAAAAGGAATTGCGGTAAAGGTAGAAACCCAGGGATCGATTGGTATTGAGAACAAGCTTACCGTAGAAGACATTAGAGATGCAGATATTGTTTTATTGACAAATGATATTGGTCTAAAGGAAACTGAGAGGTTCCAGGGAAAGCCTATTGTAAAAGTTGGTGTAAGCGACTTAGTTAAAAAAGCCGACAAGATCGTTGAAAAAATAGAAGTATTTATTCAAAGCAAGAAATAATTAGAAATTAGGTATAAAAAGACATCTTTATAATAGATGAAGGTCTATTAAAAGATGTTCTTTTTATCTAAAAAGCAGTATGATTAAAGAAGGAGGGGATTTATATGAAACAAATAAACTTTGCAATCATTGGGTTTGGAGGAATCGCCAGAACCCATGCCTTGGCAGTCTATGATGCCAACCTTAGATATGCTTTACCTTATCAATTAAATCTAACTCATGTGGTCACACGAAAGCCCATGGATATTCCATTAGCAGGAGCAAAGAATGTAACAGACATCGAAGCAGTATTAGCAGATCCTACAATTCACTTTATTGATATTTGTACCCCCAATGATTCACACTTAGAAATAGTGACAAAGGCAGTATCCTATGGGAAATCCATTTACTGTGAGAAGCCTTTATCCTCTAACTATCCGGATGCATTAGAAATGGTAAAACTCGTTCAGGAGGGGAATATACTAAATGCTGTGGCATTGATGTGTCGTTTTATGCCTGCTGTCCATTTACTTAAAAAAGAATTGGAAAAAAGGACGATTGGAGAGGTTATCGATTTTAAAATTCGTACATACCACAAGAGTTATCTCAGTGAGAAGAAGAAAGGAACATGGAGAACTTTAGCTCAGGATGGAAAAGGAGCTCTATTGGATTTAGGCGTGCATTTGATCGATTTAGTGCAATTTACCCTTGGAGACATTCAGAAAGCAACCCATAATGAAAGGATTTATTTCAAAGACAGAAGCCAGGTAGATGAAATTACTGATAGTGTATTAATGTTGGAAGACGGTACGATGGGCCATCTGGAGGTTTCAAGGGTTTTTGCTGAAAGAGAGCAAACCGATCGTTTTGAAATTTATGGTACAAAGGGAAGTATAAAAATTAACTTTTTAAAGCCTTACGAGATAGAAATTTATCGATTTGATCAGAATACAACAGAAATCAAGAAGGTTGATGAAAGGGATGAAATCATGCAGTATTATATCGGTGAAAGGGGTTCTTTAGGATTCTTTCAGAACTGCCATACCGCATCCTTGATCCATTTTGCCAATCGAATCGTTGGTCATAGTCCTTTCAATATTGCAGCAACCTTTGAAGATGCATTAAAATGCCAGCGAATTATAGATTGCGAATAAAGGAATAGTTTAGAGAGCAGAATTCCAGTAATAATATTTTAAAGGAATTGCTTTAATAGATTTGCCTGGCTTTGCTTGTATTATACAATGGCCAGGTTTTTTTCTGTCTATCCATAGGGTAATTGGGTTAAAATAGATTAAAAGACTTTATTTATTTGTATTGTTGTATATTGATTTTTATTGATATATAATAGGCTTGATAAATCTATTTCATGGAGAGCCATTTAATCGTGGCACTGATGTAGGATTGCTATAAAAGACATAAATTGCATAAGGAGGACTCTATGTTTAGAATGATTGCATTAGATATGGATGGTACACTATTGGATCATCAGCAACAGATTTCCAAAGAAAATATTCGTGCCATAGAAAGAGCTAAGGAAAAGGGCGTTAAAGTAGTTCTTTCTACGGGGAGAACGCTATCTGGGATTGATGATTACCTAGATCAATTGGGATTGCGAAGGGAAGAAGAACATTCGGTTACATGCAGCGGTGCTTATGTAGTGAATAACATCAATACAAAAACTGTGGAAGAAAACTACCTTCAATATAATGAATTCCAGCGAATTCTAGAGATATTTGATCCATATCAGATTCAGTATAATTTTTATACAAAGGATAGAATTTATACCCAGTCCACTAATTTCACGACGCATATTGATGCTATGGCTAATAAGCTGCCTATGGAAATCATCAATTTTGGGGAACTAAGCAAGGACATAAAGATTATCAAAATGACACTCATTAATGAAGATATTTGTGTAAAAGATGAAATTACATCCATATATCCAGATTTGCCTATAGAAGATGAAAAAGTATTTACGAGAATAAATCATCGATTTGATAGAAAGCTGTTTCATGACATCACGAAATTTTCAAAAGAACTCTTAGAAAAATATACAGTGTTAAAAACAACGCCCTATCATATTGAGATACTGAATAAGGAGTCGCATAAGGGAAATGGTGTGAAAAGACTAGCTGAGTTATATGACATCAAAAAGGAAGAGATTATCTGCGTTGGAGACTCGGGGAATGACCGTCAAATGATTGAATATGCAGGTCTTGGTGTAGCTATGGGGAATGCAACGGAAGAAATAAAGCAGATCGCAGATTATGTAACTAACTCAAATCAAGAGCATGGTGTAGCCCATGTGATTGAAAAGTTTATTCTGTAAATTCTACCGTAAGGAGTGGATAAATTGTTTGCAGAAGAGAGACTGGAGAAGATTATTCGTTTACTGAATGATCGGGGAAAGGTTGTTGTAAAAGAATTAAGTGAAATCTTCGAAGTAACAGAGGACTGTATTAGAAAAGACTTAAAAACCCTTGAGAAAGACGGCCTGATCAAGAGGACCTACGGTGGGGCTGTATTAAACCGGCAGTCTGCGGCTAACAGCAATATCGTTAATCGGAGAAGTTTAAACATAGAAGCAAAAAGAACGATTGCAGAGAAAGCTTTTGAAATCATAATGCCGAATGAAACGATTTTCTTGGATATTTCTACAACGAATATTTTGATTGCAGAGAAGCTCGCCGGTGGCAATAAGAGAGTGACTGTGGTAACAAATATGATTGATGTAATCAATGCATTTTCCAAGAGTGATCATGTGAAAGTCATCGGAACAGGAGGCGTGTATTATAAGGAACTAGACGGATTTGTAGGTTCTACGGCGATCGAGACTATTTCTAGATATAAAGTAGACAAGGCATTTATCGGCAGTGTGGGCGTAAATATTTTCGATAAAAGTGTCACGACCTTTGATATAGAAGACGGAAACACGAAGAGAGCAATTATCAGTGCGGGAAAATCAGTTTATTTGGTGATGGAGAGCAAAAAGTTCTATATGGATGGCGTCTACAAATTTGCAGATTTATTCGATATCGATGCAGTTATTGTAGATACGGATCCGGAAGAACAAATCCTTAAGGAACTAGAAAAAGCGGATGTGGAAATCATATAACCACTCCGCTTTTTACTTACATTAAATAGAATACATACATATAAGCCGTAGCAATTATAATGGATATCAGCATCAAAGGGAAGCCGATTTTCATATATTCCATGAAGGATATCTTATGACGGTGTTTTTCCAGGATTCCGGCTACCACCACGTTTGCTGATGCGCCTACCAAGGTACCGTTGCCTCCAAGACATGCGCCTAGGGCTAGGGCCCACCATAGCGGAGTAATATTGAGAGTAGAAAGTTTTCCGATACTCTGAATTAAAGGAATCATGGTTGCAACAAAAGGGATATTATCTAAAAAGGCAGAAGCGATTCCAGAAATCCATAGGATCAGGAGTCCTGTAAACATGAGGTTGCCTTGCGTTATATCGATAACACCCTTAGCAATCATCTCAATAACACCCTTTTCCTCTAAAGCACCAACCAATATAAATAGGAAAACAAAAAAGAAAATTGTCAGCCATTCAATTTCATGAAAGATTTCTTCAGGGTCGGTTTTGCTAATCAGTAGAAGCAATGAAGCTCCTGCTAATGCAACAGTGGCGGTTTCCATTCCGACAAACTGATGCAGCCCAAAGCCGATGATGGTAAGGGATAACACACTAAGGGATTTGATCATTAGCGGTTTATCTTTCAATGCCCGATGCTCATCGAAACCCATAATTTTTGCCTTAAGTTCATCCTTCACGTGAAGCTGAGACTTAAAAATTACTTTTAATATTAAGATGGTTACAATATATATGACGAAGGCGGCAGGTGCAAGGTTGATGATGAAATCCATAAAACCCAGTCCGGTTTCACTGCCGATCATGATATTTGGAGGGTCACCGATCAAGGTTGCCGTACCGCCGATATTGGCAGACAGAATTTGTGCCATCATAAAAGGGATGGGATTGATCTCCAAAGCCTCTGTGATTACCAGAGTTACCGGTGCAACCAACAGCACAGTGGTAACATTGTCTAGTAAGGCAGAGGATATGGCTGTAATGGCTGAAAGAATGAATAAAATGCGCCAAGGATCACCCTTCGTCAATTTTGCCGACTTAATCGCTACATATTCAAAAAGTCCTGTTCGCTTTAGGATGTTGACAATGATCATCATGCCAATCAACAATCCGATGGTATGAAAATCAATGGCTTCGATGGCCTTATCCAATCCGATGATGTGAAACAGCACCATAAGGACCGCACCAAAAAAAGCGATGGTAGTACGATTGATCTTCTCAGAAATAATAATGCCATAGGTGGCAATAAAGATTACAATTGCCAGTAGTGTGTAAAAAGAAGTCGACAAGGATATTCCCCCTTCGGTATATGAAACAAAGATACAGCAATGTATCTATTTTACTCCTTTTTATACAAAGTGAAAAAGGGAGAATAATTGGATTTTGATAGAGATATCCACGTTTATGCCGATTATAGGAAACTATAGTGCAGTAGACCAGTGGGCCGTTATATTTCTGCGTTATACGCTGACTATTGAGAAAAAGGAAAGATCCGGCTACAGCGTATCCGGATCTTTTTCAAAATATACACGTTCACTTACATCTTTCGTTACAGAAATTAAATTTTTTAACTGATCAATGGTCTCTTCAATTTTATCTGCCTGAAGCCGGGATACATTGTAGTATAAATATAGGTCTTCAAAGTTACGCATAAGACAGTTTAGGTTTTTATTGATTTCAATAAATTTATTAAACTTTTTACTATTTTTTGCATTTTTCATTTGTGCCAAGTCATGACGAATAATTTCAATGACATCTTCTTGAGATTCATAAGAGCCTACGTTGAGTGGATAGGGGGCGCGCCGCTGGAGAAAGAACTTGCCTTTTTTATTGATATGATAAACGTATTTGACAAGAGTACCCTCAACATCAAAGCTGACATAATGCATGATGCCGTAGATTACTTCAACTTCCCCCCCCAATTGTCTGAGCTTTATTTCGTGAATGTCCTGCTCTAAATCTAGGAATTGTTTTTTCAAGATCATCTACCCCTTTTTTCATAAAGATGAATATGATTATACTTGTATCATAATATACCTGCTATTAAAGAACAATAGGCCCATAAAATAAATTCTACTCGTTGAAGATTATGGAAAAATTTACTATAATGATATTGTTACAATGCTGGAAAGATGGATAAAAATAAATATAGATAAAGGAGGTAGTTATGATGAAATTTGAAAGATTCATTGTTGGGATGGGAGAAGCTAATGGATATGTCATTTACGACGAGAACACACTAGATGCGTTGATTATTGATCCAGGAGATGAAGAAACGGTCTTTATAAAATATATCCAAAAACATGGATTAAAGCCTAAAGAAATTGTACTCACCCATTATCATTATGATCATATCGGTGCAGTAGATGTGTTAAAAGAAAAATATAATTGCCCTGTCTCTATTCATAAAAAGGATGCTGCAGGTCTGCAGGACCCAAAGATCAATCATTCCTTTAGAGGATACAGAAGGCCTGTAGCCATCGCACCAGACAGGATACTATCTGACGGAGACATCATCCAGGCAGGTTCAGTAGTACTGACAGTGATTCATACACCAGGCCATACGCCTGGGAGTGTGTGTCTAATGGTAAAGGATGAAAATATGGTTTTTACGGGAGATACGATTTTTGATGATGACTTGGGAAGAACTGATTTAGAAGGTGGCAGTGCAGAATCTATGAGAAGATCTATGGTCAATAAGGTTTCTAAATGGAGCGATGAGATACGTATTTATCCAGGACACGCTGATTCTGCTACAATGGCATTTGTCAGAGCTAAAAATACGGAATATCTAGATATGTTGAGATAAGAGCTTATAGCTGGAAAAAAGATAAAAAGCACATGCTTTTTATCTTTCCATCACCATAAAATAAGTCTGTTTTCCAAAGTCGGTATTAAATTGCTTTTCAAATTCTCTTAAACGTTCTTCCTGGTCTTCTGTAAGATTCGCATAATTAAGCGCTTTCAATGGATTTAAATATTGCTCCTGCATAAACAACCTCCTCTCTGGTAACAGTATAACCTGAAGCAGGAGGTTCAATTCTGCAATTATCTAACAATATGTGGGAATTTCACAATGATAAATAATACATAGAATACGAAAGGAGAAAATAAAGTGGAAAATGTAATGGATAGATTTTTACGATATGTTCAATATGATACAAAATCCGATGAAACTGGAAAAAATTGTCCCAGTACAGAGAAACAAAAAGTATTTGGGGAGCTTCTGGTAACAGAACTTCAGGCGATTGGACTACATGAGGTTTCTATGGATGAGAATGGGTATGTGATGGCAACACTTCCTGGTAATGTTGATAAAGAAGTACCTGTGATCGGCTTTATCGCGCATATGGATACGAGTCCTGACTTTTCAGGGGAAAATGTAAAGGCAAGGGTCGTAAAAGATTATGACGGAAAAGACATTATGCTGAACGAAGAAGAAAATATCATGCTATCTCCCACAGACTTTCCGGAGTTGAGAGATTATATCGGCAAGGATTTGATTACGACCGATGGAACTACGCTCTTAGGTGCGGACAATAAAGCAGGCATTGCAGAAATTATTACTGCCGCTGAATTTCTCATTCAGCATCCTGAAATTCCCCATGGCACGATTAAGATTGGTTTTACTCCAGATGAAGAAATCGGAAGGGGTGCAGATTTATTTGACGTGAATAAGTTTGGCGCACGATATGCTTATACAGTAGATGGCGGACCTATTGGAGAGCTGGAATATGAGAATTTTAATGCTGCAGGAGCAAAAATAACGATCAGGGGAAGAAACGTTCATCCAGGTTCAGCAAAGAATAAGATGATAAATTCGATGCTCATTGCAGTAGAGTTAGCAGCCATGCTGCCGCAGAAGGAGACACCGGCACACACAGAGGGCTATGAAGGTTTTTATCATTTAACCAGTTTGAACGGAGATGTAGAACAAACGAAAATGAGCTATATTATCAGAGAATTTGACACAGAAAAATTTACCGATAGAAAACGGATAATGCAGGATGCAGTAGATCAATTAAATCAAAAATATGGAGAGAATACAGTTGTATTAGAATTAAAGGATCAATACTATAATATGCGTGAGAAGATAGAAGCAGTTAAGCATGTGGTGGATGCTGCTTATGAAGCGATGAAAGCTGTCGGCGTAGAACCAATGATTACCCCTGTACGGGGCGGTACGGATGGCGCAAAACTGTCTTATATGGGACTGCCAACACCAAACATCTTCACCGGGGGACATAATTTTCACGGCAGATATGAGTATATCCCTACCTTTACTATGGAAAAGGCTGTAGAAGTTATTGTAAAGATTGCAGAGATCTATAGCAGAAAGGGTTAAAATACTGGAAAAGTGACCCTGCTCTTTGAAAAAATAAACCAATTATTTCCTAAGATACCTGGACTGAAAATGATCATAATAAGACTATGAGGGATGGAATGCCACGTAAAGAAGGAGGAAATGTTGTGGAGAAACGTTATGTGATTCGAACCGATGCATTTATCTCAGAGCCTATGAGTAGAGAAGAGGCGATTCAACAAGTAAAAAATTATGATCAACAGGGAATTTCTGCTTATATTGTATCAGAGGAAGAAAGTAAAAGGATCAAACCGGGTGAGTTTCAAACACCGAAATGGAGTTAGGAGAGTGAGCGAAAGCTCACTTTTATTTTATGGATAGGGTTATTGATTTCCGATATGTTGGATAATGCGGTGTAAGGGTTCTATCATGAAAAACTGGCGACCGAAGGTCGCCAGCTCATGGCGTATCTTTTATTTGCTGTATATAGAGCAACAACACTATTGCTTAAGAGAAACCGGCGATAATTCCTCCCCTTGTAGATCTTTCGTTATACGAGATATGGAAGGTACAAAAAATATTAAACCATAGACCAAAAGACAGGATGTGATGAAAAAAGCAGATGAAGGAATTTTGCCGATCAGATTTCCGATGATGATGCCAGCCAGGGGAATAAGACCAAGAGAGAGGCTGGTGGATATGCCATGGAACTTGCCCCTTAAAGATTCAGGGATCATCTCTTGAAAATAAGTAGCTACACGAATGTTAAGGGCAGCAGAAAAAACACCTGTTATCATGAGCATGATAGCAAAATAAAAAAAAGTATAAGTTGTGACAGTTAGAGAGAGGAGCAAGGGTGCAGAAAATAAAAAAATGGCTGTATTGATGCTGAAAATGGAGAAGAATATAATTCGTTTTCCTGCTATCAATTTTGGATACTTGGAAAAACAAAGAGTAGCTATGCAAAATCCCATGCCGAAGCCTCCTTCAATGATACCAAATTGAAGTGGAGTAATATCAAAATCAGTTTTTAATACATAAGGTGTGACGATAGCAAAGAGGGGGTCCCACAGAAAGTTAACAAAGGTAAAGAGAAAAAGCAGTGTCACCAAATGTATATTTTTTGAAAGATAGGCACTGATTTCCCGAAAGTCTTGAATATAAGAGAATTTTTGTTTTTGATTCTCATCAAAGCGATTGGCACACTCATAATGAATAAAGGACTCAAATAGGGCAGAGAAGAGGAAGGACATGCCATTTAACAAAAAGACAAAGGGTACCCCGAGCAGGGAGACCAATATTCCTCCGAAAATCATTCCCAGAAGATTTGTAAATCGCTCTACGAGGAGATTGGAGGAAGTAGCCCACTGCAGTTCTTCGAAGTTAAGGATTTCGGGAATCATACTGCGCACAGCAATCGAAAGCGTGGCCGTAGAAATAGAAAGAACGCAGGTAGCCAGAAGGATGTGAATAGGCGTCAGTAGTTGATTGAATAATAGATAGGTCAAGAGTAAAACGGTACTTCCTGAAAGGATATCAGCATAGATCATGATTTTTTTCTTGTTATATCGATCGACAAAGCCTCCGAGCATCGTCCCCGAAACAACCGCTGGTGCTAGTCCAAATACCATAACCCAGGAAAGGATCTTGCCATTGTTACTTCCAGGGAGAGAGAGAATATACCAAGTCAAACTAATCTGATAGACGGCATTACCCAGTAGAGAAATCAGCTTACCGCCTAAGATGAATGTGAAATTTTTATTTTTTATAAAATTCTTCATTGTGATCACCATCCTGTGTAGTCTTTTGCTTTATTGTAGCGGATGGTTCAATGCCAAGGTCAATGGCAATTATCAGACTTTTATAAGCAAAAATCATAAAACCATGGGGTTAACCCCATGGTTTCTAACACTTTTTGCCATAATAAATAAATGCATGTACTTGATTTCCAACCATCAAAGGCTCGCTGGGAGCATCAAATTCCTCGATGAGGCCTAATTCTTCCAACAGTAAAAAACGAAAAGGTGAATCACATAACATTTTCTGGAGCGGTTCCATTTGATAATAGGGCCATTGAGCTTTGGGTAGATTGGAAAATAAAACAGCTTTTTTTCCCATATAGATATAAGAACCTATGAGTTTGCCTGCTGATTTTACCCGGTCTGCAATCTGAGATACTAAAAGCTTATCATTATTTAAGTTATAGATCGCAGAGCTCCAGTAATCAATAACGAAATCTAAAGAGGCAGAAGCGATAGGCAGTCTTTCGAAATCAGCGCAAAGAAAAATGAATTGATTATGACCACTTTCTTTTTCCAGATAATCTTTTACGATCTGTATTCTTTCCAGGTTATGGTCGCAAATAATATAATAAGCAGTGGGGGGAATATGATTTAAAAATTGCTTTAGAAAAAATCCGGAGCCAGTACCTAGTTCAAGAATAATGCTATTTTCCAGCGGCTCTGTTTTTAGAAGCTGAATGGATCTCTGAATCGTATGATACATAAAGGAGATATATTTGGGAGAATTCATATCTACGTATTCCTGGAGGGTTTCTGCTCCACCTTTAGTCGGGATGATCTTTTTCTTGTCTTCCTCCGTGAGGGAAACAAAGATACCTTCAGAGATCTCTCCATAGTATCCGCAAGTACAAGTGAAATTCCCTTTTAGGATCATGTTTTGCTCAAGAAGCCCATTGGATATAGTGAGAGAGCTGCCACAGTCTGGACATGCTAAATGCTGCAGAAATAGCAAAGGGAGTCCTAACAGACTTCTGACAGGAGACGGTGTTGAGGCAATTGCACTAATTTTTTCTTCAAGGCATTTTTGCTTTTTTTCCAATTCTGCCTGTTGTTGGATTAACTGCTGGCGTTTATGGTTTAGCAAAGCTTTGTAGTGGTTTCTGTCTTCCTGGGTTTTTAAGGTAGTTAATCGCTTATAGCTAAATATTTTTTGTATTTCTGTTAGTGTAAACCCCAAAGTCTTTAGCTCGAGCAGTTCTTCCAGATCCTGACTATCTTTTTCAGAAAAAATATAGTGGCTGCCTTTTTTACGTGGAAGCAGTAGACTCAATGCCATGTAATGCCTAACTGCATCAACAGATATATGATGGTTTTGTGCAAATACTCCGATTTTCATCTTGATCTACTCCTTAACTGCTTCATTAGGTATAGGATACCATATTTTTCAAAACATAAAAATGAGAAATCTTTGAACTTTTTCGTGGGGATATCCATCTTATAGAGAAGGGAGGTGTTGGATTGGATATTGAGTTTTTAATTAAAAAAGCAAAAAAAGGAGATCGGGAAGCTTTGCTGACCTTGATTATGGAGCGGAAAAATGAACACTATAGGTTGGCATATGCCTATTTAAATAATCAGGAAGACGCTTTAGATGCCATGGAAGATATGATTCTTCGGATATACGACAAAATTCATCAGCTTAAGAAACCGAAAGCTTTTTACAGCTGGAGCAATACGATACTGGTAAATTGCTGCAGAGATATTCTAAGAAAAAAGAAAAAACTCGTCCTATTAGAAAGCTATGGGGAAGAAGTTTATATGGAGTGTTATGAACAAAGTGAGCAGCAATTGGATTTAGAAAAATATCTTGTCCGCTTAAATCCTGACCAGCAGGAAGCATTAAGGCTTCGCTATTTTCTGGATTTAGACTACCAGACAATCGCAGAACTTACCAGCGTACCATTAGGAACGGTAAAATCCAGAATTGCAAATGGATTGAAAAAGTTAAAAGAAAGTTTTGGAGGTGTATATGAATGAGAGACTTAGAGGAATTACTCCGGCAAAGGCAAAAAGATCTTGAAAATCTAGAAGCGCCTCCCATATTAGAAGAAAGATTAAGGGGGGCACTATCTGCAAAAAAGCGGAAAAACAACAGGGGACTTGTTGCCGTATTATTGATCTGTCTATTCTTAGTATCTTATAATTTCGATACACTTGCTTTTTATGGTAAGAGGATTTTAGGTTTTGAAGAGCTTATGTGGGGAACCCTAAAGGATCTAAATGAATTGGGAGAAGGACAGCCGGTCAATGAAAGCTATACCTTTGGTAACGGTGTTACCATAACGCTCGATGGAATCATGGTAGATGATAACCAGCTGCTGGCATTTTATACAATAAAGGACCCATCGGGCAAGGTAGATCAGGTTCGTTCTTATACAGTTGAGTATCGGGGTATTTTTGGAAAGTATACAATGCGTAGCGGACAAGGAATTCTAAATGAGGATAATACTGAGTTTAAGAATATCGATTCCTTTGAGCCGCCAAAAGCGTTTGAAAAAACACTGAAGTTTTATTTTCCGCTAAAATATGGTGATACTTATGAAGAAGGCATGATAGAGATTAAACTAGACAGACGGAAAGCGATGGGATTTATGATCAAAGATAAGATTCGCCAGACGATAACGGTAGATGGCACCCATATTCATTTTGACACCATAACCGCTACTCCAACACAAACCGTGATTACCGGCTCTGTAGGATCCAGGTTTGATTTAGTAAAGGAAGCCATATCTGGCGAACGGACACGGGTACAGGTGTTGACGGAGCTATATGCAGATGGTAAAAAAATAGAGCAGACAGGATCTGGAATGAGTACCACATTAGAAAGAATAACCTTTGATGTTATATTTGATGCATTGCCCAAAGGGGTTAAAAAACTTGAAATTAAACTGGCAGAGCTGACGAAAACGAAGGATATTCATACAGCGGTAGTTCTGAAAGATGGTATGGAGACGGAAAAACTTGAGATAGAAGGGCAGGAAGTTCTAGTTAAGGAAGTCAGAACGGAAGGAAGCAGTACCTATGTTACCATAGATACCCGGGAGGATATCATTTTTAGAAAGATATATTTAGAAGCAGATGGGAAAGAGATTCCTTTAGAAAAGATGATGGAAGAAAAACTTGAAAAGTTAGTTACAGGTGAAATTCGCCGTGAAAGGGTTTTACATTTCAAGGGAAATGGAGAAAATATGAAGCTGTTGTTTAAGCGAATTTGTTATACGCAAGCCTATAATAAGAGAATAGAAATTTCTGTGCAGTAATAAAGAAAATCCATCTGAAATCAGGTGGATTTTTTGCTGTCAAAAAAACAATCAAAAACGGTCAAACCCACTGGAAAAATAGTGGATATTATAGTTGACAGAAAAAAACGACAATGATATAATCAAAAACAATCAAATAAATTCACAATCAATCAAAAACGATCACTTTTCGAAATTAGGTATCTAACGGAGGGGATAATTTGTTTATAGAGGAGAGAAAAGCTAGAATTTTAGAAATATTAGACAATAAAAACCGTGTAAAAGTAGATGAATTAACAGAGAAGTTACAAGTATCGGAATCTACCATTCGAAGGGATTTACAGGATTTAGAATATGCCGGCTTGTTAAAAAGAACCCATGGAGGAGCTGTAAAAGCAGAAAATACAGGCTTTGAACCAACTATGGATGAAAAAGAAGAAGCTTATAAAGAAGAAAAACTAGAAATCGGGAAGAAGGCGGCAGCACTCATTAAGGATAATGAAACCATTATCTTGGATGCTGGAACAACGACTTTACAAATTGCAAAAAGTATTAGTGCCAAAAACGTAACCGTCTTAACCAATTCGATGGTGATTGCTTTAGAACTCACGCAAAAGAGGGATGTAGAAGTAGTTGTGACGGGAGGCTATACCAGAAAAGAGACATTATCTATTGTTGGCCCTTTGACAGATAAAATTATTCAAAACTTCAGAGTGGATAAAGCTTTTATTGGAGCCAATGGGATTACGATTCAGGATGGATGTACAACACCCAATATGAGTGAAGCGCATACAAAAAGCATTATGATCCAATCGTCAAAGGAAGTATATATTGTAGCAGACCATAGTAAGTTCGGAAAAGTGTGTTTTTCACAAATTGCAAAACTGGATGAGATCAATGGAATTATAACAGACAAAAGAGTAGAACCACAGGTAGTAGAAAAATTTTCGCTTCAAGGTGTTGAAATCATCTATTAGTAAGGAGGATATAATGATAGCAACAATTACACTCAATGCAGCAATAGACAAGACTATTGAAATTGACAGTTTCACGCCTGGTAGTGTAAATAGGGTCTTAAAGAGCCATATGGAACCGGGAGGCAAGGGGATTAACGTATCAAAGGTTGTAAAAGCACTTGGAGGATCTACGATTGCCTTGGGTTTTGTTGGAGGAGATTCAGGAAAATGGATTGATGAAAGCTTAAGCGCTTTGGAGATTGAAACAGATTTTGTCCTAATAAATCAGGAAACAAGAACGAATATTAAGATTATCGATACAGCAAAAAAACAAATTACAGACATCAATGATCAAGGGAAAGAAGTAGAAGAAATCTGGGTAGAAAGACTCTATGACAAAGTAAGGCTTTGGGCAGAAGCAAGCAATGTAATGGTCTTTTCCGGCAGCTTGCTCCCAAATATATCTTCTGACATATATCAAAAGCTTATTCAGATCGCTAAGGAAAAGGGCTGCAAGACAATCCTGGATGCAGACGGTCAGGCGCTGCTTGATGGTGCTAAGGCAGCGCCCTATATGGTAAAACCGAACATTCATGAATTGGAAAATACCTTCGGTGTTAAATTAAAGAATGAGCAAGATATTATTAAGTGTTGCCAATTTTTTTTAGAGCAGGGTATTGGGATTGTAGTTATTTCTATGGGGGCAGAGGGTGCTTTAATGATTACAAAAGACGGTGCATGGAAGACAGAGAAAATAAAGGTGGCTGTAAAAAATACTGTTGGTGCAGGGGATTCGATGGTAGGGGCCTTTGCGTATGGTATCGATAAGGGATACGCCCCAGTGGAGATTTTAAGCTTAGCAGTGGCTACGGCTACAGTTCACGTAGAACAGGGAACTGTATTCAGCCAATACTCAGTCATAGAGCAATATAAAAAAAGAGTTAAAATCTTAGAGATAAGATAGGAAGGGTGAAAGCAGATGCAGATTACGGATATGCTGGAAAAAGATTTAATGATCTTAGAATTAAAGGCAAGAAACAAAGAAGAAGTAGTAGGAGAATTAGTAGAGGCATTGGTAAAAAAAGAGATAGTCAGCAGTAAAGATAGCTTTGTCAATACCGTGATGGAGAGAGAAAAAATGTCTTCTACAGGTATAGGGATGGGAATTGCTATACCCCATGGGAAATCCAATGTAGTTTCTAAACCATCTATCGTATTTGGTAAATCTGTAGAAGGAATTGATTATCAATCTTTAGATGGAGAGCCTAGCTATATTTTCTTTCTGATTGCTGTACCTGAGGATTCCAACAACGAGCATCTTAAAGTATTGAGTCAATTGTCAAGAAGACTAATGCACGAAGAAGTTAGAAAAAAGCTGATGGCTTCGAAAAAAGAAGCTGAAGTAATAAGTGCATTTCAGGAGTAAATAATAATGAAAAGGGGGATTTGAAAATGAAATTAGTAGCAATTACATCATGCCCAACAGGAATTGCCCATACCTACATGGCAGCAGAAGCATTAGAAAATGCAGCTAAGAAAAAAGGCATTACCTTGAAAGTAGAAACTCAGGGTTCTGTAGGGGTGGAAAATGAACTGACGGCTGAAGAAATTAGAGAGGCGCATGCAGTAATTATCGCAGCTGGGGCAAACGTTTCTAAAGAAAGATTTGCAGGAAAAGCGATTCTGGAAGTTGAAGTAGCCCAAGCAATTAAAGATGCAGGAAGCATTATTGAAAGAGCTATGGCGCTTGAGAAAAAAGATTTAGTACAGCAAGTGGAATCGATTAAGCAAGAAAGAAGCGGGGAAAGAACAGGCTTCTATAAGCATTTGATGTCAGGTGTTTCTTTTATGCTCCCTTTGGTTGTAGCCGGAGGTCTAATCATTGCACTTTCCTTCGTATTTGGTATTGAAGCTTTCAAAGAAGAGGGAACTTTGGCTGCGGCACTTATGCAAATTGGCGGCTCAGCTGCATTTGCATTAATGGTCCCGATCCTGGCAGGATATATTTCTTTTTCTATTGCGGATAGACCTGGTTTAGCACCTGGCTTAATCGGTGGTACCCTTGCAGCACAAGTTGGTGCTGGATTTTTAGGTGGTATTGTTGCTGGTTTTATTGCAGGTTATACTGCTGATTTTCTTAAGAAAGTCATTCGTTTACCAAAATCTCTTGAAGGTTTAAAGCCGATTTTGTTATTACCCTTCTTATCGTCTTTATTTGTAGGTATTATGATGATTTACGTGATTGGAGTGCCTGTAAAGGGTGTATCCGATGCATTAATAGGCTGGCTGCAAAACTTAAGTGGAACAAATGCACTACTGCTGGGAGCTATCTTAGGTGCTATGATGGCCTTTGATATGGGTGGCCCCGTGAACAAAGCAGCATATACCTTTGCAGTTGGTTTACTTGGGTCTAATATTTTTGAGCCTCAGGCAGCAGTTATGGCAGCCGGTATGACACCACCCCTTGGTCTGGCTTTGGCAACCCTTCTATTTAAGAATAAATTTAGCGCTGCCGAAAGAGAAGCGGGAAAAGCAGCATGGGTACTGGGGATTTCATTTATTACTGAAGGTGCAATTCCATTTGCAGCAGCAGATCCAATTCGGGTAGTGCCCTCTATTATCACAGGTTCAGCAGTAGCTGGTGCCCTTTCTATGCTATTTAAGGCTACTTTAAGAGCACCTCACGGTGGAATATTTGTATTACCGATACCAAATGCAGTCGGGAACCTAGGCGGATATATAGTAGCGATTGCAGCAGGAACAATTATTACTGCATTACTATTAGGCGTGTTGAAGAAAAAAGTAGATTAAAAAGAATTTTAAATTATTGGCATAATAGAATTCTTTCTATTATGTTATTGGGTCAAGAGAAAGGAGAGCGATTAATGGTTCTGAAAGAAGTTGAAATAAAGAATGAAGCAGGATTGCATGCGAGACCGGCTACTTTGCTGATAAAAACAGCTGCCCAATTTAAAAGTGATGTAGTACTTATAACCGGAAATAAAGAGGTAAATGCAAAAAGTATTATGGGGATTATGGCAATGGGAGCCGTAAAAGGTGAAAAAATAGAGGTAAGAGCTGACGGGTTAGACGAAAAAGAAGCATTAGAGGCGATCGTTTCTCTATTTGAAACAAATTTTGGAGAGTAATATCTGTTAAAAGAAAATCCACCCAATATTAGGTGGATTTTCTTTGGCCTATTTCATTGCTTTTTCTGCAAATTCGGTGGTTACAATAGCATCATAAGAGGCTCTTTTATCTAGTTCACCAGCCTGCTCCATGATGTCCATAAGGTGATTTAATCCATCCTCTGTCAGAACTAGGTCAGGTTTCCAGGTATCCTGCTGCTTATACCGCTCTGCAACTCTGGTTAGGATATCCAAATCCGATTCAGGAAAATGCGGTGCGATAGACTTTGCAATTTCTTCCGGGGTATGGGATGCGGTCCATTTCATGCCCTTATAAATTGCATTCGTAAACTTTTGAATGATTTCTGGATTTTTCTCGATATAGCTCTTCTTTGCTGAATATACGGTATAAGGAATATATCCTCCTTCAGCCCCGATGGATGCTACGATATAACCTCTGCCTTCTTTTTCAACAAGGGAGGCTGCCGGTTCGAAAAGTGCAACATAATCCCCTTCGCCACCGGTAAAGGCGCCAGCCATAACTGCGAATTGAACATCTGTACGTACTTCTGTGTCTTTTTCCGGATCAATGCCGTGTTTCCGTAAGACATATTGAAGCGTCATATTGGGCACGCCGCCTTTGCGTCCGCCGATAATGCTTTTGCCTCGAACAGCATCAAATGTAAAGTTAGGCATGGGTTCTCTGGCAAGGAAGAAAGATCCATCCCGTTGCGTTAATTGCGCAAAGTTAACTGCGTAGTCTGCGGCGCCCTGATTGTAGACATAGATTGATGCTTCCGGTCCCATAAATCCTATATCTACTTGATCGGATAGCAGTGCAGCCATAACTTTATCAGCACCTTGACCATTGATGAGCTCTACTTCAAGGCCTTCCTCTGCAAAAAACCCCTCTGAAATCGCTACGTACTGGGGTGCATAAAAGACAGAATGGGTTACTTCCGACAGTTTTATCTTGATTAATTCTTTGTTTGAACTACAGCCTGTAAAAACCATAGATACAAGCAATGTAAAGATCAGGATAAAAGTAATAGCTTTTAGTTTTCTCACAAGAATCCCTCCAAAATGGATTATTATTCTTCATATAATTTCAATATATTCAGTGAGAAAATTAATGGTTACAAGTTTTATCAGAATGGTATAAATATATAAGAGTAAAATACTGTAGGGACAAGCATAGGAACAATTATAGGGTAATCCTGAAAACCGGATAAATTTTTGTGCAATAATTGTAATATTTTATAAGGATCAGGAATAGAATGAAGAAGATTGATGAAAATGGAGGGATCATGAAATGGAAGAACATCTCTTAAGGGAATTGCTGATGGATTTTATCAGATTTTGCGATCAACTATTGCTCGAAGGTAAAATAGCAGAAAATCAGTATGAACAGATGGTCGTACAGAAAAAGGAATTTTTAGATAATTATCAGACTTTAATTGACAGTAAGTGTTACAAAAACAGTAAGTTTATGGTAGACTTTTAAATATGGGAAAGGGAAACGTGGGTTTTTCTGAGTGAAGCCGGAAAAACTTGGTTAGAATTGTTTGAAAACATTCCAGAAAAGTATGAAATCCCTTTGTTAAGGGGGGTGTATTGTATGAAAATAGACAGGCTTCTTGGAATAATAACCATACTTTTAAACAATAAGAGAATAACAGCAAAGGATTTAGCTGAAAAATTTGAGGTATCTATTCGCACGATTTATCGGGATATTGAAAATATTTGTTTAGCCGGTATACCGGTAGTTACCTATCAAGGCGGTGGAGGAGGAATTGGTATTGCCGAGGGTTATAAACTGGATAAAAGCATATTAACGAATGATGAGCTTGACAATATTATAATCGGTCTAAAAAGTATTGAAAGCATATCAAACAATACCAATATTGAACTTCTTTTGGAAAAGCTGTCCCCAAAACAAGAGGATATTATATCAGTTAGCAATAATATTTATATTGATTTGACTTCTTTTTATAAAACCAATCTGTCTCAAAAGATAAACCTATTACGGGAGGCAATTAACAGGAATCTAGAGGTTTATTTTGATTATTTTTCCAGCAAAGGCTTCTCACAAAGGCACATTGAGCCCTACTTTATCACTTTTAAATGGTCTGCATGGTATGTTTTTGGATACTGCAAATTAAGAAATGATTTTCGCCTTTTTAAGCTTAATAGGATCAGTGATCTTAAAATAACCGATAGGACATTTAGACCGCGGGATATTCCTGAAGAAAGACTGAATCTCGATAACTATTTTAATAGTGAAAAAATAATAACAATGCTCGTTGATCGTTCTTATGAATATAAAATTGTCGATCAATATGGAGTAGGGTCCTATGAAATTACAGAAGATAACCGCATCAAATTCAAATTAATTTACACGAATTACCAGTATGCAATGGAGTTTATACTTAGTCTTGGTGACAAAGTACATATTCTATCCCCAGATTCAATAATTGAGGATCTGAAAAAGAATTCAAAAAATATTTTGAATATGTATAAATGAACATGACATACTGTTGGCATGTTCATTATGTTATTCTGATAAAAATAAAGCACAGCTTGTGAGAGACTTGTTCTAATTCACGGGAAGAGGAGGATGAATTTATGAAAAACAATATCAGAAAAAAAGCAATGGATATTGTCTCAAATGCAGAAACAACTGTATTAAGCTCAATTGATGAAGGAGGGTGGCCAAGGGCTGTTACCATGTCAAATATTAAAGCAGAAGGATTAGAAACGATTTGGTTTGCAACAGGAACAACTTCTGCAAAGGTAAAGCACTATAAAGAAAACAATAAAGCCAGTGTTTGTTATAGTGCTGGAAACAATGGGATTACTTTAATTGGAGATATGGAAATTGTTGATGACATGGATGTAAAAAAAGCCCTATGGACAGATTGGTTTATAGCTCATTTTCCTGGTGGCGTAACAGATCCTGAGTATTGTATATTAAAATTTGTTACAAAGGATGCAGTGTTGTGGATTGATAATGTTTTTGAGAAATTTTCCTCGGAATCATAGGTTAGTCTGGAGTATAAAGATCGGGAAATCTTAGTTGGATTTTAATCAAATACTTGTATAGATTTACACTTCTAAAAAGGAATATAAATGTAGGGAACGACCTCCTGTGTCGTTCCGGAAAGCGGGCAGACCTGGATGTCTGCCCGCTGTATTTTCTGAAAGAGCTAGATTTTATTTAAATGAAAGATGAATCTCTAGCTTTTTATTTTTTATTTAAAATAGAAAGTCTACATTTTTCATGACTCACAGAAGAATACGAAAGAAGAGTAATATGGAAAATTTTACATTTAAAAATCATGATATAGGCAATATTATGCTAAAATATACCTAAGATGTGTACGGGAATATATGGAAAGACACAGAAAATACTGAGAGAGGGTACCTATTCTAAGTACCAAAAATAGCTGCATACCAGAGAAAGGAATAAAACCAATACAGAGAATAAGAGGAGATATATTGAAATCTGCAGTAGTAAAGTTGAATTTAAGATTCCTGAGAACCCCAACAGAAGGGTCCATGCCAATAAGAATAGGCGTAGAGGAATTTGAAGCTCTTTCCAATGGCTGATAAGCTCAATTGCCGTATAAACAGACAAATAACATAAAAGTATAAAACCAACTGTGGCGAGAACAATTCCCATATATCTATGATTTGCGATGAGTTGCAGGGAATGAACGAACAAACTATCGGCCTGTGTATAAGAGTACCATACGATTTGCGGATACATGAATGAAACCTTACCCAGTAAACTACTGGTAATGCCTATAAAAACAAAAAAAAAGTATAGGAAGGAATGATTTTGTCTCCGCACCTTTACCTGCCTCCACAATAAAAGATTACTATCAATCTATGCGATCGTGAAAAAAAATATTATTAAATGTTAATACTATGAATATATCTTATATCAAAACAGGATTCCATTTAGTGATTGTAAAATGAGTTAAAAGGCAGGGGTTTAATATGAATTATAATATCAGCATTGATGAAGGAAAACATAAGTATGGCTATATAAAGGGAAAAATTGAAAATTACAATTGGTATGCATTAGTACACAAGGAGAAAATCGATATAGGAATTGATCCTCTAAATCTTCAGAGTGGTTTAGGGAGAGTATCAAGACTATGCATTTATAAAGAAGTCATAGAACACGGAGGAAATCCCTATCTTCCAACCTCCAGCATCAGGAGATTTATCTATGCCAATTATAAAAGGGAATGGGACGTATTGAGTAGCGAATGTATGGATATGACAAAAGAACTGGTTAATTATCTGGAAAGAAGGTATTCGCTTAGAATCGTGAAATGATCGGGGGACTGAAAAGATGGAAAACGATAGTATTAAAGTTGGTTTGAGAAAGATTCCAAATCCTATAGGTTTGGTAACAGCTCAGTTTAATGAGAAAAAAGATGTAACGACGGTAGCTTGGATTTCAAAGGTTTCAAATATACCGCCTCTTGTGATGGTTAGTATTGCACCGGAGCGGTATATCCACGATTTAATAAAACAGTCTGGTGAATTTACGCTAGCTATTCTTGCTGAAAAACAGGAGCAATTGGCATTATACTGTGGAAGCAAGACTGGGTACGATGTAGACAAGTTTCAGGAAGCGAAAATTATGACAGAAAAACCCTTTTATGTAAAGGCTCCCCTTATTCAGAACGCTGTTGTTAATCTGGAATGTAAGGTTCAAGACCTATATACAGCAGGAGACCATACACTCTTTATTGGCGAAGTTTTAGCTGCATATCATAATGAAGATGTTGTAAAGCCACTGGTACTGACGGATAAGATCAGCAGTTTGCAATTTTAACAGGCAGAAAGGATGCCTGTTTTTTTATTGAGAATAAAAACTAGTTCTATAGCCCCAAAAAAAGGAAAATAAGAGGATTTAGTCGAAAGGTGTAGAAAGAACTCTAGGACAATATCTGTTCAAATTTATTGAGATAGGAGGGATTATATTGGGGTCGTGTTATTGATAATTACCGTGAATGTCTTGTTCTATTTGTTGTATAATGCAGTTTTTTGTAAGGTTGGAATTAGCAGAAAATTATTTATCAACAGTACATTTTTTGGTACAACAACAGGATTTACTTTTCCATTCGTGGCTACTTACTATAACCTAAAGAATGCTATTATTTTATATTTTATCATCCTTTGTGTTTTCCTGTTCTTTTTAAATGGTCAAAAGTATGCAGGCATTTTGGTTGGTAGTAGTATGCTTATATTGGGAAATACATTGCTTGATCGTCAGGAATCCTTAGATGCAATTGCAATAGAACCAAATGCAGAGGCTATCGCCATGACAGAAGTTGTCACAGGGATAGAGTCATTTCAACAGGAGGACCAGGCGTTCATAGAGGATTCTGAAGAAGGTGAAGAAAAGGAATTGCTCGGAGAATACTTTGATCCTGAGATTTCACTGGAAACCTCTCCTGATTTACCAGAAGAAGAACCTTCTGGGATAGTAGAAATCCAGAGGGATTTACCTTATTATATTGATAAAGCCTTCGAATATAAGACACAAGGAAGAAATGTAGAAGCCTTGGAAAGCTTCATGCATATTCTACAAACATCAAAAGAGGTTAATACGAGGTTTTTAAGCTGCATTCATATTGCTGCTATATACAAGGATATGGATCAAAAACAGCAAGCGCAAGACATCTTGTATTATTTTATAAAAGATAATACAAGTGCAATTGATCTAAGTCTTTTGCGGCAGGCTGCGGCACTGTTAAATACTTGATTCAAACATAACAGGAGGGGAAAGCATGAAAAGCTTAAAGGAAATTATTAATCTTCCCATTATCAGCGTATTTGAAGGGCAAGAGGTAGGGCGAATAAAAAACGTAGTAGTCAATCCAGAAAACGGAACGGTAGAGTATTTTGTAGTAGATGATAAATCTATGTTTCAGATCAAAGTTGTTCCAATGAGCAAGATCATGGGAATCGGAGATGAAGCTTTGATGATTGAAACTGCTGAATTATTGATAGATGCACAACAGGAGCCAAAAGTTGTAGATTTGTTGAATAAAAATGTGGGTGTGGTTAAGAGTAAAGTATTTACCAAAAAAGGAAAAAATCTTGGTTTGATCCGAGAAATTTTTATTGATGATGAATGTGGAAAAATTATTGGTTGTGAAATAGAAAATGATGGACAGCTCAAGTTCTTTGATTCTAGATCTATTATTACCTATGGGAAAGAAGTTACAATTGTAGAACACGAGCTCCAGGATCAACTAAAGGAATCACTTGCAGCATTACTGGATGGGGGAAAGGTAGAAATAAAGGACATTGTAGAAGTTGAAGTGTCAGCTACTACAGAAGCTTTTCAGAAAAAACAACGTGAGTATCTGATTGGAAGAGAAGTGTCCAAGACAATTATGGACGGAGAAACGATGCTGGCCTATGAAGGGGAAATGATTACTGAAGAATTGATCCACAAGATGGAGAATGCCGGCAAGTTTTTAGAATTGACATTACATGTGAAGTAATTGGAGAGAACTATCTTAGTAGTATAAGATAGTTCTTTTTTATTATTGAGCTTTTAAAAAGATTTTTTAGAGTAAAGGATAATTTGAAGGATTATTGAGGAAAAATAACGAAAGATAAGTTATAATTTGATTAGAAGAATATAACAAATAATTCTGAATCATAAGGAGTGCTTCATGAATATACCAAATATTTTAACGATCCTCCGTTTCCTACTTATCCCGGTATTTATCTATGTTTTTTATTCTGGAGCGGCTAATAGCATTGTCTTAGCTTTTTATGTCTTTCTATTGGCAGGAATTACGGATATATTAGATGGATATATTGCGAGAAAATATAATAGGATTACCAAGTGGGGGCAAGCCATGGATCCATTGGCTGACAAGTTGATGCAGATGACTGTACTAGCCTGTTTAACTCACCGTCAATATATTCCCTTATGGGTGATCCTAATTATCGGAGCCAAAGAAACCTTGTTGATTCTTGGCTCGCTGGTGTTATACCATTATGGCAACAAGCTGGTTATCCCCTCCAATAACTTTGGAAAGATGGCTACAGTACTTTTTTATGGGGCTATATTTGCTGTTGTATTTCAAATGCCCTATCATATCATTTGGGTTATAGCAGCAGTCGTAGTAACACTAATGGCACTGGTTAAATATATAATCGGCTTTAAAAAGCTCCAAAACAAAAATTTTGTTGGGTAAGTCTTGACTTTTGCATAATATGGGATATAATGATGAAAAAATGAAAATTTATAAAGCGTTGAAGAAGAGAAGTAGTCGATTGTCTGCCTTTAGAGAGAGAAATCCGTGGCTGAAAGATTTCTTGGTAAGGATTGTCGAAGGTAGCTTCTGAGCAACTGAATTGAGAAGGTATGAAGGTAGATTCAGTCGGGTGATTCCGATAAAAATTATTAAGTGCCGGCAGTATATGCCGGAATTAAGGTGGTACCGCGAAATAACTCTTTCGTCCTTAACTTGGGAATGAAGGGGTTTTTTATTTTACCAGAAAGCTCGAGGTGGTATAGTGTTCTTTGTAGGAATTGTGTTTCTGTTTTTCGGAGGCTTCTTTGTATATGGAAGTAGATGGATTGTAAGGATAATAGGCAAAAACGATCAGCATACGGTTGTCATCATTAAGACGATTGGAATGATTATGACATTGCTGGCTTTTTGGCTGATTCTATCCGGAGAATTCCCAAGAACATTAGAATTTATAAGAATATTTAGCAGACAGAAAGGAGTGCTGTTATGTCAGCGAAGAATTTAGAAAAAACCTATAGCCCTCAAGAATTTGAAAAAAAGGTATATGAAAATTGGATGGCGAAGGGTTATTTTCATGCAGTAGTAAATCCAGAGAAAACACCCTATACGATTGTATTGCCGCCACCTAATATTACAGGGCAGCTGCATATGGGACATGCGTTAGACCATACGCTGCAGGACATATTAATTCGATGGAAGCGAATGCAGGGATATGAGGCTCTTTGGCTTCCCGGAACAGATCATGCCAGTATAGCTACGGAAGTAAAGGTAGTTGAGAAAATCCAAAAAGAAGAAGGCCTAAGCAAGCAAGATGTCGGAAGAGAAGGCTTTTTACAAAGAGCCTGGGCTTGGAAGGATGAATATGGTGGAAAAATCGTAGAGCAAATGCAAAAGCTCGGTAATTCCTGTGACTGGGAAAGAGAGCGGTTTACCATGGATGAAGGTTGTAGCAAGGCAGTTACGGAAGTATTTATTAAATTACACGAAAAGGGATATATTTATCGAGGAAATCGACTCATTAACTGGTGCCCTGATTGTAAAACATCTTTGTCCGATGCAGAAGTAGAGCACGAGGAGAAACAAGGGCATTTTTGGCATGTCAAATACCCTGTAAAGGATTCTGATGAATATATTGAGATTGCTACTACAAGACCAGAAACCATGTTGGGAGATACAGCTGTAGCTGTTCATCCAAAGGACGAACGATACAAGCATCTTATCGGAAAAACATTGATTTTACCAATTGTTAATAGAGAGATTCCGGTGATAGCGGATGATTATGTCGATCAGGAATTTGGAACTGGAGCAGTTAAAATTACTCCAGCCCATGACCCTAATGATTTTGAAGTAGGTTTGCGTCATAATCTACAGCAGATTACGGTAATGCATGATGATGCGACCATGAATGAACAAGCGGGAAAGTACGCAGGAATGGACCGTTACGAATGTAGAAAAGCGTTAGTAAAGGATCTGCAGGACCAAGGCTATCTGATGGCTACAAAGGAACACCAGCATAATGTAGGAATATGCTATCGATGTAGCACGATAGTAGAACCAAGACTTTCAGATCAATGGTTTGTACAAATGGAAGAATTGGCTAAGCCTGCAATAGAAGCCGTACAAAGTGGTGCTATTAAATTTGTACCAGAACGCTTTAGCAAGACCTATCTGCATTGGCTGGAAAATATACGGGACTGGTGTATCTCAAGACAGTTGTGGTGGGGACATCGTATACCTGCTTATTATTGTCAGGATTGTGGAGAAATCACCGTAGCCGCCAAAGCACCTGAAAGCTGTTCGAAATGCAGCAGTCATCAGTTTAAGCAGGATGAGGATGTATTGGATACATGGTTCAGTTCAGCACTATGGCCTTTCTCAACTTTGGGTTGGCCGGAGAATACTGAAGAATTAAAGTATTTTTATCCCACGGATGTATTGGTGACAGGATATGATATTATTTTCTTCTGGGTTGTTCGGATGGCTTTTTCTGGATTGGAGCAAATGAAAAAGGTACCCTTTAAATATGTTTTTGTTCATGGCCTCGTAAGGGATGCGCAAGGAAGAAAAATGAGTAAATCCTTGGGAAACGGCATAGATCCGCTGGATATTATCGATCAGTATGGTGCCGATGCCCTACGGATGACCCTTGCTACTGGAAACAGTCCTGGTAATGATATGCGTTTTTATATGGAACGGGTAGAAGCCAGTCGGAATTTTGCAAACAAGCTCTGGAATGCTACGAGATTTGTACTAATGAACCTAGAGGATGTAAATTTTGACCGCAGTCAGGCAATGGCAAATTTAACTTTGGCAGACCAATGGATTTTATCTAGAATGAACAAAGTTATCAAAGAAATTACAGATAACTTGGATAAGTTTGAACTGGGAATGGCAGTACAAAAAGTATACGATTTTACTTGGAGTGAGTATTGTGATTGGTATATCGAGCTGGTAAAACCACGTTTATATGGTGAGGATATAGCTTCAAAGAAGACGGCACTTTATACCCTTACACTTGTATTAGAAAATATACTTAAACTATTGCATCCTTTTATGCCTTTTATTACAGAGGAGATTTGGCAGCATCTGCCTACCACGAAGGAAGAGAGCATTATGGTGGCACCATGGCCTAAAACGGACACAGAATTAGATTTTACGGTACAGGAGCAGGCTATGGATCTAGTAATGGACGCTATCCGCAGTATTCGAAATATCCGTGCAGAGATGAATGTAATACCTTCTAGAAAAGCTAAAGTAATTCTTGTTGCATCAGCAGAAAGTGCCTATGTGTCAATGGAAATGGGCAAAAACTACTTTTTAACCCTGGCTGGAGCTTCCGAAGTAGTACTGCAAAAAGACAAAAAAGATATACCAGAGGATGCAGTATCAGCGATTGTACCAGGGGTTGAAATCTTCTTGCCTTTAGATGATCTGGTAGATTTGGAAAAAGAAATTGACAGACTTGAAAAAGAAAGAGCAAAATTGGAAGGTGAGCTGAAGCGCGTAACTGGAAAATTATCCAATGAAGGTTTTCTGGCAAAGGCACCTGCCTCTTTGATAGATGAAGAAAAAGGCAAGCAGGCATCTTACCAACAGATGATGGATAAGGTACTGGAAAGACTGAAAGCCATGAAGAGCAAGAAGAAATAATATAACCTAAAGACCAGGACAAATGTAGGGAAGGTTCTATATGTCGTCTCGGAAAAGCGGGCAGACAAGTAGGTCTGCCCCTACATAAATACATTTTACTTGTAAAGCGAAGATCAATAACATACAGGGGGCGTTATGATGAACTATCAAGAGGCACTAGAATATATTTCAAGTGTTTATAAATTCGGCAGTAAATTGGGATTGGAAAATATAAAATATCTATTAAATCTAATGGGTAATCCCCATGAAGGGCTTAAAGTAATCCATGTAGCCGGTACAAATGGGAAAGGTTCTACATCTTCCTTTATTAGTTCTGTATTGGTAGAACAAGGCTATAAAGTAGGTTTATATACATCTCCTTTTTTAGAAGAATTCACTGAAAGAATAAGAGTGAACGGTATGAACATACCTAAAGGGGAATTGGCGGAAATCACTGCATTTACCAAAGAAAAAGTTGAGGAAATGCTTGCTTCAGGAATGAATCATCCTACTGAGTTTGAAGTGGTTACGGCCATCGGCTTTGAGTATTTTAAACGGCAAATGGTTGACTACCTTGTGTTGGAAGTCGGATTGGGAGGACGGGGAGATTCTACAAATGTGATTGATGATCCTCTTGTTTCTGTCATTACACCGATTGATTTTGATCATATAGAATATCTGGGAAATACACTGGACAAAATCGCCTATGAAAAGGCAGGTATCATAAAGAAAAACAGTTTTGTTGTATCTTACCCACAAAAAGAGGAAGCGATGAAGGTTATACAGGAGGTTTCTGCACAACAACATTCAAATCTTCGTGTGGCCGCCATAGATCGTATTGAACTCTTAAAATACGATGAAGAAGGCCAATGCTTCAATACTTATTGCGGAGAAGAAAAGTTTGAAAATTTATCCATCTCCCTCCTAGGAGAGCATCAAACCCAAAATGCTACTGTGGCGCTAACGGCTTTGAACGTGTTAATGGACGAACATCACATTCCAATCTCGAGGGAAGCGCTTTATGAAGGTTTTAAAAAGGCGGTTTGGCCGGGGCGATTGGAGATTATGAAGAAAAATCCAACCGTGCTTATTGATGGAGCCCATAATATCCATGGAATTATTGCCCTAAAAAAGGCACTGACAAAACTTTACGCGCATAAGAAAATACTGCTTGTGATAGCAATATTGGGAGATAAGGATGTTAGTGGAATGTTAAGTGAGATGATACCTTTGGCGGATCAAGTTGTTCTTACACAGCCCAATAACGAGAGAGCTCTGCCTGTAGATAAGCTGGCAGAAAAAGTGATGCTGTACAACAAGCCTATAAGGAAAGAAGCAGAAATACCTCAGGCCGTAGAGGCTGCCTTTGAGTTGGCTGGAGAAGAGGATGTTATTGTTTTCTGTGGTTCCCTATATATGATTGGAGATGTAAGAACAATTTTGCGTACTAGAAAATGATGAAAAATATTTAGGGTGCCGATGCTTTTTAACAGCATATAATAGAAAGCTTGTCATATTTTTCTTTCCTACGCATATATTTGGAAATATATGAGAATGGAGGGGACAGAATGACAGTGATCTTATTCAGACCCTTTAAGAGAATGAATGATAGAGAGCTGATCGAAAAGATCTATAGTACCTTTGATCATCTGAAGAAAGGCCCTGATAATAGAGAAATTTCCCATTTGTGTGACCAACTGATTCGAGAGGCGAAAATTCGAAAATTAGAGTGTCCTAAGGAAATACTATACGAGCGGATTTTCTACCGATAATAGAAATTTAATTTTGAATAGATTTTGATTGGGAAAATCTGTATTATTCTGAAGCGCGAATCGTTTCAAGATTATCGCTTTCTATTATACGCCGTGGCATATGCCACGGCGTTTCATTTTGGAACATTATGAATTCACCTCGTCCTGGTGTTTATTTAAAAAACATCTCACAACAATAGAAGAAGTGCATATGATGATAATAAATTAATTTTATTATGAAAACTGTCTTTTCTACGAGGTGATGGGATGGGAAATGGCATGGAAAGCAAAGTTTATATTTGTAATACAGGAGAAGATTCTATTTCGATTGTTGACTTGAATAAGTTGCAGCAAATCGGAAAGATTGGATTGCAGCAGGGTATAACTCTGAGGGGTATTCGAAAGCCAACCCTTGGACCACACCATATGGTAATAGACTATAACAAACAGTATATTTATACTGCAAATTCCCATAATGCTACGATTAGTATTGTAGATATAATAAAAAACAAAGTGATTGATGATATATGCGTAGGCAGCTGCCCTACTCATTTACAGATGTGTAAAAAAAATAAAACTCTCTATGTGGTGAATAGTGATTCAAATTCAGTTTCTGCCATTGATTTAGAAACCAGCGCGCCTTTAGCGCAGATTCCAGTAGGTGCCATGCCCCATGATATGAAGCTTAGTCTGGATGAGAAGAAGCTATATGTGGTAAACGTAGATGCTCATTCTTTGACAGTGATTGATACAAACAGTAACGAACAAGAAAGGACAATTTTGACACCTCCTCAGCCCTATCATATTACCCTTAGCAGAGATGGAAAACTGCTTTATATTATCAATACCGGATATACATTAATGGAAAAGGGTAGTATATCTGTGGTTGAATTGACCAACTACAGCATTATTCACAGGATCACTGTTGGTAAAATGCCGATGGAGGCAGTAATTGATGATCAGGGACTCTATTTATATATAGCTGATACAGAGATGAATGCAATTAATGTTTTGGAAATTCAGAGCCAAAAAGTAATAGAGCGAATTGATGTTGGAAGGATGCCGGGTTGTATTGGAAAGAGTGCAGATGGAAGATATTTGCTGACTGCGAATATACAGGATAACACGCTCTCGGTGGTAGACTTAATGAATCTAAAGCTATTGGAACAGATTCCTGTAGGGATTGAACCCAATGGAATGTTATGTATATAAAAGTCCTTTATTTTAGAAAAATAAAGGACTTTTACTGGATTAGAAGATGTATAATCTCACCATAAAGTTTAGGTGCATCTTGCTTCCATTTATCGCAAATCTCTTTTGCATATTTATTTGATACTACATTCAGCTTTAAATCAATAAGTACAATATCATTTTCGATTACTTTTAGATCAACAACATATTCATTTTCTTTTTTCTTCGTATAGTCTGCCAGTATTTGCATTTCCTTTAGAAGTATTTGTTTCTTCATTTCTACAGCATGATCTAAGGTGTTTGTCAACTCATCAGAAAGACGATCCCGAAAAAATTGAAGGGTATTTTTGCCCTTTTCTGTTATAAGGTAAAAAAAATTACCCTCACTTTCACTATACTCCAACATGCTGGAAGAAACCAATTCACCTAAAAATTGTTGCAGTAAAAAATAGTTCATATAATCCCTTTCCATTACAAACTGAGTAAACTGTGTATTGGTCAAAGGAATTTCAAAGCGATCTAATATATATAGCAATAAAAGTTTATGTTCGGCTAACTGTTGTGTATTATTATAAAACATTCTCTCACCTGCTTTTGATAATCTATAAACTGTATTTTGTTTCCATCACTTATTATGATTATAGCATACAAAATTGATTTTTGAATCATAAAATTAAAAGGAGAAAGGTTTGAACCTTTCTCCTTTTAATTTTATTAGAACTACTTTCCAGCTAAGCTTCTTTCAGCTGTTTCAACCAATCTTTTAGTCATATAACCGCCAACATATCCATTTTGTCGTGCAGTTAAGTTTCCTTTATCTATTGATTCATAGTTAGAAATTCCAAGCTCTCCAGCAATCTCAAGTTTCATTTGATTTAATGCTGTTCTTGCTTCGGGTACGACAGCTCTATTTCTGTTTGCCATAAAATTTCCCTCCTATTGGTTAGTAGTTATTATCCGTTATCAACATCTTTTGATGTTGTACTATTAATTTAACCACTGAAATCATGAAATATGTTAGTATATTATGTAATAAGGTATAATATCTGGTTAAGATGCATATGAATATTAGATTGACAAAATTTAACTAAATAGAGTGCGTTTTTTAAAAAATTTTAATAGCGGAGTCATGGGGACAGTTCGTCTGGCACAGATGTTTTTTATGTGCCTGAGGAACTGTCCCCGTGGCATAGCGGATGTAACCTATTTATTGCAACTTATAAGAGTACATTTTTTAAAAATTTTTAATGGGGGGAAGAATGAATGGAAAAAGCAGATGGACTAAAACAAAAAATTTTAGAGTGGGGTGCTGCAAAAGTCGGATATGCAGATTTAAGCATGTTGTTACCGGAAGAATATATGCACCTAAAGACCGGGATTTCTATAGCTATTAGACTTTCTGATGAAATCATTAGTCAAATTCAAAAATCACCTACTCATACTTATTTTCATCATTACAGAACGGTAAATGCCTTCATCGATCAGGTAACATTAAAAATTGCTACTGTGCTGCAAAATGATGGATATTTAGTTATGCCTATTGCAGCTTCACAATCCCTAAATATAGACGGAAAAACTTATAAAGGTGTGTTTCCACATAAAACTGTAGCTACAAGAGCAGGTCTAGGATGGATTGGCAAAAGTGCCTGTCTGATTACTCCAGAATTCGGTCCTAGAGTTCGATTAGGAACCGTTCTAACCGATTGGATACCGAAGTACGATGTGCCTATGGATACATCGCAGTGCGGAAACTGCAGAAAGTGCGTTGAAAACTGCCCTGCACTAGCCATTCGTGGAAATCAATGGGAGCCTGGAATCCCACGGGAAGAACTCTTCGATGCGCAAGCCTGTAGTACCCATATGCATCAGCATTATCAACATATCGGAAGAGGTTCGGTCTGCGGAATCTGCGTAAAATCCTGTCCTATGGGCAGAAAAATAATAAAAAGATAATAAAAAGATAATAAAAAGATAGGGTAGATTGCTCTACCCTATGTTAATTTTCGATGCATTTTTAATTTTACATCTTTCCGGATTCCATGAAAATGGCCACTTTCTAACTGCGCTTTTTGTGACTTAGCCTCTTTATGAAAATGTCTGTCTTCGATTTTATAGGTTCTTCTGCCTAACTCAGTTCTTTCACCTTTTACCGTAGTATATTGGCTTCTGATAATAGACAAGTGCAAACACTTCCTTTCTATCGGCTGAATAGCATTGGAATCCTTCTTTATTAGTATGGATGGGAAAAGAATAAAATATTCTTTAGATCAAAACGGAATGGAATAAAATACTAATTACTCTGGTTTATAATCAGCTGGTTTCTTGGATTATACTGGTATATAATGAATTTTAGGAAAAACAATTGGAGGGGGCCTATAGATGAAAACAAATGAGAAATTAATTGCTATGGCTATTGCAGCAATGATCGGCATCACTGGGTGCAACAGCTCTGCTTCACAAAATACTGTAAAAGAGACCGAGAAACCGATTGTTCAGGAAGTTGTTACTCCAGAAGAGGCACAAATTCAGGAACCTATAAAAGAGATCGATTTACAGCAGGTTAAACCGAATGAGGCTGGACAAATTATGGTACTCATGTATCATCACATTGCAGAACCTGAGGCAGAATGGGCAAGAACACCAGAGAATTTTAGGAGAGATTTAGAAGTATTATATGAAAAAGGTTATCGGCCTATTTCTTTAAAAGATTATGCAACGGGTAATATTACTACGGAAGCAGGATATACCCCTGTCGTATTGACTTTTGATGATGGAAGGCAAAACAACTTCAATATGCTGCAAAAAGAAAATGGAGAATGGATCATTGACCCTGACAGTGCCGTAGGAATATTAGAAAAATTTCATGAAGAGCATCCTGATTTCCCAATGAAGGCAACTTTCTTTATCAATGACAATATACCCTTCGGACAAAAGGAGCACCTAGAATTTAAATTAAAATACTTAATAGAAAAAGGACTGGACATAGGAAATCATACTGCTACCCATGTAGACTTTACGAAGGCGGATGCAGATAGAATTCAAAAGGAGCTGGCAGGAATCGTGAATCTAGTGGGAAAAGTACTGCCGGATTATAGGATTGATACCTTGGCATTGCCTTTTGGATCTAAACCCAAAGATAAAAGTCTAATGTCCTATTTAGAAAAAGGAATCCATGAAGGCATTACTTATCAAAATATAGCCATCCTGGAGGTGGGCTGGGATCCTTACAAATCACCCTATCATAAGGACTTTAATTCCTTAGCAATACACAGAGTACGTGCCAGTGATCTTGAAAAATACGTAAAAGGCGTAGGCTTATACGATTGGCTGACACAATTTGAAAAAGGCAGCCGTATCCGCTACGTATCTGATGGAGATCCCAATACGGTGACAGTACCGGAGAAGTATCAGGAGGTATTGGACCCCAATAAGGTTGGAGAAAGAAGCATTCGGACCTATACTATAGAGGAATAAGGAAATGATAAGATAGCATCTACAGCTATCTTATTATTTTTTTTGATAAGTTTACTAATAAAGACAGAAAGGGCAGCAACAATAAGAGGGTTAGTAGATTGAACAAGGTATGCGCATTGGCAATCTGACGTACTGTAAGGTCAGGAGAGAGCTTTACGACAAAGGAAGCGATTAAGTCAATGAACGGAAATAGTATGATGGTTCCGAAAAAATTAAAAAGCAGATGGATGATGGCGGCTCGTTTTCCATTTTTGTCAGTGGCAAAGCTTGAAAGCAATGTGGTTACACAGGTGCCGATATTCTGTCCCATCAATATCGGAAGAGCTTGAGAAAGATTTATAAGACCTTGGTAAGATAATCCCTGCAGTAGTGCAATACCTGTGCTGCTGCTTTGTATAATGCCTGTGGTTAAAGCCCCTAGAAGAATACCTAATAGTTTATGGTCTCCTACAGAAAACAGCATATGTTGAAATCCCAATAGATTTTTTAGAGGATAGAGGGAAACGATCATAACACGTATTCCTAAAAACAATAGTGCAAAACCGATTAGAAATCTACCGAGTTCTTTCATAATCACTGTAAGCTTCAAATGATAAAGTAAAATTCCTAAGAACAGAACATGGGGAATTATTACAAAAAAATCATAGCTAACAAGCTGTGCTGTGATGGTTGTTCCCAGATTCGCACCCATAATTACAGCTGCAGCCTGATAAAGGTTTAGCACACCTCCGTTGACGAGACTTACAACCATTACTGTGGTGCCACTGCTGCTTTGCGTAAGGGCAGTGATCAGAACTCCGCAAAGAATCCCTAAGAGAGGGTTAGCCGTTAGCGTAGATAAAATACCCTTTAATCTCCTCGTGGCAAGAGCTAAAATTCCATCAGACATCATGTTCATACCTAGAAAAAAAATTGAAATACCGGCTAGCGCACCAGCAGTGATTTTTAGGAGCATAACATTTCCTCCCTATAGCGTTGTCACTATTATGTTATATTTATTTTTTAGAGGGAATATGCTGAGAAGAATAAATATTTTCAGGAATATCAGGACAATTTTCGAATAAATTTAGTATTATAGTAGCGATGCATATACAGAAAGGGGGATAAAGGAATGAGAATTATCGTCATTCGCAAAAGCGTTTTATTAGGTTTATTGATATTCATTATGGTATTAGGCACAACGCTGATGTATTCACAGAATATGGGAAATCACATTCTCAGCGTTATGAATAAAGATAAGCTGCTACCGATTTATTGTGTAGATACAGAAGAAAAAAAGGTAGCCATCAGCTTTGATGCTGCATGGGGAGACCAGTTCACCGATGGTATATTGGAAATTTTAGATCGATATAATGTAAAAGCTACTTTTTTTCTAGTAGGCTTTTGGGTAGATAAGTATCCTGATATGGTAAAAAAGATTCACGAGAAAGGGCATGATGTAGAAAATCATTCTACCACCCATCCTCACATGTCAAAACTGTCTACGGAACAAATTGCCCATGAATTAAATACAACCAGCGATAAGATTGAGAATTTGATTGGTGTACGACCTACACTGTTTAGACCTCCCTTTGGAGACTATAGTAATAAAGTAATAGAAACTGTCATGGCAAATAAGCATTATGTGATTCAATGGGATGTAGATTCTTTGGATTGGAAGGAGTTAGGAACTCAACCTGTGGTAGATCGTGTAACAAGAAACGTAAAAAAAGGCTCTATTGTGTTATTTCATAATAATGCAAAATACATATTAGAGTATTTGCCATTAGTGATAGAGCGATTGCAAAAACAAGGCTATGAAATTGTACCGATCTCTCAGATCATTATGAAGGAAAATTATTATATTGATCATACAGGAATGCAAAGAAAAATGAATGTACCACAATAATACAGCGGATTACTGAACATACTTAAAAAATAAATTTTCCATATAAACAAAAATTTCAAGTTGACAGTTTGTGTATAATTCTATAAAATCATGTATAAACATAATATTATGAAATGCAAAGATGGAGAATAGTAAAGGTGTGATGTTTCACAGAAAGCGGATTGGTGATGAGAGATCTGCAAACTAGCTTCTTGAACCCGCTCCGGAGCATATGACGAGCAAGTCATTACGTTGAATCACGTTACGATTAATAAAGTGAGCCGGGAACGGCTAATTAGGGTGGTACCGCGGGTAACTCTCGTCCCTTTACAGGGACGGGAGTTTTTTTACTTTTTTTCAGAAAAGTTCATTGGAAAGTGCCGGCAAACAATGAACTTTTAGAATAATACTATTATAAATAACTAAAAAAGGAGGGTGTTTATGAGTCAACAAAAAGAGCAATGGGGAAGCCGATGGGGCTTTATTGCAGCTTCTATCGGAATGGCAATCGGTACGGGTAATGTTTGGAGGTTCCCGAGGGTAGCTGCAGCCAATGGTGGAGGACCTTTTATCATCGCATGGACAATTGCCCTATTTGTTTGGGTACTTCCGCTCCTAATGGGAGAGATGGTAATGGGACGCCGTACAGGGCTGGGTACAATCGGTGCATTCAGAGATTATATGGGCAAGAAATATACCTGGATGGGTACGTGGATTGCAGCAGTCTGTTTACTCATTATGTTCTATTACTCCGTAATCATGGGCTGGTGTGTAAAGTATTTTACACTAGCGGTATCAGGAGCTTTCCAACCGGGAATGGGAACAGAAGCAACACAGGCAATTTGGAATGCCTTCACAACAACACCATCACAAACCATATTCTTTCATTTTATCTCAATGAGTATAGCTGGAATCATCATATATAAAGGGGTTACAAACGGAATAGAAAAAGCAAGTAAAATCATGATACCGACCCTATTTGGACTATTACTCATCGCATTATTCAGAGCGGTCACATTGCCGGGGGCAGCAAAGGGTTTGGAATTCTTATTTAGTCCAAAGCTGCATATGCTGACAGAACCAAAGATATGGCTGGCAGCCTTTACCCAAGCTGCATGGTCAACAGGAGCAGGATGGGGATTTATCATTACTTATGCAGTGTATACAAAGAAGAAGGAAGATATAGCAGGAAACTGTATGATCATGGGCTTTAGCGATAACGTAGGGGCCCTGATCTGTGGAATGACCGTACTGCCGGCAATTTTTGCATTGTCACCGTCAACAGAGTTTGCAGATGCGGCCCTATCGGCAGGAAATACAGGACTGACCTTTATCTATCTGGCGCAGTTATTCCCGACGATGCCATTTGGAAATATACTAGCGGGCATATTCTTCTTTGCAATGTCCATCGCAGCATTATCCTCCCTATTGCCAATGATAGAAGTAGGGGTAAGAAACATCATGGATGCAGGAGTAGAGCGAAAGAAAGCAACATTAATCGTAATCATCGTTGGATTCTTGGCAGGAGTACCATCGGCCTACAGTTTAAATATCAATGACAACCAAGACTGGGTATGGGGAGTAGGCTTGCTGTTAAGCGGACTGTTTGTAGCCATAGCACTGATGAAGAAAGGACTTGAAAAAGTAAGAAACAACGACATCAACACCCCATGGTCAGATTACAAGATAGGAAAATGGTGGAGTGTATGTGTGGCCTTATTCCCGGTATTTACCGTAGTGATTATCGGCTGGTGGATCTGGCAGGCGATTACCTGGTACCCGGGGAACTGGTGGGATCCAAGAGAAATCTTTAGTGTAGGAACGATAATCGTACAGTTTGCAGTACTCATTGGCATTGCACTGCTGACGAACAATTGGCTGGCCAATAAGATTGGGCAGGGACATGACATTATGGAATCAGCCTTAGAGGATACGAGGGGGTCGAAATAATATGTCAACGACATCGATTGTTATGATGATGATTACCTTAGGATTTTATGGAGGTGGGTTTATATACCTTCTGAATAAGGCTTTCCTATCGAAAAAAAGCAACCAATAATCGAACTTAACTTGAAAAATTAGGATTATATTTATATTTTAGGAAAGTGTGGGTTTGTCCACACTTTCCTTTTTTCTGTTTAATCATACATATTTAAGCAGATGAACTGAGAAAAATAATAATAGAGATCATCGAAGGAAACGAGGTGATGAAATTGAGTGATCACGAATTACAATGGATAGAGAACACTTCTGGCCTAAGGGAATGGATAGACATTAAAAACCGACGTCATGATTATCCTAGTGAAAAATTGAGATTTATAGGCGTTTTAGAGGCCAATGAAAAAACTGTTACGGCACAAATGATGGCCTATATGCTAGAAAGCTCCGGGTTCTCTGTGGATATTAAAAATACCACTGAGCTATTCTATAACACTACAGGAGAAGAAAATCACCTATTCATGCTGGAAGAATATTTTGAATATTTACAAGAACAAGTCAAGAAAAAAAAGGATATTATTATTTTTCAGATGAATACAGACTTTATAAAAGCGTATCCATTACTGCAGACGCCCTTTGATGTTTTTATACATACAATGTTAGGTATGGATAGCATAAGCATCGGTGAAGAATTAAAAGAGAAGATCGAATCCAGTAAAGTTTTAATCAATCATCTGCCAAAGGAGAGTATTATCGCAGTGAATATGGATGATTGTATCTGTACAGATTTTCTAGAGGTACTAAAGGATCGGATGGTTATTACCTATGGATTATCGGCTAAGGCTACAGTAACTGCTTCTAGCATTGAAACCACACCTTTTTTAAAATTTTATTGCTGTATCCAACGGGGAATTACAACAAAAAATGGTATAGAGATTGAACCGCTGGAATTTCCAGTAGAGATAAAGTTGGCAGAAAAAAATAATGTATATAGTGTATTAGCTGCTGCAACCGGTGTTATGGTTTTTGGTGTGCCACCGGATGGAATTACCTCAGAAATATTCTTGTTTTCAGGAGAAGACAGAAGGATAGAAAATGAGAAAAAAATATATATAAGCTATTGAAAAAGAGAAAAAGCAGATTTTTCTCTTTTTTTATTTCTTTATTCATAATCTCGTCCTAGCACGAATAAATATAGTTGTAGATTAACCCTGAATAAGTACATAAGAATCGGGAAGGAGCGTGGGGGTTAAATGTCAGATAAAATCATTGATACGAATGTCGTGACCGTTCTGGGGGAAGTGGACTCTGATTTAAGATTTAGCCATGAAATGTATGGAGAGGGATTTTACACCTTGGATATAAAGGTACCCAGATTGAGCGATCATAGTGATGTACTACCGGTTACTGTTTCGGAGCGTATTCTGGTAGACCTGAATTTGACATTGGGAACCATGGTTAAGGTCGACGGGCAGCTGAGGTCCTATAACAAATATATGGATGGCAGCAATAAGCTGGTGTTAACAATTTTTGCGAGGGACATGACGATCTATAGCGGTGAAGAAGAATTAAAAAACCCAAATCAGATTTTTTTGAACGGTTATATTTGTAAGCATCCAGTTTATCGAACAACACCCTTTGGCAGAGAAATAACGGATATGCTTGTTGCTGTCAACAGACCCTATAATAAATCCGACTATATCCCATGTATTGCATGGGGCAGAAATGCTAGGTTCTCTGAGAAACTGAAAGTGGGAGATCATATTAAAATCTGGGGAAGAGTACAGAGCCGTGAATATCAGAAGAGACTAAATGAAGAGGAGCTGATTACAAAAATGGCTTATGAGGTCTCTATTTCTAAAATGGAGATCGTAGAAGAGGATAATAATCGAGAGGTAAACTAAAGCAATCCTACATACATATTATAAAGCACATCTTTGTACAGTACAGTCTATTGGTACCGTATAAAGATGTGCTTTACTATTTGCGGGAAGAGGATGAATAGGCTATAATGAGGCTAAGATAAAATAGAGGAGGGATGGGTTTGAATTATATATTGGTTGGTGCTGTCATTCTACTGATTATATTGGTAACCATACAATACTCCCTCAACAAAATCATTATGCTGTTGAAGGAAATTCGAGATTTATTGTATAAACTGGATATTAAAGACAAAATTTAATAGCAGCAACTAGAAAAAAAGTACATTTTGCGATAATGTACTTTTTTTACAAGGAAAAAAGAGTGTAGAAGCGAATAAGTAAAATATGTTCTAAAAAGGGTGAATGTTATGAAAAATCTAAGGCGGGATATTATTCACATAAAAAAATATTTGAAAGAAAAATATACCAATGTTCAGGAAGAGACTTTATTTCATTCATTTTTTTCTTTAGTATTGGAAGGATTTTTTTTACCTAAAAATAAGGTTTTTCACAACAGCCTATTTAAAGAAGCAGAAGTAAACCATCTAAAACATTTCATAGCAACACTGATGACGGAAGATATAGCGATAGAGAATGTACTGGGATGGATTTATCAATTCTTTCATGAAGGAAACGGCAAGCAGGAGAGATTTTCTCAGTATTATACAGAGAACTGGATTGTAAAGTATATTGTAGACAACAGCCTGGATCAGTTTTTCATTCAACATCCAGAAAAATCCTTAAAGGATGTAAGGATTTTGGAGCCCTGCTGCGGAAGCGGTAATTTCATTTTTTATATGATTGATAAGTTAATCGATATATATCAACATAGAGAGGGATTAAGCCCAAAAGAGAGTCTGCCTCTTATTATACAGCATAATCTGGCGGTTGTAGATCTGGATGAAACAGCATTAGAGATCTTTCAAATTTCTTTGGGGCATAAGCTTCGTACTTTAGATTATGCAGGTCTGGAAAGCAAACTGCAGGTTATACATGGGAATTATTTAGAGGCAGACTTCTGTGCACCATATGATTTGATCTTAGGAAATCCTCCCTATTTGGAAAATCGAAAAATTAATAAATATCTTGATAAAGAGATCTTAAAGGAAAGCTTTGAGACGGCAAAGGGACGATTTGACCTTGTTAGTGTATTCATAGAAAAAAGTATTCAGAACTTGAACGAAAAAGGAATTCTTGGATATATTGTACCTGCAAGTATTCTGTTAAACAATAATTTTGCGGAAATCCGACAAAAAATATTGAAAACCTGTGCTATTTCCCAGGTAATAAACCTAGGTGAAGGAATTTTTTCGAATGTTTCTATGGATATGTGTATTCTAATTCTTGTAAAAAACAAGGATGACAATAGAAAAAATAATTTAATTCTTGCAAAAAATCTAAGACAGGCAGCAAATAAAAAAAGGGGATTAAAAGAGAGCAATTTTAAAAAAATCAGACAATCTTATTATTATAATACATTAAAAAATGTATTTGACATTCATTCAAGTACGGAAGTCTTTCAATTAAGAGATCGTATCAGAGAAAGTTACCCTCCCCTTAAAGAGAATTGTGAAATTATTGCAGGAATTGCTACCGGCAATATTAGAAATAAATTAATTTCCAATAGAAAGGAAAATGGGCATCAGGTACCTATTTTAGAAGGAAAAGATATTTGGCGTTACGGTTACCAATGGAAAGGTTTATATCTGCTGAATGATCGCAGTTCTATTGACCGGAGCCTTGGAGAATATGCTACTTTTATGAGAGAGGAGTTTATATTGCAGCCCAAGTTGATGATAAGACAGACAGCAGACCGGTTTATAGCAGCTTATGATGATCAGAACTATTTTCTATTAAATACTCTCTACGCTTGTTTGTCCAGAAATGAAAAATTAGAATTAAAATATATACTTGCCCTGCTGAATTCTAAACTGCTTAATTTCCTTTATCACAGCCTTATTCATGAGGGAAAGAAGCTATTTCCACAAATGAAAATTTATCATATTCAGAATAGTCCGATTAAAATAGAAAATTTAGGTACACAGAAGCATTTTATTGGATATGTAAATCATATAGAATATTTAAATAAAGAGTATAATTGTCATAAATACAAACATTCTTCAATTGAGAAAGAAATTACTAAACAACAACATAAGCTGGATTACTTAGTTTATCAGTTATTTGAGCTGACACATAGGGAAATAGAGGAAATTGAAAGCATTTATGCAGAAATATAGACAAAATCCGCGTAAAAAGTCTTTGCATCATAGGATGTTTTCACTTATAATATAATTTGTACTTTTTGTTTGAAATTTGTAGGCATGAGAAGGAGATTGTATGATTACGACAGTTACTTTGAATCCGGCCATCGATCGGTCTTATATCATCAAGGATTTTAAACCAAATAAAAAATATACTATTGATGATGTAAAAGTGTCTGCCGGAGGGAAAGGGCTGAACGTAGCAAGGGTGGCTGCTCTGTTAGGAGAAAATGTTAATGCTACGGGCCTGTTAGGTGGCAGATCTGGACAATTTATCAGAGAAGAGTTGGAAAAGCTTAATATTCATACTTCCTTTGTATGGATTCAGGAGGCTTCGAGAATCTTCACTGCTATTGTAGATCCATTGAATCAAACAGAGACCATTATGGATGAAAAGGGGCCTATGGTTTCAAAAAAAGAACTCAATGCTTTTGTAAAAGAATTTGTAAAGGTCTTAAAATACAGTGAAGTCATTGTGGCATCAGGTACTGTGCCTCCAGGACTTCCAAAAACGATTTATGGGGATATGGTGAAGATTGCCAGAGACAACAATGTCCGCATGATTATTGATGCCAGTGGAAGTTACTTAGAAGAAGCCATAAAGGCTAAACCCTTTATGATAAAACCGAATTTAGAAGAATTGCAAGAATTAGCAGGCTATGATTTAGATTGTGAATATAAAATTATATATGAGTCAAAATACATATGCAGACAAGGAATTCAAGTAGTGGCGATTTCTCTTGGAGAAAAAGGAGCTATTTTTACGACGCCAGAAGGAATTTATAAGATATGTGCACCTAAGATATCGGCTATTAACACCATTGGTTGTGGAGATGCTTTTGTTGCAGGATTTGCTGTTGCGCTTTACCGCAATCAAGATATTAAGGAAGCCTTCAAATATGCAGTGGCGGCGGGAAGTGCCAATGCCTTGGAAGAAAAAGTAGGATATATTAGCAGAGAACTGGTAAATAAATTTAATGATGAGATAAAAATTAAAAGGCTGGACTAAAAGTTTGGCCTTTTTTTTGATATACTAATTGTAGAAAATAGACAGAAAAGGAATGGTAGCGATGGATCTGTCTCGAATTGCTTCCAGCGTACAACATATTGCGGAGGTTATAGCCAGTGTAATCAAAGTAGATGTAACCATTGTAGATCATAAACTGAATAGAATTGCTGCAACAGGCTGTTATGTGGAGCAAATTGGAACAAGACTAAATGAGAACTCTGTATTTAGCTATGCGTTACAGCAGGGAGAAGGGTTTATGATCGAAAACCCCGGTGAGCATGGTGCTTGTCTGCGATGTACGGAAAAAATGCATTGCCGCGAGTATGCACAGGTATGTTGTCCTATCAAAATAGAGAAAAAAGTTATTGGTGTCATCGGCTTAATTGCCTTCAGCAGAGAGCAAAAGCATGCAGTACTGCACAATAAAGATAATCTGATGGAGTTTTTAAATCGGATGTCAGATTTGATTGCTGCAAAGTTAGTAGAAGAGGAAAAAACTGAAAGAATAAAGCTTTTGGCAAGAGAGTTGGAAACCATATTGGATGCGGTAGACAGTGGAATTATTGCGGTGAACCAAGAAGGAAGATGCATTCATTTTAATCGAAAAGCAGAAGAATTTTTTGGTATCGGAGAAGGCCTTCTGGAAAGAATGAAAATACAACAACTTTTAGAGAATATTTCTTTCGAGGAGCTATTAAAAAAGCGTTGCCGATTAACGAATAAAGAATTTGCTTATTACAGAGATGGGCACAGAATGCGTGGGATTTTTAATGCAAATCCTATCCTGATGGAGAATGAAGCTGTTGGCATTGTCTTTAGTTTTATGAAAATATCAGAAGCACTAAAGACTGTAAACGATATTACTACAGGAATGATCGAAACCAGCCTGGAAAATATTATTGGCAATAGTAGTTGTTTAGTGAGAGTGAAAAAAGAGGCCGAAAGAGCCGCCCAATCAACCTCTACGATACTGATTCAGGGAGAGAGTGGTACTGGTAAAGAGCTTTTTGCCAGAGCCATTCACTATCATAGTAGTAGAAGAAAAGAACCCTTTATTCCGATTAATTGTGCAGCCATTCCAGAGCAGCTGTTAGAGAGCGAGCTTTTTGGATATGAAGAAGGTGCTTTTACAGGAGCAAAGCGCGGTGGAAAGTCAGGAAAATTTGAATTGGCGAATCGAGGGACGATTTTTTTAGACGAAATTGGAGATATGCCATTGCATTTACAAACGAAGCTTTTAAGAGTCCTTCAAGAAAGTGTAATTGAAAAGGTGGGGGCTAAGGATTATATTTCGATAAATGTGCGTGTAATTGCTGCTACCAACAAGAATTTAGAAGAAAAAGTGAATGATGGAGAATTTCGAAAAGATCTCTTTTATCGCTTGAATGTGATTCCTATCAACATTCCGCCTTTACGGGACCGGCAGGAAGACATTCCTATACTGGTAAAGGCACTTTTAGAAAAATGCAATCGCAAGCTGGAGAAAAACGTCAAAGGGATGGATTCTAATGCTTTAAGTCGGTTGATTACCTATCCTTGGCCGGGGAATGTCAGAGAATTAGAAAATACGATAGAATATGCGGTCAATATGTGCAGTGGGGAAAAGATCGTAGATGGAGACCTGCCGAATCGGTTAAAGCGTAAAGAGATAGTAAGCATGATTTTTAGAGAGGAAAATATGATCATGCCAATCAAAGAGTTAGAGCGGCAAGAAATTCAAAAAGCATTAAAAGCTTTTGGCGGATCCAAGCAAGCCATTGACAAAGCAGCTGAGGTACTGGGAATTAGTCGTGCCACTCTCTATCGAAAAATGAAGGATTATCAATTATAAGAATCTCAAAATGATATAAAATCTCATTTTGAGATTTTTTAATGCCAAACTGGTCTCATTTTGAGACGAGTTTATTTGCTGCTATTGAAATACCAATGCTTTTCATGTGGCACAGATTTTGCAAAAGTACAAATAGAGAGGGTTTTTCGAATTGTCCTGCATGTTTTATACTTTTTTATTTCTATGGCGCAGTAGTTGTATAATGGGACATATTGGTGGAGTGTGGACCTATGTGTCCACCCGTTAATTTTGCCGTCTCTTTGGGCAGACACACAGGTCTGCCCTTACCGCTATCCTTATGTTGGAGACAATGTAGGGGAGCACAGTGTGCGCCCGCTAATGATATGCATCGGGAGAACAATGTTCTCCCCTACAGGAAATAACAGCCTGTCGGTATGTGATGCATGGAACACTCCCTGTGGTGTTCCTCTGTTGTGACGCATCATCCTGATACCTGCTTGCAGAGGTGGACGACCCGGCCCACCCGAATAGTGTAACGGTGAGGAGGGTCGGAGAGGGGCCCGCCGATCTTACAAAAGAAACGATGAGCATGTAGGGACGAACAGTGTTCGTCCGTCGATAGGTATCTATATAACGGGAGAACGCTGTTCTCCCCTACGATTAAACCATAGGAAACCAACCTATAGATTTAACGTACAAAGAAGAGAGAGGAGAAATGGATATGAATCTAAAAGCTCAAATTATTAATACATTAAAAGCCGAAGTAGTTCCGGCATTAGGATGTACAGAGCCTGTAGCTGTAGCATTGGCTTGTGCAAAGGCAAGGGAGCTTATTAACAACGAGGAGATCAGCAACGTAAATATTCTGGTCAGCCCCAATATCTATAAAAACGGTTTGTGTGTTGGAATACCTTATACAGATGAAGTGGGCCTGCAGATTGCCGGCGCATTAGGGATTGTAGGAGGAAAGCCTGAGAAAGAGCTTCAGGTATTAGAAAAACTAGGAGATCGTGAAATCCAACTGGCTAAAGAGATGGTAAAAAGAAAGATTGTCTGCCTTGAAATCAAAGATACGCAAGAGAAGGTTTATGTAGAAGTGACCATTCAATCAAAGCAAAGTTCTGCAAAGGTGATAATATCAGAAAAACATAATCAATTTGTATATTTAGAACAGAATGGTACGGTGCTTTTGAATTCTATGACAAATGAAACACTAGAAAAAGTAAATGTCTCTGAATTATATCGGACATCGATCTTTGAAATTATTGCTGCAATAGAAAGTATCGATTGGCAAGAGTTGGCCTTTCTTTTAGATGGTCTGGAGATGAATGCGCAGGTGGCAAAGGCTGCATTGGAGAACTCGATGGGCATGGGTGTGGGTAGGGGATTCCTTGATAATATGAATAAAGGAATTCTATCTGATGATTTGATAAACTATGCTATGATGTTGACGGCAGCAGGAGCAGATGCACGAATGTCAGGAGCGCCTATTCCCGTTATGAGCAGTAACGGCAGTGGAAATCATGGCTTAACAGCGATTTTGCCTATCGCTGCTTATCAGAAAAAATTCGATGCTACAAAGGAAAGCTATGCAAGGGCATTGGCGATTAGTCATATTGTTACTGGATATATCAAGCATTACACCGGAAGACTATCAGCCCTTTGCGGCTGCGGGGTTGCAGCAGCTACTGGAGCTTCAGTAGCCATTGCATGGCTGATGGGGGCGGATGAAGAAAAAATAAATGGCACGATCAAAAACATGGTGGCCAATATCGCCGGGATGGTTTGCGACGGTGCTAAAGTAGGCTGCGCACTAAAGCTTGCTACAGCTGCCGCCACTGCAATACAATCGGCTTTGCTGGCCATGCAGTGCGTGATTGTACCAGCAAAAAACGGAATTGTAGGCTTAACTGCTGAGGAATCTATAAAAAATTTGGGACAGCTTGGGATTGAAGGCATGACGGTTACAGATGATGTAATTTTAGGGATTATGCAAAATATGCAATAAGCTGCCGGTATATTTTAATTCTCTTGAAATGTTAAATAATCTGCGAGCAGACAGGGTATTCTATTTGACAAAGAAATTGATTTCGATTAGAATAGTTATTAATTATAGCAGAAATTGATGGAAAATGAAGGATTATGGAGGGAATTAGAAAAATGGATATAGAGAAAAAAAGAAAAGAGGTTCTGTTTACCAGAGAAGATATACATAAGCGGGTACAGGAACTGGGAAATCAAATTGCTGTAGATTATCAAGGCAAAAAACTTCTGGTAGTATCTCTATTAAAGGGAAGTTTTATCTTTACAGCGGATTTAGTGCGGGAGATTGATGCGCCAGTGAAAATTGCGTTTATGGCAACCTCAAGTTATGGACATGGCACAGAATCTACCGGACAAGTGGAAATTCTATATGATGTTCAAGAAAGTGTAGAGGGTTATGATATCCTAGTAGTAGATGATATTGCAGATACAGGTCTAACGATGAAATTTGTTTTAGAGCATCTCCGCAAGAAGAATCCTGCCAGCATCAAGAGCTGTGTGTTATTGGACAAGCCTTCCAGAAGAAAGACTGTATTAGAGGCAGATTATATCGGCTATACCATCCCTGATAAATTCATTGTCGGTTATGGGTTAAACTATGGAGATTATTACCGAAACATTCCCTATGTTTTTGCTTTTGTAGATTAAAAATGAAGATGCCAATAGCGTAAAAATCGCTATTGGCATTTTTTATTTGTTACTATCCTCTTAAATCGTCCAGAAGCTTTGTTTTATCAGCTGTTTGTGCATCCTTTTCTTTGATGATCCGTGCGGGAATACCAGCTACCACACAATCAGGCGGGACATCCCTTGTAACTACGGAGCCAGCGGCAACCACCGCGCTTTTTCCTACCTTTACACCTTCCAAGATTACTGCATTGGCGCCAATCATTACATTATCCTCAATAATCACTGGTGTTGCACTTGGAGGCTCCAATACACCAGCTAGAACAGCGCCTGCACCTACATGAACATTTTTTCCTACAGTAGCTCTGGCTCCAAGCACCGCATTCATATCGATCATTGTACCATCTCCGATTTCAGAACCAATATTGATAACGGCACCCATCATAATCACTGCATGGTTTCCAATCTTTACACGATCTCGGATAATAGCGCCTGGTTCGATACGGGCATTGATTTTTTTCAGATCCAGCATAGGGATGGCAGAATTTCTTCTATCATTTTCAAGAACATAGTTTGAAATATGCTCTTGATAGGTTTCTAAGAATTTTGCAACCGTTTCATGCTCTCCAAATAGTACCCAGAAATTATCATGGCCAAATTTTTGAACACCTTCTTGTGAAAAGGCTGCTAGAGAACCATCCACATAGACTTTTACCGGGGTAGATTTTTTTGCTTCTTTTATATAACGAGCAATGGCGTAAGGATCAGTTAAGTCCAGTCCTTTATTTTCTAGTTCTCTTTCCGTCGTCATTAGTATATTCAATCCTTTCATTAAAAAATATAATCGATTTTTATTTAATCAGGTCTTTCATATTATAATAACCATTTTTTTGACCTGTAATAAATTTCGCTGCTCGAATAGCACCTAAGGCAAATATGTCTTTAGACAGCGCTGTATGTTTTATTTCTATAATCTCATCAGGACCAGCGAATATGACGGTATGTTCACCGACGATCGTTCCACCCCGTACTGCGTGTATGCCGATATGGTTTTCTGTACGTTGATCTTCATTGCCGTGTCTTCCATAGATATACTCTTTTTTTTGTTCAAAAGTTTCATTTAATGCATTAGCAATCATGAAGGCGGTTCCACTAGGGGAATCTACCTTTTTGTTATGGTGCTTTTCGATGATTTCGATATCAAATGTATTTCCTAAAGCATTTGCGGCTTGTGCAGCTAAGTCGATGATTACATTTACACCTACCGCCATATTTGAGGATTGGAAGACTGGAATGGATTTTGATGCCTCGACAAAAAGGGTCATTTCTTCTCCACTTAAACCAGTAGTTGCAGTAACCATAGGCGTTTTTGTTTCTACGCAAAAGGCCAAGGTATTTCGTATAGAACTAGGATGAGAAAAATCGATTAGTACATCTCCTTTTTCTAAGCAGGAAAATATGTTGGAGTATACAGGAAAAGTATTGTCAAATTTGTCAATTTCACGATCAATTCCTGCAACGACTTCCATACTTTTCTCTTCGTTTATCAATTTGGCTAAAACTCTGCCCATTTTTCCGTTGCATCCGTTTAATATTACACGTATCAAAGGAGCACCTCCTTTATTTGATTAAACCATACTCTTGCATCCTGGATTTCAATATCTGTAGATTAGCGCTCTCCATCTCTGTAAGGGGAAGACGGAGATCCCCTACAGCGTAACCCATGAGATTCATCGCTGCCTTAACAGGAATGGGGTTTACCTCAATAAACAGTGCATCAATCAAAGGTTTCATTGCCAATTGCAGAGCGCAAGCACCCGCAATATCACCATCAATAAATTTTTGAACCATATCATGGGTATCCTTTGGTGCCACATTGGCCACTACAGAGATCACACCGGAACCTCTTAGAGACATTAGAGGCACGATCATATCATCGTTGCCGGAGTAGATATAAAAGTCTTCTGGAACAAGCCGTGCGATTTCTGCAACCTGAGAGATATTTCCGCTGGCTTCTTTTACACCCTGGATGTTCGGATGCTTTGCAAGTGCTGCCAGGGTAGCAGGTGAAATGTTGAGACCTGTTCTTCCAGGTACATTGTAAATGATAATAGGAATATTTACTGCATCGGCAATGGTTGTAAAATGGGTGATTAAGCCTTTCTGCGTAGCTTTGTTGTAGTAAGGGGTAATGACCAGCAGCCCATCAGCACCTACTGATTCTGCATATTTGCTCATTTCTACTGCATGAGACGTACAGTTGCTGCCTGTTCCTGCGATAACAGGAATTCTTCCATTGATTTTTTCTACGACAAAGCGGATTGCCTCTTTTTGTTCCTCATCGCTCATGGTAGAAGATTCGCCAGTAGTTCCACAAACGATGATTGCATCTGTACCTTGCTCTACATGCCAATTGAGAAGCTCTTCTGTTTTAGGATAATTAATTTTGCCTTCTTGGAATGGTGTGACCAGCGCTACGCCGGAACCGGTAAACAAAGCCATTATACTCATCCTTTCCAAATATTTAATATCATTATACTTTTTTTCATCAGGACGGGTGTGTTACTGTAGACCCTTTATAAGCAGCTCTGCAATTTGAATGGCATTGGTGGCAGCACCCTTACGAATGTTGTCGGCGACAACCCAAAGATTAAGACCGTTTTCTACGCTGAAATCTCTTCGGATTCTACCTACGTAGACCTCATCCGTACCTGCTGCGGTTCTTGCTAAAGGATAAAGATTGCTGCTTGGATCATCTTGAACAACGATTCCTGGACTCTGGCCAAGCAGTTCTACGATCTCTTTCAATTCAAAGGCCTTTTCCAGCTCTACATTGATAGATTCACTATGACAATTAACGATAGGAACGCGAACGGTCGTAGCAGTGATTTTAAGGTCATAGTCACCTAGAATTTTTTGTGTTTCCAGAATCATTTTCATTTCTTCTTTTGTATAGCCATTCTCTTGGAATACATCAATATGAGGAAGACAATTGTTTGCAATCGGATGGGGATAGGCTGCCATGAGATCATTGCCTTTTAAACCTTCTTCCAAATCAACGACACCTTTTACACCTGTACCTGAAACGGATTGATAGGTAGAGTAAATAATCCGCTTGATGCCATAACTTTCATGGAGTGGTTTTAAGGAAACAACTGCTTGAATGGTAGAGCAATTTGGATTTGCAATAATTCCTTTATTCCAGGAAATATCTTGAGGATTCACTTCGGGAACGACTAGTGGAACATTTTCATCCATCCGCCATGCGCTGCTATTGTCAACTACTGTTACACCCTTGGAAGCGGCGATTGGGGCAAATATCTTACTGATATCCCCTCCAGCAGAGAATAAAGCAATATCAATAGGGCGATCAAAAGAAGCCTCTGTAAGTTCTTCAACAATATATTCTTTGCCTTTACAAATTACTTTTTCACCAGCAGATTTTGCGGATGCAAAGAGATAAAGATTTTCATATGCAAAATCTCTTTCTTCTAAAACCTTCAAAAATGTTCTTCCTACCATTCCTGTAGCACCTACTACAGCTAAATTAACTTTTCTCATTGTTTATCCTCCCTTTGTTATATGTTCTATTATAGTGTTTTTGCAATTTCGATACGAATGCCTGCCTTAGCTAGACGATGAAGCTCATCCTTGTCTGCCTGATCATCGGTAATTAACAAATCGACAGGAGTAAGGTCGCTTACTTTAGCAAAAGTAGATCGGCCAATTTTACGATAATCTGCAATAATGATATTTTGTCTTGTGCATTGGATAACTGTTTTTACAAAATCAGCACTGTCTAAAGTGGAAGTACTGACGCCGAAGGTGCTGTTAATACCTGCACAAGGAATAAATGATTTGTCAAAGTAGTAGTTGCGCAGTTCATTGACGGCACGGGAACCTAAAATATTGCCGCGAAAGTTTTTAATTCTTCCACCAATAAGAATCGTCTCAATGCTGGGGAGTAAAGAAAGTTCTTTTGCAATATCCAAGGAATTGGTTACAACAGTTACATTTCTATCCCTGATGATTGGAATCATTAATAGGGCAATGGTACTTCCCATAAGCATAACGGTATCACCAGTTTCAACAAGTTCAGCAGCCCTATGAGCAATTTTCTTTTTTTCCTCAAAGGCTTCATTTTTTCCAGTTTCCATACTGGGAATCCAGCGGGTTTTTTCTACTTTAACGGCACCACCATGGGTTTTCTTTAACAAACCCTGTTCCTCAAGTGCATTTAAATCCCTGCGAATGGTGTAAATAGAAACCTCAAAACGATCTACTAACTGCTGTAGGTTTACGATTCCTTCTCTTTCAATCAGCTCTTGTATTTTTTTTCTCCGTGCCTCTGTTATCAAAAATCATCACTCCATCTCTTCATCTATTATGATGAACATTTGCTAATATTATTATAATATAGTTGTGAAAATTTGGTTACATTTATCTTACATAATTATCAAATATTTGTAAAGCAAAAAAATACAAAAAAGTGAAGGATGGGTGTATAAATATTGAATCAAGAGGCACACCATACTTCACCGGATAATGAAAGCAGTATCAATATAAATAAAAACGGCATAAGAGTAAAAGGGTACTCCCAGCCGTTCAAAGAAACGCCAATAGAATACAACTTTCACCCTGTGTGAAGTAGCACTCCATCGGTAAAGTGGGTGATTTACCGATGACAGTCCCATGTTTATTCAACACGGTCCCAGCAACTGATCCGTAGGGAGCAGGTCAGCGCTTCGGCGATTGCACCTTTCCATTGAACATCATGCGGCTCCCTAGCCTATTTCAATGTACTATTTGCCCATCGCAGCCTCTAAAACACAACAAATTAGTTGAGTAATATCTATTCAGTTTAATGTATCTTAACACAAGAGATTAGTTGTGTCAACCAAAATAAGGATAGTTTTTGCAAAATTCTATCGCATACTTCAACCTTGCAGCATGAGCTAAAGGATTGGAATATGCGATAAAAAAGTAAATTTGAGAAAAGGTGGGAAATATTTTTTCTTCCCAGGCTAAATGAAAAAGGATACAATAGTTTTATAATGATTATAACAATATACAAGAGGTGGAATGAATATGATTTCGATTGAACGGAATATTGCTGCATTAGGGGAAGAACTGCGTAAAATAGCCAGAGACTTGCACCAAATCCCTGAAAGCGGCTTTGAGGAATACAAAACCAGCGCCTATATTATCGAAAAATTAAAAAGCATCGGTGTGGAAGTTTATTCTGGCATTGCACAGACTGGTGTAATAGGCTTGCTAAGAGGGAGTGAAAACAAGGAGACTATTGCCTTTCGGGCAGATATGGATGCACTTTCTGTAGAGGAGAAAACCAATTTGCCTTACGCATCAAAGCATTCTGGAATGATGCATGCTTGCGGACATGATGCACATATGACGATTTTGCTGGGACTTGCAAAATACCTAGTAGAGCACAGAAAAAATCTCAAGCAGAATATTGTTTTTTTATTCCAGCCGGCAGAAGAAGGACCTGGTGGTGCAGAGCCTATGATTCAGGCAGGTGTATTAGAACAGTTTCATATCGATAAAATACTAGGTCTGCATGTGTTCCCTGAGGTTGATGCAGGCCGTGTTGCTGCAAGGCCAGGACCGATGATGGCACAGGCAGGTGAATTCGATATTTTGATAAAGGGAAGAAGTGGTCACGGAGCGATTCCACATATGGCAAAAGATGCTATTGTAGCGGCTGCTACCTTGGTAAGCAGCTTCCAGTCTATTGTCAGCAGAAGCATAGATCCTATGGAAGGGGCTATTGTAACCATTGGGAAGATGTGGGGTGGAGAAAGAAGAAATATTATTGCTGGCGAAGTGCATCTGGAAGGAACCGTCAGAGCTTTTAGAGAAGAGGTTTTTGAAAATATCAAAAGAAGAATGAAGCTGATTATTCAAGGCATTGAAACAGCTTATGAGTGTTCTATAGAATTAGTATTTCGGGACATGTATCCTGCAGTAACAAATGATGAGAAACTATTTGAGGATTTTGTTGAAGCTGTGGGAAAGGAGCACGTGGACGTTATTGCACCCCAAATGATTGCAGAAGATTTTTCATACTTTCAAAAAGAAATTCCGGGATTGTTTTTCTTCTTGGGCGTGAAAAATGAAAAACTAAACTGCATCTATCCATTGCATAATTGTTTATTCCAGTATCCTGAAGAAACTCTAATGACCGGCTTGCAGGTATATATTCAATATTTAAGACATGTGGGGGTGGTGGCTCCAGAACCAGATGCGGAAATTTTTGCTGGGTAAAGGAGTGGATAATTTGACAAGGAATAAGGGGATAGGCATTCGCGGCATTAACATAGTATATTTGTTAACAGCTTTATTGCTGATTAGCCTTGGAGCTGCTTATCAAGAAAAAGATGTTTTAAAAGGTTTACTATTTACTGAATATGTTTTGGTCCTGCTTCCGCCACTGATCTATATTAAGTTGAAGGGTGACAGCTTCAAACGGGTATTAAGGTTAAACGCCCTTCGGTTAAAGCATGCAGTGATGGTGATTTTTATTACCATTTTAAGTTATCCCGTTGCACTGTTTTTCAATTTAGTGGGAATGACTTTGTTAAGCACTTTTGGTGAGATTATTCAGCCACCTATTCCTACTGCAGAGAATTTCCGGGAATACTTTATATTGATGCTTGTCATTTCCGTTTCAGCAGGAATTTGCGAGGAAGTATACTTTAGAGGTCTAATCCTAAGAGGTTACGAGGGATTAGGAATAGCCAATGCAATTGTTATTTCCTCTGTGCTCTTCGGTGTTTTCCATTTTAATCTGCAAAATCTTTTAGGGCCTATTGTATTAGGGTTAATCTTTGGTTATTTAGTCTATCGAACGGATTCTATTTTTGCAGGAATATTAGGCCATATCACCAATAATGGTGTGGCAGTTACTCTAGGATATATCGCAAATGTTGCCAATGAAAGACTGATGGATCAGCCTGTTGACCCTATTCAAGAGGCGTTGCCGGGAACCTTGCAGTTGATTGGAGCCACTTTTTTAGTGGGAGTATGGGCGACCGTGTCAGGTTTACTGGCTTACCTTTTGTTAAGAGTTATCATCAGAGAAACGGAAGGGAGAACGCAAGGACATGTGGAGGAACCCGTGTCAAAGTCGAAAGTTTCCTTTTTTGCCTTTATACCGGTAATTTTGACATTACTGCTCTTTGCTTACATTGGATATCTTCAAATTCTGCAGATGGGCATGGTTAAATAAAAAAAGCGCCTTTGTTTATCAGACAGAGGCGCTAAATTGTCTTTAATATTAATACGTTAATATTAAAGGCGGAGTGGGAAAATCATAGTTTTACAACCAAAATAAGCGTACCATTTTTTGTTGGATGAATCAATCAATTAAATAAAAAGTTACATAAATTTAAAAAGTATAGAAAGATTTGTATTTGTACAAGCTTATGCTATAATGCATCTTTTGTAAAAGGGGTATACCTATGGATCTAGAGAAACAAACAAATGAAAAACCGCTGCCGGATATTATCGCTGAAAATTTAGACATACTTTTTGTTGGCTTTAATCCAGGACTGCAGTCAGCGGCACAAAGACATCACTATGCAGGAAAAAGCAACCGTTTTTGGCGCTTTCTTTACGAATCTGGACTGACACCTGTACAGCTTAAGCCGCAGGAAGATAGGAAACTGCTGGATTATAGATATGGATCTACCAATATTGTGGACCGGGAAACACGGAATGCTGAAGAAATTCGTGACGAAGAATATGATATAGGGAGAGAACATTTAAAGCAGCTGATATTGAAATATAAACCGAAAATTGTCTGCTACGTGGGAATAGGTGTTTATAAAAAATTTTCCAATAGAAAGGATGTTGTAACGGGATTGCAACAAAATTCAGTAGTAGGAGGGGTCAGGGATTATGTGTGTTCCTCTACCAGCGGATTAAACAGCAAGCCGATGGAAGAGCAAATCACTTGTTTTAAAGAATTATTAAAATTATTAAAAGAGATATAATAGAAATAGTATAAAAAGGTTACCCCTTACCCATAATACAGGTGAGGGGAGGGGTAAAAATGTCCAAGAAAAATAGTGCAAAGAATAAGAAACAGAAAATCGAAACGATTGAAGACGTATGGAAGTATGAAATTGCTGAAGAATTGGGATTATTAAATAAAGTCAAGCAAGCAGGATGGGGCGGACTGACTGCTAAGGAAACAGGGAGAATTGGCGGATTGATTACTGTAAAAAAGAAACAAATGAAAAAAGGCCAAAGTACGCAAGCGTAAAAAGAGGGATAGATTTTTTCTATCCTCTTTTTATGTGATCATATATAATAAATATAGTGAGGATAGATAGGAGGGTTTTTCGTGTGTGGAAGGTATTATCTTGCAGCGAAATTGCGGGATTTGATGGAATGGTATGGGATAGAGAGTACGGATATTGACTATGTTCCACGGTATAACATTGCACCTACCCAGTATGCACCTGTAATTTTAGGCGGGGAGAAGAGAATATTGAAGCTGTTTCGATGGGGACTGGTTCCTTCTTGGTCAAAAGATTTGGGGGTAGGGCAAAAAATGATCAATGCCCGATCTGAAACATTATCTGAAAAGCCGAGTTTCCGTGAAGCCTTTAAAAAACGCCGATGTATTGTACCTGCCAGCGGTTTTTATGAATGGAATAAAGCTGAGAGTAAAAGAATACCTTATCGTTTTTATGTGCCTAACAGACCGATCTTATCTATGGCAGGCTTATGGGATATATGGAGGTCTGAAACGGGAGAAAACACCTATTCCTTTACGATCATTACGACAGAACCAAATGAAACCATAAAACCCTATCACCACCGGATGGCTGTGCTGCTGGAGCCTGATGAAGAGAACTTATGGTTAGATGAAAATATACAGGATATAAAACGGTTAAGCAATTTACTAAAACCTTATGAAGGAGAAAGACTAGAAAAACAAAGGGTTTCGGAGGCCGTTAACTCTGTGAGAAATGATTTTGCAACACTTTTAGACCCAGTCGAAGAGAGTGTTCAATTAAGGTTTGACCTATAAGGGAATATGTTTGTATCGGTTGTTCGTGAATGGAGGTATGTAAATGGATGCTCAAATTCAAAAGGCAGTAGAATACATAAGAGAAAGTAAAGGAATTATGGTATTGACGGGCGCTGGTATTTCTACAGAGAGTGGTATTCCAGACTTTCGAAGCCCTGGAACCGGATTGTGGGAGCAAATAGATCCAATGGAGGCTCTTTCTACAAAAGTCCTATTCAATCATCCGGAAAAGTTTTATCGTCAAGGATTTAAAATACTTACCGCTATGAAGGATGCAGTTCCGAATATTGCGCATATTATTCTCGCAAAGATGGAGGAAGAGGGTATCATAGATTTGATTGTTACCCAAAACATCGACAATCTTCATCAGAAGGCGGGATCGAAGAAGGTATATGAAGTCCATGGACATGTCCGAAGTGGAAGCTGTCTGAATTGTAAAGAAGAGATGCCTATAGACAGGATGGCGCAAAAAGTAGAAGATAAAGAGATCCCACCACGCTGTAATAACTGTGGCGGGATTGTACGACCCAATGTAGTAATGTTCGGAGATTCCCTGCCGCCATGTTTTGATATGGCGATGGATGCGGTCGGTAAGCATGATTTACTGATTGTAATCGGCTCCAGTTTAGAAGTTGGACCTGTCAATTATTTAGCGTATCTATGCAAAAAGCTGATGATCATAAATCTAGGTTCAACAGCTTACGATTATCGGGGGGATTTGATTATTCATCAAAAAGCAGGAGAAACCCTGATGAAAATCTATGAGACATTAAAGAAAGAATAGAGGGGAATACACTTGGAAAACTACAGCGGTTTTGCTTACGTATATGACAGATTGATGCAAGATGTAGACTATGATGGATGGACAGATTATATTGAAGAGATTTTTCAAAAATATAAAGCATCTCCTGTAAATATTGCTGACTTAGCCTGTGGCACCGGAAATATAACAAATCGTTTGGCACAGCGTCGATATAATCTTATAGGAGTAGATCTTTCAGAGGATATGCTGCAGATTGCACAAGAAAAGGCCGCATCTATAGGTGTTGAGGTAATCTATTTAAACCAAGACATTCGAGAATTATTGCTGCCTACAGAGTTAGATGCAATTTTGTGTATCTGTGATGGGATTAACTATATTATCGATGAAATGGACTTAATGGAAGTATTTCGAGCCGTGTATCAGCATCTAAAAAAGGATGGACTCTTTATATTTGATATCAGCTCACAGTATAAGCTGTCCCATGTTTTAGGACAGAATACATTTGCGGAAAATTACGAGGAGGTATCCTACATCTGGGAGAATTATTTCGATGAGAACAGACAAATCTGTGACTTCGATCTGACGATTTTTATGAAGGAGAAGGATCTCTATAGAAAACACGAAGAGAGTCATAGTCAAAAAGCTTATCGGGAGGATGAGGTTTTGAGTTTTGTCAAGCAGATAGGATTTAAAAGGACAGATGTTTTCGACGCTTTTTCTTTTAATAAACCTAAGAAGAACAGTGAACGGCTGTACTTTGTATGTCAAAAATAATTGTGAGAGAGTATACACAGATTAAGGTTTGACAGGAAAATATAGCTATGATAAACTAAATTTGTAAAAACGTAGGAACCATTTGGATGAATAGTTAGGAGGATGCTTTAATGGAAAAAGGTACAGTAAAGTGGTTTAACAATGAAAAGGGTTACGGTTTTATCTCAAGAGAAAATGGAGAAGATGTTTTTGTTCACTTCTCAGCAATCAACACTGAGGGATATAAATCTCTTGAAGAAGGTCAAGCAGTTGAGTTCGAGGTAGTTAAAGGTGACAAAGGACCTCAAGCTACAAACGTAGTAAAACTATAAATTCGTTTTGATGAGTCCGTAGCGACGTAAGCCCTGATAGAATCAGGGCTTTTATTATGAACTTCCTTAAGGTATATTTTAATGGAAGGTTTATTAAGGCAGGTTTCAAACCATACTATATTTGTATACGCTTTAGTAGGAGGTAGAAAATGAAAGATTATGTGATCAGAGCAGTAGGCGCAGACAGCAGTATACGTGCTTTTGTAGGAATTACAACAGGATTGGTAGAAAAGGCTAGACAAATTCATGATACTACACCAGTTGCTACAGCTGCACTAGGGCGAACTCTAACTGCTACGGTGATGATGGGACTTATGTTGAAGGGAAAGGATAGCAAGATTTCTGTTCAAATCAAAGGAAACGGGCCTGCAAAACAGATATTAGCAGTAGCTGATGAGCGGGGACATGTAAAAGGATATATATCCAACCCTTATGTAGAGTTACCCCTTAGAGCTGATGGGAAGTTGGATGTAGGGGGTGCTGTTGGCACTGAGGGTAATATGGTTGTTATTAAAGATTTAGGCTTAAAGGAGCCTTATGTAGGACAATCTGCGCTGATTTCAGGTGAAATCGCTGAAGATTTTACTGCTTATTTTGCGAATTCAGAGCAACAACCCTCAGCAGTAGCCTTAGGGGTTTTGGTGGATAGAGACAGAACAGTTAAATCTGCAGGAGGCTTTATCATTCAACTATTACCGGGAGCTTCGGAGGAAGTCATTCAAAAACTTGAAAAAAGGCTGCAGAATCTTGAGTCCATATCCAGTTTAATTGATAGAGAAATGACAGGGGAAGAAATTTTAGAACATATATTGCAAGGGTTTTCTGTAGAAATTTTAGAGAAGAAAGAAGTGGAACTAGTATGTGATTGTTCTACCGAAAGATTGGAAAAGGCTTTGTTGAGTATAGGAGAAAAGGATTTAAGTGAAATCATTGAAGAAGATGGTGAGGCAGAACTGACCTGCCACTTTTGCAATACCAAATATCATTTTGATAAGCCCCATTTAGAAAGGCTTTATCAGAGTGCACGGAGATAGAGATGCTAGAAAATATAAATGAAACAGCAAAAAATGGAGAAAACTTTATAATAAATTGATAAACTGCCGGGTTTTGCCTAAAAGCAGCATTGACTAATTTGAATAAATGTAGTATTATATATTTTGTCAGTTTTATGGTGTGGTCGCATAGCTCAGCTGGGAGAGCACCTGCCTTACAAGCAGGGGGTCATAGGTTCGATCCCTATTGCGACCACCATTAAAATGGCCCGGTAGTTCAGTTGGTTAGAATGCCAGCCTGTCACGCTGGAGGTCGAGGGTTCGAGCCCCTTCCGGGTCGCCATATTGCCCAGATAGCTCAGTCGGTAGAGCAGGGGACTGAAAATCCCCGTGTCGGTGGTTCGATTCCGCCTCTGGGCACCATTACATAAGAAATATTAGCGGAAGTGGCTCAGGGGTAGAGCATCGCCTTGCCAAGGCGAGGGTCGCGGGTTCGAATCCCGTCTTCCGCTCCAATAGGGCGGCATAGCCAAGTGGTAAGGCAGAGGTCTGCAAAACCTTTATTCCCCAGTTCAAATCTGGGTGCCGCCTCCAATTTTATACATAAATATCGTTACAAAGATCCTACTCTTAGGGTCTTTTTTGCATATAATATGCCAATAGATGAGGTGGATGGTTTATGATGGCTAAAGTTTCTTTAAACCCCTTTATTTCTAAAGAAAAAGTTTCACATGTTATTGTAGATGGAAGAATATCTAAGGAGACAATGAATAATTTTGCGGAGATGGGTATACATATAGTAAAAACTCCCTGTTGTAGGGATTTGTACCCGCAAATTGCCGGACATCCGGACATTTTGCTTCATCCTGTCACAAAAAAGGATTTTGTTGTGGCACCCAATGTATTTACATATATGGAGAGAGCGTTGGGGCCTCTGGGATACAATGTAATTCCTGGGGAAAAGGTGCTTTCAAGGAACTATCCTGACAATATCGCATATAATGTAGCAAGAATTTCTAACTTTGCCTTGCATCATACGAAATTTACTGATCCAGTTCTTAGCAACTTACTACAAGAATATGAAATACCACTAATCCATATAAAACAAGGATATTCAAAATGTGCTGTCTGTGCCATAACAGATCAAGCAGTCATAACAGCTGATAGGGGTATAGCCAAAGCCGTAGAAAAGTTAGGTGTAGAAGTGTTACTGATAACTCCCGGATACATAGTTTTACCGGATATGGAATATGGGTTTATTGGAGGAAGTACAGGGTTTGTTGGTAATAACAAACTGGCTTTTTATGGAAGCATTTATAAACATCCTGACAGTAGAAGAATTACTGATTTTCTTGCGGCGTATCATATAGAACCGATTTTTTTAGGAGACGAAATGCTAAGAGATTTTGGTTCAATTATACCTCTTAATTGAAATGGCAGTATAAACAATAAATGTAATCTCTTGTTTTGAATATCACTTCTTATTACACATATACTACTGATAGGGTAGAAAGGAGTGAATAGGGTGAATCTACTTACCGTTATACTAAAAGACCATTCAAGTTATATTGAAGAACGATTGAAAAAGGAAATTACAGCCTTTGAAAAAGAAGGCATTGTCATTAAAAAACGAGAAGAAATCCAGGGAAAAAATATAATTGTAACCTATCAATTACTAGAATCGAGCCTAACGACCTATAGCAAAGAAGACTTTAAAAATATATTTAAGCATTATATGGCAAATGCTTTTTCCGATATAATTGTCTATGATATGGAATCTAAACTCATTCATAAAATACTTACAGACCATTATTATTATTTCACGCCACAGGAGAAGCAATCCATATTAAAACATGTGGACGGTGTATTGGACAGCGAAGAAATCCGATATCATGATGGGATTACTTACAAGATTAGTAGAAAAGCCAAAATACTACATCAAATTATGGATTTTCTCAAAGAAAATCAAACAATCCATATGGATGGGTTTGTAAGATTCCGGCTGAAAACCTATCTCTATGAGCTGGAGGAAGGCATTGACAAAGCAGTAGAAGAATTCCTGATGGAAAAAGAGTATGATGAATTCATACGATTGCTTCGCTACTTTGTAGATATTCAGGAAGCTAAAATTGATACAGCCAACGTATTGATTAGTGAAGATGGAAAGTACGTTTTGTATGATCATGTAAATCGAATGATTAATAGTGAATATCTTGATGATTTAGCTACGGAAATGGCAGATAAGGACATCAGTTATGATGATTTATTGATTTCTTCACTGATTACATTGGCGCCAAAAAAAATTGTGATACACTTTGCAGGAAAGGTAAAAAATAAGGAGATTATTGAAACAATAAAAAATGTTTTTTCAAACCGTGTGTATATTTGTAATGGTTGTCAATTATGTACCCTTGTGCAGCGTGCAAAGAAAGAGTAGAGTTGTCTCTACTCTTTCTTCATAAAAGGATTTTTCTGTTGGTAAGCACATTGAATTTGATCGTGAGGTATGGTATACTTTTTGAGGTTCCCGCTGAGACTAAGAATGGGATACACTAAATAGAGGTGAAAAAACTTGGTATGGGTTAAATTACTTATTTTAGCATCTATTGGAGCGATTATTGGATGGACAACCAATATATTGGCAATTAAACTGATTTTTCGGCCCCTAGAGCCGATAGAGATCCCAGTTGTGCATTTTAAGATTCAGGGATTGATTCCAAAAAGAAAATCAGAGATAGCGAGAAGTATTGGAGAGATTGTAGAAAAAGAATTGATATCCATTGAAGAAATCATAGATAAGTTTATTCAAAACGAAAATAAAAGTGAAATTATTTTTACCATAAAAAGGCGTGTGAAAAAAGTGGCAGAGCAGAAGCTGCCTACATTTATACCCAGCTCGATTAAATCAATGATTCTCGATTACATTGATGATATTATTGATAAGGAAGCAGAGATCGCAATTACAGAGTTAATAGAAAACATGATACATAAAGCTACCAGTACTGTAAAAATTGCAGATATTATCGAAGAAAAAGTAAATAATTTCCAAATGGACCAGCTCGAGTATATTATTCTTGCTATCGCGCAAAAAGAATTAAAACATATTGAGGTATTAGGGGGCGTGATCGGTTTTGTAATCGGATTGGTTCAGGGTATTGTGATTCTAGCGTTTTAAAAATATTGGACATCTATAATTTACTGAATAAAATCTTGACAGAATGTGAAAATATTCTTATAATAAAAAAACAATGATATATATTAAAACGGTGAAGAGGAAGAGTAGGATAGACCCAGTCAGTAGAGATAGGATGCCCAGGCTGCAAGCATTCTTTGATATGGATATAGGAAAACCCCCTCTGAGTTGAATCTGAGTAGTCTAATGGCAAAAAGATTTACGGGTTGGCAACGTTACTGTCAATAAGTGGATTGAATCAATTAGGGTGGAACCGCGGGAGCTAACTCTCGTCCCTTTGCTAACAGCATAGGGATGAGAGTTTTTTACTTTTTTATGTGTGTAAACCTGCTTAACATAATTTTGAAGAGATAGGAGGAGTTCAAATGGAACAAATTAAAATTACTCTGAAAGATGGTTCTGTTAAAGAATTTCCAAAGGGTACTACAATCATGGCAATGGCAGAAGCCATTAGTTCGAGACTTGCAAAGGAAGCCGTTGGGGGAGAAGTCAACGGAATTGTTGTAGATTTAAAATATCCTGTAAATGAAGATGCAGAGGTGAGTATATTAAAGTTTGAGGATGAACAAGGCCCTCATGTATTTAGACATACCAGTTCTCATATTCTTGCCCAAGCAGTACAGCGTCTATATCCGGGATCAAAGCTGGCTATTGGCCCATCTATCGATAATGGCTTTTACTATGATATAGATTCTGAACATCGATTTACGCAAGAGGACTTAGAAAAAATTGAAAAAGAGATGGAGAAGATCGTTCAGGAAAATTTAGAGATTGAAAGATTTGAACTGCCAAGAGATCAAGCCATTGAATTAATGAAAGATAAAGGAGAATCCTACAAGGTAGAATTAATCCAAGATCTCCCAGAGGACGCAGTTATCTCTTTTTATAAACAAGGAGATTTTGTTGATTTATGCGCAGGACCCCACTTGCCAAGTACAAAACTTGTAAAAGCAATCAAATTACTAAGTGTTGCCGGAGCCTACTGGCGTGGTGACGAGAAAAATAAAATGCTTCAAAGAATCTATGGTACATCTTTCCCAAAACAAAAAATGTTAGAGGAATATCTCCATCGTTTAGAAGAAGCAAAAAAGAGGGACCATCGAAAGATCGGAAAAGAACTGGATTTGTTCAGCATTCAAGATGAGGGACCGGGGTTTCCTTTCTTCCATCCTAAAGGAATGATGATTCGAAACATATTGGAAGACTTCTGGAGAAAAGCCCATGTAAAGAGAGGGTATACAGAGATAAAAACCCCGATTATCTTAAATGAACAGCTTTGGCATACCTCCGGACACTGGGATCACTACAAGGATAATATGTATTTTACGAAGATTGATGAGGGTGATTATGCAGTAAAGCCTATGAATTGTCCAGGATCTATGTTGGTTTACAGGAGAAAGATGCACAGCTATAGAGATCTTCCTATTCGTATGGCAGAATTGGGATTGGTGCATAGACATGAATTATCTGGAGCACTGCATGGTTTGATGCGTGTGAGATGTTTTACACAGGATGATGCACATATCTTTATGCTGCCTAACCAAATAAAAGATGAAATCAAAGGTGTAATTGATTTTGTTGACTATGTCTATAGCATCTTTGGCTTTAAATATCATATAGAACTTTCAACAAGACCAGAAAAATCTATGGGCACAGATGAAGAATGGAATTTAGCCATCGGGGCATTGAAGGATGCGTTACAAGAAAAGAATCTTCCATATAAGCTAAATGAAGGAGATGGTGCTTTCTACGGTCCGAAAATTGATTTTCATCTAGAGGATTGTATCGGAAGGACATGGCAGTGCGGTACGATCCAATTAGATTTCCAGATGCCTCAACGCTTTGATCTAAGCTATATTGGCAGTGATGGAGAAAAGCATCAGCCAGTTATGATCCATAGGGTTATTTTTGGAAGTATTGAAAGGTTTATCGGTATCCTGGTAGAGCATTTTGCAGGAAAATTCCCAACCTGGCTGGCACCGGTTCAAGTAAAGCTGCTGCCAATTGCCGATAAGTATAAGCCTTATGCTGAAAAGCTCATGGCAGAGATAGCGGATGCAGATATTCGTGTGGAATTAGATGACAGAAATGAAAAAATTGGATATAAGATTCGTGAGGCACAGATGGAGAAGGTTCCATATATGGTGATCATCGGTGAAAAAGAGATGGAAACAGGAATGGTTTCTGTAAGATCGAGAGATCGGGGAGAATTAGGCGCTCAGAATCTTAAAAGCTTTATGGAAACTGTATTGGAAGAAGTAAAAAATAAGTCTTTGTAAAGTTAATAAAAAAGAGTCGTTTATATAAGCTATAAACGACTCTTTTCATGTGGCGATACTATAATTTTTTTGATGATAGGCTTGCATGATGGTGTCTAATTCATCTCCGGTCATTGTTTCTTTTTCTAATAAAGCTTGCGCTACTTCATGAAGCAGATCTGACTGATCCTTAAGATGCTTCAGTGAATCGCTGTAACAAGCATCAATAATATTTTTTATCTCTGTATCAATCATCCCATAACAGCTTTTGATGATAGATGGTTCGAAAACCCGGTTGCCTAAATTGCTCATACCGTATTCACAGACCATCTGATAAGCTAGATTATTTGCTTTTTTTAAATCATCCTTAGCACCTGTAGAGACTTCACCGAAGATAATTTCTTCGGCTGCTCTGCCGCCTAAGAGTACTTTAATCTTATTGTAGAGTTCTTCTTTTGTAATGAGATATCTGTCTTCTTCGGGGGCATACATGACATACCCCAATGCCTCTCCTCTGGGAATGATTGAAATTTTGGTTACCAAATCTGTATTCAAAATCTTACCAACTAATGCATGCCCTGCTTCATGGTAAGATACTGTTTTCTTTTCTTTCTCCAAGATTACTGCATTTTTCTTTTGCAGACCGGCAATAACCTTTTCTATGGCTTGGTTAAATTCATCAATTCCAATTTGTTTTTTATTGTTTCTTACCGCTAGAATAGCTGCTTCATTTGCAATGTTAGAAAGATGAGCTCCCGACATGCCATGGGTTCTCTTAGCCAAGTTCTTAATATCCACCTTGGCATCAATGGGTTTATTTTTTATATGCACTTTAAAAATCTCTTCTCGTGCACGGACGTCTGGATTTCCAATAAACATATGGCGGTCAAATCTTCCAGGTCGCAATAGCGCTTCATCTAATAAATCTAATCGATTGGTAGCGCCGACTACGATAACCGTTTGAGATGAACTAAAGCCATCCATTTCAATCAACAGCTGATTGAGTGTCTGGTCCTTTTCATTATTACTCTCTGTAGTCCTTTTTGCACCAATTGCATCAATTTCGTCGATAAAAATAACACTAGGAGCCTCTTTTTTTGCCTTTTCGAATAGGGTCCTTACTCTTTTTGCACCGACACCTACATATTTTTCAACAAATTCGGAACCACTGGCTGGAAAAAAAGCTGAATCTGTTTCTCCGGCGATTGCTTGTGCTAATAAAGTTTTTCCAGTACCCGGAGGTCCATAAAATAGAATGCCTTTTGGAATTTTTGCACCCATGGAATGATATTTTTCCGGATTATTGATAAAGTCAATAATCTCCACCAGTTCTTCCTTTACTTCTTCAAGCCCAGCCACATCGACAAAGCGTGTTGAAGGCCGGTCTGTCCGATTGTTTTTCTTGTCATCCTTCTCCTTTTTTTCATTTTTTATATGGGCAGGTTCCAACTCTGGAGATTGATTCATGCGCATATAGTAGAGAAACAGGCTGGTACTAGCAAAGATAAGCGTCAGCCTGGTAAGACTGCCAAGCCTACCTAAGATGGGGCTTCCAGCGTAGGAACCTAATGTCAGTGCAATCGTAGCAAAGATACTGATATAGAGTGCTGCCAGCACAATTTTCTTCTTTTTCAAAATACTTCATCACCTTCTTTCTCTTCCGTTTGTTTTTAGTTTGCCCAAAGAGATAAAAATATAAATAATAAATATTGCTTGAAAGGAAAAAAATTTTTAATATGGAATAAGTCTATGTAGAAGAAAAATAAGGGAGGACTGATAAGATGTTGGAACAAAAAATTTTATCTATGGAGCATGAAATCATACAATCAACTCAAGAAATTTTGCGAATTAAGAGCGTGAAGGAGAAGGCGGAAAAGGGAAAACCCTTTGGAAACGGAATTAATGAAGCACTTCAATATGCTTTAAGGCTTGCTAAGGATTTTGGATTTGAAACAAAAAATTTTGATGGCTATGCCGGACATGCTGAGTTTGGAAGCGGCGAAGAAATTATTGGTGTTCTTGTACATTTGGATGTGGTACCGGAAGGTACGAATTGGTCCTTTCCGCCCTATAGTGCAGAAATTCATGACGGAAAAATATATGCAAGAGGTGCAATTGATGACAAGGGCCCTGCCATTGCAGCGCTCTATGCGATGAAGGCGATTAAGGATTTGAATCTGGACATCAATAAAAAAATCCGTATTATTTTTGGCACCGATGAAGAGAGTGGATGGGGCTGTATGAAGCATTATTTCGAAAAAGAAAAGGCACCTAGCTGTGCATTTACACCAGATGCCGAATTCCCTGTAATCCATGGCGAAAAAGGAATTGTAATTTTTGATTTGGTGAAAGAACTGAGAGGGGATAGCTTTGATAATGGGCTGAAAATCAAATCTATCAAGGGTGGAAATCGTGCAAATATGGTACCGGATTACTGTGAAGCACAATTAATATGTGCTGAAGAAGAATTGGAAGAGGTTCGGGAGAATCTGGCAAAAACCTTAAGCAATACAGGCTATAGTATGGAAATTACGGAAAAAAATAATATTATCACTGTCAAATCCTATGGTATTTCAGCTCATGGAAGTACACCGGAACAAGGGAAAAATGCGATTTCACAACTATTGGTCTTTTTGAGCCGGCTTCAATTACAGAACGGTGAGGGCAGTAAATTTGTGAAACTCTATGCAGATAAAATTGGTATGGAGTTCAATGGAGAATCCATAGGTTGTGGTTTTGAAGATGATGCTTCCGGAAAGCTGGTCTTTAATGTTGGAGTGATTGATTTTACAGAGCAATCAGTGCGTGTAACGGTAAATATTCGATATCCCATCACCTATCACTTAGATGCTATTTATGAAGGGATGAAGGAAGTCCTTGGAGAAAGTGGTGTTGAAATCTGTGAACTGGATCATATGAAACCGATTTATATGCCGAAGGATCATGAGTTGGTACAACGTTTGATGAAAGTGTATCGGGAGATCACAGGAGATCAGGCAGAGCCCATCACGATCGGTGGGGGAACCTACGCGAGAGCGATGGAAAATGCAGTAGCTTTCGGTCCTCTGTTTCCGGGACAACCGGAACTTGCTCATCAGAAAGATGAGTATATCGCTATCGGCCATTTGATGAAAATTACCAATATCTATGCACAAGCTTTATACGAGCTGGCTAAATAAGAGGGGGGGCAGAAATGTCCCCTCTCTTATTTCCATATAAGGAAAGCGATACCATCACTATTTTTAATATACATAAATTAATGAATATAAAAAAAATTAAAAAAGTTATAACAATATTGAAGGATTTTTATGGACAATATAGAATAATATTCTTCATATGTAATCTAACTGTAATATTTCATGAAAATAAGGATTTGTTTGCATGAAATAGGCAGTGCTTGGCATATGCATAGAGCAAGAGATGTTTATAGAAGGGGAAGCATAAAAAAAGAAAAGCTGTCTCTTTCTTTAAATAAAAAATATAAATTAAATGGGGGGAATTAAAGTGCTAAAAAGAAGTTTAGCAATAATGCTGGCAGTAATGATGATGTTGAGTTTAGCTGCTTGTGGTTCAAAACCAGCTGATCAACCTGCTGCCCAAGATCCTGCTCCGGCAGAAGAAAGTTTTAAAATCGGAATCATGACCGGTACTGTATCTCAAAATGAAGAAGAGTATCGTGCGGCTGAAAACGTAAAAGCAAAATATGGTGACATGATTGTTCTGCAAACTTATCCGGATAGCTTCATGAAAGAACAGGAAACAACGATTGCAAACATTATGAGTATGGCTTCTGATCCAGAAGTAAAAGCCATTGTTGTTTGCCAGGCAGTTCCAGGGATCTCTGCAGCAATTGATAGATCCAGAGAGATAAGATCTGACTTATTATTCATCGTAGGCTCTCCACAAGAAGACCCAGATATGATCTCATCGAAGGCAGATGTAGTACTGCAGGCTGATGAACTAGGTATGGGTTATGCAGTTATTGAGCAGGCGAAGAAGATGGGTGCCAATACTTTCGTACACTACTCCTTCCCAAGACACATGTCTTATCAGCTTCTTGCAATGAGAAGAGAGCTTTTCAAAGAGAAGTGTGCAGAGCTAGATATCAAATTTGTTGATGCAACAGCTCCAGATCCAACATCAGATGCTGGTGTATCCGGTGCACAACAATTTATTCTTGAAGATGTGCCTAGAAAAGTTACTGAGTTAGGAAAAGAAACGGCTTTCTTTAGCACAAACTGTTCAATGCAAGAGCCATTGATCAGGTCTGTATTAGAACAAGGTGCATTATATCCGCAGCAATGCTGTCCAAGTCCATACCATGGATATCCAGGAGCATTGGGAATCGAAATTCCTGAAGATAAAGCTGGAAATATTGGTTATCTTGTTGAACAAATTACAACAAAACTTGCTGAAAAAGGTGGTACCGGCAGATTCTCAACATGGCCTGTACCAGTAAATATGATGTTTGTTGAAGCTGGAGCCGAATATGCGAAGGCATACTTGGAAGGCAACTTCACAGACAGAGTTGACGCAGCACAATTAGAAAAAGCCTTCACTGAATATGCAAAAGCACCTATGACGATTACTACATATAAGGATGAGGCAACCGGTGCTGAAACAAAGAACTACTTCATGGTTCTTTCTGACTACATTACATTCTAGTAAAGCCTATAAGGTTGCTGTTTAGGCAGCAACCTTATTTATCTTATATTAAACTGCGATTTTGATTTTTTTATTTAATTATGGTCATAAAAATCATGAAGGAGGGTATTGATAGGTGGGTACAAAGACGATCCTGGAAATGAAAAACATCGAAAAAGAATATTTTGGAAACAAGGTTCTAAAAGGAGTCAGCCTGACAGTAAAACCCGGTGAGATACATGCCCTGCTGGGAGAAAACGGTGCGGGAAAATCCACCTTGATGAACATTTTATTTGGTATGCCCGTGATCCATTCTACAGGAGGTTTTAGTGGGGAAGTCATTTTTGACGGGGCTCCTGTTTCAATGAAATCGCCTAAGGAAGCGATGGATCTTGGGATTGGAATGGTACATCAGGAATTTATGCTGATTCCCGGCTTTACTGTAACGGAGAATATTAAGTTAAATAGGGAGATCACCAAACATAATCTTTTTAGTAGAATTATGGGTGATAAACTGAAGACTTTAGATACAGAGCAGATGAATAAAGATGCAAGAAAGGCACTGGATACTTTAGGTATCGGTATTGATGAATGGATAACGGTAGCAGGCTTGCCTGTCGGATACATGCAGTTTATAGAAATTGCCAGAGAAATTGACAAGAGCAATATGAAGCTCTTGGTATTTGATGAGCCAACGGCAGTTTTGGCAGAAAGTGAAGCAGATACGCTGTTAGCAGCTATGAAAAAAATCGCAGCTTCTGGTATTGCTATTCTTTTTATTACCCACCGGCTGGACGAGGTGATGAGTACTGCGGATCATGTTACAATCCTTCGTGACGGCGAATTGGTAGCGACTATGAAAAAAGAAGAAACCAATGTGATGCAGCTGGCGGAGTTAATGGTTGGAAGAAAGGTTGAGAAGTTAGGTAAAGAGAAAAAGCATAATGGAAACAGTGAAGAAACAATTTTAGAACTCAAAAACTTTCATGTAGCAATGCCTGGTGAAGAGGTAAAAGGTATTGATTTGACAGTCCGAAGAGGCGAGATTATTGGACTGGGAGGATTAGCCGGACAGGGAAAAATCGGCATTGCCAACGGAATCATGGGTTTGTATCCTGCTGAAGGTAACGTGACGTTGGAGGGGAAAAAGATTGAACTAAATAATCCGAAGGCATCCCTGAACAATCACCTGGCGTTTGTATCTGAAGACAGAAGAGGCGTAGGCTTGCTGTTAGATACATCTATCGAGCTAAACATCGTCATTACAGCGATGCAGGCACAAAAGAAGTATCTAAAGCGTCTCGGATTTTTTGATCAGATGGATGGAAAAGTCATTCGGGAACATGCACTTAAGATGATTGAAGATTTGGACATACGCTGCAGAGGTCCGCAACAGATTACAAGGCGGCTGAGTGGTGGAAACCAGCAAAAAGTTTGTATTGCAAGAGCACTGACCCTAGAGCCAAATATCCTTTTTGTCTCTGAGCCGACTCGGGGAATCGATATTGGTGCAAAGAAGTTGGTATTGGATTTACTGGTTAAACTTAACCGGGACTTAGGCATGACCATCGTTATGACTTCCAGTGAATTAGGAGAGCTGCGTTCAATCTGTGACCGAATTGCCATTATCACTGAGGGGAAAATTGAATGTATCCTGGAATCAGATGCAAGTGATGCGGATTTCGGTTTGGCAATGGCCGGGGAATATAAGAAACTTCGCAGCAAGGAGGCCGTAATATCATGAGAGAAAAACTGAAACTTTTGATTCAAACAATTGGATTGCCTAGAATTATTATTATATGCTTTTTAGCTTCGTTAATTTTTGGCGCAATTGTATATAAAATCCCATTGGATGCATTGACAACAGACACACTGGTTCGTTTTGGCATGAATGGAGTTCTTGTACTGGCTATGGTTCCCTGTATTCAGTCGGGAACAGGACTGAACTTTGGTTTGCCTTTAGGTATTATTTGCGGTATCCTATCAGGGCTCATTAGTATTGAAATGAATTTAGTTGGATTTCAGGCTATTTTTACAGCAATCGTGATTTCCATACCTCTATCTGCAATCTGCGGTTATTTTTACGGCATATTGCTAAACAAGGTAAAAGGATCAGAGATGATGGTAGGAAACTATGTGGGCTTTTCCGTAGTATCCTTAATGTGTATTGGCTGGCTGGTACTTCCTTTTAAAAATGGAGAGATTATCTGGCCGATCTCTGGTAAAGGATTACGGACGACGATTGCGCTTACATCCAGATATGACAGGATTTTAAATGACTTTATGGCCTTTAAAATCGGGGGTGTTGTAATACCGACAGGACTCATTTTATTTTTCTTTGTATCCTGCTTCCTGATGTGGATGTTTATGCGCAGCAAAATGGGAGTTGCACTGAAGGCGGTGGGAGACAACCCGAGATTTGCAACTGCTTCAGGGATTCATGTAGATCGGGCTAGATTAATTGGAACGGTTCTTTCAACTGTGCTTGGCGGTATTGGTATTATCATTTACGCCCAGAGCTTTGGGTTCTTCCAATTATACCAAGCGCCTTTATACATGGCATTTCCGCCAGTCGCTGCGATTTTAATCGGGGGAGCCTCCACCAGAAATGCAAAGATTAGTCATGTACTTATGGGAACCCTTTTGTTTCAAGCACTGCTTACGGTAGCATTACCGGTAGCCAATAAGCTGGTATCAGAAGGAAACTTATCAGAAGTAGCAAGAATTATCGTAAGTAATGGGATTATCCTATATGCATTAACACAAGCTGGCGGAGGTGAGTAGGATGAGTGAAATGAACACAAAGATAGAAATTGCAACCAACCAAAAAACTGATTATGGGAAAAAAGTTAGACAACTATTATTAGACAATGTGGTACCGATCCTATTCATTATTATCTGTCTGATCGGTGTAAAACTGGCAAAACAACCGCCGCTGTACATATTAAATGAGCTGGTTGCCCGTGTAGCCAGGAACTCCTTCATTGTACTGGCATTGATTATACCTGTATTGGCCGGAATGGGACTGAACTTTGCTATCGTATTGGGCGCTATGGCAGGGCAAATTGCAATTATTGCAGTAACCCACTGGAAAATTACCGGATTGGCCGGTTTTGCCACCACCATAGTAATGTGTACACCCTTTGCCATTGTTTTTGGATATTTGACAGGGAAACTGTTAAACAAGACAAAAGGTCAGGAAATGATCACCAGTATGATTTTAGGCTTCTTTGCCAATGGTCTATATCAGCTTGTATTTCTTTTTTTCATAGGAACAATCATACCGATGAAGAATAAAGTACTGGTCTTGACTACTGGAATCGGAATTAAAAATACAATTGATTTAATGGCAATTAAATATTCGTTAGACAATATTTTCAAATTAAGTATGAGTAAAACTTTATTTATTTTCGGGGTATTATGTGCTGTAGGTATGGTGATGTATTATGTTTATAAGGTGATTCTGAAGAAGTCTAAAATGCAGAATCCCGTGAAGTATTATGTTTATCTTGTAATCTGTGCAGTGATAAGCGTGACCGGCTTTGCATTAATGAATACGAAGTCTGTATATAACATGGTAATGCTGCCGATTATAACTTTTGCAGTTATTGGAATGCTATGTTTATTTAATGTATTTATTGTGAAGACTAAGTTAGGACAGGAATTTAGAACCGTGGGCCAAGATATGCATATCGCCAAGGTGTCTGGGATTCATGTGGATAAGGTACGGGTCATAGCAATTATTATATCTACTGTTTTAGCAGCATGGGGGCAGATCATCTTCTTGCAGAATATGGGGACGCTCAACACCTATGGAAGTCATGAACAGGTAGGGATGTTTGCAGCAGCGGCACTTTTAATCGGTGGGGCATCTGTAACAAAGGCTACTATCGGCCAGGCATTAACGGGAACATTGCTTCTGCACACTTTGTTCATCGTCTCTCCGCAAGCCGGTAAGAACTTACTGGGTAGTGCGGAGATTGGAGAATACTTTAGATCCTTTGTGGCTTACGGCGTAATTGGTGTATCATTAGGACTTCATGCATGGAAGCATCAGGTTCAAGCTAAAAGAAAAACGTCATAGTATAATTAAACAAAAAATACATAATAGCGTTGACAATCAAGAAATGACATGATACAATCTATTGGTAACAGAAAGTAGAAGACTTTCCGCTTCTCACCTTACAACAAGGGTTCGTAAGGTTCATATGGACTTGCAGCTTATATTTTGTTTGATAAGTTTATGGTCTTGTGAGGCGGATGTGTTAAGCATCCGCCTTTTATATATGCATATTGTGACGATTCATTAAATGGAGGTGGAGAATTATTAAAGAATTAGAAATTAATGAAGAGATTCGGGACAGAGAAGTACGACTTATTGATGCGGATGGCGAGCAATTAGGTATTGTACCAACTAAAAAAGCCATGGAGATTGCTGCTGAAAAACGACTAGACCTTGTAAAGATTGCACCGCAAGCGAAGCCGCCGGTGTGCAGAATTATGGATTTTGGAAAGTATAAATATGAGCTTTCCAAAAAAGAAAAAGAGGCAAAGAAGAAGCAGAAAATCGTCAGCGTAAAGGAAGTACGTTTGAGTCCTAATATTGAAGAACATGATTTAGGTGTAAAGGCAAGCAATGCCGTAAAATTTTTATCCAGTGGTGATAAGGTAAAAGTTACTCTAAGATTTAGAGGAAGAGAAGCTGGGTATGTGGATCTGGGCTATGCAGTTATGGATAAATTTACACAGCTGATCTCAGAAGCAGGCATCGTAGAAAAGAAGCCTATTTTAGAGGGAAAAAGCATGATAATGATCTTAACACCCAAAAATGCTTAGATGATAGAGGGGAGGAAACAATAATGCCAAAAATGAAAACCCATCGTGGAGCTGCTAAGAGATTTTCTTTAACTAAAAAAGGTCGCGTAAAGAGATCAAAGGCCTACAAAAGCCACATCTTAACAAAAAAATCTGCAAAAAGAAAAAGAAATCTTCGTAAAGCTACTGTAATGACAAAAGCAGATGAAAGAAGAGTTAGAATTTTATTACCATACGCATAAAAAAGAATTGTAAAGGAGGTAGAAAACATGGCAAGAGTGAAAAAAGCAATTAATGCGAAGAAAAAGCATAAAAAGATATTAAAACTTGCAAAGGGCTATTATGGTGCAAAAAGCAAGCTTTTCAGACCTGCTAATGAAGCTGTAATGAGATCCTTACGGTTTGCATATATTGGACGTAAGCTGAGAAAAAGAGATTTTAGAAAGCTATGGATTGCCAGAATTAACGCTGGAGCGAGAATGAATGGAATCTCCTACAGCCGGTTAATCAATGGGTTGAAAATGGCTGGTATTGAAGTAAATAGAAAAATGCTGGCTGAAATGGCTATTTATGATGAGGCAGGTTTTAAGCAATTAGTAGACGTAGCAAAACAAAAACTTAATGCATAATAAAATGGACTCTGCAAAGAGTCTGTTTTTTTATTGGCGTTCACTCATATCTTCAGTGAAACTGTATACAATAATAGAATATCAGGCTTCCTTTGTAAAAAATGATTGAAAGTGCTATAATAATAAAATGAAGAATAATAGGAAAATGTTGGACAGAGGTGAGTACTATCGAAGTAAATAGAAGAATCGAGCGATTGAAGCTCAATCCTGCACAAATTATGGTGTTGGGCTTTGCAAGCGTTATATTGATCGGAAGTATTCTGCTGAATCTACCGATTGCATCAAGGAATGGAGAAAGTATTGGATTTGTAAACGCACTTTTTACAGCGACTTCCGCTGTTTGCGTAACAGGCTTAGTTGTTGTAGATACGGGCACCTATTGGACTGTATTTGGACAAACGGTAATTCTTTTTTTGATCCAAATCGGCGGATTAGGATTTATGACCCTAGCAACACTGATCTTTTTCATTTTGGGTAAAAAAATTACATTAAGAGAGAGACTGGTAATGCAGGAGGCGCTAAATCAGTTTAAAATATCAGGTATTGTAAGACTTACCCAGTATATTCTGGTTGCAACCTTTCTAATCGAAGGAATAGGGGCGATTCTCCTATCCATTCGATTTATTCCTATTTTCGGGGTTTCCAAGGGAATTGCCTATAGTATTTTCCATTCAATTTCTGCTTTCTGTAATGCGGGTTTTGACTTAATGGGCGATTTTACAAGTCTTACATCCTTTGTCAATGATCCGTTGGTCAATGTAGTTGTTTGGATTCTGATTGTGATTGGTGGATTAGGTTTTACTGTGGTAGTAGATTGCTTACAGAAAAAAAGATTTTCCCGGTTTTCTTTACATACGAAAATGGTTTTATCTATTTCAGCTGCTTTAATTGGTCTCGGATTTATTATGATCTTAATCTTAGAGTATAGCAATCCGGCAACCATGGGCAATCTACCATTGAGAGGCAAGCTCTTGTCTGGTATGTTTCATGGCATCACACCCCGTACGGCAGGGTTTAATACCCTTCCTACAGATCAGCTGACAACAGCCTCAATTTTTCTAACGATCGTACTGATGTTTATCGGTGGATCTTCAGCTTCTACGGCAGGAGGGGTAAAAACCACTACAGCCGGGGTAGTAATCTGGACCATTGTATCGGTAATTAAAGGAAATGATGATACGGAGATTTTTCAAAAGAGAATTCCTAGGGATATCATCAATCGTTCTCTAGCTGTAATCGGCATAGCTATGCTTCTTATTGTGTTGATGACCATGGTATTATCGATCACAGAAAAGGATTTTAGCTTTGTAGAGATATTTTTCGAAGCTACTTCTGCCTTCGGCACTGTAGGATTGTCCTTGGGCATTACACCTTCTCTCAGTTTGTCAGGCAGGATACTGGTTTCTATTACCATGTTTGCAGGGAGAGTAGGACCGCTTACCTTAGCATTGGCAGTGGCAAGACAGCAGAAGAAGAAAAAGGGATTGATCAAATATCCTGAAGAAAAAGTAATTGTTGGATAAAGGGGTGTAGCAATGAAGCAATTTGCAGTGATTGGATGTGGAAGATTTGGCTCTAGTGTGGCGAGAACCTTATACGGATTAGGCTATGACGTATTGGCTATTGATGAAAATGAAGATGTGATCCAAAACATATCGGATTCTGTAACCCATGCAGTACAAGCGGATGCTACTGACGAGGCTTCTGTTAAATCACTAGGCATACGAAATTTTGACGTAGCCGTAATTACCATTGGTTCTGACATACAATCATCTATTCTTATTACACTGATTGTTAAGGAATTAGGTGTAAAGTATGTGGTAGCAAAAGCGCAAAATGAACTTCATGCAAAAGTGCTTTATAAGATTGGTGCAGATCGCGTAGTATTTCCTGAAAGAGACATGGGCGTTCGTGTTGCACACAATTTAGTATCTTCTAATATACTGGACTACATTGAATTGGCGCCGGACTATAGTATCGTAGAAATCTCTGCCTTAAAGGATTGGGAAGGTAAAACGCTTAGTGAACTCAATATGCGCGCTAAATACGGCATCAATGTCATGGCGATTAAGCATGGTGCAGAAATTAACATATCACCAAATGCACTGGACATCATCCGAAAAGACGATGTACTGGTTGTGATTGGACATAATGATGATGTACAGAAGCTTGAAAACAAGGCATAAGAACCTGGGGTGAGTTTATTGATCGTAGAAATATTTTCCGCAGAGAATGCTGTGATCAAGCATATTAAACAGCTATCAAGGCGAAAATATAGAGACAAGCATAAAGAATACATGATAGAAGGTGTACGTATTCTTTGTGATGCTCTTGAAAATAGGCAAAGGATTAAGTATGCTGTATTTTGTGATGCTTTGTACCGTGCTGCAGGTGGAGAAAATCTGTTGAAACAGTTAGCTGAACAGGGTGTGAAGGTATATCACACGACTGAAAAACTTTATGGAGAGATTGCAGAAACTGAATCTCCCCAAGGGATCATGGCAATACTTCCGAGAATAGAGATGTGTCTAGAGCAATTGCCAAAGAAAAAAAATAGTTTTTATGTATTGCTTGATAGAATACAAGACCCTGGCAATCTGGGTACGATTATAAGAACTGCAGATAGTGCAGGCGTAGATGCAATACTGCTGACCAAGGGATGTGTAGACCTATATAATCCTAAAACCATACGGGCAACAATGGGATCGATTTTTCACCTGCCGATTTTTATGCTGGAAGATTCCCAAGAAGGTATCAGCTTTCTAAAAAATAATCAGATTAAAATTTTAACCACTAGTCTTGATGCTGTATCCTATCACTATGAAGTAGATTATCGGCAGGATGTGGTGATTGTAGTAGGAAATGAAGCCAATGGTGTATCTTCTACCTGGATGGATGCGGCGGATGCTTTAGTGAAGATACCTATTCCGGGTAAAGCAGAATCCTTGAATGTGTCGGTAGCAGCATCCATTGTATTATATGAAGCAGTAAGGCAGCGGATGAGGTAGCTATTATCTGAAAATTAAAAAATATTATAAAAATGGATTCTGTTAATTCTTGTAAACCTCTTTTTCATGTGCTATAATGTTTATAAAATAGGCTACGGAAAAGGGGTGTAGGCAGTTATGTTTGCTACTGCGGAATTATTCTGGAAGCTTTTTATGTTAACAGGAAATATAAACGCCTATCTGGTTTATAAGGAATTAGTAACAAACTAACTGAATTGTGAGATCTGTTATGATGGAGAAAAGTAGGTTATAGGAAGACTTACAGAGAAGAAATGTCAAAGGCTGAGAGCATTTCGAAGTTGTAATGTAACCGAAGTTCGCTCTTGAACTATAGAATTGAAGTAGCAGTAGGTTCTATCGGTCGACGCCGTTACGTCTAAGGAGTGGTTGAAAGCTTTTCAGCTATTAGGGTGGTACCGCGGAGAAATCTTCGTCCCTTTCGGGATTGAAGATTTTTTTATTTTTGGAAAAAAGGGTTGACTGTTTTAAAAGTGTTTTCTTTGTTGAAAAAATTGAAATATATTTATTGCATGGAAGGAGAATCAAAATGAAACAAAAGCTTGAACAAATTCAACAATCTGCAGAAGCTGCTATAGGGCAGGCGCAATCAATGGAAGAACTGGAGCAGATCCGCGTGCGTTTTCTTGGAAAAAAGGGAGAGTTAACTTCTGTTTTACGAGGAATGGGAGAATTATCTGCGGAGGAGAGACCACTAGTAGGTAAGATCGCCAATGAGGTGAGGGAAGCGATTGAATCTCTGCTAGAGCAAGCGGTCAATCGTGTAAAGGCTATAGAAAAAAATGCAAGACTTATGAAGGAAACCATTGATGTCACCATGCCGGGAAAAGAACTGGAGTTGGGCCATAAACATCCTCTAACGAAGGTATTAGATGAAATAAAGGGCATCTTTATGGGAATGGGCTTTAAAATTGCAGAGGGGCCCGAAGTAGATATGGTCTACTATAATTTTGATGCGTTAAATGCACCAAAAACCCATCCTTCCAGAGATTTATCCGATACTTTCTATATCTCAGATGATATCCTGCTCAGGACACAAACCTCCACCGTGCAGATTCGTACCATGGAAAAAATGAAGCCTCCGATCCGAATTATATCCCCCGGAAGATGTTTCCGAAGAGATACACCGGATGCTACCCACTCTCCAATGTTCCATCAGATAGAAGGGTTAGTGGTAGACAAAAATATCACCATGGCGGATTTAAAAGGGACCTTGGATGTATTTGCAAAGCAGCTTTTTGGTGTGGGTACGAAAACGAAATTCAGACCTCATTATTTTCCTTTCACGGAACCAAGTGCAGAGGTAGATGTTACTTGCTTTAAGTGCCAAGGATCAGGCTGTAGGGTCTGTAAAGGCAGTGGATGGATTGAAATATTAGGTGCAGGCATGGTACACCCAAATGTATTGAAGATCTGCGGAATTGATCCGGAAGAATATAGCGGTTTTGCTTTTGGAATGGGCTTGGATCGTATTGCAATGCTAAGCTTAGGTATCGATGATATCCGATTGTTCTTTGAAAATGACATGCGGTTCATAAACCAATTCTAAATAGATTGCAAAAGGAGGAAGAATAGGATGTTTGTCCCAGTAAAATGGTTGAGAGAATATGTAAATATTGAAGATTTAGATATCAATACATTAAGTGATAAGCTGGTAATGTCTGGCTCAAAGGTTGAGGCAGTAGAACATTTAGGGGAAGAAATTCAAAAAGTAGTTGTTGGCAAAATTCTAGAAATGAATCCTCATCCCAATGCGGATAAGCTGCTTGTAACAAAGGTAGATGTGGGAACAGAAGTGATACAGATTGTCACCGGAGCCAATAATATCAAAGTTGGAGACTATATTCCCATTGTAATGGCCGGGGGAGAATTGCCTGGTGGAGTAAAGATCAAGAAAGGAAAACTGAGGGGAGAAGAATCCAATGGAATGATGTGTTCAGCGAAGGAATTAGGTATCGCAGATAAAGTCATTCCCCAATACCAAAAAGAGGGCATCTTTATTTTGGATCAAGCTTATCCCCTCGGAGAAGATATAAAAAAAGTATTAGGATTTGAGGGTCAGGTCATTGAGTTTGAAATAACACCAAATAGACCTGATTGTCTCAGTATACTGGGGATTGCCAGAGAAACAGCAGCAACCTTTAACCGCCAAATCCAGTATCCGGATGTGAAAATTAAAGAGGAGTATGGAAATATTGCCGAATATGCTTCAATAGAGGTGAGAAATCCGGAATTATGCGGCCGCTATGTAGGTAGGGTTGCTACAGATTTAGTGATTCAACCTTCTCCGGTGTGGCTGCAGCAAAGACTAATGGAAGCCGGGGTAAGACCGATCAACAATATTGTAGATATTACAAACTATGTTATGCTGGAAATGGGCCAACCGCTCCATGCCTTCGATTTAGACCAGTTGGAAGATCATAAAATCATCGTACGGAATGCGGCGGAAGGGGAAGTATTTAAGACCCTTGATGGTGTACAGAGAAATTTGGATGAGAATATGTTAATGATTGCCGATGGAAAGCGTTCTGTTGGTTTGGCTGGTGTAATGGGAGGAGAAAACTCCGAGGTTACAGAGCAGACCAAGAGAATATTAATTGAATCTGCTTATTTTAATGCGGATAATATTCGGGCAACCTCCAAAAAGCTTGGTTTGAGAACAGAGGCATCTGCCCGGTTTGAAAAAGGAATTGACCCAAATGGCTGTCGCTTAGCTGCAGATCGCGTATGCCAGCTGATCGAATTCTTAGGGGCTGGAAAAATTGTTCAAGGAACGATTGACATCTATCCAGAACCCGTAGAAAAAAAGGTCATTGAGGTCAGACCCCATCGAATCAACAATCTGCTGGGTATTTCTCTTTCGCCGGAAGAAATTCAGGATATTTTAAAAAGACTGGGATTAGAAGTAGCTATTGAGTCAAATATAATGAAAGTGACTGTACCTACTTATCGGGCAGATTTATTGAAAGAAATCGACATCGTAGAAGAAGTTGCAAGAATCTACGGTTATGATGAAATACCAAATACTGCACCAAAGGGAAATACGCAGGGTGCAAAAACTAACGGTCAAATCATTGAGGACTACAGTAAGGATATTTTAAATGGGTTGGGATTGAATGAGATTACAACTTATTCATTTGTAAGTCCTAGAAGCTTTGATATGATTCGTATTGCTGAGGATAGCTTTATGCGAAACGTAGTAAAGTTAATCAATCCTTTAGGAGAAGAAAACAGCATTATGCGCACAACATTGATTGCGAATATGTTGGAGGTACTGGCACGAAATTACAACAGAAAAGTTGAGTCCGCAAAGGCTTTTGAGCTGGGAAGAATATTTATACCCTACAGCGTGCCTGTGAATCGTTTGCCGGTAGAGAAGAAGGTTTTAACGCTGGGAATGTATGGAAAAGGTACGGATTTTTATACCTTGAAGGGGACCATCGAAGAACTTTTGGTAAAGCTCGGTGTTGGGAAATGTCAGTATACGCCTGAAAAAAATCATCCATCCTTTCACCCGGGAAGATGTGCCAATATTCAGTATGGAGAGCATATACTAGGCGTACTGGGAGAAGTACACCCGGATGTAACGGAAAATTATGATATTGATGAGAGAACCTATGTGGCGGAACTAGACTTTAATATACTGCTGCAAATTACACGTTTAGACAGATTATATAAACCATTGCCGAAATATCCTGCCATTACAAGAGATATGGCACTGGTATTAGAAGATCGTATTTATGTAAAAGAGATAGAGGATATCATCTGGAATAACGGTGGTACAATCCTAGAAAGCGTAAAGCTTTTTGATGTTTATAAGGGCAAGCAAATACAAGAAGGCTATAAGAGTGTGGCCTACTCCCTGACCTATCGTGCAGCAGATCGTACGTTGGTGGATGAAGAAGTTGCACAAATTCATGATAGAATTGTTAGAACACTGGAAGAAAAACTAAATGCACAGCTGAGAAAATAAATAGAATCCGGCAGGGTGAACTGCCGGATTCTATTTATTTTCCATATTATACCTAGGCACTTACACAGATTCCCATAGAATAGAAAGGAATACAGTATTTATTAGAAGGCATCTTTATATTATAATGGTAATATGGGTATATTGTAGGAACTAGAAAATATTTCGATGGATACACTTAAAAAAGCAGGATATTTTCTTCTTTTAAAGAATTACCAATAAAGAACTCCAGCAAAAAGGAGAGATAAAAATGAGTAATAAGAACAAGGTGATTGTTAGAATATATGGCCAAGAATATACTATGGTTAGTTGTGAGCCAAGAGAATATATGCAAAAAGTTGCCAACTATGTTGATGATAAGATGGAAGATGTAGCAAAGAAGAGTAAAAAATTGAGTACGGCCATGGTTGCAGTGCTGACCTCTTTAAATATAGCCGATGATTATTTTAAAACTAAGGCTCAACTGGAAGGTTTGGAGAAAGAAGCGATGAGACCTTTGAAAGATTTAGAGGATGTTCGTGCGCAGTTGGCAGTTGCCACCTCTCTAATGGAAGAAAAGGGACAAGAGTACCGGGAGATTATTCAGAAAATGGAAGAAGAAATGAAGCAGGTTAGTCAAAATAATGATGATCAACAAAGTTTATTGTTGGAGATTGAACATCTAAACGGTTTACTCCGTGAGAAAGAAACAGAAATGGAGAAGGTATTAAAGTCCAATGAGGAACTTCAGAATAAACTGTTTGAGATGCAGATTAAGTATGTACAGGCAAGAAAGGAATTAGATGCTTTCATCGACACCTTTGATGAGGAGAAAAGAAAGTAAGTTTTTAAATGGGTTATTGCAAGCAGGAAGTAGTGATATAATAATATTACTGCTTTTTATTTTTGGATGGAAAAAATAGGAGTTGAAAAGGATGAATCAAGTTGAATTATTGGCACCGGTAGGCAGTTGGGAGGCATTAGAAGCAGCCGTACAAAATGGGGCAAATGCCGTATATCTAGGAGGTAAGGCTTTTAATGCAAGACAATCTGCAGGAAACTTTGATGAGGAAGAACTAAAAAAAGCGATTGCCTATTGTCATATTCGGGGAGTACAAGTATTTATTACGGTAAATACCCTCATTGGAGATGAAGAATTTGAAGAATTGGGAAAGTATATAACCTTTTTGTATAATCATGATGCGGATGCGATTATTGTTCAGGATTTAGGTGTTGCAAAGCTTGTGCGAGATTTTTTTCCGGATTTTGAACTTCACGCCAGTACCCAGATGTCGGTACACAACCGGGAAGGGGTAGAATTGTTAGCTGGATTGGGTTTCAAAAGGGTTGTATTGGCTAGGGAAATGCCTGTCGACGAGATCCGGCAAATTGCAGAAAGTACAAATGTAGATTTAGAAGTTTTTGTACATGGCGCCTTATGCGTCAGCTACTCGGGTCAATGTCTTATGAGCAGTATGATTGGTGGAAGAAGTGGAAACCGGGGGCGTTGTGCGCAAACCTGTAGAATGCCTTATACCCTTGTGAATATGAAAAATGGGCAGCAGATCAAAAATGATTTTGGCGAATACTTGCTTAGTCCAAGAGATTTAAATACATTAGAGCATGTTGATAAACTCTTGGCAGCAGGGGTAAAATCTTTAAAGATTGAGGGACGGATGAAAAGACCGGAATATGTGGCTACTATCGTTGGAGCTTATCGCAAAGCCATTGATCAATTTTGTGAAAAAGGAATACAACCAAAGCTAGACCAAAGGCTCAAGATTGATGTAGCGCAAATATTTAATCGCAAATTTACGAAGGGATATTTGTTCGGTGACCGGGGACATAAGCTAATGAGCTTTGAAAAGCCTAGTAATCGGGGTATTTATATTGGCGAAACCCTGGGTTATGACAGAAATAAAAGACGATTGAAACTACAGCTGTCAGAAAGTTTAGCTAAAGGTGACGGCATAGAAATTTGGGCTCGCGAAGGAGATAATTCAGGAGCTATCGTAGAGGCTATTTTTAACAATGGAAATAGAAGCGATCAGGGCCAAAAGGGAGATATTATAGAGATTCCCTTTAAAACGCAGGTACAAGGAAAATTGCCTGTATACAAAACTACAGACTTGTCGCTGTTGAAAAGAGCTAAGGAAAGTTATGAAAGAAGAGAAAAGTGTATTCCAGTATATGGACGCTTAAAGGGTGTGATTGGAGAAACCTTGATACTGGATCTCTGGGATGATGAAAACCACTATGTCCAACAGGAAAGTGAATATGTAGTGGAGAGAGCACTAAAGACGGCTACCGGCGAAGTACGAATTCATGAGCAGATGGCAAAGCTAGGAGGAACCGTTTATGAATTGGCGCATTTAGAAATGACCGTTGATTCTGATGCTGTCATTCCTATTGGAGAGCTGAACCGATTGAGAAGAGAAGTTGTAGGGAAAATGGACAGAGCAAGAGAAAAATATCATGACCGAAGACATAGAAAGCTTCAGCAAAGTGATATAAAACTGTGGATAGGAAATAAAAATAACAAAGCAGAGGCGCTGCTAAAGCTCAATGTATCTGTTAGCAATATGGAGCAGTTAGAGGCCGCACTAAAATATAAGGTAGACCGTATCTATTATCGTGAATTTCCTACAATGAAAAAAGCCATAGCGATGGCAAGGGATCATGGGATAAGCTTAGTACCAGCCTTTTCAAGGATTACCAGGGAGGAAGAAATGGACAGTATTCGGGGTTTTGTAGAAAGCTATGGTCAGGACCAGCCAATTATGGTATCTAATCTAGGGATATTAGAAGTGGCAAAAAGGTTCAAACAACAGAGAATCTATACAGATTATTTCTTGAATATTTTTAATAGTGGATCTGTAAAGCTGCTGCAAGAGCTAGGTGTACAAGAAATCACCCTTTCACCTGAGCTCACCCTAAAACAGATTCGCAGAATCCTGGATAACTGCGCGGTTTCTTATGAATTAGTGGTACAGGGTTATTTAATGTTAATGGTAATGGAACATTGTCCGGTGGAGGCCGTCATGAATCCTAAGCAAAAGGAGGGAAACTGCAGCAGGTGTAGAAATAATCAATTTGGATTAAAGGATCGACTAGGAAAGGTTTTTCCTATTATGACTGATGCAAGCTGCAGAACTCATTTGCTCAATGCTCAAAAACTGTGCCTTTTAGGACATCTTTCAGAGCTTGCTGAGGCTGGAATTACAAACTTTCGTCTAGATTTTACCATAGAAGATTCAGAGGAAGTAGAACAAACAATCAAAGCCTATCGTGAAACCCTGGATAACCTGATGAAGCAGCAAGGAATTCTAGGAAAGACAGCAGTGACTTTTTTAGAGAAAATAAGGCAGCAAGGTTTAACAAAAGGACACTTTTTTAGAGGTGTAGAGTAATATAAGAGGCAGTGGATTAGGAGAATAAGGAGGAAGAAATGAATACAAAGACTTTAAGAGTACTTGAATATGAAAAGATAAAAAATATGCTGCTCCAAAAAGTTGAATCCAGTCTTGGCAGAAGTGTTGCTGAGCAGCTGACCCCCTCTGTAAATTTGCAGGAAGTTATTCAATGGCAGAAAGAAACCAGTGAAGCAAGCGGATTACTGATCCAAAAAGGTCAAGTTTCCATGGGCGGTGTCCATGACCTTTCTTATCATATTAAAAGAGCGGAAATTGGATCCTTTCTTTATCCTGGACAGTTGTTAGAGGTAGCTGATACCTTACGGGCGGCAAGAAGACTAAAGAGCATGGTAAAAGATACAAAGGAGGAAGAACGAAGGTATCCGATTATTGAAGAGTATATTAACACCTTATATAGCTTTAAAACCATAGAAGACAGAATAACAGAATGTATTATTAGTGAGGAAGAAATCTCTGACAATGCAAGTCCCGCGTTAAAAAACATTCGAAGACAGATTGAAGCTAAAAATGCAGGAATTCGAAGCCGTCTCAACAGTATCATATCTTCAGCACAAACTCAGAAGTATCTTCAAGAGGCGATTATCACGATCCGTCAGGATCGATACGTAGTACCGGTAAAGCAGGAGCATCGCGCCAATTTTCAAGGATTAATCCATGACCAGTCTTCCAGCGGCGCCACTTTATTTATTGAGCCTATGGCCATCGTGGAGATGAACAATGAACTGAAAGAGCTAAAGTTGAAGGAGAAGGCAGAAATCGAAAGAATCTTAGCAGAACTGACTGCCATGATTGGAGAGAAAACAGAGGAAATCAAGGGAAATCAGAAGATTTTGGCTCATTTGGATTTTTTATTTGCTAAGGGAAAACTTTCTGTCCAAATGCGTGGTGTTGAACCAGAATTAAACGAAGCTGGGAAAATACGAATTAAAAATGGAAGGCATCCATTCTTGGATGCAAAGGCTGTAGTACCTACGAACATATGGATTGGCGAGGACTTCCAAACATTAGTAATCACAGGCCCCAATACAGGAGGCAAAACGGTAACGCTCAAAACGGTGGGACTGTTAACCCTAATGGCTCAATCTGGATTTCATGTACCTGCTGATTTTGGAACAAAGCTTTCAGTTTTCCAACAAGTTTTTGCAGATATTGGTGATGAACAGAGTATTGAGCAGAGCTTGAGTACTTTCTCATCCCATATGACAAATATTGTAGAAATATTGAATCGGGTAGAAAACAAAGCCTTGATTTTATTGGATGAGTTGGGTGCGGGTACCGACCCTACTGAAGGAGCAGCTTTAGCCATTGCTATATTAAATCATCTTTATGTTCTTGGGGCACGAACAATTGCTACTACCCACTATACAGAACTGAAACAGTATGCATTGACTACAAAGGGCGTAAAAAATGCATCAGTGGAATTTGACGTAGAGACTTTAAGCCCTACTTATCGACTTCTCATTGGTGTTCCCGGAAAGTCCAATGCTTTTGAGATTTCAAAAAGACTAGGGTTGGATCAATATATTGTAGATCGGGCCAAGGAATATATTTCAAAAGATGAGATTGAATTTGAGGACTTGCTCACAACGATTGAAAAAAACAAGCAGACTGCAGAACGTGAAAAGGATGAAGCTATCCGCCTAAAACTGATGATTCAGGAGCATAAAGAGGAGTATGAGCGTAAGCTGGAGAAACTTGCGCAGCAGCGGGAAAAGTTGTTGAAGGAGGCAAAAGAAGAAGCAAGAAAAATATTAAAGGAAGCAAAAGAAGAAGCAGAACAGGTGATAAAAGATTTACGAGAGCTTTCCATAGAGCAAGAAGAAAAGGAAAAGAATCGGAAAATTGAAGAGGCGAGAAAAAAACTGCGGGATCAGCTGGATCATATGGGCAGTGGATGGATGACAAATCCTGATAATGTTATCAATACTAAACCTCCGAAGCAGTTGAAATTAGGGGATACGGTTGTCATTCTAACCCTTAACCAAAAAGGAAATGTGGTGACTTTGCCGGATGAGAATGGAGATCTTACAGTTCAGGTAGGAATCATGAAGGTAAATGTCAATATTAATCATCTGCGTTTAGATAAGGAAGAGAAAGAGAAAGCTTCTAAAGTGGGGACGGGAAAAATCATGAAGGCAAAAAGTCAAAGCATTCAGAGCTCTTTGGATCTACGAGGACAAATGTTGGAGGAAGCCTTACTCAACACAGATAAATATCTTGACGATGCATATATTGCAGGGTTAAGGGAAATTACCATTATTCATGGAAAAGGCACAGGGGTATTACGAGATGGTATCAAGCAGCTCTTGAAGGGACATAGACATGTTAAATCCTATCGGGATGGGGCCTATGGAGAAGGTGGGACAGGTGTAACCATTGCTGAATTAAAATAATTGTATTGGAGGAACCTTTATGCTGGGCATATTTGGGGGATTTATTTTACTACTGTTGTCTTTTTATATTCTATATCTGGGATCAGAAATGGGAAATGGCTTCGTTAGCCTGCTGGGAATACTAATTGCTGGAGCCGCAGCAGTATGGATTGCTATTAGCCGTATGAAGCAGGGATTGAAACACCTGGAGAAATATAAGGCGGCACTTCGGGCCTTAGAGGCAAATCCAGAGGATGAGGAGCTTCGACAGAAAGCCTATTTAGCGGGACTGGAGTTTTATAAGAGCAAGCGGGACAATCGAAAGGTTTTACCCCCTGATGAATTTGCGATACAGAATGACCTTTTAAGGGTTACAACAAAAAACGATAAAAAAAAGAAATCGTAGCTGCGACTGACGATCGCAAATATTTGTAGGGAACGATCAGTGATCGTTCCGAAAAGCGGGCAGACACATAGGTCTGTCCCTAGGTTAGTATTATATTGTAGGGGGCGACGACTCTGTCGACCCGAAAAAAGGAGTGAAACTAAAATGATTCTGATTAGTGCATGCTTAGTGGGCATTGATTGTCGATATAATGGGGGAAGTTACTGCGAACAGGAGCTTATGACCCTTGTGGAACAGGGAAAAGCCGTATTAGTTTGCCCGGAACAGTTGGGAGGGATGTCTACACCCAGACCTCCCTGTGAAATTGTAGGTGGTGACGGGACAACGCTGCTGGAAGGACAGACAAGGGTATTAAACTGTCATGGTGAGGATAAATCAGATTTTTTTATAAAGGGGGCGAAAGAAACCTTAAAGATTGCCAAATTATATAAAGCAAAGGGAGCGATTTTAAAGGCAAAAAGTCCATCCTGTGGAAGTGGGCAGATCTATGATGGTACTTTTTCCCGAAAGCTTCAAGCAGGGGATGGCGTTACCGCTGCATTATTGAAAAATAATGGTCTAGTGGTGTTAGATGAGTCGAATTTTAGGGAATATATAGAAAAAATGTAGCTATTAGCGTATTTAGTGGGGGGGAATGCATATGAAAAAAACAATAGCTATTGTAGTATTATGTATTTTAATATTGGGATTAGTATTGACCGGATGCAAAAAGGAAGATCCAGCTGCCGGTCAAGACAAAAATGAGGAGCAAGGCAAACCAGCAGCGGTGGAAAATATCAATGAAGCAACAGAATTATTGGACTATGTTCTCTACTTTAGACATAAGGATAAACCCTTCTTATTTGATGAAGCCTATAGTGTTGAAAAGAATGATGAACGCCTGAAAAATAAAACCATGGAGGAGTTTATCCTTCATGAGGCGATTGAAACGGAGGGCTTTGGCGAATACCTGAATGCAGTGCCTAAAGGAACCAAATTACTATCTGTGGAGCGCCAGCAAAATGTTCTAGTCGTCAATCTTTCAAAGGAATTTGTACAGGGGCAGAAGGGGACTAGTAATGACACGCTTTTATCCATCGCTACCATCGTTAATGCGCTTACAGTACAACCAGAAAATGAGAAGGTACAGATTTTGATTGAGGGAGAAAAGGTAGACACCATTAATGGAATCGACTGTAGAGAACCTTTCCAATACATACAGGGATTATATCCAGATAAATAAAAATAAAACCCGACTAGATCGGGTTTTATTTTTACTGCTGTTGAATTTCTTGCAAGAACTTCTTTGCCATGGAATCACTGGGATTTAATTCTAAGGTTTTTTCCAAATAGGCTGCAGCACCTTCCGGGTCTCCTTCATTATAGGCGATAAAAGCAAGATAGAAGTAGAACTCTGCTGCATTCGGATTTGTTGACAATCCCGCTTCAAATTGCTGACGAGCACGAGGGTAGTTGTTTTGACGCAAATACTGAACACCTTTATGGAGATGATACTCAGAGGTATTTTGATGAATCCTTACACCGATAAAAAGACAGAGTATCATAATATTGATAAGCATCAGTTGTAATAGGATCCGCTTGAGCGTAAAAAGTCTCTCTTTATGAAAACCAAAAGCCCAGCAGGCCAAGAATCCACCTATTAGACCACCGATATGGGCATAGTTATCAATATTGGCATTAGTTAGACCAAAAACAATGTTAATAATCAGGAGCGTTACCAGGTTCATTCCATAACGGGCAGAAAAAATAGCGGGTTTTCGAACCCCAAAATAAAGGTAGGCACCCATCAGACCAAATATGGCACCAGAGGCACCGGCAGAAAGTGCATTGCTAAATAAAAAGCTTCCCAGACTGCCAAAAATTCCTGAGATTAGATAAATCATGAGAAACTTACTGCTGCCGTAAATAAGTTCCACATCTTTCCCTAAAACATTCAATGCATAAGTGTTTAATAGAAGATGAGGCAGGCCAATATGAATAAACATACTGCTAATTAGGCGGTAGTATTCTCCGTTGGCGATAAGGGGATTGTATTTAGCGCCGTATTCAATCAGATGATAAATATCAGTGGTACTTCCCGTCATTTCCATGTAGAGCCAGTACAATAGATTAATGGCTATTAGTACGAAGGTTAGATAAAATCTCTTCTGCCCTAAGTCATAGCCCTTGTTTTTACGTGTACTTCTCTCAATTTCCAATAAATCAAAAGATGCCATGGATTCATGAGGTATATTTGGTACATATGTGGATAAAGAAGAAATTACATTTTCACGATCTTCAAAATTTGAAAAGAGAGTAAGGATTTGATCCGATGGGACAGGACACAATAAAAGCGTTAGATTGATTTTTTCGTCCTTTACCCAGGCATAAAGCTGCTCCAGCCTATCTAATTCATCTTTAGAATAGCTTCTGTCTAACAGGATAATCTGGTAAAAATAGATCTTGGAGAACCTATTTTTCATTTTAACTTCTGAATAAAGATTGTAGAGAACGCTTTTTTGATAATCCAGTGAGCTGCCTATAAAGCGGTCTCCATCTACAAAACTGAGATAATATTTTTCGCGCCACAGCTGTTTGTGTAAAACCAGATCAAATACATCTTCTACAGGTTTGTGAAAATATAAGAAGAACTCCTTATCTTCAATCAAATGTTTCGTCATACAAGCAATGTGTTTTGGAATCAAGTTTAACCCTCCTATAGGTTCCTTACTTGATATTGTATCATAAGATAATAAAAAGAGTAGAATAGTTTCATAAAAAGACTTGATTTGGATAAAAATATATGGTAAATTATTAGTCAAAATAATGCTTTTCGATGATGAGGAGAGTAGATGTCAGGATCTGTCAAAGCGAGCCGGGGATGGTGGAAGTCCGGCACAAGCCTGAGATTGAAACGCACCTCTGAGAATTTTGTTGAATCTTATTAAGCGTAGACAAAACGGAATCCCACCGTTATCAGGGAGTAGAGTGGGTACAGGATATGTACCAATAAGAGTGGTAACACGGGAATTGACTCTCGTCTCTTGCATTTATTAGAGGCGGGAGTTTTTTATTTTACTACATATAAAATCAGGAGGGTTTAAGAATGATTAACTTTAAGAAAGAAATCGCCGACCTTTTATCCCAAAAGATCGAATCTATGAGTGAGAAAGAGATATCTGATCTAATAGAAATACCGCCAAATCCACAGATGGGAGATTTTGCTTTTCCCTGCTTTAAGCTAGCGAAAGCCTTTAGAAAGGCACCGAATCAAATCGCTCAAGAGTTAGCTGAAAGTATTGGAGAGGTGGCCTTGTTTGAGAAAGTACAAAATGAAGGCCCTTATCTAAATTTCTTTATTGACAAAACTACCTATGCAAAATCCCTTATAGAAAATGTATTACAGCAGCCAGAAAAATTTGGTTCATCAGATCAAGGTGCCGGAAAAAGAGTTATTGTAGAATATTCTTCCCCGAATATTGCGAAGCCTTTTCATATCGGACACATTCGAACAACTGTAATAGGACATGCGATCAATAAAATTTATCAGTTTTTGGGCTATGAAACCATCTCGATTAATCATCTTGGAGACTATGGAACACAGTTCGGAAAACTAATTGTAGCTTTCAACAATTGGGGAAATGCATCAGAAGTGGAAGCAGAACCTATTCCTGCACTTCTAAAACTGTATATCAAGTTTCATGAGGAGGCTGAAAAGAATCCTAGTCTAGAGGATGAAGCGAGATTATGGTTTAAACGATTGGAAGATGGAGACGAAGAGGCATTGAAACTATGGCAGTGGTTTAGAGATGAGAGTTTAAAGGAGTTTAACCGAGTTTACGAAATGCTGGGGATTGCCTTTGACTCCTATGCCGGGGAAAGCTTCTATTCTGATAAAATGCCAAGGGTATTAGAGATCATGGAGGAAAAAGGATTGTTAAAAGAGTCTAAGGGTGCTGAAATTGTAGATTTAGAACCCTATGGAATGCCGCCGGCACTGATTCGGAAGAGCGATGGTTCAACCCTTTATATCACGAGAGATATTGCAGCAGCCATTTATAGAAAAGAACATTATAATTTTGATAAAAACATCTACGTCGTAGGAGCACAACAGAATCTTCACTTCCAGCAATGGATGAAAATTATTGAACTGATGGGCAATGAATGGGCTAAGGATTGTGTACATGTTGCTTTTGGAATGGTTGCTTTAGAAGAGGGAACCATGTCCACTCGAAAAGGGAGAGTAGTGTTCTTGGAAGACGTATTGACAAAAGCAGTAGAACGAACAAAAGAAATCATTACTGCAAAAAGTCCAAACCTGGAGAACAAAGACGAAATTGCGAAACAAATCGGTATTGGGGCAGTGGTATTTCAAGAGTTATCCAACAGCCGCATTAAGGACTATGTGTTCTCTTGGGATAAGACCCTGACCTTTGACGGAGAAACAGGACCTTATGTGCAATACACCCACGCAAGAGCCTGCAGTCTATTAAGAAAAGCAGAAGTAAAGCTTACAGATACGATTGACTATAGTCTGCTCTCCAATGAAGATGCTATGAATCTAATCCGTTTAATTCAGCAATTCCCAGGTGTGGTAGAAGATGCTGCTAGAAAATATGAACCTTCCATCATCACACGCCATATTGTAGACGTGGCACAAGCTTTCAACAAATTCTACCATGATTGTCCGATCATTGTAGCAGATCATGAACTGCAAAGATCAAGATTGGCTCTTGTGTTTGCTGCAAAGCAAACTATTCAAAATGGATTGAGCCTTCTGGGTGTTGCTGCACCGGAAAGAATGTAACAAAAAGCCAGTAGATGACTACTGGCTTATTTACAGATAGAAAGGAAATGGACAATGCAATATGAAGGAACCGTCTACAGGCCGCCCAGTGAGGCCTATAGTCTCATCATACAGGTAACCATCGGTTGCTCGTATAATCAATGCAGCTTCTGTAGTATGTACAAAGATAAGAAGTTTCGAATCCGCAGGCTTGAGGAAGTGCTGGATGAGTTAGAGGAGGCGAGAAGGCATTATAGAGAAGTAAAGAGGATTTTTTTAGCTGATGGAGATGCAATGATCTGTAAGGCCGCCTATTTAAAGGAAGTATTAGTTAAAATCAAAAACCTTTTTCCGGAGTGTGAAAGGGTGGGCATTTATAGCAGTCCACAATCTATTATGAATAAGACGATAGAAGAATTGAGCGAACTTAGAAAGCTTGGACTAGGCATCGCTTATCTGGGAATTGAATCAGGCAGTGATAAAATCCTTAAGTACATTCAAAAGGGTACCACTGCAGAGGAAATGATCCTTGCAGGCAGAAAGATTTTGACATCGGGAATAAAGTTGTCAGCTACACTGATTTCAGGACTCGGAGGAAAAGAACACTGGCAGGAGCATGCTATTGAGTCGGCTCGCATTGTCAATGCCATACAACCTCAGTATCTGGGGTTGCTGACACTGCTGCTGGAGCCGGGGGTGTCTTTGGAAGCGCAGGTGAAAAACGGAGAATTCCAGCTATTGACACCTATTGAGATATTGAAAGAGACAAAAATGTTACTGGAGAACTTTGCCCTAAATCATTGTATTTTTCGAAGCAATCATGCGTCGAATTATATTTCTTTGCAGGGGACACTGCCAGAGGATCGACAGCGGTTGATACAGCAATTGGACGAGGCGATTGAACAAAAAGATGACTATAATGAATATTTTAGAAGGCTATAAAGAAACACTGCATTCAACGATGCAGTGTTTTGCTTAATAAAATGATTTGATCTATTTTTCTAAATGCAGAAGGAATTCTTCTTCTGTAGTATTGGCTAGAGCGCTTAGTTGTTTTAAAATACTATCCTTCAGTGAAATAAAGGATTGGATATTTGTGTTTTCGCCTGTATATTCAAGAGCCTTTAATATCATCAACATGTCTCGCTTTGATACTTCTTCAATAGATATTCGGTCAAATTGTTCCATGATTACCACCTTTCCTCAATGATCATTTCATCTTGTTGAATAATTCGGCATAAATCGTCTAAAACCTTCAAAATATGATAAATAAAATTTATAAATCCTATTAAATTTATAATACAAAAGATTTAATTTATAAAAAATTCACATAAGTAGGAGCTGCAATAGATAATAAAAAAACTCCTATGAGGAGTTTTTAAGCCGCTGTTATAATTGGTTGTTTTTCTTTTGCATGCATAGCGTTATAGGTAATGAGCAGTGCGATGGAGGAAGATGCTTTTAGTGCGTGACATACATCGTTCTGAAAGCTGGGCGCATTGCAGGTATACCTGTTAAACAGATCTTCGAGAATCTGAGATAGGGCATCGGCATTTCCGTTTAATTTACAAGTATAATACATGTCTTTGTCAAATAAATAAGGAAGATGTTTAATATGTTCATGAAGCAGGGATTCATACTTTAAGTGTTCTATGAGATGATTTTTATAGGTTTCCCGGTCATGGTGGGGATGACAAAAATAGTCTGAAATATAATGGGTTATAACACCCAACTGAATAGAAAACTGCTTAATAAAGGCTTTGTCCTTTGAAAAAGGCGTATTGGAAAGATGGTAGATTTCATTGCTGATAAAACTTAGTGATTCATTGACGTAGTGAGGGATTTTAGACAGATAGGGTGAAATATCCGGTTTAATGTTGCCATAGATGAAAAAACCCTTATGGAGTTCAATGCCTAAATGGCGCTGCAAATTTGCATGCACTTTTTCCGATATTAGTTTATGACTCTGGATTAGCAAAAGGATCTACCCCTTTCAGAAGAACACTAGATTTGTGAATCTATCACTATTATGGCAGAATAAGTATTTTGATAGTTAAAGCCGTTGTTATAAAAATGTAAAAAGTTTATTAATCCAGCAAAAAGGATTTTCACCAATGTTCATCAGATTGCATAAGATGATAAGAAGGGGGGAATGTAGAATGATTTATTATCCGCAGGCGCAATTGCATCCGTACAACCGGAAGGCAGCAGTAGCATATGCGAGAAAGTGGGCGCTTTCCAGGAACCCAAGATATGCTGACTTTGAAAAAATGGGCGGAGACTGCACTAATTTTGCATCCCAGGTAATTCATGCTGGAGGTTGCCCCATGAATTTTCACCAGTATGGGTGGTATTATAGCAATCTAAATAACAGAGCTCCTGCATGGACTAGTGTAAAATATCTCCATAAGTTTTTGACAACAAATAAATCTACAGGAGCTGTAGTCGTAGAAACCGACATGGACGGAATCGAGCCGGGTGATATTATTCAGTTAAATTTTGGAGACGACGAAGTGTTTGATCATTCTCCTGTGGTAGTAGAGATAAAGCCTGGACCGCGGACGCTTGACAAAATACTGATTGCGGCCCACACCTTCGACCGATTGGACTATCCCGTATCGAATTATAGTTTTAAAAAAATAAGATTTCTTCATATTGTGGGATATAGGAGATAAGGTCTATCTCCTTTTTGTTTTGTCTCAAACAGATCATCAATTCTATCAAGAGGAATAATATGGTATAATGGACTAAGCCATGTTTAAAATGAGGCCTTTTGGCTGAGAATAAAGACAAAGAAATTTAGGGAGAGAACAAATATTATGAAAGTACTGTTAACGACCCTCAATTCAAAATATATTCATTCTTCCTTGGCATTGCGCTATTTATATAGTTTTAATCAGGAAGCTTTTCCAGGGATTATAACCCTGCAAGAATACACCATTAACCATAATCCTGATTATGTCTTGGCAGAAATCTTTAAAGGAAATTATACAATTTTATGCTTTTCTTGCTACATCTGGAATATTGAGGCGACATTAGAAATCGTAAAGAACCTTAAAAAGATCAAGCCTGAGGTTACGATTATTTTGGGAGGGCCAGAGGTCAGTTTTGAAGCAGAAAAGTTGATGAAGCAGCATCCGACTGTGGATTATATTGTGACAGGAGAAGGGGAAATAACCTTTCAAGAATTATTGCTCTATCTGATACATAAAAAAGGAAAGATAGAGGATATGTACGGAATCCTATACCGTCAAGGGAATCATATCCAGCAAAATCAGGAAAGGGAACTGATAAAGAATCTAGATCAAATTCCCTCCCCTTATGATGAAAAGCTAGATGGCTTGGAGAATAGAATTTTATACTATGAAAGTTCACGTGGCTGTCCATACAACTGCAGCTATTGTCTTTCTTCAACGATTAAAGGAGTACGCTTTTTCTCCCTAGAACGGGTAAAACGAGATCTGGATATTTTTTTAAGGGCCAAAGTGAAGCAGGTTAAATTTGTGGACAGAACCTTCAACGCAAAGAAATCGCATTGCCTAGAGATCATGAAGTATCTGCATAAAAGGGACAATGGATATACGAATTTCCATTTTGAAATCACGGCTGATTTGCTGGATGATGAGATACTGGATTTTCTTTCTCAGATTAGAGAGGGGCTCTTTCAATTTGAAGTAGGTGTACAAACTACCTATGAGAAAACCATGCAATCTATTGATCGAAGGGTGAATTTCTCAAAGCTGGAAAAGGCGGTACGAAAAATCTCTACCTTTAAAAATATTCATCTGCATCTGGATCTAATTGCCGGGTTGCCTTATGAGGATCTTGCACGATTCCGAATTTCTTTTGACGAGGTATATGATTTGAAGCCGGAAAAGCTGCAGTTAGGTTTTTTAAAGCTGTTAAAGGGTTCTGCTATCCGCGGGGAAAAAGAGACCCATGGTTATGTTTTTAAAGACGAATCACCCTATGAAATATTGGAAAATAAATATATCCGTTATCGGGAGTTACTAAGATTGAAGATGATAGAAGAAATGGTGGAGATTTATCATAACAGCCATGGTTTTGATGGTGCAATTAGCTTTGTGATGGCTAATTTCTATAAAAGTTCTTATGACTTTTATCATGGGCTGAGTGAGTTTTGGGAGAGAAAAGGGTATCATCATAGTGCCCACCATAAAAATGAGCAATATAGGATTTTAATAGACTTTTATGAAGAAGAATCGTTTCCGCATAAAAGACTATTTTTGGAAATCCTAAAGCTGGATTATTTAAAACAAGGAAAGGGTTCACTGCCTGACTTTTTCCCAGTGGTGGAAATAAAGGACTTTAAAGATCGATGCCATGCTTTCCTACAGTCGCAGGAAAATATTTCCCAATATTTAGAAGGATTTGAAGGAATGCCAGCAAAACAGATTATTAAGCAGGTGCATTTTGAAACTTTTGCTTATGATGTAGTGGAAATCCTAAAAAGTTCAAAAATTGAAGACTTATCAGAGAAAGTAACAACCGTGTTATTTAACTATGAATTAAAGCAAAAAGTTTTTACAAAATCCAAGTTTTATAAAGTAGAAATTTAGGGGGGATCAAGTTGAATATTTTGCAAGATATTTTAGAAACCAATAAGGATGTTTTGAAAAAAAGTATTCCTTTAACGCTGAATAACTGGCCTATATTATTCACAGGATTAGTTTATTCGGTGATTATTCTCTTTTTGTTTCGCATTGCCTTCTTGTTCTGGATTTTGGCAGGAATTTTAGTTACTTTAGTACAGAGTGCATTAATCTCTAATTATTTATATTTGATTGAGAACATTATTCGATATGGTAAGATTTCTATAGAAGACTTTAAACGGGGTTTTACGGTCTATATTTGGAAGATCTATGGAATTATGGTGGTAATCTGGTTTGTTAACTATGGCTTAAGCCTTTTTTTAAGTCCATTATTAAGAATGCAAGTCGCCTTTGTATCGCTAGGAAGCCTGATTCAACTGGCTGCATTTGTCCTTTTAAACTGTCTGCCGGAAGTCATCTATCAGAAGCATTTTATGGCAGGGGAAAGCTTTAGCTATTGTGTGGAATTTATCAAAGAAAACTGGTTGGATTGGTTTGTACCCAATATCCTATTAGGAATATTGTTTTTTGCATTGACAGGAAGGGCACTTACGGCAAATTTATTGATTGGAAACTCTTTGATTCGACCTTCTATAAATGGCATCATCTTTTACCTGGTGGGGCAATTATTCCTATCCTTTATTATGATTTATCGAGGATTATTGTTTCAAGCTTTAAGTGGCAGCACCCGAAGAAAAAGAATGTACATGAGAAATATGTATAGACCGTAAAACATTATGACAGAGGATGAAAAAATGGGAAAATAGGTGATAACTTGAATCGTGTGCTCATTCATTATAATAACAAGAAGGAGAGTATTGAGGTAAGACGAAAACTGGAAAGAATACTTCGAGAGCGGCAAATAGCCATTACAGAGACAAATCCAGATATTGTTGTGGTCATTGGCGGCGATGGAACCATGCTCAGTGCAATACGGCAGTATAGAATGCTGGAAAAGCCATTTATTGGAATTAATACAGGTACATTAGGTTTTTTGCCTACCATGTTGCCCAAGGAACTTGCTAAATTTGCTGATCTACTTCAGAAAGGAAACTTTCACATAGAAAACTATCCCTTGCTAAAGGCCAGAGCTAAAACCATAACAGGAGAAATTCTAGAGGATTATGCCTTCAATGAGATCCTTGTAAAACATCTAGAGCCAAAACTGATGGAGGCAAAGCTCTATGTAAATCGAAAACCTTTTAACTATTTTACAGGGGATGGTTTTATTATATCGACACCTATTGGTGCCACGGGATACGGGATATGGGCAGGAGGGGTAGCTACTCATTCAGAGCTAAAGGTATACCAATTGATTCCCTTACATCCCAATGATAACAGCATTAATCGCCCATTAAAAATACCGATGATTGTTCCTTTAGATACTGTAATGAAATTTGACATAATCAAAGCAGAGAAACGAGAAGTTATTGTTGCTTGTGACGGCATGAAAATGTCAAACAAATATATTTCCGAGCTAGACATTGGTGTTGCAGCGATCAGTGTCAATATTGTACGAATGAATGATTTTGATTATTTTGACTTTTTTAAAAGGAAGATTGTGGATAAAGGTGATTTTCGCACCATTAACGAAGACCAAGGGTTTTAGGGGGACAAGAGATGGACATTGTATATAGAACACTGGAAAAGGAAGATATTCCAAAGGTTATAACCATGTTCTCTGAGCTTGCCAAAGAAGCTGCAGAGGTCTCATTCGCAGAAATCCTTTCAGAAGAGGAGATTGTAGAATGGATAGAAGATGAAGATATATATACATATGCAGCTTTTGAAGGGGAGCTTCTTTTAGGGATGCTTCGCGCCAAAAGGGGAAAAGGTGTACAAAACCATAGTGTATTGTTGACAGTGGCAGTGAAAAGGAGCTATAGAGGAAATCGCATTGCGAAGGATATCATAAACTATGGATTACTGCAGCTAAAGGCACAGGGAGTTAGCCTTGCCCGTGCCTATATTTATAGCGATAACAGGGCATCCATCAATACAATCCTCTCCTGTGATTTTACTTTTTCAGGCTGTGTATATCAGCATCATTACAGCGAAGAACAGCAGAAGTTTATAGACGATCTGATTTTTCACAAGATATTATAATGTAAGCAGCAGGCATAAACAATTACTTAGGACAAATATTGGAGGTTTTTATGTTACACCAAATTGAAAAATATCTAAAGGAACAAGTAGAACGTATTGTTTTTATTGAACTGAGAGAGAATGCGCAACTGATCAAAGATAGATTTGAATATCTCCAAGGAGTTCCTATTCCTATACTTGTGAAGGAACTATCCCAGCATATTGGTCAAGCTGGAGAGAATGCAGAACAGATTGCCATTGATGAAATGATTCGCGGAATGATTTACATCATGGGCTTGGATCATCAATTTAAATTTATTTACATATACCAAAAGTTCTTATATGCGTATGACCCGAAGATTGAGGACTATATTTCCTACGAGGGACTAAAACTGGCAGAACGGGGAGATTTGAATGATGCGCTCATTTATTTCAAAGCACTGCTGCTCCTGAATAAGGATAATATCAACGGATTATTGAACTATGGACGGTGCTGTCAAGATTTAGGTGTAAAGTTTGAAGATCCAAAAATGCAGAAAGACTATATTCACACAGCTATTGCTGCATTTGAAATATTAACGGAAAAATACCCTGACTTTGCATTAGCCTATTATTTCTTAGGGTTCCATTATATTAATGATAAACTCTTTAAGAAAGCACAGATTACATGGGAAGAAGCCATTCAATTAGGGCTGGATGAGGAAAAAGAAAAGGAAATTTTGATACAGTTAGCCAAACTAAGGGACCATATTCAATATGAAGAGGGCTATACACTGATTCTCAATAATCATCCAAAAGAGGGATTAGACAAGCTGCTGCCCCTTGAAGAGATCTTTAAAGACTGGTGGAATCTACTGTTCTTTATTGCATTGGGATACCGGCAGTTGGGGAACTTTCAAGAAGCCGTTGAATATCTGGAAAGGATTATCAAGTTGAATCCATCTCAACCAGATACTTATAATGAACTGGGTATCTGTTATGCTTCTGTAGGCAACTATACGAAAGCGGAAAAGTATCTGAAGAAAGCATTGCAGTTTCAAGAAGATGATAGTGAAATACTGTGTAATCTAGCAATGGTTTATATGGAATTGGGAAGATATGAACTGGCAGAAGAATATCTTAAAGAATCGGCATCCATCAATCCTGATGACGAAATTACAAAACAATGCATGGAGCAGTTAAAACGGCTTCAGACAGGGCACCTTTTTTAAAGGGTGCTTTTTTTAAAAAGTAAAAAATTTTAATAAGTAAAAAAAATAAATAAATTTCTTAGATTAGATGGCCTGAAAGGCTGGCACAACGAAAAAAAATATAGTATAATAATTCTGAATAAGAAATATGGATCGAAGTAAACTATCGGGTACATAAAATTCTTGTAGCAATGGGAATTTTTTTTACCCTACTATTATTAAAAAATTGTAACGTTCAATAAATTTTTTAAAGGAGTGAGAGCATGATCAAAAATTTTAGCCAGCTGTTAGATACTGCAAAAATGCAGAAAAAAATGAGGCTAGCAGTAGCCGCTGCTCAGGATGAAGAAGTTTTGGTAGCCGTCACAAATGCTTCGGAGTTGGGAATCATTGAACCGGTATTGGTTGGGGATGTAGAAAAAATCCATGAGATAGCCCAAGAACATCATTTAAGTATTGACAGCTTCGAGATGATTGATCAAAAGGATTTAGATGAAGCAGCAAGAACAGCTGTTGCACTTGTAAGTTCAGGAAAGGCTGATTTTGTAATGAAGGGGATATTAGATACCCCTATTTTGTTAAAAGCTGTATTAGATAAAGAGATCGGTCTAAGAACCGATAGCCAGCTTAGCCATGTAATGGTTTACCAAGTACCAATCTATCATAAGCTGCTGTTTTTAACCGATGGAGGAATGAACATCGCACCAACCTTAGAAGAGAAAGTAAAGATCACAAAAAATGCAGTGCAAATCGCAAAGGCCATGGGCAACGAGAGAATTAAGGTTGCCTGTTTAGCTGCAAAAGAAAAGATTGACCCTAAAATGCCTGCAACGATTGATGCAGGCCAGCTAAAGGAAATGGCAAACGAGGGTGAATTTGGAGAAAACGTTTTAGTAGATGGTCCCTTGGCATTTGATCTAGCGGTTTCTAAAGAAGCTGCTGAGATTAAAAAGATTGACAGCGAGGTTGCAGGCGATACAGACATACTACTGGTGCCTACGATAGAAGTAGGAAATGGCATTGGTAAAGCGCTGACATATTTGGCCTGTGCCGATTCTGCAGGAATCATCATGGGTGCAAAAGTTCCAATTGTATTGGTATCGAGAGCAGATACCCATGAAGCAAAGCTGAATTCAATTGCATTAGGTAGTGTGATTGCTGCAAATAGGGAATAAGGACGAGACAAGGAGCGTGAAGATATGAAAAAATTTTTGACGGGTAATGAAGCCATGGCTAGAGGTGCTTTTGAAGCGGGTGTCACATTTGCTTCAGCTTATCCCGGAACGCCTAGTACAGAAATCTTAGAGAATATAGGCCCTTTTAAAGAGCACATTTATGCAGAGTGGGCACCGAATGAAAAGGTTGCCTTAGAAGTCGCTATAGGTGCTTCTATCGCAGGAGCAAGATCTGTTGCGGCTATGAAGCACGTAGGAGTAAATGTTGCGGCTGACCCGCTTTTTACCTATGCTTATACCGGTGTGAATGGTGGTCTTGTATTAATATCTGCTGATGATCCAGGCATGCACAGTTCACAAAATGAACAAGATAACCGCTACTATGCAAAATTCTCAAAGGTAGCTATGATCGAAGCAAGTGACAGTCAGGAAGCAAAGGATTTTATGAAGATTGCTTTAGAAATCAGTGAAAAATATGATACGCCTGTATTGTTCCGTGTGACTACCAGAATCTGTCACAGTAAGGGTCTTGTAGAGTTTGGGGAAAGAGAAGAAGTAGGCATCAAGCCTTACAGTAAGAACATACCGAAGTTTGTAGCCACGCCGGCACATGGAAGAGTGCTGCATGTGAAGGTAGAGGAAAGATTGAGACAGTTGGAGGAATTCAGTAATAAGACAGAATTAAACAAAATCGAGTGGAATAGCAAAAAAGTAGGTATTGTAACGGCTGGTGTTGCTTATCAGTATGCTAAAGAAGTATTTGGAGAAGATGCTTCCTATCTAAAGCTGGGATTTACCTATCCACTTCCGATGGATAAAATCAGAGAGTTTGCAGCTCAGGTGGATACCCTTTATGTAATTGAGGAGCTTGAGCCGTACATGGAAGAACAAATGAAGGCTGCAGGTATTTCGTGTATTGGAAAGGACCTTATTCCAAGAATCGGAGAGTTAAATCCTGATATTATTGCCAAGGCAATATTAGGGATTGAAAGAGAGACATTAAATATCAGTGAGGCATCCATCGTAGGTCGTCCTCCGACCATGTGTGCAGGATGTCCGCATAGAGGCTTCTTCTACCAAATTTCTAAAAAGAAAAATGTTATGATCAGTGGAGATATTGGATGTTACACTCTTGGATCTGCGGAACCACTGTCTGCAATGGACAGCTGTATCTGTATGGGGGCCAGTATCAGTGCAGGTCACGGTGCGCAAAAAGCCTTTGAATTTAATGGCGTAGATAAAAAAGTGGTAGGGGTAATTGGAGACTCAACCTTCTTCCATTCCGGTGTAACCAGCTTAATGGATATCGTATATAACCGAGGTACAGCAGTGACAGTGATTTTAGATAATAGAATTACAGGTATGACGGGCCATCAGGAAAATCCAGGTACCGGCTACACGCTGCAGGGAGATAAAACTCATGCCATTAATATTCCATTGCTTTGCGAAGCTGTTGGTGTGAAGAAAGAAAATATACTAGTGATCAATCCTTTAGATCTAAATGCCTGTAATAATGCCATCGATACAGCGCTGAAGGCCACAGAACCTACTGTCATCATAACAGAATGGCCTTGTGTACTAAAGAAGTTCACACCGGAAGATATCGAGAGATTCGGAAATAAAAAGGTGATCTGTAGGGTAGATGAAGAAAAGTGCAAATCTTGTAGAATCTGTACAAAAACAGGCTGCCCTGCAATTGCATTTGATACAAAGGCTGTAATCAATGAAGATATGTGTGCAGGTTGTGAAGTATGCCTCCAAGCTTGTCCCTTCAAAGCAATTGAAAAGGTGGGTGAATAACATGTCAGATGTAAAGAATATTTTATTAGTAGGCGTAGGTGGTCAGGGTATTATATTGGCAAGTAAAATCCTTTCTGAAGGTCTAATTAGTGCAGGATATGATGTAAAGATGTCTGAAGTCCACGGTATGGCACAAAGGGGAGGCAGTGTAACTACCCAGGTTCGTTTTGGTAAAAAGGTTTATTCGCCCATTATTGGGAAAGGGCAGGCGGATATCATCGTTTCTTTTGAAAAAATGGAATCATTAAGATGGATGGAATATCTAAAGCTTGGCGGTAAAGTAGTAGTGAATGATTATGAAATTCCTTCTGCACCGATTCTGGCAGGTGGCGTGAAGTATCCGCAAAATGTGATCGAAACCTTGCAAGAAAAAGCGGAAACTACTGTATTCAAGGCAGCGGATATCGCAAAGGAGTTAGGCAACATTAAGACCATGAATGTGGTTATGGTAGGCGCACTGGTAAAAGCAATGGGTCTAGAAGAAGTAAATTGGGAAAATGTTGTTCGGGAAAATGTAAAAGAAGCCCTTGCGGATATTAATATAGAAGCCTTGAAAAAAGGTATAGAGCAAGTAAAATAAATAATATATTTATATTTAAAAAAGGAAGTGAGTCCGGGAGATTCACTTCCTTTTTTAAAAGTATTCTGTGCAAAAATAAAGATATGGGTATAGATTGCGAAAATATATAAAACTATTTTATAACATAGAGAACGATCCGTGATCGTTCCGGAAAAATCATCAGATAGGGGGAGCGCTCCTATAAAAAATATGTTATTGCTGGGACTATACCACTTAGGTTGGTCAAAAAGATTTATCGTTTAGAAAAGTAGGACATATATAAAAATATAATAGGAATTTGTGCAATTATATAGAATATTTAAATAAACAGAAAGGGAGGAGAAAAATGACGGAAAAAATACTAGGAATATTAGGCGGGATGGGACCAGAAGCTACATCTTACTTTTTTCATCAACTCATCAAGGCAACTCCTGTGAAAAAGGATGGAGACCATATCAAAACCATTATATTTAATAACCCTCAGATACCGGATCGGACTGAAGCGATCCTAGGAAGGGGAGAGAGTCCTGTAGAAGTGATGGCAAAGTCAGCAAGAATATTGGAACAGGTAGAAGTTTCAACGATTTTTATGCCTTGCTTTACCGCACACTATTTTTTTGATGAAGTCCAAGCTCAAATCCATACACCGATGACCAACTTGCTAAAAATTATTCATCATTATATAGAAGAACATCATAAGGATGTTAAAACTGTAGGGATCTTGTGTACGAATGGGACTATAAAGAGTAAGATCTTTGAGAAAGAATTAGAACATTATAATGTAATTTATCCACAGCAAGATATACAAGCAAGTTGTGTAGTAGAAGCAATCTATGGGGAAAAAGGAATCAAAGCAGGATACACAGAAGGAGAACCCGCTGAGCGGTTAACCAAAGCAGCGCAACACCTAAAAGCGCAAGGTGCCCAATTAGTGATCATGGGGTGTACAGAAATTCCGCTTGCCTTTAAGGATGAAAGTATTGATATACCGGTAATCAATTCGATGAAAATTGCAGCGCAGTATTTTGTAAAACAATTTAAGGGGTAGAGACAGCGGAAGGCTGGATTAGAATGAAAGGAATAATAAGAACAATGATGTGAAAAGAATCGTTCTTTTATAAAATCAGGTATAGAGTAATGATGCATGGGCATAATAGAGAATAAGCCGCAGAGAGACTAGCGGCTTTTCTTAATGGGCATTGAAGAAAAGTATCATGAATGATTAGTTGACAGAAGTTATGAAACATGATAATATCTTATTTGCTGTCGCCAAGAGCAACTGCAAATAAGTGGAAATAAAAAAGAGTTGACATAATATGTTTTCCGTGATAAGATAAACCTTGTCGTCACTGCTGAAGATTAACAAAAACTGGTGGTTGACGGGAGCGCAAGAAGATGATAAGATATTCTTTGTCGTCGCCGAAAGAAAGGTACTAAAAACTACCAAGAAAAACGGTGTTGACATAAGATGAGAAATGTGGTAATATATTTAAGTCGGTGTCACTAAGACGCCAAAGCAAATTGGTCTTTGAAAACTAAACAGTGTAAGAATTAAAGCCAGCAATAAATGTTTAAAGCGCATAGCGCAACTCGCAATTTTTATTTGAGAGTTTGATCCTGGCTCAGGATGAACGCTGGCGGCGTGCCTAACACATGCAAGTCGAGCGGGATTGTGGAGTAGCTTGCTACGAAGCAATCTAGCGGCGGACGGGTGAGTAACGCGTGGGCAACCTGCCCTATACAGGGGGATAACACACCGAAAGGTGTGCTAATACCCCATAACACCGATGCTTCGCATGGAGCGTCGGTCAAAGATTTATCGGTATAGGATGGGCCCGCGTCTGATTAGCTAGTTGGTGAGGTAAAGGCTCACCAAGGCGACGATCAGTAGCCGACCTGAGAGGGTGATCGGCCACACTGGAACTGAGACACGGTCCAGACTCCTACGGGAGGCAGCAGTGGGGAATATTGCACAATGGGGGAAACCCTGATGCAGCAACGCCGCGTGAGCGATGAAGGCTTTCGGGTCGTAAAGCTCTGTCCTAAGGGAAGAAGAATGACGGTACCTTAGGAGGAAGCCCCGGCTAACTACGTGCCAGCAGCCGCGGTAATACGTAGGGGGCAAGCGTTATCCGGAATCACTGGGCGTAAAGGGTGCGTAGGCGGCCGATAAAGTCTGGGGTGAAAGGCTACGGCTTAACCGTAGTAAGCCTTGGAAACTTATTGGCTTGAGTGCAGGAGAGGTAAGTGGAATTCCTAGTGTAGCGGTGAAATGCGTAGATATTAGGAGGAACACCAGTGGCGAAGGCGACTTACTGGACTGTAACTGACGCTGAGGCACGAAAGCGTGGGGAGCGAACAGGATTAGATACCCTGGTAGTCCACGCCGTAAACGATGAGTGCTAGGTGTCGGGGGCGACAGCCCTCGGTGCCGCAGCTAACGCATTAAGCACTCCGCCTGGGGAGTACGCTCGCAAGAGTGAAACTCAAAGGAATTGACGGGGACCCGCACAAGCAGCGGAGCATGTGGTTTAATTCGAAGCAACGCGAAGAACCTTACCAGGACTTGACATCCTCCGCATTAGCCGTAACGGGTGAAATCCCTTCGGGGACGGAGAGACAGGTGGTGCATGGTTGTCGTCAGCTCGTGTCGTGAGATGTTGGGTTAAGTCCCGCAACGAGCGCAACCCTTGTCTTTAGTTGCCAGCAGGTGAAGCTGGGCACTCTAGAGAGACTGCCGGGGATAACTCGGAGGAAGGTGGGGATGACGTCAAATCATCATGCCCCTTATGTTCTGGGCTACACACGTGCTACAATGGCTGGTACAACGGGAAGCGAAGGAGTAATCCGGAGCAAATCCTAAAAGCCAGTCTCAGTTCGGATTGTGGGCTGCAACTCGCCCACATGAAGCTGGAGTTGCTAGTAATCGTGGATCAGAATGCCGCGGTGAATGCGTTCCCGGGTCTTGTACACACCGCCCGTCACACCATGGGAGCTCAGGGCACCCGAAGTCAGTGGGCTAACCGAAAGGGAGCAGCTGCCGAAGGTGAAATGAGTGACTGGGGTGAAGTCGTAACAAGGTAGCCGTATCGGAAGGTGCGGCTGGATCACCTCCTTTCTAAGGAGCTAAGGCTTTTTCTTACACTGTCTAGTTTTGAGAGACTAATAGTCTTTCAAATGTACCTTGAAAACTGAACAATGAAGAGAGAATCAAAATACAATTTCTGGTCAAGTTATAAAGAGCATAGGGCGAATGCCTTGGCACCAGGAGCCGAAGAAGGACGCGGTAAGCTGCGATAAGCCTCGGGAAGCCGCAAGCAGGCATTGATCCGGGGATTTCCGAATGGGGGAACCCAGCTGGGGTAATACCCAGTTACCCACTACTCAATCCATAGGTAGTGAGGAGGCATACCAGGGGAACTGAAACATCTAAGTACCCTGAGGAAGAGAAAGAAAACTCGATTCCCTAAGTAGCGGCGAGCGAAAGGGGATTAGCCCAAACCAAGAAGATTTCTTCTTGGGGTTGCGGATATACTCGTTAAGAGATGGCAGTTGTAGTCGAAGCGGTCTGGAAAGGCCCACCATAGGAGGTAAGAGTCCTGTAGATGAAACGACTAAAGTCTTGAGTATACTCCAGAGTACCACGAGACACGTGAAACCTTGTGGGAAGCAGGGGGGACCACCCCCCAAGGCTAAATACTACCTGGTGACCGATAGCGTATAGTACCGTGAGGGAAAGGTGAAAAGAACCCCGGGAGGGGAGTGAAAGAGAACCTGAAACCCTATGTTTACAAGCAGTGAAAGTCCTTTATATGGACGATCGCGTACTTTTTGTAGAACGGGCCAACGAGTTACGGTATGCAGCAAGGTTAAGCTGTTATGCAGCGGAGCCGCAGCGAAAGCGAGTCTTAAGAGGGCGATACAGTTGCATGCCGTAGACCCGAAACCGGGTGACCTATCCATGAGCAGGATGAAGCGGAAGTAAAATTTCGTGGAGGTCCGAACCCATGTCTGTTGAAAAAGGCTGGGATGACTTGTGGATAGCGGAGAAATTCCAATCGAACCCGGAGATAGCTGGTTCTCCCCGAAATAGCTTTAGGGCTAGCCTCAAATGAAGAGATGCGGAGGTAGAGCACTGAATAGCCTAGGGGCCCTCACCGGTTACCAAAGCTTATCAAACTCCGAATGCCGTATTCTTATATTTGGGAGTCAGACTACGTGAGATAAGTTTCGTGGTCAAAAGGGAAACAGCCCAGACCGTCAGCTAAGGTCCCAAAGTACAGGTTAAGTGGAAAAGGATGTGGGATTGCACAGACAACTAGGATGTTGGCTTAGAAGCAGCCACTCATTTAAAGAGTGCGTAATAGCTCACTAGTCGAGTGATCCTGCGCCAAAGATGTCCGGGGCTCAAACCTGTCACCGAAGCTACGGCTTGATGTAGAACCAATAGTATTCTTTAGGAAAATCCCTAACGGGATGAAGGACATCTTCGCGAAAGATTTCGAGCTTACCTAAAAGAGCGAGAAAACTTACGCCAAGATCCAAAAAGCTAAAACCTAGAGGGTAGTACTGGTTCTACATCAGGGGTAGGGGAGCATTGTATGCGGGTAGAAGTCACACCGTAAGGAGTGGTGGACTGCATACAAGAGAGAATGTTGGCATGAGTAGCGAGAGGTGGGTGAGAATCCCACCCGTCGAAAACCTAAGGTTTCCTGAGGAAGGTTCGTCCGCTCAGGGTTAGTCGGGACCTAAGCCGAGGACGAAAGTCGTAGGCGATGGACAACAGGTTGAAATTCCTGTACCACCGAAGATTGTTTGAGCAATGGGGTGACACAGGAGGATAGGTCATGCGCACCGTTGGTCGTGTGCGTCTAAGCCCGTAGGGAGTTAGGATAGGCAAATCCGTTCTAACAATCCTAAAAGGTGATGGGGAGTGAAATTTAAGTAGCGAACTGACTGATTCCACACTGTCAAGAAAAGCCTCTAGTTAGATCTAGGTGCCCGTACCGCAAACCGACACAGGTAGGTGAGGAGAGAATCCTAAGACGAGCGAGAGAACTATTGTTAAGGAACTCGGCAAAATGACCCCGTAACTTCGGGAGAAGGGGTGCCACGGTAGGGTGTTAAAGCCCGAGGTGGCCGCAGAGAATAGGCCCAAGCGACTGTTTAACAAAAACACAGGTCTCTGCTAAGTCGAAAGACGATGTATAGGGGCTGACGCCTGCCCGGTGCTGGAAGGTTAAGGGGACGTGTTAACCGCAAGGTGAAGCACTGAACTTAAGCCCCAGTAAACGGCGGCCGTAACTATAACGGTCCTAAGGTAGCGAAATTCCTTGTCGGGTAAGTTCCGACCCGCACGAAAGGCGTAACGATTTGGGCACTGTCTCAACAATAGACTCGGTGAAATTGTAGTACCAGTGAAGATGCTGGTTACCCGCAGCAGGACGGAAAGACCCCGTGGAGCTTTACTGTAGCCTGACACTGGATTTTGGTATTGCATGTACAGGATAGGTGGGAGACTTGGAAGCTTGGACGCCAGTCTAGGTGGAGTCAACCTTGGGATACCACTCTTGTAATACTGGAGTTCTAACCATAAGCCGTGAATCCGGCTTTGGGACACTGTCAGGTGGGCAGTTTGACTGGGGCGGTCGCCTCCCAAAAAGTAACGGAGGCGCCCAAAGGTTCCCTCAGCGCGGTTGGAAATCGCGCGTAGAGTGTAAAGGCAGAAGGGAGCTTGATTGCGAGACGTACAGGTCGAGCAAGGACGAAAGTCGGGCTTAGTGATCCGGTGGTTCCGAGTGGAAGGGCCATCGCTCAACGGATAAAAGCTACCCCGGGGATAACAGGCTTATCTCCCCCAAGAGTCCACATCGACGGGGAGGTTTGGCACCTCGATGTCGGCTCGTCTCATCCTGGGGCTGTAGTAGGTCCCAAGGGTTGGGCTGTTCGCCCATTAAAGAGGCACGCGAGCTGGGTTCAGAACGTCGTGAGACAGTTCGGTCCCTATCCGCTGTGGGCGCAGGAAATTTGAGAGGAGCTGTCCTTAGTACGAGAGGACCGGGATGGACGTACCTCTGGTGTATCAGTTGTTCCGCCAGGAGCACGGCTGAGTAGCTATGTACGGACGGGATAAGCGCTGAAGGCATCTAAGCGCGAAGCCCCCCTCAAGATTAGATTTCCCATCCGCAAGGAGTAAGACCCCAGATAGACTATCTGGTTGATAGGTCGGAGGTGTAAGGGCAGTAATGTCTTCAGCTGACCGATACTAATAGGTCGAGGACTTGACCAAATGTATTTTCTCTAACTTCATGGTTCAGTTTTGAGGGTATATTGGATAAATTATCTAGCCTTATACACCTTGACAACACATTAAAATTGTGTTAATATATATCTTGTCCTCGTAAAACAGAGGATTAAACAAATCCAGTGACTACAGCGAAGGGGTCACACCTGTTCCCATACCGAACACAGCAGTTAAGCCCTTCAGCGCTGATGGTACTTAGGCGGAAGCGCCTTGGGAGAGTAGGTCGTTGCTGGTTTGGAAACGTTCCAGAGTAGCTCAATGGTGGAGCACCCGGCTGTTAACCGGTAGGTTGAGGGTTCGAGTCCCCCCTCTGGAGCCAACCCCTGCCGGGGTGGCGGAACTGGCAGACGCACAGGACTTAAAATCCTGCGGTCCTCAAGACCGTACCGGTTCGATTCCGGTCCCCGGCACCATATATTATCGCGGAGTGGAGCAGCTGGCAGCTCGTCGGGCTCATAACCCGAAGGTCACAGGTTCAAATCCTGTCTCCGCAACCATTCATGGCGGCGTAGCTTAGTTGGCTAGAGCGTCCGGTTCATACCCGGAAGGTCGGTGGTTCGAGTCCACTCGCCGCTACCATTATTTTTAAGGCCCATTGGTCAAGCGGTCAAGACACCGCCCTTTCACGGCGGTAACCCGGGTTCGATTCCCGGATGGGTCACCAATATCAAGGTCGCATAGCTCAGCTGGGAGAGCACCTGCCTTACAAGCAGGGGGTCATAGGTTCGATCCCTATTGCGACCACCATTAAAATGGCCCGGTAGTTCAGTTGGTTAGAATGCCAGCCTGTCACGCTGGAGGTCGAGGGTTCGAGCCCCTTCCGGGTCGCCATTTTTATATTCAATATCATGCTAGTGTGGCTCAACGGTAGAGCAGCTGACTTGTAATCAGCAGGTTGGGGGTTCGATTCCCTTCACTAGCTCCATTTTTTTCTGGAGGAATTCCCGAGCGGCCAAAGGGGGCGGACTGTAAATCCGTTAGCTGAGCTTTCGGTGGTTCGAATCCACCTTCCTCCACCAAACATGCGGATGTAGTTCAATGGTAGAACTTCAGCCTTCCAAGCTGATAGCGTGGGTTCGATTCCCATCATCCGCTCCATTAATATGGTGGCTGTAGTCAAGCGGTTAAGACACAGGATTGTGGCTCCTGCATTCGTGGGTTCGATTCCCATCAGCCACCCCATTTTATTTATTGGGGTATAGCCAAGTCGGTAAGGCACCAGACTTTGACTCTGGCATCCGTTGGTTCGAGTCCAGCTACCCCAGCCATTATGACCCATTAGCTCAGCAGGTAGAGCACTTGACTTTTAATCAAGGTGTCCCGCGTTCGAGCCGCGGATGGGTCACCAATTACGGCGGCATAGCCAAGTGGTAAGGCAGAGGTCTGCAAAACCTTTACTCCCCAGTTCAAATCTGGGTGCCGCCTCCATTTTATATAAATTTAATATGCGCTCATAGCTCAGTTGGATAGAGTGTCTGACTACGAATCAGAAGGTCGGGAGTTCGAATCTCTCTGGGCGCACCAAAGCATTGAAACATCAACACTTCCAGTGTTGGTGTTTTTCTGTTTTTGGATCTTTTCCGACTTTTCCCGACTGGGCAATAATGGAAATTATAGAAATAAATCATCTATTCTCCCTACAGCTTCTGCTCTCTTTTCTGGCATAACCTGCACACATATATTTGTCGTTTTCAAAGAAACATCTTTATCTAAAAGCTTTGTAGCATAAGTATGCCCATATAGTATAATAACGACGAAACGGTAAAACCGCATTAATAAAGGGTTTTCAGGGTTTGTCGTTATTCTTTTTCATTCTTTTTCCACATGAAAAGCTAACGAAAAAACCACACGGAAAAACCGTTTGTTATGTTAGCACCGAAAACATTTGGGAAAGGAAGGTATACTGTATGGCAACCGTTATAAGCATATCCAATCAAAAAGGCGGAGTCGGAAAGTCAGTTACGACCGCCAGTCTCGGAATCGGGCTTGCCCGGCAGGGCAAAAAGGTCCTGGTAATCGATATCGACCCGCAGGCGTCGCTCACCATCAGTCTCGGCTTTCCAAAGCCGGACGTAATTCCCGTAACACTGGCAACAGTTATGAGTGGAATTATAGAGGATAATCCCCTGCCTCCTACAGCGGGGATTATCCATCATGCGGAAGGCGTTGACCTTATGCCCGCCAGCATTGAGCTTTCCGGTGTGGAAATCTCCCTGGTAAACGCCATGAGCCGTGAAACCATTTTACGTCAATATCTTGAAACTATAAAGCACCTGTATGACCATATTCTTCTGGACACATCTCCATCCCTGGGGATGTTGACCGTCAACGCACTGGCAGCGGTGGATTCTGTCCTGATTCCTGTGCAGGCTGAATACCTGCCCGCAAAAGGGCTGGAGCTGCTGCTGAAAACCATCGCAAGAGTACACAGGCAGATCAATCCCCACCTTGAAATCGGGGGCATCCTGCCTACAATGGTGGATGAACGGACAAACGACGCAAAAGAAATCATAGAATCCCTCAATGAGGCTTACGGAAGCAGGCTCCATATGTTCAGCCATATTCCACGGTCGGTTCGGGCTTCCGAAATCAGCAAAACCGGAAAAAGTATCTATACCTATGACCCACGCGGAAAAGTAGCGGCGGCATATGAGACCCTGACAAGGGAGGTGCTTTCCGTTGGCTAAAACAAAAGGCTCTCTGGCACTTGCCAGTTATGATGATATTTTCCATATAAGCGATACCGTAACAGAAGCAAATGCTGAGAGGGTGGTAGAAATGCCGCTTGGCAAACTATATCCCCCTGAATTTCATCCGTTTCAGGTGCGAAACGATGAGGCTATGAAGAAAACTGCCGAAAGCGTCAAGAAATACGGCGTCCTTGTCCCCGGTCTTGCCCGTCCCCGCGCTGACGGCAATTATGAGCTTGTCGCGGGCAACCGGCGTAAACTTGCCAGTGAACTCGCCGGAAAAGAGACCATGCCGGTTATTGTGCGCGAAATGGATGATGATGAAGCGGTTATTTTTATGGTAGATACCAATCTGGAGCAGCGGGAAAGCCTGCTGCCCAGCGAAAAGGCATGGGCCTACCGTATGAAGCTGGAGGCTTTAAAGCACCGTGGTATCGTGGTGGATGGAATTGATATCGGTACATTATCCGTAACGGTTGTCTCCAAGCAGTCCGGAGAAAGTAAAAGCCAAATTTACCGGCTGATCCGGCTGACGGAGCTTGTGCCCGGGCTGATTGACCTGGTGGACGCGAAGAAAATTGCCTTGAATCCCGCCGTGGAGCTGTCCTATCTCAGCCGTAAGGAGCAGTCAAGCCTGATGGACGCAATGGCGAAGTATGAAGCCACGCCGTCTCTGCCGCAGGCGCAAAGGCTCAAAAAACACAGCCAGTCGGGGGAGCTGACCCTCGAAATGATTGATTCCATTTTGGCAGAGGAAAAAAAGGAATCTGTCAAGGTCACATTGACGGGAAGCCGCCTTAAACAATATTTCCCCCAGGACTATACGCCAAAGCAGATGGAAAAAGTTATTGTGGGACTGTTGGAAAGCTGGCACAAAAGGCAGGCGGTAAGTTAATTGAATAACAGACAAAGCAAAAAACGGGGCGTTCGTCAATGATTGGCGAGCGCCCCGTTTTTTGCTTTGCCACCATAGAAAAACAACACGAAGGGAGGAATTTTTCCAATGAACAGAAAGAACGGCAGCCCGCTCTATACCCCGAAGCGGGAGCCTTTAGGATATAACGATGACCGCGTATACTGCACCGAACGGGAAGCACTATGCGACGGCTGCCCCTATCCAAACCACGGCTTCCTCTGCCGGTTCAGCGACGGCACCTGTCTGAAAACCGAAATGAACCGTATTTAGGTAATTGCGAAACTCTTAAAAAAAAGAGAACCATAAATACCAAATTATAGTAAAGCTGCGGACGCAGACGCAGCAGTGGACATTGAAAAGAGAATAACGACAAACAAAAGCTGTGGATAACTATCCTAATTCAGCATGAATGCATGTAGAAATAAACCCATATTAAAGTGGCATGCAGAAGTCGGCATGACGTATTTAAATACTGCTATGCTGAAATCAAGGGTTTGATGCTTCGTATGTATTTATGTTGGTGTATGCTATCAGCAAGAAGCACAGTAACAAGCTGAGTAATGCCTGCCAAATACAAATCAGCTTCCGAGGTAAGAGCATTTCTTGTTTTTCGCCCTGCGACGCAGAAACTGTCTTTAAAGTGGTTGATGGATTTCTCGACGGTCACGCGTATTTTGTAGGTATCGTCCCATTCTTCGGTTCCACGAACGGTTCCGGGGAAGGTACGAAGATTTTTTTCTGGATAGACATAGAACATACGACCGCAGGGGGAATCGGTACAAGGGTTTTCACAAGAAGTGCGACGTCTGTATTTTCCATCCTCGCATTTTACCCAGGACATCATAGGACAGACAAACTTGAGGGTAGGCATACCGCAGCGAAGATGCGAGTCACTTGTTTCGGGCTTCATTGGAAGTGTAGAATCGTTCGGACAGCATGGCACTCCATCTTCATTAATCGGGCAATCCGGATATTTTAAACCATGTGCGGAATTAAGCGGGATAAATGCTTTGTTAAAACCAAGACCATCTTTGCCAAGCAGCTCATTATAGATATCGATGGAATCAAATGCGGAATCACCAAGAAATACGGATGGCTTTATCAAAGGGTGTTTCTCAAAGAAACCCCGTAGGGTTGGCAGAAGTGCCTTGGAATCTGCCAACGATTTATCTTCATCCGGAGAATCATCTTTCTTGGAAACTTGAATTTCGGGATGCTCAAGGTAGTAATTTTCATCGTAAAAATTAAGATCCCGAACAATACCGAGTCCGTTAGTAATCATGCCGAATTTGTAGGAATAGCAGAAGTGACCATTGATATACATTTGCTTGATGGCAGGGTCAGCTTCGGCGTGAGTTGGCATCGAACCATATGCTGCTTTATACGGATCATAGGAAGCATCAAGTCCCTTTGCGGCTTTCCATGCCTTCAACCTTTTAATTAAAGCGTTGATGAACTTGGGATTGTTTTCCTGAACATACGCTTCAATACCAGAGGTATCGAAGATAGTCATGGACGCAAGCTTACTGTCTATGTCTTGACAGATTGGTTCGGTAAGGTCGACAAGGGCGTCAAACATAGTTTTGAGGTCGTCTTTAAAATCCTGTTTAAAGCGTGTGAACTTTGATGCATCCGGGACCTTATCAAAGCCACAGAATTCGCGGAGCTCCCGTGAATATGTGAGAAATACAATCAGAAGGTTGTCGGTGTGGATGCTGAATATGCGCTGGATAATGAGAGAAAGAACAAATGTGCTTAGAGAGTATTCACGGGGTCTTCCCGTGTGATTTCTGAAATGCATTTTGAAACTCAATGGGATAAGGGCATCAATATCAAGGTGTTCTTCCAACATAGAAAGGAATTTGGGTTTGTCGTTTTCAAAGGATTCGAGGCAGCCTGCGTAAATATTATTGAGTGATAGCTGTTTCGGTTTAATCATTAGTTTATAACTCCTTACTTTTTTGTGATTATGTAACTTAGTAACTACATTTTACCACAATTAAGTGAGGAGTTATATAGATAACTACCCTTGAAGACGCTGAATATTAGCGGCTTTTGGGGTTTAGCAATTAACTATGAACCGTATTGCCGGAAAGGAGACGCCGCCATGCCGTGGGTAACGGAGGAACAGATTGCGCGGGCCAAGCAGGTGGATCTTCTGGATTATCTGCTTGCCAATGAGCCTCATAATCTTAAAAAGACCGGACATGAATACCGCCTGCGCGACCATGACAGCCTGACTGTATCCAACGGCAAATGGCATTGGCACAGCCGTGGCTTTGGAGGCACAACTGCGCTGAACTACCTTGTCAAGGTACGGGGTATGGAATTTACGGAAGCGGTACAACTCCTGGCTTACGATGCCAGTACCGGGCCGCCGCCTTCTATTCCGTCCAGCACGGCGAAGCCACCGCCGCCGAAAAAAGCTAAACCTTTTGTCTTGCCTGCAAAAAGCATCAACAATGACCGCGCCATTGCTTACCTGTTAAGCCGGGGCATTGACCGGGACATTCTTAAACGGTGCGTGGAAGCCGGAACGCTGTATGAGGGGCGAAAGCATCACAATTGCGTGTTTGTCGGGCAAAAGGATAAAAACGGCAAGGCGCGGTTCGCCTGTGTACGCGGCATCACCAGCGGTTTCCGGCAGGATATCAAGGGCAGCGATAAACGGTTTGGCTTCCTGCTTCCAGCTTGCGCTCCACCCGGCGAAATTGTAATGGTGGCTGAGGCTCCTATTGACACCCTATCCATGGCGACACTGCAAAAGAGGAAGGATGCCGGCTGGGAAGGCCGCCACTACCTTTCATTAGGCGGCGTTTCCCCTCTGGCGCTGCTGCAATTCTTACAGCAGCATCCGCAGGTAAACCATATCGTGTTGGGGCTGGATAATGACAAAGCCGGTCTGGAAGCCATTGAAAAAATCAAAGCGGCGGTCTATGAAGATGAAATGCTCCGTGACCGGACACTTTGCATTACCGTTTCCCCTCCGCCTGTAGGCAAGGATTACAACGATACGCTGCTGGCGTCGATCCGGGAACAAAAGGAACAGGAGCAAAGAAGGCGTCCGAACCGGGCGGCGCTTTTTATTTAATAACGAAAGGAGCGCAGAAAAGTGGAAAAAAAACTGCAAGTATTTGAGAACGAGGAGTTTGGCAAAGTACGGGTTCTGGAGATGGACGGCCAGCCGTGGTTTGTGGGTAAGGATGTGGCGGACATTTTGAATTACCGGAATACCCGCGACGCGTTAAAGAAGCATGTGGATGAGGAAGATAAAGCTGATGTCGCAATTCACGACGGCAGCCAAAACCGCAACATGACCGTCATCAACGAATCCGGCTTATACAGCCTCATCCTCTCCAGCAAGCTTCCCCAGGCAAAAAAGTTCAAGCGCTGGGTGACAAGCGAAGTGCTTCCCTCCATCCGCAGGCACGGGGCCTATATCACCGGGGAAACCCTTGAAAAAATGCTCCAGAGCTCCGAATTTACCTCTGAGCTTTTGAACAAGCTGCTTGCGGAGCGGGAGGAAAACACTGTTTTAAGAGAGCATATCGAAGCCCTTGCACCCAAGGCGCGGTATTACGACCTCATCCTGCAAAGCAAAAATGCCGTACAGGTCAGCGTCATTGCCAAGGATTACGGTATGACGGCAGTGTCCTTCAACCGGCTTCTGCATGATCTGGGCATCCAGTTCAAGCTGGGCGGCACCTGGCTTTTGTATCAGGGCCTTGCCGGAAAGGGATACACCTGTTCAAGAACCTATCATGTCAACGAAGAAAGAAGCGTCATGCACACCTACTGGACACAGGCAGGCCGCCTGTTTTTGTACAAAACACTGAAAGAAAACGGCATTATTCCCCTGATGGAGGATTTTAATGCTGCCGGCCTGTAACACCGCCCTCACAACAGGGGCTGCTGTTTTTTTCAGCCTACTTACAGGACGCAAAATTTACGAGGAAAGGAGTTTGAGAGATGCAGGAACATGTCAATGAAAAAACCGTAGCGCTGACCGTAAGAGGCACAAGGCTGACCGGAAGGCTGCTGGCAAGGGCCATGAATGCAGCGCTTCGCAGAATGAAGCAGGCCAGGGACGCACCCCCTCGCGGCAAACAAACGCTAAAGCAGCTTGCCAAGCAGAACGCCGGAATTTCCAATATCGAGATCACCGATCAGAATATCAAAAGCTTTGAGCCCTATGCCCGTAAATACGGCATTGACTACGCTCTAAAAAGGGATGCTGTCTCAACGCCCCCCAAATGGCTGGTATTCTTCAAAGCCCGCGATGCTGACGCCATGACCGCCGCTTTTTCGGAGTTCAGCGCCAAGACACTGAAAAGGAATGCCGCCAAACCCTCCGTGCTGGCACAGCTGAACAGGTTCAAGGAGCTTATCAAGAACACGGTGATCGACCGCGTGAAAAACAAAGACCGGGGGGGACACGAGCGATGAATACCGACAATTTGAGAAAATATGTCCTTCCCAACCTGCCCTATGTACCGGTGTTCTGGTTTGCGGATAAGCTGGGGGAAGCCTGGCGGCTGGCTCCAGGAGAGGATGCGCTGGATAAGCTGATTTACGGGATCGGCATACTGGATGCTGTAATGGCAAAGCCGTTACCCTCTCTTCATCCCCATGACCTGCTGGCAGGTGCTGCCGGAGCCGCTGCTGTCTATGCCACGGTGTATTTCAAAAAGAAAAATGCCAGAAAGTGGCGTAAAGACAGGGAATACGGCTCCGCCCGCTGGGGGACGCCAGCCGATATCAAGCCCTACATGGATGAAAAGCCGGAGCAGAACATCATTTTAACAGCCACCGAGGGGCTGACCATGAACAGCCGACCGAAAAAGCCCAAGTACGCCCGGAATAAGAACGTGATGATTGTGGGCGGTTCCGGCTCCGGCAAGACGAGATTCTGGTTGAAGCCGAATCTCATGCAGCTCCACAGCTCCTATGTCATTACCGACCCCAAGGGCACCCTCATTCTGGAGTGCGGGAGGCTCCTGCAAAAAAACGGCTACCGCATCAAAATTCTCAATACCATCGACTTTAAAAAGTCCATGCACTACAATCCATTTGCCTATATCCGTTCGGAAAAGGATATTTTAAAGCTGGTCACGGCCTTGATTGCCAATACCAAGGGGGAGGGCAAATCCGGTGAGGACTTCTGGGTGAAAGCCGAAACACTTTTGTATTGCGCTTTAATCGGCTACATCCACTATGAGGCACCCGACGAGGAACGCAACCTCAATACGCTGGTGGAAATGATTAACGCCATGGAGGTCCGGGAGGATGACGAATCATTTAAAAATGCCGTGGATTTCATATTTGACGCGCTGGAGGAACGGGAGCCCCAGCATTTCGCCGTGAGGCAATATAAGAAGTACAAATTGGCGGCGGGAAAGACGGCGAAATCCATCCTCATTTCCTGCGGAGCACGGCTTGCTCCCTTCGACATCAAGGAAATGCGTGAGCTGATTGCCTACGACGAAATGGAGCTGGACACCCTGGGTGACCGCAAGACCGCGCTGTTCGTCATTATTTCCGACACCGACGACAGCTTTTCCTTTATCGCCGCCCTCCTGTACAGCCAGATGTTCAATCTCCTGTGTGATAAGGCGGACAACGAATACGGCGGGCGCTTGCCGGTGCATGTACGCTGCCTCCTGGACGAGTTTGCCAACATCGGCCAGATTCCAAAGTTTGAAAAGCTTATTGCCACCATCCGGAGCCGGGAGATTTCCGCCTGCGTCATTTTACAGGCGCAGAGCCAGTTAAAGGCCATCTATAAGGACAATGCCGAAACCATTATCGGCAACATGGATACCCGGATTTTCCTCGGCGGCTCGGAAAAAACCACTCTGAAAGATCTCACCGAAAGTCTTGGGAAAGAGACTATTGACATGCTCAACAGCAGCATTACCAAGGGAAATTCGCCCTCCTACGGCCAGAATTATCAGAAGCTGGGCCGAGAGCTCATGGCGCTGGATGAGCTGGCGGTGATGGACGGCTCCAAGTGCATCCTGCAATTGCGCGGTGTCCGGCCTTTTTTCTCGGACAAATACGACATCACCCAGCACAAGAACTATAAATACCTGTCCGATGCCAATCCCAAAAATATCTTTTCTATCGAACGCTTTCTGTCCACCAGTCTCAAAGTTAAGCCCGACGAGGAATACGAGGTTTACGAGTTTGAGGACAGCGAAGCCGCAGTGTAGCCCTCCTTTGTTCCGTGATTTTCACGGCGCAGGGAGGGCTTTTTTCGTTTCCCGGCCTGTCAGGATTTTCCCTCAGGCTTTCCCTTTGTCCAGCCGGAGCCTTGGCTCCGTTTCATATTGTTATCTATTTCAATAAAACCAAAATAAAGGAGGCATACAACCTATGGAATTCTTCTCAGAAGCCATCAATGTTTTAAAAGTCCTTGTTACCGCGCTAGGCGCGGGCCTTGCCGTGTGGGGCGTCATCAATCTTTTGGAGGGGTACGGCAACGATAATCCGGGGGCGAAATCCCAGGGCATGAAGCAGCTCATGGCGGGTGGCGGCGTGGTGCTCATCGGACTGAAGCTCATTCCCCTGCTGTCCGGCCTGTTCAGTTAAGGGGCTCGAATATGAACAGCCTTCTTGACAAAATTACCGAATGGATGAAGGAGGCTTTAATCGGCGGCATCACCGGCAACTATCAGGGCATGTTCAACGAAGTGAACGCCCGGGTCGGCGATATCGCAAGCCAGGTGGGGCAAACGCCGGAGGGCTGGAACTCCGGCATCTTCTCCATGATTAAGTCTCTTTCGGACACCGTAATCCTCCCCGTCGCCGGGATGATATTGACCTTTGTGCTGTGTTATGAGCTGATCCAGCTCATCATCGAGAAAAACAACATGCACGACTTTGACACCTGGATTTTCTTTAAATGGATTTTCAAGACCTTTGCAGCCACCTACATCCTCACCCATACCTTTGACATCGTCATGGGTGTATTCGACTTGGCCCAGCGGGCAGTGAACGGCAGTGCCGGAATCATATCCGGCAGCCTGAACATCAACCTTGCCATGGACAGCCTGCAAACCCAGTTGAAAGCCATGGAATGGTACGCGCTGCTGGGGCTGTATATGGAATCCGCCATTCTCAGCCTGTGCATGAAAGCCCTGTCAATCTGCATCTTCCTGATCATCTACGGGCGTATGCTGGAAATCTATCTTACCACCTCAGTGGCGGCCATTCCCTTTGCCACTATGGTCAACCGGGAATGGGGCAGCATGGGACAGAACTATTTAAAATCCCTGTTTGCCGTGGCATTCCAGGGCTTTCTCATCATGGTATGTATAGCTATTTATGCGGTTCTGCTGAACAGCACGGTATTTTCAGGCAACATCCACACAGCAATTTGGGGTGTTGTAGGTTACACGGTACTCTTATGCTTTTCCCTGTTCAAGACCGGGAGCCTGTCGAAGTCCATCTTCGGCGCGCACTAAGGAGGGGGCTAATGAGTGCAATTAAACCTATATCCCCAATATATTTATGGAGATGATGCTCATGAGTGAAGAAAAGAATGCATCCCAGGACACTGTTCAAGTTTCTTATCCCCGGTCTTCCAATACGCAGCTGCCAAAAAACTATATGATGTGTAACGGATTTTTAATCAAAGGAGATACGCATGTATCCCTTGCAGCTTCAGGAATCATTGAAGCTGCCGTCCAAGGATTTCTCCATGTGGAAGAAACGGAGGAATACAAGACCGGATAAAATCCTGCAGGAAATACCCAAACACCGGAAAACCGCCGGTGTTTTTACTGTCTGTACCGGAGGTGGTCATTACGGAAGAATTAAAGCTTGACCTGATCAGAGTTGACTGTCGCCCGGATTCTCTTTTTAAGTATGAACTGATTTACAAGGCCGGAAACGCTACAGGTATAGTGGGAGTGTACAGCTTTGATGAGGATTGGTATTACCTGTATAAAGAGGACACAGAACGATACAGAGTAAAGCGGCGCAAGGAGCTTGAAGGCATTGCGCCAGCCTTTACCTACAAGCAGCGGAGAGACAGGCAGGCAGATAAACAGGACAACCGGTCTGAGCATCTTAACACTGCCGATGTAGTACCGCATAAAGTCGCTGAAAAGCTGTCCATACGTTCCCAACTGCGCAGAGCGGCGAAGGGAACGAAAAGTGATATATCCTCTTCCACAAAGAAATCCGGCCTTGAGCATTAGCTTTTTACCACCTCATATCAATGTGAAGAAAAGAAGGTGAATCCATGCCATTTGTACCTGTACCCAAAGACCTTTCCAAGGTCAAAACCAAGGTTGCGCTAAACCTTACCAAACGCCAGCTCATCTGTTTCGGCACGGCAGCGGCTATCGGCGTTCCGGCCTATCTCCTCACCCGAGGGACTTTAGGCAGTGAAGGCGCGATGCTTTTGATGATCGGGCTGATGCTGCCGCTGTTTTTTCTCGCCATGTACGAAAAGGATGGTCAGCCCGCCGAAAAAATACTGCGCAACCTTCTCCGCACCCGGCTCTGGCCGGGCAGGCGTCCATATGCGACAAATAACCTGTATGAAATCATCGAAAAGGAGGGAAAAGCCCTTGCCAACCAAGAAAAAACAGCAGACACGGCAAAAAAAGCGCCTGCCGGGAAACGTCCGTCAAACCAAAAACAGAAAAGCCTTGCAGGGAAAAAAGCCAGCGTCAAAGCCGTCCGGTAACACGGGCGGCTTTGCTGCTTCTGTAAGGATGAAGCTGTTTGGCCGCGCCGACGCGCCGCAGACTGCCCAGCAGTCCATCCCCTATAGGGAAATGTACCGGGACGGCATCTGCCGCGTCACCGACCGGCTGTATACCAAGACCATTGCCTTTCAGGACATCACCTACCAGCTGGCCCAAAACGAGGACAAGACGCAGATATTCGAGAACTACTGCGATTTCCTCAACTATTTCGATTCCTCGGTCAACGTCCAGCTTTCCTTTATCAACCAGTACGGCAATTTAAAAGAGTTTCAGCAGTCCATCGACATTCCTGAACAGGAGGATGAATACAATTCCATCCGCCGCGAGTATGCCGGTATGCTCAAAAACCAGCTTGCCAAGGGCAATAACGGGCTGGTCAAAACCAAATACATCACCTTCGGGATCGAAGCGGATTCCCTCAAAGCCGCCAAGCCCCGCATGGAACGGGTGGAAGCGGATATTCTCGCCAATTTCAAAACCATGGGCGTCAAAGCCCGCGCCTTGAGCGGCCTGGAGCGGCTGGAGGTGTTTCACGGCCAATTCCACCCGGACGGTCAAGAAAAGCTGCGGTTTTCGTGGGAGGATATCCCCAAAACCGGACTTTCCACCAAGGACTATATCGCTCCCACCGGCTTTGACTTCCGGGACGGCAAGACCTTCCGCATGGGGGAACACTATGGCGCGGTCAGCTTTTTATCCATCCTGGCCCCGGAGCTTACCGACCGGATGCTGGCGGATTTTCTGGATTTGGATACGGCTGTCACCGTAAACCTGCACATCCGCAGCATTGACCAGGCGGAAGCCATCAAGACCGTCAAGCGCAAGCTGTCCGATCTTGACAAGATGAAAATTGAGGAACAGAAAAAGGCTGTAAGAAGCGGCTACGATATGGACATCATTCCTACCGACCTTGCCACCTACGGCAACGAAGCCAAAACACTTTTAGAGGATTTGCAGAACCGCAACGAGCGTATGTTCCTCGTCACCGTCCTTGTACTCAACACGGCAAAAAAGAGACAGCAGTTGGAAAACGACATCTTTCAGGCGGCAGGCGTCGCGCAGAAATACAACTGTGCGCTGAAACGCCTTGACTACCAGCAGGAGCAGGGACTGATGAGCAGTCTCCCATTAGGGCTGAACCAGATCGAGATCAAACGCGGGCTCACCACCTCGTCGGTGGCGATTTTTGTACCCTTTACCACCCAGGAGCTGTTCCAGCAGGGAGAAGCCCTGTACTACGGTTTGAACGCCCTATCCAATAACCTCATTATGGCCAGCCGCAAGCGCCTGAAAAACCCCAACGGCTTGTTTTTAGGCACCCCGGGCTCCGGCAAGTCCTTTGCCGCCAAACGGGAAATTGTCAACGTGTTCCTCTTAACCAACGACGACATCATCATTTCCGACCCGGAAGCCGAATATTTTCCCCTTGTCAACCGGCTGGGGGGCCAGGTGGTCAAGCTGTCGCCGGTATCGGCACAGCACATCAACCCTATGGATATCAACCCGGATTACAGTGATGATGAAGACCCTTTGACCCTGAAAAGCGACTTTATCCTCAGCCTGTGCGAGCTGATTGTGGGCGGCAAGGAGGGCTTGCAGCCGGTGGAAAAAACCATCATTGACCGGTGCGTCCGCCTTGTCTACCGGGAATACCTTGCCAACCCTTCCTCGGAGAAAATGCCCATCCTGCAGGATTTGTACAACCTGCTCCGCAAGCAGACCGAACCGGAAGCCCAGCACATTGCCACCGCGCTTGAAATCTACGTCACAGGCTCCCTCAACGTGTTCAACCACCGTACCAACGTGGACATCACAAACCGTTTGGTATGCTATGACATCAAGGAGCTGGGCAAGCAGCTGAAAAAGCTGGGGATGCTGATTTTGCAGGATCAGGTATGGGGCCGTGTGACCGCCAACCGTGCCGCTCACCGCACCACCTGGTTCTACCAGGATGAATTCCACCTGCTTTTGAAGGAAGAACAGACCGCCGCCTATTCGGTGGAAATCTGGAAGCGGTTCAGAAAATGGGGCGGCATCCCCTCAGCCCTCACGCAGAATGTCAAAGATTTGCTGGCTTCCCGTGAAATCGAGAACATTCTGGAAAATTCCGACTTCATCTATATGCTGAACCAGGCGGGCGGCGACCGGCAGATACTCGCAAAGCAGCTGGGCATTTCCAATCACCAGTTGTCCTATGTCACCCACTCCGGTGCCGGCGAAGGCTTGCTGTTTTACGGCAATACCATCATCCCCTTCATTGATCGGTTCCCAAAAGATACAGAGCTGTACCGCATCATGACCACAAAGCCGGATGAAGTAAAGGGCGCATGAGTCTGATCCTTCAAATATAAGCAACAGGAGGTGTCTTAATCTATGAACGATACTACAACCCAAAGCGCGCCGCTTTTGGAAAATGAACATGTAAAAGAGCTTTTAGCGATCCTGAAAGAAAACAGCGTAAGCTCCAAGGATTTTTTGGACGTCATCGGATATGTGGGCGCAATGGAACGTCAGCTTGACGCGGCAGTGGGCGAGCTTTCAGCCATGCGCCGGGAGCTTGCCGACATGCGGGAAGAAAAAAATCATCCGGTCAGGACTTCCCTGCAAAAGGCAATCCAGGCGCTGGAAAACAAAATTACCGAAACAAGGGAACGGCTGGAAGCAGTAAAGGCCGGCATCGTTGAGGGCTGTAAAAATGCTGTGGCTGCTTTTAAGGAAAAAGGTATCGCGGCACTGGACGGTCTTGCGTCCTTCTTCCACATCCGACAGGGACTGGAGAAGGTGCAGGAAAGTATGGACCGGAATATCCATTATGATGAACAGTCCATGAAAAAGATCGCGGCTGTCAGCACCGAATACCATGAGATCGGCAAACATGTAAAAAATATGGGCCGTGCAATCCAGGGAAAAGAATCCATTCAGGAGGCAAAGCCCATGGGCAGGCTGGCAAAGCTCATTCAGGCTCCCTACAAGCTGGATCAAGCCTGCTCCGCCGCAATTAAACGGCAGGCGGCTTCGGCCCTTAACAGTCTCGGAAAACTAGAGCAACGTGCTGTCAGGCACCGGGAAACCCAAAAAGAGGCAGGAAAGAGTGAGAAAAAACCGTCCGTCCTAAAAAACCTGCAAGCGTTCAAAGAACAGGCGGCACAAACAGCGCAGAACGCTCCTGCCCCCCAGCGGAAAAAGGCGGAGGTCAGTCTGTAAATCTGCATCAGGGCGTACATGCCGCCCGGTGCCTTGCAACGGAGGTGAGAAAACGAATTGTCACGCAAAAACAGGTTTAAGGCAAAGGATAAGATTACCCACAAAATGACCCGCGACGGGCTGGTGGAGGTCAACGCCTCTACCGGTGAAAAAAACCGTATCAGCCAGCGAGAGCAGGATTTTAATTTACAAAAGGGAAAAGCACTGCAGCAGGAAGCGTCTGCACATGAGCCAGGCAGACCGGACACCGCGCGCTTTCGTACTTCCTCTCCGTTTAAAAACACGGAACCGTCCAAACATGTGGAACCGGTGCCCGGTGCAGAGCATCCGGCAGGTAAGGTTAGTTCGTCTGATACCCCTCCGCATATAGTCCGGGGAATACCGGATGACCGAGCGCCCGACCGGACGGAGGAAAGCGGATTGCATCCGAAAACCCAGGCTCATTCCGGCAATCCCTTCGGCATCCGTTATGACCTCCCTATCGACAACAGCCAGAGCGGTCAGACGATACAAAGCGGCAAAGCCAACGGAAATCCACAGGATATTTACCAGACAGATACACCTTCTGAAAATCCGGCTGATGCTTCCCTTCATGGTCGGTTGCATTTTGACAGGAAACAGACTGTTCCGGTTGATAAACCTGAACCGCAGCAAGGAACGGCATATTACCAAAGGTTTAACCAGGATGCGCCTCGTCCTCCGGAAAGACAGCCTGCACCTCAAGCAGGCGGCAGCGACGTAAAGAATATCCTTCCGTCCATACCGTCTCCGCAGGACGTTCCGGTTTCGCGCCAGACCGCCCCATCAGAGAAAATCTCAAGCGGCGCTCCAAAACCGGGTAGGCTCCAATTTGCCCCGGAGGAACGGGCCACCCAAAATAAAAAGCTCGCAAAGGCGCAGCAAAAAGCCGAAAAGACCGCAGACAGGCTGGATAAGGTGAGGAATCGACTTCCGGCCAAGAAAAAGACCGGGAAAGAACGCATCTTTGACGAGAAAAAGAACAAATATGGACACAAAATCCGCTTTGAAGCAGAGGTTAAACCCCAACAGTCCCATCTCAAAGATGCGCTTCCGCTCCGTCCTGCAAAGGCCGGTGCGAACCTTTCTATTGGATATGCACATAATAAACTGTTTCAGGTTGAACGGGAAAATGTGGGCACACAGGCCGCTCATAAGGGTGAACTGCTTGCCGAAGGCGGGCTGCGCACAGCCTACCGCCTGCACAAAACCGCGCCCTATCGCCGTGTGGCGAAGCTGGAGCGGCTTTCGGCAAAGCACAATGCCAAACTAGCCTATCAGAAGCTGCTGCATGAAAATCCCCGGCTTAGAACCAATCTGCTGTCCCGGTTTATACAGAAACAAAAAATCAAGCGCCGGTACGCAAAAGCGGCGCGAGAATCCAAACAAGCGGCACAGTTGATGAAACAAGCCGGTGCAGCGGGCGGTAAAATTATTAAACTTGCGTCGGGCTTTGTACGCAGTCATCCGATGGTGATCGGCGGGATCGCGCTGCTGCTCCTGATGGTATTTTCTTTTTCAACGCTCCTTACCTCCTGTACCAACATGGCAATGGGAGGGTTTTCGTCCGTCCTGATGTCCAGCTACACCGCCGAGGATGAGGATATCGACGATGCGGAGCTGACTTATACGGAATGGGAAACCAACCTGCTAATGCGGATTCAGAACGCGCAGGCGGAACACCCCGGCTATGACGAGTACCGGTACAATGTAGACGATATCAGCCACAATCCATTTGAACTGATGGCCTACCTCTCCGCGAAATACCAGGACTTCACTTTTGCCACCATAAAAACTGAGCTTCAGCGGATTTCCAACGAACAGTACCGGCTTGAATTTGTGGCGCAAACAGAAATCCGCTACCGCACCGAAACCCGAACCGACCCGGAAACCGGAGAGAGCTATACGGTGGAAGTGCCCTATGAATGGCATATCCTTAATATCAACCTTACCTCCAAATCCTTCACCGATGTGGTTCAGCCGAATATGAACGCCGACGAGCGGGAAATGTACGGCCTGAATATGCAGACAAAGGGCAACCGGCAGTATATTACAAGTCCTTTTGACTTTGACTGGATACCCTATGTTACCTGTTATTACGGCTGGCGAATCCATCCTGTCACAGGCGCAAAGGATTATCACAAGGGCATCGACATCGGCGTTCCCGTAGGCACGGACATTTTGGCAGGGCATGACGGGAAGGTAATCCAGGCGGCCTTTGACGCAGGCGGCTACGGCTACTATATCGCCATCGAAGGCAAGGACGGGCTGGTTTCAAAGTATGCCCACTGTGACCGGCTGCTTGCAAGCGTCGGACAACAGGTAAAAAAAGGCGACGTAATTGCCAAGTCCGGCAACACCGGGCGCTCCACTGGGCCGCACCTGCACCTGGAGGTACTGAAAAACGGACGGTATCTCAATCCGCTGTTCTTTGCCGAAACTCCGGACAGCGCAAATGACCGTCAATAACCGATAAAAGGAGGAATTTTAGACTATGAACCCCAGAATACAAAAAGTTATGGGAGAAATCGAAAAGACGAAAACAAAAATCTCGGAATTTCAGGCCCGTTTAAGGGAACTGGAACGGCAGAAAATCGAGCTGGAAAATGCCGAAATCGTAGCCATATTTAGAAAGGAAAAAATGACGGAGGACGAGTTCGCAAGGTTTGTTAGCGCCCTGGGCGCAAAAGCCGCTCCCGCTTCCGGCAAGGAGGTCAGCCATGAGGAATAAAGTAATGACTCTCCTAGCGCTCATGCTCTTTATGAGCGCATTTTTACTGCACACGACAGCCTACGCGTCTGCTCCCACGGATACCAAAGCCCCGACGCTCACCGCCAGACTTTCCGGTGAAACCCTTCATATCGAAGCAAAAGATGAGGATTCCGGTGTAGAGGCAGTCTACATTGACGGCCACAAGATCAGTTACCCCGCAAAGGGATCGCTGGATGCCACTCTCTGGAATTATGCCGGAACCGGACAGTGTGTTTCGGTCTATGCCGTGGACTTTGCGGGAAACCGGTCGGGAACCGTGCAGGTGGAGAATCCGTATTACAAGGCTTCGTCAGCTGCCGCAAATACACCGGCGGCATCTACCCCGAAAACCTCGGAATCCGCTGTTCCGTCACAGGCCAAGCCCTTTACGCCGGAGGGCACCGGTACGACGGTGGATAATGCCACGGATGGCGATGGCAAGGAGTTTTTCACCATCACTACACCGGACAAGAATGTCTTTTACCTCATCATTGACCGCCAGAGAAAAAGTGAGAATGTCTACTTTTTAAATGCTGTCACAGAGGATGATTTGCGCTCCCTTGCCAAAAAAGGGAACAGCAATAGTGGCATAAGCGCCGTGCCTGCACCTCAGACCACCTCCAAGGCGGAAACAACATCCAAAACCGAACCAAAACCTCAGCCGGAAAAGGGCGGCGACAGCACGCCGGTCTTCGTGCTTCTGGCGGTTGCAGCCGCAGGGGGCGCGGGATATTACTTCAAAATATATAAGCCGAAACATGCGGCTGTGGATACGGACGAGGATGAACCCGAATATGAGGAGGAAGATACGCCCTTGTCCGGCGAGACTGTGCCAGGGGACGATCCGACCGCAGCGGAAGAAGAATAACCCTACGGCAATACGCGAAGCTGCGGGCTGGAACTATTATCCTGATTATGCTACAATATTTTAACAAGCAGGTGATGAAAATGAACAATGGAGATATTGTCGGCAAGGTACATGATTCCATGTATAGTCAGCTTCAAAAGAAAGGCGTGGCTTCGCCCGTTCAGGTGCTGATGGATTTAGGCGTATTATCCGCCGGGGATTATGAAAGCTGGCGTTTCGGACGTGTGGATTATCTGGAACGGGTATGCCGCGTGAACCTTCATAAGCTGACTTTCATTATGAAGGAAATCCGCGCCTATGCCCGAAAAAACAACCTGAAAGCGTCGTGGACTTTTTACAAGCAGTGGGGACGCAAGGGGAAAAAGCCGTTGGCCAAACTGCGTTTTTCCAAATCCGGTGACGAAAACATCGAGAAAATGTACGCCACCCATTATATTTCCCCAAAACGCATATCAGAGCGTCAGAGGAATGGCGACAACGCCTGTGACATCACAACACTCCCCGATACCCAAACCGAATAGCGTATACCATAGGCGAAAGCGCCGGTAATTTGCAAAACAGGCAGATTACCGGCGCTTTTCTCATGCACAGAAAGAAACGGAGGGATTACATTTTGAAACTGATTATCGCGGAAAAAAGCAGCGTAGGTCAGGCCATCGCTTTCGTCCTTGGCGCAACGGAGCGCGGGGACGGTTATCTGGAGGGCGGCGGCTATCTTGTGTCCTGGTGCGCGGGCCATCTGGTGGAGCTTGCACAGGCCGAGGCCTACGACGAAAAGTACGGCAAATGGCGCTATGAGGACTTGCCCATCCTGCCGGAACACTGGAAATATACCGTGTCCCGTGAAAAGGCAAAGCAGCTGAAAGTCTTGCGGGAACTGATGAAACGCCCGGAGGTGGACAGCATCGTCAATGCCTGCGACGCCGGACGGGAGGGCGAGTTGATTTTCCGGCTGGTGTACGAATATTGCGGCTGCAAAAAGCCCATGCAAAGGCTCTGGACATCCTCCATGGAGGAAAGCGCCATTGCGGAGGGCTTCCGCAGCCTGCGCCCCGGCACGGATTACGACCGGCTCTACCGGGCTGCCCTGTGCCGCTCACAGGCCGATTGGCTGGTGGGTATCAATGCCACAAGGCTGTTTTCGGTGCTGTACCGCCAGACACTCAATGTGGGACGCGTCATGACGCCAACCCTGGCTCTGCTCGTACAGAGGGAACAGGAAATTGCCGCCTTTGTCAGGGAGCCCTTTTATACACCTGAAATGGACTGCGGTACATTTACCGCTTCCGGTGAAAAGCATAAGGACAGGAAGGCCGCTGAAAGCATCCGTAGCGCCTGCAACGGCAAAACCGCCGTTGTAAAATCCGTGGAGCGGCAGAAAAAAACCGTTGCGCCGCCCAGGCTCTACGACCTCACCACACTCCAGCGGGAGGCAAACCGCCTGTTCGGATTCACCGCCCAGCAGACGCTGGACTATATGCAATCGCTCTATGAAAAGAAGCTGGCCACCTATCCCCGTACCGACAGCAGATATCTAACCGAGGATATGGCGGCGGGACTTCCCGCCCTTGTAGAAACTGCGGCGGCTGTACTGCTTTTTTCAACCGGAGCAAAGCTTTCCGTTGACGCCCGGCGTGTGGTGGACAACAGTAAAGTCACAGACCACCATGCCATTCTTCCCACCGGACAGGTCAAGGAAGCCGACCTTGCCGCGCTTCCTGCCGGTGAACGGAGCCTCCTGTTCCTGCTGGCCGTCCGGCTGATTTGCGCCGTGGGTGAACCCCACCTCTATGCCGAAACCGTTGTAATGCTGGACTGTGAGGGCCATTCTTTTACAGCAAAGGGCAAAACCGTCCTGCAAAACGGCTGGAAGGCCATCGAATCGGCTTACCGGGCCACGCTGAATAACAAGCCCGAGAAGGACGGAGAGGATAAGGCGCTGCCGGAGCTTTCCGAGGGGCAGGCATTTGCGAATGTCCGTACCGCTGTGAAGGAAGGCTTTACCTCACCGCCCAAGGCCTATTCCGAGGACACCCTGCTCAAGGCGATGGAGACAGCCGGGTCGGAAGATATGCCGGAGGATGCCGAGCGCAAAGGCCTGGGAACTCCCGCCACCCGCGCCGGCATCATTGAAAAGCTGGTCAAGACCGGTTTGGCGGAACGGAAAAACAGACAGCTGCTGCCCGCAAAAAAAGGCGTCAGCCTGATTGCCGTGCTGCCCGAGGTCGTCAAGTCTCCGGCACTTACCGCCGAATGGGAGCACCGGCTGAAGCAGGTGGAGCGTGGAGGGCTTTCCGGCCCGGAATTTATGGCAGGGATCGCAGAGCTGACGGTTAGCCTTGTGAAAAGCTACAGCGCGCCGAATCCCGGCTTCATGAGCCTGTTCCCCGCACCGGTGGGAAGCCGCAGTGAACCGGTGGGCATCTGCCCGCGCTGCGGCGGCAAGGTGCGGGAGGGCAAAAAGGGGTTCTTCTGCGAAAAGCAGGACTGCGGCTTTGCCCTGTGGCGGGATAACCGTTTCTTTGCCTCGAAGAAAAAAGAACTCACAAGAACCGTTGCCGCCGCGCTTCTTGGAGAGGGACGCGCCCCTATGTCCGGGCTTTACAGTGAAAAGACCGGCAAGACCTACAGTGCCGTAGTTGTCATGGAGAACACGGGCAAATACGTCAACTTCAAACTGGAGTTTGAGAAGGGAGCTAAAAAATGAGTAAGCGTAGAAAAAATCAGGAGCGAAGACTCCCTATTCAAAACGGCAACTATCTCAAGAACGCGGAAATGAGCCTAGAGGGCAACTACAATCAAATCGACGGTATCCTGGGGAACGCCCCCTCCTGTGACGCCGACTTAACGGACGGTCAGACCTATGACGATCTGCGGGAGCTGGCCCCGGAAACCTTGCCGGAGGAAAAGCGTTCGGTGCTGGAGCGGCTGGAACAGGCGCGGGAACGCCAAAGGGCTGCCGCCGAACCGGAGGATGCTTGCCGGTCGATGGAACGATAACTGGAAGGAGGAAGCATACAGCTTGAAACTATTAAAAAACCGAATCTTGTTAAGTGTCCTCTGCCTTGTACTGGCGGCGGGCATTTCTTTTTTACTCCTGCCGCGCTTCTATGGGGATAAAGGCGCGACGGTAACGGTGCTGCGGGCGGCCCAGGACATTCCTGCCGGAACGGAGCTTACCAAGCAGCACCTTGTATCCGCGGAGGTGGGCAGCTTCGGCCTTCCGGAGGGCATACTGAACGATCCGGCGCAGATTGTGGGCAAGGTGGCGCAGACCGCCATTGCCAAGGGGGACTATTTCTTCCCGCAGAAGCTGGGCAGCTATCTTGCCAACGAACAGCTTGACCGCATCGCAAAAAACAACCAGCGCCTTGTCACCATTAGTGTCGAGAGCATCGCAGCAGGGCTTTCCTCCCATCTTCGGGCCGGTGACATTGTGACGGTGGCCGTGTTTATGGAAAAAGCATCCGACGGAAAGGCTTCCGCACCCCAGGTCATTGTTTACCCCGAGATGAAAGGGCTGGAAACCTACAGCGTTGAGAACGCCAGGACACAGGACACCGCAAAGATGCGGGAGCAGCAAAAGGACAGCCAATCGGCAAACAGCGATCCAGTGGCCAGGGCCGTGACTCTCATTGTCACCGAAGCCCAGGCGGAAAAGCTCATTCAGGCGGAATACACCGGCAAGCTGCATTTAATCTTTGAGAAACGGGGTGTGAGCCATGGGAAGTAAAATCCTTGCCGTTTGGGGAGGCAAGCACAGCGGGAAAACCACCTTTGCTGTGAACCTGGCCTGCGCCCTATCAAAACGGAACGTGCTGGTGGGGCTCATTTCCTCCAATCTCACCTATGGAGAGCTTCAGACCTTTTTCGGTCAGACGGTTCCACCGAAGAAGGGGCTATTTGAAGCATTGGGTGCGGAGAATCCCAACACCGGGGAAATGTTCACCGCCTGCGGGGAAAGCAAAAATCTGTTTTTCCTGTCCGCACCCACCCGGTATTCCGGCCTGCTTAGCGACACCGTGACCCTGGAGGAAGCAGAGAGGATGCTGAATGCCGTTTCCCTTGTGTTTGATGTCCTGATCGTGGACACAAGTGCGGAGGTCAACAATCCGGTATCCGGTGTGGGCCTGTGGCTTGCCGATACGGTTTTCACCCTGCACAGACCGTCCATTGCTGCACAGATGTGGTATATAGCCGTCTCTGATTTTATACGGGAGCTGCACCTTGAAGAAAAGCAGACCCATATCCTGCTATCCCCCAACGGTGAATTTGACGAAAAGACCTACCGCCATATGACAGGGCTGGCCTTTGCTTACGAGCTGCCCCATATCCGGCGGGCCGCGGAGCTGGAGAACGCCGGGACGCCCCTGTATTTCTTCCGTGACCGTTCCTGCAAGCGTTACGGAAAGGTGCTGGAACAAATTGCAGGCAGGATTGGAGGCGGGAAGCCATGAACGGCAGATTTTCAGTTAATGACCTGATTTACCGGGCCAACAAGCGGCGCTCCGACACAGGGGAAAGCGTCCCGGCCAGGGATTACGGCGAAATCCTCGACAGACTCCAGCGGCTGATTGCTAAAAACCACTCTGCGGAGCTGGCGGAGGTGCTATATTCGGAGGAAGCCGAAGGAAAGCTGAAAGACCTTATCATGCGCTATCTCAACAGTGAACAGCTGGTAGCCAGGGATGTGCGCAATATCTCCGAGTTGACCGACGCCATCTATTTTGATATGGCTGGTATGGGCCTGTTGTCCCCGTACTTGCAGGACAGCGAGACGGAGGAAATCAATGTCAACGGCTCCGGGGGCATATGGGTGCTGTATAAAGACAGAAAAGTCAGGCTGAACGAAACCTTTGGGAACCCGGAAGCCTGTGCCAACATCGTGCGGAAAATGAGCCGCTTCGGGAATGTCATTCTGGACGGCTCTAAGCCCATCGGGGACAGCTTCATCGCCAAAGGTATCCGCATGTCCGGTGCAATCATGCCCTGCGTTGACCCCGACGCCGGGGCCATTGCCTCTGTTAGAAAGCAAAAGCCCTCGTATATTACGCGGGAAAACCTTATCGGCTGGGATACGGCCACCGCAGAGGAACTGGACTTTCTGACCCTGTGCGTCAACAACGGCGTTTCCGTTGCCATTGCCGGAGCCACCGGCAGCGGCAAGACCGCGGACATGGGCTATATTCTGAGCTGTGTACCCTATGAAAGGCGCATTGTCACCATTGAGGATACCCGTGAGCTGTCTTTAGCCCAATATGATGAAAACGGCGTGATGCTAAACGATGTGATCCACCTGCTCACCAAGGAGGAACCCAATCCCGTCACCATGCTGGACTTGTTAAAGCTGTCCCTGCGGCTGCATCCCCAAATCCTCGTCCCTGCCGAAATGCGCGGCAAGGAAGCCCTTACGGTACAGGAAGCCGGACGTACCGGACATATCATTGTCAGCACCCTCCACGCCAACGGTGCACGGGCGGCATATGACCGTATCCTGACCATGTGCTTGGAGGCCGGGACTTCACTTTCCGAAGAACGTCTCCTGAAAAACATTGTGGAAGCCTTTCCCATCATGCTGTTTAAGATGCAGCTTCCCGACAAGTCCAGAAAATACATGGAGATATTTGAAGCCACCGGCGTCAAAAACGGCGAAGTCACAGGCAACACCCTATACAAATATGTAGTTGACCACTACGAGAGAGACAAGGAAGGCAGGATTACAAAGGTTATCGGCAGCCACCGGCGCGTGGGCAATCTCTCCCCGGCCCTTGCCGAACGTCTTTTGGTGGGCGGCGTACCGCAAAGTGAAATCCGCCGTTTTTCAGAAGGAGGCGTAGCATGAACCCGATTACTATCACCCTTATGGCTGTGTTTGCCCTCATCAGCCTTGCCTTGTTTCTCCTGCTGAAGCTGAATCCCTTTATCATGGAGCAGAACCCTTTGAAAAAGCGCCGCATGGTTTTGACAGGGACAAAACTGAAATTCACCGAACGGATAGGCCTTCACTTTTCGACGCTGTTCCGGCAGACCCGTTGTACGGCAAAGAAATTCCTTGCCATGGTGTTTGCCTCCATGGCTGGGGGCTTCCTGGCAGGAGTGCTGCTGTTTGGCAGCGCGGGGCTTGCGGGGGTGATGGCTGTCTGTGTGCTGCCGGCCCCGTACTTTTACCTGACGGTGAAAAGCTCGGCGGCGGCCAGGGAGGAAATCGAAGGGTTAGAGAACACCATGAGCATCATCACCAACGCCTACGCGGGCTGTGATGACATCATCAAGGCGGTGGAAGCCTATGTGGAGAAAAAGAACCGGTATGTGCCGGTGCATTTGAGAACTGTCACACCCTTTGATGAATTCATTACGGAGATCCGGCTGGTCAATCCCAACGTGGAGCATGGCCTGTACCGGCTGGCGGCAAAAATCAAGAACCGCTACTTTAGCGAATGGGTAAAGACCCTGATTCTCTGCTATCATGACCGCCGCTTGAAATTCGCCCTGTTTCCTATCATCCGGGCCATGAATGACGCAAAATCCATGCAGGTCGAGAGCGACGGCATGATGGTTCGGGTATGGCGGGACTACCTGATGACGGTGGGCCTGATGATCTCTATTATCCCTATGATGAAATTCGCCAACGCCGAGTGGTTTTACCTGCTGACCCAAACCATGGTGGGCCGGCTGCTGATTGTCCTCATGCTGCTGACCGCCCTCGCCACCGCCTTCTATGTCATGAAGGCCACATTACCGAACAACCGATAAGGAGGGATGCCGTTGTTTTACCAAATCATTGTATTTATTCTGCTGACTGCGGCAGGAATTCTGATTTGCAGGCAGCTTTTAAAAATCCCGAAACTGAGCATGAAAAAGAACATCAAAAATGTACAGGCCGAAAAGGAAGCGATGGGCAATCGGCTGTTAAACCGCTTCATCATGCCCCTTGCAAGACCGGTTTCCCGGTTTGTTCCTCTCGATCCCGTCAAGGAAGCGAGGATGGCCTCCATACTGCGGCGGGGCGGTCTGGAGCTGACTCCGAAAGAATATTATGCCAGAGCCATTGTATGCGCGTCTTTCACCCTGCCCCTTGCGCTGCTGTTTATATTCCTCGGGGCGGTTAAGCTGGCACCCCTCATCCTGCTCCTTGCGCTGCTTGTCTACCGCCATTTTATGACCGACCTCAAAGACCGGATGAAAGAGAAAAAGAAGCGCATTGAAATGGAACTGCCGGGCTTTGTGCGCTCCATCCTGTACCGGCTGGAGGACAACCGGCACGACGGCAGCCGCCTGGTGGTGCAGGTGGATTTAATCCAGATTTTCGAGGATTATCTCAAGGTGGTAAGCGACGCTTTCCGGGAGGACGTGGCGATCCTTGTCATGGAAATGAAGGCAAAGGACATTGAAACCGCCCTGCGCAGCTTCAACGAACGCCTTGGCATCACCGACGTTTCTTTTCTGGTCAACGCCCTGATCGGCCTGCACCGGGGGGAACATCAGGGGGAGGCGCTTTCCTACCTGGCACGGGATATGGACATCAAGGCCAAAGAAGCAATGAAAAAGAAACTGGATACCCTGCCCCGCAGAGTGAAAATTGCCAGTATCCCCCTTGTAGCTATCACCATTGTAAGCCTGCTTTATGTCATTGGCTCCCACCTGATCCGTTCCATGGGGGGCCTTTTCTAATCCGTGAAAACGGGGCAATGCCCCTTTTCAAATACAATCTTAGAAGGTATGACCCATGCAAAGCATCAAAACTGTAATGAAAAATCCAGCAGAAAGGAGGACGATTTCCATGAGAAAATACATGTCAAACGCTCTTTGGGGAGCGAAAACCGCACTGATGAATCCCAGCGGCGATCAGATGACCGGCTGGCTCATCGTGGTACTGGTTGTCGTGGTAGTAGGTGCGGTGTTCATGACCCTGTACCAGGGTTCAATCACCACAATCTGGAACAGCATTGTTTCCAAAATCACCGGTTTGTTAGGCTAAGCCTGGCTTAACGGCACAATGTCATGGGAAGCAGCAGCTTCCCTTTTTCTTTTATTCAAAATCAAATTTACGAGGAGGTATGTACTATGTTTAAGACAATGAAAAACAAAATCCAGATGACGGCCATGAAGGCCCAGAATGCATTGATGAACCAGAACGGCGATCAGATGACCGGCTGGCTCATCGTTGTACTGATTGTTGTAGTTGTGGGTGCGGTGTTTATGACGCTCTACCAAAGCTCCATCACACAGATTTGGAACAGTATTGTTTCCAAAATCACCGGCTTGCTGAACTAGCAGACGGCTTAATCCTTGTTCGGGAGGGAGCGCAAAGCTCCTTCCTTTTCCTTACTCAAAATCAAAAAACAAATTAAATGGAGGTATGTACTATGTTCAAGAAAATGGAAAACAAAATCCAGATGGCGGCTGTGAAAGCCGGGAATACACTGATGAACCCCAGCGGCGATCAGATGACGGGCTGGCTCATCGTTGTGCTTATTGTTGTAGTGGTGGGCGCGGTGTTTATGACGCTCTATCAGAACTCCATCTCCACAATCTGGAATAGCATCGTTTCCAAGATTACAGGACTGCTGAACTAGCGGATGGTTATCCTTGTAGGTTCGGGAGGGGGCATACAGTTCCCTCCGCTTCTTTACCCAAAAAATATAAATTTACGGAGGTATGTACTATGTTCAAGACAATGAAAAACAAAATCCAGATGGCGGCTATGAAGGCCAGGAACACACTGATGAACCCCAGCGGCGACCAGATGACCGGCTGGCTCATTGTGGTGCTGGTTGTTGTAGTGGTAGGCGCTGTATTCATGACCCTGTATCAAAGCTCTATCACCACAATCTGGAATAATATCGTAACCAAAATCACCGGTCTGCTCAGCTGATGAGCGTTTCAAAGGCAAATTTACAGAAACAGGAGGTGCAAGGCCAATGAACAGCAGGCACCGGGGCATACGGGGGAGATTTTCTCCCCCGTTGTCCTTTCAAAAGCTGCTTTCCGATAAGAAAGGCAGCAGCTACTTCGATTTAATCATAAAAACTCTTGTAGTGCTATCGCTCATGGTTACGGTCATGAGCTTTTTAAGCGTTTTTACCACATATCTAAACCTGAACCATGTCTGCCGCCGCGTTGTCCGTGTGGTAGAACTGGAGGGGCAGGTTTCCGACCGGGCCTATGACGTGTTTTACAGGCTCAAGCAGCAGACCGGCCTATCGCCGGAAATGACCGTTGAAAATGTATCATATTGTGAGGATCAGAAAATCCAGCTGCGGGATACCTTTACCGTCACCATGACCTACAGCTATCCCTTTACCATTTTCACGCCAAGCTTTGCACCACCCGTAGAAATACGGATTCCCATGAAAGTCAGTATTACCGGAATGTCGGAAAAATATTGGAAGCTCGCAGAGTGAGCACACCGGAAAGGAGGTTAATGCCATGGGAAAAATCAAAGGGATACTGAAAAACTGCAGGGGTGACACCTTTGTGTTCATTCTTATTCTCGTCTTTTTTATTCTTACGTTATCGGCCATTTTAATCGAATATTTCCGCATGGAAAGCCTGTACCAGCAGGTGGAATATGTGCTCCAGCGGGGCGTAAACAGCTCTGTGGAATACGCCATGCGCGACGAATACCGCCGGGACGGCTATGCCTTGCTGGATACGGAGGCCGCAGAAGAAAAGTTGTATGAGTACCTGCATGAAAGCATGGGGCTGGATTCGGAGATGAACAAATATGCCGGTGAGGAATGGAACTACCGGCTTGAAATTCAAAGCATCCATGCGACGGAAAGCCCGCCCCGGCTGACGCTGGACGGGGAGATCAAAACCCGCAGCATTTTCAGCTTCCTGACCGGAGAAGTGCAGCTTCCCTTTAGCATATCCAGCGTCAACACGCGAATTACGGAAGGAGGTTCCGAATGAAACGAAAATATTTATTAATCCTGCCAATGCTGTTTATCTGTTGCCTATTGTTTTCCACCAAAGCCTTTGCAGCATCGGGCAGCGATATCCAAATCCAGGTGACTTCCCCCATCGACAACCTGACCAATGAAAGCGGTGTGGTGGCCGTGGAGCAATTCCCGGCTGAAATCCCCATAAATATTACAGCGTCCACCGGGACACTGACGGAAATAAAACTGGAATACGATGACGGGTGGCGGATCATACCGCCCGATTATGTTCTGGCGGTGGAAAGCAAGGAAAAATGCGGCCCCTACACCATTACGGCAAAAACCGATCAGGGCGCTGTCATGACGGTTACGGTCAACGTGGTGTTTCAGGTGAAGGCTACCTACGACACCCGATACCGCACCACTGGTATTAATGTGACCGGGATTTATGAAGGCGGTACGCTTCTAAAGTCCTTCCCGGAGCCCCAACGTATTGAACTTGTAAACGCTAATACCGTGGCAGACCATGAACAGGAGCGCATTGCCGCCTGGATCGGCAGGCAGGACGGCGGCACCTATACCTTAAAAGGCAGCCTCGTGGTGGAAATTCACAATATCTCAACAGGTGAAGTTTACGGTATCCATGATACAAACACGGATTTTGAAGCACTGACCGCCAGCTATTGCTGGACGAAAAAGGCGCTGGTTGCCTTTGAAACCATGCGGAATGCGGAGCTGACCTATCAGGCTCCGGTAAAAATGGACGTGGAAGCGACCTGGTGCGACGAGAGCAAGAAAGAGGTTTACGGTACGCTCACCGCTCATGACAAAGGAGTGCCGGAGCTGCTCTATCCCTACCAGACCACCTCTGTCACCTTCCATAAAGATGACATCAAGCTGTCCAAAAACTTTATATATAAGAGCCTTGAATGGGACTATACCCCGGAAACGAAAGAGTACACCGATGGAGAAAGAAAAACACAGACGGAAATCACACAAAAAATCAATTACAAAATTCCAACAACAGACTTTTATTTCAAGTTCAAGGCCTGTGACGGGAACGACCTGTCGGTTGCCATCCGCGCCCCTGCCACGGTGTACCGGGGCGACAGCTATTCCTTTACCGTAATTTACATGAACAGCGGAAAAAGTCCGGCTTATGACGTACCCCTCAAAGGTAAGGTGGACGACGTTCTGGTCAAGGAAATCCCTGCCGTGCAGGACTTTTCGCCTAATGAAAGCAAGACCTACACCATAAAGCGCACAGCCGATACTAAAGACGATGTGATACACTTGTGGGCAAATATCGGTGTGCCGGATGGTTTTATCGACGCCAACCTTTCCAATAACACGGCCACGGCAGACATACAGGTGATTGACAAGCCTGCTCCGAAGCCGACAAATCCACCGGAACCGAAGGACAATCCTGATAATCCTGTCCCACCGGGTGATAAACCCGAGCCGAAAAAGCTGTGTGACCTGTCTGCAAGCATTCTTGCACCACCGACTGTATATGAACATGAGACTTACAGCTTTACAGTCAGCTTCACGAACAATTCAGATAAGGAGCTTACAAACGTGACGCTACAGGGAACGAATAACGATTCTGCTTTGGAACAAATTCCGAAGACCTGCAGCTTCAAACCGCAGGAAACAAAATCATTTACAATCACGGATAAGGCAGGAAACAAAGGCGAAGTGTACAGGCTATGGGCAAATGTCGGTGTCCCGGAGAGCTTTATAGATGAGAACCCAAGCAACAACACCGCAGTTTCAAAAATCACCGTCATTGAGAGAACACCTAACAAGCCGACAAATCCTGATAATCCACCGGACAATCCGGATAAACCGCCTAAAGAGCCTGATAAGCCTCCTGTCAACCCAGACAAACCTCCTGTTAACCCGGATAAGCCCCCGGTTAATCCTGATGTACCAAAAGAAAAACTGTGCGATTTATGGGTTAACATATCTTTTCCACCGACGGTCTACGAACAGGAGGAATACAGCTTTACAGTATACTTTAGCAATGACACCGACAAAGCGGTGGCAGGAGCATGCCTGAGTACTACGGTTGATGGTACGGCAGTTAAGGAAGTACCCTTAACTGCAAGCTTTGAACCGCATGAAACAAAGGCTTTTGTTGTTAAAGGAAAAGCCGGAGAGAAAGGAACGACCATCAAGCTCAGGTCAGCTATTTCACCACCGCAGGAATATACGGATACAACCTTAAGCAATAACACTGCCGGTGCTGAAATTCTAGTGGCGGAACGTCCCTATGACATGGATGTGCAACGGATAACGCCCGACCAATACAAGGAAAACCAGACGGTCATCAGCACCATCAAGGTGTCCAACAAAGGAAGCAAGGACTTTACGCCCGGACAAAAGGTTTCAGTCCTGTTTGAAATTCCGGAGCTTTCGCTTAAAAAGCATGTGGATGCCGTGGTCATGGAGCAAAACACCTGGAACGTCGTCTCGGTTGGATGGGATACGCCCAATGTCCAGGCCGATAAGTACATCACCTTGATTGCCACCATCAATCCCGGCCGGAATTTAAATAATGAAACATCTTTTGCCAATAATACCTACACCCAAAAGGCCGTCATCAAAAATGTAACCTATGACGAGCCGGAGGAAAGCCGGACGCTGCCCGATCCGCCGAAAAGAAGTGAGCAGCCAAGAGTGACATGGTGGGAACAGCGGTATGAAAACGGACAATTTGTATGGCATGAGTATTATGCCGAGTTAAAGGTAAGCGCAGAACTGGATTATGCCACCAAGGACAAAGGGTATCTCAAATCCGGCTATGGCTATTCCATCAAGGTTTCCGCCTCCGTCAGCACCAATTATGACAGGCCGGAGCTGATTACCGCCCCACAGACGGCGGAGGTATATCTGCCGGAATACCGGTATAATACCGCCACTCCGTTAGTAAAAGAGGACGGCTTGTTTGTTTTCAAGGAGAATCCCGCATCTCCCTTTAAGTACCGGAAGCAGTATGTCCCCATCTGGTTCCCCGACGACAAGGATTACACCGTACAGCTGCTTGTCACCGACGTTCATACGCCGGGCGGCACCCTGTCCCGGTGGATCACGGGCGGCCAGCTTGCCATTCATGTAATGGACAGCATGTATTCCGACGATGTGACGGGTGGTGACTGGTAATGGTGCTGCTGTTTTGCACCGTCCCCCTCCTGTGGGCAGCGGTTACGGACTTAAAAAAGCGGATTATTCCCGACTGGACATGGCTTGCCATTCTCCTTATTGGGCTTGTATCCGCTTTTTTGCTGCCTGCCCCGGCCCTGTATGAACGAATCGCGGGATGCCTTCTGCCAGGGCTCTGCCTTTTATTCCTTGCCATGAAATACGGCGGCGTGGGCGGCGGCGACATCAAGCTGACGGCAGCCATGGGTTTCGCTTTCGGGCTGAATACCCTTGCGGCCATCCTCCTGCTTGCCTTGCTTCCTGCCTGCATTTACGCAAAAGCGGCAAAGCAACGGAGTGTGCCCCTGGCCGTCTTTTTATGTGTCGGCGCTTTCAGCTTTGCCGTTGTCGTATTTGTTTTCAGCCGGATTTGAGGATGAAATGGAGGTGCTTTTTATATGGCTGATGAAAAACGGATGATTGAAAATTATGAAGTGAAACATGCCATCCACCTTTCAGGCGGCGAGGTGGTGCTGGCTGAGGATGCTTCTGCCGCCGAGCCGTTCATGGTGTGTGACTGCTCCTGGGATAACCCGTTCAGTGTGGATGTATATTCCAACATTGCGGTCAGCGCCGATTATCTGGAAATCATGAAAGAATTTTTAAACCGGGCAGCAAAGCGTGTTGAGCTTATTGAAAAGGAACGTGCCCTGCGCGGTGTTTCTAATATCCCCCTTGACCGCCGATGATTGCATATCGGGCAGCCGGGGATGGAATTACGAAAACCGGCTTATCGTCATTGCCCCGGGAAAACTCACACCCGCAGCGCGCACTGCCGACCATCAACTGCTGCTTGCCACGGGCGGCAACGGCTGCGATCCGGATGCACAGGGCACCGCTGTTTTCTGCACGAACCTGTTCACCGGCAAAGCGACGCGTTGGGAACGGTATCACATAGCCGGCGTGATCCGGCCCGACCGTATGCCGGAGTGGGCGGCGGAAAAGCTGTCGGCGCTTCAAAAGGCGGAGGGAAAACAATCCGTGCTTGGGAAACTGGAAGCCGCAAAGAAAACTGCCGCGCGGGACAATCCTGCGCCGAAAGAACCAAAACACAGGAAGCCGGAGCGTTAATCCGGCTCTTTTCCATGTGAGAAAGGAGGCACACAATGGCTGATAAAGCCAGCAGCACAAAAAACCAGGTGAAGGAAATCACCGACCGCCTGGAACAGGGCATCAAAGACCTGTTTACCGGTGAAAAATATTTGTCCTACCTGCAAACCATGTCCCGGTTCCACCGCTACAGCACCCGGAACACCCTGCTCATTTATATGCAGAAGCCCGACGCCACGCTGGTGGCAGGATACCAGGCATGGCAATCCAAATTCGGCAGGTATGTCAAACGCGGCGAAACGGGCATCAAAATCCTTGCTCCCACGCCCTTTACCGTTACAAAAGAACAGCAGAAGCTTGACCCGGATACCCGCCGTCCCATACTCGGCGCAGACGGACTGCCCGTCACGGAGGAAGTGGAGGTGCGCATTGCGCGCTTTAAGGTCATTCCCGTATTCGACGTATCACAGACAGACGGAAAACCTCTGCCAAGCCTGGTGGAGGATTTGACCGGCGACGTGAAGCACTATGCGCTTTTTCTGGACGCTCTTAGGGCCGTATCTCCGCTGCCCATCCGGTTTGAACCACTGGAACCCGGCACGGACGGCATCTGCCGCATGGGAGACAGTATCGCCATCCGTACCGGAATGAGTAAAATCCAGACCGTTTCGGCAATAATCCACGAGATCACCCATGCCAGGCTCCACGATCTGGAGCGTTTGCAGCAGGAGGACGAGACAGCAAAGCCAAAAGACCGGCGCACCGAGGAAGTAGAGGCCGAAAGCGTTTCCTATGCCGTGTGCCAGTATTACGGCATTGAAACCGCCGCCAACAGCTTCGGGTATCTGGCCGAATGGAGTAAAACCCGTGAATTAAAGGAATTGAACGCTTCGCTGGACATTATCCGCAAAACGGCGGCGGAGCTTATTGACAGCATTGATGAAAATTTCCGTATGCTTGCCAAGGAGCGAGGGATTGATCTTACACCCAAAGAGCAGGACGAGACCGCGCCGGAGCCGTTGCCTGTGCCGGATGCCCCTGTTTCAGGCCAGGAGCCTTCACCCGCGGTAGAGCCCGAATTAAAGCCCAACCAGCATATTGAGGAAATCGGCGGCGTGGAGTATATCGTCACCGGCCCCGCACCGTCATACACACCAAAGCCTGAAAAGCAGTATGAATTGGGCTACGGTCATATGGGGAACGGCCTGACCGTCTGGAACCGTTTGGAGGAAAAGGACGGCGATTACGTCACCGTGGCGCATATTGCCACTGACCGCAGTGTGACGTTCTATGACAAGGATATGCCGGATGATGTGAAAGCTCAAATCGAGGAAACCGCCCGTACCACCGAAATGAGTGTGTCTGCTACGCAGGATGCACCGCTTTTCTCCGTACCGCCCGTTGCCGGCACACCAGAACAGGCAGCACCGCATCAGGAGCAGGATGCGCCCGTCGAACCGGAAACAGACGATTTCTTGCCCGACCCCGCTATCGAGCTGTCCGAGCGCGACCTGTACGGCTACACCGACCCCTCCATGCTTCCGCTGCTGAAAGACCGGGCGTTGGCGCTGTATGACGCCGACCATACCGTTTACATGCTGTACCCGGACAACACCGAGGCCATGGTTTTTGAACGGGACGAAATCGCCGGACATGACGGGATTTTCGGCATTGAGGCCGGGGAATGGCAGGCATCGCGGGAGCACGCCATGTTAAAAGACGCCTCCAGAAACAGTGAAGCATCGCGGGAAGCCGGGCTGTTATACGGTGACAGGGACTGCTTTGGTATCTTCCAGTTAAAGGGCGGCGAGGAACTGCATTTCCACCGTTTTACACCGCTGGAACAGCTGAAAAAAGACGGCCTGACCGTAGACCGGGCCAATTACGAGCTGGTCTATGTCGCGCCCCTGCCGCCGGAGGATACACTGGAAGGCATCTTTGAGAAATTCAACCTGCACCATCCCGCTGACTTTCGGGGACACAGCCTGTCGGTCAGCGATGTGGTTTCCCTGCAACGAAACGGCGGGATCACTTCCCACTATGTGGATAGCTTCGGCTTTAAGGAACTGCCCGCTTTTTTGGGAAATGAGAAGCAGCCGGAGCTTGACCCTGTAATAGAGCTTGCTACCCGCCTTGATAAATTTGCCGAGAATTTTGACACTTACGGCTACCGCGATGATGTGGAAGACAAAGAGGAAAATATCCGCTCCATAGCGCGGGATATTGAAAACGGCGAGCTTTCCGGCATGAAAGAAATGCTGCAATATGCCATCGAGGAAGAAACCGATGTGCCCGAAGCTGCAGCCCTGTTACAGCAGCTTGCAGCCTATGAAAAGCCAAAGGAACCGGAACCCGCTGCTCCCACCGTCTCCGAACCGGAGGAACAGGTTAAGGCCGGGAAGCAGATTTCCCTCCTTGACCTTGCAAGAACGGTCAAAAACGAACAAAAACAGCCCGGACGCACGGAAAAGCCCTCCATCCTTGCGAAATTGCAGGAAGGTAAAAAAGCAGTTTCCCAGGGAACCGACACACAGAAAACCGCGCCAAAGCGCGACGGAGCACGGGAGGTATGAGAATGGAACATCAACCAGTTTATAAACAGGATGCAGATTATGCAAGACAACAGGATGAGCTTGCCCTTTACCGGGACAGCAACCGTATAAATGGAGCCTGTGCCCAGGCAATCGAACAAGCCATAAAAGACAGCAACTATGCTCTCTACCGGTATGATTTAGATAGCTCTGCACAGAAGGTTATTGCGGAATACGGCGCGGAGCGTGTAGTCTGAGTATTGGCTGCCACCTTGCAGAATCTGGAGCATGACGGGCGTTTTTCCCGTGACAACAAGGATTGGGGTAAAGGCTTTTCCATACCCAAAGAAAGAAGCATTTATTATACGATAAATACCCACCCCACCGTACTGGACGGATTTATTGACGTGGCGCGGAAAGCGTTTGCAGCGCTGGAAAAATCCGCTCCGAAAGCTGAAAAAAAGACCTCCGTTCTAAATCGGCTGGAAGAAGACAAAAAGGCTGCCGTACAGGAGACAGAGCAACCGAAAGGCACTCCGAAACGCGACAGCGGACGGGAGGTGTAATAATGGGCTTTACCGTGGAAGAAATCAATCTTATGTGTGTCTATGACACAAGCGACAGAGACAGGCTGCTTACCGGGATACGGGAGAGCCTGCCTCACCTATTGGAACCGGAATTAAAGGAGCTGGCGCAGGGCGTAATCGGCAGGCTGGAAGCTATGACTGATCGGGAATTCGCCGCCCTTGTCCTTGCTCCGGACTATGAATGATACAAGAAACGGAGGTGTAGCACGGTTTGGCTACGAAATTTCAGATGTATTCCCAACTGGCGGAGCAGCAGGCCCGGCAGATTACGCAGGGGCGCAGGAATTGGACGCGCTTTCTGGACACGGCGGCAAGGCTGTACCGGTATTCCTTTGCCGACCAGCTGATGATTTACGCCCAGCGCCCCGACGCCACGGCCTGCGCGCCTATCGAAACCTGGAACAGCCCCATGAACCGCTGGGTGCGGCGCGGCGCAAAGGGGATTGCCCTTATGGACGACAGCGGCGACCGCCCGGCACTGCGGTATGTCTTTGACATATCGGATACTGAGCCCGCACGGGAGGATGCACGCGTCCCCTTTTTATGGGAGCTTCGGGAGGAACATCATGCGCCCGTCATGGAATACCTTGCAAAAACCTATGACAATGTAGAGAACGATTTGGGTACTTCCCTTTACAACATTGCGTCCCAGCTTGCAAGGGAGTATTATGACGATAACGCCCGTGAAATCGGGTACATTGCGGAAGGCAGTTTTCTGGAAGACTATGACGAGCTTAATCTTGAAGTGACTTTCCGGGAAGCGCTGACCGTCAGCATTGCCTACAGCCTGATATCCCGTTGCGGCCTGGACACGGAGGAATATTTTGAGGACGGGGATTTTCAAAAGGTTTTTGAATTCAATACCCCTGCCACCGTTTACGCGCTGGGTACGGCGGTCAGCGACCTGTCCGAACAGGTTTTAAAGGATATCGGAGCTGTTATTAAAAAATATGAAAGGCAGAAAGCCGCCGAAAGGAGTGCCCAATATGAGCAAAGAGACAGAAACAGACAACAGCCGTCCGCTGACCTACAGCCAGGCAGGGGATTATCTGCTTCCCGATCTGATTCTGGAAGAACAGGCTTCGCCGGTGACGGAGGAGACAATCGACAAATACGGACGGATGCGGAAAAACTTCCTGAAACAGCACCGGGCCATGTCGTACAATTCCCTGCTTCTGAGCGAAAAATTGTATCCCCACCTGCGGGAGATCGACCGGACGGCGAACGAGAGAATGGAACAGCTGATGAAGGAACTGACCGGGAAGAACCCGCCCCCGGACAAAACGGCAGATCAGATGAGCTGGGTGAGCCACATGAACAGCCTGAAAGCCCAAGCCGAGGAAATCATCCTGAACGAACTGATTTACAGTTAAACGAAACACCGGAAGAAATACCGCCCGAGCAGGAAACACCTGTACCAGGCGGTATTTCTTTGCCCGAAAAGGAGCCGGGAGCCGTCGCGGAAACATATTCCAAGGTTGGGAATACGTCCAGTGAGCCGAGGCCATCTGCTTCCATTGCCGTTCCCCCGCTGACCGATACACTGATGGGCTCCTTCCTCTCAACCGTTGAGCTGGACGCAATTTTGCGGGACGGCGGCAACGAGAGAAACAGTATCCTGCATATCGCCGCCTACTTTATGAAGGATAAAACGCCCGCCGAGAACGCGGAATTCCTGGCGTGGGAGTATCGTAAGGGCGGCAAGGGCTTTCAGTTTGGCGATAAGCAGATAGCCGTCTGGTTTGATGAAACCGGCCTGACCCTGGGGCGCGGCAAGTCCGCCCTCCAGGCCCGCGACAGCGTGCATATCACCTGGGAGCAGGCCGCTGTCCGCATCCGGGAGCTGCTTGACGCGGGACAATATGTTTCCCATGACGTGTTTGACGAGGCCATGGACAACGAGCATCATGAGCTTGCCGAACGGCTGCTGTACTTTTACCGCGACGATATGCGGGATTTCCGCGAAATGCCGGAAGCCTGGCGTTCCGAAACAGGCGGTTTTCCCGCCGATACCACGCAAGTGAAGGAACTGCTTCTCGACAAGGGAGGGCTTGGGGAATACAGCCTGATACTGGAACGGCTGGAGGAAGATATTGAGGCCCTATCTACCGACCCGGATGCGCCAAAACGCCTGTGGCACAGCCCGTCACGCCTGTTGCAGGCTGTACGGGATTTAGGCATTCCACCCCTTTCTTTTCCGGCAGGCGAACCGCCGACCGTAGGCTTCATGCCCTTTATCACCGAGGACGAGGTGGACGCTTATCTTTTACGGGGAGGCTCCTACCAATCGGGAAAATACCGGATATTATCCTACTTCCTGCACGATCACACCCCGAAGGAACGGGCGGATTTCCTGAAAACCGAGTACGGGCAGGGCGGCCAATCCCATGCCCTGTCCGGCGCGGATAACAGCTGGGCCGACAGTGAGCCGGGAAAGGGCATTATTTTAAAGCGCGGCAGCCTATCCAACCCCTATGACACCGTCAAGCTTTCCTGGAGCGCCGCGGAGAAGCGGATCGGCAAGCTGATTCAGGACGGGCGGTATATGACCCGTGCCGAGCTTGACCGTATCCCAGAATACGAGAAGGAAATGCTGGCTCGGAACGTGACCAATTTCTATTATAACCTGCCCGAGGATATCAAACGGCCATACCCTTCCTCCAATGACATTTGGGACGGCGAAGGCAGGCGCGCCGTCCGCGCCATGCTGGACAATCCGGCAAAGGTGGCGGAGCTCCTTACCGCCATGAAGCCCATTCTGGACGGCACCCATCCGGATGACCGGTACTATGCCACAAGACGGACAGGTTTTGAAAACCTCACTGCTTACCAAAACGGAACCTACACCCTGTTTCCCGGCTTGGACGGCCTGACACCGCCGGAAGCCGCCGCACAACGGCGGACTTCCGAACCGGTATCCCAGCCATATGCCCAGCTGTCTCTGTTCGACCTGCCGCAGCCCCTTCTGCCGGGCGTGTCGGAACAGCGGGCGGTCATTGAAGAAAAGCTCCGGGAAGCAGAGACGCCTGCTCTCTCCAGCACCGAGAGCATTTCACAGGAGGAAATCGACACCCTTTTGCTGGGAGCCGTGGAGACGCCGGAGCAGTATGACCGCATCATCAGGCAGTTCACGGAAAATCCCCGCTCAAAGGAAGCCGCACAGCTTGTCAAAGACATCTATGGCGACGGAGTGTACCTTATGCCCCGCACGGATGGGGCAGAAGGCTATTTAGGTCTGGTGGGAAGCGATACCGGCGTCACGCTTTCCAAGGGCGACCCTAAAACCGTCCCCCTGGCCCAGCGGAGGCCCGTTGTTTCCCTTGATTTGCCCTGGACGAAAGTCTACCGGCGTGTCTCCGAGCTTGTGCAGGCGGGGCGCTTTCTGGAAGCCTGGGAGCAGCCCCATGTTTTTTACAGCCCCCAAAAGAATATTCCCTACCGTGCGGGAGATGCCGTTGACGCGCTTTCCACCGACAACATCCATGTCCGGTTGGTAATCGACCGGGTAGATAAAGACTATGTGTATTACACCCTGCCCAGCGAACCCGAACAGGAGCCTGTGGAAATGTTCCGCTCCCGGTTTGAGGGATATCTGGACGATGGGCGGTACACCGTTCTGGAACCGGATACAACGCTGTCAGAACAGGAAGCAGACCTCACCAAACCAACACCGGGAGAACAAGCTATCTCTATGGAGCCATCACCACCGCATAAGGAGCCGGATGCTACGGATGTTCTGTCCCAACCGCAATCGGAGCAGGCACAGGAATCATCAGAGGCCACCGCTCCTGGACGCGTGTATGCCGTGGGGGACACAGTGTATCTGGAAAGCGACAAGCCCTACATCAATGACCGCATCGGAGATTATGATGTCAGCCTGCAAGACCCGTCCCTGCTGTATCCCATCTTCCGTGCGGAAAGCCGGGAAAGATTTGAACGGCTCCTTGCCCGCAATCCGAAGAATAAACCATTTACCGACTATCTGACCGCCGACCCGGACAATGCACACGAAGATTTACGGGATGTGCTGGAGAACGGCCTGCTGGCTGGACCTGACGGAGATGCGCTGGCAAGGCTGTTTCAGGACGGTGCGTCCAATTCCGGTATTATGGACTACCTTTCGCGCACCCTTTCCGGGGAAGCGGAGACAATGACGCTGAATACCGGAGAAACCGCAGACTACTTTGCCCAGGCCTCCGGACTTGTCATTGATGTGCAGAGCAGATTTATTTCCCGGTACAGCTTTGACTGGGGAGAGATTACGCCCGTCCTGCGGGGGATTTATGAGCGGGAACCGGAGCTTTTTGGGCGTTCCGGGCAGGAAAAGGAAACTACCCCGCAACAGGTGGAAGCTCAACAACAGCCGGAACCCCAACAGCAAACCGAAGCCCTGCCGGAAACCGGGCCTTCTGCTGCTCCCTCCGAGACCCCCGGGCCGAAAGAAGATTTTTTGCTGACACGGGAGGATATCGCCTATATCCGGGAGCGCTTGCAAAACCCCACCACCGAGGACATCGCCCGCATTGATGCGATACTGGCGGCTGCGCAGAAAGCTGCCGAACGTACGGAAAAAGAAGCGGACACTCACAGAACAGAGCCGCACGCACCGGCTGAAAACGAACTGCCAGAACAGAATATGCCGTCTGAAAGCAGCTTGCCGGAGCATGACGAGCCTTCCCATGATACTGCGGAATCGGAAGATGCAACAGGACGGACCGATGAGCCGCCTGAACCTGAAATCACCCAGACCGATCTGGACGAAGCCCTGATCCGGTGGAACGGCAGCCTGGACAGCAAAATACTTGTCTACCAGTATATGCAGGCCAGCCCCCGCGCGCGGGGAACCGCCGCCTTTTTAAGAGAAGAATACGGCGGCGACCTGCCTGCATTCCTTGTCACCAAGGAGGGCGCGGAGCCGGTAAACCTTTCCTGGCCCGTGGTACAGCGCAGTATTGCGCGGCTGATGGAGGAAGAACGCTTTCTGACGCCGGAGGAACAGACCTATGCCCAGCGGGAGTATACAGACTTTGCGGATGAGGAACTGCCGGACATTGACGAGGCAGAGCCCGCACAGGATGTGAAACCTGCACCGCCGCCCCAGAATTTCCGCATCACGGATGACCATCTTGGCGAAGGCGGCCAGAAAACAAAGTTTGGCTATAACCTTGCAGCCATCCGCATCCTGAAACAGATCGAAGCCGAAGACCGCCATGCAACTCCCGAGGAACAGGAAACCCTATCCCGCTATGTGGGCTGGGGCGGTATTCCTCAGGCGTTTGACGCCGACCGGGACGGCTGGCAGAAGGAGTACGCCGAACTCAAAGAGTTGCTTACGCCCGAAGAATATGATATGGCACGGGCCTCCACTCTGAACGCTCACTACACTTCCCCCACGGTCATCAAAGCAATCTATGACACGGTAGAGCGCCTTGGTTTCAAAACCGGCAACCTGCTGGAGCCGGCCTGTGGCGTGGGCAACTTCTTCGGACTTCTGCCGGAGAGCATAAAAAACGCCCGACTGTACGGCGTGGAACTGGACAGCATTACGGGCCGGATCGCAAAACAGCTTTACCCCAATGCCGATATCCGGGTGACTGGCTATGAACAGACCAACATGCCCGACGCCTTTTTTGACGTATCCGTAAGCAATGTACCCTTTGGCAACTATCCTGTCATGGATAAAAAGTACAAGCAGAACTTCCACGTCCATGACTATTTTTTTGCAAAAACTTTAGACCAGGTGCGTCCGGGAGGTATCGTGGCCTTTGTCACAAGCCGGTACACCATGGACAAGAAAAACCCGGAAGTACGCAAGTATATCGCCCAGCGCGCCGAGCTTTTGGGTGCTGTCAGACTGCCCAACAACGCGTTCAAAGCCAACGCCGGCACCGAAGTCACCACCGACATCCTGTTTTTGCAGCGCCGCGACCGGCTCACGGATATAGAACCTGACTGGGTGCATTTGGGTGTGACGGAGGACGGCATCCCCGTCAATCGCTATTTTGCCGAGCATCCAGAAATGGTGCTGGGTACGATGGAATACGACGATATGATGTACGGCGACCGCAGGGAAACCACCTGCCGTCCCATTCCCGGAGCCGACCTTGCGCAGCAGCTTAGGGAGGCTATGTCTATTATCCGGGGGCAGATCACCGAGGCGGAGCTAGACGACATTGAGGGTACTCTGGACGAGTTCATCCCGGCAGATCCCAATGTACGCAATTTCAGCTATACTGTTGTGGATGACCGGGTGTATTACCGCGAAAACTCATGCATGTATCCCGTAGACCTTCCTGCCGCGACCCTTGACCGCATCCGGGGTATGGTGGAACTGCGCAACTGTGTCCATGAGCTGATCGACCTGCAACTGGAGGAGTTTGGCGATAGTGAGATTAAAGCGAAGCAGGCAGAGCTGAACCGTCTGTACGACGCCTTTACCGCCGAGTATGGGCTGATTAACGCCACAGCCAACAGCCGGGCCTTTTCTGCGGATTCGGCCTACTTCCTCCTTTGTTCCCTTGAAATACTGGACGAGGACGGAAACCTTGCGCGCAAGGCCGATATGTTCACCAAGCGCACCATCAAGCAGAAAACCGTCATCACATCAGTGGATACGGCAAGCGAGGCACTGGCGGTATCCATCGGGGAGTGTGCTTGTGTGGATATGGACTTTATGCAGCAGCTGACCGGGTTCTCCAAAGAAAGGCTGATATCTGACCTGGAGGGCATCATATTCCGTGATTTAGGAGACCAGCCGCCCGAGAGCGTACCGAAAGCCTTTTATGACCTGGATAAGCTGCCCTTTGTCACCGCCGACGAGTATCTTTCCGGAGATGTGCGGAGCAAGCTGCGCCTTGCCAAAGCTTTAGCCGAAATGCGCCCAGACCTTGCACAGCAGCTTGCCCCTAATATCGCGGCGCTGGAGAAGGCCCAGCCCAAAGACCTGGATGCTTCCGAAATTTCCGTCCGTCTCGGTTCCACCTGGGTGGACAAGGAATACGTCCAGCAGTTCATGTTTGAGCTGTTGCAGCCGTCGTACAACCTGCGAAACAACCTAAAAGTCAACTATTTTGAGTATACCGGCGAATGGCAGGTGGCGGGCAAAAACCGTATCCCCTACAACAACATCCTGGCTACCGTCACCTACGGCACCGAGCGCATGAACGCTTACCAGATCATTGACGACACGCTGAACCTGCGTGATGTGCGGGTATATGACATCAAGTACGAGGACGGCAAGGAAAAGCGCGTCCTGAACAAAAAGGAAACCACCCTCGCCCAGCAGAAACAGGAGGCCATCAAGCAGGCGTTTAAGGACTGGATATGGAAAGACCCGAAGCGTCGTCAGGCCCTTGTGCGCCTGTACAACGACCGGTTCAACTCCACAAGGCTCCGGGAATATGACGGCAGCCACATCAATTTTTCCGGCATTTCCCCCGACATCACCCTGCGGACGCACCAGCTGAATGCCATCGCCCATATCCTTTACGGCGGGAATACCCTGCTGGCTCATGAGGTGGGTGCGGGCAAGACCTTTGAAATGGTGGCCGCCGCTATGGAGTCCAAGCGGCTGGGGCTTTGCCAGAAGAGCCTGTTCGCCGTGCCCAACCACCTCACAGAGCAGTGGGCGTCGGAATTTCTGCGGCTGTATCCCAGCGCTAATATCCTTGTGGCAACGAAAAAGGACTTTGAAATGCGAAACCGCAAAAAATTCTGCGCAAAAATCTCCACCGGCGATTATGACGCGGTAATCATAGGCCACAGCCAGCTTGAGAAAATCCCCATGTCCGTAGAGCGGCAGGAACGTCTTCTTAGGGAACAGATTTGGGAGGTCATGGAGGGCATTGATGAGTTAAAGCGCTCCCGTGGTGAGAACTTCTCCATCAAGCAGCTGGAAAAGACCCGCAAATCCCTGGAATCACGGCTGAAAAACCTGCTGGAAGGGAAGCGCCGGGACGATGTGGTCACCTTTGAGCAGCTGGGTGTTGACAGGCTGTTCATAGATGAAAGCCATTTTTTCAAAAACCTCTTTTTATACACCAAAATGCGCAACGTGGCGGGACTGTCCACCTCCGATGCGCAGAAATCCTCCGACCTGTTTATGAAGTGCCGGTACATGGACGAGTTGACGGGCGGCAAGGGCATCATTTTCGCCACAGGTACGCCCATCAGCAACTCTATGGTCGAAATGTATACCATCCAGCGGTATCTGCAATATGACCTGCTGGTAAAAAAGAACCTGAGCCATTTTGACGCCTGGGCGTCCACCTTCGGGGAAACAGTGACGGCTATTGAACTGGCCCCGGAGGGCACCGGCTACCGGGCGCGGACACGGTTTTCCAAGTTCCACAACCTGCCAGAGCTTATGGCCATGTTCAAGGAAGTGGCGGATGTCAAAACTGCCGATACGCTGGACTTGCCAAGGCCAAAGGCCAACTATGAAACCGTGGTGGTCAAGCCCACCGAATTGCAGAAGGAAATGGTCAAGGAGCTTTCCGACCGTGCCGCCGCCGTCCATGCCAACCTGGTTGACCCTACCATGGACAACATGCTGAAAATAACGTCGGACGGACGTAAAATCGGCCTTGACCAGCGTCTGATGAACCCCATGCTGCCCGATGATGAAAGCAGCAAGGTCAATGCCTGCGCGGGAAACATCTACCGGATATGGAAGGAAACCAAAGCCGACCGTCTGTCCCAGCTTGCCTTCTGTGACTTCTCTACCCCCAACCAGGACGGGCGTTTCAATGTTTATGACGATATCCGCGACAAGCTGATCGCCAAAGGCATACCGGAGGATGAAATTGCCTTTATCCACGACGCCAACACCGAGGCCCGCAAAAAGGAACTGTTCGCCAAAGTACGGCAGGGCAAGGTGCGCATCCTGTTCGGTTCCACCTTCAAAATGGGGGCCGGAACCAATGTGCAGGACCTCTTAATCGCCCTCCATGACCTCGATTGCCCCTGGAGGCCCTCTGATCTGGAGCAGCGTGCCGGTCGTATCGTCCGGCAGGGCAACTCAAACCCCGAAGTCTATATTTACCGCTATGCTACCGAAGGGACATTCGACGCCTACCTCTGGCAAACCGTGGAGAACAAGCAGAAGTTTATCAGCCAGATCATGACCAGCAAATCTCCTGTCCGTGCCTGTGAGGACGTGGACGAAACCGCACTGTCTTATGCGGAAATCAAGGCCCTGTGTGCCGGAAACCCACTCATCAAAGAGAAAATCGACCTGGACATTGAAGTGGCGCGTCTGCGGCTGCTCCGGGCTGACCATCAAAGCCAGCATTACCGGCTGGAGGACGATTTACTGAAATACTACCCCGAAAACATCGAAGCCGCCAAGAGCCGGATTGCAGGCGCGGAAAAGGACATGGCACGGTATATGGAAAACCTGCCGAAAGCCCCTGACGCGCAGCCGGAGGCATCCGATGCTCCCGAAACAGGTGCATCCGAGGTAGATTCCCATGCAGCACCGCCCTTTCCTACCATGACAGTGCTGGGTGTGGAGTATACGGAAAAGGAGCCTGCGGCAAAGGCTCTGCTGGAAGCCTGTAAGACTGTTGTGGGAAAAGAACCGGCGAAGATCGGCTCCTACCTGGGCTTTGACATGAGCCTTTCCTTTGACAGCTTCTACAAAAAGTTCAATCTGACCCTCAAGGGAGATTTGAGCTATTCCGTGGAACTGGGTATGGACACCTTCGGCAACATGACCCGCATCAACAATGCCCTGCGGGTAGATATTCCGGAAAGGCTGGAGACCTCCAAAAACCAGCTTGAAAACCTCTACCAGCAGGTGGAGGATGCAAAAAGAGAGCTGAAAAAACCCTTCGCACAGGAACGGGAACTGGCAGAAAAAGAAGCCCGTCTGGCCTTCCTCAATGCCCAGCTGAACATCGACAGCGGGCCGGAGCGTGTGATGGAAATGGCGGAATCTGACCTGCCCCAGCTGGCCTATGCCAAAAGCGCAAAACCGTCCATTCTGGAAAATCTGCGTTCCGGTACATCTGACGGCAAGCTAAAGGATTCGTCTGATAGACTAAAAAACCATGACATTACCCTATAGGAGGGATGCCGTTCTGACTATATAAAATGGTTCTCCATCGTCAAAAATAGCCGCCGGTGCGCTTTCTTGCGCCGGGCGGCAATCTCTTTTTATATCCAAAAACAAAAATACACCCACGAAAAGAATAGAAAGGCGGTGTTCTACCTATGCCGTGGAGAAGTAAAAACATCAACCTGCATTTTATGGTCAATGAGCAGGAACGCGACATGATTAAGAGAAAAATGGAACTGGCAGGTATCCGCAATATGAGAGCCTATCTTTTAAAAATGGCCGTAGATGGTTATGTGGTGCAGCTTGACCTGTCTGAGGTGCGGGAAATGGTGACCCTGCTGCGAACCGCGACCAACAACATGAACCAGATTGCCCGCCGCACTAATGAAACCGGAAACCTGTACGCTGCTGATATTGAGGATTTGCGCGTACATTATAACCGGCTTTGGGAACAAACAAATGGGATTCTCAGAAAGTTATCCGAGCTATAGTATATAAAATGATGGAAAATGGCGTATTCCCAACATGGGAATATGTCGCTTTCTCCGTGTTTCATTCTTCTGTATTCTCACATCATTCATTTGTTTATTTATTATCTATCAACCTTCTCATTATTTCTTTCATTGAAGCTCCGTCAACTTGCAATAGTAAAAATACAGATTTTGGTGTATAATATAATAAAAAAGGATTGCAATTTCGGCCATTGACAGCATAAAGGTTGTTCCAGACATCCAGTGCGGGATACCGTGAACAAGCATAAAAACATATATCGCAGCGCGTAGCATGGAAAAAGTGAGGTGAGGCGCATGATTTATTCCATAGACGAATTGAGAAAGAGGATAGCACCGGTGGCGGAGAAATACAACCTGCGCGCCGTGTACCTCTTTGGTTCCTACGCCCGGAACGAAGCGACGGAAAGCAGTGATGTAGACGTGCTGGTTGATCGGATGGGTTCCAAAGTGAAAAGCCTGTTTGACATGGGCGGTTTGTACAACGACTTGTGCGACAGCATCGGAAAGGAAGTTGATTTAATTACAACACAGACTTTGGAGCAGGAAAGTACCCAGCAGCGGACGCCATGGTTCGTTGAAAATGTACGAACGGAGATGATAAAGATTTATGAATAGCGGAGACCGACAGAGGATATTGCATATCCAAAACTATTGCCGGGACATCGCGGGATTTATCCAGAGATTTGGAAAGGACTATCAGTTGTTTATACAGGATAGGGCGTATTTCAACGCAGTATCCATGTGCATTTTGCAGATTGGGGAATTGGCAAACGGCCTTTCGGTTGAGTTTCGCGAGGAAACCAAAGAGCAGATGCAATGGGGTCTGATACGCGGAATGCGGAACTGGCTGGCGCACGCTTACACCGAGATGGATGAAAACGTCATTTGGGAAACACAACAAACAGCATACCGGGGCTTTTACACTTTTGTGAGAGGGTGATTGCACAGGAACACGGAAAAGATCTGCCACCTGTGGAAAAACCATCTATCCTTCAGCAGCTTACCGAGGGCAAAAAGGCGGTCGAAACTCCTGGCTCTGAATCCCAAAATAAGAAAAGCATCGACCCGGAACGTTAGCGAACTAAATAACTGCTGACCGGAAAAGGCGGCTCATGAGAAATCGTGAGCCGCCTTTTCCGGTCAGTTTTCCATTACTCAGAGGGCACAATGTACTCCCAAGTAAAATATTCAATCGTTCAAGCTTCTTATCCAACCCTTTCTTTCTTTCCTTGAAGCTCCCGTACAAAGTTCAACAGATTTTCAAGCGCTTTGTTGTTCAGCGGTTTCAACTCCGTGATCAGTTCGTTAAGCAGTGCAGGATTTGTAGTGCCTTCGTCAAAAAAATCTTTTGGTGTCACCTTCAGGTACTCGCAGATGCACAAAAAATTCTGCATGGAAGGCATGGATTTCCTGTTTTCAATATTGTTAATATAGTTGTCGGCCTGTCCCATCGACAGGCTCATGTCCCGCGCTGATACACCCATCTGTGTCCGCAGCTGCGCCAGCCTTTCCGATATATAGCTTTCATCCATTGGTATCAACCTCCTTCAATAGATTTTACTCTATAGAAGGAGCAATTTTGCCAATTGTGAGAGAGTATTATAATTGACATAATAGATAAAAGCTACTATATTTGTAAATGTACAAAATCATATTTAGTACGGAAAGGATGAAAGACATGAAAACAGTATGTGTCACAGGGCCTCGGGAGATACCCAAAAACAAAATCGAGTACGTCAGGCAGGAGCTTCAACGTGAAATTGAGCAGGCCATTGCGGACGGATTTACCAGATTCCTCAGCAGTATGTCAAATAACGTAGATTTGGACTTTGCCGCTATTGTTGCGAAAAAAAAAAAACAATATCCCGAACTGTATGTGGAGGCGGTTATCCCTTACTCCGACCGGGTAAAATCCAAAGATAAGCGGTTCCAAGAGTTGATGCCTCAGTGCAGCGGTGTCAAAGTAATCAGCAATGAGCGCGACCGGGATTGCTACTTCGCCAGAAATCGTTACTTAGTCGAGAAATCGGAAAGAGTGATTGCGGTTTCTGACGGAAAACAAAAAAGCGATGCTGCGCAGACCCTCCGGATGGCAGCGGCAAAGGGGCTGGAACTGCGCATCATTGATATCTCGGACGAGCGGATTGAATAAAAAATTAGAAAATCAGAAAGCAATTTTTCTGCGGAGCTGCCATCTTCCTTTTTATTGTGGAAACAGATCGACCTTGATGGTATAATAATCCAAAAGGAGGGGTGTTATGGGAATTTTAGCGGCGGCAGGCTTTGAACTGCTGATCGGCGCAGCGGTTGGCATTATAATCTTTATCATCGGCCTTTTTCTTAAACAGATTATTGTTTTTGACAGTATTGCACTTGGCGTTATTGCAGGCTTCGCAGCACATAGTATACTGCATGTTCACACGGTGCCGGCTATTGTAATCGGGATTGTCGTTTTCGGAGCTCTGCTTTGGCAGCAAACGACAAAGGCCGGCTTTTGGATTATTGCCATAATGCTGTCCATCCTTTGGGGGTTCATTTTTGGTATTGTGGCCTGGAGTGTCACAGAACACAATCTCTTTTGGACATACTGCATCTGGATTGCCGGGGCTTTGGTTATCCTGCTGCTGCATCTATGGTCAAGGAAGAACATGGACATATAACCGCAAAAAATCATACGAAAAAAGAGGTGCTTCTTTCCGATTTTTAGGGTAAAGCGCCTCTTTTTTTAGGAAGGAGGATTATTACGGCAACCACTTATTTCAGACCCAGGCATATCGACAAAGGCAGGAGCATTCTGGCAACATTGAAGAAAAGCCTCGACTATGGAAAGAACCCAAAAAAGACGCGGGACGGCTTGCTGATTTCCACGTATATGTGCGATCCTGCAACGGCTGACGCCGAGTTTCTGCTTGCCAAACGCCAGTATTATTATATTACCGGACGGGAGCAGAAACGGGACAAAAATATTCTTCTTTACCAGATCAGGCAGGCGTTCAAGCCTGGGGAAATTTCACCCGAAGAAGCGAACCGGATCGGCTATGAGCTTGCCATGCGTTTTACCAAAGGCCGTCATGCCTTTATCGTAACAACCCATGAGGATAAACACCATATCCATTCGCATATTTACTTCAATTCCACCACCCTGGACTGCACGGGAAAGTTTGATGATTTTCTTCATTCCGGTCGGGCCATTCGCAGGTTAAGCGATACAATCTGCATTGAGAACGGACTGTCTATTGTTGAAAATCCGAAGCCGAGTAAGGGAAATTACGGAACGTGGCTGGGTGATGAAAAGCCTCCTTCCTTTCAGGAAAAATTGCGCCGGGCCATCGACGCCGCACTGGAGAAAAAGCCCTCCGATTTTGAAGCGTTTCTTTCTCTCATGGAAGCATCGGGATATGCGGTCAAGCGTGGTAAGCACATTAAGTTTACCGGCCCCGGGCAGAAACGTGGAACCCGGTGTGATACCTTAAAAGGTGACTACACCGAGCAAGCAATCCGGGAACGGATCGAAGGTATCCGCATGGTGGTTTCCGGCGGCGGCAGCGCCTTTGAGCCAGCTACGACAAAGGTTAATCTGCTGATTGATATTCAAGCAAAAATCCAGGCAGGAAAAGGCTACGGCTACGAACGTTGGGCAAAGATTTTCAACCTGAAACAGGCAGCGCAGACGTTAATCTTTTTACAGGAAAACGGCCTAACCGAATATGCCGCTCTGGAGAAAAAAGCGGCAGAAACGACCGCAGCTTTTAACGCTCTTTCCGAAAAAATTAAACAGGTAGAAACCCGCATGAAGGAAATTTCTGAGCTGCAAAAACATATCTCAAATTACAGCCGGACACGGGAAGTTTATGTTCAATACCGCAAGGCTGGCTATAGCAAAAAATTCCTTGCTGAACATGAGGGAGAAATCATTTTACATCAGTCGGCAAAGAAAGCATTTGATGCTTTGGGGCTTAAAAAACTTCCCTCCATCAATACGCTCAAACAGGAATACGCCGCGCTCCTTGCCGAGAAGAAAAAGCTCTATCAGGGCTACCGTCAGGCCAGGGAAAATATGAAAAATCTGCTGACGGTGAAAGAAAATACAGACCGGCTTTTACGCTATTCTCCATCCGCGCCGGAGCAAGAAAATTTGCGGTGATAGGCTTCCCCTCATCTTCCCTTTTCCAGCATGTAAAAAGCGTCCAGGTCGGGACGCGCAGCAGCGCCGCAGGCGCTTAACAGACGACGCGAAAGCGGAGGTCTGACGGGGCTTGGGGCAGCGCACCAACAAGCAGAGCGGAGCCAGTCCGACCGGAGGGAGGAATGAGTGCAGCGTGCCTTTGTGGACACAAAGGCCCTGCTTGCCGTTTTGTGTAGCCCTGTAAACCGTTTTGTGTAGACGTGTAGCCCTGTAAATTGACTTTTACACCATATTCATATAAAGTATAATCAAAAGAATTAAGGGGGTGTTGACAATAACTCTACAACAACTAAAATACGTTTTATCCGTGGCTGAAAAAGGTTCTATCTGTGAAGCCGCCAAAGCTCTTTTTATTTCACAACCTAGCCTCTCTAATGCCATAAAAGATTTGGAAAATGAACTAAAGCTTTCTCTTTTTGTAAGAACTAATCGAGGTATTACGCTAACAAACGACGGTACAGAGTTTTTAGGATATGCCAGGCAGGTTATCCAACAGACAGACATGTTAGAAGAAAAATATCTGACAGGCACTCCTGCAAAACAGCGATTCTGCATTTCAACGCAACATTATACATTTGCTGCAAATGCTTTTGTTGAACTAGTTAAAGAGTTTGGTGGAGCGGAATATGAGTTTACTATCCGAGAAACAAAAACCTTTGAAATAATTGAAGATGTTAAATTGTTACACAGCGAGCTTGGCATTATTTATCTGAGTGAATATAACGAAACCGTTATACGCAAGATACTTGACGAGTCTTCCATTGAATTTTATCCGCTATTCACCGTAAAACCACATGTATTTCTTTACAAAGCTCATCCACTTGCAGGCTTAGGTTTAATCAATTTAGAAGATTTAGACGAATATCCCTGTCTATCTTTTGAGCAAGGTGCATATAGTTCATTCTACTTTTCGGAAGAAATATTAAGCACCCGTAACGTAAAAAAGAGTATTCGGGTAAGCGACCGAGCAGCAATCGTGAATTTTTTGATCGGATTAAACGCCTATACTATATCAACGGGAATATTTCCCAAATATCTACATGGTGAAGACATCGTTTCTATTCCTTTAAACATTAATGAACAGATTAGGGTCGGCGTACTAAAACATAAGGATTTGACGTTAACCCATTTAGGCGAAATCTACTGGGATGCCCTTAAAAATATTGCCAAGCAAATATAATATGAGATTTTTGCAAATATGGCCTTATATAGCTTTTAGCTATGTCAGGCCATATTTTATTGGTATTATTTATGGCGAGAAAATTGTGTTATGATTAAATAAAACAAAAGGAAGATGAATTTATGAGAGACGAAACCAAATGTTTACATGCAGGATATACGCCGCAAAACGCGGAACCACGCGTTTTGCCAATTATTCAAAGTACAACTTATGTATATGATTCCACAGAAGAAGTCGCCGCAGTTTTTGATGACCCAATGAAAAGTCTGATTTACTCCCGGTTTGGAAATCCGACTGTAATGGCGGTAGAACGTAAAATTGCTGATTTAGAGGGCGGTATTGGAGCTTTATGTACAACATCAGGGCAAGCGGCACTCTTATTATCTATTCTGAATATCTGTTCTGCCGGGGATAGTATTATCAGTGTTCCTGAAATTTATGGCGGAAGCATAAACCTGTTTTCTTTCACACTCAAACGGTTAGGCATTGAGTGTATTTACGTCAAACAGGACGCAAGTGATGAAGAATTTCATGCGGCTTTTTGCCCAAATACTAAGGCAGTTTTTGGAGAAACACTGGCAAATCCTGCATTAACTGTACTGGACATTGAGAGACTTGCTCAGATTGCTCATGCACATCATGTGCCGCTTATTGTGGATAATACTTTTGCAACTCCTATTTTGTGCAAGCCGTTTGAGTTTGGTGCGGATATTGTCGTGCATTCCACAAGTAAATATATGGACGGTCACGCGGTACAAGTCGGGGGCGCTATTGTAGACAGTGGAAATTTTGACTGGAACTCTGGAAACTTCCCTGACTTAACCGGGCCTGACGAATCCTATCACGGAATTTCCTATACAGAAACCTATGGAAAAAGCGCCTATATCATAAAAGCAAGAATGCAGCTTATGAGAGATTTCGGCGTATACCCTGCCGCCCATTCTGCCTTTCTGCTCAACATGGGTCTGGAAACCCTTGCAATTCGTATGAAACAATACTGTGAAAATGCAATGAAGGTTGCTCACTATCTGGAAAGCTCCGATTATGTGGAAAAGGTAATATATCCGGGTTTGGAAAGCAATGCTTCCTATACTTTGGCTCAAAAATATCTAAAAGGTGCAAGTGGTGTCATCTCTTTTGTGATTAAAGGCGGTAAAGAAAAAGCAATTCGATTTATGAATTCTTTACTTTTGGCATCAAATGAAGTACATGTTGCCGATATTCGCACCTGTGTTTTGCATCCGGCAAGTGAAACACACAGGCAATTAACTGATGAACAGCTACAGGATGCGGGTATCCATCCGGGAATGGTACGGCTTTCTGTTGGGCTGGAAAATGTAGACGATATTATTGAGGATTTAAATACTGGCTTTATATCTATACAGTGAGAATTGACTATTATAGAAGAGTATATAACTTTGCGACAGCGCTTTTATAAAAGAAACAGAGGCGTCTGAATAATACTATGCCAACCAAAGGTGTGAAAAAAATAGTTGGTTTATGCGTGTTTTTGAAAGACTATTGAACCATACCACTTAAAATAAGGCGCAAAAAGAAAGGATATTTATGGTATGGATATACAAACAATCTCTAGTTTTATTATTTATGCAATTATAAATGCTTTCACACCAGGTCCCGGCAACTTGCTCGCCCTTAATACTATAGTGCGTGTAGGTTGGAAAAAAGGAAAAAACTTATTGTTGGGTATTTTTACGGGATATTACGCTGTACAAGTTTTGTGTGCCATATTAGTGTATGGGATGCAAAGATTTTTAAATCCTGTTATAGCCATAATGAAATATGTTGGCGCCGCCTACATCTTATGGCTTGCAATACATATTTTGTTAAGCAAACCAGACTTAAACGGAATGAGCAGCAAGCCGTCCTTTTGGACTGGGTTCGTTCTGCAATTTGTCAATGTGAAAATTTATTTATTTGGAATTACAGCATTAACAGGATATGTATTGCCTTTCTATTCGCTTTTTGGTGCGTTACTGTTATTTGAAATAGTTATTGCGACAATTGGTACTATTGCGACTTTGACTTGGGCCACTTTAGGCGGCGTATTTCAAAGAACATATATAAAACATTACCGTATTATCAATATTATTCTGGCTCTGGCTTTATTGGAATGTGTTGTTAGTTTGCTATTACTGTAACCAACTTTACTATAACAAAAGCAAAGTGTTCATATCAACAATATAAACGATCTTTCTAACACGTTTTAGTACAAAATAGTGCACTAATATTTTAAAGGGTATTCTATTGGCCGATAGATTGAAATTTTAAAATTACTGCCAATCTAAAATTGGTAGGAATTAAATGCGCGCTTTTAAGGGCCTTCCAATGGCAGTTATGCGATTGGAGGGCTTTTATGCGCGCAAAAACCTTGCTCTGGCTAACGGAGGGGCCGCCAAGTAAACATGGCGGCTGGATGTAGCCGCAGTTCCCTTCTTTAAAAAATTAAAAAAAGCAATAAAAATTTCACGTGCGCTTTGCACACATTTTTCATTCGACACCTTTCGGGCTTATCCCCGTAAAGGTGTTTTTTGCGCCCTTTTTTGACCGTTTCTTTGTCGGACAAGCTCCGATACCACTTCGGGCCACCTTGGCCCGAAGTCCAGTTTCGATGCCGCTCCCCGCCGCCTCCATTTAGATTCGCCATCACCAAAAATCGAAATGGAGGAAAGCCATATGGCAAAGATCAATCTGCGGGATTATTACCCGTTTTACAATGCTGACCTTTTTATTGATATACCCGATGAAGTGGCGGCTACCTTAACAGAAGCCAAACGACTAGAGCGAAACTATATCCGCCGTATGTTCTGGAACAAAGCTCAATATTCGCTTGATGCGGGCGACGGTATTGAGCATGACGCGCTTTTTGTTTCTTTCTCCCTGCGAGGTTTATGAGCGCAAGGTAACGGCGCAGGAACTCCATGCCGCTCTCGATGCGCTCCCCAACAAACAGGGCCGGAGGGTTTATGCCCATTACATACTTGGCATGAGCAAAACCGAAATTGCGCGTACCGAGGGTGTGAGTGAAAAGAATGTGCGTCAATCCATAAACCGCGCTCTTCGCAGCATGGAAATATTCTTGAAAAACCGTTTGTGATACGGGTCGATTTTGCATCAAAAATCTCATGGTTATTGAGAGAGGAATTTACTTCGGGCTACGTTGGCCCAAAGTCGGGACTTCTCCCGTGCTGTTTGAAAACTGAATAAAAAGATACCCGGATACGAAGGGTGTGTGTGCCAAGTGACAGGCCCGCCATGACCTCCATTGCCAGAGAATGGGGAGAGCGACAAGGCCCATGCCACAGGCGGGTCGAAACTGGCCCCGCCAAATAAAGCACACAAGCCTTGACACTTGCGTTCAGTCACAGTCCGAGCGTTGAAGCGGCCATTAGGCCGTGAGCCGTCGCAGGCAATGAGGACGCCTCGCCATCAGAATGGGGAGAGGTGAAAATCCTATGGGGTGGATAAGCCGCCGCCCGTCTGGGTTATCTGTTTTGAAGAATATCATCAGGAGGAGGCCGCGCCGGGCCTTACTGTCTTACGACAGGCCGACGCTTTCCGGCGCGGCGCTCCGCCTATTTTACAATAGGAGAATCGAAATGGAAAAAGACATGATTTTAGATATGATGCTGACCGAGCGATGGAGCAACAACGCTTGCCGAGGCTATGTCATATGGGCTATGGAAAACTGCGGCTTCAAACCTGATGATATTCAGCGCGTAGTGATGGAGTTGTATGAGGTTTTTGATTTCAAGTCCATCGAAGAAGCCGACGAGCATTACCGTAACAGTCCCTATTGACTTCGGGCCGACTTGGACTGAAGTGTGAGGCAAGATCAAAGGCCAGCATTTGCAATTTGCAAAGTGCTGGCTTTTCGTGTTTCCTCACAGGACAATCAGGAAACTAAACATATATTTTATGGCTTTGAAAAGGAGGCGCAGAGTGATGTTGAATCAAGAAGAAATCAACATAATGCAAAGCGTAGATATTGCCACAGTAGATAAAGCGCAGTTAGCAGATGTTAGCGGCATAACATTTGACAACAGCCTGTCAAAAGGAGAACGCGCCGCTCGGATTTTGGCACAGGTGAAAAATCCTTATTGCTTCCGTCTTGGGGATACAGCGGTAAAAATTGAGTTTTCAGATGATGGGCCACCCCTGCAAGATATGATTGCCAATTTTCTGATACGGCAAAAAAGTGGTCTATAACAGGCCGCCCCCACTTCGGGCCAACATGGCCCAAAGTAGCATAAACACGCTGTTTTAGCGGCTCGACTACATTGTTCGCATTATGCCCAAATGGTATAATATAGGTGTAATGTGATAGGAAGGAGGATACATGGCACGCACAAAAAACAGGGGAACAAATATCGCCGTTTCCCTATTCTCAAAACAAGCTCCCAAATGGCGGTTAGGAAAATATCTAAGGCTTTCCAAAGACGATTTCAAGCGTGGCAATGCTAAGGACAAAGATAAGGAAGTTAGCGACAGCATAGAAAATCAACGGAAAATACTCAACGAGTTTGAGCAGATGAACGTGGATGAATTTGAATGGTCGGAAGAATACAAAGACGATGGCTTTACCGGAACAGACGCCGACCGCGATGATTTTCAAAGACTATTGTCCGACATTCGCACTGGGAAAATCAACTGCGTGATTATCAAAGACCTTTCGCGCCTTTCCCGCGACTATGTTGAAGCGGGCATCCTGATTGACAGGCTGTTTGTGCAGATGAATGTACGGTTTATCAGCCTGCATGAACGGATAGACAGCTACAATGACCCGGAGAGCGTTTCCAGTATGGTTGTTCCGATAACAAACGTGATGAACGACCAATACTGCTATCAGACCTCAAAGAAAATCCGGCAGGTGTTTGACTACAAAAAGCGTAACGGTGAGTTTATCGGCTCCTACGCTCCCTATGGCTACATCAAAGATCCCAACGACAAACACGCCTTGCTTGTAGACCGTGAAGCCGCCGAAGTGGTAAAACAGATTTTTGCCATGTTTCTAAACGGTATGGCGGTTAGGGCAATCGTAAACCATCTGAACGACCACGGCGCTATGTGTCCGTCCCTTTACAAGCAGAGCCAGGGCCTAAAGTACAGTTGCCCCAACGGACAGGCAAAGCCGATGTGGAGTACCATAACAGTCACCAACATGCTGAAAAATCCTGTTTATGTCGGGGATATGGCGCAAGGCCGAAACCGTGTCAAAAGCTACAAGATACACAAAATCGAGGCCGTACCCGAAGAAGATTGGATTGTCGTTCAGAATACCCATGAGCCGCTTGTTGACCGGGAAGCCTTTGAAAAGGTTAAGCAACTGTTAAAGCGCGATACCCGTACCGCGCCAAAGCAAAAGCAACTATACTTGTTCAGCGGCTTTCTCCGCTGTGCGGATTGCGGCAGGGCAATGTCACGGATAGCAAGTAAAGAACTGTATGTTTACTATCAATGCGGCACATACAAGAGCCTTTCAAAAAAAGCCTGCACCATGCACTCGATTAAAAGTACAAGGCTTGAAGCGGCTACGTTGTACGCCATTCAGCAACAGGTACACCTTGCGGTCAGCTACTCCGCTATCGTTTCCCAAATCAATATGGCCCCGCTTAAAAAAAGCCAGTCTGTGCGGCTTGAACAGCTGATTTCCGCAAAAGAAAAGGAGCTTGCCAAAATCATGCGATACAAGCAAGGGCTTTATCAGGACTGGAAAGACGGTGTCATTACGCACAATGATTACCGCCACATGAGCGAAGATTACGAGCGGCAAAATGAGGCCATCAGTGAGGTCATTGCCAATCTGAAAAAAGAGCGGGACGAACTGGAAAACGGCATAGACGTTGAAAATCCGTTTTTGACTACTTTCCGAAAATATGAGAACATCGACAAGTTGACAAGGGAAATACTGATTGAACTGGTTGACCATATCAAGGTATACGAGGGCGGCGACATTAGCATACGGTTTAAGTTTGCCGACGAGCTACGCCGCATTATCGAATACATTGAAGTCAACTCGCATTTGCAGGTGGTATAACCCCACCGCTTCAACAGTTTGTTGGTTTTCCTAATATATAACGCTCATATTGTAATCAGTTGGAGAAAATATACATTTTGGAAAACAGCCGTGCGAAATGCTTAAAATGTGATAATGAATTTAATATTTCTTTCAGGATGCACATTGATTAAATTGAACAAGGTTCTTTAGCATTGAAAACTAATGAATATCACTAATTGACAAAGTAGAAAAAGTGTAATATAATAAAACAAATTGGTCGGATGTCCGAATTAACAAGTAAGGAGCTATGCCATGAATAACGAAATGGAAAAAGCGAACCAATCCCAAAAAATATTACTTGCTGCATTTGAGTGTATTTCATCAAAAGGCTATGCAAATGTATCATTACGAGATATTGCCGATGAAGCAGGGGTGGTTCTAAGCCAGCTTAACTACTACTATAAAAATAAGGAGGGGTTGTTTACAGAGGTAATAAATATGATGATGCAGAAGTATCTGCAGGAAGTAGAAAGTCATTTAAGTAAAGGAACCACTGCCAAAGAAAAAATATTATCACTTATTATGTATTTTCAGGAAATGCTAGACGAAAATCCTAAGCTTTTCAGACTATTGTATGACTTTACCAGTATGGCACTCTGGTCCGCTTCATTTGGTAAACTGCTCCGCAGCCTGTTTGAAGATTTAGCAAACTTAATAGAAAAGCATGTCCTGAATAATATACCTGCAAAAAGCAATTTACGGGGCTATACCCCTAAATCCATCGCCCGAATGCTTTTTGGTGCGATGTTTGGAACTGCCATACAGGTCATTTTAGACCCTCAAGAAAAAAAACTGCCTGAAGCGTTAAGGGCAATCGAATTAGTATTTGAGTAAAAATATGAAAGGAGACATCATTTATGTCAAATCTGTTAGAAAAGTCATTCAATATGGGGTTAGGGCTCTTTGCATACTCAAGAGAAAAAATTGAGAATATGGTGGATGAGCTTGTTAACAAAGGCGAAGTTGCCAGAAAAGATGCACAGGGGTTTGTCAGCGACCTTGTAAAAAAAGGTGAGGAACAGCGGGAAGAATTAAAGAAAATAATCAGGGATGAAATCAAAGATTCTTTGGATCTAAGTAATCTTGTCAAAAAAGATGACATAAGAGAAATACTGCGTGAAGAGCTTTTGAGTGTGATAAACGATGAAGGAATCGCCAGAAAAGAAGACATCAGCAATCTTAAGAAAAGCTTGAATTCAAAGTAATAAATTTGTTTATATTTACCCTTTAGAACTTTTTTGTAGCGTTGTTAGTACGGACGTCCGATTATTGTTAAAAAAAGTATCAGAAGGCAATGCACGGAAAGATTGAAGGCTGAAACAAGGTCAGAAATTTAATAATAGGATGAAAAGGAGTTATATTCATCTGTGAGAAGCGTAGGAATTTTAGGATATGGATATTACCTGCCCGATTTGGTCTTAACCAACCACGAACTGGCCGGGCGTTTCGGGAAAACCGAAAACTGGATAGAAGAAAGGACGGGGATAAAAGAAAGAAGGATAACCGAATTCAACGTAGCTACATCGGACCTGGCTGTAAAAGCTGCGTTATCAGCGCTTGATAGGGCAAACCTATCGCCGGGAGATATTGATTTGATTATCGTTGCTACCACAACACCCGATATGATATTCCCTTCAACTGCGTGTCTGATTCAACATGGGATAGGTGCATGCAACGCAGCAGCATTCGATGTTTCCGCAGCGTGTACCGGGTTTATGTATGGGCTGGACATTGCCGTAAATTATGTATCATCGGGGCAGTATAACAATATACTCTTGGTTGGGGCTGACACCTATTCAAGAATTACTAACTACGATGACCTTAACACGAGCATTCTATTCGGTGATGGAGCAGGTGCGGTTATCGTAGGGGAAGTACCGGAGGGTTTTGGCACCCTGGGAAGCATAATGGGTGCGGACGGTTCAGGGGCGGATTTGCTAAAGATACCGGCAGGAGGTTCAAGACTGCCTCTGACTCATGACCTTTTAGACGGCAGGTTGAATACAATCGCCATGAACGGTAGAGAAGTTTTCCAGTTTGCAGTAAGGATTTTTGAAAAGATGATAAAACAGGTTGTTGATAAAACAGGGGTGGGACTGGAGGATATAAGCTTAATAATACCCCACCAGGCAAATAAACGGATACTGCTCTCCGTTTCGGAAAGACTGAAAATGCCCCCGGAAAAGATGTATTGCAACATCGAATATTACGGCAATATGTCTTCGGCTTCCATACCTGTCGCTTTGTCCGAGGCATGTAACAATGGCAAGGTTAAAAAAGGCGACATATTGCTGTTAACCGGATTTGGAGCAGGCTTAACCTGGGGAGCCAGCCTGATGAAATGGTATGACTGAAATCGGGTTACAATAGAATTAAAGCTACAAAAAATACTGGAACAGGCTGTGATATAATTGGTTGTTATTAGCCGCTACAGACATATTAAGAGGTACAGGCAGATTATCCTGGTATTTGCCAGGCATGGCTTTGGTACGCTTATCGATCAACTGGGGATCTTTGACTACCTCAATATAAAAATTAAGAAAAGATTCGGGAAGGACAAAGATGAGAATAGTAATGAAAAGCTTTCAATCGGCGAACGTTTGAGGCTTTCGCTGGAGGAACTCGGCCCGACATTTGTAAAGCTTGGTCAGATAATAAGTACAAGGCCAGACATTCTTCCTCCTGACGTAATTGCAGAACTCGAAAAGCTGCAGGATGCCGTCCCCCCTTTTCCCTTTGAGGATGTAAAGTCCCTGATAGAAAGTGAATTTGACGACAAGCTTCAAAATATCTTTAAGGAATTTAACGAGACACCCCTGGCAGCTGCATCCATGGCCCAGGTGCATCTTGCCCGGCTGAACTCAGGCAGAAAAGTGGTAGTAAAGGTGCAAAGGCCGGGGATTGAACGGAATATATACCTAGACTTAAAGGTACTGGCAGACCTTGCATCCTTTATCGATAACCACACCAAATTCGGAAAGCTTTACGACTTTACCAAAATGGTACAGGAGTTTGAAAGCACACTAAAAAATGAACTGGATTTCAGGGTCGAGGGGGAAAATGCTGAAACATTCAAGGAAAACTTCTCTAAAGACAAAGGTGTTAAAGTGCCTGATATTAGCTGGATTCATACGACAAGGCGTGTACTCACGATGGAGTATATAGAGGGAATACGCCTTAACGATTTTGCTGCACTGGATAAGGCCGGGCTGGATCGAAGAGTAATTGCCAGAAATCTTGCGGTATCAATATTCAACCAGATTTTAAGGGATGGTTTTTTCCATGGAGATCCCCACCCGGGCAATATTATGGTCATGCCCGGTAATGCGATTGTTTTCCTGGATTTGGGGATGGTAGGCAAGCTAAATGAAGAGCGCAAAGCCCAGTTTTTAAAAATGCTGATGGGAATCGCTTTTAAGAACAGCAGGTTGATTATACAGGCTATTGTTGGACTGGATGCCATGACACACCATATAAATATCAAAAAACTTGAAAAAGAAATTGATATTATGCGGGATAAATACCTGTCGGTACCTTTGAATGAAATAAAGGTAGGTGAAGTGTTCAACGAGATTTTCAATCTCGCATTTTCTTATAATATAGTGATTCCCGGCGAGTTTACGATGCTTGCAAAATCCCTTGTTACACTGGAAGGGTTGGTTGAAAAGCTTGATCCGGAGTTGAATGTCCTGGAAATTTCAGAACCTATTGCAAGGAAACTTATGTTCAAGACATTTTCCCCTGAAAAAATTGGCAAGGAAGTTTTTGGCGGAGTATTGGATTACGGAAGCTTATTAAGAGAATTCCCCTCCTTTTTGCTTAATTTTTTAAGGAAAATGGAAGATGACGAATTCACCATGCAGTTTAAAATGAAAGGTATTGAACGCATTGAAAAACGAATAGACAGGATTTTTACCAGACTATCCTTCAGTATCATACTGCTGGCTGTCAGTATAATAATTGCAGGAATTGTTGTAGGTTCAGGGATGAGTGCCCATACCGGTGCAGAAATATATGTTCTTAATATAACTGTCTTAAAAGTAGGCTTGGTTATAGCCGGCATAATGATTGTCGGTCTGATCCTTTCAGTGCTCAGGTCAAACCGCTTTTAAGGACTGCATTATAAATGAAAGGGGTATAGAAGTGTGAGTGGGTTTTCAGATTTGGTGTTATTCTTTGCAATATATTCTTTTTTAGGTTGGTTAATGGAAACAATATTTGCAAGCATAAACGAAAGAAAGCTAATCAATAGAGGGTTTTTAACCGGTTTCTTTTGCCCGATCTATGGATTTGGCGCTATACTGATTGTTCAATCTTCAAAGTGGGTTACCGTTGTTTTTGAAGATTATTCGACATCATTATTCATAAGCATATTGTTTTCGATTCTTTTGGTTACTGCATTGGAATATATCACAGGACTTGCTTTAGAGAAAGTTTTTAACTGCAAATGGTGGGATTACAGCAATAATGCTATGAATCTTAAGGGATATATATGCTTGCAATATTCACTTCTCTGGGGTATACTGGCATTTTTTTTGGTACAGGTGGCACATCCTGCTCTTTCAGAACTGGTTTTTTCCGTACCTGTGTCAACGAAGGGCTATATTGCAACGCTCATAATCCTGTACTTCCTGACGGATACCGCGAAGTCTGTACTTGATGCCCTGGATTTAAGAGAAGTGATTATTAATTATTCGAATTTACCGGTCAATAAATATTATGAAAAAATCATTAAATATAAAAGGTTTTTCCTTGCATTCCCCCGGCTGTTAATTTTAAATGCAGGTATTTTAAACCGTGATATAAGGAGCATTTTGAATGATAGAATTGATAAAATCAAAGTTGAACTTAAGAGCAGATTCCTCCCATGAGGAAGAATATAAAGAATGTATTCGTGATCTGATTCAACATGAGATGGTAGAATCAATGAAAAATTTTATACAGCATGGTGATATAAACTGCCTTGAGCACAGCCTATTTGTGTCATACATCAGCTATCTGGTATGCAGGCAGCTGGGATTTGACTACCGTTCAGCAGCCAGAGGCGGGCTACTGCATGACTTTTTCCTGTATGACTGGCATACAGGAAAGCCGTATAAAGGACTGCATGGATTTATTCATCCTCATATTGCATTACAAAATGCAAACAAATATTTCAATTTGAATGACAGAGAAAAGGACATCATACAGAAGCATATGTGGCCTTTAACCATAAGATTGCCAAGGTACAGGGAAGCTTTCGTTGTGCTGCTGGCAGATAAATATTGTGCATCTATGGAGATTGTCAAATTTGGCAGCGGGAAAAATGTTCATAGATTAAAAGAGATATTAGAAATATGAATTTACAAATATGTTTTATGTAAAAATGCTGTAATGTGCGAAAGAAGGTGTATAATGCTTGACTTTATTGCAATTCCCATGGGATATGTGTTGAAATTTATATATGATATGCTTGCGTTTAAAAATTATGGTATTGCAATCATACTGTTGACGGTTATGGTAAAAACACTTTTACTACCACTTTATATAAAGCAGTATCATTCAACATCAAAGCTTAGCGAAATTCAGCCTCAAATGCAGGAAATACAAAAGAGATATAAAAACGATAAGGAAAAGCTGAATGAAGAAATGATGAAACTTTACCAGGAAAATAAAGTAAACCCTGCTGGCGGCTGTTTGCCGCTGCTGATTCAGATGCCTATTCTTTTTTCATTATATTATGTAATCTCACAGCCTTTGAGGTATATGGTTGGAAAGTCACCGGAAACTATTTTGCACTTATTCGAAAAAATACCGATAGGTCCCGATAGAATATCAAATATACGTGACTTGAGCATTATCACTTACTTCGGGAAGCATACGGAGGAATTGGCAAGTGTTAGTCAAATGCTAAAAAAAGAAGAATTGCTTAATATGAATTTTCTTGGTATTAACCTTGGGGCAATTCCTACATGGAATTATCAAAAGCTTTTTGGAGATGTTGTAGGTGCACAAAATCTAATTTTGCTTCTAATTCCAATATTATCAGCAATTACGACCTATATCTCTGTTAAATATTCTATGCAGCAAACACCTCAGACAAGTGATAACCAAATGCAAGCATCCATGCAAAAAAGCATGATGTGGGTGTCTCCTGTCATGACCGCATTTATTTCTTTCAGCGTACCTGCCGGTCTGGGCCTTTACTGGATTGTGGGAAATATTTATCAGATAGCCCAGCAAATGTTTATGAACAGGTTTGTTATAAAAAAGAATGTGAAGGTGGAAGTGGAAAATAAAAAGGTGAAGGAAAGGAAAAACTCCGGTGGACAATCTATTAGGACGCATCAACGTGCCAAGTGATATCAAAAAACTGAATAGAATGCAATTGAAGCAATTGGCGGAAGAAATCAGAAAGCTTCTGATAGGATCAGTATCAAAGACGGGAGGTCATCTGGCTTCAAATTTGGGTGCAGTAGAGCTTACGATTGCACTCCATTTTATTTTTGATTCTCCAAAGGATAAAATTATATGGGATGTTGGACATCAGTCCTATACCCATAAAATTCTTACAGGCAGAAAGGAAAGATTCGGTACACTCAGGACGCTAAATGGCATCTCCGGCTTTCCCAAAGCAAGCGAAAGCGAGCATGATATTTTTAATACCGGGCACAGCAGTACCTCCATATCTGCTGCACTGGGTCTTGCAAAGGCAAGGGATATTAAAAACGAAAACTACTCCGTTATTTCAGTAATCGGAGATGGTGCCCTAACCGGAGGAATGGCTTTTGAAGCATTAAATGATGCCGGAAGGTCATTGAACAACTTGATTGTAGTCCTTAATGATAATAATTTTTCCATAAGACAAAATGTTGGAGGGCTTTCAAAGCATTTGGCGCAAATAAGGACAGAGCCCGCTTATTTCAAGTCAAAAGAGCTATTGGAACAGGCTTTTAACAGAATACCAGGTATTGGTGAGCCTCTTGCCGAAGGCCTGAACAGAATTAAAGGTGCAATCAAATATATGATCATGCACAGGACCTTGTTTGAAGAGCTTGGGTTTAAGTATTTCGGTCCTATAGACGGACATGATTTGAATGAGCTTATCGATATCTTTTCAAAGGCTAGGTTTATAAAAGGGCCTGTGCTGATTCATGTCCGTACCCAAAAAGGGAAGGGCTACGGGCCGGCGGAGGAAAAACCCCATGCTTTCCACAACGTATCCTCTTTTGAAATACGGTCCGGTGAAACATTGAATGATAAAAAAGATAGCTATTCGGCTATTTTCGGGAAAGAAATGGTGAAGCTCGCTGGAGAAGAAAGCAAACTCATTGCCATTACCGCTGCGATGCCGGACGGTACGGGACTCAACGAGTTTTCAAAAAAATATCCGAAAAGATTTTTTGATGTGGGTATTGCCGAGCAGCATGCCGTAACATTTGCGGCCGGCATGGCAAAAAGCGGTCTTAAGCCTGTTTTCGCAGTATATTCGTCCTTCCTGCAGAGGGCTTATGACCAAATTCTTCACGATGTTGCAGCGCAGAATTTGCATGTGACATTTGCCATAGACAGGGCTGGTGTTGTCGGTGAAGACGGTGAAACACATCAGGGAATCTATGATTTGTCTTATCTTAGCCATATTCCCAATATGTCGATTCTTTCTCCTTGTGACTATAGTGAGCTTGAACATATGCTGAGGTATGCAGTTATAGAGCATAATGGGCCCATTGCAATAAGGTATCCCAGAGGGAAAGGTAAAGTGATATTATCGGATGTCAAAAAGCCTGTAGCCTGGCATAAGGGGATAAAAATTTGTAATGGCACTGATGTTACTATTGTTACGGCCGGGAATATGGTGGAAACTTCCCTTCAAGTAGCGGCGACACTGAAAAGTGAGGGGATTTCCGTTGATTTAATCAACGTTAGATTTCTGAAACCCATGGATGCAGAATTGATCATCGGTTCTGCAATGAGAACAAAGAAAGTAGTGACGATTGAGGATCATTCCATAATAGGGGGACTTGGCAGCAATGTTCTGCAGCTGCTAAACAGGTATGAACTTAATATTGAGATTAAAATGTTTGGCTTTCCGGACCACTTTATCGGGCAGGGTACGCGAAGCGAGCTATTCAGAATATATAAGCTTGATGCGGATTCCCTGATTCACGGAATTTTACGACTGCTGAGAAAAAACAAATTAATATTGAAAGACAGTGTACATGGTGTTTATTTGGGCAATAGATCAAAACTCAAATAGAAGGGAAAAAGTGTTATGGACATTCATCTAAAAAAAGGCATAATAGAGATTTGCATTTTAGCAATTTTATTTAGTAAGGATGCTTATGAATGTGAACTGAGCATGACACTTCAAGATGCGTTTGAGACATCGGAAATTATAATATATTCTCTGTTAAAAAAAATGCAAAAAGAAGGATTTATTAAAAGTGGTATAAAAGAAACCTCCAACAAAACGATGCTGAAATTTTACGGCATTACATCCGAAGGGAAAGATCAATTTGAGAACCTGAAGTATGAGTGGTATGAATTAAATCAAGCTGCAAAGCAATTTATAGATAGATTTATAGTCTAGGCTAAACAGCTTTTAGATTAATAATTAATAATTATAAGAAACAGCCGAGGTAATATTTTAAACGCTGCAAATGTACTTACGGTATTTAGGCTTTCATTGGTACCTATGTTTGGATTTTTTTACATATGGGAAACTGTCCATTAGCGGTATTATGGGCAATTATGCCCGGCTTGGGGAGAGGAGGTTTATCATGTCGGATTCAAACATTACCAAGCTGGCACTTGCCAATTCCTTAAAGGGACTTATGGCAAAGAATGCCTTCAACAGGATCTGCGTGAGCGATATTGTTGAAAATTGCGGGCTGACAAGGCAAGCATTTTATTATCATTTCAAGGACAAGTATGATCTTATGAACTGGATTTACTATACCGAAACCGCCCGCTTGATAAGCTCCTATAACACGGTAGAGCATTGGATGGACGGTCTGGTGGATTTGTGTAACTATATGCGGCAGAACAAGACGTTTTATATTAACGCGCTCAATACAACCGGACAAAATTCTTTTCAGGAATATCTACATGACTACATCCGGGATATCTCGATATCAATAATAGAAAACCTTCAAAATGCAGAATTTGAAGAAGAAAAATGGGGATTTATTACCGAATTTATATCTACTGCTTTTGTCGGCATGATTGTACGATGGGCCAACAAGGGTATGAAAGAGGAACCGGCGGAGTACGTAACGAAAATTCGCAGCATTTTTGACGGAAGTATTTTTTGCGAACTTGAAAGCCTGAGCCAAACGGCGCCTGCGAAAGATCCGACAGAACCGGAATGAAAGCTGCTGGGCGTCCATTACTTTTGCTCTGATGGTAAATTCTATTTGTATGAAAACGGCGCTGCTTATAAAAAATTCTAAATTGAAACAGGAGCAGGTGATATGAAAAATATTATAGATTATGCAAAAGAAATAGAAGACACTTTTCAAAATAGACAATTTAACGCTGTTGACAGTCTGGTACTATCCCAATTGGCGTATCTGTATTACGATGGTGTCGTCCCCGGCTTATCGGATATCTCATCGACGGTGCCGATCCAGGAAGTTGCCGCTATAGAGAATCCTGATACATTATATCAAGATGTGAGAGATCGCAAAAGCAACCGGCAACTGCTCTTTGCGTTTGCAAACAGTCCGCGGTTTTGTGACACGAGACTGGCTTTTTATGTGAATCAAATAGATAACACGGCAGAGAAGCAGTTCTCCGCCGTCACCTATCTTCTGAGCGACGATTCAGCATATGTTGCTTACCGAGGCACCGATGCAACCTTTGTCGGTTGGAAAGAGGATTTTAATATGGCGTTCACAAGCCCTATTCCGTCGCAGGAGGAAGGCGTTGCATACTTGAATGCCGTTGCCGACAAAATTTCATGCAAATTAAAAATCGGCGGGCACTCAAAAGGAGGAAATATTGCAGTCTATTCCTCCATAAAATGCCGCCGGTCGGTTCAGGACAGGATCACACATATCTTTGATCATGATGGACCCGGATTCAAGGATGAGATATTTCAGAGCGACGGCTATTTGACAGTAAAGGATCGAATCCGCAAAACCATGCCGCAGTCCTCCGTGATTGGGATGCTTTTGCAGCATCAGGAAAAGTATTCCGTGGTGAAAAGCAACCGCATCTGGCTCATGCAGCACGATCCCTTTTCATGGCTGATTGACAGCGATGATTTTGAATATATTTCATCGATCACCAAAAGCGCACTCTATATGAATGAAACACTGAACCAGTGGGTTAGCTCCCTGAACGACCAAAAACGGGAGCTATTTGTGAATACTCTGTATAATGTGATCAAAGCAACAAATGCTACGACATTTTATGACCTGATGGGAGATTGGCAGAAAAGAGCTTATGCCGTGCTTGGTGCAATGAAAGAAATTGATGATGAAACAAGAAGGTTTCTGTTTCAGACCATACGCTCACTATTTATTTTAGCTATGAAGAACATTCGGGAAATAAGAAAACATGACCTAATTTTATGAGCGGTTATTGCCTGGATATGTACCGGCATACCTTAGGAAAATTCCATGATTACATACGGATTATCCTGTGAATCAAGCAGAAGCACATACCAATTTGCTGAAGGTGCCTTTATCATTTGGGGATACAACAGATCACCCAGTTTTGCAGGCCTCTTATATTCGATTCTTAATCTGTTGATTACGAAATTCTCCGGCAAAAGCTCCAGCGCCGCCTCAACATATTTCACATTGTTCATATGGTGATATATATCAATATCATTGCGTTTGACTGTAACAGCATCCATACGCTGACCTGGCATATCCGGGAGAATAATTTTTTTGTCCAGATACTCCATATCAATTTTTTCGTCGATGGTAACCTTGTCAATTTCACTTTGCGGCAGCCTTACCATTCTACCTGTATCCAGATTTACAAATGCTCCGAGGCTCCATGACAGTAGACAGGGCAGGCCGTTTTCACCATATAGGACCGTATTCCGATACCCGAAGAAACTCCGGCAGGCAAAGACACTGGTCTTCACAGTAATCTTTTCGCCGCATACCGGCAGCCGTATAATATCCACTTGCCTTGATAAGACAAACATACCCAGATTGTTCCCGACAAGAAAGCCTCGGAAGGAAGGCTCTGATTCCAGCCATAACAGTGAACAATCCTGAAGGATGTCCATAGCTCCCGTCAGCTTCATAGTTCCGTTACTGCCTGTCCTGCTGGCACAAACACGATCTTTTATTTCATACATGTCAAAACCACTCCCACTGTCATTGTATTGATCTTCTGTCACGCGCGGCTTTGGAAGCATCGATGGCATAAAATATCAGTGCCAGCAACGCCATGATTACAGCTATCCATAGTAGAATAACATCCAAAGGCAGTACCCAGATCGTAAAAAAATCATGGAAGAAACATAGACACAGCGCAGTAATCAATAGCCACTGAGCCGCTTTGCCGATTATCTGACTTTGTACCACGATGCCTCTGCTCAGCAGATAAGAACCGCCTATCAGCATTAGAAGTTCTTTTACTATCACAAGGATCACCGGGATACAATGTACTTTTCTCGACGCTGTAAGAGAAATCAGTACCGCCAGACACATCAGTTTATCGGCAATGGGGTCCATCAGCTTCCCTAAATTGGTAACCCAATTATACTTTCTGGCAATTCGCCCATCCAATAAGTCCGTCAAGCTGGCCGCAAGAAACACAATAAATGCCGCGTATTGATAGCCTTTTATATAGGCTGCTACATATATGGGTATTAAAGCAATTCTCAATATCGTAAGTATGTTTGCCAGATTCCAAATGTTTTCGGAAGCTTTTTTCATTAACTTTATGTGTCTCCTTATGCTTTTATTGCCGTAAAACAGGGTTAGAAGCTTATACAAAGCCGCGTGCTCTGAAGTATTTCAAAAAGCGATTTTGTAACCACATCTTTTGCTTTGATGTATTCACAATAAACCCTTTCTGCCAGATTAATCGCTATGTAACCGTCGCCGGAGAGGATTTTTTCACTGATAATTCGCATATCGCGGAACAATTCCAGCGTAATTAAGGGTTGCCCTTTTTCCCCTCTTTCTTTGCACGCAAAGGCATGGACTGCGTCCCTGCATGTATCCGGGACGCCGTTTTCGGCGATGTATGTTCCAAACAGATTGCCAAGGCTGATCGCAGAGCGAATATACTCCGGGGCTGTCACTTGTTTTATCGTATTCTCGCTATAGCTTACATGAAAGCCATATAGGCAACGGTTTTGCTTTAATAACCGGAATGCGTTTACATCGCTTTCACAGCTGAAATCCATGTTTGTCACCTGCACGGAAACCATCGCATTATGGATTTTACCGAGAAATTCGGCAGTTTGCTCCAAAATTAAGCCGGAAGGCACTTTCAACACGAATAAGCATTCTTCAAACCGTTTTGCGATTTCGCATATGGAGAGAATATCGTCTTTTTCGTGCGGACAGATGATATAGCTGTAAATGCCTAATTCCTTGCCTTCCCCGATAAGATGCTCCATCTGATGAAAAAAGGCAGGACCTGATTCAGAAATATCAAAAATGAGGAGCCATGGAAGCATAAATCCTAAATCCTCCTGCCTTTTTTTGAGTTTATTGGCTCCATAGATCAGACTGCTGTATCCCAAATTCAAGCCGACTTTTTTTATCGTGTCGTTATCAACATCGGAAAGAATCCTTGTGACCAGTGAATTATAGGGGTTTCTCGGGTTGGCAATTACCTTTTGAGCGGTAGAAAAAAACCACTTCTGATTTTCACTTTTTGAAAACAGCAGGCCCAAATCAATCAGGTTTCTAATACTACGTCTTGTATTACCTTTCATATCTTCCATAGCTTTGCTAATAGCTATATTGATTGCCTGCCTCACCAACCTATGCTGCAACTCCAATATTAAACAACTCCTTCCTAAATAAGTACACTCCTAATATACTCTAAAATGAAGATGCACTCTATTTACAGATATCTGTTTGTGTAAAGATTCTTTACACAAGCTGTTTTTGTTTAATTACTCAGAATATGCGATATGGTAAACTTCATCATAGATAAATTTAGTTGGAGGTCATATTATGAACAAAATAATCAGTTCAACAGGTATGAAGCTGGCATATGCCTATTTAAATTCCAATCCTGAAAAAAATATCCCAAAACTTATGGATTGGATAGACCGTTTTGATAGAAACAACGAAATGGAAAGTCAGCGCAAGGCAATCCGCAAGATCATCGAAGATAAGGACAATAACTGGTATAAACTGATCCTCAGCATGTGGTCGGATATTAATACTAAAGTGCGAAAGGCATTTTTCAATAATTTCATACTGAATGAGAGCTTCATCGGATGGCCCATACAGGAGGCAAACCGGGAAAAGTACGGCTGCAACATACCATGGGCAATCTTGATGGACCCCACTGCAGCCTGCAATCTCAAATGCACCGGCTGCTGGGCAGCAGAATACGGTAAAAATTCTTCCATGAGCCTTGAAATGATGGACAGTATCGTTAAACAGGGCAAACAACTGGGCGTGTATTTTTATCTGTATTCCGGCGGAGAACCCCTTGTCCGCAAAAAGGATATTATCGCACTTTGCGAGAAACATGGCGATTGTTTGTTTGCCGCCTTCACAAACGGTACGCTTATTGACGAAGATTTTGCCGACGAAATGCTACGTGTCAGGAATTTCGTTCCTGCCATCAGTATTGAGGGCTTTGAGAACGCCACGGATTCCCGTCGCGGCAAGGGAACCTATCAGGCGGTCATCCGCGCTATGGAGATTCTCAAGCGGAAAAAGTTGATTTTCGGCGCTTCTCTCTGCTATACCCGTTATAACACTGAGGTGATCGGCAGCGAAGAATTTTTTGATTTTATGATTGACAAAGGAGTGAAATTCGCATGGTTCTTTACCTATATGCCGGTGGGCGCGGATGCGGTCCCCGACTTGATGGTAACCGCCGACCAGCGTGAATTTATGTATCGCCAGATTCGTCACTTCCGTGAAACAAAACCTCTGTTCACCCTGGATTTCTGGAATGACGGCGAATATGCAGCTGGCTGCATCGCTGGCGGGCGCAGGTATTTGCATATCAATGCTAACGGGGATATCGAACCATGCGCGTTTATCCATTATTCAGATTCCAGCATTTATGAAAATACCATTCTTGAGGCACTGCAGTCCCCATTGTTCATGCAGTATCATATGAATCAGCCCTTTAACGATAACCATCTGAGGCCCTGCCCTCTGCTGGACAATCCAGGTAGACTGACAGAGATGGTAGAGGTGTCCGGTGCAGCCTCGACGGATTTTATCAAACCGGAGGACGTACACAGCCTGAGCTGTAAGTGTGTGAATACCGCAGAAAAATGGGCTGTGACTGCGGAAAGGCTTTGGACCGAATCACATGGTTGCGCCGATTGCGTGAAATGCGGGGGAGAGGCTCGAAAAGCTGCCGGTTGAAAAAAACTGGAGCTTTCTCCAGCCTGCACTGTATTCAAAAGCATAGATAAATCCTTCGGAGTAAAAATTTGTTCTGCAGAGAGGTAATAGATGTTTGGTAAAAAAAGTCTGTCAAAAGTAGGTATACCATTACAGTCAAGGATTACGACAATTAGGACTATGCATTACCTAAAGGGATTTATTCTATGATTATAATATAACGAACGTACGAATTAGTATAAGGGATGAATCATTATGGCTATTCTTGTAAATTTAGAACACTTATTGCTGCAGCAAAAAATAAATTCCATCGGGTTAGCAGCAAAAATAAACATCACTAAGACAAATTTATCAATCTTGAAAACAAATAAAGCAAAACTAATCCGGTTCTCAACACTTGACTCAATTTGTAGAATATTGAATTGTCAGCCTGGTGACATACTAAAGTATGTGCCAGATAACGAAACTTCATAAAATATCTACTTCAATTAAAATAGATTTTAATTTTCATATGAATCAAGCACTAAGGGCAAACCTGCCGAAAGGCAGGGACGCAAAGCCATAGGGTCTACGGTGCTTACCGGCACTATGACAGCCTGGTTGCCGCAGAAAGAATATGTGTCTAAACCTGCCATTCTTAGCGGCAGGTTTTTTGTCTTTTTAGAGTAAAGGGTAAGCGGCTTTGCTGGTGAAAAATTGCAATATTTTAAACAGCAAGGCCGCTTGCTTATTTCGACATAAAATGACAGCGTTTTTGGGACATACCTATCCAGATCGGAGCTTTCATTTTGAGTAAGTGAGGTGCAGACAGATGAGAAATCAGACTCTGTTGAAGCGAAAAAAGTTAAAATAGCTCACCTCCGAAGGTATAAGGGTTATACCATTGTTGAAGTCGCCCATAACATGAAGGTACACCTTCCACCACCCTGGAATGACCCAGTGAGGCTGTTCTTTCTTCGATTTAATATAGCCTGCAAAGCCCAAAAAACCGCAATTTGCTTGCCGCAAATTGCGGTTTTTTCTTTGACAAAATATCTGTTTTTACAACCTTTTCCAAGCTTATATTACTTTTCTCTTTCAAAAAAAATTATAGAAGCGGACAAGCCTGGCTTTTCCGCGCTACTGCTATATTCCTCAGGCTGCCGTTCTCCCCCTCGAATTCTGGATTTTCAAAAAAATTCAGGATTCGGAGGAAATGAACGTGACAAATCATATTGATTGGGACGAGCTACTCAAAAGAGAGGACAAGCTCCTTGCCAATTCCGACCGCAAGCACCGGTATCATTTCAAGTCGATGGACAGCATGAGCGAAGAACTCCTGTTTCAGGAAAGCGTGTTAAAGTATCAGGAACATGAACCGGAAGCGGTAGAATCCGAGGACTTTATTGAAACCATAAAGAATGAAAAGCTGGCCAATGCACTGCGGCAGCTTACGCCTAAGCAGCGCAAGGCGTTGGAGCTTGCCTACTGGAAAGGCTATAAACATTGGGAAATTGCAACTGCTATGGGCTGCAAACGCAATACGGTAACAGAACTTCTGGCAAGGGCGCTGGAAAGGGTCAGCCGGTATATGGCTGATTAACCGTCCTGGGTGGGATAGTGCGTAAAAACACTGTCCCGCCTTTTTTGATGTAAAAAATATTTTAAAAATTTTTTTAAAATACGACCTTTTACCCTCTCCCATCTCCGATAGGTGAGGACCCTTTTGCACCTTGACAAATATCGGCGGTTTCGCCGACCATACCGGGATGTCGAGTACATTACCTTCCATGCTGCGCGCGAGGATCGCCGGCCATTTCCGTCCCACAAAGTAAATGACTTTTCGAGGGCACCGGATTGGGCCAGGCAGGAGCGTCCGCCCTTTTGTGTTTTCAGAAGGCCGGCAGACAAAAGGCATGGGAGCCATAATGATACTTTCCATAAAAGGGCCAGCGAAAAGGCAGTAGCTGGGAAAGCGTCGCTCCGGCTGGGATAGGTCGGAGGGAGCTTTCATGCGCGGCGGTAAATCCGTTGCGGCTTGACATTACCCCCAGTGTGTCCGGGAAGCGGGGTCAAATAGGACACGAACATGCTTTACTGTTTTGCATTTGCATTTTTGAAATATTGCCTGACGGCAGAGCTACTGCGGCGGAGCGGAAGAATTGTTCTCTCATCTTTCGTGTGTGGAAATCTGTTCCGCCGCACCACTCTGCCGCCAGTAAAAAAGGAGGGAAAGACCATGCACTACTCTGCAATTCATGAGGTCAGCCGTGAAATACCGCCAGGTATTATAGAGAAATACGGCGATTCGGCCCTCTTTACTGCCTATGGCTGTGTTTTGTTGGAGTGTGAAACCGGAAAAGGCTACACCTATCGAGCTCTTAACCTGAAAACCGGACGCTCTGCGGTTATACACCGCAGAACCACCCCCCTGATGATCTCCGGCGTGGCGGCTATGGCAGAACGAATCCGGCTGTCGCCCGTGGCCGGCAAGGGGAAATATGAAATTGACATGCCTCCCGGTGAAAATCTGCTCCGGGAAAGCCTTTCGGATATTCAAAATCATATTTTTGAAGCCATTCTACCGGAATACGGCTACGGCATCCGGGAAAAACAGATGGAACTTGCCGCCCACATTCTTGAAGCTATCGGCCACCGTACCATATCCCTGTCCGAGGCTGAGGTAGGCATCGGCAAAACCCACGCCTATCTCATTGCCGCCGCCCTTGCCAAGCGGGGACGTGTCAACGATTTCTGGCTGCGGGGATACTATCCTGACCAGAGCTATGCCGCCAGCGCCTATATGCCTGTGGTGATTTCCACCGCCAGCATTGCGCTTCAAAACGCCATCGTAAAAGACTACATTCCTGAAATATCCCGTATCCTGATGGCCCACGGCATTATCAAAACACCGCTGTCCTGTGTCCTGCGCAAAGGCCGGGAGCATTATGTCTGCGAAAAGAACCTGTGGGCGTATTACTGTGACGCGGACGAAGCCACCCAAAGGCTTCTGGCTCCCCTTTTTAAGAGAACGGCATCCATTGACCTAGCTGACGCGGAAGGGCTGACACCCTACATCAAACGCAGGATCGGTGTGTCGGGACGCTGCGGTGAGCATTGTCCATATTATGACGATTGCAGGTATTTACGCCATCTGCGGAATGCCCAGTCCGGCGAACACGATTTTCAGGTCTGCAACCACAACTATTTCCTCGCCGATGTCATTCGCCGCTCCAAGGGGCAAATCCCCCTCATTCCCCATTACCAGGCCGTGATTATCGACGAGGCCCATAAGTTTTTACAGGCAGCTCGGCAGATGTACGGTGTGGAATTTGGAAGCCTTGCTATTCCGCGTGTGGTAGAGGACATTGGCTGCTTCACCTTCCAAAAGGGTGTCAGCGGCGCGATGGTACGGGAGCTTGCCGGAAAGCTGATGGGTCAGAACCGGCGGTTGTTTCAGCTTTTACTGGACAACATCCCTCCCGATAGCCTGGAGGAGGAAACGGAACGCTACAAAACGGTCATGGATAAAACGGCTGCCCGGCACCTGCGGAATATACGGAATATCGGCGGAGAACTTTCGGAGCTGCTGTCGGAGCAGATGCTGCTTCTTCGGTACAGAGGCCGCTGTTCTCAGATACGCTTTGAGCTTTCCCTTATCCGTGAACAGGCCGGTGTGCTGGAAAAGTATGATGAGCTTGTTTACTGGCTGGAAAAGCCGGAGGAAAGATACCCGGCAGAAACGGATAAAGCGATTGAAACCATGTTATGCGCCATCCCCAAGCAGTTGAGCGATATGCTGTACACTGATCTTTGGAGCAGCGGGATTCCTGTTGTCCTTACTTCGGGTACGCTGTCGGCAGCCGGGAGCTTTGAACATATCAAGAACAAAATGGGCCTTGACCGGGTGCGCTCTTTGATGGAAACCAGCAAGCCTTCACCCTTCTGCCACCGGGAGAATGTTGTTTTATACATTAGTGAAACCGTACCCTTTCCCAACAGTCATGACAATGAATATATCACTGCCGTGGCGGAGGAAGCCGGACGGCTGATTCAGGCGTCTCACGGCCATGCTGCACTGCTGTTTACCTCCTACAAGGCAATGGATCAGGTGTTTACGCTTTTGGAGCGCCAAAGCCTTGGCTTCCCTCTGTTCCGTCTGGACAGGGGAGGAATAAACGCCATTGCGCGTTTCCGAAAGAGCGGAAACGGTGTATTGTTCGCAAGCGGTGCGCTGTGGGAAGGAATCGACCTTCCCGGTGATGTGCTTTCTCTGCTGATTATCGTCAAGCTGCCCTTCGCGGTGCCCGATCCCGTCAGCGAGTATGAACAGACGCTGTACCCCAGCATGGAACAGTATAAAAACAGTGTATTGGTGCCTGAAATGATTATTAAGCTCAAGCAGGGCTTTGGGCGGCTCATCCGGCGGGAAACCGATACCGGCGTCGTAGCCCTGCTGGACTGCCGGGTGCGTGAAGATGGCCCATACCGGACACGGGTGCTCCAAGCCCTACCCAACTGCCGTGTAACCTCCGACCTAGAGGACGTGGAAACCTTTATACAGAGCAAAAAAGGGCAGGATTACTTCGTGTAGTCCGGCTCCCTTACCTTTTAACGGACGTATTCCCAACTTGGGAATATGCAGACTATCAGAAAAGGAGGTGCAGGCCATGAATTCGGGAGCATGTAATGAGTTAGTGGACATACGGGACATCTCGGTAGATAAAAACCTTTCCAAAGAGGAACGGATTGCGGAATACGTCCGGCAGATCAAAGACCCTTACAACTTTAAATGCGGAAATTTTACCGTCCGGGCACGGTTTGCCGATAACGGCGTCACGCTGGAGGACTGCCTGCAAAGGCTTTTGACCGAATGAAAAAGGCAGCCCGCAAAATGGACTTTCTCCCTGTGTGGTGGTAATGTAGGCATTGGAAAAAGAATGAAACAAACAGAATGACAATGCCTGATCACCCTTTGATTTGCGGGGAAAGACCGTAACTTTTCAAAGGAGTGATTTTATGTCCGAAAAACAGTACAAAGCTGTGAAATATATACGCCTGTCCTATACCGATGACAAGGCCAACGAAAGCGACAGTGTGGCCAACCAGCGGAAACTCTTAGACAGCTTTATTGAGGGCCACCCTGATATAGAAGCGGTATTGGAAAAGGTGGACGACGGCTGGAGCGGTATTCTCTTTGACCGTCCGGCTTTCAAGGAAATGATGACAGAAATTGAAGCAGGAAATATCAACTGTGTCATCGTCAAAGATTTATCCCGCCTGGGACGCGACTACATTGAAACCGGACGTCACCTTCGCCGTATCTTCCCCGCCTATGGGGTAAGGTTCATTGCCATCAACGACAATATCGACACCCTGAAAGACAGCGGAGATGATTTGGTTGTTTCCGTAAAAAGTATCATCAATGACGCCTATTGCCGGGATATCTCCGTGAAAACCCGCAGTGCCCTGTCCGCCAAGCGGAGCAACGGGGATTATGTGGGAGCCTGCACCGTCTATGGATACAAAAAGTCGGAGGAAAACAAAAACCGGCTGGAAATAGACGAATATCCGGCAGGTGTGGTACAGAACATTTTTAAGATGAAGCTGGACGGCATGAGCGCCGCCAGAATCGCGGACGAACTGAACAGCCGGGGCATTTTATCCCCGCTGGCATATAAAAAAGACCGGGGCCTGCCGCACCCAAAGAAAGGCTATGCGGATAAGGCCGACGCCAAATGGTCTGCCACAACGGTCATCCGCATCCTGAAAGATGAAACCTATACCGGAACGCTGCTTCAAGGCAGACAGGGAACTCTTAACTACAAGCTGAAAGACCTGATTGACAAGCCGAAAAGCGAATGGGCACGCACAGAGGATGCCCATGAAGCCATTATCCATAGGCAGGATTTTGACCTGGTACAGCGGCTGCTGCGGCTGGATACCCGGACATCGCCGGGAAGCGACGCGGTGCAGCTGTTCTCCGGCGTCCTCATCTGCGGCTGCTGCGGAAGCCGAATGACCCGCAAAACCGACCGTTACAAAGACACGGTTTATCACTATTACTATTGCCCCACAGGAAAGAAAGGCGGCTGTAAATCCCCCGCCAGAATCAAGGAAAGCGAACTGACGGACTGTGTATTGGAAAGCCTGAAAGCCCATATCCGCAATGTCGCTTCTCTGGAAGCCCTTTTGGAAAGCACCGACAGCAAAGCCGTGGAGAGCAGGCTTGCGCGCCGGATAGAGGCGCAGATTGCCGAAAATGAGCATCAACTGAAACAAATCGGCGGTTTTAAGTCCACCCTGTACGAAAACATGATAAAGGGCATTATCTCCACAGAGGATTACAAAACCTTCCGGGCAAAGTATGCCGAGGATGGAAACTGCCTGCAACACGCTGTTTCTACACTCCGGCAGGAGCTTGAAAACCTGCGGAACCATAAAAGCGGGCGTCTGCTTTGGATGGAGCATTTCAAGCGCTTTGAAGGGCTCACGGAGCTTGACCGGAAAACCGTGGCCCACCTGATTCAGTCCGTTCGTATTATGGGCAAGACTGAGCTTCAAATCACCTTCAACTACCAGATGGAGTATGAGAAAGCCTTAGCCGCCTGCAGCGAAGCCATCTCAACAAAATCTACCGGGACGGAGGTGGCATAACATGGCAAGGAAAAGCAGAAAAAACATAGAAGCCGTTTCGGACATGATATACGGACAGCCCTTTTACAATGTAGGAGCCTATATCCGCCTTTCGGTGGAGGACAACAAGAAAAAGGGCGATTCCCTGGAAACACAGAAAAGCATCCTGCAAAGCTATATTGCCCTTACACCGGGCCTGAAACTCCATGATTACTATATCGACAACGGTTCGACGGGCACCAATTTTGAGCGTCCCGCATTTCAAAGGATGCTTGCGGATGCGGAAAACGGCGTCATCAACTGCATTATTGTCAAGGACCTGTCCCGGTTTGGCCGAAACGCCATTGACACCGGCTACTATATCGAAAAGTATCTGCCGTCGCTGAAGGTGCGCTTCATTTCCGTAAACGACGGATTTGATACCGACAGCGTAAACCCTGGCGATGGGATCATGCTTCCATTAAAAAACATGATCAACGAAGCTTATTCCCTGGATATCGGACGGAAAATCAAGGCACAGCAGCGCCAGAGCATGAAAGAAGGCGAATTTGTTGGTGCAAGGCCGCCCTACGGCTACTTGAAAAGCCCCGAGAACTGCCACAAGCTCATCATAGATGAAGAAACCGCGCCGGTGGTGCACCAGATATTCCAGTGGGCCTATGATCGGGTGGGCTTGAACGACATTGTCCGCCGCCTGAATGAAGCAGGTATTCCGACCCCCAGCCATATCAAAAAAGCGACGGGTCTTATCAGCCATGAGAACCTGATTGGAAAGAATGCCTGGCAGACCCGGACGGTGAGTAGGATTCTTTCCTGTGAAACCTATACCGGCGATCTGGTGCAGGGGAAAACCAAAACTGTCTGCCATCAACAGACCTATGCCGACGAAAGCAACTGGATTAAAGTAGAAAACACCCATGAAGCCATTATCAGCCGTGAAATGTTCGACGCGGTGCAGGCATTCCGTAGGCAGGTGGCGGAGGAAGCAATCCGGACACCCAAAAGCCCCTATACCCCCAACCTGTTCAAGGGGAAAATCTATTGCGGGCACTGCGGGGGAAGCCTGCACCGACAGCGGTGCGAACGGAAACGCGGCCCGGATGTTTACCTGTTCCACTGCCTGTCCAACAGCCGTATTGCGCGGGGTTCCTGCTTCCCATATACCCTCCCGGAGGAAGAACTGCTGTCCTCCCTCTTGACCATCATACAGAAACACGCTGACGCTGTAATCGGTAAGGCTATCCGGCTCCAAAAGAACAAGCCGGCCCTGGAAGCCACACGTGCCGCCATAAAGTCCCGGCTTGCCGCCCTGCGGCAGGAGCTTGACCGGGACAGGCGGCTTACCAAAAGCCTTTATGAGAGCCTTGTGACCGGTATTATCACCGGTGACGAATACCGCCAGATGCGCGCCGATTATGAAGAAAGGATATCAAATAAAATCAATCTTGCGCAGGAATTGGAGCGTCGGCAGAAAGAACTGGAAGCACAGGTTACAGAATACATTGCTTTATCCGACCTGATCGGAAGCGTAAAAGGCAAAGAGAATATTACGGCGGTTCTGATTGACCGGCTGATCGGCAAAATAAAGGTATTCTCCGACAGACGCATTGAAGTTACGTTCACCTTTGAAAGCGGATTTGAACGATTAAGCGAGGCCGAGCGTTATCTGCGCGAACTGCTTGCCCCTGCGGAGGGGAGGATGCGGGCATGAGTAAATATATCATTGCCATGTATATCCGCCTGTCCATGGAGGACACGAAAACCGACAGCCTTAGCATCCCCAATCAAAGGCTTTTGCTGGGCCGGTACATCGACACACTGGAACAGAATGATGTGGAAATCCTGGAATTTGTAGACAACGGCTACTCTGGTGTGAACTTCGAGCGCCCTGCCGTACAGGAGCTTTTAGAGCTTGTACGGCAGAGCAAAATTAACTGTATCATCGTCAAGGACTTTTCCCGGTTTGGCCGAAACAGCATCGAAACCGGCTATTTCATCGAACACGTATTTCCACTGTTCCGTACCCGCTTTATCTCCGTAAGCGACAACTTTGATACCAACGACTACAAAGAAGATACGGGCGGGATGGCGGTCGCCTTCAAATACCTGATGCACGAGTATTACAGCCTGGATTTGTCCCGTAAGACCAAAAGCGCCAAATACACCAAAATGAAGCGCGGCGAATATATCAGCGAGGTCTGCTGCTATGGCTACAAAAAAGGAACGGATGGCCATCTGGCTATTGATGAGGAAGCCGCTGCGGTAGTGCGCCGGATATTTACGCTGGCATTAGAAACGAAGAACGCACAGGAAATTGTAAAGGCACTGTATGCGGATAAAATCCCCACGCCTGGCGAATACCGGGCCTCAAAGGGAAAGGGCTTCCATGACATCTCAAGGTGCGGCGGTATCTGGCAGAGGTCATCCGTGCTTCGGATTCTGACCGATGAGCGGTATATCGGCACATACATCATGGGAAAACGCACCCTCAAAGAGGTCGGAGGTAAGCGCTCCCGGCTCAAGGACGAAAGTGAATGGTTTAAAATCCCTAACCACCACCCCGCCATCATAGAAAAGGCAGTATATGAACAGGTGCAGGCCAAACTGCTCCATTTCAAATGCGAAAAGCACAACCATGAATATGTTTTGCGCGGCAAAATCGTCTGCGGTTGCTGCCAACATGCCATGAACAGAGCACCAAGAAAGGAACCGGTTTTCGTCTGCCGTTATACCAAGGTGGACGCTTCGGCTCCCTGCAACGGCATGGAAATCAAGGAAGGAGAACTGGAAACCATGCTGTTTGACATTATCTCCAAACAGGCACAGGTCATTTTAAACACCGACAACCTGAACGACATAGGCGAAATGGAACTGCGCTCCGAGCAGCAGGCAGAATACTGGAAGCTCATAAGCAGATGCCAGGATAACAAACGGAACCTGTATGAGCGGTATGTCATGCAGGAAATCAACACCGGGCAGTATGCGGAATTAAAGGCCGGTTTAGACGCGGAACTGAACCACCTGAACCGCATCTACACTGCAATTTCCGCGCAGGCCGCCAAATTAAAGGCAGACTGTGAGGAAAACAACAAGGCAAGGGAATTTGCCGAGGATATTTCAAAGGAAACCGGCCTGACGCAGGAGCTTATGGAATTGCTGATTGACAAGGTGTTTATATATCCGGGAAACCGAATTGAAATCAGCTGGAAAGTGACGGACTTTTCGGACTTTCAGAACAGGAGGGATACGCATGGAGAAGAAAGAAATAAGGGTTGCCATCTATTGCCGCGTGGCGACCGCAGACCAGTTGTCGCTGGAAGCTCAAAAGGAATACCTGCGCGGATATGCCAAGGAACACGGATATGACCGCATTGGATATTATATGGACAACGGGTACAGTGGTTTGAATTATGACAGACCCGCATTTTCAAGACTGGAAGCCGATATACAGGCCGGACGTGTTGGGGCAGTTATTGTCCGTAATGTGGATCGCATAGGACGTAATGTCTTAGAAACCACCCATTGGATTGAGCAGCTAAGAAAAAAAGGAGTCGCTTTCCTTACAACGGATTCGTCCTTCAATGAAAACTCTTTGCAGAATTTGGGATGCTTGCTTAAAAACCCAAAAGAGTATGATCGTTATGGGCATAAAGACCATACTGGCAGAAGAATATGTAGGACAGCTTTTAGGAGATAAGGATTTTATCACTTCTGAGGATATCCCTCTGGACAATGATTTTGATTTTGTGATGTCACTTATGATTGCCGCCGAATATAGTTAAAAAAAGAGATAAAAGTATCAGAAAGGGATTAAATTCTATTGTTAAAAACAATAAACGATAGATATTATCCCTTTATTTCATTCACACTTTCGTGATATAATTAATGAAAAATTCACGTTTGCGGGAAAAGAGGATGTAGATAGTGGGGAAGAGGTCAAAGATAGCAGAGATAATAATTAAGAAAGGCGATAAGCTAACAATCCGAAACATTAACGGAAGGAGCATCTCAGGAGAGGTCACAAATATTAATGAGGAAGCAGCCGAAGCGATGCTCTTTGAAGCATATGGTGATTCAAATTTCAAGGTTCACCATATTGAACTTACAGTCCAAGCCAGTCTCCCATCACCCAATAACATTTCAGAAGTTTTAACTTTTTCGGAAGCAGCAGAGATTTGGAACATTGACCCAAGCACACTTAGGCATCGGGTTACAGGCGAAGAACTACAAGAAGGTTTAGATTATCGAAAAAGTGGTAAGGTGTGGTTAATTACAAGAAAAGCTATGGAAAGATTATATGGGTTGAAATAACCGCTCTCTTCTTCCCCGCATTGTCGTTTACGAAAAAAACCTAAATTATTTTTCGGTGTGTACTTGACATACGGGTGTCTTAGAGCGTGGAAATTTCTATCCGGCAGCCCTGCAGATTGAAATCTTGTGAATGCTTAGTTTTTATGATACTATATGGAGAAGGTAATCGAATAAAAGCAGGGTGTTGGTTGCCACCGACTTTCGTAAAAGAAAGGAGGTGGTTGATATGAGTACATATGAAGCAATATCATTGATGATAATGTTTTCTGTGTTCGTAATATCGCTAATCTCCTACTTAGATAGGAATAAAAACCAAAAGAAATAATCACCCTGCCTGGCCGCAGCGTGATTATATAATCTAAAACGCGTATGCTGGCAACCGCACCTTGCGGATTCGATTACCTTTTATAGTTATATTATATCAAAAGTAGCAGTATTGTAAACCTTTTAGTAGACATTTTTAATGGTTTTATTCTTATTTTTAATAACAAAATTATCAAAAACAATAACAAACACTCTTAATAGGGTGATTGTTTTATGTTTAAAAATAAAGGGGATAAAATCTAATATGTTTGAAATAGTAAAGCTAGGAAATTTCTAAGGACAAATGGCTTTATCCATATGATTTATGCAACAGTTGGAACGATTATATTGGGTGCTATTGGAATATATTTTTCTGAATATAACCAAACTGTTGAATCTTTTAGAATACGATTATCCTTCTCGTTCTTTTCTGTCTGTTGCGCTTTATACCCGAAATACTTAAATGAGCTTTGGAGTGATGAATGATGTCAAAGAGAGTACTGATTTTTACTATTATTGCTGCTGTAATAATGGTCGGAGTTTGGAGATTAAGAGATAGCCCTGTCACTGAAGTAGAGATTGATAACAATATAGATGAAGTTGAAGAAGGGGCGCTTCAAGATGATAAAAGCTACGTGCTAAGTGTATCGCCGCGTGGAAATAAAGAAATCGTATGTACTGCTGATAATGAATTAGTGCTGCATGTGAAAAGTGGTAATAGTGAGGCTTCGAAGGTTATATACAAGGATTATTCACCATTATCGGAGGATCCGTATTCAATATATAATTTTGAAGATTATAATATACAATGGTCTGAAAGTGAAAGATATGTTTTTGTAAGGGATAGCATATATGACATCAAAACCGATAAATTGATAGAAATAAAAAGTAATGTAGTTTTCATGTGGATCGGTAATAAAGGATTATACATGGACAATGGATATTACTACACAATGCATTTTGATGACGGTTACTCAAATTATATGGCTGTATCCAGGGCAATAAATGTTTTTGAGGAAGGGGATATCAGAACTCTTGCCTGTGCAGAAGATGATAAGTATTTTATACTGGATAATATATATATGAAGAACAGGTTTAATATTACAGATGATTGCTTGGTTGTGAATACAGCTTCTCTAAAGTATAAGGCTGAAGACCTTCAGGAAATCATCTATAAAGAATACCGGAAGATGGTAAATGCAATATATGAGGAAAAAGGGATAGACCGCTATGAACAACCTGAACATCTTATCGTAAACGGCAGTTATTATTTAGAAAACATAAAGACCGCAAAAATGCCGTTATAGTCCCTATTTTCAGGGAGATTGATTTCAATAGACCCAGCCATGTATATTCCTCCTTTCATATTTTGTCAGGCTTCCACTCTCTGGCCAGTTCGTTTTGCCCTACACTAGATAAGAAGGTAGGACAGATAAAATAATCAACCAGACTTAAAATATATTTTTTAAAAAGTTTTTTTTAAATGGTTGATTTATTTATTGCTCTATCCGTTTTATATAGGGTGGATTAATTTCCACCCTTAATTTATTATTTTAGTTGTGGTTTTATCCTATTGCAGTTTTTATACGAATAATAAATTATGTTTATGAATTCGAGTTAAAAATTATCTTTTTATGTAACCTTGATATTTCCCTCTAATCTGATTGAGTTTATCCATATGTCCTACCGCATTTTCTGCTTTCATGGCGATTTTGATAATCACACAATCTACGATGGCCATAGGGGCTGTCATAGAATGGTATTCCGTAGGTTCACCCCGATAACTGTACAGGATGACATCGCTTTTTTCCTGAAGATCCTGGGAAAGCAAATCTGTAAAGATGATGACCGCGTAATGGGCAGCTTTTTTTTGCTCTAATAGAATTGTCGTTTCGGCTAGTATCCGGCTAAAGCAAAATATAATTACCAAATCATCTTCTTTTATGTTTATTAAATATTCATAGATTGAGGACCCGCCGTTGATAAATATAAATTCAATGCCGAATCTTCTCAGCCGGTATTGGATGATATGGGCAACGCCGAAAGAAGCGTCCGGTGCAAATACATAGATTCTTTTATGCTTCAAGACCAGATCTGCTGCTTTGTCAACCTGCTCATAAGAAAAAAGAGCAATGGTTTTTTCTATGTTTTTTATACTTTTTAGGAAAAGTTCATTTAAGTCTGAATCTTTACCCTCTAATTTCTGAAGGGTATTTTTTATTTTTAACGCAGGAGTAGCCTCTGTTTTCTCTGCCATCCATTTTTGAAATTCCTTTATATTCTGATATCCTATCTTTTTCCAGAATCTGCTGATGGTTGTATTGCTTACACCAATTTTTTCAGCGATATCCTTTGAACTTTCATAAAACAACTGATTTTCATTTCTTAAAAGATAATCTAAAATCATATAATCCTTTTTAGTAAGCTTGTTCTTGTCGATTTCTAATAATTCTATCATGTTTATCCCTCCTGACAATATTATAATATACAATTACCAAAAATGAAAAATAATTTTCAAAAAATATATAAAGAAAACTATTTTACACAATGTTAATATTCCGATAAAGCAGCTTTAACAAATATTTCGTAGAATGGTTTTGTAAGGTTGAAGGGAGGTAAGAAGATGAAAGAAATTTATTTTTCTTCTACATTGATGTGGGATGCATCGATAGAAGAAATGTTTCAATGGGTAATAGAATCCGGTTTTGTAGGTGTAGAGCTTTGGGCCCAGCATTTTGATGCAAGGGAGTGGCAGCTAGAAACCTATAAAGAAAAAGCAGAGATATACAATATCAAAACAATTCTTCACAGCAATAGTTGGGATTTGAACTTTGCATCTTTAAATAAAGGAATAAGAACAGCATCTTTAAATGAAATCAAAAGCTCCATCGATTTGGCTGCAGACTTGGGGGCAAAGGAAGTAACCATACATCCCCCAAAAGAAACAGTATCTGAAGCGCGGGATGTATCCATGGAGCTTGCCCGGCAAGGAATAGAAGCGCTGCTGGATTATTCGAGGCGTAGAAATGTGGAGCTGTCACTGGAAATAATGGAAAAGCTTCCAAAAGAACTCGTTACCGATCTAAAATCCGTAAAAGAAATGACGGGCAGTTTGTACGACAGCTTTTCTTATACATTGGATATTGCACATTGCAATAGTATTGAAGAATTTAAAAGGTCGCTTAAAGAAATCAATCATATATCTAAAATTCATTTAAGCAATAAGCAGGGAGAGAAACTCCATACCAAGTTATCTGAAGGAGATTTTGATTTTTATGAGGTTTTTTCCATATTGGAAAACGAGAATGTTACCATTGTGATTGAAGGATTGGAAAAAGGCAGATCTTTCAACACTTTAAAAGAAAATATCAACCTAATACAAAAGATAAAGGAGAGATTGACATGGGGTTAAGGAAAAGAATTGTATCTATCTTATTGACAGGCTTATTTGCGGTATCTTTTGCAGGGTGCTCCGCAAACAATCAGCAAAATTCAGTGTCTGCGGAAGACAAAGGAGCGCTAAAAGGTCAAATTACTATTTACACTTCGCAGCCGGAAGCCGATATACAGGCTCTTTTAGAGAGTTTCAACAAGGTATATCCTGACATTCAAGCAAATGTATTTCGGAGCGGAACAGAAGAGGTAGTGAGCAAGGTTCTGGCTGAAAAAGAGGCGAACGCAGTGCTGGCAGATGTATTGCTAGTGGCAGATGCCGCTACTTTTGAAGGGCTAAAAGCCAAGGAGCTTCTGATGAGTTATGCATCACCGGAGCTAAAAGGCATCAGCAGTGATTTCTATGATGCAGAGAATACATATACAGGCACCAAAATCATTACTACTGGAATTATAGTCAATAAGGAAATGATAAAGGAACCGGTAGAATCCTTGGCAGACCTGATGAAAGAAAGGTTCAAAAACAATATCATTATGCCAAGTCCTCTTTATTCGGGAGCAGCAGCTTACAACTTAAGTGTTATTACCAGAAGCCAAGGATTGGGATGGGAGTTTTATGAAGCATTAAAGGGCAATCAAGTAACCGTTGAGAAGGGTAATGGTGCTGTGCAAAAAGCTGTTGTGGCTGGAGAAAAAGGAAGCGGAATGATTGTTGATTATATGGCGATCAGGGCAAAGGAAGAAGGTGCTCCCGTTGAGTTTATATATCCGAAAGAAGGGTCTTTGATTATTACGGAGCCTGTGGCAATTATCAAAGGAACAAAAAAAGAAAAATTAGCGCAGACTTTTGTAGATTTCATTCTTTCGGAAGAAGGCCAAAAAGCCACAGCAGAAATAGGATATACACCAATCAAGTCGGGTGTATCAGCACCAGAAGGCTTCAAGAATGCTGATGAAATTAGAAACTTAACCTATCCATTAGATGTTCTGGTGACAAATCGTGATGCAGACAAGGAAAAATTCAGCAAGCTATTCGAATAAATCTATGTTATTAGAATAATAAGGAAGGAGGCAGACCGCAAAACCAATAGTAAAGTCTGTCTCCGCTACGCTTATGAGAAAACACCTTCTTATGAAAGGCTAGGATAATATGTTAAAAGGAAAATTAAGCAAGCGGATACGATTAAATTATATCTTTTATCTTTCTGTCTTTTTTGTTTTTATATTACCGATGCTCAGACTGGTGATCATGAGTATTACAGTAGAGCATGGAATCGGATTGGATAACTTTGTTCAGCTGATTAAAGAGCAGAGAACCATTCGTTCCATCAAGAACACCATTATTATTGCAACAGGTTCGACCCTGATATCAGTTGGATTGGGCGGTATATTGGCATGGATCATTGCTTATATGGATATTAAAAGAAAACGGCTTATTGAGATTCTGATATTAGGCCAATATGTTATCCCTTCTTATATTATTACTTTGGCTTGGAGCAACTTCCTTCAGGAGAAAGGATTTGTCAATAAGGGCCTTTTATCCTTTGGTTTTCCGGCAATCAATCTCTATTCATTATGGGGAATAATCCTGGTTTTGGGCATATGCAACACACCCATGGTATATTTGATTACCTTGAATATGCTAAGAAAGATTCCAAGAGATTTAGAATGGGCAGCAAGAACTTCCGGCTACAGTCAATGGGAAACCATGCTCAAAATTAATTTAATCCAAGTTATGCCAGCGCTAATGAGCGGGGGAATTTTATCCTTTTTATCTGCCATTGACAATTTTTCTGTACCGGCTTTTTTGGGAATATCCTCTGGTATTCCTGTACTGAGTACTTACATATATGAGAAAGCCATAAGCTTTGGCCCAAGGGCATTTTCTCTTGCTGCAGCTCTTTCCGTAATGCTTTCAGCCATCGCTATAACCGGTGCATTGCTGCAGGGAAAATTGATTAGGAAGAGCTCTGGCTTAGAGAGCATTAAAGAGGATCATTCCGTAAGAATACAGGTTAAAGAGAGAACAAGAGCTATTATAGAATGGACAATACTTTCTTTGCTTGCATGTATCAATTTGATACCAATCTTAAGCATGGTATTGTCCTCTTTTAAAAAATTCTATGGTGCAGCGTTTAATACAGTAAATCTTTCTCTAAGAAACTATCAGTTTGTATTTACAAACAGGGGAGTTATACAGGCAGTGCGAAATAGCATAGGACTAGCCCTTGCCACCTGTATAGTATGTATATTATTAGGAACAGCTATTGCCTATATAAAGGTCAGACGAAATCCTAGGGCAATGAAGCTGGTGGAGTACAGTGCATCTCTTACCTATGCTATTCCAGGTATCGTGCTGGCTCTTGCCATGATTTTTCACTGGACAAAGGTGCCAAATGTATACGGGACAATAAAAATTCTACTGATAGCCTATAGCACACGCTATCTGATTCTGCAAATCAAGGGAAGTACAACGGCTCTTTTAGCTGTTGAATTGGAATTAGAAGAGGCGGCTGCTGTATCGGGAAGCACGAAGGTCGGTACATGGAGGTTAATCATAGGACCCTTGATCGCAAAACCAGTATTATCTGGTACATTTTTTATTTTTGTTTCTGCTATGACAGAGCTGACATTATCCTCGATGCTTGCTGCTGCAGGAACCAAAACCATAGGATTAACCATTTTCAATTTGCAGCAGTCAGGAGACTACAATCTTTCAGCTGCAATGTCGGCTGCAGTTATATCCATGATACTATTAGGTTATATCATCACAGAAGGCATGAAGAAAATAAGCTTTGGAAAACTGGGAAAAATTTCGTACAGGCAGCAAACTCAATCTAAAGTTGTCAATAGACCTTGTTAAAGACCAAGGAGGATATCATGAGTTTAATAATAAATAAAGTGACAAAGAAATTTGGTAATATAATCGCATTGAATAATGTTTCGATAGAGATAAAAGATGGGGAATTCATTGCCATTTTAGGGCCCTCGGGCTGTGGAAAAACGACGTTGTTAAGAATTATAGGAGGTTTTGCAGAACCGACATCTGGAACAATAAAAATGGGAGATGTATTGTATTCTGATTCAGCCTTCAATCTTCCTGTTGAAAAAAGAAATTTAAGTATGGTCTTTCAGTCCTTTGCACTCTGGCCCCATATGAGTGTGAGAGAGCATATTGAATTTCCTTTAAAAAGTAAAAGAAATAAGGCCATGGGGGATGAAGAAAAGAAGAATGCAGTGGAAGAAGCAATTTCCTGGACGGGTTTAAAGAAATTGGCAGATAGATTGCCCGGAGAGCTTTCAGGAGGTCAAAAACAGCGGGTAGCCTTAGCCCGTGCAGTTGTTTCAAAGCCGGACATTCTTTTAATGGATGAACCCCTTAGTTCACTGGATGCAGAATTGAAGGTAAACATGAGAAAAGAAATTCAAGACCTTCATAAACTTACGGGAGCGACCATTATCTACGTTACCCATGATCAAAGTGAAGCACTTGCCATGGCGAATCGTATCATTATTATGAAAAATGGAAACATTGAACAAATCGGAACGCCTGAAGAGGTATATAAGAAGCCCAAAACAGAGTTTGTAGCTGTTTTTGTAGGCAAGTGCAATTTAGTAAGGGGTAGATGGAACCAAAATATTTTTTATGTTAAAGATACAAAAATAATGTATAACAATGAAAGCGTAGAGCCCTATTTTATTCAACGTGGCATGTATCCTGTAAGGCCGGAACAGTTTTCGATTGAAAGGAAAGGTTTAGGGATAGAGGGAAGAATAACAAATAAGCAATATAACGGAAGAGAAATCCATTATACCGTCAAGTGTGAAGACGATTTTTATGTTGTTTATGAGGATGAAGAAAAAAATTTTAATATAAATGAAGCCATTGTTTTGGTAAAAAAGGAGAGGGGAAATTGAAAGCTTTTATAGATTTACATACACATACCCTGTCCAGCGGCCATGGATTTAGCACATTGAAAGAAAATATCGAAGAGGCTGCAAGAAAAGGCTTATTGGTATTAGGAACCAGTGATCATTCAGTCAGAATGCCGGGAAGTGCTCATCGATTTTTCTTTGAGAATTATAAGGTAATCAGGGAAGAAATATCAGGCGTCAAAATTCTATCAGGGATTGAAGGAAATATATATGACTACGAAGGGAATATCGATATTGAACCCTCAATGATGAAAAATCTGGACTATATCATAGCCAGCCTTCATTCCCACTGTATTGAAAGTGGTACCGTCCAAGAAAATACAAGGGCTATTATTGGAGCTATGAAAAATCCTTATGTAAAAATAATAGGGCACCCTGACGATAGCAGATTTCCTTTGGATTATGATAACGTGGCCTATCATGCAAAAAAATATCAAGTTGCCTTAGAATTAAATAATTCTTCATTGCTGCCTAACTCTGTAAGAAAAGATTGTAGAGAGAATGCTAGAAGCTTATTGGAAAAAGCGAAAGAATATGAAGTATATATTATATTAGGAAGTGATAGCCACATCTATTATGATGTTGGCAGATTTGACGAAGCCTATGAGCTTTTGACAGAAGCAAATTTTCCGGAGGAACTGATCATAAACAATGATTTGGAAAAGCTTTCATATGTGCTTATAGAGTAAAAAATTCTACAAAGGCTTATGTATAAAGGAATTGGACGAAACTGCCCAATTCCTTTTATTGTATACTGAAAACCCTGGCGCATAGTTTTCGAGCTGGACATTATGGAATCGGATGAAAGAATAGCCAACCAAATCCAAGCGTTGAGCATAAAAAAAGAACATAATTTAGTGGATTGCTGACTAGCATTTAAAGTTGGAACTACCACTCATATTATGTTCCTATGAGTAGTATGTGCAGAGCAGATATAAAAAATGCCAAGAAAATACATAGACTTTATCAGCGAAACAATTCAAAGAAAAATAGAGGATAGGGAGGTATACATTGATTATGCAGATATATTTTACTATAAACACGTCACGATGTAGGTGTTATCTATGTTATGACGTGTTTATTATTTAGATCACGGAAATAGTACCAAAGAAAATTTATGATGAGAATTGGCAGTACTTATAAATCAGTGAAATAAAAATGTGTTATCAGAGTTGCCAAATAAGCATAAATAGGTATCCAGAACTAAAGGGGAATAGGGAATCTTGTAGAATTACTGAATGTTGACTATAATATAAACATTCTTAGGAGGACTGAACATGAGAAAAAAATTAGTGATTACCTTGATTGGTACCTTGCTGGCCTTTACTATGGTGGTGGGTGCAGCGAGCATTAATGGGGACTTTAAAGGATTCCCTATTGTTAAGGTCAATGTAAATGGGGTTGAGGTTGCCAGTGAAGTGCCAGCTGTAAATTTCTTCGGAAAAACCGTATTACCAGTTGCCGATATCGCAAAAGTATTTAATACGGTAATCGAATGGGACAGTACTACTTGGACGGCTAACTTAGTAAAACCACAAGTAGACATGATATTTGCTGATGGTACTGAAACAATAGATGATGCAGAAGTAATTACAAATCCATTTAGGTATATGCATTTGGGAAATGAAAATATCTTCACTACCTATGTAGATGTAGATAAATTAAAACCTGGTGCTTATGAGTTTAGAATTTTAATCCTTGCACCAAACGGAGAAACTATCGGAAATTCTGGTATTAGTAGATATGAAGTACCGGTAGGGGACAGCTCGTTTTATTGGGTGAGAGAGTTTGAAGATGTACCTTTTGATGAAGCCGGCAACTATACATTCCAGTTCCAGATTAAGTATAATGATACCTTTAAAACGGTTTATGAGAAAGATATGTTTGTTGTTGGTGAGTAATTACATATATCTAGGTCTACATTTTTTCAAAAGAAAAACATCACTGAGGCACTGTTGTGCTTAGTGATGTTTTTCTTTGAAGAGGCAGCATTAAATAATTGATTTAGTTGGATTGATGAGCAATAATCTTTCATATTCTATGCCTGCCTGTTGAACTTTATAAATGATAATGATATATTATTAATAGAAATGATGTTCTAATATATAGAATAAGATAGGAGAATGATGAGGTGGATAAATTATCAACAGTGCATAAGCCTAAATATCCTGTACAAACACTGGAGAAGGCATTGGAAATAATCGAGGTTATGTATAAGGAAGGCGTAGGGGGTCTAGGCATAAGCGAATTAGACAATAAGCTAGGTATTGGAAAGAGTACAATACATAGAATATTGGACACGCTTATGGCGTATAATTACGTTGAAAAATGTGCTGAAAGCACAAAGTACCGCTTAAGCTGGAAGTTTTTTGAGATAGGCAATCTTATTCCGCAGCAACGGAATTTATCGAATTTGAATATGGAAGATCTCCAAGAGCTTTGCAATAAGTATGAAGAAACAGTAAACCTAGGTGTTAGAGTGGATGATAGTGTTGTTATTATTTCTAGAATCGATCCGAAATCAACACTTGTGGCCAATGTGCCAATTGGAACCAGGGAACCGCTGCATGCTACGGGCATGGGTAAAGTAATTCTTTCAGAGCTAAGCAAGGAAGAATTAATAAGAATATTTGGAGACAGCCCATTGAAGAGCTGCACCCCTAATACGATTAGCTCGTTAGATGATCTGATGATCCAGTTGGATAAGATTAGAGAACAGGGTTATAGTATAGATGATGAGGAGTTTTATCCAGGTCTGTCATGTATTGCTATGCCTATTAGAAATTACAAAAGAGAGATTGTTGCAGCGGTTAGCGTGAGCGGTCCCAGCATGCGTTTAAATTTCACCAAGATCATGAATATTAAGAAAGACCTGGAGAAGACATGCAACATATTATCAAATTACCTAGGATATAATGAGAATGCAGCAAATGAATAGAATAAAATTCTACAAACTAGAATCGATTAAAGCAGATTAAGAAAAACTTAATCTGTTTTTTTATTAGACAGATAATCCTTTAAAAGAGACTTAGAAGGCAAAAACACTGAAATTCTCTATGATATTCCTGCATTGAATAGCTACACTTGCCAATTAAATATTGCAGAATGACTTAGTGAGTCTATAATAAAAAGAATTATACATCTAAAATATAGAAAACAATTTTAAAATACAGAAAAAACATATTGCGTTATTTTTCCAAATATTATAAAATATTTTCGAAGAGCTGCAGGAGATTCGTTAGATTAAAAGAAAGGAGTGAAATGTTCATGTCCAAAAAAGCTGTGCACCCGGAATGTTCACCCATACCGGCAGGCCCCTACACACCTGCTCTAATCGCTGGAGATTTTGTATTTGTAAGCGGACAAACACCAGAGAAACCAGGGACGGATGAAATGGTACAGGGTGATATCAAAGTGCAGACGAGGCAAGTTATGGAAAATATTCAAAACATACTTGCGGCTGCAGGCTGTACCATGAATAATGTCGTCAAGGTGCATGCATGTTTAGTAAATATGAGGGATTTTGCAGGCTACAATGAAGTGTATAAGCAGTTTTTCTCTAAACCTTATCCGACCCGTACGACAGTTGAGTGTGGTGTGGCAGGAGGTTGTCTGGTAGAGATTGATGTGATCGCCCTTCGCCCTGCAGAGAAATAATAAAAGGTTCCTATTAGATGGGTGACATGGTAGTAGAAAAGGAAAAAGGATCCATCGGACAAAGCAAAAAAATAATGTTGTTTTCTAGAAATACGGGGTGAAATGATGTCAAATAAGGTGGAGAATAATGAAAAAAATGCTGGTATCCCTAATATTATTGATGTTTGGAGTGCTCGCGAGAGAAATTCTCAGATTGTAAGAAAGACACCACTTATACATTCTTTTAAAGTATCTGAACAAATAGGGAGTAATGTATTTTTAAAAATGGAAAACCTTCATGAAATTGGGGCTTTTAAAATTAGAGGTGCTGCAAATAAAATTCTTAGTTTGACAGTTGAACAACAAAAACGGGGTGTAGCTACCTATTCTACAGGAAATCATGGTATAGCGGTATCCTATGTGGCAAGGCAGTTAAATATACCGGCCTGTGTATTTATTTCTGAAAGGGTGCCGGAAGCCAAGGTTAATGTTTTACGCCGTTTGGGTGCTGTGGTCGAAATCAATGGCAGTTCTCAGGATGAGGCTGGAAAGCATTGTTATAAAGAGGCTGAAGAAAAAGGTTATACAGTGGTGGAGCCCTTTGATGATCCGCATGTGATTGCCGGGCAGGGGACGATAGGATTGGAGATTTTAGAAGATGTTTCAGATATTGACACGGTCATCATACCTCTATCAGGCGGAGGATTGCTTTCTGGTGTTGCGATGGCATTAAAATCGAAAAATCCTAGTATCCGCGTGGTTGGGGTCTCTATGGAAAAAGGTGCTGTGATGTATCATAGCCTTAAGGCGGGAAAGCCGGTAGTTATGGAAGAAGGAGATACATTGGCGGATAGTTTGCTGGGAGGTATTGGAGTAAATAACCAATATACATTCTCTATGGTTCAAAAATATATGGATGAGGTTATTCTTATACCAGAAGAAAATATAGCAAGAGCCATGGCATACATACTAGAAAATCATCGGATGATTGTGGAAGGGGCAGCGGCAATAGGGGTAGGAGCCCTTTTAGGAGAAAAAATCAAAAACCCGGGAAAAAAAGTGGCAGCTGTTGTAACCGGAAACAATGTCAATCTATCTTCTTTTATGGAAGCCACCAAAAAATACTGGTGTAAGGAATAAAAAACAACAAAGATTGTCGACAATAGACAATCAACAATATAATCATAGCTTAATAAAGGGGGATATGAAAATGGAAAAGGTCTTATATTTTGAAGTTCAAGAGTATAAAGAAAGGCTTCGAAAGACAAGACAGGCAATGAGTGAGAAGGGTATTGACGTTTTAATTGCTACGGATCCTGCTAATATGAACTATATTACAGGATTTGACGGTTGGTCCTTCTATGTTCACCAATGTTTGATCATCATGGCCGATCAGGACCAGCCCATTTGGGTAGGCAGAGGCCAGGATGCAAATGCAGCGAGATTGACAACGTGGTTGACAGAAGAAAATATCAGACCCTATACCGATGATTATGTACAATCTTTAACCAAGCACCCGATGGATTTTGTTGCAGATATTATTAGAGAAAAAGGGTATCAGGATGAGATTATTGGTACGGAAATGGATACTTATTACTATACAGCCAAATGTCAAGAGCGATTGGCATTGGGATTGCCAACTGCAAAGTTTAAAGATGGAACAAACCTGATTAACTGGGTAAGAATCGTCAAATCTGATGCAGAGGTTGAATATATAAGAAAAGCTGCAAAGATTGCTGAAAAAGCAATGGAAGCTGCCTACCATTCTGTTGATCAGGGTATTCGGCAGTGTGATGCTGCTGCCAATGTATATCATGCACAAATCAGTGGGACAAAAGAGTATGGTGGAGACTACTCTGCGATTGTTCCGCTGATGCCAAGTGGTATCAGAACCTCAACACCGCATCTAAGCTGGACCGATGAACCTTATCAGGATGGAGATACGGTGATTCTTGAACTATCGGGATGCTACCGAAGATATCACTGTCCTTTAGCCAGAACTATGATCATTGGTGATGCACCGCAGAAGGTCAGAGACTTAGCTTCCGTTGTTGTTGAGGGAATTAACAATGCATTAGCAGCAATAAAGCCGGGAATTAGCTGTGAAGAAGTGGAGCGTGTTTGGGCAAAAAGTATTGCCAAGAGCGGATTTATTAAAGATTCCCGTATTGGATATTCTATGGGGCTTAACTATCCTCCTGACTGGGGTGAGCATACAGCCAGCTTGAGGCCTGGAGATAAAACGATTTTGCAGCCAAATATGACTTTTCATATGATTCCGGGTATCTGGCTTGAAGATTGCGGTGTAGATATTAGTGAATCCTTTAGGGTAACAGAAAGCGGATGCGAAACCTTTACAAATTATCCTCGAAGATTATTGGTGAAATAGTAGGGGACATGATGATTTAGAAAAGAGGATACAAGACGCACATAGATCCGGAAAAGGTTTCCAAGAAGGGAAATGATCTGGTATCCTCTTTTAAGAAATCCCTACATGCTGATCCTCAGCGAAAAGGAGGGGGAAAGATGAATAAATTTTTTAACAAAACCTTATCTAAATTTGAAGAAATTGTTTTAAGCTACTCGATCATCCTTATGGCCATAGTCTTGATCGGAAGTGTTATCAGCAGATCCTTATTTAACAGCAGCTGGACTTTTGCTGAAGAAGTTGGGCAGTCCCTGGTTATTATTGTGACCTTTATGGGGGTCGGATATGGAGCTAGAAAGGCAAGACACATTAGTATGTCCGCTGTATTTGACCTGCTGAGTGATAAGTACAAAAAAATATTTATGTATGTAATTTCCAGTGTAACATCTGTTTCTATGTTTTATCTTGCGTACCTTGGATTACAGTATACACTAAAGGTACAATCTTTGGGAAGGGTTACGCCGGCACTAAGAATACCTATGTATCTAATTATAGCAGTTGTACCGATCGGGTTCTTTCTAGGCGCTATTGAATATGCCAGAATATTCATCGTAAATATAAAGGAAAAGGATGTATATATATCCAGTGAAATGACCGCCAGAGGCAGTAATGAAGAAACAGAAGAAAGCGTGAGTCTTTGCGCAGGTGGAAAGGATCAGGAGGTGTAAGAATGGTTTCTGTATTAATGAGTATCATGGTTATTTTACTTTTATTGAATTTTCCTATGCTTATACCCATGATTATTGCACCCCTTGTTGTGTTGATTATGTATTTTCCAAACATCAATCCGCTGCTTGCGACACAGCAGATTATTGCAGGGGTGCAACCTTTTGTTCTCTTGGCAGTGCCTATGTTTATTTTTGCGGCCGACATTATGTGTGCGGGGCAAACCGCAAAACGGTTATTAGATTTTGTTGAAACTTTTGTCGGACATATTCATGGGGGTATGAGCATTACGACGGCTGCTACCTGTACGTTGTTTGGAGCCATTTCAGGTTCCACCCAGGCAACCGTCGTTGCCATCGGTAAACCTATGCGCAGCAGACTACTGAATATAGGATATGACGATGAAGATACCATTGGACTGATCATTAGTTCTGCAATTATCGCTTTATTGATTCCACCAAGTATTTCCATGATTATGTATTGTGTGGTGACAGGAGCATCTGTTGGAGATCTATTTATCGCCGGCGTTATTCCTGGGCTGTTAATATTGCTATTCTTTGCAGTTTTTAATTATTTTCATGCAAAAAGAAAAAATATTCCCAGAACGTTAAAACTGAATTGGACAGAAAGAATAAAGGCCATTAGAGAAGCGATGGCACCTCTAGGTTTTCCAATAATTATTTTTGCGGGCATATATTCCGGGTTTTTCAGTCCTACAGAGGCCGCTGCAGTGTCCGTCTTGTACGCAATGATCTTAGAGCTGTTTCTATTTAAAACGATCAAACCAAAGGATTTTCCACAAATTGCACTATCCACAGCTGTTGTAACCGCTGCAGTGTTTATTCTGGTAGCAGCAGGATCCTTGTTCTCATGGGCAATATCTTATGCGAAGATCCCCCAGATGATTACAACTGCACTGCTAGGACCGAGCCCTTCTGCTCTTAAGATTTTAGCGATGGTCACTATATTCTACTTTGTTGGATGTATGTTTGTGGATTCCATTGTGGTCATCATTATCTTAACTCCAATCTTCTATCCATTAGCTGTAAAAGCGGGTATTCATCCAATTCATTTAGGGATCATCATAACATTGCAAGCGGCTATCGGCTCTATTTCTCCGCCCTTTGGGTGTAATATCTTTACAGCCTGTGCCATATTCGATAGACCCTATCTGAAAGTAGTAAAGGGAATACCTCCTTATATGATTATGTTGATTATCATCTCTGTTTTGATCATTATGTTCCCGCAGATTTCTTTGTTGCTAATATCATAAGTGTTAAAAGATTAAAAACTAATTGAAGGTGAAAAATTATGTCGGATATCAAAAAGGAAATAGAATCTTTATATGATGAATTAATCAGATTGCGCAGGGACTTCCACATGCATCCTGAACTGGGATACGAGGAATATCGGACCTCCCAAGTCGTTTATGATTATTTAAAAGAATTGGGCCTAGATGTAAGAAAGGCTGCCAAAACCGGTGTAGTAGGGGTACTTAAAGGCAATGTGGAAGGAAAAACCGTGCTTCTTAGGGCGGACATGGATGCACTGCCCCAAGAAGAAAAGACAGGAGTGTCCTATCAATCAATAAACAAAGGGATTATGCATGCCTGTGGACATGATGGACATATGGCCATGTTATTGATTGCAGCTAAAATTTTATCTAAGCACAAAAACAGTATGAAAGGGAATGTTAAATTTGTTTTTCAGCCCAATGAGGAAGCGGCCGGGGCCTTAGATATGATCCATGAAGGAATTCTGGAAGATCCAAAGGTAGATGCAGCTTTCGGATTACATCTTTGGACACCTATTGAAAGTGGGAAAATCGGCTTGGCTGGCGGACCGGTCATGGCGGCCACTGAGGAGTTTGAGGTAAGTATTATTGGAAAAGCAGGACATACTTCTGCACCGCATACAGCCATAGATCCGGTTTTAGCAGCTGCCAGTGTTGTGCAGGGATTACAATCCATTCAAACCAGGGAAATAGATCCGCTGCTGCCAATTACGATTATGATTGGAAAGATCCATGGCGGCAGTGGGCGGAATATCATCGCAGACCAGGTGGATATCGGAGGAACCATACGATTTTTGTTCAAAAACGAAAAGGTGGAGAAAGATATTCTTTTAAACAAGTTTGAAAGGGTTATAAAAGGAACTTGTGAAGCTTTTGGCGTACAGTACTATCTGAAATATATACCCAGCAATCCATCGCTGATGAATGATGAAAGAATGATGGAATATGTAAGTAGAGGAGCTTCAGAAACCTACGGAACGGATCAAAATGTGATTGCATACCGATGTCTGGCTGGAGAAGATTTTGCAGAATTTACCCATAGAGTACCCAGTGCTTTCTACTTTATTGGTACAGGAAGCGTTGACAAAAACACCCATTATCCCCATCACCACCCGATGTTTAATATTGACGAAGAAACATTGAAGTATGGCGTGGAAATGCATGTAAGAACGGTTTTACACTTTTTAAATGATTAAAAAGTCTGGACTTATCGGCATTCTATAATCAAGAATGTTGAAAAATAAAAAAATAAGAGGGGGATCTTAATGAAAAAGGTTATTTCATTTATTATGCTTATTGTTTTGGTGATGGCATTAACCACTGGCTGTGGGCCGAAACAAACGACAACTGGGGATGCTGGAGATCAAAATAATCAGGAAAGTACTTCGACGGGAGGAACCTACACCTGGAGATTTGCTCATGAGGAGATTGATGGTAGTGTGCAGGATCTATATGTTAAGAAGTTTAAAGAGGTTATAGAAAAGAAATCCAATGGTAGGGTAAACATCGAAATCTATCCTGTGGGGCAGATCGGAGATGCGACACAACAGTGTGAACTATTGCAAAATGGTGGTATAGAATTTGGTATAATATCACCGGGGAATACGGGTACCATTGTTGCTGAAAACCAATTATTCTCACTGCACTTCCTATTTACCGATGATATGGACAAAAATGCAGAAATTTTTAAAACAAGTACAGCCCTTAATGAACTGTTGTCCAATAAATATTTAGAAAAGGATATAAAGGTATTGGCTTATTGGACGGAAGGGGCTATGCAGTGGACTTCCGGCAAAGCGGTAAATACACCTGATAAATGGAAGGGCTTTAAAATGAGAACCATGCCTTCGCCAATGATCGTTGCTGCATATCAGGCATATGGTGCAAATCCAACGCCAGTTCCCTATATGGAAGTTTACAGTGGATTGCAGCTAAACATGATCGAAGGACAAGAGAATCCGCTATTTGCAATCGAAGAGATGAAATTTTACGAGGTGCAAAAGTATTTGACATTGGCCAGCTCAAACCTCTATGTAACAACTACCGCTGTTAATCCAGATTTCTTCAATGGACTGCCAAAAGATATGCAGGATATGATCATGGAGACCGTAGATGAAATAAGAGACTATTCCTTCGACGTACAGGCTGACCTTAATGGTAATGCTTTGGATAAGATCAGGGAAAAGAGCAATATTGAGATCGTTGAACTGACGACAGCAGAAAGAGAAGCTTTTAGAGAGGCAAGTAAGGCAGCCTATGATAAATATGTTAGCATGGTAGGAGCGGCAGGAAAGGAAATCCTGGAAAAGCTTATAGAGGAAGTGAAGGCAATCGAACCGAAATAATATAGAAGAACTAGGAGGTGAATTATGCAAAGCAGCTTAGGAGCTTATCAGCGTGAAAATTTATGCAGTGTAGTTGCTGACTATATAAAAGAAGCCATTTTATCAGGCGTATATAGGGAAGGTGACCATATTCTGGAAACCGAAGTGTCACAAGTACTAGGCATTAGCAGGGCACCGGTGAGAGAAGGCATCAAAGAACTGGAAAAAGAAGGAATCGTAACGATTGTACCGCGCAAAGGAACCTTTGTGACGAGGTTTAGTATTGAAGATATTAAAGAGGTTTTTGATATCAGGCTGCTACTGGAAAATGATATTTTAGAACGATTGATTGGGGAGAATAAGTTATCAGAAAAGGATTTTAAAGCATTAGAAAGCATTGTGGAGGATATGGTTACGATCGTTAATGGCTCTGGAGAATTATTGAAAAAAGCAATTATGCTTAATGGAAAAGATATGGAATTTCATCGATATATATGGCAACAGTCTGGAAGTAAAAGAAGGGTTGAGATTTTGGAAAGGATATTTTTTCAGTTAAGGATGGCAATGATGTATGATACCAATGAAACAGGCAACTTGCTGGTTACGGCAACGGACCATTATGAAATTATTAAACATTTGCGAAGTAAGGATTTAGAAAAATGTAAAAAAGCTTTACGAGATCATATTGTATCATATAAAAAAGGAAGATTTTAACTAAGTTTTGAAAGGTTAAAGGATATTGGTAAAATTAAATAGAATTAGTTTCTTAAATATAGAAAATCTATTATACGGATTGAGGGAGACCTTGATCCCTTTTTTCTGTTCAGGTAGATAATCTTTTGGAAAAGAAAAAAACATTATAGAAAAACACAGATAATATATGTAAATGGAGCGTATTGACAGATAGCTTTTAAAGACTGATGGTTTAATGTGAATTAAGAGATGCTCTATAGAAAAAACAATAAATCCTATATATAGAAAATCATTTCGAAATATAGAAAAAAGTATTGCGCTATTCTTCCAAATGTTGTAGAATAATCTCAAAGAGTTGAAGAATCTTTATAAAGATAGGGGGACTAACAAATGGCAATGAAGAATATTGAAAAATTCGTAACGGAGAAAATGAACTTTCCGTTAAAAGACAGATACGATCTGCCTGCATCAAAAGTAACATTTGAGGGTGGGGCGCACTACAGAATGGAGATCGCAGGTATAGAAAATGCGGAAAACTTTGAAGTATTGGTCAAGGAATCCGGAAAAAGAAACCTGCCGATCCACAGAATCATAGGCACTGTAGGAGGATCAGCGCTGCTGGAATATGAAGAATTAAAATATTATGCTCAAATTGGTGCAGAAAACAAGATTGAAGTAATGATCAATCCGGTACCTACCCGAGCTTGGGACCTGGGAAGACAGTACACTACGCCGGAAGGCTATGTATCCGGAATGAGAATAAGAGGCCAGGACAATCTACATATGTGGTTAAAAGAATTTGACCGCTGCTTAGAAGCAGGAATTAGAGGATTTTTGATTTGTGATGAGGGGCTCCTGTATCTGGTAAATCAAATGAGGAAAGAAGGCGTTATTCCACAGGATGTAAAATTCAAAGTATCGGTTTTTGCCGGACATGCCAATGCCGTTGGAGCTAAATTGCTGTCAGAGTTAGGGGCAGATAGCTTTAATCCGCTGGCAGATTTATCACTGCCCATGCTTGCATCCATCAGAAGTGTCGTAGACATGCCATTGGATGTCTATATGAGTATAGTTGATTCCATGGGAGGCCATCAAAGAAATATACAAGCAGATGAGATTGCAAGAATATGTGGTCCGGTATACTTTAAGTTTGAACCGGGAAAGAGCGAAGCTGATTTATATAATGCTTGGAGAGATCCAAGCTATCTGAACTTCTTAATCAAGGAAAAGATTAGATTTGCTTCCATAGCAAAAGAATGGTGTGATAGGAGTCCATATACATTAGTATTTAACGACTATAGGGAAGACCTTTCTATTCCTAGGCCATAGTTTTTTCAGACATTGATTTAGCCCTTGGACTGTCCCAAAGGATGGGAAGATTGAGGAAGGATTTCAAGGAAGGGAAAGTGAAAGGAACAGGGAGAGGGATCATTTGTGATCTCTCTCCCTGTTCCTATGTAAGGGTCTGTTCTTCGTCCATATACTCCTTTATTTTTCGATACGCTGTGGCTTGGCTGATTTCCAGGATTTCAGCTACCTTATAGCTGCTTTTGTATTTTTTATAGGCCATTTGAATCAGTTTTTTTTCTATTCCTCTTTTTGCTTCTTCCAATGGGGTGATTTTTTCTATAAAGTCTGAATTTGTACTATAATGATCATATAAATGAAAACTAAAAATGTTGGATTTATTAGTGTCTTTTTCAATAAGCTCTGAAGGGTTGGTGACTACCAGGCGTTCTACGGTGTTTTCCAGTTCACGCACATTGCCGGGCCAGTCGTATGATAACATCATATTTAATATACTTTTTCCAATTTTCACATTTTTACTATATTTTGTATTATATTTATCCAGGAAAAATGCAACCATAGGGATAATGTCTGCGTGTCTTTCTCTCAAGGATGGAAGATTAATAGGAATGACATTTAAACGATAGAATAAATCTAAACGGAATTTACCTCTCTTTACCATTTCCTGTAAATCCTTATTTGTTGCGGCTATAATTCTGACATCAATATCGATAGGTTTAATTCCTCCTACACGGTTAATTTGTCTTTCCTGAATAACCTGCAGCAATTTAACCTGCAGCTGCATTGGCATTTCACCTATTTCATCTAGGAAAAGAGTGCCTTTATTTGCCAGCTCAATTAATCCCGGCTTTCCGCCTTTCTTAGCACCGGTAAAAGCACCTGCTTCATAACCTAATAGTTCAGATTCCAGTAAGGATTCAGGAATTGCACCACAATTAATCTCTATCATTCTTTCTTTTTTTCTTATGCCGTTATGGTGCAAATATCTTGCGATAACTCCTTTTCCTACACCGGATTCACCGGTGATCAGTAGAGTGGAGTCTATATTTTTCAATTCATTTGTCAGCTGCATGATTCTTTTCATGCTTTCGCTTTCGTAGATAATCTTTACATCCTCAGCTTTTGCTTGTATGACATTTCTTTCTTTTTGTTTTGCATAATACTGATTGATGATATTTAACTCTTTAAAATCTATAGAGTTAATGATGATTCTAAATATGTTTCCGTTTTCATCATAGATGGGTATGCCTGTAACCAGAGCTTCTTTGCCGTTTTGCAATTTCTGAATGATAGAAATCTTACGTTTCTCTTTCAAAATCAGAACACCGACGGATGGATTATAGGCACCTTTTTCTTCCATTTCTTTTACGTTCTTTCCTGTAACCTCTTCCTTTTTTATATCTGTAATATTTTCGAATTCTTTATTGACTCTTACGGTATTACCTTTTCCGTCTAAAATAACAAATGCATTGGGTGAGTTTTCAAATGCCTGATCCAGTTCTTTGTTCCAAAGATTTATTTGATCCAAATGATCAATTAATTCAGTTATCGTTAACTTCTTATCATCAAAAATATATTCATGACCATGGTTTTCTGCTTTCTTTTTCTCTTTTCTAAAGGTATAGATTCTTTTCTTTATTTCTGCATAAAAACAGGCCAGCACAACTTCATTTGTTATGATTCCCTTTGCTTCTTTATTTTTATCTCCTACAATAATATGCATCGTTGGGGTTTCTTTCAATATATTTGCTATTTTGTCTAAAGGGCAGCTGTTTTCCACAAAGCAAACATGGTCATTTACAATATCTTTAATGCTTTCCGTCAAGTGTCGTCCGCAAAGATATGCATCTAATAATTCATTTTGAGTAATGATCCCTTTTATTTTTTCATTTTCATAAACTACAGCATATTTTGCAGTCTCTTCTCTAAATGTCTTTATCATATCGCCTATCGTTATATTTGAGTGAATATTTTTAACACTGAAGGGTTTTAGGTTTCTTGCGATCAAAACGTATACCTCCCTTAGTTTGCTGCATTTCCGTATGATACATATATTCTCCAAAGATGATGCTATTCCTCTTTTGTTAAAGAGACAGGTAATCCTAGAAAACTGTCGAAATAAGTAAATATCAGTGGTTTGAAGAATAATTCATAAGTGAATTATTCATTCACTTATGAATTGTCTGAATACAAAGCCAAATAAAGAATGAAGAGAAAAATAATTCATTGTTGAATTAAATGTATTATAGATCTGTGACTGAGAAAGCTTACTTATCCATCCAAGACCGTAGGGGCAGACACAAGGGCTGTCCCCAGGAAAATCTTTCTTTAAAGAATTTTTTATTTTTGGAATAGATCTTGCTTTATTGTTTATTGCAGGTGGCGAAAGGAGCGTATGATATGGACAATGTAAAACAGCAAGTATTAAAAATGATTGAAAACAGTAAAAATGAAATCATTACAAGGGTACAAGAGATTGTCAGGTATCCTAGTGTCACGGGAGAAGAAAAAGATGCGCAGGCCTATGTTTCGAGAATGCTTAAAGAATTATCTTTTTATGTAGATATATGGGAGCCTACGATGGATGAAATGGAGATAAATCCGGATTTTTTAGCAGCTAGAGATCATTTTGACGGGAGCCCGAATGTTGTGGGTGTGTTAAAAGGAAAAGGAGGAGGAAAATCAATTCTATTAAATGGACATGTAGATGTTGTGCCTGAAGGAGATAATGATTGGGATGATAGTCCGTGGAGCGGTAAATTGGAGGATGGAAAAATATACGGACGTGGAGCCTCAGATATGAAAGGCGGCATCATTGCCAATATCATGGCAGTAAAGGCAATCATAGCTTCTGGAATAAAACTAAAAGGGGATGTGATTATAGAGAGCGTAATCGGAGAAGAAACAGGAGGTGGAGGAACTTTATCAGCGATTAGCAGAGGTTATAAAGCGAATGGAGCTATTGTTTCCGAGCCGACCGATTTACAGGTATGTCCGGTGTCGATGGGGGCTATGTGGTTTAGAATAACAGTAAAAGGATTGGCAGCCCATGCAGGAACTTCATACTTAGGAATTAATGCAATCAGTAAGGCCAGCAAAATCATACAAAAGTTGGATGAGTTTGAAGCAAGAAGAGTTAAACTTAAAAAACATGAGTTGTACCAGCATATGGCAGTTCCATTTGCTGTGAATATTGGAACGATTAAAGGGGGCGTATTTCCGACGAGTGTACCGGATGAGGTAATCATAGAAGGAAGAATGGGTGTTTCACCCGATGAGGAAATACGGGAAGCACGCAAAGATCTGGAAGATGCAGTATATGAAGTTTCGGAGAAAGATAACTGGCTAAAAGAACATATGCCTAAAATCGAGTGGTATGGTTTCTGTATCAGTTCCGGTGGCGTAGATAGAGATCATGCCATTGTAAAAGCTATAAATGATAATTACAAATATGTTAAAGGGAGTGAGCCGGTTGTAGTTGGAACACCTTGGGGAACGGATGCAGGCGCTTTAAATAGGTATGGCAATACACCTACGGTTATTTTTGGACCGGGACCTGGAGAAACAGCCCATAAAGCAAATGAATACGTGGAAGTGGAGAAATTGATGGAGGCGACGAAAGTCATTGCATGTACTATATTAGACTGGTGCGGATATGAACAGTAGAGGTTAATCAATAGAAGTTAATAAATAAAAGGGTGGGATAACATGTATAAAAAACCATGCAGTATTTTTAATGAAGTTTTTGGACCGGTTATGATTGGGCCATCAAGTTCACATACAGCCGGACCAGCGCGAATCGGAAAAGTCGCAAATATGCTGTTGGATGACGAAGTAGAAGAAATTGAAATTATATTTGACTGCAATGGGTCATATGCAGCAACCTACAAAGCACAAGGTTCTAACTATGGATTTATCGGAGGCGTGTTAGGAATCGACGTGTCTGATGAAAACATTAAACAGTCCCTTAAAACTGCAGAAGAAAAGAACGTAAAAGTGACCTTTAAAATAGAAAACATAGAGGGTGATATACATCCCAATTTTGCCAGAATGAACATTACAGGAAAAAGCGGTAAACAAATAAGCATTGAGACAGCTTCAACCGGTGGCGGGATGTTTGAGATAACAAAATATGATACTTTTCCCTTGTCTTTAAAGGGTGACTGTATTGACATTCTTGTAATGGCAGAAAAAATGGAAGTTTTGGCAGAAATAAAGATATTACTTGAAAAATCGAATATGGATTATGAAATCAGAACGGAAGAAGATGAAAATAAGATTCTAATAGATATCAAATTAGACAGGGAAATATCTCATGAAATACTAAAGCAATTTAAGGGTTTGCCTGGGGTACTCCTCGTAAAATACATAAAGCCTGTCTTGCCTGTGGTAAAGAAAAACCTTTGCAGCGTTCCTTTTATGAATGCTGAAGAAGCGCTTGAATATTCAAAAACGAAGAGCAGTACCCTATGGGAACTGGCATGCGATTATGAAGAAGCAATTAGCGGTAAAGGCAGAAATGAAATTATTGAAATGATGATCCACATCGTGAGGGTTATGAGAGCATCTGCACTGAAAGGGATTGAGGGAAATTTTGAGAAGCGGGGCTTTTTAACCTCAAAGGCAGGGATTATTGACAAAAATATGAGAAAAGAAAATGCAAAGATGGTTGATATGGGAATGTTAAACAAAGTTATGGTATGGGCAACTGCCGTAATGGAGTACGACATTTGCAGAGGGAAAATTGTTGCGGCACCGACCGGCGGTTCTTGCGGAGTTATTCCGGGAGCGATTGTTGCTGTTGGAGATCAAATGGAATTATCCGATGAAGCGATAGCAAAAGGGCTATTAGCCTCTGGGATGATTGGTGTTTTTATTGATCATCAGGCAACTTTTGCTGCAGAAGTATGTGGATGCCAGGCTGAGAATGGTGCTGCCAGCAGTATGGCAGCAGCAGGAGTTGTTCAATTACTGGGCGGAAGTGTTGAAGAAGGATTTTCTTCAGCTTCATTGGCTTTACAAAACATTCTTGGGCTGATTTGTGATCCTGTAGCAGGTGTTGGCAATATACCTTGCGTTAGCAGGAATCCTATGGCAGCAGTAAATGGAATTCTTTCTGCGAATATGGTGTTGAATGGATTTGATCCCTATATACCTCTGGATGAAACCATCAACGCCATGATGGAGGTAGGGCGTTTAATGCCTAGAGAGCATAGGTGCACCGGCTTAGGCGGATTATGCATCACAAAATCTGCAGGCAGGGCATTAGAGGAATTCAACGCAAACTGCAGTGTATAACAGCTGGTAAATATAAAGGCATAATGTCTTTAAATAAACCAGCAGAAAAATGAAGAAAGGAGGTTAAGTCCAAAATATAAAATAGAGGGCTATCCTATGGACAAATACCAAGTAAGAAATTAAAAGGGGGAAGTAATGATGATTGATGTGAGTAATTCTAAAAAGGGAGCTTCGCTAGACTCGAAGATATTTTGGCCGTCTGTAATTATTATTATTGCTTTATGTATACCTTTTGCATTGTATGAGTCTTCATCAGTGGATTTATTAAATGGAATATTTGATGTTATTGTAAATAACTTTGGGTGGGGATATATCTGGTACTCGATTATTCTTGTTGGAGCTGGGTTCTATATTGCATTTTCAAAGTATGGAAAAGTAGTACTAGGCAGCCCGGATGATAAACCCCAGTTCAGTATGTTTGAGTACGCCTCGATATTGATCGCTATGGGGCTTGGATCGACGATCATGCGTACAGGAATGATGCAGTGGGCTTCTGTTGCTATAAACTCGCCTTTTGGTGTTGAACCTCTGTCAAATGAAGCGATCATGTGGGGAAATCCTTACGGCATGTTTCTTTGGAGTCTTCAAACTTTTGCAATTTTCGTAATGTCAGCTCCTGCCATGGGGTATATTCTTCATGTTCGGAAGCGTCCGCTTCTGAGAATTTCTGAAGCATGCCGCTGTGTTTTAGGAGATAAATTTACTGAGGGCATAGGCGGGAAGATTTTAGACATTCTTTTTCTTGTCAGCATCGTGGCAGGGGCAGGTTGTACCTTAGGTCTGGGAACACCGATTGTTACTACCCTTCTCTCTAAAATGTTCGGATTGAAAATCACCTTTGGATTAACTTTAATCATTACGATTGTATGGATCATTGCATTTACAGCCAGTGCATACTTGGGTATCGAAAAAGGAATTAAAAGACTTAGTACCTTTAATATGTATCTTGCAGCTGCGTTTGGAATCTTTGTTTTACTGGTAGGGCCAGGCGTGTTTATTCTAAATCATTTTACAGATAATATTGGTTTCCTTCTTAAAAATTACATTGATATTTCATTTTATAGCAACTCTTTAGGTGCAGGTGCAGGTTACATTCAGAAATATACAGTGTTTTGGTTTGCATATTGTGCGACATGGGCTTTGCTGCATAGTGTTTTTGCTGCAACCATTTCAAAGGGCAGAACAATAAAAGAGATGATATTAACATATTTCTTTGCTCCGCTGTTTTTATCCTGGGTAGCAACGGGTATTCTTGGAGGACTTAGTATTAATCGATATCTTACCGGTGCTGTCCCTGTGCTAGATATTGTACAAAATGGAGGAGGGTCATTGGTTGCTATCGGAGAAGTTCTTGCTTCATTACCAATGCCGTATGTTGCTATGTCAGTTTTCCTTTTTGTTACAATGGTATTTTTAATTACGACCCTTGATTCTACAACTTATACTATTGCCGCTTATGTAAGTACAGATGATATGAGTAAAAATGAGCCTTCTCAAAATGTACGCCTGATTACCTGTTTTATGATTTCAGTTTTTGCATTGGTATTAATGAGAATAGGCGGGCTAGCTCCATTGGAGGTTGTCTCCGGGCTTATGGGAATCCCTATCATATTTGTACAATTTATAACCATTTATGCTGCTAAGAAGATGATCGATGAAGATAAAGCGTGGATCCATAATATAAGGAAATAAAAAAATCCATATACTTAGGAATTATGGATTGCAGAATAGATGAGGAGGGATAAAGGAATATGAAGATGCTACCTTTTGAAAAAGCAGAATATCAAGAACGGGTAAGAAAAGTAAAGGCAAGTATGGAGAAACAGGGAATAGAAGTACTGCTGATAACAGATCCTGCAAATATGAACTATGTATCGGGATATGATGCAATGTCCTATTATGTGCCGCAAGGCATAGTTGTGGCAACAAGCCTGGAGGAGCCGGTATGTATCGTGAGATTGCAAGATTTGTATTGTGCAACAGAAACCACCTGGATGGCAGAAGAAAATGTAACCGCTTATCCGGATAAATATTTGTGGGAGCCAAAAGTATTGCACGTAATGGATTTTATAGGAGATCTTTTAAAAGAAAAAGGACTTCAAGATAAAACAATAGGTGTAGAATTCGATGCCTACTATTTTAACGCACATTGGTATAAAAAGTTAGAAAAAAGTTTGCCCGATGCAGTATTTAAAGATGCTACTGCACTAGTAAACTGGATAAGAGGACCAAAATCAGTTAGAGAACTGGAATATATGCAGATTGCGGCAAGAATTGTAGAAAAAACCATGTATAATGCCATTGAGAGGATTGAAGCCGGTGTAAGAGAATGTCATGTAGCAGCGGAAATTTATAGTGACCTCGTAAAAGGGACAGGTGTGTATGGCGGAGAGTATCCATCGTTAGCACCCATTATGCCTGCTGGAGAAAGGACAGCAGGAGCCCACTTCTCTTGGACTACAGAAGGAAAATATCAAAAAGGCCAGTTAATATATATGGAATTATCAGGATGTTATAAACGGTACCATGCGCCGCTGACACGGACCATCTTTATCGGAGAACCGCCAGAAAGAGTAAAAGAAACAGCAAAAGTAGTAGTAGAAGGGTTAAACGCGGCCTTATCTGCAGTAAAACCGGGCATAACCTGCGAAGAGGTAGAAAGGGCATGGCAGACAACGATTAATAAGTATGGTTTGGAAAAAGAATCAAGAATGGGGTATACAGTGGGTTTGAGCTATCCTCCTGTATGGACGGAAAATACGGCGTATTTCAAGCCGGGAGAGATGACTCTCTTAAAACCGGATATGACATTTCATATGATGCCTGGAATGTGGCTGGATGGTTATGGGGTAGCAATTACGGAAACCTTGAGGGTTACCGAAAAAGGCTGTGAAACAATAACCAGATTCCCAAGGAAATTGTTTGTCAAATAAGTTTTCTCTATAAGTTTTTCATAAAAATGAAATCAGATATCTCCTGAATTTGCTTATTTGTAGATAAGATGAGTATTTCTAGGATTAGATATCTGATTTTCTATTGCAAAGCTTGTTTAAGGAACTAGCTGATTTTTATAATGCATGTATAAAATTTTCAGAAAATATGTTGAACAGAAAAACCATATTATGGTATAATACGATTGTACGATAATACATAACGTTGTACGACTATATAGAACAAATGTATTAATGAGAGGTAAATGTGAAAATGGAAAATGATAAAATGATTCAATCGGTAGGTCGAGCCATCCAGATTCTTAAATGTTTTGAGAATCATGAAGAGCTGGGAGTGACAGAAGTCAGTAAAATCATGGAATTGCACAAAAGTACTACTTTTGGTTTAATCGCCACACTTGAAGCCTATCGGTTGCTGGAAAAGAACGAAGAGACAGGTAAATACAGACTAGGACTGGAGCTGTTCCGGTTGGGCACAAAAGTTAATTCCAATTTAAGGAGGATCGCTATTCCCTATCTGGAAAGATTAGTGAGTATGTATGGGGAAACGGTGAATCTGGTAGCGATGGATGATACTTCTGTCATCTATCTGGAAAAGGTTGAAAGTTCACACTCGATGCGAATTTGCACAATGGTTGGAGGTCGTCTTCCGCTTTATTGCACGGCAGTAGGGAAATCGATTTTAGCGAGCCTTCCAAAAGATGAAGCAGATGCGATTATCGAAAGAATGAATTTCAAGAAATTTACGGAGAACACCTTATGTGACAGGGAAAGGCTGCTGAAGTATTTAGAGGATACAAAGGGAAACGGGTATGCGGAAGAATCTGAGGAATTTGAAATGGGATTGAGTTGTATAGCGGCACCTATTTTTAATCACTTTGGAAAGGCTTTTGCAGCTATCAGTGTATCCGGGCCTGCATCCAGGATGACAGAGGAATTCCGTAAAAAGATTAGCGCTTCTCTGATAGAATTCACCCAGGAAGTATCGCGAAAAATGGGATATGTTAAAACCTCGGTATAGAGCAGGAGGCAGCTGTATGCCCTCTAGCTTACATAAAAAATAATTTAAAAGGGAGAGATTGAAGTGGTAAAGAAAAAGACGATTCTTGATCTTGAGGAAATGAAAAAAAAGGGAGAGAAGGCAACTTGGATTACAGCATATGATTTCCCAATGGCTTCATTTGCAGAACAGGCAGGATTGGACATGATCCTTGTAGGAGACTCTTTGGGAATGGTTGTATTGGGTTATAAAGGAACGGTTCCGGTAACGATGGATGATTGTATTTCTCACTGCCAGGCCGTAAGGAGAGGTGCGCCAAACACATTTGTCGTTGGAGATATGCCCTTTGGTTCCTATCAGGTATCTGACGAAGACGCTGTAGTGAATGCCTGCCGCTTTTTAAAAGAGGCAGATATGGATGCAATCAAACTAGAAGGCGGGAGAAGGGTAATCAGCAAAATTAAGGCAATCAGTGATGCCGGAATCGTTGTATTTGGACATATCGGATTAACGCCGCAAAGTTCAGGGCAGCAGGGAGGCTTTAAGGCGCAGGGAAGAGATGTTGGGAGTGCCAGGGAATTAATCGTAGATGCCATTCAAATACAGGAAGCAGGAGCCCGGGCCTTATTATTAGAAGCAGTACCGCCGGAATTAACGGAATTTATCGCTAAAAAATTAAGCATTCCTGTATATTCTATCGGTGCAGGACTTCCATGTGATGGACAGTTAATGATCTGCGGCGATATGTTGGGAATGTTCCAAGCATTTACACCAAAATTTGTTAAGAAATATGCCAGTGTAGCAGAAGTTATTACAAACGCATTCAAAGAATATGTGGATGATGTAAAAAATGAAAGATTCCCTGAAGACAAGCATGTATATCATGCGAAAGACAGCATGGAAGATTTCGAGAAGATGTTTAAAGAGTTTGAATAATAGAAATAAAAACAATCAAACCCCGGCAAGTAATATTATTTGCCGGGGTTGCTTATTTTTACATATTGTCAAGCACTCTATGAAATTATAAAATATAAAAAATTGCTTTCAAAACCTAGAAAATGATTGTAGATATAGACTTCCAATACCATAGACATATGTAAAAAAACAAATTATAATATGAAAGTTAGAAGTTAATGTAAAATATACAGAACAAATGTTTGCATTTGTACAAAAGAATGATATAATACGGTTGTCCGGCAAGGATATAAAGAGCCGTAAAGCATGAAAGATGTATGTTGTTTCAAAGCTTTCTGTAGGAGGGGAACTATGGTAAAAAAACATAATTACGATAACGAGAGTTTGTCAACGTTGGTAGAAAAAGATAAAGTTCGGCTTAGACCCGGTGTTATATTTGGTAGTGACGGGTTAGAAGGCTGTCAGCATACATTGATGGAGATTGTGGGGAACAGCAGAGACGAGGCCTGTGAGGGCTGGGGAAATGTAATTGAGGTAACAAGATTTAAAGATCACTCTATAGAAGTCAAAGACGAGGGGAGAGGGATCCCTTTAGAATGGAATCCAAAGGAACAAAAATATAACTGGGAGATTGTGTTCACGATTCTATATGGCGGCGGAAAATACGATAACAATTCTGGCAACAACTATCAATTTAGTATTGGATTAAATGGATTGGGAACTGCCGCAACCCAATTTGCTTCAGAGTATATGGATGTAACTGTTTTTCGGGATGAATATAAATACGAGCTTCATTTTGCAAAGGGAGATAATGTAACCGGTACAGAAGAAGGTTTTATCAAAACAAAGTGCGGATATGAACATTCAGGCACCATTATAAAATGGAAACCCGACTTAGCTGTGTTTAATGATATTAATATTCCTCTGGATTTTTTTAAAACATCACTGAAGAGGCAAGCTATCGTAAATAAAGGAATTACTTTTAAACTCTACGACGAGGAAAGTGGAGAGACTTTTACATACCTATATGAAAACGGTATCAAGGATCACATTAGGCAATTAAGCGGAGAAAAAGGATTTACAGAGCTGCAGTACTTTGAATTAGAAACAAAGGGTAGAGACCGGGAGGATAAGCCTGAATATAAAGTAAAACTGGAAATCGCCTTCTGCTTCAATAATGAAGTGAATCTATTGGAATACTACCACAATTCTTCTTTCTTAGAATATGGAGGCTCCCCGGATAAAGCAGTAAGAAATGCCTTTGTTTATGCACTGGATCAAAAGCTGCAAAAGGAAGGGAAGTATAATAAAGATGAGAAGAAAATAACCTTCCAAGATATTGGAGACAGCTTGCTATTAATCGCAAACACTTACAGTACCATCACTTCCTATGAAAACCAAACAAAAAAAGCTATTACCAATGTCTTTATCAAGGATGTCATGACTGATTTTTTAAAGGAAAAGTTAGAGATTTATTTTATTGAAAACAAACTAGAGACGGAGAAAATTCTAGAGCAGGTGCTCATCAATAAACGAAGCAGAGAAAAGGCTGAAAAAACTAGAATCGATGTAAGAAAGCAATTAAGTAAGAAGATCGACAACATCAGCAATCGTGTTAAGAAGTTTGTGGATTGTAGAAGTAAGGACAAAAACAAAAGAGAATTATTTATTGTTGAAGGTGATTCTGCATTGGGAAGCACGAAGATGGGAAGAGATGCAGAGTTTCAAGCGATTATGCCTGTCCGGGGTAAAATCTTAAACTGTTTGAAATCTGATTATGATAAAATTTTTAAAAACGATATTATTATGGATTTGCTAAAGGTGATTGGCTGTGGCGTAGAAGTGCGGTCGAGGCATCTAAAAGACTTAACGGATTTTGATCTCTCTAATATGTCGTGGAACAAGTTGATCATCTGTACTGATGCAGATGTAGATGGTTTTCAGATCCGGTGTTTGATTATTACGATGCTGTATGTGCTTACACCTACTCTCATTGAGGAAGGCTATGTATATATTGCAGAATCACCTCTTTATGAGATATCTGATGAAAAAGGACACAGCTATTTTGCATATACGGAAGGTGAAAAAGCTCAAATTCTTAAAAAAATCAAAGGAAAGTTCAAGATCCAACGATCGAAGGGTTTAGGCGAAAATGAGCCGGAAATGATGTGGGAAACTACGATGAATCCAGACTCTAGAAAATTGGTTCAAGTTACCCCTGCAGAAGCCAAGGCGACACAAGAGGCCTTTGAACTGTTTTTAGGAGATAATCTTCCGGGAAGAAAGCAGTTCATTGAAGAACATGGACATAAGTATTTAGATATATCAGATGTAAGTTAAAGGAGAAAAATATGAAAAATAACATTAAAAAATTAAATGTTATCGATACAATAGAAACAAACTATATGCCTTATTCTATGTCTGTAATTGTATCTAGAGCGCTGCCTGAAATTGATGGATTGAAACCCTCACATAGAAAGCTGCTCTATACGATGTATAAAATGGGGCTGCTGAAAGGACAGAAAACCAAATCTGCAAACATTGTTGGTCAGACCATGCGCCTCAATCCACATAGTGATATGGCCATCTATGAAACTATGGTGCGGCTCACAAGGGGCAATGAAACGCTGCTGCATCCCTATGTCGATAGTAAAGGAAACTTCGGAAAAAACTATTCAAGAGATATGGCTTTTGCTGCGCCAAGATATACAGAGGCAAAATTAGACTCTATCTGTGAAGAATTCTTCAACGAGATTGGAAATGACACTGTGGATTTTGTTCCAAATTATGATAATACTATGCAGGAGCCTACTTTGCTGCCTACAACCTTCCCTAATATCCTAGTCAATCCTAATTTAGGGATTGCAGTAGGAATGGCAAGCAGTATCTGTAGTTTTAACTTAAGAGAACTGTGTGATACCACTGTCAGACTTCTTGAAGATGAAGGCATTGATGTTATCGAATATTTGAAAGCACCTGATTTTTCTTCCGGCGGAGAATTGATTTATAACCAAAAAGATATGAGAAAAATATATGAAGAAGGAAGAGGCACTTTCTATTTAAGAGGAAAATACCGATATGATAAAGCCAACAGCTGTATTGATATTTACGAGATACCCTATACGACCAATGCAGAAACGATCATAGACCAAGTTACTGAGCTGGTAAAGGCAGGAACGATCAAGGAAATTACTGATGTACGGGATGAAACCGATAAAAACGGACTAAAAATCACATTGGATATTAAGAAGTCGGCAGATGTTGAGCAGCTTATGCTAAAGATATTTAAATATACCAAGCTTCAGGATAGCTTTAGCTGCAACTTTAACATCTTAGTCAACGGACATCCGAGAGTATTAGGTGTAAAAGCCATATTATTAGAATGGATAGATTTTCGAGTCGGCTGCATCAAAAGAGGCTTGCGTTATGATATTGAAAGAAAGACGGAGAAATTACATTTATTAAGAGGATTAGAGAAAATCCTTCTGGATTTAGATAAGGCAGTACAGATCGTAAGAGATACAAAAAAAGATAAAGAGGTAATACCAAATCTCATGAAGGGATTTGAAGTAGATGCGGCGCAGGCTGAATTTATTGCAGAAATTAAGCTGAGGAACTTCAACCAAGAATATATTCTTATGAAGACAAAGGATATCAAAGACTTGGAAAAGGAACTAAAAAACCTTGAAGAAACATTGAATAGCGAAAAAAAAATGAAGAAAATTATTATAAAGCAGCTTGACGCAGTATCAAAGAAATATGGCCAGGATAGAAAAACGGATATTGTGGAGGAACACCATATTGAAGAGATAAGTCCTGAAGATCTTATTGAAGATTATAATATAAAGCTGTTTCTTACCAAAGAAGGATATCTAAAGAAAATCCCTTTGATTAGCCTGAGAGGAAGCAATGGACATAAGCTTAAGGAAGGGGATACGATCATTCAGGAAATTGACGGAACCAATAAATCAGATTTATTGTTTTTTACCAATAAGCATACCGTATATAAAAAGAAAGTATATGAGTTGGAGGACTGTAAAACCAGCAACTTAGGAGACTATCTGCCAAATCTGTTAGCCCTTGAAGAAAAGGAAGAAATTATTTATATGGCGGCAACTGCTGACTACAGTGGCTATATGCTGTTTTTCTTTAAAAATGGAAAATGTGCCAAGATTGACATGTCTAGCTATGAGACGAAAACGAACCGGACACAGCTGGCCAATGCTTATTCCGACAGCGATCCATTAGTATATTTGATGAAGATTAAAGAGGATATAGAGCTCGTTGCGATCAGCAGCATCAAGAAAGTTTTGATTTTTAATACAGAGCAAATCAATTCCAAAACTACAAGAAATTCACAAGGCGTTCAAGTACTAAAATCGAAGAACAGCAGTGTCTTAGCAGAAATCAAGCTGATAGAGGAGATTCAGTATCAAGATCCGGATTATTATAGAGGGAATATCCCGGCTGTTGGGACTTTTTTGAAGAAAGAAGATGAAGAAAAACAGAGTCAACAGCTTCAGTTTCTATTAGAAGAATAGCTTTAAGAGAAATTAAAATGAAGAATCCAATAAAAAGAGCTACTTTCTGAAATGATTCCAATCATAGATAGAAAGTAGCTCTTTTGCATGGCTGTTTTAGTCATTGGACATGTCAAATTTTTATGCTTCTTTTAGTGCTTTAGCCATTTGCTTCCCAATCATAACGCATCCGTCAATATCATTGCCGCAGGCAGCGCATTTCGCTTCTACAGGCTCAGCGATTAAAGGCCATTTAATTTGCTCTGCAAACTTCTTCAGATTAATAACGCCGCCTCCACTCCAGCTATAGGTTCCAAAAATTCCTAGGATCCTATTTTTGACGCCCATATGGACCAGCTTACTGGTTAAGCTTTCAATAGGTGGGAATAAGTTATTGTTATATGCGCAGCTGCCAATAATTAACCCTTTATACTTCCATATATCTCTTAAAATATAAGACATGTGTGTCTTGGAGCCATCGTAGATTTTGATATTTTTAATTCCTTCTTCGGAAAGGGTTCGGGCAATGGTCTCTGCCATTTTACCTGTGTTTCCGTACATGGTACCGTATACGATAACGACGCCTTCTTCCGCTTCGCATTTGCTCCACTGATCGTATAACGATACGACTTTTTGAATATCACTTCTCCATATAGGACCATGGGTAGCACATATCGTAGAGATTTCCAGACCATGAAGTTTTTTCAAGGCGGCTTGAACCGGTGCGCCATATTTGCCAACGATATTAGCGTAATATCTTCTCATTTCTTCTTCAAAAAAGACCAAATCTACTTCATCGTCAAATATGCCGCCGTCTAGGGCACCGAAGCTGCCAAAAGCATCTCCAGAAAACAGAATTTGACTGGATTGATCATAGGTCATCATGGTTTCTGGCCAATGAACCATTGGCGTCATGTAAAATTTAAGTTGGTGCTTGCCTAAATTGATTTCATCTCCATCTTTTACTAAATGGGTATTATTTGTAATTCCATAGAAATCAGCAATCATTCCAAAGGTTTTTTCATTGCCTACGATTTTGATATCCGGATAGAGCTCTACTACAGACTGAATCAGTCCGGAATGGTCAGGCTCCATATGATTAATGATAAGATAATCAATTTTCTTATGTGTACCGATGATACTTTGAATCTTTCGGACATATTCTCCTACTTGTCCACCTTCTACGGTATCTATAAGTGCAATTTTCTCATCTACGAGGAGATAGGAGTTATAAGCCACACCATGCTCTAGCGGCCATAGGTTTTCAAAAAGTGCTGTGCGTCTGTCATTCACTCCTACCCAATAAATATCCTCAGTAACCTTCACTGAATTAAACATAAATCTTGACCTCCCTAAATTTTATAAGCATTGGACGAAACATTATACAAATACCCCAAATTTCTAGGTCTATTCAATAGATATATACCATTAATTTGAAAAAAAGTCAATAAACTAAAATACCATAATATGAAAGGAAAGAAGAGAATTTTGTAGAATGAAATATATAAAAATAAGAAGCCGGATGATGCAAGGGTTAAATCCTAAATAGGTATAAGCCTGTGGAGCGGCTTTAACAAAGGAGGAAGCTAAATGATTTATAGTAGTCAAGCGGCAGAAATGGCCGCATTGCTTCAAACTGCACAAAAAATGTGTGTTGCAGCACGAACCGCCCCCAAAGGCAAAGGTGTAGACAATATTGTTACAGCAATCATTACCGCCGGCGAAAAGGATGCTTTGGCTGATGAGATGGACAGGATTGCCGAGCGAGAAGGGGTAGAGTTTTTTAAAAGAGATGCGGAGAATATCCGAAAAGCGCAAGTGCTGGTTTTGATCGGAACAAAGGTAGGCCAACGGGGAATCGGGTACTGTGGATTCTGCGGATTTAAGAATTGCGGGGATCAGTCGAAAAAAGGGGGACGATGTTCCTTTGATATTATGGACTTAGGTATCGCAGTGGGTGCTGCTGTAAGCGCTGCTGCCGATGATCGGGTAGATAACCGGATTATGTTTAGTGTGGGCAAAACCGCCATTGATCAGAAGATAATGGATGAAGAGGTAGAAATACTTTATGGCATTCCACTGGCGGCCTATGGAAAGAATATTTTCTTTGACAGAGTATAATTAAAAAAAATGTAGTAAAATTTTCCTAAATTACAAATTTCTACTTTTTTTTCATATACTTTGTTGTATTATATAAATAGATAGACTATTTTGCAAAAATAAAACGAAAGGAGGAAGTGAATATGTTGAGATACTTAAAAAGCAACTCTCTTAGATTACTTACTGCCTTCGCACTACTTATTGGTACTACAGTCACAATAAATGGTTCTGCCGTATGGACCCATCAACCAAAATGCCCAGAAGAATTACTGAAGTAACACAGGAGGGAATGATACTACTTTGTATCATTCCCAAGTTTCATTTGAAGGGGTTTTGTCAATGAACATATATGAACTATGTAATGAGATAGGCTTTCCCGCTATTGAAGCTTTTTATATCTTATTGATTTATATAATATTATTAAACAAAGAGTTATTTTTGCGTGAAAATAAAATAAAGGCCTCTATTTTTATAGTATTCTATACAACATTTACTTTGTGGATTTCAACATACCTTCCTGTGGGACTCAGTACAGCAATAATAATGGTGTTTATGATAATCAATTTGTCTATTATTACTTCTAGCAGTTTACTAAAATCATCTATTGTAGCCCTTGCAGTAATTATATATTTGATGATTACGGAAGGTCTTAGTTTTTTATTAATATCTTCAATCCTACATATGGAAATATCGGATTTGATTACCAATCAGGCTAGTCGATTTTATTTTTCTCTGATTGTTAAAGCCTTACAGGGTTTATTAATTCTATTTGCACTAAGAAAGAGGGTAAGAGTATTTCTGTCTTTAGAAGATGATTTTCATGATACGGGTGTTTCCTATATACTTTTAGCTATATTTCTGGTAGGTACAGTAGTTTTTAATATACATTATGTAACTGCTAATAGCGAAAATATAATACTATATGAGTTTTTGATCATGCTGATTTTCCTTATATTCATAGGCCTTGGCGTATTGGTATATAAGGAGAAGGAAAAGCTGTGGCGAATCCAGCAGCAGTACAAGCTGCAGGCGGAATATGTTAAAAACATCGAGACCCTGCTAAACATCATTCGCAGAGAGAAGCATGATTTTTCAAACCACATCAATACGGTATACGCCCTGTGTATCATTAATTCCGAGAATACTACGGAGAAAATTAAAAATTATTTGGATAAACTGATTCATAACATGCAGTCCAGCTATCGCTATTATAATACCGGTAATGATTATGTAGACGGGCTGATGACAGTGAAAAGTAATATAGCTTTTTCTCATGATATACATCTGGATGTGGATTTTGAAGTACCGCTTAACTTCCTGACTTTGAACGAATACGATTTGATCACGATTATCAGCAATATCGTTGACAATGCCTTTGACGCAGTTTTATCTGATCCTGAAAATGAACAAAAAATTGTATCTATTTGTTCTTACATAGAGGAGGGTGATTATTGCTTATCGATCTCAAATAATGGTCCTCCAATTCCGGCGGAGATCATTGATAAGATCTTTGAAAATGGTTTTTCCACGAAAACCAAAGATAAAGAGGATCACGGACTGGGACTATTTATAATAAAAGAGCTTATAGGCAAGCACCAGGGGGTTATTGCTGTGAATAGTTCTGAATTAGAGACGGAATTTCTAATAAAATTTCCACTGGCTAAATCGAAGAATGAAAAAGACCGCTTGGGTAATTATAAATATGGTACGGTACAATAATGTTGAAAAGAACTATCTTTGGAGATGGGATAAACTGGAAAAAGGGGAAATTAGTATGAAAATGCTGAAAGGTGAAATACTTGAAAATGATACGGTGGTTAATATTTTCAAAATGCCGTTTAGTGATGAACAGAGCTTTTTTGTTGCACTGGTGACTTTATGTGATAAGTTTAAGGTGGATATACCTATTTGGACACTTAGGGAAGATAAAATATTAAATGAAAAAAAAGAAATTATCATACCTTTGGAAAAGGAAGCCAAAATGAGATTACGTGTAATCACCCAATAAAGCAGAGAAATTCTCTGTTTTTTTTTACATAAAAAAGGATGGAACTGAAATGTACCATCCTTTTTTAAATTCAAAAGCAAACATAAAATATTCAGCCATGGGAAGGAAAGATTTTATAAATATCAGAGGGAAAAGAGGAAAAATATAGAACATTACATATATTCAGAACATATATAGTGTTTCAGTCGCGTCAAAGTCGTCCATAACAATCCTATTTCAGAGATTTTTAAAGGGAGCATTGATCAATATATAAGGTTCAGGGAGTGATTTTAATTGAAAGAATTACAATTACGCATACAAGAACTGGAGAAGGCCCTAGAAAATCAAATAGAGGAAAGCAAAAAACTTATCAAAAACAATCAAGAGTTAGAAGTGGAAAACAAGGCGTTAAAATTTAAAGTCAATTTAATGGAGGATATCCTTGATAACATGTACGAAGCTGTACATGCTGTTGACACAGAAGGGAAGATCATCCTTTATTCAAAACCAAATGAAAAATATGATATATGGAAGAAGGAAGAAGTTATCGGAAAATATGAAATTGATTTATGGGAACCCCCCTCTGATTTCCTTTTTGATAAAGAGCAGATTATCAAAAAAGGAAAACCAGTGAAGAATATAAAAATGATAGGAAACTCAAGGATAGGAAAACAATTCCATATTATAGCGGGATTTTATCCATATTTTGAAAATGAAGAATATAAGGCATTTTACTATACAGGAAGAGATATAACGACACTGGACTCTTTTATAATGCAAACATACGAATTACAAAGGAAAATGAGTCAGACAAAATTGAAAAAAGATTTAATAAATGGATGCAAATTTACCTTAAATGACATCATTGGTAATAGCGAAGCTGTCCGTGCATGCAAGGAAAAAGTCAGGAGAATTGCGAATTATAATGCCAATATATTGATTTATGGAGAAACGGGAACGGGAAAAGAATTGTTTGCACAAGGAATCCACAATGAAAGTCTGTATGCCCATGAACCATTCATCGCATTAAACTGCTCAGCCGTACCAGAAACCCTTATTGAAAGTTTGTTGTTTGGTACAGTGAGGGGTGCCTTTACCGGGGCAGAAAATATACCGGGAGTATTTGAACAGGTAGGGAAAGGTACCCTTTTTTTGGATGAAATCAATTCGATGCCTTTATCCATGCAGGCAAAGCTCCTCAGAGTGCTGCAAGACAAAAAAATTAGACGCATAGGAGATACGAAGGATATTGATATCGAATGCTGTGTGATCTGTGCAACCAATATGGACCCTAAAGAGGCTGTAAAGAAGAACATAATGCGGGAAGATTTTTTTTACAGGATTGCAACCGTAATATTGACCATACCTCCACTCCGTGAACGAAAAGAAGATATTCCGTTACTTATAGATTATTTTATTGAAAAATTTAATAAGAAATATGGAAAGTATATTAAAAATTTAGACGCAAATGTTATGGAGTATTTCGTAAGATGCCACTGGCCTGGAAATGTACGGGAGCTTGTAAATACACTGGAATGTGCAATTATGCTCTGTGAAGAGGATCAATCCACCTTAACGGCAGAACTTTTTCCAAACTACATTTATTATGCTAGAAATAGACATCTTAATATCGTAGAAATCAGTGAAAAAAGTGAAAGTTCCAGGGAATACGATAGTAGCTATGGAAATTTAAATACTCTTTTAGACAACTATGAAAGAAATATTATTATGTCAGTAATAAATGAGAACAAAAACAATATTTCGGCTGCTGCAAAAAAATTAGGTATTGATCGAAAATCTTTATATAGAAAAATGGAGAAATACAATTTAAGATAAATTTTCTTTTCGCTGTGGCCCTATGCCACATGTGTAAATCTGCCCCAAATCCATATCAACGAAGATAAAATTTCTATTTTAAAAAACAAACTGTGTAAATACGCCACAGTTTATTTTTTTTAAGATCAAGAAAAAGATATGAAGGTTAAAATGGAATCAAGAAATATCAATCTGTGAGAAAGAGAAAATAGATATACATTAACTGGCATAATACTTGCTGTAGTATTTGAGCGTATATGCATATATCATTTGAGGGACGTCATAATCATAGGAAAGCTATGAATGAAAGGCGGTTTGAAAAGAATAGCCGCTGTATAGAAACTACTTATATATTTAAAAGGAGGAATATTCAGATGTCCGGTATGAAAGCGCTTCAACAAGAAAGACAACAGATATTTAAGGATTTGTATGACAGTAAAATACCGAAAAGGGTACCGATTAATGCAAATTTACCTCTTGAATTCTGCATTCAGTATGCAGGGCTTCCCTTAGCAGAAACACAGTGGACTTTGAATGGTATCGAAGAGGCTTTAGATAAAGCCTGCCAGATGACAAGGTCTGATGCCTATCCTTCAGGCTTTGCGAGATTTCCTGCCCACTTGCAGATATTGGGTGCCAAAGGATTTGTTATGGGTTCAAATGGGTTTATTCAACATCCGGAGACCGTCGGTATGGAAGTTGATGAATATGATGACTTTATAAAAAATCCATACGATTGTATTATGGAAAAGGTATTGCCGAGGCTCTATTCTGAGTTGAATACCGATCCTGTAACAAGGTCTTTGGTGTTTGCAAGAGCTTTTAAGGCTTTTTACGATTACGTTGAGACCTATGGAAAAATTGATGTAAAACTGATAGAAAAATACGGATTCTATACAGTGCCCATGGAATCCAGCAGTTGGGTGACTGCACCCTTTGACTTTATTGCAGACTTTTTAAGAAGTTTTAAGGGAATCGCTATGGATGTAAAAAGATGCCCTGAAAAAATCACTGAAGCCTGTGAGGCAATGCTTCCGATACAAATCAAGAGAGGAATACCTCCTGTACCTTCTAAGTATGGTCAGACTTTTATTCCGCTTCATATGGGTACTTACCTTAGAAATAGTGATTTTGAAAAACTATACTGGCCTACCTTTAGTAAAATGGTTCATGCCCTCGCAGAAGCAGGACAGCCATGCGTTATATTCTGTGAACACGATTGGATGAGATATTTAGATTATCTCTATGAACTGCCCGAAAACACAAGGCTTTACTTTGAACATGGTGATCCTAAGCGCGTAAAGGATAAACTCGGTAAGAAGCATATTATTTCTGGATTTTATCCATTAACCTATCTAAGAACCGCAACGAAGCAGCAATGTATTGATAAAGCAAAAGAATTGATCGATATTCTGGCACCTGGAGGAAAATATTATTTTGAATTCGATAAAAGTCCAGTTACCTTAGATAGTATAAATGTGGAGAATTATGCAGCAGTTCTTCAGTATGTAGCCGAAAATGCAAAATATGATAATCCCGGTGAGCCTACAGTGGCGGAAGGAAAACCAGTTGTAAAGAATATTCTGGCAGGTATTCCGAAATTCAAATCAAAGTATTATCAAACATGGGATGAATATAAGGCAGGACATCCTGATATCAATCCTGCGTTAGAGGCCATAATCGCTTCTAAGCTTCAAAGCTATGAAGAAATGTTATTTATGATGATGTTTATGCTTTTGTAATTGTGACATTTTGACACATGTGTCATTGAGACACAAAATCTACATGCATAGGGGATAGTAACGCTAAAAAAAGAACTGGGGCATTTTGCCACAGTTCTTTTTTTAACATCCTTAGAAATGGTGGAAAGAAGATTTTGAAAACCTGTAATAACAACATATATGACAGATATATGCCAATTGGCATAGAATTTGCTAATTACTACCCATATATACATGTATAAAAAGTGACATTGGAGAAATGACATGAATGCACTAATCTACAATATTAAGGAGGGTTTTTTATGGTTGAATTGAAAACGTTATCAGAGTTGGTAGGTCAGCTGGAAGAACAAGAAGTATTAGAAAAGTTAAAGGATTTCGTAGCAAGTAATCCCACTGAAGAAGAAGCACAGAAGGTCGTAGAAGCCTGTCAGCAGGGAATGGCGATCGTAGGGGATTTGTTTGATAAGGGTGAGTATTTTGTCGGAGATCTAATCTTTGCCGGAGAATTGCTGGGAAGTGCCATAGACATCCTAAAGCCTGCAATCGGAGGACGTAATACAACAAAGGTGGGAATCATGGTGCTTGGAACCGTTGAAGGAGATTTACACGATATTGGTAAAAATATATTCAAAAGTATGTCAGAGGCTGCAGGTTTTGAAGTGTATGACCTTGGTATTGACGTTTCAGCAAGTGCCTTTGTAGAAAAGATAAAAGAGGTTAAGCCTCAGGTTGTAGGGATGAGTGGTGTACTTACGCTGGCTTTAGATTCTATGAAGAACCTTATAGATGAATTAAAAAATGCAGGCTTAAGAGACAGTGTAAAAACAATCATCGGGGGAAACCCTGTAACAAAAGAAGCCTGTGAGCAAATTGGTGCGGATGCATTTACAACGAATGCTGCAGAAGGGGTAAAAATCTGTCAAGGGTGGGTGAAGTAATATGAGTGATACAAAAGCTTTGCAACAGGAGAGAACGAGTCTTTATCATGATATTTTTGACAATAAGATTCCCAAGAGAGTGCCTGTAAATATGATGCTGCCATTTGAAGTAATTGCAGGATTTGGCGGCTTTGATCTGGTAGAAGCCCAGTGGAATCCCGGAATAGTAGAAGAGGCAGTGGATAAGATTTGCCAAACCCTGTATGCCGATACTTGCCCAAGTATGGGATCGCTCCGATATCCTTCCTTTTATCAAGCATTAGAATCTCAATCCTTTGTCATGGGCTCCAATGGATTTTTCCAACACCCGGAGGTAATTGGCATGCTTCCGGAGGAGTATGATTATCTGATTGAAAAACCTTATGATTGTTTACTTGAAAAAGTAATACCCAGGCAATACAAAGCGTTAGATTTAAGCAACCCTGTGAAAATGATGCTGTCTTTTTCGAAAAGTTTGCTGGGCTACAACAATGATATGATGGCCGGAGGTATGATCGTAGGTAAGATGGTAGAGAAATACGGATACTATCCGGGGGCACCCTTTGGCTCCGGCGGCTTTACAGAAGCACCCTTTGACTTTTTAGCGGACCAGCTGAGAAGCTTTAAAGGAATAAGCATGGACGTAAGAAGAATGCCTGAAAAGGTAGCTGAGGCTTGTGAGGCCCTTTATCCAATCGTTCTAAAGATGGGAATGCCAAGAACCATTTCAAATTATGGCACGGTAATGCTTCCACTACACATGCCTACCTTTATGCGGGAAAAGGATTTTGAAAAACTCTGGTGGCCTAGCTTCAAAAAAATGCTTGATGAGTATGCTTCTATGGGTATTCATTCACAAATTTTCTGTGAAGATGACTGGACCCGATACCTTGATTATTTGTATGAATTGCCCACAAATACAGTCATAATGTTCGAATATGGAGATACGAAACAAATCAAAGAGAAGTTAGGTAAAAAACATATCATACAAGGACTCTATCCGGTAACCATGTTGAAGACGCATACAAAAGAGCAGTGTGTTGACAAGGCAAAAGAGATGATCGATATTTTAGCGCCTGGCGGCAAGTATATTTTTGGATTAGACAAGAGCCCGCTGACTATTCATGATATTAAAATGGAAAATCTATGTGCCGTTACAGAATTTGTACGCGATTATGCGGTATATAATAATGCTGGAGAGAACTCTGGTTTGGCATTTAAGAAGGATGATTACAAAGCGCTTCCTTCAAGAAAATTAGAAAGCAAGTATTATACAACCTGGGAAGAATATAAGACACAGCATCCACATGTTTCAGACTTTGGTGCACCAAAGCTGCAAGGCTATGAAGAAATGCTATTCCAGTATCTTATGTTCCTATTAATATAATATAAAAATAAATAGGTATAAGGAGGTCTGGTTTATGGAAGATATGAAGGTACCAAGCAAGATTATAAATATCTATGGTATGGCAGACTTTACTTTTAATATGATGATGATGATTGCAATATCCTATTACGCCTACTTTCTAACAGATATAGCGATGATTAGTGCAGCCGCCATGGGAACCATTTTGCTCATTGCCCGTATTGGCGATGCAGTTTCTGTACCAATTACCGGCGGAATATTACAGAAAACACAGCTGAAATGGGGCCAGTTCCGCTCATGGCTGCTGATAACTCCTCCTATCACATGTCTATTCTTTATTCTTATGTTTACAAATTTTGATATGAATGTAGCAACAAAATCTGTTTTTTTGGGAACCTGTTATGTAATTGCCCATGTATGTGTAAACTTTACATTCAACGGGCATATTGGGCTAATGAGTATTTTGGGGAAAACAGCTGAGGATAGAATTCAGCTTTCTGCAAAGAAAACGCAGTTTACAACAGCTGCTTCCATTGCATTTAGTTTAGTATTTATGCCTTTGGCTGCGTTCCTGGGAGGCACGGATCAGGGACAGGGATTCCTTTATGCAATGGTCATTTTTGCTGTCCTACAAGTACTGGGCTACTGGAATGTATTTAGAGTAACTAAGGAATACGATCTATACGATCCAAACAAAAAGTTTAGCGGAGCAGGCAGCGCTGGCTTAACGGTAGGTGAAATGGCACAGCAGATTTTTGGGAACAGTCAGTTGTTAACCATTATGAGCGCAGACTGCATCAGATATGCAGCAATGTTTGCAGTACTGGGTATGGCTACCTACTATTTTAAATATGTAGTTGGCAATTTAGCATTGATTACCGTATATATGCTGTGCACAAATGGTATAAACTTTGTAGGCAGTTTAGTTGCGCCTATGGTAGTAGGTAAGACCGGAAAAAAATCGACCTATCGCTTGTCTTGTATCATTCCTATTGTTGCTTTCGCGTTGATTCGTGTATTTGCAGGTACCAATCCATCTACTTATATAGTCCTAGTGAGTATTGCCGGTTTTGGATTAACGCTTGGAACAACGATCGCACCGGCAATGTATTTAGACGCTGCAGAATATGGACACTACAAGACTGGAAAGAATGGTACTGCATTTATCATGTCCATGTTCGCAATGCCAATAAAAATAGGAGTGGCATTAAGCGGTGCCATTATAGGCTTCGGACTTTCATCTATAGGGTATAGTGCAACTGTTGAAGCTACCCCTGCTTTTGTAAGCGGGGTGATGAACATCGTCTCCATTGTACCTGCAGGGTGTGCGGTATTGGCGTTAGTGCTAATGCTATTCTATAAGCTTGATGATGTCAAAGTGAAAGAATACATGGAAGCTAATATGAAAAGAAATACAGTGGTACAGCAGTAACACGGGCGGTAAAATAATGATTGGCATCATTATTGCAACGTTATTGGCTCAAAAAGCATGACATCTAAGGAATGACCAGTTGGATTCATTTATAATAGTAGGGAGATGATGATCATGTTAGACGCAAAACAACTGCGAATGGAAAGAAAAGAGCTGTTTGAAGATCTATTTGACGGGATCATACCAAAAAGAGTACCGATTATGGCAAATCTACCTATCGAGTTCTGTATGCAATATTCCAACCTTCCTTTAGCAGAAACTCAATGGACATTAGAAGGAATAGAAGAGGCATTAGACAAAGCATGTCAAATGACGAGTGCAGACTATTATCCTTCTGCATTTTCAAGATATCCGGCACATCTTCAGATATTAGGCTCAAGAGGGTTTGTAATGGGATCAAATGGATTTATACAGCATCCTGAAGTTACAGCAATGGATGCCAGTGAATATGATGAATTTATAAAAAATCCATATGACTGTCTTATGGAAAAAGTACTTCCCAGATTGTATCCTGAACTAAATACAGATCCAATAAGAAGATCCATTGTCTTTGCAAAAGCATTTAAAGCCTATTATGATTATATAGAAGCCTATGCAAAAATAGATCAAAAACTGATCGAAAAATACGGCTTCCATACTGTGCCCCGAGGAACATTTGCTGGAGCTACTACACCCTTTGATTTTATATCAGACTTTTTAAGAGGTTTTAAAGAAATTGCTTTAGATATAAAAAGATGCCCTGAAAAAATAATAGAAGCATGTGAAGCAGCCCTTCCGCTACAAATAAAGAAAGGAATGCCACCGATACCTTCTAAATATGGACATACTTTTATTGCATTGCATATGGGTACATATCTTAGGACGAAAGATTTTGAAAAACTTTACTGGCCTACTTTTAGTAAGATGGTTCATGCACTTGCAGAGGCGGGCCAACCATCCTTGATATTTTGTGAGCATGATTGGATGAGGTATCTTGATTATCTACAGGATCTGCCTGAAAATACCAGGCTTTATTTTGAATTTGGAGATCCTAAACTTGTAAAAGAAAAATTAGGAAAAAAACATATCATATCCGGATTCTACCCGATTACCTACTTAAAAACGGCAACGAAAGAGCAATGTATTGATAAAGCTAAGGAACTGATAGATATTTTAGCGCCTGGAGGCAGATACTATTTTACATTTGATAAAACTCCGGTTACGCTAGACAGCATTAATGTAGAAAACTATGCTGCAGTGCTTAAATATGTCGTCGAGAATTCAAAATATGACAATGCCGGAGAAAAAGCGGCTTCTGAAAAAATATCAGCTAAAACACCGATAAAAGAGGAAATTCCCGAATTTAAATCTAAGTATTACATGTCTTGGAACGACTATAAAGAAATACATTCGGATATTGATCCAAAATTAGAACCTCTAATGGCTGCGAAACTGCAAACCTATGAAGATATGGTATTTAGAATGCTTGCTTTGCTGGTATAAGAAGATTAACCCCTGTTAACGTACTGTTGACAGGGGTTAATCTTCTTAAAACTTAAATTTGACTTTTGTAAATAAACTTTTGACTAAAGGCTCAAAGGATTAGTTGTTGTTTGTAAAATCATTTGATAATATATAGGAAGAAGCGTAATTTGTGCCAATGCTACCACGGAATCTTATCCGTATCATCTCCTCTCAATATTGGAGTCAGTTTGGATTTTAACGGCTCAGGTACATCTTTTAGTTTCATATCATCTACTCTTAGAATTAAGGATTTAGATATTTTCATTCTATCTGACAGTTCCTGTGCTGTATATCCGCGTTTTTTTCTTAGTTCTTTGATCGTTTTGTTTCTTATACCGAAATTAAAAAGCATCTTTTCACCTCCATTAAGATAAAATTTAAAAAGTGTAATCAAGATATATATAATGTTTAGATATCATTGAGGAGGTTAGTGCCATGATTAAACTCCAACCACTGGAAAGACAAGATTTTAAAAAGATTTTAGAATGGAATGAGAACAAATCGGCAGATGATTTAGCCCAATGGGCAGGCCCTTTATATAATCATCCTCTAAATGAAGAACAACTAGAGAACTATTTTAGATATCATATCTATATAGACCATCCTACCATATTTGTCTATAAAATCATACTAGGTGAGACGAATGAAGCAATTGGGACCGTTGAACTGCGCCAGGCAGATGCGGAAAATAAAATAGGAAAAGTGTGCAGGTTTCTTATTGCACATCAAAGTATGAGGGGAAAAGGGCTCGGTCGAAAAGTATTGCAAGAAATTGTTAGATTGGGTTTTGAGGATTTTGGCTTCAATAAGATAGCATTAAATGTATTTGATTTTAATACGGGTGCGATTCAATGCTATGAGAGGGTTGGATTTAAAAAAGAAAAATTACTTAAAAATGTAAGAAAAGGAATGGATGGAGATTGGAGTTCCTATGAAATGGTTCTTTTAAAGACAGAATGGAAAAGTAAACAGTATCTCTAGGAATAAATCACAGATAAAAACAAAGGGGGAAATAAATATGGAAGCGAAATATGTAGTAATCCTGCAATGTGAAATTGCCCATAACCGATGTAGTGGGTTTGCATGTACCAACGCTTTTTATAATAAAGAGGGTGTCTTTGACAGATATACGGAGAATACCAGATATATATCTTTTACTTGCGGAGGCTGCTGTGGAAAAAGTGTATCGGCAAAATTAGAGCATTTGTCGAATAAATTTAGAAAGAAAACCGATGTAAATAAAGATGATGTTGTAATTCATTTAGCCTCTTGTATGACTACAGATAACTATCACTATGACCGGTGTCCCCATATTGAATATATAAAGGGAATTGTTGAAAAACGGGGATTTAAGCAGGTAGTAGAAGGCTCTTATGTCAGTAAGAATGCATCCAGGAAAAGAGAACAGGGTATATATAAAGACTATTTAAAAATCGAGGAATAAGTATTTTAAAAACAATAAAGGGATAGGACCCAGTCGTCCTACCCCTTTATTGTTCAACAAATAACTCTTCATATCTTTCTCTAGTATCAATGTTTCGAATATAATACTTATCATTTTCTTTCTCTAATAAAAAAAGTAATGGCTGCTCGTCAAAATTAGTTACTTCTGCAATGATCGGTACATAGCCGTGTTCTTCCTCCATTTGCTCTAATACACCATCCAACAAATCATTCTCAGTGATAACCCTTACGTTAATCTTATCGATTGTTACTTCCTTTTCTGCGGCAAACTCAGCATAAACTTTTATATAAGCTTCTGCAAAGGCATCTTCATCCTGAGGTAATTTAAGGAGTTCTTTAAAAGTTTCCTTGTCTTCTGCAATTCCGGCGGCAATAAAATTTTTAACCGTATCTTCGGGTGTTTTATTTGGTGCATTTTGGGTGCAGGCTCCTAAAATTGCTATAAGGGAAAAAATAAGCAAAACAGCAGATATTCTTTTTATATTCATCTTTTGATCTCCTTGTTCTGTAGATTTTGGTACGTCGATATTATTGTAGCATATGAATGCTTCAGATACAATGCACCAATTCTTGTGAGGAAAGGTGTAACTTTGTGTGTCAGTGACATAGGATGGAGTGAAGAAAGATTTGGAGGTGCACGGCATGCAATATGTATATATGAATTATGGATATCCATATCAATATAATTCTGTAATCGATCGTACCGTTTTATATGGGATGGAGTATGGGGGTTTAAATATAAATCCAGTGACAGTTTATACAAAAGAATTAAGGTACAAAAAGGATTATATAGAAGTAGACTTAAGAATTCCTGTATTTCAGGGACCTATGTTTCAAACTGCAGTGAACAGAATGAACACAGCCATTGAAAGCGATATCAGGGAATTCAATCGACAGATGGAAGAAGCAGCAAAGGAATATGTTGAAGGGCCCATGTTGGAAGGAAGGGATGTTATACCCTATAGGATATCCAATGTCTATAGGGTCACCTATAATAGAAACAATATCATCAGCATTGTTTTAACCTATTATGAATTTGTTGGGGGAAGAGACTATTATATAAAGGTTTCGTACAATTATAATTTGCTGACAGGGAGGCCATTATCCTTAAGTGATTTGTTTAGAGAAAATATTGATTATAAGAAACTCATTGACGAAGCAATCCGAAGCGAGGTCCGGAGAAACCCAGAAGCTTATTTTCCCGGAACGATAGAACGATTTCAAGGGATAACTGTGGGGCAGCCCTTCTATATTGAAAATGAGCGTATTGTTATATTTTTCGGTTTCCACCAAATTGCACCGACTGAAGCAGGGATACCAGTAATTGCATTACCCTTTACGCTGTTTGGCAATGCATTGCGGCCAGAGTTATTAGTGAGATAAAAAAATGCTCCTGAATGTAAGCTTTAAAAAAGCATGTATTCAGGAGCATTACAGTAAATGAACTAAAACTCATTATTAAGCAGATGAGCAAGTGATGCAGATAAAAATGAGAAATAAGGACTAATTCCTTCGGACGAAAATGAGTAGGATAGATCATTGATACATGTTGGTAACTCCTGTAATGTAAGATGTAAAGCATAATTAACTAAAGAGGAGGATACCTATGCAGAGATTTAGGTACTTAATGGTTTTTGTTTTGACTTTTGCAATGCTTTTGGCTTATCCTACATATTCCTTGGCAAAGCCCCAAAATACAGACAAGGGAACAGGTAAAAACCAAAATCTAGAGAATAAGAATAATGAAAAAGCAAATCAAAAAAGTGCAGCGGTGAGGGAAGAAACAGAAGAGTCGCAAGAAGAAATTGATCCGCAAGATAGAAACAAAAAAGCTGAAAAGAATGAGATGAAAACTAGTGTTAAAGAATTGAGAGAAACTGCTAAAAATGCTTATTCCACTGAAGAAATAGAGAAAATACAGGAGCGAATCACAGAGATTAAAACAAGTTATCCAGATATAAAAATCCTCCCCATCGAAAATATCGTTTCGAAAAATATGAAAATGAAATTTGATATACCGCCTGTTATTAAGGACGGCAGAACATTAATTCCTGTCAGAGCATTAACAGAAGCTTTTGGAGCAACGGTAAACTGGAATAGTGATACGAAAGAAGTAACAATTATCAAAGGTGATGGAGAGATAATTTTAAAAATAGACAGCAAAATTGCCTATGTTAATGGACAAGAGGTGGCGATTGACGCTCCAGCAGAGATTGTGAATAAAAGAACCGTAATTCCTCTGCGTTTCATTGTTGAAAGCTTGGGACTAACCGTAGACTGGGATGAAGAAGCTGAAACAATCGAAATAATAGATGAAACAGAAGGTGAAATTGCTGAGTCTGAAGATTTATTGAATGGGGAAAGCCAGCCTGAAGAAGTATTAAATGATGAACCGGAAGAATTCGTCGAGGACAATAGCATAGCTACAGACTAGAGCAAATTCTTTGGTCACATAGTTATCGAAATTCTTATCCTGCATGAGTCCCTGTTCTAACAAAATATCCTTCGTTTCTCCAGACGGCTTTGTCATTTCATAGCAGGATTCCATCAATTCTCGCAGACCTGCTTTGCCTAAAATCGGTTCAAGGATCTTCATTTCCTCATCATCAAAGCCTTGACTCATTACAGCTTCTTCTTCCCAAACATCTTTTGAAGTAATAAAGACTGCAGACCCATCAGCGGTTTCTACCATTGAAAATAGAAAATCATTACCATCCATCATTGATTCACTCCTAAAATCCAGAATACTTTTTTGTAATTATATTATAAATATATGCAAGTTTTTGATTTTTATAGATCGTGGTGAAATTTGGAAAATGAGTAAAGCTCAAAATCGAGGATTGTCAATTTTGAGCTTTTGCTGTATGTTCCTGGGATTTAGCTGTTAAAAATGCGCCTAAAAGAACGACAACACCACCGATGACTTGGAAAATCGTAATAGGGTCGCGAAATAGGGCAATGGATATAAGAATCGCAAAAAGCGGTTCGGCCATACTTAAAATAGAAGCATGGGTAGGACCTAACAACTCCATCCCTTTGAAAAAAGTAAATATAGCTAGAATTGTAGAAAAAAGAGAAAGTCCTAAAATCCAAATCCATGCACTTGCTTCAAAGTGAAAAGAAAGATCTCCAGAAAATATTCCTAATAAGAAAATTCCTATGGAAGAAAACAATGTAATAAAAGCAGTTGCAATAAGAGAAGGGATTTTTCTAATGATCCTGTTTCCTACTACTATATAGATAGAGTAAATCAGCGCAGCGCTTAGTGCAAGAAGAACACCAAAGCGACTTACTGTTCCAATCGAAGTGCCGAGTACCAGAATAAGTCCAACAAAAGAAATACCTAAGGAAAAGATTACTTTCTTCGAAGGAGTTTCCCGATCTATTAAAAATGATAGTATAGAAACCATCATAGGGTAGGTATATAATATTAAAACTGCCAATGCTGCAGGAATATATTTAACCGATGAGAAGTAGAGATTAGACATTGTGTTATAACATATACCACCTAGCAGGAAGAGCGAAAAATAATCCTTTCCTGAGAGCAATAGGGGTATTTTTTTAAAAAATATATACAGAAAGAAAAGCGCAGAAGCTAAGGCAAAACGAATAAAAAGAAGTGTTGTGACACTAATTCCTGTTTGATATGCAAAAAGAGCAAAGGTAGGCATTAAAGCAAATCCCAAAGCAGAAAGCAACACTAGAATTGTACCCTTATAACTGTTCATATATATCCCTGCCTTATTATAAATATTGAACATTTATTCAAAGTAGGTTGTAAATCACTGGAGACCAACCAGATTTTGATTGAAGTTCTATTTCATTATAATGTAAATCCACGTCGAATACAATTACATAGGATTTCAAAGATTGGAGAGTCTATCATTATAGCGTCTATACGGTGGGGGTAGAATATTAGAATTGGAAGTAATTACCATTTGACTGGAACTGAAATTGGTGGTAAGATAAATCTTGTCGTCACTGCCGAAGATTAACAAAAACTGGTGGTTGACGGGAGTGCAAGAAGATGATAAGATATTCTTTGTCGTCGCCGAAAGAAAGGTACTAAAAACTACCAAGAAAAACGGTGTTGACATAAGATGAGAAATGTGGTAATATATTTAAGTCGGTGTCACTAAGACGCCAAAGCAAATTGGTCTTTGAAAACTAAACAGTGTAAGAATTAAAGCCAGCAAATATAGCGCGTAAGCGCAAACCCGTTCAATATAATTTGAACGAAGCGAGCATTTTTATTTGAGAGTTTGATCCTGGCTCAGGATGAACGCTGGCGGCGTGCCTAACACATGCAAGTCGAGCGGGATTGTGGAGTAGCTTGCTACGAAGCAATCTAGCGGCGGACGGGTGAGTAACGCGTGGGCAACCTGCCCTATACAGGGGGATAACACACCGAAAGGTGTGCTAATACCCCATAACACCGATGCTTCGCATGGAGAGTCGGTCAAAGATTTATCGGTATAGGATGGGCCCGCGTCTGATTAGCTAGTTGGTGAGGTAAAGGCTCACCAAGGCGACGATCAGTAGCCGACCTGAGAGGGTGATCGGCCACACTGGAACTGAGACACGGTCCAGACTCCTACGGGAGGCAGCAGTGGGGAATATTGCACAATGGGGGAAACCCTGATGCAGCAACGCCGCGTGAGCGATGAAGGCCTTCGGGTCGTAAAGCTCTGTCCTAAGGGAAGAAGAATGACGGTACCTTAGGAGGAAGCCCCGGCTAACTACGTGCCAGCAGCCGCGGTAATACGTAGGGGGCAAGCGTTATCCGGAATCACTGGGCGTAAAGGGTGCGTAGGCGGCCGATAAAGTCTGGGGTGAAAGGCTACGGCTTAACCGTAGTAAGCCTTGGAAACTTATTGGCTTGAGTGCAGGAGAGGTAAGTGGAATTCCTAGTGTAGCGGTGAAATGCGTAGATATTAGGAGGAACACCAGTGGCGAAGGCGACTTACTGGACTGTAACTGACGCTGAGGCACGAAAGCGTGGGGAGCGAACAGGATTAGATACCCTGGTAGTCCACGCCGTAAACGATGAGTGCTAGGTGTCGGGGGCGACAGCCCTCGGTGCCGCAGCTAACGCATTAAGCACTCCGCCTGGGGAGTACGCTCGCAAGAGTGAAACTCAAAGGAATTGACGGGGACCCGCACAAGCAGCGGAGCATGTGGTTTAATTCGAAGCAACGCGAAGAACCTTACCAGGACTTGACATCCTCCGCATTAGCCGTAACGGGTGAAATCCCTTCGGGGACGGAGAGACAGGTGGTGCATGGTTGTCGTCAGCTCGTGTCGTGAGATGTTGGGTTAAGTCCCGCAACGAGCGCAACCCTTGTCTTTAGTTGCCAGCAGGTGAAGCTGGGCACTCTAGAGAGACTGCCGGGGATAACTCGGAGGAAGGTGGGGATGACGTCAAATCATCATGCCCCTTATGTTCTGGGCTACACACGTGCTACAATGGCTGGTACAACGGGAAGCGAAGGAGTAATCCGGAGCAAATCCTAAAAGCCAGTCTCAGTTCGGATTGTGGGCTGCAACTCGCCCACATGAAGCTGGAGTTGCTAGTAATCGTGGATCAGAATGCCGCGGTGAATGCGTTCCCGGGTCTTGTACACACCGCCCGTCACACCATGGGAGCTCAGGGCACCCGAAGTCAGTGAGCTAACCGAAAGGGAGCAGCTGCCGAAGGTGAAATGAGTGACTGGGGTGAAGTCGTAACAAGGTAGCCGTATCGGAAGGTGCGGCTGGATCACCTCCTTTCTAAGGAGCTAAGGCTTTTTCTTACACTGTCTAGTTTTGAGAGACTAATAGTCTTTCAAAAAGTTGGGGATGTAGCTCAGCTGGGAGAGCACCTGCCTTGCACGCAGGGGGTCAGGAGTTCGATCCTCCTCATCTCCACCAACATGTACCTTGAAAACTGAACAATGAAGAGAGAATCAAAATACAATTTCTGGTCAAGTTATAAAGAGCATAGGGCGAATGCCTTGGCACCAGGAGCCGAAGAAGGACGCGGTAAGCTGCGATAAGTCTCGGGAAGCCGCAAGCAGGCATTGATCCGGGGATTTCCGAATGGGGGAACCCAGCTGGGGTAATACCCAGTTACCCACTACTCAATCCATAGGTAGTGAGGAGGCATACCAGGGGAACTGAAACATCTAAGTACCCTGAGGAAGAGAAAGAAAACTCGATTCCCTAAGTAGCGGCGAGCGAAAGGGGATTAGCCCAAACCAAGAAGATTTCTTCTTGGGGTTGCGGATATACTCGTTAAGAGATGGCAGTTGTAGTCGAAGCGGTCTGGAAAGGCCCACCATAGGAGGTAAGAGTCCTGTAGATGAAACGACTAAAGTCTTGAGTATACTCCAGAGTACCACGAGACACGTGAAACCTTGTGGGAAGCAGGGGGGACCACCCCCCAAGGCTAAATACTACCTGGTGACCGATAGCGTATAGTACCGTGAGGGAAAGGTGAAAAGAACCCCGGGAGGGGAGTGAAAGAGAACCTGAAACCCTATGTTTACAAGCAGTGAAAGTCCTTTATATGGACGATCGCGTACTTTTTGTAGAACGGGCCAACGAGTTACGGTATGCAGCAAGGTTAAGCTGTTATGCAGCGGAGCCGCAGCGAAAGCGAGTCTTAAGAGGGCGTCTTTAGTTGCATGCCGTAGACCCGAAACCGGGTGACCTATCCATGAGCAGGATGAAGCGGAAGTAAAATTTCGTGGAGGTCCGAACCCATGTCTGTTGAAAAAGGCTGGGATGACTTGTGGATAGCGGAGAAATTCCAATCGAACCCGGAGATAGCTGGTTCTCCCCGAAATAGCTTTAGGGCTAGCCTCAAATGAAGAGATGCGGAGGTAGAGCACTGAATAGCCTAGGGGCCCTCATCGGTTACCAAAGCTTATCAAACTCCGAATGCCGTATTCTTATATTTGGGAGTCAGACTACGTGAGATAAGTTTCGTGGTCAAAAGGGAAACAGCCCAGACCGTCAGCTAAGGTCCCAAAGTACAGGTTAAGTGGAAAAGGATGTGGGATTGCACAGACAACTAGGATGTTGGCTTAGAAGCAGCCACTCATTTAAAGAGTGCGTAATAGCTCACTAGTCGAGTGATCCTGCGCCAAAGATGTCCGGGGCTCAAACCTGTCACCGAAGCTACGGCTTGATGTAGAACCAATAGTATTCTTTAGGAAAATCCCTAACGGGATGAAGGACATCTTCGCGAAAGATTTCGAGCTTACCTAAAAGAGCGAGAAAACTTACGCCAAGATCCAAAAAGCTAAAACCTAGAGGGTAGTACTGGTTCTACATCAGGGGTAGGGGAGCATTGTATGCGGGTAGAAGTCACACCGTAAGGAGTGGTGGACTGCATACAAGAGAGAATGTTGGCATGAGTAGCGAGAGGTGGGTGAGAATCCCACCCGTCGAAAACCTAAGGTTTCCTGAGGAAGGTTCGTCCGCTCAGGGTTAGTCGGGACCTAAGCCGAGGACGAAAGTCGTAGGCGATGGACAACAGGTTGAAATTCCTGTACCACCGAAGATTGTTTGAGCAATGGGGTGACACAGGAGGATAGGTCATGCGCACCGTTGGTCGTGTGCGTCTAAGCCCGTAGGGAGTTAGGATAGGCAAATCCGTTCTAACAATCCTAAAAGGTGATGGGGAGTGAAATTTAAGTAGCGAACTGACTGATTCCACACTGTCAAGAAAAGCCTCTAGTTAGATCTAGGTGCCCGTACCGCAAACCGACACAGGTAGGTGAGGAGAGAATCCTAAGACGAGCGAGAGAACTATTGTTAAGGAACTCGGCAAAATGACCCCGTAACTTCGGGAGAAGGGGTGCCACGGTAGGGTGTTAAAGCCCGAGGTGGCCGCAGAGAATAGGCCCAAGCGACTGTTTAACAAAAACACAGGTCTCTGCTAAGTCGAAAGACGATGTATAGGGGCTGACGCCTGCCCGGTGCTGGAAGGTTAAGGGGACGTGTTAACCGCAAGGTGAAGCACTGAACTTAAGCCCCAGTAAACGGCGGCCGTAACTATAACGGTCCTAAGGTAGCGAAATTCCTTGTCGGGTAAGTTCCGACCCGCACGAAAGGCGTAACGATTTGGGCACTGTCTCAACAATAGACTCGGTGAAATTGTAGTACCAGTGAAGATGCTGGTTACCCGCAGCAGGACGGAAAGACCCCGTGGAGCTTTACTGTAGCCTGACACTGGATTTTGGTATTGCATGTACAGGATAGGTGGGAGATTTGGAAGCTTGGACGCCAGTCTAGGTGGAGTCAACCTTGGGATACCACTCTTGTAATACTGGAGTTCTAACCATAAGCCGTGAATCCGGCTTTGGGACACTGTCAGGTGGGCAGTTTGACTGGGGCGGTCGCCTCCCAAAAAGTAACGGAGGCGCCCAAAGGTTCCCTCAGCGCGGTTGGAAATCGCGCGTAGAGTGTAAAGGCAGAAGGGAGCTTGATTGCGAGACGTACAGGTCGAGCAAGGACGAAAGTCGGGCTTAGTGATCCGGTGGTTCCGAGTGGAAGGGCCATCGCTCAACGGATAAAAGCTACCCCGGGGATAACAGGCTTATCTCCCCCAAGAGTCCACATCGACGGGGAGGTTTGGCACCTCGATGTCGGCTCGTCTCATCCTGGGGCTGTAGTAGGTCCCAAGGGTTGGGCTGTTCGCCCATTAAAGAGGCACGCGAGCTGGGTTCAGAACGTCGTGAGACAGTTCGGTCCCTATCCGCTGTGGGCGCAGGAAATTTGAGAGGAGCTGTCCTTAGTACGAGAGGACCGGGATGGACGTACCTCTGGTGTATCAGTTGTTCCGCCAGGAGCACGGCTGAGTAGCTATGTACGGACGGGATAAGCGCTGAAGGCATCTAAGCGCGAAGCCCCCCTCAAGATTAGATTTCCCATCCGCAAGGAGTAAGACCCCAGATAGACTATCTGGTTGATAGGTCGGAGGTGTAAGGGCAGTAATGTCTTCAGCTGACCGATACTAATAGGTCGAGGACTTGACCAAATGTATTTTTTCTCTAACTTCATGGTTCAGTTTTGAGGGTATATTGGATAAATTATCTAGCCTTATACACCTTGACAACACATTAAAATTGTGTTAATATATATCTTGTCCTCGTAAAACAGAGGATTAAACAAATCCAGTGACTACAGCGAAGGGGTCACACCTGTTCCCATACCGAACACAGCAGTTAAGCCCTTCAGCGCTGATGGTACTTAGGCGGAAGCGCCTTGGGAGAGTAGGTCGTTGCTGGTTTGGAAACGTTCCAGAGTAGCTCAATGGTGGAGCACCCGGCTGTTAACCGGTAGGTTGAGGGTTCGAGTCCCCCCTCTGGAGCCAACCCCTTGCCGGGGTGGCGGAACTGGCAGACGCACAGGACTTAAAATCCTGCGGTCCTCAAGACCGTACCGGTTCGATTCCGGTCCCCGGCACCATATATTATCGCGGAGTGGAGCAGCTGGCAGCTCGTCGGGCTCATAACCCGAAGGTCACAGGTTCAAATCCTGTCTCCGCAACCATTAAGGCCCATTGGTCAAGCGGTCAAGACACCGCCCTTTCACGGCGGTAACCCGGGTTCGATTCCCGGATGGGTCACCAATATTAAGGTCGCATAGCTCAGCTGGGAGAGCACCTGCCTTACAAGCAGGGGGTCATAGGTTCGATCCCTATTGCGACCACCATTAAAATGGCCCGGTAGTTCAGTTGGTTAGAATGCCAGCCTGTCACGCTGGAGGTCGAGGGTTCGAGCCCCTTCCGGGTCGCCATTTTTATATTCAATATCATGCTAGTGTGGCTCAACGGTAGAGCAGCTGACTTGTAATCAGCAGGTTGGGGGTTCGATTCCCTTCACTAGCTCCATTTTTCGGAGGAATTCCCGAGCGGCCAAAGGGGGCGGACTGTAAATCCGTTAGCTGAGCTTTCGGTGGTTCGAATCCACCTTCCTCCACCAAACATGCGGAAGTGGCTCAGGGGTAGAGCATCGCCTTGCCAAGGCGAGGGTCGCGAGTTCGAATCTCGTCTTCCGCTCCATTATTTCATGCGGATGTAGTTCAATGGTAGAACTTCAGCCTTCCAAGCTGATAGCGTGGGTTCGATTCCCATCATCCGCTCCATTGTGGGCTCATAGCTCAGTTGGATAGAGCAACGGCCTTCTAAGCCGTGTGTCCGGGGTTCGAATCCCTGTGGGCTCACCACTTTAATATTGGGGTATAGCCAAGTCGGTAAGGCACCAGACTTTGACTCTGGCATTCCGTTGGTTCGAGTCCAGCTACCCCAGCCATTATGACCCATTAGCTCAGCAGGTAGAGCACTTGACTTTTAATCAAGGTGTCCCGCGTTCGAGCCGCGGATGGGTCACCAAAATGAGAAGTGAGGAATCAGAGGTGAGAAGTGAGAAAAGCTTTTTAGGTTTTCTTCAAAGAAGTTACCCTAATTCTGACCTCCGACCTCTAACTTCTAATACGGAGGGGTGTCCGAGCGGTTTAAGGAGCTGGTCTTGAAAACCAGTGACTCCGAAAGGGGCCGTGGGTTCGAATCCCACCCCCTCCGCCAAATGTGGAGAAGTACTCAAGTAGGCTGAAGAGGACGGTTTGCTAAACCGTTAGGCCGGGAAACTGGTGCGAGGGTTCGAATCCCTCCTTCTCCGCCACATTTTAGATTTTTAATACAGGGGTATAGTTCAGTTGGTAGAACAGTGGTCTCCAAAACCACGTGTCGTGGGTTCAAGTCCTGCTACCCCTGCCAATTTCCAATCTAATACCGGGGTGTAGCGCAGTTTGGTAGCGCATCTGGTTTGGGACCAGAGGGCCGCGGGTTCAAATCCTGCCACCCCGACCATAGTATGGGCTTATAGCTCAGGTGGTTAGAGCGCACGCCTGATAAGCGTGAGGTCGGAGGTTCGAGTCCTCCTAAGCCCACCATAGATTGGGGCCTTTAGCTCAGTTGGTTAGAGCGTCCGGCTCATAACCGGTAGGTCCGGGGTTCGAGTCCCTGAAGGCCCACCATTCTCGCCCAGATAGCTCAGTCGGTAGAGCAGGGGACTGAAAATCCCCGTGTCGGTGGTTCGATTCCGCCTCTGGGCACCAGGAAAAAAAGTACAGTGATAATTCGCTGTACTTTTTTATTGTATTCGTTAATATTTTAAAAGGATATACTCTATTAAATGATTTACAAAGTCAATAATTTCTGCAGTTTTTAGGCTATTAGAAACTTTAATTGGAATAATATGCTCTTGAAGTGGCAGATCTAAGGTTTGTTTTGTATAGGGGAATGAAAAGTCAAAGGCATCGATGTATAGGCATTTTACTCCTGAAGAAAGCATTCCGGCATAAAGGGGAATACGAAGCTGATATTGATGGGTCAACTGCTCATAATGAAAGCTATACCCATTTTCGTGGATGATACAATCTTCTAGCGGAGAACCTGTATAATACCCTTCTACTTGTAAAGTATTGGTCTTTATCTTTAGGCTTGAAATATTCCAGATCTGATCAGCTTTGGGCTTTAGAATGAGCGGCATTTGTTCTAGTGCTTGATCGTAGGATACATGATCAATAATCTGCAAGCAGTGGCCTAGATAGTATATATCCTCGTAGTTATGCAGCAATATCTTGTTCTTTAATGCAAGGCTAGGGTTCTTTTCATAGGCTTTATATAATTCTACACTCTCTTTACCAGATATAGTATCTTTTCGATGTATGCCAATACTTTTCTCAACAGATTTTAAGGTGCAGTCGGTTAAATTCAGATGTTGTTGATATTTTCGAGCAAAACGCAATAGGTCAAGATTTTTATATTTATTAATTTGGTAGGTAATCCCATTCTGATGAAACCTTTGATTTAAAAAAGGTATATCAAAAGAATTTCCGTTATAGCTAATTAAAAGATCATATGGACGAATTTTTTCAGAAAACTTGTTTAGCAGCAAAGGCTCATTTTTGCGATGATGGCAAAAATATTGCTCAATGACCGGTTGTCCCTCTTCAATATACATTAATCCAATGAGGATTACCTTTTCATATTTGGCATTGAGACCTGTTGTTTCGATATCAAATACGATAAAACGATGATTTGCATAAAAAGATGTAAAATGCTTCGATAAGGGAAAGATTTCTGTTCGTTTATGTTGTAATATTTCCAAAAAATCACCTCATGTTTATGTCTGGAAAACTATTCTACATATTATGATATACTTTGCGTTCCATAAAAAGCAAGGGAATTCTCTGAGAAACACGGAATATTTACCCCTTGAAAAAATTGAGCTGTTTTATGGTATAATGAATATTGTTATTTGCAGTTAATCAAGAGGCAATCATAAGAGGAGGTTTATTTGTTGGTAAAAAAAGAATTGAAAGATTATAGAAATAAAAGTGAAGGTGAGGTGAATATATCTCCTTTAGCGAAGATTCTTCAGGAACAAAATCAAAATATAGAAAATATATTTTTTGTGGAAATGCTACAAGAAGCGGTCTTGTGCATTGGACAATATGAACATGCACAAATGATGAACAGAGACATTGATGTAAACATTCAGGAAGTCCATCAAAAGACGATTGAAGTGATGTACAATCTTCCTGAATTATTAATAAATGCCGAAAGACAAATAGTGATAAATGAACTTAGGAAACAAGTTATAAGACATATTAAGGTTTTAAATGCCTATTATTATGAATGCAGCTATGTACATGAAATACTAAACGATAGGTTGGGATTGGCTGCCTTTGAAAAGAAAAATCTTCCTAAGCCTGATGCTGAGGCGTTTTATCAGGAAGTTGCGGCTTATTTATCAAAAGATGTAGAAAAGATGTCTTATCGAATTAGTAACCTCTTATCAGTACTTCCCTTCCGTATGACGAAACAGTTCTTTTTAGATAGAGTACATGCTGTACTAGATGAGCATAGAAGCAGAATACCTGCTCATGAGTGGAAAAATACTCTACAGAGTTTCGAAGAACAATTCTACGGCAAGGACTGTGAGGGATATGGCGATGGTTTTCCTTCTGTATGTGATAAGATTGAGGCGCTGGGCAAGCTAGAGTATAAAAAGCTAGATGAAGGACAAATGCAATCTATTGCAAAGGATACATATCAAATCATGCAAAACATTTCTAGACTATGTCATACATTCCAAATCTACGGCCGAATTTTAAATAGAATAATGCTTTTAAAGGAATTACACTTTAAAGACTTACATAGAGAAATCGGTAAGGGAATAAGACTACAAGATGTTTTTGAAGATTTCTGCAATATTATTACCATGAAAAATGTGGAAGAAAACATAAAGAATATTTCCCTGGAACAGCTTTATGAAAGCTGCAGAATACAGAAAGATCAGTTAACAAAGGATATGCAACAACTTGGAGAATATTTTAATAAGGTTGTGGAGAAAGAAAATTTGCTGCAAAACGAAGACATTCAAGTCTTTATCAAAAATTCACAAAAAATTATAGCGATTTCGGATGATCTAAATACGGTTGACATTGATAAAGTAGTTAGTTTAGAGGATAAATCTTCTATATTGGAAAATGATCCTGCTATTTTGAAGAAATTTATAGAATATATGGATGCGCTATTAAAGGATATGTCAGGAGATTTCCGACGCATACGGATGAGACGATTATTTACACTGATACCTATTCCATTCAAATCACCAGAGGAATTTTTCGAGTATGTAAAAAGCTGTATTGAGTTTAATACAGGAAATGCAGAGAAAAACTGGATTATGAATAAGGTGCGAGAGCAGATGAAAACCGAATAAATAAAGCAAGAAATGCATATAAATGTATGATAATAAAGAGCAATTGATTTGATAAAAAATATCTCTCTTTGTCTATTGTGAATAGTATAAATAGAAGGAGGGATTTTTTATGGATTTCTTTAATAAACTAGGTCAGAAGATCTCCGAAGGAGGCAGAGTGCTATCTGATACAACAGATAAGCTTTTGGAGATTGCAGATAATAAACTGGAAATCAATCGTATTGAATCAGAAATTAATGAAATAAAGATGTTTATAGGAGAACTGGTATTTAAAAATTATTTAGGGAATAACGTACCTCCTGCGTTGATTCAAGAAAAATGCGAGGAATTAGAGCGGTTATTTCAAGAGATTGCCCGAATTAGAGGGCGGTTGGATCAAATGAGGGGAGTAACTTATTGCCGTAGATGTGGCGGACAGGTAAAAGGTGGAGAAGGCTTCTGCCAGAATTGTGGATATCGTGTCAATTAAGTGAAAATTACTCTGTTACAAAAGGAGGAAAATGAAGAATTATGTAGAATTATATAGATCATAATTCAGATGTCTATTATATACAATTGAAACAAAGGTAAAGGATGGTGCAGTGAATGAAACGTATTCATATCGATGAATTATGCGAGGGCATGATCCTTGGAGAAGATATCGTTGGTAAATATGATATTGTACTGCTTACGAGTGGAACTATTTTAACAGACAAGCAGATTGACAATTTAAAAAAGATCCACCTCAATTATGTTTATGTTATGGAAACCGATGATGCAAATATAGAAAGTGGTATCAATAATCAAAGCGAGGCTCCATCCGTTATTATTGTGGATCGCAAATTAAATATTGAATATCATAAATCTATGAAGTCATTCAAAGACATGTACCACAATTTAGGACTTGGGAAAAAAATTGAAAAAGAAGTGGTGGATAAATCAGTAAAGCCATTGATTGATGAAGTATTAAGTCATAATAATATCTTAGGTAGATTGAGACAAATTGAAACAGGGGATGCCTATACTTTTAATCATTCAATGGGTGTATGTGTCTTATCTACAATGATAGGAAAATGGTTGGATTATTCATCCAGTGACTTGAATAAACTGGCTACTGCAGCCTTATTGCATGATGTAGGAAAAGGAAAGATTCCCGCTGAAATACTCAATAAGCCAGGTCCGCTGACAACAGAAGAATTTGAGATTATCAAAAAACATTCCGTTTTTGGATATGAAATGGTAAAAGGAACAGAAGGAATCGATCATGATATCTGTTGTGGTATTCTTCAACATCACGAGCGCATGAATGGAAGCGGTTACCCATTTGGAATTAAAGGAGATCGTATTCACGAGTTTGCAAAGATTATTGCCATTGCCGATATCTTTGATGCCATGACTTCAAACAGAGTATATAAAACAAAAGAATCGCCTTTTAAAGTCGCTGAAATATTGGCAGAGAACAGTTTCGCTTCCTTAGATCCTTACATTGCCAATGTGTTTTTGTCCAATATATCTAAGTTCTATGTTGGAAATATCGTGAAATTAAGTACTGGAGAAGTAGGGGAAATCGTATTACTGAATCAACAAATGCCTACAAAGCCTCTAGTCAAAACAGAAAATGGATTTGTTGACCTACTGAAGTTTAAAGAGATTGAAATTGTTGATGTGATTGCATAAAAAAGCAAGGCAGTTTAGATGCCTTGCTTCTATTTATGATATAACCCATGCTCGAAAATGTCTTTTATAGTTTCATGATTTTGTGTTACGCTTAGGGCCAGCATAAGTTTAATTCTTGCTTTTTGCCCTGGAAAATTACCGCCAAAAATCACGCCTAGATTTCTCAAAGACCTACCGGCTCCTTCATAACCATAGGTGTCTAACACCCTTCCCATAGGACATCGGGATACCATTACAACAAGAATACCTTTTTGAATCGCGTACTCAATTCCTTCCATCATCATCGGTGGAACATTTCCTCTTCCCATAGCTTCTAAAACCAATCCCTTTGCACCAGAGTCCACGCAGCACTTGATGAGTCTAGAATCCATTCCAACAACGCATTTAATCAAATCTACATTTGGTTCAATCGTGTCGGTTTCAATATGATGGTGTTTGGTCATGTCTCGATAAAAGATTACTTCATCATTATCTACGATGCCCAGAGGACCGAATTCCATAGATTTAAAGGTATCCAGACTAAGCGTATGGGTTTTAGTGACCTCACTGGCAGCATTGACCTCTGTATTCATTACAACTAAAACACCTCTATTTTTTGCATGATCAGAAATTGCTGTACAAATTGCTGCAGATAAGTTGCTAGGACCATCATAACCGAGTTCAGAGCTGCTTCGCATGGCACCTACCACAATAACCGGTTTTTCAGTATGAATCGTCAAATCAAGCAGGAAAGCGGTTTCTTCAAGGGAGTCTGTACCATGGGTAATGACAACACCCGTGATGTCCTCACGAGATACTAAAGTTTTTACAATCTTTGCTAAATCCATCATCCGGCTAGGTGTCATATGAGGTCCAGGAATTTGATCAAAATTTACAATTTCTATATCAGCAAACTTATCTATGTTTGTGACCATGGACATTATTTCTTCACTGGATAGCGCTGGAATTGCAGCAGCTATCCTAGGATCAATCTTCATGGAGATTGTCCCACCAGTAAAAACAACAGCTACTTTATGGGTATTGGCCATATTGATTCCTCCTGCATTTTTTATCATATCTATATTAAGGATATAAATTTTTTATTACATTGTCAACGACCAATATATTTTGAGATGGCTATGACAGATAATGGGATTTCGAAAAAAGACATAGTGATTTATAAATTTAACCTAATATAACAAGAAGCCCTCACCTCTAAGCATTAGCGTAGGTGGTGAGGGTATGCCACAATAAATCATTTATAAGTAACCAGGATTTCTCGTGTTTCGATTCGTTCTTCATTTAGATATATTTCAATTCTATAGCTGCCAATATACCAGCCACTTGCAGGCGCTTGAAGCCAAAAATGTACTGTATCGCTTCCAGAAATATCAATAGAGGCCACATGGAATGGCTCTTGATCTACTGAACCATAAAACCACTTTGCAGTTAGTTTAGATTCTTTTGGGAGGTTTTCAAACTGAAGCAGGCTATGAATTTCGGGAGAATCTACATAAAAAGTTGCTGTAGGTTCAATTGGTTGAAATCTTTCACCGACTTTTCTACAGGTTATTAGAGGATGTATTGCAGCGGCAGTACTAGTTTCTTGGGAACGTGTATTCATAGTATTGTATAGAAAATAGGATAATGTAATAATGAGCAAAATTGAAAAAATCAATCGATATTTTTTAAAAGTATGCATAATATTCACTCCCCTGATTACTTTTTGTTTACAATATAAATTGCCCTTTTTCTATGATATTCCTAATTTGGAATAAATATTATGAAAACCAACAAAAATACCAGTCCTCGGGGACCGGTATTTTTGTTGGTTTACGTTCAAAAGGGGTATTGGGAATAGAGATTATATTATAGAGGTTACCAGGGGGATAACCACTAAACAAATTATAACAAAATACGACAAGGTTTACAATATATTTATGAAAAATATTTATAAAAAAGTTTTTAAAAATATATGAATTTTATATGATGTGAATATATCAAATGAGATAAAATATCTATTTAAATATTACAGATTTTTATATTATAATGAAATAGTAAATTATGTTAATAGGGGTGATAGAATGAACAGGGAAAGTATTGAGCAAACATTAAAAAGTTTTCGGCAGAATCGAATGGATGCGGTCTATTTTGATACAGCAGATGAAGCAAAAGATTACATACTAAAGTCTGTAGCAAAAGAACAGTGTGTTGGAATTGGGGGTTCTATTACGATTCAAAATATGAACCTGCACCATGACCTAATGGAACAGGGAAACGAAGTGGTATGGCACTGGTTAGAAACGACACCGGAGGGTAAAAAAGCAGCGCTAGAAAAAGCAGGAAAAGCAGACCTGTACTTAACAAGTGCAAATGCAATAACGTTGACGGGTGAGATTATCAACGTTGATGGTGTTGGTAATCGTGTTGCTACTATGATCTATGGACCTAAAAAAGTAATGATTGTATGTGGCATCAATAAAATTTGTAATGACATGGTAGATGCTTTGGATCGTCTGCGAAAACAAGCTGCTCCTCCGAATGCGAAGCGATTGAATCTCAAGACCCCCTGTAGTGTTACTGGCGAATGTATAGACTGTAATTCTCCTCAAAGAATATGCAATGTAACCACGATTATCCATAAAAAGCCTATGCAGACAGAAATGGAAGTAGTTTTAATCGGAGAAAGCCTAGGATATTGATATGAAAAACGGGAATAATGCACATTGAGTGCATTATTTTTTTTATTTATTTAGGAAAGGATAGAAATATAATATCGGATTTGCATTATTTTGTTTTCATTCATCAAAGCTATAATGACAGGTTTGCATGAAGAACAGCTTTACAAAAAAAATAAGTTAATATACAATATTTTAGATACAGGAAAAATTTGTTGTATTGGGGAGAAATAAAATGGAAGCATATTTTGATAATAGTGCCACTACGAAACCAAGCAAAGAAGTAGTAGAAACGATGCTGAAGGCATTAACAATACATTACGGAAACCCTTCCTCCCTCCATCGTAAGGGTGTAGAGGTAGAAAAGCTGATCAAAGCATCTAGAAGACAGGTAGCAAAAGCATTAGGCGTAAAGGATGAGGAAATTATCTTTACCTCCGGCGGTACAGAGTCGAATAACGCTGCAATTTTAGGAACGATTGCAGCCCAGCATAGAAGGGGAAATAAAATTATTACCAGCAGTATAGAACATCCATCGGTGTTAAATGTTTTTAAATATTTAGAGACCAAAGGATATAGTGTTGTTTATCTGGATGTAGACCGTAAAGGGAAAATTGACCTACACCAGTTGGAGCAGGAAGTGGATGAGAATACAATTTTGCTCAGTATCATGCATGTAAATAATGAAGTAGGGACTATACAGCCTATTGAAAAAATTCGACAGATATTAAATAATTCTAAAAATAAGATTATTTTACATGTGGATGCAGTGCAATCCTTTGGCAAGTTAAAAATGAATCCAAGTAAATTAGGTATAGATTTGCTTTCTATTAGCGGACATAAGATTCATGGGCCTAAAGGAATCGGAGCACTTTATATAAGAAAAGACCTAAAGTTTACCCCGATTATTTATGGAGGGGGACAAGAGATTGGTATAAGACCCGGAACAGAAAATGTTCCAGGAATTTTAGGACTAGGCATTGCTTCAGCTGCTATTGAAAAGGAAATTGACGATGGCATTCAAAAAATGGTTCAGGTAAAGGAACGGTTAAAGGCAGGAATACTAAGTGAAATCAAGGATGCAATCTTTAACGGCTGCCAGGGAGATGAAAGTGCTCCTCACATTCTTAGCATTAGTTTTCCCGGAATAAGAGGAGAGGTGTTGCTGCATATGCTGGAGCAAGATGAAATTTATGTGTCTACAGGTTCTGCCTGCTCCTCAAAAAAAAGCAGTCAGAGTCATGTATTAAAGGCAATGGGTTTGTCAGAAGAAGAAATTGAAGGAGCTATTCGATTTAGCTTTTCTTATCAGAATACAATCGAAGAGGTAGACTATGTTCTGAATCAATTAAAAAAACATATATATGACTTAAAAAAGATTATGATGAAGAGGTGATCCAATGAAAAAGGTACTGATAATAAGATACGGAGAGATAGCCCTAAAAGGCTTGAATAAATCATTTTTTGAAGATAAATTGGTACGGCATATCGAATTGAATCTTAGAACGCTGGGAAAAGCAAAGGTTCACAAGTCAAATGGGATGGTTTTTGCTGATATTGATGCATTAGATGAAGCAGAGGCAATTGCACAGGTAACAAAAGTTTTTGGCGTTGTATCTGTAAGTCCTGCGCATGCTTTCGAAATAGATATGGATCAAATTTATCGGGTTGCGTTAGAGCATACGCTAGAACGTCTAAAGGAAGGAAACATCAAAACCTTTAAGGTGGAAAGCAGAAGAGGGGATAAGCGGTTTCCTATGAACTCCTTGGAAATTGCCAGAGAAGTAGGAGGATACATACTTTCTAATGTAGATGGTTTAAAGGTAGATGTACACCAGCCGGATCTGACAATCCACGTAGAGATTCGAGACCGTGCATATGTTTTCTCGAAACGGATACAGGGATTAGGAGGACTCCCTTTAGGTACCAATGGGAAGGCCATGCTTTTATTGTCTGGAGGAATTGATAGTCCTGTTGCCGGATGGATGGTTGCAAAACGCGGCGTGATGATTGAATCAGTTCACTATCACAGTTATCCTTTTACCAGTGAACGGGCAAAAGAAAAAGTGATTGATTTAGCCAGAATCTTATCGCAATATTGTGGAAAAATTAGAATGCATAATATAAATCTGCTGCCTATCCAAAAAGAGATCAATGAAAAGTGTCCGCCAGAAGAAATGACGATATTGTCTAGAAGATTCATGATGAAAATTGCAGAAAGATTGGCAATCCAAGAGGGTTGTGACGGACTGATTACCGGGGAAAGCATTGGACAGGTTGCCAGCCAGACAGTGCAGGGTTTAACTGTTACGAATGCAGCGGTCTCTATGCCTGTATTCCGTCCATTGATTGCTACGGATAAGTCAGACATTGTAGATTTAGCAAGAAAGATTGGTACCTTTGAAACCTCTATTCTTCCTTATGAAGATTGCTGCACTGTTTTTTTGCCGAAAAGACCTGTTACAAAACCAAAATTGGAAAGAATTTTATTGTCAGAGAATAAACTGGATGTAGAAGCACTTATTGAAGAAGCGATTAAAAATGTTGAAATACTTGAGATCGAGCAAGAAGATTAAAAGAAGCATCAGGTAAAGGGGGAAGAAGAATGGGTAAGTTTTTGATGCGATGGTTTGTCAGTGCATTGTCTATTTATATCACTGCAAGATTATTTCAAAATGTCTACGTTGCAGATTTTGCTACAGCAATGATTGCTGCAGTTATCCTAGGTGGGGCAAATATGGTTATTAAACCAATTGTTTTTCTACTTACACTGCCGATCAATATATTAACTTTGGGATTGTTTACTTTTGTTATTAATGGAATTGTACTAAAGTTATCAGCGGCTTTTGTCAGCGGATTTGTTGTCAGTGGATTCTTAGGAGCTATATTAGCGGCTGTTGTTTTGAGCATTGTGCATATGATTCTTAGTGGATTGCTAGGAATAGAAAAAGATTAGATTGGTTGAAAAACCAATCTTTTTTCTTATTAGACAAAAGAAGCTAATTTTCATCAAAGGAAAATAGTGATGCCTGCAAGAATATATAAAATGACAAGGAATAGAGGGGGGATTATATTGCATTTAAAATTTGAAGTAATCAATAATACTTTAGTTGCGCAGATCGAGGGGGAATTGGATCATCATACAGCAGAAGAAATTCGTGAGGATATTGATAGACAAATTGATCAGCATAGTATTAGAAATCTGTTGCTCGATTTACAGGGCATGAACTTTATGGATAGCTCCGGTATCGGGTTAGTAATCGGACGTTATAAAAGGTTGTATAAAACTGGTGGACAAGTTGCTGTGGTTCATATGAACAGCCGCATTGAAAGAATTTTCAAGATGTCAGGCCTGCTCAATATTGTAAAGAAATTTGATACAAAGAAGCAGGCAATGGAGAACTTATAAAGGGGTGAGGGTATTGACAAATACAAATCATATGAGATTAGAGTGTATGAGTAAATCGCAGAATGAAGCATTTGCAAGAATTGTTGTTGCTTCTTTCGCATCACAATTGGATCCGACGATTGAAGAATTGGCAGATGTAAAAACTGCTGTTTCAGAAGCTGTTACGAACGCTATTATACATGGCTACGAAGAGGAAAAAGGTACTGTGGTGATAGAATGCAGTATAAAGGATAATGAAATAGAAATAATAGTGGAGGACCATGGAAAAGGGATCGAAGATATTGAACAAGCGAGGCTGCCCCTTTATACCTCTAAACCTGAATTGGAACGATCCGGCATGGGCTTTACCGTCATGGAAACCTTTATGGATACGGTAGAAGTAACCTCCGAACAAGGTGTAGGTACAAGGGTACGGATGGTTAAGAAATTCGAAAGTCGATAATACGAGAGGTAGATGATATGAATATGACCGCATTATCTGATGAGACCAATGAAATCTTAACCCATGAAGAAACCATAGCATTGATTAAAAGAGTCCAAGGGGGAGACAAGTATGCCCAAGACATACTTGTAAGTCATAACCTTGGTCTGGTACGAAGTGTATTAAAACGTTTTGCAAATAGAGGATATGAACGAGATGATTTATATCAGTTGGGCTGTATTGGTCTTGTAAAGGCTATAGAGAAATTTGATTTATCCTATGATGTTCGTTTTTCAACCTACGCTGTACCGATGATTATTGGAGAAATCAAAAGATTTTTAAGGGATGACGGAATGATTAAAGTAAGTCGATCCCTAAAACAAACTGCTGGGAAAGTAAAATCTGTGAAGGAAACCTTGTTCAAACAGCTAGGGCGGGAACCTACGCTTCAGGAAGTATCAGAAGAACTTAATATATCAAAGGAAGAGATTGTAATGGCCTTGGATTCCAATGTGCATCCCGACTACCTATATGATGTAATTCATCAGGATGACGGATCACCAGTGCATCTAATAGATAAAATCAGCGAATCCAATGTGGAAGACGATAGTGAAGTGATCGATCGGCTAGCATTGCGGGAAGTTTTGTCGAAACTGAAGCCTAGGGAACGGCAGATTATTGTCCTTCGCTATTTTAAAGATAAAACTCAGACAGAAATTGCAGAGATTCTTGGTATTTCACAGGTTCAAGTTTCTAGAATAGAAAAAAAGGTTTTGCAACAAATGAAAGATTTATTAGCAAAGACATGACATTGGCATGTCTTTATTTTTTTATCAATACAAGAGAGAAGCTTATTGATAAGGAAAAATGAGAATGAAGGGAAATAGAATGGAGAATACTAAGATCAAAGACTAAGAGAGGTGATCAAATGCAGATTCAAAACAAGAGTGTCCTTGCATTGATGACTACACTGATCATAATTGCTGTAGCTGTATGGGTTTTCATTAACTATAAATCGAATACGCAAAAATTTACAAGAGCCAAGCTTGTATATGAAGCGGTTCAGGAGCAAGGATTGCAAAGGATGTGATTGGGTGGAAAGGCAGCAGTCAATCTATATTCAAGTAAGGGATGGTTTTACTGCGAAAGAGGGTAGTCTGATTCGCGTAGGAGATATAGCAACCCTACTCATGCAAGACCAACAGAATAAGGAAATCATATTGAATCTCCCCCTGCTGAAAGCAGAAAAAAAGGCACCTAGTTATATCGTTGTTTCTATCCTTACAATTATAGAAAAGATCCAGGAAAGATATAAAAATGTTCATATTTATCCTGTAGGAAAATCTGAAATATTAGTTTCTGTAGAAAGTGAAAGAAAACCTATTAGAAAGAGTTGGCTGTATACAAAAATTGCAATTGTAGGTTTTACATTGTTTGTAGGAACGGGATTAGCCATCATGAATTTCCATGCAGATGTAAATATGGCTGAAGCGCACCGGCAGATTTATGCCATGATTACAGGCATAGATACGAATAAACCATTGATTCTGCAAATTCCCTACTCTTTAGGAATCGGAATTGGGATGGCTCTCTTTTTTAATCACATTATACCAAAGAAGGTACGAGACGAACCAAGTCCAATGGAAGTAGAAATGTATTCTTACAAAAAAGGTGTCAACGATTATATTTTAAACAACACAAAGAATACCGAGGAGAATAGCAGATCTTGAAAGAGTGAAATAGCTATGCATAAATTGGTTGTAGGATTTATAGGATTTTCTGAAGGCATTGTTGTAGGAAGTGCTATTGTAGCTTTTATAACTTTGTTAGATATTATACCTAGGCTTACGCAGCTTACAGAGACAGAGGAATATATAAAGGTATACGAACGAACGATGATTCTGTCAGCAATGATTATTTCTCTGTTTAGTTTTTATGATCTAGATTTTTTAGGAGCAAAAGTACTTGCTGGTTTATCTGGATTATTTATGGGTGTATTCGTAGGATTAACGGCGGCTGCCTTAGCAGAAGTAACCAATGTAATTCCTGTTGCAGCGAGCAGATTTCAATTGGAAAATTATTTGGGATATATCCTAGCAGCCATCGTTTGCGGTAAAGTTTTCGGATCTTTAATTTATTGGATTTTACTCAATCCGTAGAAAGGATGAAAAAAATGAAAAAGGAGTACTACGAAAAAAAGCTGCAATCTCCCATCGGGATGGATACCATAGAAGAAATTAAAAAGATTCACGAATTTGATCAGTTAGCAATAACCGGCAATATTATAGACGGTACTGCACATAAAGGTTTAGAACATATTCGCTAAGCAGAGGATCTATATGATTAGTAAATATTTTTTAATATAAGAGGTGTATTGTTTTGCAAAATAAAAAAGTCCAGAAAATAAACAAACAAATGGAATACAATGCATATGTAAAACAAAAGATTCCTAAGCCCAACTACGTAAAAAATTGTTTCTGGGCCTTTATGGTAGGTGGAGGCATTTCAACCATTGGTCAAGGAATCAATAATATTTTCAGAGGGACGGGCTTTAATCGGGAAGATGCAGCGACCATAACCGCCATAATCCTGATTTTTTTTGGTGCATTTCTCACAGGATTAGGCATATATGATCAAATTGGAAAAAGGGCAGGGGCAGGTTCCATTGTACCCATTACCGGGTTTGCAAATTCTATTGTATCACCGGCTATGGAATTTAAGCGGGAAGGTTATATTTTCGGTGTGGGGGGAAAAATGTTCGCGCTTGCAGGACCTGTATTGGTATATGGATTTAGTTCCTCTGTACTCGTAGGATTAGTATATTATTTTCTTACAAGATAAGGAGGTGGCAGCCATGGCTCGAAAAAGATTAGGAAGGCAAACGGTTAAGCTTCAACATCCACCAAGTATTATCTCAACAGCAACAACAGTAGGACCTAAGGAAGGAGAAGGGCCTTTAAGCCACTATTTTGATGTTGTTTTAACCGATGATTTGTGTGGAGAAAACAGCTGGGAGCTTTCAGAAAGCAAAATGCTCAGAGAAACCATTAAATCAGCTATACAAAAGGCAGATAAAAATATTGTGGAAATAGAATATTTGCTTTCAGGAGATTTATTAAATCAGTTAATGGCAGCATCCTTTGCGGCAAGAGATCTGGATATCCCTTTTCTAGGCTTGTATGGTGCCTGTTCAACTATGACAGAATCCCTTAGCATTGGCGCTATGTTAATTGATGGTGGATATGCTAATTATGTGGCTGCAGCCACCTCCAGTCATTTTAGTTCTGCGGAGCGGCAGTTTCGATTTCCCTTGGAGCTGGGAAATCAAAGATCTCTCACAGCACAGTGGACAGTGACTGGAGCTGGGGCAGCAATTCTGGCTGCGAATGGAAGTGGTCCTTATATCAGTCATGTGACAACGGGAAAAGTAATAGATTTAGGAATAAAAGATGTCAACAATATGGGAGCAGCCATGGCACCAGCAGCAGCGGATACCATTACTGCACATTTTGAAGATACAGGATTTAAGCCAGAAGACTATGACCTGATTGTGACAGGTGATTTAGGAGCCATTGGTAAAGAGATTGCTGAAGAAATTGTTTTGGATAAGGGTTATAATATTACAAAGGTATTTAATGATTGCGGTCTTTTAATTTTTGATAATAAGACGCAAGATACCCATGCGGGTGGTAGTGGATGCGGCTGTTCGGCATCTGTTTTCTGCAGCTATATTTTTAAGGAAATGATTAATAAGAAACTTAATAAAGTTTTATTGATTTCTACAGGTGCGCTGCTATCTTCTACAAGCGCATTACAGGGTCAATCCATTCCTAGTATTGCCCATGCAGTAACCATTACCAATATACTAAAACATTAGGAGGGATCTTCCATGGAATATTTAAGAGCATTTCTAGTGGGGGGAATCATATGTGTGATTGGACAATTGCTGATGGATGGAGCAAAACTAACCTCTGCTCATGTTTTAGTATTATTTGTAACCTTAGGTGTGATTTTAACAGCTATTGGAATATATGATCCTATTGTAGATTTTGGCGGTGCAGGTGCCACTGTACCATTACCTGGTTTTGGATATGCCCTTGCTAAAGGAGCGGTTAAGGGTGTAAAGACCTCAGGATTGCTAGGTGCTTTTACAGGTGGGGTATCAGCTGCTTCAGGGGGTGTTGCGGCCGCTATTGTATTTGGATATACAATGGCAGTGCTGTTTACACCAAAATCAAAAAAGTAAACGCTTGGGAAAGGAATTAAATTATGACGGAAAAAAGAAAAGTAATTTTAGTGACAGATGGAGATTCTATTGCCCAAAGAGCTGTAGAAATAGCAGTAGAAAAAGTCGGTGCCCGATGTATATCACGATCAGGTGGCAATCCAACGCCGATGAGTGGTATTGAAATCGTAGATTTAATCAAAACTGCCAAACATGATCCAGTGGTGGTAATGGTGGACGATAAAGGTTCTGCTAGAACTGCACAAGGTGAGTGGGCGTTATATGAGATTGTAAATCATCCGGATATAGAAGTTTTAGGTGTGATTGCAGTTGCCTCCAACACGCAGGGGGTGAACGGCATCAAAGTAGATTTCTCTATTACAAAGGATGGAAAATTTATCGAGGGCTCAGTCGATAAAGATGGAATTCCCCGTCAGGGAAACGTGATATATGGCGATACGGTAGACATTATTGGGCAATGTGATATTCCTTTAGTAATCGGCATAGGAGATATCGGAAAAATGCAGGGCCATGATAATTGTGAAATTGGAGCACCTATTCTTACAAAGGCTATGGAGGAAATACTAAAAAGAAGCGGATATAAGACCGGTCAAAGAGATAGAGGATAATAAAAGCTTTAAGATTGTTTGTAAATATTTTCTTATATAAAAATAAAAAGGCCATATGGCCTTTTTATTTTTATATAAGAATCTTTTAATCTGAATAATTAGGATCTTCCGTTAGGTTATTGATATCCAATTCAGGGAGAGAATCAATGACTCCCGGTGTTGTTGGATTGTCGCCTGCAGGTGGATCTTGGTTGTATTGGCTATGGGCAGTACACTCTGCTGTAGGTACTTCATAGGGGTAGTCTCTTGGAACGATACCATTATTGGCCGATGGATTGTAAGGAATTGGCCTTCTTACAAACACCCGTTTTTCAACAAGGGTTGGTGGACAATAAGGGGTTGCTAATTTTCCGGTAGAGGTATCTATTTCTACTTCCACATGAACATCATCATGTTCCTTTGGTTCTGTACCTTTTACAAAAAGCTCTGTGTGAACCTGACTTCCGCGGGGATCCCTAAGGCTTAATTCCGTAGGACGTTTGCCGGATATTTTATCAACCTGAACAGATATTACGTTTTCAGGCCTGTCAAAGTTTTTTGCGGGAAGGCCTTGATGTACCTGAGCCATTACCGTTTTCCAAAGCTGGGCACTCATAGCACTGCCGCTGTTTAACTCAATTTGTACGTCATTTCCGATCCATACGGCGCCTACGTAATAAGGCGTATATCCAACAAACCAAGCGTCATAGTTATCGGTAGTAGTACCGGTTTTACCGGCTACAGGGATATTTGCGTTGCCTTGATCTAATTTAGCTCTTTGGCCAGTACCGCCAGAGACAACACTGCGCATCATGTCGGTAATAATATAGGCCACTTCAGGGCTGACAACACGGTTTTTGTATCCGCCGTTTTCCAGAATCAAATTTCCTTCCCGGTCAGTAATTTTAATAAAGGATTTTGGTTTCATATAGACACCTTGATTTGCTAATGACCCATAAGCTGCTGTCATTTCAAGTGGACTGATACCTCTTGTCATACCCCCTAAAGACATGGAGGCAAGATTTAAATCGTTGGTACCACCTTTTTCATCCACCGTGGTAATACCCATTTTTTTCAAATATTCGACGGAGGTGTTGACACCTAACCGTTCAACTACTTTTACAGAAAGAACGTTCATGGACCACTGCACACCATCACGCAGCGTGGAAAGACCCCAAAAACTGTTATAGTAATTTCTTGGCCACATTTTTCCAGTGTGGTCATAATTTGGTACATCATCTACTACACTAGCCGCAGTCCATCCGTTGTCTAATGCTGGTGTAAAAACGGAAAGAGGTTTGATGGAAGAACCGGGCTGTCTTGGATTGGTGGCACGGTTATAGAGCTTTCTACCTTTAATATCACGCCCACCTACCAAGGCTTTAATCTCACCGGAACGATAATCCATAATGACCATTGAGGATTGAGGTTGTATGACCCCTTTATCACTCATGGTATAATCATCCTTTGAAATCAAAAGATTTTCACTGCCGTCTTTTTGAAAAAACTGTGGATTTGAATCTAAAAACTCTTTGCTTACAACAAGATTCTTCTGTTCATCATATTGTTTATGCTGGGCTGCAATTCGAAGGACGCCACCCTTCAGCATGAGGTATTCCTTTGCAGAATTTTGAATATATGCATCCTTTACCAACACTTGAATCCCTTTCACTTCACCATTCTCATACAATGGTTCGAAGGAGAGACGCTTTCCTTTTAAAAGAACAAGATTACCGGCAGCATCATATTTATAATCACTCTTTGGAATAATAAGTTCTTCTTTACTATTGATCAGGTTTTCCCGTTTATACATTAAGATGGCCTTACTCTTATTGTTGATCAAATTTCCGGCACCATCTTTTTTGGCAATGAGATTCGGAAAGTTTTTACTGTCTTGATATACAGTCTCCAAGGATTTCTGCATTTTTAAATCCATTGTACTGTAGATTCTAAGTCCTTGATTATAAAGCATATCGAGGGCTTCCTCATCGGTTTTACCCAATTCTTTTTTTAATGCTTCTATTACATCTTGTTTTACTAAATCAACAAAGAAGGATGAAATACCCTGACTTTGTTGTTTACCCGGTTTCAATCGGGGTTTTAGATCCTCATTGATCGCTTGATTGTATTCCTCTTCTGTAATCATGTTTTTGTTTTTCATGACTCTTAGCACCAATTGCTGTCTATCTTTATAGCGGTCATCATAAACAACGGTATAAATCGAATCGCTATCATCAACGATATGGTGTTTCTCAGGATCTACATCTTCTTTACGAAGGGTTTTAAGCGGAGAATATTTGGACGGATGCTGTGTAATTCCTGCAATAAGCGCACATTCAGCTAAATCCAGTTCACTTACATCCTTTGAGAAAAAAGTAAAGGCAGCAGCCTGTACTCCGTTTGCTCCTCCGCCAAAATGAGCAGTATTCATGTAAGCTTCAAAAATCTGCTCTTTGCGTAAATGTTTTTCCAACTGAAAGGCATAATAAGCTTCCTTTATCTTTCTCGTATAGGTTTTGTCATGGCTAAGATAAAGATTTTTAGCCAACTGCTGTGTAATGGTACTACCTCCGGAAACGGGATTACCACCCGCTCTTACAACATCTATAGCTGACTTTATAATTCTTTTTGGACTGATACCTTTGTGAGTAAAAAAGTCTTGATCTTCAATGGCAATAAATGCATCCTTAAGATTTTGCGGTATTTCATCGTATTTTACGATTGTTCTTAAACCGTCACTTCTTTCAACTTTTTCAATTAAGTTTCCTTCCTTATCTAAAATAAAGGAATTTTCATCAAGTATTGTATAGATTTTCGTCGGATCAATGGGCTTCGCAGACTTTAAAGTAGCGACCACAAGACCGCCGACTGCTCCAGCACCGATGAAGCCGAGTAACAATATAGTCAATATGAGTATTTTAATGATACTAAACCGTCGTTTTTTCTTCTTTGTAGTTTTCTTTTTACGTTCTGTATTTTCAGACAAAATAAATCCCTCCTAATAATATGAAAAAGGAAAAAGCATGCTTAAGAACACAACTTTACACCATTATACCATATTACACGAGGGATGTTAATAAATAAGCATGGAATCACACTGATTTGTACAAGTCTGAAAGCAAATTGATATATTGAAGAGCTTCACCTTTCTACTATTTTACCCACTGATTAATCTGTGAAGCTGCTTCCTCAAGGGTAGTAGGTAAAGCATCAATATCTTTATTGAGTTTTTGGAATAGTTTGGCCACAATTGGAAGGCGCAATCGGGCTTGATTAACGAGATTTTCTTGAACCAAAAGCTCTGTACCGCCCTGTCCCAGAATTTGACCATCTTTCATAAGAATGATATAATCAGCCCATTCGCAGGCAAGATTTACATCGTGGGTAGCGATTAGGATGCTCATACCTTGTTGATACAACTCATCCAACAAAGAGAACAGTTGGTCCTGACCTTGAGGATCAAGATATGCTACAGGTTCATCTAACATGATGATTTCACAATCCATTGCTAATATGCCAGCAATAGCCGCCCGTTTTTTTTGACCATAGCTAAGGTGATAAGGAGCCTTATGACGATAATCCCACATATCTACAGACTTTAATGCTTTTTCTACACGGCGGTCTATTTCTTCCTGTGAGTAACCCATATTTTCAGGACCAAAGGCCACATCTTCCCATAGGGTAGAGGAAAAAACCTGATCATCAGGGTCTTGGAACACGAGGCCAACTCTTGTTTTTAAATCTATTTCAGTTTTTTTATTTACTGGAATCCCCAATACTTCTACACTTCCTTCTTGGGGAAGATAAATGCCGTTAAAATGGAGAAATAGAGTGGATTTACCGGAACCATTTGGGCCAAGAATGGCTACCTTAGAATGATCCGGAATAGAAAAACTAATTTGATTTAGCGCTTTTGTACCATCACGGTAGGTGTAGCTTAACTGATCTACTTTAAGCATTATATGCGGCCTCCCTTATCGATCCAAATCATAAAGCAGGTAAAGCTAAGAGAAGCTATAGCTATGCCACAATCTTTACAACTAAATGCAGTAGTTTCTGGGAAATTATGATTTCTATTGTAGCCTCGTGCAGCCATCGCCCAATAGATTCGTTCACTTCTATCCAGTGCTCGAAAAAAGACATGGCCGATAGTTTGCGCAATAATTTTTAATGTATATGTATTCATTAGACTTTTACCTCTTCGAAAACCACGAGATTTCTGAGCCCGATCGATTCGCAGAAATTCTTGATGAATAATAGTGAAATAGCGAAAAGTAAAAGCGATGGTTTGTAGAAGCAAGTCAGGAACATGTAGGGCATGCAGAGCTTTTTGCAATTCTTTTAAGGAAGTAGTCTCTGTTAGAAGCAATAAGATCATGATACTGTTCAATGATTTTAACCATAGTATAAGGCCAAATGAAAAGCCGCTATGGGTTGCGGTAAGTTGAATAAAGCCTAGCTGGACGGAAAATATTGGTTCTCCAGGAATTTGAAAAGGAACAATCAAAAGCATAAAGAGCAAAAAGGGAAAAGCTATCCATAGTCTTTTTACGATGCGATTTATGTGAACTTGCAAAAACAGGCTGCAGCATAACACAACACCGATGCAAAGAATCAGCAGGGACAGTTGATTAATAAATACTACTCCGAAAATAAATATAAGTGCAGCTAAAAGTTTCATCGTGGGATTTATAGGTTTGATAGATGTCTGCAGCAGCATCATACCTTTGTTCCTTCTTTCACTTTGGATTTTGGTACCATGAATTTGCCTATACTATAGAGAAATAAAAATGTTAGTAAAACACCGATAATACCAGCTATTGCAGTAGCGATTCCTTCATGGGCAATGCCGGGAAACAGATAATCCGGTATTAGTGCTGCGACGATATTATCTTGTGCCCATTCAATGAAGCCTATATCTTCTCCGACTTTTTCTAAGCCATCTGGAGAAGATGATGCGAAAGGTGAAAAAATCCCTGCTATAACGAATGCTGCGATTAGCCCGATCCAAATGAATTTCTTTTTACTATTCATTATTTCTCCTCCTTCACAGTAATAGGCTGAAGTAATAGATCACCGCGTACCTTTGCGATATAGGATACAAGGAATAAGGTAATGAGGCCTTCTCCAATACCGATTAGGACATGCCAGAGCATCATTGGAGGTAAAACAATCATCAGTTCAGATCTTCCAGATAACACAATTTCAATGGCCGCTGCCAGGGCTGCTGCTACGACAGAAAAACATCCTCCCACGATAATGCCTGCCTGAGAGTAGCTTTTACTATTTTTTTTGAAAAGCTGATACACATAGTATCCGGTAAAGTTAGCTAGAACAGCCATATTAAAAATATTTGCACCCAGGGCAAGTATGCCGCCGTCTCCGAAAAAAAGACTTTGAATGATTAATATGGCAGATAATACTAAAGCCGAAGCCCAAGGTCCCAGTACAACAGCCGCAAAAAAAGCACCAATAAGATGACCGGAAGTACCCAATCCAACAGGGAAATTGATCATTTGTGCTGCAAAGATAAAGGCACCCATTACACCTAGCAAGGGAATTTTATTGTCTTCCAGATGCTCTCTTGTTTTTTTTACAGCAGTTCCGATTCCTCCAACCGAGGCGGCTCCAGTTGCTACCAAAGTTGGTAAACTCAATAATCCGTCAGGAATGTGCATAAAGTTATCCTCCTTTAAAAAGATGAAATATATGATTGAAAATAGAAAAAGGCAATCTAAAAGATGATAAGATTTCAATCTTTAAGATTACCTTCTTGGCACTCTTGGAAATATTCTTTTTACAGTAGAAATAAGGAAATTCCATGACCTAAATAATAATGACAGATGAAGACCTTCATGACCTTCGGTTCAACTTTATTATAATAAAGTTTTGTGGAAAAATCAACCATAGTATAGAGATTTAATAAAAAATTCACAATATCTGCAAAACTTCATTCAACTAAAAGAAAGGAATGGGAATAAAGCAAAAAATGAAGGAGAACAATAGAACGAAATAGAAAAGAAAAAATATGCATCGGGAAAATATGAAAGGGAGGAAAAAGGATGGAGAAAGAGAAAAAGGTATACGAAGTATTAGAGGCTTTGAAAATATCCTATCTAAAGTATGAGCATATTCCGATCTATACGATCGAGGAGGCGAATCAACTAAATCTAGATATGCAGGGCCAACACTGCAAAAACCTTTTTGTTCGAGACAAAAAGGGAGAAAAGCATTATTTGGTGATTATAGAAGAGTCGAAAAAAGTAGATTTAAAAAGTTTGTCCAAGCAGATCGAAAGTACAAATCTCAGTTTTGCATCAGAGGAGCGCTTACTACGCTATTTAGGACTTACTCCTGGTGCTGTAAGTCCCTTTGGATTGGTAAATGACATGGAAAAACACGTTGAGGTTTTGCTAGATAGCGATTTGACAGATTTAAAGCATATAAGCTTTCACCCCAATGTGAATACCGCAACAATTACACTTCGCTTTGAGGATTTTAAAAAGTTTTTGAACTGGTGTGGAAATGAGCTTCGCCTCATACAGGTATAGAAATATAAAAATATCATTTATACGCCCCTCCACATTTTCTGAATGTATGAAATGATATTATAAATAAAGACGGCAACCCCGGATGCGACTAAAGGGCCGACAGGAACACCTTTAAATAGTATAATGCCTAGTATCGTTCCAATAAGGATAGGCACGGCTATAGATGGATCTTCTGTTAGAAGTCCGTAACCTCTGCCAGTCAGCAGTATGATGATTGCACCACCTAAAACCGCAGAGAAGCCTAAAGGTGTTTTGAAGGATTGATAAATTTCAAGCAGTGTATATTTATCCGCTGCGATGGGTGCTAAAATACCTATCGTTACAATAATAATACCTACTTTCAGGCCATATGCCTCCAACTTCGGAAGTAATATATTCATATTTAAAAGTTTGAGCAGAATTAAGGCAGCTCCGGAGATTGCCAGTGAGTCATTCTTCATAAATAGTCCCATAACTAAAATGATGAGCAGCATCCAATAACTTTGTTCCATAAGGATAACCCCCAAACAATAGTAAATTGTAATTACTTACAGAAAGAAAATCATAACCTCTAAGAAAAATAAAGAGAGGTATATTCAGTATATTCATTGCAGCACGGGGTGTGAAAGAAGCAGCATAATAAAATCTGCAGCTTATGTTTTAAATGGAATAGATATCAAAAGAGGCTAGAAATTAAATGTATTTTATTGCTTTCTGTATAGCTTCTCAATTATAATAGTGAGGTTAGGGCTGCGAAATACAGATGATTGAATGTAATTTATTGGGAATAGGTGGATGAAGCGCATGCAAATAGATTTATATGATCGACATTTTTATAAAACAATGCTGGGAATTGCACTGCCAATTACACTGCAAAACTTAATATCGTCGGCTTTGAATATGGTAGACACAGTAATGATCGGTAAACTTGGAGAGACACAGATTGCAGCGGTAGGATTGGCAAATCAAGTTTTCTTTTTATTTATTCTCCTAATGTTTGGGGTCAATAGCGGGTGTGCCATATTTACAGCTCAATTTTGGGGTAAACAGGACATTCGAAATGTTCGGAGAGTGATGGGGATTGCATTAGTATCAGGAATATCAATAAGTTTCCTCTTTGGAATAGGCGCCTATTTTATTCCGGAAAAGCTGCTGAGGATTTTCACAACAGATGCAGTAGTGGTAGATATGGGAAGCCAATATCTAAGAATCGTATCTTTTAGCTACCTTATTACTGCAATAACCTTCGTTTATGCCTTTGCATCCAGGAGTATTGGTCAAGCGAAATTACCGATGATGGTCAGTGCAGTCTCACTACTGGCCAATACAGGGTTGAATTATTTACTGATTTTTGGAAACTTTTATTTTCCTAAAATGGGAATCCAAGGAGCAGCTTTAGCCACATTGATTGCAAGAAGCATTGAATTGATCCTGCTGGTAGGAATCATTTACGGGAATAAAGATGTGTTGGCTGGAACCCTTAAGGAGATGTTGGCCTTTGATAATAAATTCTTTAAAAAAGTTTATAACACAACAATTCCTGTAATTTTAAATGAAGGACTTTGGTCGCTAGGCATGATTATGTATACCGCTGCCTATGCCAGAATCAGTACAGAAGCGATTGCTTCCATACAAATTGCCAATACGATTCAAAGCATGTTTATGGTAATTTCTATGGGGCTAGGGAATTCTTGTGCAGTTATGTTGGGGAATGTGATCGGAGCAGAACGGCAAGAGAAGGCGGTTATTTATGGAAACACCTTCTGTTTACTAGGAATCATAACTGGTGTGGTATTGGGATTAAAATTGGTGCTGCTGTCTCCTGTGATTTTGAGTTTCTTCAATGTTTCTCCAGTGGTTTACAATAATGCGGCTAAGATTCTGTTGATTATGGGAATATTTATGTGTTTTAGATTCTTTAATACGGTATTGATTATTGGCATTCTTAGAAGTGGGGGAGATACAAAATTTTCCTTGTTTCTTGAAATGGGAAGTGTATGGATTTTAGGGGTACCGTTAGCTTTTTTGGGAGCCTTGGTATTAAAGCTTCCTGTATATTGGGTATATGCTTTGATTTCTTTGGAAGAGCTAGTAAAAGCATGTATTGGGGTACCAAGAGTGATCTCGAAAAAATGGGTAAGAAATGTAGTAAGGAACATGTAAAAATTGAACAATGATGCACCGTCTAGGCCTTTAGTATGAAATTATAGATTTTTCTGAAAAAAAGCATAGAAAACATGAAAAACCAACAAATTTCTACAAAAAACGCGATTGCTTTATGATAATATTTTCATAAGCAGCGTGTGTTTATTAAAGAAAGAGAGTTCTCGATTAAACTGGGCGGGTGAACACAAAAATGGAGAGATTAGCTCAAAAAATTACTAACTTTATACAAGTCAATAATTCTAATTTAAGTGATTTAGAAATTAAGAAAATAAAGTTTGGATTAGAGTGCTTTTTGGGAGAGATTACAAAATTTTTTATTTATCTAATCATATTTTATGCTTTATCCCTAACAAAACCTTTCTTAGTTGCTACTTTGTTTTTCTGCGTTCCGAGAATGCCAGCAGGTGGATTTCATGAGGATACATATTGGCGATGCTTCTTTACAAGTTTAATAATTCTTGCTGCTATTGTAATCGTTGGAAGCAAGGTTTTGCTATATGCGCATATTCGTCTTATTATTATTCTGATTACACTTCTGTTGATTTGGATCTATGCCCCTGTAGACCACCCGAACAAGCCAATTATTAGTATAGAAAGAAGAAAAAGATTAAAATATGCTTCTTTACTGATTACATTATTGTTTACGGGAATAAGCTTTATGATTCCGGAAAGATATGCTGCTGTTGCAACCTTTGCACTGTTTTGTGCAGCTTTGGCACTTCCAGTAGGTGAATTTTCAAAAAGGAGATTTGCAAATAAAGTGGTTAATCAGTGAAATAATTATACAAAGACAATAAAAATCATCCTTATCCAGTGAACATGCTGAAGCGGGATGATTTTTATTATAAATTGATTCAGGATTTGACTTTGATATTTTTTGTAGCTATTCTTATCATCGCATCTAGTCCAATAACACTAGTGAATATAGAGATTCCGATACCGTATAAACCCAAGAGAAATATAATTGCAAAAGGCTTGTCTTTCATTAGGAGATACAGTGCTTCGCCTATGCTTATAAGGATTATGGCAGCTAATATGGTTTTCATGCCAAAAAATTTTTCTGCTGCATTATAAATAAAAATCAGCACAACAACAAATAAAAAATCAGTATTTAATAATATCTTAATGGCAGGGAGAAGGGTTATGAAGCTATTGGAGAAACCTAGAAGATATTTTATATAAACTACAATTGCCAGGATGTTTAATATGAGGAAGGTAAAGAGACTTGTCAGACCTATACTTTTAGTAAAATGATTATCATTTCCCAACAACTGAATTGTTTTTTTCATTCTTCAGTAACCTCCTCAAAATAAAATATTTCTTCAATTTTTTTACCAAAAACATCGCTTGTCCTTCCCTTTTATCATGAAATATATCTGTGTTAATATATATTATACGAATCCAGAATTCATGACATCCTGTTAAAAATAATTTCATTGTTTATTAGTATCTACATCAAATTTTGAATGTGTTAGGAGAGGGCCCTAGGTCTAGGACTATAGCTCTTTCCTTAATATTATAAAAAACTTGGTGTATTTTTTATTTGGATGATTTATATATGTACTTTCTAATCGATTTTAAAGTAGATTACTAGGTGTGCGTGTATGACGACTGTCATCTTGTAATGCTTTCCTATCTATTTGTTTGTTATTTTTTTTATTGCAAGGTCGAATTACTAAGGTTTACTTAAAAATATTTTTAAAATTGAGATTCTTATAATTTATTAGACTTTTTATTGACGTTTCGTTGTTAAAATAAAAACATGATTAAGGTACTGATTGGAGTATGGGCTAGGAATACGTTATCATTAATTATTATTTATCCAGTTCTCATGATATCTCTGAACAGATCCTTGACACAACATCAATAAGGGGGTAGAACAAATGTAAGATTAGAAAAAGATAATTTAAGGATACTTATGATTATAATAGGGGGTATAGAGAATATGAAGAAGGAAACCATGAATGTTATTAGAAAAGTTATTTTTATCCCAATGAGTATCATATTTATAGGAATAATATTAATGGGAATCATTAGCCCAACAACTTTTTACAATATTGAAAATGCTATATCTAATTTTCAATATAATTGGTTTGGTTGGCTTTATTCACTTATGGCACTTGCAAATCTTGCAATATTAGCATGGCTTTTTGTGTCTAAGTATGGAAGTATTAAACTGGGTGGAGAGAAGGCTAAACCTATACTCAGTAGATGGAATTGGTTTGCTATATCCCTTTGTGGTGGTATCGGAACGGGTATAGTTTTCTGGGGAATCGCTGAACCGATTTTTCATTTAAATAATCCCATACCCGGCTTAAATCAAGCAGCAGGAAGTCCGGAGGCAGCACTATCAGCATTATCGGTCAGTATGATTCACTGGGGAATCCCATCCTATGCACATTATTGTATATTCGGTGTAGCTGTAGGGTTTGCTATATACAATATGAAGCTGCCATTTAGAATTTCATCTGTATTGTATCCAATTTTTGGAAAGAGAAGTTTTGAATCGATTGGAGATATGGTGGATAATGTTTGTCTATTTGCTATAGCTGTTTCTGTATCTGCTATACTAGCAGTTGCATCATTACAATTTGGAGCTGGGTTTAAAGCAGTATTCGGTCTTGAACCGAACAATCTCATCAGAGGATTAATACTTTTTGTAATCGTAACCACATTTATTATATCAAGTTATACAGGCTTACAAAAAGGTATCCGAAGATTATCTGATTTGAATGCAAAAGTGTTTATAGGATTGTTAGCATTTATATTTGTATTTGGTGCTACTAGATTTTCACTATTTTTCACTGTCGAAGCATTTGGTGAATCTTTAAGCACATTCTTTACAAGAATGACTTACCTTGGCGCCATCGCAGATGATAAATGGCCAATGTGGTGGACTGTAATATATTGGATATGGATGATCGTTTATGGACCGATGGTGGGATTATTCCTAGGTAGAATAGCTAAAGGAAGAACGATTAGAGAATTTATTTTCATGAACTTAATTGTGCCAGCATCATTTGCAGTCATTTGGTTTGGTATATTTGGATCAAATGCAATACATTTAGAATTAAATCAAGGTGGACAGATTTGGAACGTAATACAAAACCAAGGACTTGAAGCATCTGTATTTACTTTCTTAAAAAACTTCCCGCTTCCATTAATTACTAGTATAGCATTCATGATAACATTATTCTTATCAGTAGTTACGCTATGTGACTCTATGACTTCAACAGTTGCATCCTTATCAATAAATATTCGTGATAATGCAGAAGTTGAACCACCAAATAGCATTAAGATATTCTGGGGATTGGTCATGTCTTCAGTTGCATTTTTAAGTATAATAGCTACTACACAATCTACTGAAGGCGCTATTTCAGTTATACAATCTACAAAATTATTACCTATGACAGCAGCATTGCCTGTATTATTTATATATGTTGCATTAGGGGTATCTATGGTTAAGATGTTTGTAATGATAGAAAATTATGATGTAGTTCATTATCCGGAAACAGCTAAGATTGACGCTGAATTAATTACAGAACTTAATGATTAATTATGTAAATAGGTAAATAAGATAAACGCTTATTTACCTATTTATAAATTCAATTTTCGTGCAATAGGCATTCGTTAGAAATATAGAAGTTCAATGTTAATTGCCGAGGTGGGTATTCCTCTTGAATGTCTACCTCTTCTTCTTTTAGTTACTTTTTAATTGATATGAAAAGGCAAGAAAAATTTGTATATGATAAACCTAGTATGCGTCACATACTTCCGGCAACATTTTTCTATCTTTTTTTCCTCAATTGTTTTCTTGACTTTTTATTGACGCTATAGCTATAAGATAAATATAGAGCTAGGATGGGATATAGCTAACCTGTACATAAGGAGGAGTAAGTATGGCTTTAGAGTTAAATATTAATGGGGTTGATTATAGGCTGGAAGTAAACCCAAGACTTAGGTTAATAGATGTATTGAGGGATCATCTGGGTCTAACAGGAACGAAAGAGGGCTGTGGTGAGGGTGAATGCGGTGCCTGTACCATTATCATGGATGATGTAGCTATCAATTCATGTCTTATATTGGCATACCAGGCAAGGGGCAAAAGAATATTAACGGTGGAATCTTTAGCTCAAGATGGAGAATTAGACAGACTGCAAAAAGCTTTTATAGATAATGGAGCTGTACAGTGCGGATATTGTACACCGGGGATGTTAATGTCCTGTAAAGCGCTGCTTATGAGAAATTCCAACCCAAGTGAGGAAGAGATCCGTATTGCTATTGAAGGAAACTTGTGCAGATGTACGGGCTATACAAAAATTGTAAGAGCTGTAAAGGATGTAGTGAAAAAGTAATGATGAAGGGGGCATGCTGCCATATGGAGGAAATGTTATTGAAAACCCCTTGCAGTGTAGCAGAACTTGTTACTGCGCTAAAGGGTGCAGACACAAATACCTACTTAATCAGTGGGGGAACAGATTTGATCATTAAACTTAGAAAAAATAGGATTTATTCCGGTACAATGATTGATATGAAAGGAATTAGATCCTTGGAATATATTCGAGAGGAAGCTGGGTTTGTTAAGCTGGGGGCCAATACTACCTTCATCCACATCATCAATAGTCCTGTTCTGCAGCAGTATGCTGCATGTCTGGTAGAAGCTGCAGGTCAAATCGGATCTACACAGATTCGCAATGTAGCCACTGTAGGAGGGAATATAGGCAATGCCTTTGCTGGAGCAGACTGCATACCTGCATTGATGGCCATGGATGCGAAGGTAGAAGTGATTTGTTCAAAGGGAGAAAGCTATATAAAAGATATAGCAGATATTGTGATCGGATCAGGGAAGAATAGCCTGAAAAAAGACGAGGCAATTATTGAAATTGCATTTCCAATACAAGGAAACCGATGCCGAACTGCTTTCGGAAAAATTGGCAGCAGATCAAGAGTAACAATCGCCAAAATAAATATGGCTGCATTTATTAAGCTAGATGAGACAGAAGAGAGAATTGAGGAAGCGAGAATCTTTTTAGGAGCCTTAGGACCTAAGGCTTTCCGATCAAGGATAGTAGAAGAAGCTCTGGTGGGGAGAACTGTCTCACTGGAGCTGATCCATTCCTTTGCAGAAGCTTTGACAGCGCAAGTAGATTCTGCTATTGCAGGAAGAAGTTCACAGGAATACAAAAGAGAAGCAATACGAGGCTTAGCCGATGAAGTATTTTATAAATTATTCGGCGACCTGCTCCAGGAGGTGAAGTAAGATGAAAGATAACTTAAAGTATGTGGGAAAAGATATCTCCATGCATGATATCAGCGAAAAGGTTACTGGGAAGATGAAATATGCGGGAGATATGCAGCTTCCAGGTATGCTTTATGCAAAGCTTGTATTAAGTGATGTCGCTCATGGCCGGATAATAAAAATAGATACTTCAAAGGCAGAGGCTTTAGCGGGTGTTGTAAAGGTCTTTACCTATAAGAATTCACCGAACACCCTATATAATTCACACAAGTGGTATGTAGGATTAGAGGTACTAGAGGATGAGAAACTGTTTACAGATCATGTGAGATTTATTGGAGACCGTGTAGCTGCAGTCGTTGCAAAAGACAGATATACCGCTGAGCGGGCTGCAGAGCTGATTGAAATCGAGTATGAAGATTTACCTGTTATTACAAACCCGGAAGAAGCAATTAAAGACAAAGGATATACCATCTCAAGAAAGGAAATAGAGTGTGGAATCCCAGAGGAAATAATAAATCGTGCAGAATTGGTATTTGAAGATAGAGTTGAAACACCTAAAGTCCATCATGCAGCAATGGAAACCCATGTTTGTGTTGCTGCACCAGCTACAGGAGGAGAAATTACAATTTGGACACCTTGCCAGGTTGTTTTTCAAGTGCGTTTGATTACAGCTGAGGTATTAGATATGCCTTTGAACAAGGTTCGTGTAATCAAAACCACCATGGGAGGATCCTTCGGAGGAAAGGGGCAGCCAGTACTTGAGCCTGTTTGTGCATTCTTAGCAAAAGCTGTCGATGCACCTGTGAAACTCTCTTTAGACCGTACAGAAAGTATTCTTGCTACTAGAACCAGGACGGCTACAATCGGTACAATTAAAACTGCAGTAGATCAGGAAGGGAATATTTTAGCAAGGGATATTCATATGCTTGTGGATACGGGGGCTTATTTCACCAATGGAGATGCAGTTTCTATGGCTATGGGAAAGAAGGCTTTTCGCTTATATAGGATCAAAGATCAGAAATATGTAGCTGACGTAGTGTACACCAATACGCCAATCGGCGGCGCATGTCGCGGTTATGGTTCTCCGCAAATTCATGCTTTATCAGAAATTCATATGGATAATATTGCACGGGCATTAAGTATGGATCCTACCGAATTGAGGTTAAAAAATCTAGTACACCCTTATGATGCAGATCCAACCGGAGGACCGGCTCTCGGGAATGCGCGGGCCATTGACTGCGTGACAAAAGGTAGAGAAGCATTTCGCTGGAAGGAAAGATGGCAGCGTCCAAAAGATACAGGGCGATATGTCCGGGGAATAGGAATGGCCTGTGCAACCCATGGAAATGGTTATCATGGAGGATATCAAGATTTCATTACCATGTCGTTAAGAATGACAGAAGATGGAGGGGCCTACCTCAACGCAGGCATCCATGATCTGGGCTGTGGTACAGTTACAACGATGAAACAGATCGTTGCAGAAGTATTAGATATAGATGTAGATAGGATTTTAGCACCAGAAGCGGACACCTTAGTCAGTCCTTTTGATATCGCAGGGACACAGGCCAGCAGAGTGACCTTCGTCTGCGGCGGATGCGCTATGAAGGTATCAGAGATGGTTAAAGGGAAATTTATTCACTATGCATCAAAAATATGGGCATGCAAACCGGAAGACATAAAGATGGAAAACGGAACCGTTTATAAGGACAGGGAAAAGGATCAGAAAATAACTTATGGGGAAATGATTATTCAGATACAGAAAAAATTCCAGGATGATATCAGTGAGACCTATACCTATACCTCTCCTGCGAACCCCGCAGTATATGCAGCAAATTTTGCAGAGGTAGAAATAGATACCTATACGGGGCTGGTAAGCGTCACAGATGTGCTGGCGGTTCATGATATAGGCAAAGCGATTAATCCGGGATTTGTTGAAGGGCAGATCCAAGGAGCTATTCAAATGGGAATTGGATTAGCTTTAACTGAAGAGATCAAAGCAGATCATAAGGGAAATATATCTGGAGATAGTTTTAGCAAATATCATGTGATCAATGCACCGGATATGCCGGATGTAAAGGTGCTTTTAATAGAGGAAGGGGACGAACATGGTCCATTTGGGGCTAAAAGTGTAGGGGAGATCAGTACCTGTGCCATCGCTCCGGCTATTGTAAATGCTATTAATAGTGCTTTAGATATCAATGTAACATCATTGCCTGTAACACCAGAAAAAATCCTAAAGGCATTAAAGAGCAAACAAAAGAGACAGCAGTCAGAAACCATTTTGGTTTAGTAGATAAAGGGAAAGAGGTGCGAATATGACAGAAGAAAAGGTAACTCTTAAAGGAAGCGGGTTAACCATAGAGCAAGTGGCGAAGGTAGCTCGGGAAAAGGCAGAGGTTGAAATCACATCAGAAGCAATGGATCGGATTGTAGCAGGCAGAAATCTAGTCTTTGAGATGGCAGAAAGTGATGTGCCTGTTTATGGTTTTACTAGGGGAGTAGGACTCAACAAGGACCGGCAGGTTGTGGCCAGATATTATCAAGACTATAATAGAAATTTGATTTTATCTCACTGCGTAGCTGTAAAACCTGAGGCCAGTGAAGAAAACGTAAGAGCGATTCTTCTAGCCAGACTAAATACATTATTGGTAGGATGTACAGGGATTCAACCAGCTATTGTTACCATGTATAAGGATTTTCTAAATCACGAGATTCACCCAGTGATTCCAGAGAGAGGTTCTATCGGCGAAGCAGATATTACTTGTCTCTCCCATATCGGCTTGGCAATGATCGGGGAAGGGGAAGTTTTCTATAAGGGAGAAAGAATGCTTGCTGCTGAAGCGTTAAGACGTGCCGGACTGGAGCCCATTGTGTTAGGTCCCAAGGATGGATTGGCAATCGTCAGCTCCAATGCCCTTGCTGCAGGAGAAGGAGCCTTATTATTAAAGGATATTGCAGATCTGATCGATACTGCAGATATTTTGTATGCACTATCTCTAGAGGGCTTTAAGGGAAATGTAAGCCCCCTCAATGAAGCAGCCTATAAAGTGAGACCTTTACCAGGTCAGGCATATTCCGCAAAAAAAGTGAGAGAGTACCTTAAAGGAAGCTACCTATGGCTGCCGGGTGTGAATGATACCCTGCAAGATCCCCTTAGTTTTAGGGGTTCCTGTCATGTTCATGGGTCTGTAAGGGATGCTTTAGAATTTGTATTACGATTTATGGATTACCAACTAAATACTTCCGATGACAATCCTTGCGTATTGGTTGATGAAAAGGTGATGTTTCCATGTTCTAATTATGAAGTAACCTCCTTGGCCATTGGATTTGAAATGCTTGGCTTAGCTTTGAGCCATCTTTCAAGGAATGCCTGCTTTAGAACCATTAAACTCAGTAGCCCTAAGTTTACGGGACTTTCTAGATTCCTAACCCCAGCAGATACAAGTGTTATAGCCTATGGTACGATTCAAAAAACATTTACATCCTTAGATGCAGAGGTAAGGCACCTGTCTAACCCAGTAACTGTAGACTACTATTCTCTAGCAGGAGAAATTGAAGATCACGCCAGCAATATGCCAATAGTGGTGCAAAAAACAGCTAAAATCGTAGATAATATCTGTTATATTTTGGGTATGGAAGCCATGCATGCTGCTCAAGCCATTGACTTGCGTAAGGCAACCCGATTAGGAAAGGGGACAAAAGCAGCCTACGATGTAGTTCGTGAAGAAATTCCTTTTTTAGAAAAAGATAGGAACTTGACGGTAGACATTCAAAAAGCATATGAAATCATCAAATCCGGTAAGCTGTTAGACGCAGTAAAGAAAGCTATGACTGAATAAAAGATAAAAAAGTTCGCTGCTGGTAAAGTTGCGAACTTTTTGAATACAAAGGAGAAGGGGGATATAATTTGAGGAAGAAAGTGATAAGAGTTCTGGAGAGCTGCATGGCGATTATTTTAATCAACAGTATATATTTCTACCAGCTGCCACAGAAAATCGGATTGGGAAATGGTACATCTTTCATCTTGGTTCAAGCCTTGTTATGCTCTATAGTATATTTTGCTCTTTGGAGAGAAACGGATTCTCATCATATGGAGACTATAGCAGACAAGCTGCTCCAGTTTGATTATTCGTCTGTAATAGAATGTAGTAAAAAAATGACAAGGGTAGATCACTCACTTAATCAGCTAATGAAAATACTCAGAAAACTCATAGCTGATATTTATGGTGTAGCAAGAACAGTAGAATCTAACGGTATTGCACTGAATCAAGATGTTCAAGCAATAGAGGATTCCTCAAGGGATATTGTCAAAGCAGTAGATGAAGTAGCTCAAGGAAATAGCCATGTGGCAAATTTGGTTGAAGAAATCAATATAAATACAACAGAAACCGGTCATTTTATTCATGATATCAATCAGGATGTAAATGAGATAAAACACAAAACGGATAATACGATTGTATTGATACAAAACGGGAAAGCTGCCATGGATTTTCAAAGGCAAACTGTGGAAAACAACGTGAAAAATTTTCAAACGATCTCAGTGGTGGTACATAATTTAGAAATGGCAGCCGGTGAAATCAACTCCATCGTCAATACCATATCGGGTATCTCGGAGCAAACGAATTTATTAGCATTAAATGCAGCGATTGAAGCAGCTAGAGCCGGGGAAGCCGGTAAGGGCTTTGCTGTTGTAGCTGAGGAAATTAGAAAGCTGGCTAATAATACGGGAGATTCCACGAATCAGGTGAAATCTCTTATTGATCGGGTAAAACAGAGTGTTGAGAGGATTGTGGATGAAGTTTCAATGGCTAACAATGCAGTAAGTGAACAGGCTCAGTCGATTAAAGATACTGATGAGGCTTTCAGTACGATTAGCAATGCTGTAGTAACCATCGACTATCAAATAGCTCAGATATTGGAGAAAACAAAGCAGTTATCTATTGCCAGCGAGGGAATTGTTAAAGCTATAGAAAACATCGCAGCTGTCTCAGAGGAAACTGCTGCAGGTGCACAAGAAGTAACAGCGGTGACACAAAATCAGGCAGATACTATCGCAGTGATGAATGAGAGAATTCTGGATTATACAAAAAAAATCGGCGTTATCAGTCAAGAATTAGATCGATTTCGATTTATTAAGATCGCTCAAACTGAATATGATGAGCATATGATCCAGGTGGAAATATTCAAGCAGATTGTGAAAAAGAAGCTAGGGTTAGCCTTAGAAGGGATAAAAGTACCCAGTGCAGATCTTTTTCGCAGTGTAGCAGAGGGAAAAGTGGATGCTACGGTGGCTCCCTGGATGCCTGCTGAAGAAGCATCTTTTAGAAAGCATGCTAAAAATCTGGAAGATATGGGTGCTAATCTTCATGGCTGTAAAAGCGGACTTGTAGTTCCTGATTATGTACCGATTGACCAAATTGAGGATTTAAGAAAAAATGCTGCGCAATTTGACAATACAATTTATTCTATCCAAAGGACTTCTTCAATAGGTGCAGTACTTCCTCAGATTATTGCCGAATATGGGCTAAGCTTTACCATAGATTATGGGGATGAGAAATCAATGTTAGATGCACTTGAAAGAAAGATAAAGGAAAAAGAGTGGGTTGCAATTACGGGATGGCAGCCTCATTGGATGTTTGGGACGCATAAACTCAAATTTTTGAAAGACAGCAAACAAATCTTGCCAAAAGATCAATATTGTATAACTCTTGGCAGAAAGGGATTGAAACAGGAGCATCCAGAGTTTTACAAGGTTCTTCAGGACTTTAAACTAGATATAGATGGAATCAACCATGCTTTAAATGATATCTATCAGGGAATGCAGATAGAAGCCGCTGCAAAAAAATATATTGAAAATTACATGAAGTAATTGGAGAAAAATATACGCACGTTGATGAAGCCCCTGGACCAGGTTGTACAGGGGCTTTTAGCATATAATAAACCCATGGGGTGAGACACAAAATCTAAATTTTAAGTTATAATAATCTTATGAAAAAGAGAAATAGCTATGCTCCAGAGGAATAAAAAAAATGTAAGGAAGGAAATAAAATCAATGGAAGTGAAACGAAATAGATTTATTTACAGTATTTTTGTGTTGGCAGTGATCTTGCTGGGACTAGGATCTAGAATGAATGCTTTTTTCCTGCCGAGATGGGTAAATCTCTATGCAGGAGATGTTTTGTGGGCACTGATGATTTTCCTGATAACGGGCGTTTTATTTAATAAAAAGAGTACATACGAAATTGCAGGGATTGCTATAAGTTATGCATATTTAACTGAAATTAGCCAGCTTTATCAAGCTCCCTGGATCAATACCCTAAGGAAAACTGTCATCGGAGGACTGGTACTAGGTTTTGGCTTCCTATGGAGTGATTTATTAGCATATACCATTGGTGTAGCAATCGGTGTTTTATTGGAAAAGTTTATTTTATTAAAATACAAGAAACTATGACTGCAAAAAAGTTCAAGCTGGGTCCAATAAAACAAATTACTGCCTATCCTCATGGTTATCAAGTGAAAATATTGGATATACTTTAACGGATAATCACTAAATTATAAGGAGGAACTGAAGACATGGCAGTAAAAAATGATATGACAGCTGACTTTTTAAGATCAGCTTATGGTGGAGAGAGTATGGCCCATATGAGATACCTCATTTGGGGAGATGTGGCGGATAAAGAAGGCTTTCCCAATGTGGGAAGACTTTTCAGAGCAATCGCTTATGCAGAATGGGCCCATGCCGATAATCATTTTCGCGAATTAGGAGAAAAGAAAATAGATTTTAGTGTGACAGCAGGTGCGGTATTTGGCTTGGGGAAAACCATACAAAATCTGCAGGGTGGAATCGACGGTGAGCTCCATGAGATAGAGCAAATGTACCCAGTTTATTTGAATGCCGCTCGATTTCAAGAAGAAAAAGGTGCTGAGCGGGCTTTTCACTACGCATTGGAAGCTGAAAAGATTCATGCAAAATTGTTCCAAGAGGCGCAGGAAGCAGTCAGGCAGGGAAATGATATGAAACTGGATGATGTACATGTTTGCCAGATTTGCGGACATACCACAGCAGATGGATTGCCGGACAACTGTCCAATCTGTGGTGCCAAAAGCAACATGTATAAAACTTTTTCTAAAGCATAAAAGCTATATGGATCAGTAATGATATAGATGTGTGCTTCTAAAAGGGAATATAAGCAGGGAATGCCCCCTGTGTCGTTTCGGAAAACGGGCAGACACACAGGTATGCCTCTATGACAAAAATAGATTATATTTTAAAGACACACATCTATACAAGGCTCATTTAATCACCCCTTTAATGGTTATAAAAAGAGGGTGATTTTTATTTTTTAATAGATCGAATAATTTTGTGCTTTATTTATAGGGAAAAAGTTGGTAATATAGAAATACTAGAAATTTATCGAAATTGAAAAATTTTTAGTGATTAGATCATCGGTTGTATGGGTAATTAATAAACGTGTGAAATTGTTGGTGAATAAGGAGGATATTATAATGGGAAAAAAGTCTGTTGAAATTGCAAACTTAGATGTAGAAAAATTAATTCAAATGTTAAATGAAGCTTTAGCAGAGGAATGGCTTGCATATTACCAGTACTGGATTGGCGCAAGACTAATGGAAGGCCCAATGAGAAGTGAAATAGAGCCTGAACTGCTCATTCATGCCAACGAAGAACTGGCACATGCAGAATTGGTAGTTAACAGAATCCTGCAGCTGGGAGGAACACCTATCCTAAATCCAGTGGAATGGAGTAAATTTGCAAGATGTGAATATGAAGAACCGAACGATCCATATGTAGAAGTAATATTGGAGCAGAATCTTAGAGGAGAAAGATGTGCGATTCAGAGATACGAAGAAATCGCTGATTATACAAACGGAAAAGATCATGCTACCTATCAAATGGCTATAACTATTTTAAATGATGAAATAGAACATGAACATGACATAGAGGATTGGATTACGGATATAGAGCGATTAAAGGATCAAATCAGACAAATACGAATCTAAAAATGAATAGGTAATTATATAAAAGCATCTTACTGTCATTATAATAGATAGTTGGATGCTTTTTTTACTCTATAGGTTCATCAATGAAGATAAAAATATTGATACTGTAAAAGATAGATTTTTACAGGGTTTGAAAGAAATTTACTTTGTGAATTTAAAGACAAACATCGAAAAATAAGTTGAAATGAAGAAATCTTTATGCTATGATTTATTGAAGTTATCCCTGTGTAACGTAAGAATAAAATAATGATAAAATCAAAACCTAAATCTTGAGAAAAAAATGTAATGGGGTACAGCGCATTAATCTATTTTGAAATGGAGTCTAATAGAATGAAAAAAGAAAATCTGAAACAAAAAGCATATTGCTTTATTAAATCTAAAATTATAAACTGCGAGTACTTACCTAATACTTTTTTAAATGAAAGTATTTTAATGGAAGAGATTAATACTAGTCGTACACCTATACGAGAAGCACTTAATAAACTTGAACAGGAAAATCTAGTGACGATCATGCCGAAGAAAGGTGTGGTTGTAGGAGAACTGTCAATTAATGAGGTAAACATGATTTTTCAAGTAAGAGACAGCATTGAACCCTATATTATACGGACATGCGGCGCAAATATAGACAAAAATGCACTTAAGCTTATGCGAGATAAAATCTTAAACAATATTGAACAAGAAGAGATAGAAAAATTTTATCAGATTGATGATGCGTTTCACCGTTTTCTTATCTCTAGCAGCGGCAATAAATATTTTCACCAGACTATGGATTGTATCTATAACCAGATTCATCGCATGCGTGTATTATCAGGAAAAAAAATAGATGAAAGATTGAAACAAACTCAAGAAGAGCACCTGACGATTATAGCGTTATTATTAGAAGATAAGGTAGAGGAATCCGCCGAAGCAATGCAGAAGCACCTCCAAAATTCTAAGAATGCAACTTTGATGAGTTTGATGATATAATCATGAAAGCCTATATTTATCGCAGGTCTATTTTTATAATGACAGAACCTACTATCGTTCGTTGAAATGATGGTAGGTTTTTTTATATAATAGGAAAGTTCTACTTTTCTATTATATAAAAAATAGGGGTTGTAGGGGATGAAATCCCCTGCCGTACTAAGGAGGGTACTCAGACTGCGATAGCAGTCGTCGAAGGGAACCTAGGGTTCCCTAGCGAAAGCGTCGTAGACGCTCTTTTTATGGCGGAGTTTGCACGTTTATATTTTTAGGTGTATAGATTTGTTTATTGAATGAAAGTTCGTCTACAAATATAAAATTTTTTTGCAAGTACTAAAATTTTTTCGTTAAAAATATTAATTATTATGAGCAACATGAATTGACAAGGCCTATAAAGCAAGTGTATAATCATACATATGATCAATAGCTTCTGTTGTATACATGATGTATACAACAGATATGCAATAGATATATATGAATCTTAAAAACAACTTATAAATGCCTAGTTTATTTTGCTGGACTAGCTTAGGAGGTAGAAATGAACAAATCTATTGTAATCACAGAACCTGGCAAGGTAGAACTTCGTGACAATGAAATGCCGGTACCGGCAAAGGGAGAAGCTGTATTGAAGCTTCTTTATGGAGGTATTTGCGGGTCTGATCTGGGTACATATCGGGGTACATTTGCCTACGTGTCTTATCCAAGAACCCCTGGACATGAATTTTCAGCTGAAATTGTTGAAATCGGAGATAACGACAGAGGTCTAAAAAAAGGTATGGTAGTTACTGCAAATCCCTATTTTAACTGTACAACCTGTTATTCTTGCCGACGCGACTTAGTTAACTGCTGTACAACAAACCAGACGATGGGTGTACAACGGGAAGGTGCATTTGCGCAATATATCACAATGCCTATTGAACGTATTTATGACGGAAAAGGGCTTTCTGGGAAAACACTTGCATTAATTGAGCCTTTTTGTATTAGTTATCACGGTGTAAAGCGTGCGAAAGTCAAGCCTCAGGAAAAGGTTTTAATAATAGGCGCTGGAACAATCGGCATACTTGCGATGATTGCTGCAAAACAATTTGGAGCAAAAGTTTATTTAAGTGATGTTGCCCAAGGCAAACTTGATTATGCACTTAAACTGGGTGCAGATGGTGTAATTTTAAACGATCATGCAGAAAGTTTTGAAGCAAAAGTGAATGAAATTACAGGAGGGGATGGATTTGATGTTACAATCGAAGCCGTAGGCTTACCATCAACCTTCCAGAGCTGTATAGATGCTGCGGCTTTTGGCGGCAGGGTTGTCCTCATAGGGGTTGGTAAATCTAATCTTGACTTTAACTTCACGATGATTCAGAAAAAAGAGCTTAGCGTATACGGCTCACGAAACGCATTAAAAGAAGACTTTGAACAGCTAATAGAGATTGTGGCTAAAGGTGAAATTGACTTGGAAAAGATTGTAACCAACACATATCATGCTTCTGATGCGGTAAAGGCATTTGAAGACTTTGATAAAAATGCAGGAAATATGCTGAAGGTATTGTTAACGTTTTAAATGTGTGAAACACACAATTAAAAACATAAAGAAAGGTGGAAGAAAATGAAAAGAAAGATTGCAATTTTATTAGCAGCATTAATGGTTCTGTCTATGCTTGCAGCATGTAGTGCTCCAGCGCAAAACTCAGGTGCACCGGATGCAAATAAGGCAGAAGAAAAACCTGTAGTGATTCAGATCGGTTATGAAAATAACCCAGGTGAACCAACTGACCTTGCAGTGAATGAGTGGAAAAGACTGCTTGAAGAAAAAAGTAATGGCACGATGAAGATGGAAGTATTCCCATCAAGCCAATTAGGTTCAAAAAATGACATTATCGATCAGATGTTAGCAGGCTCTGCAGTAATCACTCTTGCAGATGGTGCATTCTATGCAGATCGTGGAGTTCCTGATTTTGGTATCACATTTGGACCTTACCTTTTTGAAAGCTGGGATGATACTTGGAAGCTTACAGAGAGCAACTGGTGGGCAGAGCAAAGCGGTATGCTTGAAGATAAGGGCTTAAAGATTTTAACAGCGAACTGGATGTATGGAGACCGTCATACACTTACGACAAAGCCTGTTAGAACAGTGGCAGATTTAAAGGGTATGAAGATTCGTGTTCCAAATAATACAATCCAAATCAAAGGTTTTGAAGTTTTAGGTGCAACACCAACGCCTATGCCATTAGGTGATGTGTATACAGCTTTACAACAAGGTACGATCGATGGCCTTGAAAATCCGTTGCCAGTACTTTACAACGGTAAGTTCCATGAGGTTGCGAAGTATCTTACACTGGATGGACACGTTAAAAACTTTACAACTTGGGTTACAGGAACAGAGTTCTTTGATTCATTAACGGCTGAACAACAACAATTATTAATTGAAACGGGTAATGAGGCAGGTCTGTATAACAACTCAATCCAGGAAAAAATTACGCAAGAAACCCTTGAAAAATTAAAAGCAGAGGGTGTAGAAGTAATTGAAGTTAATTCTGCTGAGTTCCGAGACGCTGCGATGAAATTCTACTCTTTACCAGAAATTACAGCTAAGTGGACAGAAGGATTATATGACAAAGTTAAAGAAGCTATGAAATAGATTTATTTGATAACTGTTTCATTTATTTAAATCATCCATAATCCGGAGACAATCATTGTCTCCGGATTATAACATGAAAGGCGTGACAAATATGAAATTGAAAAATAAGGCACTAAACTGTTTGCTGAATTTAGATATGGTCATTGCAGGCATTTCGTTGATCATATTAATCATCATAACTTTTTCTGGCGTATGGATGAGATATCTTGTAAATAATCCCTTTGTTTGGCAGGAGGAAGTGCAGCTTTGGTGTTTTATATGGGTAGTTTTTTTTGGTGCCAGCGCAGCATTCCGCAGCGGCAGCCATGTAGCAATTGATATAATCGTTGACCGGTTACCTTCCACTGCTAAAAAGATTGTAGATATATTTAACTATTTTGTTGTTATGTTTATACTCTATTATCTGATGACCCATGGAACAAATTTAGTAATGCAACTGTTGAAAACGGGTAGAATGACGAACATCTTAGATGTGCCCTATCCTGTAATCTATTCAGCATTTCCTATTGGCTGCGGTCTAATGATGATAAATCATACCATAATGACAGCAATGTCTGTATTTTCGAAAAAGGTTGATATGGAAGGTGGGGAAGAGGAATGGGTATAAGTGCTGTTGGGATTGCTGCTATTATTATGTTGGTTCTTCTATTTTTAAAAGTTCCGGTTTTCGCTTCTGTATTAGCTGGTTCTGTAGCTTATTTTTCACTTACGCCAAATGTTCCGACACAAATTATTGCACAGCGTGTTATTGTAGGTGTTGAAAGTATACCTCTGCTTGCGGTTCCGTTTTTCGTTTGCGCAGGTGTATTTATGAATTATTCAGGTGTTACAAAGCGTGTAATGCATTTCTGTGAGATCCTGACTGGACGAATGTCCGGTGGTCTCGCACAGGTAAATGTATTACTGTCTACCCTTATGGGCGGATTATCAGGTTCAAATCTGGCTGACGCAGCAATGCAATCGAAGATGCTGGTACCTGAGATGGAGAAAAAGGGTTTTTCTAAAGAATTTTCTTCTGTGGTTACTGCCGCTTCTGCTATGATTACACCACTTATTCCGCCAGGCATTGCAATGATTATTTATGGTTCTATCGCCAATGTCTCCATTGGGAAGTTATTTATAGCCGGTATAGGACCAGGGGTGTTATTGTGTGTTTCAATGATGATACTTGTATCGATTATCTCTAAAAAGCGCGGGTATAAGCCTGTTCGCCAGAAAGCAATAACAATAAACGAATTTTTGTCTGCATTATGGCAAGCTGCATTACCGCTTTGTTTACCGGTTATTATCATTGGGGGTATTCGACTTGGGATATTTACCCCAACGGAAGCAGGTTCTGTTGCAATTATTTATTCTTTGATCCTGGGGGCGGTTTATCGTGAGATGAAGTTTTCGGATGTAATCAAAGGATTGAAGGAGACCATTACAACGACGGCTGCAATTATGCTTATTGTAGGTGCTGCATCTGCCTTTGCATGGATACTTACCAAAGAACGTATTCCGCAGCAAATGACAGAGATGATTGTTAATATGATTTCTAACAAGTATATATTTCTTATCGTAGTGAATTTATTCTTGTTGTTTGTAGGTATGTTTATAGAGGGAAATGCAGCAATGATTGTATTGGTACCACTATTGGCACCGGTAGCTGCAAAATATGGTATCCATGAAATACAATTTGCCATGATTTTTATCTTTAATATGGCGGTAGGTTGTCTTACACCACCGATGGGTGCATTGATGTTTGTAACCTGTGGTATAACAAAGTGTAAAATTAAAGACTTTATTAAAGAAGCTGTACCATTCTATATATTACTTTTTATTTGTCTAATGCTATTAACTTTTGTTCCGTTATTCTCGGTTGGCGTAGTTGATCTGTTCTTCTAGAAGAATAAGGGAAGAATTATTAAATTGGAGGATTATTATAAATGAAACGTTTATCCTATCAAGCATTAAAAAGTTTAAATGATAATTCCTTTAGGTTAAAAGAGGCTCCAGAGCGTGTTTTGCAATTTGGAGAAGGTAATTTTCTACGTGGTTTTGTTGATTATTTTATTGATATCCTCAATGAAACACAAAGTTTCAATAGTAAAGTTGTTGTTGTTCAACCCATTGCCAATGGACTTGTCAGTGTGTTGAATGAGCAGGAAGGCTTGTATACACTATATTTGCGTGGCTTTGAAGATGGAGAGAAGGTTAATCGGAAGCGTATTATCAGCTGCATCAGTCGAGGAATTAATCCTTATGAAGATTTTGAGGCCTATTTAAATAATGCGAAAAATCCTGAATTGAGATATATTGTTTCCAATACTACCGAGGCGGGAATTGTATTTGAGCCAAAGGATCAAATGGATGATGCTCCTCCTTCAAGCTTTCCGGCTAAGTTGACAAGACTGCTGTATGAACGGTTTAAGGTCTTTGGTGGGGAAAAAGGAAAAGGATTTGTTATACTCTCTTGTGAATTGATTGATAACAATGGCATAGCATTAAAAAATTGTGTTGACCAATATGCATCAAAATGGAATCTAGGAGAGGATTTTACAAAATGGGTAACTGCAGAAAATATATTCTGTAGTACGCTTGTTGACAGGATTGTTACAGGATATCCAAGGGAAGAGGCAGAAAATCTAAATGCAGAGAACCATTATGAAGATAAATTAATAAATACAGCAGAGGTATTTGCATCTTGGGTAATAGAGGGGCCTAAGACACTGGCCGACGAATTGCCATTTGAAAAGGCAGGATTACCTGTCATGATTGTAGATGATCATACACCATACAAAAAGCGGAAGGTCCGTATTTTAAACGGAGCCCATACCTCCATGGTTCTTGCCGCGTATCTTGCTGGTAAGGATATTGTGCGTGATTGTATGGAAGATGATATCATACTGTCTTTTATGAAAAAAACTTTATTCGAAGAGATTATTCCGACTCTTACTTTACCACAGGAAGAATTACTTTCTTTTGCAAATGCGGTTATTGAGCGATTTAAAAACCCTTATATCGATCATGAACTTTTAGCAATTTCCTTAAATTCTGTTTCTAAGTGGAGAGCAAGAGTTTTGCCAAGCATGAAGGCTTATATAGAAAAGTTTGAACAGCTGCCATCATGTATTGTACTGTCATTTGCTGCACTAATGGCTTTCTATACGGGCACAAGGATCGAAAACGGTGCACTGATTGGTGATCGAAAGGGTAAAGAATATAAGATCATAGATAATCTAGAGGTACTTGAGTTTTTTGCTAAAAATTCCAAAGCACTATCTCGTCCTGAATTTGTTAGCGCTTTTGCTTCTAATGAGGGATTCTTTGGTGAAGATCTTACGAAGTATGATGGTTTCGTTGAAACTGTTGTAAACTATTTAGATAGCATCGACACAAAGGGCATGGAAGCTGTGTTAAAAGGGATGTAGCAGCATGTAAAGTGATACCTAATAGAGGTTGTAGTGTTTAAGTTTCTTAATATTCGATAAGACAGAAAGCATTCTTTCAATTTTTATAAATTTGAAGGGATGCTTTTACTTTTAGTGAATTAGTATAAAAAAACAACAATTAAAGAGATATACTAGAAAAACAGAGTAATGAAAAGGATTAATCAAAAAAGAATAGAATAGTAATGAACATGTATTGAGAAATTTGATAGGGGGATTATATTTATGAAAGAGATCATTGCCAATGGGGAAAAGATTGTGATTCGAAAAGCTGTCCCATCAGATGCAAAAGCGATGCTGGAATTTGTCCATACAATTGCTGGAGAGTCAGATTTTTTAACCTTCGGAGTTGGGGAATTTGAGAAAACGATTGAAGAAGAGAAAGTCTTTATTGAAAGTACCCTAGGGAAGGATAATGTTTTGTTTATCATTGCTGAAATAAAGGGAAAGGTCATTGGAAATTTAAGCTTTACCGGTGGATTTAGATCCAGAACGGCCCATACTGGGGAATTCGGCGTAAGTGTACTGAAAGAATATTGGGGGAACGGAATCGGTGAAGCACTTATAAAGTATTTAATTGATTGGAGTAAGGTTTCGGGAATCGTCAAAAAGATCAATCTGAGGGCTAGAGTGGATAATATTCGAGGAATTTCTTTATATAAGAAGCTTGGATTTTTAGAAGAAGGGATAATAACAAGAGATTTTTTTGTCAACGGCAAATTTTATGACTCTTTACAAATGGGGTTATGTATTGACTAACGCAATGGAATAAAAACTAGGGGGATACCATCATGAGAATTCAGAAAGTTAAAAACAGAGGCGTATTATTTACCTATTCTTCCGAGTGGGATTTAAACCTTTATTTGATTCAGGGGGAAAAGTACAATTATATTATTGATACGGGACTAGGACCAATTAGTATTGCCCCTGTCAAGGAATACATAAAAAATGACAATAAGCCTATTATTGTAATTAATACCCATTATCACTGGGATCATATATGGGGAAATAGTGCTTTAGAAGATTGCATTATAATTTCCCATAAACATTCTAGAGAAATGATTGAATCCGAATGGGAGAATATGATCCATAAGAATAAACGCTATGCCCGTGGAGAATTGGAAATATGCCTTCCAAACTTGGTTTTTGATGGAGAGCTGTATTTTCAAGAAGATAAAATTAGACTAATCTATACACCAGGACACACAATCGATTCTATTAGTGTACTGGATGAGAAAGAGAAAGTGCTGAATGCAGGTGATAATATTGGAGATACCATAGAAGAAATTGTACCCAGCATCTATACGGATAGGCAAACTTATTTGGATACGCTCTATAGATATAGGAACATGGATTTCGACACCTGTGTTTCCGGGCACAATATTATTCTAGGAAAAGAAGTCATTGATCAGATCATCAGCTTGGTTTAATCCCTGTCATAAGCAAAATAGATGCATATAAAAAATAGATCCTAAAATCAGGATCTATTTTTTATATGCATCTTATGTTGTTATTCACCTAGAAGAATTTCAGCAATTTCCGGACTAACCAAGTGATAGGAGATGTTTTCACCGGATGCTACCACATGGGTAGTGCTGCCATAACTGTGAATATTGATGGTCGTATCGTCCTTGAGTGTAATGCGCATTTGTTTTCCGCTGATCATCATAACATAAGGATCATAGGTAATTTCACTCTTATTGTAAGCTGTGGCAATATCTTTTATATCTTTCTCATCATAATGTATATCGATTTGCTTATCGTCTAAATCAAACATTTCGACTGATTTTACATTTTCAAAATTGATTTCTTTTTCTTTCATGGCTTCATCGATATTTAGGTGGATACCGGAGATATCTTCCGGCTGATCCTTTGGTGCTGCTTCAGTATTTGCGCATCCAGCTAATAGTGATGCACTTAAAGTTAATATTAAAGCATATTGACTAATTTTCTTCATAATCCTCATCCTTTCAATGTTCTCTATTGACCTTTTATCATTTAGACGGATGATTTATTGTATAAGTTCCATAAAATAAATGGCCATCAATTAAACTTCTCAGTCATATATCTATAAGTTCATAGAAGGAAAAGAACCTTTGTCCTTCTTAATAAAATCTTAATAAATTCTTCAAGACTTTAATGAGTTCTTTTTGAAGATTATATCGTAAACTAGGCATATTACAGCTTTAAGACGGTAGTGGAAGTATAGTAGATATATTAAACTTTAGTGAAAAAATGCCCATAAGGAGGAGGGAGAACATGAAGACAAATGTCTATGTAATATACGGCGGCAGGTCGGTAGAACACGAAATTTCTCTAAAAACAGCTTCTTTTATATTGAATGCATTAGATAAAGAGAAATACAATGTATACCCGGTATATATCACAATGAAGGGAGCATGGTTTCCACTAGAAAAAATTAAAGAAGAGATCCTAGATGTAAAAACGCTTCAGAGAAGCTGTACGGATTCAGCAGCTAAATCTATCGGATCATTTTTCATGAAAGATTTCCGGCAGGAAGAGAGAAGTATTGTATTTCCTGCTTTACATGGGACCAACGGAGAGGATGGGACGATTCAAGGATTCTTAGAACTATTAAGAATTCCCTATGTTGGCAATGGCGTACTGGCGTCAGCAGCTGGTATTGATAAAGTTGTGATGAAGGATTTATTTGCTAATGCAGATATTCCCCAGGTAAAGTATATTCCTTTTTCATTGAATCAGTGGATGAATAATGAGCAGGATACCTACAAGGAGATTGAAAAAATTATTGGTTATCCTTGCTTTGTCAAACCTGCAAGATTAGGCTCAAGTGTGGGAATTAACCGCTGTGTAAATCGAGAGGAATTGGAAGAGGCAGTGAAGGAAGCATTTTTATACGATCGAAAACTGGTTATTGAAGAAGAGGTTATTGGCAGGGAAATGCAAATAGCAGTAGTCGGAAACGATGACCCCATAGCTTCTGTTGTGGGAGAGTTCATTCAGGAAAGGCCTTTTATGGACTACAATGCGAAGTATTTGGATGGTAAACTGGTTTCTGTAATACCGGCAAGACTGCCAGCTGATATCAGTCAAAAAATGCGAGAAACTTCCAACGCAATTTTTAAATTATTAAATTGCTCTGGTCTTGTACGTGTAGATTATTTTGTAACAGACAAAAATAGATTTTTTGTTAATGAAGTAAATACAATGCCTGGATTAACAAAGCTGAGCATGTTTCCCGCTCTATGTGAGAAAACCAGTGGTATGACAAAAAAACAGCTCATTGAAAAATTAATTGAGTTAGGATTTGAGCGGTATGAGCAGCAGCAATCTATATTAAACGCGAGGTGGGAAAAATGATTCAACGTACATTAAGAGAAGTAGAAAAAATGGCCGGAGGTTTTGGTTTAAAGAAAGAATATGAAGAAATCCTTATAAAAGGGGTTTCGACAGACTCAAGAACAATTACAGCAAATCAATTATTCATTCCGATAAAAGGAGTGCATTTTGATGGGCATAAGTTTATTGAAAAAGCTGTCCGGGATGGTGCTGCAGCCGCTTTGTGGAACAAGGATACACCCCTTCCGGAGATGGACTTTCCGATTATCTTTGTGGAAGATACTTTGACTGCCATTCAAAAACTGGCAAAGGAATACCGTATGCAGTTGCCTATGAAGGTAATCGGAATTACAGGAAGCAATGGGAAGACATCTACAAAAGATATTCTGGCCGGCCTTTTAAAAACAAAATATAAAACCCATAAAACCTTTGGAAACCTAAACAATCATCTCGGCGTACCATTAACGATTTTGGAGATTGCTGAAGGTACAGAGATGGCTGTTATTGAAATGGGCATGTCAGAACTGGGAGAGATTGAGCTATTAACTTCTATCGCGTTGCCAGATGCTGCAATTATCACCAATATTGGAGAGGCACATCTGACTACACTAAAAACAAAGGAAAACATTTATCAGGCAAAACTGGAGATTTTGAGGGGATTAAAAGAGCATGGCCTATTTGTATATTTTGGAGATGATGGTATACTAAAAGGTAAAATAGAAGACATGAATTTAGATCAGAAGATTACAACTTTTGGACAGGATTCATCGAATAATTACCGCCCTGCGATAACGGAGATTAGAGAAGATGGGATTTCTTTTAAATTAAATGGTATGGATCATCATACATTTTTATTACCCATGCTTGGAAAGCATCAGATGTATAATGCAGTGGCAGCGATAGCGGTTGCACGCTATTTCAATGTATCCTTTGACTTGATAAAGGAAGGATTATTAGAAGTAGATGCAACAGGAATGCGAAATGAACTTATCCATACTCCGAAGTATACAATTTTAAATGATTCCTACAAATCAAACCCAACAAGTCTCCGTGCAGCCCTAGAGACTCTTTATGGATTAAAAGACTATCAGCAAAAAATAGCTGTTCTGGGAGATATGGAAGGAATAGGAGAGGAGGAAGTGGCATTTCATAAAGAGATTGGAGCGCAAATTGATCCAAATCAGATTGACTACCTGTTTACAATAGGTCCTCTTGCCAGCTATATTGCAAAAATGGCAGCTCCAAGATTTCCTCAGAATAAAGTGGTTTCTTGTAAAAATAAGAAACATTTAATTGTACAAATCGTAAAAGTATTACAAAAAGGGTCGATAATTTTAGTAAAGGCTTCCCGTGGATTCGAATTAGAAGAAGTAGTGGATGCTTTACGAAAAGAAGGAGAGAATACTAAAGAAACAAAAAAATACGCTTAATAAAAAGGAATGTATTGGGATATGGATAAACAGAGCATTTTGATTGTAGAGGATGAAAAAGAGATTGCGGAATTAATTGAAATCTATCTGGTAAATGAAGGATACCATGTAATAAAAGCGAATACAGGAATAGCTGCATTGGATGTTTTGGATAGAGAATCTATTCAGCTAGTGATTCTTGATATTATGATGCCAGGAATTGACGGATTAGAAGTATGCAGAAGAATACGTCAAGAAAATAATATTCCAATTCTGATGTTGAGTGCAAAGTCAGAGGACATAGATAAAATTATGGGACTTGCCACTGGGGCTGATGATTATATGACCAAGCCATTTAACCCACTAGAGTTGATCGCAAGGGTAAAGTCACAGCTTCGAAGATATATACAATTAAATCCGCAGTCCGCGAATCCGGCTAAAGAGGATGAGATTAGCAGTAATGGGCTGACAATTAATAAAAGCACCCATAAAGTAATTCTATTTAACCAGGAAATAAATCTAACTCCGATAGAATTTGATATACTGCTTTTACTGGCAAGCAATCCAGGGAAAGTTTTTACGGTGGATGAAATATTTGAAAAAGTATGGAAAGAGGATTATTTAGAATCTGATAATACCGTACGGGTGCACATCCGAAAAATACGCGAAAAAATGGAAGTAGATTCTAAGAAGCCCTTTTTTATTAAAACCGTTTGGGGGGTAGGATATAAATTTGAAAGCACGGTCTAGTATCCGTTGGAAAATAATATTGTTGTTTGTTATTAGCATTGGGGCGGCAGTAGTAAGTGTTTTGCTTCTAATGCTATTTGCATTGTATTTAACAGGCAATGTATTGATCTTTAGAGTATTTTTTCGTTTTTTGTATAGGTGGATAGGTGTGGTGCCCCTGGGATTATTGGCAGGGATTGTACTCTTTTTAGTGTATTTTTTTATTTTAACCCAAAGAAGCATACGCTATTTGGAGGAAATATCTGATAGTCTCGAACAAATTTCAAAGGGAAAATTGGATATTCGCATTCCCATAAAAACTACAGATGAGCTGGGGGTATTGGCGCAAAATATTAATTATATGACAAAACAATTAAAGGAATCGATAGAAGAGGAGAGAAACGCAGAAAAAACAAAAACTGAACTGATTACCAGTGTATCTCATGATTTGCGTACACCATTAACCTCAATTTTAGGATACCTGGATTTGATTGTTCATGACCGTTATCATGATGAAGTCGCTCTCCGGTACTACGCCGATATTGCTTACAGCAAATCATTGAGGTTAAAGAATCTGATAGATGAGCTTTTTGAATATACAAGAGTCAGTTACGGGGGAATGAATGTAAGTCTGAAAAGATTAAATATCGTTGAACTTATGGAGCAACTGGTAGAGGAGTTTGTACCTTTACTGCAAGAGGCGGATATGATCTGCCGTTTATCTCCCGCAAAGAAAGAAATTTTTACTGAAGTAGACGCAAATTTAATTGTAAGAGTTTTTGAAAACCTGATCATGAATGCAATTCGCTACGGAAAAGAAGGCAAATATCTGGATATAGAATTAACAGAGGATACAGATATTTTCATCCGGGTAATAAATTACGGAGAGCCAATTCCCTCTAAAGATTTACCCTATCTATTTGAACGGTTTTACCGGGTGGAAAAATCACGATCGGAAGAAATGGGAGGAACAGGGCTGGGGCTGGCCATCGTGAAAAGCATTGTAGAACTTCACGACGGAGAAATAGCAGCCTATAGCGACCAGAACCGGACAGTTTTTGAATTAAAATTAAAGCATAAGCAGGAGAAGACTATTTTGTAGTCTTCTTTTTTGTTAATAGCAAAAATAGTTTTACCACATTAATAAAATCTTAATAAAATCTTTAAGTCTCTCATGAGGTTTGCAAACGGCCATTGCTGTAAACTAAAAAAAGGACAAGCGGTTGGGATAACTGAAGGAGGAGATTTTATGAAAGAATTTATTTTAGTTATAATAATATTTTCTTTACCAATAACGGCACAGGTGATGCTTGCTGCTTTAGATGCTGAGAGTGTAATTCTGTTGGATCAGAATTCTGGTGAGATTTTATATCGTCAAAATGAACACAAGCGTCTTTATCCTGCAAGTACAACGAAAGTCATGACGGCTTTGCTTGTCATAGAAAATGGGGATCTGGATGAAGTGATAACAGTAGGCGAAGAGATCAATCTAATTGCTGAGGACAGCAGCAAGGCAGGATTAGTGATAGGGCAAAAAATCTCTGTGAATGATTTAATGGAAAGCCTTATGTTGGTATCGGGAAACGATTCAGCAAATACACTTGCAGTGTACACAGCCAGGAAGATTAATAACGAGCCAAATTTAGATATAGAAGCGTCGCTCGGTAAATTCCAGGAGACAATGAATCAGCGGGCCAAGGAGTTAGGTGCGATGGATTCACACTTTACGAACCCTCATGGATATCATGACAGCGAACACTATTCTACTGCTTATGATCTGGGTATTATTACGAGAGAGGCAATGAAGAACAGATCCTTTAAAGAACTTGTTCAAAAACCTGAGAACGGTGATTGGAAAAATAGAAACTTACTTTTAAATAAAAATGATGCGCATTATTATCCTTTTGCAACAGGGGTAAAAACAGGATATACATCTGCAGCAGGACAATGTTTGATTTCTTCTGCCAGCAAAAACGATATAGATTTAATTGCAGTTGTATTAAATAGTTCAAAAGAAGGAAGATGGGTTGTATCTAAGCAATTATTAGAATATGGATTCAAATTATTAGAGGAATCTAAGGAGATACAGAGAAAAGTCTCTTAAAATTTGGTATCAGCAAATATTCAAATTGATAAATAAAAGCTTATCAGAAGATGATAGGCTTTTATTTATGAGAAGTTAAATGAGCTTTTAGTCAAAAATTTATCGTCTTAATGAATTATATCCGTTCAACGGACAACTGGCATAGGATCAGTAGCTTGATAAGAATATGCGAACCCTGTCCTTACAACAATGTGAGGATAGGGTTTTGACTATAGAGCGTATGAATAGTAAAATATTAGAAACGGGGCCAATATCTAGGATGACTTCTGGAAACTTCAAATGACTACAATGCTATATTGAGACGTGAAGAAGATTTTTAAAAGCTTAGGGGGGATAAAATGGGTGAAAGATGGATAGCGGTGATAGGTAGCCCTAGAAGAGGAAAAAACACGGAGTTACTGACGGATTATATCATTAGGGGATTAAATGAGAAAAATATCGACGTAGAAAAATATTATTTAGACAGTAAGAATATTGCAACCTGCTATGGCTGCGAATACTGTATCAAAGCAGGAACTTGCAACATTCAAGATGACATAACTAAAATCATTGAACAGATGAAGATCGTAGATGGATATATATTTGCTTCACCCTCTTATAATTATAATATGACTGCACAAATGAAGGCTTTGTTAGATAGGACTTTTTGTTTAAACGATTATAGCAATGGTTGGAGAAGCCGCCTATCGACAAATAAAAAAGCAATTATTGTGGGTACGTGTAAAGGTAAAACCCATGAATTCATGGGTTATACGGTAGAAGGTATTATGAAGACGCTTTCTGAGCTAGGTGTAAAAATTATTGATGTGATAGAGTACTATAATACAAAGCATATTCCTGTTGCGGATAATGATGGAATTCGAGAGGATATCCTTGTAAGAGTTAGGAACAATAGAGAGATTTAGATTTGAATGGTGGTGCTTGGATTGGACAATCTATAGAGTGTGTGAGCAAGCGCTGATCAATCTTGCTAACGAATTTGATAAAGAATGAGAATATAACGAAAATCATTGTAGCTACAGGAGAAGAGAACAGACCTGCAGTAAGTCTATATTTGAAGAAAGGGTATCATCAAACTGGGGAGACTGAAATTGAAAAAGGTATTTATATAACCAGGTTTGAAAAGACCTTTTAGTTGGGGTTGCTCTTTTTACGCTTGTTATGGGTGATGCACAATTATATCGAATGAAATTTCCTAATTGAAAGGAAATTATTTATTTGAAACGCAATGATAAATATTGTACCATTAATAACACATAGGGAAAATTATGGATAACTTCATGATTTACGTTATATGTACTAAGAAAGCTTACTTATAGATATATCAAAGGAAAGTTTTGTTCTACTAGTCTATTGAAAGAAAAAGATATTTCGTGCGGATCTTAGTGTAACAAAGAGAGAGATTAAATACAATTAAGAAATAAAAGGGGGTTGGGGGCATGAAAATTGTTTTAATTTGTTACGCAGGCATGTCAACCAGTTTATTAGTTAACAAAATGAAGAAGGTTGCAGAGGAAAGAAATTTGGTGTTAGATATTGATGCTTATGCAGCATCAGAAATCCATGATGTTTTGGACAGCGTTGATGTGGTATTATTAGGACCTCAAGCCAGATACGCCTTGAATGAAGTGAAAAAAATAACTGATCCAAAAGGAATACCAGCTGCGGTTATCGATAGTGTCGTTTATGGACTTATGAATGCAAAAGCCGTATTAGATATGGCTTTAGAGCTTATACAAAATAAATAATTCCGTTGAAATGTGCTTAAAAATCTTATAACGTTGAAGATAGGTTTTTAAGCCATTTTTATAAACATAGAAAATACTGGACACGAATGAGGCATTATGATCCCATAAAACGGGAGGTATTCAACTTGACGAATTTAATCAATAGGCAAAAAGAAATTATAAAGTATATATGGAATAAAAGAAAAACCGTTACAGGAAAAGAATTGGCACTTTTTTTCTCTGTAACAGCCAGAACAATTAGAATGGACATAAAAATGATCAATGTCAATAATACAATTATTTATGCTAACAATAAAGGGTATTACATACCGCAGTCTGCAGAAAAAGTAATAAAAAAAGTTTTACATAGTGTAAATATGCCCATAGAACAATGTGATAGGGTTAATTATTTATTAAAAAAACTACTAATGTTTAAAAATAAACTGGACGTTTTTGAGGTGGCAGATGAAATCCATGTAAGTGAAGTAACGATAGAAAAAGATCTTAAAGCTCTATCAAGTCTGCTTTGCAAAAAAAACAGTCAGCTGATTCTTAGAAAAAAGGCAAATAAATTCCACCTTTTAGGGGAAGAGAAAGATAAGCGTTTTTTGTTTAGCAAGCTGTTACATGAAGAATTAAAAGAAAATTTTCTGGATTTAAAAAGATATGAAGCCTATTTTCCATATGATTTGATGAAATTGAAATATATAATTATATCCGCGCTGGATAGAAATAAATATCAGATAAGAGATATTGGCATTATAAACTTGATTATTCATATGGCTATTGCGATGGAGCGAATAGAGAAAAATAATATACTGCAAAACTGCGTTTTGATCGAAAGTAATAGTGCAGAATATAGGGTAGCTACAGATATCTGCAATAATATTAAAAAAGAATTTGACATTGATTTCCCAAAAGAAGAAATAGCATACATAGGAATTTTATTAATAGAAAAAAGGGTACTGAGGATAGACAATATAAACAAAATAGAGCTATATAAGAATTTTCCTATTGAGTATATAAAGATTATGGAAAGCATCATTCTTGATACGTATGAAGAATTTGGTATCAATTTTATCGATGATGAAGAACTGATTGTTGGACTAACTATACATATGAAGTTGATGCATGAAAGACTGGAAAAGAAAGCCCCTATGAGGAATATTCTTTTAGGGGACTTGAAATTAGAGTATCCTATCATATTTGAAATTGCCGTGTTTGTCTGTAAAAAATTTTATGAAAAGATGGATCTAGAGATTGAAGAGATTGAAGAAAGCGAAATAGGATTTATTGCATTACATTTTGGTGCATCCTATGAAAGAAATTTTAATATGGATAAGATGTTGAAAGTGGCATTAGTTTGCCCTACCGGATATACTGCTTCTAATATTCTTTTGCATAAGATAAACAGGTTGTATGCAGATAGTATCAAAGTTGTTGAAATATATTCAATTGCAAATGTAGAGAAGATCGAAAAAAAACAAGTTGATTATATATTCACTACTGTTAAATTAGGCCATTTTACTGATATTCCGATACTGGTCCTATCAGCTTTTTTAACAGAAAAGGATATGAAAAATATCGATCGATTAATAAAACATCAACTGTTGATAAAATGCCCAACAATGGAAAAATATTTTATTCCTCAGTTCTTTTATTTAAAAGATACTTTTGAAAACGAGTTTGAGGCCATAAGCTTTATGGCGGAGAAATTACAAGAGGCAAAAATAGTTCCAGCAAATTATAAAGCCTTAGTAATAGAAAGAGAGTTAATTGCATCCACTTCCTTCGGAAATTTAGTTGCATTACCTCATGCAGTAGAGCTGAATGCCTTTCAAACTGTGTTTTCTGTCGCTATATTAAAAAAGCCTATGCGGTGGGGAACTCATAAAGTTCAGCTTATCTTGATGAGTGCAGTAAAGCGAGGAGAAAGAAAGATGTTAAATGAATTGATCAATCATATTGCTGCAATACTAGATGACAGCAAAGCGGTGAATAACCTTGTAATGTCATCTAATTTTGATAGTTTCAAGCATAATATAACTAGATTACCTTACGAGGACGGCATGTAAAGGATTTATATAATCCTTAGGGCTATTAACAGTATGCTCTAAGGATTTTTTATTGAAAATGTTTTATGCTGTCTTCCTAACCGGTAGGAAAATAGTTATTTGAGCAGGGAATTGTTATTAAATAAAATAAAATTATACAAATGAGATGTAGGATATCAGCAAAAAGAAAAATGACCGGGAAAGGAAGATTGTATGGGCTGGGGAATCATAGGGACATGGCGTATGGCTTTAGAAGGAGTACAACATGCTTCGGATATGTTAAGCAAAGGTGGTGCATCTGGTGATGCGATAGAAAAGGCTATTAGGATGGTTGAAGATTATCCTTTTTATAAATCAGTTGGTTACGGTGGATTGCCCAATGAGGTTTGCGAGGTTGAGTTAGATGCAGCGTACATGGATGGACATACATTGTCTATTGGTGCAGTTGCAGGAATAAAGGATTTTAAAAATCCTGTTTCAATTGCACGAAGATTAAGTAAAGACAGATTTAATGTATTTTTAGTTGGTACTGGTGCAGAAGAATATGCTTGTAAACATGGCTTTGAAAAACAAAATATGTTAACGGATAGAGCAAAAAAGATGTGGGAAAGCCGTATACAAGAAATCAAAGAAAAAAACCTCAACCCTTATGATGGACATGATACTGTTGGAATGATTTGTCTTGACAAAGATCGTCATATGACAGCTGCTACCTCAACCAGCGGATTGTTTATGAAAAAAAGGGGCCGTGTTGGAGATTCACCGCTATCGGGGTCAGGGTTTTATGTTGATAGCAAAATAGGAGGTACCTGTGCAACTGGTTTAGGTGAAGATATTATGAAAGGCTGCTTATCTTATGAAATTGTACGGTTAATGGGTGAGGGGTTTCATCCACAAGAAGCAGCGGAAAAAACTGTGAATGCATTCAGCAGAAAATTATCTGAAAGGAGGGGAAAGGCGGGTGCGATTTCCGTTGTATGCATGAATAATATAGGGGAATGGGGCGTGGGAACAAATGTTGAATTCTCATTCGTTGCTGCGACAAATACAGCAGCGGCAAAGGTTTATATTGCAAAACCCGCAGGGAATAAAACTGAATACGAAGAAGCTGCAAAGGAATGGCTGGATGTATACCAGAGAAGAATTGAAAAAACTGTGTAAGCTGTAATGCAATGAGAGGAGTGAGGTTCAGATATGAGTAGAGTACAACATTTTTTAGAAAATAAATTATTGCCGTTTGCTACTAAATTGGCTTCTCAAAGACACTTAGCCGCAATAAGAGATGGATTTATTTCTTTTATGCCCTTTCTAATTATCGGGTCACTTTTCATCATTATTCAAGATTTCCCTGTCCCCGGATGGGAAGAGTTGCAAACAAAATTATTTGGTCCGGATTTTAATCAATTTATCATTTTGCCAAAAAGAGTAACGTATGATATTATGGCGTTGTATATTGCAGCAGCAATTTCTTATAAGCTGGCACAGCAGTATAAAATTGATGCATTTTCAGCTGCATTGCTGGGAATAGCTTCATTTATACTGGTAACACCTATTACAACGACCATTAGTATCGATGGTTCCAGCCATTTAGTAACACGTGTAATGACGGTTGGCGGATGGTATGGGACTCAAGGTTTACTGGTTGCATTAATCATAGCAATTGTGTCTACAGAATTGTTTAACTATTTCATAAAGAAGAAATTGGTTATTAAAATGCCTGAGGGTGTTCCGCCGGCAGTAACAAAAGCATTCATGGCATTAGTACCAGGATTTATAATTTTGGTAGTTATGTTATTTATAAGATTTGTGTTTCTGCAGACACCCTATGAATACATACATGAATTTATCTATCAGATCGTTGCAGCACCTATGACTGCACTTGTAGCGAATAATTTGCTTGGAGCAATTGGAACTGTATTTGCCATTTCTTTATTATGGTGTATCGGACTTAACGGCGGTGCTATCGTAAACGGGATTTTAAGACCCTTCTGGGTGCCACTGCAGGAGCAAAATTTGGCGGCTATTGAGATGGGAAGAGAAATACCTAACATTATTACAGAACAGTTTTTTGATTTGATTTGGATTGGTGGAGCAGGTGCAACACTGGCTGTTGTATTTGTGTTGATTGCCAAAGCTAAATCAACACAATATAAGGAACTTGGAAAATTATCGCTTGCACCAGGATTGTTTAATATCAATGAACCCATTATGTTTGGATTACCGGTCGTTTTAAATCCTCTTATGATGATTCCTTTAATTTTAGGGCCTGCGGCGATTACTATTGTAAACTATTTTGCTATGGCCACCCATCTCGTTGCAAGGCCTACAGGCGTTATCATACCATGGACTACACCTCCGATTATACAGGGATTTTTAGTAACGGGACATTGGTCGGGTGCAGTTTTGCAAATAATAGATATTCTTATGGTAATGGCCATCTGGTGGCCGTTTATATCTATGATGGATAAGAACAAACAGCTTGAAGAAGAAAGTGCTGAAGAAAAAGCATAAGATACGGTTTATTTAGAGCAACTTTTAAAATATCTTTATGAGTGCGGGAGTAGACAAATGATAGAGATTATTGCAACAACGTTAGAAGATGCCGTTAAGATTCAACACTGTGGTGGGAATAGAATAGAGCTTGTAAGTGCACTGTCGGAAGGAGGACTTACTCCTAGTTATGCTCTGATCAAAAGAGTGGTGAATGGTGTCAGTATACCAGTAAACGTAATAATAAGGCCCCATGCCAATTCTTTTATGTATACGAAAGAAGAAATTGAAATAATGAAAGAAGATATTATGATTGCAAAAAGTCTGAAGGTTAATGGTGTCGTATTTGGGATTTTAGATAAAAGAAATGAAATAGACGAAGAAGCTTTGATAGAATTATTGAAGGTTTGCGATGGCATCGATGTAACCTTTCACAGGGCGATCGATGAGCTGCCAAATCCAATATACGGCATGAAAATATTAGTAAAATATCCACAGATAAAGACCGTTCTTACTTCAGGAGGAAAAGGTCCTATATCAATGAATATTGATACGATAAAAAAAATGATGGAAAGTGCACAGCATATAGAGGTTATGGTGGGCGGCGGTCTTAATTTCGAAAATATTGCCGATATTGTCCAGAAAACAAAAGGTCGCCAATATCATTTCGGGACGGTTGTCCGTGAAGAAAGATCCCCTCTTAAACCAATACTTGAAGAAAAAGCAGTACGAATTGTTTCCATTGTCGAGGTTCTTGAAGAAAGAAACAAATAGAATATATTTTAGTTGATATCTAAAGTCCAATTTAAGAGGCGCAGATCTATATTAGCCACAAACTAAAAGTCGTGGAAATGAGGGTGAATGATTTTCTACGACTTTTAGTTGTATCAGTAATGATACAAAAGGCAAAGGGATCATGAAAATAAACTGCTATAAGTTATGCATAGATTTGATCATAGGAGAATGAATCATTTGAAATGCTACGAAAAGAATGTAGGCTGTCTTTCATTTTTGAGAAGAAGATTTTATTGCTGAGAAGAAGGTGATACATACTATGAAGACAATCGATGTAGTTGTAAGAGGTAAAGCCGGATTACATGCGCGCCCTGCAAGCATGCTTGTACGTCTTACACAAAAGTTTGAAGCAGATATAAAAATTGAGAAAGATGGAAACATCGTAAATGGAAAAAGTATTATGGGTATTTTACAAATGGCAGCAGTTAGTGGAGATAAATTGATTATTCATGTTGATGGAATAGATGAAAGCGATGCAGTTAAGGAAATATTGGATTTTTTTAATAATGTATTAGATAAAGAATAGTGAAAATATGGCGAGGATACATTGAATAATTGACTAAAAATATAATTGGGACATCCTTTATATATTGTGAAAGATATTATAATGGTACAAGATTATATAGCTAAAGGAGGAAAATTTAGATGGAAACGATTATATTTACAATCATATCCTATAGCGGAGATGCGAGAAACTTTTTTTTAGAGGCGCTTGCCCCTGCTAAGAATGGATATATAGAGAAGGCCGTGGAGCTCATTAAACAAGGAGATGAAAAACTGGAATTAGCCCATAAAGAACAGACAAAATTGATACAGGCTGAAGCCAGAGGGGAAAAAATGGAAATATCACTTCTCATGATTCATGCCCAGGATCATTTGATGAATGCTATTACAGTTAAACAACTGGTATGCGAAATGATTGATATATATATAACTTTCTTTGAAAACAATAAAAATGATTGCGTGGAAGTTTAACAAACTGTGAAAAATTGCAAAATATAATAAAGGAAGCAGATCACTGCTTCCTTTATTATATTTGAACTCAAACTAATCGGTATACGAAAATAAAATTAGATTCATAGATGAAGTAAATATAGTTATAAAGTGGTAATGCAAATAACGGATAAAAATGGTATAATTTTTTATAGGATTTATGATAAAAACTTAATTTGCAGCTTAGTAAATAAACTGAATTCTTAAAAGCAGCTGGAGGATTGCTATGGAAAAACTGATTAATAAGATATTAATATTATATAAAAAACATCTGGATATAGACAGTAAACAAGAAGCAATTTTAAAATACTCCTTAAAACTTCTGATCAGTTCAATAGAAGGATATGTATTAGCGCTTGTGATTGCTTGGGCTTTAGGTATTTTTCCATATGTTTTGATTGCTATGGTCACTGTTTCTACGCTAAGAGTATTTTCAGGCGGAGCCCATTGCTCCAATGCCACAAACTGTATTCTTTATGGAGCAATTACCATGAATGCATTAGGAGCATTATCCAGAATAATAGAATTTTCTAAAATAACAGAATTAGTATTCATAAGTCTAATATTTTCATATGGCCTTTGGGCGATTAGAAAATATGCACCGGCAGATACTCCTGGAAAGCCCATTTCAACAAAGCTGCAGAAGGATAGACTAAGGAGAAGATCTGCACTTGTAGCATGCATATGGGCAGTTTTGGCTTTTGCATTAACATTTGGTTATAGGGAACAGGGTCATATATTGACCTATGCATCTTCTATAGGTATCCTATGGCAAAGCTTTACATTAACAAATATAGGATATAAACTTTGCCATGCTATGGATAGAATACTAAGCAGAATGCTTATGAGAAAGGGGGAACCGTCATGTTAAGAAGATTATTACAAGTTAGCATTGCTATATTAACATTCCTCGCCTATGCTAATGTAGCTGCAGCAACAACGATAACATCTTACCAACCAGAATTGCCAGAAGAACTTATGTAAAAAATTATACTTACTGGGAATACTAAAAAGGATTTGAAACTTCAAATCCTTTTTAGTATTCTATACTGACAATTATAACTAGCACTTTTTTGACATTTAAAGAAGGTTTTTTGAAAAAATTGTCGAAATAACTCGTATGGCAAATTGACATATCTGCTGATTTGTTATTTTAAAAGACATGTAGTGTATTTGCGAATTTCCGGAGAAAAGGATGTGCTAGTTATGGTAATTATTGAAAGACTAATAATGCATTTCATGGAAGGATTTTTTATGATTGGGGCAGGTCTTGGGGTGTTGGGGATACGGCTAAAAATGCCAATCATGACAGCAATCGCTTGCCTTTATGGTCTAATGACATACAGTGTCAGACAATTTTATATCATCAATAAAATTCCTTTTGGTACGCATACATTTGTTCTGATAGCTTGTTTTGTTTTATTGCTGATGGTTTTAGGGAAGCAAACATTCTTTACTAGTTTAAGTGCATCGCTGATTAGTCTTGTGCTTTTAATTATGGCAGACGGAGTAATTTTAGCACCTGCACTTACTTATCTGAGAATAAATCCTGTTACGATTGCAACTAAGCCTGGTGGACTATTATTGGCAGGACTGATTTCAAATGCGCTGCTAATTGTTACTTTTTTTATAACCTATGTTCTTAAGATTCAATTTGCTAGTCTAGTTTTTGAAATTAAAAACAAGGGGTAATAGATGTGGTGATTAAACAGAAAGCTTATATATTGATCAGCCTTATACTGCTTCAAAGTGTCTTGAGTATGTCTGTGGTAAATCAGATATATATGAACAAATTATATGACATAGGTCTATCCTATAAATACTCGTACCCTATAATAGCAATAATCAATATACTAGGGTTATGTGCAATTATATGTATCTATTATATTATCAAAGTACTAAAAGCAGAAAAAGAATCTATTATGAAATTAAATCATTCGAAAGAGGTTATTGATTCCTTGCAGGGACAGAAACATGATTTTAATAATCATCTTAACATGCTTGCAGCAATGATGCAGATTGGTAATTATGACAAGGCTCTAGAATATATTTTCAATTTAGCACAAAAAGTAGATGGCATTTTTTCAATTTCAAAAATTGCACACATTGAAGTTGGTGCTATCTTGTGCAGAAAATGCGCCATTGCGGAAAATAAGGGGATAACTGTAGAAATTGATATTAAAACCTCCTTAGAGAATTTAAAGATGAGTTCGATGGAACTGTCTACAATTATATTTAACCTATTAGATAATGCTATTTATGAATTGGAACATTGCAACGAAGAAGAAAAGATTCTCACAATTGATATTGGGGAATATGAAGACACATATTGTATTGCTATAGGGAATTCTTTTCCTGTTCTATGTTCAAGCTTGTATGACAAAGTCTTTGAAGTTAAATATAGTACAAAAGAAGGCGCTGATCATGGATATGGGCTGAATATAGTAAAACAAACAGTAGAAAAAAACAAAGGGCAAATTACTGTTGAAAGCTATGAAGGTGTAGGAACCATATTTACTGTATTCCTTCCGCTAAAGAGAGAACTGGGGGTACAGAATTCAGCCAATATGCAAGGGTCATCTAGTTCAGGTTTGACTTAAAAAAGATATTGAATAATGAAAGTCAAAATCACCTCAGGAATTATGAAAGGGGTGATTTTTTGTTGTGAAGGAAATGTAAACGAGCTAGAATGAAGGAGAAGATTAAACTGTTTTTAGAATATAACGAAATTTATTAAAACAGTCCTGTGAAATAATTCCAGATTACTGTATAATATCACGTATACACGATAAAAGTCTTATGTTTTCACGAAATCAAATTTAAAATAAATAAGGCGTAAGCAGTTAAAGTGGCTACTACAAGCACTTAATCCATTCATGTTGTCAATACCTTAGCTATGCGCAATAATAACTTAAAATAAGAAATGAAAAAAGGGGTAGATGAAGTGGAAAAAGAGAAAATTGAATATCTGATTCAAAGTTTAGCAGCTAGAAATATTGAAGGATATTTTATGGACACATTTGAAGAAGCAAAGTCAAAGATAATGGAGATGATCCCAATTGATGCCCGTGTGGGTATGGGAAACTCTATAACCTTGAAAAATATGAAAATCAGTAAAGAATTAAATGATAGAGGGAATATTGTATGTGATAAAACATTAGCTAAAAGTAAAGAAGAAAGTAAAGAACTTAAAAGAAAGTCATTATTAAGTGATTGGTATATTACAGGAACAAATGCTGTTTCATTAGAGGGGCATTTAGTAAACATGGATCATAGTGGAAACCGGGTAGCTGCAATGTTATATGGTCCTAATCATGTTATTATTATAATCGGTATTAACAAAATTACAATGACTTTAGATGAAGCAGTACATAGGGTAAGAAATATTGCTTCACCCCAAAATGCTCGAAGGGCAGGCTTCAATCCACCCTGCGTTGAACTGGAAAAGTGTATCGATTGCAAGTCTGCAGAAAGAGTATGTAATAATTTGGTGATTATAGAAGGGCAAAGTGATAGGGGAAGGATGAAGGTATTTATTGTAAATGAAAATGATGGATTTTAACTTTATTGGTGTACATTAGCTGAGACGGGATGATTTCAAGAGAGATTTTTAAATTTAGAGATTATAATGAACGGAAACAACTTTTATTGATAACGGTGTGAATAAAAAATCATTAAATGGGGGATAAACCTTGGCAAATTTAAAGACAAACGCTATGCGTATTCTAGACAAAGCAGGAATTACATATAAAACCTATTCGTACGATCATGGTGACGGCTTGGTGGACGGGATTTCGGTTGCTGCCAAGATCGGGCAGCCTGTTGATAAGGTCTATAAGACCCTTGTCACACAGGGAACAAATAGAGAATACTATGTTTTTATCATTCCGGTTGCTGCTGAGCTGGACTTAAAAGCTGCTGCTAGAGCAGTGGGTGAAAAAGCTGTGGGGATGATCAAGGTTATAGACATTAATAAGGTCACAGGCTATATTCGAGGCGGATGTTCTCCAATCGGTATGAAAAAAGAGTATAGGACGATATTGGATAGCAGCTGTAAAGGATTGGATACAATCATTGTAAGTGCGGGAAAGATAGGTCATCAAGTTGAATTGGCACCGTCGGATTTGGTGAGGCTCCTTCCGTGCAAAGTAGAGCGTGTTATCGTGTGAAAATGAAGATTGTAGGCACACAAATACAGACTGGAAAAACTAGAAGCAAGGTATCGTGAGATTTGGAATCCAAAAAACGAGCACCTTGCAAAATTTATGAATAATACTACAGTTTTATTTGTTACTTTTTAATAATATGCTTATCGTAAGCTGAAATACGGTGTTGAGTATTTTCTCAGCAAAAGAATTATTATAATTTCCGAAACTGTAGCTTATGGATGAAGCGTTGCCCCATCAAGCTATAATATATTTGATGAATAATTTGTCCGATTTCTTGATGAAGGGTTTCTACAGGGGTTTTGTAGGACAATGCCATTAGGTGCATTGGAACATCCCATATAGAGAATTCAATGTTCGGGATTATATAAAAACCTAAATTTTCATAAAACTTTATTCTTAAGTTACGAAGGTTTTGATCTTTTAATGTTGCTGCAAGCTCTGGACGTTCTACTTCTACAAGAATGCTCTGCTTATGGGCATATCTTTCACAAATTGCACTTACAAAGGCTGAACCGATTCTCTGACCCCGGTATTCCGGAAATACTGCAAGCTGGCTAATCAAAACGTGGTCATTGCTGTGACTGTCGGCACAAATGGCATAGGCCAAATCTATTGATTGGTTACAAAATACTAAACCATTCTGAATCCTCTCTTCCAAATGCGTATACATCACTTCATACGGTGGATATTCATCTGGAGGAAAATCTTGTTCGATTTGTTTAAAAAAAGCTTTCAGTTCAGATAAATGCATCGGACGAATGAAATAGTCTGTCATTATAATCCTTCTTTCTGGGGATTGATTTAACCATAGAATGATAGAGATAAGATCGGTTAACTTTATTATACCCTATGCTATATAAAATTTTAAATCCATGTTTCATAAATTAATGATAAATAAGGGGGGATACAACAGTGAAAAAGAAGACAATGATATATGTTTTAATGATCATAGGATATCTTATTATTAGTATTACTATATTTTATCCACGTGACCTTGTCAGAATTATCGGGGAGGGACCTAATATAGGTTCAAGCGCTCATTTAACAGTGATTCATCGAAATTCTATTTCTGAAGAGGGTACTATCGTTGAAAGTTATAACAAAGATCATTCTAAAGAAATATTAGAATTTCTAAGAATGTATAAATATAGGAAAACTAATATCAGTTATCAAAAACTCGATAATGTGGAATATTACACCATAAAAATTGAGAATAATGGACAGCAAGTTTTCCGCGCAGCTGTGAGAGGGGATCGATATCTTTCTGTTATTGATAGAAATGGAAACTGGTCAATCTTTAGAGTTTCAGGAGATAAATTTGATACAAAATTTTTGGAAGACTTATATAAAAATCTAAGTAAAATTGATTAAAACATCATATTTAAAAGGCGCACATCTATTTTAAACAACAAAAATAAAGGTAATAGAATTTTGAACCAGAACCTGGTTAAGGAGGTTAGCATATGAGAGATATAGAAATTAGTAGGCCTAAATTTGAAGATATAGCGTTAATGAATGAATTTTTCGAAATAGTTATCAGAGATACCTTTGAAAGAAATGGAATTTCAAATTTAGTAGATACAATAAATGGAGAAATTGAAAATAAGAGAAGGTTTTTGAATCAGGATATGGAAAGCGGTGGAAAGAATAGATATTTTCTTGTAGCAAAAGAAGAAGAAAATATTGTGGGAACAATTGAATATGGACCATCAAATGAACTGATTGTTTCATGTACGGATGGAGAATTTAAAGAATTAGCAGAGATAGGAACTGTATTTGTACATCCGGACTATCAAAAGAAAGGGATTGGCAGCAGGATGCTTCATTTAATGTTTATTGAATTAGATAAAAGAGGCATAGAAGAATTTTGCCTGGATAGTGGGTATAAGAGTGCACAGCAAATATGGATCAATAAATTTGGCAATCCTGAATATCATTTAAAAGATTATTGGGGAGAAGATGCCGATCATATGATATGGAGAATAAGCGTAAAAGCTGTATTAAAGTAGGAACGGAAAAAATGAAAATGAAAAACAATTTCAGATCGTTGTATCATATCACTTCCGTACAATTAAAAAGTATATATATATATGATATTTGCTAAAAGACGGCTAAGGCTAAGCAGAGAAGAAATTAAGATTTAAAACAACGTTATGTAAGCAAGGACAACTTAATTTTGAAAGTTAATATTATAGAAGTCGTCCTTATTATGATAGTAAATAATTAGTAGTTCCTATCTAAGCGGATCTTCTATGAGTGTAGCAAAAACAGCTTCATGAGAATGTCCAAGATTAAGAGTAGAGAGTGTTTCAACAAAGTGTACATGTCTTCCATCGCCAACTTCAATGGCAGGGCCGGTTTCAGCAGCAATTTCATGAAGATGTCCAACAACAAAATCTGTGTTTGTGAGTAGTCCATGTATATGGCTGCCACCGGGAATTAGAATTGCTTGACTAGTTACTCCTGCAAAACGATGGTTGTGTATAATTGCTCCTGCAAGCTTTGTACTACCTAAGAATTCGTGTACATGAGTTTGCCCACCGGGAGTAGGCACATGCTGTGCATCCTGTTCTGGTGATAAATTGATTTTTACAGGCATAAGAGTTTGCTCCTCTCTCATCATTATCTGGAAATATGAACTGAGTTATAAGGCATTAGTATTCATTTGTTCTACTTACATTACATACTATTAAGGACTAACTCAAAATGTGATACTAGAATGTAGCGATTACAAAATATATGTAGGCAGATTAGAATTTTAAGGCATAAAAAAAGCTGAGTTTTAGTTCTCAGCCTTAGGGTAAGCTATTTGCTATCTATTTGTTTCATACAATACACCAGTGTGTTCTCATCCCAATGATACTTAACACATAAACAGCATTTTCCATGGAACTCGCATTCGGTGTCTAAACAAGTACACCAGTTTTTATTACATGAAGTCACTATATCTACCTCCTAGATAAATATATTTGTTATCCATATAAATATGTAAATATTTCCATGTTATGATAAAATCTTTGTATAGGGCTAGAAATCACAGGTTATTCTGAATTGTATTGGCGGAGAGGACTCATATGCTGCCAACTTTAAAGAGGGATAGGTATCTATATGAAAAAAGAGCATACTGGCAAAGAAATCCCGATAGAGCCTGCTAAATCAAAAACTTATGGAAGAAGTGTAGTTATGGATAAACTAATTTCGATTTTGGATAAACACGAAACTGAATATGAAATTATAAAACATACGAAGCAAATTAATACTGCACAGGAAGGCGCTGATTATTTCGGTATTGAAATTGGACAAACAGCTCCTACTCTGATTTTAAAGACTGAAAAAGGTTTTTTTGCATTAATAATATCAGGTGACTATGGTAGGGTAGATTTTAAAATAATTAAGGAACTAATATCTGTCAAACAGGTTAAATTAGCAACCCCAAAAGAGGTTGAACAAGTTACCGGAAGCAAAGTGGGGAGTGTATCATTAATTAATGAGAGCTTACCAACGATAATTGACAAACAATTAAATCGATTTTCCTATGTATATGGAGGTACGGGAATACCGCAAACGACATTAAAGCTACGTCCCAATGATATAGCGAAGTTAAATAAAATAGTTGGGTACGTAAGGTGAATTTTATAATAAATGATTTTGGAAAATAACCTTTGAAGATTAGGACGTTGTGAATACAGAAACGTTATCTGAGATGCAAGATTATAGTATAGGTTGTTCTCCAGGGCCACAGCCGAATAAACCACCTAATCCTTTAGCTTCAGACATGGCTCACACCTCATATATCAGTAATTGGGCCTTGTTTTTTGTTTAAAATATGTGGGATGTGGGTTTAGAACCGGGCACTATCATTCTCCGGTAATTCATACGCTAACTGCTCAAAATCATGTTAGAAAACATAAATAGCCCAAGAAAAGAGCCTCTTAAATGTTAAGAAGCTCTTTTAAAAATAAAGATTTAAAAGGAGATATTAATAAATGACAGAAAATGCAATGCGATAGGTGACTTGAGATAAAAGATTATTCTTCTTCCCATTGCTAGTAATCGTATTTGGAGGGTTAATAATTTTTTGTGATAAAAAATTATGTATTAAGAATTAGGGAATGCTCTCCAATTCTAACGGATTTATCTGTGTCCACATCCACCAAAGAAGTAAGGATAGCAGAATAAAACTACAAGTAATAAAAAGAAAAATAATAAACTATCGTCACATCCGAAGATACCACCTACACCATATTGTTTGTCAGCCATTTACTTCACCCTTTTCATTATTCTATGGATAAGATTTTCTTCTCTGTCTATTTTTCTAATATAGAATATGTAAAGGAAAAAAACATGTGCTACCCTAAAAAACAGATTTTAAACAAAAAAATAAAAAAGACTCAAAAATCTTTCCATAACTTTAATTGCAGGAACCAGCCTAAGCTTAAATAATCCCTCTAGTATTATAAGATATAAAATTAACCAAAATACTATGTAAAATAATTCCAGATTGCTATATAATATCACTTACATATAATTTAAAAAGTACAGAACTATGAAATAAAGCTTAGGAAGGGAGAGGCTGCGTGAATGATTGATAGATTAAGAGATAGAGAAGAAATATTAAACGATTACAACGCCGGGACAGACTCCTAAAAATCAGTAGGAAAGTGGAAGAAGATAGTTTGCTGGGAATGAGTCCATACTTAACTTATTGGCTATCGCGAAGAAAGCCGCTGATTAAATAAAAGAGAAGCAGCATAATCAGACATAGCGTATAAGGCAAAGGAGATGGAGCGTTATGTTGGATTATCTAATAACATAATTGTTTCAGCATATGGAGGAGAAGATTAATGCAGAAGTATGTTTTAACAACTTTAAGTGAGAATTATGCGAAAGAGATCTGTAATTGGAGATATGAAGGGGATTATGCAGTTTATAATTTCTCGGATTGGAATGTTGTAGTTAAAAATGGATGGGATTTGGCTGTAAAAGAAAGAAGAGAATCGGATTTTTTAGCGATATTGCTGGATAATCGATTAATTGCCTTTGGGAGATTGACAACAAGTGAAGGGAAGGCTTTTATCGGTATCGGACTAGAGCCATCTATATGTGGAAAAGGTATCGGAAAAGATGTGATGAAGTTATTAATTATAGAATGTAAAAAAAGATTTCCTGAATGCATAATAGCTCTGGAAGTAAGGAGTTTTAATAAAAGAGCCATTAAATGTTATGAAAATGTTGGGTTTGAGATTAAGGATAAATATATTAATATTAAAAATAGGTTTGTAGGCGATACAGAATTTGTCTATATGGAATATCAACCAACCCAACAATAGTAAGTACCGCGTAGTATATATCGGGGAAACACCGTTCTCGCCCTATGGTGACGGTAAGGCGACTCTTTTGGTTCTGTCGTCTTGAACACATTGAAGGATATTTAAATGCAGAACGCTAGATTCTTCGCTTTGTTCAGGAGGTCAGGGATACGTTCTTGAAGTAATGAAGATGTAGGGGCCGCACAGTGTACATCCGCATTATGATGCATTCTGATATTACTTTAAGCTAAAAAGAATATCACTGGGAGGAGATTGTTTTGACTTGGCTTCCTTTTATTTGTTTGACTATTGGCTTTTTTATAGGAATTCAAAAGCTATCACAGTATCTCTTAGTACTGGTAGATAAGATTATAACGCTAACGTTAATACTGTTGATGTTGGTGATTGGTTCTTCAATTGGAATTAATCCACAGGTTATGGCAAGACTGGGCATAGTAGGATTTAACTGTGCTGTACTAGCCTTGTTGTCTATAACTTTTAGCATATTTTTCGTTTGTTTTGTTGAAAAGACAGTTTTACCTCTTGAAAAAATTCAGAAAGAATTATTTTTAGATCAATTAAACATAAGCAATGAAGTGGATCTTTCGGGACAAGAAAATCAAAGAATATCTCATTTAGTTTGGATTATGCCGGGTAGTATTTTATTAGGAATTGTAGTTGGTTTTTTCATTTTGCCGAAAGCCAGTACTGGCATTTTATCTATTTCTCTGACACTTTGCCTAATTGCTCTTTACATAGGTGTTGGAATAAGTTTAGGAATCAACAAGAAAGTATTCAGATATGTAAAATTGTTGGGTTGGAAAATCATCTTTCTTTCTATCGCTATTTTTCTAGGGAGTGTTCTAGGAGGAGTAATCGGAGGAACTGTTTTGAAAATACCTTATTCTATTTCGGTTACATCTGTCAGTGGAATGAGCTACTATAGTATCACTGGGGCATTTATGACCAGTGTATATGGAATTGAAGCTGGGACATACGGTTTTATTGTAAATATAATGAGAGAATTCTTTACTGTGCTGATGCTTCCTTTCCTGATTCGAATTAGCAAAGGAAGTCCAATTGCTGGAGGAGCTGCTGGAAATATGGATACTATGCTGGCGCCAGTAACAAAATTTGTAGGTGTTGAATTAGGGTTGGTTGCATTAATTACCGGAACCATTTTAACCTTTGCAGTACCATTTATTTTACCTTTTCTACATGGAATATTTGTGTAGAGGAACAGAAAAGGCAATTCTGAAATCTGTTCAATGGACAATTAAACGTGGAAGCTGCAGAATATAAGAAGTCTTAATAAATAGGGAGTACATGTGGGGCCTTATCTAAAAATTATTTGAATACTAAAGCGTCACATGCTACATAGAATTAATATATTGTAGCATGGGGGTGAGGTATATGAAAACCTATACATTCTATTTTCGGATCGAAAAAGAAGCTGGAATGAAAAGCAATGAGGGAATTCCTCAATCAGAACCTGCATATGTAGAAATCTGCTTTGAAACAAAAAAGAAAATGAGTAATAAGGAGATAAATGAAGCAATCTTAAGGTTTAGAAAGGACCTGGCAGAACAGTTAAAAGTAAAAGTATGGCATATCGTATCAATCAGCGAAAAAGAGTATATGAAGCATTTGGAGGAAAAGTAAGATACAGGCTATTAGACTTTTCTAAGAATCATTTTATATATAAACTTTCTCCTGGTAATTCATAAAGCTCAGACCGGATATCACCCCCTTAGATATAAAATAGACAAAGGGGGTGATTTTGCAAAGAGAGGATGATCATATATGAAAGAAAGAATAAGAAATAAGTCTGCAAAACTTCAATTGATTGTTGGGATTTTACTTATTTTAAGCGGCATCTGCTATAGGCTGTACTCCAATGAATTGAGTGCTTTTAATCCTTATGTAAAATTCTCTAGTGATAAGGAAGACAACAGTATTAAAAATCTAGAGTATAAGTTGTACATTACAAATAGCAGAAATAAACCAATCAATTTTCATATAATATTTAAACGGCCTGATTTGGATTGGTATCCATATATAAATAGCATTCCTGAAGAATATTATACTGAGCGATTATTGATTGATGCAAAGACAACAGAATACTATGAAATTCATACGACTTATAAATCTATAGATGATAGAATTACAGGTGGAATATTAAGTGATTTACAGGTAGAGATAGTATCCGAGGGCGAATATGAAAAGCGGATGGAAAAAATAATTAGATAAATTTCTATTCTAGGTAATACAGATACCTTTTTACATGCCCATATTTTTCCCAGATATGAATGGGAAGAGGAAGTAAGAAGAAAATATCCCGTATGGCTATATCCGAAAGAAAATTGGACTAATGGAAAATATCAGCTATGTGCAGAAAAACATGGCGATATGAAGGAAAAACTAATTGTGAAGTTGAAACAATTAGTTGAAAAAACTTATTAATAAATTGCCCAATTTAAGAATTACATAACAGTAGGATAATACTTCATAAGGAAGGGTAGGGGCGCACAGTGTGCGCCCGCTAGCGGTTTGCTACGAGAAAACACTGTGCGCCCCTGCAAACAAGAAAATACCACGCAAGGTTGTAGGTTTGGGGCTATGCACCCAGCCGAGTTGAAAAAAAAATAATGATCGGCATGAAAACCTGCTACTACGTAATACAATATACGAATCATAATTTTAACTGTAGGGTCGGACGACTCTGTCCGACCGCTAATGTTACATTATTCCTACTAAACGTTATAATCCTAAGAAGCGAAACTTGGAAAAAATACCGTATCATTCAGATAAATTTTAGATATTTTTATATCAAGCTTCAAGCATGTCATTCTGCTAGGTTGAAAAACTTTTATATTCATTAATCACAAAATCATCCCTCAAGTCATAAAATAGATAAAGGGGGTGGTTTTTTGATGCGAAGGAAATATAGACGACCTAGAAGAAAAGGAAATCTCAAAGCATTTATAGCAATACTAGCAATATTTTTATTCGTGATCTACAGCTTCCTCCTTGTCGATAAAAAGGTAAAACCGTCGGTTCTTGCGATCGCCGAAGTAAAAGCACGGGAGATTGCAACAAGAGCGATCAATGAATCGGTAAACTCCAAGGTATCTGATGATATAAAATATCAGGATCTAATATTTATTCGTACGGATACTGAGGGTAATGTCACAATGATGCAGGCTAATACCGTAATGATGAACCGCCTAGCTTCGGAGGTTGCATTGACTGTCCAAGATAATATCAAGCAGATTAAAGCATCCTCTGTAAAAGTACCCTTAGGCAACGTATTTGGCAGTCAGCTGCTTGCACAATATGGCCCTAAGATTAATATTAACGTTACCCCAATTGGTATGGTAAATGTAGACTTTAAAACACAGTTTGAACAGTCTGGAATCAATCAAACCAGGCATAAAATCTACCTGGTAGTCAATACCCAGGTGAGGATCATTGTACCATTTTCAACAAATACTACATCTGTAGAAACTTCAGTACCTATTGCAGAGACTGTTATTGTAGGAAAAGTACCACAAAGCTATATTTTTGTTCCAGAGAATCAAATGCTAAATATTATGCCAAAGACACCTCTTGAGTAGCTATCATATTCAAAATATGATAGCTATTTCTATGAAATGGTGTAAAATACGATAAAAAAAGATGATAAAGTGATATAATATAATATGGAATAAAGTGGAATACCAAATTTGCCGCACTGAAAAAAAGATTGGAAGGGGAGATATAGGATGAAAAAATTCATTGTTGAGGATGATTTTTAGCAACTATTTCCCAATGCTCAAATCGGGGTCATCATTGCCCGGGACATAAATAATCATAAAAATGCCGTAAATTATGATCCCCCGAGCCTAGGCGAAATCATCTACAAAGATGAGGCAGGAGGGATATGCCGTTGTTGGAATTGGCGGGAAGCAGACTGAACGAAACTGACAGAAAATACCAAGGATGCCATTCTTGTAATAGAGCTGATAGATGAAAGCAGAGAAGATGCATTTAAAGAAGCCCTAGGGTCTTTAGTCCAATTGATTCAGGAGCATTTAGGTGGAGAGCAGAAGATTCAATTTTTAAGTCATGATGTGCGTGAGGTATCTCTATAAAATAGGAAGGATACCCTAAGGAGGAGAAATGAAGTTAACAATTTTGTTGGACAATAATACGTTTATCGATCGATATTTTTATGGAGAACCAGGTGTAGCCTACCTCATTGAATCGGAAGGGAAAAAAATCTTATTTGATACGGGCTACTCTGATGCTTTCATCCGAAATGCACAAAAGATGGGGGTTTCTCTTTTAGATTTAGATTATATTGTTCTTTCCCACGGACACATGGATCATACATGGGGCTTAATACCTTTGATGCGACACTACATAGAAGCAGCTATAGAAGGAAAGGCTTATATGAGGCCTACTGTTGTCGCGCATCCCTTTGTATGCCTGACAAGAAGTATAGCCGAACAGGAAGAAATAGGTTCGCTGCTTTCTCAGGAAAAGTTAGGTCAGCATTTTCATCTCGCTCTGAGTAAGGTTCCTGTATGGTTGACAGAAAAACTCGTTTTTTTAGGAGAGATAGAGCGGGGCAATGATTTTGAAGCGCAAAAACCCATTGGAAAAATACTGAAAGACGGTTCGTTAGAGGAGGATTATCTTTTAGATGATTCGGCACTGGTTTATCGATCCGCACAAGGACTGGTGATTATTACAGGATGCTCACACGCTGGGATTTGCAATATCATAGAATATGCAAAGCAAATATGTGAAGACGAGCGAATTGTAGATATTGTTGGAGGTCTGCACCTACTGGATCCAGATGAGAAACAGATTCAAGGAACACTGGAATATATAAAGAAGCAGAAATTGAAAAATTTACACGCCTGTCATTGTACGGATCTCCATTCTAAAATCGCACTATCGCAAATCACCAATCTGAAAGAGGTCGGTGTAGGTCTGGTACTTGAATATGAATAACAGAGATTAAAAATGTGACAGGATAGGACAGGGAGAAGGGAGAATCGTCTATGAAAAAAATTCTTGTATATACTCTTTTTGCTGTGCTTTTTTTACTTTTAACCTTCTTTGGAATGGGACCTGTAATGCTTGCTGATGGCGATATCGGAGAAAGGGCTTTGACGTTTATTGCAGTATTGTGTGGTTATACGTTGCTGCTGGGAACCTTCCGGTGGTGGAGAAAAAGATATAACAAAAAATAATAAGGTTCGATCAATAATCTTCAATACGTCAGCAATGGCGTATTTTTTATATCATAGGAAAGTTTTACTTTTCTATGATATAAAAAAAGGGGTTGTAGGGGATGAAATCCCCTGCCGTACTAAGGCGGGTGCTCAGACAGCTTTGCTGTCGTCAACGCTCTTTTTATAGGCTAAAAGGATATTTTTCTGAACAACCTTGAAAATCCTTGATGTTTTTGTTTGAATTTAGAGTATAATAAAAGATATATAGAAAAGTAGGGTTGGTGAAGATATGCAGTTTAACGAAAATAATGAGATCATTGAACACATAGAGCAAAGAGCAGTCCTTGTAGGTGTAAGTACTGGAAGCCGGGATGAGGTCACTACCATTGAAAACTCTATGCAAGAATTAGAGGAATTAGCGCAAGCAGCAGGGGCTGAAGTTCTAGAAAAGGTGGTGCAAAATAAGCAGCGTATTGATGCTACATATTATATTGGAAAAGGAAAAGCTGAGGAAATTCGTATTTTATGCAATGCATTGGATGCAAATCTGGTGATCTTTAATGATGAATTGTCCGGTGCTCAAATAAGGAATTTAGAAGAATTGATGGAAGTGACAGTGATTGACAGAACTACTTTGATTTTAGATATTTTTGCACAGCGGGCCCAATCTAAAGAAGGAAAGCTGCAGGTAGAGTTGGCACAGCTGCGCTATCGGTTGCCGAGATTGATAGGATTGGGAAGAGCTCTCTCCAGAACCGGTGCAGGAATTGGTACACGAGGGCCGGGAGAGAAAAAACTGGAGTTGGATCGTAGACATATATTGGATAGAATCAGTGACATTCGCCAGCAATTAGAGGAAATTAAAAAGAATAGAGAGGTTCAAAGAGGGAAAAGAAGAAAAAGTGAGATTCCTGTAGTCGCTCTTGTAGGTTATACGAATGCAGGAAAATCTACATTGATGAATCAAATTTTAAGTTATGCAGGATTCCATCAGGAAGATAAGAGCGTTTATGCAGAGGACATGCTTTTTGCTACTTTGGATACTGCGCATCGAAAAATTCAGCTTCCGGATAAGGAAGAATTCATCTTAATCGATACGGTAGGATTTGTTAGTAAGCTGCCCCATGCTTTGGTAGATGCATTTAAAGCCACCCTTGAGGAAGTACAGGATGCCCACCTAATCATTCACTTGGTAGATGTGACCAATAGGGACTATGAGATGCAGATGAAAGTCACCGAGAATGTATTGGAAGAGCTAGAGGTAAAAGATAAATCTACCATTCTGGTATTTAATAAGATTGATAGGATAGAGGGAGAAAATACTTATATCCCTAGAGGAAAAGATTTGATCCATCTTTCTGCATTGAAAGGTATCGGTTTAGATGAATTGTTAAAGACAGTCAAAGAAAAGCTTTTTCAAGATCAGAAAAAAGTAGCATTATTAATTCCGTATAATCGAGGAGATATCGTATCTTATCTATGTGATAAAACAAAGGTACTCTCAACAGAGTATCAAGAAGAGGGTGTTTTTGTAGAGACCTGGTTAAATACTGCAGATTACAATAGATATATCAGCTTTATCCGGTAAGTAGCGAGGGAGAGATTTTATGAAGTCTATGAAGTTGAGTACCCTGTCTTGGCAGAACTTGGGTGACAAAGATGAGCATCTGATTACTTATCTGCTTTATAAAGAGGGAAAAGATGTTGGACTTATTGCTAAAATAAGAAGATTGAATGTGGAGGAAGTGAACCGGCATCTTATCCGCGCTAAATGGGAAATTCTTTCAGCTGGAAAGGAAGAAAAAACCTTGCTGGAACGAATGATTGAGTTAGATAAAAGTGAGCGAAAAGACATTTTAACAGCTATGCCGAATAACGAAAAAAAAGAACTGGCTAGGGAGATTTATAAAAAATATTTTGAAATTAAACATTCGGAAGATAAGATGTTAATCATTTGGTTGATCGGTGAGTTGAGGTTAAAGGAGCTTCTTAAGCTAATTCACGGGGATATGGATCATCCCCATGGGAATGTGAGAAGATTAGCTTGTTCAGCTATCGGAAAAATTGGAGATGAAAGCAGTCTGGATTATTTGCATAAGGCTTTGGCAGATACAAAACCACAGGTGAGACAATATGCTGCTAAGGCATTAGGAAACTTAGGCAGCAAGAAGACCATACAGAGGATACAAAATCTTTTATATAATCCCGACGAAAGAGATTATGTAAGACGTGCTTTTGAGGAAGCGATTGTGAAGATAGAGAAGAAGTATACTACTGGTTAATGCATCTGTGTTTTGTTTCCTGTACCAGCTTTACTAAGTTGTTATAGGCTAGGACTGTTCCTTTAGCTACGATAGGACGTCCAAATCTAACCCATTTTAATCTTCTAGAGGAAAAACCTCCAATTTTCATCCAAATGTTTACACAGGGCATCGTATTGACAAATAGGATGTCCTCCTTATTTTCTCCAAGAACTTCCCATAGATCCAGGAGAGCTGGCAGCATAAGATGGGGAATAAATTGCCTGCTAAAGTTATATATATGGTTCCCGTATTCATCTATTCCACGTAAGAAGATTGTTCCACGGTCAACCGTTTCAAGGGTGTCGTAAAAGGGGATATGAAGTAGATCGGAAACACTGGGTATGCGATCCTGGGGAAGCATATTTAGATGAATAGCAGCTGCGGTAGGAGAAGAGTGAGCACCACCAACGCAATGATAAATAATATGCAGAAATATCACCTCCAATTGCTATTGTAACCAGGAATATAAAAAAATATAAATTTCTTTTAAGCTGTATACATGATATCGAAAAATAAAGATATACTATAGAATAATTAAAAATCTATTGTACAAGGTTAATAAAGAATTTACATTATGATAAATTTTCTGAATAGTCTTGAAAAGTCTTAGGCTTTAAGATATGATAATATTAAATATATTGGAGGGAGGAATCGTCCAATGCTTTTCAGAAGTTGTGCAGGCGGCGTAGTATTTTTGGAGGACAAGGTATTGATTTTGAAAAATGAAAAAGATGAATGGGTACTACCAAAGGGTGCAATTCGTAATGGGAATCTCTCAAGAGACACAGCTATCAACCGTGTGAAGGAAGAAACCGGTGTAAATGCTGAGATTGTCTCTTCAATTGGAGAAACTTGTTACGAATTTTATTCTATTTCCAGACAACAACCTGTGTGCAACGAAATAACTTGGTATTTGATGAGTGCCTCGAATGATCATTGTGAACTCAATAAAGAGTTGGGATTTAAAGATGTAGGATTCTTTTCCATTGAGGAAGCATTAGATATGATTACTTACAGCCAGGATCGTTCCTTAGTAAGTCTCTCCTATCGAAAATTTAAAGAGTTATCTGAAAAAGAATTAATGGTATAATGGTAAGGAAGAGTAGTGAAGTCAACTACTCTTCTAATCTTTTAAGGAGGCTCTAATATGATAAAAAGATATAAAACAATCTTTCAATATGGAGAGGCAGAGCATATTATTGAAAAATCCAGATTTATTGGATATGCAAAACCGGTAGAAAATGAAGAAGATGCCTTAGCTTTTATTGAAGGTATTAAAATAAAACATAAAAATGCGACACATAATGTACCTGTTTATATTATTGGAGAAAAGGATGATATTCAGCGTTATAGTGATGATGGAGAACCTGCAGGAACAGCTGGAGTACCTATTTTAGATATGTTAAAAAAAGAAGAGATTAAGAATACTGCAATTGTAGTAACAAGATATTTTGGGGGAATTAAACTGGGAACTGGGGGCTTGGTAAGGGCCTATACTGCAACGGCAAAGCTTGCATTGCAGCAAGCAAAAATCATTGAGAAAGTGTTATATGATGTGGTTAGCATCAAGATAGATTATACGCTTTTGGGAAAAGTCCAAAATGAATTAATGATTAAGGAATACAGTATTAAAGAGACTGTTTTTGAAGATACTGTCAGCCTGTTTGTATATGTAACCGTAGAACAGAGCAATCAATTGATCAACAGCATAACGAATCTTACCAATGGAAAAGCTGTAATGAATATCACAGATACACTTTATCTAAATGAATATAATGGACGATTAATGAAAGAATAGATAGATACAGAGAGAAGTTGGAATAAGTTATTTATGAATGGGTATATAATAGTATGCGTAAAATATTGAAGGAGGAATATACTATGGATATGGAATTATTAAAAAAAGAAATGCTAGAGAAAAAAATATGGGCAGTGATTGGTGCTACACCAAATGTAGAAAAATTTGGCTATAAAATATTTAAAAAGCTGAAAAGTAAAGGGTATGAAGTATATGCGGTAAATCCAAACTACGATACGGTAGAAGGTGACAAATGCTATTCTGATCTTGCCTCACTTCCTGTAAAACCAGAATGCGTAAACATGGTAGTACCACCAGCTGTTAGTAAAAAATTCTTAGCGGAAATAGAAAAGGAAGGTATACAGTACGTATGGTTCCAGCCCGGAACATTTGATGAAGACACGATCGACCTAGCAGAAAGCAAAGGGTTAAAGATTGTTTATTATGATTGTGTCTTGGTAGCGCTGGGATAAAAAGTCGTACTATTTCGTACGACTTTTCTCTTTCCAAAAGAATTCATAAAGGCCCATAAAAAAAAGAAAAATACCAAAGAGTCTTCGCAGTAGCTCCGATGGTAGATTTACTGCTAAAAAAGAGCCTCCTATAGCACCAACCATACCTAAAAAAATCAATGGAAGACAGAGCTGGATTTCAATGTTTTTATTTTTAAAGTGGGTAAAGAGTGCTACTACAGCTACAGGAAGGAAGGAGATTAGATTTACACTTTGTGCCTGATGCTGGGTCAGTGCAGTAAAAATGATAAGGGCAGGAATTAAGATCGTTCCTCCTCCAATGCCCATTGCACCGATTATTCCTGAAAACAGTCCGATAAGAATTAAGAGCATTAAAACACCATCCTTATTGCTGCGATAATCATAAAAACACCAAAGGCTTTTCGAAGTAAATTATCAGAAATCCTTGCAAACAAGCGGGCTCCAATATAGCTGCCCACGACACCGCCCAAGATAACCTTCAAGGTTACGTCCCAAGCTATAATTCCATGCTTTACATAAATGAAAGCACTGACCAAAGTCAGTGGAAGGATGATTGCGATGGCAGTGGCATGAGCTTTATGTTGGCTTACACCTAGGAGAAAGAACATACCAGGTACTAAAATCGTTCCGCCGCCTGCGCCAAAGAGACCATTAATCATTCCGGTAATTAAACCTAGTAAGATTATTTTAAAAGAAAGAGATGGTTTTTCCATAAGATCACCCTATTGTCTTAAATTTGTCACTATCATATAGTTTGAACAATGAAAATATTTTTATTAGTGTGTTGACATATAAAATAAAATAGCATAAAATAATACCATAAATTCCGATAAGAAAAGTATGAAATGGAGGCTATAGAATGAAGGTTGCAAATAGTATTATTGAATTGATTGGAAATACACCAATGGTAAAGTTAAATAAATTAGTAGGGGATGAGGATGCTGCAGTTTATGCAAAACTCGAATTTTTTAATCCTGGCAGCAGTGTTAAGGATCGTATTGCCCTAAGCATGATTGAAGCGGAAGAAAAGAAAGGAAAGCTGAAGCCAGGCTCTGTAATTATTGAGCCGACCAGTGGAAATACAGGAATTGGTTTAGCAATGATTGCTGCAGCAAAGGGATATAAGGTTATTTTAGTAATGCCTGAGACCATGAGTATGGAGCGAAGAAAGCTACTAAAAGCTTTTGGCGCAGACCTTGTTTTAACAGAAGGCGTTAAGGGAATGCGGGGTGCTATTGAGAAAGCAGCGGAAATTGCTAAAGAAAATCCAGATTATTTCATGCCTCAGCAGTTTGAGAATCCTTCGAATCCTGAAGTTCATAGAAACACTACTGCTAAAGAGATTCTAGATCAAATGGATAGTCACTTTGACATGTTGGTTGCTGGTGTAGGAACAGGGGGAAGTATTACGGGAATCGGTGAAGTAATTAAGAATGCAATTCGAGATGTAAAGGTAGTTGCCGTTGAACCTAAAAATTCTCCTGTACTTTCTGGTGGACAGCCGGGTCCCCATAAAATTCAAGGAATTGGTGCAGGATTTGTGCCTAAGATATTGAATATGGATATAATCGATGAAGTAATACAGGTAGAAGACGAAGTCGCTATGGAATATGCACGAAAAATGGCAAGAGAAGAAGGGATTTTGGTAGGGATTTCTTCAGGTGCCGCTGTTTACAGTGCCATACAGAAAGCAAAAGCTCTAGGGAAAGGAAAAAAGGTTGTTGTGATCATTCCAAGCTATGGAGAAAGATATTTAAGTACACCGCTCTTTGATATTGAATAAACCGGAAAAGGACATGGTTTACTGCACGGTAGCCATGTCTTTTTTATTATTCTTCGTTAGACCATCTTTATGTATAATGCCGTTAAAGTAGAAAATATAGAGAAAAAACTTATCTAATAAATATATATCTATGAAAATTTGCTGATTATTTATGTTATAATATGTAAAAAAGATAGAAGTCCTTGGCAACACTTAGCATTGGGAGAGAGGGGTTAAGCTGATGGAAAGAAGCATAGGCAATAAAATTGATTTAACGGTTGAATGGCTCAGAGAAAGAGTTGAACAATCTGGAACAAAGGGGCTTGTCGTAGGCATATCTGGTGGAATTGATTCGGCATTGGTTGCATTTTTAATTAAGAAGGCTTTTCCCGAGAATTCTATGGGAATAATCATGCCTTGTAAAAGTAATCCAAAAGATAGAGAAGATGCCTTAAGCGTAGTAGAAGCATGCGGCATCCGACATATAGAAGTGGATCTAACACAAGTGCATGATGACTTGTTTGAAACAGTCACTAGTACATTGGGAGAATCACTTCTTAAAGATGCAGGAAACGGCCTGCGGTTGAGCGATGCAAATTTAAGGGCACGGCTTCGAATGAGCACTTTATATAGTGTAGCAAATGTATTAAATTACTTAGTCGTAGGAACAGATAATGCAGCAGAGGTGTATACAGGATACTTCACAAAGTATGGTGATGGAGGGGTAGATATTTTGCCAATAACCCACTTGAAAAAGCGGGATGTATATGCCTGGTCCAGGTATTTGGGTGTACCGCAAGGCGTACTGGATAGACCTCCAAGCGCCGGACTATGGGAGGGGCAAACAGACGAGTTGGAAATGGGAACCAGCTATGACATGGTGGATGATCTTTTAGAAGGAAAGGAAATTCCTGCTCGTGATCGGGAAATCATTGAGAAATTGCATAAGCGTTCTGAGCATAAGCGCAGAATGCCTGAAGGACCACCTGTATTTTAGTAAATTACATAAATATCGTTTCAATATAAAACACACCATTGGAAGCAGAAGCGGTGTGTTTTATCGTTTTACTGTTAAATAAGTACCGGTAAGAAGAAAAAGAATTCCTAGACATTTAAGCCAATCCAATTGATTTTGTTTAGAAATAAATATGTCGATAATAAGGCCGCTGATGACCTGTGAGGCTACAATAATGGTTAGTGTTGTTGCAACACCAAGTTTTGGAATGGCTTTGGTAACAAAGTATACAATAAAGGTGCCGAATATACCGCCGATCAAAAGTTGGGGATTTACATGGATAATTTTACGATATTGATGAATCGTTCCTTTTAGGATATTTGCTACTAATATAACCAGTACCCCTGTAACAAGATTGTGGAGCGTAGCAATTTTAGGCGTTACAATTTTTCCAAGTTTAGCATTAATACCTGCTTCAAGTGTGGTGAAAATTCCAGCAAGAATTGCAAATATTAAAGCAAGAGATTCATTCATTCGCTCATACTCCTTTCAAATTATTGCCCATTTATTATATATTCATCAAGAGGACGATTCAGGATGAAATTAGCAAAAAATATAATACTTTTGTAATGCAGGAAAAATCAAATTCATAGCGTATTCATTATTATAGATAATTATGGATAAAGTAATATGGATATGGGAGCTGGAGTTGTATGAGACTAGTTAATTTGAAAAATGTAATGGCTGGAATGACGTTAGCAAAGGGGATATACTCCTGTGAGGGAAAGGTGTTGCTGGCAGAAGGGGTAACGCTGACGGGAAGCTATATTGATCGGTTAAAAGAAATGAGTATTCATGAGGTTTATATAGAAGATGCGATTTCTAAAGATATACAGATAAGAGACATTATTAATGATCAGACAAGAATAGCAGCAAAAACTACAATCTATCAGGTCGTTCGTGATTTAAAGCTTAAAAAAAGCTTTGATATGTACCTTGTGAATGAAACCATCAATCGGATTGTGGATGATCTGCTGTCCAATAAAAATATCATAATCAATCTAACGGATTTACGAAGTGCTGACGAGTATACTTTTTCCCATTCTGTCAATGTGGCAGTGATTTCCATCGTTATTGGAAAAACATTAGGCTATAACCAACTAAAACTCAGAGATCTAGGAATCGGGGCCTTATTGCATGATATCGGAAAAACAGAAATTCCATTAAGTATATTAAATAAGCCTGGAAAACTAGAGTCAGACGAGATTGAAATCATGAGAAAACACACAGTATACGGCTATGAAATTTTAAAGCAGTATCCGAATATCAGTATCCTTTCAAGAGGGATTTCACTTATGCACCATGAACGGATTGACGGTACAGGCTATCCCTACGGGAAAAAAGGAGATGAAATTCATGAGTTTGCAAAAATCGTTGCCATTGCCGATACCTATGATGCTATGACCTCTAATCGTATATATAAGAAGAAAGTTGCTCCAGAAAAAGCAATTGAATATTTGATATCAACAGGAAATTATAATTATGACTACAATATTGTAAAGCTATTTTTAAACCATGTTACCATATATCCTGTTGGAACAATTGTACGTTTAAATACAAAGCAAAAGGGAATTGTTATGGATAATAATCAATATTCTCCTACCAGACCGATTGTTAGAATCCTAAAGGATCAAAATATAGATGATAACTGTGAATTTGAGGAAATTGACCTGCAGAAAAATTTGACGGTATTCATAGAAGAAACATGTGATGAATAATCTATAGAAGAGAGCAAATAATAAAATTAGACAGGATTGTAGAGAGAGCGAAGCCGCAGGATTTAGTCCGAGTTTTGAAGTGGCAGTGAAATTTAAGGACCTTTCTCTATGAATCCTGTTTTGTTTTCCATATAAAAAGCATCATAAACTTATGATGCTTTTTATATGGAACCGGCTAAATCGTCCCGCATTAAGCCTACATTTTTCATAACAATACTAGCGTTGATTTTCACTAGGTTTAAGTCTTTTTTCTCAACAGATTTTTGTAAGTTGCCTACAGAAGCATCAAACTTGTCGGCTGTGGATTTTGCTTTTTTTTCTATCAATTTTGATTTTACACTTTGAGATTGTTCCTTAATTTTATCCAAGCTGTCCTGTGCACCTTGATAATTTTCTGAAGCTGCAGTGATGACTACATTTCTAACAAGAAACTTTAATGAATATACCGTAGGAGGAACATCTTTTTTAAAATTTCCCATAAATTTTGGAAGATGGGAAGTAAGTAGGTTTGCTGTTGACAGTGTTTCAAAATATTTGTTCTGCATGCCATGGGCTGTAAGGGTATCTAGGGTGTTTTCAAACCCACTGATAGTTTCTGGAGGTATATTTTCTTCAATTAGAACGGGCTCCAATATATTCCACTTATCATGGAGCGCCTTAATCGTTGTATTAATCTCCTTCCAGGTTTCGGTAATATCTTCAGGCGGTTTTAGCATCTGATTACTATCGTTTCCTGTTTTCTCACGCATGAGTACTTCTGTTAAAATAACATCTCCCAGCGTTCTAGGCTGCGGTTGAGGAGGTTCTTTCTGCTCTTCTTCACCTTTTTGCTCCTGCTGCCCACCGCCCTGGTCGCCGGCTTGGCCGTCACCTTGGCCGCCACCTTGCCCACTGCCTTGAGCCATGGTCTGCTGCGCTTTTTCTTCTTTTTGCTGCTGTTCCTTTGCTTCTTTTTCTTTAATTGCCTTTTCGAAATAGGGAACGAGATCGGCTAACTGCATTATTTTAATTGCATCGTTTTCAATTTCTTCAATGGTTTTTGGCATGGGCTTTTGTTGATTCTCAGATTGTGGGCTTGGTTTTTTGGCACCTTGTCCGCAGCCTGTTATAGCAAATAGGATACTTATAACTAATAGGTAAAGGATTCCTTTGTTTGTTGTTTTCATATTGTACATCACCTCTAGTTTAGTATTTCCTGCAGGGAAAGAATCATACGATAAACCTTGTCATATAAGTCTCGGATGATGATGATGAAATTTAACCTAAAGCTAACTTTTGCTTTACAAGGGAATAACTTTTAGAAAGTCCTTTTTATAATAAAATAATAATGGAAATAAAGAAAGGGGAGATTCTATGAATAAAATTATTAGGCTTATTCATCTAAGTGACTTAAAACTGTTGTATATGTTTAATGATGGATTGAAGTGTAGTGTATTTGATAGACTGATTCCTTTCGTTACGGGTCTGGGTAGTGCTTTTTTTACCGTAGCCGTATCCTTGGTTTTGGTATTTTGGGGAAACGGTAGACTACAGGCAATTGGATGTCAATCTATTGCCGCCTTAGCCTCCAGTCATATCTTCGTGCATTATTTGAAAAAAGTATTTACAAGGCCTAGGCCCTTCTTAAATCTGTCCGATATCAATACCTTCAATATGCATTTATATGATTACTCATTTCCATCAGGGCATACCACAGCAGCCTTCTCTCTGGCATGTACGCTTTCATTTCACTTTCCAATCCTTTCCTGGATTTTTACTATTCCTGCATTTATTGTAGGCTTTTCTAGAGTATACATGGGTGTACACTATCCTTCAGATGTAGTAGTAGGCATGGTCATAGGAGCTGGTTTTGCAGCAATCAATCATATCTTGTTCTATTCATGGATGCAACAGATGTTTAATCTATAAAGGGGGAAAGAAAATGCGCGTTGCTATTTTTACAGATACCTTCTTGCCGCAAATTAATGGAGTAACCAATACACTGGAAAAATTAATCAGATATTTTGAAGACAATAAGATTGACTATAGAGTATTTGCTCCTCAAGATGGAAATGAGGAATACAATCATAAAATAGTCCGTTTTTTTAGCTTTAAATTTTTCTTATATCCTGAATGCAGAGTTAGCTTACCAAATTATATCTCTATTAGTGAACAGTTAAATGCTTTCAAGCCGGATCTAATTCATGTAGTAACGCCATTCAACATCGGTCTATGTGGCTTAAAATATGCAAGAGATGCTCAGATTCCATTAGTGTCTTCTTATCATACCAATATCCCTCAATATCTAGAATACTTCAACCTTAAATTCCTTTCCAACGTATCCTGGGGTTTTTTTAAATGGTTTCACAGTTTTTGTGCGAAGACCTACTGCCCATCTCAAATGACACTGGAGCTTTTACGGAGTCAGGGAATCGAAAATTTAGAAATTTGGGGAAGAGGGATTCAAGTTGAAAAATATTCACCGAAGTATAGAAGTACGATGATGCGTAAGGAGATGAATTTAGAGAATAAGACCGTATTTTTATATGTAGGGAGAATATCTCCGGAGAAGGATTTAGATATTTTCATGAAAGTTGCCCAAAGATTAAATGAAAAGTATCAAGAGCATATACACTTCATGATGGTAGGCGATGGCCCCTTAACAAAAACATTAAGAGAAACAGCTCCGGGCAATATGACCTTTACAGGATTTTTGGAAGGGGAAAATTTATCAGCGATGTATGCATCTTCAGATATATTTTTATTTCCTTCTTCTACAGAAACCTATGGTAATGTAATTTTAGAAGCTATGGCATCAGAAATTCCGGTCATTGCTTGTAATGCAGGGGGAATACTAGAAAATTTGATAGATGGATATAACGGTATTGGCTGCCAGGAACGACAGGTAGAAAGTTTTTATCGTGCTTCAGAACGACTGCTGCTAAATTATGAAATCAGAAAGCAGTTGGCCGTTACAGGGAGAAAATACGCCATGGACATGGGATGGGATCATGTCTTTGAAAGACTTGTACACAGCTACCAACGTGTTATAGCAGATGCAAAATACCTGTCCAATAATAAAAGGACGGCTTAGCAGAGGAGAAGTGATGATGAAAGTTACTGTTGTGGGAACCGGTTACGTAGGATTGGTCACAGGTGCGTGTTTGGCAGAAATTGGCCATCATGTAATCTGCGTAGATCAGGATGAAATGAAGATTGAAAAGTTGAAGCGGGGTATATCTCCAATCTATGAAGCCTATCTGGAAGATATGATCTTCAGAAATATACAAGAGCAGCGGTTGAGTTTTTCTATTGATATGGAAGCAGCGATGCCAGGTTCTCAGGTAGTTTTTATTGCTGTGGGAACACCTTCCTTAGAGGATGGAGATGTAGATCTATCTCAGGTTGAGAAAGCTGCAAGAGAGATTGGAAAACACTTAAGTGCTTATACTGTTATTGTTAGCAAAAGTACTGTTCCTGTAGGCAGTTGCAGAAGAATTGCTCAAATCATTAAAAAAAATCTTATAAAAGAAGTATCCTTTGATGTAGTATCTAATCCTGAGTTTTTGCGGGAAGGCACAGCAATTTATGATACATTTCATGGAGATCGCATTGTTTTCGGCAGTAGATCTAAAAAGGCTGTTGACATATTAACAGAGTTATACAAACCGCTTCATCAAAAAATACTTGTTACAGATCCTGAAAGTGCTGAGTTGATCAAATATGCATCTAACGCATTTTTAGCTACAAAGATATCCTTTATCAACGAAATGGCCAATTTATGTGAAAAAACAGGGGGAGATATTCAAGCTGTAGCTGAAGGGATGGGTATGGATCAGCGTATTGGTAATAAGTTTTTACAGGCAGGGATTGGTTTCGGCGGTGCATGTTTTCCAAAGGATGTAAGTGGCCTATTAAAGACTGGTGAAAAATACGGTTATGATTTTAAGATTATTCGACAAACCTTAGCAGTAAACAGTACACAAAAACAGAAACCTTTAGAAATTCTAGAAAAAATAATAGAAGATTGGAAGGATATTAAAATAGGCATCTTAGGGCTTGCTTTTAAGCCGGGAACAGATGATGTTCGGGAAGCACCTGCACTTTACATTATCAAGGAACTGTATGGGAGAGGCGTACACGTGAAAGCTTACGACCCGGTAGCGAATGATAATATGCAGTCTGTTCTTAGCTTTCCGGTAACTTATTGTAATAATCCATATGACGCAGTCTCAGACTGTGATGCAGTGATTTTAGTGACAGAGTGGCAAGAGTTTAAAGAGTTAAGTTTAAGAAAAATACGTAGGTTGATGAAACGTAAAATCTTCATTGACGGTAGAAATGTTTTTGCTTCGGAATCAATGAAAAAGAAAGGTTTTGATTATTATCCTATCGGAATCTGCTGTAAAGAAATCATGACTCAGAATTTAGTGGAAGGAGAGATATATATTGATGAAAGTGAAAAAAGCAATTATACCGGCAGCGGGACTTGGAACCAGATTTTTACCTGCAACTAAGGCACAACCGAAGGAAATGTTGCCAATTGTAGATAAACCGGCAATACAATATATTATAGAAGAAGCGTTATTATCGGGAATTGAGGATATTCTAATCATAACCGGAAGAAATAAACGTTCTATAGAGGATCATTTCGATAAATCCATAGAGCTGGAAATAGAACTTCGGAAGAAAAATAAGCTCTCCTTGCTACAGAGTATACAAAATATATCCAGCGGGGCCAATATTCATTATATCCGGCAGAAGGAGCCTCTTGGCCTGGGGCATGCCATTTATTGTGCCAAGTCCTTTATTGGGAATGAGCCTTTCGCTGTTTTATTGGGCGATGATATTGTCAGAAGCCCAAAGCCTTGTTTAAGGCAGCTCTTAGATGTATATGACAGGTATCAGCGGTCAGTATTAGGAGTCCAAGAAATAGAATACAGAGATGTTACGAAGTATGGAATTATTTCTTGCAGCTCGCAGGATTATCCGCTGTATCAAGTATCCGATTTAGTGGAAAAACCAAGTGTGGAAGAAGCTCCAACAAATATTGCTATTATGGGAAGATATATTATTACACCCGGTATTTTTGAAATATTGGAACACCAAAAACCGGGGAAAAACAAAGAAATCCAATTAACGGATGCGCTAAAGCAGCTAAGTAAACAAGAAGATGTATATGCCTATGCTTTTCAGGGCAAACGCTATGATGTAGGAGACAAATTGGGATATCTTCAGGCTACTATTGAAACGGCCCTTCATCGAGAGGACTTAGGAGGAGAATTTTATCGTTATCTGCAGCAGGTTATTGAAGAATATAGACAGGTGGAAATAGAGATCGCATAGAAAAAAGGTGGCAAACAGAGAGCCACCTTTTTTAATCAAATTTATCATAATAAATTGCCTCTTCCGGAACACCTTTTTGCTTCAATGCTTCAACTGTAGATTCTATCATGGCTTTGCTTCCACAGAGGTAAGCTTCCATATTGCTGCCATCTTCGATATGTTGCTTGATTAAATCAGTTACCCGGCCCACATCTCCCGTCCATTGGTCCTCTTCTCTTGGTCTGGATAGGATCGGATAGTATTTAAGATTAGAAAGTCGGTTTTCAAAATCCTTCATGTCTTCATAAAGGACTAAGTCTTCAAGGGTACGTGCTCCAAAAAAGTAGAATGCTCTTTTGTCAATATCCTCTGATTCCATCTGATAAAGGATAGAACGGATTGGAGCCATTCCTGTACCTACTGCGATTAAAATAATCTCCTTTACAGTATCCCGGAGATAAAAATCACCATAGGGACCGTTAAATAGTACCTCGTCTCCAGGTTTTAAGTGCTTGTGAACATAGGTAGTACAAATACCATTTGGAACATAGCCAATAAGCAATTCAATAAAACCCTTGTCGTTTTTGCTTGAGGCTAAGGAATATGCACGATAAACTTCCTCATCATTACCCTCATAAAGGGGTGCTTTAAGTTGAACATATTGCCCTGCTTTAAAAGTGATTTCAGCAGGATCACTAAGCTTTAAACGAAGCAGCTTGATTGTAGGAGAAAGATTTTGAATTTTTTCAACGACTGCCTTATATTCTTTTACATTAAACAGTTCTTCTGGGATTTCAATTTTTATATTCTCTTTTACTTTACATTGACAAGAAAGCCGCACATGATCTCTTAATTCTTGTTCAGAGAGATAGGGAAGTTCTGTCGGGAGAACAGGACCGCCACCCGCTAAAACCTTAACTTTACAGTAGGCGCAGCTGCCTTTGCCACCGCAAGCCGAAGGAATAAAAATCTGGCTGTCTCGAAGAGAAGAAAGTAATGAACTGCCGCCTTCTGTAATACACTCCTTTTCACCGTTGATTAAAATCTTACATTCACCATAATTTGCAATATATGAATTCGCTAAGGTCAGCATAATCGCTAAAACCGCTGCTATGGAGGTGATCACCGCAACGGATATTAAGATTGTCATATCAAACACCTCCTATTGAATCTGCACGATACCGGAAAAACCAAGAAAAGCTAAAGCCATTAAACCGATAATTATTAAAGTTATGCCAGGGCCTTCAAGCCCTTTTGCAATCTTATTTCGTTTAATTTTTTGGCGGATACCGGCTAGTGCTAGAATCGCTAATGACCAACCTAATCCAGATCCTAATCCAAAGGCCATCGATTGTATTAAAGTATACTGCCGGATGACCATGAATAAAGATACACCTAAGATTGCACAATTCACTGTAATCAGCGGTAGAAAGATTCCTAATGCATAATATAGGTTAGACATATATCTTTCCAGAATCATTTCGACTAATTGCACGAAGGCAGCAATTACAATGATAAATACGATGAATCTTAAATATTCCAGGTTAAAGGGTACCAGTACATAATGATAGACAAAATAATTAAGAATTGTTGTTGCAGTAAGCACAAAGGTAACTGCCTGGCCTAAACCAAGTGAAGTATTGAGTTCTTTTGATATGGCGATAAAGGAGCACATACCAAGGAAATTAGAAAGAATCATATTATTTGTAAAAATAGCAGCAAATAGAATGACAATAGGACTCACTTCGATCATGCAGTCGCACCTTCTTTCTCGTCTTCATTTTCCGGAGAAAGATTTCTGGCAAGCCATATAACAATGGCAAGCATAAAGAAAGCACCAGGAGGCATTACCATAATACTCCATTTCATCCACCAGTCTCCTAAAACGGGAAATCCGAACAGGGTGCCAAAGCCTGCCAACTCTCGGAAAAATGCAATAAATAGCAGAATAAAGGCATAGCCAATGCCAGAGGCGATACCATCCAGAAAGGAAGCAAAGGGTGGATTATTTTGGGCAAAGGCCTCACATCGTCCCATGATAATACAGTTCGTGATGATTAAGCCTACATAAGGGCCTAAAGCTTCACTCATGGTAGGATAATAGGCCTTCAGAACAATATCTACAATAATTACATAGGAGGAGATGATTAAGGTTTGTACCATCATGCGAATATGCTTTGGGGTAAAGGTTCGGAGGATGGATACGGTTAGGCTGGAAAAAGATGTAACAAAAATCAGCCCGATGCCCATGACAAAAGAATTAACCATAAGATTCGTAACTGCCAATGCAGAGCAAATGCCTAAAATTTGACGAAAAATCGGATTATCCTTCCACAAGCCCTCAATAAATATCTTTTTTGCCTTAGACATTTTAAATCCCTCCTTTAGCCGTTTCCTTGATTGTATTTACATCCTCATTAATAATATCGAGAACAGCTTTTGATGTTGCAGTAGCACCGGATATTGAATCTACTACTCCTTCTTGTGCTGGTCTGTAAAACACGAAAGGATATGTTTTTCCCAGAGAAATATTGCGAAATTGCTCTTTAAACCAGAGTTCATCAATTCTGCCGCCTAGACCGGGGGTTTCGGAATGGGCAAGGAAATCAATACCCAGTATAGTATCTAATTCAGGTGTCATAGCGATGATGCCCCTTATGGAACCCCAGAGGCCGGAACCATCTAATGGAAAGGCATATCCAAGTAAGTTGTCATTTTGAAAGGCTTCATAAACATTATAGTTACCTAGAGTGGTTTCCCGAATATGTTCTTTATAGAGGTTACTGATTTCTTCTGCGGACATTCCGTTATGTATAGGGATATTGAAAACATAGAGAATGGCTTTCTGCTGCTTTAGAAACTGATTTCCTTCTATAAGACCGGCAGTACTCTCATTTAGTGCTGCCAATGCAAAAGTGAAAGTGCTGGTGATCAGGATCATGAAAATGATAGCGTATAAACTTCCTTTTTTCATGCATGCACCTTCTTCCTATAGTTTTTATAGGCTTTGATTCCTTCATCAATCAATGGAGCAAAAGTATTTCCTATAAGGATTGCAAACATAATTCCGCCGGCGAAAAGGGCATAGCCACGAATGATCACAGTAACGATACCGATAAGTATACCGTAGATCCATTTTCCCTCCACTGTCATAGGGGAAGAGATCGGATCAGTGGACATAAAGACGGTACCGAAAAGGAATCCTCCGGAAAGTAGTCCAAATAGCGGATTGGGAACCGTAGCTGAGCCCATGAAAAATAGAGAGATGCTCATAAAAAGATATCCGGTTAGTACAGCTGCCATCGTTTGCCAAGAGGCAGATTTTGTATAAATTAGATAAATTGCAGCCAATAAGATGAGCAGTCCACTGGTTTCACCAAGTGAACCAGATACATTGCCGAGAAATAAACTTAAATAGGATGCCGTTTGTCCAGAATCTCTAAAGATTAGCATAGGTGTTGCTTGAGAAAGTACATCGACGGTTTCTGTAAGCCACATACCAAAACCTCCAGGAAATCCCGATGCAGGTTTTGACCAATACATTGTCAATGGTGTAGGAAAATTGACATACACGAAGCATCTGGCTACGAGGGCAGGATTAAAAATGTTTTTACCAAAACCACCGAACACTTCCTTCCCAAAAATGATTCCAAATATAATACCGATTCCAGCTACCCAAAAAGGTGTAGTTGGAGGTAGCGTTAATGTATAAAGCATACAGGTAACAATGGCAGCTTCTGAAATCGGTTTTTTATTGCGTCTCTCAAAAAACCACTCCGTTAGCGTACCAAGTGCTATAACCCATATCATCAGTACAAGTGCTCTTAGTCCAAAAAAATAAACTGAAGCAAGGCAGATAGGGAAAAGACTAATGATTACCTTCCTCATCAGTTTTTGCTTCATGAACAACTGCTTATACACGATTCCCATGGAGACACTCCTTTCATGCGTTATAGAATAAAGATACCCACTTCAGAAATGTTTAAAAAATTTTTTTATCTGTTTAGAGCGTGCATTTGCGTAAAATGAAAGTATACAGATAAAGAATGATAAAAGTACAGGATGTAAAGAGAGCAGATTCACCATCTTCAGCTTTTTTTCATAGAATACAATTGAACGGTTTTTTACATATTATTTTTTTAGCAGAAGCAATATTCTATTTAGTTTTATTTGTTGCAAAAAGATATTAAGGAGGTATTTTGCTGTGCCAAAGGAGAAAAAGAAAGAGATTTATTTAGATGTTGATAAGATTTTCAAACCATTGGATAAGAAGGAAGCAAAGAAGGTTATTGCAAAGAGATATAATATTGAAGATAAGTTTATTTTGACAGTGGGAGGAGCCAATCCCAACAAAAATATTGGGAGAATTATTCGGGCGTATCATCTAATCTGTCATGAGTTTCCAGAAGAATTTAAACTGGTTATATTGGGAGATTCAGAAGACAACTATGAGGTTTTTGGAAGATTGGCACAAAAACTTTCTATAGCAGATAAAATCATTTTTACAGAATATGTTTCAAAACGAAATTTACCCTTTTTTTATAATGCCTGTGAATGCTTTTTTTACCCTTCTTTATATGATAGATTTGGTCTGCCATTGCTGGAAGCTGCTTCTTGCGGAACGCCTATTATCACGTCTAAAATATCTGAAATTCAAGAGATCCTGGGAAATTGCTGTATTTATGTAAACCCTTACGATATAATCAATATGGCACAAAATCTTTACGATACAATGAGAAATGAAAAGCTTAGAGAAGAGCTCTCATTAAAATCCTTAGAATACAGTAGAAGATATTCGTGGCAAAATACATCTCAACAAATTTTAAAGTCATATAAAAAATTACTATAATAAAGAAAACACATACCAGAGGGCATGTGTTATAGGCCGCTAATCAATAATTGTTAAAATCTCATCAATAGATTTGCGGGGTGGACTGGATAGTTCTTTTTCTTCCGGTACACCTAAGGGAGTCATGGCAGCTAAAAAATATCCTTCTTTTTCAAATCCGAGATATTGGTGAATTTCATTAAAGGCATAGGCAGGACCAGTCATCCAGCAGGTGCCATAACCTAATGCAGCAGCTGTGAGCATAAGATTTTCTAAAGCAGCAGAAATATTTTGTATTGCGGGAGCTACTCTTAAAAGACTATGGATTTCCTCAGAAGATGCATTTCTTGCTTTATAGGCATCTACTGCCATATCTCTATAAGGACCTGCAAAGACAAAAACCAATGAAGGTGCCCCTCGAAAAACGGTATGGAAGCTCTTGAACTTCAGGATTTCTTTTTTAAGATTTTCGTCATTTGTCCAGCTGGCAAGGGTATCATTTTGTTTTTCAACAATTTTTACGATATCCTGAATCTTTTCTTTGTTATTCAATACAACAAAGTGCCAGTTTTGTACGTTTTTTCCTGAGGGTGCGTGGATGGCCGCCTTGATCATTTCCTGAAGGTGAGTTGGATCTACGTCTTGATTTTTAAACTTTCGTACACTATGCCGCTGATAAATAAAGTCCAATGGTTGCATATTTTTCCTCCTCAGTGATATTCTGTTTCATATACCATTTGTTTGTTCTTTACCCATTAGTATAATCAAATATGAACATAAATAAAAGATCGATAAAAATAATCGAAATATTAAAATTATTTTAATAGTATTACAATTATATTACAAATTTAAAAAGAGGTTGTAAAGATTACCAAGTAGGAATATAATAAGCTATAAGCAAATTATGGAAATTTTGAAAGGAGGTCGTGTTTATGAAAATTTTATATACAAGTGCAATTAGATTAAGTAAAGGCGTATGTGCCGCTTCACAAATCAATAAATATATACACGACCTGTGTTCTTTGGGATAGCTTGTAAATTTTTTATTTGCATATAAATTATCAGGAGCCATAGGTAGTGTTGCTAACTATGGCTTTTTATGCGTTGTTCAGTATATTGCTTCTATATTTGAGAAAGAAATATTGATGCTGCAGATCTGATACGTATAAAAAAGTGTATGACACATAAAAGCCATAGATAGCCATCTATGGCTTTTGTTTTTTTTGAAAGGAGGAGTTATTGATGAAGGTGATTTGTACTAGGTACTAGGATTTAAAAAGAAGCAAAGAAATTATAATCAGGGGGAATGAACATGGTAAAATCAGGCATTATCACAACAAATGTAGAAGAAATGAACTTTAAAGATATATTAATGGATAGGAGGAATAAAGCAATGTCACTATTAAATCTTCATTTAAATGTAAGTTATTTTAATATAAATATTCATATTCAGAAAGATGAAGCAAAACAGCGTGAGAAAACGAGAAAAATATTGGCCCATGAAATGCGAATGAAGGAAGAATTCAATAGAAGAAGGAATCAAGATTATCAGCATATGTTGTATAATATTATTCGGTAACCTAGTAATAGATCGATTTATCATCTGTTATTTTTACTGAATAGAGGATATAATGTCCATGAGAAACAATAAAGGAGAGAATTCAATGAAGTACATCAGTGTAATCTTAACAGGATTTGGAAATGTAGGTCACAGCTTGGTAAATATATTAAATAGCAAAAAGAATGTCATTGCCGGGCAGTACAAATTAGATATAAGGATCACGGCTGTCATCGGCAGCCGATATGCTATCATTGAAGAACAAGGAATTGATCTGCAACGATTGAGCAACTGCGACAAGCATTCAAAGGGAATTCAGCAATATGGAAAGTGCTTATATGAGATAGTAAATAGCAAAGATCTATTGGAAAAGTTAGAGGCAGATGTACTGATAGAGGCAAGTCCTACGAATATAGAAACCGGTGAACCAGGCTTTTCTCATATTTATACAGCCATCAGCAAAGGGATGGACGTGGTTGTCCTCAGCAAAGGAGCGCTGGTGCAGCATAGCAAGGAAATTCAGGAATTTGCACATCTCAAAGGAGCTAGGGTGAAGATGAGTGGTGCTACTGCTGCAGCACTGCCGACGATTGATTTGGCGCAGTATAATCTAGCCGGAAATGATATTTATAAAATCCAAGGGATACTCAATGGAACGACTAATTATATTCTTACAAGAATGCACAAGAAGAATATTTCTTTTACAGAAGCACTGCAGGAAGCCCAGGAAGAGGGCATTGCAGAAGCAAATCCAAAGCTTGATATTGGAGGTTTTGATACAGCTTCCAAATTATTGATATTAGCAAATACTATCTGGGGGACCTCGCTTCGTTTAAAAGATGTAGCACTAGAGGGGATAGAGAATATCACAAGAGAGGACGTTGCTGCAGCTGTAAGGGACGATAAGACCATCAAACTGGTGGGAGAGGCTGTAAGAGAATCCTATGGCGTTCGTCTTCGCGTTGTCCCTATTGTATTGGAAAATAGCAACATATTAACAAGGGCAGACTATAAAGATAAAGCGGTTGTATTCTATACAGATCTAATGGGCACCATGGCGGTGGTAGGGGGAGCTTCTGATCCGAAAGCGGCAGCAGCAGCAGCTTTAAAGGACGTTATTAATTTATTTAGATAATAAAAAGCGAGTTAGATACCTTTCTAACTCGCTTTTTATTAGAAGCATTGACTATTTTTATTTGAAAAAATTCATAAATGCAGTAATAATACCGGCATTGGCAAAATCGATGAAAAGGCTTCCAATCAGTGGAAGAATGAAAAATGCTCGTGGAGCTGCGCCAAACTTACCGGAGATAACCTCCATATTTGCAATGGCATTTGGTGTTGCACCCATGCCGAAACCACAGTGCCCGCTTGCTAAGACAGCTGCTTCATAGTCTCTGCCCATTAGATTGAAGGTGATAAAATATGCAAATAATCCCATAAGTGTAGTTTGTGCAACTAGCATAATAAGCATTGGAACAGCTAAATCAGCAAGCTCCCATAGCTTCAAGCCCATAAGCGCCATAGATAGGAAAATGGATAAAGAAATATTACCTAAAATATCTATTTCATCCATATGCACCTCAAATATTTTTGTACTGTCTGATAAATTTCTCATGATTGCAGCTGCAAACATAGCCCCAATATATGGCGGAAAAGTCAATCCTGTTTTTTGAAGGACGATTGAAATGATTGTTCCGATACCCATTGCAAATATAATTTGAGATGCTGCAACCGCGAAATGGTTAGGTATAAGTGTTTTTGGCATTTCGGTATTATCTTCACTTTCAGTAATTCCCATATTGCCTGATTTTTTTTCTGATTTTTGTGCTAAGTTGTGTTTCTCAATGAGCCTCTTGCCGATAGGGCCTCCGATCATACTACCCATAATGAGACCAAAGGTTGCCGAGGCCATAGCTACTGTTGTGGCACCGAAAGCACCGGCATTCTCAAAAATAGGTGCGAAGGCTCCAGATGTACCGTGTCCCCCAGTCATTGGAACGGAACCAGTGGATAAACCAATTAATGGATCGAGATGGAAAACCTTTGCCAAGCTAACGCCAACAACATTTTGGAGTGCAACCAAGGCAATGGCTAAACCTAAGAAAAGGAAAACCTGTAAACCGCCTTTTTTAAGCAATTTTAAGCTTGCAGTAAAGCCAATTGTGGTAAAGAAGGCTGTCATAAGCACTCTTTGAAGCGTAGTATCCATTTCAAAGGTTAAAACACCTGTTTGTCTAAGTACTAAAGTAAGGATAGCAAAAATGATGCCCCCGATAACAGGTGCAGGGATACAAAACTTTTCTAGAAAAGATATCTTTTTTCTAAGTGTTTGTCCTAAAAATAGAACTACTACAGCAATTGAAATTGTTTGAATCATGTCGAGCTGTACAACCATTGCAACATACCTCCTATTTAATATTTAATAATGAAATAATAGCTTCTTAAAAGATTATATGGGTATGCTACAGCAGATAACAAAAAACTACACCATGCTACAAAAAGATTTAGTAAATTCAATATTTTCAACATTGATGAATGTAATCCGTCATTTTTCTAAAAATTGATTTGAGAAATTACGCCTTCCACAAATCTTTTTATGTTGATTTTTCCCCTCTCTTCTGCAGGATTTTCAATATATCTCATTTCCTGCTTAACTTGTTTTAGTTCAAACAATCTTGAGCTATACTCTGTAAACTTTGGATTATAATAATCATCAAGGCCTAATTGTGAAATGTTTTCCATTGCTTTCAAAATCGTTCTTCGAATTCTCTGTTCAAGGGTACGAGCACTGGCTTTAACATCCTTGGTATTGGCATCTTCATTTGCAATTTGCTGATAAATATCCTGAAGCTGGTAGGAAATTAACGGATTCTTTTTTTTATGAAGGATAATTCGGTGAATTACTGTAATGAGATCTTTGCTTCCTGCTTCAGAAATGATACCGATATCAGTCAAAACATTTCGGATTCCATCTTCTATTGAAGATACGTTCGTTGATGTGCTGGAAGAATCAATGCCGGAAAGGACATTCTTGATTAAATTTACAGACCTTTCTAATTCTATGTTCTGACTAACCATCTTAATGACGTGAATAGCTTCTAGCATATTAATGGGTTTATGTATAAAAAACATAATTCCTTTCTCGTATGCGCTAGAAACCATATGCTCATTTTCTACCTGGGAGATCATAATAAATTTACCGGTGAAACCTTGTGCTATTGTTTGGTCAATGATGTCGATTCCATCCTTAACTGGCAATAGCAAATCGATCAATACAATATCAGGATTATAAAAATTGATTTCTTCTACAGCATGTTCTCCACTAGATAACTCTGCTACGATTCTGCCAAAATTATTCTTTAAAACGATTTGCTTGAGCATTTTTCTAATATTCATATCATCATCAATGATTAAAAAAGTATTTGACATTATACATCACCCTTGTAAAATTTTTTTTGGAATTTTTAATGTGAAAGTAGTACCCTTATTGGGTATAGATTTAAAATGAATGGACCCTTCAAGTTCATCCATGATATTTTTAACGTGGGAAAGACCTATTCCTGTAGAAGACTTTCCCGTTTGATCATCATATTTTGTAGTAAATCCCGGATTGAAAATATATGGAATAACATCTTCATCAATACCTATGCCATTATCTTCCACGTAAAAGTATAGATAGTCCTGATCACTTTTTTGAGACAGATGGATTGTACCCTCCTGATTGCATGCTTCGATTGCATTTATAATCAAATTATTAAGCACGGTAAACAAATGATAGTATTTTTTTAGTATAAAATTATCTTGAAAGTCAAAATAAAGGGTTATATTTTTCTGGTTTTCTTTAAGGTATCGGTTCGTATTGTCTCTGATAATAATCCACATATTTGCAAGGCTCATGGCATCATCTTCTTCAAAGGCATTAATAAAGCTTTCGAAACCCCCTAGTACCCTCAAATAGTCTTTTTTAATTTCATGAACTTCCCGGGCAAGGTCTAAAGTAGCTTCTTTCAAATGATCGGTTTGTTTATATTTTTGATAAAGAGCATAGCTTTTACTCATAATTCTTTCAATGTCTATGGTAGACTTTCTTAGATAAAACATTTCTGCCTGTATATTAGAAATCAAAGTATTTAACTGTATATACCTCTTTTGATGTTCGCGGGCTTGTATGAATAACTCCTGCTTTTTATAAAGCAGATACATAAAATAGGAAAAAATACTTCGAATCAAACCAGCTAAGATAATAATTTTTATAATATTCAAGTTTATTTCCTGATGTCTTACTATGGCTTCCAGTATATTGCTTAGGGAGTCTATGATCGTAAATAATAAAATAATGGCTGTCAAATTATCTCTATACTTTCGAAACTGCGTACCAAGCATCAATAATCCGTAAGCGATATAATATGAGACAGATGGAAGATTGGATTGAATAATATGATCAATGCTCACTGGGGAAAACAAAAAACCTGTGGTGCTTCGAAGGAGAAAGACTGAGATTCCAGAATAAAGAGCAATGTAAAACTCCTGTATGTCATTAGTAACAAGAATGATTAGATTCAATGCAATAACACCTGCAGAAAAACGCAAGTGACTTGCAAAGGGGTAAAAATAAAATTCTCCAAAAAGTGCCACCGATAGCATAAATAGAATATATTTTTTTGATATTTTCATGAAATCCTCCCAAATGATATCTATATCAGTTGCAGTCAAGCAATTGCAACACTGTGTGAAATAGCGGAGTCATGGGGACCGTTCGTCTGTCACAGATGTTTTTAATGTGCCTGAGGAACTGTCCCCGTGGCATAGCGGATGTAACGATATATAAAAGATATAAACCTATTGTATCACTAAATACCTATTATTGTTTTCAAATACTTTTTATTCTAGCGCACAAATAGTAATGTATACAAGACAATATGTGAATTTTCAGCAGTCAATATACGTAAACAAGTACAAACACTTATGTAATTTGAAAACATAATATGACTATAACTGAACTATCTATAGAATAAGTAAACAGAGAAGGGAGAGTTTCATTATGGATAAAAAGGGTAAAATTAAAAGAGTTTTTCCGGGCGGGAATACCGCGAAAGGCTTTTATTCATATTATGATAATATTATTGGGAAAGAAGCCAATCAGTTGTTTATCATCAAGGGCGGGCCAGGAGTAGGCAAGTCATCTTTTATGAAAAAAATTGGGTATGAAATGATTGAAAAAGGTTATGACGTAGAATTTCATCAATGTTCTTCGGATAATGGGTCATTAGATGGTGTAGTAGTACCGGCACTAAAGGTTGCTATTATTGATGGTACAGCGCCCCAGGTAGGCGTTTTCTAAATACAAATGAAGCAAGTATTCTTTGTTGATTATGAAAATATGTGAATGTATACTAATAGTACAGAGCAGAGTGTAAAAAACATCAAAATATGTCGATATACATTAAAATACCTAGAGGACAGAAGGGTGTGGATATATGGGTAGATGGTATAGCAGGGTATTTACAAAGCAATTAATTTCCTGTGTTTTGATTAGCTGTTTTATTTTAAATATTTCTTGGTTATTCGGCCAGATCCATAGCGTGCAAGCCCACCATAGTCCGAAAAAGGTTTTGCTCATAAATTCATATCATAAAGGACTTACATGGACAGATAACATAACGGATGCTATTACAAAATCCTTTAAAAACAATACTTCAGACATAGAGCTGTTTGTTGAATATATGGATTGGAAAAAGTTCCCTGAATTTGAAAATCTCATTAATTTTTATCGGTTAATGGAATATAAATATTCAAATAAAGAAATCGATTTGATTATAACCAGTGACGATGCCGCTTTAGATTTTGTTCTGCAAAACAGAGACAAGCTTTTTAAGCATATTCCTATTGTATTTTCAGGCGTATATACAGATACAGCTAAAGACTACATGGAAAGATATACGAATATAACTGGGGTGGCAGAGAAAATTGATCCTAAAGAAACCATCACCCTGGCTTTAAGTATTAATCCCAACGTTCGCAAAATTTATGTGTTTCATGATAATACAGAAAGTGGAATACAGGCTTTTCATGATGTCATCAAAGGAACGAATGAAATCAATAAGGACTTAGAATTGGTTTCGCTAAGCAGCATGAGTCATACGGATATAACCGATGGAAGGTTAGAACTGTCAAATGACAGCATTATCTTGATGACTACCTTTACAAGAGATATCGAAGGTAGAACACTGGAAATAGAAGAATGGGTAGAGTTGGTGCGCCAGAATACATCAGCACCTTTATATGATTTGTACGAGATGGGAGTAGGATATGGCAGTATAGGCGGCAGTGTGGTAAGCGGAACCTTAGAGGGCAGTGAGGCCGCAAGCATAGCTATGAGGGTTTTAGAGGGGGAAGATATTTCTGAGATTCCTCTTCAAGAAAGAGAGACCATCACACTAAAGTTTGATTATAACCAGCTTAAGGCTTTCAATATTCCTCTTAATAAATTACCGGAAGGGAGTATTATTATTAATAAGCCCTTTTCCTTTTATGAAACCTATAAAGGACTTGTCTGGACAGTCGTTATAATCTTTTTCTTGATGGGTTTATTTATTTTGATATTATATATGAATATCATGAAAAGGAAAAAAGCAGAAAAAGACTTATTGCACAGTCATGAGGAATTAAGCAGCCTATACGAAGAACTAGCAGCATCAGAGGAAGAACTGAGGGTGCAAAATCAACTGTTAGAGGAAAGCAGAAATGAAATTCAGAAAAGTGAAGAGCGGTATAAGCTTGTATTTGGAGCCAGCAATGAGGGCTTGTGGGAATTGGATATGGTTACCAATGAAATGTTCTTTTCTGAGAACTGGTATGATATCTTTGACAGTTTTAAAGAACATAGGGAAATAAAGAATTTTGACAGCTGGTTTGAACTGATGCATCCTGAAGACAGGGAGAGAGCCGTCAATGAACTTGAACGCTTAAAAACGGGAAAAAGTGATAAGTATGAATGTGAATATAGAATCCGAAACAAAAACGGTGAATACCAATGGGTATTTTCCAAAGGAATCGCTCTAAAGAACCTTGATAACAGCATAAAAAGATTGGCAGGCTCCCATATTAATATTCACGAAAAAAAGCTGCAGCAAGAAAAGATTAAACAACTAGCTTATTATGACACACTAACAGGTTTGCCCAATCGAACATTTTTAAATCAGAAGCTTTATTCAATCCTTAAGATTGCTGCAGAAACTAAAGACAGCGGTGCAGTAATCTTTATTGACATTGATAATTTTAAGATGATCAATGATGCCTTTGGACATACTTTCGGAGATATCTTGCTAGAACAAATCGGAGAAAGGCTAAAGAAAAAAGCAAGATATGATATATATATTGGAAGATTAGGCGGAGATGAGTTCTTGATCCTCTATGAGGGTGTAAAGCAGGATAAGCTGGTTGAAGGATTGGCAAAAGAAATTATTGAATGCTTTGAAGCAGATTTTATTGTGGAAGAAAAGAAACTGCATATCACTACAAGTATTGGTATTTCAAAATATCCTGATGATGGACATACTCCGGATGATTTATTAAAGAATGCGGATACCGCTATGTATCGCGCAAAATATGAGGGAAAAAACAGATATAGGTTTTTTGAAAAGTCTATGAATGAGGATCTGGCCCAAAAAATGATTCTGCAAAATAGTTTGAGAAATGCATTGGAACGAAGTGAGTTTGTATTATATTATCAGCCAGAGATAGATACCTTTGATGGCACTGTATACGGATTTGAAGCATTGATCCGATGGCTTAGTCCGGATCACGGCTTTGTCCCTTCGATGAAATTCATTCACATATTGGAAGAAACAGGGATGATCGTCGAAGTAGGTAAATGGGTTTTTAAAAATGCCTGTGAGTTTGCGAAGAAAATCAATCGAAATAATAGCAAAGAGATCCTTGTATCTATTAACGTTTCACCCATACAACTTATGCATAATGATTTTGTTGAAGATATTAAAAATATTATTGAGAATACAGGAATATCACCGAAATTAATAGGATTTGAAATAACAGAAACAGCTTTAATGGAGTCCTTTACAGAAAATATTGAGAAGTTGTATAAATTGAGGGCATTAGGTGTTGTCATCCTATTAGATGATTTTGGGACAGGCTACTCCTCTTTAAATTATTTAAGAAAAATGCCAATAGATATCTTGAAAATTGATAAGTCCTTTGTAGATGATTTGATCAGCGATGAAGGAAAGCCTCTGGCAGAATCAATCGTAGTACTTGCACATTCTATCGGACTGAAAGTAGTTGCTGAAGGAGTAGAAACTGAAGAACAGTTGAATATCCTAAAAGCATATAGCTGTGACTTTATACAAGGATATCTAATCAGTAAACCGGTTCCGCCTGAGGAAACTGTAAAGTTTCTGAAAACAAATGAATAAAATACATAAAAAGGCTAGCTTAAGTAAAAAGCTAGCCTTTTTATGTGGTATCTGGGCATAGGACAAATTTACCTCGACATAAAAATAATTAGGGGGATGAATTTGTCCATAAAAATTGTAATAGAAGAAGTATTTCAGTTTGAATCAGAAGAAGAAAGAATTGCAGAGATAGAGAATTTACTGATAAGACTGATCACAGCATATGAAGACCTGCAAGTTTAGCATTTGGCAGGGTATAAAAACCTTATATTAGAAACTGACAGAATAAAGGAGATAGGGATTCATGGACAAGGTTGCAATCTATTGCAGACTTAGTGATGAAGATAAAGATAAAGTCAATGCATATGATGAAAGTGAAAGTATTCAGAATCAGAAAAACCTATTGACAAAGTATGCCATTGAAAAAAATTGGGATATTTACAAGATTTACAGTGATGACGATTATTCGGGAATGGATGAAAAACGACCAGAGTTTAATCAAATGATAGTAGATGCAGAGCAAAAGAAATTTGATATTGTGTTGTGTAAGCATCAGTCAAGGTTTACAAGGGACCTTGAAATGGTTGAAAAGTATCTGCACCGAAAGTTCCCTGAATGGGGTATTCGATTCGTCAGCATAACAGACAATGTGGACACAAAAGACAGAGGAAATAAAAAAGCAAGGCAAATCAATAGCTTAGTAAATGAATGGTATTGTGATGATATCAGCGAAGCCGTTAGGGCTACTTTTAAAGTTAAGAGAGAAGACGGTAAGTTTATTGGTTCCTTTGCACCCTTTGGATATATGAAAGATAAACAGGATAAGAACAAATTTGTAATCGATGAAGAAGCAGCAATCGTGGTAAGGGCAATCTTTCAATGGTATTTGGAAGGCTATGGTACGCAAAAAATCGTCTATATGCTGAATGAAAAAGGCATCCCAAATCCAACAAAATATAAACAGGAAAGGGGATTAAAGTATAAAAATCCTTCTCAAACTGATTCTTACGGATTATGGAACAAAACTACGATCAGGCGGATGCTTCGGGATGAGACACATATAGGACATATGGTTCAAGGAAAACGAGAAAAAGTAAACTATAAATTGGACGTAATCCTAAATAAGCCAAAAGATGAGTGGATTGTAGCAAAGAATACCCATGAGCCGATCATTGAACAGGATCTCTTTTATGCAGTACAGAAAAGACTTAATAACAATATAAGAAGTTCAGGAGAGGGGAAAACCCACATTTTTGCCGGAAAGATAAAGTGCTTGGATTGTAAGAGCAGCATGAATAAGGTTAGAAGTGGCAAGGATTATGCTTATTTGCGATGCAAGCTCTATGCCCGGGCACCTGCAAGCAGGTTATGTACTAGTCACAGCATTCAATTGGATAAGCTGGAGGAGATTATAGGCGATAAAATCAGAAGATATTTTTCGATGACAAATTCTGACACCTTAATAGATCGGCTAAAACAGAATGACTTATTCTGCAGAAGGATAGGCACTTTAGAGAAGGAGCTTTTTGCAGTTGAAAAACAGATAAGAGAAAAAGATAATATTATGAAAAGTCTGTACACCGATAAGGCCAATGACATGATTACACCTATTCAGTTTTACGAGCTAAATGATAGATTTATACAGGATAAGGAAGGACTAATGAAACGAAAGAAATCTATAGAGAAAGCAATGACCGATATCAAAGACCAACTCAATAATACCGAAAAGTGGATAGAAATTATCCGAAAATATAAAGGTTTTAATAAATTAACCCCTGCAATGGTCAATACATTCATAGACTATGTTGAAATTGGGGAAACGGATAGTAGCAGCGAGAAAAAAATAATTATTTATTGGAATTTCTAAAGAGCTAAAATCTCAAGACTGAAGAGTATTTTATTAGAAATGATTGAAGAAAACTAGGGATATTATATATTGCTATCCACCAAGATACAGAGATAAGTATCGCGGTGGATATTTTTATAACAATTCATATTAAAAAAATAATGAAAATAATGAAAAAAATTAAAAATTTTAATAAAATCAGATAAAGTATTTACAAAATTTATGTAATATCATAATATCTAATAAATTATTTATAAAAAGGATGGTGTAGGGGAATGGATGATATTGATTATGGAATTCTACAACAGTTGAAGGAAAATGCAAGGATACAGGTATCTGAAATCAGCAGGAAGGTCAATCTTTCCATACCGGCAGTGTCAGAGAGAATTAGAAAGCTGGATGAGTCGGGCATTATTGAAAAATATACAATAAAATTAAATAGAGAAAAGCTAGGTTACAAGCTGATGGCATTTATTTTCGTTAACATAGAGAAGACGGAGTACATAGAAGCCTTTAGAAAGTCTATTAAGCAGTATAATACGGTATTAGAATGCCACCACCTGGCAGGTGAATATGACTACATACTGAAAGTTGTAGAAAAGGATACCAAAGCGCTGGAAGAGTTTATTACGCAACGGCTAAAGAGAATTAAAGGCGTCTATAAAACAAATACGATTATCAGCCTTTCAAGTATAAAAGAAGAAGTGAATTTTTAAGGGGGAGTAGCTAATGATTTTTCTGCAGGGTTTCTTGCTGGGACTTACACTTCAGTTGTCGGTAGGACCAGTTTTTTTTGCTGTTTTGCACAAAGCGATAAAGCAAGGTTTTGCGGAGGCTTTAAAGATGACTTCTGCTGTAACATTAGTAGATGCATTTTACATCGGCATTTCTTTTACCGCTATATCTGCCTTGATAAAAATACAATATCTTCATCGAATCATCAGTATGTTGGGAATGTTCGTACTTATTTATTTTGGTATAAATTATATTAAAAATGCCAATAAAAAGAGCATTGCTGCCGAAAGCGGAAATATTGAAAATAGCTTTTTTTATGGATTAAAGTTAACCGCGCTCAATCCGCTTACGATTATTTTTTGGTCTGGAACTTTTGGTTCTCTCATAGCCGGAGGTAAACTTATAGGTATGCAGAATATTATTTTATATGCAGCTGGATGCTTGACGGCTACAGTTTTATTTTTAGGAAGCGTAAGTTTTACCGGACAATATATAAAGAAATTCGTTAACGAAAAAGTCTTGAGAATAATGGATTATACTGTAGGTATTGTATTGATTGCTTTTGGAATCCATTTGTTTTTTAGGTAGGGTTTACAAATAGCGTTTATAGATATAGATGAGGAAAGTAGCGGGGTATTAGCTGTTTTTGAGAAGCCGGTGGATTGGACAGATAAAAGGGGAGGCAGATCGGTCTTATGTGTTTAGGGGACCGCACCCCATGTAGTGGATCCTAAGTACCCGGGAGCTGTAGATCAGATTATCAATTTCGGAGAGTTTTGGAATGAAGAAGGAATTCTAAGTAATAAAGAAAAGATCATTGAAACCACTGCAAGAATCACTAATTTATTCAAACGTGCCTATCGGTTTTTTGCAGCAGCAAAATCCATAAGAGATGATTTAGAAGTGATATATGAAGAGGCCTTGGATAAAGGAAAGTACAACTTTGCGTCAGCAAGACTGAAGGCTGAAATATTTGGCGGTATTCCCTATGCGCTGAAAACCATAAAGCCAAGGCATCTGTTTGGCAGCGCCTTTTCTCCAAAAGGAATTGTTGATTATTATGAAACGATTATCGACGGGATTGAGAAGGTTGTATATATCAACGGAAGATACATCAGAGGCAAATCCCTAATCATGGAAAATATTCTTGACGACGCAGTGAAAAAAGGATTATTTGCAGAAGTATATCATGAGCCTATGGAGGAGAATAATATAGAAACGCTTGTAATTCCTGAATTGAAAATTGCAATAACCAGCAGTAAAAAATATGAAAAAAATAACCAGCGGCAAGTTGATCTGGAGAATTATTTGAATTCAAAGGTTGTTGAAGAAAATGAAGATAAAATAAAGGAAGATGAAATCTTATTTGAACGGCTTATGTCTGCGGGACTAGCCAATATCTATAAAGCTAAACGGGAGCACGATGTATTGGAAACTTTTTATGTACCCTATATGAAGTTCCATATGATCGACGAAATCAGAAAAAAAATAACTGAAAAGATACTAAGCTATGAAAAAATAGAAAAGTAATTAATAGGGATAGATCATTTAAATGATCTATCCCTATTAATTACTTGTTAACGTGTGCATTATATGTTATGATAACATTGAGGTGGTAGAATGAGTGTTACAATAAAAGATATTGCGAAGATTCTCGGCGTATCTCATACAACCGTTTCCAGAGCACTAAATGATAGTCCTCTCATTCGCCAGGATACAAAAGAAAAAATAAAAGCACTGGCAAAAGAACTGAATTATACGCCTAATTACAATGCGAAAAGTCTTGTTTTAGACAGATCTTATAACATTGGACTTTTCTTTTCAACCATCAATGAAGGTACCTCTTCAAGTTTCTTTTATGAGGTGGTAAGAGGTGTCAATTTTATTCTTCACAAAGAATTTAACCTAGTTGTGAGCGGAATTGATGATTGTACTGATTTTAATGCCATAAACAAAAAGCATTTCGATGGCATCATTGTGATGAGTCAGAGTACGAAGGATGATTTTTTCATATATAATGCATTGGAAAAAAACATCCCTTTGGTCGTATTAAACAGAGAAATTGAAGGCGCCCCCATTGTGAATATTCTTTCCGACGATCGAAAAGGTGCCCGCACAGCGATAACCTATCTTATACAGCAAGGACACCGGGAAATCGCTATTATCGAAGGAAAAAAAGGATTTAAATCTGCACAGGAAAGAAAGGATGGCTTTCTACAGGCCTTAATTGATCATGATATTCCTATCAACAAAGATTATTTTGTGGAGGGGAAATATGACTTGGAAAGCGGATATAAGGCAATGAAAAAACTCTTACAGCTCTCTATCATTCCGACAGCAGTATTTTGCTCCAATGATGACATGGCAGTAGGTGCAATGAAAGCGATTACAGAACAAGGATTAAGTATACCAGGCGATATATCCTTATTAGGTTTTGATGACAATATATTCTCGTCATTTTTAACCCCTGCATTAACAACCGTTAAAAGACCCATTGAAGAAATCAGCAAAGAAGGGGCAAGGAAGCTATTAAAAATAATTAAGGAAAAAGAAATACCCCAGCAGCTCCTATATTTTCATACGGAACTTCAGATTAGGGAGTCCGTCAAGAAAATAGACAGTTAATCTGTAAGATATTAAAGTATGCCGAAAGTTGTATAAAAGGCATAAGATAGATGAAACAATAACTCATGGTGCAACGGCCGATGAGTTAACCTTTAAAAATCAATGCACACGTTAACAAAAATATAAAAGGAGGAAATATGTATGAAAAAAATTCAAGAAACCCATGAAAAGAAAAGATATCCAGAGAAGATATTACAGATTGGGGAGGGAAATTTCCTGAGAGCTTTTGTTGACTGGATGGTTTTTAAAATCAATCACGAAGCTGGTTTTAATGGAAGTGTAGTGGTAGTACAACCCCTAAAGGAGGGAATGGTTGAAAAACTAGAGGAACAAAATGGGTTATATACCTTGTATCTAAATGGTATAAAAAATGGAGAAGTAGTTAGTGAACATAGTATTATTGATGTAATTAGCAGAACCATTAATCCCTATGTGCAATTTGATGAATATTTACAGACTGCAAAGAATCCGGAACTAAGATTTGTTGTTTCTAATACTACAGAAGCAGGAATTTCATTTGATGAAAATGATAAACTGGAAGATCGGCCGCAAAACAGTTTCCCGGCAAAGCTAACTGCTTTTTTATATCAAAGGTATAAAGCTTTTAATGGAGATCAAACAAAAGGTCTGATTTTTATTCCTTGTGAACTTATTGATAAGAATGGAGTAAAATTAAAAGAAATCATTCTCAAATATGCAAAGCTTTGGAATCTCGAAGATAGCTTCATAAACTGGATACATGCTGCAAACACTTTCTGCAACAGCCTTGTAGACCGGATTGTACCGGGATATCCGAAGGAAAAAATTGAGGAGATCAGAAAAGAATTAAGATATGAAGATAATATGGTGGTAGAGGCAGAGCCTTTTCATCTATGGGTAATTGAAGGACCGCAGTGGGTAAAGGACGAATTTCCGGCAGATCAAGCTGGATTAGATGTATTATTTGTAGAAGACTTAACGCCGTATAGAACAAGAAAGGTAAGAATTTTAAATGGTGCGCATACTTCTATGGTGCCGGTTGCATATCTGTATGGCAAAGATACAGTACGTGAAGCGATAGAAGATCCTGTAGTTGGCAAATTTGTCAAAGATACTATCTTCGAGGAAATTATCCCTACCCTGGAATTATCAAAAGAAGAATTAGTAAATTTTGCAGGTGCAGTAATTGATCGTTTTAAAAATCCATTCATAAAGCACTATTTGATGAGCATATCATTAAACGCTATGTCAAAGTTTAAAACAAGAGTTTTACCTTCTATTCTGCAGTATAAAGAAAGTAAAAACCTGCTGCCAAGCCGGCTGGTATTTTCCCTTGCCGCTTTGATTGGTTTTTATCGGGGAGACAGAGCCGGTACAGCGATTGAACTGAAAGATGATGCCGAAATTTTAGAGCTATATAAAAATTTGTGGTCAGCCTATGATGGAAGCAGATTAGGATTGGAAAAGCTTGTAGAGCAAGTTCTGGCATATGAAAAGGTATGGGAAATGGATTTAAATGAAGTGGATGGGCTTCAAAAGCAAGTAACCGATTATTTAGCATTGATAATGGAAAAGGGTATGGAAGAAGCTGTGAAAGATTTTGTGAGATAATATTGAGGCGATTGGAATCGGTAAAAATGTTTTTCAAAGGGAAGAATTCATTTTTATATAAAGGAGAAGATGGAAATGAAAAAATTTATGGATGAAGATTTTTTATTATACAATGAAACCGCAGTAAAACTCTATCATGAACATGCTAAAAATATGCCGATTATCGATTATCACTGTCATTTGAATCCTAAAGAAATTGCAGAAAATAAGCGATATAGAAATGTTACAGAAATCTGGTTAGGGGGAGACCACTATAAGTGGAAGGCAATGCGAAGCAATGGAATTGATGAAAAGTATATTACCGGTGATGCTGAGGATAAAGAAAAGTTTTTGAAATGGGCAGAAACCGTTCCCTATACTGTTGGAAATCCGCTGTACCATTGGACTCATTTAGAATTAAAACGATACTTTGGAATAGATACATTACTAAGCCCTCAAACGGCAGAAGGAATATGGGAAAAATGTAATGAATTGCTTCAAAAAGAAGCGTTTACAGCACGGGAACTCATTAAAAGATCAAATGTTAAAGTGATTTGTACTACGGATGATCCTGTAGATACGCTGGAATATCATAAGAAAATTGCGGCAGATGAAACCTTTGATGTAAAGGTATTGCCCGCCTTTCGTCCAGACAAAGCAGTAAATATCGATAAAGAAGACTTTGTCGTTTGGATTGAAAAGCTGGAAAATGTGGTAGGAAGAAAGATTACAACCTTTGAGAATTTATTAGCAGCATTAGGGGAGAGAGTCGAATTTTTTCATCATTTAGGATGCAGGGCATCCGACCATGCATTAGATCCTATTGTTTTTGAAACCGGAACAATAGAAGAGGTCAATGAAATTTTTAAAAAAGCTCTGGCGGGTGAATCTCTAAATGAATTAGAAGTGAAAAAATATAAAACACAAGTGCTGTTGTTTCTGGGAAAAAAATATGCTAAGCTTGGATGGGTTATGCAGCTGCATATCGGAACCATTCGAAATGTAAATACAAGGATGCTGAAAATGTTAGGTCCGGACACTGGCTTTGATACGATCGGTGACTATATTTTTGCCCAATCCCTGGCTAATTTTTTGAATGCACTGGATTGTGAGGATGAACTGCCAAAAACAATTCTTTATTGTCTTAATCCAAGAGACAATGAGGTATTGGCAACAATGATCGGCTCTTTCCAAGGAGGCGGAATTCCAGGAAAAATACAATTTGGATCTGGTTGGTGGTTTAATGATCAAAAAGACGGTATGATTCGTCAAATGATTGCACTGTCCAATGTTGGTCTGCTAAGCCGCTTTGTGGGTATGCTGACAGACTCAAGAAGCTTCCTGTCCTATACAAGACATGAATATTTTAGAAGAATACTATGCAATTTAATCGGTGAATGGGTTGAAAATGGAGAAGCGCCTGACGATTTAGATTTGCTGGGAAAAATTGTAGAGGATATCTGTTATCATAATACAAATCAGTATTTTGGTTTTAAGCAATAACAGGGTCAGGAATGTAAAAAGGAGTGGTTTTATGAAAACATATATAAAAATTCATGATAAAGATAATGTTTTTGTTTTACTTAAAGATTATAAAGCCGGTGAAAGTATAGAAATCGATGGTATAAAAGTAGAAATAAAGCAGGATATTCCAAAGGGGCACAAGGTTGCCCTCAGAAAAATTAAAAAAGACGACCCAGTTGTGAAATATGGGCTGCCCATCGGTTATTCCTTACAGGATATCGAAACGGGGGAGCATGTACATGTTCATAATGCAAAAACCAGATTAAGCGGAACAATAGAATATTCTTTTCAGCAGAAACTGGCAGATAAGGATATTTCTAAAGACAATAAGACATTCATGGGTTATCAGAGGAATGATGGCAGTGTAGGCATAAGAAATGAGTTATGGATTGTTCCAACAGTAGGATGTGTAAATGGAACCGGTCAAATGATCATAGATACTTTTAAGAAGGAAGTAGACCTTCAGTCAATAGATCATATTGAGGTTTATAAACATAATTATGGGTGCTCTCAATTGGGAGATGATCATGAAAATACAAAAAGGATTTTGCGGGGATTGGTAAAACATCCGAATTGCGGAGGCGTTCTAGTATTAGGTTTAGGATGTGAAAATAATCAAGTTGCGGAATTTAGGGATTTCCTAGGAGCAATAGATGAGCAGCGTATTAAATTTTTAATAACCCAAGAAGTAGAAGATGAGATTGAAGCAGGTGTTAAGCTATTAAAAGAAATATTTGGAGTAATGAAAGATGATAAGCGGACAGAAGTGCCATTGTCAGAATTAAAAGTAGGATTAAAATGTGGTGGTTCTGATGGCCTTTCTGGGATTACAGCCAATCCTCTTTTGGGAGAATTTTCGGATTACCTAATTGCCCAAGGTGGAACCAGTGTACTCACGGAAGTGCCGGAGATGTTTGGTGCGGAGACCATATTAATGGAAAGGGCGAAGGATGAAGAAACTTTCGAAAAAATCGTTCATCTTATCAACGATTTTAAAGATTATTTCATAGCGAATAATCAACCCGTATATGAAAATCCATCTCCAGGGAATAAAAAAGGTGGTATTACCACATTAGAAGATAAGTCACTGGGATGTACACAAAAAGCAGGACATTCTAAAGTAGTAGATGTATTAAAGTATGGAGAAGTTCTGAAGAAGAGAGGTTTAAATCTTTTAAGTGCTCCTGGTAATGATTTAGTGGCTGCAACCGCATTAGCGGCAGCAGGATGTCATATGGTTTTATTCACAACCGGACGCGGTACTCCCTTTGGTACCTTTGTTCCAACGATGAAGATCTCTACAAATTCTGAACTGTATAATAGAAAGAAAAACTGGATAGATTTCAATGCTGGAACCCTTGTTGAAGATCAATCGATGCAGAAAGTACTGGAGGCCTTTATAGCTTATGTGATACAAGTTGCAAGTGGGGAACTTGTGAATAATGAAAAGTCTCAATTTAGAGAAATAGCAATTTTTAAAACGGGAGTAACCCTATAGGAAAGTTAATTAAAGAAAAAATGCTTATAATAAGAGAGATAGAGAATGGACTATCTCTTTTTTTATATAATTAGGAAAGTTCTACTTTTCTATTATATAAAAAATAGGGGTTGTAGGGGATGAAATCCCCTGCCGTACTAAGGAGGGTGCTCAGACTGCGATAGCAGTCGTCGAAGGGAACCTAGGGTTCCCTAGCGAAAGCGTCGTAGACGCTCTTTTTATAGAAAATTTAAAACGTATAATACAATTTTCAAATAGAAAACTGAGGGAGAAAAATGAATGATAAAAAAATGTCCTTAAAGGCAAGTTTGTTATATGGATATATCACCATGTTGATGATACTTACGCTGGCGTTCGCTGTAAGTCTTTATACAGATCAGATGTTATCCAGCCAAAGAAGAAGAATTGATCAGACAAACTTAAACTTAAGCCATATTTCACTAGAGATAAGGAATTTCAATGATTATTTAGATCTTTTTATATCGCAGCAACAGAAAGACAGTGTAGATAATTATAAAAAAAGCAGGGCAAATATAAAAATTTTATTAGAAGAAATTAGGGAAGAATTAAGTGAAAATGAAGAAACCGATATGTATAACAGAATCCTAAATAATTTATTAGAATATGAATCAAATTTGGTGCGGCAGATTTTAATTCGAAATGAACGGGATCTGAAAACCTATGACATGATGGTGGAATATAAAAGGCTTACATCCTATATGATCCAGTATTCAAATTTGCTCATTAATGTTTATCTGGAACATGGCACGAGAAAGCATCAACTGTTGACAAGAGATTATGTGAGAATGAAAACTTTTATGAATGCTTCCTTTATATTTATTGGTATTCTGCTTTTTATTTATATTGGAAAAGCTGTTAGAAATGCGACGACAATTCTTACAAACTTTTCAAATACAGCAAGAAATATATCTAACGGACAGTTTCACGTAGAAGATATAAGTGAAAATAGTTATCAGGAACTAAATACATTAGCAGCAGCCTTTAACCAGATGAAAAAGGACATAAAGGATTATATTGAACAAATGAAGGAAAAAGCGGCCTTAGAAAATAGATTGAACGAGGAAAAATTAAAAAGTGCAAAAATTGATAAACTGTATAAGGAATCCCAGTTTCTATCATTGCAGAATCAGATTAATCCCCACTTTTTATTCAATACTTTAAATACAATCAAACTGACAGCCATGTTTGGAAATATAGATGAAACCATGGGCCTAGTAGATTCTATCGGTAAAATTCTTAGGTATAACCTTTCAAAAAAGAGCAAACTGGTGCCACTACAAGATGAGGTAAGTGTCTTGAAGTCATATATTCATATTCAAAGTACAAGATTTCAAGATCAAATATCCTTTGAATTGAGTATACAAGAAGATATTGATATGAATAAGGTGTATATTCCTCCAATGACCATACAGCCTTTAGTAGAAAATGCTATAAAACATGGTTTTAGAGAAACTGAAAAAGGCGGTTTAATTAGAATAAATATTAAGGAGTCCAAAGCTTATATCCATGTTTTTGTCGAAGATAATGGCCAAGGAATGCGTGCAAAAGCTGTGAAGGATATCTTCAAAGAAGGGAATCCAAATGTAGATTTAGGGATAGGACTCATGAACATAAAAAACAGACTGGAAATAATATTCGATAAAGGAGATTTGCTGAAGGTTGAGAGTGAAGTAGGCAAGGGCACAACGATTATTGTTTTATTGCCTAAGGAAAGGAGTATACACGTATGATTCATCTCATGATTGTAGATGATGAACCCCTGGAAAGAAAAGGATTAGAATATTTGATCGAAAAGTATTTTAAGAATGAAATAAGAGTCGTTCAAAGTGTATCAAATGGAAACGCAGCAATAGAAGGTCTGGAGAGAGAGGCGATTGATTTGGTATTAATGGATATACAAATGCCGATTATGGACGGGCTGCAAGCATCAAAGGAGATAAAATCTAAAAATAATAATATAGAGATTATTATATTGACAGCCTTTGACGAATTTGAATACGCAAAGAAAGCAATTCATATTGGTGTAAACGATTATCTATTAAAGCCCATTGCAAATGATGAATTCCTGGATGCAATAGAGCGTGTTCTACTCAAAATAAAAATAAGAAAGGATCGTGTTAACGATCTGCTGGAAAACGAATTGTTGGTAGAGCAATTAATTAATCTAAATGAGTATATTAAAGGAATTAGTGAATTACTATTAAATAAAGATCTGGTAGGATCATTGGCGTATTTTGATAAAATCATAACTACTTTGGAGTCCTATAGGATATCGATAGAAGATCTTGTAATCTCTTTAAAAATTATCTTGAAATCTGTGTTACAAGATGTATCATTCTACCTATCTGATTTTGACATAGATACCAGCCTAAAGCTACTTTCGGATCAACTGCAAACAGGAGATAGAATGAATGTCATTCTAGAAGGGTTCTTAAAAGATGTTATAGATAAAATCGATATTACAAGGGATAGAAGTGAAAAGGCCGTTGTACTGGCAAAAGAATATATAAAAGATCATTTCAATAAAGAGATTTCTCTAGAAGAGGTCGCTGAATACGTTGACCTGAATCCTCACTATTTCAGTAAGTTGTTTAAAAAGATTGAAGGAAAAAATTTTAAAGATTATCTTATTGAACTGCGAATGGAAATTGCTAAAGAATTATTAAAAACAACGAAATTTTCTATAAAAGAAATTGCATATAAGGTAGGCTATAACGATGCAAATTATTTTAGCAGAGCTTTTAAAAGATATACAGGGAGACCTGCAACAAAATATCATTAAACCATAGTCTTACGCAATGGCTTTCCTTTGTCGTAAATCATTGGAAAGCCAATTTTATTTATAATTTGACAAAAAACTTTTATGCATGTCAATAAAGTGAAGAAGATACCAAGTCAGTCCATTGATGGGGATTCAAGGGGAATGCTATCATAAGGTATGCAGCAAACGTTATCATCGAACCTAAATAAGGGAGGAAAAACAGTGAAGCTAAAAAAACTAAGTTCATTGCTATTAGCAGGTGTGTTATCTATAGGGGCTTTGGCAGGATGTGCGACGCCTGCAAAAGACCAGGGGACAGCTCAAGATCAACCAAAGGAGCAAAAGGCCATCGTTTTAAGGATGGCGGATGTTCACAGCGAAGATTATCCTACAGTTAGAGCAAACAAAAAATTTGCAGAGATTGTTGAGCAGGAAACCAACGGTAGAATAAAGATTGAAGTTTATCCAAGTGGACAGCTGGGAGATGAAAAAGCAACATTAGAGCAAGTACAATTTGGTGCAATCGATTTTATAAGAACAAGTATTGCACCACTGGCAGAGTTCAATAAAGATTTAGAAGTGTTGATGCTTCCTTATCTATACGATGATAGAGACCACATGTTTAAGGTTTTAGACAGTGAATTAGGAGATAGCTTCTTAAACGGACTAAAAGATAACAATATGGTAGGTTTATCCTGGTATGATGGAGGAGCTAGAAACTTCTATAATTCAAAAAAGGAAATTAGATCTCCACAGGATTTAAAAGGACTTAAAATAAGAGTGCAAGAGAGTAAGTTAATGATGGATCTTGTGAAAAGCTTAGGCGCTTCTCCTACACCAATGGCTTTTGGAGAAGTATATAGTGCGATTCAAACCGGAGTTATTGATGGTGCAGAAAACAACTATCCAAGTTATCTTTCAACATCGCATCTTGAAGTAGCAAAATACTATACATTGGATGAGCATACAAGAGTTCCGGAAATGGTTTTAGCAAGTAAGGCAACAATAGACAAGTTATCAGCAGAAGATCAAGCGATTATTATGGAAGCTGCAAAACAAGCTGCTGAATTTGAGAGAGATGAATGGTTTAAAGAAGAACAAAAATCAGAAGCTGCAGCAATCGAAAAAGGAAGTATCATAACAAAGTTAACAGCAGAAGAGAAAAAAGCATTCCAGGATGCAGTTAAGTCGATTTACGATCAATATGCAGATAGAAAAGATATCATTGAGCAAATATTAAATACAAAATAGTAAAAACATTAAAAGGTGAAGAAATATCCTTTCTTCACCTTTAATTAATATATGGGAAGGAGATGCATCGTTTATGAAATTTTTAGATAGAATCAACAAATTATTCGAGCAGATCGGTATGATTTTTATAGTACTTATGATCTTAATCATATCTATACAAGTTTTTTCAAGATATTTCTTTTCTGTGACCCCAAGATGGTCTGAAGAAGTTGCATTGTTACTGATGGTCTGGTTTGCTTTTATTGGAATTTCTATCGGAGTAAAAAGAGAGTCTCATCTTAGCATAGAATACTTTGTGAGCTTATTACCAGAAAAAATTCAGAAGGTTATTATTCGATTCGGTCATGTGCTTGTATTATTTTCAGGTTTGTTTTTATTTTACTACGGAGGATTGCTGGCGATACAGACAAGGACTTCTACGCTTCCGGCAACGAGATTACCTTCCTCTTATTTATATATTATGGTACCTATAGCTGGATTTCTTATTTTCCTTTATTCTATACCAAAAGTATTGGGAAAAACGGAGGTATTAAAGGAAGAGAAAGAATAGTAAAATTATAGAATTGATCATAAGAAAGGAGATAAATATATGATTAATGTAACAGCAATTCTCATATTAATTGGGTTATTGTTTATATTTTTAATATTACGTGTACCTGTAGCGTTTTCATTAGGAATATCTACGATGGTTACTGCACTATATTTAAAAATACCGCCACAGGTTGTTACACAACAAATGGTAAAAGGGATAAACTCATTTTCTTTGCTAGCAATACCCTTCTTTATTGTTGCGGGAGAAATAATGAGTGAAGGCGGTATTTCAAGAAGACTCATTGACTTTTCCAATGTTATTATTGGAAGAGTCAGAGGCGGATTAGCAATGGTAAATATACTGGCAAGCATGTTTTTTGGAGGGATTTCCGGATCTTCCGTAGCAGATACTTCTTCGATTGGGTCAGTTATGATCCCAATGATGGAAAAGCAGGGCTATGATAAGGACTATTCTATAAACGTTACAGTAACTTCATCTACACAAGGTGTAATTATTCCACCTAGTCACAATGTTATTATTTATTCCGTAGCTGCAGGGGGCTTATCTGTAGGAAGACTATTTTTAGGCGGTATGGTGCCAGGAATTTTCCTTGGACTAGCCCTAATGGTATTGAGTTATATTATAGCAGTACAAAGAAATTATCCTAAAGGGGATAAGGTTACTTTAAGAGAAGGTCTAAAAATAACGAAAGATAGCTTATTGGGCTTATTTACAGCTGTAATTATTATGGGTGGTGTTATTTCAGGAGTCTTTACGGCTACAGAATCAGCAGCCATTGCAGCAATCTATGCTTTTATTGTTACCTTTTTTATTTATAGAGATATTCCAATATCAAGAATGAATAAGATTTTGAGAAATTCATTACGTACATTGGCAATGGTAATGGCCGTAATTGCGACTTCAAGTGCTTTTGGCTGGATGATGGCTTATTTAAGAATTCCTGCAATTGTTACAGAAACTCTTATTGCTTTTTCTGACAATAAGTATGTAATTTTATTATTGGTAAATGTTATCTTACTATTCTTAGGTATGATTATGGATATGGCCCCGCTAATTCTTATTACAACGCCTATTTTACTACCTGTGGTTCAGAAGGTGGGCATGGATCCAATTCAATTTGGAATTGTTATGATGCTAAATCTAGGAATTGGCCTAATCACTCCGCCAGTAGGTTCTACTTTGTTTGTAGGCTGTACCATTGGAGGTGCAAAAATAGAAGATATTGCAAAGTCTTTAATACCTTTCTATGTGGTTATGTTTGTTGTATTGATTGCATTAACCTTTATACCACAAATTACTTTGTTTTTACCAAACCTCTTAATGGGGAAATAAAAAACTGCCCTCGATGGGCAGTTTTTTTTATTTCAAGTTTGATTTGATGCATTTAATCAGTTCATTTACAAGGAGAATAGATGCAGATAGTCCGAATATCAACAGCCAATCCTTTATAAGTAATGGAACCGTGCTGAAAAAATTATTTAGAGTAGGAATCTGTACGATAGATATTTGCAATAAGATACCCATTAAAGCGGAATAGAGTAAGAATTTATTCTTGAATATCCCCACCTTGAAAATAGATTCTTTAAAGCTCCTACTATTGAGAGAGTGGAACAACTGGGAAATGCTGAGAACCATAAATGCCATTGTCTGTGCATAGATAATATTTTGTGTTTTTAATCCATACCAGAATAAAATCAAAGTCAAAAGTGCAATAAAGCTGCCATTGAAGATGAGGTAAAATAATCCGCCTTGTGCAAAAATGCTTTCACTTTGTTTCCTGGGCTGTTCGCTCATAATCTCCTGATCACTAGGATCCACACCTAGTGCAAGGGCAGGGAGAGAATCGGTTACCAAATTTACCCATAATATGTGAATAGGTTTTAAAGGTGTGGCCCAGTTTAGCAATACAGCTGTAAATAAGGCGATGACCTCACCTAAATTGCAAGATAAAAGATATAGGATAGATTTTTTTATATTGCTGTAAATGTTTCTTCCTTCTTCAACTGCTTTTACAATCGTAGCAAAATTATCATCGGTTAAAATCATACTAGAGGCTTCCTTGGAAACATCGCTGCCGGTTATACCCATTGCAACACCAATATTGGCAGCTTTTAAGGATGGGGCATCATTTACACCGTCACCAGTCATTGAAACGGTATATCCTTTTGACTGCAGCGCCTTTACAATCATAACCTTATGCTCTGGCTGTACACGGGCAAAAACTCTATAGCGCTCAATATTTTTATTTAAGTCATCCTGAGTTAGATTAGAGAGTGTGTAGCCACTCATCACCTGATGAATATCGGTACAAATTCCTACATCCTTAGCGATAGCAAAAGCAGTATCCTGATGGTCTCCTGTGATCATTATGGTACGAATGCCGGCTAGGTTACACCGTTTTACGGCTTCCACTACTTCCTCGCGGGGAGGATCAATCATACCGACTAAGCCTATAAAAGTAAGGTTGCTTTCATAGGGGGTGTGATCTTTTTCTTTATAGGTCAGAGCCAACACTCTAAGTGCTTTACTAGACAGTAAGGCGGCATTTTTCTGGATATCCTGTATATAGTGATTTATGGGCAGTCTATCGCCTTTTATCAAAATATGGGTAGTTTTATTTAATATTAAATCTAGTGCGCCCTTTGTGAAAATAATTTCTTTGCCATGATAATGGTGAAAGGTTGTCATCATTTTTCTATCAGAATCAAAGGGAATTTCATCGATTCGTGGGAATTGCATAACTAATTCGCTTTTATTTAAGGATAGATATTTTCCTAGATCCAATAAGGCGATTTCTGTGGGGTCGCCGATTGGGCCGTTCTCATTGTTTGCATCATTGCAAAGCATAAAACCATCTACTAATAGACGATGAGCTTCTGTTAATTCTTCTGATTTCTTCAATTGGCCATCATAATAAAAGTAAGTAACAGTCATTTTATTTTGTGTGATCGTACCTGTTTTATCAGAGCAAATTACATTTACTGAACCGAGTGTTTCAACAGCCGGTAGTTTTTTTACAATAGCATTTTGGTGAATCATTCGCTGAACACCGAGGGCAAGTACCACCGTGATTACAGCCGGAAGTCCCTCCGGAATGATGGCAACGGCCAGAGAAATAGAAACAAGGAGCATTTCGATAATATCGCGGCCCTGCAATACACCAATACCAAACATTAAAATACAGATTATAACAGAGGCAATTCCTAATAGCTTTCCTAATTCTGCCAATCTCTTTTGAAGAGGGGTTTGCAATTCTTCTGTATTATTGAGCATGCTGGCAATTTTACCGATTTCTGTATGCATACCGGTCGCTGTAACAATTCCTACACCCCGCCCATAGGTTGCATAACTGGACATAAAGGCCATATTTTTTATATCTCCTAAAGCTATGGTGTTTTCAAGAATTATATCTTTTGATTTTTCTACAGGTACAGACTCACCTGTTAATATGGATTCGTCGATTTTCAAATTGACAACCTCTGCAAGTCTCAAATCAGCTGGTATATATCGACCGGATTCTATGATTACAATATCCCCGACAACCAGATCTTCAACATTGATCTCTTGCAGCTGATGATCACGCTTTACCAAGGTTTTTGGTGTGGACAGCTTTCTTAGCGCGTCTAATGATTTTTGTGCCTTATCTTCCTGTATTAAGCCGATTACAGCATTGAGAAGAATTACAATTATAATAATGATTGCATCGCTAAGTTCATGCATAATCATAGAAATAAATGCAGCGACCATTAGAATATAGATCATTGGTTCATTAATTTGGTCAAAAATTTTGGCGAAAATTGACTTTGGTTTTCTTTCATCAAGGACATTGCGGCCATGTCTCTGCCTCTCTTGAACCTGTTTGCTTGTAAGACCTACTTTTAAATTTGTATCTAATTCCTCTAATAGTGTTGCTATTTCTTTTTTGAACATTTACCCACAACCTTTCATGAATAAGTGATTCATAATAAAAAAACTCTATAGCTGGCTTAAAAACCAGCTATAGAGTCTCACTAAACAGAAATGTTATCAAAGCCGGGTACGGGGACCGAAATGACGACTTTGATCCTGCTTTGCAACAGGCAGTTACTCCCTCTATTAACACATTTTATGATTTCATTTATAATATTATTACGCACCTGCTGTTTTGTAAATATTTAGAAAAAATAAAAATAAAGATTTAAAAAATAGATTGAAGAAGTAGTTCTTGAATAACTCCTATTCATAGCATAAGGCTGAAAATATGAAATATAGGTAGTTGTAAAAAGAGTTTCATGATAGTATATAGACAAAGGATGGTTACCTTTATTAATAAATATAAAGCTGTGTCAGTTAATATGGACACAGCTTTAAAATAAAAAGATGAGTTATCTTGCGTCAGGGTCTTGTCTTTCGTCCAACAATGAACTGCAAGTACGATCACGAGGATAAGAAATTACCTGCTTATAAGGGGGCGGAGGCAAGATGGCCTTTTTATCTTCTATAATTTGATAGTCAATTGCAACCAGATTGTTATCGATCTGTTCTGATAAAGCATTTACAATCAAGCTGCCTATTTGGCGTCCTAAGCGTAGGCCTTCAGTGTTGTCAATGGAAAAATGTACACCTCCATACAGCCGAGAATTCGCACATTCTTCAGCAAGCGTAATAAGGCGCTTTGATTCAGGAGAGAAGAAGTAACTTAAAAGGATTTGCATACAGCCTGCAACAACAGAATGACCAGAAGGATAGCTAGGATGATAAGGTGTACAGATTATGGTAGCTAAATGATGATCCAATTGGTTGGGCCTTGGAATATCCCACAAGTACTTGAAGTGCCAAGTAATAATCATTGCATCATTTGCTGCTGCGTTACACGCACCTAGAATTCGGGCTGCTCTTGGTGCAGATATGTCATAGGTGTCAATGAGACGATCGATCAAAGGGGTAAACTGTTTCGTTGGTGGCCCTGCATTCCAATATTCTGCGATTGTTATTTGTTCTTGTGTAAGGTTTAATAATGTATTTTGTACTTTTTTAAGCTCCTCATGAATAAAATCAATGCTATCAGGCGAACGTATCTCCCAGTGGATTGGCTTTCCATTATGATCTAAAAAGTCTCCTTTTGTATTTCTATAAAAAAAGAATGTAGGCCATGTGTTTGTATTTTTCTCAACCGGTGAAGGGAGACGCTGTTCACCTGCATAAGCAAGTTCTGACCATTTAATTGGTAGTGCATTGCCATAATCTTTCTTCATATCTGCTTTCACGGAATATTCCTCCTCTTAAGGCTACGGTGCTATGCAGTTTTTACTGCAATAGATAGATTATATAGTAGATGCGGTTAAGATTTCTTTTAATATCATATTATGAGTGAAGGGGAGGTATGGACACTTTACTTAAGCTTAAAAAATAATATATAGCGTCGAAAATGGCTAGTGTTTATACATATTACTATGATAGAAGGTTGGGGATTTTATGGAAAAAATAATCATTCCATTAAGGCAGATATATCTGTTATTATCCATTATGATATTGTTAATTGCAGGCTGTATTCTCTTTGGTATTCCATTATATTACGGTTTACTTATCGTTATTGTATTTGCTGTTGTTATTTGTATAAGAAATGGTTTCCACTTGCCTGATTTGATGGATATGATAATAGGCGGGGTAAAAGAATGCAGCAGTATATTTATTATCATTCTATTAGTCGGATCCCTCGTGGCTGTATGGCTAGCTTCCGGAATTGTTCCAGCCATGATGTATTATGGCTTTAACTATATTCAAAAAATGAACTTTTTATTGGCGTGTTTTCTGATTACCATGCTGACCGCTATTGTCATGGGGACAGCTTTGGGAACGGTGAGCACCATTGGTGTTGCGCTGTTGGGACTTGGAAAAGGTTTGTTGATTCCTGAATCATTGCTGATGGGAGCAATCATATCAGGAGCTTTTGTAGCAGATAAAATTTCCCCCATTGCTGCGCTTGTAAATCTTACGGCAAAGACAACAGAAGTACCCTATAAAGATAGTGCAAAGCAGGGGATGCTAACGCTTTTACCTGCAATTGGCATTGCCGGTGGCATTTATTTTTTCTTAGGCAGAGGTTATACAGCAGAATTAGATGCTGTAAAATTAGATACCTATCAAAATACGATAAGAGAATTTTTCAACATATCACCTCTGATGCTCTTGCTTCCAATGCTTGTTATTGTGTTAGCTTTTATGGGTGTTAAAATTATTAAAAATATGGCATTGGGTCTTTTAGGCGGAATCATAATCAGTGTTGGATATCAAAGACTTGAGTGGACAGAAATCGTCCGGATTATTTTGAGAGGTTATAAGGCAGTTACTTCCATGGAAGAATTAAATGCAATCATAAAAGGTGGCGGCGTTATGCCGATGATAGAGGCTATTTTGATTGTTTTGGCGGCTGTAGCATTAAACAGTATTTTTGAAGGTACAAATATGATTGCACCTATGATAAATGGATTCCTGATAAAAATAAAGTCTAAAAATGAATTAATTGCTAAAACTGGATTCTTAAGTATTTTGTTAACGGTTTTAACTTGTGATCAAACAGTAGGCATATTGATGCCAGGTAAATTTTTAAAACAAAAATATAAAGAAATCGGTTTACCAAGAGCTATCCTAGCCAGAACGATTGCAGATACAGGCGTGATTATTGCGCCAATAATTCCTTGGAATGTAAATGCGATTCTAATAACCGTGATTACAGGAGTATCTGCAGTGCAGTATGCTCCCTATACTGTATTATGTTATGGATTGCCTATCATAACGTTATTATTTGGAGCTTATGGATTCGTAGGAGAAGGAGATCATACAGATTTGGAAAAAGCTACGGAAATCTTTTAATTATCTCTAAGGCTCTTTTATTTGATGATTAGGATATTGATAAGGAGTTTTCCCGGCAAAGGATTCTAAAAAGTGCTGAAAAGCACTTTTTTATGTAATATAATCTGACTAAAATATTCTCCGATTTCACAGACTAAAATAGAATACTGATAATAGGATGTGATGCGTTGAAAAGGTTTTGGCTAGTGATTATATTTTTTTACTTTTTTTATACAATCATCCGCCATTTTTCTATCAGAACGGGCATGAAAGCGCTGTTTATATTGATTCTTTTGCTGATTACCGGAGTCTTGATCAGAGAAATTCAAGATAATTACTTCGAAAAACTAAGATCAAAAAACAATACTTATTTGGAGGCACTAAAAGAAAGTCTGGGGACTGAGGAAGCTGAGAATTATAGGCATGTGCCGAATCAATGGGGTTTTTTATTTTTAAATGCATCGGATTCGGATCATGTAGGATATAATCAATTGGAAATATTAGGAGATCAGGTAGATACTTTCTCAACCATATTGGACGAAATCAATAAAGCTAGGCATCATATACACATGGAATATTTTATTGTTCGCAATGATAGCATTGGAGAAAAATTGAAAAACCTGCTTATCGAAAAAAGTAAACAGGGTGTAGAAGTTAGATTTATTTATGACGGTTTCGGAAGTTTCTTTATAAGTAAGCAATTTATCAGAGATCTAGAGACAGCTGGCGTTCAACTGGTTAAGTTCTCGCCCATTTCTCAAGGGATTCGCCACTTCAATCTAAATCATAGAAATCATCGCAAAATATTAGTTATTGATGGAGAAATTGGCATCATTGGCGGTTCTAATATCGGGGATGAATATTTAGGACGAGATGAGAAAATTGGGAAGTGGCGGGATATGGATATATTTATTAGAGGAGATGCTGTAAAAGCTATACAGGCTGCTTTTCTAAGAGACTGGTATATTACAAAGGGCGAAATATTAGTAGATAAGACCTATTATAGAGGATCAGGAGTAAAGGGAAGTATTCCAATGGAGGTAGTAACAGGAGAACCAATAACAACAGTGAATAGTATCGAACACTTTTTTCTATCGATGATTTATGCTGCAAAAGATTATTTGTATTTTACGACCCCGTATTTTATACCTCCTGATAGTATTTTACTTGCTTTAGAAAGTGCGGCTGCGAGAGGAGTAAAGGTAATACTCATCATTCCAGATCAGTCTGATAATGTCGTTGCAGAATATGGTACGAATCTCTATGCGCAAAAGATGCTGGAAGCCGGAGTAGAAGTCTACCGATATGAAGAGGGATTTTTGCACAGCAAAATATCTATCATGGATGGAAAAATCTCAACTGTTGGGACAGCTAATTTCGACCATAGGGGATTGAGATTGGACTATGAGATATTAGCAGTAATGTATGATTCAGAAACTGCAGAAGTGATGAAAAGCTTTTTGCACAAAGATATAGCGAAATCTACCCCAATGAAAAAAGATAGAAAGATGACTTTTAAAGATCAGATTGGATTTCAGTTGATTCGATTGATAAGAGGATTTTTATAAGCGAATTTGTGCTTTTGCAAATTTCCCATGTAAAAAAAGGTAGAAATTAATCGAATTATTCTATTGAAGTCTTAGAAAAATTCATATAAAATATACATGGAATACATTGTTTTCCAAGCATATAAGGGTGAAAAAGAGAAGTGTCAGTTTCGGCACTTCTCTTTTTTAGTGGCTTAAAGATAACGGTTTTGTATAATTTGTTTGGCTGCTTGCAGAGCGCCTTCTAAATTTGATACATCACTGCCGCCGCCTTGAGCACTTTGAGGGTTGCCGCCTCCCTTTCCATTAATCATTGGTGCAACTTCTTTAAAAAGTTGGTTCATGTTGATATCAATTTCTTTTGAACGGCTAAAAAGCATTTGGACTTTGAGATCCTGCTTTGTACCGAAAAGAATTATAATGTCTGGTTTAGAAGTAATTTTTGCGGCCAATACTCTTAGTTCATTAATATCTCTATCCTCAAAGACCTTTACCAGCAGCTTTGTTTTTTTGTGAACATCACTTCTATCATAAAGAAAGTCAGCCTCATAGTCTGTCAATTGCGCTTTCATGTGTCTTATTTCTTTTTTCATTTGACCATATTCATTGTAGAGACGATCTATACCCTCGTATGCATCTATATCCTTTACGGATAAGAGGGCGGATATCTTATTGATACTATTATTTTTCCAATGATAGTCTTTAAGGGCACGATTCCCGCACAAAAACTCGACCCGTATGCCACCCTTCATTTTTTCCCACTTTCGTATCTTGATTATGCCCACCTCTCCTGTATAGCTAGGGTGTGTACCTCCGCAGGGGGAATAATCAAACTGATCAACTTCAATGACTCTAATATTATCACTCACCTTAGGCGGTTTTCTAAGGGGCATTTTTTTCAGTTCATCTGGGTTCGGATAACGTTGATGTACATGAAGGTTATTAAAAACGATCTGATTTGCTAGATATTCTATTTTTTCTGCTTGAGATGGAAGCATATTTTCCATAGTAATGTCAATGGTAACTGTATCCGTACCTAAATGGAAACCGATGGTTTCCCCATCGAAAAGTTTTTCGAAGCAGGCAGAAAGGATATGTTGTCCAAGATGTTGCTGCATATGATCGAAGCGGCGTTCCCAATCAATCTGACACTTTACATTATAGAAGTTTTCAGGAGCTTGTTCCGTCACATGATAAATTTTCTGATTTTCTTCATAAACATACTCTATTGCGGAGTCATCGATTTTGCCTAAATCATTTGGCTGCCCTCCACCCTCAGGATAAAAGGACGTTTGATCCATGACAATGTGGAATTTAGCATCTTGTTCTTTGACTTCAATAATATTTGCAGTAAATTCCTTTGTGTATGCATTTTCATAATATAGTTTTTTTATCAATTTAATCATTCCTTTCAGCAACTACTGGTTTATCTATTATTTTCTATATTAAAGCATAAAATCCTTCTACTCTGACAGCAAGCTTTCTTTCTTAATAAAATCAATTCTTCCGTCAAGATAAGTTATCTTGTAGTGCTTGGCAGCAAATCCTAAATAAGCCTCAAGACCAGCTTCAAGGTCTTCGATGATCGCTATAGGAGTAGCACATTCTTTCAAGATACCCTCTTTTTGTATATAACGATGATATTTAGAACTCCAATAATAAGTTTCATGTGTTTTGGTACTTTCTTCTAGATGAAAATCCTCTGGTAATGGAAATTGATTTTTTAGCGCAGTTAATTTACTGCGATTAACCGTGACATGAATCTCAGGGATTGGTTTTGGCAGAAAACGTATATCATTATTTTCAATGATTTTTATCCATTGATTGGCATTGGCTTGAGGATTAATCCACTGTTGATTATAAATTTCCTCCATATAGATCGTCTTCTTCCATATAGAATGCCACTTTTCATTCATAAAGGTATAGCTTTCTACAAATCTTTCTAAAATATAAGCCCCAAGGCGCTCATCCAATATTTGAAAAACATTTAAGGTATAATATCCTAACGCTGGAATTTCAAAAAGTTCTATTTTTTCAACGGGTAACAAATTTTCAAGGCTATGAACAAAAACGAATTCTTGGTTGACCGGGCTATAAATAGTGATTGCAGCTAAATCTTTAGAAAGATTTAATACAACAATCAGCTCTTCTCCATTGTTTGGCATAACATCTCCAATGTAAATCTGAAGATCTATGTATTCACGATAGTCTATCCATTTTTCATAATTAAGGTTTTTCAGAGAAGTAGTAATAATCAGATTTCGTGCATTTTCTTTCTGATTCGGTGAGCCATGAAGGTAGTGATGAACGACTTCTGTAGTAAGTTTTCGTTCACGAATCACATGGTTCTTAAAGGTAGTTATGGCAGTATAATTTTGATAGAATGCGTTAAGAGAGAAAGTCACAAGCAATAAGAGAAACGTACAAAAAATAAGGGACAATTTTTTTAGCATAATAAATCACCTCATTTAAGTATATGAGATGTATAACGGAAACTGTACTTTCTTTTCACGAAAAAACGCTGAGATAGACTCAGCGTAAATCAGTAGTGATCTTATTAGATAGAATTGCAAAAATGCATGTAACATCTTTATGATTATAAATTAGTTCGGTATATCTACTTGAATACTGTCCCAGGAATACTGATTGACAAAAAATAAGGGCTCTGCATCTTTATTCCAAAGCTGATAATGGGTGATAATGCAAATGCGCATGATGATATCTGTAATATTGTTCCAATCATTTTCTGATATGATTCTAAGCTGATGACCTCTAGAAAGTTGAATTCCATGAACAATTGAAAAAGGTATATTTACATTAAGTGTATCAATAATATAATCATCAACAGAATAATTAAATTCGTTCAGATGCTGCAGCTTTAAGGCTTGATGATAGTCTTCCATCACATTTTCCTGTACATTTTGGATGATAAGCTCCATGTCCTTAAAGGCTAACTGTTTAATCCCATCATTAAGCTCGTAAAACCATACAGGCCCACGCAATACTACATTTTTATACTTTTGACGGCTCTTATCTTTTCTATACTTGTCTAGTTCTATGACTTTAGACACATATATCCCCCTTGCTTGACATAATGTTACTCTTTACATTATACACTATAAATTTGCATAATTAAAAGCAGTTTTCGAGAAAATTGTAATTTCTATTAATAAACACAATATAGACAGGCTGAATAATATATAGTAAGTTGTAGGCCTAGTTTACGATAGGGAGGAAAGCGCATGAGGGGTATAAAGTTAATTGATGAGATGCTGCAAGTTTTTATCCAGGCCTTTTTCATAAAGTATAAATATGAGTATAGGGGCTTAATGAAAAAATTCCGCATAGATAGTCGATTAAATCTGGAGCTAGATGAGGAAAAATGGTGTGAGCATTTTCTATTTAAAGCTTGCCTAAATCGATGTGCTCAGATTATAATCATGCGGATTTTAGAGGATAGAGGACTGATCTATAGTAAAATGAATAGAAGGGGGATAGAGAAATGGGTGCAATTGGTACAGAATTTATCAGATAGGTTCCAGATACTTTTGGAAATTGGGCAGCGGGATTTGCAGGAGGATGAGAATAAAGTTATCAGTAGTATTTTCCGTAAAAGTGATTATGATATATTTACAATTGATGATGAACTGGCAAATATAGTTGTACAGCATTCTGCAGATATAGACTTGTCAGATACTAAAAGAGAAGATTTAATCGGACTGCTGCGTAAAATTTATTCTCTTGAACAGCGGGAAGAATGGAAATTAGAGGAGTTTTACAAGGAGGCACCTGCACTAAAGTATTTATTGAGTTTAGAAAAGAAGGAGTTCACATTTTAGAATCGAATAAAGGATGAAGAAAGTTTCTATTGGTCATAATTCTTATAGGATATGAAGAACAAGTTTTGTTGCGAAAGAAGAAAAGGAGAGAATAGAATGAATTTTGATCGTTTTGCTGCAAGTATAGAAGAGGATGTTCTTGTTTTTGCTCTGCAATCCAATTTTCATGAAGAGATTGAAAGGGCAAAAAACAAATTTTATGAAATCATTGGGGAACTGGATGCTAGCCACGAAATAATTGTAGATTTTAATTCATGGCTTATCTATGATTACAAGGACAAGAATAAAGCATCCTTCATTGAACGATATCATAAAAATACAATGGAAAAATTTACTGAAGAAGAAAACAATTTTATCAATCAGATAAAATACGCTTATTTAAGCCTGTACGAAATCCGTGATCGAACTGGAGATCAATATCAATTAAGAGACATATTTACGAAAAAGGAATTACAGCTGACTGCGGCACAATTAGAGGATCTTCGGGATGGGGAGCTCATTTTGTCTAGAATTGTTAAAGCCGATGAAGGCTATTGGGCGGTAGGGAACAGAAGCTATATTCCTGTTATGTTTCGTAATTCAATTGAGAGAAATATGATCAATCGATATGAAGAATTTATAAAGGCAAATAGCTATGGAACCTGGGAAGTGTTCTTGAAGACCCATAGTCTTTACTTATATAAATATGTAAGCATCATTCAAGATGTATTAGTACATGAAGGGGAAAATGAAGAGGATTATAGTGTTTGGCAAAGCATTTACCTAATTAAAGACGGCAGAAATATAAAACAAATTTTATCTGAAAAGAAACAGATTAACTTGGATTATGAGGAAAATGGTACTTTATTCTTTCGGATCATGACAGGAGAAGGAATTCTTGCAGAAATGGTAATTAAAAATAATCGGATGGAACTGGAATGTAATTCTTTACAGGATCGAAAGGAGGCAAAAAAGCTGGTTGAATCTCTTTTGGAAGATCGAATTACTCACTATAAAGATGAAAAAATTAACCTTGACGATATCCTGTAAAAAGGGAGGGACTAAAGATGAAAACTTGGGAATATAAAATTATTAATCTAAGGGCGAAGGGTGTTACCAATCTCGTATTAAGTAAAGAAGATGAAGATGAACTGAATAAGCTGGGAAAAGAGGGATGGGAGTTAGTTTCTACGGCACCCACTGTGAATGGAAGGACCATTTGTTGTATGCTCAAAAGAGAAACAACAGAGTAGCATTATTACCCCTGAGCCTATTGATTTGACATTCTTTCTTTAACGATGTAAAATATATAATAATTATTGTTTATGGCGATTAAAAGGGGGAGCTAAGAGGTATATGCAAAGTGCAATATCGGATCTGGCAGACTCGTGTGAGAAGGCTTTATGTGTGGAACTGAACCTGTCGCAAGAGCACACCCGTGACGATTTAAAATTTCTGAGAGAATTGAGAAAATTTCTGAAGAGATACAATAAGTCGACGAATCAGATAGACCATTTAATTAAAAAAATTGAAGAAGATATGGGTGTCGAAAAAGCAATTCAAGTTTATGATATTGACGAATATAAGATTAAAAAGAATATTGAAAAACATCCTTATTTTAAGAATCCTTGCAACTATCCGATTCGATTGGTTACGATTATGAAATATTTGAAGAAAAAGGGAATCAACATTCATTATACAGATTTAGATTTGATTGTAGACAAACTAATACAGGAAATTGACGGCGTTAAAAAAATTGGAGACGGCATGTATTTAAAGAAGAATCCATAAAAAGAATAACCTTTTGGTTATTCTTTTTATTTCTTTATGAACGCCCAAGATGGGTGTATGCATCTTCAACTTTATTGCGTGTGTTTGTCTTTAGACTTGAAGAAGATAACTGGTTATATACAAAGTTATCAATGCCAAGTTCCGATGCGATTTCTTCTTTAAAAAGATCTAGAGCCTGCCTTGCGTTAGGATTTGTAATGCTGTTTTTCATCTTCATACCACCTTTTGAATGAATTTATTAGTATTTTTCCTTGCGGGATTTTGAATTATACCTTTTTAACAGATGCTAAATTAAAGGGAAATTATCACTTTTATAGAATTAAGAATAGAGAGAAAAGGCGAAGCAAAGGGGAAAAAGGCAATGAGTATGAATAAAGAAAAAGAAATAATAAGTTCAATAATAGGTAAAAAGAAATCTATTGGAAGAATAGCGCTTGGTGTTTTTGTTGTGGTCTTTTTTTTGAGCAGCATACTATATTTGCCTAGTGTATCAAAACTTCATTCGGTGAGTCCTATACAATTCATTATCAATATGCATTCAAAATATGAAATCTTTACATATTTAAAAGACGTACAAGCAATAGAGGACGATTTCTATGAAATTGTTAATAATGAAAAACTGCTTTATACAAATGGGAAAGCAGATGAAAAAAGTTTTATATTATTTTATGAGGAGGCGATACCTGTCCTGGAGCAACTAATGATAGCTTTAGCAAAGATAGATACAAATCCTACGGTTATAGAAAATTATCAGCTTTTTTCTGAAGAAATAAAGAGTATACGGGATATGATGGTTGAGAAAAAATTTGCAATGGAGTACCAAGACAGTATTAGCTATGAAAAGGCAATGAAATATACAGAGAGATATACTTTGGCTTCCCGTATGCGAAGAGAAAATTTGAAAAGTTTATTTGATCGATATAAGATTCTGTATATTGATTTAGGAGATAAAATAAAATACAAGGTCAAATAGCCTGTTACAGGAGGCTCTAAAAAATAACTTATGTTTTTTTATTTATGATAGAGGGTAGATCTATAGAAGGATGACTATATTTCTCCTTATTGGGAACTTTTATTTCTTTAAAGGAGCGATAGATTTTTGAGATAAATCCATTTTTTGTATCAAATAAAAAATTTGTTATATTTTTGTGGTCTTTTAGGCTCTGAATAAGTACAGTTTCATTAAGAAACAAATGAAAATTACGGTCAAAAGTAATCCCTATTTTGTATAATTGCGGCTTATGAAGCAGTACGATGGAATAGACTGTTTTTGCATGTTGTGTACCAAAACGATGGTCAAAGTCTTGTAAGGAAGCAATTGCAGAATTATATTTTTTAATAAGACTTTTAATAACAGTAAGAATATCTTCGTGTTCTTCATTTTTAAATGTTTCGATTGTTTCTTCCAAATCTCTTTCTGCTTGGTAGTAGGCATGATACTGTTCTTTTAGCGCTCTTAACTGCTCATAGAAACTGGAAGTGCTGAGAAATGTGTTGTCTGAGGACTGAAAATTTTTATTACTGATCTTGGAAATCTTATTAACGGGTTTTACGCCATCAATTTTTCCAACCTCTGTATTTCTGTCTACATACATGGTATAAACTCTCGTCCGATTAGCGGAGGATATTTTTTTGATTGTCATATCTTCACATCCTTTTAGAATCTATATTATTAGATGTATCGGCAAAAATATAAGACTTTTGTACTAGAATTGAAAATTATATGAGAGTATTATAACGGGGAAATATATACGTTAGGAGAAAATTATGAATTCAATAGATCAACAGATAGAAATTCTTTATAAATATATGAAGCACATGAAATGTGTGGGAAATACACCAGAGGACAGTTTCGTGGATCTATGCAGGATGGTGTATTCCTATCGTTATGAAAATCTATCAGAGAAAGAAACATACCGGCTGTCATGGAATGAAAATATGCTATTAGGTATAAAGACCTCTTTTGATATGAGAATCTTTAGTCGTATTTATGATCAATTTATAAATATGGGTTTACGAGAACAAACGGGTAGTTTTTATACACCGGAGTATATTATTGAATACATGGTGGAGGAAGCTATAACAAAGTATTTAGTAAGAACTACAGACGTAACAGAAAGCAAACTGTTATTTTTTTTAAAAGAAGAACAGTTTGGCCACTTATCTATTTATGATCTGTTAGAATTACAGGAAACTTTAAAAAAATTGAAAATAATTGATATTGCATGTGGGACAGGACTGTTTCTAATAGTGGCTTTAGAGAAAGTTTTTAGTTTTAGAAAGAAAATCAATTTATGTCTTGGTATAGAGACTGAGGATTTTTTGCTTAAAAAGGAAATTGTAGAAGAAAATATTTTTGGTATGGATATACAGCAGCATCCGCTTGAGATTGCAAGGTATGTTCTTTTATCTATGATACTTGATGAAAAAAAATCTGATCTGCAAGAAACGATACAGTTGAATTTGAGAAAAGCAAACAGTCTTTTAGAGGAAGAGCTTTTTCAGAAAGAATGGCCCCGATCCTTTGACATTGTAATCGGTAATCCTCCTTACCTGGGCGAAAAAGGAAACCGAAATGTCTTTCTTGAAATTCGGGATACTACTTTTGGAAGAAAATATTATGAAGGTAAGATGGATTATTTCTACTTTTTTATTTATAGAGCCTTAGAACTATTAGAAGATCAGGGAATATTAAGCTATATTACTACAAACTATTTTGTCACAGCAGATGGAGCGAGTAAGCTCAGAAATTATTTAAAAGAGCATACCACCTTTTTGCAAATCGTAAATTTCAATCATACGACGATTTTTCAGGATGCTAAGGGCCAGCATAATATGATCTTTTTATTATCCAAAGGAAAAGAAGAGAAAGGGTTTATTGTTATGAAGTGTTTTAAAAATCCGCATCTTTCAGAGGACCACATAAAGGAAAAGCTTTATCAAAAATACGGAGATGATAAAAATATTGATGTTTTTGATTTAGATGTATCACAGCTGTTTACCAGTAAAAATCATATTGTAATCCAAGGAAACAGAGAAGAACAATGCCTGCTGGAAAAATTGGAGAATTGCTGCGACCTGTTTCTAGAAGAGATTTGCCATGTAAATCAGGGAATTGTAACTGGTGCCGATAAGGTTACAAAAAATATGCTGGATAATAAGTTTTCACAGGAGAGTATCAATCGGTATGACATACAGGAGAATGAAGGAATATTTGTATTAAAAGAGGAAGAGGTTTTGTCCTTAGGTTTAGAAACATCGCCATTTATAAAACCTATGTTTAAAAACAGTGATATTTCAAATTACAGCGCTAAGAATACTACAAATAAATATATTTTATATGTAAATGATCTTTATATGCTTCATAGGACGGAAGAAGAATATGAAAAAGTTATCTGCCATTTATCCAGATATAAGGAAGTACTAATCCAACGAAGGGAAGTACTCAAGGGCTTACGAAGCTGGTATGCAATCCAATGGCCTCGGCAACCGGAGATCTTTGAAAAAGCAAAGATTGTTGTGCCTCATCGGGCGAAAGACAATAAATTTGCATTTACAGAGGTTCCTTGGTATGCAAGTGCAGATGTATATTATATAACTTCCAAGGAAAAATATATAAACTTCAAGAGTTTACTCGCGCAGCTTAATTCAAATCTGATGTATTTTTGGCTATATCATCGAGGCAAAAGAAAAGGTGTAGACTTAGAACTATATGCAAATCCTTTGAACAGATTACCTATTCGTACGAAAATGACAGATAAAATTCAGAATGAACTAGAGAAAAGAATTGATCGTATATTAAAAACAAATTGTACAGAAGACCGAAAAGCGATTGATCTTTGTTTATATAAGGCATATGGGCTAAAGCCAAATGAAATTCAGTGGATTGAGACGCTATGCAAGGAGAATAGAAAAGTGTAGAAAATATTTTCGGAGGTGGAAGGTATGCGGTTCTATGTTTTGGCTAAATGCATAGACACAGAGAACGGAAATATTGCCATTGATTTTGAGCAAAATCAAATAAAAAAAATAGATCTTCAAGAGAATTTAGAAGAGGACCAAACTTATGTTTATGCGAACGGAGAACTGATCAAACTAAAAAATATCGACTGGAGTATCCGCGATACATACTTATTAGCCTTCCAACGAATACGAAAAATTAATATGATGGATTATCGGTTTGTAAAATTGACAAAGCAGGATAAAATAGGTTTAGATGAAAATTTTTTTATATTCAAGGAAGGCAATTTACTAGGGAGATTAGTGAATCAAAATGAGATAGATGTAGTAAGCAGCCAAGGATTGGAAAAAGCACAGAAGTTTCTTAATAAGTTTTCGGAAGATGGAATGTCTGCACTTGTTAAGGGTAAAAAAATCTATAGAATTTTTACCGCAGCCAAGCTAAAATCTATTTTGGCAGAGAATGATAAACAAATCAGTATACAACAGTATCTGACTGCAGATGATCAGAAAGGGGAAAAGGAGATTATGAGAGATCTTCAAGAGCATATTGTACAAGCCCATGCACGATTGGAAACTGCAATGAAAATTATAAAAGAAAAAGCGTCGAAATAATAATACGGGTTATTCAAAGAAAAATGCATCACGAAATTTTTCTGATAGAATATTATATACTGAAATAACGAAGTAAAGGAAATGAAGTGACTATTTTTCCGTATAGTCCCTTAATAGAAAGGAGGGCTATATCATGAAGACAGTAAATATTTTCTTTCCAACAGTACAATTAAGGGATGATTGGTTAAAGAGCTTATTTGGATACAAAGCCCCTATCCAAATAAAAGAAATTATAAAACAGTTACCAGCAGGAATTCAATGCATTGGTTTAAAAGGAAGCTGGAATAGTATTCCTGGCTTCTGGGTGAAAGTTCAGTTTAAAGATGACCCTATAGGGAAAAAACAATTAAAAAGAATGGAAGCAGTAACTCCATCCTATTGGATTGATAAGAATGTTTATTTTCCAAAGGAAGCCCTTGCTGCTAAAGAAATGGAGTGTTTATGGAGACAGAAATATGATTTGGAAAAGGAAACGATTCAATCAGAGGCTTGGAAACTTTTTTTAAAGGAAATAAAGCAGCATTGCAGTCAGGAAAGAATGGAAATTGCGGGTATTGGATTAATGTATATATATAGACATAATCCCTATTTTTTAAAAAAATACAAGCGTTTTTATTTATTTGAAGACTTTGCGTATTTTTATGAAGCCAAAGGAGAGCTGCATAAGAGCATAAAGTATCTACGGGCTCAAGCAAGCCTGCAGCCTGAATCTGCAGAAGCATATCTGAATATGAGTAGTTTTTTGATTCTAAATGGCTTAAGCCATGAAGCAATTGATGTTTGCCACAAAGGGATGCAAATTAATGAAGATGACGAATATCTTAATAATAATCTTTTGATTGCATACCTGAATGAAGGGTATTATGAAGCTGCACTAGAGCATCTTAAAAAGAAAGTAAGAAGAGATCCTGAGAATTCGACGAATTGGAAATTCATTGGAGATGTTTTTTCAGAGATGGGAAGAGATTTAGAAGCAATAAAATATTATCATAAGGCACTTCAAATTCGTTCAGCGGATTTGCATAATGTAGAGCAGGATATCTATTATGGTCTTGCAATTTGCAATCAGCAGCTTAGAAGATTTAAAGAGGCAATCAAATACTATCATAAGATGCTTCGATATAATAGCACAGATCCCAAAGTGTTGCTAAATCTGTCAAAAATATACGGAGATGATTTAAAAAAATACGATAAAGCGCAGTTTTATGCAGAAAAAATTGTTGAACTATTTCCTCAAAATGGTTATGGACATCACAATTTAGGATTGGTCTATTTATATACGGGAAGATTAGACAGCGCTAAATGGCATCTATATCAGGCCCGCCGTCTTATTCCAGACTATCAGCCGGTCTATGAAGCTATTCAGAAATTAAAAAAGATCAAGAGAAATAAAATTACAGCAAGAACAAGTCAATGATTTCTCATTGACTTGTTTTTTTAGAACTACTGATTTAACGCTTCTAGAAGTTTTTCTAAATCAATTCCGTGTATTTCAGCTGCTTGTCCGATAGACTCCATCTGTGAAGATGGGCAGCCTAAGCATCCCATGCCAAAACCCATTAAAATTTGTGCAGCCCTAGGATTTAGTTTTAAAGCCTCGCTGATTAATGTTTCCCTTGTTATTTTCATAATGATTCCCTCCCGAATTTATTTAAACTGAATTTCATGAACAAAGACTGGATTCCCATTTGAGGTTTCTGTTTTCACTGTATACAGGTAATGCTCGTTGGCATTTTCTACAAAGGAAGCAATCCATGCAGAGCGTAGCTGATAGAAAGTGTCGGGATTTGCTCCAACAGTTTCCCAGTATCCCCGATGGAGGCAATGTATGTTCTTCCACTGCAGAAGATCTGGTTCGGCTATGGTGATGTTGTTGACATTATCACAAGGCATTCCGTCTAACAAGTAGTTGTTTAACGCCTTATAAATCGCAGGTGCGCTATCAACTTGCACATTATTGCATGCATCAAGCCCGGATTCCTTACCTTGTTTTTTATATTCTTCCAATGCAATTTCCAATGCCTTATTACCATATTGTTGGAATATACCTGTCAAAATAGCTGCTTGCCTTGTTTCAGCAGTAGTTATTTTACTTTGCAGCCAACCGTGAATATTACCTGTATCAATCATTTGATCCAAAGGTTTATTCTCCATAGGGGATCCATACTTTGTTTCTGCTTTTTCCTTTATTTTTAAAATTTCACCGCCGAATATCTCTTCATAACGAGATAATAAATTTTTTTCTAAGTCTTCATGCAGCTTAATTTTTTTAAAAAGCCAATGATGGATGGGTCCTAAAAAAGCACTCATTTATACTCCTCCTTTTAAAATTAGTGTACTCCTTTTGATTGTACGATACAGTGATGTGAATCACATTATTTAGATTTTTTAAAGATCTCCATAACATCCTTCTGAAACTTAGTAAAGCTGATGCGATCGATAAAATCTCCCATTTTTTCACCAACAGAGGCGTGATGATTATAGTATTCCAAAATAATCTTTACCAATACAAATGCATCATCTTCTGTAAGGCCAACCGTAACAATATCAGACAGTCTTTGATGAAAACCAGCGCTCCCTCCAACAGTTACCATATAACCATCTACATCTGCTATGACGCCAATGTCTTTTGAATAAACACTGGTGCAGGCATTACGGCATCCGGCGACTCCTACTTTTGTACGATTTGGCGCAGCGGCACCGTATAAGGTTTTTTCCAGTTTCATACCCAACCGTAGAGAATTTTGTTTTGCTCTTTTGCAAAAGGATGCCGGGCACATTTCTACATTTTTTACAGAATAAGGTGACAATACCGCAGGTTCCATGCCCAATTCCTCCCATACTTTATCTACATCCTCCGGCTGTAGACCTAGTATGGCAACCCGTTGACCTGATGTGATTTTTAAAGTACCATTGTATTTTGCAGCTACCTCCGCAATTTTTATTAACTGATCAGGTTTAATAAAACCCCCTGGTATTCTTGGTGTTACACCATAAGTTTTCTTGCCGTCTCTAACTTTTTGCAGGGTCGCATATTTAGGTGCGTCCATCTATATCTCCTCCTTTTTGAGGTTGTTTTCTGTTGCTAATTCAATTATAATAGGCAATAATGGTAACACATACTATATATATCACAATTTCTTGTGATTTGTATCACCTTTGTGATTACTAGACACGATGAAGTAAATTTATCCTAACCGGAAATGAGGGGTCTTATGAATAAAAATATAGAACTAATCAAGCATATACCGATATTTTCACAGTTGGATCAAGTATCATTAGAAAAAATTTCATCGATTACGATAGAAAAAAAGTATAGAAAAGGGACGATTATCTTCATGGAAGGAGATAAAGGCGAGGCGTTACATTTCATAAAATCAGGTAAAATAAAAATATCAAAGGCATCCAGTGATGGAAGAGAGTTGATTTTGAATATTTATGGAACTGGAGATGTTTTTGCAGAAGTAACGCTCTTCAACAATGTTATGTACCCTGCAACCGCTGAAGTAATGGAGGATGCAGTAATTGGCATCATTATGAATGTAGATTTAGAAGAATTAGTGAGGCAAAATGCAGATTTAGCCCTACAGATTATTAAAATATTAAATAAAAGGCTATATATGTCACAGATGAAGTTGAAGCAAATGGCTTTAAGTGATACCTATGTAAGAACAGCACAAATACTTATTAAGCTGGCTGACGATCATGGTGTTGAGAAAAACGGAGCGATTGATTTGAAATTAGACTTATCAAGACAGGAATTAGCCAATATGATTGGAACTGCACGAGAAACTGTCAGTAGGGCCTTGAGCCAATTTAAAAAGGAAGGTTCCATCGATATCAGCGGAAAAAAAATTATCATAAAAAATATGGATAAATTAAAAGCGTGGCTTCAATCTTAATCGTTAGAGAAAATAAACCCCGCCGACAATTGTACTGGTACAATTGTCGGCGGGATTTATTTGAAATGTGCTATTTACAGTAGAATGCAATGATGATATAATAAAATTATAGCAATGCATAACGATACAATTTTAAGGAAGGTGTGATACAATCATGAAATTTGGTATCAAAAAATTGATAATGACAGGATTGGTAGCTTCTCTTGTAATGGTAGGAACAATGCTGATCCAGGTGCCTACCCCTACAGGCGGATTTATTCATATAGGAGATAGTATGGTTTATCTTAGCGGTATATTATTAGGTCCTGTCGCTGGTAGTTTAGCAGCGGCGATGGGCTCTATGCTGGCAGACTTATTTTCCGGGTATGGAATCTATGCACCGGCAACTTTTGTAATTAAAGGGTTGGACGCACTGGTAGTAGGATATATTTATCATAAGCTTGTAACCCAGGATTCAGCTGTGATGAAAAAAATGACAGTTTTCGGCGTGGCAGTGTTTTTAGGCGGTTTGATCATGGTTTTTGGATATCTTGCTTATGAAAGTATATTACGTGGCTTTGCGGCAGCTTTTACAGGCGTGCCTGGGAATATTACCCAGGCGGTAGGCGGCGGTGTATTAGCTGCACCGCTAGTACTTGCACTGGAACGCATGAAGGTATTTGAAAGCTTAAAGAGTACGATTCATAAGGCATAGACTCTCATTTTGAGAGTCTCAGACTGTTGAAAATCCCTTATCTTCTTCGTTGCTGCAAAAATCCAGCATCCTTACGTATTACTGTATACGCTGCGGTCGCTAGATTTTCTTGCGCCTCGAATCTAAGGAATTTTGAACAGCCTGGATATTGTTGACTTTTTCAACAACCTCAGACTCTCATTTTGAGAGTCTATTATTTTTTATATTGCGAAAACTATTTATGATGATAAAATGAAGAAAAAGGGAAGGTGAGCTGAATATGAAATTAACCGTTCTAGGGAACTGGGGACCTTATCCAACGGCAGGGGGTGCTTGCTCTGGATATTTGTTTGAAGGGGAAGGTGCAAAGATACTGATCGATTGCGGCAATGGCACTTTAAGCAGATTACAGCAAGTATTGACTTCTTTAGAAGAATTAGATCTAATCATACTTAGTCATTTACATAGTGACCATATATCCGATGCGATGGTGTTAAGATATGCAATAGGAATCAATAAAATGAAAGGGCTCTTTCATAAAACTATACCTTTATATGCACCTGCAACACCTCAGGGAGATTTTGAAAAGCTTCAATTTGAAAATGCATTTTTGATACAAGCGATTGAAGAAAATTTAGTTGTTCATGAGCAGGGATTGAAGATTAGTTTTAAGAAAATGGATCATCCTGTAGAAACTTATGCTATTGGGATTGAGAATAAAGAAAAGAAATTTGTGTTTTCTGCAGATACAAGATATTGTTCCCAACTTATTGATTTTTCAAAAAATGCAGATTTACTGTTATGCGAGGCTGGTGTGCTGGAACGGGACAAAACAGCTACAACACCGCATTTATCAGCAATGGAAGCTGGACAGGTCGCAACACAAGGGCATGTCAAGAAACTATTGCTTACTCATTTTTGGCCGGGATATAATTTACAGGAAATATTGGATGAAGCTGGAAGTGCATACGATGGACAGTTGATATTATCAGAAGAAATGAAAAGCTATCCAATAGGATAGTGTATCATGTTATATAATGGCAGGCGGCGTTTAGTAAGCTTTCAATCTTTCTAGGATATACTAAGGATAGATGAAATATAGGAAGAGTTGAAAGGAAGTGTGCTTATGATTGACATTGTTAGTGAACGACGGGTTAAACTTGCAGATAAATACAAGTTATATATTGAAGTACCGGAAAAAGAATATCTTATTGCATATGAAGACAATGTTAGTGTAGAAAATGCAAAAGATATTCTTTGGCAATATCTCGACTATTATCAAGATGATGCAAGGGTTGAAAATGTAGAGGTCAATTATGATAGAAATAATCATAGTATAAATATTGAAGCAGATTTAATTTATACAGGAAATGATCATACTTCTGTACGTTATCGTGCCAACTATTTAAGAGACGAAAAAGAGTTAATGGAATAAGAATATACAAATGAGAAAGATCTTTTATTATAAGAGATCTTTCTTTTATTTTATTCTCCTATGGACCCGTGTTATAATGGACAGGGGGAGGAGAAGCAAATGAAAAAATTATTGTTGTGCGTATTTGTTTTTTTGATGGCAGCGTTTTCCATTAGTTTGGCAGAACCGGTGGATAGCTATACGGAAACAGCTATCGTTATTGGAGTCGACGATATTGAAGATTCATCCGATGAAATGTCAGGAGTTGAACAGATTCAAACGGTACAGTTGAAAATTACCAGCGGTAAGTATAAAAATGAAGTTTTTGAGGTTCATAACAATCTCTCAGGAAGCTTTGTCTATGATATTCCAGTAAAGGTTGGAGATAAGATCGTTGTGGTGGTTGACGAGTTGGAAAACGGTGATATAGACGTATTTGTCGCTGATTATATGAGACAGGATTATATTCTTTATTTATATCTCATCTTTGTAATTCTGCTCCTATTGATCGGAAGGATTAAAGGTTTAAAATCAGTGATCAGTCTTACTGTCACCATTTTTGCAGTACTTAAGATTTTGCTTCCGCTGATTTTATCTGGTGTAAATCCTGTACCTGTAACTGTTTTTGTTTCCATTGGAATAACTGTTATTACGCTATTTATCATTGCGGGAGTAAATAGCAAAAGTATTGCGGCGATTATTGGAACCACTACAGGCGTCATTGTGGCAGGATTACTGGCTTACTATATCGGAAGTAAAATTAAACTTACAGGTTTAAGCAGTGAAGAAGCAACAATGTTGCTGTATATTCCGCAGGAAGTAAATTTTGATTTTAAAGGACTTCTTTTTTCAGGAATTATCATGGGTGCATTAGGAGCTGTTATGGATATTGGTATGTCTATTGCTTCTGCTATGGATGAGATCTACCGGGCAAATCCTAAACTTCATAGGAAAGAGTTGTTCATGGCGGGAATGAATGTAGGCAGAGATGTTATGGGTACTATGACCAATACGCTAATTCTCGCTTATACGGGTAGTTCTATTCCGCTGCTTCTAATTTTTATGGCTTACGAAACTTCATTGGTTAAGATATTAAATCTGGATATTATTGCAACTGAGGTGGTGCGTGCATTATCAGGAAGTACCGGATTAATCCTTACAATTCCAATTACTGCAGCGGTTTCAAGTGTTTTATTAATAAGAGAAGCTGCGAAAAAAGAAAAAAAGCAATGATTGGTTAAAAAGAGATGTATTTCTTTCAAAGAAGTACATCTCTTTTGCATTATTTATCAAAAAACAATTGTATAAAAAAGGAAATTAAAGAAAATTTGTAGAAATATCTAGTGAAAATTTGTGAAAGAGGAACTCCTTATGAAAAGACCAATGGTTTGGATAGCATGTCTATATATTGGAGGTATTGCTTTACAGTATCAGTTTTATAATGGTTTTCAAATCATTATTTTCTCTATGGCTCTTACTTTCACTTTTGGCCTATTCGCAGGAGAATTGAACAGATATGGTGTTTTTGGGCTACTACTGATTATTGCTTTGTTAGGGAGTCTAAATTTTAAAAATCATTATGAATATGAAGGACAGCTTAGGCATTTTGTAAATCAGGAGATTACTATTATCGGGGATATATGGAATCAACAGGCCGGTACCTCAATTCAGTATACAGTGCTGTCGCAGGAAATTCATACTGTGGAGAAAAAAACAGTTGTAAAAGAGAAACTATTGATACATGTTTCTAAAGGGGAAGAAGCAGAGCTTCCCCGATTAGGTGACCGGGTGGTTCTAACAGGAACTTTACGTATACCAGAGAGACGGCGGAATCCTGGAATGTTTGATTATCACCTATATCTTAAAGCAAAGGATACCCATACGGTAATGTATTTAAAGCCTTGGCAGATTGGAACTATAGGGGAGGGGCAGATTCCGCTTTTTTTAAAGTACATCGGTAAAATAAAAGTCTCTATATCAGAGAAAATACGACAGATTTTCCCTGAGGAAGAGGGAAATATGCTATTGGCAGTTTTAATGGGAGAAAAAAATTTGTTAGAAGAGAAGCAGCAAAAGATTTATAGAAATACAGGCATTGCCCATATCTTTGCAGTTTCTGGTCTGCATGTAGGTATTATATTTATTTTTTTAAATAAATTTTTAGGAAAGCTTAGAAACTCAACTAGAACAATATTCATCTTGTGTTGTCTATGGTGCTATGCTGCGGTTACGGGGTTTTCTCCCTCCGTAATGCGTGCTGCTGCACTGATCTCCATACTCATCTGTGCGCCCTTTTTAAATAGGAAGTATGATTCCCTGTCGGCCATTGGTACTGCAGCAGTGCTGTTTTTAGCATTCAATCCAACGCTGCTGATGCATGTAGGATTTCAGCTTTCTTTTGCGGCGGCTCTATCCATTGCGCTATTGTATTCGCCGATTTATAAACAACTGGGAAGAGTGCCAGACATGCCTAGGCAGCTTTTATCGGCTTCTGCTGCTGCGCAATTAGGGACTATGCCTCTCCTTGCCTACCACTTTAACCTACTTTCTCCTATTGCCTTGCTTTTGAATATTCCTGTAATATTTATTATAGGATATCTAGTACCTTTAGGATTTTTGACCGTAGTAATATCTTTTATTTACATGACAGCAGCAAAGCTCATAGGAAAAATTATACTTTTGTTGATTTACGGGGTGAATTGTTTATCCCAATGGGCCTACCAGTTCCCTTATTCATATTTTCATGTGGTTTCTCCAAGTATGTTCTTTATGCTCATCTATTATTTAATTCTATATATATCCGTATCAAAAAACAGTTACTTTCTCAAAAAAAATAAATCCATTCGGCAACGGGCTGTTTTCTTTATTATTAGCATTTATTTCGGAATAATCTTAATACTGAATATCATTCCCAAGAATCAAGAAATCATTTTTGTAGATGTTGGGCAAGGGGATTGCACATTGATTCGAACGGCTGAAGGAAAGAATATTTTGATCGATGGAGGGGGAAGTTTTAGAAAGGATCTTGAGGAGGAAGAAGAGAAAGATAAATTTTTAATAGAATTCTTGTTGAAAAATCACATCAGCAGGATACATATGATAATACTATCCCATCCCCATGGAGATCACATGGGAGGCTTATTCGAAGTTGTGAGGAAGATGCCTGTAGAGGCATTGATTGTAAGCAAAGATACACTGCAGAGAAGCGAATGGACACCACTGCAGCAAGACTGCCAGGAGAATCGTGTCAAGGTAGTTTATGCTGAAAAGGGAGATCTGATGAGGATTGACGAAAAAACAGTATTTTCTGTTCTCAGTCCTGGAAAAGAACTGCTCCGTGGCAGCCGGGACGATGCAAATAATAACTCTCTTGTAGTTTTGCTAGAACATGACGGAAAGAGAATTCTTTTTACAGGGGACATCGAAGAGGCGATGGAACAGCTTCTTTTACAAGAATATTCCTCTATTCCGGTTGATGTATTAAAGGTACCCCACCATGGCAGCAGATTTTCCACCACTGAGGATTTTTTAGATCGATTCCCTCCGAGGATTGCTGTAATTCAGGTAGGAAGAAACAATTTCGGGCATCCACACCCGCAAGTTTTAGACAGGCTTAATCATAGAAACATTGATATCTATAGAAACGATCAGCAGGGTGCCATACGCATGACGATTAAAAATGGCGATTTGCAGATCCATCCCATGCTGGATTTTCGTTAGCGCTTTTCAAACTGTAAATGAAAAAGAGTGGATTTATGGTAAAATAAGAGGGATAGGAGATTGGAGGAGCAAAAATGAATTATAAAGACGTACTAATGGATTTGAAGAATAAGCAATTATCAAGCCTATATTTATTCTGGGGAACAGAGCATTATTTAATGGAAAATACTGTTGCCGCTATTCGGGAGCAGATGATTAATCTCTCATTTCAAGATTTAAACTATCAAGTGTTGGATGGCAGGGAGATTAAAGCGGATGAAATTATAAATGCCTGTGAGACTTTGCCTTTCATGGACGAAATCAGGGTAGTGCTGGTAAAGGAGTTTGAATGCTTTTCGACAAAGAAAAAGAATATTACGGATGAGGAAGAGGAAAGGTTAATTCGTTATCTTTCAAATATCCCTTCTACTACTTTATTAATATTTTCTGTAAGTGAGGGAATTGATAAAAGAAGAAAAATTGTAAAAGAAATAGGAAAGTCCGGGAAGGTAGTGGAATTTGGAAGATTAACGGGAAAGGATGCTCACAAATGGGTGATAAAAGCTTTTAATAAACATAAAAAGAAAATTGGAGAAGGAGAAATTGATGCATTATTAGATATCATTGGCTATTCTGATAGAAATTCAACAAAGACCCTAAAGGATCTGGAAAACGAAATCATCAAGCTGGTCAATTATGTGGGGGAAAGAAATGCAGTTACAAAGCAGGATATTGAACTGCTCGCACCAAGAACTCTGGAAAATGATATTTTTCGATTAGTTGAGGCCATAGGAGATAAAAATGGAGATGAGGCACTACAGATATTAAACGACATGCTCGTTGAAGGAGAGCCGGAAATAAGAATTCTGCATATGATTACCAGGCAGTTTCGATTCCTTTATCAGATCAAGCTGATGGAAGTTCAGGGCTATACATCTACAGCTATCGCGCCAAAGTTGGGAATTCAACCCTTTATTGTAAAGAAATATTTAAAGCAAGCTGTTAATTTTGATACGGCTGCGCTTCGAAAAGCAATGAATCAATGTCTTCAAACCGATGGAAGTATAAAAAAAGGAACAATGAATCAGCGTTTAGCAATCGAATTGTTAATTAGCCAGTTTACTTGCTAGGAAAAAGCATACCAAAAAAGCGGAAAAGCGTACCTTGTACGCTTTTTATATTTATGGGGAATTCATGACGGTTGTTAAATAAAAATACTATACTGCTTGATTTGTAGCATTGTGAAGCATTTTTGCCAATCTTGCAACTTTTCTAGAAGCAGCGTTTTTGTGGAAAGTTCCTTTTGCAGCAGCTTGGAAGATTTTCTTCTCAGCGTAACGGAACTTGTCGTTTGCTTCTGCGAAATTACCAGCAGCGATTGCTTCTTCAAATCTCTTGATCGCAGTTTTTACGATAGATTTGATTTTTCTGTTTCTTACAGTCTTTACTTGAATTACTTTAATTCTTTTCTTTGCGGACTTAATATTTGCCAACCAATTCACCCCCTTATATCCTGTTCGACAAAAGATATTTTATCATGTCTCGTATAAAAAAGCAAGGAAAAAAGTACTACTTCTTTTATTCCCTTTAATTTTTGAATTTATACATAGACAAAGAAATAGTTCTGAGTATGTTTTTCTTTATTATAACAAAAAATAGAAATAATATGGAGAAAAAAGGAGGATTTTAAATGTTTCAAATTCGTACCGATTTAGCTCTAGAGGCCAGAGAAATGTATAGAGAAACTACCCAACAAGAGATTCCTGGTGTAGAAGTAGAACAAAAGGAAGAGGATTTTGCATTGGTGACACGAGTGAAGGTTTTAGATCAACAGGGAAGCCAGATCATGGGAAAAGCAGAAGGAAGTTATATTACCATAGAAGCTTCTGGTTTAAAAAAGGCGGATGCTGATTTAAAGGACAGTGTCAGCCAGCTTTTAGCAAAAGAGCTGGTTCATTTGCTGCCGAAAAAAAATAACTTAAGAACTTTGATTGTAGGTCTGGGGAATTGGGATATAACACCAGACGCTTTAGGACCTCAAGTGGTATCAAAGGTTCTTGTCACGAGACAATATTTTGAAACCTATAATAAAAGCGAAGATGCAACCATGACTTCAGTCAGTGCCATTTCTCCAGGAGTTATGGGAACTACAGGCATCGAGACGGGAGAAATCATTCGCGGAATCGTTGAAAAAACAAAACCGGATTTAGTGATCGCTATCGATGCATTAGCATCTAGAAGAATGGAGCGGGTTCATACGACGATCCAGATTTCCACTACGGGAATCAATCCAGGATCAGGTATAGGGAACAAGCGTAAGGGGTTAAATCAGGAGGCATTAGGAGTTCCGGTACTGGCTATAGGAGTACCTACGGTTGTAGATGCGGCAACTTTAGCCAATGACACCATTGGATTAGTAGTAGAGAACCTATCGAGTCAGGCTACAAAGGGTTCTGATTTTTATAAAATGCTGAAAGGTATGTCCGATGAAGATAAATACAGCCTTATCCGTGAAGTATTAGATCCCTATGGTGCCAATGTAATTGTGACAACGAAGGATATTGATATGATTATCAAAGATGTCTCTCATATTATTGCCAATGGCATTAATATCGCCTTGCACCCAGGGATCGAGCTTAAGGATGTAAATCGATATTTACAATAATAGCAGCGGAATCTTTTATCATAGTTAACATGTACCTCTCATATAATTTTATAGTATAGTTTTACGACAGCAAAAAGAAGAGAGGTGCATGTTTTGTTTAATATTAAAGTAATATCATTAAGAAAGTATTACAAATGTATACCACTTTTTATAACTCTGTTAATGTGCGTATATGCATTAAAGATACTGGTTTTGGATAATATGGATTATACAGTACAGGCCGACAGGCTACAAATTCCTTCTATGGTGGTACAAGCAGAAGAGCGTATAGATCTTCAGGAAAATATATTTGTATGGGCATTGAACAAAACAATACCCATGATGGAAGTTAATTATAAGCAGCACAATAACAGTTCCTATACGCAAGTTATTAAAATCGCCATAAGCCGTTTGCTGAATTTTGATTATCAGGATCCCAAAACGCTATTTAGGGCAGAATTATCTATATTAAGTGAATTGGATGACATGGCATTGCATGTCAACGATCCGAATCAAAATGAAGATATGGATACCCGTGAAATCCATTTTGTTGATGATATAGAAAATAATATTGATGACAATCTGCAGCATGCATTAGAAAATCCGCCTGTAGAACAGGGTGTTCCTACTCTTTCTGGAGATGTAACCAGAGAGGGAATGACAGCTCCTATAGAAGCTGCCGTAGGACAACAGACAGAAACAATACAGGTGGTTAGTTCTCCTATACAGGCACCTAGTAAAGTGAAGCTGGATTTGAAAAAACCTGTAATCTTTATCTACCACACCCATGGCACCGAATCCTATAGACCAGAGACTGTTGGAAATTATCATTCTTTAAATAGAAAATACACGGTAATTAATGTAGGTGAAAAACTTAAGGAGCATCTAAATAATAAAGGATACCAGGTAATCCATGATGAAACCATCCACGATCACCCTTCTTTCCAAGGATCCTATGTTAGATCTTTGGAAACCCTCAATACGAATTTAAAAAAGAATGATTCTTTAAAAATCATATTTGACATTCATCGGGATGGAATTGATAAAATAGAAACATTGCCAAATTACAATGCACTTAAAGAAGATAGTGTGGTGACCATTAACGGAGAGAGGGTGGCAAAATTTTTGTTTGTAGTTGGCGGGCAGAATGAAAATTACGACAAATTATTAAAATTGGCAGAATATATCCGTATTCGAAGTGACGAAATGTATCCAGGGCTAGCAAAAAAGACGATCGTAAAGGATTATGCTAAGTTTAATCAATATAAATCTGACATTAGCTTATTAATTGAAATTGGAAGCAATGCCAACCATATTGATGAGGCTATAAGAACGACAAAGTACTTAGCTGAAATAATAGACAGTGTCATTAAAGATATTAAGGAATAAAAATGATTTTATTCAAGCAGTATCTGAAAAGGTTGCTGGCGGCAGGATGTAAGTACACCGGTTTACCGGAAAGCTGATTCTGCAGCACCTACCTTCCTTATACGTATAAACTTTTTTTAGGTTGTCAAAAATACGTATAGGTGATGCGGATGAGTAGAGTGGAACGGAAAGAGAAGGAAAAAAAGGAAAAGAAGCACCCAATATACCGATATATTTTAATTGCCACTATATTTTTGATTATTTTTAGTGGAATTATAATCGTTGATGAGGCTGTTAGATCTATGTTGATGACAGAAGAACCAAAAGCCTTCGGCTATAAGAAAATTGATGCAACGATTCATCAAATCTATTTTTGCGGACAGAAAATTTATATTGATGAGATCGAAGTACGGGGACAATACCTTCAGTGGAAGGCGGATGTACAAGACTTATGGAAGCAATTAAAAGATTTAACAGGACGTTTGATTGTTGATCATCTATAGAAGCCGAGCGATTCGCTCGGCTTGTTCCAATTATGCCATACACGCTATATACTATAAAAGTGAATTGTGATATAATGTTTTAGATTACGACAGAGAAGGATATGAGGAGGATGTAGTACATGACCAGTAATCGACAAAAAAAGATACGAAATTTTTGTATCATTGCTCATATTGATCACGGAAAATCTACCCTTGCTGATAGATTGATTGAAAAAACCGGCCTATTAACGTCAAGAGAGATGAAAGATCAGATACTGGACAGCATGGATCTGGAGAGAGAGAGAGGGATCACCATAAAGCTCCAGACAACTCGGCTGATTTATAAAGCAAAGGATGGAGAAGAGTATATCCTGAATTTGATTGATACACCAGGGCATGTGGATTTTACCTATGAAGTCTCTAGGAGTCTGGCAGCCTGTGAAGGTGCTATTCTGGTAGTAGATGCAGCGCAGGGTGTAGAAGCGCAAACTTTGGCCAACGTTTATTTGGCCATTGATCAAAATCTGGAGGTTGTTCCTGTAATTAATAAAATAGACCTTCCAAGTGCAAGACCTGATGAAATCAAGGCAGAGATTGAAGACATTATTGGGATCGATGCCAGTGATGCACCTTTGATATCTGCAAAGGAAGGCTTGAACATTGAGGAAGTGTTAGAAGCTGTTGTAAAACACGTACCTCCTCCATCAGGAGATGAAGACGCAGCAGTAAAAGCACTTATCTTTGATTCCTACTATGATAGCTATAGAGGAGTAGTGGCTTATGTTCGTGTAAAAGAGGGTGCCATTAGACCCGGAGATAAAATTTTGATGATGGCTACAGGTAAGAAATTTGAAGTAAACGAAGTGGGTATATTTATACCCAATCCAATGCAGGTGAATGAACTAAGAGCTGGAGATGTAGGGTATGTTACAGCGAGTATAAAAAATGTAAAGGATACCCGTGTAGGAGATACGATCACTAGTGCAAGCAATCCAGCGTCGACTCCGCTGCCTGGCTATAAAAAGGTTGTGCCAATGGTTTATTGCGGTGTCTATCCAGCAGAGGGCGAGAAGTATGAAAACGTACGTGATGCATTAGAGAAATTGCAAGTAAATGATGCTGCCCTTGAATTTGAACCGGAAACATCTGTAGCATTGGGTTTTGGATTTCGATGCGGATTTTTAGGACTGCTTCATATGGAGATTATACAGGAAAGATTGGAACGAGAATTTAATTTAGATTTGATTACCACGTCTCCCAGCGTAATATATAAGGTTGCAACAACAAACGGAGAGGTACAAATGATTCAAAACCCGACGAATCTGCCGCCGGCTACAGAGATTGCCTACATGGAAGAGCCTATTGTGAATGCAAATATCATGCTTCCAAATGAATATGTAGGCAGTGTGATGGAATTGTGTCAAGAACGCAGAGGTACAATGAAGCATATGGAATATCTTGATGCGAAGCGTGTAGTACTCCATTATGATCTACCCTTAAATGAAGTTATCTACGATTTCTTTGATGCTTTAAAATCCAGAACCAGAGGATATGGCTCTTTAGACTATGAATTCAAGGAATATCAGCGATCCAAATTGGTGAAAATGGATATTTTACTTAATAAGGAATTAATTGATGCTTTCTCTATGATCGTCCACGAAAGCAAGGCGGAATCTAGAGGTCGTGCCATTTGCGAAAAACTGAGAGAAGTTATCCCAAGACACATGTTTGCCATTCCGATTCAGGCGGCTATCGGATCAAAGGTTATTGCACGGGAGAATATCAGTGCTTTGCGTAAGGATGTATTGGCAAAATGTTATGGTGGAGACATTACGCGAAAGAAGAAGCTTCTTGAGAAACAAAAGGAAGGAAAGAAGCGAATGCGGCAGTTAGGCTCCGTAGAAGTACCTCAAGAAGCTTTTATGGCAGTTCTGAAATACGACGATAAATAGTCACCAAAGGGTGGCTATTTTCATAGAGGTGAAAGTATGAGAGAGATCGGATTGTATATCCATATTCCCTTTTGCAAACAGAAATGTGCTTACTGTGATTTTGTATCTTTTGAAGGAAGAAATACTGAACGAGATGAGTATATTGCTGCTCTGGTAGGGGAACTGGAAAGTTGGCATAATCCATTAAAAGATTATCAGGTTCAGACAGTTTTTTTCGGTGGCGGAACACCATCTCTGCTGAGTATTCCTCAACTAGATTTTATTTTAGAAGGAATCCACCGGTATTTCAAGCTGAAAGCATCGCCGGAAATTACAATTGAAGCCAATCCCGGAACACTAGACAAAGAGAAATTGACATATTATCGTCAGTCTGGTATCAATCGCTTAAGTATAGGTCTACAGGCTTGGCAGGATGAATTGCTTAGAACCTTAGGCAGAATACACACCCGGAAAGAATTTTTAGAAAACTATTATGCAGCAAGAGATGCTGGATTTGAAAATATCAGCGTAGACCTAATGTTTGGACTGCCGAATCAGTGTTTTCAAGACTGGAAAGAAACATTGCAGCAGGTTCTTTACCTAAAGCCTGATCATATTTCTACTTACAGTCTGAAAGTTGAAGAAGGCACTCCTTTTGATCGATTGTATGAACAAGGGAAGCTTATATTACCTGATGAAGAGTTGGAAAGGGCTATGTATCACTATACAATAACAGTGCTGGCACAACATGATTATCGACACTACGAGATTTCAAATTTTGCTTTAAATGGAAAGGAATCTATTCATAATAAAATATACTGGAAAAACGAGGAATATATCGGAATTGGTGTAGGTTCCCATTCTTCATTTAATAAGGTCCGTTTTTCCAATACTGCTGATATCAATAAATACAGGGAACTTATAGAAAGTCAAAAGAACCCTATGGTGGAGCAGGAGAAAATTTCTATTGAAGAAGAAATGTCAGAAACTATGTTTTTAGGGCTCCGGATGATGGCCGGAATTGACCTGGATCGCTTTCAAAGACGGTATCAGGTAGATGCCAGAGAAAAGTATGAAAAACAAATTACAGATTTTATCAAGCAAGGATTATTGACTATGGCAGGTGATAAATTGCGTCTTACTCAGAGAGGAATTGATGTATCCAATCGTGTATTTGCTTCCTTTTTGCCGGAATAGAAAATTTTAAAAATTATATTGACAAAATATTTTATTAGTGATAATTTAAAATCATAATAGATTAGCACTCAACGAGATAGAGTGCTAACAAATGGGAGTGGTATTATGGATCTGGCAGATAGAAAAATGAAGATTCTACAGGCCATAATAAGAGATTTTATAACAACTGCGGAGCCTGTAGGATCAAGAACCATCGCAAAAAAGTATGACTTGGGCATTAGCTCGGCAACGATTCGGAATGAAATGGCCGACTTGGAGGAGCTAGGTTATCTCCAGCAGCCCCATACTTCTGCCGGGAGAATTCCATCAGATAAGGCCTATCGATTGTATGTAGACCGCATCATGATGATGAGAAAAATTGCTCAAATAGAGAAAAATATTATTCAGAAAAGCCTGACAGAGAAAATCGGGGAATTGGAACAGTTAATTTCCAATACAGCAAGGATATTATCTCAAGTGACAAAATTGACTTCTGTGGTGATTTCCCCTCAATATCGGCATAATCGATTAAAACACATACAACTAATTCCAATTGATGACAGAAGTATTCTACTGGTCATTGTTCTGGAATCCGGGGTTGTAAAAAATGCGGTTTTACGTGTCGGAGAGGAAATGCCTGTAGAGCATTTGGATAAGGTTTCAAAAATGTTAAATTACAGGCTGCAAGGATTGACAGTAGCTGATATTTCTAACAAGTTGATGCATAGTGCAAAAGAAGAAATGCAGATGTTTAACTCTATCATCGCTTCCATTATGCCTATGGTGATGTCTACGCTGGAAGAAATTGAAGATGTACACTTATATTTAGATGGTTTAGTAAATATACTAAATTTACCAGAATACAATGATATTCATAAGGCAAGAGAATTTATTACAATGTTGGATCAAAAGGACCTGCTAAAGGATTTGCTTCTAAATACGCAGGAAGATGTAAGCATCACTATAGGAAAAGAAAATAAACATGAAAATTTACAGGAATGCAGTATTATTACAGCTACCTATAAGCTAAATGGAAGAACTGTTGGAAAGATTGGTGTAATAGGTCCTACTAGAATGGATTACGATAATATTGTATCTGTTGTTGACTTTATGAAAAGTAATTTAACCCAGCTTTTAATGGAGCATAAGGGAGAATAAAAAATATATAGTGCAAAATACGAAAAGCGTATTTTGCACTATATATATGTCTTTTACGCAAGATTCAGATCGTATGAAAGGAGAAGAATATTGAATCATATACAGGCTGAAGAAGAAAAAGGAAGAGAAAACTATTCGGCACTTGAAAACAATATTCAAGCAATTAAGGCTCTGGTATCAGCGGTGGAAGGGACTCTCGGCCCTAAGGGAATGGATTGTATGATTGTCAATGACCAAGGAGAATTCATCGTCACAAATGATGGTGTTACGATTTTAACAGAAATGGATGTGAGCCATCCGGCTGCAATTATGCTGATTAATGGAGCCTTTGCACAGCAAAACGAAATCGGTGACGGGACCACCACGATGACGATTCTAACCGGGCAACTGCTGGAATCTTCCCTTCACTATATTCAAAAAGGTGTATCCATTCATCAGATTATTGAAGGAATAAAATTGGCTATTCAAAAGTCGATAACCCATATCCAACACAGCAAAATCCCTATAGAAGCAGAAAATTGGAAGCTATTGCGTGCCATTGTCAGGATTGCCGGAAGAAATGACGAGGCTCTCGTAGAGCTGCTGCATAATGCAGCAGAATATGTTGGGGAAGAACGATTACAGTTTAAGGATTTCCGATTTGCAGACATCATTGAAGGGATAGAAGGATTAGAGGATGAGGTAATCAAAGGGATGATCATTCACCGGGTACCAGCAGGAAATCTTGAGGATATTTGCATCCAGAATGGAAAAATACTTGTTCTAGATGATGAACTACGTCCAGAAACTCTGGCTGATGAATTAATGGGAACGGAAAGTGGATTTAACCAGTACATAGAAAATAGGAAAATATTTGAAGATGGAATTCAGAAAATTATCGATCAAAAAATAGATATTGTATTTTTGGAACGAACCATAGATCCATATGGAGAACAACTTTTAACCGATGCAGGTATTGTTGTGATCACTCATGTGCTGCGAGAACAGCTGAGCCGATTGGTACGATGCACAGGAGCTAAGTTTATGAAGAAAAGCCTGCTGTATAAAAAACACCAAGAGTTAGAGGTATATTGTGGCAAAGCTGGGCAAATTATATATGATGCAAAGCTTGACGGATTAAAGATAATCGAAGGCGCAGGTATACCGACGGCTACGGTCTTGGTAAGCGCCGCTACTGGAATTGTAACAAAAGAAAAGGAAAGGGTAGCCCGAGATGCAGCTTCTGCACTGCAGGCAGCGGTGAAAGAGGGCATTGTTGCTGGAGGTGGTGCAATAGAACTATCCTGCGCGCTTATGCTGGAGGATCTAAAGTATCATACCGATGGTATGGAGAAATATGGTATTGATTGCGTCATCGATGCATTAAAAAAGCCTATGTACAATATTATAAAGAATGCAGGTTTTAATCCACTGGAAAAACTTGAACAGACAGCAACTGCAATGAAGAATACAGACTGTCAAAGCTTAGGGGTTTGTTGTGACACGGGATCCGTGAAGGATTTACTTCAAGCCCGAATTATAGATCCTGCAACCGTAAAAATATATGCCTTAAAAGCTGCAGGTGAAATTGCTGAGGCAATTTTAAAAATACACTTAATACTAAAAGGAAGATCATTCCAATAAATTATGACTTAGGGTAGGTGAAGAAGATGGAACAAAATTACTCGGGAAAAGATGAAAAAGCCTTTACGAATGATGAAACTGCCAAGAGTGATCTAGAAGCCACAAAGGAAGAGTTAAATGAACAGCGACAGTTGTATCAGGAAGAGGACTTGAAGGAACTATTGGCGAAAAAGACTGAAGAAGTTGAAGAGATGAACAGCAAATACTTGCGGATTTCTGCAGATTTTCAGAATTATAAAAGAAGAGTTGAAAAAGAAAAGAGCGAGCTTCATAGTTACGCAAATGAAAAATTAATATTGGAATTGCTTCCTGCAATTGATAATCTAGAACGTGCCGTAAGGTCTATATCTGAAGAAGGCAATAAGGATGAAGCCGTAACAAAGGGCATTGAAATGATTCTTCAGCAATTTTTAGATACGATGAATAACAACGGACTAGAGGAGATTAAAGCTTTAGGAGAGGATTTTGACCCCAATCGCCATCATGCAGTGATGCAAGAAGCAAGTGGGTCAGAGGAAACGAATAAAGTGCTAGAAGTATATCAAAAAGGATATGCCTTAAATGGGAAAGTGATTCGTCCAAGTATGGTTAAAGTATCCAATTAAATATTATTGTAACTATATATAAGGGAGGAAAAATTGATTATGGGTAAAGTAATCGGTATTGACTTAGGAACAACAAATTCATGTGTTTCTGTATTAGAAGGTGGAGAGCCAGTAGTAATTCCAAACGCAGAGGGAAATAGAACCACACCATCCATTGTAGCTTTCACAAAAAATGGTGAAAGACTAGCAGGAGAAACTGCCAAGCGACAAGCAATTACAAATCCGGATAGAACGATTATATCCATTAAGCGATATATGGGTTCTGACCATAAGGTTACAATAGATGGCAAAGACTACACGCCTCAGGATATATCAGCGATGATCTTAATGAAACTAAAGGCGGATGCTGAAGCTTACTTAGGTGAAAAGGTAACAGAGGCAGTAATTACGGTACCTGCATATTTTACTGACAGCCAAAGACAAGCAACAAAGGATGCAGGAAAAATTGCAGGTTTAGAAGTAAAGCGAATCATCAACGAGCCTACGGCAGCATCCCTGGCTTATGGTTTGGATAAAGATACAGAACATCATAAAATTATGGTTTTTGATTTGGGTGGAGGTACATTTGATGTATCGATTCTAGAATTGGGAGATGGGGTATTCGAAGTTTTAGCTACAAATGGAAATAACCATCTTGGTGGGGACGATTTTGATCAAGTAGTTATGGATTATTTAGCGGAAGCCTTTAAAAAAGAAAATGGCGTAGATCTAAGGCAAGATAAAATGTCTCTGCAGAGATTAAAGGAAGCAGCAGAAAAAGCAAAGAAAGAGCTTTCCAGTATGCAGACTACAAATATCAACCTACCATTTATTACAGCAACTGCCAATGGACCACTTCACTTAAATATGGACTTAACACGGGCAAAATTCGATCAGTTAACTGCACATTTGGTTGAAGCTAGCATGGGACCAACAAGAAAGGCATTAGAGGATGCGAAGCTAACTGCAGCTGACATTCATAAAGTGATTCTAGTAGGGGGTTCTACGCGAATTCCAGCGGTACAAGAAGCTGTGAAAAAGTTAACAGGAAAAGATCCGCATAAAGGTGTGAATCCTGATGAGTGCGTTGCTATTGGCGCTGCTGTACAAGCAGGTGTTTTAACAGGAGAAGTAAAAGACGTGTTACTGCTGGATGTGACGCCACTCTCATTAGGAATAGAAACCTTAGGCGGTGTATTTACGAGACTAATTGAGCGAAATACAACGATACCTACAAGAAAGAGTCAAGTATTCTCAACGGCTGCAGATAATCAAACGGCTGTAGATATTCATGTGCTGCAAGGCGAAAGACAGATGGCATCAGATAATATCACTTTAGGAAGATTCCAATTGTCAGGAATTCTACCAGCACCAAGAGGAATTCCACAAATTGAAGTAACCTTCGATATAGATGCAAACGGAATCGTACATGTTAGTGCAAAGGATAAGGGCACTGGTAAGGAGCAAAGTATCGCCATTACTGCATCTACAAATCTTTCCGATGAAGAAATTCAGAAAAAGGTTAGAGAAGCAGAGCAATTTGCCGAAGAAGATAAAAAGAAGAAAGAAGCTATCGAAATTAGGAATAAAGCAGATTCCATGGTATACGAAACTGAAAAAGCTTTAAAAGAGGTAGGCGACAAAATTAGTCCTGAGGACAAAACAAAGGTAGAGGCAGCTTTAGAGGCATTAAAGAAAACCTTAGAAGGTGACAATATTGAGGAAATGAAAAAAGCTACAGAAGAATTGACAAATGCTTTCCATGTATTATCACAAAAAATGTATGAGCAGACGGCACAACAAGGTGCAGCGCAGGGAGAAGAAGCACATGGTGATGGAAGCGCAGACAAGGAAAATGTAGTTGATGCAGATTATGAAGTAGTAGACGAAGACAAATAACCTACAAAAGGCACCCCTTTGGGTGCCTTGTAGTTGTGAAGAATGGTTGCATATTACTAAAGTATTTCTTATAATAGATAAGGTATGCGAGTTTACGCGAATCCTAACTGGAAAGGCGGTGAGAAGGATGGCGAAAAGAGACTATTATGAAGTCTTAGGCCTGGAAAAAGGTGTGGATGAACAGGCAATTAAAAGAGCCTACAGAAAACTGGCAATGCAATATCACCCAGATAAGAACCCAGGTAACAAAGAAGCAGAAGAAAAGTTTAAAGAAATCAATGAAGCCTATGAAGTATTAAGCGATGCAAATAAAAGAACGAGATATGACCAGTTTGGACATGCAGGAGTAGGTGGGAATGGCGACGGCGGGTTTGAAGGCTACTCAGGTTACGGTGGGTTTGATGATATTTTTGGAGATATTTTTGACATGTTCGGCGGAGGATTCTCCGGTGGACGACGGCGGAATGGACCGCAAAAAGGTGCTGATTTAAAATATGAATTAGGAATCACCTTTGAGGAAGCTGCTTTTGGTGTAGAGAAAGACATCAATGTTTCTCGGCATGAAAGCTGTAATACTTGTAGTGGCACAGGAGCAAAGCCGGGCACTTCAAAAAAGACCTGCTCAAAGTGTAATGGGTCTGGTGAAGTGCGGTATGCGCAACGAACGCCTTTGGGACAGTTTGTTAATGTAAAAACCTGTGATGTTTGCCATGGAGAGGGAAGCATTACGGAAACTCCTTGTAAGGATTGTGGCGGTACAGGCAAGGTGATGAAAGATAAGAAAATTCATATAAAGATCCCTGCAGGAGTAGATACAGGTTCAGTGATACCTTTAAGGGGGCAAGGAGAACCTGGTATAAAAGGGGGCCCTACAGGAGACCTCTATATTGTATTACGGGTGAAGCCTCATGAAATCTTTCAAAGAGATGGTACCGATGTAATCTGTGAAATGCCGATTACTTTTGTTCAAGCAGCACTAGGTGATGAATTAGTTGTACCTACCCTAGATGGCAGGATTAAATATAAAATACCAGAAGGTACACAAAGTGGTACGATTTTTAGGATGAAGGGAAAGGGTATCCCTAGTTTGCGAGGATATGGCAGAGGAGACCACTATGTAAAAGTGGTTGTAGAGATACCCAAAAAGCTAAATGACAAGCAGAAAGAGTTATTAAAGCAGTTCGCCGATGAGATGGGCGAGGATGTTCATGAACAAAGAAAGACATTTTTTGATAAGGTGAAAGATGTTTTCGGTATATAATCTAAGAGCACCCAGTTAAAGCTGGGTGTTTCTAATAGAAGAAAGAATTTTAATTAACTGGTAAATTTTATAGGGTTAGGGTATAATATATCCGATAAAAGGTCAAAGCTACGGAGGGTATGCAAATGAAATGGATTGAGGTAAAGATAAAGACAACCACAGAAGCAATCGAAGCAGTTTCCAATATTCTTTACGATGTAGGCGTAGGCGGCGTTGTTATTGAGGATCCCAACGATCCAATCTTTAAAGAAAAGGATGCTGGAGACTGGGACTATGTAGATGAGTCACTGCTGCAAAATGTATTGGAGGGTGCAATTGTTAAGGGATACCTTCCAGAGAGTGAGGACCTTATCGACAAAATTGAATGGATCCGACAAAGTGTGGAAATGATACCTCAATATAACCTGGATAAGGGTTTAGGAGAGGTAACGACTACAGAAGTATATGAAGAAGATTGGGCCAATGCATGGAAAAAATACTATAAACCAAAGAAAATCGGCGGCAAAATTGTCGTTAAACCTACGTGGGAGTCTTATACACCTCAAGAGGAAGAAATTATTGTTGAACTTGATCCAGGTATGGCCTTTGGAACTGGAACACATGAAACAACCATGATGTGTGTCCAAAACCTAGAGAAATATGTTACAGCTGACAGTCTTGTTTTTGACATCGGGTGTGGTAGTGGAATTTTATCGATTGTTGCCGCAAAATTAGGTGCAAAAAAAGTAGTAGGAATCGACCTTGATGAAGTTGCGGTAAAAGTATCGAAAAAAAATGTAGAAGACAACCATGTAGTTGGACAGGTTGAAATTAAACGTGGAAATTTGTTGGATACCCTGCATGAACAGGCGGATATTGTAGTGGCCAATATTATTGCGGACATTATAGTCATTCTGGCTGAAGATATAAGGAAGTTCCTAAAAAGAGACAGTATATTTATTGCCTCAGGAATTATATTGGATAAAATCGATGAAGTAACGGCGGCGCTCAACAAAAATAGGCTGGAAATCCTGCAGATCGAAACCCTGGGAGAATGGGCTGCAATTGTATCAAAGCCAGAGGGTGATCAGAAAAATGAATAGATTTTTTGTAGACAGAAAAAATATCATAGGAGACCAGAAGCTGATTGTTCTTGATGACCCGGAAGATGTGAAGCATATCATTAAAGTACTTAGACTTGCAGAAGAAGATATATTAGAAGTATGTGATGGAGAAAAAGGAATTTATATTGGGGAGATTTTATCCCTTTCCAAAACAAAAATAGAATTGAAAATACTAGAAAAATTTCTTTCAGATACAGAACCGCCTATAGAAGTGACACTTTTCCAAGGAATGCCAAAGGGTACAAAAATGGAAATAATCATACAAAAATGCACAGAACTAGGAATTCATAGCATTATTCCGCTGAATACAGCGCGAACAGTGGTTCAGCTAAAAGACAAAAAAGACGAAGTGAAGAAAATAGAGCGATGGCAAAAGATTGCAGAAGAAGCTGCGAAACAATCTAAAAGAGGAGTCATACCACAGATCGGACTTCCGATAAATTTTTCTCAACTACGAGATGTACTGCCTCTATTTGATTTAGTTATTATTCCTTATGAAAAGGAAACTGTTTTGGGATTAAAAACGCTTTTAAAAGAACAAATGAGCCCCAAAAAGATAGCCGTTATTATTGGCCCAGAGGGTGGATTTGAAGAGACTGAGATTGAGATTGCTAAAGAATTAGGAAGTATGTCCATAAGCCTTGGCAAAAGAATTCTGAGAACAGAAACAGCAGGATTTGTTGTTTTAAGTACCCTCATGTATGAACTAGGGGATTTAGGAGGTATATAGGTGAAAAAAGTAGCATTTTATACCCTTGGGTGCAAAGTTAATCAGTACGAAACAGAAGCCATGGGCGAGTTATTTGAAAAAGCTGGCTACCAGGTGGTTGACGATGAAGCCAGTGCAGATGTCTATGTGATCAATACCTGTACGGTTACCAGCCTTGGAGATCGAAAATCACGGCAATTAATTCGTCGGGCCAAAAAAGACAATCCGGATGCAGTCATTGCTGTAGTAGGGTGTTATTCGCAGACAGCACCAGAGGAGGTTTCCAGTATAGAGGGTGTAAATATTATATTGGGTACCAATGATCGAAATAGAATTGTAGAGTACGTTGAAAAATTCAGAAAGGCTAATGAAAGAATTTATGCAGTTGAAGATATCATGCAGATCAGAGAATTTGAAGAAATGACCATAGGAGAGATAAAAGGGAAGACTAGGGCGTTTCTCAAGATTCAAGAAGGCTGTAATCAATATTGTACCTACTGTATTATACCTTATGCCAGAGGACCTATACGAAGCAGAAAGCCTGAAGATATTATTAAAGAAGTGCAGCGGTTGGCTGATAACGGCTTTAAGGAAGTCGTATTAACAGGGATACATGTAGCCTCCTATGGTAAGGATTTAGATAAAGGCTCCTTGCTGGATGTACTTAAGGCAATTCATCCTATAGCAGGCGTTGAAAGAATTCGATTAAGCTCTATAGAGCCCACGTTGATCAGCGAAGCTTTTGTTGCGGAGATTGTACAGCTTCATAAAATGTGTCCGCATTTTCACCTTTCTCTGCAAAGCGGCTGCGATGAGACACTAAAGAGAATGAATCGAAAATACACAACAACAGAGTACAAAGAAAAAGTAGATATCCTTAGAAAATATCTCCCTGATGTTTCTCTTACTACAGATATCATGGTAGGTTTTCCCGGAGAGACAGGGGAAGAATTCGAAAAAACATATGATTTTGTACAAGAAATTTCCTTTAGTCAAATCCATGTATTTAAATACTCTCCAAGAAAGGGAACGCCTGCTGCAAAATATGAGCGACAGGTATCGGCAGAAATAAAGCAGCAGAGAAGTGAGCGGCTCATGCGCTTAGCTTCTGAGGATATAATTAAATATAATGAAAAGTTTCTTAATACCCGAAGAGACGTGCTATTTGAGGTTGCAAGCCAAGAATATAAGGAATATTATGAGGGACTGACAGATAATTATATACGTGTACTTTGCAAATTTAATGAAAGTCCTGAAAGTAAAATAAAATCAGTCCTACTTACAGATATACAAGGTGATGCGCTGATGGGCACTCCTGCTGAAGAAAAAAATGACTTATAGATGCGATAAGCAGGAATTTTTTCATTTCTGTTGAATATGTATTTGAGCTTATGAGAAACCTTATTTAAGGAGGTGAACAGCGTGTCTGACTGTATTTTTTGTAAGATCATATCCAAAGAAATTCCATCTAAAATAGCCTATGAGGATGAACAGGTATTGGCTTTTTATGATATAAGTCCTGCAGCTCCCGTCCATATACTCATTATCCCAAAAGAACATATTGTTTCGATTGCCGAGATTGGAGAGATCCATCGGGATCTTCTGGGACACATTCACCTAATTGCAAAAAAAATTGCAGAAGAATTGAATATCAGTAAGGACGGTTATCGAATTGTTAATAACTGTGGCGACTCTGGAGGACAGACAGTTCATCACTTGCATTTTCACTTACTGGGTGGGCGGCAAATGAAATGGCCGCCAGGTTAAAAAAAAGTTGCAGAAATAGTAAATATAATGTATAATGACATAGTATTATACACATTTTGATTCTCTATAGCTGTGTATTTTGCTATGGATACAGCACAAGATTGCTAGCGGAGGGAGGGAGAATTATATGTCACAAATTAAAGTTGGGGAAAATGAAACTCTTGAGAGTGCTCTTCGTAGATTTAAGCGTTCATGTGCCAAAGCTGGTGTTTTGTCAGAAGTTAGAAAAAGAGAGCATTATGAGAAGCCTAGTGTAAGACGTAAGAAAAAAGCAGAGGCTGCAAGAAGAAAAAACGCTAAGAAATTCTAAAAGAGGTGAAACTATGTCCCTCAAAGAAAAATTAATGGAAGATCTAAAAATAGCCATGAAAGAGAAAGACCAGCTGAAAAAGTCTGTTATCACAATGGTAAGAGCTTCGATTAAACAGTATGAAGTTGATCATAGAGTAGAACTTGACGATGACAGTGTTTTGGAAATCATGTCAAAACAAGTAAAGCAAAAGAAAGATGCTATTGAAGAATTTGCTAAGGGTGGAAGAGAAGACCTTGTAAATGAAGCAAAGGCAGAAATTGAAGTTTTGTTGACCTACTTACCGAAGCAGTTAACGGAGGATGAAATTTCGGAAATTGTTGTTCAGGTGCTCAATGAGACTGGTGCAAGCACTGCTAAGGACATGGGAAAGGTTATGGCCGCTCTGATGCCTAAGGTAAAAGGTCGTGCTGACGGAAAACTTGTTAATCAAGTTGTTAAAAAACATTTACAATAAAAAAAGACCATTTGGTCTTTTTTTTATTGTCTAAAATCGAAAAATATCAAGACTTTGTCAATCTAAGAATGTTTTTTTATTTGTAAAAATTATCAAGTAAACAAAGTAGTGGGGGATATGGTATAATATAGTCAGAAAATTTAAAAAAGGGGGAGGGGTATACATTGAGAAAAATTGCTGCAGTTCTGATTTTGGCATTGTTATTTCTAGTGGGATTTTCTTTTTCCACTACTGTATTTTCTGAAGAAGAGATTGAAATGAAAATAATTAAAGGCAGCAATAATAATTCTCTTATAAAAATATATACCCCCACGAATATTGGGAGCGTTTATTTGGAAATCTACCATATGGAGAGCAGGTTTTTAGCGGGTATTCATTTAAACTATCATACGGTTGAAGTATTAAATGACAGTACGAAAAATGTGTTTTTACTCAATACGGGAGTTCTGAAAGGAAAAAAACAAATCCATTTCACATTATTTCCCGGGACACAACGGGAGGAGAACTTCTGGCTGAAGGATTTAGAAATAATAGAAGATACGATTGAAACCGCTGTGATACAACAGGAAAGTAAGGGTGTGTTTGTGGAAGAGATCAATCAACTAAAAGTGATGAGCTTTAATATTCATCATGGAAGAAGCAAGTTTGGAGCCTATAATTTGAATGATGTAGCTAAGGTTATACGGGATCACAATGTAGATATCGTTGGATTGCAGGAAGTAGATAAGAGTGTATATCGTTCTCGATTTGAAGATCAGATCCAAAAATTGGCTGAAGAACTAGATATGCATTATGCCTATGGTTCCAACATACGGATTCTTGGAGCAGAGTACGGCAATGCAATTCTTAGCAAATATCCTATCGAGAGTTTTGAAAATGTTATTTTACCAGGGAATCGGAAAGAAAAAAGAGGATTATTAATGAGTAAGATTCGCGTAGAGGAAGAAGAAGTTAATTTTCTGGTGACTCATTTAGGATTAAATAGAGAAGAAAGAAAAAAGCAAATGCAGGCGATCGATCAGTTTATAAGGTTTTTAGGAAATAGAGTTATTTTAGTAGGGGACTTTAATACTACTGATAGTAATATAGATTTTTTTAATTTTAAGAAATATTTAATTGATACAGCAGAGGTTTTTGAGAATCAGTATCAACATACCTATGATGGTTTTGTTTTTAAATCAAGAATCGACTATATCTTTACAACTCAGGACTTTAGAACCATGTATTATGAGGTGCTGGATATGGATATATCTGATCATTTTCCTGTAATTGCACAACTGGAGCTTTAAAGTAGCGGTCAGTCTATTATGAATCGATAGACTGATTGTTTTTTGAAAATTTTTTTGGAAAAATAAGAAAGTGTTTTAAATATTTGGAGAAAGTGTATTATACTAATATATAGAGGAGGTGAATGAATTGGTAAGACAAAAGGGAAAGATACTGCTGCTTCTTCTGGTATTATTGATATTGTTGCCTTCTGGACAAGGAAAGGCTGCAGAGGGTGCCACTGTATATGTTATACCGGTCAAAGGTGAGATTGGCCCGGCTACAACGCAGTTTATTAGAAGTAGTATTGCAAAAGCAGAAGCTGATCCAAACTCTGTAGCTATCCTATTTGAAATAGATACATTAGGGGGAAGAGTGGATCAGGCCACACAAATCAGGGATATAATTTTTACAACACCCTTGCAGACGATCGCCTTTGTGAATAACAAGGCAGAATCTGCAGGTGTATTGATTACAATTTCTGCTGAAAATATTGTTATGGCACCAGGCGCAACGATTGGATCTGCAGAAACCATTCCCTACAATGAAAAGAACATATCCTACTGGCGTGGAGAATTGAGAACCACTGCCGAACGAAGAGGAAGAGATGCACGGTTAGTAGAATCTATGGCAGATCGAAGAATTGCTATATCAGACCCAAATGATCCTGAAAAGTTTATTGTACAAGAAGGAGAGCTGCTCAATTTAACGACAAAGGAAGCAGAAACTCTTGGATTTACAGATTTTACTTCAAACAATTATGAAGATATTTTATCATTTTTTCAGATTGATTATGAAGAAATCATTTCTGTACAACAAGACTATAAAGTAAGGGTTGCTCAGGCTGTTACAAGCTCGGTGGTATTACCGGTGATATTAAGCATCGGTTTTATTGGATTTGTTATTGAGGTACTTACACCAGGTTTTGGTTTTGGTGGAACAATTAGTTTGATTGCTTTCGTAATCTTCTTTGGGGGAAGCGTATTGGCAGGAAATGCAGGGTTAGCAATTATCGCACTATTTGTCACAGGAATTGTTTTATTGTTGATTGAAGCGATGATTCCAGGTTTTGGCGCGCCAGGAATAGGCGGTGTGATTTGTATAACCTTAAGTATCATTCTAGCATCTGATTCTATTGCTCTAGGGTTAACTTCTCTGTTTATTGCCTTTGTTATGACGATTATTGTTTCGGTATTGCTGTTAAAGTATGCACCACGAAATAAATATTTTGATAAGATCATTCTAGGGACAGAGCTGAATAAAGGAGCCGGGTTTTCATCAAACATGACAAGAGAGGACTTGTTAGGTGCTGAAGGAATTGCTGTAACAATGCTGCGGCCTTCCGGTACGATGGAGGTCAACGAGATTAAGTATGATGTGGTCACAGAGGGAGGATTTATTGAACAAGGAGCAAGAATAAGGGTTATTAAGGTTGAGGGACGAAGAATTGTTGTAAACAAAATTGATTAGGAGGGAAAAGGCATGGAGATTGTAGTATTAGGGATCATGATGATTGTTGTTTTAGTAGTACTAGGGATACTTTTTAGTTTTGTACCGGTAGGATTATGGATTACTGCGTATTTTTCAGGTGTAAAGATTGGTATTTTCACTTTGGTTGGAATGAGATTTAGAAGGGTAGCACCTTCGAGAATTGTGAATCCTTTAATAAAAGCTACAAAAGCAGGATTAAATTTAAACATTGATAAACTAGAAGCCCATTACTTGGCAGGTGGAAATGTCAATAGTGTTGTGGATGCACTCATTGCTGCACAAAGAGCAGAAATCGCCCTTGAGTTCGAAAGAGCAGCTGCGATTGATTTAGCAGGACGTGAGGTACTTAGCGCTGTACAAGTAAGTGTAAATCCAAAAGTAATTGAAACGCCTAAGATTTCCGCAGTTGCAAAGGATGGTATTGAAGTGGTGGCAAGAGCAAGAGTAACTGTACGGGCCAATATAGAAAGGTTGGTAGGGGGTGCAGGCGAAGAAACGATTATTGCAAGGGTAGGAGAAGGTATTGTAACAACTGTCGGTTCTGCTGCCAGTCACAAAGCAGTTCTGGAAAACCCTGATATGATTTCCAGAACTGTGTTGTCCAAAGGACTGGATGCAGGAACAGCTTTTGAAATTCTATCAATAGATATTGCAGATGTAGATGTAGGCAGAAACATCGGAGCCCAGCTGCAAACAGACCAAGCAGAGGCAGATAAGCGAATTGCCCAAGCAAAAGCTGAAGAAAGAAGAGCCATGGCTGTTGCGAAAGAGCAGGAAATGGTAGCGGCTGTACAGGAAATGCGTGCAAAGGTTGTGGAGGCAGAGGCTGAAATCCCTAAGGCAATGGCACAAGCTTTGCGGGAAGGGAAAATTGGTGTAATGGATTACTACAACTTGCAGAATATTAATGCGGACACAGATATGAGAAAATCAATTTCTAAGATGAGTAAAGAGGATGATTCCAACAGAACAGGCAAAAAATAAGCGCAGAACTTAATTTTGCCAATCAAAAGGATGTGATAGCATGGAGTTCTTAGGAAATATCCTACCGTTTTTGATTTTTATTCTTGTTGTCATCAGTAAAACAAAAAAAACTGCTCAGAAAACTAAACCGGCAGCAAGAAAAAATGTTTCTCAGGAAATTCGTCCCAATGTAAATGAGCAGCGAACAAAAAAAACTGTTATCAGTAAAGATTTTAAAAATATTGGTGAAATGCTGCGAAAAGAAATTAATACAGCAATTGAAGAAATGATGGACGGGAAAAAAGTTTCTCCCCATCATAAAAGAGACCTTCATAAAGCTACCAGCGGATTAGCGGATGAAAGGATTGTTGAACAATATATTGATGATGAAAGAGAAAAATTTGAAAAAACTATTGAAACTCCAGGAATCCAAGTAAAAGGAGAAATTGGAGATATCATTAGTGGAAATGAAATTGGAGGCAAAGACATGCCTATCCAAAGAGATGAGTTAGTTCGAGGAATTATTTTGTCTGAAATATTAGGGAAACCTAAATCTATTAAAAGATAAAAAAGGATCGAAAGCCTATGGCTTTCGATCCTTTTTTACATCGGTTAATAGGTGCAAAATCCTGTACTATGGAAAAATTCATTTGCATAAACTGTATATAGATAAGGGGGGATTGTTTCATGCAAAGTAGGACCGCGGCAATCAAAGAAAGTATTTCAGAACTACTAGAGCTTCCAAAGGATATTATATTAGATCTTCCCCGCGTTACGATGATCGGTAACCTACAGATTTATATTGAAAACCACAAGGGGATTGTAGAGTATTCAAAAACAAGGGTAAGAATCAACACCAGAAGCGGGATATTAAGGATTACGGGCAAGGAGCTTACAATAAAAAATATTGTAACAGATGAAATTGTGATCTGTGGCAGTTTTGAAAGTATAGAATTTACCGTGTAAAGGAGGGGAGCCTGTTGTCATTTGGAAGGCTATGGTATTTTTTTAGAGGATATGTAGTGATTAGGATTGAAGGACTTGCATTAGAAAAATTTATAAATTATGCTATTGCACGGGGGATTTATATATGGGATATTGTTAGACTGGATTATACTACTCTAGAGGCCAAAACAGGGTTGAGATCGTACAAAAAACTGCGGTCTATTATCAAAAAATCTGGCTGTAGGATAAAGATTTATGAGAAAATCGGATATCCTTTTTTTATGCATAAAATGAAAACCCGTAGAATGATGCTTCTGGGAGCTGTTCTTTCCCTATTTCTAATCTTTGCTGCCAGTTCCTTTGTATGGGATATTCAGATTTTTGGTATTGAAACTATATCACGAAGAGAGGTAGAAACCTATTTAGAGCGAATGGGACTCCGTATAGGGGCTTATAAATATCAGCTGGATATCCAAACCATAGAAAATGAGATGATGATTCAAATAGATCAACTGGCTTGGATTGGCATTGAAATGAAAGGAACGAAGGCTATTGTACAAATTGTAGAAAAAGTGAGCCCGCCGCCGCTCATACCGATCAATACACCTTGTAATATTATAGCAAATAAAAATGGTGTAATCGAAAAGGTAGTTGCAAAGAATGGCGAAGCTAAGGCTGAAAAAGGAGATATTGTAAAAACGGGAGATGTTTTAATATCTGGTATTATTGCAAAAGAAGGGCAGGAAATTAGATATGTACATGCTTTAGGAGAGGTTTATGCAAAAACCTATTATGAAGAAAATGAGGAGATGGATACTGTAGTAAACAGAAAGATTAGAACTGGAAATGTCTTTAAACGAAAAATTTTTCGCGTTCAAAATAATGAATTAATCCTTAGTAACAAAAGCGTACCCTATACAAACTATATCCTAGAGATAAAAAAGAAAAGCCTGCCTAGTTGGAGGAATATTGAATTACCTGTCGAAATTATATTTGAGGAGTATTATGAAGTTTTTGATGAAGTTGAAGTAATTGATAAAGAAATCGTGAAACAAGCATTGAAGGAGAAGATTTTGGTCAAAATACTGAATAAAATTCCTGAAAATATACCCATTTTAAATCAAGACCTCCAATATCAAGAAGAAAATACTAAAATTAAGGTTAAAATGATTATAGAAACGTTAGAAGAGATCAGCGCACAACAGAAATTGTGGTAGGAAAATGATCGAAACAAGAAATTTAAATTCTAAGGAGGATTTTATTTGGAACAACAGACAATGGAAAGAAGAATCAAAATGAATGAGATTGATTACACGAAAGAACTATTTGGTAATTATGATGCCAATATCAAAATTATTGAAGATCGTTTTGGTGTAAACATCGTATCAAGACAAGGAGAAATTGTCATTATCGGTTCTTCTACAGAAATAGAGACTGTAGAAAAAGTTATTAACAAATTAATCAAGATGCTGCAGTCCGGAGAAACCTTGGATCATCAAAAGATAAATTATGCAATCACACTTTTTGAAGAAAAGAAGGAAGATCAGATAGAGCAGCTGCTGGAAGGTGTAATCTGTATTAGTGCAAAAGGAAAACAAATCAAACCTAAAACTTTAGGGCAAAAAAAGTATACGCAAGCCATTAAAGCGAATGATATTGTTTTTGGTATAGGCCCTGCCGGGACAGGCAAGACCTATCTGGCAATGGCAATGGCAGTAAATGCTTTCAAAAATAAGGAAGTAAGCCGGATTATTTTAACAAGACCAGCTGTTGAAGCTGGTGAGAGTTTAGGATTCCTTCCTGGAGACTTACAAGAAAAGGTTGATCCTTATCTACGTCCTCTTTATGATGCCCTATATGATATTTTAGGGGGAGAAACCTTTTTAAAATATCGGGAAAGAGGTATGATAGAAGTAGCCCCACTGGCCTACATGAGGGGAAGAACTTTAGACGATTCTTTTATTATACTCGACGAAGCGCAAAATACAACACGAGAGCAGATGAAAATGTTTTTAACACGATTGGGATTTGGATCAAAGGCCATTGTTACTGGAGATATTACACAAATTGATTTGCCGAAAGGAAAAGAATCAGGTCTGAAGCAGGTTGTGGAAATCCTCTCTGATGTAAAAGGGATAGAATTTGTGTTTCTGAATGAAAGTGATGTGGTCAGACACGAGCTGGTGCAGAGAATTGTTAAAGCCTATGATAAGTATGAAAAACGCAAGGAGAGTAGGCCAAGAGAAGTAAAACATAGGACAAGGTAGTACGTATAGGAGGAAATAAAATGTTCTTTCTAAAGCACATCAAAGAAAAAATGAAGCAAAATTTTCTTATTCGCTTCTTAGGGAAAAAATGGATAAGTTATAGTTTATTAACAGGAGTTTTTTTTCTTGTTATATTTATTAGTACTATTTCAACCCTAGCACCGGAAAAGTATGAATTGCAGCCAGGTCAAAAAGCACCTGTGGACCTTAAAGCACCACGGGATATTGAGGATAAGGCTGCTACAGAAAAACTAATAAAAAAAGCCGTTGAGTCGGTGGAACCTAGAGAAAAAATTGATCCAACCATTCAAATTGATATTAAGAAAAAAATAGAGAGGTTTTTCGTCCATCTGTATCAGGTGAGGGGATTGTTAGAGGCTGAACATGATGAAAAGCTTGTGCTTTTAAAAGATGAGAATGGATTAGAATTAGATGAAAATCAATTGGCAATTATGCTCAATGCCTCTGAAAAAGAGTTAAAAAGCATGGAAAGTTACATCTATGAGATTATCACCCAGGTAATGTCAACGGGTATAAAAACCGAAGAATTAGAAAAAGAAAGAATCAATATCACGAATTATTTTATGAGTATCAAAGAGTTTTCCCAACAGATTCGTCAGATCGGTATCTACATTGTTAATTCTTCTATTCAAGCAAATCGTTTTTTAGATATAGAGACGACACAGCAAAAAATAGAAGAAGCGAAGAAAAATGTAGAAAAAGTGATCATCCGACGGGATAGTATTATTGCAAGCAGTGGAGATATCATTACAGAAGATAAGTATGACCTATTAAAAGAAGCAGGGTTAACAAAGGAGGATGGGAAAAAGGATTTTTCTCTATATATAGGAATTGGTCTCTTGGTTTTGATCGGCCAAATTCTTCTAATTTCTTATTTGTATGTTTTCAATAAGGATATTTTTCATTTTCAATCAAAACTCTATCTCATTCTGATTATATTCTTGTCTACCTATTTGATTTCTAAAACCATGTATACGATTTCTGCTTATCTTGTACCTATTGCAGCTTCTGCAATGTTACTGGGGATTTTAATCGATACACGGTTTGCAATTCTAGTAAATTTAGTGCTTACGATTTTATTAGGGCTAATAACCGGAAACAATTGGGGATTTTTAATGAGTGCACTTATTGCAGGTACTGTGGGTGCATTTTCGGTCAGTCATACGCATCAACGTTCGAATATCTTTTTTGCCGGACTGATGGTGAGCGTTAGTAATATGATTACGATTGTAGGTATAGGCTTGATAAACAACGCGGAAATGGCTAAAATTCTAATGGAGTGTTTTTATGGAATCTTAAACGGCATCTTCTGTGCAATCCTCACAATCGGTACTTTACCCCTATGGGAATCCGTTTTTCATATCTTAACACCGTTAAAGCTGTTAGAGCTTTCTAATCCTAATCAGCCTGCGTTAAAAAAACTTTTATTAGAAGCACCGGGGACCTATCATCATAGCATCATTGTAGGAAATCTCAGTGAAGCTGCTGCTGATGCAATTGGGGCCAATGGTTTAATGACACGGGTAAGTGCTTATTATCATGACATTGGGAAATTAAAGCGTCCGTATTTTTTTAAGGAGAATCAGTTGACCAGTGAAAATCCACATGATAAGCTTACTCCTAGTTTAAGTACCTTGATTATCACCAGCCATGTGAAGGATGGAATTGAAATCGCAAAAAAATATAATTTGCCTTCGGAGATTATTGAAATGATCGAGCAGCATCATGGCAGTACGCTGGTAAAATATTTTTACCACAAAGCAGTGACAGATGATGAACAAGAAAATGTAGAAGAAGAAAGCTTTCGCTATGATGGTGTAAAACCTCAGACAAAAGAGGCCGCTATTCTGATGCTGGCCGATTCAGTTGAGGCTGCTGTCAGAAGCATGTCTGAACCAACGGGAGAGAAGATGAAGGTACTTATTGACAAGATTATTAAAGATAAGCTAGATGATCATCAGTTGGACGCCTGTCCCTTAACCTTGAAGGATTTAGAAAAAATTGCCCAGTCTTTTCAAACCATATTGATGGGTATATTCCATGAGAGAATCGAGTATCCTGAAATTAATAGAAAAGAAGTGGAGGCGGCAGAATAGTTATGAATATTTTATTTGACAATCGTCAAGGAGAATTGGACCTTTCAGAACAGTTGGAGAAATTTCTCGGAAAAGTAGTTTCTTATACATTAGAAAAAGAAGGAATAAATCCCAATGCTGAAGTAAGTATATCTTTCGTTAATAATACAGAGATTCATCATCTGAATCTTACCTACAGAGGAGTAGACAAACCGACAGATGTTTTATCTTTTCCACAATATGAAGGGTTTGATGAAGTACAACAACTGGACTGCTTGGGGGATATTGTTATTTCTATAGAGAAGGCCCAAGAACAAGCTGTTGATTATGGACATTCTTTTGAACGGGAGATGGCATATTTGACAGTACACAGTTTGTATCATCTGTTGGGCTATGATCATGATACTGAAGAAAATACCAAAAAGATGAGGGAAAAGGAAGAAGAAGTTTTGCAGGCTTTGGGTATAATAAGAGAATAAGAGAGGAAATTGAATGAAAGTAAGAAAACTATTAGATAGTTTCAATTTTGCCATTGATGGGATTCTATACACATTAAAAACCCAGAGAAATATGAGAATTCATTTTACCTCAGCAATCTTAGTACTTTTTTTTAGTCTTTTTTTTAATATCTCAAAATTAGAGATGCTTATACTATTTTTCACCATTTCCCTCGTAATCATCGCAGAAATGATTAATACATCTATTGAAGCAACGATAGATTTAATTACCAATCAGTATCATGAACTCGCTAAAATTGCTAAGAATGTAGCTGCCGGAGCAGTTTTTATAGCAGCACTAAATGCAGTTATTGTAGCCTACATTATTTTTTTTAATAAATTAGATCAAGTGACAGAAATTGTCTTGCATAAAGTAAGACATGTGCCCATGCATATTACCTTTATTAGTTTTATCATTGTAGCACTAATTGTAATCTGCCTAAAGGCGTTCTTAGGCGGAGGAACCCCTTTTCGCGGAGGGATGCCAAGTGGGCATACCGCTTTAGCTTTTTCTATTTTGACGTCTGTTGCGTGGATTTCTGAGAATACTTTCATTATTACATTATGCTTTTTGATGGCATTTTTGGTGGCTGAGAGTAGAATTGAAACAAAAATTCACAGTTTATTTCAGGTGATTGTAGGTGCAATTCTAGGGGTATTTATCACTTTGATGATTTTTCAAATGATACAGTAAAGGGGAGTAGTCGATACTACTTCCTTTTTATAACAAAAAATAGTGTGGATTTTATTATACAAATTCTTTATTTTTGGTAAATATATAAGTTAGGAAGAATAATAGAAATCATTCCTGAAGCTCTCTGCAATGAATTGTGCTAAAATAGTACTGGGAGGAATTATTTTGTTTGCAAATGAGGATTGGCTAAGGTTCCTAGGACTTATGATTTTATTGATCTTTTCTGCATTATTTTCCAGTGCGGAAACATCCTTAACCTCTATGAGTGTAATCAAAGTGAAACAATTGAAAAATAAAGGTATTAAGCAGGCTTCGATTATTGAAAGGTTGATGGAAAAGTCTCATAAGATATTGGCAACCATACTTATTGGAAATAATATCGTAAATATAGCAGCTACAGCAATTGCAACAGAGTTGACCTATAAGTATTTCTCAGGGAAGAATGTTACCTTTTTGGTTACAATTGTAATGACCTTTGTGATATTGATTTTTGGAGAGATTACACCTAAGACTTTTTCTTCTTACTATCCGGAAACAGTGGCAATTAAATTAGGGAGACCCATCGAAATATTGTCCTATGTATTGTATCCTGTACTGCAGGTCTTGAATGGCATTACAAGTATAACGATCAGGTTGCTAGGCGGGAATGTGGATCAAAACAAATCTCTTGTATCAGAAGATGAGATTAAAACGCTGGTAGATGTAGGAGAGGAAGCCGGAATCATTGAGAGCAAGGAAAAAGAAATGATCAATAGTATTTTTGCCATCGGTGACATTGAGGCAACGGAGGTAATGGTTCCGAGAATTGATATGGTATATTTGGAAGAAGAATCAAGTCTTGAAGAGTCTCTTAATATTGTTATTGATTTTGGGTATTCAAGAATCCCAGTGATTAAGGATACGATTGACAATGTCATAGGAATTCTTTATGCAAAAGACTTATTGGCCTATGCACGGCAACCGGGGAGCAATGAAGATTTTGATATTAAAAAAATCATCAGAGCTGCTTATTATGTACCTGAAAGCAAAAAAGTCAGTGATCTGCTGAGAGAGATGCAAAAGGAAAAGGTGCATATTGCTATTGTTCTGGATGAGTATGGAGGAACCTTGGGGTTAGTCACTATAGAAGATATACTTGAAGAGATTGTGGGAGAGATTTTAGATGAGTATGATGATGAACTGGATCTCATTGAACAAATGAATGAGGATTCGCTAATTGTCAGCTCAAAGGCTTCTATCGAAGAAATTAATGAGGTGTTAGGAATATCTCTTCCAGAGGACGAATATGAATCCATTGGTGGTTTTGTCTTCAATTTGTTAGGCAGAGTACCACTAAAAGATGATATAATTGAATTTGATGATGCGAAAATTAGAGTAATGAGTGTTCAAAATCGAAGGATTAAACAGGTAGAGATACAAAAAAAGCCGCTGCAAGATTAATCTAGTATTGATGAAAGGATGAGGGGGACATGAGGAAAAGGTTCGGTGTAGGAGTGCTGTGTATTACTATTCTAGTACTTATTTTTGCTGTAGGTTGTAGTAAGAATAAACCTACAGGAGCAGAGCAGGACGATATTGTAGTGATTACAGACCCTGCAGATTCAAATGATGTGGTAGATACGAGAGAGGATTTAACTGGAAAGGTACCATCTCCGATAAGCGGGATCTATGTGGAACAGGAAAGGATAGAAAGAAGACCTTTTGCAGTCATGTTCGACAACATGGTAAAAGCGCGACCTCAAGCTGGGTTGGACCAGGCAGAGATTGTATATGAGTTTTTAGCAGAGGGTTTGATTACACGCTATATGGGTATTTTTCTAATTAATGAGCCGGATACCATAGGATCTGTTCGAAGTGCAAGACCTTATTTTATAGACAGAGCATTGGAATATGATGCACTGTATGTTCATGTAGGCGGCAGTGAACAAGCCAAAAGCGATATTAAAGCATTAAAAATGGCAGATATTGATGCTCTTTCTAGAAATAGTACGATTTTTTGGCGAAAAAGCCATAAACAAGCACCACATAACATGTATACCAGTACACAGGCAATTCGGAAAGCGGCAAGTGAAAGTAAGTATAATACAGAAGGCGTATACGAAAGATTAAAATTTCATAACAGCGACGTAAAGCCTAATGGTGCTGAAATATCAAAAGTAGGTCTTCCTTATAGTAAAAACTATACAGCAGCTTTTATTTACAATCAGGAAGAGGGAATCTATTATAGAGAGATCAACGGGAAGTCCCATCAGGATGAGATTTCTAAGCAGCAGATGACAGCAAAGAATATTATTGTACAAAAAGCTGCTACGAAGGTAATAGACAGTGAAGGTCGTTTGGAGATTGAGATGGTTGGAAAAGGTGAAGGATTTTATCTGACACAGGGTGAAATGCTTGAGATTACTTGGGAAAAGAAGTCAAGAAAGGCAATTACGAGATACTATGATAAGGATGGAAAAGAGATTCAACTCAATCCTGGTATAACTTGGATTCAAGTAGTACCTAAAACAATGAATTCAATCTTTGAGTAGTTTAGGAGGCGAGGGTTTTGACAGAATTAGCATTAATGCAACAAGCAAGGAAAGCCATGGAATATGCCTATGTGCCTTATTCTAAATTTAGAGTAGGAGCTGCACTTTTGACCACGGATGGAAAGGTCTATACCGGCTGTAATATAGAATGTGCTTCTTTTGGTGGAACAAATTGTGCAGAGAGAACAGCACTTTTTAAGGCAATCTCTGAAGGCCATCGTTCTTTTGAAGCGATTGCAGTGGTTAGTGATAATGATGAATATACCTTTCCCTGCGGTATCTGCAGGCAGGTCATTGTAGAATTCGGCAAGGATATAAAGATCATTGTCGGTACAAGTGATGGAAAGATAGAAACTTTTACGATAGAAGAGCTGCTGCCCCACTATTTCTCCGGCATAGATCTTAAAAAATAATACATTGATACAGATGAGAAAGAAGGTTCCGTTATGAAGTTCAAATCAGGGTTTGTAACTATTGTCGGTAGGCCAAATGTAGGGAAATCTACCTTAATGAATAGGATGGTTGGAGAAAAAATAGCCATTATGTCTGATAAACCCCAGACAACGCGAAATAAGATTCAATCTATTTATACACAAGACAACTTCCAGATCATTTTCCTAGATACTCCTGGTATTCATAAACCCAAAAATAAACTGGGAGAGTATATGGTAAAGTCTGCGCAGCAGACGCTAAACGAAGTAGATGTGGTATTGTTTTTAATCGATGATACAGCCAATATGGGTGGGGGCGATCAGTTTATACTGGAGTCACTAAAGGAGATCAAAACGCCTATTATACTCGTAATTAATAAGATTGACAAGATTCCGCCTGACGCCTATGAAAAAATGTTTCATCTCTATAATGAAACGGGAATTTTTAAAGAAATTATAGGAATATCGGCGTTAGAGGATATAAACATCCAAAAACTTCTGAATAAAATCTTATCATTTCTCCCGGAAGGACCACAGTATTTCCCAGGAGATATGATTACAGATCAACCGGAGCGGGTGATCGTATCTGAAATCATTCGAGAAAAGCTGCTGCACTATTTACAGGATGAAGTTCCTCATGGAGTGGCTGTACAAATTGATTCAATGAAAAAAAGAGAAGATAAAGATATCATAGATATCCAAGCAACGATCCTTTGCGAGAGGAAGTCTCACAAAGGAATTATCATCGGAAAAAATGGAAGAAAGTTAAAAGGGATTGGTAAAAGCGCCAGAGAAGATATCGAAAGATTAATGGGAACAAAAATTTTTCTGGAACTATGGGTTAAGATAAAGGAAGATTGGCGTGATCATGAGGGAACATTAAATCAGCTGGGATATAAATAAAAAAGAAGTGTAGTGACAGAATTTTCATCGTATAGGAACCCCCAGTCATTGAAAATCATAATATATGATACAATTTTTTTATGAAGGGGATGATAGGGTGGTACAAAAAACATTATGGAAGCTATTTGAAAACACCGGTAGTATTCAAGCCTATCTATACTATAAAGGTATAGAACGTGCTGTAGCATCTAAGGTTCAGGAGGATATAAAAGGTTCAGAGAAACAAGCATTCTTGAGGTGATGAAATGCTAATTAAGACCGATGCAGTGGTCTTGAAACAAAGCAAGTTTGGAGAAGGGGACAGAATTATTACCCTCTTTACTAAAAAGCTGGGAAAAGTACAGGCGGTATCCAAGGCATCTGGAAGACATAAAGGGAAATATGCTGTGGGTACACAGCTGTTCTCCTATGGTGAATTTGTTTTGTTTAAGGGACGTGACTTGTTCCAAATTACGCAGGTAGATCTAAGACATTCCTTTTACTCGATTCGTGAAGATGTTACGAAATTAGCCTATGGAGCTTATTTATTAGAGCTAACACTAGCTGCTATAGGTGAAGGACAAACAAACAACCGTCTGTTTGAACTTTTAATCAACAGCTTGCAGATATTCTCCAAAAGTAAAAAAAATATGGAAACCATCATTAAGGCTTATGAAATGAAGCTGTTATATTATTCCGGATATAAGCCTGAATTAGAATGTTGTGTACATTGCGGCACATCGGAGATAGGAAATCCCCGTTTCAGTTCAGCAGAAGGCGGGATTCTATGTAGGAATTGCTTCCAGCAAGATCTGTACGCAATGAAAATATCTCCCGTTACCATACGGGTAATGCAGTATCTAATCACTCAGGAATTGGAGCAGATTGCAAAGCTTATGATTCGAACAGAGGTTATGGAGGAGTTAAACAAAATTACGCGGCACTATATTGGGACCCATTTGGAGAAGAATGCTTTTAAAAGTCTAGAATTTTTAAATCATATAAAATAAAAAGGGTGGTGTACTTATGGAGATTACTTTAGAAAAAATTGATCAAGTCAGAGAAAGAACAGGAGTAAGCTACAAAGAAGCAAAAGAAGCTTTAGAGGCAGCGGCAGGAAATGTTGTGGATGCGATTGTACATATTGAAGAAAGACAGAATATTCGATGGACAGATAACTTTGCAGGCGCTGGAAATGAGATCCTAGAAAAGCTGAAAGCTGTAGTGAAGAAGGGAAATGTTACAAAAATATTGTTAAAACGAGATGGTGAAGTGATTATGAATATTCCAGTAACGGCAGGAGCTATCGGTGCGATTTTATCGCCGCCTATAGCGATGGTCGGCGTTTTTACAGCTTTCGCAACAAAGTGTAAGATCGAAATTGTAAAAGACACAGGGGAAGTATTAGATCTTAATGAAATTGCAGATGATACCTATAATTCTGTTCGCAGCAAAGTAGATGAATTAAAAACGAAAGTAAATGCCACTGAGAAAGAAAAAAGAGATGGTGAAGAAGAATAAATTTGTAAAAAAGATAAAAAACATTGAAAAAAGAATGGAAAAACCGCTTAAATGCCTTTACAGTCTTTGTGCAATATGATAGAATCGTAGAAAAGTATATGGTGTGCGCAATGAGAGAGAAGAGTAGTCAATGCCTATTATCTAAGAGAGTTGGTGGTGCTGGAATACCAACATAATAGCTTGATGAAGGGAGCTCTTGAGCGAGAGAATAAAAGTGGGTACCAGATGCCAAATAGGGTGGAACCGCGGAAGTAAAGTCTTTCGTCCCTTGTATTACAAGGAACGGAAGGCTTTTTTATTTTAATCAATTTTGAGAAGGAGGATGTAATATGGCAACTGAAAAAACAATGGAAAAAATTGTTGCTTTGGCTAAATCAAGAGGATTTGTATTTCCAGGCTCAGAGGTATATGGAGGATTGGCAAATACTTGGGATTACGGACCATTGGGAGTAGAATTAAAAAATAATGTAAAGCGTGCCTGGTGGAAAAAGTTTATCCAAGAATCTCCTTACAATGTAGGTTTAGATGCAGCAATTTTGATGAATCCGCAAGCTTGGGTAGCCTCAGGCCATGTAGGTGGTTTCAATGATCCGCTGTTGGATTGCAAAGCATGTAAGGCTCGGTTTAGAGCAGATAAGCTTATAGAGGATCATTTGAAAAAAGCAGGTGAAGAAGCAACCGTAGATGGTTGGTCCAATGATAAGATGCAGGATTATATCGAGGAAAAGAAAATTGCATGTCCTGAATGTGGCGCCAATAATTATACGAAAATCAGGCAATTCAACTTAATGTTTAAGACCTATCAAGGAGTAACGGAAGATTCAAAGGCGGAGATTTATCTGCGTCCAGAAACGGCACAGGGAATCTTTGTAAACTTCAAAAATGTATTGCGGACATCAAGAAAGAAAGTACCTTTTGGAATAGGACAAATTGGAAAGTCTTTTAGAAATGAGATTACCCCGGGTAATTTTACTTTTAGAACCCGTGAATTCGAACAAATGGAACTTGAATTTTTCTGCAAGCCGGGAGAAGATATCGAATGGTTTAATTATTGGAAGGATTTTTGCAATCAATGGCTGCTGAATCTCAATATGAATCCTGAGAATATTCGGTTAAGAGACCATGAAAAAGAAGAATTATCTCATTACAGCAATGCGACTACAGATATAGAATATAGATTTCCTTTCGGCTGGGGAGAGCTTTGGGGCGTAGCAGATAGAACTGATTTTGATTTAAAACAGCACAGTGAACATTCTGGCGTTGATTTTACTTATCAAGATCCAGTTACCAATGAGAAATATATTCCTTACTGTATTGAACCTTCTTTAGGCGCAGATCGGGTAACCCTAGCTTTTTTAATTGATGCTTATGAGGAGGAGCAGTTGGAAGATGGCAGTGATAGAATTGTATTAAAATTTCATCCAGCTCTTGCACCTTTTAAAGCAGCGGTATTTCCATTAACGAAAAAGCTCAGTGAAGGAGCCACTGCGTTATACCAACAATTAGCCAAAAAGTTTATGGTTGACTATGATGAAGCAGGAAGTATTGGTAAGCGGTATAGAAGGCATGATGAAATCGGAACACCGCTGTGTATTACATTTGATTTTGATTCTCTAGAGGATCAATCTGTGACCATCAGAGACCGAGATACAATGACACAGCAAAGAGTTAAAATTGAGGATTTGGAGAAATTTATTGAAGAAAAAATCCAGTTATAGTGTTGGAGAGGGTTTTCAATAAACCCTATTCCAAATATTATAAAAATAGATACAAAGGTAGACAATAGTGGTGAATGATTTTTCAATTTCATCTCTATTGTCTTTTTTTTTCAGAAAAGTATAGCAAAAATAGGAAAGCTTTGCTAAAATATAATATATCACAATAAAAAATAGTATAACACATATAATTTGTTTTTGAAATGAGGTGATACTTTGGAGCTTTCAGAAAGACAGCAAAGAATTGTGGAGATTGTAAAAGAAAATGAACCGATCACAAGTGAACAGATTGCAGCACTGTTAAAAGTAACAAGAGCAACCTTACGTCCAGATTTAGCCATTCTAACAATGTCGGGAATCTTGGATGCGAGACCGAAGGTAGGCTATTTATATGCTGGAAATACTGGAATAAATATTATTTCTGAACATATTAAACAGACCCGTGTGAGTGATATCAAATCAATCCCTGTGATTGTAGATGAACAAACCAGTCTTTATGATGGTATTGTAGCATTGTTCTTAGAGGATGTTGGTTCAATATATGTTGTTTCTAAAGGCTACCTAACAGGTGTAGTATCTAGAAAGGATTTTTTAAAGAGTATTATGGGGGGAATGGAAATCCATAAGGTGCCTGTGGGACTGATTATGACAAGAATGCCCAATATTGTTTTGACTTATCCACACGAAACAGCGTTGGAAGCAGCAATTAAAATTATTGAGCATGAGGTAGATAGTTTGCCGGTAGTAGAGAAAGAAATGATTGGTGAAAAGGAGTGTTTCAAAGTAGTTGGAAAGATTTCTAAAACCAATATTGCAAGACTATTTGTTGAACTTGGAAAACAATAATGGATTATGGAGGGTTAAAAATATGAACCGTCGATTGGTAGTTTATGTAATCTCCGACTCAATCGGTGAAACAGCGGAACAAGTTGTAAAAGCCGCTGTCAGTCAATTTGAATGTAATGATTATGACATTAGAAGATTTTCTTATATATCAGAGGCAGAGCAAATTCGGGAGATATTTAGCGAGGCAGTGAACGAAAACTGTGTCATTGTATTTACTATGGTAGTACCTGCACTTCGCAGACTGATGCTAGAAATGGCAACAGAAAGTAAAATTCCTATCATTGATATTATGACACCGATCATAGATTCGATTCAGACAATCATCAAAAGCGAACCCAAGAATGAACCGGGGTTAATTCGGAAGCTGGATGAGAAGTATTTCAGAAAAGTTGAAGCGATAGAATTTGCAGTAAAATATGATGATGGCAAAGATCCAAGAGGTTTGAAAAAGGCAGATATTATTTTAATCGGTGTTTCAAGAACTTCCAAAACACCGTTAAGTATGTATCTGGCCCATAAGAATATCAAGGTGGCTAATGTACCGCTTGTTCCAGAGGTTCCAGTTCCAGAAGAACTTTTTGAAATTCCTTCAAAAAAAATCATTGGACTAACCACAAATCCAATAAAACTTAATGAAATTCGCCAAGAAAGATTGAAAGCTTTGGGTTTAGGCAATGAAGCCAGCTATGCAAATATGGATAGGATCCTGGAAGAGTTAGAGTATGCTGATGGACTTATGAAAAGATTAAGATGCCCGGTAATTGATGTCTCAACAAAGGCTGTAGAAGAAAGTGCCAACATTATATTAGAAATAATGAGGCAAAATGCCCATTTGAAATAGTAAGTAGAGAGGAGTTTATTTATGAATAAAAAATATGTATATTTTTTCAATGAAGGAAATAAAGAAATGAAATCTCTCTTAGGTGGAAAAGGAGCTAATCTTGCAGAAATGGTAAAGATCGGTCTGCCTGTTCCACCTGGATTCACGGTGACTACAGAAGCATGTAATCGATACTATGAGGATCAAAAACAAATTCATGCGCTGATTGTTGAAGAGATTTTTCAGAGTCTAGAGGAATTGGAAAAAAGAACCGGGAAGAAGTTTGGCAATCCACAGAACCCACTTCTTGTATCCGTTCGTTCCGGTTCAGTATTTTCCATGCCGGGCATGATGGATACCATTCTAAACCTTGGTTTAAATGATGAAACAGTAGTGGGAATGGCATTGGCCACAGGCAATGAGCGATTTGCATTTGACAGCTATAGAAGATTTATCCAAATGTTTGGTGATGTGGTTTTACAGATTCCTAAATTTAAGTTTGAGCATATCCTAGACCGCGAAAAGGAAGAGAATCGTATTGTTTTAGATACCGAGTTAACTGCCGTGCACTTAAAGAATATTATTCAGGCTTATAAACAGCTCGTACAGAAGGAAACAAGAAAGGGATTTCCGCAAGAACCGAAAGAACAGCTGCTTATGGCAGTGAATGCAGTATTTGATTCATGGAATAATCCAAGAGCTGTTGTGTACCGGGACCTTCATGATATACCTGGACATCTGGGAACAGCTGTGAATATTCAGTCCATGGTCTTCGGAAACATGGGGGATACATCCGGAACAGGCGTTGCATTCACAAGAAATCCGTCAACCGGAGAAAAAAAGATTTTCGGTGAATTTTTGATGAATGCTCAGGGAGAAGATGTAGTGGCAGGAATCAGAACGCCTCAATCCATAGAGCAGCTTAAAGACTATATGCCAGAGGTGTATGACCAATTTATTACGCTAGCGAATCTATTGGAAAATCATTATAAGGATATGCAGGATATAGAATTTACGATTGAAAATGGAAAACTCTATTTGCTGCAAACCAGAAACGGGAAAAGGACTGCGACTGCTGCGATTAATGCGGCAGTGGACATGGTAGATGAAGGAATTATTGACAAGGAAACTGCCTTGATGCGGGTAGAGCCTATGCAATTGGACCAATTGCTGCACCCTACATTTGAGGAGAAAGCATTGGCGGAAGCCGAAAAGATTGCGCAAGGGCTGCCGGCATCTCCTGGTGCAGCTACAGGTAGAGTGTACTTTAGTGCTCAGGATGTAGTAGCAGCTGTAAATGAAGGAGAAAAAGCAATTTTAGTGCGATTGGAAACTTCACCCGAGGATATTGAGGGAATGGTGGCTGCAGAAGGAATTTTAACAGCTAGAGGTGGAATGACCTCCCATGCGGCAGTTGTAGCCAGAGGAATGGGAAAATGCTGTGTTGCGGGATGTGGAGAAATACGAATCGATGAAGGAAATAGAGTTTTCAAGGTAAATAACCTTGTATTCAAAGAAGGAGACTATATTTCTTTGGATGGAAATGCAGGTGCTGTTTTTGCAGGCAGCATTCCAACCATGGAACCGGAACTCTCAGGAAAATTTAGTATTCTGATGAACTGGGCAGATGAAATTCGTTCTTTAAAAATACGAACAAATGCAGATACACCAAGAGATGCTTCTGTAGCTGTGAAATTTGGTGCAGAAGGTATTGGCTTGTGTAGAACAGAGCATATGTTTTTTGAGGAAAATAGGATTCCAGCCGTACGCCAAATGATTGTAGCGAAAACGAAAGAGGAGCGAATGGCTGCGCTAAATAAGCTGCTGCCTTTCCAAAAAGAGGATTTCATCGGTATCTTTGAGGCTATGGGTGAAAGGCCAGTGACCATCCGCCTTCTAGACCCACCCCTTCATGAGTTTTTACCTCATCATGAGGAGGATATAAAAGCTTTGGCTCTGCAGTTGGGAATGGAATACGCTAAGCTGCAGGAAACTGTAGATGAGCTCAAGGAATTTAATCCAATGCTGGGGCACCGCGGCTGTCGTCTGGCCATTACCTATCCGGAGATTTATGAAATGCAGGTTAGAGCAATCGTTATGGCTGCTTTGGAAGTAAAAAAAGAAAAAGCGTTGGAAGTAAAGCCGGAAATCATGGTGCCATTGATTGCTCATGAAAAAGAACTGGCAATTATAAAGAAACTGATTATAGATACAGCGAAGAATGTAATGGAGCAATATCGAGAAACCATTGATTATATGATTGGAACGATGATCGAAGTCCCACGGGCGGCCCTGACTGCTGATGCGATTGCAGAGCACGCGGAATTCTTTTCTTTTGGTACCAATGATTTGACGCAAATGACCTATGCTTTTTCTAGGGATGATGCGGGTAAATTTATTGGAGAATACAGAAAGAAAGAAATATTCGAAAAAGATCCTTTCCAGCGATTAGATCAGACTGGTGTAGGAAGACTAATGGAAATTGCTATAGAATTAGGCAGAAAGGCAAGATCAGATATTAAGCTTGGAATCTGCGGAGAGCATGGAGGAGATCCGGAATCAATTGAATTCTGTCACCGAATTGGATTAGAATATGTTTCCTGCTCGCCTTATCGTGTTCCTATTGCACGTCTTGCTGCTGCGAGAGCCGCTGTAATCAACAAATAAAATGTTGAAATATCAATGATTAGATAGGATATATAAAAAATGATGTATGGGTATTGTCTTTAGATAAATCTATAGGCAATACCTAATTTTTTAAAATTATTAGTATTTTGGAACAAAAAACATCGGCAAAAATATGTATTATGGAACACCATTCATGTTTTTATCATTATAAGATATCACTCTGTTCAATATAATTATTTATTCAATGCTATCATGAAAGATACCCTAAACAAAAAATACATATATAAAAGGAAGGAAACCTTTTTAGTTGTGTTGAATTAGTTGAATTGTAAAAAGTGTTCCATAATAGTGAAAAATGGAGATTGGTCTATTTTGATAGCGGTGGGTCAGGCCCAGGTAAATAATATTTTAGTTTAAAGTGTCGCGAACGTAATTTAAGGTGTTACATTTTAAGTTATGGCTACTTAAAATGTGACGCCTCTTTAGATATTGTAAGAATCTATTTATATGACAATATTAAAAAAATATACGGAGGTTGATAGCCATGTTAGTAAAAAGAGAAAAGATCTCATTTTTAGATCCACAACCGACACCGATTAACTATCTTCCAACACTTTCAAAAGAACTAGGAGTGGAACTGTTCATTAAACGGGATGACCTTACTTTGTTTGGTGCAGGCGGAAATAAGCTGCGCAAGCTTGAATACATTCTTTATGATGCTATTCAGAAAGGTGCTACAACACTACTTACTGTAGGCGGAGCACAAACAAACCACGGGCGCCTTACAGCAGCAGTGGCAGCAAAGTACGGTATGAAATGCGCTATTGTATGTGTTGATGAGTATCCTGGTGAAATTAGTGCAAATATCCTTTTGGATGGCATCTTGAATGCAGAGGTTGTTATGAAGAAGAATGATGGTCGTGATAAGGATGAGCAGCTTGCGGAAACCGTGGCAACTGTCAAAGCCAGATATGAAGATATGGGTGAAACAGTATATGAAATACCTCTTGGTGGCAGCGACGTAGTGGGAATGATGGGATATTATGAATGTGCAGTAGAGATTACAGCTCAAGCCCAAAAGTTAGGTATTGAAGACGCCACTGTTGTAACTGGTGTGGGCAGCATGGGAACTTACTTAGGCCTTTACTGTGGTCTCAAGAACGAAGGTTCACCTTTGGGAATCACAGGCATTGCTATTCTTCCTTTCAATGATTATCATGATAGGCGAATCGTTGAGTATTTTGAAAATGCAAAGGAAGAGTACAATCTTTCAATAGACGCATGCCGTAAGGATTTCAATATTGAAACAGGATATACAAGAGGAGCCTATAACAATTCTGATTCTACTGTTCGCCAGGCTATTTATCGTATGGCAAGGTCGGAAGCTATATTACTGGATCCATGCTATACAGGAAAAGTATTTGCGGGCGTATTGGATATGATTGAAGAAGGAAAGATTAAGAAAGGTGAAAAGATAATCTTGCTTCATACAGGTGGTATGCCTGGGTTTTATACCAAACACCACCGTGTGGAATTTGAGAAAGAGCTGATGGGCCATGTTACAATCGTAGAGTAATTTAAAATGAAATTATCCATTTTAGAAAGTAGTAATAACGATTTTATTTAATAGGAATTCAATTATTGATTTGGATTATTTATATTCTGTGTAGTTGGCTAGAACAGTTATTAAGAATAAATAGTTTAAAGGGTATGGCGATAAGTCATACCCTTTTTAACCGAAAAAATGTTCGCTATCCAGAAGGAATAAAAACATAATTGTGGTATATATAATAAGGTAAGATAATTTTTACTAAAATGAATGTGCTATCGACAAAGTAAGGGACAAACTTGTATATTCAGATAAGTTTTTGACGGAATGCAGCCAAAGAACTATTTATATGCGAGGGAAAAACTATGTTGTTTCGTGAAATCACTGAAAAATATGAAGAAGAGAGATTTTCTCCCTATGCTGCACGATCACAGCATACAAAGGGGAGAAGACTTACAGAAGCTCTTTGTGAAGTAAGAACTGAATTTCAGAGGGATCGGGATAGGATATTACATGCCAAGGCCTTTCGACGTTTAAAGCATAAAACACAAGTATTTTTATCACCAGAAGGAGATCATTACCGTACCAGATTAACCCACACATTGGAAGTTGCACAAATATCCAGAACGATTGCAAGAGCATTGCAATTAAATGAGGATTTGACGGAAGCGATTGCCCTGGGACATGATTTAGGACATACACCCTTTGGACACAGCGGAGAAAGAATTTTAAATGAAGTGCATCCAATGGGGTTCCATCATAATGAGCAAAGTCTGCGTGTAGTAGATCATCTGGAAAAAGGGAAACGGGGGTATGGACTCAATTTAACTTTTGAAGTAAGGGATGGAATTCTGCACCATACAGGAGCGGACAGACCAGCTACACTGGAAGGTCAAATTGTTAAGATTAGTGATCGTATCGCATATATCAATCATGACATTGATGATGCAATCCGTGCCGGTGTTTTAAAATATGAAGACCTACCGAAAGACTGTTTGGAGAATTTAGGCGCAACACATAGTGATCGTATTCATACGATGATCATGGACTTAATTCACCATAGTATTCATCAGCCTAAACTTTCTCAAAGCAGAGAAAAATTGTTTTATATAGATAAGCTTCGCGCTTTTATGTTTGAAAATGTATATCTGAATAAGAAAGCCAAAAGGGAAGAGGAAAAAGCTCAGCATATTATCCAAGAGCTATACCATTACTTTTTAAAAAATTGTGACAGACTGCCAGAGGAAATGGGACAGAGGATTGAGGAATTTGGCATTCAGGAAACTGTAAAAGATTATATTGCCGGAATGACAGACAGGTATGCAATACAGAAATATATGGATATTTTTGTGCCTACTGTGTGGAAATAGAGATTTTGAAAATTCTGTACTTAACTTTTTATTTTTTTTAGAAGGATTACTGATGATATATGTCGAATAATGAGAATCGCGAAAGATTAAGGATGATATGATGATAATTTATGTCGATGGAGATGCTTGTCCTGTTAAAGGGGAAATTGTCGAGGTTTCAAAAAAATATGATTTACAGGTAATCATGGTTTTGAGTATATGCCACCTGACAAAGTCTGATGGTTTCTCAGAGTATGTTGTTGTAGATCATAGAGATCAATCAGTAGATATGGAGATCATCAATAGAGTAAAGAAGGGAGATGTAGTCATTACAGACGACTATGGCTTAGCTTCTATTGTATTAATGAAGGAAGCTTTATGCATGTCTAGTAGAGGCATGCAATATACAGCAGAGAATATTGATTTATTACTATATAAAAGACATATGAACCAAAAAATAATGAGAGCCGGGGGGAAAGTAAAAGGACCGGCAAAGCGTTCTAACAGCGAAGATCGTCAATTTCTCATTAACTATGAAAAGATGCTGAAGCAGTCACTATATAATTCTCTTCTATAGATAGGGATTTAATTTCCTGCTAAGGAGGAAATTCGTTAAAAATGGAGAAACATTACTAAAAGGATTATATGGGTGATAAATATGGGTATAAATCTACATGAAGGATTAATTGAAGAAATAAGAAATAGAAGTGATATCGTAGAAGCAGTCTCAAAGTATGTCAACTTGAAAAAAGCAGGAAGCAACTATAAAGGATTATGCCCCTTTCACCATGAAAAAACACCTTCCTTTATTGTATCAGAGGAAAAGCAGTTGTATCATTGTTTTGGATGCGGTGAGGGCGGCGATATCATTAATTTCATTATGAAGATGGAGAATCTTGACTTTATCGATGCGGTGACTACATTAGGTGAAAAGGCTGGAATACGTATTGAAGAGGCTTCATCAAAAGAAGAAAAGAAAGAATTTGAGAATAGAAACCGAATATACGAGATGAATCGAGAAGCAGCATTGTTCTTTTACAGCAATCTGATAAAGAAAGAAAATAAGGGTCTAGAATATTTAAAAGAAAGAAAAGTCGACCTTAGTACAATAAAAAAATTTGGATTAGGTTATGCAGAGAATCAGTGGGAAGCCTTAAACAATTATCTCCTAAAAAAAGGATATACACAAGAGATGATACTTTCGGCAGGCTTGGTATTAAAGCGAAATCAGAAGGATGGATGCTATGACCGCTTTCGTAATCGAATCATTTTTCCAATTATTAATACGACTGGAAAAGTAATCGGTTTTGGTGGGAGAGCGCTTGGGGATGAGCAGCCTAAGTATCTTAATTCTCCTGAAACATCTGTATTTAACAAAGGAAGAAATCTATATGGTTTAAATACTGCAAAAAAAGTGCTTGGAAAAGAAAAACGAATGATTGTTGTTGAAGGGTATATGGATGTTATTTCCCTAAGCCAGCGTGGAATTTCCAATGTTGTTGCTTCCTTAGGAACAGCACTGACAAAGGAACAGGCAGCTCTTTTAAAGCGATATACAGATGAGGTATATATTGCTTATGATGGGGATAGTGCAGGACAAGCTGCTGCGTTACGAGGACTAGAGGTACTCGGAGAAGCAGGCTGTGATGTAAAGGTAGTTATTTTCACTCAGGGAAAGGACCCTGATGAAATCATAACAAAAAAAGGAAAGAAAGTCTTTTTAGACGAACTAGAAGGGGCACTTTCACTAATTGATTATAAGATTACGTTGGTAAAAAAAGAAAATGATTTAACTACGATTGAGGGTAGGATTAAATTTGTAAAAGCAATCGCAGAAATTATTAAACAATTGAAAAGCCCTGTAGAGGTTGATGCCTATATCAAGAAAATTTCAATAGAAGCGCAAATATCTGAAGATGCTATAAAAACGGAAATATATGGCAATAATAGGTATAATCAACCAGTAAAAATGCATAAACCTATAGTAAGTGGAGAAAAGCATAGAAGTAAATTTGAAAGGCATACTAATAAATATAATATTGAATCCATACAGCCGACAGAAAAATTAGGCTATCTTGAAGCAGAAAGAGGCATTTTGAAATTAATGCTTATGAACAAACAGTACTTTAATAATGTGGTAAGCACCTTTCCAGAGCTTAATTTTACTGATCCTGTTCATAAGAAGATTGCAAAGCTCGTTGCCCGTGCTTATGAAGATATGGACGTTATAGATATGGATTCCTTAATGAATCAATTAGATATTAATGAGATTACGATACTTCATAATATAAAAAAGGTAATTATACCAGAGGATAATACCCAGAAAGCACTGATTGATTTTATGAACCAAATACAAAAATTTGATCTCATGAAAAGGAAAAAGGATATTGAAACAGAATTAAAAGAAATGGAAAAGAAAGAAAATAAATCTCAAATGGAGATAGCGAGGATAAGGGAATTATGCATACAACTGGAAAAAATATTGAAGGAGCTCAAACACTTATAGAAAAGCAAGAAAGGAGGGGAAGTCAGTGAGTAAGAAAGTTGAAGAACAAAAAGTTGAGTCGGTAAAAACATTAATAGACAAAGGAAAAAAAAGAGGTATATTAACATACAATGAAATTATGAACACATTAGAAGAAATTGAATTAGATAAAGAACAAGTAGAAGAAGTTTATGACAACTTAGCATCTATGGGTATTGATATTGTTGGTGAGCGTGATGATGAAGATTTAGATGATATACCAGAAGCAGAAGAGATTGATGACATACCCGAGACAGAAGAAATTGTTGATTTAGATATTTCTATACCCAAAGGTATTAATATAGATGATCCCGTAAGAATGTATCTTAAGGAAATAGGTAAAGTTCCCTTGCTTTCTGCAGAAGAAGAAATAGAATTGGCGAAGAAGATGGAACAAGGTGATGATGAGGCAAAGAAAAGATTGTGTGAAGCAAACCTTCGTTTGGTTGTCAGTATTGCAAAAAGATATGTAGGGAGAGGAATGCTATTCCTAGATTTAATCCAGGAAGGGAACTTGGGATTGATTAAAGCTGTTGAAAAGTTTGATTGGAGAAAAGGGTATAAGTTTAGTACTTATGCAACTTGGTGGATTAGACAAGCAATTACTCGGGCCATAGCTGATCAGGCAAGAACGATTAGAATTCCCGTACACATGGTTGAGACAATTAATAAGCTGATTCGTATATCCAGACAGCTGCTGCAAGAATTAGGTAGAGAACCTCGTCCTGAAGAAATCGCTAAAGAAATGGATTTGCCAGTGGAAAAAGTTCGGGAAATATTAAAAATTGCACAAGAACCCGTATCGCTAGAAACACCTATTGGTGAAGAAGAAGACAGCCATTTGGGTGATTTTATTCCTGATGATGATGCGCCTGCCCCTGCGGAAGCTGCTGCGTTTTCTATGTTAAAGGAGCAGCTAATAGAAGTACTGGATACACTTACGCCCCGTGAGCAGAAGGTATTACGTCTGAGATTTGGTTTAGATGATGGAAGGGCTAGGACTTTAGAAGAGGTTGGGAAGAAATTTGATGTTACAAGAGAAAGAATTAGACAAATTGAAGCAAAGGCTCTTCGCAAGCTTCGCCATCCTAGCAGAAGTAAAAAACTAAAAGATTATTTAGAATAAAGATTCGCTCTAATGGAGCGAATCTTTATAATTGACTAGAGTATCTATTAAAATAAAGTACAAGAATTTAGTATAACTTAAGCAAATAGATATTTTACCAATATTGTTTTTGTTTGGCATATTCTATCTTTTTTTCTTTGACAATATCATTTTCTTTAGAATCCAGTTGATCCTGCAGACAATTCATCAGTTGATCGGCTTCTTCTTCCCACTCAGTAGTTGTACCTCCCCATTTGAAATGAACTAAACTAGGATTAGGAGTCATAGAATGGGATTGGGTTTTCTTTTCATTCATAAAATAACCTCCCTTCCTATTAGTTTTTGTAAAAGTATGTTCTTTTATAGTAGATAATTATTGGCTGGAGTTCAATAATAGAAAGGATGCGATCTATTGATTAATACGATATTATTTGATTTAGACGGTACGCTTTTACCAATGGATGTAGATGTTTTTATGAGCAATTACTTTAAAGCTCTGGGGAAAAAATGTGCACATTTGGTAGATCCAAAGAAACTGCCAAAGATGATTCTTGATTCTACCGAGTGTATGGTTCGGAGTGTCGATGCAGTTAAGACCAATCAGGAAGTATTTATGGAGGACTTTGCTAAAAAAATTGAATCTGATTTTCAAAGCCTACTGCCTGTGCTTGACGAATTCTATAAAGAAGAGTTCCAAAATCTAAAATTCACTACCCAACCAGTAGAAATCGTTGTAGAGGTTATCAAGATTTTAAAAGAAAAAGGTTATACCCTTGTGGTTGCTACCAATCCTTTATTTCCCAGGCAAGCGATCTTGCACCGCATTCAGTGGAGCGGACTAGAAGAAAATGATTTCTCTCTTATTACAGATTATGAAAGTATGCACTTTTGTAAACCTAATTTAGATTTTTATAGTGAAATTCTTCAGAAGATTGAGAAGAGGTCTGAGGAATGTATAATGGTAGGCAACGATGTACAAGAGGACATCATAGCAGAAAAGCTGGGTATGAAAACATTTTTAATTGAAGACAATATCATCAATAGGGAAAATAAGGAACCCAGTCCAGAATATAGAGGAAGCTATCAGGATTTACTAGACTTTGTAATGGCTTTGCCAAACTTAAAGAAGGAATAAAGGATTGTTTATGGAATATAAATAGTGAGGAATGAACATGAAACTAAAACCCAGATTGTTAGCAATTGCACAAATGGTTAAGAATAACAGTGTAGTAGCGGATATTGGAACAGATCATGGTTATATACCCGTTTATTTGATTAATCATGAAATTGCTCGAAAGGTAATCGCTGCAGATATTAATCGGGGACCGTTAAACAGCGCCAACAGCACCATAAAAGCCCATGGTTTGGAAAACTATATCGAAACAAGACTAGGCAGTGGGTTAGAGGTATTATTGCCGGGAGAAGTAGATACGGTAATTATTGCAGGAATGGGTGGGCTGCTGATTCGAGACTTGTTGAATGCCCGACCGGATATTGTACAAACGGTGACTACATTTATCCTGCAGCCTATGGTTGCACAGGATGAATTAAGAAAATGGCTGATACACAATAGCTTTCAAATTGTTGAAGAAAAATTGGTAAAAGAAGATCATAGAATATATGAAATAATGGTTGTACAAAAAGGGCATCAGGAGATTCCAGATGATCTATATTATGATATCGGCATCAAACTGATAGAGAATAAGGATCCGCTGCTTCGAGAGTTTCTTTTAAAACATATACAAAAGAATAAGGTGATTATCGAAGGATTGAAAGATCAAAGTAGTGAAGAAGGCTGTGCAAAGAGACTGTCTTGTAGGGAAAAGCTTGAAAAATTAGAAGAGGTGTTACAATGGCTGAATCAGGAAGAAAAATTATTGAAATAATTGAAAAGCAGGCACCTCTTTACTTGGCAGAATCATGGGATAACGTAGGTTTACAGTTGGGCAACCCTGATAAACTAGTAAAAAAGATTATGGTATGTTTAGAGGTTACAGAGGCTGTTCTCCAGGAGGCGGATGCCAAAAGGATAGATATGATTGTAGCCCATCACCCATTGATTTTTAAGCCAATGAAAAAGTTCACAACCGATGATCCTTTAGGTAGAATGATCTATTTTCTAATTCAAAAGGATATATTACTCTACTGTGCCCATACTAACTTGGATATGGCTTATGGCGGTCTTAATGATCTATTGGCGTTTAACATTGGATTGTCAGAAATAAAATCTTTAACCAACACCTACCAGAGAAAGTATTTTAAGATTGTTGTCTTTGTACCTGAATCTCATGAAGAGGAAGTGCGTAGTGCATTATGCAGCGCAGGTGCTGGATTTATTGGAAACTATAGTGACTGTTCATTTAAGGTGAAAGGAGAAGGTACCTTTAGACCGCTAAGGGGTGCGAATCCTTATATTGGCAGCATTGGAGAAGTGGAACGGTTAAAAGAATCTCGAGTGGAAACCATTATTGCTGAGGATTGTTTACAAACAGCGCTTAAAAAGATGCTGCACGCCCATCCCTATGAAGAAGTTGCTTATGATTTGTATCCTTTAGGAAATGTGTATGAGAAAAATGGATTAGGGAGAATGGGCTATTTGAAGAATCCTGAAAAGCTATTAGAACTGTGCAATAGACTCAAGAGACTACTCGGAATAGAGACTATAAAAATTATGGGAGATCAAAGCAAAATAGTGAAAAAAGTTGGACTTTGTACCGGAAGTGGGGCAGAGTTTATTTACAATGCCTATCAAGAGGGTTGTGATTGCTTCATAACAGGAGATGTGAAGTATCACGAAGCGCAATATGCGCAGCAGCTGGATATCCCTGTAATCGATGCAGGCCACTTTGATACAGAAAATTATGCATGTGGTTTATATGCAAAAAGCTTAGAAAAACAGCTAGCGGACAATCACTGTCATGTAGACATATGCTTTTCCAGTACTAATATTAATCCATTTTGTTATATATAGAATAGGTTTACTTTGCCTATTCTTTTTTCATGTTTATTTTAAGCAATGAACAGATTAGACATTACTACAAATAAAAGAAAGGTGGGCTATTATGAAACAGTTGGATTTATTATGGGAGTTACAAGAAATGGAGCAGCTTCTAAGCGAAAAGAAAAAGCTTCTTAAAAATCTTCAACAACCTAAAGAGATCGAAGAGAAAATTCAAGAACATAAAAAAATGAAAAATGGATATGAAACGATTAGAAAGCAACTTGAAGATACACAAAAAGATATCAAAAAAATAGAACATGATCTAAAAGAGCTGGATTTTAAGAAGGAAGAGGTAAAGGGGAAACTTTATAGTGGGAAAATTAACGATTTAAAGCAATTGGGGATATTAATGAAGGAACAGGAAAAAGCAGAGGGGCAATATACACAAGTAGAAGCTAACCTGGTAGAAAAAATAGAAGAGACGGAGTCGTTGGAGGAAAAGGTTCGGGAAGAAGAAAAAATGGAAAGGAAAATGGGCTCTAAAATTAAGCATATGCTTAAGGAAAGAAAAATCGATATTGAGAAATTACAAGTCGAAATAGAGGCTTTAACAAAAAAAATTGAAATCCATTTGAATAATATAGAAAAAGCTTATATAGACGTCTATGAGGACGTCAAGCGGCGTAAAAACAATCCTATTGCATTGGTGGAGTATGATATCTGTACCGGCTGCCATATGGATCTCCCTGTGATGACAATGTCGGATTTAAAAAATCATAAACTTGTAACCTGTAATAACTGTAGTAGGATATTATATGTCCAGCTCAAGGGGTAGACGGTAAAGCCTGATTTACAATATTTGGATTTTGACAAAAACGATCCTTTATGATAATATATTCTTTGTCGTTAAAAATGAATAAAGCGAGTAAGTCAGATGGTCGCGTCAGAGGATTCATTCTCTGACGAGGAAAGTCCGAGCTCCGCAGGGCAAGGTGCTGGGTAATACCCAGTGGAGGCGACTCCAAGGATAGTGCAACAGAAATAGACCGCCCGGTATGCTGTAGAGCGTGTAATGCTTCTACAAAGGGGTCACCCCAATATACCAGGTAAGGATGGAAAGGTGAGGTAAGAGCTCACCAGCAACTAGGCGACTAGTTGGCTCTGTAAACCCCACCCGGAGCAAGACCAAGTAGGGATGAAAAAGCGGCTGCCCGTCGTGTCCCGTGGTAGGTTGCTTGAGCCTACTGGCAACAGTAGGTCTAGATAGATGACTGTCAAATACAGAACTCGGCTTATAGATTTGCTCGTTTAAGTAAAAATCACCTTTTCATAAAGGTGATTTTTTATTTTATTGCGTTATGTAGAGAATTGGGGACTACCCCAATTCTTTATTATTTAGCATCCTCTAATTCCGCCAAAAATTCCACAATTGCAGAATATTATTACAAGCAATAGGAAGAAGAATAACAATGATGTGTTATCGCCGATACCACCGATACCACCGACACCGCCAATTCCTCCAAACAATCCACAATTACAGAATATCAACACTAGCAATAGGAAGAAGAATAACAATGATGTGTTATCGCCAATACCACCAATTCCTCCAAAAAATCCTTTACTTTCACTCATGCGTTGCACCTCCAATCATTTTTATGTCCTTAGCCTTTTCCTTTGGCTAATACAAGTTATGCTAATATAGAAGCAAGTGTGCATAATTTAAGTAACACTATGCATTAAGAAGTGTTTTTTTATTTAAAAACGAAAATTATAATCTGAGAATCTTTGCAGGTGTTTCATAATACAAGCACTATTAATAATATACTTTGATAGAACCTGATTATAAAGGGGTGTGCATAGTGAGGATTAAAAAACTATTGACAGGAATAGGAGGGTTCCTTTTAATTGTTTTTACATACTTAGCGTTGAACCATGTTACGCTTTTGAATGTACAATTAGGTGGAATCATTGATTCGGTTGAAAAAGCGGAAATATTAGAAGAAATAAAAGGATATGGAGCACTTCAAGGAGGGGCAAGATTATTTCGCGTAGAGGAGGATAAAAAATACAGAGCAAAGGTAGCATTTCTAATTGATGATTTCGGAAATAATGGCGAAGGCACTGCAGAGATGATGACGATTGATAGACCTATGACCTTTGCCATCATGCCTTTCATGAAGTATTCAAAGCGAGATGCAGAAAATGCTCATAAAAAAGGATATGAGGTGATTGTACACCTCCCTATGGAGACGCGAAAGAATAGTGTTAGAGGGTTAAGTGCTGGAGCTATAAAAACTTCACAAACAGATGACGAAATTAAGAGCTTCGTCATTAATGCTTTTAAAGATGTTCCTTATGCGGTAGGTGCAAACAATCATATGGGCGTATTGGCAAGCAGTGACAGAAGAGTTGTTAACGCAGTAGTCAGTGTATTGAAAAAAAAGGATAAATATATAGTCGACAGTAAAACTACGCCAAAATCAGTTATATCAGAAGTCGCCCGGGCTCATGAGGTGCCTGTTATTGAGATGTCTGTTTTTCTGGATAATGAGAAAGCACCGGAAACCATTAAGCGGCAAATTAATCTTCTTGCTTATAGTGCATTAAAAAGGGGTTATGCTATTGGAATCGGTCATGTAGGTCCATTAGGTGGCAGCAATACAGCAAAAATGATTAAAGAAATGATCCCTGAGCTGGAAAAAAGGGGAATTAAGATTGTTTTTGTTTCAGAATTAATGAGGGACAAATATAAATAATAAAAGAAGAGATTTCCAATGTCGAAATCTCTTCTTTTATTATTTACTCGATAGATGCTTCTTCTGCTGCCTCTGTCGCTTCCGTTACGACGTCCTCGCTCCATTTTCTAGGTGGGCATGGACGGCGTTTTTTGTCTATTTGATCTGGGAATAATTGTGGAAAGGTTGTGCAAATTGGAGATACATCTGCTTGTAATACTGGGAATCCTGTTGAAAGGACGCAAAGTTGTACAGGAACTACAATTTTCTTTTCACAGGTTACGCAAAGTGCAATAATTAAATTAGCTCTTACAGCGCCAGTATTTGGATCGATAACGATGTCTCTCGTAATACTATTCGTAGCTAATCTTGTTTCGCAAGAGATATTACAGAACTCAGTAAAACGTGGCAAGAAAGCAGTGTCAAATACAGATGGTATACATAATTCAAAAAAGTTCGTCAAAATAAGGGGTGCTCCTTCTTTAGCAATGGGTACATTTGCAGATAATGTGACAGTCTTTTCACACTTTTTGTGATCAGCTATGACTACATCAATTTCAACAATTACATTTCCTGTTATTTCAATGATCTGTGTACCAAAAATAGGAGTACCTTTTCCTAATTCATCACATTCTTCTGTATCTGCAAATAATAGATTTTCTGAAGCAGTCCCATCAGGTCCGATGACTGTTACGGGTCTACCGCAGCCGTCCTGGACAAATTCTGCTCCTGCTACAGTTGTTGTAGGAGTGGCAACCAAATTTCTAGGATCATTAATATTAGCTGGATTAAAAAATTTTCTGCATCGAATGTCTAAGATCCGAAGAATTCTAGCGCCTGCACCTAATGCCGGTGTAAAGGGTTGGCCTGTAACCGTTGTTAATCCTTGTAGGTTAAATAATGCAGCATCGTATACTTTTTGAACATATATTGGCTCAGAAACGACATTTCGCAATGATCCGTCAAAGTGGCAACCAGTTTCAGCAGTACAGCATCTATCGGGAAGTGCAAGACTAACTTGTGGCGATTTATTTGTATTTGCCATAAATTTTCCTCCTTTTCATGATATTAAGACTACCCTTTCTAATTTCAGTATATTCCAGTTGAAAATTTCTGCTACTCTTCTTGTACGAATATAGCATAACTTTTGAAGGGGATTCATAGGATTAAAATGAAGTAAGAAAATATTTGTCTACTGCAATATCATAATATGTCAGAAATATAAAAGTGTTCCTTAAACCGAAAATCGATTGTACAAAGACAATTTTGATGGGAAGGTGATGAGATGTCCTTTGCAAACCAGAAGAACGCATTGGTAACAGACCAAGCAGGTAATATACATAGTTTTCGTTGGGATAATGAAAAGATTATTTATGCCTGTTTTTATAAACATACGAAAAAAATGGAGAAGGAAATTTTGGTTGAAGCTTGTATGCCGGAGTTTGACGTTATAATAGATAAGAAAGATACCATCTATCTTACCTGTCAACAAAAGGAAGGAAAGCTGCTATTGTTTATTTATCGTCTAGGTATATGGGAAAGAGAGGTACTACTGAGCTCGGAGGGAATAAATATTTATAATTTAAGTGTAATATCCTGGAAAGACGGACTTTACATTTTTTATTGCGTGCCTTCTTTTGAGAGCAATAAGGTTTATCGGATCTATTACTTATACCGGAAAGACGAGATTTGGAGAAATGCTGAACTGGGAGATATTCGGGTTAAGACATTATTAAATCCTCTCCAGGTTCTCAGCACCTCTCAAGGATTGATTTTAGGATACTATAATTTGGTCAATGGAGCAGAGCAACTATTTATTAAGTTATACGATGGAACATTGGATCTTTGGAGAGATACATTACAGGTTACTGATGGATTGAATGATAAATTGTATATAGATATCTTATTAGTGGAAGAGGAAGAATTAAACATTGTTTATAGTGAATATATAGATGGGAATTTAGTTGTCAAATATGAAAAGTATAAAATGGCAGGAAATAAATTAATTAAGAAATCAGAATACGAATTGTCGAATCCGGGAAACTGTTCTTATCCTACATTGATCATGTTTGATAACATGCTTTGGACTGTATGGACAGAGTATGATTATGTAGCCAGTAGTTTTTCTGAAGACAATGGTATGACTTGGAGTGTTCCATATCAATGGACAGAATCCAAGGAAGGTATTTTTGTACGTTATAAATATTGTTTAAATCCCAGAAATTCTGATCGATCTTATCTACTCAATTATTCCTATGGAAAGGATTTTCCTGACTTTACTTTTTTAGGTTTTGGATCTTTTGAAAAAGCAGTGGAAATGCCTCTTATAACTAAAAAAAAAAGAGAAGAGGAGGTTGAAGAGATATTGAGCATTCCTGAAAATCAAGAAAATGACTTAGTAGAAGTAAACCATGAGATTATTGAACAAGAAAACCTAATAGGAATAAAAGAGAAGCTACTTGAATTGGAAGATCGAATTGAACAAATTGAGAATTTTATTAATCGCAGGAGAAGAGGGTTTTTGTTTCCGCCAAGAGAATAATGATTCTGTAGAAGGGATAGTGGGCACGTTTAAGCGCTGTACTATCCCTTTCTATTATATCAGCAGTTAAAACGGTAAAAACTACAATAAAATTATTAAAAAATATAACAATATAAGACATATTTGTTGCAGGCTTAAAGTTCAATCATATAAAATATATTATATAAGAATATTTGTGAAAAACATTATTAGAGGTGAGCCTATGCCCAACCAAGAAATACTCCATAAAAACCATGGATTTTATACTGCATGGAGAGCCTTAGAGTAGGAGGGCCGTTATTTATGGGTCCTGAGTGGATACATATGTGTCATTACAGGACGTTGCAGGATAAGGTGTTGCAATGTACTAGGAAACATTGTTGGTGTGAAGTGGTATGAAAACTGTTTTTAAGGACATATATGCTTCATCTAAACTGGTCCGTCTAAACGCAAAATGCTGAGAGAGGGTGCGCGTCTCCTCGCCAAGCAAACGAAAGCGAAGCATGTCAAAATCTAAATTTTGAAAATGCTGAAGAAATAATTTTAAAATTTTTTGATCCATCTGTTTTTCGATACAACTTTTAGGAAAATTAAAATCTTGAATATAGATATATGAGCAATCCTCTTGGGCGTCATCATGAAAGCTAATGGTTATCAAAATCTTATTTTGAGCTGTATACCTAAACGACCAACTGTTACCCATATTCTTTGTATAAACTTGACAATGAAACTTATATCTGGTAATATCTTGTAAGGCTTTCACAAAATTCATTAGCTTAAATGTATTAATTTTTTCTGTAATAGGGAAGGTTTTTCTTCCCTTGTTTTTTGCGTAAATAGGCAGCATGCTAAAGCCTCCTGTTTATTTGCTTATCTTTATGTACCAATACAATATATGACATGTAAATAGTTTTTATGATGGCTTGTACATAGAAAAGGGATAAAAAGAAATTCACTGAAAATAATAATTCATATAAGATGATTGTTTTTTTATTAGATGAGACCATAAAAAGCTGTTTATCAGCGAGAATAAAGAATTGGAGAGTTGATAAAAACATGAACAACATTACTTTTAAACAACTAGGACTTATGCCGGAAATATTGAAGGCAATTGATGCCCTGGGCTATGAGGAACCGACGCCGATCCAAAAGGCTGCTATGCCTGCGGTAATGGATGGAAAGGATATTATTGGTCAAGCACAAACCGGCACAGGGAAGACCGCAGCCTTCAGTATGCCTGTCATTCAAAAACTTTCTCTAGATGTGAAGGGACCACAAGCCCTAATCCTTACACCTACAAGGGAACTGGCGGTACAAGTAGCTGACGAAATCAGCAAGTTTTCAAAGTATCTATCCGGTGTAAAGACTTTGGCTATTTATGGAGGTCAACCTATAGAACGACAAATTAAGGCATTAAAGGCAGGTGTACAAATCGTAGTAGGTACGCCAGGTAGAATGATTGATCATATTAACCGTAAGACGATAAAACTGAATAATGTGCATACGGTTGTATTAGATGAAGCAGATCAAATGTTGGATATGGGATTTTTGGAGGACATAGAAAGAATTCTGCAGGAAACTCCTGAAAATAGACAAACGTTACTATTTTCAGCAACGATGCCAAAAGAAATTGAAAATTTAGCGCGTAATTATCAGAAAAAACCCGAAAAAATCAAGGTTGTCCATGAGGTTTTAACGGTTCCCCTTATTGAGCAATACTACTATGAGGTCAAACCTCATGAAAAGTTAGAGGTTTTGACTAGATTGCTGGATATGGAAAAAGAAGGTTTAACCATCATATTCTGCAGAACAAAGAAGGGTGTAGATGAACTGGTAGAAAGTCTACAGAGCAGAGGATACTTTTCAGAAGGACTACATGGAGACCTAAAACAAAGTCAGCGGGATCGCGTTATGAAGAAGTTTAGAGAAGGAACTGTTGACCTTTTGGTAGCTACAGATGTAGCAGCTAGAGGCCTGGATGTAAACAATGTTCATATTGTTATCAACTATGATATCCCAGAGGACTTAGAATATTATGTTCATCGTATTGGCAGAACAGGCAGGGCAGGCAAAGCTGGAGTAACCTATACCTTTGTTACAGGCAGACAAATTGGATTATTAAAAAGTATAGAAAGATTTACCAAATCAAAAATTCGCCGTAAACCAATTCCGTCAGTAAATGATTTAGCAGAAAGACAGAGAGAAGTGTTTAAAAAGAGAATTGTATCTACGATTGAAGCAGGCCATTTAACACCTTATATTTCCTTAACGGAGACATTAGCTGAAGAATATAGTTCAATCGAAGTAGCTGCTGCATTAGCTAAAATTATTATGGAAAAAGAACGTACAGGCTTAGTGGATCGAAGTGAAGACTTGTTTGATGATACCGGTGCTACAGAATCTGATAAAGCTAGAATATTTATTAATATCGGAAAAAGGGATCGTATAAGAGCTGCGGACATTTTAGGTGCTGTTGCCAATGAAGGCGGTATATCCGGTCGTGAAGTAGGAACCATTGACTTATTTGATAAATATGCTTTTGTTGAAGTTCCCAAAAACCAAGCCGCCAAGTTAGTAAAAAAACTGAATAAAATCAGAATTAAAGGTAAGAAAATAAACGCTGAACCTGCAAACCAAAGATAGAGAATTTAATCTCTATCTTTTTTTTATAACTATTAGATATATTGAAAATTGAAAATATAAAAATGTTTTTACGTATCAAATTAATAATAAGCTATCACAAATGTCCAAAAAGATTTATAATGTTATAAAGAATGGAAATGTTACAAAAAATTAATTTTTTTACGCATCTATTTGCTAGGAAGGAAAAATACAATAAACGGGGGGAGGATAAGCTTTACCATAAAGCATATCATTTATTAAAAAATTAAAGGGGGAGAAAGATGAAAAAGAAAACAAGTTATTTGGTTTTAACAGCTTTTTTGATCTTTGCTTTAGTTCTTGGCGGTTGTGCACCAAAGACCCAAGATACGCCAGCTGCAGGCGGTGAAGCTGCCCAGGAAATTGTCAAGGTTGGTTGGATCGGATCTTTATCTGGAGACCAAGCTGTATGGGGACAATGTGAATTAAATACTGTGAAAATGATGTTCGAGGAAATCAATGAGAAGGGTGGTTTGTTAGGCAAAAAAGTTGAAGTCGTAGGATATGACACCCGAGGCGATGCTACTGAGGCGGTAAATGCAGTGAAGCGCTTAACCGCACAGGATAAAGTTGTTGCGATCATCGGTCCCAATGCCAGTGGTCAGGCGATAGCGGTTTCGTCAGTACTAGAAGAAATGAAGGTTGCTGATATCGCTACTGTTGCTACGAATCCAAAGGTTACCGTTGTAGATGATAAGGTAAAGCCATTTAACTTTAGAGTATGCTTTATTGATCCATATCAAGGGGCTGTTGCTGCAGGATATGCAACAGAAGTACTCGGATTTAAGAAAGCTGCAATCTTATACGATGTAGCCGATGATTATTCTCAAGGACTAACAGAGTTCTTCGAAAAATACTTTGTTGAGAAAGGCGGACAAATTGTTGCCAAAGAAGCATTTAAGTTTGGTGATGTTGATTTTAGACCTCAGCTAAGTAAGATTAAGGAAGCTAAGCCAGAAGTAATCTTTATGCCATATTTCTTTAAAGAAGTTGCATTAAGCGCAAATCAAGCAAGAGAACTTGGCATTGATGCAGTACTAATGGGTGGCGATGGATGGCCTTCAGATGTATTGTTAGAAATGGCGAAAGATGCTGTTGAAGGCAGCTATTTTGTAAATCACTTAGATTTTGAAGATCCGGATGTGCAAGATTTTAAAGCTGCTTATAGAACAAAGTATAACTCACCAGTAGAGTTGAACGGCTACTTAGCATATGATGCAGTTAAATTACTTGAAGCAGCTGTAAATAATGCAAATAGTCTAGACTCTGTAGCGATTCGGGACGCTTTAGAAACAGCCAGTGTTAAAGGGATTACAGGACAAATCACAATCAGTAAAGATACCCATAATCCAGAAGGTAAGGATGCTGCGATCATAAAGATTGTAGATGGGGAATACGTTTTCCAACAAAAATACTCTGCTAAATAATTATAAAAGAGAGGGTTTTCCCTCTCTTCTATAATAAAGGGCAAAGCGAAGGAGGACTTTTCATGTCTGCTTTTATGCAACAAATCATCAACGGCTTGTCAATCGGCAGTGTTTATGCATTGATGGCAGTAGGCTATTCTCTTGTTTATAGTATTATGAACTTCAGTAATTTTGCCCATGGAGGCGTAATTATGCTAGGTTCATATTTTGGTTTTTTTCTGTTAACACTCTATGAGCTTCCTTTTGTGCCAGCTTTTGCCCTTGCAGCCATAGGGGCAGGTGCATTGGCCTTGGTTATTGAGCGGATTGCTTATAGGCCTTTAAGAAAACGTAGTGCTCCATTTTTATATTTTATTATATCGGCTATGGGAGCTTCTATCTTTTTAGAAAATATCGTCATTGCCACTATTGGACCTACTTTTAAAACATACCCGCGGATTTTATCGCCCCAGCCATTTACATTTGGATCTTTGTCCATTGGACGATTGGATATGATGATGTTTATTATATCAGGGATTAGTTTGACTTTGCTTGTCTATATCATCGAAAAAACAAAAATAGGAATGGCCATTCGGGCAACAGCTTATAACATGAGAGCCAGTGCTTTAATGGGCGTGAACACAGATAAAATCATTTTCATAGTGTTTGGATTAGGCGGCTTTTTAGGAGGGATTGCAGGGGTACTTTTTGGTATGAAGTATACGGTATATCCTCAAATTGGATTTATTACTATAAAGTCCTTTATCGCTGCTGTTTTTGGCGGGTTGGGAAGTCTTCAAGGAGCAGTGATTGGCTCGGTGTTATTAGGAATTATAGAAACATTAACCTCTGGATATCTATCTTCCCAATATAGAGACCTGATTGCCTTTGCATTGCTAATTTTTATATTAATTGTCCGTCCTATGGGGCTTATGGGCAAAATGACTGAAGATAAGGCATAGGAGGTGGCAGCATGGATTGGTTTTATGTACAAGGAATCTTGATCTTATCAGGTATTTATCTCTTAGCAGTATTAGGTCTTTCACTCCTGACAGGTTTTACAGGACTGTTTTCCTTTGGTCATGCAGGCTTTATGGCGATTGGTGCATATGTAACAGCTATGATGACTGTAAATTTTAAAATACCCTTTGTTTTTGCTCTTTTGATTGGCGGGAGCGCTGCTGCCTTGCTAAGCTTACTCATTGGAAGACTTACTTTAAATCTAAAAGGAGATTACTTTTGTATTGCTACGTTAGGTTTAGGAGAAGCCATACGTTTGATTCTAGATAATGTACAATATTTTGGCGGGGCGCGAGGCTGGCCTGGAATACCTTTAAAGACTTCTCTCGTCAATGTAATTGTAATTAACATTATTGCGATTATTGTGATGGCAAATCTAATTCGATCAAGGCATGGGAGAAATTTTATTGCCATCCGGGAAGAAGAGATGGCTTCGCAAATCATCGGTATTAATGTATTTCGGTATAAAATGATCTCTTTAGCAATCAGTGCCATGTATGCTGGTATTGCAGGGGGGATGTTAGCCCATTATCTAGGTTTCTTGCAGCCTAAGATGTTTCAGATGGCAAAGTCAACAGAGTTGACGATTATGGTAATTTTTGGCGGATTAGGCAGCATTTCTGGCAGTGCGCTAGGAGCGATTGTACTAACTGCACTCCCTGAACTGTTGAGAAGCTTTGCAAAGTGGAGACTGGTGGTATATGGACTTGCAGTAATATTTATTATGATTACCAGACCACAGGGATTAATGGGTGGATATGAATTAACTTTTAGAAATATCAAAAGATTCTTCTCTCAGATTGGTCTTAAATCTAAAGAAAAAACATCAGCAGGAGGAGATCAGTCATGAATATTTTAGAGATGAAAAATGTAACAAAGCAATTTGGCGGCTTAACGGCTGTAGGCAATGTAAGCATACAGGTTGAGAAAGGCTCTATATTTGGATTGATCGGGCCCAATGGAGCAGGAAAAACAACAATTTTTAATCTAATCACAGGAATTTATAAAGTATCAGAAGGGGAAATTATTTTCCAAGATCAACGTATAGACCAATTTCAACCCTATCAGATTGCAGATATGGGCATTACAAGAACCTTTCAGAATATAAGGCTTTTCAAAAAGCTTACGGCTTATGAGAATATATTAACAGCTTGCCACTATAATGCAAATTATAACATACTGGATGCCGTTATTCGAACACATAGATTCAAAAAAGAAGAGAAGATGCTTCATGACCATGCAGAGGAACTGATGGAAATTATGGAGTTGAAAGATCGGAAGGATATCGTTTCATCCAATCTGCCTTACGGTTTGCAGCGCAGGTTAGAAATTGCAAGGGCTTTAGCATTGAACCCGAAACTTCTGCTTTTAGATGAACCCGCTGCAGGAATGAACCCAGATGAAACCATAAAACTAATGGAATTAATCCGACAAATTCGTGAACAGTTCAAATTAACTGTGGTCGTGATTGAACATCATATGGATTTGATTATGGGAGTATGCGATAAAATTGCAGTACTAAATTTTGGTAGAAAGCTAGCAGAAGGAACTGCCCAAGAAATACAGGAAAATCCAAAGGTAATCGAGGCGTATCTTGGGGAGGAGGAAGTGAATTGCTAAAGGTCGAGAATCTAAATGTTTATTATGGAGGTATTCATGCTTTAAGAGGTATTGATATTGAGGTACAGAAAGGCCAAATTGTATCTATTATTGGAGCTAATGGGGCTGGAAAATCTACGCTGTTGAATGCAATATCTGGTGTGATCAGGCCTAAAGAAGGAAGTATAAAGTATAGAGGAAAAGACCTTCCTGCTATGCCCTATAAAATAGTAGAAGCAGGTATATCACAGGTGCCTGAAGGACGTCTAATCTTTGCAAACCTTACAGTAAAGGATAATTTAATCATAGGAGCGTATCTTCGCAAGGACAAGGAAGGCATTGCTCAGGATTTAAAAAATGTGTATCAGCTATTTCCGCGATTAGAGGAAAGAATGAACCAAATGGCAGGAACCTTAAGCGGCGGCGAACAGCAGATGCTGGCGATGGGTAGAGGTCTAATGAGTAATCCAGACTTGATTCTGCTAGATGAACCTTCTCTGGGATTAGCGCCACTCTTGGTAAAAACCATTTTTGAGATCATAGAAGATATTAAAAAAATGAATAAAACCATCTTGCTGGTAGAGCAAAATGCTTATAAAGCATTATCTATTGCAGATAAAGCTTACGTTTTAGAGCAAGGAAAGATTATTAAAGAAGGCAATGCAAAGGAACTAACAAAAGATCCTTCTATACAGGAAGCATATTTAGGAAAATCTCATGGAACAGGGGAAGCATCGAAATAAAGATGCATCTCCTTTTTCATGGGCATTAAAAAAGAACAGGACATAAATCCATAGACCCTTTTATGGAAGCTGATAAAAAGAGTTGAAAGAACATATACTATCCTTTAGAATAGAAAGTAGTGTATTGGGAGGGGGCGATGATCATACAAAAGCAATCCCGCAATAAAAAAGGCATGTTATTATCTGCTGCCAGATTTATAAAGCGAATTGGCGTTTTGCCTAAATTTATCAAAGATCCAAAGATTTCCATATGGAAGAAGATAATGGTTTTTATGGGTCTTGCATATGTCATCAATCCTTTTGATCTCATACCTGTTCCTGTATTTCTAGCCTTTGGACTTATTGACGATGCAGTAATTATCGGATATATTTTATCTAGGATTTCTGACGAATTGGATTATTACATAGAAAATCCTTATAGCAAAGAATTTAGTAAAGATAAGATGATCCATGACATAGAATATAGGATCGATGATGACGAATAAGAGGAGGATAAGGACATGAAGATTTATACGAAAACTGGTGATAAGGGTGAAACGAGTCTCTACGATAATACTCGGGTATATAAGGATAGTCTACGGGTAGAAAGCTATGGTACGATAGATGAACTAAATTCTTGTTTAGGGTTAGCCCGTAATTTTGTTGAGGATCAAGAAATTATTGAAATACTGTACCGTATTCAAAGAGAACTTTTTGATGTGGCCGGAGAATTGGCAACAAAGGATCGAGAAAAATTTCCTGAACAAATTCAAGAAAAACATATTCAAGATTTAGAGAAGATTATTGATGCTTATATCGCAAAAATTGATAAAATGGATAAGTTTATTATACCTGGAAGCAACAAGGCTAGCGCATCCTTGCATGTAGCCAGAACTGTATGCAGAAGGGCTGAGAGACGCATCCTAACATTAAATAGAGAAGAGTCCGTCAGTGCAATGCTGATTAAGTATGTAAATCGTCTCTCTGATGTAATTTATGCTTTAGCAAGATATTTGGAGACTGAATTGAAATATGTGGATTTTGAAAAGCCATCTGTTTAAAGATGGTTTTTTCAGAAAACAATACACGAACAAAAAAGATATAGATTCTTAAAACGTACAAAAACAAATGAACTATGTTATAATTATTTTAATAAACGGTAAGAGGTGAAGGATTTGGAAAAGAACATTCGCGAAATATTATTTACAGAAAATCAAATTAAAGAAAAAATAGATGAACTAGGAGATCAAATCACTTTAGATTATCAAGGAAAAGATCTTCTCCTGATTGGCGTTTTAAAAGGTGCTAATGTGTTTATGAGTGATTTGATGAGAAAAATTCAAATTCCTCTATCTATAGACTTTATTGCAGTTTCTAGTTATGGATTATCTACAGAGAGTTCTGGTGTTGTTAAAATTATTAAAGATTTGGACCATAGTATTGAAGATAAAGACGTGTTAATTATAGAAGATATTATTGATACAGGATTAACGCTGGATTATTTGTATCATAATTTGCTTTCAAGAAAACCTAGAAGCTTCAAAATTTGTACATTGTTAGATAAACCTGAGAGGAGAAAGGCAGACATCAAAGTAGATTATAAAGGCTTTGATATTCCTGATGAGTTTATCGTTGGTTATGGAATTGATTATGCTGAACAATATAGGAATTTGCCTTATATAGCTATTCTTAAAAAAGAGGTCTATGAGAAATAGATTGATATTATATTCGATTAAATAAAACTGTTTAATAAACAGTGGGGATTCTAGAATAAATTTTTAATCCATTTCCTATACTAATAATGTAGTCTATTACTGATGATTATAGGAGTGAGGTTATGGGACAAAACGGAAACTTTGAGATGATTAAAGAGCGATTTAGAAATGCAAATGTGGACGAAAAAATACAAATATACACAACAACCCAAGGATTAACGGTTGATCAATTTAAAGAACTGTTGAGGATGTTTCCTCTTCAACACCTTGATAAATTAGAACGAGCCATGGGATAGATTTGTAATTGAAAATTTTATAGAAAAAACATTGATTTAGAAGAACCTTCTTTGGAATGTATGTAATTTTCAAAGAGGTTCTTTTTTTAAAATCCAACCCCAAAGTATATCTTAGAAAAAATTGAGAAAAATATTAAAAAAAGATATTTTGGGGAGGTACGTAGTATGTTAGGTAAGGTTGTGGCAGTGCAAAGTGGTTTAGATAGTATTGCAAATAAATTAAGGAATAAAGGGTATTATGTTACTGATTTTAATGGGACAAGCGAACCTATTGATGCCATGATTTATTCTGAGCAGGTTGGGTATCAAACCCCGCCAGAAATAACTAGTTCTAGAATTCTTTTAAATAATCAGTATGTCGTTATGCTCAATGCAGATGAATTAGAAGAAGATGAGATTATAAATAGAGTGGATGCCATTCGGTAAAAATATGTTTAAAAGAGCTTACGAAGGGATATCTATAGGATGTAACCATGTAAATTTATGTAGAGAGGATGATGTAGTATGAAATTATTTAAATGTGAGGTCTGTAACTATATACATACTGGAGATGATGCACCGGATAAATGTCCTAAGTGCGGCGCACCAAAAGAAAAATTTGCTGAATTAAATGAAGAAGCTACTACAAAGGTTGTACGCTCAGAGTTTTCCAATACGCTGCATATGGAATTATATAATGTCCTGCAGGAAGTTGAAGATATCGCTGAAGCGGGAATAGAGGATGATTTAGATCCCGGATGTGTAGCGATATTTAACAAGGCGAAGGAGCAAGCCATTTTCTTAAGAAAAATGATTGTTGCTGAATTAGAAATTCATATGAAAAAAGGCAAATGGGGAGCAGAATAGCAGAAAGAGCACACTATGTGCTCTTTTTTATATAATTTAGTATTTTTTCCCAACCAAGCGGTACAGAAATTCCTTCCTGAATATATTCCTTTAGGTAAGATGCTTCTGAAGCAGTTAAAAACTTTGAAGGAATCGATAGGGTGTATCCATTGTCATGAAGAATTTTCTTGAGTTCCTGTCTATCTTGTAAGGTCAACATATCCTTCTGGGCCGCTTTTTCGGATGGTCGTTCAGAGAGTACTTTATGCTTGTGATTTACATTCAGTTTATTTTGTTGTTCCATTTGAATATATCCATTTGTTATATTTTTAATATATTGAATCAAAGAGTCTCGAAAATCTAAATCTTTCTCTAGATTAGGGTAGTTTTTGAGCCACTGGGGTTGTGTTTTTATCGAAAACATTTTATCAATAAAAGATTCGTATTTTAGAGAGCCATTTTTTAGGCCTTTATAATATTTACGAATAATACGTTTCATATGATTGTGGAGTTCTAATCGAGTATCATCAGGTAAGTCAGCAATTTTCACGTAGTGAGCCTCCCATAATATATCTTATTGTCAATATTATTGCCATATCTCCCTTACGTTATGAACAAACAATCGAATATATTTTATATAAATCGGAAAAAATTGTAATATATAACGGATGGAGGTAGTCAAATGAATAAGTATAATGAAGTAACAAAATATTTTATGAAGCAATTAAAGATTCACATTCATCAAAACAGAACGAATAAAAAGTTAAAAAAATATTATGTAGAAAGAAAAACAGATGGTAGAAGCAGTTTGGGTAAAATATTTGATTATATAGGAAGCCGTATCATCGTTTTTTTTTCAGGCCTGTTGTTTTTCCTGATTATGAGTAAGCAGCTATTTACAGCGGTGTTATTGTCTATTTTGTTGACAAGTTTATTTCATATTATAGATATTCGTATTAGAAATAAAAAAATCACGGAAATTATTAACCAAAGACGTAAATATCTAGCAAGTCAAAGAGTATATAAAGAATTAATGGGAAAAAAACCGGAAGAAATTCATTCATTTATTTGTCAAGTATTTGAAAACGTAGGATTTCAGCGCTTAACAGAGGAAAAGAATGAGGATAAGGAAATCTATTATCTGTTTAAATACAATGAAACAAATCTTCCTGCACTTTTCAAAATGAATCGCTATGATGAGAATACACAGCTAAAAGAATTAGAGCGCTATAGTGAGCGATTAAGAAAAAAAGGTTTTAAAAAAGGAATTATGATTGTGACGACAGACTTTACGAAAGAGTGTTATGATTTTATAGAGAGAAACATTGAACAGAAACTTATATTAATAGAAAAAGAAAAACTGCTTAAAATTATTGATAAAGCAGGACTTTTTCCTACAGACCAAGAAATGGATAAATATATCTTTGACAGAATTGAGAAAAGGGAACGAAAAATGGCGGCTTATAGAGATGCGCTATTATCAAAATCAAAGGCCACACGATATGTGGTGCTAGCTTTTTTTCTACTGCTTTGGTCTCGGTTTACGCCTTATTCAAATTACTATAATATTATGGCCCTTCTATTATTTGCATTGGCAATTCTTACATTTTATTGTAATATTAAAGGGAAAGTGGATTCAGAAAAAGAGTTTAATCTTGAACAGTTTATAGAAGGATAATTTTGAATAGATAAGGAGGCGACCTATTGAAAGCGTTAGCAATAATGGGTAGTCCCAGGAGTAAAAAGAACACAGATTTGCTTTTGGACGCAGTAATCGAAGGATTGACATCTCAAAAGGTTGAGGTGGAGAAGATTGAGCTTCGAAAATTATCAATGCAGCCATGCAACGCCTGTGACTATTGTGGCAAATCAGGTATATGCGCGATCAAAGATGATCTTTCTACGCTTTATGGTAAGTTTAATCAAGCAGATATCGTAGTGATTGGTTCCCCCATTTATTTTAATTCCGTTTCTAGTATTACGAAAATTATGATTGATCGGTGTCAGGCTTTTTGGTCAAGCAAATACGTTTTACAGAAATCTGCAATCGATAGAAATAAGAAGAGGAACGGATTGTTCTTATGTACAGCAGGTTCAACCATGAGTGAGAACGGTTTTATTGGTGCCACTATAGTGATGGAGTTATTTTTCAGAGCAATTAATACAAATTATAAATATAATCTATTAGTAGACCGTACTGACAATGAATTTGTTGGAGATCGGAAGCAATTGCTAGATGATGCCTTTGAATTAGGACAAAAACTAATCGTTTTTTAAGGAGGGGTATTGAATGGCTATCGTGGAAACTTCAATTGTACCACTGGGAACTGGCGATACCAGCATCAGTCATTATGTAGCAGCTTGCCATTGTATATTGCAAGCAGAGAATCGAGTAAATTATGAATTGACAGCTATGGGCACGATTATTGAAGGGGACTTAGATATTATTTTAGATGTAATAAGGAGAATGCATGAGGTACCTTTTGAATCCGGTGCACTTAGAGTATCTACAACTATAAAAATAGATGACAGAAGAGACAGGCGTGCTAGCATGGCAGGGAAGACACAAGCAGTTACGGATAAGCTGAAAAAATAATCTCTCAGCTGTAAATATTACATTTATTTAGAGGAATAGATTTGATTTTTTAATATTATAGAGATATAATATATGCGTATCGTGTATACATAATGGAAATTATTACTACTTTAATTTAATCAGGGGGGTTATTTATGCCAAACAATATGATACCGGTGGGTCTGTCAAACAGACATTTACACCTGAGCAAAGAGCATATTGACATTTTATTTGGAGAGGGTTATGCGTTAACAATCATGAAAGATTTATCGCAGCCCGGACAATATGCGGCAAATGAAAAGGTTGATATTGTTGGACCGAAAGGCACTTTAAAAGGTGTAAGAGTTTTAGGACCAGCAAGAGGAAGTACACAAATTGAGATTTCTTTAACCGATGGTTTTGTTTTGGGTGTAACACCGCCCGTAAGAGATTCCGGCGACTTAGTGAACAGTCCGGGAGCAAAAATTGTCGGGCCAAAGGGCGAAGTTACAATAGAAAGCGGAATCATAGCTGCTGCCAGACACATTCATATGCATACTTCTGACGCGGAGAAATTTAATGTAGTTGATAAAGAAGTAGTAAGCGTAAAAGTAGATGGAAAACGAGGGCTAGTATTCAATAATGTTTTGGTTAGGGTTCATCCAACATATGCATTGGAAATGCATGTTGATATAGATGAAGGCAATGCTGCAGGCCTAAAGAACGGAGAACTTGTAGAATTAATCAAATAGTTTGGAGGGTTATCGATGAATATTGCTAAATATATTGATCATACAGTTTTAAAACCCGATGCACAGAAACAGGACATTATAAAGGTATGTCAGGAAGCTGTTGAAAATGGTTTTTATTCTGTTTGCGTTAATTCATGGTATGTACCTTTCGTAAAAGAGCAGTTAAAAGGAAGTGATGTAAAGATTACTTCTGTAGTAGGCTTTCCTCTTGGAGCTATGGAATCCAGCGGAAAAGCATCTGAAGCAAAGACTGCGATAGCAAATGGAGCTGATGAGATTGATATGGTGATCAATATTGGCGCTTTGAAAGACAAAGAATATGACTTTGTTCGGAAGGATATTGAGGGGATTGTGGAAGTACTCAAACCCCATAATATTTTAAAAGTAATTATCGAAACCTGCTTATTAACAGAAGAAGAAAAAATAAAAGCCTGTGAGCTGTCAAAAGCTGCAGGAGCGCATTTTGTGAAAACCTCAACGGGTTTTTCTACAGGCGGCGCTACAGTAGAAGATGTTATACTGATGAAGCAGATTGTAGGAGATAGGCTTCAGGTAAAAGCTTCTGGAGGTATCAGAAACATTGAAACTGCTCTGAAAATGATTGAAGCTGGCGCAACGCGATTGGGAACCAGTGCTTCTGTTTCCATTGCTAAGGGCGTAGAAAGTGGAAATATAAACTATTAAGAATGGTCTCTGTACCATTCTTTTTTTCAAAAAAGAATGGATTTACCCTAGCGTAAAATAGAATTGAGATGAGGTTTTGATGATGTTTATAAGAAAAATAAGAATAATCCTTACACTCCTTATATTAACGACGAGTCTCATCATAGATGTTCATGCAATACCAGAAAAAAAGGAAACCGTGACGATTTCCCTTGCAGGAGATGTTATGCTGGATCGAAGTATTGGAAGCCAAATCGAAAGAAATGGTGTGGATTATCCTTGGATAGAGGTAAAGCCCTATTTTGAGAAAAGCGATTTAGTGCTGCTTAATTTGGAGACCTCCGTAGGCGTAAAAGGCGCTGCAAGCCCTGACAAAAGCTATACCTTTCAGTCAAAGCCAGAAACTTTAACGGGTCTGGTAAATGCAGGTGTAGATGGTGTTTCAATTGCAAACAATCATATCTTGGATTTTGGACAAGAAGGATTTATTGAAACGCTTGAGAATCTGGAGAAGAGTAAAATCAAGTATGCAGGTGGAGGCAGAAATATTCAAAAAGCATTAACGCCGGCTATTTGGGAGGTTAATGGACAAAAGATCGGGTTTTTAGCTTTTTCCAGAGTTATCTACGATATGAGCTGGTATGCTACCGATAAGCGGCCAGGTATTGTCAGTGCTTATGATCACTATGTCAATCAAATCAAAGATACTGTCAGCCAAACAAAGCAGCATGTAGATTATCTGATTGTATCGGTGCATTGGGGAAAGGAACTGGATCAATTTCCCCAGGGATATCAAGAGAAGCTGGGTAAAGTGATCATTGACAGTGGTGGAGATGTTGTGATGGGTCACCACCCCCATGTGCTGCAGGGAATCGAATTCTATAAAAACAAGCCAATACTGTATAGTTTAGGTAATTTTGTTTTTAATTCCAAAGGCCAGTTAAGTAACAGGTCCATGATTTTTAATATTGAGGTTAGTAAACAGGGCATGATAAACAGCTGGATTGTACCAATCTCCATTGTAAATGGACAACCGAAGGCAGCGGAAGAAAAAGAAGCAAAAGCAATCATTGATAACCTTAACCGGATTTCAGAGAGGTGGGGAACCGTAATTGCTGATGATGGACAGATAAATGGAAATCTGGAATATATTTCTTTAGAAGCGGCATTGCAAGACGATGCTGAATTGCCGGAAAAGTACACTGAAGGCAAGAAGATGAAAGGAAGAGCTGTAGCGCATGGAAAGGCAGCCCGCTTATTTCGTCTGCTAGGGTATCAAACAGATTACAGGCAGGAAGAAAATATAATGATTTTGACCAAAGGAGAGCGCCTTCTAGAGATGGATTTTACCAATACAGTACTGACTGCCGAAAAAAAGAAGGGCTTTGCAAAGTGGATTGAAGCTGCATTTATACATTTTCCAATAAGAATCCTATGTCAGGCCTTTCAATGGCAGTATCAGATACAATCTTCATAAAGGCATTTCAGTCAAAAAGTAATATAGAGTTTCCTTTCCATCAATATCATGGGTCAATTACATAATGAAATTGAATGCTTAAACAGCAAAGTGGTCGAGTCAAAAAGTTAACCAAATTTAATAGGTTTAAGGGAATGTTTATGTTAAAATATGAGTATATAAAATCTAAGGACACATCTAGATAAGAAAGCAGGTGAGGGTTGCCGTGAAATTGAATATTGCTGAGATTATGATGCTCATATTTGTTCTTGCTTATTTTCTGTCAATTCTCTATTGCAGTTTTAAAATTGCTAGAACTGCTGTAAAGTGGCATTTTGAAAGCGGTATTACCGTGCTGACGAAACTAAAGGTTGCCAATTATATTCGGCAGCTTGTTCTTGAAGATTTTAATATCTATGAAAAATATGACATATGGCGGTTCTGTATTCACGAATAAATACAAAATGATTTCTAACGATACAACACTTTTAATCGGATAGAAAGGTGGAGATCATTTTGAATATTATTTTCGAAGTATTGCATCAAGCCTTAGGCCTTCTTTTTCATGTAACCGGTGATTGGGGACTTGCCATTGTTTTATTAACCATAATCGCAAAACTGGCCCTTTTGCCCGTAAATTTAAAGCAAAAAAATAGTCTTGCAAAACAACAGGAAATGTCGAAGCAGATTGAGGCACTTAAAAATAAATATAAGCACAATAAAGAAAAGCTCGAAGTTGAGTTACAGAAAGTATATACAAAAAATGCAGGAAATATATTTGGAGGTTTTGCAGGATTTATCCAGCTTCCAATATTAATTTCTTTATATAGGTTTTTTATTGTGATGCCAGTAGAGGGAACGACCATTATATTACCCTGGATTTTAAAGCTATCTCTACCGGACCCTTATTATATTGTACCAATCCTCGTTACGGTCATTCAATTGCTGCCCAATATTTTGGTTTCATTAGGGGTGCTAAGGGATAGTGGGATTATGAAACTTTCAGTAGGTAATATTCTTCCTGCCCTGCTCATGAGTGTATTTATTGTTGTAAAGGCACCCATAGGGTTGGGATTATACTTTTTAACTTCAGCGTTCTTTTCTGCAGTTGAACAGATCTGCTTTACAATATATGTTAAGAAAGCTTATTCTGTACAATAACAGGATAGGAAAACTGCTGACTTTAATTATCTGAATAATTTTGCTATGAAAAAAGCAATGATTCGAAAAAATCATTGCTTTTATTCTACACGTTAAATCTGAATAAAATTACATCGCCGTCTTGTACGATATATTCCTTTCCTTCAAGGCGAACCAAGCCTTTCTCTTTAGCTGCAGCAATACTGCCCGCAGCTACCAATTCATCGAAAGAAATAGTTTCTGCACGAATAAAGCCCCGTTCAATATCGGAGTGGATTTTTCCGGCAGCTTGAGGTGCTTTCGTACCGATACGAATGGTCCAAGCCCGAACTTCTTTTGGACCGGCTGTTAAAAAGCTCATGAGATTTAACAGGCTATAACCTGCTTTGATCAGAAGATCTAAGCCTGACTCTTCTAAACCTAAATCTTGCAGGAACTCAACCTTTTCCGCATCGTCCAGTTCTGCAATTTCAGACTCGATTTTAGCGCAGATTACTACAACTTCAGCATTTTCTGATTTAGCATGCTCTCGCACCTGTTGTACCATTTCATTGTTTGCGCCGTTTTCCAGAAGATCATCCTCTGATACGTTGGCTACATAAATAATAGGCTTATAGGAAAGCAGATTAAAATCCTTTACGATTTCCTTTTCTTCCTTTGTCAAATCTAATCCCCTTATAGATTTACCACTCTCTAGGGTATCTTTTACCCGTTGAAGAAGATCAAATTCTAGTTGATAAGATTTATCAGACTTAACCAATTTATTTGTTTTTTGTAAACGTCTTTCAATCATTTCTAAATCGGAGAATATTAATTCCAAGTTGATGGTTTCGATATCTCTGAGAGGGCCTACACTTCCTTCTACATGGACGATGTTGTCGTCTTCAAAGCAGCGAACTACATGGACAATTGCAACGACTTCACGAATATGGGATAAAAATTTATTGCCTAATCCTTCCCCTTGGCTTGCACCGCGAACTAAGCCAGCGATATCGTAAAATTCTATAACTGCTGGAACTTTTTTCTCAGAATTATACATTTGATACAGTACGTCTAAACGATGATCAGGGACTGATACAACACCTACATTGGGTTCGATTGTACAGAAGGGATAATTTGCCGACTCTGCACCAGCTTTTGTAATGGCGTTAAAAAGAGTGCTCTTGCCTACATTGGGTAAACCTACAATACCTAACTTCATATAGAATTCTTCCTTTCAAACTTTGTACGTTATTAAACACAAATAAAATTATAACTGATTTATGAGGAATGTTCAATCAATTCAATGATTTCTCTACTAGAATTATCCTTTGAAAAAGCCGTTAAATTATTCAAAAAAATTTTTTCTACAGAAAAAGGAGCAAATTATTTTATTCGTCATGAATCTATTTTAGGTTTCTATAAATATTTTTAAAATTTGAAATAAAGATAAAGACTTGGTGAAAAAATAGTTATAGGAGGTGTTATGCTTGAAAAAAACTATGTATAGAATTTTCGTTTTTGTGATTGTTATACTATTGATAAGCGGTTGTCAGCCTGCTCGAAGACCAACTCCAAATGAACAAGCAAATCCGGGAGATATACAAAATAACGGTATGGCAACAAATCCTACAATTCCCTACAATAGTGAGGATGGTGCATTTGAAGGAAATATCAATGTAAACGATCTAAATGCCCGTGCAGATCGGCTGGCTGATGAATTGAAAGTAGTAGAAGGTGTTGAAAGAGCACATGTTATTATTAGTGCCAATGCAGCTCTAATAGGTGTTATCAGCGAAGAAAACCAAAACCTTGAAGAGCGAATTGAAGCCAGAGTACGTACCGTTGATCCAGAAATTGATCAAATCTTTTTTACACAGGATGAAGGAATGGTTCAGGAGATTCGAGGACTTGCAACAAGATTGGAAAATGGAGAAGCTGTTACACGTGTAAATAATGAAGTGACTGATTTAATGAGAAGGATGACCTTAGTTAGGTAAAGAAAGATGGGATTGTATTCAATCCCATCTTTCTTTTTGCATGACTTTCATAATCCTTTTACATATATGGAACGCTCCTTCAATAAAATGAAGGAGGGGGGAATATTATGATAAATCTGTTCGATATTAAACAATTATTGATTTCATTCATCTGTGGATTTTCAGTACTATGTGTTATTATATATAGTGGTGCGGTGGAAAGATTAACCATGTTCCTAATAGGTTTTTTTTGCAGCTATACGATTATGAGCTATAAGAAATGGAGTTTAAAGTATTTTAGTGTAACGATTAGCGGTATTATTTTAGGCTTTTTCATTGCAGTTTGGTCAATACTATCAATAGTTCCCGATAGAGGGATAAAACCATATCCTCAGGTCATAAAAGAAGGAAATCAAACGGCGGTACTGTTAATATTGAAAGGAGAAGAAGAACGTTATAATATTTCAGGCTTATTGGAAAAAATGAAAGAGGATAAGCGGTTTTTTAATAGATTGTACAGTATTATAGACTTATATCAATATAAAAGAGCTTATGAACGTGTAGGAATTAGCAAATATAATGATCAATCACGGGAAATATACAATAAACTAAATAATCTGTTGGATGTAGATTATGATTTATATTTTTCCTATATGGATGGTGCTGTAAATTATAAAAAGATTATCGAAAATAAGCTAATGAATAGCAATTATGAAAAAATAATCGTCGCGCCAATTATGCTTACAGAATCCCTAGACTATCTCAAGCTGATTGATGAACTAAATAGATATAGTGTACAAAATTCTATAAATCATATTAGATTTGTCCAGCCGCTTTGGAATAGTGAAAAGCTCATTAGAGGAATAGTTTATCAGATAGATGCATATGCTGAAGGATACGAAAATAGTAATATGGGTATTATATTGATGAGTAGTACGGAAACAGAGGGGGATAACAGGAAGGCTGATACTACTGTCTTTAGACAGGAGATGTTGTTTTTGGAGAATCTTAAAAGACAATTGATTCGTAGTGGATATGAAGATAGAAAAGTAAAATTTGTAGCACCTTATTTGCCTACTTCAAGTATTAAAAGCGCAATAGAAGAGCTTCAGCAATATGGGGTAAAAGAAATTTGTATTATCTCTATAAACGATATTGCAGATCATGTACGAAGTATTGCTCATACTGAAAAAATTATAAAAAATATGAATAAAGAAAAAGAGTTTGATATTAACTATATAAAAGGGTGGGGGACTTCTGATTCACTGATTGAAGAATTAGAAAACAGGGTAAGATTGCTTAATGTAGAAGATTTAAGTCCTGACAATCAATAGCACAGGATTATAAATATAAAACGATTATTGAGAGAATATAGATAAGAAAGAATCAAGGAGGGATTTTATTGTTGGAAAAATATCAGCCAATAGACATGAATGAAGATGTAAAGCTTCACTATATTAAGACGGATAAGTTTAAAACAAATCTTGTAAGTGTTTATTTTCAAAGGCCTTTGCTACGAGAAGAGGTTACGCACAATGCGCTTTTGTCCATGTTGCTGCCGAGAGGTACACAACACTATCCTACTGCTCAAAGTATTTCAGTGGAATTAGAAAATCTATATGGTGCTTCATTAGGCAGTGATGTTGCAAAAAAAGGAGAGAGGAACATTTTACAGTTCAGACTACAGGTTGCCAATGAAGCCTATCTGGACGAAAAAAATATATTTAACAAGGGTTTAAGTATGCTTGATGAGCTAATGAATAATCCCTATTTAGAAAATAATAAGTTTTCTAGCAGTTATCTGCAGCAAGAAAAGGAAAATCTATCAGAAAAAATTGAAGGGCGTATGAATGACAAGATCAAATATGCTTATGAGCGTTGTATAGAAGAAATGTGCAAAAATGAAAACTTTGCATTGTATGAATACGGGCAAAAAGAGGACTTGCTTAAAATATCTGAAGAAAATCTATATAAGCATTACCAGAACATTATTGAAAGCTCTCCTATTGATATCTTTGTTGTGGGAGATATGGATCAAAGAGATGTAGAAGAACAAATTCGCAAAAACTTTCAATTCAAGCGGCAGAACATTCAAAAAGGAGTACGTGAGCAAATTTATAAGAAGCAGTCAGAGGTTCGCCGTATAGAGGAAACTATGGAAATTAATCAAGGGAAGCTAAACATGGGTTTTCGAACAAATGTAGCATATGAGAGTGAATTATACGAGCCTCTGGTTGTTTTTTCAAATATACTTGGAGGGGGACCGAACTCTAAGCTGTTTAAAAATATTCGGGAGAAGGAAAGTCTGTGTTATTATATATTCTCGAGAGTTGAAAAATTCAAATCTCTTATGCTGATTGGTTCAGGAATTGAATTTGAAAACTATGAGAAAGCTGTGACTTTGATTGAAAAAGAAATAAATGAAATGAAGGAAGGAAACTTTACTGAGGAAGATATAGATAGTGCTAAGAAGGGAATTGTCACATCAATTCGCTCTTTAACAGATACGCCGAGTATGCTGGCGGATTTTTATTATACCCAGTTTCTAAGTGGAAATTTTGATAGCTTGGAAGACATTATCCATAAGATTGAAAGGGTAAAAAAGAATGAAATCGTTCAAGCAGCACAAGAAATATTTTTAGATACGATTTACTTCCTTAAAGGCAAAAAGGAGGTTGCAGAATAATGGAGACAAAGATTATGGAAAATCTGCTATTAAAGGAAAAAATAAATATTAAGGAGCTGTCCAATGGATTAAAAATATACTATATGCCTAAAAAAGGATACACAAAGCAGTATGCCATTTTCGCAACCAAGTATGGTTCGATTGACAGTAAATTCCGTGTAGAATCTCAAGAGAAACCTATTGAAGTTCCTGAGGGCATTGCACATTTTTTAGAGCATAAACTCTTCGAAGAAGAAGAGGGAAGTATTTTTGATAAATTTTCTCATTTAGGATCGAATGTAAATGCTTATACCAACTTTACATCTACTTGCTATTTATTTTCATCAACAGACAAGTTCTATGAGAATCTGGAACTTCTTGTTCAGTTTGTTCAGTCTCCTCATTTTACAGAAGAAAATGTAGAAAAGGAAAAGGGAATTATTGAGCAGGAGATCCGAATGTATGAGGATAATCCAAATTGGAAAGTCTTTTTCAACGCATTAAAAGCATTGTACCACCATCATCCGGTAAAAATTGATATTGCGGGTACCGTAGAGAGTATTAATAGAATTACTAAAGAAGATTTGTATACTTGTTACAACACTTTTTATACACCGCAAAACATGATCCTTTTTATAGTAGGGGATCTAGATGAGGATGAAGTATATACGACAATAGAGAAAAATATACTTTGGAAAAACGAAAGTATTCATGATGAGGTTGAAAGGTACTATCCGAAGGAGCCTGACTCAGTGGTTCAAAACAAAATTGAAGAAAAGCTTTCTGTTTCTATTCCATTGTTTAATATTGCATTTAAAGATGTAGATACAGGTTATGGTGGAGCAGCATTTCTAAAGAAAGATGTAATCACTAAAATGCTGCTGGAGATGATTTTTGGAAGAAGCTCAAAGCTTTATAAAGAATTATATGAGGATGGATTGATCAATGACACTTTTGAAGGTGAATATACTGGAGAAAAAGATTATGGACACTCGATGATTGGCGGTGAATCGAAGAATCCGGATCAAGTTTATCAAAGAGTCTTAACACATATTAAAGAGCTGGAAGAAAAAGGTTTAAACAAAAATGATTTTGAGAGAATTAAGCGAAAATATATTGGAGAGCATTTGCGTTCCTATAATTCAATAGAATTTATTGCTACTACTTTTGTTGCCTATCATTTCAGGGATATCTATATTTTTGATTATATGGATACGATTAAACAGATAACATTCGAAGAGCTGCAAAGACGATTTGCAGAACATTTCCAGCCGGAACGAAGTGTGTTGTCGGTCATTCATTCAAAATAAATTGTATATTAAAGAAAAATTCATTATAATGGTTACATGGGTTGTCAGTTTTTCTGACAACCTGCTGATTTTATAAGGAGTGATATTTATGAATCCTGTTGCATTTGAGATTTTTGGTCTGTCCATACGATGGTATGGAATTTTAATCTCTATAGGAATGATTTTGGGAGCCATGCTAGCAATGCAAAGAGCAAAAAAAGAAAATATTCAGGAAGAGAGAATTCTTGATTTAGTTCTTTTTGCAATCCCTGCAGCGATTGTTGGTGCCAGATTGTATTATGTAATTTTCAATTGGGAATATTATAGTGGGAATTTGATGCGTATTCTCAATACACGGGAAGGAGGTCTTGCAATCCACGGAGGTGTGATTGCAGGTGTTACCGTAGGATATTTCTTTTGCAGGTATCACAGATTACCTTTTAGAAAGCTTGCAGATATCTGTGCACCTAGTATTATTCTAGGGCAAGCCATTGGAAGATGGGGAAATTACATAAATCAAGAAGCGTACGGCAGACCTACTGATTTGCCCTGGGGAATTGTAGTTGATGGAGTAAAAGTGCATCCTACTTTTTTGTATGAATCCTTATGGAATTTTGCGGTATTTTTCTTACTGCTAAGATATGATCGATATAAAAAGTTTGAAGGAGAATTACTGGTTTTATATGCAGTTCTCTACTCGGTCGGCAGATTTTTTATTGAAGGTCTGCGAACTGACAGTCTTATGATTGGACCCTTTCGAACTGCACAGTTCGTTAGTATTCTAATCATTCTTGGAGGAGCCTTTATTATTTATCGTGAAAGGGACAAAGTTAAGATAAGATAAATGTCGAATCGTAAAATCTTTGACAGAGAGTAAATGTCGAATTATTTAGGTAAATCATACAAAAATAAGTGAAAATAAAAAGAAAATTCAAAATAATGTAATAATTTTGTAATATAATTGTCACATGATGCCGTTGACACTTATCAATATTTATTATATTATGTAGATACACCAATTTCTACCACTATTTCTAAATGTAAACAAAAAATAAACTTAGTTTGAGGTGGTATTATGCTTAAATATGATATTGAGCAAATGCGGGAAGTTCTTAACGAATTAATGGCAAAAGGCGGAAATTATGAAGAGATTTACAAAGTAAGCATTGCTTTAGATCAATTGATCGCTGATTATTATAAAGAAATGTCCGCTATATAATCTACACTGTAGTAAAATATAAGCTGATTTAAATAAATATCTGTGAACTTTAGAGACTCTTAGAAGAAAATTCTAAGAGTTTTTTTATTTGAACAATAAATGGGCCCATAAGCCTATAAAAATATTATAAAAAGAAGAAAAAAATAGAAGGATTTTTCAAGAAGTCATAGAAATAGATAATAAGTGGTAGAAAGTGGTGAAAAGTGGTGGGTTTTCCCTTAAAGAGGTGGACAATTTGTTTATTGGTGAGTACTTACATGCTATCGATAACAAAGGTCGGGTTATTATTCCTTCGAGATTTCGCGATGAACTGGGTGAAAAGTTTATTGTGACCAAAGGATTGGATAACTGTTTATTTGTGTACCCTCAAGAAGAGTGGAAGACTTTTGAAAACAAACTGAAGCAATTGCCCTTAACAAGCAGAGATGCGAGAGCATTTGTCAGATTATTTTTTTCCGGGGCAACAGAATGTGAGCTGGATAAGCAAGGGAGAGTTACGCTCCCCAATAATCTGCGGGATCATGCAAGGCTTGAAAAAGATGTCATAACTATTGGTGTATCTACCAGAGTAGAGATTTGGAGCAAGGAAGAATGGGATCGGTACAATGAAACAGCGGACTTAAGCTATGATGACATTGCGGAAAAAATGGCAGAGCTGGGCATATAATATTTCTTCCTGAAGATGCGGATACTAGCGGTAAGATATGAGAAAGCAGGTGGAAGAATTGGATTTTCAACACGTTACAGTACTGTTAAAGGAGACCGTAGAGCATTTAGATATTAAGCCGGAAGGAATATATGTAGACGGCACCTTGGGTGGTGCAGGACATGCCGCAGAGGTATGTGGAAAACTTAACAAAAATGGATTATTCATTGGTATTGATCAGGATACTACAGCTCTTGCCGTATCAAAAGAGAGATTGGCTAAGTACCCTGTACGACAGCTGTTTGTGCACAAAAATTTTTCTGAGATTAAAGAGATACTCAATGATTTGGATGTTGCAGGAATTGACGGAATGATAATGGATTTAGGGGTATCTTCCCACCAACTGGATGAGGCCAGTAGAGGATTCTCTTATATGCAGGATGCACCATTAGACATGCGGATGAATCCTAACAAAAGCTTTACTGCTGAAGATTTGGTAAATGAATATGATGAAGAAATGCTGACGAAAATTATTCGAGACTATGGTGAAGAGAAATGGGCAAAGCGTATTTCCAGTTTTATCGTAGAAGACAGAAAAAGAAAACAGATCAAAACAACAGGGGAATTAGTAGAGATTATTAAAAAAGCCGTTCCGGCGGCGGCTAGAAGAGAAGGACCTCATCCAGCCAAAAGAACTTTTCAAGCGATTAGAATCGAAGTGAACCAAGAATTAGAAATCTTAGAAAATACGATACGTGATATTGCAAAGAGCCTAAATAAAGGCGGCAGAATATGCGTTATTACTTTTCATTCATTAGAAGACCGAATTATTAAGAACATCTTCAAAGAGTTGAGTACCGCATGCAAGTGCCCTCCGGAATATCCAATTTGCATGTGTGGTGGGAAGGCAGAACTAAAGGTTATAACAAAAAAACCTATATTACCGAGTGAAGAAGAAGTAGAATTAAATCCACGATCTAGAAGTGCAAAACTGAGAGTGGCGGAAAAGGTTTAAAGTTCTAAAAGCAAAAAGGGGTGAATAAATTTGGTAGTAGCACAACGAAAAGTTCAATATGAGGAAGTTCAACCTAGGGAATCCCGTCATAAGGAAAAAAAATCTGTCGGGATAAGCAAAAAAAATAAGGTAAAAGCCTCTCATAAGCTACAGATTATTATTAGTATTACAGCACTGGTAGGACTTTGCATTGGAATGATTTTTGGTTATGTGCAATTAACAGAAACAAAATACCGAATTTATTATCTCGATAAAGAGGCCGGTGAACTGAGTGCTCAAATTGAAAATCTGAAAGTAGAATTGGAAAGCGTGAAAAAGACGGATATTATAGAAACACAGGCGAAAGAAATGCTGAATATGCAGTACCCTCAAAAGGAGCAAATCGTATACCTTAGTTTGGACGATCAACCCATAATGGCTCTTAAAGATACAGAAATGAAAGATTTAGAGGCAGAAGAGAAAAAAGGCTTATTTTTCTTAAAAGACATGTTTGCAAAAATGTATGCATTATTAGATTAATAGTATAGAAGGAATGGATTCGTTAGGGGGCAATTAAATTGTCAACACCCAGTATTGCTAATAAGAAGAGATTAGTTGTATTATTATTTACAGTATGTTTTATTTTGTTTGGGCTGATTTTTAGAATTGGATGGATTCAAATTGTCGACGGGGAAAGGTACCGGCAACTGGCCCACATGCAGCAAACAAGAGATATTCCTATACCGGCGAAACGTGGCGTTGTTTTTGATAGAAAAGGAAAGGAATTAGCCATAAGTGCAAGTACCAGTACTGTTTGGGCGAGACCGGCAGAGGTCGAACGCTCCGGCAAGGCAGATGAGATTTCTAAAGAATTGGCAGCTATCTTAGAAAAAGATGAAATTGAAATCAAGGAAAAATTGACAAGAAAAAATGTCGGTTTGATTAAAATAGAGAAATGGATTGACAAGGAAAAGGCTGATGCGATCCGTCAGGCGAAGATGGAAGGTGTATGGATTGCTGAAGACAACCGCAGACATTACCCATTCGGAACATTTGCAGCCCATATATTGGGTCATACTACGGATGACAACCGAGGCTTAGTAGGGATTGAACTTGAATATGATAAATACTTAAGCGGATTGCCAGGTAGATGGATAAAAAATACAGATGCAGCAGGACGTCAATTACCCTATGGAGTTGAAAAATACTACAAGCCAGAGAATGGATTAAATGTAGTTTTAACCATTGATGAAGTCATTCAGCATTTTACAGAAAAAGCCCTTGATAGTACGTTGGCTCAGACCCAAGCGAAGAAAGTAATTGCTATCGTAATGGATCCGAAAACTGGCGATATTTTAGCGATGGCTACAAAACCGGATTTCGATCCAAATAGTCCAAGAATACCTACAAGTGAGGAAAAAAAGAGGGAGTTTGAGAATTTAGATACGAAAGAACAGCAGAAGCTATGGAATGAAATGTGGAGAAATCCCATGATCAGTGATACTTACGAACCGGGATCAACGTTTAAGCTGATTACTTCTGCAGCAGGATTAGAAGAAGGAGTAGTAGAGCCGAATTCTCCATTCTACTGCTCAGGACATATCACTGTAGCAGGACAGCGGATTCGATGCTGGAGATATTATAATCCCCATGGGGCGCAAACCTTTACCGTAGGAGTTCAAAATTCATGCAATCCAGTATTTATTGAAATAGGCCAGCGATTAGGGGTTGAAAATTATTATAAATATATTGAAGCCTTTGGATTTACAAAAATAACCGGTGTAGATTTGCCCGGTGAAGGAAACGCTATCGTTCAAAGTAAAGAACGTGTAGGCCCTGTAGAACTGGCAACCATTTCATTTGGACACGGAATCTCCGTAACACCTCTTCAGTTGGTAAATGCAATTGCGGCAATTGGAAATGACGGAAAATTAATGAAACCCCGTATTGTGAAGGAATTGGTCGACGATGAAGGAAATGTAATTCATCGCTATGAGCCGAAGATGATTCGCCAGGCAGTGTCGGAGAAAACTGCCAGAGAACTTCGTTTGATTATGGAATCGGTTGTAACCGATGGTTCAGGTAAAAGTGCCTATATTCCAGGCTACCGGATAGGTGGGAAAACCGGTACAGCAGACAAAATTGAAAATGGACGATATGTGTCCGGCAAAGTTTATTCTTCCTTTGTTGCATTGGCGCCTATTGATGATCCCCGGCTTGCTGTTCTCGTGGTGGTTGACGAACCGCAAGGAGTACGCTTTGGTAGTTTAACAGCAGCGCCGGCAGTCCACGATATTTTAAAGGATAGTTTGCGATATATGGACATAGAACCCCAATATAATGAAAAAGAAGCAAAGCAATATGCAAAGGAAGAAGTTACCGTTCCTGAAGTTAGAAATCTGACCTTAAAGAATGCTGCAAAAACTTTAGCAGATCGTGGTCTGCAATATGATACGGAACCAACAACTCATGGTCTGCAATATGATACAGAACCAACAACTGCAGAGAATCCTGAGACAATTATTGTAGATCAATTTCCAAAACCGGGAGCTAAAGTTCCGGAAAAGTCAATTATTATATTGTACTTAAAAAGAGAAAATCCATAATAGGATGACTAAATATACAAAAATTAATAGTGGAATAATTGATGGGGTTGGACATAAAAAAATTTTTTATGTTATAATGTAAATAATTGCAACTATGAAGGCAACTCAAAGCAAAGCTTTTACCACTTTGTTTTGAGTTGCCTTTTAACGAGTTTTGTCTATATTAATAGATCTAGGTCTATACTAAATAAGGAAAGAATTTATTATTAAGGAGATGTTTCCATGGATTTAAAAGAATTATTAGAATGTGTTCATGTGCTATATATAGACGGGAATCAGGATTTAAAAATACAAGGTATTGCTTATGATTCAAGAAAAGTTGAAAAAGATTTTGCTTTTGTTTGTATATCTGGCTCTAAAACGGATGGACACCTCTTTATTGAAGATGTAATCGCAAAAGGTGCAAAGGCCATTGTTGTTGAACGGGAGGTTCAAAGTCGGGAGGGAATTACCTTTATAAAAGTGGAAAATAGCCGAAAAGCACTATCGGCTATGGCTGCAAGCTTTTATGGATATCCTTCAAATGCTATGAATGTTATCGGTGTAACTGGAACAAATGGAAAGACAACGACAACGCATTTAGTCAAGAATATCTTAGCGGTGAATGGTGTTCAATCCGGACTAATTGGTACCATATCTTACAAAATATTAGATCAAGAATATAAGGCCAACAATACAACTCCTGAATCCCTTGAATTGCAGAAGCTTTTTCAGGAGATGCTGGATCAAAAAGTCAGTACATGTGTTATGGAGGTATCTTCGCACTCCTTAGATCTATATAGGGTAGAGGACATTCAATACCAGATCGGAGTATTCACAAACCTTACTCAAGATCATTTGGATTTTCATGGAAATATGGAAAATTATAAAAATGCAAAACGAAAGCTATTTTACAAAACAAAGCAAGCGAATATTATCAATGTTGATGATGCATTTGGCGTAGAACTTTCTACTCAGCTGCACGGGATGGATGCAAAATGTATTACTTATGGTATTAAGCGGCAGGCAGAAATCAATGCGAAAGATATTGAAATAACGTCTAAAGGAACTCGTTTCCAATTGGTAACGCCTAAATTCTCAGGGATTATTGATATCGGTACACCTGGCATGTTTTCTGTATATAATGCACTAGCAGCAGCTGCTGTAGGCTATGTGACGGGGTATGATTATCTGGAAATTAAAAAGGGATTGGAGGAGACTCGTGTAGTACCCGGAAGATTTGAACTGGTGCCTAACGATAAAGATCTTACTGTGATTGTAGATTATAGTCATACTCCAGATTCGATTGAAAATGCAATTAGAACCATACAAGAGTTTGCAAAAGGAAGAATTATTACAGTATTCGGTTGTGGCGGAGACCGAGATAAAACCAAACGCCCTATCATGGGTGAAATTGCAGGAAGATTATCAGATTATTGCATTATTACTAGTGATAATCCACGAACAGAAAAACCGGAAGAGATTATAAAAGATGCTGAAGTAGGCATAAAAAGGACATCATGCAAATATAAAATGATAGTAGATAGAAAGGAAGGCATTCGAGAAGCAATCCGTCAATGCGGATCTCAGGATGTGATACTGATTGCAGGAAAAGGCCATGAGACTTATCAGATTATTGGAGATCGTGTAATCGATTTTGATGATCGAAAAATTGCCCAGGAGCTCATACGGGAGGATTTAGAGGATGAAGTTGACAATTGATGAAATATTAAATGCTACCCAAGGAGAATATCTCTCCGGAAATATTACAGAAACGGTGGTGCAAGTAACAACAGATTCGAGAAAAGTAAGAGGAGGAGAATTGTTTATTCCTCTTATTGGTATCAATTTTGATGGTCATGATTTTATTTCGCAGGCGGTACAACAGGGAGCTGCTGTTGTATTAACCCAAAGAGTATTAGAAAACAGCATAATAGATTCCAGCAAGGCATGCTTCATTGCCGTTAAGGATACACTGAAGGCACTGCAGGATTTAGCAAAGTATTATTTGCGCAATTTTACCATTCCGATAGTGGCAGTTACTGGAAGTACTGGAAAAACAACTACGAAGGATCTAGTACATTCTGTTTTGCAGCAAAAATATAAGGTACTGAAAAGTGAAGGGAATTTCAACAATCATATAGGTCTTCCGTTATCTGTTTTTCAACTGCAGAAAGAACACGAAGCAGCAATATTTGAAATGGGAATGAGTGCATTGGGGGAAATTGACACTTTAGCGGAAATCGTAAGACCGAACATATCCGTAATTACAAATATAGGTTTGTCTCATATAGAGCATCTTGGCTCTCAAGAAAATATATTGGAAGCGAAGATGGAAATAACAAATTATTTAAATGCTGAGGATGTGCTAATTGTAAATGGAGATGATGCTTTCCTGAAAAATCTAAATAATCAATCTCATTTATTTAAAAAGTTTTATGTAGGACTTAATAGTAACTGCGATCTGAAAGCTGAGAATATTATAAATTTAGGAGAAGAGGGCAGTTCTTTTGATGTTGTATTGAATGAAAAAAAAGTTAACTTCCGTTTGTGCGTACCTGGAGATCATAATATTTATAATGCCCTTTCAGCCATTGCTGTGGGGTTATGTTTGGATATGGACAGTTCTGAAATTCAAAGGGGAATACAAGCTTATAAGGGTAGTGACATGCGTTTGCATATTATGGGTATTCAGGATAACATAAAAGTTATTAATGATGTTTATAATGCAAGTCCTGATTCTATGAAGGCAGCTATTTCTGTTTTGAGCAAAGCTGTTGCGAAAAGGAGAATTGCTGTATTGGGTGACATGCTGGAAATGGGACACTATACAAAAATGGGACACTATACAGTGGGCTGTGAAGTTGCTAAAGAATCCATTGATCTGTTGATTGTTGTTGGTACAGCATCTGCTTATATTGCCGAAGGTGCTATAGATCACGGATTTGACAGACAAAAAATTATTGTATGCGATAATAACCAAGAAATAACTACATACCTGAGAAAAAATATGCAGGCAGAAGATATAATTTTAGTTAAAGGATCTCGAGGTATGAAAATGGAAGAAATTGTTACAGGCATACAAGAGAGGAGTTAATTGAATGATACAGTATAGACAGCTGATTGTTACGATTGTGATTTCTTTTTTTATCACACTGATATTGGGACCCATTGTTATTCCAATTTTACATAGACTCAAGGTAGGACAAAGTATCCGGGATGAAGGTCCAAAATCACATATGACCAAATCGGGAACGCCTACGATGGGTGGTTTGATTATGATTGCAGCAATCCTTATTACTGCAATTACTTCTGGTCTTGTAAATAAGGATTTATTTGTAGTACTTTTTGCTACACTTTCTTTTGGACTGATTGGTTTTATAGATGATTTTATTAAAGTGGTGCTCAAAAGAAATCTAGGATTAAAGGCTTATCAAAAACTATTGGGACAAATTGTTATAGCTGTAATTATTGCATTTTATCAATCTAGCATATCTGTTTCCGGTACAAAAATATTAATTCCTTTTATGAATCAGTACTGGGATTTAGGATATTTTTATGTACCCTATATTGCCTTTGTGGTAGTGGCAACAGCCAACAGTGTAAACTTAACAGATGGGCTGGATGGTTTAGCGGCTGGGGTTACACTGATTGTATCGTCTTTTTTTAGTCTTGTTGCGATGAATTGGGGCTATTCAAGTATTGCAGTCTTCTGTGGGGCCCTAACAGGTGCGTGTTTGGGTTTTTTAAGGTTTAACGCACATCCTGCGAAAGTTTTTATGGGAGATACCGGCTCTATGGCTCTTGGAGGTGCGGTAGCTACAATTGCTATTTTAATGAATCTTACCTTATTAATTCCTATTGTTGGTGGGATATATTTTGCGGAGGCTTTATCTGTTATCATTCAGGTGGTATCCTTTAAACTAACAGGAAAGAGAGTTTTCCGAATGAGTCCCCTACATCATCACTATGAGCTGAAGGGATGGAAGGAAACAAAAGTTGTTGCAGTATTTTGGAGCATTACTTTGATATTATGTATTGTAGGTTTATTTGGTTTAAGTCAATAAGCATAAATATTTTCACGAAAGCAGGTGTTGCAATTTGGAGATTAAGAATAGAAATATATTAGTAGTGGGGATAGCCACATCGGGTATCCCCACAGTCAATACGCTATTACAGCTTGGGGCAAAAATAACCATTAATGACATAAAGGAAGAAGATCAACTAAAGGAAGTTCTTGAACACATCCATACAGATCAGATTCAAATGATTCTTGGACACCACCCGGAGAAAGTTTCCCAGTATGATTTCATCGTTTTAAGCCCTGGTGTTCCTACGGATTTACCTTTTCTAACAGAAGCAAGAGAGCAGGGGGTGCCGGTGATTGGAGAACTGGAACTGGCATACCAACTATGTGCCGGAAGTTTTGTCGCGATTACTGGTACGAATGGAAAGACCACCACCACTGCATTAACTGGAGAGATTTTTCAAAATGCGTGCAAAGAAACTTATGTGGTAGGAAATATTGGGGTAGCAGCAATATCAAAAAGTTTAGAGGCTGGCAAAAATGCTGTAATGGTTACAGAAGTCAGCAGCTTTCAACTGGAGAGTATTGTAGATTTTAAACCCCATATAGCTGCGGTATTAAATATAACACCGGATCATTTAAACAGACATAAAACAATGGAAAATTATATTGATGCAAAATCCAATATTTTTAGAAATCAAACTGCAGAAGATATTTTGGTATTGAATATGGATGATGAGCAAGCTTATAAACTGAAAGAACGGGCTAATTCCCATACTATTTTTTTCAGTAGAAAACAAACTTTAGAAGAAGGCGCTTTTATAGAAAATGGGAGCATTGTTGTTCACAAGAATGGAACCAAAGAACATATTTGTAAAATAGAGGAGTTAAGAATTCCTGGAGCACATAATCTTGAAAATGCATTGGCCGCAACGGTGATAGCCTATTGGACTGGAATAGATGGCAAAATTATCGAAGAGACTTTAAGAACTTTCATGGGCGTGGAGCATCGTATTGAATTTGTCGATGAAGTATCGGGAATTCTTTTTATTAATGATTCAAAAGGAACAAATCCTGACGCTTCTATCAAAGCTGTTGAAGCGGTGAGGGAACCGATTATTCTCATTGCAGGCGGAATGGATAAAGGCAGCAGTTTTGAATCATTTATTGATGCTTTTCAAGGAAAAGTAAAGTATATGGTATTAATTGGAGAGACGGCAAATAAAATGAAAGAGACAGCTGTGTACATGGGTTTTGAAAATTGCTGTATTGTAAAAGATATGGAAGAGGCAGTGAAACTTGCTTACAGCACCGCAAAAAGCGGAGACACAGTATTGTTATCACCTGCATGTGCCAGCTGGGATATGTATCAGAGCTATGAGCAAAGAGGAAATCACTTTAAAGAATGTGTTGGAAGATTAAGGAGGTCCATTGAATGACCAAAAAGAAATCCAGTGATTTCACACTTATGTTGACGGTATTAATACTTGTAGCCATTGGAATCATCATGGTTTTTAGTTCAAGTTATGCCTATGCATACTTCAAAATGAATGATGGATATCATTTTCTGAAAAGAGAGATCATGTGGGCTAGTTTGGGATTGCTAGGTATGATTTTAGCTATGAATTTTGACTATTGGAAATATAAAAAAATGGCACCTTATGGCTATATTGTCAGTTTAATTCTTTTGGTACTTGTATTGACACCTTTAGGAATTGAATTTAATGGGGCACGACGATGGCTGGGTGTCGGCGGTTTTACGATTATGCCTGGGGAGTTGGCTAAGATATTCGGTATTTTTTTTGTGGCTTCACGTCTTTCAAGGAACCAGGATAAAATAAAAAGTTTTACGAAAGGAGTAGTGCCGAACCTACTCATTATTGCAGTTTATTTTGGTTTAATTATATTACAGCCAAATTTAAGCACCGCTATGACCATTACCTTTATTATTGTATCGATGATGTTTGTTGCGGGAATGCGCTGGAGCCATATCACAACAATGGGCATTGTGGGTGCAGGTTTATTGGTAGTGATGATTTTGCTGGAACCCTACCGAATGAGAAGAATAACTGGTTTTTTAGATCCTTTTGCAGATCCTAGAGGAAGTGGATATCAAGTTATTCAATCATTGTTGGCTCTCGGGTCCGGAGGTGTCTTTGGTGTAGGATTAGGCAAAAGTGTTCAAAAGTATTTATACATACCAGAGCCTCAAAATGACTTTATATTTGCTATCATTGGAGAAGAATTAGGCTTTGTTGGATGCTTAACCGTTATCGTATTGTTTTTGCTGTTGATTTGGAGAGGTGTTCGAATCGCAATTAATGCGCCAGACTTATTTGGATGCCTATTGGCTACTGGTATTACAGCGATGGTTGGGGTACAGGTAATCATTAACATTGCTGTAGCCACATCTTCCATGCCAGTTACAGGGATTCCATTGCCTTTCATCAGTTGGGGTGGAAATTCCTTGGCAATTTTTATGTCTGCTATGGGGGTAATGTTAAACATTTCAAGGTATTCGAACTTAGATAGGAGTTGAAAAAATGAGAATCCTCATTGCCGGTGGTGGAACGGGGGGGCATATATATCCCGCCATAGCCATTGCAAACAGAATCAGAGAAGAATATCCAGACTGGGAAATATTATTTGTTGGAACAAAAAGAGGATTGGAATACAAATTAGTTCCAGAAGCAGGATATCGAATACAACTTGTGCGGGTTAGTGGTTTTAAAAGACGATTGAGCTTGGATACCTTCAAATCTGTAAAAGATCTATTTGATGGTTTGAAAGATGCTCGCAAGGTAATTAAAGATTTTAAACCAGACATTGTAATTGGTACCGGGGGTTATGTTTGTGGCCCAATTCTCTGGACGGCATCTATGATGCAGATAAAAACGATTATTCACGAGCAAAATGTAATACCTGGCGTTACGAATAAAATTTTAGGCAAATTTGTAGATCGGATCATGGTTAGTTTTGAAGATTCAAGGAAGTATTTTCAAAACAGCAGTAAGATCGTTGTAACGGGAAATCCAGTAAGAAAAGAATTTATCCGTTTCGATAGGGAACAATCCAGAAGAAACCTTGGAATAAAAGATAACTGTATGCTGGTTATGTCTTTTGGAGGAAGCCGGGGGGCAGAAAAAATCAATGAAATTATGAAGACCGTTGTAAAGAAGATGAGCAATAAAGAGGAGCTTCAGCTAATTCATATAACGGGAAGCAGTCATTATGAATTGTTTATGAAAGATCTAGAAAAAGAGAACATAATAATTGGAAAAAATATTATGATTAAACCCTATGCACATGATATGCCGGCATTGATGGGAGCATGTGATTTAGTAATCTGTAGGTCAGGTGCAATTACTTTGGCTGAAATCACCGCGATGGGTCTACCTTCCATATTAATTCCTTCCCCCCATGTAACCAATAATCATCAAGAACACAATGCTAGGGTCCTTGAGAAAAAAGGAGCTGCAGTATTGTTGCTTGAAAGAGAGTTAAATGATAAAAATATAGTGGAATTACTGAGTCGGTTTACGAAAGAAAAGCATCGTTTAGTAGACATGGGAGAAAAAAGTAAACTCCTCTCAAAAACTGATGCTACAGAAATAATTTTTTCCAATATCATGGGTCTTTTACAAAAAAGCAAAAGTCGTGATTCCTATATGTAAATCCGGATTGTTTTCAGGAACACCTCAATGATTTCTGCATATGATGGTTATATATTACATTAAATTATTATTTATTGAAATAAATATAAACAGCAGACATCTCGGAGGTGGAATATGTGAGTAAATTTGTCATACACGGCGGAAATAAGCTCAGCGGTCAGTTACGGATAGGTGGTGCCAAGAATGCAGTATTACCTATTTTAGCAGCTACAATCCTGAATGGAAAAGAGAGTATTTTATATGATTGTCCAGCATTAAAAGACGTTGATACTATGATCGAAATTCTCATATCTATTGGATGTAAGGTTTCTTTCGAAGAAAATATATTAAAGGTTGATTCAAGTACCCTTTCCACTCATGAAATACCTGAGCATTTGGTACGGGAAATGCGATCTTCCATATTTTTAATGGGGCCAATGCTGGCCAGATGTGGTAAAATTAAGATAAGTTACCCCGGTGGTTGCGAAATTGGGCCAAGGCCTATTGACCTTCACTTAAAAGCACTAAGAGAAATGGGTGTAACCATTCATGAATCCCACGGATTTTTAGAATGCGAGGTTTCTGATTTGAATGGATGCGAAATACAGTTGGATTACCCTAGCGTAGGGGCCACTGAGAATGCAATGCTGGCAGCGGTTATGGCAAAAGGCGCAACAAAAATTAGAAATGCAGCAAAGGAGCCGGAAATTGTCGACTTGCAGACTTATTTAAATGCAATCGGAGCAAAGGTTTTTGGTGCGGGAACCAGTGAAATTATTATAGAAGGTGTAAAAAGCTTGACAGAAGCTGAACATCATATCATGCCTGATAGAATTGTGGCAGGCACATTTTTGGCGGCAGTAGCCATTACTGGCGGAGATGTGACCCTAGATAATGTGGTGCCAGAGCACATACAACCAATTCTTTCTAAAATGAAAGAATCGGGATGTCTGATATTAGAGAAGGAAAGACAAATTAAGTTAAAAACACCCAATCAAATCCGTGCAGTTGACATGCTTAAAACTCTGCCTTATCCCGGATTTCCTACGGATATGCAAGCACAGTTTATGGCTTTGATGACTATTGCAAAAGGTACGAGTATATTTACGGAAACTATATTTGAAAACCGGTATAAACATGTAAGTGAACTGATTCGTATGGGTGCAAATATCAAAGTGGATGGTCGGGTGGCAGTGGTTAAGGGTGTAAAAAGATTAACCGGTGCGAAGCTTAGCGCAAAGGATTTAAGAGGAGGAGCAGCACTGGTTTTAGCAGGGCTGGCTGCAGAAGGAACAACTGTTGTCGATCAAATCATTCATATAGAACGGGGCTACGATCGGTTTGATAAGATGCTAGAACAGTTAGGTGCGCAAATATATAGAATAAATTAAGAGACAGCTTTAGCTGCTCTTAAATTTAACGAAAGAAGCGGACGAGCTGTAAGGTGGGAGAATATGTACATAAATCAATCGGTTCTAGATAAAAAAGTCAAAAGAAAAAAGAAAAAGCTTGTTTTATTTGTCATGTTATTATGCTGTATTATTTCTTTTATAATTATTTTTAAAACCGATCTTTTTTGTATAAAGACTGTTGAAGTAAGTGGAAATGTATTATTGTCCCAGGAAGAAATTATACATGCCTCAGGAATAACCTTGGGGAATCAAATCTACAAGGAGAAAATTAAGAATGTTGAAATCGGATTAACGCAGCATCCATACATCAAATTTGTTGAGGTAAAGAGAAAGCTTCCTAATAAAATTTTGATCCAAATTGAAGAAAGAACAGAGGCTGCTGCAATTCCTTTTATGGGAGCCTATGTATTTATAGATGAGAATGGGATGATACTAAAGTCTGAATTAGATTCTGGGAACTTAAAAATCATTCAAGGCTTAGAATTTGATCATTTTATGGAAGGGGAGCCGCTGGAGGTAAAGGATCCGGAAAAATTGCGAAAAGCGCTGGAAATCGTTAAATATATCGACAGGATGGAGATTTCTATAAAAAACATTGATGTAAGTCAGTCCAAAAACTATGTTATTCGGCTAACAGATACCCTAATCTGTAGAGTTGGTGAAGGCAACAATATTGATTACAAATTAAGGGCACTTGAAAAAATTTTACTAGATTTAAAGAGCAAAGATATAACAAGAGGCGTTATTGATATCAGCTATGATGGAAATCCGACCTATAGACCTGTAGATTAAGGAGGATGTGGGGATGAAAAGCATTAAAGGACAGCTGGCTGTAGGCATCGTATGTGTTGTCTTGGGATTGGTTTTAGCACTTCAATTTAAAAGTGTTCAAACGAATTACTTGGAAGGAATTGCACCTGCACAAAAGGCCCAGGAATTAACAGCTGAGCTAAAAAAAATCCGACAAGAGAAACAGCAGCTATTAAATGAAATTAATACGCTGGAAGCTAGAATCAATGAAATTCAAGAGGCAGAATCAAAAGAGGATGCATTGATTAAAAGCTTAAGTGCTGATTTAGAAAAATATAAAATTATTTCAGGGTTACGAAGCGTAAAGGGGCCTGGAATTATCGTAGCAGTTGATGATCCCCCTGTGGATCCGGAATATCCCGTGGATTACAGTACAATCATGCTGAACTATGATTTGCTATTAAGTTTACTGAATAAATTAAATGATGCTGGCGCAGAGGCGATCTCTGTTAACGACCAAAGAATTGTATCTAGAACAGAAATAAGTCTTGCAGGAAATAATGTGAATATAAACTCTGTACCTACGGCACCTCCTTTTATTATTAAAGCCATAGGAAATCCTGATACCTTAGAGGCAACATTAAACATTCGTTTTGGAATTGTATGGGAGATGAGAGAACGGCATGGTTTGCAGGTATCTATTAAGAAACAGGATGAAGTAATTGTTCCAAGGTATAATGAGATTATTAAGTTTAGATATGCTAAACCCGTGGAAGAAAAGGAATAGTCATGAGGTGAGTTCATTGAAAATGAATGTGTGGAAATTTAATATTTTAATTCTTTGCATTCTATTGGGTTTCTTAATTGTATTGCAAATAAAAAGTGTGTCCGGTGATTACTTATATGTACCATTAAAGGTAATCTATGACTATAAGCTATCCATCGAGAGTGAGAAGAAAGAGATAGAAAATCTTCATGGTGTAATTGAAGAACGGAGCAGCTTTATAGAAAACTATGATAAGCTGAAAAGCGAGGGTGGACTTTTTAAAGACGCTCTAACACAAGAACTGGAAAATCAGAAACTGATCAGTGGGTTTAAAAATGTGGAAGGGCCTGGAATTGTTCTGACGGTAAATGATGGAACCCGGGAATTAATTGGTGACGAAAACCCGAATAATGTACTTGTGCATGATATTGATATATTAAATCTGATAAATGATCTAAAGGCGGCAGGGGCTGAAGCAATATCGATCAATGGGCAGCGGATCATTTCTATTTCAGAGATTAATTGTGCGGGTCACACCATTCGAATTAATAATCAGGTCTTTGCACAGCCTTTTATTATAAAGGCAATCGGAGATCCAAAAACGCTAGAGGCCTCTATTTATGCTCCTGGCCAATCGGGTCATTATCTAAAAGAAATTATAGGTCTTTTAATAGAGGTAAAACCTGTAGTAAATGTTAAGATAGCAAAATACCAAGAGGATATAAATTATCGTTACTTGAAAGTAGCAGAAGAGGGTGAATAATGTGATTATTGCAATCTTAGGTTTAATGATTGGGGTATTTTTGGGTATTTATTTGCCCATAACCTACCCTTCCTCCTATTCGCTTTACATGTCTGTGGCAATTCTAGCTGCATTAGATTCCGTATTTGGTGCAATTCGCTCTCATATGGAGGACAAATTTCATTCAACAATTTTTGTCTCTGGATTTTTTGGAAATGCCATTCTTGCCGGATTTCTGGCATATATTGGCGACCGTCTAGGTGTTCCTCTTTATTATGCAGCAATATTTGCATTTGGAGGAAGATTATTCCAGAACTTTGCAATCATTAGGCGTTATCTCATTGAGAGAATCACCAAAAAATAAAGTTTTTGCAACAAAAAAAAGGATATTTGAATAGTACGTTGAAATATGTTATAGGATTATTTGAAAATATTCTTGCTTCAGATTTTTTCATATTATGCCGATATATTAATGATTTGAATTGAGAAACAAGATATATAGATGAAAGAAACATACCAAAAGCTCAATTAATTAATTTGGACTAACGATCTTATAATATTTTCGTAGCCGTATGAAGGGGGTAATATTGTGTTAGAATTTGATGTTGATATGGAGCAATTTGCTCAGATAAAAGTGATTGGTGTTGGTGGCGGCGGAAATAACGCTGTCAATAGAATGATAGAATCCCAGTTGAAAGGGGTTCAGTTTATAGCTGTAAATACGGATAAACAAGCATTATTTACATCTAAAGCAGAATATAGAATCCAAATCGGAGAGAAATTAACAAAAGGTTTAGGTGCAGGTGCAAATCCAGAAATCGGTAGAAAAGCTGCTGAGGAAAGTAAAGAGGATATTCATCAAGCATTGCAAGGGGCAGACATGGTATTCGTTACCTCTGGAATGGGTGGTGGAACGGGAACGGGCGCAGCACCTATTGTAGCGCAGATTGCAAAGGAGATGGGCATACTGACAGTGGGTGTTGTCACAAAACCCTTTACCTTTGAAGGAAAACGAAGAATGCAGCATGCGGAACAAGGGATTGAAGAGCTAAAGGGGAAAGTAGATACTTTGGTTACAATTCCCAATGATAGATTGCTTCAGGTTGTTGAGAAAAAGACATCGATTATGGATGCGTTTAAAATGGCAGATGATGTACTGCGTCAAGGGGTCCAGGGCATATCCGATCTTATCGCCGTACCTGGTCTTGTAAATCTTGACTTTGCTGATGTGAAAACAATTATGTTTGAGCAAGGGTTAGCCCATATGGGAATAGGAAAGGCAAGCGGAGAGAACCGAGCCACTGAGGCTGCAAAACAAGCCATACATAGTCCTTTGCTCGAGACATCTATTCAAGGAGCAAAAGGTGTACTTTTGAACATAACAGGAGGTTCTAATTTAGGACTTTTTGAAGTGAATGAAGCTGCTGAGCTGGTAGCACAGGCTGCAGATCCAGATGCAAATATTATTTTTGGTGCTGTAATTGATGAAGATTTAAAAGATGAGATCCGTATTACAGTAATTGCCACAGGTTTTGAAAATCAGAAACCCAATGTAATAAAAGTGCCTCAGCTAGACAAGGATGTTGGAGTGCACAATCATAGAGAAGAGGAACATCTGCCTATTCAAGATGATTTAGATATTCCTACCTTCCTAAGAAAAAAGAGATAGTAAAGAAGACCGTATCTTATCAGGGATACGGTCTTTTGTCGTAATATGGGAAGTTTTTTTACCCGATAGAAGAGATTCGACTTCATACAATGACAAAAAATGAATATGAATTCCTATATAATAGACATAAATCATAGGACAATTGAATAATGTGTATCAAGTAGAATTATCTCCATAATGGAGGAATGTTTATGTTTGAGGTATATGGAGAGTATCTGTTTCTTGAGAATTTGCTGATGAATTGGCTAATTCTTTATCTCACTGCAACCTTTAGTAGATTTAAGGTTTCCAAAGCCAGGCTTTGGATTGGGGCAGCAGTGGGTGCTTTATATGCTTTTGTCGTTTTTTTTCCATCACTTAGCTTTCTATATTCGACGATGATGAAATTTTTAGCATCTATGCTCATTATCATTATTACATTTATTCCTTATCATTTTAAGGATTTCTTAAAGCAGTTAGCCATTTTTTATTTAATTTCCTTTATGTTTGGCGGCGCAGCCTTTGCTTTATTCTACTTTACTGACTTTAACGGCCTTGTGAGTAATGGGGTGTTTTATATTGCAAATTTCCCTATTAGATTGCTGCTATATTCTGGAATTGTATCCTATATTCTTTTAAAGTTTTGCTGGGAATATATCCAGGTGAAAATATCTCGCAACAAGGTCTATATACCTATTTGGGTAGCGGTAGGCGAGCAAAAAAGTAAAATTTGTGCTTTGATTGATACTGGAAACTCTCTTCAAGAGCCGCTTTCAAAATATCCAGTAATTATCGTTGAATATTCAGCAATTAAAGAACTTTTGCCAGAAAATATTCGATATTATTTTGACCGGTCGCAGGAAGTGAATTTAGATCTACTATCAAACATCTTACAAACCTCTGATTGGATGAACCGATTTAGAGTTATTCCTTTTAAATCTTTAGGGAAAGAGAATGGGATGCTTATAGGATTTAAGCCGGATAGCGTAATATTAGAGGAAAAAAATGAAGTAAGGCGTATTACAAATATTATAATAGGGATCTATACAAAAGAGCTTTCATCGAATGGAGACTACCGTGCATTATTGCATCCAGATATTTTGACTTAAAATCTATCATCAAATGGGGGGCGTTAGAGTGCTAAGCTTTTTTACTAGGCTAAGACTTAATTATAGAATAGTTCTGATTAGGATGTTAAAGAAGTTAGGATTTTTAGAGGAAGATAGTATTTTCTACATAGGGGGGAGCGAGGCTTTACCACCACCATTGAGCTCTGATGAAGAATTATTTTTGATAGATCAACTGCGTGAAGATGATGGGGCAGTTAAAAGTGTTCTTATTGAGAGAAATCTTAGATTGGTAGTTTATATTGCTAGAAAATTTGAGAATACTGGCGTAGGTGTAGAAGATCTCATTTCTATAGGGACGATTGGACTTATAAAAGCAGTAAACACCTTTGATCCAGAGAAAAAGATCAAATTGGCTACATATGCTTCACGGTGTATAGAAAATGAAATTTTGATGTACCTAAGGAGAAATAGCAAGGCAAAAGCAGAAATTTCCTTTGATGAACCGTTAAATATCGACTGGGATGGAAATGAATTACTTTTATCAGACATTTTAGGTACAGACAATGATTTAATTTATAAATTTCTAGAGGAAGAAATTGATAAAGAATTATTGGAAATCGCACTTAAAAAGCTAACAAAAAGGGAAAAGAAAATAATGGAGTTAAGGTTTGGTTTAAATAATGGAGAAGAAAAAACCCAAAAAGAGGTAGCAGACATGTTAGGCATTTCCCAATCCTATATTTCAAGATTAGAAAAGAGAATTATAACGAGATTACGAAAAGAAATTAATCGGATGACATAAGCAGCAATTAAGCTGCTTTTTACTTTTCTTTCTTTATTGTATAAAGGATTTTTAAAAAGGCAATAATTTTGATGTAAGGGGGCAATAATCCATCGAATGGAGGAATTGTCATGCATATCAACAAAGTAGAAATTTGTGGAGTAAATACATCAAAACTTCCTGTGTTAACCAATGAAAAAATGAGACAATTATTCAGCAAGATTCATCAAGGAGATTTGTCTGCAAGAGAGGAATTCATTCAAGGAAATCTAAGATTGGTTTTAAGTGTAATCCAGCGTTTTAATAATAGAGGAGAACATGTAGACGATTTATTCCAAGTAGGATGTATTGGTTTGATCAAAGCCATTGATAATTTTGATCTATCTCAAAATGTAAAATTTTCAACCTATGCGGTACCAATGATTATCGGGGAAATCCGAAGATATTTACGGGATAATAACTCGATTCGAGTAAGCCGATCCCTTCGCGATACAGCCTATAAAGCACTACAGATTCGGGATCAGCTTATCAACAAAAATGCAAAGGAACCTACTATATCAGAAATAGCAAAGGAGTTGAATATACCTCGGGAAGAGGTTGTTTTTGCCTTAGATGCAATCCAGGATCCCATTTCATTGTTTGAGCCGATTTATCATGACAGCGGAGACGCAATATTTGTAATGGATCAGGTAAGTGACGAAAAGAGTGAAGATGAGACTTGGCTGGAAGGAATTGCACTTCGGGAAGCCTTAAGAAAACTGAGTGATCGTGAAAAACTGATACTTACACTTCGGTTTTTCGAAGGAAGAACACAAATGGAAGTAGCTGAAGAAATAGGAATCTCTCAAGCTCAAGTTTCGAGGTTGGAAAAAACTGCTCTAAAGCATATGAGAAAACATATTTAAACAAAAGCAAATTATTTTGCTTTTGTTTTTTTATGATCATATATTGTTTCCAAGCTCTATATACATAGATATAGAAAGAATAGTAGTTTTTAAATACTTATAATAAAGATGAGAAGGTGATTAAATGATTAGTACATCAGATCTGCGACAAAAAGAAATTATTAACATTGTTGACGGAAGGAGATTAGGCTTTGTATCTGATATCGAAGTTAATTTAGAAAAAGGGAGAATTGAAGCATTGATCGTTCCTGGACCTGGTAAGTTTTTAAATTTCTTCGGGAAGGAAAATGATTTTGTAATTACTTGGCATGAAATAAAAAAAATAGGGATGGATGTGATTTTAGTTGAACTCAAAGATGTAATCTTGCCTGCCGATTTAGAAGAAAACGAGTAAAGCTTGTGCTTTCAAAAGAAAAGGAATAATTAAAAGCTTCTAAGGTACTTATATAGGACAATCAAAAAATTCACAGTAGACATCCCCTATATGAAATATTATAATTTGAGTAAGATATGTTTCGACTATAGAATAGTCACATATAGGGGGAGACGCGATGAACTGTCCATACTGCGAGTATTTTGAAACGAAGGTAGTAGATTCCAGACCTACAGAAGAAGGACAAGCTATCCGAAGAAGAAGAGAATGCAGCAAATGTAAAAAAAGATTTACGACCTATGAAAAGGTTGAAGAGATTCCGTTGATCGTAATTAAGAAAGATGGTACAAGAGAAGCCTATAACAGAAACAAAGTTTTAAATGGTATGATCCGTGCTTGTGAAAAACGCCCTGTTTCAATGAAAGATATAGAGCACACCATAGATGATGTAGAAAGAAGTCTTCACAATACTATGGATAAGGAAATTACCAGTATATTTATTGGAGAATTGGTAATGAATCATTTGAAGGATTTAGATGAGGTTGCCTATGTAAGATTTGCATCTGTATACAGACAGTTTAAAGATATTAATACTTTTTTGGAAGAACTAAAAAAATTATTAAATGAAAAATAAAGCTCTAGATAGCTCATTCATCATGAGCAATAGAGTGAATAAATCAGGGGCAAAATAATAGCAAGTTGACAAGCGACTTGCTATTATATGTTTATTCTGCTGGCTAAAGGAGAAAAAATATGAATGAATTGAATATGCGTAAAAACTGTGGAATAACATACTTTTCAATACCTGCTTTTGAGGAAACAGGTTTGGTAATCAGCTGTTTTGCCAGTCGTATTGGCGGCGTCAGCAAAAAACCCTATTCTTCGTTAAATCTGGGGGTGAAAACAGCGGATTCCAGAGCTAATATTCAAAAAAATTATGAATTACTTTTTAAAGCGATAAATATACCCATAGAAAATAGTGTTCTTTCAGATCAAGTACATAAAGATAACATAAAAATTATTACAACAGCTGATCGTGGAAAGGGAATCATAAGAGATAGTAATATTTTTGAAGTAGATGGAATGATTACAAATGAAAAAGGAATTGCTTTAGTTACCCATTACGCTGACTGTGTTCCCATCTATCTTTTGGATCCTGTAAACAAAGTAATAGGACTGGTGCATGCAGGGTGGAAAGGAACGGTTCTTAGAATTGCTCAGAAGGCTATTTTGAAAATGCAAGAGTCTTTTGGCACAGAGCCGAAGAACTGTTTGGCAGCGATTGGACCCTCAATTGGTAAGTGTTGTTATGAAGTTGACGAACCAGTAATCAATAAATTTAATCAAAATTTTACAAACCTTAGCAAATACGTATTTTTCAAAGAAAATAATAGATACAACCTGGACTTATGGGAAGCGAACAAAAACCAGTTAGAGGAAATAGGGATTTTACAAAGAAATATTATAATAAGCAACTTATGTACCCACTGTAACAATCATCTGTTTTTTTCCCATAGGTCAGAAGAGGGAATAACAGGAAGAATGGCTGCAGTTTTACAGCTAAAATAGTATATTAGAACACTGGAGGGAGCGGTTTTATGGCTAGGAAGAAAGTATTGGTTGTAGATGATGAGCATCATATTATAGAGCTGATACAATTTAATCTAGAGAACAGTGGGTTTGATGTATTGACCACAGATAATGGAGAAGAAGCAATCCGGATTGCGGATGATGAGGCTCCAGATGTGATTTTATTAGATTTAATGCTGCCTGGGATAGATGGTTTTGAAGCTTGTAAAAAGATTAGATCAAATAGTAGAACCAGTAAAATTCCGATTATTATGCTTACCGCTAAAGGAGAGGAAACGGATAAGGTGTTAGGTTTAGAATTGGGGGCAGACGATTATCTTACAAAACCTTTTAGTGTTAGAGAACTAACTGCTAGAATTAAAGCTGTATTAAGGAGATTTGAAGAAACACCTAAAGAGGCGGGCAAAATCATTCGATGCCATGATATCGTAATAGATACAGAAAAACATGAAGTTACAAAAAACGGAAAGGTTTTTGAATTAACCTTAAAGGAATTTGAATTGCTAAAGATTCTCGCAGAGAATAAGGGAAAAGTACTCTCCCGAAATTTTCTGCTGGATGAAGTCTGGGGTTATGATTACTTCGGGGAGACAAGAACCGTTGATGTGCATATTCGGCATTTGCGAAAAAAGATAGAGGATAATGACCGGCACCCTGTATATATTGAAACCATTCGAGGAATCGGATATAAGATGAAATAGGTGAAATCAATGCAAAGAAAAATTTTTTTAACCTATACCCTTTTATTTTTAGTGGGTATTATTATTACAGGACTCTTATCTTTGGGCTTTATGCAAAAAAGCTATATGGAGAATACAGAAGACAAGCTGGTAGCTTATGGAAATTTAATCAATGGATTTCTACGACAAAGAACTTACGAGGATAAACTGCAACAGTTAGATTATTCCAGGTTAGCCTATGAATACAGTCAGGAAATCAATGCCAGAGTAACTTTTATCAATCTAACTGGACAAGTAATCGGTGATTCAGAGGTTAAACCGGAAAATATCCAAAAAATAGAGAATCACCTCTATCGACCTGAAATTCAAGAGGCACTCTCGGGCAAAGTAGGTAAAAGTAAAAGAACAAGCAGCACAACGGATGTAAACTATATTTATGTAGCTGTGCCATTAATGCTGGATGGGCAGATATATACGATAACGCGATTGGCGTTTCCACTGACAGAGATTAACCGTATTAATTTTATGCTTATGCAGAATGTACTGATTGCTGCTTTTTGCGGGATGATTGTTGCTACCATATTAGGATATCGGTATGTCAATAGCGTCACGAAACCCATTAAAGAAATCACTAGGACAGCTCAGAATATAGCCAACGGAGCATTAAACAATCGCGTCTATGTGAACACCAGTGATGAAATTAAAATATTGGCTGATACTTTTAATATTATGACAGAAAAATTGAATGAAACGATCTCTGAACTATGGGATAAAAATACAAAGCTGCAGTCAACCCTTGCAAGTATGAATGAAGCACTTTTTGCGATAGATAAATCTTATAAGATTATGCTTATGAATCCTGTAGCGAAAGCTCTATTTAGGATTGAAAATGAGCAGGTAATGGGAAAACACATTCTGGAAGTTATCCGGAACAATAAGCTTCACGATGTGTTACAAGACATCTTAAACAGTAACCATATCGGACAAAGGGAAATTACAATTGATTATCCAGAACCAAAAATCTTAAAAATATATACCAACTTTATCAGACTAGATATGGACCCAAATCGGATTATTGGTGTTATGGCATTAATTCAGGATGTAACTGAAATGAGAAAACTTGAAAAAATGCGGTCTGATTTTGTTGCTAATGTTTCCCATGAGCTTAAAACACCGTTAACCTCTATTACCGGATTTATTGAAACCCTTAAAAATGGTGCAATTGATAATGAGAAAGTTCGAAATCGGTTTCTAGACATTATAGAAATTGAAACAGAAAGACTCTCCCGGCTGATAGACGATTTGTTAAGTTTGTCAGCCATCGAACATGACCGCTTAAGCTTTACAAAGGAAAAAATTAAAGTAAATGAGGCTATTAAAGAAATCAGAGAAATGGTTGATGGATTGGCGAAACAAAAAAAAATAAAGATATCTTTTGAGCTAGACGGCTCGCTGCCTGAAATTTACGGAAATCCGGATTGGTTTAAACAGATGATGATTAACTTAGTAGACAATGCGATTAAATACACACAAGAAGGGGGGGGCGTAAAAGTTCTGGCTTATAAGCGCTATGAGAATATCATTATTACGGTTAAGGATACGGGGATTGGTATTCCAAAGGAAGATATTCCCCGATTATTTGAACGCTTTTATAGAGTAGATAAAGCGCGTTCTAAAAAAGCAGGTGGAACTGGCTTAGGGTTAGCGATCGTAAAGCATATTGTGTTATCCTTTGATGGGGAAATCAAAGTAAATAGTGAACTGGGAAAAGGCTCTGAATTTATTGTCAGAATTCCCTTATCATAATAAAATAAACAACCTGAAGACGATTCTTATATCGTCTTCTTTTTAGTTTATAAGAATATTAAGTTTTGGTAAGCTTGCTGCTTTGAGAATAGATACTGCATTTTTGAATCTCAAAAACTTAACATGGATTTAACCTACTTTTAATCAGGATATAAAAAAATCAAAATAAAATAGTAGAGAGTAAAGGAAACCCAAACAGAAGATCGGATAAATCATTGCCCTGAAGATGGGAAAGGAGCTTTTTTGTATGACAAAAATTGAAGTAAATCATTTAAATTTATATTATGGAGATTTTCAGGCCTTAATAGATGTTAACATTCCTATTCGGAAGAATAAGGTTACGGCATTAATCGGACCCTCTGGATGCGGAAAGTCAACTTTTCTACGTACATTAAACCGTATGAATGATTTGATTGATAATGTACGTATTGAAGGAGAAATATTATTGGATGGTGTGAATATTTATAGTGAAAAAAGTGATTTGATTCAGCTGCGAAAAAATGTAGGAATGGTATTCCAAAAACCAAATCCTTTTCCAAAAACAGTTTACGAAAATGTTGCTTATGGTCCCAAGATTCATGGTATTAAGGATAAGCACAAATTAGATGAGATTGTTGAAAAAAGTTTGCGGGGTGCAGCATTGTGGGAAGAAGTAAAAAATCGCTTGGACAAACCGGCGCTAGGTCTTTCTGGTGGGCAGCAGCAGCGTTTATGTATAGCCAGATGCTTAGCTGTTGAACCGGATGTACTCCTGATGGATGAGCCTACTTCTGCATTAGATCCTATTTCAACACTGAAAATTGAAGACTTATTAGAGGATCTAAAAAAGGAATATACCATCGTAATTGTAACTCACAACATGCAGCAGGCAGGTCGCGTATCAGATTATACATCCTTCTTTTTAAATGGTGAGATCATTGAAACAGATCTTACAGATAATATTTTTTCAAAGCCAAGAGACAAGAGGACAGAGGATTATATCACAGGAAGATTCGGCTAAAATAAAAATGGAGGTCGTTAACGGTGCCAAGATCACAACTAACCAATGAATTGGAGAAATTACACAATGATTTGTTAAAAATGGGAAGCATGGTAGAGGAAGCGATTTTAGATTCTATAAAATCCTTAAAGGATCAAGATGTTAAGTTAGCCAATAAAGTTATTGAGTCTGATCAATATATTAATCAAATAGAAGAAGATATCGAAGATAGGTGTATTAAATTGATTGCCACACAACAACCTATGGCAATTGACTTACGGGAAATTTGCTCTATTCTGCGTCTAATTGTAGATTTGGAGAGAATGGCAGATCACTCTGTAGATATTGCAAAAATTACGATCCAATTAGCAAATGAAAAATACATGAAGGCGCTAATTGATATACCAAGAATGGCAGATCTGGCAGCAGATATGGTGAAAAAATCTTTAGATGCTTTTGTTAAGAAAGATATTGAATTGGCAAAAGAAACCTGGCTATTAGACATAACCATCGATCAAATTTATAGCCAGATTTATAGGGAACTGCTCACCTATATGATAGAAGATCCAAGAAAAATAACACAGTCAACAAGTTTTTTATTTATCTGTGCACATATTGAGAGAATCGCTGATTATGCAAAAAATGTTTGTGAGAAAGTAGTCTATATTCAGACCGGTGACTATTGGATGAAATAAGAATCGAAACCAAATAAATCAAAGAGACAGCCTAATGTAAGGCTGTCTCTTTGATTTATTTGTGAAATGTTTATAAAAGAGATTGTAAAGTAAATAATATAACAAAGAAAGAAAATAATTGGGAGGGAATTTATGAAGGAATATACACTTACGATTCTAGTACCTTTGGTTATGGGAATGATTGCCCGTTTTTATATGATGCGCATCGATTATAGGCAATATCCCAGTTATCCTCAAGGCCTGGTTTCACATCTTACATTAGGAGTCATAGCAGCTGCATTAGGATCAGTAGCAATACCAGCATGGCTAGGAGAAATCTTGAAAAAGGAAATATAGTCGTGAGCATTGTACCTATGGAAAGGGATATTGATCTCCTCATTGAAGCGGTAAAGAGAACACCGGTATTAGAAACTACAAAGAGAAAACCATTACAGTCTAAAGTATGGGCGAAGGCAGCTGATAGATAGGAGGAGGATTCTTGTGGATTTTGGCATTAAGGATAATGTGATTGCAATCATTGCAAGAGAAGAAAATGCTTTGTCAGCAGCTACTGTTCCGGTTTTTTATGCGAAAACGGAACAACAGCAGGAAACTATTGCTTTTTATCTGTCAAAAGTTACTACAGGTATGGTTCATGATTTAGGGAATGGATGCTACGTAGTTGTAAAACATTAATTTGATAATCATTGACTTTACAAAGATAGGTATGAGATGATAATATTACGAAGCGAGTGAAAAAAAATTTGTTTTATGGTATAATATATAGCACCAGGTACTAAAACTTGATATTAAGTGGGTGGAGTCATGGAAGAAGTGCAAGGCAGAAATATTATATGTGAGGTAATAGAAGATAGCATTGCTGCAAAATTAAGTATTAAAAAAGGAGATAAGCTTTTAAAAATCAATCACCAGACTATCGAAGATATTATTGAATATATGTTTCTGCTGGCAGAGGAAGAGTTAGAGATTGAAATTGAAAAGGAAGACGGAAGTCTAAAGGTATACTCTATAAGAAAAGAATATGATGAAGATTTGGGAATTGTTTTTGAGAATCCTATTATTGATGAGGCGAAAAGCTGTCGAAACAAGTGTGTTTTTTGCTTTATCGATCAACTCCCCAAGGACATGAGAAAAACCTTATATTTTAAAGATGATGATTCCCGATTATCTTTTTTACAAGGAAACTTTATTACGCTTACAAATATGTCTGATAATGATATAGAAAAAATCATTAGATATCGGATTAGTCCCATCAATATTTCTATACATACTACAGATCCAGACCTGAGAAAGAAGATGTTAAATAATAAAACTGCTGGCAACATTATGAAACGTTTAGAAAAACTGTCCGATGCAGGAATTAGAATGAACGGGCAAATCGTACTCTGTCCTGAGATAAATGACGGAAAAAATTTGGACAAAACGATCGAAGATCTTTCCCGTCTTTATCCTGCGATGGTAAGTGTGGCAGTTGTTCCCGTAGGACTCACCCATTTTAGGGAAAATTTATATCCGCTAAGATGTTTTAATGAAAAGGAAGCAAAAGAAACCATTCATCAAATTCATCGTTGGCAAAAAAAGCTTCTGAAAGAAATTGGTTCTCGATTTATTTTTCTTTCTGATGAGTTCTATGTTACTGCAAAGCAAGAAATTCCAACCTATGAAGCTTATGAAGATTTTCCACAACTGGAAAACGGCGTGGGATTAATGGCAAAGTTTTATAAAGAAGTACAAGAACATTTGCCTTCAATACAAAACAGGGATGTCAAAGAAAAGATTGTAAGTGTGGCAACAGGTATTTCTGCGGGCGATTTTATGAAAAAATTATGTGCTGAAATTGAGAGATATCTACAACCTATTAAGATACAAGTTTATCCGATTCACAACGACTTTTTTGGAAACACCATCACAGTGTCAGGTTTGATCACAGGCAGTGATATTATAAAAGCTTTACGCCATAAACACTTAGGAGTCAAACTAATATTGCCTTCAAGTATGTTCAAGGCAGGAGAGAATATTTTATTAGATGATAAGACCACCGATGAATTAGAACGAATCTTAAATGTGCCAGTAATCATTGCAGAAGTTAGTGGGTTGGATTTTATCAATAAGATCATAAATGACGAAAGAAATATGGAGGTGTAGAAATGCCTAAACCAGTAGTAGCAGTAGTAGGCAGGCCGAATGTAGGTAAATCAACTTTTTTTAATAAGATAGCTGGAAAAAGAATATCTATTGTAGAAGATCAGCCCGGTGTTACAAGGGATAGAATCTATACAGAGGTAGAATGGTTAAATAATCAATTTACATTAATTGATACAGGAGGGATTGAGCCAAAGTCTGATGATATCATTTTATCACAAATGAAAAGGCAGGCACAGGTTGCAATTGAGACGGCAGATGTAATTATTTTCATGGTGGATGGAAAGGAAGGTTTGACAGCTTCGGATCAAGATGTGGCGAATATGCTTAGAAAGACAAACAAACCAGTGATCCTTGTAGTAAATAAAATCGATGCACAGCATTTCACAGGGAATATTTATGATTTCTATCAGTTAGGTTTAGGAGATCCGTTAGCAATCTCCTCTGTTAACGGATTAGGCTTAGGGGATCTGTTGGATGAAATTGTAGATAGGTTTTCTGACGACAGCGGAGATGACTACGAAGAGGATCGGATAAAGGTTGCTGTCATTGGCAAACCCAATGTGGGTAAATCCTCAATTATTAACACTATTTTAGGAGAGGAAAGAGTGATCGTCAGTGATATTGCAGGGACAACAAGGGACGCCATTGATACACCCTTTACCCAGGGAGAAGATAAGTATGTTTTTATTGACACAGCTGGAATCAGAAGAAAAAGTAGAATAAATGAAAATGTTGAAAAATATAGTGTTATAAGATCTCTGACTGCTATTGAGCGTGCTGAAGTATGCTTAATTGTAATAGATGCTACAGAAGGTGTTACAGAGCAAGATACAAAGGTTGCCGGTTACGCCCATGAACAGGGAAAAGCCAGTATTATTGTAGTAAACAAATGGGATGCGATTGAAAAAGAGACCAATACAATGAATACGTACACAAAAGAAATTCGAAATGAATTATCCTATATGCCCTATGCACCGATTCTTTTTGTTTCTGCAAAAACAAAACAGAGAATTCCACAAATATTAGAAACTATTAAGTTTGTGTCAAATCAGCATGCGCTTAGAGTGCAAACAGGGGTATTGAATGACATAATTGGTGAAGCGATTCTTTTAAATCAACCGCCATCTGACAAAGGAAGACGATTGAAAATCTACTACGGAACACAAGTAGCCGTTAGACCGCCCAGGTTTGTTTTCTTTATTAATGATAGAGAACTGACACACTTTTCATATACTAGATATTTAGAGAACAAAATTCGAGATGCTTTTGGCTTCGAAGGCACACCTATTTTTATTGAATATAGAGAAAAAGGTGGGGATGAATAATGTTTATGAAGAGCGTAGCTATTTTGATCAGCTACTTGATCGGGAACTTTTCTACATCTATGATCGTATCAAAACTATGGGCGAATATTGATATTAGAAAGCACGGCAGTGGAAATGCGGGATCTACCAATGTCCTACGAACTCTTGGCTTTAAGCCCGCGCTGATTACCTTCATTGGAGATGCGTTGAAAGGAATGCTTGCCGTATGGATCGGAGGAAAACTTGGCGGTGAAGATACGGTACTTTTATGCGGAATTGCTGCAATTATAGGACATAATTGGCCGCTGTTATTTGGATTTAAAGGAGGCAAGGGGATCGCAACCAGCATTGGTGTTGGTATTGCAGTAAACCCGATTGTTGCTTTTATTTGTATTGTTATAGGAATTATGATTGTGGTAAAAACAAAGTATGTCTCTCTTGGATCAATCACAGCAATAAGCTTACTCCCAATATTATTTATATTTTCAGGCTTTAAATATTTTGTATTTGGATTAGTATTGGCTTTGATGGCAATATTCCAACACAGGCAAAACATTCAAAGGCTTTTGAGCGGTACGGAATCAAAAATAGGGCAAAAATCGAGAACAAGATAGATGAGGTGCTGAAGTAATGAAAAATATAATCTGTGTAATTGGGGCAGGAAGCTGGGGAACTGCCCTTTCTATTTCCCTCTCTAAAAAGGGGCATGAAGTGCGATTATGGATGAGAGATGGAAAGCAGCTAGAACAAATGAAAATATCCAGAGAAAATGTAAGATATCTATCCGGTGTAATCCTGCCAGAAAATATAAAATTATATGGAGATTTGAGAGAGGCAATACACGGAGCAGAGCTTGTTTTGCTGACGGTGGCATCCCAGTCGGTTCGTCAAGTTATACATAGCATTAAAGATGCGGTAAAAAAGGATCAGGTCATTGTAAATGCAGCTAAAGGTTTAGAAAATGAAAGCCATCTAACAATCTCACAAGTGATAAAGGAAGAACTGCCGAATAATCCGTTTGCCGTATTATCAGGTCCATCCCATGCAGAAGAGGTTTGTAGAGATATGCCTACGACTTTGGTAGTAGGTTCAACAAAGAAAAACGTTGCGGAATTTGTACAGGATGTTTTTATTACACCGAAATTAAGAATATATACCAATCCAGATGTTATTGGAATCGAATTAGGTGGAGCATTGAAAAATGTTATTGCCCTTGGCGCAGGGATTTGCGATGGATTGGGATTTGGTGACAATGCAAAAGCTGCATTGATGACAAGAGGAATTAGAGAGATAGCTAGATTAGGCTCTGTAATGGGGGCGGATATCAATACCTTTTCAGGTTTGACTGGAATCGGGGATTTAATCGTAACCTGTACGAGTATGCATAGCAGAAATCGCAGATGTGGTATACAGATCGGGCAAGGCAAAAAAGCGCAGGAAGCGATTGAATCAATCGGAATGGTCGTTGAAGGTGTTGTAACAACAAAGGTTGCATATGAATTATCACAGCAATTCCAAGTGGAGATGCCGATAACAACAGAGATCTATAAGATACTCTATGAAGACAGCGATGCGCGGGAAGCAGTTATAAATCTTATGTTAAGAAGTAGAACCCATGAACTGGAAGAAATCGTAGGCAATCAGCAAATTGAATGGTAGAGAAAGCATGAATGAAAAAGATACCTAATAGAATTGTATTAGGTATCTTTTTCATTATTCTCATTGCAATCATTGGAATAATGAATAGTACCTTGTCATATATATATATTGTTAAACAAACCCTGTAAGTAAGAGCATTTTTTGAAGAGAAGAACATAAATATTAATATAATCATGAAAATTTTATCCATAAGGGAGGGGAAGAATTTGGAAAAGTTCGATATATACAAAGATATTGCTGAAAGAACGCAAGGAGATATCTATATCGGGGTTGTAGGACCAGTAAGAACTGGGAAGTCAACGTTCATAAAACGGTTTATGGACTTATTGGTTTTGCCCAATATCGAAAATTCGTACAGAAAAGAAAGAGCAAAGGATGAATTGCCCCAAAGCGGCGGGGGAAAAACAATTATGACAACAGAACCTAAATTTGTACCAAACGAAGCGATAGAGTTAACGCTAAAAGACAATGCAAAATTTAAGGTGCGCATGGTAGACTGTGTAGGATATCTCGTAAATGGTGCTATTGGACATCAAGAAAATGGGAAAGCAAGGATGGTTACAACACCCTGGTTTGAAAAAGAAATTCCTTTTGAGGAAGCAGCAGAAATTGGAACGAAAAAAGTAATTACGGATCATTCTACAATTGGCTTGGTAGTTACAACCGATGGCAGCATCACAGATATTGAAAGAGAGAATTATGTTGAAGCAGAAGAGAGAGTCATAAAAGAGTTGAAAGAATTAAAAAAACCTTTTGTTATGTTATTGAATTCAACTAGACCAAATCAGGAAGGTACGCTTGCATTAAGAGAACAATTGGAAGAAAAATACGCTGTTCCTGTATTGGTTGCAGACTGTGCAAAAATGAGTATGGAGCATATTAATGACATTTTAGAAAATGTACTATTTGAATTTCCGATTAAAGAAATCAATATTACGCTCCCTGGATGGGTTGAAGGTCTTGAAAGTACACATTGGTTGAAGAGTAAGATTGTGCAATCTGTAAAACAGTGGGCAAAAGACGTATCAAAAATTAATGATGTAAGAGAAGTCGCCAGTAAATTCATGGAAATTGATGTGATCTCAGAAGCAATGTTAAGTGATATTCAGTTGGGAAATGGTATTGTTCACATTCGAATGAAAACAAATGAAGGACTATTTTATAATATATTAGAAGAGGTGACGGGTTACAAAATCGAAGGAGATCACCAATTACTAGGACTCATACGAGAATTTTCAAGGGCCAAGCGAGAGTATGATCGCGTTGAGCAAGCATTATTAGATGTTAAGGAAACTGGATATGGCTTAGTGCCGCCAAGGTTGGAAGAACTAGAACTGGAAGAACCTGAAATATTCAAACAAGGCAATCGATTTGGAGTAAAACTGAGAGCCAATGCGCCTTCTCTGCATTTGATTCGAGCTGATATTGCAACAGAGGTATCACCAGTAGTTGGAACAGAAAAACAAAGCGAAGAATTACTAAAGTATCTTCTGAATGAGTTTGAAGCAGACCCAACAAAAATCTGGCAAACAAACATGTTTGGAAAATCGCTGCATGATATGGTAAAGGAACAGCTGCAGAATAAACTGTTTATGATGCCTGAGGATGCACGGAGCAAGCTTCAGAGAACACTGCAGAAGGTAATCAATGAGGGCAGCGGTGGTTTAATCTGTATTATCCTATAAGTAAAAAAATAGATAGGTTTTCCTATCTATTTTTTTCAGTTTGTGGATAAACTCTTCGCAAGATCCTCTCTGCTCCGCAACAAAGTCACTTTTATTGAATGAAACAGTTGAAAAAAGTGATACAAATATTGGAGAATATGGCGGATAATTCTTTATCTAACTGCATATCCTATAAAATGATAAGATCGCAGATCGGTGCAAGATATTGATGAGATTGATTTTGATTTTCGGAAATCAAAAAAATGCTTGCAAAATTGATATCCCTGTTTTATAATATTAAATACATGAAAAGCCCATTCGCTAAATAAAAAGGTAAAGTAAATTTTTTCATCTGGGTGTGGCGCAGCTTGGTAGCGCGCTAGAATGGGGTTCTAGAGGCCGGGAGTTCAAGTCTCCCCACTCAGACCAACAGAAAAGCATTAAGGCTTACTATCAGCTTTGATGTTTTTTTATTTTTGTTCTTTAGATTTTTAAAAAATATTGATTATCGATCGTGTAAAGTGTAGTATATAGTTATGATTTCAATTGTAAAAGGAGAGTAGAAAATGTATACACAATATATACTGCTTTCATTACAGATGCTGTTTTTTGTTACATTATTAGGATATTTTATGGTTACGATTAAAGAAAAATATTATTTACTGAATAATGTGATTATGATTGACTGTAAAGGAGTAACACAGGAGGATTTGGATGAAGTCGAGCTAAAGCATTTTAAACTGGGAAACGCGGAAATCATGGCTGGCGATGAGATGAAGATTTGTATTCATGAAAATCATAAACTTCAGGGAACGGTTCTCGGTGCAAAAATGACAAATAATAGCATTTTAATGATTACTGAATATCAGAGGGTTGAAGCAATATCGATCAAGGACATAAAAAATTTTAAAATTATCAGTAGATACGGAAAGTTCTTCAAAATTATTTAGGCACCTTTAGGTGCTTTTTTTCATTAATAGAATAAGATTAAGATTCTAGTACTTTGTTACTAATTAAAATTTATACAGGCTGCATGCAGGAAAAACTGTGAAAATGAAGAATTATACAGTGATAGAAACCAATCAAACTTATTGTAGGTGAAGGTAGTGAGTGATAAAAAGAACCAGAAAAAAAGAAGAGTAGGTATTTTTCCTTATCTTTTCTTTGGGACGATTGTGTTATATCTGTTAATCCATTTTGCGCCCATTGTAATGTCTTCTGCTGCAGAAACAGAAGTTGTAAAATATGATAGCATACAGATCATTCATCAAATGACTTGTTATATTATCCGGAACGAGAAACTTATTAAATCAAATCAAGAGGGTGAAATTAAATATTTTGCGCAAGAAGGAGAACGGGTAAAAAAAGGATATAAAATAGCTGAGATTTATAAGGATGCGGTAGACGATGCTACCAGAAAGAAGCTGGAAGTCGTCAATCAAAGAATTGAGAATCTAAATGAGAATAAGGAAAACCTATTTGAGCGGGATGTTGAAAAGTTAGATACAGAAATTCATAAAACCATATCCCAGTTGAAAGAATATAATGAGAAAGGCAATCTACTAAAGGTAGAAGAACTAAAAAAAGAATTAACAAGCAAATTGGATAAAAAACGTATTATCGCAGGAGACAAAAGCTTCGCGGGTAAAAACTTAGAAGCGCTAAAGCAGGAACAGCAACAGCTGGAAAAAAAGATTAATAATTCTATCAGCTGGATGTTAAGTCCTGAGCCTGGAATTGTCAGCTATCAGATTGATGGATATGAATCCATATTAAATCCATCTAATATGGCAGCGCTGGAATATGAGAAGATTAGTAAGATTGAACCTCAAATAACGGATTTGCGCGTACAAAAAGTGATCCGTACCCAGCCATTGTTCAAAATTGTGGATAATAATATTTGGTATATGGTTACCTGGCTGGATAAAGGCTTGTTAGATCAATATAAAGTAGGAAGAACCATTGAATTTAAGTTTCCTCAAGGGCAAATTAAGGGACAAATATTTAGAGTTATTGAAAATGATAAAAATATAGCTGTTATTTTTAAAATAGATGAATATATTGAGGGATTTTATAAAACCAGAAATATAGATCTAGAGGCAGTCGTATTGAATTATGAAGGACTTAAAGTTCCAAAAGAAAGCATATTAGAGAAAGATGGCAAAAAAGGCGTTTTGGTATTGGATATTAATCGAAATGCTACCTTTAAACCGGTAAAAGTAAAAGGGTATGATGAAGTATCCGCGATTGTGCATAGTAATGTGTTTTACGAAATAGAAGGTGACCAACAAAAGGCAGTAGATACGATCAAACTGTATGATGAAATTGTTAAAAATCCTTCACGCGTTAAGGAAGGGCAGATGATTTATTAATTACCGAGGAGGCAAGCTATGTCCCAAATTACAGATAACATCACTGATATAAGACAGGAAATTGCAGATACATGTAAAAAGTTAGGAAAGAAACCAGAAGAGGTTCAATTGATTGCAGTTACAAAAACCATAGAGCCTGAGCGAATTAATGAAGCAATTGCAAATGGGATTACGGATATTGGAGAAAACAAGGTGCAAGAAATAATGGATAAATACACCCTCGTTTCTCCTATAAACTGGCATATGATTGGACATTTGCAAACGAATAAAGTAAAATATATTATTGATAAGGTAAAATTAATTCATTCATTAGACCGTATCAGCCTTGCAGAAGAGATACAAAAGCGGGCTGAGCGGATAAATCGTGCCGTTGATGTGTTGGTACAGGTAAATATAGGACAAGAAGAAACCAAATCCGGAATCGAACCAGATGAGGTATATGATTTTGTAGCGGCATTACGGCCTTTCTCATACATTCAGGTGAAGGGTCTTATGACTGTTGCTCCCTATAAGGAAGATCCTGAGGAGGTAAGGCCCTATTTCAATACGATGAAAGAAGTTTTTGAAAGGATTCGTGCTAAGAATCTACCGGGTATAGAGATGAAATACTTATCAATGGGAATGACAAATGATTATAAAGTTGCCATTGAAGAAGGTGCAAATATAATTCGGGTTGGAACTGCAATTTTTGGAAGTAGAATTTATCGAAAGTGAAAGGAGAAGGTATATGTCAAATAAATTTCTCAATAAGGTAAAATATTTCATGGGGCTAGATGATTATCAGGAGGACGATGACGATTTTGTAGAAACCTCTGTGGAAGAAGATGAAGAAATTATTCCCCTGAATAGCAAGAAAAACAAGATTGTAAATATACATACAACAACGCAAATGAAGGTAGTAATTTATGAGCCTAGTGAATTTGAGGAGGCTCCCAGTATTGTAGATAATCTCAAAAACCGCAAGCCGGTGATCATTAATTTAGAAACCTTAGATCAGGAATTAGCAAAAAAAATCTTTGATTTTCTAAATGGAGCAGTATATGCATTAGATGGAAATATTCAGAAGGTATCAAAGGGAATATTTATATTGGCACCAAACAATGTGGATATTTCTGGAAATATAAGGGAAGAATTAAGAAATAAAGGTTTATTTCCTTGGCAAAAATAGATTTTAGGCGGTGAAATTTATGTGGCTTATAAGACAGTCGGTAGATTATTTTTTCCGGGTATTGGATTTTTTGATTATCGCAAGGATTATCATGTCTTGGATAAACTTAAATCCCTATGGATCAGTTTATAAACTGGTACATCAATTAACAGAACCAATTTTAGCACCTTTTCGAAACTTGTTGATACGCTTAGGTATAGGTGGCGGATTTATTGATTTTTCACCAATATTGGCTGTATTTACCTTGAGTATCGTGCGAAATTTTATCATCAGCCTATTATAGAGGTAAATAATTAATGGATAAAGAAAAGTTGACAAGACATTTGACTCATGTGCAGGATAAGCTTCTAGTCTTAAGAATGCTGGATAAGGCAGAAAGAGTGGCAAAACAGTATACACCCTATTATACGGACTTTTTAGATCCTTATCAGATTACCCTTTGCAAAAATGTTTTAGATAATCTTCAAGATGTAGCCTATTGTACTTTTGGGGGCATAGAAAATGCTGAGAGAAATGTTTTGGCAATCTATCCCGAGACCATGACAGCATATGCATTGGAAAATCCATTGGAGGCCCTCCGAATCACTGGAAATTTTTCTAAAGCAGATATTACGCATAGGGATGTCTTGGGAGCAGTGCTGGGATTGGGAATTAAAAGAGAAAAAATCGGAGATATATTGGCAGGAGAAGGGGAAATAGATTTTATTACCTTCAAAGAAATCTGCAGCTTTCTCTGCATAAGTTTAGAGAAAATATCAAGATATAAGATCAATATAGAACCAGCGGCCTTTGATACGCTGCAAAAGCCAACGGAACAATCCAAGCAAATTGTGGGTACCGTGAGCTCTTTACGATTGGATAGCATATTGGCATTGGGATTTGGAGAATCAAGGAGCGGGATATCTAAGTTTATTCATCATGACAATGTAAAGGTCAATTGGAGAGCAACAAATCGTATGGATTATGAAGTAAAATCAGGTGACGTTATCTCCTTGAAGGGAAAAGGGAGAATCATACTTGAAGAGGTTGGAAGCAAGACGAAGAAGGACAGACTAAAAGTTGTGATCAAGAGACTGATATAGGGGAGGGGTTCATGTGATTACACCATTAGAGATACAAAATAAAGAATTTAAGAAGGTCATGAGGGGTTACAAAGAAAGTGAAGTAGATGAATTCTTAGATCGTATCATTGTTGATTATGAAAAGCTTTACAAGGAAAATATAGAGTTGAAGGATAAAATTACACTGTTGAATGAGCAGATTGAGCGATATGCCAATTTGGAAAAGACATTAAATAATACATTGATCGTAGCGCAAAGTACGGCGGAAGAAGTTGCCACAAATGCACATCGAAAAGCCGAGCTGATTATTAAAGAAGCAGAGGATCGTGCCAGTAAAATCATTGAGCAGGCCAATCAGGAAATTATGAAAGCACGCAGAGAGCACGAGGAAGTTAAAAAGCAGATGCAAATCTTTAGAACGAGATTTAAAACATTGTTAGAAGCACAGCTAGAAGCGGTAACCACTACATGTAGTGAGATTATCAATGATGACGATGATGCAGAATAATTAGTTTGTCCTCGTTTTTTGGAACGAGGATTTCCTCTTTAAATGATTGTAACAAAAACCAAGAGATATTATAAAATTTAACACTTGAAAAAATATAGGAGGAATAAAAGAATGGGTATAATAGGCATTATTGGTGCGATGGACGAAGAAATACATATTTTAAAAGGAAAAATGGAACTGACAGAAACGATCGAACTTGCGGGAATGAAATTTCATAAGGGGCAATTAAAGGATAAAGCTGTGGTACTTGTAAGAAGTGGTATTGGAAAGGTAAATGCTGCGGTATGTGCCCAAATACTTATTAGTAATTTTGATGTTTCTACGATAATTAATACAGGGGTAGCAGGAGCAGTACATGATGCATTATCTGTTGGAGACATTGTGATTTCTTCAGATGTTATTGAGCATGATTTTGATGTTACCGGTTTTGGCGGCTATAAACTTGGGCAGATTCCGAGAATGGATGAATATATTTTTAAGGCTGATAAAAAAATAATAGACATTGCACTGAATGCCAGCAAAAAAGAAAATGAAAATCATAAAACCATGGTAGGGCGTATTTTATCAGGAGATATTTTTGTAGCTTCCAGGGAGAAGAAAGATTTATTATGGGGGGAGTTCCAGGGTTATTGCACAGAAATGGAAGGTGCTGCCATTGGACATACCTGTTATTTGAATCAAGTTCCTTTTGTGATTATACGAGCCATGTCGGATAAAGCTGATGGCAGTGCACATGTCAATTTTAATGAGTTTGTTCATCAAGCAGCCAATCATTCGAGTCAAATCGTAATCGATATGATACAACATATGTAACAAATATTGCTGCAGCTAAGTAATAGCTATAAATACATTAGATAGGGATTCCCCTATCTTTTTTGTTTATTTATTATATATTAAGTCTAAAAGTTGGGTAATAACACAATGAATCCGTATAGGAATTCTTTGAAAGAAAAAAATATAATCATATAATTCTTGCAAATAGAAATAGATATAAAGAAAGAGAGCATGATGGAGGAGAGCATTTATGAACGAGCATAAAAAATTGGAGGAACTGGAAGATCGTTTAGAAAAAATTGCTACAAATTTAGAACGTATGAAGTTAGCTGATTACGTGGATATTATAAATAATCCCAAAAAATTATTATATACCAACTTTATCGGCGGCTTAGCCCGCGGCTTGGGGACTGCCATCGGACTTACCGCTCTAGCGGCTGTATTATTTTACATTATGCGTCAAACCGTCAATTTGCCATTGATTGGACAATACATAGCAAATCTATTAGACATTATTGAGAATTATCGATAAGGAGGCAAGCCATTGAACAAAAGAAAATTAAATCATTACAAAGAATTGTTAATGAATGAAAAAAAAGAGGTAGAGGATACGCTGCGAAGAATGGATGAGTTTGAGCCAAATGCTTCTTTAAGAGAATATTTTGATGAACTGTCTGCCTATGATAACCATCCTGCGGATATTGGAACAGAAACCTATGAAATGGAAATGAATTTTAATCTGAAAAATAACGAAGCACTTCGTCTAAAGGAAATTGATCAGGCACTTGATAAAATTGCAGACGGAAGCTATGGAAATTGTATTACTTGTGGGAAAGAGATCCCTGAGGATAGGCTGGAGATATTGCCTACGGCGATTCAATGCATGGATTGTGATAATAAGGGATTATCTATTCATAAGGAAGTAGACACTAGGCCGGTAGAAGAAGAGGTATTGTATCCTCCTTTTGGAAGAAGCTATAAGGATAACGATGAAAATTATAATGGTTTTGATGGTGAAGACAGCTGGCAGGCTGTAGTAAGATTTAATGACGTTCCGAATGATCCGTCCGATAGTACAGGCGATTATTTTGGGGATTTCGATGAAGGGGAAAGTGGAATCGTTCAAGAAGTAGAGCAAATTTCTGAAGAATATTATAGAGGACAGATTCCAGGATTAGAGCGGGATGATATACCAGATCATCAAAAGAAAAGAAAATAGGTGAGATAAAATGATAAGAGTAACGGGGTATTTTCAATCCATATATGATGCACAAAAGACTTACAATCAGCTCAAAAAACAGGGTTATAAAAATGCTGCACTGGATATAATTGATAGATTTCCCAAGAATACCGATCAAATACGAGAAAACGTACTCGGCGGAGATGAAGGTAGTTTGTCTGCACTTGTTCTTAAACCTGGGGAAGGAGAGTTTTCCATGGAGGCAAGACCAATGCTTGCAGCAGATCCTCATGTAAGTGGAATGGCAGGGTTTTCCGAAATCACGGATGCAAATATCATGGTTTCTGTTACTGTGGAAGAAGGAGAAGAAGATATTGTAAAAAAACAGATCCAGGATAATGGCGGAGAAGTATAAAAGTGGAGCGCTGCTTCACTTTTTATTCTTTTTAGTTATAACAGCAAAAGAATTATGTTATAATCATAGAGACAAATATTAGGGAGGGGTCGCATGAATTATTTCCTTATTATCACACTATTAGCCTTAGATCAAATAACAAAGTATATGGTGAAAAACCGATTCATGGTAAATGAGTCTATTGCTATTATTGAAAATGTCTTTCATCTTACATATGTTAGAAACTTTGGTGCGGCCTTTGGGATATTAAAGCACCAAAAACTATTTTTTATTGTTTTGACTACTGCTGTGTTGATTGGAATTATTATTTTTTTACGGAAACAACCGCGTATTCATTCTATCGTTAAATTTAGCTTATCACTTATTGTAAGTGGTGCGGTGGGAAATCTTATTGACCGAGTGGCATACGGATATGTAATTGATTTTTTTGATTTTAGAATTTGGCCTGTTTTTAATATTGCAGACATGGCAATTGTAATAGGTGCATTTTTGCTCAGCTATTATTTGATTTTTATTGAGCCCTCTTTATAAGAAAGGAGGACAAATATGGAAAGGCAAGTTTTTATTGTAGATGACCACGAGGAAGATACGCGATTAGATTTATATTTATCAAATCAAATGGATCAACTTTCCAGAAGCTTTATACAGAAGTTGATCGAGCAGGAAAAAATAAAAATTAATGGACAGCGGGAAACGCTAAAAAAGTATAAGGTAAAAGAAAATGATGTGATTGAAATAGAAATTCCATTGCCGAAAAAGCTGGATATTCAACCGGAAAATATTCCAGTGACCATCGTTTTCGAAGACGATGATGTGGTGATTGTTGATAAACCTCAGGGAATGGTCGTTCATCCTGCACCAGGCAATTACACGGGTACCCTGGTAAATGCATTACTGTATCACTGCAAGACCTTGTCCTCCATTAATGGCATTATTCGTCCTGGTATCGTTCATCGAATCGATAAGGATACCAGTGGCTTGCTCATGGTAGCTAAAAATGATAAGGCCCATCGGTGTCTGGCAGAGCAATTGAAAGAGCACTCCATACATCGTGTGTATGCCGCATTCGTTTACGGAAATATAAAAGAAGATAAAGGAACTATTGATGCGCCTATCGGGAGACATCCTGTAGATCGACTAAAAATGGCAGTAACCGATAGAAACAGTAAGACCGCCATAACACATTTTGAAGTACTGCAAAGGTTTGGAAATTATACACTTATTGAGGCCAAGCTTGAAACTGGCAGAACACATCAAATACGTGTACATATGTCTTACATACAACACCCACTCGTGGGAGATCCTGTATATGGACCTAAAAAGGAGAAATTTAATTTGCAAGGACAGGCTCTTCACGCAAAAGAATTAGGATTTGTCCATCCCTCTACAGGTTTGTATATAGAATTTAAATCGCCTTTGCCTGATTATTTTAATAAACTATTGCAAATAATAGAAAATGGCAGTAGACAAAATTAGTCATTTATGTTAATCTAATATACAGAGTAAGCCTTTAAAGTAGCCCTGTGAGGTTAAGAAGGATTCTACAATAGTATTAGCGGCATATGGCCATGTAGACAAACTTTCTGCCCACAGGTAGAAAGTTTTTTTATTTGACCTGAAATGAGGTGGAATTATGAATTTTAAGGCTCAAATCATGGATGAACAGGCAATACAAAGAGCAATTACAAGAATAGCCCACGAGATTATTGAGAAGAATAAAGGAGTAGAGGATGTAATTCTAGTTGGCATCAAAACGAGAGGAGTTCCATTAGCTTCTAGATTGGCCGAGAAAATTGAGGCCATTGAAAAAATAAAAGTAAATGTAGGAACATTAGATATAACTCTTTATCGTGATGATCTGAGCAAATTAGGTGATAATCCTGTATTAAACAACACAAATATTGATTTTGATTTAAAGGACAAAGCCATCGTACTGGTAGATGATGTTTTATTTACGGGGCGGACTGTAAGGGCAGCCATGGATGCAATCATGGATATCGGTAGGCCGAGATCAATACAATTAGCTGTTTTGATTGATCGGGGACATAGAGAACTGCCCATTCGAGCAGACTTTGTTGGAAAGAATGTACCCACTTCAAACGAAGAAATTGTTTGTGTACATTTTAATGAAATTGATAACATCAATGATGTTACAATAAATGAAAAAGATACTTAAAAGGCATCAACCTTTTAATTCAGTCCGGCGAGGCTGAAAAGGGAGATAGCAATACTTATCTCCCTCCTTAACTAAAATAAAGGAGGAATTTTTATGGCGGAAAAAACAATGGAGCTAAGAAGTGGCATGAATCAATTTGATGGTGTTCGTTTAGAGAAAAAACTAGTATTGGGAATACAGCATGTATTGGCTATGTTTGGTGCAACTGTATTAGTACCCATCTTAACAGGGTTAAATCCGGCAGTTGCATTGTTGGCAGCAGGCTGTGGAACACTTTTATTTCACTATGTTACAGAAGGCAAAGTACCCGTATTCCTCGGTTCGAGTTTTGCATTTATTCCGGTTATACAGTTAGTGGATAAGGCCTACGGTGGTTTGGAGTACGCACAGGGTGGTATTGTTGTAGCCGGTGCGATGTATGTCTTGCTTTCAGCTTTTGTTAAGGTGTTTGGTGTTGAGAAGATTAAGAGCTATTTACCTCCGATTGTAACTGGACCTATGATTATGGTAATTGGTTTAAATCTTAGCCCGGTAGCAATTCGTATGGCAGCAAGTCATTGGCCGATAGCGATCGCTGTGGTATTGACGGTAATAGGCGTATCTATATTTGCTAAAGGATTCTTTAAAATGCTGCCAATTCTGGCGGGTGTTACTGTAGGATATATTCTGTCTCTAAGCATGGGCTTGGTGGATATGACTGCAATCCAACAAGCAAATTTTCTAGCTTTACCTGGAGTCACATTCCCTAAATTTAGCTTAGGTGCCATCGCTGTAGTTGCACCTATTGTAGCTGTTGTATTTATGGAACATATCGGTGATATTACAACAAATGGTGCGGTAGTAGGAAAAGATTTCTTTAAAGATCCTGGACTGCATAGAACGCTTTTAGGCGATGGTTTGGCGACAATGTTTGCAGGCATGATTGGTGGCCCTGCAAATACTACCTATGGTGAAAACACTGGTGTATTAGCTGTAACAAAGGTATATGATCCTTCTATACTAAGGATCGCCGCTTGCATTGCAATCGGGCTTAGCTTTGTCGGTAAATTCGGCGCCATGCTGCAAACTATACCAACAGCTGTAATGGGCGGAATTAGTTTAATCTTATTTGGTATGATTACGAGTGTAGGATTGAGAACAGTGGCAGAAGGGAACATAGATTTTACAAGCAATAGAAACCTTATCATTGCCTCTCTCATTCTAGTAGTAGGCATTGGAGCCTCCGTTGTAACAGATATATCAGTAGGAATTAGGATTACAAAGGATATTCAATTGACTGGTTTGAGCTTGGCAGCTGTAATTGGAATTGTAGCCAATAAAATCCTGCCAACGGAAAAGTAATTCCAACATTAAATAGGACAAAAAACCCAAGTCTATTCTGACTTGGGTTTTCTTAATATTTCTAATAGATTATAGCGAGGTGTTAAAAATAAGGTTTTATAATCCTCGTAGATTACCATGCCGGGCTTTGCTCCACTTGGTTTTTTTACGTTTTTTATTCGTGTATAATCAACAGGCACATTGCTTGAGGACTGGCCTTTACTAAAATAGGCAGCCAATTCCGCTGCTTCAAGGATACTTGTTTCAGAGGGTTCTGTATGTTCGCAGACTAGGATTACATGAGAGCCTGGAATGTCCTTTGTATGAAACCAAAGATCTTTTTTGGAAGCAATCTTTAAGGTTAATAAATCATTTTGCTTGTTGTTTTTTCCTACATATATTTTTAAACCCTCGCTAGAGACAAAGGACAAGATATTTGAGGCAGGAGTTTTTGACTTGGAAGAAGATTTACTTTTTCTTTTTCGAATATATCCTTCTTCAACCAGTTCCGTTCTGATTTCTTCCAAATCCTGTATCATTGTAATGCTTTCAATCGTATGAAGCAAGTTCTCAAAATAAGTGATTTCTGCTAGCGTATCTTCTAGCTGCAGTTTTTTTTCTCTTACGGCATTTTTAAATTTAGCATATCTCTTAAAATATTTTTGTGCATTTTGAGAAGGGGACAGTTTAGGCTCCAAGGGAATTGCAACATTATCGCCCATCTCATCATAGAAGTTTGGAACTACTGCCTCAGAAGCACCTTTTTGTATCAGATGAAGGCTGGCTGTAAGAAGTTCTCCAAAAATTCTATATTGATCTGCATTATGGGCTTCTAATAATTCTTCTTGAAGCTTTTGAGACTTTTTATAAAGACGTTCTAATGTTTGTGATGCAAATTTTTTAAGATCTACAGATTTTTGCTTTAGGCGGTCTGAAAGGTCTTTATGATGATAGTAGCTTTCGAGCATAGCACTCATTGTATCAAAAAAAAGCTGATCATAGAGATGATCATATTGATGTAAGTGGATCGCCGCGAAATCAATAAACTGTTTCTCTTGCTTTGCTATAAGAATATTTGGAGAATACATTTCTCGTTGTATCGATGTAATCATATCCTTGAAAGCAATCCATAGGGCTTGTACGTTATCTGCACACATTTGAGAAATGGTCAATTCGCTATCCAATTTAGCCCGATAGCAGATTTCTCGAGCCATTATAGGACTAATTCCTTGTAATCCCGAATAGAGTACTTTAAAAGCAGCGGTTCCCATTGTACTGCTTTCTAGTAGAAATTGAAAATCTTCTTGTGAGAAAGTTAAAGGATTTCTTTTATCGTGGGAGGGAGGCGCTATATAGAGTTTCCCGGGTAATATTTCTCGGTGTCGATTTACTTCTCCAGTTATTCTTTTAATGCTGTCTATAATCTTGTTATGTGATTGATCAATTAAAATAATATTGCTGTGTTTTCCCATCAATTCGATCATAAGCTCTTTCTTTGATAAAGTACCTAATTCGTCATAACTCTCTATTATAATCGAAACGATTCTTTCAAATTCGATTTGCCGAATTTCTATAATTTTACCGCCTTGGAGGTGCTTTCGCAGGAGCATGCAGAACATAGGCGGTGTTTCAGGATTTATTTTACTTTCTGTAGTTAGATGAATTCTCGGATGATTGCTGCTGGCAGAAAGAACCAACTTTTGATTTTTACCCATAGCTCTGACCAGCAGGTTGATTTCATCAGATTCCGGTTGATAGATTTTTTCAATTTTTCCAAATAAAAGGGATTGTCTAAGTTCGTTAACAATTGCAGAGACAACAATTCCATCAAATGGCATAATTATTCCTCCAAACACTAATTACTTATTTGTAAAGTATAACACTATTTTATTACATTTAAAAGTTGTTATATTTATGAAAAAGATCACAAAAAATAGTAAATGAATAGCAGGGAATAGAATATTTTTGTATAATATCCTATGTTATAATATTTATCAAAAGTTATACATTATTCTTTTAGCAAATAAATGAATAGAGTCGACTATAAATTATTAGAATAGAAAAGGAGCAGAAAGGTATGTTAAAGTTTTCTAAAATGCAAGGAGCCGGAAATGATTTTATACTGATAAACGGACTGGAACAGGATATGGATAATCTGTCGGGATTGGCAAAAAAATTATGTGACAGACATTTCGGCATCGGTGCGGACGGCTTGATGGCTGTAGCCCATTCGGAGGTTGCAGATATACAAATGATTTATTATAATTCCGATGGGTCCAGAGGAGAAATGTGCGGAAATGGCATTCGTTGTTTTTCCAGATTTGTTTTTGAAAAAGGAATTGTCACAAAACCATCCTTCCAAGTAGAGACCTTATCAGGTATAAAAGAGATAGGATTGAAGCTATCAGAGGGTCAGGTTAAGCGAGTGGCTGTAGACATGGGACCATGGAACTTTTCACCAGTAGAAATACCCGTGGAGACAAATAAGCCGGAGTTTATAAGGGAGCCGATCAGCGTTGAAGGAATACAGATGGAGATATCTTGTGTTTTGATGGGAGTTCCTCATGCAGTAATTTTTGTTGATCGAATAAATGAAACAGAAACCGTTCAATGGGGTTCTTTCATCGAGAAGTTGAAAATATTTCCAAAGAAAATTAATGTTAATTTTGTTAAAGTTGTTAATGAAAGGAATATTTTGGTCGATACTTGGGAGAGAGGCGCGGGAAAGACACTGGCTTGCGGAACTGGCGCATGTGCGTCTGTGATTATTGCTCACCACTTAGGACTTTGTGATACTGCTGTCAATGTAAAAGTAGCAGGAGGAGAGTTGCAGATTTGTATAGAAAATGAAAATCGTATTATGATGGAAGGGAAAGCCGATTTCATTTGTGATGGTTTATATTATTTATAAAAAAGAAAAAAAGATATCTCTTAAATTTTTCGAATAAAAATGATATAATTATTAGCTATGGAACTCAATATATGGATAGAGCATGATGAATGGATAGATAAAGCAGTTTATAACATTGTAAATTCAAAAACGGAAGGATGAACCATATGATTAGAAGTATGACTGGTTTTGGAAGAGGTGAAGCCAGAGACGATGCAAGACAGTTTATCGTAGAAATGAAGTCCGTAAATCATCGATACAATGATATTGTTGTCAGAATGCCAAAACGACTGTCCTATCTGGAGGAAAAAGTAAAGGATCTCATAAAGGATGAAATTAAGCGTGGAAGGGTAGAACTATATATAAGTTTGGAAGATATCGGTGAAGGAAACACCGATATCTCTCTTAATTCACCATTAGCTGAAAAATATTTGACTTGCTTAAAAGGCCTAAGGGATCAGTTTCAAGTTACTGACGATATTAGTGTTTCTTTGCTCGCAAGATTTCCAGATATTATTAAAATTGAGACGGCTGAAGAAGATGAGGATCAGCTATGGCTTTGTCTGAAAGAAGCGTCTCAAAAAGCACTGCAGTGTTTAATGGATATGCGAAGAGATGAAGGAAAAAAGCTGGCTGAAGACATTGGAAATAGATGCACTTACATATCGGGGATAATAGAAATCATCGAAAAGAGGGCACCGCAAGTTGTGTTGGAATACAAGGAGAAATTAAGAGAGCGTGTTAATGAATTATTGGAGGATTCTGCTCAAATAGATGAAACCAGGTTAAGTACAGAGGTTGTGATTTATGCCGATAAAAGCAGTATAACAGAGGAAATTGTAAGATTGAACAGCCATATCTATCAACTCAGAAAAACCTTAACCGAAAAGCAAGCTGTGGGAAGAAAGTTAGATTTTTTAATTCAAGAAATGAATCGAGAAGTTAATACCATTGGTTCTAAATCAAATGATTTGGAAATCGTAAATCATGTGGTTGAATTAAAAAGCGAATTGGAGAAAATCAGAGAACAAGTACAAAATATTGAATAGGAGGTTGAAAAATGAGTATTAAATTAATAAACATTGGTTTCGGTAATATTGTATCGGCAAATAGACTCGTAGCAATCGTAAGCCCAGAATCTGCACCGATTAAGAGAATTATACAAGAGGCACGGGACCGCGGCATGCTGATTGATGCAACTTATGGCAGAAGAACGAGAGCTGTAATCATTACCGATAGTGACCATATTATATTATCGGCTGTACAGCCTGAAACAGTTGCCCATCGATTGACTTCGAAGGATGATGCAGCAAAGGATCACTCTGAAAGTATGAAGAATGACTAAATAGAAGGAGATAAACAAATGATGAACAAAGGATTGCTCATTGTTGTATCAGGGCCTTCAGGTGCAGGAAAAGGAAGCATATGCCGCCAGTTGCTGAATACAGTATCTGAGATCAAATTATCTGTTTCGGTAACTACTAGAAATCCTAGATCAGGAGAAGTTGAAGGAGAAAACTATTACTTTGTTGAAAAAAAAGATTTCGAGAAATTGATCGAAAAGGACGATTTGTTAGAGTATGCTAAGGTATATGATAATTATTATGGAACGCCTAGAAAATATGTAATGGATCATATTCAACAAGGAAAAGATGTACTTTTGGAAATTGATATTCAAGGAGCATTGCAGATTAAAGAAAGGTATCCCGAAGGTATATTTGTGTTTATTTTACCCCCATCCATGCAGGAACTCAAAAGAAGAATTATTCACCGTGGTTCTGAAACAGAAGCTTCATTGGAGAAACGATTTCAAAGTGCTTTTGAAGAAATCAATTATGTAAAAAAATATGATTATTGCGTAGTGAATGATCATCTGGATCAAGCGGTGGAACGGGTTAAAGCAATTATTAAAGCAGAAAAGTGTAAAGTTACAAAAGATATAGAAGAAATCATTTTAAAATATAAGGAGGAAGGTTTATGTTAAATCCGCCGATTAATAAATTAATGGAGAAGGTTGATAGTCGATATACGTTGGTAGTAGCTACTGCAAAGAGAGCAAGAGAAATTATTGATGGTGACGAAAAGTTAACGAAGGTATCATCGAATAAACCTGTCACGATTGCAACTCATGAGATTGCAGAAAATAAGGTAACGTATAGAAGATTAGAATCGGATAAATAATGAGGTGTTACAATGTATTCTGATAAAAATGTAGTAATTGGCGTTACCGGGGGAATCGCAGCCTATAAAGCAGCTGATATTGTAAGCAGATTGAGAAAACTTTGTATTAACGTCAATGTTATTATGACAAAATCAGCTCAAGAATTTGTGCAACCACTGACATTTCAAGCTATATCTCAAAATTATGTAGTAACAGATATGTTTGAAGAACCAAAAACTTGGGATGTAGAACATATTTCTATTGCACAAAAAGCAGATGTTTTTTTAATTGCACCTGCCACTGCAAATGTAATCGGAAAGATTGCCGGCGGTATTGCAGATGATATGCTGACAACTACAGTAATGGCCACAAAAGCTCCAGTGCTGATAGCCCCAGCAATGAATACAAATATGTACGAAAATCCAATTGTACAAAAAAATATTGAAGCTTTAAAATGTATGGGTTATCATTTTGTTGAGCCAACTTCTGGGCGATTGGCATGTGGTGATTTTGGAAAAGGAAAAATGGCAGAACCTGAGGTTATTGTGAGCGAGCTACTGAAATTGTTATCACCAAATAAGGATTTACAAGGAAAGAATGTGTTGGTCACAGCGGGACCAACTAGAGAAGCTATTGATCCTGTCAGATTTATTACGAATCATTCCTCCGGTAAAATGGGTTATGCCATCGCTGAAAGAGCAGCTGCCAGAGGTGCTGAGGTGATGTTAGTTTCCGGACCTACGAATCTGCCAACCCCTATAGGTGTTAAACGTCTAGATGTGAATACAACAAATGAAATGTATAATATGGTGATAGAGCATTCAGATAAAGCAGATATTATTATTAAGTCTGCTGCCGTGGCAGACTATAGGCCAGAGACTGTAGCTGAGAATAAGATCAAAAAAGGTGACGTCGATATCGCGATTTCGTTAACACGAAACCCGGATATATTAAAAAAACTGGGAGAAATTAAAAAGGATGGACAAGTACTCGTAGGCTTTGCAGCAGAGACACAAGACATAATAGAAAATGCAAAAAGTAAGGTAGAAAGAAAAAATCTTGACTTTATTGTTGCAAATGACTTGACGAAAGATGGTGCTGGATTTAAAGGGGACACCAATATTGTAACGATTATAGACAGCACTGGAGATGTACAGCATTATGAGAAAATGGATAAGAAAGATTTAGCAGATATCATATTAGATAAGGCGAAGTCTATCTATATAAAGGAGTAGGGAAACCTACTCCTTTCCACTTCCTTCTACAAAAGGATATTTTTTGTTATAATGATATTAAGCTAAATACATGGAGGAAACATTATGAAGCAGGGGCACTTTGCAGAAATTTATATTAATCAGAAAAGCAACCATACAGACAGAGCCTTTACCTATCAGATTTCCGCTGATCTAGTAGAACGGATTCATGTTGGCTCTAGGGTCATGGTGCCCTTTGGAAGAGGAAACAACCTTATTGAAGGCTATGTGGTGCAGTTAAGGAGCTATGCAGAAATTGATCAAGCACATATCAAAACAGTACAAGCTGTCGTTGAAGAAGAATATGCTTTAAATCAGGAACTAATAGATTTGGCACAGTGGATGAAGGAACAATATTTATGCCGTTTTATTGATGCTGTTCAATGCATTTTACCAACAGGATCTACTTTAAAAAGAGAAAGAGTTTACAGTCTTGCAAGAGAATTAAATATTCATACTGCAATAGAGAGCGTTACAGAAAAGCAGCAGGCAATCTTACGGCTGCTGGATCAATATGGCAGTATGAATGAAAGTCAGCTGCAATCCAAACTAGAGGGTGCAGTAAAAGAGTTAAACAAGCTGCTTAGGAAAAAAATGATTCGGGTAGAGGAACTATTTAAAAAAGATGTGAATACGATCAAGGAGAAAATGATTCGATTGCCTGAAAACAAGTCCTATGAAGAAATCTTGGGTTGTATTGCGAAAACAGCAGTAAAGCAAAAATCTATTCTAGCATATCTTATGCAAAACGGGCCTACATCCTGGCCGATCCTAAAAAAAGCTGTGGGCGTAAGTACTGCTATACTCAAAGGACTTGAAGAGAAAGGTCTTGTTAATGTTCTTGAAATTGAAAAGAGAAGAAATCCCTATAAAAACCTTCAGGTAGCGTCTAATCAGCCCTATAAACTGACGAATGAACAAGAACAGGCAATGGAAACCATAATGCCTTTTCTCAATCATAAGCAGAACAGGATGTTTTTATTACATGGGATCACAGGTAGTGGAAAAACAGAAATTTACCTGCAGTTAATTGAAATTCTGATGAAACAAGATAGAGATGCAATTTTACTCGTGCCAGAGATTTCGCTGACAACGCAAATGATTGAACGATTTCATGCCAGGTTTGGAGATCAAATCGCAGTATTACATAGCAGATTGTCTCTTGGAGAACGGTTTGATGAATGGAAAAGGATTTATAATGGTGAGGTAAAAATTGCCATAGGCGCCCGTTCAGCGGTCTTTGCACCTTTTCGTAATCTTGGAATGATTATCATCGATGAAGAACACGAGCATTCCTATAAATCAGATTATAGCCCTAAGTATCATGCGGTAGAAGTTGCAGAGGTCCGTTGCAGAGCGAATAATGCCCTGTTGATTTTGGGTTCGGCAACGCCTTCCGTAGAAAGCTATAATAAGTCCATTACCGGAGAATATCAATTGATTCAAATGGTAAGCCGCTACAACTTCAATCCACTGCCGAAGGTAAGTGTGATTGATATGCGTGAAGAACTGCAGCGGGGCAATAAGAGTATCTTTAGTGAAATGCTTTATAATGAAATCAGGGAGAATTTGAAAAGAAAAGAGCAAACTATATTATTTTTGAATAGAAGAGGCTATTCCACCTTCATTTCTTGTAGGAAATGTGGCTTTGTTGTAAAATGTCCTCAATGTGAGATTGCATTAACCTATCATAAAAATATTCATCACTTAACCTGCCATTACTGTGGACAAACACAAAAACCGCCGACGACTTGTCTGAGTTGCGGAAGCAAATACATTAAATATTTTGGTGTTGGGACTGAGCAGATTGAGAAGGTAGCAAAAGATTATTTTCCAAGCGCAGTGGTTGCCAGATTGGATTTGGATACGACTACCCGTAAAGGCTCAATGGAAAGAATACTTAAAGATTATAGTGCTGGTCGTATTGATTTGCTCATTGGTACACAAATGATAGCAAAAGGGCTGGATTTTCCTAATGTAACACTGGTTGGGATCATTGCCGCAGATACCAGCTTAAACCTGCCGGATTTCCGTGCATCAGAAAAAACTTTCCAGTTGATTACACAGGTTTCAGGAAGAGCAGGAAGAGGGGAGCGTCCTGGGAGAGTAGTTGTTCAGACCTATGAACCAAATCACTTTGCTATTCGGCATGCTACAAACAGCAACTATCTAAGCTTTTATGAACAGGAGATCAAGTTGCGCAGAGAATTTTTCTATCCGCCTTTTTCAAGCTTGATTAATATTATTTTTAGTGGAGATGATGAAGGAGAAGTGATCAGAGCCGCTCAGGAATATACAGGAAGTTTAAAAAATTATTTACATAAGGAAGGGATTGATCCGGCTCAGACTGTCTATGGTCCTGCACCGGCACATTTGGCGAAGATAAGGCAAAATTTTCGCTGGCAGCTTATTATAAAAAGCAAATCTGTTGACCAAAGTCGTTTAACGGGTATAATAAATAGTATAAGAATGGAAAATAAGATGCAGGATATTATGAGAAGGATAATCATTAGCATCGATATAAATCCCTATAGTATGCTCTAACAAGGAGGAATTTTATGGCCATTAGAAACATTTTAAAAGATAGTGATCCGACCCTTAGAAAAAAGTCTCGGATTGTAGAAAAAATAGATGATAGAATATTGGTGTTATTGGATGACATGATTGATACCATGTATGAAGCGGATGGTGTCGGTTTAGCTGCACCACAGGTAGGCGTACTGAAACGAATCATTGTGGTGGATGTAGGAGAGGGTATTATCGAATTGATTAACCCGGAGATCATAGACTCTTGGGGAGAACAGGTAGGAGCTGAGGGCTGCTTGAGCCTGCCTGGAATTACAGGTGATGTAAGCAGACCGGCGGGTGTAAGGGTAAAAGGGCTAAACCGCAAGGGAGAAACGATAGAAATTGAAGGGAAAGATTTATTAGCAGTTGCCCTATGCCATGAAATTGATCATCTTGAAGGGATTCTATTTACAGATAGAGTCATAGATTAGGAGGCTAAAATGAAAATCGTATTTATGGGAACTCCAGATTTTGCTGTTCCTTGTTTAGATGAGATCATTAAGCGGAATTATGAAGTCTTGACGGTGGTCACACAACCAGATCGGCCAAAAGGAAGGGGGAAAAAACTAGCAGCTCCACCAGTAAAGGAAACTGCCATATTGAATAATCTCCCTGTGATACAGCCTGAAAAAATTAGAGAATCACAATTTGTCGAACAATTAAGAAGGCTTCAGCCGGATTGTATCGTAGTAGTAGCTTTTGGGCAAATTCTGCCCAAGAGCATATTAGAAATACCACCCTTAGGATGCATTAATGTACATGCTTCACTTTTGCCGAAATACAGAGGTGCGGCACCGGTTAATTGGGCCATTATTAACGGCGAGAAAAAGACGGGTGTTACGACGATGTACATGGATGAAGGACTGGATACGGGTGATATGATCCTAAAAAAAGAAATTGACATTGGAGAAATGACTGCAGGTGAGTTATATGAAAAGATGGCAATTTTAGGGGCAGATTTGCTAGGCGAAACATTGGCGCTTATTGAGAAAGGCATGGTAAAAAGAAGGCCGCAAACAGATGCTGAAAGCAGTTATGCGCCTATAATGGATAAAAATCTAGGGCGAATAGATTGGAGCAAGCCGGCTAAGGATATATACAACCTTATACGTGGTGTAAACCCATGGCCAAGTGCCTATACTACTTATAAAGGGGAAAGCTTTAAGATTTGGAAAAGTACGATTGTGAATCAAGACTGCCACGATCAAGCAGGTAAGATCATGAAGGTAAGTAAAGATGGTTTGCTGGTATGTACTGGAGAGAAATTGCTAAATATTGAGATTGTGCAGTTTCTGAATAGTAAACGCATGACTGTTGATGAATATTTGAGAGGGCATACCATAGAGGAAAATAATATACTAGGTGAGTAAGATGCTACTGAACGCGATGAATAAAAACAATTTTACATTTATCTTTATTATGCTGCTGATGACAAGTCTTTTTATTTTGTTTGGATTTTTTTGTTTGTATTTGACGCAGATCAGTAGTCTTGTATTATATCGGATATTTTTGAATATAATACTAATAGCAGCCTTTTTAATCGGGTTATTTATGCTGACAAGCATGATTTTAATTATGCGTACTTTTAAGCATGAGAAAATATCTGCTTTTCAAAGTTGGATGATAAAGTTATCCATGGCGGTTATTTATCCTAACATTTTGAGCATCTGTGGTATTATAGGTATTGATAAGGATCGGGTTAGGAAGGTTTTTTCGGATATTAATAATCAACTGATCTTATCCAAAACTTATCATATTGCCCCAGAGCAAATACTAATTTTAATACCGCATTGTTTGCAGAAAAAGGAATGTCCCCATAAGATTACGTCAGAAATTGAAAATTGTAAAAGATGTGGTTTGTGTGATGTGGACAGACTTATTATGTTAAAAGAAAAGCATTCAGTACAGTTATTCGTAGCAACTGGAGGTACTATTGCCAGAAAAATTGTTCAAGAAACACAACCAAAGGCGATTATTGCAGTAGCTTGTGAAAGGGATCTAAGCAGTGGGATACAGGAAGTGAGAGGGATACCGGTAATTGGTATCGTCAATGAAAGACCAGAAGGTCCTTGTGTGAATACACGGGTAAGTATTAAAAAAATAGAAGACTGCATCAAATATTTAAAAGGCGAGGGGGAATTATAATGGGTTTATTTTACTCACCATATGGAGGTTTTGGTCCGGGAATGATGTTTTTGTTGCCAGCCATTATTTTAGCAATGTACGCACAAGCAAAGGTAAGGAATACATTTCAGAAGTATTTGAAGGTGAGCAATCAAAAAGGATATACAGGAGCTCAAGTAGCGAGAGCTATTTTAGATAGGAATGGGTTAAGGGATGTAGAAGTGGAGCATGTCGGAGGCTATTTATCAGACCACTATGATCCAAGGGTAAAGGTGCTGAGATTATCTCCTCAGGTATTTAGTGGGACCTCCATTGCTTCCATTAGTGTTGCAGCTCATGAAGCGGGCCATGCAATCCAGCACGGCGTTGGATATATACCCTTAACAATGAGAAATACAATTGCTCCTATTGCAAGCTTTGGGTCGCAGGCGGTTTGGATGCTTGTTTTTGGCGGCTTTATTTTAGGCTGGACCGGTTTAATTGATCTGGGAATTTTATTATATATGGCTGCCGTAGCCTTTCAGATTATCACTTTACCGGTAGAATTTAATGCCAGCAGTAGAGCTATTGAACAATTAGAAATAGGCGGATTTATTTCTACAGAAGAAATTCGTCCTTCTAAAAAGGTATTAGACGCTGCTGCACTAACTTATGTCGCTGCGATGGCTGTGTCTGTGGCGCAGTTATTACGACTTTTAGTTTTAAGAAATAGAAGAGATTAATAAATGCACCCTGTATAGGGTGCTTTCATTTATGGAACAAAGGAGCGAGAAAAATGGAAAAAATCAACGCAAGAAGAATTGCATTGGATGTACTGGTGGATATTGAAAAAAATAACGCTTTTTCGAATATTGCATTGCAAAGAGCTTTGAAAAATAAAGAAATAGAAGATCGGGACCGAAGATTTGTGACAGAACTGGTCTATGGTGTTATTGAAAATAAAATCTATTTAGATTATATTATAAATATACTGTCGAAAATTAAAATGAACAAAATTAAATTGGAAGTGCTGAATATATTGCGGATTGCCCTATATCAAATTATTTTTCTAGATCGAATTCCCTCGGCAGCAGCTGTCAATGAAAGCGTTAAATTGGTAAAAAAAATCGAGTTTGGAGCAACCGGCTATGTCAATGGTTTGTTAAGGAGCTATTTGCGTAGGATGGATGAACTAACACTCGATAAGGAGCATATGGATATTGCAGAATATTTATCGATTCGGTATTCCCATCCAAAATGGTTAGTGGATAAATGGCTGCAAGATTTCGGAGAGGTATTTACGGAGGGTTTGCTGAAAGAAAATAATGAAACTCCTCCTTTAACTGTGAGGACAAATACGCTGAAGACAAGCAAATCTGCTTTAATGAAAGAGTTGATTGCAGAGGGATTAGAGGTTGAGGCTGGAAAATATACACAGGAAGCATTACATATTGGCAATGCAGCCAGCATAGAAAAGCTGAAATCCTTTCAACAAGGATTGTTTCAGATTCAGGATGAAAGTTCTATGCTGGTATCTCATGTTGTAAATCCAAGACCTGGGGATTTTGTAGCAGATCTTTGTGCTGCGCCGGGAGGAAAAACAACCCATATGGCACAATTGATGGAGAACAAAGGGAAAATATCAGCTTGGGATATTCATGCACATAAGGTTAAGTTAATTAATGAAGCAGCTCGGCGGCTGGGAATCACTATTGTGGATGCAAGATGCTTTGATGCAAAAGAACTGGACGAGACCTTTTTGGAAAAGGCAGATAAGGTATTGGTAGATGCCCCTTGCTCAGGTTTAGGAATTATACGGAAAAAACCAGAAATCAAATATAATAAAAGTTTGGAAGAGATTGAAGGAATTGCTGAACTTCAGCTGGATATTCTAAAGAATGGAGCAAAATATGTGAAAAAAGGAGGTTATTTAGTATATAGTACTTGCACAATTGAGAAACAGGAAAATGTTGGAGTAATGAAACGCTTTTTGGAGGGAAATCAGGATTTTGAGTTAGCAGATATTAATGAAACCTTGCCGGAGAATTTAAGGACTGAACAAAAGTATTTACAGCTGTATCCTCATATACATGGTATTGATGGATTCTTTATCTGCAAATTTAGAAGAGTAAGATGAGGCCATAACTGCAAAGGCCTTTTAAGTATGGTATAATATGGTTTGTATATAAAAATAATATTACTATCTTTTGATAGGGTTAGGATTAAACATTGGTGAGGTGATTTAATGGAAATCGGGGCATGTTCTCATATTGGAAAAATAAGAGAGATAAATGAAGATGCATTTTTTATTGCTAAGGACGATGATAATCTTTTTATCGTTGCAGATGGAATGGGAGGACATAATGCTGGAGAGGTAGCAAGCAATATAGCCATAGACGCCATTACAGATTATATTGATAAAAATATGAACATACAGGGAGACCATGAGGAGCCATTGATCTTTCGTGAGATTCGGAAGGCAATTATTGAAGCAAATCATAGAATATTGGAACGTGCTGTAATGGATGAGAATTGTCAAGGAATGGGTACAACTTTAACCCTCGCACTTATACTATCAAAAGTTTATATTGGACATATAGGAGATAGTAGAGCTTATCGAATCAATAAGCAATGCATGACACAAATCACAGAAGATCATTCTTTAGTCGCGGAACTCGTTAGAAATGGTAGTATTACTGAAGTTGAAGCGAAAACTCATCCACAACGAAATATTATTACACGAGCCCTAGGTACGGAAGAAAATATTAAAATTGATATTTACAGTGTTCCTTTCGATAAAGAAGATATCATAGTGCTCTGTACAGATGGGTTGACGAACTTGGTAGAACCTTCAGAAATAATGGAATGCATGCTTTATAGTGAAAATCTACAAAGAGCCTGTGAGCACCTAGTAGAATTAGCGAACGAAAGAGGCGGATATGATAATATTACAATTTTAGCAATCAAAAATAACTGAAAATGAGAATCGAGGTGATAGAATGAAAGGAAGAATACTAGGAAACAGATATGAAATGATAGAGAAAATTGGTGGTGGCGGTATGGCTTTGGTATATAAAGCAAGATGCCAGCTATTAAATAGATTTGTTGCAGTAAAAATATTAAGGCCTGAATTTACCAGTGATGAAGATTTTATCAGTAAATTTAAGCGGGAATCACAAGCTGCAGCAAGTCTATCCCACCCGAATATTGTAAACATATATGATGTGGGCAATGAGGACAATGATGTATACTATATCGTTATGGAATATGTTAAAGGAAAAACCTTAAAACAAGTTATTAAGGAAAAGGGTACATTGGAAGCCGATGAATGCATCAATATCAGTAAACAGATTGCCCTTGCCCTGCAGCACGCGCATACAAACCATATTGTACACCGAGATATTAAACCACATAATATCTTGATTACAGATGATGGCCGCGTGAAGGTTACTGACTTTGGAATTGCCAGAGCAGCTACTTCTTCCACTGTCACCAATACAGGAAGTGTTATTGGTTCCGTTCATTATTTTTCTCCCGAACAAGCTAGGGGCGGATATACAGACGAAAAATCTGATCTTTATTCTTTGGGGATTGTAATGTATGAAATGTCTGCAGGAAGAGTGCCTTTCGAGGGAGAAAGCCCTATTTCTATTGCATTAAAGCATATCCATGAGGATGTTACACCCCCCTCGATGATTAATAAAAATATTCCAAAGGCACTGGAAGATATTATTATGAAGTTGATCCAAAAGGATCAGTTAAAACGATATAATAGTGCGAAAGAGATATTGGAAGACTTAAATCAGGCATTAAAGCAACCTATGGGGAATTTTGTTAAAATTGATGAGGATGATGATAGTCCTACCCAGGTTATACCTGCTATAAAAGATGAAGACATTAAAGTTAATCGAAATACAGTAAAAAATGCTGGTAAAGAAAAAAGAAAAGAAGTAAAAAGTAGATGGATTATTTGGGGCGCAATTGCTACAGCATTCATTTTAGCACTTATATTCATAGGGAGTATGTTTTATTTTAATGGTATTTTTACAGGGCAAGAAAAAGAAGTGCCGGATGTAGTGGGAATTCCTTATGAAAAGGCAAAGGAAAACCTTGAAAATATTGGATTGACAGCGGAATATACGGAACAATTTAGTGCAGAATTTGACGAAGGCACCGTTATGGCCCAAGAACCTAAAAAAGGAGAAGTCGTAAAAGCCGGTTATCCGATTAAATTAATTGTCAGCAAAGGTGCTAAGATGGTCGAAGTGCCTAATTTGGTAAATAAAAATATCAATGAAATCGATGCAATACTTTTTAATGCAAATCTCAAGGAAGGACTCGTAAAATACGAATACAATACATTACCTATAGGGGTTGTGATCAGCCAAAGTCCTCAGCCAAAGAGTGAGGTGGCAGAAGGTTCCGAAATCAGTGTGGTTGTTAGTCAGGGCCTTGAAACAAAAACGATATTGATGCCGAATCTCGTTGGAAAAGATTTGAATTCTGCAAAAAAAATTATAGAGACCTCAGGATTAGTTTGGGGTAATGTAGAGTACAAATTTGATAACAATATAGCCAAAGATGATGTTATATCTCAGAGTATAGCACCTGAAACAGAAGTAGAAGAGAAAAGAGTCGTGGATTTAGTAGTTAGCAAAGGACCGGAAAATTTAGAGCAGCCAGGAAATAGTGGTGAACTTAAACCAGTTGATTTAACCATATATTTATCAACTGCCAAGCAAGAAGAATTTAGATTGCGTATTGTAAAGGAACAGGATGGATCTTCTGTTGAAGTATATAGCGGTATCGAAAATAGATCAAAGGGTGAGAAAAAAATAACAATTCAAGGAAGGGGAAAAGCTACATTGTATATTTATTTTGATGATGTGATGGCTGGAAAACCTACACAGATTGATTTTGATACTGGGAAGTTAATTAAAAATGATTGAGGGAACGATTATTAAAGGTATCGGCGGATTTTACTATGTAAGGGTTGAAAATAAAATTTATGAATGTAGAGCTCGGGGAAGGTTTCGAAAGGAAAAAATAACGCCCCTAGTGGGAGATCATGTTCATATTTCAGTTGATAATGCATCTAAACAAGGTGTTATTGAAGGGATTATGGATAGAAAGACAGAGCTGATTCGACCGCCAGTGGCAAATGTGGATCAGGCTGTGATTGTTTTTGCAATCCAGCAGCCGGATCCCAAGTTGTCATTGCTGGACCGATTCCTTATATTGGCAGAGAATGAGGATTTAGATGTGGTAATTTGTCTGAATAAGATTGACCTTGAGGCGAAAGAAGAGCTTCAGCGCTTAAGGATGATTTATGAGCAAATAGGTTATCAAGTGATTGCTACCAGTACCAAAGTCAAGATGGGTGTCGAGGATTTAAAGGAATGTTTAAAAAACCAAACCACCGTTTTTGCGGGTCCCTCCGGTGTGGGAAAATCCTCTCTTTTAAATAGCATACAGCCGAATCTGGCACTGCAAACTGGTGAAATTAGCCAAAAAATTGAGAGAGGAAAGCATACAACCCGTCACGTTGAACTACTGCCATTAGAGTTTGGAGGCTGGGTTCTTGATACACCTGGATTCAGTTCCCTGCAGGTAGATTTTATTGATAAAGAAGAACTGCAATACCTCTTTAAAGAATTCAATGAATACTTGGATAGGTGCAAGTTTCAGCCTTGTAATCATATTAATGAACCGGATTGTGCTGTAAAAAGAGCTTTGGAACATGGGCATATTCATATAAGCAGATATGAGAGCTATCGGCAGCTTTTAGAAGAAATAGAACAAGCGAGGAGGTATTAACATGATAAAAATTGCACCTTCCATATTATCAGCTGATTTTTCCAATTTGATACGGGATATTGGCAAGGTAGAAGAAGCGGGGGTCGATTTACTGCATATTGACGTGATGGATGGGCATTTTGTTCCAAATATAACCATTGGCCCCTTGGTCATGCACAGTATTCGAAATAAGACAAAACTCCCTTTTGATGTACATTTAATGATTGAAAATCCAGACCGGTATATTGAGGATTTTGTGAAAGCGGGAGCAGATATTATTACTGTCCATGCGGAAGCTTGTACCCATCTTCATCGGACAATACAGAACATCAAATCCTTCGGGATTAAGGCAGCAGTTTCCCTAAATCCTGCTACGCCTTTAAACGTCTTAGAGTTCATTCTAGATGATTTGGATATGGTGCTGCTGATGTCTGTAAATCCTGGATTCGGAGGGCAGAAGTTTATTCCTATTGTATTGGATAAGATTAAAGCCCTAAGGCATATGCTTGCAGAAAGAGGTTTAAATACAGATATACAAGTAGATGGGGGAATTAACTTAGAAAACATCAAAGATATTGTAAATGCTGGAGCAAATGTTTTGGTAGCAGGGTCTGCCATATTTAACAGCAAGGACATTGCGGCGACAGTAGCTGCATTTAGACAAATTACGCAATAAATAGATGGAGGTTTTCCATGAGATGTGCAATTGTTACAAATGGTAATATAAATGATTATGATTGCACCAGAGCAGCTCTTTTAAGACATGATTTTATCATTTGTGCAGATGGGGGAATACGGCATTTATTTCATATGAACCTATTGCCGAACCTGATCGTAGGTGATTTTGATTCGATTGATGGGAAGTACATGAAATATTTGCAGGAGCATAATATTGATCTGTGTCAATTTTCTGAAAGAAAAGATTTTACTGATACAGAGCTGGCTGTACAATATGCCATTGCCCGCGGATCAACGGAGATTAATTTCTTTGGCGCCCTAGGCAGCAGAATGGATCATACGCTGGCCAATATCCTGCTGCTGGTACCTTTACTGCAGAAGGGTATCCGCGCAAGCATTCAGGATGAACATAATCATATATGGATTACATCCGATGAGTTGTTTCTAGAAGGCGAAGTTGGAGATTCGGTTTCCATACTTCCGCTGACACCGAAGGTAGAAGGGGTTACTTTAAATGGACTAGAGTATCCTTTAAAAGACGCGACAATAAAAATGGGACAATCGATTGGTGTAAGCAATCAATTTGCTGTCCAACATGCTTCTATAACGATAAAGCAAGGAACAATTCTTGTAATTAAGGCGAAGGATTGATTAAAAAAAACCATCATAGATGGTTTTTTTGTTGTCAATAAAGGGCCTATTGAATAATATATATAAATATGGTTTTCTAAACATGTTGATTCTTTCCATGGTACAGCCTTAAGCGGGGTGATCATTTGAGAAAAGTAAGAATAATGAGGCGGGTTTTAGGAATTGTATTGGCATTGATCGGATCAATTATCATTATTGAAATGATTCCATTGTGGGCGTGGTATAGTGTTTTAGGGGCCTTGTGTTTATTGTTTTTTTTATTTCTAATAAAAGCATTATAGGAGGAAGTTTTATGAGGAGGAGAAGGATCGAGCGTAGAATAATAGGTTTGATGCTATTAATGGCTGGATTGGTTATCATAGCTGTAATTACTCTGCCCTATAGAGTTTGGATGGTTTTATTAGGGTGCTGTATGCTCTATTTAGGATATAAATTATTTATTTAGGAAAACATGAAAACAGGAATAAAACTAAATAAAGCCTACCCCATGGGGTAGGCTTTTCCAGGCTAGATTGCTCTCTCAACTTTGTTTGATCTTAAACATCTTGTACATACGCTAATTCTTTTTGGAGAACCGTTTACAACTGCTTTCACTTTTTTTATGTTTGCACTCCAAACTCTTCTTGTATGACGGTTTGAGTGACTCACGTTATTTCCGGACAATCTACCTTTCCCACATACGTCACAGGATCTTGACATATATTACACCTCCTTCGAGACAGTATACCATAATTAAAAACATTATTATTTTACCACACTACATGTATTTTGTGCAACATTTAGGAAAAAATATTCCAATTATTAATGAAGAAAGGTGATGTACATATTATTTAAGTTGAATATAGATATTAATTAATATAAAATATATATATAAATTTATATGGACGCATTTAATCATCGGTAAAGGTTCTATATATAGGGAGGGTAAGTAATGGCGGCGAAATTAGAGAATGAATTGGGTAACATTTTCATAGATAATGAAGTCTTGGCCTCAATAGCAGGTATTTCTGCCATGGAATGTTATGGACTTGTAGGAATGGCAACGAAATCAGCAGCAGGAGGCTTGTTTGAGCTATTGAGAAAAGAAAATATGAGCAAAGGTGTGAAGGTGTATACGGATAATAATGAAATTGTGATAGATCTTTTTATTGTCGTTGAGTTTGGCACCAGAATTTCTGTTGTTGCAAACAATATCATTGATAAAGTAAAGTATAATATAGAGAGTTTTACCGGCATGCAGGTGAAAAAAGTAAATATAAACGTACAAGGCGTTCGGGTTGAAAAGTAATCTAAGGAGGTACGTGTTTTGAAAATTAAATATATAGATGGTCCATTGCTAAAGAAGATGATGATTCAGGCTGCCAATTCATTAGAAAATAATAAGAGCACAGTAGATGCGCTAAATGTATTCCCAGTACCTGACGGAGATACAGGTACGAATATGGCACTGACAATGAATTCAGCGGCAAAGGAGATTAAAAATATAAAAGATGAAAGCGTAGAATCGGTATCAGAGGCAGCTGCGAATGGTTCATTAATGGGTGCAAGGGGAAACTCGGGAGTTATATTGTCTCAGCTGTTTAGAGGCTTCTCTAAAGCTTGTAAGGGGAAAAATAAATTAAATACAGTAGATCTGGCCAATGCTTTGAAAAGTGCTTCAGATACGGCTTACAAAGCGGTTATGAAGCCTATAGAGGGAACGATTCTAACAGTTGCTCGGGAGACCGGTGAAAAGGCTATTGAGATTTCTAAAAAGGAAGAGGATTTAGAATCCTTTTTATGGCAAATTATAGAGTATGCTGAAAAGGTTTTAGATAAAACACCAGACCTATTAAAAGTGCTAAAGCAAGCAGGAGTTGTAGATGCTGGGGGAAAAGGTCTTATATATATTTATAAAGGTTTTTATGGAGCATTGACAGGAAAAGAAATGGAGATTTCTGAAACAGCACCGCTAAATACAGTTGAATTTCATTCTGATGTGGAATTAGGAGAGATTACCTTTGGCTACTGTACAGAATTTATTATCAAAGGAAGCCGTATTGACATCGAAGACTTTAAGAAAAAAATAGGGACCTATGGGGACTGTATGTTGGTGGTAGGCGATGAGAGTCTTGCAAAAGTGCACATACATACCAACAATCCGGGAAGTGTTTTGGAGCATGGATTAAAGTTAGGAGAACTAATCAGCATTAAAATTGATAATATGAGGCAGCAGCATAGAAATCAGATTTTTGAAGAAGAAAAACCTCAAGAAACACAACCGTTAAAAGCGTACGGAATGATTGCCGTTACCATGGGGGAAGGGCTAACCAATATTTTTAAAGATCTGAACGTGGACGAAATTATCACTGGTGGACAAACCATGAATCCGAGTACAGAAGAAATTAAGAAATCTATCGATGCCATTTCTGCTAAAAATATTTTTATCTTCCCGAATAACAGCAATATCATTTTGGCGGCAAATCAAGCAAAGCAATTAAGTGATAAGCATGTAATCGTGATTCCTACAAAATCCGTACCGCAAGGAATTGCAGCAATTTTATCCTTTAACGGAGAAACTGACCCGGAAACAAATGAAAAGACCATGTCCGATGCCTTAAAAAATGTTAAAACCGGCCAAGTTACTTTCTCTGTTCGAGACACGCAGTTTAATGATATTGACATTAAAAAAGACGATATATTAGGAATATACGATGGAAATATAAAAGCAGTAGGTACAGGCGTAGCAGAAGTATCGATGAGCCTATTGAAAGAAATGATTACAGATGAAGATGAGATCCTGACCATTTTTTATGGAGAAGAGCAGAGTGAAAGTAGTGCACAGGCACTTGCAGACACCATAGGTAAAAAGTATAAGGACATTGATATTGAAGTATATTATGGAGGGCAGCCGCTGTACCATTATATTTTCTCTGTAGAATAGGAAATGACGAGGGTCGTTTCCTTTTTTTCTTTAAACTATCTTTTACCGCCGATGAAAGGGGATTTATATGGAGTCATTAAAACAACCAGTTCAATATTTGAAAGGTGTTGGGCCCAAAAAGCAAAAACTATTGCAACGCTTATCTATTTTTACAGTAGAAGATCTTATTTATACCTTTCCCCGCGAATATGAAGACAGAAGGTCGGTAAAGACTGTGCAAGGGCTAGTGGATGGAGAAAAAACCTCCTTGTATCTTGAGGTGTGCGGGAAGATTCAGGAGAAAAGCATTAGAAGGAAGCTGAAAATTTATACCCTTCCTGTTAAGGATGCTACTGGTACGGCCCAGTTAGTATTCTATAATACGCCGTTTATAAAACAAGTATTTCAGCCTGACGATAAAATATTTGTACACGGGAAGGTGAAAATTGATTTTTACACCGTTCAAATTCTGCACCCAGAGTATTCTTTTATAAAAGATGAGCAGCATCAGGCGTTTCAACAAATTATGCCTATTTACAGGCTAACTGAAGGATTATCACAAAAGGATTTTTATGCATTACAAAAATTTATATTTTCAAATGGGGCAACATTGATTCAAGAGTTCTTACCTGAGGATATTTTGAAGAAAAATAAGCTTTGCAGTTTGGACTTTGCACTTCAAAATATTCATTTTCCCTCCTCATCACAAAATCTGCGTATCGCAAAATATCGGTTGATCTTTGAAGAATTACTGATACTTCAATTAGGACTTTTATTGACAAAGGGACAGTTAGATGAGAATCGGGAAGGGATTGCTTTCAATAAAATGCCACAACTGAATGATTTTATAAAGCAGCTTCCTTTCCAATTAACAGAATCCCAGAAAAAGGTCTTGGAAGAGATTGAAGAAGATATGGAAAGCAGCAGGATCATGAATCGCCTAGTGCAAGGCGATGTGGGATCGGGAAAAACAATCATAGCAATCATAGCACTGTATAAGGCTGTATTAAATAATTATCAGAGTGTTTTTATGGCGCCCACAGAAATTTTAGCAGAACAGCATTATGATACGATTCATGCACTGTTAGAACCACTGGGAGTGAAAACTGTTTTATTATCCGGAAGCATAACCAAAAGAAATAAAGAAAAGATATTAGAAGAGATTGAAATAGGCAAAGTAGATATAGTTGTAGGAACCCATGCAGTTATACAGGACAATGTTCGGTTTCACAAGCTGGGATTGGCCATAACTGATGAGCAGCATCGTTTTGGTGTACGACAGCGTGTAAAGTTATCGAATAAAGGGTTAAACCCAGATATATTGGTAATGACTGCAACCCCGATTCCAAGAACTCTTGCTTTAATACTATATGGAGATTTGGATATATCTGTTATTGATCAATTGCCCCCAGGCAGAAAGGCTATTGAAACCTATTGTGTAGATGAAAATAAGAGAAAAAGAGTATATAATTTTGTTAGAAAGCAAATTCAAGAGGGCAGACAAGCTTATATTGTATGTCCATTAATTGAGGAATCTGAAAATATTGAAGCTAGATCTACCGTAGAACTATATGAAGAACTGACAAAAGAGTATTTTCAGGATATGCGGGTCGGACTGCTCCATGGAAAAATGAAAAGTGCCGAGAAAGAAAATTTAATGAAGACCTTTAAGTCAGGGGAGATAGATCTATTGGTATCTACTACCGTAATCGAGGTAGGTGTAAATGTTCCTAATGCTTCTGTAATGGTTATTGAAAATAGTGAAAGATTTGGCTTGGCACAGCTTCATCAGCTGCGTGGAAGAGTTGGAAGAGGCAGCTATCAGTCTTATTGCATTTTGATTAACTACGGTAAAAATCCAATTACACTGGAAAGAATGAAGATTATGGAAGGAAGTACAGATGGATTTGTTATAGCAGAAAAGGATCTGGCATTAAGAGGACCCGGAGAATTCTTTGGAACAAGGCAACATGGTCTTCCGGAATTAAAAATTGCCAATTTGTTTAAGCATATTAAAATTTTACATCAGGTTCAGGTTGAAGCGAAAAAAGTATTGGCTGAAGACCCAGGGTTACATTTAGAAAAAAACAAGGGATTAAGGAGAAAACTACTGGAAGCATTTCAAGAAAAAATGGAAGAGATTGGACTATGACAAGGATTGCCATTCTGTTACTAAATAGTAAAAATGTTCTAGATATAATTCGAAAAATACTGGTTACATTAATACTACAAGGTTATAGGAGGTGATAAAGAAAATGACAACTAACAACAATAATAACCAAAAGGTAGTTCCTGAAGCAAAAGCGGCATTAAATTCTATGAAATATGAAATTGCTAGCGAACTAGGATTAAGCAACTATCAAACAGTTGATAAGGGAAACCTTACAGCAAGACAAAATGGTTATGTAGGCGGATACATGACAAAAAGATTAGTAGAAATGGCTGAAAGACAGCTTTCTGGAAAATAATTAGGGTTTATATAATACAAAGAAGAGATGAAAACATCTCTTCTTTGTATTTTACCCCAAAAACTCTGATAAAGAATTTAGAATAAAAAATACTGGTGCATAAACACCAGTATTGGGAGAGGAGAAATGAAGGAAGAGCTCTAAGGGGAATTTTATTTTGCTGTGCTTATATATAATATGTGTATTCGGAAAGAATATTATTCAGATAGGTAAATGAACTTTTCCGAAATACTACTTTTCATTTTGTTAATATATGCTAAAATATAGTTATTGAAAGGAGCGATGGACATTTGAGGGTTATTGCCGGATTAGCAAAGGGCAGACGTTTAAAATCACCTGTTGGACTTGCTACAAGACCTACAACAGATCGGATTAAGGAATCCATATTCAGTATATTACATCCCTACTTACTGGAAAGCTATGTTTTAGATTTGTTTTCCGGTACAGGAAATCTTGGTATAGAGGCATTAAGTAGGGGTGCAGAAAAAGCAATTTTTGTCGATAATAATAAAAACAGTATTCGTGTTATTTGTGAGAATATTGAAATAACTGGTTTTAAAGAAAAAAGTAAAGTTTTTCATCAGGAAGCCCTTAAAACGATTCGAGAATTAGCTCACTTGGAGCAAAAATATGATATTGTTTTTATGGATCCTCCCTATTTGAAAGGTTTTATTATACCCTGTGTACAAGCTATAGAAGAGGAAGGGTTGCTTTCTAGTACTGGGATCATTGTAATAGAGCATGATAGCAAGGATGTTTTGCCGGAGAAATTTGCAAAACTAACAAGAATTAAAAACAGAAAATACGGAAATACAACCATATCGATCTATTCTGAGGAGGCATAGTAATGAAAATCGCAGTATATCCAGGTAGTTTTGACCCGGTAACCAATGGACATTTGGATATCATCAAAAGATCAGCAAAGCTATTTGATAAAGTTATCGTAGCAGTACTTCACAACCAAAGTAAGAATCCACTTTTCGATGTTAAAGAGCGGTTAGATTTATTAAAACAAGTAACCGAGGAGCTGCCGAATGTGGAGGTAGATTGTTTTTCTGGTCTGCTTGTTGATTACGTTAATCAAAAAGGGATTCACAGTATTGTTAAAGGATTAAGAGCTGTATCGGATTTCGAATATGAATTTCAAATGGCGCTTATGAATAGAAAGCTAAATGCTGATGTTGAAACTGTATTTATGATGACAAGCAGTGAGTATTCTTATCTAAGCTCTAGTTTAGTAAAAGAAGTTTTTAAGTTTAAAGGGTGTATTAAGGGCCTGGTTCCAGATGAAGTATTGGCTGCAATGATAAAGAAATATCGAGAATAAAGATCAAAAAGGGGGAATTTGATTCATGAACGTGTTGAAACTCATTGATGAGCTAGAAGACATTATTGAGAATAGTTCTTCGATTCCATTTGCAGGAAAAGTGTTTATTGATAAAGGAGAAATCCTGGATATTATCAAAGAAGTCAGAATTCAGCTGCCCGATGAAATTAAACAAGCACAATGGATCAAGGAAGAGAGACAACGAATATTAATTGAAGCACAACAGGAAGCAGATTCAGTCTTACAGGATGCAAAACGACATATAGAAGAAATGGTTGAAAAAGATGAAATCACTAAGCTAGCACAAAAAAGAGGAGAAGAAATTATCTCCCAAGCGCAGGTGAATGCGAAAGAAATTCGAATTGGCGCAAGACAATATGCAGACGAATTATTGGGTGGATTAGAACAAAATTTCATTGATATGATAGATACCATTAAACAGAATCGAAAAGAGTTAAAAGGAATGAAGGGATAAAGCCTTCATTTTTTTTCGTATAAATGGAAAATCCAAGGCAATAAAAGAGAAATGCTTAAAGCAGTAAAGGTTATAATAAGAAAGAGCTCAAAGGAGAACAACAGGTTTTTTAGCCAATTCTCAAAGGGTGAAATTTCAGGTGTATGTAAAAATACTGGGAGTATAATATGTTTTGAAGCAGCAGTAACTAAGGGGGATACCAGAAAAACCATACTGCTTGATAATATAGCATGTAAGAGCTTTGAGAAGATATATATATTCGTGCGAATATCCGTTTTACTAAGGAGGCTTATAGCTTGAGCATGAATTGAGAGTCCACTCCAAGAGATTACCATAGTGGTGAAAATCGCTTGCTGAAGAAAAGTAATGTTCTGAATTTCGGAAGCTAACTTACAACCTATCGTAATTTCAAAAATTCCGCTGATAAACGCAGGATGGAGATTCTGATGTAAGCCAAACAAAGACAGCGGAGTTGAGAAAGCGGTAGAAAGCCATTGAATAATGCCAGTGAGCTGAAAAATCCTTATAATTACAGAAAAGATAATAATGAATCCTCCTACTGCAAGCATAGTTTCAATAGAATTCTTTACAGCTTCTCCCATCAAAAGACCAAAGGATTTGTTATTGTTTTTGTAAGTTGCAGACATCTCGCGGAAAGCCCTTGAAAAATAACCCTTGTGTGCTAAGCTTTGGAGAGAAGCTCTTTTTTCGCAGTGATAAAATCGAAAAAGCAAACCGGTGGCAATGGCACCTAAATAGTGGGAGAGAGATAGGGTCACTCCCAGTTGTGGATTATGAAACATGCCAATGGATACAGCACCGATTAGAAATAAAGGTCCGGAGGTACTGCAGAAGGATACCATTCGCTGGGCTTCAACTCTACTAACAATACCCTGTTCTCGAAGCTTTGAGGTAAGCTTCACGCCTACAGGATAGCCCGAAGTAATGCTCATGGCAAAAACGAAAGAAGCTTCACCGGGTACATTAAATAAAGGACGAATAATTGGCTCTAATAAAACGCCCATAAAACGGACAACCCCTAATCCAACCATCAGTTCGGCACCAATAAAAAAGGGAAGCAGTGCAGGAAATACAATATTAAACCAGGTATCAACACCTGTCTTTGCAGCATCAACAGCTTCCTTAGGGTAAAAGATCATGCTTAAGGTAATGGTTGTGACAAGAAGTACAAGTATAGCATAGCCGAGGTGCTGTTGTAAACGTAATTTCTTACATAGTAAAAAAAAGATGAATAGACTGAATAAAATGAGCAGTTTCATGATCCGCCCCCTCAAAGATAGGTTCTATCATATGTATATGGGGGCAGGTAAATTTTATTACAATAATTGAGGCATTTAGACTTTGGAAAAGAAAGGTATTTCCTCCTCTACATCGAAAGTACTATTTATAGAATCTATACGAAGGAGAATGATCTATGGAATTAAAAAGAATAACAGAGAAGATTTACTATATCCCAAATGTAGTAAACATTGGCTGTATTGTTCATGAGGACAATGCGATTCTAATTGACACAGGTCTGGAGGATCATACTGGAAAAAAAATATTAAATACCTTAAAGAAAGAAGGCCTGAAGGTAACTGCTGTAATAAATACCCACTCTCATGCAGATCACTGTGGCGGCAATGCTTATATACAGAGTCAGACAGATGCAAAGACATTTGCCTCTGAAATTGAGGAGGCAATTATTCGCTATCCTTATCTGGAGCCCCTATATCTGTTTTCAGGTGCGCACCCGCTAAAGAGTTTGCAAAATAAATTTCTCATGGCAAAACCCTCAAAGATTGACTATGTCATCAAGGAAAGAGAGGCAGTACTAGAAGTATGTGGCCTGGAATTGGGAATTGTTTTTCTGCCGGGACATTCACCTGGGCAAATGGGCATAGCATTTGAGAATGTTCTTTTTTGTGCTGATGCTTTTGTATCCAGTGAGGTTTTAGATAAACATAAAATCCCTTTTAATGTAGATATTGTTAAACATAGAAAAACGCTAAATTATTTAAAAAATAGCACCTATGGCTACTATATTCCTGCTCATAGTAGTCCGGTGTCAGATATTACCGATGTAGTAGAAAAAAACATTGCCAGACTGGATGAGATTGACAGCACAATTATAGAACAACTAAAGAGTGAAAAAAGTACAGAGCAAATATTTCAATCTGTCTGTACCTACTACGGCATTCAGGTTAATAACTTAAGCCAATTCTATCTTCTGCAAGCAGCAGTGGCAGCACATTTGAGCGGATTGGAAACACAAGACTTAATTGAGGCTAACACAGTGGATAATCTAGTATTTTGGAAAAGAAAAAGTATATAGGGCAATTATTATTTTTACCGATGAAAGTAAGGCTGCATGTAATGATCCCACCCACCGTAACGATGCTCCATAGCAGGGTACCCCAAGCTATAAATGTCTGTTGCGAGAAGATCAAAGAATAACATTTTTTGTGCGGCTGTATCCGATAAAGCTGATTTATTAATATTGCTGATGATTGGAATAGAGGAAGTAGATTTCATTAATCGAATGAGTTCTGCTCCTTTTTGCGTAAAGGCCAGTATACGTGCGTAGGAAGGGCCTTTTTCATGAGCCATGGACAGCAGCTCTTGTCTTGAAAGACCCAGAAGGCTATGGATGAGTATTCTTTGAATGCGGGTCAGGGTATAGCGCTTTGTTTTGATTAAATCCAGTAGTTCAGCATAACTTTTTGCGCTGTAAGCAGCTTCTTTTATCCGGTTTTCTAGGCCTTCACTGACATCGGACAACTCCATCAGCCTTGATTTTTGAAGGTATCTTAAATGATACAGGATGGTTTGATCAAAGGAAGATTGTGTTACGGGTGCAAGATGATTCTTGATGCTGTCCATAAGCAGGGCATAGCTTTCTTTAGGCATAAAACTGAATAAAAGGGAAGATTCTTTATTTGTTTCTGCAAGATGTTTTCTTATGGCTGTAGCACTGCAGATCGTACCTTCCAGCTGATGAGAATGATAATCCGCCTGTACCCTTTTGATGGTATAGGGCTTAATGGAACTATTTAATCGATAAAGCGCTTTAAGATACTCTATGCCCAGAATGTTGTTTGGCGAGGAAATTGTAGGGGCTAGATTTTTCTGATTTAAGAAGCACTCAAGTGCCAAAGATCTTGCTTTCGGATAAGGCAATCCTTTTTTTATGTAATCTTGTAGTGAATTTTTGTATTCTAATGGTTCTTCGTACAGTGTTTTAGCAATTTTTAGCAAAGGTTTTAATTCTCCGGCTTCACTGCCAAAGCATACCGAATCAATTATACCCAGCTTGTGGAGCAGAGATATGGCCCCGAAGGCAAAGTATTCTGCACTGCTGCATGCATAAGCGACGGGAAGCTCAATCACTAGATCAATTCCCTCACGAACAGCCATCTTTGCGCGAATCCATTTATGGGTTAAGGCAGGTTCTCCTCTTTGAAGAAAATTTCCACTCATTATAGCAACTGTATGGGTGGCGCCTACTGCATCCTTTGAAGCTGCAAGATGATATTTATGTCCATTATGAAAAGGATTGTATTCTGTGATAAATCCTAAAACTTTCATTTAAAGCCCTCCGATATAAAGATATAAAAAGAAGCACAATTTTAAATTACCAATAAATTGCAAGAATATACTCTAACAATAATATTACTAAATTTGACGAATAATATCAAAAGAAAGAAGTAATAAATTTCTTATTTTAAAAAAAAGTATTTTATTTTATAATATAATAGGCTTTAAAAAAAGGATAAATTAAATTTTTATAGAACTTTAATTTGTTAAAATTTTATTAAGGAGGCAACAAAAATGAATGTATTAGTAATTAACTGTGGCAGTTCATCTTTAAAGTATCAGTTAGTGGATATGAGAGATGAGAGTGTATTGGCAAAAGGACTCGTAGAAAGAATTGGTATCGAAGGATCTGTTCTTAAACATGAGACTACAGGCAAAGAAAAAGCAGTAATTGAACAGCCAATGGAGAATCATAAGGTGGCTCTTGAGTTGGTTATCGCAGCATTGACAGACGAAAATCATGGTGCGATTAAAGGAATGAATGAAATTAATGCAGTAGGTCACAGGGTTGTTCATGGTGGTGAAAAATTCAGTGGTTCAGTAATCATTGATGGAGATGTAATTAAAGCGATGGAAGAGTGTGTTGAATTAGCACCTTTACATAACCCTCCAAATTTAATGGGTATTAGTGCGTGTAAAGAGATCATGCCAAATGTGCCAATGGTAGGTGTATTTGACACAGCTTTCCACCAAACGATGCCCAAATCCTCTTATATTTACCCGCTTCCTTATGAACTTTATGAAAAGTATGGGATTAGAAAATATGGGTTCCATGGAACCAGCCATAAATATGTAGCACAAAGAACAGCTGCTTTATTAGATAGACCACTGGAAGATCTAAAGATCGTAACTTGTCACTTGGGGAATGGTGCAAGTGTAACGGCGATTGACGGAGGCAAGTCTATTGATACCAGCATGGGCTTTACGCCGTTAGAAGGTTTAGCAATGGGAACGAGATGCGGTGATCTTGATCCGGCTATTGTAACTTTTATTATGGAGAAAGAAAATCTGGATATTGAGGGAATTAATAACCTTTTAAATAAAAAATCAGGAGTTTTAGGAATCTCAGGTGTGAGCAGCGACTTTAGAGATATTGAAAATGCTGCAAAAGAAGGAAATGAAAGAGCTCAACTTTCATTAGATAAATTTGATATCCGCGTAAGAAAATATGTTGCTGCTTATGCTGCTGTGATGGGCGGCGTAGATGCCATCGTATTTACAGCAGGTTTAGGAGAAAATTCTGCAACCAACAGAGAAGAAATCGTTCGTGGACTAGAATTTATGGGTGTAAAAATATGCTCCGAGAGAAACAAAACAAGAGGCAAAGAGGTTATTGTAAGTACAGATGACTCTAAAGTGAAAGTACTGGTAATTCCGACAAATGAAGAATTAATGATTGCAAGGGATACACAAGAGCTATTAAAGTAAGAACTGCTGGAAGAATATTTTAGCAGCGCTATTTAATCTTTCTGATGAAAACAGATAAATTTATTGATAAAAGGTAGGATGAAATTCCTACCTTTTATCAATACTAAAAACAGATTCAAAGAACAAACAGTATGGCTATCAAGTAATTTTGCTTGACAAATGATGATTCCGTTTGTATAATAAAATCTGTCAACACGTTGAGGTGTACGTTATGAAAATTGATTTGAAAGAATTATTTGAAGGACAAAAAAATACGATTGATATTGAAGTCCAGGAGCCTTACAAAAACTTCAACTACTATAATGAAGAAATAAGCTTCAGTAAACCAGTTGTATTCAAGGGGCAGGCATATCGCGTGAATCATGAAGTGTTTTTAAAGGGAATTGTAGAAGGGGTATTGTTATTAAAGTGTCATCGTTGTTTAGCGCCTTTCGAACATGCTATTACCCACCATATTCATGAGAAACTAACTGTCAGAAATCATGAGCAGGCTGAGGAAGATGAATTGTTTTCTGTCGAAGATTATATGCTGGATATCTCGGATATAATAGAAAATAGTTTAGTATTAGCATTCCCAATGAAAGTTGTTTGTGATGAAAATTGTAAAGGCTTATGTTTGGTCTGTGGTACGGATCTTAACGAAAGTTCATGCGAATGTGAAAAAAGTGAGATTGATCCCAGATTATTAAAACTAAAGGATTTGTTACAACAAGATTAAGGAGGTGGGAAGAATGGCAGTACCTAAGCGGAAGACGTCCAAAGCAAGAAGAGACAAAAGAAGAGCAGAAAACATTAAGATGACAGCTCCTAATATTATAAAGTGTCCACAATGTCATGAACCGAAACTACCACATAGAGTATGTAAATCTTGTGGATTCTATCATGACAAAGAGGTATTAAAAGTTCAGTAATCCCAAATAGTAATGATGAATAGCATCATTACTATTTTTTTTAGATTAGGAAGTGGATGTAGTATTTGAATCTATATGTATGCTTCTATAAAATTATGAAATAATAAGAATGGTTTAATTTGAGGCGATTTAAGAGATAATTTTGTCAAAGGTTTGATCTTATAGCGTTATTTCAAAAAAAACTATTATTTTAACTATTATGCATGGATATGAATCATGTGTTATAAATAACAAAAATGGTTGATTAAATCAATAAAATAATATATACTAATTGTTAGTATCAGGTACTAATTTTAAGTACTAAAATGAGGTGAGTTTATGCCTAGGGGCAAAATGTCTAAAGGGGAAAGGCAAACCCAATTATTAAATAAACTTGAAGAGGAGCCCTTCGTAACGGATGAAGAACTATGTGAGTATTTTCACGTAAGCATCCAAACGATAAGACTAGATAGACTTGAGTTGGGAATACCTGAATTAAGAGAACGGGTTAAAAAAGTTGCGGAAAAAAATTATTTAAAGGTTAAAAGCCTTGGAGAAGCAGAAATTATTGGAGAATTGATAGATCTCCATTTAAATCAGAGTGCGATCTCTATTCTCGAAACAACAAGGGAGCTGGCTTTTCGTAAGACAAAGGTTGTTCGAGGACATCATATTTTTGCGATGGCTGAATCTCTTGCGATGGCGGTCATTGATGCAGACGTTGCTGTTACTGGTGTGGCAAATATGAAGTATAAGACGCCTGTATTTGCTGGAGAAAAACTGATTGCGAAAGCAGAGGTCGCACGTATAAGAGGAAACAAGTATTTTGTTCATGTAAAGATTAGTGTAAGGCAGGAGCAAGTGTTTAGAGGAAAGTTCATCCTTGTATCTATTGAAGAATAATAGAGAGGTGGATATGATGAAAATTGCTGTAGATGCCATGGGAGGAGATTTTGCTCCCCATGAAATTGTAAAGGGATCTATTGAAGCACAAAAAGAATTGGGTTTAGAAATTATTTTAGTGGGAAACAAGACACAAATAGAGAATGAATTGAAAAAATACGCTGTGAATTTAGAAAAGATACATATTCATCATACTACAGAAATTATTACGAACGATGATAAACCGGTTCATGCGGTAAGACAAAAAAAAGATTCTTCAATGGTAGTAGGATTGAATTTAGTAAAAGATGGGACAGCAGAAGCTTTTGTATCAGCAGGAAATACAGGGGCATTATTGGCTGGAAGTCTGTTTCAGTTGGGAAGAATTAAGGGTATTGACAGACCTGCCATTGGGGCACCCTACCCAACGCAAAAAGGAATATCCTTATTAGTTGATGCAGGTGCCAATGCTGAAGGTAAGCCTAGAAATCTGTTAGAATTTGGAGTCATGGGAAAGATTTATGCTGAAAAAGTCTTTGGAATTGAGAATCCAGAGATCGGGCTGGTGAATATCGGCACAGAAGAAGGAAAGGGAACAGAAATCATTAAACAGGCATATGAACTTTACAAAAAAACCAAGATGAACTTTATAGGAAATGTTGAGGCGAGAGAATTATCTAGAGGTGTGGCGGATGTAATCGTATGTGATGGCTTTGTAGGTAATGTAGTTCTAAAGTTAACAGAAGGTGTAGCAATGACAATAATGGATATGCTTAAGACGCAGCTAAAAAAGAATTTTGTGTCCAAGATTGGTGCTATGATCTTGATGCCGTCACTGAGGAATTTTAAAAAGGAATTGGATTATACAGAATATGGCGGCGCACTTATGCTAGGTGTAAACGGAGCAGTAATAAAGGCCCATGGCAGCTCTAATGCCAAGGCAGTTAAAAATGCAATCCGACAGGCGAAGAGCTTTGTAGAGCATCAAGTAATCCAATCGATTGTCCAAGAGATTGAAAGAATAGGAGATGAAAATAATGCTGATTAGTCTAAAGCCTGTTGGCATATTAGGCGTAGGTAGTTTTTTACCGGAAAAAGAAATAACGAATTTTGATCTGGAGAAAATGGTAGATACTACAAATGAATGGATCATTGAGAGAACGGGAATCAAGGCTAGACGTGTTGCAGATGAAAATACCGCAACCTCTGATTTGGCTACAGAAGCTGCCTTGAAAGCATTAAAAGATGCAAATGTCACTGCTGAAGAAATCGATCTGATTATTGTCGCAACCATAACGCCAGATATGGCATTTCCATCCACGGCTTGTATGGTTCAAAAAAATCTTAAAGCGATTAAGGCGGCCTCCTTTGATTTGGAAGCAGCATGCTCAGGATTTTTATATGGTGTAGCTATCGGAAAACAGTTTATTGCTACAGGCACTTATCAAAAGGTCCTTGTGATCGGTGCTGAGACCATGTCCCGAATTGTAGACTGGAGCGACAGAAATACAAGTATTTTATTTGGCGACGGCGCAGGCGCTGTTGTGCTGGGGGAAACAGAGGAAGGAAAGGGAATTTTGTCTACCTACATAGGATCGGATGGAGAAGGCGGAAAATTCTTAGCTTTGCCTGCCGGAGGATCGAGAATGCCTTCTACTGTGGAGACGATTCGAGACGGATTAAATTATGTAAAAATGGACGGCAGTGAAGTATTCAAATTTGCAGTAAGAATTATGGGAAGAGCAGCTGAGGAATCCTTAAAGCTTAGCGGACATCAGATTAATGAGATTGATTATCTCGTGCCCCATCAAGCCAATATACGTATTATAGAAGCAGCAGCAAAAAGACTGAAAATGCCTTTAGATAAAGTTTACGTAAATCTCGATAAATATGGAAATATGTCAGCTGCATCGGTTCCTGTGGCATTGGATGAAGCACTGCGGGAAGGAAAAATAAAGAAAGATGATTTGATTGTGATGGTAGGTTTTGGTGCAGGACTTACCTGGGGATCTTGTGTAGTAAAATGGAACAAGTAATCAATTTGAGAGGTGAATCTATGATATCTTCTAGGATAAGTAATTTGCTAAATATTCGTTACCCGATTTTGCAAGGAGGCATGGCTTGGATTGCGACTGCAGAATTGGCTGCGGCTGTTTCAAATGCAGGAGGTTTAGGGATCATTGCTGCAGGAAACGCACCAGTTGAATTTGTTGAAAATGAGATAAAGAAAATAAAAAGACTTACAAACCAACCTTACGGTGTAAATGTGATGCTTCTTTCTCCCCATGCGGATGAGATTATGGAATTGATCTTGAGAGAGGACGTTCCTGTTATTACAACCGGTGCCGGGAATCCAGGAAAATATATGACAAGATTAAAAGAACGCCAGATTAAAGTAATACCTGTGATTCCTTCTGTAGCATTAGCACAGCGGGTTGAAAAAATTGGTGCTGATGCAGTTATTGTTGAAGGAACAGAGGCCGGTGGACATATTGGAGAGCTGACAACCATGGCCTTAGTACCACAAGTAGTAGATGCTGTGAAAATTCCAGTAATTGCAGCTGGAGGAATTGCTGACGGGAGAGGTCTAGCGGCTGCTTTCGCATTAGGTGCTGAAGGGGTACAGGTAGGAACGCGGTTTGTATGTGCTACCGAGTGCACTGCCCATGCTCGATATAAAGAGGCTATTCTTAAAGCGAAAGATCGGGATACCATAGCAACAGGGAGAAGTACAGGACACCCTGTAAGAATTCTTAAAAATAAATTGGCCAAAGAATTTGATAAGCTTGAAAAAAACGGTGCCTCGGTTGAGGAACTAGAAAATCTTGGGGTAGGAAGATTAAGAATGTCAGTGGTAGAAGGTGATATAGAAAATGGTTCTGTTATGGCTGGACAAATTGCTGGAATGGTAAAAGAGATTAAGCCCTGTAGGGAGATCATAGAGGAAATGGTTGAAGAAGCTGTTAAATCCAGTGAACGAATTCACCATCTTTTGAAATAAGGAGTGTGTAAAATGCGAAAAATAGCGTTTATTTTTCCAGGGCAGGGTGCGCAATATGTTGGCATGGGAAAAGATATTGTAGAAAAGTATGGGGTTGCTGAACAGATTTTTACAGAAGCGGGGAATGCTGTTAGCTATGATATGAAAAAATTGTGTTTTGAGGGACCTGAACAAGAGTTAATCAAAACGGAAAATACACAGCCTGCCATATTAACTACTTGTATAGCCATCGCGAAAGTCCTGGAAGAAAAAGGACTAAAGGCAGATATTACTGCTGGATTGAGCTTAGGTGAGTATGCGGCATTGGTAATTGCAGGCGTTATTTCTTTTGAAGATGCGGTTGCACTAGTAAAAAAGAGAGGGCGATATATGCAGGAAGCTGTGCCGCTGGGCGAGGGTGCAATGGCAGCAATTCTTGGAATGGAACGCAATGAATTGCTGCAAGTGTTAGAACAGGTTCAATCTGTAGGTGTTGTGGAAGCTGCTAATTTCAATAGTCCTGGTCAAATCGTTATCTCAGGAGAACTAAAAGCGGTAGAAAAAGCCTGTGAAGCAGCAAAAGAAGCAGGCGCACTCAAGGCGGTTCTTTTGCCTGTTAGCGCACCTTTTCATTGTTCAATGCTGATTCCTGCAGGAGAAAAACTGAAAGAAGATTTAGAAAAAGTAGATGTAAGGGAATTACATATTCCGGTGATTGCCAATGTTCATGCAAACTATTACGAGGATGCAGAGCAAGTTAAGGAATTGCTGGTAAAACAAGTAAGCCATTCAGTACTATGGGAGGATTCCATGATCCGCATGCTAGAGGATGGTGTCAATACCTTTATTGAAATAGGACCAGGAAAATCACTCAATCAGTTTTTAAAAAAAATCCTAAAGAAATCCAAACATAGTGCAGAGATTTTTAGTGTAGAAAATGAAGCGTCTTTGGAAGTTGTTCTAAAGAACTTGCTTTAAGAAGGAGGTTGGAGTAATGAATTTTATAGGGAAAACAGCTATTGTAACAGGTGGATCAAGAGGGATCGGTAAAGCGATCGCGCTTAAACTGGCAGAACTTGGTGCAAATATTGCTGTGAATTATACGAGTAAACCAGAGGAAGCAGAGAAGGTTGTTGCTGCAATCAGGGAGATGGGAAGAGAAGCCATTGCAATAAAGGCAGATGTTTCTAAAGGGGATGATGTACAGCGGTTAATCGATGAAGTGGAGCATCAATTTCCAACCATCGACATACTCGTCAATAATGCCGGGATTACTAGAGATACGCTGCTGATGCGTATGAAGGATGAAGATTGGGATCAGGTTATAGCAATCAACTTAAAAGGAACCTATAATTGTACGAAAGCAGTTACTAGAAAAATGATGAAGCAAAAAAGCGGAAAAATCGTGAATATTGCTTCTGTTGTAGGTGTGATGGGTAACATAGGGCAATCCAATTATGCAGCCTCTAAAGCTGGAATCATCGGATTTACAAAATCCATAGCGAAAGAGTTAGCTACTAGAGGGATCAATGTAAATGCTGTTGCTCCTGGGTTTATTCAAACCAATATGACAGAAGTATTGTCGGAGGAGGTCAAAGAATCATTAATGACCCATATTCCAATGAAACAATTAGGGACGCCTGAAGATGTGGCAAATGTGGTTGCGTTTTTATGCTCGGACAATGCGCGATATATAACCGGACAAGTGCTCAACGTAGACGGTGGTATGGTTATGTAATGGAATTCACTGAGGGGAGGTGAAATGTATGGTATTTGAGAAGGTAGTAGAAATTATTGCTGAACAATTAGGCTTGGACAGCACAGAGGATATTACACCGCAAACTTCTTTAATGAAGGATTTGGAAGCAGATTCTTTAGACGCTGTAGAAATTATCATGGCATTAGAAGATGAATTTAGCGTGGAGATTCCTGATGAGGAAGCTGAGAAATTTAAGAACATCGGCGACATTGCAAATTATATTGAGGAAAACAAATAATAAAAGTCCCGGCTGTTAAGGTCGGGACAAATAATATCCTAGGGTTAAAATAATGGAATTATTCATTTTATATAGATGATCATCTGAAAAGATAGGAGGGTTATAACATGAAAAAACGTGTAGTTGTAACAGGAATAGGAGCAATTACCCCAATAGGTATTGGAAAAGATGTTTTTTTTAATGCATTAGAGAATGGGGTTAGCGGTTTGGATAACATTACAAAATTTGATGCATCTGAGTATAATACTAAAATTGCTGCAGAAGTAAAGGGTTTTGAGCCGAATGTGTATATTGATAAAAAAGAAGCAAAGCGGATGGACCGATTTACCCAATTCGCTGTAGCTGCATCTAAATTAGCTATTGAAGATGCTAAACTAGATACAGATGCAATAGATCAAAACCGTTTTGGTGTTGTTCTGGGATCTGGAATTGGTGGAATTGAAACCTTGGAAAAGGAATATGAAAAATTAGCAGAAAAAGGTCCAAACCGGGTAAGTCCATTTTTTATTCCAATGATGATTTCTAATATAGGAGCGGGGCAGGTTTCTATGACTTTTGGAGCAAAGGGGCCTAACACAACCGTTGTAACCGCATGTGCTTCTTCAACGAATTCAGTTGGTGAAGCCTTCAGAATAATTCAGGGTGGAGAGGCTGATATAATGATTACCGGTGGTGCAGAAGCCTCAATTACACCTTTAGCGATAGCGGGATTTTGCGCTATGAAAGCCATGTCCACTAGAAATGAAAATCCTCAAAAAGCAAGCAGTCCATTTGATAAGAACCGGGACGGCTTCGTAATGGGTGAAGGTGCCGGAATTTTGATACTAGAGGAGTTAGAACATGCAATAAAGCGTGGTGCACCCATCTACGCAGAGATTGTAGGTTATGGAATGAGTGCGGATGCTTATCATATTACCGCGCCGGCACCAGGAGGGGAAGGTGCTGCAAGAGCGATGAAAAATGCATTAAAAGATGCAGGATTATCACCAAATGATGTAGATTATATTAATGCTCACGGAACATCAACACCTTATAATGATAAATTTGAAACAATGGCGATCAAATCTGTATTTGAACAGCACGCATATGAACTCGCGGTCAGTTCTACAAAATCAATGACAGGACACTTGCTGGGAGCAGCTGGTGGTGTTGAGGCAATTGCCTGCATAATGGCTATTACGAAGGGAATTGTTCCGCCTACCATCAATTTAGAGAATCCTGATCCGGAATGTGACTTGGATTATGTGGCGAACAAAGCAAAGACAAAAGAGGTAAATGTAGCTTTATCAAATTCCCTGGGCTTTGGAGGGCATAATGCTACAATTATATTGAAAAAATATAAGGAATAAAAGAGAACCAAGAGGTTCTCTTTTCCTTTCTTATTTATTGGGATATGAAATGGTGCTTTTAAAATAAGAGGAAAAAGTGTAAAATATATAGAGAAAATGAATCATTCGTATAATATAGATCAGGAGGCTTCAAATGCTTAGCAAAACCTGTAGTAAAAATGAAACTATGAAGGAGTTAGAGGAAAAAATCGGGTATTATTTTCAGGATATTCATTTGCTGTTTGAATCTTTAACCCATAGCTCCTATGCAAATGAAAATAAGAAAAAAAATATTGCCTATAATGAGAGACTTGAATTTTTAGGAGATGCAGTCTTGAGTATTGTCATTAGTGAGCATTTATACAATAAGCTCAATACGTTTCAAGAAGGAGAGCTTACAAAAATAAGAGCGAGTATTGTCTGTGAGCCATCTCTCGCAAATTGTTCCAAAAATTTAAATATCGGAAAATATATTCTCCTAGGCAAAGGAGAGGAAGTGACAGGCGGAAGAGAGCGGGTTTCTATTTTAGCAGATACCTTTGAAGCAATTATTGGTGCTATTTATTTAGATGGTGGTTTGGGACAAGCACAAAGGTTTATCTTAAAAAGTTTAAAGGATACCATTGAGGATGCCATAAGCGGAAGAGTCTATCAAGATTATAAGACCCATTTGCAGGAGTATATTCAAAGCGAAAATTCTGAAAGAATTTTATATGAGGTCATTCATGAAGAGGGACCTGACCATAATAAAATTTTTCACGTCCATGTAAAGGTAGGAGAGAAAATTCTTGGGACTGGTATTGGAAGAAGCAAGAAAGAGGCAGAACAAAGTGCTGCGAAAGAAGCGTTGAAAGAGGTACAATAGATGGGAAAAAGACATTATATCATACCTGTATTTGTGCCACATCGCGGGTGTCCCCATGACTGTGTATTCTGCAATCAAAAAAAAATAACCGGTTATCCATGCGAAATAACCGGTGAAATGGTAGACCGTCAAATTCTTAATTTTTTAGATACCATAAAACCGGATGGACAGAAAACAATAGAAATAGCATTTTACGGGGGAAGTTTTACAGGTATTGAACAGCAGTATCAGGAAGAATTATTGACAGTTGCCTTTAATTGGAAAAAGAAGGGTTTTATCCAGGAAATTCGGATCTCTACAAGGCCGGATTATATTAGCGAATCAATTATTGAAAGATTATCATCTTTTGGAGTTACTGTTATTGAATTAGGTGTACAGTCTATGGATATAGATGTACTAAAGGCAAGCTGCAGGGGACATCTGCCAGAGGATGTGATTTATGCTGCAACTTTGATAAAATCACGTGGAATACAATTGGGATTGCAGATGATGATTGGGTTGCCGGAGGATACTTTGGAAAAATCCATTTATACCGCTGATCAAATTATTGCATTAACTCCTGATTTTGTAAGAATATATCCTACGTTAATTATACGGGATACCTATTTGGAAGTATTATTCCAGAAGGGGCTCTATGTGCCATTAACCCTTGCCGACGCATTGCTTTACGCAGAAACACTGGCGCTTAAATTTTTAAAGCATGATATTCCAATTATTCGGCTGGGCCTTCAGCCTACGGAAGATGTGGCTTTAGGCAAAGCGGTAATTGCAGGGCCTGTGCATCCAGCTTTCCGCCAAATGGTTGAAACGGAGATTTATAGGCATATGCTAGAGAAAATCTTCCGATATCATCGAATAGAGCATCTGGACATTGTAGAGATAAAAGGAAACGATGCAGACATTTCTGCTCTAGCGGGACAGAAAAGAAGAAATGTGATTGAACTTCAGAAGAACTTTAATATTAAAAGGATAAAGATTGTCAGGAATAATGAATTAAACAAGGGGACTATTCAGATCACTGCAGATGAAAAAGTGCCCATCTCTTATAGTATGAAAGAATACGCTTCCAATACAGTTTAAAGCCTATCCTTAGGATGGATAGGTTTTAAACTGTATTGTATTCATATTTGAGCATCATAGGTGTAAGAAAAAAATGGGGGGATTTGGCTTGTATCTTAAAAAAGTGGAAATTCATGGATTTAAATCCTTTGCAGATAGAGTTGAAGTGGAATTTGAAAAAGGAGTTACTGGAATCGTAGGGCCTAATGGAAGCGGTAAAAGCAATATTTCTGATGCAGTACGCTGGGTATTGGGAGAACAGAGCGCAAAAACCCTTCGTGGAAGCAAGATGGAGGATATTATATTTGCAGGAACTACGCAAAGAAAACCGGTGGGAATGGCAGAAGTATCTATGACACTTGATAATTCGGAAAATATATTACCCATCGATTATGCAGAGGTTACAGTTACCAGAAGAGTTTATCGTTCTGGAGAAAGTGAGTATTTAATCAATAAGACTCCCTGTAGACTAAAGGATATTCGGGAAATGCTTATGGATACAGGAATAGGGATAGATGGCTATTCTATTATTGGCCAAGGGCGGATTGATGAAATACTAAGCAATAAATCAGAGGATCGAAGATTAATATTTGAAGAGGCAGCAGGAATTGTTAAATATAAAACTAGAAAAGAAGAAGCCGAAAAGAAGCTAGAAAACACAAATCAAAATTTAACCAGAGTCGATGATATTATACAGGAGTTGGAGAACCGGATTGATCCTCTGCGTATTCAAAGTGAAAAGGCAAAGAATTTTATTCAACTAAGGGAAGAATTAAAAGATGTAGAGATCAATCTTTACATCCATGAGCTGGATGATCTAAGAAACAAAATCGAGACGATGAAGGAGCAGGAAGAGGTTATTCTTGGGCAATTGCAGCATTATACTCATGATAAAAAACAAATTGATGAGCAGCACAAAGGTTTAAAGGTAGAAATAGAATGTTTAGAAAATAGAATACAACAGTTGCAAAGCAATATTTTTGAAGCAACGAATCTACTAGAAAAAAAGGATGGAGAAATTAGCCTATACCACGAGAAGGTTTCTAATGTTGCAGAGTACGTTGCAAGATTGAATCTGGAGATTACTCAGATAGAAAATGAAAAAAAATCTGTTGAAAACCAGTTAGGTGAAAAGCTTCAGGAATTAGAGAATTATAAGATGCAACTGAAGGATGGAAAACAAGAAGTATATGAGAAAGAGAAGGAATTGGAGCAGTTTATTCAGTTATTAGTAAGACATGAGCAGGATATTGAGCATTCTACAGGAAATATGATTGAGCTATTGAATCAAAGCGCCAATAAGAAAAGTGAAATGAACAGTCTCATTTCTTTAAGGAGCAATCTTTCGAAACGATGCCAGCAGCTTTCTATAGAAATAGAGGAAATTAAAGAGAAGCAGCAAAACACTGCAGTAAATATAGAAAAGATCCTTGGAAATCTTGGGGCAAAGACACAGCAATTAGAAAGTAGCAAACGAGCGTTAGCGGAATTAAGAATAGATTTGGGAAAAGCAAAGCAGCTGGCTGTGGAAATGAAGAAGAAGTGTGAATATGCGAAACAAAAGATGCAAGAAAAACAGACTAAGAAGAATTTGCTGGAAGAGATGCAAAAAGATTATGAAGGATTTAATAAAAGTGTTAAAAATACATTGCAGGAAACAAAAAAGAATGCAGAATTGGGAAAAAACATTTATGGGGTTGTAGCAGAACTCATAGAAGTTCCAAAAGAACTAGAAGTAGCTATTGAAGTTGCATTAGGGAGCTCACTGCAAAATATTGTTTGTCAAAGAGCGGAAGATGCAAATAGAGTTATAGGACACCTGAAAAAAAACAACCTGGGCAGAGTAACTTTTTTACCTATAGACAGCATACGTATAGGCAGCTTTGTATCTGCAGCAACAAAAGAAGATATCCGAAGAATGAAGGGCTTTGTGGGGTATGCCAGCGAGGTCATTCGATATGATGCTTATTATAAAGACATTTTTCAATATCTTCTGGGGAAAGTAATATTAGTTGATAAGATTGAAAATGGTATAGTCATAGCGAAGGCCACAGGGCATAAACTTAAAATTGTTTCCTTGGAGGGAGATATTATTAATCCTGGTGGATCCATTACTGGCGGAAGTTATCATGCTAAAACAGTAAATTTTCTGAGTCGAAGAAGAGAAATTGACGAATTGGAGCAGGAAATATCTCTGGAGCGGAAAAACTATGAGGATTATGAAAGGCAGTTTTCAAGCAAAGAAACCCTTATTCACAGCTTAGAAAATCAAATTCAAGCAGCAGAAAGTGAACTAAAAAATGCGGAGATTCATGTAATCCACGAAAAAAACGATTATGAGCAGTTGAAAAAAGAAGAAAAGATGTATCTGGAACAAATAATGAAAAGTGAAAAAGAAATTCAACAGCTTATGGAAGAACAGGAAAACATTACGGTTTCACTGGAGATAAAAGAAAGAGAGATCGAGCAGCTTCAGAAAGATCAAGATACGCTGCAAAAATTGGTTTCTGTGGATAAAGATCAATATGATCTGCAAAAGAGCAAAAAAGAAGAAATGTCCGAGCAATTAACCGGAATAAAGATAAAAATGGCGTCCTTAAAACAGCAGATACAGAACTTAGAGCACCAGATTGAAGAGATTGAAAGAAGGAATGCAGAGTCACTGGATTTAAAGGTGAAAAAAGAAATGGAGATTGAAGCATTACTTCAGAACAAGTTATCCTATGAAAAACAGCTAGACAGACTTGCGATTGAAAGTAAAGATATAGATGTTTTGCGTCAGCAGTATGAATTTAATCTAACACAGCTCAGAGGGGACAAAGCCGATGTTAGCAAAAGGTTTGATGCAGTTGCTGAACAATTGGAAAAAATCAACGAAATCACTAGTGAACTACAGGACAGCCGCTATAAGATTGAAGTAAAACGAACGAGATTGGAAATCCAACAGGAATCTTACTGTAATAAGCTTTGGGAAGATTATGAAATGACCTATCTAGAAGCTATGGAATATAAAAAAGACAATATTCTTATGGGAGAATCCACGAAAAAAATTAAGATTCTTAAGGAGAAAATTAAAGAACTAGGCGCAGTCAATCTAGATGCCATACAAGAATATCAAGAGGTTATAGAAAGGTACGAATTTCTAACAAACCAGCGTTTTGATTTAATCCATGCGAAGGAATCTCTCCATGGTGTTATCAAAGAAATGGAAACGACAATGAAAGAGCAATTTATTGTATATTTTGAAAAGATTAGAGAAAACTTTGATCAGGTATTCAAACAATTATTTGGAGGTGGAAAGGCTGAACTGAAGCTGGTAGATGAGAGTGAAATATTAACTACGGGTATTGAAATTAATGCACAGCCCCCAGGTAAAAAGCTGCAGCATTTGTCTTTATTATCCGGCGGAGAAAGAGCACTGACAGCGATTTCACTTCTATTTGCAATATTAAAGGTAAAACCTACACCATTCTGTATATTAGATGAAATTGAAGCAGCATTAGATGATGCAAATGTTTATCGATACGCTGATTTTTTAAAAGAATTTTCAAAGGATACGCAGTTTATTGTAGTAACCCATAGAAAAGGTACCATGGAATGTGTAGATGCGCTATATGGTGTTACCATGCAAGAATATGGTGTTTCAAAATTAGTATCTGTAAAGCTAACAGATAAAGCGAGCTAAATTGGAGGGTTAAAATGTTTAAGAAAATACTGTCTAAATTAAAAAAAGATGAAGATAAAAAAGAAGAACAAAAATTGGAAGAGATTATAGAAGCTGAAGAAATCGTTGAGGATGACGAAGTGAATGGAGAGCATTATATAGGAGAAGATCTTGCAGAAGAAGATCTCATTGGAGAAGAATGGCAGGCAGCAGATTCTATAGAAGAGAAAGAGTCGCCTGTAGAGATTCAGCAAGCAGGAGAAGAGATTCCAGAAAAATCAGGATTTTTCGCCCGTCTAAAAGAAGGATTGACCAAAACAAGACAAGGCATAGCAGACAAGGTAGACCAGGTTTTGAAGACCTATAAAAAAGTTGATGATGAATTATTCGAAGAAATTGAAGAAATTTTGATTACTTCTGATGTGGGCATTAATACAACAATGAAAATTATCGAAAAACTAAAAGTAGAAGCGAAGGAGAAAAAAATCACTGAAGCTTCTGAACTAAAAGGATTGCTCAAGGAGATATTGATAGAGATATTAGATTTTGGTGACGCGCATCAGTTAGGAATCCAACCTGCTCCAGCCATATTGCTAATTGTTGGAGTAAATGGGGTTGGTAAGACAACTTCGATTGGAAAAATTGCACATCGTATTAAAAGCCAAGGAAAAAAAGTACTGCTAGCTGCTGGAGATACTTTTAGAGCTGCGGCCATAGATCAGCTAGAAATTTGGGGCAACCGGGTCGGTGTAGATGTTATAAAGCATCAAGAAGGTGCAGATCCGGCAGCAGTCTTATTTGATGCAATACAGTCTGCAAAGGCTAGAAAAATCGATGTATTGATTTGCGACACTGCAGGTAGACTGCATAACAAAAAAAATCTAATGAATGAATTAGGAAAAGTTAGCAAGGTTTTGGAAAAGGAATATGGAGATGCTACAAAGGACATTCTGCTGGTTTTAGATGCTACAACAGGACAAAATGCTATACAACAGGCGAAAACCTTTAAAGAGGTGGTAGATATTAATGGCATTATACTGACAAAGTTGGATGGTACGGCTAAAGGAGGTGTTGTTTTAGCCATTAGTTCTGAATTAAATGTACCTGTAAAATTGATCGGCGTAGGAGAAGGGATGAATGACTTGCAGGTTTTTGAACCGCGGGCTTTTGTAAATGCTTTATTTGGCGATGATGTATAAAAAAACGTTGACAAGAATGTCAATGTAAGGTAGAATTACATGTGTAAAGCAAAAAACCTTTACACATGTATCAGTAAGGAAGTGTTCAGATGTTTGATAAAATGCTCCAAATTAGCCTTCTATATGATTTTTATGGACAGCTGCTTACGGAAAAACAGCAAGAGGTAGTACAACTCTATTACAATAACGATTATTCATTAGGAGAAATATCTGAACAACTAAGCGTAAGCCGTCAAGCTGTATATGATACGATAAAAAGAACTGAGAAAGTACTATTCGAGTACGAAGAAAAATTAGGATTGGTTGAAAAATTTATTAATACACAGAGAGATATAGAGAAGATTCTTGAAATCGCAGAAAAAATAGAACACCATATTGATCTCTCAAAGAATGATATGCGTGATTTTCAAGAAGAAATAAAAAAAGTTAGATCTATTGCTATACACATATTGGAAAATAGCCCTTAGGGAGGTAACAAAATGGTTTTTGAAGGGTTGGCTGATAAACTCCAAGGAGCACTGCAAAAGCTGAAGGGCAAGGGCAAACTTACAGAAAAAGACGTTAAAGAAGCGATGCGCGAAGTAAAGCTAGCTCTTCTGGAAGCGGATGTAAACTTCAAGGTTGTAAAGGATTTTATAGATAAAGTTAAAGATAGAGCTGTGGGAAATGAGGTATTAGAAAGTCTTACTCCGGGACAACAGGTTATAAAGATTGTCAATGAAGAATTAACTGCATTAATGGGGACAACACAGAGTAAAATTGCATTTTCTTCGAAACCGCCTACGGTTATCATGTTGGTAGGGTTGCAAGGTGCGGGTAAAACTACAACCGGCGGAAAATTAGGGGGATTCTTGAAAAAGTCAGGCAAGAGACCTCTCCTTATAGCCGGGGATATTTACCGTCCTGCTGCGATCAAGCAGTTGCAGGTTGTTGGAGGACAATTAGATTTGCCGGTTTTCTCACTTGGAGATAAAGTAAATCCTGTTCATATTGCAAAGGCTGGTGTAGAACACGCAGTAAAGCATGGAAATGACTTAGTCATTATTGATACCGCCGGAAGACTTCATGTAGATGAGAATCTTATGGAAGAACTTCAGAATATAAAGCAAGAAGTCAAACCTCATGAGATCCTATTAGTTTTGGATGCTATGACAGGGCAGGATGCAGTCAATGTGGCAGAAATATTTAATGAAAAACTCGGGATTGACGGAGTAATTCTGACGAAGCTGGACGGGGATACAAGGGGCGGCGCTGCCCTCTCTGTACGAGCTGTTACCAATAAACCTATCAAGTTTATTGGTATGGGGGAAAAACTCAATGACTTGGAACCTTTTTTCCCGGATAGAATGGCTTCAAGAATTTTGGGCATGGGAGACATTTTAAGCCTTATTGAAAAAGCCCAGGCAAACTTTGATGAGAAAAAAGCAAGAGAGTTAGAAAAGAAGATAAAATCACAAGATTTTACATTTGATGATTTTTTGGATCAACTTCAACAGATGAAGAATATGGGGCCTTTGAGCCAGCTTTTGGAAATGATTCCCGGTGCAAATTCAAAGCAGCTTAAAAATCTAGAAGTAGATGAAAAAGAGCTTGTTCATATTGAAGCCATTATTAAATCAATGACAAAAGCGGAGAGAAAGAACCCGTCGATTATCAATGGCAGTAGGAGAAAACGAATTGCTTTAGGCAGTGGTACGACGGTACAAAAAGTAAATAATTTATTAAAGCAGTTTGAGCAGACAAGAAAAATGATGAAGCAATTTGCCGATATGGAAAAAGGCATGAAAAAGGGTGGCAAAATGAAATTTCCATTTCTTGGAAGATAAATCATTACAGGATATTTAAAGGAGGTGAAGAATGTGGCGGTAAAAATTAGATTGAAAAGAATGGGAGCTAAAAAGAAGCCTTTCTATAGACTTGTAGTTGCAGATTCTCGTTCACCTAGAGATGGCAGATTCATCGAAGAGCTAGGATATTACAACCCAGTTGCAGATCCAGCTGAAGTAAGAATTGATGATGAAAAAGCAATTAAGTGGTTAAAGACAGGTGCGCAACCTACAGATACTGTAAGAGACCTATTCAAAAAATATGGCGTTATTGAAAAGTTCGAGCAGTCTAAGAAAGCATAATCGCTTTCAGGGGGTGTGTAAAAATGGGTGAATTAGTAAAAGTAATCGCTAAAGCATTAGTAGATAACCCAGACGAAGTTTTTGTAAATGAAATTGAAGGAAAGCAATCTTTAATTGTAGAATTAAAGGTTGCTGCTGAAGACATGGGAAAGGTGATCGGTAAGCAGGGAAGGATTGCCAAAGCGATCAGAACTGTTGTAAAGGCCGCCGCTACCAAGGATAATAAAAGAGTAGTTGTAGAAATTATTCAATAAAATGAAAGGATTAGGTCTGCCTAATCCTTTTATTCTATTTCATCTTTGTATACAAAAAGAGAGCCATGGAAATACTGATAAAAGTAGATTCGCTCAGGATGTAACAAGAGGCAGGTGAGCTTATGAATAAACTGCTTAGAGTAGGGCAGATCGTGAATACACAAGGAATTCGCGGGGAGATGAGGATATATCCTTTAACGGATTATAAAGAAAGATTTGAAGAAATTGATTGGGTTTATATGGGTGAGGACACAGATAAAAAGTATTTTATCGAAAAAGTAAGATATAAGAATGAACTTGTGATTCTAAAGCTAAAAGGGATAGATGATATCAACGAAGCTGAAAAGTTTAAAACGAAATATCTGACAATTCCTAAAGCGTTCTCTCGAATATTGCCTGAGGATACTTATTATATTGTGGATTTGATTGGTATGGAGGTCTACACGCAAGAGCATGAATATCTTGGTGTACTTAAAGAGGTAATACAGTCAGCAGGTAATGACATCTATGAAATAACCTATCATAAAAATCCTGAAAAAAGTATTTTGATTCCAGCAGTAGGTGAGTTTATTAAAGAAGTAGATATGAAAGAAAAAAAGATTACGGTGCAATTGATTGAGGGTTTTTTAGAATGAAAATTGATATATTAACACTTTTTCCCCATATGTTTGAGGCTCCTCTAGGAGAAAGTATTATTGGCAGGGCCAGAGAAAAGGAAATCTTAAATATACAGGTTTATAATATTCGAGACTATGCCGAAAATAAACATAAGCGAGTAGATGATTATCCCTATGGTGGGGGTGCGGGGATGGTGATGCAGCCTGAACCTATTTTCAATGCGCTTGAATCTATCGGAGTAGAAAAAGCAAGAATTCTTTATATGTCTCCCAAAGGAAAAACCTTTCATCAGGAGATGGCCATAGCGTTATCTAAAGAAGAACATCTGGTCTTTCTTTGCGGGCATTATGAGGGAATCGATCAAAGAGTACTGGATTATTGGGTGACTGATGAGATTTCCATAGGAGATTATGTATTAACCGGGGGAGAGCTTCCGGCTATGGTGGTAATCGATGCAGTAGCAAGAATGATCCCGGGTGTATTAAGCCAAAGCGAATCCTTTATGGACGAATCTTTTTATTCCGGATTATTGGAGTATCCGCAATATACAAGACCTAGTGAATACCGTGGGCTCAAGGTGCCAGAAACGTTGTTGTCCGGGAATCATAAAAATATTGAGGCGTGGAGAAAAACAGAGGCACTAAAGCTTACAATTCGAAATCGGCCGGATCTATTGGAAAAATACATACAAAATCCAGGGTTACCTGAAAAGGAAAAACAAATGATCCGCAAACTAATGAAAGAAATATTAGAGAAATAGGCATTGTCTTCTCATTGGTATTGTGATATAATGACTTGTGGCATTACGGACGGTCCTCTGCTAATAAGGTAGCAAGAACGTCTAGGAAGGAAGGAGGGGCAATTATGGATATTATTCGTGCGATTGAGCAAGAAAATATGAAGTCAGATATTCCTAATTTTGCAATTGATGACACAGTAAAAGTTCACTTAAAAGTAAAAGAAGGTAATAGAGAAAGAATTCAGGTTTTCGAAGGTGTTATCTTAAAGAGACAAAATGGCGGGGCCAGTGAAACCTTTACAGTAAGAAGAATTTCTTACGGTGTAGGCGTTGAGAGAACATTACCTTTACATTCACCAAAGATTGATAAGATCGAAATCGTGAAGAGAGGTAAAGTGCGTAGAGCGAAGTTAAATTATCTTCGTGAAAGAACTGGTAAAGCAGCAAAAATTAAAGAGAAAAAGTTTTTCTAAAGGGACTGATTTTCAGTCCCTTTATTAATATGGGTCTAAAAATGAGGTGAAGTCTTTTTATGAACAAATCAAAAAATGAATTAAGAGAATGGTTAGAAACAATTGCAATTGCGGTTGTTTTGGCAATCTTAATCAAAGCATTTTTGTTTGATTTGATTCAAGTTGACGGAAATTCTATGATGCCTACATTAGCCAATCATGAAAGACTGATTGTATATAAAGCAGGATATTTAATACATAAGCCTAAAGCGGGAGATATCGTTGTATTTCGGTATCCCCATGAACCAAAATATAATTTTATCAAAAGAGTTATTGCTGTCGAGGGAAACACGGTTGAGATTACCGATGGCAGGGTGTTTGTCGATAATGTACCCTTAGATGAACCTTATATTCTTGAGGTAACTCTTGGAGATTTTCATAAAAGAATCGTCCCTGAAAATACAATTTTTGTTTTAGGGGATAATAGAAATAATAGTAAAGACAGCAGGTTTGAAGATGTAGGATTTGTTCCCGTCTATCATGTTAAAGGAAGAGCATTATTAAAGATTTGGCCCCTGTCCAAAATACAATAAATATAAAATGTGTGGTGATTGTTGTGCATATCAATTGGTATCCAGGACATATGAAGAAAACGAAAGAGCTTATTCAGGAGAACCTCAAGCTGGTAGATGTAGTCATTGAACTGCTGGACGCCAGAATTCCTATGAGCAGTAGAAATCCTCAGATTGATGAACTGGTTGAAAGAAAACCTAGGGTGATAGTTCTAAATAAGAGTGATTTAGCGGACCCACAGGTCACAAGGAGATGGATAAACTACTTTGCAGCACAAGGAATTAATGCGATTCCAGTAAACTCAATGACTGGTGAAGGCTTAGATAAAATGACTGCATTAGTAGAAGCTGCTGCAAAAGAAAAAATGGATGCACTTGTAAATAAAGGTATGAGAAAAAGAGCTGTAAGATCTATGATCGTAGGCATTCCTAATGTTGGAAAGTCTTCAATTATTAATAGACTAACAGGTAAAAAAAGTGCAAAAACGGGGGATAAACCGGGTGTTACAAAGGGGAAGCAGTGGGTACGGCTAAGAGGCAATATTGAACTGCTGGATACACCCGGAATTCTATGGCCAAAGTTTGAAGATCAACAGGTAGGGTTTAAACTAGCTTTTACTGGTGCGATAAAAGATGAAGTGCTGGATATAGAAACCATAGCATTGCATCTTGTGGCCTATCTTGTAAGAGAATATACCGATCAGATTCAGGAAAGATATAAGCTATCAGAAATTTTCCAAGAAGATTTGGAGAATTTAGAAGGAATCGCAAAGAATAGAGGGTGTATTTTTTCAGGTGGAAGAATTGATTATGCCAGAACTGCAAATCTGATTCTAGACGAATTTAGAAGTGGAAAAATAGGAAAAATTACATTAGAAAAACCGGAAGATTATATAAGCACTATTGAAGCATAGTGCTTTTTTATTTTGCACCTCTAAGCTTATTTTACTTGATTAGATAAGGATTATGGTATAATAGTTAAAAGACGAAGGGCAGGAGGAACAAGAAAAACATGGATTTTAAAGCGATGACAGGGAAAGAGATCGAAGCCTTTTTAAAAGATCAAGTAAGTGAGCACTATAAGTTGTATATACCAAAACTGATGGAGGATGAAAGAAGTGCAGTGCAAAAAATAGGACTAAAGCTTCAAAAAAAGTTGGAAAAGCTTTCAACAGAGAAAGAACGGGTAGAATCCTTATGGTTTTATGAAAAGGAGCTGGCTAAAGAAGGGTATAGAATGATTGCCGGATTAGATGAAGCGGGAAGAGGTCCCCTTGCAGGGCCTGTAGTTGCAGCTGCAGTTATTTTACCCTTCGATTTGTTTATAGATGGAATCAATGATTCAAAAAAAATTTCGGAAAAGAAAAGGGAGAAACTATATGATATCATAAATGAAAAAGCTTTGGCAGTCGGTGTAGGCATTGTAGAAAACAATGTGATCGATGAAATTAATATTCTGCGTGCCACCAAAAGAGCTATGGGAGAGGCTGTAAAAAATCTTGAAATAAAATCAGATTTTCTGCTTATCGATGCAGTAAAATTAACCGATATAAAGATTAAACAACAATCGGTCATAAAGGGTGACCAGAAAAGCATCAGTATTGCAGCTGCATCGATTATTGCAAAAGTAACCAGGGATAGAATTATGAATCAGTATCATGAAGTTTTTCCAGAATACGGATTTGTTTCACACAAGGGGTATGGCACCAAGGAACATTACGAGAGCATTGAAAAACATGGTATAACCCCAATCCATAGAAAATCCTTTTTACAAAATTTATAGGAGTTTTTACGATGAAAATTCATAATGAATGTTTAACATTTAATATTCCATCACAACAGAACAAAGAAGAATCCAGTGGCTCCCTTAAAGAGGGGCAGACAATTCGTGCAAAGATTAATCAAATTGCAGGGGAGATTGTTTTATTAAATCTGGGAAACGGGGAGACTGTACAAGCAAAACTAACAATGCCATTACCCTTGAAGACTGGACAGCTGTGTGATTTTTTAGTAAAAGAAATACAAGATCATCAAATTCTACTCAAACCTGTTCTTGATGATGCTGAAGCAATTAGGGTGGCTGAGCAAAAAATTACATCCTTGCTAGAAAAAATGGGTTTAACTCCTGACAAGGAAAAAATTGAGATTGTAAAGGAAATGATCCGCTTTCAATTACCCATCCAGGCAAATACCCTAAAAGAGATATCCAGCTTAAAAACAGCTTATGAAAAAGTATCGGACTGGATGCACCTTTTGCCTTTGAAAGGGGAAGATGATTTATCTGAGCATTCTATTCAAACGGTTTTAAAAAGAGTTCTGAGTACAGAAATTAATCCGGAACATGGTGTAAAAGCAACTGTAAATCATTCCGGAACTGAGACTGGATTCAATGAGACAAAGGAAAAAACAGGGGAGACAGTGCTGCTCAATGTGGAGAGTAAAATTGCAAATAAGATGACAAAAGGCTCTGTTGAAATAGCGGAAAAACCAGCAGAAGGAACAATGGAAAAACCGGCAATTGAATATAGCAGTGGAGAATCGGAAGCCAAAAGACCAGTGCCAAAAACAGGATTTAATCTTCAAAATATGACCTATGAGAAAATCATATTTCTATTAAAGAATAATTTTCAAGGGAATATACAAAATGCCAGCAATATCAACCAGATTCTATTTCATACCGCTCCTGTAGGAAAGCAACTAGAGGATATCGTAGGAGCATTAAAAGGTCAAAAAGAAATTGAACAGCTCGTTAAAAATCTTGAAGATATAGGAAGCCGGATAAAACCCTCGCTGATTCAAGACAAAGAAAGTGTTAAAGAGGTTATAAAAGAACTGTATAACACTATTCAGAACATAAAGGATTTAGCAGAAAATGGAGCCGTGAAAATTGGGAAAGAAGTGATCCAGCAATTAGATTCACTAAAAAGCGGAATTGACTTTATCAATAAAATCAATGACTATCAAGGGTTTTTGCAGCTGCCTATTCAAATAAAAGGAGAACAGAGAAACCTAGAAATCGTTCTATGCAATAAAAAGAAAAAGAATTCTTCGTTGAATCCATCAGATTTAAAAATATTTATTTCATTAGATACCAAATCACTAGATACAGTACAAGCCTTTATTGAGATTAAAGAAAAATATGTAGCAGTAAATTTTCGGTTGATAAGCGAGCAGGTGAAAAATTATGTGGTAAAGCATGAAAGTAGTTTGCACACGGCTTTAAAAACGCTGGGTTTTACAAAAGTCGATACCAACTATAGTATTTTTAAAGATAAATTAGACTTAATAACTGTACTGGAGCAAGAAGCGCTGTTCAATCAGAAAAAACATAATTTTGTAGATTTGTGGGTGTAGCCATGAAAGACATGAAAGAGAAAAGTGAAATTGTAGCAGCAATACAATACAATGAAGAAAAAGATCATGCGCCAAAAGTAGTAGCTAAAGGTAAGGGAGAAATTGCGCAAAAGATAAAATCAATAGCAGAAGTGCATGAAATTCCTACCTATCAAGATGAAAAGCTGGCGAGGCAGCTTTATAACTTATCGATTGGAGATGAAATTCCTCCGGAACTCTATCATGTGGTAGCAGAGATATTAGCTTTTATCATAACCCTTGATACAAAGGAGTAGAAGCAAATGACGAAAAAACGAAAGCTATTGGGAGCCCTAGGTGAAAGGCTGGCAGCCTCTCACTTAGAGAAGAGGGGATATAAAATCTTGGATATGAATTACCGGTGCTGTATGGGAGAAGTGGACATCATCGCTTATGATGGGAAAACATATATATTTGTTGAAGTAAAAACGAGATCAGGTCTTGCCTTTGGAAGACCCATTGAATCTATAAATTATAAAAAACGAGAGCATATGGTACGTACAGCTTTAAATTATTTAAAAGCTAAACAATTGGGGGATTGCAGTTACCGCTTTGATGCTGTTGAGGTTCTATTCGAGGGAGAAAATCTTTCTGAAATTCATCATGTTAAAAATATTGTTTAAAAAATCTCCATTATTCGGGAGATTTTTTTATTTATTGAAAATATTCGATCAATTAGAAGGAAAATATAGAAATTTATGGAAGTATATAAGCAGAATGATGCTGAATTGCTTTTTCAGGAGGCGTATATATGTTATCTAAGATCAACAGCTGCGTTTTGTGTGGACTAGATGGAAATATTATTGAGGTTGAAGTGGATATATCTAATGGATTACCATCACTGACCACAGTAGGTTTACCTGATGCAACCGTTAAAGAGTCTAAAGAAAGAATACGTTCTGCTATTAAGAACTCTGGTTATGAGTTTCCGATAAAAAGAATAACAATAAATCTTGCACCTGCAGATACCAGAAAAGAAGGAAGCCATTTAGATTTACCGATGGCACTCGGAATACTTGAGGCATCTGAACAGATTAAAAATCAGGATATAAGGGAATATGGATTTATCGGTGAAATGTCACTAAATGGGAAACTAAATAGAATTAATGGAGCTCTGCCACTGGTAATTGCTTTTAGAGACTGGGGGATTAAAAAGATTATTCTTCCGAAAGCGAATGCAAAAGAAGTATCTGTTATTCCAGATGTCGACATATTCCCTTTTGAAAATCTATCAGAAATTATAGATCACTTACAAGGTACTGAGGTGCAGGCACCCATTTTTATAAACGCTAATTCGAATACGCAAGAATTAAATTGTTATGAAGAGGACTTTGGTGATGTGGTTGGACAGGAAGTAGTAAAACGCGCTTTTCAGATTGCTGCAGCCGGTGGTCATAATCTGCTGATGATTGGTCCACCTGGAGCGGGAAAAACGATGTTGGCCAGGAGATTTCCTACGATTTTGCCAGATATGACCTATGAAGAATCTCTGGAGGTCACAAAAATTTACAGCATAGCGGGATTACTAAATGATGGTAGATCTCTTATTTGCAGCAGGCCTTTTCGAGCCCCGCATCATACTATATCAGCGGTTTCTTTGGTAGGTGGTGGAAGGATACCAAAACCGGGTGAAGTTTCCCTGGCCCACTATGGTGTTTTATTTTTGGATGAGTTGTCGGAGTTTCATAGAAGTGTATTAGAAGTTCTAAGACAGCCGATAGAAGATGAAATTGTTACGATATCAAGAGTAAATGCCTCTTTGACCTATCCTTCCAAATTTATGCTGATTGCTAGTATGAATCCTTGTCCTTGTATGAGCAAAGTGATAAATCATTAAACTCTTGAGTGGGAAGAAAATAAAGTGTTAGTTCAACTTTATCCTTATCTACTTTTACTTCCTTAACAATTTGCTTAAGCAGTTTTTTCTTTTCTTCAATCGTAAGATATTCATAGGTCTCATTAAAAGTATTTATGTATTTCATTACCATATCAATATTATAGGTTTCAGAATAATTGTTTTCTAATTCGAGGGCAACTTCTTGAAGTTGTTTTTTTAATGCTTTTTTTTGATCTTCTAATTCCTTATAGCGGCTTTGAATAACTATTTCAGGAAGAATACCTTTACCAAGCGCAATAACTAGGTTTTTCATTTCTTTATCATTAACATCTAATTCTAATTGTAATTTATTTCTTTTAGCAATAAGCGGTATACGATTGTTCTCTAACTCATCGTTTGAGCCCTCTAGAAGCTCTGTAATAAAGTTTTTGTTATTACACAGACCGCTAATATGTCCAACTACTATTTGTTCCAGAAGATCAGCTCTTACGTTTGTATTATCACATAATAATTTTGATTTTTGTTCTCTGCAGATACATCTGAAGTAAGCCCAGAACCCTTGTGATTTATCCTTAGATTTTCTGGAAGTGAAAACTGACATAGCTGCACCACATCTGCCACATCTTACTAAACCAGTAAGCGGGGAAGAAAGACCCTGACCATGTCTAGGCGCTTTTATTTTGTTGATATGTAGCTTATTTTGTAGCTTTTTATACATTTCCCCGGGAATAATACCTTGGTGATCACCAATTACTAAAATCCATTCTTCTTCATCCCTCTCCCTGGAGGTTTTCTTGTGCGGCTTTCTGCGATTATAAAACATTAAGCCGTGGCTACCATCAAAATCTTCTCTACGATTGATTATCTGAACCTTAGTTTGAGTAGAAAAATATTCATATGCCTCTTGATCGGCTATACAATATATAGGATTTTGTAGCAGTCGCGACATTTGATTATCACTCCATAGAGCTCCATGTTTTGTTTTATATCCATTGATAGGATCATTTGCTCTGAAAGTATTGCTGCGAATAGACCCTTCATCTTGGATATACCATTCATAAAACAATTTAACTAGTTTAGCTTCTTCTACATTAATGGTAAGTGCTGAAGTTTTCTTATTACGCCCATTAGTGACAATGGTATCTCTCTGTACGTCGAAGCCAAAGGGAACAGGCCCACCATTCCATTTGCCCATTTTAGCTCGATCAATCATATTATCTCTAACACGTTCGGCAATTGTTTCACGCTCTAGTTGGGCAAATACTGCGGTAATATACATCATAGCTCTACCCATTGGACTTGTAGTATCAAAGTTATCTTTAATGCAAATAAAACCTACACCGAGGCTGTCTAATTCTTCAACTAGGGAGGAAAAGTCATTTACGCTTCTAGAGATCCTATCTAGCTTGTAACAAATAATATAATCAATATTTCTATTCTTAGCGTCTTTCATCATTCTTTCAAAATCTGGTCTGTCCAAAGTCTTTCCAGAGAAGTCATAGTCTTCGTAGATTATGTAGTCCCATCCACGCATTTCACAGAGGGATATCCCACGTTTTGTTTGATTCTCTATAGATTCACCTTTATCGGTAGCTTTGGACTTTCGTACATAAATACCTGCTGTAGCCATGAATCATACCTCCTTTTATTTTAAAGTTTTGGTTTTTGATGAATAAATACGGAGGGGAGGTTGTATAGACACAAAACTCTTTCCTCATCAATATCCCACATGTCTTTTTGTTTGGCCATGAAATCTAATTTATGCATAAAAAAATCATAAGTAACGAAAAAGTAGTCAATCAGTTCCTGAACTGTGGATGCAGTTTTCTCTCTAATAATTTTCAATAGTGTATCTGTAGGTATCAAAAGGTCTGTTGCCCACCTGAGTGCCTGCAGTTCTTTCTTATCCACTAACAAGCGATCACGATAACACATATATTTTCTAGGTGTAATATCCCCAATGGTGGTCCGATAATGACCAATTTCCTCCGCTAGAACTATTCTATAAAGTCTTTCATCATTTCTAATACTTTCATTGATCAGGATACAATAATAGTCTCCATCATAATAATAATACCCAAGGGTGGATTCAGGTAAGGGACAAAAGCTTTTAATTATATGACATTTCGTTATAACGGATTCTAATTCATCTGTTGTAAGCATAGTAGTACCTCCGGATGGAACATATGTTCTAATTGTAGCATATTTTTCCAAATAACAAAAGCTTTCTTACTAGAGCATGACAATTATTATAATTTCGAGTATTTATTTAGAATACAATCAATATCATTGTTTAATGTAATATAAAAGTGTAACAGTCTGTGATGCAAAAAGTCCACTGTAACACCCCTCAAATTAAGTTATCCTTTAGTTTGTTTGACGAACTGAAGGAGGAACAGAGAGGATGTTATCAATGGACGATATTAAATATATCAGAAGAATGCATGATGTGGAAGGGTGTTCTAGCCATGAAATTATGCGACGCTCCAGTTATCATTACGAAACCGTTAAGAAGAGGTAGTACCAGCAAAGTCGGAAAATCCCACGCTAAGACAATAAATGGGTAAAAAACTTAGCTTTTTCGCACGTTAAGTAAATAGGTATAATTTCTCCTATTCATATGTTAAAATATAAAATATAAGAGGTGTTGAAAATGTTAATCAATCCTAAGAGACAAGTTAGCATTACAGAAGCGAATCAAAACTTCTCAAAAGTTACTAAAATTGTTGACGAAGAAAAGATGGTTATTATTTTAAAGCAAAATAAACCAAAGTATCTTGTTATAGATTTCGAGGAAATTGCTCAAACCGTAGAAAATAATGAAGAAGAAAAAGCTTGGGAAGAAGTAAGTAAAAAGATGTTGTTCAAAAACTTTGAAGCTTATAAGGAGCTTGCGAAATGATTTATCCATCTTTAGAGCAAATTATAAGTGACCAAGCTATGATCGTACAGTACACTGGTATATCCGCTGAGAGTTTTTCTGTTGTACGCATATAGTATCCTCCTTCAAAAGAGATTTTACAATATTATAGCTAATATTCCATGTAGAAATCAGGTAAAAATTGTCGCATAAAATAAAAAAAGACCAAAATTTGGTCTTCTAGTCTTTCTTCTTCAAAGTCCCGTCGGGATTGTACTTCTGCTTCAGCAACTCAATATACTCTTCAACTTTAGCGATATCCTCATCTGACAACCCACCAACATCTAGATTGTGATAGGCCTTGGTAGCGAAGCCGTACCTCTTTTCCGGTGATTCCTTAATATTCATAGAATTCTTTTCGTTTGTCCTACCTAGAAGATAATCAACAGATACATTAAAAAAATCCGCGAGTTTCTGTAATGTTTCTGCATCTGGAGTTCTTTTACCTTGTTCATAGAATCCATATGCACTAGTTGTAATATTTATTTTATCAGCTACATCTTTTTGAAGTAAATCATTTTCCGTTCTTAATTGTTTCAGTCTTTCACTTAACATGAATGCTTCACCACCGATATTTTCTTATACATATTATACAACAGATAGTTGGATAAAAAATAAATACAACAAAAAGTTGAATTGGCTGTTGACAAACAACAAAATGTTGTCTAGAATTAAAACAAGAACAACATTAAGTTGTGTAAGGAGGTGTAAGTGTGGATAGAGTTCAACGCACTGAACTAATTAATATGAGGAAAAAGAAAAATTTAAATCAGCTGGATGTAGCTAAATCTCTTGGAGTTACAACAAGTTATTATGGAATGATTGAACAAGGCGTGAGGACACCATCTTTAGATCTTGCTGCTAAAATTGCGAAGTATTTTGATAGAAAAGTCGAAGATATTTTTTTTGCAAACGAAAACAACAAATTGTTGGATGAAGATCAATCCGCATAGGAGGTAAGAATATGTCAAGATTACCTGAACTGAAACTGGTTCTTGTGAAAGTAGAACCAGATGAGGAAACCGAACAACGAATGAAAGAGTTCAAATCAATTATCAGAAGAGCATTACAGAGAAGATATACAGCCAAAACGAAGCAAGAAGAAAAAGGAATCGGGTAGGAGGTGCCTTTTATTTAAAGACACCTAGAAAGATGGGAAATTTTTTAATATCTAGTAAAGGCGGGTACTGAACTGAGAGTAATTTCTATCTTAAGTATAGCAATTTAAGGCAGATAGAAACATTCAATTTATATGACAATTTGTTATATAAATAGGAAAATTCACAATCTAAGTTGAAGAAGGGAAGTAAAGAGGATGTTTTTTGCCCAGTTGCTAAAAGAAGCCAGAATACAATATGGATTATCTCAAAAGGTGTTAGCCAAACGGGTAGGAGTTACGCAGGCAACGTGGTCATTATATGAGAATAAAAAAAGGCAAATACCTGAAGATGTTATAAGGAGAGCATCAGTAGTTTTAAAGAATCCGCGGCTTTTAAATCAGTATGTTTATGAGACAAAATCAGAGTTTTTCAATGTTCCAATCCTTAAGAATGAGGATGAAAGCATTTTTGCTATTCTAGATATATTGATTGAAAGAGCAAAGGAGCTCATAAGACATACGCAGGAATTGCAAAACTTTTTAAAAGATAAAGGATCAGATACACCAATTACAACTCAGGAATTGGAACGAATTATGGTAAGCCAAGAGCAGATAGCAGACTTACTTGCTGTAATCAAGCTTAACTTAGTGGTTATGATTGAACAGTATGATGTAGATATGGAGCTGCTGGAAAATAGGATCAATAGTAGATTTAAAGAAAACAGCTCTGTAGAGTCAGATGAGCAAGGCAGTATGATAGAGAAATAATTATCTAGGAGGGGTGTAAAATGAAAAAATCTATTACAGTCGCAAACTGTGATCATTGTGGAGAAGCAATTTATAAAGGGGAAAAAGTCCAGCTTTGTGAAGATGGTGGGGTAGTACATAACCGTTGCCTGATGGAGTATGCCATGAAACTGGCTGCACCGATTAGCATCAATATAGATGAGATTACTAATAACTGTGCTTGATGCGATAATTTGCGCGCAGAAATAAAAGGGGGACTGATAAACATTTTTGTAATTGTGTAATATAGAAGGCTGACATGAGAGATTCTTATGCAAGGAAATAAAGATGGAAAAAGAGAGAAAAAGAATTCAAGTTGTAATAGCAGAATGTGATAGATAGAAAGAACTATTGGCAAAGGATACATCGTTGTATAGATTCGATCATCAAAAGTACAGATGTAATAAGTTATGTTCTCATTGTATTAAAGGAAAAAAAGCATTAAATTTTACAGAAGGACAAGCTATCACAGGGGCTTTACAATTCGCCTCATGATAATAGGCAGAAGAATACAATCTCTTCTGAGGCATAATTTAAGCATATTATTTGATCTCCGTTCAAAGAGTAAAAAAGGAAAGTAGGTGTGACATGGATATTAAAATCGTTGAGAAAATACAGAAGCTTTTGGCATTAAGCGAAAGCAGTAATGAGCATGAGGCACAGGTGTCCATGCTAAAGGCACAGCAGATGCTTATCAAACATAAATTATCGCTAAAAGAAGTTAGGGAGTTTAAAACGTTCAACAGCGCAATTCAGGAGAAAAAGAGTACAGTTTCTTTTACAAAAGCAAAATGGAAGTCCAAACTGGCAGAGTTGATCGCCGAAAACTTTGGCTGCTATCATTTCTTTAAAACCAGATATACCCACACAATCACTTTCTTTGGAAGAGAAGAAGATGTTGCAGTATGCAATATTGTATTAGAATATGCAGTTGACTGTATTGACAGTGTTGTGAAAAAGTTACGGTATCAATATGCAAAAGATGGATACAGCACCAGAGGACTAGAAAATGACTATGCGATTGGCTTTATATCTGGACTCAGAAAAAAATTTGATGAACAGAAAAAGGCTAATCAGGAATGGGGTTTAGTGTTGGTAAAAGACAGTGAGGTCGTTGAGGCATATTCAAAGAAGAAATTTATGAGAATTATTGACACCAATACAACCTTTCAGGGACATTCAAAGGTTTTCGAGAAAGGATTTGAAGAGGGAGGGAAATTCAGCATTTCAGATAAAATTACAGAAGGCGAAATAGATGGAACTTTGAGATTAACTGAAGCTATGGGGGGAGCATAAGGAGGTTAAGGGAGGATATTTAGAAAAGGCGAAGTTGATATGGCTGAGCTGAATGACTTAGAAATACCTATAATATTTGAAGTAAGGATAGAGGGATTGCAGTGAGTTACGTTGATATAAATTTAAATGAAGTAAAAGGGTATGACAAATTATCTGAGAGTGCGAAAAAACTGTTTGGAGAGGTTTATAAAAGGCATAACACATGGCATGAATTAGCGTGCAGGGAAGATTGGGTTCCGGTACAGGTACAAGAATGCAAACACCATTTAAAGGTAATTTTTAAAAATGGAGAATGGCTGCATTATCTTCCAAACGGTACATGGTTTTAGCATATATTGCAGAATAAGAGTATCGCTGAATTTTAAAATATCTACAACCAATGAAAGGGGGATCTGCTATGGGATGCTGCCAAAGTATTTCTATGCTCAAAAAACCGTCGACAAAAATAGGTAATCAACAACCCTGGCAGGAAGAGGCAAAAACGCTTTTCTTTCAAGAAGGGTTAAAAATCGGAAAGATTGCGGAAACGCTAGGAGTGACAAGAAAAACCATATCTACCTATTTAACAAAGCAGCCGGGCTTTGAAGAAGAAAAGGTAAAAAGAAAGGCGGATAATCAAGAAAAACGGAAAGTCTATCAGAAAAGCTGGGTAAAAGAAAAGAGAAAAAGAGTTTCTGCTGAAGGAAGCTTTATCGAAGCTGCATTGCTAAAGAAACAACATATTATTGACGTTATGGTGCTATCAGCAGATAGACATTAATTTTCATTTGGGAAGGAGAATATATATGAGCCATCTTATCAATGCGGGTTGGGACCCGGGCCGGTTGAATAACAAACTGTATATTGACAGCGGTCATAAAATCATTAATATGAATGCGATCTGTTCCGGCTATGAAAGAAGAAATTTAGAAGAAGAAGTGGGTGAGACCATAAATTTTTTGGATGTGGAGGTTTATCAGGAAGAAGAATTTTTAGGCAGATATTTTGTCGGAGGAATGGCCTACAAGCACCATCGAGGAGATCTGCGGTGGGCTGCCAGTGGAATACCTAAATTTGAGTATGAAGACCATAATTATGATGAGATCATAAAGATGGTAACCCATTTAGCGCTTTCACAGTTCGATGTTAGAGACTTACATAAAAAAGCAGCTTTCAGATTGGGAACCGGATCTCCCACAGAGGAATATTTCGAAAACTCCGAGGTATTGGAGAAGTTTGCACAGATTATGAGAAAACCCTATAAGGTTAGATTCCTACATCCAATATTTAAGGGAGCGGAAGTTGAGGTGGTGATTCCCAAGATGTATTTTAAGCCTGAAGGAACTGCCTCTATGATCTCAATGGCCTATGGAGAAGATTTGAGCAGGAAAGAGGAGATTACTCGGGCATTTGAAAAGGGCCACAAGATCATTTGTATAAACATAGGATCCTCTACTACTGATGTGGCAATGATGCTTCCGGACATGACCTTTGATTCTTCTGGTTTTTTTGGTATTAGTGTAGGAACAGCTAACGCCTTAAATCAAGTGAGAAGTCAATTGTATAAGGATTACGGATACGATATTTCCAAAATAAAGCTGGATTTTCTAATCAGAAAATATAAAAAGGTAAGTTATAAAGGAAATATCATAGATTTGGAGAGTATTAGTAAAAGACCCATGGAGGATATGCTGGCTTTACTGAAAACAAGATTCTTTGACCAGCTTGAATTAAGAGGCATTGTTCCGGGAGAAGCAGGGGCTGTATATTTTTCGGGGGGAGGAATTACTTTCATCGAAGAACGATTGGAAAACTTTATACCTGGAGTCTCGACAAAATTGTCTATGGATCCTTTGTTTGAGGATGCAAGAGGGTATTTTTTAGAGACAAAGATCAATGAAATATTAGAAGAAAGAGCATCAACAGAGATATTCGATGCAGATGAATATGATGAGTGCCTAGGGGTTGAATAAAATGTCCATAAGAAAGAAAAAGCTAACGAAAGGCTCTATCATAAGTTATAAGGTGCCGGTCCTGAAAGGAGATGAGGGGAGATTTTTCTATCAGTGGATAAATAGGCAGCATAGTATTAATGGGTTGATAACCAAAGCTCTCAAACTTCAATTCATGCTGGACACAATACAAGGTCAAAAAGCAATAAGTCAATTTAAAGAAGAAACTTTATGTCAATCCCCTATATTTCAAGCAAAAGATGAAAAAAGTGACATAAGGCCTAAAACTTTACCCCAAAACTATGGAGAAATTGTAGATATAGAGCATTTGAAACGAATGCTGCAGTCGGTTAACAGAAAATAAGAACTCATGATAGGATGGGTTTATTTTTTTTTCAGAAAAATAGATTAAAGGTATTACTTTTTCTCCTGAAATTCATCATGTAGAGCAATGTAAAATGATAAAAAGGTAATACCTTCTCCAGTAAGAAGATATCAGGTCCATAAAAGAATATCTGGTAAAAAAGTTATACCTAAAGCGCTTTAACAGAAAAGGTAATACCTTCATAAAGGGGGTGCTAGGATGAATGGAAGTAAGCTGTTACTAGATGAGCAGCCTTTGGTATTGCTGCCACAACTGGCAATAGTGGTGGGTTTGAATGAAGCCATTGTACTACAACAGATCAATTACTGGATTCGGTTGAAAGAAAAGGCTCAGGCTAAGGACTGCTATAAAGATGGGTATTACTGGGTCTATAACAGCTATGGGGATTGGCGCACTCAGTTTCCATTTTGGAGTACGAAAACCATTCAGCGGACGATCCGTAATCTTGAATCTCTGGGGATACTCATTAGTACCGATCGATACAATGTTAAAAAATATGATAAGACAAAATGGTATAGGATTGACTACATCCTTCTAGATGCATTAGAAAAAAAGAATGAAAAAAAAGTATCTCTGAAAGAAAAAACTTCGATTGAAAATAAAAACGCTAAAACTATTGAAAACACCCATGAGGACAAATTGTCCAGTGGTGAAACCATTGGAAATGCTCATGAGGACAAGTTGTCCTTATCCAATAGGACAACTTGTCCTCATGGAGTTGGACAATCTGTCCTTACCAATACCAGAGACTACACAGAGATTACTACAGATATATTTATAGTTCCTTCAGTCAGTCCTAAAGAAAAGAACCCTGACAGAAGGACGGAAGACAAAGAACTGGAGAGGATCTTTTTAAGCTGTGAATTCGATCATCTGAAAAGGTACAGCACCTACAGTGATTTAATAGATGCGGTTAAACAGGCTGTGGTAGACATGTACTTTGCTAAGGAACTTAAGGTACAGCAAAGATGGATCCCCGGAAAGGCTGTAAAGGAAGCGCTGATAAAGCTAAAGCCTTATATCATCGAATATGCCTTAGACAAATATAGGGAGGCTTCCCAACGAGAAAGAATTAAAAGTCCAAAAAGTTATCTGCAGTCCTGTATATATAACGCAGTCAGCGAATGTACACTGGGCGTATATGCTGAGGTTTCTTACGATTTGCACAACGGATATCTCTAACAAATGAGGAGGGGAGTAGCATGACCGTTAGCTGCTGCAGTCAGTATCAGGAATGCTCTGATCAAGAAAGCTGCATCCAAAGCATAGAAGAAATTCGCAGGGAGTGCCAATACAAGAGAAAGCTGGAACAAGGCATTAATTACTATAGCCATAAGACAGAAGAAACGAAAGGCGTCTATCTGTTGATTGATGGACGGATGTACCGTGTTGGAAAGAGAGCTGCTTATGGAGCCTATACCTATCCCTTAGAGAGGCAAGAGATAAAAGCACTCTCAGATATATTGGAAAAAGCAGGCTTAACTTGCACAGAAAGAATCAGTTCAAATCTCTGCACAGAGGAAAAAAATGAAGGAGATGAAAGAGCCTGCTGCAAAGTAATCCTAACCCTGGAAGAGCATAAATATAACATTCATAACTATGATGGCAGGGCATTGAAAGAGAGCACCTGCTCCAAGATCAAAAATGCTTTAAATAAGCTAGGATTTGGAGCAGCAATAGAAGTAATTGGAGCAAGAAAGAACTATGATGCGGTTACAGCTATAGAGGGCAGAATCTTAAAGCCAGAAAAAAAGAAAGTTCAGGTGGAGAAGGAAGAGACACAAGAACCATTGGAAGGCGTACAATTATCCTTATTTCCCGCGGATAATATTAGGATGTGGGGGTAAATGCTTTGAGGGATAAAAATAGATCGCTAATGTGGATAGTACCCGTTATTTTCATCATAATTATTGCGATCATATTCACGGGAAATATTCTTAATGCCATGCCAATTCTGGCAGTAGAGGAACTCTTTTCTATAGCGGGAAGTACAAATCAGGAACAGATAGCGTGGAGTAAGGAAGTAGAAGACCTCCAGGCAGATCAATTAGAAGAACAGGGGATCAGCGTGCACCCGAAGAAGGTCGCTGCATATGCTTTACTTGAAAATAAAAGTATTCCCCAGGATGCTGTCATCAAAAGAAAGGTTTGGAAGAAGGTATCAGAAGGGCAGCATCATGAATGGCTGGATACATCATCAAAGCCGGATCGGTATGAATATACGCTGAATCTGTGGAATGAAACCTATCCCTACCGGTTATTTAAGCAGGCACTGGTAGGTGTTGATGTGATCAATGAGACATCGGACAAGGAAAAGGATACTGCACTATTAAAACAGGCTGAAAAAAAAGTAGATCAGGATGGCCTGGAAACTGTGTTTGACTGGAGCTTTAAATATACTGTAGATCAGGATTTAGAAAAAGGAGAGACCTATTATAAGATTGATGATGACAGTTTTCAATATGAGGAGACTATCTGGGAATCTACCTATCTCAGAAGGATTGTCACCTGCAACGGTGTTATGGTAGAAAATACAGATGAACAGACAGATTACAGATACTCCTATCCGCTGCCTTATCCAAACCATATTTCCACTATGTTTAAGGATTACGCCTTTAAATATAAGCGGGAGGTGCAGGAGGATACCGGTTGGATAAAAAGTCAGCCATATCCGGAAAAAAGATCCTGGACCCAGACCCGTGTGGTGACTACCACCCGTACAGGTAAGGATGGGAAAAAATACAAAACTTCAAGAACGGTAACGGATCATTATACCAGTACTACCTGGATGGAAACAAGAAGGAAAGTGGAAAAGGATGTGTTAGATGTTTTAACAACAACGGATAACTACAACTTTTTTTCTTTTTTGTCAAATAACCGGTTAGATACCGATGCAGATCCTTATTTAATCTATGAATTGGCCCAGGTAATACCCAATAATAAACCATTTTTAGAACTCTTGGCCGAAGCTATGAACATTCAGCCCGATACCATCTATCCTAGTCCAGGCGAGGATATTGATTTAGGCGAGCTGGTTATTCCACCAGGCCGGTTTCTAAGACCTCTGGGTAGCAAATATCCCATTACTTCAAAATTTGGCTATAGAATTCACCCGACCTTAAAAGATAGAAGGTTTCATAACGGAATCGATATCGGTGCACCTATGAACACGCCGGTGCATGGTGCAGCTGCCGGAAAAGTTATCTATGCGGGAGGGATGGGAAGCTACGGCAATCTGTTGATTATTCAACATACAGAAGAGGGATATCAAGATTTTGAGACCTACTATGCCCATCTGAATAAATTCTATGTAAAGAAGGGAGATATGGTAAAAACCGGACAGGTGGTTGCTGCGGTGGGCTCTACAGGAAGAAGTACAGGACCCCATTTGCATTTTGAGATCCGGTATCAGGGAAAGGCCATAGATCCTCAGCCGCTAATAAACTAGTAAAAGGAGGAATGGGAATGTGATATTTTTTAAAAACAAAATTAGAGCTCGAATAATTCTTGCAGTGCTGTTAGTAATCTTTCTTACTACTGTTGCTTACGGGGATACAGGGCCGAGGGATGAGAACCTACAAGAAAACCCGCAAGAAAATCCACAAGAGAAGAGCTGGTTTACAAAGGCCCTGGAAAAAACCAACGGAGAAGCTTTGGAAGATGTATTGAATGCTACTTCCGGTCTGATGAACCAGTGGGTTTTTCAAACCCCTAAGCTAATAGGATATAAGTGGATTGTAAGCCTTTGGTGGCTAACCTATATGCCGGCCATTATTCTGATTGTCATCGGCGGGGGATATTCGCTTTTGAAGGTAATTACCGGATCAGAAGGCCACAAAAGAATATTCAGTGCTTTTTTAATCAGCTTTATTGCTGCATCCCTATCTTTATATAGCGGGGATTGGATTATTGAAATGAGCAATATGGCCTTTTCATCTATTGCACAGCCTACTTTGGAAGAAAAGTATGAGAAGGCAGAGAGCAGTATACTGACACAGGAAAATACCGGAGGAGACATAGGCTTTAGCAGCTTTACGGGAGTAGGCTTGATGAAGATCGCCTTTGGGGCAGACCTGAGCAAAAACGAACCCTTTTATAAAACCTTCACGGAAAACGGAGGCGGAGGTCTTTTTGTTATGCTCTGGGCCATGGGTGTCATGGGGCTGACCGGGGTGTTTGGGATTATTCGTTATTTTGTCGTCGGGGGACTGGGTGGCTTGTGTTGCTTGTGGATTGCTGGATGTGCCTATACTGGCAATATGGAACCGGCCGTCGGGCTTTTGAATCTGTATGTCCGCTCTGTAATGATTACACTGATTACCACCCTTGCTTGGCTGTTTTCGGTATATGCTGCAGAAAGTGAGGATTTTGCCAGAATTATTCCCCAAATTATTGCCTGTATTCTCTTTACGGTAGGAATCGCTTTAGCCATATGGATATGGTTTCGTTGGCTCATACAGGCTGTGAAGGATCCTGTAACTTTAGGAGGCAAAGCCTTTATGAAGGGATTAAAAACCATTGGAGAGCATCTGGATAAAGCCGGAGAGTCTATTAGAAACCGGATGGGCTTAAATCAAGGGGAGACTTCTTCCCAACAGGAGAGTACAGAGGCCAGTAAACATTCCGGTGGTTTTGAGGATACAGAGCACCTGTTGGCATCCAGAAAGAGCAAAATCGAAGAACTGCTGCAGGAGGTGTCACAAACTGAAATGAATCTAAAACAGATTTCAAAAGGACAAGCCTACGGGAAGGATCAGGTAGCAAAAGAAAATCTGCTGCAATATGCCTTTAGGAATGAGCGGGATCTGGAAAATATCTACCAGGACATCTTAAAGGCCCTGCCGGAGGTTTCGGTAGAAAAGGTTCAACTGGAGCATCAGAAAGGGCTTATTTTTGATGAAGATTACAGTACCCAGGTAGGAGACATCATAAAAAGCTATGAACAAAAAGACCGGTACTATGATTCTCCTGAAGGAGATTTTTATTATTTAGATAAAGAACTGGGCCGTTTAGTAAAGGATAAACAGCCACCGGAGGAAGGGGCTTACATGGGTCCGTTACCGGTATAGGGTAGAGGAGGGAGAAGGAAATATGGGACTGCGCAATCGATATATGCCAGCAGATATTAGAGAAGACGTTAAATTAGGAAAGCTGGTACCCATCACAAGTCTTCCATGGATCCTTGGGGTGCTGGTGATCAGCATTATAGCAGCCCTTATTATCAGGAACCCCTTTATAGGGGTTCTGCTTGTGATTCTGTCTTTTTTCATGACAACAGGGTTCTTTGTGTTAGAGGTGCCAAAATATCGGCGTACCAAAAACAGTTACAAAAAAGCAAAAAAGAAAATCAATGACCTGATGCAGCTCAGTAGTATTACAGCATATGGCTCTGTCTGCAAGCTTAAAAATAAAGCAGAAGCTGTAATCATGGAATATGCAGCGGATCCCTGGGAGGTATGCGAGACAGACAAACAGGATAAGCGGGCGGACATCTTTTCACAGGATGTATTTTCCATTCTAAAGGCTGGCGGGGAAGTGAGCATATACCGCATTTGTACTGCAGAGGATACCGCATCCTTAGAAAGGCGCTACGCACGATTAAAGGACCTTCCGGAAGGTTCCCGGGAGCTGGAGAATGCTAGAATTGAACACCACTATAAAGAGTCTAGAAAAGCAAAAAAAACCAGGCATATCATTCGGATTGTAAAAAGAGAAAGCACGGCTAAAGGGGACGAAGAGGAATTGACCCTGCAGGATATTTTAGGACCTTTTGAAGGCGAGAATAGTGTATACCTGGGAGCCGAGGCCATAAAGGAACTGGAGACCTGGCAGCTGACCCCTAATGCAAAAGTGGAACGGGGAGAACAAGAGCAGTCTCAAAGAAAGAACCGGCTGCAAAAGCTTAAAGGGTGGATTGAAGATAGAAAAAAATCGATGAAGGGGTGGGGTGAGAAAAAATGATCAAAAACACTGTAAAAGTAAAACCAAAGCATCTTGAAATCAACGATTCCTTTGTGAAGACTTTTCTCATTAAGGATTTTCCCCAGTCGGTTACGGCTAACCTCATGTATAGCATTACCCATGGAGAGCATGTCATTCCAGGTGTGAGTGTGATTTGTGGAGAGCACTTTAAGCCGGCAGAAGTAAAGTTTGACCAGAAGATGAAATGGAAAATGGATCGTATCCAGAGAAACTTAGAAGCCTATAAGACCAAAAATCTCAGTGATAAGGGAAGAGAAGAAGAAGAAAAGGCATTAAATGCTTTGCTCTACTTTCGTGATGGTACCAGTAAAGGAAGATATGCAGACTTTTGGGTTACCGTCACCATCGCCAGCAATAATCAAAAGGCATTTAAAGAAAGCGTCAGAAAATTCAAGGATGATTTTGAATTTAAAGGATTTATCCTAGATGATCTGACAAACGAACAGCACAGCGGATTGGATGCTGCATGGATTGCAGGGGGAGATGAACTCTTTAAAAGACATCCGGGCAGAATATTGGACTTAAATGCAGTAGGGGCCGTTTACCCTATGTTGGACGGATCCATCTCCGACGCCTTCGGGACCTACATAGGACATAGGATTTACGATAATTCGATGGTGTATAAGGATTACAAAAGAGGAGAAGACAATCAGAATCAAATTTTTGTAGGCTTGTCGGGAGAGGGAAAATCGACGGCGATAAAAGGTCATAGCGAAGGGCTGCTGGAAGAGGGTTTTAAACTTTATGTCTATGATGTAGACGGTGAGTATCGGGCTCTATGTAAAAAGGTTAAAGGAGAGTGGGTAGACCTTACAGAGGGGAGCGGTAAATATGTAGATCCTACCATCATTGAGCGCGCCATAGAAGAAGAAATGGAGCTAGGCATGCTGGATAAAGCTTCACAGGAGGTAGCTAGGGAGGCTGACATGGCCAGATATAACGAAGCTACCGTAAACACCCGGGCAACCTTCAGTCTTTTGAGCGAGAATCTCACGGTCAAAAAGAGAAATGCCTTAGAATACGCATTAATGAAAATGTGGGGAGATGCGGGCATCCGAAAAAAGGATCCTAGGACCTGGAACAAAAGAGATCCGGATGTAGGCCTACATCCCCTGTATGAACGGATTAAGAAAAATGCAAAATCCACTGACAGCAGCATCCCTTTTAAGGATGGGGCAGCGGAGCTGGCGGAGGATATCTGGTCCTTTTTTGAAGGTCCAAACAGTGACCTGTTTGCCCAGGCCCAAGACTCTGATTGGATCAGAAACAAAAAATTAGTTGTCTACCATGTGGCCAGCTCCGTAGAAAATGAATTTGATCAAAGCATTGGAGCGATTAAGATTGTTATGGCCACCGGCCTATCCTGGCAGCAGATTAAAAGAGACCGAATCAAAAAGCAGCATTACTCCGCGGAAGTATACGATGAGCTGCAGCGGCTGATCCGTAAACAATACGCCTGGCCGCCCCTATACCGCTCTGTAACAACTGGAAGGAAATTTAATGATATGGTACTGATGGGTTTTAACGATCCTTCCATTTTATTTAATACAGAAGGCGGACAGGGAATCTGGGACAATACTAAATACAAATTCTTCTTTGCCTTGGAGCGGGATAAGATTGAGAAGCTGGCCGGGAATGCGGACATGCCCCGGGAAGTGATTGAGGCTTGGTTGAATTTACCGAAATATTCCTTTATCTACCGGGAGAAGAGTAGTCGCGGAGATCTGTATGACATCCTGCGCCTAAAGCTTCCGGACAGCGAGTTTAGACAGCTTAGTAAAACCAGAGGATTGGCCTAGAACTTCAGGGGAAGGAGCATGAAAATGATTATCGTCGATATAATCTTTTTTATTTTTTTGTATTTTGCTCTCTTAAAATGCATTATGGCCATAGCGGAGAAAGGAGGTGAGTTAGAAAAAGAATAAAAGTGTGAGACATTGGATTTTGCAATGTGAAGAATGAAAGGTGCAAAATAAGAAAGGAGAAGGATCATGAAAAAAAGAATTGCCTTCGAAAGAATCACCTTGGGAATGATTCCGTTAATGGCATTGTTCGCTTCAACCATTACAAGTTTTGCTGACGAAGGTGTATTAGACAAATTCGCAAAGCTTATGAAGGCCAATGATGCCATGGCCTGGGGCGTATTGGGACCGATATTGATCATTAGTGCTACAATTATTTTAGTGCTAGGAATTCTTGGTATTGTAGCCGCTTTGGGGTATATCGGCTGGCATGGACTGCTGCAATTTTTCGGCAAAGGAAAGGTTGGAAAAGAGGAGTTAAAACGCTTTGCCACAGGGTTGATTATTGGACTTTTAATTACCGGTGGCGGATGGTTAAGCTTTATAAAATTATGGGACCGTGTAGTAATAACTCCTGCAGAACAGATCTTTCAAGAGAAAAATTAATCTAAAAAAGGTAAAGAGCTGCAGCAGCTTGCAGATCTTTACCTTTAAATCCAAATAAAGCTTTCTATTAGGGATTTAGGAAAGGAAGTGTACCTAAATGAGTCCATATGTCAATCCTCCACCAGATCTTAACTGGAGACCCATAGAGGGGATCATAAGTGTGGGTGGAGCATTTATTACGATTATTGGAGGATTGCTCATCATTACATCGGTTATGTATGTTTTAATAGGTGTTTTGACCTTATTCATAGGGAGGGGACGACTGTTTACAAAGGAGAATAACAAATGGTGCGCCATTGGCCTTTGTGTAGGATTATTGTTTTTAGGAGGCGGTTGGTATACCTTGCTAAAGACAGGACAAGATAAACTGATTAAAAATATCACAAAAATCTTTCAAATGGATCAGGCCACAGAAAGTAGGCCGATTCAGGAGAATTGGCCATCAAGAGGGAGCGTTCCCTATTAGTACTTTAATAGTGAAATAATCTAGGGTTATAAAATTTAATATTAGGTATTATTACGGATCAATAGTGAAAATGTACAATAAGAAAGGGGACTGTGAAAATGAATACAAGAGAAGCAATGAAAGTTATATTGAAGCATTTTATAATGGACCCGTAGATTTGACACAAAAAACGTCAGAATAAGTTATAATGAAACTATGAAAAAACGAAGACAATTTACCCCAGAAGAGAAATCCAAAATAATAATGGAGCTAATCCAGGGAGAAAAAACACTCTCAGAAATCTGCTCAACCTATGAGATCCATTCAAACCAGATTCTAAGATGGAAAAAACAATTCTTAGATAACATGGTGAATGCATTCAAGGGTGCAGATGACAAAGCTCATAAAGAACAACAGCAGCTTGAGGCAGAAAAGGAGGCATTACTCAAAAAGATTGGCCAATTAACCATAGAGGTTGATTGGTTGAAAAAAAAATCTGGCCTCAAATAAATCCGTTGAAGAGCGAAAGAATATGTTAGAGCCTGACTTTAGGAAAATATGTATCAAAAGGCAATGTGAACTGCTGCAGATCAATCGAACCGGAACATACTATCAACCTAAGCCAAAAGATGGCTCTCAGATACTTCTGATGCAATTAATTGATCTGATACACATGAAGCATCCCTACTACGGCTCTCGCCGAATGGTTGAGGAATTAAAGGGGCTTGGCTATGAAGTCAACTGTAAACGTATCCAGAAATACATGAGACTTATGAGATTAAAAATACATTATCCAGGTCCCAATCTCAGTAAGAGAAATCGTCAGCATAAAATATACCCTTATTTGCTCAGAAATGTTCCAATTACCCGTGTAAACCAAGTGTGGGGAGTAGATCTTACCTACATTCCTATGCCAAAGGGACATATGTACCTATTCGTCATCATAGACTGGTACTCACGGACAATTATAGACTATCAGCTGTCCAATACCCTTGAGTGTGATTTTATTCTCAGATGCCTAAAAAGGGGATTTACAAAGGCTAAGCCTGAAATTATCAATAGCGATCAAGGTAGCCAATTTACAAGCAATGACTACATTAGCCTACTGAAAGAGCAAGAGATCAAGATTAGTATGGACTCAAAAGGCAGAGCCACAGATAATGCCATAACAGAACGGTTCTTTCGCAACATAAAACAAGAGAAACTTTATCTATATGCTTATGAAACAGTGGGTGAGCTTAGAGCCCTTGTAGATGAGTACATGGACTTTTATAACCGTGAAAGAAAGCATCAATCTCTCGATTATCAGATCCCATATAACGTCTATATGGCTGCTTAGCATGCCTAAAAATATATGAGAAGGAGGACTAACTTATCAAGTGCAATTTTGTGTCTTGACAAAGGGGTCCATTACATTTATTCGAGAATTTGATAGACGAAAAAGGTATTCATTTTACTCAAGAGCAAATAGAGAAAGCAGTAGAAATGATGCATGATGACGAAGTTTTTTTTGAAGAGTTACTAGATTTTATGGAAGGACATTTAGAGATGTATGGAGGAGATTATGGGCTATAATCTTTAAATTTACAGTTAATTAGAAAAGGATGCCCTAGAAGGAGGGTGATTGAATGCTTAATCAATTGAATGAAGGCTTATGACTTATATCAATAAGTTTTACGATTGCTATTTTACTTACAATTTATATATTTTCGCCTAGCGCATACAGTAACTTATTCATTGAATATAAGGAACTATGGTTTAACAATCCTAGATTTAGATTTGTTGTTAGTATTTTTGCTTGTATCGCTTTATCCTTTCCAATCTTGGCGTATCTTATGAGAAGAAATAATAAGACTATTGGAAGAAAGTAAGATATTAATGAATGAAGGGAGAAGGAAATATGGGAATTAAAGTTTTATATTTGAGTAGTGTTATATACACTATATTTGGTTTGTTTGTATTATTTGGAATATATGAACCTAGTCGTTTTGTTATATCGTTTTTATATCTGGCAGCTGCTTTGTTATTTTTTATTGTGACAAGAGGTGATAAATAAGATATTAGTCTGATTACTAAGGTGTGATAAAAAGTGTATAAGCGGAAAATGGAAGAATTGACAGGTCGTAAAGTTTCTAAAGAGGAATACCTAAAGTTTTTAATTTTATTGGACACTCTTATTGAAATGAAAGAGTCCGGGGAATTTACGAATGAGGATATCTTAAATCTTATATTAAGCTGTCGGCAAGATTGAATATATAGTGGTTAATAATGAGAAAAAGTGGAAGGTAGCCGTATTCTGGTTCTATGACTGGTTAGTTAATATATTTAGTATGGTAGATGGTTATGCTTTAAGCAGTGAAATTAGAGATAGTGGTTCACCAGTACATTTTTCTAATTATAGAGAAGATGGAACATTGCCATATGAAGATGAATAAAAGATGAACTTAGCACAAATTTCAACATTGGTAACGAAATGCGGAAATGAAAAAATATAGGGTGTTCAATACAGAAATCCGAATACCCGTTATTTTTAGTGATTAGAGTCTAATAAATAAAACCTCACTATTTGCTCTATATGGAGAGGCGTATATGATAGGTCAATTTAACCGTGGCAAAATATGAGTCGAGGTTTGTTTCTTGCGATAATTTTTTAGAAAACTAAGAGGAGAAAGGAGGAAGAGGTATTGGAACAAATAGGCGGAGAAGGTAAAAAAATAGCTGTTCTGCTGGGATTAAAAAACACAGAGCTGCTGCAAAAGATTCAAGAGATATCGATTATAGATATAAAAGGCCAGATTCAAAGTAGGGAAGAGATTCTAGCGTATGTAAAAGAGGGCACAGGGTGGTCCATTGTAGTGACGGAAACCGCGCTAGAAGGGGAATTAAGCTGGTTGGAGTTAATCCGAAAGATACCGGTGAAATATAGGATCCTGACTTTTGATACGGAAAGATTAAACCAGCTGCTCTATGGTGAGATGGAACGGCTGGGAGTAGAATTTCTAGAACAGGATGCAGAAAAAGATCAAATTCTTCAGATCATTGAAAGGCTTCAGATCATGGTAGAGGAAATAGCCAATATGGATGCAGCCTTGGAAGAAGAAAAAGAAAATGGGCACATTCCCATCCAATCAGATCCTCCAGAGAAACAAGAGGAGGAAGGAGAAAAAAATAAAGGGCCTAAAAAACTGGGCAGTAAGCTTGCAAAGCTCCGGGAAGCCTTTCAAGGAAAGGATAAGCAATCTCCACAGCAGTCTTCTGAAAAGCCGCAAAGAGAGCGCGCTGAGATCGAAAAAATCAGGAAGAAGCTTGCGGAGGAGATGCGCTTAAGAAAGGAGCTGGAAAAGCAAAGTGCCCTAGCAGAAAAGAAGCTTAAAGAACTGGAGAAAGAGAAGGAAAAGGAAGAAACGCCTGACGATTTAAAGGATGAATATATCTATAAAATTAATAAGGGTTTAAAAAGAATTGTAGCGGTCTTCTCGGCAGCCCCTACAGGGAAGAGCTATGTCATGAATAATCTTGCCCATACGGTAGCCCGCAGAAACATTAAAACCGCACTGGTAGATGGAGACCTTAAAAACAGGTCTCTATACTATTATTGTTTTATCCGTGATGAAAAAAAGCGGGAAGGATTAAAAGCCATCCTGGAGGAGGATGCTTTAGGCGATATCTACGAGTATGGCCAGGATTTTCTGGATGGATTACTCATCACCTTTACTTGCCGAAAATATGATGATGAATTTTATCCCATCCCGATTGAAAGGAATAAGGCAAGATTACTCTCATTAATCGATCAGCTAAGGAGAGAAAGAGATGTTGTATTTGTGGATACAGGAGCCATCGAAGAAGATGGCTTAGTAAAGGACATCCTAATGATGGCGGATACGGTTTTGCTGGTACAAAACCTTGATTACCGAATGATGGATGAAAACAAGGCGGCTTTAAAGCAATTGACCAAAATGAATGTACCGACAGAAAAAATGATTCTGGTATTAAATCAATATGTTGAAAACAAAGAGTTTGATATAGACAAGGTTGCATCCTTCCTAGGCGGCCCTTTTGCAGGAAAACTGACGGTTCCCATGGACCCTGTAATGGCTGTGAAGAATATTCGATATGGCCAGTCAGCTGTTGCCAGGGGAGAGTGTGAGGAGGCAACAAAAGAAGCTTTTGAGGAGCTGGCAGCCTTTTGTTTTGGCATGAAAAAGAAAGCGCGACAGCCCAAAGGGTTTGCAGGGATTAAAATCAGGAGTATTTTTAGCTTAGGGAAAGGAGTTAGGGAATGAAGTTAATCAAAAATATAGCCAACAACATTTCAAAGACGCTTTTAACAGCGTTTTTTATATTGCTTTTGGGAGGGACAATCACCTACTATCAAACGAGGCTGGCGGGTATAGAAATACCCAAACAGACAACGGTAATCGTAGCCAGTCAAAAAATTAGTAAAGGAGATGAAATAACCGGCACCCACCTAAAAGAGAAAGTAATCGATGAAAAGTATAAGCATAAGGGAAGCTATAGCAAAATGTCAGAAATCATTGGGAAGGTAGCCCTAACAGATCTAATCGCAGACAAGGAAATTACTGCTTCAGAAATAACTACGAAGGAACAATGGTTTAGGCCGGAGGAGAAGGAGGTGGGCATTACCTTTGAAAAATTCACCGATTTGGTAGGGGGAACTGCAAAGCCTGGAGATGTGGTAGATGTAATGCTTTCCCTAAGTCTGGAAGAGACCGGAGGCGTGCCGACAGCACCAGAGATGATTGTCGCCGGTGTAGAACTGAAAAATGTATTTGATGAAAGCAATATAGCCCATCAGAATGCTAAGGATAAAAACGCCTTCAAGCCTATAACTGTGTTAGTAAAACTAGATAATGAGATGGATGCAGCAGTAGATCAGGTGAAGAAGAAAGGAAAGCTGTACTTAAAAAGGCATGGGAATGTAATAAAGGTAGACGAAGATCCATCTACAGAGAATACAGACAAAGTCATTATTAGTGGCAAGCGTAAGGATGGTGAATAGAAAATGGACTTGCAGGATGAATTGAAAAGCTATAGGAAAATTGTACGAAAAGAGCTGGATGAGTATGAGGGAGAAGAACATTCAGAAATGATTTTTCGCTGCTGCAGTGGGGATCAACAGGCTGAAGATTATATGATCAGAGCCATCAGGGAAATACTAGCAAAATATGGGATGGAAGGAGAACGGCTTGAGACCCTAAGCTATGAGATCTATAAAAAAGAGTATGGACTATCGGTCATTCATGATCTGGTAGCCAACCGGAAGAAGCAATATAACAATATTGAATGTATTGGCTATGACTGGATTGAAGTAGAAAAAAGCAATGGATTATGGGAACGGCTAGATCTTTCCTTTGAGGATGAAAAAGAGTTCGAGGAGGTTATCCGAAGGGCCATCCAGCACGATAATAAGCCGGATATCAATACAGAAAATAGTCTCATGGAAAGCAAGCGGGTAAGTGGCGAGCGGATTACCGCAGGAGTAAGACCTTCCTGTTATGAAAATTATCTGTTTATTAAGCTTTTTAGCTCCTTTACCCCTTCTGAAGAATCCTATATATCCAGCGGGGCACTAACAGAGGAGATGATATCCTTTACAAAAATTTTATTTAAAATACTACCAGCTATTGCGATCATTGGTGGAATCAACCGGGGAAAATCTTCTTTCTTAAAGTACCTGGTAAGTCTTCTGAATCCTAAATTTAAAATTGGTACGCTAGAGCCGGATTTTGAAGTAAAGCTTCAAGAGCTATTAAAGGACAGAAACATAATCAGTCTTCAGGAATCTTCTCAGTTTGATCTACTAGCTTGTTTCAAGTGGTTACTGAGAACCAATCGGGATGTAATTATTGTTGGAGAAGCAAGGGGAGCGGAAATAAATGAAGCGGGAAAGGCCTCAAGGCGTGGTATTGGATGCACCTTTCTTACAGCTCATGTGATTGATCCTGAATCCCTTCCGGAAGAATTTGCTCAGATGCATCTGGAAAATGGTATTCCCATGGACATTGATTTTCTGATGTACCGGTATGCAAAGGCGTTTCCCATTACCTACAGAATCCGACAGCTGGAAGGTGGCCGAAGGATTATCGATGATATATCTGAACTGGTCGCTGATAGAAGGAGCAGAACCTATTACCGAAACCCATTATTTATTTGGGACCCAAAAACGAAAGAACATAAAAGAGTTGGAGGGATCAAGGGAGAGGACCAGCGGATGCGGATGGATTATTACAATTTGACAGAAGAAGAAAAAGAGCAGCTGCTTTATGATCCTGAAAAGAAAAAAATAAAGGTAGCGCTATAGGAAGAAGGTGATGAAATGTTGATTTTTAGTATGCTGAAGGATCTGGACAGGATGAGGATCCTAGGTATTGCTATGATGATGCTCTCCGGGTGTATGATACTTATCAATCTGATCAGAAGCATAAAGCAAAATACACAGATACGCGGGGAAGTTTTAGTTTTAAAAAATGAATTTTATGAAAAGGTAGATAGAGGTATCAGCAAAATAAAGGTATTAGATGGGTTAAAGGAAGAGCTTCAGCTAAAGTATGGAGTGATTAATGGAAATACAGAGAATAAAAACCGGATTGCTGCAGTAAAGACTATATTTTTTTTATCCATCCTATCACTGCTTTGTATAGTGGTGTTTGCATATGTTATTAAAATTTGGTATTTGGTAGTGCCGGTAGCCATCGGGATGCTGTTCTTTCCATACGGAGTACTATTTTCCCTGCTGCATATGAAAATGTCTGTATTAAAAGATCAGTTCCCTGATGCAGTGAATGTATTTATTTCAAAGTATCCTGCAGAGAAAAATAAAGATAAAGCCTTGCAGAAGACCTATGTAGAGCTTGAAAATCCAATGCGGTTTCAATTTATGCGATTGGCCAGGGACTTGGCAAATAAAACCGATGTAGAGAAAGCGGTCTATCGGTTTTGTAAGCGAATCAATTATATCTGGACCGATATTTTCGGAGAACTTCTAATCATGAACCATCATTCTGTGGGAGATATTGGGCCAGAGTTGAATGAATTTAGTTTACTGATGCTAGAGGACCAGGTTATGGAGGCACAGCAAAGAGCAGAAATCAGTGCCACTAAGACTGTAAACTTTCTAGTAGCAGCCTTTGTAGGCATAGTTGTGCTAATTAATATTGCCATATTTAAAGCGGAGGCTATGAATATCTATTTTCAACAGTATGCAGGCATTGCCTCTATCAGTATTGCGGTGCTAACAATTATTATATGCCTATCTCTAACCTTTTATTTTGAAAAAAGTTGAGCTCTTTATGGCTTTAGATAGAGATGAATTATATAAAGACTTTGCGAAAGGAGGGATACCTGAATGAGCCAATTGAAAAGGAGACAGTTATTGCAGGTTTTGAAACCTTTTTACCTGATGTAGAAGGGCTCTTGATTGGGGAAAATTGCAAAACTAGTGCATCTGTAGTATTTGATCTGTATGAACCCAATAAGAATATCAATGTAATTACAGTAGGAATAGCTGGTGAAGGAATGAACTTTAAAATTAGGGCTATATGCAATTAATAAATATGTTATTGCATCTTATAATGATAATACGAAGGAGAGAATAATATGGATAAAAAAGTAGTATTTTATTGTTTTACAGATTCCAAAGAAAGTGAAGGGCAAAAAAGCAATGTTATAAATTGTGATTTAGAGCAAGCTCACAAGCTGTTTGACGAAGAGTATGCAAAGAAAAAGAATGGAACATGCGAATGGGACTATTTTGATATAACTGTAAACGGTAGACTATTAAGAAGCTCAAACAAGTAGTTCACAGTTCATTTCAACATAAGTAACTAAAATTTGCAATTTCAAAAGTAAAATACCCAAAATTAGAAGGTGAAAGCAAGAGGTGAAGTGAATCGATGAAATATTTTACGTTAGCTGCAGTCATCTTAATTCTCATCGATGTTTTCAAAAGAATGTTCAAATATAAAGATGAGATCAGGGAAAGTATTCATCAGATTGAACACTGTAGACTTACAAAATGGGTTACACCCAATAAAGAAAGTGATGCTTATAAAAGAGAGGAAAAACTCTTAGAAAGAGCAAGAGTAAAGATTAGTGTAGAAGCATTGCAGCTTATAAAGCTTACGGGATTTTTTATAGCCCTGGTTATTGGAATCCTATTGGTATGGTCCCAATATCAGCTGGAATTAAAGGAGATATTTGATAAAAAATCAATTAACTTTAGCATTGTCGGAGAGCAAACACAGACGGCCTACGATGATGCCATGTTAAATCAGCTGACACGGGAAGCCCATGAAAAAATTAATTATAAAGCTTATGTGAAAGGAGGGGAGTATTCTCTACTACAACAAGAAGTGGTTGAGCTGGTAACGCAAAAGGAAATGGACCGAGAGTACACCATGTATTATGCAGAAAAGGTATACTATAATCTAATAGAACTAAGCAACAAACAAAAAATTAGCTACATGAGAATTGCTTTGCCGCTGATTTTGGCTGCATTAGGTATGCTTTTACCAAAGACAATATTAAGAATTAGAGCAAAGAAAACTGAGCAGCTAATGAATATAGAACTAAATAAACTTGAGATATTAACGCTTTTACTTTTAAAGAAGGAGAATATCAATATCTATCAAATTTTACTGCAGCTAAAAAGAAAATCCAAAGTGTTTAATCCCTACCTAACCCGCTGTGTTAATATCTATCCAAAGAATGCAAGACTAGCACTAGAAACAATGCAAAAAGAAGTGGAACATAAGGAATTTAGCAGGTTTATTAATATCCTAAAGCTAGGAATTGAGACGAATAAACGATCTACAGCTGAAATATTAGAAATTGCCAGAAGACTTAAAAATAGCATCCAACAGGCTCAAACAAAGGAAAAGATTGATAAGAAAAACAGAAGAATCCTGTTGATTCGGTTTCCAATGATTATCGCAGCCATTGAACTATTACTGCTGCCGATGATCATTATTTTTTATGAGAATATGTAAAAATTAAGGGAGGAATTTACAAAATGACAACAACAGAAAAATTAGCATGGTTTATTATTACGGTTGGATTGGTAGTAGCAGTGGCAGCATTGATTATATCGCCAATCTTAAATAAAGCTGATGACGTAAAGGATGATATTAACGGTATAGAATTTAAGACCGGAAGTTTACCTAGTCACTACAACTTGAGTATAGACGAACTTACAGAGAAGGTTTTAAGTGACAATCTTAGAGCTGCTTAAACGGACTGTCAAAACTAGTATTTATTAAATTACAAGGAGGAATTTACAAATGACAACAACAGAAAAATTAGCATGGTTTATTATTACAGTTGGATTGGTGGTAGCAGTGGCAGCATTGATTATATCGCCAATCTTAAATAAAGCTGATGACGTAAAGGATGATATTAACGGCATAGAATTCAAAACTGGAAGCGTACCTAACCACTACAATTTGGGTATAGACGAACTTACAGAGAAGGTTTTAAATGATAGTCTTAAAGCTGCTTAAAGAGGAGTGTAGGATTGTGACACCATTAAATCTCAAGGGGGGATTAAGAAAATATGGTAACAACAGAGAACTTAATATGGTTCATTCTGATTTTCGGTCTGATCATAGCAGTGGCAACATTTATTATAGCCCCAATCTTGAATAAAGCAGGAGAAGCAAATGACGAAATAGATGTGATAGAATTCAACACTGGCAGCGTATCAAACCATTATAACCGGAGTGTAGATGAATTTATGGAGGCGGTGCTAGATGACGACCTTAGAGCAGCTTAAATGGCTGCCAGTTTGGTTAATTCTAAGTCTTTTACTATTTACAACAGGGACTTATTTTTTTAAGCAGTCTCTGTTAACCCATTTGGGTGATGAGTACTTACGGGCAGCGGCAAACAAAGGGAAATTTGAAGCAGTCGATGTAGAGCGGCTGTTAAACAGAATAGAAAAATATGGATTTGATAGGGATAAAATAGAAATCGAAATCACTCCTGCAGCAGCTTATGGGACTGGGGTATCGAAAGATACCGATATACTGATCGGATTAAATATTGATACAAATACAAAGGCTATGATTTCAGCAGTTTTTGAATGGTTAGATCCGACCAGCAAGAAATTTTACTACAGGTATTCCCGAGTTGCAAAGTCTGAGGAGTTTTTTGATGAGGTAACACCATGAGTACGATTCAGTTCTTACAAAAAGTGCTGCTCTTTTTTGCTTGCATGATCCTGGTCGTGGATATTGGTGGTTCTATCTACACAAAACTTTATTATCAGGGAGGGATTGATTTTTGTGTTAAGGCTGCATCTATGGAAATTGTCCGGGATGATGATTATGCCAGGGGAATTATAAAGATTGATGAAACAAAGTCTGTAGAAGAATTTAAAAAAATGATGGGCGTGCAGTTTCAAATGGCCGCTGGCCAGATCGAGGAAAGAATTATATATGCAGCTCCTATTAATACGGTACCCTCTGAATTTGTTCATCCAGTAACCGGAAGAGCTTATACGATTCTAAAGCCTATGTTTGTGGCAATTTATCGGGTAAAAAGAGATGGGATATTTCTTAAAAAAGAGATTCTAGTAGACAATTTGTCGGGAAGTCAGGTGCAATTTAGGCCAAAGTAGAGAAGGAAAATATATAGAGAGGGGGAACGGAAAATAATGGCAACAGTGTAAGAATTCTGATAAAATAGACATAAGGTAATCGGAAAAAGCAGGGTGAGGTTGCCACTTCACTTCACAAAAGAAGGGAGGTGGTGCGCTAATGAGCACATATGAAGCAATATCGTTAATGATAATGTTTTCGGTGTTCGTAATATCGCTTATCTCCTACTTAGATAGGAATAACAACCAAAAGAAATAACCACCCTGCTGCCAACAAGGTGGTTATTGTTAAAAATTATCCTTAATGTTGGCAACCTCACCACTGGGGTTCCGATTACCTTTTGACTGTATTATACCATAAATAGGATTAAAATACACATGTTTTAGATATAAAAATATAAAATTTGAACGAGTTTTCTGAAAATTAACACTGTAAAGCATTGTAGAAGTTTACATTATATGGTACAATATAATGTACAATAAATATTTATACATAAATGATGGGGGGAGGTAGGGATTTGTCAAAGAGAGAGAGCAAAGCTAGCAGTAAAAATGATGATAATCCTGCCGTCATCATAGAGAGGCTAAGAAATTATATTTCTGAATTAATTAAAGAAAATGCCTACTTAAAAAAGGAATTAAATCAGGCACTTGAGAGCATCGGTGGCCAAAAGCCCTTACATGATCCAGAGACTATTAAAAAAATATTTGATATGTACTTGGAAGAAAACAAGTCTCTGCAAAAGATTACTGAGGAGCTCACAAAAGAAAATATAAAAACAAAACGGGGTGGAAAGTGGTATAGATCTACAGTTAAATATATTTTAGAGAATACACAATATGTAAATCTCGGTTATATAACTGAAGATAAGCTGAAACGGGCACAGGAGAAACTAAGAAAGAACAGCCGGGCAAAAAAGTAGAGACAAAGGAAGGAGGAAATTACATGAAAAGATTTTTACGAATAGCATTAAGTATTTTTTTGATTATATCCATGAGCATAGGGAGTTTAGCAGAGAGAGCTCCCGATGGAACTGTTCAATTTAGTGATATATCAAACCATTGGGCAAAAGAGTTTATTGTTACATTGACTCAAAAGGGAATTATCGGAGGTTATCCCGATGGGACATTCAAACCTAATAATAACATTAAGGTATCGGAATTTACGATCCTTGTACTAAAGACAGCAGGGATACCTATTAATCAGTCAACAGGAGCATGGTATCAGGGGGCTATAGATACAGCTATAGAATATGGAATTATTGCAAAAGGCGAATTTAATGATTATGAGAGAAACATCAACCGTGGTGAAATGGCTAGAATGATTGTCAGAGGATTAGGAGAACAGGCAAGTACGGGAGAAACTACTTTTGCGGATAATGGGCAAATACCAAGCGACGTGAAAGGATTTGTGAAAAAAGCAGTTGAATTAGGTATAATAGGCGGATATCCAGATAATAGCTTTAAAGCGGCGGGTAATGCTACTAGAGCGGAAGCTACCGTTGTACTTACAAAGATGATGGATATACGAGAGGAAGCGGGAGATGTAGAACTACAGCCCAATCCATTGCCGCCAGTAGTCACAGACGGTATTCCTGAACCAGATATTGAAGTTGTCACTTATTATCATGATGAGTGGGAAAATAAACATTTTCAAATAGCTATTAATAATATAGCTAGATATTCATCAGATACACAGTTTAAAATAGTCTGTACAAACTATGAAGAATTGAATAGTTATGAACAGCCATCATGGACTGTAGAAGGCAAGTGGTATTATCATGATAAAACAGTATGGATGGATCAGTCTATAATTAGTCAAAAAGAAATTCCTACTATATATACATTGGGTAGAACGCCATACTTTGTAGCACAAAAATATATAAATACATTTCAGTTAAAAGATGGAATGGTTTTTGAATTTAAAATCTATATCAAGAAGGGAGACATCACAAAAGAATATCCAGTAAAAGTAGAGAACTTTAAATATGTAGAAAGTAAATATTAATTGTCTTTAAAAAGAGGTTGAATATGATTCAACTTCTTTTTTATATGGTTAATTATGAAAGGAGGATATATTTGGATAATATAAATAAAAGAATTTTGACTATGCTTTTAGCCTTTCTTTTAACAATATCAAGTCTTGGATTAAGTATGTTATTCTCTTATGCAAGTACACATGATAATTGGCGAGCAATAGAAATTCCAGAAGAAACAGGTATAAAAAAACCTAAAGCAACACTGAGAGCTGAAATCAATGGAGATACAAAGAATCCCATAGTAGCGTATGAAGGAAAAGAGCTAGGATATAAGGTTAGTACAGGCTATGCAAAGGTTGGAGATAGGGCTGCATTTTATGGCCCAGCAGGAATGCATATATATGATTTTCAATATAGATCTCCAAGCGGATTTAAAAAGGAATTTCTTGGCACATTAAATGGAAAAGAAATCTATCTTGATGAAGCTGGAGAATATCACGTCTATTTACAAGTAGCAATAGATAAATCCTATAAAGAATGGACATATGTATGGAGTGAAAATGGGTCTCATAGTGCAATAGGTGAGGGATATTTACCTGGCAAAACAGTAACATGGTACTTTGTTGAGCTGATTATTATCGTTGAAGAAGAAAAGCCAATGGCAGAGTTTGAAATACACCATGATAATAAAAATGTAACAGATAATATAAACAACCCTATTCAAGTTGAAGAGTTTCCTTTCAGTGTAAATCTAATTGATAAATCAACCGTACCAGCAGGAACTACTATTATATCCTGGGAATGGCAAGGAAGTACAGGAAATGATTGGGTGCCTTTATCAACTCAAAAGAACTTCAGCGACTCTGTTCCTGGAAGTTGGAAGAGTTACAGGCTAAGGGTTACAAATAATAAGGGTGTTACATCGAATTGGGTTCAGCATGATGTATATGCACAGAAAAAGGGAGAACCAGCACCAGAACCGCCCCCGGCATCAGACAACGCAGAGATTAATGCGAAGTTGAAGATCGACCCCTACCCAAGAAAGGTGCCGATAAAATACGACGCATATTACAAAAATGAAACTGTTCAGATTAATATGGAATTGGATGCATCGGGTAGTACCTCATCAAAAGGCATAAAAGACTACCTTTTCTATTACCGCATCAATGGAGGAGATTGGACATACCTAAATTGGACATCTAGCAGCAAAGTAACGGTAAATCTAAATATACGAAAATCTCATGAAAATGCTAGTGGGAAAATACCTATACAAGCGAGGGTCGGAGTAAGAGATATCGAAGAAAATACCAAATATGCTAATGATAGCAGTGAAGTGGAATTTGAGATACAGATGGAACCACCAGAAACAGAGCTGCAACTTCCAAACATGTTCTATCCAAAAGAAATCACAACGGCCCATCCAACAATAAAGAATACGATCACCTGGAGCTATGAAGGGGAGCGGCCTTACAAAAAATCTATTGTTTCTCTCTATAGATACAACGAAACCGATGAAGTTTTTGAACCTATTTTTAATAACCTTGAAACAATAGAGAGGAAGCTTGACGTTGTAGGAGATCCTGATGAGCTACAAAAAATCGAAGTAAAGGTCATTGATACAGCAGATTTAGAAAGTGAGAAGGTAGAACAACAATATATCTATGAAAATGCCTATCCAAAGATAAAAGTGGTTGTTGATGCAAGCAGAGAAGCTGCGGATGGAGAGGTAGATATCACAGTAAATAAATTGACAGGACCAGAGGTTGAAGCAATTTTTCCTACGGAGTATACTGCATGGACTATTATAGATGCCTATGGCAATTCGATAGCCAATGGAGCGGGAAAACTTCCTGAAAAGATGGCTATTGACGAGAGATTCAAGGCAAATGCTGTAGTTTTCAAGCAGTATGCAAAAAATAACCTTGGATATACCACAAGCGATAAAGATTTCTACAAAAACAATTCAACACTAGATTTTCTATTAGAACCTACAAGATTATTTGAAAGTGAATTAGCCCAGGTTAAAGATTTTTCTGAAAGCATTCTCAATAAAGAGTGGATGATTAAAAGGACATCCGATCCCGAATACTCTGAATTAACTCTTGATGAAGAAAACAAATTTACACAAAATGCAGGGATATATATCGTGAAGCTGGAAGGGGATGCTCGATTTGTCCTTAGCCAAAATATGTATCAATATACCAATAATAAAGATGATTTGAAGCAAGTGGAACCTGTCGAATTGACAAATGCTCAGATTCTTGAAAAACATGGAGAAGGGTTTATTTATGCACAGAACAGTGCTAAATGGTTAGAAGGAGAGACCTTAGAGCAAGGAAAATACACGGCTGATGGAAAAACCTATAGTTTTAGAAGAAGATTGAGTTATTTAACTATAAGAGAATATAGAACATCAAAAGAAAGGCAAGTAGAGTTCATCAGCGGGACACCTGTGGCTGATTTTGTAAAGGTGGGGGAAGATAAGGTGTTCAAAAAGCAGACCCTAGACGGCAGCAATTCAGTGAATGTGACCAATCAGGAGCTACAGCAACGCTATCCGATTCTGTTTGACCATGAGCGGACCAAATTTGTAATTGAACCTATCACAGGACCCGGTGGAGAAGTAGATACAAGCCTTATACAGCACATCAAAGGCGAAGAGAAAATCACCGGTGGCAGCGGTGTAGAGTTCCGAGGGAAAAAGTTTCAGGACTTCCGGGTAGACAAATCTATGGATATAAGGGTGAGATACACTGTTTTCAATGGTCTGAAAAACAGCCCATATGCAGTGAAAGAATTCTATATTGAACCAGACCTGGAACCTACAGTAGACATTGATGTATTGCAGTCTGTGGTCTACCGGGAAGCGGAAAATGAACTAAAATCTAAACTTCGAGTGGTTGCAACCTATAACTCTCCCGATGATGAGATTGACCTGGAAAAATCTAAGCTTTTGATCTATTATGACAAAGACAATAACGGAGAATACAACGACGGAGAGCAGTGGATCATGAAGGAGGATCGCAGTCTAGCGGAATATCTCTCTATCGAAAAGAGTGTTTTTGGAGAAAACCAGGCAGAATTCATCATGGTGATAGACAATGAAGAAAAGAATGTGCTGGGACGTTTCAAATTTGAGTTTGTGGCGGTGGAAAAGCCGAAAACGCCTAACTTTGAAATACCAGGAGAGAGCATTCCGGTTTTAAGTGCAAACACCTTTGGCTTGGAAGATACAAAAAAGGTGATCTATATTGACAATCATCAACCGGTTATTACTCTGGAGACCCGGAGAGGGAACAAAAATGAGGTCTGGATTATAGAAACTCATGACGCAATTTTGGATTATCAGACAATTCTTAATCAACTAGGACTAAACAAACTGAGTACAATCGTCTACATCATCAAGAAAGATAACAGCATACAGGTTCTTGAGAATTAGTTAGAGGTAAATTAGAAAGAGGTGAATGAATGAAAAAAAGAAGAATAATGACCATCATTTTGATGGTCATTATGTTAATCAATATATCTGCAATTCAAGCATTTGCAGATTATAATTATGTATATGTCACAAGGGATATGGCATGGCCTGCAAAAGGGTTCAACTATAAAGATATTATACAACTATATGAACCCTCCAATTATGGGGGCAGGGCCATCGGGGAATTTGTTTTTGTAGATAATAGTATAATGCAAATCACTGCGCTATATCGAGATAGCAAAAATAGGATATCTGCCTTTGATGCAATTGACCGGTATGGAAATACTCATTGGCTCTCCAACTCCATGAATAACAGCAACTATGAAACAGTAACAAAAATAAATCCCAACCTAAGTAATTCAAATCTAGGTACCGTATCGAATGTGCCGAATACGTTTACGCAAAATTACCTAGATAACATAGAAGCGCAGGGATGGGAACTAGTTCATGAGCATGCGCAGATATCGACCTACAATGTCCCGGACAGTTCTACTTATGTAACTAAGGAAATCAAATATTCCTGGCCGTTTAGCGCAGAATGGACAACAAACAATAGTAACAGAAGTGATATTTTTGGTCCAGGAATCCTGAATTTGGAAATTGTCCAATATACCCGAAGTGCATCAAATTACGTGAATTATGGGAGAGTGGGGAGCTACAATCCCAAGTTATATGAGCACAAAATTCTTCTGTATGGAAGCCCAAGTGATTTTTCAGTCTATGCAACATCCAAAACAGAAATATCGCCGCGAGAATTCGATATTCCCGTAGGAAAAAGTTTCTCAATTAGATTTGCAAAATGGACTACAAATGAATATAAGTATTACGTTAGAATCTACAGGCGCTATAAAGGAGAAGCCGCAGCAGTACAGAGTGTATCTGTTACACAAACAGGAGGAAATTCTTTTACAGCTGTGGCCAACATCACCAATCCAGGACTACCGGAAGCCGATGAACATGGTCATGTATGGTCAACGAGCACATCAAACTTAACTTTCGAGTTAGCGCCTTATAGGACAAAACTTGGATACAGAGAGACTACAGGGCAATATAGCAGCAATATTACAGACTGTCTACCGGGCGTCACTTATTATGTCAGACCATACGTGATTAATGAGCTAGGCGTCAGCTATGGAGCTACCCAAACCTTTAAAATTAATACTCCTCCAATGGTGACCATAACAGAGCCTACAGTAGATCAAGTCCTTCACAAGGGTAATAATATCAGTATTAAAGCCAATGTATCCGATGGAGAAGGCGATAACATCACATATAATATTCAAATTGGAACTACAGCAGGAGCCAGTAACCTGTATAATGGTACGCCTAATGGAACGAAAACAAACACATTAGTAACCCACAGCTATAATACATCAAGCCTGCCCTTAACCTGGAATGCTTCAACCAATCGCTATGAGCAGAAGGTATATATTCGCCTAACAGCAAATGACGGGAAACATGAGGGCGAAACTGTCAAGGATATTGCTTGTATTGTAGTTAATTATAAGCCGAGCATTAGCTTAACAGCGGGAAAAAATATCTCCAATTATGGTGAAATGATTGAACTGACAGGTAAAGTATATGATTCCTATGGAGGACAATTAACTATAAGTGCAACTATGGGAGGAAAAAGCACATCAACTACACTCACCACTTCCCCAACTACACAACCTTCAGCAGATAATTACAGTTTAAAATGGCAAGGAACCAATGTTCCAGAAGATGGAGAATATACCAATATCATTATTACTGTAGCTGATACACATGGAGGAAGTAGCACCGTAACTTTAAGTAAATTTACTATTACAGACATTTTATCCATGATCAAAAATAGAATACAAGAACACATCTTCCTAGATTCAGGAAGTGACCTGAGATTTCTAATCATAGATACAGACACTAAGATTACAGAATCTCAAAGAAATAATGAGTTACTAGAACAAATTCGTTCCATGATCAAAAATAGAGGAACGCATCTATTTTTCATCGGAAACGATAATGACACAAAAAACTATATCCAAAGATATCTAAAAGACCTCAATTAGAAGGCAGGTGAGAGAATGAAAAAGATACTATTAACGATATTCCTAATATTTTGTCTAAGCATTACAAGCTTTGCTATTCCTTTAGAATCCCAATACGATAAATCTAAAGATCCAAAGAACATAGAAAATATTATAAATTTCATTTTAGGTGTCAATCAGAAAAAGGGAGATCAGGAAGGGCTGATATATCTTGTAGGAGATACGATAGATATAGAGATGCTCTTTGAGGACATAGAGAAGGACTATGAAGGCATCAGCCCTCAAGACAAGCTAAAGAAAAACGCAGATTTAGATGAAGAACAGAAGAAACCTAAAGCCGGAACCCTTCAAATAAAATATACCCATAATCCCAGCATATTTGATAATCCAGATCCTAAGCATGTGAAAGGCAATAACAACTACAAGATCATAGCAAGTATGCAAGATCCATATGTTATTCAGAGAGCAACAACAGGAATGCGCGGGGAGTGGACAGTCACCGTTCAGGGCAGTGACACTACGAAAAATGATCCTTTTAATAAGATGGCTACACCTAAAACCAGAACCTACATAATCCATTATGCTCCTGATGCCGTCATCTATATGTTAGAAACGGCAACACACTACATTCTCACTGGAATAAATAGCCGTGACAGAGATTTTCAATACTCCCGGGCAAATAACGGAATTGACCGCTACGAATGGTTTTATGAACAAAAGGATGGCAGTGTTTACAAGTATCCAGAAGAAAATCAATATATTGCCTTGCCAAAGATAATCAATGGTAAGGAGGTAACAGCTTTTACACTGACTGTAACTGATTGTTACGGGGCAAAGGGATCTACAAATATAACAGGACTCATTACTCCGGAACTCTTTGCCGAGCTGCATCCGGAGCTTGCAAAGTTTGATATCTTCACAGCAGGAATTCCGGCCTCGGAAGAGCTGAAAGTAACTGATATTGTTACCATGCCACATCCTATGGATCGAATTGATTTTGCCCTCTATAAGGATGGTGTACGAAAAACAAATATCAGATCTTTAAACAGGCCATCAGATATTACAAAGACAGATATTTTGTACCATCATTGGAAAGACATCCGGAATTATCAAATTCCAGAAACTCTGCCGGACGGAAATTATACAGCTAAGGCTACAGCAACACAAGGCACCTTAGTATTAGAGAAGAATTGGTCTATCCGGGTAAAAACACCGATCAATCTGATGCCTGAAATGCCAAATCGAGTATTTACGAGTAGTGAAATTACTATAGAGGCTACTACGTCAAAATACGCAAATGCTGTAACTGTGGATGTATTCTCTGATGGGAATCCAATTTCTATGCAGTTAGTAAATCAAGTAGGAGATATAAAGTACTGGAGGTTAAATTATACTGTACCTTTCAGGCCTGATGGAAACTATACAGCCAGATTTAGGGCCACCACTCCTAATGGAAACGAAGAAATCAAGACACTACCTTTCTTCTTGCAGACCTTAGACTTGAAGGACCTGAGAATCACAGACATCGTAAACCATAAAGAATATGCAGGTAAATATCCAATTTATTATAATGCACCAGAGGTGCCGGTAGGCTATAAGGCAGGATACTATGTGACCTTTAAAATCACCGCCATTGGAAATCCGGATTCTGTAAAAATGAAAATATCCCATCCTGGATATAATAAAACCCTTAACATGGTGAAAGAATCCGAGAACGGGAATGAGTCAACCTGGAAGCTGGAATGGTATTCAGATCCTTTCCTGAAAAAAGGAACAATAATCAATACAGAAGTTACAGCAGATAAGGGAAGTATACACCTAAACTTTAATACAAAGTATGGCTGGGACGGAGATTATTTAAAGGTTGTAGGAAGCATTGAAGGAGACTGGAGAATTGACCAGGAGCTCTAAAACGTAAAACCCCCCTTTAATTAAAAAATAAAGGAAGGGATAGAAGGAGGATCTAGAAGTCATCCCTTCCTTTATTTATCAGAAATGTCTTGAAATTAATCATACAAAAATGATACAATAAGCATACAAAAAATACAAAAACGTACAAAGTCGGAGAGGTGTTATTGGGAAGATGGAAATTCAAAGGCATCCGAGCTCTATCCTCAACCTGGCGAAAGAAATCATCAAGGTTGTAGATGCTTATTGGACCAGGAGGATAACAGAAAAAGAACTCAATGAATATATGACATATTGGGCGCATCATGAAGCAGAAAAATTGTTTCGAGCCAATGAATGGAATCCTACGATCAAACAGCGGGTCGGAAGCAAGCGTTTAAAAGTAATGGAAAAAATGCTTTCTGGTTACCAAATAAAAATGTAGGGGTGGAATAGCCATGCGTAATTTTAAAAGAGAAATAGAAAATCTTAAAGAAGGAATAGCAAGGAGATTCCATCCAAAAGCTATAGTTGTCTTTGGATCCTGTGCAGCAGGGACCGCAACAGAAAAAAGCGACATTGATCTGTGTGTGATTATTGAGACGGATAATAAAAGAAAATTAAATGGTGTGATGAGTGAATATATCTATGCAGAAGACGGCCTGGATTTTGATCAGCCGGTGGATTTGTTAATTTATACACCGGAAGAGTGGGATAAGCATGTCAAGACACCAGGATCCTTCGCAAATTTGATAGAGAAGAAGGGTGAGATGATATATGGTTGATAGTAAAAAATTTGAAGATTGGGTAAGAAAAGCAGAGCAAGACCTAAGAGGTGCACAAACGCTGTTAAAGCATGGTGATGCCAATGAATTAGTAGCTTTTCACAGCCAACAGGCGGTAGAGAAGATGCTGAAGGCATATTTATTACATAAAGTCGAAAAGTTAGCAGAAGGTCACTCGCTAGTATATTTAAGTAGAGAATGTCAGCGGTTGGATAAGGATTTTTCACAGACCATGGCGGATGCGAGGGAACTAAACAACTATTATATTGAAACCAGGTATCCTGCAGATGAAGGAACAGAAGTGACAAATAATGATGCGAAGGAAGGGCTTGCAGCTGCAGTAAGAGTAGTAGAGTTTACAAAGAAGAAAATGGGATTATAGCATGAAAAGAGTGAGAAGGGTTCAAAAGAGCCCTTCTTTAAATTTTACCTTTAATTAGGCGGGTATTGGATAATTCAAAGGATTAATACAACTCTTCATGAAAATCAAAGGAGGGTAAGGCTGTATGGAAAAGCCGATTTGGAAGTTGGTAAGTATTGCTATGTTATGGATTTTACTATATGGAGAATATGAAGGGTTAACGTACATTTATTCGCTAGTCGGTGATTTGGAAGACTTTGCTAATGTTTTAAAGACTTTTCTTGATTTTAGCATTTTTCCAATAGGTTTTATTTTAGGGATATATTTTTTGCTTTGCCTGAAATTAAGAAAAAAAATTACTCTTTTTGTACCGCTGGCAATGATAATAGTATGGCTGCTGATCCCGGGAGCTGTGGGGTTTTTAGTGTTTTTTGAAATAGTAGGAGAAATGGCATTATGGAAATGCGTACTTTGGGCAGGGCTGATTTTATTTATATTTGTAGCTACTATAGATAGATATATTATTAGAGATTGCATAGAGGTTTTTGGGAAAGAAAGAGTAGCGGAAATAAAAAAATAAAAGGAAGTCAGAGCTGTTTGATTTAGAAATCGAAAATATAATTCTAGAAAAATTTTGTACAAAAAAATCAATCAAAAGATTATGGACAAAGGTTATATTAATGGCTAAATTTCAAAGATAATACAACTTTAAAAATATTAACTATTAAACAAAAAGGCAGGTGAGTCTATGGCACAGGAAAAGGCGGTGATCATCACCAGTATCATTATCGGTGCAGCAGTTTTTTCTAACATAATCAGCCACGAAATCAAAAAATATCTGCGGTATGTACTGTTAGCTTTTATTCTGTTTATTCTCCTAACACGATTCGGAGAAATTCTGTTGCTTATGGATGCGGTGGCCACCATTACTTGGCCAACATTTAAAGAATGGGTAATTACCGGAAGCCAAAAGCTTGTTAAGCTATTATATCTTATTACACATTAAAGGAGGCGATTATAGAAATGACTAAAAACGAATTAGAAAAATTTACAGATAGCATCACGGATTTCTTTGCAAAAACAGCTTGTATATCGTTGATGGTAGGTGGAGGATCCATTTTTATAATGCGAACCAGCTTTATCGAGAATTATCCGGATTTAAAAAGCTACGCTATAGAAGGACAGAAAGTAGGCTTTAGTCTCTTTGTAATGATTATTACAGGGTACTTTGCATGGCTTAATCGTACAAAGCTTTTTGAGTGGTTGATCAACATGATTGGGAAAATATGGAAGGAGATGTTTACAGGTGTTAAGACCATGCTCTCAGGATCCTTTAGTCTAAAGAACTTGAAACGTCTTAATGATGAAAATATGGATTTTGAGATGGATGATGAAGGAGATCCGAAAGGAAACCAAGGCTTAAAGGGCTTACCTAATTTGGAAATATTTCCACCTCAACCGAAGATGGAGTTTGAAAAAAATGGTGCCGTAGTTGCAAAGAGTTTACCTGAAGGTTTTAAAAGAATGGGTGTGGCAGATGAAGTGATCCAGGGCATAAAGGTGGTAAGTGTTAATGATGGACCCTCTAGTGCCTTAATTGAGATTGATCTGCCAAATGGATTAAAACAAAGCACCATAGAAGGATATGCAAAAGATCTTGAAGCTGCACTAGGAGTACCTTCTTTAGAAATTATCAAAGGATCTGCAGCAGGAAGAGCCGGGATTATTGTAGGGAGTCAAAATAGAGTACCTGTATATTTGCGGAGTATATTGGAGTCAAAAGAGTTTAAATTGGCCAGAAGAAAAATGATACTACCTATCCCCATCGGCATCGATCCGAAAGGAAACATCGTTTTTGCGGATCTAACGAAGTTTCCCCATGCATTGGTTGCTGGGGCCACAAACAGTGGGAAAAGCGTATGGTTAAATGCATTAATTTCAACCCTTTCTTATCTTACAGGACCCGATGAATTAAGATTGTTGCTAACAGATCCAAAGCGAGTGGAGTTTCATATCTATGAGCCGCTGCCCCATGTGGCAAGAATCGAAAAAGATGCTGAAAAAGCGGTTTTGATGAAACAAGAACTGGTAAAGGAGATGGATCTTCGATACAAGCTGTTTGAAAAAGTGAAGGTAAGAAATATTGAAGCTTACAATGAAAAGGTCCCAAAAGAACAGCGGTTACCGTATATTGTAGATGTGGTAGACGAGTATTATGACTTAATGATGGTAGGAGGAAAAGATGTATTAGAACCATTGTTTGTTAGACTTGGGCAGTTGGCCAGAGCAGCAGGAATACATCTAGTTATCGCAACTCAAAGGCCTTCAGTAGATGTTATCACTGGAGTGCTAAAGGGAAATCTTCCAACCAGAATATGTTTTTCCCTAACAACACAATCAGATTATTCTACGGTCTTTGGCGCAGAAAAAGGATTGAACTTTAAACTGAGAGGTTTTGGAGACGGAGTAGCTCGGATCGAAGGAAGATTGGAGGGAAATCTAAGATTCCAGGGTGCAGCCGTTAGTATAAAAGATAGTGAAGTCGAGAAAAGCATTATGGATCTGGCCAGTTATTGGAGAGAGAACTCAAATGAATTAATACCCGAATTCATAAATCCTGCTTTAGCTGATCCAAGTTTGGTCGTGGAAAATCAGGAAGAAGATAATAAAGCTTCTAAAAAGAAAGTAAAGTCTGTATCAGAAGAATCGACTAGGGAGACAGAAGATGTATATGAAAAAGTGGATACAGAAGAAGTAGCAGATGAGGAGGAGTTTGATCAGGATCATGGAGAGAAAAGTGATTTGGAATACCAGGTTGCTCTTCAGATTTTAGAGGAAATTGATAAAACGCCGGACGGAAAAGAGATTATTGTATCAGCGAATAAGATTAGGACCAAGCTTCGGAAAAACAAGAATGACATACAAAGTGTATTTGATAAGTATGTAAATGAAAAGCATATAGAGTCAGTTCCTGGTAGAGGGTATAGGGTTATAGATGAGGAGGCTTTTTATAGGCTCTGTGACGAATTTGAAGCCTCCTAGAGGTATACTTAGGTTGTATTATAGCTTGTATTATTGGTTGTATTATAGGGATGTATTATTCGAAGATCTCCCTTAATTTTACTAAGGGTTGAGGGGGTGGGAGAGAACAAAAAAGGGAACCTGAATCCGGGGGTGAAAATATGACATGGAAAAAGAATGATCATGAGATTGCGACGATGAAAAAAATTGTATTTTCAGTGATGCCGGAAGCAATTATTCGAGCTAGTGGTGGAGGAAAATATCCCTTTAGTGCCAGAGGTTTATACTACCAGGTAAGACCGCTCATCCAAATGTATACAAACAAGGAATTAAGCTACGAATATTTTACCCCGCCACTGCTTACGGAGTATCAAGAACAATATGGAACCATCGATGGCCTTTACTATGAAGCTAGAGGAATTCTGATAGAGCCCCACACCGGAAGAGAGATTCCGTTAGGAACAAGAGAAGTGGCAGCCTATAAACCGGAACCTTATACATTTAATAAGATACTCTATGTTGAAAAGACAGGGTTACTACCAATGCTTCAAGCAGGAAAACTGGCTGAAAAATATGATATGGCGCTAATGTCTAGCCAGGGCTTTGCCAATAGATCGGCAAAAGAACTCTTGGCGGATTTTGAGAGGGAATTTGAGGATATGACTATTTTATGTTTGCACGATTGCGACATTAGTGGTCATGAAATTAGTAGAACCCTGGCCGATGAAACTAGGACCAGCAAGCATAAGATTAGGGTCATAGATATTGGCTTAAGTGTAGAGGATGTGAAAAAGGCAGAGCTGCAGATAGAAAAAGTAAATATCCGGTATACTCCGCCAACTGAATTTGTGAGTCGTCTTTCAAGGCTTGAAAGGCGCTTTTTTCTTGGGAAAAGTGCGAATTTATATAACGGCGTATTAAAAGGAAGTCGATGTGAGCTCAACGCCTTTCGACCAGATGACCTTATTGCATATATTGAGATGAAACTGAAGAATTTAGGGCTTACAGAAAAGATTCTTCCACCGGTGGAAGTAATCGAGAAGGAAAAAGAAAAGGTGTTAGAAACAAAGCTTCAGGAAGAAGTAAGAAATGAAATTATAAAGAGATTGGAGCTTGACGAGTTGGTTAGAAATATTTCAAAGCAGCTGATTGATCAGAATAAGACTCATGAAAATATAGAGGTAAAAGACGGCATCCAGGAGGGCGAAAGCTGGCGGGATGTGGTTAACCAAAAGACTGCATTGCAAATAAAGATGCTAATCCAGAAAAACATGAAAATATTTGAATCTATAGTTTAAAGAAACGCTAATGCCAGAGAGGAGGAGACAATGATTGATAGACAAGGTGCAATTAAAATATCACAAATGATGGAGACGATTATTCCAAAAGATGTTATAGCTCATGGTCATCGGGTAGGAAATATTGCTTATAGGGTTGCGGTGGAACTAAAGCTAAGTGACATAGAAAAGAGGGATGTAGTCATTGCAAGCCGCATCCATGACTACGGGAAAGCATGGGTCAAAAAAGAAATACTTAGAAAGCCCGGAAAACTGACTGCGGATGAATACGAAGAGATGAAGCTGCATGCTCTCTATAGTAGTCAAATAGCCAAAATGCACAAGAAGCTACGCAGGCATGGTGAAATGATCCTTTATCATCATGAAAAGATAGATGGTAGTGGGTATTATGGATTAACGGATAAACAAATTCCATTGATATCGAAAATTATCGTTGTTTCAGATATATTTGATGCATTAAGCTCCAATAGAGACTACAGACGTGCTTATGGTACTGACGAGGTGATAAAGATTATGAGTAATGAATCTTACAAATACGATCGGCGAGTCTTTGAAGCTTTCTTAAGGATTGTTGATTGCAAAAATTTAAAGCCGGAGTATGATAGAAACCTAAGTCTCAATTAGGGAAAGGAGAGGTATTTATGATGGGAAGAACCCATTTTCAAGTGGGGGTACTAAGCTACGTATTGGCCAGTACAGTGCCACATATAGCAAATTTACCAGTGATCGGAGGAGGGAGAGGAGAGATCAATATAGCCGCTGCGTGTATCGCCGGGGCAGCAGCGTTGATGGCAGATGTGGACAGTCAACATAGTAAGATTAATCAAATGAATCCCGTAGTAGGAAGCGCCAATAAATTAGTGGATACAGGGGAAGACATACTAAAAAAACTATTATCTATAATATTTACCCTTGGGATCGGGGCAGGTATTTTGTTTTTTCGAGGGGATATTATTAAAATGCTTTGGTATTTTAATAATATAAAGCCCTATGCCGAGGGAATTACCTATGGAGCTGCAGCATTCTTTTTGATATTAGGGGTATGCGGAAGAAAGGGAACACGAGTACTCACAAAGTTGCCACTGATAGGAAATATCTACACCAGTATTACTACAGGAATAAATAGAGGAAGCGCGTTACTAAAAAGAATGATGATGATTATAATTTATGGGGGTGCAGGACTATGGATCATAGGATATAACGCGTCCCATGGAAAGGATCCATACTTGTATTTGGTTGGAGCTTTATTTATTGCTGCCGTAATTTTCCCCCACAGAAGCTTTTTTCATTCCATAGAAGGATTTTTAATCTTTACAGCTGCAGTATCTTATTTAACCAATAGGATAGGCTATCCGGAATTTAGATATGCCTTTATGATTGGGTATATCAGCCATCTATACTTTACAGATATTTTTACCAAGGAAGGGGTCCCCCTATCGGTGCTGCCAAGAATCTTAGAAAAGATAGGATTGCATAAGCGGTTAAGAAAATTTAAGTTGTATAGTTTGCTATACCAGGTTTTAAATATTAGGCTTAGGGTACCACTAATCAGTACAGGTACCAAACTTGGAAACATCTTTGAAAAGGGATATGTATTGACATTATTAGTAACATCGATTGTGTCTTTTGTAATCTTTGATGGATCGATAAAGCTAATATAAAATAGACTTTTAATAGCATTTAAATAAAATTTAAGCCCTGGGATTCCAGGGCTTATTCTGTTCTATAGGATTTCGTCTGAGATATTCTTTTAAGCAGAGATATCTTTCATCTGCAGTTCTAAGTTTGTAGAAAAATGTAATGAATCTGCTTTGGCTAGTTTAGCGAACTGTAAATTCCATCAACAGCGCGATCTCAATATGGTAGCAAGCGATTTAACCTATATTAGAGTAGCATGAACTGGAATTACATGTGTGTTCTAATCGATCTTTTTAACCGTGCAATTATTGGGTATAGCTGCGGCAGAAATAAAGATGCTCAACGGGTGTCCAAAGCTTTCGCCAGTGTTAGAACAAACCTGAATAACATTCAGATATTCCATACGGACCGTGGGAACGAATTCAAAAACCAACTGATCGATGGAAACCCTAGAAACTTTTAGTATTGTACGTGCTCTCAGCATGAAGAGTTGTCCCTATGATAATGCTGTAGCTGAAGCAAGCTTTAAACTAATTAAAGCTGAATTTATCAAAGGCGAGATATTTGAATCCTTAGAAGAGTTACAATATCGATTATCAGACCATGTTAATTGGCTTAATCATCATAGAATTCATTTCTTATTAGGATGTTTGACCTCAAACCAGTACGAATTAAATCACCTTAGAAAAGTTGTCTAAAAGTTAGAGGTATGTAGGAGAATATCAGATTTAGACATGATAAAGGACATCTGCTTAGGTAGTTGCTTTCTATTATGTTTAATTGTCGAAATGTGCAGAATGAAAATTTTGAAAGATTTCATGGAATGATGTAGAATTAAGGTGAATATATGTCGGAGGATGAAACATGTTTGATTTTAGTAAGAAGTTTATATCATTAGGAATTGAATATAATCAGGAATATTTTAAATCAGTTGTTAATAGAAAAATCTATAATGATAGCTTGTTTCCACCTACAAAACCTATTGAGGGTGGTTTATGGAGATCTGAGTTATAAATAAAATTAGGAAGTATCTTTCTTCATGGCACGAATATATATTTGAGAAATTAAATATATCGATGTTTGAGCATCAGTTAAATAACAGAGCTACGATATTTACTATAAAAAATATAGCCAAAGTGCTGTTAATTAATTCAATGGAAGATATTGTGATTAATATTTATGAGAATGGAAGGTTATATTCAAATTTAACATTACGTAAAGTTAAAATTGCAGGTGATATGCATAAACAATTAGAAAGACTAGGTTAGAATGGGCGTGGGCAATCCCTAGAGGGGCAGACAAGCCTGGAGATGCTTGTAAAAAAAGAGAAATATGCTGTAAAGTTTTGAGTTCTGGATGTTGGACATTAATGACAACAATTTAAAATGAAAAAATGATATTTGATGATAAAGTAAAGGGGTTACATAAATGTCTATAGCTAAAAAAGTGGCTCCATTTATAAAGTGGCCTGGTGGAAAGCGGTGGTTTGTGCAAGCGCATTTAGATATTATTCCGCAACAATATAATCGCTACATTGAACCTTTTTTAGGTGGAGGAGCTGTATTTTTTGGGATTCAACCTTTAAAGGCAATTCTTTCTGATACAAATAAAGAATTGGCTATAACATATAATGCAATTAAAAAGGATTATAAGAGAGTTTTAAGTTATTTACAATTTCATAAGCAATATCATTCAGAAGAATATTATTACCAAGTAAGAGATATGTTATTAGACGATGAATTTGAAATTGCCGCTCGATTGATTTATCTTAATCGCACTTGTTTTAATGGTATTTATCGAGTAAATAAAGAAGGGAAGTTCAATGTTCCTATAGGAACAAGTTCAAGCGTAATTTATGATACAGATGATTTTCAAGCTATAGCACAAGCTTTAAAACATGCCAATATTTTTAATGATGATTTTGCAAAAACAATAGGAAAGGCACGGGAAGGTGATTTGATTTTTGCTGATCCTCCTTATACTGTTAGGCACAATAATAATGGATTTATTCAGTATAATGAAAAACTTTTTTCATGGAAGGATCAGATTAGATTGACTAAATGTCTAAAGAGGGCCAAAGACAGAGGAGTAAAAATTATTGCTACTAATGCGAATCATCCGTCAGTTGTTGATTTGTATCGACAACTTGAGTTTGAGATAGAAGAAATAACACGCTACAGTTCTATTTCTGCTAACCCAGAAAATCGAAAACAATATGGTGAGATAATTATTACAGCTAATATTTGAGGGGGATAAACAATTATGGACATTAATTCAATGGTAACAACATCAGCAACCCAGGATAATCCTATTAATATACTACGTACTTTTATTGGTGAGCAAGATCGTTTTGAAAGTGCTATGAAAACTGATGAATGGCGTTTTGTAGGTTATGTACTGGAATTAGGATTTGACTCGGCTAAAATTATCACCTCTGACCCCTATAAAATCGCAGTAGGTGGTATTCCTAGAGGATCTTTTTTAATCATGGTTCCCATGGATTTTGATAAAATAACACCACATTTTACTTTGCTTCGAGTTACGGATGTTGCAACAACTCCACTAAGCTCTCAAGTTCAACAAACTTACTTTGAATTACATAAAAAATCAATGCCTGAAATAGATATTTGGACTCAAAGCGAACTCCAATGGGGTGCTTTAGATTGTGATGTTTTAGGAATGTTTTATCCTGATCCGGAACACATGGATAAATTGTTCTTTTCAGGTGATGTGAATAATGTTGTTAGCGCACATAAATATAGGATATTTTCGCCTAATGATAAATTGTTAAATCTTATCATCAATTCATTAGTACGAAAAGAGAATAAAGCATCTATAGGGAATTTAAGAACAATGGAGTGCAAACTCAGTTTGTCTAGCAAATCCTTATCTAAAATACCTGTAGAAGTTTCTATGAGAGATTTTATGGGTTGTAGAACTGCTATGTTTGGCAAAACACGCTTAGGAAAATCTAATGTTGTTAAATTAATAATGCAAGGTATGTTGGATTCAACTGAAACTGAAAAAAACATAGGTCAATTAGTCTTTGACATTAATGGTGAATATGCAAATGACAATGAACAAGATAATAATTTCTCTATTCGTTCTGCTAACGAAGAGAGATGTGTTGTATATGCTCTGACTAAAAGGGCAGAAACTCCATCGGAACCACTCAGACTTAATTTTTATGAATATCCAGACCAATGTATGGGTATTTTAGCATCTATGCTGGATCAAGATGGGAAAAAGTCTATATACATTACTAGTTTTGCGAATGCTGTGATCCCATCAATTAAGGAAGTATTGGAAACTGATTTTAATACGAGAACAAGACCTATACGAAAAATTCAAATGTACTGGGCAATTTTAAAAAAAGCTGGATTTTCTACTGATGAAGCTTCTCTTAAAAAACTTGGATTGGTATCAAAGTATACAAAACATTTCGATCCTCACTTTAATGAAAAATTAAGGCGTGCTATATATAATATTGGAAAAGAAGATGATCTGCCTCAGACTCCTTCCACATTAGATGAATTAGTTAAAGAACTTGAATGTATGTCTGACTATGTTCAGAATAACTCAACTTCAGGTTTATTAAGTAATAATGGTAAAGCAATGTTCGATCCAGATGACTTGGCTTTATTAAAATTTTTAAAACCTTCAGCAGGGAGTGCTGGACCTACAATGCTAAGATCTTATATAAAATACCATAGCTCTGCTGCTGGAGATTTTATAAAAGATATTTTAACTTTGTTAGATGAAGGGAAAACCGTTATTTTGGATTTAGGAAATGCGAGTGATGAGATTCGACGTTATTTTTCAGAAATTCTTGCCAAAGCAGTTTTTGCTCATCAAGAACAAAAATTTGTTTCAAATACTTTAAAAAATCATTATGTTGAACTGTACTTCGAAGAGGCACATAACCTTTTCCCTCCGAATGATAATGATTTGACTGGCGTTTATGCCAGATTTGCAAAAGAAGGTGCAAAATTTCATATTGGTATGGTCTATTCAACGCAATCACCTTCAACAATTAATAAGGAATTGTTAATTCAGACAGAAAACTTTTTTGTAGGACATCTATCTTCACAAGACGAAGTAAAGGCATTATCAAAATTACAAATTGCGTTTTCGGGGATTGAAGATGATATTTTAAGAGCAAAAACACCTGGATATATGCGAATGTTGACTTTATCTCATCGTTTTGTAGTTCCTATGCAGGCATATTTATTTCAACCTAAAAAGAAGGGGGAAAATTAAATGCCCTACAGCAGCGTAAACGGTAATTTACCAAATGAAAGTGCATCTAAGCTTGGACATCTAAATGTTATTAAAAGTTCATGGGTAAAATCACTTATTGAAGATTTTGAATATGTAGAAACATCAACTGAAATTGACACAAGAAGAACTAATTGGAAAGAGTTTGATTCAAATTCAGATCCTTTAATGAATATTTGGGCTGTTGATGGTTCATTCGTTAAAGTTACTGCTGGAAATCATCCTCCTAAAGAGGTAGCCTTTATAAAAACTGCTCTTCTAATGGTTGATAAAGTCAAAATTGAATTAATTGATCCAAAATGCCCGCATCCTCTTCAAATAAGAGATATTATGGATAATAGTGCACTATTTCATTCAACGGTGTTTCCTTTAAATAATATCAGAACAAGTAAAGGAAACAATTACGATGCTGTGCGGCATATCATATTCGATTCTTTACAAATTGATGAGAATGGTGCTTACTATGAGACTTTGAAGTGGATTACATATAAAAAATGGGATACATTAAAGGATATTTCACCTAATTTTCAATGTCCAAGCTGTGCTAAAGTGATTGATGGTTTTCCTTATGATAGTGATACTATGAAATGTCCTTATTGTCATAATGATGTTCTACTTACAGATATGTTGGGTTTTCATTTGGATATGATTGAAGATAGTGCCCCAGAAAGCGTAGCATCAGCTTATATGCTAATAGTAGAAACATTAATGCTTTTTACCCCAATTAGACTTTTATGGGATTATTCTGACCATGCATTAATATCAAATACACTGTTTATTAAGGATGGTCCCCTTAGTTTAGCAAGTCAATATAGCAAATTAGTTCCTAATATTAGAATATTTATGCAATTTGCTAAAGATAAGGGTAGACCTGTACACATTATTGGATGCGAAAAAAGCGGAAAATTTTTCGATCATTTGATAAGTATTGAAAATAACGTGCCGCCACACAGTAGAAATGAGAAAATGCATTATTTTGTCCTCCCTCACCAATATATTCTTGATGAAGTCCAGAGAAGGCCTTTATCCGAAAATCAATATGGTTCTAGAACAAATTGGGGAGAAAAGATATATGTAAAAGCCGAACCAGGTACTTTTATGGTGCTAAATATTCCTACTGGTTTTTATAATTCAGCTAATGATTTTCCAAAGGATGCTGATATTATTGGATTAAATCGTATTTTACAAACAATACCATCCCTGATTAGTAGAAAACATGAAGGAGCGTTGTTTCCGATAGAGTTAGCAAATGGCATTGCTTCTATGTCTAGTTATCCTTCTGCTAAAATTTTAGAGCGCTATATGGATAGTAACATTAAATCAAAATAAATTTCTGAGAAAAAAAGCGGATTATAAGATTTTCAATTAAACAGAGAAGAATGGTGTTCAATTAAATAAAAAATATAATAATTTGGTATTTTGATAGAAATTATTTTGATTGGTAATATCGAAATTGGGATGAGAATATGTAGGATATTAAAGTAACGGATAGCTATTTTACTGGAACTTCTCAAGAGGATATAGTTGAATATTACTTCAAACAACGAAAAATAAGCCTGTACTGCTTTAAGATCGTCATTGTAACGCTTTCTATTGTCTGCCATCATTCATTCCTCCAAAGTTGTTATTATACCTACCTCCTGTGTGTCTGGAAAATCAGGTATGGGTCGGATTTTATATTTAAAAATAATACAGACAATTATGATTACGTATTTTAAGCAGAATTACCTTCACATTATTGATTATTTCATTAGAAAACTTCATTTAGTAGATAAAGTATTTCTATCTCGTATACCTAGGCATAGAGAAGTTTTATTTAGTTTAACGTCAATGAGATTGAATATTTAAAAAACTTCTTTTTTTTTGAAATAAGCATTATAGGAAAAACTTGTAATTGTTTGTTTTGATAATTTTAATATATGTAATGAAGAAATTTATTTGCCAGTCTCCTGGTAATCGATAGATTTGCAAATTTTCTCTAGCCATCTATACTTAACAGATATTTTTACCAAGGAAGGGGTCCCCCTATTGGTGCTGCCAAGAATCCTAGGAAAGATAGGATTGCATAAGCGGTTAAGAAAATTTAAGTTGTATAGTTTGCTATACCAGGTTTTAAATATTAGGCTTAGGGTACCACTAATCAGTACAGGGACAAAACTTGGAAACATCTTTGAAAAGGGATATGTATTGACATTATTACTAACATCGATTGTGTTTTTTGTAATCTTTGATGGATCGATAAAGCTAATATAAAATAGACTTTTAATAGCATCTAAATAAAATTTAAGCCCTGGGATGCCAGGGCTTATTCTATTTCTATAGGATTTCGTCTGAGATATTCTTTTAAGCAGAGATATCGTTCATCTGCAGTTCTAAGTTTGTGCAGTAGATTTTCTAAAAGGGCCTGGGCATCTTCCAGATCATATTGGATATGCCTGAGCTCATCCATATTTGTTTTTTTATCGAGGTTACTTTTCATCTCAAGAATTTTCTCGCGAAGAGCCGCAACTTCTCTGGATGCATTAGAAAGCTCCTGACGGAGAAAATCGTCGGTGTTGTCAATACCTAGATTTCGAAGCAACAGAAAATCAGAGAATCATAAAATACTAGAACTGGCTCGAAAGAGCCATAAACAAAGCGATGGAATCTATGGCCTGGATAAAATCCTCCGTGATGTTAATGAGAAGATTCCCTGTGGTAGAAACCGACTTTATCGGATATTAAAAGAAAACAAGATACATTCTAAGCGGCCTAAAAAGTATAAAGCCACTACTAACTCTAATCATAAACTGCCTGTTGCAGAAAACTTGCTAAATCAGAATTTTAATGTCTCAAAGCCTTATGAAGTCTGGGTCACTGATATAAGCTATATACCCACTGAAGAAGGCTGGCTTTATCTTGCAATCGTAAAGGATCTGTTTAATAAAGAAATCGTTGGATGGTCTACAGATAAAACCATGACCAAAGAGCTTACAATCCATGCCTTAAAGAATGCCATAAGGAAACATCGACCACCAAAAGGACTTATCCATCACTCCGACAGAGGGGTTGAGTATTGCAGTAAAGGGTATCAAGATTTACTTAAAAAGCATCATTTTAAATGTAGCATGAGCCGTAAGGGCAATTGCTATGATAATGCTTGTGCTGAGACGTTTTTCAGCACCATAAAAACAGAATGTATCCATTTTAGGAAGTTCAAAACTCGTAAAGAAGCACGAAATGTGATCTTTGAATATATAGAGATATTTTACAATCGAAAGCGTCGCCATGCAGCTTTAGACTATATGACACCATTAGAATTTACACGTAAATACAAACAACGTCTGGCAGCATAAGGAATTTTAAGTAAATTAAAGAATAGCTAACTCTGAAGTGTCTAGTTTATCGATAAAGGCGCATTCCTTTGAGTGGGAGTAAATCAGATACAGTAAGGATATTGTGAAATAAACCAAAATCCAACAAAAAAATATAACAGCAACTATAATTCGACAAATATCAATGACAAAAATTGATAAAATATTCAAGGTATTAGCTATATGCTGATGCTTTGTGTTTTTTTTGCAAGGGTTGTTTATATCTGAGAGAACAACCCTATTTTACAAATCTATTTTGAAAGGGGCATGTGTAAAAATGAAAAAGGGTGTAAGGAAGGGACTGGCAGTCATTTTGGCAATCTGTTTCAGTATGGTATCCGCAATGATACCGGTATATGGGGAAAATAACGTCATGGGTACTGCACTGGACAATCTCCATGAGCCGTCTCCACTAGAAATGGAAACCAACCGTTTCATTATCAAGTACAAAAAGGATCATCAGAGAAAAGAAAAGAAAATGGCAGTAGAAAAAGTAAAAAATAAGGGAAAATTGGTTGAGATTGAGGGCAACCAAGATCTGAAGCTGATGCTGACCGATAAGAAAATGAAGAAAAAAGACTTAATCAATCTACTAAAATCAGACAATAAGGATACCAATATTGAATATATTCAGCCGGATTATCTGTTTACATTGGAGTCAAATGACCTCTATTATCCGGAACAATGGGGACTGGGGACCGTATCCGATGCGGTCTACGGTACGGTAAGCGGAACCGTATATGCAAATGACGCTACAGGATTATTTGAAGACCGCATCCATGCCAATGTCTCCGCCGCATGGCAGGCTACAGAGGGAGAAGGCAGTATCGTAGCGGTCATTGATACGGGAGTAGATATTCATCATGAGGATTTAAAGGAGAATATCTGGGTGAATGAAAGAGAGATAGGCGGAAATGGAAGAGATGAGGATGGAAACGGGTATATAGATGATGTTTACGGGTGGAACTTTTCAAACAATACCCATAAGGTGTATGAGGAAGGCGCTCAAAGCCAGGAAGCTCATGGAACCCATGTGGCAGGAATTATCGCTGCAGTAAAAGACAATGAAAAAGGGATGGCAGGAGCAGCGCCGAAGGCTAAGGTCATGGTCTTAAAAGTATTTAACAATGGAACGGCCTATACCAGTGATATCATCAATGGGATCCATTATGCAGAGGCAATGGGTGCAAAAATTGTCAACTGCAGCTGGGGAAGCATGGAGGAAAATCCAGCCCTGGAAGAAACAATAAAGCAGTCCAAGATGCTGTTTATTGCGGCAGCAGGAAACCATGGGATAAACATTGACGAAAGACCGGTTTATCCGGCATCCTATAATTTTGACAATGTATTGACAGTAGGGGCATTAGACAGAAAAGCGAGATTACACGCAACATCGAATTATGGACAAGCCTCCGTAGATGCAGCGGCACCGGGAGAAGAGGTCCTCAGTACCATACCGGCAGACAGATATGAAAAAAGGACAGGAACCTCCATGGCGGCAGCCTTTGCATCAGGAGAAGCTGCATTGATATACAGTAGATACGGGGATATAGGGGCTAAGGCAGTAAAAGATAGGATCATTGAATCATCAGATCAACTCAACAGCCTAAGCGCAAAAATCCAAGGTGGAAACCTCATCAACGCCTATAACGCAGTAAATGGGCTCATTGGGCAGGAAATAACCATTGCGGGCTATACGGGGGAAGAAACGGTAACGGATGCTGTATACGGCACAGGATTTACTACCTTTTCTAATGCTGCTTACTCAATGCCACAAACCACGTCTGCAGCAATATTTTCTGTTCCGGCAGGCAGCGTGAATGGGAAAATGAATATTAAGTTATCTGGTAATATAAATTTGACATCACCAATAAGAATTAAGAGTATTGGTGAGAATTTATTTAATCCATATAGCAATCCAGCAGCAGTAAATGCAGCAAAAAAGATAGTCATCACTGATGGAATAAAAGTTGTAACGACTAATAATTGGAATTGGGCTAACACCAGATTTGATTTTGATTTGGAACCAAATACAAGATATAAAATAGATTTTAATGTTAACACCGTTAAAGGCAAAGGCTCAATCACTATTCTAGATAAGGTTAGTGGTACAGCACTATCCTATTCAAAAGGAGAATTTACAACACCAAATCACGGAAAAATATGTATACAATTTTTCTGTACCAGTGCTGATATTGAGCAAGGTGAAGTTGAATATAAAAATATCATTCTCACAAAACATTTAAATTTATCTTATCGTCCACATCAAGAATACATAACGTATCTTCCTTCTGCAGTAGAATTACATTCTTTATCAAATGGTGTAAAAGATGAAATAACGAGTAATTGTGAATTAGCTAGACGAACGATCAAAGTAATTCTAGATGGTAGTCTCAATTGGAAATTTGGAAAGGATTATAATGGATACAAGTTTGTAAGTATCCCATTGTCAGAACTGCCTGATATTTATGTCACAGATGATGAAGATGAGCAGCATATAGTTATGAGCGACAGAGGCACACGGTTAAATAATAAGATCTCTTTTGCAACATATGGCTCCCAATTTGAATGTTATAATGTATCTAATGTTTTAAATTCATTTGATTTAACTATCAATGATATAGATAGTGGATGGGGAGAAGCTCATATTCCTTCTCCTGAAGAAATAGGAACCTATTTTATGAATCATCCATATACCTTAATCTATCAACTAGCTCAACCAGAGATAATTAAACTAAACATGTCTCCAATCATAGGATACGAAAACGGAACCTTATATATCGATAGAGCCGTAAAAGACATGAGCATATATAAAGGAGCGGGCATAGCCATAAAAAATACTGCTTTTCCCATCCAGGCAATAGAAAGTGTATACAAAGTGACGGAGAATGCAAAAATCCCTGTGAACCTTAGTCAGGTATGGATTGCATCCGATAAGCTTTCCTTTACCATTGAAGGAGCCAAAACCGGTGATCAATACGAATACGTATACCTATACGATGCCAGTCTGGGAACTTTGCCAACCATTGAGTTTTCTGCACCCCTGAATTCACAAGCCCAGATCGAAGGAAATATCGATATGATAGAAAAACTTCTTGAAAGAATCGAACTGCTGGAAGAAAAAGTTAGGCTGCTAGAAGAGAATGGAGCCGGAGCCGGCGGCAGCGGGGTTGTTCGATACGAATATGATGCTAACGGAAGACTCACACTGAGAAAATTTGAGTAGATAATAAACTGAAAGGGGGAAAGACATTGAGTAGGATAAAGAAATATATCAGTATGGCAGTCATTGCGGCGATGATGGTTACCACCGTATTTGCAAATCCTTTCACAGCCTATGCCGATCAAAAACAAGATATTGAAAACCCACAAGAACTGTCTGGAGAAAAACAGCCAAACAATGAAGCACTAGAGCAAAATACTGAAGAGGAAGAAGGAAAAGCCCATGAAGAACCCTTAAAGCCTGTGGAAGAAGAGACCCAAGAGCAGGAGAAAGCGTCCATGCGAGAAATGAATGTAGCCTACCAGGCCGCTGCAGCGGCATCCTATGACCCATACGGCATTAAATTTGACGAATACTTCAACAGTCCCTTTAAATTAAGCCGGCAGGATGCAGAAGAAATCAATATGGTCACCGGAGCACTGCACTACCAGATGCCGCTGTTTCATTTGCCGGGGAAAAACGGGATGAACTTAAACCTAAATCTTCGTTACGAATCCGATGAAGCTACGCTCCATACCCACCAGACCGGAGTGTCCAATACAGGGGAGAATCTCTATGCCGTCCGTGTAGACGAGTCCTACAACGTAAAAGACCGCAATGGCAATATCGTGGACAACTACCGGAAGCGGTATACACTAGACAAAAAATACACCAATTCTTACGATGCCTGGAAAAGGGCAGATGAACTGAACAGCAGGCCCCTGCCTGAAAACTGCACAGACAGGTACTACAGCGTAGAGCGCTTTTTCGAGTATTACGACAAGCCCGGTAATTCTAATTCCTACGCCATGGAAAGATACAACTTGGGCGCAGGATGGTTTTTCAATTTGACCAGCATACAAATGCTGACAGAAGAAGAAGTATCTCAGTCGAATCGATCCAAATACATGGTATTGCACCTTGGAAACGGAGAGAAAATCAACATAAAAAAAACCCTGGAAGGCAGTAACTATGACCGCGTTGCCATGCGAACCCTCACCCCTTACGAAGACTACAGCGTAGAATACGATGGAAGCGGTATATATACCAACGGGCAGAAACCTTCCATGTATATTCTAAGCCATATCGACGGCAAAAAAGCATACTTTGCAGCCGACGGCAGACTTCTGGGGATAAAAGATGCATTCGGCAATGAAATCCGGTTTAAACATACAATGATAAACAACAAACCCTTCATAAATGAAATCATCGACACATACGGAAGAACCGTCAGCATAAACTATAATACCAGCAGCAAAACCGCAACCATAACCTTGCCCGATAATACAACCATTCAGCTAAAATCAGCGGCTCAAGGAAATGCAACGGTTTTAAAAGAAGTGGTTGACCCAAAGGGAAATAGCACAAAACTAGATGAATATGCAATCGATACAGCCTCCTTTCTTCGAAATGTATGGGCCAATGACAGAGACTATCCAGAAACAAAGACCTACGTTTTACTAAAAAACATTACCCATGCCACCGGCGCTAAAACCCAATACGAATACATAAAAGGCACCAAAAGAAACACCGATGTCATATCCCAGTCAAGCTGCAGTCCCTACGAAGAATACTTCAAAATATCCAGACGATACGAGCGTTTAGCCAACCAAATCTACAACGACGAAGCGATCACCTACGAAAATGATTACACAGGCTATCCGGAGTTTGCACACTACGATAAACCGCTAAAAAGCTTTCGCCACTACACCCGGATCACCGACAGTAATGGACTGGTCAGACGATTGACCTTTGACAACGAAAACCTGCTGAGAGCAGAAGACTACCTAGTGAACAGCCAACTTCAGAAAACCATTGAAAGAGACTACGATTCCCTCAAACAACCTTCACGGGAGACGATCAAGACCTATGACAGCAGCGGAGCCTTTAGCCTTAAAGAAAAAGCCTATAAATATAATCCATACAAACAGCTGGAAGAATATACCGATGAGCTCGGACATGCAAGCAAAACCATCTATCAGCCGGAGAACCAGAGTCTAATCCGCCAGGAAATCCTTCCGGTGGATACAGGAAAAGAACAAATCATCACCTACGAAATCAGTGAAGATAAAAAATACAACAAAACAAAAACCATACAATACAAAACCGTTGATGGAACAGCCAAAACCATAAAAACCGAATACCTGAGAAACCCAGACGGAACCCTCCAGAGAACCAGCCTGACCATGGAAGATAACAGCATCCTCACCACCCTCTTTAACTATGAATACGGCGTCCTAAACCGTGAGGGAAACAAAATAAACAGAGTCACCAGCATCACAAACACCACCTACCTAAACTGGGGTGCCGACAAAGCCGTAACCCAGGCTAAAGAAAACACCATAGAAAAAACAGAATACCAATTTAGCACAGGCCAAACCATCAAATACATTGCACCCGACGAAAAATACGAAGCCTACAAATATGACCCCCTGGGGCGACTAGTCGAATACACCAACTTCGACGGCACCAAAAAAACCATAAACTATGACGATATCCGCAACATCCTCATAACCACCGACGAAGACGGACTGGCCCTTAGAAACACCTATGACGGTCTGGGAAACGAAATAACCCTGGAAGAAGGCTACATCAAACCGGGACAAACCACCTACACCTTTAGCGTAAAAACAAAAAAAACCTACAATAACCAGAGCCTTCTAAAAACCCTGACCGATGGGAACAACAACACAACCACCTATGACTACGATCCCTATGGGAGAATGATCAAAACCGTAAATTCAGATACCACCTATACCCAGACCCTATACGACGACAAAAACCTCATGGTGGCGCATAAAAACGAAGAAGGTCATATCCTGCTAAAAGAATACTTTGACAAAAGAGGCCAAAAAATCAAAGAAGAAGCCCTGCAAACAACCGGAGAAATCCTTACCACCCAATATACCTATGACCATGCAGGAAACCTAAAAACCCAAAAAGATCCCAAGGGCAACCTCACAAACTACCAATATGACGAACTATCCAGACTCATCAAGACCAGCAATGCAAAACAAGAAGCCACAAAATACTACTACAACCACCAAAACAGCCTAATCAAAATCCAATTTCCAGACGGAAAAACAAAACAAAAAACCTATGACGAACTGGGAAGAATCATCAAAGAAACCGATGAAACAGGAAAAAACCAATACATCCGGTACAACCAAAACGGAACCATAGACAAAATACAAGACAGAGAAAAACAAGACCAAAAATTCACCTACACTGCCAACGGACAGATCAAAACCCATGCAGGACAGGGCTTTAATATCACCTACCAATATCACCGCAACGGACGGATCCAATCCGTGAGCGATACCGCCTATGGAACCGTCAGCTACGAATACGATGATATTGGAAGACTACATAAAGAAATCAACCCAGGCAACAAACAAACCACCTATACCTACGATCCAAACGGAAACCTGCAGACCATCCAGGACCCCTTTGGAACCCTGACAAAATACAACTACGACAAAAGAAACCGGATCGATACCATCCAAATAAACGGAAAAACCTTTGATTACGACTACTACACCGATGGGATGATGAGAACCCTCAAATATCCGGTCCTGAACAACCAGCAGCTGCTGCAAACCGATTATACCTTCGACAACCTCAACCGGCTAAGCAGCATCACAAACAAAATAGGGACAAAATCCATATCCGACTACAACTACACCTACGACTCAAACAGCAACATAAAAACCATCACAGGAATAGACGGAAACCACCAATACAGCTACGATGAACTAAACCGCCTAAAGAGCCTGCAAAGATACAACCAAAGCATCCAGACAACCTTTGAATATGACCCGAGAGGAAACCGGACAAAAGCAACAGGAGACATGGATGCCCTACTGAGCAGCGGAAAAGAAGGCAGCTTTACCTGGGATGGACTGAACAGACTCCGCAAATTTACAAACAGCCAAACCGGACAAGAAGAAACCTATACCTACGACTACAAAGGCATCCGCAAAAAGAAACAGACCCCCAAAGGAACCACCCACTACTACACAGACCAGGCAGGAAGAGTCATCGCAGAAGCCGACGGAAACGGAAACCTAAAAGCCAGCATCATATGGGGACACAAACCCCTGGCAAGAATTGAACAGGGAAAATGGTACTACTATGTGTATAATGGTCATGGAGATGTAGTGCAATTAGTGGATGAAAATGGTAACATAGTAAATAGGTACACCTATGATGAATGGGGGAATTTGTTAGCAAGTGATGAAACCATAGAGAACCCAATCCGGTACGCCGGGGAATACTATGATGAAGAAACAGGACTGTATTATCTCAGAGCCAGATATTACGATCCAACCATCGGAAGATTCATATCCAAGGATAGCTATGAGGGAGCAGTCACGAATCCACTGAGTATGAATCAGTACATCTATTGTATGAATAATCCGTTGGTCTATGTTGACCCGAGTGGGAATATACCCGAAAAGACCAGAGCATATTTAATGGGATTAATACATGCAATAGACGACGGATTTTTCTTTGGTGCGGCTTCAAAATTGACAGGAAATACACCAGCAGGATGGCAAAACTCTTCATATGCAAAAGAGTTTAATGAAACTTACACCGCAGGAAAAATAACAAATCAAATATATGGTTTAGTAAATATATCTTCTGGTCTGAAGGATTTAATTTCAAAAGGAAAATTTGTAATAAATAGTGCTGGTGAGCTAGTTTCTGTTGGTACTGGGGAAGTAGTGGGTGTATTTAAAACTGTTAAGGGAACAATTGTTTTCTCTCTTTCCAACAAGGGGGCGAGTAACGGTGCGGACTTTAAATTCCCTAAATCAAATAACGACATGAAAAAAATATTTGGAGTAAATGATAAAACATACCACAAGGAAATTAAACCTAAAATACTAAAACAGATTAAGCAAGACTCTGTATATGGTAAGGAGTTTAAGAAGATGGGCAATAATCCAGATATCGGAATAGATAGTGCTGGAAATATAGTTTTAAAAGATGTTAAGACTGGAAAAACACTGCCAACTAATTGGTCTTTTGAAAGTTTTAAGCCTTAATAAGGAGGATTCTTATGTCGTATGATTTAAATATTTTGTGTATAAATCAAGATAAGGTAGCAAAATTACCCTTTACATCATCAATTGAATTAAGAAACGAAAATGAATTTCCAGAGTTAGGAAGATATAATTCATTATGGCCATTTATGTGCGGTTCAAAAGGAATTTGGTACTCTATTGGAAAAGATGATGAGGGTTGGTTTAATGCTATGGCACTAGTAGATGCAGATTTTGACAAAGTTATTAAAAGAAGTGACATGCCTTTTTGGATTTTAGATGATGAAGTAATGTCAAATTTAAAACCATTAATCGTGTATGATGAATATAAAAGCGAATTTGATAATATAATCAAGTTTTTAATTCAACAGTCTCCCAATAACCACATAATGTTTCTTGCTAGATTTCAAGGTGGGGAAAAGGAAATAGTTCAGGGAGTCTTAAAACGTGAGGAATTTGCAAAGTTACTATGCGAGTCTAAAATACTTTTTAATGTATGTTATGTTATAACCGATTAATAGTCTCATTTTATGAATTAATAAAGCAATGAATGAAGCAATGCGACAAGAGGACGGTTCTTAAAGGGGTCAATCGGAAGTTTTGCGCGCGAAAAAGGCTCAACAGTCAGTTGTTTACTGCTTGTTGGGCCTTAACAATACCTGCGCGCAAAATTTTTGATTGCCGCAGAAGAATGAAGTCGCGGTCTATGGGATTTCATTCTTTCGACTTTGTATTTTTGTCTTTTGATTTTGTTGTTTTTTGTTACGAAACTGGCTTTTGCAGTATTCCATTTTACGAAAAGGACTGGATTTAGGTATACTTCCCCCCTCCCCACTAAAGAGGCTTTGAATTAAGTATTCAGTTCCAAGCATCATTATGGTGATGCTCCCGGATATAGTGTAAGTACTTCCTGTAGTTTACCTTTTCTACATTCAGGGCACATCGTTACATCTTTACCTTCTAGAAGACAAAGGATCTCAATGGTTTTTAATCCTTTATATTTAGGTTTGTATGAAGGAGTGCCGGTCAGTTTTCTGCTCAGCTGGAGTTTTGTCTTTTTATTGCGATTGGCCAATATTCCATAATGTCTGATTTTCACAAAGCCTTTGGGAGAATATGCATCAGGAATCTACGGATGAATTCTACACCGCCTAGGGTAATGGTCTTTGCCTTGTTCTTGTTTTTGTAATCTTTAACGGTAATGGTGACTGTGTCCTTATCCATGGAAATAATCCTGTTGTTGGATATGTCAATCCGGTGTGTGTATCTTCCAAGATGGAGTAGCTGAGGGGGAGAGTAATCCCGAACGTGAGTTATGTCCGAATGATGGAAAACACAAAGAGTCATCAAAAGGAGATATAAGTGCAGATCCTTTCTGGAATAATCAGAAGGCAGGAGAAAAATCTTTAAACACGGCATATTCATCATCTGATACTAAACAGTTATATAATGTTTATAATGGAAAATTAGTAAAATTTCAACCTGACAATGTAGGTGGATGGCATGCTTATGAAGTCATTAATCCAGCAGAAGAAGTGCCAGCAGATGTGCTTAGACAAATGAAAAAGGACGGGGTAATTACAAATTCACAATATAATAAATGGATAAAAAATAAGTAATAGAATCCTATTCTATGGTATGTTAGCTCATATTTTAGTTTTTTTGCTAGCTTACCATAGATGACTTTCTTTTGTGATTAAGAATTTTATGGAGGAAGATTAGATGAATAATAGTTTTGGAAATCCAAATAAGTTTGCAATACAATATATGCTTTTATCTAATCCACATAATGAAACAGGAATTTTAGGAGAATCGTGGGGAATTTTTAAGTTTCTGATCGAAGGAAAAAATATATGCCAATATAAAATAGGAAATGATACTGTAGATTATAAATGGAACTTATTGTACATTGTTGAATGGATGTGTGAAAATTTGCACCACATATTAGGATATGATCCTTTTCCATTACCTATACAAGGAGAAAGCACACTGGAATTAATCAAAAATGCTGATGAATTTGAAACTGATGAAGATGACGAAATGTATCTATGGTATCAAGCGAAAAGCTCATGGATTTTTAGACATTCATGGTTTCAAAATAGAGGGGGTTCCTTCCTAAGTAGTGCCTATTTTAGGAGAATTAATGATAGAATAGAGATATCATGGAATAATGATTTTTACAAAGAAAAGGGAATAATGTTTATTTATCCTAAGGGAACCAGTTTAATATCCAAAGTAGAATTTAAGGAAGTTATTTTTAAATTTTTGTATGATATATTAAGTAATTTAGATAGAAAAGTTTCAAATGATATAAAAAATGATAAAAGCTATATATCAGAGTTGTGGAAAAAAATAAAATTACTTGAGCCATAGTTTATTAATTATGCGTACAACATTTATACTCATAATGATATCGAAGTGTATAATAATAAAGGTCAGCATCTAGGTTCAATGGATCCTGTAACTGGAGAAATGTATAAAGATCCAGTAAAAGGAAGGACTATAAAGATTAATTAAATGGAGGTGGAAGGTGGATATGATGACATTCTGCTGTGAAGATATGAAGAACAATATTAATACTAATTGCTGTGAGCATAATGAGAAATTTCAATGTTCAGATTCACTAATTTATTATGATTTAATTTTTGATGAATATGGTTTGATTGTTCATGATGGCGGTAATTCCTATATTTTAATAAAATTTTGTCCGTGGTGCGGTGCTGAATTACCTGAGTCAAAACGAGATAAGTGGTTTGAGGAATTAGAACAACTTGGGTATGATTCACCATATGATAAAGAAATACCACAAAAGTATAAAAGTGATAAATGGTATAGATAAGTAATATAATTGAAGTGTAATAATTCTAAATTCCTAAAGTCGGAGCTTTATTTATTGCTGCCGTAATTTTTCCACGCAGAAGCTTTTAGAAGGATTTTTAGTCATTACGGCTGCAATACAGATTATTTTAAACTATATACGCTAGAACTATTGTATGTTTAAGAGGGGGGAATTTTAATGAAGAAATTTTTATTGTTGATTGGTGTGTGAGGATTAGTAGGTATTGGGTTATTTGGAATGATATTGAGGAATATAGGGTATGATGCAATAGCAGTAAGAAAATATATAGTTTCAGTTGCTTTGGTATTGGGTTTAGCAGCCTATGGTGTTTTAAGGATATGTATTAAAATTAAAGAACGACAGTATACGAAATTAGCTAGTGGAGAAAAGAGTTCAAAGATAAAATAAAAAATAGTTATAGTGTATCAAAAACTTAATGGAGAAAGATTGCTAGGAAATTTTGATATTTCGCATCTCTAAAATAATATTATTACTGCGAGAATCTAATAAAAAGCTCTATATGTGCCCTGTTTCATGATCTTGCATCAAGACAAGCTGTTGTGGGAGGAATAAGGACAAGCCAGTCAATGCAAGGTTCTATGAGTATTATCAAAAGAAGATGCGTGAAGGAAAGATCCAGCATCAAGCTATTACCTGTATTATGAGAAGGCTGGTAAATATTATTTATGGCATGATGAAGAACAAGACAGAATATGTCCAATCCCAGGTTTTAAATACTAGGCTTAGGGTGCCACTGATTAGTACAGGTAGTAAACTTGGAAACATCTTTGAAGAGAGATATGTATTGACATTATTAGTAACATCGATTGTGTCTTTTGTAATCTTTGATGGATCGATAAAGCTAATATAAAATAGACTTTTAATAGCATCTAAATAAAATTTAAGCCCTGGGATGCCAGGGCTTATTCTATTTCTATAGGATTTCGTCTGAGATATTCTTTTAAGCAGAGATATCGTTCATCTGTAGTTCTAAGTTTGTGCAGTAGATTTTCTAAAAGGGCCTGGGCATCTTCCAGATCATATTGGATATGCCTGAGTTCATCCATATTTGTTTTTTTATCGAGGTTACTTTTCATCTCAAGAATCTTCTCGCGAAGAGCCGCAACTTCTCTGGATGCATTAGAAAGCTCCTGACGGAGAAAATCGTCGGTGTTGTCAATGCCTAGATTTCGAATCATATGTAAAATCGTTTCATAATATTCTCTGAAAATGCGTTCATCCAGCATGTAATCATCCTTTCAGTAAGTAAGTAGATAAAGTAGATATACGCATTGAAACATACTAGATATTGTATATGTACTTTCTATTATATTTTGAAAAGCTGCCAGCGACAAGTATCGATTTCATAGCGTAGTTGATATCGCTTCAAAGTGCCGCTAATTAGGCTTTGACATTCATATACCCACATTTTATTGCCGGCAAGCTTATTTAATTCTTTCGTAAGGACCTGATCCACCTTAATCTCTATCCAGGATTCATCCTCCTCAATGAGCCGAAACTTAACAGGCGTAATCTGGCCATCCAGGTTTGTTTTAGAAATCATTTCAACTGCCTTATTAACGATTTTCATAATAAACACACATCCTTACAAAATAGAAGTCATAACCGACATCTCATCAGTGGAGCCAATGCCGCCCATGAGAGGCTTAATCCCAGAATTTAAAAAGCCGGCACGATGAACCGATGTGGATCCGAACCGGAAGCGAAGTGAATCAATTGCCCGATCAAGTGCTTGATTTTTTTCTTTATGTACATCATCAAAAAAAGAGGTTTGCTGAAATTCATTACTGCAAAGCTCCGATACCCGAACACCAAAGTGTCGCAGAGCTTCTCCCTGCCAGGCTTCATCAAAGAGATCACGGGCAATTCTATAGATTTCATTAGTAGAGTCGGTCGCAGAAAAAATCTTTCTTTGATGAGAATAAGTTCTAAAATTGGTGTCCCGGACACTTACAGAGATGAGTCTGGCCACGCAGGCTGCATCACGAAGACGCATGGCTACAGTTTCTGTTAGAGATAAAAGAATCTGATGCGCCGTTAACCGATCATCTACATCGAATGGGATAACACTGGAATTTCCAATGCCCTTCATATCAATATGCTTTCCCGTATGCACTAGAGAAGCTTCTATACCATGGGCATAGTTATAAATCAATTCTCCATGACTTTTAAGCCTATATCGAATTAAATTCAGATCTGCAGCTGCAAGCTCCCCGATGGTGTTGATACCCATGGCCCGCAGTTTTGGAGCCGTACAGGGTCCTATCATGAATAGATCCTGAATATCAAGGGGCCACATCTTTTGAGCCATCTCTTCCGGATAGAGGGTAGTTACTGCATCGGGTTTTTTCAAATCAGATGCCATCTTTGCCAAGAGCTTATTTGAACTAATACCTATTGATACGGTAAAGCCCAGCTCATTTTTAATCCGATCCTTGATTTTGTGTGCTGCATCAACTGGATGACCAAAATGTTTTTGCATATTGGTATAGTCTAAAAAAATCTCATCAATACTAAATTTTTGATATGCCGGTGAAAAATCTTTGATGATCTCCATCATTGCATTTGAGCACTTTACATACAGTGGATAATCCGGAGGCACAATGACCAGAGTCGGGCATTTCTGAAAGGCAGCATGCAATGTTTCTCCGGTTTGGATATTAAAGGCCTTACAGGGAATACTTTTAGCCAGAATGATGCCGTGGCGCGTCTCCGGATTCCCGCCCACTGCAGAGGGAATAGTACGAAGGTCTAAAGAATCTCCCTGCTGGAGCCTATGGGCTGCAGAAAATGCTAAAAAAGCTGAATTGCAATCTATATGCATGATACAGCGATTAGAAGGACTCATATAAAATAATCACCTACTTTATGCCAAAAGGCGAATAGCGCGTGCTTTAGAGTTTTCAATAGAAATATATCCTTTCTGCTTCAGTATTTGCAGATGCTTATGTACGGTGTTTGTAGATCGTATATTGCAAAGCTCTCCAATATCACGAATAGATGGAGAATCACCAAACATGCGGTAATAAAATTTTATGGAGTTTAAAACCTTCTCCTGATTTGCTGTAAGCATTTTTACACCTCCTATAGTATAACCAATCTATTAAAATTATACCGAACAAACGTTCGATTGTAAAACTCTGAAAAAAGCTGAATAACAGAAAAATCCAGAGATAAAGCTAGTTAATCAAAGCAGAGGATGATTTTCACAGATTTACCACCGAACACATGTACTGGTAAAATATTCTTAACGGGTGTTCTCCATAAATAGAGGTGATGAGATTGAAAAAAGAAAATTTTAAAGAAATAACCGATAAGGATCTAATGGTGTTCCTTGTGGCAAAGGGACTGAAGATAGTTAAGATAAAAAAGGATCCTGAGAGAAATAGAAGTTTGGTGTATTTCAATGATACAGCAGAGCTTGAAAATGCAGTGCTTGCTTATACGAATAAAGAAGAAATTAATTATGGAGATTATATTGCAGCTGAGAAAAGAGTAAAGACACTCCTCAGCATGCAGAAGATGAATTAACGAAAATGACTCTAAGCTTTAATCTTTCGTCTGTCATCTTTCAACGAAAAGTTGAAGGAGATGATAGAGATGCTAAAACCGCCAATTGCACGAATGGGAGGCAAGTCTCGCCTGAGAAAGCAGATAATATCCATGATACCGGAGCATACATGCTACATAGAACCATTTTTCGGTGCCGGCTGGGTATTCTTTGGAAAGGAGCCCAGCAAAGTTGAAGTAATCAATGATGTGGACCGGGAACTTATTAATTTATTCAAAATGATCAAACATCATCCGGGTGAAATTGAAAGGCTGATGCAATTTGAAATATCAAGCAGAGATAGTTTTGCAGAATATAAAAAAATGGAAATAAACGCCTTAACAGATATTCAAAGGGCAGTTCGGTTTATTTTCCTGATTTCTCAAAGCTTTGCAAGTAAGGGAATATCTTTTGGTTATGGAACCAACACCCGGCCTTCTCCCCAGATATTTGACACATCAAATCTGAAGAACTTAAAAGAACGGTTAAGAAATACCTATATTGAGAACCTAAGCTTTGAAGAGATCTTTGCCCGTTATGACCGTCCATACAGTTTTTACTTTTGTGATCCGCCCTATTATGAGACCGATGGCTATAAAGACAAATTTGACTATGAGGATCATATGATGCTTCGAGATATTCTGCTGAATGTCCACGGACAGTTTCTATTAACTATTAATGATCATCCGGAGGTACGAAAATGGTACAAGGACTTTTATATGATAGAAACAAAAGTGCCCTATTCTATCGGGAAGGAACAGGAGAGCAGGAAAAAGTATAATGAACTGATTATAACTAACTATGAAGTCAATACAGATTCGCTAAAAATAGTGTAGTCCCCCACCCTAATCATAGAAAAGTACTGAATTCATTTTCAGTACCTTTCTTATATTTATATAAGTTTATGAGAGGAGAGAGCTATGAAAAAAGGAAAAAATGGGATTGAATTAAAGGATATTGCCGAATTTTTAAATCTTTCCAGGCGTTTTATGCGGGAGCTGGATCTGCTTCGAGCCACTGACATACCACCCCAATACATCAAATTGACAAAGGATGCAGCCATAAAGGTAGGAGAGAAAGCTTATCTTTATGCTTCCGGAGAACATCATGCCAGGGCTATGCACTAGAAGCTGCGAAAAGTGCAACTTGCATGAAAGCTGCGGAGGCTGCTCCCTTTGCGAAAGAACCTTATGCCGGCAGACCTGTAAGTGCTGCTTTGCCCTTTGTTTTCACCGCCCCTATGCTGCTGCATATATGAAAAAAATCGGCGGTGTAGAGATCCATGCTGCAACCAATAAAACATTGCAGTTACCCGATCATATACCGATTGTTCCAGATCGACTTAAAATACAGCCTAAATTGGAGGAGATGCCGGTTATAGGTATTCATGGAGGCAATATGTTTGTAAGAAATGGGGAGCGAATCAACAGGAGTCACTATTAAAAATAGGGACTTTTATACTGCTAGAGAGAGAAGACAGCTATCAACTAAGGCATCATCCAAAATGGGATGCAATTCGAAAGGACCCTACGCTGCAGAACTGCAAAAGCTGCCTACATCCTGAAAACGGCGGGAAGCTATGTCCCGTATATAATGAAGATATATGGCCGGAGAATGGAAAATGGTGTGGATCCTATGCCTTTTTAGAGAACCAACATAATAAGGATAATAAAAAGGAATACATTGAAATAGCAAAAGCATATGACATCGATGAGTTGATTAAGATTGTTGGCCAGGAATGGAATTTAAAATAGAATATTGATTTGTTGAAATTTATAAAGTGCTTCGCAGGCAAAATTTAAAAGTGAAGTACTTTTTGAAATGTCGAGAATTGCGGTCGATTTATTGGTTATCTCTCAGATTCCTAGAAGGAATGAAGCAGATTTAAGAGAAGGTATAGAAAATATTGAAATTAAGATAAAATCATGTATACTAGAAATGTTAAAATGACTAATGACCATTATGTGAAATTGAAATATAAATTAAAAGGAATGTAAAAATACTATAGGATAAATTTCATTAAACATAGTGCGTTGGATAAATAACTTCTAGGAATTTAGGAGATGAATGAATGAACTCTGAGGCTAAAAAAAATATTATGTGGTGTCCTGTTTTCATAATTGTTACTATGGGTATAATTATGGATATATTCGTATCTATGGGAAAATGTAATATACCAGTAACGCAACCATATATGGATTCTATTTATTCAGGGATTGTAACTATTTCTGTATTAAATTTTACCTTGATTGCTTTATTATCGGGTACGTTAAGTACTTGTTATTATGGATATCAGTTAAAAGATATTTTAGGATTTAAAAATACTCCTGTAAATTTAAAAATTTTTATTACTGTCTCATTATTACATATGATACTAGCTACAATGGTTCTGTTTTTAAATTACATTATAGATAGTGTAAATGTATTAACATCTTTGTTATTTTCAATGGTGTATATTGTATGGTATACAGGACAGGAAATTTATAAAATAATGACAAATGAAAACTACTGTATTGATATTGTTAAAAACTATTATGAAACCATAGTAGTTAAGGAAAAAATCAATTATAACTTATTTAAATTTCACTTGAATAAATTATCAAAAGCATTAGAGATAGCGATTGAAGAGAAAAATAAAGAGGATAAGGACAAAGTATTAGAGATGTTACGTACACTTTGTGCCTTTATGAAAGACGCGGAAAATAATACGGAGTATTATGATTACTCCATTTATTTAAAATTTGTTTTAGATAAGCATGTTGTAGATTTGAGTTTGCAATTTGGATATAACGAGATGGTTAAAGAAATAATTAATTTATATGAAATTGTGTCACACAATCAATATGTCAGAAATGATTTTTTGATATTACCACTTAAGGAGATTCAGTTTTATGATGATAAAATATTGCAAAGTTTTAACTATCTAGATCAAATTATAGATTTAAGCTTACTTGATGAGTACAAAAAATATAAAATAAAGGATGAGGACATACAAAGAATATTGCATAGCTATATTTCGAGTTTATTAAAAAATCAGCTATGTTCTACAACGTGTAAAAATGTAATGATTACAAATTATATTAGTAAATTATCTAGGTTTAATTGGAATTGTGAAAATCAACTTCTGCTAGTGGATCAGGTTGCACTGTTAAATCTATTACATTATCATATTATAACAAACGAAGATTTGAATGAACGGAAATTTCTTTTTAAAGAATTAGTCAAAAATACTTTTATAAACAATGTTCATAATAGCAACATTACATATTACAATTATTTGTCTATTATTCTTCAAGTGTTTTATGCCTATATTATGCACGAAGTAGAAACTCTTAAAGAAGATTATAGGGAAAATCTAAAGCGACTTTTACAAACAGATATTGCTACATCAAATATTGTACGATTGAATGTTAGAATGCTAATAAAAATGAATATTGAGGGTGTTCTATGTGCTATCGCACTTAGAATTGAGAAAGAGGACGATTATACAACAAAGTTCGAATATTTTCCCCCGTATATGATGGCAAAATCAGTAATTTGGACAAAAGAGTTTAATATCAGATTTATGTTTTTTTTATTCATGATATATAATGATGAAGTTGGATATTACTCTTTATATAAAAGATTCTTCAAATGGGATAAGATGAATAATACTGCCAAGCTACAAATTCTTAATGAGTTCATGAGCCTCTTTGATTATAATACAGAAGTACTTAAAATAAATATTATAGATAAGATAGGAAGACTAGCTGATTTAATGGAATGTTCGTTTTCAGTAAATGAGAATAAGCAAAAAGAATTATTTGAGCATATTAGGGAGGAACATGTAAAATTATTCACGGAAAATTCCAGCAATGTAGAAATGTCTGAGTTGAATTTGGAAGATATAAGATATCAACTTAATGAACTAATGAAACTTGAAAATGTCTTTGGATGGTCTGAAGATTATTATAATGAATTTTATGTAAAATATTCAACCCCCTATTGTATATGTAGAAAAGAACATATGAATAATAAAAGTGCTGCTCGAAATATACAAATAGCATGTTTAAGTGCTATAAATAATTTTATTAGTTCATCAACTAATGAGTTAGAATTATCTTTTGATGAGCAAGGAATCAAGAAGATGCTAAATTTCTTGAATAATTCAAAATATGATTCTAAAAATTATACGTTTACTGATGATTGGGCTTTTTCAAAAGAGTTGAGGGAGTCTTTAGATTTTAAGGAAATCATAAATAAAAATAGTTTTATAGATGACGTATCTACACATAAAATAAACTCCCGCATTTACTTCAATAGAGATAATTTTAAGTTTAATATTAAAATATCATATTATAAGTGGATAGATTTAACTGATAAAGAGTGTGTTGAATACATAGAGAATTCCAAAACGTATAATGGATTATATAATATAGATGGTGCTTTAATGGCAAAGGACAAAGCTATCAATACGGTACAAAGACTGTTCTGTAAAGAAAGGATAGTATTTAAATTAATGGTGTCTTTTAAACGTAATGATGTAACACATATTAAATTTAAGACTAGGGAATAACTTGAAAATTATTCCTAAAGCCTCCTATAGTATTTCATTTTATAAAAAGTGGGATATTCTTCTTTTGTATGTAGATATGGATAGGTTACAGTGTGAAGTATATACAGGGAATTCGAAATCACTACTAATACCGATAGATAGAGTTATAGTATTAAATAGGGACTCAATAGAGCCTTTTCAGATTAATATAGGAGATATGACCACCTTCTCTTATTTGACTACTGCAGACAAATTATTTAATGATGGCTATTGTTTAAAAATGAATTTTGATCCCGAAAAAGATTTAGTAAAGATAGATTGAAAAATTTTCAATAGTAGAAGACATTAAAGGCTACATAATATGCATTGTGTAGCCTATTCTCTATAAATGTGATAAAATTTGCGTAGACAGTAATTTTCTTAGAAAATTTTAAAAATCAACCTATAGAAGCAACATCTTACAAAATTAACCAAGTAAATTATCTATTGAAAAATTGGCTACACAATTATTATCATGCTTTTTTGGAGGGAGAATCAATGAAATATATCGAGGAGTTTAAAGAAGAACTGATCCGTCAGGATAAATCGCAAAATACAATTTCTGGTTATGAAAGGGATCTAAAAGATTTTAAAATTTTCTTTCAGGAAAAAGCCGGCAAAGAATTTCATCCGGAGGAGATCATTGCTCTAGACATCCAGGAATATAGATCCTACCTTCTGAATATAAAAAAACAAGATGTCGGCACTATTAATCATAAGTTGACAGCCATGGGGCAATATTTCAAATTTCTTGTGGCTGAGAACATCATGCGGGAGAACCCTGCTGCAGCTGTAAAGAAAATAAAGGTTCAGGCACCAACCCTTCCGGGATCCTTAGACAAAAATATTGTATACCGGTTACGGCGGGAATTCCATCGAGAGGGAAATAAAAGAGATATTTGCATCTTTGAGTTAATTTATAACACCGGTGTTAGAGTTAGTGAACTCGTTAATATAGATCTGGATGATTTTGATATAACGGACCGGAAGGGAGAATTAGATATTCGAGCTGGCAAAGGGATGAGAGCAAGGAGCTTACCTTTGAATAAGGATGTAAGAAACGCCATATTAAACTACTTAGATGTACGACCAAAGGGCAGCTGTAATAAACTGCTACTAGGCGAACGCGGCCCTCTGCAAAGGCAGGCAATTAATAAGATTATCAAGAAGTATAAGGATAGAGCTGGACTGGGAGAATACAAGATTGCGCCCCATACGTTCAGGCATCAGTTTGCATACGACTTACTTGATTCAGGTGAAGATATTGTAACTGCTGCAGAGCTTTTAGGACATTCTGATATTAACGTTACCAGAAGATACAGCTTGCCTACAAAGCAAGATAAACAAGCTGCCGTGGAAAAATTAGTTCTTAGCAGATAGAACAAATTTTACAAATAAAAAAGAGAAGTATCAATAGGATATTATTCCTGCTGATTCTTCTCTTTTTTTACCCATTTAATCTCATAGCCGAGAACATCTAAGATTTTTTCTATGTCTTTATAGGAGGAATGCCCCTAGGCTTACTTGTTTCATTTGCATAATTTGTCGAATGATACGAAGAGGATTTTGTAAAACAATGACAAAATAATAGATATAATAATTTTGAGGAGGAGTTTTCATGAAAAGACTTATTACATCTATTATCATTGTTATGATGATATTTAGCTTGCCGGCAGCCGCAGCATCTAACGAAATAAAAATAACTCTAGATGAAAAGCAGCTTCAACTTGATGTTCCGCCAACCGTTGTCGAAGGGAGAACGCTTGTGCCTTTGAGAGCCATATTTGAGGCTCTTGGAGCTAGACTTGAGTGGGACAATGCTACTAAAACCGTAACTGGCACAAAGGGAAACACTATAGTAATTTTGCAAATTGGTAACAAAGTAGCGATGATCAATGGGATAAAGAAGGAATTAGAAGTACCTGGAACTATCATTGATAACAGAACTCTGGTACCAGCTAGGTTTATTGCGGAAGCTCTTGGAGCAAAAGTGGACTGGGATAACAATACGAAAACAGTAGTAATTAAGAGTGTGGCAGAGGCTGCTGAAAAAACTACAGAAACAAAAACTACATACAAAGTCCTAAGAGTAGTGGATGGCGATACATTAGAAATTGAATATAATGGAAAAAAAGAAAAGGTGAGACTGATAGGTGTAGATACTCCTGAATCTGTCCATCCAGACGCTACAAAAAATAATGAATTCGGTGATGTGGCTTCAAAGTTCACCAAAGGCTTGCTTGAGGGTAAGGAAATAGAGTTAGAATTTGATGTGCAAGAAAGAGATAAATATGGTCGATTATTAGCCTATGTCTATATAGATGGCAAAATGTATAATAAGACGTTATTGGAAGAAGGATATGCGAAAGTAGCGACTTTCCCACCAAATGTAAAATACGCAAATGATTTTGTTCTAATCGAAAAGAAAGCTAGAGATGCTAATAAAGGATTATGGGCATATGAAGAGGTAGAAAAAACTGAGGCGGCTGAAATAACTACGCCAAACGAACCTTCCCAACCGAAACAACCTACAGCACCAACTACCCAAAGTGGAAATGTGTTAAAGGTTAAGGCTGGAGAAAATGCTACTGTAACCATTCAGGGAACACCGGGAGTAGAATACAAAATTTCCGTATTCTATTCATCTGGTGCCAGTAAAGCGGCAGGGCTGGAAGCTAAGAAAGCCGATTCAAATGGTAATGTATCATGGACATGGAAGGTCGGGTCGTCCACAAAGCCTGGAAAATATGATGTTGTGATCAAAGGAGATAAGGAGATAAAACTCACATTAGAAGTAGAATAGAAAATACAAAGGGTGGGAGCAATTAGGCTTCCATTCTTTGTATTTTGTGATTTGATCTGTTATCGACCTACTAGATAATAAAATAGCTTTTATTTCAATATAGTACCAAAATTGCTATAATAAAGTAAGAGTATCAAATATTATACCATTGGTTGATAACTGTAACCTAAAGATTTGTTTGAGAGGTGATTATTATCGAGGTTAACAAAAAGCGTATTATGATAGGCTATGAAATATGGATTTTTTTACTTGCTATAATAGCTGTTTCAATAACCATTCTAGACTTAAATAACCGTATCATAATTACGCCGAATTCATCTATCTATTGGCTAGATAATGGCATCTTAGCATTTTTCACGGCTGATTATTTTATTAGACTTGCGATTTCCAAAAACAAAAAAGAATTCTTTAAGTATAACATTTTAGATTTAGTTGCAATTATTCCATATAGCTCTGTATTCAGGATTTTTAGGGCCTTCAGACTTATCAAAGTTATTAGAATAACAAAGGCATTTAAAATTACTAGGCTAATCAGAGGGTTTGCATTGGCAAATAAAATTAAAACGAGGGTTAGCACATTTGTTAATACTAATGGATTCATTTATATACTATATCTTACAATAATTACTATTGTTCTTGGTGCAATAGGTATATATTTTGCAGAATTCAAGTCTAACATCAAGTCATTTGAAGATGCATTATGGTGGAGCTTTGTAACAGCAACGACAGTAGGATATGGAGATATTGCGCCTACAACAACTATAGGCAGAATGATTGCAGCTATATTGATGATTGTAGGGATTGGATTTATCAGTATGTTGACTGGAACAATTGCTACTTTCTTTTTAAAGGTTACTAAAGTCTCCCGAAATAACCAGATTACAGCGGTTGTAGATATTTCAGACTTAGGAGATGAAAAAATTAAACAAGTCTTAGATTATATAGAATTTATACGAAATAAATGATAAAACTTAATTTTCTTGTTTACTTACCTAAGTTTTGTACAAACAACTAAGCTGTATTTAGAAAATCATGGAAACTTAACTGGATATACTTAGGCTGTAATGCTTCAACAAACAATTTTGCTAGTTTTGATAAGTTAGGTAAAACAATCTCTATATGATCCTTGAACTCTATGACTGTAGCAAAAACACTTCCTAGCTTTTTTATCAATGCTTGAACACCTATATTCTGAAACTTGGATGAATTGAATGTAGTATTTTTCATTAAGGTAATCAGGTTATGAGTAATAAATACCAGCCATAAAAAGCCATATATCCCATAGAATTTTGACGTTCTTAGATTCTTAATTCCATAGATTTCTTTACAAGTTTTAAAAAAGGCTTCTATGGTCTGTCTTTCATTGTAGAAATGAAATAATTCAATAGCACTCATTTTTTCAGAGCTTATGTTGGTAATCAGATGAGAATATTTGATTTTGCCGTCTTTACCAACAAATTCGCAAGCAATGATTCTTAGATCTTTGGATACAGGAATTTCTACAATATGCACTTGAATATTAATCTTTTGCCACTGGTTATTTTGTATGGTCTTTGCAAGGTTTGCTGACTGTTGAGAAGAAAATGCTTTTACAACGAATTTGACTTCTGTTCTTTGCAATATCTTAATATTATTAAAAGAACCATAGCCTGAATCTGCTCGAATAATGAGTTTATTCATGGATAGATGCCCTTTGAACTTAAAAGTGGTTGCTTTCAGTAGATCCTCGAATCTATTACCACAAGGATAGGGCATTTTCCATAAACAGACTATGATGGATATACTCAAGCTGATCTATGTTTGGTTCGCTAAAGTTGGTCAAGAAACGGTTAATCTGCGATTGAGCAGGAAAATGATCCATACCAAGGAGACTGGTAGCTACAGTATCGGGAATTAATTTATCATTAATGTCACTGGTATAATTACACCCCATGACAAGAGAAGAAATCAAGGTTTGCAACCTGTTTAGATTCGTATAATTAACACTTTTCATTCTCAGATTAAAAGCCTTAAAAGCTCAAGGAAATTGATTTTATTTGCAAATTGAATTACAGATACAAGCCAAGCAGAAGTATTTACCACTTTATTCTCATCTAGTTTGAATGATATACTTTTTATAGGTGAGATACCGCTTTTCGTAGGATTTTTTTTGGAATAAAAAATACTTCTACTGGCGGCTAGTTCTCACCTTTTGTTGTTTTTTGGTAATTCAATATGGAAATTTCATGAAACCGCTATGGTTTTGTCTGTGCAAAATCTAGGTAATTAAACTTAAAATATATACAATGATTACTATATATGGTGTATATTCTATTTGAGGATTTGATAAACGCAATATATAGTGTGTTAAATAGATAAATGGCATTTGAGCTAAATTATTATAACAACTTGATATAAATGGTAATAGGCGGTAAAATTAAAAGAAAAATAGGGTGTGATACTATTGTTTCAAGAGATTGAACAGATTAAAGAGAGCTATATTAATCTCCAAAGTAATAATTTAATAGATGACATGACCGAAAGTGATACAAGAGAGAAGTTAGTTGTACCATTTCTTAAAGCATTAGGATTTACGGAAGATTGCTTATATAGAGAGAGGCCGATTATAAGGGGTAAAGCAATAGTTGATGTTGAAGTAAGAAAAAATGGGAAAACTATTTTGTTAGTTGAAGTTAAAAGAGCCTCTGTTAATAAGCTTGACCCACACTTGTATCAATTAACAAGTTATTTGAGTAGTAGAGAAGAAATTGAATGGGGTATTTTAACAAATGGAAAAACATATATTCTTGTAAACAAAAGTTTAAAAGCAGATTTCAACCAGAAAAAAGTCCTTGACTATAATATTTTTCACAAGTTTGATAAAAATACACTCAATTATTTTACCTATAACTACATATTTCAGAATAAACTTACTCATTATTTGAAATTTACTAGACAATATGAAATACTTAAATCAAAAGAGAATAAAAATAAGGTATCGTTTAGTAGATACTATGAAACTATAAATAAATATTTTCAATACTTAGAAAAGACTATTGGTTATAGAGATATAAAGCATTTAAATGCTGAAGATTTTATTCAGTTTAATAAGAATGATATTCTTGAAAGTTATAAGAGAAATAAGCCGATTACCAAAATAAACACAATAAAAAACAGGTATGCTCATATAAAGAATTTCTATGATTTATTCGAGAAGGAAAAGCTAACAGATGAAAATCCTTTTAAGTTCAATATATCTGATAAAGAATTAGTCGATATATATGGATTGTCTCTTGATGAAGAAGAAAAGGAACCGCTAACAGTTGATGAAATTAGATGTATTTTAGAGGGCTATGAGATTACACGACAGCCTGAAAGAAATAAACTTATGTTTCTGTTATGCTTATACTGTGGAGTTATGAGAGAAGATTTATTATCATTAAAGATTACCGATATCGATACTAAAAAGAAAACAATAACTTTTAGAGATAAAACATTTGTCTTGCCACAAGAATTTATAAATAGAATAGAAAATTATATTTTTAATATAAGGAATAAGGAATTTAATAGTGATTATTTTTTTCCAAGAAAGTATAGAAACTCAACAGAAGAACCGCTTTCCATATCGGCTATTAATACAATAATAAAGAAGGCTGAAAGTTTTCTAGCTGACGGATCTAATTCAAGAGAAGTTCAAATTAATCCAGAAAAAATTAAAGGTATGCTGGCAAAGAAACTGTTTGAGGCTGGGTTTACACTAGAAGAAATAATTTCTATAACAGGGATTTCACTGGGCACTCTTTCTGCATATATAAACACGGAAAGCATCATAGAACGAGCTGAGGTGAAAATGTTAGATAAAAGACATCCATATAGAAAGCTATTTAAGGAATTTTAAATATCAATTTTAGCAGATACAGCCACATTTATTGTCAGTCATCAGCACCCCAGATATGTGGAGTGCATAATAGGAATGCAAAGGAAAGATACATAGAAATCCTGAGTTTTCAGCACTTTGCGAGATATACTACTTTCATCACGGATGGCAATGATTTTAGGAACAAGGTGCTGAGAGATAAAATTGAAGTTTCCGTTGTTCTGGACATGGAGTGTGTAGGCATGTTTAATGCGTGCGTAGATTAGAGTATTCAGACATGTCTATATTACGCAGTGTGAAGTTAATTTGGGATTGGGCAATGATGAGAGAATGGCATCTTTTTAGCTGGCGTTCTCTTTTTATATATAGAGTTTGATGAGATTAATGGAAATAAATTCATGTAAGTGATATAATCATATCGATAACGTTGTTTATGTTGATATTATAATATATGGAGGTTTTTTAATGCCGGATGTGAATGAGCTTCTCAATATTGCGATTAAGGAAACAGAGAATCTGAATCAAGGAGAAGTTTTCCTTGTGAGAGACTTATTTAAAGGTTATGAGTGGAACAGGATTTCTCGTAGCGAGCGGCTTCTACTTGGTACACTATTTTTAAATTATGTGAATACATCAAGAGGTTCCATCCAAGCAATTGAGAAAACCTCATCAGGGCAACAGAAGTATAAAATTAATGTGAGATAATTTGTTCTGACTTATAATCAGGAGTTACAAAGTTAAATTTTTCATAGATTATTAAGTTTGGTTCTGGGGTGATAACATGGAAAGAATTAAAACTAATGCAGGGGCACTGCCTTCTAATGCGGGTGATGATTTTCATCTTTTGTGGGCAGCTCAAAAAATATTGGAAATGCTTAAGCCTAATGTAACGCTTACAGCAGTAACCGTAGAGGGTCCTGCATGGCAAGATTCAGTTTTATCTGATATAGAGGATAGTAAGTTGTATGCAATTGACTTAGCTGAGTATTATGGAGGTACTGATTTTCAAAGTGCGTCAAAAATAGTTTTTTCTCAATTAAAATATAGTACATATATGGGTGACGTGGCATGGACTGCTGCAAGTTTATGTCGGTCTGATAACAAGAAAAAGGATAATTCAATTATTCGGAGACTTGCTGATGCTTATAAAGAGTATACAGAAAAGAATGAAGATTCTAAAGATAAGCTTATTATAAAATTTGTCAGCAATCGTCCCATTTCTGATAGTTTTAAAAAAAGCATCGCAGAAGCAAAAGAAGTTTTAGCGAAAAAAAATTATAAACAAGCAAGCACCCTAATTAAGAATCTTTGTCCAGAATTTAAAATAGAAATTGAAAGATTATATAAAGAATCTAACCTTAATTCAATTGCATTTCTAAGTTTTATTAAAATGCTCGATTTTGAGGATTGCGGTACGGCTACAAGAAGCATTAAAAAAGCTGAAATAATCCAACAACTAGGCAATTGGGGGATAGATAGCTTACAAAACAAGTATAACGAAATAATAATGACCATACGGGATCGAATGATGCCTGGAAGAAATGCAAATGTGGCTATGACTAAAGATTTTGTATGTTCCCTCTTTGGTGGCAATTATGCTCGATTTTTCCCGGCTCCTACAAACATTCCCTTGTTGAAAACTGGTTATATTGAAAGAGAATGCGTTTATGATTTAGCGAAAATTGTATTAGGACAAGAAAAAACGCCTATATGTGTCCATGCAACAGCCGGCATCGGAAAAACTACTCTTGTTAACAATATGGGAAAGTATCTCCCCGATGGCTCTGCTGTGGTCTTTTTTGATTGTTATGGAGGAGGGACATATCTACAACCTTCTGACTCAAGATATGAATGCGATACAGCCATACCTCAGATTTGTAATAGCTTGGCACTTGAATGTAAAACCGAATTTTTATTGGAACGCAGATTAAAGGAATCTGAGTTTTTCCAGGAGTTATGTATACGGCTGGAACATGCAGTTAAATATGTAAAAGCATTTTCTGAAAACGCTATTATATTGTTAATTATTGATGCAGCAGATAATAGTGTATTTGCAGCAAAACAAAATGGAAGGACTTGTTTTATTGATAAATTACTGCAACAACCTTTACCTAAAGGTGTAAGATTACTTTTGACGTATCGAACAGAACATGAGGATTTTTTTACCTTTCCAGATAAAGCAATGTTTTTTGAAGTTCCTGCTTTTAATTTGCATGAAAGTACAGAACATATCAGATCTTTTTACCCCTCAGTAGAGGACGAAACTTGTTTAGAATTTCATCATTTAAGTAAAGGGATACCACGGGTTCAGGCATACACATTAACTTCAAAACGAGAAATATTCTCTGAAGTTATAGATATGCTACGTCCAAATGGTAAAACCACTGAAGATTTGCTTAATGGTATACTTGATGAAATCTGGCAGAGATATGGGGAAAGAAATGAAGAAATTTCATTAATCTTCGGAGTCCTTATTAATTTGCCGCGACCAATACCAATAGTGATTGCTACTAAAATATTTGGCTGTTCACCGGAAATGTTGCAGAGTTTAAGTGTAGACTGCTCTTTCGGTCTTTATATTGAAAATGACTATATTTACTTTCGTGATGAAGATTTTGAAACGTTTTTACGAGAAAAATATTGTGATAATTTAAAAGCAGTCAGTACTATTACAGATTATATGTACCAGCATCGGCACCAAGATTCGTACTGTGCGAAACATGTACATAGTTTCCTTGCCCTACAGACCGATATTTCCAGGCTTTTAAATATTTCCTTGGAGGAATCAATAGATGAATCGCTTGTGGATATTACAGAAGCTAGCAGGATTATGCTCTCACGAATTAAATCTACTTTAACTATTCCTGTCATAAAGACACAGGAATACTGGAAGGAATCTTTTCAGTTGATATACAAAATCATTGACTTTTCCAAAAGTGATGAGTCTATCAATAAACTAATACAAAGTAATCCTGAACAGGCATATTTGTATTGTGATAACAACACTCTTTTAAAAGTATTTACCACTGATAGAAATGATTTTGACAGTTTAGGAAAAGCAGTTTTTATCTTTTCAATGAAATCTGAGACAAAGACAAAAGCTCTTTCCTACCTGGATAGCTATAGGGGTGCTATCAATTATTATTATAGTAAACCCAAAGAAAAGCAAAATCCTGTAAAAAGGCCACACTTAGGTGATATTGTCAATGTAGCAGATTCACTGCTCAGACTTAGAGACGAAACATCGATGAGACGCTGGATAACCTCTTGGAATAATAAGAAATTCCAGGCAAACGTATTATTTGAAGTTTTTGTGCAGTTAATTAACAGAAATAATACACAAATGGCAAATCAAGTTGAAAAAATGAATTGGTCATTTCACTGTAAACTCGCTATAGTTGCAGCTTATTTAAAGTGCAAAAAAATACCTCCGATTTATTTGGTTGGATATCTTATAAAATTGTTTAATAAAATGCAAGTTTTGAATTTGGCTAATCTTAATAAAGATCATGTGATTTTGTTCCTCGAGCATCTTTGCAAATATGATAAAGATAGGAATATACTTCTTAGTATTATATCAAAGTATCAGATTAACTATCGTATTTCACATTTGCCCTATATTCATGGTGATAATGAGCATGAACTAGACTGCAATATAAGATTCTATGTATTGGAAAAAACATTGAGGAACGAGAACATTAATTCCGAAGATTTTTGTGATAAAGATGACCTAAAAAAGGATAAGCGATTTACACAGAAAGAAATTGATGAACGCATAAAAGATATTAAGAAAGTCTACGGCTTTCTCCTTCCAGCTTATACGTATCGAATTCAAGTAATATTGGGGGGGAGTAGAGAGGCTACAGAATTGTTATATAAAGATTGTTTGACTAAATTAGATCGGTTGTTTTGGAATGATCTTGATTATCAAAAATCTGGAAGTATTCGCCTTTATCTGTTAGCTTTATCTGATGCTGTTTTGTATATGAACACAACGGATTCTCATGAAATACATACTAGTCTACTAAAAATAGCACGAACTGCCAAAATATATCGCGATACGAAATTTGCCTTAGCAGATTTATGCTCATATGACCGACGTTCGCACCAATTCACTTTAGAAACACTTAAGTCTATATCTGATGAACTTATTCAACATCCTATATCAGCTATGGAAGCATCGGAGGCTTATATTCAATGTGCTCAGATTGGACAAAAAGTTGAAATAAACGTTGGGCAGAGTTATTTTGAAAAGGCGCTTCAAGCTGCGAAAGGCTTGGATTACGAATCATATAGAAAGCTTGAGCTTTTTAATGTTTTGTCCAATGTCGCTTCCAATAAAGGATACTTATCTGACATCGAGCTTTCTCATGAGTTTATGCGTTTAGCTGAGGATTTTTATCGAAAAATGGGTGACTCAAATAATTTTCCATATAAAGAAGTCTTTCAAACAGCAACAATATTATGTCCAAAAAATATTTTTTCTGTAATATGTCGGCTGGATGATCGTAACGATTTTGATCATTTTTCCCTCCCTGAAAGTGTCTTTTATGTGCTATCAGAATTGTTGGAAAAAGATGCTTATCAGCTAGATATTATAGCATCGTTATCTACGATTTTGCTACCAGAACAGCCATCTGATTACAGTGATCTAGCAAAAAAAATATTAAAGCAACTAACTAAAGCGCCAATTACAGTTCAACAAAAGAGTCTAGATATTTTGATTCATGATACTTTATATAATGTGCCATTGAGCTATAAAGATACATTAGCAAAGGAGATTATCGTCTACATCAATGATTATAATCTTTTTAGTTGTAAAAATAGCTCGGAGATTACAGCCTTACATGATTTCCTTTGCACCACTAATAATAAAGATGTGAAAAAACAGCGGATAGAAACTGAAAAAGCAAATTTACCTATTCCAGATATGGAATATATACAAACCATATCTGACTCTATACAATTAGTGGACTATTTAAAAGAATTAGATCGGGATAGTCAAGTCAAATTTGTTGATCTATGGCTTGCCAATACTTTACCAGAGAGTTATGTTTCTAACGCCAACATGTTGATAGAAGCTTGTTTAATTGGAGTTTATTCTATCGAATCTTCAAAGATTATGAACGTTTTTATAAAACATATATGCACATGGAGTGTTTGGCCATCTGTGGAATCTTGGAGAAATGATGTAAACATCCAAAGAAAAATATTTGTAGATCATATGGATAAGATTTTGAGTTCCTATCATGATTATTATGATAAGTTAACTAGAATATTTAATGTTCAGACAACTGATATTCGAACATTCTTTATAGAATATTTGATATCACAAGACAATATTGTAAGTGAATACATTATTGAAATATTAAAGAAATTATCTATATGCCTTTCTGCAGATTTTGCAAAAGAAGCTTTAAAATGGTGCATTTCTACAGAAATTCCTTCAATACATCCTTTGTCCGGAGATAAACCATTTTCTGATAGCTTTTTGCATAACGACGAGGAATTAATACCGGTTTGCAAATTGCTATGGCGGATGCTTGGGCATCCAGATAAAAAATATCGTTGGACTGCTGCGCATATAATACAAAATTTATATTCATGTGGATACTCAAGTACTATAAGTCATCTTATTACTTTATATCACTCTCCTTTTGATTCGCGATATATGGATAAAAATAACTTTTTCTTTGAAGAGTCAGCTAAAATATATTTTTTAGTTGTATGCCTTCGAATCTTTGGCGAAGAACCGAAAGAGGGAGTCTCCTTTTATAACTTTTTTAAAGAAATTGCGTGCTCAGAGCAAACTACTCATGCATTACAAAGAAGGTTCGCCAAACATATTAGTCTTAGAATTGCTGATACAAATTACTCTGGTGACGTTGCGCAGCTATTGAGCTCTGATGAACTAAAGCTTGGAAAAATTAAAAAGACTCCTAGATATGCAAGAGCAAATTATTCCTTAAAGCAAAAATTCCGTTTTCATTTTGATACGATGGATACGCTCTGCTATTGGTATGATGATGTTGCTGATATCTTTAGTCTCACTCAGGAGGAAGTTGCTAAAGACTGTGATAACTATATCCAACAGTTCGGAATTGATAACGATAAAACTCGAATATGGCGCGATGAATATTTGCATTATAATAGATATCGTAACCGGAATACGGATAATAGACATGGTAGTTTACCAGAAATTGAAACCTTGGATAAATATGCTGAGTGGCACGCAATGTTCTATGTTGCAGACCAATATCGTTGCACCTTGCCCTATTCCGAAGATTCATATAAAAACTACTATGATTGGCTAGATTCATATCTTCCCGGATATCAGAGGTATTGGAGTAGTGAGTATCGTGATCATATTCCTTTTATCCCGTTTTTATGGGAATTTAAAAAGTATAAGAAACCAGAAAATGATGGAGAATATATGATTCCATCAGATTTAATCCGCTCATTAATCATAAGTGGAGATAATATTGTTTCCTACCTGAGCTATAATTCTTCATTTGATCAAAGCAGTCAGAGGATTAAGATAAAGAGCGCTTTAATTAATGAGAAGGACATTGATAGGCTAATTTGCGAATTAAAGAAACCACACAACATATTTGAGGACTTTGATTTTGAATCAGATCCGGAAGAACGTAGATATCTCGAAAAGACTGCTGTCACAATTTGGCCTACGTGTATTGATGTGGACTCTTTAAGAGATGACCGGCTTGACCAGCATGATCCATTTGCAAAAGATGTATATACAAATATCTTTTCTTTTTCGGAGGATATTATGAATTATTGTGGATTTGAAGGACTAAATAATGTAGAGGCGCTTTTGTTGCCTACTAAAAATAGGCATTTACCGTTTCATATAGCAAAATGGAGTGAACCAAGTGAAGAAGGAGGATATGAAAAACAAGGAACATATGGTAGTATTGCTGAAATCGAAGCCAATCTATGCTTGGAATTTCTTGCAAATATTAATAAGGCTATCATTTTTGAATATAGTGTGGTTTTTGAAGATCAAACTTATCATTTCTACGGAACTCCAAGTAAGGCAGCCAAAGAAAAAGGAATTTTTGTCATCCGTTCAAATGGTATTACAGAATCGTATGTATTACAGCAAGATTCTGATAGCTCTTATGAATAAAATCGGTGGTTTTTTAGGTTTGTATTAAATGTAGTAGCCATTATCTCAGAAACAATAATGATGCTTGATAAGTGAGGAGAGAAAAATGTGGATAACTTTCGATGGATTCGTCCCAATATGAATTTAGCCCATTTTATACGAGATGGTAATACAACACAACATTATATAATAGCGGAGATCTTGTATTGGACTTCAAGCATTATGCTGAGCAGTTCTATGTCGGAGCTGAAAATTTGATGGAATTTCTTCTGGGAGAGGCCTCAAGTAAGGGGGATATCGCTAAACTGGACTTGTGGTATTTTGCAATTGTATATTTATATCGGCAAAGCTTGGAGCTGCTTTTAAAATCGACACTCTTTCAATATATTGTGAATATTGAAGATAGGAAAAAAGCTGTTGGAAGTATTAGACACGATCTTGCACAAGGATTGGAATTATTGCTTAATAGCATACCTGAAGTTGATAAAAGCCAAGGGCACGATGCGATAATTTGGTTAAGCAGTTTTTTTGCGGATATATCGCGTGTTGACAGGGAATCTGATATGTTTAGATATCCCTTTGGAAATAATATGAAAGTCCTTTTTGAAAGGCAGACACACATTTCTTTAGTTGCCACACAAGTAAACATGAAAACCGCCTTTTCTATCATGAAAGATATAAATGAAAAAGGATATTCATTTATAGGAAATCATATAGCTTATGAACCGAGGTTGATTATTGAAGGTGGATCATATTATGAACAAAGTGTAGTGGGATACAAATACTCCGAAAGAAAGTTTTATCCGTATTTTTCCTCATATGAAGAAGCGGCGAAGCATTTAGAGAATGAAATTAAGAAAAACCATAATTCGGTATTATTTCTTCCAATGTGCTATTTATTTAGGAATGCAGTAGAATTGGGTTTGAAAAGAATTATTTTGGAAGATAGTCATATTCCATATGATGGTGCTATGAAAAAGATTAAAAGAAAGAAACATAGCTTGATTGGTCTATGGAACTGCATTTCTGAAGAACTTGAGAAGTATGCCAATGCACCGGATGACGATACAACATTAATTGATACAGAAAAATACATACAGAAATTTCATAATTTTGATCAAGAATCTGATATATTTAGATATCCAGTAAACAAGAAATTATTACCATACTTTAGTAATGGACAAACCTTTGATATGTTAAATATAGCAGGGTGCTTTCATGAGTTATGTAATTCTTTAGATGTTTTTGATAGTATGCTTTCAGAAATAAAACAAATTGAATTAGAAAATGCTTAGTGAAATGAGTTACTATAGTGACTATTAAATTTCATTGAAAAGAAAGTATTTTATAATAAATATTGTAGAAAAATGCGAGGAAGTGAGTAATATGCCATCGGTAAGAACCTATAATCTTGATGCAATAGATATATCTGGAATTCGGGCACTACTTTGGGAGGCATTGAGTTTGAAATGGGCGAAGGAGGGCCATTATCCTGTTCATTCAAACTACAGAGTAAAATATGATGATATCTGTATTTCAATTGCAGAATTAGCAGCAAAAAAGAATATTATTCAAAATCCCCCTATTCCACAAATGCAACCCTTTACAAGAGAAATATCTGCCCTTTCCAAGCAGAGAATAGGAATTGTCATTTGGGAATTAGTGTGCCAGCAAATTTTATATATAGATTTAACGCAAAGCAGTTATTCTGGAAATCATGGCTTTGTTTTTGACATTACCGAATATGGGCAAAAAGTACTTGCAAATGGAAAACCGATTCCTCATGACCCTGACGGATATTTAGATTACTTAAGACATGAAATTCCAGATATTGATAGTGTTATCTATACATATGTAGCGGAAAGTATCCATGCATATAATACCAATTTGCTTTTATCTGCCACAACTGCAATTGGATGTGCATCTGAAAAAGCGCTCCTACTTTTAATTGAGGCTTACATCCCATTCTTGCCTACAAAAAAGGAACAAACAAGTTTTGTGCAAAAAACAAAAGGTAGATTTATAAAAAATCAGTTTGAAGAATTTCAAAAAAGTTTAGGAGGTCAAAAGGGTCGTATTGATAGGGAGTTGGTTGATGGTATTGATATAATAATCAGCGGGATATTTGAGTTGCTAAGGCAAAATAGAAATAGCGTGGGACATCCTACAGGGAAACAAATGAAAAAAGAAAATGTATATGCTTCCTTACAAATTTTTATTACTTATTGCAAACGGATTTACGCACTCATGGAATTTTTCAAAAGTAATTATTGTACTACAAATAACATTAAAACCGTATCCATATAATCTGGTATATTGATAATTCCAATTCAAAATGAAAGAGGTGATTAATTATGGAAGGAAAGTGCAAATGTATTATTTGCGGTGAAATAAAGGAAAGCACCGAAGAACACATAATCCCAAAATCGCTTGGAAATAATGAGCTTAAAATCTTTTTTGTGTGTAAAGAATGCAATTCAGGTTTAGGAACTCATGTTGATAATTACTTGGTAAATCATAGACTTATACAAATCATACGACAAAATTTAAAATTGAAAGGTCAAAGTGGGCAAATACCTAATCCATTCAAAGAAGGAAGAGATAAAGAGGGGAATATTATTCGTGTTGATAATCTTTTTGTTCCGTCAGTAGTTCCAAAAGTGGAGCAGCAGGGCAATAGACTGCGTGTTTTTGCTCCAACCTATGAACAAGCAGTTGAACTAGTAACAAAAAAACTCAAGCGCATGGGATATACTGATGAAAAAATACAAGAGTGTCTAAATACTATTCCATCTGATCTAAAAAGCAAGAGTTTTCAGCCAGAGATTGAATATGATGCCACCATTGATTTTAATAGATTCTTCTTGGCGGCATTAAAAATTGCTTATGAATATGGATATTATAAACTTGGAGAAACATTCTATGCCGATGAAACTGCACAAAGAATTCGTAAAATCCTTTATAAGGCTACAAAAGGTAATTTTGATGAAAAATATGACAAGGTTATGCTTTTACCACCAGACTTTTCCGAGTTGCTAAAGCCAGCTCAAAATATGTATTGCCATATGCTTGTCCTACATAAGGATATTGAAAATCGCTTACTTGTTCATATAATACTTTTTTTAAGCTCTGCATTTTCATTTAGTGTTTGCATATCTGATGATGCCTCAAAATATAAAATCCATCAAGATTGTATTACAGAGATAATTCTAATTAACTCATAAATGAATTAATATTTTATTTGCTTGCGTTATGCCCTCATTATCACCATATATTGAAATATTCAAGCTGGTGGGGATGAACCCTTTTTCCTGTTTATCAATAATGTAACTGATCAGTTTATTTATAGCTCGAAATTCTGCTTCAACATTATTATGAGATTGAATAACCTTCAAGGACTTCAGAATTAACTTATCATTAGTTCTTTTTATGAGAATGGCTATAACAGCTTTTTTCTGTTCTCCATGAAAACTTGCGTCAAAAAAACATCTGATATTCATAATGCTCTCCATTTATTAAACATTAAGAAAGTCTTTTAGTTCATCATAATGGGATACGAAAATGACTCGTGCAAAAACTGCAATAGAAAATTTTAGTATCTGAGAGTCGTTTAAACACACCTTGCTTTTTATTTGATTACTTTTAGCTTGATTTCCTGATGATTTACTTGTTCTGTCAGTTTATCAACTTTTTCTCACAGATCATTAATACCTTCGATACTTTGCTGATATCCATCATACAAGGCTTTATTATCATTCCTGATTTTGCTTTCCATTTTCGTCATGTTTTGATTTGCTTTTTCAAATTTCAAAACATAAAACACTTGTCTTTTCAAGACACAAATTCTATGAGTTTTGAGGTAAAGAAAAGCCATATGAAATTTGAGAATCATTGATTGCAAAAGGGGTCGTTACAGCCATTTTTCATATCAAAGAATTGAATTCACTTAAGCTAATGAATATTAGCGTATTGATTAAGGTTAAATCCTTACTATTTTTACACTGATATGAAGAGGAAAATGAGTAATCTTTTATATACTCTACAAATTTAGACAAAATTTTTCGACATTCCCCCATATAATATAGCTTAAGAAAATAATGCCGTAATATAGTTTGGGTTTATAAATTTACTTTGTAATAGGGTGAGAATATATGGCGAATATGATACCGAGCAAAATATCAGAATCAGCAACTGATGGAGAAATAAAGGTGTATGAGTTGTTAGAAAAATATTTACCAGAAGATTATATGGTTTGGGTAGAGTTAAATATAAAAGGAAATTATCCTGACTTTGTGGTAGTTGGCCCAGACCTAGGCATTATGGTACTAGAGGTCAAAGATTGGGATTTAAATTATATAAAAAAGATAAATAAAAAAGAAATAGAGCTGTCTGATGGAACTGTTAAGGCAAATCCCTGGGATCAAAGTTGGAGATATTGCATGAGTATACTTAATGAGGTGAAACGATCAGATAAGTTCTATAAAGATAAGCTTAAAGATTTGATAGAATTTCCTTGTAACCATGCAATCGTGTTTCCAAACATTTATCAAGCAGAGTTTGAGCAGAGTATCACAGATACAAAAGTATTGGAATCTAAATACGTACTTTTTGGAGATGAAATCAATAATTTGCTCAGAACTAGGAGTGAAAAGAAACTGGTTGAAAAACTCAAAAAAATGATGCAACGTGATTTCGGAGGAGATTTTTTCATAACAAGTGATAAGATGCGAGAGATTAGAAGGCTATTATATCCAGAGGTCATTATTAGTAAAAAGAAGGACGGAACCATCCGAACGATGGATGCAAAGCAGGAAGAATTAGCTAGAGGAATGAATTATGGAAACGTAATTATCAAAGGAGTGGCAGGTAGCGGAAAGACAGTCATATTAACTGCTAGAGCAAAATACTTGGCTAATAAGCATGCAGATTGGAATATATTGGTTTTATGCTATAATGTAACACTCTGCAAATACTTAAGGACGGAAGTTTTTAACAGTGAAACAAATATTAAAGTCATGCATTTTCACGGATTCTTTGAGGAGAATTGTATCACTCTAAATATCGATTATAATAAGAATAAAATAGCAGAGATTATCAGCAAGCTAACAAATGGACAATATAGCAGATTGGCAAGATATGATGCAATACTGGTAGATGAAGGGCAGGATTTTGAAAAAAGTTGGTTAGAGTTTCTTTTCAAATTATTAAATGGATCGACTGATAATCATTTTCTCCTAACCTCCGACGGGGCGCAAAATCTTTACGGTAGGGAATATTTCCTTTCAGATATTGGCGTACAGGCTGAAGAGATCGATATACTTCAAAATAATTATAGAAATACTGAGCAGATCTTGATGTTTGCCTATGGGTTTTTAACAGATGAGACAGAGGTACCTATAGATAAGAGTTTGGATAAAGCCAATAATAATTTTATTACAGATCCAAAGCGAATATATAGGAAAGGACCTGTACCAAATATAAAAAAATGTACTAATTTCAATGAGGAAATCAACGCTGCAATAGACAAAATAAAAGATTTAAATAATCAAGGCATTCCTTATGATGAGATTGCTGTAGTTGCAGCAAAAAAAGATGATGTCAATAATTTATATAATGAGATTAAAAAAACTTTAAAAGTTACAAACGTTCGTAATGAAGATACAGAAGTCCTTAAAGAAAACTCAGTAAAAATATCAACCTTGCATAGTATAAAGGGCTTAGATTATGCTGCAGTAATTATCTGTGGACTTAACGAATTTCCAGGTGTAGACGAGCCAATTACTGATTGGATGAAACGTATGAAGAAAGCTATCTACGTGGGACTAACACGCGCTAAAGACGAAGTTTATATATACTACAGCAAAGAAAATCTATTTACTATAGCTTTAGAACGGGCTCGTAAAATTGTTTTGGAGTCTAAGGAACTATACCATATGAGTAGTCGCGCGATCGGACATGAATGGCAGCGGATTGAAGAAGAATGGATTGTAATAAAAAACAAAAATAAAGAAATAGGAGAAGCTAAGACGACGCTTATAAGGTTAGAAAGCCATTTGGAGTCCAGCAGACAAGAACTAGAATCGGAAAAATATTTGATAAAAACCAAGCTTAATGAGATAGAAGAGAAATTGAGAGAGTTAAAGAATGAGAAAAGTGATCTTGAGGCCGAGAAGATAAGATTGAAAAACTGGCATAATCAATTGAATATGCAGCAAGCAGAAACAGAAAAAAAGAGCAATAGAAAAAGAACCGGAAACATAAGAAATTTCTTTAAAAAGCTATTTATTTATGGAATATTAACGTTAGCAGTAGTACTTTTTATTGGTAAAGACATTAACAGTTTAGGAGATTTATTTGACAGAGAATATCTTAAAAATGAATATATGAAAAATGAAATGAGGATGCAGTTGGTTGTAGGTGAGTACCCGAAAGGATATAAGGGGACTTACATAAAGGTCAGCGCGAAAAAAGATGATAATATATCAGGTACATTTAAAAAAGATACCAAAATAGAATTCTATCAAGATAATAGAGTAGTAATAATCTATCCGGATTCTAAAGAAGAAGAACATTTTTTCTCAAATAATATTGTTAAGGTTGAGGTGGCCAATGTATTTACAGAGATCTATCACAAAGATCAAGTCTACAAAGGAAGGATAATTTTTGACTATAACTTTGCTGAAGATGTGATAGTTAAGTAAGTGGAGCTGGTTTTTAAGTTGGCTAAGAGAAAATTTTAAGGTTAGAACGAAACAGGAGTGAGAGATTTTGGGTTCTCGCTCTTTTCATTTGTGACAAATTTTTATTGTCGAAACTCGCTATCAAAACCTGTAACTTATAGGGAGGATAATGCTATTTAAAAGAGAAATTTGAAATTTAACAAGAAAGCAATGATGTCTATAATGGGAGGTTGGAATATCGTGATTATAGTAGTTAAAGTCAGGTCAACTTATTAAAAAAGTTTACAACATAATATGATGAATCGTACCATAAGTAACAGCATATTTTGTAAAATATGGTAGATTAACCTTTCAAATATTCATTCGAGGAGGGTAGAAATACTTATGAGTAATCCTATAGATTTATTAAAAGAAACTGAGTTGTGGATTTGTTTAAACTCAATTAATAAAAAGTATTCGGAAAATGCATTAATATTTTTGGAAAGAATTAATCCCTTACTTGGTTCGATTGTCGTTTTTTTCCATTCTACACCCAAGACGATTCTATTCATGTGAGAGAGGTTATAAAGAGAATTGAACAGATTGTACATCTAGAATGTCTAATTTCTAATACTTCACGATCTTTTACAGCCACCGAGGTATTTTTACTTATCATCTCGTCTTATGCTCATGATTTGGGAATGGCTGTTTTTCCAGGAGAGGAAATCCGGCTATGAGAACAATTTGAATTGGAAGATCGATTCTTCTCTATCTCAATATTTAAGAGATAATCACTCAAAAAGAGGATTAGTATATATTTTTATTATTTGTATAAGGGTTTTATTTTCAGATTGTCAATACAAAATAGGGGGAATAAATGTATGTTAGCTAGCAAAATTATAAAAGAATATGATGAAGTCTTTGGCATGAAAAAGCAAGTTACAGATTATTTGAAATTGAATAAATTTGGGTTTATATTTTCTATAATATTTATTGTTGTTACTTCTATTTTATTTGTAAAAGTCTTTGAAAAAGCCAGCGTTTTGACACGGTTAATTGCTTTTATACTATATATCACTGCCATTTTCGTTGGCAGGGAAGTTTTGAAAAAATCAATAATTAAAAGATATGGAACTCTTTTTAACTTTGAAAAGCATAAAAGAGAATCTTTTAGAAAAAAACTAGAAGAGCTCAATATTAAGAATAGAGAACACTATGAAGTTTTAGATGAGTTGTTAAAAAAAGAAATTGAACTAGAAGAAGACACTAGGAAATTTCCGTTTTTAAATATTTTATCACAACTAGGTACAGCACTCATTATTACAGTATTTTTAGGATTGAGTATTCAGCTAATGGTTGATGGGTACGAAGCGCAGGCAGCAAAGTTGATGATAGTATATGTAGTGATAATAGCGGGACTATCGATATTTTCATCTTTTATATATGGCCTTAGAGATTTTACACGAAGTTATAAACTAAAACAAATAAGCAAGCTTGTTAGTGAGCTAAAGCTATTAAAAATCATAAATACAAAGGATTAATTTCAATGATATTTTGCTTCAATAATAGGATTCGCTCTAAATAATGAATAATATTAAAAAATAATTAGTGTATCGATGTCAGAAAATCCCCTGTAAGTGAGGGCAATTATTTTTTTCCGAGAATGTCTAAAGTTCTGTGTAAATGATAAAAATCATCACTAAAGGAAATGATCATTTATGCAAAACTATGAAAATATGACGATTAAGGAATTAGTTCTAAGCTGTAATTCTGTAGAAGATGAATAATCTAGATAGTTTTGAGTCAAAATTGAGCCACCATTCCGGAGGTGAGCCGTTTTGATAAATGTCCTCTAGAATGTAGATATACACTAGATTTAGTACAAATTGATTCTAAAGGAGGTCAGCATGATGACCAAATATCGTGAAAGAAAGCTCTTCTCTCTCCTATCACCTATGGATATACTCTAAATCAGGCTGTTGCCTAGGCGTACCTGAGAGGGAGTTGAGCCACAACTGCTATGGAGCGAATACTGTGAGTCGCGTCATCTTAGCAATGAGCTTCCGCTCATGTATTCTCACTTTTGCTACCACTATCAAAAGTTCGCAGAACGAAATTGGGCAACTTACACATTACTCGAAAACCTGGACAACAGATTGCTGTAGACTGGACTGGTCAAACTTCTGCCATCATTGACAGAGATACGGGTGAAATTATCCCCAGTGTATATTTTCGTATATCGTGCTTTCCTACAGCCAGCATGCCCTATGTAGACGCATTTTTAATACAAAATCAAGAAAGTTGGATTGTTGCTTATATTAACATGTACTAATATTCCAGAGGCGTTGCTCGCATTCTCATTCCGGATAACTTAAAAACCTGTGTTGAGCGAGTCATTTAGTATACTTCAATGATTTGAAAAAACTATCATGAGATGGCGGAGTGCTATAATACATCCATCATTCTAGCCCCGTCCAAGAACACCTAAGGACAAGCTTGGCCCGTAGCACTGTGTAAGAAAAAGTTTTTAACCCTATAGGAGTCAAACAAGACTAATCGTGAAAAGTTAGTGGTATTTAATGAAAAATCCTTCCAAAAGAAAGAAGGTAGCAAAGCCAATATCTTTATTGCCAAAGAAAAACCTTTGCTGTTACCGCTACCTCTATTTCCTTATGAACTAGCAACTCGGAAACAAGCCACTATTTAGCTTAATTATCACATGCCCATAGAAAAAATGCATTGCTCTTGTGCCAATGAATATATCAAACATAAGGTGGATGTTAAGATAACACGCAATGTAATTGAAGTTTTTTACCATAATCACAGGATCTGCTTTCATCCAACGTCATATGCTAGTGTAGGTCAGCGCAGTAGAATATCAGCGGAGATGGTCAGCAAGATCACTGAAAGGCTAATCGCTGAGATTAAAGAATGGTAAAACAGATTTCCTAGAATTTATCACTATATCCCCTCTACTATAGAGGGTTTTTTATTTGATTTGATTATAATTTGGGTAAATATTTAGAAAAATGTTGCTTTTTTGAAAAAATAGTATTTAAATAATATTATAGGAAAAAAATGTAATTATTTGCTTTGATAATTTGACTATATATAATGAAGAAATTTATTTACTATTATCCTGGTAACCAATAGATTTGTAAATTTTCCTTAAAGAAGCATTATCTTGACACTTGATTCGACCATTCTCGTAATCTTTAATTGTTGATTTATTTAGACTACACAATCGTGCGAGCTGTTCTTGTGTTAGACAGGTCATAAGCCTGTATTTTTTAATTATCTCTCCTATAGAGTCTTCGGACAAATTATCTAGTTGAAGTAAATACTGCGTATCTGTTTTTAGAACTTTACATATTCCTTTTAGACTAGATATATATGGTTCTGTTTTACCATTTTCTATATTGCTTAATGTTTGGGGAGAAATGCCACTACTATGAGCTAGTTCTTTTATTGACAAATTCATTATCTTCCTTAATTTTGTGAGCCGTTGCCCTAATGTGTCTTCTGGTAACTCATTGTAACTATTAATCTGACACTGAATTTTTATTACCTTGTGTTTTGCTGACACGTCCTTGTCCATGCGGATACTATGGAGATGTAAGCCACTCTTGCAGTTGTACGCCGCAGCAAATAAAAAAATATTTGTCAAAAATCTCAGGGCCTCTTTTAGATCGAATTGATATGCACGTAGAGGTCTTTCCCGTAAAATATAAGGAACTCGAGAATGACAGCATAACGAAGAATTCCTTAGAAATAAAAAAGGACGTAAATTTTGCGAAAGAAATACAGGCAGAGAGATATAGAAAAGAGTCCATTGTTTTTAATTCACAATTAAAGCCAAGTCAGATTAGAAAATACTGCAAATTGGGAGCAGAAGAAAAAAGGTTAATGGAGGAGGCATTTCATAAGCTGGGATTAAGTGCCAGAGCTTATAATAGGATCATAAAGCTAAGCAGAACCATTGCAGATTTGGCAGGAAGTGAACACATTGAAACAGAACATCTGGCAGAAGCAATACAATACAGAAACCTGGATAGGAAATTTTGGAATTTATGATAAAAGGTTAGAGGATGATAGGCATGAAGGAAGAAAATGTATATATCCACTGGCTTCATAGCATTGAAGGCGTTGGACAAAAGAATCTTAAGAAACTGATGACAGCTTTTCAGTGTGGGAAGAACATATTTGATGCTTCCGAACGTCAACTGAAAAAAGTAGAAGGAATAAATCAAAGGATCATTCATAACATATTAGAAAACAAATCCCAAGAACAATTACAACGGATTAGAGATAGGATATCTCAGCTGGGGATAATTTCTAAATATATGGGTGATGAGGGGTATCCCGAAAGCCTTAAGAATATTTATGATCCCCCTTTTATACTGCACATGCGCGGCAATCTCTTTGAACAGGACATTAGGGCAGTTGCTATAGTAGGTGCAAGAAAAGCCAGTGCTTACGGTAAATGGGCAGCTTACAAACTGGCAGGAGAGTTGGCTCAAAGAGGTATTGTGGTTGTTAGCGGAATGGCATATGGGATAGATACTGCTGCGCACAAAGGCGCATTAGATGCAGGGGGGAGAACCATTGCAGTCCTAGGCTGCGGTGTTGATATTTGTTATCCCAAAACGAATTATCAACTGATGGAGGAAATTGCTGCAAAGGGGGCAGTAATTTCTGAATATGCCCTTGGAACAGAACCCATTTCAGGCAATTTTCCTGCAAGAAACCGCATTATTAGCGGACTGTCTAAAGGTGTAGTTGTTGTTGAAGCGGGATTGAAGAGTGGATCCCTCATTACGGCTGAGATGGCATTGGAACAAGGTCGGGAAGTATTTGCTGTTCCTGGAAATATCAATAACACAATGAGTGCCGGCTCAAATAAATTAATTCAAGAGGGTGCAAAATTAGTGGCCTCAGTAGAGGACATTCTATGCGAGTTAGACATTGTACCGGAGACAATCACAGAAAAAGTTGCGATAAACCTTAGTGAAACTGAAGGGAAAGTCTATGAGAAAATATTGGAAAGACAGCCGGTTCATTTTGAAGCTTTAAGCAGTATGCTAGGAATGGATGTTCATAAAATTAGTAGTATCATTACAATTTTACAGATTAAGGGATTGATTGAACAATTACCGGGAAAAATACTCATTATAAAATAATTTTACATTAATATTTTGAAATTTACGATACATTCTGATATAATAACTATTGCTTTTAATAAATGGGGGTGGAATTGTGGCAAAATCTCTCGTTATTGTGGAATCTCCCGCTAAGGCCAAAACGATTGGCAAGTTTTTAGGTAAAAACTATAAGGTGGTAGCCTCCGTTGGTCATGTAAGAGATTTACCCAAAAGTAAAATGGGTATAGATATAGAAAATAAATTTGAACCACATTATATTACAATCCGGGGAAAAGGTTCAATTATACAAGAATTGAAAAAAGAGGGGAAAAAAGCAAAAAAAATTCTGCTTGCAACCGACCCTGACCGGGAAGGAGAGGCAATTTCTTGGCATTTGGCACATATTCTTTCTGTAGATGAAACAGAAAAGTGTAGAATTGAATTCCATGAAATTACTGAAACCGCTATTAAAAATGCCGTTAAAAAGCCTAGAACCATTGACAAAAACTTAGTAGATGCACAGCAGGCTAGAAGAGTATTAGACCGATTGGTGGGGTATAGCATTAGTCCATTACTATGGAGAAAAATACGGAAGGGACTCAGTGCTGGAAGAGTACAGTCTGTTGCAACAAAACTGATTTGTGACCGGGAAAAAGAGATAGAAAAATTTATACCACAAGAATATTGGAGTATTCTCGTTACTTTGTCCGATCAAGAGAACCAAGAAGCTTTTGATGCAAAATTTTATGGTAATGCCGAAGGTAAGCTTGAATTAAACAATAAAGGTGAAGTAGATGAGATCTTAAATAAGATAGCCAGCCGGCCTTATACTGTAACAGATGTAAAGCAGCGGGAAAAGAAAAGAAATCCTTATCCGCCCTTTATCACGAGCAGCTTGCAGCAGGAAGCTGCCAACCGTCTAGGTTACTCGACGAAGAAAACGATGATGATCGCTCAACAGCTTTATGAAGGAATCGATTTGGAAGATGAAGGATCAGTGGGCTTAGTTACATACATAAGAACCGACTCTACCCGTATCTCTGAAGAAGTGAAGAAATCCACCAAAGAATATATTCTTAAGCATTTTTCTGAAGCATATTTATCTAAAGAAGAGAAGGAATTCAAAGCCTCTAAAGATGCGCAAGACGCCCATGAAGCCATACGGCCTACTTCAATTGAAAGAGAGCCCGATAGGATCAGAGCCTCTCTTAGCAATGAACAATACCAGCTGTATAAATTGATTTGGGAGCGTTTTCTTGCCAGTCAAATGTCTGCAGCAGTATATGATACCTATTCGGTAGAAATTCAAAATGGTGATTACATTTTTAAAGCTTCGGGGTCAAAACTGGTTTTCGATGGTTTTCTCAAGGTTTACACTTATGCTTCTGTTTCAGATAATAAGATACCGGCAGTAATCGCGAACCAAGTTTTATCACAAAAAGAGATTGTACCGAAGCAGCATTTTACGCAGCCCCCGCCTCGATTTACCGAGGCAACTCTGGTAAAGGAACTGGAGGATAAAGGAATCGGCAGGCCCAGTACTTACGCCCCTATTATCTCTACGATTCTAAGCCGTGGATATGTGGAAAAGGAAAGTAAGGCATTTAAGCCTACAGAGTTGGGTGTCATTGTTAACGACCTACTGGAAGAATATTTTAAAGATATTGTGGATGAGTATTTTACTGCTGAGCTGGAAAAACAGCTGGATCAAATCGAAGAGGCAAAACTGGATTGGATTAAGGTGATTGATGATTTTTATAATTCTTTTGCACCATCCTTACAGCATGCAGAAGAGGAAATTGAAAAAATTGAACTGGTAGAAGAAGTTACTGATGAGATTTGCGAAGAATGTGGAAAAAATATGGTGATAAAGTATGGAAAATTTGGAAAATTCCTAGCTTGTTCAGGGTATCCTGAATGTCAGCATACTAGGCCGCTGGTACATAAGATTGGTGTAGCTTGTCCAAAATGTGGCGGAGATTTGTTAGAAAGACGATCCAAAAAGGGAAGACTTTTTTATGGCTGCGGCAGTTTCCCTAAATGTAATTTTATGTTATGGAATAAGCCTGTTGATGAAAAATGTCCTGAGTGTACGGCGCTGTTAGCTGAAAAAACCACGAAAAAGGGAACATTTATCCAGTGTACCAATAAAGAATGCAAATATAAAAGAGCAGTAGAAAAAGATGAGTAAAAGTACCTATTATCATAATATTCAAAAATATTCCTTGAATAGTATTGTAAAATGTGATAATATTTTCTTGTTTGCCCAATTGAAAAGAAAGAGGTGAAACCAATGTTTCACGGGACCACCATCGTGGCTGTACGAAGAAGCCCTCATGATATCGCCATTGGCGGTGACGGGCAAGTAACCTTCGGGGAAAAGATGATTATGAAGCATACCGCCAAGAAAGTAAGAAAGTTATATAACAACCATGTGCTGGTTGGATTTGCCGGATCAGTTGCGGATGCTTTTACACTGACAGAAAAATTCGAAGCCAAACTGGAACAGCATAGTGGGAATTTAAAGAGAGCGGCAGTAGAACTTGCCCAAGAATGGCGTCAGGATAAGATTCTAAGAAAGCTGGAAGCAATGATGCTTGCGGTAGATCATGAAACACTTTTGCTGATTTCTGGAAATGGGGAAATTATTGAACCGGATGATGGTTTTATTGCTATTGGCTCAGGGGGTGCCTATGCATTGGCAGCAGCAAATGCATTATATAAACATACAAATCTTGCTGCAAAAGATATTGTAAAGGAATCGTTAGAAATCGCTGCTTCCATCTGTGTATATACCAACGACAATATAACTGTTGAAACCCTTTAGGAGTGTGATTAAAGTATGAAGAATTTAACGCCCCGGGAGATTGTAACAGAGCTGAATAAGTATATTATTGGACAACAAGATGCCAAAAGGTCAGTAGCTGTAGCTTTGAGGAATCGGTATCGAAGAAGTTTGTTACCGGATTATTTCAAAGAAGAAATAAAGCCAAAGAATATACTAATGATGGGGCCAACAGGGGTAGGAAAAACCGAAATAGCAAGAAGATTGGCCAGGTTGGTAGATGCTCCATTTGTAAAAGTAGAAGCAACGAAATTTACTGAAGTTGGCTATGTTGGGCGAGATGTAGAATCCATGATCCGAGATTTAATTGAAACCTCCATAAGAATGGTGAAAAATCGTAAAATCGAAGAAAAATATGAAATAGCTAAGAAATTCATTGATGAAAAAATCATAGATATTCTTTGCCCCATGCCGAAGAAAAACACAACTTTCAGAAATCCCTTAGAAGCATTATTTGGCGGTGGACAATCGGAGGAAGAAGAAAGCAGTTCTTATCAACAGGAACTTACTACTGCTAGACTACAAAAAGAGCAAGTCAGGAAGCAGTTGGAAGAGGGACTTTTGGAAAATGAAATGGTAGAGATAGAAGTTGAAGAGAATGGGAGATCTACCATTGAGTTATTTTCAGGGACTGGAAATGAAGAAATGAATATCAATGTAAACGATTTGCTCGGTGGAATCTTGCCTAAAAAGACAAAAAAGAGAAAGTTAACGATTAAAGAGGCGAGAAAAATATTATTGGAGCAAGAAGCGCAAAAATTAATTGATATGGATGAAGTAGTAACAGAGGCCATAGAAAACGCTGAACAAAATGGCATTATTTTTTTAGACGAGATTGATAAAATAGCTAGCAGCAGCTATAAAGGAGGACCTGATGTTTCTCGAGAAGGGGTACAGCGGGATATACTTCCAATCGTTGAAGGGAGTACTGTCATCACAAAGTATGGTCCGGTCAAAACAGATCATATTCTCTTTATTGGCGCAGGTGCTTTTCATATTTCCAAGATAACGGATTTAATACCAGAACTTCAGGGAAGATTTCCGATTAGAGTAAAGCTGGAGAACCTTTCTAGAGATAATTTTAGGGAAATTCTTACGGCTCCCGAAAATGCATTAATCAAGCAATATAAAATGTTGCTGGAAACAGAAGGCATAAAAATTCATTTTCATGAAGAAGCTATTAATGAAATCGCAAATATTGCCTACCTAGTCAATGAGCAGACAGAAAACATTGGTGCAAGACGGTTACATACCGTTCTGGAAAAATTATTAGAGGATATATCTTTTGAAATAACAGACATAGATGAAGAAGAACTTGTCATTGATAAAGCCTATGTAGAGCAAAAGTTATCAGATCATATTACCAGTCAAGATTTAAATAAGTATATTATATAGTCAATAAACACAAATGAGAAAAGTTATTAAGGAGGATCAGCAATGTATAATACATTATTAGAGAAAACAAGAAGGGTAAATAAGATATTACAGCAATCCGGAAATGGACCAGTATCTTTTTCAGAGTTAAGCAAAACATTAAGTGAAGTTTTAGATGCAAATGTTTATGTATCCAGTAAGAAAGGGAAAGTTTTGGGTGTAAGTCTTGCAGATGCATCAGACTGTCCAATTATTATTGATCCTGATACCGGTGACAATAAATTCCCTGATGAATATAATGATGAACTGCTTAAAATTGTTGAGACAAAATACAATATTACAGGAGATCAACTTTTAGAGATTTTCAAATATGATGTGGAAAGCTATAATAAGCTTGTAACAATTGTTCCGATCAACGGCAGCGGACAGCGGTTAGGCACCATGATTTTGGCAAGACATCAAAATAAATTTGTGGATGAGGATTTGGTTTTAGTTGAATATAGTGCAACCGTGGTGGGAATGGAGATATTGAGAGCAAAAACAGAAGAAATTGAAGAAGAAGCCCGCAAAAAGGCTGTGGTACAAATGGCAATCGGAACACTATCTTATTCTGAGCTGGAAGCAGTTGAGCATATTTTTGAGGAGTTGGAAGGAACAGAAGGATTACTGGTAGCAAGTAAAATAGCAGATCGCGTAGGCATCACCAGATCAGTTATCGTAAACGCCTTGAGGAAATTTGAAAGTGCAGGCGTTATTGAGTCCAGATCTTTAGGCATGAAAGGAACCCACATTAAGATATTAAATGACAAACTGATAGACGAATTAAAGAAGTTGAAGCGTTAGTTATGAAGCATCAATAATTGTAATTTATTGAAAAGAGTAACCTGAACCAGGTTGCTCTTTTTTTTATTATTAAAGTGGAAGAAATGCTGATTTTAACTTGTGTTACTAATATTTAGGAAAATTTTAAAACTTTTCTAAATAAGGGGAAGTAGTATATAATAAGATTATGTAAACAACGAAGGACTGTAGGACTATATCTAGAAAATCGACAAAAAAAGACAACAAAATACACCGAAATGTTATATTATAAAAAGGAAAATAGGAGGAAAATAAAATAATTTGTTGAATTATAAGGGAATGAAAAATTACATATAAAATTTAGTTGTAAATAAATGTCGAATTACTATTAAGAGAAATCAGGAGGGAATCGATTATGCTGGATAAATCCTTCGGAAAGATAAGGGCACTTGAAAAAACGATGGATGGGTTATGGCTCAGGAACGAGGCTATTTCAAACAACATTGCCAATGTGAATACACCTGGATACAAGCGTGATACTGTGGAATTTGAAACGCTGTTAAAGGAGAGTTTATCAGGCTATGGGATTAAGGGCAAAACAAGTCATGAAAAACATATGGCTATCGGTGTCCAAGATGTAGAAAATATTGAACCCACGATAAAAAAAGATGAAAACACGAAATATCGTAAAGACGGCAATAACGTAAATATCGATGTAGAAATGGCAAATCTAGCAAAAAACAATATTGCCTATAATATGGTTACCCAGAGAATCAATGGAAAAATGAATAAATTAAAATTAGCCATAAAGGATGGGAGGTAAATAAATGAGTATGTTTAAAGCGATAGATGTAAGTGCAACTGGATTAACAGCAGAAAGATTAAGAATGGATATTATTTCAAAAAACATTGCAAATGCAAATACCACTAGAACGAGTAGTGGAACACCCTATCGAAGACAGGTACCTGTATTCAAGGAAGCTTCATCCCAACTGAGCTTTGCAGAACAGTTGGATGCAGCAAAGGGAAAACGACAGGGTGGGAATGGTGTAGAAATTACTGCAATTAAAGAAGACAAAACACCCTTCAAAAAAATATATGAGCCTGGACATCCTGATGCAGATGAAAATGGATACGTACAAATGCCAAATGTAGACATCGTGTCAGAGATGATCAATATGATTTCTTCAACAAGGGCATATGAAGCAAATGTAACAAGTTTAAATGCGACAAAAAGCATGGCCATGAAGGCGCTGGAAATCGGAAGATAAATCTAGGAGGCATAAGCTATGAAAATTAACAATATCGCGATACCATCAACTACACAATTCAATATAGAGAATACGAAATCAAAAACAGATTTCGGTACCTTCTTAAAAGAATCTATACATAAATTAAATGATCTGGAAATGACGTCTCAGTATATGGACGAATTGTTAGCAACAGGAGAAATCGAAAATATCCATGACGTTATGATTGCTGCTCAAAAATCTGATATCGCCCTGCAGTTTACAATAGAAGTAAAGAATAAAGTTTTAGATGCCTATAGAGAGATTATGAGACTCCAGCTATAATATTCTGATACATGAAATGAGGTGACTAAATGGGCAGTGCCTTTGAACGCATGAGACAACAGCTCAATGAATTCTATCAATCCCTAAACAAGTCTCAAAAAATAAAGATCGGTGTTAGCGGATTGCTCATCATAACCAGTATGGCATTATTAATCTTTTTTACTGCGCAGCCCGAGTATGTGACCCTCTACAGGGATTTAACACTAAAGGATGCTGGGGAAATGATAAAAAAATTAGATGAGATGGGGATTCCATGGAAAAACGGTGACAGCGAGACAACAATTTTGGTACCAAAAGAATACGTGAATAAGGCGAAAATGAACTTAGCTGTGGAAGGGTTTCCAAAAGATGGTTTTTCCTATGAGGATATGTTAAATAACAGCAGTTTGACCATGACCAATGATGAAAGAAAAAAACGTTATTTAATCGCACAGATGAATGCATTGGCAAGTACCATCGAAGAAATCGAAGGTGTAAACAAAGCACGGGTAAATCTGACAGTAGCAGATGATACAGGTTTTCTGATCAATGATCAAAAATCAAAAGCTTCTGTATTTGTGGAGTTAAACCCAGGAACAAACCTTCTGGATGAGCAAGTAAACGGAATTGTAATGATTCTATCTAATGCAGTAAAAGACCTGGATCCGGAAAATATATCTGTTGTAGATAATAAAGGCAGAGTATTAAATAAGAAGAAAGAAGGAGATGCCTTTAGTGCATCCAGCCAGCTGAATTTGCAGCATCAAGTGCAAGATGATTTAAAAAATAGTATTGAGCAATTTTTAGCTACGGTATACGGGCCCGGGAATGTTGCAGCGCTGGTAAATGTAAAATTGGATTTCGACAGTGAAGTTACAGAAAGCAAAGAATTTGCCCCACCGGTTGAAGGCGAAACGGAAGGACTCATCATAAGCATGAGTGAATTAAAGGAGCAGGTAGTGAACAGTCCGCAAGGCGGTGTTCCAGGAACAGATACCAACGCTGAGGATATTACACAGTATGTTGAAAACAGTGGAGATGCTTCGCGGTATGATAAAGCAAATAGAACAATAAATTATGAATTGAATGAAATCCGCAAGCAGATCGTCAAAGCACAAGGTCAGGTAAAGGACATTACGGTTGCAGTTGTGGTAAATAAAAAGACATTAGTAGATCAGGAAATGTCTGATGAGCACAAGCAGGAAATTATCAACCTGGTTTCTGCAGCGGCAGGATTAGATACACGGGTTGTAGAGGTAATGGCTAGAGATTTCGATACCTCTTTGACAGATCAATTAGCAAATATACCTGGACAGACGAATAAAGGAATTCTTGATGTAGTTCCTCTCTGGGCAATGGCAATTTTAGCAGTGATGTTATTGGGCGGCACCAGTTTCGCGGTTTACAGGGCAAGACAGCGCAAAAAAGAAATGGATAGTCTGCTTGAAACCCCGATTATGCCAGTGGTAGACAATATTAATGAAATTGAACTAGATGTTAATGAAAAATCTAATTATAAAAAGCAAATTAATAATTTTGTCGACAAAAAGCCAGATGCTGTAGCACAGTTATTGAAAACATGGCTAAATGAAGATTAGGAGTGTAGATGCATGGCTCGAAAAGGTGGAATGAGTGGAAAAGAAAAAGCAGCAGTGTTATTAATCGCTTTAGGGCCTGACAAATCAGCTAAGATATTTAAGCATCTTCAGGAAGAAGAAATCGAAGAGCTGACCCTGGAAATAGCAAACATGCGAAAAATACCTGCAGAAGAAAAAGAAAAAGTGTTGGAAGAATTTTATCAAATTTGTCTTGCACAGGAGTTCATTTCCGAGGGTGGCATTAACTATGCAAAAGAGGTTTTAGAGAAAGCTCTGGGCTCCCAAAAAGCATTTGATATTGTAAACAAATTAACTGCATCTTTGCAAGTAAGACCTTTTGACTTTGTAAGAAAAGCTGATGCCAGTCAGTTGTTGAATTTTATTCAGAATGAGCATCCGCAGACGATTGCCCTTATTTTGGCTTATTTAAATCCTTTGCAAGCAGGACAAATCTTGTCTGCGCTGCCACAAGTAAAGCAATCAGAGGTTGCGCAAAGGATTGCTACCATGGATCGTACATCTCCCGAAATTATAAAAGAGGTAGAATCTGTATTGGAAAGAAAACTGTCCTCGATGGTTACACAGGATTATACATCTGCTGGAGGAATTCAGTCCATTGTAGACATATTAAATGCAGTTGACCGGGGAACTGAGAAGTTTATTCTTGAAACCCTTGAAGTTCAGGATATAGAGTTGGCTGAAGAAATCAAAAAACGGATGTTTGTATTTGAAGACATTGTTACCCTTGATAGTACATCTATCCAAAGATTTATCCGTGAGGTGGAAAATAATGATCTGGCAGTTGCACTAAAAGGCGCAACAGAAGAGGTGCAAGAAGTTATTTACAATAATATGTCAAAGCGTATGGCCGAAATGATCAAAGAGGATATGGAATTTATGGGTCCAGTACGTTTGAGAGATGTGGAAGAAGCACAACAAAAAATTGTAAATATTATTCGTAAGTTAGAAGAAGCCGGAGAAATTATTATTTCCCGAGGAGGAGGGGACGAGATCGTTGTCTAGAATTTTCAAATCTCCTTATGTCCGGATGGGTGAAAAAAAAGAAATTGAGGCCCATATTCCTGTACCTGTTGTGGAAGAACATGGAGAATCAAAAAATGATGATATAGAGCAACAACCTTCTTACGAGGAGATTATGCGGGACAGGATGCAATCCCTTGAAAATGAAATCCAAAGCAGACTAGCGGATGCAAATGCAGAAGCAGAAAAAATCATACAAGAAGCTTATGAAAATGCAAAGCAGATTTACCAGAATGCTAAAATAGAGGGTTATCAAGAGGGGAAGACAGAAGGGTATGGAGAAGGGAAAGCAGAAGCCGACTATCTAATTGAAGAAGCGATACAGATCAAGCAAGCAATTCAAAACGCAAAACATGAAACAACAAAAGCTCTTGAAAAGAACCTTATAGATTTAGCCATAGAAACAGTTGAAAAAATCGTCCATGAACGTGTAGAAGATTCCTATGAGACCATTATTGGATTGATCAAACTGGGGTTGGAAAAATGTACTTATACAGACTCGCTGATCATACGGGTTAGCCCGGAGGACTATGGATATGCTATTGCTGCAAAAAATAGAATCCTTGCCTTAGCAGAGAATATTGACGATATTCAAATCAAACAGGATGCAGCTTTTAAAAAAGGCAACTGCGTGATTGATACAGTTTCAGGGAGTATTGATTCGAGCATTGAAACCCAGTTAACACAAATTAAAGAATTATTCAGAGAACTTTTGGAGAGCGAGTAACCCATGAATAACATTAACTTACAAAAATATCGTTCAACGATTGCAAATGTAAACTTAATTAAATATAGCGGAAAAGTATCTCAAGTGATTGGCCTAACCATTGAATCAATGGGTCCGGCTGTTAAATTAGGAGAATTATGCCATATCTATCCGTTGAAGGGAACAAAGCCTATCAAAGCAGAAGTTGTAGGATTCAAGGATAAAAAGGTTCTGTTAATGCCCCTTGGAGAAATGGAAGGTATTGGGCCAGGGAGTAAAGTAGTAGCTACCGATGAATCCTTAACTGTGAATGTGGGAAATGAATTATTAGGGCGCGTACTGGATGGACTGGGAAATCCAATGGATGGAAAGGGAAGCATTTTTTTTCACAAACGCTATCCGGTAAATAATTCGCCGCCAGATCCTTTGAGCCGAAATAAAATTGAGAGCGTTTTATCTCTAGGGATAAAGGCAATCGATGGCCTGCTGACCTGTGGAAGAGGGCAAAGAGTTGGTATATTTGCAGGAAGTGGTGTAGGAAAAAGCACATTACTAGGGATGATTGCCAGAAATACAAAGGCAGATGTTAATGTAATCGCTTTGATTGGTGAGCGGGGAAGAGAAGTTAGAGAATTTATTGAGAATGACCTGCAGGAAGAAGGTCTGAAACGTTCTGTTCTGATCGTTGCAACATCAGATCAGCCCGCCTTAGTGAGAATGAAAGGGGCTATGTTGGCTACATCAGTTGCAGAATACTTTAGAGACCAGGGGCTGGATGTAATGCTAATGATGGATTCACTGACGAGGTTTAGTATGGCCCAACGGGAAGTAGGATTAGCTGTTGGAGAGCCTCCGGTTACAAAAGGATATACCCCTTCCGTATTTGCAGCTCTGCCAAAATTATTAGAGCGATCAGGAAATTCTGAAAAAGGTTCAATTACAGGGCTTTACACAGTTCTTGTAGATGGTGATGATATGAATGAGCCGATTGCAGATACGGTAAGAGGAATTTTAGACGGACATATTGTACTTTCAAGATCCTTAGCCAATAAAAATCACTATCCGGCCATTGATATTTTGAACAGTGTGAGCCGTCTGATGCCAAACTTGATTGATGAAGAGCATCAACATTTATCCAATACATTTAAGAATGTGCTGGCAGTATATAAGGAAGCAGAAGATTTAATCAGTATCGGTGCATATGTAAAGGGGAGCAATAAGCAAATTGATTTTTCAATCTCCATGATAGATCAATTAAACAATTATCTTAAGCAGGGAACTTATGAGGCATATGATTATGAGGAAGCAGTTGAGGAAATAAGAAAACTTTTCCAATAGAGGTGTTGTAAATGAACAAATTTCATTTCAAATATGATAACTTGCTGAATGTCAAGGAAAAGCATGAGGAGATTGCGAAGGGCAAGCTGCATAAAGCTGTTGAAAAGCTGGACTTAGAAAAGGATATATTGAATGGTTTTAATAAGGACCGGCGTAATTGTCAACAGCAGTTAAGAAGTCAAATGGAAGAAGGCGTTCACGCAGCCCGCTTAAAGGTATATGAATCCTATATGCATAATCTGAATCAGAAAATTCAACATCAACAGGAATCTATAGAACAATGCAATAATAATATAAATCATTTGCGCATGGCCTTGGTCAAAGCGACTACTGAAAAACGAACTTTTGAAAAGCTAAAAGAAAAAGAAAAACAGCTCTTTAATTATCAGGAAAAAAAGGAAGAAGAAAAGTTTATTGATCAACTGGTAACCTTTAATAATTTTAAGAGCAATTAGGGGGTAAAAATGGCTACTTCAAATGCAATTGAAAAAGAAACAGCATCCTTGAATATAGGGAAAATAATCGTCATTGTATTGGTCGTTTTTACCATGATACCGGCTACTATTCTTGGAATCATGTATTTCACCAATGAAAATTTCAAATACATCGCCAACAATTACCTTAGTCAGTCTCCGGGATTTATCGGTACATACTTTCAGAGTTTTCCTACCCGGGAGGAAAAGGAAGCTCGAAAAAAACTTGTGGCAAATTACCTGCTGAATACTGACGTCTCAAGGGCATCAGATAAGCTGACGATCATTAAACAGGAAGATGAAGCCCTTTATAATGACCTTATAAGAATAATGGGGCAGATCAATTCAAAACAAACGGAAAAAGTGCTGGAACTGTTAAGAGATAACTCTTTGAAGAAGGATATTTTAACACTAACGTTAGAACAGATTGAAGCCGATAATAAAAACACTTTGGTAGATAAGGCAAAATTTTATGAAACATTAACGCTGGCAAACTTAATAAAAGAAATAGAACAAAACCTGATGAACGAATTTGTTTCTTTTAGGGAAATAGGATTAATTATGGAGCAGATGAAGGATGCCACCACCATAAAGGTATTAAAGCATCTGGATGAGGATGTGACAACCAGAATCCTGTCAAATTTTGAATCGAAGGAGAAGCAAGGAAAAATCCAGCAGAATTTGCACCAGCTAAAAGACAAAGAGCTTTCCTTAATGAATGCGGCACAAATCTATAATGGAGAGAAAATAGAAACACTTGCGAAGGAATTGGGCGATGAAAAAAAATACAAATTGGATGAATTGATTGTGATTTTTAGGAATATGGATCTGCTGCAAACGGCAAAAACCTTTAACCGGATGGAGGATGCACAGTTTCAGTCGAAGCTGCTGAGTAAAATGAAAGAAGCGGAAATACTGGAACCGGACCAGGGATTGAAGACCGATGATGTTTTATTGGCCATGAGGCTTTTTAGACAACATGATGAAAGAGTAAATGATTTGATTAAAGTCTATGGCAAGATGACAGCGCAGCAAATTGCAGATCTAATTGAAAATCTCTACAAGGGAAATGGAAATATTATCAAGGAAACCTTCTCCAACAAGGAGAGTATTACTATAACCGATAAAGATTTGGCTTTAGGCTTATTAAGAAGTCTTAAAGAAAAAACTCAGGCAGAGGTCATAGCAGCTTTAGAAAGCAAGCTAGGATCTGAAATTTCAAAACAATTAACAATGCCTGATTAAATCATAAATACATACATAGAAAGGAGGTGAAAAGAATGAAAGACTATTTGACGCAGATAAATCTACAACCAGCCGCAAACGCTAATGGATCTGCAATGGCAAGCACGGCGAAGAGCAAGAAAAACAGCTTTGATCAGATTTTAAAAGACAGCCTGAATAATAATCAAAGAACAGATAAAAAAGAGATGACTTCAAACAAATACACTGCAATGCTGCAAAACAAAAAAAATCAATCATTAGGCGGAAACAGCCTGAAACAGCAGAAGAGTATGAGTACAGATCTTGAAGAAGCTGTTCTTGCAAAGAATGAGCCTGATCAAGTTGACGAAAAAGCAACTGCATTACTGGCAATATTACAAAGCCTGTCCCAACTGCTTCAAACAAATGAGGAGGCAGGTCCGGAGCAATCTATGGATTCTTCTGCCATAGAAGCAATGAAGAAGGCTGTAGAAGAAATTTTGCCACTTGCTTTAGCAATGGAAGGTCCAGTAGAAAAAATAGTTGCTGAAATCAACCAACAGCTAAGTGCTTTATCTGATGAAATGCCTGCAGACACGATCGAAGGGAATGTAGAATTCATGCAGGATCAAGGCCCTGCAATCGATATGAATACAGAGAAGCTTTTAACACAGCTGCAAAATATTATGGATAAATTTTCTAATGAACAGGAAGAACAACCGGTTTCTGCAGATATGGCACCTATAGTAAAAAAAGAAATGGATAACCAGACGGTTCCAAAAATCGATATGGAAACCATGGAGGAAGTGGAAGAAAGCATATTCCCAACGAACGAAAAGGCTGTGGAAAGTCTAAGAGAAGCAGTGGAGACCAAGAAGGACGAAAAAGTTAAAGGAAGTCATCAAAATTCTGTGCAGCTTGAAGAGCTAAACGCAACGAAACCGACTTCACAACAAAAAGATATGAGCATGTTCCTAGGTTCGCAGGTTGAAATAGCAGAAACAAACCTTGCTGATCCGGCTGGTGATGTACAACCAACACCAGTCAAACCAACATTTTCCAATATTATGGAGCAAATTTTGCCGAAGTCGGAAATCTTCATTGACGAAGAGCGTTCTGAAATGCTCATTCAGCTAAAACCGGATAATTTAGGGAAATTAGTAATGAAACTGGAAGTAGAGAAGGGAATCGTGGTTGCTAAATTCGTAGCAGAGAGTCACATGGTAAAAGAAATATTGGAGTCCAATATGAATACATTAAAGGATTCCCTGCAGCAAAAAGGGTTAAATGTTCAGGAGCTTAGCGTTTTTGTGGGCAATGACGGAAACTTTCAGGGACACCAGAATTTCATGGCATTTCAAAAAAAGCAAAATAATTCCCGCATTAAAGGATTGGGATTGGCCCAGGGATCATCTGCCATTCAGGCAGAAGCCCAGACAGTAAAATCATTACATAGTGAAAACATTGATTTTCTTGCATAGGAGGTGTGAAATATGTCCGATGAATTACTCTATAATATAGGCAGTACCCCAGACCGAACGACAAATACCAATACAGGGCCCAAACAGGAGCTGGACAAGGATGCTTTTTTGCAGCTTTTGGTTACGCAGCTCAGATATCAGGACCCTTTAAATCCCATGGACGACAAGGAATTTGTCGCGCAGATGGCTCAGTTTTCTGCTTTGGAACAAATGCAAAACCTCAACAAAACCACAAAAGAAACCTACGAGCTAATAGATGAAATCGCCTATTCCCTTTCCTATCAAATGATGGTTGGCGATGCAGAGATACTCAATACCAACAAACAAATACTACAGGAACTGGTCAATTTGAATAAGGCGCTCAAGGAGTATGGCATTGCTCCTCCTGCAGAACCGGGTCAGGAAGAGGAATAAACGGAAACCACGGAAGGGTAAAGTAGGTGTCTGCTATGAATAAAGTTATTTCTACAACCATCAGACCGATTGAAAACCAAAAATTAAAGGCCATACAAAGCAGGGGAATTGAACAAAAATCCTTTGCACAGGTATTAGACCATGTAGTTGAAAATCAAGAGGTCAAATTTTCCAAACATGCCCTCCAACGGCTGGAGGCGCGCAATATTCAGCTGAACTCCACGGAGGTCCAGAAAATAAAAGAAGCCTTAAATAAAGCCCAGCAAAAAGGGATTAAGGAGACCTTAATTATTATGGATCAAAAAACCTTTGTAGCCAGTGTGAAAAACAAAACAATCATTACTGCTGCAACAAGGGATATGCTGGAGGACAGTGTATTTACCAATATTGATGGGGCTGTAATCATATAGCTGGACCTGCACAGGAAGCTATATATCTCTGACAGACAGAAGAGATATCTACAGCGATTTAAAAAAGGAGGTTATGTAACCATGATGCGATCAATGTACTCAGCAGTTTCCGGACTGCGTGTGCACCAAACAAAAATGGATGTCATTGGAAATAATATTGCCAATGTGAATACAGTAGGTTTTAAAGCCAGCAAGGTAACTTTTCAAGAGGTTTTTAGCCAGGTAATCAAAGGAGCCAGTTCTCCGCAAGGGGGAATGGGCGGAACCAATCCCCAACAAATCGGTTTAGGGGCCAGTATAGCCTCTATGAATGTGAGACACACCCAGGGGGCTTCACAAAGAACCAATTATCCTTTAGATGTTATGATTGACGGCAGCGGTTTCTTCGTTGTCACCGATGATGTCAACCTGCAAAACCGGTATTATACAAGGGCAGGGGCCTTTACGCTGGATAAACAGGGAAATCTGTTAGACCCCAATGGATATAAGGTTCTAGGCTATGATGAAAACAATGCCATTGTACCGATACAGGTGAATTTTTCAGCCACCGCCACAGCCACCGCCACAGCGAACAAATACACTGACACGGGAACGCCTCCCAATAGATTAAATGATATATCCCCCATACAGTTAAAAGGAAATATTAACCCTGATGATACTAAATATTCTACAACCATAGATGTTTTCGACAGTCTGGGACGGGTACATACAGTGAGTGTAAATTTTACGGATAATGTTGTAGGGAATACCGGTGGATCAGATCCACAAGTGGTTAGCTATAGAAAAGTTCAATTTGGTGAAGACCCAGCTAATGTGGCATATGTGAAATTCGATGCTCAGGGAAATTATGTGGGGCTAGTAGAAAGTGTAGCAATAGGTGCTGGTGACGCAATAATAGAAACGAATCCAAATACTACAATAGCATTTAGCCTTAAAAATATTCCCGGAGCAGACGATATTAACTTCACTATTAATGACAGTACCTTTCAAGATGACAATGGCAATGCTCTATTAACCCAGTTTGCAGCCGAATCCGATGCAAAGGGCGTGCTGCAGGTAGGAAATAGTGCAGGGGTGCTGGACGACTTTACCATTTCCGATAAGGGTGAAGTGGTAGGGATCTTTACCAACGGAGAAAGAAAAGTATTGGCCACACTCATGCTGGCGGACTTTGATAATGCACCGGGTCTGCAAAAGATTGGGAACAATCTTTTCATGGATACCATTAACTCGGGAACGCCAAAGCTGGGCAGGCCGGGATCCGGCAGCTTGGGGGCCCTTGCTCCCGGAACCCTGGAGATGTCTAATGTAGACCTTTCTGAGGAGTTTGTAGATATGATTACAACCCAGAGAGGTTTCCAGGCAAACTCCAGAATGATCACAACAACCGATGAAATGCTTCAGGAACTGGTTAACTTAAAACGATAATGAATTTGTTCTATTCCGGGCGCCAGCGCCCGGAATAGATTAAAGGATGGATGATATGATCCGTGTGACAAGATTAAGTGGAGAACCCTATGTGATTAACAGTGAGCTGATTGAGTCGCTGGAAGCCACACCGGATACAGTGATTCGGCTGACTTCCGGAAAAACAGTTGTGGTGAAGGAAAGCATAGATGAAATTATTAATAAAATCATAGCTTACAAACAAAAGATTTTTTCACAATTAAGCATTTTAAACAATGATTCGGGAAATGGGGTGTAGCGATTGGATTTAGCAACAATCATAGGTATTATAGTAGGTATGACATTTATTATAGGTGGGATTCTGTTGGATGGAAGTTTGCTATCCTTTTGGAACCTTCCTTCCATAGTCATTGTATTAGGCGGAACCGTTGCAAGTACGCTGGTGGCATTTCCATTAAGGAAAGTAACGCAGTCTTTCACCGTTGTTCGAAAAGCCTTTTCATCAAAGGATTTGGCACCGGGAGAGACCATTAGCAAAATTATTGAGCTGGCAAACACTGCAAGAAGAGAAGGATTACTAGCCTTAGAAGAAGCTTGTGAAAACATTGATGACGAATTTCTTCAAAAGGGTGCCATGCTGATTGTGGATGGTACCGATCCGGAATTAGTTAGAAATATACTGGAAACAGAATTAGCATTTCTAGAAGAACGGCACGGAGAAGGCAAGAGCATTTTTGATAGTATGGGATCTGCCTCACCTGCCTTTGGTATGATTGGTACCTTAATCGGTCTGATCAATATGCTGCAGCGTCTTGAAGATCCTAAATCTGTCGGGCCAAGTATGGCTGTTGCACTGATTACTACCTTCTATGGTTCCTTATTAGCAAACCTTGTATTTATTCCGATTGCTACTAAGTTAAAAACGAGAAGTAGAGAAGAAATATTAATCAAAGAAATTATGGTAGAAGGACTTTTATCGATTCAAGCCGGGGAAAATCCAAGAATTATTGAAGAAAAACTGAAAGCTTTTTTACCGCCTAAAGTAAGAAAAGGACTTCAAAACGGAAAAGGAGAGGGTGTTGAAGCATAGATGAAAAGAAGAAGAGCAGGGGATGAAGCAAAGCCCGGTTCACCAGAGTGGATGACCACCTATGGGGATATGGTAACCTTATTGCTGTGTTTTTTCGTTTTACTTTTTGCCTTCTCCACCATTGATGTTCAAAAATTCAGTGCCATTATGCAGTCTTTTCAAGGTTCTTTAGGTGTTTTACAAGGTGGAAAAAACATCGAAGTGGATCCTTTACCGGAAGAAGAAAAAAATATCAATCAGCTTGAGGAACAAGAAGATTTTAAAAAACTAAAGGAAATGCTGGAGGAATTTTTAGAGGCAAACAACATGGCAAATGAAATTCTGGTGGATTTGGAAGCAAGGGGATTACTACTTCGATTTAAAGATAATGTACTTTTTGATTCAGGAAAAGCCGATATTAAACCGGATGCAAAGAAAACGCTGAAATTTCTTGCTGATTTACTGAAGCAGGAAGAATTCAACCAGAAGTACATTCGGGTTGAGGGTCATACAGATTCAGATCCTATTGTACATATTCAAAGATATCCAACCAATTGGGAATTGTCTGTATCGCGGGCGTCCAATGTTGTAAGGGTTCTCATTGAAGAGGCGGATTTAAGGCCGGACAGGCTTTCTGCATCGGGATATAGTCAGTATCATCCTGTTGCACCGAACGATACTGCTGAAAACAAGTCGAAGAACAGAAGAGTAGACATTGTAATTCTACGTTCAGAATTTGTTCAATCTGAACCATATTACTAGAATTTTAAAGGGGCGAAAAAGAATGTCTGTAAAAAAAGTTGTTTTATTTAGCATCATCGGATTTATCGTCACTGCAGCTGTATTTGGAGGCGCTTTTTATCTGGCTGCCAATAGGAACTCAGAAAAAGCTGTCAAGGAGATAAAGACCTACAACTATTCTGTAGGAGAGCTTTACTGCAATATAAAAGATAGCAGAAAAATTCTAAAGGTAAATATTAATTTCGAGATTACAGACGAAAGGCTGTCAGCAAAATTAGATGAGAAAAAACCAAAAATCCGAAATGATATTTTAGAGCTGATAAGAAGCAAGGAAGAAACCGTACTAGTAGGTGACAAAGGTCAGCAAATGCTGCGAAATGAAATTTTAAAATCTGTAAAACAAATGATGGATACGGAGAAAATCACAAATGTATATTTTGTTGAATTTATTATCCAATAGAGGGAGGTGACGTAATTGGCCGATGTATTATCGCAAAATGAAATAGATGCTTTACTGCAAGCGCTAAGCACTGGGGAAGTAGATGTACATGAGATAGAGGAAGAAAATAAAGAAAAGAAAATTAAGAAATATGATTTTCGTAGGCCTGATAAGTTTGCAAAGGATCAATTACGAACCCTTCAGGTGATTCATGAGAATTTTTCCAGATTGCTAAATACTTATCTCTCTGGATACTTGCGAAGCTTGGTACAGATAGATGTTTTTACGGTTGAACAATTGACGTACTATGAGTTTAGTAATTCCATATCCAATCCGGCAGTTTTGGGAATTGTAGATTTCTCACCATTGCCGGGACAAATTATCATAGACATCACTCCGGATATTGCATATACCCTTATTGACAGGATTCTCGGAGGGAATGGAAAACCTATTGAAGAGGCTAGAAGCTTTACAGAGATAGAAATAACTTTGTTAAAGAAGTTAATTAAACAAATGATCCGGCTGCTAAAGGAACCTTGGGAAAATGTATTGGACATCGATCCAAAGCTGGAAAAGATTGAAACGAACTCTCAATTTGCGCAGATTATCTCTCCTAATGAAACCATTGCATTAATAACATTAAATATTAAAATAGGAGAGGTAGAAGGAATGATTAATGTATGTATTCCTCACCTTGTAATTGAATCCATTTTACCGCAATTGAGTACAAAGTTTTGGTTTACCAATGTTAAAAAAGAAATATCCGAAGAAGACCAGCAAATTGTTAAGAATAGGTTAGAAAAAAGTTATATCCCAATTCGTGCTGTAATTGGCTCTACCCATATTACAGTCAGTGATTTTATAGATTTACAGATTGGGGACGTCATTCAACTGGATACATTAGTAAATAGCGATGTAAAAATATATGTAAATCAACAATTGAAATATTATGGAAAACCTGGAATAAAAAAGAAAAAAGTCGCAGTGAAAATTTCCAGCATTGAACGGAAAGGAGATGAATAAGATGGGTGACATGTTATCACAAGAAGAAATAGATGCTCTACTTAAAGGAAATGCAAGCACTCCAAGTTCAGATAGCGGTGATCAGACAGCGGAGGTAAGGGATTTAGATGAAAACGAGAAGGATGCCCTTGGAGAAATCGGTAATATCAGCATGGGAACTTCTGCAACGACCCTCTTCACATTACTAGGTCAAAAGGTGACCATTACGACACCGCAGGTTTCAGTAATGACCATTGAAGAACTAAAAGAACAGTACCCTATTCCATTTGTAGCTGTAGAGGTCTCATACAAAGAGGGGCTGGAAGGTATCAATCTCCTTATTTTAAAGGAAGATGACGTGAAAATTATAACCGACCTGATGATGGGCGGCGATGGCAGGAATTTCACCGGAGAATTAACCGAGTTGCATTTAAGTGCCATCAGTGAGGCCATGAATCAAATGGTTGGGTCAGCATCTACTTCCTTGTCGGAAATGTTCCATACGAAGATTGATATAAATCCGCCCGCAGCTTTTGCAATTAATTTTTCTACAAAATCCATTGACATAGAGTCGCGTATGCATGATGATAGAGTAGTGAAGATAGCTTTTAAGATGGTGATTGGAGATATTATCGATAGTGAAATCATGCAGCTTTTGCCTGTTTCATTTGCAAAAAATATGGTAAATCATCTTTTTGAAAGCAGCCATACAACCTATACCAACAGTTATGAGGATGTGATTGATACGAAATCTGTGATAGAACCAAAAGGAATCATTGGAGATAGAAAAGAACATGTTCAAAGTCAAGCTGCAGCGCCTAACTATGGAGAGCCTGTTTATCGAAGAGAGCCAGTAAACGTTCAACCGGTGCAGTTCCAATCCTTTGATGAACAAGAATTACGCAGTGAAAGAGAGAATATTAGTCTTATAAAAGACGTTCCTCTGGAAGTAACTGTTGAATTAGGCAGAACTTCTAAGAAAATCAGTGAAATATTAGAGTTTGCGCCAGGTACGGTCATAGAGCTGGATAAGCTTGTGGGAGAGCCCTTGGATCTATTGGTAAATGGTCAGTATGTTGCAAAAGGAGAAGTGGTTGTTATTGACGAAAACTATGGAATTCGCGTAACAGATATCATTAATTCATCGAAGAGAATAAACAAGGTAAAGTAAAGGGAGGAACAAAAATGTCAAAAAGAATCTTAATAGTTGATGATGCTGCTTTTATGAGAATGATGATTAAAGATGTATTGACGAAAAATGGGTTTGAGGTGGTTGGCGAAGCTGAAAATGGTGCGAAAGCCATTGAAAAATATAAAGAGCTTGTTCCAAATTTAGTGATTATGGATATTACAATGCCGGAAGTGGATGGTATTCAAGCTGTAAAAGAAATTAAAAAGATAGACGGCAATGCAAAAATTGTTATGTGCTCAGCTATGGGCCAGCAAGCGATGGTTATCGAAGCGATCCAGGCAGGAGCAAGAGATTTCATTGTAAAGCCTTTCCAAGCTGATAGAGTGATCGAAGCTGTGCGAAAAGTATTAGGCTAAATGGAAGGAGAAAAAAACTGAATGATTCTTACAAATATTGTCCCGTCTGCCCTAATCACTCAGCAGGGAACAGGCAATACCGCTTTTTTATTTGTTAAGTTAATATCCTACAGTTTTATTTTTCTCATGATTGTTGCTGCAGCGTATTTTACAACGCGATATGTAGGAAGAAAGAGTGCAGCTGTAATTGGTGGTAGAAACATTCAGATTATAGAAAAGGTAGTACTCGGGTTGGAAAAATCCTTGTATATTGTTAAAGTTGGGGAGCGTTTTTTTCTGCTCGCTGCAGGCAAACAAAATGTTGAGCTTTTAACAGAAGTTAGGAAAGAAGAAATAAACCAAGCTCCTGAAGGGTCACAAGGCAGCATGATCTTTCCTAGTTTTGATACGTATCTTAAAAAGTTTTCCAAAAAACAGCCGGAAGATATCAAAGACCACGAATTGTTAACGGGTGAAGACCAAGATACCTTGCAAAAAGTGCTATCAGAATTCAAACGAAAAAATCAAAATATCAATATGTTTGAAGATAAGGATGAACAACAATGAGGATTCAAAAACGCAGATTAGGGTTAACAATTATTGGAATACTTCTTTTGGTTTTTGCTATTTCCATTACAACGTCTTATGCTGAGCCAAGAATGCCTATTCCCAGAATAGGCCTGAATATGGAGGAAGCGCAGAGTCCGCAGGAAGTAGCGAGCAGTATAGAGATCCTGTTTATCCTTACAATTCTGGCTTTAGCGCCTTCGATTTTAATGATGATGACATGCTTCACCAGAATTATTATTGTTTTATCTTTTATTAGAAAAGCTATATCAACACAAACAACACCGCCGAATCAAGTTTTGATTGGATTAGCTTTGTTTTTAACTTTTTTTATTATGGCTCCAATTGGTGCAGAAATCAATAGTACAGCAGTGCAGCCTTATCTGCAGGAAGAGATTTCCCAGGAGGCAGCACTGGAAAATGCAATGAAGCCTGTAAGAAGTTTTATGTTTAGACAGACCCGTGAAAAGGATTTGGCTTTGTTTATTGATATATCAGGAAGTGAGAAACCAAAACAGTTGGAAGATATACCTTCCAAGGCACTGATCCCTGCTTTTATTATCAGTGAGCTAAAGACAGGCTTTCAAATTGGCTTCGTATTGTTTATACCCTTTATCGTTATCGACATGGTGGTTGCCAGTACATTGATGTCTATGGGAATGATGATGCTGCCGCCAGTAATGATTTCTTTGCCTTTTAAAATTTTACTTTTTATCATGGTAGATGGATGGAATTTGATTATTAAATCCTTAATTGAAGGATTTCGTTAGGGGTGTCGCATATGACTGAAGGATTGGTCATTGAACTATTTCAGCAGGCTATGCTAAATGTGATCATTTTATCAGCACCCATGCTTTTGCTGGGACTGATCGTGGGACTAGCAGTTAGTATTTTTCAGGCTACGACACAAATTCAAGAAGCAACCCTTGCCTTTGTACCTAAAATCCTGGCAGTTTTGCTTGCTTTTATTGTTTTCGGACCTTGGCTGCTTGCTACAGCAATTGATTATACAGAAGCTTTATTTGCCAATCTAAATCGTTTTATCCAATAGATAAAGATAGGACAGGATAAACATGGAGGTAATGAACTATTTACTTGATTATTTAGGCGTTTTTTTATTAGTTTTTGCGAGGATTCTAGGGATTTTCGTCACAGCGCCAATTTTCAACTATAACAATATCCCTTTATATGGGAAAATGGGTTTTTCATTGTTCTTAGCTGTAATTCTGGTACCCATGGTGAATATTCCAGAAGCTTTAGAGTTGAGCCATTTCTATATAATGTTATTCATCAGCGCGAAGGAACTGATGACAGGAATGATGATTGGTTTTATATGCTATCTTTTTTTAAGTAGTGTATACTTGGCGGGACATATTATTGATATGGAGATTGGATTTTCTATAGCCAGCGTAATTAATCCACAGGATGATACAGAAATACCTATAATGGCCAATGTGCTTTATTTTATGGCTACATTGATGCTGCTAATAACGAATGGACATCATACACTCATTCGCGGATTGGTTCAAAGCTTTAATATGATTCCACTAAATGGGTTAAACATGAATATATTCATGATTGATAAAATTATTAGTATATTAATCACTACTTTTATCATTTCTTTTAAAATCGCTGCGCCAATTCTTGCAGCTATATTTATCACCAATGTGCTTTTAGGCATCCTTGCGAGAACTATGCCACAAATGAATGTATTTGTAGTAGGGATGCCATTGAAAATATCTGTTGGATTGATTGTAATGGTTATGATTATACCTTTATATGCTGGTTTTTTTGAGTATGTTTTTGATAGTATGTTCGAAAATCTTAAGGATTTCCTTAGCTTGATCAATAGAGGATGATAGAATGACTCTTTTTCACATCGACCTACAGCTTTTTACAGGAGAAAAAACAGAAAAAGCGACACCAAAGCGTAAGAAAGAGGCCAGGGAAAAGGGGCAAGTATTACAGAGTAAAGAAATCAACTCTGCCCTCATTCTTTTATTCACTTTTCTTGCATTATTTTTACTTGGGAAATTTATTTTTCACAATCTACGGCTTTTCACCCATAATATATTTTTAAACATAGTGAATACGGAAGATCTTTTTACGGTTAACGGTATTCATAAAATGTTTATATTGCTGGTAACGGTTACAGCAAAGTTGGTCATTCCCATTATGGGGGTCGCATTTTTAGTCGGCTTGCTGTGCAGTTATACACAGGTAGGCTTTCTATTTACCACAAAAACACTTGGAATTAAGTTTGATAGAATTAATCCTATTAATGGATTTAAGAAGATTTTTTCAAAAAAGACCGTTGTAGAATTTATAAAATCCCTTTTGAAAATTAGCGTAGTTGGGTATGTCACATTCAGTTATGCGTTGAAGCAGTCAAAGGAAGTATTAAATATTCTGGATATGAGTATTGAAAGCATTGTCGGCTTTATTGGCAATACAACGATTCAAGTAGCTTTCCGTGCCGCAATTGTGCTAATACTGCTGGCTGTTATGGATTACTTTTTTCAAAAGTGGGAATTTGAGAATGATTTAAAAATGTCAAAGCAAGAGATTAAGGAAGAGTATAAGCAAACAGAAGGAGATCCTCAGATAAAATCAAAAATCAAAGAAAAGCAGAGACAGATATCGATGCGCAGAATGATGCAGGATGTACCGAAGGCTGATGTGATTATAACCAATCCAACTCATTATGCTGTTGCAATACGCTATGACAGCAATTTAGACGCAGCTCCTATTCTGTTGGCTAAAGGGGTAGATCTCATTGCACAAAACATTAAAAAAGCAGGGAATGAACATGAAATACCGATTGTAGAAAACAAATTGCTGGCAAGAACAATTTTTTACCAAGTGGACATAGGTGCAAACATTCCACCTGATCTTTATCAAGCAGTAGCTGAGGTTTTAGCCTATGTATATCAATTAAAAAACATATATTAGGGGGAACATCCATGAAGTTTGGTGATATTGTTGTATCACTGGCAATCATTGCAGTCATAATGATTATTATTATACCGGTACCATTACCGGCTTTGGATATACTGCTTAGCTTAAATATATCTTTATCCTTACTTATTCTTCTGATTGCCATATATAATAAGGAGCCGCTCCAATTTTCTGTATTTCCATCAATGCTCCTTTTAACAACGCTATATAGATTATCATTAAATATATCAACTACAAGATATATTTTATCAAGAGGAAATGCAGGAAATGTAATTCAGGCATTTGGTGACTTTGTAATCGGAGGAAATGCAGTAGTCGGTTTTATTGTCTTCTTGATTATTGTAATTATTCAGTTTATGGTAATCACCAAGGGAGCAGAAAGAGTTTCTGAAGTTGCAGCCCGGTTTACATTGGATGCAATGCCAGGAAAGCAAATGGCTATCGATGCGGATTTGAATTCTGGCTTAATCAGTGAAACCGATGCAAGAGAAAGAAGATTACGCATTCAGAGAGAAGCAGATTTTTATGGTTCTATGGATGGAGCCAGTAAATTTGTAAAAGGGGATGCCATTGCAGGAATTATCATTACACTTATAAATATTATAGCAGGCTTTATCCTTGGAATGACTGGCGGAGGATTAACCTTTGCTGAGGCAATGCAAAAATACACATTGCTGACAGTAGGAGATGGTCTGGTGAGCCAGATTCCTGCACTTTTAATTTCAACAGCTACTGGTATCGTAGTTACCCGTGCAGCATCAGACTCAGATTTAGGAAATGATGTGATTCGTCAGCTCTTTAACCAGCCCAAAATCATGTTTATCATTGCAGGCGTATTATTTTTTCTAGGACTGACACCCTTGCCAAACACGCCCTATTTTTTACTTAGCATTATGTTTCTTGTATTAGGTTTCGTTCTACACAAATCATTAAAAGAAAATGAAATCCAGGAAAAAGAAACTGCTCAGGATGTAGAAGTTGAAGAAATTAGAAAACCGGAAAATGTTATTCCGCTTCTGCAGGTAGATCCTATCGAACTTGAATTTGGTTATGGAATTATACCATTGGCTGATCCAAATCAAGGTGGAGACTTATTTGACCGATTGGTTATGATTAGACGGCAATGTGCACTTGAGCTGGGAGTTATCGTGCCGATGATCCGGTTGCGGGACAACATCCAATTGGAACCAAACCAGTATATTATTAAAATCAAAGGCATTGAAGTTTCTGATGGAAGTATTGTTTTTGATCATTATTTAGCGATGAATCCTGGAAATGCTGAAGGAAATATAGTTGGTATTGATACTGTAGAGCCAGCCTTTGGCTTGGCTGCCAAGTGGATAACCGAAGATGAAAGGGAAAAGGCGGAAATATTCGGTTATACTGTCGTAGACGCTTCTTCGATTATCTCAACCCATCTCACTGAGATCATTAAGAAACATGCCCATGAGCTGTTAGGTAGACAGGAGGTTAAATCTTTAATTGACAATGTAAAAGAACATCATAATGCGTTGGTAGATGAACTGGTACCTAAAATATTGGGCTTAGGAGATATTCAAAAAGTTCTCGCAAACTTACTGCGAGAAGGGGTTTCTATAAGAGATATGATTACCATATTGGAAACTTTGGCAGATTATGGACCGATTACCCGTGATACAGATCTGTTAACCGAATATGTCAGACAAGCCCTAGCCAGAGCAATTACAAAACAGTTTATCAGCAGCAAAAAGGCAAAAGTGATTACCCTGGACGGAGAGTTGGAACAAATGATTATGGAATCTATACAGCAATCTGAACATGGTTCCTATCTAAGCCTAGATCCAGTGACTACACAATCCATACTCAATAATCTGGCACAGCAGGTGCAAAAATTGATGTCTGTGGGAGAGCAGCCAATTATTCTTACTTCTCCTATTGTGAGATTTTATTTCAAAAGACTAACGGAGCAGCTAAGTTCAGATCTGATTGTACTATCATATAATGAAATCGATTCAAAAGTAGAGGTTCAGTCTATAGGAACGGTGGGGGCTTAGAATGAAAGTAAAAAGATATATTGGTAATGATCCACAAGAAACTATGCTTAAAATAAAGTCAGAGCTTGGTTCAAATGCGGTCATATTACACTCCCGCAAAATAAAAAAGCCTGGGATATTCGGATTTATGAAGAAACCATTAATTGAGATGGTTGCAGCAATAGAGGAAAACAAAGAGAAACAGGAAAAGGATGCACTAAGAGGAAGAATTGGGCTCTCTGGAACGAATGCTGTTCATTCGGAAGGAAATAAAATCGATTTATTGCAAAATCAAGTAGGGAATATCGAAAATCTCCTAAATAATGTATTAAATAAAATTGGATACAGTCAGGATGATAAAGAAGACAGTCAAGAAACGCTCTATAAAAAATATCATGATCTTTTGGTTTTGAATGATATTGAACCAGAGTTAGCGGATAGAATTTTAGCCATCGTAAGAAAGCAGGTAAGTTTTGCTGAAGGTCATGAAGAAGCCATTTTAAAGACAATTAGAATTGTGGTAAGAGAGTACCTGGAGACACCGGAGACGATTGGCGACAGCTTTGAAAAGAACAAAGTAGTCGTGTTTGTCGGACCTACTGGAGTGGGAAAGACAACAACTTTAGCAAAGTTGGCGGCAAAACTGTCGATTACAAAAGGAAAGCGTGTAGGCGTTATCACTTCAGATACCTATAGAATTGCAGCGGTAGAGCAGCTTAAAATATATAGTGAGATATTAAGCATTCCAATTCGAATTGTTTATGAACCCACGGAGATCGCTGAAGCCATTGAAGCTTTTTCAGACAGGGATATTATTCTCGTAGACACAGCTGGCAGAAATCATAAAAATGAAGAACAACTGAAAGAAATTAAGGCCTTGTTGGAAAATATAAAGGATCCTGAAATCTTTTTAGTCATGAGTGCTACAACCGGAAATAGAGATATGGCCAGCATTGTAAAATATTACCAATTTATTCAGAGTTATAAAATCATTTTTACGAAGTTAGATGAAGCCGTTACAGTTGGCAATATTTTAAATGCAAAACTACAGACAGGAAAAAAACTTTCTTATATAACTACAGGACAAAGCGTCCCAGATGATCTGGAAATTGCACATCCCGATAAACTAGCAAACATGATTGTAGGTGAAATCCATGAGTGATCAGGCACAGCGGCTAAGAGATATGATCAACACGATGAAAAAACAGCGGATGTACGAAAACAATAAAGAAGCAGACCTAGAAGTGGAAATGAAAGAAGAAGTACATGCAAGAGTCATCACCATTACAAGTGGAAAGGGTGGTGTTGGGAAGACGAACTTTACAATTAATTTAGGCCTTGCCTTGAGAAAGCTTGGATATCGCGTCACAATCTTAGATGCTGATTTAGGATTAGCAAATATTGATGTAGTAGTAGGTTTGATTCCGAAATACACATTGGCTCATGTAATTCGCAATGAAAAAACCATTGAAGAGGTTATCGTGGAAGGGCCAGAAGGTATAAAGATTGTTTCAGGAGGGTCCGGATTAAGCGAACTGGTAAATCTATCTGAGGAGCAGCTGTCAAATTTAATTCATAGCTTGAAGAGCCTGGGAAGATCCGCAGATTTCTTACTAGTAGATACGGGAGCAGGCATTAACCATTCAGTGATGTCCTTTGTACATGCCACCAATGAAATTGTATTGGTTACTACGCCAGAACCAACTTCTATTACGGATGCCTATGCAATGATCAAAAATATTGTTTCACAAGATAAGGATAAGAAAATTCGATTGCTTATTAATCGAATAGAAAATAATCAAGAAGGGGCAGCTATATTTGAAAAATTAAATACTGCAGCGCAACGATTTTTAAATGTATCTTTAGAGAAATTGGGGTATCTATATGATGACGCCAGTGTGTCAAAAAGCGTTAAGTCCCAAGTTCCCTTTATTTGCAACTATCCAAATAGTCTTGTAAGCCAAGGTGTTTTTACCATCGCATCAAGGATCATAAACGAAGCCAATGGAGAGATCTATCAGGTTGGCAGCTTTAAAAGGTTTATGAATAGATTATTCCACGGATATCGATAGTTAAGAAATAAATTAACTATATGTGTGATCATCAAACCGAGAGGAGGAAAAGTAGCACTTATGAGCAGCAATGTAAATCTACCTGGTGTTGGTGATAAAATTGAAATAGAAATTAAGAGGGAAAAAAACTTTGAAAAAGAAAAACCCTTGATTAGCCAGGTTCTGGATGTTATCGATCCGCAGCATCAATTTATCGCTACACCTATTCTAAATAGTACGATTGTAAGTATTCCTAATGATACTGTTATAAGGGTTATTTATTATAAAAAGAGTGCGGGTGTATACTCTTACCTGGCAAAGATTATTGGAAGAAAAACTGTGAATAATATTTCATACCTTAAGGTTCAGAAAATTGGGAACATCTTAAAAACGCAGAGAAGAAATTTTTTCCGGCTAGATGTGGTATTAAATGCGAAGATCAAAGTTATTGAGCCTCAAGAAAATAAAGAACTAAACATAGATGTTTTGACAAAAGACCTCAGCGGAGGCGGGACAAAGATGATCAGTAAAGTAAAATTATCGCCTGGTACAAACATTCAAGTAACAATTGAGGCCGACGGTAATTATATTATTACAGAAGGGAAGATCATTCGTTGTATTCCATGTTTAGAATCGGATTATCCCTTTGAGTTAGGAGTAATTTTCGAAGATATAGATGAGAAAATAAGAACGCAAATTGTTTCATTTATTTTTGATTATCAAAGAAAAATGAGAAAAAAGGGATTGATTTAAATGAAAAAGATATCTGTATTGGTAGTAGACGATTCTGCTTTCATGCGCAGAGTCATTACGGACATTATAGAATCAGAACCTCAGCTCAAGGTAGTGGATACAGCAAAAAATGGGAAAGAAGCCATTGAAAAAATCAAATCTGTACTACCCGATGTGGTGACGATGGATGTAGAAATGCCTATTATGGACGGCATTACAGCTTTGAAAGAAATTATGCAAGAGAAGCCGGTTCCAATCATTATGCTTAGTAGTTTAACTCAGGAGGGAGCAGATGCTACAGTAAAAGCATTAAGCTTAGGGGCAGTTGATTTTATTACGAAGCCTACAAGTATTTTTAAAATGAATACGGAAGACATGAAAATACATCTAATCGATAAGATAAAAATAGCAGCAAAAGTTAAGCTTCAATCTCAAAACACATTTTTACCACAGCAGAAAGTTACTGTTGTGAAAAACATGTCCCATGGCAGCTTAGGCCTAAAAAAAATTATAGCAATAGGAACTTCGACAGGCGGCCCAAGAGCGTTGCAGGAAGTACTTCCTTATCTACCGCAAAATTTGCCTGCAAGCATTTTAGTTGTTCAACATATGCCGCCAGGCTTTACCAGATCCCTGGCAGAACGATTAAATAGCATCTCCCAGATTCATGTAAAAGAAGCAGAAGATGATGACATATTGCAGCCTGGATATGCTTACATTGCTCCCGGAGACCATCATTTGAAAGTTATCAAGACGGGAAGCACATATCGTATTCGCCTGACGCAGGAAGAACCTGTCTCCGGACATAGACCTTCTGTTGATATGATGATGAATTCACTGGCACAGCTGCAAATCAGCAATATTATGGGTGTGATTATGACGGGAATGGGTTCAGACGGGGCAAAAGGGATGAAAAATTTAAAAAACCAAAAAGCATATAATATTGCACAAAACGAAGATACCTGTGTTGTCTACGGTATGCCAAAGTCAGCAGTAAATCTGGGGTGTATCGATGAAATAATACCATTACAAGAAATTGCGGAAAAGATCACAAAAGTGGTGGGGGTGTAAAATATGATGGATATGGGTCAATATTTAGAAATATTTATCGAGGAATCAAAAGAAAATTTACAGAATATGAATCAGAGCTTGCTGGATTTAGAGAACAATTATGGGGATAAGAATATATTAAATGATATTTTCCGTGTTGCACATACGCTAAAAGGTATGTCAAGCACTATGGGATTTAGCAAAGTAGCCAGCTTAACCCACGAGATGGAGAATGTGCTGCAGGCTTTACGAAACAATGAAATTTCTACTTCAGAGAAAATTATTGACCTCCTCTTTGAATGTCTGGATATATTGGAAGAGTATATTACGGAAATATCCAATATCGGTGATGAAGGGGATATAGAATCGGATCACTTGGTAAAAAAATTAAACAATATCATGAATGCAGATACGGAATTGGTGAATCAAGAAAACCATTCAGAAGAAATAGCGGTATCCAGCAATGAAGTTATCATTGAAACTGAAGAATTCTCAAGAAATATTGTAGAAAAAGCGGTACAGGAAGGGTACAGCGGATATCGAATAAAAGTAGAGTTAAATCCAAATTGCATGCTCAAATCTGCAAGAGCCTTTATTGTTTTCAATACGATTGAAAGAGATTGTGAGATTTTAAAATCCAGCCCATCTGTTGAAGACATTGAAGATGAAAAGTTTGACACCTCATTTGAATTAATTATTCTTACAAAAATAGATGAGGGAGAGTTAAAAGAAGAGTTATCAAGCATTTCGGAAGTTGAGTCTGTAATTATTGAAAAAATCGTGTTAAAAGAATATAATACGCTTGCTGAGCATTCCGAAACAGAAACAGAAACAAAACAAGACATGGACATGGAAGACAATGCTGATGAAGAAGAAGATAAGAAGCAGTCAAAAACAAAAAAACCAAAGGTTGGAAAAACCGTTCGAGTAGATATTGACCGTTTAGATAATCTAATGAATCTAGTAAGTGAGCTAATCATCATTAAAACAAGGCTGGAAGATATTGATGATGATGGACGTAAGCAAAATATGAATGAGGCAATTGAGTACTTGGAGAGAATTACCACAAGCTTGCATGATGCTGTAATGAAAGTAAGAATGGTACCGATTGAGAGAGTGTTTAACAGATTCCCAAGGATGATCAGGGATCTTTCAAAGGAGCTGGGAAAAGAGATATCCCTATTTATGTCAGGTGAGGAAACTGAAGTAGACAGAACCGTTATTGATGAGATCGGAGATCCATTGATCCATTTGATTCGCAACTCAATCGACCATGGAATTGAAGATCCGCAAACACGAAAAAGATTAGGAAAGCCTGATGCAGGTACAGTGAAATTGATTGCATACCCTGATGGGAATAGTGTAGTCATCGAAGTAGAGGATGATGGACAAGGAATTAATATAGAAAGAGTTAAAGCAAAGGCTTTGGAAAAAGGGATCATTACGAAGGACCAATCTGACGCTATGGATGAAAAGGAAGCCATCCATTTATTGTTCCATGCAGGCTTTAGTACGGCAGACAAGATATCGGATATTTCCGGAAGGGGTGTAGGGTTAGACGTTGTAAAGACAAAGATTGAATCCCTGGGCGGAATTGTAGAGGTACAGACTATAAAAAATAAAGGAAGCAAATTTATTATACGCTTGCCGTTGACACTGGCAATTATACAGGCACTTTTAGTCAATATTGGGTTAGAAAAATATGCAATTCCACTTAATTCTATAAAAGAAATTATTACGATTAAAACAGCTTCCATTAGAAAAGTGCAAAATCAAGAAGTGGTTTTATATAGAAATCACACCTTGCCGATTTTACGAATGGGTAAAATTCTAAATGTTGATCGGAAAGAACCTGAAAAAGAGGACTTAATCGTGGTTGTCGTGAAGAAAGGTGATAAGACAGCAGGATTTATAGTAGACAGCCTAATTGGGCAGCAGGAGATTGTTATTAAATCATTAGGCAAATTTCTTTCTGGTATCAAAGTCATCGCGGGTGCAACAATTTTAGGAAATGGACAAGTCGCATTAATTGTGGACACAAATTCTCTTTTTTAATGGAATAATGAGAGCAAGGAGAGTGATTTCATGAATCATCAAAAAAGTTCAGTGGAGCAGCAATATGTGTTGTTTAAATTAGATAACGAGTTCTATGGTATTGATATTCTTCAGGTTGAAACAATAGAAAAGGTAATGGACATTACCAGAGTTCCCCATGCGCTACCTTATGTACAGGGTGTAATTAATCTAAGGGGAGAAGTTGTTCCGGTGATTAATCTAAGAAAGCGCTTCAATCTTCCAGAAGTAGCTCTTGATGAGGAATCGAGAATCATGATCATATCCATTGAAGATATGATTGTTGGATTATTGGTCGATTCCTCATCGGAAGTAATTCAACTAGAAGATGCGGATGTAGACGAAGCTCCGGAGTTGGGAGAACAAAAAGACAACGAGTATATTAAAGGAATTGGAAAAAATGAGGATAGAATCATCATTCTGCTGGATTTGAAAAAAATATTGGGGATTACGGATACCAACGAATTATAATGAGTAGGAGGAGGCAAAGTGGGAATTACGCTAGATGAATTAAATGGTATACAACTGGATGTACTAAAGGAAATTGGGAATATCGGTGCAGGAAATGCAGCTACTGCTCTGGCAAAAATGATTGACAAAAAGATTGACATGAATGTACCTAAAGTTCAAATTCTTGAATTCAAAGAAGTCCCCGAATTAATTGGAGGCGAGGAAACGCCTGTCTGCGGCATCTATTTTCGTGTAGAGGGTGATATCACAGGACATATTATGTTTCTGCTGGCATTAAAATCTTCTAAATCGCTAACTAACATGCTGATGGCAAGAGATGATGAAACTGAGGCAATGGATGAAATTGAGCAATCTGCTATTCAGGAAATCGGGAATATTCTATCGGGTTCATATGTATCTTCTTTATCGGCGTTAACAAATCTAAACATCAAAATATCTATCCCCTCTCTAGCCATTGATATGGCAGGAGCAATATTAAGTGTCCCTGTTATTCAATATGGACAAATGGGAGACAAGGTATTATTAATTGAAACAGAACTTATAGAGGGTGGGCATCAAGTAAAGGGATTCTTCTTTTTGATTCCAGATATGGAGTCTTTTGAAACACTATTAAGCAGCTTGGGAGTATTAAAATAATGAGTGAAATTAAAAAAATTGGAATGGCTGATTTAAATGTCATAAAGAATCCTGGCATTTTAACAACGCTGGGCTTGGGTTCTTGTGTTGGGATTACGCTATATGATCCAATAACTAAAATCGCAGGAATGGCCCATATTATGCTGCCCTCTAGTAAAACAATACGAAATAATACCAATGCTGCAAAATTTGCGGATACAGGGACGCAACTGCTGCTGGAAGAGGTTTTAAAATTAGGCGCTAGCCGCGGGAGACTTCTAAGTAAATTAGCTGGTGGGGCGCAAATGTTCAGCTTTGCAAATAAGAATGATATCATGAAAATTGGTGAGCGAAATGTTATTGCCGTAAAAGAAGTACTGCAAGAACTTAGAATTCCTATTATTGCAGAAGATACAGGCGGAAACTTTGGAAGAACCATTGAATTGTATGCTGATTCAGGCATTTTGCTAGTTAAGACCATCGGTCATGGAACGAAACAAATTTGATAGGAGTCCTCATATGAAATCTTTAAAATCAATACCTTATTATCTGTTAGTCTTTTCGATATTTATCAGTACGCTCATTGCAGCCTTCCACAATATTAGTTTCATTAGCTATATAAAGAGATCCCTTCTCTTTGTTATTCTAATTTTTATTGCCAGTCTAGTTATTTCAAAAACATTACAGAAAAGTAAGTCAACTGAAGAAGCTAAGCCAACCATAGAATTGACAGTACCGGCCGAACAAATTACCTTAGACTACGGGGTAGAAAATTCAAGTGAAGAGGATTACATGGCAACGGAAGAAGAAGGCGATTTTGCACCCATGGATTTTCGGGAATATAAAGAAAAAAACGAAGAATAGCCGCCTCTTGAAAGTAGAATTGTATCCTAGGGGGTAAAGCAAATGGACAAAGAAGTTATGTGGGAAAAATACGCGAAATCAAGGGATAAAGCTCTAAAGGATCAGTTAATCGTCGGGTACGTTGATCTTGTTAAAATCATTGCCGGAAGATTATATACGAATTACGGAAAAACGGTAGAGTTTGATGACTTAGTCAGCTACGGAATTTTCGGCCTCATTGATGCGATTGAAAAATTTGATCCTACAAAAAATGTTAAGTTTGAAACCTATGCCTATATACGAGTAAGAGGCGCTATTATTGACCAACTCAGAAATTTAGACTGGATTCCCCGATCTGTACGCCAAAAGCATAAGAAACTTGAAGATATTTATAAGACCATTGAGAATGAATTTGGGAGAAGTGCTAGTGATGAGGAAGTAGCGGAGCGGCTTGGCGTAACAATGGATGCTTTTAATGGTATACTATCAGAAATTCATTCTTTTACAGTTGTATCATTAGAAGAAAAAGTTTTAAATAATTCAAACTTTTCGATCATAGATGACGATATAAATAGTGAACCGCAAACTTATTTTGAGCAGGAAGAGTTAAAAAGCACATTAATAGAGTTGATTCAAAATTTGCCCGAACGCGAAAGGAAAATCATTACCTTATACTACTATTCTGAGTTAACTTATAAAGAAATTTCCACAATATTAGGTGTATCTGAATCAAGAATTTCCCAATTGCACACAAAAGCAGTGATGAAATTGCGGGGAAAGTTGGAAAAATAAACTGAATAGCCAGATGGGAGTGGGGACTTGTGGAGAATAATTTTATTATCGTAGAGGGAAAAACTTTTGATGAAGCAGTTGAACAGGGACTGAAGACATTAGATTGTGACCGGGAAAATGTAACTATTGAAGTGTTAGAAGAAGGCAAATCAGTTCTAAATGTTACATTAAAGAAGCACAAGATAAAGATGACAAAGATTCATAAACCAGTTTCAAAAAATGACCCCCAAGAATCGTTAAGTGAAAATGGACGATTTGAAATTAAGACAATGGATCAGGAGAGCTTTTTATACATCTATCCGCCTAAAGGGGGAGGAAGCCCTGTTAGTGCGGATGAAATTGCTTTTGCATTGCAGAGAAAACAGATCGATAATATGAATATGGAAAAGTTAAAAGCTTTTGCGGCCAAAAGAGATTTGTTTATAGTGAATATAAATGCTTTAACAGGTGACAATCCTATCGATGGACAAGTAATTGTAGAAATTTCTAAAGATGTAATGACCGCGGTTGTAACACTTCTTCCACCTGAGGGAGGGAGAAGCCTTACCACAGAAGAAGTAGTCGAAAAGTTAAATAAGAATCATGTAGTTTTTGGAATCGATGAAAATAAGATTCAGGAAATATTAACCCATGAGAGATATTATCAAAAACATATTGTTGCTACAGGTGCAGCGCCTATACAGGGGACGGATGGTAAAATAAATTATCTTTTTAACGTGAATGCAAAAATAAAACCAGAAGTTCTTGAGGATGGCAAGGTGGATTTTAAGGAATTAAACCTGATTCAGAATGTAAAAAAAGGAGATGTCGTTGCAGAACGGATTATGCATACAGAGGGTACTGATGGGATGACTGTGATCGGAAGGCCTCTAAAAGCAAAATCAGGGAAGCCGATCAATTTCAAAAAAGGGAAAAATGTCGTTGAAAGTTCTGACGGTTTACAGCTGATTGCAGATGAAGACGGACAAGTAAAAGTAATAGAGGATAAAGTATCTGTACTGCAGGTTTTCGAGGTTAATGGAAATGTAGATAATGCTACCGGTAATATTTCATTTAACGGAAGAGTTGTTGTAAAAGGAAATGTTGCAACCGGTTTTAAAATAGAATGTGATGGAGATATTGAGGTTCTAGGTGTAGTAGAAGGTGCAACCCTCATAGCAGAAGGAAATATCATATTACACAAGGGAATCCAAGGGAATCATAGCGGAAAGCTAATTAGTAAGCAGGATATTGTTGCACGGTATATGGAAAATTGCTATGCAAAAGCTGCCGGAAATATCTTAGCGGATGCTGTAATGCATTGTAACTTGGAATCAAAGAATAAAATCACTGTTTCAGGCAAGAGAGGCTTGATTGTCGGTGGCGTGGTAAGGGCAAATAGTGAGATTGCTGCCAAGTATATTGGTTCTACTATGGCCACAAGTACAAAGATTGAAGTAGGGATTGATCCCGAGTTAAAGGAGCGGTATGATCAGTTAAAAGGGGAAATGGAGCTGCTGTATAAAAACAAAGAAAACGTTATGAAAGCAGTAGAATTGCTTACAAAAATGTCAAAAATGGGCCCCTTACCACCAGATAAAGAGCAGATTTTAACAAAATCTATTTCTACCAATGCGTATTTAGAGGAAAAAATAGAAAAGATAAATGATGAATTAGTTAATATAAAATACATACTGCAAACCCTGTCAGGGGGCAAGATTAATGTATCGGCTACAGTTTATCCAGGCGTAAAACTGTTTATTGGAAATTCTATGTATTTCGTTAGAGACCAGATCCAATGTTCTACTTTTATAAGGGAAAATGGAGAGATTAGAATAGCACCCTATATGGGCTAAAGGTTAGGGGGGGGTAACAATGGCCATAAGACCAATTGATTTTCAAATCTTAATCCCTAAAACACAACAGACATCCCAAGATTATCAGTCCCAGCAAAATAAAATCCGTCTCGAGCAGCAGCATCTTATTCAATCAGATCAAAAAGAAACAGAACATCATTTAAATAAAGTAAACGCTTTTTCAAATAAAGATGAGTCTAGAATTAAGGATCATAGGGAAAAAAATGGAAAGGGAAGCAAACATTCTAATGGAAGAAAGCGAGAAAATAAAAAAGATGCTTCAAATCAAGAAGAATCTACAGTACCAGGTGTTGGTGGAAATATTGATATTAAGATATAGTTGGGGGTTCAAATGATAAACTATGTTATCTTTACAATCGGCATCATTGTGATCGTTATTTCACTTCTTATCTTTAAAAAAGATACAGTCCAAGATTCAAAGATAGATTTGAAAAAGGTAAAGGAAGAGCAGCGGAAACTAATGGAATGCATTGAAATTGGAGAAGAAATCATTGAAGAGATCAATCAAGTTGGTGTTCATGTGATTGAAAAGATTGACAAAAAGACAATGGAGCTCCGGAATTTAATGAAGAATTGTGAAGAAAGCTCTTTACAATCTATTCATGAAGATTTAAAACAAAGAACATTACAGGAAGAAGTACCCATTGCAGAACCGGATATAAAAAAACAAAACATAGAACCACCAGAGAGATCATCTGTAGATTTAGAGCCAGAGGAAGATTTGTCGGAGAAAATATTGAAATTAAAAGCATCGGGATATACGATTTCTCAGATTGCCAAAGAATTAGACAAGGGAATTGGAGAAGTTCAATTGATTCTACAATTAAAAAAGAGGTGACATGTTGGATAAAAAAAATCTCAGAATATTGTTGCTAGGAGTAGGAATCGGACTAATACTATCTTCTAGTTTGAATCTCTTTTTCCAAAGTAGTAATCAAAAAAAGATTACACCAGAGTATATCCGGGCAGAAGCACGCAGGCTAGGAATGATAGAGCCTAAGGAATACTTTGACAAATCTGTGACTGATCAAAATCAAACTGCAGATAATCAACAACTAGAAATTGAAGAAGAAGCTGTAGTTGTTATTGTAATTAGGAAAGGCAATACAAGTGAAGATGTAGCGAAGCTTCTTAAAGAAAATAACCTTGTCGAATCGGAAAATATGTTTTTGAACCGAATTTATGCACGAAAAGCGGCTAGCAAGCTACAGACAGGAAGCTATGCTTTTAATAAAAATATGACGGTAGATGAAATGATTGATGCGATGCTGATAGGAAATAAGCCCTCTGGAAATTAGCAAAGATTCTTTCCAAATAAGATCAGTAGAGTATAGAAAGTATAAAATTGGCAATAATATTTTTTAGAGTCAATAGATGTATAAATTTTGGGTTGCAAAAAACCTTTGGGTTATGTTATACTACTTAAGGTGATTAAACACACACACTTTGGAATTTTCAACAGGGTCCTTCGGGTCGTTGAAAAGATGAACAAGGTGGAGGAAAAAACCAGGGAGGTGAAAAAATGTCAGTTATTTCAATGAAGCAATTATTAGAAGCAGGTGTACACTTCGGTCATCAGACAAGAAGATGGAATCCCAAAATGGCTGAATACATTTTTACAGAGAGGAACGGTATATACATTATCGACCTTCAAAAAACTGTAAAAAAAGTAGAGGAAGCTTACAGCTTCGTAAAGGAAATTGCAGAAAGCAATAAGACGATTTTGTTTGTAGGTACAAAGAAACAAGCACAAGAGTCCATTGAACAAGAAGCAAAAAGAAGCGGTATGTATTTTGTAAATCAAAGATGGCTTGGTGGTATGCTTACAAACTTCAAAACCATTCGAAAGAGAATTGACCGTTTGAATGAGTTAGTAAAAATGGAAGAGCAAGGATTGTTTGAGGTACTGCCTAAGAAGGAAGTAATTAAGCTGAAAAATGAACAAGAGAAGCTTGAAAAATTCCTAGGTGGAATCAAAGAAATGAACGATATCCCAGGCGCACTATTTGTTGTAGATCCAAGAAAAGAAAGAATTGCAGTAAAAGAAGCTCAAATTCTAGGGATTCCTGTAGTTGGAATTGTAGATACTAACTGTGATCCTGAAGAAGTGGATTATGTAATTCCAGGTAATGACGATGCAATTCGTGCAGTAAAGTTGATCACAGCAAAAATTGCAGATGCAATCATAGAAGGAAGACAAGGCGAGCAAATGGAAGAGTAATCACTAATGGTAAGGGTTAAGGAGGGATTTTTTCCCTTACTGCTCTTACCTTTTATAATATTTGATACTTGAGGAGGCGTTTGTATGGCTGTTTCAGCAGCAATGGTGAAAGAACTAAGAGAAAAAACCGGTGCAGGAATGATGGATTGTAAGGGTGCACTACAAGAATCAAATGGAAATATGGATAAGGCAGTAGAAATATTAAGAGAAAAAGGTTTAGCAAAGGCAGCAAAAAAATCTGGCAGAATTGCAGCAGAGGGCTTGGTAGAATCTTATATTCATGGCGGAAGAATCGGTGTTTTGGTTGAAGTAAATAGTGAGACGGATTTTGTTGCTAAAAATGAGGAGTTCAAAAAGTTCGTTAAAGATGTAGCTATGCAGATTGCAGCTTCTAATCCACAGTACATAAGAAGAGAAGAAATTGCTGAAGATGTAATTAATAAAGAAAGAGAAATTTTAAGAGTGCAAGCTTTAAATGAAGGAAAACCTGAAAAGATCGTAGATAAAATGGTTGACGGAAGAATTGAAAAGTTCTTTAAGGAAGTATGTCTGCTAGAACAACCTTTTATAAGAGATCCTGAAATTACTATACAAGATCTATTAAATGAAAAAATCGCTAAAATTGGCGAGAACCTTTCAATTAGAAGATTCGTTCGCTTCGAAGTTGGAGAAGGTATTGAAAAGAAAGAAGAAAATTTTGCAGAAGAAGTTGCGAAACAAATTAATAATTAATCGGACAATTAAACATAGAGAACACGGCGTGTGTTCTCTTTTTTAAGATAACCCTCCTGGAGGGTGAAGGGTTTTTAGCAGTTATGTAGAATAATTAGAACGGAGGTTATTCACAGTGAGGCCAAAATATAAACGGGTCATTTTAAAATTAAGTGGCGAAGCACTGGCAGGAAATAAGGGATTTGGATTAGATGAGGAAACACTTGACTCTATTGCCATGCAGATAAAAGAAATCATAGCACTAGGCGTAGAAGTATCCATCGTTGTTGGCGGCGGCAATTTTTGGAGAGGCAGAAGCGGAAAGGGTATGGATCGTACAACTGCAGATTATATGGGAATGTTAGCCACTGTGATCAATGGATTGGCCTTACAGGATGCATTGGAAAGCATGGAAATTCTAACACGGGTGCAAACTGCGATTGAAATGAGACAAATTGCAGAACCCTATATTCGGAGAAGAGCAGTAAGACATCTTGAAAAAGGAAGAGTTGTAATTTTCGCAGCAGGAACAGGCAACCCATATTTTTCAACAGATACCACTGCAGCCCTACGTGCCGCAGAAATAGAAGCAGAAGTAATCCTGTTAGCAAAAAAGGTAGATGGTGTTTATGATTCGGATCCGCATATTAATCCAAATGCAAAAAAATTTGAAACCTTAACCTATATAGATGTACTAAATAAAGGTTTAGGTGTAATGGATTCTACGGCAACATCCTTATGTATGGATAATAATATCCCTATTATTGTTTTTGGGTTGGATGAACCACAAAACATATACCGGGTAATAACCGGAGAAAATATTGGTACAATTGTAAGGGAGGAATAATTTATGAGTTTACAGGTACACAAAGAACTGGAAGAGAAAATGCAGAAAACGATTAAAGTGCTGAAAGAAGACCTACATAGCATACGAGCAGGTAGAGCAAACCCTGCCCTGCTGGACAGAATTGTGGTAGACTATTATGGATCTCCGACTCCATTAAAACAAATTGCTACCATATCTGCACCGGAACCTAGGTTATTAGTCATTCAACCTTATGACAAATCGGCCATACAGCCTATAGAAAAAGTAATTACACAATCAGATCTTGGAATCAATCCTTCGAATGATGGAAAAACGATTCGTCTTGCTATTCCTCAACTTACAGAGGAACGCAGAAAGGACTTATTAAAGGTAGTGAAAAAAACAGGTGAAGAGGCAAAAGTAGCCATACGAAATGAAAGAAGAGATGCCAATGATAAGCTGAAGAAGATGCAAAAATCAGGTGAACTTACGGAAGATGACTTGAAAAAAGCAGAAGATGATGTGCAAAAGGCTACAAATAAATATGTGGAAATAATAGATGAACTAGTAGTAAAGAAAGAAAAGGAAATCATGGAGGTATAAAATTGTCACATGTACCTGATGTTATCGGTTACACATGTAAGGAAGCAATAAAAGCTATTGAAAAAGCAGGCTGGCTGGTATCTATTCAAGAAACGATGCCACCAAAACAGCAAAGCAAAGATGGAGAATGTAGAGTAATTCGACAAATACAGTCGAATGAGCGGATTGAAATTGTTATTAGTTATTTTTAAGCCCCCAGACTTCCGGGGGTTTAAAAATATTTTTCATTATTGTCTACTGGAGGCATTTATATGGGGTTTTTTAAAAATTTATTTATAAAGGAAGATAGAAGAACGGATTTGGAAAAAATTGATCCTGAAAAAATACCAAAGCATATTGCTATCATTATGGATGGGAACGGCAGATGGGCCAAAAAGAGGAGTTTGCCGAGGTCTGCCGGCCATAAGGCAGGGGTCGAGGCCCTGAGAGAAGTAATAAAAACTTGTTCTAATCTTAATGTACAATATTTAACACTTTATGCTTTTTCAACGGAGAACTGGAAAAGGCCTGAAGAAGAAGTCTCAGCACTAATGAATCTACTGGTCTATTATCTTAGAAATGAAATCCAAGAATTAAATGAAAATAATGTTCGCATTAATACCCTTGGGGATATAAACAAACTTCCGAATACAGCTTTAATAGAGATAGAAGCTGCTCAAAAGCTTACAAGAAATAACACGGGTCTTACAGTAAATATCGCACTGAATTATGGTGGTAGACTTGAAATTATTAATGCTGTCAAATCGATCTGTATAAAAGTAATAAATAAAGAGATTGAAGTAGATCAAATTGATGAAAGATATTTTTCAGATCATTTATATACAAAAAATGTGCCTGATCCGGATTTAGTCATCCGACCTAGTGGAGAATTGAGAATTAGTAACTTCCTATTATGGCAAATTGCCTATAGTGAATTCTGGTTTTCAAAAATTTTCTGGCCGGATTTTAACGGAGAATATCTAGTAGAAGCGATCCTTGATTATCAAGGGAGAGATAGAAGATATGGTGGTGCAAAGTAAAGGCGGTGGAGTACAATGTTCGTAAGAATTCTTTCTGCAATTATTGGGATCCCATTACTACTTTTTATAGTAATTACAGGGGGAACACTTCTAAAGCTTTCAGTAGGGATAATGGCTTGTATTGGACTTAATGAATTTTTTAATGCCTTTCAAAATATTGGCATGAAGCCTTTAAAAAAAATAGGATTTATCAGTGCCGTTTTACTGCTTCTATTAACTTATCGCTGGACGATTGTAGAGATCATGATGTTCTGGATATTCTGTTCAATGTTAATGGTACTAGTGGTTAACTTATTTAGTTGCAAAGTAGATGTAAATGATTCCGCAGTAACTGTATTGGGAATTTTCTATGTTGTTTTTTTTATGTTTCATATTGTTTTTGTTTCTGATATCACTACCTATAGTTATTTAATTTGGATGATTTTTTTATCTGCTTTTGCTACCGATACTTTTGCCTATTTTACTGGATATTTTTTCGGTTCTAGAAAACTGTGTCCTACCATTAGTCCTAAAAAAACTGTTGAGGGCTCAATTGGCGGTGTAGTAGGAAGTATATTATCAAGTGCTGCCTTCGCATATTTCTTTAATATTGATTTAATCGTGCATTGTATGATTATGGGTTTCGTAGGGAGCATTTTTGCACAAATCGGTGATCTTACTGCTTCTAGCTTTAAACGTTATGTAGGAATAAAAGATTATGGAAAAATAATGCCTGGTCATGGAGGCGTGTTAGATAGATTTGATAGTATACTTTTCACTGCACCAACAGTATATTATTATATACTATTCTTTTTAGTAGGATTAAAATAAGCAATAATGCCTTTTTATTTTTAATTCTGTTGATCATTGAGATCTTAGAAGGGAAGATATTTAATAATGAAAAAAATTAGTATTTTAGGTTCTACAGGATCTATTGGCAGACAGACTTTAGATGTGGTACGTGCCAATCGAGAAGCATTTTGTATTATGGGATTGAGCGGCAACCACAATATTGATTTATTGGAAGCGCAGATAAAAGAATTTCAACCAAAAATAGCTGCGGTGATGGATCATGAGAAAGCACTGGAACTATCAAAAAGATTAGGAAAATGTTCAACCGAAGTTTTGGCAGGAATGGAAGGGCTCATTGCGATTGCTACTATGGAAGAAATCGAACTGTTAATGACGGCTGTAGTCGGAATGGTGGGGCTGCTACCCACTATAAAGGCGATACAGTCTAAAAAGAATATTGCATTGGCCAATAAGGAGACACTGGTAACAGCCGGTGAAATCGTTATGGAAGAGGCAAGAAGAAATCAAGTAAAAATTATTCCTGTTGACAGTGAGCATAGTGCAATATTTCAATGTTTGAAAGGGTATAATTTAAAAGAAGTGAATCGAATTATACTGACAGCATCCGGCGGTCCCTTTCGGGGATTTCAGCGGAATCAGCTAGAAAAGGTTACCCTTGAGGAAACGCTGAAACATCCTAAATGGAATATGGGAAAGAAAATTTCTGTAGATTCGGCTACCTTGATGAATAAAGGTTTGGAGGTAATAGAAGCAAAATGGCTTTTTGACTTGGAGCAGCATCAAATAGAAGTGGTTGTCCATCCCCAGAGTATCATACACTCAATGGTGGAATTTATTGACAGTTCGATTCTTGCTCAACTAGGCTGTCCAGATATGCGTGTGCCGATTCAATTTGCTTTAACTTATCCCAATAGGGTAGAAAATCAACTACAGAGATTAAACTTTTCAGAATTAAGGGAGTTGACTTTTGAAAAACCAGACATGGAAAACTTCACTTGTCTGAAGTTGGCCATTGAGGCGATGAATCAGGGGGGCAGCTATCCAACTGTATTGAACGCAGCGAATGAAGTACTGGTAGACCGATTTTTACAAAGAAAAATAGGATTTATGGATATACCGAATGAAATCGAGTCTGTACTAGAGAACAATCCTTTTAAGAAAGTAGAGGACATTAACGAAATTATAGTTATTGATCAGTGGACGCGGGATTTTGTCAATAACAGAATATCATCATAAGGTGGTGTAAGCATGGGAACGATTCTTGTAGCTTTTATTGTATTTGGTCTTTTGGTTATTTTCCATGAGCTAGGTCATTTTGCAGTGGCTAAGTTCGTGGGAATAAAAGTGCATGAATTTGCAATCGGTATGGGCCCCAGACTTTTAAAGGTAAAAAAAAGAGAAACAGAATATTCGCTTAGAATCTTACCAATTGGGGGATATGTAAAAATGGAGGGAGAAGATGAAGCTTCTTCCGATGCAGGAAGTTTTAACAATAAACCTATATGGGCGAGAATGGCTGTTCTGATCGCAGGTCCTTTTATGAACTTTGTTTTAGCCATTCTGTTATTTTCGATGATCTTTTACTCTTTAGGATTTCCAACAACCATCATTGACCGAGTCACTCCTGGATTTCCAGCGGAACAGGTAGGTTTAAGATCAGGGGATCAGATTATTGCAATTAATGAAGACGCTATTACAAACTGGGATCAAATTGTTAGGAGAATCAATGGGAGCAGAGAAGAAGAAATTAACATTACACTTTTGCGAGAGGGTGCAGAAAAGAAGTTTCAGGTTATTCCCATTATCAATAAAGAAACCAATCAAGCAATTATTGGAATAACCCCAACTGCTGAAAAATCTCTAGCAAAATCTATTACTACCAGTGTGGATAGAATGTTTTTTATTATGGGAGGCATGATGGAATTCTTAGGGAATCTTTTTGGAGGCAAAGCTTCTACGGAAGATGTAGTAGGCCCAGTAGGAATTATTCATCTCGTAGGTGAGGCAGCAAAAACCAGTATCTATAATGTAATGTCTCTGGCTGCATTAATCAGCATTAATTTAGGAATTGTAAACTTGATTCCAATACCAGCTCTAGATGGAGGAAGGTTGTTGTTTTTATTGTTTGAAGGGATTAGTGGGAGACCTATTGATCCTGAAAAGGAAGGGTTTATTCACTTGATTGGTTTTGTGTTGTTAATGGTTTTAATGTTGTTTATAGCATATAAAGACATTATTAGATTTGATTTGTTTTAATATCAGGAGGAGACATGGAATCTAATCTACGAAAAAAAACAAGAAAAATTTACTGTGGAGACTTGGAAATTGGTGGAGACGCGCCTATCTCAATTCAATCTATGACCAATACCAAAACCGCAGATATACAATCTACTGTAGCGCAAATAAAAATGCTGGAAGAGGCAGGATGCGACATTGTTAGAGTAGCAGTACCAGATGCTGAATCTGCAGCTGCAATTTTTGAAATTAAAAAAAATATAAAGATCCCCTTGGTAGCAGATATTCATTTCGATTATCGGCTGGCCCTTTCCTGTATTGACAATGGAGTAGACAAGCTGCGGATTAATCCGGGAAATATTGGAGATATGGACCGGGTAAAAGCAGTTGTTAAAAAAGCAAAGGAAAGAAAAGTTCCAATCCGTATTGGCGTAAATTCCGGATCTATTGACAAAAAAATATTGAATAAGTATGGGAAAGTAACTGCGGAGGCGATGGTAGAGAGTGCGTTAGAGCATATAGCGATACTAGAACAATTAGATTTTTATGATACAGCCATATCCCTAAAAGCATCAGATATTCCTTTGACAGTAGAAGCATATCAACTGATGTCAGAAAGGGTAGATTACCCCCTGCATGTAGGGATTACAGAAGCTGGAACCCTATGGAGCGGTACAATCAAATCTTCCATAGGTATTGGCGCATTGTTGCTAAAAGGAATTGGGGATACCATTCGCGTTTCTTTGACAGGTGACCCAATAGAAGAAATAAGGGTAGGGAAAGAGATTTTGCAGGCAGCTGGAATTCGAAGCTTTGGTATAGAAATTATCTCTTGCCCAACTTGTGGGAGATGTCAGATCGATTTGATTTCTTTGGCAAATAAGATTGAGAAAAAAATAAAGGGAATCAATAAACCTATAAAAGTGGCAATTATGGGCTGTGCAGTTAATGGTCCGGGAGAAGCGAGAGAAGCAGACATAGGTATTGCCGGCGGCAAATCATCGGCCTTGCTTTTCAAAAAGGGGGAAGTCATTAGAAAGATTGATGAAGAACAAATTGAAGCTGTTCTTCTAGAGGAAATTTCTAAAATTTAACCTTTTTGGGAGGATTTATATGGAAGTTGCAGTCATTATACCTGCTTTTAATGAGGAAGAAAGAATTGGTAAAGTATTAGAGGTCGTAACACAGGTAGAAATAATCAGTCAGTTGGTTGTTGTCAGTGATGGTTCAACGGATGATACAGCTAAAACTGCCAGATTATTTACGAAGGATGTCATTGAATTAGAGAAAAATATTGGTAAAGGCGGTGCAATTATGGCGGGTTTCGCCTATAGCCAAGCAGATATCGTACTGCTGCTGGACGCCGACTTAATTGGACTGAAAAGGGAACATGTCCTTGCTTTGCTAGAACCAGTAATCCAAGGTGAAGTTGAGGCTACTGTTGGAATCTTTTCATCAGGAAGATTGTTTACAGACTGGGCTCAGAAAATTGCTCCATTTTTATCCGGACAGCGGGTATTGAAGCGCACGATCCTTAAAGATATTCAGAAGTTAGATCATACATCTTATGGATTTGAGCTAGCACTGACAAAATATCTTCATGCCCGAAAAGTTGACGTGAAGAAAGTATTTTTGTATGGCATAAGTCATATCATGAAAGAGGAAAAACTGGGTTTGTATCGAGGCTTTTTATGGCGCTTGAGAATGTATTGGCAGATACTTAGATCTATAAATGTAGACATTAAATAAGGAAAGCGAAAAGTTTGCAATAAATAAATTATGTAACCTTAAAGAATAGGGGGCATCAGATGAACTGTTTACTAACCAAAGTAATGGGTGATATTTTTTCTGAAAAGCCTTTTAATTATAATGCTATGATAGAAAAGGTAACCTATAATCGGTCAAATAAGATATTAAATGTTGTACTAGTATCTGAGGAAATAATACATAAGCGTTATTTTGATGAAATTAAAGAACACATGATAAAACATATCCCATTTATTCGGGATATAAGTTTTTTGCCGAGATATTATAAATTAAAAGATCAGAATGAGGTATTGCAAAACTATTGGGAGAATATCCTCTACGAATTAAACAAAAAAATGCCCTCAGCAGCAGCATGGATAACTGATGCTGAAATAAGCTTTGAATCCTCAAAGATGGTAATCATAGTTAAAGACAGTATAGGAAGGGATAATTTATTAGAAAGAAAAATAGATAGCTTTATAAGAGAAATTTATAAAATAGAGTTTAATAAAGACATTCAAGTTTCTATAGAATCAACAGAAGTGCCAGATGATGAAGCACAGATTAGGTATCATATGGAAAAAGAGAGAGAGACCCAGGATCTTCTCAAGGAAATACTTACTGCTACAGAAACGCAGACACCTAAGAAAAAGAATCACATCTCAGATCCGGATAAAAATATTATCCTAGGTAAGAAATTTCAAGATTATTCTATACCCATTGCATCTATATCAGAAGAATCAGGTATCGTTGTGATAGAGGGTGAAATCTTTGATATAGAGACAAGGGAATTAAAAAATGGAAAAATTCTTTTTACCATGAGTATGACAGATTATGATAGTTCTATCGGTGCCAAGATTTTTGCAAAAAAAGAACAGAAAGATTTGTTAAATGAAACCTTACATACAGGCAAATATTTACGGGTAAAGGGAGATGCACGCTACGATACTTTCTCTAAAGAAGTTGTTGTAATGGTTAATGACATCATGGAAGGCACACCAACTGTTCGTGAAGATCTTTCAAAGGTAAAAAGAATAGAGCTTCATGCCCATACACAGATGAGTGCAATGGACGGCGTCACATCAGCGTCCAACCTAATAAAAAGAGCTGCAAAATGGGGCCATCCTGCAATCGCCATTACAGATCATGGTGTGGTTCAGGCTTTTCCTGAAGCAATGGAAGCTGCTAAAAAGCATGGTATTAAAGTTATTTATGGTATCGAAGGTTATCTGATTAATGATGGGGAAACAATTGCTATTGGCTGCAAGCAAGAAACCATTCATCAGCGTTACGTCGTATTTGATATTGAAACAACTGGGCTTTCGAGCAAGCATGATAAGATTACGGAGATTGGAGCCGTCAAAATTGAAAACGGGCAGATTATTGATCGTTTTCATACATTTGTAGATCCTATTATTCCAATACCTGAAAATATTGTCAAACTGACTGGTATTACTGATGAAATGGTAAAGGGTCAGCCTACCATAGATAAAATATTGCCAGAATTTCTAAAGTTTACGGAAGGCGCTGTGATTGTGGCGCATAATGCTGTCTTTGATGTTTCTTTTATTAAAGAAAACTGCCATCTGTATGGTTATTCTTTTGATCATCCAATAGTAGATACATTGCCACTGGCAAAGGTATTATTGCCCAAACTAAAAAAATATCGCTTAAATGTTGTCGCAGAAGCGTTGGATGTGACTTTAAAGAATCATCATAGAGCAGTAGATGATGCAGAAGCTACCGCTCAAATATTTTTGAAATTTCTTAATATGGCAGCGGAGAAAGGCGTTCACTACCTGAGAGATTTAAATGCCTTATTTCAAAATACGATTGACATTAAAAAACTAGATACCTTTCATATTATTATTCTGGTAAAAAATGCAACAGGTTTGAAGAACTTATATAAGATTGTATCTACGTCTCACCTTGAATATTTTTATAAAAAACCACGTATTCCAAAGTCTCTTCTTAGCAAATACCGGGAAGGACTTGTGATTGGCACTGCCTGTGAAGCTGGAGAATTATACAGATCCATATTAAATAACCGTTCACAGAGAGAAATTGAAAACATTGTAAAATATTATGACTATCTTGAGATACAACCGCTTTTTAACAACAAGTTTTTGCTAGATAAGGGATTGGTTAAGGATCAAAAAGAACTTATTGAAATCAATCAAAGGATTGTAAGGCTTGGAGAAAAATATAAGAAACCGGTTGTAGCAACAGGAGATGTTCATTTTCTCGATCCAAAGGATGAGGTATATAGAAGAATTCTCATGAGTGGACAAGGTTTTGATGATGCAGACGATCAAACTCCTTTATATCTTCGTACAACTGAAGAAATGCTTGAGGAGTTTGCTTATCTTGGAAAAGACAAAGCCATGGACGTTGTGGTGAATCATCCAAATCGAATTGCAGAAGAAATCGATTCGCTCATTCCGATTCCGGACGAAACCTTCCCTCCAATTATTGAAGGATCTGAAGAAGATTTAAGAAAGATGTGTTATGAAAAAGCAACGAGAATATATGGGGATCCTTTGCCGGAGGTTGTTCAAAAAAGATTAGACAGAGAACTGAATTCTATTATTAATAATGGATATGCGGTTATGTATATTATTGCCCAAAAGCTGGTAACCAAGTCCCTAAGAGACGGATATCTGGTTGGGTCCAGAGGTTCTGTAGGGTCATCCTTTGTTGCAACTATGAGTGATATTACGGAAGTAAACCCTTTGCCTCCCCACTATGTTTGTAGCCACTGCAAGCATTCAGAATTTATATTGGATGGAAGTATTGGCAGTGGTGCGGATCTGCCGGATAAGCATTGTCCTGGTTGCAGCAAGGAGCTTATTAAGGATGGGCATGATATTCCTTTTGAGGTTTTCTTGGGGTTTGAAGGAGATAAAGAGCCGGATATTGACTTGAACTTTGCAGGAGAATATCAGGCAAATGCCCACAAATATACGGAGGAATTATTTGGTACCGGCTATGTTTTTAGAGCTGGAACGATAGGTACAATTGCTGAAAAAACGGCATATGGTTTCGTGAAGAAGTACTTTGATGAAAAAGGAATATTTGTAAACAACCGGGAAATCTCACGATTGGTAAAAGGATGCACCGGTGTAAAGCGGACTACGGGGCAGCATCCCGGAGGGGTTATGGTTGTTCCCAACTATAAAGAAATATATGATTTCTGTCCGATTCAATATCCGGCCAATGATGGTTCTTCCGGTGTTATTACTACCCATTTCGATTACCATTCCATCAGTGGAAGGCTGCTAAAACTTGATATTTTAGGACACGACGTGCCAACCATTATTCGTATGCTTCAGGATTTGACAGGACTGGAGCCTACGCAAATTCCCTTGGACGATCAAGAGACAGTAAAGATATTTACTAGCCTAGAGCCATTAAAAATAGTATATGATGATTTTGAATGTGAAACAGGAAGTCTTGGAATACCTGAATTTGGGACGAAATTTGTTCGTCAAATGCTTGTAGATACAAAACCAACAACGTTTGCAGAGCTCGTCAGAATCAGCGGTCTGTCCCATGGAACAGATGTGTGGTTGAATAATGCACAAGATCTAGTACGTCAAGGGATTGCAGAATTAAAAGATGTTATTTCCACAAGAGATGATATTATGAACTATCTTATTTATAAAGGCTTGCCGCCAAAGAGTGCATTCAAAATTATGGAGAATGTGAGAAAAGGTAAAGGCCTAAACAGTGCAGATGAAGAAATAATGAAACAGAACAATGTGCCCCAGTGGTATATAAATTCCTGTAATAAGATTAAATATATGTTCCCAAAAGCTCATGCAGCTGCCTACGTAATGATGTCCTTTAGAATTGCATATTTCAAAGTACATTACCCCTTAGCTTTTTATGCTACCTATTTTACAACAAAGGCTTCTGATTTTGATGCAGAACTTGTAGCGAAAGGCAGAGAGCATGTACGAGATAAAATTAAAGAATTAGAGAGTCTTGGAAACAATGCTTCACAAAAAGAAAAGGATCTTCTGACAGTTCTAGAAGTTGTTCATGAAATGTATTGCAGAGGTTTTGGATTTTGTAAAGTAGATTTATATGAATCTGATGCAGAGCGGTTTAAAATTTCAGGAAATAATCTGCTGCCTCCCATAAGAGCATTACAAGGAGTTGGGGAAAATGCAGCCAGAAGTATTTGTGAAAGTAGAAAAGAAGGAGAATTTATTTCCTTGCAGCATTTACGGGAAAGTGCAAAGTTAACAAAAACCGTTATAGAGACACTTCAAACACATGGATGCCTGGAAGGATTACCAGATACAAATCAGCTATCATTATTTTAGACTTGCATAGGTTTTTACAGTGTGCTATAATATTAGTTGCAGAAAACTATTTTGTGTACGAAGAGTGGGCTATATCCCACTCTTTGCTGTTATTTACTTACTTTTATTAACAGAATAAAGTTTATCCTTTTACGGAAAAATATGTATATAAAAATAGATTTAAAAAAATTTCATAGGAGGGATATCAGTTGGCAAAAAAAAGAACGGTGGATATTGTAGAAGCTTTTGCATTACCGATCGTAGAAGAAAATGGTGTTGAATTGGTAGACGTTGAATATATCAAGGAAGGACAGGACTGGTTTTTAAGAGTTTACATAGATAAAGAAAATGGGATTACTTTAGATGACTGCCAAGCCGTTAGTGAGGCTTTAAGTAAAAAGCTTGACGAAACAGATCCTATTGAAGAAAGCTATTATCTAGAAGTTTCTTCGCCAGGTCTGGATCGTGAATTAAAAAAGGATAAGGATTATGAAAAGTTCAAAGGGCGAATGATCCAGATTTCCTTATATGAACCGCTGGACGGTAAAAAGATGATTGAAGGGGAACTGTTGGGACTTGAGGGCAACGCTGTAGTGATTAAGGTTGACGAGAGACACAACTTAGAGATTCCCAGAGAAAAAATTGGCAAGGTAAAGCTTGCTGTAATAATTGAATAGGGAGGGTGTAAAAATGAATGGAGAGTTTATCGAGGCTCTTGACCAGATAGAAAAAGAAAAGGGGATCTCGAAGGATATTTTAATTGATGCAATAGAAGCTGCATTGATTTCCGGGTATAAGCGAAATTACGGTTCTGCACAAAATGTAAAAGTTTATATTAATAGAGACAGCGGGGAAGTAAAAGTTTTTTCACTTAAAGACGTAGTGGAAAATGCAGAAAGCGATTTATTAGAAATCAGCTTAGAAGAAGCAAAGGAAATTGACAGCAATTATGAGCTTGGTGATGTAGTTGAGAAGGAAGTTACACCTAGAAATTTTGGCAGAATCGCGGCTCAGACGGCAAAACAAGTAGTTGTCCAAAGAATTCGAGAGGCAGAGCGAGGCATTATCTATGATCAATTTATTAACCGTGAAAGCGAAATTGTAACAGGTATTGTTCAAAGAATCAGTAAGGGGAACGTTTTTATTAATTTAGGAAAGACGGAAGCGATTTTAGCACCAGGAGAACAAATACCCGATGAAGAATATAAACATAATGACAGAATTAAAACCTATATCATTGAAGTGAAAAAGACCACAAAAGGACCACAAATTCTTGTATCTAGAACTCATCCAGGTTTAGTAAAGCGACTTTTTGAGTTGGAAGTACCGGAAATCCATGATGGGGTAGTAGAGATTAGAAGCATTTCAAGAGAGGCGGGTTCTAGAACGAAAATCGCCGTTTATTCAAAGGACCCAAACGTAGACCCGGTAGGTGCCTGTGTAGGACATAAAGGAACGCGCGTACAGGCTATTGTAGACGAACTTAAGGGGGAAAAAATAGATATCATAAAATGGAGCGAGAGTCCGGAAGAATTTATCGCTAGTGCACTGAGTCCTTCAAAGGTTGTCCGCGTAGAAGTAAAAGAAGATGAAAAATCTGCGCTGGTTGTGGTACCAGACTATCAATTGTCATTGGCTATTGGCAAGGAAGGACAGAATGCAAGATTGGCCGCTAAGTTAACAAGCTGGAAAATAGATATCAAGAGTGAAACCCAGTATAAGGAATCTATTACACACGCAAAGACGGATGAATAGAGGAGGTATAGGATATGAAGGTTAAGAAAATACCTCTAAGACAATGTATTGGATGTATGGAAGGAAAGCCAAAGAAAGAGTTAATCCGAATTGTGAAAAACAAGGAGGGTGAAATAAAAATTGATTTTACAAGTAAGGCTGCCGGTAGAGGTGCATATATTTGCAATAATGTGGAATGTTTGGCAAAGGCTCAAAAGAAGAAGGCCTTAAATAGGGCTTTTGAACAAGAAATTGACCAAAGTATCTACCAGCAACTGCAAGAGGAGCTGGAGAAGCATGTCAAATAAATTTCTCTCCCTGCTAGGACTTGCCCAACGGTCTGGCAATTTAATTACTGGAGAAGATACCTGTGAGATTTATATAAAAAAGGGGAAAGTAAAACTGATTATTGTAGCCCACGATGCCTCTGAAAATACAAAAAAAAAGTTCCATGATTTATGTGTATATAGAAACATTAAAATAATAACCTATGGTGATCGTGATGAAATGTCTCATGCAATAGGAAAGAGCAACCGGGCAGTGTATGGTATCAAAGATATGGCCTTTTCTGAAACGCTAATTAAGTTAATAACAGAGGACGGTCATAGTGTAAAAAATTCGGGGGGTGAATAATATGTCAAAGGTACGCGTATATCAAATTGCAAAGGATTTGGGAGTATCGAGCAAAGAACTTATCAATAAGCTAGCTGAATTTGGTGTTCAGGTGGCGAATCATATGAGTACTTTAGAAGACGAAGAAGTAGATATTATTATGGAGATGTATAATGGAGATAATAATAATAGCAAGAATTCAAATAGCAAAATAGAGAATTCTGTAAAAGAACAAGAAAAATCAACAGAAGGCAATTATCAAAAAGAAAATATGGAGAAACAGCCTGTGCAAAATACTATAGAACAGAAGACAATCAAAATAGAAGGTGCAATTACAGTAAAAGACTTTGCAGATTTACTTGGAAAAAGTGTATCGGAAATAATGACAAAACTTATTGCTTTAGGCGTGTTTGCTACGATTAATCAGGAGATTGATTTTGATGCTGCCAGCATGGTGGCGTCTGACTATGGCATTGAGATTGAAAAAGAAGAGGAAAAGGAAGAAGTAGAAGTTGGATTAGAACAAGCAGAAGATAGACCGGAGGATCTGAAAGAAAGGCCGCCAGTGATAACCGTAATGGGTCACGTCGACCATGGAAAGACATCCCTATTAGATGCGATTAGAAAGACCCATGTTACAGCAAAAGAAGCCGGTGGAATTACCCAACATATTGGAGCTTCTGAGGTAGAAGTAAGAGGAAAGAAAATTGTATTTTTAGATACGCCTGGTCATGAGGCATTTACTTCCATGAGAGCGAGAGGGGCCAGCGTTACAGATATTGCGATTCTAGTTGTTGCAGCTGACGATGGTGTGATGCCTCAAACAATAGAAGCACTTAGTCATGCAAAAGCGGCAAATGTACCTATTATTGTTGCAATGAATAAGATTGATAAACCTGGAATAAATCCAGATCGTGTAAGACAAGAGTTGGCAGATCATGGATTGTTAGTTGAAGAATGGGGTGGAGAAACGATTAATGTACCAGTTTCTGCCCATACAGGTGAGGGATTAGACAGTCTTTTAGAAATGATTCTATTAGTTGCCGAAATGCAAGAACTAAAGGCAAATCCAAATCGACTGGCTTCAGGAACCGTTATTGAAGCTAAATTAGATAAAGGAAGAGGCCCAGTAGCTACCATCTTAGTACAAAATGGAACGCTAAAAGTTGGCGATCCTATTGTAGCCGGTTCTGCTTATGGGAGAGTTCGTGCCATGGTAAGCGATAAAGGGAAAAACATTAAGAAGGCAGGCCCATCTACAGCAGTAGAGATCTTAGGGTTGTCCGATGCGCCTGAAGCAGGAGATCTGTTCAATGCAGTAAAGGAAGATAAGATTGCAAGACAGATAGGTGAAAAGCGGAAGGCAAAATTCAGAGAAGAAAATCTTCATGCTACAGCTAAGGTTACGCTGGAAGACTTATTTAAGCAAATACAAGAGGGTAGTGTGAAAGATCTAAATATTATTGTGAAGGCAGATGTACAGGGCTCTGTAGAGGCTGTCAGACAATCAATGGTGAAGCTCAGCAATGAGGAAGTGAAAGTAAAGGTTATACATGGTGGCGTAGGTACGATTACTGAGTCTGATATTCTACTGGCATCTGCATCTAATGCGATTATCATTGGTTTTAATGTAAGACCTTCTTCAGCAGTATCCAGTTTAGCAGAAAGAGAAAATGTTGATTTAAGAACCTATCGAATTATTTATGAAGCAATTGCAGATGTAGAAGCCGCTATGAAGGGGATGCTGGAACCTGAGTACAAAGAAGTCGTACTCGGTAAGGTTGAAATCAGAGCTACATTTAAAGTACCTGGAATCGGCACCATTGGCGGAGCTTATGTGATGGAAGGAAAGGTTAGTAGAAATGCAAAGGTAAGGTTAATTCGGGATGGTATTGTAATTCATGAAGGATCGATTTCATCATTGAAGAGATTTAAAGATGATGCGAAAGAAGTGAATACAGGATACGAATGTGGAATAGGTTTAGAGAACTACAATGATATAAAAGAAGGAGATATTGTTGAACCCTACACTATAGAAGAAGTAAAAAGAGGGTAGCAGCTACGAAGGAAAGGTGAAAAAATATGGCATATCCCAGAACCAATAGAATCGGAGAAGAAATAAAAAAATTGGTAAGCCATCTCATAAGAAATGAATTGAAAGATCCAAGAATATCTAATCTTACGAGTGTTGTAGAAGTAGATGTAACAAGAGATTTACGATACGCCAATATATATATTAGTGTATATGGGACAAAAGAAGAACAAGAGAATACGATTGATGGGTTGACAAAGGCAGCTGGATTTGTCAGAAAAGAAATCGGAAAAAACCTAAAATTAAGATATACGCCTGAACCAATATTTAAAATGGACACCTCAATAGAAAAAGGATTATATATTTCTAGGTTGATAAATAAGGTGAATGAAAAGACACCAGAAGAGGTAAAAGATGACACCGTTAAATAGTGTTGCAACGCTGTTGAATAGGGGGAAATCTATCTTGATCCTCCCCCATATTCATCCCGACGGAGATACAATTGGTTCATCTTTAGCACTCTTGCTTGCTTTAAGAAGGATAGGAAAGGAAGCATTTGTACTAGTAGAGGATGAGATTCCTTCCAATTTGAATTTTCTGCCCTTAGAAGATATTCATAGCAAACTTCCAGTAGGAATTTGCCCAGATGTAGTAGTTTCTATAGATGCAAGTGATCTAGATCGTCTGGGCAGTAGAGCTGATTATTTAAAAAATGCAGCGGTTACGATTAATTTAGACCATCATATTACAAATCTCCGCTTTGCTCAGTATAATTATATTGATGTACAGGCTGCTGCTACTGGAGAGATCGTCTTTGAATTAATTAAAGCAATGCAAATTGATATGGATAAAGAAATGGCTACTTGTATATATTGTGCACTTTCAACGGATACTGGCAGTTTTAAGTATGACAACACTACAGCTAGAACCCATCAAATTGCTTCAGGTTTGCTGGAACATGCTTTAGACCTAAATGAAATTACTGTTGCTTTATACCAAAATAAAGCCTATGGGAAGATTAAGCTATTGGGAGAGGCACTGAATAGTTTACAATTGCATTATGATGGTAAGCTTTCTATATTATCCGTTACGAAATGTATGTTGGAAAAATCAAAAGCTGATCATACTGATGCAGATGGTCTGATAGAATTCGCCAGGGACATAGAGGGTGTTGCGGTAGCTGTTTTATTAAAAGAGCTTTCTCATAATGAAATTAAAGTAGGATTTCGAGCTAAATACGATGTAGATGTCGCTAAGGTAGCTGCTAAATTTGGTGGTGGAGGACATAAAAAGGCTTCAGGTTGTACGATCTATAGTAACATCGCAGAAGCTAGAATACAGATTATGGATGCATTCAAATTTTTAGAACGATAGGTGATGCTATGGATGGTATTATTAATCTATTAAAACCCCCCCATATGACTTCTCATGATACAGTAGGATATCTTCGGAGACTGCTTAAGACTAAAAAGGTAGGGCATACAGGTACATTAGATCCAATGGCGGCAGGTGTTTTACCAATCTGTATTGGAAATGCTACAAAAGTCAGTCAATTTTTACTGAATGATTCTAAAGTTTATCGATGCGAATTGACATTAGGCTATAATACAGATACGCAGGATCGGTGGGGAAAAGTCATAAAAGAGGGTAAGGTAGATGCAACCAAAGATGAAATTATCAAAGTATTTGATGAATTTAAAGGAGAAATTCTCCAGAAACCGCCGATGTATTCTGCATTAAAACACCAGGGCAGGAAGCTGTATGAATTAGCTAGAGAAGGAAAAACTGTAGAGCGTGAGGCTAGAAAAGTAACTATTCATGAGCTTAATATCTTAGATATACAAAGTGAGAAGATATTATTTGATGTATATTGCTCAAAAGGAACCTATGTCAGAACATTGTGTGAAGATATTGGAAATCGCTTGAATGCTGGTGGTCATATGTCTTTTTTACTTAGAACATCCAGTGGCAGGTTTACATTGAAAGAAACGGTTACAGTAGAGCAACTGCAAGAGTTACAGTTGGAAGATATTGAACAAAACCATCTTTTCCCAATGGATTATCCCTTATTGGAAATGCCAAGTGTTCATATAAAATCCAATTCAATTAAGTATCTATTAAATGGCAATAATATGCTACATAAAAACATCCTCCGACATGACCCGATGAGAGAAAACCAATATGTGAGAGTTTATGCAGAGCAAAAGTTTATGGCAGTTGGTATTGTAAAGAAAGATGAAGAATTTTACATTGATATTCATAGAGTTTTTAATTAAAGGGGCAGCAGTATGAAAATAATTACTTCTTTAGAAAATATTGATTTTCAATCTAATCCTACAGGAATTGCTTTAGGAAACTTTGATGGCATTCATATGGGGCATAAAACCTTAATTATAAAATTAGTAGAGATTTGTAAGCAGCACAATATTCCAAGTGTAATTTATACCTTTAGGAATCATCCCAAAAGTCTTACCTCTAATAACCGGGGACCTTTAAAGATTGTTTCCGATAAGCAAAAATTACAACTGCTGCGGGAGCTGGGTATAGATTATACGATATTTATTGAGTTTGACGAAAATCAGAGACGGTTAGCTCCAGAACAATTTATAAAAGAAATACTTGTAAATCGCTTAAATATGCAATATGCAGTAGTTGGTTATGATTATCGTTTTGGACATAAAGCCAAAGGAGATATCCATTTACTGGAAGATTTAAAAGATCAATATGGATATCAACTTCAAGTGATCCAGCCGGTAGCTATTGAAAATGAAATCATTAGCAGTACGGTTATAAGACAATTAATCCAAGCAGGAGAGATTAGTAAAGCAAATCTATATCTGGGAAAACCTTTTTCAATTACAGGAACTGTTGTTCGGGGAAAAGGACGGGGTGGAAAACAATTGGGGTTTCCTACAGCGAATATTGAAACAGATGCACCTTTTGTGCTGCCAAGTCCAGGTGTATATTACACAAAGACAGTATTAGATCAAAGAATATATAATAGTGCAACAAATGTTGGTTATAATCCTACTTTTGGAGATAATCCTATCAGTATAGAAACCCATCTGATAGATTTTGATGATACGATTTATGGGAAAAAAATAGAAGTATCTTTTCTATATAGAGCGAGAAAAGAGATTAAATTTTCTTCTAAAGAAGAACTTATTGTACAAATGTCTATGGACTTAAAAAGAACGAGAGTGTATTTTGGTGAAGAAATACTGTGAAAAAGTTATTTGAATATCTTTTATCAATAATGGAGGATGATTTAAAAGATACCCTTTACAGAAACTTTTATTTATGATAAAATTAGGCGTTGTATAGAACCATAAGCTATGTAATACGATGCTCCGACGTACTACTTGGCCTATGGCGATTATTAAATAAGGAGGTGAATGTACCGTGACGATGAATAAAGATAAAAAAGTAATAATCATCAATGAACATAAAGTACATGAGAGTGATACCGGATCTCCGGAGGTTCAAATTGCCCTATTGACTACAAGAATCAATGAGCTGAATGAGCATCTAAAGATTCATAAGAAAGATCATCACTCAAGACGTGGCTTATTAAAAATGGTTGGTAAAAGAAGAAATCTACTGAACTACTTGAAGGATAAAGATATTGCAAGATATAGAAGTGTTATTGAAAAACTAGGATTAAGAAAGTAGTAGCTTCTGAGCGGGAAAGTCCCGCTCTTTATTTTATGATTATTTAAGTGATTTTTTATATAATGTAGGAAATAATAAATTTAATATAGAATATATATTAGACTTAAAAAATTTAAAGTGAGGAGGTTTAAAATGGAAAAAACTTTTAAGACTATATTAGCTGGAAGACCCTTTGAAATTCAATTGGGGAAAATTGCTCAGCTGGCAAGCGGCTCTGCTCTAGTCAGATATGGGGATACAGTAGTGCTAGTTACTGCTACTTCATCTGCTGAACCCAAGCAAGGCATTGACTTTTTTCCTTTGAGCTGTGACTATGAAGAGCGACTTTACTCTGTAGGAAAAATACCCGGCGGATTTATAAAAAGAGAAGGGCGTCCAACGGAAAAAGCAATTTTGACTTCAAGACTGATTGACAGACCGATACGACCGCTTTTTCCGAAGGGATATCGTAATGATGTGCAAGTAATCGCCACTGTACTTTCTGTTGATCAAGATTGTACACCTGATGTGGTAGCAATGATTGGTTCATCTATTGCATTATCCATCTCAGATATTCCTTTTAATGGTCCAACAGGCTCTGTGATCATTGGTCTAATTGATGGAGAATTTGTGGTTAATCCCACAGCTGTTGAGAGAGAAAAAAGTGAAATGCACCTTGTGGTTTCCGGAACAAAGGATGCCATTATGATGGTTGAGGCAGGTTCAAATGAAATAGGCGAGGATGTAATGCTTGAAGCGATTCTGTATGCCCATGAAGAAATAAAAAAAATTGTTGCCTTCATTGAAGAGATTGCTCAAGAAGTAGGAAAACCCAAGCAAGAAGTTAAACTATTTAAGATTGATGAAACCATTGAAAAGGAAGTAAGAGAATTTGCTACCGACAAAATGGTACAGGCTATCAAGACGGTTGATAAAATGGAACGAAATGAGAATATGGAAGCTGTTAAAGCAGAAACCTTAGCGGCATTATTAGAAAAATATCCGGAAAATCAAAAAGATATTGATGAAACCTTGTATCAACTGATCAAGGAACAAGTAAGAAATATGATTTTAGATGAGGAGATACGGCCAGATAACAGAAAACCAAAAGAAATCAGACCCATTAGTTGTGAAGTATCTGTATTACCGCGGGTACATGGAACCGGATTATTTACAAGAGGCCAAACGCAGGCACTAACTGTGGCAACCCTTGGTGCAATAGGTGATGCACAGATTTTAGACGGGTTAGGAGAAGAAGAATCAAAAAGATATATGCATCATTATAATTTCCCTCCTTATAGTGTTGGAGAGGCTAGATTTTTAAGAGGACCTGGCAGAAGAGAAATCGGACATGGTGCTTTGGCAGAGAGAGCATTAGAACCAGTAATTCCTTCTGAAGAAGAGTTTCCTTATACCATACGTCTTGTTTCGGAAATTGTAAGCTCAAATGGAAGTACTTCCCAGGCAGCTGTATGTGGAAGCACATTGGCGTTGATGGATGCAGGTGTTCCTATAAAAGCACCGGTTGCTGGGATTGCAATGGGTTTAATTAAAGAAAATGAAAAAGTGTCGATTCTAAGTGATATTCAGGGAATGGAAGATTTCCTGGGGGACATGGACTTCAAAGTTGCAGGGACTGAAAAAGGAATTACTGCCATACAGATGGATATTAAGATCGATGGAATTAACAAAGAAATTCTGGAAAGAGCATTGGCACAAGCTCATGAAGGTAGATTATACATACTAGAAAAGATGAAAGAAGCAATTGCGGAGCCAAGAGCAGAGATGTCTCCTTATGCGCCAAGAATTATAAGAACGACTATTCATCCGGACAAAATTCGAGAGCTTATTGGCCCTGGTGGAAAGACAATTAATAAAATTATCGATGAAACCGGCGTAAAAATCGACATTGAAGATGATGGAAGTGTGTTTATTACTGCAACGGATATGGAGAGTGGCAACAAAGCACTTAAGCTAATTGAGGGAATTGTGAAAGAACCACAGCCTGGAGAACTATACATGGGCAAGGTAGCTCGAATTACAACCTTTGGAGCCTTTGTTGAAATACTGCCGGGTAAAGAAGGTTTAGTACACATATCGCACATAGCAAAAGAACGAATTGCAAAAGTAGAGGATGTGCTGGCTGTCGGTGATGAAATTCTTGTTAAGGTGTTGGAAATTGATAAGCAAGGCAGGCTAAATTTATCAAGAAAAGCAGCCCTCCAGGATGAAGAACAAGAGAAAAAAGTGGAAGAATAAAAAGCATAAACCAAGTTGGTTTATGTTTTTTTTATATAATAGAAAGTTCTACTTTTCTATTATATAAAAAATAGGGGTTGTAGGAGATGAAATCCCCTGCCGCCTTCAGGAAGGTGCTCAGACAGCTTTGCTGTCGTCGAAGGAAACCTAGGGTTTCCTAGCGAAAGCGTCGTAGATGCTTTTTTTATATAATTAATCTTGTTCTATCGAATAAAAACTAAATCATTGAATATCCATGATATAGGGAAGGAGGGAATTCTTTGAAAATAATTATTTTAAAGGGTAAACATTTAATCTTTTCTGCTGGATGTGTTTTACTGATCATGCTGGGATTTATATTTATATGGAACAACAATATTTCTGTATTGCAATATGCGTTACTTCGTGAACCGATACGAAATGGAGATCCTTCTTTGAGTAAAGCTGCAATCACTTGTAATGTAGACTGGGGAAATGAAGTAATACCGGAAATATTAGAAGTGTTAGAGGATAAAAACATTAAGATAACTTTTTTTGTAACAGGCAGGTGGGCCTCTAAGTATCCAGAGCTTTTGCAGGAGATCTATGACAGGGGCCATGAAATAGGCAATCATGGATATAGCCATAAGGCCCACAGCAAAATGAATGAAAAAGAAAATTACTTAGAAATCAAGAAAGCAGAAGAAGCCATCGAAAAAGTCCTGGGAATAAAGCTAAAGTATTTTGCACCACCCTCTGGAGATTATGGAGAAGCTACACTAGAAGCAGCTGAGAAGTTAGGCTATCAGACCATTTTGTGGAGTATTGATACGATCGACTGGAAAGAAGGTTCTACAGCGGATGTTATTCTTAGCAGGGTTATGAAAAAGCCTCACCATGGAGCAATTCTTTTGATGCATCCGAAGAGTGAAACGGCAAAGGCACTTCCAATTCTTATAGATAAAATTAGAGAAGAAGGTATTCAATTAGGGACGGTCTCAAATTTATTGGAGTAGGTTTTTTTCTTGATTATTGAGTTATACTAAATTATAATAGTCTATGTATTTATGAATACCGAATTGGGAGGCCGAAATGTTTAAAAAATATACGTTAAGCAATGGTGTGAGGTTGGTAGCAGAAAAGATACCCTATGTAAAGTCAGTAACCTTAGGATTTTGGATTGAAGCCGGATCTATTCATGAAGAAACTAATAATAATGGGATTACACATTTTGTTGAGCATATGCTTTTTAAAGGTACGGACAAAAGAAGTGCAAGAGAAATCGCTGAAAGCTTTGACAGTATCGGTGGTCAGCTAAATGCTTTTACCAGCAAGGAGTGCACTTGCTTTTATGCAAAAGTACTGGATACACACTTGTCTATAGCCATCGACGTCTTGACAGATATGTTGTTTTATTCCAGTTTTAATCCTGGAGAAATTGAGAAAGAGAAAAGCGTTGTATTGGAAGAAATCAACATGTATGAAGATTCGCCCGAAGATTTAGCCCATGAACTATTGTCAAAAACTGTCTTTAAGCATCATAAGTTGGGAATGCCGGTATTAGGAACGGGTGAAACGGTTACAAGCTTTGATAGGAGAAAGCTGGTATCATTTATAGAAGAGCATTATTCTATAGAGAATATTGTAGTTTCTGTAGCAGGTAACTTTGATGAAGATCAATTGATTGAACAGTTGGAAGAGAAGTTTAATCATTTCACCAATAGAAAGAGTACCCGAAAAGTGGAGAACAATCCTTCTTTCAATGCAGAAGGAATTACTCGATATAAAGACATTGAACAATTACATATATGCTTAGGGTTAGAAGGAGCTTCCCTGACAAGCAGGGATTTATACCCATTGTTAATTATGAACAATATATTTGGCGGAAGCATGAGTTCCAGACTTTTTCAAAATATTCGAGAAGATAAGGGCTTGGCGTATTCCGTATTTTCTTATCCTTCTTCTTATAAAGAGATTGGCTTACTAACGGTTTATGCAGGGATTAATCCAAGTCAGCTAGATGAAGTGCTTAAGTTGATCAACTATGAAATTAGAAATTTAAAGAAGGATGGACTAACAAAAGATGAATTGCATAAATCCAAGGAACAACTGAAAGGTAGTTATATGTTGGGATTGGAGAGCACCAGTAGTCGAATGAGTGCTATTGGAAAATCAGAACTACTAATCAATCGAATTTACTCGCCAAAGGAGATATTAGAGAAAATTGATCAAGTCACTCTGTCAGATGTAAGGGAAGTAATTGATAAAGTTTTTGTAGTAGAAAAAAGTGCATTGGCAGTTGTAGGTAAAGTAGAACAGGATAAGGATCTAATGAGTTTGCTGGATTATTAAAAAAAAGATATTAGCGGATGCTAATGTCTTTTTACATTTAATAATTACTAAGAATGAGTTTATACGGAGGGGGAAGAAAAATGAGCAAGGTAAAGATCATATGTAATGATCAAGCATTGCTGCCGGCCTATGAGACAGCAGGGGCAGCAGGAATGGACTTAAAGGCAAGCATTGAGACAACCGTTATAATAAAACCAGGACATAGGACACTAATACCTACAGGCGTATTTATAGAGATTCCAGTTGGGATGGAAGCACAGGTTCGAGCGCGAAGTGGACTAGCTGTTAAATATGGCATTGGTTTAGTAAATGGAATTGGGACCATTGATAGTGATTATCGAGGAGAGATAAAAATTCCTTTGATTAATTGGGGACATGAAGATTTTGCAGTTAACAGAGGAGATCGAATTGCACAGTTAGTATTCTGTAGATATGAGAAAGTCTCATGGGAGTGTGTAGAATTGCTAAGTGAATCTATACGTGGAGCCGGAGGTTTTGGACATACAGGAAAATAAAAATAAGCATATTGTTATCTCTCTACAAATAAAATAGTAAAAAGTATTGGAGACAGAATAAATGGGTGATTTAGTGTAACATAACAAAGGATTTAAAAATAAGAAACGATTTTATAAAGTGGGGAGGGTATCATATATGAGATTGAGTAAATTAGGCGGAAAAGAGATTGTTAACTTGAATGATGGCGGAAGATTAGGAATCCTTGCAGAATCAGATCTTTTGGTGGATGAAAGAAATGGTAAAATTAGATCGCTGCTTGTTCCGGACTTTCGAAACCAATTTTCAATTTTCTCAGATAAAAGCTTTGTAGAAATTCCTTGGGACTGTGTGCGGAAGATTGGCAATGATATGATTATCATAGAGATGGAAGATGAAAAATCAATACGCCGAAGTTTTTCATTATAATTCCTATATAAGCGAGCATATGCAGAATTATTTTAAACCAGAGCACAAAGAATATGCGAGAGAAAAATGGTTCCACAGAATCCTCCTTAACATATTATAATTATAAGGTTAGATAATGCTAAAAAACGTAGAAAATATTGCAAATATATGCTAACATTAAGATATATATCTGGTAAGGAGGATAAAAATGAATATTATTGTTCAGAAATTTGGGGGAACCTCTGTTGCAACAGAAGAGTTAAGAAATAAAGCGGTAGATAAAGTAATTGGGTGTATTCAAGAAGGGAAACAGCCTGTTGTGGTAGTTTCTGCAATGGGAAGAAAAGGCGAACCTTATGCTACCGATACCTTGCTGCAGATAGGGAGAGATCCTTACCAAGAGTATACAAGCAGAGAATTGGATCTAATAATGGCTTGTGGAGAAACCATATCATCCGTAATTTTTGCGAATACGATAAAATCAAGAGGATACAAAGCTGCTGCATTAATGGGATTTCAAGCGGGTATTATAACCGATGAAAAATATGGTGATGCCGATGTGATCAAAGTAGAATCACAAAGCATTATTAGGCTGTTAGAGAATGGAATTATTCCTGTGATTACAGGATTTCAAGGAATATCAGAAAGTGGTAACATTACCACTCTTGGAAGAGGAGGCAGTGATACTTCAGCTGCGGTAATCGGAGAAGCGTTAAAAGCAGAGCTTGTAGAAATCTACACGGATGTAGATGGTATCATGACTGCGGATCCTAGATTGGTAACACAGGCGAAGGTGATTGATCAGATCTGCTATGATGAAATTTATCAGATGGCAGAAGATGGTGCAAAAGTTATCCATCCCCGGGCTGTTGAGGTTGCACGCAGGGGGAGCATTGTTCTAAAGATCAAAAATACTTTTACAAATGCACCAGGAACAGTGATTAGCAGCTTTGAACATTATGAAAATAAATATAGCAAATATCCATCTATTGGAGAGTGTATAACGGCTATCGCACATAAAAATAATATTGCACAAGTTATTGTACAATACGAGGATGCATCAGAGGCAAATGAAATTTTTATGAGCGCGTTGGCAGAGAATGACATTAGCATAGATATGATTAATTTCTTTATAGACAAGAAGATCTTTACAGTAGAAGAACAACACCTCGCAAAACTGGAAAGCATCCTGAGGGACATTGGGTTAAAATATGATATTCACAAAAACTGCAGTAAAATAACTACCATAGGACATAAAATGAGAGGAGTCCCTGGGGTAATGGCACGAATTGTAAAAGCGTTGGCAAAAGAAAATATAAAGATTCTCCAGACCTCTGATTCTTATACGACGATATCTTGTCTGGTGAGTTGTGAGAATATGGAAAAATCTGTAAACCTTTTACACCAGGAATTTCAACTAGCATAAATAAAAAAACTGCTATTCTCGACCTAGAGTATAGTAGTTTTTTTATTGGAAAAAATAAATTATGAATCATAGCGACAAAGAAATATTTCTTCAAAATGAGCAAAGCCAATAAAATGCCTAAAATAAGGAAGTGATAGAATGAGCGAAAGAGAAGAAAAAACCGGTGCACCGACACCGGGAGACAATCCACAAATTAAATTGGAACCAGGATTGACTCCAAAAATCAAAGTAAACGCAAAACTAAGTAATATTCAGAACCTTGGAACACAAAATATTCCGGATATGCCTGCGAATATCCATTATCTAACAATTATTGGTCATATTGAAGGACATATGGTTTCGCCTCCCCAAAACAAATCAACTAAATATGAGCATATCATCCCTCAACTAATTGCAGTTGAAGAAAATCCAAAGATTGAAGGCATGTTGACAATCCTAAATACAGTTGGTGGAGATGTGGAAGCAGGATTAGCCATTGCGGAAATGATATCAAGCCTGTCAAAACCAACCGTCTCTCTGGTATTAGGAGGAGGCCACAGTATCGGGGTACCTTTAGCTACAGCCAGTGATTATTCTTTTATTGTAGAAACTGCGACGATGACCATTCATCCTATACGCATGAACGGACTTGTTATTGGCGTACCTCAGACTTTCAAATATTTTCAAAAAATGCAGGAGCGAATTATCCAATTTGTAACGAGAACTTCGAATGTCTCAAGGGAGAAACTGATTCAGTTAATGAATGAGACGGATGAGATCGCTAATGATATTGGAACCATTTTAATTGGAAGAGAAGCGGTTAACCTTGGTCTAATTAATGAAATTGGCGGAATTAAACAAGCAATGGATCATCTAAGAAAAATGATTGATAGCAAAAAGGATAAAAATAAGGCTATAGATTTAGAAATACCAAGGAATTTGCAATAGAATAATTGAAATGCATATGTTATAATAACAATGTTAAAGTGTTAATAGAAATATTAACACTTTTTCTTTTGATGCAAGTCATAAGGAAGTATATAGAAAAGTGGATTGAACAATTATTTATATGGGCACAGAAACTCTGTGCCCTTCACTAACCGGTTGAGGTGGTTATACATGTCAAGAAGAAAAAATAAGACAAAGCAGCAGTCGCCATTAAAGCAAGAAATATTGTCCATATTTGTTATAGCCGTAGGAATACTTATTTTAATCAGCCTTCAGACAGAATCAACGGGAGAACTAGGGAAATTTATCAAATTCTCATTAATGGGCTTACTCTCCATCCCATCCTACATATTGCCATACTTTATTATTTTGCTTGGTGTAATGTCTTTTTCAGGCAAAACGAAAAATATTGATGCGCGGTGGAAGCTTTCATTGTTAGTATTATATTTAGGTTATATTATGCTCTATACCATCTATCATCTGGAGGATATGGCCAAGGGAGATTATTATCTGCAGACTTTGATGTTATCTTATGAGCAAGGAGTAGAAGGATTAGGAGGCGGATTAATTGGTACGATTTTGACTTCCTTTAGTATAAAGCTTTTGGGGATCAATGGAAGCTATGTAATCATTATAACCCTTATGATTGCTGCAATTATACTTTTAACAGGTATTTCACTTAATCACTTGCTGAAAACTTTAAAACAGTCTTTGACAGACATATCTAAATCCTTTATTTCGTCTGTCATTGATTTTATTCAGGTATCTGAAGAGAAAGTGGAACGGAAAAAAGAGAAACCGAAAAAATTCAAGTTATTAGACTTTGAAGAATCGGAAGTAGAGGTGACATCACAGGGAGACGCCATAATAGATGAGAAAATTAAAATATTAGATTTTACCAGGGATAATGAGAAACCTGAACCGATTGAGATCCAGCAGCAGCCAGAAAGAAAACCTGCTTCGGCCACAGCGATAGAAGATGGTGGAAATTCTGATGATACAAAGCTGCCGATAAATATTTCTAATAAAAGTAATGTACCTTTAAGTTATACAATGCCTGATTTGTCACTATTAGATGATTATGCTGCTACAAATTCAAAAAATGACAAAAAAGAAATTATGCAAAAAGTAAAAATACTGGAGGAGACTATGCAGAACTTCGGTGTTGATGCGAAAGTAATGCAGGTTAGCAAGGGGCCGACGATCACAAGGTATGAAATACAACCTAGCCCAGGCGTAAAGGTTAGTAAAATTGTTAGTCTATCTGACGACATTGCATTAAATTTAGCTGCTTCGAACATACGTATTGAAGCACCAATCCCGGGAAAAGCAGCTGTAGGAATTGAAATACCAAATGATTCTACTACTACAGTAAGTGTAAAAGAAGTTCTGGAAAGTGATAAATATACCCATAGTGATTCTAAATTGACTTTCGTTCTTGGGAAAGATATTGCAGGAAATCCGGTGACTGCGGATTTGGCGAAGATGCCCCATATGTTAATTGCAGGCGCTACAGGATCTGGGAAAAGTGTTTGCATCAATACACTGATTACCAGTATTCTATTTAAGGCTACACCGGATGAGGTGCGGTTGGTCTTAATAGATCCAAAGGTAGTTGAGTTGAATAATTATAACGGCATTCCACATCTGTTAATTCCTGTTGTTACTGAGCCTAAAAAGGCAGCATCCGCACTGAATTGGGCAGTTCAGGAGATGACAAATCGTTATAAGCTCTTTGCGCAAAATGGTGTTCGTGATATCAACAGTTATAATGAGAAGCAGTTGCGGGAAGAAAATGAGGCGCTGCCCAAAATTGTAGTCATCATAGACGAATTGGCAGATTTGATGATGGTTGCTCCTGGACAAGTAGAGGATGCAATATGCAGATTGGCGCAGATGGCAAGAGCTGCGGGTATTCACCTAATTGTAGCAACCCAGAGACCTTCAGTTGATGTTATTACCGGTGTTATAAAGGCGAATATTCCTTCTCGAATCGCTTTTGCGGTTTCGTCCCAGGCAGATTCCCGGACGATATTAGATATGGGAGGAGCTGAAAAGCTGCTAGGAAAAGGTGATCTGTTATTTTATCCTGTGGGGGCATCAAAACCTAGGAGATTACAAGGAGCCTTTATATCCGATGCAGAGGTAGAAAAGGTTGTATCTTTTATTAAACAACAAGTTGCAGAAGCGGTTTATGAAGAGGATATATTGGAAAAAATAGAAACAGAACTCCCAGTAGATGAGGGTACAGTTGATGAACTGCTTCAAGAGGCCATAGAATTTGTTGTGCAAACCGGACAAGCATCCATTTCAATGCTTCAAAGAAGATTCAGGATCGGATATAACCGGGCGGCAAGACTGATCGACGCCATGGAAGAACGAGGGATCGTAGGAGAGCATGAAGGAAGCAAGCCGCGGCAGGTACGCATATCGAAAGAAGAGTTCGAGGAAATCAAGAGTAGGGTTTAAAATTCTACTCTTGAAAATTGTTTCACAAGGTTTTTTGTGGAAAGTAACCACAGATATTTTATATAGAGAGGTATTATTATGACGGCTTTTATTACAGTTGATGAGGCACTGCGTTTTAAAAATGCTATTTATATTGATGTTCGCTCACCCTCCGAATATAAAGAGTCAACAATTGTTGGTGCAGTTAATTTTCCGATTCTTAACGATGAGGAAAGAGCAGAGGTAGGAACAGTTTATAGGAAAGAAAACCATCAAAAGGCTATCAGTCTGGGTGTTAAGTATGCTTCCTACAAGCTTCCAATTCTTTACGAGCAGATTTTGGATTACCAAAACAAGTATGAGCAAATTATTTTTTTCTGTTGGCGTGGTGGAATGCGCAGTAGATCTGTGTGTGATTTTTTAAGTATGTTCAACATTCCTAAAGTATACCAGCTTGTTGGTGGATATAAGGGATATCGAAAGTATATTATGGATTATTTTGAAAATAAATTAGATTTTTTTCATTTTATTATGATTCATGGATTAACCGGTGTAGGGAAGACTCATATTCTGGAGGATTTATCCAGTGAGGGGATGGCTGTTCTAAATCTTGAAGAGCTTGCTCAAAATAGCGGCTCAGTATTTGGAGATATTGTGTTTAATGGTGAGCCACCCTCTCAAAAAATGTTTGAATCAAAAATTTTCCATAAACTGTTTGCTTCAATGGAGAAGAACATCTTCGTTGAAAGTGAAAGTAAGCGAATAGGAAATGTTCAGATTCCAGAAAAGATCTATCGAAAGATGATCAGTGGAAATCATATATTGATAAATACTAGCCTTGATAATCGAGTGAAAATTATTTTGCAGGATTATATTGATCATATAGATGAAAATAAAGAAAAAATAGTAAAAGCTTTAGAGCATCTCCGAAAGAAATTGGGAAATGAAGCTGTAGATAATCTCCTACAGAAGCAATCGGAAAATGCCTATACCTATATTATTAAATATTTAATTGAGCATTATTATGATCCTTTATATCAATATTCTATTGATAAATATAAGGAATACGATTTAGAGATATACTATGAAGATATAAAAACCGTTGCAGCTACACTGCAAGATTTTGTAAAATCGTTAAAACAGCAACGATAAGGAAGGAGTAACACCCTCTATGAACTTAAAAGTATTTGTGGAAACATTAGGATGTGCAAAAAATTTGGTGGATTCGGAAGTTATGATGGGTCTGCTGACACAAAATGATTATATGCTAACGAAGGACAAGTTTGCGGCAGATATTGTGATTGTGAATACCTGTGGATTTATTGAGGCGGCGAAACAAGAGTCTATTGATACAATTATCGATCTGGGACAGTTAAAGAATGATGGAAATTGTAAGCTGCTGGTTGTAGCTGGCTGTCTTGGTGAACGCTATGCAGAGGATCTAATGAAGGAGCTGCCGGAAGTAGATGCAATTATCGGAACGGGCAATTTTCCGGAAATCATTCAGATTCTTGATGACACACTGCAAGGAAAAAAGATTATTAAATCTGGAGATATCAATATTAAAGTGTCAGAAGATTTACCAAGATTTATTAGTACTCCTAGACATACTGCCTATTTAAAGATTGCCGATGGATGTGATAATGGATGCACTTATTGTATTATTCCTAAACTGAGAGGAAGCTACAGAAGCAGGGATATGGAGCAAATTTTAAAGGAAGCCCGGTCCTTGGCACAAGAGGGAGTAAAAGAGATTATTCTGATTGCTCAAGATACAACACGGTATGGCATAGACCTATATGGAGAATACAAGCTATCCGACTTACTGAAGAAATTGTGTACAATTGATCAATTCCATTGGATCAGAATCCTTTACTGCTATCCCGATGAAATAACGGAAGAACTGATTGATGTCATTGCAAAAGAAAAGAAAATATGCAAATATTTGGACATGCCTATTCAACATTGTAATAATCAAGTTTTAAAAAGAATGAATAGAAGAACAAGCAAGGAGCATATTTTAAAAGTAATAGAGAAGTTGAGAAACCAATGTCCTGATATTGCTTTAAGAACATCTTTAATTGTGGGATTTCCGGGAGAGTCTGATGAGCAGCATGAAGAATTAAAGCAATTTGTTGAAATTGTCCAGTTTGATCGTTTGGGCGTATTCACATACTCACAGGAGGAAGATACACCAGCAGCAAACTTTCCGGATCAGATTGCTGAAGAACTTAAAGAAAAAAGAAGAGATGAAATTATGCGCTTGCAGCAGCAAATATCTTACAAAAAAAATATGGAGAAAATAGGTAATATTTATGATATACTTGTAGAAGAAAAAGTAGAAGGAGAGAGTGTGTATATAGGAAGAACAGCATATGATGCACCTGAAATCGACGGAGTTGTTTATGTGCACGCTGAAAAAACTCTACACCCAGGAGCTCTTGTACGGGTATTAATTAAAGATGCTCTCGAATATGATTTAATGGGAGAGATGCTGAATGAACCTTGCCAATAAGTTGACCATTGCGAGAATTTTTTTAGTTCCAGTTTTTATGATTGTTTTATTAAACAAAATGCCTTATGGAATCCATCTGGCTGCAGCTATTTTTACAATTGCAGCAATTACAGATACCCTGGACGGATATATCGCCCGAAGTAGAAATCAAATAACGAAATTCGGGAAATTTATGGATCCTTTAGCCGATAAGCTTTTGGTAACAGCTGCCTTGGTTTCCCTTGTACAGATGGGAAGATTGTCTGCATGGGTTGTTGTTGTCATTATTTCCAGAGAGTATATTATCAGCATCCTTAGGGCTATTGCCGCTTCTGAGGGAATTGTTATTGCTGCAAGCTGGTGGGGAAAATCAAAAACGCTGGCACAAATTATTGCAATTATAGCCATCCTTATTGACAACTATCCTTTTAGCTTGATTAATTTTCCTTTCAGCACAATTGCATTATGGGTTGCGGTTGCTTTAACGATTATTTCTGGCATTGATTATGTTTATTTGAATAGACATGTATTTAAACAGTAAAGCAGCTTTGCTGCTTTTTGTTATTTACAAGAATATGAAAGGAGTCCTCTGATGAATTGTGCTTTAATTTCAATTGGTACAGAACTGCTTTTTGGACAAATAATAAATACCAATACAGTTTATTTGTCCCAACAACTGAATACGTTGGGGATAAATGTATATTATCATTTTACTGTGGGAGATAATCATCAACGGCTGAAAGAGGTGCTAAACTATGCATTGCAAAATGCGGACATGGTGATCACTACCGGCGGTTTGGGGCCTACACAAGATGACTTGACCCGTGAAACCATTGCAAAAGCCATGGGAAAAAGGCTCGTGCTGCATGCACCTTCTATGAAGCGGTTAGAATCCTTTTTTAGAGATCTGAATAGACCCATGTGCGAAAATAATAAAAAGCAGGCTTACCTTCCAGAAGGAAGTATTGTGCTGCAGAATAATAACGGTACTGCTCCAGGCTTTATTATTGACCATGAGGGAAAAGTTATCATTAGCTTACCGGGACCGCCTAAAGAGATGATGGGCATGTTTACTGAAGGTGTCATGGAATATCTGCAAGAAAAATCAAAAGCTACCATTTATTCGAGGGTTTTACGCTTTTTTGGGATTGGAGAATCTGCTCTTGAAACAGAACTGTTGGATATGATTTCGAATCAGGAGAATCCTACTCTTGCACCCTATGCCAAAGAAGGAGAAGTGAGCCTGCGGATAACGGCTAAAGCAGAGAATGATGTAAAAGCGATGGCACTTATTAAACCGGTCATAGAGGAAATCCGTTCAAGAGTTGGAGAATATTTATATAGTGAGCAGGACGAAGAGTTGGCAGAAGTTGTAGCTAAGCAACTCATGGAGAAACAGATTACCATATCTTTGGCGGAATCATGTACAGGCGGACTTTTAGCAGGTCGGCTAACGGCTGTACCCGGTATTTCAAAATGCTTTTATTCTGGCTATATAACTTACAGCAATGAGGCAAAGGCAGGCATGTTGGGCGTGAAGAATGCTACCCTTGAGAAATATGGTGCAGTAAGTGAAGAAACAGCGAAGGAAATGGTAATGGGTTTGAGAAAAAAACAAAACAGTGATCTTTGTGTTTCCATTACAGGTATTGCAGGCCCTGATGGGGGGACGGATGAAAAGCCAGTTGGCTTGGTGTATATCGGAATAATGTATAAAGAGCAGTTGACTGTACATCGGTTAAACACTTTTGGTGATCGTGCTAGAATTAGGAATTATACAGTACTTTCAGCGTTAAATGCAATAAGAAATGCTATAAAATAATGGACTTTTTTTGTTGACCAAATGCAGGAAATCATGTATAATCGTATTAGAACATTTGTTCGCTATTGTGAAGAGAGGCAGGTGAAGACCAGATTTATATCTGGGATAATATGCAAGAGAAACAAAAAGCGTTAGAAATTGCTATGGGTCAAATAGAAAAGCAGTTCGGCAAAGGATCAATTATGCGATTGGGGGAAGACACTTCACGATTAAATATGGAATGTATTTCCACAGGAGCTTTAGAATTAGATATTGCCATCGGTATTGGCGGTGTACCAAGAGGAAGAATCGTTGAAATATACGGACCGGAATCCTCCGGTAAAACAACGGTAGCGCTCCATATCATTGCACAAGCTCAAAAAAATGGTGGTGTTGCTGCTTTCATTGACGCAGAGCATGCCCTTGACCCTGTGTATGCAAAAAAACTAGGCGTAAACATAGATGATTTGATTGTATCTCAACCGGATACAGGGGAGCAAGCCTTGGAAATTTGCGAAGCTTTAGTACGAAGTGGAGCGATTGACGTCATTGTTATCGACTCAGTAGCTGCGCTGGTGCCGAAAGCAGAAATTGAAGGGGATATGGGAGATAGTCATGTTGGTCTTCAAGCCCGACTTATGTCTCAAGCACTGCGTAAATTGGCCGGTGTTATCAATAAGTCAAAGACAACGGCCATATTTATCAACCAATTGAGAGAAAAAGTGGGAATTATGTTTGGAAGCCCTGAAACAACAACAGGCGGAAGAGCATTAAAATTTTATGCTTCTGTAAGATTGGATGTTAGAAGAATTGAATCCATTAAGCAGGGAGAAGATGTGGTTGGAAGCAGAACACGGATTAAGGTTGTAAAGAACAAGGTAGCGCCGCCTTTCAAGCAAGCAGAATTCGATATTATGTATGGTACGGGAATTTCTCGCGAAGGTAGTGTACTAGATTGTGCTGTTAATGCTGAGATTGTTAAAAAATCTGGTTCATGGTACAGTTATGGAGAACATCGCCTAGGACAAGGAAGAGAAAATGCTAAACAATTTCTGATGGATAATAAAGAGCTTTCACTGGAAATAGAAAATAAAGTAAGAGAAATAAATAAACTTCCGCTTGCAAAAAAATCAGATCTGATCATAGAGGAAGTTGAAACAAACTAAAACCCTTTTTAAGGGTTTTTTGTTATTAAAACTGAGATTAGAGGAGTCGTTAATATGGAAGAATTTCAAGAGGCATATGGAAAGGCACTAAACTATTTATCCTACAGATCGAGAACGGAAAGTGAAATGACACGTTATTTGATCGGAAAAGAATATAGTGAAGAAGTAATTCGAAAAGTTATAGAGAGATTAATTGAATTAAACTATCTTAATGATTATGAATATGCACGAAGATATATCGAAATAACCGGTGAAAATAAAGCCTTGTCTTCAGATATGATTAAAATTCACCTAAAACAAAAAGGAATTCCATCAGAAGTGATTAAGGATGCTTTGAATGCATTAGAAGTAGATGAGCTGGAACACTGTATAAGATTGTTGAAAAAAAAAGTTAAAGAAAACGAGTATTTATCTGATAATCAACAAAGAATAAAATTGAAATCCTATCTATTTAGAAAGGGATTTCGAATGGAAGTTATTCATAAGGCAATAGATCTTTTACATAAAGAATTTAGCAAAGGATAATTACATAGAAACCTTGGAAGGGTGATATTGTCTAAGGTCAGCGAATATCAACTTGACAGTGAAATAAAAAAGATATACAATTATATCAAATCATGGTGTATCATTGAATAATTCAAGAGGCCTGCCAAGTTTTTTAAATTTTTACTCTATAATAACATAGTAAAAGATTTAAAAACCGAGGCATCTCGGTTTTCTTCTTTTTTATTAGACTTTTTACAGGGGAGGTGTGCCTATTAATTACGTAGAGATTATAATTTTTGTTGTTGTCGGAGCTGCTGTTGGCTTTGGAATAGGTTATCTTTTTAGAAAAAATATTGCTGAAGGTAGAATTAATAATGCTGAGCAAAAAGCAAAAGAGATCATAAACGAAGCTGAGAAAGAGGCTGAAACTACAAAAAAAGAAATTCTTCTTGAGGCGAAAGAGGAAGTTCATCGCCTGAGAAGTGAGTTTGAGAGAGATAGCAGAGAAAGACGTAATGAGATTCAAAGATTAGAGAGAAGAATGGTTCAAAAAGAAGAGACTTTAGATAGAAAATCGGAAAACCTTGAGAAAAAAGATGAGTCACTAAACAAGAAAATAAAAGAAGTCGGGGAAAAAGAAGAACAAATTGAGCAACTCTATCAAAAAGAGCTTGAGGAACTTGAAAGAATATCAGGATTAACACAAGAGGAAGCGAAGGAACTGCTTTTAAATGACATTCAAAAAGAAGTAAAACACGAAGCTGCCATCATGATTAAAGAAATTGAGCAGAAGACAAAGGAAGAATCTGAAAAGAAAGCAAAGGAAATTATTTCCTATGCCATTCAGAAATGTGCTGCAGACCATGTTGCAGAAACGACAGTTTCCGTTGTAGCCTTGCCTAACGATGAGATGAAGGGAAGAATTATCGGTAGAGAAGGGCGAAATATTAGAGCGCTGGAAACCTTAACAGGAATTGATTTGATTATTGATGATACGCCTGAGGCCGTAATTTTATCAGGATTTGATCCGATTCGAAGAGAGGTTGCAAGAATTGCTCTTGAAAAATTAATCGTAGACGGGAGAATTCATCCAGCCCGTATTGAAGAAATGGTTGAAAAAGCAAAAAAAGAAGTGAATAACATTATTAAAGAAGAAGGTGAACAAGCAACTTTTGAAACAGGTGTTCACAGTCTTCATCCAGAATTGATTAAATTGTTGGGAAGATTAAAATTTAGAACAAGCTATGGACAAAATGTACTAAAGCATTCCATAGAAGTGTCCCATTTAGCAGGACTCATGGCTGCAGAATTGGGCGCAGATGTGAAATTGGCAAAAAGGGCCGGTTTGCTTCATGATATTGGAAAGGCTGTAGACCATGAAGTAGAGGGAACCCATGTAGATATCGGAATGGATCTTTTGAAAAAATATAAAGAATCAAGTGAAGTAATTCATGCAATGTCAACCCATCATGGGGATTATGAACCACAGACTGTAGAAGCCGTATTGGTAACTGCTGCCGATGCCGTGTCTGCAGCAAGACCTGGAGCCAGAAGAGAGACTCTGGAAACATATATCAAACGTCTTCAAAAACTAGAAGAAATTGCAAATGATTATGAGGGAGTAGAAAAGTCTTTTGCAATCCAAGCTGGTAGAGAAATACGAATTATGGTAAAACCGGAAGAAATGAATGATGATAATATTGTGTATCTGGCAAGAGATATTACAAAACGAATTGAAGGTGAATTGGAGTATCCTGGACAGATTAAAGTAAATGTTATCCGAGAAACCAGGGCAATAGAATATGCCAAATAAAAGGAGCCATAGGGCTTCTTTTTTATGTAGTTTAAATTTGTTGAAATTTTCTTATTTATCTGGTAAAAAAAAAGGATTTTAAATAATAATGTAGAATATACTAGTCGAAGAAATTTTTACTATTTTTTTATTGTCATTCTAATATTAAAGGGGGCTTTATTCATGGAAGTATTAAAGGTATCAGCAAAATCAAATCCAAATTCTGTTGCAGGAGCATTGGCTGGCGTTTTAAGAGAACGCGGAGGTGCCGAAATTCAAGCAATTGGCGCAGGCGCCCTAAACCAAGCAGTTAAGGCAGTAGCGATTGCAAGAGGGTTCGTTGCTCCTAGTGGTGTTGATTTAATCTGTATCCCTGCTTTTACTGACATTCAAATTGATGGAGAAGAAAGAACTGCAATTAAATTAATTGTTGAACCAAGATAGCTTACACGAATAAAAAACCTGCTCTTTGCAGGTTTTTTTATTCTCTGGCATAGAAAATAACCTTTAGAAGTTTAAAAATAATGAGAAATCATGTTTAATTATTTTGAGCAAGATTGCTGGATGAAAATAAAAAAACGGGGTAAATATAATTAAATAGAGCAGAAAAAGAAGATTTGAGGTAAAAGAAGGTGAGATGACTATATGAGCAAAATTGATATGCATGTACATACAAAGGCCTCGGACGGTATATTAAGTCCGAAAGAAGCTGTAGAATGGGCTTTTAGAAATGGGCTTAAGGGTATTTCCATTACCGATCATGATACGGTAGATGGTATTGAAGAGGCATGTTTAACTGCAGCAGAATATGATAGCTTTTACGTAATACCTGGTATCGAGTTTAGTACCATATATAATGAAGAAGAGGTTCATATTCTTGGATATCATATTGATTATCATAATGATGAATTAGTTGCTTTAACCACAAAAATCAGAGATGAACGCTTAAACCGAGGCGAAAAAATGATCGAAAAGCTCAATCAGTTGCATTATAGCATCACCCTGGAAGAAGTACTTGGGCATACCGAAGGAGGCGTTATAGGGAGACCTCATATAGCAAGAGTTCTTGCAAAAAAGGGATATGTAGGGTCTTTGCAGGAAGCCTTTGAAAAGCTTTTGGGAAAAGGAAAGCCTGCTTTTATAGAGAGATTTAAGTTATCACCTAAGGAAGCAGTTTCTGTCATTGAACGGGCTGGCGGAATACCTGTACTGGCACATCCTGGACTATTAAAAAGAAATATTAATATTATGGAACTGTTAAATTGTGGAATACAGGGAATTGAGGTATACCATATCAAACATACGGCTACAGACAACAGAATTTATTTAGAAATAGCCCAAAAATATGAATTGTATATTACAGGAGGGTCTGATTATCACGATACATTTATACACGGAATCCCTGCGATTGGAAGTATTTCCGTCTTAAATCCTTTTGAAAACAAATAATAGGCAAGAAATAATAAATATTTTTGAAGGATTTATAATGTAATCATAGAATAATGTAAATGATGATTATTATGATACAGGAGGCATTTAAAATGAGCAAAGATTTATCGATGAAAAATATGAAAATCACTGATTCCGTTACCCTTGCGATTACGGCTAAGGCTAAAAAAATGAGAGCAGACGGAATTGATGTAGTTAGCTTTGGTGCTGGTGAGCCTGACTTTAACACGCCCAAACATATCCGGGATGCTGCTATTGCTGCTATTGAAAAGGGATCAAATGGTTATACAGCATCTTCAGGTATGCCAGAGTTAAGACAAGCTATTTGCGACAAGCTAAAGGAAGATAATCAATTAGATTATAAGCCGGAAAATATTGTAGTTTCCAATGGTGCGAAGCATTCTCTTCATAATGTGCTCATGGCTATTTGCAATCCAGGAGATGAAGTGATTGTGCCAGTTCCATACTGGGTGAGCTATCCTGAATTAGTAAAGCTGGCGGATGCTGTACCTGTTTTGGTTGAAACGCCAGAAGAAAACGGATTTAAGTATGATGGCGTTAGCTTAGAAAAAGCAATTACTTCAAAAACAAAGGCGATTATTTTAAATAGCCCCAATAATCCTACGGGTACAGTGTACACGGAAAACGAATTAAAAACAATTGCAGATATTGCTGTGAAGCATGATATTTATGTGATTTCAGATGAAATCTATGAGAAATTAACTTATGATGGGCGACATGTGAGCATAGCATCTTTCGGTAAAGAGATTAAAGATCTAACGATCGTGGTAAATGGAATGTCCAAAGCCTATGCTATGACAGGCTGGAGAATTGGGTACACTGCATCAACCAAAGAAATTGCCAATATTATGACCAATGTGCAAAGTCATGCTACTTCCAATCCGAATACAGTCGCACAGTATGCCAGCATAGAAGCTTTAAAGGGCGATCAAGAGCCAATCAACGAAATGGTAAAAGCATTTATCGAAAGAAGAAATTATATGGTAGATAAAATTAACTCCATAGAAGGCATATCCTGCAGAAAGCCTGAGGGCGCATTTTATGTTATGGTAAATATCTCAAAAACGATAGGCAAAACTTTTAGAGGAAAGACGATTCATAGTTCAATGGATTTTGCAGAGTATTTGTTGGATTCAGTAAAAGTGGCAGTAATTCCAGGATCAGGCTTTGGAACAGACAACTATGTTCGATTATCTTATGCCACCTCATTAGACAACATTAAAGAAGGGTTAAACCGAATTGAAGCAGCATTGAAATAGAATAAAAAAGATATGGAGGGAGATTTCCATATCTTTTTTATTCTACCTAAAAACTTTGACCTTTGTGCAAAATCATGGTTTTTGTTTGTTATTTTTAGCCAACTATTGTATAATACTAATATATATGCCTTAGAAGGGAGCGAAATCGTTGACACAAATTTATGAAAATCCGCTCATAACAAGATATGCTAGTAAAGAGATGGCACAATTGTTCTCAGCGGATACAAAATTTACAACCTGGCGGCAGTTGTGGATTGCTTTGGCTGAAGCACAGAAGGAACTTGGGCTGGATATAACAGATGAGCAGATTGAAGAATTAAAAAGATATAAGGATCAAATTAATTACGAAGTAGCTAGAGAAAGAGAAAGAGAAACGAGACATGATGTGATGTCCCATGTATATGCCTATGGTGCACAATGTCCTAAGGCAAAGCCCATTATTCATCTAGGTGCTACCAGTGCCTATGTGGGGGATAATACAGACATTATCGTAATGTATAAAGGATTAGAGTTAATTCGAGCGAAAATTATCAATTGCATGGACAAGCTTTCAAAATTTGCTTATAAATATAGAGATGTGCCGACTTTAGGTTTTACGCATTTTCAACCGGCTCAGTTAACTACAGTAGGAAAAAGGGCTACCTTATGGCTCATGGATCTTCTTATGGACTACGAAGATGTTGAAAACTTGCTATCAAAAATGATGCTTAGAGGTGTTAAAGGTACTACAGGAACACAAGCAAGTTTTTTAAGCCTATTTGATGGAGATCATGGAAAAGTAAAAATGTTGGATCAACTTGTAGCAAAAAAGATGGGCTTTGATAAAACTTTTCCTGTTACTGGTCAAACCTATAGCAGGAAACTGGACTATAAAGTATTATCTGTTTTAAGCGGTATTGCACAGACTATACATAAGATGACAAATGATATTCGGTTGCTGCAGCATTTAAAAGAAATAGAGGAGCCTTTCGAGTCAACACAGATCGGATCTTCTGCAATGGCATACAAACGGAATCCAATGCGTAGTGAAAGAGCTGCATCTCTTGCCAGGTATGTTATGACAGGTACGATGAATATGGCGATGACCACATCAACCCAATGGTTTGAAAGGACTCTTGATGATTCAGCTATCAGGAGAATAAGTATTCCTGAGACTTTTATGGCCGTTGATGCTATTTTAGAAATTTCTGTGAACATCACCGATGGATTGGTTGTTTATGAAAAAGTAATCCGGCAACATGTCATGAATGAATTACCTTTTATGGCAACAGAAAATATTCTCATGGAAGCTGTAAAGAAGGGCGGAGATCGTCAAGAACTTCACGAACAGATTCGTATTCATTCTATGGAAGCTGCGAAGCAGGTGAAGATGGAAGGGAAAGAAAACGATTTATTTCAAAGAATTATTCATGACGATATGTTCCAGCTTACAGAAGAAGATATGAATCAGCTGCTGGCTCCCGAATTATTTATCGGAAGAGCGCCAGCGCAGGTGGATGAGTTTATTCAGAACTATATTGAACCTATTTTAGATAGTCACAAGGAACTATTGGGTATCCAAGTAGATTTGAAAGTTTAATATAATGAATAATTTGGAGGTGCGTGTATGGCAGTAGTTACTACTATCGAAAGAATTAGCAAATATGTGGATCAAGATGTTACAATCAACGGTTGGTTATTCAATAAGCGATCCAGCGGGAAAATACAATTCCTGCAGATCCGTGACGGTTCTGGATTTATCCAAGGTGTTGTTGTTAAAAGTGATGTATCTCCGGAAGTTTTTGAAAAATGCAAAACCATAACGCAAGAATCTTCTATTATGGTAACGGGGAGTGTCCGGGCGGATGAACGTGCACCTTCCGGCTTTGAGTTAACAGTGAAGGATGTTGAAATTGTAGCAATTGCACAAGAATACCCGATTTCATTAAAAGAGCATGGAACAGACTTTCTGATGGATCACCGGCATTTATGGATTCGTACGCCGAAGCAGCATGCGATTTTAAGAATCCGAGATGAAATCAATAGAGCAATCAGGGATTTCTTCCACGAGAGAGACTTTGTATTGGTTGAACCGCCAATTATTACACCTGCATCCTGTGAGGGAACTACTGAGTTATTTGAAATTGACTATTTTGGACAAAACGCTTATCTTTCACAAACTGGACAGCTTTATGCCGAGGCTGCAGCAATGGCTTTTGGAAAGGTATATAGTTTTGGGCCAACCTTTAGAGCAGAAAAATCTAAAACCAGAAAGCATTTAAATGAGTTTTGGATGGTAGAGCCAGAAATGGCTTATGTGGACTTTGAAGGGAATTTGAAAATTCAAGAAGAAATGATAGCGTATATTGTAAAAAGAGTGCTGGAAAATCGCAAAATGGAATTAAAAACCTTAGAGAGAAATACCGAAAGCTTAGAGAATGTAAAAGCGCCTTTCCCAAGAATTACATATACCGATGCAGTAAAGCTACTGCAGGAGAATGGTTTTGAGTTCGAGTGGGGGGATGATTTTGGAGCACCTCATGAAACCTTTATTGCTGAGCAGTATGATAAACCGGTATTTATTACGCATTTTCCAACAAAAATGAAAGCTTTCTATATGCAGCCAGATCCTGATAACCCGGAGGTAATTTTAGGGGCTGATTTGATTGCACCAGAAGGTTATGGTGAGATTATCGGCGGCAGTCAGCGTATTCATGATCTTGAATTGTTGCTGCATAAGCTGGAAGAAGAAAAACTGCCAAAAGAAATTTATGAGTGGTATATAGACTTAAGAAGATACGGCAGCGTGCCCCATTCAGGCTATGGGTTAGGTTTAGAAAGAACAGTAGCTTGGCTGTGTGGCATTGACCATATTCGACAAACGATTCCATTTGCAAGAACTTTGAATCGTGTATATCCATAAATAAAAATAACCAACTGGTTTGAGCCGGTTGGTTATTTTTATGCCCCTGGATCAGGAATGAAGGAATTTAAGAGCATATATAGAATAAAATATATAGGTTATATGAAGGATATTTTATCATACTGAATAAGGTGTTATTGTGGGGGGTGATCAAGAATGTTGGAAAACAATCTGTTGTATTATCGAATTCGAGAAATATTGTCAACAAATATTTTAAAAATCCTTCCCCATATCTATCTTTCAGAAGCGATTGAAAAAATGCTCTATGAAAACATCCCGGAAGTAATCATTGTAGAAAACTTTTCGCAGAAAGAAATAATAAAAGGGATCCTTACATTGGCAGATGTCTCAAGAATAAAAAAAGAAAATATTCCACTGGACTTACCGGTTGCAGCATTTATGCAAGAAAAAGTTGTGAGTGTTGATATTGATGAACTGGTCAGCCGTGCTAGAGAAACGATGATAGAAAATCGAATCGGAAGATTGCCTGTAACAGAGCATGGAGGAATTGTCGGAATCATTCGCAGTGATAATTTAAGGGATAGTTATTATATGAAGTTGGAGTCAATTAACAGACAGTATAAACAAATTATTCATCATATGCATGAAGCAGTAACCGTGACAGATGCACAAGGCCACATACTTGTGTGGAATAAGAATGCTGAAAAACTATATGATATGAAATGTGAAGACTTGATATATAAAAAGTTAGAAGATTTTTTCCCAAATGCGTTAACTCTTTCAGTACTGAATGAGAGAGAACCAATCGAAAATGTATATCATTCTCCAAAGCCAAACTATTATGTGATTATAAGTGCCCTGCCGATCTATATTGATGATGAGTTTGTAGGGGTTGTGGCTACAGAAAGAGATGTCACAGAATTTACTAATTTGTCATTGAAGCTGGAAAATGCCAATTCAGAAATCAATTTACTTCGGGAAGAAGTGAGAAAAATTACTACTGGAATTTCCTCTCTCGGACATATACAAGGGAAAAATCCTAAAATGCAGAAAAAAATCCAATTGGCCAAGCATGTATCACAAACAGATACAAGTGTACTCATTACGGGAGAAAGTGGTACGGGTAAGGAAGTTTTAGCGATTGCAATACATCAGAATAGCGGACGAACAGGCCACTTTGTACCTGTAAACTGCAGCGCCATTCCCTATACGCTATTCGAGAGTGAATTTTTTGGCTATGTAGGCGGTGCATTTACGGGTGCGTTAAGGGGAGGGAAGCCGGGGTTAATTGAATTAGCAAATGGTGGAACGCTATTTCTTGATGAAATTGGTGATTTATCTATTGAAGCCCAGGCAAAGCTGCTGCGTGTACTACAAGAAAAAAAGGTAGTTCGTGTGGGTGCGGGCAAGCCAATCGATGTAGATATTCGCATTATCTCTGCTACAAATAAAAACCTTAAAGATTTAGTACAGAAAGGGTCTTTTCGGGAAGATCTCTACTACCGGTTAAATGTAGTAGAAATTGAACTGCCACCGTTGAGAGAAAGAAAAGAAGATATTATTTTATTGTTTAATCACTTTCTAAAGGAAATTTGTAGAAAAAACAAAATCCGTATTTCGCATGTTGAAAAGGATGTATTTAATATACTACTGAAGTATGGATGGAAAGGAAATATCCGCGAACTGAAGAATACTGTAGAATATATGGTAGTTGTAAGTAAAAATGGTGTATTGGACATTGATTTGATACCCCAATATATACTGGACAACATCACAACTGTAAAAGTAGACAATAATGATCAAATGAATCTAGAAGAAATCATAAAGCGTTCTGAAGCGGATATGATTAAAAAGGCTTTGACTGAAACAAAAGGAAACAAAGCAAAAGCTGCCAAAATGCTGAACATTCCAAGGAGCACCCTCTACTATAAATTAAAATTATATGATCTGGAAAAAGCGTCTAATAATTGACATGTGTCAGTTATTAGACGCTTTTATTTTTATGCGAAAAGATGAATGAAATGACAGACGTAACAACAAAGTTCTGAAAATTATGAATGAAAAATATAAAAAAAGTGACTAAAATCTGACATGTACGAAAATAAGTTTTTACTTTATGATTTCTGTAAATGAGTGAATAGCTTGAATTTATAAGGATAAAGAGCGGCTGCAATATTTTTTTACTCTTGGCATAAGAATTGCGATAGATAGTCCTATTGTGCTTTGATTATTGTCTATATCTTGCAATGATTGGTAAAAGAAAAAAGGAGGGTAGAGGTCCAAATATAAAAATAATCAAAGGAGGGTGTTTATGAGTCAACAAAAAGAGCAATGGGGAAGCCGATGGGGCTTTATTGCAGCTTCTATCGGAATGGCAATCGGTACGGGTAATGTTTGGAGGTTCCCGAGGGTAGCTGCAGCCAATGGTGGAGGACCTTTTATCATCGCATGGACAATTGCCCTATTTGTTTGGGTACTTCCGCTCCTAATGGGAGAGATGGTAATGGGACGCCGTACAGGGCTGGGTACAATCGGTGCATTCAGAGATTATATGGGCAAGAAATATACCTGGATGGGTACGTGGATTGCAGCAGTCTGTTTACTCATTATGTTCTATTACTCCGTAATCATGGGCTGGTGTGTAAAGTATTTTACACTAGCGGTATCAGGAGCTTTCCAACCGGGAATGGGAACAGAAGCAACACAGGCAATTTGGAATGCCTTCACAACAACACCATCACAAACCATATTCTTTCATTTTATCTCAATGAGTATAGCTGGAATCATCATATATAAAGGGGTTACAAACGGAATAGAAAAAGCAAGTAAAATCATGATACCGACCCTATTTGGACTATTACTCATCGCATTATTCAGAGCGGTCACATTGCCGGGGGCAGCAAAGGGTTTGGAATTCTTATTTAGTCCAAAGCTGCATATGCTGACAGAACCAAAGATATGGCTGGCAGCCTTTACCCAAGCTGCATGGTCAACAGGAGCAGGATGGGGATTTATCATTACTTATGCAGTGTATACAAAGAAGAAGGAAGATATAGCAGGAAACTGTATGATCATGGGCTTTAGCGATAACGTAGGGGCCCTGATCTGTGGAATGACCGTACTGCCGGCAATTTTTGCATTGTCACCGTCAACAGAGTTTGCAGATGCGGCCCTATCGGCAGGAAATACAGGACTGACCTTTATCTATCTGGCGCAGTTATTCCCGACGATGCCATTTGGAAATATACTAGCGGGCATATTCTTCTTTGCAATGTCCATCGCAGCATTATCCTCCCTATTGCCAATGATAGAAGTAGGGGTAAGAAACATCATGGATGCAGGAGTAGAGCGAAAGAAAGCAACATTAATCGTAATCATCGTTGGATTCTTGGCAGGAGTACCATCGGCCTACAGTTTAAATATCAATGACAACCAAGACTGGGTATGGGGAGTAGGCTTGCTGTTAAGCGGACTGTTTGTAGCCATAGCACTGATGAAGAAAGGACTTGAAAAAGTAAGAAACAACGACATCAACACCCCATGGTCAGATTACAAGATAGGAAAATGGTGGAGTGTATGTGTGGCCTTATTCCCGGTATTTACCGTAGTGATTATCGGCTGGTGGATCTGGCAGGCGATTACCTGGTACCCGGGGAACTGGTGGGATCCAAGAGAAATCTTTAGTGTAGGAACGATAATCGTACAGTTTGCAGTACTCATTGGCATTGCACTGCTGACGAACAATTGGCTGGCCAATAAGATTGGGCAGGGACATGACATTATGGAATCAGCCTTAGAGGATACGAGGGGGTCGAAATAATATGTCAACGACATCGATTGTTATGATGATGATTACCTTAGGATTTTATGGAGGTGGGTTTATATACCTTCTGAATAAGGCTTTCCTATCGAAAAAAAGCAACCAATAGATTGTAAGGGATTCTTCTCCTTAAGGAGAAGAATCCCAACTAAAATAGGAGGTGTAGACGTGAGGATTCAGGAACATCCTATATTGTTCTTTGAAAGAGGGAAAAAAGTAAGCTTTACCTACAATAATTCACTGTTGGAAGGTTATGAAGGAGAAACGATTGCAGCTGCGCTCCATGCAGCTGGTGTACGGGTTTTAAGTCATAGTCATGAAAAAAATAGACCGAGAGGATTTTTCTGTGCTATTGGAAATTGCTCATCTTGTCTGATGGAAGTCAACGGAGAGCCAAATGTAAGAATATGTGTCGAAATGGTTAAGGACGGTATGATTGTAAGAACGCAAGAAGGGAAAGGGGATATCTTATGAAGCCTGCAGAAGTTTTAATCATTGGAGGCGGCCCTGCCGGTTTGTGTGCTGCTATTAGTGCAGCAGAATTAGGTTGTAAAGTACTGCTTGTGGATAGAAATAAAAAACTGGGTGGTCAATTAGTAAAGCAGACGCACATGTTTTTTGGATCTGAGAAGCAATATGCATCTATAAGAGGCATTGATATTGCAGATCTGCTGCTTGATAAAATTGAAAATAACAAAAATGTTGAAATATTAAGTGATACTACAATTTTAGGAATCTACGAAGATGGTGTTGTAACTGCCGATCAATCGGGTAAATACTTTAAAATTAAACCAGATGCTATTGTAGTAGCTACTGGAGCGAGTGAGAAAACTCTAGCTTTCCCCTACAATGATCTGCCAGGGGTATATGGTGCAGGTGCAGTTCAAACCCTAATGAATGAGTATGGCGTAAAGCCTGGCAATCGCGTAATTATGCTAGGGGCAGGTAATATAGGTTTAATTGTCAGTTATCAATTGATGCAGGCAGGTGTAGAGGTGGCAGCAGTCGTGGATGCATCCCCTAAAATCGGAGGTTATTTGGTTCACGCTTCGAAAATTCGAAGAATGGGCGTTCCAATCTTTACAGGACATACGGTAAAAGAAGCCTATGGTTCGAAGGCACTGGAAGGTGTAACCGTCTGGCAGTTGGATGACAAATGGAATGCCATAGAGGGAAGTGAAAAGCACTTTGATGTGGATGTTATGTGTATTGCTGTAGGTTTGACACCATTGTCGGAGTTATTATGGCAGGCAGGCTGTGAGATGAAATATGTAAACGAGTTAGGTGGGTTTGTACCGGTTCGAAATGAAGACTTAGAAACCTCAGTAAAAGGAATTTTTGTAGCTGGAGATGTATCCGGTGTGGAAGAGGCAAGCAGTGCCATGGTGGAAGGATATTTAGCAGGGTTATCCGCTGCAAACTATCTCGGCTATACACTATACAATATAAATGAAAGGAAACAGGACTTGCACCAGCAGCTTGATGCACTACGTTCAGGACCAGTAGGAGAGAAGATTCGAAAAGGAATCTCAGAATTGGTCTATAAAAGTGAAGCAGCAGTTTCAGAGGAAGTATAATATATCTTCGGGAGGTGTATAGAATGCTAGAAAGAACGGGCGTACCGACTATAAAAGATCTAAAAAGTGTTATGCCGTCAGAAGAAAGATTGAATAAAGGCCCTGTTGCAGTGATCGAATGTTTTCAGAACATTCCCTGTAATCCCTGCTACACTGCGTGCAATAGGAATGCAATTAAGGAATTTGATGATATAAATGATTTACCCAATATTGATCATGAGGTTTGCAACGGATGTGGTTTGTGCGTAAGCAAGTGTCCAGGACTGGCTATTATGGTTATGGACATGGCCTACTCAGAAAATGAGGCATTGCTGAAAATACCCTACGAATTTTTACCATTGCCAAAGGAGAATGATTATGTAAGAGGATTAGATCGAGAAGGCAAATACGTTTGTGATGTCAGAGTAATCAAGGTAATGAATCCAAAGGCTTTTGACAAGACACCGATTCTCTCGATAGCAGTAAATAAAGAATTTGCTAAGATTGTACGAAATATTGGAATGGGGGATGAAGATGGACGATAAATCAATCGTGTGCCGATGCTCCGATTTAAGTGTCAAGGATATCCGTGATCTCATTGCACAAGGATATACTACCTTTGATGAAATAAAAAGAATTAGCAGAGTGGGAATGGGACCTTGTCAGGGCAGGACTTGCACCCAATTAGTTTTACGGGAGCTTTCCATTGCTACAGGCAAGCCACTTTCTGAATTGCTGCCTGGTACCTATAGACCGCCTGTTAAAGCGATCAAACTAAAGGCAATTTGTGAATGCACCCAGGGAGGTGAAGCACATGATTAAAACGGCTGATGTGGTAATTATTGGTGGCGGTATTTCCGGCTGTGCGATTGCATATAATCTATGCAAAAAAGGCGTAAAAAAAGTTGTCATTATTGAGAAAGGTTATATTTCCAGTGGTGCTACTGGACGATGTGGTGCAGGAATCCGTCAGCAATGGGGCACAGAAATGAATTGTAAGATCTCTAAGCTCTCCTGCGAATTTTTTGAAACAGCGCAAGAAGAATTGCAATATGAAGGAGATATAGAATTTAAACAAGGTGGATATCTCATTGTATCCAGTACAATGAAAGAGCATGAACAATTTAGGAAAAATGTTGAATTGCAAAACCGCCTAGGCATTCAGTCTAAGCTTCTAAGCTTAGGCGAAGCAAAAGAAATCGTGCCTTTTCTAAACACCGATGGATTAATCAGTGCCACCTTCCACCAAAAGGATGGACACTTGAATCCATTCCACGCTACCCAGGCTTTTGCCAATGCAGCGAAAAGACTAGGCGCTGAAATCTATACTTTTACAGAGGTAACAGGAATCCATGTTGAGAATGGAAAGATAAAAGGTGTTCAGACGAACAAGGGGGATATTGCGACAAACCTTGTTGTAAATGCCGCCGGAGGATATTCTCAGCTAGTCGGTAAAATGGCTGGGGTAGACTTGCCTGTTTATTCTGAAAGACATCAAATTTTAGTGACAGAGCCTGTAGAACCTATATTAGATCCAATGGTCATGTCCTTCTCGCTGAACCTATATTGTCAACAAGTGCCACACGGCAGCATTATTATGGGCCGTGGAGACGAAGGAGAACCAAGGGATTTAAGAATCACATCAGGTTGGCACTTCTTAGAGGAAATGGCAAAAACCATAACAAAGGTGCTGCCGCCGCTGGAAAATGTAAGACTTTTAAGACAGTGGGCAGGGTTATATAATATGTCACCGGACCGACAACCTATCTATGGCTCTGTAGATGAAGTAGAAGGCTTCTATCTAGCCATAGGATATAGTGGACATGGATTTATGTTCGGACCTGCTACAGGATTGCTGATGGCAGAAACGATCTTAGGAGAAGAAACGACGCTTCCGATCGATATGCTCCATATCAATCGCTTTAAGACCGGTGAATTAATATTTGAACCGTCGGTTGTATAAATCTCTATTCTTTTCACCGGAAGGGAGTATAATTGTATAAAAGTTTAACAGACTGAAATGATTCCCTGAGGTTTGAAATGAATTAATAATTGACAAATTCATTAAAGAATGTGAAAATACTGAAAAAGCACTAAAATTAATCATCTAGGAGGTGAATCACTTTTGAAACGATTAGAAAAAAATGAAGCGCAATGCATCGCATGCGGAAGATGCGAAGAAGTCTGTTCCAATGCATATTTTAAACAGCAAAACAGGGAAAAATCCTGCATTCAAATCAGCCAGGATCAAGGAGAAAGTAAAATCAATGTATGTAATCAGTGTGGTGTCTGTATCGATATCTGTCCTGTAGAAGCTTTGTATAGAGATAAGAACAATGTGGTTCGAATCAAGAAAGACCTATGTGTAGGCTGTTTTATGTGTGTTGGTTTTTGTCCGGAAGAAGCTATGAGACAACATGATGACTATATTGAACCCTTTAAATGCATAGCCTGTGGTTTATGTGCCAGAGAGTGCCCTACAGAAGCAATTTTTATAGGAAATCGGGAAGTAGATGCAGTAACAGGAGCGATTGAAGAGACAGCAGCCGTTGATGAACAGTAAAGGGGATACTAAGTAAGGGGGATGAAATAAACATGAATGTAAAAGATATGCAAAAAGCTCACAATCTTTTAGCCGAATATAAGTATGAACTTGGAAAATTAGATAAGGGTTATACGAACAGAACTTTGTATGTTAATCTTTCTGATCAAAGAATAGAATCAAAGCAAGTTACGGATCTTATGAAGGAGAAGTTCATAGGCGGTAAGGGTTTTGGGTTATGGTATTTGTGGAATGCAGTAACTTCTGAAACGAAGTGGACAGATCCGGAAAATGAAATTATTATATCCAGCGGACCTATTGGAGGGATTACACAATATCCTGGATCAGGAAAGTCTCTGGTAGTTACCCTATCACCACTTACTGGAATGCCTATAGACAGTAATGTAGGAGGATATTTCGGCCCGTTGTTAAAGTTTTCAGGGTGGGATGCCCTCGAAATACAAGGGAAAGCAGAGAAGGATGTAATCATATATATTGATGGCAATGAAGGGATCGCACGGATTGAAGAAGCACCTTTAGAAGCAGTAGACGGCCATGTGCTGGGAGAGCAGTTGACAGAAATGTACGCGGTTTCTGAAGAAGACAAACGAAATATCTCAGTAGTGACTTCCGGTACCGCTGCTGAGCATACTTTACTAGGCCTTCTAAATTTTACTTTTTACGATATTCGGAGAAAGGTAGCACGATTGAAACAAGCAGGAAGAGGCGGAATTGGAACAGTCTTCAGAGATAAGCGCATAAAGGCATTGGTAGTAAAGTTTAAAGGTGTTAAGGGCGATTTGAATCATCCAGCAGATATTTCACAAATTAATAAAGCAGGAATCAAGCTGCATAAGGAAATCAGCCGTCTCGATCACGTACAGAATCGCATGCGTCAGATCGGTACAGCAAATATCATAGAAATCATGGATGAGTATGATCTGCTGCCTACACATAATTATAAATATGGAAGTCACCCAGACACCTATAAAATTGCCTCCGATGTTTTTGTTAAGAAATATGTGACACAAGGAATGGCAGATGGCTGCTGGTATGGCTGCTCTTTATCCTGTGCAAAGGCAGCTGATAATTTCAAATTGAAAACAGGTCCCTATAAAGGACACTGTGTAACGATTGATGGACCAGAATATGAAAATGCAGCTGGATTAGGATCAAACTGCGGTATTTTTGATCCGGAATATATATTAGAGGCTAACTTCTACTGTGATACCTATGCAGTAGATACCATATCTTTCGGAACGATCACCGCATTTATTATGGAATGCTATGAGAACGGTATATTGGATAAAGAAAAAACCGGTGGATTAGAGCTGAATTTTGGAAATGCGGATGCTGCCCTTGAGCTACTTCATCAAATGAGCAGAGGTGAAGGTTTTGGTAAGATCGCCGGTCAAGGTGTTCGTAGAATGAAGAAAATGTTTGTAGAAGAATATGGTGCAGACCCAGACTTTCTGCAAGACATAGGCATGGAGCAAAAAGGATTGGAATTCTCTGAGTATCTGCCAAAGGAATCCTTAGCACAACAGGGAGGATACGGATTGACAAACAAAGGGCCTCAGCATGACGAAGCATGGCTGATCTTTATGGACATGGTAAATAATCAAATACCGACTTTTGAAGATAAAGCCGAAGCACTCCATTATTTCCCAATGTTCAGAACTTGGTTTGGATTAAACGGATTGTGCAAATTGCCATGGAATGATATTGCGCCAGAGAGTAATTCCAGTTCAGATGAACCAGCTAAAATACCAGAACATGTGCAAAATTATGTAGATATATTTAACGGTGTTACAGGGAAGAATATTGATAAGGAAGAGTTGATCAGGCAATCAGAAAGAGTCTATAACTTCCAAAGAATATTTAATATTCGCATGGGTTACGGAAAGCGGGAACACGACAGAATTCCATATCGCTCTGCAGGGCCGGTTACAGTGGAAGAATATGAGTCCAGAAAAGAAAGATATGATCAACAGTTGAAAGAAGTTTTAGATTTTGATCCTAAAGGAAAGACAACAGAGGAAAAAGTCAAGGAATTGAGAAGCTACCGTGAGGAACAATATGAGAAACTGGTTGATGCCGTTTATTTGCGCCGCGGCTGGACTATGGAGGGTGTTCCTACAGTAGAAAAGCTCAAAAGTTTGGGAATGGACCTGCCAGAGGTTGTAGAAGTCGTTAGCAAACATTTATAATCAAATCATTCGTACCTGGGAGGATATCATTTTGATTAAAGTAAATGGAAGAGATTCTGATTGGGAAGAGAACCTGACAGTAGAAAAATTGCTTCAAAATAAAAGATATACATATCCTAAAATAATCGTAAGAATTAATGGAGAACTGATTAACCGGGAAGAATATGCATCAACGCCCATTCGTGATGGAGATGATGTAAAAGTGATCCATCTATTAGCTGGAGGATAGGGCGGGAAAGGATAAATGGCAGATATGTATCTGCCATTTATTTAAGTCTACTGAAAGATAAAAGTTCATCAAAACCTATAAAATTCATTGACAGGAGATGTGTATTCGGATATAATCAATCATAATATTAATAAGGAAATGCAATGAAGGAGAAAAGTAAAAAAGTAATGTATCACAGAGAACAAAGCATTGGTGAGAGCTTTGTATGCTAGCTTTTTGAACCCGCTCTGGAGTATAACGGCTTGACCACGTTAAGGTCTTTCTAAGTGAGTCTGATGACTAATTAGGGTGGTACCGCGGGTAAACTCTCGTCCCTTATGGGATGAGGGTTTTTTTATATACAAAATAGGAATAATAAGGTTACATAATAATATTATGTAAATTATAAAGGAGTGAATATAGATGTCAAGTTTAATTATTCAATGTAAAAAGCTGCGAGATGCCGCTAAGGTATTGGGTATAGCCGACACAAAAACGAAAAATAAGGCTTTAGCAAATGTTGCAAAGCGACTACGGATCCATCAGGAATATATTATGCAAGAAAACGAAAAAGATGTTTTCAATGCCAGAAAAGCCGGTATAAAAGAAAGTCTGATCGACCGGCTTCGCTTAGATGAAAATAGAATAGAAGATATGATACAAGGAATACAGAAAATTATTGATTTAAGAGATCCTATTTGGAACAGTGATAGGGTATGGACATTGGAAAATGGTTTAACCATCAGTAAAATGACGGTTCCATTGGGTGTTATCGGGATTATTTATGAATCCAGGCCCAATGTAACGATTGACGCTTTTGCTTTGGCTTTAAAAAGTGGGAACTGTATTCTTTTGCGCGGGAGTTCTACATCGATACATTCTAATCGCGCTCTTGTATATGCTGTAAAAGAAGGATTGAAAGAAAGCGGTCTGCCGGAGGAGATTATCGGTTTCATTGACGATGTGGACCGGTCTGTTGTCATGGAAATGCTTACCTTAAATGAATATATAGATTTAATCATACCACGGGGCGGAAAAGAATTAATTCAGTTTGTTATCGAAAATGCTACTGTGCCAACAATAGAGACAGGAGTAGGGAATTGTCATATTTATATTGATGAGCGTGCAAATTTGAAGAAAGCTCTTAGGATTGTTGAAAATGCAAAGATACAACGACCAGGTGTTTGTAATGCATGTGAAACCATACTAATACATGAACAGGTTGCCAGTGAATTTTTACCCCAATTATATAAGCAGTTTGATGGAATTGTTGACATCATGGGCTGTGAAAAGACAAGAGGGATCATCACTGTAAAAACAGCTGAAGAACAAGACTGGATGGAAGAATATTTGGATTATAAGGTGGCCATAAAAGTTGTGCAAAATATCCAGGAAGCCATTTTGCATATTGACCGGTATGGTACGAAGCACTCTGAAGCCATCGTAACGGAAAGCTTAGAAAATGCAAACTTGTTTTTACGGCAAATAGATGCAGCAGCAGTCTATGTGAATGCATCAACACGCTTTACAGATGGAGGCCAGTTTGGATTTGGGGCAGAAATGGGGATTAGTACGCAAAAAATCCATGCACGGGGGCCTATCGGATTAGAAGAGTTGGTTACATCAAAATATACAATAATGGGAAATGGACAAATAAGAGAATAGAGGGATAAAATGCTTGCATCAATTATTGAAAACAGCAAAAAAATTGTTATTAAAATTGGAAGCAATACACTGGCCAATGCAGATGGGAGTATTAATAAGGAATTTTTGAATGCCTTAAGTGATCAGGTAGCAGGTTTAATTGGAAATGGAAAGCAAATTGTGCTGGTATCCTCAGGGGCTAGAATCGCCGGGGTAGCCACCATTGGCAAGTGGATGCGCAAGGCAGATATGCACTATAAGCAGGCTTTGTGTGCAATTGGTCAAGTAGAACTAATGGACGCTTATCGAAAAGTATTTGCTGCCCATCAGATCCATGTAGGGCAAATGCTTTTAACAAGAGATGATTTTTTAGATGGAAGCAGAACCCTAAACATTAGAAATACGCTGTTCACACTGCTGGATGAAGGGGTTGTGCCTATTATCAATGAAAATGATACCGTTAGTGTAGAGGAAATAAAGATTGGAGATAACGATACGCTGGCAGCTCTGACGACGAACCTGTGGAACGCAGACCTACTGATATTATTTAGCGATATAGACGGACTATACAATAGGAATCCCAACGAACATCATGATGCTACTTTGATTGAAGAAGTAGAAGATATAGATCAGCTGCTCACGACGGTCGAAGTTGGAGACACCAGCGATTTTGGTACAGGAGGAATCGCTACGAAGCTGGAGGCAGCAAAAAAAGTAAATAGTTATGGAATACCGATGATATTGGCTAATGGGAAGAAAGAAAGAATATTAGACAGACTCCTCAGCGGAACAGAAAGAGCCACAGTGTTTCTTCCCGGTCACAGTACAACAGGGAAAGAGCAAATAAAAACATCTCCAAAATAAGAATATTTTGGAGATGTTTTTTCATTCTATTTCATGCAAAAGCTCTAGAATACTTTTGAGCCAAGTAAGCTTATGCTGAGAATTCTTTTTGTGTGTCCGTAATGTCTGTTTCTTTAATATCTATTTCAACCCAAAAATCAACACCATTTTCTCTGTTAATAACTCCAAAGTTATTGGAATGTGCCTCCTGGATAGCCCGGACAACAGACAAACCCAGTCCTGTTCCTCCCAAATCCCTCGTTCTGGCTTTATCTATTTTATAAAAGCTGGTCCATACTTTATTCAAGGATTCATCAGGAATGGTTGACCCTGAATTATATACCGAAACCCTGATTTTTTTGCCGATAGATTCTACAGTCAGCTTGATAACTTTGTTTTTGTCTACATGATCGATTGCATTATTAATAAAATTTACGATTATTTGTTCAATTCTTACCGGATCAGCATGTGCCGTCAATTCCTCTTTTATTTCTATGGATATATGGATATTTTTATCGGTGAGGATCGGTTCATATTTTGAAACAATATCTTTAATCAGCGAGGAAATATTGAAATCAATTTTATTGATTGGAAACATGCCCGATTCAATCTGGGAAAGATCCAGTAGGTCTTTAAGCAGGCCCTCCATTTTGTCAGTTTCTTCCATGATAACATCGCAGTAAAAATTCCTTTTTTCTTCGCTCTTAGCTACATTGGCTTTAAGGCCCTCCGCGTAGCCCTGGATTAAGAAAATAGGCGTCCTTAGTTCGTGAGATACATTGGAAACAAATTCACGTCTCATTTTATCCAGATTCCGTTCACGGTCAATGTCTTGCTCCAGTTGCCGGTTTTTGCTGTTTAGTTGGCTGATTGCCTTGTCCAGGCTATAGGACAGGTGGTTTATACTTTGAGACAGTTGACCGATTTCATCTTTATGACCAATTTCTAAAGTTTGGGAAAAATCAAGATTGGACATTTTTTTTGTAATCTTATTCATTTCCATAATAGGGCGGGTAAACTTCTCAGAAATAAACAGTGCCCAAATTCCCGTAATCACAATTGTAATCAATCCGATGATTGTCGTAAAATTGTTGGATATGGATGCGTTTTCGGATATTCCAGTCATAGGAACCCATACCAAAAGGACAAAACCGTTATCCAACTGGGCTTGATAGCGTAATGTCTCAATTTTGAAATTTGGATCCTTGGTTATAAAGAAAAATGAAGTTTCGTCATAAGGTTCCCAGCCCTGTATGTTACGCTTAGGGGTTTTAGGGAGTCTAAAATCAGGCCTGGGAGGCGGACCGGGTTCGTTGTCCGGATTAGGGAGATCCGTTATAAAACCAGGCCGCTGCGGCGGACTATGACCGGTTGAAAGCGGATAATACACGGTTCCGTCTAGTGTACCGATAAAAATAGTTCCGCCGATACTCTTTTCCAACGTGTTAATTTCATAAATCAGATTTTCATCATGGAAGTCGGATTCTCTTCTTTTTTCAGCAATAAGCTCCGAAATTTTTTGACTGCTTTCAATAAGGGTATTTTTTTTATGGTTAATATAATATTTCTCGGCAAAAAATGTGTTGGAGCCATATAAAAGCACTGCAAACAGAACGATATTTACGGTCATATATATTAGCAGTTTAAATCGAATGGACACATTCATACTCATCCCTCAAATCTATATCCGAAGCCTCTGATTGTTGTAATGGCATCGCCCTTTTTTCCGAGCTTTATTCTCAATCTGTTAATATGTGTGTCTACCGTTCTCAAGCTTCCATAATATTCATAGCCCCAGACCAGATTAAGCAATTGTTCTCTGGATATGATCTTGCCTTTATGCTCAACCAGAAACAATAGAAGGGCATATTCTTTTGGACTCAAAATGATTTCTTCATTTTCCACTTTGACAGTATGGGCGGCATCATTAATTTCAAGCCCACCGTGTGCTAATATTTTGTTTTCAGTTTTACCGTTATCTATTCTTCGGAAGAATGCATTGATCCTGGCAATTAAAGCTGTAGGTTTTACCGGTTTTTTTACATAATCGTCAGCGCCAATTTCAAAACCATGTACTTCATCAAAGTCTTCACTTCTAGCCGTCAGCATAATAATCGGTACTTGGGATACCTTTCTAATCTCTCTGCAGACTGTCCAGCCGTCGTATTCAGGAAGCATTACATCCAAAAGAATGAGATCGATGTTCTTACCCGAGTTTTGAAATGTATCCAGTGCATGTTTTCCATCAGGAGATTCTATAATGATAAAACCTTCCCTTTCAAGGAAATCTTTTAAAAGGATTCGTATTTTTAATTCATCATCAACAACTAAAATAGTTTTCTTCTCCAATTAAATCCACCTTACCTTATCGAATAGATGCTTTGCTAGAAAGATTATATCATATTCTTTTTTCCAATCTAAGTGAAAATAGATTTGTTGACAAAACTGTTACAAAACCTATTTTATTTTGTGACAATATGTAAAAAAAACTGAAAAAAACAGAGTGTATGATAGAGATGTGCTCAAACAGGGCAAATAAAATTTTAACCATGAAAGGAGAATAATGTATGAAAAGGAAAGCAGCATCTATCGTAAGCACGGTTGTAATCGGAGGCGCACTTTTGGTCATGGGAGGTGTAGGATTTGCGAATAATGTCAATGTAAATAATCCATTAGATCAAAAACTGGGTATAAACCAATCAAATGAAACAAGTCCCGGAAAAATGGGAGGGGCAATAGGGGAAGAAAGACCCGGCCCAATGGACCAAACTGGAATGAGAAACCAACAGGATATGATGAAAACACTAACGGAAAGTCTCGTAAATGCAGGAATTATTACACAGGAAACCGCAGAGAAGATGGTCAGCTTCTATGAGGAAAAGAATGAAGAACGAAAAGCTGAGATGGAAAAGACAAAAAGCATGACGGAAGAAGCACGTAAATCATATTATGAAAGCAGAAAAGAGGAAAAGCCGGAAGGTAAATCCGATTTTACGGCAGAAATGGTTGCTGCCGGGATACTAACACAGGCGCAGGCAGAGGCCATCCATACATATCAAAAAGAACAAATGGGAGTAAAGATGAACGATAATCAAGAAAAACGTCAGGAAGAAATAGAAAAACAGCTGGCTAGTCTTGTGGATGCCAATACAATTACAAAAGCACAAGCGGGTACGATCCTGGTTTATTTAGAACAGGAAAAAGAAACCCGCAAAGCTGAAACGGAAAAGTCCAAAGACATGACAGAGGAAGAGCGCAAAGCTTATTTTGAAAGCAAAAAAGGCGCAAAACCTGAGGAAGGTGCAGCAGCCGGCCCTATGCAGAAACTGGTGGAGGATGGAACTTTGACACAAGCGCAGGCCGATACAGTTGCCAAAGTGTTATACCCCCAGCGCCTTGAAGGCGAACAGCCAGGCAGGCCGGAAATGAAAACATCAAATAATTAGATTTGAAAAGGTGAATCAATGATGAACACATTGTAATACCGATTAGAAAATCAAAGGCATTATCGATGGATGATGCCTTTGGTTTTTTGATTGTAGTGAAGTGTTCGAGTTTAAAGATCTTTCCGGAGGTGTAGGAAGCATGATTCCAACTGGAATATTTCTTATATGCGGGGAAGTCAGCGTCAGTACCATGCTTGAACGGTGAACCCACATTAATGATATATGAAAGACGCTCCATCTACCATTTCGATATTGCTGTAAGCTTTCAACTGTTCTACTAAATTGAACAAAGCAATATCTTTATTTTTTGCCTCAAGCATGGCATCAAAGTTCCGGTTACAGGTTTTAGCCTGCTGCAGAAAATGATAAAAGAAATTCACATCAACATCATCTGCATGGGCACGGATATTTTTGCCTGGTTTAGGACTGGATACATGAATTTTCGGAGGGTAAATTTCATTATCCCAGGTCTTAAAGATATCTCCCAGCAGCTGGGACAAATTTTCTCCATTATTATTGCACCAGTGGTGATGGATGTCCAGTACCATAGGGATGCCCAGGTCTTTGCAGATAGATAATGCATCACGAGCAGTATAAACCTTATCATCATTTTCCAATACAATTCGATTGCGGATCGACGGCGGAAGCTTGACAAAATTAGTCTTAAAACGTTCAATTGCTTTGGATTTGCTGTCGTAGATTCCTCCGACGTGGAGTACGAGCTTAGCTTCTTTTTCAGATAAATTCATTCCCTCAAATAAATTAACATGATACTTAAGATCTCTGAGGGAAGAAGCAAGAATATTTTCTTTTGGGCTATTCAGTAGTGTAAAGTGATCCGGATGGGCACTTACTCTTAGCTGATGCTGCTTAGAATAGCTGCCAATATCCAGCAGTTCTTGCTCAAAGGCTTTTGTATAATCCCACTGAATCACATCTGGATGAGTGGCTAAGGGAATCAGTTTTGAAGTAAAGCGGTAGACCTTTATATCGTGAACCTGGTTATGAATCAGAATTCTTTTTGTATTCGCCAGATTTTCTTTTACCAAGTCCTTGAGCCGGTAGAGTTTTGATTCATCATCTTTCAGTTTTTCATAGCTTTTATAAGTAATGGTTTTATTAGGTGAAGCTTCATGCAAAGACAAAGAAATTGCAACATAACCGAGACGAATGATCATGATAAATCATTCCTTTCTTTGGGAGCTTATGCAGTTTACCTGGTTCGACAATAATATTCTACTAGATATCTATAACAGACCCTTAAAAAGACAAAAACAGCATCATATCATATGATAAGGGTTATCATTTGATGGAGAAAATAATGTCGAATGTGCGGGCAGCAAGACACCCTTATGATCATTAAAACTAATAATTGTATGATTTGCGATCTGCAGAAATTTATACGAGGGGCTTTGTGGATGAAATACACGGGGAGCCGCTATCAATTGGTGAATATTAACCTGTTGACGGCGGCTCCATCTATGCGGTTGAATAATTTTTAAAAAGAGCTTTTTAAAGGTTCGATCTTAATATCATTGTAAATATATTGATATAAATGATCCGATGTAACCTGAAGGTCCGTAGTTAGATACCATACTTTATTGATGATCTCTCCTTTACAGTATCCATACAGAGGAAATCTATACCAATCCATATCAGAAATGCCAAGCTTGTACAGGTCAACGCCTAAATGGATAATATCTGTCCCGGACATATTTGTTTGTACATAGGGCAGAAGGGATGCGGCAAATTGAGGATATTTGGAAATATCCCGCTCTTGAATTTTTTGTACCAGTGCGGTTAGGACATTTTTTTGCCGTTCGGATCTGTCAAAATCCCCTTCACCTACGTTTCTGATTCGGGCATAAGCAACAGCTTGATTGCCGTTTAACAACTGTTTGCCGGGTTTTTGGAGGGGTGTGGGTTTTTCTTTTTTGATTTTGGCAACTTCCTCCATATATTTGTTAATTTCCTGTATTTCATTACGCTTTATATCAACTTCCACCCCATCTAAGGCATCGACAATTTTGGACAGCCCTACAAAATCCACAGTAGCATAATGCTGGATATCCATATTGAAATTTTCATTGATCGTCCTAACGGCAAGCTCAGGGCCACCGATGGCATAGGCCATGTTAAGCTTTGTTTTGCCCCGTCCCGCAATATCCACATAGGTGTCCCGCATTAGTGAAGAAAGTTTTATTTTTTTATAGATATGATCGACTGTAACAATCATGATGGCATCGGAATGGGCAGCTTCGTGTTTTTCGCGGCCTGTATCAATGCCGAAAAGCGCTATATTCATAACTTTATTATTTTTTTCTTCTGTAGCTTCTTGAGAAGGAGGAGACGTATGCTGGCTTTCCGTATTCTTTTCACCGGGAGGCTCCCGGAAAGAATATGTATAGGTGCCCGCAAGAAAAAGAACAATAAATAACAGTAGTATCAGAATAACTTTGCCCTTCATTTTTTATCCTCCATTTTAAAAAGTATAATCTTCCAGCGTCTTAAAAACATAGCCTTGGACTTGAAGGTAATCAAGGATTGCAGGTAATGCTTCTGCAGTTGTATGCTTGGTATTGGAATCATGCATCAGTATCACTGCCTGATCACGGCCTTGGGTAGTTTCTACAATCCTGTCCACTAACTTTTCAGTGGATACATGCAAGGCTTCTGCATCTCCGTTAAGTGCGTTCCAGTCTAAATACTCATAACCATGGTCTTTAACAGCTTCCCGAATGAGCTGCTTTTTTTTACCAAAGGAGCCTGCAGGAAAACGGATAATTTTTGATGTATAACTTTCTCCTAAAATTGATGCCAATACCTCATCACATTTTTTAATATCTTCAATAAAAGCGGCAGGACTTGCATAGATTTTTTTATAATCATGGGAATAAGAATGATTGCTGACAAAATGGCCTTCTTCATGAATTCTTTTTAAAATATGCGGATGGGTTTCTGCCATTTTTCCCACTACAAAAAAAGTTGCTTTTATCTGATAGCGATCCAAAGTATCTAGAATTTGAGGCGTTATATTTGACGATGGACCATCGTCAAAGGTTAAATAGGCAATTTTCTTTTCTACATCCTCCGCGGCATCTAGATCCTGAATATCGGAGGGCTCAGGTGTTTCTTCATTCGTCTCCGGTTCGACGGGAATTTCTATGTCCTGATTTTTTTCAATAGATGAAGCTTCTACCGTTCTGTCGGCCGAAATATTAGCCAGGTGTCCGCCAAACCCTGTAAGGGGGATGAGCATCAGGAACAGCAGGGAGATCAGAAGGGTTGTTTTGATATAGCGGTGCATAGCATGTCCTCCTATTCTGTTTCGTTTGGATTCGATACTTCTATGCTACAATGTTTCAGTCGACATTGATTTACAAATTTATTAAAAAAGTTTACGAAAAGGTTAAGAGATTTTTACCAATTTTTCTTTTAGGATTGGGAAAAATTTTTGGTAGCCCTAAAAATAAAACTATAGTACAATACCAATTAAGTATAGAGATGGAGTGATTGACATGGAAGAAGAAAAAATAAATGTACTGGTGGTAGAAGATGAAGCTTCTATAAGGAAATTTATATCTATTAATTTAAACAGAGAGGGCTTTGCGGTAGTGGAAGCTGATTCGGGGGAAGCGGCCATAGAGATGGTCAAAATATTTCAACCTGCTGTGATTATCCTCGATGTCATGCTGCCGGGAATAGATGGCTTTGAGGTATGCACGCAAATTAGAGAGAAAATGCCTAATGCAGTAATCATTATGCTGACTGCCCGGAGCCAGGATATGGATAAGATTATGGGTTTAGAGTTAGGGGCAGATGATTATATGATCAAGCCATTTAATCCATTGGAACTCATAGCGAGGATACGTGCAAACCTGAGAAAAATGCAAAAGGTAGCTGTTATACGGGATCAATGGATCTCATTTGCAGGTCTTAAATTGGATTTGGATGGACAACGGTTTTATAAGAAAAATATAGAAATAGAATTGACGCCAACAGAGTTTGCAATCATGAAAGTACTGATGAAAAACCCTGGCAAGGCTTATAGCCGTGATGATATACTGAATCTGGTATGGGGTGAAAACTATTTTGGAGATATGAAGACAGTAGATGTGCATATACGAAGGCTTCGGGAAAAAATCGAGGATAATCCTTCAGATCCTCAATATATTGAAACGGTTTGGGGATTTGGCTATAGGCTGCGGAGGGATCAATAAATGAAAAGTATTCGCAAAAGATTGGTATTTTACTTTATGTTTATTATCATCATCACCGTTGTTACGCTGGAAATTTTCCTGATCAATAATGTTAAACAAAATTATTATAAAAACCTGGAGGATAGCCTGCATAATCAAATCAAGGTATCTACCGATCTTTATCATCGATATTTTGCTGATGCTACTCTTCATGAAAATGTGCTGAACAATGTGGATACCTTTTGGAAGCAGACCTCTGCGCAAGTGGAGATTATTGATACAGATGGAAATGTTCTAATGGATTCCATTGGGATCATCCCTGCTAATGTGGTTGGTATGGAGGATGTGAATAAAGCGCTTCAAGGACAGACGGGAAAATGGATGGGTAAAGTAGAATATGACAATGAAAAAGTGATGGCCGTATCCTATCCGCTGTATTCTGGAGAAGAAATTGTAGGTGTACTACGTTTTATTACTTCTTTAAAAGAAGTGAATAAGGATATTCGGAAAATAGCTACAGTCTTTATGGCCTTTGGCGCCTTAGTAATCGTGATTTCTGGATTTGTCAGCATTTTTCTGGCAAGTACCATTGTAGACCCGCTGCAGGAAGTCACTGCGGCAGCTGAGAAGATGGCTTTAGGTGATTTTAAGACCAAGAGCCAGAAAAGAGTCGATGATGAAATCGGCAAGCTCTCCGACACATTAAACTACATGGCCAGCGAAATTCTTAAGAAAGAGGAATTGAAAAATGACTTCATTTCATCGGTTTCCCATGAACTGAGAACGCCGCTAACCTCTATCAAGGGTTGGGCGGTTACGCTAAAGCAAGGATATGAGGATCGGGAAATGCTGACAGACGGCCTGGAGATTATAGAAAAGGAAAGTGATCGTCTGACCCATATGGTTGAGGAACTCTTAGATTTTTCAAAGTTTGTTTCAGGAAAAATAACCCTAGAGAAGCAGCCAGTCGATATAACTGGAATTCTGGAACACATCAGAAAGCAGTTAACCCCTCGTGCTATAAGAGATCAAATTGACTTTCAGATTGTATATCCGAAGGGATTACCAATAACTTATTCTGATGAGAACAGATTGAAGCAGGTATTTATTAATATATTGGACAATGCATTCAAGTTTACATCTCCAGAGGGAAGGATAAGGCTGGAGACTTCCTATGAAGATGGTCAATTTCTATTTCATATACGAGATACGGGATGCGGTATTCCTGAAGAAGAACTTCCAAAGATAAAGGAAAAGTTTTATAAAGGGAAATCCAGTAAATCCAAAAATGGAATAGGTTTATCCATTTGTGATGAAATAATAAAACGAATGAACGGGAAATTGGAAATCACCAGCAAACTGAATGTGGGTACAGAAGTTGCAATAATATTGCCATTGCAGGAGCGTGAATAAATGAAAAAGATTAGGCTGATTATTTTATTAACGCTGATAACCCTATATGTTACCGGTTGTGTTAACATAACTACTAATTCCGTACAAATGCTTACGGCACCGAAGAATCAGCAAATACCGGTAGGCGGAACCTGGAAGATTATTGAAGTTTTGAAGACCGCAGCTAAAGATTCAGTGACTGTAGAAGAAGCATGGTTGGAGAAAACTGTGCAATTTACTCCGGATTACATGGTGTTAGGAGAGTATTTATTAAAAGAGCCTCGCTATAAAATAAAGAGAGTAGACGGAGAAGAGTATCTTTTATACAGTCGAAGGTCTATACCTAAAAATATAGCGCTGCCTTCTAAAGAAATAGATGTGATTACTATAACTGATCAAGATAAGTATTTTTGCGAAATTCTGAGGTTAGATGCAGATAAGCTGGTATTAGAAATTCATAACTATAGTTTTTACCTGGAAAAAATTTCTGATGAAACGACCCATATAGTACTGAATACTGACGAAGAGAAGAATCGTGCACAGAGCTTAAATATTGTCAATTACCGTGAAGATAATTTGACTCGGACAGGAGTTTTGGTAGGACTTCGGGCTTTAGAAGAAAATGGAGATCCTGTGCCTAAGTATCGATATAGAACGCTATGGATTGCAGCAAAGAACAAGGAACTGCATCCGATTCTAGAGACTAAGGATATTTTTTTTCCAAGGAAAAGCGGTTTCTGGAAAATGGAAGTCCAGAGAGAAATGGAAGGCGATTGGGCTGAAGATTTTCTTTTAGCCTATAATGTGGCAACAGATAAAACCAATAGCACTTGGGATTTTGAAACAGCACTGCAGAGAGAGCCGGATAAAACAGGAGGGATCAGCAGACAGATAAATTATGTAGGCAATGACTATGTATCTATTGAAACCGCAGGCGTTGGAAGCTATAAAGGCAGCAGCGGGAAATGGAAGGAAAGCAGATTACAGATCGTGCCGATAGATAACCTGTCTAATAAAAGAGGTGTTACAATCAGAGATTTGGCAGGGGAAGAGGGGATCTCTTCCATGGAAGCAGGCAGACAGAGAGTGCTTCAAGACCGAAAACTTCGTAATCAGAAGATTATGGATGCGGCGAGGCTGGAGGAAAACTTTGGGTTAGAGAGAAAGATGGGACATTGGTTTTACAAAGGGAGAGTCAGCTATTTTGAAGGGGAGGATATTCATTTTGTGGATTACAATATCAACTTAATCCCTTCTCTAAAACTGGTGTTTTATGATGAACTATCTGTCCCGTGGACACAAATTAAGGATAAAATACCAGGAACCATTGATGTATATACTTCTCCAAACAAAGATATTGCATTGGTGGTTACAAAATCAGAAATTATGGTTTATGGCATTGACAATGGTCAGCTTCAAAGCAATCCTTTGGGTAAAATCGCACTCGAAAAGGGAGAAACGATCATTATGGCCGAATGGGCCACCGGTTCCTATGTGGAAAACTGGGAACAGACCTTTATGAGTGTAAATACGCCCTAAAAAGATTTTATGGCAATTATCTTCAAAATTCTTTAGGGGAAGAAGACTTGCAACATTCCATTAAGTTGTCTCAGCTGGGAAATAATAATAGTCTGTATAAATGGGTAAAAGTAGAGGAAATAAAAGAAATTACCGATTTATTTCCTCCAAGTAAAAAAGTCATAGAGGTATTTATCCATGAACTGTTCTAAAAGCTTTAGTCTAAGACAGCATAAATGATTATTTTATAAGAAAGGTTGAGTATTGAAGTCCACTTATTTTCCATTTTTCATTCTCGTATTTCCATAGGGATTCTACTTCAGAGATTGTGTCCGCATTGCAAGAGCCAATGATCCGCTGATAACCGCAGATTTCATAAGTACCATCTCCATTATAGTCAATAGGACTTAGTTTTGAAAAGGGTATGGCATAGGGGATTGTTTCTGATAGTAGTTTCCCGTCTTTATCATAAATACCCAAATCGATATATGCATCTTTGCTGGAACTCAAATCCAATCGGATAGTCTTACCCAGATGGATAAATTCTATTTCTGCCAGAAATCCATCTATATATTTTCCGTCAATGGTTGCTCCATAATTATCCTTTTCCCCAAATATAACTATAGAAGTATTATCCTTAAAAGAAGCGATTAAATGTTGAATAATTCCGCCGCTCCCACCAGTTGCTGCGGATAGCATTACATCTTTTATTTTGTCTCCATCAAAATCCCCTAAAAAAAGGGTGCCTTCATAACCTGACAGGTTTTCGCATGTAGCTTCTGAGTATATTTTAGATTTACCATCCTGAACGATAATCCTTAGATTTTCAGCATAAATATCATCTTTACTATTCAGCTTATCACCTATCAGCAGGATATGATCCGCTTCATTGTCCCCCGTAACATCTGCCGATTGATAGTCAATAATATAAGTATTTTCTGTAGTATTTAATGCTTTATTTGAAAACCTGTTACCGATTTGATATTTATTCTCAGCTGCTTGCGCCCGCGTTAAATTGGATGCGCTTAGTGCGATAGCACCTGCCAGTAGCAGAGCAGCAGCTGCTTTTGAAATTTTTTCCCTATCCATTGAGGTTCCTCCTTGATATGTATTTTATATTATCAATTTTATATGCCATAAAAAAACAAGTCGTTACAAAGAAGTTACAAAACAATATTATGACACTACTTATGATAAAATATATATCAAGGAGTGATCTATTTTATGGAAGATAACCAGGTATCCAGCCCTATTTACCACTTCGATAATAACTTGTTCCCAATTCTACATCTATATCTATTTCTTTTTCCTTAGCATATTCTGTTATTTTTCTCTTTCTACTATTAGGCTCGCTTGGATTCAAGGTCTGAATAATCCCTTTTGCTATTGTAGAAAACATATGAAAAGGCATGCCAACTCCCATTTCATTGTCATTCCATTTAGCTGCAAGTCTTGTATTTGCACATAAAAGTGATATATTCAAGTCATTATTTTCATATGGGGTAGCAGTGCATTCCGAGCACAGTCCCTGATTACCGGTAAGTTTAATGTTTTTAGCAATACCATAATGGTATGAATAACCCTGTACTATCCTCATGGCCTGATAAGGATTAACAATCATTATAACAACATCAGCTTCTTCTTCAAAGCATTGAAGTGGTTTCACAACAATACCATAAATTTTATGGTCAATATAGGTTACGTTTTTTTGAACTTCTTTTGCAATGCCAACGCTGTTATACATTTTAAACGAGTAGTATAGTCTGCCTGATATGATTTCATCATTTACATCCATTAATCCTAAAGCCCTTGCAGATGCTTTGCAAAAAAAATGATTCAAATTTGCTTTAAAACTTCTTCCTTGTGAAGCAAGTCTTACTGTATTACAATAAGACATTTTAAACTTAACTTGTTCTACATTGATATGTTCAAATTCTTCTTCAGTAAATATAAATTTCACTCCAACAATATCTCTTGAAAGGTCTAAGATACAATCTAATGTTTCAATTTCGTTAAATAATTCCATGTATATCACCTTCAGCCTATTTTTAGATTTATATCTACTATATCATAGTAGCGACAATAAAAAGTCGAAAAATGATTTTATAAAATGTTTTGAGCAGAGGTCAGGGGAGATTAGAACTGATATATTTTGGTTACCGCAGGAGCTACAGGTAATTGCCAGACTGAGCAGTATCATATCATTGATGCATTCACGATTTACGGGAAGTACTTAAAAAATAACGCACTCATAAGGAAAACTTAAGAAATTAATAAGAAATTATTTAAAGAAAGCCTATCCCTCTTCGGTAGAATGAAGTTATCGAACGGATAGGCTTTCATAATTTCAGAAAGGGGATCTCGGAGATGAAAAGAAAATAGATCATGCAAATGTTTAGAAAGCTTCATATGGTTGATTAAAGTAAGGCATATGACTTAAAAGTGAATTATATCGCAGGAGGATGGAGGATGTCAGCATTATTAAAGTCAGGAAAAAAATATAATAACAAAACAGCACTATTCTTTCTTGCACCAAGTCTTATCGGGTTTTTGATCTTTTTCTTTGTACCCTTTGTAGGCGGGTTATATTATTCATTCGTAGACAGTCCGGTGGGTGGCAGCTTCGTTGGGCTGGCAAACTATATCGATCTCTTGAGAAATGCTGTTTTTTTAAAGGCCGGATATAACACCATGGTTTTTACAGCAATTGCAGTTCCTCTCAATATTCTGTTCTCTCTTGGGTTTGCTCTGCTGCTTAACAGGAGGATTTACGGCAGGAATATTATACGTATGGGTTTTATCATACCCCTGGTGGTTCCGGTGGCATCGGTTGTTCTGGTATGGCAGATATTGTTTGATATTAACGGCTCCATAAATGCCCTTATTTCTTCCTTGGGCTTATCGCCAATAGACTGGATGAAGACTGAATATGCAAGGCTTGTAGTCGTAATAGTATATTTGTGGAAGAACACCGGATATAATATGGTGCTGTTCCTGGCAGGCCTTCAGAACATACCGCCGGAGTACTACGAAGCTGCCGATATTGATGGGGCAAGCAATTGGCATAAGTTTAGAAACATCACACTGGTTTATCTGACACCTACAACATTTTTCGTATTCGTAATGTCTATAATCAATTCCTTCAAGGTGTTCAGGGAGGTATATCTGATTTCCGGGGCATATCCTCATGACAGCATTTACATGCTGCAGCATTATATGAACAACAAATTTGCATCCCTGGATTACCAGATGCTAACATCAGCTGCATTTATCATGGCTGTTGTCATTTACATACTTGTACTGTTTTTATTCAGGATTCAAAGAAGAATCAACAGTACAATAGGAGGTTGATAAAGTTATGCAGGCTACCAAGCATATAAAGAGAAGACTTAGAAAGGTAGTACTGTCGGTTGTATTGCTTGCCATGGCGGTAGTATTCTTATTCCCTCTGATATTGGCTGTAACAAATTCTTTTATGAGCGAAAAGGAGATAGAGAATAGCTACAGCATGGTAACTTCAAGCAACTCAGGCCAAAAGGACAGTACTTTATCCGGAAAATATGCCAATATAAAGTTTATACCTGATATGGTGACCATTAAGCAATACTATACGGCCCTGATCAAAAGGACACAGTTTCTTATCAAATTCTGGAATTCATTGATAATAGTGGTTCCGATAATATTGGGGCAGATACTTGTTTCATCCATGGCTGCATATGCCTTTGCGAAGCTGGAGTTTGTTTTCCGTGACAAGCTGTTTTTTACATACATCATTATCATGATGATGCCCTTCCAGGTCACGTTAGTCCCCAATTATATAATGGCCGACAAGTTGGGCCTTGTGGGGAGCTACTCCTCCATCATACTGCCCGGCATATTCGGAACCTTCGGTGTATTTTTGATGAGGCAGTTTATGATGTACATTCCGGATGCATATGTCGAATCTGCAAAAGTGGATGGTGCCAGCCAGCTCAGGATATTTTTCAGCATTATTCTCCCCACGTCGAAAACAGGGCTTGCCGCACTTGCCATACTGGTTTTCATAGACAACTGGAATATGGTGGAGCAGCCGCTGATATTCCTGCAGGATGTCAATATGCACCCTTTGTCGACTTACCTGTCCAGCATCAATAGCGGCGAAATGGGGATAGCTTTTGCCGCATCGATCATCTATATGCTGCCTATGCTGTTGATTTTTCTTTACGGAGAGAATTATCTCGTGGAGGGGATACAGCTATCGGGACTTAAAGGTTGATACAGGCGGCAGCTTTAGTATAGAAAAATGTAGCAAATCGGAAAGGATTGGAGGTAGGCCATATGAATGTAATAGATGAGGATGCAAGCATCAAGAGAAGAAGGATAACGGGAAGAGCAACAGTTGTTTTCATTACAGTAATGTTTCTTTTAACCTTTTTCTCAAAAAGCATAAATAACTTCACCCTGCCAAAGGTGACTTATGAAACTCCTGCAAGCGGGGCATTGATCAAAGAGGTCTCAGGCACAGGCAATATAAAGGCTAATAATATCCAGGACCTATATGTAAGCAGCAGTATGAAGATTACGGGAGTAATGGTCGATGTAGGAGACTCTGTAAAACAGGGACAGACGCTTCTGATCCTTGATACAAGCGATATAGAAAATCAATTGGAGGATGAGCTGGATAAGTATGCTCAGAAAAAGCTGCATTTTGAAGAGCTCATGGAAGCCGGTTCGCCGGAAAGCATGATGAGTCTGGATAAAGCGGTTCAAATTGCACGGCAGAATGTAGAAAAGGCCCAGAAAAACTACGACAGCAGCAAAGTTCTTTATGAAGCAGGTGCTATAACTGCAATTAATCTGACTGATGCAGAAGTGAATCTTGATAATACCAAGCTGGACTATGAGATAGCAAAGAATAATAAGGATAAAGCAATAAGCAGTAATAAAAGAGATATTGAAAGCACGAAGTTTGATATAAGTATGGCGGAGCGGAAAATAGCCGAGCTTACCAAAGAAATGAACATGAGCACAGTAACGGCCCCCTGCGATGGGGTGGTCACCGAGCTGTATTATTCAGCGGGTATGACGGCAAATGCTTCCCAACCGCTATACAGAATTGCGGACACAGGTGAGGGATTCCAATTTGTAGCCTCTGTAAATATAAGTGCTGTAGAATACCTGGAGTCCGGAGATGGGGCTGAAATAACTATAAATTCATTGAATGGCAAAATGATACAGGGGAAAGTAAAACAAATCAGAAACAATCAACAGCAAATTGGCGTAAAAAAGGATGTCGTCATCGATATTCCTTTGAATGGACTGGTTGGAGGAGAAAGCGGCAAGGCAGACATTAAGAAGAATATCGGATCTTATAAAACACTCGTATCTAATTCAGCCGTTGGGCAGGACATCCGCGGATATTTCGTATATGTGCTTAAAGAAAGAAAAGGTCCGCTGGGGAATGAATTTTATGTGCAAAAAGTCACAGTCAGCATCGGTGACTCAGACAACACAAAAACCGTGGTTCTTAGCGGTATAAACGCTATGGATAAGGTGATCTCAGACAGTGATAAGCCATTAGCCGACGGCTCGCCCGTTATGATCGCCAATTAAGGAGTTGGTATGATGAAAAGACGAAAAGCTGTATGGGTTCTGACATTTTCCGGAATTTTGCTGATGCTTTCATTTATTATATTGGGCGGAGCATTGGTTGAGCAGTGTGTCCGGTTAAATGGCGCTTATTCCATGCAAAAGGTGCTGGTGTCCGGTAAAAACCAGGCAGATCCACAGGGAAAGAATTCTTTTTCCATTGATGATATAAAAAGGCTTAAGAAAGAGCTTTCAACAAAGGATATCAGTTATACTGCACGATCCGGTCTTGTTGACACTCCGGTATCCAGTGGCAGTATGGCTTTTCCTGTCAGGCTGATCGGTACTGATTATATGTATCCGATGTTTAGTGGTCTGTCATTGGAAGAAGGGAGCTTTATTACACAAAAACAGGAAGAAGAGGGGGCGATGGTTGCTATAATCGATGAGGAGGTGGCCTGGGATATTTTTAGAGCAAAGAATGCTACCGGCAAGACGATTGATATATTTGGTGCCGCCTTCAGGATCATAGAAGTTATGGAAAAGGATGATTCAATCATAGGAAAATTGACGGATGACGGCCTGCCGGAGGTATACATACCTGCTTCGGTAATGCTGGAGTTGGATACTACGGCTCGTATTAACGATCTTCAAATAAAAACAGCCGATGCCAATACTCTGGATCAGAATACCACCGAAATTTCGGCTGCTATCAGGCAAATAGGCAAAAATCCTTCAAACTACAATATCAATGACTATAACCTTAAGCTTGCATTAATGAAGCAGAAGCCGCTTTTGCTGGTATTTATAATTGGAATTGCATCAATGCTCATATTGTTGTCACATGTAAAAAGCCTAATCAAAGAGATATATTTTCTGATCAGAGATAGGTGTAAGACAGATTATTTTTCAAATGTAATTAAACACAATCTGAAGGGAATAGGGCTCTGCATCCTTGAAATGGCACTTTCACTAACGGGAATCGTGCTCATCTGGATAGGGATCAGATTCACACTTTATATTCCACCGCAGAATATTCCGGATGAGTTGATAAATATTTCTTACTATTCGGATCTGCTCAAAGCAGCTATTCAAGGAGGCATACAAAACAGGGGCTATCTAGCACCTCAGGTCGAGTTGATTGTTAATGTCTCCGATATGCTCCTGAACCTGTTTTTCTACATTTCCTTCATACTGGGCTCCCTGCTTTTGTATGCAGGCCTCCGGGAGCTTAAGGAATTAAATATGGATTCCAGCAGGCTTACACCTGTATTAGGTTTGTTGTTCATTCTTTCAATGGTAATTCAGATTGCGGCAGCTTTTTTGTTAGGCTTGCCGTATGCAACGGATGTAAAGGGTGTCTTGGTGGCATGGGTCTTTATATATATAAATTTTATAATAAAAAGAAAGGGAAGTGGTGTTAAAAATGTATAAAAAAACTATAAGTTTGTTATTGGTAATAATTTTTGCAATGGGCTTATCTGCTTGTGGTAGGGGAAATGAAAAGGTTTCTCAGGAGAACGGAGACAACACAGTTCAAGATCAAAAAGTAATCACTGTATCAGTTCCTGCGTCCAATAGACAGCTTGAAATAGCAGCAAGCAAATTCCAGAAGGAGCACCCTGAGTACAGGATAGATATACAGACATATCCAAGCAGCGATTATGAAACATATGTGAAAAACCTGAATACACAGATAATGTCGGGTAAGGGAGCGGACATCATATCTGTTGCCGGGCTGCCCTTTGAGAACTATATAGATAGGAATATACTGGCTGATATAGGTGATCTGATGGCTAAAGACAGCAGCTTTGATATGAGCAAATATTATACCAATATCTTCGATGCATTGAAAAGCAACGGCAGCCTGTATGTTCTGCCCACGAGCTTTACTTTCAATGTTTTGATGGCAAATCAGGAGATACTTGACAAGGAAGCAATAGAAATTGATGACAGTAAGTGGACGTGGAATGATTTCAAATTAGCCTCGGAGAAAGTGACTCAGAAGGACGGAGCCGGTGCGGGTAACCGGGCAGCATTACCCGGCGTAAGCTCTATGGATATGCTGAATCTATTTACCGGCGGCAGCTATAGTAATTACATTGACGCTGATAACAAGAAAGCCAGCTTTACTTCTGAGGGCTTCATAGACCTTCTGAATACAGTGAAGGCTTTTGGTGATGAAACGCTTGTCAACAGCAATGTACAAACAGATATGGTTTCGGTTTTGGAGGCTGCGGGCAGAGGATCGATAGTCTTCTATCCCTGCAACATCGATGATTATTTTATGTACTGGTTTATGAAATCTGCACTTAACGACCATTTAAGCCTTTACAATATTCCTTCTGCAGGCAATTCCGGTTCGAGGACCTTTACGACAAATTCGCTTTATGCCATAAACAAGAATTCCAAATATACAGAAATAACCTGGGAATTTTTGAAGGTGCTTTTGTCCGATGAAATCCAATCACAGGCATTGCAGGAAGAGGGGGCGCAAGGGAAACCTGGAGCATCAGGTGGTATAGCCCTTGGCGGTTTTCCAATAAACAGAACTGCACAGCAGCAGAAAGCACAGCTGGCTATAGATATATCAAAAGACATGAAAATGAATATAAGGTTGAAGTTGGATGGCCCCGGCGAGATTTCATTAAGCCCGGCAGCCATGACTCAAGCGGATATCGACTATATAGACAAGTTTATCTCAGAGTTGAATACTTATGCCAATGCAGATCCCAATATCGACAAAATCATTCGGGATGAAGCAAAAGCGTTCTTCAACGGGGATAAATCAGCGGAAGTAACTGCAGAGCTGATACAGAGAAGGGTAAATACCTATCTTGGAGAATAGGTAAGACCGTATATTGATAATTTAACTTCTAGGGACTGTCCCTAGAAGTTAAATTATTCAATTGGAAAAATTTTCACAAAATACAGGACTTTCAAAAAAGGCATCGAATATATAATCATAAAATTTATTAGAACAGTGGAACTACAGATACAATTGGACGCCTTATGCTGTAGGGATGTGGTGGCGTAACCGGCTAACAATCATTTTTGTATTGTTAGCCTTTTTTTACAGATTTTATTGTCTATTTATGAGGCTTAAACGCACTTTGTGACAACTGAGAGGACGGAGTCTGATGAATGCCAAGAATAAGCGATTAGGAGACCTGCTGGTAGAATCAGGATTGATTACAGAAGAGCAGTTGATGCATGCATTGCAGCTGCAAAAGAAACTGAACAAAAAGCTAGGAGAAGTCCTCATAGAGGAAAAGATTCTAGAAGAAAAGCAAATTATCGAAGTATTAGAGTTTCAATTAGGCATTCCCCATGTGGTATTGGACAAATACTACATCCAGCCCGATATCCCAAAGCTTATCAGTGAACGGTTGGCCAAAAGACATTTATTGATCCCGATTCGACTGGACCGAGGAAAACTGATAGTAGCCATGTCCGATCCACTAAATATCTTTGCCATGGATGACATCAAACTTATCACAGGATACGATGTAGAACCGGTGATCGCAACCAGAAAAGATGTACTGATGGCCATAGATCAGTACTACCAAAAAGCAAGCGCAGAAAAGGCATTGGAGGAATTTAAAGAAAGCTATGATGAAGTAGTCGAGGAAATAGACGAAGAGAGCCTGGCACAGATCAAAAATGCACCGGTGGTCAAACTGGTTAACTCTATCATTTCCCAAGCTGTCAAAATGAGAGCCAGTGATATACATATAGAGCCTTATGAAAAGATCCTGCGGGTACGCTTCCGTGTAGATGGAGAACTGCAGGAAAATATGACACCTTCCAAATCCAGCCACTCTGCCATTGTCACCAGGATCAAGATCATGGGCAAGATGGACATCGCTGAAAAGCGGATTCCCCAGGACGGCAGGGTAGAGATGAATGTTGAAGGCAGAGATATTGATATGCGGATCTCCATACTGCCTACCGTGTATGGAGAAAAGATCGTTATCCGTCTCTTAGACCGCAGTGGTGTGGTGATCTCCAAAAGCGAGCTGGGTTTTACACCACAAAACCTACGGGTCTTTGACCAAATCATTAAGAATCCTCATGGGATCATCTTGGTCACGGGGCCTACCGGAAGCGGTAAAACGACCACGCTTTATGCAGCCTTAACGGAGCTTAATGATGTCCATAAAAATATCATCACCGTAGAAGACCCGGTAGAGTATAGATTGGAAGGAATCAACCAATCACAGGTAAACATCAAGGCTGGACTTACCTTTGCCAGCGGACTGCGTTCCATTCTGCGTCAGGACCCGGATATCATTATGATCGGTGAAATCCGGGATGGAGAAACTGCACAGATCGCTGTTCGTGCAGCCATCACAGGGCACTTGGTTCTCAGTACCTTGCATACCAATGACACCGCATCTACCGTAGCCCGTTTGGTTGATATGGGAATTGAACCCTACTTGATCTCCAGCTCCGTCGTAGGGATCGTAGCCCAGCGTCTGGTAAAAAGAATCTGTAAGAATTGCAAGATTGCCTACCACCCCAGTGTAGGAGAAATCAATCTGCTGCAGCTTCCCCACGGAGCTATGCTTTACAAAGGCGAAGGCTGCAACGCCTGTAACCAGACCGGTTATAGAGGCAGAACCGCAATCCACGAAGTTATGCCGGTCACGAAAGATATTAAAAAGCTCATCGATGAGCGTAAGAATACAGAGGATTTAAGAAAAGCTGCAGTTGAACAGGGGATGACGACACTTCGTCAAAGCTGCAGAGAATTGGTCATCAACGGTATCACTACAATAGAGGAGCTGCTCAGAATGACCTACAACTTAGATTAGGAGGAACGTGAATGGACATTTTAAGTTTGTTGGAAAGGGCCGTAGCTGCAAGAGCATCCGACCTGCATATCACCGTTAATGTCCCGCCAATCATTCGGGTTGACGGACAACTTATAAAAATGGGAGAGACAACATTAAGTGCTGAGGATACGGCCAGCCTGGCAAGGCAAATGCTGACAGCAGAACAAATCAAGCAGCTGGAACAAACGGGAGAACTGGACTTGTCCTTTTCAAACTCAGGCTTGGGCAGATTTCGTATGAACATCTATAAACAACGGGGCAGTTATTGTATGGCCATCCGTGTCGTCAATATCCGGATTCCATCCTTAGAAGAACTGGGCCTGCCTGCCAGTGTCAAAGAACTGACTAAAAAAACAAGGGGACTCATTTTGGTGACCGGTCCTACGGGAAGCGGTAAATCTACTACTTTGGCGTCCATGATTGACTTAATCAATCATGAAAGAAGTGCCCATGTATTGACACTAGAGGACCCGATCGAGTATTTACATAAACACAATAAATGTATCATCAACCAGAGAGAAGTAGGAGATGATACACAAAGCTTCAGCAAAGGACTCCGTGCAGCCCTGCGTCAGGATCCGGATGTCATTTTGGTAGGGGAAATGCGTGACCTTGAAACCATGAGCATTGCCATTACTGCAGCAGAAACCGGCCATCTGGTACTATCTACTCTGCATACCCTGGGGGCTGCTAAAACCATCGACCGGATCATCGATGTATTCCCGCCTTATCAGCAGCAGCAAATCCGTATCCAGTTGGCTGCAGTATTGGAAGGCATTATCTCACAACAACTGCTGCCGAAGGAAGAAGGAAAGGGCCGAATAGCCGCCTTTGAAATCATGTTGGCAACCAATGCTATTCGAAACCTGATCCGTGAAGGCAAGACCCATCAGGTCCAAACCTCCATCCAAACAGGACTCAAGTTTGGTATGCAGACTATGGATCACTCCCTTACAGAGTTGTATAAGCGCGGCATCATTTCTCGGGAAAATGCACTGACCTATTCACTGGATCACGACATGATGAAGAAAACCATTGGTTTTTAATTGATAACGGACCTGCAGGTCTACCTAAAAAACATGGGGATGGACCTCGTGTCTACCAGAGTATAACAAAATAATGTGTAGGGAACGACGCCCTCGTCGTTCCGCAAAACTCACACAGCGAACCGAGGTGATCAAATGCCTACATATAAATATAAAGCCATCAGCGTCAACGGTCAAAGCCTCCAAGGCACCTTCGTGGCAAACAGCCGGAATGACGTCATCCAGATGCTCCGGGGCAACAACAGCTATCCTGTGATGATCCAAGAGGACGTAGACAGCCAGATGCGGGAGGTAAACCTCTTCGGCGGAGTAAGAACGAAAGATCTCGCCGTATTCTGCCGCCAGTCCTACTCCATGCTCAATGCCGGCGTACCGATTATTAACTGTTTGGATATTCTGCGGATGCAGACAGAACATAAAAAACTGAAAAACACAATCGGTGAAGTCTATGAAAATGTACAAAAAGGCTTGACCTTCTCCGAGTCTCTCAAAAAACACCTGGATGTATTTCCGGAACTGCTGATCTATATGATAGAAGCAGGTGAAGCCAGCGGCTCCCTTGATACCATCCTGGAGCGAATGGCAGTCCATTATGAAAAGGAAACCAAGATCAATAGCAAGATCAAAGGGGCTATGGTTTACCCCATCATCCTCAGCATCGTGTCGGTAACAGTGGTGATTTTTTTATTAACCTTTGTTATGCCGACCTTCATCGGAATGTTTCAAGGCAGCGGCGTACCACTGCCGCTGCCTACGAGAATTCTAATGAAATTCAGTGAACTTCTGAAAAATTACTGGTATCTGTTTTTATCCGGAACCATTGCATTGATTTACGGCACCAAACGCTATATCCTAACTTCCGCCGGACGACTTCAGTTTGATAGACTGAAACTTCGTCTGCCAGTAATAGGTAGCTTGAACCAGAAGATTATCACAGCCCGATTTGCGAGAACCCTGTCCACTCTGATGGCCAGCGGGATTCCACTGCTGCAGGCCATGGAAAACGTAGCCAATGTAGTAGGCAATAAAGTGGCTGCTGACGGCATCATGAAGGTACGGGAGGAGGTACGCAGGGGAGCCCCTTTAGCCCCACCGGTAAAACGATTGGGTATTTTCCCGCCCATGGTGGATAATATGATTCATATCGGTGAAGAATCCGGTACCTTAGATGATATCTTAGAGAAAACAGCCAACTTTTACGATGAGGAAGTGGAAGCATCCCTGCAGAAGATGATTACATTGTTTGAGCCTGTAATGATTTTAGTGATGGGATTAGTCATCGGATTCATCGTTATCGCTATGGTACTGCCCATGTTTGATATGCTCAAAACAGTGCAATAAGACGGTTTTGTGGATAAATAGAAGCTGGCTATCATTTATCCTGAATAGTAGATTGAAAAGCAACTATAGGCCTTATCCTGGGGGTGATGGGTAAAAAAAAGAGTAGAAAGAACATAGGAAGATATAGGAGGAGAAAGAGAGAGAATAAAACTAAGGAGGAGAAATGTATGATTAAAATGTTCACAAAAAGAATGAAAAACAGAAAAGGCTTCACGCTTATTGAACTGATTGTCGTTATTGCAATTTTGGGTATTATTTCTTTAGTTGCTGTTCCTAGACTAAGTAATCTGCAAAATAACGCTCGTATTGATGCAGATAGAACAACAGCAAGGCAGATTGTAAATATGACAAAAGTCTATATAGCAGATAAAAACCTGACAAATTCGGATTCAACTGCTGTAACAGTTACTAAACTAGTAGAGGCTGGATTATTAGAAACAATTCCTAAAACTCAAATGACAGATACCAATTTTACAATACAAGTAACTGTAGTTGCAGCAGTAACAGGAGTACCAGAGCATTTAAAGTTTGTAGTAAAAGATACTGCTACTAGTGCTGAAGTAATCTATGATTCTTCTGTAACAACTGCACCATATGGAGCAACAGGAAAATATAGAAAATCAAATGACCCTGCTGTTACACCTACTACATAAAAAAGAATCAAGAGTCCGAGATACTGCTTCTCTATAAGTCAATCGGGACGGTTCTCTTTGACTCACCAATATGCTAACCATCAAATGTGGATGGCTACCATTACCACATTTGATAGAAGTGGGATGTTTGATTACATCGTGAGATAGATGTTAGAAACCTAAAATAAACACTAAAACATAAATGGGGGTCAATTGATAGCATTGACTCCCATTTATGAATTTTCTTCCATACTAAATGAGAAAAAATTTTTCTTCTAAGGGATCTTAATAAAACACATAAACTAGAAAACAAAAGCAAAGCTTATCACATAAACCTATTCTCAAATCATATCCAGGAGGGGTCATGATGTATAGATACTTAAAGAATCAAAAAGGTGGAGCCTTAGTAATGGTTCTTGTAGTTATGGTGGTACTATCCATATTAGGCGTCTCTCTTTTAGGTTCTAGCGTAGCAGAAACTAAATTTGCTGTTCACCAGAATAACAAAATAAAAGCATATTTTTTAGCTAAATCGGGTGCCGAAGCCACGGCTGCATGGATGAGAAATCCCGCTAACAATGGCTCAAGTCTAATCAATAAAACTGCAAATAATAATACGATTGTGGGAATTGACGGTGCTTTTGATATTATTACAACACAAGATGCTGTGGATCCTGACTTAGTTCATATAAAATCTATTGGAAGAGTAAATAATGCACAGTCAGAAGTAATACTTACACTAAAAAAAACCGTTACCAGTTCCCCAGGAGTTTTTACAAATGCCTTAAGTGCAACAAATATGATAGCCCTTGCTGGGGAATCAAAAATATTTAATGGAGACATTCAAAGTGGAACAATAAATAATTCTGGAGGGCTCACATTAGCCCAAAGACTTAATGGATATAGCGCATCTTATGACTCTTTTACTGCGTCTCCCTTTGGATTTCCTGTTGACCCATCAGGCTACGGAAATATTCTAATGAAAAGTAGTGGTGGTGGTAGTGTGCAGCCTGCAAGATTAAATGATGATGGTTCTTCTAACCTGCTAGTATATAAAAAATTTACTGTTGAAGGTAGAAATACAATTGCAAAAATAAATACTGGTGGAACAGGCAATATAGTTGAGTTAGTTGTAGAAGAACTTGATTTACAAAACGGGATATTTAAAATAGACGGTAGCGGCAAACTGTATATCTATGTTAAGAGTAAGGCTTTCTTCGGTAATTCAGCAACAAACTTTATTAATGAAACCACTCCTGATTCTCCATCGAAACTAGTTCTTTTTCTGGGTAACAATATGACTTCTACCACTATACTAGATTCTAACACTGGTTTTAGCGGATTTATCTATGCACCTGAAGCAGATATAACGATAATGGGTTCAAGAGGATTCTATGGTGCAATCATAGGAAAAAATGTAACGGTATCTGGACAGGGAAAAGTATATTTTGATGCAGCCGCCGCAGGAAGCATAGGTATTACTAGTCCTATTATAAGTTTTGATAAAGTACGATGGGAAAAACCGTAGAAGTGAGTTCTTTAGGTTTATGAATCTAGGAGGTTATATCATGAAATACTTTAACAATAGTAAAGGTTTGACACTCGTAGAACTCATTATAAGTATAGCTATCGTAGGAATTATTGCCGTTGCTTTTTTAGGCATTTTTACATCAGGTATCACAGGGATTATTTCCGGTGGTAACCTCACGAAAGCTGGATATGTTGCTCAACAGGCTATGGAGAACCAGATTGAAGGATTAGCTATCTCATCCACAGCTGTAACAGCCTCTACTAATCCCCCTATTCCTTCATTACCGCCTGTCGCTGTAACTCTTAATTTTACAGGAGTTGCAGTACCTATTACAGTTAATGGTAAAGTTGAACAGATAGAATATGATGATGGCAGATATAGAATAAACATTGGTACGTTTATTCCTAATCCATAGCCAAATGGAGGTATTCTCATGAAAAGACCATTGAATAATAGTCGTGGCATAACCTTAATAGAACTGCTTATCACTCTAGCCATTATCAGCATCGTTACCTTAGTAATATCTTCATTTCAAATCTTTGGAATTAGAACCTTTAATATCGGTCAAAGTCAGACCAGAGTTCAGCACAACATAAGGATGACGGCCGACTATATTACAAAAGAAATGAGATATGCATATACAGTTGAGTTTTTTGATGCCCTGCCTACTCCACTGGAAGATGGGAAAAGATATTTTGTTGTAGAGGGAAATACAATCAAATATTATATAGATAACGTAGTTGCTCCACTGGATGTCCTCAATGAAACATCAGTAGATTTTTCGCCAATACTTAAATTTGAAAAGAAGTCTAATAAAACGTTAAATTTTGCTATTGAAGGAACCTATAAGGGGCAGGACTATAATATCTCTTCTGACGTAACAAGCCTAAATCTTATAAGTAATATACCTGATGGAGATGGTTCAGTAGTGGCTTTTAGCAGTCCTATTTCAGATAAAGAAGCTGTTTATATTGATTGGAGTTTAGTCAACTTAAATAACGTTTTTGTAGAGGTTATTGGCAATTATTATAGATACTCACAAAGTGCGTCGCTAATACTTGGTTATACAAATACTACTTCTCCTAAGTGTGGGTCAACTGTCACTTGGACATCTAGTGATCCTAGTTTAATAGGACATAATGGATATATACAGCAACCTGCTGATCCAGCTGATCCTCCACTTACAGGAACAGCTACTTTGACTGCAAAAATTAGAAAAAATGATTCAACAAGATACAAAACTTTTGTAGTTGAAGTTATCCCGTAGGGTGCTATTAAAAGTTGCAGTATAGCTGCTTTTAATAGCACCTAGGTAGAGAGAAAACCCTAATCTTAATAATTATTGAAAGGGGAGCCATATGACTATAGAAGCTCATAAGAAAAGAAAAACTGCAGGTTTTACACTCACAGAACTGATTATTGTCATTGCAGTTTTAGGAATATTAAGTGCCATTGCTGTGCCGCGATTTCTCAATCAGATCACATCCGCACAGAATAGGGTCGATGACGCAAATGCCAGGCTGTTAACAAATGTTGTTAATATTCAGCACGCAGAAGGCACCTCTCCGCCTTGGTATAATGGTGAGCGTTTTAATGCGGTTAACGCAGGTACAGTACACCATTTAACAGAGAAAGTGGAAATACAAAATCCAGCCAATGAGTTTGTCTATGATTCTTCTACAGGTATTGTAACCGTAGTCCCAGTCAGTGGCGCGAGCGGCGGCGATGGGAGTGGTGAAACTGAGGAACCTCCAGAACCCGGAGTACCAACGGTTGAAGAAATCATACAAGCTGCACTTGACAGTATAGTAGATTTAAGTTTCTCTACTGCAGCTACAGATGATCAACCGCGTATAGTGGTACCACCTGAAGCAGATGGGATTGTATTTACGTTTACCAGCACAACAATACATCATAATCACATTGATATATCTTCTGATAATAAGTCAGCAACCTTCACCAGACATAATAATCAAATAAGGGAAGGAAATCTGACACTGACAGCGACAAAAGATGGAAAAAGCAGTACGATTACATTCAAAATAGTTATACCAAGCAAAAATGCCGCAAATAAAGAAGTAACCGTTACAAAAATATCCTGATAAGGAATCTATAAATCTGTTTTTTTCATACAGTAAAACAACAGGATAAAATAATATTCTTTCGATCGGTGGAAAGATACTAAAGCATTCTTATAAGAAGAGAAAAGTACCTAATCTTGTGAATAGGATTAGGTATTTTTTATATCTAAATACAGTACATAGATTGCTTGCAACCTATCAGAATATATAGTTTTGAATGCTAATACAAGTACTTATCAAGACAGATAATAATTGTCAAAATATGCAGAAAATAATTCATTGACTCGCCTCTACGTATGTCTTATATTTAACATATAGGCAATTGTTACCATGATCTACTACTTTTTACCCATAAACGAATCACTTATGCCTAATTTCAACAGCATATCATGGAGGTGAGTCAAAGCTACATCAATATTTGGGCTTTAAAACTTGGGGTAGCTGAGAAGTATAGTCCGTATATGGACACTTGGGCTATATGGAGCTAGTAGTGTAACCGACCCTCTTGCAATGGAAAATTTTAAAATGTGAGAGGAGAATGGCAAAATGAAAAAAGTATTAGCAATTTTATTAACGTTAGTAATGGTATTAAGTTTAAGCATGACAGCTTTCGCTACAGGTTTAACTATCACAATGAATGAAATTGGTGATTTATACTTTACAAGCTTTCCACAGACAGTTCAAGTGACTGGTGCAGTCTCAGGTTTTGAGTCCCCTCATGGTGTAGAACTAAAACTCTATGTGAATGATGTACAAGTTGGCTCAACTCAGCAATATGCAACCAATCCATCATCACAAAACGCTATAACTTCACCATACAATTTTAGCTTTAATTGGGCTATCGCAGAGCCAAATATTTATGAGGTAAAAGTAACAGCTAAACAAAGAAGCACTACTGTTGAAGATTTAGAAGAAGTAGTAGTATCCTATCAAACAGTAACCGCTACATATCCTGCAGCACCAGCAGTAGCTGCTGAATTATTAAGCGAAGCCGGATTAAAAGCCAAGTACGGAAAGAATGGCAATTACATCTCAGATGTAGCAAAAGAAATGGGACCGGGTGCAACGTTTAAAGGTATTCAAAAATCTGATGTAAATGCTTATAGAAATGCTGTAAAAGCATTCTTAATCGAACTTGGAGCTGACTTACAATAAAATTATATAGGTATTTCTTCTTCTATCTTTACTTTAAGATCATGGAAGCAATAGGTACGGTTTCCTATTGCGCTTGATAATATTAAGGAAATTGAGTTGGTGTCTTAGGATGCTGGCTCTTTTTCATGCTAAGACATCAAAAAATATTATTCATTTTCTTCCATGATTGTTAAATGAAACAAAATGATTTAATAAGGTTCTACTTATCAGAGCATACCTAGGATTGTGAATATTTCAATATTATGGTATAATTTTCTAGTAATATTGTCCTATTTTTATAAATTATCAGTGAAGGGAAGAAGCTTGTGAATATCATTATTTTTATTTACGGACTATTAATCGGTTCTTTTTTAAACGTCTGTATTTATCGTATTCCCATAGAAAAATCCATCATTTTTCCAGCCTCTCACTGCCCTCTATGCAGTACTTCTCTAAAACCGATTGATCTTATCCCTGTAGCAAGCTATCTCTCAACAGCCGGAAAATGCCGGTATTGTGGAGAAAAAATTTCTCTAAGATACCCTACTTTTGAACTGATCACTGCGTTAATTTTTTCTCTACTTTATTATATCTTCGGATTATCAGTAGATTTTTTTGTTTACACCTTCATTGCCTCTCTGCTGATTGTTGTTACTGGAATCGACCTTGATTATCAGATTATCCCGGATGAAATCGTACTGATCGGCATAGGCGCTGCTGTGATTTACATACTATATAGTTATTTTATCCTCAAAATTCCGATAAGTCTATTGAGCCACTTGGGAGGTCTGCTGGTTGGCGGTGGCCTCTTTCTTCTGATTGCCATAGCTTCAAACGGCGGCATGGGTGGGGGAGATATCAAGCTGATGGGCATGCTTGGACTCTGGTTAGGTATTAAAGGCATATTAATTACGACCTTCTTATCATTTATTATTGGTGCAGTTATATCTTTGATTCTATTAGCCACAGGACAAAAAACACGCAAAGAAGCGATTCCTTTCGGTCCCTTTATCGCTGCAGCTGCACTGATTACCATCTGCTTTCAAGAAGAACTGTTGACTTGGTATATCCAAAGGTTTATTTCATAAATCCAAAAGGAGGAGACACCTTGAGAAAAAGTAAAGCTGCTTCGAAGGAGAAAGAGCTTTTGTCACTGGATATCGGTACATACAGCTTAAAAATAGTCATAGGAAAAATCGACAAAGACATGATTATGCTAGATAAAGCCTTTACAGTACCAATACCTTCGGATCTCTATCAGGATGGACAAATCATTAATATTCAAAAGCTGAAAGATGTTATCGAAGGGACACTTGAAGCAAATAAAATTCGTACCAAGTCTGTTGTATGTACGTTGGAAAGCAGTACGATTATTACTCGGGAAATAGTTTTACCGATGGTAAAGCCACAAGAACTAAAGGAAATGGTTCGTTATGAAATTCAACAGTATCTCCCCATCGAGCTTGAGCAATACGTCATTCAGTACAAGTTGTTGGAAGAATTTAAAGAAGGGGATACAAAGCATGCCAATATTTGGGTGGCTGCATTACCCAAAACCATCGTAGAAAGTTATCTTTCTCTTTTAGAATCCCTCAACTTAAAACCGGTTGCACTGGATATCCATTCAAATACAGTTGCTAAGATTATCGATTCAAATTGCCAGATCAACAAGGCCGCAGCTATTTCCGACAAAACGGTTGCGCTCATTGATTTAGGCCATCATCATATGAATGTTACTATATTGGATAATGGAAGCTTTAAATTCAATCGGCTGTTAAATATGGGTGGTAAAGACATTGAAACAAATCTGTCCAATTTTTTGGATTTTTCAGTGGAACAAGCAAAAATCAAAAAGTTGGAAGCAAGTGATATTTCTGAAATCGAAGGAGATTATTCAGAGGAATCTCGAACGCTTAACATCATTAAGTCCAGTATTGATACTTGGATTGATGAAATAGAGCGGGTTTTTAAATACCATACTACCAGAAGTACAGGTAATAAAATTGATGAAATTTACTTGTTTGGCGGAAGTGCCAACCAAACAGGTATTGAAAAATACATGGAGGAATCCGTTAATATTCCTACCTATAAGATTAAGACTATCAGCAATGTTAATACATCCGGCATCAAGGGCAATATAGATTTAACAGGATATATCAATGCCCTTGGAGCCATGATTCGAAGATAAGGAGGGTAGCCATGAGAGATATAAACTTTTTTGAACCCTATGTAATGAAAAATAGAGGTAAAGAAAATAAACAAAAAATTTTCTATGGCATCACAGCCTTATCAATCGCTGCTGTCGTATCTTTTCCCGTATTTAATTTATTTTATGTACAGAATATGAAAAGAGATATTCAGCATATGAAAACAACATTGGAAGCACCGGAGGCAAAGGAAAAGTTACAGCGGGTTGAAGACAAGCAGGCAAAGTTGGAAGAGATTAAAAAAGTTCTTCCGATCATACAAAATAATGAAAAAGAGCTGCAAAAAATTGAAATACTCGATGAACAATTCATCCAAACCATTATGGATTCGATTCCAAAAGATCTACAGTTTGATTCTTTGAATATTTCAGATTCTAATGTCAATATTGCAGGAAAAGCACGAGACAAGTCTGCTGTTGCCGAACTGCAATACAATCTGCGTGCTACCAATAAATTTTCTGATATCCATGTTGCAAATATAAGTTTTAAAGAAAACGAGTATGATTTTTCATTGCAGTTCGCAGTAAAGGATGTGAATTAGAATGAAGCTGACGAGACGGGAAAAAACACTGGTATCCCTCCTGGGGGCTGTTGTCTTTTTATGGGGATATTATCAGTTTCTTATTACACCTCAGCTCCTTCAGGTCGATGCATTAAAACAGGAGAAGCAGCGTTTTGAAACCGAGATAACAAAGCTGGAAAATGCTCCTGCGGTGGAAAAACAGCTGGATGATAATATTTTTCAAATGAATGAGCAAATCTATGAAATCACATCCAAATACTTTACCAATACTGAGCAGGAAGAGTTAATATTGCTTTTCAATGAATTCTTCCAAGATGATACTTTCAAAGTAGAAAACATTACCTTTACGCCTTATACAAAAGAGCAACTAGGGGAAATAGAAATAGACGCAGCAACTGTCAATCTGTCATATGAGGGTGATTATTCCTCTCTCATGAAACAGCTTAGGACTTTTTGGAAATTTCAAAAGAAAATCGTGGTCAAAAATATCAACATGACCAGTAAAGAAAGCAGCAAGCTTACAGGAAATCTCGAATTAGTCTTTTACCGTATGCCGAATAGTCCCGATTTAAAAGACGACTTGTTCCGATGGTACATAGATGAAGATTACTTTAAGGAAAATCCATTCTTAGCAGTAACTCCGCAAGGGGGTTTAAACATTAATTACCTGTTTATCGGTGGAGATCCTTCAAAGCTGAAAAATGAAGAGTATAAGTCCTTTGCGGATATCAAAGGGCATTGGGCGGAAACGGAGATCAACGACTTTGGCGGCAAGTTTTATGTTAGAGGAGACGCAGACAACAACTTTAAGCCTGATGAAGCTATGACCAGGGGAGAATTTGTCATCATGCTAGACCGGCTCTATCAGTGGCCAATGCCGGAAGAAAAAATCGATCTGACAAAATTTGAGGATTATGGAACATTAGGCAGCTATGAAAACTCCATGGCTAAAGCAATCTTTAAGGGATATTTAGGCGGTTATGTAGCCGGCTATAAGGACAATACCTTGCGTCCACGAGCACCTATCACCTACGGGGAAGTGGAGTATATGATGCGTCCCGTACTATCTAAACCGGACTTTAGCTGGAATCAGATGGGTGAGAAAATCAAATCCGAAAAGAATATTATTTCCAATGGACTGGATAATAAAAATGCATATCTAACGAGGGCGGAAGCGGTTTATTTGTTATATCATACAAAATAAATAAAAAGCGATTGAGTTTTCAAGAGTGGAAACTCAATCGCTTTTTATTTAAGATATTACCGACTCATCATCTTGATAAATGTCTTTGCAATATGTGGATCAAACTGAGTTCCGGAACATCGGTTAATTTCTCTTAAGGCATCCTGCTTACGCATAGCCTTCTTGTAAATCCTGGAATGGGTCATCACGTCATAGGCATCAACGATGGAGAGCATCCGCGACAGCTTGGGAATTTCCAATCCCTTTAATCCATTCGGGTAGCCTGTACCATCCCATCGTTCATGGTGGTGGAGTATGTATTCTGAAATATGTGAGAGCTTCTTAGAGGACTCAGCGATCCGATAGCCGATTTCTGGATGCTTTTTCATCGTCTCCCACTCTTCGGCGGTGAGCTTGTCCGCCTTCATCAGAATGCTGTCGGCGATGGCGATTTTACCAATGTCATGAAGAAGGCAAAAAAGACTCAAGTCATCTTGTTCCTTATCTGCCAAGCCGAGCTCTAATCCTAACTGATGGCAGGTTTTGCGCATCCGCTGTGCATGCGCTTCAGTCTCATGGCTTCTTTCATAGAGAGTCTTCTCAAGAGAGGAGATGATCACACTATGATTGCTTTGGCTCTCTAACAGCTTGTGCTGATACATGCGATCCTCAGCCTCCTTAATAATTTGAGATACTTCTTGGTTCATGATGGACTTGGTAGCACTTCCCAGAGAAATACTGGGCTTGATCAGCTCACTTTCTGCCTCTACGCAGGCAGCATTAATCCGTGCACAGATCTCCTGACTTACTTTTTCATCGGTCTTAGGCAGGATGATGGCATACTCATCACCACCCCAGCGGGAGATGATGTCGCTTTTTCTACAGCTGCTCCTTAAGATGTCGGCAATCTTGATCAGCAGCTTGTCTCCCTCGTGATGACCGAAAACGTCATTGGTCAGTTTAAGTCCATTGAGGTCTCCGATGATAATAGAGAGGGGGAGCTGTCTTTCTGTATCCAGTCTTTTTAGTTCCTCTTCAAAATAGGCGCGGTTGTATAAGCCTGTCAGTTTATCGTGAAAGCTGAGGTAGCGAACTTCATCCTCAGCTTTTTTTCGTTCATTAATATCTGTATGGGATCCTGCCATACGGATAACATTGCCTTCTTCATCCCATATGGCCTGAGCTCGGGCCAATATCCATTTATAGGTGCCGTCCTTGCACATCATTCGATGCTCTAGGGAATAATAAGATATGTTTTTCTTCATATGGTCATTCATGGCCTTCATCACTTGCCCGATATCATGGGGATGAATCAGTTTTGTATAGCTATAGAATGTATTATCCAGTTCATGATCTTCAAATCCTAGCATTTCTTTCCAGCGGGCAGAGTAGAAGGCTTCATTGGTCTTGACATTCCAGTCCCAGATTCCGTCACTGTTGCCTCGAAGTGCCAGCTGCCAGCGCTCCTCGCTTTCCCGGATGACTTCCTCCGCATGCTTGTACGCGGTTATGTCGGTTACATATTCTACAACCATTTCCAGATTACCTTGCTCATCAAAGAGAGGGAAGCAGTTAAGCTCCATCCATCTGCTGTTCCGCATCTTCACCTGCTTACCCACTAATGGCTTCTTGGTTTCAAAGACAACCTTCGCTACACAGTTGTTATAATTTTCTTTTATATATTTGCAGGTACGAAAACATTTTTCACCCAAGATCGTCTTTATTTCTAATCCCGTATCAAATTCAGGCCAGTTGCTGTATACCACATTATAGTAACAGTCAATTACAGAAAGTATACCAGGAATGGAGGAAACCACATTCATCAAGAGTTTATGGAGGTTTTCAAATTTTTCATCAGCCTTTTTTCTATAGGTGATGTCACGGGCAAAGATGCAGACATATTCTATTCCTTGAAAGTTCATATAATCAAAGGTAACCTCAACAGGAATAAGGGCCTTCATCTTTGTTTTCATGGAAGTATCATAAGACATGGTATGATAACGGGTGATCTCTGTCCAATGATCTTCCCACTGACTTTGTGAATAATTGTTTAGAATATCGAAAACAGTCATCGTTAAAAACTCTGGTTTATGATAGCCTAAAAGCTGGCAGGCTGCCTTATTGGCAAAGAACAGTTTCCCTGTATATTCAATCCAAAAGATTAGATCCGTGGCATTTTCAACAGTGAATTCAGCCATCATTAGAGTTTCTCTCAAAAGGCTGCCATCAGCAGTTTCCTTTCTATTGCCTGCGACCATAAAGGAATGATCGTCGGCGGAGTATCCCATATTAGTTTTTGCAAATAAGTTGTCGCTTCTCATCATCTATTCCCTCCATAAAATCAAAAGGCCATAGAAGCTATTTCGCCATGCTACATAATTTTCCTCTTTTTATATGATATTCGACAATTATCACGTACTAAATCTTTTGATTATGTGAAATTTTTACAATTTTCTTTATTTTAAAAAAGGATTTTTTTGGAAGATATAGAATTCATTAGTATATTGATTTGAGTTCGGAGGGGTTGTGTATGAAGAAGCAGCTATTCTACAAAGGGGGACTAACTCTCATAGAAGTTATTGTGGGGTTTGCTCTGATTGGCATTCTCTTGATACCCATTTCAATGCTGTTTATAACTACCCATCGAATCAATCAACAATCTAGAACGATGTTAGAACACACACATTTGGCACAGCAGTATATGGAGCGTGCGAAGCACACCGCAGATATCAACACAAATCCCATGGAGATCATTCTGCCAGATAAAAATGTAAAGATCATATGGAGCATTGAACCTCATTCCGACTCCAGGCTGTCTCATCGGCTGCAAAAGCTGGAGATTCAAATAAGAGACTTAGAGAATGACCGGGAAATACTCCGAATGTTGAGTCTTCGCACAAACACTTAAGGAGGAGATACTCGTGAAACCTAAATCCCATCCTTCAAATCAAGGCTCTGTTTTGGCCGTTGTTCTGATTTTTTTTGCCATCCTCAGTACTCTTGGTGCTGCCCTATTGGACCTGAGTACGATAAACTACAAGATGAAGCTGGTCAGTCAGCATCACAAGCATGCCTTTTATCTTGCAGAAGCGGCCATAGAAGAAGCTTATGCCTTAATTGCAAATGAAATAGAAACAACCTTACATGCAATTTCTGTCGATGAAATAAATAATGTGCAATGGAAACAGCAGTATATTACGAAGCTGAATGAACAATTATTGCCCCTTCTGCAAAATCATACCTATACACACCTTGATACCGTGCATTCAGAAACACCGCCGATGGTAACCCTCTTATCCTTTGAGTCCTTTCGTAACCATTATGAACCCTGCAAAATTCTTCTTGAGTCCACGGCTACTTATTATAGGGTTTTCCACGACCAAAAGGCGCGTATCGAAATTGACGTTCCAAATAATCCGCAACACTTAACTGCTATAAATCCGGAAAGTTTAATCCGTATCATCTATCTTCCTATAGAATAGGCAGGTGACTCCAGTGAAGGTAAAGCAAAAGGGATATACCTTGATTGAACTGGTTTTGGTAGTCAGTTTAATGAGTCTGTTGACCTCAATAGCAGCACCTCGTATGGACAAAACCTTTTTTAACATGAAGGTCTATAGCCGGGAACTTTGTGCGGATATACGGTATATTCGGCTTATGAAGATGACAGAAGGGGGAGCATATCGGATTTTGCTCCATGAAGAATATTATCGGGTTTTGAATGGTTCAAAGGAATTGAAAACCGTTGAGCTTCCAAAACATATGCAACTTCTTTATCCTGCTCAGGTTATCCGTTTTAATCAAAATGGTGCACCTTCTTGGTCCGGCACCATTTCTGTGCGTGATAAAAAATCCGGCAGATATTATGAAATTACGATTGTACCTGCCAGTGGGAGAGTGTTATTGAAGGATGAAATCAAAAGCTCTTGATCAAAAAGGCTACAGCGCAATGGAATTATTGGTGACATTGGCAATTGCCTGTCTTGTTTTATTTCCACTGTATACCTATTTTCTCTACCATTATCACTTTTTTGTACAGGCTGAGGAACAGCTAGAGGTGCAGTATCATCTACAAATCGCCATGGAAGAGCTGGTAGATAATTTAATTTTTACCAAGGGAATTCAACATGTAGACTTTTATGATGCAGCACGGGGTCATGTGAAGAAAATTATTTTTGACAACAGTCCTCAGGGTAATTTAGCAAAAAAGAAGCTGGTGATTGAGCATAAAAAAAGTCTTAAGAGTCTGTGGTATGGCTATGGAAGCGAGGCCAATGTAATTTATGCCAATGATATTGAGCTGTTGCAGATTGAACCCATAGAAGAAACTTACCAAAACTGCAGAGGAATACGGATCTTTTTGGTCAGCAGCCGCGGAAGTGCGAAGTTTGAGGCAGAAAATGAAGTATATTTTCGAAATTATTAAAATGAATAATGTATAAAAAGAAAGGATTTTTCTCTTTTTTATGGAATTCTTCAAAAAAGCACATATTAAGGGGGTCAAATTATGTTGAAAAATTATATGGAAGACGTGGTAGAGCATATACTGCCTTCTATGTTAAAAGCTTTCCCAAGTATCTGCACTTGTGAACAGTGTATTCTCGATATTAAGGCGATCACATTAAACAACCTGAAACCTCATTATGTGGTGACACAAGAAGGTGAGGTTTACAGCAGGGTCAATGAAATGTATCTGCAGTTTGAAACCGATGTAATCAGATCAATTATTCATGCCATCGATATTGTCTCCAATAACAAAAGACATCATTAAATGTCTGTGTGTTTTGTAAATTTCTCTGATAGTTGGTTATAATATGTAGTAATCCTTTAAAAATTGTATTCAAATAAGCAAAATTGTGTTATCATATTATAGGATTCTGCAGAGGAATTCTTTAGCATCATTGGAAAACTTATGAATATTTTCTGAAAAGGGGGCTCACTATGGAGATAAGGATTGCTAAGCTTCGAAAACTGCTGGAGGAAATGAAGCTGGACAGCGCATTAATCTATAAACCAGAAAACAGAAGATATATGAGCGGTTTTACCGGTACTTCCGGATATGTTTTTATCACCACAGATAAAGCTTATTTTATCACAGATTTTCGTTATGTAGAACAAGCTGCTGTCCAGTGCAAAGGTTATGAGATCCTTCAGCATTCCAGTGAAAAAACCCTTTATCAAATTTTAGAAGGCTTTCCAATTCAGCACATGGGTTTTGAAGGTGACTTTGTTACCTATCAAGAATATAAGGAGCTTACTGAAAAGCTTCCCCGTATTGCTTTCGAATCCTTGGGGAGTACCCTTGAAAAGTTGAGAATCATAAAAGATGATCAAGAGATTGCATTAATTGAAAAAGCAGCCAAAATAACCGATGAAGCCTTTTCTCATATCTGCCGATATATAAAACCGGGTGTTACTGAGTGGGAGATCGCTTTGGAGCTAGAAAGTTTTATGAAGAAAAAGGGCGCCAGCGCGACTTCCTTTGATAGTATTGTAGCTTCTGGAAAGCGTTCCTCACTGCCCCATGGAGTAGCTTCAGACAAAATGATTGAAACAGGCGATTTTGTCACCTTGGATTTTGGTTGTGTCTACCAAGGCTACTGCTCTGATATGACGCGAACGATTGTAGTAGGAAAAGCCTCTGAAAAGCAGCGGGAGATTTATACAATCGTATTAGATGCTCAGTTAAAGGCATTAGCATTTATCAAACCGGGTGTCACAGGTATCGAAGTAGATCGGGTTGCCCGTGATATTATCTCCGCCAAAGGCTATGGAGCATATTTTGGACATGGACTAGGGCATGGTGTTGGATTGGAAGTCCATGAATCGCCCCGGCTGTCCCCTTTAGGGAAGGATGTACTGCAGCCAGGCATGATTGTGACCGACGAACCCGGTATCTACTTACCTGACTTTGGCGGCGTAAGAATAGAAGATTTGGTATTGGTGACGGAAACAGGCCACCGTACATTGTCTAAGTCTACAAAGGAATTAATTGAATTATAGAAGCGCCATTCTAAACGCAGTGAAGAATCTTAATCATTGAGACCCTTCGCTGTTGCTATGAATGACAACCTTATAAAAAGATTTGAAAGGGAAAAAGCTATTGGTTCTCTATAAACCGATAGATAAATATATTCAATTATAAGCATATGGAGGGATATACATGATTTCAGCTTCAGATTTTAGAAAAGGTGTTACATTTGAAATAAATGGCGAACCCTTTGTTGTGGTTGATTTCCAACACGTAAAGCCTGGTAAAGGAGCTGCTTTCGTAAGAACAAAGTACAAAAGCGTAACAACTGGATCTATTCGTGAGGAAGCTTTTAACCCAAATGACAAATTCCCAAAGGCCCATATCGAAACGAAGGGAATGCAGTATCTCTACAATGATGGAGATTTGTACTATTTTATGGACAACGAAACATTTGAACAAATTCCATTAACAAAAGAGCAAGTGGAAGACGCGATCATTTATTTAAGAGAAAATGATACTGCCACGGTAAAATTCTTCAAAGGTAAGGCATTTCAGGTAGATCCACCAAACTTCGTAGAACTGCTGGTAACCTATACAGAGCCAGGAGTAAAAGGAGATACAGCTACGAATGTAACGAAGCCTGCAACAGTAGAAACTGGTGCTATCATCCATGTTCCCATCTTCATTAATGAAGGGGATAGAATAAAAATAGACACCAGAACTGGTGATTATTTATCAAGAGCTTAGGTAATACTAATAAAGTATATTTAATACAAAGGAGGGTTTCGTAATGAATTATCTGTATGAGAGAGTAGCCTATTTAAGAGGTCTGGCAGAAGGTATGGAAGTAAGCGATGAGTCAAAAGAGGGTAAGCTTCTATTAAATATCATTGATATTTTGGAAGATTTTGCAGACGCTATCGATGAGCTCAAAGAAGAGGTTACAGATCTAGATGAATATGTTGAAACCTTAGACGAAGATTTGGCCGATGTTGAGGATGAAGTGTTTGGTGAATTAGAAGATGACGAAGATGATGAAGAGGACGAGGACATCGATTTTGTTGAAGTAGAGTGTCCAAATTGTCATGAAGTAATTTACCTGGATGAAGATTTAATATATGATGAAGAAGATAGCGAAGTGATTTGTCCTAGCTGTCATGAAAAAATCCATATAGAAGAATGCGATGAGCATGACCATAGTCACGGCTGTTGCGGACATCATCATCACGAATAGTAAGTTTCTTAGATAACCTGATACCCATGTATCAGGTTTTTTATTTTTTGTCCTCAAATTTTAAGCATATTATTGGGTTTTCCAAAATATTAATGTTATAAAGGAGGGACAGGTTATGAACCAATCTAAAGATAAAAACTTTGTAAACAGAAAAGAAAGCAAACAACTCCGCAAAGAGATATTGGATATTCTGCCCATTCGTTTGCGGGGAATTTTTGAGCAGTTTCCACCAGAATATGTTGAGTCAGTTGAAGAGATTCGGCTTCGCGGAGAAAGACCATTGTGTGTCTCCATGCGAAATCGTGATTATTATATCGATGATAACGGCGTACTTTTGTCTCAGCCTGCCAGTGCCTATCAGGTAAAAAAGGAGGATATCGAAAAGGCCTTTCATTTACTGACAGATTACTCCGTATATGCGCTGGAAGAAGAAATCAGAAATGGCTTCATTACGATTAAAGGCGGGCACCGTGTAGGGCTCAGTGGTAGAGTAGTGCTAAATGGCCCAAGTATCAAAACCATGAAGGAAATATCCGGTTTGAATATACGTATCTCCAATCAAAAGCTGGGGGTTTCTGATCCAATTATGGGACATCTGATTCAGGGACCTTATCAGATTTATCATACTTTGATCGTTTCACCTCCCCAATGTGGAAAAACCACTTTGTTGAGAGATATTATCCGAAATATCAGCAATGGGATGGAAGTCTTTGATTTTAAGGGATTGAAGGTAGGCGTAGTAGATGAACGTTCAGAGATCTGCGCCACTTATCAAGGTATCCCCCAAAATGACGTGGGGATTCGCACCGATATATTGGATGCCTGTCCGAAGGCAGAGGGGATCATGATGCTGATTCGTTCTATGTCTCCTCAAGTCATCGCTACCGATGAAGTAGGTAAGCGTGAGGATGTCCATGCAGTGGAGGAAGCCCTTCATGCGGGGATAAAGCTTTTAACTACGGTACATGGCAGCAGTTTAGAAGAAATAAGAAAACGTCCATACTTAAAGAATATTTTAGAAATGGGTGTCTTTGAAAGAATCATTTTGCTTTCAAATCTACCCAAAGTAGGTACGGTGCAGTCCATACTAGATGGCAGCAGCCAAGAGCCTATATTTAGATATGCAACCGCAAGGGGGCGTGAATACAGTGTTGGTTAAGGTGCTTTTCTCACTATTTATTCTTTTTTCAACTTCCTTGATTGGATATATATATGCATTCCGTTATAATCACCGCGTACAGCAGCTGCGCCATATTCTCCATGGGCTGCAGCTATTGGAAACTGAAGTTCTCTACTCCTCTAATTCACTGCCTGAAGCAATGAAACGGGTAGGAGAGAGAAGTCACTCCAGTATTGCAAATATTTTTTTAGATACGGCGGAGTGTCTCTTTAGCAGAAAAGGCATTAGTCTGGAAGACGCATGGGGTAGGGCAGTAGAAGGTCTGGGCGCCTATAGTTCCCTCCAGAAAATCGACCAAGAAGTTTTGATCGATTTCGGAAAGCTATTGGGCACATCAGATAAAGAAAACCAGAAAAAAAACTTTCATATCGTTACTTTAGAACTGCAAAAGCAGCAAAAAATTGCTGAAGAAGAACGAAGCAAAAACGAAAAAATGTGTAAGAGTCTAGGCATCCTGGCAGGGTTGGCCATTGTGATTGTTTTTATTTAAATAAAATATAGAATTAACATCATTTAAGGGGGATTGTCAATGAATGTCAATGTAGATTTAATATTTAAAATTGCTGCTGTGGGGATATTAGTTGCTGTGCTGAATCTGGTTCTGACACGCTCCGGCAGGGAGGAGCAAGCGATGATGACTACCTTGGCCGGTTTGGTTGTTGTCCTGTTAATGGTGATTAACCTGATTAGCAATTTGTTTAATACTGTAAAGACCATGTTTCAGCTTTACTAATACATAAAAGGTGTGGTACGTTATGGAGATATTTAAAATTGTAGGCATCGGTTTGGTCGCCACCATACTGGCAATTCTTTTAAAACAACAAAAACCAGAGATTGCGGTGCAGATCAGCATCGCTACAGGAGTAATCATATTTATTTTCATTGCAACACGATTAACAGTTGTGCTGGAAGTATTAAATATGGTTGCAGGTAAGATTGATATTGATTTAGTTTATATCACCACGATATTTAAGATCGTTGGGATTGCATATGTTTCAGAATTCGGCGCCCAGGTTTGCAGAGACGCAGGAGAGGGCGCCATAGCATCCAAAATCGAATTTGCTGGCAAGATTCTCATTATGGTGCTGGCCATCCCGATTCTGGTAGCACTGCTGAATTTGATCGTAAGATTAATGCCATAGGGATGTGATAAAAAGTGAAACGCCTGACATTGATTCTTATATTCTTTTTTTTGATGAGTACCAGCGCTTACGGGATGACGCAAGATACTGGAAATCTCATTACTGATGATATGATCTTAAGCCAGCTTCAAAATATGAATACAGATGATCTGGAAAAGATTATTAATCAGATCAACGGAGACACGGAGAACTATCTCCCCAAGATTGATTTAAAAGAGGGTGTCCGTGGACTGATTCGAGGGGAAAGTAACTTAACTCTGAGAGATACTATGAATGGCCTATTTAGGTATTTGTTCAAGGAAATTGTGGCGAACTCTATGCTGTTGATCAGGCTCATTGTTTTGGCAATCATCTGTGCTTTTCTAAACAATCTTTCTGATGCCTTTGAGAGCAATGCTGTTGGAAAACTGGCCTACATCGTGTGTTATCTCGTGATTATTGCTATTGCCATACAGAGTTTTTCTATCGCTACGGCTGTGGGAATTGCAGTAATCAACGATATGGTCATGTTTATGCAAGCCTTGCTGCCCCTGCTATTAACCCTGTTAATGGCTATGGGAGGGATTACTTCATCGGCTATGTTTCAGCCGATTATCATTGCAGCAGTGGGTACAATCAGTACACTGATGAAGGATATTATTATGCCAATTATATTTTTTTCTGCCATATTATCCATTGTGAATAATCTTTCTTCCAAAATTCATGTTTCTAAGCTGGCATCCTTATTAAAGCAAGCCTGTGTGGTTTTATTAGGATTTACACTGACGGTTTTTATCGGCATTATTACGATTCAAGGAGTTGCTGCTTCTACTACCGATGGGGTAACCATTCGAACAGCTAAGTTCGCAGTAGATCGATTTATCCCTGTAGTAGGTGGTTTTATCTCTGAAGCTGTGGATGCCATTATCGGCTGTTCACTCCTTCTAAAAAATGCGATTGGAGCCCTTGGCTTATTTTCATTGGCATTTATCGTAATCATGCCCCTTTTAAAAATCTTTTCTCTAATTGTGATCTATAAGATTGCAGCAGCAATTATAGAACCGATTACAGATAGCCAATTGGTTAGCTGTTTAAATGATATGAGCAGTTCCTTGGTACTCATTTTTGCCACCGTACTTTCAGTCGCAGTCATGTTTTTTATGGCAGTCACTGTAATCGTTGGGGCAGGCAATCTAACACTGATGATGAGGTAGGTGAGCTTTATGATGGCATTTTTAAGAACCTGGGTTTTAAATATTGTAACGGTAATCATTTTTATTACCTTTTTAGAAATACTTCTGCCCAATAGCGACATGAAAAAATATATCAAAATGATTGTAGGGCTCTTAGTTATGCTTGTAGTATTAAATCCTCTGTTGGAGTTAGCAACAGGAAAAGTTAACCTAGAGGAAGAAATATTTAAAACCTCTGCAATGATGGACCAAAAAAACTTGGCCTATGATTTAGAACGGTTGGAGGGAGAGCAGGATCAGCAGCTTGTTGTACTTTACAAATCAAAGATTGAAAACCACTTGCGTACAAAAATAGAACGAGAAAATAAACTTAAAGTAGTTGCACTGGACTTAGACATCGTAGAAGAGAAATCCCATAAAGATTTTGGCAAGCTGAAGAATATCCATTTATCAGTATCTGCATTGGAAAAGCCACCGGAGTCTTCAGCGGCTATTCTGCCAGTATCTAAAATATATATTGAGGTAGCCAAGGGAGGGGAGAAGGCGAAGGCTGCTGCAACTATCGATGATGGTTTATCAGAAAAGTTAAAATCAGAGCTTGCTTCGCTGTATGAAATCAGCCCGCATGCGATTACGATAGAACAGATGGAACCTAAAAATTAGGAGAAAGGTTGGAGAATAATGAAGATCAACGAAAAATTTAATGAACTGCTTCAAAAAATGGGGCATAAAAAAATGATATATAATTTAGTTGCCATTGTGATTATCTGTATTATTGCACTAATTACCTGGGATACCTTTTTTCCAGGTAAGCTTGAAGGAAGTTTGGCCGGAAATGCTGTAAAGCAAGAACAAGGTGGTGAAAATTTCCCTGTAGAAAGTTATAGAGATAGTTTAGAAACACAGCTAAAAAATATATTGAGTCAAATTAAAGGTGTCGGTCAAGTGGAGGTTATGGTAACTTACGAAAGCAGTGTAGAAGTGGTTCCTGCTTCTAATACCACTAGGTCTCAGCAACAAACCCAGGAAAAGGATGCACAAGGAGGCACGAGAACAACAACCCAAGAGGAGTTAACCCAAAACATTGTAACCAATAGCAGTACGGGTAATTCAGGACTCCTGGTGATTAAAGAAATCAAGCCACAAATCCGGGGAGTAGTGGTAGTGGCTGAAGGTGCTGGAGATGTCATGGTAAAAACAGAGCTTGTAGATGCTGTGAAAACCATCTTTCAAATACCAGCCCATAAAGTAATGGTATATGAAAAAAAAATTGATTAGGGGGGAGCTTTCATGTTCAAAATAAAAAGAAGAAACGCTTTAATTGGTTCTTTGGTTTTGGTGTTATGTTTTATCAGTTATTTAAACTATGCCATTAATAAATACTCTTTATTGGAGACTTCTTCGGAGTTTGAGCGATACGAGGTCAATAAACTGGCTGAAATCGACTTAGAAGAAGTCATGAGTGGAGATGCAGCAGTTGAAGAAACTACGAATGGAGAAATGGTTTTTCCCGTATTAGATCAGGAAAAAAGCAGTGAAGACAATATGGCTGTAGTTGACAGCTCGGGTAATGCAGTTAATGAAGTGATTCAGGAAACTGCCGCCACGATCCAAGGAAATATTACTCAACAGAAGAATATTAAACGAGCCAATTATTTTATTGAAGCCCGTTTAAATACCAGTATTGAAAGAGAAAAAATGATCTCTCTATTAAATGAAATCATCAATAATCAAATGTCCGACGAAACCAATCGTAAAACAGCTGGTGATGCAAAGATGAAGCTGATCGATACGATGAATAAGGAAAAAATCATCGAAAATCTTATCAAGGCAAAAGGTTTTGAAGATGCGTTAGTGTTCATTACCGATAATTCTGTGAATGTAATCGTAGAAATTGAAAAATTAACAGATTCTGACATGGCAAAAATATTGGATATCGTATTGCGTGAGACCAATGTTCCCTTTGACAATATCAAAGTGCTAAATAAATTTTAGATAGGTTTGTAAATGAAAATAGATTTTGGTATAATATTCTTTAGAGATTGCTTACATATTAGCAGGGGGTGTCATTGTTGGATAATCATTTAGATAGTCCAGATTATGGTCAAATAAAAATTGCAGATGAGGTTGTTGGGATTATTGCCGGTCTTGCTGCTACAGAAGTACCTGGTGTTGCCGGAATGAGCGGTGGCTTAGCTGGTGGAATTGCTGAGATCCTCGGTAGAAAAAATCTTTCTAAGGGTGTAAAGGTAGAGGTTGGAGAGCGAGAAGCTGCTGTAGACTTGTTCATCATTGTTGAATATGGCGCAAAAATACCGGATGTATCTTGGCAAATTCAAGAGAGTGTAAAAAAAGCAATTGAAACAATGACTGGATTGAAGGTTGTTGAAGTAAATATTCACATCCAGGGTGTCAACATTGACAAAGATAATAAAGAAGAAGAGTTTCCTCATAGAGTAAAATAACCATCATCAAAGTAACCCTCTGAAACCTCAGGGGGTTACTTTCAATGTTTAAGGAGAGGAGAACAAAAGATGAAATTATTGGATCGAATTATTCTTACATTGTACAGCTTTTCCATTGGGATACTTTCCCTCTTGTTACTGGTTGTACCCTTCCATACCGGGTCTTATGAGTGGACAAGGGTGTTGTTGGAAAACTTAAGACACAACTGGCAGAATATCCTATTTCCACTATTTTTCTTAGGTGTCAGTATCTGGTTCTTAATCTCTGGCCTGCGCTACAATCGCTCTAAACAGCATGCGGTTATAAGGCATACAGCCTTTGGGGAAGTAAAGATTACCCTGAATACCTTGGAAGGTATGGCTCAAAAATCCGCAAAAAGTGTTCCCGGCCTTCGGGAAATCAAAGCATCCGTTCAACAAGTAGCAGAAGGGGTCATTATTCAAATTGAGAGCCTTGCCATTAGTGACACCAATATCCCGGAAGCAACGGTTAAAGTACAGCAATCTATCAAGGAGTATATTGAAGAGTTTACCGGTATTACGGTTCAAGAAGTTAAGGTGACCATTCAGGATATCTCGACCATCAATAAAGGAAGAGTAGAATAGATGCGAGGAGGATCATGATGAATAGAGAACAGATCCTTGAAGTTTTTTTAAAGCATTATGGAAAAATCATTGGTATCACTTTAGGTTTGTTGATCAGTATCTTGATCCTAACCATAGGGTTTATAAAGACTATTTTTATTTCACTATGTGTATATATCGGATATTTTTTCGGCAGCAAAATAGATAAAAAAGAGAATATATGGGAGTTGCTGGATAGAATCCTTCCACCAGGCTCTTTGAAATAGAATCACATACATCTTTGCATTTTAGACAAAATATCTTTAAAGGGTTTTACAGACAGTGAATTTTAGGAGGATAAGCATGAGTAGAAAATTAGCACGAGAAACAGCCATGAAGCTGATCTATCAAATGGAAATTCAGCGTGATATTTCAAAGGAAGCTATCGAAAGGGCAATTGAAGAATATCCGGATGAACCCAAAGATCACGAATACATACGGGATGTACTTTATAAATATTTGCAACATCAGCAAGAGGTTGATGAAGTTATTGGGCGTCATGCAAAGGATTGGAAAATCGACAGGATTGCAAAGGTGGATTTGTCCATCATACGTTTAGCGGTAGTTGAAATTCTTTATAGAGAAGATATTCCCCATAGTGTTTCGATCAATGAAGCCGTGGAAATGGCCAAAAACTATAGTACTGATGAATCAGGGAGCTTTGTGAATGGCGTTCTAGGGAATATTGTCGGGACTAGGGAATAATGTTGGAAGGCTGCGTTCTAGGAATTGATACCAGCAACTATACGACTTCCGTTGCAATCGTGGATTTTGATGGTTCGCTAATTTACCAAAATCGTATCCTTTTAGATGTAAAGATGGGAGAAAGGGGATTGAGACAATCAGATGCCCTTTTTCAACATGTAAAGAATATGCCCTTGCTGTTAAAGGCATTAGACAGCAGCTACAGGGCCAATCCAATAAAAGCAGTTGCTGTGAGCAGCAAACCAAGACCCTTGGAGGACTCGTATATGCCTGTTTTTCTCGCAGGTATCTCTTTTGGTGAAACTATTGCCAACCTCCTTGGGATAAACTGCTATACTGCCAGCCATCAGGAAAATCACCTGGAAGCTGCTCTTTGGTCACTTCAGAAGACTTTTGACAAGCCTTTCCTCGCTGTACATATTTCAGGAGGAACTACAGAAATATTGCAGGTATTCCCTCATCCATTGGGTTACAATACAACGATCATAGGGGGAACTGCAGATATTAGTGCAGGACAGTTGGTTGACCGGGTGGGTGTTGCCATGGGTTTACCTTTTCCAGCAGGCAAACATTTGGATGCTGCAGCTTTGCAAGAGAAGCATCCACCCTTAGAACTGCCTGTTTCTGTAAAAGATGGCTGGATCAATTTTTCGGGAGTTGAAACTAAGGTTTTACGTATGCTCGGAGGACATCCGGAAGCTTACGGATCTATTGCAAAGGCGTTGCTTTTGTGTATAGCTAAATCCTTGGACAAGGCTATACTTTACGGTTGTAAGCAGCATAATATACAGAATGTACTGCTGATGGGCGGTGTAGCCTCGAGTCAAGTGGTTAGAACCGCTTTAAGCAAACAGCAAAAACAAGACCATGTTCAATATTATTTTGGCAAGCAGGAGTTTTGTACCGATCATGCAGTAGGTACTGCCCTTCTGGGTTTAAAAAAATATTTGGCTTCATAATTAGAAAAGGAGGTAGCACCATGCGTCTAAGAACCCTTACTGTATCAGAGCTCAATCGCTATTTAAAAAAACTGTTAACGATGGACCCGATTCTCAACCAAATCTACCTCCGAGGTGAAATTTCCAATTTTAAAAATCACGGCAGTGGTCATTTCTATTTTTCTCTTAAGGATGAGACAAGTAAAATTAACTGTGTTATGTTTCGTGAAAATTGCATGAAAATAAAATTCGAACCTTACAACGGCCTAAATGTTATTGTAAAGGGATATGTCTCTCTGTTTGAACGTGATGGCCAATACCAGCTCTACATAAATGAAATGGAACCAGAAGGTATTGGTGCATTATATGTTGCCTTTGAGCAGCTTAAAGAAAAGCTTGAGAGGGAAGGACTTTTTCAGATTGAACATAAGAAAAAAATCCCCGTTTTTCCTAGAAGGATTGCTGTAGTTACATCTCCTACCGGTGCCGCTATACAGGATATTTTATCTGTTGTAAAACGTAGAAATTCCTTTGTGGACATTCTGCTTTATCCAGTGCTGGTCCAAGGAGAAGGTGCTGGTAATCAAATCGCAGCGGCCATACAGCATTTAAATCAAATAGCTGGAATTGATGCCATCATTGCAGGAAGGGGGGGAGGCTCCATCGAAGAGCTTTGGGCTTTTAATGAAGAGATTGTAGCAAGAAGCATCTTTTCATCTCAGATTCCTGTTATTTCGGCAGTAGGCCATGAAACAGATTTTACCATCGCCGACTTTGTTGCAGATTTAAGGGCCCCTACACCCTCTGCGGCAGCGGAGCTGGCAGTTCCCAATCTCATAGAAGTAAAAAGTAAAATGGATATGCTTCACAGCCGGATCCGTAAAAACCTGCAATACGTATTGTATGAAAAGAGAAGTAAACTGCAATCCTTTGACCCAGATCGAATCCACCAGCTTGTGACAAGGAGTATCCATGATCGGCATCAGCTGGTGGATTCACTATATCAAGACATCAATCTTCATGCAAAAAATTATCAGCATGAAAAAAGGCTGACTTTAGAAGCTGCAGCCTACAAGCTGGAAGCCTTAAACCCCTTAGCCACACTCCGCCGCGGTTATGCTGTTACAATGGATCTGCAAAAACATAAAGCATTAACTTCTATAGAGGAGATCCACAAAGGGGACAATATAAATATTATGTTAAGCGATGGTTGTATCGCATGTACTGTAGATAATATCGTAAAGGGGGAAGGTTTGCTTGATGGATACAAACTTTAAAAATAGTGAAAGCGATAACTTTGAAACATCTATCCTTCGATTAGAAGAAATTGTTTCTGCTTTAGAGAGTGGGAAATTGCCTTTGGCAGAAACCCTAAAGCTCTATGAGGAGGCAATTCTCATTTATAAGAATTGTAATCAACTATTGGATGATGCCGAGCAAAAGATCAGTATGTTGGCCAAGGCAGATGATGGCGACTTTATTCTAAAGGAGCTAGCAGAGTAGAAGGGGGATTGACATGGAATTTCAGGCAATATTAAAGAAAAAACAACAAATCATTGACGAAGCCTTAGACAGATATCTGCCAAAAGAGAAAGCTCTTCAAAACAAAGTTTTTGATGCGATGCGATATAGTGTTTTCGCAGGAGGTAAAAGACTTCGCCCTATTTTAATGATGGCAGCTTGTGAATTTGTCAATGAAGAAGAGGAGAAAATCCTTCCATTTGCCTGCGGGATAGAAATGATTCATACCTATTCTCTGATTCACGATGACTTGCCTGCAATGGATAATGATGATTATCGCAGAGGCAAACTAACCAATCATAAAGTTTATGGTGAAGGCATGGCTGTTTTAGCCGGTGACGGATTGTTGAATTATGCCTATGAATTAATGATGCAGTCTATCTTAGATCATCCTCATCAATGTCGAAATGCCACTGCAGCCATGTATGAAATTGCAAAAGCAGCCGGCGTATATGGCATGATTGGTGGTCAAGTAGTAGATTTAAACAGCGAGAACACGCAGGTTGATAGTGATACACTAGATTTTATTCATAACTGTAAAACTGGGGCATTATTTATTGCTGCCATTAGGGCAGGAGCTATTTTTTCCGGTGCTGACCCAGAAACATTAAAAAGTTTGACAAGCTATGCCGAAAATATAGGTTTAGGCTTTCAAATAACTGACGATATTTTAGATATTATCGGTGATGAAAAGAAACTTGGCAAAAAGGTTGGAAGCGATCAGGAAAATCAAAAAGCCACATATCCATCAATACATGGTTTAGACTACTCTGTCGAGAGGGTAAACAGACTATTCCAACAAGGTCTTGCTGCAATTGAACACTATGGAGAAAAAGCCCAATTTTTCACGGATATGGCGCATTACCTCGTAAAGCGTGAATATTGATTTAGGAGGAAAAGAAGTGACTTTTTATCAAGAAATTGGAAAAAATGATGTTTTAAATGTAACGATACTATCCTGGTTTATCGCACAAACCTTAAAGGTAATCTTTACACTGATTAAGGAAAAAAGATTGAATTTATATAGATTTGTAGGCTCTGGCGGAATGCCCAGTTCCCATTCTTCGCTGGTCATGGGTTTATCTACTGCAGTAGGTTTGAAGAGCGGATGGCATTCATTGGAATATGCCATTGCTATATCTTTTGCACTGATCGTCATGTACGATGCGTCCGGTGTAAGACGGGCTGTAGGCAAACAGGCAATCATTTTGAATAAGATGATTGAAGACCGTCATCACCATAAACCCATCGGAGACCAACGTCTAAAAGAGCTGATTGGGCACACTCCTTTTGAGGTATTTGCAGGGGCTATTTTAGGTATTTTTATTGCCAACCTGATGATTTGAAATATTAGTGGCAATATGTTATAATGAAATTTGTTTTCATGGGTGGTGCAGTATTCTAGTCAGTGCTACCGGTTCTGAAGGCGGGGCTAAAAATCCGTCGAAGGGCACATCGATGAAGTTCCTGGTACCGGCTGCTGACGCCCAGTCGGGGGTCGGTGCTGGGAGTAAGGAACAGGGGGCGATCCACAATGGCATGTGGGCGATGACCCTCTCTCCGTGGAGACCTATAAGCCAATTGAATTGTGCTTGTAGGATAAACCTGCAGTGCGGTTCGGTATCATTGGGAGCTGCATGCAGCGTAGCCTGCCTTGAGTGGGATATGGTGGATAATAGGTTTCAGGTATGGATGCTGATGGGGCCCACGGCAATCATATTACTGCTATTCGAAACCTATGCTGCAAAAGAGGCTAAGGCCCGGTGTGACTGTTGAGGAAATCTCCTAGACTGTTCTATTTGAGGCATACTGAGGATTACAGTGCGGACTAAGTGGCAATCTAGTCTTACCTTTGGCGACAGGGTAAAAACGGAATTGAAGGGAAACCGCTGATTTGGCGACAGACCAGTAGCCGTTTGGGAAAGCCAACTAGACCTAAGCCGCAAGATTTACTCAGTGGGCTGCCACCCATTTAAAAATCATACAGATATATTTGGCTGATGGTTTCTCCATCAGCTATTCTATAGTCTTATAGCCATGTGATTTTTTTCATATTTTACCACTTATTTCCCATAATATAATGAGGTGTATTAATTATATGGAAAGTGATTCGAAAAAAGATATCATTAAAAAAAGAAAAATGCAAAAAGGAAAGAAAAGATTATCCAGTACAAAATGGGTAATACTCATAACTATATGGACCTTTTTTTTAGGTACCAGTATGAGTTTTATTTCGGAAACGCTCCTTCGCAACACAGATCTGACAATTGCATTTTTAGTTTTGGTTTTTATTATTTTTGTTGGTATCATTTTTGATTTGATCGGAATCGCAGTAGCTTCTTCCCGGGAGAAACCTTTTCATTCCATGGCCTCTAACAAGCTTATCGGTGCAAATTATGCTGTAAAGCTCGTTCGAAATGCAGGACCTGTATCTAATTTTTGTAATGATGTTATAGGTGATATCTGCGGAATCATTAGTGGCGCTGCTGCAGCAATCATTATTCTTCAAATCCGCAGCCTATATCAGATCAATTTACCTTCCTTGAGTATCCTATTAAGCGGTTTTGTAGCTTCTCTGACTGTAGGCGGAAAAGCAATCGGAAAAGAGATTGCTTTGAAGAAGTCTAAAGAGATCGTACTGTTCGTAGGAGTGATTCTGCATCATCTCCATAAGTATTTAGGTTTCAATCTGTTTCATCGTAAAAACAGTAGGAAAGCGAGATGAGTCCATTGAATAATTACCTTTCAAATATTTCTTCATTATCAGACTTAAAAGCTTTAAATGATCAGGAATTACATCAATTAACCGATGAAATCCGTTCCTTTTTAATAGAAAATATCTCAAAGACCGGCGGTCATCTAGCATCCAATCTAGGAATTGTTGAAATGACACTGGCCCTTCATAGTGTTTTTGATAGCCCTAAGGATAGAATGATTTGGGATGTGGGACACCAATCCTATGTACATAAAATACTAACAGGACGAAAGCATTTATTTCATACCTTGCGAAAGTATAAGGGATTAAGCGGCTTTCCCAAGCGGTCGGAAAGTGAACACGATATTATAGATACCGGACATAGCAGTACCTCTATCTCAGCAGGATACGGTATGGCTAGGGCCAGAGATTTAAAAGGTGAAGACTATTCTGTTATTTCCATAATCGGTGATGGTGCACTGACTGGTGGAATGGCCTTTGAGGCGCTCAATCATGCAGGGCATTCCAATACGAACTTTATTGTGGTACTAAATGATAATGAGATGTCTATTTCCCAAAACGTAGGAGGTCTTTCCAGCTATCTAAACAGGCTGCGTACAGATCCTGCCTATTTCAAGATGAAAGGCGATGTTGAAAATATCCTAACAAAAATTCCTGCCATTGGAAAAGCTGTATTTAAAACCGCAGAGAAGGCAAAGGATAGTATTAAATACTTCCTCGTTCCAGGCATTCTTTTTGAAGAACTGGGTTTCACATATCTTGGTCCTGTAGATGGTCATAATATCAAGGAACTAAAGTTGGTATTCAAGCGGGCTAAGAACATCAAGGGTCCTGTATTAATCCATGTATTGACCAAAAAGGGGAAAGGATATACTTTTGCAGAAAAAAATCCCGATAAATTTCATGGTGTGTCCCCCTTTGATATTCATACGGGCAACACGATTTCAGCCGAAAGCAGCCGCCCAAGTTATTCGTCCGTTTTCGGCAAAACATTGGTACAGCTTGCAGCAAAAGATTCACAGTTGGTGGCGATCACAGCGGCTATGCCTTCCGGCACTGGACTCAATGAATTTGCTGCAAAGTATCCCTCCCGCTTTTTTGATGTAGGAATTGCAGAACAACATGCGGTTACCTTTGCAGCCGGTATGGCCTTAAATGGAATGAAACCTTTTTTTCCTGTTTATTCAACTTTTTTGCAGCGGGCTTATGATCAGATTGTCCATGATGTCTGCCTGCAGAATTTACCGGTAGTTTTTTGCATCGACCGCAGCGGTCTGGTAGGAAATGATGGTGAAACTCATCATGGAGTTTTTGACATCTCTTTTTTAGCCCATATACCTAACATAACTTTGATGGCACCGAAGGATGGCCGGGAGTTTGAAGAAATGCTCAGTTTTGCAGCATCTCATAACGGACCCATCGCCATCCGGTATCCGCGGGGCGAAAGCGATGATTTTTCTGAGGTGAGTACAAATTATTCCATAGATCAAATGAAAGCCGAAGTACTAATGCAGGGGAAAGATCTCTGTATTATCGCCATCGGCAATATGGTTCGTACGGCTTTCGAAGCTGCACACAAACTTCAGTCAAAGGGTATTTCCTGTAAAGTAATTAATGCACGTATGATTAAGCCATTAGATGAAGATACGCTCTTGCAGGAATGTATGGGAATGGATCATATTATAACCATCGAAGACCATGTTACTACGGGAGGTTTTGGATCTTTGGTGCTGGACTTATTTAATCGTAAACAATCTCTTCAAGGGAAGAAAATTAAAAGTATAGGTTTTCCGGAAACATTCATCGAGCATGGGGATGTGGAAGAACTAATGGCCCAATATGGATTAAATGTAGAAGGACTAACTGGCTCTATTAGAGAACTGTTAGACAAATAGGAGTTGTTTTTATGGCAGAAAAGGAAAGAATTGATGTTTTGTTAGTAGAAAAAGGGTTTTTCGATAGCCGTGAAAAAGCAAGATCGTCCATCATGGCGGGCCTTGTTTTTGTAAATCAACAGCGGATAGATAAATCTGGTACAAAAATAAATAAAGACAGCATCATCACAGTTAAAGGAAATGCTATTCCTTATGTTAGCAGAGGCGGCCTCAAGCTGGAAAAAGCAATCAAAAGCTTCCAACTTGATTTACAAGGTAAAACTGCTATGGACATCGGCGCTTCCACAGGGGGTTTCACTGACTGTATGTTGAAAAATGGAGCTAAAAAGGTTTATGCAATAGATGTCGGCTATGGGCAGCTTGCATGGGAATTACGGCAGGATGAACGAGTTGTATCTATGGAGAGAACCAATATCCGGCATGTTTCAAAAGATGCGTTTCAGGAAAATATTGATTTTGCATCCATTGATGTATCCTTTATTTCCTTAAAGCTGGTTCTTCCAGTAGTAAAGGAACTGATTCAAAAAGAAGGAGAAATTGTATGCCTGATCAAGCCCCAGTTTGAAGCAGGACGAGAAAAAGTGGGTAAAAAGGGCGTTGTAAAAGACAAGAACGTTCATCTAGAGGTGATACGAGAGATATTGAGTTTTGCAATAAACCTAGGTCTGTACTTTAAAGGAATCTCCTTTTCACCTATAAAAGGGCCAGAGGGAAACATCGAGTATCTAGCGTATTTATCGAACCAAGCTTCTGATGAAAAGCAGCAGATGCCGGAGGAGGATATTCAGAGAATTGTAGAACAAGCCCATCAGTCGTTGTAAAATATTTATCTTTACAAGATAAATATTTTATGTTCTATATAAAAAATTTTATCCGTCTTAAAGGATTCGATAGAAATATGTAGAATAGTGTAATAAATATTAGCTTTACAGGATCTTCTCTTCTATATAGTTCTAATTAGACTGTTTTAGAGGAAAGTAAAATCGGTTAGGAGGTTTTTTATGAAATATTCCAGGCATGCCAAAATATTAGAGATTATCGAAAACAATGAAATCGAAACGCAAGAGGAATTGGCTGAGTTTCTAAAAAAAGGCGGTATTAACGTTACCCAGGCGACAGTATCAAGAGATATTAAAGAATTGCGTTTGATCAAAGTATTGGCCAAAAACGGGCGATATAAATATGCTTCTATGAAGCAACAGGAAAGCGCTATCTCTGACAGATTGGTCAAAATATTTAAAGATTCTATATTATCTATTGATTATGCAGGAAATATCGTTGTGTTAAAGACGCTATCCGGCGCTGCAAATGCTGCCTGTGCTGCCATTGATGCCCTTGATGTTAAAGAGTTGGTCGGAACAATCGCCGGAGATGATACCATTTTCATTTTAGCTAGAGATGAAAATATGGTTGGAGAACTAGTAGAAAAATTTAAGAAATTAATGAGATAAGGCTGGAGGTTTTGGAATGCTCTTAGAGTTGGCTATACAAAATTTTGCATTAATAGACAAACTTACGGTCCGCTTTAATGAAGGTTTAAATATTTTAACCGGTGAAACGGGTGCAGGTAAATCCATTATTATTGATGCAGTGAATATGGCTATCGGGGAAAGAGCTGACAAAAACTATATTCGTACAGGTACGGATAAAGCAACGATTCAAATCCTATTTCAAAGTACCAACCCGGAGTTGAAGTCGCTGCTTTCCGACCAGGATATTGATCTGGAGGATGATCATACACTGATTTTAACACGAGAAATCTACAGCAGCGGCAGAAGCGTCTGCAGGATAAATGACCGGGCCGTAACCCTGTCTACTCTCAAAGAAGTCAGTAAGTATCTCATCGATATTCATGGTCAACATGAACATCAATCCTTGCTCTACCCAGAAAATCATATTGAAATATTAGATTCTTTTGGTGAACAGGACACAATGACTTTGAGAAAGCGCATTGATGAGAAATATCATGCTTTAAAAGGACTCAAAGAAAAACTTTCTAGCTTATTTGGCAATAGCTTGGAACGAGAACGTAAAGTAGATTTGCTTTCCTTCCAAATAAATGAAATTGATCAAGCACAGCTGAAAAAGGATGAAATAGAACAGTTGGCTGTAGAACAACAGTTGTTGTCCAACAGTGAAAAAATATATCATGTGATGGCAAAAGCCTACGAGATTCTCTATAATGGAACAGAAATTTATCCATCGGTATTGGATGGCGTCGGTAATATCGTCGGTGAAATGGATCACTATAAAGATTTGGATAAAAATATAGCAGACATATTTTCAGTATTGCAGGAATGTCAGTATAAGATGGAGGATGTATCAAGAGATATTCGAAACTATCGTGATCATATTGATTTTAATCCTCAAGCCTTGGAACAAATAGAAAAAAGGCTGGATCAGATTAATAATTTAAAGCGAAAATACGGCAAAGATATTGAAGAAATCCTCGCTTACCGCCAGTCAATTTATGATGAGCTAGAAGATATCAAGAATAGTGAGACGATTATTGCTGAATTAAATGAACAAATCCAAACTTTACAAGATGAGCTTTTGAATTTATCTCTTTTATTGCGTAAGAGTAGAAAAGAAATAGCGTCAAAATTAGAAAAGAGGATCACAGAAGAACTCATTAGCCTAAATATGGAAAAAGCTGCTTTTCGTATTCATTTTATCGAAAGTGTGGATAGGCATGGAAATGTTCATTTTACTTCAAAAGGAATTGATCGTGTAGAATTTATGATTTCCACCAATGCTGGAGAACCGCTCAAGCCGCTTTCAAAAATAGCGTCTGGCGGTGAAATGTCCAGAATTATGCTGGCATTAAAAGCTATTTTAGCAAAAAATGATAATATACCGACTCTTATATTTGATGAAATAGATACAGGAATCAGTGGTCGTACTGCAAATATCGTTGGTGAAAAGCTGGCTAACATTTCACAAACCCATCAAATCCTCTGTATTACTCACCTTCCTCAGATTGCACGGATGGCCGATACACATTTTTATATCGAAAAAGTCTCTACAGATGAAAAGACACTTACAAATCTTCGTCATTTGCAGAAAAAAGAGCGTATAACAGAATTGGGAAGATTATTAGGTGGTGCAGCAATTACAGATTTAACGCTGAAGCATGCAAAGGAAATGTTGAATTCTAGTACTGATTATAAAAAATCAATTTCATCCTAAAAATAAGTTTGTACACATACAAACTTATTTTTTATTTTTTGTGTTTTCTTAAAGAAAGTAAAGACGTTTAGTAATAAAATTTCTTTTTCCAGATCCTTTGCTGACACTCAAGGTGACAGTATTGATTTTTAACCGAATTAATTTCTTAAAATCAATAGTGAAAATCATTCTTTTCTGATTAAGGTGTTAATTACAATATTTACGTAGCATAATACCTTTTAATTCAGGCTAAATTAAATGTATAGCCATTGAAGATTTTGAGGAGGTGTATGAAAACTCTTTGGGGAAAATGGGAGTGTGATCATTATTGATTGGTAATAGAAGAAGGTCCGTTCTTTCATTGTTTTTCTTTGCAGTTTTATTAACTGCTTTTTATGTGTTTTTGATAAAGGAATATACTGCTTATCCAAATCATTTAAAGATGTTTGAAGGCGAATCTCAAAGCTTAGAAATAAGATTTCCTTTAAGGCTAAGTGAAAAACAGACGGATCATAACATTATACAACTCGTCAAAGAAGGCAGTAAAAGTAATGACAAGGTCCATCTAAACTCTCTGCAAATAGGAAGTACAAACTTAGATTTAAGATTGTTTGGTTTTGTACCTTACCGTAGCTTGACAGTGGATGTGATTCCTAAAATTAAGGTAATTCCCGGAGGTCAATCAGTAGGTGTAAGGTTAAATACAAAGGGTGTCTTAGTTGTAGGTCTAGAAGAAATTGAAGGAATTGACGGAAAAAAATATAATCCCGGTTATACGGCGGGATTATCTATCGGTGATAGTATTTTAGAGATCAATCAGGAAAATGTTAGAGATGCAAATCATGTAACTTCTATCATAAACAACATTAGTGTTAAGAATCAACCGGTTAATCTAAAGGTAAAAAGAGGAGATAAGTTAATCCAGCTAACCATTCAGCCAATACAATCAAAAGATGAGGGAGAATACCGATTAGGTTTGTGGGTAAGAGATAAGACGGCTGGTGTTGGCACACTGACTTTCTTTCACCCGGATTCTATGAAATTTGGTGCACTAGGACATGCTATAACCGATATCGATACTGGGCTTTTATTAACTGTTGAGAATGGTGAAGTAGTAAAATCCAGAGTAGCTTCTGTTGAACAAGGTAAAAGAGGGAAGCCTGGAGAAATTAAAGGGATTTTTTATGATACCCTAAAACCGATTGGAAATCTGGAAAAAAATACCCACTATGGAATTTATGGAAAAGCTTATGAATCCATAAGCAATGTACTTTATGAAAAACCTATGGAAATTGCTTTTCAACATGAAATTAGAGAAGGAAAGGCTACAATTTTAACGACTTTAGATAATGATGAAATTAAAGAATATGAAATTTATATAGAAAAGGTCAATCGTCAGAAAAACCCTAACACAAAAAGCATGGTGATTCGGGTTACAGATGAACGATTACTGTCTAAAAGCGGTGGTATTGTTCAAGGAATGAGTGGCAGCCCAATTATTCAAAATAACAAGCTTGTAGGTGCAGTTACCCATGTATTTGTAAATGATCCGACGAAGGGTTACGGATTATTTATTGAATGGATGATGCAAGAAGCTAATATTCAAGCCTATAGTAGCAGCAAGATTGCTAATAATGATTAATATTCTGCAGAAGAGAGTGCTTTTAAAGGATTTAATTAAAAGTACTCTCTTACATATTACTTTAAAAGAAAAACTTTAAAAAAATATGCTAATCTTTTCCATATAAGAAGGAAATTTTATATCTTTGTCGAATTAATTTTTACAGAAGATAATATAGAAAATAGAAAGATTTTCAGGGGGGTAATTTAGTGAAAAGTATTAGTGTTTTGATTGCAGATGATAACAAAGATTTTTGTGAAATCTTGAGTGAGTATCTAGGCAAGCAAGAGGATTTAGAAATCGTAGGAATAGCAAAAGATGGTTTAGAGGCAATTGAATTAATATCTCAAAAGTCACCGGATGTATTGGTATTAGATATAATTATGCCGCATTTGGATGGTTTGGGTGTTCTTGAAAGATTGGCAAGCATGAATCTTGAGAAGTTTCCTAAGGTAATTGTATTGTCTGCAGTCGGACAAGATAAAATTACGCAACGAGCAATTAGCTTAGGCGCCGATTATTATGTTGTAAAACCTTTTGACTTTGAAATATTTATTAAACGAATCCGTCAACTAACAGGGAACACAATTGCAGCATCAGAAAGAAGAAAAAACTATAATGATGTTATGATTCAAGGCACATCTAATGCTCCTGGAAAAAACAGAAGTCTTGAAGCAGAAATCACCAATATTATCCATGAAATTGGTGTACCTGCCCATATCAAAGGATATCTATACTTGAGAGAAGCCATCACAATGGTCGTTGAAAATATAGAATTGCTGAGTGCTGTAACAAAGGAATTATATCCTTCTATCGCGAAGAAGTTCAACACCACACCAAGCAGGGTGGAAAGAGCTATTCGACATGCAATTGAAGTAGCTTGGAGTAGGGGAAAAGTAGATACCATTAACAAATTATTTGGTTACACCGTACACAATGATAAAGGCAAGCCAACAAACAGCGAATTTATTGCCATGGTTGCTGATAAGTTAAGATTAGAGCAGAGAGCTGTTTAAACTTGATATAGCAACAGATGCAGAGTTCGTAAATATTTAACAACTAGTTTCGAAAAGCTCATCAACTCTCTTCTGAACCAATAAATGGTTTCTTATTAAACTAACAAACACCTTAAATTTATTGAGTTTTTAAAACCAATATTTTAGAGGTGTTTTTTTTTGTGAAAATGACAAGACTTAAATTCGTTGTAGCCGATTTTTTTATATGTACCTATCCCCTATAAAATAAGAAACATTTAAGAGAATATATATGTGTTTCATGGGATATAAAGACTAATGTAACAAAATAGTTATTGTGTTACATTGACACTTATGTTTAACCTGTTGCAAATTCAACGTGTTTTCCCATACCTTCTAAAGTAACATAATGTAATTGACTTTAACATTGAATGTAATATATCATTGAGTAGTTTAATGTAATAATATTATGTTCACCATATAGTAATTTTATTATCATTAAGGATTCATTCGGAGGAAGAGTAAAGTATGGCTGAAGAAAGCACATACCAAATCATATGAAGGGCAGAATGAATTCTGCGTTTTTGTGTTTCACGCAGTAATTATGACAGCAGGTCAAGAATCATTTTCTCAGTTAACCTTATATTCAGATCCTGCGCATATTGTTTCAGCATATTTTTCTGCAAAATATAATGTACTTTATTTGCTTTTAATCGATCTACAAAATCATGAAGTACTGCCAACCGAACTTTAAATACAAATATACTCATTTCATTCACCTTTCCTTTCGTCATAGTATTCGTAGCTCTGAATCATTTTAGGGACCTAAAAAAGTTACTAAATTCTTCATTATTTTCTATATTTATCCTTCATTATAGTTTTTTTCTCAACATTTTTATAAAATGTATAAAATTCCCTATTCTTTTCAAATAATTACAGTAGCCATAGGTTATTGTTGCTTTTTTATGTTATAATAATGAGGTTGTTTAATTGCCTTCATTTTATACCAATGATGAAAGGGGATGGGAGGTAGGTTATGGTCATCAAATCCGTTGCTAGAGTAGACAAAAAAACAAAAGAACTTGTAAAAAGGCTACAAACCAATGAGATTGCAGTTATTAATCATCGAGATATCGATGAGGTGGCAGCAAACTCGCTAGTTGCTTGTAGACCAAGACTTATCATAAACGCAGATCAATCTATGAGTGGTCGCTATCCAAACCTGGGACCTGGTATTCTAGTCAAAGCTGGTTTACCCGTATTAGATCAAGTAGGTCAAGAATTATTTGAGTTGATCCAAGAGGATGACATATTGGAAGTCATTGAAAATGATATTTATCGAAATGATGAATGGCTAGGCTCTGGAATCTTGCTTACTGAGGAAGTAATTAAGAGTAAGTTAGAAGAAACAGAAAAAAACTTTTCGATAGAATTGGATAAATTTATTGAAAACACCTTAGAATATGCCAAAAAAGAGAAAAGTTTTATTTTAGGTAATTTAAAAATTCCAGATGTCAATACTGATTTTAAAGGAAGACATGTATTGGTTGTTGTCCGGGGGCAAGACTACAAGGAAGATCTAATGGCTATCAAGGCCTATATTGAAGAATTCAACCCAATCCTAATAGGTGTAGATGGTGGTGGTGATGCACTTTTGGAGTTCGGGTATGTGCCGGATCTGATCGTAGGAGATATGGATAGTGTTTCTGATCAATGTCTGCTAAGCTGCAAAGAGATTATTGTACATGCTTATCCGGACGGACGTGCGCCAGGCTTAGAGCGGGTTGAACAGCTGGGATTGAAGAGCATTGTATTTCCTGCACCTGGAACCAGTGAAGATATCGCGATGTTAATGGCTTTTGATAAAAATGCTGATTTGATTGTAGCAGTAGGAACGCATTCGAATATGATTGATTTCTTAGAAAAGGGTAGAAAAGGAATGGCCAGTACTTTTCTCGTACGATTAAAAGTGGGCTCAAAATTAATCGATGCAAAAGGTGTAAATAAATTACAGCGTGAAAGTATTAAGTTTAAATATTTGGTAGGGCTTGTTTTTGGAGCATTGATACCAGTTTTTATTGTGGGACTTATGTCGCCACAAGTACAACAGATCTTAAAGTTGCTTCATATTCGTCTAAAATTTATCTTCGGATTATAGTAGGGGGAATGATGTCATTATGGTTGTAAACTTGAAGTATTATGTACTTTCTTTTGTAGCAATCTTTTTAGCCTTAGGCGTAGGTATATTTATTGGCGTAATGCTGGATGGACAGGAAATGATTGTTGAGCAACAGCAGCAACTTGTACAGCAGTTGGAGAGTAAATTTGATGAGTTTAAACAAAAACAGGACGAACTCCAAGTCAAAAATGACCTGCTCACTGTAGAAAGGGAAAAGAATTTAAAGTTTATTGATACAGTTTATCCGGAAGCAATTCAAGATAAACTTAAGGACTTGGATATTGTAATTATCGAAACAAGTGAGGATTACGCCTATTCAGGTTTAATCGATGCCTTTCAGAAGGCTGGTGTAAACAGTGTATCCAATATTTTGATAAAAAACACCATCTTGCTGAATGATGATGCCTTTGCACAACAAATTGCTGCTGATTTAAAACTTAAAGGAAAAACTGCAGCAGAGATTGAGAAGCAGTTATTGAAAGAATTTCATGATGCATTGATGAAAGGAAACAATTTTGAGTTGATTCGTTATTTAAAGGAAAAGAAAATCATAGACTATTCTGGAAACCTTACTTTTCCTCCAGATTATGTTTTAATCGCCGGCGGGAGTACGGAATCCGGTAAAGAAATTTTAAATAGAATTGACATTCCTTTAATCACTTATTCCAAAAATAGTAATATACCTGTGATAGCTGTTGAAAAATCAAATGTACAGATATCAGGCATCAGTGATTATAAAAAACTAAGAATCTCTACTGTGGATAACGTAGATACCTTTGCAGGAAAGATATCTACGTTAATGGTTGTAAGCGGAAGGTCCGGCCACTTTGGTGAAAAGGATACTGCCGAAGCTTATATGCCGGAAGGGTTTATAACGATTGATTAGGAGATGAGTTTGTGACAAAGAGAATTACCGTAATATTACCTGCTTATAATGAAGAAGACCGTGTCTCAGCTACAATTGCTGGTTTGCATAAGTCTAATTATGTGAACCGAATTCTTGTAATTGATGACGGCTCAAAGGATCAAACTTCTAAAGCAGCTGAGACTGCAGGTGCAGAAGTATATCGAATGCCTGTCAATGCCGGCAAGGGCTATGCAATGCAGCAGGGTGTAATGAAAACAGTCCATGACAGCGATATTATCGTGTTTTTAGATGCTGACATTGGCGAAAGCGCTTCCGAGATTGATAAACTGATTGAACCGATCTTTCTTGGAAGAGCGGATGTTACCATCGCTCGTTTTCCTGCGGCAAAGAAAAAGGGTGGTTTTGGATTGGTGAAAAATCTGGCAAAATACGGTGTTCAGTTTTATACAGGAAAGACAATTACTACCTCCCTTTCCGGCCAACGGGCATTCAATGCAGAGGTGTTAAAGTCTTTTGGCAATATCCCTGTAGATTATGGGGTAGAGGTGGGAATGACTATAGATCTATTGAGGATGGGCTATCAAATTCAAGAAGTAGATGTAAACATGACTCACCGGGAAACTGGCAGAGATCTTAAAGGATTTATTCATCGTGGGAAACAGTTTTACCAAATCTTAGCAACCTTGATTCGTAAGTCTAAAGGAGTGATGAGATGATGCTTGTGCCAATCAGGAGTTTTTTATTCTCCTTTCTGCTAGGCAGACTGATAATTCCCATGTTTACACACCTTTTAGAAGACAGCGGCAGTGTTAAAAGCAATTTTCGCGGAGAAATTATTCCTGTTGGCATGGGATTAATCTTCGTACCTGTAATTCTGCTCAATAGCATAGCAGTGATTGTTTTTGTAAGGCCTTCACATTTATTATCCATAGCAGCATTTTTAGCAGGTACCTTTGGAATGTGTTTCGCAGGAATGCTGGATGACTTGCTAGGGAATAGGAATGTCACTGGATTAAAGGGCCATATTCGTTCTTTTTTTCAGGGCAAGCTGACAACAGGCGGTTTCAAAGCACTGTTTGGTGGTTTTTTAGCTTTCTTCATTAGTATTTTGTTTTCTGAAGGATTGTTAAATATTCTCATTAACAGTTTAATGATCGCTTTATTTACAAACTTTAACAACCTGTTAGATTTAAGACCCGGCAGATCTATAAAAGGATTTCTTCTATGCCTTATTCCCTTGTTCTGGATTCCTGTTTCCGTAGAGCTTCGGACTTCCCTGTTCGGATTATTAGGCGTTGTACTGGCATATACTCCCTATGACCTAAAAGCCAAGGCAATGTTAGGAGATGCAGGCTCTAATGTTCTAGGAATTTCATTGGGAATTCTATTTATTAACGGGCCTTTTTTATTCCGTATCATTGCATTAGCATTATTAATTCTCATTCATGGGATTACAGAGAAATATTCTCTTACAAAAATTATTGAAAATAACAAGTTCCTGAATTACGTAGATCAAATAGGCAGATAGCCTATTTGATCTACTAATGTCATATAATTAAAAAAATTTAATATTATTACAAAAATTTATATAATTTGATTGACAGCCCCCATTTCCGTTGCTATAATTGTAATATCTTGTCGAAAACCCCATAGATTATTTGGTTTATTTATCAGCCTCATAGATATTTTAAAAGATTGATTGAAAAGTCAATTTTTTTTCATGAAATAAGTCAGAAAATTGAGGCATTTGATAAATAAATAACAAAATTATTCATTCTTTTATGGGGATTGAATCAATATGCAGAAGGGAGGATTCAAGAAGTTTAGAGGCATAAAATACTATTTACGAGGAGGAAAATCAATGGCACAGAACAGAGATCAATGGGGATCTAAACTTGGATTTATACTGGCTGCAGTAGGTTCAGCCGTTGGATTGGGTAATATCTGGAGATATCCGTATTTGCTATATTCAAGTGGAGGGGGCGCATTCTTAGTTCCATACTTTTTTGCTTTGCTTACTGCCGGTATCCCGCTTATGATATTAGAGTATGGATTTGGCCATAAATTTAAAGGATCTACACCGATGTCTTTAGCAAGAGCGAATAGAAAATGGGAATGGCTCGGATGGTGGCCAAGCTTGAACTCATTAGTTATTTTAATCTATTATTCTGCAATTCTTGGATGGGCAATTAATTATCTTATTTTCTCATTTACCCAATCTTGGGGAGCGGACACAAATACATTTTTCTTTGGTGAATTCTTAAACCTTTCTGACAGTGTATTTAATTTTGGTGGATTTAGGCCAGCCATATTTGCCGGAATGACACTCATCTGGTTCTGCAATTGGTTCATTTGCTACCGAGGGGTATCTGGCGGTATAGAAAAATTAAATCGTATTTTATTGCCAACCTTAATTGGTATTATGCTAGTAATTACCCTTCGCGGCGTGACCTTGCCCGGAGCTACAGTGGGATTAAACAAACTGTTTACACCAGACTGGTCTAGAGTATTGGATCCTAAGGTCTGGATTGCTGCTTACGGACAGATCTTTTTTTCCTTAAGTTTAGCAATGGGTGTAATGATCACATATTCCAGCTACTTGCCTGAAAAAACCGATATTAACAACAGTGCTTTTATGACTGCTTTTGCAAATTGTGGTTTTGAATTTATGGCAGCCCTAGGTGTATTTGGTATCTTAGGCTTTATGGCTACAAGTCAGGGTGTAGCCATTGAAGAAGTAGCAAAGCAGGGTGTAGGATTGGCCTTCGTAGTGTTTCCAAAAGTATTTACGCTGATGGGTCCTCTAGGTACAATCTTTGGTATCTTATTCTTTGTCTGCCTCGTATTTGCCGGCTTAACATCATCTGTTTCCATGGTTGAAGCCTTTTCTTCAGCAGTGATTGATAAAACAGGGGCAGATCGTAAAAAAGTTGTTACGGCAACAGCGATTTGTGGCTATTTGGTAGGTACAGTATTTGCAACTGGATCTGGATTATATATCCTAGACATTGTGGATCATTTTATCAACTCCTATGGTATTGTCGTGATTGGACTTGCAGAGGCTGCAATCGTTGGCTGGTTATACGGCGCCCATAAGATCAGAGAACACGTTAATCCGATTTCCATCTATCCAATTGGCAAGTGGTGGGAAGTGATGATCAAGTTTGTCACGCCAACAATATTGGCTTTCATGCTAATACAAAACTTCATTGCTGAAATTAAGGCACCTTATGAAGGCTATCCAATCTCTGCACTTCTGTTATTAGGCTGGGGTGTAGTAGGAGCAATTATCATTGTTTCTTTTATGATAAGTGCAAAGCCTTGGAAAGAAGGAGCATTGAATATTCCTGCAATAAAGGGGGTGAAGTAGATGTCTACAACCTCAATCGTCTTTTTCTTATTTGGAGCTATTGTTCTATGGGGTGGTTTGGCAACTACCTTAACGATCGCAATGAAGGACGGAAAGAAATAATTTTATCCCCTGGTGGTATTTGACTAGGGGATTTTTTATGGCTATAAAATGCTAAACAGTTGTATAATAAGTATGATACCATATGGAAATGAGGAAACAGAGATGCTAAGTGTTAAAATCGGAAAGGTTGTTAGAATTATCAGAGAAGAAGCAGAGCTCACAGAAATCATGGTTGACATTGATGATCATGAGTCCAGAGCGATAAACTATAATCAATTAAGCGGAGGTGTAGAAGTAGGGGACCGGATTTTGCTAAATACCACTGCAGTGGAATTACAGCTTGGCACTGGGGGTTATCACTTCGTCATCAGCAATCTAGCACACCCTGAACATGCGTTGACTCCAGGTGGACATATCATGAAATTAAGGTATACGCCTTATCAGTTAAAGGTTTTTTCTTCTGAAGAACAAGAGAGTCCTTATCATGAAGTATTCAATTCTTTTGAATCGCTTCAGCAAATGCCTATTCTGGTGGGTACCCTTCATAGTATGCTTGCACCAGTAGTCTCTGTGTTAAAGCATTATAAACCAGATTGTAAGATTGCCTATATCATGACGGATGGCGCAGCCTTACCTGCTTCCCTAAGTAATGTAGTCAGAAATTTGAAAAAAGAATCTATGATTGCAGGAACCATTACTGTAGGGAATGCATTTGGCGGAGACTTAGACTGTATCAATATCTATAATGGGCTCATTGCCGCCAAAGAGGTTTTGAAATGTGATGCAGCGGTAGTTGCTATGGGCCCTGGAATCGTAGGCACTGGAACGAAGTATGGGTTTACAGGAATTGAACAAGGAAATATCCTTGATGCGGTTAATGATTTATCCGGCAGCGCCATTGCTATTCCGAGAATCAGTTTTGCAGATGCAAGGGAACGACATCATGGCTTAAGCCATCATTCTATCACAGTTTTAGAAAAAATCGTAAAAACGAAAGTATACCTAGGTATACCTTCTTTTGAACAGCAAAAAAAAGAAATCCTCTGCAATCAGATTACTACAGCCGGAATCCAAGAGAAGCATACACTTCAGTGGATTGAACCGGAAGCACTTTATAACATACTCAAGAATTCTAAATTAAAATTTAGCACCATGGGCAGAGGTTTAGAAGAAGACAGAGAATTCTTTATTACCGCTGCCGCAGCTGCACAGCTAGCTATTTCATGTTTAACTGATCATGAATAGCATCCTCTACTGTGGTATATTGGTTGCCTAAATCTTCTAATGCCTCCAATAAATCAGAGATTTTTCCTATAAAATAGATTTGATTTTTAGTAATAATTCTAAGCATTTTCATCACTTCCTAATAGACGTATTTTTGTTTTTTTATAATATGATGGTTTGTCCGATATTATTCCCATAGAATTTATATAGGACAAACAAAAAAAGACAAGTCATATTCTTTTTCTTCACTGCATAAGAATGGTATAGGTGGACAGGGAAGGGGGTAGCTTGTCTTGTTTAGGAAATTACGAGAAGTTATATTGAAGCATATTCAGGGTAATATCTTGATCTACTTTATTGTTATCCTGTTCTTTATGGTAGGTATATCTTCAGGTGCTTTTACTGTAAAAGCTCTAAGTGACCAGCATAAAGGAGAGCTAATCAGCTATATGGAAAGCTTTTTTCAAATTTTAAGTCAGAAATCCTTTGACGCTTTTTCTGTATTAAAGCAATCACTGATCAATAATCTTCAGACAGGAATCCTGACCTGGATTCTTGGCGTAACGATCATCGGTATTCCCTTGATCCTATTGATTATCGTCATTAGAGGCTTTATCTTAGGTTTCACCGTTGGATTTTTAATTGAGCAAATGGGTTTAAGTGGATTCTTTTTTTCTATTTTTGCAATTCTTCCGCAAAACCTTTTTATTATACCAGGGATTATTATAATTGCCGTAATCGCCATCAGCTTCTCTGTTATGATCATTAAAAGCAAGTTAAATAAGAATTATCAAATAGATATGGGAAGACAATTCATGCTTTATAGTACAGTTATCTCTATGGTTTTTCTTGTCATTCTCATTGGTTCTATTGTAGAAGCATATGCTACACCTATTTTCATGCGCTTTGTGTCTCAATACATGTAGCTTTTTCACTGCGACATTTCCTTAGGTTATTGCTATTATTTAGTAAATTCTTTTATCATTTTAGCAAAAGAATGAAGGAATTTTAATAAGTATGTTGAATACATAGTACTTATAAGATGTATTTGGGAACAAAGGGGACAAGTAGAATGAATATGCTATTGAATGATTTTATCCATTATCTAACCCATGAAAAGGAATTATCAAAAAATACTTTAGAGTCCTATAAAAGGGATATCTCACAGTATATTGAGTTTTTACAGGATAAATCAGTGATAAGTTTTAAAGATACCAATAAAACTACGATCATTACATATTTGCTTCATCTGCAGAAAATGGGCAAAGCGACTGCTACAATATCGAGAAGCCTTGCCTCGATCCGCTCTCTCTATCAATTTCTGCTAAATGAAAAAATGATAGAAAAGGATCCTACCCTTAATCTTGAATCACCTAAATCTGAAAAAAAGCTGCCTAGCGTACTGAGTTTAAAGGAAGTAGAGTTGTTGTTGGCACAGCCCGACGAAAAAAGCGAAAAGGGTGTAAGGGACAAGGCGATGCTGGAATTATTATATGCTACGGGCATCCGTGTCACAGAGCTTGTGTCTCTGGATCATAATCATCTTAATCTCGATATGGGTTACATAAAATGCTGTAATGGTGCAAAAGAACGAATCATTCCTATTGGCAGTATGGCTAGAGATGCTATTGGAAAATATGTTACCCAATGCAGACAAAATCTTGTTCGTGATCAAGAGGAAAAGTCCTTATTTGTTAATTATCATGGGTCCCGTCTGACAAGGCAAGGATTTTGGAAAATTATTAAAATGTATACGCAGAAAGCAAAAATAAACAAAAAAATCACACCCCATACCCTAAGGCATTCCTTTGCGATCCATCTTATTCAAAACGGTGCCGATTTACGGTCTGTACAGGAGATGCTGGGGCATTCCGATATATCTACTACCCAAATCTATACACAACTTTCAAAAAATAAGATTAAGGAAGTTTATAATAAAGCCCATCCAAGAGCCTAAAGGGCTCTTTCTTTTTTTAGGGTTTCGTTACTTTTCCACTGTACGGGGTATAATATCCTTGTTATTTAAATCAAGTGAGGAGGTTTTCAAATGATTAATCGAGTAAATATTTTTGTATTAGATAGCGTAGGCATTGGAGAATTGCCAGACTCTCCAGCCTTTGGCGATAAAGGCGTTGATACTTTCGGAAATATTGTAAAGGCCTGTGGCGGTATTCAAATACCCAATCTTCTAAAACTTGGATTTGGAAATATAGAGGGAGTAAAAGGTGTAGACGCTATAGCTGCGCCGTTAGGTGCTTATGGCAGGGCTGCCGAAAAATCTAACGGCAAGGATACCACAACTGGACATTGGGAGATCGCAGGACTCCATATTGAACAACCTTTCCAAACTTACCCTGAGGGTTTCCCTAAGTTTATCATGGATGCCTTTGAAGAAAAAATCGGCAGAAAAACCCTCGGCAACATTCCGGCTTCCGGTACGGAAATTATTGAACAATTGGGTCCAGAACATATGAAAACCGGCTCTCCGATTATCTATACATCGGCAGACAGCGTGTTCCAAATTGCTGCTCATGAGGAGATCATCCCAATTGACGAATTGTATCAAATTTGTGAAATAGCAAGAGAAATGTTAATGGGTGAAATCCAGGTTGCACGGGTTATTGCGCGTCCTTTTATCGGCTCACCGGGAAACTTCGAAAGAACCTCAAATCGTAGAGATTATTCTGTAAGCCCCTTTGAGCCTACTCTATTAGATATAGCTAAAAATAATGGCCTGGATGTAATTGCAGTTGGAAAAATAGAGGACATTTTCAATGGCCAAGGTATTACAGAAGCTGTTCATACAAAAGACAACATGGATGGTATCGATCAAACAATAGAATATCTTAAAAGGGATAGTAAAGGAATTATTTTCACAAATCTCGTTGATTTTGATGCCAAGTATGGTCATCGTAGAGATCCTCAAGGCTATCGCCAAGCGCTAGAGGCTTTTGACCTGCGATTACCCGAGCTTTTAGAGCGTCTAAAGGAAGATGATATCATTATTTTAACAGCAGATCATGGCAATGATCCTACCTATAAAGGAACAGACCATACCCGTGAATATATTCCGATCCTTGTATATGGTAAAAAAGTAAAACAAAATGTAAATATCGGCACCAGAACTTCTTTTGCAGATATTGCAGCAACAGTAGCAGATTTGTTAAGTATAGAAAAACCTGCTATCGGTACCAGCTTTAAAGAGCTTATTATCTAGCGATAATATATTTTTCATAAGAGGTGATTGTCCATGAGAATGTATGATGTCATTTATAAAAAAAGGCAGGGTATGGTCTTAAATAAAGAGGAGATAGAATTTTTTGTTACCGGATATACAAATGGAACGATTCCAGATTATCAGGCTTCTGCCTTAATGATGGCAATTTACTTTAATAAAATGTCCAAGGAGGAAACCTTCTACCTTACAGATGCGATGATGCGTTCTGGAGATCAGATCGATTTATCACAGATTGAAGGAATTAAAGTAGATAAGCATAGTACTGGCGGAGTCGGCGATACCACTACACTCATCGTCGGCCCTTTAGTAGCAGCCTGTGGTGTTCCTGTGGCAAAAATGTCCGGAAGAGGACTGGGGCACACCGGTGGCACCATAGATAAGTTAGAATCTATTAAAGGCTTTCATGTAGAGATAAGCAACGAGGAATTCCTTCGCAATGTTAACCAGATCAAGCTGGCTGTCATCGGACAATCTGGTGATTTAGCCCCAGCAGATAAAAAGCTGTATGCATTAAGAGATGTAACTGCAACTGTAGATAATATTTCTCTCATTGCCAGCAGTATCATGAGCAAGAAACTGGCCGCCGGTGCCAATGCCATTCTTCTGGATGTAAAAGTGGGAAGCGGTGCTTTTATGAAGGACTTTGACAGCGCAGTCAGCCTTGCAATGGAAATGGTGGAAATCGGAAAAGCAATGGGGCGAGAAACAATCGCAGTATTAACAGATATGGATCAACCTTTAGGCTATGCTGTAGGAAATAGTTTAGAGGTTCAAGAAGCTATTGAAGTCCTTAATAATCGCGGACCTGAAGACCTTAGAACCCTTTGCGTAAAGTTGGCTAGTTACATGGTTCTTCTGGCGAAAAAGGCAAATACCCTTGCAGAAGCAGAAGCTACGGTTATAGAAATGCTGGATTCTGGCGCCGCACTTAAAAAATTCAAAGCTTTTATTCAGGCGCAAGGAGGAGATCTCACAGCCATAGATCATCCCCAGCAGCTTCCAAAGGCAAGATATAAAAGAAATGTTGTTGCTTCTGTAAATGGTTATATTCAATCGATAAAAGCTGATGATATTGGCGTCGCTGCCCTTAGTCTAGGTGCTGGCAGAGAAACAAAGGATTCAACTATTGATTTGGCTGCCGGTGTCATGATGTATAAAAAGGTAGGAGATCTCATTAAAAGAGGCGATGTGATTGCAGAATTACATGCAAATAATGAAAGCAAATTGGACGTGGCAAATACCACTATAACCAATGCTATCACCTATTCAGACCGAAAGGTGGAAAAACTAAAACTGATTAAGGCGGTCGTAACAGATAAAGGAATTCAACCATTATAATTATAAATGATACCTTTCGTCAATTGCATCCTCCGACTGTGCATAACTGTAATCTTGACTGGTTAAGCTAAGATTAAACGAAAATGCAAGGAGGACATATGATGAGGTATAAACTACATAGAATATTGTTTTTATTAATTGCTGTAACCCTTATTTTAAATCCAGCCTTTTTTCCAGTTTATGGTGAAGAATTTGACGTAGATGCGAAGTCTGCTATCCTGATGGATGCATCCACAGGAAAAATACTCTATGAAAAGAATATTCATGATAAATTACCTCCCGCAAGCGTAACAAAAATTATGACAATGCTGTTAGCGATGGAGGCCCTTGAAACAAAAAAGATCTCCTTAGAAGATAAAGTTATAATCAGTGAAAGGGCCTCTAAGATGGGAGGCAGTCAGCTTTATCTTGAACCCAATGAGGAAAAAACAGTAGAGGAATTAATGAAGGGAATCGCCCTTGCTTCCGCTAATGATGGCTGCGTTGCTATTGCCGAGCATGTAAGCGGAACTGAAGAGATGTTTGTAAAGAGAATGAATGAAAGAGCTAAAGAATTGGGAATGAATGATACCCAGTTTATGAACACCAATGGTTTACCCCAGGACGGTCACTATACCAGTGCATATGATATTGCAGTTATGTCAAAAGAATTATTAAAATACCCGAAAATACACGATTGGTTAACTATTTGGATGTCAAATATAAAGGTAGGACTTCCGAATAAACGGCAAACCACAATCGAATTGGTCAATACAAATAAACTTATACGCACATATCCTGGGGCTCATGGCATCAAAACAGGTTTTACTTCAGAGGCTAGGTATTGTCTTTCTGCTTCAGCCGTAAAAAACAACTTAACTCTGATTGCCGTTATTTTAGGTAGTCCAACTTCTGATATTCGTTTCGCAGAAGCTAAAAAACTGTTAAATTATGGTTTCGCATCCTTTAGTGCAGTACCCATTGTTCGTAAGGACGAGGTGATTGACGAACTTCAAGTTGAAAAGGGCAAAGCTTCTACTGTAAAAGCTGTCGCTAAGGATCATTTAAATGCCCTTGTTAAAAAAGGTGAAGAGAATAGTGTGGAGAAGGAGATTATTCTTCCAAAACAAATCAAGGCACCCTTTGCTGCCGGTGAAAAAATTGGTGAAATAATCGCTAAAAAAGATGGACAGGAAATCGGACGCATGGATATTATAACAGATGTTGAAGTGGCACCAGCATCCTTAATAGATATATTTGGAAAAATACTTAATAAAGTATCAAAACCAACTAAGTAAACAAAATCCTTGAAAGCAATTATGTAATTAATTGCTTTCTTTTTTTCCTTCTTTCAGCTTATTCTAGAACCTTCAATAGATGTGTTATAATAAAAAATATAGTCATTGCGGTCTTCAAATGATAGAATATAGAGAGAAAATCAGCAATAACCTCAAAAAACTAAATCTAAGTCATATTGATGTATATCAGCTACATCCATAAGCAGATAACCTTTTGATTTATACGAAGGAGTAGGTGGGCATCTTGTCATACAATGTAAAACTTGAAACCTTTGAAGGTCCTTTCGATCTTTTGTTTCATTTGATCGAAAAGGAAGAAGTAGATATCTATGATATTCCGATTGCTAAGATTACTGCACAATATCTTGCCTATATTGAAGAAATGCAGCGGGTTGATTTAGAAGTTGCCAGTGAATTTTTACTTATGGCGGCTACACTTATCGAGATTAAATCTAAAATGCTGCTGCCAAATATAAAGGAAGAACAATTAGCTTTGAATATCGACGATATTGATCCGCGTCAAGAATTGATTACACGCTTAATTGAGTATAAAAAGTATAAAAACATTGCTCTTGAATTAAAGAAAAGGGAAGAGGAGTACAAAAAAATATTTTATAAACCGCAAGAGCAATTAGATGAATATATTAAATATGAATCCAATGAGGTCTATGATCTGAATATTACTGATCTTATAAACGCAGTCAATAACATTTTTCAGAAGAGAAAAAATATAAATGTTACAAAGTTTTTTGTCAATGAAATTAAAAGAGACGAAATATCTATTGAGATGAAAATGAAGCAAATTCAAAACTATCTTATGACGAAAATTTCAGTTCGCTTTGATGAGCTATTTGAAGATGCGATGAATAAACGAGAAATCATTGCAACCTTTATTGCATTATTAGAGCTGATGAAACTAAATTTTCTCGTAGTACAACAAAGTAATATTTTTGGTGAGATACTGGTAAAAAGAAGAATAAGTACAAATGAGGTGCAATAAGTGGAAGAAAGAGAGAAGGAAAAAGAGATCAAATCAATGATCGAAGCAATGTTGTTTATATGGGGTGATCCATTATCGGCCAAGAACATCGCTGATGCACTCAACCTTCCTACAGAATATATACGGAAGTGTGTATTAGAGTTAAAAAGAGATTTAGAAACTGAAGATAGAGGCATTCAGATCATAGAGATTAACAATAACTTTCAAATGTGTACCAACAGCAGGCACTTCGAGGCCATACAAGCATTGTGTACTCCTGCACAAAATAAAGGATTAACCCAGGCTGCATTAGAAGTATTGGCTATTATTGCATACAAGCAGCCAATTACGAGGCATGAAATTGAGGCCATTCGCGGCGTTAAAAGCGATAAAGCGATTAATACGCTCATAGAAAAAGGATTGATCATAGAAAACGGAAGACTGGAAAAGACCGGTAGGCCAATCTTATATGGTACTACCGACAACTTTTTAAAATCCTTCGGTCTTAGCTCATTAAAGGAGTTGCCTGAAGTTAGTGAATTTGATAAATTAGATTTTCAGGAAATAATGACCCCAGAAACCGAAGCATAAAACTCGGTTTCTAGGGTCATTGATTTTATTTTTTATAGATAATTAGAGTATCAGCATTAATTCTCTAATAATTTTTGAGGCTACTGCTGTAGATACGCCTGTTGGATCATAATCGGGAGCTAGTTCTACAACATCTGCCCCTACTATATTTAGGGAATCTAATTTTTGCAGTATGTCTAACATATCTGTAAAAGATATCCCTCCTGGCTCCGGTGTACCTGTTCCTGGAAAAATTGAGGGGTCAAGGATGTCTAAGTCAATGGTTACATAGACAGGCTTGTCTTTGATCTTTTGGACAACTTCATCTAACTTGTCATATCCATATTTATTCATAAAGGTATGGCCTTCTTTTTCTGCCCAATAGAATTCTTCCTTGAGGCCAGATCGGATACCAAATTGATAGATCCGTCCATCTCCCAGAAAATCCCATACCTGCTTGATTACTGTTGCATGGGACAATTCCTCACCCATATAATCGCCTCGGAGGTCTGTATGGGCATCAAAATGGAGTACTACTAGATCCGGATGCTCTTCAAATACCGCTGAGATAACAGGCAGGCTCACCAAATGCTCTCCACCGATCATCAATGGTTTCTTTTGATGCTTTACTACATGTTGCGCATATTCTTTGATCGTATCCATAACCGCATATTTATTGCCAAAGATCAGATCAATATCTCCTGCATCATGAATTTTTCGATCTTCTAAATCTCGATCTAAATAAGGACTATAGGTTTCGAGTCCGTATGAATCGATTCTTATTTTATTTGGTGCAAATCTTGAGCCAGGGCGAAAGGAGCAGGTTCCATCAAAGGGTGCTCCAAAAATGATGATCTCACTTTCTTCGAAGCTTTTCTCGCATCCAATGAAGCAATAGCGATTAAAAAGTTCCATGTTCAATCTTCTCCTTTACATAATTCGGTAATGCAAAGCAGCCTCTATGTAGAGCAGTATTGTAGTATTTTGTATGAATATTGAGTCCATTCCATACATCTTCCTTAATATCCTCAATTGGATGATATTTTTTAGATGCAAAATTAAAAAGCCAGTAGCCCCCTGGATAGGTTGGTATATTTGCTTGATATACATGTACGGAAGGGAACATTTTCTTTAATTTTTTATTCGAGCTAATTCCAACTTCAAAAAACTTTTCATAAACTGGTGTTTCATTTTGATTGATAAGAATTCCATTTTCAGTCAATGCTGTATAACAGTCACTATAAAATTCAGTCGTAAATAAGCCTTCCCCAGGACCGATAGGATCTGTAGAGTCAATTAATATTAGATCATATACTGCTTCTTTTCCTTTTATAAATTTGATGCCATCTTCATAGAGTACTGTAACTCTTGGATTGTCCACTTCACAGGATACAGCAGGAAAATATTCTCTAGCTGCATCAACAACCAATTTATCGATTTCTACCATATCTACATGTACAATGCCAGGATATTTCATTAATTCTCTTACAGTTCCGCCATCGCCACCACCTATGACTAGAACATTTTTTATATCGGGATTGACAGCCATGGAAACATGTACAATCATATCGTGGTAAACAAATTCATCTTTTTCTGTAACCATTACAAGACCATCTAAAGTCATAAGTTTCCCATACTCATATGTATCAAGAATATCCAGCTTTTGAAACACACTTTCTCCTGTAAATAAATGTTCTTTTACTTGAAGTGAAAATCTTACATGATCAGTATGACTTTCTGTGTACCATAAATCCATTTTTATTCCTCCTTAATTTCCATAAATAAAGGCGGGAGCAGTGACCCCACCTTTTTTATTCAATTTCATAATTAAACAGTCACTTTGGACTGTATTATAACTTCTTGAAATTTATCATTTCCATATCTTCTTTTTTTATCCACCTATGCAGATAGTATATGGTTGTGTGATTGAGGTTCATAATCAAGCATTTACAATCTGCTAGAAGGATGGGGGACTTGCTACCCATAATACGGTTGCAGGCTTGTTGGTTACATTTTCTAAATAGTGAATTTTACTAGACTTAAAGGAAAAACTTTCACCTTTTTTTACTTTATATTTTTGCTTGCCAATGCAAAGATTAATTGTTCCTTTAAGCACATATCCAAATTCTTCACCCTTATGAGGGGATTCAATATTACTTGTACTGCCGGGATTTAAAGTGATAAGTATTGGCTCCATTGTATTTTTTTGTGCGTTCGGAATCAACCACGATATTATGTATCCCAAGTCTTCATTTTCCGTAGAATAGATATCTTCTTCAGTAAATACGATCTTGGTCTCTAGTTCCTCATTAAAGAAATTCTTTATATCTGTACCTAAGGCTTCTAGAATATCCATCAGTGTTGCAATAGAAGGAGAAGTCAAATCTCTTTCTATCTGCGATATAAAACCCTTTGTCAGGTCACAACGCTGTGCTAGCTCATCCTGTGTCAATTCATTTAATATCCTCAATCTCTTAATTTTTTCACCAATATCCATTTGTATCACCTCAGCTTTTCTAAAGCCAAAAAACTCATAAAAAATTTCGTTTTAGTAAACTTTTTGTTTACTATTTCTTATATTTAGTTTTATTAAACTTTTTGTTTACACATATTAAATATAAACGAATTTCAAAAAAAGTCAATACCTTTTCATCGGATTCTGAGGGAACTATTTTCTCTCCTGCATTAGGTTTATTTTCATACATACTTGGAAAAAATATACTTATAATTGGAAATTAGAGGTGATTTTATTGCCGATTTACCTATGGATTATTGTTTTTATTTTTTGTATTCTTCTGATTATTTTTTTTATGCCTATTTCAATTCGAATTCAAATAAAAAAAGATCAGCGAGATGATCGAATTGCATTAACTTTTAAAACCTTATTTGGCTTGGTAAACTATAAGATGGAATTGCCTATTATCGATTGGATCATATCTCCGAAGCAGGAGCCAATTTTAGAAATTGATACAAAAACTAAAGCAGATATGGCCCCGAATCCCAAAACCAAGAAAAAAAATTTTCTTGATCTTAAAGAAATCGATCACTATCAAAAAAGATTTAGCAATTTTTTTGAACGCTATTATAAAGTGCTGCTTTATATAAGTAAAAAAATTGTTCTTAAATCTTTTCAATGGAAGACGATTTTAGGTACAGGTGATGCTGCGATTACTGGGACAATTATAGGTGTTGTCTGGGCTGTTAAAGGTATTCTTGTATCTATTCTGCAAAATCACATTCGTTGTGAAGATATCGATATATTGGTAAATCCAAGTTTTCAAGAACAACGCTTTATTACAAACCTGGATAGTATAATTCATGTTAAAACAGGCCATATTATTATTGCAGCATTAAAATTAGGTATCGTATTTATTATAAAAGGTGGTGAAGGAAATGGGAGCTCATCCAATTGAAGCTTTAATGAAGACAACAATGGAAAGCTTAAAGGATATGGTTGATGTAAATACAATCGTAGGAGATCCAGTGGAAACACCAGATGGAACTGTGATCATACCAATATCTCAGGTATCCTTTGGTTTTGCATCTGGGGGCGGCGAATATCATGCTGTAAAATCCAACGGAAAAATTGGTGAGGATTCGGAAACCAGTGATAAATTGCCTTTTGCTGGTGGAACAGGTGCAGGTGTATCTGTACAGCCAGTTGCCTTTATGGTGGTAGGTAATGGACAAATGAAACTACTTCCTGTAGATCAGAATGCCAACATGATTGATAATATCATAAACTTTACACCAAAATTATTAGATAAAATTCAATCGATGACGGAAAAAAGAAGCGAGAAAAAAACGAATAAAACCGTAATACAAACAGAAGTATTAGATGACTAAATAAGGACGAAAAATCTCGTCCTTATTTTATTGCAGGGATCAACCATCCTGTATAGAATATACATAATAGATCAATCACATAAGGAATAACTGTGCACATTTCTTGAGGAGGTTCTGTTTATGGAGATTAGAGAAGCTGTAGAGCTGATCTGGAACAATAGAAAATATACGACTGATGATGCTAAAAAAGCCATTAGTCATTTAAATGAAGAAGTCGCAGAGTCTTTAAAGGCGCTAATGAAAGGTGACGAGAGTAAAGCAAAAAGAGAACTGGAGGATGCCCTGTCCTGCCTCTTTATCGCATTGAAAGTAATGAATGTAGATATCCAAGAAGCAATTTATCATCAAATTGATCAGATGCAGAAAAGAAATGATAAAGTAATGATCATTAAAAAAGACAAGGTAGAAATTTTCTATAATGGTGTATTAAAGGGTGGTTGGTCTATATGGAGCGAAGAAGATCTCAAAGAAGCGGAAAAGTTAGCTAAAGAATTTGGATGTGAAATTCTAAAAGAGCCAGTATAACCTGATGAACTTCATCGGTTGTTTTTACTCTGTATTTTTTCCCTAGAAAGGGAAAATACTAAAACTATGAAAACAACCATTGGAGTGATATCATTGAAAAAGAAAAAGATCATTGCAGCAATGCTTTGTATTCTTATGTTCATTAGCATTACAACCGGCACCAGCTCTGCTAATGCACCCACTATATCTGCAGGCAGTGCCATTGTAATGGATGTGAAAACAGGTAGAATTCTTTATTCAAAAAATATGAATAATAAAAAACCTATGGCCAGCACTACAAAGATTATGACTGCTTTGTTGGCACTGGAAAATAGCAAACCCAATGATCTGGTGAAAATTCATAAAAAAGCAGTAGGGGTGGAAGGCTCTTCCATTTATCTACAACCTAATGAAGAATTGAAGATGCAGGATCTAATTTATGGGTTAATGTTGCGTTCCGGGAACGATTCAGCAGTAGCCATCGCCCATCAAATATCCGGATCCGCAGAAGATTTTGCTCACCTTATGAATAAAAGAGCTAAGGAAATAGGCGCTTTAAATACAAACTTTATGAATCCCCATGGCTTGCATCATGATGAGCATTATACAACAGCCTACGATTTAGGCCTTATTTCCCGGGAAGCTTTGTTAAATGAAGAATTTAACAAAGTGGTGCAAACTAAGGTCTGGGTTGCAGAGCGAGAAGGTTTTAAGTATTTTCACAATAAAAATAGAACGCTGAGTGAGTTTAGCGGAGGAGACGGTGTTAAGACCGGATTCACCAAGGCTGCCGGCCGCTGTCTTGTTACTTCGGCCACACGAAATGGAATGCAGCTGGTTTGTGTTGTGCTCAATGCACCCAACTGGTTTCAAGATTCCTATCAGTTACTGAACTATGCTTTTGATGAATATCAGCCTTGGAAAGTCATTGACAAAGATACGCCCTTGAAGACCGTTACAATATCCAACGGTAAAAAGGAAAGTACAAAAGTTATATGTCCTGAAGACATTATTGTACCTGTGACGGAAGAGGAAAAAGATAAAATTGTAACTGTATTAGAACTGGGCGAGACGGTAAATGCGCCGATTCTTCGCGGTACAAAATTAGGCAGAGCAAAGGTATATGTAGATAATAAATTACTTTACACGACTATTTTAACTTCTAGAGAGGATATTGAACAAAAAAATATTTTGGATCGTATTTCAAATTTTATACGTAAAAAATCATAAATGAAATATTGATAGATCACAGTTGGAACACTTTCCTTCTAATAAAAATACCCTATTAGCATAGGGTTTTTTATTTTGTTAAGGAGGTAGTGCCATTGGACAGACATATTCGATGTATTGATGCGGGAAGTGAGTACTGCCCTTGCTTTTTATCTGAAACAGGGGACTGTATTGTATGCTCTCATCTTCAAGGCAATGAATTTTGCGATTGCAATTGGTGTGGAAGCTGTATATTTAATGAATTTTATTGGAACGGCCTACAGATGAAAAAAAGCAGAGGTTCAATCCTATCCAATATTGTAAATCAAGAGTTCATTAACGAAAGTCTGGTATTGCTTACACTTCAAGTGCCTCAAGGTATGGCAAGGGAGTTGATTCAACCAGGCTCCTATATTATTGTACGCAACCCGGAAAAACCTTCCTACTTTGATACGCCCATTTCTGTAATGGATGTCAATGAAGGTGCATCTCAAATAACCATTGCTTTACAAGCTATCGGTGCGAAGACAAAATCGCTGTTAACATCCAAAAAAGAAGTTTTGCTCAAAGGCCCTTATTGGAACGGGATCATCGGCCTGGAAAATCTTAAAAAATTAAAAGATAAGAAGATATTGATGGTAGTAAGAGGAATCGCCCAAGCCCCAGCAGTTCCTGTCATAAAATATTTAAATAAGAATAAGAATAATATTATCTTGGCACTAGATCCTGGAAATATTCAATCTGTTTTTATTGAAAAATATATTGAGAGATGGAATCTGGTGCCAAAAGTTCTTGATGTTCGGTCAGAAGCTGGATTAGCTGCAATCGAAGATTTGCTTCAAAATGAAAGTTTTGACTTGGTTTTCAGTAGTGGTTCGGATTTGCTCCATCATGATTTGCTTCAAATGATTAAAAATCAGGAAAAAAATATAGCCTTTTCTTCAACAAATAATCGTGAAATCTGTTGCGGTGAGGGAGTCTGCGGTGCCTGCAGTATCTATACGAAGGATGGCAATATCTTAAAAGGTTGTAAAGTACAAACAATGGTTGAAGAGATATTACAAAGGGGGACTGTTAATGACTAAGGTGGTTATCGTCGGTGGCGGATGGGCAGGAATTGCCGCTTCAATTACTGCAAAAAAGGCTGGTGCAAAGGTTACGCTCATTGAAAGAATGGATATATTACTGGGTTTAGGCAATGTTGGAGGAATCATGCGTAACAATGGCAGATATACTGCTGCTGAGGAATGTATTTTGATGGGTGCTAAGGAATTGTTCCATATTACTGATCGTGCTTCACGTCATATAAATATTGATTTTCCAGGACATACTCATGCCAGTCTTTATGATGTATGCAAGGTTGAACCAATGGTCCGAAAGCTGTTAAAGGGATTGGAAGTCGAAATCTATTTTATGGCAAGAGGCGTGGATGTAGAAAAAAAGAATAATGCAATTACAGGAATACGCCTTCAAAATGGCGAACTTGTTGAAGGCGATGTATTTATTGATACTACTGGTGCAACAGGTCCAATGGGTAACTGTACAAAGTATGGAAACGGATGTGCCATGTGCATTCTGCGCTGTCCCTCCTTTGGCCCGAGGGTAAGTATTACGCAAAAATCAGGAATAGAGGATTTGGTTGGTAAAAGAAGCGACGGCTCTCTTGGTGCTTTCAGCGGATCTTGTAAATTAAACAAGGACTCTCTTAGCGAGGACTTGGCTGCGCAATTAAACCGGGAAGGCGTTGTTATTTTGCCTGTTCCGCAAGATGATATCAATACGGAAAAGTTAAATATAAAAGTATGTCAGCAGTATGCCTTGAAAGAATACTCAGAAAATATTATTCTACTGGATACAGGACATGCAAAATTAATGGCACCATTTTATCCTATGGAGAAGCTTAGAAAAATTAAGGGTTTGGAAAATGCAAGATTTGAAGATCCCTATTCCGGTGGAATGGGAAACTCAATCCGCTATTTAGCTATCTCTCCAAGAGATAATAGAATGAAGGTCACCGGTGGTGAAAATCTATTTTGTGGAGGAGAGAAATCAGGACTATTTGTTGGTCATACAGAAGCCATTACTACCGGCAGTTTAGCTGGTCATAACGCAGTACGTTACTTTAAAGGCATGCCGCTGCTAGAACTGCCTACAACCCTTGCCACTGGCGATCTCATCGCTTACGAAAATAACTGCAGAAAAACCGAAGATGGTATTCGAACACGGTACACATTCGCTGGAGCAGACTACTTCCAACGTATGAAAGATTTAGGACTATACACAATTGATCAGGACGTATTAAAAAGTAAAATAAAACGAATGGATTTATTAAATATATTTGAAGAAAAGTTCGTGTAGAATATATAATAAGTATACTGAAGATAAGAAGGGGTTGTTATTATAAATGCGGCTACAAAAATATATCGCGCTTTCTGGTGTTGCATCTAGAAGAAAAGCAGAAGAAATGATTCAGCAGGGAAGAGTAAAGTTAAATGGTACAATTGTTCGGGATATGGGTGTTATAATCAATCCAACTGAAGATCAGGTGATCATCGATAATCAACCTATAAAGCCTGAAGAACAAAAAATATATATTTTACTTCATAAACCTGAAGGATATGTTACTACACTATCAGATGAATTTAATCGTCCGAAGGTAATTGATCTGTTAAGTGATGTGGCAGAAAGGGTGTTTCCCGTAGGGAGGTTGGATTATGACACCTCAGGTCTGTTGATTATGACCAATGATGGTGATCTGACTTATCAATTAACACATCCAAAGCATGAGGTAAAGAAAACCTATATTGCAAGAGTTAAAGGCGCTCCAGATGAAAAAGCCCTAGGATTTCTAAAGAGGGGTGTTGATATCGGCGGGTACATTACAGCTCCCGCTCAAGTAGAAAAGTTAAAAAGTGATGGACGTACATCTTCAATAAGAATTATTATCCATGAGGGCAAAAACCGCCAGATAAGGAAAATGCTTGATGCTGTAGGGTATCCGGTTCTGCACTTAAAACGAATTGCAATGGGACGGATTGAATTAGGAACCCTTGTAAAGGGTAAATGGCGTCACTTGACTGCTGAAGAAGTTCGTTATTTAAAATCCATCTAAATACTTGAAAGAGTCTATCAAATTTGATAGACTCTTTAATTGTATGGAAAACTTTGGTGCTTTGGTGATTTTTTAACTTTTATCAGTCGATTTCCCCCCATAACATTTTTTGATTATGGCAATAATATTAAATAATCCTAAGAAGGAGGATTTATTATGTTGGAAATTAAAGTGTCATCAGAAAAAGATATTCCAATGATTGAGGAACTTCTTCTAGAAAGCAAATTGAAATTGGATTCCCTGGATAAGGTTTTCCCAAATAGCATGATTGCTTACGATAGTGGGAATCCAGTAGCAGCAGCAGGTTTTTCTTATGCTGAAAAAGAAGCTGTGATTCAATATGTTGTAGTTCAAAAACGAAGGCAACGTGAATACCTGGGAGACGGTATTGTAAAAGCATTATTGAATTTTGCTGATAAAAAGGGAATAAAGTGGGTATATGTAAAAGGAATAGATATTGGTCATTTTTTTAGTCGTGTCGGCTTTGAAGAAATTTCTTACGATCATTTACTTGCAACGGGATCTCCCTTTGTGAAAAATCAATTTAATAGAGAAGATATTATCTTCACTGCAACGCTGCCTGATTTTTTCTTGCGTGCCTGCAGATCCAACAAGTCATAGAATCAGGGAGTGAATGTTATGTCCGCCGGACATTTAATAAAAGCTACTCATTTAGCAAAGAATTTTATCTCTTCAGTATTAAAAGCGGGGGATGTTGCAGTTGATGCAACAATGGGAAATGGAAATGATACAATCTTCATGGCAGAATTGGTTGGAGATACCGGCAAAGTCTATGCCTTTGATATACAACAAAAGGCATTAGATGAAACAAAAATAAAGTTATCTAACCAAAGCTTACTCCACCGAACCGAATTAATTCATGCTGGCCATGAGGACATGGATCAATATGTAAAAACAGAAGCAGCTGCCATTATGTTTAACTTAGGTTATTTACCTAAAGGAGATCATCACATTGTTACAAGGGCTCAAACAACTATTCGGGCAATCGAGAAAGGCCTGTCCCTTTTAAAGACCAATGGACTCCTTACAATCACAATTTATCATGGTCATCCGGAAGGGTTAGATGAAAAGGAAGCTGTACTTTCTTATGTGAAAAACTTAGACCAGAAGCTTTTTAATGTTTTGTATATGGAGTTTATTAATCAAGCCAATAATCCTCCCTTGTTGGTAGCAGCTGAAAAAAAATAATTCATCATAAGCATAAGAATGAAGTGTTAAAAATATTTAATGTTATTAAAAATAGTAAATAAGCTCAGTTTATGAAAGGGTTTTCCTGATGTAATAACGAATAAGTTGGTAAATACATCTTAATCAATAAAATTAGGAGGTAAATCATGGCTAAAGTAAAAATTACTGAAACCGTTTTAAGGGATGCACATCAATCTCTCATTGCAACGAGAATGAAAACAGATGAAATGATCCCTATTTTAGAAACCTTAGATCAAGCGGGTTATCACTCTTTAGAAATGTGGGGTGGTGCAACATTTGATTCTTCGCTTCGCTTCTTACATGAAGATCCGTGGGTTCGTCTAAGAACGATTAGAAAGATAGTAAAGAATACAAAATTACAAATGCTTTTAAGAGGACAAAATCTTCTTGGATATAAGCATTATGCAGATGACGTAGTAACCGAATTCGTTAAAAAAGCGATTCATAACGGTATTGATATTATTCGAATCTTTGATGCACTAAATGATGTTAGAAATTTAGAAGTAGCTTTAAATACAACAAAAAAAGAAGGAGGCCATGCACAAGCTGCTATTTCTTACACGATTAGCCCAGTGCATAATACTGAATTATATCTAAAAATTGCTAAACAGATGGAGGACATGGGAGCTGATTCAATCTGCTTAAAAGATATGTCGGGAATACTAACTCCATATTATGCCTACGAACTTGTTTCAAAACTAAAAAACAGCGTTAAAATTCCTATACAGCTGCATACACACTACACCAGCGGTATGGGTTCTATGACTTATTTAAAGGCGATAGAAGCAGGAGTGGATGTAGTAGATACAGCAATTTCACCAATGGCATTGGGAACATCTCAACCGCCTACAGAACCCCTCGTTGCCAGCTTACAAGCTTCGGAAAGAGATTCCGGTCTTGATTTAGGGGTATTGAATAAAATAGCAGAACATTTCAGGCCCATACGAGATAAGTATTTAGCCAGCGGCTTATTAGATCCCAAGGTTCTGGGAGTTGATGTCAATGCGCTCGTGTACCAAGTTCCGGGAGGTATGTTATCGAATCTGGTTTCCCAGCTAAAAATGCAAAATGCAGTCGATAAATATGATCAAGTTTTAAAGGAAGTTCCTCGGGTTCGAGAAGATTTAGGATACCCGCCATTAGTTACTCCTATGAGTCAAATGGTAGGAACACAGGCCGTATTTAATGTTGTACTCGGGGAGCGCTATAAAATGGTTCCAAAAGAAATCAAAGCATATGTGAAGGGTGAGTATGGTCGACCAACGGTTGCTATATCGGAAGATATTAAGAAGAAGATTATTGGAGAGGAAGAGGTTATTGAATGCAGACCTGCCGATTTGATTGCACCACAGCTGGAGACTTTTAAAAAGGAGATGCAAGAGTATTACGAGCAAGAGGAAGATGTTCTTTCTTATGGATTATTCCCACCTGTTGCAATCGAATACTTTAAGTACCGACAAGCTCAAAAGTATAAAATCGACAGCGAATACGTTGATAAATCACAAAAAACTTATCCTGTATAATATTTCTAAGCTCCTTTCTGGAGCTTAGATTTTTTCACAATCAATGTGCATATAGATGGTATTGGGTCGGTTGCTTATATATTTTATGATTTCTACTGGACTTTCGCTTTTTATACTTTCACCGCATTTCAAGCATTTATATCTGGAATGCTTCAAAAATCCAGTTTTTTTTTCAAGCTCTAGATTACCGTACTTTTCCCAACTTTTCCAACCTGTTTTACAAAGTGTCTTTCTTTTATCATAATCTGCATATACCCACCGTAATAGCCGATGAAAGTGAAAAGGATATTTTGTATAATTGATATATTGTTCTGGCAGTCCAAGCTGAATGACATACTGGGAAAATGTATTTTCGATTTTTTGTTGAAGAGGCTCATCTATCGATGTATTGATGTATTGATACTGATTATTTTTAAGCCATGGACGAAGTCTGTCGAACATATATCCCCGGCAAACCTCTATTTGCTCTTTTTTTTCTACGCTTAATTTTTGAAATGACTTCCCAATGATACGAACGACTTCATCTAAGTAAATTTTTTTCTCAAAATACTCTGGTCGGTATAGATCGATTGGAATAATATCAAAATCAAATTCGCCGGTTTCAGCTCTCATAACACCTATACAGGTACCCCCGATCAAGCTTCCGCTTCCTGCATCATCTATCTGAATCAAATTAATCACTCCTAGAAAATAAACCTTATGATGTAATAATATTATTTGTTTTATGAGAAATTAGTATTAATACAAATTTAGGAATATCCTATTACGTGCAAGGAGGAATCATATTGAAAATATTAATTACGAATGACGATGGCATTTTTGCTGAGGGAATACTTAAATTGGCTTGCAGCCTTGAAAAAATCGCTAAAATTTTCATTGTAGCTCCAGATCGACAGAGAAGTGCAACTGGCCATGCTATAACCATGCATGAACCGATTCGTGCTTCAAAAGTGAAATTGTTGGATAGAAACTTTGAAGCATGGTCCGTTTCCGGAACACCTACTGATTGTGTAAAGTTGGGTATTGAAGTACTGCTCAGAGAACGCCCTGATTTAATATTCTCCGGAATTAATAGTGGTGCAAATCTCGGAACAGATGTTTTGTATTCCGGGACTGTATCAGCTGCCATTGAAGGTGCTATCCTTGGTTTTCCTTCTGCGGCAGTTTCATTAGCAGACTTTTCAGAACTGGACTATGACTATGCTGCTGAATTTAGCCTCACTCTTGCTAAAAAAATGATGGAGAACAAACTTCCGCCAGATACACTATTAAACGTTAATGTACCAAATTGTAAAAAAGAAGAAATTAGAGGCGTAAGCATTACAACGCTAGGCGTTCGGAAATACAAAAATTCTTTTATTGAAAGAATCGATCCTCGTGGACAGGCTTATTATTGGTTAGGCGGTGAAATTGTTGATGAGGACCATCTGGAAGGGTCAGATCTATATTGTGTAAAAAATAAAATGATATCTATTACACCGATTCATTTTGACCTAACAAAATTTAATTTAATTCGAGATCTGGAATCTTGGAATATTTCTCTGTAACGGAATTTCTGGATACGGTATACAACATGTTTGTATACTGCCATATAGCTAAACATGAATTTTTACATTCACGCATGTAAAATGAAAGAATAATTGCATCATAATGATTATTTTAATAAATTATGAAAGAATAATTGCATTTTTAATTATTATTTGCTATGATTAAGACAAGGAAAATATCTGCTGATGAAGGGAGTTATTATCGTGTCTAAAGGTAAAGAAAACCTCAAATTAAAAGTAAAAAAAGAATGGTGTAAAGGTTGCAGTATCTGTGTTGAATTTTGTCCCAAAAAGGTGCTTGCAATCAAAGATGACAAAGTAGAAATTACTGATATAGAAAAATGCATCAAGTGTGGATTATGTGAATTACGCTGTCCTGATTTTGCAATCTATTTAGGAGGTATGGATGATGAAGAAAAATAATGTGAAACTTATGCAAGGAAACGAAGCTTGTGTAGAAGGTGCAATCGCTGCAGGAATGAAGTTTTATGCAGGTTATCCGATTACCCCTTCAACAGAAATTGCAGAAATATCAGCACAAATGCTTCCAACGGTAGGTGGCAAGTTCATTCAGATGGAAGATGAAATTGCTGGAATGGCAGCTACAATTGGTGGTTCTTTAGCTGGATTAAAATCTATGACTGCAACCAGTGGACCAGGATTTTCTCTAAAGCAAGAAAACATCGGTTATGCAGCAATCGCTGAAATTCCTTGCGTAATTGTTGACGTTCAAAGAGGCGGCCCAAGTACAGGTCTTCCTACAGCACCATCTCAAGGAGATATTATGCAAGCGAAGTGGGGTACCCATGGCGATCATCCTGTTATTGCACTGTCACCATCCTCTGTAAGAGAAACCTTTGATTTAACCATTCGCTGTTTTAACCTTGCTGAAAAATATAGAACCCCTGTAATGCTCATGCTGGATGAAGTAGTAGGACATATGCGCGAAAAAATAGAAATTCCTGATGCCAGCGAAATCGAAATTATTGATAGAATTAAGCCAGAGTCAGGTGATGCGAATTATCAGCCTTATAGGGTAGAAGAAGGACAACTCGTACCTGCAATGGCAGCTTATGGAGACGGATTTAGATTCCATGTAACCGGATTGGTTCATGATGAAAGCGGTTTTCCAAGCAACAGCCATGAAGTTGCAGATAAATTGATGACTAGATTAATGAAAAAAGTAGATGATAATCTTGATGATATCATTTCCTATGAGGAGAATCATATAGAAGATGCGGAAGTTGTTGTTCTTTCCTATGGTGGTACTGCAAGATCTGCAAAAAGTGCAATGAAGAAAGCTCGCGAATTAGGACTAAAGGTGGGTATGTTTAGACCGATTACGATCTGGCCTTTCCCTGAAAAGAGAATGGCTGAAATTGCGAAGAATGCTAAAGCGATTATCGTAGCGGAAATGAACTATGGTCAACTGGTCTTAGAAGTTGAACGTGTAGTAAAAAGTGCAGCGCCAATTCATCATGTAGGTAAAATCAACGGCGAAGTGATCACTCCTGATGAGATCCTAGCTAAGATTAAGGAGGTATTATAAAGTGTCAAGTCAATTAATCAACCAATATTATCGTGCTGAAAAGCTTCCTCATATTTGGTGTCCAGGATGCGGACACGGTATCATCACAAGAGCTGTTAGTCAAGCAATCCACAACATGGGTTTAGATAAAGACAAGGTTTGCATCGTATCTGGAATCGGATGTTCCTCTAGAGCTCCAGGATACATGGATTTTAACACGCTCCACACGACACACGGGAGAGCGCTTGCTTTTGCTACCGGAGTAAAAATGGCAAGACCGGAACTTGAAGTAATTGTAATTTCAGGAGATGGAGATGCAGCAGCGATTGGCGGTAATCACTTGATCCACGCTGCAAGAAGAAATATAAATATTACTACGATTGTATTCAATAATAATATTTATGGTATGACTGGCGGACAATACTCTCCTACAACACCAACAGGAGATTTGGCAACAACTGCACCATTCGGAAATATCGATAAGAGTTTTGATATTGCAAATCTTGCTGCGGCTGCAGGAGCTACATATGCAGCTAGAGCAACGGCTTATCATGTACCGCAGCTGACAAAATATATCGAAAACGGAATCAAGAATAAAGGTTTCTCTTTAGTTGAGGCGATCAGCGTTTGTCCAACCTACTACGGCAGAAAAAATAAAAAAGGTACTGTTGTTGATCAAATGAACTGGTTAAAAGAAGCAGCGGTAGACGTAAAAGCATCACAAAAACTTACTCCAGAGCAAATGGAAGGTAAATTCTTGATTGGTGAGTTTAAAAATATTACAGAGCCTGAGTATACGCAAGAATATCAAAAAATATTGGATAGATTTCAGAAGGAGAGATAATATGTCTAAACAAGTTGAAATAAGATTAACTGGTTCAGGTGGTCAAGGTCTGATATTAGGTGGTATCATCATGGCCGAAGCAGCTCTATTAGACGGAAAAAATGCTATCCAGTCCCAATCTTATGGTCCGGAAGCAAGGGGTGGAGCTAGTAAAGCTGAGGTAATCATCAGCGAAAATGAAATAGACTTTCCAAAAGTAGAAGTACCTGACCTTCTTTTATCATTGACACAGGTAGCAGCTGATAAATATATCAATGATATTAAAAAGGATGGTATTCTCCTAGTTGACTCTTCTGTAAGGTTACCAGAAGGCGTACAGGCTGGAAAGGTTATTCAGATTCCTATATTGCAAACAGCTGTAGAGGTAATCGGAAAGCCAATGGTAGCAAATATTATTGCAATGGGTGCTATCCAGCAAATCTTAAATACTGTCAGCAAAGAATCTTTAGAAGAAGCAGTATTAAGCAGGGTTCCAAAAGGAACTGAAGAATTAAATCGTCGTGCATTAGCCGAAGGTTATAGATTGGTTGAAAAATATTAAACAATTCTAAGTGAGGTATCACCATGAACGATGAGCATAAAGATTTAATAAGAACTATTCAGAAGATTTACCCAAGGTTGAGTAAAGGCCAAAAACTAATTGCTGAGTTTATTTCCAACAACTATGATAAGGCTGCTTTTATGACAGCTTCAAAGCTGGGTATTAAGGTAGGGGTAAGTGAATCTACGGTGGTTCGCTTTGCCAATACCTTAGGTTATGATGGATATCCAAAATTGCAAAGAGAGTTGCAGGAATTAATTAAAACAAAGCTAACTACAGTGCAACGACTAGAAATGTCTAAGGATTATTCCAATGAAAGTGCCGTCTTAAAAAAGGTTCTGAAAGCAGACATGGATAACATCCGCGCTACGATCGAAGAAATTGATGCTGAGGTATTTCAAAAAGTAGTTAATAGTATTTTCGATGCAAAAAGAATCTATATTTTAGGCTTAAGAAGCTCTACAACCTTAGCAGAATATCTTGGTTTTTATTTAAATCTTATACATGATAATGTGAAAGTGGTTACCTCAGGAGTTAGTGATATTTTTGAGCAAATGATTCGGGTAGGTAAAGAAGATCTTGTGATCGGAATCAGTTTTCCAAGATATTCTACAAATACGCTGAATGCGTTAAAATATACAAAAGATCAGGGAGCTTTGGTCGTAGGCATAACGGACAGCCAGGTTTCCCCGATTGCTTCAATAGCGGATTATACATTGACTGCCAGAAGCCATATGGCTACTTTTGTAGATTCATTAGTTGCACCGTTAAGCTTAATTAATGCCTTGGTTGTTGCAGTCGGTATGCGGGAGAAGGATGAAATCACAAGTACCTTTGATGCCCTTGAAAAAATATGGGAAAAACATAATATTTATAATGGGAAAAAGTAGACACGCAAAATACATTCCAGTTATCTAGAAATATTTCAATGTATTTCTGATATATTAATTTTACAGGAGGTCATAAGAAATGGCTGAAAAAACATTAAATCCTTTTGAGATTGCACAGCATCAGGTTAAGGTAGCATGTGACAAATTAGGAGCAGATCCGGCAGTATATGAAATCTTAAAGAATCCTTTAAGAACCTTGGAAGTATCTATTCCGGTAAGAATGGATGATGGAAGCATTAAAACTTTTATTGGTTTCAGAGCACAGCACAACGATGCACCTGGACCGACAAAGGGCGGTATCCGTTTCCATCACGATGTATCTAGAGATGAAGTAAAGGCATTATCCACATGGATGACATTCAAATGTAATGTAATCGGGTTACCATACGGTGGCGGCAAGGGCGGAATCATCGTAGATCCGGCAACATTATCAAAAGGCGAATTAGAGAGATTGTCAAGAGCATACATAACAGCAATCGCTCCAATCGTAGGAGACAGAAAAGACATTCCGGCACCGGATGTAAATACAAATGGACAGATCATGTCTTGGATGGTAGATGAGTTCAGCAAATTAAGAGGATATAACGAGCCTGGCGTAATCACAGGAAAGCCTGTCGATTTTGGCGGTTCTTTAGCAAGAACAGAAGCAACAGGATACGGCGTAGCGATCATGGCAAGAGATGCAGCAAAGAAAACCGGATTAGACTTAAATGGTGCAACGGTAGCCATTCAAGGATTCGGAAACGTAGGAAGCTATGCAGCATTATACATCACGCAGATGGGCGCAAAGGTAATTGCAGTATCTGACTCCAGTGCATGCATCGTAAATGAAAATGGATTAGATGTGAAGGCATTGATGGAATATGCAGCACAAAACAGACATGTAAAGGGCTTCCCAGGCGCAGCAAAGGAAATCGACAGAAGTGAAGTATTAACCATGGATGTAGATATGTTATTCCCATGTGCTTTAGAAAACCAAATCACATCTAAGAATGTAAATGATATCAAGGCAAAAATCATCTCTGAAGGAGCCAATGGACCTACAACACCGGAAGCAGATGAAGTATTATTCAAAAAGGGTATCGTAGTTATTCCGGACATTCTTGCAAATGCCGGCGGAGTAACTGTATCCTACTTCGAGTGGGTACAAAACCTAATGAACTATTACTGGAGCTTCGAAGAAGTGCAAACAAAGCAGGAAGCATTGATGGTAAAAGCCTTCGAAGAAATCTGGGCATTAAAAGAAGAGCATAAGGTAGATATGAGAACAGCAGCATATATGATGTCTATTAAGCGTGTTGCTACTGCAATGAAATTAAGAGGCTGGTACTAAAATATATAGCCGCAAAAACAATCAACTGCGAGAAATCGCAGTTGATTGTTTTTAGAAATTGTTTTCGGAATCCGTTTATCTTTATTGTTAATGGTAAAAATATATTGTAATAGTGGTAATGAATTTTTAATGTTATAATAGATTTGAACTTTAAGGGGGGCGATTAGCAAGATGACCAAACTTTATATTATCAGACATGGCGAAACCGTCTGGAATGCAGAGACTAGGGCTCAAGGAGCTAAAAATATTCAATTAAATGAAAAGGGATTACTGCAAGCCCAACACTTAGGAAAAAGAATGAAAAATTATTCTATTGATGCTATCTACAGCAGTGATTTAGATCGAGCTTTGTCAACCGCACAAGCTGTTGCAAAGGAATTTCAATATAAGGTGAATATTATCCCTGAGCTTCGCGAAATGTCCTTTGGACATTGGGAAGGTCTAACCAATCGGGAAATTCAAGAAAAGCACCTCACGCACTATAGGATTTGGAGAAGCAAACCTCATGAAGCACAGATTCCAGGAGCGGAAAAATTACTTGATGTACAGAGTAGAGGATTGGCAGCCCTCCATCGTATCGTAGAAGAAAATCCTAATAAAAATGTAGCTGTCGTTTCTCATGGAACTGCCATCAAAGCAATCTTATTAGGCCTGATGGATATGGATTTATCTAATTTTTATAGGATTCGCCAGGATAATGCCTGCATTAATGTTGTTGAATTCAGGGAGTATGGACCAGTCATTGTAACAATGAATGATACTGCTCATTTAGAAAATACGTTATAAAATAGGAAGGATTTTTTTATGGAATCAATTGTAGTAATAGGCGGAGGCGCTGCTGGAATGCTGGCAGCAGGAACAGCTGCAGCGCAAGGAAAACAGGTTGTTTTACTAGAAAAAAATGAAAAATTAGGTAAGAAACTGTATATTACGGGAAAAGGACGTTGTAATATCACAAATACCGGAGACATTGAGGATCTGCTGCAAAATATTACAAAAAACAGAAATTTCTTATATAGTGCCTTTTATAGCTTTACTAACGATGATATCCTTCATTTACTTCATCAATACGGTGTACCCACAAAGGTTGAACGAGGCAATCGTGTATTTCCCCGTTCTGATAAGTCTAGTGATGTCATCAAGGCTTTAATGACCTATATGGTTTCTCACGGAGTCGATATTCGCCTGCAATCTGAGGTAAGGGATGTTCTCTATGAAGATAATGCTGTGAGAGGGGTACGATTAACAAATAACCAAATTCTGCCTTGCAGTAAGCTCATCATCGCAACCGGCGGTCTTTCTTATCCGGTTACAGGTTCCACTGGGGATGGTTATACTTTCGCACAGAAAGCAGGCCATCATATAGTTTCCCTTAAACCTGCATTGGTTCCTTTGGAGACGGAAGAAAAGTGGATCAAAAACCTGCAAGGACTTTCATTAAAAAATGTTTCCTTACAGGTCTTTTATCAGGACAGGGAGATACACAGAGAATTTGGAGAAATGATTTTTACACATTTCGGTATATCCGGACCTATTGTATTATCTACAAGCAACTATCTGGCAAAGTATCTTGATAAGGAAAAAATAAAAGCATTTATCAATTTAAAGCCTGCTTTGGATGAAGATACGTTAGATAAGAGGATACAGCGGGATTTTGATAAATATAGCAGAAAACAGTTAAAAAATGCACTGGATGATTTGCTTCCAGCAAAGCTGATTCCTGTTATTATTCAACTCTCAGGTATACCGGAGGAAAAATTTGTGAACCAAATCAGCAAGGAAGAGCGTAGAATTTTATTGAAGCTTATCACCGGTCTGCCACTAACGATTACGCGTACAAGACCTATTCAGGAAGCGATTATAACTTCGGGAGGAATTGATGTTAAAGAAATCAACCCTTCTACTTTAGAATCAAAAAAAATATCCGGTTTGCATTTTGCAGGTGAAGTCCTTGATGTAGAAGGATTAACCGGTGGTTATAATCTTCAAATTGCATTTTCAACAGGATATCTAGCTGGAATTAGCGTATAATACTACTATAGAAGCTATTCTTTTATCGGGAGGTTTACCAATGTCAAAGTTGATTCTAAAAACTGTATACATTATTGAAAGGATCTTCTTTTCTTTGGCCATTGCCTGCCTATTATCCCTATTTTTATTGCAAGCATTGCACTTGAAAAGTGATCCCGATTCTCCCGCAAATAGCCTTAGCCAATTCTTTAAAGAAGAGATTATTAACTTGAGATTGAATAAGAATTAGTTTTTTATATTGTAAAGATAAATATTTAATATTATGATAGTTTTGTAGATGTTTTATCTTTTAAATAGAATCTAAGCTTGGAGGAAGTATGCGTGGGTAATATGAGTATTACTATAGATGGACCTGCTGGTGCAGGTAAGAGTACGATCGCAAAAATAATCGCAAAGGTTAAAAAACTTACATACATTGATACAGGTGCCATGTATCGTGCTGTAACATTGAAGTTTATTCAAAATTTTGTAGATACGAAAGATGCTCAGCAAATTGAAGCATTGCTGGCTGATATAAGGATAGAGCTGATAGGAGATGATATTTATCTAAATGGAACCAATGTCACAGAAGAAATCCGAAGTCCTGAAGTGAATCAATTGGTTTCTGAAGTAGCCAAGCTTTCTCCAGTTCGAAAAAAAATGGTAGAATTCCAAAGAACTATTGCTGCTGCACAAAATGTAGTGATGGATGGCCGGGATATTGGAACCTTTGTTTTGCCAGATGCAGCCTATAAATTCTTCCTTACTGCATCCATTGATGAACGAGCAAGGAGACGCTTTGAGGAACAGCGTCGAAAAGGCTTTACTACTTCTTTAGAAGATGTGAAGTCAGAAATTTCAAATCGTGATAGGATTGATACAGAAAGAGAACTGGCACCACTGATTCAAGCTGAGGATGCCATTCTTATAGATACTACGGGCTTGAGCATAGAGAAAGTGGTTGATAAAATATTATCCTATATTCAGTAGGGAGGAAGCAAAATGGATTTTTACACTTTTGCCAGAAATCTCATGAAAATCTATGTAGACCTTTTTTATCGCATAGAAGTTGAGAATTTGCATTATATTCCTAAGGAAGGTGCCTGTATTGTCTGTTCCAATCATATTCATAATTTAGATCCTGTTATTATCGGTACCACAATTCCTCGCAAAATGACTTATATGGCAAAAGAGGAACTCTTTGGAATCAAAATACTGGGAGCAATCATTAGAAAACTAGATATGATTCCTGTCAACAGAGATGGCGCTGATTTATCAGCAATTAAGAATTCTTTAAAGGCTCTAAACAGTGGCAAGGTTCTTGGCATCTTCCCAGAAGGTACCCGTAAAAAGAAAGGAGCGCCTTCTAATGTAAAGCCTGGCCTTGCCATGATCGCCATAAAAGGAAAGGTTCCTATTGTTCCTGTGGCAATTATTTCTGATTATAAACTATTCAGAAAAATAAAGGTTAAAGTTGGTGCACCCTTAAGCTTTGAGGAATATTATGGTCAAAAGTTAAGCGTGGATACCTATCAGGAGCTTAGTCAAAAGGTAATGGAGCAAATAGAAACTGAAATTGCTTGCTCTATATCATAAATTAATCTCTTTACATAGGAGGAATTTTGTAATATGATGTAGAAATTAAATTATAAACTGATTTAGGAGGTATAATAATATTGGAGATCATCATTGCAAAGAATGCTGGGTATTGTTTTGGCGTGAAAGAAGCCATCCAAAGAACCTTCCACGCAGTAGATTTGCATAGGGATAAAAGAATTCACACCTACGGACCACTTATTCATAACCCTCAGGTTGTTCAAAAATTAGAGTCCATGGGTGTACAGTCTATAGATGATATTCAGGATGGCAAAGACAGCATTGTTATTATACGCTCCCATGGAGTTCCTTTAGAAGTATATGAAAAAGCAAAGGAAAATAATGTTGAAATCATTGACGCCACTTGTCCCTTTGTAAGAAAGGTACAAAAGATCGTTTATGAATATCATCAGAAGGGTTATTCCATTGTTATTATCGGTGACCCTACTCATCCGGAAGTTATCGGAATCAATGGTTGGTGTGATAATAAAGCGTATATTTTGAACCATGTCTTCCAGGTAGATTCTCTACCCAATTTTGATAAGTTATGTATTGTTGCACAGACAACAATAACCTCTGAGTTATGGAATGCAATTTTAAAGGAGCTAAATCATAAAGCTAAAGTGGTAGAACCCTTTAATACCATATGCGTTGCAACCAGAGAACGACAATCATCCTGTGCAAATGTAGCGCAACAGGTAGATGCAATGATTGTAATTGGCGGATATCATAGTTCGAATACACAAAAGCTTCTACAGATCAGTAAAAAATATTGTAAATATACCTATCATGTAGAAACTGCCGAGGATTTACCAATGGATATAATAGAAAAAATGAATAAAATTGGAGTAACAGCCGGAGCATCAACCCCGGACTGGATTATTAAGGAGGTTATTGAAAAAATGAGCAGTATGGATCAAAACAACAATGAGATGATGAATATGATGGAGGAAATTGAGAACTCTTTGAGAGTACCGAGACGGGGACACACAATCAAGGGGAAAGTTATCCATGTCACTGATAGTGAAATCATGGTAAATATAGGATATAAATCAGATGGTATTATTCCAAAACAAGAGATCTCTAATGATCTTTCAGTAAATCCTCGGGAGTTAGTAAAAGAAGGGGATGAAATCGAGGTATATGTTCTAAAAACAGATGATGGTGAAGGCAATGTATTATTGTCAAAAAAACGTATCGATGCTGAAAAAGGTTGGGAAACAGTCGAAGAAGCAGCATCAAAAGGCACTACCCTTCAAGTAAAAATTGTTGAAGTCGTAAAAGGTGGTGTAATTGCTGTAAGTAATGAATTGAGAGGATTTATTCCTGCTTCTCAACTATCAACCAGTTATGTAAATAACTTAAATGACTTCCTCGGCAAGCAGCTTGCAGTAAATGTAATTGATTTTAATAGAGAAAAAAGAAAAATTGTATTTTCCCATAGAGCTGTACTGGAGAAAGAAAACGTAGAAAAAAGAAAATCTTTATGGCAAAAGATTCAAAAGGGCAGCGTAATTGAAGGAGAAGTAAAAAGACTTACAAACTTTGGTGCCTTTGTTGATATCGGTGGAATCGATGGATTGGTTCATATTTCTGACCTGTCTTGGGGTAGAGTAAGCCAGCCAAGTGAAGTTGTCAAAGTTGGCGACCATATAAAAGTTGTTGTTTTAGATTTTGATCAAGATAAGAATAAAATTTCACTTGGATTAAAACAAATCACCCAAGAGCCATGGGAAAACGTTCATGGGAAATATAACGCCGGTGACATTGTTGAAGGAAAAGTTGTGCGTTTAGCTGATTTTGGAGCTTTTGTAGAACTAGAGCCTGGATTAGACGGACTTGTTCATATTTCACAAATATCTGATAAGCATATTGCTAAGCCTTCTCAAGAAGTCCATATTGGGCAAAAAGTAAAGGTAAAGATTTTAGAAATTAATGAGGAATCAAAAAGAATCAGCCTTAGCATCAAAGATGCCAATGAACCTGAAGCTGTAGAAATTGTAAATCAAGAAGAGCCTACAACCATTGGAGAAATTATTGAGTCAAAGGATGAATAGGAGAGTTTAACTCTCCTTTTTACTTTATTTATCTGAATATTTTTTGCGTTTTTGCCCAAACTAATAAGGACCTCACAAATACATTGAGACCCCCTTTACATTCTAAATTCGTGGTAATCCACGGCTTTTTTTTTATGTATAGATATGGTACAATAGACTATAAAATGCAATTCTCTTCTTTTTTTGACTATTTTCTATATGATATAATAATAAGCATTAAAGGGGCGTAATTATGAACAATTATGAACAATTTAAGGAGTCTATTTTTAAAAAAACTGGAATCAACTTATCCTGCTATAAAGAAAAACAAATGAAACGCAGAATTGACTCTCTCATTAAAAGAAATAACTTCGATACTTATGAAGGCTATTTCCAAGCAATCTGCAAAGATTTAGACTTATATAATGAATTTATTAATTACTTAACCATTAATGTCTCTGAGTTCTATCGTAATTCAAATCAATGGGAAGTACTGCAAAAAGAAATCTTACCAAACCTAATTAAAAAAGGAAGTACTTTAAAAATTTGGAGTGCTGCATGTTCCACTGGTGAAGAACCCTATTCTCTAGTAATGATGCTCAGTGAACTGATGCCCCTGCAAACCATCAAAATATTAGCTACAGATATTGATAAAGGAGCCATTAATAAAGCACTGCTGGGGATTTATTCTCCCAAGAGTATTGAAAACGTTCCTAAGCACCTCATTTCAAAATTCTTTACCAAAGTAGGGGAGTCATATAAAATTAATGACGAAGTAAAAAAATGTGTTGAATTCAAACACCATAATTTATTAAACGATAAATATCCCGAACGTTGCGATCTTATTGTTTGTCGAAACGTAATGATTTATTTTACAGAAGAAGCCAAGGAAGATATGTATAAGAAATTTTATTCATCCCTTAATGAACAAGGAGTATTGTTTGTAGGCAGTACTGAACAGATCATTTTACCCGTAAGATATAATTTAGTACCTCTAAAAACATTTTTCTACAAAAAGAATAGTTAACGTTAACTTATCAAATCCTTTGAAAATTTCAAAGGATTTTTATCTTTTTATAGAAAGTTAAAGTATATTCTTTTAATAAAACTCATATATACACCTGTTTTATTAAGTGAAAAATAAGAAAAACGTTGAAATTTAGCTGAATTTGCTATCGAAAGATTTAATATTAAAAAGGAATTAAAAGCTAATGTACAGAATATAATCAGTAGTTAGGGGGGAAATCATATGATTGATAAAGAAAAGAAATATTCCATTTCTGAGGTTAGCAAAATCACTGATTATGATACACATGTATTACGATATTATGAGGATGAATTCAAATTGGAGATCCCTAGAACAAATTCCAATCGTCGCTATTATACATACAAAGAAATTGAACAATTTATTTATATAAAGGAACTCCAAGAAAAAGGGCTCACAAATAAGCAAATTAAATTAATTCTTGATACGCCAGAAATTTTAGTTCACGGGAATCATGAGGTTGCTGTTACTGCCAGCAGTTCTGAATTAAGTATCATAAATCAACCTGCAGAATTGGAACTTTCCAGTATGCTGGAAGAACTATGCAACCGTATTAATCATAACATGAATGAGCAGCTTCAATATAAAATTGATGAAACAAAAAACGAAATTATTAACCACTTTGACGATGTTGTGCAAGACATGGAAGGGAATGAAACACATTTCAAAAAAGAAAAAGATATCTTGATTTGTGAAAATGCCCGACTGAAAATGCGCTTAAAGCAAAAATCCTATGAATTGGCAGAATTGAAGGAACAGGTTAAGAAGCTAAACACAAAGCAACCCCTTTGGAAAAAGATATTTGGTGAAAAGAAGGATGTAGTTCTTTAACTGCATCTTTTTTTATTTGTCACAATGTATACAATTGACATGATTGTATTCTTGTATTATAATATAAATGTATAGTAGATTCGGATTAATTCAATGGAGGTGCCAAATTATGTACGAAAAAGATTATGAGGTTAAAGGTTTTGGAGAACCCAGGGAATGTGGATTTATTACATGTATTCATTGCATAGCTGGTTACTGCAATAATGGTACCTGCGAATTGGATGAAAGATTATTAAGACAAGAAGATTAAAAAAAGCTTTCGCCTAAATCGGCGAAAGCTTTTTTAATTTATTTTTTTTGTGGATATTTTTCTAAAGCAATCTTTAAAATATTCATTGATTTTCTCAATCATCTTCATTAAGGATATATGCAATTCTTGCTTCATCCT